>CAWAHD010000002.1:0-5652046 GCA_963781785.1 uncultured Isosphaeraceae bacterium | reverse complement strand
CGAGGTGAATCGCACCCTGCTTGATCGCTCGCCCGTCCTCGAAATTCACGAACGACACCAACCGGCCGGTCTCGATGTTGACGAACCACACCGCGAGGCAACGCTTCTCGAACAGACCCTCGGCGATCGGGATGTCGCTGAAGACGGCGCTCTGACGCACCCATGGCCATTCCGGCAGTCAGAGTTGGGAGATAGGTATGATGTCCCCGGAATTCCATTGGCGATCAGAAATCGGCACGAGCAGAGGTTCCCTCCCGTGTGTGCGAGCATGTCGAGAGGCGTCACGATCGACAAGCCATAAAACGTCGCTTTCGCGTCGATGTCGGCCCCGCTTCGTAGCGTTAGCTCTCCCACCTTGACTTCATACTCGTCTGTTGCGACATTACCGACGAGTCGCCACCCAGGAGGTCCCACGATGATGGGGCGAAGCGCGTTACGACTGGGCGTCGGAGGATTCTCTGGGATCGTTACGGCATGGCTTGCCGCCGCTTCGGCCTGCGCAAGCGAGGGGTATGCCCTGAGCCGTGGCCAGTATTGGGTGACCGACTGGGCGGCCAGGCCAGTAAACTCGCTCGTGGCCGACGTTGACGGCGATGGGCGGGCCGATTTGGTTGCCTTCGATCCCACGGGGGACGCATCGCTCTGGGTCTATCGCACGTCGGTCCTTGGCAAGCCGAGCCCGCTGGTGGCGGCCCGCAAGGGATTTGGCCGCAACGGCATGGCGGCGATCGCCGGACGGTTCACAAAGGGCGCGGGCGAGGATGTGCTCGCGGTCTTCGCCGACGGCTCGGTGCGCGTCGCATGGGGCACGCGTCGGGGACATGCGGCCTACGAGCGAGACGACCTCGCCGTGACGATCGCGCCCGGCATGAGGCCGCGTCCGCCGATTCGCCTGGTGGCGGGCGAATTCGACGGCGACGGCCTGGCTGATGCCATCGTTGTAGACGATTCCGGAAAGGTGCTCCTCCTGCGCAACGAAACGGCCGGAGCCTCGCCGCCCAGGTTCCGGTGCGAGGAGGTCGAAGGGACCGTGCCGCCGAAGGTTGCCCAGCTAACCGCCGGCCACTTTGTCGCCGGCGGTCGGGCCGAGCTTGTCTGGAAGGACGGAGCGAACATAGTCTTCCGGGCAGGCCTGACGTTCTCGCCTGGCGCACACCCCCGCCTCGACCCGGCGACCCGGCTTATGACCGCGGCGCCAGCCGAAAAGGTCATGGTCGGCCGCTTTCTCGGCGCGGCGACGTGCGACGTGCTCATCGGCCGTCGTCTGCTTCCCGGGGGTGTTCCGTCGCGTGCCCTCGAGGTGACGACCCTCCCGACGGCCGCGGAGATGAAGGGAGACCGTCGCTGGATTGTCGGCGACTTCGACGGCAACGGCCGCGACGACCTGCTCCGTCAGCGAGAGTCAGGCCCGCCGTTCGCCGGCTGGGTCGCCCCCGAGCAGCCTTGGTGGTCAAGTCACTATTCGCGATGGACCGACCCGTTCCTCGCGCACGACACGCTGATCCACTTCTCCTCGCTCGAGGGTGACGAGCACAAGGGCTTTATTTCCTCGTCCGGCGACGGCCTGCTCGATGACTGGAAGACTGGCCGCGTGCGGCCGGGTGGCCTTGATCTGAAGTCCATCGGCTGCCGGGTCGGGCGCCGCGACGTGATCGTCGAGGTCGAGCGGATCGATTCGATCAACTTCGATCGGCTCAAGGCCGAGGTCGATTTTACGGTTCGCGCCTTCGCCCAGGCGCACGTGCCAAACCCGGACGGCAGCCGCGGGATCGCTGTGCACGTGATCTACCGTGAGCCGACGCCTCATAGCCGAGTTGACGACGTCCGACGGCGGATCTTTCACGATTATCCCCAAAAGGAGCATCAGGGCGTCGTCCACACGATGTTTTGCGTCGATCCGCGCGACCAGGGATTCGGCACCGCGATGATGATGAGCGCCGTCGGTAGCTTCACGACCAGCGACGTGATTCTGGACGTCATGACCCACGAGTTCGGCCACGAGCTTGGCCTCAACCACGACGGCTATCAGCCGCACAATTGTCCGATCTATCCGAGCCTGATGAGCTACACCTACCAAGATAAACTCAACGGTCGGGCCGAGTTGAAGCAGCTTTCGGCCGGAGCGCTGGGGTCGATCTTGCTTGACGAACGACGACTCTCGGAGCGCCTGCCGGTGCCGATCGAGCGGGTTCGGTTTCTGGCCAACGAACCGTACTTCTACCAGTTGCGGCCTGCGGGCGGATCGACCCTGGTCGACTGGAACTGGAACGGAGTCTTCGGGGAGGAGGGTGTGGTCGCTGACATCAATTACAGCCATTTCACCGATATCGGTCGCCGTAGATTTGAGCTCGGAGCGAGCGAGACAGCGCCCGCGCTGGCAACCGTGGGCGACGGGCCAGCGGAGCGACTGCTGCTCTTCTCCAGCAGCGTGCGTGGCAATTCGCCCCGCCCTGCCCCGGACGCCCCCGCCGCTGCCGCGAACCTCGGCCCCGAGCGTCCGGGTGCACTCGTCGTCCAAGCGTGGCAGGGTGAGGACCGCGACCGCGACGGTAAGCGGTGGTCAACCGAGACGGTGGTTGAGGCGAACGGCGTCATCGGCGACCCGACTGCGGTGTCGGGTGGCAGCGCGGTCTGGGTCGCTTACCCCACGGCGGCCGGGGTTCGCCTGCGGCCGGTGGCACTCGGACGTCAGGCAGACGCGACCGCCCGGGTCGGAGCGCCAGTGCCGATCGAGCAAAGCAATGGGGCGACCCCCTCACTTTCCACCCTTGGCGATGGCCTGGCCCTCTTTCTGTGGCGCGAGCCGGGCCGGCCCGTCGGCGTGCGCCGACTCGCGCCCACGGCGACCGGGCTCGAGATGGGCCCGGAGCTCGAGCTGCCGATCGACAGTGTCGTACCCGTCGCGGCGGCGGCCGGCCCCAAGCGTGGGCTACTCCCGACGGTCTGGGTCGCGTCAATCGGCGGACCCGACCCACAGCATCCCCGGGCGGTAATTCACCATTACGCCTCCGAGGGCGGCGGCCGCGCGCGGTTTCTCGAGGTCGGGTCGAACGTGGTCGACGGCTCGTTCGCCCGGCGCCCTTTGGCCCTGCTCTGCGCGCCCGAACACGGGCTCGAGGCGGGGCGAATCTACGTTTTCGCGGGCGGACGGTACTGGGTTGAGAACCGTATCGAGGCAGTTGCTACCCCGTGGGCCGAACAGACGGTCTCGATCAACGTGCGCAACGGCCCCCGGAACGGCTGGCTCCATCGCAGGTATTACGCGCCCGGCGAGTTCGACAGCCGCTCGGCCCCCGGCGTCTGCTGGTTTCGCGACGACATCGCCTACGCCAACCGCCTGCATTCCTCTCGCCCCGACCAGAACGATCGCCTCCTCCTCGGCTTCACCGCTACCGGCGCCTTTGACACGATGACCGACTTCAACGACTTCGCCTTCATCGCCGAGATCGGCCTCTCCCATTCGCTCATGACGGTATCCGAATAGTAAGCGAGAAAACGAAGTTACCCACGATTCTGACGACGAGGGCCGCGAGGAAACCGCCCCGTCAGCGCATCACCCACGAACAAGCCTGTACGGGCCTCCATTCGGACGCGAGTTGGGAACAAATTGGGAACAGTATTGGCAACGTCAGCCCCATGTGGCCACAATGCGAAAACACCAAGGTGGCGACGTGGGAGCCTTGGATTCGCAGACTTTAAGCACCACCGCAACCTGTTTCCAATGCGACGGCGATGGCAGACGAACCGGACTCAAAATCCGGTGGGGTAACACCCGTGTGGGTTCAAGTCCCACCTTCGGTACTGACTGCAAAATGCTAAATTCAGTTGCGCGCTCCAAGTCAAGCGGGCGGTTGGTCCCACGTCGATTGAAGCTACGCATTTTCCCTCGTACGGCACGCGTGATCTGACCCGATGAGTCTGCGTCAGTGGCGTGCGACCGACAAGGTCTCCTATCGTTTCCCGCGGTCGAGTGCAAAAGGGTGTCGCTATGTTGGAGATCAGTATCGTGTACCCGGAACCCCGGCATTCACACCCCAGCAGCACGCCCCCTGGTTCTCGTCGTAGAACACCAGCGGACGTCTTTGACGTGAAGAGAGTTCAGCCCGAGCAGATGGTCCTGGGGCCGGTTAGTATCCTCACGGTTGGCCGCGAATAAGCAGACGAGGGAGACTGTCTGTCAAGACAAAAGCAAAAAAAGCGACATGGACGAGTAGGATGATGACGGCAGCCACTTTGTTTCCGATAGACCAAGTGATCAGGTTACCTGACTGGTCCTTCTTCGGCGTATACACGTCGCCAGTGAGAGCGATGATGCAAGCTAAAAGGATCGCCGGCCCAAAGAAAAGCCCCAAGAACGTGATCGTGCCCACGGGACCAGATCGACGGTACCAGGGCACATCTTCGTATTCCCTGTACATCATCAACTCTTCCTGTGTGCTTGACTAAGAGGATTACAGACGAAGAGCTATCACACAGAAGTGCTCTTTTCGGCAGGTCGTGATCGCCATTCCGCTTGAATTGTATAGCCAAGTGTACCGATCTTTCGCGCCAGTCGTCCGTATTCATCACGGATTCGAGAAGATTCTCACCAGAGGAACTCAGCCTGTCAAGGACTTCGTCCGTCGAAACCAGGACGAACCCGCCGGCCGTTCGCGGACCGAATACGGCTTAACAACTTCGTGATCGAATTTCGATTGTCGCAAGTAGATCGGGTTCGAAATGAGTCCAAGGTCGACGTTCGCCCGCGACGTCGAGCCAGCCCTCAACGCGGTAAACGCCTGGCGCAGCGACATCGTACTCGAAGCGTTGTCCTGGGCGGCACAAAAGTGTCTGCACCTTTTTTGGAACATTAGGGCATTGCGAAGTACGAAGAAGAGACAGAGACTGATAAACGTCTCGTGAGCGGTTCCGCGGTGGGACTCGTCGGTCTCAGCGCGAACGACTGTGTGCACCTGCAAAAAATGATGGGCGCTGGCATGACCCCCGTGCTTCTTGGAGGATGAGTTCGATGGTGGAGTGTCCGCATTGCGGCAAAGCGCTCGGCGAGAGTCCTCGCGCAAGATCCCGTGGTGGAGATACGACCCTGGGCCCAGCGCAAATCTGGGTTGTGGCACCTTGATCATAATCGCCATCATCGTTGCTATTTTCTCATCCCGCAACACGGAGTCCGCGGTACGGCTTGAGCAGGAAGTCCGGGCGCTTCAAGAGAAGATCGATGGGCTGAGCAAAGGGATTGAGAAGCTATTGCCACCTCGGAAAGGCGGCAACCCGAAGGATCGGACTCCCTAGATGCAGATACCTTTTGTGCTTCTTGGAGCAGAAGGTCTCCAAGCGGTCGATCGCCAAGATCGTCGACGTGTCGCCGACCACGCTTCGACACTTCATGCGGACCCGGAAGCTCGATCCGAAGGCTTCGCAGCAGAAAAGGTGTCTGACACTTTTTCCGCTCCACGGTGGCGCAGCATTCGACCAAAACTGACGCTGCCCGTCAGATCGAATGCCTGCCAGGACAGCTCCTTACCCTGGATTTACCTTCTCGAGGGGTTGGGCATTAATAGCCCTCCTCAGCCTTTAATCCGAAATCCGCGCTCCAGGCCCCGTGCCAGCGAACATATCAAAGATTAACAGATTGGTAACGACCGCGCAATTGCCTGGATGCAATATGCCGCTTGGGTAGTAGGTGCCGAGTGGGAAGAGTCCCGGGATACATAAGGCTGGCTGATATGGGCCGGTCGAGTCGGTCGGCGAGGCCGATTTGGGAACAAAATGGGAACAGGACTGGCAATATCAGCCCAATGCCGCTCCAATGTCCGTGGAGCGAGGCAGCATCATAGCTGCCTTGAAATGAAGGACTTTAAGCACCACCGCAACCTGTTTCCAACGCCACGCTGATGGCAGACGCGCCGGACTCAAAATCCGGTCCTCGCAAGGGGGTGTGGGTTCGAGTCCCACCTTCGGTATTAAGGACTCGGGGTGAATCGCACTGTCGTTGATCGACCGCCCGCCTTCGGACATCACAAACACCAGCGCCCGGCCGGTCTCGAAGATGGCAACCCACGCCGCGCGGCTGCGATCCTCGAGCGACACTCGGTGTTCCGGAAGCTGCTAAAGTCGGCGCCCTGCCGCACTCGTGACCGTTCCGGTAGGCAAAGTCGACAGAGAGATGTCATGTCCCGGAACTCCAACGTGGGAGATAGGTATGGTGTCCCCGGAACCCGGAACTCCAACGTGGGAGATAGGTATGGTGTCCCCGGAACCCAGCGTGCAGTAGTTCAGGAACGATCGCTTGGATCCGGTCCCTGAGGTCGCGGGTTCAAATCCCGCCGCCCCGACTTGACGGCACAGAGTGCCCTTCGGCGAGAACGTCGAAGGGCTTTCTCATTGTGACGACGAGAGTTGCGCCTTCGAGCCGGCAGTTCAAAAGTACGATTTCCAGGATTCGTCGCTTCGCCGCGTAATCAGCGATAAGCCATTGCCCCCGAAGTGTTCGCGAAAGTTCAAGAACTTCCTCCGTCAACTCAGCCGTTTCGTTGTGGGAGGGGCGATCACGTCCAGTTGCAGCTTGATCGAGGCGAACCGATCCCACATCTCCGTGTGTTTCCGGGCGAGCCTCTCCTGGTCGATGTCCTCGGTTGCCCGCAAGTTGAGCAGGCTACGGTTTCAAACTCTTTTGCGTAAAAGATCGAAGGAGGGAGGCATCAGGCAAAAACCGAAGACAAACCCGTATGACCCTGTCAGGTTTTCAGCAAAGTGCGGCACAATCAATGCGCTGAGCATCGTGACCGCGAGGAAGGGAGCCAACAGTAGCACTTGCTTCCTAAGGCCCTTGACGCGCAAGGCGAGCGCCAGTCCCATGCCCAACAGAAAGCTGGAAGCGAACGCCGAAATGGTCAAGGCCGGGTTGGTTGGCGGCATGGCATACCACAATACGGCAAGGATGACAGCTTCGAACCAGGCATAGATCCTTATCACCTTCCAGTTCAGCGTGGACAACGACAATGGGAGCGGCCCGAACTTGTCGGGGTGTTGGGCCCGCAAAGACTCCATGAGGCGAACCGCGTATTGGATTGCCTCCTTCCGATCCGCGTCCGGTGCTGCTTCGCGGTACCGCTTAATGGCGGCCCGCAGATCGCGATACTCTAGAGCGCAACGGATCGGCTCGAGCTGCTCCGCAGTCAGTTGCCGGCTCGGCAGGCTCGACGGACCGTAGTTGACCAGACGATAGTCTCGAATACCCAATCCCAACGATATCAGCCCGAAGAAGATCGGTAAGTAGGTTAAGGAGATTTTGCCTAAGATCGATTCCCCTTCCCACACGTGGGCCTGAATCGCCGTCACAAGGAGCATGACGCCGCACCCAATCAGGACTAGGCCCGCGCCGATGGCAAAAGTTCGAGTCCGTTCGCCGAGAGGTTGGATTGGCCCGGCATTCGCCGTGTCGAACGGGTCGAACCTCGCCGGGTACACGTCTTTGAAGGACAGACCGCGCGCCCACGCCATCATTACGATAATTGGATACATGCTAAGAAAGAAGGCGAACATATTGATCCAACTCCACACCTCCATGACTTGATGGCGCGGACCTAGGACGCGGGCCAGTGCCGGGTCCGCTTGCTTGGCACGCAGGAAGGCATTTTCTTCGACGAGGTAGAAGATGCCAAACGCCAGACTGACCATGACCAACGCCGCCAGCGCGGCCAATACGCCGGGATGTCGCCGCGCCCAGCTCACCGTCTTGCGGACCGCGCTTGCCGGCCGGGCCTGGATCGGCTCGCCTTTGAGAAAACGGTCCAGCTCCTCGGCCAGCGCCCGGGCCGTGGGATACCGAGCCGTTGGCGATTTTTCGAGGCACTTCAGGCAGATCGTTTCAAGATCGGGCGGAATGTCGGCCTTCAGCCGGCGCGGGGCGGCGGGTTCCGCCTCCAGCACTTGATGCACCGTGGCCATCGGCGTGGATCCGCGGAACGGCGGTCGGCCGGTCAGGAGTTCGTAGAGCATCGCGCCGAGCGAATAAACGTCGCTGGCCGGGCCAATGTCGCCTTGGCGGCCGGCGGCCTGCTCCGGCGGCATGTAGCTGGGAGTGCCCATGACCACTCCCGATTGCGTCATTCGACTGTCGTCGTTCATGAATTTGGCCAGGCCAAAGTCGGTGATCCTTGGCTGATCGGCAGCGTCGATGAGCACGTTTTGCGGCTTCAAGTCGCGATGCAAAGTGCCACGCTGGTGAGCGAAGTGGATGGCCTCGGCGATGATCTTCACGTAGCGCGCCGCCGGCCGTGGCGACAGCGGCCCGTCCTTCACGAGGGCTCCGAGGTCGCGACCCGCCACATAATCCATAGAGAAGTAATGTTGCCCTCCGTGCTCGCCGACTTCGTGGATGGCGACGATGTTGGGGTGCTGCAAGTTGGCGGCCGCTTCGGCCTCTCGCAAAAATCGTTCGACCTCGACTGGACCGGCCAGGACGCCTGCGCGGATCATTTTCAGGGCCAGATCCCGGTTCAGACTCGTTTGCCGGGCCTTCCAGACGACGCCCATGCCGCCGCGGGCGATCTCTTCATGAAGCTCGTAATCACCAAAATACTTGAGGCGCGTTCCGGCCTCCGGCGCGCTCGCGGTTGTCGACAGGGAATCCGGAAGAACGGTGGCCGCCGAATAAACGTCCGATTGGCCCGCAAGGGCCGCCGCGAGAAGGCACGCCGGGCATTGACCCTTTGGGCCATCGCTTGGCAGGGGCTTGCCACATTGCGGACAAAAGTGTGCGGTGGACATGGTTTTTTGCCTTTCATCGTGGGTGTTTTCGTCTCCACCACTACCAAAAGCACCCGTCACGAAAGGTTACAGGAAAAGATGAACGGAAATGAGATCACCCTATCCGCCCTCATCTGGCAAGCGAAGCCAGCTCATCGACCAGCTTTCCTGCCGTCAGCCGCCTAGCACCGCCAACAGATGACGCAACTCGTCATCGACATCCCCCTCGCCCACGGTTGCGGCAATTCGGGCCCGCATCAAATCACGGTAGCGGTGGCGCAATCGATGAACCGCCACCTTGATCGCCCCCTCGCTACGCCGTAACCGGGCCGCCATGTCCGCGTACGCCTCCGGCTGGCCGATAATAACAGCCTTCAGTTCATCGAAGTGATCGCCCTTGCCTTCGGAGTGGTATTCATCCCTCAAGGCGTCGAGTACCTGATCCAGAAGAGTCATGGCCCACTGTCGCTCGAAGTGACGCTCGGCAGTCATATCGTGGCTTGGTTCGAGTTGATAACGCGACTCGGCACTCTCCTCGTCGATTGAGACGATCGTCTGTCCTCCGCCACGTTTGCGGGCGTGCGCTCTGTCCCAGTCGTTTGCCAAGAAATTCTTCAACGACGCCAGCAAGAAGGTGCGGAATCGCCCCAGCTCTGGATCGACGCGTTCCAGCCCACGTTTCTCCAGAAGCTGGGCGAAAAACGCCTGCGTGAGGTCCTGAGCGTCGTGCGACGAATATCCCCGGCGCCGAACGAAGGAGTAAAGCGGATACCAGTACGCCTGACAAAGCTGCGCCAGCGCGGCCTGGACTTGCGTGGGTTCGTTTCGACCAGCGTGCAGAACGACCGTCCAGAGCGTGGTAGGGAAATTCTTCGATTGAAACGAACTGTCCATGGCGTCGCACCGTGGATGATTGTCAGGGTACGCCCTCGCCCGGAACGCTAGCGGTCGCCGACCAATCGTAATGTTTTGGCACGTATGTACACCAACGGCGTTTGTGTTTGATTCGCTTGGGCGGACCCATGACCTGTCGGATTTCGATGGTCCCGCTCAGCAACCGGAACGAGCAGCCGGTATTCCAACTGGGGTTGGCGCCATTCTAGCCTGGAAAAGAGGGCTCTCCCAGCCCGCGACGCCCGTGAGAAAAAGTTCAATAGCCATCTTGTCGCCCCGAGGTAAACTTGGATCAATTCTTGGGCTCCCACGATTTGCTCGGACCTGCAAGCCCGGCTCGCTGCTTTTAAGTAGTGGGTTGGATTCTTAGCGCCTCCAATCCACGTCCCGAGATTCAGTCGCGCCGGGCCAGATCCATGATGGTGGTCTTGACGGAAGGCGTCAGGCAGTGCCAGTTTGCGACCAGCTCGCGGAGTGCCTCGTCCTCCCGGCCCATTTCCGGCCAGCCCAAGGGACACTTGCCATAACTTCATTGGGCTTCAGCGTTTGCGTCAGACTGACTGCGGGTGCAATTCCCGCCGCCCCACCCCGATATCGGCGATTCCTCAGACGCATCGGTATCCTTGCGACCGCGTGCTTTCCGGCTCCGCCATTGCTGCGGTCGACTTACGCGGACGGCGCTCAGTCACCCTTGCCCGAACGCCACGGCCAGCGAGGCCGATTTGGGAACAAATTGGGAACAGTATTGGCAATGTCAGCCCAATGCGACTACAATGTACGTGCGTCAGGGCAGTATCGTAACTGCCTTGTAATCAAAGACTTTAAGTATCACCGCAACGTGTTTCCAATACCACGAGTATGGCAGACGCGCCGGACTCAAAATCCGGTGGGGCAACACCCGTGTGGGTTCAAGTCCCACCTTTGGTAATGAAACGCGTTCGGACCGGCGTCGAGAAAGCCCGCATTATTCGCCACGGCCCATCGGCGTGTCGGCTCACTCGCCCCCTGTGAGAGAAACGTCACCGGTTAGGCGATCAACTTCGATAGCGGATATGTATTATAACCGTCGTTGCCTATGTGTTGGACTCGGCATCCCATTTTCCGCGGAACGCAACCATCTCAGCGTCGGCACTGAATGACGACATGCGTCTGCAACTCGTGGTGCCACCGGACGATCGTTATTTTTACTTGATCTCGACGGCCAGCCAGGCGCGGGCATACGCCCGCCAGGTGTCGGCAGTGCGCGGTGATATGCCGAGGACTTCTGCGCACTGGGCGAGCGTCAAGCCGCCGAAGTGACGCAACTGGACAAGCTCGGCGAGTTTGGGCTGCTCCACCGCCAAACGCGAAAGGGCTTCGTCGAGTGCCTCGATACCGTCATCGCGGGGCGTGACGGCCAGATGGTCGGTTTCCAGATCGACGCGGCGCCCGCCCCCTCGTTTGACGGCGTTCCTGGCGCGGGCGTGATCGACCAGGATCCGACGCATCGCCTGGGCGGCCGCTTTCAAATAGTCGCTGCGCGACGCGAACGAACGCTCGCCGCCGAGCTTCAAGAATACTTCGTGAACAAGAGCCGTGGCGTCGAGGGTATGGCCGGGCTTTTCCGATGCGAGCTTCGACGCCGCGAGCTTGCGAAGCTCGTTATACACCTGCGGCAACAGTTCGGCGGGGTTCATGAGAAAGCCTGTGGGACGAGGGCGCCGTCAGGGGTTGCCCGGTCCTGGAGGGCAATCGGGAGCATCGACTTTCGCCACAATCTGGTGCGAGATTTCCAGGTATCCCAGTTTCGTCGCCCAGCGCTCGACAAGGGCGCGGTCGACGCCCTCACCGGTGACCCGCAATATTCCCGCAATGTCTCGCAAATGTCGATCACCACCGCCTTCGGCGAAATACCAGAGTTTGCCGAGGATCACGTCTTCTGGGGCGGCGACGTAGGCGTCAAAGGCCTCCTGGCCGTGTCGCAGTTCGATCCTTCGACGCCGCGCCAGTTGATTGGCGTTCCAGGAATCCGGGCGAGTCAGGATAAAGTCGATCTTGTTTCCGCTTCCCGGGTGAATCACGTTGAACTGAAGCGGGTTCGGACCGCATCTCGCCGCGGCCTCACTCAGAAAAACTCGTCCTCCGGAAACGCGGCAACGACGGATGTGTTCGGTCACCGTAGCGATACTCTCGAAACGTGTGCGAAATGCCGCTGCCCCACGAACCAAGATCGAGGCTCCATCAATCAGCATATCGCGGTGTCGCTGCTCGTCATCCAGATCCGGAGAGTGCCGAGATTTCCATCAGGTCGGGTGGCGATGCGTTCTCGGCGGCCCGCTCCGCAGGCGTCTTGGCCGGCCAGAATTGCAGCATAAGTGCGATCGATCACTTCGATGCGAATTCGTTCCATTGCGGATCCTAAACGCTTCCCGAAGCAATGATATCACCAGGTGCGGTGCTCGTCATTTCATCATTCAGTTGGCGGAGGCGATGACTCGTTGCCAGCGTGCCGGCACGGTGTCCCATGCCGATTGGTAGGTTACTTCCAGAGGCACCATGACGTACAGCTCTGGTGCGAGAAAGAGCGGCATGTCGGGCAACGCGTCCCCGACGGCGACAGTCTCAATGTAGGCCCTCGTGCAGAGGTCCGCATCGTAAGCGACCATGGTGAGCGGTTTCTCCGGAGGTAGTTCAAACGGCTCGTCAGTGAATTGTTCCCAGATCGCTGAGTGAATGCCGTTCGGATCCCGGCGACCGGGAGGAAACGGGTCGAGCAAAAGCAGATGAATCCGTTGCTCCATCAATTCGCAGGCCTTCTGTACGAACGCTCGGAAGGAGTTGGCACTGTTTTTGTTTCCCGGCGAGACGATTTCGACGATGGCGACAATGTGATCCCCGCTGACGTGACGGACTGCCACCATGCTTTTCTTGCGCTGTTGGAACTCGCCGGGGAGTTCGGTGTAGTACGTCGTCTTGGGACGTGCCTGAGTCGCGACACCCCCGCCGTTGTAAGCCGTGGCGACCGTCCGGTCTTGCAACGTCAAGACATCCGGCCCAAACCCGGCAGCCACTTGCTCTGCAAGGGCATAATAATCGGGTGGCAGCAACCCTCGGTTCAGCGCGCGTTTGATTTCCGAGATCCACTCGTGGTGGAAATCGTGGTAGATCCCGGCATCCACGCGAGTCCAGTCATGCATTGGCATGGATCACCTCCTGCCGAGATTGTACCGCGCCGGGTTCATTTCTTCTCCGCCGGCTTGCCTGCGGGATACTTCGCCCGTTCGGCCTGCCACTTTTTGACTTCGTCGGGCTTGTTCGTGGCGGTGTACAGCTCGATCAGCACATCAAGGGCTTCGGGAATGCGCTTGCCGGCTCCGCCCGATTTCGGAATCGACTTCTCGCGCTTTTTCATCCCCTCGTAACCTTTCAAGAGCAGCGGTTCGGCATCGGCATACTTCTTCTGGCCCAGGAGAGCCGATCCGAGCATCCGCCTGGTGTTGAAGGTCGTCCAGGCGTCGGGCTCCGTTTTTTCGCGGATGGTCAGGCACTCGCGAAGCAGCGGCTCGGCCTCGGTGAAAAGTCTTTTCTCGATGAGCAACGTTCCTAATGAGGCCATGGTGCCGGCCGTATCGGGATGATCGGGGCCTAGTCTAGCCTTCCGGAGCTTGAGCGTTTCCTCCAGAAGCGGTAGGGCCAGGTCCAGCTTCCCACTATCCCGATAAGCGGACGCAAGGTGGCCCATGCTCGTGAGCGTGCGGGGATGATCGGGCCCGAGTTTCGCTCTCATCAGCTTGACCGTCTCCTCGAAAAGCGGCAGGGCCAGGTCCAGCTTCCCGGCAGCCTGATTTGCCCAGGCGAGGTTGTCCATGGTCTTGAGCGTGTCGGGATGACCGGGCCCGAGCTTGGCCTTCTGGAGCTTGAGCGTCTCCTCGAAAAGCGGTAGGGCCAGGTCCAGCTTCCCGGCAGCCCGATATGCCAGGGCAAGGTTGTTCATGCTCGCGAGCGTGTGGGGATGATCGGGGCCGAGCTTGGCTTTCTTGAGGTTGAGCGTCTCCTCGAGGAGCGGCAGGGCCAGGTCCAGCTTCCCGGCAGCCCGATATACCTCGGCGAGGTTGTTCATGCTCGTGAGAGTGTGGGGATGATCGGGCCCGAGCTTGGCTTTCCGGAGCTTGAGCGTCTCCTCGTTGAGCGGCAGCGCCAGGTCCAGCCTACCGGCAGCCGAATAAGTCATGGCAAGGTTGCCCATGCTCGGGAGCGTGTCGGGATGATCAGGGCCGAGCTTGGCTTTCTTGAGCTTGAGCGTCTCCTCGAGGAGCGGCAGGGCCAGGTCAAACTTCCCGGCAGCCTGATATGCCAGGGCAAGCTCGTTCATGCTCGGGAGCGTGTGGGGATGATCGGGGCCCAGCTTGGCTTTCCTGAGTTTGAGCGTCTCCTCGAAAAGCGGCAGGGCCAGGTCCAGCTTCCCGGCATCTTGGTACGCCGACGCGAGGCTGCCCATGCTCGTGAGCCTGTCGGGATGACCCGTGCCGAGATGTTGTTTGAAGAGCGCGACCGAGCGTTGCAAGAATCCGATCGCTCGCTCGTACGCGCCGACACCGCGATAGGTGTTCCCCATCGTAAACAAAAGCTCCGCCTGGAGCAGCGGCTGGCCAGGGAAGTTGGCCTCGATCTTCGCCTCCGACAGTTCCTAGGCGGCACGGTCGAGTAACTCACCGATCGTCGGGTTGGTCTTCGCCTCCGCCGCCAGCGCGCCCGCCTTGAGCAGGGCATCGGCCTGCGTCCTCACATCGGCCTGGCCCAGCAGCTTGTTTTCCAGGAAGTCTTTCACCGCGACGGCGACCTTCTTCTCCTCTTCGGTCTTCTTCTTTTCGGCTTCGACCTGCACAAGTCGCTCACTGGCCAGTTTTTCACCCGCAAGGGCACGCCGTTGTTGCGTTTCGGCTTCCTCGCGTCTGGCCTCGGCCTCTTGCTTGGCAAGGCGCTCCGCCCTGGCGGCCCGCTCGGCGACGAGCCGCTGACGCTCGGCACGCATCAACCCTAGCCCCGTTCCCGCGAGGCCGGCCAGAAGCGCCAGCAGAATCAAGCTGGCCGCGATCACCTGCCCGCGGTTACGTTTCACAAACTTCCGCAACCGGTAACTTGTGCTCGGCGGTCCCGCGGCGACCGCCTCGTTGTTCAGGAACCGTTCAACATCCCGCGCGAACCCCGTGGCCGTCTCGTACAGCCGGTCCCGCTCCTTGGAGAGCGCCTTCATCACGATCCAGTCGAGCTCCCCCTTGATGAACCGCCCCAGCTTCCGCGGCTCCATCTGCCGGTTGGCCGCGATGTTCGGCTTACTCTCCGACGTACTCAGCCGGCTTGACGGCGTCGGGGCGTCCTGTTCGCGGATCAGCTTGAGCATCTCGTCGAGCGCGGCCTTCTTCATCGACTCACGCGTGATCGGCGTCGTGCCGGTCAACAGCTCGTACAGAATCACGCCCAGCGCGTACACGTCGGCCCGCGTGTCGATATCGACCGCGCTGAAATTCGCCTGCTCGGGCGCCATGTAGAGCGGCGTGCCCATCACGCTGCCGAAGGCGGTAAACAGCGTGTGCTCGCTGAGCTGCAACCCCGAGGTGGCCTTCGCCAGTCCAAAGTCGATCACCTTGGGCACCGGCTTATCGTCGTGATTCTCGACCAGGATGTTGGTCGGCTTCAAGTCGCGGTGGATGATCCCCTTCTGGTGGGCATGCTGCACCGCCGAGCAGATCTGCATGAAGAGCTGGAGCCGGTCACGAATGCTCAGCTTGTGTTCGTCGCAATAGTCGTTGAGCGGGATCCCTTTGACTAGCTCCATCACAAAGAAGGGTGAGCCCTCGGCCGTCGTGCCGGCGTCGAGAAGTTTGGCGATATGCGGGTGGTCCATGACCGTGATCGCCTGCCGCTCGGCCTCGAACCGCGACAGGATCGTCCGCGACTGACCGCGTTCGACCCGGATCAGCTTGACCGCCACCCGGCGCTTGACCGGTTCGGTCTGGTCGGCCATCCAGACCGAGCCCATACCCCCCTCGCCGATCTGCTGGAGCAGCTTAAACCGACCGGCGATGATCGTCCCCGCAACCTCGGCGGCAACGGGCAAAGACGCGGTCTCGGAGCTGGCGCTGGCGACGAGGCTGGTCTGATCCGTCTCGGGCACGTCCAGCAAGCGCGTTGGACTTGAAGTGCGCGCTCACGAGCTGATCGATGCGGTTTCGCAGGTCGGGCCGGCCCGCGCATTCACGCTCCAGCAGGGCAGCCCGTTCCCCCGGTTGGGCGATGGCAATGACGGCGGCAAACAGGTCGAGCTCGTTCACGGAATTGGTCCTCCGACTCACTCAGCGGAATCGGCGAGCGAAAGGCGCAGTCGAATCGAAAAACTCGTAAATGTTTTTTCCCGACGGCGATCTGTCGGCTCGTGATTGTATCGAGGGGCTCAGCGGAGAGCGAGCGAGCACAAGACTTACCCCGAAAGCAGAAGCCAACGAAAAACCCCCGGCTGGCAGGACCGAGGGCTTCTCACTGACGGGGTTTTGTGTCTATCACCCGGCAGACCGTCCCGGCATCGCCCGCAGATGATTTCGGAAGGTGGTTACAGGCGTGATCCGACGTCGGCCACTGCCCGCGTCCGCCCATCACCCATGATCAACCCTGTGCCGGCCTCTATTTGGGCGCGAGTTCGGAACAAATTGGGAACGGTATTGGCAACGTCAGCCCCATGCGGACACAATGCGAAACCACCAAGGTGGCGACGTGCGAGCCTTGGATTCGCA
Organism: uncultured Isosphaeraceae bacterium; assembly: GCA_963781785.1. Taxonomy (GTDB): domain Bacteria; phylum Planctomycetota; class Planctomycetia; order Isosphaerales; family Isosphaeraceae; genus CAWAHD01. The sequence continues at coordinate 5,635,637 of CAWAHD010000002.1, read as the reverse complement.
GACTTTAAGCACCACCGCAACGTGTTTCCAATACCACGAGTATGGCACACGTACCGGACTCAAAATCCGGTGGGGTAACACCCGTGTGGGTTCAAGTCCCACCTTCGGTACTATCGACTTGCGTTGAATCGCAACGTGCCGACCTGCCCGCCATGGTAACAAACTGGTAACAGCGTTGCGGTGACATTGGAGCTGCGGCGATGGCTGGATTTCAGGAGCGTGGCGGAAGCTACGGCATTCTCTTCCGCTAACAGGGTAAGCAGCACACTCTGACCCTTGGCAAAACCTCGGCGCACAAAGCCAGGTCCAACTTCGCCCAGGTTGGTAGTTCGTGACGTGGGTCTCCACTCCGAGGTGAAGTCGGAGATCGGCATGATGTACCCAAAACCTCAAGTGGAACCGGCCCTGTTATGCATGGTGTCCCCGGAACCTCAGCGAGGGTTCTTCGTTTCGGGTCAACCTCACACCAGCGAGAGACAAAAGAGGGGAGTCCAAAACGGGTAGAGCATCAGGGGTCCGCGCGCGAACTGCCCCTTGTTCCATGTAATATTGCGGATACACGAACCTTTGGAACGAATCCTTGCCATGCTCCCGTGTGGTCTCGGGCGAGGCCGGCGGAGGCCTTTTGTCGCTCCTGATCCAGCGCCTGCTTCAGGGCGTCGACAGTCTCCGGCGAGCCGACGAACGTCTGGTCAGGGAAGCGGTAATGCGCCAGGATGCTGGACACGATCCGCTCGCCCATGTCGGTATTCAACCCCATGCCGGCCAGGTATTGAAGCCGCAGGTTGCGGTCGGTGTTGATCTGGGCGCTCTGCGACCACTCCTTCAGCAAAGGCGCCTGCCCGATGTAGGTGGCGAGCAGGTCGATCCCCTCCTCATAGACGACCACCTCCCCCGTTCTGGCCTCCTTGACCTCCCCGAACCCCACCTCGCGCAGCGACTGCTTCACGCGCTGATGGTCCGGGCGGTCCAGCCGCCGTTGCAGCTCGTCGACGTCGATCACCGTCGGCTCGACCTGGGCGAACAGGACGGCCTGGTAGCCGTAGCCCTCGCGGTCGTTGCTCCACAGGACGCCCTGGGGAAAGACCTGGAAGAAGGTGGCGATCACGCTCTTGACCGCGTCCAGATTGGTTTCGTAGAGAGGGGTCCACTGGCACACGCTCCCGCCCGGATTCAGGTGATCGCGGCACATCTGGTAGTATTCCACCGTATTCAGCGCGGCGCAGCCCTTGACCCAGGGGTCGATCGGGTCGGAGGTGATGATGTCGAACTTCTCCTGGGTGGTGCGCAGAAAGTGCCGGCCGTCGTCGTAGACCACTTCGACCTGCTTGCCATTGACCATATGGGGGTTCTCGCTGGCGATGCCGTCGACCACGTGGTAGTTCTCCTTGCCGAACATCGGCGTCACCATGGTTGGCACGAGCGGCTCGATGTCGCAGATGACGATCCGCTTGACGTCGGGGTGCACGATGAACGTGCCGGCCGTGACGCCCGCGCCGCACGCCACGACCAGCACCGACTCGGGCTTCTTGTGCATCAGGGCCGGGATATGCCCCAGCATGCGCTGAACCCGCATGTCGTCGGGTCGGGTCGACGCCTGGATCTTGCCGGCGCTGTGGAAGCTCCGCACGCCCTCCCTCGTCAAGGTGACGGCGACCGAGTCGTTCGTCCCCTCGCCGACGTAGGTGCAGTAAACGTCCGGCTCGCCGGGCTCGTCGGGGACGTCCCTGGCACTGACGATGCCCGGGGCCGACTGAGCGAGATGGGCTGCCGTCTGCCGGCCGAATGCCACGAGCACCCACGGCACCGGCGTCACGCTCCAGGCGAGCCAGCCGGCCACTCCCATCGCGGCCGCCAGCGCCGCCGCGCCGCCCAGGCGCAGCGATCGAGGCGCTGGCCGGAGCAGGGGCGCCAGCGCCACCAGCCCGGCCGCCGCGGCCAGCCCGATCAGCACCCGCTCGGCGCCGGCCGTGCCGATGGCGGGGACCAGCAACAGGCTGAACACCAGGGCGCCGGCGATGGCGCCGATCGTGTTGGCCGCATAGACCCCTCCCACCAGCCGCCCGGGGTCCTGCCCGCGGGACGCGACCGCCGCGAGTGCCAGCGGGAAGCTCGCTCCCCACAGGCACGCCGGCGGCAGGACGGCCCAGAGGCAGCGCACCAGGTCGAGCTGGAAGGTGTACCAGGGGCTTGGCGACAGCCCGGGCACGATCGGCCAGTAGGGAAGTGACTGCGAGATCATGGCCGCCGTCCAGGCGATGGCCGCGGTCAGGAGCCACTGGCAGCCGCCCAGCGCCACCCGTGCCGACGCGGCCCGCCGCGCCAGGAATGCCCCGAGGCTGCTGCCGATCCCCAGCCCGATCAGGAACACGGCCAGAATCAAGGAAAACGTGTACACCGTGCCGCCGAGCACCAGCGAGAGCAGGCGGGTCCAGACCACCTCGGCGCCCAGCGCCGACATCCCCGAGAGGGCGATCGCCAGATACACGGCCCAGGCGCCGGCCGCGGGCCCTGCGCTCTCGTTCGTCGCCAGGCTCGGCCGGCACCTCGTACCGGGCCGGGCCGGCCGCCAGCACCAGGGCGATCGCGGCCACGGTCACATTGAGGGCAAAGGCGACGTAGGTGGCCGTGGCCATGTCGTAAACGCGCAGCAGGTAGAAGCCGGCCAGCAGGCAGCCGAACACGGCCCCGGCGATGTTGCCGCCGTAGAAGAAGCCCAGCCACGACACTCCGTGAGGCCCGGTCTCGACCCAGCGCGCGATCGCCGGCAGCGTCGCCCCCATCAGCAGCGTGGGCGGCAGCAAGCACACCCCGGCCACGGCCCCGCGCAGCAGGATGCCCGGCAGCCCGTGGCCGGCGTAATGCGTATATACTTCCGCAACATAGGGCATGCCGAACAAGACCGCGAGCCCAATGGCGCCGATGCCCAGCTCGAGCAGGGCGTAGACCCGCAGGGGGTGCCACCGGGCCGAGACGAGGCGCGGCAGCAGCAGGCTGCCCAGGCACATGCCCCCCATGAACGTCCCCAAACAGCACGCCGAGGGAAACGGCGGTCGAGCCGATCACCAGCTGCAAGAGCTGGAGCCAGACGACCTCGTAGATCAGGGCCGCACAGCCGCTGCCGACGAACAGCACCAGCAGCACGGGCAGATACCGGGGCGGCGCGGCCGGGCCGGTCGGTGGGGTCAGGTCGTGTGAGGTCATCGTGCGGTTGTCTCCCGGAAAAGAGAAAGACAGCACGGCATGCCCGGCTCGGCTGATCCAAGGCGACCCATCCGGTCCCCGCACACATTCGGACTGGCGTGGCTGCACATCGCGGCAAAGTTAAGGAAGCAGTCCGGAATTGTAACGCTGGTTCACGCCAGGGGCGAGTCCACCCGGTTTCAGGATCAAGCGCTCATCGCCGGGGTGATCGAGTCGAAAGGAGATCAAACTACAGGCCAGGGTGATCCGGCGTGAGGCCGGCGGAGGCGTTCCGACCCTCTTGATCCAGGGCCTGCTTCAGGGCCTGGACACTCTCTGGCGAGCCGACGAACATCTGGTCGGGGAAGCGATAATACGCCAGGATGCTGGACAGGATCTGGTCGCCCATGTCGGAATTCAACCACATGCCCGCCAGGTATTGAAGCCGCAAGTTGCGGTCGGTGTTGATCTGGGCGCCCCGCGACCACTCCTTCAGCATAGGCGCCTGCCCGATGTAGGTGGCGAGCAGGCGGATCCCCTCCTCGTGGACCACCACCACCCTCGTTCTGGCTCCCTTGACCTCGCCAAATCCCACCTCGTGCAGCGATTGCTTCACTAGCCGATGGTCCGGACGGTCCAGCCGCCGTTGCAGCTCGTCGACATCGATCACCGTCGGCTCGACCTGGGCGAACAGGACGGGCTGGTAGCCCGGGCCCTCGAGCTCGTTGCTCCACAAGATGCCCTGGGGGAAGACCTGGAAGAAAGTCGCGATCACGCTCTTGGCCGTGTCCAGGTTGCTCTCATGGAGAGGGATCCAGAGGCTCATGTTTCCGCCCGGATTCAGGTGATCGCGGCACATCTGGTAGTACTCCACCGTATTCAGTGCGGCGCAGCCCTTGACCCAGGGGTCGATCGGGTCGGAGGTGATGATGTCGAACTTTTCCTGGGTGGTGCGCAGAAAGTGCCGGCCGTCGTCGTAAACCACTTCGACCTGCTTTCCATTGACCATGTGGGGGTTTTCACTGGCGATCCCGTCGACCACGTGGTAGTTCTCCTTACCGAACATCGGCGTCACCATGGTTGGCACGAGCGCCTCGATGTCGCAGATGACGATCCGTTTGACGTCGGGGTGCACGATGAAGGTGCCGGCAGTGACGCCCGCGCCGCACGCCACGACCAGTACCGACTCGGGCTTCTTGTGCACCAGGGCCGGGATGTGGCCCAGCATGCGCTGCACGCGCATGTCATCCGGGAGGGTCGACGCCTGGGTCCTACCGGCGGCGTGGAAGCTCCGCACGCCTTCCCTGGTAAGGGTGACGGCGACCGACACGTTCGTCCCCTCCCCGACGTAGGTGCAGAAGACGTCTGGCTCGCCAGGCCTGTCGGGGACGTCCCTGGCACTGACGATGCCCGGGGCCGACTGGGCGAGATAGTTTGCCGTCTGCCGGCCAAATGCCACGAGCACCCACGGCACCGGTGTGACGTTCCAGGCGAGCCAGCCGGCCACTCCCAGCGCGGCCGCCAGCGCCGCCGTGCCGCCTGAGCGCAGCGATCGAGGCGCTGGCCGGAGCAGGGGTGCCAGCGCCACCAGCCCGGCCGCCGCGGCCAGCCCGATCAACACCCGCTCGGCGCCGGCCGTGCCGATGGAGGGGACCACAACCAGGCTGAATAGCAGGGCGCCCGCGATGGCGCCGATCGTGTTGGCCGCATAGACCCCTCCCACCAGCCGCCCGGCGTCTTGCCCGCGGGACGCAACCGCCGCGAGTGCCAGCGGGAAGCTCGCTCCCCACAGGCACGCCGGCGGCAGGATGGCCCAAAGGCAGCGCACGAGGTCGAGCTGAAAGGTATACCACGGGCTTGGCGACAGCCCGGGCACGATCGGCCAGTAGGGAAGTGACTGCGAGATCATGGCCGCCGTCCAGGCGATGGCCGCGGTCAGCAGCCACTGGCAGCCTCCCAGCGCCACCCGTGCCGACACAGCCCGCCGCGCCAGGAATGCCCCGAGGCTGCTGCCGATCCCCAGCCCGATCAGGAACACCGCCAGAATCAAGGAAAACGTGTAAACCGTGCCGCCGAGCACCAGCGAGAGCAAGCGGGTCCAGACCACCTCCGCGCCCAGCGCCGACATTCCCGAGAGGGCGATCGCCAGATACACGGCCCAGGCACCGGCCGCGGGCCCTGCGCTCTCGTTCGCCCCAGGATCAGTCCGCACCTCGTACCGGGCCGGGCCGGCCGCCAGCACCAGGGCGATCGCGGCCACGGCCACATTGAGGGCAAAGGCGACGTAGATGGCAGTGGCCATATCGTAAACGCGCAGCAGATAGAAACCGGCCAGCAGGCAGCCGAACACGGCACCGGCAATGTTGCCGCCGTAGAAGAACCCCAGCCACGACACTCCGTGAGGCCCGGTCTCGACCCAGCGCGCGATCGCCGGCAACGTCGCCCCCATCAGCAGCGTGAGCGGCAGCAAGCACGCCCCGGCCACGGCCCCGCGCAGCAGGACGCCCGCCATGCCGTGGCCCGCGTACCGCGTGTATACCTGTTCGACATATGGCATGCCAAACAACACGGCAAGCCCGATGGCACTGATGCCCAGCTCGAGCAGGGCGTAAACCCGTAGGGGGTGCCACCGGGCCGAGACGAGGCGCGGCAGCAGCAGGCTTCCCAAGCACATGCCCCCCATGAACGTTCCCAACAGTACGCCGAGGGAAACGGCGGTAAAGCCGACCACGAGTTGAAGGATCTGGAGCCAGACGACCTCGTAGATCAGGGCCGCACAGCCGCTGCCGACGAATAGCACCAGCAGCGCGGGTAGATACCGGGGGGACGCGGCTGGGCCGGTCGGTCGGGGCACGTCGGATGGGATCATCGTGCGGTTGTCTCCTGAACAGAGATTTGGACCCGCTCGGAGTATAGCGAAGATTGCATGGCTGGCGCGTGCAATCTTCGATCCCCTCGTCCCATTTCGTCAGCCAATCCAAAGCCCTCTAATGAGTCGAGGCGACCGCGTGGGCGGCGGCCCCGGACCGTCGCGGATGGTCCTGACGCCGAACCCGACTTGACCGTGGGAGCGGATCGGAGTGGCTGCGCGGGGTCAAGCTAAGGGCGTGATCCGATATTGGCCACTGCCCGCGTCAGCCCACCACCCATGATCAAGCCTGTACCGGCCTCTATTCGGGCACGAGTTGGGAACAAATTGGGAACAGTATTGGCAACGTCAGCCCCATGCGGTCACAATGCGAAAATACCAAGGTGGCGACGTGCGAGCCTTGGATTCGGCAACCTTAAGCACCACGGCAATGTGTTCCCCATACCACGGCTATGGCAGAAGTACCGGACTCAAAACCCGGTCCTCGCAAGAGGGTGTGGATTCAAGTCCCACCTTCGGTACACGAGCGAGCCCTGAAGTGGCTGCTATCTCTTCTCCACCACCAACATTCCCCAGGGCGCTTGCACCGATGTCGTGCCGTCGAAGATGAGTCGGATCTGATTGATGACGCCGGTCAAGCCCAGAAGGTTTCGCGCCTGAGTCTGCGGCGCGAGGTTCGGGTCGCCGAGGAAGTAGCACGGAAAGACGAATTCAGTTGGGTCCACGCCCACGACCCGCGCCCGGAGCAGGCCGGAACGGACCTCTTGGCCGTAAAGAACGAGGTTCGACACTGGCTTCTTCGGGATCGGCAAGTCCAGCTTCCTGGCCTCGAAAGCCGGCATGGTCGTCATTTCGGTTCCGGAATCGACTCGGAACGGAAGCTGCTCCCAAGCCCCGCGGTTGGTCTTGAGGCTCAGAATGAGATCGGCCCAGAGTACGGTATCGCCCGTAGCGCGGAGGGTCCGATGTTGGAGCGGGATTTCGAGACGGCTCATGGGACCGCCGCCTCACGGGTACTGGATCATCACGCCTTGCCGATTCTCGGGCGGCGTCTCCTCAAAGAACCGCCCAACCTCCTCCCACCCGACGGCCAGGACCTCGACCCCCTCGGCAGTACTCCGACTGGCGACGGTTTCTCCTTCGTAGTAGTATCTCAACGTCCAGTCGTCGCGCGTCAATTTCGCGTAATCGTCTGTATAGTTTGGCTGATGTGCAGCCTGTTCCCGGGAGACTTCCTTGGCAATCTCAGGCGGCACCGGCAGGAGTCCGCGCGGCTTGGGCAGGGGCCCGCGGTAGCGGGGATTACTCTCGTCGATGATCCGGCCGAACATGAGCAGGCTCCTTTCTTTCCATTTTATCGGCCGAGGTTTCCTTGCAATAGGGAGTTTGGACAACGGTCCTTACGGTTGCGGCGAAGCCGTGCGCTTCTCCTCGAACGGAAAGTCATTCGCGTACCATCGTCGTGTGGAAGTAATTGCAGCCTTTGCCACGTCCCTGATCGGAATAAGCGAACTCAGTCGTCCTGGCATCGAGCCCCTCAGTCACGCATCCGATTGACATAATTTACGACAATAATCAGGTATCGCGGTTCCGGAACCAGCCTGGGGACGTTCGCGCGGGGCGAGCCTCCGCCGTTCGCGCCGCTTGAGCTAATGGCCGGCGTCGGTCAATGCACGCTCGATTGCCTGGGCGAGCTCGGAGCCGCGCTTGGCATTGGTGCGGGCCTTGCGAAATTCGGCGACCGCCTCCTCCAGCTTCCCCTGGTCTTTCAAGGTGACGCCGAGGGCGAAGTGGGCCACGGCGTCGTCGGGCTTGAGCCGGATCGCCGTGCGGAATTCGGCGACCGCCTCCTCCAGCTTCCCCTGGGCTTCGAGGGCGGCGCCGAGGTTGTAGTGGGGCAGGGCGACGCGGGGGTTGCGCCGGATCGCCGCGCGATATTCGGCGACCGCGTCCTCCGGCTTCCCCTGATGCTCGAAATCGACGCCGCGGTTGCAGTGGGCGACATATTCGCGCAGCTTCTTCCACTCATTCACGCACCACAGACCCCCGAAAAGGATTGCGCCGATGGCCGTGATTGCCGAAGCCAGCTTCAGCTTGCGCTTGCGGCGCGCCCGCAAGGGGGACGACGGACTGACCGGTGGGATCTCGGTTTTGTCACCCTGAATGTCAGACAGTCGGCAGCGCGGGCAAATGCCGGCCGGGGCGTCGGTGGGTAGGGACGCACTGCATCACGTGCAAGTTGCGCCGTCCGCACTGGCCATGGGGTCGGCCTCTGTTGCTGGAATTCAGCTTGGCCGAGACGTCGTCTTCACATCTTATACGTCATATCGTCCGAAAGCTTACCGAAAGTCGGTAAGCGTTGCGAGGGTCCGGCGTCGATTCCCAGAGCTTCGTTGCCTGTCCCCTGGCGAGATTGATCGACGTCGCGTTCCAGGCTGCGATCGAGAGCCGGCGTCGCCGGCGCGGTTGGCCGATCGGAGGCGCTCACGGTACACATGCAGTGACCGAGCGTCCCTGCGTGGGACACTTCTGACTCCGCACGGAACATTGCGCCTGCCTGAGGCTGGCAGCGCTGAGTCGTCGGTGCTGCCGCCGCAAGCGCAATGAGTGTCCCTCTTGCACGTCGGCGTCCCCGGCCGTGCGCGCCGGCACTCTTCGCCGAGATCCAGTTCAAGCCAGGATTGCGTAGCACCGCGCGCTTCAATGCTCCGCACCCTGGGAGCGTGAATTCGCTCCGCGCGGCGGCGCCGGGTGTGCACAGGATGCCGAAGATGGCCGTGGCCGGAGCGAGATTCTGGTGAATCGTGAACTCGCTATTCATCGGCGAGCAGCGGTTGTCGAACCACCGCTCGTTGCCGGGCCAGGCATCGATCGGCGGGTAGACGGTCTTGTGGGGCCAGGCGACGTCCCAGGGGCCCAGGCCCTCGCCGCGCTCCTTGCGCCACGGGCCGTATGGAATGACGCCCGGATGGCACCGGTCTTTGCCGTTGTACCACGCGTCCATGTGGAAGACGTGCACAGGGTGGCGCGGGCCAAGGCCCGTGACCCAGGTCATGTTGAGCGCGTTGCAGCCGAGGTAGTAGTCGCAGGTCGTGTAAAGCGTGGCGAGGTACCGCTGGGCCCGCGCGCGGTCCGTCGGAAGGGCCAGGGCGTGCGCCACGGCGAGCTGGAGCACGAGCGGCGTGGTCTGTTGCCCCACCAGCATGGGCATGTACCAGTTGCCGCCCCAGCGGAGGGCACGCCTGGCGGCTGTATCGTTCAGCTCGTCTGCGGCGGCGAGGATCGCCGCGCGAACACGCTCAAGCAGCACCGGGTCGGGCCGGCCCTTGCCGCCGGCGAGCGCGTAAACCTCGGGACCGTATTGTCCCTCTTCCCAGAGTGCGCCGCGGAGGGCGTCCCCGGCGGTGTCGCTCTCGAACTGTGACTCGTAGGCCCGCTCGCCCGTCAACCGGAAAAGTGCCGCGGCCGCGTAGGCGCGCGGGGCCGTCAGGGGGTGCTTCGGCGTGTCGTCGCCGGGGCGAGTGTGGCTCTTGGCCCAGTCGTAGGCCTGGCGTGCCTCGGCCGTCCAGTCAACGCCCTCGGGGTCGGCGGTGCCGGCCAGCTCGAGGCAATAGGCCAGGTGAGCCGCGGCGCCGGCGTAGCGGTAGGTCGACCAGGGATCCTCGCCCGATGCGGCCCAGGTGCGGTTGACGTCCTCCCACGAGCCCTGGCCGACCTTCTTGCCGCCAGGCACGGTCTTTTCATCGCCGCCGAAGGCGTCGCCCGCGATCCGCAGACCGATTCCACCGGTGCCATAGCCCTTCTTGAGGAGCTCGTTCCGCAGGCGGTGGCAGAACCGCGGCAGCCACGCGGCCTCGTCGAGGATGTCGGGCACGCCGTTGCGGCTCTCCGGAATGTTCAGCTCGCCATCGCGGAAGTTGCGCGGCGCAAGCTCATAGGCCAGGAGCAGCTCCTGGGCGACCCGCAAGTGGGTATCGTAGCTGTCCCAGTCGCCGGCGTCCTGGTACCAGCCGGCCGAGTCGATCGGGCCCTTCGCGTGCGCCAGCAGGTTCTTGGCGTCGCCCCCCTCCGAGCCCCACTCGGTGTATCGAACCGATGTATATATGAGCTTGCCGGCGAACCCCGGCGTGAGCTTCGGGTTGTGCGGCGCGGGGCGGGTGAACTCGGTGTAAGGCGCCTCAAGTGCGATGCCGCTGCGGTTGTGGTACAGTCCCCGCGCCACGGTGCGGAAGGCCTCGCGGTAGACGTCGGCGTCGATCTGGAACGGCAGCGACGCCCCCACTCCCTCGACGGCGATCCGGTACCGCCCCGGAGTCACGAAGCTTGAGAAATCGCATTCATAAACATCAGCCTTCAGGAAGTTGCCGTCCGGCGGCGAGTCGCTCTGGTGCGCCGTCTCGGGCCGACTGGCCAGTGCGCGGAACGCGAGCTTACCTGCGAAGACGGTGTCGCCCGTCGCCTGGTCGATCAGGCGGAATGCCTTGCCCGCGTACGGACGCAAATCGAGCGACCCGCGGTCACCCATCCAGTGATAAACGTAGGCATACTTCCGCGGCGCGGCGGGTGCATAACCGAGCAGGTTCACGTGAACGGCCTCGGAGCGGGTTTGCGCCGGGTCGAAGACGACGGTCCACTCCCGGCCGTTGGCGGCCAGGCTGCCGGTGCTAACCGTGTAGGTCTTCCTCGCGCGGAGCGGCGCGGGCAGGCGGAGGTAGAGCCAGTGCTCTTTGGCGTGGTCGGGTCGGGCGTTGACCGCGTGGCCATTCTCCCAGCGGTCGACGAACCAGGCGAAATCGGTCCCCTTGCTCTTGCGTCCGACGCTTGACGGTGCAAGCGGCGTGGCGTAAGCCGGGTCGTCGGCGCTGCGCACGCGGTAGCTCTCCGGGTGCGACGCTGCGGCGGTATCGAGCGGGCTGGCAACCACCCGCTCGTCGGAGCGCGCCATGCCGCGCCGATGATGAACGACATACCCCTCATCGAGGTGCAGCATGAGCACGCGGTCGGTGAGCGGCAGCACCTCGACCATCTTCGGCGCCGCCGCGCCGTCCTGCCCCGGTGGAAGCGACACCGCGAGGAACACGACGACCGAGAAGGGTCTGAGGTTGCACATGAATGAGCTCGCTGCTCTCGGCGGCGAACCGCTCGAAATTGGCGACCTGTCGTTCCCTATGGCCTTCAACACGCACTTCTCCCGGACGTGAACTTCCGTGACGACGACAGCCGCACCCGCGCGCCGGTCTTGGGCAACAACCTGAGCTCGCTGCGACCCTTCGTGCTGACGCTCCTGAAGCGTGATCGCGCCAAGAGTCGTCGCTGGCCGAGTGTGCCCTTCATTGTAACTCGTGCGGTTCTCGAAAATCAGTTCAAGCTCTTTCCGATGCTCGTGGGTGCTGTAGGCCGACTTCACACCGAGGCCCATGCCCGCCAGGGTGCCTGCCCGAGTCCGGAGAGCCTGTGCGTGCTCGCGCTGGGCTTAGTTCCCGAGCCTGGATGAAGCCTGACCTACGGAGTGCGCGATCGATTTTTCCCCCGAACGGATCCGCGCGGGACAAAGGCAACGCGCCGGTTCTGGTAATCCAGGACCAGGCGGAACGGCTTGAGGAAGTCAACGCCGATGTTGCCCTCCAGGTATTCGTCGGCCAAGGGGCCCTGCCGGCTGAGCGCGAACACCACGTTGGGGTGATCGAACCGGTGGCCACCGACCTCGAACCAGTCAACCGCACCCATCGCGACGTCATTCTGCCCCATCTTCATACGGGTGACGTTCCGCCTCTTGAGGAGATGACGATCATTGACGGTGGGCGCGTGGAACACGACGTTGCCAAAGCCACCTGGGCCGCCCGCTCCCATGTCGATGCGGAACAGTCCCTTCCGGTTGCTCTCAAAAGTGCCCGCGATGACCGGCACCGACTGATTGAATCGGAGCGGCTGCCAGGACCCCGTTCCGAGACGGTATGTTTTCGGGTCGAATAACTTGATTGAGTCGTCGGCCAGGGTGATCTCGGCCACGCACCGGCTCAGGAGGTCGTGGCCGATGATTCCGAACACGTCTTCCTTCATGCCCTCACGTACGAAGCCGAGCTCCATCGTCACGAAAAAGGGCTTCGCAACTTTCATCGGCCCGATTTCGATCGAGGTTGCCTGTACGATCGAGCTCGGTTCGTTGCCGAGAACGCTCGTGACGGCCGCAGTCCCCAGCGGCTTCAAGTCGAGCTTGCCCAAAACCGTCGGGTCGAGAACACTTCCCCCCGCGCCGGTATCGAAGATGAACGCGCCGATGTCGCGGCCGTTGACCCTCGGTCGCACCAGGACGTGGCCGGTCATCGCGCGCTTGAGCGGGACATCCGGAGGCGCATTGCGGTCGAACCGACTGTCATCCGGCCTGGTCGTGACCTGGTCGTAAACACCCGCCGCCGGCGCAGGCGCGGGGCCGATCGAGATCACGTGATAAACTTCCGTCTGGCCCGCCTGCTTTTGGGTTACCGTCCCCGGTAGGTTCAGCCCGCCCCATCGGCGGTGATCGGCGTAGGTCCATATCTCGGGCCCCTCGACGCCTGAGGATTCCAGAGACGTGAGGAGCCACGTATCGCGCGACACGTGGGCCTTCGCCTTGAAGCGACCTTGCTTGACGTCGAGGACAACCTCGTCGTGCGGGCGTTTCGTCTTGGCCAGCGCGACGGTGGTCCCAGAGTCGGAGATCGAAAGCCATTGACCGGTCCGCGTCCCGATCCAGAGCCGGTTGCGATCCAGGTCATGGAGCTCGAGTTGCTCGGGCATTCCGCTGAAGTCGGTCGACCAGCATACCTTGCCGTTAAACCCGAGCTGGCCCGGCAACGGGCCTGCGAGCGTTTCGAGGAACATCCCCCCAGGAGCGAACCGCACGGAAAAGTCGGATGTCGACCCCGCTCGGTCGACCGTGCCCTTGATGATGAGCTCCGCTGTCCGGCCCGTCGGCACAGGGCGGCCCAGCGCCTGACGCATCGAGGCAAGCACTGCGGCCAGATTGTCCGCCTTGACCGGAGCACGAACGTCATCGGCGCAGACGAAACTCGCCCAACCCAATAATATTGTCGCGACCCCTGCGAGAACGGGCCTGAAATACGAATGATTTGCACGTGTGCTCATGGGTGATGCCTCGTTGCCGTTTGTCCGTCACGCGGTTCACAATGCGCGAACTGCTCCAACAGGGTAGGTCACCACGCTGCTTCGAAAGGCGCCGCCGATGGCGCAGACTTCGGTCAGGCCTTTCGGCGGCGACCCTTCGGGTGCCCGGAGACCCTCGGCGAACATTGCCTCGATCGCGCGCTCCGGAAACACGCAAAGTGCATTCAGTCGCCGCTCGCGCGGCGGCTCGCTTGAGAAATCACTTACCACGAGAGGTCGCTGTCTATTCGCGTCCGTCGGCGACGGCCGACCCGTACGACGGCCCGGATTCCACGCCGACCTTTCCCCGCATCCAGCGAAACAGAAAGGTGAAATAGACGGCGACCAGCGCGATCCCGACGGGCCACCAGGTCAGCGCCACGCGCAGCCCGTAGTGGTCGGAGGCCGAGTTCAAGGCGGTGAGGCTGTAGGACGGGTCGAGGGTCGACCGCAGCCAGAACGGGTATTGGCCCGCGAGTGTCGCGGCCAGCATCCCGAACAGGAACGCGGACGAGGAGAGGAACGCCGCGAGCTCCCGGCCGCGCCTGGGAAACCAGAATGCCCCCCAGGCCCCGGCGATCGCGACGGCGACGAACGGGAGCGCCCAGGGACGAGAAGCGAGGCTTCTTACGACCTCCGGCTGCACCCACAGGGTGGCGGCCGTGGCGGCGAGCCACAGGACAAGCGCTGCCTTCCACGCCTCACGTGCGAAGGCCAGGCTACGCTCCCGCACGGGGCCCGTGGTCCTCCACGCGAGATACAGGGCGCCGTGGACTGCCAGGGCCGCAAGTGTGAACAGGCCGACGAGCGCGGTGTACCAGTCGAGGATTCCTGGGTCGCGGCCGATGAGGAAGTTCGTAAACAGCGGCATGCCCCGGAGGCCTTCTTTCCCAAGCGGAACTCCGCGAATCAGGTTGCCGAGCGACGTGCCGAACACCACGGCGAGTAGCGCCGATGCGAGCGAGAAAACAGTGTCCCAGAATTCACGCCACAGGAGGTGGTCCTCGTGCGAGCGGAGCTCGATCGCCACGCCACGCAGGATCAGCAGCCAGAGGACGACCATCAAGGCCATATAGAAACCGCTAAACGCCGCGGCATAGACGCTCGGGAAGGCCATGAACAACATGCCGCCTGCCGCGATCAGCCAGACCTCGTTGCCGTCCCAGATCGGGCCGATCGCCGCCAGCACGGTCCGTCGCTCCTCATCGGTGCGGGCGACGATGCGGTGAATGGCGCCGACCCCAAAGTCGAAGCCGTCGAGCACCGCGTAGGCTGCGAGCATACCCGAGACGATCACGAACCAGGCTGCTTCCATGTTCGATGTCCTAATGCGACGCGGTCGGGCCGCGGTTGATCTCTTTGAGGACCTGGATGACGAAAAGCATGCCGAGCAGCAAGTAAAGGCCGGCGAAGCCCAGCACGGTGAAGACAACATCACCCGGGTTGACCAGTTTTGAGTGAGCGTCTGCCGTGCGCATCAGGCCATGGATGACCCACGGCTGGCGTCCCAGCTCGGCGGTCCACCAGCCGGCGGTCGTCGCGATGTAGGGGAACGGGAACGCCAGCATCAGCACCCAGAGCACGGGGCGCGCGGTCGCCAGCCGTCCCCGCCACAGGAGGAACGCCGCGACTCCCATCGTCAGGATGAAGAGCGTCCCGAGCCCGGCCATGATGTGGTAGCTGTAGTAGAGTAGCTCCACGTTGTCCGGCCACTGGTCCTGCGGAAAGTCGTTGAGCCCGTGCACCGTGCTTCCAAAGGACCCGTAGCACAGGAAGCTCAGGATCCAGGGCACGACGATCGGGTTCTCCAGCTTGCGCGGCTACGTTCGGCTGTCCGATGATGGCAAGCTCGGCGTACGGCCCCCCTTCGAACAGCCCCTCCATTGCGGCGAGCGTTACCGGCTGGTGCCTCGCCACCATCTTGCCGGCGCCGTCGCCGGCCGGGAACGCGACGAGCTGGCTGGAGACCAAACCCGAGATGACCCCCACGCGCAGGCAGATCCCGGCATGCCGGGTGTGCTGGCTCAGGAGCGACCAGTAAGCCCCCACCGCAGCAACGACGAACGACGCCGTGACGAGCGAGGCCAGCATGTTGTGGGCGTATTGCCAGAGCGCCCACGGGTTGAAGATGTACGCCCGGAAACTCTCAAGATGTAATACCCCGTCCTCGCCCAGCCGGTAGCCGACCGGGTGCTGCATGAACGCGTTGGCGACGATGATGAAGTAGCCCGACAGCCACGAGCCCAAGGCCAGCGCGGCGGCTGCCGCCAGATGTCCCCTCGGTCCGAGCCGCTTCTCGCCGAAGAGGAACAGTCCCAGAAACGCCGACTCGAGGAAGAACGCGAAAAGACCCTCGATCGCCAGGGCCTGGCCGACGACCGCGCCCGAGAAGCGGGAGAACGTCGACCAGTTGGTGCCGAACTGGAATTCCATCGGGATTCCGGTCACCACGCCCATGGCGAAGTTGAGGGCGAAGATCCGCCCCCAGAAGCGGGCGACTTCGTTGTACGACTCATCGCGGAGCCACAGGGCAAGCGACTTGAACACCACGATGAGCAGGGCCAGCCCCATCGTCAACTGGGGGAACAGATAGTGATAATTGATCGTGAAAACAAACTGGATGCGATGCCATAGCACTGCATCGGTCATGACGTGCCCTCCCCATCGATCCATCCGCGTTGCATCATCCGACCCTTGTAGGTGTCGCGGCCACGAAAAGGATAAGGATTCCCGATTTGAGATTCCCCATCCGGGATCAGGCCCTGTCTCTTGATCGACTCTCGTGAGAAGCGTGCGGTATCTTGAGAAACAGCGAACGAACAGCGAAGCCACCGAGCACGATGAGCAACACCGCGCCCAGGCGCCACGGAGCACCATCTCCGGCGAGCAGGAGGACCACCGGTACCAGCGTACCTCCGACGACGGAGAGCAAGAGCGCACGGTAAATGTGCTCGTCGCTGTAGATTCGCGCGAGGGTCTCGCGAATTTCCAGGAAGACGAAACCGGTCGGGATCAGGTTGAGTACGACGAGCACCGCGGCGACGGTGCAAAGAGCGGCGGCGGCCTGCACGTGCCCGGTCAGAATCGACACGGCGAGCAGCTCCGCGCAGCCCAGCATGAGTGCGGAATTCGCCATCCAACCGCCCAGCCAGCGCGCATCCTTCCAGCCCGGTTGCGAGGATGTGCTGAAGAGCACTCCCTTGTAGGCGACGGAGCCGAACGCCGGCAGGAGACCAACGACCACCAGCGACTTGCGAGCCCATTCCAGCGCCGTCGATTCGGTCGGCAGTAGGTGGAGTACTTGCGCCGCTTCGATCGCCACGATCAAGGTCAAGGGCAGCGAGTAGACGGTCAGGCTCCATGTGCCCAGGGACATGGGCGAGGTGGGCTTGAACACCCGGAGCATATGATGAAACCTGAGCGGATCGCCCAGGTCGGAAACCAGCATCAGCAGGTCGGTGAGCAAGAACACCAGTGCGACGGGATATGCCAACTTGGCCACGGGGCCAAGCAAGTCGGGCGAGGCCAGTTCGCCGACCGCGGCGAACAGGAAGAGCCCCGTCGTCAGATTATTGAAGAGCAGATCCCAGGCGACGAGCCCGTGCCAGCCCGGGACCTTGGTGATGTCCTGGGTCAGATAGCCCGGCTCGATCGCTCGTGTCTGGTCGTTCCCCTCCATGTCACACCCCCTGGAGGAATAGCAGTATGAGAATCACGGCGATCGTGGCCAGCGTGCTCAGGAGGGTCCGGCCGTAATCCCTGAACATGTGGAGCCACGGGTTGAACGGGGCGTCCGGAAGTCCGTAGACGGCCGGGTGGTCGATGAGCAGGTAGAACGAATGGAGCTCGCTATAGGTCTCGGTCGGCTCGTCGCCGTAGAGATACGCTCCGGTGACGCCGCGTGCGTGAAGCTCCTTGACCCGGTTCCGTGCCCGCTCGCGCAGCTCATCGATCGGTCCGAACTGAATCGAGTGCGTCGGGCAGGCCTTGGCGCAGGCCGGCACGAGGCCGTCCTTCTGGCGGTCGTAGCAGAGCGTGCATTTGTGTGAATGGCCGTCGAAGTCGCTGCGCGTGATGACCCCGAACGGGCAGGCCGCGATGCAATACGAGCAGCCGTTGCAGATGTTGCGCTGGATGTAGATGTTCGCGAACTCGTTATAGATGATGGCACCCGTCGGGCACGCGTGCTGGCAAGGGGCCGACACGCAATGCTTGCAGACGTCGCTCATCATCAGCCAGCGACCGGCCCCACCACCATTCACGAGCTGGTCGATCGTAAGCTCATGGCTCGTCGGCGTGGGGTTGAGCAACTGGTCAAGGGTCAGCTCCTGGCTTGTCGCCGCGGCGTCGGCCGGATCGGGGCACGTGGGCCGTCCGCTCGCGGCGAATTGCTCGATGAATTTCACATGCCGCCACGACGTCCCCGAGAGCTCGGCTGTGTTATCGTAGCTGTTGCCGGTCCATTCGAGCCCGTCCGCCGCGAGTTGATTCCACTGCTTGCAGGCGACCTCGCACGACTTGCAGCCGATGCAGACCGTGGTATCCGTGTAGAAACCGGTGGACGGCCGGGGCTCAACATGACCGTATCGAAACGGCCCGGTGATGCGATTGATGATCGAGGCGATCGGGCTGACAGGCGGGTCGCTGGACTGCGACAGGTCCGCCAGCTCAAGCTCTCTAATGCCCATGGGTGAATATCCCTTCCGGCTGGGCCGAGGCAGGCGTATTGGGTATGGGTTTGCGGTCGGGCCAGGTCACGAATGACACGGTCGGCCGCAAAGTGCGCCCATTGCGTCGACCAGGTTCGACCTGGCAGCCGAACGACTTTCCCTCATGCATGCTCGTGTTCTGCTCGCAGACCAGGGAGGTCAGGTCGTTGGCATTGCCTCCGACGACCTGTCCGGCGAACCCCCAGTGGAATGGGAGGCCGACCTGGTGGACTACTCGTCCGCTGACGATGAGCGGTCGCATCCTCCTGGTTACCATGGCGCGCACCTCGATGCGGCCCCGCGCCGTGCTGACCGTCACCCAGCCGCCGTGAACGATCCCGCGCTCGGCGGCCAGCTCCGGGCTCATCTCGACGAACATCTCCGGCTGCAATTCGTTGAGCCAGGAATTGAACCGGCTCATCGGACCGCTCAGGTAGTGCTCGGTGAGTCGGTAGGTGGTGGCCACCACGGGGAACTCGGTCTCGGGCGTGTGGACCAGACGATTGCGAGGTCCCGGGAAGAGGCGCACACCCGGAGTACACATGTGATTGGGATACAACAGATTGCTGACCGGCGACTCGATGGGCTCGTAGTGCGTCGGCAGGGGACCGTCCTTGACGCCGGTGGGGGCGAAAAGCCAGGCGACGCCGTCCGGCTTCATGATGAACGGGTTGTCGCCGGCAATCGCGTCCATCCCGGTCGCGCCGGGCGCCGGGCGATATTCGGGGGGCTTATTGGCCTCGAAATCCGGCCGGTCAAGGCCCACCCAGAGACGCTTGTCGGCATCCCACCACACGAGCTTCTTCCGCTGGGACCAGGGCCGGCCCTCGGGATCGGCCGAGGCGCGGTTGAAGAGCACGCGGCGATTGTCCGGCCAGGCGAATCCCCAGTCCGGCTCGAGCGGATTGTCGGATCGCTTGCGCTCGCTCGCCCGGTTGCGGCCGGGCTCGGGGAAGACTCCGCTGTAGATCCAGATGCCGCACGACGTCGTACCGTCGTCCTTCAGTTCCGAGAAGCCCTTGAGCAGACGCGGCCGGCCAGTGCGTGGATCGACCTCATCGAGCTTGTACCCGTTCATCTCCATCAAGATTTTCTCGGCGTCGACGTCGTGCTCGATGCGACTGATCGAGCCGTCGGGGAGCCGCGGCGGTTTGTCATAGTCGTAGTCCCAGGTGAGGTTCAAGAGCGGCTGATCCTTGGGATCGGTCGAGCCGGCGTACAATCGCTTCAGCCGCTTGCCGAGGTTGTAGACGAACCACGAATCGGAGCGGCAATCTCCCGGAGGGTCGATCGCCTTCTTGTGCCACTGGAGCAGCCGCTGCGTGTTGGTCAAGGTCCCGTCGGACTCCGGATTGGTCGCGGCCGGCAGGACGAAGACCTCGGTCTTGATCTCCGACGGCGGCGGTGCGCCCGGGTCGTTCTTCCAGAAGGTGACGCTCTCCGTCTCGAACCAGTCGGCCACGACGAGCCATTCCAGGTTGCGCAGCCCGGCGCGGTGCAGCCCCGCGTTCAGGCCGCCGCCGCCGGGGTTCTGGCCGAAGAGGAAGTAGCCTGTCAGCTCGCCCCGGGCCATGCGGTTGAAGGTCGGCAGTTGCGAGTGATCGCGCTCGATGCGCGGCAGCCAGTTGTACCCGAAGTCATTCTCCGGCTGTGCGGCGTCCCCATACCACGCCTTGAGCAGGCTGACGATATTCTCGCGGAAGTGGGACCAGTAGCCGGTGGCCATGCTGTCGTGCGCCACATAGGAATCCAGCGTATCATGGGTCTCGTCGGCCGCAGGCTGGGGCAGATAGCCGGGCAGGACATCGTACAGGGTCCCGATGTCCGTCGAGCCCTGGATGCTGGAATGGCCGCGCATGGCCAGGATGCCGCCACCCGGACGGCCGATGTTGCCGAGCAAGAGCTGCAAGATGCCCCCGGCTCGGATCATCTGCGCGCCCGTGGCATGCTGGGTCCAGCCCAGGGCGTAGACCAGGACGCTCGTCCGCTCGCGACCCGAATTGGCGCAGAGCAGCTCGGCGACGCGCGTGAACTGCTCCGGCGAGCATCCGCACACCTGGGAGACCATCTCGGGCGTGTACCGGGAGTAATGGCGCTTCAGGATCTGGAAGACGCAGCGCGGATGCTGCAAGGTCGGGTCGCGAGGCGGCGGCCCGTCGAGCTCGGATGTCAACTTCGACCGCGACACGTCGCGCGGCCGGGTCCCGCCGTCGATGGCATAGCCGTGGACCCCCTTGCGGTCCTCCGGCGAGATCCCCGGCGAGTCGGTCGGGCCGCCACCACGCCCCTCGCCGCCGTCCCGCCCGTCGCGGTCACCGAGCGAGCCCTCGTAGCCCCAGTGTCCGCTGACCGGGTCATAGACGCCGGTCTCTGGATCGAGGCCGCTGAACAGGCCGCCCAGGTCCTCGGTGTCCTGGAAGCCCTCCTGGATCAGGGTCGCCGCATTGGTGTAGTGAAGCACGTATTCCTTGAACCAGTGATCGTGGGTCAGGACGTGATTGATCATGCCGCCGAGGAACGCGATGTCGCTACCGGCCCGGATCGGGACGTAGAGGTCACAGAGCGCCGACGTCCGCGAGAAGTGTGGGTCGACGTGGATCAACGTGGCGCCGCGTTCCTTGGCCTTCATGGGCCAGCGGAACCCGACGGGGTGGGCCTCTGCCATGTTCGAGCCCATGAACAGGATGCAGTCGCTGTTGGGCACATCTTGCATGTAATTGGTGGCCGCGCCGCGACCGAGCGAGGTGCCCAGACCGGGCACCGAGGCGGAGTGTCAAGTTCGTGCCTGGTTCTCGACCGAGACCACTCCGAGCCCGCCGCACAACAATTTCTTGATCAGGTAGTTGTCCTCGACGTTCAGGCTCGCGCCGCCGAGCGCCCCCATGTTCCTGACCGAATTCAGCATGCGACCTGCCTCATCGCGCACGGTGAAGTCGGCGTCACGCGCCGCCTTGACACGTTGGGCGATCTGGTCGAGCGCCCAATCGAGGGTCTTGGTCTCCCATTTGTCGGAGTAGGGAGCCCGATAGAGCACCGACTTCATGCGATGCGGGTTGAGGGCCAGGAGCAACGCGTTCGAGCCTTTGGGGCAGAGCGTGCCCTCGTTGATCGGGCTGCGCGGGTCGCCTTCGATGTCGATGAGCTGCCCGGCCTTGGTATAGAGGAGCTGGCTGCAACCGACGGCGCAGTAGGGACACAGGCCGTCCGTCACGGTGGCGCCACGCAAGCGGGAGGATTTTTCCGCCGTCCGGGGGCTGAGTGGCTGGGTCTGCGGCCGCGACGGTTGCGATCGGGCCACGAATGGTAATTTGAACATAACAAGCTCCTCACTAGGCGGAATGGGTCAGGGTGTCGGCCGGATCGATCCGGCCGGAGTCAGAGTAGACGTTGAAGCGCGCGTCGCGGACGAAGCCGAGCAGCGTCATCCCGCACTCGCGGGCCAGGTCGACCGCCAGACTGGACGGGGCCCCGACGGCCCCCAGTACCGGAACGCCCGCGATCGCCGCCTTCTGCACCAGCTCGAAGCTCACTCGGCCGCTCACCAGGATGATCCCGTGCGACAGCGGGATGCGCCCGGCGAGCAGCTCGGAGCCAATCAGCTTGTCCAGGGCGTTGTGGCGGCCGACGTCCTCCCGGAGCGCGAGCAGGCGGCCGTCCTCATCAAAGAGCCCAGAGGCGTGGATGCCGCCCGTCCGCGCAAATGCTGACTGGCTGGTCCGGAGCGCGCGCGGGAGACTGTGGATCACCTCCGGCGCGAGGCGGGGCTCTCCCGGGATATTCGGGTGGCGGCTCGCCACGCGGACCGCGGCGATCGACCGCTTGCCGCACGCGCCGCAGCTCGAGGAGACGAACGAGTGGCGGTCGAGTCTGGCCGCGTCGGGGGCGACGCCGCGCCGAAGCGTTGCCTCCGCCGCGTTCACTCCGGCTCGCCGGATGCCCTCGATGTCCGCCGCCCCGGCGATGATCCCCTCGGTAAAGAGAAAGCCGGCCGCCAGGTCCACGTCGTCGCCCGGCGTACGCATCGTCACGGCGACCAAAGTCGGCGCCGAGTGCGCAAGCTGTCCCGCCAGGCGGATCTCCAGCGGCTCCTCCACCGACAGCTCGTCGGACGAGAGCGCGCAGAGTGACCCGGTCACTCGCCCCACTTCGACGCTCGCGACGCCCGTCCTGTGGCAGATCTTGATCATCATTACGCCCTCGACGGAGTGATCTCGACGATGACGTGCTTCATCAGCCAATGGTCGCTCTGCGGGCTGCTAAAAAGTGCCCGTTCGACAACCACGGTGCCGATCGTACTGCGACCGCGAGCAGCATTTCTCGCGCCAAGCCGATGCGGTTCGCCTTTGTTCCGAGGGCAATCTCTCCGGGCCGAGCGGCTTGAGGTCGACCGGATGTTCCAGGGCGAGGAAGGACTGACGCAATTGCCCCGGCATCAAGGCTGGGCCGTCATTGATGCGAAGGAGGTGGGCCATGAGTCACTCCTGTCGTACGGATCGGGTACTGCAAGGTTGTCCGTCAACTCGTTTGGCACTTGATTCGCGCAACATTTTGCGCCTCGGATCAGTACCGGTCGAGTGGGTGCCACCCTCCGCCCATTGCAACCGCTACAGGCGACATCATCCTCGCCATTCGCCACGGCTTCCAGAAACCGTTCATTGGGACCGGAAGTCGCATGAGAGATTGCAAAGGATTGGAGTTCATCTGCAACGTCGAACACGAGGTTCCCGATGCCTTGATCGGGGACGCGGGCCGGCTGCGGCAGGTCCTGCTCAACTTCGTCGGAAACGGGCAACGGGTGGGCATTTGCCTGTGATCCCTCTGACGGCACGCTCGCGGAAAGAGGATCGCGAGCGCTGCCTCAAGCCCGGCATGGATGACTTCCTGACCAAGCCGATCTCCGTATCTGAACTGCTCGGGGCCATTGACCGGCTCGAAGAGGCCCGGCCCCTGGTCGCAAAGCTGGAAACAATCTGCACGGAACTCACGCGGGTCGTCGCCGGCCGATCGATCAAGGAGCTGCAAAGACTGGCTGGCTGGACCGGGCCCTCGACCGAGCATGAGGTCAAGACCGAGTAACGTTATTGCCGCGTAAACCCAATGCCATGCCGGTGGCACACTTACCGGACTCAAAATCCGGTCCTCCCAAGAGGGTTTGGGTTCAAGTCCCACCTTCGGTACTACCGGCTTAAGGCAAATCGCAGCCTTCGAAGTCGTCTGAGCGTCAGGAACGTTGCCACACGGAGTTGATGTTGACGACCCCTGCGT
The DNA here is from genome assembly GCA_963781785.1 of uncultured Isosphaeraceae bacterium. Classification (GTDB taxonomy): domain Bacteria; phylum Planctomycetota; class Planctomycetia; order Isosphaerales; family Isosphaeraceae; genus CAWAHD01. The sequence continues at coordinate 5,612,468 of CAWAHD010000002.1, read as the reverse complement.
TGCGGTCAGTGTCCGGGCTTGTTTTCAAGCACGAAGAGACACAAATACTTGGACACACCAGTCAATGAATTTTGCCAAAGGCGCAATCATGCGTTGTTTTTTCAACCGGCTTCCAACCTCGGCGCCAGCCAGCGAAGCACTCGCCCCATGAAGCCCAGCACGAACTGCGCACTAACGTGTCCATGAGGCAATCGCCAGATTTCCGGCTGCTGCCACTTTTGCCAGAGCTCCTCGATCGGTTGCCTCTCCGCGAACAAATCATGGATTCCTTCAATCAACAAAATGTTTTCTTTCGGGATGACTGGCGTGGACAAAATCAGATTCAACCGGGTCGTATCCATCGCTTCGTGTGCCGGCCTCAGAGCCTGAAGTGCTTCCCGAACCCGCCGCCAGACGACCGGTTGGGAGCACCTCATGCACACACCGGGCACAGTCAGAACGGCACAGGCGATGCGTGTATCGCTGCACACAGTCAATCCGGCAAGCCATCCCCCAAACGAAAAACCCAGAAGCGCCACGGATGGGCAACCTTCATCAAGCAGCCAGCCGGTCAGCGCGCGAATCTCGGCGACGTTCTGCGCCATAGCCCGCGCGAACTCCAAACAATTCTCTTCAATCGGTCGGCGCGGACGGCGCTCAATGTGCGTGGCCAAGATAATCGATGTGAAATTCGCGATTCCTAAGCAAGTTATCTGAGGCTGGCAAGAAAAATCCCCTCGCGGAACCTGATCACTTGATCGAGTTCGGCGAGGGGTGTACTCCGGAAGGATACCAACCAACCCGGAGTACTTCAGATGTATCACGCATCGCCTTTCAACGCTACGTTCTGGGCGTTTCTTTTCACGATCGACCAGGATCTTGCCGAGATCACCCGCCGCCAGGGGTGTCGGTGCGGTGGACGTTTGCACCGTGCTGACTACCCCCGCCAGCCGCGCGGCGGCCCCGACCCGCCGCTGGGCACCTACAAGACCAGATTCAGCTTCTGCTGCAATCGAGACCAGTGCAGAAAACGAGCCACACCGCCATCCGTGCGGTTCCTCGGCCGAAAGATCTACCTGGGCGCGTTCATCGTTTTGATTAGTGCGATGCGGCACGGTCCAACGCCGCAGCGGGTCCGTCAGCTCTCCACACTCTTCGACGTCGATCGCCGGACCATTGTCCGCTGGGAGGAGTTCTGGCGCGACCACTTTCCCCAGAGCCACTTCTGGAAGGTTGCAGGAGCTCGCGTGAAACTGCTCGCCGATGTCGCGACCCTGCCACTGTCACTGCTGAACGCCTTCCTCCTCCGCTGCGACCACTGCGATGACTGCGACGGCTGGGGGCGGCTGCTGCGCTTTCTCTCTCCGATCACGACCGCCACAGGCCCGCCGAGCTAGCTTTCCTGCTGGTCGCGTCCGGCACGCAGAGGATGCTTTCCAGGCACCTCCGCCGGCTGAGCTATAGAGGTTATCGCGGACCCTTCACCCGTTTCGTGAGGAGACGTGATGACCCAAACACCCAAAAATCCGACCAACGGCGACTGGGCGCGGTTCCGATTTTCCATCGTCGGCTCGCTCTTCAGCTCTCCCCCTCCTGGGGGTCAGACCTAGGAACTAGTTATTCCTCCTGGGGGTCAGACCTATCCTGGGGGTCAGACCTAGGAACTAGTTATTTCGGCCGTTCACGACCCTTCCAGCACCCCTTCCAGATCTCTTAACTGCTTACGGATTTTCGCATCGGTCGATAACCAATCACTCCTGGGGGTCAGACCTAGGAACTAGTTATTTCGGCCGTTCACGACCCTTCCAGCACCCCTTCCAGATCTCTTAACTGCTTACGGATTTTCGCATCGGTCGATAACCAATCACTGAAACGACGGGTCATCCTGGGGGTCAGACCTAGGAACTAGTTATTTCGGCCGTTCACGACCCTTCCAGCACCCCTTCCAGATCTCTTAACTGCTTACGGATTTTCGCATCGGTCGATAACCAATCACTGAAACGCCGGGTCAGGTTCGGCACACTTTCCGCTCGTCCTGGGGGTCAGACCTAGGAACTAGTTATTTCGGCCGTTCACGACCCTTCCAGCACCCCTTCCAGATCTCTTAACTGCTTACGGATTTTCGCATCGGTCGATAACCAATCACTGAAACGCCGGGTCAGGTTCGGCACACTTTCCGCTCGCGACAACCCCAGCACGGCTGCGAGCTCTGCATTGGTCGCCAGAGTGTGACTTCTCGCCAGATACGCAAGCCCCGCTCGTGCGGGGTGGCGGCTTCCGCGCTGGCTTAGCTCCGTAGGCTCAATCTGATAGAAGGCACAGACAACCTCCGTAATTCGTGAGAGCGGCACACTCAGCATGAGCCGTGACTCCCGACGCCGCTCGCGCGATGGTTGACCACGGACCATCGCCTTGACCCGCTCGATGAACGCTCCACTCCCGAGGACCCAACCGTGGTATGCATCCTTCCATGGTGACTCCGGCGGATCCGACAACCCCGCGGTCACATACCGCCGGTACGCTCCCGCCGGGTCCGAACCACCAAACGCACCGGTCCACGACGCCAACAGATCGTCATAGGCCAACCACTCCAGCCGGCGGGCCCGATGAGCATATCCTGGATAACTCGACCACACACAGTCCGCCGGGTGCTCAGCCATACCCGCTCGAACCGGATTGAGGTGCACGTAACGCGTCACGGTCCACAAATACGTTTCATCTTCCACTAGCTCGGTGCGATACCGTCCCTGGAAAACATGCCCAGAAAACTTGTGACGGCGTGCCCATACATTCGCATAGCCGGACAAAAACGTCTGCATCCCACGGGCAAGGTTTGGCTGAGGAGTCTTGAGCACAATGTGTAAGTGGTTCGACATGATGGCAAAGGCGTAGACACGCCACGAGCAGCGAATTGCCGCCTTGCCGAGGTCCTCTTGAAGCCGTCCTCGGTCCGCGTCATCGCGCACGATTTCCTGACGGCCATTACCGTGCGCCATAAGGTGGTAAATCGCGCCAGGATACTGAAGACGTAATCGTCGTGCCATGCCCTGCATTGAACCACACCCGGCGCGCGATCGCAAGGAAACAACTTGTTCCTAGGTCTGCCCCCCACGATTACCGCGCGCGATAAGGTGGTAAATCGCGCCAGGATACTGAAGACGTAATCGTCGTGCCATGCCCTGCATTGAACCACACCCGGTGCGCGATCGCAAGGAAACAACTTGTTCCTAGGTCTGACCCCCACGATGTTCCTAGGTCTGACCCCCACGAAGGAAACAACTTGTTCCTAGATCTGACCCCCACGACGACGAAGGAAACAACTTGTTCCTAGGTCTGACCCCCACGAGGAAACAACTTGTTCCTAGGTCTGACCCCCACGATAGGTCTGACCCCCACGAAAGGCGTAGACACGCCACGAGCAGCGAATTGCCGCCTTGCCGAGGTCCTCTTGAAGCCGTCCTCGGTCCGCGTCATCGCGCACGATTTCCTGACGGCCATTACCGCGCGCCATAAGGTGGTAAATCGCGCCAGGATACTGAAGACGTAATCGTCGTGCCATGCCCTGCATTGAACCACACCCGTGGCGCGATCGCAAGGAAACAACTTGTTCCTAGGTCTGACCCCCACGACGGCGCGCGATCGCAAGGAAACAACTTGTTCCTAGGTCTGACCCCCACGATAGGTCTGACCCCCACGACGGCGCGCGATCGCAAGGAAACAACTTGTTCCTAGGTCTGACCCCCACGACGGCGCGCGATCGCAAGGAAACAACTTGTTCCTAGGTCTGACCCCCACGATGTTCCTAGGTCTGACCCCCACGATAGGTCTGACCCCCACGACGGGATCATTGGCAACTTCTTCAGCCTCCAGGAATTCCGGGAGGGAGCGCGAAGGATCTGGCGACGCAAGCTGTCTCGGCGACGCCGAGACGGTGATGTGACGTGGGCCGAGTTCCTTCGTCTGGAGAAGCGTTACAGTCTTCCCCGTGCTCGTGTAGTCCACGGCTTGCAGAGCCGCGTAGCGAAGTCATGAGATGAAGAGCCAGATGCGTTTAACGCGCACGTCTGGATCTGTGGGGGACCTGCGTGGGTGACCACCCAGGTCTACCCGGCCCCACGATAGGTCTGACCCCCACGAAATGCTGCGGCATGCTCTTGGAATTTTCGTCGGCCGGCGGCGATCTCGCGGGCACCCTGGAAGACCTTGCAGCCGGCACAGAGCTTGATAACGCCGCCCCCGTCATGGAACAGATTGAAACGATGGCACGGGAACTCATCAAGCAATTAGACGGGATCACCGTCGACGCCTTGCGCCTTCAGGCAGGAAGAATGGACAAGCATCGCGCAACATCCGCACCTTGAGAGAATAAGCTTGATTTTCAGGGTCTGCCTCACCGACGTTCAGGCAGCGACCCCTTCGGCCTATACCGCGGCTGAACTGGGGATGGCGGCGATTCGGAAGCTCCTTTCGCGGTCCCTCCATCAGCTCCATTGGGTTGTGGTGAGGGCCGGAAGCGCCTGCGCCTTCGAAGTCGGGTCGACCGAGGGGCCGATGATCGCCTTGCGCGCGTCCGTTTGGTCGGCTCAATCCCGAGGTCGGAACGTGAAACGGGACCGCGACTATCCAACTGGTTCGCGTTGTCCGCGAACTTCGTGATCGATGGCTTCAAGAAATGCTTCCGGTGAGGATCTCCAAGATACTGGGACACCGAACACCACCGTCAACCACTCGCCAACACGCGTGGAAACTCCCTGGCCACGAGCTATTCTGACGATCCGTTCTCTGACATCCGCCGTCAGCCGGTGCCAGATCGCGAAAAGCTCGCGGAGTGCCACGCAGCCCCGACACAGTTTCGATAGCCCCTGGGTAAATTTGTCGCAAGTTTTTTGCGACTCTGGGGTCGAGGAATCCGGGACGCGGGTGCAATTCCCGACTCCACTCAGGGCCACTTGTCGCACGTCGCAAGTGGGCGAATTCATCGAGGTCAGATCGTCCCATGGCACATGGCGGACCGCCGCAGCCCTCGAACTCCGAGATCTTACCCGAACGCTACGCCCAGCGCCGTGGGGGTATTTTGGGAACAAATTGGGAACAGTATTGGCAACGTCAGCCCCATGCGGCCACAATGCGAAAACACCAAGGTGGCGACGTGCGAGCCTTGGATTCGCAGACTTTAAGCACCACCGCAACTTGTTTCCAACGCCACGCTGATGGCAGACGCGCCGGACTCAAAACTCGGTGCTCGGGAAATAGGTCCGCGCGGGCGTGGCAGGGGAAAAAACTGGAGAAGGTACTGCCCGTTCGAGCCCAATGTTGATTCAATACGAGAGCATCCTATTTTGGAGTAAAGAGGACCAGGCATTCATCGCCGAGGTGCCGGAGCTGCCGGGTTGTGCGGCCGACGGCGCAACGTATCAGGAGGCGCTTGTGAACGCCGAGCTGGTCATTCGAGAATGGATCGAGACGGCCCAAGAACTGGGCCGCCCCGTGCCTGAGCCGCGCGGCCGGCTGATCTATGCCTGACTGTCCGACGCCGTACGCCGCCCACGGTACTCGTCGCCGTTGTTCCTCTCGCCGCAGGCCGATCGGGCTGCCCGCGTCTCGCCCCGGGACCGGCAGAAGAAGATCCGCCCTTCCGGTTCGACAGGCCCGAAATTCAGGGGAGCTCTCCTCGGCTCAACACGTTTGGCTCCAAGGGCTTTCCGACTCGTCTCCGGTGATCGGGAATTTGCCGTTGGCCGGATTGGCGATTTTGATTAAAGTCCCCGCACCTGAGGTTCGACACAGGCTGTCGCGCCTTGGTCTCCTCACAGCTTAGACACATCAGTTGGGTTCGACGCAATCATTCGATTCGACTCGCGGCACCTGCGTTCGCCCTGCTGCCGTTGCTCGGGTCCCGCTTCGGCCGGATCCGTTCGGCAGCCGCCGGACGTCAAGGACAATTCGCGGTACGGGAGATTCGCCATGCGGCAAGCCAGGTTCCTCACGCTGTGCCGACGCCTTCTGGTGGGAGTGACCCTGGCCGGCGCGCTCGCGATTGCAGGCTCCGGCTGCTGCAATCCACCTTATTATTGCTGCCAGCCATCGCCCTGTGCGCCGGCGGCGATGGTGCCCAGCACCGTGCAAGCCGGCCCGGTCTGCGATGTGCCGACGGAAGTCGTCGAAGGCGGCACCAAGGTCGCCGGCGGATCGTCACGCTCGACGACGGTCAGCGGCGGCCAGGCCACCTCGCCCCGGGTCGTTGTCAGCGAGCCGACGAGCCCATCATCTCGATTCTCCTGGCGGCGTTCCGACCAGGATGGCGGCCTGGCGGCGACCACCGTCCAAGGCACCACGAACGATGCAGCGGTCAACAAATAGCCTGAGTGTGACCCTCGGCCCGCGAGTCGCATTGGAGCAGAAGACGTTGAATGCCCGGGGTCCGTACCGGGATGAACCGGTTTCGCGTGCAGCGTTCGGTCACCCGAGCACTCGAATCATGAGCCAATAGATCTCAAACGAGACAAACATCAAGACCCAGCATAAGCCCAGTACACATCCAAGCCGATCGACCCAGGTCGGCCCCGGACGCCACCGCCTCCCAAGGCGCAGCGCAAGCCAGGCCCCGATGATCATCAAGCCCGCGTGACCCGAAAGGGTAATGACCGTGTTCGGGTACCACACTGCGACGGCGGCGCGAGAATTGTCGTGGACGACCAAGACGGCGAAGTAAATGCTCCGCTCGACGAATGCCAGCAATATAGCAGCACAAGCCACGAAACCAGGCCGGCCCGCGATGTGGCGCAGAGCAGGCCGAGGCTTCCGTAAGCTCAGGATCAGGACCGCGAGCGACCATGCGACGATGAGCGGCGCCCCGAACACGTACAACTGCTCGAAGTACGCTCGCCCCGGCGCGTCCCCGCTGATCACTTCCTCCAGATCAAGTAGCGCAGCTCCGAAACGAGCGCCTGCCAGTCCGATGGCGGTGACCACCACAAGCAACAGCATTTCGGCGATTGTGAATCGCCGTCGCGTCGCGTCAGACATCTGCGGGCCTTCGGGAAAGTCGCGGCAAAATCGTCTCTCAGGGCCTCTGCATGATACCGCGTCCGAACAAGGTCGGAACCACAACGAGCAAAAGACCACAAACCACGCCAGGCCGGCTGCGCATGTCAGCGCGGTCGACTCGAAGGCCGACTCGCGCTGCATCACGGCGCAGCCGACGTTAAGCTGGACGGGTCGAGCCCGATTTCCATCGGAGCGGAATCGGGCGCAGGCCGCCCTCATTGATTCTCGTGCCGTCGTCCTTGCCTCTTCAGGAATGCCGCCACCATGGCCAGCGATCCCCCACAACCTGACCTGCAATCGATCCGCAACATCGGCATCATCGCCCACATCGACGCCGGCAAGACGACGACGACCGAACGCGTCTTGTACTATACCGGCGAGATCCACCGCATGGGGGACGTCGACAAGGGGAACACCACGACCGACTACCTCGACGAAGAGCGAGAGCGCGGAATCACGATCGTGGCCGCGGCGATCACCTGCTCGTGGAAGGACGCCGGCGGCCGGCCGCTCCGGATCAACATCATCGACACGCCCGGTCACGTCGACTTCACGGCCGAGGTCGAGCGGTCGCTCCGCGTCCTCGATGGCGCGGTCGTCGTGTTCTCGGCGGTCGAGGGAGTGGAGGCGCAGAGCGAGACCGTCTGGCGGCAGGCCGCCAAGTACCGGGTTCCGCGCATCTGCTTCATCAACAAGATGGACCGCATCGGCAGCGAATTCGAGCGAGTCTTCCGCGAGATCGAAGAGCGCCTGCTCGAAAGCCACCCCATCCCGGTTCAGATCCCGATCGGGGCCGGCCCCGAAGGGACGATGGGCGAGTTTCAGGGGTTGATCGACCTGATCACGATGAAGGCGCTTTACTACAAGACCGAAGACCTGGGCTCGACGATCACCGAGACCGAGATCCCCGAGGCCCTCCGCCCCGAGGCCGATCTGTGGCGCGAGCGGATGCTCAATAGCCTGGCTGACAAGGACGAAGCGTTCACCGAGGCGTTCATGGCGCACCTCGAGGGAGCCGACCTGGCCCCGGACCACATCGTGGCCGGGCTGCGCCGCGCGACCTTGACCGGGCAGGTCCACCCCGTCCTGTGCGGGTCGAGCCTGCGCTATGTGGGTGTTCAGCGCCTTCTCGACGCGGTGGCCGCCTATCTCCCCAGCCCGCTCGACCGGCCTCCGGTCGTCGGCCATCACCCCAAAAAGGGGACCGACATCACGCGCAAGCCCAGCCCCGACGAACCGTTTTGCGGGCTGGTCTTCAAGATCACCAATGACGCCCACGGCGACCTCGCGTTCGTCCGGATCTACTCGGGCCGGCTCAAGTCGGGCACACGGGTGTATAACCCCGGCAAGGACAAGAAAGAGGTCTGCTCGCGGCTCTATCACATCCGGGCCGACGATCGGGAGCAAATCCAGGAGGCCATCGCCGGCGACATCGCGGGCATCGTCGGACTCAAGGACTCGGTCACCGGCGACACGCTCTGCGACAGCGCACACCCGATCTTGCTCGAACGGATCGAATTTCCCGAGACCGTCATGAGCATGTCCATCGAGCCGGTAAGCTCAGCCGACAAGGGCAAGCTGGCCGAGACCCTGGCCGCCTTGACGCGGGAGGATCCGACCTTCACGTTCCGGGTCAACGAGGAGACCGGGCAGACGCTGATCTCGGGCATGGGAGAGCTGCACCTGGAGATCCTCAAGAACCGGATGATCCGCGACTTTCGCCTGAAGGTCCACGTCGGGCGGCCGCGGGTCAGCTATCGCGAGACGATCAAGCGGAGCGTCAAGCGGGTCGAGGGGAGCTGCATCCGCCAGACCGGAGGCTCGGGCCTCTACGCCAAGGTCACGATCGACGTCGAGCCGGAGACTCAGCCCAAGGGTGCGCCGGTCATCCACTTCACCACCAGGCTGAAGGGTGGAGTGATCCCCGCCGAGTTCTTGCCGGCGATCGAGATGGGGATACGTGAGGAAGCCAAGTCGGGGGGCCGGACAGGATACCCTTTGGTCGACATGAAGGTGACCGTGGTCGACGGAGCGGTCCACGACGTCGACTCCAATGACCTGGCCTTCCGCTTCGCCGCTTCGGACGCTTTACGCAAGGCCGCTCAAGAGGCCGGGGCCGTGCTCCTGGAACCGATCATGCGGCTGGAGATCGTCACCCCCGAGGAATACCTGGGGGGGATCACGGCCGACCTGTCGAGCCGGCGGGCTCTGATCGATCGCACCAGCACGCGAGGCCGACTCATGGTCATCGACGCCCGCGCCCCGCTCGAAAAGATGTTCGGCTATTCGACGGCCGTCCGCAGCCTGAGCCAGGGTCGCGCCGGCTATACCATGGAGCCCCTCGAATACGCCGCCGCGCCCGAGAGCTTGCTCGAATCACTTTCATGATTGAGGAAAAACAGCTCATGGCAACTGCGACGTTTCCGGCGGGCGCGCCTGTTTCGATTCCGTCGTCAGGCCCGGAGGCTCTGCGTCTTGAGCCACCGGGCGACGTGCTCTACGAGGTTGTGAACGGCCGGATCGTGGAGCCACCGCCTATGGGAGCCTATCCCTGCACCGGCTATTCGAGGACGAGCCGGACGCTTCATGAGATCGTGCCCGTGGCCCGGTTGGCGATCTGTTCGGCCCAGGCCTTGTCATCGGGCTGGAGCGAAAGTTCCAGCGGACGCGCGTAGTTCACCAGCCTGGCGTAACGGCCCCGCTCGAACGCCAGGGCGAAGGCATCCGCGAGGTTGAGCGAGACATCAGAATCGGGGGCTTTGAGCGGAATCGGAATCGTCGGCAGGGCCTGGCGGATCGACCAGGCGTACACGTCGCAATCCGGCCGGCGCTCGGCCCTGGCCACCAGGGCGAAATAGTCGCCCGCCGGCATCGGCCTCTTCATCGGCAGCCGGCGGCCTCCCGAGAGCAGATCCAGCTCGACCAGGTTCACCGGCCGATCGATCAGTAGAGCGCGTTTGTCGAGATACTCCACTCGGCCCGCCCCGATCTTGTTTGCCGGTGAAAGAATCTCGATGACCGTGACCAGCTCCAGATCCGGCAGACGCACGATCTCGATCCAGGTGTCTCGAAATTCCTCGAGCTCCCCCTTGAGCAGCGGAACAGACACCGGCTCAACGGTCTGGGTCGTGGTGCCCTCGGCGCGGAAGGGTGGACGGGCTGGCTCGGAGCCATGACCGACGACCACATCGGGGTAAAGCACCGCGGTCACGGCCTCGGGGCTGACAAGGCGGACTTGTTCCTCGATCTGGGCGACGTAATTCTCGGGAAGGACCTGGCTGAGCGCGTCGCCGCAGTAGGTGATCAACCTCGCGTGCAGATCGCGCCACCGCCCCTGAGCCTCAAGATACTGGTCCATACCGGGAAACGGACTCTTCATTGAAGGGACTCCCCCGAGTTCCGCCGTCGATCAACAATCCGTATGATACGCTTCTTGCCTGTGCAAAGCCGAGAGAGGCCGGCGACCCCGACGATGAAAGCCTCTCGCGATTGCACTCAAGACGTGAACCAGAATCGATCAGAACACCCGGAAAACTGTCAGGGGGTGCGTTGACGCGCCCAAACGCGCTTGTTACACTTTTACTTTCCTACGTGAAATGCGAGGTCCGGATCGAACGGTCTCGTTGATCAGTCGTTTGTTTCGCTTCGAATCGGCAAGCACGGGAACTCGGTGGCACGAATGAGTAACGAACGGATCCGCATCCGGATGGAGGCCTATGACCACACCATCCTGGATCAATCCGCCAAGGACATCGTCGACACGGCCAAGCGGACCGAGGCGATCGTCCACGGGCCGATCCCGTTGCCGACACGAATCGAGCGTTACACGGTTCTCCGCAGCCCGCACATCGACAAGAAGTCGCGGGAACAGTTTGAGATCCGCACGCACAAACGGCTCATCGACATCGTTCAACCAACCAACAAGACGATCGACGCCCTCAACAAGCTGAGCCTGCCCGCCGGGGTGGACATCAAGATCAAGGCTTCCCCCTCCGGGGCTTGATCCAGTCGCAACCTCGGCGCGTGCAGACAAAGCGGGTTTGACGGTTTCCTGGACCGCGTGCAGCCTGACCGGCTGCTCGTGCTCGTCCGGTCGCGTCGGATGCCTCAATCGGAACGGCCCTTGACGAGAGGCTCCCGTCCCGTGCGACAGCTCCGGCGCCCAAGCTGCCGTGACGCCTGGCGGCGGCTTGTGGTGAAACCTCACCTTACCACCCCAGGTTCACAACGGTTTTCCAGGGACCGGCGGCGATGGTGCCGGTTCACCCTGGTGGCTTTGCAGGTCTTAAGGCGGAGCTTGACGATGCATGTGGGACTGCTGGGTCGAAAGGTCGGAATGACCCAGATTTATCAGGAAAACGGGGCTGTCGTGCCGATCACGGTGCTGGAATGCGGTCCGTGCACCGTGCTCCAGGTGCGCACCCCCGACAAAGACGGCTACCACGCCTGGCAACTCGGCTTCGCCGACAAAAAGCGGAAGAAGGCGACCCAGGCCGAGCGAGGCCATGCCAAGAAGGTCGGAGGCGAGCCCAAGCGCTTCGTCCGGGAGGTCCGTCAGAACGGGCCGACCGAGGTCAACGCCGGGCAAATCTTGACGGTCGAGCTTTTCAGCCCGATCAACCATGTCGACGTCACCGGCACGAGCAAGGGGCGCGGCTACGCCGGGGTCATCAAGCGGCACGGCTTCCATGGGCTGCGAGCCACGCACGGCGTCAAGCGGATGCACCGCCACCCGGGCTCTTCCGGCCCGAGCGCTGACCCCGCAAGGACCCAGAAGGGTATCCGCAAGCCCGGGCAGTTCGGTAACGCCCAGGTCACTGTCCGTAATCTCGAGGTCGTGCGAATCGACCTCGAGAATAACTTGCTCTTGATCAAAGGCGCCGTCCCCGGTCCCAACGGCGGCTTCATCACCGTGCGCCAGACCAACCGAGTGTGAGACCGGTCGAGTGCGATCGCCGGGGGACAATTTTGTCCGCCCAGATGTGGCTTTCCAGATTGGGAATGGATCGAAGAACCATGTTGACGATACCCGTCTATAACGCAGCCGGCGAACGGATCGGCGACGAGACGATCGATCCGGCCGATTTCGGCGGCACGATCAACAAGCAGCTTCTCCACGACGTCGTGCTCATGCATCTGGCGGCCCGGCGGGTGGGAACGGTCAATACTCGCGGCCGCGCCGACGTGGCCGGGTCGGGCAAGAAACTGTTTCGCCAGAAGGGAACAGGCAATGCTCGCGTCGGTGCCAAGCGCACCAATAAACGCAAGGGAGGCGGCGTGGCCTTCGCCCGCCGCAACCGCGACTATCGCTATGCCATGCCGAAGAAGTCCGTCCGGGTCGCAATCCGCATGGCGCTCCTTTCCAAGTTTCAAGACAACCAGGCGATCGTGCTCGATGGGCTTTCCCTCGCCGAGCGCAAAACGAAAGAGGTCGCCAAGATCTTCCGCGCGATCGTCCGGCCCGATCTGACCGGCACCGAGGCCGAGACGACCGCCGAGAACAAAGCCCAGGCCCTGCGGCGCACGCTCAACCGTCGGTCGATCCTGTTGGGCCTTCCCGAATATAACCCGGTCGTGCACTCGAGCGCCCGCAACATCGAAGGGGTCAAGGTCGCGCCGGTTGCCGAGTTCAACACCTACGACATCCTGAAACAGCGGTACCTGGTGTTGACCCGCGAAGCCTTGGTCGCACTCAAGGATCGCGCAGGTCCATGACGGCCCACCGCCCGGCCGCCCCTTCGGCCGCCGATCCATCAACCCCGGCCCCGGCCGCCTCCACGGAGAGCTGATTCATGGTCACGCTTCGCCACCCCGTCCAGTATCAGCGATCCGGCCCCGTGCTCGAGCCGTACCAGGTCGTGATCCGCCCGCTGATCACCGAGAAGGCCACCCACATCTCGGAACGGCACAACGCGTACACGTTCGAGGTCAACCCGCTGGCCACCAAGACCGAGATCAAGCACGCGATCGAGATCCTGTTCAACGTCAAGGTCGCCGACGTCCGGACCCAGAACCGGCGGGGCAAGCCCCGCCGCTACCGGCAACGGGTCGGCCGGATGCGCCACTGGAAGAAAGCCATCGTCACGCTCCTGCCCGAGTATCGGATCGACTTTTACTGAAAAAAAGGCACGCGCCCGGGCATCCACCGGAGATATCCCGCTCCAGGTCCTCAGCCCGGTTTGCATTCAAATAGCAAGGAAACGGCACGATGGGTATTCGCGTTTACAAGCCGACAAGCGCCGGGCGGCGCAACTCGTCGGTCAGCGATTTCGCCGAGCTCACCGACAAGAACAAGAAGCCCGAGAAGAGCTTGACCGAGCCCCACAAGAAAAAGGGCGGCCGCAACAACCAAGGCTTCATCACCGCACGCCACCGCGGCGGCGGCCACAAGCGGATGTACCGGATCATCGACTGGGTGCGCAACGACCGCGACGGGCAAACCGCCGCCGTCACCCATATCGAATACGACCCCAATCGCTCGGCGCGGATCGCGCTCATCCAGTATGAAGACGGCGTCAAGCGATATATCCTGGCGCCCGAGGGCCTGAAGGCGGGGATGAGCGTTGCGAGCGGCCCCGATGCCGAGCCCAAGCTGGGGAATTGCCTGCCGCTGGCCAAGATTCCGACCGGGTTAACGATCCACAATATCGAGATGCAGCCCGGCGGCGGCGGCAAGCTCTGCCGGTCGGCGGGCGTCGGAGCGATCCTGTCGGCTCGCGAGGGAAGCTGGGCGCAGATCACCCTCCCCTCTGGCGAAGTGCGCCGGATCCCGGCTGCCTGCCGGGCGACCATCGGCATGGTGGGCAACCCCGATCACATGAACGTCCGGCTGGGCAAGGCCGGCCGATCGCGGTGGCTGGGCCGCAGACCGCACGTCCGCGGCGTGGCCATGAACCCCGTCGATCATCCCATGGGTGGCGGTGAAGGCCGGACCTCCGGCGGCCGTCATCCCTGCTCTCCCACCGGCAAGCTCGCCAAGGGAGGCAAAACCCGCCGGCGCCGTAAACCTTCGAACAAAGCGATCATCCGTCGCCGCCGCAGCGTGCGTTACGGCCAGCTCAAGGTGTGACCCTCGATCGATCCGTTGACCAGGGCAACGCCCAAATAACCACAAGGTCCAAGCGAGACAGGATGAAATAGCCATGGGACGTTCTCACAAGAAAGGTCCGTACGTCGTCGAGCGGCTGCTCGAGAAAGTGGCGCGGGGCGACACTGGCAGCCGCGAGCCCATCAAAACCTGGGCACGGTCCTGCACCATCGTGCCCGAGTTCGTGGGCCGGCATTTTGCCATCCACAACGGCCGGACGTTCGTCAAGCTCTATATCACCGAAGACATGGTGGCCCACAAGTTCGGCGAGTTCGCCCCGACCCGCACCTTCCGCGGCCACGGCGGCAAGGCATCCAAGTCGGCCCCTCCCAAGAAGTAAGCGTTTGACCCCGGACCGGCCGGCTGGCCGTGTTCTCTGGCTCCTCCATCTGGCTTTTGCGCGAGACTCCTGGCCATGAGCGTGAAAACCGATTACAACGCGACCCACCGCTTTGCCCGGATCTCGGTGCGGAAAGTCCGGCCCCTCTTGGATCTGATCCGGGGCCACTACGCCGACGACGCCCTGGACGTCCTCAAGTACATGCCGCACCGCGGTGCTCGGCTGGTCGAGTCCGTGCTCAAAAGCGCCATGGCCAACGCCGAAGACAAGGGCATACGCAACGTCGGCGAGCTGATCGTGCTCGATGCCCGCGGCGAAGGCGGCCCGATGTTCAAGCGCCTGATGCCCCGCGCACGGGGCATGGCCTACCTGATCCGCCGCCGTACCGCGCATATCGTCATCGGGCTGGCCGCGCTCGAAAGCGTGCTCAAGGCGACGGAGGACGAGGACGAGAAATAACACTCCAAACCCGGAACTCCGGCCCCGGGCTGCACTCAGCCGGGGCTGCCTCCGCCTCGTCGAAGCGGAGGCGCACAGCGAACCGATATGGTTGAACAAACAAGAGACTCACGCGGCACCAATTAACCCGAGGGCGAGAAACGGATGGGACAAAAAGTTCGACCGACCGGCTTCCGCGTCGGAATCATGGACGATTGGCGGAGCCGCTGGTATGCCTCGAAGCACGAATTCGCCGACCTTCTGGTCGAAGACTTCAAGATCCGCGCGTTCATCAAGAAGAAATATGGCTTCGCGGGGATTCCCAAGATCGAGATCGAGCGCACCCGCGATGCGGTGACCGTGCTCTTGTCGACGGCGCGCCCCGGCGTGATCATCGGCCGCAAGGGGGCCGAGGTCGAGGTCTTGCAGAAAGACTTGCAGGAGCTCACCGGCCGCCGGATCGAGATCAAGATCGTCGAAGTGGCCCGGCCCGAGATCGACGCGCAGCTCATCAGCGAAGACATCGCCGAGCAGCTCCAGAAGCGGTCGAGTTTCCGCCGGACCATGAAGCGCTCGATCGAGCAGACCATGGACGGGGGCGCCAAGGGAGTGAAGATCCAGCTCTCGGGCCGGCTGGGAGGAACGGAGATGTCGCGAACCGAGGCCAATGCGGCCGGTTCCGTCCCCTTGAGCACGCTCCGCGCCAAGGTCGACTACGGCTTCGCCGAGGCCAAGACGGCGCAAGGTCACATTGGAATCAAAGTCTGGGTCAACCAAGGCGACTATTTGAAGGTGGAGGCAGGCGATGGCCCTGATGCCCAAGCGGGTCAAGTATCGAAAAAGCCAAAAAGGCCGCGTAAAAGGTAACGCGACGCGCGGCAACTATGTCTCGTTCGGCGAGTACGGCTTGCAGACCCTCGAGCCGGGCCGGATCAGCGCCCAGACCATCGAGTCCGGCCGCGTTGTGGCCAGCCACGCGGTCAAGGGCGGCGGCAAGCTTTACATCCGGATCTTCCCCCATAAGAGCGTGACCGCCATCCCCGCGGAAACTCGCATGGGCAAGGGTAAGGGAGAAGTCGAATTCTGGGCCGCGGTCGTCAAGCCCGGTACCATCCTCTACGAGATCAGCGGCCTGAGCGAAGAGGCCGCTCGCGAAGTCTTGGCCCGGGTGGCGCAGAAGATGCCGGTGACTTGCCGGTTCGTCACCCGCCGCCCCGTTTAAGTGAGGAGCCGCTTCAGCTATGTCCAAGCCAGCCGAACTCCGCGACCAGACCGACGAGCAGCTCGATCTGCTCCTCAAGGAGGTCCAGCACAATCTGTTCCGGCTGCGCCTCCAGAGCGAGACCGAGCGGCTCGAAGCACCCAGCGAGATCATCAAGGCCAAGCGCGAGGTCGCCCGCATCAAGACCATCTTGCGGCTCCGCGAGATCGAGCGCGGCCTGGCGGTTGGAGCCGCACCCAAGTGACTCGACTCGACTCGACTCGACTCGACCGGACCACAAGCCGGCTTGCTGCCGGCCCCTCTTGGAGGTACGGCCTCCCTGGGGGGGTTCCCGGAACCCAAGCGACGTGCCCGTGAACGATCCCGGATCGATAACGCGACCGCGAGAAATGCCCGATGACACCAGCCAGTGAAACCCCCGTACAGAAGCCGGCGCGCCGCCGCCGCAAGACGGAAATCGGGGTCATCACCTCCGACAAGATGACCAAGACCCGCCGGGTCATGCTCGAGCGGCTCGTCCCTCATCCCAAGTACGGCAAGCTCCTCAAGCGGCGGACTGTCTGCTATGCCCACGACGAGGCCAACTCGTCGCACCTGGGAGACCATGTCGAGATCATGGAGACCCGGCCCCTCTCCAAGCTCAAGCGGTGGCGGATCATCCGGATCGTCCGCCACGGGGCCCAGCAGGCCCTGGCCGGCGAGGACGAGGCACCGCGGGGGCAGCCCTGAGCCAAAAAGCCCGGAGCGGACCGCCACGGCAGGTTTGTTCGGGCGCGATCGATGACCGCAAGATAACCTCGAACCAAACTCACCACGGCCGCGGGGAAATACTCCCGGGGCCCATCGCAGAGCGAGACAGTTCCTCCCATGATCCAGATGCAAACGCGGCTCGACGTGGCCGACAACACGGGGGCCAAGGAAGTGATGTGCATCAAGGTCCTCGGGGGCAGCGCATCACGGTACAAAAGGCGCGCTGCCGGCCTGGGCGACACGATCATCGCCAGCGTCAAGAAGGCCGCCTCCGGCGGCGACGTCAAGGCGGGCGAGGTCGTCCGCTGCGTCATCGTGCGCACCCGGAACCAGACCCGGCGCAGCGACGGGTCCTACGTCAAGTTCGACCGCAACGCAGTCGTCCTGATCGATCCCGAGAAGAACCCGCGCGGCACCCGCATCTTCGGGGCGATCGCACGCGAGCTGCGCGAGCGCCAGTTCATGAAGATCATCAGCCTGGCAGCCGAAGTCGTTTGAGACCGCGTCCAACCCAGGTTTCCGTTTAGCCGTAAAGTGAGCGAGCCGATCATGCACGTTCGTAAAGACGACCAGGTTGAAGTGATCACCGGCGACGACAAGGGAATCCCCGGTCAGCGCAAGGTCGCCAAGGTGCTGCGCGTCCTCCCCGCGCAGAACAAGGTCGTCGTCGAGGGAGTCAACCGCGTGTACAAGCACCTGCGGCCCAGCCAGAAGAACCCGCAGGGAGGCCGGCTCTCCAAGGAGATGCCCATCGACGTTTCCAACGTTTTACTTTATTGCTCGAAGTGCAACCGCGGCGTCCGCATCGGCCACCGTTTCACCGACGACGGCCAGAAGCAGCGCTATTGCAAGTCGTGTGGCGCCAACCTGGGCAACCTGGGCCCGAAGAAGCCGGCCCGCGCCAAGGCTCGGTCTGCGTCCAGGACTGCCTGACCAACCAGAGGATGACGGGAATGGCTCGCTTGCAGGAACTTTACAAGAACGAGATCGCCAAGGCGCTCGCCGCCAAGTTCAATCACGACAACCCGATGGCGATCCCCAAGTTGACCAAGATCGTCATCAACATGGGCGTGGGCCGCGCCACCCAGGACAAGACCCTGCTTGACTCCGCTGCCGACAGCTTGAGCAAGATCAGCGGTCAGAAGCCGGTGATCACCAAGGCCAAGGTGTCGGTGTCGGGTTTCCGGCTCCGCGAAGGCAACGATATCGGCTGCAAGGTCACCCTCCGCGGCCGCCGGATGTACGAGTTCCTCGATCGGCTGATCTCGATCGCCTTGCCGCGAATCAGGGACTTTCGCGGAGTCAACCCCAACAGCTTCGACGGCCACGGCAATTACAGCCTGGGCCTGGCCGAGCAGGTCGTCTTCCCGGAGATCGACGCCGACAAGATGCAGCATGCCCACGGCATGGACATCACGATCGTGACCACAGCCCACAATGACGACCAGGCCCGCGAGCTGCTGCGCCATTTTGGACTGCCGTTCCGCCAGCCGGCCAAGGCCAACTGACGATTCCCTTTACCGAGGTGTGGGTGAGCTGACCATGTCCACGAAGGCCCAGAAAATCAAGTCGGAGACGCCCCGCAAGTTTGCGGTTCAACATCGCAACCGCTGCCGCTTGTGCGGACGTCCCCGCGGCTATTACCGAAAGTTCGGCGTCTGCCGGATCTGCTTCCGGAACCTGGCGCTCCGCGGCCTGATTCCGGGTGTCAAGAAAGCGAGCTGGTGAGGCCCGGGCCGCACCGGCTCTATGCGGCCGCCCGTTCCGAGCCTTGGCCTCGGCAGGCGGTTGCAAGCTCTTTGAACAGGTACGATACGAATTCTGCCCCCGACGCGCCGACCTAGCGGGTCGTCTCCGAGGCCGCTCTGGGCTTCCGTGCGATCCACCCGCTGCGTGACCCGCGACGGATTAACAAGGCTCCTTCGCCATGATGACCGACCCGATCGCCGACATGCTCACCCGCATTCGCAATGGCGTGCGGATCGAACGCACCCTGCTGGACATGCCCGCTTCCCAGATGAGACGCGGCATTGCCCAGGTCTTGAAAGACGAGGGTTATATCTGGGACTTCGAGGAAATCGAGACCGTCCCGGCGAAAACCCTGCGACTGCACATGAAATACGGCCCCAATGGTGAGCGGCTGATCAACCGGATCGACCGGGTCAGCAAACCCGGCAGACGCGTCTACATGGGCTACCGCGAGCTGAAGCCGGTCCTGGGAGGGATGGGGATCCAGATCTTGAGCACCCCCCGGGGAGTCATCAGCGACCGCCGCGCCCGCACCGAGAAGGTCGGCGGCGAGGTCCTGGCCTTGATCCACTGACCGGCCCCCTTGCACGCGGCCCCGGACCGGCCATCACCCGGGCCAGCCAGCCCGCAGCGTGGAAACCGCTTGAGCCGAATTCACTCGACGATAAGGACGATAGACCCATGTCGCGGATTGGACGTAAGCCCGTGCCTGTGCCCCCGACCGTGAAAGTCTCGATCGCGGAGTCGACGATCGAGGTCGAAGGTCCCAAGGGAAAGCTCCGGTACACGCACCGGCCCGAAATCGACGTGACCTTCGACCAGAAGAGCGGGCAGATCCTGGTTGCCCGCCATGACGACGAGCGGGTCAATCGATCGCTCCATGGGCTGACCCGCAGCCTGGTCGCCAACATGGTCCAGGGAGTGACAAGCGGCTATACCAAGAAGCTCGAAATCGTCGGGGTCGGCTACCAGGCTCAGCTCAAAAAGGCAAACACGGTCGCGCTTCAGGTCGGCTATGCCAACCAGGTTGTCCTGGAAGCTCCACAGGGCGTTTCGGTGGTCGTGCCCGATCCCACCCACATCACAATCAGCGGCCCGGACAAGCAAGCCGTCGGCCAGTTTGCCGCGGTCGTCCGCAAGGTCCGCCCGCCAGAGCCCTACAAAGGCAAGGGCATCCGTTACGAAGGAGAGTTCGTCCGCCGCAAGGCAGGCAAGGCGTTCGGTGCCAAGTGACTCATGGTGTGAATCGCCCGAGCCGGCCGCGCCGTCGTATTCTTTGACTCGAGGACAATTCCCGTGAACATCGCAAATCAACAACGGCTGGTGCAAACCCGGCGTCTGCGGCGCCAGCGGCGTGTGCGCAACCGGATGTTCGGAACGTCCGAACGTCCCCGGCTCGCGGTCTTCCGCAGCTCGAAGCACATCTACGCCCAGATGATCAACGACCAGTCGGGGACGACTTTGATCTCGGCGAGCACCCTCGACCCGGAGGTCCGCGCACAGCTCAAGTACGGAGGCAACAAGGCAGCGGCGGCCCACGTGGGCCGGGTCGTCGCCGAGCGTGCCAGAAAGGCCGGTATTGACAAGGTTTGCTTCGACCGTCGAAGCTACAAGTATCACGGGCGCGTCGAGGCGCTGGCACAGGCTGCCCGAGACGCAGGGTTGAAATTCTGATCACCAGGCAAGTGACCGAAAATCGAAGTGGCGTAGGCATTAGCTCGGATAATTGGCAAAGGAGACCAGGCCCGTGGCGAACGAGGGTCGAGATCGGGATCGCGACCGGGATCGAGATCGGGACCGCGATCGTGGCGAGTGGAACGAAAGCGTGGTTTCGATCCGTCGCTGCGCGGCGGTGGTCAAAGGCGGGCGGCGGTTCAGCTTCAACGCCCTGGTCGTCGTCGGTAATGGCCGCGGCCAGGTCGGTTGGGGCTACGGCAAGGCCAATGAGGTTCCTCCTGCCGTGGAGAAAGGCGTCAAGGACGCCCATAAGCAAATGAAGCGGGTCAACCTCAGAGGAGGCACGATCCCGCACGCCGTGATCGGGCGGTACGGCGCCGCCAAGGTCCTCTTGATGCCAGCCAGCCCTGGGACCGGCGTCATCGCTGGGGGGGCCGTGCGGGCCGTGGTGGGTGCCGCCGGAGTCAAGGATATCCTGACCAAGAGCTTCGGTTCCAACAACAAGCTCAACCTGGTCAAGGCCGCAATCGATGCCTTGCTGCGACTGAGGACCAAGGAAGAGATCGCCCGGCTGCGAGGAGTCAATCTGTAATGCAATTACACGACGTCCATCAGGGCATTCACCGCCGCAAGAAGCGGAAGCGGATCGGCCGCGGGATCGGCTCCGGGCACGGCAAGACATCGAGCAAGGGGCACAAGGGCCACGCCTCGCGCCAGGGTTTCAAGCTGAGCCCGATCTTCGAGGGGGGCCAGATGCCGCTGGCCCGGCGCATCCCCAAGCGCGGTTTCGTTAATGGAGCCTTCAAGAAGGCTTACGCCATCGTCAACCTGGCAGCGCTCGAGGCGCGGTATGAGCCCGGCGCGGTCGTCGACGAGCAGTCCTTGCGGACCAAGGGGCTGGTCAAGGGACAGGAGTTCGACGGGATCAAGATCCTGGCCACGGGCACGGTGTCGAAGCCGCTCGAAGTGCATGCCACCCGGTTCAGCGAATCGGCCGTCGCCAAGATCACTGCCGCCGGGGGCAAGACCGTCGTCGTGCCGTACAAGCCCCATGCCGTTTCCGGACGGCCGAAAAGCCAGCCGCCGGCGGGCGGATGAAAAGTCGAGGGCTACCCGTGGGTTAACGTGCGGCTTGCACCAGCCCAACTTTTTGACAACCCAGCCCCCGGCCGGTGTCCAACGAGCCGAGATGAGGCGATCGCCGCCGGATGTTTGTCCTATTTGAGTGAGAAAACGAAACGGCGCAGCGGCCCGGCGCGAGCCGGGCAACCCCACCGGTCTTGCGGAGGCCATTGCCCGTGGACAAGCTGATCACCATCTTCAAGGTGCCCGAGCTGAGGCGCAAGATCCTGTTCACCGCCTTGCTCCTGGCCATCTATCGCATCGGCTTCTACGTCCCCCTGCCGATCGTCAACCAGGAGAAGCTGAGAAGCTGGGAAGACAAGCAGTCCGGCAACACCGCCGGCAAGCTGTTCGGCACCGTGGCGATGTTCGGCGGCACCTCGATCGGCATGAGCACGATCTTCGGGCTGGGGATCATGCCCTATATCTCGGCATCGATCATCTTCCAGCTTTTGGGCAGCGTCGTCCCCTCGCTCGAGGCCATGATGAAAGAGGGGGAGAGCGGGCGAAAACGAATCAACGAATATACGCGGTACGCCACCGTTTCGCTCTCGCCGTGCAAAGCTCATTCTGGGTTCAATATATGATGAGTGCGCAGATGGATGTGGTGTTGATCCAGTACCGCGACTTCTGGCATGGGCTGGTGTGCGTCTGTATCATGACTGCCGGCACGATCTTTCTGATGTGGATCGGCGAGCAGATCGACGAGTACGGCATCGGCAACGGCATCAGCCTCTTGATCATGGCCGGCATCCTGGCGCGGCTGCCGGTGGCGATCACCGGCCCCAACGGCCTGTGGTACAACTCGACCTCGATGCTGAGTCCGCCGGCCGGCAAGTACGGCATCAGCACGATCTTCCTCTTGATTGGGCTTTTCATCACGGTTGTGGTCGGCGTGATTGCGATCACCGAGAGCCAGCGGCGGATTCCCACCCAGTCGGCCAAGCACGTGCGCGGCCGACGCGTTTTTGGCGGCACCAAGCAGTTCCTTCCCTTGAAGGTCAACCAGGCGGGCGTGATGCCGATCATCTTTGCGTCCAGCCTGCTGATCTTCCCGTCGTTCGTGTTCGGCAGCCTGGCGCGGGTGACCACCAACCTCCGCACCGACAGTTGGAGGCCCAGCTCGCTGTTTGCCCACATGTTCCAGAACCTGGCCGATGCTTTCACGCGCCAGAGTTACATTTACACAGTGTGTTACATCGTCCTGATCTATTTCTTCTGCTATTTCTGGACGGCCATCACATTCAACCCCAAGGACATGGCCGAGAACCTCAAGGATTACGGCAGCTTCATTCCCGGTTACAGGCCGGGCCGCCGCACGGCAGACTACCTCGAGAAAGTGATGCTGCGCATCACCTACGTCGGCGCGGCATTCCTGGCTCTGGTCGCGGTCATCCCTTCGCTCGTGCAGACGAGCCTTGACGTCGACTGGACCGTTGCCTCGTTCCTGGGCGGCACCGGGCTGTTGATCGTCATCAGCGTCTGCCTTGACCTGGTACAAAAGATCGACAGCCACCTGGTCATGAGGAATTACACCGGGCTGGTTAACCGGCGCTGAAACGTGCCGGCGCCGGGACCAATCCCGTGCAAGCCGTTTGGGTCAAAATTGGCCGCCGTGATGCGGGGAGCCGCCAAAAGTTGGATCATCGCGTATGATATCAGGGAACACCGATTCGGCGCCTGCCCGAAGCATCACCTTGGCGTAGAGGAGCGCACGACGTGCCTTCCCACAGAAACTTCGGAACCCGGCCCCGGTTACCGTCGATCATCGCCAACCTGGCGCGGCGGCCGAATCCTGCCACCACAGGCGGCAAGCGCGTTGAATCCCCCCCGGTCATCACCCTCAAGAGCCCGCGCGAGATCGGGCTGATGCGCGAAGCAGGGCGAGTCGTCGCCAAGGCCCTCGATCAGGTCAGCCGGATGGCGGTCCCCGGCGTCACCACGGCCGAGATGAACGAGGCCGTGGCTTCGATTTTTCGCGAGCATGACGCGACCCCGTTATTCCTGGGTTATCCCAGTACGGTCGCGGGCAAGCCGCCGTTCCCGGCGGTCATCTGTGCCAGCGTCAACGAGCACGTCGTGCACGGTATTCCCAACCGCCGTCCCCTTCGGGAAGGCGATATCGTCTCGATCGACACAGGCTGCCGGGTCAACGGTTGGTGCGGCGATGCCGCCGTGACCCTGGCCATCGGGGCGGTCCGGCCCGAAATTCAAAAGCTCCTCGACTGCACCTCCGAGACCCTCAAGCTGGCCATCCGCGCGATGGGCCGCTGCCCGACCTGGCTGGAAGTCGCCAGCCTGATGGAGCGATTCGTCAAGAGCCAGGGCCTCTACGTGATCGAAAAATTCGTCGGTCACGGCATCGGTCAGGCCATGCATGAGGAGCCTCAGGTCCCCAATTTCGTTAGCAAGTCGCTGCGCCAGTTCGACATCAAGCTCGAGCCCGGTGTGGTGCTGGCTATCGAGCCGATGGTCGCCTTGGGGACGAAGGAAGTCCGCACCTTGGGCGACGGCTGGACCGTCGAGACCAGGGACCGCCGCCCGAGCGCCCACTTCGAGCACACGGTCGCCATGACTCCCGAAGGGCCGCGGGTTTTGACCTATCTCGAGGACTGAACGGCGGTTCCCCGTAGGTCAGGCTTTCCAGCCCGACGGTCCCTGCGATCGAACTTCTCGTTTCGGGCGCCGGCCGGCCCGGGCGGCAATTTTCGGGGGGATGCCCAGCAGCAACCCGGCCCGCCAGGTGGCAACAACCTCGATTCGTTGAGACGTTCTCCGGCGCCTTTGACAGCGGATTTCATTGCTTCGCGAGTTATAGTTAAATTGTGATCTATAGACGTCGCGCCTCGCAGGAGCAATGAGCAACGGGCGACTTCCCGCCGGCCACACCACGGATTTCGAGGCTGGAACAACGATCAGCGATTCGACCGGAGGGGCCGTGTGCGCAGCGACCGAACGACAAGACGTGCGGCCGGAGGAACGGCGGCAATCGACTCGTCACAAGCTCAGGGACGCCAGGGCCATCCTGGGCTGGGATGAGGGTTCCGAACACGTCACCTGCGAGGGGGACGTCCTCAACATCAGTGGAGGGGGGGCAGCCGTCCTCGTCGAGCGGGCACCGCAGGCGGGCGTGTCCGTCCGCCTCCAGTTGCGAGGCAGTCCCGCGGCGATGGAACCGGTGGATGCCCGAACTCTGGCATCGTCTGTCGATCCTTCCGGGAGACATCTGGTTCGACTCCAGTTCACGCACTGGGTCTCGCTCGACGCGATCCTCGAGCACCATCTCGAACGTCGTCTCTGGCAGCGCTTCCCTGTCCTTGAGACGCGGGCGAAATTGACCTGGTTCGAAGACGGATCGGAGCGCACGATCCGGGGTGAGCTCTTGAATATCAGCGGCGGCGGCGCGGCCATCATCGTCGATGGCGTCTCCCCCGCCGGCGAGCCCATCTGGTTCGAGCTCGAGATCGACGGCCGGGTCGTCGATCCCGCCGAGTCCCGCCTGGTTGTCACCTCGATCGACCCGTCCGGGTCAACGATCGCACGGATCAAGTTCATCGACCCGTGCCCCATGCTGCTATTCGAATCGGCGATTCATGGTTCCTCGTGATCGATTGCGGTGCTCGTAGCTCACAAGGTTCCTGCTGGCAGAATTGGACGACCAGTCCGAGTCCATCCGACAGGACAATCCGCGTGCCGCGCTGGAGAGGAGGGCCATTTGAGGTACCTCGTCGCACTGGGCATTTCCTGTCTCGTCGTGGGTGCTTCGCTCGCTTATCACGGGTGGGTCACGTCAAGGGTAAACGCGATCATGGAGCAGGCCAGGGTCGCCGCGGGATTGCCTGCCGGGTCGAGCATGAACGATTTCGACATCCCGATACCCAGCGGGCTGGGGCTCCACATCGATCTGGATCATCTCCTGTTGCGACTCTGGTTCATCCTGCTCCCGGTCGTCTTCTTGATCTGCTTCGGTATCGCGGCAGCGCTCCCGCGAACTCGTTCAGCCGCCAACACGTTATCGGCCAATCGACAAATCCCCAGATGCCAACCGCGATGAACGAATCCACCGCTGCACCCCGCCGATCACCCGGTTGGAAGGGCAAAAAACGGCTCTGGATCTTGGTTGGAGGCCTGATCGCCGTGTCGATGGTCCATCTGGTGGTCCGTCTCGATCCCGGGTTGCTGGGTGGCGGCCGGGGCACGAGTCTCCCGCTCGATCGCTGCATTACCGACCAGGCCGTCCTGAAATTCCTTGACGGGAAGACCGTCTTTGGGGTCGAGACGATCACGCTACGGAAGGAGAAGAGCTCGTCTCTGGTCATCCGATCAGACGAACCCGGGACGATCCTCGTGCGGTTCAATCTCGGCCACGAACGCAAGCAATACCTCGGCGAAGGCTCTTTCCTGTTCACGACCAACGACGACCCGGGGCTCCATTACCATGGATGGGAATGGCTCGGCGGACGGGTCGTCTCGGTTCTCTGAGGCGCAGGCACCGCGGATTTTCGAGCGACCCGGTTGCGAGCAGGTGGACCGGAAACTGGCTTTGTCTCTTGATTCATGACAATCCGCAACCTGGACCTGACGTGCCCAGCTCGACGATCCAGGCGGCGGGACACGCCGTGTCGATCACGTGCCTCGCCAGATTGAACCACCGCGGGCCGGCGTCGAGGATGCCGCTGTCAGCGGTGGCGACGATGTCTGACGACTCCATGAGCAGCCGGTCCGGGTTATCGACCAGGTCGACCGACCAGTCGTACGCATACTCCGCGGCGGTTTGCAGCACCAGGCTGCGAACCCGGCCGCTGTTGGACACCGGCCGATCGAACAGCCAGCCCACGCGGGACACCTCCAGGCTGCCAAGCACCGAGGCCGCGGATTCCAGGGCGGGCAGAGTCTCGGCGACCTTGCGGTAAGTCCCGTGAACGCCCGCGATGTCGCGGTAGGTCGCGTCGCGGCAGAGCAACACGACTGCACCGCCCAGGGCGGCCTCGATTGTCGTCAGCACGTTGAAACCGTCGATCATGAGCAACGAGCCCGCCAGTTCTCGAGCGGTTGCCCGCGTGGCCTCGCGCCGCGCCCGCACCTCGTCGGAGCAGGCTGGCGCCGGACCGCTTGCCGTTGCCGCTCGGTCAAGCTGCCACGATCGCCGACCAGCTTGAGCGCAGAGACCGGTGCGTAGCCCCGCCCCAGCAGCCAGGATAGATCGGCAACGGCGGCACGCAGTGCCGGCCAGTTCTCACGCCCAAATGCGGTGGCGTCGCGTGGGTCGGGCCCGCGATGAATTCGGGTATCAGGCACTCTCGAAACGCCTCGCGCCCGGTGGCAAATGACACAATCGATGGAAGTCGGCACCGGCCGAGTCACCTCGTACTGGCTCGTGAAACCACCCGCCCAGTGTAACGCCGCTGCTTCGGGCGCTGAAGTTCCTCGAGCGCCGCCTCCCTGAGGGCGCTCGCGTTCGCCGGCGATCGGACGCTCCATCTCGATCCTTGCGCGGCTTGACAGGCGCGCGCGGGGTCTTCTAGGATGAACGCGCCCGACTCTCTTCGCCGATCGGAGACTGTCTCGGGATGCGGAAAAGGGAATTCCTTCCTGTTTTTCTGCCTCCCGACGGCGTTTTACGATGAGCCGGAACTCACCCGGCAATGGGTCCACGAAACTGCGAGTAACGTGATGCACGTAGCCTTGGATGCCATGGGCGGGGATTTTGCTCCTGGTCCGATCGTGACCGGTGCCTGTGAAGCCGTCGGTGCCCAGCACGACCTGACCGTGGTGCTGGTCGGGGACCGCGATCGCATCGAGGCCGAGCTGGCCAAGACGCCCGAAGCCCCGCGAGATCGCCTGCCGATCGTGCACGCCAGCCAGACAATCGGCATGGACGAAAAGCCGGTCGAAGCCCTCAGAAAGAAGCGGGATAACTCGATCTCCCGGTGCTGGGGGCTCATGGCCGGGGGCGACGTCCAGGCGGTCATCTCGGCCGGAAACACCGGGGCCATGGTGGCCTCCGCCCTCTTCAACGCCAAGATGTTCTTGCCCGGAGTCCGCCGCCCCGGCATCGCCGCGATCTTCCCCTCGCATCAGGGGCCGATCGTCATCATTGACGTCGGCGCCAACATGAACGCCAAGGCCGAAGACCTGTTTCAGTACGGAATCATGGGCTCGATCTACGCCGAGACCATCCTTGGCGTCACCAACCCGCGCATCGGCTTACTGAACGTCGGCACCGAGGACGAGAAAGGGACCGAGCTCACCCGCTCCACCCGCAGTCTCTACCAGAACAGCAGTTGGGCCGGCCGGTTCGTCGGTAACATCGAGGGCCGCGACATCTACGAGGGCCACGTCCGCGTGGTCATCTGCGAGGGCTTCGTCGGCAACGTGTTGCTCAAGGCCGGGGAAGGAGCCGTCGAGTTTCTGTTCGCCACGCTCAAGCAAGAGCTCGCCCGGCTCTCCGCCGACCTCCCCGGTGGCGCTGGCCACCTTCTTGCGGGCGCGCTCAAGCGGCTCAAGAGCCGATTCGAGTACGAGGAGTTCGGCGGCGGCCCGCTTCTGGGAATCCGCGGCGCGTGCATCATCTGCCATGGAGCATCAAGCGCCCGCGCAATCAAGAATGCCTTGAGGGTCGCCAGCACCATGGCCGAGGAGCGGCTCGGCGCCCGGATCGTCGAGATGCTCTCCGGCACCGTGGCCCCGGATGACGCACCGCCCGGCACGGTCGGCAGCGAATCTGTGGAGCCCGATCCGGAGCCGGAGCCCTAATGAAGGGTTTGCTTTCCACCAAAGGAATGACGATCGATGCCCAAGATCGCCTTTTTGTTCCCTGGCCAGGGGGCACAGTCCGTCGGCATGGGCCGCGGTCTCGACCAGGAATTCCCCGCCGTACACGCCTTGTTTGATCGGGCCGGTGAGATCCTCGGCATCGACTTGCGGAAACTCTGCTTCGAAGGCCCCGCCCAGGCGCTCGAGGCAACCGACGTCAGCCAGCCGGCGATCTTTGTCGCCAGCCTGGCGGCACTCGAGAGCCTCAAGGCAACCGGCCCCGAGGTCGTTGCCTCCTGCGCAGGTGCCGCCGGCCTCAGCCTGGGTGAGTACACCGCTCTGGTCTTCGCCGGCGCAATCGAATTCGAAGCCGGCTTGAAAGCTGTGCGGCTGCGCGGCCAGGCAATGCAAGCCGCTGCCACCGCCTCCGACAGCGGCATGACCAGCATTCTCGGTCTCGAGGAGCCCAAGGTCGATGAGCTTTGCCGTCGCATCGAGCCGTTCGGACGCCTCTGGAAGGCCAACCTGCTCGGGCCCGGCAACATCGTCGTCTCCGGCGAGACCGAAGCGCTCCGGCACGTCGGATCAGTCGCAGCGGAGTTGGGCGCCATGAAAGTCATTCCCCTGGCCGTCGCCGGGGCGTTTCACTCCCCCTTGATGAAACCCGCTGACCTGGAGCTCGCCCGAGTCCTCGCCGACACGCCGATCTCCCCGCCTCGTCTTCCCGTTTACTCAAACGTCGACGCCAGCCCCCATGCCGATCCCGACGACCTCAAGCGCACGCTGGTTGCCCAGGTCCTCCAGGGCGTCCGCTGGGAAGACTCGATGCGACGAATGCTGGCCGACGGCTTCGACACCTTCTATGAGATCGGACCCGGCCGCGTCCTCACCGGCCTCCTCAAGCGAATCGACCGTAAGGCGAGCTGTACCAGCATCCCGGCGCGGTAGAATGATGCCATGCAATATCGGGCCGGGCGACCCCGGGCACGCTGATCACGCCCTTGTGAACGGGTTTGCGTCGTTCCCCGGATCCGCAATCCGGCAGCGGGCGTTCCCACCATCGAATTTGTTTGGGGTTGATGGCGGCGCACGGCGGTGATTATAACCTAGTTCGGTGCAACCCTTACCGAACAGGCGCTCGCCGCTCTACAGCGTGCTGGTTCGGCGTCGGGCTCGAGGCAAGCGATCGGCCTCGGTCAGGGTAGTGCGGTTAGGCAGACCAAACCCAGAGGATGTCACGATCATGGCCGAAGGCCAAAGCGGAGCTTTACCTGGCTGTCGGGTGGATTTGACGGGGCAGGTGGCGCTTGTAACGGGGGCGTCGCGAGGCATCGGCCAGGCAATTGCGGTGCGGCTGGCAGCGTGCGGAGCCACGGTTGCCGGGGTGGCTCGATCACTCGAGGGCTTGCAGGCGACCCTCGATGCCATCCGCGCAGCCGGCGGCACCGCCGAAGGCTATGCTGTGAATGTCGCCGAGTCGGCGGACGTCCAGCGCGTCGTCGAAGAAATCGAGGCGAAATTCCAGCGCATTCATGTCCTGGTCAACAATGCAGGAGTCACGCGGGACGGCCTCGTGCTGCGGATGGATGACTCCGCCTGGGATGACGTCATCGATACGAATCTGAAGGGAGCCTTTCTCTTTTCGCGGGCGGTGGGTGCTTGCATGATGCGGGCACGGTACGGCCGGATCATCAATATCAGCAGTGTGGCGGGTCTGACGGGCAACCCGGGCCAGGCGAATTACGCCGCGAGCAAGGCCGGCGTGATTGGCTTGAGCAAGACGATGGCACGCGAGCTGGCCTCGCGCGGAATCACCGTCAACGTGGTGGCTCCCGGCTTTATCACCACCGACATGACGACGGTCCTGCCGGACAAGATCAAGACCGAGGTGAAGGAGCGCATTCCCGTACGCCGGTTCGGTACGCCGGAAGACGTTGCCGATCTGGTCTGTTATCTCGCGAGCCCCGGCGCGAGCTATCTGACCGGCCAGGTCATCGCCGTCGACGGCGGCCTCACCGCGTGACTTTGCTTCGTCGTTCGTCCTTGATCGGCCATCGTTTGAAGAGGCCCGGCACTGCATGCGACGTCCAATGGACATTTCAGGCCAAGAATGCTAAGTTGAGTCGTGTTCTGGAGGAAGGTGGCCCGAACGATCGAAAACACCGGCTGCCGATCGCTCCCTGTTCAAGGAGACTTCCATCCTCGACATTCGGTCGCTCCGGACCGGCTCACCGCCGTCCTGCGCTCCGAGTGCCAGTGCCCCGCCATCGGAATCGGCT
Organism: uncultured Isosphaeraceae bacterium; assembly: GCA_963781785.1. Lineage (GTDB taxonomy): Bacteria > Planctomycetota > Planctomycetia > Isosphaerales > Isosphaeraceae > CAWAHD01. Next base: position 5,582,022 of record CAWAHD010000002.1, on the reverse strand, counting down.
CGAGCGTTTCTCCCGGCCGCCGCGCCGGGAGGCGATGAATCCGTTCGTAAGAATGCCAGTAGACGAGGAGGTTCGCCCGTGTCCGTGGAAGAGCGCGTGATCGAAATTGTAAGCGAACAGATGGGAGTCTCCAAAGACCAGGTCAACCGGGAGATCTCCTTCGTCAACGACCTCGGCGCCGACTCGCTCGACACCGTGGAGCTGGTGATGGAGTTCGAAGAAGAATTCGACATCACCATCCCTGACGAGGAAGCCGAGAAAATTCAGACGGTCGGCCAGGCAATTGACTACATCGAACAACACGCTCACGCCAAGTGACCGCCGGGGTTTGTTTGCAAACCTTGCCGGCAACCGGGCTTGAGCGTCGTTATTCCTGAGCGATAGAATCCTAACAGCCAACAGAGTCATGGGAAATCCGCGCCGCGTTGTGATCACCGGCATGGGGGTGGTCACGTCGTTAGGTGATCGCCTGGAGCGATTCTGGGCGGCGCTCTGCGCCGGGCAAAGCGGCGTGGCTCCGCTCACGCTCTTCGACGCCACCGAGTTCCGCGTCAAGTTTGGCGGGCAGGTGCACGATTGGGACCCTGTCGCCGCGCTTCGGGGTCAAGGAGGCCCGGCATCTCGATCGGTTTGCGCAATTCGCACTGGCCGCGGCGATCGCGGCCGTCGACGATTCCGGAATCGACTTCTCGGCCCTGCCCTCCGAGCAATGCGGCGTGATCATCGGGTCCGGAATCGGCGGGTTGAGCGAGTTCGAGGCCCAGCACACGGTCATGATGCAGAAGGGGCCGTCCCGGATCAGCCCGTTCGTGATTCCCAAGTTGATGGTCAACGCCGCCAGTGGCCAGGTCTCGATTCGATGGGGACTGAAAGGGCCGTGCTCCGCAGTGGCGACGGCGTGCGCCTCGGCCGCCAACGCCATCGGCGATGCCTTCCGCCTGATCCAGGCGGGCGACGCCGACGTGATGGTCACCGGCGGCAGCGAGGCAGCCATCACCCACATGGGGCTGGGAGGGTTTGCCTCGATGCGGGCGCTCTCGACCCGAAACGACGATCCACCCCGTGCCAGCCGCCCGTTCGACCGGGACCGTGATGGCTTCATCCTCGCCGAGGGAGCCGGCGTCTTGATCCTCGAGGCCGAAGAGCTCGCCCGCCGCCGCGGCGCCAAGGTCTACGCCGAGCTCCTGGGCTACGGAATCTCGGCCGACGGCTGGCACATCACCGCCCCCGACGAAGAAGGCCGCGGCGCCGCCCGCGCCATGAGGGTCTGTCTCAAGAATGCCCAGGTTTCACCCGACGCCGTTGACTACATCAACGCCCACGGTACCAGCACCCAGCTCGGCGACCTGGCCGAGACCCGCGCCATGAAGCACGTCTTCGGGCCCCACGTCTCACGCCTCCAGATCTCCAGCACCAAGAGCCAGCTCGGCCATCTCCTCGGCGCCTCGGGCGGCGTCGAGCTCGTCATCTCGGCTCTGACCATCGAGACCGGCGTCCTTCCCCCCACCATCAACCTCGACCACCCCGGCGATGGCTGCGACCTCGACTATATCCCCAACGTCGCCCGTGAATGCCGCGTCAATACCGTCATGTCTAACAGCTTTGGATTCGGCGGCCATAACGCCAGCTTACTGATCGGACGGTACGCGCCACGCTGATCGACCTTTGCCCCCCTTGCGAAGGGGGGGCAAGGGGGTGGTCCCAGCTCGACCAGCCACTTCTTGGTCCTGACGACTGAAGACCAGGGACTATTGACGAATGAACCCCCCCGATTGGCGAAACTTCACTCTGGAAACAGGACTTCTTGTCGAGCCGGGCTCGGACGGCAGCCGCCTCGTCGTCTGGCGGCCTGGTGACCGCGACAACGACTTCCAGTACTGGGAGCGCATCGGCAGCGTCGCCCGTGCAGAAGTGACCTCCGATGACGGCCTGTGCACGACGCCCGCGACACTCGTTCCCGCCCGGCAGCGACTCAGGCGCAGCCTGGGTCAACTATTCGCCGGCCTGCGCAAGACGAAGGGAACCCGGAATTTTCTGCTTCCCGACGGCTCATCCTCGGAGCAATGCGGGGAACGACAAAGCGACATGGTCCTCGTGTGGACCCAGGCCGGCGAGCCGCTCGAGGAAGAGCGGATCGTGGCGCGCTGGCCGGAGGGCAAGCCGGTCCGGAAGCTGGGCCAGAGCCTCTACCTGGTTGCCGGCCTGGGAGCCAAGCGCGCTCTGGTCGCCGCCCTACCGGAACCACAGCCGCCGCCCTGTCCGCGCGACCACGCCGAGCAGCTCCTGGCGGCGGCGCGGCAGTCCGGCGACCGCAAGAAGGAAGCCACGGCAATGGCTGACCGGGGTGTCATTCTCTTGAGCGAGGGTGATGCTCAAGGCGCAAAGCAAGCTCTCGAAGCCGCCCTCGCGCTCGCCCGCGAGCTGGGCGACCATTCCCGGCAAAACGACATCCGAGGCAACCTGGGCATGGCCATGCTCGCGCTTGGGCAGGCACGACAGGCGCGCGGGGTCTTCGAGCGAGAGATCACCGATGCGCGCGCTGCTGGCGATCGCTTCGAAGAGAAAATCGCACTCGAACGCCTGGGAATCGCCTCCTGGAGTCTCGGCGAGTTCGCCCGGGCCCTCGCCTTTTTTGAAGAAGCCGAGACGATGGTGCGCTCGCTCGGAGACCGCCACCAGGCGGCGACCGTGCTCTGGCACCAGGCCATCCAGCACGCCGAGCTCGGCCGTCGCGACCTTGCCATTGCCAAGGCCGAGGAATCGATCGCGCTCTTCAAGCTTCTGGGAAAGCCCCAGGCCGCATGGTACGGCGCTCAATTGCAGAAGTTCCGGATGGGACTCTTTGACGACCCCACCGCACCGTCCACCGGCGGCGCGAGCACCGGCACCTCGCCCCATGCGTACCTCGGCGGCTCGATCGTCTCCAGCGTCATGGCCTCTCAACCAAGCGCACGACCAGGTCCCGCCAAAGACTCCGGCGGTCCGGGGTTGCTCCGCATGGCTTTGTCGGCCACCAAGGCCATGGCCAATTTCGTGGGCTCCGGGTTCAAAACCACTCCCCCCGATATCCAGCAAAAGCGAATCCAGACCTGCGCCGTTTGCGAGCATCACACCGGATTACGATGCAGGGTCTGCGGCTGCTTCACCCAGGCGAAGACCCGCTTGCTCCATGAAGACTGCCCGATCGGCAAATGGCCGGCGTGAATGAAGCCGCGTCCCCCGGACGGCGACGCGCATCGAGGCAAGGCGCCTCATTTCGGAAGCCGTTGGAGCACGGCCACGACGCGCTGTTTCTGATCGCCGCGCAGAAATTCCACGGATACCTGATCGCCCGGTTGCCGTGTGCGAATCAACCGGATGATTGCCGGAATGTCTCTCACGGCGTTCCCATCGATGGTGGTGATGATGTCTCCGGGCTTCAAGCCGGCTTCGTCGGCCGCGCTGCCGGGGACGACGGTGGTTACCACGCAGCCGCGCTCGCCTGCGTCGCCGACCACCCCGAGAACCGGGACATTGAGTGCGGCCACGATCGCCAAGATGTTCACGAAGGCATGAAGGATGATCGGAGATAACAGTGTCTTCCGCCACTCATACACGAGCGCAAGGAAGAAGCCAATCACGGCAACAGTTCCGGAACCGGCGGGATCGTAAAGGTGCAAGAAGCCAAAGACGAGCGCCTGCATCGGAACGGCCAGGATGAGACCAAGTCGCCCTCGAAGTAAATTGTAAAGTAGGCCGCGGAAAAACAATTCCTCAGCGACCGGTGCAGAGACGAGGACCATGAAGACCATGAATGGCCAGTCGACCGGATTGCGCGATCGTGCCGCCCCCTCGAGCGGGTTACTCGGGAATCCTGGTCCGCCGAAGGCGCGATCGAGCACCGGAAAAACGAACGACATCGCCACCAAGACGACAGGGAGAACCAGGAGCGCGAGCAGAGGCTCAAGGCACACCACCCGGATGCGCGGCAGCCTGGGCCATCGGGCCAGGCGGCGGTGAGCCAGCCCGAGCGGATAAAAAAGCATCCAGCCGTACGCGAGGATGGCGATCAGAATGCCAACCACCGTCAGCCACGGTGGGATTTCACGAACGGACGTCCGGCTCACCAGCCCCGCAGCCACACGCAATGCAATGAGCGGCGCCAGTCCGATCAGGACGTCCCGCCACCGCCAGGGAACTTCACGGAAATAGGAGCGCCGGGCGGCGCGAGCCGGCACGGCAGCCAGCCCGGGCGACGGCTCTTCCCGGGGTTCCAGAGACTCAGCGGTATGATCACTGATGAGAGACAGCCCTCCTCCACAAACGACAGTACCAGAGGAGGAAGCGTTGTCAAGGAGCGGAAAACGTGTCGGTATGGGAATGCCCCAGCGTCGTTTTCAGGGAGCGGGACTCATGGGCGCGATGCGCTGCCGGGCCTGCACGAAAACTGCCAGGAAGAGCCGCCCCATGTCATCCCGGCGCTCGGCGTACTTGGCCGCCTCGTAGGCCCCACCGTCGTAAATCTTGGGATCCAGATACGGCATCGAGATCCGCAAAGCGGCTCCCTTGACGAACGGGCAAGCGGCGTCGGCTTCACCGCAGACCATCAAGGCAGCAAAGCCCTCTTTCGGATTGGCGGGATCATCGTAGCGCTTGGAGAATTCGGTGGAATCCAGCGTGGGCCCCCCCGCCGCGCTCGAAGATCCCCAACGGACGCGATAGATCCGGTTGGCCGTCTTCGGCTCACCCCTCCTGGCTTCCTCGCCGGTCGGTTCAACCTCGACGCCGATTTCCTTGAGCGCGTTCACCGTGCGAATATTGAACGCGGTCGGGGCTGTGCCGCCGCTGTGAAAGCGAACCTCCGGCATTCCGTAATAAGCGGCCGCGATGTTGCCCATCGCCGCCCCCATCATGCTGCGCCGGGAATTGCCCGTGCAGACCGCGATGACATCGAGCGGCTTGCCCGGCCGGTAGTTCGTGGCGATCCAGTCCGCCAGTTTATGGCCGGCGAGCCGGTGCGTCTCGTCGATCATGTCCAGCGACAGCGTGAGTGCGTCGGCGTGCTCCCTGACCTTGGGCAGCAGCCGGGTTCGGCTCTCGGGCACGGCGGCGCCCAATGCCGTGGCGATCTCCGCCGGAGAGATCCGCTCATCCGACCCGGCGATCTTCTGGAACGTCTTGGCATCCATCAGCCCACCCAGCTCCGAAAGCGTCAGCTCGCCCTCCTTGCCGAGGGCCTTGAACAAGACTCCCTTGACTCGTTGATCGTTGGCTGGATCGACGGCCTCGGCCGTCCCGTATCGCTGCACTAGCCAGAGTGTCCGCACCAGCGGCCCCACGTCGCTGGCTGGTGCGGGGCCAGCAAGTAAAGCCAGGACCGCGATCATCGAAACGTGCATGGCGGACGTGCTCCTCATTTGGTCGCCGTGATGTTGACGCTCAGCAGATACTCGATTCCTTGGGGAGGCGCGATGCACGAAACCTCGACCATCTTCTGAACCGCTTCGGTGTGCTTCTCAACCGCGACGCTCCGGAATCCTGCCCGCTTGAGCCGCGACACGTAGTCATCGAGCACGAGCGCCCCGCCGATGCAGCCAACCATGGCTTCCATGTCCCTGCGCAACGCCGCCGGCGGCTCGGCCTCCCAGGCCATGTCAGAAACCGCCAGCCGGCCGCCAAGCCTGAGCACCCGATGAATCTCCCGGAACGCCCGGTCCTTGTCCGGCACGAGGTTGAGCACGCAATTGCTGATCACCACGTCAATCGAAGCATCATCAACGGGCAGGGATTCGATCTCGCCCTTGCGGAACTCGACATTGAAAAGACCGGCCTTTACCGCGTTGGCACGGGCCTTCTCGAGCATGGGGTCGGTCATATCCACACCGATGACTTGGCCCGTCGGACCAACCTTGCGGGCGGCCAGGAAGCAGTCGAATCCCGCCCCGCTGCCGAGATCGAGCACCGTTTCGCCAGGCTGCATCGCCGCCAGAGCCTGCGGATTGCCGCAGGAAAGTCCGAGATTCGCCCCTTCGGGCAGGGTCGCCAGCTCGGCGGCGCTATACCCGAACGTGATGGCCAGCCCCTCGGCGTTCTCCGTGCAGCCGCAGAGCGCGCCGCACGTCGCTTCACCCTTGGCGACCTTGCCGTACTGCTCCTGGACCGCCACCTTGATTGCATTGCCTTCCATTGTGTTTTGCCCTTATCCCGTGCATCCGCATAGGCGGATATTATTGGTCAAAAAAAACGCCCTCATTCCCCGCAACAAGAATCGCAATTGAGCCGCTGGCGGTCTTGCTTCAGGACATCGGCTTCCCTGGAGCACGCGTCCAGACAACCAATCAGCGTCCGGTGCAGCTCACCAGCCGGTTTCGCCAGTCGGTAATGGACCCACAGTCCGTCCTTGCGGCCGATCACCAAGCTCCGGTTCCGGAGGTACGCCAGATGCCGGGACACGGTGGATTGCGGCAGGCCGAGCGCCTCGTGCAGGTGGCAAACGCAGACCTCCCCGCCTGAGAGCAGATTCAACAGCCGTAGCCGAACCGGGTCGGCGAAAGCCTTGAAAAGCTCCACGCATCCATCCAGAGACGCGGTCGTCTGAATCTCCATCCGCATAACCGAATATATTCGTGCCGCCCCGTGCCGTCAAGCAGGCGGGCTCACTGGGCGCCCGAATCGGCGGTTCAAGTCGCCCAATTGGGCGGCCATCGGGCTGCGCTGGCTTTTCGCGTCTGCCCCTTCCAAGGTCGGCGATCGAGGATCACCAAGTCACGGCTGATCCACACGGCTCCGCGATGAACCATTGTAAATACTCACCGCTTAGGTATGCTGTTAGGGTATCGCGGAACTGCTGGCTTGGACGTCAAATATCAAGTCCAGCCTTCAAGAGGGGTTGTGCCCACGAACACGGCTGCGCTCCGGGCGGATGAAAGCCGGGCCGAGCCACCGGCGGCTCTGTTGTGAGTTTAATTAAGCAGACTCGATTACGACCACGCTGATCCATGAGCACAATTCCGGGCCGGAACCGGCGTTCCGGGTCGTCCGCGCTCGTCCGTTGGGGCTCTGAACCGTCTCCCTTTTCACTGGTGACCGGACCGACCAATGGCGACCAGGTTCTTGGACAACTCGATCTCGGACTGCCCGGATGAGACGCTGGAGCTTCTGAGCAACATTCTCGATTCGTCCATCGAGTATTCCATCGTCGGACAGGACCTGGACGGAACGATCGTGGCCTGGAACGAAGGTGCTCGGCGGCTGTACGGCTACGAGCCGGAGGAAATGGTCGGCAAGGGGCATTCGTTCATCCTCGATGTGCCGGAGGACGTGCAGGCCGGCAACCCGCGCCAGATTCGCGATGCGGCGGTGCGCGACGGCAAGTGGCAGGGGATGGTCTTCGGGCTCGGCAAGGACGGCCGCCGGTTCGCCGCCCGGCTGGTCATCGTGCCCCGCCGCGACGCGGCCGGCCAGCCGGCCGGCTTCCTGCTGATCGCCAGAGCGGTGTCGGGCGAAATCGGAGCCGCCCGCGGCGACGAGAAGTTTCGCGAGCTGCTCGAGTCCGCGCCCGACGCGATGGTGATCGTCGACAAGGCCGGCCGCATCATCCTGGTCAACTCGCAGACCGAGAAACTCTTCGGCTACGCGCGGCAGGAATTGCTGGGCCGCTCGATCGAAGTCCTGGTGCCGGAGCGGTTCCGCGGCAACCACCCGGAGTACCGTACTCACTACGCCACCGAGCCGCGCGTGCGCCCGATGGGCGCAGGTCTAGACCTCTACGGCCTCCGCAAGGACGGCTGCGAGTTCCCGGTGGAGATCAGCCTGAGCCCCCTCAACACGGAGGATGGGACCCTCGTCAGCAGCTCCATTCGCGACATCACCGAGCGCAAGCGGTTCGAGCGGACGCTCAGGGAAAAAAATGACGAGCTGGTAGTCGCCAGCCAGGCCAAGGACCGCCTCCTCGCCAGCATGAGCCACGAGCTCCGCACGCCCCTTAACGCCATCCTCGGCTTTACGGGCACCCTGCTCATGAGGCTGCCCGGTCCGCTGACTGCCGATCAGGAGAAGCAGCTTCGAACGGTCCAGTCAAGCGCCAAACATCTGCTCTCGCTGATCAACGACCTGCTCGACCTGGCCAAGATCGAATCGGGTAAGGTCGAGCTGAACCTCGAAGAGGTGGTCCTCCAGAGCGTGGTGCGGGAGGTCGCTGCCGGTCTGCGTCCCCTGGCGGAGGGCAAGGGTCTTCGCTTCGACGTCTCCTTGCCCCGGGACGACGTGGTCCTGCACGCCGACCGCCGCGCCCTCAGCCAGATCTTGATCAATTTGACCAACAACGCCATCAAGTTCACCGAGAATGGCGAGGTGCGCCTCGACTTGTGCCAGCGAGTGGCCGACGGGCGGTTGCTGACGGAGATCCACGTCGCCGACACCGGGATCGGTATCCGGCCCGAAGACCAGGACAAACTCTTTCAGGCCTTCACGCAGGTCGATCAGTCGACGCGGCAGCGGGGCGAGGGCACCGGGCTGGGCCTGCATCTCAGTCAACGGCTGGCCGACCTGCTCGGCAGTCGCATCAGCTTCCGCAGCGAGTACGGCGCCGGCAGCACATTCACCGTGACCTGGACCAAGGCATAGCCCATCATGACAGCCCGCATCCTGGTCATCGAAGACAACCCGGCCAGTCTCGACCTCATGCGTTATCTCCTCGAGGCCCAAGGCTATGCGCCCCTCACCGCGTGCGATGGCGAGGAGGGCCTCGAAGTCGCCCGCCTCCAGCGGCCGGACTTGATCATCTGCGATATCCAGTTACCCCGGTTGAGCGGGTTTCAGGTGGCGCAGAGATCAAGAATCACCCTGACCTGGGCCAGGTCGCGCTCGTGGCTGTCACGGCGTTCGCGATGGTCGGCGACCGGGACAGGGTGCTGGCTGCCGGATTCGACGGGTATATCTCCAAACCGATTACCCCCGAGGCGTTCGTCGGGCAGGTCGAATCGTTTCTCCGATCCGATCAACGAGCGACGCTTGAGTCGCCGCCGGGCACGCCGGCCGCCCTGGGCCCGCCGCGCGCAACCCGAAACCACCGGATCCTGGTCGTGGATAACGAGCCTGTGAACCTGGACCTGAAGCGCAGCATCCTCGAGCCCCTGGGATACATCGTCATGACCGCTCACGGGATGGCCGAGGCACTCGAGCTGGCGCGCCGCTACCCACCCGACCTGATCATTTCCGACGTCTGCATGTCCGGCGGAAGTGGATTCGACTTTGTCCGAACGGCCAAGGCCGATCCGCGCCTGCATTCGATCCCGTTCATCCTTATCACCACGACCTATCAGGACGAGAAGACACGGGCAAAAGGCCTGACACTCGGCGCGGACCGGTTCCTGTTCCGGCCCCTCGCGCCGCAGGCGCTCCTTGCCGAGATCGAGTCCTGTTTAAGTGATCAGACGGAGTCCCGGGCATGGCGATCATCCTGATCGTGGACGACCGGCCGACCAATCGCCAATTCCTCGTGACGCTCCTCGGCTACCGCGGCCACCAACTGCTGGAGGCCGGCGACGGTGCCGAAGCACTGGCGCTGGTGCCGCGCCGAGCACCCCGTGCTCGTCATCACCGACATCCTGATGCCCACCATGGACGGCTTCGAGTTCGTGCGGCGGCTGCGGGCCGACCCGGCTGTCTCCGGTACCGCCGTGATCTTCTACACCGCCGAGTATCAACGGCCGGAGGTTCACTCCCTGGCCGAGACTATCGGGGTCACCCACCATCTGACCAAGCCGGCCGAGCCGGAGGAGATCCTCCGCACCGTGGAGAACGTGCTGGAGATGAAACTGGCTCCGGCTCCGGCCCGGGCCGAGGGCTTCGATCGCCAGCACCTGCGACTGCTCACCGACAAACTCGCCCAGCAAGTCTACCAGTTGGAGGTCGCCCACCGGCGCCAGGCGGCCGTCGCCGAGCTCGGCCAGCGGGCCCTCACAACCGTCGATCCCTCGACACTGATGGCCGACACCGTCGTCCTCGTCGCGCGGACCCTCGGTGTGGACTATTGCCAGGTCGTCGAACTCGAGCCCAGGGACAGTGCCCACACGCCGGGCGCCCGAGTGGCCTGGAAGGCAGGGACCATCGTCCGGGCGACCGGTGGCGCCGGCGACGATTCTCAGGCCAGCTTCACGCTGCTCTGCCCGGAACCGGTCATCGTCGAGGACCTCCGCACCGAGGTTCGGTTCCGCGACCTGTCGCTGCTCAGGGAACACGGCGTGATCAGCGGCCTGAGCGTCGTGGTCCCAGGCCACGACCGGCCGTTTGGAGTCCTGGGCGCCCACACGATCGAGCGGCGGCTCTTCACGCTCGAGGAGAGCGACTTCCTGCGAGCCATAGCCAACGTGCTGGGCGCGGCCGTGGAACGCAGCCGCGCCGAACAGGCGCTCGCGGCGAATGCCGAACGGCTCCAGGTGCTGACGCGCCGCCTGCTGGGTGTGCAGGAGGCCGAGCGGCGGCGGATCGCCCGCGAGCTGCACGACGACGTCGGCCAGTGCTTGACAGCAGCCAAGATGGCCATCGACCGCGTGGCCCGCGACCTCACCGGGCCAGGCGTCCACCGCTGGCTCGCAGACGCCGCCTCGATGACGGGCCAGGCGCTCGAGCACGTCCGCGACCTGTCCCGGCTGTTGCGCCCTTCGCTCCTGGATGACCTGGGACTGCCGGCGGCATTGAGTGCCCTGGTCGAGAGCTTGGCCGAGCGAGCGGGCCTGGACGCCGACGTCGAAGTCGAGGATGTCGGCCCGGTTGACTCCGACGCCGAGACGGCCTGTTACCGCGTCGCACAGGAAGCGCTCAACAATGCCGTCAAGCACGCCGGTGCAACACGGCTGCGCGTCGCCCTGCGCCGCGCCGACGACGAGCTCGAAATGGTCATCGACGACGACGGGTCCGGCTTCGACGTCGTGGCCGCCAAGGCGCAGCGCAGTCCGCGGCTCCAGCCTGGGATTGCTCAGTCTCCTGGAGCGTGCCGAACTGGCCGGCGGCCGGGCCGAGATCACCTCGCGACCCGGACTCGGAACACGCATCCGTGCTCTCGTGCCGGCGGCTACTCGGGCCAGCGTCGCGCACCCCGCAGAGGAGAATCACTGATGGGTGCGATTCGCGTGATCCTGGCCGACGATCACGCCGTCGTCCGACTCGGCGTTCGCTCGCTCTTGGAGCAGGCGGGGGATATCGAGATAATCGCCGAGGCCGCTGACGGCATCCAGGCACTCGCACTGGTCGAAGCCCACCACCCTGACGTGCTCGTGACCGACATCGCCATGCCGGGACTGACCGGCCTCGAGCTCGCCAGCCGCGTCGCCCGTGACTGCCCGCCGACCAGAGTACTCATCCTCTCGATGCATCGAGAGAAAGAGTACGCCACGAAGGCGCTCGCATCCGGGGCCGCCGGTTACCTGCTCAAAGACGCCGCGGCCGCCGAATGCGAGGCGGCTCTCCGTGCCGTGGCTCGGGGCGAGAGCTACCTGAGCCCCGCCGTCTCGGGGCATGTCGTTGCCGAGTACGCGCGGCTCGCCCACGCGACAGCATCGGCCGACGACCTGCTCACGCCGCGGCAGCGCGAGGTGCTGCGGCTGATTGCCGAGGGCATGCCGACCAAGGCGATCGGTCGCAAACTGGGCATCAGCGTCAAAACCGCCGAGGCCCACCGGTCGCAGATCATGGAACGGCTGGGCATCCGCGACGTCGCGGGCCTCGTCCGCTACGCCATTCGCACCGGCCTGATCAACGCCGACGACTGATAGAGAACGCGGCCGATAACGCGCCGGCCGGCCCAGCCGCAGAAAAACAGCCCCGACCCTGGAAGGCCCGGATGAAGGGCTGCGGCGGGCCCGGGAAATACCTTACTCGCCCTAGGGATCATCCCAGGAGACGATCCCGCGGCTCCTGACCAGACTAAGAATAGCGTCCGGTTGGATGAGGATGCCACCGGGTGCCAACGGTCTCGTTCCCAGCCACGCCGCCGCCGCCCCAAATCGTCGTCGCGCTGTGGCCATTCGTGCTCTCGACCAGATGATTGCCGGAGATCCTGGGTATGACGTCCTTGATTCGCTTGATGCGGAGGGGGCACGTGATGCATCTGCGCCGGATCCTCGTGGTCGATGACAGCCCGGTGTTCCTCGCCACCGCGATCTCCGTGCTGGCGCCGGCCGATGGAGTCCAGGTCGTCGGGACCGCGCGCTCCGGCGTCGAGGCCATCGAGCAAGTCTCCGCGCTGACGCCGGACCTGGTCCTGATGGACCTGTCGATGCCGGGGATGAGCGGCCTCGAAGCCACGCGTCGCCTGGCCGAGCAGCCGGCACGGCCACGCGTCATCATCATGACGGCACGCGACGAAAAAGAGTACCGCGCCGCCGCCTTGAAGGCCGGCGCGGACGGGTTTCTCTCGAAATCCGAGCTCGACGATCAGTTGGTACCCCTGATCGCCACTCTGCTGCCTGAGCCCGCCCGGGAGGCTGGCGACCCCGGCGACCCCGCTTGACGACGGGTCGCTCTTGCTTCGGCGGTCGGCCGCTCACCGCAGCCGTCGCCGAAACTCTCCATGGTGTCGCAGACCAGCCCCGCGACAAACCATTCCAGCGGCAGATCCAGATTGGCGGCGCAGGCGCGCAGCCGGCTGAGTAACTCAGGCGAGACGGTCACGAAAACTTCGGAACGAGCCATCCTGGTCACTCCTTTCCAGCCGCCTTGCGCCCGGATGCGGCACCGCGAGGTTGATCGACGCCAGGACGCTTGCCACCGGTGAGCCCGTCTTTCAGCTTGCGCAGCGCGCCCAGCTCGATCTTCCGCACGCATTCCCGCGTCACCCCGTAGCGGCGGCCAATCTCTCTGAGCGTCAGGCTCTTGCGGCCATTCAGGCCGAAGTGCAGGGCCACGATGTCTCGCTCCCGGGTCTCCAGGCGCTCGATCCGCCGCTCGGCGGCGGCCCATTCATCGTTCGGCTCGAACATTTCTTCGCGCGAGATCCTGGGATCCCCCAGTTCGTCAATGGCGCTCGAGCCCGACGCGCCGGTGTAGCTGCCGGTGAATGTCAGTTGATGGGCCCGATGCGCCCGGGCCACGAGCGACTTCTGCGCTGGCTTGAGCTCGAGGACCTGTGCCACTTCCTCGAAAGTCGGCACGCGGCCCCACCGGCAGCAGAGCATCCACTCCGCCCGGCGCCATGCGGTCAAGAGCCGGAACATGTGCCTGGGCAGCCGGATCGTCGCCGACGTGTCGATCAAGGCCGTGCGGATCTTTTCCTTGATCCAGTAGACGGCATACGTGCTGAACCGCGTCCCGAAGCTGGGATTGTATTCCTCGGCCGCCCGGATCAGCCCCAGGTTGCCCTCGCCGATCAAGTCGTCAAGGTCCATCCCCCGTCCCTGGAAATCGCGAGCCACCCTCGCGACCAGCGAAAGATTGGCCTGCACCAGGCTGTTGCGGGCGTCTCGGTCGCCGTTGGCGATCGAGCCGGCAAGCTCTTTCTCCTCGGCACGCGACAGCCCTCCACGGCTCGAAGTCGCTCGCTTTGCTCCCGATCGAACACGCCAACCGTCGCGGTTGCGCTCTGCACTCGTAATCATCGTCTCACCTCCGAAGTAGATCTGAGCGGGCACATCCTACGTGCGATAAAGGCGATTACGTCCTTGTACTCGACGCTGAGTGCTCAATCGCAACGGAAGTCGCTTCCTCATCCAGGCGTCGCAACAATCACCACGAAGCCTGGGCCCCGAAGACCGGCCGAGCCGCCTTGGCTCCGACGTCCCTCGGGAAACGATCAAGCGGAAATCATCAATCAGTCCGGCATCACCTCGTTGCTCACCTCCCCTCGCTCACACTTGGACCGTGCTGCTCTGCCATGATCATCCTCATACACACATTACAGCGTGGTTCGGGTTTGTGCGAACAGGATATGCCTTATTAAGTGTCCAGGTTATCCCTTATTAGGGGAGCGGGCAATGCACTACATCTTTTTGTACAGTACTGCGCAATTTAACAGTTCGAGCTGCGGCGCATCTGATGGGCTCAGGAACAGTCGCACGCCGCCCTCCCACAGATCCGATTGGCGCCATCCCGGCCGTACAACTGGAGACGACGGAAGACGTTATTTATTAGCGAGTTCAGCGCGACGATAATCCCGAGGATACCGTGGTCCCCACCGGGAACAACGCGTTCGCGATCCGGGCGTTCGAAGAAGTGCAAAGCCTACCGCAGCCGACTCACGCTTTCCGGGCCCGTCCAGGATTCCGTTTCCCTGCGGCGTTAATAAACCATGAGTATGAGGCCAAACAAAGCGTGTAGGCGTCGAGAACGAGACGTGTACCAACGTCGACGGGCGGCTGTCGATCGCGCGACGGACGCTCGCTTCGGCGTTCATCCCTCCAGAGAAGTCAGCCTTCCCGTGCTGTCGCCGAATCCATCGACCGTCACCCCCATGCGGTCGAGCAGGGAGACGTAGAGGTTCGCAAGCGGTGTCGCCGCCGGATAGCGGAGGTGCCTGCCCGTCGTGATGGTTCCGTTGCCCTTGCCCGCCAGAAGGATCGGCAGGTCATCGTGCGAGTGCGAGTTGCCATCGCTGATGCCGCTCCCATAGACGATCATCGCGTGGTCGAGCAAGTTGCCGTCCCCTTCGGGGATCTGCTTCATCTTGCCGAGGATGTACGCGAGTTGGGCCGCGTGGAACCGGTTGATTCTCTTGATCTTCTCCTCCTTGGCGACGTCGCCGCCATGGTGAGAGAGATCATGATGACCGTCTGATACGCCCGCGCCGGGGTAGCTGCGGTTGCTGCCGTCGTTGGCAAACACGAATGTGGCGATCCGCGTGACATCGATCTGAAACGCGAGGACGAGCAGGTCTCCCATCAACCGGACGTGTTCTTGATAGTCGGCTGGAATGCCCAGCGGCCGCGGAAACTTCGCGATGCCCAGATCGAGCACCGGCCGGTTGCGGGTGATCCGCGCTTCGAGCTCGCGCACGCCGGTGAGGTATTCGTCGAGCTTCCGGCGATCTGCCGTCCCCACCACGGCTCTCAACCGCCGGGCGTCCTCGCCGATCGCGTCCAGGATGCTCTTTCTCCGGCGGTCGCGCCGCGCCGCATCCGCACCGCCTTTGCCACCGGGCGAATTGTCGAACAGCCTGTCAAAGACCAGGCGGGGATTGATCTCCTTGGCGACCGGCGTCGTTTCGTTCCGCCACGACAGGTTTGACTGGTAAGCACAACTGTATCCATGGTCGCATTCGCCCGCGCTCTTGCCCCCTTCACAGCCGATCTCCAGCGACGGAAAGCGGGTCGCCTGTCCGATCCGCCCGGCCGCAGCCTGGTCGACCGAGACACCCGCGCAGAGGTCGGCGCTGTCGGTCTTCCGTGGGTGGCACCCCGTCAGAAAGCTCGCCATGGCGCGGGCGTGGTCGCCCCCGCCATCACCCAGCGCGCACGCTGGCCGCAGGCTGAGTCCGCTCAGGACGACCAGGTCGTCCTTGACCGCTAAGAGCGGCTCGAGGATCGCCGGCAGGGTGAAACGTGCGCCATCCGGCCGCGGCACCCAGGCGGGCATGTGCACGCCGTTGGGGACGTAGAGAAAAGCCATGCGCAAGGGCGGGCTCTTGAGTCCGCGATCGCCCGGGCGGGCGAACAACGGTGCCGGCCGCATCGCCTCGAGCAGGGGCAGGGCCACCGACACGCCGAGTCCTCTCAAGGCGGTCCGCCGCGAGAGTCTTTGAGGAATCATCGTTTGGCCTCTGTCCTGGTGGAAGATCGGGGATGCAGGAACGGCTCGCTCTCGACCACGGCCATGACCAGGGCCGAAAACCGATAGTCGTGGCGGGCGAGCTCGGCGAGCGATGCGATCGACTTCTCGGCGATCGGCTCGTTCCAGCCCGCGACCAAGAGCGTACGTCAACAGCTTCTCGGTAAGGCACCGGGCAAACGCGCCGCGGCGCGCCAGGAGGGCCGCCTTGAGCTGGGCCGGCCCCGTAAAATGCCGACCGCCCGGCAACCGCCCGTTCGAGTCAATCGGTTGACCTTCCTCGAGAGATCGCCAGCCGCCGATGGCGTCGAAGTTCTCGAGTCCGAAGCCGAGCGGGTCCATTTGGCTGTGACATGAGGCGCACGCCGGGTCGGTCCTGTGCCGCGACATCTTCTGACGAAGCGTGATCGGGGCGCCAGCGTGCTGGCCCTCTTTCAGAGCTTCCACACCCGAGGGCGGCGGCTCAGGTGGGGCACCCAGGATGTTGTCCAGGATCCATTTACCGCGCTTGACCGGGGAGGTACGGGTCGGGTTGGACGTTGCCGCCAGAACGCTCGCCTGAGTCATAACGCCTCCCCGCGGCGTTCCCTTGAGCGAGACACGCCGGAACCAGTCGCCCTTGATCCCGGGGATTCGGTAGTGCAGCGCCAGCCGCTCGTTGACAAAAGTGTAGTCCGCGTCGAGCAATTCCAGCACGCTCCGATCCTTGTCTCGGATCGATTCGAAGAACAGCACGGTCTCCTCGACCATCGCTGCCCGCAGGGGCTCGTCGAAATCGGGAAAGGCGATCGGGTCGGGGGTGAAGTCTTTGAGCTTGCGCGTTTCCAGCCACTGGCCGGCAAAGTTCTCGGCCAGTGCGCGCGACCGGCGGTCCCGCAGCATGCGTTTGACTTGCGCGCGAAGATTGTCGCCGCGCCGGAGCGCGCCCTGGAGAGCCATGCGATAGAGCCCTTCGTCGGGCATGCTGCTCCAGAGGAAATAGGAGAGCCTCGTGGCCAGCTCGAAGTCATGATCGGGCACGCCATCGCTCGGATGGCCTGAATCGTGATCCCGCTCGGCCCCGAGGAAGAGAAACTGGGGCGACACCAGAACCGTCCGGAGCGCAAGCTTCATGGCAGACAGAGCGGGTTCGCCGTCGCTCTCGGCGGCAAGCACGATCGCCAGCAGCCGCGTCAGCTCGTCGTGCGTCGCCGGGCGACGAAAAGCGCGGTCGCAGAAGGCGCGAAGGATGTCGTAGATCTGTTGTTGCCTGGCCAGATCCGGATCCGGAGCTGCCCCGGCGGCTCGGAACACCTTGTCCTCGCGCGGACTCCGCACGGCGGGCCTGAACTTCCGGAAGGCCAGCGGAACCGTGTCGACCGGCGGGTTCAACAAGGCATGGCGCACAAGCGGAATTCGAAAAGCCTCGTCGATCACCGTGTCGGCGGCGCCCAGATACATCTCCAGGAGAATGGGAGAAGTCGAAAGCACCGCCCCCACGTTGTCAAACCCAGAGCCGACGTCATCGGCCGGAAACTCGTCGGCCGGCCGCACATCGAGACCGATCAAGTCGCGGACCGTGTTGTTGTACTCGGCCCGATTGAGCCGCCGAACAGCGAGGCGCTCATCACCGGTGCTCTCGTCGATCGAGGCGGAGTCCAGCCAGGAGTTCAGGGTCTCGAGTTCTGAAGCGGTCGGCTGAGGCTCTCCCGCGGGCGGCATGCTCTCGGATCGCAGGTTCCGGGCCATGCGCGTCATCAGCGATTTCTGCCGGCGATCGGGAGGTCCGTCGCCCAGCGCATCGAGGACCACGCCTCCCCGCGCCGCGGTGCTGTCGTGGCAGCTCGCGCAGTATCTGTCCAGAAGGGGTGAGATGTCTCGGGAAAAAGTTGGAACGGCGCCGGGAGCAGCATTTCCGTCGTTGAGCAGCTCACGGTCGTGCTCCTGCGGCTCTGGCCTGGCGGCCACGCTCGCGTGCTCACCGGGGCCTGAGGCGACGCGGAAATCCTCCGGCCGGCCGCAGCTCAAGCAGCTTGCCAGGGTGCCGATCGCGATCAAATGTTTGAGCAGACGGGCATTCATCGGACCTGGCACTCAACCTGGCCACAGCAACCACTCGTCGCCCTCGCCCCTCTCTCCCCCTGGGAGAGGTCCCCACAGGATGTGGGGGGTGAGGGTAGGGGCGAGGGGAACAAGAAACCGTGCCCTCCGTTCTTGGGGCGCTTGTCACGTCGGCGCGCCGATCAATACTGGTCGCCGCTGATGACCTCCCCGCCGGCCCGGGTGACGAGCGACGCGATCAACTGGACCGACGAAACGTCCGTGAGGAAATGGACCGAGCCGTCGGCAAACAGGGCGTTGGAACCGCCCGGGTGGAACGAGTAGATCTCGTTGTTGCTCGTGCAGTTGATCATGCAGGTCCCGCCCCGGATGCCGTTGTACCGGCCCTGGGCTCCGGCCAGGCTCGAATACGTGAAATGATCGGCCCACGCCCCACCGCCGCTGCTCACCGGCTCGATCACCCCGTCTACAAGAAGTCCGTCGACCTCCGAAGTGTACATCTGCCTGAAGCCGTTGTAGCCGATCGGCTTTGACCCGCACTCCGATACGATCATCGTGTTCGAGGTCCCGTCAGTGATCGAAGAGATGCGGATCTTGCCGGTGATCAAAGGTCCGGTGATGGTGCCGGAGTCTTTCCCTTCCCCGACGCGGGCGATGTACACCGGGCTCATGCCCGCCGCCAGGAGCGCCGTGTTGTGCAGACCGGGAATCGGGAAGTAATCGCTCCGGCCCCAGATCTGGATCGGCGGCGGATTGAGATTCACCACACTGCTGCCAGGCGTGACGGAGCCCGGCGTGCAGACGTCGCCGCCGCCATCCCCATACGGTCCCCAGAACGTGTTGTAGTAGTTGATCGTGGCCGGGCCCGGCGATGACGGGCACAAAAGCGTGTTGATGGCAACCGAGTACACCGAGCTGTTTCCCGAGTGCATTGCGCCGGTCCCCACGCACGGTGGGATGTTGAACGTGTCGGATGCCGCGATGGTGAGGTTGATCTGATTGTAAATGTTCGTCTGCTCCAGCCACGGCAAGATGAGCGTGAGATAGCTCGCCGACACCGTGGGGACCGCGGCCTGAGCGTCGACATTCAGATCGGGCGTCGCCAGAAGCTGCCCCTTGGGCGGCAGCATCGAGTACGTGCTTTCGAAGTTGAGCGTCGCCAGGCCAAGTTGCTTGAGATTGTTGGCGCACTCGGCGCGCCGGGCCGCCTCGCGCCGATTGCACGGCAGGCAAGAGCAGCGCGATCAATACCGCAATGATCGAGATCACGACCAGCAATTCGATCAACGTGAATCCGGTCGTTCTCCGGGTGTTTGTCTGGACTGATACCATGTTGACGTCTCCAGGCGAAAAGAACCTCTGACTGTTGGGACAGGATCGAAACGGACTTCCTTCTCCTGATCGTATCGGGCGGGGCGGATCAACCGCCCAGCTCGAACGGCCCCAGCGTATTGGTCCGGGGCAGGACCTCGGCGTGGATCAGGGGCTTGCTGATATCGAGGTAACGGCCGCCCAGCCGGTCGGGCCCCGACCGCACCCGGCTTCGTTTGAGCACTTCACCTTTGCCCGCGGTTTTCACGGGGACTACGCCGGTTCCCGTTTTGTCTCTCCATTCCACGAGGACGGCGTATCTGCCCGGCGGACAACCGTTGCCCGCTCCGTCGCAGATCAGGGAAAACCGGCCGTCGTCCTCGACGATGCCGAATGGAACCGCCGTGGACGAAGGGGCGCCGGAGCCCTCCGGATGGAAGTAAACCACGGC
Source organism: uncultured Isosphaeraceae bacterium (assembly GCA_963781785.1). Lineage (GTDB taxonomy): Bacteria > Planctomycetota > Planctomycetia > Isosphaerales > Isosphaeraceae > CAWAHD01. Next base: position 5,562,482 of record CAWAHD010000002.1, on the reverse strand, counting down.
CCCCGCCGCGGGCTCTCCCTTGTAGAGAACCTGACCTTCGACCGTGTAATACCCTGACTTGTTGCCACATCCCGGCGCGCCGACACACAGGACCACGCCGGCCGCAATCACCAACCATCGGCTGTTCATTCTTTGGTCCCTCCTCAGAACACTTGTTGTGTAATTCTATGTGAAAGCACAAGAACACGTTGCGCGATGGCGGGCGGCCGCGTTGAACTTCGCCTGCCTGCCGGCGACCTTGCGGATTGCCCGCCGGAGCTTGCAATTCGCACGACCGTGAATCGCTTGCAGTGCCTTCGAGAACGCGCTCGTCGTCCTCGTTCCGTCGTCTCGGCGTGCCAGAGCCGAGGGCGCAGACCGGACCGTGCCCGCGATCAGCCTCAGAGTGTTGGCCGAGCCATCGCGGCGGTTCGACGGCGCGCGGTGACGCGCCGTGAAGTCACGTCACGGGATTACCAGCCGCCGCCGCCGGTCAAGAAGAGGCGGATGAAGAGGTCGTGCTCAGATCGGGAGTTGACGGTGTCAAGCCTGAGCATAGATACCTCGAATGGAAAGGTCATCCAGTTGGACATCGGTGGAATCGTATCGATCGCCGGGGCGATTCGTCAATGAAAATCGATCCGGGATTCGCGGATTTTCCTGGGGGGGTTGCGCAGAAGTAGGTCAGGCTTTCGAGCCTGACGTCTTTGACGTAGGTCAGGCTTTCGAGCCTGACGTCTTTGACGTAGGTCAGGCTTTCGAGCCTGACGTCTTTGACGTAGGTCAGGCTTTCGAGCCTGACGTGTCTGGCCCCAAGCCTGACCTGGTGCCTGTTCCGCTCTGCGGAGCGCCTCAGCCTGTGGAATGCAGCTTGATCGAAAACTCGAACGAGTTTGCAGCAGAAGAAATCTTGAGCGTTCCGGAGCCATACGCGCGGGCATCGCTGCCGGTCCCGCCCAGAATCTTGTAGCGATAGTGAGTGAATTTCGATGGAGAGATCACGAGAGTAACGCTCCCCTTTGCGTTGGCCAGGACGAGCGATGCATTGCTCAGGTCGGGCCACCCGCCGATGGGGATCACGTGATCGGCCAATTCGACGGCGCCATTGACGTTCCCCAGGTTGCCGGCATGGCCGGCAACGTAGAACGACGTGACACTGTATCCCTCCGGCCCCGTTGATCCGGACGGCAGCCCGTACAAGGCCCCGTTCAAGTTGACGTGTTTGGGGTGCGTACCGGCCGCCGTGGCCGGCCGGGCCATTCCGGTGGAGAGGAGGACCTTGCCTTCGAGAGCGTCAAATTGTGGCGCATGCCGCTTGGTGTTCCGCATCGAAACCTCCTTGTCGGTGAAACTTCTTGGTCATGGCTCGGGTCCTTCCGCGGATTGACGCGAGATCTTAACAAGTTCGATGTGGCATGGGGAGATGAAAACAGCCCGGTTCGCGCCGCGTGATCAGACGAATTGTCTGAGGTCGGCTGTCGGTGAAAAAGGGAGAATCCGGCAAGCGGAATCACCATGCGCCGTCGAACTTCGGTGTATCTCGCTCCGAAGCCGAGGCGTTGGCGACGATCTCCAGCAGCGTCCCCGGGCGCGGGCGAGTCGTCCTCAGGGGTCGTCTTTGGCGAGGGGAGCGAGCTGCATGCTGACGATCTTCCAGTCCGCCCCGACGCGTGCGCGAACCTGTACGAACTGGATCGAGTCGCCCTGGTCGCGGTTGAGCGCGAAGCGGCCCTGGATGAGCAAGAGGTTGGGGCCCAGGTAGCGAGCGAAGTCGACGGTGTTGCGGGATCGGTACTCGGGCACGCGTTCTTTGAAGATGTCCGCATAGCCTTTTTCAATCTGCGCGCGGCCGTGGAAGCTCTGGAGCTCGACCTCGCCCTGGCTCGCGTTGTGCTGGCGCTTGATCACGACGACCGAGCCGTCCTCGATGTAGGTCGCGGCCATGGCCGCGGCGTTACGGGAGTCGAACAGGACCGCCCCCTTGTCGAGGAGGGCCTTGGCGTCGGTGCGAGCGCGGGCGTCGTCGTCCGGGCCGGCCAGGGCCACGGCGGACGGAAACGCTAAGAGCGCAGCCGTGAACAGAAACAAGCACTTGCGCATGGTTCGTGCCTCCGAGCAAAGAGGAAAAGGCGGCAACATGCCGGGCTTTCGCCCTGGTTCCGTGCCAGGACGTCGGCACCATTAAATGCACCTGGAGCGGCGCAGTCAAGACCGCAAAACTCCCGTGCTCCGCGATCCGGACGAGGGTCAGTGAACGCGGCAATTCCCATACGGCTTGCCTCGGGCGGGGCCCGAGTCGAAGCTGCGTTTGCTCGGCACCAGAACCGCGGTTGAACTCGCAATTTCTGACATCTCCACGCGCTTTCTTGCTGACCCTCCGCCTGTTGCTTATACTGACCATGTTTACACAGGCTTCCACGCTCGAATCCAACCCGGATGAGTGCACGGAACAACCTTGAGCCGGGTCATCGGCGACCACTTGGCTTTGCGCTTTGGCCAGAGCCAGGCGTCATTTCGGGGAGAGACGCTGGGCACGCTCAACGTCAACACGGCGCTCCACGTCGATCAACGGCTCGTTATCCATCGAGTGCGTGGTGGACACCGTGCGAACACTTTGGACGTCCATCGACGAATACAGCGAAGAGATCAACCGGGAGAAGCTCAAGCGGGACAAAGCTCAGACCGTCAACCTCGACTCAGGGAGCTGCCGCGGAGATAGAACCGGGGGCCGCGCAATGAGTTCACCACACGATGAGTCGCTGATTCTCGAGCTGGACAGTCCCGTCGCCACGCTCGAGCGGGTTGGCGGCAAGGGCGCCTCGCTGGCGCGTCTGGCGGCGGCGGGCCTGCCTGTGCCGCCCGGCTTCCACATCACCACGCTCGCCTATTACCGCTTCGTGAGCGAGAACCAGCTCGCCGAGTCGATTCTTACCGCCGCGGCCCAGGCGAAGGCCGACGACCCCGCGACACTCGACACCGCATCCGCACAGATCCAATCCCTGATCGCGCAGGGCACGATCCCCGACGACATCGCCGCCTTGATCCGTCGTGAGTATGCCGCGCTGGGCGGCGACGATCCGCCCGTCGCCGTGCGCTCGTCGGCCACGGCGGAGGACCTGCCCGAGATGTCGTTCGCGGGCCAGCAAGATACGTACCTCAACGTCCGCGGCGGCGACGGCGTGCTGGAGGCCGTGAAGCGCTGCTGGGCCTCGCTCTGGACGGCGCGCGCCCTCGGCTACCGCGCGCGGCACGGGATCCGCCCCGAAGATGTCGCGCTGGCCGTCGTGGTTCAGCAGCTCGTGCCCGCCGACGTCGCGGGCGTCCTCTTCACCGCGAACCCGATGACGGGGTCTCGCGACCAGGTGATGATCAACGCGGCCTGGGGGCTGGGCGAGGCGATCGTCGGGGGGCACGTCACCCCCGATACGCTCACCGTCGACAAGCCCACAGGCGTGATCGGCTCGCAGGAGATCGCCGACAAGGACGTGATGACGGTCCGGTCGGCCGGAGGCACGCGCGAGGAGCCTGTGCCGGCGGACCGTCGCAAGCAGCCGGCGCTTCAACCGCCCCAGGCCGCCGAGCTGACGCGGCTGGGCGTGCAGATCGAGCAACTGTACGGCATGCCGATGGACGTCGAATGGGCGCTGCTACGACGGCCGCCCCTTCATCCTTCAGGCGCGCCCGATCACCGCGCTGCCCGAGCCGCGCGCGGCGCTCGATTGGCCCCTGCCCAGCCCGAAGGGGAAATACGGGCGCGCCAGCGTCGTCGAGCTGCTGCCCGACCCGCTCTCGCCCCTGTTTGCCACGCTGGCCCTCCCGCTCTGGAACGAAGGGTATCGCGAGCTGCTGCGGGCCATCGGGCTCTCGGGCATGTTCCCCGAGGAGTACCTGCTGACCATCAACGATTATGCCTATTACGATTATAGTCAGATCAGCGGGTGGCGAATGATCATCGCCCTGCCGCGGTTGGTCCCCCGCGCGCGACTGGCTGCGCCGGGCGATCACGCGCTGGGCGGACGAAGCACGGCCGCGATACGTCGCCGTCGTCGATGCCTGGTCCGCGCGCGACCTGGGCGCGACCCCCGCCGCGCAACTGCTCGACGGCGCCCGTGAGATCGTGCGGATGGCGGCGGAGCATTACTTGACCATCCAGAGCGGCATCCTGCCCACCGCGGCCATGGCCGAGGCCCTGTTCACGTTCGCGTACAACCGTCTCGCCCGGCGCAAGGACGACCCGCCCGCGCTGACCTTCCTGCTCGGCTTCGACAGGCGCCGATCCAGGCGGAGAAGTCGCTGTATGACCTGGCGACGTGGGCGCGCTCGCAACCCGAGCTGGCCGACTATCTCTCGCGTGCAGGGAGCGACGAGATTGTCGCGGCGTATCAATCGCCGTCCGCGCCCGTGGCCGACGCGGAGTCCTGGCGCGAGTTCAGCCGCCGGTTCGCCGAGCACCTCAACCGATTCGGCCATGCCGTCTATGACCTCGATTTCGCCAAGAGCGTCGCCGCTGACGAGCCGGCCCCGCTGCTCGAAACGCTCAAGTACTTCCTCACGGGTCAAGCGCGTAACCCCTACGAGCGGCAGGCCGCGGCGGCCTCGGCGCGTGAGCAGGCCACGCGGTCGCTGCTTGCGCGCGTGAAGGGCCTGCGCCGGCGGTGGTTCACGCGGCTCGTGCCCTGGGCGCAGCGCTACCAGCCGGTGCGCGAGGACGCGCTCGCCGACGTCGGCCTCGGCTGGCCGTCGCTCCGCCGCATGGTCCGCGAGGTCGGGCGGCGGCTGGTCAGGGCGGAGTCCATCGCGGGTCCCGACGACGTCTTCTGGCTGACCTGGGACGAGCTGGAGACCGCGGCCCGCGCCCTGGACGCGAGCCAACCCGTGCCCGATTACCGCCGCGCGACGGCCGCGCGACGGGCGACCTGGGAGCGCGAGCGCAAAGTAACGCCGCCCGTGGTGTTGCCCATCAAGGGCGGCGCGCGCTTCCTGGGGTATGACTGGAGCAACTGGATGCCCGCGCGGACCGGCCAGGCGGCGGGCGACACGATCAAGGGCGTCGGGGCGAGCCCGGGGCGCGTGGCCGGCACGGCGGCCGTCATCCACGGACCCGGTGAATTTGCCCAGATGCACCAGGGCGACATCCTCGTTGCCAAGATCACCACGCCCGCGTGGACCCCGCTGTTCGCGCTGGCGGCGGGCGTCGTCACCGATGTCGGCGGCCCACTCAGTCACAGTTCGATCGTTGCGCGCGAGTATCAGATCCCCGCGGTACTGGGTACGGGCGTGGCTACTGAGCGGATCCGCAGCGGGCAGCGCATCACCGTGGATGGTGATGGTGGTGTGGTGACGATGGGCGGGTGATCGGGCATGGTATGTGTCCTGCGAGCGTCCGATGAAGCGAACTTGCTCCTGTGCCGGCCATCATGAGTGAAAGCGACCAGCGTCAGATGCAGCGATCACGATCTTCCTCTTTCGTGCGGTTCGTACTTTTCTTGCTTGTCCGGCAACCCTGAGGAAGACGCTCCGTGGACGAAGCCCCCAAACCACTCGATCCGCAGCCTGTGGATGACCGAGAGTCGTTCTTCGCATTCGTTGCAGCGCTCGCCGCGGATCGCCGCGCCTCGGTCGCGGCCGAGGCTGTCATCGTTCGCTTCGTCTCAAGCGGCCGCGCTCGACTCATGCGAGCCAGTCACGATCTGACCAACCGCCAGCGAGAGATCCTTATGCTGCTTAGCGACGGCGAGCGGTGGCATTTTCGACAGATCCTGGCCGGGCTCGCCGAGCCGTCAGCCGCTCGCTCGCTCCGCGACGACTTGCCGATGCGGACAAGAGTTGGGCTGGTTGATTCCGCTGGACGTTCCACCGCCGCTCGGTGGTGGCTCAATAATTCCGACATGGCACCCTGAGAAAGGCGGAGAAGGGCGGAGAAGAGCGGAGACCTCTATTGCGATAATGAGCTGACGGGAACCAGAGCGCAACCCTTGAAGTCATCGATGCATCCGCGTGTGCTTGCAGAGGCGCGCCTTATGGAGGCGATGTAGCGAGAGTTTTCCGCATTCCGTCGCTCCGTTGGCGCGAAACGTCCGCTGGGGTAGCGTGACTGGGAGAAATCTGTCTACTCTTCTGGACTGCGGATTGAGGACGCCGTAGATCCATTCCCCCTTCCGAAGTGACATCATGGACTTCGAACAAGAGCTGAAACGTGTGGCTGATACCTACGCGAGGCAGGGTTATCAGGTGACGATCCGGCCTGAACCGGAAGCCCTGCCTGCCTTCGCGAGAGACTTCAAGGTCGAGATCCTCGGCAAGCGAGGGAACGAAGGGGTTCTCGTCGCGGTAAGGAAGGACCGCGACGAAGTAGCCGCAGAGTCGAACTTGACCCGATATGCCGAGGCCACCGGATTGCAGAACGGGTGGAGGTTTGACCTCGCCCTCCTGGAGGCCGAAAGACCAAGCTCCAAAGAGATTGACGGGGCAAACGATTTCACTGAAGAAGACATCCACAAGTCATTTTCCGAAGCGTCGGAAATGGTTCGCGCTGGGTTCGTTCGCCCGGCAGTGATCACGGCTTGGGCCGGGCTCGAAGCGGCGATGCGTCTCAAGCTCCGCGCGGCGGGAGAACAGGCAGGCTGGGGTGCGGCGCCGCGCGGTATGCTGAACGAGCTCTATTCGAATGGTGCTATTAACGTTGAGGAATTTCGGAAGCTTGACGCCCTGTTTCGCGTACGAAACCAGATCGCTCACGGATTTGTCTCCTCCCTTGGCTCTGAAGGAGGAGCGGTACAGTTTCTTTGCGACCTTGGGAATCGTTTGATCGAAGAGTCTCGAACTGCGCAACTTTCAACGTAAGCGGTACGCGATAGGTCGCAGGGAAGTTAAGCGGGTACAGCAGCGGCTCGATCCAACACCGTCCACCGGACGGGGCGCCCGGAGGGGTGTTCCCTCCGGCTCACCCACAGATCTGGACACGCCAGCCAACGGTGCACCGAGCCACCTCCCCATTTCGGATTTCGAGTTTCGGATTTCGGATTTGAGCACTCATCCTTCGTCCTTTCGTCGTGGCCCTCTTCCCTTGTGCGCCACCCGCCAGCCTCGAGCGTTCCGCCCTCCGCCGTTCTTCCGTGGCCTGATCCTTATTCCAGCCCGCGACCCATCCTGTCCCGGCCAGGGAGCTCATCGGCCAGTACGGGAATCGAACCCCATCGGAGAACTCCGCCACAGCTTCCTGGAATCCGGCTCCGCCACGGGTATCATGCATTTGGTTGGTGTGCTTCCGAACACACCGACGTCGGGCAAACGGCAAAGCAACGGTTAGCGGGACTCGTGGAAGTTCCACCTTCTCGAACAGGGAGCCGTCCTGCGTACGGGGGAAGGCCGGGGAACTCGGTATGTGATCCGCGGAGAAGGAATCCATGCTTAACTATCTGAAGCTCGCGAATGTCGGCCCTTCGCCAAAGATGGAGATCGACTTCAAGCCGCGAATGAACTTCCTGACGGGTGACAACGGCCTCGGCAAGACATTTCTGCTGGATATTGCCTGGTGGGTGCTGACGCGAACGTGGGCAAAGTCCCCGGCGACCCCGCCTCGTCGGGGCTGGAAGACACCGGAGGGAGCACACAGAGGTACCTCGTCGATCGGGTACGGATATGAGAAGGCATCGGGCGGTCTCTTCAAGAACGAGATTATTTTTGACCACGTTGAACAGTATTGGCCATTGAAGCCCGGCCGTCCGGCAATCGCCGGCATCGTGATCTACGCCCAGGTGGACGGTGGGTTCTCCGCCTGGGATCCCGCCCGCAATTATTGGAAAGAGAAGGACCCTGAGAAACCAGACCGGCCGCCGGCATTCCGATTCAAGCCGGAGGAAGTCTGGGACGGTTTGCCACGCGACAGTCCCGAGAAGCTTTGCAATGGCCTGATTCTCGACTGGGCAAGCTGGCAGCGAGAAAACGGCGACGCTTTCAGTCAACTCACCCGTGTCCTGCGATCCCTGAGCCCCTCGTCCAATGAACTGTTAAGGCCCGGCAGATTGATGCGGATCGGTCTGGGTGATACGCGTGATCAGCCCACGCTGATGCTTCCCTACAAGCAGGAGGTTCCGCTCGCCGTTGCCTCGGCTGGGATGAAGCGGATCGTGGCATTGGCCTATTTATTGGTCTGGACCTGGCAAGAGCACTTGCGCGCTTGCGAGATCCGCGGGACGAAACCTGCGAAGGAGATCGTTTTCTTGATCGACGAGATCGAGGCCCACCTTCATCCGCAATGGCAGCGCCGAATCGTCAAGGCATTACTGGATGTCATGAGGGCTTTGACAGACCTTCAGGCCGTCTCAGTGCAATTGATCGCCACGACGCACTCACCACTGGTCCTCGCCTCGATCGAGCCCGAGTTCGACGACAAGAAGGATGCGATCTGGGAGCTTGACCTGGTGAATGACCGGGTCGAGCTTCGGCAGTTTCCCTGGCGTAGGGTGGGGGACGTGAACAACTGGCTAACATCCACGGTTTTTGATCTCTCCGAACCCTTTGGGATCGAGGCCGAAGAGGCTCTTGAGGAAGCCAAGAAGCTACTGCGTCGGTTATCGAAACCGACATTGGGGGAATTCGAGAAAGTGGATCAGAAATTGAGGCGAGTTCTGGGTGATACCAACCCATTCTGGATTCGCTGGAGCCATCACCTTGATCAAGTGCGGGGTGAGGAATGATCCATGTCGACCCAGCGCCCGAGCCACCGCATTTCGACCAGACGGTACGACAGCCAGGGCTGAGCGCGCTTGCCGAAATGGTTGGCGAACCCCCGCTGATGAGACGACCAGGCCCCCGTCGCAGCAAGATCGCCGATCGGCGCGAGGACATTCCGTCGGAGAGTTTCCCCTCGTTCTGGAGGAACGGCCTCGATGACATGATGCTGGCTTACAATCAAATCTGCGCATACATGGCCGTCTATATCGAGAAAGTCACCGGAGCGGCGAGCGTCGATCACATGATTCCCAGGTCGGTGGAATGGAGCCAGGTTTACGAGTGGGAAAACTATCGTCTGGCGTGCTCGCTGATGAACTCAAGGAAAAGCGACGCGATCTTTGTTCTCGATCCTTTCCGAGTCAAGTCGGGATGGTTTCAGCTGGAGTTTGTCGGCTTCCAGGTCAAGCCGGCCGCGACATTGTCGTCCCTGATTCGGAATCGGGTGGATAAAACGATCACTCGACTGAGACTTAACGACCGAGAATGCCGCGATCTCCGGCGTTATTACGTGGTAGAGTACGAGGCGAACCAGATCTCGCTTGCACACCTCACGCGTCGCGCTCCCTTTATCTCCATGGAATTACGGCGTCAGGGGCGGTTAAGGGAAGGTGACACATGAGTCATCCGTTTCATGCTTACCTCGAACAGCAGCTCGAGGAGCGCCTGAAAACACACCCCGTGGTGGTGTTCTACGACCTCCGACACGAGTTCGCACCATTCGTTGATTAGCTGCGAGAGATCCTTACGCTGCTTAGCGACTCAAGGACAGCAGCCATCAAAGGCAGCCCTCTACCGATTGATCTATGCGGCCGCCGCCGCCCGGATCGCCGACGCCATGACGCAGGATCTGCTCCTGGCGCCGCTCGAGGCCGAGGTGATCCCGCTGCCCCACCAGCTCGATGCTCGATCTCGAACCATGTCGGGCGACCGCATCCGCTCCCTCCTGACTGAAAGCAACGGTCGCCGGCGCGATCGGAGTGCACAGCGTATCGGGCTTCAGGCGCGCGGCTCTTCAGAGCGCACCGCGTCAAGAGCACGAAGATAACCGCTAGCGATCATCTGATCGAAATACTCTGTCAACCTCTGACCCATTTCCGGGCTCCTGAGCCGAATACCAGCCTCGATATTGCGCTCGAATGCGGCCGTGGTGAAATTCGCGGAGCCAACATAGACGCGCTTCACGTCCACAACAATGAGCTTGGCGTGGACGCTCGCAAGCCCTGATCCTCGATCCTTCAATGACCCGGGCGAGTAATAGAGCTCCGGTTTGGGCTGGAAAGGCCAACTGGTCCGCAAGAAGTCTTCTGCGTATTTCCGCACGGTCCGCTCCGCGGACAATCCGCGCTCCGGGTGGACGTTCACGACGATGCGCACCCTCAGGCCCGCGTTGCTCACCATGCGGTCGACCAGCGGAGCGTCTTTAATCTCTCCCCGCAATTCGCCTGGTATGAGATCGTATCCATAGTTGACGTCATTTTTCGATGCGGCGCGCCATTCGGTGAATGCCGCTGGCTTCGCCCGAGGACTAATCGATCGCATCGGTCAGCACCTCGAGGTTGTTGATCGTCGCTTCGAGTCGCGCGGTGTCACGCGTATCTCCGTGCAGAAGTCCCTTCAATCGCTCGAGTTCCTCACGGGCCGTTGTAAGATCGCCTTGTTCCAAGGCGTCCTCGACGGCTTCGATTGCTTTTTCCACGGCTTGGCTCCTTGATTCTGCTCCCATGACATCTTCCAGAATCGCATTCGAGTCCAGCCCGTACGATTGAGCGGGCGCACAGGCGAGGGCCGCGTCGTCGAGCAGTCGGATTTCCTCCAGGGCGACCTCTCCGATTATCTGCGGCGAGTGGGTCGTGCACACAATTTGGATCTTCGGAAAGGTCGTTTTGAGATCAGTCGCGACGCGGCGCTGCCATCGCGGGTGGAGATGGACGTCCAGCTCATCGATCAGGACAACCCCTGGCGTCTGAGCTAGGACATCAGGCAGCGGTTCGTTCGAATGGGCCGGCGTTTCCGCCGGTACCAAGTAATTGTTCTGCGTGACTGCCTTGATGGCGATATCGGCCACAAGAGCCAGCATCATTCGCTGTCCTGCGCTCAGATTGCTGAATGGCTGGGCCCGCCCGCCAACCGACAGAACAATCTCGCTCCGTTCGCCGTCAAACCACATCCGGTCAGCGCCCGGAACGCATCTCAAGACCGCGAGGCGAACCACCTCAAATCCCGGACGAAACCGGCCGCCGCGGTTCACGGCCGCGATCGCCTCGCGACGGAACCAGTCGTTGAGATCGGCAATCCGGATGCGCTCATTGAGGCAATCGTAGAATGCGGCCCAGCGGCGAGCGGGACCATTGGGAGCGCTCCGCGTCTTGTATCGTTCGCGGTGGGGCAGCCACGCGCGGCCCGCACCGTAGTATGCGATGATCGGAAGCAGCACTGCTTCGTCCGTACTCGCGCGCTGATAAGCCGATTCGACCACCGCCGCCGCGTCTTTGGCGCCGCGCTCCGTGCCACTTTTCTTGCCCTCGTCGAAGCGACGCTCCCACGTGACGTTGTCCCGATCTTCAATCTGCCCTGTTGCCTTGATCGACACGCCGCCACTGGCTTCCGTGAAAAGCTCACGGTCGCCATGCTCCCTGCTCTCCAGCCGGATTTCCGATGGGTAGATCGGCCGTCGGCTATTCATCAAGGTCGAATCGGGCGGCCTCACGAGCCAAACGCCCAGGGCTACTGCGAGCGCGTCCAGCACACTCGTTTTGCCGGAACCGTTCTCGCCGATGAGCAATGTGAACTGGGGGTGCAGGTCCAGAGTGAGCGCGGCGAACTTCTTGAAGTTCCGCAACTCCAGACGGTCGATTCTCATGACGATCTTCCTCAGCCCATCTCGGGCCAGAGATAGACGATCCCGACCGGTTCCAGCCGGACGGTTTGCACAGCGTATCGACCGCGGATTCGGCCCGGCTCTTCGAGAATTTCTCGCTCGATGTCCTTTCGAGCAAGTGCGCCGAGTAGTCATTTTTGCCTGACCGTTCACCGTCGCAGGCTTACTGTCGCCGATCCTTCCAGCTAAGCTACCACACCAAGCCACACAAACAACCAATGGCGTTTCCGTGGGCAGTGCGAGGTCGAGGCTGCTCACCGGCTCCGTCGTCCACGTGCGCCACACTTCATCGTCATTCTCGTCCAGGTCCATCGACGTGCCCCGTTCCAGAACGGCCAGGTGCTATCCGACTTCATGCCGAAAATCGTCGCGCCCCCACCCTCGACCGCGATACGGACGATAAGTATCTTGTCCATTTGCCGGAGCGCTTCTTGCTGGACGACCAGGTTTACCGCGATGGACGAGTTGACTTCCCGATTCCTCGATGCTTTCGCCACGATCGAGAAGCACCTGCGCAAGATGCTGGCCGCGAACAAGTATACGACTTTCAACGAGATGGTGGAGAGGGCGGTCAGTCGAGATCGATCCGTGAGGCGATTCGGCACCAACTTAGATCTCACGGGGAGCTCCGAAACTTTCTTGTCCACGAGTATGCGAGCGACAAGCCCGTCGCCGTTCCGAGCGAATCAACCGTTGAGCGCATCCAGAAGATCCGCGATGAACTGCTATCGCCCGTCAAGCTGGTTGAGCTATTCCGCGAACGCGTGGAGGTCTGCTCTCCGTCCGACCCGATCGGTGTTGCGACGAAGAAAATGCACGATGGCTCGTTCTGTCAACTACCGGTCTACTCCGGCAGCGCGTTGAAGGGACTGCTCCCCTCTGAGACAGTGGCTCGTTGGCTCGCTTCCCAGCTTGCCGATGGGCACGGAATTCTGGAGGAGAGACCCGTCGAGGAGGTGATGAAGCACGGGGAGGGGACGCACTCATACGTGATGATGGGTCGGAGTGCGACCGTGGACGACGCACTCGCCGCGTTCGACGACCAGATGCATGCTGGCAAGGTGCTCGACGCGATCCTTTTGACCCACAACGGCAACGAGCGGGAGCGGCCCCTCGGAATAGTGACTGGTACCGATCAGCCGAAGCTGCGCTCTGCGATCCGCTTTTAGGCTTTCGATGTGCGGTTGAATTGGAGAACGATGAGCTGTGGGATACGAAACCGCCCTTCACCTGATCGACGTGAAAATCAAGGACGAATCACTTCCAATCGTGAAAAAAGCATTGCAAACCAAGAAGGGCCGAGGTCTTCGTCCTCTCGTTTCCTTTCTTGGAGAAGCTTTCCTGTCGGACGATGGATTCCTGCGTTTCAAGAGTACGGGGGTGCGACAGTCCTTACGCTCCTGACGATGATGACGAAACCGTGCCGGTACTGGTCGGAAAGTAGGATGAAGCTGAGCAGATCGCCGGCTGGCTGAAACTCCATTCCGAGAAGGGTGAACGGCTCATTCAGCACTGTTGTGAAGCTGACGGGGCGGCGTGGGCGGTGGGAATTCAACGGGCGTCGCAGACTCCGAGAGCTTTTCCTCTCTTCTGTGGCAAATGGAAATGACCAAGCAAACGGCTGGGACTCTAATGAGGATCTAGATCATCGAGGTCGAGCCGGTTTGGGCCACGAAACGAGTGCGAGCGACCAACTACGGGTATCCGCTGTGACATTAAACGACCAAGAATACGAACTGAAGGGACCGAACGCCGAAGGCAGAGGCATCTTCACGGACAAGGGCTTCATCGTCAAAGCAGGCTCGCTGGCGAGACGGGAGATAGTCCCTTCGGGAAAGAACGTTTCCTCGGTTCACCAACGGCTCATCGCCGAAGGGGTCTTGGAAGAACATGGTGGGCAGTTGCGGTTTACGCAGGATCATTCGTTTAACTCGCCTAGCGGAGCCGCTGCTGCCGTGTTGGGCAGAACTGCGAACGGGTGGATTTCATGGAAGCGGGCCGATGGTCAAACGCTGAGCGAGGTCAAACGTGTATCACGGGATGCCAAGATTCCGTTGCTTGATGACGCCAAAAGACAGCAGATCATTGCTCATCATCAGCAACTTCTGAACGAGGGAAAGCTGCCCACGCAGCAACAACTTGACAAGGAATACGCTCTGTTTCGTGAGCGTTTCGGGCCATCCGTCTTGGCCGGACTAGATGGAGAACCGCTCCTAATCCTCATGCACGACCTCAGCGAGCGGGATAGCCTCGTGTACTGGTTGGAGTTCAAGAATGACGACGAGTTCGATACTCGCAGCTTCGGTAGCATCGCTGGCGGAAGCGCCCTCAAGTTCCGCATCTTTCGTCGCAAGGAAACCGGCAACTGGCAAGCCGGTGGGGAAAAGGGTAACCAACCGAAAGATATTACGAAGGACGAGGCAATCGAGTATGCCCGCAGCCATCGTGACCAACTTCTCAAAGGTGTAGAACTACTGGACGGACTTCCCGAGAACGCATCCGACGACGACTACGCTCAACTTCAGGATCAAATGGACGAATTGGCTCCGGATGTGAGCCGCTTGGCGTGGGGCCACAAATACTTCAGCCTGCTTTTTCCGAACAAGCTCGATGATTATCACAGCCCCGACTATCAGCGGTTCCACCTGCTGAAACTCTTGCAATTGCCCCCTGAAGGTAATGGCAGATACATCTGTGCTGGACGCTTCGTGACTGCGGCCAACGAAGTCGGGCTACCAATCAATCACTTCACGACCACTCTGAATGCGATGGACGGCCGACTCCATCGTTACTGGCGAGTTGGCACGACGAACGGCATGACAAGCTTTTGGCAAGCGATGCGTGATCGAGCTTGCGTGGCTGTCGGGTGGCCGAAACTGGGCGACATATCCTGGGTCGATGGGAAGCAGGAATCACGGGCGAAACTGAAGAAGCTGCTTTTGGAAGTTCATCCGAATCATCCTTCCACGATTGGCCGGGACTGTTCCCAGCTTTCTCAATTCGTCGTTGAGATCGCTGAAGGGGATATTGTTCTCGCCGCAGATGGGATGTCGATCCTGGGAATCGGGCATGTCGTTGGCGGATACGAGTATCACGCTGAATTCGAGTTTCCGCACCAGAGACAGGTGGAATGGCTAATCGTTGATGAGTGGCAGATGCCAGAATCCGGCGAGGGCTTGCAATCGACTGTGCGAGAAATCGGGAAATACAAAGAGAACATTCTTGAAATTGAACGCCGCATCCAATTAACGAGAACGGTGAAGCTCGTCCCAGAAAACGCACAGCCGACAACGAAGCGCCCTATCCGGCTGTCCGGCATTGAAGGCCGGATACAATCGATCTTGGATCGCAAGGGGCAAGTCGTTCTCTACGGGCCGCCGGGTACAGGAAAAACGTACTGGGCTGAACGAGCAGCCAATGACCTCGCAGCCTTGTCTGCGTTTGGGACGCTCTTCGACCAGCTCAGCGACGCCGAGAAGAATACGGTTACCGGCCAGGGTGACATATCGGGCCTTGTTCGCCTGTGTTGCTTCCATCCCGCTTACGGATACGAGGATTTTCTTGAAGGCTACCGTCCGCAGACGCTCAATGGGCAGGTTTCATTTGAGCTTCGGAACGGAGTGTTCAAGAAGCTCTGCAAGGACGCAACCGCCGCTCCAGACAAGAACTTTTATCTGATCGTTGATGAAATCAATCGAGGAGACATCCCCCGCATTTTCGGCGAGTTGCTGACCACTCTGGAGAAGGACAAGAGAGGAAAACGGATCATTCTGCCGATGAGCCAGGAAGTGTTCTCAGTCCCACGCAATGTGTACTTGTTGGGAACCATGAACACGGCTGATCGTTCTATTTCGTTGCTTGACGCCGCCCTTCGCAGGCGATTTGGCTTCGTTGAAATGATGCCCGATGGTAGCGTTCTGAAGGATTCGGCTGTGGGAGGCATCGCACTGCGGGCGTGGCTCGAAGCGCTCAACACGAGGATTCGGGAACACGTCGGTCGAGATGCCCGCAATCTCCAGATCGGACACTCGTACCTAATGCACTCTGGCGGTCCACTCAAGGATGTGGCTTCTCTCAAACGGGCAATTCGAGATGACATCATTCCGCTGCTCGAAGAATACTGCTACGAGGATTACGGCACGCTCGGAAGCATCCTCGGCGAGCAGATCGTTGACGTTGCCGCTGAAAGCATTCGACACGAATTGTTCGATGACGGCCAAGAAGACGCGCTCATTCAGGGCCTCCTCGCTCCCTTTGCAGACATTTCAACGTCCACCGAAGCGATTTCTTCAGAGGAATCGCAGGCCGGAATGGATGAAGATGAAGAGGAGGATGAGTCGTGACCGCCGCGCTGACCGCGATCACCCTCTCCGAGTGGGAGACTCAGGGGCCGGACAACTGCCTTGACCTGGCCGGTCGGTTTCTGGACGCATCCCACGGCACTCAGCGTATCGTTGAACGTCTAGCAGAAGACAAGTTGCTCGGCCTTGCAGAACTACGGCATGGACTTGAGGTCAAGGCGTTTTCGCATGTCGGGAGAATTCGGATCGGTAATCTGAACGTAACGATTCTGCCCAAGATCAAAGGAACCTCGCTACTCAGTCTTGTTCGCTATGCCTACGGGTTCCGCAGGCTGAAACTGATCTCTGACTCCACACAGCTCGTTGACCAATGTGGCTTTGAAGACCTTCTGATAAGCCAACTGAATGCTGAGGTCCATGAACTTATCTCTCGCGGCTTGTTCCGGGCTTTCATCGCAACCGGCGAACGGCTCAGTTCGCCCCGCGGTCGAATCGACCTCACGAGAATGGCGCTGGACGGCGGCACGATCACGGCCTCTCTGCCCTGCAAACATCACCCCCGAGTCGAAGACACGCTTCTGAACCGAATCCTGATGGCCGGTTTGCGGTTGGCTGGTTCAATTGCCAGCCTGGTCGATCTTCGACGTGAATCTCGACGGCTCGCGTCTCTGATGGAGGAGCAAGTATCAACGGTTCGGCTCGATGGAACTATGCTCGATCGGGCGACCCGCCAGATGAATCGCCTCACCACGGTCTACGCTCCCGCATTGTCGATTATTCGCCTGCTGGTTGAGTCGCAGGGTGTTGTGCTGGAAGGTCAGACGACCACGACAACGCTGCCGGGTTTCCTGTTCGACATGAATGCCTTTTTTCAGGCTCTATTATCTCGGTTCCTTCGAGAGAACCTGCCGGGGTATTCCGTCCGTGACGAATTCAGGTTGAAGGGGATGATGCGGTACAACCCGAACTTCAACCCGCAGCGGCGACAGTCCCCCACGCCCCGACCGGATTACGTCGTGACTCAACAGGGAACGATATGTTCGATCCTCGACGCCAAGTACCGTGACCTTTGGGAGAAGCAACTGCCTCGTGAAATGCTTTACCAGTCGGTCGTCTACGCCATCAGCCATCGGCAGCAGCCTCAAAGCACCATTTTGTATCCGACGATGAACACGCTGGCGAAGGAAGCCCGAATCGACGTTACCGATCCACTGTTCGGCAGGCATATCGGGCAAGTGTGCTTACGGCCCGTCCTATTACCGCTGCTTGAGCAGTTGGTCACGTCCAGGACATCGCAGGCTCGAAGAGACCGAGCAACACACGCTCGGGGACTTGCATTGGGGGCGTGACCCATGTGGTTTTTCACCAAGCACGGTTTCTTCAGTGCGGTCTGCGCACGCCCGGATGACGGCAGTCCCGGCCAACCCGTCGATCCCGGCCGCATCATGGTCCGGGCCAGAGTCCGAGACCATCTCGAAGCCCTGAGGAAGCGATTCCCCGGCCTCCTCGCTGAATGCGAGATCCAGGAGTCTGCCGGAACCGACTACGCCTACCGGCTATTCATGCAGAAATCCGCATGGACCCAGGTGCTTGCGGGACTGGCCGAGGAAATCGACTACGACAACTTCAAGTCCGAAGTGGCGCGCCATCAGGGCCGGGCCGGAGCGACCTACGAACATTCGCTGCACAAGGTCTGGTCGGTGATGCGAAGCTTGCAGAAGACGATTGCAATCTCTTCCACGCTCCGGCCGGGGATAATGGCCGGAATTTCGATTCGCTTGACTCCAATCCGCCAACTGACAACCGACAACGAAATGAAGGATGAAGGATGAGAATCGAACGATGAAGGAAGAATAAGACTTCACCGCATCGAACCACTCATCAGCCTCGAGGACTCAGTTTTATCCAACTCAACCGGCAACTGACAACCGGGAAGGTCACGACGCGCTGACAAGCCCAGCGCGAGTCTGGTCATCCGGCTGCCCGTAAGCGACAATCAAGAAGGATCGAGTCATACCACGTCAAGGATTGGACAGTGGAGGGACCGACATGATTGACCGAGTTTACATCGACAACTATAAATGTTTTGTGAATTTCGAGCTCCAGCCACAGGCCATCCAGCTCGTCCTGGGCGCCAACGGCAGCGGAAAGACTGCGTTCTTCGACGTCCTCGAGAGCATCCGCGATTTTCTGACAGAAGGGAACACGATCAGCCAGAGCTTCCCCGCCAGCACGCTGACGGCGTGGGACAAACGTCGCGCACAGACGTTCGAGCTGGGAATCAAGGGCAACGAAGGCGACTATCATTACCGGCTTGTGGTCGAGCACGAGTCAAAGTCCGCGAAGAACCGGATTGCGAACGAAGAGCTGCGATTCGACCAGAAGATTCTTTACCAATTCGATGGGACGGACGCTCATCTCTTTCGTGACGACGGCTCGGCCGGACCGATTGTACCGCTGGATTGGTATCGATCGGGCATCCCGACCATTCCCGGGCGACCGAACTATAAACGCTTGACGTGGTTCCGTCGTCGAGTCGAGCGAATCTACATTTTATCTCCCGACCCTCTGAGAATGAGAGCCCAGAGCGACGAGGAAGTCGCGCGCCCGACCGATTCTTGCACCACCTGGCTTCGTGGCTTCGTCATCTGTCTCAGGAGTCGATCGATACCGTGCACGGGATCCAGAATGCGCTGAAACACGGCGTCCTGGATGGATTCATCGGCTTCCGATTGGCGAAGGCGGGTGAGACGAGCCGGGTTCTCAAGTTCGACTTTCAACGCGAGGGTGATGACCCGGCAGCGGCCACGCCGAAGTTCTCCTTGAGTTTCGACCAGTTATCCGATGGCCAGCGCAATCTGGTCGCACTCTTCACCGTTCTTCACGGTGCCGTGGGCGCCGACACGACGCTGTGCCTGGACGAGCCGGACAATTACGTCGCCCTGCGCGAGATCCAGCCCTGGATGATCGAGCTGATCGACCGTACCCGGGCGGCCGGCAGCCAGTGCTTCTTGATTTCTCACCATCCCGAGCTCATCAACTATCTTGCCTCCTCGCATGGCGTTCGCTTCTTCCGCGACAACCTGGGACCGGTGCGCACGGAGCCGTTCCACGCGACCGAAGAGGACGGGCTTCTCCCGGCCGAAATCGTCGCCAGGGGCTGGGAATAGGCCATGCCGGCGAAGCGAGGCGTTCGAGTCGTCCTGCTCGTCGAGGACGAGGCCCTGGAACGCTTCGTTCGTCGCGTCTTGCTTGCGCTGGGTTTTCAAACACGGGATATTCGTGTTAAGCGTGCGGCTAAGGGGAAAGATTCGGCGAAAGATTGGGTCACAAGGAATTACCCCGGGGAGGTCAAGGCCCATCGAAGCAAGGCCGGCTACCAGGAGAACATCGCTCTCGTCGTGGGAATTGATGCCGACGAGAGGACGGTGCAAGAGCGGGCTCGAGCGCTGGATGCTGCCCTCGAAAATGCCGGTCTTGAGAAACGGAAATCGGGGGAAAAGCTCTGCCTGATCATCCCGAAGTGGCATATCGAGACCTGGTTGGTGTCTCTCAGCGGTTTTGAAGTCGACGAGGAAAGGAAGTACAAGAACGACCCAGGAATCAAGAACGTCGAGTACGTGAGGGTCGCCAACGAGTTTGTGGAGCGATATCGAAACTGGAAGCAGGGAGACCCAACCCAACTGACTCCTTCCTCGATGATCACTTCGTTCGAAGAGATGAAGCGAATCAACTTGTGACCGCAAGCGCCGCCGCGACCGGCCATTCCCGCTCATCCGTTTGTGCCGATTCGACTGTGCTTTGACTTTTGTTGCTCGTCCGTCGCAAGTCATGCCCCCCACTTCCGCTTCTGACGATTCCTCGGGCCATACCGGCCAGTCCGATTGAAACGATTGACGACCAAAAATTTGGTGCACGCATTCCGAAGGCCGACTGGCTCGCAATACGCTACAACGACCGCTCCCTATCTTCAATCGCGCCAAGTCCTTACGCGCAGATTCGGCGCACTACCGCGCAGCGCGCCGCCATCCTCGGAAATCAACGTTTGGCTGCTCTGCGCGGCGTAAAACGGCCTTCAACTCACGCCCATAGCCGCTCACTCGAAAGTGACGTTGAAGCCTGAAAAATAGCCGTTTCGCCCATCCTTCCTCCCTGATCGCTCATCCTTTCCCAGAGCCCTCCAGACGGCAAGTCAACGCAATCGTCAACGTTTATGCAACAAAAACGGTCATTTTGTAGATCGTATTGGGAGACGGGATCAATCCAAAACAAGCAGGAGCCCAGCACGATGTGCGCTTCAGAGGCCCAGATCAGGGCGAATCAAAAAAACGCGGCTCGCAGTACAGGGGCGCGCACCGAGCGTGGACGCAGGATTTCATCCATGAATGCATTAAAACATGGGATGGCCAGTCGTCAGGATACCGTCCCGGGCGAAGATCCGCTGGAACTCGAGCGGCTGCTCGGAGACTGGTTCGAAACGCTGGATCCCCAGACACCCGTTGAATGCAAGCTCGTGCGCACGGCCGTCATGGCGAGCTGGAAGGTCGAACGCGCGGAGCGGGCGACAGCAGCCCGCGTCCACTCACAAATCGAGAACCTCGCGCAGCAGGATCGCGGCGAGATCGCCGGACTCGGGGCACGGTTATTTCACGACTGCCGGCATCCGACACCGCTCTATGGCACCGGCTGCTTTGATCATCGAGGCAAACGGACCTCTTGGTCCGGCATCGCCGACGACCCTGACCATCCGGCGAGACTCGTGCGCCTCCTTGAGGCGACCGCCGGAGGGGTCGATTGGCTCTTGACCGAGTGGACCGCGCTGCGCGAGCTGCTCGAGCCCGGAAAGATGTGGGAGGGTCACGACAAGCTCAAATGTATAAGACTTCTCCGATGTCAACCTCTCGATGCCGCAAGCGCGAAAGCGGTGGCGCAGGTCTTTGCGGCCTGTGCGTTGCTCGATGGCCGCGGCGACGATCCCTACGCATCGCTCCAGGGCGAGCTGGACGAGGCCGAGTACAAGGTCTTCGTCAAGAGGGCGCACCGTCGCTGGACGGCGGACGTGCTCGATTGCGGCGATCCCGAGGCGGCGCGGCGGGTGCTGGTATCGATCACCGAGCGAGCGATCGGCGAGCTGAAGGTGAAAGCCGCCGTGTTCGAGCAGACCGCCGAGCGCAACGCCGTCCGCCGCACCGACTGCCTGGCGATCGACTTGAGCCCCGAGGGCGAGCGGATCAGGCGCTATGAACTGACTTGCACCAGGACCTTGCTGCGGTCTTTGAGCGAGCTGAACAGGCTCCGTCGCGCCGCGGAGCGCGACGCACGCGCTGGGAATTCGGGAGTGGCAACGCGTTGGGGAAAGGATGAAGGCGGAAGGATGAAGGATGAAGAAATGCCCTACGATCCGCAAACCGAGAACCGTCAATCCACAACCGGCACGTCCTACGATCCACAAAGCGAGAACGGGCAACCCACAACCGATAACCCATACGGTCCGGCCGATCTCGACGCCTGCGCCTCGTGTGATCGTGCGGATCTCTGTGACAAAGTGCCCAATCTCGACATCGAACCCAATTTGGGCGACGGGCATCCTGCCCATCCGGAACCGGTCGCATCCGCCTATTTGGCCGAACCGGCATCCTTGTTCGGCGCGGGTCTCCTGACCCCGCCCAGGGCGCGACCGAAGGTCTCCATTCCTCCGACACCCCAATCGAAGATCTACGAATCACTAGAACCGGTTTCACCCGCCGATCCGGCCGAACCGCCAGCCCCGGACGAGCGCGACGACATGCCAAATCTCGACATCGAACCCAATCTGGGGGACGGGCATCCCGCCCGTCAGCAACCTTTCTTACCGGCGGAAGCCGAGGAGTCGCCAGCCGAAGACCAGCCGGACGAAGTGCCAAATCTCGACATCGAACCCAATCTGGGGGACGGGCAGCTTGCCCATCCAGAACCGGTCGCACCAGCCGATCCGGCCGAACCGGCATCCCCCAACTTGCGGAACGAAGTCCCCAATCTCTCCTGGGAGCCGCCGCCCCCACGGTTTTCGCCGATCACGGCGAGCGAGTTCCACACGGCAGTCATGAAAGACCTGCGCCGTCAGGACGCCGGGGTCAAGGCCGAGCGCGGCTTCCGCCGCCTCGATCGCCGCGGACGCCCTCGCCGCGATTCCACCAATCATCACGACCATGGCTTCCATAAGTCGGCGGCTCTCGAGATACGCAAGCATTCTCCGCTTCTGGCGTCGCTTTCCAACGCACGTTTTACGAAACTTCTTGACGAAGTCGAACGCGAATTCGAGGAAGAACTGACATGAGTACCATGCTGACCGACATCCTGGAGAAGAGCCTCGTCGTGCGCGTTGCCTGCGGGCGGTCCGTACGGTCGTGGGCAAAACGGCACGGCGTCGACGTCGCGACGGCCTGCGAGCGGTCGCTTGAAAATGGATTTCGCAAGCTCGTCGACATCACCCGCTTGCGAGTCGCCGACCGCATGGTCGGCAAACTGACCAGCGGGGCCACGTTCGCGATCGACCAGCTCATCTGGCTGTGCAGAAAGAGCAAGAGCGACACCGTCCGCCTGTCGGCCAGCCGTGCGCTCCTGGCCCACTGGCTGAGCGTATCCCGGATCTTCGACACGAAATCGAAAATCAAAGAACTGAACGAGTGGATGGATCGAATTGAAGAGAAGAACCCGGCCGGACAGTGGCAACCGACCTCACCCTTCCTGAAGGGCCTCAAACTACCGTGACCGTCCTCACCCAGATGTCGGCTGCCAGTCGTTAGCCGGATACATAACACGGAGAACCACTCAAGGCGTTCTTGTTCTTCCCAGAATGCCCCAAGATCTGAGTTTTCCTATTTTGTGTATCCACCGTTCCCGTGCGGATGGATTTCTACGATAATGTTCGGGTTCTGGGTACGTGGGGGAGATTTCCGGACGACCCGATACGCGTTTTCTGCGCACCGTGAGCCAACCAACCGGATCGAATCGAATCGGAGCGGATTGCGATGCCTCTGTTCAGAAGGTCGATCTCAGCCCGTCGCCGCCGAAATCCGCGACGCAGAGGCGTCCAGCCCGCACTGGGATTGATCGAGCCGCGATTGCTGCTCTCATCGTCGAGCGCCGACGTTTTGACTTACCACAACGACAACGCCCGGACCGGTCAGGATCTCGATGAGACGGTATTGACCCCGGCCAACGTCAACGCTTCGAGTTTCGGCAAGCTGTTCACCGACCCGGTTGACGGCTATGTCTACACACAGCCCTTGTACATGGCGAACGTGACGATTCCCGGCCAGGGGGTTCACAACGTGGTTTTTGTGGCAACCGAGAACGACAGCGTCTATGCTTTCGACGCGTGCGCTCCCGGTCCGCCGCTCTGGCACGTTAACTTCACCGACCCGGCTGCGGGAATCACGGCGATCCCGACAAACCAGATCTGGCAAGCCGATATTGGCCCTGAAGAGGGCATCACGGGCACTCCGGTCATTGACCCCGGCACCGGCACGCTCTATGTCGTCGCCAAGACGCAGCAGACGGTCGGCAAGAAGACCTTTTACGACCTGACCTTGCATGCCCTGGACGTGGGCACGGGGGCAGAGAAGTTCGGCGGTCCCGTGGTGATCAATGCGAGCGTCGCCGGCCGTGGTGCCGGCGCGGCGCACGGGATGGTTTCGTTCCTGGCCGAGTGGGAGATCGAGCGCCCGGCGCTCCTTCTGGACAACGGCGTGGTCTACGCGGCCTTCGGTTCGCTGGGCGACCATGGCCCATATCACGGCTGGGTGTTCGGCTATAACGCGAGCACGCTGGCCAGGGTCGCCGTGTTCAATGACACGCCCAACAGCAAAGATCCATCTGGCAACCTCGGCGGCATCTGGATGGGCGGCGGCGGTCTTGCCGCCGACCCGAGCGGCAATATCTACCTGCTGACCGGGTCCGGCCAGTTCAATCCCGCGCAGGGGAGCTATGCCGACGCCGCCCTCAAGCTCACGCGTTCGCTCAGGGTCTCTGACTACTACGCGCCCCAGGGCACGACCAATCTGGACAAGTTCGATCTGGATCTTGGCTCGGGGGGCGTTCTGCTCGCGCCCTCCAGCCCGGGCTCGGCCGACAACGTGCTGATCGGTGGCGGCAAGACCGGCGCGCTCGACGTCATCGACGCTTTCGACATGGGGCATCAGCGGGCGAGGAACCCTTTTCTCCAGGTGGTCGCGAATGCGGTGCACCCGATCTTCTCGTCGCCAGCCTACTTTGACGGAATGGTCTACATTCAGGCCGTGGGCGACCTCCTCAGGCAGTATCAGCTCTCTGGCGGGACTCTCGTGGGCCCGATCGCGGAGTCCAGCACGGCCTTTGGCTATCCCGGCGCGACGCCCAGCATCTCGGCAGACGGTTCGAGTGACGGCATCGTGTGGGAGGTCGACCACACCGGCTCGCGCGCCGAGCCCGGCCCAGCGGTCCTGTACGCGTACTCCGCGGCCAACGTCAGTCAGGAGCTCTACAGCAGCATGGACGCGGGGAGCCGGGACCAGATGGGCACCGCGGTCAAGTTTGCCGTCCCCACCATCGCGAATGGTCAAGTCTATGTCGGCACGCAAAACGGCCTCTCTGTCTTCGGCCTTCTCAGTTGAGGCTGTCCAAGGGAAAATGAGCCGAACAAGGCTTTGGGGCGCACGAGGATGCAACCGATGATCACACCCGACCTGCTCGGCGATCGCGCGACCGCGGTTTCCCTGACTCCTGCCGAAATTCAACGGTATGCCCGCCATCTGATCATGCCCGAAGTGGCACTCGACGGGCAGAAGCGGCTCAAGGCCGCGAGGGTTCTCTGTATCGGCACCGGCGGGCTGGGCTCGCCTTTGGCGCTCTACCTCGCCGCGGCGGGAGTCGGCACGCTCGGACTGGCCGATTTCGACGTCGTCGACGTTTCCAACCTCCAGCGCCAGATCATTCATTTCACCGGTGATGTCGGCCGGCCCAAGATCGACAGCGCCGAAGAAAAGCTCAAAGCCGTCAACCCCGGACTGGTGATCATCCGTCATGAGCACACGGTCGACAGCTCCAACGCTCTGGAGCTGTTCAGCGGCTACGACGTGATCGTCGACGGTACCGACAACTTCCCGACCCGGTACCTGGTCAACGACGCCTGCGTTCTGCTGGGCAAGCCGAATGTCTACGGATCGATCTTCCGGTTCGACGGTCAGGCGACGGTGTTCTTCCCTCCGCATGGACCGTGTTATCGCTGCCTCTATCCGGAGCCGCCTCCGCCTGACCTGGTGCCGAATTGCGCCGAGGGGGGCGTACTCGGGATCTTGCCTGGCCTGATTGGCGTGGTGCAGGCGACCGAGACGGTCAAGCTGATCCTGGGTGCGGGGACTCCGCTCGTCGGCAGGCTCTTGCTGTACGATGCACTCGAAATGACCTTCCGCGAGATGAAGGTCCGCAAGAATCGCCGCTGCCCGATTTGTGGTGAATCACCGACGATTCGCGAGCTGATCGATTACCAGGAATTCTGCGGCGTCCGGACGAGCGCCAGAGCGCCGGCCGCCGGCGGCGGCAAAACCCTGGATGAAATCACTCCCCAGGAGCTCAAAGCCTTGCTCTCGGGCAAAGTGCGTCCTCTGGTTCTTGATGTGCGGAACCCCGAGGAGATCGCCATCTGCCGGATCGCCGGATCGACTGTCATCCCCTTGCCTGAGCTCTCCAACCGCCTGCATGAGCTCGATCGCTCTCGTGCGATCGTCGTGCACTGCAAAAGCGGAGTCCGCAGCGCCAAGGCAATCGCATTGCTGCAAACCGCTGGATTCGTTCACCTTCGGAACCTTCAGGGAGGAATCCTCGGCTGGATCAAAGAGGTCGATCCCAGCTTGCCGGCCTATTGAATTGGTTGGTTGATCGCGAGCTGTTTGCGTCGATGCAATCACGAAGGGATCAGGTTCGAGAAGTCCCTGGCGTTCCCTGGATCTTTGGAGATACGATGCTTCTTCTTCGAGTCACCATGAGGGGGTGAGTTCTTGGTAGATCAAAAACCGCTGGTCGAGAAACTCCGTGAGCTGGGACGGAACCTCTGGTGGACGTGGGAGCCCAACATGCTCTCACTGTTCCGCGAGCTGGACCCGCTCCTCTGGCGGAAGGTCGATCACAACCCGGTCGAGTTTCTCAAGCGACTGCCGGCCGAGCAGCTCGAGCGGCGAGCCGCCGAGCTGGCGCTGGAGGCGCGAATTGACTACGCGTTCCGCCGGCTGTCGGAGTATCTTCGAAAACGACGACTCCTGGGGCACTGTCCGAGCGTCGA
The DNA here is from genome assembly GCA_963781785.1 of uncultured Isosphaeraceae bacterium. GTDB lineage: Bacteria > Planctomycetota > Planctomycetia > Isosphaerales > Isosphaeraceae > CAWAHD01. Next base: position 5,536,291 of record CAWAHD010000002.1, on the reverse strand, counting down.
TTCTGCGGGCGCGGCCCGTGGCCTATTTCTCCGCCGAGTTTGGGCTGCATGAGAGCCTGCCAATTTATTCGGGCGGCCTCGGTGTGCTGGCCGGTGATCACCTCAAAAGCGCCAGCGACCTGGGAATCCCGTTGATCGGAGTCGGCTTGCTCTATGCCCAGGGCTATTTTCGCCAGACGCTTGACTCGAGTGGCTGGCAGCAAGAGCTTTACCTGAATGCCGATGTCGAATTGCTGCCCATCGAAAGTGTCACCGGGCCCGATAAAGAGCCTCTGGTGATTGCGGTCGAGACCACCACCGGCGTTTTGCATGCGCGGGTTTGGCAGGTCGAAGTGGGCCGCACGACGTTGCTGCTCCTGGACTCGAATGTGCCGCAGAATTCCGAGTCGGATCGCTCGCTGACCGCGCGGCTCTACGGCGGCGACGCGCGCGTGCGGATCCGCCAGGAGCTTCTCCTGGGCGTCGGCGGCTTGCGCGCCCTGCACGCACTCAAGATCCAGCCGTCCGTGCTGCACCTGAACGAAGGTCACAGTGCGTTTGCGACCGTGGAGATGATCCGGTCACGGATGGAGAGCACGGGCTTTCCGTTCGGCGAGGTGATGCGCGAGGTGGCGGCGATGACCGTGTTCACGACGCATACCCCGGTCGCTGCCGGACATGATCGATTCCCGGCCTCGCTCGTCGAGGAGCACCTGGGCCGGATCCGCGAGGCGATGCACCTTTCGTATGAAGATTTCATGGGTCTGGGACGGGTCTACGCCGGCGATCCCAACGAGCCGTTCTGCATGACCGTGCTGGCCCTGCGGCTTTCCCGCCATGCCAATGGCGTGAGCGCCCTCCACGGCGCGGTCTCACGGCGAATGTGGCAGCCGCTTTACGTCAACACGGCCGAGGAAAATGTGCCGATCGGCCACATCACCAACGGAATCCACGTGCAAAGCTGGGTTGCTCCCCAGATGCATTTGCTCTTTGACCGGAACCTGGGGACCGACTGGCCCAAGCAGCAGCGGCACCCGGAGACCTGGGTGGGCATTGGCCGCGTCGAAGACGGCGAGCTCTGGGAAAACCAGCAGGTGCAGAAGGCCCGGTTGATCAACTTCGTGCGGAACCGCCTGGTCCTGGCGGCGCCGCCGCGAGGAGCCCGATTCCGCGATCGAGCGGGCCATGCAGGCGCTGGACTTGAATGCTTTGACGATCGGGTTTGCCCGGCGGTTCGCCACCTACAAGCGGTCGGGCTTGATCCTCCAGGACATCGAGCGGCTGTTCGAGCTGGTGAGTGTCGTCGACCGGCCTATCCAGATCATCTTCGGCGGCAAGGCCCACCCCGAGGACCGGATGGGCAAGGAACTCATCCAGAACATCGTCCGCGCGACGCGGGACGACCGGTTTGCATCCCGGATCGTGTTCGTGGAAGATTATGATATGAACGTCGCGCGCAGCTCGTCCAGGGGGTCGACGTCTGGCTCAACAACCCGCGCCGGCCGCAGGAGGCCAGCGGCACCTCGGGCCAGAAAGCCGCCTTGAATGGCACCCTCAACTTCTCGATCCTCGACGGGTGGTGGGCCGAAGCGTATGATGGCACCAATGGTTTTGCCATCGGCCTCGGGCAGACTCATGCGATCCCATCGGTCCAGGACGAACGCGACTACAAAGCGCTGATCGAAACGCTGACTGAGCAGGTTGTCCCGCTCTATTACAAGCGGGATGCCACCGGGCTCCCCCGCGAGTGGATCGCCCGGCAGAAAAACGGCTTTCGGACCCTGGCCTGGCGATTCAACGCGGACCGGATGGTCATGGACTATGTGCAGAATGGTTATCTGCCGGCGGCCGGTGGCGTGTCGTGTGCGATGCGCCGGTTGTGACGGGCCCTCCGGCCGGGCCGGAGCCGGCTCCTGGAAACCGGGTCGGAATCTCTGACGATACGCGTGACACCGTCGGCGCCCACCGGGGCGCTTCGCGGGCGACACACGGGCTGAATCGCATTCAGGGTGCTCGCGAAACATGGGCCAGATTCAAGGGTTGATCGGCGAACGGCTCGGCTCGTTCCGGCTCGAATCGGTCGTGGGCTCCGGTGCCATGGGGGTCGTGTACCGGGGGATCAACGAGAAGACCGGCCGTGCGGCCGCCGTCAAGGTCGTGAGTACGGAGTTTGCCCAGGGGGGCAAGATCCGCGACCGCTTCGAGCGCGAAGCCGAGATCCTCCAGCAGTTCCGGCACCCCAGCATAGTCCGGTTCCTGGCCGTCGGCAGGTTTCGCGGCACTTCCTACATCGCGATGGAGTTCATCCAGGGCGAGACCCTCGAGAAAATCATCTTCGATCGCGGCGCCATGCCGTGGCGCGAAGTCGTCGACCTGGCCATTCAAACCTGCGACGCCCTGCAATATGCCCACGAGCACGGCGTCGTGCACCGCGACTTGAAGCCGTCAAACCTGATGCTCACCGAAGACGGCAAGATCAAGCTCACTGACTTTGGCATCGCCAAGGATCTCGACGCGACCGCACTGACGGCCGAAGGCCGGACGCTGGGAACGGCCGCTTACATGTCTCCCGAGCAGATCCGCGGCACGCCGGCGGTCAGCCACAAGACCGATCTTTATGCATTGGGGGTCGTTCTGTACCAGATGCTGACCGGCAAGCCCCCTTTCGAGGGCAGCACTCCTGTGGTCTTGATGCACAGTCATTTGAACGAGCCCGCTCCGCGGCCGAGCGCCAAGGTGTACGAGATCCCCAAGGCGCTCGACGAGCTGGTCCTGAATTTGATGGCCAAGGCCCCTGGAGACCGGCCCTGGGACGCCACGGCCGTGGGTGTCAAGCTCTCCCAGCTGCGCGACAAGGCTGCCCGCGGTGAATCGGTGGCGATGGTCTTTCCGTCGTCTCAGCCGGCAGGTGCGAAATCCTCGGCGGCCGCCGCCCAGAACGGCGCCGGCTCTTCACTGGCTCCCGCTCGCAAGAAAACCCGCAAGACCGGCACACTCCTGTCTCTGGCCACCCGTGACCGGAAGGCCGCCGGCTCGGCTTCCTCCTGGCTCAGTCGCTCAACCGTCGAAACGGCACTCCTCGCGCTGGCCTTGGTCTTGATCGGCGGGTTCATCGCTTACTGGGTCTGGCCCCCCAGCGCCCTTTACCTCTACCGCCAGGCGGAGACCCTCATGGCCTCATCCCGCCGCGCTGACTGGGTCACCGCCCGCGACGATTACATCAAAGCGCTCGATCAAGGCTTCCCCAACCATCCGTATCGCGAGCAAACTCGTAAATGGCTCGACAAGATCCTGCTCGATGACGCCGAAGGCCGCGCCAAGATCCTGACCAGCGGGCTCAAGATCAAGATGAGCGAGCCGTCCAGCAATTCCGAGCGTCAGTTGGTGATCACCCACGAGCTTGCCGAGGGGGCCTCCGGACGGCACGATGACCTGACGGCCATCCGACAATGGCAGGAATTCGGCAAACAGCTCAAGCCGGACGACCCCGACGAGCGGAAGTGGTACCTGTTCGCCAATCAGCAGGTCGAACGTCTCGAAAACGTCGTCAAGGACCGCCGCCAGTCCGTCGAAAAACAGTGGGAGCTGGCACAGGCCGCGATTCGCGAGGGACGGCTCCAGGACGCCCTCGACATCAAGAACAACCTGATCAAACAGTACAGCCAGTTCACCGACCTTGCCGACCTCTTCCCTGCGACTCCGGTCGCTCCTGGTTCCGACTCGACAGCCAACCAGGCCCCGGCACCCGCAACCCCGGCACCGGATGCTGGCAGTACTCCGAAACCGGAAGCGCCCGCTCCACCTTCCGATCCACCGGCAAGGGCAAGCCCCGCGGGCTCGGGCTGCCCACCGGCACCAAAATCGGAGCCCCGGGAACCACCTCCAGAATCCTGATCTTTCCTCGCGGTGCGGCGCCGGAATTGCTGCACTTGGTTGCAATTGCTCCAGCGCTCGTTCTCCGAATTCTCTAGTTCAAGGATTGAACCGCGGTTGACGCGGTGTTCGAAGTCGGCTAGTTTTATCTATGCCCATCGCAAGGCGAGGCGGCTCCTGTCTGTTCGCCTCATCTATTTCATGTTCTTGGCCATTCTAGGCCCCGAGGAATCGATGCCTCAGTCTCAGTCTCGCGTTCGCTTCATTGGTAGTCGTGAGCTTCACCGAGACCTCCCCAAGGTTCTCGACACCCTCGAAAACCCAAGTGCTCGCTTTGTCCTCACGATTCACAGCAAACCCAAAGCGGTCTTGATCGGCGCAGAAGCTTTCCTGGAAATCGTGCGTGGCACCAGCTCTGAAGACCGTCTTCTTGCATTGCAGCTCGGAGCTCTCGTTCAGGGGCTCGAGTCGTCCAGCAGCACGGCTGAAATCGAAGAGCCGCAGGAAGAGCTCGTCGGCGTGTAGGCCTGAACGGCGGGGGCAGCTTCGGTTCCCCCTTCCCGGTCTCTCGACTCTTCGGTGAGAGGGCTCGCTTATGGTAGACTGGGCCGGTCGCTCGTTCACCGCGCAGCAAGTGAACGCGATCGGGACGTCCGGATCGGCCCGAAATCCCCGCTGACGGCCGGACGGCGAGGAGGCGCCGGGAGAGCCATAGTGCGAGTTCATCCACGATGTGCAGCCGGCCGTTCGTGCATCTACACTGCCATAGTCATTACAGCCTCCTGGACGGTGCCAGCAAGATTCCAGACCTGGTGAAGCGCACCAAGGACCTGGGCATGCCGGCCGTGGCGCTCACGGACCACGGCAACCTGTATGGCGCCGTCGAGTTGCTGCGCGAGTCGAAGGCGGCCGGGATCTTGCCGATCGTGGGGCTCGAGGCGTACGTCGCCCCGAGAGCTCGAACCGAACGGAGCGGCGGCGGCGTCTCGGGCCAGGAGCATGCGTTTCACCTCACGCTTCTGGCCAAGAATGGGACGGGATTCCGCAACCTGATGCGGCTGTCTTCCCTGTCGTTCCTCGAAGGATTCTATTACAAGCCGCGGATCGACAAGGAGATTCTCGAGCGGCACTCCCAGGGTCTGATCTGCTTGTCTGGCTGTGCCTCCGCGGAGTTTTCCGATTATATCCTTCACGAGCGAACGGACGACGCCGAGCGGCTCTGCGCCTGGTATCAGAGGGTGTTCGGCGAGGACGGGTTCTTCGTCGAGATCCAGGACAACGGGGTCGGGATTCAGAAGGAGTGCGCCAAAGGAGCGCTCGACATCGCGCGACGGATGGGGCTGCCGGTGGTCGCGACCAGCGACGCCCATTATCTCACCCGCGCCGACGCGGCCGCGCACGATGTGCTGCTCTGCATTCACACGGGCAAGACCATCGACGACCCCGCACGGATGCGGTTCGAGACCGAGGAGTTCTATGTCCGCAGCCCCGACGAGATGTATGCGGCGATGCCGGACCACGACGAGGCCCTGGCCACGTCCGCCCAGATTGCGATTTCGGTCGAGCCGAATTATGAAAGTCTCGGCCTGGGGCGCCGCTGTTTCCCTTCGTTTCAGCCGCCGGATGGCCAGACCCCCGAAGAGTACCTCCGCGCTCTCTGCGAACAAGGTCTTCAATTGCGCGTACGGTCCGGCCCCTCCCGCGGAAGCGGCCGCCCGGCTGGATCACGAGCTGAGTATCATCAATCGCATGGGGTTCCCCTCGTATTTCCTGATCGTCTGGGACTTCGTCCGCTATGCCCGGGAGCAGCGGTATCCCCGCCTCGGCCGCGGATCGGCGTGCGGGTCGCTCGTGAGCTATCTGCTCCAGATCAGTCACGTCTGCCCGCTCAAGTACGATTTGCTGTTCGAGCGGTTCCTCGACCCCGATCGATCCGAGGCCCCCGACATCGACATCGACCTGTGCCAGGAACGACGGTACGAGGTCATCGAGTATGTCCGCAAGAAATACGGTGACGCCAACGTCGCGCAGATCGGCACCTTCGGTACATTGAAGGCCAAAGCGGCGATCAAGGATGTGGGGCGGGTTCTCAACATCCCGCTGGCGCGGGTCGAGCAGATCAACAAGCTCGTGCCCGGGCGGCTCAACATCACTCTCGAGGACGCCATCAAGGAAGAGCCCGCCCTGAGGCGCATGGCCGACGACGATCCGGAAGTCGCTCGCTTGCTGGAATATGCCCGGCGGCTCGAGGGGATGAACCGCAATGTCGGGACCCATGCCGCCGGCGTGGTGATCGCCGACCGGCCGCTCGAAGAGCTGGTCCCTCTGCAGAAAATCCCCAACAAGGACAAGGCCAAGGAGGTCGTCACCACCCAGTGGGAGATGGGCGACATCGAGAAGGCCGGGCTCCTGAAGATGGACTTCCTCGGCCTGAGAAACCTCACCACCCTCGAGGCCGCTGTCCGGCTGATCAACCAGCGGCATCCCCACGCGCCGATCGACATTGACCATCTGCCCCTCTCCGATCCCAAGACGTTCGAGCTGCTCCAGCGCGGCGAGACCAAGGGGGTCTTCCAGCTCGAATCGGCCGGCATCCGTGACCTTCTGGTCAAGATGAAGCCGGATCGCTTTGCCGACATCATCGCCACCAACGCACTCTATCGCCCCGGCCCACTCAACGGCGGCATGGTCGATGAATACGTCGACGTCAAGAATGGCCGCAAGCAGGCGTCGTACCTCCATCCCGTTTTGAAAGACGTGCTGGAGGAAACCTACGGGGTGATGGTCTATCAAGAGCAGGTGATGCGAATCCTCAACCGCCTGGGCGGCATCGAGCTCTCGCAGGCCTACGGCACGATCAAGGCGATCTCCAAGAAGAAGTCCGACGTCATTGCCAAGAGTCGCAACCAGTTCATCCTGGGAGCCACTTCACAGGGTCTGGACCGGGAACAATCCGCCAAGATCTTCGAGCTGATCGAGCACTTCGGCGGCTATGGTTTCAACAAGTCGCACAGCACGGCCTATGCCCTGGTCGCCTACCAGACGGCGTACTTGAAGGTGCATTACCCGACCGAGTTCATGGCGGCGGTCCTGTCGTCCGAGATGGACGGCGCAGAGCGCGATAAATTCTTAATCGAACATATTGAAGACTGCCGCCGGATGGGGATTGACGTCTTGCCGCCCAACATCAACGAAGGGCAGCTTGACTTCCGGGTCGCCGGCGCAGGGACGATCTACTTCGGGCTGGGGGCGATCAAGGGGGTTGGGTTCAAGGCGGTCGATGCCATCGTCAAGGCGCGCGAGAGCAGCGGTCCGTATCGAAGTCTCGATGATTTCTTCGAGCGGGTTCCCACTCGCGAGGTTGGTGCAGGCTGCGTCGAAACCTTGATCCGGGCCGGCGCGTTCGACTGTCTGGTCGAGCGCAGGCCCAACCTGCTGCGCCACCAGCTTCTGTGTGTGCTCCCTCGTGCCATCCAGTCTGGCCAGTCCAAGCAGGACGACCGTCGCCGTGGGCAGCTCGGCCTCTTCGACGACATCGAGCCGGCCGCCCCCTCCGGTTCAGCGCAGGCGGAAACGGTCATCCTTCCGCCATGAGCTCGCTACCGGAGGTCGGCGAGATGTCCGACGCCGACCTGCTTGCCGGCGAGAAGAAGGCGCTCGGCTTCTACATGTCGAGCCACCCCCTGACCCGTTACGCCGGCCTGCTCCAGGCGCTGTCGACCCACCGCGTCAACGAGCTGTCGGCCCTTCCCGAGAAGAGCGAATTCATCCTGGGCGGAATGATTACCAACGTCCAGTTGCGAAACGTTCAGAAGAGCCGCTCCGGTCACACCCGGATGGCCAAGCTCACATTCGAAGACCTGAGCGGCAGCACCCCGGCCATGCTCTGGCCGGAAGAATTCTCGAAGCTGGCTGACCTGGTCAAGAACGACACGATCGTGTTCATCAAGGCGACCGTCGATCGCCGCCGCGACCCCGCCGAGCTGATCATCAGCCGGATCATTCCCATCGAGAACGGGCCGGCCGAACTGACGCGCGGCGTCATCGTACGGCTTCACAAAGGCCTCCACCAGACTGAAGACCTCGAGCGGTTGCTGCGGATCGTGCGAATCAGGCCGGGCAGCCTCGACTTCTACCTCGAGATCGTTGGCCTGGAACATGTGCGGCGGGCCGTCTATAAGGCGGGTGCATCCCTGCGCATCCGGTACGACGAACGGCTCGTTTCCGACCTGGAAACGGCCGCTGGAGCGGGGAACGTGCGGCTTCTGGGCCAGCGTGGAGCCACGGCTCGCGTCGACGCCGGCAGCGCATGCCCTCCCGCTCAACCCGCGCCGGAACCAGCCCCAGCCCCCGAGCCCGACCTGGATGATTCTCAGCCGGAGGATTCCGACGACTTCTGAGCGCCGGAATCGACGAATACTTGCAAGAATCACAGGTTCATCACACAATCATCACACAAGGTCGCGATCCTTCTGTTAGGGTGCGTTAACTTGCCGTCGAACTGCCGGTATGGGTGCGCCTGCTGCCAGCCGGTATTGGTGGTACGCGCTGTTATGTATGATCAACGTGTGGCTATTATACAAATGTTGAATATCGATGTAGAAAAGCTCAGTATTATTTCACGAAATTTTCACTGGTAATTGTGATGGCTGGTTCATACATTTGGTCGAGGCTAGGGAACAGTCGATCGATCAGTGTGATGTACGCCGACCTTCCACGAGTGTGACGACCCTGCCGCGATTTCGATCGGCCGGGGCGACCGAGGTCATTGCCACTGCGTAATACATCCTGTTTTCTGGGCTGACGATCTGGAACGGTTTTTTCGCGGTCGTTCAGCGGCCGTCAATCGATCACTAAATGAGAAAGCAACCATGAGTTTGTATGTCTCTTCGACGGCGCAGGCCGTCTTTCGCCGTGCGGCGCTCTTCCTGAGCGCCACGGTATTGCTCGGCTTGGCCGGCTGCGAGAGCAACTCGATTGCGTCGTTGACCCTCTACCCGGTCAAGGGTCGGGTCGTGCTGCCGGATGGAAAGCCGCTCACCTCGGGGCGAATCGTTTTCGTGGGGGGCAAGCCAGCGGTGACCGCACCGGCTACCATCGAGAGCGACGGCAGCTTCGTGATGAAGGGAAGCACTGGCGACGGCTTGCCGGAAGGGGACTACCGGGTCCGCCTCGAGGTCGACGAGTCGAAGCTGCCTGCCGCGAAGGGTGGCCTTGCCAAGCAGAAAGCGTCCCTGCCGTTCCCGGGGAGATACGCCGACGAAGATTCGTCGGACTTGAAAGCGACGGTCAAGCCTGACGCGTCCGGCAATGATTTTGAATTCAAGCTGACCAAACAATCTGAGCAAGCGGAAGCGGGCCGAAAAGGGGAACGATGAATCGTCGTTCGCATGCGCGCTGCTGATGCGTTCAAGCGCATACGCATCCCCGGGTATCGACTCGACTTCCTGCTCGCCATCGAGTCTCAACCGTCACCTCGTTTTCCTAGTTCCTTGAGCCTTTGCACCATAGCTGGAGACAACAACTGATGCAGCTTCGGACGCAGTCTTCTTCTGGCCGGTCGGCCTTCACCCTGATCGAGCTCTTGGTGGTGATCGCGATCATCGCGGTCTTGATCGCCCTTCTGCTTCCCGCCGTGCAGTCGGCGCGCGAGGCCGCTCGCCGCGCCCAGTGCACCAACAATCTCAAACAGATCGGTCTCGGCATGTTCAACTACGAGTCCTCGACCGGTTCTTTCCCCCCTTCGGGCGAGTCAACGAACTTCAACGTGGCGGCCGGCGCGGCCCCAGTGACCCAGTTCGTCGACGGTGGGTGGAGCGCCTTGGCCCGAATCATGCCGTTCATGGAGGGCAATGCGTCGTTCAACGCCTTCAATTTCAACACCGACTACAACGAAGCGACCGGGATGAATTACACGGGCGCTTCGACCGTCGTCAACATCTTTCTCTGCCCCTCGTCAACCCGCGCCCCGACGGCGGCCGAGATGGCATCGACCCCTACGACACGGCTTCGGTGGTCAACAACGGCTACGGTTACACCGATTACGGCGCGACCAACTACGTCGACATCGACCCATTGGGTCGAACCCTCTACGCAACCAGCTTCCCGGCGACGCCTTATCGAAACAAGTTTACACGGGTCAATGGTTTGCTCCATCAGGGCAAAACCCGGATCGCCGAGATCACAGACGGCACCAGCAACACGATCATGATCGGCGAGGACGCGGGTCGCGATCCCCGGTACGATAGTCCTTACACCGAAGCCTATTTTGATGGATTTAATCCCCGGCCGATTCTCGGCCAAGGTCCCGCGGGCTTGACGGTTCCCGTCTACCGCCGCTTCTGGCGCTGGGCCGAGCCCGATTCGGCGTTCGGCGTCTCTGGGGGTCCTAACAATAAGTACCGCCCCGACCACGAGGCGGTTGCCTGGACCGAAACGGGCCCGTTCGTCGCCCAAGGCACCAACGCCGGCAATAACGACGAGCTGTTCGCGTTCCACCCGGGAGGTTGCAACGTCCTGATGGGCGACGGCAGCGTTCGCTTCCTCAAGGATTCCGTCAACGTGGTCACGTTGCGGGGCTTGGTCACCTGCGCCGGCGGTGAAGTGATCTCGGCCGATCAGTATTAATACGCCGGAAGTTCACACCGTTTTTCTGGCGAAGTCGCCAGTACGGCGATGCATGGATTATTGCTGCGGCCGCAAACCCGAGGTCGTGTCCCGCGACACGACCTTGGGCTGGCTCACCGTCACTTTGGATAGAGCGGATCGAGGGGCACGAGTCGGGCCGAATCGCCATCGTGGATGGCCAGCTTACCTGCGGGGTAAATCGATCCGCCAGCGAACTTGCCGTCCTTGTTGACGGCGTAAAATGACACGTTGAACGTCGTCTTGCCATCGGACCGCCGCCGCTTCGGGTCGCGGATGCTGGTGGCAGCAATTCGCTTGCACGTTTCCATGATCGCGTCCTTCGGATGCAGGCCGTGCCTCATGCCTTCAACCACCAGGTAGCTCGAAAGGTTCAGAAGGTTGGCCTCCCCCACACCCGTTGAGCCGGCCGAGCCCACCTCGTTGTCGAGGTATAAGCCTGCGCCGAGGATCGGCGAATCGCCGACGCGCCCTGGGATCTTCCAGGACAAACCCGAGGTCGTGGTCGTGCAACCCAGTTCGCCATGTGTATCAAGCACCGAGCAGTGGATCGTGCCCGTAATCCGGTTGGTCACGTACTCTTGGATCAAGGCAGCAACCTTTTCCTGAGATGGCGGAAGCCAGTCGTCCTTCGGGTCGTGGGTCTCTTTCCAGTGAAGCCAGATCCGCCGGCTTTCGTCGGTTAGTAAATTGACTTCGGGAAAGCCGTGCGCCCTGGCAAACCGGAGCGCACCTTCGCCGACTAAAAGACAGTGCCGTGTGCGCTGCATCACCAGGCGAGCGACGGCTGCGGGATGCATGATGTTCCGGATCGATGCGACCGAGCCGCCGCCGTGGGTCGGTCCGTGCATCACCGCCGCATCCAGCTCGACGACCCCGTCTTCGTTGGGCAAACCCCCGAGGCCCACCGAATGGTCCTTGGGGTCAGCTTCGACGATGGCCACCCCCTCGATCGCCGCGTCGAGCGGGTCATGGCCATTCTTGATCAGCTCCATTGCCTTCTCGACAGCGCGAATGCCGTTGCCACTCGCGACGACGATTGGTCGTTTTGATCCGGCTGGCTTCACGGGCGTCGCGCCGATCGCCAGTGTGCTCAAACTCGCGGCTGCCGTCGTGCCCATGAAGCGACGCCGGCTCACAGACTGTTGCATGGACTTCCACCCTTCGTCTCGATACCGGCCCCGATCCAGCGCCGAGCCCGATTGATCGGCTTCTTTCACCAGATCGATACCAATCCACCATCAAATCAATCATGTCAATCACATTGTGCGGGTTGAGACATCGCACGTCCCAAGATCCTAACGTGTTGGTCCGCATCGCTCCATCATGTTCTTCCTGCCCCGCGATGAATAGTCACTAATGGTTATTAAATAGAGTGTTAGAGAACAAGTGCCAGGTCTCCGACTGGCCCGCAAGAGCTCGTCTGCGTGGCTCCTGAGGTTCGCGTTATGGTTGGCTGTGAGCGGTTACGTTCTCTAAAATCATCACTTCAAGAATCCCGACTTATTCGACCGAGATTATACTTGACTCGTTCGGTCGGAATTATCAGAATCGGAAATCGTGATGAAGTCGATAAGCGAACAGAGAACTGAGTTCGAACCTTTTTCTGACGAGGAGAGACTGTAATGACTCAGCGGGTTTCCCGAAGGGGGTTTACCCTGATTGAACTGTTGGTGGTGATCGCGATCATTGCGGTCCTGATCGCGCTCTTGCTGCCGGCGGTGCAATCGGCGCGTGAAGCGGCGCGGCGGTCCCAGTGCACCAACAACCTCAAGCAAATGGGCCTCGCGTTATTCAACTACGAGAACAGCGTGGGCGCATTCCCACCGGCCTGCAAGTCCATCAATCTGACGACGGTGCCGCCGTCAGTCATGTTTCCCGACACTGGGTTCAGCGTCCAGGCGCGTATTCTCGGGTACATGGAAGCGACGACGCTGTTCAATGCGATGAACTATTCTTACGAGTACAATGATGCCAGCGGCGGCAACTTCACGGCCGCCTCGCCGTCGATCAGTGTATTTGTCTGCCCGTCCACCGCGCGGTCGTCGACGCGAGACACCGCTGCTGCTGATCCCAACGCCTCGCCCTACGAACAGGCCGCGGGCCTCGGCTACGGCTACATGGATTATGCTCCATCGGTCTATACCGATATCAACGACCAGTTCGGCGCGCTCGCGACCGGGGGTGTCGGGTCGACGCCGATCGTCCCCTATCGCAACAAGACGCTGGCTGTCAAAGGGTTGCTGAAAGACGGCAAGACCACGATCAGCGAGTGCACCGACGGGCTCTCAAACACGATCGCAATCATCGAGTGCGCCGGCCGCGATGAACGTTTCGTAAGCCAGTATTTCGAGAGTCAGTATCTTTTCATCCGCGGGCTTGGTCCTGCCGGATACCTGAACGGTGCACGGCATCGCTTTTGGCGTTGGGCCGACCCGGGCGCCGCATTCGGTACCTCCGGGCAGCCGAATAACAAGGGAATCCCGACGAATGAAGGCGTTCCATGGCCGACGACGATCGCCACGGCTGGGAACCAGGCAGGCCCGAACGAGGAGCCTTATTCGTTCCACCCCGGCGGTGTGAACGCTCTGTTCGGCGATGGCTTGGTGCACTTCATCAAGGACTCCGTCAACCTGGTGGCGTTCCGCTCGCTCTTGTCTCTTGCGAGTGGTGAAACCCTCTCCTCCGACCAGTACTGATCCATTGTTCAGTTATCGAGCGCTCGGGGTCGGGGGATCTGCGATCCGCCGACCCATCAATTTATCTATAATCATATTGTGGAGACTCTGTCTTGCGTATACTCCTGCGAACGACGATGGATCGAACGATATCTCGCGCCCTCTGGTCGGGCTCCGTGGTAGCGGGCCTGCTGGCGGTCCTATGCGGCTGTCAGAGTTCCGACAGGCTGCCGTCGCTCACGGTGTACCAGGTCACCGGCAAGGTTCTGCTGGCTGATGGCAAGCCGCTCACTTCGGGCTGGATCTACTTCGTTCCCAAATCCGACCTTTCCGTGACGCCGAGCGCACAAATCGCCGCGGACGGGTCATTCTCGCTGGACACCGGCGGCTCCGGAGCAGGAGCACCACCCGGCGAATATAAGGTTCGCATCGAAGCCCCGCAGGCCCATGTGAACCCGAAGTCCAAGAAATCGCTGTTTCCGTTCAAATACACCGACGAGGACAGCTCTGGGATCCTGGTCACCGTGCTCGCTGAGCCCAATCAGTTAAAGCCGTTCATTTTGAAATGACGCGCGACGCCCTCGCGACGCCAATGCCCGAAGTCGTCCGAATCGATCATGGCACGCCAGCCAAGGCTTGCTCGATCCAGCGGCAGGCTTCTCCGACCGAGGCATTTTGCTCGAGACGTTCACGCAACGAGCGACAGGACGCGGCCACGGCGCGTGATTCGCGCAGGTCGCGCAGAGTCCGGGCGACCGCGCGGCCGCGGAACCGCCGACGCGGAAGCGTCGTGGCGACGCCTAGGCGCTCGAGCCGGTCCGCATTATCATGCTGGTCAAATGCCATCGGCATGACGAGCTGAGGAGCTCCGGCCCTGAGCGCCTGGGCTGACGTGCCGATTCCTCCGTGGTGAACGACGGCGGCCGAACGCGGAAACAAGCGGCCGAACGGGACCGAATCAACCCACTGCACGGAGGACGGCAGCCCGTGCGGGATCTGGTCGCGAAACGGCGACACCAGCAGCCCGCGGGCACCCAGAAATCGGCATCCCATCACGGCAGCCTCGAAAAACTCCCGCGAATGCCGCATGGCCGAGCCAGGAGTAAAAACAATCGGTGGTTCGTCCGCGTCGAGAAACCGTGCCACCTCGGGCGAAAGCGGTGCGTGGTCGTCTGCGTCGTAAAGGGGAAACTGACACAATTGCACCGTTTTTGGCCAGTCGGCAGCTCGAGGCGCAAACCACTCCGGAAACAGGCCGAGAATCCGCGCCGGCGAAAAAGCCCACTCCGGAAACGAACCTCGGATCGGGCCCAGCCCTAGCTCGGTGCGAAAGGCGTTGGTCTCCTCGCGTACGAGCGGGTTGAACGCGACGCGGTCCGCCAGCGCGTACAGGAGACGGTTCCAGCTTGGCAGATGTCGCGATAGCGGTAGCGGTCTCACGATCGGCGGTTGCAGGGAGCTCCGAAGCGCGGACGGCTGCAGACCCACGGTCACCAACGGTATCCCCAGCCGCTCCTGGGCGATCCGAGCTCCGAACGCCGTCAGCGGTGCGGCGATCACAGTGTCTCCGGGGCGGTTCCGATCCCGCAGTATCTCGAACGTCCGGCGCATGTAGCCGAGGATCAGCCACTTGGCGACGCGGCGGATTCCCTGGATGGGGCTCCACAGCGTCGGGTCGTTGGTGATCGATTGATAGTCGGCCTCGTCGCCAAGCTCTACGAAATCGAGCGCGGTGCGTCGAACGAGCCCTTCGAAATGGCTGTTGGTGAGCAGGGTAACGCGATGCCCGAGGGCCCGCAAACCTTGACCCAGGGCAAGAAAGGGAAACACATCACCGGCGGAGCCCAAGGCAACGAGCAGTACGTTCAAGGTGGACATCCCTCTCACGTTCGCGGATTGCAAGGCCAAGGCGTGCAGGAAGTGCCGGGGCTCAGGACGGCTCGGCGATCACCCAGAGCGGCCGCGACAGCGTTGAGACGATCGCCATCAGCGTAACAGGGTTCTCGCGCGAGTCGCAAAGGCGAAGCCGGAATCTCTCGGCGACTGCCGACAGGATCAACTTCTGCATGAGGACGTACAATGGACCAGCTACGCAGCCCCGCCGGCCGCCCCCGAAAGGGAGGTACTCGAATCGCGACGGGCGGGCGCTCAAAAACCGTTCGGGCCAGAATCGCTCCGGGTCGGCGAAGCTCTTGGCACGCCGGTGCGTAAGGTAGATGCCGATGCCCGCCGTCGATCCGGCAGGGAGCCTCCAGGCGCCGATCTCGACCTCGGCCGTCGCCCGCCGGACCGCAAACGGGATATCCGGGCAATATCTGAGGACCTCCTTGCATACGGCGTCCAGATACGGGCGCCGGATGATCGCCTGTGGAGTCTCCGCTCCGGGGACACGGTCCGCCGCCTCTGCAAGACGGTCCTGCGTGCCTGGAGTGCGCAGGATCCAGTAAAACGCGTGCTTCATCCCGCATGACAATCCGGCCATCATGGCCACCAGCAGCGTCATCATCTCGTCGCGGGCATCGTCGGCGCCGAAGCTCGTGCCCTGCGCAGGGCACCCCGACGTCATGCGATCAAAGATACACGGCGCTCGCGCGCCGAAGAATGATCGGCAGGACTGAACCTCGAATCGAGATACGACTCAGTGATCCGCCGGATGCCCGCGAACTGAGAACGACTACGCGGCACCAAGGCCTTCCGGAACAAGCCCATGGGCCTTGATGCGCGTTGGAGATCCCGCATCGTCCTCGATCCTGCTCGGACCAAGTCCTTCGCTTGTTCGCCCAGTCCCAGATCGGCAACCAGGTTGAGCGCCAGCCGGTCGAGCACAACGCCGAGGTCGAACCGTCGCCTAACCGGCCAGGTTCCCACGATCGCGCGGATTCGTTCCAGGGCTGCTCCGCCGCCGTCGGGCAGGTCCGTGGGCTTGACGCGCCTTTCCCAGGATCTCGCGATGCTTTCGGTGCACTCCCCCGTCCAGTTTCATGAGCGATCGGTCACCCGCGAATTCGACGAGGGGCGCCTGCGCGGCGCCCCCTGAAAGCACGTGACCGTCCACCGCGAAAATGCGCTCGACGTCGGCGGGCTGTGTAAAGATGGATACGCGCCCGAGCGATGGAATCGCGATGGTGAAGGTCTCGCCAAAGTTGTCCCGACACCACTCGAGAAACCGAAACGGACGGTACGCCAACCAGGCCCCTTGAAGGGCGGCGGGATACTTCGGCCCAGGTGGCAAATGAAAATCGGCCATATGCTCACATGTCGTCGCAGACGTCGCGACGGGTTCAGGCATCACAGCCGTCAGCGCTCGGCTTACTTTCTTGAATGTGCCTCATCCGCCCGCACGATCTTCGATGGAGACCTGAGGTAGAAGACCACGCTGGAAGGCGGCGCGGTGGGCGAGGCTTTGGTCGAGTTCGCCTGCGAGGTCAGGCGGAAGCCACGGTAAATGGTCTTCGGCGGCCGGCCCGTCTCGCGGACCGTGATCGCGACGGAGCAAGTTCGGTCTGCCCCTCGCAGTTCGACGTCACGAAGCTCCAACTTGGCCTTGCCCGCCGACGAGACGTGCTGATTACCTTCCTTTCCATGCTCGTTGACCGCGCGAAACTTGCAGCTCGCGTTGCCAGGCTTGACCTCGATGTCGCAACCCTCGCGGCCCAATCCAGCGATGATGAGCGTCAGCAATACTGACTGGCCACTCCCGCCAGGACGCTTCGCGTCGCCGGGTCGAGGTCGAGTCTCCTCGGTCTTGTCGTTCCGCGCGGAATCCTGACCTGTGTCTTTGTTCGATTTGTCGACCTTGGACCGCGTCGATTCCGCTTTCTTGTCGTCCGCCGCCTGACCCTGGTCTTGGCCAGCGGCTGCGCTGGAATCCAGAGACGGCATCGCCCGTCCGACGGCGATCGTGGTTCCCGCGATCAAGGCGAGAGCGGCCATCCATGACCTTGCTCGCATGGCGGTTCGACTCCTTCCTGCCTACGCTTGACCTTCCCTGGGCCCTGCCATTGCTCGTTAGCGGCCACCGAGTCCCGGCCGATACTCCGACGTGGCCCGCAAGTTACCCCGGCTCGGGAATTGATGCAAGGTCAGCCCAAAAAGTTACGAAGGGAATCTTTCGTGAGCATCGTCTCTCAACGCCGCTGTACCAGACCCGTTCGCTCTAACGGCGGCGGGATGTTGGCCGCATGGACCGGCGGCGCTTGCAGTGTCAGCTCGGGGGCTGTGGTCATCGATCGAACCATCTGGTCGACCGAGGGCCCCATCCAGCTCAGGACCAGCGGCTGCGGAAAAATGCCCATCGCAATGGTGAAAATGACGAGCGGCACCGCGATGGCGATCTCGCGGATATTCAGATCCGGTAGCCCCTTCCAGGTCTCGCTCTTGCCCAGAAAAACGCGCTGAACCGTCCACAGGATGTAACCCGCTGTCAAGATCACGGCCGCCGCCGCCAGTACCGCCAGGAGCGGACTGTAATTGAACGCCGCGAGCACGACAAATACCTCGGCAACGAATCCGCACAGCCCCGGCAACCCCATCGAGCCAAAGAAGATGATATAGGAAAGAGCGCCGTACAACGGCATGATGTTGCCCAGACCGCCCAACTTGTTTAAGTCGCGAGTATGGGCTCGGTCATAGATCACGCCGACCAGGAAGAACATGCCGGCAGAGGTGATGCCATGGGCCAGCATCATGAACATCGCGCCGTTGACGCCGTAGGCGTAGAAGCGGGGGTCGAGCTTGGATCCGTCGGCGGCGAAGATCGCCATGGCGGCCATTCCGAGGGTGACATATCCCATGTGGCTGACCGAACTATACGCGACCAGCTTCTTGAAGTCGGTCTGCGCCATCGCCACCAGCGCGCCGTAGAGAATGCTGAAAACGCCCAGGACGGCGACAAAGAACGACCAGTCGTAGGCTCCGGCCGGTGCCAGCGGCCAGGCCAGCCGCACCAGTCCGTAGCCGCCGATCTTGAGCAGGATGCCAGCCAGGATCATGCTGATCGGCGTGGGCGCCTCGACGTGTGCGTCCGGCAGCCACGTGTGGAACGGGAACGATGGCAGCTTCACGATGAAGCCGATGAAGAACAAGATGAACACCCACCACTGGATCGAGCGCGGGTAGTAGCTCGTCGAGCTGGCAATCCTGGTGAGCTCCACCACGTCAAACGAATGGCCTTTGAAGCCCGGCACGGCCGGCGTGCTCTGCCAGAAGTAGAGAATCAGGATTGCGACCAGGATGAACACCGAGCCGAACAGGGTATATAGCAGGAACTTGATCGCGGCGTACTCGCGCCGCGGCCCTCCCCAGATCCCGATCAGGAAGTACATCGGCAGCAGCATCACCTCGAAGAACACGTAGAACAAGAAGAGATCGAGCGAGATAAATACGCCGACCATGCTGGCACAAAGCAGGAGGTAAAGCGCGAAGTAGCCTTTGACCTGCTTGTCGATGTTCCAGGACGCCAGGCAGGCGAGCACGCTGACGAACCCCGTCAGGATCACGAGGCTCAAGCTGATCCCGTCCAAGCCCAAGTAGTACTGGATGTTGAAGTAGGGAATCCATGCGCGGCGGACGAGCAGGTCTCCCTCGGCTGCACCGGTCTCGACGCTTTCGGTGAGCTCATGACTCTCCTTGGACACCAGCGTGTTCGCCGCGGCCCGTTCCTGGAACGAAGCGCGAGCACCCGTGCCGGGTGCGCTCGAGACGTAAGCGCCCAGAGCCACGAGCGTCAGCAGAAACATCACGGAAGTGGCGGCCAGCGACACCCATTTGACGGCCTGTTCGGCGCGCCTGGGCATGGCCAGCACGATGGCCGCACCCAGCAACGGTACGAGCCAGAGGGAGGTCAACAGCAGATTGTCGCTCATCATGGGGAAGCCACCACTTCGAGTTCTTAACTACCAATCCAGGCAAACACGCCGACAAAGAGACCCACCAAGGCAACCGCCAGAAACATCAAGTAATTGCGCAACCGGCCGGTCTGGATCGAGCGACTATAGTCGCCCACGGTGTAGACCACCCACCCCGTGAGGTTCACGATGCGGTCGACCGCCAGCATGTCGAAAACCCCTTCCCACCGGCTCAGGAGCGTCATCACACCCGCCGAGCCGTTCACGAGCCCGTCGATCAATACCTGGTCGATCTGGCGGCACAGCCGGGCGAAAGCCAGGCATGGTTTCACGAACACCGCATGGTACAGCTCGTCAAAGTACCATTTATGGACAAGAAAGGAATAAACCCCCTTCATACGCTCCGCGGCCCGAGCCGCGCTCGAAGCGGGTCGGCACAAAATAGGGGAATCCCACCGGAGCATAATAAAGTAAGCCCAGGCCAACTCCTGCCAGCATGATCAACAGCGACGACGCCAGGGCATAGTAGTGCGCCGCATGGGCGTCGATCCCGTGGTACGGCTCGCCATACTCGATGATTCGTTCCAGCACCGGCGTCCAGAAGGGCAGCCCCAGAGCGAGCGTCCAACCGCTGAAAATGCTGAAGAACGCCAGGATCATGAGCGGCCACGTGATCAAGGGGCCGCTCTCGTGAGCATGTGCGGCGGGGTTCCTGTCATGGCCATGGCCGTGACCGTGCCCGGTGCCATGCGCCTGGTCGAGCGCATGCTCGTCGTCGTGGACGTGCGAATGGGCCGCCTCGGCCACCGAAGGAAAACCGCGCGGCTCGCCGGCGAACGTCAACAGCCACATCCGGAACATGTAAAACGCCGTCAGCACGGCTCCCACCGCCGGCAGAACCAACAGCAGAAAGTGCTCGGGGTTCTGCGATACGCGCACCATGGCCGCGGCCAGGATCGCGTCTTTCGAGTAGAACCCGCTGAAGAACGGAACGCCCGAAATCGCCAGCGTTCCCACCAGCATTGCATAGCCGGTGATCGGCATCTTCTTGAGCAAGCCACCCAGTGCCGGCATCTCGTATGTGTGGACGCTGTGGTAAACGCTGCCGGCCCCCAGGAACAAGAGCGCTTTGAAGAAGGCGTGGGTCACCAGATGGAACAGCCCCGCGGCCCAGCCTCCGACGCCCAGGCCCAGCATCATGAAGCCGAGCTGGCTGACCGTCGAATACGCCAGCACTTTCTTGTAGTCGGTCTGAACCATCGCGATCGTTGCGGCGATGAACAAGGTAATTCCGCCCGTGTAGGCGATGGTGAGGAGCACATCCGGCGTGAAGAGCGGAAAAAACCGGCCGACCAGGTAGACCCCCGCCGCCACCATCGTCGCCGCATGAATCAACGCCGACACCGGCGTGGGCCCGGCCATCGCATCCGGCAGCCAGACGTGCAACGGGAACTGGGCGCTCTTCCCCACGCAGCCCGCAAAGACCCCCAGGCCCGCAATCGTGAGCATCCACAGCGGGATCTCGCGGGGACGCCCGGTCACCTCGTCGGTGTCGACCTTGTGCGTCGCCGGGTCAACGAGCTGCACGACTTCATCACCGGTGCGAGGGATAACCGAATGGAAGTTTCCAGACGGACCGCGCAAGCCCTCGTTGATCTCCTGAAAGTTGAACGTCCCCAGGCTGCTCCACAACAGACCCAGCCCCATCAGCATCCCCACGTCGCCGATCCGGTTGACGATGAACGCCTTGTTGGCCGCGTCGCAATTGACCTTCTCCTCGTACCAGAAGCCGATCAGCAAGTACGAGCACAGTCCGACAAGCTCCCAGAAAATGAAGATCATGAAGACATTCGACGACGCGACCAACCCCAGCATCGAAAAGCAGAACAAGGAGAGATAGGCAAAGAACCGCGGGTACCGCGGGTCGTCGTGCATGTATTCCATCGAGTAGATGTGAATGAGGGTCGCGATGAACGTGACCATGAGGAACATGACTGCGCCCAGATTGTCGATCGAGACGCCCAGCGGCACCGCCAGGTCGGGCCCTTTCGCCGTCGCTCCCGCACCAGCACCGGTCACGGCCGCGCCGCCACCCAGAAGCACCCAGTCGACATTGCCCGACCAAACCAGAGGCTTGGGGTGTACCGTTACGGCTTCGGCGTGTGTGCCCGCAGTCCCTTGGGCCTCCTGGCCGGCCTCGGCCCCCGAGCCGGCGTGATGAGGCTGCTGAAAACCCTTGCTCTCGATCGCATAGTCGAGGAAGCCGATCAGGCTCAGGAGGCAGGATAAACCAATCGCCCCGGTGGCAATGTAGGCGTTGTAACGCTTCAATTGCCGGATGAAGATGGTTTCAATCGCAAACGCGAAGAGCGGTATCAAAACGGCGGCAACATAAAGACCAAGGTGAAAAACCTGCCAGCTCATCTCGTTTCGTCCCTCGGTGGTGCTCCGGAGAGCGGCCGCGATGGCCCTGCCGCCGACCCTGTTCTGCCGGCAAAAGGGCCGGTCGGATTCTGATTCACCCGCAATCCCGCTCGCCGGCGGCGCCGGCACAACGGTTGTTTTCGATCGGGCACGATCAAAAACCCCGGCTCACCGGCTCGTTCTTGACCCGTTGTCGGGCCTGGCGGAGGTAGATCGTGAAATATGTCACAGCTTACCAAGCTTTGCAATACCCTGGTGATCTCTGAACCCGCTCGCCCGCGCAGGCTGTCCGTGTAGGCATCATCAAGCGGGGATGGAGCGGCAAAATTGAGCCGTCCCGCCCGACACCGCCGAGCCCGAACGCGGCGACTACCGGAGTCCCCCTCACCCGGCCGTTGGCCACCTTCTTCCCGGCGAGGCGAGGGAAACCCGAGAACGCTCGGTGCTTTCTCGAACTGTTCCCTCTCCGCAGCGGGGAGAATGCCAGAGTGAGAAACCTGGGTCGTGGTGTCGGTCGAGAAGACTCGGACGGTCTTTTCGCAATCCTCCAGTCGAAAACCCGGTGCCTTGATCCGCGACGCCTGTTACACTGCTTCATTCGAAGAACCATCCCGATTTCCGCTGCTCCCGGCGCCGTGCCGGATCGAGGAGTTAACAACTCATGCCTACCGTGACGGTCGACGGTGAAAAATCGTTCGAGGTCGAGCCCGGCAAGAAGCTGGTGCTGGCCATCGAGGATGCCGGCATCGACATCCTGCACCGATGTGGTGGCAACGCCCGATGCACGACTTGCCGCGTCGAGGTGCTTGCGGGTGAGCCGCCGGCGATGGAAGCGACCGAGCAGGAACGTCTGGCCCGGGAAACCGATCTCGAGCCCAACATTCGCCTGTCCTGTCAAATCCATGTCGG
This sequence comes from uncultured Isosphaeraceae bacterium, assembly GCA_963781785.1. GTDB lineage: Bacteria > Planctomycetota > Planctomycetia > Isosphaerales > Isosphaeraceae > CAWAHD01. Next base: position 5,513,937 of record CAWAHD010000002.1, on the reverse strand, counting down.
GTCGGACCTGTGGGTCCGCGTCGTCAACCGGTCGAGCACCTCCGGAGTCGCTCCAGGCCCGCGCCCCCTCGATTGAATAGCGAGCAATCGCGAAGGGCTTTTCTTCTCTTCTGCTCTCTTCATTCCGTTTCTGTTCTCTCCTGTCGTCGCATCCGCGCCAAAGAAGCAATCGTCACCGCGGCGTCACTTGCGCTTCTGGGGCTCGGAGCACTTCTTGCACCGCGCCGATCGGCGGCGCACCTGCGCCGCATCGGGAACAACGATGAAACTTCGCCTGCCTCACCTGCTTTTTTCGGGGTCGAAATGGCACAGAATACCTCCGCGGGCTCTTGATCTTGAATTCGATAGAAGGACCACCATCCGGCCGGTCCTCGCGGTCACCGCTGCGGCGCATTTCGCCGGCATCGAGACCTGCCAGTTTACCGAACGTCCGCTGCCCCGGCCAGAGAAACGATCGCGCACGGACGAATCGAAGCTCCGCCACACCGCATTTGCTGGGTGCCCCGTAGCGAACAACCAAGCTGTCGCAAGGTCTCCTGACCTACACGCTCGAGCCGACCAATCGATCTCTGTCGTTGTTCGTGGAACCGCGGCGCCTTCGCCCCCGGCGATTTCGCCGGAGGAAGCCGCCGTCCTCCTTCACCCCGGCTTCCTGACGGCGCAGATCTTTCATGACCGCCGTGTGGAACTCGCTCGCCGTGGTCGGCGAGAACCGCGGGGGAGGCGGCTCCCAGGAGAGATTGGGGACTTCGTTCCGCAAGTTGGGGGATGCCGGCTCGGCTGCACCCGCGGAGGAGGGTGGTTCTGGATGGGCAAGCTGCCCGTCCCCCAGATTGGGTTCGATGTCGAGATTTGGCACCTCGTCCGGCTGGTCTGGGGCTGGCGAGTCCTCGGCACCTGCAGGTAATAGAGGTTGCTGACGGGCAGGATGCCCGTCCCCCGAATTGGGTTCGATGTCGAGATTTGGCACTTCGTCCGGCTGGTCTTCGGCTGGCGACTCCTCGGCTTCCGTCGGTAAGAGAGGTTTATGACGGGCAGGATGCCCGTCCCCCGAATTGGGTTCGATGTCGAGATTTGGCACTTCATCACGCTGGTCTTCGGCTGGCGACTCCGCGGCTTCCGCCGTTAAGAGAGGTTGCTGACGGGCAGGATGCCCGTCCCCCATATTGGGTTCGATGTCGAGATTGGGCACTTTGTCACAGAGATCCGCACGATCACACGAGGCGCAGGCGTCGAGATCGGCCGGACCGTATGGGTTATCGGTTGTGGGTTGCCCGTTTTCTCCTTGTGGATCGTAGGACGTGTCGGTTGGGGATCGACGGTTCTCGGTTTGCGGATCGTAGGGCATTTCTTCATCCTTCATCCTTCCGCCTTCATCCTTTCCCCAACGCGTTCCCACTCCCGAATTCCCCGCGCGTGCGTCGCGCTCGGCGGCGCGACGGAGCCTCGTCAGCTCGCTCAGGGACCGCAACAAGGTCCTGGTGCAAGTCAGTTCATAGCGCCTGATCCGCTCGCCCTCGGGACTCAAATCGATCGCCATGCAGTCGGTGCGGCGGACGGCGTCGCGCTCGGCGGTCTGCTCGAACACGGCGGCTTTCACCTTCAGCTCGCCGATCGCTCGCTCGGTGATCGATACCAGCACCCGCCGCGCCGCCTCGGGATCGCCGCAATCGAGCACGTCCGCCGTCCAGCGACGGCGCGCCCTCTTGACGAAGACCTTGTACTCGGCCTCGTCCAGCTCGCCCTGGAGCGATGCGTAGGGATCGTCGCCGCGGCCATCAAGGATCGCACATGCCGCAAAGACCTGCGCCACCGCTTTCACGCTTGCGGCATCGAGAGGTTGACATCGGAGAAGTCTTATACATTTGAGCTTGTCGTGACCCTCCCACATCTTTCCGGGCTCGAGCAGCTCGCGCAGCGCGGTCCACTCGGTCAGGAGCCAATTGACCCCTCCGGCTGTCGCCTCAAGGAGGCGCACGAGTCTCGCCGGATGGTCAGGGTCGTCGGCGATGCCGGACCAAGAGGTCCGCTCGCCTCGATGATCAAAGCAGCCGGAGCCATAGAGCTGTGCCGGTTGCCGGCAGTCGTGAAATAACCGGGCGCCGAGTCCGGCGATCTCGCCGCGATCCTGCTGCGCGAGGTTCTCGATATGTGAGTGGACGCGGGCTGCCGTCGCCCGCTCCGCGCGTTCGACCTTCCAGCTCGCCATGACGGCCGTGCGCACGAGCTTGCATTCAACGGGCGTCGTAGGCACGAGTGTATCGAACCAGTCTTTCAGCAGCCGCTCGAGTTCGAGCGGATCCTCGCCCGGGACGGTATCCTGCCGACTGGCCATCCCATGTTTTAATGCATTCATACATGAAATCTTGCGACCACGCTCGGTGCGCGCTCCTGTACTGCGAGCCGCATTTTTTTGATTCGCCGTGATCTGGGCCTCTGAAGCGCACATCGTGATCAGTTCCTGGTCAATGGCTGATGATGGTTGTTGCTGTCCCCTCACCCAGTACGATCTACAAAATGACCGTTTTTGTTGCATAAACGTTGACGATTGCGTTGACTTGCCGTCTGGAGGGCTCTGGGAAAGGATGAGCGATCAGGGAGGAAGGATGGGGCGAAACGGCTATTTTTCAGGCTTCAACGTCACTTTCGAGTGAGCGGCTATGGGCGTGAGTTGAAGGCCGTTTTACGCCGCGCAGAAAAGCCAAACGTTGATTTCCGAGGATGCCGGCGCCGCGCGGTAGTGCGCCGAATCTGCGCGTAAGGACTTGGCGCGATTGAAGATAGGGAGCGGTCGTTGTAGCGTATTGCGAGCCCTTCGGCCCTCTGAAGGCGGGCACCAAATTCTTGGTCGTCAATCGTTTCAATCGGACTGGCCGGCATGGCCCGATAAATCGTCAGAAGCAGAATTGGAATACGGCGACGGTTCGACGCGGACGACGATCCGAAGCACGGCGAGACGAATGGGTCTTGTTGTAGGTCAGGCTTTCCAGCCTGACGTGTCGGAGCTGGGCTGGACCGCAGGTGTCCCGCTGAGGCACGCGACTGGAGACCTATCGGTCGGCTTAGTGGCGAGGTCCGGAGACCTCGCCACAACTTGGACTTTGGCCTGGAGCATTCCGGGAACTTATTACCGGCCCGTCCCTTAGCCCTCGCGCGCCACATCACGGTCTCGCGAGCACGCTCGCTTCAATCAAACGATCGAAATGAGTTTCGATCCGGATCGGCAGATCGCCCCCGGTTACCAGCAGCCCCAGTTCCATATTGAGCGAGAACGCATACTCGGTCAGGTTCGCGCTGGACAAGAACATCATCCGGCCATCGGCCACGGCACACTTGACGTGCAGAATGCCGACGCGCCCGTCCTCAGCCTGCTTCCGCTGTTCCCGCGGCCAGAGGTAGACCGTCGAGCAAGCGGCCACCTCCTCGCCGAGCGCCTTCAGCGTGCTGTACGTGTTCTGCCCTTCGAGCCGGTCCGGCGACTCCACGACGATCGTGATCCGCACTCCACGCTCGGCCGCCCGCACCAGAGATTCGGCGATTCGGGGCACGTTGTAGACGGCGTAGCTGACCAGGGTGATCCGGCAGGTCGCCGAGTCGAGCACCTCGAGCATTGCCTGTTCGGTCCGGCGGAACGGACTCGTCGCCGATTCCGGCCCGGTCCAGACCAGCTCCAGGGATTGATGCTGCCGCATGTCTTGCTGAGCGAACGCTGCTGCGAGCAGCGCGGCGGCCACCGCCTGAGGTCGCACATCAGCCGCGTGCCGGCCCCAACTGTCGAGAAACCCCCGAACCAAGGCCCGATGCTGCGGACCGGGAAGGGTCTGCACGATCTGGCTGCTGACGGCATCGGGCGCGAGCGCGTCACCCGACGCGAGACGCACGGCGACCGCTTCGATCACCGAGAATGGCAGCAGCCCGGCCAGCCGCTTGGCTTCCTCGGCGATCAGGCGAAGCCCGCGGTTCATGACGACTCTCCAGGCTCGTCGCTCTCGTTGACGCTCGCTTCAATTGGCTTGGGCGGCGTGATCGACTCATCGGTCTCTACCGTGATCATCGCTGCGGGGATTGCCTCGGCGTATTCGGTGAAATACGCCAGGTCGGCTGTCTCTAACGTCGAGACGAGCACCGCGCGGTCCAGGTACTTGTTCCCCCGCTCACACGAGGTCTCGGGCAGAAACAGACACGCATGGCACGCCTCCCCATGCAGCGTCAGCCCATCCTTCATGGGCCGATGCTCCGCACAAAGCGGGTCGGAAGCGCAAAAGCGCATCGATTCCAGTGCCTGGTCCAGGTGGCGGCCCAGTGTTTCCGGCTCTCCCAGCGCGACCAACCCTCCCAGCGTCCCTTCGCTGTCCGGAGCGGCTGTGTAGAGCAGGATCCCCGCCATGGGCTCGCCCTCGCCTCCGGGCGGCCGGGAGTAGATTCGCTCCCGGATACTGGCCGTCGCGTAGCCGCACTCGATCGCGAATTGCCTGATCAGGGCATGCGCAAGCGAATGCAAGAACACGTACCGCATGGTCGGGAACCCGTCGTCAGGCACCAACCCTCGCCTCTGCCGCCACTGCCGATGGGCCTGGAAGAATTCGCTCTCACGTCTCCTGGTTTTCTTGACCCATTTCTCGATGGCATTCTCCGCGAAACGGAGGAATACCCCTTCCCCGCGGATTTCGTAGGTCGGCACCCACCTGGGCTGCTTGCGGCTCAGGGCCACTCGCTGCTCCCTGGGGAAGTCGTCCAGCTCGGTGTAATCTCCGGGCGACTCGATGCGGGTAAAGCCAATCAGGGCGCGCACCTCGCGGATCCTTTCGGCCAGAACGACCTGGCTGATCGCGTGCCTGTATTCCTTCGGAGGCTCGACGACCCTCAACTTGAAGTCTCGACTGTTGAGCTTCGGGTCAGGGTCGGCGAACACGCGCCACTCGGGGTCGCGCAAGCTGGAATTGTCGTCGCCGTCCGGCTCGCCGGCCTCTTTCTTCTTGGTGATCGCCTCCCAGATCTGATCCTCGGTATAGGTAGCCAGCCCTCTGAGCAGCTTCCGCTTGAGCTTGACCTCGCGCGGCGACTCGCATTCTTCGAGTTCAGCCCAGTTCGCCTCGACCAGTTGACCGAGCTTATCGGTCGTGCCGGGAATCGACAGGGCCGACAGCATGACCGGAAACCAGCTATTGGAGGCGCCTAGCAGGATGGCTCTCTGCTTCGCGTCGCATTGGTCCTCATCGTACCGCCGCAGGTGAGGCATCCGTCCGCTGCACCGCGCCAGTTCTTCGCGGCCCTCCTCGGAGAAAGCGTCGGAGAGGCGACGCTTGCGATCACACTTGACGCATTCCACCTGGATGTCGGCAACTTCGCCCGAGGCCCCGAGCTCATAGAGCTGCAGCTCGTACCGGCAGTCCGTTTTCCCTCGATGGACGAACTCGACCCACGGGAAGTCATCAAGATGCCCATGCTCGCACGCCACCAGGAATCGAGCGGGGACAACCGTTGGCGGCTTGCCCGCCTTTCGACAGTTACTGTGCGCGTAACGGCTCCGGTCCTTGCGGTACGGGTCGAGCTTGAGCTCGAAGAGCCCTGACTGGATCGGCGCGAGCAGCCGGCAGTGGGTGCACACTTGCCAGCGCGGAAACGGCGCAACCGGGACGCCGACGTTGGCCGTGTCATCGAACGGCCCCGCCGCCACGCCGGAGGACTCGCCCACCACGGGTGGAGTGAGGAGCCGGGCGACCTGCGGTCCCAGCTCGTTCTGGACAGCCTTCAACAGCCGGGACTCGGGGATCTCCGAGGCGCCTTGCTCGATCGCCCAATCGTCGAGCCCCATCACCATGACCGACAGGTTCGGCAGCTCGACCACGGCGCCCACGCCGCCGGTGCACAGCAACTGGCTGGGCCTGATGTCCCCGATCTTGCGGCGTTCCGTCCCGGCACCGCTCACTGCTCTTCCTCCTCATCGGAATCATCACCATCGTCGTCCTCGCTCACGGCCGCGACAAAGCCGGGCTCTTCGTCCAGCCCGCCTTCGTGGAGAATCAGCCCGACGTTGGGCTCGACGTCGCGCAGCGAATTCAAGCACGTAAAGTCGTCCCACGGATCCAGTCCCGGACGATGGAGCAGCCCCACGGTAACGCCGTCGCGCTCGTCGTCGTAGCCGAGGATTCGGCCTCCCGCGGTCCTCTGAGCCTCGGCCAGCCATTGATCGAGCCGCTCGTTCAGCTCGGCCGTCACGGTCGAGGCAACGTTGTCAACCCCGGAGCCGACCAGCTCGGCCCTGCGCCGATCGCCTCGACGGCGTCTTTCACGTACGGGTGAGCTCGTGAGAGCTTGGCCGCCTTCTTGTTCGCGTTGAACTCGGTCCCTTGCAGTCGGATGCACGACACCAGGAGGGCCGTCAAGCCCCGGCTCAGCGCCCGGACGCGAACGGAGTCACCGACAGGGCCTCGACATGGTTGTAGAAGGTGGCGTGGTAGTGCTCGAACCGCTCGTAGTGCGACAGGTCGCGCGGGCGCGTCCAGTTGTAGACCGTGAACACCAAGCCCGGGAATCGACGCCCGACACGGCTGGTAGCCTGGATGTACTCGGCCGTCGTCTTGGGCTGACCGGCGACGACCATCAAGCCGAGCCGCTGCACGTCGACCCCGACCGAAACCATGTTGGTCGCCAGCAGGATATCGAGAGGCCGCCTGGGCAGATTCTTGTACTGTTTCTGTCCCTTCAGCTCCTGCCGCCTGGCCTCCGTTTGAAGGTCGAACGCGGTCTCCAGGTGATCGAGAACGTCGGGGATATCTGTCGAGTCTTTACGCGACGTCAGCTCATCGATCGAATACAGCTTTCTTCGCGCCAGCCCTCGTTGATCGGTCTTGCCGAGCCGGGTCCGGATGTCATCCTCGGCAAGCCGGCGCGTTCCCCCCAACTCTCGCATCGAGTTGAAGTAGCCGACGAGCGTCATCCATGGGTCCACGTCCTTGCCATAGCCCTTCTTCTCGTAAAGACTCTGGGCGGCGGCGAGCAGGGCGATATAAACGCGGATCAGGGCAACCTTGAGACGACGGCCAGGAGCGCAGATCCCGACATACCGCCGCCCGGGTATCTCTTCACTGGGCCTGCGCTGAAGCGCGAAGAAACTGTCTTCCACGTCGAGCCCGTTGGGCGGAAAGATGCTGACCCTACGCAGGAATGTGGCGTGGACCTGGTCGCCGGCCTTGCGGATCGTGGCCGTGGACGCGATCAGCTTGGGACGGACAATCTTGCCGCCGATCTCCCAGGAGCAGAGCTTGTCAACCGCCGTCTCGTACAATCCGACGAGCGATCCCAGAGGCCCGCTGATCAGGTGCAGCTCGTCTTGAATGATCAGGTCGGGCGGACGCAGGAGCGGATGAGGCGTGGTCCTGGCCGGCGGATACTTGTCTTTCCTGGGATGCGTATCGGCGTCCTCGAGCTCGGGAGAGCGGAACCCATGCCGGGTGCAGTATCCCTCGACCTGCCCGAAGAGCATCTGGACCTTGCCGTTCCACGGCATCTGGGCAAACTTGTCAACGGTGGCGATCAACAGCGTCGGCAGCCGGCGGTAGATCTCCTCGTCGACGACCAGGACCGGAATGCCCTCGAGAGGCGAGCTCTTGGCGCTGAATGGGCAGCGGCCCAGCACGTCGCCGCAATAGGAGATCGTACGGCAGCGCCCCTTTGCATAGCCTTCGACCTTGATGTCGCGTCCGGGCAGGATCTTCGATCCGCACCACGGGCAATTGGTCAACTGAGCCGGCGAGCCGCTGCCCCTCCCGCGAAACTTCCCGCCGTGCTCCTGTTGGATGGCTTCGGCGGCCTGCTCGGTCGTGTTGGGGGTGGTCTTCTGGCCCACCCACAGCCCGGCGCGGAACGGTTCCTTGCCCCATGCGGCCTCATCGCCGCGGCGGATGGTCTCGCACGCACAGATAAGAGCCGAAGCCCGTTGAAACTGCTGGATCGTCAGCAGCCGTAGCGTGTACCGCATCAGGACGGCGACACCGTGCTCGCCGGAGCGGCCCGCCACCGTGCCCCTGAGCCGCCGCAGTCCCAGGGTGTATGCCGACAGCCCGAGATAGGCTTCGGTCTTGCCGCCGCCCGTGGGAAACCAGAGCAGGTCGGCGAGCGCATCGGACCCGGCAACCCGCTCGGGATGATCGAGCTGGGTGATTCCCGGCAGGTTCAGCAGGATGAAAGCCAACTGAAAGGGATACCACGAGCGATTCTCGGGGACGTCGATGGCCCGTTCGTCGACAGGCTCGTCCCGCCGTCGCCTGAGCGAGATGATCGTATGGATGCGCTGTTGCCACATCGCCAGATTGGCGAAGCGAAACGCCTCGGAGGCCTTCTCGTCGTTCAAGAGGAGCTGAAGGCCGGCCTCCATCCTCGCGAGGGTGTCCTGGCATCGCTCCAGGGAGGCCTGACCGGCCGGCCGATGAAGGGCCATGTCGGGCTGCTGGAGATCCGACCGGCGCTCTTCAATCCAGGTTGCATAAGCCGCGAGCAGAGGGCGGAGCTTCGCCTCCAGCTCTGAAGTGGGCGTTTCCCCGAGCGCCTTCATGTCGACGATCAGCCCCGACATCCTGGGCCAGTCTGCCACCGTGGGGGCGATCGTGCGCGGCACTTCGTACGTTGGAACGACCCTGGTCGAGAGCCGGTACGCCTGGTGACAGGCCCCCTCGCGGCACTCGGCGTGAACGCTCACGCCATGCCCGACCGCGAATTCGACGCGGTGGCGATAGAGCATCGCCAGCTCCTGGTCTTCGGCGAAGGCGACCGGCTCGGACCTGCCAAGCTCCTTCGGCTGCTGGCGGCGCTCGAAGACCGGCCGCTGGCCGGGCGATTCCACGATCAGCTCAGGCTGGAAGAGCCACGCCAGATCGCGGCGCATCCTGGGCTCCTGCTGGCCGTTGACCAGAAAGAGCGTGATGCTCCAGTAATGGTCGCGTTTGCGGACGAGCCCTTGCACCTGGACCTGGGGAAACTCGGCGTCGGGCGTCCAGTTGATCTTGCCGGCCTCGAGGGGAATCGGCTCGGAGACGGCCTCGCGCTGGCTGCGCTTCCAGACGAGTTTCTTGTCGCCGGAGGCGGTGGCGAGGGTTTGGCTGCGATCGCGGCGATAATGGCCCCACCGGGCCGTGACCTGGAGAGCCCCGGCGTCCAGGGCGACACAAAAGGTCAGGCCGAACGACGACGGAAACATCGTCTTGGCGGCGGGGGTCGTGCTCTCGGCGGCCCCATCCTCGACCGGCGCACTGCCTCCCTGTTGCAGCTCGTCGAACTCTTCGGGAGAGAGTTCCTGCCGCTTGGGAGCCAGCAGACCGACAAGGTAGCGGTCCCGCACGCTCTGCTCCTCGATCTCCTCCTCGGGACCGCCGGCCGGTCCCAGGAGATCGCGCAGGACAATCTGCTCGAGCTCTTCCCGGATCTTCGTCGGGGAAGGGATGGATTGCAGGAGGCTCGTCATCGGACTGACTCCCGTGCGGCGGAGAAATCGTTCAGGTCATTTGAGGGTTGCAACTTCTATCCCTGGCGGGCTCTTGCAGCTTGTGTAAGGAGTCCATGGTGACTTTGTGTAACCAGTCTCCGTTGTGTGAGGAGTTCACGGTGAGTTTGTGTGAGCAGTCTCCGTTGAATATCGCGATCCGCAGCAAATAAACTACCAGAGCCACGGTCGTCCCCATACCAGCCCGACGCCCCAGCGAGGGGAATCCCGCGCGATGCTTGCTGGCGCATCGCGCCGGATTCATGCCGGCGGGCTTCGGTCGCCCCGTTGCACTCAGTGCTTCAACTTGCACGGATCCGGCGCCGTCTTCGTCGCATCCTCGCCCTCTCATCATAACCATGCGCGCGGATCGTCGTCTGGGACAAGGTAGTGGCGCTCGTGCGACATCGCGGCATCGTAGATCTCGGACGAGTGCGTCGCAACGATCAGTTGGGAGCGCGGCTGCAATCGCCTGAGTGTCCGCACGATCAGCCGATGCCGCTGAGGATCCAGGTGCAGCTCGGGCTCGTCGATGAAGATGATGCCCGCCTGGTCTTCATTCAGCGCCAGCTCGCTGACGAACAGGAACAGCTCGAGCTGGCCGGCGCCCATGAGGTCGACTTCCAGGCGACAGCCGTCGCGAGTCAACCGGTAAACGTCGAACGAGCCCGAAGAGTCCGCGTCACCCGGTGTGACGACGTCGACAGCGAAGCTTTGCCCGGCGCCGGGGTAGAACTCGCTCCACGCATCGTTGATGACATCGATCAGATTGGAGTAATGGCCGCCAGACGCTAGCGGTTTCTGGAACCGTTCGACTTTCGCCGCATTGACAAGGCACTGCTTCGCGTGGTGCAGCCGGTTTTCATCCCTTCTGGCCGGATGGCGACCACGCCGGCCGACGGTCACATCAACCGGCCCGGGAAGCTGCGGCGCGCGCCACGACGGGAAGTACCAATGCGGAATGGGAGCTCGCAGCGGGGTTGGCGGCCCCGAACATTGGCGTCTTATAGTGAAACCGTGGCCTGTCTCGGATTTGATTACGGCCTGAATCACGTAGTCGGCGGCTCCTCTTCGGATGGCGCGCTCGTCCCGGCGACCGACCGCCAGATTGTCCCCTCCCAGGGAGAGGAGTGCAGCCTCCAGGATGGCAGTCTTGCCGCAGCCATTTGGGCCAGCCAGGACGACGAGTGAATTGGGATGCCCGTCGGGGCCGCGGAAATCGAGGTCCAGCTTTTCGATCCCGCGGAAGTCGCGGATCGACAAGGACGCGATCGCCACGCTCGGCCCACACGGCGTGTTAGACATTCGTCGACTGGGCTCCCAAGCGCTTTGGGGACGATAATCCCCGACAAGTTCCAAAGGTCGACCACCTATATGGCTAGACCCTTCCGATCCGTCCCAAGGTTCGGAGGGACTGCTGCCTCTCTGCAATTTATCTGCGGCCTTCTGTGCTTCGTTCAACAGAATCGCTCGTCGCGCAATTTGACATATGATCTCTCTGAGTGCAAGTCTGAGTTGACTTTGTAAACTCGCTTGGGAATAGTACTCGAGGTGTGTCGCGCTTCTCATCTCGGGTTGACCAACCTCGGTTGCAGCGTGGTCAACCGTCGTTGGCGCGACGCACGACCCGAAACTGCAAGTGTGACAAAGCACCAGAGTCGCCTTTCGCTCCTGCGAAAGTGTGTTCCGTTCACAGCACAAGAATGAGTACTTTCGCGGGAGCGAAAGGCGACGATTGGGCCAGCCCGATGCTCAAGGCAAAGCGCAGTCGCGGGATCGGACTCGCGGTCTGTCACACTTCCTATTTCGGGTTGACGGACTTCGGTTTCAGCGCGGTCAACCGACCTTAACGCAACGCATGACCCGAAACTGCAAGTGTGACAAAGCACCAGAGTCGCCTTTCGCTCCTGCGAAAGTGTGTTCCTTTCACAGCGCAAGAATGAGTACTTTCGCGGGAGCGAAAGGCGACAATTCGGCGAGCGCGATGCCCACCCAACGGGTTGACGAACATCAATAGCTGAAAAACCGGGAATCATCGCACTGCTCGCAGCCTATCGCAACGAGTGGCAACAGACGGCAGCCGAAGGATGCGAGCGTGGGTACACGTGGGCTGGGCTTTTGGCCCCGGCCGGAATCTCCGTCGAGTCAGGAGCGATCCATGCCTCCCGTTGACATCGACCCCCGCATCATCGGCCAGCGCATCACCCAGGCCCGCAAGGCTCGTGGCAAAACGCAGGAGGAGGTCGCCGAGTTCCTGGGCTACAGCCGCCCCACGTACATCGCCATTGAGAAGGGTGAGCGGCCGGCCAAGTCCGATGAGATCATCAAGCTGGCATCGTTCTTCGGACGCAAGGTCAACGAGCTGGTTCGGCCAGGCGAGCCGGTCACCGACTTACAGCCACATCTTCGAGCCGTCGCCGACAAGATGAAGACCGGGGACCAGTCCAAGCTCTCACTCAACACCGCCATCGATCAGATGCAGGCTCTCGCTGAGGATTACCTGGAACTCGAGCGGATGATGAACGCCCCGCTCCGGCCCAGCTATCCTGCCGAGGTGGTGCTTAACTTGAGGATCGACCCCATCGAGCAAGCGGAGGTCGCCGCAAACCAGGAACGCAACCGGCTCGGACTGGGCGACCAGCCGGTGATCAACCTTCGGAGCACGCTCGAGTGGGATGTCGGTCTGCGGATCTTTTCCACGAAGGACCTGCCCTCGAATATCGCCGGGATGTACGCGTACTCGGCCGAAGTCGGGGCATGCATTCTGATCAACCGCAACCACCCGCCCGAGCGACGGCGGGTCTCGATGCTGCACGAATACGGCCACTTCCTCTTGAGCACGGACCGATACAAGCCGGGGATCGACTACTTGACGATGCCCGGCCGCAAGCCGGCTAACGAGCGTTTTGCCGAGGCGTTCGCTCTGAGCTTCCTGATGCCCACTTCATCGGTCAGGCAGAAATTCCAGGAGACCGTAACCACGACCGGCGACTTTCAAGTGGCCGACCTTTGCCGCATGAAACACTTCTTCTTCGTGTCGCTGGAGGCGATGACGCTGAGGGTCGAGCAGTTGGGCCTGATTCCCAAGGGAACCTGGGAGTCGCTCAAGGAGTCCGGGTTTGCCCCTCGCAAGGCGGAAGCCATGCTCGGTCTGCCACCTCACTCGACTGATGACAGCGCCGTCCCCGAGCGGTACGAGCTACTTGCCGTCCACGCCTACCAGCGAGAAATGATCGGAGACTCGGACCTCGCCCATTACCTGCGATGCGACATCGCCACGGCTCGGGAGGTTGCCAACCGCACCCTGACGAGCCGTGAGATCGAGCCTTCGGGCGAGGAACGATCGGTGAAGATGGATTTCTCTACGTCGCTGATTAGAGAGACCTGATGAGTGCCGCTCGATGAGCTGTTGCATCGCGAACTCACGAGTGTGAATTTCCCGAACCAGAAGTATTGACGTTTTTGCTTCATTCAACTACACTGGCCAGAATGTCAGATATTATTCATATAAATAATTTCAAATATTAAATATATACAATTTTTGATGTATAGTATATGAGCGTAGACACATTGGTTTGCGCAATCGGAACACGGCTCGGTCCGGCGAGCTCTCGCCAACCGATCCTACGCGGCGGGCAATAATCGACGCGAGCTGCCTGATCGACCTGCTGGTCTCCGGGCACTTCGAGGCAATCCTACGGGGCAACCGCTACGCCTGGCACGTACCCTCCGCCGTTCAGGCCGAGATCCAGTACCTGCGCCGGCACGATCCGGCAAAGCCTGGCGTTTTCGTCAATGAGCCAGCCGACCAGACCCCGTACTTCGCTTCGGGCCTGCTGACAGCATGCCAGCCCGACAGCCCGCAAGAGCAGGCTCGCTTTACCCACTACGCCGCCCAGTTCCGCTCCGATGGCAATGCCATGTTCCTGGCGATCGCCGAGTCTCGGGGGTGGTCGTTAGCGACCGACGACCGCAAGGCCATCCGGGTCGCGGGGCAGGCGGGACTGACGGTGATCTCATGCCCAGAGCTTGTGAAAACCTGGGCCAGCGCGACCCGGCCCGACAACGCCACACTGGTCCAGGCCCTGATCGGCATCCAGACGCTCGCCCAGTTCCGACCGGATGCAGCGATGCCTGAGTCGGCATGGTGGTTCAAGCAGATTTCGTCGAGCTGATGATCCGATCGTCGGGCGGGTGCCTTGGTCCATCTCGTCGCTCTGCCACGTCCGTGAGATGTCGGGGTGGGTGTTGGATTACGTCATTTCTCAGTTGGCCAATCCCAATACGAATCACCGAGACATTTGCTGCCAATGACTTACGAAAATGCCAGGCAAATCCTTGATTGCGTCGAATTACGTCAAATTGCGTCGGACTCGCCACGAGACACGTCACTAATGATGAAATGATGCCGGGCCGCCTCCATCGTGGCGACGTGCGCCCGGGCTCTCTGCCGGAAGGGGCCCATCCCTCGACGGCATAGATCACGACGCACGTATCGAGGTAGACGGCCATCAGGCCCCCCCAGAAGAGGCACCCGACTTGGTCTGCGACCAGACCTCCTGCATTCGCTGTTCGTAGGCATCCTCATCCGTTTGGTGCAGGGCCGTCTGGTGTGCGATCTCCTCGGGCGCGCGTCCGGCGTAGCCCCAGCCTGCTGGTACTGTCGGATCTCGTCGATCGTGTCGGCCAGACTGCGTATCGGTAGAGAGCTACCTGTGACGGGCTGGAGCGTGGCCCGGACGCGGCCAGGTTTTAGAGCCGGCTTCTCTCGGGTACGGCGGTTAATGTTCCGCGCGACGATTCTCATTTTCGCGGTTCCGGCTGAAAACCAGTAGATTCCACGTCGATCCGGAAGCGCGTGACCTGCTTGCTAAGAGCTTGCTAAGAGCTTGCTAAGAGCTTGCTAAGAGCTTGATAAACGCCGAAGATCCACGCACTCACGCGTCTGGTTGGGTCAGAGTCATCACGCGGTATTCGGTCCGCGGATCTTTGGGATCGTTAGTTGTCCGCTCTAAACGCCTTGCAGCGACAAGTTTGCGGAGATCATACCGCACAGTGGCGCGAGGAATCTTGAGTTCCGAGCTGATTGCGCGGGAGGCAATCGGTCCGCGTGCGGCGACGAATTGACAGATTCTGTCCTGCCGTTGGGCAGGAGTGACTCGCGCATCCACTTGAGGCAGGGGTTCGGTCTCATCGCCGATTCCTTCTGTCTCGTGTTCGTCCACGGCTTGAGCAGCGCGCGGGGAAAGGCGATAGGCGGCCCATCGCCGCGTACCCTGCTGGACCAGCAGACCCCTTGTGACCAGATCGTGCAATAGAGCGCTCGTTTCACGGCTGTCCGCTCCAGTCAGTCGGCGGAAAGTACCATTGGTGATCTCCTGCTGGTGCAGGGTGTAGGCGAGGGCCAATCGTTGCTCCTCGGTTAGATCCAAGCCCGAGAACTGATTCAGCCACTCGACGGTGACGTCGTCGAGCATCGTGTCGTTGGAAAACGTCACGCGGAAGAACGTCCGGTTATCATCGAACTCCGGGGGCGACATTTGAGCGCAACGCGTCTCGCGCATCATGGTCGGTATGCCAGTCCCTCTGTTCTCTGCCGGGCCGAGGTCTTCGAGCATCTGGATCAAAAACTGATTGCGAGCAGACTGGGCACCGGGCTCGCCCAGGTTGTCCTCGTTTATTGGGCCAAAAAGCCCCCCAGGATTCTGGATCACCAGGAGGTTCTGGAACATCTGAATCTGGACGAAAGTCCCGCGCGCCGGGTGACTGTAATCGCGATGAGCGACCGCATTGACCAACGCCTCTCGGATCGCCTCGGGGGGATACTCCGGTATCTCCTCGCGAAAGAGCCCCTGGATCAGGGTTCGTTGCTTCATCGAGCCAATTACCGCCTGAAGCGCGTCATCGAGCGCTTGGGGAAGCGGACCGTCGAAGCGTCGGTTATCCAGTAGACGCTCACCGCGTGGACCCAGTTCGTCTGGACTGGTCCCAGGGTAATGAATGAGAGTTATTGTCAGGTTGGGAAACCATCGCTGCGGAAACGGGGCAAAGCAAAGCAAACCCGCTAGCGTCGCTTCACCGCTTTGATTCAGGACACTCAATGTCCGAAGCAATTCGGGATCCTCGACGCGGGCGAGTTTGGCACGTCGTCTGCGCACACGGTCCAGGAACCGCTGCAAAAGAGTGGGTTCGAGGTCGCTGACGCTGGACTCCGGAACGGACTCGATGTCGTGAGTTGGCTGACCTCTGTTCTCCAGGGCGAGATGAACCTCGTATTGACTCATCTTGCGATCGCCGTCGGCAACGCGGACGAACGACCCGGTGTAGAGGCCGCTGCCCTTGTAATAGCACGGCTTCTGTTCCAGGGCGACCTCGGGCACTTCCGCCACGACGAGCTGTACCCCCTCGAATTCATGTACACGAATCAGTGGGCGGAGCGGAGGTTCCATCTCGTCGCAAAGGCTGGCCAAGTCGGATTGCAACTTGGCGACGTCCTTGACGCCGACCGTGGCAAAACTGGCTGTCTCATCCAGGCCCAGTACGATCGTTCCACCACCGGGCTGATTGGCGAAGGACGACAGAGTCTCCCACAGCCGCTTGGGCAAGGCGTGCGTCGCCTTCTTGGCCTCGACATCCTCGATGTCCGTGCCCCATCTGCGCAGAGTCGCGATCAGTTCGAACACCTCCTCATCAGTCAAGTCCGGCCTCCCATTGCAACAGGTCAGAGCCTTCAAGCTCGCCATCAGGCGAACAGACTGCGGCGAAACGTCTTTCCGCTGCTGGTCTCATCCCCTCCAGATGGCACTACCTTCGTACTTCAAGCCCCCATGTCGAATCGCCCTGTTGATCGCGTGGCGGATTGTGTCGGTGACGCCGACAAATCCCTGCTAGCCGTCCAGAGCGTGAATGACGTCTTCGCCCTCGTAGCTGGTCCCCTTTCTCATCCCCGCTCGGGGCACCTCCCACAACTCGTTGAGTTCGTAATCTGTCACGGCATCCGCTCCGCCACACACAACCAATGGGCCGTGTGGCTGGATAGTCCGGCGGCGGATCGCAGCGCGGAGATGGCGTCGGAGTGCCCCCTCGATCCTGGAGCCGAGACGCTGATTGCCGAGCCCGCGCGACACGTCCTGGAGGGGTTCCTCGCGCGGTTGAAGCAGCAATGGCGTCCTCGACAGTGCGATATAGCTCATGAGACGGATCGTCCTCAAAGTGTTTGGCTGACCGCTTTCATTGCCTCCACGAGTTTTCTGAACGGCTCGGCGACAATATCCGATGCACTTGTCAGCTCGACTGCCTTTTCCATGAGGCGAGGCTTTGATAGGGACATCCCAAAGTCGTCTTCGAGCCATCTGTTGATTCTCTTTGAGAACATCATCGATGGCCTGGGCTTGATCTTGGATTCCCAAGCTGAAAACGAGGCCTCAGAGATTGTCCCCGACTCGTCCTCAAGCAGAACTGCTGCGGCTTCGATGTACTTCGATTTCGGTACGAGGTCCTCGAACTCGGTTCCCGCAGGGAGAAGGATGATTGGAACATCGACGTGCCTCTCGCGGACCGTCGTAAGCTCGTTTGCTTTGTCGCCGTCAAGAAAGACCACGGGGCGGGCGTGCTGAGATTTCGCGAGGCGGCACATGTACTCGAATTTGGCGCCCTCACCATCCAGGATGTGTGTTTGCGGAAGAAGAACGTCGAGCAGCGATTGCTCGATGACCTTCGCTTCCGCCAGTTTGAGCAGAATAAGAGGAATGGTACGAACCTCAGTCGGGCCTTCAACGACGATCGTGATGGGCGCGTATAGCAAGGAATCCGCCGGACTGATCCCGAGGCTGGTTCGCACCAATGAATAGTTGCCTGCAAACGCATCGTTCAGAAAGCGCGAAACCGCCTTTCCGCCTTCACGCGTGCGCTCCAGTACCCGGATGGACTGCGGTCGAAGCGTGTTTATCATCGCAGGTGAGTGAGTTGAGTAGACAACTTGGATCGTCGGGTGGGAGGCCACGCTTTCGAGTAGCCGGCGCAGCATGTGCTGGGCATCGGAGTGGAGGGATGCCTCCGGTTCGTCGTAGAGAACGATCGAGTAGCCGGTCGCGGGGTCGAGGCGAAGCAACGCTCCCATGATGTTCAGAAGCCGTCGAACTCCTGACCCGCGAGAGCCAATCGGGGCAAAACCTGAATGCTCATCGATCAAGCCGACACCGAGGACTCCGGCGTCTCCTGCGACTTCCAACAGCTTGAACCGCATCGGCATCGTCGGTGGCAGGATTTGCTTCAGGCGAGAATTGAGCTTCTCTTCCCCCTCGTTGATGCGGAACGACCGGGCGATTTCAGTCATCGCCTTATGCTGGGCGATAGAGAACGCATTACCAAATCCAAGTCGGATGAGGTGGCTCTCGGCGTCGGTCATCGCGCTCAGATCAATTGCCTCACGAAGCTCGCTGTGAAGCGGCAGAAACAGGACGTCGGGGAACTTGCTCCATTGCGCCAATTGCGTGGTTGTCAGGTCTCCTCTCCTCAGTTCGGTCACGCGTGCACTGGGGCTCTTTGAAACCATGTGTTTGCGAACGGACATGATCGAGCCCGGATTGAAGCCCGGCGGTATTCCACCGATTCCGAGCGTCCGTTCCGTCAATTCGAATTCCGCCTCGCAGCAGACCTCGGGATCGTCTTGCCACCTACCGTTGAACTGGCCGGTCCGATCTCGGTTGACGTCGTGGCCTTCGGCTACGACGTTGGTGCAGAGAATTTGGATCGCGCGAAGCACAAGGCTCTTACCGACATCGTTCGGACCGGTGAGAACCGTCACGTCGGGATCAAGCGTCAGAGCCGATTCCGCCGCGAACGGTCCAAAGTTTCGGGGTGTGATGCTCTTCAGGATCACGTGTCAGTCCAGTTCGAACAGCGTGTCAGTTGCTTCCAAATCTGCTTTCCCAACCTTCTTTTTTGGAGCGGATTTCCGGGCGGATCTTTTCCTGTCGTGAAGCCCTTGCGTTACTTCCTCGGCGTAGCGCTCGTGGTTGAGCTTCAAGAGGCGGGCGAGCACGTCCCGGCGGGCCGGCTCGCTGACGGTGAAGCGTGTGCCTTGCTTGGTCTCGTGGAAGCCGTGTCCAAGGTCGAGATCGGTCCAGCCGTAGGCTGAGGCAACAGCCCGGTCCATTTCCACGTGGATGTCACGGAGTTGCTCGAGATCTGCCGCGGTTTCGGAAGGATCGTGGAAGCGGTTGTAGGTCTTGGTCAGGCCTTCTTGCGCGCGAGCATGATCTGGCGGCGGTGGTCGTGGCACGCTTTGCCGATCGCGGCGACGCGTGGTTGGGGAGCGGTGGGGAAGGGGAACGTGTCGAAGCAGTCGGATGGCGTGTAGCGGAGGTCCATGCGCATCGACGAGCCGTATTCTCTCGCCCACGATTCATGCAGAGAGGATTGAAGCATAGCTTGGCTGTCATCGCCCGTCAGGGCGAACACGACGAGCATGTGTGAGAATACCATGTTGTTCGGCACAAACTCAAAAGACAGTTTGTTCCCCACCTCTGACTTGACCAGCACACGATCCATCCCCGCGATCGTCCGATAGAGTTCAGGGCGTGCACGCTCATATTGCCACCACTTCTCACGGGCACTCTTACTGAACGTATTCTTTAACCGATCCGGTTTCACCTTCTCCTCGACAATCGCCAAGCAATCTGGGTAGTCCGCCGCCAATTGCCCATCGTAGTCTTCGCGCGCTGAATCGCGGTCGAGGGGCCAGTCGAAGAAGTTGATGACCCAGCGGCTCGGCGACTGATCGGGCCGGGAGTTGAGGTCTTCGCCGTTCAGGTAAGGGAACAAGACATCTTTGTTTTTCGGATCTTTGTCTACGAGCCGTTGGGCTTCCGCAGGTGAAAGCACGAATCCCATCCCCAGCACGATCGAGCCCTGGAACGACTTCCCCTCGTTCGCCTTGAGCCTGAATGGTTTGCCGGCTACGGTGCCTGGCTCAGTCAGGAAAGATGTGATGCCTGGCGCGGGTTTGTCATCGAGGACAAACGGTGACGTCCACTTTCCACGGCGAATCCAGACGTGAGCGACTTCGAGACTTGCCTCTCCCGGCCATGGCCGACTCGGGACGGCCCGAGGGATGGCGCAACCGTCGGCGATCAGTTGATCGAAGCCCACTTCGCGCGTATCTCCCTGGGCGATCGTGTTGGTCGCCAGGAATCCGAGCTGCCCATTCTCCCTCAGCAAACCGGCCGCTCGCAGGAAGAAGTACGCGCACAGGTCGGCGCTGCCGCGTTTGCCGCTCGCGAGGTGCTCGATAAGGAAGTCTCGATAGGCCGTCCCCAGGTTGCCGGTGATCTTCTGTCCCCCCATGAACGGCGGATTGCAGACGAACGCATCGAACCCGCCCCGTTCGAGGAATACCTCTGGAAACTCCAGTGCCCAATGGAACGGCTGGGGGCAGCCGACCTCTTGTCGCTTGGCGCGCCCCTTCGGCTTGCAGGACATCTGGGTCGACGTCGCGGATGCGATCGTCGACCTCGCGCAGGGCTTCTCTCAAGAGGGCCATGCGGTCGGCGGGTTTGGCTGGTTGCCAACTGGCGGCCAGGAGCCGATCGGCGGCGTACGTGAGGCGCTTTGTCTGCTGCCGAATGTTGAAAAACAACCGCTCCTTCTCCTCGACGTCGCTGATCTTGTCGTCGGCGATCCTCTCCAGCCGGACTCGTAAGAGTCGGGTCGCCTCCATGATCTTGGGGATCATGTTGAGGAAGCCGGGCAGCGCGATCCCGATCCCCTTGCCGTCGAGCGAGAACGTTTTCAACTGCTCGGCGCTGACGCCGATCAGCGAGTCACCGCACCGAATGGCATGATCGAGAAATGTGAACGGCTTGTCCTTGGCTAGAGTCAGCAGCCAAAGCGACAGCTTGGCCATCTCGACGGCCAGCGGGTTCTTATCCACCCCGTACAGGCACCGTTGGGCGACGATGCGACGGGCGTAGGCGAGCCGCTCGTCCGTGTCCTTCGGGATCAATTGCTCGTTCGCCGCCCCGGTCGAGGCTGTCCCCTCGGGCGTGATGCCGGGAACGCCAGGGTGGCGACGCTCGGCGTCTTCCCAGGCTTCCACCAGGCGCTCCGACAGGTACCGGCATACCTGGACGAGGAACGCTCCCGAGCCGCAGGCCATGTCGCAGATCTTGAGGCCGAGCAGATCCTTCGCTGGCCGAAGCGTCCATTCCTCCTTCGCCTTCCCTTCCGCGGGGCCGATGTAAACGAGCGGGTCGAGCGTGTACTGGACGATCGGCTCGGTCAGGCTGCGGGGTGTGTAGTGCGTGCCGCTCGAGCGCCGATCCGTTCCCGCCGTGACGAAGACCGAGCCTTTGCAGATCACCACCGGCCAGTCGAACGTGTCGTTGCGGACGAGTCCCGAAAAGGGGCGCACCCGGCTGAACAGCGCCTCGTCGCCACAGACCGTCCTGAGCTTTTGGGTGGCGTCACTCTCGAGCGGTTTGTCTAAGGCTTTCTTGAGGGCGCTCTCCGACCGGCCTGTCTGCTCCTTAAGGAACCTGAGCAGGTCCGCTTCCTCCTTTGCTTGGAGTCGCTCCAGTTCTGGCAGGGTGACCTCAGGCTCATCTCCTTTGGCCGCGGTCAGGCTCAGCGTGGGCTCGGTCGCTCGCTTGGCGGTGTGATCGAGCAGGCCCTCGTAGACGTGGCCGATCTGCTCGATGTCGAGCGCCCGGAAGCTCAAGCGGCGGGCCTCGCCGTGCATTTCGAGGTACTGGAGCGACCGGAGCAGATGCAGCACCGTCCGGTTGTCGATCGGCAGCGGAGGGAGAAGCTGCTGGAGCGGGTCTCGCCAGGTCGTCCCCGTTCTGCGGCCTTCCAGGAACGTGAACCGGTCGGGGTCAAAGAGGTTGCCGGCATAAGGCAGCAGCCTGAGCCGCTCGTGCGACACGCCGCCGTAGACGGCCCGGAAGGTTGAGAGCAGCCGCGCCCACGCATCTTGGCGGCGCTCGAGCACCTCCTCGCCGTGCTGGTCGGCGGCCTCCTGGAGCTTGGCCACCAAGGACGAGACGGCGTAGTGCTCGTCGTAGAGCGGATCGCCCAGGAGCAGAAGCCCCCGTTCCTCGGCCGAAAACAGAAACACCAGCCGCATCATGACCGTCAGGGCGGCTTCGTAAAGCTCGGATTCGGGGATGCCGGCGAGGAACTGGCCGTTCTCGTCCTGATCGATCTTGTCGAGCGAGCGGATGATCTCCTCGACGGCTTCTCGGACCTGGTGGCCCAATCGGTTGGTGACTTCCTGCTGGTTGGAGGCGCTGTCCTTGAGCATCGCCTCCAGCGTCTCGCCCTCGGCGACACTGAAGAACCGGTGCACGCCCAGCAGGCTGCGAAACGCCCGCAGGGTGAGCGGTTCCTCGAACCAGAGTGTCGCATACCAGGAAGCGAAGCCGGTCGTCTCCCCCTTGGGGGCATCGACCAGCATCCAGTGCTCGCCGTTGGTAATGAGCCCGATGCGGGTGTCGGTGGCGTGGAGCAGCTCCATCATCCGCGTCGCCGGGGAAGCCTTCCAGTGCCGGCCGTGGATCGGCTTTTCGAGATCTTGCGCGGGCGAATAAATCTGGATGAGCAGCCGCACCTTCCCCGCGCTCGGCGCCCCTTCCGGGTTGCGAACGATCAGGTCGGGCCGCAGAGTCTCGCCGTGCTCGGCGATTGTCGCGCGCAGCGACTGCGGAATCTCCTGGCCTTCCGCGAGCACTTCATCCGGCAGCCCGAGCGTTTGCTTGAGCACAAAGTCGATCCACGCTCTGTGGGTGGCCGGATGCGGTCGCTCGCCCTGCTGGTTGTCTTCCCACTCCGCAAAGGCCAGCTTCAAGAGGCGGGCGTGGTCGGGGTCATGAGCGTCGAGCCCGTGCGGGAACACCCGATCAAGCACCGGGACCGAAAGAAACGGGCCGGAGATCTCGATCAGGGAGAGCCATTCGTTGTGGTGGCGGGTGGATGGCATCGTTCGAAACCTTCACGAATCCGGTCAGTAGAACACGACGAATCCGGCGTTCTTCGCGAGCCGGAAAGCTCGCCTGAACTCTCGGTAGCTCTGCCACATCCAATCCAGGTCCTCCCCTTCATCCCATCCGGACACGGTCCCGCCAAGGGATTGGGCCAGCGCAACGACGCTCGACAAGCCCATTCGGTTGCGGTGCGTCTTGTCCTTCGCCGATCGTGAGTTGACCTGGGGAGGGTTGAACACGTTGGGGTTCGACGCCGCATAGTACCTCTTGGCCCTGGGAGCGAAGGTGACGAAGTCGCCGTAAAGCTTGGCCGAGGTGACGGGACCGATCGCACCGCCGTCGGTGTCCGGGAAGTTGATCAACTCGACGAACGGTTTGCCCCGGTATCGACGGGGATGGTTCCAGACTTGCTCCGGCTCGACGCCGAGAGCCATCAGGCTAAGTCGCCTGATCCACCCGTCATATGCGGCGTAATTGAAGTCCAAGCTCGATGTTCGACCGCCTCGACCGGGGACGTAGCAGCCCATCGTCACGGCATCCGCCCGCCTGCCGGGTGTGTCGACGGTGAGGTGCTCCTCGATACACTCCGGGTCGTTCTCCTCGCCACCCGTACAGGGGAGAAGCTTGGCCTTGCTGATCCCCGTGATTCCGATGCCCATGGTGGAAACTTTCACGCGATCGTTTTGGCAATTGCTTCCGTATTGCAGCGATGCCGGTCGGAGAATGACTTCGCTACGCGGTCCACAGGGCGCTGGCTATGCAGCGACCGGCCTCAAAGGATACTGCTCTGCGATGGCTCGCACGCGCCGAGCGACCTCGCGTGCGTGGTGATCATATACCTCGAGCCTCATGATCTCGTCGAGCGACGGACCAGTTGGGTAGATCTGATGAGCACGCTCGAATGCTTGTCGGGCCTGGGAAATTCGCCCGTTACGAAGGAGAACCATCCCGCGGTTGAAGTATGACAAAGCCACAAGCGAATCGCCCGCTTGCTCCAGATCTGGGGAGCGATCAAATCGATGACACAGGGCGAGGACGTGATCAGCCATCGACCCGAACTGGTCGTGGGGTGTCTGCTCGGCCTGAGTTGCGAGAATGTTGATGCACTGCGATAAGACAACTGCGGGCACACTCGGCAGCCTGACAATGCTCTCAGCCTCCGCGACGGCCGACGGAAAGTCCTCCTGGCGCAGGAGGTCGAGGTAGACGAAGACCGTCATTGGGTCGTCAGGCAGCGCGCGGCGGGCTTCTTTAATCTCTAGCAGCGCTAGCCCGAATTTGCCCATGTTGCGCAGGGCGAGTGCACGACGGTACGCGAACATGGCCGTGGCGCCGTCTCCGACCTGCGGGGCAAATCGTTCCAGTTGAGTCAACAGTTGAAAGATTCGCGGCTCGTCATCGGCTGAAGGCGGTTCCTTCGTCAATAAGGGATTGAGCTCGGCGCGGACGAGCTCAGGGTCGCTGGCACTTTCATCGTCGAGATGCACCAGTGTGTCCCAGTCCGGCACGCCGACCAGCCCGTAACGGTCATCGATGGTGAGTTGTGCGCCGACAAGCACTTCACTATCGCTGAGCCAAGCCCAATCTCCGGGCCGCGCGCCGAAGCGCTTGACATCTGCCTGGGATCCGCGGGTCGTCAGGCAGAGGTGTTCGGATTCGGTCATCGCGTTGTAATCAGCAAAAATGATTTTCATGGCCGCAGTCGCTTCTTTGGTGCTGGGTTGACGGCATGCCGAAAGATGAGGGCAAGCGCCGCCGCGGAGTCGGCGCTCCAATCCTGAGGCACGACGACCGTCGCGTGGTAAGCGTCGCCCGCGGTGCGCACGACCTCGTATCCCATTATCCGGATTTCCGCCACGGTCGTGAAGCCGACGCTCTTGTTGGAGCATTCCGCCGCGAGCTGCGCGACCGACAATCCTGCCTCGGATTGCACGGAAAACCCGTGAACGCCGTCGGGATGGTGCCGGCAGCCACGGTCGAGGGGGCTGTTCACGAAAGGAACCAACCCGCAACGGACGACAAGGGCTTCGTCCGGCAGTCGATGCAGACGGGCCATCAACGCCCCTCCCTGGCTAGCCGCGCAGGTACCAGGAAAGTCACCGCCACCGGAAACATCCGGGGCTCGGGGTCGACGAACCGTGCCCGGATCGCCTCCGTCTCTTTCTCGATCTCGCCGGGGATCTCGCCCAGCCGGCGGCGCAGGGCGTCGACGTTCCGCTCGAACTGCTCTTGCTCAGTCGGAGCAAGACCCGGCAGAAAACCCTGCTGATACTCCGGGTCGTCCAGTTGGTCGCGGATCGCGCGCTCTAGCTCGGTCAGGATCGCCGTGATGTCCGACGCTTCCTTGTCGGCTCGCTCGGCGAGCATCTTCGTCAGACCCTCGGTCCGCTCCTGCGTGCGGTTGTCCAGGGCCTGCTGCAAGGGTTTTGCCGTCGTAAACCAGAGGTCGAGCAGCTTTTGCTTCACCCGCTCGGACGGCTCATCCGCCGTGGCGGCGGCGAGGATGTCCTGCATCTCCTTGAGCGAGGTGAACCGGGAGAACCGGCCCTCCCGGATGTGTCCTCCCGCCGTGATGATCTCCTCATGGAGGCGATGGCTGTCGCCACCGATGACCACCAGCCGGGCGTGTGCCACCACGGCGAGATGTTGCAAGGTCCGGTCCGGCACCACGCGGGCCGTCACCCGGTTGAGCCGTTTCTTTTGACCACCGAGCGCCCAGATCTCCGCCCGCAACAGCCGCAGGCTCATCTGCACCAGCCGGTGATTGAGATGGACCAGCGCGACGTCCTCGCGGCCCTTTGCTAACGCGTGGTCGAACACGAACGGCCTGGCCGCGCCCGTGAACGGGTGCGCCAGGCCCTCGGCACAGTGGGCCCAACTGCCGGAGAGAGCGGGGAGCCGGAAGACGGGGCACGAGGTTCGCTCCGGGTCGGGCCAGAGGCCCGGGACCCGGGCCTCCTCGAGGGCAGGCTGGCCGGCCAGTGCGAGGGCCACCTCCACGACCTTCTGGACGTTTTCGGGGTCGAGTCTCAGCTCACGCTTCGTCTCCTGAAGCTTGTCGGTCAGGGCCTTGATCTGCTTGGCGAGGTCTCTTTCGAACTTGAGCAGCTTCCGCACGGGCGCGGCCTCCGATTCAGCCCGCCTCGTGTCCAGGCGGGCCCGGCGACCGAGCATCGCCTCCTGGACCTGGTCGGCGATCACGGGCCCGACCTTGCCGAGATCTTCCCGGATCGCCTCGACCTTGCGGACCGCCCGCATGAGGAATTCGAGATCGGCTTCGAGATCGCCGACGGCCGTTTCGGCCATCGACCGCTCGCGATCGCTATATCCCTTGCCGACGAAATGGGCGATTTGCACCGTCCTGGACTTCTGGCCGTGGCGGTCGATGCGGCCGTTGCGCTGTTCGAGCCGGTTGGGGTTCCACGGGATCTCGAAGTGGATCATGCGGGAGCAGTGGTTCTGGAGGTCGATGCCTTCGGAAGCCGCGTCGGTGGCCAGCAGGATGCGGACGGCGCTCTGCTTGGGGTCGGTCTGGAAGGCGGCTTTGATCCGTTCTCGATCCTTCGACTCCATCCCGCCGTACATCGTCATCAGGCGGTCGTTGCCGGTGAGCCGCTCGGCGGCCAGCACACCTTGGAGCCAATTTTGAGTTGCCCGGTATTCGGTAAAGATGATGACCCGATCCTGTCCCCATGACCCATTGGGCCGGATGTGCTCGTGGAGATAGCCGACCAATCGCCGGGTCTTGGCATCAAGCTGCGACGACGCTCGGCCCGCCCACGACTTCATTTCCTTGAGCAGCGACCACTCATCGGCGGACGGCTCGCCAAACAGCAGAACGGCGGCGTCCAGGGCTTCGTGGGTCGCCTCCTCGGCTTCATCATCGATGGAGTAGTCTTCGTCGACGCGGTCGATCTGGCGCTGGAGAATTCCGCGGGTGGGCTTTGCGACGCCCTTCCGCTTTCGGGCGGTTCGCAGCGAGTTTTCGTGCTTCTCCAACGTTTGGAGGAAGGCGGCGGGGCTGGAAAAGAGCCGTTTCTTGAGCGTCATCAGCACAAAGTCGGTGGCGAACCGCTCGGCGGGCTCTTCGGCCCTCGCCTGTCGGCTGGCAGCGTACTCCTTGAGGGCCGCGTGGATCCGCTTCTCTTGCTGGGGGTAATCGACTTCCAGGGCTTCCAGTGCACGTTTGGGGAATCGGTCGTGGCCAAAGTCATCCTTGGGGAGTTCCGACTTGAGCCGCCGCACCATCACGGCATCGCGCTGCCGCGTGAACTCCTTGGTGTCGGTGGACATGCCGCGGGCGAACCGCTGGTTATCGAGAAGCTCGAGCAGGGCCGTGAAGCTCTCGGAGTAGCCGTTATGGGGAGTCGCTGTCAGAAAGAGTTTGTGTTCAAAGTGCGGGGCAACCAGGCGGACCGCTTCGGTGCGGAGCGAGTCGGTGGCGTACTTGCCCCGGCCGGACGGGGCACAGTTGTGGGCTTCGTCCACGATCAGCACGTCGTAGCGGCGGGGGTAGATCGACTCGCCTTCGGCCGGCAGCGTTTCTCGGAAAAGCCGCAGCGGCCGCTCTCTCTTGAGAAAGTCGAGCGAGGTGATCAGGCGGGGGAAGTGGCTCCAGGGGTTGACGTGGATGCCCCGCTTGCGCCGGAGGTCGCGCATCAGCTCGCTATCGACGATGCGGAAGTCGAGGCCGAACTTATCGCGCATCTGGTCGCGCCACTGGACCTGGAGCGAGGCCGGGCAGATGACGAGCACCCGGCGCGCGCGGTGCCGGATGATCAACTCGAGGGCCACCAGCCCGGACTCGATGGTCTTGCCCAGGCCGACGTCGTCGGCGATCAGCAGGTTGACCCGCGGCATCTGGATCGCCCGGACAACGGGGTCGAGCTGGTAATCCTCGATGTCGATGCCCGAGCGAAACGGCGACTGGATGTTGCGGACGTCGGCCGAGGACGAAGCTCCCCAGCGGACGGCATCGAGAAAGGCGTCGAGCTGGTCGGGAGGGTCGAAGCCGGTGGGATCGGGCAAAGTGACCTCGTCGACGACCCGTGCCCCGGGCTCGAGTTCCCAGATGACGGTGAGCTCTTCGCCAAGGCCGTCGTCTTCGATCGAGGCCAGGGAAACGAGAGTCTGGCCATCGCCGAGCCCGTGCAAGCCGCTGCTTGGCAGCGTACTGGGAGCGACTTCGTTAACGATCCAGTTTCGAGACCGGACGGTAACGAGCTGGCCCTGCTCTGGGGCGTTGACGAGTGTCGTCGGCATGCCGTGGTTCCCCGTCGAATCCGATCTCGGCTGCGCGTCCGCGTTTGTCGCGTATCGACCTCACTCAGCGTATGCGAGAGGAATCGTCCAAGCAAGCATGTATCGACGGCAGCCCACGGAAGTCCACAGGGAAGGGATGAAGGAGTGGAATCGGGGGATGAGTTCTCAAAGGAGTATCTCTCGCTGGCGGTCGGTCAGATCGTGACTAACTCGCACGAGTCGAGCGCAGCCGCTTGGGAACAAGCGAAACACGACAGCGCTCGCTTGATTCTCGATTTCGGCCTCCGGCTGACCGGCTACCACACACCAATCCACGATCTTCTGCGTGCCGCGCCCCCATTGTTGCTGATCTCAACTGCCTACGTGCACCCGAGGATCGTCTTGCGCATGTGTGGGTCAGGCTGGAAAGCCTGACCTACGGCATACTTTCTTCTGCGGTCTCGCTTAGCCTGGTCAGTCCACGCGGCGTGATCCTCATTTTCTGGTCCTTGTTCTGAGGGCTGTCGGGGATGGTCAGCGCGATGAACCCGAACTCCCGCAGCGAGGGAATCCCTTTATAAACTGGCTTGCTGCCTGCTGGATTGCCCGCTCGACTTTCGTTGCCGCCTCGTTCATGACTCGGCTGCATCGAAAACAAGAGCATCCGCGCCGACCCCGACGACAATGAATCAATCCACTAAAGCGATCCGGTCCCCCGGCACGGACCGAGGGCGGAAGTCGCCCACCACGTTGACGACAACCCCCCGCGGCTGCTAGCATTCGACAGTTGTCATACAAGCGCCTGAGTTCTTGAAACAAGGATCCGACTGTTGACCGCCTCGATCACCCGCTGGGCCGCGGCCTGCCTGATGCTTGCGGCTGCCGCCGGTTCCATCCCGGCCGGGGACGTTCCGCGGTATGGCCTGAAGCCGGGGCAACTGCTCACATACGATGCAAAGTAGAGTAAATTCATGTCTCAACTCACCCTCTTTGACGACAGCCGGCCCGAGCAGGCCGGCCGGCTTGCGCCCCGGCTGCGGGCACTTGCGGCGCAGGGGATCTTCTTCGGCACCAGCTCGTGGAAGTACGAAGGCTGGCTGGGCTCGATCTACGCACCCGAGCGCTACGTCGTCCGGGGCAAGTTCTCGCGCAGGAGGTTCGAAACCGAGTGCCTCGCCGAGTACGCTCACACCTTCCCCGTGGTCGGCGGCGATTTCAGCTTCTACCAGTTCCCGACCGACGATTACTGGCACCGGCTGTTCGGGGAGAGCCCGCCGTCGCTGCGGTTCGGCTTCAAGGTGCCCGAGGAGATCACCGTCGCGACCTGGCCCGGCCATGCCCGATACGGCCAGCGGGCCGGCAAGAGCAACGAATCCTTTCTTGACGTCGCCCATTTCGAGCGGGGGTTCGCCCGGCCGCTGGAGCCGTACCGCGATCGCGTGGCGACGATGATGTTTGAGTTCGGCACATTCCCGAAGTCTCTGTTCAAGACCGGCGCGGAGTTCTCGGCCCGGCTCGATCCTTTTCTGGCGGGGCTCCCCGGCGGGTTCCGGTATGCGGTCGAGATCCGCAATCCCGAATACCTCACTCCCGATTACTTCGCGATGCTCGCGGCGCACAACGTGGCTCATGTCTATAACGCATGGACGCGCATGCCGGCGCTTGCCGACCAGGTCATGCTGCCCGGTGCGTTCACCGCGGATTTCACGGCCGTGCGCGCCTTGCTGCGCCGGGGACGCAGCTATGAAGACGCCGTCCGGCGGTTCGAGCCCTACCGGGAAACTCAGGAGCCGGACTTCCCGACGCGTGACGCCCTGGTCACGATCGCCGACACTGCCCGCCGCCAGAGGAAAGACGTGTTTCTGTTCGTGAACAACCGCCTCGAAGGGAATGCGCCGTCGACGATTGAGGCCGTCGCCGACAAGCTCGTCGGCTGAAGCAGGAACTATGGCTCGACTTTCCGAACAGGTGCCAGGGATTCGAGGGAGGCGTGTTCGTCACCAATCGGTTCCGCTCTCTGGGGAGGTATGTCGTGCGGGGACGACTGCAGCGGCTCCGCTTCTCGAACCGAATGACTCGCCGCATGAGACCGTGGCCAGCGTGGGAGGCGTGGCGCCGCCAGATACTGGCTCCCGCTCCCCCAGGAGAGGGCTGAGGTGAAGGTCCGGTTGTTCAGGTCGAGCGAGGATCCGCATCGGGCAATTCAGCTTGGGAAGGCTCGCGGTGGCGCTGGCCCCTCACCCCAGCCCTCTCCCCCAGGAGAGGGAGCCAGAAAAACCGCCGGCCATCGGCGAGACGGCCGCCGCCGCGAGTGGAATTCACGGCAGTCCGGCCGGGGCGGGCAGAGGCTCGGCCTCCGCCGGTCCGAACAGGGCGCGGTAGGGCTTGCTCACGATAATGCACCGCGGCAGCTCGCTGTCCGACCACTGCCAGAGGCGGTGCGTGTCGCCATTCATGCCCGGGGGATCCTCGTCTTCCCAGCCGCTCGGATACTCCGCGGCGCCCAGGAGCTGAACGCCGATCGAGATCGCAATCAAGACGAGGGAGACCGCGAAAATGGGGCGGCAGCGGACCTTCGCCCAGCCGAGCGCCAGGCCCAGCGCGATCGCGAGCAGCGGGATGACCTCGGTCCAGTACCGCGGTCCGAAACAGAGCCCCGCCCACCAGCACGAGAAGGTCGAAATCAAATACGCGTGTGCGACCAGGGTCGCGAGCAGCCAGGGCAGGAGCATCCCGCGGCGAAGCTGGAAGAAGGCGAATGGCAAATAGGCGAAGGCGATCACCGTCCAGGGAGAGAAGACGAAGAGGCCGCGGCTTGGGCTCAGGAGCGTTCCCTTCAATCCTTCGGACCACGGGGTCCCGAACGTCGCCGCATCCAGGTTCGAATAGTACCCGCCGGCGGCGCCAAGAAACGCTCGGTTGTAGCCAACGAGCGCCGCCCCGAGCACCATCGCCGGAGGTAGGAACCAGACAAGCTGGCGCGGATGACGGATCGTGACCCAAACCGCGGTGGTGACCGCGAACGCGAGATCGATCGGACGCGACCAGACCAGAAGCCCCGCGGTCAGGCCGGCCAGGACGAACCGCAGGGCCGAAGGAGATTCGGGCAAGAGAAGCAGCACCAGGAGCGTCAGCATGAGCGCAGCCGGTCCGTGCTGCCAGAGGCTCTGGCTGGCCGTGCACCAGAGGTTCGATCCCAGAGCGGCGGCAGTTGCCGCCAGCCAGGCCTCGCGCCCCAGTCCCAGGTTCAAGAGCACGGCCAGAAGCGTGAGCGCCGCCAGGGTCGCGATCGCGGCAGCCGAACGCTTGGCGATCGTGTCGAACCACAGCGGGTCGCTCGTTTCCCAGCCCGGGTGGATCCGGTCCAAAACGATGATCTGCGGCAGAGCAAACGGCAGCGCCAGGAATACCGGGCCAATCGGGTAGCGCGAGACGAAATGCCCATCGACGATGGTCACGTAGTACGGCATACCCGGATGAGGCCACCACTTCAGGACCTGATCACGGTAACGGTCCAGGTAGAATCCGTCTCCGCGGACGACCGCGCAGGTGAGGTACTTCGCCGGGACCGAGTCGCCCGACCAGATCTCGCGGCCGTTGGCCAGGTAGATGGCGAACACGCCCGCCGACCAGACCGCCGCCATCAGCGCCGTCCGCCAGGTCCAGGTCCAGGGCGGAGGTGACGCCGGGGTCTCCGGGCCAAGGTCGGGGTTCATGGGGTTGCACCCCCGGCGGCAGGAGCCGGGCGCTCCGGGATGAGGCGATCGGAGAAGAGCCGGTATTGCTGATCCGGGTACATCTTCAGCGTGTCCCCGTGGGTCGTTTCGACGGCGAAGACCTCCGTCCCCTTGTACCGCACCGACAGTTCCAGGTCGGTGAAGCGCGCGTGCCCCCGGTGCCAGACCGGCGTTCCGCCGGCTGCGGGCTTTCGCGCCTCGATGACCAGGAGCGTCTCGGGGTCGGTCCCGGCCGAGGTCACGAACGCGAACAGCGCCCCGTCCCAGACATCCGGAACGGTGCTCTCGTAGCGATAGAGCGGCTGCGCGAGCAGGCGAAGCTCCCAGCGGCGGTTCTTGGCATCGCGGGTGGACGCGGAGAACTCGCGGGCCATGGCCCGCATTTGCAGGAGCCGCTGCGCGGACGAGCGTGCCGGAGGCGGGGCTCCTTCAATGGGCGCCAGCTCGATGCCGGGTCCGCCGGGCTTCCACAAGTTCTCGTGCGTCCCCCGGCGGGTTACGTGCAGCGTCCCCAGCGAGAGCGAATGGAACTCGTGGGTGATGCCCCGGATCTCGCCCGCCGGGTTCGAGAAAATCGTGCCGATCGCTTCGGGACGCCCACGGCTCGTCCAGATGAAGACCACGCCGTCCTGCTGCGCCGCCCGGACCGGGTTGGTCCAGACGTAGACCGGCTCCTTGTGAAAATCGAGCTTCTCCCGCCGGCTCGCGTCGCGATAGATCGTGTACTCGAGGGCGTCGCCCTGATGGAGGTTGAACAGCCGGTTGCGCTCCATCCTCGCGGCCTGCGATTCGCCTTGGGCAAGGGCAAGCACCAGAGACAAGACGATGGTGAAGTTCATCGCGGCACCCGGAGTTAAGGCCCAGAAGTCTGTTGACACGGACCGGCGAGCAGGTTACCAATGACGTCGTGCGACTACAATTCTCGTCGAAACGCCGCCCGGCGTCAACGAGGTGCGTTGGAGAGCGCGAGAAGCCGTTGTTTCGATCAGAGTTTTTGGCTCCCCGTTCGCTCGGAGACCTGAATCGCCGAACGAGCCCTTTGTGCAATTGATCACAACCTTGATCGAGGGCGAGTCCCTTGAGTCACCCCGTTTCGTCAGGTTCCTGGCCGACGTGGGTCAAGCTGTTGCCGGCATTCGTGTTCGTTGCCGCGGCGATTGCTGTCAGCGGCGTGCTGTTGCAGCGGGACACCTGGCGCCGGGACACACTGCGGCGGGAAGCCTTGCAGCAGGCAGCCTTGCAGCAGGGGACCCTGCAGCAGCAAATCTTGCAGCAGGAAGCCCTGGGGCAGGATGCTCATACGGACGCAGGCCGAATTCAAGAATCTCGGCCCGACGCCATGAAGCCGATCACCGAATGCTTCGCGGCCGTTGTTGGCACTGGCTCAAACCAGCGCCGGCTGGAGTTGAAGCCCGAGCCGCTGGCGCGCTGGAGCAATCCGGCCCAGGAGCTGCGCGAGGCTGCGCTCTGGGCTTGGGGAGGCCGCGGAAGACCGGCCGCGCTCGTGGCAATCGAGCACTACGCCGGCCCGCGCCGTGGCGCGGATGGGGAGTTGTGGGGGTTCGAGATGATCTCGCTGGCGGATGGACCTCTCGAGGTGGAAGGAACCAACGAAGTCCGAGCCATGAACGCAACGAGCGCCGCTCACTCCGAGCCGGTGATGGGCGGCTCCATCCACTGGACTCCGAAGGGGCCTGGACTCACATTTCGCGACGTCCCCGGCGCGCCTGCGCCTGCCGGCACAGCCCAGGACCGGCTCTCGCAAATGAAGGACCTCATCAAGCGGTTCTCCGCGCTTGTGCATCCGGGCCGGTGGGCCGACAGGCTCGAGTTGGCGCCGGAGGCGATTGACCGTTATGCCAACCTGGAGGCGGGCCAGCTCGACGGAGCCATTTTCAGTTTCGCCCTCCGCAACAACCCCGAAGTCATCGTGGTGCTCGAGGCCCAGGTTCCGACGTCCGACAAAGCCTCGTGGCGGTACGCGGCGGCCCAGGCCACAGCAGCGGCGTTTGAGGTCGCCATCGACGGCAAAAAGGTCTGGTCCGTGCCGTACCACAGCGAGAAGGTCAACACGCCGGGTGAGTCTTACTTCATCGTGGGGATGCCGCGATCGAAGCCGTAGGCGGTCGAGGCGGTGCGAACCGGCGAGCGGTTTCCGCCGAAGGAGCTGCGCACTGCGCATGCGCGTGCGCATGCAGATGCCCGCCCCCGCGATCGATCCGTCTGATCCGTCCGATCGGTCCGATCCGATCCGATGCGGCGGCCGGCGTGGATCTTCATCTGGAAGAGCCGATGGGCTCCCTGGCAGGTGTCAGAATCCCCCCTACGAGCCGCGCGGCAACACGCGCCGAATTCCGAGCGCCACATCGGCTTCGTAAACGGGTGAGGCAAGATCAACGGGACCGCCGCGGCTGTCGATTCGTTCCGACTTGTCGATCTTGCCAGTGCGCGGATTCAGCCACTCGGCCTTGTACTGACCGGCGGGAAGCTCGATTGTGAGCGTGACGTTCGTGCCGCCGTGGGCGTAGATTGCATATTCGCTGCCCGCGCTGGCGAGCGCGCGCACGGACGTTTCCCTCGGTGTCACCCGGGCGATGACCTTCCGGTCGGGGGCCATTTTCAGAAAATCAAATCCTGCGATGAACTGCTTCAAGATCTGGAATTGCCGGCGTATCGCCGGGCCGCCGCCACCGGGTGTCGGATCCGTGATCGTGGCCGTTCCATCCTCGTGGTCCGTCGTGAACGAGTAATCGAGGTGATCGAAGATCGCGCCGCCGGCGACGATGAAATCCCACGCCTCGATGCGATAGGGCAGGTCATGAATGCCTCGAAAGCCCGTCTCGTCGTCGGCGAGCACCTTGTTCAAGGCAAAGTTCATGGCCACCGTCTCCGGCGGGGCGGCGTAGTGGAAGTTGAAGATCGAAACGCTGGGATCGGGCCGCTCGACCCTGGCCTTCGCGTTGGCAATGTTCTGCGCAATCAAATGCTTGTGCGGTAACGCTCGTTCGGTCTCGACGATGATCGCCGCGATCCGTGCTTGCCAGTCGAGTGTCACGCCGCCGAAATACGGCTCGTTGCAGATTTCGAAGTAGACGTTGTCGAAGCTGTTCAGCTCGGCGACGGCCTTGCGAACAAACGCTTCCTGCCTCTCCTCTATGTCGCGGTGCTTCCCCGTGTAGGCCTCGGTCCGCTTGATCGCGCAGGCCGTTTACATTGTTGCGCGCGTTCATCGGATTGACTTCCCAGAGGTTCTCTTCGTAGAAGGGGCAGAACAGCACGAATTCCAATATGATGCCACGCTCGCTCGCGGCCGCCACGAACTTCTTGAGTCGCGTGAAGTACTCGTCGTTCCAGCGAGCGAGATCGAACTTGTTGCCGCCGCCAGCAGCTCCCGTGGTGCTCGACCGCGGCCAGGGGCCGATGTATTTGTCGGGTCTGGGCGCGAGCGTATTGCCGGCGATCTTGAACGAGCCCGGCACCTCCTTGTAGGTGCCGGAGAACGTGCGGGTCAGGTTCAGACCGCGCGCTTTCAGCTCATCGAGATAAGGGACCGCGTCGAAGTCGCCGTTGAGCACCGCCCCGTAGTGCTCGGTGGAGGAAATCAGAACCGTCGGCTTCCCGCGAAAGAGCAGATAATGCGGGTTGGCCGGATGGAGGGAAACCGGCTCATCGGCAACCCCCAGGCTCATGATCAAGACAAGGGTCGCAAGCATGGGTGGCTCTCCACCGGGTGTCATTTCGGCCGACGGATCATCTGATGAGTATGCGGTCGATTCTGCGAGAAACTTTGACGTCAGCAGCGCAACTTCGGCTAGTCAACGGTACCGTAAGGTTCAGGAAGTCCGATACGTGAGTAAGTCACGGAGAAATGTTGGGCGAGATGCTCGCGGTAGGGAGTGATCAGCCGGCAGACCAGCTTGCCCTGGTCTCGAAGTCCTTCCAGCAGAGCCCGCGGCACCGTATGAAGGTCCCTGAGGTCGACTAATGACTCAGGGAACCCCAAGCACGTCGGGTGGGCGGGAAGAAAGTACCATCCGTAAACCTGGCCCCTCCGGACATTGTCACGAATGAACTTTTCTTTGACGCGGCCCGTTTCCACAAGATTGGCCGCATTATGTACGACTGCGCGAGCGGTCTTGTCGTTTGCGAGGTCGCAGGCTTGGCTCAAGATTATCACGCGGGCGAGAACGCTCTGCGGCTTGTCGTTGTCGGCGACACTGCGCATCTGATCCGCCCAGAAGACCAGCGGACAGGCATCCAAAATGTCACCTTGCGAGAGCGGAACATCGACTTGTTCGGAGGGCAGCTCGGAGCGAAGTTCCTCAACGGTCTTGTACATCGATCACTCGCCGGGGCAGAGGTTCGGCTGCCGCGTTTCGTCGCGACGACACGAGCAATCGATCTCTTGTGCCGGCCTCGGGAGATCAATCGGTGCAGGAGTCGCCTGGTCTTCGATGAATGGCCCCGGAAGCCGCTCCGCCAGAATCTGGGTCGCATAGCCTGTCGGTGCGCTTCCCCCGAGCTGTTCCTCCACAAGAAACCGCTTCAGAGCTTCGTTGATCACGGCTTCCTCGTTCGGGAATTGCCCATTCTCGACCTTACTCCGGAGAAGCTGTTGAAGTTCGTCTGTAAGAGCGACGTTCATCGTGGTGAGTCCTACCGACAGTGAAACCTTCCCGATGACCCCGAATGGTCCTATCACATACGAGACGGGTCACCTCCAGTCTACCAACAATTCTATGTCGCGCGTGTCGATGAGGCTGGCTTTCGGCTAGAATCTGTTCCGTCCACTCGGCAGTTCAAGGAAAGCACCATGATTGATCGCGTCGCCGTCCGTTATTGTCCCGCGCTGCTCGTGATCGGTGCGATGGCTCTGTCCATCCCGCTGGCTAGAGCGGAGAAGTCAGCAGCTCGCACCAACCTTGAGCGACCCAACATCCTGTTCATCTTGAGCGACGACCACGCCTACCAGGCGATCAGCGCTTACAACGACCCGCGGCGTCTGGTGGAGACGCCTCATATCGACCGCCTGGCGCGGGAGGGAATGCGGTTCGACCGTTGCATTGTGCCCAACTCGATCTGCGGCCCCAGCCGGGCGACGATCCTGACCGGGAAATACTCGCACGCAAACGGCTTCTATAACAATTCAAACAGCCGGTTCGACGGCTCACAGACGACCTTCCCCAAGCTGCTCCGCTCCGCCGGCTACCAGACGGCCCTGTTTGGAAAGTGGCACCTGGTCTCCGACCCGACCGGCTTCGACCTTTGGCATATCCTGCCGGGGCAGGGTGTCTACTACAACCCGCCCATGATCCATAATGGCCAGCGAGTGAAACAGCAGGGTTACGTCACCGACCTGATCACCGATTTCAGCCTCGCCTGGCTGCGGAATCGAGACAAGTCGCGGCCGTTCTTGCTCATGTGCCACCACAAGGCGCCCCATCGCGAGTGGCTGCCTGCGCTGCGCCACCTGGACCACGACAACGACCGGCGTTATCCCGAGCCGCCGACTCTCTTCGATGACTATTCCGGCCGCGGCCCAGCCGAGCACGACCAGGACATGACGATTGCCAAGACCATGACGGCCGTCGACCTCAAGTTGAAGCCCCCCACAATCCTCCCGTCGGCAGAGCGCCGCGCCTGGGACGCTTATTACGAGCCGCGCAACGCCGCGTTTCGCGCCGCGGCCCCGCGTGGCAACGACCTGGTACGGTGGAAATACGAGCGCTACCTGCACGATTACCTGGGCTGCATCAAGGCCGTCGATGAGAGCGTGGGCCGGCTGCTTGAGTTCCTCGACGACGAGGGGCTCGCCGATAACACGATCGTGGTGTATTCGTCCGACCAGGGCTTCTATCTCGGTGAGCACGGCTGGTTCGACAAGCGGTGGATCTTCGAGGAATCGCTGCGAACTCCGCTCCTGGTCCGCTGGCCGGGCGTCATCAAACCCGGCAGCGAGTGTGCCAGCATCGTGTCGACCATCGATTTCGCGGAGACCTTCCTCGATGCGGCCGGCTTACCCGTTCCACCGGAGATGCAGGGGCAAAGTCTGGTCCCGATCTTCCGCGGCAAGACGCCGGGCGGCTGGCGCACCAGCTTTTATTACGAATATTACGAATACCCTGCGCCGCACCACGTCCACCCGCACCACGGCGTCGTGACCGATCGCTACAAGCTCGTTCGCTTCGACGGGCCCGACGTCGAGGAGTGGGAGCTGTTTGATCGCCAGAAGGATCCGCTCGAGCTCAAGAGCGTCTATCGTGATCCTGCCTACGCGCCGGTGGCCGCCGGCTTGAAGCGCGAGCTCGATCGGCTGCGCAGCGAGCTCAAGGTGCCGCCGAGCCCTCCGAGGGAAGCATCCGGTCAATCCAAGGCGGTTCCCCCGAAGAAGTGACGTTCGAGGCTGTCGTTTTGACTCGCCTGCGTTCGAATTCCGCGGCGATGCGTGGGTTTGGGTATCGGGGATACACCGGCTCGTCCCACTCGGGCATGCGGCCCAGGCAGTGGTCGAAGGTCGCGATCGTTGCCCAGTAGAGCACGGCCGCCGCACCGCCGTGGATCAGGACCCAGAGGCAGCAGCCAACCCAGATATCGATGTCGTTGCCCGACATATTGCGAAGACCACCCGTTACGCCCAGCGTCCCCAACAGGGTACCGTAGAACGGCGTCCCCATGAGCAGAGGCAACATGACGTGATCGTCCATGCTCCGCCCTGAATTCGTGGCAATGAACAGAGCTGGCCATCCGAATGAAAACAGCACGTAAGTGGCCACGCATAGAGCCACCGCCCGGCCGAGCCGGCTTTGCCAGGTTGCCAGTGCCAAGCCCAGGCTGACGATCGCGGCACTATACGCCAACATCAGTCCCAGGAAATGCAGATAGGCAATCCA
This sequence comes from uncultured Isosphaeraceae bacterium, assembly GCA_963781785.1. Classification (GTDB taxonomy): domain Bacteria; phylum Planctomycetota; class Planctomycetia; order Isosphaerales; family Isosphaeraceae; genus CAWAHD01. The sequence goes on along the minus strand of CAWAHD010000002.1, from coordinate 5,475,608 downwards.
GCGCCCGCTCTCCCAGGCCAGAAGAAAATTCGTCAAGGCCGGTGCAAACAAGAGGAGCGGAACACTCCGGAAGCTCCCGGCCCATTTCGCTGCCAGGATCGACCGGGTCGAGAGCGGCGTGGAAAGCAGGATGTCCAGGCTGCCGCGCACCCGTTCCTCAGCCAGGCTGGTGGCGGCATTGACGCTCAACAGGAGCAAGCCGACGGCGACCTGGAAAACATTGCCGATCGCGATCATGTCGCGGTTGGTCCCTCCCGAAGTGAGGCTTGACACAGTCAGCCCGATCCAGGCCAGCCCCATGACGCCGTAGAGCGTCCACACCACGCGCATCAACCGCGACGGCTTCGCGCGGCACCACTCGCGCCAGAAAACCGGATTGCCGTCGAGCGACGGGCCGATGAACGACCACCACGACGGCAGCTCCGGAAAGTGCACGGTGAACAAGCGGCTCAGTCTGTTCGGTCGTCGCGCGCCTTGTGCTCGAACGACCGCGCGGATCCGACAGGTCGCCAGGGCCGCCAAGGCGCCGGAGACGCCCAGGCAAATCACCAGGAACTCCAGGTAGTCGGTCGGGCTCACGGTCCCGGGCTTCGAATACGGAGCAAATACGAGGTAATAAGGATTCAAAAACTCGAGCCAATCCCACAGTGCCGGCACGAAAAACGTAAGGGACGACAACTGGGTGTTGGTCCACACCGTCTCCAGGAGATACCGCGCGAAGAGCCACAAAATGATGATCAAATAGGTGAGCATCAGGACGTCCTGGGTCTTTCGACCCCAGACCGACAGCGTCAAGGCCAGCGAGCAGCCCACCGCCGCGCAGCCCACGGCCGCCAGGAACGACCCGAAAAGCGCGTTCGGGTCGATCCCGCCCATGAGCCCTGCCAGCGCCATGATCGGCACGACGCAGGCGATCAGGCCCAGCACGGGCGCCAGTCGCACGCCCAGCTTTCCGAGTACGATCTCGGCATTGGACAGGTCGGTGACCAGCATGTGGTCCAGGGTGCCCCGCGCCTTGTCCAGGCAGATCGCTCCCGCGGTCGCGGCGGGCGCCACCAGGAGCACCAGCGTGAGCTCGATCGAGGCGATCGTCAAGAACAGGCGCCGTCCGTAGGTCGCGAGCGCCTGGAGCGAGTCCGCCTGGCCCGCTCCGATCGCGGGATCATCGATTTGCACGACGAATACCATCCCGGCCAGGATCGCGCACACAAATCCCGCGCGCACCGCATACAACTGCCAGCGCCGCGTTGCCGTGAGCCACTCGTAGGCAAAAACCGGCCCCGGTCCCAGTCGCGCTTGCACCGTCAGATTCCCTCACAAGCGAAGCACCGACTTCTCGAATAGCCCGCAACGATCCGTCAATCGTCCCTGAAAATCGGACGTTTGTCAAACCAATGGACGCGCGTGCCCGGCAGGATATCGATCAAGGTTGCGGCGGTTCGGCTGCCGCGAAGAGATCTTCGTCCGAATAGTCATCAAGCTCGGGCTTCAAGACCGATGGCGGCTTCCGCTGGCCTCGGGGATCACCCGGTTGGGCCGATTCCGGCATCCGCCCCAGGCAATGGTCGAAGCTCGCCACGGTCATTGCGAATAACGCAACCGCGGCGCCTCCATGGATCAGCATCCAGAAAAAGGCTCCCCACCAGATGCCCAGATCGTCGGAATCCGGCACATGCTGACCCGAAGCGACCATGTTCGTCGCGAACGGCGTACCGCAGAGCGGGCTCCCCATGAGCAGGCTCAGTCCGAGATTATCGTGCTTGCTGCCGATCATGACCAGGATCGGCCAGACAATCGCAGTGACGACATACACGGAGACGCAGATCGTGACGGCCCGGCCCATTCGGCTGACCCAGGTTGCAATGGCCAGCCCCAGGCTGGCAATCGCCGCGGCATAGCTCAGGGTCAGCCCCATCAACACCAGATAGCCGGTCACGCGCCCTCCATCCACGAGCAGGATGCCCCCCATCACGGCAGGCCAGAGCAAGACGTGGGCGCCAGCCGAAACGATCCCCACCATTTCCCTGCCAGAATCTCCCGGGTCGAGAGCGGCGTCGACATGAGAACGTCGAGGCTGCCCCGCACCCGCTCCTCGGCCAGGCTGGTTGCCGCGGATACGCTCAAGAGCAGCAAGCCGACGGCCACCTGGAACGTATTCATGGCGGCGACGATCTCCCGGCCAGGACGTGCCTCCAATCGCAGCACCATCAACACCCAGATGACTCCCAAGCCCGCATAGATCAACCAGACCGCCCGCAGGAACCGAGACGGCCGCGAACGGTGCCACTCGCGCCACAAGACCGGGTTGCCGTCAAGCGATGGACCGCGAAGCCGCGGAACCCATGCCGGCCGGCGAAAGTCAGACCCCAGCCAGCCTCGACCTCGCCGAGACCCCGAACCGAATAGCCCGGCGTGCTTCACGACCACCGCGCGAATCCGATAGACCGCCAGGGCCACCAGGAGCCCCGAGACGCATAAAGAGCCGCCCAGAAACTCCAGGAAAGTGATCGTGCCGACATTGCCCGGTGCCGCGTACGGGGCATAGACCAAATAGTAAGGATTGGAATAGGTCGCCAGATCGCTCAGAATCTGGGGAACCTGTCCGGGTGTCGGCACCCCGACCAAATACGCCCCGATCATGAGGAGCAGCGGACTACTCATCCAGAGAATCACGATCAAGTATGTCAGCATCAAAACTTCGTGCGTTTTTCGCCCCCAGACCGACAGTGTGAAGGCCAGCGAGCAGCCGAGGACGGCGCAGCCGGCTGCCGTCAAGAACGAGCCAAAGAGCGCCGTCGGATCGATCCCTCCCAGCAGGCCCGACAGTGCCATGAGCGGCAAGACGCAGGCGATCAGGCCGAGCACCGGCACCAGCCGCACGCCCAGCTTGCCGAGCACGATTTCGCTATTCGACAGGTCGGTGGCCATCAGGTGGTCGAGCGTGCCCCGCGCCTTGTCAAGGCAAACAGCCCCCGCGGTGGCCGCCGGCGCCGCGAGCAGAACGAGCGTCAGCTCGATCGTGACGATTGTCAGATAAAACGCTTCGCCGTACCTGGCCAGTGTTTCGATCGAGACGGTCTGACCTCGGCTCTGGCGATCGGGCGCGACTTGCCATACCACCATCATCCCGAAAAGAAGCGCGGCGACGAAGGCCGCGCGCAAGGCAAAAAGCTGCCACCGCCGCGTTGAGGTCAGCCACTCGTAAGCAAACACGGGCCCCGGTCCGAGCCGTACGCGCACGTTCAGTCCTGCCGTTGGCGACGCAATCCGCGAGCCGCATTCACTCCCGCATCTGGATTCTTTCCGAGATTCTCATACGCTGTCAAACTCGGTTGTTGGGCGCGGGTCTCCGGACCCCGCCCTGCGGCCGACCGGAGGTCTCCATATTTCCTACCGCTCATTCGTAGATTGACGGACCACCAGGCAGTCGCTTCCGGCCGTCGCCATCGCTCTGGGCTCCGTTGCGATTGACGGTTTGGTCGTTTTGGCATACGATCGCGCCGCCATCCCGACCGGTCGGGAAGATCCTCTCCGCGCAGGCACGGGAGGCGGGTCGTGGATCACGGTGAGGTGAAAAGGAGTGGCCGCGCGTGGACGAGCCGACCCCTCCCGATTCCTCTCGAAAGCCGTCGCGTGCCCGCTCCGGGGCCGGCGGTCCGGCCGAGCTGGCGGGGCTCCGGCTTGTCCTGGAAATCGCGCTGGGACTGCGCGTGCTTGCCGCCGGCGTCGTTGATCTCGTCGTCCACAGGCACGGGCCCGATCAGGTCTGCCTGTTCCCGGACTCCCGATACTACTGGCAGCTCGGGCGGATGATCCGCTGGGCCGCGACCTCGGAAATCGTGGAATGGAGCGATATCCCGCACTTCTCGCTCCGCACGCCCGGTTACCCACTGTTCCTGGCAGCGTGCCAGGCTGTCTTCGGTGAGCGCACATTGCCGGTTCGGTTGGTCCAGGCTGTGCTGGGCGCAGCGAGCGTCTACCTGGTCTACCGCCTGACGCTCGCACTGGTGGCGAGAAGCGACCTGGCCCCGTCCGGCACGGGGGCGTCGCGTTTCTGGCCGGCACCTCTTTTGGCCGCCCTGCTCGCCGCGGTTGGCCCCTATTACGTTCTCATGTCGCCCTTGATTCTGTCGGAAGCCGTCTTCGAGCCGCTCATGCTGACTGGTCTCTTGGGTCTTGCCCTGCTTTGGGGCTGGACCGATATCCGCGCAGGACCCTCCGGCGTCCCTCGCTGGCGATTCGGGCTGGTCTCTTCCCGGCCCGCCGCGCCCGGCGCCTGCTCCGGCTGGAAAGCCTGGCTGATCGCACTGGCCGGCGGCGCGGCCGCCGGGGCAGCAATCCTGGTGCGCCCTTCCTGGGCACTCTTTGTTCCGCTGGCGCTCATGATCTGGGTCGTTCTGAAGGTTGCCGATCATCGCCGCGGGCTGCCACGATCCGGGGTGCTCTGGTTTACGCGCTCGGGGTCGCCATCGTGATGGGGCCCTGGTGGTTTCGCAATGCCCGGATTCACGGCCGGTTCGTTCCGACGGCGCTCTGGATGGGAGCCAGCCTCTACGACGGGATCAACCCCAGGGCGACGGGCGCAAGCGATATGAGCTTCTTGAGCGATCGTGAGATCTGGCCGCTCGACGAACAGGATCAGGATGCTTTTCTGACAGCCCGTGCAGCGGCCTACGCTCGAAGGCAGCCAAGGCGTGTTGCCGAGCTCGCGGTGATCAAGCTGGCGCGGTTCTGGAGCCCGTGGCCCAATGCCGATAGCGCTCGCTCCCCGCTCTTGTCAATCGCCAGTGCGATCGTGGAGCTTCCCGTCCTCATGCTCCTGGCCCTGGGCGCCTGGAGCCGGCGGCACGAGGCACGCACACTGGTGCTGCTCGCGGGGCCGGTGCTCTATTTCTGTGCCCTGCATCTGGTCTTCGCGAGCTCGATGCGCTATCGAATTCCCGGCCAGATGCCTGCAATCGGGCTAGCGGCGATCGGATGGACGACGCTGATTGCCGGCGTAAGGCGCCGCGGCAATCCAGTCTGCTGAAAATGGGCAAGAGCAAAGCAGTGCCCGGTTCGATCGATTCGGGGCAGGGAGGCGCGGGATCAATGCGTATCGGACGGCGCGTGGCGAAGACGCTCTTATGGGGTTTCGTGCTCCTCTCTTCGACTCTGGGAGGCGGGCTCTGGTTTGCGTACTGGTACATCACCGACAGTGAAACGGCTGCGAACCTGATCAGGGAACAAGCGATCCGGTTCTTCCCGAGGGCAATGCTCGATCCTGGCCGGGTGAGAGTCCACCTGTTCGCCGGCGAGGTCGCCGTTCACGACCTGAAGCTGCGCCAGGAGATCAATGGCGCGTGGTTCGAGACCGTGCGCATTCCGTGGCTGAACATCCGGATCAAGCGGGGAAAGCTGGCCCAAGGAGATCTGGGAGCCAGTGAGATCATTGTAGGTCGTCCGACCCTGCGGCTGTGCCGTCGCCGCGATGGAACATGGAACCTCCAGGGTCTCCTGGCTGACCCCTGGCCCGGTCCCTGGATCGACACGCCCCCGATCGTGATCAGCAATGCCACCCTCGAGTTGTTCGTTGAAGAAGAAGCCGCTTCAAACTCCGCCCCGCGTTCATCCTCGCTGGCACCCGTAGCACCGGCAATTCCGAGCGCTGGCTCCGGCCAGGCGGCCGAGCCTGCACAGCCTGCGCCGGATTTGCCGTTGCGCTCAACCCCGCCGGCGAAGGCTAAAGGCACGATCGGCCCGGGTCTGGCAATCCTCCGTGACGTGAGCCTGAGGATCGAAAGAGTCGCCGGAGCCGGGCCCAGCCAGTACGCATTTGAAGGCTCGGCCCGTGGCGACGTCTTCGGCCGGCTCACGCTCCGAGGCACGATCGACCTGAGCACGGGAATCACCACGCTCGATGGTACGCTCGACGGACTGACCCTGTCGGAAAGCCTGCGCCGGCGAATTCCCAGGGAGCTGCGCCCGGCCGCGCAGGCGCTGGCGCTCAACAACGGTGTCATCGATGTCGAGCTGAATCGATTGCGTTACAATCCCGGTGCACGGCCCGTCGATCGGCTGAAATACCAGGCGTCGGTCAAGATCCGAGAGGGTGTCTGGGACTGTCCCCTCCTGCCGTTCACGGTCAACGATCTCGAGGCCTCGTTGACGGTCGAGGACGGCGTGGTGTCGATCGACCACGCCCAGGGTTCCAACGGCAAGACGACCCTCCGGGCCAGCGGAAAGGTCGATGTGACCAACCCAGAGCGGTTTCCGCTTGACCTCTCGATCAAACTGCTGGATCTCGAGCTCGACAAACGGCTGCGCGACCGCACGCCATCAGAGTATGATAATCTTTGGGATATCTTCGCACCCAGGGGCGTGTCGATGCCTCGGTTCATCTGGCACGCCCGGCTCGGGGCACGCCGCTGGAGTGGGATGCGACGGTGCTGTGCCGGGACGTTTCGGCAGTCTACCGCGATTTTCCCTATCCGCTCGATCACCTGACCGGGCTCTTGAGCCTGAAGAAGAACATCCTGGAGGTCGACCTGAAGACGCTGATCGGCGGCGGGCCTCTTAGCCTCGCCGGCACGATCCGGAACCCGGGCCCGAATGCGATCGTCGAGCTTGATATCCAGGCCGAGTCGTTGCCCGTCGACGACACGCTCAAGAAGGCTGTGCGCCCTGAAGTGCGCAAGGTGCTCGACCAGTTCAACCCAAGTGGCCTGGTCAAGGCCCACGCCACCGTGTTGCGCACCCCAGGTCAGGGCGCGCAGGGCTCGCGCAAGGATCGGTCAGGATCAACGCCGATATCGATCTCTTCGAGCGCTGCGAGATCACCTGGAATCGCCTGCCTTACCCGATCCGAAACTTGAAGGGCCGGCTCCATATCGAGCCAGACAAATGGACATTTAAGAACATGTGTGGGAGCAATGGCCAGGCAATCATATCAGCGAGCGGAAGCGTGGAAAAGCTGCCGATGCCGAAGCTGGAAAACGGAGATGAGCCCCTCAAGATCGACATCGCGCTTGAGGCCCAGTATCTCCCGTTCAGCGGCGAGCTTCAGGCAGCCCTGCCGAAGGCATGGCGGCAGACCTGGCCGACGATCAATCCCTCCGGTGCCTGCGACGTCGAGGCCAAGGTGCAGGTGACCCCGCGGGGCCCGCATCACACGCACATCGTGATCCTGCCGCGGCGAGAGTCGAGCTTACGGCTGGCGATCACGCGATCACCCCAGCCCGGCATCGACCCCGGCGGGACGATCGAGCTGCCGATGGAAGACGTGCGCGGATGGTTCATCTTCGACGATGGCAAGGTGGCGATGCATGACGTGAACTTCAAGTTCCGCGGCGCACGGTGAAATTCGCCCGGGGAACCGTCGACCTCAAGGACACTGGCCGTTTTGATCTCAGCGTGCACGATCTCCTGGTCGAGCGGATCCGGTTTGACCAGGACCTGCGCAAACGGATGCCGCCCTTGATGCAGCAGTTCGCCCTCCGGCTCGACGACGGCCACTCGTTCCGGGCCCGCGGAGATCTCCAGATCGGCTGGTCGGGCGTGGAGAGCGAGCTTGCCTGGTGCCGCTGGAGCAAGATGCTCGTCGTATTCAACGACAACACCGTCAAGACGGCAATTCCTCTGGAGCACATCAATGGCCAGATCGAGCGTGCCCAAGGCTGGTCCAACGGCCGCCATCTGGAGGTCGAAGGGATCTTGAAGCTCGGCAGCGTCACCTTGCTGGGCCAGCAGATCACCCGTCTGGAATCCCCGTTCCACGTCAAGGGCGGCGTGGCCACGCTCGATAGCATTCGAGGCAGCTTTCTGAAGGGCGAGCTCCTGGGAGAGGAGAGCTGGATCACGCTGGACGACACCCCGCGCTATCACACCGCCCTTTCGATCCAGGGCGCTCAGCTTGAGGAATATGCGCACACGATCAACGGTCGTCAGTCCTACCGCGGAACGATCAACGCCAGCATCGAGCTCAACGGGATGGGCAGCGATGTCCGCAGCCTCCGCGGCGGCGGAGACGCTCACCTCACCCAGGGCGACCTGGGCGAGCTCCCTGCCGTGTTCCGCATTGCCAAGGTCCTGAACCCGCTACCCAACATCAGGCTCGCACCGGCGGACCGAGTGCGCACTCCGGCCAAGACCGCCTTTGACTCGGCCGACGTGACCTTCACCGTGTCTCACGGCCTGACGACGTTCGACCCGATCAAGTTCACCGGCAATGCCTTCAGCCTGTTAGGGCAGGGCACCCTCGATCCCCAGGGCAACCTTGATCTCCGCTTGAACGTCCTCTGGGGCCGCGATCGCTTCCATTTCCCCGTGCTGAGTGACTTCACGCGCGAAGCCAGCACGCCGTTCCTCATTTGCCATGTCCTGGGAACACCCTCAGCTCCCCAGTATGACTTCGTGCCGCTGCCGCTCTTCAACGAGGTGATCAAGTTCCTGGGCAAGTCCCGCGCTGACCCCCAATAAGCCGGTGCGGTGAAGGCGTGTGGACATCGAGAGCGGTTTGTCTCGTTCACGCTGAACCCAAGGCTATGGCTCCGACGGTCTCCCGTTCGGCGGCCCCTCCAGCAGCCTCTTCATCGGGGCCGGGAAGAAATCGTCCCAGGTCGTCTGGTAGGTCTGCCCAAGCGGCGCCAGCACGTAGAACTCCGGCTTGAGGAAAATCGGCATTTCGGGCAGCACCTCGCCGACCCCGACCGGCTCGACGTACGCCACGGGCGGCGGACCCGCGTCGTACGCAGCCAGCGTCAGGCGCTCTTCGCCCGGCAGCTCGAAGTCCTCCGCAACAAACTCATCCCAGATCGCCCTGTGAATCCCCTGCGGGTCGCGCTTGCTCGGCGGGAACAGGTCAATCACCAGCAGGTGAATACCCTGCGCGATCAATTTCGCACCGGAAATGGATCTGGCTGCGGTACTCGAGCTGGTGCAAGAGCCGCGGCTGATGTCGGCAAGATTAGGCCAGGTGAGGGCAGGGTAGCCCGGCCAGGCGTCGAATCAGTGAGAACCGTGAGAACGCGGCCGCCGGCTCGGCACGTAACACCGAAAATCAGAGGACACTTGCCGCCCTTGGCGCCTGCACGGTATGATGATCTGGCACCCGGGATGCTGCGCTGGTGGTGCGCCCGCCGCGAGCAGGTTTTTGCCTGCTGCGCGGAAAACCCTTGCAACATGCGATCTCCAGGGTATATTAGACGATTTCATCGCCCACGAGGCTGGCGTAGCTCAATCGGCAGAGCTTCGGTTTTGTAAACCGAGGGTTGTGAGTTCGAGTCTCACCGCCAGCTCTGCCAGCGCCGACGATTGATCAACGGGGCGGGGCACCTTCCGGCCGCATTTGAGCAGAGTCACGACTTACGACGATTGAGATTTGTCACTAACGGGTGGATACCCAAGCGGCCAAAGGGGCCAGACTGTAAATCTGGTGGCACTGCCTTCGCAGGTTCGAATCCTGCTCCACCCATGCTTCCGCCCGATGGGGATGGGTCGGATTGGGAATCCGGACGGAACCTGGCCTCTTTGACTCGGGAACCTCGAACACGACATCAGGGAGGGCACGACGCACACCGACGGGAGCCTCCAGCGAGGGCGGTAGGGACAATCATGAAGAACGCATGCGGCCCTTGCAACCTGCGATGGATCTCCCCGAGCGCCGGTCTCCAGGACGGTGCAACCGCGGGTGTAACTCAATGGTAGAGTACCTGCCTTCCAAGCAGGCTACGTGGGTTCGATTCCCATCACCCGCTTTCACTCGGGGTGGACAGCCGGGCCGGAGGGGAATCTGACGAAAACCTACCTACTGTGATTGCGTGATCGGCTCGCCCGGCCGATCCTTGAGCGAACGTGAAGGGTCAACATTGGGTCAATTGATCGGAACCAGAACAGAAACCGTGCTGCCGTGGCTCAGTTGGTAGAGCGCGTCCTTGGTAAGGACGAGGTCCTGGGTTCAAATCCCAGCGGCAGCTCTGGGATTGGTGCCCCAGACCGCGGGGGTCGCGAGGAATCGTGATGGCTTCGTCGGCTGCACCGGGCTTGATTAAAGCCCGCGCAGTAGTTTGCAACGGGTTTTGCCGGGCAGCCCGCTGGCTTGCCCACAGTTTCATGGGAGATGACGGGAGTAACGATGGCCAAGGAAACTTTCACCAGAACCAAGCCACACGTCAACGTGGGCACGATCGGGCACATTGACCACGGCAAGACGACGCTGACGGCCGCCATCCTGGCCGTCCTCGCCGAGCGCGGCCGAGCCAAGACCAAGTCCTACGCGGACATCGCCAAGGGAGGCACCGTCCGCGACTCGACCAAGACCGTCACGATCGCCGTCTCGCACGTCGAGTACGAGAGCGACAAGCGGCACTACGCACACATCGACTGCCCGGGCCACGCCGACTACATCAAGAACATGATCACCGGCGCCGCCCAGATGGACGGCGCCATCCTGGTGGTCTCGGCCGCCGATGGTCCGATGCCCCAGACTCGCGAGCACATCCTCCTGGCCCGCCAGGTCGGCGTGCCGGCCCTGGTCGTGTTCCTCAACAAGATCGACCTGGTCGACGACGAAGAGCTCCTCGAGCTGGTCGAGCTCGAGCTGCGCGAACTGTTGACGCACTACAAGTTCCCGGGCGACGAGATCCCGATCATCCGCGGCAGCAGCCGCCCGGCGCTCGATAACCCCAAGGATCCCAAGGCCGCCCAGCCGATCATCGACCTGGTCAAGGCCATGGACGATTACATTCCCGAGCCCGTTCGGGAAATCGACAAGCCGTTCTTGATGCCCATCGAAGACGTCTTCTCGATCAAGGGCCGCGGCACGGTCGGCACCGGCCGGATCGAGCGCGGCAAGTGCAAGGTCGGCGACCCGGTCGAGATCATCGGCTTCGGCGCCAAGCGAGCCTCCACCATCACCGGAGTCGAGGCCTTCCAGAAAACCCTCGACGAAGGAATTGCCGGAGACAACGTCGGCGTCCTGCTCCGAGGAATCGAGAAAACCGACCTCGAGCGCGGCCAGGTCGTCTGCAAGCCCAACTCGATCACTCCCCACACCAAGTTCGAGGCCGAGGTCTATGTCCTGAGCAAGGAGGAAGGAGGACGGCACACCCCGTTCTTCAAAGGGTATCGACCCCAGTTCTACTTCCGCACCACCGACGTGACCGGCTCGGTCCTCAACCTGCTGTCCGAGGACAACAGCGAGGCCGAAATGTGCATGCCGGGCGACAACATCAAGATGACGGTCGAGCTGCAAACGCCGATCGCCATGGAGGAAAGCCTTCGATTCGCGATCCGCGAGGGAGGCAAGACCGTCGGCGCCGGCGTCGTGGCCAAGATCCTCGAGTGAAACACCACGCCTCCGCCCAACCGCCGGTCGATCGTTCGAGGAGCCTGGATCCGTGCTGTCCGATCTATGCTCCATGCTCCTTCGTCGTCTGATCTTCTTGGGTCCCTGGCCCGTTCGCACCCTCAAACCCGGCAGGCACTATGACCCCTGCCGTCGCCTCGATCGCACCATCCGACCGGGGACAAACGCAGGAGCATGCTGATGCGTGAATACGTCTGGCTCGAATGCACCACGTGCGGAGATCGAAACTACCGCGTCCAGAAGGAGACCCGCGGCGCCAATCGCCTCGAGCTCAAGAAGTATTGCCGCCGGGAACGAAAACATACGCCCCACAAGGAATCGCGCAAAAAATAACGCAGACGTAAGCCCCACCGCGAGTTTCGTCGTGCAAGCCGTCCGATCTATCAGGACCCCGGGAAGCAAGATGCAACGGCCGTTCGGGAAATACGAGCGTAGCTCAACTGGCAGAGCACCGGTTTCCAAAACCGGCGGTTGGGGGTTCGATTCCCTCCGCTCGTGCTGTCGCAAGGCGGCTTGGCGGAGGGCGGTGCGGACAAGAATCCGAGGAAGACCATGGGTAAATTGAAAGACGAATTAAACTCTGCAAAGACGGCCCGGCTGGGCGGTACGGATAAGAAGGCAGAATCGCCCAAGCCCAGCAAGGGGAAATCCTCGGGTGCTCCCCGCGGTCTGTTCGCCCAGTTCGTAGCGAATCTGGCTCGGGCCGACGTCTACAAGCCGATGCAAGGCTGGTATGTCCGCGTTTACACGGCCGTTGGACTGGGCTCGATCGCCGCCGCCGGGGCCTGGAGAGTCTATGACACCACGAAGGAGTTCCCGGGCAATTACGGTACATATTGGCACTATGGGCTGACGACCTCGTTTGCGTTGGTGCTCGGATGGCTCATCTTTAGGATTGTCCATTTTCCGCCGTTTGCCGAGTTTCTGATTGCCACCGAGGCCGAGATGAACAAGGTCTCGTGGACCAGCAAGGACGACCTGTTCCGAGCAACGACCGTCGTGTTGACCACTGTCCTGATCATGGCTTTGTTTCTGTTCCTGGTCGACACGCTCTGGACTTACTTGCTCCAGTGGCTTGGGGTGCTCAGTTTCTCGGGCGGTGGAGGCCTGGGATCAACGGCTTGACTCGAAAAGAGCGGCGCGAGCCGTCCCGAACCACGCTCCGGCCTTCTGGCCGGACTCTTGACCGATTTTCCGATCCCGCCCGCGTATGATGACTGATTCCACCATGAGCCATTCGACCCCCAAGCCACACGACCCGACTCCGCCCGAAGGCGTCCCGGCCGAGCCCCCGGAGGAAAAGGTTGCCCTCGAGTCGGCCATCGAAGTCGAGGAGCAGACCCCTGACGGCGGGCAGCCGGCCGTAGCGGCGGCCGGTGCCGTCCCGGCCGCCGGCGCGCCCAAGGTCGCTGTCGACGACGATGAGCCCGCCCCCGAGCTCGTCTGGTACGTGCTCAAGGTCCAGAGCTCCCGCGAGGACACGATCCGCGACGCCCTCCAGCGTCGCGTCAAGATCCAGGGGCTCGAGCGCTATTTCGGCCAGATCGTCGTCCCCACGGAGAAGATCACCGAGATCCGCAACAACAAGAAACGCATCGTCGAGCGCAAGACCTACCCCGGCTACATCATGATCCAGATGGAGCTCAACGAGAAAACGTGGTTCCTGGTGCGGGAAACGCCCGGTGTCGGCGACTTCGTCGGCGCGCACGGTACGCCGTCCAAGATGCCCGATTCCGAAGTCAACCAGATGCTCCATCAGGAAGAAGAGAAAACCACGGCCGAAACCCCCAAGGTGCGCATCGACGTCGAGCGCGGCGATCGCGTCAAGATCAAGGACGGCCCGTTCGAGAACTTCGAGGGGACCGTCGAGGAAGTCATCGAGGGCCGAGGCCTGGTCAAGGTGATGCTGATCATCTTCAACCGTCCCACGCCCGTCGACCTCGAATACTGGCAACTGGAACGCATCTGAATTTCCGGCAAACAATCCGCCTGAAGGCGAGTGAGAACCAAGAATGGCCAAGGTGATGACGGCGAAAGTGAAGCTCCAGTGCCCCGGCGGTCAAGCCACCCCGGCGCCGCCGGTAGGCCCGGCGCTGGGGCAGCATGGAGTGAATATCGGTCAGTTCGTGATGCAGTTCAACGAACGGACCAAGGAGATGAAAGGGACGACGATCCCGGTCGAGATCACGATCTACTCGGATCGCACCTTCGAGTTCATCACCAAAAGCCCGCCGGCGGCCGTGCTCCTCAAGCAGGCTGCGGGCATCGCGGCCGGCTCCCCCGAGCCGCACAAGACGAAGGTCGGCACGGTCACGCCCGACCAGGTGAAGAAGATCGCCGAGACCAAGCTGGCCGACCTGAACGCCAGAGACCTGGAGCACGCCTGCCGGATCATTGCGGGCACCGCCCGGAGCATGGGCGTCGAGATCAAGAGTTGAATCGCGAAACCCTGGCACCCAGAAAGGAATAACGATGAGCACGCCCAGGTTGGGGCGGAACCGGTTCCAGATACGCACTGGTCGCCGCCAGCACAAAATCATGGGCGAGTAGCTCAGTGGTCAGAGCAGGTCCCTTATAAGGGCCGTACGAGGGTTCGATCCCCTCCTCGCCTACTTGCGGTCTTTTCCGATCAAGCGGCTGAACCAGGCGCGACCGCCCGCCGGCAGCCGGAATTGGAACTCCTGGGCGGCAGCTCCCCTATTGAGAAAGGAGCGAACGTTTTGGCAAAGCATTCGAAGCGGTTTCGCGCGTTGACCGGAAAGCTCAAGTCCGCCGGCCCCGTCCCTCTCCCCGAGGCCGTGCGGCTCTTGAAGGGCTTCAACACGACGAAGTTCAACCAGACGGTGGAGGTGTCGACCCATCTCGGGATCGACCCCAAGCAGACCGATCAGAACGTGCGGGGATCAGTCGCACTGCCGCACGGCATCGGCAAGAGTGTTCGCGTGGCGGTGTTCGCCCAGGGCGACAATGCCGAAAAGGCCCGGGCCGCCGGCGCCGATATCGTGGGGGCCGACGACCTGGCCCAGCAGATCAAAGCGGGCACGATGGACTTCGACGTGGCCCTGGCCACCCCCGACATGATGGGTGTTGTCGGCCCGCTGGGCCGGGTGCTGGGCCCCCGCGGCCTCATGCCCTCGCCGCGTTCCGGGACCGTCACAACCGACATCTCTGCGGCCGTCCGCGAATTCAAGGCGGGCAAGATCGAGTTCCGCAACGACAAGGGAGGCAACGTCGCCGTGCCGGTCGGCAAGCTCGCCTTCAGTGAGGAGCAGTTGACCGAAAACATCAACGCCTTCTTGAATTATCTGCGGTCGCTCAAGCCGGCGGCCGCCAAGGGGACCTATATCCGCTCGGTCACCATCTCGGCGACGATGAGCCCGGGTATCCGGGTCTCGGCCTGAGCCCGATCCCCGGGCCGGCCGCGCCGCCCTTGGGCTATTTGGCTTCGACCGATCCGATTCGTGTAGACGGGGAACCTTGAGGGAAGTCATGAGCAAATATGTTAAAGAACTGATGATGAACCAGCTTCGTGCCGACCTGGACGGCAGCCGGTCCCTCTTGATCGTGAACCTCAAGGACCTGGATGCCAATGGCGAGCACAACCTGCGCCGGCACCTGCGCAAGAAGTCGATTCGCCTGAGAGTGCTCAAGAACTCGCTGGCTCGCCGTGTTTTCTCCGAGCTGGGGATGGATGGGCTAAACCGGTTCCTGGATGGCCCCTCGGCGGTTGCCTGGGGCGGCGAAGGGATCGCCGAGCTCGCCAAGGAAATGACGGCCCAGGTCAAGTTGCTCAAGAAGCCGGAGATCAAGGGGGGAGCGGTCGACGGCGTCGTCGTCGGCCCGGAGCAGGTCGAAGACATCACCAAGCTCCCGAGCCGCGAGGTTTTGATCGGCCAGGTGCTCGCTTTGATCCTGGGGCCGGCCCGCCAGACTCTGGCGCTCTTGTCGTCACCGTCATCGACCCTGGTCGGCCAGCTCGAGGCCCTGATCAAGCGCGCCCAGGAGAGCGGTGAAAAGCTGCCCGAGGCCGTGGCCGAGGCCGTGCCGCCAGAGGTCACCCCGCCGGCGGCAGCCGATCCGCCGCCAGCCGCTGCCCCTCCGGAAGCGGCCGATCCGCCGCCAGCCGCTGCCCCGCCGGAAGCCCCTTGAAACGGCCCGAACGCCGTGGAAATACGTCTTGTCCACGAACCAGGTTGAAATGCTGGGAAACGATCAGTTGATCGCTCAGTGCGGCCCGAGGCGGGCGTCCGCTCGGGACCGTCAAACACGCAGGACCTCGAACCCTTACGTTTCATCAGGAAAGGACCTTTTTTCCCATGTCCACCGCGGAAGCGACTCCGTTCGCCGATAACATCAAGACCCTGGGCGATTCACTGGTCAACATGAAGGTCCTCGAGGTTCTTCAACTGACGAAGTACCTCAAGGACACCTACGGCCTGGAAGCCGCGGCCGTTGCCGTTGCCGGCCCGGCCATGGGCGGCGGCGCCGGCGGCGGCGCCGGTGAGGCGGCTCCCCCGCCCAAGACCGAGTTCGATGTCTCCCTCGAGGCGATCGGCCCCAACAAGATCCAGGTCATCAAGGTGGTGCGCGCGGCCACCAGTCTGGGCCTCAAGGAGGCCAAGGACCTGGTCGAAGCCGCTCCCAAGGACGTCAAGACCGGCCTCTCCAAGGAAGATGCCGAGAAGCTCAAGAAAGAGCTCGAAGACACCGGCGCGACTGTCAAGATCAAGTAATCTCCTCAGCCTGGCCCCGTCCCGGCGCCGTGTTCGCGCCGGGATCGGGTATTCCAGGGCGCATGGGCGGCCCGAGGATCGTGGCCGGCCGACCGGCCTGCACATTCATCTCTTTGAGGAGCGCAACCCCATGTCCACCCCGACCAACGTCAGGCGAATCATCCCTGGTAAGAAACGGAATTTCGGCCGGATCTCCGACGAGTTTCCGGTGCCGGACCTCACTCAGATCCAGACCCGCAGCTACGCGCGGTTCCTCCAGGCCGACTTGCCCGCCGACAAGCGGGGCGAGGCCGGGCTCGAGGGCGTCTTCTCCGAGATTTTCCCGATCGAGAGCTACGACAAGACCCTCAAGCTCGAATACCTCCATTACGACCTCGGCAAGCCGCGGTACGACCCCGACGAATGCCGCCAGCTCCGCTTGACGTACGGCCGCCCGCTCCACGTCTGGCTCCGGCTCAACAAGGGTGAGACCACCCTCGAGGAATCGGTCTACCTGGGGGACATGCCGATCATGATCGGCGGCGGTGAGTTCATCATCAACGGCGCCGAACGCGTGGTCGTCAGCCAGCTTCACCGTTCCCCCGGTGTCGATTTCGTCGTCGAGATCGAGTCCAGCGACAAGAAGCTCCACGCCTGCCGCGTCATTCCGGAACGGGGAAGCTGGATCGAGCTCCAGGTGACCAAGAAAGACACCCTGGGCGTGCGCATCGACCAGTCGGGCAAGTTCTCGTCGATGACCCTGCTCCGCGCCATGAGCCCCCAGTACTCGAGCGACGAAGCGATCCTCCAGGCGTTCTACGAGTCCGAGCCCGTCGACTCGGCCGATCCCAAGGCGGCCGCCAAGCTCGAGGGCCGGATCGCCTGCGGAGATGTCGTCGACCCCAATACCGGCGAGGTCTTGATCGACAGCGGCACCACCATCTCCAAGACCCAGGCGCAGGTCCTGGCCGACGCCGGCTCGCTCGGTGAAATCCTCGTCCTCAAGGACTCGCGCGACCCGCTGATCCTCCAGTCGCTCCAGGAAGACCCCACCACCGACCACGAAAGCGCCCTCTTGCGGATCTATCAGCGGCTCCGCCCCGGCAACCCCCCCCAGCTCGAAAAAGCCCGTGAGCTGTTCCATGAAAAATTCTTCGATACCAACCGCTACCGCCTGGGCAAGGTCGGCCGGTTCCGCATCAACCGCAAGTTCGATCAAGACATCCCTGAAGACCGCATGACCCTCGACCCGGAAGACTACGTCAACGCCATCCGGTACATTCTCAATCTCCGCCGCAACAAGGGGCACGTCGACGACATCGACCACCTCGGCAACCGGCGCCTCCGCACGATCGACGAGCTCGCCTCCGACGAATTGCGCAAGGGCTTCCTCAAGCTTCGCCGCACCGTTCAGGAGCGCATGAGCTTGAAAGACGTCGAAGACATGACGCCGCGCTCGCTGATCAATCCCAAGAGCATCAGCGCGGCCATCGAGTACTTCTTCGGCCGCGGCGAGCTGTCCCAGGTCGTCGACCAGACCAACCCGCTGGCTCAGTTGACCCACGAGCGCCGGCTGAGCGCCCTGGGCCCCGGGGGCTTGAACCGCAAACGCGCCGGCTTCGAAGTCCGCGACGTCCATATCTCGCACTACGGCCGCATCTGCCCCATCGAAACCCCCGAGGGAACCAACATCGGACTCATCAGCTCGCTCGGCATCTACGGCGGCGTCGATGAATACGGGTTCCTGATCACCCCGTATCGCAAGATCAAGAGCGGCAAGGCAACCGATACCGTCGTCTGGATGCGCGCCGACGAGGAAAGCGAAGCCTACCTTGCCCCCGCCGACACGCCCGTCGACGACCATGGCAAGCTCAAGGTCTCGACCCTCACTGCCCGGTACCAGACCGATTTCGTGTCCGTGACGCTCGACCAGATCCAGTTCATGGACATCTCGCCCAAGCAGATGGTGGGCGTGTCGGCCGGGTTGATCCCGTTCCTCGAGCACGACGACGCCAACCGCGCCTTGATGGGCTCGAACATGCAGCGCCAGGCCGTGCCGCTGTTGATCTCCAGAGCCCCCGATCGTCGCGACCGGGCTGGAGCGCTCCGTCGCCATCAATTCGGGCATGGTCGTGAGGGCGGCCGAGGACGGCACCGTCACCTACGTCGACTCCAACCGCATCATTCTCGACCACATCCATATCTACAAATTGCGCAAGTACGTCGGCTTGAACGAGCGGACCTGCTTGAATCAAAAGCCGGTGATCCAGGTCGGCCAGAAGGTCAAGCAGGGCGAGATCCTGGCCGACGGCGCCTCGACCTACAAGGGCGAGCTGTCGCTGGGGCGCAATGTCCTGGTGGCGTTCATGGCCTGGGACGGCTACAACTTCGAGGACGCGATCATCATCAGCGAGAAGCTGGTGCGCGACGATGTTTATACCTCGATTCACATCGAGGAGTTCGAGATCGAGATCCGCGAGACCAAGCTGGGCCGCGAAGAGTTCACCCGCGACATCCCCAACGTGTCGGAAAAGGCGCTGCGCAACCTGGACGACAACGGCGTGGTGCAGATCGGTACCTACGTCAAGCCCGGCGACATCCTGGTCGGCAAGGTCGCTCCCAAGAGCAAGAGCGAGCTGACCCCCGAAGAGAAGCTGTTGCACGCAATCTTCGGCCGCGCGGGCGAGGACGTCAAGAACGACTCGCTCGAGGTCCCTTCCGGCGTCGAGGGCATCGTCATCAACACCCAGCGGTTCAGCCGCCGCATGAGCTTGAGCGAAGACGAGCGCAAGCTGTTCGAGAAAGAGCTCAAGGACACCGAATCCGCCGAGAACGTGCGGATTGCCGATGAATACAAGCAGTTGATCAAGGCGCTCGAGGAAGCCGTCGGCGGTCCCGTCTCCGATCCGTCGACCGGCAAGCCTCTGGGCCGCTCCAAGGACCCCAAGGACCTGATTGAGGAAAGCGATAAGTTCAAGCTCGACGCGCTCGACATCCGCAGCGGCGACGCCCTCACCAAGGCCCGCGCGGCGGTCCGCCAGTACGCCCCGCGCATCGAAGCCCTCAAGGATGAGAAAGAGCGGCGGATCAACAGCCTCAAGCGCGGCGATGAACTCCCCTCGGGCGTGCTCCAGATGGTAAAGGTGTATATCGCCACCAAGCGCGTGATCTCCGTCGGCGACAAGATGGCGGGCCGCCACGGCAACAAGGGCGTTATCGCCAAGATCCTGCCCGAAGAGGACATGCCCTTCCTCGAGGACGGCACCGGCGTCGAGATCCTCTTGAACCCCCTGGGCGTCCCCAGCCGTATGAACGTGGGCCAGATCCTCGAAACTCACCTGGGCTGGGCCGCCGCCAAGCTCGGGTTCCAGGCCATCTGCCCCGTGTTCGACGGCGCCAGCGAGGAGACGATCCGCCAATGCTTGAAAGACGCCGGCCTGCCCGAAAACGGCAAGGCCGTCCTTTACGACGGCCGCACCGGCGACAAGTTCGATCAGCGGGTGACCGTCGGTTACATCTACATGCTCAAGCTCCACCACCTGGTCGACGACAAGATCCACGCTCGTGCGACCGGCCCCTACTCGCTCATTACACAGCAGCCCCTGGGCGGCAAGGCCCGGTTCGGCGGCCAGCGGTTCGGCGAGATGGAAGTCTGGGCGCTGGAGGCTTACGGTGCCGCTTACATCCTGCAAGAGCTCCTCACCGTCAAATCGGATGACGTCGAGGGACGCACCAAGATCTACGAAAGCATGGTCAAGGGCGAAAACACCCTCGAAGCCGGCACCCCCGCCAGCTTCGACGTCCTCACCAATGAGATCCGCGGCCTCGGGCTCAACATGCAACTCGAAAAGAAGCGGGTCTAACCGGCGAGCCTGCTCTGTGCCAGCGAAAACTTGGTGTTGAGGCGAGCGATCCTTTCCCCCCCCTTGCGAAGGGGGGCCAGGGGGGGTGGGGCGGCGGCCTTGGACATCGAAGAACCGGGAAAGCGCGGCGGCCATGTGACTGGCGGTGCCCTGACCACCCCCCTTACCCCCCCCTTCGCAAGGGGGGAATAAAACGACGCAACGTGGTGATGTTTCGATACAAAAGTTCAGTAAGCGCGGCATTACCGTCAAAAAAGTTTGGCTGTCAAGAAGATTTTTCTTGGAATTGGTTTGAATCTTGCGTAGGATGACTGGATGCGACTCCACCGGAAGCCGACTGCGCCGCGACAGGGGCTTCGTCTGCGCCCCCATTGTCAAGGTCAAGAATTCGAGTCTGGATGTCGGAGTCTCCACAAAAGCCCGGTCAAGGAGGGGACCGGTTGGGTGTTTTTGGTCCGGGAGGACCGGTTCGGCCGCGGCGGCTCTCGAGGCATGGCCCGAAGATCTGCGCGCGGGTTTTTTATTGGATGAAATGAATGAGGCGATCGGGAGCTGGCTGCCGATCGCGCCCCACCGCCCGGAATACAACGCGAGTTGAATCAAGCTGAGCAGAAGACACCCGGGTCGCCGGCCCGAGTTTGGCGGGGTCGGGCGAGCCACGGCTTTCACCCACCAATCAGTCCACTTCGGCACGACCGAGAACGTGCAGAGGAGAGTGTCTCGTGAGCATGGGCGAAAGTGCCTACGATCGGATCAACGACTATGGTGCCGTCAAGATCGGGCTGGCCAGTCCTTACGACATCCGGAGCTGGTCCTTCGGCGAGGTCAAGAAACCCGAGACCATCAACTACCGTACTTACCGCCCTGAAAAGGACGGCCTGTTCTGCGAGCGGATCTTCGGCCCCGAGAAAGACTGGGAATGCGCCTGCGGCAAGTACCGCGGGATGAAATACAAGGGCATGATCTGCGATCGGTGCGGCGTCAAGGTGACGCATTCGCGCGTCCGGCGCAAGCGGATGGGGCACATCGAGCTCGCCGCGCCCGTGGTCCACATCTGGTTCTTCAAGGCGATGCCCAGCCGGCTGGGCACGCTGCTCGACATGCGCACCACCAACCTCGAGCGCATCATCTACTTTCAAGACTATGTCGTCGTTGACCCGGGCGACACCCCGCTCAAGGAACGCCAGCTCCTGACCGAGGAAGATTTCCGCAAGGCCAAGGAACAATACAAGCCCGGCGGCCAGTACAGCGAGGACTTCCAGGCCGACATGGGGGCCGAGGCCGTCCGCAAGCTGCTCATGCGGCTCGACCTGGTCGCCCTCTCCAAGCAGCTTCGCCAGGAGCTGGTCGAGACGTCCAGCCGCCAGAAAATCAAGGACCTCACCAAACGCCTCAAAGTCGTCGAGGCGCTCCGCGACAGCGACAACCGCCCCGAGTGGATGGTGCTCGAATGCATCCCGGTGATCCCGCCCGACCTGCGCCCGCTCGTTCTTCTGGATTCGGGCAACTTCGCCACGAGCGACTTGAATGACCTTTACCGCCGGATCATCAACCGCAACAACCGGCTCAAGAAGCTGGTCGACCTGAATGCCCCGGAAGTGATCATCCGCAATGAAAAGCGAATGCTCCAGCAGGCCGTCGACGCGCTGTTCGACAACAACCGTTGCAAGCGGCCCGTCCTGGGCAGCTCGAACCGGCCCCTCAAGTCCCTGACCGACATGATCAAGGGCAAGCAAGGCCGGTTCCGCGAAAACCTCCTGGGCAAGCGGGTGGACTACTCGGCGCGTTCCGTGATCGTCGTCGGCCCTGACCTCAAGCTCCACCAGTGCGGCCTGCCCAAGAAGATCGCGCTCGAATTGTTCCAGCCGTTCATCATCCGCCGCCTGAAAGAGCTGGGCCACGCCGACACGATCAAGTCTGCCAAGAAGATGCTCGAGCGCCGCAGCGAGGAAGTCTGGGACATCCTCGAGGAAGTCATTCGCAACCACCCGGTCCTCTTGAACCGGGCCCCCACGCTGCACCGCATGGGTATCCAGGCGTTCGAGCCGGTCCTGGTCGAAGGCAACGCCATCCGGATCCATCCCTTGGTTTGCAAGGGCTTCAATGCCGACTTCGACGGCGACCAGATGGCCGTGCACCTGCCCCTGTCGATCGAGGCGCAGGTCGAAGCCATGACGCTGATGATGGCCACCAACAACATCTTCAGTCCGGCCAACGGCAACCCGATCATCTCGCCGACCCAGGACATCGTCATGGGCGCCTATTACCTGACTGTCAGCCGCCCGAGCGAGCTGGGAGAAGGCATGGTGTTCTCCGCGCCCAACGAGGTCTTCCTGGCGCACAGCCAGCACAAGGTCGGCTTGCACGCGATGATCAACCTGCGGCTGCCTGCTCATCGCCGGCTTCGCGGCGACGGCGAGAAGGAATTCAAGCCCGGCATGATCATCCGCACGACCGTGGGGCGCGTCGTTTTCAACGACATCCTTCATGCCCGCATGCCGTTCTACAATTTGACGCTCGGTCAGAAGCAGCTTCAGGGCATCATCGCCGACTGCTACCAGATCCTGGGCCGCCGCGAGACGATCGCCTTGCTCGATCGGATGAAAGACCTGGGCTTCCGCGAATCCACCCGGTCGGGTCTGTCGTTCGCGACCGATGACTTGAAGACCCCGCCCTCGAAGGATGCGATCATCGCCGAGGCCGAGCGCGAGGTGAACAAGCAGAACAAGTTCTACCAGCGGGGGATCATCACCGACCAGGAGCGTTACAACAAGGTCCTTGACGCGTGGACCCACGCCCGCGAGCGGATCACCGCCGAGATGATGGAAGCCCTGCGCAGCGACAGCCGCGAGGGCGAGACCTATTTGAATCCGATCTTCCTGATGGCCGAGTCGGGGGCCCGCGGCGGCGTCGAGCAGATCCGCCAGTTGGCCGGCATGCGCGGCCTGATGGCCAAGCCCTCCGGCAAGATCATCGAAACGCCGATCAAGGCCAACTTCCGCGAGGGGTTGTCGGTGCTGGAATACTTCAGCTCGACCCACGGCGCCCGCAAGGGCCTGGCCGATACGGCGCTCAAAACGGCCGACAGCGGCTACCTGACCCGGAAGCTGGCCGACGTCGCCCAGAACGTCGTGATCACCAAGGAAGACTGCGGCACCTCGCAGGGAATCACCAAGGGGGTCATCTACAAGGGCGAAAAGGTCGAAGTCAGCCTGGTCCAGTCGATCCGCGGCCGCGTCAGCCGGGTCAACATCGTCGACCCGCTCAAGAACGAGATCGTGGTCCGGGAAAACGAGATGATCACCCTGGCCGCCGCCAAGAAGCTCGAGGAAATGCAGATCGAGAAGATCCAGGTCCGCAGTCCCATGACCTGCGAAGCCTCCCTGGGCGTCTGCCGATGCTGCTACGGGATGGACCTGGCCACCGGCCAGTTGGTCGAGGTGGGCATGGCCGTGGGGATCATCGCCGCCCAGTCGATCGGCGAGCCGGGCACCCAGCTCACGATGCGCACCTTCCACATCGGCGGCGTCGCCACCCGCGGCGTCGAGGAAAAAGACGTCAAGTGCAAGCGCGACGGCAAGGTCAAGTTCGTCGGCCTGAACATCGTGATCAACGACGAGGGAAAGCGGATCGCCCTGTCGCGCAACGGCGAGATCCAGATCCTCGACTCCAAGGCCCGCGAGCTCGAAAAGTACGACGTGCCCGACGGGGCCATCATGCTCGTCGAGGACGGCCAGCAGATCAACCGCGGCCAGATGCTGTGCGAGTGGGACCCGCACAACGTCCCAATCCTCGCCGAGGTCGGCGGGAAGGTGCGCCTGGAGGACATCGTCGAGGGCGAGACGATGAAGCGCGAGATCGACCCTTCCGGCCACGTCCGCCGCACGATCATCGAGCACAAGGGCGACCTCCACCCGCAGGTCATCATCGTCGACTCCGAAGGCAAGACCCTCGACTACAAGTACATCCCCGAGCGGGCCTCGATCGAGGTGAATGACGAGCAGATGATCTCGGCCGGCACCCTGCTGGCGAAGACCCCGCGCGAGGCCGGCACGACTCAGGACATCACCGGCGGCCTGCCGCGGGTCACCGAGCTTTTCGAAGCCCGGCGCCCCAAGGAGCCCGCCGTCATCGCCGAGATCGACGGACGCGTCGAGCTCTTGGACGAGAAACGCCGCGGCAAGCGCGCGATCATCGTCCGCAACGAGAGCGGCATCGAGCGCGAGCACCTCGTCCCGCACGGCAAGTACCTCCGTGTTCACGGCGGCGACCGCGTACGTGCCGGCGACCCCTTGGTCGAAGGTCCCTTGGTCCCGCACGACATCCTCCGCATCTCCGGCGAGGAAGCCGTCCAGCGCTATCTCCTGCGCGAGATCCAGAACGTCTACCGCTCGCAGCGCGTCGAGATCGACGACAAGCACCTGGAGATCATCATCGCTCAGATGCTGCGGAAGGTCCGGGTCGAGAGCGTCGGCGACACCAACCTGCTGCCCGGCTCGGTCATCGATAAGTTCGAGTTCCGCCGGGTCAACCTCGACCTGATGAACTGCGTGAAGATCAAGGACCCGGGCGGCGTCGATTTCCGCGTGGGCGACATCGTCCCTCGCGATCACTTCGAGCAGGAAAACCTGCGCGTCGAGGCCGCCGGCGACAAGAAGGCCGAATGGATCCGGCCCAAGCCGGCCGCGGCCAGCACGCAGCTTCTGGGCATCACCAAGGCGGCCGTGCAGTCCGACAGCTTCATCTCGGCAGCCAGCTTCCAGGAAACGACCAAGGTCCTCACCGAGGCCGCGCTGGCTGGCAAGGTCGACTACCTGGTCGGCCTCAAGGAAAACGTCATCCTCGGCCACCTGGTGCCCGCCGGCACCGGCTTCAAGGCCCATCTTGACGCCGAGGTCCGGATCCGGCCCGAAGCTCTCGAAGCCCTGGCCGACAAAGGCCCGGGCTATGCCCGCTACCGCGACGAGACCCCTGCGCCGGCTGGGAAAGGCTGAAGCCTTTCCCAGCGGGCCCCGCTTGACGGTCAGGCGCGACTCCGCGGGCTCCGGCCCGCGGGCACCCAAAGAGTCGCCGCCGTGGGCAGGATCGGAGTCACGGTTCGGCGCGGGTCTCCGGGCACCCGAAGGGTCGGCGCCGTCCACTGGACCGGAGGTCTCCTTCCGATCCCCCGGCGCCGGAGACCGGCCGTCAGCGCGCGTGGCAAGGTCATGAGACCTCGCCACAACGTGGTCCTTCGCCGGAAGCCTTCCGGGAAGTGATTTCCGGCACGTCCAGGCCGAAGAATCCCCCGATCCGATTGGAGAACAATTCGCGAACGAAAAGCCGTCCATCCAGACCGTGCTCGACAACCCACGGAACGAATTGAGAGTACGGGAGGACAAAGCCCAAAACGCAGAGAATCAACTATCTGGTGCGCACGTTCGTAATCCCCATGTGCAGAAGGGCCCTGACCGATGGACGAGAAAACGGTCCGCAAGCTTGAGAAACGAATCGAGAAAGCCGTCGTCGAAGTCATCCTGGATATGGGACTGAAACGGCTTCCGCTCCTGCCGTCACAGCAGACCATGCACCTCATGGCTAAGGCTGCCGTCGCGGTATACGAGGCGGCCGACGAAAACTGCAAGCGCGGCGCTCGGCCCCAGAACAAGACAGATGAGCAGATTCTCACGCTGCGACAGCCTCGTTTTAGACGATCATTTCCACCGAAGTTCTGACGCCATAGCACGGTGTGCCAACATGAACGCAAACCGCGATTCGGGAATTACCACGAACTCCACCGAAACCAAGCCGCGTTGATACACCAGTACACTCTTTCTTTCTTCGTCTTGGATCGCCTATGATAACTTCTTGAACTTCTCACTGTTCATGATGCTTCGTTGTTCGACTCACGGCTTTTTGTGAGAGCTCGGCAATTGATGAATCCACGCCGGTAAGAAAGGCGGGGATTCGGGTTGGGCCAGTCTGCTCCGACGCGGGAGATAACCTGGTCATCTTGTTGCTGAGAGGAAAGAGAACCAGGGAGCCACACCGTCGTGTCCCACCGATCCCAGCATCCAATCCAGATTCAGGCTGAGAATTGCTGCGTCATCGACTGGAACCGAGGCCGTCGAACAAGTCTGGCGATATCACGCCGATGGCGATCTGCGGCACGACAACAATTAACCGTTGATCATCTCGAGGCGAGGACGCTTTTAGCCGTAAGCGCTCTTCGGATTGATCACCTTCTCAATCTGCCAAGCGAGATCAGAATTCTCGGGGCTGGGGGCAGCAGCAGAGATCATGAATTCGCTCAGGCATTATCCGAAGTGACGGGCAGACATCACCAATCTCTTCATTTCGAGCCCAAAGCAACGAAGCTTGCCACTCACTCAGGTCGACCGAAGATACTTGAGGAAGCTCGACGGCGCCATGATCACGATGAGGTAATAGCGCCCTACGATGCGACCGCGGCCCCACCACAGGCGACGATCGAGCAAACGGTCATAAACCAGACCGGCAATACTTCACAGTCCCTGACACAGTCTCAGTCTGTTTCAGATCAGAGCACGACGAATGTCGTGCCCGTGAAGACATTGTCTCCGTCGTACCCGGTTGCTTCCCAGGAGACCTTGAATGTTGAGCTCCAACCCGATACGAGTGGGGCGCTGGCACAACTGAGATCGATCGTCGCGGCCGACGGTTCGACTGTCGCCAGGACGACGATCTCCGGGCTTTATACGGTCGAAGGGCCAACCGCCGATATGAGCAACCTGATCAGGGGTCTCTCGACCATCCCGGCGGTCAAATACGCCCAGCCAGTTCAAACAGTCGGGATCCTCACGGTGCCCACGGATCCCGGCTATGTTAATGGCAGCCAGTGGCAGTTGGACGGCACCTGGGGCGTCAATGCGCCCGCAGCCTGGAACGTCACGACCGGTTCGGATGCGGTGATCGTCGCCGACGTTGATACCGGCCTCAATTACAACCTTCCCGATATCTATGACAACCTCTGGCTCAACCAGCCTGAGATCCCCGCAAGCGTGATGGGTAACCTGACGGATGTCTATAACAACGGAGTAATCACGTTCACCGATCTGAATAGTCCGGTCAACCAGGGGCCCGGCAAGATCGAAGATACCAACGGCGATGGCATTATCACCGGGGCGGACGTCCTCGCTTCAACGAGTGCCGGCGGCTGGGTAAATCCCAATGCGCCGACCACTCAGGACGGCGACACAGCGGACCCCGAAGACTTGATCGGCTGGAACTTCGTCAACGACACGAATAACCCGATCGATGGCAATGGCCATGGTACATTCACCGCGGGCGAGATCGGTGAAATGACTGACAACTCGATCGGGGGCGCCGGGCTGGTCTGGAACGCACAGATCATGCCGGTGGCGTTCCTCGATTCCTCAGGCAGCGGGACCGATACCGCGGCTGCCGAGGCAATCGACTACGCGGTGCTTCACGGTGCCAGGGTGATCAATGCCAGTTGGGGAGGGACAGGGATTGACCCCACGATCGAATCAGCGATTCAATACGCCGACGAGAATGGGGTAATCATCGTCGCGGCCGCCGGCAACAATGGTGCAGATGACGACACCACTTTCTTTGCCCCAGCCTCGTACTCTGCGCAATACCCGAACGTCATCTCGGTGGCTGCCATCGGCAGCAATGGTGCCCTGGCAAGCTGGTCGAACTATGGTGTCACGTCAGTCCAACTCGCCGCGCCTGGGGTGAGCGTCTACAGCACCTTGTCGAATGGCAACTATGGTACCGTGAGCGGCACCTCGATGGCCGCGCCCATGGTTACTGGTACGATTGCGCTCGTGGAGGCGGCTCACCCAAGTTGGACGATGAGCCAGGTCATCGACGCAGTCCTCGACACGGTCACTCCAGACCCTGCACTCTTAGGCAAGACAGCCACTGGTGGAGTGGTGAACGCGGGGGCCGCTGTTGCCAACACCGATGGCCCATACGTCGTGTCTGGCAGCCCCGATGGCTCGATCAACAGCACAAATGGTTTCTCTAGCGTACAGTTGACCTTCAACGAGGAGATCAATCCCGCGACCTTCACCGGCTCTCAGGTCATCCTGAGCGGTCCCGGTGGAATGATCCCCACCAGTGACGTGAGTGTCACGCCGGTCAACGGCTCGAACGATCACGAGTTTCGCGTCTCGTTCCCCGCCCAGACCGCCGCTGGCACCTACACACTGACTGTGGGCCCCAGCATCCAGGACTGGTACGGCAACGAGATGAACCAGAACAAGAACGGAGTCAACGGTGAGATCTCCGATGCGTTCACCGAGACCATCCGGCTGACAGGCCCCGGTTCGAGCGATCTCTTGAGCATCACCGGCGTCCCTGCAGTAACCGGCGCGGGCACGTCTGAAAACTTCACGCTGACTGCGCTCAGCCCCGATGGCGGCACAGACACCGGCTATGTCGGCACCGTAGCCTTCACCAGCACGGATACCCAGGCCATACGGCCGGCTGACTATACTTTCACCCCCAACGACGACGGCATCCGCACGTTCACCGTCACTTTCAAGACGGCCGGCACTGAGTCGATCACGGCGACTGACAGCGTGAATCCGGCCATCGTCGGCACCGAAGATAACATCACGGTCACGCCCGGCACCGCCGAATCGCTCAAGGTGACCGGATTCCCAACGATCGACACGACTGGGGTCGCAGAGACGTTCACGGTGACTGCCGATGATGCCTATGGCAACACGGCCACGGGCTACGTTGGCACGGTGCAGTTCACTAGCAGCGACTCGAAGGCCGTATTGCCGACCTCGTATCATTTCACGCCTGAAGATCAAGGCACCTATACTTTCACGGCTACGCTCAAAACAGTAGGTACCCAATCGATCACCGTAACCGACTCCACGACGACGAGCATCACCGGCACCGAGCCAAACATCACGGTCAAGCCCGCTTCGGCATACTTATTCTCGATCTCGGGCTTCCCCAACCCCGCGACCGCAGGCACTGCGGGGAACTTCACAGTCACGGCCTATGACCAGTATGGAAACGTCGCCACCGGCTACACGGGCACCGTCTCCTTCACCAGCACCGATTCCAAGGCCGCGCTGCCGACCAGTTATACGTTCACATCGACTGACGCAGGAATTCATCTTTTCACGGCTACGCTCAATTCAGTGGGCACCCAGTCGATCGATGCGACAGATTCGGCCGCGGCAACGATCACAGGGAGTATCAGCGTCACGGTGGACACCGTCACCTCGGCCCTGTTGATCAAACAGGACGCAACGACTCAAGGCAACTGGATGGGAGCCTATGGCTCTCAAGGTTTCAATATCATCGGTAACGCAACCAGCTATCCCAGCTATGCCACGATCACACCCGCCAACGAGTTGAACTATACCTGGGCTGCCAGCACGACGGACCCTCGGGCTCTTGAAGATGCCAGCGGCAACAGCCGGATTGCCGCGTGCTGGTATGCGACAACAAGTTTTACCGTCAACGTGAACCTGACCGACGGCCAGCCACACGACGTCGCCCTGTACGCACTTGACTTTGACAATCGGGGGAGGAGCGAGCAGATCCAGATCACCAGCGCTGCCACCAAGGCAGTGCTCGATACGGAAACCGTCTCGAATTTCTCTGGGGGAGTTTATCTCCAGTGGGAACTCTCGGGCAATGTCGTGATCACGATCAAGGCGCTCGCCGGCCCGAATGCCGTACTGAGCGGACTCTTCTTCGATCCCCCCTTGACGACCGACCATTTGGGCGTCGCTAGCCAGTCGACGGCGACTGCGGGCACTCCCCAGAGCGTCACCGTCACTGCACTCACGCCCGACGGAGGAACCGACACCGGCTATACCGGCACCATCCAGCTCGCCAGCAGCGATCCCAAGGCAGTCCTACCGGCCAGTTATACGTTCACATCGACTGACGCAGGAACTCATGTTTTCTCGGCTACGCTCAATACAGTGGGTACCCAGTCGATCGTTGCGACAGATTCAGCCACGGCAACGATCACAGGGAGTATCAGCGTCACGGTGGACGCCGCCGGCACCTCGGCCTTGTTTATCAAACAGGACGCAACGACTCAAGGCAACTGGATGGGAGCCTATGGCTCTCAAGGTTGCAATATCATCGGTAACGCAACCAGCTATCCCAGCTATGCCACGATCACACCCGCCAACGAGTTGAACTATACCTGGACTGCCAGCACGACGGACCCCCGGGCTCTTGAGGATGCCAGCGGCAACAGCCGGATTGCCGCGTGCTGGTATGTGACAACAAGTTTTACCGTCGACGTGAACCTGACCGACGGCCAGCCACACGACGTCGCCCTGTACGCAGTTGACTTTGACAATCGGGGGAGGAGGGAGCAGATCCAGATCACCAGCGCTGCCACCAAGGCAGTGCTCGATACGGAAACCGTCTCGAATTTCTCTGGGGGAGTTTATCTCCAGTGGGAACTCTCGGGCAATGTCGTGATCACGATCAAGACGCTCGCCGGCCCCAATGCTGTACTGAGCGGGATCTTTTTCGATCCTCCCTTGACGACCGACCAATTGAGCGCCCCTAGCCTGTCGACCGTTACTGCGGGCACTCTCCAGAGCTTCAGCGTCACTGCACTCTCGCCCGACGGAGGAACCGACACCGGCTATGCCGGCACCATCCAGTTCGCCGGCAGCGATTCTCAGACGTTGTTCCCGAGTTCTTGGCGTCGGCTTCGCGGCTCTCCGTGAGTCGAGCGACCTCTGGGACAGCGGACTCTTCACCGCGACGCTCGGTATCCTGCTCTTCTCGATCCTGCTTGCCGTTCACCGCACGGAGGCCCGGCGGGCATTCTGGATTGGCTTCGCCGTGTTTGGCTGGACTTATTTGGGGCTCACCCTCATGCCATCGGTCGAGCCCAGGTTGATCACAACCAAGGCGCTTGCGTATCTCAACTCGAAAGTGCCGGGGCGATCGATGGCAACCTGGACCATCCAGATCACGGGAAAGGGCTCAGGCTCGGCGGGCAAGACGAATGGGCCTGTACAAGGGTCAGACGGCACTTCTTCCGGCTGAGGCGTCTATCGCGAATGCGGCGCAGCCTTATCAAGTCTACTGCGATCAGGGCCTTTCCATGAAGGCCCGCGCCATGAACGGCGATCCCCTGCCGCGCGCGCTCAAGATCCGACATCTGTGACTGCGTGGGCGGCCATACGGTCTAGCCTGGCACCCGGAATCGATGTGCCCCGGTTCTGTGCTATTCTTCAATGACCATGGTGTGACCGGCCGCGGTCCGTCAGCGCTCGTACCGCCATTCGTCGAAGCTCCGACCCCAGTCTTTCGCGATGCGCCGCCGTAACTCCTCGGGTAGGGAAACGTGCCGGTTCTTGCGATAGCTGGCGATCGCGGTGAGGTAGCCTTCAAGCCGAGGCGTGACGTCCTCGAGCCCCTCCATACCGAGGGATCCGTAGATCGACCTGATCACACTGACCGGCTGGCGCTCCAGGTCTTCGTAGGAAACGTCGTGGAGCCGACCCTCCGGAATCAATGCGCGCTGCTCGAAATAGGCGTCATACATCTCGGTGTAGACCGCGATGATCCCATCCTCCCCGTCTTGCAACGGCCCGTCCCGCAGTTGGTAAATGGGCTGCCCCACGCGGATCATGTGCCTTGTCGAGCGGAAGACGGCGTATGGGTCCCGGTGGATGTGAACGAACCGCGCGTTGGGAAAGAGTTCCAAGAGCAGCCGAATGCGGGCAGTGTGGGGGGGCGACTTGAGCACCAGCGGGCGGCCGTATCTCAGCGTGAGCTTCTTGAGGAACGTCGTCAGGGCGTGCGTCCAGCGGTCGATGTCACTCTTCTGGGCATCGCGGAACGTCAGAAATCGCTCGTAGTAGGCTCCGTCTTCTGGGAAGCACCAATCCATGTACGGCGACACGCCGGTCATCAAACACGTGGCGAACTCATCCTCGCTCGGCACCTCAGCTCCAAGGGCCATCTCGTCTTGATAGCGCCGCTTGCCGATGAGACGGTCGGCGACCACGGCTGCCCACCGTTCGATGCTGAGGAAGGTGTGCGGATTGAGCACCTGGAACAGGGTCGGTGCGGCGCGATGCGGGTCGAGGGCCAGAAGGTTGTGAAGGTGCGTCGTCCCGCTGCGGTAATGCCCGAGGATGAACAAAGGGGACTCGACATTGACGGCCTCAATCCGTCCTCCAAACCGCTTCGACTCGATCCGGGCGTTCACCGAGTTGGAGGCGCTGATCGCGGTCTGCACGAGCGCACGGGGCAAATGCCGTAGGTTGATCGCGAAGTGGTGGCGGCGCAGGAAGTCCCACCAGGTGCCTAATGTCATCCCTAGAAACGGGTGAAAGATGTGACGTCCGATGAAGTCTTTAAATCTATCGGTCTTGAATTTCCTGCCAAGACTGTCGGTCTCTGCACATTGATTGCGCTGGGCAAGGCCGGGCTGGTGTGCCATTTGAGGATCCCTGCGGCCTCACGACCGAGGAACGAGTTCGAGGTGAATGACAGCTCCGCTTGCGCTTCTAACCATCCTCCCCCGGGCTTTACGTCGACTTGCGGTTAACCGTCCCGTTTTCGGCACTGTTGCTCAGTGTACCCAAATCCCGTTCAAGAGGCCCTGAAAGCCGTCCCCTGTTCCTATTTATCAGCAGGAAGTTGGGCTCGACGTGTGATGATGCTGATTCGGTATCTTCGAGAGACCAAACCGCCGATCAGAGCGAAGACAAATTGTGGCAGGATCAGCATAACCACAACGGCGAGGTCTTGGGCTGGGAGTAAGATCAGGGGCTGACGCAGCCCGATGGTTAGAACCTTCTTTCGCGGGCGCACACCTTCGCGTCGACCGTGGCCGGGACGGCGCTGGTGCGGCGTCAATGTTCCGTGCCGCGCTTAACGCACGGACTGAGCCTGGGGGACGGTCCATTTGCCCTCCAAGATCTCGGCACGCGGCCGATAGAGGCGCACGATGTAGTTCCATCCGGGCGTGATCGGCAGGCAGTTGGGGGTCTTGCCGTCGCACCCGCCGAACTGGACCGTGACCGAGCCGTCGTCGCCCTCTTTCGCCGTGAGGTTGTTGAGTGTGTAGGCATTCGCCTTGTTCGGCTCGAAATAGCCCTTCGAGTTGTAGACGCTGATCGACCAGAAGCCATCGACGGGCACATCCTTGACCGTGAGCCGGTAGACGGTGGTGCCGTCGTTCTTGCCCGGCGTGACGTTGAGGTAGAGGGCGTCCTTGTCGGGATTGCCGCCCCAAGCCATTGCGCTGCCGATCAAATGTCGCACCGGATCCACCTGGTCCTTCGTGCCGAACAAAAGCTTGGAATCGGGAACGGTCGAGCCGAGTGCGATGAGCGCATCGCGCACCTTCGTCTGGGTGTCCTGATCCCAGTTGGGCACCTCGAAGCCGCCAGGGATCTGTTGCTCAACCTTGATCGCGTCCTGCATGTTGTGGACCTGCTCCACGTCCTTCGGGTTCGCCGGATCGACCAGGATGCGGATCGCCGTGAGAACGTACCGCGTGCCGATGCCCGCCTTCGTGAGAGTACGCTTCCCCCCGCCGTAGGTGACCGCGGCGGTGTAGTGGTTTTCGTCGATCACCTGCATCGACAGGAATCGCGTGCCGGCGTCGGGTAGGGTAATCGTCACCGGCCCCGCGTCGAGGTCGAACACCGCCGCGGAATACAGCGTGTCGCGGTTCATGCTTCCTGATCTCCGGAGACAGCTTCGTCGGATCGAACGTGCCGCCTGCGCCGATGCCGAGTTTGGCAAATCGTGCCATCAGATCCTTCTCGGACGGGTGAGTCGGACAGTACCGCAGCACGAAGTTCAGGACGTTGAAGAACTCGGGTGAGCTGCGTTGGTGCTCGGGAGTGAGCGGTTTGATGAAATCGACCTTCGGCGCGGCGGGCGGAGCAGGCTTGCCGAGAAACGCGGAGAGTGTCTGGACCTTGAACCCTGCTTGAACCTTCTTGACGTTGTCGATGTCGTCCGGCTTGAAGAGTTGGGTTCGGTACAGATCCTCAGCTGAACTCCGTCTCGGACCGGATCACGGCCCTCACGGCTTCGGGCTTCTCGCCCGTCCAATTCGGACCGGCGAGTAGAATGCTTCCGGCGTCGTCGCCGGTGGCGCGGCCGCCGACGTACGCGAAGTTGAAGGTGTACAGGTCGATGAACTGCAACGAGTGGTAGCGCGCCTTCTCGACGGCCGGCACGGTGAGCACGAGCGGTTCGGCCCGCAGGTCCGTGCCAAGTTGCGAGTACCGCGTATCGGAGTTGGGAGTTTGGATCGCCTTGTCTTAGAGCGTGTAGACGCGCGTGTCGTTGTGGATCTCGTTCCAGGGTGCCTTGAACTCCTTGTCGCCGCGGTCCACGAAGTACGAGTAGAGGATGCGGTAATTATCCACCAGCGGGAAGCCATAGATGTAGGCTACCGTCGCGATGGCGCGGGCTTCCTCCGAGGTGATGATGCCATTTGGCGGCTGGCCCCGGGCCGTGGGCTGAACCGGCCAGCCGAACAGGACGCCCGCTACAAGCAACACAACGGTCGTCAGAATCAGTTGCTTTCCCGCCGTGGCATCTCCTGCATTCACGATCCTTCGGTCTGATGTCGAGCAGAAAACTGCTCGGTTCGAGGATCGGCGTTGATTATACGCCTGCGTTAAGCGATGCGAGCAACTCAACAAGGCGCTCGCTGCCGGCCAGTTTCGCTTGATCGACAGCGACGTGATGCTCATCCATATTTGCCGAGAGTTTGCCACGAACCAAAAATATCGAATCCAGCGGATCGCCCTTCCCGATCGTGAGGAGAAGGCTCTTTATCGCCAGATCGCACTGGATCTCCCATTCGATGTCGGTGCCGAAGAAAAGACGACCACGATGCCCCAGACAAGCTGGCAGGACCACCTGGATGCGGTCCGCGACGGGAAATGGGAACGCTCAAGCGAAGAGACGATACCGTCATACCAGTACGAGGTGGTTCTCGACGGCGGCTCCTGAGAGTGTTCTCGATCATCGAGGTTGGTCGGATCAAGATCAGCGATGGTCCTCTCGCTGATCGATGAAGTTCGGCGGCATCGGGTGTATCAATGGCGGCGATTTCAGGGCTCGTCACAGTTCGCGGCCGATGGTTGGTTCGCGGGCGGCCGCATTAGTGAAGTCGTACTTGCCGTCGATATGGTGGCGGCCTCTCCAGGCAATGAGCTCCTCTTTGATGTACTTGATTTGGTGAGTGTCCGCCCCACCGTGGTGGCTGGTGAATTCCCAGTTCCATGTATCCTCGATCAAGAAGTCCCAACCGTTCACGGTGTTTCCCCCCAATCGCCTAATCCTCACCCAAGCGATCACCCGGCGTGCCGAGATGGACTGGTAGGCCTTCTCGCCAGGCCGCCAAACGCGGTTGTGTCGCACCTGTTCGGCTTCGGTGTCGAAGCCCGAGAGCCCGGCGCAGTTCAGGGCGAACAAGTACGAGGTCTTGTTTTCTATCTCATCGTTGGTTGAACGCTCGGGGAACGCCGTCGCTCCGAAGAGATTACGGCTCACACAGACTGCGGACTCGTTGAAGATGTCGTGGTTCCGAGTCCAGAAGAGGGCCCTTGTTTGATCGAACGCGACAGTCCCTTCCAGGAAATAGCCGTTGGCCCGCATACGGCCTATATCGACGCGCTGCTGGGTGCAACCGTCTTCGAGGGTACGTCGGACCGTGGTGTCGCTCCGACCGCAGATCCGAAAGCCGACCGCGTACTCCTGCCACGGATTGGGCTCGTCGCGCAGACGTTTTGTTTCGTTGGGAGCCCAGGATGTCGGGAGCGGGTCGTCGTCGCTCCTGGGAGCAAGCGCCGGCTCGTACATCGCGTCTGAACGCTCTGTGAACGGGTAGAAGTCGACGATCGCCCTCCATAGATTATTGATCCAATTGATCTGCGCACGGCGCTCTTGCGCAAAACTGGCGGACCGTCGTGAACCCGAGCACGCGGTTAACGGCATCCGTATCGCCCAAGCTTCTCTGCATCATGCACGTTTTGAGTCGCTGCATCATGTCATTTCGCTGCTGATCGGACCGCCCTGGGTTGTTGGCAGCGTCGCTCAGGAGGGTCTCAAACGTAGGAGAGTTGCGCGCGTTCCATTGATACAGCCCCGAGTCGAGGTCGAAGGTATCGAGGACGACTGTCCATCGGCGCCTCGCTGGCGCGGCGGGTCCCGGGGTCGCGGGGGTCCCGTTGATGATATTGTTTACCAGAAGCGCGGGCGCCGGCGGGATCTGGGGAGGAGGCGGCTGCAAGCCCTCGAACGGGGGCGCCTCCGGAATCGGCGGCGGAATGGGGATTCGACACATTCGCAATGGCCCTCTCGCTCTACTGGGTTTGACAGACGAGTGTGAATCGGTGCCGGCTCATTTCGAGCGCGGAGTCGTTGTAACAGCCCGGAAGACATCGCCCGCGGACCAAAGTTGGCGCAACAAACGGAACGCTGATGTGCGTACAGGAACGCCAGTCGCCTGTTGCGTTGGGGTTCCAGAGCGACCGGCACGGTCGGTGATGGGCCCGATTGCAATCTGCTTGCGAGGTGGCCGCCACCGCCCTGGCACCGGTTTTCCGGCCACGCGATATGATCACATACCCTGAGGGCGTATGCAAGAGAAGAACAAGCTTCATAGCGGGAGAGGCAATGCAACTGGTGCATCCGCCAAGTTCGCTGAGAGCGGCGCCCCCGCTTCTCGGCCTCCATCATGAACTACCGACCGCCTCCGTGTCAGGAAACTGGCGGATGGCCGCCGGGCCGGAGCCCAGGGTCGGTGATCTCTTCCGAATGGCGCTCTGGAGATGGTCCGGAGTCGCCCTGTTTGAGGAATTGGCAAGCCGGGGTTATCTCTTTACAAAGCCTGCTGACGCTCGGCTGACGACGTCTCGGGCCACCGCTGGACTTGGGTATCACCTCGGTCGGTTTCAATTTGTTGCACCGAGTGGCCACTCCGTTCGCGACTCTCGAGCTGATCGTCATGGGGGTGGAACTCAGCGTCGCTTACCTCATTGTCAAAAGGGCGCGAGCAGGGAAAATCGGGAAATTCGCGCAACCCGGCGAAATTCGGACTACGCGAAATGCCGATACCATCGGTAGCCGGCGCGTCGGGCTCAGCGTGCCGGGCAAGGAGGACTTGGGGGTGAGAACGTGGCGTTGTGAGCTCAAGGTGGCGCTGGCCGGACTGGTACTCGCATACGGGGATTGGGGAGAGGTTCGCGCACAGGAGGCTCGGGTTCAAAGGGCGACGCAACTTCAGCCGCCCTAAGATCCATCGGTTCATAACCCGCACGCGGACCCCTTGACGTCACCCGCGCTGCCCCCGGCGATGAGGGAATCGGCGGTGCCCCCGCTGCCGCGTCCGGTCCCAGCCACGGCCGTGGCCGCACCACGACTGGCCGACTTCGAGCGGATCGCAATGCGAGCGCAACCCGACCCTCAGACAGGCCGCTGCCCAGGTCGATGCGACGATGAATCG
Organism: uncultured Isosphaeraceae bacterium; assembly: GCA_963781785.1. Classification (GTDB taxonomy): domain Bacteria; phylum Planctomycetota; class Planctomycetia; order Isosphaerales; family Isosphaeraceae; genus CAWAHD01. The sequence goes on along the minus strand of CAWAHD010000002.1, from coordinate 5,438,210 downwards.
GTCACTTCCAGGCCGGTCTCTATCCCAATCCGACCATCGGATACGTGCAGGAGCAAATCGGGACGCTCGGCGAAGTAACACCCACTGCCTCGGGGATCACGACCAGAGGCCGAGGAACGCCTGGCGAGCTCGTGGGTGGCTTCGTCCAGCAAGAGATCGTCACTGGCGGTAAACTCCGGCTCAGCCGCGCCAAATTCGCTGAGGAAGCCAACGCCGCCCGCTGGCAAGCCGAGGCGCAGGCTCTCCGCGTGCTCGATGGTGTCCGCGTCCGCTTCTTCGACGTCCTTGCCGCCCAACGGCTGCTTCAAATCTGCGGCGAACTGGCCCGGCTCAACGACGACGCCGTGCGGACGACCGACGGACTGGTGAACGTCGGCCAAGCCAACGAGCCCGATCTGCTCCAGGCCAAGGTTGAGGCTCGCCGGGCTCGCGTGGCGCTCCGGAACGCGGAGAACCATTATCGAGGAAACTGGGAGAACCTCGTCTCCCTGGTCGGCGCCCCTGAGCTGCGACCGACCGTCCTGGACGACCGGCCGCTCGACGCGACGGGATCGCCACTCGATTTCGAGGCCACGCTGGCAGACTTGCTCCATCGCAGCCCGGAGATTCAGGCGGCCGTGTCCGAGATTCGCCGTAGCGAGATCATGGTCAGGCGCGAGCAGGTCCAGCCGATTCCAAACGTCACAGTCCAGGCCGTCGTCGGCCGCAACTACGAGTTCAACAACCTGACAACCGCAGGCGTTCAGGTGAGCATACCGTTGCCGATTTTCAACCGAAACCAGGGAACCGTCAGAGAGGCGCAGGCCGACCTCGCGCGGGACCAAGCCGAATACGAGCGGGTGGCGCTCTTGCTGCGGCAACGCCTGGCCGACGTTTCCACCCGCTACAACGACGCACGTCAATCGGTGGAGGACTTCCGGAACGAGACCCTGCCCATGGCGCGGCGCGCGTATGAGTTGCAGTCAGCGAACTTTCGCCATCGGCGGGCAGCGTGGCCCCAGGTGCTGGTTGCCCAGCGAACTTACGTTGATCTGAACAAGGATTTCGTTCAATCGCTCTTCGAGCTGCGGAAGGCGGAGGTTGAAATCGGCGGCATGCTCTTGACCGATGGGCTCAGTACGCCGGCCACTCCGACCTCGCAGGGCCACATCGAATCGGTTCCAAGGAGTTCCCTCGAACACGCGGGATGCGCCGGCCGGGAGCCCTCCGACCGACGCACAAGTATACCCGCAAAGCCGCGCTGCACCTTCGACGCCCTCGGCTACATCCACCCGCCCGACTGGTGCCTGGGGCGGTGACTTCCCGGCAGCGTCACAGCGCCGGACCGCCGAAAACGGCGCCCTGGGGTCTCTGGCAGATCACGAAGGTCGTGCATTTGGACAGGTCTTTCAAGCGGGTCGCTCCGACGTAGGCGCAGGCGCTCCGGATACCTCCTGTGATCCCCTGGATCGTCTCCTTGACGGGACCCTTGTAAGGAACCATGGCCTCCCTGCCTTCGCTGGCCCGATAATCCCGTCGACCTCCGGCGTACTTGTCGAGCGCCTTCTGGCTCGACATGCCGTAGAACGCCATCTCGACCCGCTTATCGTCCTTATGAACCCACTCCCCCTCGCACTCGTCGTGTCCGGCGAGCATGCCGCCGAGCATCACGAAGTCGGCGCCGGCGGCAAATGCCTTGACCACGTCTCCGGGCGTGCGGCAGCCGCCGTCGGCACAGACGTGACCGCGCAGCCCGTGGGCCGCGTCGGCGCACTCGATGATCGCCGAAAGCTGGGGGTAACCCACGCCGGTCATCATCCGGGTCGTGCAGACGCTCCCGGGACCGATCCCGATCTTGACAATGTCGGCAGCTCCGGAGATCAGAAGCTCCTGCACCATATCGGGAGTGGCCACATTGCCCGCCATGATGGTCAGGTCCGGGAATGTTTCCCTGATCCGCTTGACCCGATCCACGAAGTACTTGGTGTAGCCGTTGGCCGCATCAACGCAAACAAACCGCAAGTCCGCCTTCGATTTGACCGTCCTCAGCTTCTCGAACTCGTCGTCCTTAATTCCCAGGGTAAAGAACGCGCAGCCGCGATGGACGTCCTTGCTGAAGAAATCGATCAGCTTGTCCTCGGGATAATACCGGTGGAGACAGGTCATCATCGCGGGGCCGAGCGCCTTGGCCATCGCCATCGTGCCCACGGTATCCATGTTGGACGCGACGATCGGGATTCCCTTCCAGGTTGCGCCGCTGTTCAGGAACCGGTATTCCCGCTCCAGGACAACGGTCGCCCGGCTCGGCGCTTCGGATCGCTTGGGACGGATCAGCACGTCGTCGAAATCGAGCTTCCGGTCGTTGTCAATCCGCATGGCCGGCGACCTCCGCAAGCGCCACAATCCGGGAAAGCGGGGCTCCCGCATGCATTCTAGCGGAACTCGCGCGAATTGGGCATGGTCTCCAGCGTGTGGAAATCAGCGACCGGACGCTTCTTTCGCTCTCAGGGCGATCAGCCTATGCTGAGAGTATTGGCACATCCAACACACCAGGACCAGGGCCATGGCACTCTCAAAATCGATCGACGGCAAGAACGCTCGAAAGGGCGCGATACCTGCCGCTTCGCCGTGGCCGTATGTGCGTGGAGCCGCTGTGGCGAACCTGATTATCGCCATGGAAGTGTTCTTCGATTACGCACTGTTGACCTATAACGGCATATCCTTCCCGTATTTGCTTTGGCTCATTCCCTTCGTGACGCTGGTCGTCTGGGGCAGTGCTGCCGTGCTTTATCTCATGCCGTTGGGTTCCCTCTGGCTTGGGACGATCGCGCGGCGGCTAGTCGGAGGATTCCGGTCCTCACCGTCAGGCACGTCGGGTGTGTGGGACGACTGGCTGGATAGCCCCGACCCGCACCGCTTGTGACAGTTTTGGGGAGCGGCTCTGCGCGTCGCTAAGGCTTGATCGCGCGGCTGAGCCTGGAAATCGTCCCATCCTCCCCGGCGGCCCAACTTGCATCCGGACCTGCGACGCCGACTGAATCAAACCCGATCTTGCCGAGCGGCAGCCACGATTCCCCGTCGTCGGTCGAGTAGTCCGACCCGGTGGGACCCACGGCGACCAGGGCCGGCCTGGCCGTTCCCGGCACATAAGCCACTGCGGATCGATAACCCCGTGGCTCTGGACCCTTGATCAAGCTCCAGGTGCGGCCGCCATCTGCCGTTTTGGCGACGATCCGATCGGTCTGGTCGGGCTGCTTGTAATCCCCGCCCACAGCAACGCCGTGATCGGCATCCCGGAAACACAGCGAGAAGACGCCCGAGGAGGCCGTACCCGCGCGAATCGGCGTCTGATGCACGGTCCAGGTCTGGCCCCGGTCGGTTGAGCGAAAGATCCGCGACACCCTCGCTCCTCCTGTCCCGAACCACGCATTCCGCTGCCCCTCGATCACCAGGCAAGTCCCGCTGGCGGCGAATGCGCCCTCGCCAGGCAGCGCCGCGGGCATGCTTTCAACCAGATCTCGTTTCCAGTTCCTGCCACCGTCGTCGGTGGCCAGGATCGTAAATCGGCCCTCCACGGGATCTCCCACGGCGATGCCATGATCCGCGTCCCAGAATGCGAACGCATCCAGAAAGCCCTTCGGGTCGCGATTCGTGAACTGCAACGTCCACGACTCGCCGCCGTCGATCGTCTTGAAGATGCGAGACCGATCTCCTTCACCAATGGAGAGCAGATACGCCATCCGGCGATCGACGGCATGAACGTCCCGAAAGTCGAGGGCTGACGCATCGGGGACAGTCCTCGGTCGCCACGTGGCCCCACCGTCGGTGGTCAAGAGCACGGTCCCCTGGCTGCCGCTGGCCCAGACGACTTTCGAGTCCGCGACGCTGAGACCGCGGAGTCGTGCCTTGGTCCCGCTGGCCTGGGGCGTCCATTGAGCGTGGACGACACCTTGGAAGAGCAGAATGATCAGAGCCGCGATCCGCTGCATGGCATTTCCCAGGATTGAAGGTGCGATTAAGATCGTATCTGGCGGACGATTTTTCAACAATTCCGAGAGCATGCCATGAAGCGCTTTCGTTTCCACATCGGCACCTTGCTGCTGATCGTCCTATTCCTCGGAATCGGCTTGGCTGCGTTGAGGGAGTCGACCGACCTCTGGGACAGCGGACTCTTCACGGCAACACTTGCGATCCTGCTCTTCTCGATGTTGCTTTCCGTCCATCGCAAGGAGTCGAGGCGGGCATTCTGGATCGGTTTCGCCTTGTTCGGCTGGATCTACCTGGGGCTTGTCCTCATGCCGTCGATCGAGCCCAGGCTGATCACGACCAAAACCCTTGCTTTCCTCAACACCAAGGTGAGCCGGTCTGCGCCAGCCGGACTCGCGACCTTCGATTACGACAACGACGGATCAATGGACCTCTATGTCGTCAACAACGCGCAATTGTCCAATCTCTATCACAACAACGGCAACGGCACGTTCGCGGACGTGACAGCGGTTGCTGGATTGAAGCCAACGGGGAAGCAAGGATGGTTCCCGAACATGCTGGCCGGACCCTCGCTGACAGGAATCGGCACCGCCGAAAACTTTGTGAGGATTGGTCATTCGCTCCTTGCCTTGATCGCCGCAATCATCGGCGGACTGCTGTCCCGACGTGTTCATGCGGCGACCCAATGATCACGGCGACACCGTGGACACGGTCTTCAGACAGCTCATGGATTTTGCCTGCCCGCCCCCCTCCGAAGGGCCTCGACAAGGAGGTCGTTGGCGGCTTGCCAGCGATACAGGGCGGCAATGGCTCGACCCAGCGTACTCCGCCGCGATCGTTCGGACGAGTCGTCAAGCATGCGGCGCAAGCACGCCGTGATGGCTTCTTCGTCGGCCGGGTCGAAGTACCATCCGGCCTCGGCGCCGATTTCGGGAAGAGCCGTCGAGTCGGCCAGTGCCACGGGCAGCCCCTGGGCCATTGCCTCGACCGCCGGGATGCCGAAGCTCTCGCAGAGTGAGGGAAATACCAGGGCTGTGGCCTCGGCATAGGCCGCACGAAGCGCTGTTCCCTGGCGGTACCCCGGCATCCGGAACAGGGCCCGCCGCCCGAGTGCGGCGGCGGCGTCGCCGACCACCTGCGCCTCGTCGGGCTGGCCGGTGCCGATCAAGACGAGAGCCAGGTCGCCGGCAGCGACCTCCGGAAGCCTGGCTGCAGCGTGAATCAGCCGCGGCAGGTTTTTTCGCGCCTGAAAATTGGCCACCGAGAGCAGGTAGGGAACCCCCTCCGGCAGCCCGAGATCCTGGCGCACCCTTCTTCGCTCGCTCGGACTGGCTGGCTCGAAGAACAGGTCGTCCGCCCCGTTGGGCACGTACGCCACGCGGTCCCGGCACGAGGGAAACGCGTCCGCGAGCTTGTGCGAATTGAAGTGCGAGACCGAAAGGATCAAATCGGCCCGATCGAAGATTTGGCCCAGCCGCTCGCGCTTCCTCGGTGTCTCGAATTGAAGGGTCTGCCAGACGTCGTGGCTGGTCACTGCCCGCCGGGCGCGGCGACTCGCCACGAAGAGCTCGGCCGGGCAGTAGACCCAGTCGATCGGACCGGTCCACCACTCGATCGGCGGCCACGGTTTGATCCGCCACCATCGCAGGATGTCTCGGGTCCGCAGCGGAAGCTCGCGCCGCCAGCGGCCCTCGAGTGTTTCCCAGTAGGCCAGCCCGTCGGGCTGGCTCATCCGGCCCGTGACCACGCAAAGCTTGATCCCCGGCCGCTGACCCAGCCGCTCGATCTGCGCAAGCGCGTGACGCGTCACCCCCGTGGGACCGTGGCAGTTATCCAGGTCGAACAAGAGCGCCACCCGCAATGAGGCAAGTGACGACGAAACAGGCGGCGGCTGCCTCAATTCCGATTCAATCACCGTCGACTTCCCATCTCGAGCTCGTGCGCCCAACGCCGGCCTTGCGCCCGTGTTCCCACTCCGAGCCTCGGTCGATCGAAGGGCCGGTTCCCTGGCGGCCTCTTTATGCACTCAATGACGTTGGGCGATTTTGGGATGATTACGTCCGCTTGGCAAGCCCAGGCCCCGACAGCGCTTATTGGCAGCACGAGCTGGCCGAAACCTGCGAATCGCCGGACGAGCTGCGTCAACGTACCGGTTCCGGATGAGCACCGTCGGGCATGGTTCTGTCCTTGAATTCATTGCCACAACTTGCGAACAATACGGGGACGAGACTTCAGCTCACCGGCCGGCGATCCGGCCAAGCTGCCAGGGAGGCCGACCGTGACCGAGCAAAGCAGCCCGCGAGAGCAAACTGGCGACGCGATGGCCGTCACGACAGCACCGCCTGCGTTCCGGCACGCCCTCCGCGACCAAGACGCCCTGTGGGAAGAGTTCCTGGCCATGGGGCGTTCGGTCGTTGGCTCCCTGGCCAAGAGCGTCGCCGTCCTGTGCGAGGGCCGATTCGAGGTCGTGCCCGAAGTCAAGCAACTGGAGAAAGACTCCAATTCCGCCGAGGTCCGGATCGAACAGGAATGCCTGCGAGTCCTCGCTCTGTTCGAGCCGGTCGCCTCCGACCTGCGGCGGTTGGCGACCATCCTCAAGGTCAGTCGCGACTGGGAACGGATCGCCGATCTGGCTGCGCGGATCGCGCGGCGGATTCGCAAGCTGGCCAGGAAGCCCGATGCCGTGGCTGTTCCCGAGCGGCTTCAGTCACTCGCCCGCGCCTCCCTCGCTCAGGTGTCCGAAAGCTATGAGGCCCTGGCCGGCCGCGACGCTGCGCGCGCTCGTGCCCTCATTGCCGGCATCCAGTCGATCGATCGCGAGTATCGCCGGCTGCGCGCCGAGCTCAAGGACTCGATTCGCGAGCGCCCCGATCAGCTCGACGCCTGGCTCCAGTTGATGAGCACCGGCCGCCACCTCGAGCGAATCGCCGACCACACGATCGACATTGCCGAGTCGACCGTCTACCTGCAAGAGGGGGTCATCATTCGCCACAAGGCCGAAACCCCGTGAGCCGCCAGGCTGTGGAAGAATCGCGATTCGACCACCAGGCTCTTGTTCCCGGGCCAAAAGACCATTACAGTCCAAGGGAAGAGTCGCATTCTCCGCTATCGCTCCCGCTGGCCTCGTGCACGCCCGCGGAGCCGAAACCTGCCCCCACCGTGGCGGGCTCCCGCTTTTTTCCATGAGCCGGGTGCCCGCGCCCTGATAGAATCCCGAGTCCGATCATCACGGAGACAATCCGATGTCTCGAATCGACGCAGAAACGGCCAGCGGCACACCGCAGACGGACGGCAATCTGACCCGGCGCGACTATCTGAAGACCGCCGCCGTGGCGGGGGCGGCCTGCCTGGCGCCCACGATCATTCCGGCCTCTGCGCTGGGCAAGGATGGCGCGACCGCCCCCAGCGAGCGCATCGTGCTCGGCGCGATCGGCCTGGGCGGCCGCGGCGAATACGACCTCAAATGGATGCTTCGCGAGAAAGACGTTCAGTTCGTCGCCATCTGCGACGCACGCAAGGTCCGCCGCGAAGCCATCAAGCAGATCGCCGACAAGAAGTACGGCAACTCCGACTGCCAGATGTATCCCGAGATGCGCGAGTTTCTGGCCACTCGCCCCGACATCGACGCTGTGTTGATCGCCACGGGAGACCGCTGGCATTCCCTGGCTGCGTGCATGGCCATGCGGGCCGGCAAGGACGTCTATTCCGAGAAACCATCGTGCATGACGATCGCCGAGGGACGGAACGTCATCGACACGGCCCGGCGGTACGGCCGGATCTACCAGACGGGCACCCAGCGCCTGAGCGAGGGCCCGTTCGTGACCGCCATCGAGCTGGCGCGCTCGGGGCAGCTCGGGCAAGTGCACACGGTTTACGCCCATATCGCCCCCTGGGACGCCGCCGAGATGAGCCACGAGTGGCTCCCCGAAGAGCCCCAGCCGTCCAAGGAAGAAGTCGACTGGGATGCCTGGCTCGGACCCTGCCCGTGGCGCCCGTATAACTCGACCTACGTCAAGGGCGGCTGGCGCAACCATTACGACTTCCACACGAGCTGCATCGGCGAATGGGGCGCCCACACCTTTGCGCAGTCGCAGGCTGGAATCAACGCGCTTTCGACCTCGGCCGTCGAATATCACTACGTCAAGAACGACAGCGGCGACGGCATGGTCACCAAGTTCGCCAACGGCGTGAAGATGATCCTGTCGCGCGGCGACAAGTACTGGCACGGGTCCTGCGGCATGCGGTTCGAGGGGACCGACGGCTGGGTGTCCTGCGCCGACGGCTACAAGAAGCCCGAGGTCTCGTCGCCCGGCCTGCTGGAATGCGGCGAAAAACTGCTCGCCGACTACATGGACCGCACGCAGCGGCCCATGAATCACTACCGGAATTTCTTCGATTGCGTCAAGTCGCGCCAGACCGCCGTGGCCAGCCCGGACGTCATGCACCACTCGATGGGCACGGTCCACGCCGCCAACATCTGCATGTGGCTGACGCGCGACCTGAAATTCGACCCGATGAAAGAAGAATTCGTCAACGATCCCGAGGCCAACCGCTACCTCACGCGCGCACAGCGTGAACCGTGGATCTATTGATATCCCCCCGAGCCACCCGCCAGGAGCACCCGGTCATGACCCACGTGTCCTCACGCCTCGTCTGCTTGGCTGCGCTTTCTCTGGGTGCAGCCAGCGCTCTGGCCCAGGATGTCCCGCCGCCCAGCAAGGAGCTGGAAGCCAAGCTGATTGCCGTCCTGAAATCGGATGCACCGCTCAAGGAGAAGGCGGATGCCTGCCGCGAGCTGTCGCTCGTGGGCACCAAGGCTGCTGTTGCTCCGTTAGCCGCTCTTCTGGGCGAGGAAAAGCTTTCGCACCTCGCTCGTTACGGCCTCGAGCCGATCCCCGACCCAGCCGTCGACGAGGCCCTGCGCGACGCTCTGCCCAAGCTCAAAGGCCGGCCGCTGGTCGGCGTCATCGGCAGCCTGGGCGTGCGCCGCGACGCCAAGGCCGTGGGTCCGCTCGCCGGCTTACTGAAGGACTCTGACGCCGACGTCGCCCAGGCGGCGGCTCGCGCCTTGGGCCGGATCGGCGGCCCGGATGCCGTCGCGGCCCTCGATGCTGCCTTCGACAAGGCCCCGCCGGCCAACCGGCCGGCCGTTTCCGAGGGTCTGTTCCGGTGCGCCGAGCACCTGGCGGCTCACGGTCACGTCGCTCAGGCGCTCAAAATCTGCGACCGCTTGAATCACCCCGACGCACCCGCCCCGGTGCGAGCGGCCGCCGCGCGGAAAGCTCGCTTCCTTCGACTGGAGAGCGGTCCCACCTTGTAGATCACCGGCATCCCGTCTCGGAGGGCTGGAGACCGTTCATGACCACGAACCGACGCGATCTGCTTCGCGGAATGGCGATCACCGCGGCCGGGCTGGCCCTGCCGGAATCTCGGCAGGGCCGCGCCACTGCCGCCCAGGCCCGGGAACTCCCAGCCGCCACGCCGGCGCACCTTCCCCGCTGGCGCGGGTTCAACTTGCTCAACAAGTTCATGGTCGACGGCCAGAAGCCGTTCGAAGAGCGAGACTTTGCCGACATCGCTGAATTGGGTTTCAATTTCGTCCGGCTGCCGCTCGATTATCGCTGTTGGACAAACCGCGCCCAGCCCGCGGTCCTCAAGGAGCCGGTTCTCAAGGAGATCGATCAGGCCGTCGAATTCGGCCGCAAGTACAGTATTCACGTCCAGATCAACTTCCACCGGGCCCCGGGATACACGGTCGCCCAGCCGTCCGAGCCCAGGTCGCTCTGGAGCGATCCCGAGACGCTCGACCTTTGCCCGCCACTGGACGGCCTTTGCGGCACGGTATCAGGGGATGCCCAGCACGCACGTGAGTTTCAACCCCTTGAACGAGCCCGACGACAAGGTCAAACCCGAAGACCATCGCCGCGTGATCGAGCGGATCGCCACGGCGATCCGAGAGAAAGACCCCGCCCGGCTGATCGTCTGCGACGGCCGCGGCTGGGCCACCACGCCGCCCCTGGAGCTCTTGGGGTTAAACGTCGCCGCGGCCCTCCACGATTACAATCCGACGCCGCTGACTCACTACAAGGCTTCCTGGGTCAACTGGGATGATAGCTGGCCCGAGCCGATCTGGCCGCTCAGGCTCAATACCGGCAAGTATGTCGTCCGGGCGACGATCGCCAGAGAGCTGATCAATCCCTGGAAGGAGTTTGAGACAAAGGGTGTGGGCGTGATGGTCGGCGAGTTCGGCGTCTATAACATGACGCCTCATCGTTATGTCCTGTCGTGGATGAACGACACGCTCACTGAGTTCAAGAAAGCCGGCTGGGGCTGGGCGCTGTGGAACTTCACCGGCAGCTTCGGCGTCTGCGACAGCGGCCGCTTCGACATGGTCTACGAAAAATGGCACGGCCGCAAGCTCGACCGCCGAATGCTCCAACTGCTTCAGGCCGGTTGAGGATTCTGCGGGATTGCCTCCGCTTGAGCGATAAGTCACTTCCCGGCCCGTGGCGGCAGGATCGTCAATCCCGTGACCCCGGGCAGGTCCAGGCGAAAGAGCGCACCCGGCGTTCCTCCCGTCATGTACAACCGGTCCATCTTGGGGCCCGCAAACGCCACGTTTGAAGTCGTCAGGTTACCGCCGGGGTATCGTCGAATCAACTTGCCCAGGGGGCTGACCACCTGCACCTGGCGCATTCCATAATGGGCGACGAACAGGTTCCCCGCGGCGTCCAGGGCGATCCCATCGGGCTGATTGTCAATCTGCCCTTCCCCCTTCCGAGGTAGATCGATCAGCACTTTGAAGTGGCCCAGCGTTCCCGGGCCGGTTACGGGGAACTCCAGAATCCGATTCCGCCGGCTCTCGGCCACGAGCAGCGTCTTGCCGCCGGGACGGATCACGATTCCATTGGGAAACGCCAGGCCCTCTGCGACCGTGTGGCAAGTCCCCTCGCGATCGAGGTAGTGGATCGACCCGTCGGGGTGGTCCTGGTCGGAGCTCGCCGGGTCTGTGAAATAAACGCCGCGCTCTGCCGTGTCGAGGGTCAAGTCGTTGGGGCCGCGCAGCGGCCGGCCCGCCGACTCGGTCGCCGCGGGCTTGAGCTCCTTGCCGTGAGCGTCCAGGTGCAAGAGAGCATGCCGGCTGGCGTCGCAGATCAGATGCGTGCCGTCGGCCAGAACCTTGTGCCCATTCGGAGACCCGGTCTCGGCCCACGTCGACGCCTTGCCGTCCGGAGTGACCTTGGTCACGATTTTCTCGTGCGAAAAATAAAGGTTCCCGTCGTGGTCGACCACCACACCCTCGGTGTAGTCGTTGGTGCGGACTACCTCGACCGGTTTCAACCCGCTCTCCGCCGGCAGGTCTTCCGCGGACGTCTGCGCGAGCGCCGGCAGGGGATGCGCGCCCGCGGCCCAGGCCATGATCGACAACGTGACGACTGTCCATTTGGGGATTGGCATCGCAGGATCTCTCGAGTGGGAGGGTCGACCGGAGAATCTCACGTAGAGCGGCCAGTCTACGGCGCTCTCTCCAGATTGGCGAGCGAAATCGCTGCCGCCGCGCCATTGTCTGGCGTGCCGATGGAAACCAGAATGAAGCCTCAGCCGTGAGACCGATTCCACCAAAAAGGGTGCCGCCATGATGAAGACTCGCGATCTGCTCTTAGCAATGCGCCGCGCCGGCTTGTTCGAGGGCTGCATGGCCGCTCTGTTGTTCGCGGCCGGGCTGCCGGCGGCGGCCGCCGATTCCCCAGATCAGCCGGAAAAACTGCCGCCGGTTTCCGAGCGAGCCAGGAGAGTTCATGCCGCGGGCATGCTTTTCGACGGCCACAACGACCTTCCCTGGCGGCTGCGCACCGAGGGCGATTTTGGTTCGCAGAAGTTTGATCTCTCGAAAAAGCTCGATTCCGGTCAGACCGACATCCCCCGGCTCCGCGCCGGAGGAGTCAAGGCTCAGTTCTGGTCGGTTTATATCCCCAGCGATCACCCGAATCCCGCGCGGACGGTCACCGAGCAGATCGACCTGGTCAACCGGATGGCCGAGCGCTATCCGGAAACGTTGGAAATGGCCTACTCCGCCCAGGACATCGAGCGGATCGTCCGATCGGGCAAGATCGCATCGCTGATCGGGATCGAGGGGGGCGTGGCGATCGAGAACAACCTGGCCCAGCTCCGGGCGTTTTACAACCTCGGGGCGCGATACATGACTCTGACCCACGGCGCCACCCTCGACTGGGCCGACTCGGCGACCGACGAGCCCAGGCACGATGGCCTGACGCCGTTTGGCGAGCGCGTGGTAAAAGAGATGAACCGGCTGGGGATGCTCGTCGACATTTCCCATGTCTCTCCGGCAACCATGGCTGACGCCCTCCGCGTCTCCCAGGCTCCGGTGATTGCCAGCCACTCGAGTGCCTACGCGATCTGCCCATCGCCGCGCAACGTCCCCGACGACATCCTCGGAGCCGTGAAGAAGAATGGCGGCGTGATCATGGTCAACTTCTACTCGGGGTTCATTGTCCCCGAGTCCGGGAAGCGGATGAGTGCCTTGCTGAAGGATCTCCGAGCGAAGTATCCCGATCGCGCCGAGCGCGCCAAAGCAATGGAAGAATGGTTCCGGTCGGAGGGCTCGAAGCTGTCACGAGGGTCCGTTCGCGACGTGGCCGACCACATCGATCACATTGTCAAGGTCGCCGGCATCGATCACGTCGGCATTGGCTCTGACTTCGACGGCATCACCATGTGGCCGGTCGGCCTGGACGACGTCTCCGATTACCCTCGGTTGACCGAAGAGCTGCTCAACCGGGGCTACGGCGAATCCGATGTGCATAAGATCCTGGGTGGGAATGCCCTGCGCGCTTTCCGCGCAGCCGGCGACGTTGCGAAGCGACTCCGCGCGACCACGTCCCCCGAGGTCGATGAGATCCAGCCGGAGAAACGCAGAGGCTGAGAACGCTGGGCGGTTGCCAATTCTCGGGAGTTGGGTCGTCTTGCGGCGTTGTACCGACATTGACAGGAAGGCCGTCTTGGGCGCCAATGGAGCGAGCAGGACCGAACCCGCGAACCCCGCGTCCGATGGAGTCATCATGTCTTTGACCGTGACCGAGCTCGCCGAAGAAGTCCGGGAGTCGAACAAGCGCCTCACGGAGGCCATCCAGGACCTACGCACCGAATTCCGCGAGATGCGGAAGGATTTCTTCGATCTTCGCGGAGAGGTCGGCAAGATCAACACCAATCTGGAGAGCTTCAAAACCCGCGTGGAAACCAACCTGGGGTTCATCAGATGGATCGGCGTGTTTCTCGCCACGTGCGGGATCGGAGTCCTCGGGTTTTCATATACGCGCGGTCCAGCAAGCCACTCAAATCGAAGGCGCGGTCGTCGCGCTGCAGAAAGACGGCGAGGTGCTCCGGAGCGACTCGAAAGCAAGAGACGCCCAGTTTGCCAAGGCGCTCGAATCCCTGGACCGGATCGAGAAGGCAATGGACCAAGCGCGCACGGACAAGAAGCCGGCACGAGACTGATCGGGGCCGCCGAGGATCGCTCGCGTTTGAATCTCGGAATGCCACGTGCCGGTCACAAGCCCGCATCGAGCGGCTGCCCGTGCCGCGCCTTGATGAACAACGAAGCCACGCCTGCGACCGTGGCGCTGGCGATCAGGTAGAAGGCCGGCGCCAGGGTATTCCTCGTCAGTCCAATCAGGGCCGTTGCGACCAGCGGCGCCGTGCCCCCGAGAACGGCCTGCCCGACGTTGTAGCCGATCGCAACACCGGAATAACGGGTCCGGGTCGGGAAGAGTTCCACCATGGTCGCCCCCATACAACCCGAGAACAGGCTGTTGCAGGTCGCGAACACGAGCGCGCCCAATAGTGCGCTGCCAAAAGTTCCGTCGGCCATCCGCCAGAAAACCGGGTACGACAGAATCACGTAACCCACGGCCGCGCCCAGGAACATGGGCTTGCGTCCCACGCGGTCGGAAATGACCGCGGTCAAGGGGGTCAAGAGAAGCAACGCCAGGAGCCCCATCGTGTTGGCCAGGAGCGCCTGGTCGACCGCCAGCGGCGGCCGATTGATCTGGGCCAGCCAGGTCGGCAGCCAGACAAACGGCAGGTAAAAACCGACCCCGGTGATCGCGCTCAGGCCGAACGTCGTCATGATCGCGCCGCGGTCGCTGCGCACGGCTTCGGCGATCGGGTTGGCTGCGAGCTTTCCGGACGTCTGGAGCTTCAAGAAGCTGGGACTTTCCTGGACGCCCATCCGCAGCCAGAAGCCGACCACGCCGATCAAGAGACCGCCCACAAAAGGCACGCGCCAGCCCCACGCCGCCAGTTGTGCCGCCGAGAGCACAGTGGCCGCCAGTGCGGCGGTGCCTGAGCCCAAGAGCGACCCCAGGACGACGGTGAACGAAGTCCAGCTCCCCAGAAACCCCCGCCGCTGCGGCGGGGCGTGTTCCGCCAGGAACGACATGGACCCGATGTACTCGCCGCCGACGCTCAGACCCTGAAGCAAGCGTATCAAGGTAAGCAGCACCGGGGCGGCCAGGCCGATGGAATCGTACGTCGGCAAGAGTCCCAGGACCGTGGTCGAGCCGGCCATCAAGAGCACCGAGAGCTCCAGGGCGAGCTTGCGCCCAGGCGGTCGCCGATGTAGCCGAAGATGATGCCTCCCAAAGGCCGCATCAGGAAACCCATCGCGAAGACGCCGAAAGTTTCCAGGAGCGAAGCCAGCCTGTCCTCGGCGGGTAAGAACTGCCGGGCGATTACCGGGGCGAAGTATCCAAACAGGCCGAAGTCGTACCACTCCAGGACGTTGCCGACCGCCCCGGCAAAAACGGTGCGGGTCAACGAGGCGTGAGGAGCAGTAGGCTTATCGAGCGGTTGGTTCATATGATCCCGGTTCAGCGGTTCGAGTCCGCCGGCCGGTCGTGGATCGTTTCAAGGAATTCCCGAGCCTTGGCCAGGACTTCGTCGAGCGTCGGTCCATCGGCTCCGTTCTGCTGTCTCCGCTGGCTCTCCTGATCATAGCACGGTCGGAGCTGCTGCATGACCCTCTGCCAGATCGGCTTCCACGGCGCATGATCGAGCTCGGCTTCGGCCCGCAATTGCTCCGAAACGTTCCCGAACATCGCGGCCTGGTCGGCCCTGGCATCCCTCAGGTCGTCTCGCGTCTTGACGATCTCGGGATAAATTGCAGCGAACGCCAGCAAGACCAGGTCGATCCGCGCGACCTCGCCCGCGGATACCTTCGCGTCGGGGCCGCGGCAGGCCAAGGCGTCGGCGTAGCCGTGGAGGACGAGCAGCGGGAAGTCGACCTGATGGTCCTCCGAGTCGGGATCGAGCCGGCTGCCCAGAGTCTTTATCTCGACGTCCGGCACCACGCGCGTCGCCAACTCGTCGACCAGCTCGCGGAGCCTGGCGCCCCGTTCGCCGGCGTCCTTCTTGCCCTTCGCCGCGGCGGTCCTCGTCCGCGGCGTCTTGTAGTGTTCCCCCAGTTGATGGTGCAGATGGTGGTGCTCGATCAGACGTTTCATCCGCCCGAGCTGGCCGGGATCGGGGAACAGGTGCGTGAGAAGCCCGCCCAGGAGCTGGAGCCCGTAGATCTCATGCCTCAGGAACTGGACTTCGGGCGGGGACTTGTCCGTGTTCATGCACCGGGTGCCCGGTTTCCCAACGTCGTGCAGGAGGGCCGTCCATTTGAGGAGGGCCCGCGCCTCGGGGTCCGCCAGGATCGGCCGGAGGTAGTCCCGGGCCTCGTCGAGCAGCGGGCCCAGGTCCGAGACATCCGGCGGCGCGGGGTTTGCTTCCGGGGCGGGGATCGGCAGGAGATGGACCCCCTGGTCGCGGAGCGACCGGGCGACGCGGCGATCGAGCGCGGCCGGATCGAGAAAGCCGGAGATCGGGTCGCCGTCCTCGGGGTCGAGCAGGGCTTCGACATACGCGAGCACCAGGAGCGTATGGTCGAACACGTCGAGGTGATGAACCTGGCTTTGGAGCACACCCCGGGTGGCCGCCAGGTGCGGCATTGCCTTCCGGCCGTCCTCGCGGTCCATCATATAGGCCACACGCCGCGGCGCAAAGGGTGGGATGAGCCAGCCTGCACAGATCAAGAGCATCGGGTCAAGCGCGACTCGCCGGCGCAAAATGGGACCAGGCCGACGATGCGGCTGAGGGTGTCTTCCAATACCCACGCGAGGCCGACGAGCACCCGGTAGTTCGGCGGCGGAGCGGCGGCCTCACCGGCGTACTGGAGCAGGCTCAGCACCGTCAGGTAGAGGACCGCCAGGTAGTCGCGGCGGTCGGGATAGCGCGGCAGGCAAACCCGCGCCGCCTGGCGGCGGATGTGCGCGATGGCCTGCGCCACGATCATCAGGTTCTCGGGGTCGGCGGCGAGCGCACCGGCCAGCTCGGAAACCGGCCCGAGGCTGCCGGTGTTGCCCAGGAAGTGGTCGAGCAGGCGGGTCTCGACGGCGGCGGCCACGTCCTCGACGTTTCCCTCGGTCGCGCCCAGCCGCAGGCACCAGAGGCGCAGGTTGGCCTCCAGCCGGGCGAAATCCACGAGTGTCGGCGCGACGCCGACGTCCTCGAAGTCGATCAGCCAGACATCGTCTCCCTCGCACAGGACATTCCGCGGGTTCAAGTCGCCGTGTGTCAGGGAAAAGGCCGCCTCGACCTCGCGGAGCTTGTAGAGCAGACCGTCGCGATGCTTGCCCAGGAGATGGTCGCGCAGGTGCTTCTCCTGGATGAACGCGACATCCCAGTCGAGCCCGGCGGTGAACTCGGCGCGGCCTTTGGGGCTCTTGTCATCGGTCCGGCGGTGGCGGGCGAGGTCGAACTTGCCGAACAGGAGCCAGTCGTTTTCATTGCCCCGGTAGACACGTCGCCAGCGGGCCAGTGGGTAGACTTTCGAGCCCTGGGACCAGGGAGCAAGCACGGTGAAGACCCGGTCGAGCAGGCGGCCGGCGCGAGCGGGCTCGACGGGCCCGCGCAGGACCTCATCGAGGGGCTCGGGCCGGATCAGCTCACCGCCCCCGAGGAACGAGCTGACCAGTGTGGCCATCGCGGGGGGCCCACCGTCGCCGGGCGGGCGAACGGCCAGAAACGCCTCGCAATGGCTGAGAAACGGGTGGGCGCGGTCGGCGAGATACGTGTTGAAGCGGTCCCACTCGCGGCGGACCCTGGCCGCGGGCCCGGATTTGACCAGCCAGCACGAGCCGAGCGCCCCCTCCGCCACCTCGGGCGGTCCGCTGCTTTCCAGCGTGGCCTTATCAACATCCGGCGCCCGCAGCCGTGGCCGCACCACCAGGACGGCACTGCCGCCGCGGCCGGTCTGGAACCGCTTGAGCACCACCAGTTCGCTGGCTCGCTTCCATCCTTGCCATCGTAGTGCGGCCTCGGTCTCGGGGGCGAGTGAGCAACAGGCTTCACTTTCTCGTACGAGCGCCGCACTGGCCTGGCAATGGGTTCGCCGCAGCACGACCCGGCAGGGAGGCACGCCAGTTCCTTCCGGACCGCGCAGGTCGATGGTGACCTCGTCGTCTGTTGCGGGATCGCGTGGTGGGTCGACGCTGAGAACGTAGCGCGCCACCGCCGGCCGCTTTTCGATCACAGTGGGCTCGATGTCCCAGGCGCGGCCATCCTGGATGCGTGCCGCAAGTCTCGGCGCGGAGGCGCCGTCGGTGTCTAGCTCCAGGGCGACGGACACCGGCTCGTTTCGCTGCGGCGCCGCCACTCGGATGACGACTCCCCATACGTCTGTCCCCGCCGCTCGCTCGTCGTCGGATATGTTCCAGCGGTACATCGTCATTTGTCTCCCAGCCAGCGTTTCCACCAGGGTTGTTTCGCGACTGCGGCTGCCTGATCCGACACCATGGCTCCGCTACCGGAGCGGGGACGCTTCGCCGCGATGTAACGTTTGAGTTGATTGGCGTAAGGATGCCTCGGGACCTTGACGAGTACCTCGTCGACGAGCCGCTCGGCCTCATCCCAGCGGCCCACGTTCGAGAGGCTGCCCGCATAACCGGCCTTGATCTCGATGTGAGTCGGGTTGTCCTTCCAGAGGGCCTCTCGAATCTCGACGGAGCGGCGGTAGGCTGTTTCTGCGGGCTCGACCCGGCCGTCGGCGCTCAGCAAGGTTCCCAGGTTGTTGAGCGTACTGCCCAGCCCGTCTCCGATCTGGACGTTCCTGGGGTTGTCCTTCCAGAGGGGCTCGGAGATCTCGACGGAGCGGCGGTAGGCTGTTTCTGCGGGCTCGACCCGGCCGTCGGCGCGCAGCAAGGTTCCCAGGTTGTTGAGCGTCAGGCCCAGCCCGTCTGCGATCTGGACGTTCCTGGGGTTGTCCTTCCAGAGGGACTCTCGAATGGGCAGGCTGGCCTGGAAGTAGGCGACGGCCTCGGGGGCCAGGTGGGTGGACATGAAGTCGTAGCCGGCGCGGTCGAGTGACTGGGCCGTCCACTGGCCGCCGCCGCCCGCCAGGGCGGCGGCGGCGGCCGTGGCGCGCGGGCTGGCGTGGCCGGGCATGTGGCCGAGCTCGGCCTGCTCCTTCAGGAACGCGACCACCACGTCGTCGAACCACCGGGGCGAACTTTCCACGATCCGCGCCGCCAGGCCAAGCTTGCCGTCGTCGGCCCAGTCGCGGAGCAGGAACCCGAAGGCCCCGGCGTACTCGGGGAACACACGCTCGGGCGCGCGCGGCGAATCCAGTACGCCAGGTCATCCTCCCCCTTCGGCCGGTGCAAGGCCATATGACGGTAGATCAGATAGTCGGCCACCTCCTGGAACACGAACCCGTAGGCGCCGCCTTCCTCGCGGTCGCGCTTGCGGATCAGGCCCTCGCAGGCGAGCGCCTCGACCGGGCCCTGCAAGAGCCGCACTTGCCCGGCCGAATGGCCCTCTTCCCACGCCCGGTTCAGGGCATGGCAGTCGTTGTCGTCGAGAACCGCGCCTGCGCGGGTGAGGTCTTTGAGCAGGTAGCTGACGACGGTCTCGATGTCCCGATCCAGGCCCGCCCGGCCCTCGAGAACGCGATTCACGTAGTACCGGAAGAGTACCGGCTTGGTCGCGACCGGCTCGGCATTGCGGCCATCGAACGCTTCCATGAACAGGTGCAGGTGCAGCGGTGTGATCAACACGTCGCGCCGGGTGGCCGCGTCGATTGCGTCCCACGATGTCGGACAGGCCGGGATGCGGTACTCGCCCGGCTCGAGGCCGGCCGTGCGGTGGTGAGACTGGTAGTGCTCGTACACCCGGCGGGCCTGCTCGCCGTCGAACATTCCCATGCCGATCACCGGCGGCGGACGCTTGCCGAGCCGCAGACCTTCGCTCTCGGTCTCGACCGTGTACAAGAACGGCCTGACGGATTCGAGCGGGTCGGTCTCCTGCGGCTCGAGCTTGCCGGCAAACACGCCCAGCCACTCCTGCCGCAGCGAGATGACGACCTTGAGCCAGGGGTAGCAGGCAGCCAGGGCGATGAGGTCGAGCGCCTGGCGGACCACGATCTCGGTGAGCGGGGCCTCGTTGAGGGCGTCAAGCATCAGGATCAGCCGCCGGCCCTCGAGCTTGTCCTCTTTCCACTTCGCGTGCAGGTGGGCGAACAGCTCGGCCAGCGAGCTGAAGCCGCCTTGCTTGCGATGCTTGACGGTCGCTCCCTCCACGGCCACGCCCAGCTTCTCGGCGAGGTCGTGGAACAGCAACACCCCCTCCTCGGTGGGCCGAACGAGGATTCCCTGGCCGCGCAGGAAGAGGACGAGGTCCGGGTTCTCGTGCGCGGGCAGGTGGCCGGACTGGTCCAGCAGCCGCTCCACCTGCCGTGCCAAAAAGGCCGTCTTGCCCGCACCGGCCAGTCCGGCCAGGACGAAGCCGTTGACGAATCTCTTGTGCGTGGTGTCCCTGGGCCACTTTGACCGTTCGATGGTGCCACCGAGGAACCGCGCGAAGTGTTCTTCGAGGTCCGGAAACGGCACGTAGCACTCGGGGAAGTACTTGGTGCCCAGCAGGTCGGCCAGGCTGCGGCGTGAGAAGTCGGCGGCGTTGTCGGCAATCGTCCAGGGTGCGGTATCGGCCTTGTCGAGCAGGAAGCTGATCCTCCGCTTAACGAGGAGCTGCTTGAGGCGGTCGCACGAGGCGGCGTCGGCCGCGCGGTGGTGGATGCCCAGGTAATTGATGAAACTCTGCTCGACCGGCGGCTTCGTCTGGGTGAACCGCCCGTAATGGCCGTCGTAAAGGAAGAGGCGCTCGCTGTCCGGCAGCGCCCGGTCGCCGGCCTGATCGGGCAAAGGCTTGGCCAGGGGATAGAGGGGAGCGACCCGGCCATCGGGTGCGA
Organism: uncultured Isosphaeraceae bacterium; assembly: GCA_963781785.1. Taxonomy (GTDB): domain Bacteria; phylum Planctomycetota; class Planctomycetia; order Isosphaerales; family Isosphaeraceae; genus CAWAHD01. The sequence continues at coordinate 5,417,935 of CAWAHD010000002.1, read as the reverse complement.
CCAGCACGGTCTCGCACTCGTCGGAGAGCGCGTGCCCGAGGGCGCCTTCCAGCGGCTCCTCGACCGGTCCGGTGATGGTGATCCCGCGCAACGTGCGCACCCAGGCGTGATCGGGCGTGACCGGCGTGGGGCCTTCGCAACGAACCTTGAGCCGGCAGTCGCCCAGGAAATCGAAGGCCTCGAGGACTTCATGAAGAACGGGGACATACACTTCGAGGTGTTGCAATGCCACGACCTCGTCGGGCTGGCCGCCGTGCGCGATGGCGTTGCGGAGCGCCAGGATCGCGCGCAGCGGGTCGAGCCGGGACTGGCCGCGTTGATCGACGGGCCGCTCTTCGATGTTCGCGCCCAGCGAATCGAGTGCCTTGCCCAGATCCGCAAAGAGCGGATTGATCCCCACCCGAGGCAGGTGCTTGCGCAGAGCATGGACGAGATCAATCCAGTCGGAAAAGAACGGCGCCCGGATCGAGGCGATGGCGGTGTTGAGCTTGCGGATCGTCTCGGCGTGTGACTCGTCGATCTGCTCCTGGCTCAGGTACTGCCCGACCAGGGGTAATGCGATCATGCGCAGCAGTTGATACTCGGTAAAGCAGAGCGCCCAGCGGCGGATCGACGCCGGCTGATTGGCGTCGAAAATCAGCGCGTAGGGATACGCCACCGGATAAGGGAAGTCGTCCAGCACGCGCTGGCGGGCCGGTTCAACGCTCATGGTTGTCGCTCCCCGGGCCTGCGAGACCTTGCGTTAACCCGCGCTTTACCGTCTGAGGTCACTCGGCTGGATGACATCCTCATCGTCCTCCCAGCCGACGCTTCCACCACGGTCGCTTCACATCCACAGTCGAACGCGCACGAATCACTTCGCGTCTGTCGGATCGTGGCCGGTTCGCCGCGATGTCTTGTTTCATTTGTTTGGCTTCGGGATGCGTCGGGGTCACCTTCAGCACCTCATCGACGAGCCGCTCGGCCTCGTCCCAACGGCCAAGGTCACACAGGCTCCCCGCGAGCCCCGTCTTGACCATGTTGTTCCCTGGATTGGCCCGGTCCAACGCCTCGTAGATCTCGACGGAGCGGCGGTAGACGAGCTCGGCTGGCCTGGCCCGACCGCCGTCGCTCAGCAGGTTGCCCAGGTTGTTCAGGGTAGCGCCCAGACCGACCCCGATCTCGACGTTGGTGGGGTTAGCCTGCCACTGCGCCTCGCCAATCTCGACGGCGCGGCTGTAGACGGCCTCCGCCGGACCCACCCGACCGTCGTCGCTCAACAGGTTTCCCAAGTTGTTGAGCGCACCGCCCAGGCCCAATCCGATCGTGACGTCGTTCGGGTTGGCCTGCCAGGACTCCTCCAGGATCTGCACGGCCCGGCGGTAAGCATCCTCGGCGGACTGCACCTGACCCTCGGAGTCCAAGAAACCGCCCAGGTTGTTCAACGCGCTGCCCAGGCGCACTCTGATCTGGACGTTGTTTGGGTTGGCCGGCAACATCGCCCCGAAGATCTCGATTGCGCGGCGGAAGGCAGTCTCGGCACGTCCGACCCGACCGTCGGCGCCCAGCAGCACGCCCAGGCTGTTGAGCGCGCCGCCCAAGCCGTATCCGATTTGAACGCTGTTTGGGTTGGCTTTCCCCAATGTCTCATAGATCTTGACGGAGCGCCGGAATGCGGATTCGGCAAGCTCGGCTCGACCGTCGGATCTTAGCAACCGTCCCAGGTTGTTGAACGCCAAACCCAGGCAATCGCCGATCTCGATGCTGTTGGGATTGGTGTTCCACAACGCCTCCAGGATTTCGATCGCGCGGCGGACGGACGCCTCGGCGGCCGGGAGCCGGCCGCCGCCGCTCAGCAAGCTGCCCAGGTTATTGAGCGCGACGCTCAGCCCGTTTCCGATCTCGACATTGTTGGGGTTGGTTTTCCACAACGCCTCCAATATTTCGACGGCGCGACGGAGCGCGTCCTCGGCGGGCTGGAACCGACCATCGTCCGTCAAGAGTACTCCCAGGCAGCTCAGCGACCCGCCCAGATCAACTCCGATTTGGACGTTGTTGGGGTTGGCCTGCCACAACGCCTGATGGATCTCGACCGCGCGGCGGTAGGCGACGTCGGCTGACTGAATCCGACCTTCAGACCGCAGTAAGGCGCCCAGATTCTTCATCGCCCGTCCAAGGCGGTCTCCGATCTCGATATTCTTGGGATTCGCTTTCCAGAGAGCCTCGTAGATCTCGACGATGCGGCCGTAGGCCGCCTCGGCGGGTCGGACCTGACCGGCGGAGTTCAGCAGTAGGACCAAGTTGTTCAACGAGGCGGCGAGCCCGTCTCCGATTTGAATGTCGTTGGAGTTGGCTGTCCACAGCGCCTCAAAGATCTCGACGGCGCGGCGGCAGGCGGCCTCGGCCGGCTGGACCCGACCGGCGCAGCGCAGCAGGCTGCCCAGGTTTGTCAGCGCGCCGCCCAGGCCGTGTCCGATCCGGACGTTGTTGGAGTTGGGTGTCCACAACGTCTCATAAATCTCGACGGCGCGGCGGTAGGCGGCCTCGGCAGGTTGGACCCGACCGGCGGAGCTCAGCAAACCGCCCAGGTTAGTCAGCGTACTGGCCAGACGTTGCCCGAATTGGACGTTACTGGGGCTGGCTCTGCACAACGCCTCATGAATCTCGATGGCGCGGCGATAGGCGGCCTCGGCGGGCTGGACCCGACCGACGGAGCGCAAGAGGTTGCCCAGGTTCCTCAGGGCGCCTGCCACGCCGTCTCCAATCTGGACGTTGTTGGGACCGGCCTTCCACAACGCCTCATAGATCTCGACAGCGCGACGGTGGTTAACCTCGGCGGGCTGGACCCGACCGTCAGAACCCACCAATCTGCCCAGCTCGGTCAGCGCACTACCGAGGCCGTTTCCGATCTGGACGTTGTTGGGGACGAGTGACCACAACGCCTCGAAGATCTCGACGGCGCGGCGATAGGCGGCCTCGGCGGGCTCGACGCGGCCGTCGGAACTCAACAAACTGCCCAGCTCGGTCAGCGCATTCCCCAGGCCACCTCCGATCCGAACGTTTTTGGGATTGGCCTTCCACAACGCGTCATAGATCTCGACGGCGCGGCGGTAGGCGGCTTCGGCGGGCTGGACCCGACCGTCGGAGTTTATCAACCTGCCCAGGTCGGTCAGCGCCATCCCCAGGTTGTCTCTGACGCGAAGGTTGTTGGGATTGGCCTTCCACAACTCCTCGAAGACGTCAACCGCGCGGCGATACGCCGCCTCGGCGGGCTTGACCCGACCAGCGGATCTCAACAAACTGCCCAGGTTATGCAGCGCCAAGCCCAGGCCATCTCCGATCTGGAGGTTGTTGGGGTTCGCGTTCCACAACGCCTCTCGAATCTCGACGGTGCGCTGGAAGGCGGCCTCGGCGGCAGCGAGCTGACCGTCGGAGTTCAGCACAACCCCCAGGTTGTTCAGCGTCGAGCCCAGGCCATCTCCGATCTGGAGGTTGTTGGGGTTGGCTTTCCACAACGCCTCTCGAATCTCGAAGGCGCGTCGGTAGGCGGCCTCGGCCGGAACGTGCCGGCCATCAGAGCTCAGCAAAACCCCCAGGTTGTTCAGCGCCAGGCCCAGGCCGTCTCCGGCCTGGACGTTGTTGGGGTTGGCTTTCGACAACGCCTCAGCGATCTCGACGGCGCGGCGGTAGGCAACCTCGGCGGCCTGGACTCGACCATCTTCGCTCAGCAGAATTCCTAGGTTGTTCAGAGCCCTGCGCAGGCCGTCTCCGATCTCGACGTTGTTGGGGTTGACTTGCTGCAGCGCCTCGAAGATCGCGATCGAGCGGCGACGGGCGGCTTCCGCGTGCGTCACTCGTCCGTCCGCGTCCAGCAAGGTGCCCAGGCCGGTCAGGGCACTGCCCAAGCTGCGTCCGACCGGGACGTTGTTGGGGTTGGCCTGCCAGAGCGCCTCGGAGATCTCGACGGCGCGGCGGCAGGCGGCCTCGGCATGTGTCACTCGTCCGTCGGCGCGGAGCAAGAGCCCCAAGCTGGAAAGCGCATTGCCGAGGCTGCATCCGACCGGGACGTTGTTGGGGTCTTCCTGCCAAAGCGGCTCGGAGATCTCGACGGCGCGTCGGTAGGCGGCCTCGGCGAGCGCCGCTCGTCCGTCGGCGCTGAGCAATTGTCCCAAGTTGGTCAGCGCACAGCCCAGGCCGTATCTGATCTGGAGGTTGTTGGGATAGGCCTTCCACAACGCCTGGGCGGTATCGACGGCGCGTCGGTAGGCGGCCTCGGCGGGTGCCACGCGCCCGTCGGCCTTCAGCAAGCTACCCAGGTTGGTCAGCGCACCGCACAGGCTGCGCCCGATCTCAACGCTGTTGGGGTTGGCCTGCGAAAGCGCGTCGGAGATCTCGACGGCGCGGCGGTAGGCAGCCTCGGCGCGCGCCGCCCGTCCGTCGGCGTTCAGCAAACTACCCAGGCTGGTTAGTGCACAGCCCAGACTGTATCCGATAACGAAGTTGTTGGGGTAGGCGCTCCACAATGCCTCGGAGATCTCGATGGAGCGTTGGTAGGCGATTTCGGCGGGCAGCACCCGTCCGTCGGCGCTGAACAAGTTGCCCAGGTTCGTCAGCGCACTGCCCAGGCCGAATCCGATCTGGACGTCGTTGGGGTTCTCCTGCCACAACGGCTCGTAGATCGAGGTGCTCGCTTCGAGATAGGCGATGGCCTCGGGAGCGAGATGACTGGACATGTTCTCGTAGCCGGCTCGGTTCAATGCTTCGGCCGCGCACTGGCCACCGGCGCCTGCCAAGGCATTGGCAGCCTTCCGAGCGCCCGCACTGGCCTGACCAGGGGCGTGCCCGATCTGGGCTTGTTCGTGGAGGAACGCGACCAGCACGTTTTTCAACCAGGGTGGCGCGAGTTCCACAAGCCGTACCGCGAGGCCGAGTCTGTCATCCTGGGCCCAGTCCCGGAGCAGGAATCCGAACGCGCCCTGGTATTCGGGAAAGGTCTGCTGTCTGGCCACGAGACGGCTCCAGTAGGCGAGCTCGTCTTCAGCCAAGGGCCGCTCGAGCGCGAGATGTCGATAGATCAGGTACTCCGCCACCGGCTGGAACACGAACCGGTTGCCGCCCCCTTCCTCTCGGACGCGTTTGCGGAGCAATCCCTCGTGGGTCAGTGCCTCGACTGGATTGAAGCTCAGCCGGGCGATCTCCTTCGAGTGGCGCTCTTCCCACGACCGGTTCAGCGCATGGCAGTCGTCATCAGTCAGATCGGCGGTCCAGCGGTCGGGATCGGCCAGCAGGTGGTCCACGACCGCCTCGATCATCCGTTCCAAGCCGGGCCGACCCTGGGTCGACCGCTCGACATAATGGCGGAACAGCACCGGGGCCGTTTCGACCGGCTCGGAATCCCGCCCGTCGAATGCTTCCATGAACAAGTGGAGGTGCAATGGTTTGCTCAGAATCTCTCGCGTCGCGGCCGGCAGGTCGTCCCACGCTGTCCGGCAGGCTGGGATCGCGTAGGCGCCGGAGTCGGCGATGGGTCCCGGACCTCGATGGTGAGCCCGGTAAGACGCGTAGACACGCGGCGCCTGGGAGGCATCAAAAGGCTCGAGGTTCACCACCGGCGGGGGCTGCCGGCCCGCGCCAGACCGGTCGGTTTCCGGAGTCTCTCGGGATCACGTACAAGTAGGGCCGGATGGCCTCGAACGGATCCGTCTCCTGAGGTTCGAGCTTGCCGGCCAGCACGCTCAGCCACTCCTGCCGCAACGACATGACGACCTTGATCCAGGGGAAGCAGGCGGCGTCCCGGATCATCTCCATCGCTTCCTTGACCACGGCTTCCGCGTACGGTGCCTCATTGAGCGCGTCGAGCACCAGGATAAGCCGCCGGCCCGGGACGCGGTCGGTGCGCCAGACCCGGTGCAGGTGCTCAAGCATGCTGCGGAACGTGCTGAAACCCCCGTCCTTGCGGTGCTTGGCCGTGGATCCCTCCACGGCGACGCCCAGCTTTTCCGCCAGGTCGCGGAACAGCGACATCCCCTCGGGCCGGACCAGAATGCCATTTCCCCGCAGGAACAATACCAGGTTGGGGTTCTCCCGTTCGGATCGGTCGGGCGTCTGACGGAGCAGTCGCTCAACCTGCCGTGTAAGGAGCGCCGTCTTTCCCGCGCCGCGGCGCCCGCGAGGACAAGGCCGCTAACGTACCGCGGCAACGTGGTGTCTCCGGGCCAGCTCGTGGGGTCGGACGCGGTCTCAAGAAATCGGCCAAGGTGCCGCTCAATCTCCTCAAAGGGGAGGTAGCACTCGGGGAAATACTTGACGCCCAGCAGGTCGGAGACCGTCCGCCGTGAGTAGTCGGACGCGTTGTCGGCGATCGTCCAGGGGGCAGTCTCACCCTGGTCCAGCAGGAAGCTGATCTCCCGATCGGCCAGCAGCCGTTTGAGCCGGGCGCACGACGGGCCGTCCGCGGCCTTGTGGTGAACCCCCATGTAGGCGATGAAACTCTGCTCGACCGGCGGCTTGGCCTGGACGACTCGGCCGAAGTGGCCGTCGTAAAGGTACAACGGCTCGCGCGCCGGAGCGGGTTGGCCATCGGATAAAGTGGTACGATGCGACCATCCGCTACCACCAGCACAGTTTCCGACTCCTGGAAGGCCGCCGCGAGCGCTTCGGTCAGCGCCTCCTCGCGCGGATCCGCCGAGCGAGCGCCCGCGAACTCGTGAACCCAGACGTGATTGGCGGCAGGCGCGATCGGCCCGTCGAACCGGACCTTCATCCTCGTGTCGCCCAGAAAATCGAACGCATCGAGCACCTGATGCAGCACGGGTAGATATGTCTCCAGATGCCGCGCCGCCTCGAATTCATCGGGGATCGCACCGTGAGCGGTATGATTACGCAGGGCGAGGATTGCTTCCAGAGGAGCAAGCCGCGTCCGCATCCGCTGGCCCACCGGCCGCTCCTCCTCAGTCTTCAGGGCGTCGAGCGCGGCGCCGAGCCGAGGAAAGAGTGGCTTGATGCCGACGCGCGCCAGATGCCTTCGCAGCGAATGCACCAGGTTGATCCAGTCGGAGAAGAAGGGGCGCGGATCGACGCAACCGCGATGTTCAGCGCCCGGATGCTGTCGGTTGCCGTCTGGTCGATCGGCTCGCCGAGATACTGCCCAACAAGAGGCAGGCTCACCATCCGCAATAGCTGATACTCGGTGAAGCAGAGCGCCCAGCGGCGGATTGACGCCGGCTGATTGGCGTCGAAGACCAGCGCGTAGGGATACGCCACCGGGTAAGGGAAGTCGTCCAGCACGCGCTGGCGGGCTGTTTCCACGGCCAACTTCTCCGCGAGCAATCCGTCGCCTCGTCGCGTTACGCGAGTTCCTTCGACACCGTCATCACGATCCGCGTCATCGTCGGGCTGACGCGGGTACTGTCGTTACACCGCCCCGCGAGGATCTCATCTTCGGTCACCCAGCGATTGTCAGGGTTGGCCGCGATCTTTTCGAGAACCGAGTCTCCCAAGAGGTCCACCGGGAAGATCTCCATCTGGTACGACGTCGGCTCCCAGGCGCCGTCGGAAAATGCGTCGAATTCCAGCCGGACGACAGGTTCATCAGGGACGACGTAATCGGCGCCGAGCGCCAGGCCAAGCTCCTCGCCGATCTCCCGGACCAGGCACTCGCGGAACGACTCGTTGGGCCGCTTGTGGCCGCCGACGAGGTTCAAGGCCCGCCATTTCAGGTTCCATTGCGCCAGGTACAGGGTCCGCCCCTGCTCCTGGCGGCGGAAGAGCGCCATCGCAGCGACCGACCGCCGCTTGTCGGGACCACCGGGCTGGCCTGCCGATTCCGTCATGAGACCGCTCCCCAAAAACGAAAAAGCCCTGAGAGAACTTGATTCGCGTGCTTCGGTCCCGCCACGCGTCGCGCGGCACCCGCCACCCATCGCCGTCCAGGCTTCACCTGCCACGTCAGCCTACCACCGGCAAATCGTCTACTGAAGCACTATTTCAGCATACGCCCGCCCAGGATCACCGGCGTGCCGGACAAGCTTCGAGATGCACTCAACGCATTCGACTTGCGAAGACCGCAATCGACGGCGGCTGGTGAGAGACGTTTTTTGCGATCCGGCATTGTCGCATGTGGTGGCGGAACCAGAAGCAAATGGTTCGCCGGTGTTTATGGAACGACAGGGCGGTTTGCAGGCGAACGGGGCGGCATTACAATGGCCCCGTTCGGCCTCTGATCCATCGATCAACGAGACATCATGTCCAAAGACGCCCGGGAACCCGCGCTGGAAATCTTGAACACGCTGGTTCATTTCGCCGAGCACGGTGAGGTGGCGGAGGTGGCCAAGGCGATCGGCCTGGACCCGGCCGTCGTGAGCCGCCGCCTGAGCAGCCTGCGCGTGAAGTACGGCCTGCTTCGTCGCAACGGCAGGAATCTCGAATTGACGGAGAAGGGCCGAGCGGCCCTGCCGGCGATTCGCGCGGTGCTCGGGCAGCATGGCCAGCTCAGCGAATGGCTCAAGGACCGGCAGGAGCACCCGCAGGTTCTTTCGATTGCGACCGGTGGCTTCGGCGCGCGATTCTACCTGCCGCGAGCGCTGGCCTCATTCCAGGAGCAGCATCCGGACTGGCAAGTCCGGGTCCGGATTCGCCGTGGCCGCGAGCGGATCGTTGGCGTGGCCGACGGCACGTTTGACCTGGCGATCGTCTCACACAACGCGGCTCAGATCCGTGCCATCCTGGCCGGGGCACGAGACGAGTCGGCCGCGCTGCGGATCGAGCCACTGGCGGAGCATCTGCTCTACCTGGTGGCAGAAAAAAACACGGCGTTTGGCCATCAGCTCGCGGAGATCCTGGACGGTCAGCCCGTCCCGGTTTCCATGCTGCCCTCGTTCCCGCTCGTGGGCCTCGATCCGCAATCCGGCATCCGCCGTCAACTCGAAGCGTACTTCGTGGGCAAGTCGAGGGGGTTGTCGTTCCACGTCGAAGCCGGCGGCTGGGAGGCGGCGAAGGAATACGCGCGTCATGGGCTCGGCGTTGCCGTCTTGCCGTTTCCTCTCCTCGACCGTGACGACCGCAAGGATTTCGTCATCCGCCGCCTGCCGCTGGAGATTCACATTCAGGACCTCTTGATCGACCGGGATGTCGAGATTGGTCCGGTGCTCGCGGCGCTGAAACGGGCACTCCAGGAAGCGACTCGCTCGCTCCAGCGAGGCGGATGAGTGGACTGGCGGATAGGCACAGCCCGTGCATCCATGCGAGAATATTTCCGATGTGACGATCCCCGCGTGCGGGCTCCGGTGCGGCATCGTGGCCGGTCGTTCCGGGGATGGCGTTTGGAACCGGGGCTTTCTCATGGCTGCCGAGGCTCGGGCCTTTCCGATTGCTGCCGACGCCGACCTCCTGTTCGGGTTCTACGCTCTCTCGACCGGGCTCATCGACCAGGCACAGCTCGTCGCCGCGTTCCAGGCCTGGACCAGCGACAAGAGCCGGCCTCTGGTAGACCATCTGGCCGATCGGGGTGGCCTGGACGCGGCCGGCCGGACCTCGGTCGAGGCGATGGTGGCCCAGCACTTCAAAAAGCAGTTCGGCGACACCGAGTGTAGCACCGGTGCGATCCCCGCCGGCCGCGCCGCTCGCGAGGGAATGCCAAGCGTGGCCGATGCCAAGACCGAGCCCGACCTCGTCGATCTTGGCCTGGCTCCCACCCAGGCCGATGACGGATCCGACCGTCCCGCCGGACGCCCCACTCGCGCGCCCGCCGACTCCGCTGGCTCAGCCACGAGCGACGACCAGCGGTTCCGCGTGCTGCGGCCCCATGCGCAGGGCGGCCTGGGCGCCGTGTATGTCGCGCTCGACACCGAGCTCCATCGCGAGGTGGCGCTCAAGCAGATCCTCGACCGCCACGCCGACGACCCCAAGAGCCGAGCGAGATTTCTGCTGGAGGCGGAGGTGACCGGAGGGCTGGAGCACCCGGGCATCGTGCCGGTGTACGGACTGGGCACCTACGGCGACGGCCGGCCCTACTACGCCATGCGATTCATCCGCGGCGACTCGCTGAAGGAGGCCATCGACCAGTTCCACGCTGACGAGGCGCTCAAGAAAGAACCCGGCCGCCGCTCGCTGGAGCTGCGAAAGCTGTTGCGGCGGTTCACCGACGTCTGCAACGCGATTGAGTACGCGCACAGCCGGGGCATCCTGCATCGCGACATCAAGCCGGGCAATATCATTGTCGGCAAGCACGGCGAGACACTGGTGGTTGACTGGGGGCTGGCCAAGGCGCAGGGACGTCCGGGAGTGGCCGAAGTGCTGGAGGAGCAGGCGCTGTTACCCCGGACAGCCAGCGGGACGGCGGAGACGCTGCCGGGGAGTGCGATGGGGACACCGGCGTACATGAGCCCGGAGCAAGCGCGCGGCGACCTGGCGCAGGTGGGTCCGCGATCGGACGTATACAGCCTGGGTGCGACGCTGTACTGCTTGCTGACGGGCCGGCAACCGATCGAGAATGCCAAGCTGGCAGCGATGCTGCGGGCCGTGAAGACAGGAGAGTTCCCGCCGCCGCGGCAGATTGCGCCGACGATTGATCGGGCGTCGAGGCGGTTTGCTTGAAGGCGATGGCGCTCCAGCCGGAAAAACGGTATGCGACGCCGCGGGCCTTGGCCGAGGACGTCGAGCGCTGGATGGCCGACGAGCCTGTGAAGGCGTATCCTGAGCAGCCGCTGGAGCGGCTGGGGCGCTGGCAGCGTCAACACCGGAGCTGGACTTATGCGGCGGTGGCCGCGCTGGTGGGGATCTCGCTGGCCGCGACGATCGGCGTGGTGGTCGTCGACGGCGCCCGGCGCCGGGAAGCCGTTGTCCGCAAGGAAGCCGAGACCAACTTCAACATGGCCCTCAAGGCCGTGGAAGACTACCTGACCAGCGTCAGCGAAAACACCCTGCTCAAGCAGCAGGACTCTGTCGACATTCGCAGCCTGCGCCAGGACCTACTCAATTCGGCGCTCAAGTACTACAAGAGTTTCGTCAATCAGCGCCAGAACGATCCCCGCCTGCGCCAGCAGCTCGCAAACGCCTATTTCCGCGTGGGGGAAATCACCCAGGAGATCGACTCTCGGGTCGAGGCGATCGAGGCATTCCAGCGGGCAGAAACCATCTGGGAATCGCTCGCCGCGGCCAGCCCGGAAAACCATGAGCTTCACGGCCGCCTGGCCGATTGCCACCTGGCAATTGGCAAGCAGAAAGGCCTGCTCGGAGACTTGCAGGGGGCGATGACGGCGCTCGACCAGGCACGGACCATCCTCGAGCCGCTGGCGGCGCGGCAACTCGATCCGGCGCGTTACCAGCCGCGGCTGGCCAATTGTTACTCGGAGATCGGCAAGATCCAGGGCAAGCTTCAGACCGGCGATCAGGGTCTGTCCAGTCTCGAGAGAGCCAGATCGATCGAACAGGCTTTGATCGACCGATATCCGGGAGAGACCGAGTACCGGCAAAAGCTGGCCGAGATGATCAACGTGCTGGGCTTCGTCTACACCAAGAGGCTCGAATATGCCGCAGCGATCCGTTGTTTTGAGGAAGTCCAGGCGATTTGCCAGTCCCTCCTCGAGCAAGCGACCGCCGGCCCCAAGCCCGTCAAGCTCCTCGACCTGATGAGCCTGTCGCATTACAACATCGCCACAGTTCACCTCGTGAACCGCCGGTTTGAAGGGGCCCTCGAATCCCTGGAGAAATCGCTCAAGTACCGGTCCGAGCTGGTCGCTCTCCACCCATCGGTCACCAAGTTTCGACAAGACCTCGGCGAAGCCTATGAGGTCATCGCCGATATAGAGCACAGGAACCATCAGGATGACAAAGCGTTTTCCTCGATTCACAGGGCCGTCGATATTCTCGACAAGCTCGTCCAGTCCCATCCTGACCAGGCAAGGCATCACGGATCTCTGGGCCGAAGCTTGAACGCCCTGGGTTACTTTCACGACGAGCTGCGGCAAAACCTCCAGGCGATCCCCGCCTTCGAGAAGGCCGTCAAGGAACAAGAGCAGGCCATCGCCCGGTCGCCCGATGACGACGAATACAAGCTTGAGATCGTTAACCACCTCGACAATCTTGGCGAGCAATATATCGACCTGGGCCAGGTCGACCGGGCGTTGCCGTATTACAGGCGGGCGATCCAGGTCCGCCGGGAACTCTCCACAGCCCACCCCAAAAGCCGGTCCTATCTTCTCGATCTGGCCGCAGGACTCTGCACGCTGGGGACCATCGAGCGCCACGCCGGCGACTCGGCCGCCGCGCGCACGCTGTTCGTCGAGGCGCTCGGCATCCTCGAGCGTGGCGCTGCCACGAGACCCGGTGATGAAACCTTTCAGGTCCCGATCGGCCGGGCACTCATCGGCGAGGCATGCGCACTGGCCGATCTGCGAGAGCCCGAAAGGGCGCGCCAGTTGCTTGACCGCGCCGTGAAAACGCTGGCGGACTCCTCGGGGCCGCGAGCGGAAGAAGCTCGGCGCCGCGAGTGGCACAGCGACGCGCTCTGGGAACTCGCTCGGATCCTGCGCATCTTGCAAAACACCGCGGAGGCGGACAGGCTCGATGCTCTTCGCGCGGCCGTCTGGAAAGTTCGGCCGCCTGGCGAGCTGGCCGCCCTGGCGCTCGAGGAGACAACGCGGGCCGTGCTGATCGGCTACGGCAAGACCCCCGTTTCGCCACCCGCCCTTTCCGTGCGTGCGCTCGATCTGGATCAGGCCGCCGCCAACCTCCAGCTCGCCATTGCCCGCGGATTCAACGACCTGCACACGCTCCGCTCCCATCCCGACTCCACGTTTCTCCTCTCGAGGAAAGACCTCGAACTCCCCATCATGGATATGGCCTTTCCCGATCGCCCGTTCGCGGGCCGGTAAGAGGACTCAAGGATGAATCAGGGCGACGAACCAAGGTGTGCGCAGCCGCCGCCGGGGGTGGACTGGCGGATAGGCACAGGCGGTGCATCCATGCGAGAATATTCCCGATGCAACGATCCCCGCGCAGGCTCAGGTGCCTTGTCGTGGCCGGTCGTGCCGGGGATGACGGTTTGGACCGGAGCTTTTCCATGCCTGCCGACGCTCGCAGCTATTTCCTGGCTGCCGACGCCGACCTCCTGTTTGGTTTGTACGCGCTCTCCGGCGGGTTCGTCGACCAGGCGCAGCTCGTCGCCGCGTTTGAGGCCTGGACCAGCAACAAGGGCCGGCCACTGGCCGATCACCTGGCCGATCAGGGTGCCCTGGACGCCGCCGGCCGGGCCTCGGTCGAGTCGATGGTGGCCCAGCACTTCAAGAAGCAGTTCGGCGACACCGAGTGCGGCACCGGCGTGGTCCCCGCCGGCCGCGCCATTAGTGAGAGCGATCCCCGCCTGACCGATGCTGCGACCGAGCCCCCCGTCGTCGATCTTGGCCTGCCTCCCACCCAGGCCGATGACGGTTCCGTCCGTAGCGGCGGACGACCCACTCGCGCGCCCGCCGACTCCGCTGCCTCGGCCGCCAGCGACGACCAGCGGTTCCGCGTGCTGCGGCCCCACGCGCAGGGCGGCCTGGGCGCCGTGTATGTCGCGCTCGACACCGAGCTCCATCGCGAGGTGGCGCTCAAGCAGATCCTCGACCGCCACGCCGACGACCCCAAGAGCCGAGCGAGATTTCTGCTGGAGGCGGAGGTGACCGGAGGGCTGGAGCACCCGGGCATCGTGCCGGTGTACGGACTGGGCACCTACGGCGACGGCCGGCCCTACTACGCCATGCGATTCATCCGCGGCGACTCGCTGAAGGAGGCCATCGACCAGTTCCACGCTGACGAGGCGCTCAAGAAAGAACCCGGCCGCCGCTCGCTGGAGCTGCGAAAGCTGTTGCGGCGGTTCACCGACGTCTGCAACGCGATTGAGTACGCGCACAGCCGGGGCATCCTGCATCGCGACATCAAGCCGGGCAATATCATTGTCGGCAAGCACGGCGAGACACTGGTGGTTGACTGGGGGCTGGCCAAGGCGCAGGGACGTCCGGGAGTGGCCGAAGTGCTGGAGGAGCAGGCGCTGTTACCCCGGACAGCCAGCGGGACGGCGGAGACGCTGCCGGGGAGTGCGATGGGGACACCGGCGTACATGAGCCCGGAGCAAGCGCGCGGCGACCTGGCGCAGGTGGGTCCGCGATCGGACGTATACAGCCTGGGTGCGACGCTGTACTGCTTGCTGACGGGCCGGCAACCGATCGAGAATGCCAAGCTGGCAGCGATGCTGCGGGCCGTGAAGACAGGAGAGTTCCCGCCGCCGCGGCAGATTGCGCCGACGATTGATCGGGCGTCGAGGCGGTTTGCTTGAAGGCGATGGCGCTCCAGCCGGAAAAACGGTATGCGACGCCGCGGGCCTTGGCCGAGGACGTCGAGCGCTGGATGGCCGACGAGCCTGTGAAGGCGTATCCTGAGCAGCCGCTGGAGCGGCTGGGGCGCTGGCAGCGTCAACACCGGAGCTGGACTTATGCGGCGGTGGCCGCGCTGGTGGGGATCTCGCTGGCCGCGACGATCGGCGTGGTGGTCGTCGACGGCGCCCGGCGCCGGGAAGCCGTTGTCCGCAAGGAAGCCGAGACCAACTTCAACATGGCCCTCAAGGCCGTCGACGACTACCTGACGAGCGTCAGCGAGAATACCCTGTTCCAGCTCCAGGATTCCGTGGACATTCGCAGGTTGCGGCAGGAGCTGCTCAATTCCGCGCTCAAGTACTACAAGAGCTTCGTGAACCAGCGCAGCCATGACCCTTTGCTCCGCCGGCAACTGGCTGATGCCTACTTCCGCGTCGGCGAGATCACCAAGGAGGTCGAATCACCGAGCCAGGCCATCGAGGCTTTCCACGCGGCCCAGTCCATCTGGGAACCGCTCGCCGCGGCTCGCCCCGGCGACCACGATCTGCAGGGACGGCTGGCGCGATCCTACCTGGCCATGGGCCGGCTTCAGAACGGCAACTTCAACCTCGATCTTGACGGGGCCATGATGTCGCTCGCGCGAGCGCGTGCCATCCTCGAGCCGCTGGCAGCGGCGGATCCGCTCGAACCGCTTTACCAGTCGAGCCTGGCCGACTGCTATTCCGAAATTGCCAGCATCCAGGCGAGGCGGAACCAAGGTGATGAGGGGCTGGGCCTGCTCGAGAAAGCGAAAGCCATCGAGCAGGACCTGATCAGCCGGCACCCCGATAAGCTTGCCTACCAGAGGAGTCTGGCGGAGATCACCAACATCCTCGGCTTCGCTTACTACAAGCTCGGCCAGAACGACGAGGCGCTGAAACTGTTTCGCGAGGTCCAGAGCATCTGCCACAGCGTTTCGATGCAAGTAACTGTCGGACCCAAACCCCTCTGGCTACTCAACCTGCTGGCCTTGAGCTATTCCAATATCGCCTCGATGCACATCGATAAGAGGGAATTCGATGCTGCGCTCAAGTCGTTCGAGCAATCCCTGGATTATCGAGCTGCTCTGGTCGCGGCTCACCCGTCTGTCATCGAGTATCAGGCCAAGTTCGGATTGAATTGTCGCGAGATCGCCCCGGTCCAGCACGAAGCCCATCAAGACGCCAAGGCGTTTCAATCCATCGAGCGCTCCATCGACGTCTTCAAGGCCCTGGTTCGCGCGGAGCCCGATCGTGGGATCTATCACAGCGAGCTGGGTCTCAGCCTTAACTACCTCGGCTGCTTGTACGACGAAGCCCGGAAGAACACCGAGGCGATCCCGGCCTTCGAGCAAGCCGTGGCCGAACAACAACGCGCCGTTGACCAGACGAAGGAATCGAACGACTACCGGTTTTATCTTGCCAATCACCTCGACAACCTCGCCGAGCAGTTCGTGGACCTGGGGCGTGTCTTCGAGGGACTGCCGATCTTTCGGCGGTCCAACAAGATCCTCCGCGATCTGAACGCTGCTCATCCGAAGAACCGCGGTTACACGCTCGAGGTGCTCGAGTCGCTCTTCCGGCTGGGAATGATCGAGCGTCACGATGGCGACCCGGCCGCCGCCCGGCAGTCGTTTGTCGATTTGCGCACAATCCTGGATCGCTGGTCTGCCGCCGAGCCGGACGAGGCGGCAATCCCGGTCCTGAGGGGCGCGGTGCTCGTACAGGAGGCGAATGCGCTCCTCGATCAAGGGGTCGCCGAAGAGGCCCGACAGCGGCTCGAACAAGCCTTGGCGCTCTTGCAACCGAGGCCGATTCCGGCGACGTCCGGCAAAGAGAGCGCGAGCGATCGCCGAGCGCATCGCGATGTGCGGTACGTTTTGGGGCTCGTGCCGGAAGACGGCGACGTGAGCGCCGAAGCGCGGCGCTGGCGCAGCGAAGCGCTATGGACGCTGGCCCGCGTCCTCCGGGCCCTCAAACGCCCCGACAAAGCCGCAAAGGCTGATGTCGAGCGTCTCTCTTTGTGGAACGATCGTCCGCCCATCGAGCTGGTTGACCTGGCTTTCGTGGAGCTGGATCGGGCCGTGGTGATCGGCTTCGGCAAGACACCGGTTTCCGATCGGGCCAGGGCCGTTCGTGAATTCGATCTGGATCAAGCTGTTATGAACGTCAAGCTGGCGATCGCGCGGGGATTCCGAGACCTTTCCAAGCTTCGGTCACACCCCGACTCGATGTTCCTCCTCGCGAGGGACGACCTCAAACTCCCGATCATGGATATGGCACTGCCTGCGCAGCCCGTTCGGGAACCAATGAGAGTGCGAATCTCGACGCATGGTGTCACCGGTCTTCAGTTCCAGGAGTCGATTTTCGTCAATGCCGGCCTTCTTGCAGCGAACATACCCTTGATAAGAACCTGCTTGATATCAGACCGCCGAAGAGGGCACTCGATAGGTCAGGCTTTCCGGCCTGACAAGAGTCGCGCAACGCTCCGCGAAGGACCGCATACTTTCGCGGAGCGAAAGGCGACGAACGGCAACGTAGGTCAGGCTTTCCAGCCTGACAAGAGTCGCCCAACGCTCCGCGAAGGACCGCATACTTTCGCGGAGCGAAAGGCGACGAACGGCAACGTAGGTCAGGCTTTCCAGCCTGACAAGAGTCGCACTTAAGCATATGCAAGCCAAGGAACTCCAACGATGAATGAAAACTGGGAGAACACGACGAAGCCGTCACACATCATGCGTGAGGTCTTGATCGTTCCGAAGCCGGGGCTGGGGATGCTCGCCTTGTTCCTGGGTGGAATGATCCTGGCCGGTTTGTTGTTGCTGGGCGGCGGGCTGAACGGCAGCCCTGGACTCGCCATCGTGGCGATCGTGCTGGGAATTGCGTGCGCCGTCGGTCTGGGAGGGCTGTTCACGGTCAGCCCGAACGAGGCCAAGGTCCTGCAGCTCTTCGGCAGCTATACGGGAACCGTGCGCGAGCCGGGCCTGCGGTGGGTCAACCCGTTCTTCACCAAGCGCGGCGTCTCGCTGCGGATCCGGAATTTCGAGAGCGAGCGGCTCAAGGTCAACGATCTGGCCGGCAACCCGATCGAGATCGCAGCCGTGGTCGTCTGGAAGGTCGTCGACACGGCCGAGGCGCTTTTCCATGTCGACAACTACGACAACTTCGTCCACGTCCAGAGCGAGTCGGCCTTGCGCAACATGGCTCTGAGCTATCCCTATGACGCGCACGCCGAGGGTGAGATCTCGCTGCGGAGCCACACTGCCGAAGTCGCCCAGCACTTGAAAACCGAGATCCAGGAAAGGCTCACGAAGGCCGGCGTCGAGGTGCTCGAAGCGCGGATCAGCCACCTGGCGTATGCACCGGAGATCGCCCAGGCGATGCTCCAGCGCCAGCAAGCCAGCGCGATCATCGCGGCTCGCCAGAAGATCGTCGAGGGGGCCGTCGGCATGGTGGAAATGGCCTTGCAGATGCTGTCGCACCAGAAGATCGTCGAGCTGGACAACGAGAAGAAGGCAGCGATGGTCAGTAACTTGCTGGTCGTGCTCTGCTCCGAGCGAGGCACCCAGCCGATCGTGAATGCGGGTAAGTCGAGTTGAGCGGGACGTGGCCGCCCGTCTCGTTACTGGGGACGGAAGCGATTTTTCAGCGGTGATCGGTCGAGGGCTGCCCCAGGACAGCCCGAAGGAACTCTCCGACCCGTATCCCCGGTTCCTCGGCCGAGACAGCCTGGACGCGCGCCGGCAGCACGCTCCGCATGGCCGGCTCCGTAAGGCGATCTCCGTCGCCGTCCACGGGATTCACGAAGAGACCGTCAGCCTGTGACGTCGCGAGAAGCTGGGGCAGATCAAACGAGCGCAGCGCGTCGACCGCGAAAAAAGCCGCGGGAATCTCGCGATCGAACGCGGTGGTCCGGTCACGGTCCTCCCCCTCCAGGCGGTACGATGCCGGCAACGATCGAGGACGGTCGATGAACGAGCGGTAGCTCACGAACCCGTCCCGTAGCAGATACCACCGCAACCGGGTCTGCCGTTGAGCGGATGACCGGGCGATCGCGTATGTGCTCGCCAGACACATATTATGTCCGCGGGCGTAGAGGCCGATTGGCTTGCCGGCGAACACCGCCCCGGCGCTCCCAGGGCTTCGGTCACCCGGCCGATATCCCAGGCCTGACGGCCGACAAAGTTCTCGCCCAGGAGCAGGCTGACGGCGAACGCCCAGCCGGTCTTGTCGACGGCGGATTCACCGATGCCCCGGGGATCAATGCCGCAAACAGCCCAGCCGCTTGCATGAGCCTTCTGGACAACCGTGTCCGAAGCCAGCACCTCCTTGCCGCGGTCGTCGAGGGCGACGACCAGACCGCGGACCTGGCCTGCCGGCCGCAGCAAGAAGCCAGGGACGTCGAGGCCGGCTTCCGAGGGGAAGAGCAGCCGCTGGAGCCGTGCACTCGTGACCCTGACCCGCGCCGGTGGAAACTCCGGCGCTTTACCGAGGACGGCGTCCAGGTCGATCCGGGGCGGTGAGGGGGGCAGGTCGTGCGCCAGTAACCGCACTCCGTCGATCATCGCCGGCCCGGCCGGCTCGTTCCGGCCCGGGGGAAAAGATCGCAGCTCATCGGAATCGGACGGCTGGGTCTCGGTCGAGGGTTCCGGATACGGGCGGCCGTCACCACGCATTGACAGCCAGCGGAGGAACCACCCGTACGCCGCCTCGCGCTTCACCTGCTGGTAGCCATGACCCTCCAATTGGTCTACCACCAAACTGAACTTGTCGCTGGCGCGGTACGACTCGTAGAGAGCCCGACCGTAGGCTGCGACCTTGCGGACGCCCGCGAGCGGGAAACTTTCGTCCTCTTTCGCCGCGATGATCATGACCGGCTTCGGCGCCGACATCGCCAGCAGCTCATGGTTGTTAGCGTAGCGGATCAGTCCGGGGACAAAATGGCAGTGCTCGGCCGCATGGTACCAGTCCAAAGGCCGGCAGACATGAATCTGCTCGGCGAACTCACTCGTTCCCACCACCGGCACGGCCACCGCGATCCGGTCGTCGAGCGCCGCAGTGATCCACGTGTTGAAGCCGCCTCCCGACGCGCCGGTGATCCCGACCCGCCGTGGGTCGACCTCCTTGCGGGTGAGGAGGTATTCGAGGCGCAAAGTGTTTCGTATTCGGCGAAACCCTGCTGCGCGACCCCGACCAAAAGCGCCTCGGTGCGGCGGTGGTCGCGCGACGAAACTCCCCGCTCTCCCTGGCCGAAAGGGTCAAAAGTCAACACGACGAAGCCGAGCCGGGCCATGTTGATGCAGAACACCTGGAAGTCCGGCCGCGCCTTGCTGTCTGCCCACCAGTGGCCAGGGTAGAACAGGACCGCCGGCGCAGGCCGATCGATCACAGCAGGCACATAGAGGTGGGCGGGGACTGATGTGCCCGGGAAGGACTGGTAGATCACCTTCTCGATGCGGTACCCCTTGCGCGAGAGTGCCGACCAGATGCGGGCGCAAGGCGGGAGGCCACGGCAGCCGGTCGGTTCCGAGCGACCGCTTCAGCTCCCGGCGGAGCCGCCCGCGCATCCGGTCGGCATCACCGGCGGTCGCTGCCCGCGGGATTGCGGCCAGTGCCGCGCCGGCCCGTCGCTCGAGGTTATCGAGCACGGCCTTTCCCTGAGCGGTCACGTCCCTCGGCCGCAGGGCATCCACCTCGCGCCGCAAGTCCTCCGCTGGCAGCGCTCCGGCAAAAACAACCACGAAGAGAACGAGCATGTTTATGCTCTCATGCAAGGGCCCTGGAAATGCGGGTTCGACATGGCGAATGCCGTATCGATCGTGCTCTTGTTCGTAATCATCTTCATAGTCTTAATCTTACTCTTAATCTTACTCTTACTCTTAGTCTTAGTCTTAGTCTTAGTCTTGATCTTGTCTGTGTCTTACCGCGAGCCACCCCCAGTTCGTCTCACCTCCTCCCACCCCGGTAGCGAGACGACCGTCCGGTAATTCGACTCATTGTAGTCCGGGTTCCTGACCGGAGCATAAACGCGCTCGCCCGAAAAGGGGCGGTCCTGGGTATAAATCCAGACGTGCTCCTGGTCCCAGAGAATCACCTCGTCGCGCGTGTCGCCGGTCAGGTTTGCGACATACGCCGCCAGATCGGGGTGGCCGTCATCGGGGAACATCACGACCCGGCGCAGCTTGCCGTCGATCATTCCCCCCTCGCGGGCATTGCCCGAGAGCAAGACGAACTCCTGTCCGTCGCCACGCCAGTTCACCGGCAGCATCGAGCTGCCCGAGTGAATCGGTTCGTCTTGCCCCAGAAGGTTGCCGTCGTGGTCAAACAAAGAAATGATGCCGGGATTCTTCCAGAAATTGATGCACATCAGTTGGAGACCGGGCCGATCGGGCAGGTATTTGCCGACGCTGGCGGTCTGGGCGTGTCCGATCCGGACGTGCTTCTGGATCGTGCCGCGGCGGTCGAACATCAGGAACCCCTCGTCACTGCCCCAGGCGTAGTATCTCGGTTCCGCGTGCGGGTCGCCGCTGAAATTTCCGACCGCGACTCCGTCGGCGTGGTCCTCCAGGTCTCGGTCGTGGCTCCAGAGCTGATGCCCGCGGTGGTCCCAGAGCGCATACCCGATCGCGACTTCGTCGCGCCCGTCGCCGTCGATGTCAACAGGGCACGGGAAATGCCCGGTCTGGCCCTGTCCCTGCCACAACCGCTTGAGGCCGTTGTCGAAGGTCCAGAAGTTCGAGTAACGGTCCTTGACGAGAAGCTCGTGCCGGCCCGTCTGTCCCGACAGGTTGAGGAACGCCAGCGAGTCGCCATTGGTGAGCCTGAAGGGCTTTTTTCCATTGTCGGGGAGAGCCTCCGGCATCCAGACCCATGTTCGAACCTGGCCCGTGCGGCCTTCCAGGACCTGCAGCTTGAAGTCCTTGACCATCACGACCTCGCTCTGGCCGTCGCCGTCGATGTCGTGGATCTGAAACGGGGTATCCGCGGTCAAGAGGCCGTTGCGCGAATCAGGACGGCCCAGTTGCCAGAGGACCCGGCCATCGAGGGTCACGGCTGTCAGGCAACTGATCTGGATGAAGTTGTCGCCGATCCGGGGGATGTTCTGGGCGAACAGCATCTCTGGGGTGCCGTCGCCGTCCAGGTCGCCCAGCCGGACGTTCCGCCCGGCTCCGAATTTCGGCGTCTGGAACGTCTTCCAGACCTTGGGCCGCGGGTTCTGTTCTCGCAGCCCGGTCAGCTCCGCCTCGCGCCGGGCGATGCGCGCGTCGATTCGCGACTTCACCTCGTCTGACACCGTAACGCGAAAGTCCTGGAACCGCGCCGGCACGTTGGCGGTGACCCCCGCTTTCCCATGGATCAGGTCGCCATCGTCGGCAGAGACGACCAGCGTGTCGTCAACGAACGCCCGGATCTTCGAACCATCGTTTTCCACCCGCAAGCGGTAATAGTGCGTGCTGTCATACGGAAACTCGGCCGAACCCAGCTCTCGCCAATCCGCCACACGGAACGTCGTCTCCAGCGGCAGCCGCACCGCCAGGCGGACGCGGTTGCCTCCCGTCAGCGCGAACAGGTAGTAATGCCGGTTGGTGTGGTACCGGAAGACGAGCCCGGTCATATCGCCGAGGGACAACGGCCGCACGCCGACTTCGACCGTGTAATCCGCCCACTCGGGCTCGCCGGCCACCAAAATCGGGTTCATCAGCTTCGACTGGTCGTTGACCGTGTGTTGCTCAAGGTAAGTCTTGCCATCCTCCTCGCCGACGGCCCAGGCGTCGAGGTGGCAGATGGCGTTGGTCCATGGCCCCAGCGGCACGCCGCGGTGCGGCAGGTAATGGTACTCCTGGATCGCCGCGTTGAGCTGCCCGACGGGCCGCGTGAGCCAGCCCGGCGGAAAATGGGAGAAGTCGTCGCGGAACAGATCACCGGCGCCGCAGGGCGAGGACCACGCGGCCATGACGAGCCACACAATCAACCAGCACAACGTTCGTGAAACGGTCGCGCGGGGCGTCGCCATCGGAAGCTCCTTCGTGAACAAGCGCGTTCATTGTCCCCCTCGGTGGATGAAGCGCCTAGGGATTCCAGCCGATCGTCGGTTCCTGGTACGATCGGAGCCGGCTGACACCGATCGCAACGTCGAACGAGGCATCGCAAGATCGAACCTGACCATCTTTGTTCATCTTCCGGATCGGATATCAAGCGATGAAGCACCGGCAGCCGGTGTTCTGTTTGATCGTGGCGGCTGGGACGCTCTGCGGAGGTCAGAACGTCAGGGCGCAGACTCCGCTCCGGTGGCGATTCAAGACCGGCGAGGTCCTCCACTACGAGTACCATGTCAAGAACAACGCCGAGGTCAAATCGACCGGCGCACTCGATGCCGTTCCCAAGAAGAGCGGTGTCGACCTGCGCCTCGACCTAACCTGGTCCGTGGATCGTGTTGGCGAGGATGGTACGGCTTCGATCACCCAGAAGGTCGATCGTGCTCGGCTGTCGATGTTCCATGAATATGCCTTCCGGGACGAGGCGGCCTACGACTCGAGCGACCGAGCTACCGTCAATAACATCTGGTCGGGCATGATGGATGCGATCATTCGTCCGCTCCTGGGGGAGCCGTATGCCTTGAAAGTCAACTCTCGCGGACGCCTGACGGAGGTCAAGCTGCCGGAGAAAACTCTGAAAGCTTGGAAAGCCCTCCCGTTCCAGCCCGACGACAAGGCGGACCCTTTCGCCCCGGTTTTCTCGAAGGATGGGTTCAGTTCCGTTTTGGCTCCGGTCATGCCCGAGCTGCCCGACCAGCCGGTGGGCGCGGGTCGCACCTGGGATTACTCATGGGGGTTCCCTGGGCGCCTCTCCGACTGGTCGACACCTATTCCCCGGTCGAGCCCAGAGGGCAAGCGAACCGATTTACCGCGAAGACCGACGTCTCGTGGGACCGCCCGACCGCCTCCCCGATCGCCCCGCCTCCCCCATTTGGGTATCCGATGAGCCTTGTCTCGCAACAGAAAGTCGAGCTCAAGACAGCGACGATCAAACGTGAGCTGGGCGAGGCGACTCTCGAACGCGACCAGGCTGGTGGACACATCGTCGCGTTCTCACGTGACCTCAAGTACACACTCACCTCCACTTATTCGGTCCCGGGGAAGCCCTGGGAGAGTGGCGAAGCGACCGGCACATTCCACCTCACAGCCGGTATGAAGCTCGTTCCTCCAAGGAAGTAGCTGTGCCCGGACGCATGTTTTCTTTTTCAACGACCCGATTCACCGCGAGAACCGTCGCCGCGCGGGTCCCGCACGTGCATTGCTGTAGGTCGGGCTTTCCAGCCTGACTCTCGGGGACGTCAGGCTGGTAAGCCCGACCTACAGTACAATCATTTTTGCCGCGTCACTTGGAATGGATTTGGCATGCCCCCTACAACCGGCCGGGAGCTCTGCTGGGCGCGCTATCTCCCCCAAGTCAGAAGGAGCTCGATATCACGGCGGCAGGAGCAGCACCCGCTTGCCGACGGCTGTGTTCAGGGCCAGCGCCGCACGACGGTGGCGGATGGTTGCCGTGAGGTACTGTTGAACGACCGTGTTGTACTCTGATTGAGCGCTCAGGCAATCCTGGATCTCCGCCTCGCCGGCCTGAAATAGCCGGAACACATCGTCTCTTACCGACTTGGCGGAAGGTAACGCCGCCTCCCTCAGCCGCCGTCGGGCCTCCAGGCTGTGCGTGAATTCCAGGTGGGCGTGCCGCACGTCGAGGACGACCTGCCGCTCGATCCGCGCCAGTTCGATTCGCGACTGAGTGACGTTGATCCGTGCCCGTGCGATCTTTCCCCGGTAATGACCTGAGTCCGGGAGGCTGACGAGCAGGCCCGCTGCCCGCGGCACAGCACCTACCCCGCCGTCGGCATCCCGACGGCCGGGCCGATTCGCCGGGCCGAGGGCGTAGAAGTCCGGCCACTCGTCGACCCATGCCCGGAGCCAGTCGGCATAGGCTCGCCACAATCCGAGCCGATACGCACGGAGATCGGGCCGGTGGCTCAAGGCGAGCCGAGTCAGCACTCCCAGGGCGGGCAGCGCCAGCTCGCGCTGATCCGGCTCGTCCCTGACTTCGAGCCGCTCGGCCAGGGCTCCCTGGAGGTTCAGCAGGTCTGCCAGGCCGAGCCTCGCCTTACGGAGCGCGCACTCCGCGTCGGTGGCTGCGGCCGCTGCGCGGCCCTCGATGGCCGCGGTCCGGCCCACATCGCTCTTCCCGATCCGGCCCGACTCGCCGAGCTTTTTGACCACGTTCGTCCACTGCTCGACCCCCCTGAGGGCGGTCCGGGCGAATCGCGCTTGCTCTTTGGCCTCCTGGACATCGACATACGCGGTATAGAGGTTTGCGGTCTGGGTGCGGACGGCATCCGAGTACTGAGCCTCGATCACTTGCGCTGCCAGGCGGGCAGCGAGGGCACGAGCCCAGCGCTTGGGGGCGAAATCCAATGGCCGAAGCCGGACCAGGCCATCCTTGCCACCGCCGATGAACAGGAGGGACTTGGGCTTCTGCTCGGCGGCGAGGATGTCAGCACGCGCCTGGGGTACCTCCAACCACATGGCGGCCAGCGTCAGGTTCTCGCGTTCCAGCCGATCGACTGCTTGGTCGAGGGTCAAGCCCTCGGCCGGGCCGACAGGAATGGGGGCGTCAGGGCCCGCTGCCTGGGCAGGTTCGAGATGCCGAGGCTGGGCGACCGGCAAGCCACGATCCTGCCCGGTCCGACTGACCTGTGCTTGTCCGAGCGACACCGGAAGAGCGGTGTGCGTCATCAACAGGGCGAACAGGAGGGCAAGAGAGGTCGGGCGAACCTCGCCGAATCGAAGGACCATCGAGCGCGTGGAGCTGGTCATCATGGCTAGCCTCCGTCGGTTGCCTGGAGAATTGTCAGATGCTCACGGTCCGGACGACGGCCACCCGCGAAGATACCGCGCCGGACGGACCATTGCACCAGTGCCACTCCTTCCCCTCACAATCGTTGGTTGGCCACCAATTCTTCGACGACATTGGGTGACATGCGGGCGAGTGTGTACACTGACGATGCGGCAAATCACCCCGAAGAATGCCGGCGACCCGTGGCACGGGCAATCCTGATGGAGATCCAGCATGCAAACCGGCGCACCAACCGATGCGCACCGCGACGGAAAGCATCGTCTTGACCCCGCGAGGATAATTGAGACCGCCGAGAACCTGGCCCGCCAGGTCAGCGATCGACTGCCGGGAAGCAGCCTGGCCGAGCTCGCCGTCCAGCTCGCCCGGATCGCGCATGTGACCGATGAGCGCGCGGCAGGCCCGGACGCCGATCCGCGCCATCAGGGCGGTGTCCTTCCTGGCAATCGGCGCCGGCGCCCTGCTTCTCTCGTTTCTCTTCTTCCATATCCACGCGCGCTGGGAATTCGGCACGATCACCGAGGTCTTCGAGGCCACCGACGCCGGCTTCAATCTTCTCGCCCTGCTCGCCGGGGGGACCTGGTTCCTCGTCACGCTGGAGGCCCGCATCAAGCGCAAGCGGGCGCTCGAGTCCATCGAGGAGCTCCGCGAGTTCATCCACGTCATCGACGTGACACAGCTCTACTACACTCCCGACCTTTATAAACTCGAGCCGGCACCATCCCACGGCGCATTGAAGTTCGATCATCATTATCTGCTGTTCTGCACCCAGATGCTCGCGGTGATCGGAAACCTCGCCCCGCTCTACACGCGTGGTGCTGCGGGCGACTCGATCTTGCGAGCCGTGTCCGATGTCGAAATGCTCGCGAATGCGATCACGGCCAAGCTCCAGTCCAAGGCGGAATCGGTCCGCGTGGCCGCGGTCGTTTGACCCTTGAATCGGAGGCCAAGCATGACGGTCGCCCGCGGCTTTGCGATCATCATTGCGAGTGTCCCCGCGTGAAGTGGTCTCGGGCGAACACACCGATCGCGTCGATGGCCTGCCGTGCCTCGGGAAGCGCGGGCGCGAACAGGTGCCAGACGTGCCACATCCGCGGCCAGACGGCGAGGCTCGATTCGACACCGGCTGCGCTGGCCTTTTCGGCCAGCCGCGTCGCATCGCTCAGGAGCATTTCATCGCCTCCGGCGTGGACGAGCAAGGGCGGTAGTCCGCGCAGGTCGCCGTACAGCGGCGAGAGCAAGGGCGACCGCAGGTCCTGGCCGCCGGCATAATGGCGGATCATCGCCTGGACGAACTCCGGGGTCTGCATCGGGTCCTTCTTCGCCCGGAACGACTCACCCGTGCATTCCAGGTCGGTCGCCGGCGAGATGCACACGGCGGCGGCTGGGAGCGGGTCGCCGGCATCGCGCAACGACAACATCGTCGCCAGCGTGAGGTTCCCCCCGGCCGAGTCCCCCGCGATGATGATCTCCCGCGGCAGCGATCCACTCGAGAGCAGCCAGCGGTAGGCGCCCACGCAGTCTTCCACGGCAGCGGGGAACGGGTGTTCGGGCGCGAGGCGATAATTCACTGCCAAAGCACGACTGGCCGCAGACCGGCAGAGGTGGGCGACCATCCGGCGATGGATATTCGACCATCCCAAGGTCCATGCGCCGCCATGCAAGTAGAGGACGATCGACCGGGGAGACGCATCAGGCGGGGTCAACCATTCAGCCGGGACCTCACCAGCCATGACGGGCTGGATGTCGACATCTCGGGGCGGTTTGAAGAACCGTTCTTGCTGTTTCAACAGGGCGCGGTACCGCTCGAGCGGGGCGTCCCAATTGAAGCAAGCCCTCCGCACGTCGAGGATCAGCCGAAAGATACGGCTTCGTAGGCTGGGCATCGGGAACTCCTGGTCCGCTGGTCACGTTCCGGTGACGCTCCATGCGTCAAGGCACGGCGACCTTCGTGCCGGCAACCGTCGCACGACGGACTGGCCCGTTCAATGTTCGTTGCTCATGCTGAGGTGCCGCGCGCCTGCCTGGAGCCAAATCGTCGCTCATTTCGGCTGCACACGCCAGCCGCCGCCCACAAGCGGCACGGAAGCGCAGCTCGGCCCGCCGTCGCGAGCTGTGCCTTGCACAGTGGC
Source organism: uncultured Isosphaeraceae bacterium (assembly GCA_963781785.1). Taxonomy (GTDB): domain Bacteria; phylum Planctomycetota; class Planctomycetia; order Isosphaerales; family Isosphaeraceae; genus CAWAHD01. Next base: position 5,390,554 of record CAWAHD010000002.1, on the reverse strand, counting down.
CTCGAGTACGCCATCGATCCGTACCGCTTCGTGAATCTGCCCCCAAGTCATGGTACTGAGATGGACCTTCAGGCGACGCACCCAACCGGGGGGCGGCGGATCCGGCTGGCCCGGCCGCCAATCGGCCGGCCGCCAGCTCAGATAGAGAAACCGCTTTGCGGCATCGCCGTGCACAAACGGACCAAGAAAGCTCGGTGCTTGCGTGCGCGGATTCTGTCGTACACGACACTCACACTCAAACTGAATGTCGCCATTCGGGCGTTCCTTTCCCGCATGAATCACCCACTCGGCTGTCGTGGAGTTGTCTTGCAAGCCAAACTCAGCGCCATACTTCTTTGGTGGCGGCGGCTTGAGACAGATGACGCGCAGCCGGACGCGCTCCTCGGCCCGCTGGTTCGATCCGGTCTGTCGTTTGGGTTTGTTGCTCATGGGGTTGATGGTGCGGGCCTGAACCGTTGCGACTCACGTGGTACCTCGCTCGCCGAGATGCGCGCTCAGCCATTCGGTGAACTCGTCTCTGCCCAGTCGACCCGCCGCCAGATCGAGCACCACACGCTCCTGTTCATCGGCGGAAGCGAAGATCTCGTATCCCTTGAGGACCAGGAACGACTCCATGGCCGCGTGGCCGATCCGCTTGTTGCCGTCGACGAACGGATGGTTCATGATCAACGAGAAGCCCAGCGCTGCGGCCTTCTCCGCTGTCGTCGGATACAGGTCCACCCCGCCGAACGTCATGCGCGGCTGTGCCACGGCCGAATCCAGGGCATTAGGGTCGCGGACACCCGAGCCTCCGCCAGATTGGGCGATAACCAGTCGGTGCAGCTCCAGCACCTCGTCGGTCGTCAGATAGCGCATCGGGCTACGCCAGCCGCCGGTAGAGTTCCCGGTTCTTTTGCAACACGTAGGCCGCGGCCTCCGCGAACTCCCGGCTCGGGCGGCTCAGCCACTGCTCGACGCCGTCGCGCAGCAACTGCTCGGGGGAGATGCCGGCTTCTCGGGCCAGCTCTCGGAGCCGTTGCGCGTGCTCCTCAGGGAGTACGACCGTGAATACGTCCATAGCGTTCATTGACCCCAATTGAGTCGGGCCCGGCTCAAAGTTGCCCCCAGACGACAAATCTCTGCGGACCCGTCCGCCTTGAACGATCTTGATGTTACCAAAAACCCCCCGCGGTCGGCCGGATCCAATCGAAGATTCTGCCGACTTGCAAGCAGCGAATTCGATCATTCAATTGGATCGAGGCGAATTGGCCACGGGTGAGTTCGCGATCGCCGACGTTGCAATTTTGACGAAGGAAGATGTAGAATCCGTGACCGGAGTGCATCGGCGTTCGTGATCGTCGTTATCAGGCGATCATCGCGATTCGATCGGATCCGCCAACGGAGATGGACAGGAGGCCAACCATGAAATGCCAGCGGGGCTTGCAGCTCAGGAGTCTTTGTTTGCTGGCGGTTCTTGCCGCCGGCTGCTGTCCACCCGCGACGTTCTACGTCGAGACGACCATCAACGCCGATGGCTCGTGCGACCGGATGATCTGGCAGCCCAAGGATAAGTTCCTGCCGGCTGAGGCGCTCAAACCGGATTGGAACGCGCGCTGGACGACGCTTTCGGAAACGAGTGGTCGCCCCGGAGTGGCCGATTCCAAGCCGTCCAACGCGGAATGCCAGTATTTCATCGCGCGCGGTTCGTACCGCAGTCCTCGCGAGATCCCTCAGCACTATCGATATAGTGCAGAGAATGCGCCGGACGCCGGGGCCAGCGTGCTCGAGCGGACCTACGAGAGAACCGATTATGGGTTCCTGGTCGAACACCGCTGGCGCGAGAAGATCACGAACATCGTGACTTTGGCCGGTTTCTTGAACGCTCGGGACGAGCTGCTCGACCTCTATCTACCGAGCTGCATGAGCGCGATCGAACGAGTATTCGGCAACGACTACGATGTTTCCCGGCTGGTCAGCCACCTTCGCATAGATGGTCGGCGATTCCTGGAGAACATCTCGGTCATCTTGTACGATGCCGCGGCCCACCACCGCCTTTTCGACCAGGATGGAAAGCTCGACGCGGCGCTGACGGAGAACCTGTTCGCGGAAGCGGAGCGCGTCGGACTCGATCGCAAGCTGCTCGTGGAGCTTTTCGCCGTTCCTTACAACGACCGAGAAAACGCGAGAAGGATCGATGTATTTCTTGGGCGGTTGGTCGTGCAGTATTTCAGGCACCGCGACGGGACTGACGTGACTCAGGCCGAAGCTGATGCGCTCATTCAGGCGATTCGAAAGGAGCGCCGCTATCAAAGCGCAATCCAGCAAGAAAACAAGCGGCTCGAGGAAGTATTTCAAAAAGACAAGGAGCTCGAGAAACGGGTCAAGCGAGCCGTTTTTCGGATGATCGGCCTGTACTCGACGTTCGGTTTCCTGTTCTCGGGGGGACCTCCCGAGTACGAGTTCAAGATCCTCCTTCCCGGAGAGCTTATCGAGACAAACGGAACGGGGACGCAGTCAGGTCGGACTCGATGGAAATTCACCGGCGCAGTTGTTCCCGGAGGGTTACGAGATGAAGGCGCGGAGTATCTTCATCGATCGCGAAGGGCAAAGAAACGTCCTCGGGCGCGTGGTCACCGACGACGAGACCAAAGCCAAGGAATTCACGGAGCTAGCTGGCGGGGAGGGCCCGCTGCTTGCAGCGGTGCGCAAGCTCCGTCAGACCGGCGACCGTGATGCATTCCGACAGGTGAAGACGCGCACATTTGCGGAAAGTGTGCGGGCCAGGAAGATGTGCAAGCTGTTGTTCAACGAATAAGGCGAGGACGGCCGGCGATCCATATTCCCGGCGGTGCGAGTTCCGGCTAATATGCCGCCAGGAGGAAGCCATGCAAACCATTGCCCTTTCCGAAACCGCCGTCGCTCTGCTCCGCACCTGCATCGCCGATATCTTCTAATATGCTGACCGGTGCTCTCAATACGCTGCAGGCAGCCTTGATAGCGCGCTGGTGTGACTTGATATGCTACCGGCACTCGGTCATAGCGCGCCGGCGCCACGATACGCTGACCCGCGCCGGCTGGGGCACTTACCGGGTCGCCGAGCGCAAGTAGCTCGAAGGGGCAATGGGATGGCGAAACCGAGCACCCGACGCATTCGCTTTCGGACCGGTGACGTATTCCAGGTCGCCTTGCCCGCCGGCTCATTCGCCTATGGCCGCATCCTGTTGGACCTTCGTCGCCTCGCGCGTGCCGGCTTGTTCGTGACCCCGTGCGCTCTCGCCGGTATGTGTGGCAGTGCCCTTTTGGTGCGGCTTTACAAAAAGGCGTTTCCCAGCCCAACCCTTTCAATGGCGGAATTGACCGACGCCCCTTTATTTTTAGGCGAATTGCTTGACCGTCGGCCGATTTACCGCGGTGACTATCCGATCGTGGGCAACCTTCCCGTATGCCCTGGCGAATTGGATTTCCCGGAGTATGTATGCTCGTTTCACGAGAATCCGGCTTGGCATTTCAGTTACCAGAAGGGCGGCGCCGTCGCCGAGTTGCCAATGACCCACAAAGAATGCGAATCGCTCCCGAAGCCGAGCTTTTCGTTTGGCTACGCGGTCGATCATCTCCTTGCGGAAATACACGACCCAGCCGGTAAGGAGAAACATGCGCGTGGCGAATTGCGCTGATCCCAGGCGGGATTCCATCTTGGCGAGAGTGGGTTTGCGCCCTGGAATGTGCTATGACGAAATCTGCGCCAAGGTCGGCGGGCCGACCGCAGAAAAGCTCTTGTTAGTTCAGTAGGCCGAGGCGAGAGGCCCGGCCGACCAACGATTTCACCTGACGGGGCGGGCCGTCACGGTTTCTCGGAGTATCCGGTCAGCGGCCCGCTTCGCAGGTGAATTTTGGCGTTCGGCGGAGTTGAGGCGGAACTGCTGAGCACGACCGGGAGGATGCGATGACAGTGAAGCCCGATAGCAAGAAACGTACGCCGGAGGCCCAGCTCCGGGCCTACATCGACAAGCTTGATCCGAAGAATCAGAAGCTCTTTCGATCGGTCCGGGCTGCTGTGCGTAAGCGATTCCCGACCGCCAACGAGCTGGCGTACGACTACAGTCACGCCCTCGTCATCGGCTATTCGCCGGCGGACCGAGGGATCGATTCCATCGTGGCGATCCGCGCATGTGCCACCGGTGTATCTCTGTACTTCAGTCAGGGACCTCAGCTGCCCGACCCGAAGCGGCTTCTGCGGGGATCGGGAAAGCAGACTCGCTTCATCCAGGTGGAGGCGGCCAGCCAGTTGGCACATCCCGACGTGGAAGCGCTGATCGCCGCTACGATTGATCAGGCGAGGGTTCCATTGCCATCCAAGGGGAAGGGCAGTCTCATCATCAAGTCGGATGGTGCGAAGAAGCCGCCACGCCGGAAGCCGTCGAAGTGACGGCGGGATTTGATGAGGCAACGTGTCCCAGACGGGCATGGGTGGGGATCTCGTCCATGTGAGCGAGATGCCGGCGCAGCGGTATGCAGCCTCGGGTCGTGTCCCCGGCCGAAACAGGGGACGACATGCCCGCCAAGAGGTCCGAAAGGGTCCGTGCGCGGGTCGCGGCCAAGTCTCGACAGTTGCCGGAGTTCACACGTCGGAGGTAGTGGTGTAAGATGGCACGGAAGTGAATGCAGAATCGTCATGGCACCGCCTCCGGCACCCGGGTCCCTCAGCCTGCAACAACTCCTTGAGGCGGTCGATCGCCTCACGCCTGCGCAGATGCGCGCGCTGGAGCGCCGCATGGCCGCGCGTCGGTCAGATCAGGAGAACGAGAGGTCCGACGAGGCGACTTTGGTCCGGACCGCCAAGGTCCGGCTGCCGGCGGCGGCGGAGCGCCGCCTCAAGAAGCTGATCGTCCGGAGCGAGCGTGGAAGTCTGACGCGCGAGGAATTGGCTGAGTACCAGGCCCTGGCGCAGGAGGTACAGCGGCTCGACGTCGCGCACGCAGAAGCACTGGCGGCGCCGCGCGCCTCCGGGGGATGTCCCGGCGCGACGTGAAGGGGGGAATCGGCTCCGAAGGCGGAACGGATGCCACTTGACGCGATCCCACGGCCGCTGCGGCGGCAGGTAAGCGGGCGCTCATCAACCTGCGCCGCGCTCTGCTTGCAGTCGGAGAGCATCCGCAGGAAGCTCAATGAACGCGACACACACGCCCGGACCTGATCCAGCAAGACTCGTCCGCCTCGTCTTGAGCGACGAGTGCAGAATCTTTCGCGAGTCAAGGACATATCTCTATAGTGGGCAGGCCGACCTGTCCGATGACACCTTATGGCCTACGCGGAAAACCATCAAGTGTTGCGAACTCCCACGGGCAACCACGGGGGAGGCTTCAATGTCCACACTGATCTGCAGGCGTACGATCATCTCCGTGACGATCTTGCTCGCGTCAATTGTGCCAAGACCCGCGCATGCGCAGGATCCACGCCGCCTGCCCTTCGATTTCGTTATCAAGAAAGCCCACGAGTGGGGACTCCAGCGTGACCAGGCGCATCTCCAGCAAGACATTGATAGCGGAGACGCCGTCAGCGCGAACCGCGACCTCAATCGAATGCAACGGGACGAGTGGAAGCTCTGGTACGATCGCCGGCGAATCCGCAGGGATCTGTTGCTCCCCGCCGGACCCTGGGTGCATCCGCCACAGGCGATCCCACTCGACGCAACTCTGGTCCCCCATCCGGACTATCCGGGATACGGCTATTATCCCTCCAATCCGACACAACTGTACCTGCTCGCCCAGCCGGCGCCCTCGGACCCCGCATCGGACGGGTCGGCCTCGGGATCGACACCAGGCGCGACAACAGCGCCGGCACACGTCGCCGTTGTGATCGTCAACGCCGGGCCGTCGGGCACCGCCATCGACTTCGTGATCAACAGTGTCGCCTACAAAACCGAAAGCGGTCAGCACCAAAGGCTGGCCGTCAGCCCGAAGTCCACGATCCTCTATGACCGCGGCGGTGATCTCGGTGAGCAGCGGTACACACTCTCAGCCGGCGTTTACGAATTCCGATCCGGCGACGCGGGCTGGTCACTGGTCAAGCTCCAGCGAGCCACGCGGGAAGACGTAAGCGAGGCGCTCCCGGATCTCGTCCCGAAGAACGAGCTGCCGGCGCCGACCGGTGCGCCCTCGGCCAGTAAGTCTGGAGGGAATGGGTCCTGACCCGAGCGGTGAATCAACCTGCGCCGTGGTGGAGACGTCAATGCGTAAACACACACTCATTCTCATGATTGTGTCGTCGGTAGGCCCGCTCCTGTCATTCGCCGGCCGGCCTGCGTGCGCACAAGGGGTGCTGGCCCCCTGGTACCGGATCGCGGAGAAACTCGACCGGTGGCAGCTCCAGCAAGACCAGGCCCGACTAGAGCAGGACATTGCGAACGGAAACACCGCCCGCGCGAATCGCGATCTCGAACAGATCCGGCGGGACGAGTGGTGGCTCACGATTGACCACAACCAGCGCCGGTTTGGCCCGACGCCTCCGCTTCCAACTCCGGTCCCCGTGAGCGCTGGTATTGTCCCCCATCCGCAGGATCCGGGCTACGGCTATGATCCTTCCCATCCGGCACAACGGGTTCAACTGCCACAGCCAGTACCTGCCGTCAACCCGGCGCCTGGCGGCGGGACATCGTCTGACTCGGCGCCGGGTTCGACACCCGAGAAGCCGACGCGAGCAAAGGTCTCCGTGGTGATCTTCAACCCTGAGGAAACGCGTGTCGCCGTCAACTACGTGGTCGACGGCGTCACCTACAGGACCGAAAGCGGTGGCCTCCAGAGGCTGGTCACCGGTCCCAAGTCCACCATTCGCTACGACAAGGGTGGTGACTTCGGCGCAGAGCGGTACGCGCTCTCCCCGGGTGACTACGAATTCCGATCGAGCGCCACGGGCTGGGCGCTCGTCAAGCTCCGCCGGGCACCGTAGACAGAACTTGCTGCCCACCAGACAGCCGGATACCCTGATGCGTCGAGAACGACCACCCGGAGGACTCTTCATGCGACGTACTGCTTTGGCCCTGCTCGTCCCCGTCATCGTGATCACCAGCGGCTTCGGCCGCGCCGAGGACGGCAGCAAGCCCCCGAAGACCACCCTCATCAAGGCCGGGCGCTTGATCGATGTCCGTGCCGGCCGGGTGCTGACCAATCAGGGCATACTCGTCGAGGGCGAGCGGATCAAGTCGGTCGGCGAGGCGGATGAGATCCTCAAGTCGGCCCCCAGGGACGCCGCCGTCATCGACCTCGCCAGGGCCACCGTCCTGCCCGGCCTGATCGACGCCCACACCCACGTCTTGCTCCAGGGCGACATCACCCAGCCCGACTACGACGAGCAACTGCTCAAGGAGTCGATCCCCTACCGAACCATCCGGGCCACGGTCGCCGCCCGCACCGCTCTCTTGAACGGGTTCACGGCCATCCGGGACCTCGAGACGGAGGGGGCGATGTACGCCGACGTGGACGTGAAACGCGCGATCCAGAAGGGCATCATTCCCGGGCCTCGCATGTTCGTCTCGACCAGGGCCTTCTCGGCGACGGGGATGTATCCCTTGCTCGGGTACTCCTGGGAGCTGAAGGTTCCGGAGGGAGTACAGGTGGTGGACGGCCCCGACGAGATCCGCAAGGCGGTCCGGGGGCAGGTCAAGTACGGGGCGGACTGGATCAAATTCTACTGCGATCGCAAGTATTACCTGGAACGCGGCAAGCTCCGCAGCAAGGTCAACTTCACCGAGGAGGAGATGCGCGCGATCGTCGAGGAGGCTCACCGGCTCGACCGCAGGGTGGCCGCCCACGCAATCGGCAAGGACGGAATCATGGCGGCCCTGAAGGCGGGCGTGGATACGATCGAGCACGGCGATGGGTTCGACGAGGAGTCGATCAACCTGATGGTCGAGAAAGGTGTGTACTGGTGCCCGACCATCTACGTGACCGCGTACGTGGCCGAGGGGCGGGCCGCCGCCGGGAACTCGATCTGGAAGGCGATGCTTGACCTGGAGCGCAAGGCGTTCGGGCTGGCGGTCAGCAAGGGGGCCAAGATCGCCTACGGGACCGATGCGGGCGGGTACTCCTGGACGGAGAACCAGGCCAAAGAGTTTTCATACATGGTTCAATACGGGATGACGCCGATGCAGGCGATCCAGTCCGCCACGGTCGTCGCCGCCGAGCTGCTTCAGGCTGCGGCTGATCTGGGCGCGGTCGAGCCGGGGAAGTACGCCGACATCGTGGCCGTGAATGGCGATCCGCTCGCGGACATCTCCGAGCTTGAGCGGGTGAAGTTCGTCATGAAGGGCGGCCAGGTCCACAAGAGCGAGGCGAATAAGTAAGACAGTGGACACCGTGATCGCAGCCGGGTTGAGCGTTCCAGCGGCGGTTGTTCCGGTCGGCAAAGATGAGTGGGTGCGGCAGGCGCCGCAACGTCTCTAATTCGATTTCTTGATCCGGATCTTGCGATATTCGATCACGTTGATCTCGGACTGCAAGGCCAGTGGTCCCTTGGCGGGGATCTTGAGGGCGGCTTCGAGGAGCTCGCCGTTGCACGTGCACCGGGCTTTGTTGCCGGTAACGGTCACCTCGATCGCGTTCCAGTCGCCGTCCCTGTAATTCTTGAGCGTCTTGTACGGGCCAACCCGTGGATAGTCGCGGATCTGGAGTTGGTGAGCAAAGGCCTTGTCGCGCAGGTGCAGGCCGCTATTCGCATCCTTGGAGGCGCGGAATTCCAGGCGAAGGACGAAATCGCCGTCATACGATTCCACCGTGTCGATCTCGGTCATCTTCGGCGGCTTGTCCTTGGAGCCCGTGATCACGAGAATCCCATCCTTGACCGCGAACCTGCCGTCGTCGGAGGCTGTCTTGCCGGCCAGATCCGTCTTGCCGACCCGCCAGCCGGTCAGGTCCTTGGCGTTGAAGATGGGCTTGAAGCCAGCCTCGTCCGGATTCGCGCCGGAGAGGAGAAATGCCGGGGCCAGAAGCGCGAAGGCGGTCCACGGAAGCGCTTTTCGTCGATCGAGCCGGCTCATCGGGATGCTCCGCAAAAGCTCGTCGTCTGGAATGGTTTCGACGACCCCAACATAGCCGCCTGGCGAGCGGCGAAATAGCCCCCACTGATCACGGGACATGCATGGCGCCGTTTGTCGATTGCTGCATCGGAGCCCTTTGACCGGAATAGAATGATGGCGAGCTACGCTGATCGAGCAGATCCTGCTACACTTCGGGCATTGCCGAGGTTTGGCTGCCATTTTCACAAAGAGTCGCATGGGATCGGGACAACGCGACGTAAAAAAACGCTTTAGTATCTGGTGTCCATCGTTGCCTTTGCTGGGGAGGAGATCCTGATGAAACGGTTCCTTTGCCACCTCGTGGTCTGGAGCGCTGTCGTTTTCCTCGATCCGGTGGGACACGTGTCGGGCCAAACGGACACGAAACTCGAACCGGCACCGAGCGGCTTCGCCAGCCGGCGCGACGGTATCGAGCGCGGCGGAGTTGAGATGGCGGAGTATGACTCGAAATCGGTCGGCGACACACGCAAGATGATGGTCTACCTGCCGCCCGGCTACTCGAAGGCCACCAGATACCCGGTCCTCTATCTGCTGCACGGCGCCGGTGATAACGAAGGCGGCTGGACCAGGACCGGTGCAGCCAATCTCATTCTCGACAATCTCTTCGCCGACAAGAAGATCGTCCCCATGATCGTGGTCATGCCCAACGGCTCTGTCCAAGGGCCGAGGCCGGGCACGGTCCTTGCGGGGACGATCATGAAGCGAGCCGATGCCGACAAGAACGGCATCGTGTCCCGGGAAGAGTTCCTCGCCGCCGCCGAGGCCCTCTACAAAGACCTCGATACCGGCAAACTGGACGAGAAACAACTCGCCGCCGGCCTCAATCGTCTGATGCCGGCCCCGCGCGCTCCGGGTGGCCGCCAGCGGGGGATGGGCAACTTTATCAGCGGCTTTGAAAACGACCTGTTGAAGGACATCATCCCCTATGTCGAATCGCACTATCCCGTGCGTACAGACCGCGAGCACCGGGCGATCGCGGGGCTGTCGATGGGTGGGGGCCAGGCACTGACCATCGGCCTGAGGCACCTGGACCGCTTTGCCTATATCGGCGGCTTCTCTTCCGCGCTCTTCGGCGATACCGGCGCGCTTGTCTCAGATCCAGCGACCGCCACCAAGCAGCTTCGCCTCCTCTGGCTATCCTGCGGCGACAAAGATCGTCTCATGGGTGCTAGCAAGACCTTCCACGCCAGCCTGGAAGAAAAGAAGGTGCCGCACCTCTGGCACGTCGACTCCGGAGCACACACCTGGCCGGTTTGGAAGAACGACCTGTATCTAGTGGCCCAGCGGCTGTTCCGAGACGACAAGCCCGGCTCCTAGCCGTGACGATCACGACCCGGCAGTCAGGGCTTCTCACCGGACTGCCGCATGAAGATCATTCGGTAGAAGTCGATGTTCCCGGCCGCGACCAGCTTGCCAGGGTTAGCGCTCCACTGGTTGCTGCCGTCCAATGTCATGGCGAACCCGAGGACTGCGTTCGGCTGCGCCAGCACCGGGACCGGAATCTTGAGGATCTTCAATGCCTCAACAAGTTCTGACGTCTCGTAGAGGTGCTTGCTTCTGATCAGAGGATCATTGACGTGGAATTCCAGCAAGAACTCCCGGCCTGTATCCTGCATCAGGCGGTTGACCTCGGCCGGTTCCATCATCAGCAGCTTCGTGAGGACGACCGTGTTGTACGCAGCAGGCACCCGCTCGTAGTCAAAGGTCGGGCCTGTGAGGTGTAACTCGTTCTGATCGAAATCGGCCCGCCGGATCTTGGTCCCGCCTTCGGTGAAGAAGGCCGGGTCAGTCATCACCGGGTCGAACTGAGTCTCGGGACTGCCCAGTAATCGTTTCAGCTCATCGCTCGACATGCCGAGGGCGCTCTTGAGCAAGAAGTCGTACAGGTTCTTCTTCAGATCCGCGACGGCCTGCTTGATTGCCGGGATGGCGAGAGCGTTCAGGATGGCGTCGATCCAATTGCCGACAATCGCGCGCGTGGCGCCCACGAAGTCGGGTGCACCCAGCATGGAGAGCAGATGCTGGTTGGCGTAGTCGTCGATGATCGCCTTTACTCGGTCGAGGTCGGTCTTGTTCTGCGGGTTGTAGAAGAGAGCCTTCGCCACCTCATGGCTCACCCTCGGCCATGCCTTCAGCCCATCAGTGATGTCATCACGCCAGTGCTCCTCATAAGTGACGCGTGGCCCGTTCGCGGTGACAAAAGCCGCCAGCTCGATGCCCAACTTGGCCTTCTCGAGGATGTTTCCGCGATCGATCCTGCGCTGAAAATCCGTCTTCGTGTCGTAGTAACGCTTGATATCGGCTTCCAGGGAGCGGCGGATCTCGCAGAAGATCGCCGGCACGGAGAACTTGGCGTTCTCGCCGGTGAGGAGTCGCGTTGCAAGGTGCGACCCCGGCGTGGCGTCGATCATGTTCCGGTAGATGAACTCGGCGACGCCCTCGTCGATCCGTGCATCGTAGTTGGGGTCGGGGGTCTTCAGCCCGACGTACCCTTCGAGGACGACGTGCTTGATCGCATTCTCGGGCTTTGGGGAAAAGTGGAACGCGTCGCCTGTGTAATGATTCACAAGCGTATGTCCAAAGATGTCGCCGGCGGCGTGAGTGAGGTAGCCGGCTACGAATGCACGGCAGGGATCAGTAGAGTCGGGCGTGCCGGACGACGCGTAGGCCTTGGCCCAGAGATGCGCGAGCCAGGGGTCGGGGCCGGGGCCGCGCCGGTTCAGGTCAACCTCGGTCTCGCCGTTAGTCCTCTGGCCGGCCGGGTGGATGATCTGCTGGCCGGTGGCGATGTCGGGGTACGCGTCAGGACCGAGCACGCCGGCGCGGAACTGAGCGGGGTACTTCCGCAGCGCCTCTAGCAGCGGCGGATAGACCCGGTAAGTGCCGATCACGATCTTGTTGTTGTTGCCGCGCAGCCTTCGGATCGCCCCGCCCTTGTAATCTGTCGCGTAGATCGTAACGAGGCCGTCATCGACGGCGTCGCGGTAGGCGACCTCCGCGAGATGGGCGTGCGTCTTGGGCTTCCACGCGAAGGCTCTCTGGGAATTGGCGAGCATGGCTGCGAGGGTCAGCGCGGCGATCAAGGCCCGGCCAAGACGCAAGTGGCGAGAGAGGATGGACAAGGCAGGACTCCTGATAGATATGATCTCGTGAGAAGTCGTTCTATTGCACCTCGCTGATGCGGAAGGACGCCGGCCTTTGACCGTCCGGTGCAGCCCTTTAGGACCTGCGGGCCGTTCCACTTCCGCCCGGACCGACGAACGTCGTCGACTCACCGGTCCGGCTGATGTCGATTCGCAGAGAACGTCTGGGGCGACGAGCGGTCGGAGGTAAAAGCGCCCGTCAGGCTACCGAGCTGGATGACGTCGCGTCAAGGCGCAGGGCCGTGTTATTCTCTGACGACAACAACTTGGGCGGACCAGCTTGCCGAGGACCGAATAGCTGGCCCGTGGTCTGGGCTTTGTTCGGGAGGCCCGCGCCGGGCGCTGCCATGATCTCTCCAGCCGACATTCCTGTTCTCGCCGCCCGTTTCCAACGCTTCGGCGCCCTGGCCCAGGCCGAGCAGCTCTATCGGGAGGCCCTCCGGAACCAGCCCGGCGATGCCGAGCTTTGGGCGGGGCTCGGACGTGTCTGCCAGGCCCTCGGCCAGTCCGACGAGGCCGTGACCAGCTTGCGCCGCGCCCTGGCACTGCGCCCCGCGGACGGGGTCCTCTCCAACGATCTCGGAGTCGCGCTGATACAGCAAGGCCAGCTCGATGAGGCGCTCGACTGTTTGCGTGCCGCCACGCGACTCCGCCTCGACTACCCGGAAGCGCACCACAACCAGGGCATCGTCCGGATCAGCCAGGGCGATCCCGATGGGGCCGTGCTTTGCTTCCGCCGCGCACTTGAACTTCGGCCGGACGACCCGGTGGCGACTTGCCACCTGGGCGACGCCTTGGGCGTGCTGGGCGAGTACGACCAGGCTGTCGAATGCTATCGCCGGGCCGTCCAGCTCCAGCCCGAGCTCGACCAGGCGTGGCTCAACCTGGGCCGTGCGCTGCGGGGCCTCGGCCAGCACGATGAGGCGGTGTCCTGCTACGAGCGGGCCGCGCGGTTGCGTCCGACGGATCCCGGTCTGCTGGCCGAACTGGCCGCCATGCAGATGCATCGTGGCGAGCCAGAAGCAGCGGTCGCCCTCTACGAGCAGGCCCTGCGGCTCTGGCCGGTTTGCGTCGGGGCGTACTCGAACATGGGGCTGGCGTTGATGGCCCTGGGCCAACTGGAGGCGGCGCGGCTCAGTTTCGAGCAGGCGCTGTACCTCGAACCCGACCTGGCCGAGGCGCACAACAATCTCGGACTGGCGCTCTTGAACCAGGACCGGGTGGCGGAGGCGCGGCTGCGCTTCGAGCGGGCGATCCAGCTCCGGACCGACCTGGTGGACGCCCGGAACAACCTCGGCCTGGCGTGCAGCGCCCAAGGGGAGCCCGATGAGGCCATGGCTTCCTTCGAGCACGCCTTGCGGATCGATCCCAACCATTTTGGGGCGCTCACCAATCTCGCGAATGCCTGCAAGGACCAGGGCTGCGCGGCCGAAGCCATCACCTACTACCGCCAGGCCCTGGCCTCACGCCCGGATGACGCACCCGCCCATAGCAACCTGCTCCTGGCCATGCACTACGTGCCCGGCGCCGACGCTCGGGAGATCCTCGTCGAAGCCCGGCGTTACGCTCGTCAGCACGCGGAGCCCCTGGCCGGAGCCATCCAGCAGCGCCCGACCCGGTCCTCGGCCGGGCGACGCCTGCGGATCGGCTACGTCTCGGCCGACTTCCGGGAGCACCCGGTCGTTTCCTTCCTGGAGCCGATCATCGCCGCCCACGACCGTCATCGCTTCGAGATCTTTTGCTACGCCGACGTCTCGCGACCCGACGCGGTCACCCGACGCCTCCAGGGCTACGCCGACTGCTGGCGTTCGCTGGTCGGGCTCTCCGACGCGCAGGCCGCCGAGCGGATCCGCCAGGACGAAATCGAGATCCTGGTGGACCTGGCCGGTCATACCGGCGGGAACCGGCTACGGGCGTTCGCCCGCAAGCCGGCGCCAATCCAGATGTCCTACCTGGGCTACCTGGGGACGACCGGCTTGTCGGCCATGGACTACTACATCACGGACGCTCACGCCGATCCCCCGGGCCTGTCGGAGGCACACTACCAGGAGTCGCTCATCCGCTTGCCCGAGTGCGGGTTCTGTTACGCACCTGGCCCCGCGCCGGAGGTACGCCCCGAGCCGCCGGCCCGGCGGTCCGGCCAGATCACATTCGGTTGCTTGAATAACCCGGCCAAGGTCTCGGACGAGGTCCTGGCCGTCTGGTCGCATGCGCTGGCGGCTGTTCCCGGTTCCCGCCTCTTGCTCCGCACCGGGGCCGGTCGCTCGGCCGAGGAACGGATCCGCGACCTCCTCACGGCAAGTGGCATCGCCCCGGAGCGGCTGGGCTTCGCAGGCCTCACGGCGACCCAGTTCGCCTACCTCGAGCTGTACCACGCCGTGGACATCGCCCTGGATCCGTTTCCCTACAATGGCGTGACCACCACGTGTGATGCCCTGTGGATGGGCGTGCCCGTGATCAGCCACGCCGGCCGTATGAACGTCTCGCGCGAGGGAGTCCGCTTCCTGCGCACCGTCGGCCTGGACGAGCTGGTCGCGGAGACGCTCGAAGACTACGTGCGGATCGCGACCGAGCTGGCCGGCGACCTCGAGCGCCTGGCCGATCTACGCTCAGGATTACGGGAGCGCATGAGTCGCTCGCCGCTCTTGGACGCACAACGGTTGGCCCGCGCCCTCGAGGCGGCCTATGTCGGCATCTGGGAGAACCGGCTGGCCGCGCGAGACCCGATCAATCAGTAGCATCGTCGAGAGCCACCAGGTCTTTCCGAGCGTTCTTGGTGTCCACGACGATCGTGGCGACCCCCGCGAAGGAGTGGACGGCACCACCGTTCCACTCCACCGCAATAGCGCCATCGCCGCTATCGCTGATCGCCACGGTATTGGTCGTGCGTTTGTTTACGGTGACGGTCAGGACGGAGCCGGACTGGACGGCGGCACCGCTTGTTCGACGGGCGTTGAGGTCAATGAGTTTCTGCGGTATTGCACCCTCGCTCGGGAGAACGGCGTCCGTCGGAACCTGCAATCCGACCGCGACGGCCGTCGGACTCGTCCGCTGACTGGTCAGGTTGAAGGTGATCTGGTTGATCCGCGATCTCTCGGTCTGGATGACGCTTGCCATGATGCCGGTGAACGAGTGGACGGGACCACGATTCCACTCGGCCTGGATACCCCCCTGGCCGTCATCGGTTACGTGCACGGTGTTGGTCGTCCGCTGGCCGACGCCGATGCCCAGGATCGTTCCACTCTGCTCGGAGACGCCTCCTGTCCGGGGAAGATGGAGGAACGTCGGGAAAATGATCGAGGCGCCATCAGGGAAGCTCACCTGGCGGGACAACAACAAGCGGCTCTCCAGCGGCTTCACCTCCGGGAGGAACTTCCGCAAAGGGCCGGGGCTTTGAAGAGATGGTTGGTCGCTCATGGAGACGCTCCTCGAGAGAAAGGATCCCGGGGCAACCCCCTCGACGTGCGCGCGGAAGATGCGCCGGATACGGCTCACCAGATTAGAACGTCAACGCGGCACGAGTACAATGGGACGGCGAGTTCTCACTCGCAGATCACGTGGCGTCGCGCGCGGCGAGGCCGATCGCGTCAATGGCGCCATGAAGAACGCGATATGATCATGCGCACGTCGGTCCGACACACCCCGGGACGATGCAACCGACGCGCGCAATACTCCGCTCGAGGGGCGGTCAGCGCGGCACCACGCACATCATTCCGTTGGACCTGATTCGCGCTGGGTGCTGTCAATAACGGATCCCAGATCGAACACATTGTCCTCGGTCAGTGTCACATTGATCTCTTTGCCGGTCTTCACCTCCACAGGAACGCACCAGCAGACCGGTTTTCCCTTGATCTGAACGACCTTGGTCACGATCCATTTCTTGCCATCCGACCTGTTCGAGGAACAAAAGAGAGAGCCGCCTGATGGCAACTGATCGAGCTGATCCCCGGTGACTTTCCTGAAGACCGTAGCCCAGGCCGCGGCCATCGCGACTCGGGCTTCCTCTCCTCCCACAGCTTCGTTTAACAGCCGGCCGGCTTTCTTGACGGATGCCTTGAAGCCAGGGACCGGGTCTTGATCGAAGATGGCAAAGGGCACTTCGAAGGGCGCTGAGCCGGGGACCCGAAGATTCAATTGGATCACCCAGGTCGAGCGTAGCCACTCCTCCTTGTTCTTGTTCTCTGACGAGGCCGCAGCTTCTTGGAGTGTGCGATCGAAAGCGGATCCCAGGTCAAACACATTCTTATCCGTCAGCGTCACCTGGATCTCTGCGCCATACTTCACTTCCACCGGGATGCACCAGCACATCGGTTTCCCCTTGGCCGTCACAACCTTGGTCGCAATCCATTTCTTGCCGTCCGGTCCGTTCGACTTGATCGGATCGTGGGTACCTGACGTCAGCAGATTGAGACGATCTCCCGGGATTTCCTTGAAAGCCGAGTCCCACTGCAACGTCATCCATTCTTGGCGTGTCTCATCCCTCGCGGCCTCGCTTTCCGCCCTTCTCAATTGCTCACGGTAAATCCACTGCGTCTTCTTGGTACGGGCCTCGAAGCCAGGGACGGCGTCGTTGTCGAGGATGGCCCATTGCACTGCGTGTATCGCAAGGCCCGGGGCCTGGAGACTCATGCTCATCCGCCATGTGTCCAGGGAGTGGTTCACAGTTTTCTTCTCCTTTGCTTTTTTGTCCGTTCCAGCCGGCTTGTCAGCGGCTGGTGGGCTCGTTCCTCCGTTGTCGCTTTTCTGCGCCAGAAGGGCATCTTGTCCGCGATCCGGCCCCCGCTCGTCGCCGACAGGCTGGTTCAATCGCTCTTGATCCCCGGAAAGGACGCGATGATCGGCCGCGCGAATTCGGGCGCCGAAGGTCACGGCCATCGGGACGGCTGCCACGGCCAGCAAGACCAGGAGGCGACCGACCGTGAGCGACCTGACGGGGACCGGATTCCTCAACATCTTGATTCTCCTTGACAACGTGACGAGCGTGTTCGCGCCGGTCGCTGCGGGCGGCAGGGCCATCGACCGTTCCGAAAGGTAATCGAGCGTATCGACCAGGGCCGTGGCATAAGCCCTGCCGCCGTGGGGCACTGCGCTCAGGACCATGCCGTCGCAGCAGTCTTCTTCCAGTTCTCGGATCACGCGGCAGGCCCACCAGACCACGGGATGCCACCAGAACAGCGTGGTGATGGGCAGTTCGAGCAGGCGGACCCAGTGATCCCGGCGGCGAATGTGAGCCAGTTCATGAGCCACAATCGCCTCCTGGGCTGCCGCGTCTAGCCGCGCGAACAGCGAGGAGGGAAGAACCAAGCGGGGCCTGACGCCCAGCGACCAGACCATGGGCGACAGACGAGCAGATACCATCAGAATCTCGGGCGTCCAGCTTAGCCCGAGCCGTCTGCCAACCTCTTCCGCCATGCGGTGGATGGCGGGGTTAGCAGGGAGAGCACTACGCAGCAGTCTTCGCAGGCGAACGATGCGGCAAGCCTGCGCTGACGCGAACAGGACGCTGCCGACGACCCAGCTCCAGGTCAAGACGGCCATCCACGACAGCCCCTGCCGGCCCGCAACGGCGGAGGCGACGTCGACCGGGGCCACACTCCCAGGACTTTCTCGATCGTCCGATTCGCGCTCTTCCTGCCGGCTGGGGCCGGCGGAAGCATTCTCGTTTTCTCTGGAAACCTCGACAGGTGACCGCTCGGCAACGCGCGGCCCGGCTTTCTGCTGGTCGGGCGCGGCAAGCGGGAGGTTGACCGTCAAGGGGACAGGGAGGATGACGAGCGGTGGCGTGACGAACTTCAAGAGCACCATCACCCAGAGAACATGCAACCCCCCAGGGTTTTTCCAAGTCCGGCCCAGGAGGACAAGGGCCATGGCCAGGACAGGAACCACGAGCGAGTTGCTGACGATGGTTTCCCAGAAGATGTGCATGACAGTCCTCGCGAATCCTGAGTCACGCGCGCCGGTCTGCTGCTACGACCACAATTCGCTGATGAGCTTGCGAAGCTGCTCACGGTCGTTGCGCGAAATCGCCTTGGAGCGCAGCAGCGTTGTGACAAGCGGCGCCAGGGCACCATCACAGAGCCGGTCGGCCAGAGCTTTCAGGCGGCTGCGGAGATACTGATCGTGACTGACGAGCGGTTGAAACCGATGAGCACGCTCGCGGCGGTTGCGCTCGACGCACCCCTTCGCTTCTAGCCGCTCCAGGAGCTTTTGTACCGTGGCGATTTTTGCGTCGGTCACTTCTGTGTACATTGCGAACGTGAGTTCCCGGCTGGTAGCCTGCCCGCGTTCCCAGAGGACTTGCAGGATGGAAAGCTCCACGTCGGTGATGTGGTCCAGCTTCATCGGTCACAACGTCCTTTGTATGACAGACAGACTGACTGTCTATTTTATTTATCGTTTTCGAGACACCGCGGTCAAGAGCTTTTTCTGTATTTCCCCAGCTCTATGATGAACGAACTGCCTGGAACCCCCCGAACACGCCACCGCCGCATGAGACACACATCCCGCCGCCAGTTCCTCCGATCTCTGGGGTTCTTACCCGGGGCCGCACTTCTTTCCCGGTATCGGGCGCTCGCCGCTGCGGAAACGGCCGGCCTCAGGTGCAGCCGGCCTGCCCGGCGCGAAGTCGATCTACGTATGGAGGGGGACTCATCGAGGATTCTGTGCGAACCAGGTATCATGACAGCGATGAATGACATAACCCGCATCCTGAGCGCCATCGAACATGGCGACCCGAGTGCAGCCGAGCAGTTGCTGCCGCTGGTCTACGAGGAGCTGCGCAAGCTGGCGGCGCAGAAGCTCGCTCGGGAGAAACCCGGGCAGACGCTAGAGCCCACGGCGCTCGTCCACGAGGCTTATCTCCGGCTCGTGGGCGAGGGGGCCGGCGGCTGGGAGAACCGCCGGCTCTTCTTCTCCGCCGCGGCGGAAGCGATGCGGCGGATCCTCGTCGAGCAGGTCCGGCGGAAGCGGCGAGCCCGCCACGGCGGCGCGAAGCAGCGCATCGATCTCGAGTAAGGCTGTTCCCTCGTCGAGCCCCCGGACGAAGATCTCCTGGCGCTCGACGAGGCCTTGACCCGGCTCGCGGCCGTCCGGCCGGATCGGGCCGAGGTCGTCAAGCTGCGGTTCTTCGCGGGGTTGACGATGGCGGAGACGGCCAGGACGCTGGGGATCTCGCTACCCACCGCCGAGCGGTACTGGAGATACGCCCGCACCTGCCTGTATGCCGAGCTTCGGGGCGATGACGCAGCCGCGGCCAAATAATCGAAAGACCCGGTGATGGGTTTGCGGGGAATTCGTCGCGTTGTCTCTCGGAGCCCCTTTCGAGGAGACCGAACATGACCGACCTTTCCGCCGTCGTATCGATCTTCCACGCCGCCCTCGAGCGGCCGACGCCCGAGGCCCGGGCCGCGTACCTTGATGCCGAGTGCAAGGACCCGGAGGTCCGCCGCCAGGTCGAGCGTCTGCTCGCCGCCCACCCCCAGGTCGGCGACTTCCTGAAGCCATCCCATGGAGAAGTCACCGAGGACCACGGGACGATCCAGGAATGCCCCGGCATGGTGATCGGCCCCTACAAGCTGAGCGTGCAAACCCCCAAAGACAAGACAAGTTCAAAGCACGAGCATCTGTTATTTGTGGTTGAAACGGCCACCGGCCGGAGGCTCGTGAGCGGCAAGCGGCTGGAGAACAGCCCCGACGTCCTCGTATTCAGCCCGGACGGCCGGAAGCTGGCCGGGGTCATCCCCGCGCACGACCTGGACGGGAGGGCTCCTTCCCAGCCGCGTCACGTCTGGGCGTACGGGAGTCCTGCTCTCGGCAAGGCGCTCCATGTCTGGGACGCCGGGACGGGGCGCGAGATTCGCGCGATCCCGGGTCGTTTCGAGGCCCACCAGAGCCCCGCGTTCAGCCCCGACGGCACTCGCATCGCGGCCGCGCCTCTGGCTAGGCTTCAGCCCCGACGCCGGGGCGCTGGCAACGCTCGCGACAAACCCGGCCGGCGATGTCCTGCAAGTCTGGGACATCGCGACCAGAAGATCGCGATTCGCCATCCCGCTTCAGTCCCTATCCCAAACGACCGACTATTGTTTTCAGGCGGCTTTCAGCCCCGACGGGCGCCGTATTGCCTGCATCGCGAAGACGTCAGGGTCCCCGCCTGTCGTCAAGGTCTGGGACACGGCGGGCCGGCAGCTCCTCTCGCTCCCCAGGAGATCCACGGCGCCCAGCGGATCGGGCCCGAGCACCGAATCCGTGGTGTGGAGCGCCCGCGGAGACCGCCTCGTTTATGTCACCAACCCCCGGGACGTGACGATCCCCAGCTACCTCCCGAGGAGCCAGGAAAAAGCCGCGGGCGGCCTCACCGTCTGGAATCTGGACGGCAAGGAGCTGTTCAATCTCGATGAAGAGGGCATCGCCTTCCTGAATCCCGCGTTCAGCCCTGACGGTACTCGCGTCGCGGCCGTGCGGAGGCGGAGGGGCGCGGGCGGTGGACGTGGAGGACCAGACCAATCTGATGCGAAGGTTTGGGACATCGCCACCGGACGGGCGCTCTTCACGATCCCGGATTGCACGCTCATGACATTCGATCCGGATGGCAAACGCCTCGCGGGTGTCGCGTCCTCATCCGAGCGGCCGGCGCGAGTTCACCTGTGGGATGCCATCACGGGGGAGGAGCGCGCCCGCCTGGAGACGCCCACCGGGTTTTCGGGTGCGCTGAGCATCACTTTCAGTCCGGCCGGCCGGCAGGTCGCGGCCACGATCAGCCGCCGGGATGAGCTCGAGTCCCTCGGGTTCCATTCTGAGCTCGTGGTATGGGACGCGGCCTCGGGCAAGGTCAGGGAACTGGGCGACGCCTATACGGGCGTCGTGTTCAGCCCCGACGGGGCCCGGATTGCGGCCTCCCTGAGGAACAACCAGTCGCAAGGTCCGGGGAAGCCCGAAGTCGGAGTATGGGATGCCGTGACGGGGCGGCAAGTGCTCTTCCTGAAGGGACCCACCTCGTACGTCTACGCGATTCCGACGCTCCACGGGATTGCTTTCTCCCCGGAGGGGAATCGGATCCTCTCGGCGGTCGAACGGAATCCAAGGGGCTTCGGCTCTCTCGAAGAGTCGGAGGCGAAGGTCTGGGAAGCGACACCGCGGACGGGAAAGCCTTGACCCGCGTGGATGCCGCCACCGCCGACCGGCGGCCGAAGAACCGGCACCGGTGGCGACCACGAAAGGCGCAGGGATTGGCCTTGAACGTGAGGACCGATCGAACGATTCGATTTGAGGGCACACCAACGTCGGTCCATTCGGATTGTCGTGTCCGCGGGCCTGTCGCGCGTCGGTCCGACTCCAATCCTCCGGCCCCCAATCGAAGATTGACGAATCACGACGCTCAGGTTCACGTCCCGGTTTCCGCCGCGGGCAGACTAATCCCGTCCCGGTTTCCCTCCGTGGCCCTCCTCGCGATCTTCAGGAGACATGAGCAACGTTTGCAAGGCGCTGGCGTCGGCGGGTTTGATCAAGTGGTAATTGAATCCAGCGCTTTGGGATAGCCGGCGATCTTCCTCCTGCCCCCATCCGGTGAGCGCGATGAGCGTCACGTCCTGGAATTCAGGACGTTGCCGGATCTGCCGTGCCACTTCGTGGCCATCCATGTTCGGCATGCCGATGTCCAGAAGCACCACAGCCGGCCGATACGCTGTGAGTGCCTCCAGGGCATCCGGACCGTTGTAGACGACGCGCACGTCGGCGCCCAGCAGTCTGAGCAGCATGCCCAAGCTCTCGGCCGCATCGCGATTGTCATCGACGACCAGGACGCGGCGTGCGGCGAGCACGGTGGACGGCCTCGGCTCCGGTTCTGCCCTGCGGGCCAAGCGGGGGCTGGCCGCCAGCGGCAGCCGGACCACGAACTCGCTTCCCTTGCCGAGCCCTTCGCTGTGCGCTTTGACGCTGCCCCCATGCATTTCGACGAGGCTCTTCACCAGCGCCAGCCCGATCCCCAGGCCGCCCTGGGCCCGATCGGAGGAACGGTTTACCTGCGTGAATAAGTCGAATACATACGGAAGCATGTCCGCCGGGATTCCCCTGCCGTTGTCCCGCACCGAGATCGCCACGCTTTCGCCCTCGCGCCGGACCGTCAGCCAGATTTGCCCGCCCGCGTCGGTGTACTTCGCCGCGTTATTCAGGAGGTTGGCGATGACTTGAGTCAAGCGGACGGCGTCTGCTTCCAAGGTCAGAGGTTCCGGCGGGATCGCCATGGCCAGTTGGTGGCAGGCGCCGTCAATGAGCGGCTGGCTCGTTTCCACCGCTCCGCGCACAATGGCAGCCAGCTCCACCGGTTCCTTGCGCAGCTCGATCTTGCCGCCCGTGATGCGCGATATTTCCAACAGGTCATCCACCAGGCGCACCATGTGGTTAACCTGTCGCTCCATGATGTCGCTGACGCAGTCGGCGCTTGGGTCACTGCCTGCCGACATGCGCAGAATGTGCAACGAATTCAGAAAGAAACGCAGACACCCATGGTTCGCCTTGTCCTGATAGGAACGCGGTCCCGGCGGTGTCGCAAGCATCATGGCAACGCGCGATAGTTCGCGTCGGCGTATGCGCTCGCCCTACGCATCGCAACCTGGGCGAAAGTTTCTTACTCCGGATGCTTGACAATCCGGAGGGTTGTGCTATTGTGTCCACTGCTGTTAATACGAACACAACGCTTGGGTCGCGCACCTGCCCACACCCGGAGCCGCTCATGCCTGCCTACGCTCGCCGCGACATTGTCGATGAAGACCGTGTTGGCGTCTACCACTGCATCGCTCGCTGCGTTCGAAGAGCGTTCCTCTGCGGTACCGACTCGTACACGGGGCAGGATTATAGCCACCGGAAGGACTGGGTTCTCGACCGGCTTCGCCAGCTTGCAGGGCTTTTCGGCGTTGACGTTTGCGATTATGCCGTAATGAGCAACCACTTACACATCGTACTTCGCAATCGCCCCGACGTCGCCCGAGAGTGGTCCGATCTTGAGGTCGCGATCCGATGGCGCACGCTCTTTCCCCAGCGCGACGAGCGGACTGGCGAGCCACGTGAGCCGGACCGCCACGACCTGGACATGCTCGCCGCTGATGCCGATCGCCTGGCGATTCTGCGGTCGCGGCTCGCGAGCCTTTCCTGGTTCATGCGGTGCTTGTGCGAATGGGTCGCCCGCAAGGCCAATCGCGAGGAGGGCTCGTTCGGAAGATTCTGGGCCGGCCGGTTCAAATCACAGCCCTTGCTCGACGAGTCTGCACTACTGGCTTGTAGTGTATATGTCGATCTCAATCCGGTCCGCGCTGGGATCGTGGCCACTCCCGAGGAATCGCAGTTCACGTCGGGCTTCGACCGCATCCGTAGCCTGGCCGAACATTCGGCCGCTCCGTCGTCACCGCGCGAGGAGAGCGGTATCGACACTTGCGGTCATCCCGAACCCTGGCTTTGCGAATTGACACTGCAAGAGACGGACCTGGTATCCACAATGCCGCGCGCCGAGCAGTCGCTGTCTTCACCGCAAGAAACGGCTTCAACCGCGGACCCAACAGTTCCCAATCGTCACGAGCCAGAGGTTTGTGCGGCACCTTTCACTTCCGGCGACGCCCTGCCGCCTATCCCACTCGTCGCTCAGTCACCGGGAGGTCTGCGTGCTCGTGCGTCGGACCAGGGGTTTCTGCCGATCGACACCCAAAAGTACGTCATGCTGCTCGATTGGACCGGCCGGGAGATCCATCAGAGCAAGTCTGGGGCAATCCCGGACAACCTGGCTCCGATCCTCGACCGGCTGGGGCTCGATCGATCGAATTGGGTGAAGACGGTGCGCGAATTCGGCCGCATGTTCAAGCAAGCGGCCGGTCGCGCGAGTTCGCTCGCGCGGGCCGCGCCGGGTTGCTCGCGACGATGGTTTCAGGGAAAGGCGGCCGCTCAAGCCGCTTTTGTCTAAGCAAGCGGATTGATGCCGCGCGGCGGCCAATCTGAGTTCAGGGCCGGCTGCGTTTTTGCGTCTCGAAGCATGACCATGCGCGGGCCGCGTGCCGGCGAGTGTGTGGATCGCGCCGTACTGCGATCCGCCGAAACAGGCGAGCAGTGCCGAGAACGCCTGGCTGATTCCGTTCGCGGGCCTTCGGGGGTCGCGCGTTCAATCGGCATCCAGATGCCGCGCGCTGGCTGCGCGAGTGGATGACCCTGTGCACACCGCGTGGTTCTCTCGATCATGGAAACGGTACCGTCTGGGTGCCTGCAATCTCTGGGTGTCTGCAATCTCTCGTCGGTCGTTGACACCATCGGGCCAGCGATTATCGGCGGGGCACACGATCAGGCGATCCCGACTTCCCTCCTTGGTCGGGAAACACGATCGCCTGGTAATAATCGCCGAGCGGCCGCAGCTTCTCCTCCAGAAGCGCGCGAATGGCCAGGACCGGATCGTCGCTCTTGCGCAGTCTTCTTGCCGGGCACAGCGCGGTCCTGGCGGTCGATGGTGATCTCGCGTCCGTTTTCTACCCAAACGGCTTCCTTGATCATCGTCTTCATCGGAATGCGCGAGCCTTCCAGCAGCTTGGCCAGAGACTCCTCGTCTTGCCGGGGAAGCGGGCTGTCTTCCCGGACCAATAACAGCAGCGTGTCGATTCCCGGTTCTCCGGCCGGAATCTCCCAAGCTTCCTTTGGGTTCGGGGGCAAACCGAGGCGATCGCGCTTTTGCTCCGTCGCCGGACGGTCTTGCCATTTCCCCGGCTTCCACGGGTAGATCGGAGCGACCATTCCGTCTGAGCCGATCCAGAAGATATAAACATAGGCTGGGCGGTTGAGGCGCACCTCGATCCAGAACCGGTCGCCCGCTTTGAGGGGCAACACACCGGGCCGATCGAGCCGGAGGTTGCGGCGCTCTTTATCGGCGGGGTTGCCGATCTTCAGATGAAGGACGCCACGTAATGGTTCGGGCTCTCGGGAAGAGCTCGCGAGATCGTCGGTGGAATCGAAGCCGATGCCGACGAAAACTGCTGTGGCGATGGTCGCGGAAGCGATCAACCTCGTATTTGCGTGTATGAGCATGGCCAACTCCTCACCGACCATCACCCGATAACACAAACGCCGCCCACTGACGCGCGGGGGCGCGACGCGCGGTCGACGACCCGCCGGAATCCGGCTCCCCTTTCGGACGCTCGACCACTTTGTCGAAGTCGGGCGTTCCCCGTGCCGCCGTGAACTTGGCGACTAGCTCCGGCTGGCGGTAGAGCGCGAGCTGAGCCTCGCGCAGCGCCTCGATCGGCGGCTTGCCCTGGTGCCAGAGCCGCTCGTAAAAAAGAGCCATGAGCGCCGCCGTCGCCTGGTCGTCCACCTTCCAGAGGCTGGCGACGACATTCCGCGCTCCACCCAGGTGGAAGGCACGCTGGAGGCCGAAGACGCCTTCGCTGTACACGAGTCCGCCCAGGCCGGTCTCACAGGCCGACAGGACGACCAAGTCAAGGTCTCGAAGCTGGAGCTCCTGGATTGCTTCCGCGGTCAGAATGCCTCCGTCCTCGACAGGTACACCGATCTCTCGGTCCACGAGGGGTCGATTCGCACCTGCGAGAACGAGTCCCGAAAAGAGCAGCGGGCTGCGCGCTCCAGGACCGGTTGGGTCAACATCATGCACAAAGCTCGACGCAGCGAGCGGGAAACTGGCGTTCTCGCGCGGATCTGCGAAGAATCCGTGCGTCGCAATGTGAGCCGTCCGTGCCCGGCTTAATTCGTTGACCGTGCGCGCCACCCCTGCCTCTGTTCCACTCACGCGAGTGACAGGTCTCGATCCCGCAATGCGAGAAACCGTTGCCATCTCGGCGCGAGTTCCTGGCAGGGGGTTCCAACGCAATTCTCCTGTTCCGCGGCTGGGCGAAGAGGCGGCAAGAAAGGCGGCTGGTGCCACTTTGGCCGCTGGTTGATCGTAGTCGACGTCCGCGACGACCAGGAGCCCGCCAGGATCCGCGCTGGATCGTCGTTCCGCCAATAACTGGTCGAGAAGAAACGGCCCGTGAGGCACCAGTGCGAGCGAATAGTCTTCGATCAGGACGTTTCCCTGCGCTCTCCCGGCGAGCGCAGCCCATGGGACGAGCGAAAGGCGGCCGTCCGGCGCGATCCACACCCGCGTTGTACCGGCGGGAAACTGCGACTCAATCGGTTCCCAGATGAGCCTGCGCAACGTGGACGATGCCTGGCTGGACCGCTCGGAGGCAATGTCCTTCCGCCACTCTACGATGGTCTGATCGATCGGTTCGGCCGGCCCCAGATCGATCGAGGCGGGCTGGCGGCTTCCGGGTTGGAGGATGAAGGCACAGTAACTCGCCTTCCCCATTGCGACCTCTCCCGCCTTGTGTTGATGACGACGGAAGGCCACAAAGTCAACGTACACCGAGTGCGGCGGCAGCGAACGGGCCAAATCGGAGCTCTTCCTCGCGACCGGCGGCGTCAAAGCGTCTGTCAATCGCAGTTCGGACGCCAGGCGTCGTTCCAGCTCCTCCTTCCGTTGAGTGAGCTCCTTCAATTCCTGGGCGATTTTTGCGGCCGGCCCTGCCCCTGAGAACGGCAATTGAGCGAGCCGCAGGCGGATGGCCGCAAGCTGATTGCCGATTTCTCGAGCCTTCGGGTCGGACCCGAGCAAGATGGCCTGATGGCGGCGCTCCAGGCCGCGCATGACACAGGCCTTGCCATCCCAGATGATGTCAAACAGTTCTGGATCTCGCCGCGGCAGTCGCAGGTCAATCGAGATCATGCAGTCTCGGATTTCCGACCGTTCGCGCGTGTAAATCAGGGACTCGGCCTCCGATGCGGAAGAGATAAATTCCGAGGCGAGCTCCTGACGCATTTTCAGCGCCCGGCGATACGATGCCATCGCTTCCGCCAGGTCGCCCCGGCATTCGAGTGTCGCGCCCAAGAATTGGATGGCCGTTGCCAGATCGCCGTGTCCGAGAGGAAACAGTGGACGTGGATAATTCTGCTCAGCCAGGGTGACCGCGCGCCGGCAATACGAAACAGCCTGGTCGGTCTCCCTTTTCGTGAGGTGGATCACCCCCAGTTCCAGCAGAATCCCCGCCAACCTGCGGTTCTCTCGAGCCGACTTGCCCGGTGGATCCAGCCGCTCGTTCATCTCGCGCGCACGATTGAGGAGCTTCATTGCATCGTCGAGTCTGCCTTTCTGCCTCAGAACCATGGCCGTTCGCTCCAGCCTCTCGACGAGCACCGGATCGCCGGATCGGAAGCGCCCGCTCGGAAAGAGCCGCTCGGCCATCTCGAGAGCTCGTCGATGGTAGGCCAGCGAGTCGTCGAGGCGATTCATGTACTTGTGGACCTCGCCCAGTCGGCCCAGAGCAGTCACGAGCGCGAGATGGCCTTGAGGATACGTGCTCGGGGGATACATGCGCTCGAGGATGGCGATCAGACGCAGGTAAATATCGAGCGCTTGGTTGAATTCGTCCTGCGTTTCGAGAGAGATCCCAAAGTTCAACAAACCGTGGGCGAGGTCGGGGTGGCCATTGGGATAGCGGTCGGGAGAGTAGAGGCGCTCCCGCATCTGAACCGATCGACGGCATAACGTGGTTGCTGCGACCTGGTCGCCCAGAAAAAAGAGGGTACTAGAGAGCTCGTCGAGGCAGCTCACCAGGATCGGGTGGCCGTCAGGGTATCGATCCTGCGAAAAACGCGCTCCGCGTTCTCCAGCTTGCGCCTCTGAAACGACAGAACGAACGCATAGTCCTCCCTCGTCGCGGACAGGCGCCGGAGAGTTTCCAGGCACTGGCTGACGCTGGGGTGGCCTTGGGGATATTGTGTCAGCGGATGCAGCCGCTCGCGCATCGCAAGGGCGAGCCGAATGCGCTCGAGCGCCTCCTTGCGATGCCCTCCGGCGGACAAAGTGAGCCCGAGGACGGTCAGGCTCTCGGCCAGCTCGGCGTGCCCGTCGGGAAAACGGGCGGGCGGATAGAGCCGTTCGCGCATCGCAAGGGCCTTCTGTGTATACGGCAGCCCCCGGTCGGATTGAGCCTGGTTGAGAAGTAACACTCCGGCGTCTTGAAGAGCGGCGGCCACGTCGGGGTGCCCGTCAGGAAAACGGTCCTTGGGGTAGCAGATCTGGCTGACGTTGAGGGCCTTCTCCAGAAACGAGAGACCCTCGGAGACGTCACCGCGTTTGACCAAGAACTTGCCCAGGTTCCTCATGGCGTGGGCCACGTCGCTCTGAACAGTCGTGTTGGTGTCGCTGGCAGCCAGCCGGGTCCGTGCGTCCAGCGCGCGGCGAAAGACTTCTATGGCCTGATCGTGGTCACCGAGCCATTCCAACGCCAATGCGAAGTTATTAAGCACGGGGGCGGTCAGGCGAAGACCGTCCTGGGAGCGGTCCGACGGAAAGAGTTGCTCGATCATGGCGAGCGCGCGGCGGTAGCTCTTCACCGCCATGTCGAACTCGCCCAGGTTCGCCAAGGCGAGCGCTACTGAGCTAATGCTCAGCGCGAGCTCCGGATGGCCGTTGGGGAACTTTTCCTTGGGATAAAGCCGCTCGCGCATCGCCAGAGCACGGCGATGATAGCTCAGTGCTTGAAGGACGCTGCCGTCCTGGGAGAGATGAGACCCCAAATGCGTGAGCGCTTCGGCCACACGGGGATGGCCGGCGGGGAACGTTTCGGGTGGGTAGAGCCACTCCCACAAGGCCAGCGCTTCCTCCAGCAGCTCACGGCCACGGTGAAACTGGCCCCCCTTGAACCACTCGTGCGCTCTCTTGTCCAATTCCTGTGTACGCTCGAGAACCTTGCGCTCTCGACGCTCGGTCATCGTTTGCTTCGCGCCCTGACCTGATTTGACCGGCGACGGTGCGCTTTGCTGTGCCCGGAGGGCGGGAGCAATTGTGACAACGGCCACGAGTGCGAGAATGCCCGCGACAGGGCTCCCAAAGAAGCCCTCGGGGACCCGGCAGAACCCTGTCGCTGAGCTTGAGGACGACAAATGAATCGGCATGATTCGTGATGAAGGTCGGGGCATGAGCGAAGGCTCAAATCGTTATTTCGTCCGCGGTACGATTTTCACGGTAGCTGGCGGTTTGCCTACGCAGAAACCATCAACGTCCATCACCCGATAGCACAAACGCCGCCCATTGCTGTGCGGGGGCGCGGCGAGGTGACGTTGAACTGTCTGAACCCGCCGTCGCCTCCGGACGCTGGACGAGTTTGTCAAATTCCGGTGTCCCGCGGGCCGCCTCGAGCTTTCCGGCCAGCTCCGGATGGTGGTAGAGCGCAAGCTGGGCCTCCCGCAGGGCCGTTAGCGGTGGTTTGCGCTGCTTCCAGAGCCGTTCGTAGAACAACGTCATGAGCGCAGCAGTTGCCTGGTCGTCCACCTTCCACAGGCTGGCCACGACGTTCTCTGCTCCGGCCATATGGAACGCCCGCTGGAGGCCGAAGACGCCTTCGCCGCCGCCAAAGCCCAGGCCCAGGCCGGTTTCGCAGGCCGAGAGGACGACCAGGTCCAGGCCAGAGAGATCCAGCCCGGCGATCGACTCGGCCGTCAGGATGCCACGGTCGTCGTGGGTCAGGATATCATCATCGCTTCGCGCCACGTTGGCACCCGCCAGTACCAGGCCTGAGAGGACCAGTGGATTGCGGAGCGCGGCGCCGACGTTCTCGGTGCCGACTCTGCTGAACAGCTTCGGGTCAGGCGCGAGCACGGATCGGATTGATGGACTGGCAAAGAAGCCGTGCGTCGCGATGTGCGCCCAGCGGCGCGCGGAAATTGTTGGAGTAGCTGCGCGGTGCCCGCATCGGCAGCCTGAAGCCGCACGATCTCGCGGCTTGCAGCCAGTCCGCTGACCGCGTCCAACTCCGCAAGCGTGCCCGGGAGATCGGCCCAGCCGTCCGAATCGCCTCGCTTGGTTTCCGCCGGACGCGTGGCCAATAGTTGACGCCGAGTCGCGTCGTCCTTCACCGGTTTGGGTCGTTGCCCGTACGCCACGCCGCCAACCGCCAACACGATTCCGTTGGCGGGGTCGCGGCCGACAGACTTGGTTGTGGTCAAGCGGTCCAGAAGAAACGGCGCGTGCGGGATGACGGCGAGAGCGTACTGCTCGAGGAGCACCGTTCCCGGTCGGTCGCCCGGCAGTGCCGACCACGGAGCATAGCAAAGCCGGAAATCAGGGGCCAGATACACTGTGTCCGTCCCTTTCGGCAGACTGCGAGCCAGCGGCTCCCAGACCAGCTTGCGCAGGTCAGCCGCGGCGGGATCATCCTGTCCCTGGACGACGGCCTGACGCCATCGACCTATCGCGTCTTCAATCGGCTGGGCCAATCCCAGATCGACCATCTGCGTGGGCTGGCCGGTCGCGAGGACGAAACCGACGTAACTGGGCGTCGCATGCTCTCCTTTCTTTCCCTTGACCTCGGCGTCCTGCTCGATGCGGGTGAATCGCAGGAGATCAAAAACGGCGGTCCCCTCGGGCAGAACCTTGAGCAAATCGTCGTGGCGGCTTTGTTCCACGGCCCTCTTGCGGGCGAATTCCGGCATGGCCGCGGCCAGCTCGCGTTCCAGTCGTTCCTTGTCGTTGCCCAGCTTCTTGATCATCGCCGCCCGCTCCGGGTGATCGTGGCCGTCGGCTGTGGCGAGAATCAGCCGTGCTAGCCCCGCCCGTGTATCGCGCCACGCCGACACGGTCCGCTGGAGCGCAGGATCGCCCGCAGCTCGTCCGAGAGTCACGGCCTGGCGATCGCGGAGAAGCTGCGTCAGGGCAGACTTGGCGTTCCAGATCCGGCGGTATGTCTCGTCACTGCTGCCAGGTATGCGCAGCGATACCGAAATCAATCCACTGAGGGTTCCAGGCTGCCTGGCCAGGTAGCTCATCGCTTCGGCTTCCGAACTGACAGCGAGTACCGTTCGCGCGAGGGTGTTCTGCATATCGACAGAGTCGCGCAATAATACCGCCGAATCAGCGAAGTAGCCCTGGGCGTGCAGCAGGCCGCCCAGATCGTTCAGGCTCATGGCCAGTGCGGGATGGCCCTGAGGGTAGCGGTCCTTTGGGAACAGCCGCCCGCGCATCGTCAGGGCGCGCTCGTAGTCCGCCCGCGCGTCACCGTATGCGCCTTCGTGTCGCCTCACGGCCCCCAAATTGTTCCAGCTACTGGCCAGGTCGGGATGGCCCTGGGGATAGCGGTCCTTCGGGTACAGCCGCAAGTACATGGCCAATGCCCGTACGTGGGATTTCTGTGCCTCGACATAAGACCCTTGAGCTTCCATTATGCTGCCCAGGTTCTTGAGGCCATTGGCCAGGCTGGCGTGGCCCTGAGGATAGCTGGCTCTTGGGTAAAGCGATTTGCACATTGCGAGCGCACGCTCGTAACAGGCCCGTGCCCGGCCGAACGCCCCCTGGTCTTGGAGAACGTGGCCTAGGTTATTCAGCAACGCGGCCACGAAGGGGTCGGCGTCCGGGTATACGCCCTTTGAATAACGCGATTCCCACATCGCCAGCGCACGCTCTAGGTATCGCTGTGCCTCAACGTACGAGCCCTGATAGTAGAGGGAAGCGCCCAGGTTGTTCAGGCTCTTTTCAAGGTCGGGGTGTCCGCTGGGATATCGATCTTGGGGGTAAAGCGACTCGTACATCGCCAACGCCCTCTCGCGGTACCCTCGTGCCTCGATGTACGAGCCCTGCCCATCGAGGAAGACGGCCAAGCTGTTCAGGCTTTTGGCCAGTATTGCATGGCTGCGGACTGAGCGGTCTTTGGGATAGAGCTCACGCAACTGCAGCGACTCCCGCTCCAAAGCAACGGCCTTCGCGAAATCTCCTTGCTCGTAGGCCTGGGCACCGGACTTATCCAGCTCAGAGGCTCGGGCTAGCTTTCGGCGCTCGTCCTCGGAACGAAGCGACTGCCGCATCGTACGCGAGCGCTCTTGATACGCACGTGCTTCGCGGTACAATCCCTGGGCTTTGAGCACGGCGCCGAGGAGGTCCAGGCTGGCGACCAGTTCGGGGTGGCCTTGAGGAAAGCGGTCCTTTGGGTATAGCGACCCGCGCATGGCCAGCGCACGCTCGAGATAGCCCTGAGCCTCGCCCTGCAAGCCTTGCGTGTTGAGCACGACACCAAGGTTGTAGAAGCTATTGGCCAGGTCGGTGTGTCCCCGCGGGTAGCGATTTTTGGGGTGCAGAGACTCTCGCATTGCAAGGGCACGCTCGAGGTAGCGGCGAGCCTGGATGTCGTAGCCTTGGGCATGAAGTACGCTGCCCAGGTTGTTCAGGCTATTGGCCAGGTCCGAGTGTCCTTCCGGGTAGCGGTCCTTGGGATAGAGCGATTCGCGATTGCGGAGGGATTCCTCGGTCTTTGCGATCGCCTCCTTGAGATTACCTTGCTGAAAGGCGCGGACGCCGGCTTGAAAGAGCTCCGATGCATGAGCTTCAAGCTTCTGCCGCTCCTGAGGCGTGAACTCCTTGACCGGATCGGGGATTTGCCTCGGTACGAACGACTGGCCAGCGAGCATCAATACAAGCAGTGCCACGATGGCAGCGAGTCGTGCAGCGAGGACTCGTCGCGATCTGTTCTCAGGCATGGCGTGACTCCGCACGACGGATTGAGATGAGGTTGTCTTCATATCCAATCGAAGGGCCTCATTCCGGGGAATCGTGTTGGATCGGTGCGTGTGCTGCCTCGAGACCTGCGGGCTGCCGGAAGGCGGATTCGCGAGACCCTCGGCCATCTTCAACAGGACGTCAGGCCGGAAAGCCTGAGCCACGACAACGTCAGGCTGGAAAGCCTGACCTACGACAACATCAGGCTGGAAAGCCTGACCTACGACAACGTCAGGCTGGAAAGCCTGACCTACGGCAGATGCAATCCGTTGGACTCACTTGCCTCCATCATTGGGAAACAAAACGGCCTGGCTGTAACTGCCTAGCGGCTGGACCTTTTCTTGCAAGAGCCGCCGAATCGCCAGGACCGGGTCGTCGCTCTTGCGCGTCTCTTTGCTGGGAATGCCTCGGCTCAAGGGACCCTCGGCGGCGCCTTGTCTCGTCGCTCCGCCGGCTGAATCGAACACCACCTCTTCGCCGTCCTCGATCCAGACCGCTGTCTTCATCTTCGGAGACCATGCGACCAGCGCGCCAGACAGTCCCTCAGCGAGCTGGGAATCCGCTTCGCGCGGGAGCGGCGATTCCTCCCGCGCGAGCAGTACCAGCGTCTCGAGTCCTGGCGGCGAGTCGGGAATATCCATTACTTGATCGACAATCTCCGGCACCTCCGTGGTTTTGACCTTTCGTTCCTGAGCCGGCCGCTGCGACCAATCTCGGTCCTGCCATGGATAGAGCGGAGCGACCGCGCCGTCGGAGCTGATCCAAAACACGTAAAGGTATGCCGGGCGATCGAGCCGCGCCTCGATCCGGATCTCGTCGGCGGCCTTCACCGGCACGGATCCTTGATCCTCGAGGCGCAGCCTCCGCCGTTTCCCATCCTTCGACTTGACCACCAGAAGATCGATCCGGCCCTTGAGGCGCTCGGCCACCTTCGGCACATCCGGAACCACGACATCCCGATTGTGGAGGGGAGCGCTTAACTCCGACGGGGCAGTGGCGAATATCCAGGGCAGAACGAACCGGTAGCCGAGGACTGCCATGAGCGCAAGTCCGACGGCGCCGGCAATCGCGGCCCGGATTCTCGGCGCCGCGAGATACTGCTGGATTGCCTGCTGGAAAGCCTCAGCCGTCGGATAACGGCCGGCCGGGTCTGGGGCCATGGCCTTCAGGCAGATCCGCTCCAGCCGGCGCGGAACCTTGGCGGCTCGCAGAGCTCCCGCCTCGAACTCGCACCGGCGGGCGCGGTCCCGGATTTCGCCCGCGGTCTCGCCCCCGAACGGCGGCTGGCCGGTCAGGAGGAAGTAGAGCACGCCCCCGAGCGCGAAGACGTCGCTGCGCGGGCCGATCCGATCGATTTCCAGCCGCGCTTGCTCGGGGGCCATGTACGCATACGTCCCACCGACTGCGGACTCGACTTGGTCGGACCAGGCGTGCCGCAGCCGGGCCATGCCGAAGTCGATCAGCCGGGGCTGGCCCAGCTTGTCGATCAGCACGTTCTTCGGCTTGATATCGCAGTGGATAATCCCGTGCCGGTGGGCTACTCCCATCACGGCGGCCAGCTTCGCCACCAGCTCGGCGGCGCGCCGCGGAGTGACGGGCTCGTCGCGGGCAAAATCCTCCAGGTTGCGGCCGTGGACGTACTCCATCACCAGGAACGGCCGGTCTTCGTGGAAATCGAGATCAAAGATCCGCACCAGGTTGGGATGCTCCAGACCGACCAGGAACCGACCCAACTCGACGAGGCGCTTTTGGTCTTCTGCATCGGCTCGTCGCCGAGCTAGTTTCAAGACGAGGTCATTGCCCAGCTTGATGTGGACAACCCGATACACGTCGGCCTCGCCCCCGCCGTCGATCCAGCCGACGACCTTGTACCGGCCGATCGCGTCAGGCAGCGTGCTCTGGCCCTCGGCACGCTCACGCGCTGCGGCCACGTCCTCCGGCCCAAGCGGCGGCGAAACCGTTTCCTGCTCCGCACCACCGGACTTCCGTAACACGGTCGAGCTCGCGTCCGGAGGCTTTGTCTCGCCCCACAGATCAGTCGGCGCTCGGTCGAACAAGATCCCGTACCGTCAGGGAAACTCCCGACGAGCGACGCGGCTTCGGACCGGAACCGCTCCACCTGCGAGCGACATGTCGCACACTCGCCGACATGCTCGGAAACGGCCGGGTCGACCGAGTCGCCCATCGCGATTTGCAGCAACTCGCTCTCATCGGGACACGTCGCGGTCGAAGGCATGGCTGATGTCCTCGTCGAATTCCTTACAGACCTCCCGCACCAGCTTCATGACGCGGCAGGAGTTGACGTAGACGGCATCAGTGGACTTGATCTGCAGCTCCGCGGCGATCTCGGCCGCGGGGCGATTCCTGAGCACGCGCTGCTCGAAGCAGGCCCAGACCTTGGACGAAACCCGCGACCGGACGTCCTTGAGGGCATGCGCCAGAATGTTCTCGCGGTGCAGCCTCTGGAATTCTTGCTCCATCACGACGCTGTCCGCGGGTGTGACCTGGAGCACGTGCTGAGCCCATCCTTCAATGGCCTTCTTGTGACTGGCCTTGCGACGAGCGTGGTCCACGAGCGCGTTGTGCGTGACGCCGAAGAGCCACGCGCGGAACCGGTATCTTGTCCGGTCGTACGTGTGAATCTTGGCCAGCAGCTTGATGAAAATGTTCTGGACGACGTCGCCGGCGTCGGAGCTGCTCAGGCCGCGCCTGCGCAGGTATGCGAGGAGGATCGGCCGGTAGATGGCGTCGAATTCGCGCCAGCGCTCGGGGTCCTGCTGGCAGACTCCTACGATGACCGAAACTCGCGTATCGGAGTTTGACATGTGCCGCCGTCCACCATCGACGTGTGCGTGATGACCGGACCTGGTCATTTCCCTCAAGCAGAGTGTAACCACGCCCGGAGGCGGTAAGCCATCAGAAAATATCGGAGGCCGGCGGCGGCACGGCACGCCGGCGGCGGTTGGCTCAACGAGGGTTCGCGCTATGCTCATTGTTCTCCTGCCTTTCGCGCGAGCTTCAGTCGGTCCTCCACGAGGTGGTGGAGGGCGTCAAACCAGGGGATGAGTGCGCTTGTCCGGTGCTCGTGGATTCTCCGCGGAAGCCGGTCGATCTGGTCGACGAGATCCCGCTGCTCGCCCGCCATGTCCTGAGAACCGGCCTGGACCGGGGCATCGGTCCGTGGGCTCGTCTTCAGGAAACGGTGCGAGCGGTGGGCCAGCTCACGAATCTTCCGGCTGAGCTTACGGCCATCGGACCAGGTGCTGTCTGAGCTCGTCGCGTGCTGCCAATTCTGGGTTTGGGTCTGGGTGCTTCTCATTCGAGGGTCTCCCCGGGGTTTCCTCCCGCGGCCCCCGCCCAGCAGCGGATGGCCCGGCCTATCCCCCTCTTCTACAGACTGGTACGCACGGCCGCGCGGAATCTTACACGAGAATTTGCAGAACGACGCCCGGCGGCTGAGCCGGCCGCGGCGATCGCGCTGACGCGGCACGGCAGCCTTCGATCGCGCCCACGCGAGAGATGACCGGAATGTGGTCGCATGTCCAGTCAAATCGGTCATTTGCAGACCCCCGACGGTCGCTGTCTGACGAGTGCGCGCCGATTGTAGCGATTCTCGACCAAGAACTCAGGGACGCACCGGGTTGCGACAGAGCGCATCGCCCCGGAATGACGCGAGTTTTGCCGTTTTCGCCCAACTCCGCGCGGAATGTCGCACCAAAATCAGGATTTTTGTAGATCGTACTGGTTGGAAAGCTACGCGAAGTCTGAGGACCGAGCAAAATGTACGGCATCCCACCAGCGCTAATAATCGAGGTCATCAAGTGTCGCCTTTCGGTGCACGAAGCCATTGTCGCCTTTCGCTCCGCGAAAGTCCTCTCTCTCACCCCGCCAACGACGACGGTCCCAATAACGGAATCTCGCCCAGTTCCTGACTTCTATCCATCACCGAGGCATAAATCGACATGTCAACATCACAAAAACGTATCGAGTCCAGCCGCTTGAACGGGAGCCGCTCAAAAGGCCCGACGACAGTCGCTGGAAAATTAATTTCTCGGAAAAACGCCGAGACTCATGGGTTTCGCTCGCGCCGCTTTCTGGTTCCAGGCGAGCAGGAGGCGGAGGTCGAAGAGCGCATCGACGAGATGCTCTCCTCGATGGGGCCTAGGACTGAGGGCGAGCGCACGCTGCTCCTTTCGGCGGTTCAATGTTCCGTGATTTTCGAGCGTTCGCTCGCCGCCCAAGCCGCGCGCATTGCCGCCAACATCGACAACGCGGACCACCGCCTCGAAACCGAGGCCAAGGGCCTGCTCAAGCGGCTCTTCCACAGTCGTCAAGGTCCGATGGAAACCTACGGAAGTGAGCAATATTTGAGTGGAGGAGAGCGCGTCTCGTATAGTCCCATCCCGGATGATCCGGAGGACCCCGAGACCCTGGTATCTTCCCTGGAGCCGCACGGTGCCCGGGTGCCGGCTGATGCTTGCGGAGTGGGCCGAGCTCAAAGCACTCCTGGAGCCGCCCGGTCGCTGGCAAGCGGTCCACAGGTTCCGGGCCATTCGATTACTCGGGAGAAATCCGCTTGCCGCGATCTGGGACCGTCGGGTACTTGAAATCCACTTCAGGGCCTGGACGACCAACCCGGCGCGCGACGAAGCCTGGCTGGAGCTCCGGGGCGAATTGACGCGCGTCGAGTACGCGGCGCTATCGACGAGCCCTCGACCGGCAGTACCCGGATTTGCTCGACTCGGGTGACGATGAGAAAGAGCGTCAGGTGTTGCGATCGATCGTTGATCGAGCGGTCGAGCAGCTCCAGGCAAAGCTCGCTGTGGCTGAAGAACGCGCATTAGCGGAGGCAGACCGCAAGGTCGCCTGCCTGTCATTCGACGACAGCCATACCGGAGAACTTCTGAGGCGCTATTCGACGAGCAGCCAGCGGGCGATGGTCAAATCCCTCGAGGCGTTTGCGAAGCTTCGTCGCAAGACGAAGGACGACGACCGCACGCCGCGGCGCGAAGCCCGCGAATTCCGCGATCCGAGCGGCCCGGGACCCTGGGATGAGATTTACGATACGCCCAACGAGGGCTACGTGGCGGAGATGGAGCGCCGGGCCTGGATCGCGGCCCAGGAGGCTTATGGGCGAGCCGACCACCCCCAGGCGAAATCCGAAACCCTCAATCCGATATCCGAACTCGGAGTGCAGGCCACCGAGGGCTGGCTCGATCCGCACTCTCACGACTTTCAACCAGCGACTGAGAGCGATCCCGGTCTTTTCGATCCGACCGGCACGATCGCCGCGCCGGTCACGATCGATCCCATTCATGCGATCGCTCCGGTTGATCCTGAGCCGGTCGATTCGATGGAATCGATAAAAGCCGAACTCGAGGCGGCCGGCCGCGAGGTGGCTGAATTTCCCAGCGAACCCAACGAGGGTGAGGTGGCTGAATTTCCCAACGAACCCAACGAGGGTGAGGTGGCTGGAATTCCCACAGAGACCGAAAACCATAAGGTGGCCGAATTTCCCAGCGAACCCAACGAGGGTGAGGTGGCTGAATTTCCCAGCGAACCCAACGACGGAGACGTCGTTCCATCGCAAGTTCAACCCGGCGATCGTGACGTGGCTGCGAGCGAGGCGGATCGGGTACGGCAGGTTTCATTGGCGCGGGAGCTGATCCTCTCCGTTCTGTTTTTGCTCGCTGGCTCGAGTCTTCTGGCGGCGGTTTTGCGGCCCGAGTATGGAAGCGCGGCATCGGTTTCGGCCCCCTCACCCGGCCTTCGGCCGACCTCTCGCTTGCCCTCACACCCCACATCGTGTGGGGACCTCTCCCAGGGGGAGAGGTGGGGCGAGGTAAAGATGGAAGCATACGATCCCGCTCGACCTACGGCGAATTCTGGCACTGGATCACAACGTCTTGAGATACTCGATCACGTCCATGCGCTCTTGCTCGGTGAGCTGGTCGCCGAAGGTGTGGCCCTGATTGCCCATTCCAAACCGGGAGGTGTCGACCAAGAACTTGGCTTGAAACGGGGACCGCCGGGTCGTGGAGGCCAGCTCCTCGCGGCTAAACTCGGTGAATTTCCAGCCGACGTGGCTCGTGTCGTAGTGCGCGAAGTCGGTCGACGGGGGGCGAGTGAACCGCGCGGGCCGGCTCGACGACTTGAGCAAAGCGTGCAAGGTCGGCACGGACCCATTATGCAAATACGGGGCGGTGGCCCAGATGCCGTCCAGCGGCGGCGCCTGGTAACCCGTCCGCTTGGTGTCAACCGGATACTCGGCCCCCAGCCAGGTGAGGTTATAGTGAGCGACCAAGCCGTCGGAAAGCCCCATCGACCGCGCAGGATCGGTCCCGATTGTGTCGAGCGCGATGATCTTGTTGGGATAACGCCCCTCTGGGCCGTAGGTACCGTGGCAGCGCACGCAGGTGGATGCAAAGACCGCCCGGCCGCGGCCGGCCGCGGTCTGGTCAATCGGAAACGGGTACTTGGGCGGCTCGAGGCTTCGGAAAAAGGCCTGAACGTCGCGGAACACCGGCTCCAGCGCCTTGAGGTCCTCGAGGGTCTTCTCGCCCAGGAGAAACTGCATGCTGGTGCGCACCGAGCGCGCGTCGGTGCGCCCGTCGTAGTACATCGTCTTTTTGCGCTTGAGGTGCCACCAAGCGGGCGTATCCATTTCGGGAAGATTGGCCCCCAAGGGCAGCGGAAACCGGCGGAACGTGAGATTGGGGTTGCGCAGGCTCAACAGCGCCGCCGCGACCTGGCCCGCGTTGTTTGTGCCACGAGACGAGTTCAAGACGAAGGTCGAGAACGGTGGGCGCTTGCCGTCGGCGATCGTCAATTCAAAGAGCACGGCCTTGAGGTCGAGCTGGGTGTTGCCCAGCCCGACGTAGCTTTGGCCGCCGATCGACCCGCCGTGACAGAGCATGCAGTCGATCTGCAAGCCCGTCTTGACTCCACCGGTACCCAGACCACGGCGCAGGCCCATCGGCAGCCCATCGTTGGGATATGGAGAGGGGTGCAAACCATAATGGTGCCGGAACGCCGCGGCATACCCGGCTGGCTCGCTGGCTGGGTCCGGTCCGGGCTGGTCCCAGAGCCGGGCGACATTGGCATAGACGGCTTCCGACCATTCCGGCTTCAGGAAGCCCTCCAGGGTGAGAGCGATCCGTCCACGCTCGGCAGCGGCCCGGTCGAGGGGACGGTCCCAACCGGTGGGGTCGCCGGCCCCAGCCGAGCTACCGAACCATGCGGTTGACGCCGCGATCAAGAGCCCTGTCACCGCGGCCCGACTCGGCTTCGCTGAGCGTTCCACCATGGTTCCTCCCCGACTGTCGTCCGGGACGATTCCTGATCCGTGCCGGTCCTTCCTCCTTCTGTTATAAACAGGCAGAACCCGAGCGGAAACTACCTTCATGGAAAACCAGAAAATATCGGCGTCTCTTCGGCCCGGAATCCCTCGTCTGCGGGTACGTGTTTCCTGTCGTTGCCAGAGTCGGCCGCCCCCTGGGAAACCGGTGTCAATTGAGCCAAGGTCAATCGACACGCCGGGACAGCTCCGCTATAATTTCCCTGGGTTTCTGTATGGATCAATCGAGATTCCCGCAGGGGGACATGCGGCACACGAATCGACTTCACCGGACCCATCGAGGGAGCGCGCCATGGGATCTGCCGAAATCGTCGCCAGTCTGAAAGAGCTTTGCGCCGAGAAAAGACCGCGGCTGACCACCGATGAGATCGTCGCCTGGATCGAGCAGAACGGCGGCTATGAATCTTGCGCCGAGCTCGTCGCCTTCGCCAAGAAGATGAAAGCAAGACAATATGCGAGGATGCTTGAATATGAGGATGAAGACACAGGAATGAAGATCAAGCGGCTGTGGAGCTCGTACGACCCGGTGCGAAAACGGCGATTCTACCACGACATCCTCGAGCTTCCCGCCGATCGGCGCAAGCGATTGATCCGCCAGCACGCGCGTTTTCTGGAGCAGTTGCGCAGCGTCCGGAAAGCCATGGCCGATTACTTCGCCGGCCAGCAGTTCTTCAGCTTTTATCCCGCCGATCCGGATGAAGCCGACGTCGATAAGAAGCAATCCGCCCCGGCCCGGCGCCCCGCCAGTACCGCCAGGCACTGATCACCCAAAGGGCGGCCAGGACGTCTCTCAACCACGAGGAATGAGCCTTTTATGTCTGCACCGCTCTCGACCGAGCCGAGGCGCGACGTGTCGCACTCGACGAATTCGATCCGTCCCGATCTGCGCGGTCCCGATGTGCTCGGGCGGTTCGGCAGTTTCGGCGGCCGGTTCGTGCCCGAGACGTTGATCGACGCTCTCGACCAGCTCACCCACGCGTACAAGGAGGCCAGGGCAGACCCGGCCTTCGAGGCGCGGTTGGGCGATTACCTCAAGCACTACGTTGGCCGCCCGTCGCCGCTATTCCTGGCCGAGCGACTGACGAACTTCGCCGGCGGGGCTTCGATTTACTTGAAACGCGAAGATCTGAACCACACCGGCGCTCACAAGATCAACAACGCCATCGGCCAGGTCATGCTGGCCCGGCGGATGAAGAAGACGCGCGTGATCGCCGAAACCGGCGCGGGTCAGCATGGCGTGGCCACGGCGACCGCCTGTGCGCTTCTGGGCCTCGAATGCACGGTCTACATGGGGGAAGAAGACATTCGCCGCCAGAAGCTCAACGTCTTCAACATGAAGACCCTCGGTGCGACCGTGGTCCCGGTTGCGACTGGCTCGCGGACCTTGCGCGACGCCACCAACGAGGCAATGCGCGACTGGATGGGCTCGTCGCGAACCACGCATTACACGATCGGCAGCGTGGTTGGCCCGCATCCCGTTTCCGATGATCGTGCGCGACTTTCAGTCAGTCATCGGCCGGGAAACGAAGGCCCAATGCCTCGACCAGGCAGGCCGTCTTCCGGACGCCGTGGTGGCCTGTGTCGGTGGCGGGTCCAACGCGGCGGGCATCTTCGCGGCCTTCCTCGACGACGCCGATGTCGCCTTGATCGGTGCCGAGGCCGGTGGGCGCGGGCTCAAGGCCGGCGAGCACGCTGCCAGCCTTTCCCAGGGCCGGCCCGGCGTCCTGCACGGCAGCTTCAGCTATGTCCTTCAGGACGAAGACGGCCAGACGTTGAGCGTCCACTCGATCTCCGCGGGGCTCGACTACCCGGGCGTCGGGCCCGAACACAGCTTCTGGAAAGAGGCCGGCCGCGCCAGCTACTTCTCCGTCACCGACGCCGAAGCGCTGAGCGCCTACCACGCCACGGCCCGGCATGAAGGAATCCTGCCTGCTCTGGAGTCGAGCCACGCCCTGGCT
This sequence comes from uncultured Isosphaeraceae bacterium, assembly GCA_963781785.1. Lineage (GTDB taxonomy): Bacteria > Planctomycetota > Planctomycetia > Isosphaerales > Isosphaeraceae > CAWAHD01. The sequence continues at coordinate 5,348,481 of CAWAHD010000002.1, read as the reverse complement.
CTCGCATTCAAGGAAGCCGCACGGCTGGGACCCGGCAAGTTGCTCGTCGTGTGTCTCTCCGGACGGGGCGACAAGGATGCGTACGAAGTCGCGAGGCTGCGCGGGGAGCCGATCTAGGATGAACCGAATTGACGCCCTCTTCTCCCGGCTCCGCAGCCGAGCGCCGCTGCGCCCTCATGCCGTTCGTCACGGCCGGCGATCCCGATCTTCCGACCACGGCGCTCTTGATCGCCGAGCTGATCAGCAAAGGCGCGCACTTGATCGAGGTGGGCATCCCGTACTCCGACCCGATCGCCGACGGGCCCGTGATCGCCGCGAGCTATCACCGGGCCCTGGAACGAGGGATCAAGGTCACCCATATTTTCCAGACGTTGCGCACCCTCCGCGCCGAGGGATCGACGCGGTTCAACGAGACGCCGATCGCGTGCGATGGTTTCCTATGCGATCATCCACCGTCTGGGCGTCGAGCGTTTCTTGAACGACGCCGGACGTCCGGCGTCGACGGCCTGATCGTTCCCGACCTGCCTGTTGAGGAAGCGGCCGCACTTGAGGGAACGGACGGCCGAGCGCGACGCTCAAGCTGATCCAGCTCATCACCCCCACCACGCCCCGCGAACGCGCGATCGAGATCGCCAGGTCGACCACGGGCTTCATTTATTACGTCTCGGTCGCCGGGATCACCGGCGAGCGCAAGAGCCTTCCTGCCGAACTGGCCGAGTCGGTCGCTTGGCTGCAGATCGCAGACCGATCTGCCGATCTGCATCGGTTTCGGGATCAGTGGCGCCGACCAGGTGCGACAGCTCTGCTCCGGTGGCTGATGGGTTGATCGTCGGCAGCGCGATCGTGCGCCGGCTCGTCGAGGCGATCAATCGCCCCCGCGCCGAGGTCGTGCGTGAGATCGGCCAGTTCGCCGGCGAGCTGGCGCAGGCACTCGAAACCCCCGGCCCTTGACGGCAGGACATTGCCACGCTGAGTGGACGCCGCTTCCCCTGAGCATTCGACTTCGCTACCGTGAGGCGTTCCGGATCGCTGCCTTTATTTCGAGGCTGAGTACGGCATGGACTTCTCGATTCCCGAACCGATGCACGAGGTCCTTGCCCGGATCAAGGAGCTCGTCGAGCGCGAACTCTTTCCGCTGGAGCGAGTGCTGGTATCCGGACCGTTCGCGGCGCTGGTGCCTGCTCTGAGCGAGATCCGCCAGAAAGTCAAAGAGATGGGTCTTTGGCTGCCGCAGGTGCCCACGCGGTTCGGCGGCATGGGTCTCAGCTCGGTCGAATGTGCATTGATCGGCGAGGAGCTCGGTCGCAGCCCACTGGGCCATTATGCGGTCAACGCCCAGGCTCCTGACGCCGGCAACATGGAGATCCTCCGCGAGTTCGGCACGGCGGTCCAGCAAGAGCAATGGTTGATGCCGCTGTTGCGCGGCGAGATCCGAAGCTGTTTCGCGATGACCGAGCCCGATCATCCCGGCTCAAACCCGGTCTGGATGGGAACGAGAGCCATCGGGGACAACGGCGGATACGTGATCGACGGCCGCAAATGGTTCACCTCGGCGGCGGACGGGGCGAGCTTTGCGATCGTGATGGCCGTCACTGACCCGGATGCCGAGCCCTACCGCCGCGCCAGCCTGATCATCGTCCCGACCGATACGCCCGGATTTCAGCGGGTGCGAAACATCTCGTGCATGGGCCACTCGGGCGACGACTGGGCCAGCCACGCCGAGGTCATGTTCGAGAAATGCCGGGTTCCCCGGGCGAACCTTCTGGGCACGGAGGGAGCGGGGTTTGCGATCGCCCAGGCCCGGCTCGGGCCAGGGCGGATCCAGCACGCCATGCGCTGGATCGGCGTCTGCCGGCGCGCCTTCGAGCTCTTGTGCAGCCGGGCCGCCAGCCGCGAGCTGCGCCCCGGCGAGCTGCTCGGCAGCCGGCAGACCGTGCAGAACTGGATCGCCGAATCGCGCGCCGCCATCGACGCCGCGCGGCTATTGGTACTGCACGCAGCCTGGACGATCGACAGCCAGGGCATGGGCGAGGCCCGCGAGTCGATCTCGCTGATCAAGTTCCACGTTGCCGAGGTGATGCAGCAAGTGGTCGACCGGGCGATCCAGGCCCACGGTGCGCTGGGTATCAGTGATGACACCATCCTCTCCTGGTTTTACCGCCACGAGCGATCCGCACGCATCTACGACGGGCCTGATGAAGTGCACAAGGCCGTCGTGGCCAAACGAATCTTGAAGCGTCACGGTGTCTCGTTGTGAGATGCCGGCATCCGACCCTCCCCGAGGTCCGCCATGAGCGCTTTGATCGATCAGCCACGAGCGGTGCGGGATGGCGAGCAACTCGACGTCGCTCGTCTGAGTGAATATCTGTCGGACCACTTGCCCGACCGAACCGAGGGGCTTTCGGTCGAGCAGTTTCCTCACGGTTACTCGAATTTGACCTACTTGCTCAAGTGGGGGGGCCAGGAATGGGTGCTCCGCCGGCCGCCGTTTGGCAGCCAGGTCAAGACGGCCCACGACATGGGGCGCGAGTATCGCATTCTGTCGCGGCTGTGCCACGTCTATCCGCCGGCCCCGTGCCCGGTCCTGTTCTGCGACGATGTTCAGGTGCTGGGAGCACCGTTTTATCTGATGGAGCGACGGCGCGGGGTCATCCTCCGCAAGCCCCCGCCCCCGGACAGACCGATTCCCCCTGAGATGACCGAGCGCCTCTGTGAATCGCTCGTGAGCGGTATGGCCTCGTTGCACGCGATCGATTATCGCGCAGTCGGCCTCGACGATCTGGGGAAGCCCGAAGGCTATGCAAACCGTCAGGTGACAGGCTGGATAGGGCGGTACCACGATGCCCGGACGACGGACATTCCTTCCCTCGATGAAACGGCGGCCTGGCTGGCTGGGAATGGGCCGGCAGGATCCGCGGGTGCCACGCTGGTCCACAACGACTTCAAGTTCGACAATCTCGTGCTCGACCCCGACGACCTCACCCGGATCGTGGCGGTTCTCGACTGGGAGATGGCGACGATCGGTGATCCTCTCATGGACCTGGGGACGACGCTCGGCTACTGGACCGAGGCCGACGATCCCGCGCCCTTGCAGCTTCACGTCGTCGGGCCGACGACCGTACCCGGCGCCTGACCCGGCGCGAGCTCGTCGACCGCTATGGCCGGGCCACGGGGCGCGACGTCTCGAAGATGCTTTTCTATTACGTCTGCGGGTTGTTCAAGATCGCCGTGATCGCCCAGCAGATCTACGTCCGGTACGTCAGAGGTTTGACCCGCGATCCACGATTCGCGGGGCTCGAGCAGGTGGTCGCTGCGCTCGGGTTTGGCGCGTCTTCGGGCGATCGAGACCGGAAAGATTTGACTGGCTGAAGAACCAGGGGGGCAGAATGAGCCATTCGATCGATCTGACGGGCAAGGTCGCCCTCGTGACCGGGGGCGGCCGCGGTATCGGCAAGGCGATTGCCGCGCGGCTGGCCGGCGCCGGCGCCGCCGTCGTGATCGCCAGCCGCAAGGAAGAGAACCTCAAGGCCGCCGCCGCGGAGCTCGCGGGCCTGCCGGGCAAAGTGGTCCCGATTGCCTGTCATCTCGGGCGGCCCGAGCAGGTGGCCGCCCTGGTTCGTGAAACCGAGTCCCAAGTCGGTCCGGTCGACATTCTGGTGAACAACAGCGCCACCAATGTCGGGCAAGGCCCTGCGCTCGAGGTGACCGATGACATGCTCGACAAGATGGTCGAGATCAACATCAAGGCGGCGCTCAGGCTGGTGCGGCTGACGGTACCGCCCATGATCGAGCAGGGCAGGGGGGGGTCCATCATCAACATGAGCTCAATTTCCGGCCTGCGCCCGCAGCCCGGGGGGCTGCTCTACAGTTTCACCAAGGCCGGGCTGAACATGCTGACTCGCTCCTGGGCGCGGGAGTTCGGGCGCACGGTATTCGCGTCAATGCCATTGCCCCCGGGTTGATCCAGACCGATTTCAGCGCCTATTTCTGGGCCGACGACGGCCGCCGGCAAGAATACCTGGCTGCCCAGCCGATCGGCCGGCTGGGCCAGCCCGAGGACGTGGCGGGAATCGCGCTCTATCTCGCATCGAAAGATTCCTCCTTTGTGACGGGACAGATTTTTGTCGTGGACGGGGGGATGACGGCATGAGACATGGCACGACGATTATCGTCACGCGGAATGCCGTTCGGTTGTGGCGAGTCCATTGCAGTCCGGGGGGCCATGCGAGCTCACAGATTCCGATCAAGCTCTTCGAACATCGCGAACGCGCACCCGGCGTAAAAGCGCCAGACGCTGATCCACCGGTGCTCGCTTGGCAGGGACAACTGCTCGGACAGATAGTGCCGCAAGAGGTTCGCTCGCTCGTTGATATCGAGCGTCTTGGCTGGTGGCAGCGCCTCAACGAGTGCGATCGCGGCTGCGGGATCGATTGCGGCGAGCGCCTCGACGATGCACGGGCTGATGTCCACATCCCGCCGCAGGGTGCGGCTGCGTGCATAGGCCGCGACCGGCTCGAGCAGGATGGCGGCCACCTCGCGGTCGTATCGGGAAAGTAACAGGCATTCGGGGGTTGAAGGCTCATCCATGCCAAGATCGGTACGCGGGTCTCCGGGCATTGGGTGCAAGGCGACTGCTCGCCAGAAAACCTCCGCGAGCCGGTCCGGCGCGATCGATTCGACAAACGGCAAGATCGATGCTGCGGGATTGGCATCGGTTCTCCAGGAGACGTTCCTTTGAATATCGACATCTATCTCGCGGATCGCGCGGTCGAGCGCCTGCTGGGCGGCCTTCCGGTCGGTGGCGGAAAGTCCATCGGCGAGGAACGCCCACGCATAAGCACGTTCCGCCGGGTCGGGGAGGCTGGCGGCGATCCGCCGCGCCCGCGGCGCATCGATCGTTGCAAGCCGCCGGCAGATCCGCTGCGACGCCGAGTAATGCCAGATAGGCTCCTGAAGTCGGCCCAGGACTTCCTCGGCGCTCGCTGGATGCTCGTATGCCAGGCGGATGGCCATATTCGCGTAGATTCGTTCCCGCCAAAAAACCGTCCCGACGTTTTCGATAAGCTGAGAAGCGACGCTCGGCTCGACGCGTGCCAGCCGGGCGAGGAACGATCCGGCGTCGGTGCGCTTGGCCATCGGCAGAGCCTCGACCAGTTTCCGCCCTTCCGCGAAGATCGCCCTGGCCTTGGCGGTCTCGTGCAGCTCGACCCATCGCTCGCCGACTTCGCCCATCACGTAAAGCTTCTCGCGCGAATACGGCGAAGATCGCGCCAGAAACGCGGCTCGGTCGAGAAGGCCGAGCTTGTCGGCACGTTTTGCGGCCGGCAGGAAGTCGACGATGCCAACCATCGCGTCGCACCGATCTGCAAGGTTGGGGATCGACTCGGCGATCGCCGACGCTTCTTCCAGATCCGTGGCAGCGAGGGTCAAAGCGGCTTGCCCCAGCACGTTCGCCGCAGCAGCTTCCTTTCGAAATTTCGTCTTCTGGGCCAGCTCGACGAAGGCCGTCGGGTCGATCCAGCGCAGGGCTCGGAGCGTCCACACCTTTGCCGTGTCATCGCCCTTTGCCAGAGCGTCTTTCATGTAGGGATCGATGACACGGCGTGCCAGCGACCGGCTCTGCTGCTGGGAAAGCGGCGGCGGCAGCGTTGCCTTCATCTGAACCGGCGGCTCGCCCGGCCGGCTCAAGGTCAGCTCGAGTTCGCCGGTTTCGTGCGGCTCGATCAGCCAACCCTGAACGCGGAAGCCCTCCGTGCGCGCCAGCAGGAACGACGGGCCGGGCAAGGCGTCCTTGAGGCGAAATCGTCCTGCCGCATCGGTCGTTGTGGTCGGGCCGCCGGGTTGAGACATGAGGGCGCCCGCGATCGGGTTCATTTGGCGGTCGACCACAAGCCCCATCAGCGTGCGGAGCCGCCGAAGGGTGATCGGCGGCAGCCGATCTGCCGGCCCGGAGAGCGTGATCCAGTCGGACACCGAGGGTGCAAACCCGGGGGCTTTCGCGACCACGCGATAAGTCGAGCCGCCCAGGAGCAAGGACGGCGTTTGAAAGGAGCCGCCGGCGTCGGTACGGATTGGGCCGTCGCTGAGTCGGATCGGCTCAGGCGTCGTGTAGATCGTTTGCTCGCCGCGAGCCGGCACGCCGCACCGAACCCACATTTCCACGCCGACCCCCGCGACGGGAGCACCCGAGCCATCAATGACCGTGCCCGCGAGCTGGGACGGGCGGCTCATGATCAGCGTGGCGTCTCCTGTTGCCTGGCCATGGGGAAGCCCCAGATAGTGAATGCCTCTGGCGGGAGTCGCCGCTCGTACGATTTTCAGCTCGGTCGAGCCGTCCAGGCTCGTGATCACGGCGGTACCATCGGTCGCGGTCGTCACCGCAATTTCCTCGAGCCATTCGTCCGGTACGGTCACCCCCAGGAATATCGTCTGCTCCGTCCGAACAAGCCGGGGAGCGGCCCGAAGGCCGGCAAGCGGATTTCCCGCATGATCGCGGAAAATCAGCCTGCGTGGTTGCGGCGGCTCCAGGATCACTCGATACGACTCGCTGGGCCGATTCCTCCGGGCCAGATCGATGATCCCAAGTCCAAAGCCGGTTTTCCGAGCCCAGATCACTCCTTCAGACGAGAATCCAAGAAGCCGCTTTCCAACCGGCCTGGGCAGATTGAACCGGCCCGATCCATCGGTCGTCGCTCGCTCGAGGATGGGCACCGACCCGTCGATGGCCATCCCCGCCGAGAACACGACCTCCGCGCCGACGGCGGGTTTCCCGTGGCCGTCAATGACCGCGCCCCTGATCGCGACAGGGGGCTGCTGCGCCGCGATGAGCGCACAAAGCACGACCGGCAGGAGTGTCATCATGGCATTTTGAGCTCGGCACAGACCGCAATCAAACAACATCGCCGCCGGAGGTGATTGCCGCTGGACGAAGCCTTTGATCATGAACAACGAAAATGGCAAGCTCCCTGCGGTGCGTCCGTTGATCGTACAACCGTCGTAGGGCGAACGTCAACGGGGTTCGGAGCGCACTGGCGATCGCTTTGACCGTCGTAGGCGTTGCTTACCCATTTGGCCAGACCCGTGTAAGGATTTGGAATCACCTGTGTATAACCGGGAATGAGGAGGATGAATGGACGAGTCGCCCGGCACGCGACAGTCGCTGATCGTGAAACTGCGCGACCGGGCCGACCCGGTTGCGTGGCGCGAGTTCGTGGCGATTTACGAACCGCTCGTTTACCAGTTGGGCCGCCGGAAGGGGTTGCAGGATGCCGACGCGCTGGACTTGTGCCAGGAGGTATTCCAGGCCGTAGCCCGGTCCGTCGACCGCTGGGACCCGGCCCGCGGTGCCTTCCGCGCATGGCTGTCGCAGATCGCTCGCAACCTGCTGATCAACCTGCTCTCACGCCGGCAGTATCAGCTCCGGGGAAGTGGTGCTACGAGCGTGCAGGACCTGCTCGAGGCTCAGCCGGCGGCCGACCCGCCGGCCACAGCGTTGGTCGAGGCCGAGTACCAGAAGCGTCTCTTCCAGTGGGCGGCCGAAGAGATTCGAGACGAGTTCACACCGACGACCTGGCAGGCTTTCTGGCACACCGCGGTCCAGGGCCGTCCACCGAACAAAGTCGCGGCTCAGCTCGGCTTGTCGATCGGGGCTGTCTACGTCGCCCGCAGCCGGGTCCTGTCTCGACTGAAGCGAAGGATCGAGCAAGTTGGCGACGACACGGCGTCGATCATCATGAGCGAGGTCGATCATGCTTTTCCTCCAGAACACTTGTGATCCCGTTCGTCTGCGGCTGCTGGCCGAAGATCGGCTTTCACCTGGCGAGCTGACGGAGCTCGAACGACACCTGGAGGGGTGTACTTCGTGCCGGGAGGAGCTGGACCGGCTCGCCGTCAATGATCGCTGGCTGGGGACGGTGCCGCCACCATCTCGGGGCCAGCCCGGCCGGCTCGGATGAGCCGGATGCGGCGGCCGACCCATCGCTGCCGTTCCTCGCTCCGTCGGATTGGCCGGATTCGCTCGGGCGGCTCGGATCGTATGAGGTCAAGGGCGTGCTCGGCAGCGGTGGGATGGGCGTGGTGTTCAAGGCATTTGACCCTGCCCTGAACCGGAACGTCGCGGTGAAGGTTCTGTCTCCCTCGCTGGCATCCTGCGGCGCAGCGCGGCGGCGGTTCCTCCGCGAGGCAAGGGCTGCGGCCGCGGTCGTCCACGAGCACGTTGTCGCTGTCCACGCCGTCGTCGAGACCGCGGCGTCTCCCGTTCCTGGTCATGGAATACGTGCCCGGACGATCACTTCAGGAACGGCTGGACAAGGAGGGGCCTCTGGCATTGGCCGAGGTCTTGCGGATCGGCATGCAGACGGCGGCCGGGCTGGCGGCGGCGCACGTCCAGGGGTTGGTGCATCGCGATGTCAAACCGGCCAACATCCTGCTGGAGAATGGCGTCGAAAGGGTGCGGCTGACCGATTTCGGCCTCGCCCGAGCGGCGGCCGACGCCAGCATGACCCAGAGCGGCGTGGTCGCCGGGACTCCGCATTACATGGCCCCCGAACAGTCGCGAGGTGAGCTGACCGACCATCGCGCGGACCTCTTCAGCCTGGGGAGCACGCTCTATGCGGTGTGCGCCGGCCATCCGCCATTTCGAGCTGAAACGCCGCTGGCCGTGCTGCGGCGCGTCTCGGATGACGAGCCGCGCCCGCTCCGCGAGATTGCTCCGGACGTCCCCGTCTGGCTGGAGGCGATCATCGCCCGGTTGATGGCCAAGGATCCGGCCCGGCGATTCCAGACCGCGGCCGAAGTCGCCGAGCTGCTGGGACGATGCCTGGCCCACGTCCAGCAGCCGCTGCTGTTGGCCCTGCCAACCGAGTGGGAGCACCTCGAGAAGCTCGTGGCCCGACGTTGGCGGATAGGGCGATCAACAGCGGTGATCGCCGTCGCGGCAACGATCACTCTGGCCATCGCGGCGGTCGTTGATCTGATGCCCGGGATTGTGCGCCGCCCGGCGACTGCTCCCCCGGCATCGCCACGCGCGACTCAGGAATCGCGTCAATCGTCGTACAGCCGACCCGATCTGGCCGAGACGGACGATTTTCAGCGTCTACTCCAGCAGGCTAAAGTCGAGGTCGGGGCGATCGAATCCGAAATCCTGAGAAGAGATCGCTCGACCGGCCGCGATTCTCTATCGGCGGAAAGCCACGCCCTCCTCCAGAACGCCGAGTCGCTCGAGCGAGACATCCTCTCGGGCCGACCCGCACCAAATCACAAAACCGACGTTGTTCCAGACCCTCATCCCTTCGATCGGAGAGAACCATGAAGTGGAAATACGCCGTCAGCCTGACGATCGTTCTTGTCGCCGCGGCATTTGCCGCTGCTGCCATGGCACAACGACCGGGCCCCGAATCCCGAGAGGCGACGAAATCGCCGGAATCCGCATCCGATTACGTCCAGGATCTCTTGCGACGGTCCAGCAACAGTCCGTTCTCCTTGACATGGTCAGGGGGTAACGACGGTCAGTCGCTCGGGGGGCTATTCCGCACCGAGGACGCGGCGCTCGCCACCGAAGTTGGCACTCTGATTCGCAAGCTCGAGGCTGCGGACTCTGACACGAATGGCACGAGGTTAGCCGTTATGCCGCCTTGCGCAAGCGTTTGCGCGCATTAGGGCGTGGTTCCATCAGGTATCGCTGCGCCTTGGGACGGCGTTTGTTGGCGCGAGGTTCCACCCGACCAAATCGATCACCGACTTCCTGTTGTGCGATCGCGCGAAGCATCGCTTGCAGCAAGAATTCCCGATCCGCCGGCGCTGCTCGCCGCATTGCCTCTTGGAATGCCGTGATCGTTTGCAGCGTGCCTTTGAAGCTCAGCTGCCGCGGCCGCTTTTCGTGTGCATCGGCCGCCTGGGCCATCACACCTCGGATCAAGTTGTAAGCTAGTAAATGCATCCAGATCTCCTTCTCGACCATCTCCGGCGACTTGCACCGCAAGACATCCATTTGGAGCACGTCCTTGATCGAGCGCAGATCCAATTCGACATTCCAGCGCTGAAGGTAAAGATCCGCCAGTTCATCCTTCGTATACATTGTGGCGTCGAGCATGGTCGTGACCAGCACCACATTGTCGACGCGGAAGCCAGGCTGCTCGACCTTGAACCGCAGCTCACGTACCGTGATTTCGTCAGGAATCTGAGCATAGGTTTCCTTGTCCATCCAGTCGGGACGCTGCGGCTTGGCCCAAGTGACGAGGTGGTCTTCCACCCCCAGTCGTCGGCCGCGGCGAAAGTCGAACTTGCGGCCTTGGTACATGCGGAACAGCCCGTCGACCTCTCGATGCATCAGGGTCTCAAGCATGAAAAACGAGCCGAAATAGCGGTCTCCGAGCACGATTTCATCGGTTGCCAGACCGTCGAGCAGGGCACGCAAGAGGGCTGGCTCGCCCGTTCCCTTTCCTTTGTACGGCCCCAATGCCATGTCGCGCGCAACGCCGGTGGCAAGCGAGATGATTACCGCCATCCGGACTATGGGGAATCCCAGCCCGATGCCTTGAGTGTTCGCCTGGGGAAAGGCTCGCTGGTTCTCCGGCGTGTCTGGCATCGAGGCGGTGGTGCCGTCGACCAACGAGACGTGACGGCCCTTCCAAAGCCAGTCGTCGCTGGCGCCAGCCTCGATCCTCTCGGCGGTCTCTTGGACCAGGCGAACGATGACTTTCAGCGGAAGTCGCCGGCGCGCCTCGCAGTAGCTCGTGGTCTCCGCTGAGCACGGCTTGCGACCGTTAAGCGCCATCCAGAGGATCAACCGCATGACTGCCGCGCGACACGAGTGATCCTGGTCGAGCACCTGAGAGAGGAACAGGCAAAGGGTTACAAACGGGGTGTAGATGCGATCTTTGAACTGAACGCCCTCGGAGGTCAAAGCCGACTCGACCATATCGGCGTCGAGGATCTCGTGAAACGGAAGAGCGTCGGAGTCGAGGGTTGATTTGATCTTCTCTGAAATTCGCCGTCGTGTAGGCTGGAACATCGTCGGCCTCCTTGCCGGATAGGAATTGGATCAGTCAATCACCAATCCTTGTCCCAAGGAGGACGACTTTTGTCTATCCTGTTTTGACGATTGCGGTTACGAATAACCTCGTGCCATTCGACTCTGACACCGCGCGCTCCGATATCAAGGCAAAACTGAGTGCCACCCTCGGCAAGCAGTTCGATTTGCGGCAGAAACGTCATGAGCAGGAGATCAAAGCTCTCGAGGCCAAGGTAAAGAAGCTCAAGGAGCTCGTCATCAAGCGGCAGGAGAGCCGGGAGGAGATCGTCTCCCGGCGGCTCGAGCAAATCCTGCGGGAGTCTCAAGGATTGGGCTGGTAGGCCGTCGGTGTGGGATCCGGTGCCGGCAGCCCTGCCGCATCGGCAGCGAGGCGCAAGGGCGCAAAACGATTGACGGAATTCCGGCACGCGTCCGTCGGGAGTGCCAACCGCTTGAAATCACTTCGGAGTTTCGGATGGTCCTGGAGGAGGTCCTCCGCCCGGCGGAGGTCCGAATTTGGGCTGGCCGCCGCCCCGAGGTCCGCCCGGAGGCCCGCCGCCCCGACGTCCGCCGCCTGGCGGTCCCATGCCGCCCATGCCCGGGCCTCCACGGTGTTGACGGTGGCAGGAATTACACGAGTTCCCCAGCTCCGTGTGAGCTTCCCGAGCCGCGTCTTTGTCTTTCGCCTGGGCAGCCTTGTCGAGCTCGACCGCCGACTCGGCATACTCGGCCGCGAGCTTCGCCCAGGACTCCTTCGATCCTCGGGCCGGGTCGTGTTTCACCAGGTCGCCGGCAAGCTGGGCATATTCCTTGGCCTGGGGCTGAATCGTCTCCCAGGCTGGTTTCTCTGCTTTCAGCTCCGTGTCGAGAAGCGTGCCCAGCGAATTGGGACCCTTGTTCAGCTTGACCATGATCGCCTTGATCTCTGGTGACGACGGTCCACCTCCCGGCCCTCCACCCCTCGGCCCGGGACCTCCCGACCCTTGCGCAGCCCCAGCCCCTCCAGGAACCTTGGGTGCATTGACATCGTCGCTGCCCGATCCATCACATCCGCTGACGACGGGGAACGCGGCCACGAAGAAGAAGAGCAAACAAACACCGTACGACAACTTCGTCATTGACAAATGCCTCTCTCGCTCGAATCTCGAGCGGAAACGGGAACCATTGACTCACGAATCCGGGCGGCTTCTGATCGCTTGGAACGATCCCGCGGGCCTGACAGCCGGAGCAGGGGGGAGGATGCTCGACTTCCCGGGCGTTTCCGATCCGTTCGTACTCACCGCTCGACTGCCGTCGGTCCGGACGCTGATCGCCAAGTCGATATCATGACAGTGCCGCGACCGAGCCAGCCGGATGCGCCGACTTGGTTGAAAGATCGTACGCGTGGCACGGCGAGGTCGTCAATCACCTGGCAGAGCGTCATCACAATCACGCGCAGTCACATCGGGTGCCTTATTCGCGTTGAGGCGGCTTGTCAATCGTGATCACACCTCGTAGCTGGCATGCAATTCGGGTATCTGGACGGGGGCCTGCACGAATGGCTGGAGGACCGGCGCGAGGGCCTCCATGGATTGCGGCTCGCCGTGCACGAGGAACGCTTGCTCGATGCCGCCGCCGGTTTTCTCGTACCACCACCGGAGGTCACTGCGGTCAGCGTGGCCGGAGAATCCGTCGAGCACGTAGACTGCCGCGTTGAGGTCATACCATTGGTCGAAGATCTGCACCCGCTCGACCCCCTCGGAGATCCGGCGGCCCAACGTGCCCTCTGCCTGGAAGCTCACGATCACGACGGCATTATTGGGGTCGGGGATCACGTGCCGCAAGTGATGGCGGATGCGGCCCGCGTCGCACATCCCCGCAGATGCGATAATCACCATCGGCCCGTTCAAGTAGTTCAGCCGCCGCGAGTCATCCCAGGTCGCGCAAAACTCGACGTATTTCGAGCCAAAATAAAGCGGATCTTTGTCCATCAAGGCGCGTGCGTGGGGTGTGAACGCTTCGGGATGATCGCGGTGAATGTCGGTCAAGCGCATTGAGAGCGGGCTGTCGACGTAGATCGGGACGGGACGGACCTTGTGCACGGCGAATAGCTCTTGCAGGCAGTAAACCATCCGCTGGGTTCGCCCCAGGCTAAATGCCGGAATCACCACCTTGCTTTGAAGCCGGGTCGCTCGCGCCACGATCGCGTGCAACTGCTTGATCAGGCGGTCGTAGGAATCAAGGTCGCGGTCGCCGTAGGTGCTCTCCGAGACCAGAATATCGATGTTCTGGATCGGCGTCGGATCGGGCAGCAGGTGGGTGTTTCGTCGGCCCAGGTCGCCGGTGAAGACGAACCGGCGGTCGCGGCCGTTCTCACGATAGTCGAGTTGCACGATCGCCGAGCCCAGGATATGACCCGCGTCAAGATAAGTCAGGCTCACCCCCGGGGCGACCTCCGTCGGCTGGCAGTAAGGAATCCGGCGGATCCGCTCGACGACCCACTCGACGTCGACCAGCTCAAACAAGGGCTTGGGGGTGTCGATGTGCGGGTAACGAAGGTGCGCATTCCGCACGTCTTCGCGCTGAATCCGCGCGCTGTCGCGCAACATGACACTCGTAATGTCGCTCGTGGCGGGCGTTGTGTAGATCGGACCGGCATACCCCTCCCGGATCAGGCACGGAAGCCGCCCGATGTGGTCGTTGTGAGCGTGGGATACGATCACCGCGTCGAGCGTACGGGCGTCGAAACTGAGCTGGCGGTTCGGGCTATTGGGATCGATGCGTTCCGAGTCGAACAACCCGCAGTCGAGCAACAGCCGCGTCGAGCCGATCTCCAGCAGATGAGAGCTCCCCGTGACTTGCCGCGTCGCGCCGTGAAACGTGATTCGCAACCAAGTTTCCTCCCGGCGATCGCTCCAGGCCGGCGCCGCGTCCACCGCAGCTTCCCCTCGCGGGCAGTGCGATCCGTTTATTCGCGGCCGATCGTCCCTGAGACGGTCGGGGAGTCGCCAACCTTACGCGTGCCCGAATCGGGCACGGCATGCTTTTCGCTCTTCCGGTCAATGTTAATTAATCCATCATGACACGAATCCCGAATCTCGACAAGGTAAAGCGAGTGCCTGGACGTCGAGCCAAGCAGCTCCTCACTTCTGCCCAACCCTATGGCCTCCTTCCGCCTAGGTCGCGGCTGTCCTGCTTTTGGCATCAGTCAAAGGTCGCGATTCACAACCTCTCTGGCGACATCTTCCCCCGATGCAGTCCCCTGGTGGAACGACTCCTTAGTCAAAAACTCTGGTTGATCGATAGGCAAATCGGGCGTAAGATTAATCAAGGACAAGAGAAGTCTTCCCCCGCCCCGGCAATGCAGCCCTCTTCTCCCACATGTCACCTGGGTTGGCCACGACCTTCTCTCCTTTCGTTCAGTCGAGTGGACCAGGAGCGTCCTCCATGGAAACGTCGCGCGCGATTCCTGAATCGCATCCCCTGCACAGGCTCTTTCGAGGCCTGACTGAGTACGCGTTCATGAGCGAGCTGGGTATTGGCGACCCGAAGCTCGTGGGTTATGTAGCAGAGCTGCTGGCGAGCTTCGTCCCCAGCCAAGGTGTCTGGCGCCTTCGCGACGCGCAAGGACGTCAATTGTTTGAAGTTACGGCAATGGTCGCCGCGGCCGAGGCGGCCGCGGACGCGACGCGACGGCGCGAATGCCATCGTCACGTCGGCGATTTCACCTTGTTCTGGACGGGGGTTTATCCCGAAGCGCTGGCACGGCTCCAAGGGAAGGGTTCTCCCGATGCCTTGATCAGCTTTCAGCAGCAGGGCAAACGGTCTTATCATCTGGCCAGCGTCCTCAGCACTGGCAACGAACAAGGCCCTGTCTTCCGGCGGCTGAGCGAGCAATTCGAGCTGTGCGCCGTCGGCCTCTCACGGGTGCGTCGCGAATGGGAGAAGTTCGAGACCGAAGGACCATCCCCCGGTGGCTGTGCACGTCCCGTCGTTCTGTGAAAGCGCTGGAGAGGTTTGCAGTTTTGCCGCGCCGATCTTACCCTTACAGAGGCGCCGGCTCGACGTGCCCCATCCCCAGTGTGAGCTCTGACCATGGTCTTGCCTCTCGGCGACTTGCAGCGCACTCAAATTGTCCCGGTCGTCACTTACACGTTGATCGGGCTGAACGTGCTGGTTTTCTTGATTCAGCAACAGGGAGGGGATGAGTTCACCCTGGCTTATGCGGCGACGCCGTACGAGATCACGCACAACGAAGACCTGGATCAGCCAATGGAGAAGATCGTCCGGGTTCGGGTGCGCGACGCATTCGGTGAGGGAGAACATTGGGAACAACGCCGTCAGATCCGCCCGCATGCCCCCACTCCGATTCCTGTTCGACTCACGTTACTCACGTCGATGTTCTTGCACGGGAGCTGGATGCACTTACTGGGAAACATGCTCTACCTCTGGATCGTCGGAGACAACGTCGAGGAAGTCCTGGGCGGGTTTCGCTACCTGATCGTCTATCTCGCTTGTGGTCTGGTCGGCTCCCTGTCGCAGATCGTGGCCAGCCCCGACTCACTGATCCCTACCCTGGGTGCGTCCGGGGCGATCGCCGGGGTCATGGGGGCATACGTCATATGGTTTCCTCATAACCAGATCCGGGTCTTGCTCTTCCGGTTTATCACGGTCTTGCCGGCCGTGCTCGTGATTGGCGGGTGGATCGCACTTCAGGTCTGGCTCGGAGCAGGCTCGATCCGCCGGATGGGTGAAGCGGGTGGAGTGGCCTATCTCGCCCACGTGGGTGGTGCGCTGACCGGAATCGTCGTTGCTTTTCTCTTTTACGAGAACGCCCGCTACATCAAGACTCGCAATGCGGCTCTTGAGGGTTGGTCGGTCTACGAGCACCCGGAATGAATGGCCAGGAAAGATCTCCGCAGAGCGCCTCTTCCGTTCCGCCACCCAATCGGGCACAACCCATAACAGTGTGGCAAACCGGTGGTTACCGACTTTTCCGTCCTCCGGCCCGATCGCGCGTACTCGTGGTCTGGCGGGACGGCATGGTATAGTTGACCAGTTCAATGAAAGCTCAGCTTGCCGCGCCCTGCTGGAGCGGCGAGGCCGGCGGGTTTGTCTGTTCGAATTAGCAGGGAGAGCAACTGCATGTGCGGCATCGCTGGAGCAGTTGATTTGAACGGTCGGCGCGAATTCTCCGCGACCCGCCTGCTGGCGATGACCGCCGCGATCGCTCATCGAGGGCCCGACGACGAGCAGGTCCACATCGAGCCGGGAGTCGCCCTGGGTGCTCGCCGGCTCTCGATCGTCGACCTGGCTGGCGGCCGGCAGCCGATCAGCAACGAGGATGGCACGATCTGGGTCACCCAGAACGGAGAGATCTTCGAATACCCCGAGCTCCAGGCCGAGCTCGTCAAGCAAGGCCACAGGCTGGCGACCCGATGCGATACCGAGCTCTGGGCTCACCTCTACGAAGATCTGGGCGAACGCTTTTTCGAGAAGGCACGCGGCCAGTTTGCGGTGGCTCTCTGGGACCGCAATCAGCGGAATGTGATACTGGGCCGCGATCGGGTAGGGATCTGTCCTCTCTACTACACCCAGGTTGACGGCTGGCTGCTCTGGGGTTCCGAGATCAAGGCGCTGCTCGCCTCGGGAATGGTCGACGCGCGGCCCGACCCCAAGGGGATTGACCTGTTCTTCAACACATTCTGTGCCGGTACCACGCGTACCTTCTTCGAGGGGATCAAGTCGATCCCGCCGGGGCATTTTTTGAGGATTCACGACGGCCGCGTCAAGCTTCAAAAATACTGGGACCTGGATTTCCCCGACAAAGGCGAAGAGCGCCGGCTCCTTGACCCAGCGCCTCTGGTCGACGAGCTGGAATTCCTGATGCGGCAGGCGGTCGAGCGCCGGCTCCGCGGCGACGTGCCGGTCGTCAGCTACATCAGCGGGGGGCTCGACTCGACGGTGGTGCTCGGGCTGAGCTCCCGGCAGCGTGGTGCCGCCGTGCCGTCGTTCACCATCGGTCTGGACCGCGCCGGCCCCGACGAGCGGTCGCATGCAACGGAGTCGGCCGCGGCCCTGGGATCGGCCCTCACGACCGTCACCATGAACCGGGCTGACATCGTCGCCGCCTATCCCGAGCTGATCCGCGCGGCCGAGGGCCCGGTGATGGACTCGTCGGCGGCCTGCTTGATGCGACTGGCGCGCGAGGTTCATGCGCATGGTTACAAGGTCGTTCTGACCGGTGAGGGGGCCGACGAAGCCCTCGCCGGCTATGCCTGGTTCAAAACGCAGAAGCTCCGCAATTTGCTCAGCGTCGGCCCGATCCGCCACGCCCTCCTGGGAGCGCGCAGGCTCACGCTGGCCTCCATCGGCGGCGATTCGAGCCATCGCGCCAACCTGCTGGCGATTCGAGGAGTCCGCACCGCCCAGCAAGACGTCTACGATTTCATGGGTCAGGCCCGTTCTCTCCTCTACTCCGCTGAGATGTGGGGCCATCTGGATGGCCACTCCGCCTACGACGATCTGGACATCACCAACGACCGTTTCCCCCGCTGGCACCCGCTCAACCAGTCTCTGTACGTGGGTTACAAGGTCATGCTCGCCGGTCTCTTGCTCCTGGGCAAGGGAGACCGCGTCGCGATGAACTCCTCGGTCGAGACCCGGTATCCGTTGCTCGATGACGACGTGATCTCGTTTTGTGCGTCGATCGCCCCGGAATACAAGCTGCACGGGCTGACCGATAAATGGCTGCTCCGCCAGGTCGCCGCCCGGACCTTGCCCGCCCGGATCGCCAATCGCCCCAAGACGATGTTTCGCGCCAGCCGTTCCGAGGCATTCTTCGACCACGATCGCCCGGCTTGGATCGACCAGTTGCTTTCTCCCGAATCGCTCAAGGCCACCGGCTGGTTCGACCCCGAGGGGGTCGCGCGGCAGCGGGCCGCCCACGGCCGCTTTCCCAGGATCACCCCGAAGCGAATTATCATGGATCTGAGCCTCACCTGCGTCGTCACGACCCAGCTCTGGCATCACCTCTTTCTGGGGGGCGGCCTCTGCGAGCTCCCCACCTGGGATCGTGTGTCAACCCAGCGGCGGGAGGGCTCGCCGACCGTCGATCGAGCAGGTCCCCCGCATCGCCAGCCGTCTCATCCCGCTTCGGCGAGCGCCCGTTGATCGACCGCGGTCGCCGTCCTTTGGCTCAGGCGACCGGAGCCGAATCACGGGATGGCAGCCGTGCGGCCTCAAATCCCGATGAAGCCGGCCGATGGGGGGACGAGAGCGATTCCTCACCCAACCGCTCGCGGCTTCGCACGACCCAGGCGGTCTCCGCCAGCGCCAACCACCAGGAAACGCCGTAGACCAGGTTGTTCCAATCGGGAAAGCGAGCCATCAACAGCGCGGTGAAATACATTTGAACCGCGGGAATCAGAAACTTGGAGCTGAACAGCCACGCCAGAACCGCGAAGAGGAAGGTGCTGAGCGTGCCCCAGCTTGCCTTGAACCAGAGAGATTCCCAGCCGGTCAAGGCGTTGAGTGTCGCCACGTTGAACGACAGGATCAGAAATGTCACCCACAACCGGGCAATAATATTGATTGCCGGTGATGACCAGAACCAGCCCAGCCCGGCGACTTTACGCATCGCCACGATGACCGCCACGAGCTCGGCGATCCAGAGGAGCAAGTGCCGCACGTTGCGCTCGACCAGCGGATCGTGCACGGCCTGGCAAGCCGCGAATGTGGCCAGATGAATCCAGGCGACGACCATCAATGCCCGAGACCACCGACCCCGCCCCTGCACGATCGTCCGGTCGAGCTCGGCCTCGAGCGCAGCCTTCCAATCCCGCACAACCCGGTTGACCGTCAATTCGTGCGCGGCAGGCTCCGGCTCCGTCACTCGTTCGATCATGCTGTCAAACTCGCCCATCGGAGCCGCCATCTCAAGTTGCTCGCCGCGCAATGCCTACACCGCCGGCCCCGCGACGTCATCAAGTCTATCATGCGATGTGTGAATCTGGGAAAATTGTGCGCGATATTGACGTGTTGCGAAATCCGTGATGAGCGCACGTAGCGCCTTTCCGGGATACACCGGCTCGAACCGAGCTTCGCCCTCTCTGGCGCCCAGCGTTGGGTTCGCAGCCGGTTCGATGAGGCGTCGCAGGATCGGGCCGGGTGGCATCGGCTTGGCCATTGCTGTAGCATCGTGAATCACCCTGGTGTTTCCCCTCGTCGAGGACCCGTCATGCCGCGAGTCGTCCGCGCCGGATTGATCCAGGCGACGCTCTGCGAACCCGCGACCTCGCCCGTCGCCACCGTCAAGAAAGCGATGATTGAAAAGCATGTCGCCTTGATCGCCTCGGCCGCGGCGCGTGGTGCTCAGGTTGTCTGCCTGCAGGAGCTGTTCTACGGCCCCTACTTCTGCGCCGAGCAAGAATCGCGGTGGTACGAGCTGACCGAGCGCGTGCCCGACGGAAACACCACACGCCTGATGGCTGAGCTCGCCAAGCGGCACGAGATCGTGCTGGTCGTGCCGGTGTACGAGGAAGACCTTACCGGCGTCTACTACAACGCGGCGGCTGTGATCGACGCCGACGGCCGATATCTCGGCAAGTTCCGCAAGATGCACATCCCCCACTGTCCGCCAGGCTTCTGGGAAAAGTTTTACTTTCGACCCGGGAACCTCGGCTATCCCGTCTTCGAGACAAAAGTCGGCAAGGTTGGTGTCTACATCTGTTACGACCGGCATTTCCCCGAGGGAGCGCGTTGCCTCGGTCTTAACGGGGCGGAGATCGTCTTCAATCCATCCGCGACCGTGGCCGGGCTTTCGGAATACCTCTGGAAGCTCGAGCAGCCCGCGCACGCCGTGGCGAACGGCTATTTCGTGGGAGCCATCAACCGTCCGGGCTTTGAAGAACCCTGGCGGATCGGCGAATTCTACGGCCAAAGCTACTTTTGCGACCCGCGCGGTCAGATGCTGGCCGTCGGCTGCCGCGACCAGGACGATATCGTGATCGCCGATTTGAATCTGGACATGATTCGCGAGGTCCGCAACACCTGGCAGTTCTTCCGCGACCGCCGCCCCGAGACCTATGGGTCGCTCGTCCAGCTTTAGACCGACGATCGAACCGACAGACTTGAAACCAAAGGCGTCGGCCAAGAAAACCGGAAACCTGAAGCGCGAAAGTCTGCTCATATCCAGGGGCGCAGCGTGTGGTTCACGATCGGAAGCAGTCGATTCAGGAGCGCGACACCAATGAATAGCGGAGGACTGAAATTGAACGCCGCGGCCGCGCTGCCGATCTCCACACATACGCCGGCACCCTATGACGGTCCTTCGTGCGACGAAGTGCTGGCGATGCGCCGGCAGTACCTGACACCCGGCCTGATCACCTATTACCGCGAGCCGCTCTTGATCGTCGAGGGCCACATGCAGTACCTCTGGGACGAGACCGGCAAGCAGTACCTCGACGCCTTTGCCGGCATCGTCACGGTCTCCGTCGGTCATTGTCACCCGAAAATCGTCGAAAAGGTCCGCGAGCAGGTCGGAAGGCTGCAACATACCACAACGATCTACCTTCACCCCGCGGCCGCGATGCTGGGCCGAAAGCTGGCCGAGCACATGCCCAAGGGAAGCGGGCTGTCGGTCAGCTATTTCACCAATTCCGGCAGCGAGGCCAACGAGATCGCTATCCTGTCGCGCGCGAGTACACTGGCAATTCCGAAGTGATCAGCCTGCGGAACGGCTACCACGGAGGAACGCAGGGGGCCATGGGCCTGACCGCGCACGGCACCTGGAAATTCAAGTCGAACCCGGCGGTCGGTGTGAAACACGCAGCGCCCCCCTACTGCTATCGCTGCCCCTTCGGCCTCGAGTACCCGAGCTGCGATGTCAAGTGTGCACGCGATATCGAAGACCTGATCCGCTACGAAACACCCGGCGCGGTCGCTTGCTTCATCGCCGAGCCCATCCAGGGCGTTGGCGGGGTCGTCACACCACCGCGCGAGTATTTCGAAATCGTGTACGACATCATTCGCAAATACGGCGGTCTCTGCGCCGCCGATGAGGTTCAAACGGGATTTGGCAGGACCGGAACCGCCTTCTGGGGTTTCGAGAATTGGGGCGTCACCCCCGACCTGGTCACGATGGCCAAGGGAATCGGCAACGGCGTTCCCCTGGGTGCTTGCACCACCCGGGCCGAGATCGCCCGGGTCATGACAAACCGCATCCATTTCAATACGTTCGGAGGTAATCCTGTGTCGATGACCCAGGGCCTGGCAACCCTCGAAGTCATCAAGAGCGAAGGGATTCAGTCGAATGCACTCGCTGTGGGAGCGCATTTGAAGGACCGGCTGCTGGAACTTCAGGAACGACACCCACTGATCGGCGACGTTCGAGGCATGGGATTGATGCTGGGCGTCGAGCTTGTGCGCGACCGTCACTCCAAAGAGCCAGCGACGTCCGAAACCATCGAGATCGCCGAACTCTGCAAGGAGCGAGGCTTGCTCGTCGGCAAGGGAGGATTGGCCGGCAACACGCTCCGGATCAAGCCCCCCATGTGCCTGACGCGCGATGATGCCGACTTCCTCGTCGATTGCCTGGACGAGGTATTGACGGTCATTGCCGCGCGGGCTTGATTCCTCGCTCACGTCAAATTGCTCATACATGCCGTGGCGGCTCCATCGGCTCGATCGAGCCCTCCGCCAGCCTGGCCTGGTATTGGTTCCAGTTCATGGGGGGCTGGCCCGCATCAACCTCGCGCATCGTGATGCAGCCGTCGACGGGACAGACCAGGCTGCACATGTTACAGCCGACGCAGATGTCTTCCATGACGTGAAACAGGTTGATCACATCCGCGCCAGCTCCCGGAACGACCAGGTGGCCCCCGGACATGGTCGCCCTGGCCTTTGAGCCTCGGTCTGCCACATACTGGGCGGCCTCAGCGCGCTCCCAGCGGATCGACTGGTGGCAGCCGTCCTCGCAGGCGATGTAGCAGAGCCCGCAGTGAATGCATTTCTCCTGGTCGATGTGGGCGATGACCTTGTAATTCAGGTCAAGCTCGCCCCATGGCTTGATTCGCGGCACCGACAGGCCGGCGAACTCGCCGATCGTGCGATAACCCTTGTCACGCATCCAGCCGACCAGCCCGCTTTCGAGCTGCTCGACGATCCGGAAGCCATAGTGCATGACAGCCGTGCAGACCTGGACCGCCGTGGCGCCGAGTAACAGGAACTCGACGGCATCCTGCCAGGCCTGGATCCCGCCGATGCCGCTCCTGGGAACCCCGATCGCCGGATCAGCGGCGACCGCAGCGACCATGTTGAGCGCAATCGGCTTGACGGCCGGCCCGCAATAGCCGCCGTGGCTGCCCATGCCCCCAACGGCTGGCTTCGGAGCGAGCGTATCCAGGTCGACCCCCATGATCGAATTGAGGGTGTTGATTAGCGAGATCGCATCGGCGCCCCCTGCCACGGCAGCTCGGCCGATCGCGGCGACATCACTCACGTTCGGCGTCAGCTTGACCATCACCGGGACCTTTGCGACCTCTTTGACCCATTCGGTGATCATGCATGTGTAATCAGGAACCTGCCCAACCGCCGAGCCCATGCCGCGCTCGCTCATGCCATGTGGACAGCCAAAATTCAGCTCAATGCCGTCGGCGCCGGTGTCTTGTGTCTGTTTGGTGATCTCATGCCAGGCCTCCCGGGTGGATTCGACCATGAGCGAGACAAAAAGAGCCCGGTCAGGATACGCTTTCTTGACCCGGGCGATCTCCGCGAGGTTGACGTCCAGCGGACGGTCGGTGATCAGCTCGATATTATTGAGCCCCATGACCTTTCGCCCGTCGTAATCGACGGCGCCATAGCGCGACGAGACGTTGACGATCGGCTCCCGGCCCAGGGTCTTCCAGACAGCTCCGCCCCAGCCGGCATCGAAAGCGCGACGGACCTGGTACTCGGAGTTGGTCGGTGGGCCCGAGGCCAGCCAGAACGGGTTCGGCGCCTTGACGCCGCAGAATTCGATCGAAAGGTCGGGCATCATGGATCGTGTTCCATCCTGGGGTCAAGTGACCGTGAGTGCGGTATGTATTCCGCGCGCGGCCACCTTACCGTCTTCTACCGCGTCAACGATTTCGCCGCCATTTCGCAAGCAGTCGCCCCCCGCGAACAGCCCGGGAATACTGGTGGCCCCGGTCGCCAGGTCGACGAGGATCCGCCCGTTCTTCGAGTGCAGTCCGGGCAGCGCAGCCGTCAACTCAAAGAGCGGCTCCTGTCCGAGCGCCTTGACGACCATATCTGCGGGGATCACGAAACGAGAATCCGGCACAACGCCCAAGCCTGCCGAGCGCGACGCCGCATCGTCGAGCCTGGTCTTCTGGAATTCAACGCCGGTCACGCGGCCGTGGTCCCCAACGATCCGGGATGGCTGGACTTGCCACTCGAACCGAACGCCGTCTGACTTGGCAAGCTCGTATTCGTACGCAAACGCGGGAATTACCTGCTCCGAGCGACGGTAGGCGATCGTCACGGTGAGGGCGCCCAGCCGCTTGGCGGCAGTTGCCACGTCGATCGCCGTATTGCCGGCGCCGATCACCACGATGTGGGCGCCCACCTCGCATTCGGTGAACGGGCGGGTATGAGTCTGGAAGATGAAATCGAGCGCTTCCCAGACCCCGTCCAGATCTTCGCCCTCAATTCCCAGCGGACGAGTGCGTCCCAGGCCGATTCCCAGAAAGACCGCGTCGAACTCGTGGAGCAAGCCCTGGATCTCCGTCGCGGCGACGCGGCGGCCGAATTCGATCGGAATGCCGATCCGCCGGATCATCGCGATCTCGGAGAGCGCAAACTGAGTCGATATCTTGTAAGCCGCAATTCCCAAAGTATCGAGGCCTCCAGGAACGTCGCGAGCCTCGAACACGACGACATCATGGCCCAGCCGCCGCAGCTCATGGGCGCAGCTCAGCCCGGCGGGGCCCGAGCCGATCACAGCCACCCGCTTACCCGTCGGCGGGCCCGCCCTCAAGATCTCGATGCTCCGCTCGGCAGCGGCGTCGCAGGCGTGACGCTGAAGCCGGCCGATCTGTACGGGTGCTTTCATCAAGATCTGATCGACACACGCCCCTTCACAGAGAACCTCGGTAGGGCAGGCGCGGCGCAGCTCCCGCCGAAGATGTTCGTCTCGAGAATCGTCCCGGCAGCGGCCGCTTCGTCGTGATGCAAGATCTGCCGGATGAATTTCGGCACGTCGATGTGCGTGGGGCAGGCCCGGGTGCATGGTGCATCGAAACAGAACAGGCAGCGCCCGGCCTCCACCCGCGCTTCGTCGAGCGACAGCGGCGGGGGCAGGTCGGCGAACCGTTCCTCGAGGACTTCGAGTGAATGCATATCGCCTGCGCGAAACATGGGCCACTCCTTTCGGGTGGATCACCGAAGCTGGCGAAGCGGCCAGAACGGCCGCTCTAGCGGGAAATGGCCGCCGGCTCGCGATCGTCGAGCGAGCCGGCTCGTTCGCGCGGCAGCCATCGGCCCCAGCCGCTCTCGCCGACGAACCGGTAGTCATTGACGATCTTCCGTCCGCGGCAGAACGTCGTCTCGGCGAAGCCACCCAGCGACCAGCCCTGGTAGGGGCTCCAGTCGGCGCCCGACTCCATCGCCTGCCAATCGACCTCGATGCGTTTCTGGGGATCGATGATCGCCAGGTCGGCGTCGCTCCCCACCGCGATCGTCCCCTTGCGCGGATAGAGACCCATCAGCTTGGCGGGGTTTGTGCAGCACTTGGCGACGAACTCAGTCGTCGTCAGTCGCCCCTCGAGCACTCCGTGGGTATAGACGATGGGCAGCATAGTCTCCAGGCCGGGCAGACCCATCGGAATCTTCGTCCAGTCGCCTTCCCACCGCGCCTTCTGCGCGCGAGTGAAGGTGCAGGTATCGGTCGAGACCACCGACACCTCGCCGTCGTGCAGCCCTTTCCAGAGCCGCTCCTGGTCCTTCTTCTTCTTGATCTGCGGGCAGCAGGCGAAGAGATGGCCGTCGGGGCGCTCGAACGCCGAATCATCGAGGACCAGGTATTGCGCACAGGTCTCGGCGTAGACGTCGACCCCGCGGGCCCGGGCCGCCTTGACGTGGCCGGCTCCCTCGGCTGTTGACATGTGAACGATGTACAGCCGGCCGCCGGTCGCCTCTGCCCAGGTGATCGCCCGCTGGATCGCTTCGGCCTCGATGAAGTTGGGCCGAGTCATCGCGTGCAGCCTCGCTCCGTAGCGGCGCATTTCTTCAGAGTTGTGGTGCCGGGCGATCAGCTCGTCGAGCACGCGGCTCGATTCGGCGTGCACCAGCAGCATCCCACCCAGGTCGCGGCACTTTTCCAGCGTGTTATAGATCGCGCGGTCGTCGGCCTGCCAGCCCTCGGAAGCATAGATCATGAATTCCTTGAAAGTCGGGCAGCCCATGCCGACCATCTTGGCCATCTCGCAGCCGTGACGGTCCCAGTTGGTGATTGCGATGTGGAAGCAATAATCGACGCATGCCTTGGGCTTGGCCCGGGCCATCCAGTTGTTGAATGCATCCGTCAGGGTTTCATCGCCGTAGGGGATGGCAAAGTCAATGACCGTGGTGACTCCGCCGTGCGCCGCCGCGCGGGTGCCCGTTTTCCAGTCGTCGCTCGAGACCGTGCCGCAGAAGGGCAGCTCGAGATGAACGTGTACGTCGACCCCGCCCGGGATCACCAGCCGGCCCGTGGCGTCCACAATCTCGGTGTTGGGGCCGGCCGTCGCGGCCAGGCCCGGGCCAATCGCCGCGATGGTCTCGCCGCGGATCGCGACGTCCGCGCCGCTTCACCCGAAGCGGTGCCGAGAGTGCCATTGGCTATCACGATATCATAATTCATCGCTCTGATCCTAATTGAGCCGGAGACCAAGCACAAGATGCCTTTCGGTCGCTTCCCAGGGCCTTTACTCTACTGAAAACGGTCGAATGCCGGTCGCGGCGATTCCGGGCTCGAGAACGAAGAACGACCGCGCCGCGACGAATACCTTGCGCCAGCACGAAACCCCGAAGGAAGCGCCATGGCACTCGAGTTGGGCCCAGTCGTCCGCTTCGAATCGCGGCGCGTCGTGCGCCGAAGGGGCTGGTATGTCCTGCGCGTAGTGTTCGCCCTGGCGATTCTGGGCATACTCGGGCTGTGCCACTGGGCCTTTCTGGACAACGTCCGCCATGGCGCGCAGCCGGAGTTCACCAAACGATTCCTCGCCCAGCCACTGGTCGGTTTTCTCGTGACGCTGCATCTCTTGATCGCCTTCCTGATCGCTCCCATCGAGGCGGCATCCGGATTCAGCCGCGTGCGCGTCCGGCCGATGTTCTCGATCTTGCTCACAACCCAGATGAGCGCCCGGTGCATCGTCTGGGAGACATTCGCGGCCTGCTTGATCCCGGCAATCTGGCTCTGGCTCTGCCTGGTCCCGCTTGCCGCGATCGTGATTTCCTGGTGGGGCGTCAACCCCGAGCTGATCGCGATCATCGAACTGGTCACGCTGGGGTCGATCCTGGTTTCCGTCGCCGCCACCGTGGCTGTCTCTCTGTGGTCCAAACACGTATTCACGGCCCTCGTGGGGATTTATGGATTCTGGTGCGCCTGGCTGCTGGCGTCGGGTTTCTTGTTTGAATGGTTGTCGCTGCCGTCATGGGCGGCCCGGGCGAATCCCTACTTGCTACTCGTGAGGCAAACGACTGGAACCGGGCCGCCCACATTGTTCGATGCCATCGTGTTTGCCGGCGGCGCGGCACTCGTTTCGGTCGTCTTGCTCGAGATCACCGTCGCGGCATTCCGCTGGGTCGTGCTCAAGCCGGTTCGACCGCGGTCGCTGACAATGACGCGTTTCGCAAGACATCACCGGCTCGCCTTCGCCAGCCCCAGGTGGCTTCCCGCGCCATCGCTCGACGACAACCCCGTGCTCTGGCGCGAATGGTGGCGCGCCCGTACGTCGTTGGGGGCGAAGCTCTTCTGGTTGCTTTACTTCGTGATCGCAGGCGTGGCCACGATCTCGTGTGTGCATGCCTTCTGGCAAGGTCAAAGAACTCCCGATCTGGTGGGTGTCGTGGGATACGAAATCGGCATCGGCCTGCTCGCAGTATGCCTCCGGTCGAGCCTCGCCTGGTCTGACGAGAAAACTGCGGGCCACGAAGGCCTGGACCTGCTGCTTGCTACACCGCTCTCGGCCACGACGATCGTGATGGGAAAGTGGTGGGCAGCCTATCGCGATATCGTGCCGATCGTGTTCCTTCCTGTTGTGTCGGCCGTGATCCTGGCCCAGGGTGCGGAGACACTGTCGGCTGTGCCGGGAAGCCTGTCGGCGTTCGTTCGGGTCGCCGTCGTGGCCGTCATTGTGGGTCAGGTTCTCCTTTACGGTGCGGCTTTCGTCGGATTGGGGCTGCTCCTGGCGACCCGATTCGCCCGGCCGGCCAAGGCCGCCTTCGCGATGGTCGGCTTGTTTGTCGGCATCACGCTCTTCTTGCCAACCGTGGCCGAGATGGCGTTTCTGAATTCCCATCGCGGCCTCGCCAGCGGGCTGGGAGCCGGGAGCCCGATTGCCGGGCCGATCGCTGCCTTGATGACGCTCTTCTTCAGTCCCTATTTCGCGCGCTGGGAGTACCTCCTGCCGTTCGCTTTCGGCTGGCTCGCCGTGGCCGGATGCTTCGCCTGGGGGCTCAACTGGTGGACGATTCATCGTTTCGACCGCTGGATGGGCCGGATGTCCGCGACCGCTGGTGAATCATCGCTTCACAAACCACCGAACGATCGGGGCCAGAGCCGCGGACCTTAGCGGCGCCAGGTGCCATGATCGTGGTCAAGGTTGCCGGCCGCAGCAATCGGTGCGGATGCCTGGAGGTCATAGATCTGGATCTGGACCTGCCCGGGCGTCGCCTGGGCAGGAACGACTGCGATCGGAGCGCGGCCGCCGATCAGGGTGCGGAGCACCCCGCTGTAGTGCCAGTGGCCCTCGACGTGCGGTTTGCGCGCGACGATCCAGCGCGTGCGAGGATTCGCCGCGGCATCGTAGACACCGGCGAACACGTACCCCGGCCGCCCGCTGAAGAACAGCGACCAGTCGGTGAGGTCGAGCACCTGCTCACTGCCCAGAGTGTTCTGTGCAATCCACTGGCCGGTCGCCCGGTAGACTGCAAACGGCCCCGGAACATGAGCTCCAAGCATCCGAGCATCGGGCATCACGATCAAGAGCGCGACCAGCGCGCTCCATCCGGCAGGGCCAGGCCGCAACCGCTCAAATCGCGGGCCGAGACGCCGCAGGAAGTTCTTGCTTTGACCGATCAGCCAGCTAATCCCATGGGCGGCGGCCAGGGTCAAGATGATCCCCGGAACCAGTCCATGGCGGACCGTGCAGTAGCCTCCGGTGGCGTGCAGCCGCAAGAGCGCAACCGCCGAGGCGGCCAGCATGATCGACAGGAACAAGCCGGCTCGCGCGCAGGCCCGCGAGCCCGCCCGACATGACCAGCCCCAGAACCGCAAACGGAAACAGGTTCGGCGTCACCGCCGCGCGAAACACCTTGAGCATGCGGATCGTCGCCAGCCGGTACGTTTCGAGATCGCTCTGACCCGGCGGCAGTGGCTTCTCGCGCTCCAGCGCCAGGGGCTGCGACCGCGGTGCCAGCCCCAGCACCCGCGCAATCCCCGGCTTGGTTGCCACTCCCCCCCGGAGTGTCATGTACGGGCCGGCCAGGAGTACGATGCCGCCCAGCGAGCAGGCCACGACGCGCCGCCACCGCGACCAGTTGAGGTTCCGTGCGTAGAGGAGCGGCTGGATCAAGAGCGTCGCCATCAGGGCCGCCGGCAGGAGCATCCCCTCCGGGCGGGTCATGAAAGCCAGCGCCCCGAAGCCAATCGCCGGCGCAATCCAGAGCAGCCTGCCCTCGCGCAAGAACCGAACCGCGCCCCAGAGGCCAAAGCACCAGAACAAGAGAAACGTGCTCTCGGAAAGCACGTTCACGACGATGTAGCCGACGATGGGATTGACGAACAGGAGCACACAGGCCAGCCAGGCAGCCCTTGCACCGAAGAGGTCGAGTGCCAGCAGGTAGATGGGGATGACCAGGAGCACGGCGCACGTGAAACAAAGGACCAGGGCGGCTCGCTGCCATGAGTCGGCGTTCGCACCCGCGAGCAGGCGGTGCACCGCGAAGACCCCCACGGGATGAAGCGGATGGTCGATCCCCTTGACCAGGCTGCTCGTCCACGAGCCGGAATCAATCTTCTCGGCTTGATGGATATACCGCAGCCCGTCCGCAAAGGTCGCCTCGGTG
The DNA here is from genome assembly GCA_963781785.1 of uncultured Isosphaeraceae bacterium. Taxonomy (GTDB): domain Bacteria; phylum Planctomycetota; class Planctomycetia; order Isosphaerales; family Isosphaeraceae; genus CAWAHD01. The sequence continues at coordinate 5,319,182 of CAWAHD010000002.1, read as the reverse complement.
TGCCAGAGCCCCCATCCGAGCTGGGCGGCCGCGAAGGCCATGAGCAGCGCCATGCGCATGAGGTGCTGCCGGCTGGTCACCTGAGTCCGTCCTTTCGCGATTCGGGAATCGCCGCGGCCAGAGCAGGGGGCGCAAGCGGTCGTAAATGCGAATCTGCATCTCATTGCGTTCGGGATGGGGCGGAATCAGCGCGACCGCCTCCCGGCCGTCGATCAGCTCGCGGACGACCTGGCTGTAGTGCCAGTGCCCGTCGATATGCGGCTGGCGGACCACGACCCACCGCGTCCTGGGGTCGCGCGGGGCCCTGTACACGTCGGCGAAGCGGTACCCGGATCGCTGGCTGAAGAAGAGCGACCAATCGGTCAGGTCGAGCACCTCTTCCTGGGCGCCGGTATTGCGGGCGAGCCAATCGCCGGCGGTGTGATAGGCGGAGAACGGCCCCGCTCGGAGCGGCCCCAAGCCGCGCAGTTGAGGGATGACCACCAGCATCGCAATCAGCCCCGCCCAGACGGCCGGCCCCGGCCGGATCCGCTCGCTGGACATCCCGAGCCATCGGCCTGGAATCGTAACCTTGCTCGTCAAATAGACCAGCGCATGCGCGGCCGCCAGCGTGAGGATGATCCCGGGGATCAGCGCATGCCGGGCCGTCAGGTAGCCTCCGGTTGCGTACAGCCGCACCAGCGCGACGGCCGACGCGGCCAGCACGATGCCCAGGAAGAGCCACGCCCGCGCTCGCTCCCTCATCCGCACCGCCAGCACGACGCCCAGAACTGCGAAGGGAACCATCGGCAAGGTGAGCGCGCCGCGATGAGCCTTGAGCATCCGCACGGTCGCCTGGCGGTACGTCTCGAGGCTCGTCTGGTCCAGGGAGAGCGGTCGTTCGCGCTCGAGCGCCTGCGGCTCCGACGGCGGCGCCAGCCCCAGCACGCGGGCGATCCCGGGCTTCGTGCCCACGCCCCCCTTGATCGCGACGTAGGGACCGAAAAAGAGCAGCAGGCCGCCGATCACGCACATGAGCGCTCGCCACCACCGCGGCCAGTTGATCCGGGTCGCCGTCTGGAGCGGCAGGACGAGCAAGGTCAGAGCCAGCGCGACCGGCAGGAGCATTCCCTCGGGGCGGGTAAGATACGCGAGAGCGCCAAACCCGACCGCGAGCGGGAGCCAGAGAAACCGGCCTTCGCGCAGGAATCGAATGCTCGCCCAGAGCCCGAAGCTCCACCACACCAGGAACGACGTCTCACTCGACACGTCGACGACGATGAAGCCGGTACTCGGGTTGATGATCACGAGCGCCGCCGCCAGCCAGGCGGCGTTCTCGCCGAACAATTCGAGCGTCAGCAGATAGATCGGGATGACCAGAAGTACCGCGGCGCCAAACGAGAAGAGGAGTGCCGCCCGCTGCCACGACGCCGGCCCTTCACCGTCGAACAAGCGATGGACCAAGGTGATCCCCAGGGGATGAAGCGGGTGATCGATCCCCTGGAAGAACCCCTCGTGCCACCCCCCGCGATCGATCTGCTCGGCCTGCGCAATGTGGCGCAGACCGACGTTCGTGCTGGGCTCGGTGTGCTTTTCCACCCAGCCCAGGAGCAAGATCGAGCCCGCACACAGAAGCAGAATTCGATAAAGATGTCGCATGAGCCAGGAAATCGATGACCGGTGAATGATGGATTGACCGATGAGCGGCCACTCTTCTCCGATTGCGGGAATGCGGCTCTTTGATCCCTGGAGGATCGGAGGATGTGGTCTTCTAGCGGATTCCTCGATTTGGGGATAGGGCAAATGGCGCTTTTTGCGTGTCCCAAGCGCGGCCAACGACGCCACGAGCCTTGGTCAGTCGCTCGGCACGACCTGGAACGCCAAGCACGCAACGTCACCACCTTCCTGGTTGCATTTCGCGAGCAAAAGCGGCGTGAATTCGAAGCGAGTTAGGCGACAGCCCGACAGGTTCTGCGGATCGTGCCGAATGCGAGCGTGTCCAGCGCCCCAGTCGCAGTTTCGTCACGCGACTGTGTGGCACCGACCCTTGCGAGCGCTTCGGGCTGATACCGATGCCCGCGCCGGACGCCTTGATGCCTTATTCACCCTTCATCCTTGATCCTTCATCCCTCCGCTTCGATCTCTGCCTCGAGCTCCCGGCGGGTTTGGCCCAGTAACCTCGAAAACTCCGCTGGGGGAAGAGCCGCGAGGAGCGGCGAAAGCTGTCTTATCACGGAAACATGATCACGGTTCGTCTCCTTGTGGACATGACCGCGATTCCGGCGGCGCCGGCGGTCGCCCTCGGGCAGTCTGGCCCTGTTGTTCCGCGGAATCTCCTGTCCTCGAGGCTTGTCCAGAACGGACATTTGCAGCTCTGCCGTCGAAATCCGGGTCGCGAAGACTCCATTGAGCGTGACTGCGCGATCGAGCGCGGCCTGCAATGGCCCCGTATTGCCTCGATGATCTGATTCATTTTCAGAGCCGGATTTCGTTTCGTCGATTGCCTCCGAGTCAGGGGGTTTCGTTTCGTCCGTTGCCTGCCAGGCGTGGGCATCGGGTTCTGTGTCGCCGGTTGCTTCCATTCCGGGGGATTTCGTTTCGCAGATTCCGTCGTGGTCCGGGGGTTTCGTTTCGTTGGTTGCCTCCGCGGCATGTGGTTCTGTCTCGACGGTCGGCTCGAGGACAGGGGATTTCGTTTCGATGATCGCCTCCAGGTCAGGGGGTTTCGTTTCGATGATTTCGAACTCGGGATTGTCGTCGCGGCACGAATCGGTCTTGCGGCCTGGCGAAGCGATTGTGTCGACGCGGGCGATCGTGCCCGGTCGGTCGATCGCGAGGCTGGGATCGATTGGCTGGACCGGCTCGACCGGCGCGGCCGGGCCGAGCGCTCCAGCCGGATGATGGGGATGCAGGGCCCCTGGTCGTCGGTGGTGCGCTTCAGTTTGACCAGGTCGGCAATGGTGCGCAGCAGTGCCCGGTGGTGGGCCAGCTCATATCTCCGGATCAGCTCGCCGCCGCGGCTCTCGTCGAACGACAGGCAGTCGGCGGTCCGGATGGCGTCTTCTTCCGCGCGGTCTTCGAGCTCGGCGGCGATCCGCGTCAAGCGGTCGATGGCTTGCCCGACGATGCCGATCAAGACTTGCCGCGCCTTCTCGGTCTCGCCGCTCTTGGGCAAGCCGGTCCACCGGCCGTGGACGCGCCAGATGAAAACTTTGAGCTCGTGGTCGCTGAGCTCGCTCCGGAGCTCGGCGAAGGGACTTTCGCGCTCGGGATGGATGACCCAACTGGCCACAAAGATTTCGGCGATCGCGCGCACGGACGCGGCGGCAATTGGCTGACAGCCCAGGAGGTGCGCGGATTTGAGCTTGTCGGGTCCCTGCCAGACCTTGCCGGGCTCGAGCAGGGAAGCCAGGGAGGTCCACTCGGCGATCAGCCAGCGCACGCCGCCGAGGGTTGCTTCAAGGCGCCTGACGAGTCGACCGGGCTCGTCGTCATCGCCGAGGCCCACGGATGTCCGCGTCCCTCGAAAGTCATAGGGTTCGACGCCGTAGAGTTCCGTCGACCCGAGCGAGTCCCGGAAGAGTCGCGCCCCGAGGCTCTCGACCTCCTCGCACGCACGGCTTTGCGCTCTGGATCTGCTCGGTCAGCTTGGCTGTCTGGATGCGGTTGGCCCTCTGGAGTTTCCAGAAATTGCGTGCAGCAACCTGGGCCAGCCCCAGCTCGACCCGGTTGCGCGGCGCCAGGTCCTCGACCCATCCATCGATATGCTCCCGGTACTCCTCGGAACTCTCGGTTGGCAAGACCTCGATCTTGGTCGCTGTCAGCCCATGCTTGAGTGCATTCATGCTAGAAATCCTGCGGCCCTCGGGGGTGCGCGGGCCGGTCTGCTTGTGGCGAGTGGGAGTGCCGTTCATTGGCTCTTGGGAAGTGGGCATGACGAACTCTCCTGGTCGTTGGCGGTACGAGAGAAGCGCGAAAGCCGGCGGCCTCGCGGCAACCATCGCACACGGGTTATCACGCTTTCTGAAGCATTGAATCTTGCCGTTACTTAGACAGCATGCGCCATGAATAAGCGAGTCGCGAAAAATCGCTCATTTTTCCGCGGCTTCTTAATCGGAAGATTCGCGCCAGCCCGGATGATTCGCGGGATGGGGAAAATGGGTCGGGTTTAACAAAGTGCGTCGCTGTCGGGAGAAGCCTGGTTGGTCCTCTCGGTTGAAGCGAACGGACTATGGGAGTTGCTGATTCGCCAAGAAGCCGGCTCGGCGTCGTTAGGGGGACTGCGACGGTCCGTTCCGGTCGCACTGCGTTTGAGCGTGCCCAACGTAATCGATGTGAAATTCGCGGATTCTGATCGACTTATTCGAGGTTTTGGCGGTAACCACCATCAATTCGTTCGAATCCAGCCCCTGTGGTCAGTCCGGGAGCGGTTTGTCGGGAAATTCCATGTCCATGACGACGGCCTGGAACGCGGGATCAGAACGAAAAGCATCGAACTCCGTGCTTTTTCGAACCAGAGCCGCGTCCTTGAAGCCAGCGTCAACGGCCGCGCGGAGCATCGGCACGACCCGGCGGGCGTATCGGCGCCTGAGCGCCTCTTTTTGCTGAGCGTTCAACTTATTTGGCTTTTCAACGGCTTCGCGGGCGTTCGACGCATAAGTCCACGCTGTGTCGAAACAAACACGAGAATGCCCTTCGGCGGCCTTCAGTGCCTTCGTGTCGACCCGCTTCGCCTCTGCACCCTGACCTCGAGCACTGAGTCCGTCAGCCAGTTCGAAGCCGGTCAGAACCACGAAATACCGAAAGTAGTCGCTGTCAGCATTCTCGTCTAGCAAGCTTGCGTAGAGCTGCTCGGCTTTGCGGGCCAGGTCGACGTCTGGCAGACCGGTCGATTCAGTCGTTGCGCCGGACTTTAGAAAGGTGACGAAGGCATAGACCTGACGCAGGCTAGGCGGAAGGGGGAGAACCACGTCGAGCTTGTCGCAGATCGTGTACGCCTCGTCAGTCAGTTCCTGCAAGAGCGCTTCGTGCGGGACCTTGTCCCCCAGCACAACTTTGATCAGGTTGTGGTCGTCGACAGCGAGGCGATCCTGAAGCGCCGCCACTCGCGAGACGACCTTGTCGTGGCGCTTTTTCATCGCTTTCAAGGTTTCACGAGCCTTCATGTTCCATTGAATCGATTGATCCCATCGTGCCATCGATTGAAACACGATACCCATCTCGCGTTCCGCGTCATGAAGGTCCAAGCTGTACTGATAGTGGTCGGGGTTGCGCACGAGAATGGACTCAAAATGGGAGATCGATTTCCGGCCGTGCGCATCGGCTTCGTCGAAGTTGTGCGCTTTTTTGAGAGGATCGTTGGTTTCCTCAGCGAGAGCACGAAAAGCACGGCACAGGTAGCGCTCGTTATAGGCAAGCGGAGCGAGAACAACGCCCGGCTCATTCTCCCGGTCGACATACTCTTTGCAAAACTCTACCGCTTCGCTAAATGCGTCGATCGCCTTGTGCAAGAGCTCGACTTTCACCTGTTCCTTTGCTGACATGGCGTCCCTGAAATACCGGTTGCCGATGCTCTGCAGGTTGAGTGCGACGCGATTGATCCAATCCTTCGTTTCTTGCGCTTGCGGGTTCTTGATGAGCAGAGCGGTGTAGACCTCGTTCGACTCTCGCGCCGCTTTTCGGCCCGTTTCGTTGTCGCTGGCAACGAAGGCCAACTGGTGCCGGAGCCGGGCGAGGAGCTCTCGGGAGCGGATCTGGGTCCGTTTGCCGACGGCCGGGGTTGCTCCAGGTTTGCCGGAAGGATGATCGACGGCGTTCTTGTGATCGATGGCTTGATCGTGCGCGACCAGCTCCTCGAACATTGCGACGGCCCGTCGGCCCACTTCGTCCGCGGGCGCCCATTCGCCCTTGGCCGCCAGGATCTTCGTTTGCATGATCAAGGCGTCCGCCAGCACCTCCTCGGCCCGCGCGTCACCCGCTGATTCCTGCTGAATCTCGCGCGATAAGTCCAGGCCCACTTCCAGCAGCATCTGGCGATAGGGCAAGGCTTCCTCGGTCCCCATCTGGTCATTATCAGTCAACACAATCGCCTGCACGGCGCGAAACGCGCGGTCGCGAGACAGTTCGGCACGATCTCGCTCCTTGCCGGTCGCGGCCTCAGCCGCACTTGCGGCGCGGCCGGCGACGGTGGCTTGAATCGCCAGCCACGAGGTGAGCGCGGTTCCTACGCACAGTGCCACGAAGGAAAACGCGACCCACGGATTGCGCTTGCACCAGAGCACGACGAGCTCCGGACGCGACGCCCGCCGCGCCAGGATTGCGTGCCCGTCGAGAAACCTCCGCAGGTCTTCGGCAAGTGCGCCGGCATTGGTGTATCGCTTCGTTGGCTCCTTTTGAAGACACTTCAGGCAGATCGTTTCCAGGTCTCGTGGTACTTCCGGTCGCAGCCTTCGCGGTGGCACGACCTCCGCTGTAGTGACCAGCTTGAGCGTCTCGAGCTGCGACTCGCCCAGAAAGGGCGGCTTGCCTGTCAGCGCCTGGTACAGGATCGCGCCCAGCGCGTAGATATCCGCCGCGGGACCGACCTGTTTCGCGTGGCCTTCGGCCTGCTCAGGCGCCATGTAGCTGGGTGAGCCCAGCACCTGCCCGGAGAGCGTGCGAGCCGAGTCCGCATCCAGCAGCTTGGCCAGGCCGAAGTCGCTAACCTTGGGCACGCCCTCCGCGGTCAAGAGCACGTTGCTGGGCTTCAAGTCGCGGTGCACGATTCCAGCTTCATGCGCCACAAGCATCGCACGGGCGAGTTTCTCGATCAGTTCAGCGGCCTCACGTGTCGACGTGGGCCCCTTCGCCATTTTCTGAGAGAGGCTTCCTCTCTCGGCAAATTCAAGCGAAAGATACGGCCGGTTCTCGTGCTCGCCAACCGCGTGGATCGCGATGATATTGGGATGGCGGAGCCTCGCGACAGCCTGGGCCTCGGCGCGGAACCGTTCGCGCTGATCGGGCGTCGCGTTCTGGCCCTCGGCGATCGTCTTGATGGCCACCACGCGGCCGAGTTTCTGATCCCGTGACTTGTAGACGACGCCCATCCCCCCCTGACCGATCTTCTCAAGCGTCTCATGATTCGGGAACGACGGCAGCGGCTCGTCCCCGACGGCGGCTGTTTCGGTCGGCGCTCCTGCGCATTGCAGTCGTGCGTACAACCGTGTCTGTCGCGCGATCAGTGCGCGAAGCGCTTCGATCTGCTTCGGCTCGGTGACGCCCAGCGACTCAGGAGTTGCGGTTTCCCCGGCGCGATAACGCTCCTCCCAAAGCTCGAGAAGGTCGAGGAGCGCTTCGCCGTCGTCGTGGCGCCCGGGTTTCGGGTGGTCGCTCGGACCGGCGGCGCTCGTGGTCGTTCCGCCGATTTCGGCCAGCGGGAATTTGCGTGTTCCGGTATCAGCTTGACGCTCGGGGGCTTCCATCGCGTCCACCTCGTATTCAACGCGTTAGATGAGTTCTTCGAGCCCGTCCAGGCGCTCGGCCAGCCGCGCCGTGGCGGCGATCCAGAGCCGGCTGACCTTCTTGGGCTCTAGGTCAAGAAGTCGGGCAACCTCGGACTGGGGCAGATCGGCAAAGTAATGGAATCGGAAGACGACTCTCTGGTCCGCGGGAAGCCTGCCGATTTCCCGGTGGATCTCGGTCCAGAACGCCAGCCGGGAAGGCTCGTAGGTCGTGTCGCCAAGGTCGGCGGCGACCGCGGAATCTGATCCCTCGGCATCGGACGGCTGCTCTTGCCGTCTTGCATCGTGCCGGCTGTCTCTTCGGGCCATGTCGAGGAGGACATGGCGCACTTTGCGGAAGACCAGCTTGTAAAACGCCTCGACGGTAGCGGGCTGCGTCGTTTCGAGCGCCTTCATCAACTGAACCCAAGACTCGTGCGCGACGCTATCGACGTCGTGTCGATCTCGCAGGCGAGCGAAATCCTTCTGGAACATCCGGGCCGCAATCTGGCGCAGGCGATGGTAAACGCGGTCGACGAGTGCCCTGCGCGCGAACTGTCGCCGCGTCGCAGCCGTTCGACGAGGTTTTGAAGATCCGCAGTCGTATCGCCGTTCATGTCCAATGGCATCTCCGCCCAATCTTCCATCCATCGTATCGCAAGCGTTCGCGCGCTGGATAAGAAAAACTTGCCTTTTTTGGAAAGCCGATGTCCGAATCCACAGCTCGATTCGCCAGTCCAGATAGAGGGCCTGCGCGGGTTCGTCGCGGAAGCCACGCAGAGTTGGTGGGGAACTAACGACAACAGGCATTGCAAGCTCGCTCTGATGAGCAGAGCCGAATGTTTCCACACATCGAAACTGAGAAGTACCGACCGGGAGGCAACTTCCATGACAATCCGTTCCGCCAAGATCTCGTCCCGCTCGCGTTCAAGAAAGCATCATAGCCGGCGCTGGAAACCCGCCCGACCCGGTTTTGAGATGCTGGAACCTCGGCTGATGCTCGATGCCGCCGGGATGAATCTGCCGCCCGCGATTGTGCTCGGCCGAACGCTGGCGACGCCATCAACCGCGGCGTCATCGACGCCGTCACCGTCGTACTTCGTCGGCGAGGTCGAGAATAACCAGGTCACGATTACCTACACCGTCTACAACGAACAGGCGGATTCAGAAACCGGGGTGTTGCTGACGACGACGCTCGAGCCGGGCGTGACGTTCGTCAGCTCGTCGGTGACGCTTGACGGCACCACGCCGCCGCAGCTCCCGGATCAGAGCGGTCAGAACATGGCGTGGAGCCTTGGGACGATCCAGGGCTACGACCGGGAGAGCGTCGCCGTGACCGTGAGCCTTGTCACACCGATTCCGCTGCAGTTAGACACCGGCGCTTCGGCTTGGGCGATGCTCGACGCCGGTGCCGTCTCGGCATCCACGCCCGCCGTGACGCTGCAACCGGGAAACGTCTCCGACCCCAGCTTACTGACCTCGACGGTCGATGCCGATACGAACGATCCGTTCATCCAGGAGGAGGCCGCTTCGCTTGATTACAGCGCTCAGAACATTTTCAATTTCCTGCACGCACGGATCGGGTACAACTCGTATCTCGGTTCAGTCCGCGGTGCGCGAGGAACGTTATGGTCGAACGCCGGCAACGCGCTCGACGTCGCCAGCCTGGGCGTGGCCTTGATGTGCGCGTCGGGGATTCCTGCCCAGTATGTGTCGGGCACGTTATCTCAGAGTGATGCCCAGGACCTGATCCTGTCGATGTTCCCCGCCAGCTACCAAACGGTCGGTTACATCCCGGCCGGCACGCAGGTTTCCGCCCCGGCCAACGACCCGCAGCTCCTGTCCGAGACCGAATCCCACTACTGGTTCCAGTTCGACACCGGTAGCGGCATGACCGACGCCGACCCGCTCATTCCCGGCGCGGCGATCGGACAGACCTTCACGACGTCGACTGGCACGTTCAGCGCGGTTCCGCAGAGCCTGGAAGCGACGACCGAGATCCAGCTTGTCGCGGAGATCTATAGCCAGGCCAGCGCGCTGTTCGGGCTCTCGTCCGGCTTGCAGGACACGACGGTTCTTGACCAGACGTTCGACGATGTTGAGCTCGTGGGCCGGCCGCTCTCGATCGGCAATTTCGTGACGTCCACGACAACGGCGGCAATCTTCACAACAACGGTCAATACCTATAGTCCCTACATCGATATGAGTGACTTGGCTTACCCGAACGGCGGTCAGGATGTGGTGACTCTTGGGAAAGATTATCAGGAAACGCTAACCGATTTCCCGCTTGCCAGCCAGGTCCTGACGGGCTTGTTCCTGGACGTCACAATGAGTGAGCCCCAGGTTTCTGGATCGTCGATCGTCGACACAATCCAGAAGACCGTGTTCGACCGCATCGGGTATGTCCCCCGCCAGAACGGTACCATCGCTCCGGTTTCGGTCGCCCCGAACACAGGGCCCGCCACGACAGAGCAGGACGTGGTGACGCTCAATGTCTCTGCCGCGGCAGTTCCCACCGGCCCGCTGCTTGCCGCCCAGAGCACGCTCAATCAGGAGGCGGCCGAGATCAATGCGCTCATCCCATCGGGCACGACGACACTGTCGCCAACGGCCCAGCCTGCCGTCCCGCTGTCATGGCAGGTGGTGCGCGGGCTGACGGCTCTCGCCGCGGGCATTTTCAACTCGGCGTCCGCCCAGTATCTGCAGTTCCTGGGGAAGCGCCTCGACGCTGCTGCCTATGAGGCGTCACCTCAAATCGTGGCCGTGAGCACCCTGACCGAGCCTGGACCAGCCGGGCAACCCATTTCGGGCGGTGTTGAAATTGATATTCTCCGCGACCAGCCCTGCGTCTATGCGTCGAGCCTCCAGCCCACTTCTACCGCAATGGCACTCGGTTTCCTCGACGGCCTGGCGGACAGTTTTATCGAACAGGACATATTCAATACCCAAGATCTGAGCAATGGGACGGTCGCCATCGGCGCGATGAACCTCTTCTTGCAGGCCATGGCGTTGCCTGGAGCGTCACTCGCGGAGATTTCGAGCGCCAACCTGGCTGATCTGCCTTCGCTCAACCTTCCGGCGGAAGCCACGGCTCGAATAGCGACGGCCGTCGATAGCGGCAGTATCGTCCTCGTGCCGACCATGACCGTGGACGTTAGCGGCACACCACGATCCGCGTGGCTTCAAATGAATCCTGCGAGCGGTGACGTGATCGCGGTACTCGATAACGGTGCGCATACCCTGGAGGAGCAAGGACCCATACGGGTACCAGGCCCCGCGATTACCGGCCAGCAGGCCCAACAGCTCGTGCAACTCAGGAACCTGCTCCAGCAGGCGAAGGGGTTGGGAGGCAGGAACGCCGTGAGGCAGATCGCCCAGTTGATCCAACAGCTCAAGCCACAAAGCACCGTGGCCGCCAAGGTGCTTCAGGGTGTCGCCAGCGCAACGGAGGAGCTACTTGCCCTCGCATACAAGGTCGCCGCGGGCAATACGGGAATCGACCCGCCCCTGGGCGATGTCCTCTTCGGTCTCGCCTCGACGGCCACCGCGTCAGCAGCCGGTACCTCGAGCGCCGAACCCGCGATCGCCTCAGGCGCCGTTGCGGGCAGCGAGGAGCTGCCGAGTGTTGCGACCTCGGGTCAAATCCAGGCTCTATGGTCCTCCGGCGCAGCCGATGCATTCCAAGTCGGATCATTAAACGTGTCGAGCGCCAACGTTGTCGTTGCAGGGAATTTGACCATTAAATCGGGCAGCATTTCACTCACGTCAATCTCGCCGATCCTGGCCACTTTCTCGGGAGACAGCCAATACGGTGTCGACGGTAGTGGCACTCTCTCGTTCTACGGCCCCGCCGAATCATCCGTCGGCGTCAGCGGCGACTGGCAGAATTATACGGCGACAGTAACGGGTAACGTCTCGATCACGCTCACGGTACCAACCGGCACCCTGACCCTCAACGGCCAAGCCCTCCCCGCTGGTACGTACACAATCTCGACCAGTTCGGCAACGCTCTCCGGCAGCGGCAACACCTCGTCCCCCAACTTTTCCGGCTCGGTCTCGATCACGTCGACGAACGGCACGATCAACCTCGGGGCGGGGAGCGAGTCGCTCTCCGTCGGCGGCAAGCCGCTAAATCCGGAGGACGAGACGACCCTGGACAGTTACACCGGCACAATATCGGTCTCAGCCAACGGCGACGGCACAGATTATGTCTCCCTCAGCGGCAACGCGGGCAACGTGCTCCAGGTTGCGACCACCCCCTTGACATTCACCACCGACCAAAACACGCCAATCACGTTCGCGACCAACATCCAGACCAGCCTCGCCGACACGTATAATCTCACTGCCAACGCCCCGCCAGGCTGGACGGTCAGCATCGACAGCAGCGGCACCGTCACAGCGACGCCCGCTCCCGGCCTCCAGAGCGGCACCTATCCGATCCAGATCATCGCGGAGTCGCAGGCCGATTCCAACCTCGTCGCGCAAACCACCGTCGACGTGACGATCACTCCCACTCAGCCGGGGATCAAGTTCGCGGTCAATCCAGACCCCATCTTCACGGTCTCCTTCAACGGGCGCAGCTCCCCACGGCCTTCCGCGCCTCGATCCAGAATCTGGGCTCGGCCCAAGACACCTATAACCTGACGTTCTCAAACGTCCCACCCGGCTTCACGCTCCTCAACAGCGGCACCAGCGTCACGGTCCCGGCGGGTGAGACTGGGATCCTCGGCATCTACCTGCAACCGAACGCCGGTCAGCCGATGCCGCCGCCGGGAACCCAGCTCTCATTCACCGTCACGGCAACCAGCACCACCAACCCGGCCATCACGCAGACGGCCACCGAATCGTTTACTATGCCGGCGATCGACGCCGTGACGATCGTCAGCAACCCGGTCCAGGTTTCGACCGTGCCGGGGTTGCCGGCGACAGCCACGGTGACCCTCGAGAACGTCGGCAACGTGGCTGCCAGCGCCGCGCTCACCTTCAGCACCGGCACCGGCCTGACACTCACCGGGTTGAGCGCCACACCGATCACGCTGGCCATCGGCCAGACGGCAACCGAGACGGTCGACCTCACACCCGACGCCGACGTGCCGCTCAATTCCCTGCTCCAGGCCACGGTCAACGTCGGTCCGGCCGTTTCGCAAGATGTGGTTTCGGTCGTAAACGTCAGCCCGAGCTCCTCCTTCGCGCAAGCCGGGCAGATGATCACCGTCTCCGCGGACGTGCTCAACGGCGTGACCGCAACGGAGCAGGCTCAGGCTTCCTTGACGGTCGTGAACGGCTCGAACAACGTGGTCTTCACCTCTACCGCGGTGCCGCTGACGCTGTCGGCCCTGACAAACTTGGCGACGGTCAACCTCGGCAGCATCGACACGACCGCTTTCGCCCCCGGTGACTACACCATCCAGGTGAGCATCGCCGACAGCGGCGGCAACCCCATTCCAGGGGCCACGGGCACCGCCAGCCTGGTCATCGACGCGCCGCTAACGGCCAGCCTGGCGGTCAACTCCGACGCCCTGTCACCGGAGGACAGCAACACCGTTACCAACACGCTGACCGTGGGCAGTCAAACGCTTCTGGGGAGCGTGCAGACCGACGGCAAGGCGACCAGCGTCGCCCTCAACGGCGACCTGGCCTACGTGATCAATACCGAGGACATCGCCGTTGTCAACGTCAGCGATCCGGCCAACCCGCGGGTCGTGACAACGTTCGGCAGCACGGATATCAACCACGGCGGCCTCAACCTGCTGCAGCTCGACGGCAATAACCTGGTCGTCGCGTCCGTGAACATCTCGGACAGCAGGTCGTTCAACCTGCTCGTCTATTCGTTGGCCAATCCGGGCAGCCCGCAACTGCTCAGCAACACCACGATTCCTTACGCCCTCCCCGATGATCTGGTCGTCCGGGGGAACACGGCTTTCATCCCGATCTTTGGAACGAGCAGCGACGGCAACGGCAATATCACCGACCAGTACGGCGATTTTTTGGCGGTCGACCTGAGCAACCCGGCAGCGCCCCGCTTGGCGGGTGTCCTGTTCAACAACCGCCCCGCGCCCCAGGGAGGCGACTCCAACCAATTCGGTTCCGTGCCGATCAACAGCCAGGTCACATACGTGGCCGGCAGCACCTCGACCGGCGCCAACACGCAAAGCGGCAATGGGAGCGTGCTCGTCGTCAACACGGTTAACCCTGCCAGCATGTCGGTGGCCGGCCAGTTGGACATCCCCGGGACCGTGATGGCCCTGGCCATCGCCGTGGATGGCAACGAGGCCCTCGTCGTCGGCACCACGGGGGGCTGGCAGAACCCGTTCAGCGACCCGTCGCAATTCGGCCCCACCGGCAAGATCACCCTCACGATGCTGAACATCAGCAATCCTCTCGATCCGAGGATCATCGGCTCCACGGCGGTGACACAGGATACCTTCCCCAATGAGGGCCTCAACGCGTGGAGCAAGCTGGAGGCGGTGTATCTGGGCAACGGCCAGTTCGCCGTGAGCAACACGCAGGCTGGAGCGGTACCCGTCATTCTGGTGGTCAACGCCAGCGATCCCAGCAACCTGGTGACGAACACCATCGCGGCACCCGCGGATATCAATGGCATCGCCGTTTCCGGCGATAGACTCCTCGCGACGAGCGGGGCCGGTCTCGATATCTACCAGACCGGGGCCTTGACCAACCAGACCGTGACCGCCGAGGTGACCGTGCCGACGACCGGCGCCGCGGCCGTAGTGTCGAACTCCTTCAGCGTGCAGCCTTCGCAGATCATCCCCGGCAGCGGCACCGAAACCCTGGTATGGACGTTGACGCCGGCACCCGGCGCGGCAGCCCAGCAAATTACCTGGGAAACGACGGTGAACGGTCTGGCGGCCGGTCAAGTCGTCGCGGTTGCCACCGGCGCGAGTATCCAGTTGGGCAACCAGCAATTCACATTGCCCGCTTCGAAGGTCGCCGGGATTCCCGAGACCCAAACGATCGAAATCCCGGTGAGCGTCGCCGTCCCCGGCGCGGCCGCGATCGCCAATGCCTCGGTCGCGGCGGGCCAGCTCGGCAATACGAACCTCGCCAGCCAGCTCAACGACCTCAGCACCGCGCTGACGAACCTGGTTCAGACTCCGACGAGCGCCGTGTACCAGAGCCAGGCTCAGGCAAGCCTCGGTGCGGTCGTCGGCCTGGTGGGGTCCGATCCGTACCTTTCGGCGCTGATCCCCGCGCTCAATTCCGACGGCGCAACACTGGCCAACGCGACAACAGCTAGCACCGTGCAATCCGCCGTTATCAGACTCGGAAATGATCTGAATACCCTGGGGACGACCTTATCCGACGAGGCAGCCGCTGGCTTCTCACTGACGATCTTGAATACCGATCAGGTCGGCCAGCCACAAACGCCTACGGCATACGCAATCGCCATTCAGAACAACGGCACGCAAACCACCACATACGACCTGAGCGTCAGCGGAGTGCCCAATGGCGTGACGAGTAGCCTCAGCCAGACGTCCGTCACCCTTGCGCCGGACAGGCCACTTCCGTGAGCGGAAGTGCGACCGACATTAGCGAGACGATCACGTCGAATTCGACGAGTCAACTCGACGCTTTCACCTTCAGTGTCCAGGTGACGGCCGAGGGTGCGCCGGAGATCACTCGCACCGCGACAGGGTCGTTTGCTGCACGCCCGGCTTTCATCCAGGTCGTCTCGGTCAGTCCCAGCCCCGCGTTCACCAAACCAGGCGGCCAGGTCGACGTCGCGGCCGAGATCCTGAACGCAGTCAACGAGCAACAACAAGCCGAGGTCTCGTTCACCGTCACCGACGCGGGCGGAAACGTGCTTCACACGTCGACACCGGTCGCGACAACTTTGAATGTGCTCACGACGCTCTCGAGCGTAGACCTCGGCAATCTCGACACGACGGGTTTTGCCCTGGGCGAAGACACGATCACTGTCAATGTCACGGACGCCTCCGGCAATCCGATCCCAGGCTCCGGAGTCCAGGGAACTCTCTTGATCGGCTCGCCCGTAACCGCAACCTTGTCGACCTCGCCGTCGACCCTTCCACCGGGCAACGGAACAACCACGGCCACACTTCAAATCAATGACGGAATGGTCAACCCAGCGAGTCTGACACTGGTCGGGAAAACGTCCATTTCCGGCGGAGCGCAGACCGTGGCGGTCTACGGCAACTACGCGTATGTCAGTGTGCCTGGCGCCATTGAAATCGTGGACGTCTCGAATCCGGCGAGCCCGTCCGTCGTCTCCACCTTTGGCTCGGGCGCGATTCCCGGTGGCTCAAATGTTCTTGTCGAAGTTGAGAACAACGAGCTCATTGTTCGCGCGTTTTCCTCGTACATCGCGCCGCCGCCGTCACTATTGCTCATCTACTCACTGGCCGACCCGCTGAATCCAACCCTACTGGGTAAGACTTCGCTGGTCTACAACTCGAACGATTATTCCGCCATCCAGGACTTCGCCATCTCCAACGACCACGCCTTCCTGACATCGTGGTACTTTTTCTATAGTATTTTTAGCAATGACATCGGCACACAATACGGCAACTTGCTCGACGTTGATCTGTCTAACCCGGCAGCGCCCGCCGTCACGAACGTGCTGTACAATCAGCCGCCAGTTCCCTCCAGCGGTCATCCTGACGGCACGTCGAACATGTTTCAGGATGCAGCCGTCAATAACCAGACACTCCTGGTGGGCAGCACGACCGCGACGGGCTCGGACGCGAACGGGTCGGGCCTCGTCATGGTGGTCGATACCTCCGACCCCTCAAATCCGACCCTCGTGCGCAGCCTGCAAATCCCGGGGATGACACTCGTGATCGGCATCGCCATTGACGGCGACACAGCGCTCGTTATCGGGTCATCCGGCGGTTGGAATAGCGGCCATAGCCCCGTCGTGTCGTTTACCGGGAAAGTCGTGGTGGCGACTCTTGACCTGACCAACCCGCAAGACCCGACGATCATTTCGACGCAAACACTCGATATACCATCGTTCGGCATGGGATACCTCGTGGCGTTGGGCAATCACCAATTCGCTGCGCCCAGCTCGGGCGGCACGGGCGGGGCGCCGGGACTGTTGATCTTCAGCGCCAGCGATCCCGACGACGTGCTCGTGAGCCAGATGAACACTCCCGCGGGCCTGACGTGGGCCGCCGCTTCCAGAAACGAGTATTACACCACGAGCTCCTCCGGCCTTTTGGTCTACAATATCGCTACCGGACTGCCGACCCCCGTCACGGCTCAGGTCACGGTCCCGACAAATAACGGCGTGTCCATCGTGCCCAGCTCATTCAGCATCGCGCCCAGTCAGATCACAACCAGCGCGAATTCCGAGACCCTTGAATGGGACCTGAGCTTCACGGGCGCCAGCACAAGCCAAACCATTACATGGCAAGAGGCCGTGACCGGCTTGCAGCCTGGCCAGTCGCTGCCCGTCGCTCAGGATGCTTCGGTTCAATTCACCAATCAAGGCACGACCGCCACGTTGACGCTGCCCGATCAACTCGTCACCGGCGAACAGATCATTGGCCTGAGCCCGCCGACGCAGACGGTCGCACTCGCCGCACCGGCAACGTACGACGTTGCGCTCCTGAACCCAACGAATTTTCAAGTCACTTATGACTTATCCGTCCAGGGCATATCTGCGAATTGGGTCAGTCTACCATCCTCGGTCACCGTCGCGGCCAATGGCTCGGACGACGTGCCGCTCGTACTCACGTCAGACTCGTTCGCCCCGCTGGCCGATTACGGCTTCACCATCGCCGCCAGCGGCGACAACGGGGCAGTGGCATCGGTCCAGGGGGATCTGGTCCTCCAGGGGCAACCCGTGCTCCCCGATCCGAATTCGCATGGGATCGTGGCCACCCTCACTCCCACCAAGGCCACTGCGGGCCAGGGGAATTCGGCCCAGCACGTCGTTCAGTTGACGAACACCGGCAGCGCCGACGATACGTTCTCGTTAGCCGCGATGGGGCTGCCGACGGGCGTCACGGCCTCATTCGGCGAGACCACGATTGATGTGCCGCCGGGCGCCAGCAACTTCCGCGATGTTGCAATGAGCCTGGCCGTCGCTCAGGGCACTGCTCCCGCCACCTATCCCTTCACCATCACCGCCGCTTCCACGAGTGATACCACGGTCAGCGGCACAACGGGCGGCACCCTCACCGTGACCGCCGGCGGCGTTCAGGTGACGCTGAATCCCGGATCTGGCGCGCCCGGCAGCAGCTTCCAGGCGACGGTGACGAATACCGGCACTACGAGAGACACGTACACCCTCGCCCTGGCCGGTCCGGCCGCGCTCGTATCCAGCCTGGGAACAACCAGCGTCACGCTCGCACCCGGTGCCTCGCAAAATGTGCCGATCACGACCGGCGCGGTCAATTTCGCCGTGCAAGGACCACTGTCACTCATGGCCGCGGCGACATCGACAGCCAACCCGGATATCCAGGGCGACGCCTCATCCGATCTGACAATTCCGGCCAGCCAGGGGATGACAGCCGAATTCAGCCCGGCCACGCAGACGCTTTCCAGCCCCGGAATGGCCACGTTCCTGCTGATGGTCCAGAACACGGGCAACACCGAGGATTCGTACTCGGCAACAATCGTGGGAGAGAACGGACCGGTCACGGCCACGCTTGTCGGCCTGGACGGCTCGCCGACGCAGGCGATTCCCACGTTCATTCTGCCCGGGCTTTCGACGGGGGGCCATCGAGCTTCAGGCCGACCTCTCGGCGGTGGGTCAGGGTGCCGTGACCGTCGACGTCCAGTCGCTCACCAGTTCCGCGATCAACGCGAGCCCTGCGGCCTCGGTTTCCGTGATGCCTGGCGCCACAACCACGCAGCTCACGGCTGCCCCAAGCCCAGCAACGTTCGGCGAGACGGTGACGTTCACGGCCATCGTGAATGCCGGATCCGGCGCGACAACGCCGACGGGCACCGTTGCGTTCACGATCGACGGCGTGTCCCAGGCGCCCATCGCGCTGGCGGTCGTCGACGGACGCTTGGGCGCGACTCTCTCCACTTCGACGCTGGCACCGGGCCAGCACAAGGTCACCGCGTCGTATAGTGGGGACGCCGACTTCGGCGGGAGCGACTCGAATGGCGTCACGCTGGTCGTCAATCGTCCGCTGCAATTGGATGGACCCCGGGTCACCGAAGTGCAGCGCTACGGCTTCCACATGATGCCGACGTCGATTGTCCTGACCTTCGACCAGGCGCTCGAGCAGACCGCGGCGGAAGACACGCACAACTATCGACTCACCGGCCCGCACGGACGCGCGATCCGCGTTACATCCGCGGCGTACGATCCGGCGACCGAGACCGTGACCTTACGCCCCAGCGAGCGGATCAACATCCATTACAAGTACGAGCTGACCGTGGACGGCACAAAGGCCAGCGGCCTGACTGATACGCAGGGCCTGCTGCTCGACGGGGCAGACAGCGGCAAGCCCGGCAGCGACTACCGCGCGCCGCTCACGTGGCGAGATCTCGTCCTCTCGGCGCACTTCGCGAAGATATTCAAGAAGTCGAAGATCACCACCGAAGCGGTTCACTCGAAATTCAACCCTGCCCCCAAGGCGAGCCACGGTGCAAAACTGTTCGCCAGACCGCTGTCGTTCCGGCGCTGATCGGAAGTAGGCCTACGATCGAGGTCGCCGTGATTTTCGGCGGCGACCGCTTGTCCGTGGCCGATGTCGCGCCCGGGCGCGGCACGTTCGGCCGATTGAGCTTGCCTTTAGCTTCCACGCGAGCGCCCGCGCTAACGGCCTGTTGCCGCTTCGGCACCCATCTCAAATCGGAGAGTTCCGCCCCCAGCGATCGCGGCGTGTTGAACCCAGTGCCGCTCCAGCGGCTTGTCGTTCAGCCACACCCTTTGAACATACGGATGATTCGGGGCCGCATTGTCTGCAAGGATCGTCAGTCGCTGGTCCTGCAACTGGATCTCGGCGCGCTCCCAGAGCGGCCCGGAGATCTCGTAACGGTCGGTGCCCGCCGTGGGAAACAGCCCCAGCGAGCTGAGCACGTACCACGCCGAGAGTGTGCCGCCGTCGTCGTTCCCGTCCAGGCCGTTCTCACGATCCCCGTACTTCGTCTCCAGAACCCACCGAACCCACTTCTGCGTCAGGTCGGGACGGTGGGCATGATTGAAGAGATAGGCGGCATACAGGTCGGGTTGGTTCCCGTGCCAGTAGTAGGCGTTCGGGATCAGTCCGACGCCGGCGGGCGACCGGGCGAAAAACTGCTCGAGCTCCTGCACGAAGAACTCGCGGCTCTTGAACTGTGGCACCAATTCCGCGGCATCCGAAGGGACGCCCCAACGCCATTGCCAGGCGCTCCCCTCCACGTACGCGTGCGTAAATTTACCATTTGTATCTATATATGTAAGCATATCCGGTTTGAATTCCACCAGGAACTTTCCCCGTGAATCGCGCGGCTGAAAGAACTGCGTCTCCGGGTTCCAGAGGTTCCGGTAGAAACGGCCGTGTCGCCGGAACGTGAAGGCGTCGTCACGATGACCGAGCGCTTCCGCCAACCGGGCGATCGCGTGATCGGCGTAACAGTATTCGATGGTGCTGGCGACCGACTTCTTCATGAGGTCGGCGGGGCAGTATTCATGCTTCAGATAATGCTCGACGCCGACGCGCCCGGAAAACGGCGACCCGGTGTGCGTGGCCAAGATAATCGATGTGAAATTCGCGATTCCTAAGCAAGTTATCTGAGGCTGGCAAGAAAAATCCCCTCGCGGAACCTGATCACTTGATCGAGTTCGGCGAGGGGTGTACTCCGGAAGGATACCAACCAACCCGGAGTACTTCAGATGTATCACGCATCGCCTTTCAACGCTACGTTCTGGGCGTTTCTTTTCACGATCGACCAGGATCTTGCCGAGATCACCCGCCGCCAGGGGTGTCGGTGCGGTGGACGTTTGCACCGTGCTGACTACCCCCGCCAGCCGCGCGGCGGCCCCGACCCGCCGCTGGGCACCTACAAGACCAGATTCAGCTTCTGCTGCAATCGAGACCAGTGCAGAAAACGAGCCACACCGCCATCCGTGCGGTTCCTCGGCCGAAAGATCTACCTGGGCGCGTTCATCGTTTTGATTAGTGCGATGCGGCACGGTCCAACGCCGCAGCGGGTCCGTCAGCTCTCCACACTCTTCGACGTCGATCGCCGGACCATTGTCCGCTGGGAGGAGTTCTGGCGCGACCACTTTCCCCAGAGCCACTTCTGGAAGGTTGCAGGAGCTCGCGTGAAACTGCTCGCCGATGTCGCGACCCTGCCACTGTCACTGCTGAACGCCTTCCTCCTCCGCTGCGACCACTGCGATGACTGCGACGGCTGGGGGCGGCTGCTGCGCTTTCTCTCTCCGATCACGACCGCCACAGGCCCGCCGAGCTAGCTTTCCTGCTGGTCGCGTCCGGCACGCAGAGGATGCTTTCCAGGCACCTCCGCCGGCTGAGCTATAGAGGTTATCGCGGACCCTTCACCCGTTTCGTGAGGAGACGTGATGACCCAAACACCCAAAAATCCGACCAACGGCGACTGGGCGCGGTTCCGATTTTCCATCGTCGGCTCGCTCTTCAGCTCTCCCCCTGCGCGGACAGCTCAAAACGGCCATCCGCGCGCTCGCAGAGAAGACCTGGCGCCATCCCGTGACCGATTGCGATGTCCAGTTTGCCGCGTCCACCATCGAACGCTGGTATTACGCGGCGCGGCGCGATAATCCTCTCCGTGCGTTGCGCCGCGCCGTGCGCAAGGATTGCGGCAAGGTCTCCCTTCCGCCGGCACTGGCGGAGCGGCTCCATGCCCAATATCGCAACCACCCGCACTGGAGTTACCAACTTCACTACGACAATCTGGCCGCCTTGGTACAGGCCGAACTCGCACTGGGGCCGCTGCGCTGTTATTCCACCGTAAGGCGGTACATGCTGGCCCATGGCTGGGTGCGCAAGCCGAAGCTCCCGACCAACACTCGCGCAGGCGCTGTCCGTGCCGAACAGAGGCGTCAGACGCTCGAGATCCGCAGCTGACGAAACCGCCTACGTCGGCTCGCTGTGGCACCTGGATTTTCACCACGGCTCGCTCAAGGTCCTCACTCCTGGCGGTCGCTGGCTTTGCCCGATCGCCCTGGGGATCCTCGACGATCATTCGCGTCTCTGCTGCCACATCCAGTGGTACCTCTCCGAGACCGCCGAAGACCTCGTCCACGGGCTGTCCCAGGCGATCCAGAAACGCGGTTTGCCGCGTGCTCTCTTGACTGACAACGGTCCGGCAATGGTCGCAGACGAGTTCACCGAGGGGCTGTTGCGCCTGGGAATCGTCCACGAGCGGACGCTTCCTTACAGCCCTTATCAGAACGGCAAGCAAGAGGCGTTCTGGGGTACACTCGAAGGACGGCTGTTGAATATGCTCGACGGCGTCCCGTCGCTGACGCTCGAATTCCTCAACGTGGCGACTCAGGCCTGGGCGGAAATCGAGTACAACAAGGCGGTGCACCGCGAGACCTCCAGCTCGCCGGTCGACCGTTTCCGCCACGCGCCGGAGGTGCTGCGCGATAGCCCAAAGAGCGAGTCGCTCCGCGATGCGTTTCGACTAGAAACCAGGAGAATTCAGCGGCAGAGCGACGGAACGATCTCGGTCGAGGGGGTGCGCTTTGAGATTCCGGGCAGGTACCGCCACCTGCGCGAGGTCGCCGTGCGGTATGCCCGCTGGAACCTCGGCCGGGTCGATCTGGTTGACCAGCGCAACGGAACCATTCTGGCTCCGATCTATCCCATCAACAAAGCCGCCAACGCCGAGGGCCGCCGCGCCTGTGTCGAGCCTGAGGCGACCGAAATGCCCCCAGCCGACAACCCACGTCAAGGCAGCCCGTTGCCACCGCTCTTGAAGCGTATCCTCCAGGAGTATTCCGCCACGGGGCTGCCGCCGGCGTACCTCCCCAAGCCATCACCTCCCGAGAACGGAGAAGACGCATCATGAATAGCAAGAAACTCCTCTCAGTCTACGGGCTGAAATGGAACCCGTTTTCACCGGAGCTCCCCAGCGACGGGCTGCTGGTGACTCCCAAGATCGACAATTTCGCCTGGCGCGTCGAACAGTTGGTGCAGGAAGGGGGCTTTGCTTTGATTTCGGGCGAGCCGGGCACCGGCAAGTCGGTGGCGCTGCGCATTGTTGCCGGGCGGCTGTCCACGGCGCGGGACGTCACAGTGGGAGTGATCGAGAGGCCCCAGTCGAAAAGCTCCGACTTCTACCGCGAGCTGGGCGATATCTTCGCGGTGAAGCTCACTCCGTCCAATCGCTGGGGGGGATTCAAAGCGCTCCGCGAGCGCTGGAAGACCCATGTGACCTCGTCCCGAATCAGGCCGGTGCTCTTGATCGACGAGGCCCAGGAGATGCCCAGCGAGGTCCTGGCCGAGCTGAGGATTCTCGCCAGTGCCGACTTCGACGCGACATCGCTGTTGACGGTGGTCCTCTCGGGAGACGGCAGGCTGTTGGAACTGTTGCGCTCCGAGCAGCTCGTTCCGCTGGGAAGTCGGATCCGGACGCGACTGGCGACCGAGCCCGCCTCGCGCGATGAATTATTGGATTTGCTCCGCCACGCGCTCCAGAAGGCCGGCAGCCCGACGCTCATGACGGCCGAGCTGATGGATACGTTGGTCGATCACAGCGCGGGCAACTACCGCGTGCTCATGATCATGGGGGCCGAGCTCTTGGCCCATGGCATGGCGCATGAGGTCGCGCAGCTTGACGAGAAGTCCTATTTCGAGGTCTTCGAGCCGCGGCATTCACGCCCTGCACTTCGGAAGAAAGTGAAGGTGTGAAGATGCCCGCGACTGCGGATCAACCCCTTCCGGTCGTGCGTGTGGGAGAGATTGAGAGCGGGGAAAGCGGCCATCGCTGGCTTGTCGAGCAGCTCTGGGGAGCAAGCTCGGTTGGCGTGATCGGCGGCGCTCCCAAGTGCGCCAAGACCTGGCTGGGGCTGGACATTGCCTTGAGCGTTGCCACCGGCACGGCATGCCTGGGAAGGTATGCCGCGCCGGACCCGGGGCCGGTCCTGGCTTACCTGGCTGAAGACGCACTGCCGGTCGTGCGCGAGCGCGTCGAGGGGATGGCCCGGCATCGCGGTTTGGAACTGAGCCAGGTGTGCATCCACGTGATCACGGCGCCTCTGCTCCGGCTTGACCGGAGTGCCGACCGCACCAGGCTCAAGGAGACCGCCAGGCGGCTCCGGCCCCGGCTCCTGCTGTTGGATCCCTTGGTGCGGCTGCACGGCATCGATGAGAACAACGCAGGCGAAGTGGCCGAGTTGTTGGCGTACTTCCGGTCGTTGCAAAGGGACCTCGATCTCTCGGTCCTCTTGGTGCATCACACGCGCAAGAATGCCGTCGGAGGAGTGGCCGCCGGCCAGGGGTTGCGCGGCTCCGGCGACATCCATGCCTTCGGCGACTCGAACCTCTACCTCCGGCGAGCCAGGGAACAACTGGTGCTCTCCAGCGAGCACCGCGCCGCGCCAGCGTCAGCGCCGGTCTGTCTGCAACTGGTTACGACTGACGCCGAGACGACCCACCTGGAAGTCATCGGGGAGCTGCGGGATGGTTCGACCAAGGTTGCCACGGACGGCAAGCAGCCCAGCCTCGAGGAGCGCGTGCTGGACCTTCTGGGTCAGGGCGCGACCGCGACGCGAGCCAGGATCCGGGATACCCTCGGGGTCAAGAATGAGCGCCTGGGCGAGGTGCTTGAGTCGCTGGAGCAAGCTGGCCGGCTGTGCCGCACGCCCGCAGGTTGGCAGCGCCGGGATTGATCGATTGGATGGGCCGTTCCCGTTCCCCATAGAGAGTTGAGAGGGAACGGAACGATTCCAATGGAGCGCGTCACTTCCACCGAGACAGGATCACCCGTGCCCGGCGTAGACTTCAACGTGCTGCGCGCCGAAATCACGATGGAGCAGGTCCTGACGCTCCTCGGGTTCCAGCCCTCGGCTCGATGCGGTGCGCAGTGCTACGGCGTCTGCCCGTTGCACGAGTCCGCGTCCCGGCGCAGTCGCTGCTTTTCAGTAAACCTGGCCACCGGTCGTTACTACTGCCATGGCTGCCACAGCCATGGCAACCAGCTCGATCTCTGGGCCGTTGCTACCAAGCTGCCCCTACATCACGCGGCCATCGACCTCTGCCAGAGGCTCGGTCGTGAAGTGCCCTGGATCCGGCGCTGGTGAGAAACCGCTACGCGGCATTGTCTCCGCACCACCCCGTCAAACGACCGATCAGAGAAGAGGCCACCGGTACTCCGGCCGATCATCCGGCGAGCGATGAACCATCGATTATCTTGATCAGAGTGTCCTCGATTATCGTGCTCACTCTCACTGGGCTTAAATTCCGATACCCAGGGGGATGAGGCAAAAACTCGGGTCGCTCAGTACGAATGGAGCTGGCTCCAGGCGAAATTGAGTTGGCCGAACGGGTGGGAACTCAGGCAGAAATACGGTGCCATCGATCTGCCGTCGATCTTACTGATCGGCCGAGACGGCAAGGTCATCGCCAAGGATCTCAAGGGTGCTGCCATCAAGTTGACCGTGGAACGGACGCTGCGAGGGAACTGAGTGGGCGCCGGGCTGGGCGAGTCCGGGTCAATCTGGCCCACGTTAGTCTGCCGGCCTGATAGTCTAAGGACATCGTAGGATCGAAGTCGAATCAGCCGCGGCAAAATGACCGTCGATGCAGAACGGGTCGCGGGCAGAGCACAGATTCCGCCGTTGAGCAACAAAGTGAAACCGAGTGGCCGCTAGCTCTGTTGTTCGAGGCTCGGGCGCAGCAGCAGCTCACGCTCAGACGTGGCCCCAAGCATATCGGGAACCGATCCCACTCCGGGATACCAGCATAAAGCCGTCACTCAGCACGAAGATGCGGTGCCCTGGCCAAAAGACGATTTCGACGACGGGCTCTTTCTCCGGCGGCACCGTCGCTAGCCGCACAATGTTCTTGTCAGCGTGTTCCACAACGCGGTGCCGCCGACATTCTTCGCCGAGCGCGGACGTAAAGATCAGAGTAAGTTGACTGCCTGGAGCAAGCCGGTCCACAAGTTCGTGGATGTCGCACGCGCGGGAATCGATGTCATCGTCCTTGGGCATCTGGTCCTCCCAGGCGTACCCTAGAACGTGTTCCGCGCGTGTGAGAACAACGCGCGAAGAAAACAACATCTTTTCCTTATTAGGGTGAATCGTGCCACAATAGCGTGCGGAATTTGGATTGGCAGCGCGGTCCACTTCTGAATGGCATGTCTAAGAAGGTGGAGCGGCGATTAAGAAGGGGTTAAGCCAGGAGCCGATGGTGATGGGCGCTTGCGTAGTCCGGTCGTCCTGGGTGCCGCGCAAAAATCCCATTATGGGAGTTTTGCAGAGGTGATCGCGCGTCGCGCCTGGAGACTTGACTGCTCTGCGTCGCATGCCCTGGCACAAGGCACGCGACTGGGCCAACCAGCGCGTAATCGACTCGGCGGCGGCTCCGGCCTGAAGTTCGAGATGCCCCCGAAGCTTTCCAGTGGCGGCTTCGCGTGCGCAGGGTTGCTAGGGGGACCTTCCGCATGCGGTGTTCTGCTCGGATTCGAGCGGACATGGCTGCGAGCGATGAGCGGCTCAAAGTCGAGATTGTGCCAGCCAATCACTCGCGATCCGTCGGCGTGCATGTAATACTGAGGTCGACAAAAGTCCCATTGCGATTCTTGTCGGCTCGTGCCACCGTTTTTAGAGCCGACCGCAACACACGTGAAATTGCCGGTGATCAACACCCACCTACTCACAGCGAGTCCCGACTTCCCGACTTTAGACTGGGGAGCGCCCGCCACTCCAGTTAATTATAAAACCTAAAGCCCCGCTCGACGCGGATAGGAGGACGGATGGTGAGAAGCGCGGCGGACCAAAGTAGTGACGGTCGTGACGATCGCTCACGGCGACCGTCACGGCGATAAATACTTAAATTAAAGCATTTTCTCCACATTAGTGACGGTAGTGTCTGTAGTGACGGTGTATTGGGCTCACTGTTCGTCCGCCTTGATCGACAGCGCCTCGACCATGGCCACGATGCCAGCGCGGAAGGACAGAGGCAGCCTGTCCCACATCTGGATCACCATGATGAGATCCGAATCGGCCTCTACAAGTGTCGGTGGGCATCTGGTGGGCAGGAGATTTCCTTCGGCACAAGAAGTGACGTTCCCGTTTGGATTTACGACGACTACCTCATAGGACTTAAAATCCTCTGGGCGGGAACGTCCGTGTGGGTTCGATTCCCACCGCCGGTATTCGACGCGAAACTGGAAACGTGTTTGAAAAATGCCGCGCGTTACCGCTATAACATCGACGTATACGCCCTCTATTTGCAACTTACGCTAACGGACTACACCAGAGGAAGGTCGGCGCAGCGCCATGAAACGGACCAGGAGACGCAACCGTGGTGGGCGTCAGTGGACAATCGCGCCGCCCCTCGAAGTACTGGAGACCCGGCGGATGCTTGCCGCCAGCGTCCTCACGTTCCGCTACGACGGCTCCTTGGACGGCCTTGATTCGCAGGAGACAGTCCTTACCCCATCCAACGTCACGTCGGACCAGTTCGGCAAGCTCTACTCGATGCCCGTGGACGGCCAGGTCTATGCGCAGCCCCTGAACGTGCCCTCTCTCGCCATTCCCGGCGAGGGCACGCATAACGTCTTGTTCATCGCGACCGAGAATGACAGCGTCTATGCCGACGACGCCGACAACGGCAACACGCTCTGGCATGATAGCCTGGACAATCCGTCGGCCGGGGTCACGCCCGTTCCCAGCGGAGACCTTCCCGACCCCTACGCCATCGCGCCCATGGTGGGCATCACCAGTGCGCCTGTCATTGACCCCACCACCGACACGCTGTATGTGGTCGCCTACACCAAAGATGTCTCGGGCTCCAGCGTGTCCTATGAATACAGCCTCTATGCCCTCGACGCCGCCACCGGGGCCGAGATCGACGGCGGCCCGGTTACCATCTTTGGCTCGGTCAACGGCACCGGCGAGGGAAACGACGGTCAGGGACATGTTGTCTTTAACGCGCTCCAGCAGGACCAGCGTCCAGCCCTGCTGTTGTTAAACGGAGTCGTCTATGTCAGCTTCGCCTCCTGGGGCGACTCCCAGCCCTATCACGGTTGGGTCATGGGCTACCGTGCCGCCACCTTGCAACAGGTCGCTGTGTTCAACGGCACTCCCAACGGCGCAGAGGGCGGTATCTGGCTGAATAACGGCGGGATGGCGACTGACGGCACCTACATCTATCTTTCCACGGGCAACGGCACCTTCGACACCACACTCAATTCGAGCGGGTTTCCGATCGATGGCGACTATGGCGATTCTGTCATCAAGCTCGCCGTCGATCCCAGCTCCAGTCCCACCAACCAGAACATCAACGGTTGGGGACTAAAGGTCGGTGACTACTTCACGCCAGACAACGAGCAGACCTTGGACGACGACGATCTGGATCTCGATTCGGGCGGGATCATGCTCTTGCCGCCTCAGCCGGGGCCCTACCCGAAAGAGCTGGTCGCGGCTGGAAAGCAAGGAACCATCTATGTGATCAACTGCGACAACATGGGGAAGTTCAACCCCGATGCCAACGACAATGTGCAGGAGCTGGACGGTGTCCTCGGGTCGGACGGCACGCTCGGGGGTTCATTCGACACCCCGGCCTACTTTAACGGCGATGTGTACTACGGTGGCGTGGGAGATGACCTGGAAGCTTTCCAGGTCAACGATGGCTTGCTGTCGACGTCGCCCAGCTCCGAGTCTGCAAACGCATTTCAATACCCCGGCGCGTCGCCGATCGTCTCGGCCAACGGCACGTCCGACGGAATCGTCTGGGCGCTAGAGACCAGCAACGCACTCCAAAGCCCGGCTGTGCTGTACGCCTACGATGCTTCAAACCTTTCGGATGAACTTTACAACAGCCAGCAGGTAGCGAGTCGAGACCAAGCCGGACTGGCGGTGAGGTTCATGGCGCCAGTCGTGGCGAACGGCAAAGTCTTCGTGGCAACGGATGGCGAGATCGACGTCTACGGGCTCCTTAATCCGCTGGCGACCGCCGTGTTCCTGGGTACCGACTCGACCACGCAGGGGAACTGGTCGGGCAAGTACGGCACGGCAGGCTACAACGTGATCAATAGCGGCTCGAGCTATCCGTCCTCGGTCATCGTCACCCCGTCAAACGAGCTCTCCTATACGTGGAGTACCACCACGACGTCGATGCAGGCACTCGAAGATGCTCCCGGCACCGGCACGGGGCGGATCGCTGCATGCTGGTACTCAGGGACGTCGTTCACCGTGGATCTCAACTTTACCGACGGTCAGACGCACGACATCGAGCTGTACCTGCTGGACTACAACGGCAACAACGCGCGGCGCGAGCAGATTCAATTGAGCAACGCGTCGACATCGGCAGTGCTGGCGACCGAAACGGCGACGGATTTTTCGAACGGGATTTACGACACCTGGACCGTGTCGGGTAATGTTTTGATCACGTTCACGTGCGAAACGGGTCCCAACGCGATTCTGAATGGCCTCTTCATCGACCCGCCTCTAACGACTGCAACGTATCTTGGGAGCGATGCAAGAACCCAGGGGAACTGGTCGGGCAAGTACGGCACGGTAGGCTACAACGTGATCAATAGCGGCTCGAGCTATCCGTCCTCGGTCACCGTCACCCCGTCAAACGAGCTCTCCTATACGTGGAGTACCACCACGACGTCGGTGCAGGCACTCGAAGATGCTCCCGGCACCGGCACGGGGCGGATCGCTGCATGCTGGTACTCAGGGACGTCGTTCACCGTGGATCTCAACTTCACCGACGGTCAGACGCACGACATCGAGCTGTACCTGCTGGACTACAACGGCAACAACGCGCGGCGCGAGCAGATTCAATTGAGCAACGCGTCGACATCGGCAGTGCTGGCGACCGAAACGGCGACGGATTTTTCGAACGGGATTTATTACAACTGGACTGTGTCGGGTAATGTATTGATCACGTTCACGCGTGAGACCGGTCCCAACGCGATTCTGAATGGCCTCTTCATCGACCCGCCCTTAACGACGGCAACGTATCTTGGGAGCGATGTCTCGACCGAGGGGAACTGGTCGGGCAAGTACGGCACGGTAGGCTACAACGTGATCAATAGCGGCTCGAGCTATCCGTCCTCGGTCACCGTCACCCCGTCAAACGAGCTCTCCTATACGTGGAGTACCACCACGACGTCGGTGCAGGCACTCGAAGATGCTCCCGGCACCGGCACGGGGCGGATCGCTGCATGCTGGTACTCAGGGACGTCGTTCACCGTGGATCTCAACTTCACCGACGGTCAGACGCACGACATCGAGCTGTACCTGCTGGACTATAACGGCAACAACGCGCGGCGCGAGCAGATTCAATTGAGCAACGCGTCGACATCGGCAGTGCTGGCGACCGAAACGGCGACGGATTTTTCGAACGGGATTTATTACAACTGGACTGTAGCGGGTAATGTTTTGATCACGTTTACGTGCGAGACGGGTCCCAACGCGATTCTGAACGGCCTCTTCATCGACGCGCCTTTAACGACGGCAACGTATCTTGGGAGCGATGTCTCGACCGAGGGGAACTGGTCGGGCAAGTACGGCA
The DNA here is from genome assembly GCA_963781785.1 of uncultured Isosphaeraceae bacterium. Taxonomy (GTDB): domain Bacteria; phylum Planctomycetota; class Planctomycetia; order Isosphaerales; family Isosphaeraceae; genus CAWAHD01. The sequence continues at coordinate 5,289,061 of CAWAHD010000002.1, read as the reverse complement.
CGGTAGGCTACAACGTGATCAATAGCGGCTCGAGCTATCCGTCCTCGGTCACCGTCACCCCGTCAAACGAGCTCTCCTATACGTGGAGTACCGCCACGACGTCGGTGCAGGCACTCGAAGATGCTCCCGGCACCGGCACGGGGCGGATCGCTGCATGCTGGTACTCAGGGACGTCGTTCACCGTGGATCTCAACTTCACCGACGGTCAGACGCACGACATCGAGCTGTACCTGCTGGACTACAACGGCAACAACGCGCGGCGCGAGCAGATTCAATTGAGCAACGCGTCGACATCGGCAGTGCTGGCGACCGAAACGGCGACGGATTTTTCGAACGGGATTTATTACAACTGGACTGTGTCGGGTAATGTATTGATCACGTTCACGCGTGAGACCGGTTCCAACGCGATTTTGAATGGCCTCTTCATCGACCCGCCGCCTGCGAATTCTCCGGGCGTCGTCCTGGCCGCGATTGGCAGTCGCCCACAGCCTGGTGAGCTCGACGTAGCTGGTCCGCTATCGAATGTCCGGGCCGGTTTGAGCGACGCGCTGCCCGCACCGCGATTCGCGAACTGGGACGAAGGCCCCGCAGCCTTGTCGCCGTCGGAATTGAGCAAGCCGGCCGTACCGGTGCCGTGCCCGTACCTTCCGCTGGACGTTGTCGACCAGGCCCTGGGCGCGCTGGCCAGTTGGCCAGCGCCGCAATCGCATTTCGGCGATCTGGCGTGGGAGCAAACGAGGCGGGCGACACGGCGCTTGGACTGATCGCCAGACACCTTCGCCAGGCGTTCCGCGTCATTGCGATTGTTCTTGTTCTTCGGTTGGAAGATTCTTACACGAGCAGTGTTCGCGAGATTCCAAAGTGACGTCTATGTCACCGATGTGGCAGCCTGGGTTCGGGGGACATCATACTCAATTATTGACCGAGGATCGGGAGTTGGATACGCTTGGTTGATGGCCCGATTAGCACGAGTGATTGTACCTGGTTTGCCTCACCATATCACCCAGCGGGGCAACCGCGGCCAGCCGACATTCTTTGGCGACGAGGATTACGAGTGCTACCTGGAATTGATGGGGCAATCGTGCAGCGCCCATCAGGTTGAGATCTGGGCGTATTGCCTGATGCCCAACCACGTTCATCTGATCGCTGTTCCACAGTCAGCCGACGGGTTACGCCGGGCGATTGGCGAGGCCCATCGGCGTTACACCCGCATGGTAAACCTCCGCGAGAGATGGCAAGGCCATCTGTGGCAGGGGCGGTTCGCTTCGTTCGTGCTCGATAAGCCGTACCTGCTGACCGCCGTGCGGTACGTGGAGCTCAACCCCGTGCGCGCGGGGCTGGTCAAGGCGCCCGGCCGGTATCGGTGGAGCAGCGCGGCTGCCCACGTGCGCCGACGGGACGACGCGCTCGTCCGCGTCGCTCCTCTCCTGAAGTTGGCGCCTCCGTGGCGCAGCTTCCTCGCCAGGGTGATTCGACAAGAGGACATCAAACTCCTCCGTGCCCACGGGCGTACTGGCCGGCCTCTTGGCGACGAACAGTTTCTGGCAACGCTCGAACGGAAACTGGGCAGAATCCTCAGACGTCAGAAGCCGGGACCGAAGCCCCGGCCCCGGCGCATTCGCAAACAGCAGAAGCCCCCGAAACGACAGCCGGGGAATTGAGTATGGTGTCGGCGGAACTCCGACTTCCCCTCCCCGGAGGTTGGCGCTCAAGGGGCTGCCATTCGGCTGAACGCTCGCCTTACCAGCGCGCCAGTTGGGTGATTTGAATGAGGTTGCCGCAGGTGTCGTTCAGCTTGGCGATGGTCGCGCCGGTCACGTCGGTTGGCGCCATGGTGAACTCGGCCCCGCGCGCTTTGATACGCTCGCATTCCCCCTTGACGTCATCGGAAAAGAACATGGCCGCGGGCTGGCCCTGCTGGAACATGGCCTGCTGGTAGGCCTGGGCCGCCGGGTTGTCGTTGAGGGCCAGTTGCAGCTCGGTTCCGTCCGGGTCCTCAGGCGACGCGACGGTGAGCCAGCGATACGGCCCCTGGCTGAAATCTACCTTCTTGGCAAAGCCCAACACTTCCGTGTAAAAGCGCAGAGCCTTCTCCTGATCGTCCACGTACACGCTTGTCAGCTTGATCTTCATTGGTGGTCCCTTTCTTTGCGGGGATGGTCCACGTAAACCGCGCCGCTGACTCCGCTGCCATCGACGCCGAGATCCTGGGCTCACCCCACTTTGCCTCAAATTTCTGTCGGTCGTCTATGCTTCATAGTTGTCGTCGCTCGCCCGTCACCTGGAGGACGGTCAACAGCCGGCTGCGCGTGATCAGGCGCTCGCCTGCGTGACCTCCAGGCGGCGCCAGAAGAGGTACGAAAACCCCCAGAGCACCCCGGTGCCCGCCGCCCAGCCCCACGCCTCCGGGCCATCGCCCACGGCGAGGTGGGCGATGAGCGCCGAGCCGAGGTTGATGGCGAAGCCGGCGTATGCCCACTCCTTGAGCCTCGCCGGCACCGGCGCAAAGAGCAGCACCACTCCGAGAAGCTTGGCCCACGCGAGCTCCACCCGGAAGTAGGCGGGGAAGCCGAGGTGGTTGAATGCCTCCGCCACCTGGGGAAGGCGCAGTTGCGCGTAGGCCGTGAAGCTGATCTGCAGGCAGAAGAGCGCCGTGACGATCCAGAAGCCGACGACGATTCCTGTGGTGCGAGGCATGCGCCGGTCCAATGAGATACTGCTCATGACTTGTCTCCTCTAAAGAAAGTCTGAAGAGTCCAATGGAATGAACCTTGTCACACCCTTCCCCTCTTGTACGTCATTTACGATGACGGATGACCGTGCGAAAATGTGACAAAAATGGAGAATCAAAATGACGGAAAACGAGTGGCTGGCCGAAACGTTTCAAGAGAAACGCCCCCATTTACGGGCGGTCGCCTGCCGGATTCTCGGTTCCAACGGAGAAGCGGACGACGCCGTCCAGGAGGCCTGGCTGCGCCTCACGCGCTCCGACGCCAAGAGTACGGAAAATCTCGGCGGTTGGCTCACGACCGTGGTGGCCAGGGTTTGCCTGGACATGCTTCGTTCGCGCAAATCCAGAAAAGAAGAGTCGCTGGAGGAACAACTTCTCGAAGCACCGGACAACCTGGGCCCAGCCAATCCCGCGGAGGAAGCCATCCTGGCCGACTCGGTTGGGTCCGCCCTGCTGATCGTTTTGAAGACCTTGACTCCCGCCGAACGGGTCGCCTTCGTGCTGCACGACTTGTTCGACCTGGCCTTCGAGGAAATCGCCCCCATCGTGGGCCGATCGGAAGCTGCCGCCCGCCAGCTCGCCAGCCGTGCCCGCCGCCGGGTGAGGGGAGGCCAGGAGGGCCGGGAAGATGAAGCCAAGAAGCGGGAAATCGTCTCTGCGTTCCTGGCCGCCTCCCGCGAAGGCAATTTCAACGCCCTGCTTCAATTGCTCGATCCCGAAATCTTGCTCACCGCGGATGATGTGACCATCAAGGTCACCGAAGCCAACAAGGCCAAGGGCGCACCGCCCTTCCAGAGCGAGATGCGAGGCGCGAGCGTGGTGGCCGAAGCCTTCAAGGGCCGGGCCGTGGCCGCGCAGCTCGCCCTCATCAATGGCTCCGTGGGAACCACCTGGATCGGCGGTGGGAAACCCCGGGTGGCTTTCCTGTTCTCCATTGAAAATGGGAGAATTCAGGGGATTGACGTGGTCATGGACCCGGAGGACTTGAAGGAAATGGAAGTCGAGCCTTTAGAGTAGGAGGACTTCAAATCCTCCGGGCGGGAACGCCCGTGCGGGTTCGAATCCGACCGCTGGTATTTCGCGTGCCGCGGTCGTCTCTGGTTCGACGTCAATGAGGAGTTTACGCATGACTGGCAACGCGCTTCTGAGAGGGGTGCTCGTCCTGGTCGGGGCCTCCGGAGTGCTCGCCGCGACGGCGAGCGACGTGGACGTGCAGGATCAGAGCGGCGCCTCCCTAGCAAAACGCCAGGACGCCACGACGGCGACCGGCAAGCGCGGGAATACCGCCAACGGCGCCCGCGTCCCCCGCAGCGACGCGAAGGGCAACCCGGTCAGGGTGGCCAAGGCCACGGGCCACGTGTCGAACTACAGCGAGGAGAAGGTCAGGCCGTATACCCTGCCCGATCCCCTGGTCACGGCGAGCGGTCAGCGCATCTCGAGCGCCCTTCAGTGGTTCAAGACTCGCCGGCCGGAGATCCTCAAATTCTACCGTGAGCAGATCTACGGCGGCGTGCCGGACGGCGCACCCCGGGTCACCTGGGAGGTGGCCGAAACCGACGCGGCCGCCCGCGACCACACGGCAATCATGAAACGCGTGGCTGGCAGGCTCGGGGACAAGCCGGACGGCCCGCGGATGAACATGACGATTTACCTCCCGCCCAAGGCGAGCGGCCCCGCGCCGATGCTGCTCAACCTCACCTTCGGCTTCGGCCCGCGCGGCCCGGCTGCCGGGAAGGCCGCGGCGCGGGGGAAGGCCCAACCCGTGAAGGCGGGCACGGCGAAGGGGGCCGGCGGATTCGATCCCGTGGGCGAGGTGCTCAAGCGCGGCTGGGGCTACGCGACCCTGAATTACAGCGAGATCCAGCCCGACCGCCCCGACCGCTGGACCGAGGGGGTCATCGGGCTGACGCTCAAGCCGGGGCACACTCGGCCCGCCCCCGGCGAGTGGGGCACCATCAGCGCGTGGGCGTGGGGCGTGAGCCGCGCGATCGACCATCTGCAAACCGACCCTTCCATCGACGCCCGGCGGATCGCGATCATGGGCATGTCGCGACTTGGCAAGACGGTCCTTTGGGCCGCCGCCCAGGACGAGCGCGTGGCGGCCGTCTTTGCTGTCGTCCCCGGAGAACTCGGCGCGTCGCTGATCCGCCGCGACTGGGGCGAGACGCTCGACGACATGGCGCAAAACTTCTCCTACCAGTTCGCCGGCAATCTCCAGAAGTGGGTCGGCCGGTGGGACGAGCTGCCGGTGGATCAGCACATGCTCATCGCCCTGTGCGCGCCGCGTGCCGTTTTCATTACCGGCGGGCTGACCGATCAGTGGAGCGACCCGAAAGGCGAATTCCTGGCGCTCGTGGCGGCCGGGCCGGCGTACCGCCTGCTCGGGGCCAAGGATCTGGGTGTCACCGAGCTCCCGCCCTTGGACAGGCCGGTGACCGGCGGCGACCTCGGGTTCCATTACCACAGCGGTGGACACACGGCGCTCCCGGCTGACTGGAGGGCCTTCCTCGAGTTCGCCGAGCGGCATTTGAGCGCGAGGAAACCGCAATAACAGGCGGGCGCCAGAGCGGTGCCTCGGCCCCCAGAACCGCTCGAGTTAGCTCGTGACTCCGGCGGGCCTGACGAAGTTGGCGACTGCCAGCGCCTGGCCTGACCGCGCTGCGGAAATGACCTGACATGTCCCCGGAACCCCGGAAGGACGGAAACAGGGGACGGAAACAGGCCGGGTAGACCTGGGTGGGCAACCACCAGGTCTACCCGGCCTGTTTCCCTCCACAGTACCTATTGGTGCGCAAGTGTCACTCGCGACGCGGATCGAAAGGATGAAACCAGCCAAGGGGCCGAATATGCTGACCCACTGCTGACACCGAGGAAAGCCGGCAAGATGACTGGGAAGCGAGCCCATAAAATCGAGGAGCTCTCAACCACGGAAGGCACTGATCTTCACGGAAGAAGTCCGCCGGAAAAACGTTCCGCAGATGACGAAGATGGGGCTTTTTGTCGCCTTTCGCTCCGCGGAGGAACGCCCTCCCGATAAGCGATACGCGACTTTAGTCTGATATCTGCGCGTGGCGATGAGAGCTTCGTCACTCCGCTGGAAGGCTTTACCCAGCATCGGCGTGGTTCTCGGTAGAGCAGAGGCACAACTTTCGCGGAGCGAAAGGCGACGTTGTTCTGACCACGGCGCTGTTACCCGTATTCATCTGCGTTCGTGGCGTCCGCTGCAACAAACGCACAACTTTCGCGGAGCGAAAGGCGACGTTGTTCTGACCACGGCGGCAATAACCGATACCATGAACGTCAGTGCTCGCACCGGGATGCGCATTCGTTGACCCAGCAGCTTGTTCAACGTCGCTTGAGCCTCGGGATGGGGAGAGCGGGGAGTGTGATGCGCCCTGGCAAGCCAGCGCCATTCACGTCGCATCGTGCGCTGTGCTGACGTCCCGATGACGCAGTCACCCCCCGGGTGTACTCCCACATCCCCCCGTGTATTTTCACGTAGCGTGTCGTTCAATTCCAGTGTGGCCTCGACAGTGGCGCGGTATAGGTGAACTCGCACGTGACTTCGGCTTCAGAATTCATTGATCGCCCTCGCGTTGAGGCAATGACGCCCAACTCCTGGTACATTACTCTCCAGGTCGCTGGAGTCCTGGCAGACGTGAGTGCTCCTGATCCGACTCGCACCAGAGCCGAGCGGCGCGGTGCGTCACGTCAACTCGACCACGGTTTGGGAAGCATGCGAGATCGCGATGTCACTCGCCCCGCGCTCACTCAGACAGTACCACGTCTTCCTCGCCTCGCCCGGTGACGTCGGTGCGGAACGGCAGTCCGTACGTAGGTTCTTCGAGGAATACAACCGCCATACCGCCCATATCTGGCAGGCTCGGTTCGAGGTCATCGACTGGGAGAACTATGGGACGATTGGCGTCGGACGGCCGCAGGAACTCATCAACCAGCAGACGCTGGAAAAGTATCGAGACTCGTTGGCACTGGTCGTGGGCATCATGGGCCAGCGGTTCGGTTCGCCCAGCGGCAAGGCAGAATCGGGCACAGAGGAAGAGTTCAACTGGGCGATGGAGAGCCACAGAAGAGCGGGCTTCCCAGAGATCAAGTGGTTCTTCCGCAAGGTGGATAAGCTGGAACTGCCAGCAGATCCTGACGAAGCTGACGCTGCGCTCGACCAATGGAAAAAGGTCCGCGCGTTCCGCAAGCGAATGCAGGATTTGAACAACCCGGTCTTCTACACCGAATACCCCGGCGCTGCCGGCTTTGCCGAGGTGTTCGAGCACGACCTCAACCAATGGCTGGCTGATCGGGCACGGCCGTGGGCGGCGGAGCTTACGGCCCAGGTTATCGCCGGGAGTGCGGCGGCGGCCGTCGCACTGCCTGCCGAGTTCGACGCCGAACGCTACCGGGCCGCGGTAATCAAACGATTCGACAAGCTCAACTTCGAGATGCTCGACACCACGGGAGCGTTTTACAGCGGTGTCCGGTTGTGGAGCGTGTTCATCCCGCAGTCGGTGCGGGCATGCCACCAGTACAACCCGCGGCTGCTGGAGATTCCCAAGGAGCACCAGGAGCGGCTGCTGAAAGCCGGCGAGATGGCCGCCGCGGATCTGGAGGAGTCCGAGCATCAGGCCGATCGGCAGCGGCAAGAGTACTTCAGCCAGCCGCTTCGCCCCGTGCTGGAAGTCGTCGACGAGGCCCTCGGGCCAGCGCCCTTGCGGGCCGGCCAGAAGCTCGTGATCCTGGGCGATCCGGGTTCCGGCAAGTCCTCGCTGATCCGGTTTCTGGCCCTGCGCTGGGCCCGCATCGCCGAGCCGGCCGTCCGCGACACCCAACCGATTCCGCTCGTGATCGACCTGCGCGAGTACGGCCGGTGGCAGTGCGAGGGGCGGAAAGGATTCGTCCGGTTCCTGGAGGTAGCGCCCGTGTGGCACGAATGGCCCCGCGGCCTGCTGGACCAGTTGCTCGCGCAGCGTGGCCGTGTGGTGCTCTTGCTCGACGGGCTCGACGAGATCTTTGACGTGCAGACGCGCGAGGCGGTCGTCAACGACATCCAGCGCTTCAGCAGCGAGTGCGCCCATACGCCGATCCTGGTGACTTCGCGCGTCGTCGGCTATCAGCCACAGCGGCTGCGCGACGCCGAGTTCCGTCACTTCATGCTCCAGGACCTGGACACCGATCAAATCGCGGCCTTCGTCGACCACTGGCATGCCGAGACCTTCGACAGCGCGGAGCAGGCGGCACCGAAGCGCGATCGGCTCAAGAAGGCCATCCACGATTTCGAAGTCGATCGCCATGCTGGCAGGCAATCCGCTGCTCTTGACGATGATGGCCATCCTGAACCGCAACCAGGAACTGCCGCGCGATCGGGCCGGCCTGTACGCCCAGGCGTCTCGGGTGCTCTTGCACCAATGGGACACCGAACGGGCGCTGGTGGACTTCCCTGGGCTGCGAGCCGATGTGGGATTACGGGAAAAGACCGAAGTCCTGCGTCGCGTAGCTTTCGACATGCAGGCCGGACCGGGCGGTCTGAAGGGGAACCTGATAGACGGCGCGAGGCTGACCGGAGTCATCGAGGACTATCTGCGTGAGGAGCTGCATTTCGGCCAGGCTCGCGCCGCGGCTCGTGCGGTGGTGGATCACCTGCGGCTGCGCAACTTCATCCTCTGTTTCGTCGGAGCGGATAGTTACGCCTTTGTGCATCGCACGTTTCTGGAGTACTTCTGCGCGGCCGAGTTCGTGCATCAATTCAACGTCGCGAAGTCGCTTGACATAGGCGGCTTGATCGCCCTCTTCGACGACCACTGCCGCCAGGACGAATGGCGCGAAGTACTGCGGCTGATCTGCGGCCAGATCGACGAGTCCTTCGTGGGCCAAATCGTCGAACGGTTGGCAACGCGCACGGATCTGGAGAAATGGGATGGCACGACTCCGCTGCCGGAATTGCCGTTGGCGATCCGGTGCCTGAGTGAGACCCGCTCTCGCGGTCGAGGTTCTGCCGCAAGTCAATCGCTGTTGTCGCGGATCGTTGATTGTATCTCGCTTGCAAACGCTCAATGGCAGCTTCGTGAATTCTTGCACTCCGAATTGATTTCCGCGGCAAGGGAACTGGCAGGACAATGGAGCAGCGTGCCGAGGATGATCATGGGGGCGATCGACCAGGTGCAGGCACTCAAGTATGACGGTCGAGACGTGTGGCCTGAGTTTGTGGCGATTATCCATCCCGATCGGGAGTTGATTGTACGACTGGCGAATGTGGAGGACCCCGTTGTCCGTGGAAGCGCATATCGCGCTCTGGCTGAGTGGTGGCCCTCGGACAACACGCGTGACTTGCTGACCAGGGGTCTCGAAGATGATCGCGAGGACTATCCGCGAAGCGTAGCGGTCAGAACTTTGGCTGAGAACTGGCCGGACGAGGCGACGCGCGCACGACTCACTCGGGCTGCCGTCCAGGATGGCGACGACGCGCCGCGCCGCGCCGCGATTGAGACGTTGGCCGAGAAGTGGCCGGACGAGGCAACGCGCGCCCTGCTTGCCCAGCGTGCCGTCCAGGATGAGCACTACGCTCCCCGGAGAGCCGCGCTTCAGGCGTTGGCGGAGAAGTGGCCGGACGACGTGACGCTGCGCTCTACTCACCCAGCGTGCCGTCCAGGACAAGAACGAGTACCCCCGCAGCGTCGCGCTTCAGGCGTTGGCCGAGAAATGGCCCGACGAAGCGACGCGCGCCCTGCTCGCCACGTGGACGGCCGAGGCGCCACAACCAGATGTCCGCCGCGCCGCGCTTCAGGCGTTGGCGGAGAAGTGGCCGGACGAGATGACGCGCGCTCTACTCACCCAGCGTGCCGTCCAGGATGACAACGGGTACCCCCGTGGCGCCGCGCTTCAGGCGTTGGCCGCGAAGTGGCCGGACCAGGCGACGCGCGCCCTGGTTGCCCAGCGTGCCGTCCAGGATGACAGCTCCGCTCCCCGCCGCGCCGCGCTTCAGGCGTTGGCCGCGAAGTGGCCCGACGAGGCGACGCGCACGCTTGTCGCCCAGCGTGCCGTCCACGATGACAGCTGACGCTCCCCGCAGAGCCGCACTTCAGGCGTTGGCTGCGAAGTGGCCGGACGAGGTGACGCGTGCCCTTCTCGCCGAGCGGTCCGTCCAGGATGACAACTGGTACACGCGCCGCGCAGCGCTTCAGGCGTTGACGGCGAAGTGGCCCGACGAGGCGACGCGCACGCTTGTCGCCCAGCGTGCCGTCCACGATGACCACTACGCTCCCCGCAGCGCCGCGCTTCAGGCGTTGGCTGAGAAGTGGCCGGACGAGAGAACGCGCGCCCTTCTCGCCCAGCGTGCCGTCCAGGATCCGAACGAAGAGGTGCGGTGCGCAGTTTTTTCAGCGCTGGGCACGATGCACTCCCGGTTTGGCCACATCCTGCCGACGCAAGACCTCGATGGCTTGGGGCCTTATCTCGATCCGCTGCAACCGATTTCACGCGAGCACATCGAGAAGGCAGCCAAAAAATCCAACATCCGTCCCGACGACACCGACGCCCAAGTCGCGTCGCTCTCGGCCCACCTGGGGTGGGACGTCGCCCGAGGCGCGAAGCCATCGCGTGAAGAAAAGGTCAGAAGAAAACGTTCCAGGAAGAGGCGCGAACCCGACTCGTGAGCGCGAAAGCGAATTCGATTCTTCCAACCTTGGGCGGAAATCCAATCGCTGGCAATGGACAAGGAGACGGAATGTAACCGAGTTCGCAAGCGATTCCGCTACGCCGGTGAGGTCCAGGGAATCGCGTAGTGCGAGCCCCGACATTCGGCAGGTCTGAAACCCGGCACGCCATCGGCTACAACCGTGCTGGCTCGCGCGCCCTGCTCAGGATGATCGCCGTCCAATTCTCGGTTTTCTCAAGTCGGAGACGGCCATGATGCCTGTCTTGGAGGCGACGTGTCGTCACGATGCCTGAGGCAGAACCGGCGCCGACTTGACAGGGCCTCTGTAGCCTGCTCGAATTCCCTCGGATCACAATGAAACGAGCACAAATACGTCGGTCGCGCCGGTCCTCTCGGTGGCCTCCGCTTGGAAACCCCGTGTCCATCGCGTGACCAACACATTTTCGGGTGATTCTCTCATGGTGAAAACTCGGCCGGTTGTCGTGGTTGTGTTATCGTGGAGCTTCGCGTTGTTCTTGTTCGAGCCGCCCATCGCGCGCTGCGACGACCGGGTTCAAGAAGGGGAGATGGCCGGATACCTTCTTGTTCCCCACGAGCGAGTCCCCGAGTCCTATAACGCCGGATTCTCGATGTATGTGGCGGCCTGGCCATTGTTGAAGGAGTATCCGGGCAACCGTTTTCAAACGGGGCTGTTCGGCACCTGGATGTTCGCTCAGCTTGGCAACCCGAAACCGCGCGATCTGTATTCCGATATCGAAGGCGGCCTGGGCTGGTGGCGCGACACGCGATTTGCCACCGAAACACCGAAATTCATCATGGGTGGGGTGGCCCTGAATTTCAGTGAATGGGCCAACGGACCCGGGGCGGGGAAAAGTCGAGACTGGGACAAGCCCGAGGGCATGTACGGCGTTGCACAACTCAGTCCGTGGTTGCTCTGGCCTCCCGACGGTTTGAACCTGAAACAAGGCACCTGTGGCGAGCTCGTCGGCTATGGGTACCTGCCCCTTCCGCTAACCAGCCCAAAATCCACCACCGCCGGGAAAAAGGTCCCGACCGGAGATCACTCGTGGACGCTGTTCCTGAACACGAGCAACTTCAAAGGCCCGGTTGCCTTCTTCACTCCCTATTACTGGTCTCGGGCATCCGTCGACAATCCGAAGCTGGCCGGCATCTTTCTGGATAGCCGGCCGTCGGAACCGAATAAAGCGGTGCAGATGGAAACGCAGTACATCCCGAGCTTCCAGTCGACCGATTCCAAGGGAGAGACCTACGCGCGAATCGCGCCGACGTCGTTCCCCCGCGACTCGAGCGGGAATTCCGTGGTCGTCCACCGTCTCACGGCCTACAAAAAAAGCGCCCTCTGGGATTCGGTCAAGACCTGGTTTGAAGGTGGTGCCCCCGCCAGCGGCAAGATCGACCCCACGGGTTCCACCGCGCATCGATTCCAAGGCGAAGGAGGATCAACCTGGAAGATCTATCGTCCGAACGTGCCTGATGACAAAAAGGTGTCGCTGGCTTGGAACTCGTTCGCCAGACCTGTTGTGATCGATTCCGTCACATACGCATACAAGTGGAACTACGGAATGGTCACAAAGACCGATTCCCAGTACGGCACGCTCGTGACTCTTCCCGAGTATTATCACCTGGTGAAGAACAACAAGAACAAGTCAGAATGGGTGGTGGCGCAACCGGGAGATGTTCCGGCCGAAACAGGATTAGCCGCGGTCACGTTTCATCGGCCCCGCGAGGAACGCTCGGAGCCCTACATCACACCTGACAATCCGCAGAGTTCGTGGAAGAAACCCGGGCCCGCGGCGGGACCGTTCCAAGCGCATCTCGGGGACGGCAGCGTGGTGACGTACTACTGGTATCGATTTGCGGACCAACCCGCGCTACTTAACGCCGACTTGACTTTTCAAGAGCGAGAGAGCCTGCAACAGCGCGTAGAGAAACTGCATCGAAACTGGAAAAAAGACCGTGACTATCTGCCTCCTCCGACCATCGGCAAGCTCGCTGAGATCGATCCGGCGCTGGTTGTCACTCCGCCGTCTGGCATGGAGGCAGGCTATGTTCCCATTGTCACGCGACAAGGCGCGAAACAATAGTTGGCGGCGTCTTGTTCGCCGCGGGATGCGTGTCGGTCGGACGCACGGAACACGTGAGACCGATTTGCGACGAACCGCCTTGAATTGATCGCAAGACGGTGGTGAGAATGGCGCTCGGGACCGTAGCGGACATCCGAAAGTGCACGGGTCGGTTTGCATTCAAGTGTGACAAATTCAATTCTCGTTCGAAGTTTCTGCAAGTCATGCGCAACTGCCGTACGGCGTCTGCGGCAAGCCCGGGGAGTCGTGGAAATGCCAAGAGCGCGTAGCATTCATGTCGTCTGTCCCAATTGCAGTCACGAGCAGTTCGAAGCCAGTGTCCTGAAAGAGGAGGGTGTCGGCGTCGTCAAGTGTTTGCAGTGCAGTCGCGATTACCTTTTGCTCGACAGCGCCCTTTACTGGTTCGACGTGATCCAGCAGCGGCCATACCCGCGGCCGATCCGTTGTGGGTGCAAAGGAACGGCATTCCAGTTGAAGATTGACTACCAGTTTCGCGACGACGGCGAAGTCGGTTACGTAGACGTCTGCAGTACCTGCGCTGCCTGTGGCAAATCCCGCATGCAGTTTGACGCCGACATCGATTACAGCCCCACAAAACGCCTCGTGGATGAACCGCTCACGTTCTGCAAGAACCCCAAGATTCAGTATGACCTGCGCCAACTCACCTTATATGCCGAACGTGCCGACATCGCACGAGTCGCTCGCTTCCTGAGCAAAGACGCGGGATGTCAATTTGCCGCCTCATTGCAGTCAAACGGAGAGTGGAGCGTCCGCCACCTCGACTGCGACGAAGCCGAGCAGACGATCCTCAAGGACACCGGGCCGGCTTGGTGCTATAACTGGATCTACGCGTTCCCCCAGCCCATTACGATCTCCGCCAATCAAGTGGGCACTGCGAGGAAGGAAGCGGCGTTCTGGAAACGGCAGGAGATCATCCGAATCAGCGCACCCATCAATGTGATGTTCAACTCGATCGACGGGGTGCCGTCGCTCTTATATTACATCACATTCTCAAACGAATATATCAAGAATGAACGCGTCGTGGCCAAATCAAAATCGTTCGTCGGTCTCACGGCTCGGCTCGTCGAATGGTTGCGGACCGAATTCGTGACATGGCGCGGCCCAAACGCTTTCGACAACGAGAGGGAGCATTTGCGGGCGTTCGGCGATCGCTTTCGATCGGCGGCAGAGAAGAAGTCACGTCGCAAGTAATGCAAGCGATCCAGTGTCGGGATCGTCGCAATGGATTATCGGAAACCGTCGGCGTCGGTTGACTTCTGAAACCGTTGCGCCGACAATCGGGGCGTGTTCTCCTGAACTTTCATCACACCGCTAATGGTCACTCCCATGAAGCGCCTGCTCGCGATTTCCCTGATGTTGTTCTTTCCTGCGGCGGTCGTCGCCGAGGACGCCAAGAACCTGCTCAAGCCGATTAACAAGGCCACGTCGTGGCGGCTCGAGAAGCACGAAGGAGCAGAAGCGACGCTCAAGGTCGCCGATGATTCGGTCGTATTCAATGCGACCAAGCTGACAGGAACCAACTGGCATATTCAGGCCTTTCAGGTCGATCTCGATTTGAAAGAGGGCACGGAATACACCCTGAAGCTCAAGTTGACGGCGTCGCAGAAGCGCAGCGTCCTGGTGGTCGCGACAATCGACACAGAAGACTGGCATGAGATTGGCCTGCACGAAGATCTTACTGTCGACAAGGAAGTCCGCACGTCCGAGTTCACATTTCGAGCCACCGGAACCGTCGCCAAGAAGAATCGGATCGGCTTTGTGATGGGCGACGACACCGGCGACCTGATCGTCAAGGAAATGACGCTCACGGAGAAAGCGGACAAGTAACAGCAAGCGAGACCGAAGACGTCTCCGGTCGCACGGGAGACGACAGCGGCTGCCGCGATCACGGCTGCGCGCGCAGTGATCGGGCTTCGCAACAACGGAAGCCGTGAGCGGAACGTCGTGCTTCCGGGCGCAGCGGTCCGGCCGCCCGGGCGAGAATCAGCGGCCTTTCTTGCCGCAACAGAACTTATATTTTTCACCGCTGTTACAGGGACACGGTGCGTAACGGTCGGGTTTAGCGGGCGTTTGGGCGGGCCCCGCGATTCTCGGCGCGCCCGCATCGAGGAGACGCTTTGCGGAAAGTCAGCGAATACCCGCCGGTGCATGAGCGGGAACATCTCGTAGTGTCGCTCGATCATGGGTATGACGATGGAACGCCGAAACGCGTCGAATTCCTCATCATCCATCTCAAGGGTTTGTTGCATTTCGCTGATCATTTTGTCCCGCACGTCTTCCGGTGACAGCGCGAGGTTAAAGCAGACGTGGCTGATCGCGATCGCCCTCTTCACCTCTTCCAGAGAACCATCGGTCTGATCGATCAGTGGCTGCGCGTAGGCCGCGATTCCTTCCGCAATGGCGCCCATGTCCAGATCCCTCCGTGTGGTTGCGCCGAACGATTGTCGAGCCGCGGGGCGAGCCGAAGGCCCGTCCGTGGCGCGGCAGGGCGTCGCCGCCCTACGCCGCGCGGCGCGATTCTACCGCGGCAAGGACGTCTTGTGAACCGATGCCTCGAAAATATCACACGCACAAGCAACTCCGGCCTGAGGCCGCCGGATCGGCTGACTCGCCGCAAGAGACCGTGGCCTGCTTGAAAGCCGTGGCACCGCCAAATACTGGCACCCTCTCACTCCGGGAGAGGGCTGGGGTGAGGGTCGGGATGACTAAGTGGCGCGAGGATGCGTATCAGGCGATTCAACTTTTTTTGGCGAACCGCGCCCAACTTTCCGCTCCACTGCGCCTATTACCTCTCCGGATCAGATTGTTGGTTGATACCGGATTTCGAGCGACGACGGCCGTGACCTTCCGGTGCTCGCCGCGAGGGGGGTAGCTCCCTCGCTTCCGAGCGCTTGCGGCAAGGGAAGTGATGGTTGGCACGGCGCCTCTCTGAGATCGGTCGGGGCTCGTTCGCGCTCGATGTCGCGTTCCGCGCGCATCGCCGTTCTTCTACTCTCCATTCAAAAAGGATTTCACCAATGCGACTCGACAACTTGCGGGTCTTCCTTCGGCGTCGATCCGATCAGATCGCACCATCGCGTCGGCGTTCGGCGCGGCTGCGGTACGTGCCCCGGCCGGACGCGCTCGAGGGCCGGACGCTCTTGAGCACGGTCACGAACACCAACGACAGCGGACCGGGATCGCTGCGCCAGGCGATCATGAACGCTGCGAGCGGTGCCGTCATCCAGTTCGCGAAAAAGCTCGACGGGGACACGATCACGCTCACGAGCGGTGTGCTCGATATCAGCAAGAACCTCACCATCACCGGACCCGGGGCCAGCGATCTGACGATCAGCGGCGGGGGGACGAGTGGTGTGTTCGCGGTCACGGCCGACGGCCTGAACGTGGGGATCTCCGGCCTGACAATCGCGGGCGGCAGCGCCAGCAGCGGGGCCGGGATCACGAGCGGAAACGGGACGTTGACTTTGACGAATGACACCTTCACGAACGACCAGGCCAACGGATCTCTCACCGGCGCACCTGGACTCGGCGGGGCGGTCTACAGCCCTGGCGGCTCGCTGACCGTGACCGGCAGCACGTTCACTTTCGACCAGGCCGAGGGCGGCGCCGGTGCCGCGGGCGCCAGCAACGCGCCGTTTGGTGTGGGCGGAGATGGCGGCGACGGACAGCAAGCGGCCGGCGGAGCCATCTACGTGGGAGCCGGCCTGGCGCAGATCAGCAGCAGCTTCTTCGTTAATGATCAGGCGATCGGAGGGGCAGGAGGGTTCGGAGGTGCCGGCGGTACCGGCGGCAACGGCGGGAACGGCGGCGACGGTCAGGGAGGAGCAATCTACCTGGCCGCGAGCGTCGTGTCCGTGAGCGGCAGCGTCTTCGTCGCCGATTCGGCCAGCGGCGGCGCAGGAGGTACCGGCGGCAGCGCCGAGTTCGACACGGGTGGAAACGGCGGGTCAGGCGGTGATGGCGATGGTGGTGCGATTTTGAGCGCCAGCGGCGTCGTGCAGGTCACGGGGGGCACGTTCTCCGCCGATCAAGCGGTGGGCGGCGCCGGCGCCGAGGGCGGAGCCGGCGGCTTCCAGGACCCGGGCACAGGCGGCAACGGCGGCAACGCTTCCGGCGGCGGCATGGCGATCCTCGGCGGCAACGACGTTGTCGACGGTTCGTTCATCGGCGATACGGCCACCGGCGGAGCCGGCGGCAGCGGGCTGGGCGGCGGCTTCTTCGGCGCCAACTCGCCCGGTGGCAACGGCGGCAACGCCGCCGGCGGTGGTCTCTCGATCGCCACCGGCACGTTGATCATCCCGACGGCCATGTTCATCGGCGACGCGGCCAACGGCGGCGCCGGCGGCATCGGAGGCTTTGGCAACCCACCGGCTGCCAATGGCAATGCCGGCACCGGGCTCGGCGGAGGACTGAATATTGGCGGCACCAGTGTTGTAGTGATCGAGCAGGTCACTGTGGCCGGCAACGTTGCCTCCACCAGCAACCCCGACATCTACGGCACTTACTTCACATGAAGCAAGCGGGGCGGATCGATGCTCATCGTACCGCTTGCCCAATTGCCCCGGGGAGGTTGTCACCAACCACCTCGGGGCATTTGATTTTCCGAAAAAGCGGCGCTGCGATCGTTTTGCCGGCACTTCCTATGAGCCGCTCCCGGCAGTGCTTGCGCTCGAGTGGACTTTCGTCGGCGGGCTTTTCTCAGCATGGCTCGCATCCAGCTCGCGCCGAGCAGCCTGGCCTCGAGCTGAAACTGCCAGGCGGCATGAGTTTTCCGGATCTCCTTCTCAAGCGTGCTCGAATCGACATTTGATGCGTTTGTTGTGGCAATCGTTCGGGCTCGATCGGGGGAGCCCCCTGCGTGGAGAAGACGGGCTCGCTCACACAGCTCGCGAACTGCGGCGACGAGCGGAGTACCGGTCCAGTCCGGGTTGATGCGGGCCGCCTGGTCGAGCGTGGTAACGGCTTCATCGAGCCGGCCGGCGCGGCGCAAGGCGGCCGCGACCGTGTAGACCACCCAAATGTCCCGCGGATTGGTTTGGGCGGCTTGCTCGGCCAGTTTGACGACACGGCCGGGGTCCACGCCGGAGTCCGGGCCGAGAGTCGCTGCGTGGGCAACCAGTGATCGGTGGAAGGGATCACGCGTGGTTGCGAACCGCTCGATCATGGTCTGGCAGGCCCGGCGATAACCGGGCTGATCGCCCTGATACAGGCGGAGGGCGGCGTGGAAGTACCAGGGAATCACCTGCTGATCACCCCCGAGCGCCGCCCAGCGATCAAACGCGCGGGCCGCTTCGTCCCAGCGCCCGAGGGCGCCCAGGATATCGCCCTGCGCGGCCCAGCCCGGCGGCACGGTGGGTTCCAGCTTTGTGCACCGGGCGAAGTCGGAGAGCGCCGGTTCGGGCTGATTGCGGCTCTTCCTGGCCAGGCCCCGTCCCAGCCAGCTCCAACCATCATCCGGATTGGCAGCGATGGCCTTGTCGTAGTGTTGCTCAGCCTGGTCCGGATGTCCCAACTTCATGCTGACATGACCTCGAGCACGCCAGAACCACCAGCCTTCTCTGCGGCTATCCGTGAGACGCGCGAGGTGCGTGGAAACCGTCTTCCAGCGATCGGCTTCCCGCTCGTCAAAGTTGTCGATCACCTGCCTCCACTGGGCGTTGGCCTGGGCGAGGTCTCCTCGTTCGGCCGTCGCGAGGAACAATCCCAGTCGAAAGGCTGCCGAACCGGGTTCTCGTTCGAGGGCCTGGCGGAAATCAGCGGCGGCCTCGGCCGGCCTCGCCAGGTAAATCTGGGCCCAGCCGCGGCGCACGACGTTTTCGACGTTGGGTGCGCCCGCCGCGATCGCCAGCGATGCCGCTCGAGCCACGTTACTCCAGTCGCCCGCCGTCTCATAAGCCGCGGCGAGCTGCACCGCAATCGATGGATCTTCGGGCTGGATCTGGGCCAGATGATCGAGGTGCCAGGCGGCCGCAGCGCCGTGCCGGCTCGCCTCGAGGCGGCGTGCCTCGCGCCGATGCCACGCCACGAGCAGCCGGTTCGATGGCACAGACATCCCTTCACTTGGCCGGTCGCTGTGTGTCTGTGCCCATGCCGTCGCCAGCTCAGTGTTACTCAATGAGACTTCGCCACCTGTCTGGTCGATGCGCCGGCCGGCGCGAACCTGGGCCTCCCGAATCAGCGCATCGACCGAGCGGTCGTCGAGCGGCAGATCCCACACGCGCACCGTGCCGTCGAATCCGCTGGTCAAGATCGCGGCTCCATCGGGGCGGAATGCGACGAAACCGATTTTCGTCTGGTCCTGATGCGGAAGAGGCGTCGAGAGGGGCTCACCGGTGGCGGCGTCCCATACCCGCGCGATGCCATCCTCGGTGCACGTCGCCAGTCGCCTGCCATCGGCACTGAAGTCAAGTGAGCACACCTGGTGGCGATGGTGCAGAGGGGGAGTGAGCGGTGCTCCGGTCGTCGCGTCCCAGATCCGTGCCGTCCGGTCTTCGCTGGCTGTTGCCAGCCGCGAGCCATCCGGGCTGTAGGCGGCCCAGAGAACTCCGTCGCCGTGTCGCAATGGAGGGCCGAGACGACGGCCGCTGCCGATCTCCCACTGTTGTGCCGCGCACTCGGCAAATGATAGGTCAGTGCACGCAGTCACCAGCGCGCGTCCGTCGGGACGGAACGCGACGCAACTGACTCCGGTGTCATGGCGCAAGGGCGACAAGAGCGAACGGCCGGTGGTCGCATCGCAGACGCGCACCGTGCCGTCTTTGCTGGCACTGGCCAGCATGCGTCCGTCGGGGCTGTAGGCGAGCTGATCGACCTCATCGTCGTGTTTGATCGGCGGGGCAGCGGGCCGCCCCGTCGCGACATCCCAGGTTCTCACGGTGCCGCCGGCAGAAGCGGTCGCCAGGCGTGTGCCGTCCGGGCTGAAGACCACCCACATCACGGTCGCCTCGTGCACCAAGGGGGCAGTAACGGGTGCGCCGGTCCGAGCGTCCCAGATCCGCGCCGTGCTGTCAAAGCCGGCGGTGGCAAGCAGGCTGCCATCGCCGCTGAAGGCGACGTGGATTACACCACGCCCGTGCCACATGGCCGGGCTCACCGGCCGTCCGGTCGTTGCGTCCCAGACCCGAGCCGAGCCGTCGCCGCAGGCCGTGGCGAACCGAGTCCCGCTGGGATCGAACGCGGCGTGGTTGGCTCCGCCGGCAAGCTCGACGGTCACGGCCGAACTCCCGACGGTCGTCAGATTCCAGAGGCGCGCGGTCGAGTCTGAACCGACGGTCAATACGCGCGATCCGTCCGGTGTGAACCGGGCCCGTTGCAGCACTCCGCCGTGATAGAGCGGCGGACAGAGCGGTTCTCCGGTGGCGGCATCCCAGATCCGGGCCATGCCGTCAAACCCCGCCGTGGCGATACGACCTCCGTCCGGGCTGAAGCAGGCATCGCGCACGGCGACCGAGTGACGCATCGGGCCCGCTGCCGGAGTGATCGGCCGGCCCGTCTGGGCATTCCACACACGCGCCGTTCCGTCATGACTGGCGGTGACCACTCGCAGCCCGTCAGGGCTGAATTCCGCGTGGAAAACCCACCGGCCGTGCTTCAGCTCGGGCGTGACGGGCGATCCGGTCTGGACGTCCCACACACGGGCAGTGCCGTCGTGGCTGGATGTGAGCAGACGACTGCCGTCGGCGCTGAATGCGACGTCCCGGACGGTGGAGCGATGTGCGATCTTGCCCAGGAGCCGGAGACCTCGGTCGGTGACGTTCCAGACCGACGCATTGCCGTCGCTAGCGCCCATGGCGACTTTGAGTCCATCGGGGCTGAATGTCAGGCAGAATAGCTGCGAGCCCAGCCGTGTCTGCGCGCCCAGGGGGGCGCCGGTGTTGGGGTCCCAGAGCCAGACGGACCCATCGAAGCCGCCGGAGACAACGCGCCGGCCGTCCAGGCTGAACCGGGCCACGCGCACTGCGGATGCATGGGTGAGCCAGCGACCGCCGCTGGGGCGGCCGTCGGCCGTGTTCCAGATCCGGATCGTCCCGTCGTCCGAGGCCGTCAGGAGACGCGTCCCATCGCTTTGAAACTCGACCCAGTTGACCGGGCCGTCGTGGGACAACGGGGCCGAGATCGCCTTGCCGGTGGTCAGATCCCAGATCCGGGCCGTGTGGTCGGCCGAGCCGGTCGCAAGCCGCCGGCCCGAGTGGTCGAGCTCGGCCCAGAGGATCGTGCCGTCGTGAGTGAAGAGCCCATCAAGCACCGGACATTGATTCAAGACCGCTCCGAGCCGAAGGCGGTGCGTCGTCACCGCAACGGGGTCGTCGCGGTCGAGCCGCAGCGCTTCGGCAAACCAGGGGAGAGCGCCGGTAAAGTCACCCTGGTCGACGATGCGAACCCCATTTTCGACATTCATCCGCACCAGCCGCCACCGGTTCTCGCGGTCACGGGCATCGACCAGAAGCCGCGCCTCGCGCTCGCTGGCGGCAGCCGCTTTTTCGCGACCGGCAGCCTTGCGGGCCACACGAGCCAGTGTTCGCTGATGGAAGGCTGCGAATGTGGAAACGACCGCGACCGTCACCAAAAGCGCCGCCACGCTCGCCGACAGCAGGGCAAGGGCGCGATTGCGGCCGCACCACCTGATTGCGCGCTGGACCTGTCCGATCGGGCGCACCGCGATCGGCTCTCCCGCGAGCCAGCGGTCCAGGTCGGCTGCCACGGCTTCAGCCGAGTGATAACGGCGATGCGGGTCTTTCTCCAGGCACTTGAGCGAGATCGCCTCGAGGTCGCGATCGACGCGCTTGCCCCACGCGCTCAAGGAGACCGGCTCCTGCTCACGAACCTGGCGCAGCGTCTCGTACACCGAGTCGGCGTGAAACGGCGGCCGGCCGGTGAGCAGCCTGTACAGCACAGCGCCCAGCCCATAGACGTCGACCGCGGTGGTCACTTCGTGTCGATGACCCGAAACCTGCTCGGGCGCGATGTACGAGGGCGTCCCCAGGATGAGGCCGGTATGCGTCAATCCGCTATCGCTCTCGACGCACTTGGCCAGGCCGAAATCGGTGACGTGGGGCTGGTCGAGTTCATCGAGCAGGATGTTCGAGGGTTTCAGGTCGCGGTGCAGGATGCCGCGGAGGTGTGCGTAGTGAACCGCTAGAGCGACGTCTTTCATCAACCGCGCGATGGCTCGTGGCTGGTCCCTCAATCGTTTGGCGTGCCGTTCGAGATCGCCGCCGGAAATGAGCTTGAGGCTGATGAAGGGGAAGCCGCCATATTCACCCATCTCGTAGATGGGCACGATCTGGGGATGGTCGAGTCTGGCGACTGCCTCGGCCTCGATACGGAACCGGTGGATCGCATCAGGATCGTTCCTGAGAGCGGCGGGCCGGATCGTCTTGAGAGCGACAATACGGCCGAGCTTCTTGTGCCGAGCTTTGAACACGACCCCCATGCCGCCACTGGCGATCTGTTCGATCAGCTTGTACTCGCCGAAGTCGGTGCCCGCGCACATCTCGCGATTCGGCCCGGTGCCTTGGCTCGTGTCTGGCGACGGTTCGTTGCCGCCGTGATCTCGCCGGGGCAGGAGTGAGCCGGCCAGGCCCTTGAGTCGATCTTCGCCGGCGAAGAACGACATGAGGTCGGCTTCAAGATCGCCGTGGCGAGCCAGAACGTCCGCGCGGTCGGGTGGCCGGCCGGCCCGTATGGCTTCGAGATATTCGGCGATGGCCAGCTCGAGCCTTTGCTCGCGGTCGCCGGGTGCCGGAGACGACTGGTCCATTTGCGAAACAAAGCGCACCGTCATGCCAGGCTCCACTCAGGTCAGGGCGTCGAGCTCCGCCCGGAGTTGCTTGAGGCCACGTTTCAAGAGCCCGGCGACCGCGCTGGTCGTCTTGTCGAGCGCGGCGCCGATTTCGGCGAGTGAGCATCCCTGCCAGTACTGCATGATGAGTGCCTCGCGCTGACTCTCGGGAAGGCGCGCCAGCGCGTCGGCCAGCAGGATGGCCCGCTCGTGCAGTTGCGCGTGCTCGCTGGGCGTCGGCTGTTCCAAAGCGAGCCAGGCACCGAGGCGGGCTGACGATTGATCGAGTGCCTCGTCGAGCGACCTTTCCCGCGAGACGTCGCGCTTGAGGCTGTCGGCGGAGCGAAGCGCGTCGGCCACGTTCCGCGCCAGGATCGCGCCAACCAGGCCGCCTCCTCCGCGCTGGTATTTCCCCGAAACTGGTCGCGGTTTTCGAAGGCCTCCAGGAGCGTCTGTTGCACGATGTCGGATGGGTCAATGCGCGAGTTCAGACGAGCACCGAGCTGAAGACGCGCGAGAAGCCTCAGGTATTGGCGAAACCGTTGGAACCGCTGCGCCTCCGGAACATCGGGTGACTCCATTTGAGGCCCCTGGTCCTTGATTCGAAGCAATGTGCGGTCATGGACCGTCCATGCACCGCCTTCACCATTTGACCTCATGCGATGTGCCGGCATCTGCGCTCGCGGTCGCACGCAGACTTCTCAAATATTCGCACGGATCGGGCGGAAGTATCAACTGCTTCGTCCCGACGCCCCTCTTGAGACGATCGGAAGCTGCGGTGCCATCCGCGGGCTCGATCAGCGACAGCATCTTACGATTGCCCATTTTCGGTGTGTCGGAACAGCCCGCCAATGCCGAGATCGGCGTTCCCAGATGTGCTATAGTGCAGCGTAATCGTAGACGCCCCGGTCGTGTTTTCGCTGCATTCGAGTAAACTGAGTATGATTCTCATAGCGGACTTGGGCCACAAGCGGGAACCTCGTGCAGATTGACGATGAGCGATTCCAGAAGTCGACGCAAACGTTCTGCGCGGAAGACGAGCCGTCGCGAATTCGTCGTGGACATGAGTCACTCTCTCGAAGTGGATCATGCTCACGACGAGCCCCTGTCGCCAGTGGACGCGGCCTGTCTGCGCATCGAGGACCGGACCAGCCTGATCGTCAATGCCGGCACGATGGTGTTCGCCGCTCCGCTGGACTTCGAGCGTGTCAAGAAAGACCTGAGCCAGCGGCTCCTCCGTTTTCATCGATTTCGCCAGCGGGTTGTGTGGCCCGAGGTTCCGCCGGGCACGCCCCACTGGGAAGACGACCCCCTCTTCGATCTGCGGTCGCACTTGCACCGCATTGCGCTGCCGGCACCCGGCGGCGACCAGGTGCTTCAGGAGGTGCTCTCCCACCTGATCAGCACTCCGCTGGACCGCGCCAGACCGCTGTGGGAGGTCCATCTGATCGAAAACTACGGCAAGGGCTGCGTGCTGCTCTTCCGGGTGCACCACTCGTTGGCCGACGGGATGGCCCTGTTGCATGTGCTGCGCTCGATGACCCGCCAGGGCCCGGAAGCTTTCCCGACTGCCCCCACCCCGGCTGGACGTCGATTGCAGGGGGTGAGCCGGTCAGCGACAGATGTGAACCCGCTGGTCGGCAAGGGCCTCGCCTTCTACAGCGAGATGCTGTGGCTCTTGTACCGGGGGCTCACGAATCTGTTCCACCCGACGAATGGTCGCAACCTTGGCGGAGCGGCCTGGGACGCAGCGGCCAGCCTGCGCGAGTTGCTCAGCACGGGGCAGGATTCCCCGACCGCGTTCAACGGGCCGCTCGGGGTCAGCAAGCAGGTCGCCTGGTCAGATCCTGTACCCCTCGGGAAGGTCAAAGCGATCGGGCGTGAGTTCGGGGCCTCGGTGAACGAGGTGCTCCTGTCCGCGGTCACCGGAGCGCTGCGGCGCTACCTCAAGCGGCGCGGCGAACCCGTGTCGGGCGTAACACTCCACGCGTCGGTTCCGGTGAATCTGCGCCATGGCGATTCGGCAGATGAGCTGGGCAACCGCTTCGGCCTCAGCCTCCTGGAGCTGCCGGTCGACCGGGATGATCCGGTCGAGCGGGTCGCGCTACTCCGGCAACGGGTGAAAGAGCTGAAGGAGTCTGCGCAGGCGGAAGTCGCGCATTCATTCATGAACCTGTACGGTGTCATTCCTGAGGAGATCACCGGGCCGCTCGTCGACCTGGTGCGCAAGAAAGTGTCGGCCGTTGTGAGCAGTGTTCCTGGGCCCCGGCATGCGATTCGCTTCGCCGGTAAGCCCATTGATCGGCTGATCTTCTGGGTGCCGCAGTCAGGGCGGCTGGGCCTGGGCCTGAGCCTGCTGACTTACAAGGGGGCGGCGACCCTCGGCGTGGTCACCGACCTGGGATTGGTTCCCGACCCGGAGTCGATCGTCCAGGCCTTCCGGGACGAGCTGGAGCAACTGACCGAGGCCGGTTCCGGTCGATAGTTCAAGCGGGCGAGAGTCGCTGTGAAACTCAGCGCAGGTCATCATTGCTCAGTCGGACCGCAGAATTGCTTGAGTCCAGGGTCGGGGTTTCCAGGCTGAAGAAGCACGCCGGCCGCCGCATTTGATCGGACGGATCGGGTGTGGCGGCCGGCCTCCGCCGCATCTCCGCGGACCCGTTTCGACGATTCAGGTAAAACCGGGAAAAGACAGCCTGGATTCTGAAGCTTCCTACCCTATACTAATCTCGCGTATACCTCCCTCTTCACCGGATGAGACCCCTTGCCATGACGACCGTGGCTGGTAGGAGCCCGTGCGGCCTGGACCAGTTCCTTCCGGATGAGCTTCGATCGCTGGAAAACCCCCAGACGGATATCCCGCGGATCGCGAAGGACCGAGATCTCATTGCGCTCATCGAAAACGCCGCTCAGCGTGTTCCTACCAGCCATCATCTTTTCCACGGCGATTCCCGAGAGATGCGGGAACTCGCTCCAGCGAGCGTCCACCTCGTCCTCACCAGCCCGCCTTACTGGACGCTCAAGCAATATCGCAAGATTGAAGGCCAACTGGGTTATATCGCCGGATACGACGAATTTCTGACCGAGCTCGACAAGGTCTGGAAGCGGTGTTTCGACGCTCTGGTGCCGGGCGGTCGATTGATCTGCGTGGTGGGCGACGTCTGTCTGTCCCGGAGGAAGAACGGCGGCCGACATACCGTCGTGCCCCTGCATGCTTCGATTCAGGAGCACTGCCGCGCGATGGGCTTCGACAACCTGGCCCCGATCATCTGGCACAAGATTGCGAACGCGCGATTCGAGGCGGAGGGCAACGGCGCCGCCTTTCTCGGAAAGCCCTACGAGCCGAACGCCGTCATCAAGAACGACATCGAATTCATCCTGATGGAGCGAAAGCCCGGCGGCTATCGATCGCCGGACATCGCCACCAAAGTCCTGAGCCTTCTGTCGGATGAGAATCACAAGGTGTGGTTCCAGCAGATCTGGACCGGGGTCACCGGTGCTTCCACGCGGCGGCACCCGGCGCCTTATCCTCTTGAATTGGCGGTCCGACTGGTGCGCATGTTTTCGTTCGTCGGCGATACGGTGCTCGATCCGTTCCTTGGCACGGGTACGACGACGCTCGCGGCCGCGCTCTGGGGACGAAACAGCATCGGCTACGAAATCGACGAGAGCTACGTGGCCTTCGCGCAGGGCCGTATCTACGATAGAACGAGATTGCCATTGCCGATTCACAGATGCCACCAGAGCCAGGACGTTGCAATCCATGAAGCCGATTGCCGCGATGACGAATCTCAGCAATCAGTCTCTCGCTCCACCAATCCGTGCCGGAGAGTCTTGTGATGCCGAAACGGACAGTACCCGCTCTCGTCGCCGGCCCCTATCGCACCCCGCGGTGCCGCATCGGGGGGAAATTTCCGTGCGTGATCAACGGCACCCGCACAGTGGTGGGTATCACCAAAGCTCCGATCCCGTGGCCCTATGCCCGTGCGGTGAAGGGAAACCGCCAGCTCTTCGTGAGCGGCGGGCTCGAGCGCGCGATCCGCAAGGAGTCCCAACAGGCCGTCGTGTACCACTGGGGAGTCTCGCGCTGGTGGGTCGGTATCTGCCGCCGCAAGCTGGGCGTGCCCCGGATGACCGAGGGCACGACCGCCCGCTGGCATGAGCTTGTCAACCAGCGACTGGCCGAGCGGAGCGGCTGCTACGCGCCGCGGAAGGAGACCCAGAACCGGGCCAGGCAGATCCTCCTCCGCCATTCCCGCGGCGAAGCCGTCTCCGAAGTTGCGCGAGCTTGCGGGGTGTCAAAGCAGTATGTTTACCAGCTCATTCAGCGCGACCGGCGGTCACGTGCGTCGCGCGATCGGTGAAAGAGGTTTCCGGCAGCGTTGTGATTCTGCAAGGAGGAGTATCATGGCGAATTCCGCGTCCGTTGGTTGTCGTGCGTGGAGGGGCGTCCCGACCTGGTTGCTGCTGGCATGGATCGCGTCCTTAAACGGCCAGCCGTTGCTGGCGCAGAGCAGCGATGAATGGATCGGCAAGCGGGTTATCACCAAGTTTGGCACCGTCCTGCGAGTTGGCAAGCAGGTCGTCGACGACGACACGCTCGAGAATACGCCACAGCGAGGATCACGTCGTCTCAACCGGATCTACCGTGTCGACCAGGTCAACGGCCGATGGTTGTGGCTCCAGGACGAAAAGAGTGGCACCGCGGGCTGGGTGACGGCGGACGGGGTCGTCTCGTACGACCTGGCCCTTGACTACCTCACCGAAGAGATTCGCGCCAAACCCGAAAGCGCGGCCGCCTACACGCGCCGGGGGTACATCTGCGCGCAACAAGGAAGAGCACGACATTGCGATCGCCGACTTTGGCGAGGCCATCCGACTCAACCCCAAGTACCCGAGCGCCTACGACGGCCGCGGCAACGCCTGGTTCGACAAGAAGGACTACGACAAAGCCATCGCCGACTTTGGCGAAGCCATCCGGCTCGACCACAGGTTCGCACTCGCCTACAAGGACCGCGGTAACGTCTGGTTCGCCAAGCAGGAATACGACAGGGCGATCGACGCCTACAGCGAGGCCATCCGGCTCGACGTCGACTTTGCCATGGCGTACAACAATCGCGGCATGGCCTGGTCCCAGAAAAAGGACTACGACAAGGCGATCGCCGACTACGATGCCGCCATCCGGCTCAACCCAACTTACGCGCAAACATACGTCTACCGCGGCCTCGCCTGGCGCACCAAGAACGATAACGACAAGGCGATCGCGAACCTGGGCGAGGCGATCCGGCTCGACCCCAAGGTTGCGCCCGCCTATTTTCACCGTGGCGACGCCTGGTCCGAGAAAAAGGAATCCGACAAGGCGATCGCCGACTACCGCGAGGCCATCCGACTGGACCCTGAGGACGCAGCCACTTGCGTCAATCGTGGTGGATTCGCTTTCAGCGCAATGGAATACGATAAGGCAATTGCCTACTACAGCGAGGCGATCCGACTGAACTCCAAGGACGCTCATGCCTACAACGGTCGCGGCGACGCCTGGCGCGCCAAGAAGGAGTTCGACAAGGCGATCGCCGACTACGGCGATGCCATCACCCTCGACCCCACGAACGCACCGACATACAACAACCGCGGCCTCGCCTGGCGCGATAAAGAGGAGTACGACAAGGCGATCGCCGATTTCGGCGAGGCCATCCTCCTTAACCCCAACGATGCATTCGCGCAACGGCCGTGGCCTCTCATGGTACAACAAGAAGGAATACGACAAGGCGATCGCTGATTTCAGCGAGGCCATCAAGGTCGCTCCCGCGTACGCACAGGCCTACGTCTACCGGGGCATCGCCTGGTATTCCAAGAAAGACTACGACAAGGCGATCGCCGACTTGGACCAAGCCATTGGGTTCGACCCTCTCTACGCACTTGCCTACAACAATCGTGGTGTCGCCTGGCGTGACAAGAAGGAGTACGTCAAGGCGATCAACGATTTCGACGCGGCCATCCGACAGGACCCCAAGGACCCCGACGCGTATTTCAATCGCTCCGTCATCCTGATGATCCAGCGTCAAGACGGAGCCGTCGCCGGTTTCAAGACCGTCCTCGATCTCCAGGGCGGCAAAGGCGATCTTTCAACCTACGCCGTCATCCTCAGTGACTTCGCGGCGCGACTGGCCCGCAACCACGCGGCAGCCACGGCCATTCTCGAGAACGCGCCAGCCAAGCTAAAGGTCGATGCGTGGCCTTATCCGATCGTCAAGCTGCTTCGCGGCGAGATCGACGAGTCGGCGCTTTTGGCTGCGGCAATTGATGACGACAAACGGACCGACGCTCGATGCTTTCTCGGCCTCAACGAATTGCTCAAGGGCCACAACGACCAAGCTGTCGCCCACTTCCGCTGGGTCCGCGACCATGGCAATCACTTATCCGTCGAATACGTGATCGCCCGGGCCGAGCTTGATCGTGTCGAGAAGCCCGCGGAGAATCCCCGTCCCGGCGAGAAATGAAACTCGAGCGGCGGAGCGCCCGACCGATGATTTCTCAAATTCTCAAACGTCAGTCCTCTTACTGGACCGCTCACTCACTCAGCCAGGCGACGGGATCTGGAACGAAGGGCCGGCCGTGGTGCCATCGGCGAGACCGGAGGGCGTCTGCATGAGCTCGCGCGCCGCCAGGTTCCAGCGAGTACATCAGGCCGACCGCCTGCGAAAGGTAGTCCGGCTCGCCATTGAACGTGAGGTGCAAGGCGCTCAACAGTGCCTTGTATGTTTGCGCGAATTGTAAAGCCAGAATGGCTGCACGCGAGCCGTTCGGCAAGAGTGCCATGTCGGGATCGTCGACCATCGGCCAGACGCCTTCCGGATCGAATGGGATCGGATCACCGGTATAGGCGAAGCCATCGTGAGTCCTGACCAGTCGACGCCCGGCCACGATCTCGGCGAACTTGTCGTAATGCGACAGCTCGCGGGTGGCGTCATCGGGATCGAGCGGGCTGGCTCCCTCTCCCTGCTCCTTGATCTCGCGGATGGCAGAGCAGGCATCATCGAGACTCGCGATCGTGCGGAGGCCACCCGGCATCGGCCATTTCGAGACCTGGCGGTCGAGGTGGCCGAAGGAGATCTGACCCTTCTGGCTGAGGTCCACGAGGCGCGATCGATCTCCCGGTAGAACCAGCCGATCGTGAAGCGATGGAATTGCGTCGGGTCGCCGGGATCAATCCTGTCGTCCACGGGCTCGATGGTCTCTTCCGGTTCTTCGATGGAAAGGAAGACGTCGCGGATCTGAGCGATCGAGCATGCGCAGCCGCACCGTCAAGCCGGCTCGCAGGCCGCCGGGGAGCGGCCCCGGGTAGCGCGGCACGAAGCCGGCGTGGCCGATCCGCGGGGCGCCGCCGATCGAGATCAACAGGTTCGAGACCAGTGCCATGTGCAGCATCTCCTGGATCACGATGCTGCGGACCAACCGGGCCACGTGCTCGTTGGCTCCGGCCTTGAGGCTGTAGAGGCACAAAGGTAGGGGGGGATTGTCGAGTGCTCGAGCTCGATCGCCTGCTGGAGGGCGGTCATCAAGTCCTCGGCCGAGTCGAGACGCATGTAAACCGGACGGTCGAGCCAGGCGAGGATCATCGCGCGCTTGGCCGCCGACAGGTCGCGCGTGACCGGCATCGAGTTCGGGTCGGCGATCGGCGCGGCGAAGACCGATTTCAAAATCATCCGTTTGCTCAAAACGTCCGCAAAGTCGTCCAGCCAGAGGATCGGCTGCATTACCGGGTAGAGGTTGGCATACTGCTCGAAGATCGGTCGGACGTCGCCCAACCAAGTCGGTTCCTTGGGGATCTGGTATCCCGAGAATACGAGCGCGTTCAAGATCTGACTGGGGTTCTGAATGCTGCCCGCCGGAGGAGGACTGTCGCCGGCTGCGTAGATGACGCCGTACACCTGCCCGTCGATGTAGTCGCGCGGGTGGCCCGGGTCGGCCGCGGTGAGCGTCAGCTCGGCGGTTCCGTCGGGGCCCGTGGTGATCGCAAGCGGAAAGGTGAGGCCCGACTGCGGCTGGCCAACGACCGTCGGACCGGGGATCGGCCCCTGGATGGTCTGGCCGGCCATGATGCTCGGGTCGTAGCCCAGGCTGATCTTCTGACCCGACGCGCGCCGGCCGAATGTGGTGGCGTAGAAGGTCGTCCTGGCCGACTCTCCCGGATTGAGCCGGAAGACGAAGGAGTCGGCCCGGAGCCAGGCGCCGCCGGAATCTTCGGCAAGGAGCGGCTGGAACCCGGTCGCACCGGACTGAACCACGCCGAGCGGTGCTTGCACAGCCTGGTTCAGGCGTGCGGGGTCAAGCCGCAGCGCGACGATGCCGGCCGACTGCTCGTACCAGTTGGGGCCTCGATAATCGATCTCGCCGAGAAGGACCGGCAGCCCGCTCGCCGGCAAGATCGCCGCGTACAGCCTGCCCAGGTCGACGAGCGGCCCGGCGGGGGATTGCGTGGGCAGGCTGTTGCCGAGGTCCAGTTCCAGCACGTCGCCGTCGATCTGAAAATAGGCCGTGTTCAGCGGCGATTGGGGTGGCGGCTGGAGGCGCTCGGCCCGCCACGAAATGCTTGGGCTCAGCCTTCTGATAGGGGCCGATCGCGCCCACCACACGCCCGAAGGTGAACGTCGGCGACGTGCGGTCGTCATTGTACCCGTCGACGTTGAACCGGATGCTCAACTGTTGGGGCGATTTGCCGGCTGACAGCTCCTGAAGGAATCGCGATCCGCCCGCGCCGGCCCAGCCCTTGTCGCCGAGGTTTAGCACGCTCTGATAGAACGTCCCGAACAGCGAGTCGGGCTGTCCCTTGGGAAAGCGGAACCAGATGTCGGCGAAAGCGGCCACCTCGAAATTGCTGCGAAAGCCGAAGCCGCGACCGGGCTGGCCGACCTGCACCTGGAACCCCCAGATCTCTGACACCATCTGCTGCTCGGGGTCGAGGTCGACGAGCTTGCCCTCGACCGAGCTGTCGGCTCCGCTCACGGCGGCGCCCACGATCGGGTCGACGTTCGAGTCGTCGCATGATGCCCCATCGCGATAGATGACCCGCTGCGCGATGCAGCCGGAGAACTCCCAGGCCGCGGTGCCCCGGGGGTTCCACCAGCCGTTCGTCGCACCCGGACCCGGCACTTGATAGTTCGACTGAAAATCGGCGGAGTCAAAGTGCTCCGGATCGTTATTGACCGTTGACGGGTTGGCCCGGAATTGGCCGGCGAAAATGAGGCGAGGAGAGGTCAGGTAGCTCATCGATCAGGCTCCCCGGTTGGTTCAAGCTTCGATCGGGGTGCATCTTATCGGGCGCCGCGGGCCCGGGAAAGTGGCTGTCGGGATGACGGCGATCGATCCAGCGAGTCCGGATGTCTGACCGACGTCGAGGAGGCCGTCTCGGCCTTCATTCACCCTGGCGCGGCTGCCGCGGCTCACGCGGCGAAAGCCAGGCAAATCATCTTCATGGATGTCATAAAATGACCATCCTGAAGATCATCCTGGTCGCGCCGGGCAGTATTCGTGCGCGGGGTTTACCTGCGCAGTAGTTGCGCCGGGCACTGCCTTGCCTTTGTCGTCGGCCCGGAGATGGTCAGGCAGGCTCTTCAAGTAAGGACCGACCAATGCCTCGGTTGTGGGTGGATCGGTCCCATGATCCCGGCGGTACAGCTCTTCAGCCAGGAGAATGAGGAGCTCCCCGTCTTGTGCCCGCTCGAGGACTCGGACTCCGCTTGCATCGACGAACTCGAGCACCTGCTGGGCGTCGTAAGCCGTGTCAAACCAGGCATCCAGGGCCACGGGGGAGAGGGCGCGTGCCTGGGGGGGCGACTCAGGCCCGAGGGAATAGATATCAAACGATGCGACTCGGCGATCAGGTTTGGGCCGACTGCCCGGCGGCAGGTCGTGATACGCCAGCCAGTTGGCCGTCAGGAGCCGGATCACCCTCTTGCTGCGCTCTGGCTCGCGGCGCCAGAAGCGCCACCAATCCCAGAGCGCCTGGATCTGCTCGGGGTTGAGCGTAAAATCCGGATCATAGAAGCGGGCGAACCTGTTGAGCGGCACCGTCCGGCCCGGATTGGCGGGTTGTTCGAGCAGCTCATTCGCATGCAGATATCCGGCCTTGAGCGAATCCTGTTCCGATGGCGCCAGCGCCTCGCACTGGGCGACGTCGTCCAGAGCCCGGCGCAAGAGCGCGGGCGTTGTCTTCTTGGTGTCGACCCACGTCGTCAACCGAACGCGGAGGTCTCTTTGCCATCGCTGGATGATGTTTCGCTTCCAGACTACGCCATGCATACCGACGTGGTGGATGGTGCGGAGCATGGCGCGGTACCAGCCCCAGGCCCCGGCCATGTCGCCCTGTTCCTCCAGCCGCGAGGCCTCGAGCAAGATCAAAAAGCGGAAGCTCCAGAGGGTCCGAAACGTGTCGTCACTCTCTCGATCAAAGCGTGTCGCGGTGTCGAGGGCATCGGGCCGCTCGGCGCCCTGGCGGTAGACGGCCAGAGCCTCGCGGTTTGCCTCGAGCCACTGCCTTGCCTGCGGGGCAGCCTCCGGCCAGGGAGTGAGCAAGTTGACCTTGCCGGCGTTTTTCAGATACGGTGCGCTTGGCTTGAACAGGGTCGCCGCCTGGCGGTAGAGCACGAACGCGTTCCGATCGTCCGGGATGGTGAATGCCCGGAACGCGGCGGCGTCGAACGGGTCGCCGATGTCGGGCAGTCCGAACAGTTGGGTCGCCCACCAGAGCGGAGGCCCCGCGACCATCGCCAGCAGCACGCTGACGAGGCACCAGATCCGCCGCCGCGTCTTTGTGATCGTTCGGGCGATCAAGAACGGTGTCGGAAAGCAGCGGCGCAAGACGGCGAGGCGCGTCATCTGGGGTTCTCCGGTCGGCCCCTGCTGCTAGCCACAGTTTTTTTGGGGTTCTTCAGCCCCGTCATGAGCTTGTTGTTGACCTCGCGGCGGACCAGAGCCGCGAGTCGGGTACCGTGGACCTTCAGGAACTGCTTTACCCTCAGCGGTGCGTACTTGGCGAGTTCTCGCAGTCCCCACGACAGCGCTTTCACGACCATCGGATCGCGGTCGTCGATGACGAGATCAAAGATCCGTACCGCGCGCTCATGAATGACGGAGCTCATCTTGGCGCTGCGACAGAGCGGAACGGTGCTCACCACGGCCGCTCGGCGCTGCCATCGATCCGGCGATCGCGCCCACGCTGCGATGAAGTCGTCTTCAATCTGTCCTCGCGCCCATACTGGTCCGGCGACGTAACACGCGAATGTGTCGACGTCGGACCACGACGCAAGCCCGCGCCCCAGTTGCGTGAGCGTGCGCTTGCCAACGCGCGCAGAGCGCCTCGATGATAGTGAACCACCTCATAAGCGATGAAGCGATGCGAGAACGTCTGTTGCTTGAGCAACTGCAGCGCAATCTCAAGGACCGTTTCTCCTGGTTCGTGCTTGAGTGCGGCCGAGACCTCACGTCGCAGCGCCCGCAACGGCTCCGCTGCGACTGCGCCCAAGGCTTCGATCCTCCGAGAGATCTCGACGCCACGAAGTTCCGAACGGGTCTGTCTTTCTTGCCGCCTCACGCCGAGCGCTCCGGCCGTGATCATCATTCTTCTGATCGGATTGTGTTTTCTTCGCTGCCCTGATCGGCAGCGACGGCGAATTCCGCAGCCAGGATCCTGTGTACGTTGCACGCGCAGCATGCAGCACGCGAACACCTTCGATATCGTCGGTATCGGATCGGTAGAAGACAAGGTATTTTCGGAAACCGGCGACCGAAAAAAAACGCCGGCCAGACAGTGCAGGGCGATCGTGTTCGTCATGTGCGCCCGTTCCGGGCATGCCGGCCGACCGGGTGAGAGCGGCTTCAGCCTTGCTCAAGAACAGTGGGCGACACCGAGCCCGCCCTCGCCAGCACGATCACCGCAAACATCCTGCAAGTCGTGGCGGGCCTGCCGGCGGAGGTGGATCGACTTCCTCATCGCCGGATCATTTCGTCGGCCAACCCATCGTGCGCTTCACGCTCGATGCAACTCCATTCCTTTTTGCTAGAATCACTCCTTTCTTGGATAGATTGGCTCATATGGGGAGAGACTTGTTATGCGCAAGGGCGTCCGAGGCGTCCTGGCGGTGGTCCTGGGGTTCGTCGCGTTCGGGGTTGTCGTCATGATCGGTTAAGTGATCGGGCACATGCTCTATCCGATGCCGGACGGCCTGGACCCAAGTGATCCGGAATCCATCAAGGCGGCCATGCAAAAGGTGCCGGCTGGTGCGCTGGTCGGTGTTCTCATCTCGTGGGCGTTCGGCGCGTTCGCCGGTGCGTGGGTGGCGGCGCGGCTGGCGCCGCTGAACAAGCTCCTGTTCGGGTTGGGCATCGGCGCGCTTGGCGTGTTGGCGGCGGTCGCGGACATGCTGATGATCCCGCACCCGGCATGGATGTGGGTACTGGGGGTCGCGGAATTTATTCCGGCCGCCTATCTGGGAGCCAGGCTGGCGACGCCGAGTGTGACAAGCCACTCGACGGCCGCATTAGCGCCGGGGTCCTGAATCGATGGTGGTCGCCCTGGCCGTCGTGTCCGGCGGCTTCGACAGATCGAAGACGTACACCTGGGCGATTCCCCGTGCGGCATGGTCGGGAAACACGGCCGCCGGCCGCCGGTCGGCGACGATTCCACGGAGGAATTCGCAATAATCCCACGGCCCGTGCAGAAACGCGTCGTGGACCACGACCCAGCGGAGCGCGGGGTCTTCTCGGCCGGCGCTCAAGTTGGTGAAGGTGTATCCCGGCTTGCCGGCGTAAAAGAGCGCCAGACCTTTGAGATCGAGAACGCGATCACGTGCAGACGAGGATTTCGCCAGCCATTCTCCGGCCCGGCGATACCCCGCAAAGC
Source organism: uncultured Isosphaeraceae bacterium (assembly GCA_963781785.1). Classification (GTDB taxonomy): domain Bacteria; phylum Planctomycetota; class Planctomycetia; order Isosphaerales; family Isosphaeraceae; genus CAWAHD01. The sequence goes on along the minus strand of CAWAHD010000002.1, from coordinate 5,253,862 downwards.
CCGAGTCGATCGGGGCTGCCAGCGCAGGCCCACAGGCCAGCAGCCAGCCGCCCAGCACTATCGTTGCGAGGGCGCCTTCGAGCTGGCGAGTCGACCATCGATCGGAGAGCCAGCGCGATGCCCATCGCGCCAGAGCCGCGATCACGCGCTCAAGCCCCGCGCCGCCTGCCAGGATCAAGATCCACGCCACAACCAGAGCGTGTCGCGGCGTACAATAACCGGCCATCGCGTGCACGCGCATGAGCGCCAGGACGGAAACGACGAGCATGATACCAAGAAAGATCCAGGCCCTGCGCCCGGCCTGAGACCGGCAGCATGCCACGATCCCCAAGGGCGCAAGCAAAAGGAGCGGGACCGTCGTTGCCGTCGCGACCGCTCGCGTCACGGCTCGCGCGGCCAGGAAGACGGTCTTGGACACACGTTGCTCCGGGTCCAGCGGCCGCTCGCGCTCGACGGCCATCGCACCGGCCTTGGAAGCCAGGCCCAGGAGCCGGCTCATCGACGGCTTGCTGCTGATTCCTCCTTTGAGGATCATGAACGGGCCCGCTGCCGCCAGGCTGCCGACGAGGAGAAGACCGAGCGCCCACCGCCGGGTCGACGTCGGAAACTCGAGCGACGGACAGAACGCCAGCACAACGAGCGCGGCCGCCAGCGACAACAAGATGACCAGCCCCTCGGGACGCGTCAGGTACGCCAGGGCGGTGGCGACCACGACCGGAACGAGCCACGCGAGCCGCCCGGTCCGCAAGAGTTTCAAGCTTGCCCAGACGCCAAAGCTCCAGAAGAGGAGGAACGTGCCCTCCGAGAGCGCATCGGCCATGACGTGGCCGCTGTAGGGCACCAGGTAGATCAACAGGCAGGCCAGCCACGCGCTCAAACAGCCGAACAGCTCAAGCGCGATCAAGTAGAGGGGAATCACCAGGAGCACGCCGGCCACCACGGAGGCAAGCTGCGCGGCCCGCTGCCAATCATGAGGGCTCCCGCCACCCCTTACCCGATGGACGGCCAGAATCGCCAGCGGATAAACAGGGTGGTCCACCGAGCGAACCAGTCCCTGGGCGAGCGATCCGTTGTCGATCGTTCTCGCCTGCGCGATGTAGCGCAGGCCATCGGTGTAGAAGATGGCCGTATGCGCTGCCAGCCACCCGAGGAGAATGGCGGCGGCGAGCATCAGTAATCCGAGACGCCGCAATTCGAGCGTGGGCGTCACGTTCGGCCTTCCTTTCGCCACGCACGCAACCAAACCATGCCGAGCCGCCGCGGCGAGACGGCGTCGTCTCAGCCCGGCTTCCGGTCGCTCCTGCCCGGGTCCTGCCGAAATGGTCTCGTCTTAGTATCGGCTATTTCCGCCTGCGTTCTTTGACGTGTCCTGAGCCGCCTTGAGCGGCTCGCGGCGGACATAAACCGAAAGATGCGGCAGACCCACGGTTTCGCGGAGGGCGACCCGGGAAAAACTCGGGTCTGTCGCCAGGGTATTCACAAGGGCGTCATAGCCTCGGTTCAGACCCGGCGACGACTGCCTTAGGGCGGGGGGAATCAGGGCGCGGTCGAGCACAACGATCGCGCCGGCCTTCTTCAGCAGGCTACGAGAGCGGTCGTCGGGGAGCTTCGTCAAGTCGTGGAGCACGAAGCAATTCTCGGGATGCTCGCGCAGCTCGTTGATCAAACCCGTCTTGCAGACATTCCAGGCTGCGCTGTTGCCCACATTGACCAGAGTCGAGATCCCATGCTCTCTCACGAGGTCGTCGATCAATCCGGCGGCACGCCAGTAGGTGGGCGCGAGCGGAACTCGAGCCAGGCTGGTCGAGGCCGCGAGCACGCTCGCTGCCAGCCCGATACCGACAAGGGCTCTCTGCACGAGCCGGAGGCGCACCCTCACGGCTGCCAGCCGCGTTCCCAGCTCGACGGCGAGCACCGGCCAGATCGGGATCAAAAAACGAGTATCGAAATAGGGCGGACCAAGAAGCACCAAAGCGGCCGTAAGCGCGCCCAGCCAGGCCATCCGGCTGAAATGGGTCCCGACGGGGGAATTTTCGCGGCGATGACTCGGGTCGTCAGCGCCTGCGCCGGGATCCCGATCCCCATGCGGCCAGCGCCGCCAGGGCCAGCGTGGCGCAAAGGGGCCAGCCGGCCAGATCCTCGGCCATTGCGACCAAGCGACGGGAGGGTGGAACGCGCTCCGGTCGCAGCTCGGCGAGCTCGTTGTAACGCGCGGAGAACGCGGCGAACCGGGTCGCCTCGACGAGATTCCGGGCATACCAGGGACCTGCGACCGCCAGAGCGACGCCACCGCACCAGAGCAGCTTTCTTGCGAATGCCCAACGGCCGGGCTCGCGCCCTCGCCCGACGAACAGGACGTAGCCGCCCAGTGCAGGCAGGAAAAGCACCATTGTGAGCTTGGTGAGCATTCCCAGACCGATCACAGCGCCCAGGGCCATGGCACGTCGTCGCGACGGTCGCGCGAGAAACCAGGCTGCCAGAACGTACGCCAGCAGGACCCAGAGCGAGAGATAGGTCTCGACCATCACCTTGCCTCCCATCGCCAGTGACGATCGCGACGAAACCATGCAGACGAGTGCCAGCAGTCCGCCCCAGGCTCCGCCGATCGAGCGGCCGGCGACGATCACAGCCAGAAGCAAGAAGGCATAGGGCAACACGCTCGAGAAGAGGATCAGCAGATCGAGCTGGTGCCGGCCGAGAATCAAAGCACCGAGCTCTATCCAGGCGACAAGCCACGGCGGCTTGGGGGTTTCGAGCAACACTCCCTTGAGCGCGATGGGAGCGACCCAGAGCCCCCCTGCCGACCTGGCCATTCGGGCATCGCTGAGCCCCCGGCGCAGGTAATCCGCGTCGTCCCAGGCCAGGTTTCCCCGCGTGGTGACGACTCTCACAGAAAGCCAGCCGAGCACCGCCAGCGCGATCAGCCAGACGATTCCGGCGGCAATGCGATCGCGTCCCGCGGTAAGGTTCCGGATGACGAGCATCGAGACCGGCCCCCGCTGCTTGGTAAGGATGAAGGATGAAGGATCAATCAATGCCGTCCGGGGACATTGCTCGCTGGTCGCGCCGGGACCACCCCCCCTGGCCCCCCCTTCGCAAGGGGGGGAAAGGGTTCGGCGGCGCGATCCAGGACGGATTCCGCCAGGATCAACACCTCGCGCCTGCGCGGGCCGATTCCAGCGCATGTGCCCGGTGAGCTCGACAATCGTCCTCCAGGCACGCGCATCCTCGCGGTGGCCGGCCAGCTTTGCCCATAACCCTCGCATCGACCCCTCGAGCCACACGATCGCGGCCAGACATTCAAACTGCCAGCGCGGCAGGTGCTTGCGGAAGTACAAGAGCTTGCTGTGCCGCGTGATGACCCGCATCTTGGGCGAGATCGGGCGATTCTGGAGCGGATGCCGATGGACGACGGTCACGCTTGCATCATATTCGACGCGCCATCCCAGCCGCTGCGCCGCACGGCTGAAGGCGACCTCTTCGTAGTAGAGGAAGAAATCATCATCCATTCCCCCCAGCGCGTCGATCATCGATGCGTTGACAAGCATGCACGCACCAGTGACCCAATCGACCGGGCCGGTGCGAATTCGCCAAGCGGCCTGGTATTTCCTGCGCGAGCGCGGTATGAACTGCTCCCGTATGGTCCGGAACAGGTTGGGGAAGACCCCCACCGAGCCTTGAGGAGATCCGTCTGGGTTTCGGAGTCCGAACCCGATGATCCCCGGCGGGCCAGCGGGGTCGGCCTGGTCGTGATCGAGCCGTTCAAGGACCTGGGCCAGGAATCCTCTCGCCACATCGACATCGGGATTGAGGATCAGGAGCCAGGGGCTTTGGGCTTGGCGCCAGCCGGCATTGACACCGGCGGCGAACCCTTCGTTATTGGTGCGTGCGATCAAACGCAGGCCGGGCGGGGATCCGGCCAGCGCAGAGGAGCCGGCTGCCGCGAGGCGTTGTCGACGACCAGGACGCGGCACGAGCCCGAGCGGAACTCCGGCTGGGCGGTGAGCCCCCTGGTAAGCTGGAGAACGTCGGGCCAGCTCTCGTGGTTGACGATGATCACCGTCAGCCTGGGCTGCGATCCTTCCGCCGGCGTCAGTCCATGCTCCGAATTCGACTCGTTCACTCAGACCGCCTCGAGGACACTGCCGCTGTCGCCTTCGCACCGCCCATTTTCGGAATCACGCAAATTTAATCAAATTCAACGTCGGTTCGGTCGATCGAAGAGCTTGAAGGAAACCGAATCAAGCGAGGTCAGCCACGGATGGTACGACCCGGAATCGAGACCGTTGGGCCCAAGACGTATTCGGGCTCGAGAGTCGTGTCGTCTCCGACGGATCGGCGGCGATTCATGAACAGCCCTCACGACCAGGCGGGGCGTCAGGCAGCTTTGCCGGACCAGTCGGCCGCTCCCAGCCGGGTTGTGCTGGTCGGCGCCCGCCGCGATGCGCGGCGGCTGATTCGCCACCTGGGCCAGCGGCCGTGGAGCGGCCTGCCGATCGTCGGCTTCGTCGACGCCGGTCATGCCCGATCCGCGACCTACTCCCTCCGCAGCCGTCACCTGGCCCTCCATCCTGAGACCCATCCTGTCCCTGTGCTGGGCGGCATCGATCGCCTGGACGAGCTGGTCGACCGGGCCCGCGCCACCCACGTGGTCATGGCGGTTTCGGCAAAGCGCGGCGTCGTCAAGCGGCCGCGTGTCACTCAACTTATCAATTCCGACGTTTCCGTGCATTGGCTCTTGGTCGATTCAGGCCGGCTGGACCTGTCGTTACTGGGGGATCGCCTCAGCCGGCGCCCCGCCCGGCTACCCCTCTATCAAGCGCTGGCCTTGGCCGTGGCGGCCCGGCTGGGACCGGGTCACCTGGTCTCGACGGGCCAAGCGCAATCGACGTGACCCTTGCGACCGCGGGCCTGATCGCACTTGCTCCGCTTTTCGCGGTGGTCGCCGTGGCGATCTGGGTGACCACCGGCCGGCCGATCTTCTATCGGCAAGACCGGGTGGGTCAGGGGGGGCGGCTGTTCCGGATCACCAAGTTCCGGAGCATGCGCTGCGACGCCGAGCGCGAGACTGGGCCGATCTGGGCATCCGACCACGATACCCGGTGCACGCGGATCGGCGACTGGCTGCGGCACACCAACATCGACGAGCTGCCGCAGCTCATCAACGTCTTGCGCGGCGAGATGAGCCTGGTCGGGCCGCGGCCCGAGCGACCGAGCTTCGTCGCCGAGTTCCGCGAGACAGTCCCGGATTATGACCTCCGGCATGCCGTGCCCGGCGGGATGACCGGGTGGGCGCAGGTGCACGGCTGGCGAGGCCGTACCTCGCTGCGCAAGCGGGTCCAGTACGATCTCGACTACATCGAGCGCTGGTCGCCCTGGCTGGACTTGCGGATCCTACTCATGACGGTCCAGCATGTGTTCTGGGGCAAGACATCGTGGACGGAATCAAAGCGGCCAGGGAAAAAGGCAGCGTGACCGACCCGGCGATTCGGGCCCTCAACGCCGATTGCGCGCCCTGTGTTCCATCGTGATCCCGACCTATAACGGCCGCGGATTGCTCGAATTGTGCCTGGCCAGTATCGCCCGGCATCGCCCGGCCGACGGGGGACCGTCGATCGAAGTCATTGTGGCCGACGACGCCTCGACGGACCACACGGCTGAGTGGGTGAGCCAGGTGCATCCGGACGTTCGCCTGGTTCGAATGCGGCAAAACGGCGGTTTTTGCGCCGCCGCCAATGCGGGTATCGCCCTGGCCCGCGGCCGGTACATCCAGGTGCTCAACAACGATACTGAAGTCACACCCGGCTGGATCGAAACGGGGCTGGCCCCATTTGTGGATGAAACCGTCGGCTCGGTCGCGCCCTGGTGCTCGTACGCTCGCAGCCAGGCCGGGTCGACTCGGCGGGCGACTCGTATGCCCTGGCCGGCTGGCCGGCCAAGCGCGGGCACGGCCAGCCCGCGGAGCTGTTCGCGTCGCGCCCGTCGAAGACGTTTTCGGCGCCAGCGGCTCGAGTGCGTTCTATCGGGCTGAAGCGCTGTTGCGCCCGGCGGGTTCGACCCGCTCTTCGGCTCGTATTACGAAGACGTCGACCTGGCGTTTCGCCTGAGATGGGCCGGGTACCGGTGCGTGTTCGCTTCTGCGTGCGTGGTTTATCACGACGTGTCTGCGACCTATGACCACAAGAGCCCCGCACTCCAGCGCCGGATGGCCCGGAATGCCGAGATCGTGTTCTGGGCGAACCTGCCCGGCCGCGTGCTCGCGCTGGCCTTGATGCCTCATGTGGCCTTTCTGGCGGCACAGGGTCTCTGGCGGCTGGCGCGGGGCCGGTTACGACCTTTTCTCCTGGGCAAATGCGACGCGCTCCATGCCTGGCGGGAAATCAAGGCTCGGCGCACAAACCGTGCCGAGCTGGCTCGGCAAGCGCCTCGTCGCCCCCATTTCGCCCTGGGCCCCGGATCGCTCGAAGACGTGCGAAACCACCTGAAGAGACCCGGTGAGCGATCGGGCCAGAGTCTCCGCCCGCGATAAGCGTGCCCACGTTCCGGCGAGCGAGTCTCCCGGCCTGTCCTCTGCGACTGTTCGTCAGCCATCACTTCGGATTCCGACACTTTCTCCGGCGACCGTACGTCAAGAGCGGCCCATGCCTCCGCGACGTGCGCCGCGAACGAGTCCTCAGTCCACGGCCGCCTTGGCGTCTCGGCAGGCGGAGGGCGAACGCCAGCCATATCCTGGTCAGCCGCGTCCCGTAGAGCAGCGGCCGTGAGGGTGGCCTTGGCAGCGATCGCCCGGGCTGAAGCTGCAACCGCTTGGCTGGGCCAAGGCCGTCCCGGTAATGGACCTCGTCGGCGATCCGGTGTCGGTAGAACAACGTTTCGTGAGGGGACAGTCTCATCGTGCAACGCCTGTTCAGAACGGGTGTCGCTGCCAAGTGGGCAGCGTGTGCCATCGTTTGATGTGCGATCGAGCTCGCGCCCTCACTTTCGTCGACCCGCCCGACTCACGTCTACCACTCCGAGTCAGTGGCAAGAAGCCACGGTTTTTGTCAATCGACTGCCCAACCCTCGTCTCACCTTAAAGTGCGCAGAACTTTCAGAATACCTAGGTCACTGAAACGGCGGACTAGCTTCCAAACCCTTCATTTTTCTACTAAGATCGGAACTGGTCTATGGGCTTTGATGGCTTCATGGCGCGCCAGCTCCGGCCGCACCGCGAGACGGACCCTCGCGACGCGGCTGCCCTTCGCCCTATATGGTTATGAGGATCGACGTTCATGATCGAAAGTCAAAAGCCATGGGGTGATGGCGAATACGCGATCGCCCATCTCAGCGACCTCCACTTCGGCAGCAAGAATTACAAGGAGGTCTGGAAGCTAACTGCGCAGCATCTGGAGGCGATCAAACCGGACCTGCTCCTCGTCACCGGCGACCTGGTAGATACACCCAAAAAGAGGCTCTACGCGGAGGTGAAGGAAAGCCTGGAAAATCTGCGCATTCCCTACCACGTCTGCGCCGGCAACCACGACCGGTTTTACCACGGCAACCAGTTCCCTCCTTGGACCAAGTGGGTGGCGCGTTTGACATTGGTGGCCCTTGTGTGGTTGGTCGGCGGCCTGCTCTACTCGAGTTTGGCTTGGTTCTGGGTCTGGTTCGTGGTGATGGGAGCCGTGGCGGCCGCAGGGTGGAAGTGGACGGTGCGCCCGCTCTGGGCGCTGACTCAGTTTAGCGATCAGTTCGCGGAAGTGTTCCAGGGCCGGATTCTGATCCATGACGAGGTGAAACTGGTCAGAGTTCCGCGACAGGCTTCAACTGCTGGTGGCCGAGCCGAGTCGGGCTGGACGGTTGGCCTGTTCGGCGACGACTCCAATGCATGGGCCGATGCGTCGCGCGAGGGTACGTTCCCAACAGCCACTTTATGCCGATAATCGAGGCCACAAAAAGTCAGAACTGCGAGTTGTGCCTTTTTCTGGTCCACCACCACTTGCTCTCGATCCGACGTCTCGAGGAAGGCCGATTCAACAAACTTGGCGCCCTGTTCGATTTGACGAACATGGTCAATGCCGGCTCGCTCTTGGAAACGCTAGCGAAGGCTCACGTCGACTTGGTCCTGCACGGCCATGAGCATGAACCTAACTTCGCCGCTTATGGCTCGCTGACCGCCGGTTCAGGGGAAGTCAAGGTGATCGCGGCCGGATCGGCCACGGGCAATCGGAGCCTGGGAGGTTGCGGCTACGAGAACGCGACGTTTAACGTTTTAATCCTGGCCATCGACCGATCGGTCCGGCTGGGACGGTACTGGCTTGAAGCCGAACAATGGCGGTACGGAGAGATGGGCGACATCGAGGCCTCGGCTCTGCGCCTCAATCGGCTTCGCCGCCTCCATCCGTCGTTAGAAGACATCGATAGCGAAAACACCAGATACTTCGAGTTCAATCGCAAACGCGAGATTTGGGTCTACTGGGTTGTTACCGACTTGCGCCTGCCTTCAAAGGAATTTGTGCAGGAAGTCAGGAACTCGACGGGTTGGCTTGACGTTGACGATCTCGAAGTACGAATTTGGGTTTCCCCCTCTCCCCCGATGAATCTGGCGGCCACAGCGAAGCGTTTGCCGGATAAGCCCAACACCTGGCTGATCTCGGCCGAGGTGCCGGAGGGTTTTGCTGGCCTGCCCGTGCAATTGGAGATGAAGTATTGCTGGCGTGACGGCGCCATCTTGACCATGGAGGAAATGGACCAAACCAAGGAGTGGCGGCAAGAGCAGGGGACGCCACGGAGCCGGGAATACGAATTCGTCATGGGTAGGATCCGCCAGGACAGCCCGGCCGCAGCTATGGCTATCATCGTTGCCTTGCCGCCAGAATACGCCCCCAACCCTGCCGGGACCACGCGTGCGGTCGAGGTCTTCGTCGAGAGAGACGGTCACCATATTCGGCACCAGGAGATCGAACTGCTCCCGCACCTCCAGATCCTGTCCCCGAGTATGTTTGCCTTGCGAGTCGCCTACCCGCAGGCTGACCACGACTACCAGCTCGCCTGGAAGCCCGTGCCGCAAGAGCAGGTGAACAAGATGATGCATAACGAGGAGCCCTTGACGATGTTCGCGCAGCTTGCCCGACCGGAACAGAAACAGAAGGGGAAGGAACTCCTCGAGGCGTTTCGCGACCAACTCAAGAATTCGTCGTTTCCGGCGTGCTCGAGCCTGGCACTTTACGTTTCCCCCACGGGCGGCAAATCGATCCTCCACTCCGTCGAATGCATCGGATGGCAGAACGAGGTAGAACTGGACTGTGACGTGACGCCGCCGAGTGCGATCCAGGTGATCGGCAGCCAGCATATGCTGGCGCGAGCGTGGTGGGGAGAGCCGTATGGCCTGGTGCGGCCCGAGGACGAGGTCGAGGCCCTTCAGACGGGCTTCCTCCCGAAAGAACGTGTCGTGTTCGGCGTTCCGATTCGACTGAGCCTCGGGTCGACCAACCCGCCCCCCTGGGGCGTGGTGCGCATAGGCATCACCGGCCCCGAAACTGTCTCGCAGGATCTTGAGAAGCTGAAAGGACTTTCGACAATACTGCTGGCGGCTGCTACATTTCTCTTGTATACGGCCTTAAGCTCCGAATACATTACTAGCAGCGAGCGAGATCAGTCCGCGCCTCGGACGGAGGAATCGAAGTGACGAGTGACGAGAAGCGGAGATTCATCCAAATCGACGGCCCTGGGCTTCTGGATGCCGCCTATCACTTGCGTAAGACTCCACTGGGTCGGCAGGCCCCGCTGCGCACCACGTCAGTGCGTTTTGCTGAGCGCGGCCTGAAACCATCGGTCGAGATTCCAGAGCGCAGTCCTGGGATGCCATTCATCACCAGCACCCCCGAGTCCAAGGATTGACACATCAAGTCCCGGCCACTTGCTCATCCGCGCGACAATATCGACGTCGGCCGACTCAGAGGTCTTTTGCAGCCGCGCGTGTTTGCCGAGATGCTTATGAACTTCCGGTGACCAGGGCTCGATCCCCAAGGATCGCGGAATCCTGAGAGATCGGTTGCGAGGTCACACGCTCGCCGGCTCGGGCACAGCCAGGTTGGCTCGAGGCCGGGTCATCTCTTCCAGGATCGTCGTGCGGCCCTCGCGGTCGCGGAACGTCCCGTGCGTCTCGACGACTTCGTCGCGATAGACGGCGTGATCTTCCTTCAAAAGCTCGTGCAGCCGCCGCAGTCGATAGTGCGGAACCGCCGGGAAGAGGTGATGCGGAATGTGCATGTCCTGGCCGTAGACAAACACCGCCCAGCGCGTGAAGGGATCGGTGAAGAAGACGCGGGAATTGGTCAGCCGGCCCGCGTCGGCATTGGAGTGCTGGTAAACGTCCCGCAAGAACATGAAAAACATGAACGACGTAGACAATGGCAAGATCCAGAGCAAAACCGGGTAGATGGCCGAGCGCCCCCCAGTCGCCCACCGAACATAGGCCAGGACCACCAGCAGGACCGTGTAATAGCTCATGCGGAGTATGCCCGCCGTGCGCGCTGAATACGCCTGGCGGAACGGCGACTGGAAGACCGCCCAGTCGGGCAGCGTCCGGATGACCGCGACGAGCAGCAGAATACCCAAGAGCCCCGCGGGAGCCAGCCAGAGCGGGCGATCCGCGCCGGTCAGAGAGCGCAAGACCACGCTGAACCCGGCGATATAACCGATCCCGAGAATCGTCGCCAGCCGGGGCCATTCGCCAGCCAGCCGAGGGCGGCCCTCGCCACGCTCCATGTAGACGTTCTTGCCCTTGCCGAGCGTGTTGACCTTGAAATACGCCCACTGATAGATCAAGAAGCGAACCGGTGCAACCAGCACGGCAAAATAAACCGACGCGATGAATCGCTTTCGGGTCATCGGAAACTCACCGGCACGCTTGCCGTGGCCCAGGTTCAACAAGTCGGGATCGTGCGCCGGATCGTTGGTGTATTGATGATGGCCAAAGTGGAAAAGGCGATAGAAATGGATGGTCGTCATCAACGGAAACATGCAGAACAAGTCGGGTATCAAGTCGTTGAGGTGACGATTCTTCATGAACGAGTAATGCGACGATTCATGGCCGAGCCCCGCCAGCCTGTGCTGAAGGCCGCCGATCAAGATAACCGCCGCGGTGAAGACCGGCACGTTCCACCACCACGACAGACCCCATCCCAACCGATACTCGGCAAAAACGACCGCGCCGCCAATCACCGCGACCAAGCAGAGATACTCAAGCGCCAGATACAAAAGATTCGTGTGATTGTCGACCTGGCGCAACGGCATGATCTGAGCTTGCAATGCACGGTCTTCAAATGTCGGCCGATCACAACTCGCGACCATCGCGCCTGATCCCTCTTCGCCTCGTACCCGATCCTCGGCTTCGAGTTCGAGACCGAGGATGTGCCCTAGTCTACTTAGTCTTAAGAAACAACGCAATCAACCGTGGCATTAAATTCTACGAAAGCTACTTAATTTAACCAAAATATCGATGGTTTAGCGAGAATCTCGTGTCTCATCGGAAACATCGTCAACTTGGGCAGCTTTTCATGAGGGAATTTGGAAAAACGAGGACGAAGGATGATGGACATTTCATTTGCCCGACGCGCGAGCGAGGGCGAATTGGGGGAATTGAGTGGGACCCTGGCTGACGCGTCGGAGTGGTATGATCGGGATCGCTGCGGGGCGGGTGAGGGGAATTCCGGAGCACGGTGCTGCCGCATCGGGCTGATTTCATCTCCGTCGCTTGGTACTCTAGTTTGAGGGATGATCGGCGCGTCCCGTTGCCACAGAAGCGGTTCGAGAGAGCGAGCCGCCGTGGGCGCGTGATTCCCCGGAAGGGCATCGGCTGTGAGCGGAAGCGGTACGCGGATCGCCAGCATTTCAGGTCTGAGGGGAATCGTGGGCGACGGGCTTGATCCCGGAGTCGTCCTCGATTTTGCCGCGGCTTATGCCGCTGGGTGCGAAGCCGGCCCGATCGTCGTCAGTCACGATGGGCGAGTGTCCGCGCCGGTGTTCGTCGCGGCGGTCGAGGCTGCTCTCACGGCCGCAGGACACGATGTCGTCTCTACGGGCGCGACGGCAACTCCCACCGTCGGCTGGCTTGTCTGCCATTCCCAGGCAGCGGGTGGGATTCAGATCTCGGCGTCCCACAATCCACCTAACTATAATGGCCTCAAATTCTTCCAGCCCGCTGGCATGGTGTTGAGCCCCGCCCAGGGGCGCGCCCTGCTCGACCGCTTCACGTCGCGCGAGTTCCGCTGGGCGAGCTGGGAATCACTCGGGAGCGTTCGCACGCATCCTGACCCCGATTCAGGACACCTGGCGGCCGTGCTGGCGACGGTCGACGTCGCAGCCATCCAGCGGTGTCGGTTCAAGGTTATCCTTGATGCGTGCCATGGTGCCGGTGGGCGGCTGGGGAGGGCCCTGCTCGATGACCTGGGTTGCCAAACCGTCGTGCAAGGTGAAGAGCCCGACGGCCGGTACAACCATCCTCCCGAGCCCACGGCGACGAACTTGAGCGAGTTTGCCACGGCGGTCAAATGGTGTGACGCAGCAGTGGGCTTTGCCCAGGATCCCGATGCCGATCGGCTGGCGGTCATGGACGAGACGGGCCGGTATATCGGCGAAGAGCTGACGCTGGCCTTGGCGGCCCTGCGCCGGCTCGATCAGGCGAAGGGACCGGTCGTGCTCAACCTCTCCACCTCCCGCGTCACCGAGGATCTGGCAGGCTCCCGGGGATGCCCGGTTTTTCGCACCCCAGTGGGAGAGATTCACGTCGTCGAGCGGATGCTGGCCGAAGGGGCCATTCTGGGGGGAGAAGGCAACGGCGGAGTGATCGACCCCCGGGTCGGCTTTGTCCGCGACAGCTTCGTCGGCATGGCGCTGATCCTCGACCTCATGGCAGCGCGGGGAGAGCCATTGTCAGAGCTGGTGGACAGCTTACCGCGATACGCCATGATCAAGGATCAGTATCCGCTCGCGCCGGCCGGCGGCGACAGGAATGCACTCTGGGACCGGATCGCCGCGGCGTGCCCGGAAGCGCGCGCCGACCGGAGTGACGGCCTGCGGCTCGATTGGGACGACCGCTGGCTGCATGTGCGCGCGAGTAACACCGAACCGATCGTGAGGGTCATCGCCGAGGCCCCGGCCACGCAACTGGCGCGCGAGCTTGCCGCACGGATCGGCCGATGGGTCGGCCCGTCACAAGAGGGCCAGCCATGAGCGACTCCGCGTGGCCCCGGTTCGAGCGTCCACCGGCTGTCGCGTTCGTCGACGTCGACGGCACGCTTCTGGCCCAGACCACGACCTTCCTGTTTGCCCGGATCCTTTATCGACGCGGCTGGATCCGCCGCTCGTTCATGCTGAGGGCGCTTTATCATGGGCTGCAACATCGCTTCGGCCGGCTCGACTACGGGCGGTTAATCGGCATCGGGCTCAATTACATCGCCCGGATCCCGGTCGTCGAGCTGGAGCGAATCGCGTACGAGAATTTCGCGGAGTTCGTCCGGCCCCGCCTGTACGAGGGAGTGGTCGACCACATGCACAGCCTGCGCCGGGCGGGCACGCCGATCGTGCTCGTGTCGTCGTCGCCGGGCCTGGTGATCCAGCCGCTTGCGATCTATCTCGGGTGCACCGACACCTTGACGACTCCCGTCGTGATCGAACGCGGCCGATTGGTGCGGATGGGCTCGGGGCCGCCCTGTTACGGGGAAGGGAAGCGGTTCTGGGCCGAGGAATGGGCGCGGGAACACGACGTCCGGATGGAAGACGCCGTGGCCTACGCCGATAACTGGAGCGACCGCAGCTTGCTGGAACAAGCCGGCCGCGCGGTCGTCGTCCATCCGCGCGGGCGCCTGTTGCGGCTGGCTCGCGCCCGGGGCTGGAATATCGTCCGGCCCCGCCGGCCCGGCCGCGCGGAATTGGTCGCCGATCGAGCAGCCAGACGCGAACGAGAGAAAGGTTCCTGACGCCGCTTCGCGCAAGCGAGCGGAACGTCCTCTATCTATAAGTCTTTTTTATAAAACAGGTTACGCTCATATCAGCCCGGGGAGTTGCTGTGGGATGCATCTTCGGGGATGGGCCGATGTGCCGGCTCCTATTCGCCTTCGGTCGACGGGATTGGTATAATACGTTATTGCGAAACTGAGCGATTTTTCCGAGGATGGCGGTCCGTTCAACTGAGAATGGACGGAACGCGAGCGGAAAACCGGGCAAGAGGCAAGGTAAAACCCTCAAAATGAACGACAAGACACCGAACGTTGTGGCGGACGCCGCTCAAGACCCGTCGCCGCCGGGTTCTGAAAGCCTGATTTCCCGGTCTCGCCGGGCGGGGCCGGCTGCCGTTGCCCTAGTTATCGGCTTGGCTGCTCTGACCGCCCAGGCATCCGAGTCAGACCTGGTCCGCGACATTCAGCGCTACTGCACAGTCTGCTGGCGGAACGCGCGGCTCGATCCCAGGCTCTGGGACGACTGCACCCAGGAAGTCTGCTGCCGGCTGCTCACAAAGGCCCGCGAGGGGCAGCTCGATATGACGCTGGTCCTTGCCGAGGATACCCCCGAGCGCCGTGAGCTGGTGCGCGCGATCGACATGGTCCGCAAGCGGGTTCAGCGGAGCAAGCGGTACCACCCGCTGGATGATTTCAATACCCCTCTGACCGATCTCGACAAGCGAGAGCGGGATCGACTCGAACTGGGTGAAATCCTCGAGGCACGCGCGCCGCGCCGTACTGACAGACCGCCAGGATCGCATCATCGAGCTCTGGATGCGCGGCTGGTCGGTGCCCGACATCGGGGTCGAGATGAACCTGCCCGTTACGCGGGTCAGCGACGAGAAATACAAGGCCCTTCGCAAGCTCGAGCGGCAGCTCGTTCACCGTCGCGACGAGCTTGCGCTGGCCTTGCCGGCCGCATGCCCGGTCGAGGCCTGACCTGACGAGATTGAACGGGCTGGACATTTCCGGCCCGTTCCTGAGTTGTCATTGGCTCGTCTCGATCGCCTCGATCACCGCCGCGCTGTGCCCGTCGACCTTGACCTTCGGAAACACGCGCCGGATCACGCCCTTCTTGTCGATAACGATCGTCGTGCGCTCGACACCCATGTACTTCTTGCCGTACATGTTCTTCTCCTTCCACACGCCGTAGACCTGGCAGATCCTGGCATCGGGGTCGGCGAGCAGCGAGAAGGGCAGGTCGAATTTCTGGGCGAACTTCGCGTGGGACGCGACGTCATCGGGACTGACGCCCAGGATGATCGCGCCAGCTTTTTTGTAGGCGGCGAAGCCGTCGCGAAACGCGCACGCCTCTTTCGTGCAGCCAGGCGTGTCATCCTTGGGGTAAAAATAGAGGACAACCGCCGATCCTTTCAGCTTCGACAGGGTCACCTTCTTGCCGTTTTGATCGGCAAGTGTAAAGTCGGGAGCGGGCTTGCCTACTTCCACCATGAGATCGTTCTCCGAGGGGAATCGTGACAGGTTAGATTGTATTGAAACGCGAGGCAAATCCATGGGCCACGCCGAGACGTTCGAGCATACAGCCGACCTGGGGCTCCGCGTGGTGGGGGAGGATCTATCCGACCTGTTCCAGACTGCGGCGATTGGTCTATTCGACGTGATTATAGCCAATCGCGAGGCCGTGCGTGCCCAGGAGACCGAGCAAGTCGAGCTGACCGCCGATTGCCCTGAAGACCTTTTGTTGCAGTGGCTCAATGAGCTGATCTTTCGGTGTGAGACCCGCCATCGCCTTTATGGCGGGTTTGCCGTCGCAATTGACGACTCGGGCCGCCGTCTCGAAGCGACGATCAGCGGCGAGCCGATCGATCGGACGCGTCATCTGCTCGACCATGAGGTCAAGGCCGCAACCCGCCATGGACTGTTTGTCGAGCACCGCGACAACGGATGGGTCGCCGAGTTGATTCTGGATATCTAATCAGAAAACCCCTCCATCTGAGGGGGTTTTCCCAACGCAAACTTTCACGCTGCGAGGAGCCGGATTTCTTCAGCCGATCGGCCTCGGCAATAGCGGATGGAGCTTGATGAATTCCTCGGCTTGCGCGGGTGAAGACTCCGGCAGTCGTGCCGACCGAGCGCACACAGCTTGCGCCGAGGCGCTGGCAAGCTTCAAACAGTCGAGCTCCGACTGATCCTCGAGCACGCCCGCGATGTACCCGGCATTGAACGCGTCGCCTCCCCCCGAGCCGTCGACGAACGTAACGGGATACGCGCCGAGCTCGATCCGAAGCTCCTTCGAGACGGAAACCAGCCCGCGCTCGCCCCGGGTGATCGCCACGCGGTGTGCGCCCAGCTCGTGAAAGGCCAAAGCCTGCCGCACCGGGTCGCGCTCGCCCAGGATCAGCTCGGCCTCGTCGGCGTTCGGAACGAACAGATCGGTGTGAGGCAACACAACCTTGAGCGGCTCGAGATAATTGCCCGGGCCGGGAGTCGCCACGTCGAGGACCGTGAACGTCCCTCCCTGGCGGGCGCGGCGAAGCGCTGGGCCAACTCGCCGGCATCGAGCCGGGGCAGGATCAGGAAGTATCCGATGTGGAGCACTCGCGGACGATGCTCGAGGACCAGGTCGAGATCAGCCGCGGTGAAGCCGGCATTGGCGCCCACGCAGTGGATGAACCGCCGGTCCTCGCCGCGCACATTGACGACCAGGGTTTGACTGGTGGCGAGTTGTGGATCGACCACCAGTGCGCCGGTTTCCACCCCGTGCTTGTCCAGGAATTCGGTCGCGAACTGGCCGAAGATGTCGTTGCCGACTCGGCGCGCACGGCCGCGGTGATTCCCAGGCGGGCGAGGTCGACCGCCGTGTTAGCCGCACCGCCGCCGACATTCAAGACCAGCTCATCGACGGCGATCAGCTCGCCGGCCCTGGGAAGATGATCGAGCGGGGGGCAGAGGTGGTCGGCGACGACCAACCCGGCACAACCACCGGGGCCCTGGTCGAGGCCGGCATCGCAGCGGTTGACAAGGCGAAGGCTCCCCGGGTTTCGCTTGACAATTGCAGGTGGCCTCGCCGGGACCCACATGCGCCGGAGAGGCTCTGGGACCGATCAATCGCATCGATGGTAACGTGCGTTCACGTTGGGTTGTTGAGCGACGCGACGACCTCGGCGTCGCGTGAGGGTGACTCTTCGGGGGCGATCGTGCCGGCTCGCTTGCCGATCAGCTCTTCGATCTCGGTAACCGACAAGACCTCGCGTTCGATCAGGGCCTCGGTCAGCCGCTCGAGCTCGTCGCGGTGCTCGCCCAGGAGCTGGAAGGCACGCTCGTCGGCATCGCGGAGGAGACGGGCGATCTCCTCGTCGATGACCTGCTGGGTATGTTCGGAATGATCGCGAGGCTCGTTCATCTCGCGACCCAGGAACGGGTGCTCCTGCGAGGTTCGGAACGAGACCGGCCCGACCCGCTCGCTCATCCCCCACTGGGTGATCATCCGACGCGCCAGGTTGGTGGCCTGGTCGAGGTCCTGGCTGGCGCCGGTGCTCAGGTCGTCGTAGATCAGCCGCTCGGCGGCCCGGCCGCCCAGGAGCCATGCCAGGTGCGCCCGGATCTCGCTCTCGGTGTAGCTCACGCGATCCTCGGTCGGCATGAACTGCGTCACGCCCAGCGCCCGGCCGCGGGGAATGATCGTGACCTTGTGCACCGGGTCGCTCTTGGGGGTGAGCCAGGCGACCAGTGCGTGGCCGACTTCGTGGTAGGCGGTCGATCGCTTGTCTTCCTCGGTGATGATCTCCTCGCGCTTTGCTCCCATCAAGATCTTGTCGCGCGCGGCATCAAAGTCGGCCATGTCGATGGCCGCCTTCTCTTCGCGGGTTGCCAGCAAGGCGGCTTCGTTGACGAGGTTTGCCAGGTCGGCGCCGCTCATTCCCACGGTCCCGCGGGCGATCGACTCCAGGTTGACGTCGGTGGCAAGGGGGGTGTTGCGGGTGTGGACCTTGAGGATTTCGAGGCGCCCCTTCTTGGTCGGCAGGTCAACCGTGACGTGGCGGTCGAACCGCCCGGGCCGGAGCAAAGCCGGGTCGAGCACGTCGGGCCGGTTGGTCGCGGCCAGGACGATCACGCTCTCGCTGGGCGAGAAGCCGTCCATCTCGGTGAGGATCTGGTTCAAGGTCTGCTCGCGCTCATCGTGACCGCCTCCCAGGCCGGCGCCTCGCACCCGGCCGACGGCGTCGATCTCGTCGATGAACAAGATGCACGGGCTGTTTTCCTTGGCGGTCTTGAACATGTCGCGGACCCGGCTGGCCCCGACGCCGACGAACATTTGAATGAATTCGGAGCCCGAGATCGAGAAGAAGGGCACTCCCGCCTCGCCGGCAACGGCGCGGGCCAGGAGCGTTTTTCCCGTGCCCGGCGGCCCGTTCAAGAGCACGCCCTTGGGAATCCGCCCACCCAGCCGCTGAAACTTTTCGGGGCTCTTCAAGAACTCGACGATTTCCTGGAGCTCGGACTTGGCGTTCTCGAGCCCGGCCACTTCGTCGAACGTCGTCCGCTGCTTGGATTTGTCGTGCCGCTTCGCGGGGCTCTTGACGAAACTCCCCAGGATGCCGCCGTCAAACTGGTCGCGAGCCCGGCGCAGGAACAGGTAGACAAAAACCAGGATCAAGAACGCCGGCATCAGGAACACCATCCAGATGAGGCCGTTGGCCGAGGCGGGGGGCTGGGGGTCGATGCGGAGATCGCCAACCTTCTTCTCGTCGGCGCTCTTCTTCTGGTCGCGCAGGATCAGCCGCTGGACGATCGGGTCGATCGACGGCTCGGACGGCGTGTTGGTGTAAAACTTGCGTACCATCACCGCCGGCTGACTCGACGAGGCCTGGTATGCCATCGGAGTTCGCAGCTCGCCGTGGATCACCGAGCCCTCGGTCATGATGGACTTGATGTTGTCCTTCTCGACCTGCTCGTAGAACCAGGGGTAGAAGATCACCTGCGTCTCGTTCTGCGGCCGGAACTGCCAGAAGATGAGGGCGAACCCTCCGATCAAGAGCAGCCAGAGCCAGGGGGGCGTCGGCGACCCGGTTGTACCATTCGGCTTGCGCCCGCTGTTGGCGGGCGGTCGGCGCGGCGTGTCCGGCGGCGGCGGTCGATTCTCCATGCGCTCTCACTCATTACCCGGCCGATGAAACTTGCGCCTCGATCGTCCGCAGCTCGCCCCTCGCTGCCCGCCGACCGAGACACAAGAATTGTAGCGAGGATTCGTCAAAAGTTCAGGGGGGTCTCGCTCAAGTAGGTGACCAGCCACCACCATCACCCCGATTTGCTTGCGTGCATGATAGTGTGCCGCTAGCCGCAATGCAACCGGGGGGCAGGGGGATCATCCCGATGCGTGGTGGGTCGACCCGCTTTCGGTTGCCTCGAGCCATTTTTCGCAATCCATGGCGGCGGCGCAGCCGGAGCCTGCCGCGGTGATCGCCTGGCGGTAGTGGGTATCGACGACGTCTCCGCAAGCGAAAACTCCGTCGATATTAGTCGCGGTTCCATAGTTGGGCAGGGTGTCAAGCAATCCCGCGGGAGCCTCGATTCCCTTCCATGCCAGGGCCGTCCGGGTCAAAAGATACCCGTCCGGGGTCGTCGCGAGCTGACCCTTGAAGATCTCGGTGTTGGGAACGTGGCCGATGGCCAGGAACAGACCGTCGATCTTGAGCTCGCGAACGGAGTTGTCCTTGGTCGAGCGGAGCTTGACCCCGGACATCACCGAGTGGCCGTCTTGCTTGGTTCCGAGAACCTCTGCGACGACCGAGTTCCACGCGTAGACAACCTTGGGATTCTTGGCGACGCGGTCCTGCATGATCTTGGAGGCTCGGAGCGCGTCGCGGCGATGGATCAATGTGACCTTTGTGGCAAACTTGGTCAAGAAGGTGGCCTCCTCGACGGCGGAATCGCCGCCGCCCACCACCGCGATTTCCTTTCCGCGATAGAAATGGCCGTCGCAGGTGGCGCAAGTGCTGACGCCGTTGCCCCGGTAGGGGCCTTCCATTCCCAGCCAGCGGGCGGATGCCCCGGTGGCGACGATGACGGCGTCGCTCGTGTATTCGCGAATCGTGCCGCTGGCGGCGTCGCCGCTGGGATCGTCGGTTGTCCTGATCTTGAACGGCCGGCGCGACAGGTCGGCCTCGACCACGGTCTGCCACTGGCAGTCTGCGCCGAACCGCTGTGCCTGCTTGCGCATCAGGTCCATCAAGTCGGGTCCCATGATCCCCTCAGGGAAACCCGGAAAGTTATCGACCATCGTGGTCAACGTCAACTGGCCGCC
The DNA here is from genome assembly GCA_963781785.1 of uncultured Isosphaeraceae bacterium. Lineage (GTDB taxonomy): Bacteria > Planctomycetota > Planctomycetia > Isosphaerales > Isosphaeraceae > CAWAHD01. The sequence continues at coordinate 5,233,615 of CAWAHD010000002.1, read as the reverse complement.
CGGCTCCTTGCCCTCGAAGACCAGAGGGAAAAGATTGGCCCGTGCGGCGTACAGTGCCGCCGTCAAACCGGCCGAGCCGGAACCGATCACGATCACTGCGGAATGTGGGTTGGACATCATCCCCCCGTTAGAAGAGCCGATCAAGGGCGATGGAACCGGCCCGCGCGGCCAAGCGCAGAAGGGCGGTGCGAACCCGAACCGAGGATCGGCGTCGTTCCAGAATTATGCCGTCATTATACGCGGTCGAGCCAGCCGGCGAATGCACCTATTTTCCGGTCAAGTGGCCGCCGCCGCGCCAGATGTGATCTAGAATCATGATAAGCCCTACTGAACGGGTACGCGCGAGACGTGCTGGCCGCCGAGGCCGACCGTGGGCTGGAACGACACCCCTGATGACTCGATAGATAAGGACGCCAGACATGCTCGTGCTGACCCGGAAGCTCATGGAAAAACTCTTCATCGGCGACGACATCTGCGTCACCGTCGTGCGCCTGGAAGGCGGGCAAGTGCGGCTGGGGATCGACGCCCCGCGCGACGTGACCGTCGTGCGCGCCGAGCTGGTTCCCCATAGGCCGGCGGCGCGGATGCGACCGGCCGCCGCCACGTCTCACGCGGCCCCGCTATCCGGCGGGCGTCACGTATTCACCAGCCGAGGCTCGTGGAATCGATACCCGACGCCGCGGACGGTCTCGATGAGCTCGCCGGCCTCGCCCAGTTTCTTCCTCAGGCTCTTGATGTGGACGTCGATCGTGCGCTCCAGCACGATCGCGTCTTCACCGATGGCGGCGTCCATCAGCTCGAACCGGGTGAACGCTCGCCCCGCTTGACGGAGCAGCACTTCCAGCAGCCGGAACTCGGTCGGCGTCAACGTCAGCTCGTCGTCCCGATAAAGCGCCCGATGGCTGTGCCGGTCGATGACGATCCCCTGGCTCTCGATCAGGTTCCCCGCGACCGGCTCGTCCTTCTGCTGACGGCGCCGCAGCTCTTTCTTGATCCGCTCGATCAGGATCTTCACGCTGTATGGCTTGGTCACGTAGTCGTCGGCGCCGGTGGCAAACCCCACCAGCTCGTCGGACTCCTCGGCCTTGGCCGTCACCATGATGATCGGGATATCGCGGGTGCGCTGCCCTTGCTTGAGCTCGCGGCATACCTCGAGCCCGGCCTTCTGAGGCAGCATCAGGTCGAGCACAATCAGGTCCGGCAGCTTGAGCTGCGCCTGCCTCAACCCCTCCCGGCCGTCGAACGCGGTCAGGACCTCGAACCCCTCTCGCTCCAGGTTGCAGCTCAGGATGTCAACCAGCGAGCGCTCATCTTCAACAACGAGGATCTTCTGCTTGGCCATGGATCGCTCGCTCGCCTGTTTAGGTGGTGGCTGGTAGCGGGTTCATGCTGCACGATGCGCGTCGATTCGGCGATGCTACTATCTTAGCAGCGACCGTGTCAAAGCGATGTCCGGAACATGAAGAAATGGTGAAGGATTACCTCCGGAATACGGGGCGTGAGCCTACCCCTGCTCATTGGTCGCTGCCTGACCCTCGCGCTCGCTCAGGGCGAGCATCCGGCGCACAACCTCCGGGAGGCTTTTGGTTTCCTCGAACGCCACGAGCTGCCGTACCGACCCCGTTGGTTCCTCGGCCATCGCATGGACACGGTTCAGATACGAGGCGCAGCCCAGTTCCTCGGCGCGGGGCTCGAGGCGCTTGAGCAGGTCATGGACAACGTCGCGGGCGGGGATGGCCTGGTGGCTGGCGGGGTCCACCAGCCGCGCATCCATGCCGTACCGGCAAGCCCGCCACTTGTTCTGCCGGATCAGGAACGGGTGGCAGTCGAACTGGTACGTTCCGCGGTCGATCTCCTGGGAAAGGTCATGAACCAGGCACTGGATGAGTGCGGTCAGCCCCAGCGCGTGATCCAGGCTCGGGGGCATGTCGCAGACCCGGATCTCGACCGTGCCGAAATTGTGGTGTGGGCGTACGTCCCACCAGATCTCGCGGATCGTCTTGATGAAACCGGTCTCGACCATGTGAGTCAGGAGCCAGGTGTATTCCGACCAGTTCCGCATCAACGGGGGAAGACCGGCGGTGGGCAAGTTCTCCATGACCTTGCTGCGCTGGCTATGCAGGCCGGTGTTTCGGCCCTGCCAGAATGGACTGTTGACCGAGAGAGCCAGCAGGTTGGGCAAGTGCTGGAGGATGCGGTCGCAGATCATGATCGCCTTGTCGCCGGTGTCGACGCCGACGTGCACGTGCAGGCCGCAGGTGACCAGCCGCCGGGCGTTTTCCTGGAGCAGGTTGATCAAATCGAGATAGCGCTCGTTGGATGTGACATCCTGGGACTGCCAGGGAGAGAACGGATGCGTGCCGCTCCAGAAAAGGCGCAGGTTGTGGCCTCGGGCGACTTCCGCGACGGCCCCGATTTTCCCGGCCAGATCGCGCTTTACCTCGGCGACGTCGCCGCAGACCGCGGTGATGATCTCGATGATGCACTGGAAGATCTCGGGCTTGACTGAGCCCGCGAGCTCGCCGGGAAGGCCGGCCAGGATCTGCGGCGCACCGCTCCGGAGCGCCATCGTGTGGCTGTCGACGAGATTGAGCTCCAGCTCGACGCCGACCGTCGGCCGCTCGTTGGTCGCAAACTTGTAAGAAGTCACCGCGCGTCGCTCCGAGAAGGGGTGCAATGGCCGGCAGCCGAGAGGCGGCACTCGGTCGTTATCAAGACCGCTTGCACGCCGTTCCATCGGGCCGCCCTGTTACACCGTAGCAGCAAAGCCGGGGTGCCACCAAGCCGGCTGTGCCTCCAGCGACCGGGATCGCCGGTGGCGTGTCGCCGCCCGGCCGATCAGTCCACGGCGTCCTCTTGCGCATGAATATCCGATCAATACGATGTGGTTCTGGGATCACCGAGTCACGTCGGAGGCTGACATGTCGCAGTTCCAGGTCTACAAAGACGCGAAGAGCGAGTTTCGATGGCGGTTTCTGGCCGACAACCAGAAGATCGTGGCGACCTCCGGTGAGGGGTACAAGAAAAAGACCGACTGCAAGCACGCCATCGACCTCATCAAGAAGAACTCACCAGCGGCCGAGGTCGTTGACGAGACGGAGAAGTAACTCCCCACGTGTTGCGCCGGCCACGCAAGGATTCGTCGCAAAGGTCGCGGTTGGGTGGTCCTCCGGGTCTGCGCACCGCGATGAGCGATACCGAGGTTTTCTCGCTCCCACAAGGCGCGTCGCGGCTGCTCGCATCGCCCCGTGAGGCGCTCGGTCAATTTGCCGCAGGCTGTTCGATCTGGACGGGTTGCCCGTCCATGAGCGATAGCGGCGCTCGCCTTCACCACCATTTCGCCTCCATTCAGGCCCGAGACTATCTCGGTCCGGACCCCGTCGCTCAGGCCGACCTGGACCGAGCGGCGCGCGGCCTTGCCGTCGGCGACGACGACGCAATAGCTCTTGCCGTTCTCATTCACCACCGCGGTCGTCGGCACGGTAGGCACGTCCTTGTGTTCCTCGACGATGACGGTGGCGTAGGCGTACAGTCCGGGGAGGAGCTTGCCACCCGGATTGGGAATGTCGATCTCGACGCGGAGTGTCCGCGTTTTGGGATCGAGCGCCCACGAGACCCGAGTGACTTTCGCCCTCGACGATCCTGCCGTTCATCGCCTGCAGCTTCACGAGGGCACGGTCGCCCGGATTGACTTCGGCGGCGAATGCCTCGGGCACGTTGACCCTGATCGTCATGATGTCGGACCGGGCGACGACGAACAGCGGCGGCTTGTCGGCTCCGGGCTGAGTCAGGTCGCCGGTGTTGACGTTCCGCTGGGTGACGATGCCGTCGAACGGGGCTTCGATCCTGGTATAGGCCAGCAGTGCCTGGTCGCGTCCCGAGCGTCTGCCCTGGCGACGTCGATGGTGGCGGCCGCAGCGACGACATCGGAACGGGCCGATTCGAGTGCGGCCTGGCTCTGGGTCACGGCGACTTCGGCCGTCTTGATCTGGGCCGCGATCTCCGCGCAGGCGGCCTCGGCCGAGCGGAGCTTGCTCCGGGTCTCGTCGAGCAAGCTGCCGGTCTGCGCCCGCGCGGCATGCAATTCCTCGACGCGGCGAAACTCGGCCTGCCAGCGGGCGAAATCGGCCTCGACCCTCGGCTTGCCTGCCCGGACTTCCGCGAGCTTCGCCTGGGCTCCTGCCACGTTGGCGTCGGCCACCCTGACAGCGGCCCCGGCTTGCTTGTGCTTGGCGATCGCCTGTTCGATCGCCGCCTGCTTCTGCTTCAGCTCGGCCTCCATCTCAGGGACCGAGAGTTCCGCCAGTATCTGGCCCTTCTTGACCGTCGCTCCGATGTTGACCGCCCAGTTCTTGACATAGCCCGCGATCTTGGCGTGGATCGCGGTGGTCTCGAACGCCTCCAGTTCGCCCGGCTCGCCCACGCTGCGGAGAATGGTGTGCCTCTCGGGGTGAACGATCTCGACCGATCGCACGGGCAGGGCCGCAGGACCGGCCTTGCCTCTCGGATCGGCGATCGCATCCGGCGGCGAGCGCGATGAGGACGATTCCGGTCGCGAAGGTGGTTGATCGATGCCGAGGTGTGCGAGACATGACGTTCCTTCCTTCCCCGCGAGTTCAGCCTGGTGGGTTATGGCCAGCGGCCGCGTGCTCACCCGGCGGGCCTTGGGGTTGGAGAACCTGCGGCTCGCCGTTGGCGGACGGCCGGGACCAGCTCGCATCGCCTCGGCCTCCTCTTCGTGGTAGTGCATGCTCGCCGGGTCGTCGGGATCGAGCGACGCCGACGCGCGGCCGGCCCAGCCCTGGACCAGCGCGAAGACGGTCGGGCAGCACGGTCAGGGTCGCGAAGGTCGCGGCGACCAGGCCGCCGATGACCGCGCGGGCGAGCGGAGCGGTCTGCTCGCTCCCCTCGCTCCATCCCACCGCCATCGGCACCATGCCGGCGGTCATCGCGCAACTGGTCATCAGGATGGGCCGGAGCCGGCCCTTCGCGCCTTCGACAGCGGCCCGGCCCGCGTCCGCGCCCTCGTCGCGACGGTGTTGTTCGGCGAACGTGACCAGCAAGATCGCGTTGGCGACCGCCACGCCGATGGCCATGATCGACCCCATGAACGACTGGAGGTTGACCGTCGTCCGCGTGAGCCACAGCATGAGCACCACGCCGGCGATCACCGCGGGCGTGGTCGAGACAACGACCAGAGCGAGCTTGACTGACTGGAAGTTCGCCGTCAGCAGCAGCAGGATGACGACGATCGACATCCCCAGGCCGATGCCGAGTCCACGGAGGATTTCCTCCATCGGCCGGATCTGCCCCCGCACGTCGACGGTCGCCCCCTTGGGGGGCGCACCGGCTCGCGCGATCGCCCGCTCGACGTGGCCGGCGACCCTCCCCAGGTCCTCGCCGGCGATGTTGGCGGTCAGGCTGACCGACCGCTTCATGTTGTAGCGGTCGAACTCGCCCGGCATCGTCCCCGGGCGGACCTGCGCCACATCGCGGAGGAGGATCTGGCGGTCCAGTCCGGGCTTCTCGATCGGCACCGTCTCGATCTTCTCGAGGGTGTCCATGACCTGATAGGGAATCTCGACCTGCACTTGATAGCCGATTCCGGACTTGGGGTCGGGCCAGTAGTTGGGAACCATGAACCGGCTGGAGGAGGTGGCCGCCACGACGGATCGGGCGATCTCCGCGGCGGTCACGCCGCTCAAGCCCGCGCGCTCGCGGTCGACGTCGATATTGATCGTCGGGTAGTCGAGTGACTGGCCGAAGTGGAGGTCGCGAAGCGAAGGGATCTGCCCCAGCTCGCTGCGCAGTTTCTCGGCAAAGGCACGGTCGTCGGCGAGGCTCGGTCCCGTGACGGCGACGTCGACGGGAGTCGGCGAGCCGAAGCTCATGACCTCGCTGACGATGTCGGCCGGCTCGAACGAGAGCCGCACGCCGGGCAACTGCGCCGCAAGCTCCCGGCGCAGCCGTTCTTTGAGCCGTTCGATATCGAGCTTCGCTCCCTCCTTCATCGCGACGCGCAGAATGGCCTCCTCCGGGCCGCCGGTCCACTGGTAGATGGCATTGATCGGGTAGCTCGATGGGATCAGCCCGACATAGCCGATCGAGATCGCCACCTTGTCGCGGCCGACCTCCCGGCCAATCGCCTCCAGGGCCGCGATCGCCAGCCGCTCGGTCTCCTCATACCGAGTTCCGTCAGGCGCCCGCATCCGGAGCTGGAACCGCCCGGCATCGACCTGGGGAAAGATCTCCAGTCCGAGCGACCGCCCCAGAGCACGATGACGGCGAAGCTGCCGACAAGGTACGCCGGCACAATCACCCAACGCATTGGCATGACTGTGCCCAGGGCCCGGCCGTAGGCGCTCGTGTCCCCGCTCGAACAGGGAGCCTTGCCGCCGCTCTTTCTCCAGCCGGAGATCGTGATGATGCCGCAAGAGCCAGGTCGACACGACCGGGACGAAGGTGCTGGAGAGGAGATATGACGCCACCATCGCGAAACCGACGGCCAGGGATAGCGGTACGAACAAAGCCTGGGCCGCTCCTTGCATGAAGAACGATGGAATGAAAGACGGCCAGGACACAGAGCATCGCCAAGAGGCGGGGGATCGCCGTCTGCTGGTTGCCGCGCCGGACCGCGCGGGCGACCGAGGACGTTCCCTCCATCTGATGGTGGATGTTTTCAACCTCGACGGTGGATTCATCGACCAGAATGCCGATGGCCAGGGCCAGGCCGCCCAGGCTCATCAGGTTGATCGTCTGCCCCGTGAGCCACATCGCCACAACTGCGCCGCAGAGTGCGATCGGGATGTTCAGCACGACGACGATCACGCTCCGCCAGTCGCGCAGGAAAAGCAGCACCATCAACCCTGTGAGGACCGCGCCCAGGGCGCCCTCGGTCACCAGGCCAAAAACGGCGTTTGTGACCGTCGGCGACTGGTCGAACTCGAAACTGACCTTGATGTCCTCCGGCAGGACCGCCTGCATGCTGGAGAGCGCGTTCTTGACGTTGGAGACGACCGCGAGCGTGGAGGCGTCGGCCCGCTTGGTCACAAGGATGTAGACGGCGCGCCGGCCGTTGACGAGGGCATAGCCCGTGGGGATGTCGCTCGCATCCTTCACCGTCGCGACATCGCGTATGTAGACGCTCGGGTCCTGCCCGGGGCGGATCGGGATCGTCTCCAGCTCCTTGACCTGCCGCACCAGGGAATTGATCGGTACGATGGGCATCATCTTGCCGATACGGACCGTGCCCGAAGGGCTGATGGTGTTCCCGGCACTGAGTGCGCCGATCACCTCGTCGGGCGACATCCGGTAGGCCCTCAGCCGGTCGGGATCGACCCGGACGACGACCGTCCGCTGATTGCCGCCGAACGGGGGCGGTGCGGAGACCCCCGGCAAGCTGGCGAACATCGGCCGGACCTTGAAGAGCGCCTGGTCCTGGATCTCGCCGATCGACCGCGTCTCGCTCGAGAGCACCAGGTAACCCACCGGGACGCTGCCGGCATCGAACCGGGTGATAAATGGCGACACGGTCCCCGGCGGCATGAAGGCCCGCGACCGCGTCACGTAACCGATCACCTCGGCCATGGCCTGGGCCATGTTCGTGCCGGGATGAAAGGAGAGCTTCATCAGAGCCATGCCCTGGATGTTGCGGCTCTCGACGTGGTGGATGCCGTTGATGTAGAGGAAGTGATACTCGTAGTAGTTCGTCAGGAGTCCTTCCATCTGGGCCGGGTCCATGCCGCCGAACGGCTGGCACACGTAGACGACAGGAAGGTTCAGGTTGGGAAAGATGTCGATCGGCATCCGGGTAACGGCCAGCACGCTCCCGAGCACGACGGCGACCACGAGCACCATCACGGTCAACGGCCGGCGCAGGGCGAACACGATCGGGTTCATGGGCTGGGTCCGTCACGGCAATTCGAGCGCGGCGGCCATGGGGCGGGTTGTTCAACCGCGCCGGACGGCCCGTTTTCTCCGCACTCAGAGCGGCCAGTTGGCTCTGGGGTCGAAATTCATGATGCGTGAAGCGGGCTGACTGGGAATCTGAGGCCGCAGGTAGGGCTTGTCGGCGGCCGTGTGACACGAATAGCACACCGTGAGACTTTCCTTGTAGACCCTCTCGAAGCCGGCCTTGTCCTTGCCGTCGATCGTGGCTTTCAACTGCGTGAGCTGGGAGTTCTCGAACGCCTGGAGAATGTTCACCAAGTTGACGTCACGACCGCGATTGTCCTTGCGGATCGGGATGCGGCGGACAGCCCAGTGCAGGTGCGATCTGGTCTCCGCCAGGTAGAAATCTGCAAGCGGCCAGTTCTCCGCTCGGCCGGCGAACCACAGGTTCGTGAAGTGGTCCCCGACGTCGGCCATCATGTGCGACTGCGAAGGGATCAGATCCTCGAGTGCTTTGACGCGAGCGGCCAGGTCTTCTTGCGGTTTCTGCGACGGCGCGGCCGGCGACGCTTGCTCGCAGCCGCTCAAGACGGTCACCACGACAGAAGAAAGCACGGCCAACGTCACGCGAGCCCGAATCATGGTTGCGCTTCTCCTTGGGTCCAGTCAGGAGTCGGGCTTGTGCCCTTTCCCGTCGGCGTGGTCGGACCGGATTGACGGCCTGGGCGGTTTGTCGAGAAGGACCTCGGCGACGAGATCGCGCAGTTTCGCCTTGGCCTCTTCCAGGGCAGCCTCCCCCGACGGGGTGGCCCGGTAGTATTTCCGCTGCTTGCCGCCGACGACTTCGGTGTGCACAGCCAGATAGCCGGCTTCCTCGAGCTGGTGAAGCATCGGGTAAAGCGTCCCCGCCCCGACGTCGTATCCGTGGCGGCCCAACTCCTCCATCATCTCGACCCCGAAGATCGGTTCCTTCACAGCGTGGTAGAGCACGTGCATCCGCACGAAGCCCCCGAAAAACATCTTGGTCAGCAGTTCGCTCACGCCTTTTTCGAACTCCGATATCGACATTCAATATTAACCCATACTGAATCGTGGGGCAAGGTGACGCATCGGCTGGTCACCGCCCGCGAGACGGCAGACGGAGGCTCACGTTGCGCCAGCGCTTTGACGGTTGTTCTGATTATCGGGCCTTGGCTGCCGAGGGGAAGGTGGCTGATTTGGTCCGGGCTGGTGCATCCGGTGCGGTCGGGACGCTGGCAATGTATATACGGGCGTATACAAAACGTGCTCATCCCATCGTTACCATCGTTCAAATCGCGCTTCACCCGCCGGATTTTTTTGCCCAGACGTCGGAATCACGCACCAAAATCGGCGTTTTTGTAGATCGTTCTGGGTAAGCGAGCGTCCTGGATGACTGAACTGGGCGGCGCCGATCGAGGAGGGGACGATCGGCCCGAGGAACCCGGCCCCGTGCCAGGAACCAAACCCGTGGCGAGGACGCGCGTTTCCCCAGGCAGCCAGATTGGTCTCTAGAGCGAATGAGCGAACAATCATGACGATACGACTGCAAGATTTCCGGAGCGTTGAGAAGACGGCAACGAAGGAAACTGCCCACGAGACTCTCGTGCGGCTCATTGCGACGGTGCAGCTTCACCGCACGGCCGATGGCCCGATCTTCGCCGAGGTGCCCACCGGCGATCGCAATGAAACGTACGGACTGAAATCGCGGGGATTCCGAGACTGGCTCGTTGATGGCTACTTCGCGCGCCGCGGTCAACCGCCAACAACGCGGGCGATCAACGGCATCGTGGGTGTACTGGAGGCCCGGGCCCGGTTTCTGAGAACCGCTCCGTCGGCTTTCATTCGAGTCGCCCGCGATCGGGACGACAGTATCTGGTCGCAATACATCGACCTGGGGGACCCGTGCGGACGCGCGATCCAGATCTGCGCCGATGGCTGGTCGGTGGTGAGACGGCCCCGCATTCATTTCCGGCGACCCGAGGGGTATCTGCCGCTCCCCATGCCGCAGGCCGGCGGGTCGATCCATTTGCTCAGACCTTATGTCAACGTCGGCGAGTCGGACTTCCGCCTGCTCGTCGCCTGGCTCACGGCCGCGTTGCGTCCGGTCGGGCCCTATCCCGTGTTGACGATCTACGGAGAGCAGGGATCGGCCAAGAGCACGCTCGCCAAGGTCGTTCGGCTGCTCGTCGACCCGCACGCCACGCCGCTGGTCGCCGAGCCCCGATCCACTCGTGATCTCATGAGTATCGCCCTCAACAGTTGGCTGCTGGCATTCGATAACGTGAGCACGCTTCCCAACTGGCTATCCGACAGTCTGTGCCGGCTGGCGGTGGGAGGTGGCTGTGCGGCTCGTTCGCAGCCCAACTACGACGATGTCAGTTACCTGAACGCCCAGCGTCCCATGGTCTTGAACGGGATCGACGACTTCATGACGCGCGGCGATCTGATCGACCGATCGCTCTTCCTCAACCTGCCAGCGATCAGCCCCGCGGACCGCCGCTCCGAGGCGGAGTTCTGGGCGTCGTTCCAAACGGATTATCCCATCATTCTCGGGGCCTTGCTCGAGGCCGCCGTGCTGGGACTTCGAGAGCTGCCTGCGCTTGATCTGCCCGAGTTACCCCGCATGGCTGACTTTGCCTTGTGGGGCGAAGCCGTCGGCCGCGGGCAGAACTGGCCACACGACGCTTTCCTCTCGGCCTACTGCCGCAACCGCCGTGAGGCCAGCGTCGAAGCTCTGGAAGATTCGCCCGTGGCGGCGGCTCTGATGCGGACCATGCCGACCGTCGAAAAATGGACCGGCTCGTGCGCCAAGCTGCACACCTCGCTGGCATCTGCCGTCGGCAAGAAGACGGCGGCTTCCGCCCGGTGGCCCAAGTCGACCAGCCTCTTCGCCTCGGAACTCCGCCGCGTCGCTCCCCAACTTCGCATGCGCGGCATCAACATCTCGTTCAGCCGGAACTCCGAACGCCGGCTGGTCACGATCACCTCGGACTGAGTCCCCAAATCCTGCAACCAGACGATGGGTGCCGGCTGATTGTTCCAACAGGAATCAGCCGGCACCGTCTGGGCGGTCGGGTTGCCGGCTCCCACCCCCCGTTTTCTCAATTTCTCGCTTCAGTTCGGAGGCGCCACCGCAGGTAGAAGCCCAAAACCGTCCCAGGCACCGCACCGATAGAAGAGCAAGATTAACCCCAGAGCAACGCCTGTCGTGGGCGTTAAGGGCGGCCTCAATACCGACTTTCTGAGCACCGCCATGACACTCCATTTCGAATTGCAACTCGCACTCGCAGATGCTTATCGCTTTGTTTGGCGAACATGGTTCACTCATGTGCCATTTGTGGCCGTAAATACGCAGGAGAGCGGTGCTGGCGAGGATCCGCTGGAAGCGTGGGTTGGATGCGAATTCTCTGTCGAGCCGGTCTGCACAAGTCGCGTCATTTGCTTCAAGCTCCAGGACGAACAATTCCGAATATGAGGACTGAACCGAACAGCACCGTGGCGGTGTGCCTCACCGAATTCTGGCGAGAGGTTGGTTGCGTGCCGGCCGGGACCGGCCGCTTGATCGCTCCGTTGCAAGGTCCGCGACCGGCGCGTGGCGCGCGGGACGAATTTCCCCTTTTCCCGACCCAGGAGCAAGCACGTGAGACATGACCGGAGGCGTGCTGGGCCGGTGACCATTGCGACCGTCGCGGCGATCTCGCTCATCGGGATCTCGGCGCTCGCAATAGCGGCAACGGGTGACGATGCCGACGGATCGATCACGGCGGGCGGCCCGGGCGCTGGCACAGTCACCCAGGCCAGGACCCCGGCCCCCGGCTCGCGGATCACGCTCGGTCTCGATAACCCGGTCAAACCTGGAAGTCATTATCTCTGGATTCAAACCATAGGTCCGCCGCTTGACCTCGGCGATGCAACCGGGCCGAAGCTGAGAGTAACGGTCCCGGCGGGGGCGGACGCACTGGGTTTCCTGCTGATCGTAGGCGACGACCAGGGGATACGGACGTCGCGGATCAACGTTCCGATCGCGCCCTCACCAAGTCAAGTGGCGGATGCCGTAAGCGCGGGCCCGCAGGCAAGGCCTGAGCTCAGGGCCGACGCGGGCGATGACCAGATTGGCCTGGTGGGGCGCCGGATTACCTTGAACGGCTCGGAGAGCCGCCCGCGCAGGGGCGTGGGCTATCGCTGGATCCAGCTCACCGGACCTGAAGTCAGGTCGCCGGTCGAGGCCGACTCGTATTTCTCGTTTGTACCGGGCGCACCGGGCTTGTACCGTTTCGCCCTGGTCGTCGCCAGCGAGAACCGGGTCTCCGCACCCGATCATGTGAACGTCACTGTGGGACTACCGCCTGCGGGCGCGACGTCGCCCGGTCTGGCGGCGCCGCTCAGGCCGGGCGGAGATCTCGACTTGTCCCTGAGCGCCGCCCTGTTCTCGCTCGACGACGCCGGCATTGTCGCCGGGCCCCTGGCCGGCGCCTTCGAAAACGCATCCGCACGGATGGACCTGTACCAGACGTACGCCGAAATCTACAGCGAGCTGTCGCGCCGGCTCGACGCGATCATGCCGCAGGACCCTTATCGTCGCGCGAGGTGGAACGCAGCCCTGTTCGAGCCGCTTACTCAACAGCTCATCGCCAGGATGGTGACGCTGGGCCTCGACCTGCGGTACCAGGCCGGGCAATCTGCACGATTGAGCGATCCGCAGAAACAGGAGCTGAGAAGTCAGTTTGACCGCGCCGCGAAGATCCTTCGGTCCGTCCAGACGCCTCGTTGAGCCTCCGGCGGCAGGACGCCCAGGAGCTCACGCGTACTCTGTCGACGAGCCGACGACAACGCTCGTCGCCAACTCGCTTGGGTGCGGTTCGATCGAAACGTGCCGGGCGGCGTTCTTCTGTTTGGAGCCCCCTCCATCGATCAGAGCGGAACGACCCCGCTATCGGTACGTTGCATTTTTTCGCCAAGAAAGGAGCCGGAGATGCGTGGAGCCCAGAGAGGAAGGAACCTCTCGAGCGCGATGAGGACGGCCGCACTGCTCGCGATGGGATCCGGGGTCGGCGCGCCCCTGGCCCAAGCGGATCCGCCGGGAAAGGCGACCGTGGCCCGTGCCACGGCGCCCTTGGGAATCACAGCGGTCGCGGTCACGACCTCGCCCGCCTACCCCGACTCGAAGACGTTGTTGCAATCACTGCGTGTGCATCCGTGGATAGTCGCAAACGCGCAGCGCATCAAGCTGGTCGAAATCGCCGGGGAGACCCAACCGAGTGCGGCGGCGCCGCGGGCCTGAGCGTCTACCCATCCGTCTTCGCGTATAGCCAGGGTGCACACGGCCTCGAGGTGATCGGCGGACGATCGGGCTTTGGCTCGGCGAATGAAGCCGTCGAATGGCTGCGCAGTGTGGAAGAGCGGGCCACGGACGCACGGCATGCGTCGCCGGATCCCAGCGTGGTGTTGACGAATCTGGACAAATGTCCGCCGTACGCGTCGCAACAGGGATACACGCAACCGGCAACCGTGCCGCAGGCGCCCTTGACCCCGGCATCGGTACCCGGGCTGCCGATGACGCCGCAGTCGACTCCGATGATGTATACCCCGGTCACGTCCACGACGACCGCGAGCGTGGTGCAGGCACCCGCCCAAAGCTTTGTGATCCAGCAGCAGCCGGCCCAGGTCTTCTTCGCGCCGGCGAGTGCCGCAACGGTTTATGTCCCGCAGAGCGTTGCGCCGGCGTCTATGCCCGGCAATCTCTTCATGCCGGCTGCCGTCAATCCGTTACCAGCGCCTGCCGCCACGGCGCCGGCGTCGGTTCCGATGGCGATGGCGCCGGCGTCGGTTCCGATGGCGATGGCGCCAGCGTCGGTTCCGATGGCGATGGCGCCGGCGTCGGTTCCGATGGCGATGGTTCCGGCCTCGGTCCCGATGACAACCGCGGCCACCGGCCCCCCCGTCAGCGGCGCTGCGATCACGACCCAGTCGGTCTCGGTGCCGGCCTCACGCACTTCCAGCCGAGTGCGGGTCCAGGGCCCGGGTCCTCTCGCACGGGCCGCTGCGCGGCTGGGAGAGCAATTGACCTTGCTGGGTCGCACCCGGATCCGAACGATCCAGGAGACTCAATTGGAAACGCAGACAGCTCAAACACCGCCAGGACAATTCATGACCCTCTCCTCGACCTCGGCCACTCCGACGATGGCACCTCACCAGGGTGCGACCTACCCGGCGAGCATCCCGTCTCCGCCGACTCAGGAACAACAGCCGCCGTGTCCAGCGCCCAGTCCCCAAACCCCGAGCAAACATTCCTGGTTCGGGCACTGAGACAAACGATCTCGCTGATCCACGAGACCATTTATTCGCGCCGGTCCGGAGCCTATCACGGGCACCAGATCGGCGCGAATTCTATTTTGTCGATGCGGTAAACGAGTAAGACAATGGCGATTACGTCTGCTAAGCAATTTGGAAAAGATGGCATGGTCAGGAAAAAAGTTGCAACGCGGTGCCTCAATGTTATGCTATTTCCGAGCGTTGTTGGGTTGGTGTGACACGGTTTGCTTGCGCAAACCTTCGTTGACGACGCGTTCCCCGGACGGATTTCGTGTGCGTTTCGCACGTCGGCTTCGGCCTGTGCTGTGACGCGAATAATGGCTGACTAACAGGGAAAGTCCGATGCTATCGTTCCCATCGCGAATGGCCGCCGTGTTCGGTGTGTGCGTGGGCGTGTTGACTGTTCTACCCGGCATTGCACAGGCTGGCTGTGGTTTTGGTTGTTGGAGTCAACCGTGCATCCACTCTGGCGGTGTGATCGTGCCGGCGACCACGACCGCGGCCTCGGTCTCACCACTACTCTCCATGCCGATGGCGTCGGTACCAATGGCATCCGTACCGATGGCGTCGGTACCGATGGCGTCGGTGCCAATGGCGTCGGTATCCTTGGCCTCGGTACCGATGGCCTCGATGTCGACGGCTGCCGTGCCGATGACTTTCTACCGGCACGCACTGTTTCCGAATCTTCGTACCAGACTGGCGATGTCGTCTCTGCCGGTCGTAGGAGGCTTCTCGCCGTTGCGGGCTTCGAGCGTGTCCACGGCATCCGTCCCTGTGTATCAAACGTATTACGCCACCGCGGCGCCGGCTGCGACCGCGACTTCGAGCAACGTGTCGCCGCTTCTGCGTCCTTCTTCAGTGGGAACTGCGAGCACGCTCCCACCGCTCCGGCCCGCGTCTGTTTCTAGCGCGGCGACGACGGGACCAACGATGGCCGAGACACTTGCGGAATACAACGGGTTCGTCCAGAGCGAGAATGCGGTGACCACCGCAAGCGTATTGGATCGGGACGATGTGACATGGCTCGCCAGCACTCATCCCGAATTGGCCCAGGCAGTCGGTGGAGTCAGTCGACTCCATTCGATCGGAAGGTTCCTCAAGTCCAAGATCGGAGATCCGAACTTCCAGAAGACGGCGCTCAATATCTTCGGAGCCGCTCTGGGCACGGCGGTTCCGCAGTTGGCACCGTTCCTTCCTGTGATCAACAGCTTTATCAACCAGATCAATCCGAGCGGAAGCGCGGCAACGACGCCCCCGGCGGCAACCGGCACCGCCAATAACGCAATCACTGTCCCGGTCGATTCCACCGGCGCGCTGCGAATCATCTTGGTCGACGAACGAAGCACGGCCAAGACGTCGACGCCGTCCGACACGTCGACAGCCACTCCGAAACCGCCGAAACCAGCGCCAGCGACCCCTCCGGATGTCCCGACTTTGCTCAAGATGATCGGCGCGGAGATAGACGCGACGACCGGCATCAGCACCGTCAAGAAGCCTGACGGGACGACGGTCAAATTCGACAAAAACGGCATCCCGATCCCGTGACACCGTTTGGCTGACATCGAGTTTTCAGCCCTCGATTGATCCAGTATTCTCGACGCCGGATCGACCACGGCTCGGAATGCGCCGCTCAATGAAATTGCAGTCGGGGGTCGCCGGAATCGTCCGGTCGCGGTCCAATCGGCCGTTTGCCGACCATTGATTTCGCATCTCCTGATATTTCTTGATGATACGACTGAACGCCGTGGTCGAATCTGTCTTGCATCTTGGCCGTTTGACCTCTGTGGAGTTGCACCGATGATCGACTTTCCCCAGAAAACGCTATCGCCGCTCTTGCGCTCGGTGACCGCGCAGCGCAGCGCGCCGAGCGCGACCCGCCCGGGCGGCCTCGATTCGAGGCTCTATACGGGCCGCCTCATCGTCGTGTATCCCAAGGGAACGATGCCGGCGGGCATCCAGGCGCTGGTCAATGGCACGAGCATGAAGGCAAGCAGTATCGCCTCGGCCTCGGACTTCCAGAACGACCGCTTGCCGATTCGACGCGCGCTCAAGCAATGCGACGCGCTGCGCTTCAACGAGCTGGACGCCCTCATCGTGAACGATCCGCGCCACTTGCAGGGTCTGTCCCCGGCATCGATCGGATCGAGCCCGCTGCCGAAAATGTCGCCCGAGCGGTACCTCTTCTTCGCCGGGACGGCGGCGCAACCAAGCGAGACGGGACCAGCCTCCGCAGATTTGCAGGCATTGCTCACCGAGCTCGAGAATCTGCTGGCGCAATTCCGGCCGAGAACGGCGGCACCGGCGCAGACGGCAGCACCGGCGCAAGCGGCATCGGCTCCGGGCGCGGCGGCGCCGTTTGACGACTCGCAGACAACGACCTGGGGTCTCCAGGCGGTTCAGGCGGTCAGTTCGTCGTTCACGGGCAAAGGTGTGAAGGTCGCCATCATCGATTCGGGGATCGACCAGAGCCACCCTGACTTCGCCAACCGCAGCGCGGGCCTTCAAACGGCGACTTTCGTCGACGAAACGGTCGACGACATCGATGGCCATGGCACCCACGTAGCCGGCACCGTCGGCGGACGGCGGGACGGCACATTCAGCTATGGAATCGCTCCCGACGCCGAGTTATTCATCGCGAAGGTCATTCAATCAAGTGATAATGGGGAACGTGTGGCGCCGGACGGAGCCGTGGTCGCGGCGATCCAATGGGCGATGCAGAACAAGTGCCAGATCGCCAACATGTCCCTGTCTGCACCGGTGCAACCGGGGGAACCATTTCCGGATGCGATGGAACAGTTGGCCCAGAATGCCATGCAGAGCGGATTGCTGCTCATCGCGGCCGCAGGCAACGATTCGGGCATTCCGCCTGGCCCACGCAGCAATCCGCCAGCACCGGTCGGCCATCCGGCCAATTGCCCTCATATCATCGCCGTGGGCGCCCTGGCGAAAGACATGTCGGTGGCCGTGTTCTCGAACGGAGGACAAAGCGACCCATCCAACGGAAACGTCGATTTCGCCGCACCCGGGGTCGCGATTGTCTCCTCCTGGCCGGTCCATCTCTCGATACCGGGTATCCGGGTCGGTTATAATGTTCTCCAGGGCACCAGCCAGGCGACTCCCCATGTCGTGGGGCTGGCGGCCCTGCTCTCGCAGAAGCTGGGCGGTGTTGGCGGTCTCACCCTCTGGCAGGCGCTCGCCCTGGGGTCGCTCAAGTCGACGCAGGATCTCGGGCTCCTGACTCGCGACGTCGGCTTTGGAATGCCGATTGCGGTCGTATAGGCCGTCGGGAGACAGTCATGGCCAAGGATCAGACGTTCAACATCGTGGTCAGTGCTCCGCTCAACCATCCTGTACCCTACGAAGACCTGGTCAAGAATGCGGCCGCCCTCGGAATGTCCGTTGACCACGCCCGCTGTGCTCCCGATCTGAAGACGTTCGTCGGGTCGGTGACCGAAGACGTCTACGAGCGTCTGAAAGCGGTTCCAGGGCTGCACGTTTCGCGCGAACAGAAGATGCGCTTTGCCTGAGCCTCGATCAAAGCGAAAGAGTCACAACCGCGGAGAGCCCCGTGCCGTCAAAGGCTCTGAGCTCGAAAGCTTGGCCGGATGGGAGGCCGGCAGGCAGGCGCAGCTCGGCTGATCCATCGATCACGACCGTGGATAAGAGCGCCCGGCCAGCTTGAACGAGTTCGACTCGCGCGATCTGATCAGCCCGAATGCGGATGATCAAGGCCGGTGGGCTCGACCGGTCGAGTTCCGCCGCGAGAGCATGTACGGGCTGAGCAGCCGGAATGCACCGGTGTTGCGCGGTCGGTTCGGCGTCTCCATCAAGCACGTCTGTCGCACGACTCGACTTCAAGAGCATCTTGCAGATCTGCCCGAGCTGGATGACGGCACGCTCGAGCAGTTGAAGCCGGGCTTCGATGGCCGCATCCAAAACTCCAGGCGACGATGGGGCGTCGGACACCTCGGTCTTGGGCATCTTGCCGGCTCGTGTTCCCGGGTTTTTCACGGCTCGAACACGCCGATCAGGCCGACTCGGCTGCGCCTCCGATGGTTGCAAACTTGGCGCCGGTTTGGGTTTGCTCGCTCTCTTCCTTTCTGGATCCGTCATGAGCCCTCCTGCAATATCCCAACGCGGCTGAGCCGCAACCAAGCACGAAATCCGAAATCTCAAATCCGAAAAGATGCGCACGGCGCGGGGATGTTACAGATGTAGACTCTAACACGCCCGCCGTCTCCGTCCATTAGATTGGGGTGTCCTCGGGTCTTTTACTTGTTGCGATGACTAGGTAAGATACAATGAATTGGGAAGTATTGGTCGGCTATGTGCGTCCTGTCGCGGATGGAACTCACCGAATTGTACAGGGGGTCGACCCGGTCGCTCGGTGAGCGACCGCATTTGATCGTTTCGCGGCCAGAGCACGTGAGGGGTGTGATGAGCAACGGTACGGGCGGAGGTCAGGCACCGAACTGGACGGCGAGCCATACGGCTGGTTGCTGCGCGGCCGCCGCCGGTATCGCCGTGGTGGCGTTGTCCGGCGCGCCGACCTTGGTCTCGTGGCTGCTCTTCATGCTGTTGATGGTCGCTTTCACGGCCATAGCGGCTGACGGAATCACCGACAGCGCGCACGGCATCATCATCGACGACCGCAACAAGATGAGTCTGGCGCAACTCCAGATGGCCCTGTGGACATGGATCGTCCTGTCCGGATTCCTCGCCGCGACCATTGGGAACGTCCGCGCGCACGTGGCCGACCCGCTGGACATCACGATCCCCCAGGCGGTCTGGCTGCTGATGGGAATCAGCACGACGTCGATGGTGGGCGCCCCGTTGATTCTGTCGACGAAGCGATCGACCGCGCCAACCGGGGTGGCTCCTGCGACGGGTCCCGCTATTGCGACGCCCGCCGCCGGGACCGGCGCCACCTCTCCACTGCTTCAGAACACACCGGTCACTTCGCGGCGGCCGTTGCCGGCGGCGGTCGCGTCGGTGCTGATCGCGCAGGGAGAGAATCCCAACCGGATGTCCGTCGAAGGGTCGGTCGTTGTCAAGCACAGCGCGAAAGACGCGAGCTGGGCCGACCTGTTCAAGGGAGACGGCGTCGGCGACGTCGCGACCCTGGATCTTGCGCAAATCCAGATGTTCTTTTTCACGATCGTGCTGGTGCTTTCGTACGCGATTGCGCTGGGAACGACATTCGTAACGGTTGATGCGGCGCGGGCCCAGGTCGGCCCTGCGCCGGGCGCGTCACCGCCAGCCGCGGCGTTGGTCGGGTCGGCGCCTGCCGCGGCGGGCAAGCCGGCCCCGCCAGACCCCAAACGGGTCGACGGGTTCCCACCCTTCGACTCAGGACTCGTGACGCTCCTGGGCATCAGCAACGCGGGGTTCCTCGCCAACAAGGTCATCCCTCGCACTCAGCCCGCCTGATGACACGATTCCCGCTTTGGCGGCGACCAAATGAGCCCCGGCGCGTGACCGGATCGAACACCCGGGTCGCTTCAAGCGTCCAGAGAGAGGAGTCTTACGTCCTGATACATCCCCGCATGCACGTCGAGTGAAAGAGTCACGCCATGAAGCTCTCCTCTCCGTCCATTCACAGTCAGGGTCTGCACAGATCCCGAAATGTGGTCGCTCTCCTGGGCATCGCTTTGCTCGCGACCGTGGTCGCCAGCGGCTGCGGAGGAGAGCCTGGGGATTCGTCCCCTGGCACCGCGCAGATTGGCGCTGCCGATACGAGTAAGAGCCCTGCCACGCCGGCCTCCGACGAATCGGCCAGCACCAAAACCGCGGCACCCGGCCAGGCCGCCAAGGTGGTACGGAAGATCATCTACGATGCGCGCATCGACATGGTGGTCGATAGCCTCAACTCAACCGAACAGGCGATCCAGGCGCTGATCAAGGAGCACGACGGGTTCCTGGCCGAATCGGATCAGAGCAGCACCACCGCGACTCAGCGGCGGGGCACATGGCGGGTGCGGATTCCGGTCGAGCATTTCCATGGCTTCGTGACCGCGATCGCCCGGCTGGGCGAGGTGCGACAGAACCACGTCGGCTCGCAGGATGTCACCGAGGAATATGTTGACCTCGAAGCCCGCATCCGCAACAAGCGCGAAGAGGAAAAGCGGCTGATCAAGCATCTCGCCGACTCGACCGGAAAGCTCGAAGACATCCTCGCCGTCGAACGGGAGCTGAGCCGGGTTCGCGGCGAGGTCGAGCAGATGGAAGGCCGGCTACGCTTCCTGGCCAATCGGGCCGAGCTGAGCACAGTCACCATCGAGGCTCTGGAATGGAAGGACTACACGCCGCCCGTCGCCGCCACGTTTCCTACCCAGATCGGCCGCACATTCTTCCGTTCCGTCGAAGGTCTCGTCGAGTTTGGCAAGGCATTGCTGCTGATCGCGGTTGCGCTGGCGCCCTGGCTGCCGCTCATCGTGCTCGCGGTCTTCCTCGTGCGCTGGATGGCCATCCGTCTCGGCCGGTCGGGCCACCATGGCCGCCCGGCCGTGGGAGCGCCCGCAAGCGGTGGCAAAGGCTGAGCCGGCCGGCCGGCCGCTGGGGTGTTGAAATCGTTGCAGTCAGCCGTGTATGAACATTTCAACGTCCCATCCGGGCGCGTCGTCCTATCCGGATGAACTCTCGCCTGGCGGCTCCTCTTCCAGGATCCAGAGTGCCTGTCGCGCGATTTCCATGTCCTCTGACAAGAGGAGCAAGTCGTATCGGCCCGGAGTGGAAAACCGGACGCTCAGGTCTCGGAAGGCAAACCGGTGGGGCATGAGCGGGTCGTCGTGCTTGATCGGAGGATCGGCCCGAACGGCCCAGAGGGTGTCTCCTTCCGAATCCTCGAGCCGCAGCTCGAGCACGTATTTGCCGTGCAATTCGGTCAAGTGTGCGTAGACTGCGAACGAAACGGATCCCGGGAACCTGGCGAGCTTGAATGCGCTGCGCGGTGCAAAGAGGAGGTAATCGCCCGTGTGGTGATCCTCGAAGATCTCGCGGCAGATCACAAACGCCTGGACGTAGGGTTGAGGGGGGCGTGGTTTCACGGTGGGGGCCTTTCCGGCACGGGAGTTAGCAGAGTTATTCGCCAGAGACAGTTTCACCCGTGGCCTTGCGTGTGGTGACGCGCTCAAGGAGCCGGCCTAACTCATCAAAAGTCGAGGAGCCGTCGCGGTCAAACACGATCCGGGGCGGAAGCCCCACAACACGGCCGGCGCCCAGGCGGTAAAGCGCGCGGCGGCAGGCGGTCAGACGCGCGGCCGGCAAGAGGGCGGTCACTCTCCAGCCGGAGCTTCCGCCGTCGTCCCACACTTCTCCTCGGGCGATGTGCAGGGCACCCTCGCTTTTCAGACGGCCGGCGACCTGGGCGGCCGCATCCGGTCCGGCTGCGGCCTCGTTTCCCACCACCTCCACGTGCAGCCACCCCTTTGCGCCCCGCACCCCGTCGATCGCGTCCAAGAGCAGCGCAAGCGAGCCCTTTTCACCTTCGCCGGCGAGCGCCCTGAGGCTCGGCGCGTGGCCGATCAAGCACGCCGCCGACTCCAGGACTGTCCCTTCCTCGATCTCGCGCAATCGATTGTCTTTCAAGGTCGTCCCCGAGCTGACCAGGTCAACGATGATGTCGGCAATCCCCAGGCTGGGGTGCAGCTCAAGCGCTCCTTCCGAATCAATCAGTTGATAGTAATAAATGCCAAACCGGCGGAAGTACTGGCGCACCAAAGCAGGGTACTTGGTCGAGACGCGGAAGGTCCGTCCGGTTGTCTTGAACTCGGTCGTGAGGTCGACCAGGTCCAGAATGTGGCTGACGTCGATCCAGCTCTCGGGCACCGCCACGGCCAGCCGGCATCCGCCGTAACCCAAGTCGGCGGTCACGACCACGGCGCCCTCGGTCTCGGCGGCTAGCTCGGCATAGACGTCCATGCCGGTGACGCCCAGGTGGCATCTCCCCTCCTGCACCTGGACGACGATATCGGCTGGCCTCATGAAAACCACATGGAACCGGTCCTGGCCGACGATCGTCGCTTCGTATTGCCGGTCGCTGGCCCGCCGCACCTTGTAGCCGGCTGTCTGAAGGAGCTCGATGATCCCGTCGTAGAGGTGCCCCTTGGAGGGGATTGCGATTCGGATCGTGTCGATCGGTCCCGTACGCATCGGCCGAATTTCCTTCTGGGATCTCGCCGGGCCAGGTCATGCCGCTCCGGGCGTCAGACCGCGCGCCCAACAGGCTTGGGCGAGCCGTTCCAATCCGAAGGCAAAGCCCGCGCCCCGGTCGTCGCGGCGACTGCCGAGCACGCGGGCCAGCCCGTCATACCGACCGCCGCCGCAGACATCGACGGCTTTTTCCGGGGCCGGCACCACCAGCTCGAAGATCATCCGGGTGTAAAACCCGATGCCCCGGCCAAAGCCCAGGTCAAGCTCGACCCGGCCCGGCTCGACTCCGCGCGCTTCCAGTTGACGCACCAGCTCCCCGAGGTCGGCCACCGATTGAGGCGCCAGATCGGCGAACGTCGCGGCGAGCTGTTCCAGGACGCTCTGGGCCGGCCCGCGCAGGCCCGCCAGCGAGTGCACCTGGGTGCGCACGCGGCCCAGGATCTGCGAGAGGGAATGGTCGAGGTCCCATTTGCGGCGCAGGCGGTGGATGATCTCATGGCCGGACCGCCGGCCGGTGACATCTGGCACGAGGTGGCGGAACAGCCGGTCGACGCCGCGGTCGTCGGCCTGGCTGACCGCCGGCACGATCGCCTCGGCCTCGCCGCCTGACCGCAGCCAGCCGGAGAGTCGCTCCAGCACCGACTCGAGCGCCAGGATGCCTTCTCCTTCCGCGGCCGCGGCGCTCAACATTTCGACGAGAGCCGATCGGGCGGCCGGCGGCAGACCGGTGCGCCCAGGGTCTCGAGGATCAACCCCACATGTCCGATCCGGATCGTCGCATCCGGAATTCCCAGGAGCACGAGCGACCGGTCGGCCAGGCTGATCACCTCGGCGTCGGCGGCCGGGCCGCCCGCGCCGATCAGCTCGATGCCCGTCTGGGTAAACTCGCGCAGCCGCCCCGAGCCCGGGTCGCTCTCGTACCGGAACACCGGCCCCGAGCTGCACACGCGCCAGGGCAGGGGGGGGCACTCGGGTGCCTCGGTGAAGGCACGCACGATGCTCGCCGTCAACTCCGGACGGAGGCACACGCCGCCCGGGCAGTTTTCCAGCTCGAATAGCTTCGACACGATCCCCGCGCCGCTCTTGCGTTCATGCAGCTCGGTGAATTCGAGGATCGGCGTCCGGACCGGCAGGTATCCGGCCCGGGCGAAACCGTCGAACAACCGCCGCTCGAGGGCCCCCAGCCGCGCGAGTCGTCCGGGAGCCAGTCGTGCGTACCGCGCACCCGCCCGACCGGCCCTTCCGACGCCGCGTCATGCGTTTGCCCAGGCGCTTGTCCTGTGGCTGGTGGATTCATCGAGTGGCTCCATCTTGCTTGATGATCTCGAGTGCACTCTGGACGGAGTCTTCCAGGACCGACCAGGCGAGGCCCTTGTCCTCCGTACGCGAGGCGAGGTTGCGCAGGTTGAACACCTGCCTGGCTTGTTCATCCGGCCCGACGATCACGGCCAGCTTGTGCCCGCGCGACGAACCGTAGCCCATCTGCTTGCCAATCGCAATGGCATCGGGATAGATCTCGGCGCCGATGCCCGATTTCCGCAGCCGCGCGGCCAGCTTGAAAGCAACGGCCGGATTCGTGCCGGGAAAGTTGGCAACCAGCACGGGCGTGCTCGTGGCCGTCGACCCAAGCGTGCCGGCCTCTTCGAGTAGCGCCAGCAGCCGGTCCAGCCCGATCGACGCCCCCACTCCCGGCAGCTTCCGCGGTGTGAACAGGCTCGCGAGGTCATCATACCGGCCTCCCGAAGCCACGCTCCCGAACTTCTCCCAGCCCTTGATCGTGGTTTCAAACACGATGCCCGTGTAATAATCGAGCCCCCGCGCCAGTCCCAGGTCAATGGCCAGGTGGTTCGCCGGCACGCCGGCGGCGTCCAGCAGCTCCAGGACGGTGCGCAAATTGGCAACTCCCTCGGGGGCCGATCCGCTTGAGCCCAGAAGCGCGTCGGCACGCGCGAGCACTTCGGCCCCGCCCCGGCCCGCCTCGGCGAAGTCAAGAATTCGCGCTGCCTCCTCGTTCGGCAGACCGAGTCCGCCACCGTCCCCGGCCCGAGTCAGCTCAGCGATGACCGCCTCGCGGCCGATCTTCGCCAGCTTGTCGAGAGCTCGCAACACGGGGCCGCTTCGTCCCGATAGACCTTGTGAATCGAGAAACCCGTCGAGGATCTTGCGGTTGTTGAGCGTGATTCGAAAGTCGGGGACCTGCGCGGCCTTCAGTGCCGAGAAGATGACGAGAGCAGTCTCGGCGTCGGCGACCGCGCTCACGGTGCCGATCGTGTCGAAGTCACACTGGACAAACTCGCGAAACCGGCCCTTGGCCGGCCGCTCGCCCCGGAATACGGAGCCAATCGCGTATCGCTTGAAGGGTGTGCCCAGTTCGTCGATGTGCTTGGCCGCAAACCGGGCCAAAGGTACGGTCAGGTCGAACCTGAGCGCCAGCTCGCCGGGCGTCCCTCCTTTGTTGGTGACCTCGAAGATCTGCCGGAGCACCTCGTCGGAGCCGGCCCCCTTGCCGGTCAAGACCTCCATCCGCTCGATGTGCGGCGTCTCGATCGGCATGAAGCCAAACTCGGCGAAGGTCTGCCGGAACAGCGCGAGCATCCGCTCGCGGGGGATCATCACGGCAGGGGCGAGGTCTCTCAGGCCGCTGGCGACGCGAGGATCGATCATGGAAGATGAGCTTTCTCTGGGGATTCCGAAGCTTATGGACGGCCGAGCTATCGGCCGGCGATTGTACCATCCTGCTCGGGTTTCCAGGATGACAGAGTGTGCTCAAGCTCGATCGGTTCGGGACTGTGAGGTGGCTGAGTCAAATCCGGGCGCCTCGATATTGCTTCGGAGGAACTAACCGAGCACAGTAAACGAAGCGATGGCTCGGCGTAATTTGGTTTTTTGACTCACCAGGTTTCCTGAAATACGCCAGGATTCACCGATGCGCCCCGTTGCCCGCTGTTTTAACCCTGACCGGCGCTGGCGATCGCTCGTATTTGCATCGAGCTTACTCGTTGGCTGTGCGAGCAATGACCCACAGGAGAAGAGAGTGCCCGCTGAACATGAGCAGAAAATAACGGAATTAACCGGCGCTGATCAGAAGCGTTTGCACGACCAGCGTGCGGTCGTCGAAAAGTACCTTGGCAATGAGGATTCAAAGCAGAAATACAAGACCGCGCCTGGCAAGCTCGGTACCATTCGCACCGTTTTGCAGGCCGGCATTTTCACTAAGGAACAAACCTACGAACTTCAATGCCTGGGCGTTGTTCTTGGCGATGCCTTCGTACAAGAACTGGGAATGGAATGGATCATGGTCGAGGATGAACACGGTCGAGACCCGGCCGTCAGAATGCCCAAGACAACGGTCATCCTCTACCCGTTAACGATGATTTCCAAGCGCGTCGAACGCGGTGAGCAAGTGGATGTGTTCGATTTGTTCAACGGGGTTGCGGCCCAGGTCGACGATCTGCAAAGGCAGAAGAAGTGAGGCAATCCCCCTGATGGGACTCGCCTGCTCCTTATTCGTTCGTGTGTACGCGGGTCGTTTGGTGCTCGAGCATCAGATCTTCGATGTCTAGCGCACCGAGGCGCCAGCGCGGCCTGCTAGCCATCGGGCGTGACGAGCAGGGCGCAGAGCGCGACGCCAGTTCGTCAGGCAGGCGCGCCGGCCACGATTCGTCGATGAGCCCCACACCGATGCGTTGCCCGCCGATGACAGCGTAGACAATCGCCGCGGTTTCCAAGGCCGTGGTGGCGCGCAACAAGCGATCTTTGACGAGTTCCACAGCGCGAAGCGTGCGTTCCCAGGATTGATAGCCCATTGGCAACGTTTCCATGTGATGATTCTACGGCATTGCCGGGCCATGCCCAAGTCATTGGCGGCAGAGCAATCAAAAGGACCTTGGGAAAGTCAGAACTGGGTAAAATGGCCGAATGAGCGGCAGCCGTGCTCGGTCCAATGAATGGCCGCCCCTGGGCCCAGCACGCTGCCGCCGGGGAGTTAATCGATGCCGTCACCGTTTCCGGGCATGAATCCCTACATCGAGCAGGATGCGTTTTGGCAAGACTTTCACCTGGAGTTCCTGCCGGCGATCCGTGGGAAACTCGTCGCTCAGGTACGGCCGAAGTATATTGTGATGCTCGATGAGCATCTCTACGTGCAGGAACTTCCTCCCGAGCCGCGCCGGCTGGTGGGCGCGCCGATGTTTCGGTGGCGACCCGCCCACGGTCCCGAGCCAAAGAGGCCGCCAACATCAGGATCGTGGATGCCCCCACTCAGGTCCATCTCCCTACGCAAGAGATCCGCCGTGTCCCGTTCCTGGAGATCAGAGATCGTCTGGGGCGCGAGTTAATCACCGTGGTGGAATTGCTCAGCCCGGCGAACAAACGCGGCGGCGCGGACCGCGAGCAATACCTGGCCAAGCGTGAGGAATTGCTCCAGAGTGCCGCTCATTTCATCGAGATCGACCTGCTTCGGAGCGGCCGGCCGATGCCTCTGGAGAATCGACCCAAATGTGAATACTCGGTGCTGGTGAGCCGGGCCGAGGCTCGTCCTTGGGCCGGGTTCTGGCCGATCCGGCTGCGCCAGCGCCTGCCGATTATCCCGATTCCCTTGCTCCCAGCGGATCCTGAAGCCCGGATCGATCTCCAGGAGATCCTCGATCAGGTCTACGACACAGCCGGCTACCAGGACTTCATCTACGCGAGCCGGCCAGAACCGCGGCTCTCCTCCAAAGATGCAGCCTGGGCAAGGACGTTCGTTCCGCCGGCCTGAGAGTTCGCCTGGTTCCCGCGCTGCTGCGGGGGAACACGTCGATGGTACATCCCTGGCGTCCGCTCACGTGCTCGGAGGCCCGGCGAGGAGATCCCTCGCCGGGCCCGTGGGGATTCCGTCAGGACGTGGTGTATGAGCCGTAGATGTTGTCATTGCTGGTGGACGCGTGATTGCCGGCGACCACGGTCTTCTTCAGGGTTGCCGTGCCGCTTGACGAAAGGTAAAGGCCGCCGCCAACGCCCTGGCCGGAGCTGCCGTCGGAGTCGCCAGTACCGGCGTCGCCGCCCTGGGCGAGATTGCCCATGATGAGCGTATCGAAAAGGGCGAGCGCAGCCGCGGGGAGTGATCCGGCCGGTCCGGATGTCGGCCCTGCGTTATAGATCGCGCCACCGAGTCCGTCGCCGCCATCTCCGCCGGCACCGCTCGATCCACCCGGCCCACCGGCGCCACCGAGGGCCGTGTTCAGGGAGAGGAGACTGCTCGACAGATCGAGCGTGGAGAAGGCGTCGTTGTAGACGGCGCCGCCGGCGCCGATTCCACCGGTCCCGTCGGTCCCGGAGCCCTCGCCCGATCCGCCTTCACCGCCCTGGGCGAGGTTGCCCACGAACGTGGCGCTCGTGATCGTCGTGATCGCGGGCGTGGGAACGGGGGGCGGTGTTCCATTGAACAGAATCGCACCGCCGGTGTAGAGGCCGCCGCCCTGAGAAAGGCCACCGGTGCCGCCGCTACCGCCGGCGACTCCAGCGCCCCCGCACCGGCCATCGCCGCGTTGCCGATGAACGACACGCCGGTGAGGTTGAACGTACCGGCGTAGAAATCGAGGCCTGCCCCCTGGGCGTTGCCGCCGGTGCCGCCGACACCGCCAGGGCGCTTGTGCCGCCCGCGCCGCCGATTGCAATATTGCCAATGACGGGTGTGTCGACGAGAGTGGCGTCGCTTGCACCGCAATCGATGCCGGCGCCCAGAGCGCTGTCGCCGTCGTTGTAGCCCCCGCTCGCGCTCCCCGCGCCGCCCACGGCCCGATTGCCTTCGATCTGCGTGCCGGTGATGGTGATGTCTGCGCTGCTGATGCTCATTCCGCCACCGAAGACAATTCCGCCGGGCTCTCCGATGCCTCCCTGACACGAGTTATCATTCACGGCGCCGCCTGTGATCGTGATCGTCGCGAGCCCGGCGTCGAGCCCGGCCCCTCCGGCCACCCCTCCGAAGCTGCCGCCGAGATCGGACCCGCCGGAGGCCGTGTTGTCGAGTAGGGTGGTCTGCGCGAGCGTCACCGTCGTCCCGATCAAGATGCCGTCCACAAACACACCGCCCCCTGAGGCGACGCCGCCACCGCCGCCCTGACCGATTCCCCCGAGGGCCTGGTTGCCCACGAATTGGCTGTCGGACACGGTGACCGCCCCGGGAACGCTCACGCCTCCGACCAATGCCGTGCCTCCGAAGTAATTCACGGCACCCCCCTCTCCGCCGCCGCCGTAATTGTTGTAGGGGGCGCCGCCCCCCACCCCGGCATCGCCGCCAACGGCCTGGTTGCCCTGGAAGACGGTGTCGCAGATGGTCAAGACGTCGCCCTCGCTGTCGATGCCGCCGCCCTGGCCGGACCCTCCGCCGGAGCCCAACGGTGCATCGTTCATTCCCGCCACCCCTCTGGCCTCGTTGTGCGCAAACGTGCTGTCACTGATCGTCAATATGCTGCCCTCACTGCTGATGCCGCCGCCGATCGCCAAAAGAGGGCTTACGCCCCCGCCGCTGACCGCTTGGTTGCCGCACAGGGTGCTGCCGGTGATCGTTACGGTCGAGCCGGAGAGGACCATGATGCCTCCTCCCTGTCCGAGGCCCGCGAAGTTGAACGCGCTCCCCGTGGCGCCCCCGACGGCCTGGTTGCCGGTCAGCGTGCTGTCCGTGATGGTCAGGGGCGCGGGGCTCAGGGTGCCTTGAGAATTTGAGGGTGCAAAATAAATGCCGCCGCCCTGCCCGTAGCCGCCGGAACCCGAAGTGCTCGATCCACCGACGGATTGGTTGTCGCTCAACGTGCTGTCCGTGATGGTGAGGGCGCCTGCGGCGCTGTAGATGCCGCCGCCTTGCGCCGTGCCGGCGGCCGCGGCGGCCGCCCGATTGGCGGCCACCGCTGAATCCCTGAGCGTCAAGGCGCCGGAGTTGAAGATCCCACCCCCGTCTACTGCCTGGCCGTCAGTGATCGTCAGGCCCGAGATCGTCACCGTCGCGCCGCTCTTGATCTCGAAGACCCGGCTCGAATCGTCGCCGCTCACCGCCAGCCGGCCGGCGCCGGGCCGTCGATGGTGAGGTTTTTGCTGACCGTCAGCTCGCCGCTGGTCAGAGTGATAACCTGGCCGCGCAGGCTGGGCGCGAATGTGACAGTGTCGCCGGAGTGGGCGTCGAGAATCGCCTGGCGGAGCGAGCCGGGCCCGCTGTCGTGGTTGTCGGTGACGACGAGTGTGCTGAGCAAGGCACGACCTTCGAGCGGGTCCAGGGCTGGGGCAAACCGCCGGCCGGGAGCGCGACCAAACCGGCGCGGCCGGCTGGCCGAATCGCGACGCGAGCAAGACGGGCGATCGAGCATTGTCATGAGAGAGACTCCTTGGTTGCACCTCGTTGATGATGTTCGGACCGAACGAGAAGACACGGGGGACGCAAGGCCAAGCGCCGGCGCGAGCCGGAAGCCGATGCGCGGAGGTACAGCCCGGCGCGGATCGCAACGCACGTTCAGATGCTCGCGTGGTGAGGGCATGAAACCAGACGCAGAGCCACTCCCGCTCGCCAACCGTGCTCGCCCTCAGGGCAAGCATCACTACGGCGGCCCGTTACTCCGTTAGTGCGTGCAGCGGTCACTCCGAATACAAGATTCCTCACCGGAATCCGTGGTCCGACAAATTCAACCTTCAAGATTTCCCTGGGACGTGCCCCCAAAAAACTTGAGTGATGTCGAGATCCCCGGATTTGATCCGACTACGCTATGGAAACTCTCATCGACCCGGTTCACAAAATGAAAGGAACGAACGCCGATGAAGTACATTCTGATGATGTCAGGCACGAAGGCCGATGTTGAGCGGTTCTTGACGTGGCCCAAAGAGGACATTCAGGCCCACATCGCGTTCATGCACGCTTTCAACAAGGAGCTCAAGGAGGCGGGTGTGCTCGTTGCAGCCGAGGGCCTCGCGTTCCCCGACCAGGCGAAGATCATTCGCGCGGGAACGGATGGGGCGCCGGTTACCGATGGAGTCTTTCCCGAGTCCAAAGAGTTTCTCGCCGGTTTCTGGATCGTGGACGTGGAGAGCCCGGAGGAGGCGTATCGTCTCGCCGCGCTGGTCTCGGCCGCGCCCGGGTGCAAAGACAGAGGAAACCAACCCATTGAAGTACGGCAAGTGATGAGCGGTCCGCCGGAGGAGTTGCTGTGACAGGACAACCTCTGGACGTACCGATCGACCCCTTGCTGCGGGAGCTAACGCCGCAGGTGCTCGGGACGGTCGTCCGACGATTTCGCGATTTCGCAGCGGCCGAGGACGCCGTCCAGGAGGCGTCGCTGGCCGCAGCAATTCAGTGGCCGCGCGAAGGCCTGCCGGACAATCCCCGCGCCTGGCTGACGCAGGTCGCCCTCCGGAAGATGGCCGACCACATTCGCAGCGAATCGGCTCGCCGCCGTCGCGAAAGCGAGGCGGCCTTGGAGGAGGCCCACACAACCGAACCGACGGCCATCGAGTCTGGGCCGCAAGAAGACGATGTGCTGGTCCTTCTTTTCATGTGCTGTCATCCTGCGTTGACTCCGGCATCGGCGATTGCGCTGACGTTGCGGGCGGTAGGTGGCTTGACCACGGCGGAGATCGCCCACGCGTTTCTCGTTCCCGAACCGACGATGGCCCAGCGAATCAGCCGGGCCAAGGAAACCATCGAGAAGTCCGGCATTCCGTTCCAACTGCCGACTCCAGGCGAGCGTGTGCACCGCCTGCGCGCCGTTCTCCACGTCCTGTACCTGATCTTCAATGAGGGCTACACGAGGAGCACCGGCCGCGAGCTGCGCCGAGGCGATCTGGCGCATGAGGCGATCCGCCTGACGCGGATCGTCCTTGATCTGCAACCTGACGACACAGAGGTCGCCGGTTTGCTCGCGCTCATGTTGCTGACCGATGCTCGCCGTCTGGCGCGGACGACGCCCGCCGGCGAACTGATCCCGCTCGCACAGCAAGATCGGGCGCTCTGGGATAAACAGCAGATCGCCGAGGGAGTTGCGCTCATCTCGGCCACGTTACCCAAGGGCTTGGTCGGTCCGTACCAGTTGCAAGCCGCCATCGCCGCCGTGCACGACGAAGCGGCCCGAGCCGAGGACACGGATTGGCAGCAGATCCTCGCGCTTTACGAATTGCTCGGGCGGATGTCCGATAATCCCGTGGTCATGTTGAATCGCGCGATCGCGGCGGCGATGGTGCACGGCCCGACCACGGGCCTGGAACTGCTGAATGCTCTGAGAACCGACACCCGCCTCGTGAATCACCACCGCTTGGACGCCGTGCGAGCGCATCTGCTCGAACTTGCCGGGGACCATGTCGGTGCCGTGAAGCATTACCGGGCAGCAGCAGGCAAGACGGGTAACCTCCCCGAGCGCAACTACCTTCTCACGCAGGCCGCGCGACTCTCGATCGGCTGCGACTGACGAGCTAACCGGAATCAACGGACGACTGTCGAAGACAGAAGCCCACGACGGACGTCTGGTGCTCAGTCGAGGAACAAGCCGCTGAGCACGGCATTGGGCCCGGTCTTGCTGGTGATCGTGATCACGATATTCCCGCTGACTGCGTAGTCCAGGTACACCCCCCCCTGGAACGACGAGATCGACTGCGTGCTCAGCACGTCGCCCGTCGTCGCGTCGCTGATCTGCACCGTCTCGGCCCGCCCCTTCTTGTCCCAGTCGACGAAATACAGTTCGAGATCGTGCTGCGCCCCGTCGGTTAGGTTGACGTCGACCGTGAAGCTGGAAGCGGAGAACCAGGAGGCGGCGATGCCGCCGCCGCCGGGGACCTGCAAGGCTCGAGGATCGGTGGTGCTGGCGGCCCAGGTGTAACTCGACTGGTCCGACGGTGTGACGGTGGCGTAGCTGGGCAGGCTGGCGGAGCTGTTGATGATGTCGTGGCCCTGGGTGCCGTAGGTGCCGTTCCAGGTACCCTGCGTCGTCGTGTCCTGCTTGAGGAACATCGCGGTCGCCCCGGGGGCCGGGTCGAGGAACAGGCCGCTGAGCACGGCATTGGGCCCGGCCGTGCTGGTGATCGTGATCACGATATTCCCGCTGACCGCGTAGTCCAGGTACGCACCCCCCTGGAACGACGAGATTGACTGCGTGCTCAGCACCGCGCCCGTCGCCGCGTCGCTGATCTGCACCGTCTCGGCCCGGTTCTTGTTGTCCCAGTCGACGAAGTACAGCTCGAGTTCATGCTCCGTCCCGTCCAAGAGGTTGACGTCGACCGTGAAGCTGGACTTTGAGAACCAGGAGGCGGCGACGCCACCGCCGCCGGGGATCTGCAAGGCTCGGGGATCGGTCGTGCTGGCGGCCCAGGTGAAATTCGACTGACCCGAGGGGCCCACGGTGGCGTAGCTGGGCAGGCTCAAGGTGGCGCCGATGAGGTCGTAGCCCTGGGCGCCATAGGTCCCGATCCACGCCCCCGACGTCGAGTCGTCCCGCATGAGGAACGTCGCCATCGGGGCGGGGGGCGGGTCGAGGAACACGCCGCTGAGCACGGCATTGGGCCCGGCCTTGCTGGTGATCGTGATCACGATGTCCCCGCTGACCGCGTAGTCCAGGTACACCCCCCCCTGGAACGACGAGATCGACCGCGTGCTCAATACGGCGCCGGTCAACGCGTTGCTGATCTGCACCGTCTCGGCCCGGTTCCTGTTGTCCCAGTCGACGAAGTACAGCTCGACGTAGTGCTCCGCCCCGTCGGCGAGGTTGACGTCGACCGTGAAGCTGGAGGCGGAGTACCAGCAGGCGGCGATGCCGCCGCCGGCGGGGGCCTGCAAGGCGCGGGGGTCGGTGGTGCTGGCGGCCCAGGTGTAACTCAACTGGCCCGAGGGGGTGACGGAGGCGTAGCCGGGGAGGTTGGCCGAGCTGCCGATGATGTCGTAGCCCTGCACGCCGTAGACCCCCATCCACGTCCCTTGCGTGGTCGGGTCCGTGTTGAGGAACGTGGCGGATGTCGGCGGCGCCGGGGTCGGCATGTGCAACGGGTCGAAGAACAGTCCGTTGAGCACGGCATTGGTCCCGGCCGTCCCGGTGATCGTGATCACGATGTCCCCGCCGACCGCGAAGTTCAGGTACACGCCGTTGTGGAACGACGAGATCGACTGCGTGCTCAGTACCAGGCCCGTCGCCAAGTCGCTGATCTGCACCGTCTCGGCGCGCGCGTCAGAGTCCCAGTCGACGAAGTACAGCTCGAGGTCATGCTGCAACCCGTCGGTGATGTTGACGTTGACCGTGAAGCTGGAGGTGGAGTACCAGCCGGCGGCGATGCGGCCGCCGCCGGCGGTCTGGAGGGCGCGGGGGTCAGTAGTGCTGGCAGCCCAGGTGTAAGTCGACTCGCCCGAGGGTGTGACGGTGGCGTAGCTGGGCAGGCTGGACGAGCTGCCGATGACGTCGTACCCCTGGGTGCCGTAGGTGCCGTTCCAGGTCCCCTGCGTCGTCGAGTCCTGCTTGACGAGGTTGGCGAGGGGGCCGTAAAGCGTGCTCATGAAGTAGGAGCGATACTCATATAAACCATTCATCTGCTGTACATATGTTTTCGTGCCATTGGGGAGCACCTCGATTGACTGCCCGGAGGTGGTCGAGCCTGACCCGAGCAATCCGGACGTGAAGTCAAGATTCCCGTTGGGGAGGCTCTGCGCCTGCCCAGGGCGGAGGAGTAGTTGCCCAGGTCGGCATTGACCACCAGCGTCGCCGTCATCGTCTGCTCGTTGAGGACCAGTTCCTGCCCGCGGCTATGGGCATCCGAGTTTGTCTCCGCGCGGGTGTTCCCGTCGTCGAAGAGGACGAGCGTGTTGTCGTTGATATAGGTCACGTCGTGCTGGTGGGAAAACCACGGGGATGGGTCCGAGGAAATGATGGTGAAATCGCCGCCCTGCCCCAACCGCCAGATGATGTGGCCGTCGCCGGTCCCGTTGGCGTAATCGATCTTGATCACCCAATCCTGGGCGCGCAGGGAGACCACCAGGTTCCCGTCTTCGGGCGACCAGGAGATGGAGTTGGCGTGCAGCCAGTCGGTCGGGCCCTCGCCCAGCGTGGGGAGCCGGCTGGTGCTCAGCCAGTCGAAGGGGTCCCACACCCACGCCACCTGGAAGTTCTGGTCCAAGACGATGACGTCGTCTCCGTCGTACACGGTGGGGGTGCCGTTGACGTCGATGGTCCTCGGAGTTCTGGCCAGGACCGCCGTGTCCCCGTTGGGCAGGCGCACGATGTCGTGGCTGAAGTTGGTGATCGGGTACTGCCCCAGCGCGGCCAGCTCGGCGTTGACGGCATCGATGTTGGTCTGGCGCAGGGTGTCGCCGGCCAGGTCGATCTCCTTGATCGAGACCGATCCCCCCGCCCCCGCGCCGGTGGACGGCTCGCCGAACACGAGCGCCGTGCCGCCGGGCACAAGTGTCGGGCCATAGTAGGAGTAGCCGTCAGCAACCGGGTCATAGTACCATTCGATGTCGCCCTTCAGGTCCGTGGCCACGGAGATCGACGGCGTTCGGCGAGCCGGTCCCGAGGCCGATGTGGTAGATCATGTCGTCAGTCGGGTCGTTATCCGGGGTAGGCCCCAGTTCTGTGGTGAAGGTGGGGAATGTCAAGTCCGTCGGTAGGGCCCCGGTCGTGAACGCGACGGGGGCGGAGACCGTCCCATCGTTCAGGACGTCACTCATGAGGTACGTCGTGTTGGGCAGCATGCCGGCGACGATGAAGTTGGTGCTCTCCCCCGGCACAATGGGCAGCGGGGAGGTCGTGTGCCAAACCGGGTTGGTGCCCAACTGGGCGAACTCGACGTACATCGAACTGCCCGGCGAGGGGGGTGCGCTGTACAGGGCCACCAGGGGGTTGGACGTAGGGCTGACCACCGCGGTGGTTCCAACGACCCGCGACTGTGCCGTATAGGACGCGGTCGCGGACTCGCTGGTCGAGGCGCCGAAGGTGTCCTCGACAACCACCCGGATGTCATAGGTACCCTCTTGCATAGGGTTCCATGTAAAGGTGTTGCTGAGGCTGAAGTCACTAACCACGTGGAATGGACCGCCGCTCAGTTCGACGCTGAACTGGTAAACGGGTGTTGCTCCGTCGCCGGTTGCCGTCGCCGTCCAGATAACTGGCGCTCCGACCAGCGGGACAGGTGGTGCCTTTTCCGTCAGGTAGACCGACAGGAGGCAGCGATCCTCAAGTGGCCCGCAATCCGGCCGATACCATCGCGGACGACGAGCTCGGATGCGTCTGGCCTCAACCCGCTTACGAAAGGGCGTCAGGAGTTGCCACATCACGAGCCATTCCTCTCAAGGAGTTGATGAACTGATCGGCTCTGACTCGTACCCGAGGAGAGCGGCCCAATAAGTCGTCATTCTGGATAGGGGGAGATCAGAACAGGATTCTCCGCTGAGCCCGTGTTGTCAAGCTGGTGTTGTGTTTCAACAACATTTTGTTGACTGGAAGCGACCGAACATCGCGGCCAAGGCCTATGCTGGACCTGTGCAGGATCAAGGCACCTGGAAGCAACAATCATTAGCATCGTTCGACGCAATATCACTCATTCAGGTCCTCACTTTCGCAATCGTGCTTCCCAGGCAGCGCGCCAGCCAGATCGCATCGTCCATCGTTGCTAATGAAGTCACGTCTTGCTCCGCGAGAAACGGCGTAGGACCCATCCACCCTGTTCGCCGCCTTGCGCGTGCTCTGCTGCATGCCGATTCGCAATCTAGCGTGCACTATCTCACCGGAGTCAGTACTGGGGAGACAAGGCACGGCAGAGAGCGGCCACCAGTGGCTCGAAGATGCCATGGCCATGCTACTTCAGATTCAGGCCGCGTGGCTGGGACGGCTCGCGGAGAGTGAACGCGTGGCTTCCGATCAGTTCGGGCGAATCGAAACCTATGATATGATTAGTTATAATAACATATATAGAGTATTGTTAGATTGTGTTATGTCAAACCGACAGGAAAACGGCCTGGAGCCGCCCCTGCGGCGACTTCGCGCACCACCGTGACACTGCCACAAGCAGTTGCGACACCCAGAAGTCAACCCTGGCGGCATCGCCCAGAAATCGAGTGCTGATCACCGACCCGGGCACGGCCGCCATGGTCTTGATGGCCTTCGCCAGGATCGCCCGCCGCCCCTTGTCCGCATCGGCCGACCTGAATCCGATCATGCTGCCCAGGGCGGCGGCCGCAGATTCGACGGCAGGGATTGCAGTGCTCATGAATCGTTGCCGTCGACCAGGACGAAGTGGAACGTCGCGTTCAGATACGCAGTCTCGGAGTCGGCCACCAACTGGGGGTCCATCGCCTGGACGAGATCGGCGCGGCTCAGGTGCAGGAGGTTCTGCGAGTTCGCCTCGACGAGCCGCTGTTTGAACTCAGGCAAGGAGAGGAGCGGGAAGCTCGGCTCCTCTTGCGTCGCTCGCCAGAGTGCCGCAATGAATACCTTGTTGTCATGAAACCGGTCTTCAGGCGGGCTCTTGGCCGCGAGCGCCTTTGCCGTCGCGGCAAAGGCAGTCAAGTCGAACGGCTCGACGGCCGGCGGCGGTTCGAGCGGAGCTGGCGCTTGCTGAAATAGCGGCGTGCCTCCCAGCCAGTCCCGAACCACCTTGCACCGTGCGGCGTCGGCACTGACGGCTGTTAGCCCGGTCTCGAACAGCGGTAGCTTTTTGGCAAGCTTTTCTTTGGTGAGGCGCTCAGACCCGATGAGCGTGCTCAAAACTCCGCACAGCAATCCGCTCAGCGTCATCTCGTGAGGGAAGCCGAGCCGCTCGCATGCCACCGCTTCGAGCACCTGGTTCACCGTCGAGCCGGCCTGGGCGGCGAGCCCGTACTTCCGCTTGAGAATGAAGGCGGCCAGCTTGTCTCCACTATCCAGCTCGGCCGCCGCCTCGGCCGGGAGCCCGGCGGCTTTCGGGAAGAGGTATGTGGCGATCACCGTGGACCAATTGATCTGAGCCGGGAGCTCGGCGATGCCCAGGAATTGCAGCGCTCGCTCGCGGCCGGAATCGGTGAGGGCGAACGTGTTCCGCTTGCCTTTGGTCAGGAAGCCGGCGGACGCCAGCTCGCTGCGCAGGCTGTCGAAGTCGGCAGTAGAAAGTTCGGAGCCAAGAAGCTTGCCGACATCCCTCCGCACGGCGCTTGCGGAGACGGGCTCCTTGCTCGGCAGCGCCATCCGGACCAGCACAAGGTCAAAAAGGGCGGTATCGGTGATGTGCGCGGCGGTAAGTGCAGTGGTCAAAGGTTTGCTCCAAGCTAAGTGCCGGTGAGCGCGTCCAGGATGCGGTCGCGGATCGCGAAGGGATCACCGCGCACCAAGGAAGTCAGAGTGGTGTTCATCACGGTGCTAAACTAGCATATCGCTCGGTCCTCTTCAGCCCGGTAGAGCGTCTGATTGACGGCCGGCCGTTCATGGCCGGCCTTGCAGGTCGCCTGGGCGCGAGGCATACTGGCCGCCACTATCCGCGGCGATCAGTTTGAGCTGGTCGCCGGCCAAGCCGCCGGCCAGGTCGATGCAATGGATTGGAATTCTGCGCGTGTTGATCGTGGAGACCTCCTTGACGGTGCCTTTGGGGAGATCGCCGTCGGTGAGGAGAAACACCGCGTCAGGTCGCAGCATCAGTGCCTGCTTCAAGGCGGTGCGCGGGTCGGTGCCGCCGATGGGCTCGATCAAGCGGAGCCACAACAGCAATTGGTTCTTGGCTTGCAAGTCGGCCGATCGGGGGATGGGGCCGCCCGGCATCGGAAGCGATTCGGTGTTGTAGAAGATAACCTCGAACTTCTGGGGCTGCTCGAGCGCGAAGACGCTCTTCCTCAGCTCGATCGTGGCCCTGGCCAGTCGATCGTCGTCGATCATGCTCAGGGATCGATCCACCACGTAGACGAAAAACTGCCCGCGCACGCGGATCCCGAAAAATGACGTCTGCCGCCAGGCTGGCAGGATGCTCCAGTCGACGTCGTCGTTGCCGTAGCGGTCTGTGGGCATCCCGCCCGGAGGCAGCAGAAACGCGCTGCGCAGGCTTCCTCATCTCGGCCGCGGTCCGCACCCGGACGTCTCCATCTGAGCGGGATTCCGCGGAGCGAGGTGGTTTCGTGGCCTTCGACTTGCCCTGGCCGGCGGTTGGCGCTCTTGCACCGTTCCTCGTGCTAATGGAACCGGTGGCCGGTGCTCTTGCGTCTTTCCGGGCGGTTGCCGCGGTGGTCGGAGCCTTGGTCGTCTTTTTCGCCGGCGTATCCTTGTTCTTGGCTGTGTCTTTCTTGGCGGTCGCGCTCTTGGAAGGAACCGCCGAGGCCGTCGACTTTGCGGTCTGGGCCTGGGAGGCGGCCTTGGCTTGATCGGCGGTCCGGTCATCGTCGCCGGGTGTGCGGCCAGCCAGCGCGCTCAACACGACGGCAACGTACAGCCAGGCCATGGGAATGACTCCGGAACCGTCCAGGATCAGGGTCGCGGCCGGCGCGAGCACGCCCGCGCGAGGTCGGTTGCATCGAGTTTACCATAGTTGAGCCTGGGCTTGAGAAGTCATCGTCGGAGTGTTCCGACACGCCAGCTCGCTCGTCGCTCAACCGGAAAACCGGCTTCTGAAAAAGAGATACGGCTCAAACGTGCTCGCGCAGACGACTTCACGAAGTCAGCCCTATCTTTCCGGCTCATTTTCCGTTATGATGAAATTTGGTTGGTCTGTCGACTGAAGAGAGCGGTTCTGGCTCGCGTGAGCCCTGACCTTGTTCCCTCCCTCGCCGTTCCCACCGACAGGGCTTGTGAGTAGCCCCTTTCTCTTCGACCCGGAAAGACGAGTTGGGTCGAGTGTGTATTCGCGCAGGAGTAGTAGTGGTGGGCAAGAAGTTGTACGTCGGGAATCTGGCATACGGTGTCAGCGACTCCACATTGGAGCAGTTGTTCTCTCAATACGGTACCGTTCAGAGTGCCCAGGTGATCCAGGACCGGGCGACGGGCCGGAGCAAGGGTTTCGGGTTTGTCGAGATGGACACCGAGGCCCAGGCACAAGCCGCCATCGCAGGTCTGAACGATCAGGAGCACGATGGCCGGCGGCTGACCGTGAATGAAGCCAGGCCGCGTGAGGATCGTGGCGGCGGTGGTGGCGGTGGTTACGGCGGTGGCGGCGGCCGGAGCCGCGGTGGCGGTGGCGGCGGCGGTTACGGCGGTGGTGGCGGCGGCGGTTATGGCGGTGGCGGCGGCCGGCGTTATTGATGCCGGCTCTCGTCTCGCCAGCGTAGCAGGCTCCATGTCAGCGCGGCGTTTTTGTGGCCTTTCGCCCGCGCGAGTCAGTTTCGGCTGCTCGCGCGGGGCCGATCATTTTGCGTTCACTCCGCGTCTGGATCGCTCGGTCAGGCCTTGATCACCATCTCTCGGTCGAGAACTCAGCAAGAGCGGCTCCATCCCGACACTTTTCATTCCTCCAGCGGACGATCCCGGATGAATCCCAAACATTTCCATACCCCGGTTTCTACCCGGCTCCGCTGCCCGGTCTGCCACCAGCCAGTCTACTCGCGCGGTGGCATTCATCCCCAGTGTGCGATGCGTCAGTCAGAGCCAGCGCTCGCGCCGGTCGAGGCTCCCGTCGTTGCCGACGGCGAAGAGGATGTCATCGCCCCGGTCGTTGCGAAGGTCGTCGTTGCCAAGCCGCGACCGGTCATCCCGGTCCCCGCTTCCGCCCCCGCTCCCGCCGCCAAGCTCGCTCGGGCCAGAAGATAATGCGCGAAACCATCTTCATCTCCAGCCTCTAGGATCGCTGCGCGCTGTTTTATAGAATAAGATCCAGACTTCGCGAATGAGCAAGGGCGGAGGTGGTTGAACAGGGCGTCGGCCGCTGACAACGCGGTCCACGCCGCGGATTGAGGCTGCGCATGCTGGCGAAGCGGATCATCCCGTGCCTCGACGTGGATCACGGCCGCGTGGTCAAAGGGACCAACTTCGTCAACCTCCGCGATGCGGGAGACCCGGTCGCGGTGGCCGCTCGGTATGACGAGGAGGGTGCCGACGAGCTGGTTTTCCTGGACATCTCCGCCAGCCATGAAGAGCGCGACATCTTGCTGGACGTTGTGGAACGAACGGCGGAGGTATGCTTCATGCCGCTGACGGTCGGAGGTGGGATTCGCCGGATCGACGACATCCGGGCCCTTCTGAAGGCGGGCGCCGACAAGGTATCGATCAATTCGGCGGCGGTGCGTGACCCTGATCTGGTCCGTCAGGCAGCCCGGCGGTTCGGCAGCCAGTGCATCGTGGTGAATATCGATCCCAAGCGAGTCAATAAGGGCGGCCGCCAGCTCTGGGAAGTTCACATCAGCGGCGGCCGGGTGCCCACGGGGAAGGAGGCCGTCTCCTGGGCGCGCGAGGTTGAAAAGCTGGGCGCGGGGGAAATCGTCTTGACCAGTATGGATGCCGACGGGACGCGAAACGGCTACGACCTGGAGATGACCGGCGCGGTCGCCGATGCCGTGACGATCCCCGTCGTCGCTTCCGGCGGAGCGGGATGCCCCGAGCATCTGCGCGCCGTTCTGGCTCTCACAGGGGCCAGCGCCGCCTTGGCGGCCAGCATTTTTCACGATCGCCAGTATTCCATTGGCGGGACCAAAGACTACCTCGCTCAGGCGGGCGTGCCTGTGCGGCGGTCTGAAGCCCACTCCCGCCTGTCTTCCGGTCTTGGCAACTTTTGAGGAGCGCACGAAAATGGCGACGGTCGTCGAAGCACCCGTTGACGAGATGCCCAACGAGCCCGAAGCGAACAAGCTTTTCCGGATGGTGATGCGGTTCAAGGGCTCTGACCTGCACCTGAAAGTCGGAATGGCTCCGGCGATGCGGCTCGCCGGGGTGCTGCGGCTGATGCAGCTTCCGCCCTTGACCGGGGCCGACATGGAACGCCTCATGTTCCCACTTCTGTCGGTCCGCCAGAAAACCATCCTCGACGAGACGGG
Organism: uncultured Isosphaeraceae bacterium; assembly: GCA_963781785.1. Taxonomy (GTDB): domain Bacteria; phylum Planctomycetota; class Planctomycetia; order Isosphaerales; family Isosphaeraceae; genus CAWAHD01. Next base: position 5,192,328 of record CAWAHD010000002.1, on the reverse strand, counting down.
TGGCATCGACTTCGCCCACATCATCTTCGAGCCCAACGGCGACGAGACCCGGTTCCGCGTCAACCTCTTCAAGCAGCGCGGACGGCTCAGCCTGGTCGCACGCCGCGTCAACACCTCGATCCCCTCGTTCGAAGGGCTCGGCCTTCCGGTCGTCATGGGAGAAATCGCCAGCCATGACCAGGGAATCGTGATTCTGGCCGGCGTCACCGGGTCGGGCAAGTCCACCACCATCGCCGCGATGATCCAGTACGTCAATTCGCGGGAGCGCTGCCACGTCGTCACCATCGAAGATCCGATCGAGTTCACCTTCAAGGACGACAAATGCATCATCAATCAGCGCGAGGTGGGCATCGACGTCGTCGATTGGAATACGGCCTTGAAACACGCCGTCCGTCAAGACCCGGACATCATTCTGGTGGGTGAGATGCGCGACCGCGAGACGTTTAACGCCGCCATGCATGCTGCCGAGACGGGACACCTGGTGTTCGGCACCATCCACGCCTCGAGCGCTCCGTCGACGATCAGCCGCATCCTCGACCTTTTTCCCCAGGACATGCACAATGCGATGAGGCAGAACCTGGCGTTCAATCTCAAGGCGATCATCGCCCAGAAACTGCTGCCGACCTCCAAGGACTATGCGGCGTCCTCCGGCAGCACGCGCGCTCCACTGGTCGAGATCATGCGCATGAATCCCACCGTGCGCAAGTTGATTTTGAACGAGGAAGACATCAAGCTGGCCCAGGCGATCCGTCTCGGCAAGGAAGAGGGAATGGTTGATTTTACCGAGAGCTTGCGTCAGCTTGTCGTTGCCGAGAAGGTGGATCGAGCCGTCGCGTTCGAGAATGCCCCCAACCCCGAGCTTTTGCGGATGGCCTTGAAGGGCATCCAGCTCCCCGAGCAAGGCATCCTGTGATTCATAGAAAGGTCAGAAATGTACCGCGTGCTCACGGCGCTTTTGATTTTCCTCCTTCTCACCTTGGGCCTCGCCACAACGTCACAGGCTGCCGACGCCTTCCCGGCGATCATTGCGCAGATACCGAACATGTATCGCGGCCCGGGGATGTATCTCAATCTTTTCAAGTTCGTCCCGGTGGTGATCGTCTACCTGCTGTGGGCCTGGACAACGAACTGGGTGGAACACGACACCCGCGAGCTCAACAATCTGAAGTTCGCCGTCTGGAACGGCGCTCTCTTCTCTTCGGGTGTCCTCGGGCTGATCCTGGTGCTGGTGATTCCGATCTACTTTCTGGGCCTCGGTCTGTTGCTGCTCGCGTATTTCGTGCCGATCCTGAGCTATGTCTTCGCTCGCAATCAGACCGTTCCCGACGACCAGAAAGTGCTGACGCCTTACCATCTCGGGGAAGTGGCCAACGACATCCTGTACAAGCTGGGGATGAAGCCGCTCTTCAACAAAGACGTCGGCACGGTCGATCGCGCGGGCCCGCCGATCGTCTTCGTGGGCAAGACCCAGGGCACCGGCAAAGAAGACCCGTCGCGAGTGCGGCAGGCCGAGGAATCGCGGTCGTTCATGGGCGCCAAGGAGCTCGTGTATGACGCGGTCCTGCGTCGCGCGACTGACATCCATCTCGAGCCGACCACCGAGCAGTACTCGGTTCGCTACCGGATCGACGGTATCCTGCACGCGGCCGAGCCGTTCGACCGGTCGACCGGCGACGCCGTCGTCAACGTGTTCAAGGTCCTGTCGGCGATGGACATCTCCGAGAAGCGGAAGCCGCAGGACGGCTCCTTCGGCGCCAAGCTGCAAGGTCGCGATCTCGATTTTCGCGTCGCCACTTCCGGCTCGAAGGCCGGCGAAAAGCTGGTCATGCGAATTCTCGACAACAGCTCGGCCGTCACCAAGATGGAAGACCTGGGAATGCGGCCGAAACTGGTCGAGGCGGTCCGCGGGCTGGTCACCCAGCCTCACGGGATGTTCCTCTGCTGCGGCCCGACCGGGGCCGGCAAGTCCACGACCCTGTACGCAGCCCTCCGCGAAATCGACCGATACCAGAGAAACATCATCACCGTCGAAGACCCGATCGAGTACCACCTCGACAACATCACCCAGATGGAGGTCAATACCAAGTCCGGCCAGACCTTCGCGACCAGCCTGCGGTCGATTTTGCGCCAAGACCCCGACGTGATCATGATCGGTGAGATCCGCGACCAGGAAACCGCCTCAATCTCATGCCAGGCCGCCAATACGGGGCACATGGTCTTCTCGACCGTCCACTCCAACGACGCCGTGACCGCCCTGTTCCGCTTGCTCGACCTCGGCGTCGAGCCGTTCATGATCGCCTCGGCCTTGACGGGTGTGCTGGGCCAGCGCCTCGTGCGCTTGCTCTGCGAGACCTGCAAAGAGCCATACAAGCCCAAGCCGGAGTTCCTCAAGAAGGCCAACCTGCCGGTCGAGAAAGTCGACGTGTTTTATCGCCGTCCCGAGAACCCCGAGCAGGTCTGCCAGCAATGCGGCGGCACCGGTTACTTCGGGCGGACGGGCATCTACGAGCTTCTGATCCTCACCGAGCCCATGCGCGACATGATTCGCGAAAACCCCTCGATCACCAAGATCAAGGCCGAAGCTCGCAAGAACGGTATGATTTACCTCCAGGAAGACGGCCTGCGCCAGGTGATCCAGGGGCGGACGTCAATCGAAGAGCTCCTGCGCGTGGTGAAGTGACGTGACGTGACGTGAAATGCAGTGACACGAAACGAGACAGCTCCGGAAGCAACCGAGACTCGAAAGCAAGAATGCCGCGGTTGACTCACAGCGAGCCGGTCCGCGACGACGATCGAAGCCATTGAGGTATCCGCCATGAAGATTGTGATCGATCTGATCATCTCCGGCCTTGGGTTGTTGCTCGTCTACGCACTCACGAGTGAAGGCTTGTGGGGCTCCGCGTTGATGTTCTTCAACGTGCTGTTCGGGGCGATGGTCGCCTTCAACTTCTACGAGCCGCTGGCCTCGCTGCTGGATCGCACCGGCATCAACTGGGGCTTTTCCGATACGCTTTGCATGATGGGGCTATTTTGCGTCACGGTCGTCATCCTGCGATTGACGACCGAAACAATTGCACCGGTCATGGTGCGGTTTCCGATGCCGGTGTACCACTTTGGGCGGCTCGTCTTCGGCGTGGCGGGAGCCTGGGTCACCATCGCAGTCGCCCTCCTGGCGTTCCACGCTGCCCCAGTCGACAAGAAGATCTTCTCCGTGATCCGCTACAACACCCAGCCGCCGTTCGGGCTGGGCATCGACCACAAGTTCCTGGGCTTCTTCCAGTATGAAACCGGCAAGGTGTTTGCGCGGTACGGAGTGGGTTCGCGCGATCCCTACCATTCCTACGGTAACGGGGCGAGATTAAATATCTTTGACCCCCGCGCTGAATGGCTCATGAAACATGAGGACGCACGGCCTTATGGCGAGGGGTCGGTCCTGGGCGAGGAAGCCGAGGCAGGCGGCGGTGCCGCCGCTGCCGCCGACGGCGAAGCCGCGCCGGCCAAAGGCGGCCGGGGAGCGGGGCGAGGCGGGGCTCCTCCACCTGCCGCGGCGCCGCCGTGAGAAACTTGCCGCGAATCGGCAGGTCGTCGATCGCGCTCTCGGGCCCCCGGAGCCGATCGACCCCGACGCTCGTCTCATGGGCTCGTCTTGGTTGCCGCGCCGCTAGCCTTCGCGTAGGAACGCAGCTCGAGCAGCTCGAAGCGAGGCCGTGACGACTTCCCCGTCGACTCCTGGAACTGGATCCGGTAAACCCCGACCTGATTGGTGGTCGTCTCGAACACGAACAAGGGCGCCCAACCCGACGTGTAGGGACCGAGCGACCCCGTCGTCATCAGGAAGTGGGGCGCAGCCCCGCTATCCAGCTCGAGCTTGAAATCAGCAACCAGATCACGCTCGACGAAACTCTCGATCACGCGGGTCGATTTCGCCGACTGACGAAATGTGGGAATCGTCGCCAGCAGCCGGCCCCCCTTGTAATCCAGAACGTAGATCGCGTCGAGCGGGACCGCGGCTTTGGCTGTCTCATCGTATCGGATGTACACTGGCCCGGTCGCGACCACCGATTCGCCTGACCGGTCACCTGCTCCGGCACGTAACGGTGCCGGACGCAGCAACCCCGGGATCCAACCCAGGACGACACCAATCAATAGCGCGACTGCTGTTGGAATGCGCGAATGCCGAAGAGTCATCAATCGTCCACTCCTTTCGGGGTCCAGAACCTCGTCGCGGGGGTTCGTTCCGGAGCGACGCGGTTCGTGCGGCGTCTCTCCCCAGGCGATTCTCAGACCGATCTTGGCCCGGCTGTGGGGCATTGTGCGTCGATCGAACGATCTCGTCCAGCCCAACGCCCGGCCGCCCGGCAGTAGTCAATTCGTGGCAAACAAGCGAAAATCGACGTCGGCTCAGGTGTGGACAACCACCGCGGACACGCCGCCCGCGGTCTCGAGAGGATCAGCGAGCTGGCCTGCGGAATCGGCCCGGGACCGGTCCGGCGTGGGAGGGATGGCGATGTGGTGCTCGGCATGGGTTGTTGGGCTGTCACTCTGCTTGCAGGTCCCCGCTCCGGCACCGGGAAACGACCTCGCGCACGAGCTACAGTCCGTCCGGAGATCGATCCTGGCGCGCGAACGCGCGGAGCTGAGGGCGCTGGCAGAGCGATTGAGCCGCGATGGTAAGACGGAAGCCGCCCAGCAGGTTCGCGCGCGGATCTCGCGGCCGGTCGCGCCCGACGGCCCGACTCGGTTCGCGCCGCTTCCCGAAGTGATCGCACCCCACGCGACGCCCGGGCGATCTGTCCCGAGCGAGCTCACGGACATCCACAATCGAGCGGCTGCCAGCTTGTTCGACCTGGCGCTTCGTGCCGGCAAGTCACAGACCGCTCAGTATGCCTTGGCCGTAGTCTGTCTCCGTGCGGTCGTGGAGCGCCAGCCGGATCACAAGGAGGCGCGGCGGCTCCTGGGTTTCGTGCCGCACAAAGGGGGCTGGGCCACGCCCTTCGCCCTGCGCGAGATCGAGCAGGGGAACGTCGACCATCCGACTTTCGGATGGGTGCCCATGGACTGGGTCGTGCACCTCGACGGGGGCGAGCTTCCGGCACCGCCCACCCGGGGCCAGAAGAAACCGCACTGGCTTCCCACGGCCGAGGCCGACCGGCTCCACGGCGAATGGAGCTCACGGTGGCAGTTTGCAACCGAGCATTTCAAAATCGAGACCAATGTGCCGCTCGCGGAAGCGATCAGCTTCGGCGCAAGCTCGAAGCGTTTCACGACCTGTTCACGAGCCTGATGGCGGACATCCTCGGCGAGAACCTGCCGTTGGTGCGCCGGTTCAAAGAACCGAGGCTCGTGGGCGAAGGTCAAACGATCTCCTCCAAGCAGCTTCATCGGGTGTATTACTTTGCGTCGAAGGCCGAGTTCGTCGATCATCTGAGCCCGCAATTCGGAGCCGATATCGAGGAGAACCTGGGGTTCTATCTCCCTCCCAAGTCCGGGCGGGGTCGCGTGCCGGCCTATTTCTTCCGCGACCCGAACGGGCAAATTCCGGTCACGGAGACTCTCTATCACGAGGTGTCGCACCAGCTCCTCTTCGAGCTGGCCGGCCACAACGCCTACACCAAAAACGCCGGCAATGCCTGGGTCTTTGAAGGCCTCGGAGTTTACTTCGAGACCGTCAAGCCTCAACCGGACGGCTCGCTCGAGGTCGGCGGCCTGGTCGGTCGGCGCATGGAGGAAGCCATCAAATCGCTGGTGTTCCAGGGCCTGTCCATCCCGCTGGCCCGGTTCGTGGCTCTCGATGAACGGGTTTTCCGAAGCAAGCCTCAGGTCTTTCTCAACTACCAAGAAGCCATGGCATTGACCGTTTTTCTGATGCAATGGCACGAAGCGACGTATCGCGACGCATTTCTCGACTACGTGAGCGATGCCTTCCGCGGCCGGCTCAAGCCCGGCCGGTCGTTGCAGGATCGCCTCGGCCAGCCGTATCGGACCCTCGACGAGCAGTTCCTCACGTTCCTGAAAAACGGCGCCGGAGCCATGCGCGCCGAAGGGCCAGAGTGCGCAAAGCCGGTGCCCGGCGATGCCATTCGAACCGTTCCCTTGCGGTAGAATCACGCGACGGGCCGCATCGCCCTCAGGCACGCCGGCGCGGAGGACCATTGCGGATCGCAGGCGACTCCGGTTTCATGTGACCGACCTGGTCGCAATCATTCGCCGACATAGGGCATCAGCGCCATGAACCGCGCGCGTTTGATCGCCGCGCTAGCGGCGCGCTGAAATGCCGCGCAGCTCCCGCTCCGCTTGCGGGAGAAGACCTTGTTCTGATTGGTGCACAGCTTCTTGAGCAGACCGACGTCTTTGTAATCGACGTAGGCCGGCCGAGGGCAACCGTCGCTCGTGCAGAAACGGCAGCGATTCTTGCGGTTACGGCCGAACTTCTTGCGGGGCATTATCTTGCATTCCTCTTGTCTACCGAGATCGGCCGCCTGTCTTCTGGCGGCACGATGACTCCACCCGGTTGATTGTGATTTTTGGCCCTGAAATAAGGGAAACAGCGAGTTTAGTCCCCGGCGGACTGTGAGTCAAGCGCCTGAGCGGTATCAGGCCGGATGACGCTTGCTCGAATCGCCCTTGACCGCTTGAGACGAAAACGATAAGTTTCGTCCGCCGGCGGGTTACCTCGATCCGCGGCCGTTCGTCTCACAGGGAAGTGGGCGGGCGGAATGGTTGCGAATGACGCGGCTTGGTTCTCAAGCTGCGTCCGGGGGTTCTCCCCGACCGCTGCGCAAGGAGGCAGGTCGATGCGGCGAACAGTCCCCAGGCGTACCTGGGCTCACGGGGCCCTGGTCGCGATCGGCGGTGCTGGCACTGACATCTGCAGGTGCCGGTACGCCCAAGAAGAAGAGGAAGAGGAACGCCGCCCAAGGTCCAGGAGACCGTCGGCGACCTGTCGTTCGTGGTCAGCCGCGGCGAGATGAAGGTCGAGGGGGTCGGCCTGGTCGTCGGGCTGGACAACACCGGGGTCGATCCGCCGCCGTCGTGGTATCGCAAGCAGCTCATCGACGAGATGAGCAAGGCCGGCGTCGAGAAGGCCGACAAGTTCCTGGCCAGCTCCCAGGTCTCGATGGTGATCGTCCGGCTCACGATACCCGATCGGTGTCGGCCCCAAGGACCGGCTCGACGTTCAGGTTGAAGTTCCGCCAGCGTGCGGCACCACGAGCCTGGCCGGCGGGTACTTGCTCCTGACCCGGCTGCGCGAAGTCATGCTCGCCGGAGGCGCTCCCCAAGGCGAGCCCCGAGATGGCACTCGCCCAGGGGCCGGTGATGATCGGCACGCCCGCCAAGCCCAACGATCCCAAGATCGGCCGCGTACTGGGAGGCGGCAAGGTCAAGAAGGAATATCCCTTCACCCTGGTCATCAAGGAAAACCGGGAAAGCTTCCGCACGTCCAAGATGCTCGAAACCGTGGTCAACGAGCGGTTCCATCAGTTCGAGAACGGCCATCAGAAAGGGGTCGCAACCGCGAAGACCCCCAGTTACCTCGAGCTCAAGGTTCCCACGCGTCTATCACCAGAACCAGGAGCACTTCTTCCGGGTCGTTCAGCTCCTCCAGATGATCGACAGCCCCGAGCTGCGGACCCGCCGGATCGCCGCCTGGAGCCAAGGAGCTGCTCGATCCCACCACCGCCGGCGTCGCGGCCATGAAGCTCGAAGGATTGGGGCCGGGCGGCATCGAGCCGCTCAAGACGGGGTTGAAAAGCTCCAATCCTCAGGTCCGATTCTTCTGCGCCGAGGCACTGGCCTACCTCAACGACACCTCCGGCGTCGACACCCTTGGCGAGACCGTCGTCCATCAGAACCGGACTTCCGGGCCTATGCGCTGGCGGCCCTGGCGGCCATGGACCAGCCAGCGTCTCATCTCAAGCTGCGCAAACTGATGGACGAGCCCGACGATCGAGGTCCGCTACGGTGCGTTCAACGCCTTGCGAACCCTCGATCCCCACGACCCGTTCCTCGGGCATGTCCGAGTGCTCGATGAGCCGAAGAACGACGAAGACGACGATGCTGCCTCGGACTCGATGGCAGTCGCCATCGCGTCCGCATCGCGCCGCCGCGCTCTCCAGGACGACCCGTTCGCTCTCTACGTCGTCGACTCGGAAGGCCCCCCGCTCGTCCACGTCTCGCGCAGCCGCCGATCCGAGATCGTCATCTTCGGCCGCCAGCAGAAGCTTCTACCGCCGATCGTTCTGGACACCGGCCCGATCTTGCTCAATGCAGCCTATACGACGACAAGATCGAGATCAGCAAGATCGTGCCCAGCCGGTACAGCGATGCCGACGTCAAGATCAGCACCAGCCTCGACCTGGCCGAGGTCGTCCGGCAAGACAGCCAACCTGGGGGCAACGTATCCCGACATGGTCGTCGATCCTCGAAACCGCCAATCGCCAGAAGAATCTGCCCGGCGAGCTCGTCGTCGACGCCGTCCCGTCGGCAAACAGCAAGTACCTCGAAGCCGTCCTGGGCAAGGATATCACCGCCAAGCGCGACGCCGCCGTCAAACGAACCTCGGCGGAAAGCTCCCGTCCCGGGTTCTTCGGGTTTTTCGGCCTGTTCGGTCGCCGCTCCGATCCGCCAGTCAAGAAAAGCACCACAGGCAGTACCGCCATGCTTGCATCCGCGCCTGACGATGACGCAAAGGCTGCCGACCCGCGTGCAGGCGGCCAGACGAGCACGAACACGAAGGCTGGCAGTTCAAGCGACAATGTTGCTAAAAAAGGCGACGGCGTGGCAGGTACACCGACGGCCAAGAAGGACGACGCCGTTCAGAAGGCGAAGGCCGAGGAGTCGGAGCCCCCTCGCCGGCGGTTCTTTGACTTTCTGCGTCCCCGCGACGAGTCCTGAGCCACCCTCCCCGCCGACTTTTTGTCTAATTTTGCATTAACGACGTAACTCCTACGGCCAGCAAGGACTTCGCAAGCCTGACAGGCCCGATGACCGGCTTGCATGGTCGGGCTAGCCCTGGCCCCTCTTAAAGTCCCACGCCGCGCGGTTCGAATATTAGTCTTGACGGTCAGGTCCGCTACAGCAAGGAGGCGAGCGACACCCCTTGATTGGCCCCGGACCAGACCGCTCCCCGCACCCAACTGGGGCGGGGAGGTCTCTGTACTTGACCGGAGTGGAGTCGGGTTCCCGATCCGTCGACTCAACTCACGGGAACCGCTAGCGGACGCCTCGACACGAATCGGCGGTTTTGCCGTTGGTTCTGGCAGGGGAGACCGCTGCGGCCTGGACAGGATCAAGCACGGGGGCGGGGTCGGAGCGACTTGCACGATTGCCGTCTCTCGCGGCGAGCTCATCGCGCGACCATTGCGTGTGGGCCTCACCGCCGAGCCGGGACTGTCACCGCGCCGACATGGTTCCTATCCGGAGGGAGGAGGAAACCTCCGTGGTCTCGCACCAAACTGGGCGAGTGGAGTCCTCGAGATGAAAAAGGTCTTTACAACCGGCCAGGTCGCGAAAATCTGCAAAGTCGCACCTCGGACCGTGAGCAAGTGGTTCGACTCGGGCCGCTTGCGTGGTTATCGCATCCCCGGCTCGCAGGATCGTCGCATCCCGCGGGAGCATCTCCTGCGGTTCCTCAAGGAGCATGGAATGCCCTTGGGCGACCTCGAAGCCGAGGTTTATCATAAGGTGCTGGTTGTCGGGGCTGACGCTCCGCTCCAGTCCATCCTTCGTGACCATCTCCGCGAAACCGACGATTTCCGTATCGAGACGGCTGCCTCGGGCTTCGAAGCGGGGATTCGTGCCGAGAGCTTTCACCCCGACTGCATCATCATCGACATGGCCTTGGGACGCATCGAAGCCGGTCAGATCGCGCAGAATCTTCGCAAGAGCCCCGATCATCGTGGGCACGATCCTGCTCGCCTTGACCAGCGACGAACCGGGCGAGGAAACCTTCGCGCTGGGGTTCAACGATGCGTTCAAGAAGCCGTTCGACGGAGCGCTCCTGGCCGAGCGCGTCCGCCGCCTGATCTCGCAGAAAAAGGCCGACGAGCCCTGATAGAGCGCGTCCGTCCGAGCCCGCCGCGACCCAAGGACGTTGACTCGAGAAGCCGAACGAGCCCTCAAGCCGCCCCTCTTCCGGAGCGATCCGGATGAAGGAGGCCTGAGGGCTCGTTCGTTTTGCAGGGTGACCTGGATGAGATCAACGACCGAGGCCACGATCGCGCCCACACTCGCCCGACGCGCCAGCGAGGGGCGCTGGCCCTGGCCAGTGCGGAATACCCCGCTGGCTGGCCAAACACGCTGGGCCCAAGCGACCCTCGCGACGAAAACTCAGTGGCACCGCGGCCCGATACCAAATCCAGCCGGTAAGAGCTCGGACAGAGCCGACCGCAGGTTCGACAAGCCGCCAGCCTTCGCCGCGGCAACACCGATCCCGGCCGACAGCGTGAGGAAAACGGCTGCGGTCAGCAGCCAGCCACTGGCCTTGCGGCGGAGAGACATGAATTTGGGATCGACCCGGATCAATGCGTCGAGCTTTTCGGGAAGGGCCACCTCGGTCTCGGGCTCCCGGTCTCCAGAATCCACTCCAGGCGGAGCCGGCCGGCGGCCGTAGTGGCCGGCAAGTCGCACGGTTCGCTTGACGAGCTCGGCCGGAACGACTTCGGCGAATACTCTGCCCCGTGAGAGCGCGGTCAGAAGGAAGGCCGCCGACAAGGCCAGCCCGCGGCGCGCCAGCCGGGACCGGAGCAGATCCCGAGCACGCGACAGCCGGCCCTTGACCGTGCCTACCGGCCACGCCAGGATCGCGGCGACTTCTTCATTCGTCTTGCCCTCCAGGTAGCTCAAGATCACCGGAACGCGGTACTTGTCCGGCAACCTGTCGACTTCGGCGTGTAAGACGGGCCGGAGCTCGTTCCACGCCGCGAATTCGCTCTCTTCGCCGGGAGTGGTTTCTGGGGGCGACATCGCCATGGCTTGCCTTTCATGATTGCGCCGGCGGACCGCACTGTAGCGCGCCTTGATCGCGATTCGGTGGGCAACTTCGTGAAGCCAGCCAGCCAGCACTCTTCGATTTCGAATCGTGCTCCCCTTCTGCGCCAGCACCAGAAAGGTCGCCTGGAACGCGTCTTCGGCCTCGTGTTCCTCGTGCAGCACGTGACGGCAGATGCCGAAGACCATTGGCCCGTGACGCACGACCAGAGCCCGAAACGCTTCCTGAGACTCGACCTCCGCTCCGGTGAGGAATTGCTCCAGCAAGTTCCCGTCCGAGATCGCCTCGGCACGGTCGTTCACCTCATGCTTGCTATGCCTGTGCAAGACCGCGCTAGTCATACTGGATTCCACCCTGTCTCTTGCGTCGATCTATCGCGTCCGGACGCCCGGCGCAGCAAACGGTTCCGCTTCAATTGTATAGTGGACTCTACCGTCATACCGGTTACGAATTCGATGAAAAACTTGGCGAGCCGCAGCGAACACTCACGATGAGCGACGGCCTGGTTCAATCGCGCGCCTGTTTGGGTAACACTTTTCGGACGCGTCCCGGCGACCACGCTAGCCCGAAGGGCAAGCGATGGTTCGCTTTACGCTCGCTTGCGCGTCGGGATGGTCTGCCCGGAGCTGCAACGGCTCGAATTGGTTGAGAGGCGGGGGAGATTGCACCGATGCCACAGGACGATTTGTGGGCCGCGGTCGAGGAACATCTCGACATGATTGTCAGTGCGTACAGGCGTTTTGAAAACGAGAAGCCGATCGTCCTCTTCGACATCCGTGAGCAACGGATCTATGTCTACCCCTACGAGGCCTTCAGGCACGAATTGAGCATCCGCAGCCAAGCCTTGTTGACAAACCAATACAGGGAAGCGGTCGCCGCGAACAAGATTGTCGTGTTCGTGCGCGATGACGACCAACGGAAGCTCGTGTCATCCTCGATCGATTACGAATAGCCCGACCTGGCCGATTGCGGCGTCATCATCCCGACACCGCCTCGAGCGCTTTGATCGCGAAATCGCGGAGGGTGACCGACCAGCCCGTCTTGGAACCGTCGACGACGAAACGGATCAAGCCCTCCGAGGCGACGGCGACCGCCAGAAGCACCAGGTTGCGGGCCAGCGGATAATCGCAGACGTCGCCCACCACGTCGCGAGGAACACGGTAGTCCTCGTCCCAGATCACCTCGGCGTAGTCGGCATGGAGGCCGGCGTGGAGGCAGGGAATGGCCGCCGCCCGGCAGTGTTCTTGCACGAGCCGGCGAGCAGCGGAGTTGTCAAACGTATCGACCACGACGCCAGCGCCTTTCAAGAGGCTCCTCGCGTTTCGCTCGGTCAGTTCCTTGGCGACGGCCTCGACCTCGACGCCGGCGGTGCGAAACAGGCGGCCGCGCAGGGCCTCGACTTTCCACGCGCCGACCTCCGCTTCGCCGTAAAGCTGGGTGCCGACATTGTGCTGTTCGACGCGGTCGCGGTCGATCACCTTCCCGAGGCGGAAACCTTGACGCGCCAGGTTATCGGCCAGGAGTGATCCCAAAGCTCCTGCGCCGCAGAGACTGATCGAGACCGAACCGAGCCGAGATAGCGGCCCGGGTCCGCGATAGATCCGCTCATGGTGGAACTTGTCGGGCATCGGACTCGACTCCAATCAACACGCCGCGGGGAAATAGCTCGACCATCGCAAGCTCGGCGCCGCTCGACCCATCATCCTCGAACCGGAAACCAGCCAGGCCTTCGGGACTGGCAATCACACACAGTAACGGCTTTCCGAACGCCGAGCACCAGGCGCGCATGGTCCGGACGTCTCGTTTGCTCGGCAGCGGGGGACCGTCCGGATGCGTGTGGAAGAATCCCAGCACATCGCCTCGACTCTCCTCGCGCTTGAGAACGCCCAGGCCGTCAAATGGAACGCTCGTCGCGTTGCCCTCGCAAAACTGGACACGGCGCGTGAACCAGATGCGTCCGCGCCGCCGGCCGACGAGCGTCCCGTACTGCTCGACCGTCGTCGTCACGGAGCGGGGGGATGCGCGTCCCAATCGTCTTCCTCCGGCATGCCGGCGTTCTCGAAGCCGACCCGCACCGCTTCGCCGCCTTCCTGAGCCTGCCTGAGCACGCCAACCAGGCTTTGCAGGTCGAAGTCGTGGTCTTCGCCGCTCAGGCAGATGCCGGCGACCTGGACGGACAGGTCCTGCCGGGCAACGACAGAGGAGTGCCGGCGTCCGTCGACCTCGTAGGTCACACGGTAGACGTCGCCTCGGTCCTGGTAACCCCGGAACGCGGCGCCGGCGTGGGAGAGAGCCGCACGGAGCCGTTCCTCGATCCGGTCGCGCCGGGCCTCCTCTTCGGCTTGGAGCCTGGGAGCATAGTTGAGGACGTACGCCGCACGTTCCTCGGCTGTCAGGCCGGACCGGCTCAACTGCTCAGGCTCGATCATCCGGCCGAGCGACTCGCGCAGGTAGGCCGCCGTGCCCGGGTCGCGTCGCGGGTCGATCTCATCGTACCAGCACTGCCCACCATCGAACCGCGTCAGCAGGACATCGAAGAGTTGAGCTTCCTCGATCAAACGGACGGGCACGAGTCCATCGACCCGGAACCGTGCATCCGCCCGGTTTGCCGGAATGGCAAACCACTGGTCGTGTTCCCGCAGGCAAACGACCACACGCAGAACAGGCAGGAGATCCAGGTATTTGCGCCGCTCGGCGAGCCCGGCCGGCCGGACCAGTTCTGCGGTCGCCGGCGAGGTCGGCCGGAACACGCCCCAACCCTCGAAGGGGTCCGGCTGGACCTTGAGCCGGCAAATGACGCCGGCGATGCGGACCTGGACTACTCCGCCGCGCAAGATCGGCGCCAGAAACTCCGTGGCGAAGGCGCGCTCCTCAGCCGCAGCCAACCGCTCCAGGGTTTCGCGGAGCCGGTTCGGTGACGGCACGGCAGAATTTGCACCACGCTCGCAAGGAGATCGAGTTGATCGCACAAGAACCGGGACTCGTTGCAAGTTCCAAGAGCTGTTGAAACGTTTCCGGTTTGTAAGCTCTTGCGGTCGGGCAGCGCGTCCCAGCTTCCCCATCGTAAACCGCGATCCAGGGATTGGACAAGACGAAACAACCAGGGCCCGCGCGAGTTTTCAGAGCGGAGTTGACCAGGTCCTTTCGAGGGACCAGCTTTCAGGCTTGGTTTGTACGCTCCAGGGGTGGGGCGCGGGCCACGGTTGGTCGGGTGAGCCCCGTTCAGGCCGGCTTGCGGGCCGGCAGCGGGTACTCCAGGATTTCCATCAGGAGGTCCAGCTTCGACGGCCGGGACAGAAGCGGCACCAGGTTCGGCAAAGCGTAGTAATCGCCCGTGAACTGAAATGCATCCGCCATGATCCCCGCCGCGCGGCACTGGTCCTCCAGCAGGGTCCGCGCGCCGGGCGTGCGGACGAAGCACACGGTCGGGTCGGCCTTCACCTCCTCGCGGTACTTCTTCAACGTTTCCACGAAGAGGGGAGGGGTGTTCTCCTCTTCGTCGGTGACCACGATGATCTGCTCGACATATTGCCGCTTGCGCCGCATGGTCTCGAGGGCCACTCCGCACGACGTGTTCCCGCCCGCCGTGATCCCGGCGAGCGCCTTCTGCCAGGCGGCAAGGTCGGCACCGGCAGACTCGATCGGGTAGGCGACCGTGTCGAAGGCGTAGACGTAAAGCGCCTGCGCGCTGACGCTCGAGACCAGCGCACCGATTCGCTTGCCCAGTTCGATCGCCACGTTCATCGACCCCGACTTGTCGATCAGAAGAGCCGTCGGCCGGTCGATCCGGCCCTTGGCTTTGACCTGCGCGTCGGCGACTTCCTCCAGCGTGCGGCGGACTTCGGCGGAAAGATCGGACGCCTTGATGGCCTCTTCGGCCTTGAACGCGCTGACGCGTCCGGCCGTCTTGGCAAGAGCCAGCTTGGCCTCGATCAGGGACTTCAGATCCGCATTGTCAAACGCCCCCCGGCGCTTGAGTCCGCCCAGGTTGTTGATCAACTCCTGAGGGCTCATGCGCTCGATCAGAGCGAGCAAGACCGTCGGGGTCATCTGCTTGATGACCGTGGCGGCCACCCGGTAGGGGATCGCATGCTCCATGATCGCGCAGGCCTGGTCGGCGGGACTCGCGGCCTTGATCAGCATCTTGAAGGCGAGCAGCCGGCTGTCAGCCGGCGGATTTTCATCGAACAGGATCTTCTGTGCCCGCTCACCCGGCGGCACGTGCAAGAGCGCGTACATTCGCTTGAGCGCCTTCCGCGCAATGAGCGCGGTGCTGTCGAACCACTCAGGGTCGGCCTCGCGCTCGCGCAGATACCGCGTGATCTCGGTCCGCAGCGCGCGCGGCGGGTTGCGGAACAGGCCAAACTCCTCCACGACCGTCGCCACAGGCGGAGATGCCCCGGCGGCATTCGCCTGAGGAGCGCCGGCCTTCGCACCTTTGCGCGCCTTCCGATCAGGCGGCGCGGCAGCCTTGACCTTCCGCGTCGCCTTGCGGCCGTGGATGAAGTCGAGCACCCGAACCACCTGGTACGGCGGCAGGCCGCGCAAGAGGGCCAGGCCGACATCGCGATGCCCTTCGAAAGTGCTCAGAACCAGCGTGACGATGAACATCTCCTTGTGGTCGCGGACATCCCCGTGGTCGTGATACCAGGCGGCCAGGCGGACGTAGAAACGTGGGTCCTGCTCGACCAGCTTGCGGTGGACAGGCCAGACCTGCTCGAGCTTGCGGTGCGGCGTGGTCAGGAGCGTGTTCAAGATCTCCAGCCGGGGGTCCTGTTCGCGCGCTGCCATGATGTCGCCCTCCTATCCCGGATGAAGTCCAGACCCGTACTAGTCGCAAAAGCGGGAAAAACCAAGCGCTCTACCATTGAGCTACAGGGCCTCGTATGGAGGAATGGCCCCGGGAGGATTCGAACCTCCAACCTCTTCCTTATGAAGGAGTTGTTTGTACGCTTGAGCCGTTGGGTACGGGCTGGCTGCTTGAATATCGGATCAACCGAACACGGCCTCGGGCCGGACGGTCAGATTGCCGGTCTGGTGCCGGTCAACAACGTAGTCGCGCAGCTTTGCCTCAGGCACCTCGAGGCGGCGCGCCAGCGCTGCTTGATCTCGCGATCATCGGAGCCGGGACCGATGTCGAGATCATCGAGCGGGATGTCGAGGCTGCGGCCGTCGAAGCGGACGTGCAAGACGGCCCCGTCATTCAACAATTCGGCCATGATTGCCTCCTCAAGCTCGCCGCGTCACGATCGGGAAATGATTGCGAAAAACGAAAGCCCGCACAAGTTCCAAGAGCGATTCCCCTCCTCCCCACGACCCACCCCGCGGGTGGACCGAGGGGAGGAGGGTAGGATTCGAACCTACGACCGGCCCCACGGGCCAGTCTTGCCAGTTTGTAAGCTCTCGCGGTCGGATGCAAGCCTTCGACAAGTCCGCCTGTGACAGCGGATCATGCAAGAGTAAAGACGCACGACCCCGCCGAAATGTTCGCGGTGAGTCCGGGATTCTTCCCGGGAGGATGAGCAATCCTGCCGAGTCGACGTGAATGCCCGTACTTGGTGTGGCGGAATCCCCTCGACAACCTGGCCCCGGTCATTTCTAGTCGCCGGGCTCGTCGTCAACGGAAACAGCCAGAGTGCCGAGCGAAAACAGACGAACCCCGCGCATCTTCCACAGCCCGCCCACCTCCTGGAACATGGCCGTGAACGTGATGCTCTCCCTGCCCTTGGCAAAATCAAGAATAATGACGGCCTTATCGCGTCTCTCGTTGTAATCAGGCTCTCGGTTCCCTTGCCACTTGCCGACCTTGACCGCCGAGGCCACCCGCTTCCCCAGCTCGACCAGGTTGCGGTCCGACAGAGGAGCCGGCTTGGAATCGATATAGGCGATCGCTTCCTTCGTGAATGAAGCCAGATCGTCGTCTTTCGGTCTTAAGGCCGTAAGAATCTGCCGGCTCTTTGGAGAAGCGATCAGCTTGAGCGTCTGGATCGCACCCTCTTGGACCTCGGTATCAATGTATTCGCCCGAGGCGCACTTCCTGAGGAGCGCCCATTCCGTCTCGGTCGCCGGCTCCAGCATGGCGCTCACCACGTCGTAAGCCCAGCGATTCTCGTCCGCCTCCTTCGCCGGGGCCGGTACGTGCCGGGCGACTAACTGGACGTCTTCAGGCACGCCGATGAACGCCAGGAGATCAAGCGCGTACATCCCGAATTCGGGGTCCTGGACCAGATCCCGCAGCGCAGGCCGAAACGCATGATCCATTTTAAATAATGCTCGTTCCAGAATCTCGCCGGCCAGATCTCCCACCATGAGTTCCTTCAATTCCTGGGTCCGAGCCTTGTCGGGGAGCTTCGCGATCCGGGCAATGTCGGGCTCGCGAAATACTCGCTTCAGGACGTACTCTTTTTGAAACTTACCAAACCAGTGGGTGTTTTCCTGGTAGCCCTCCTTGCTCAAGTCGACGGAGGTAAAGGCGTCGCCGGTGATTGCCTTTTTGTCATAATTCCCTCTGACCATCCCATTTTCGTTGGAACGCAGCTTGAGAAGGCTTACCTGAGAGCCGTGCTTGTCCCCTGCCGCCCGGGGCCCATACAAAATGATTTCCACCGCAACGCCAGAGAGTGGCCGTCCTCGACCGTCGACGATTCGGGCCGAGAACTCTTCCCCAAGAAGCGTTGGCACACACACCGTCGTGAGAACAGAAGTAAGAGAGAGATAGGAGGTTTTCATGTCGCCAATCCCTCGTCAGGTACTTGGTGCCGGGGCTTCCTGCTCGACGATCCCAGTCTAGCGTCTGCGGCCGCCATGCGATCGGCTCGACGTGTACGGGCCCGGGCAGGTTGGATCCACTGAGACGCCAAGATAACCGGTTTTCCCGTTCCTGCAATCCGTACTCGCCGGATGGAGCGACTCACGCCTATCGCAATGTAGCACGGAAGCCGGCCTGCTCGAAGTGGTGGTCGCCGGTCAGGGCATCCGAGAGGCCGCGATCGGTCATCACGACGAACGGGATGCAATCCGTAAGGCTCCAGTCCTTGTCGGGGCGGTCCGCGTAGCGGTGCGCTCCTCGATCAAAGAGGGATTCGTCGGGCGGGATGATCTCCGTGTCCGGATCTGACCGCAAGAGCGCCAAGAGCGCGGTGAAAGTGCGTCGATGGGCAGGAGCGCACAAGGCATCGGCGACTTCGGTCATGACCCAAGCCGTGGTCACGAACCGGCCCCTCCAGGTCTCGGAAGCCCCGACAGCCCGCTCGTGAGCTTGGTCGTCCTCGTTGACGAGAGCGAGGTAGAAGAAGGTGTCGGCGAATGTGGTCCTCATCGCTTCGGCGTACCGTGAATGTAGTGGTCGTGCTGCTCGGCCAGATCGGGGGGTAGCCCCTTGACCGCGCCGATGACCGACTTCAGTCGCTCGGCCAGCGTCGGCGTCGTATCCTTTTCCTCATCCGGCCCGATCGGCTGGACGCGAACCCTTGTGCCGGGCGGCAAAGGCGGGGGCGTGCCCTCAAAGACCACGACCCCATCGCGGACTTCACCCACGTACGTTTCGGCCATCGAGCACCTCCTCCGGTTGGTTAACACTGTATCATATCGCCGTCGGCCGGCGGCGTCTCGATGCCTAGCTCAACGCGTCTCCCAGCGAAGGCTCCTCCACGACCCGCGGGCACTGGGGCAGCGAATTCAGGAACTTGCTGCCGTAGGGCTTGGTCAAGATCCGCGGGTCGAGAATCACGACGATCCCACGGTCGGTCTTGGTGCGGATCAACCGGCCGAAGCCTTGCTTGAGCTTGATCACGGCTTCAGGAACCTGGTACTCGTTGAACGGGCTGCCGCCCTGGCTGCGAATGAACTCCAGCCGCGCTTCCAGAAGCGGATGGCTCGGGACGGAAAACGGCAGCCGCGTGATGATCACGTTCGAGAGCGCATCGCCCGGTACGTCCACTCCCTGCCAGAAGGTGTCGACACCGAAAATGACGCTGTTCAAGTCGGCCTTGAACTGCTCGACCATCTTCGAGCGGGGCATCCCGTCGGCCTGAGAAAACAGGGCGATCTTTCGCTGCTTCAGCCATGGCGTCAACACGCGGGCGGCGGCGGTCAGCATCTTGAACGACGTGAACAGGACAAACGCCTTGCCGTTGGTCTTGTCAAGGTAGTGAGCGATCGCGCGGATGGCCTCACGCTCGAACAGGTCGGGCCGATCGGACGGGTCCGGAAGGTTTGTCGGCAGATAGACGGTCACCTGGCGGGCGTAATCGAACGGGCTGCCCACCGCGAGGTTCTCGGCGTCGTTGATGCCCAGCCTGGTTTTCACGAAGTCGAACCTGGGGGGCTTGCCGACGCACAGGGTGGCCGAGGTCAAGACGCAGGTCGGCACCGAGCGGAACAGCAGGCGTTTGAGCTCGGGAGCCACATCCAGCGGGGCCGATGCCAGCCGGACGCGCAGCCGGGGCTGGTGCTCGAGCTCGACCCAGGAGACGTTCTTGGCAGTGGGCTGGCGCAGCCAGTCCGCGATCTGGTCCGCCAGTGTCCGGCACCGCTGGTCGGCCGCCTCGAGCTCGATCTTCTGCGTCTTGGCCTCGATTTGATCCGCACCCCGGCCGATTGCGGTCGCGAGCTTGCGCAGCTCTTCCGATAAGGTCTCGGGCCAGCCGAGCGGCGCCCGGATCCGCCCATTGAACCCCTCCGATTGGCGCTGATACCAGTCGGCGACTCGCTCGAAGAACTCCTCGCCCGCGCTCCGCGCCGTCCGCACGTGCTGCATTGCCTCGTCGAGGCGGTGGATCTTGAGGAGGCCCTTGTCCGTCCGCTCGTTGTACAGCCGCGCCAGGGTCAGATCGACGCCCAGGCTGGAGATCCTCGTGCCCAGATGCTCACACGCCACGGCTTCGAGCGTGTGAGCCTCGTCGATGATGGCCACGTCATACGTGGGCAATAGCGGAAAGCCCGCCTCCCTCAGGGCCAGGTCAATGACGAACAGCGCGTGATTGACGATCAGCAGGTTGGCGTTTTGCGCGCGGCGGCGTGCTCGATAAAAAAAGCACTCCTGGTACGTCGGGCATTCCTTGCCCAGGCAGTTGCCGTCCTCACTCTTCACCGAGTCCCAGACGACGGGAAACGGCACAAAAGGCAGGTCGGAGCGGCTGCCGTCTGCGGTCTGGTTCGTCCACAACCGGATCGTCTGGAGCTGATCGGATTCCTCGACGCGCTGAAACAGGCCGGACTGGTTCTGAATCGCCACGCCGAGCCGGCGGAGGCTGATGTAATTCGACCGGCCCTTGACGAGCACCGACGAGAATTCCAGCCCCATCACGGATCGGAGAAACGGAATGTCTTTGCCGACCAACTGCTCCTGGAGCGCGATCGTGTGGGTGGAAACCAAGACCTTCTTCTTGAGCGCGACGGCGGCCTGGATTGCGGGAACCAGGTACGCAAAGCTCTTGCCGACGCCGGTCCCGGCCTCGACGACGAGGTGGCCCGGCCGCTCGATCGCGCGAGCGACCGCCGCTGCCATCTCGAGCTGCTCGCTGCGGTGCTCGTACGAAGGCAGCCGCCGAGCGATCTTGCCATCGGGGCCCAGGACGGAAACCGGGTCGAGCTTTTCCATGGAAGAGTGGATACCGTAGGTCAGGCTTTCAGCCTGACGTATTTGCGCCTGATCATTGAAGAGTGGATACCGTAGGTCAGGCTTTCAGCCTGACCTATTTGCGCCTGATCAACCTTCCCCGATGCGGCCTTCGGTCGGGCTCGAGGCGGTCGCATAAAGCTTGCGGGGAATCCGTCCCGCGCGGGCAGCCAGCCAGCCAGCCTCGATGGCCAGGCGCATCGCGCGGGCCATGCGCAGCGGATCGGCCGCGCCGGCAATCCCCGTGTTCAGAAGCACGCCGTCGCAGCCCAGCTCCATGGCGATTGTCACGTCACTGGCCGTGCCCACGCCCGCATCGACGATCACCGGGTAGGTCGGATCGCCCTTTTTCAAATCCTCGAGAATGATCCGGATGTTGTTGGGATTGAGCACTCCCTGGCCGCTGCCGATCGGGCTCCCTGCCGGCATCACGCTGGCTGCGCCGGCTTCCTTGAGCCGGCGGGCCATCACCGGGTCGTCACTCGTATAACACAGCACCTGAAATCCTTCCTTGACCAGGATACGAGTCGCTTCCAGGGTCGCGACCGGGTCCGGCAGGAGAGTTCGCGAGTCGGCCAGCACTTCGAGCTTGACCCAGTCGGCCCCGCGGTTGTCGATGCCCTCGAGTAGCTCGCGGCCCAGTCGGGCCGTCCGCAAGGCATCCTCGGCCGAAAAGCAGCCGGCTGTGTTGGGCAGGATCGTGTACCTGCGGGGATCGACGTAGTCGAGCAGGTTGCGTCCCTCCTTGTCAAACAATCGCTCGCGGCGGACTGCCATCGTCACGACTTCGGCGCCGCTCTCCTGCAGGCAGTCGCGCATCAATTCGAGCGAGGCATACTTGCCGGTCCCTACGAACAACCGGCTGCGGAAGACGTGAGTTCCGATCGTGAATTGGTCGACCTCAAGCGTCGCGCCGGGGGCACCGCCGCCGACCAGGGTGACGACCTCAAGAACGTCTCCGGGCGCGATCATCGTCTGGGATTGGCGCGCCCGCGGGACGAGTGCCTTGTTGACCTCGACGGCCACATGTTCCGGTTTCAGTCCGAGCCGTCGCACAAGCTCGGCTACCGAGAGCCGCGCTGATAGCTCGCGCGGCTCGCCGTTCAACGTGATCTGAAAGGCCGATTCCAACGTTGTACTCCCGTCCCTGAAGCGGTGGCCCGGGCCGGGCGCTACGCCAGTTGTTTTGTCGTAAGTCGAACTGGCGGTGGTAAATCCGGCCATTCGCGCCGTAGTCCACCCGAACGATCTTATCCTATCGCCCGCGCCGGGGCTGGGTCAAGCCGCCGGTACGAGCGGATGCGCGGGTGCCCGTTGATCGCACGCTGATTCGCTCACGGCCGCGGCGCCACGCCGGTGATCGGCCCGGCCTTGGCGTCCTTGTAGTCAGCCAGAACGGCGGGATCGATGGAAATGCCTGCCAACTGGGCACGCAAGTTTGGTTCATGGACCGGCTCAAGTAGGATGGTCAGGTCCGTGACGTCACGGCCGAGCCGGCCTTGAAGCTGAAAGTCTGTGTGCGGGTTCAGGCACTTGTTTTGAGCGGAGAGTCGATAACGGGTGGATCCAGGTGATTCCGGCAACTGGACGGAAACGACAAGATGACCGTCGGGAAGCCCGTGCAGTTCAAACCGTCCCGCGGCATTGACCTCTTGCACGATCTTCTCGCCTGAGTAGATGTTCCAGGCTTGCAAGACAATTCCGCCGGGGACGCCCTTCCTGTCGGAGCAGATCATCTGGCCGGCAAGTGTGCGGCCCTTCTGTACATGCAAATCGCCGATCTCGGACGTAGAGCCATGCTCCTTTGTCAAAACATGGACTGGAGTGAGCGCAGTGAAATCTTTAAGCGTCTCGCCGTGGCCAAAGACCCAGTAGTGCGCCTGGGGCGCGACGTGCAGGAAGCGAAATGATCCGTCCTGGTCGGTGGTGGCGCTCGCGTAACCACCCGTATCGATATACTCGAGTGCGCCGAGCGCATTGAGGCCGAGCACGACGCCCGGCACCGGTTTCCCGTCGCGGACGACCCGGCCTGCGATTGTGACCCCCGGCCCTAACCGCAACGGCTCCCGGATCGCCCCGGACGGCTCGACCAACACATCTTCTCCACGGGCGGTCTTGGGTTTGCCGGTGGCTGCGGGCAGGAGGGAAAGGTATTCGGTGACGAAGCCCGGCGCGGCCACCTCGATCGGGGCGTCCCATTCATCGCCCTGAGTCTTGTAGGCGAATTCACCCGTCGGCCCAGCTTTCACAGCGTGTTCGCGCTTTTCGTCGAGCGAGCTCGTCACCGTCGCTCCCGCGATCGGATGGCCGTCCAGATCGATCACCTTGCCGTTCAGGAACGCCGGCAACGCGGGCTTTTCGACGGCTGGTTCGCCGTTCGGAAAGACCGGCATCGCGGGCGTTCCAACGATTTCCTCCGCGTTCACGGGCTGCGACCGCGGCAAGCCAAGCGCGGACTCAAGGGCTGCGACGAGACCATCGATTGAATTCACGTGAGCGGACTTGCCGGAAAATGGACCGTCGTAGGCCGACCGGCACTCGACTTCGGTGGCGTTCTTGATCGCGATCGTGGACGTCTCGAACCAGGTTTCCGGGGTCTGGACGATACGGCCGCTGTCGCCCATCGTCGATTGCCAGGTCCGGAACGAACGATTGACGATCACGGAGACCAGTCGCCCGTTCTTGTCAACCACCAGCGTCGTCGGGTCATTCGAGACTTCGTAGATATCCGCCGTTTGACCGGATCCGCGCTCGCCGGCACGCGGCCGCGGTGCGGAAGTCCTGCTTTCGCCGAGCGGAGCGCGGTCAACCAGGACACGGATTGTGATCTCCCCGCGCGAGCCGCCCGAGAGCCTTCCCAGCGTCTCCTTGAGCTCTGACACCGATTTGAGTGAGGCATCGTGGATCGCCAGGATCGAGAGCGGCTGGCCCTTGAGTTGCGCTTGCACCTGCTGAAGTCCAGACAGGATCCCATAGCGATCTTCGTCCTTGCTCGTCCAGAACGCGACGACGACAACCTTGCCCCTGTTGTCAGCCAATTTCACGGGCCTTCCGTCGAGATCGGCTGCCTCGATCTCGGTAGCCTGCTTGTTCAGCAGCTTGGCCCAGGCGCGGGGCTCCAGGTGCACATCGGGCAAATTCACCGGCCCGCTGCCGGGAGGAACGACCAGCTCCATGACGCGATGGACGGTCTCGGAACGGAAGTTGACCTTGTAGCGGCCCACTGGAAGACCGACCTCGAGGCGCCGCGCGCCGCCGTCCGAATCGGGTTTGTCGATCTCTTCCAGGAGACCGCTCGACCACATGGCCGCGCGGTCTGCGATCGCAGGGATCTGATCGAGAGACCCCGACGCCGCGTCGAGGGCGTAGATGCTGTACTCGGTCCCCTCGCGATTGCCCCCAGCTTCGTCAAAAACACGTGCGCGCACCAGCCGCACGGGCAAAAGCGTGATTTCGAGCGGCTTGTCGGGATCGTCGTATTGGACGACGTGGACCGCCGGTCTCGAAAAATCGGCAGACGCGACGTGAATCTGGTGCGCGAACTGCGTGAAGATCGTGGAGTCCACCACGAAGCCGCCCTGCGCATCCGTGCGATCCGCTGGGATCGGCTGCTGGTCGGGACGCGTTCGCCAGAAGCCGGGAACGACGACACGTGAATCGGTGCGAATCAGTGCGTCCTGCGCCAGAAATTCCGGCGCATCTCCCACCGGCCTCTCGTTCTGACCTGGAGCGCGGGCTGCTCCCTACCCGCCGCAACTGCACCGATCGGCTTGGTCGATGCAGCCGCCGGATCCGGGCGCACCGCCTCTTTGTTAGGCGCACCAATTAAATCTTCTGCGGTCGCTTCGCCGATCGCGCGAAACGGCAGGTTTGCCCGCTCGACACGCGCGGGATCGAGCGGCTGCCAGTTCCCGGTCTCGTCCAGCAGCTCGAAGTACTTGCCGAGCGGACCAGGAGGAACGACCTTGCCTTGCTCGTCGCGGTAGGGCTCTCGGCGCTCGCGAATGCCGACCGGCGGCGTGAGGATCATGAGCAGGTCGTCGCGCCGGAAGACGCCGCTGCCCACCCATGCCTTGGGCACTGGTCGGCCCTGCTCGTCCCGGACGATGCCTCGGATGATTCGCGTGACCGATTCCGGCGAGTTGGACGCTTTCTGTGCAGGAGGGTCCACGCCCACTTTTTTCGGCTCGTCCCTCGCTGTGACGACAGGGGCAACAGCCTTGCGCGCTCGCCTGACCCACGCGGCTGCTCCGGAGATCAGCAATGCACCAACCAGAAGGATAATCGCCGCGCGGGTTAGCCTGCCGAGGACCACGGCCCTCACTACTTCCTCGGCGAGCGCGGCGGATGCCGACGTGGCGGCTTCCCCGGCGCGCCGGCCGGCAAATCTCATGGCCATATCCACGGTCGCCTCGGCCCAGTCCGCGGGTGGCGGACAGTTTGATGGGAGAATGTGCCTCGCCGCCGCGAGCCCCGAGAATTCCACGCCCCGCCTTTCCAGTCGCGCTTTCAGCTTCGCCCGCCCTCGCGCCAAGCGGCTCTGGACGGTTCCCAGCGGGCAACCCATTTGCGCGGCCGCTTGCTCCTGGGTCGAGCCTTGGAGGTCACAAGCCACAACGACCGACCGGAACGCTTGCGGCAATCGTGCCAGCTCCTCGTGGAGCACGTCGAAGCGGTCGGTGTCCACGACCGCTTGAGCGTCGCGCGCGACTTCCTGATCGTGTGCCATGAGTTCGGCCCCGCGGCGCTCGTGGGTCCGGCGCCGGACGGCGGCGACGCGCGCGTTGGCCGCGATTCGCACGGCGACGCCGTGCAGCCAGGCGGCAACGGAGTCGCGACGTCGGATCGAACTGGCTCGCCGCGCCAGCACAAGAAACGTCGCCTGGGCGGCCTCTTCGGCGTCGTGCTCGTTTCGCAGCACCTGGCGGCAGACGCGCAAGACCAATGCGCCATGCCGGTCGACCAGCGCCGTAAACGCGGCCTCGGCGAGCTCGTCGCGACGCCCGACGAACCGATCGAGCAAGTCGCCGTCGGTGAGCCCCGCGGCCGTGCCGGCGCGAAGCAGCGCGTCGATTTGCTTGTAGAGTTTCACCTTGGAATCCTTGGTCGGCCAACCGAGCAGGTGCCGCGCCGCCAGACCAACCTGTAGTTTGCGCTCGGGCTTCGATCATTCCCAGATTATCGGGGAATCACCGTCGGAGCGGAATCGCCGCGCTTCACTGCTCGCGGGAGTGGGCCTCGACTCATGGAACTTTCCTGGTACGATCTACCACCATTCGGCTCTGTCGCTGTTTTGACAAGCTAAATACGCGCGTCGGATTAGCCGGGTCTCTGGGGAGAGAAGGCAAATGTCTACTGGAGGTGCGGCGCCGCCTCACCCGCCCATAATCTACGCCCCGCCGGCGTGGCCGGCGGGATCGAACCATCGGATCATCCTCTGGCACGGTTGCACGAACGACGACCTGTCTAGCATGAAAGCCCACGGGATTGATCCGGCCCTGGGGAAAGTCGACGCCGACTTCGGGCGAGGCTTCTATACAACCACGATCGAGCGGCAGGCCCGCCATTGGGCCTGGAAGCGATTCTACGATATTCCGTTGGCGAAGCGGACGGTCTACACCCATCCAGTGATTCTCCGCTTTGGCGTGCCGCTAGACGAGCTAGGCAACCTCGCCGCCTTGCACTTTGTCGGCGGGGGCTTCGACGACGAGCCGTTCTGGAGCTTGGTCCACCACTGCCGGCAGACCTCCGCAAACCCAGGTCGAACCCACAACCACCCTGACCCGGGGCGGCAAGGCTGGTATGATATTGTGGCGGGGCCGGTCGCCGACTTCTGGTGGCAGCGATCCACGATGGCCCAGGCCGACCAGGTCGGTTTCCACACAGCCGTCGCCACCAGCGTCCTGAATCGCCTGATGGCGTCCACGCTGCCCGACGATTTCGAGCGCATCTCCATCTCACTTCTCGTTCCGGGGGCTCAGGGCGATGGCTAGCGACCGATACGAAGAGTTCTGGAACCACGTCCGCCGACATCTCCAGGAGCAGTTCAACTATAGTGAGCCAAGTGCCCGAAAGGCACAGGAACTCTACCGGCAGCGACTGAAGCAGCACGAGGCCCTTGAGGCCGTCTATCACTCCATGCCTGCCGAGATCGCTCAAAGCATTGACGGCGGCGGATACCGGAAGGATTACCCAAGTGACTGACCGCCGGGGAAACCGAGGTCGCTGCTGAACGAAGCCGCGGTGCGCTCATTGATCGTGCATCACTTGGCCGTCCGCCAGAGAATCGTCGGGTGCGCCGGCAAGACGCCTCAATCTTGCCGCCGCGGCGGAATGCCGGTAATGGGCCCGGCTCTGGCATCCTTGAAGTCGGCCAGGACGGCTAGGTCGATGTCCTCGATTGAGCGGCGTAATTGCAGGTCTTGCTCTGGGTCGGGCTCGAGCAAGATCGTCAAGTCAGTGATGTCATGGTCAAGCTGTCCTTCAAGCTGGTTGTTGGCGGCCGGGTGCGAGCACTTGTTCTGGGCTGACACACGATAGCGCGTCGCGGCGGGGTCCCTGGGGACTTCCACCCTGAGCGCGACGCGACCGTCGGGCAGGCCCTTCGATTCGAACGACCCCGTGTCGCTGACTTGGAGTTCAACACGGCCGTCAGTGTGCTCACAGGACACCCACAGGAGTGTGCCGCTGGGGACCCGCTTGCCGTCAGAACAGACGAAGCGACCCGCGAGCGTGCGGCCTTGTCGGGCCTGAAGATCACCCAGATCGACCACCGAGCGGTCTCCAGTTGTGTGGACGCGTTTGGGGATGATAACGCCTTGGTTTTTCAGGCTCCCGATCTTGGCATAAATCCAGAAATCAGTTTCCGGCAGAATGTGCAGGAAGCGAAACGAACCACGTTCGTCGGTTTCGGTCACGACGATATCCGAGGGGCTCGGGCTGTCGTTGGGATCGATCTGGGCAAGCCCCATCGGGACGCCAGCGGCCGGCATCCCGTCGCGGACGACGCGGCCGGCGACGACGACCCCGGGGCCCAGGACCAAAGGCTCCGGGATGATGCCCGACAGTTCGATCAACGTGGTGCCTCGGAAGACGGTCTCTGACAGCTCCGTCAACGCGAATACCGCCACCGGGTCCCCAGGTTGCTCGTCGGCATTGACTCGGAGCCGGAAGTCTCTCGAAGCAAAGCCCGAGGCTTCAACCGTGATGTTCCCGGTCTGCTCGCCTTTCTCGAACTCGTAAGTAAAGTCACCCGCCGGTCCGGTGGTCACCGCGTGCTGTCGCTTCCCGTTCGAAAAACCCGATACCTTCGCTCCAGCGATCGGATGACCTTCGAGATCGATCACCTTACCTTTTGCAACCGATGGCGATAAGGGCGCCGCCGCAATTGCAGGGCGTGACTTCGGCCACCCGAGCGCGGCCTCGAGCGCCGCGACCAGGCTGTCGATGAAGTTTTTATGACCAGGCTCGTCGAACAAAGCGCCAGTCTCGACGCGATCGCGTACGAACTCACCATTTTTGCCGACCGCAAACGTCGATGTGACTATACCACTGTCCACGATCACAACGGCCAATCTACCATTCTTGTCGACCACGAGTGCCGTGTAATCGCTCCAGTACTGATGATCGTTCCAGATCTCGTAGCGAACCGCCGTCCGCCCCGTTCCGTGGTCTCCCGCGCGGCCGACGCGTTGAGTCCAGCGCCTTACCGACAGGAGGTCGGTCGAGCAGGAAGCGGATCGGGATCTCGTCGGGACGCCGGTCGTCCAACTGCGCCGCAGCTTTCTTGAGGTCTGCGAGCGATATCAGCGAGCAATCTTGCAGTGCGACGATCGCCACGGGTTGGCCCTCGAATCGCTCTAATACCGGCCTGAGGCGAGCCGCGATCTCTAATTGACGTTCGAGCGTGCTCGTCCAGAACGCCAACACAACGACTTTGCCCCGAAAATCAGCGAGTTTGATCGGGTGCTCGTCGAGATCGACCGCCTCGATCTCGGCGGCCGGCTTGCCGAGCATCTTGGCCCAGGCCAGCCGCTCCACGTGCAGATCAGGCAGGTCGAGCGGTTGATCGCCGGGCGGCACAACGAGATCCACGCCGCGATAGAGCGTGTCTGACTCGAGTGTCAGCTTGTACCGGCCCGCAGGTACACAGATCTCCAGCCACGGTTCCGCGCCGGGCGTGCTCTTCGCATCGGCGCATTCCAGGAAACCGTCATCCCAGACGGATCCCACTTGCCCGATCACAGGGATCGCGCTCAGCCGTCCGTCCGCCGGATCGACAGAGTAAACTTGCCAGTTGAGTTTGCTGCCCGGGACATCCCTGGGTGTCTCGATCACGCGTGCGCGCACCACCCGGACGGGCCTCAGAGTGATCTCCGCCGGCTTGTCAGGATCGTCGAATCGGACGACATGGATTGCCCGTCTCGAAAAATCGGGCGAAGCGATGTAAATCGCTTTAGCGTTCCGACGGGAAATCGTGGACTCGCAAGTGAAACTGCCCTGCGAATCCGTGCGATCCGCAATCCACCCCCGGGCAGGGTCTTCTGGCAGCATGTAGCAGCGCCCCGTGACGGCAACCTCGAAAACAGGCGCTCCCCTTTCGATGGCCGTCATGACAGTTGGGGCCACATCCTCGGCGACCAGATCGTTACGCTCGCGTGGCATTGGGGTATTGTCGCGGGGCTTCTCGAATCTCCTTACCTGGGCAGGATGAATCGGCTGCCATTTTCCCGCCTCGTCTCGCAATTCGAAGTACTTGCCGAGCGCACCGGGCGGGACGATATTTCCCCGATCATCACGGAATGGCTCGATGCGCTCGCGGATCCGGTCGAGAGGCAAAACGATCTTCCATTGGTCGTCGCGCCGTCCGAACATCCCCCCGACCCACGCCTTGGCCACCGGACGGCCCTTCTCGTCGCGAACGATACCACGAAACGTCCGCGGGACCCATTCTTCCGGCGCGTCCAGAGTTTGCTGGTGTTGTGGAGGTGCTGGCTGGACGTTCTCGTTCACTGCCTTGGTCGTGACCAAAGGCACAGTCGCTTTCCGCTCCTGTCCGGCCCACAGAGCCGCTCCCGACACCAAAACCAGACCTACGAGAATCACGCCTGCCGCGAGCGTTAGCTTGGTCATGACCACGGCCCTCAATACTTCCTCGGCCATTGTGGCGGCTGCGGCGTTGGCGATTCCCAAGCTGCTCTTGTGAGCAAATCTCATGGCTAGGTTCACCGTCGCCTCGGTCCAGGCCGCCGGAGGCGGACAGAGTGGCGTCGTCGCGTGGTCCGCTCCCGCGAACCCCGAGAATTCCAGGCCACGCTGCTTCAGCCGCGCCTTGAGCCTGGCCCTGCCGTGCGCCAGCCGGCTCTGGACCGTTCCCAGCGGACATCGCAGCTCCAGTGCGGCTTGCTCCTGGGTCGAGCCTTCGAGGTCACAAACCACGAGGACTGAGCGAAATGCTTCCGGCAATCGCCCCAGTTCCTCGTGGAGCACGTCGAAGCGTTCTTGTTCCGCGACCGCATCCAAGCCCCCCAGGGCGGCATGACCTTCTGCCATGATCTCCACTCCCTCGGCGCTCGTGGGTTCGGCGCCTTATGGCGGCGACGCGCGCGTTCGCGGCGACGCGCAGGGCGACGCCGTGCAGCCAGGATGCGACCGAGTCGCGGCGGCGGATCGAGCCGGCCCGCCGGGCCAGGACCAAGAAGGTCGCCTGTGCGGCCTCTTCGGCGTCGTGTTCGTTACGCAAGACCTGACGGCAGACGCGCAAAACCATGGCCCCATGCCGGTCGACCAGCGCGGCGAAGGCGGCCTCGGCGAGTTGATCGCGCCCTTCAACGAAGCGCTCGAGCAGATCGCCGTCGGTGAGCCCCGCGGCCGTGCCGGCGCGAAGCAACGCGTCGATCTGCTTGAGCAGCATCATTTTGTAACCCGCACGCGGTCTGTGAGCTGAGCTGTCGCCGTCACACCGAGTCGTCGTGTAGTGTGCGCTGGGGCTTTGATCATTCCCAGTGTATCGAGAAATCACGGTGGGCTCTACCGGACGCAGGCGCCAGGGTGGTCAGGCTGGGCTGATAAAAAGCTCGTGTCGAGCGATCAGCGCGTTCCCGCCGTTGCGTTGCATCGTGATAACCCAAATGCAGAAAAGGACCTGTGTCACGTTCCGTCGCTCAAGTGGCTGGCACTGGTGATCATTTCTGGGTGCCACTGGTCGTATTCGACCAGTGCTTTTGGCGGAAGGACCGACGACCTCCGGTCCTTGCCCGAGGCCGATTGCCGGGTTACACTCAGCGGCCATGAGTGGCCACCCTAAGACCGTCAAGCGATTTCATGAGCCCGGTGATCGCCACGAGTTGACTTTCTCATGCGATCGTACGAACAAGATGGACAAGGGGCAACTCGACCCGAAGTCCCTCCGACGATTCACGGTCTGACCTGGGACTTCTTCGCCTAGCCCTTGCATGTTCGTCGAAGGAATGAAGACACTGGTCGGGTACGACCAGTGGCACCCAGAAATGCTCACCAGTGCCACACGCCGTGGCACCGTGGAATCGCAACTCCTTGCCTCTGCCTCAATTAAAGCCAATTTAACGGTATTGCCCCTAACCCACCCCTACACAACGGGGAAACATGTTCGCGTCATCGTTTGATTGCGCGATAACAAAACACCGATCCAGGCGCTGCCCCTGCGGACCGACTCACGCCAACTTTTCATCACCCCAGCGCCAATCTCACGGCCGCGGCGGCACGCCCGTGATCGGTCCGGCTTTCGCATCATTGAAGTCGGCCACGAGAGCTGGATCCACGCCGCGGAATGAGCGGAATTCCTTTTCGGGCTCGGCATCCGGCTCGACCAGGATCGTCAGGTCGGTGATGTCATGATCGAGCCGGCCCTCAAGCCGGTTCGTGATCAACGGGTCCCGACACTTGTTCCGGGCCGAGACGCGATAGCTGCCCGCGGCAGGATTCCTGTCGAACACGACCTGGAGCCTCACTCGACCCTCGGGGACACTTTTCCATTCAAACCGCCCGCGATCGTCAAGCTCGAGCGCGACGCTACCGCCGACGTTCGCGTACC
Source organism: uncultured Isosphaeraceae bacterium (assembly GCA_963781785.1). Classification (GTDB taxonomy): domain Bacteria; phylum Planctomycetota; class Planctomycetia; order Isosphaerales; family Isosphaeraceae; genus CAWAHD01. Next base: position 5,160,648 of record CAWAHD010000002.1, on the reverse strand, counting down.
AGACCCATAATGCAGCGCCTCTCGGGAGCGGCTTGCCGTCGGAAGTCACGACCCGACCCGCGAGCGTGCGGCCTCGCCGGGCCTGAAGATCACCGAGATCGACCGTCGATCCGTCCTCAGTCGTGTGGACCCGTCCAGGTATCAGTGCGCCTTGATCATCCAGGCTCCCGACCTTCGCATAAACCCAGAAGTCTGTTTCCGGCAGCATGTGCGCAAACCGAAAAGCTCCACGTTCATCCGTTTTGGCCTGAGGTACGCCCGCCAGGCTTGGACTGTCGTCTCGATCGACATAATCAAGCCCGATCGAAGCGCCGGCCACTGGTTTCCCGTCGCGGACGATTCGGCCGGCCACCGTCACACCAGGTCCCAATACGAGCGGATCGGGGATGACGCCCGACGGTTCGATCAAGGCAAAACGGCTGGTGGCGTCACGCTCAGCCTCGGCCTCGAGTCGAAGCCAGAAGCCTCGCGAGTCGAAGCCCAAGGCCTCGACCGTGATGGGCCAGATCCGGTCCCCTTCCTGAAAGTTGTAAGCGAACTCGCCTGCTGGACCGGTCGTGACGGCGCGCTTGTGCCTCGCATCCGCAAAGCTGGTCACGGTCGCTCCGGCGATCGGCTGGCCGGCGCGATCGACCACCTTGCCTCTGGCAACCGGCGGCCATGCCGGCTGCGACCTCGCCGCGATGGCTTCGCGATGGGCGGGGCGTGACTTCGGCAACCCGAGTGTGTTCTCGAGCGCGGCGATCAGACTGTCGTGCGCGCCGTCATGATCGTGCCCCTCGTCGTCGGACTCATCCGCGACGAACGTGCGGACGAGCTCGCCGTTCTTGCCGACTGCAAACGTCGAAGTCCCCAGCAGACTCGCGACGATCACGCTGGCCAAGCGACCATTCTTGTCAACCACGAGCGTCGTCGCACCGCTCCAGATTTCGTAGGCTGCGGCCGTTCGCCCTGTCCCGTGCTCACCGGCGCGGTCCGCATTCAGAGGCCGGTCGAGAAGAAAGCGGATCGGAATCTCGCCCGGCAACGGCTCGCCCACCGGTCCGAGAACTTTCTTGAGGTCCTCCGGCCGTGTCAGGGACGCGTCGTGAACCGCCAGGATCGCCACGGGCTGACCCTTGAATCGCGCCGGAACTTGCCTGAGGCGAGCGACGGTCTGCAAGCCCGCTTCGTCCTTGCTCGTCCAGAACGCCACCACGACGACTTTGCCCCGATAATCCGCCAGTTTCACCGGCCGTTCGTCCAGACCGACGGCTTCGATTTCGGGGGCCGGCTTGCTCAGCAGCTTGACCCAGCCCAGCATCTCCAGTTGAAGGTCCGGAAGGCCGAGCGGTCCCTCGCCCGGTGGAACCACCAGATCGATGGTGCGAAGGAGCATATCGGACCAGAACCGGACCTTGTATCGGCCTGCGGGCAGGCTCACCTCAAACTGGCGCTCCTGGCCGGGGGCGGTGCTCGGATTGACATTCTCCACCTCACCACTGGCCCAATGGGCTCCGTCTTCACTGCTCCCCGCGTTCTCGCCACGTCGGGCAACGGTGGGAGCGCCATAGACATTCCACTCGATGTCGTCGTCGGGCACGTCACGGGGCATTATGATCACCCGTTCGCGCACGAGCCGAACGGGCCTCAAGGTGATCTCCACGGGCTCGTCGGGATCGTCCGAGCGAACGACGTGGATCTCACGTCTGGAAAAATCGGGCGACGCGAAGTGCAGCTCATGTGCACGCTGAACGGCGATCTGGCAGTCGAGGCGGAAGTGACCCTCTTGATCGGTGCGATTCGCCGGAACGGGCTGCCCGAAATCCGGAGCCATTTCCCATCGCCCCTTGGCGAGAACTTCGAAGACAGGTTGTCCCTTGTCGACGGCCGCCATGATCGCCGGGGGGACATCCGTGGCAAACGGGTCTTTGCGGATGGCGTCCCCCGCGCGGGACTTTTGGAACCTCCGTATCACCCTGGGATCGACCGGCTTCCATTTTCCCGTCTCATCGCGCAGCTCGAAGAATATGCCGAGCGCATCGGGCGGGACAGCTTTGCCGCGATCGTCGCGGAAAGGCTCCGCGGTCTGGCGAACGCGGTCGAGCGGGAAAACAACCTCCCACTCATCAGGACGCCGGATCACACCGCCGCCGATCCAGGCCTTCGCCACGGGACGGCCTTGCTCGTCTCGAACCATACCGCGAATGATTCGCGCGACAAGTTCCGGCTTGGCCGGAACGTTCTGGTGCTGGATGCCCTCCGGCATCGCCTGCTTAGTCGCGGCCCGGATCGCTTCCGGAGGCACGGCCGCTTTGCCTTCGTGAATAGCCCAGACGGCCGCTCCCGAGACCAGGACCGCGCCCACCAGAATCATGCCTGCCACGAGCTTCAGCTTGGTCGCGATCATGCCGCTCAGTACGTCCTCGGCCATCGCGGCGGAGGCCGCGCCGGAGATCTGCCAGCCGCCCTTGTTTGCGAATCGAACCGCCATTCCCACGGTTGCCTCGGCCCAGGCCGCCGGAGGTGCAGAGACCTGCTGGGCAACATGCCCCGCTCCGGCGAAAGCCGATAGAGTTACCCCGCGCCGCTGGAGCCGCGCCTTGAGCTTTGCGCGTCCCCGCGCCAGCCGGCTCTGGACGGTTCCCAGCGGCCAGCGAAGCTGGGCAGCGGCTTGCTCCTGCGTCGAGCCTTCCAGGTCGCAAAGCACGAGGGCCGCTCGAAAGGATTCCGGCAATCGCCCCAGTTCCTCGTGGAGCAGGGCCCAGCGCTCGTGGGCTTCAACCATCTCAACATCGGCTTCTACTGCACGAGGGGCCATCATCGCTAGGGCGCGGCGCTCGCGGGCTCGCCGTCGGGCGGCGATGAGCCGCGCTCTGCCCGCGACGCGTAGCGCGACGCCATGCAGCCAGCAGGCCACCGAGTCGCGGCGGCGGATCGACCCGGCCCGCCGCGCCAGGACGAAAAACGTCGCCTGGGCGGCCTCCTCCGCGTCGTGTTCGTTGCGCAGGACTTGGCGGCAGATCCGCAGGACCATCGCCCCATGCCGGTCGACCAGCGCCGCGAACGCGGCCTCGGCGGTTTCATCGCGCCCCTGGACGAAGCGTTCAAGCAGCTCACCGTCCGTGAATCCCGCGCCTGTGCCGCCGCGAAACAGGGCGTCAATCTGCTTGAGTAGCTTCATGTCAACAAGGCCCGCGGTCTAAAAAGACTCCGCCCATTCCGTTCGTTTCAGGGTCATCCTTCATCCTTCATCCTTCATCCTTGTTACCCCTGGTAGTGCGCGCCGACCTTTCAATCATTCCCATTTTCGCAGCCCGAGTACCAAAAAGGTGTATTTCTCGTGTCTCCCTCCACGATACAATCCGTTGCTGGCCCGATCACCGCAGTTCGCCTTTCCGGTCCGGTTTTCCCCTCGCGGGGAAGCCGGATCATATCGGGTTGAGATCATGAGCCGAAAAGTGCGGCGAGTCCCTTTTCACATCGATACCAAGGGGATCCGGACCCTTCCGCCCGAGGAGATCCGGGTGATCCTCCGTGCGGCCGACGACCTCATCATGCGCGGAGGCCGCACGCTGCTGGTCAAGATTCTCCGGGGATCGCGGGCGAAGGAGGTCCTGAGCCGGTCACTCGAACAAAGCCCTGCCTATGGGTTTCTTAAGGAGCGGACCGACGATGAGGTCCTGGCCCGCGTCGACTGGCTGATCCGCAGCGGTTACCTCGCGATCGAGTATGACGGCAAGTTGCCCCTTTTGATCTATACTCCGGACGGCTGGAGCATCGAGCGGGAAACGTTCTCGGATGAATTGCTGCGGGACCTGGACCAGACGCTCAAGGCTGGTCACCAGCCCATCGACATGAGCCACCTCAAGGACAAGAATCGGGAGATGATCTGGCGGCTGCTCGACAAGATCAAAGCCAGCGGCGATCCCCGGTACATTGCGGCGCTCGAGGCCTGGGAGCCGATCGATTACAAGAAGGTTCGGCAGCGAATCCGGCAGGTGATCGAAGCGTTGAAAGGCGCGGCAGCCGGGTCGTGATCGCTGACCCCAATCATGCCGCGGGAACGATTCTCCTTGCCAGGCTGGCACGGATGAGATAGCATTAGATTCAGTGCAAATTGAGTGTTTGGCTCGGAGGCGGACATGCTGGACATCCATCGGGACATTGATTCTCTGTCAAGCTTCAAGCGGAATACGGCGGAGTTTCTCCGCCATTTGAAGGAAACGGGACAGCCCGTGGTCCTGACAATCAATGGCAAGGCGGCGTTGGTCGTGCAAGACACAGCCTCTTATCAGAAGCTCATAGAGTGCGCGGAACAGGCGGAGGAGATGGAAATGACACGGCGGGCCGTTGCTCAAATGAAGGCCGGACAAGGCAAGCCCGCCGAGGAGATGTTCGCCGAAATGCAGAAGATTCTCGCCAAGAGCCGGGCACGGTGAGTTACCAGCTTATCGTGACGCCAACCGCTGATGCGGAAGCAATGGCGGCTTTCCGCTGGTATGCCGAGCGATCTCCGGACGCAGCGGAAAAATGGTACGCGGGCCTCTATCAGGCCATGAATAGTCTCGCAGAAAAGCCAACCCGGTGCCCTGTTTGTTTCACGGGAAGATTCCCAAGCTTTCGGGTGTGAGACGCGGATTCTCCTCCACGGAAGGCGGCGAGGCGTTTATCGCATCCTCTTTTCTATCCAGGGTGACACGGTGTGGGTGTTGCGCATCATCCACAGCGCGCGCGGTCCGCTCAAGGCATGAACCACCTTGTGCGCTCGCGGTGTTTCCTCATGCGGCCCGCAACCACCTGTCGCCTCAGCGCTCTTCGAGATTTCGCTGATTGCGCGTGATATAGAAATGACAGAGGGCGACCGCGCAGGCGTCGGCGACGTCGTAGGGCTCAGGGGGCTGGTCCAGGCCGAGCTCGGTCATGATCGCGTGCTGCACCTGGGTCTTGGGCGCCCGGCCGCTGCCGGTCAGGGTCTTCTTGATGCGAGTCGCGGCATAGCCGAACACCGGCGTGCCTCGCTGCGCGGCGGCCAGCACGATCGCCCCCCGCGCATGGGCCATCAAGATGGCGGTGCGCGGGAAGCTCACATGACTGTGGAGCTGCTCCAGGGCCATCGACCCCGCCGGGTGCTGGTCCAGGATATCGATGACACCGCGATGGATCCAGTCGAGCCGCCGTCCCAGCGACCCCTTGGGACAGCGCGGCCGGATCACGCCGGCTTCGACCACGAACGGACCCCGCGAGGTGGGCTCGACCACGGCATAACCCGTGATGTTCAGGCCCGGGTCGATTCCCACGACCCGCCCCGCGACCCTCGGCGCCACCGCTCGGCCATTCGCTATCATGCTCGTCTCTTCCGTGATCGATGCGGAGCCGGGAGCCGGCTCCATCCGGTGCGACTGGAAACAAACTCCCATCTCTACCCGCTGTCGGTCTCGCGCCCGCGCTCGTGGCGCCAGCGCGTGCCGTCGGGACGGTCCTCCAGGGTCACTCCCAGCTCGGAGAGCCGGTTGCGGATCTCGTCGGCCAGGCCGAAATTCTTGTCCTTCCGGAGCCGGGCGCGAAGGTCGATCAAGAGACCCATCAGCCGAGGCGCCAAGGGCTCGCTCAGGGCGGCTCCGGTCTTGGCCGGCCTGGAAAACAGGCCGAGGATCCGACTCAGCTCTCTGAGCACGGTCATCCCCGTCCGGTACTCGGACAGACTGCCGTCGGTCCCGGATTGCGGTCCGGATCCGAGCGTACTGGCGGCAAACCGGTTGATGGCGTGCACGATCTCGAATAGCTCGCCCAGGGCGCCGCCCGTGTTGAAGTCGTCGTCCATCGCATCGAGGAACTGCTGGCGGTGTTCGGCCACCTCGGCGAGAAACGCCGAGGCTCCCGGGTCGAGCTCGCCCCGGCTCGTGGGGGCCTCGAGCTGCTCGAAGGGCTCGCCGGTCAGCTCGGCGAACCGCTCGAAAGCCCGGTAAAACGTCTGAAGCCCCCGTTCGATCTCATCGAGCCGGCTGGGCCCGAAATCGATCGGCCGCCGGTAGTGACTCGACAGCAGCAAGGCGCGCAGGGTGTCCGGCTCGTACGCCTTCAAAAGGTCGCTCATCAGCACGATGGTCCCCGGGTCGGACTTGGAGATCTTCCGTCCCTCCTTCGTGAGCAAGCCGTTGTGCATCCAGTACGTTGCAAACGTCTCGCCCGTATAGGACTCAGACTGGACCAGCTCGTTTTCGTGATGGGGAAAAACCAGGTCAAGGCCGCCGCCATGGATATCGAAGTGCCGGCCCAAGTATTTCATGCTCATCGCCGAGCATTCGATGTGCCAGCCCGGCCGGCCGGGCCCCCACGGGCTCTCCCAGGACGGCTCGCCGGGCTTGGAGCGCTTCCAGAGCGCGAAATCCCCGGGATGATGCTTCAAGGTCGACGGCTCGATCCGGGCTCCGGCCAAGAGCGATTCGGGGTCGCGGTGACTCAGCTTGCCGTACTCGGCCGCCTTGCCCACGTCGAAGTAGACGTCCCCACCCGACTCGTAAGCAAACCCCTTGGCGATCAATCCCTGGTTGATTGCCACGATCTCGGCGATGTGCTCGGTCGCTCGCGGCATGTGGTCGATGCCGTCGACCCCCAGTGCCTCCAGGCAGTCGAGGTAATCCCGGGTGACTCGCTCGGCAAGCTCCCCCACGGTTGTCCCGTCCTTCTGGGCCTGCACGATCAGCTTGTCGTCAACGTCGGTGATGTTCAGCACCCACGTCACCTGATAGCCGCAGTAGACGAGATAACGCTTGATCGTGTCGAAGATCACCGGCCCGACCATGTGGCCGATGTGGCTGGGCGAGTAAACCGTGGGTCCGCAGACGTACATGCCGACCTTGCCGGCGGCGACCGTCTCGAGCGGTTCTTTCGACTGACTCAGTGTGTTATAAACGCGCATGGAAATCGCTATCGGTTGTCCGTTCTGGGTTCCCGGTTGTCAGTCAATTGCCAACCGGCAACGGTTCGAGAAGCACCACGGCCTCGCACACAATCGCCTCACCGCGCCCGACCGGACCAACGTGCTCGCCGGTCTTGGCCTTGATGTTGACGGCATCCTCTCCGAGACCCAGCAGGCGAGCCAGGTTCACCCGGATCACCGCTTTGTGCTGGCCGAGCTTCGGCTCCTGGGCATGGATGATCACGTCGCAGTTGACGACCCGCCAGCCGCGCTGTTGGATGCGGCCGACCACCTCGGCGAGCAGCCTCGTGCTGTCAAGTCCGTGCCACCGTGGATCCGTGTCCGGATAGTATTCGCCGATGTCTCCCAAGCCGGCCGCTCCCAGCACAGCATCGGCTACCGCGTGGCAGACAACGTCCGCGTCGGAGTGCCCCACCAGGCCGCGCGGATGCTCGACCCGCAGGCCTCCCAGGATCAGCGGACGCCCTTCGACCAGCCGGTGAGTGTCGTGCCCGATCCCTACCCGCACTTCCAGGCTCCGCTCGCTCCGCACAATCAACCCGATCACCGCCTGCCCAGCACCTCTCAAGCAAGGATCGTAGCCATTTCTTGACGACCTGGCTATCCCGCCAACTTCTTCTACCCCGTTCCCACCCGACACCGAATTTCCTGTCACTTTGAGAAGAAAAGTTTCAAGATATGCCAGGCTCTCCGGCACGCGCCCAAAACTTGAATGGAATCGAACAAAAAATAAGACTCTCCGCCATCGTACTTTACGTCAAATGGTGACCAAGTCACGTCACGCTGGCATCGCGCATGCAGTAGGAATTACGTATAGAGCAACATACGAGCGTTCGCTGTCGAGATCAGCTTGATCCCAGGGAAACCCTGGATGGTTGGGGGATGTGGAGAATAGAGGGCAGCCTTCGAGTCGACGGTTCCCGAGAATAAGGAGTTTGCAATGCTGGTCCTGAGCCGCAAGTTGAACGAAAAAATCGTGATCGACGGTGGAATCGTCGTGACGGTGGTCAAGATCGACCGCAACCAGGTCCGTCTGGGCATCGAGGCGCCCGATCACGTGCGCGTACTCCGCGAGGAGATCGCCGGGCGCAGCACCGCGAGGCCACCGACCGGGGCGTCCCTGCCGCGGTCTGAGGCGGTCCAGTGCTTTTAGCGCCCTGCGGCCACTCTGTCATCGCTCGATCGAATGATGGCCAGTCGGGATCGTTTCTCCTCGACAATGCGGGCATAGTCGATTAGTTTGGTTTGGTTGAAGATGCGTCGTCACGACGCCCTCCAGCCTGGAGACGGTGCCCAACCATCGCGAGAGGAGAAGCTTTCATGCACGACCACGAGGACCAAGCTCCCGACCTGGCGAAAACGATCGGCCGTCGTGGCTTTCTCGGAGCCGGAGCGGGCATCGCCGTTGCGTCGTCGCTCCTGACCAGCCGCCCGGCCGAGGCGCAAGAGCCGGCCCAGCCAGCCGTGTTACCCAAGCGCACTCTGGGTAAGACCGGCGTGGACGTGTCGATTCTCAACCTGGGCACATGGCGAAGCGTGGGCCTCGATCGGATCCTGCGGTTTGCGTGGGCGAACGGACTCCGCTACATCGATACGGCCAAGAGCTACGGCTCGGAACCGGCGATCGGCCGATGGCTTCAGGCGATGCCTGAGATTCGCAAGCAGCTCTTCCTGGTCACCAAGGACCAGCCGAACACACCCCGGCAGTTGATCAAGCAGCTCGACGACCGGCTCAAGGCATTGAGAACCGACTATGTCGATTTGATCTTCATCCACCACGTGGGCGATCACAACTTTGGCCGCGAGGTGAAATGGCCGCAGAGCAAGGAATTCAAAGAGACGGCAGAAGCCATCCGCAAGTCGGGCAAGGCGCGATTCGTGGGATTTTCCACCCATCACCCGCGGCGGCCGGAAATCCTGGAAGCCGCCGTCAAGGGAGGCTTCGTCGACGCCATCATGCTCCAGAATAACCCCTGGATCGCGCAGGAAGACGCGATGAACCGGGCGCTGGATCTCTGCCACAAGAGCGGGATCGGGCTGATCTCGATGAAGCAAGTTGCGGGCAACACGAACCTGGGTGCGGAAATCGAACGTCGCGGACTCCCGGGTCTCGACCTCAAGGGATTCACGCCCTATCAGGCGCCTGTTGCACGCGATCTGGACCGACGAGCGGTTTTCGTCCTGCTGCGTGTCGATGCGGAATACCGACCAGGTCCGGGAGAACGCCGAGGCAGCCCGCGACTTCAAGCCGATGACCAAGGCCGAGATCGATAGCCTGCGCGACGCCGTCATCGCGGCCGGGCCCACCCTGTGCGCCGGCTGCGACGGCCGGTGCAGCCATGCCGGCCTTACGTCGGCCGAGCTGGGTAACCTGACACGGTTTCTCACGTATCACGAGCATCACGGCTATCGCGATGAGGCCAGACGGCTGTACGCGGGCCTTTCCGATGCCGCCCGAGACTGGAAGGGTGCCGACCTGGAAGCAGCCCGGCAAGCGTGCCCCAGCAAGCTCGACTTCGCTACGCTTCTGCCGCGGGCCGACCAGCTCCTGGGATGATCCGCACGAGAGAGAGACAGATAATCTGCGTCGGCCGGCCAACCGCACCACCGCGGTTTGGGCCGGCCGTTCTCATTTCTGGTCGGGCACTTCCCAGGCACACCTCGACACAACACACCTCTGAAAGAATTTTGTCCCCTTGGCTTGGACGAACGCGGGAGGTAAGATCAAGGATTCCTGACCGATTCCCGATTGAAGTTCAAGCGGGACCGACGGCCGTCAGATCATCGATCTGGCTCCCGGCGAAATCGAGAACGCTCTTCGAGTCGTGCGGGAAGGTCAGGGTGGTTTTGAACAGAAGCCGGCCGGCCCATTCGTGGGCGTGTCGAGCGTGTGGGCATTTTTCGGATGCGGCGCACAGCCGCGGAAACGGAGATTCGGCCTGTGGTGAAGTTAAGGGTGCGTGCCGGTGAGTCCATCCAGGAGGCGGTCCGCCGCTTCCGCAAGCTTTGCGAACGGAGTGGACTTCGCAAGGAAATGCGACGCAAAGCCTATTATGAAAAACCCAGCGAGCGCCGTCGCCGTGAAGAGCTCAAGCGCTTGCGCAAGGCCCGCCAGCACGTGCCCTCCCGTGTCTGACCCCAGCCCGTGCTTCCGGTTACGAATGCCCTGTTGGCGAGCCGTCCCCGGCTACACCCGCACCGCGGAATCGAGATCCACCGCCGGCTTCCGGGATAGCGGCGGCGAATCGGCTCGATCACGGCCGCCACGAAATGATCAACCTGCACCGCCGCTCGCCCGGTAAACCGGGCCGGCTCGAGCACGTCCGCGAAATCCAGCCTGGGAAACGCCGGATCGGCCTTGAGCCGATCGATCAGGTCGTTCTCGAGGGCGCCCTCCTTCAACCGCTCGGCCGCCGCCAGAGCATGCACCCGGATCCGCTCGTGCAAGTCCTGGCGGTCTCCGCCAGCCTGGACGGCCGCCATCAGCAGGTTCTCGGTCGCCATGAACGGCAGCTCCAGCGGCAACGTGTCGCGCAATCACCGCCCGGTGCACCACCAGTCCCGGCACGACGTTGAGATAGAGGTTGAGGATCGCGTCGGCGGCCAGGAAGGCCTGCGGCACGATCAGCCTGCGGATCGCACTGTCGTCCAGCGTGCGCTCGAGCCACTGGGTTGCGGCCGTCTGGCTGGCGGCCGGCGGCAGGGCCAGCACGAACCTCGCCAGCGAGCACATTCGCTCGGCCCGCATCGGGTTCCGCTTGTAGGCCATCGCCGAGGAGCCAATCTGCTCCGCCTCGAACGGCTCCTCGATCTCGCGCTCGTGGGCCAGGAGCCGCAAGTCGGTGCCGAACCGATGGCCGCTCTCGGCCAGACCTGCCAGCGCCGCCAGCACCTGGGCGTCAATCTTCCGCGAGTACGTCTGGCCAGAAACCGGATAAGACGCCGTCGAAGCCGAACGCTCGGCAACCAGGCGATCCAGTTCCTCGACCTTCGCATCGTCGCCGTCGAAGAGCGCCAGGAAGCTGGCCTGGGTACCGGTCGTTCCCTTGACCCCCAGGAATTTCAAGTCGGCCAGCCGGCGCTCGATCTCGGCGAGATCGAGCACCAGCTCGTGGCACCAGAGCGCTGCCCGCTTGCCCACGGTCACCAGTTGGGCGGGCTGGAAATGGGTATATCCCAGGCACGGCAAGTCCTGCCAGGTCCGATGCAAATGACGCCAGGGCGTCGATCGCCGGCGACGGTCTTGTCGCGCACGAGCTCAAGGGCCTTGCGCATCAAGATCAAGTCCGCGTTGTCGGTCACGAAGCAGCTCGTGGCTCCCAGGTGGATGATCGCGCGAGCCGCGGGGGCCGCGTCACCCAGGGCGTGGATGTGGGCCATCACGTCGTGCCGGAATCGTCGTCTCGTACGCATTGGCGGCTTCGAAATCGATCGTATCGACCTGGGCACGAAGCGCCGCAATCTGCTCCGCGGAGATGTTCAACCCCAGCTCGCGCTGCGCCTCCGCCAGCGCCAGCCAGAGCCGCCGCCAGGTTGAGAACTTCGCCTGCGCTGACCACAGCCGAGCCATAGGCCGGCTCGCGTAACGGGCAATCAGCGGGTTGTCGTATACTTCGTTCACGGATCGGCTCAATCGGATAACAAATGACGCAACACCATCTCAAAACAAGACTTCTAGCCAGAGCATCCGATTTTTCACAATTTATTTTGTGAAAAAAGCGAAAAAGGGGGCTCGCGCGATGGACGCCCTGGTTTTAAGCTCTTAGAATAGAGGCTGTGTGCTCCTGTGACGAGAGCAATCGGCGGGCGATTAATTGGGAAACACCCCCAGCTCCGAGGTTCCGATGTCCGAGTCGTCGGATCGAGATCTGCTGGACATGATCCGCCGCAGTGGCCCATTGACGGTCGCCGAGATGACGGCCGGCCTGGGCGTCACGGGAACGGCGATCCGCAACCGTCTGGCACGGCTCCTCGGCGCGGGCTTGGTCGAGCGGCGCACCGAGCATCGTGATCGCGGTCGTCCGCGGCACACCTATGAAGCCAGTGCTCTCGCTCAAAAGCGGTTGGGCCAGAATTACACCGATCTGGCTCTGGTGCTGTGGGAAGAAATGATGAGCACTGTCGGCGACCGCAAGCTGCGCCGGCTGCTCTTCACCCGGGTGACCGAGCGTCTTGCCGAGATCTATCGATCGCAAGTGCACGGCCAGGAGTGGGAAGGGCGGCTCGTGCAGCTCACCCACTGTGCTCCACGACCGCGGGGTCGAGGCCGAAGTCGCCATTGACTCGGGCGGGGCAATCCCGGTTCTCCGCCAGCACTCCTGCCCGTACTACGAGCTTGCCGAGGTCGACCCCGCAATCTGTGCCCTCGAGCGAAAAATGCTCGAAAAGGTGCTGGGGCGCGGCCTGCGTCTCAGTCAGTGCCGGCTCGACGGCGACCGCTTCTGCGATTTCCAGGCCAAGCCAGAGCCGATCACTGTTCCAGGGCCAGCGGCGGCTGACGCTGGCTGAATCTGGGTAACTCGAGGCCACTGACGAGCACAAACGATGAGCAAGGTTCTGTCGATCGAAAACCTGCACGTCTCGGTCAGCGGCAAGGAGATCCTCCGCGGCGTCGACTTGACGGTCCGCCAGGGCGAAATCCACGCCTTGATGGGGCCGAACGGATCGGGGAAGAGCACGCTCAGCTACGCCCTGATGGGCCACCCCAACTATGAGGTCACCGAGGGCTCCGTCAAGCTCGACGGAGATGGACCTGCTGGCCCTCGAGCCCGACGAACGGGCCAAGGCGGGTTTGTTCCTGGCTTTTCAGTACCCGACGTCGATCCCGGGGGTCTCGGTGGCCAACTTCCTGCGGCACGCCGTGACCAACGTCCGCAATCCCGGCCGCAAGGAAGGCGAAGACCTGATCCCGATGCGCGACTTCCGCAAGGAGCTGCGCGAGCAGATGGACGAGCTCGGCGTCGACCAGGAATTCGCCCGCCGCTACTTGAACGAAGGATTCTCAGGCGGCGAGAAGAAGCGCGCCGAGATCCTCCAGCTCGCCATGCTCCGGCCCAGCTTCGCCATCCTTGACGAGACCGACAGCGGCCTGGATATCGATGCCGTCCGCATCGTCTCGGAAGGGGTCAATCGCGTGGCCAAGAAGCACGGCACGGGCATCCTGGTCATCACCCACTACAAGCGGATCTTGAACTACATCAAGCCGCAGCTCGTCCACGTGCTCTTCGGCGGCCGGATTGTCGAAAGCGGCGGGCCCGACCTGGTCCAGCACCTCGAGGACCACGGCTACGATTGGGTTCGCGAGAAGCACCCCGACGCCGCCAGCGACGAAGACGAGATCACCCCCGTCGCGGCGGCAACCCCCTTGAAAGCCGTCGCTCAATAGAAGGGACTTTCCAGCATGTCAACCGACTTGAATCTCCAGGTTGCCGGAATCAAAGACGACTACAAGTACGGCTTCCACGACTCCGAAGCGAACTACTCGTTCAAGAGCGGCCGCGGATTGACCCGCGACATCGTCTGCCAGATCTCGGAAATGAAGCACGAGCCGGACTGGATGCGCGAGTTCCGTCTCAAGGCGCTCGATGTCTTCTACCAGAAGCCCACCCCGGTCTGGGGCGGCGATCTGTCGACCCTCAACTTCGACGACATCCACTACTACATGAAGGCCGCCGACCGCCAGGGAAAGACCTGGGACGACGTCCCGGCCGAGATCAAGAACACCTTCGACAAGCTGGGCATCCCCGAAGCCGAACGCAAGTTCCTGGCCGGTGTCGGCGCTCAGTACGAATCGGAGGTCGTCTATCACAGCCTCCGCGAAGACCTCCAGAAAAAGGGAGTCATCTTCGTCGATACCGACACGGCCGTCCGCGAGCACCCCGATCTGGTCAAGCAGTACTTCGGGACGATCATCCCCATCGAAGACAACAAGTTCGCCGCGCTCAACTCGGCGGTATGGAGCGGCGGATCGTTCGTCTATATCCCGGCCGGCGTCAAGGTCGACATTCCGCTGCAGGCCTACTTCCGGATCAACGCCGAGAATATGGGGCAGTTCGAGCGCACCCTGATCATCATCGAGGAAGGGGCGCAGGTCCACTATGTTGAAGGGTGCACGGCGCCGATCTACACCTCCGAGAGCCTGCATTCCGCGGTCGTCGAGATCGTCGTCAAGAAGCACGGGCGGTGCCGGTACACCACCATTCAAAACTGGGCCAACAACATTTACAACCTGGTGACCAAGCGGGCGATGGCCTATGAAGACTCTCTGATGGAATGGGTCGACGGCAACCTGGGCAGCAGGCTCACGATGAAATACCCGTCGGTCTACATGATGGGCAAGGGGGCCCGGGGCGAGATCCTGTCGATCGCATTTGCGGGCAAGGGCCAGCACCAGGACGCCGGCGGCAAGGTCGTCCACGCCGCGCCTTACACCAGCTCGCGGATCATCTCCAAGAGCATCAGCAAGAACGGCGGCCGGGCCAGCTACCGCGGCCTGTTGAAAGTCGCGAGTGGCGCCAAGGGCTCCAAGTCCAACGTCGTCTGCGACGCCTTGATCCTCGACGAGCGCAGCCGTTCCGACACGTACCCCTACATCGAGATCGACGAGGACGACGTCAAGATCGGCCATGAGGCCAGCGTCTCCAAGATCGGCGAGGAACAGCTCTTCTACTTGCGGAGCCGCGGGCTCTCCGAGGCCGAGGCGTCTACCCTGATCGTCAGCGGGTTCATCGAGCCCCTGGTCAAAGAGCTGCCCATGGAATACGCCGTCGAGATGAACAAGCTCATTCAGCTTCAGATGGAAGGCTCGGTGGGCTGAATCGCGGCTGTTTTCCTGGACACAAACCACTCGGCTCGTAAGCTCCATCGTGCTCGAGCAGTCTCAAGCCGCCGTGGACATGCTGGGGCACCGTCTGACTGACGTGAAGTGGCTCGATCGGAAGAGGCTCGAATTGACTGATGAGTAGTGCAACTGCGATTGCCGGCTTCACGGCAGAAGCCTTTGAGGCGTTCCTCCACGGCCGCGACGACCCCGCCTGGCTTGTGGCGCGGCGGCGCGCGGCATTTGAGCGGTTTCAGGCCTTTGCATGGCCCAGCGCCCGCGATGAGGAATGGCGGCGCACCGATATCCGTGGCGCTCAAGCTCGATCTATTCGCGCCGCCTTCTGGCGGCGAGCCGACCGCGGCCGACCGCCAGCGGTTCGACCGAGTCTGGCAGGACTTGAGCGTGCATTACGCCACCGGAATCGCGCACATCGCCGGGGCCCTGGCCCGCGAGGCCGATCCGTCAAACCTGGGATCGGCGGTTTTCGTCGATCTGGACCGCGCGGTCAAGGAGCATCCCGAGCTGATCGAGCGCTATCTGCTGACCGAGGCCGTGCTTCCGGGTGCGGACGTGTTCTCGGCCTTGCATGCGGCGTTCTGGACGGGTGGGACCTTGCTCTATGTTCCCAGGGGCGTGAGGCTTGCGGATCCTCTGTTTGCCCTGGTGGGGCTGGGCGAGGGCGGGCGCGTTGATCTGAGCCACACGCTTGTCGTCCTGGAAGAGGGAGCTGAGGCGACCCTGGTGCGCGAGACGAACGGGCAGGGGGGGGCTGGAGCTGCGGGGCTGCACGTCGGTGCCGTCGAAGTCTTCGTGAAACAGGGCGCGCGGCTCCGGCTGGTCAACATCCAGAACTGGGACGCCGCCACCTGGCATTTCAGCCGCGAGCGGGCCTTGATCGGCCGCGATGCCGATCTTCAGTGGACCGTCGGCGGGCTCGGCTCGCGACTCGCCAAGGTCAACCAGGAAGTCGCACTGGCCGGCCAGGGGGCAAAGGCTCAGGTCAACGGCGTCATGTTCACGACCGGCCGCCAGCACCTGGCGTACTTCACACGGCAAGACCATTGCGCTCCCCATACCACCAGCGACTTGCTCTACAAGGGGGGCCTCAAGGATCGGTCGCGCATCGTCTGGAAGGGGATGATCCGCGTCGAGAAGGACGCCCAGCGCACCGACGCGTACCAGAAAGACGACAACCTCGTGCTCTCGCCGCTGGCCCGCGCCGATTCGATCCCCGGCCTGGAGATCGAGGCCAACGACGTCCGCTGCACCCACGGCGCGACCGCGGGCCGCGTGGACGACGAGATGATCTTTTACGCGCAGGCGCGGGGAGTCCCCCGCGAGACCGCAGTCCGGCTCATCGTCGAGGGCTTTTTCGCCAACGTGTATGATCGGATCACCATCGATCCGGTCCGCGAAGCGCTTCGCGAGGCCGTCGCGGCCAAGCTCGTGTGATCCAGATTCGACAGATTCATCCCGCGTTTGAACCGCTCGACCTCGTTCGAGGACGTCTTATCCACGGAGTTCCCCCATGGGAGAATCGTACGCTCATCCGGAAGTCCTGGTCTCGGCCGACTGGGCCGAAGCCAATCTCAAGGCGCCCAAGGTCCGCATCGTCGAGAGCGACGAAGACGTCTTGCTTTACAATCAGGCTCACATACCGGGCGCCGTCAAGATCGACTGGCAGGGCGATCTCCAGGACCAGTTGGTCAGGGACTACATCAGCGCCGACAAGTTCGCGGCGATCTGTTCCAGGGCCGGAATCGCCAGCGACACCACCGTCGTCTTCTACGGCGACAAATCCAACTGGTGGGCGTGCTACGCGTTCTGGGCATTCAAGCTATTCGGCCACCGCGATTGCCGGGTCTTGAACGGCGGTCGCAAGCTCTGGCTGGACAAGCGCCGGCCGACGACGACCGAGATCCCGGCGTACCCCCCAACCCGATACGCCGTCGAAGGTAGCCAGGAAGAGCGGATCCGCATTTTCCGCGATGCGGTCGCCGCTCACGCCAAGGCAGGACTGCCGCTCATCGACGTCCGCAGTCCCAAGGAGTTCACCGGCGAAAAGCTGCACATGGAAGACTATCCTCAGGAAGGCGCGCTCCGCGGCGGCCACATCCCGGGAGCCAAGAATGTCCCCTGGAGCCGCGCGGTCAACGACAACGGCACGTTCAAGTCGGTCGCCGAGCTCAAGGCCATCTACGAAGACGAGATCGGCCTGAAGCCCAGTGACGACGTCGTCGCCTACTGCCGCATCGGGGAACGCTCCAGCTTGACCTGGTTTGTGCTCACTTACCTCCTGGGTTACCCCAGAGTCAGGAATTACGACGGCTCCTGGACCGAATGGGGCAACCTTGTGCGGGCCCCGATCGCCAGGGGAGCCTGAGTCGAGGCGCCATCCGGAAAAGCACCGAACCGAGATTTCTCATGCCAGCATCGCTCGACGCGATCGTGACGGATCTGAGCAGCTCCGATCAGCAGGAACGGATCGAGCTCTTGCTCGATTTCGCCAGGAGCCTGCCGCCCTTACCCGCGCGTCTGGCCGCCCACAAAGACGCCTCCCATCGTGTCGAGGAATGCCAGTCGCCGGTTTACCTGTTCGTCGAGCTCGATGGTCCGCGCGTCGCTCTTTACGCCGATGCGCCGATCGAGGCCCCCACGGTCCGCGGCTTTGTCTCCTTGTTGCTCGAGGGATTGAACGGCGCGACCGTCGAGGAGGTCCTTCAGGTCCCCGGTGACCTGGTCGACCGGTGCGGGCTTACCGAGATCCTGGGTATGCTGCGAGTCCGTGGTTTGACCGGAGTGCTCCGCCGCCTGAAGGGAGAAGTGACCCGGGCGGCGATGGACCAGGTCAAGAAGGCGGCCGCCGAAGGGGCGGCAGCTCAGACCTGACCCAACTTTTCCTCTGGAGGACACCGCCAGGCATGTCGTCATTTGTGAAGGTTGCGACCCGGTCCGAGCTGCCGCCAGGGGCCAAAAAACTGGTCGAGGTCGACGGCCGCGCGATCGCACTCTTCAATGTGGACGGAACCATCCACGCCATCGACGACGTCTGCACCCACGACGGGGGCCCTCTCGCCGAAGGTGAACTGAATGGCTGCGAGATTCAGTGCCCGCGTCATGGAGCCCGTTTCGACGTCAGGACCGGCCGGGCACTCTCCATGCCGGCCGTCGAGCCGGTCGCCGTTCACTATGTCGACGTGCGCCAGGACGGCGTTTACCTTGCGGTCGAGGAATGACATTGCCAATTCCCACAGATTCTCGGGGACAGCCTTTCTTCCGCTCGTGCAGCTTGTCGGCCCGGTTTGCTTGAGAACCTTCTGATTGGCTGCGGCCCGAGCGGCCGCCCATGGAGTGATCGCGATGCTCGACCAAGACATGCTTCTGTCGGCTCTCCGCAAGGTCAAGGATCCCGAATTGAACGTCAACGTGGTTGATCTGGGACTGGTTTACTCGGTGCGTGCCCAGGACGACCAGGTCGAGGTCGAGATGACCCTGACCTCGCCGGCGTGCCCGGCCGGCCCAGAGATTCTGCGCGGCGCCGTCGCCGCGCTGGAAGCCATCGAGGGCGTCTCCAAGGCCAATGTCAAGCTCGTGATGTCGCCTCCCTGGTCTCCCGATAAAATGACCGACGCCGCGCGCGACGAACTGGGCTTTTTTTGACCGCGCCGAGCCGCCCGGTTTTGAATTTCACTCCCGCCCGATCGGCCGCCGTCACCACCCGGACGTGGGGCGCCACAGCCTTGACCCGGCAGCATCCAGCCAGATGTGTGAGCCGCACCGATGTGCTGTGAACTTGGTTTGCGGTTGGAACGCCTCATCGACCAATTCCGATGATGCCGTTTCTCGACATCTGACAGGCTGATACGATCCAAGATGATCACCCTGATGACTTGGACTGTTCGTTGTGCTAGATTGTCTACTTAAGGGCGGAGCGATCGGCATTCCACTCGAAGCGGAGCGAGCAAAGCGAGCGCCGGCGAGGCATTTGAGGACTTCACTCCGTCTCGGTGAATTGTTGTGTGGCTCTCGCGATGGGGCGATGAGGCAATTCGTGACTGGCGGACCTTTGGGAGGTTCCCGCGTGCGGGATCGTGCAACGTGGCTCGAAAGAAGACTCCGAAAGTTCGTGTCAACGTCAAGGCGTCGTTATCGCGTCGCTTGCGCGAGATCCGGCAGGAAATCTTTGGCGAGCACGGCGGACCTGAGCTTGCGCGGCGGCTGAGCCTGCCTGCCCGGACGTGGTACAACTATGAAACCGGCGTAACCGTGCCGGCCGAGGTCTTGCTGGGCTTCATCGAGCAGACCGGAGCCAACCCGAACTGGCTCTTGAACGGTGAGGGCCCGAGATATCGCCACGCCAGCGACGATCGCTTGCTTTCCGAGCTGTCTCCGGTCGAGCTGATCCGGCGCGGCCTCGAAGAGCTGGAACGCTCGCCCAGCGAAATGGTCGTGGTGGCCCCCGAGAACCTGCCCGGCAGCCAGGCTTCGGAGTTCGTCGCCGTGAGCCTGTACCCCCTGGCCGACATCGCCAGCTCAACTTTCAATCCCGCCCACGTCGAAGGCTACGTGATGGCATATCGCCAATGGCTGCCCAATCCCGCCGAAACCGTGGCGACTCGACTCACCGACGACGCGATGCATCCCATCCTTCCCTCCGGCTCGGTCGTCGCCGTCGACCGGTCCGTCACCGATCCGCGGGCGCTGCACGGTCAGATCGTCGCCGCGCGCCCGGGCGGAGTCCCGATGATCCGCTGGCTCGACGTCAGCGGCCGCCACGTCATCCTGCGGCCCAACAATACGAATAGCCGGGAGTTTCCCTTGATTCCGGTCGAATACGACCAGTCGGTGCCCGACTTGATCGTTGGCCAGGTCGTCTGGTCATGGAGCCGATTCAGCCGGCCTTGAATCCTCCAGGGCAACACGGCGCTCTCTGACGGCGACGCCCGAACCGCTCGCAAGAGCCGCCGCGCGCCAGCCCGAACATGTTTTTTGCTTTTTCCTTGCCTTGGGACCCGGCGAGAGCGATCCTGTGGCGCAGGACGGCGCCACGAATGACGAAACCCGCCATCGGGCCTTTCTCGCTCGAACGGCGCTCTCGCGTCTCCAGATCTCTCTTCGACCGGTCAACAGGATTCATGATCACCTCACACACCGAGCATTTCGCGCCTTTGCCGCTCTGGGAGCGGGCGTGCGTGCCGGTCTTCTGGCTCGACCCGGCGTTCAGGCTGACGTGGGTCAATCGGGCATGGGAGCGGCTGACCGGCTATTGTTCCGACACGGTCATCGGGCTGACCTGCCACGCCCATGCCCCGACTCGTGCCGGCGATCTCGCCGATCTGGCGGCAAGCTTTCACCCGCCCCCCGAGTCGGTGGCCGGGCAACCTTGCGGAACCCCAACCTTGATTCTGCAGGCGGGCGGCGAACCAATCTGGCGCCGGGTCGAGTTCTGGCCCTTCCGGGACGAACAGGATGCCTTGCTTGGGCTCCTGGGAATGGTGCGCGCGCTCGATCTACCGCCGAGCGTTCCCGACTCGCGCGACAACTCGCTGCACGTCGAGCTCCTGGAAATCAGGCGGAGGCTTGAGCGACAGTCGGGGTTCGACAGCTTGATCGGCTTTGGCCCGGCGCATCGCCGGCTGCTCGACCAGGTGCGCCTGGCTGCGGCTTCGAACGCTCCGGTGTTGATCGTGGGAGAATCGGGTACCGGCAAACGTCAGGTTGCACGGACCATCCATCAAAATAGCCCGGCGCGTCAGAAGCCACTGGTCCCGTTTGATTGCGAGGCTTTGCCTGCCGAGATCCTTGAGCGCGAGCTGTTCGGCCCGGAAACGTTCAACGGCCCGGACTCCGGCGTCATCGCCTCCGGCGTCAAGACGGCAAGGCCACGGCTCTCGCTGGGAGATGGGTCGACGCTCTTGATCCGCGAGATCCTGATGCTCCCCCGCGACCTGCAAGCGCGGTTAGCCGCATCGCTCGATTCGCCAGTCCGTGTGCTCGGCACGACCGCGATGGATCCTGACGTCGCGCTCGAGCAAGAGCAAATTCGGGCGGAGCTCTACTTCGCGCTCACAACCATTGTCCTCAGGCTTTCTCCCTTGCGCGATCGCCGGCAGGAGCTGCCCGTCTTGGCGCAGCACATGCTCGAGCGTGCCAACCAGCGCGGCGGCAAGCAGCGAATCGGCTTCTCTCCTCGGGCGCTGTCGGCCCTCACGAGCTACGACTGGCCGGGAAACCTCCAGGAGCTCGCACGGGTGGTCGATTTTGCGCACGGGCGCGGCAGCGACCCATGGCTGGCGCTCGACGATCTTCCCGCGCTATTCCGGGGCAGCCTTGGGGAGAGCTTCCTGCCCCCGAGCGCACCCAGCCCAATCAAGCCGCTGGATCAGCTACTGACCGAGGTCGAGCGACGGCTGATTGAAACCGCCCTGCGCCAGGCGCGGGGCAACAAGTCACGCGCCGCCGAACTCCTGGGAATCTCCCGGCCGCGGCTGTACCGGCGGATCAAGGAGCTCGAGCTCCCCGACGACGCCGAAACCCAGGACTCCGTGAGAGACGGCCTGGAAAGCCCCGAGGGCGCTCAATCGTAAAAGAGCCGAAAGGCCCCTCACGTCCGTGCTCGGGTGCCTTTCGGCGATACGCAGCTCGACGCCCACTGCGGCAGACCCTAACAATTCGGAAACTCCCAGGCAAGGCGTACGTCCATTCACCGGTGCATCGCGGTCCGGCGATGGAGGGGGTTAGACCTGGTTCCAAGTTTTCGTCCGCTATTCTGTCGACGGCCCACTGCCCTGATTTTCTTGCTCGGTGTCGTGCCCTGTCCATTCGTGTGCGGGCTTCCTGCGCCCGAGCACGCCGGCACTTTCCCGGGCTGGGCTTCTTTCGTGTGGTCCCCTGCTGGTTGCGCGTGGGCCGTGCAGTTCCCCCGGCATCGTCCCCGCGGAGTGCTGCTTGAGCCACTCGATGATGTGGCTGGCTGCGCGGGCCGAGGCACCGGGGCGGGCCACTTGCTCTCGCAACGCCAAGAGCGATGCCGTTGCCCGGGCACGCGAATCTGAATCGTCGAGCCACGCGAGCGCCCATCGAGCCAGCTCGCCCGAGACGTCCCGCCAGGTCAAGTACTCGGGAAAGACTTCGTCTCCCGCCAGCAAGTTGACCAGGCTGATATACTTCGCCTTGATGAACCATCTGGCGACCCAGAGGTCGAACCGCTTCACTTTGTACAGAACGACCGACGGCAGGGCCTCGACCATCAACTCGAGGCCGACGGAGCCGGAGACGGCCCACGCCACCCGCGCCAGCCGGATCAGCTCGGGCGTCTTCCCCACGTGAATGTCGATCGTCAAGCGGGGCGGTCCCCCCTGGCGGACGAGCAAACTCGAAACGATTCGAGTCGCCAGCTCACGGTGTCGCTCGTGGAGGCAGGCGATCTTGAACCGGACGTCGGAACGCTCTGCCGCCAGTCGCTCGGCAGCCCGCACCATCTCGGGCAGGTTTCGCACGATTTCCTGGGTGCGCGAGCCGGGCAGGATGGCCACGACGTGGCCCATCGGACGGCTTTCTTCGGACAGGAAATCGCGATTCAAGGGCCGTTCCGCCAGCTCGTCAAAATACGGATGGCCAACGTACACCGCATCGCTGACTCCGCGCGCGTGATACCACGCCGGCTCGAACGGGAGGCTGCACAAAACCCGGTCCACGTATTTACGGACCTTGCGGACTCGCCAGCCGCCCCACGCCCAGATCTGCGGCGGAACAAAGTAAAAGACCGGAATGCCCCGCGCCTTGGCGCGGCCGGCGATCCACCAGTGCAACCCGGGATAGTCGACCAGCACCACCGCGTCAGGCCGGTCCTCGCGGAAATGGCGATCCGCGATGAAGACCAGCCGGATGAACGTCACGAGATTCAAGAAGACGTTCCAGAACCACATCACGGCCAGGTTTACGAGCGGGTAGAGGAGCCGCGTCCCGGCCTCCTCCATCCTTTTCCCACCGAAACCCGTGAAGCTGGCGTCCGGATCCAACGCACGCAATGAACGAACGAGATTGGCTGCGTGCAGGTCGCCGCTGGGCTCGCCGGCCGATATGAAGAACCGCATGGGAGATCACTCGCTTCCTTGCCTGACGATTGAACTTGAGACGATCCATCGCGCGGCTCAGACTATCAGATGGGTCCGCGGATGAGAAGGTAGATCAGGCGATCGAATCCCGGCCGGTGCGCCCGCTCTAGAGTCGCAAGCCTGTATATCCGGCCCCACCGCCGATCTCGTCTGTCGAATTGGTTCATTTGCACGGGGGCGGCCGGCCGATACGCAAATCTGTCGAGTCGAACCCGCCTACAGGCTACTCTCCTTGACGTCAAGACACGTTCGGTTAGACTGCTTCCTCAAAGCTGGCGGTCATGATGGCGCCAGCTCAATTCCATCCGCGAGGCGAGAATCCAGGATCTGCAATGCCCCCACGGCCGTGTGGACCGCGAGCCTGCGGTGGCCCCGGGTGCCGGTGCGGCCACGATCCGCTCGGATGATGCCTCCCAGGAGTTTCGCCGATGCGCAAGCGAAAAGTCGTCCGGCCGCGTCTGGAGTCGGTGGAATCACGGGTCGTTCTGAGTGCGGTCGGTATTGCTGCGCAACTGGGGAATTCCGTAAGGGCGCCGGTGAGCCAGGTCCGGGCACACGAACACGAAGCGCGGGCCGCTCTCTCCCAGCGAGACCAGAGCATGAAGTTGCAGCACCGGGTTGAACGCCAGGATCTTACGGCCGCCGTCACCGCCAGAAACCTCGCCACCGAGGTGCATCGCCGAGCCAAGCTACTCATCGGCATTTCGCATCCCGACCACACCTCGACGTCGACTTCGACGACGGCGACCAGCGGAGTCTCCGGTCTCTTCAAATCCTTACTTTCCTCAATCTGAGCCGCCCCGGCTCGTCGGTAACCCTTCGAACCGCAGCATGTTCTATGTTTCTTTAGAATCACACCCGAAAGGAACCGTCTCCGCCTCCGCGACGGAGGTGTGCGGTTCTCTGTCAGGATCGACTCGCCCCCACCTTGCTTGACTCGCTTCTTCGAGAGACAAATGCTTTTGCCGATTAGGGTTAAGTACTTCATCTTCGGCTGCCCGATCGCGACAACCCGATCGACCGCCACTCTGGAGTAAGAACCATGACCAGCGGGGTCGCCGCGTCGACGGATCTGCCATCCACGAGCGCCTTGCTTGCCGCACACAAATACGAGCAGCTTTTGAGAGCGGGCCATTGCCGCGTCGATTATCTGTTCGCGTTTCTGCTCCTCCTGGAGTGGCCGGTCGCCGTGGGGTTTGCCTTGCTCGTTTCCCCCTATGCCTGGGCCGGCGACGCCGCGTCCCTCAATGCCCATCTGGAGGAGGCGATCATCCTGGGCGGAGCCATTGTCGGCCTTCCCATCGTGCTGGCCCTGACCGCGCCCGGCAGCTGCGCTGACTCGCCACGTCGTGGCGGTCGCCCAGATGCTCATGAGCGCCCTTTTGGTCCATCTTTCGGCGGGACGGATCGAGGCCCATTTCCACATCTTCGGCTCGCTTGCCTTCCTGGCTCTCTACCGCGACTGGAAGGTGTTGATCTCGGCGTCGCTGGTCGTGGCCCTGGACCACCTGCTGCGCGGCATCTACTGGCCCATGTCGGTCTACGGCAGCGCGATGGTCAGCCCATGGCGCTGGGCCGAGCACAGCGCGTGGGTTTTCTTCGCCGATGTGATGCTCATCCGCGGTGGTTCTCAATCGCTCAAGGGGCTGCGCGAGCTCGCTTCCCGGCAAGCCGACGTCGAGGTGGCCAACGCCAGGATGGAAGACGAGGTACAGGATCGCACCGCCGAGCTGCTCCGGGCCAACGGCGAGCTGACACGACAAGCAGGCGAGCTGCTCGCGAGCAAGAACCTGATGGCGTCGATCATCGAGACCGCGCCGGATGCGATCTTGACCATCAACCATCTTGGACGGGTCACCGAGTTCAATCCCGCCGCCGAAGCGACGTTCGGTTACGCGCGGAGCGAATCGATCGGCAGGCATCTGGAGGAGCTGATCATCGAGCCGTCACGGTACCACGCCTTGAGCGGCGTCCTGACCGGCGGTGAAATGGGGCCGGTCCGCTGTAGTTTTGAAGCTGCGGTGCGCCGCTCAGACGGCACCGAGTTTCCCGCCGAGCTCACGATCAGCTCGGTGGAACGGGCCGGCACCACGCCGCAGTTCGTCGGCTTCCTGCGCGACCTGACATCGCGAAAACTCGCCGAGGAATCGCTCCGGCAGGCCGCCGAGTCCGCGCAGGCAGCCAGCCGCGCCAAGAGCGAGTTTCTGGCGAACATGAGCCACGAGATCCGCACTCCGATGAACGGGGTGATCGGCATGACCGAGCTGGCCCTCGATACCGAGCTCACTCCCCGTCAGCGCGAGTACCTGGGCTTGGTCAAGAGCTCGGCCGACTCGCTGCTCACGGTCATCAACGACATCCTCGATTTCTCCAAGATCGAGGCCGGCAAGCTCAGCCTCGACGAAACGCCCTTCGCGGTTCGCAACGCACTGGATGAGACTCTTCAGGCCCTGGCCGTGCGGGCGCACGCCAAGGGTCTGGAGCTCGCTTGCCGCATCGCGCCTGAGGTGCCCGACTCCGTGATCGGCGACCTTGGCCGCCTCCGCCAGGTGCTGGTCAACCTGGTGGGCAACGCGATCAAGTTCACCGAGCGGGGTGAGGTCGTCGTTTCCGTGGCTCTCGAAGATTACACCGAGTCGACAGTCGGCCTGCGCGTTGCCGTGGCCGATACCGGCATCGGCATCCCCGCGCACACCCTTCAGGCCATTTTCCGGCCGTTCGAGCAAGCCGACGGATCGACGACCCGCCGGTTCGGGGGCACGGGTCTGGGGCTGACGATCTCCTCCAAGCTCGTCGATCTGATGGGTGGGCAGATCTGGGTCGAGAGCGAACCCGGGCTCGGCAGCACGTTCTGGTTCACCGCGAAGTTGGGAGTCGCGCCGCAGGCCGGGGCGAGTTCCGGCGACTCGGAGCTTCTTCTGCTCGAAGGGCTTCCGGTTCTGATCGTCGACGACAATGCCACGAATCGCCGGATCCTCGAAGAGGTCCTGAAGACTTGGGGAGCCCGGCCGACTGCAGTCGACTGCGGGACAGCCGCTCTGGAGGAGCTGCAAGCGGCCGTCGCACGGCAGCAGCCGTTCCCGATCGCACTCGTCGACGGTATGATGCCCGCCATGGACGGATTCGATCTGGCCGAGCGGATCCGTGCCACGCCGGTCATCGCCGGCGTCCGGATTCTGCTCCTGACTTCCGCCGGGGCGCCCGAGGACACCACGCGGTGCCGGACGCTCGATATCTCCGCCTGCCTCACCAAGCCGGTCCGCCAGTCCGAGTTGTTCGATGCCTTGATGAAGGGGATGTCCGTCTGGCACCGGTCCGTGCAAGCCCGTCCCCCACACCGCACAGCCGCCGAACGGGTCGGCGCACTCCCTGCTATCGAATCGCTGCGCATCTTGCTCGCCGAGGATCATCCGGTCAATCAGAAAGTGGCTGTCCGCATGCTCGAGCATCAGGGCCATCGTGTGGCGGTCGCCGGCGACGGTCGGCAGGCGCTCGTCAAGCTCGATAAGGACCACTTCGACGTCGTTCTCATGGACCTCCAGATGCCGGAGATGGACGGCTTCGAAGCACTCCGCTCGATCCGCGACCGCGAGCCCCTGACCGGCCGCCACATCCCCGTCATCGCTCTCACAGCTCATGCCATGCAGGGCGACCGTGAACGATGCCTCGAGGCCGGCTTCGACGGCTACCTCCCCAAGCCAATCCGCCAGGCCGACCTTCATAAGATTCTCCTGACCCTCAAAGTCGACGATGGGCCCGACATGCCGGATCACTCGCAGTCGGTCGTCGTGGGATTGAACGAAATATGCCAGGGGGATGATGATTTCGCTCGCGAGCTGGCCGAGACATTCCTCGAATCAGCGCCGCACTCGATCGCCGGAATCGAAATGGCCCTGGAATCCGGCGACGTTCGCGGCTTGACCCTTCATGCCCACGCACTCTCTGGAATCAGCCGCACGATCGGAGCCGTGCAGCTTGCCGCTCTTGCGACCAATCTCGAGGTCGCCGGCCGCGGTGCCGACCTGGTTGCCGCGGCAGACCTGACCACCGGGCTCGCAGTCGCGTGGGACCAGGTCCGAGCAGCCCTCGAACAGCTCTTACTTGTTGAGACCCAGAAATGAAGATCCTCATTGCCGAGGACCAGGCCGTGGCGGCCCTTTACTTGCAACGCACGCTCGAGCGGCTCGGGCATCAGGCGACTGTGGCCGCCGACGGCGAGGAGGCGTGGCGGATCGTGCAAAGCGGTGAGGCGCCTCTGCTCATATCCGACTGGATGATGCCGCGCCTCGACGGCGTCGAGCTCTGCCGCCGCATCCGGGCCTCCGGCGTTGACCGCTACACGTACATCATCCTGCTCACATCCCGCGACCGGCGCGAGGACCGGCTTGAGGGGCTCCGTGCCGGTGCCGACGATTTCCTCACCAAGCCGCCCGACCCCGACGAGCTGACAATCCGGCTAGAAATCGCGGAGCGCATCTTGAAGGTTCACGGCCAGCTCGCCCGCCAGAACGAGCGACTCGCCGAGCTGGCCGCCGTCGATGAGCTCACAGGGACCAAGAACCGCCGGCGATTCCGTGAAGACCTTTACCTCCTCTTCGCCCAGGCCAAGCGCCAGCGCTCGCCGCTTTCGGTGATCATGATCGACCTCGATCATTTCAAGCAGTACAACGACACCTTCGGACACCCGGCCGGCGACGTGGTCCTGCACTGGACCGGCTCCACGCTCCGGACCGCCGTTCGCGCTCACGACGTCGTCGCCCGGTACGGCGGCGAAGAGTTCGTCGTCCTCCTGCCGGGGACGAGTGAAGACGAGGCACTGGAGGTGGCCAAGCGCCTTCGTCTGGCGATCGCCGGCCGGCCCTGGCCGCACCGCAAGATCACTGCGAGCCTGGGGGTGGGCACGATCGGACTTGATACCACCGACGCCGCCGCGCTCGTCGACGAGGCCGACCAAGCCTTGTACCATTCCAAGCGAGGCGGCCGCGACCGGGTCACCCACTTCCGCGACTGCTCGCGCCTGCCCGCTCGAGCCCCGGTGGAAATCGTCTGACAAGCCGCCCGGCCGCGCCTGGCGCCCGACCCATTGTCTCGAGTCATCGGACGTTGCCGTCCTGCCTTCCCGCAAGATTCCCGGCCGGCTGTCCCTTCCGCTCTGCACCACGACGAGGATACCATACCGTCCTGATGAGCGCGTGTCGGTGAATTGGCATGGGCCGTTGAAATACCTATTGAGACCGACCGAATGTGGCTGGAATTCGGGCTGATGCCTGGACTGTCTTTACCTGGCGAGAGTGTCTCGGCAGGGCGCGGTCGTCCGACCATGTCTCGAGCGAGAGCCCCATGGCTTCGAATCGCGTTTTCTTCGCCTGCGCCTTCGTCTTCAGCTTGCTGGCCAGCTCGATGGTCTTGATCGCCGCCGAGCCCGCCCAGACCTCACCGACTGCCCTTCGATTCGCGGTGAGGCTTGGCCGTGAGGGAGGCAACGGCGCCGGCCGACCTGGGCCGGGTTCGCAGGTCCAATCGGGCCGGCTACTGATCGTGCTCGGCCGCCCCGGCTCGGGCGAGCCGCGGCTCTCGATCGGCAGGACCGGCAAGGACGCTGCCCCCGTCTTGGGCCGCGATGTCGACAACCTCGCGCCCGGCGGCGTGGCCGTGCTCGATAACCACTCGGCCCTGTTCCCGATCGCTCAACTGAGCCAGCTCCGGCCCGATACCTACGCTGTCCAGGCCGTGCTTCACGTCAATCCCGACTTGAACGTCCCAAACGCGCCGGGAGACCTGTATAGCTCGGTGACCACGATTCGTCTGGACCCTGCCTCCGGTGGCACGGTCGCTCTGGAGCTCTTGCACCAGGTACCCGCCGAGACGCTTCCCCCCGATCGCGCCCTCGTCAAGTATCTCAAGATTCGCTCGCAGCTCCTGAGCGACTTCCACGGCCGAGCGATCTACCTTCGCGCGGGGGTGATTTTGCCGCGGGAGTTTGCTCAACACCCCGATCGCCGTTACCCGGTGAGGGTCCACGTCGGCGGCTACGCCGCGCGGTTCACGGATGTCGGCGCGATGATGGCCGCCGGCTCCGAATTCCACCAGGCCTGGATGGCTGAAGGTGCCCCGCCGATGATCCTGATCCACCTGGACGGCGCCGGCCCGCTGGGCGACCCTTACCAGGTCGACTCGGCCAATCACGGACCATACGGCGCGGCGATCACGCGCGAGCTCATCCCTTACATCGAAGACCATTTTCGCGGAATCGGCGAGGGTCGTGCCCGTGTGGTCGACGGCGGCTCGACCGGCGGCTGGGTCGCCCTGGCCTTGCAGGTCTTCTACCCGGATTTCTTCAACGGCGCCTGGTCCTTCTGCCCCGATAGCGTCGACTTCCGCTCTCTCGAGCTGGTGAATATCTATGAAGACGAGAACGCGTACATCGGCCCTCACGGCTTCGAACGGCCCGCGGCCCGCGACGTCTCGGGCGAGGTGCGGTTCACGATGCGGCACGAGTGCCAGCTTGAAAACGTACTGGGGCGCGGCGGCTCCTGGACGCTCTCGGGGGGCCAGTGGGGAGCGTGGAACGCCACCTACGGACCCAAAGGCAAGGGCGGTCAACCGGTTCCCCTCTGGGACCCGATCACCGGGGCGATCGACCACAAGGTCGCGTCCCACTGGAAATCGTACGACCTCCGCCGCGTGCTCGAATCACGCTGGGCTGAGCTCGGCCCCAAGCTCAAGGGAAAGATTCACATCTGGATCGGCGATGCCGACGACTACTTCCTGAATAACGCTGTTCACTTGCTCGACGGCTTTCTCGCACACGCCCAGCCTCCTTTCGAAGGCACGATCACATTCAGCCCGCGCGAGGGGCACTGCTGGATTCCGGTCTCCGACAGTGCGATATTGAGGCAGATGGCCGAGCGCATGGGCGCCGGACCGTAGGCGTCGCCCCTCCCCCGGTTTCGAAAGACGGAATCACATGGACCACCCTCCCTATGCCCGTCGACGTGCCATCATCGCTTCGCACCTCGCCGCGGCGCTCGTCCTGGCGATCGCATCCGGCTGGCCCGCGCCCAGGCGCTCGCGCAAGAGCCACGGATCAATCTCGACGAGACCAAAGTCGGGCCATACACCTTGCCCGACCCGCTGGTGTCGGCCTCGGGTCAAAAGATCACGTCCAGTGCCCAGTGGCTCCATGAGCGGCGGCCCGAGCTGTTGCACATTTTCGAGTCTCAGGTCTACGGCAAGGTCCCCCAACCAGCCCGGCCGATCCGGCCCACATACCTGGCCCGCACCGAAGACAAGAATGCCCTGGGTGGAACAGCCGTCCGCCGCCAGGTGTCGATCCTGTTCTCCGACAAGCCCGACGGTCCGCGCATGGATCTGCTGCTTTATCTGCCCAAGACGGCAGATCGATCGCGCCCCGTCCCCGCGTTTCTCGGGCTGAATTTCGATGGGAACCACACAATCCATTCCGACCCTGGGATCACCTTCTCCCGCGCGTGGATGCGCAACGATGCCAGGAAAGGAGTCGTGAACCACCAGTCGCCCGAGGCCTCGCGCGGTGCGGCGAAGTCGCGGTGGCCCGTGGAACAAATCCTGGCCCGCGGCTATGCGCTGGCGACCGCGTATTACGGCGATATCGACCCGGATTTCGACGATGGGTTTCAGAACGGGATCCACCCTCTTTTCTATCAACCGGGCCGGACTCGTCCCGCCGCTGATGAGTGGGGATCGATCGGCGCCTGGGCGTGGGGCCTGAGCCGGGCCCTCGATTACCTCGTGACGGCGCCTGAAATCGACGGCAAAAAGGTCGTGCTCATGGGGCATTCGCGGCTCGGCAAGACGGCGCTCTGGGCGGGAGCAAGCGACTCACGATTCGCCATCGTCGTCTCGAACGACTCAGGCTGCGGCGGAGCGGCTCTCTCCCGTCGCGACTTCGGTGAGACCGTCGAGCGGATCAACACCAGCTTTCCCCACTGGTTCTGCGCCAATTTTCACCAGTACAACGCGCACGAGGAAAAGCTGCCGGTCGACCAGCACGAGCTGATCGCCTTGATCGCCCCCCGTCCCGTCTTGATCTGCTCGGCCGAGGAAGATCTCTGGGCCGACCCCAAAGGAGAATTCCTGGCCGCGCTCGCAGCCGACCCGGTTTATCGCCTGCTCGGCACCGACGGCCTGGCCGTCACGGAAATGCCCCGGCCGGCGCCTAACCAGTTGGTCAAGAGCACGATCGGCTATCACTATCGCCCCGGCAAGCATGACGTTACGAGCGATGACTGGACGGCATTCATGGACTTTGCAGACGCTCATTTTCGCTAGTGAGCTCATTCGCCCTGGGGCGGCCTCTTACCCCGAGAACCATGATCTCATGAACGGCTCAGCCCCCATGTTCACCACACGTCTTGTCAACGGCTCGAACGGCGATCCGTCCCTGCTCGTCGATTATCCGGGGCGCGACGATGCGATCCTGTTCGACGCCGGCGAGAACTGCTCGCTCGATATGAGAACCTTGAGCGACCTGCGGGCGGTCTTTCTCTCGCATCATCACGTCGACCACTTCATCGGTTTCGATCGGATCGTCCGCGCGAACCTCGACCGCGACAAGGCCCTCTCTGTTTATGGACCTGAAGGGACGATTCGCAAGGTTTACGCAAGGATCAAAAGCTACGATTACCAGTTCTTCCCGTTCCAGAAGGTTGTCATCGACGTTCACGAGATTCTCCCCGGTGCGATCCGGTTGGCCGTGCTCGAGTGCTCGCAAAAGTTTCCCAAACCCGAGATCAACGAAGTCGAATGGTCCGGGCACGTTATCCATGCGGCAGATGATTGGTGCGTGGAAGCTGCGCATGTCGACCACACAACGCCGTGCCTGTCGTTTGCGCTCGTGCAGAAGTCGCCGGAACTGCGTATCGCGTACGTGACCGACACGGCCTGGAGCGATGCGGTGCGGCCGGCGCTCTTGCGGCTGGCACGCGGCGCCGCGCGGCTTTATTGCGACTCGTTCTACGCCACGGAACAGCTTGCTAATGCGGCGCAGCACCGGCACATGACGGCCACCCAGGCCGCTGAATTTGGCGCGCAGCCGACGTCCAGCAACTGGTGCTGATTCACTTCGCCTCGCGTTACGCGGGGCGCTACCAGACGCTCATCGATCAGGCGCGGACGATCTTCCCCGGCGCCACGGCCGAGATTCCGTCCGAGCCCTTGAAGAAACCGCGACCGCGAGCGAAAAACTCCTGAGTCAACATACGCCTTACTCGAACAGGCCAAAGCCATGGATACGCAGGATCTCGAGGTCCGATCAGAGACGCCCCTGGACGAAGACGATTCCACGTCGCTGCCTGAGCAGCGTGCGATCGAGCATGGCGTGACTCGAGCCACGATGACTCCGGCGGAGGCCCTCAAGCGAATCAACGACGGCGAGACGATCACCGGCGTCAAGGTCGTGGGTCTCGTGCTGAAGGGCGCTTTCAGCGGCCCGGTTATCTTCAAGGACGTCACGCTCGTCCAACCCCAGATCCGCAACGCGACGTTCGCCGACAATGTGGCATTCGAGCGCAGCACGCTCGACCGCCTCCGATTAAACGGAGCGACGTTTGCGCAGGGCCTCTCGTTCGATGGGTCGACTCTCGGCCGCGCCGAGATCCGCCGAACGACGGTCCAAGGCTCGTTCGGATGCAGCGGCGCGCGGTTCCGCGGTGCGTTAGTGTTTGACAGCACCCATTTCATCGGGAAGGTCCGATTCTGGGAAGCTCATTTTCAGGGCTGGGTCAACATCAAGGCATGCGAGTTTGACGGCGAAGCGGATCTGCGCAGTCTCCACGCCGAGGAAGGCTTTGCTCTCAGCGGTTGTCGCTTTCACTCGAGCTTCCTGTTCCGCGGCGCGACCGTCGAGAAGAAGTTCGAGGCGGACAAGACGCGCTTCGAAGGGCTGACCGATTTCTCGAAGGTCAAGTTCCACGACTTCGCGTACCTGGAAAACATCGAGCAGGGCGAAAACCAGACGTTCGCGTTCACCAACGCCCTGGCCGAGCGGATCCTCGTCCGGCCCGAACAGCTCGACGGCCGGATCGCCAGCGAGAAGTCAGGCGACCACTCGCAAGCGATGCAGGAGTATGGGCTTCTCAAGCGCGTGTTCGAGGGGCTGCACCGCTACGAGCATGAAGACTGGGCGTTCTACCGGTTTAAGGTCAACCAGCGCCGCGCCAAGGAAAGGTCCTGGAGAAGACCGTGGACCAAGTTGGCAGGCTTCGCCGACTGGCTGCTCTTGGACCACGGCTGCGGCTATGGTACCAATCCGATGCGTGCCGTACGCGCGGCGGTCTTGATCGTGTTCGGCTTCGGGGCGATTTACGCCTGGGGCGTGCATCTGCTCCACGTCGAGACTCCACCGTTCGACGGTCCGGCCGACGGCCTGCTCAACCGCGTCATGATCGGCGCGCTCACGAGTGTCTCCGCGTTCACGTCGGGTTTCGGCGATATCCGAGGTGCCGCGCACGGCTGGATGAACCTGCCGTTGATTGCCGAGTCGCTGCTGGGCACGCTCCTGTGGGGCCTGTTCATCGTGGCGTTCAGCCGGAAGGTCATCCGCTGATCGGCACGCGAGCGTCTGTGTCGGTTGTGCTTCGCCGTTGAGCAGGCGAAGAGCGAGCAGCTCGTGCTGGAGCAATACACAAAGGTCAAAAAGCTAAACCAGCTCACGGATCGGGTCGCGAAAGCGATCGCAACGGAAGTGGCCAGGAAAGGGGAGTACGACCGGATGCGCGCGATGCCGGTAGGCTGGTTCGGAAAGATCATTGGTCGCAGATAGATCACCCGGGTGGCGCACTTCCCTTGTCGACGATCGATACCGGCCTCGACGGTCGAGCTCGGACATGGTGGAGAACCAGGATCGCGGGGGAACCGTGGTCTCTTACGCCACGGCCCATGTGCTTCCGGCTATCAACCCAACTGGCCCTCACCCGGCAGTCGGCCATCCTCTCCCGCGGGGAGAGGCATTTTTTGTTCGAGCTCCTCACCGCGCTCGTGGTTTTTCGATCACGATGTCGCCCAAGTCGAGGGTTTCGCCGGGCTTGACGGTGAAGTCTTTGCGGAGCCGACGGTTGGCCGAATCGGTATCGTAGATTCGATAGCTCGCACCCGGGATCAAAGCCGGAAACGTGATTCGCCCCTGGGCGTCCGACTCCGGATTATTCGCGTAATTGATCGGGTCGATCCGGGCAACGAAAGCCTCGTCCGCCAACAGGCGCATGGCGTCCGCGGGCGCGCGGCTTCCCGTTTGTGCTCCGGGCGTGACGATCATCGCGATCAGGTACTCGTTGCGATAACCGGCGAGCGGCCGGTTGCTGGCGTCGACTAACCGTGCCACGGCTGTGCCGCAGGGCTCGAGCCGAACGGTCATTGGTCCTCCGGTGGCCGGTTTTCCCAACACATGGATCGTTGCACCAAGCCTGCGTTTCGGTTCGAGAAAATAGACGGCGAGGTCGGTGTCGGGATCGACGCCGTGCAGCTCGAACCGGCCGTTCAGCGCCTCGCCGTGATAGGAACCGATCCAGGTATGCCATGCTGAAGAACTCGGCTGGAGTACGGCCCGGCTGATGATCCACGCGTCCTGCACCGGCTGATCGTCCGGCCCGACGATGCAGCCAGTTACGGTCACGCCTCGATGAAGCGCGACGCGGACCTCCAGTCCGGGACCGCTTGGTTTCGGGTCGCAGGCGAGAAAGCCGTGGGAATATTGGCGCCGACCGCCGGGCTGGCCCTGCAAGAGCGCACGATTGCCGATCTCTCGACGCACGTAGTCTTCGCTTGGGGCGAGCACCGCGAGAATACCTGCGCGGGGTGCCACGGCGAGCTCGAACGATCCATCGGCTGCTGTCACAGATTCCTTGATGATCTCAATTCCGTAATCGACGTCCGCCCGAGGACGTGCCGTGAAGCCCACACGCGCGCCTGCGACGGGTTGGGCAGAACCCTCCTCGACGACCGTGCCGCGGATGGCGACCCCCCGCGGCAGGGCCACGTCGATCGACTGCTCGACCGCACCCTTGGGCCATTCAAGTCTCTTGCGGGTGCCGAGGTAAATCTGCCCGGGGGGAGCAACGACCATCACGTCAAAGCGATCTCCGGGCGACGGGTTCGCACGAAACCGCCCGTCGGCGTCGGTCTGGAACTGGATCGACCGGTACCCTCGTCCCGCGCTCGCGGCGGAGACTTGAACACGGGCACGCGGAACCGGCTCGCCCGTGTCGGCATACGTGACGCGGCCGGTGAAGATCTTGGCCGGTTGCAGCGCCATCGTCATGGATTTCGCGCCGGAGTGTCGTCGGTATCGACATCGATCATGTCGAGAGCGAATCGGGGGTCGATGATGTTGAGCCCTATCTTGAGCCGGTGGCCCACGCCATGGATGGTGAAGCGTCCATTTGCGTCGGTCGTCGCCGGCTTGGGCCATGCCGGAAGGTCGTTGACGCGAGCATGCCAGTAGCTCGGACCTTCGGAAGTGCGACTCCCCAGAATCTGACGTGAGCCGTGAACGAGCTCGCGCTCAATCCTCCAGACGGACACGACGACACCCTGCGCGGGCCGGCCTTGCAGGTCGAAGAGACGCCCCTCGATCACCTGTTCGGGCTGAAGTGAGATTTCGGCCGCGGGCTGATCGGCGTCAGGGTCGATCGTGACCCAGCCGGCTCCATACCCAGGTGCCAGGGCAATCGCCGCCACCTCGTCGTTTCGCGAGGACGACGTGCGCGGCGCGTCAAGCCGGAACCGGCCGGAACCGTCGGCGTCCGCGTGCCCGATCACAGTCGCAGACAGTCGTTCCGAACCGACGGCAGTCTGCGACAACCTGGCGCGCGCAGAGACCATCACCGTTGCACCCGGCACCGGCTTTCCTTGTGGATCGAGCACGCGGCCAACCACGAACATCCGCCCCGGAGCCGGCTTTTGGCTGGCGTCATCCGGTTGCGCCGCGACCGGCATTTGCCGAACAGTCGCGGGATTCCTGGGCTCGCGATTGGCCGCCAAAGCATGGGTCAGATAGCCGGCCGCCGTGGCAACCGTGCCGAGGAACAACAACATCAGGGAGACGAGCTTCATTTTCTGGAACACCATGGATCGCAGCACCTTCTGGGCCAGCGCCGCCGCCACGGGCGGGGCGGTCTGGCCGGCCGCGAATTGGATTGCCGCGCGCGCGGTTGTTTCGCACAGGTGGGATGAGACCGACGCCGAGGCCGAGCGGGGCAACAGAGCCGAGGCCGTTGCGGCGGCGGGCAGGATGACGCCCCGTCGGATGAGGCCGCGCCTGAGTTTTTCGCGTGCCCGCGCCATCCGACTGCGAATCGTACCGTGCGAACAATGGAGCCGCCGGGCTGCCTCATGGACGGTGAGTCCCTCGATGTAGCACAAAACGACCGGCAGACGGAAGGCTCGCGGCAAGCGTTCGATCGCGTCGTGGAGCAACTCAGCCTGCTCGCTTGCGAGGAACGACTGCTCGGCTGATGGGACCGCAACTCTCGAGCTGGCGTGCAGGATGGAGCCGGCCTCCTCGTTCTTGCGGCGGCGGACGAACCGGATCCTCGAGCACCGAGATGTTCGGAGGGCGACGCCGTAGAGCCAGTTACCCAGCAGGTCGGGATCGCGGATCGAACGCGCCTTCTGCCCCAGGATCAGGAAGACCGCCTGGAAGGCGTCCTCGGCGTGGTGTCGATCGCCAAGCAAATCAGTGCAGACCCCGAGCACCATCGGTCCGTGACGTCGTACCAAGGCGGCGAACGCCGACTCGCCGGTCGCGTCTCGCTGCCCGATGAAGCGGTCCAGGAGTTGCCGGTCGGACATGCCGGCGACCGAGCTGCCCTCGAAGAGCGACCCGATCTGCCGGACGACCGACGCGGATGCCGGAGACGTCATGGTCGCAAGCTCCCTGCGTCGTGAATCTCATTCCCACGTGCGGTACTGTCGCGCCGTCGACCATCGTATCCCAGGTTGCGGGCGAAAGCGCGTATTCAAACCCGGGCCACACCGTGCCTGGCCAGGTGGTTGAGCCTGTGAGATAATGCAAGCTGAACTGATTCCCGGATCGTCCCATGAGGCCTCGACGATCATGACGACCGCATTCCAAGTTTCTGAACGCCCGGCGATCGAATATCCCGACAGCGATGGACTTCCGATGGCCGAAAACACCTTGCAGTACGAGTGGATCGTCACAATCAAGGGAGGAGTGGATGCACTCTTCCTCGACGACCCCAACGTGTTTGTGGCGGGCGACTTATTGTGGTATCCCGTCGAAGGAAAACCCACGATCCGCATTGGCCGTACGGCTTCGAGAGCTGGGCATTGATCCGGAGTGAAGGCGGGGCTGCGAGACGTCGACACTCTTGCGTCGAGAGACTGCCTTGCGTCACCCCCGGATTCCTGGAGGAACCCCCGTGCGCTCAGCCGTTGGAGCCGTCGTTGTGAGCATGCTCGCGGCGGCCGCAATGACTGGTGCCGCGAGAACCCCGACACTCCTTCGCGGCAAAGTGCGTGCCGGTGCCACGACCACGCCCCCTAACCCTGGGCTGATGAAAAGTCGGCCTTTCGCGAGCCGCGCGTTCCCCCGGATTTCGTTGCGCCCTTTTCCCCCCCTTGCGAAGGGGGGGTTAGGGGGGGTGGTCGCGGCGCCGCCAGTCACAAGGCCGTCGAGCGCTCTTCGTTCCTCGATGTCCAAGGCCCCAGCGCCACCCCCCCTGGCCCCCCCTTCGCAAGGGGGGGAAAGGGATCGGTGGCTCGCGCCGTCGTTCGATCGAGCGCAACAGAAACGCCGCCCACAAGCCGATCCCGCCGGGCCGGCTAACACCAACTTTTCATCAGCTCACCCTATCCCCCCCTTCGCAAGGGAGGGAAAACCGCTCGCCGAGACCTTGGGAAATGGAGCGCTTGTGCAAGCTCAACCTCTCAAGACCTCCGACAGAGACCACCCCAACGTCGTCGTGATCATGACTGACGACCAGGGTACCCTCGACCTCGGGGCGGCCGGCACGACCGACATCGAAACGCCCCACCTTGACGCGCTCGCGCGGCGGGGAGTCCGGTTCGCGCAGTTCTACGCGGCGGCGCCGGTCTGCTCGCCGTCTCGAGCCGGCCTTCTGACGGGCCGCCATCCGGTCATTGCCGGCATGCCCTCGAATGCCCCGTCGCGGCCTGGCCAGCCCGGGATGCCCACTCGGGAAATCACGATCGCCGAGATGCTCAAGCCGGCCGGGTACGCCACCGGACACGTCGGCAAGTGGCACCTCGGCTTCTCCCCCGAAACCATGCCGCTGGGCCAGGGATTCGATTTCACGTTCGGTCATATGGGAGGATGCATCGATAACTACTCACATTTCTTCTACTGGGACGGGCCCAACCAGCATGACCTCGAGCGCAACGGCCGCGAGGTCCAGGCGCCGGGCCGGTTTTTCGCCGATCTGATGGTCGAGGAGGCAGCCCGGTTTCTCGACGCTCAGCGCAACCGGCCGTTTTTCCTCTACTTCGCGATCAACGAGCCGCATTATCCCTATCAGGGTGATCCCCAGTGGCTGGAGCACTACGCCCATTTGAAGTATCCGCGCAATCTCTACGCAGCCTTCCTGTCGACGATGGACGAGCGAATCGGGCGGCTCCTGGCAAAGCTCGACGCTCTGGGCCTGACCGAGCGCACGATCGTGATCGCCCAGTCCGATCATGGCCACTCCACCGAAGAGCGCGCCCACTTCGGAGGCGGCAGTGCGGGCCCGTACCGCGGCGCCAAGTTCAGCCTGTTTGAAGGAGGGATCCGCGTGCCGGCCATCGTGAGCTGGCCGGGGCGCCTTCCAGCCAACCAGGTCCGCTCTCAGATAGCCTACGGCTGTGACTGGCTGCCGACGATCGCCGAGCTTTGTGGTGTTCCACTCCCCGATGTGGCTCTGGATGGCAAGAGCCTGGTGCCCGTGATCCGATCGGCCGATGCGGCCTCGCCTCATGGCGTCTTGCACTGGCAGTCCGGCGGCGGCTGGGCTGTGCGTGAGGGCGACTGGAAGCTGCTCGTTGACGTAATGGACACGACCCGCCGGGCCCCCGGTGAGCGGATCGCCGGTCCGTTCCTGGTCAACCTCCGCGACGACCCGTCGGAAACGACAAACCTGGCGCGGGCTCATCCGGACGTCGTCACGCGGCTGCGACGCTTGCGAACCGAATGGCAGAAAGCGATTCGATGACCCCGCGCTGCGCCCCCTCGCGAAGGAAGGGATCGGGGGGCGGTCCCGGCGGCACGAACGAGCGAAGTTCCCTTGCAGAGGCGTCGAAAAACGGCGCGACGAAATCGAACCCGCACGACATCAAAATGGCGCACCAGGACGCCGCATTCCGCGTTGTTGCCGCCGTTGCATCTCCTGCATTCGCTGCTGTGCACGTCGTTGGGCATCGAGAGCGGGATTCGGACCCATCATCCCTGGCGGCCTGGGCCCGAGCTGGCCCGGCGGACCCATGCCGGGAGGACGAAACACCCGGAACCGAGGCTGTAAGGGCGCCGGAACCAGCTCCGCGACCATCGTCGGACCGGAACCCGCAATCGGACCCCGCTTGAAAATCGCCAGTAACTCCTGAGGAACCTCGACCTTGAGGTCGTTCGCGAGCGACTCGATCAGCCGGAGGTGCTGCTCTTTGAGACTCTGAATCTGGAAGGCAAAGTCATGCGCCGCCCGGCCCGGGTTCAGGTAGAGATCCTTCATGCTCTTGTAGTTGCCCGCGATGTCTTGAAACCGCTGCCGGGTGACCTCGCCCAGCGCCGGGTCCTTCCGGATGAAGGGAAGCTCGGCGTCGACGAGCGAGAACAGTTTCTGGTCGAGCTTGGTCAAGATCTCATTGAACTTCTTGGTTTCTTCGGTGGGTAGCTGCGTGGGGTTCATGTTGCCCATGGGAGAGCTCCGGATCACCGCGTTGCGGATCTCCAGCCCGATCGTGTAAACGACCCCCGCGTTGGTCAAGAGGCGGAAGGCAACCTCGACACGGTGGCGGGAGGTGATCTCGGGGCGGGCCGCGCCAACCTCCTTCATGGCCAGATTCACGTCGTCAACGGGGATGCAGAAAGCCACAGCCTCCGCCTTGCTCGCCTTGAGTGTCGCCACGCCGATGACCCGGCCGCCCGAGTCAAAAACCGGTCCGCCCGAGTTGCCGGGATTGATCGAAATATTCAACTGATAGTAGTCCATCTCCTCGATGACCGACTTCGAGCTCATCACTCCCCGGCTGATGGCATTCTCGAGCACGGTCTCTGCATCGAGTCCCGGGTTGCCGATCACCGTGATGTCCTCGCCCTTGAGGAACCTGTAGTTCGGGGCCACTTCGAGCGCCGGCAGCTCACTCTGAATGGCGAGGAAGGCCAGGTCGCGCTTTCGATCCTCGTACAGGAGTCTGGCGCATCGGGCCTTTTTTCGGCTCCGGGGCCGATGGAAATCGGACCTCCAGGCTGGAAACAAACTCGTCTTCGATCACGTGAGCGTTGGTCGCGATGACCCCGCGCCGGACCAGGAAACCGGTCCCGATCGACGCTTTTCCCTTGATGAGGGCAACCGACGGTTCGCACCGCGCCACGATCTCGGCGGTCGACAGGGCGCCGGCGCTGGCCCGGTGCGCCCGCGACAGGTCGGACGAATCGGGATCCCCCGACGGTTCCGCCCGCGCCGCCACCAACCGCTCGCCATCAACGCCACGCGAAGGTGGGCCTGGACGCGGTATCATCGTTCGGATCAAGACGATCACCAGGACGAGCGACATCACCCCGAGACCGCCGATGGCTCCGTAAGCCCACGGAGGCGTTCCGCCCTGCCGCGCGGCTGGCGCTCGCCTGGGTACCGGACGGCCCGGCAAGGTATAGCGCTCAGGGGGATCAAACTCCTGAGCTCGGGGCGGAGGAGGTTGCGGGCGATTCGAAGGCGCAGCGGCCGGCCGGGGCCGGAATTCCTGCTGCTGCGGGTTCGATGGCGGAGCAACCGGGCGAGATCGGGTCTGAGGCCGACTGGAACTCGCAGCGGCCGGCTGCGCTTGAGATAGCGGCGCCGCCGGCTGGGATCGTGATTGGGGCGCCGCGGGCTCGCTGGGTTTCAAGCCCATCACGCGAAAACTGGTGCCGCACGAACAACGTACCTCTTTGCCGACCACCCGCTCGCTCGCTTCCGTGGATCGACCGCACGACGGGCATGTCAGTTTGATCGTTAACATCCGGGGCCTCGATCTCTCGTCGCCCTCGACGCTTGCACCAGCCAGTTTGATCTGTCAGCGAGCCGACCGCGGACCATTGTCGAGTGTATCCCATTCATTCGGTCATTTCCAGGTTGCAGTCGCAGCTTCTTCCAGTGACGATCGAACCCGCGCTGAGTTGCCGTTGACGGGCCGGACAAATCGTCCTAAGATTCCGCTCGATTCCCTATCGAGCGGAATCGGACCGCGCAGGGAAGCGCGGTCCAGCGCCTTACCGTCGGCGCGGAAGTGACCCTTTGGTGGGACAGTCTGCTGAATTCCTTGACCGCACAGGTCATGGACTTCACCCCCCGCGATCGGGAACGACGTCGTTCGGGGCATCGAGGAAAGGATTCCTCTCCATGGACTCGAAGAGCCGGGCGCCCGTCTGGGTCTTGTTCCTGGCGGCCGCTGCTTCGGCAGTTCTCCTTTTCGTCGCGGGCTGCACGCTCGATAAAGACGGCAAGGGCTTGGGGAATACGTTCAACCGGGTCGGCGGACATAGCGGTGAGCTGATCGAGCCCAAACGCTGCTTGTTGAAAGTCGCGATCTTGAGCCGCCCCTTTGCGGATCCGGTGATCCGCGACGTCGTCTGGAAGGCAGCCGACGAGCAAATGATTCCTCCCAAGGACCGCCGCGCCTGGGAAGTCAACGGGCTCCGGATCGGCCGGATCATCGGCGAGCTTCCTCCGGAGCTCGAGGCGATCCTCAAGGAGACGAATTCTCAGAAGGTCACTCCGACCAGCTTCTACGTCGAGAGTGGCGAGCCGACTTTGATCAGCGTCAGCCAAGCTGTCGAGCAAGCCACATTGCTCATGAACCGGGGCAGTAGCATCTTCGGCAACGATTACAAGGACGTCAGCGGCTATTTCCGTGTGACAGCCCGTCACGAAGCGGCCAACAACGTATCTTTGCGGCTGGCTCCCGAGATCCACCACGGGCCCATTCAGCGCACCTTCTCGGCGCTTCCGACCGCCGCCCCGATCGGCCCACAGGAGTTCCGGATCAACAACGGGCAGCAGGAGGAGACGTTTCGCGAGCTGACCACGACCATGGTCGTCGAGCCCGGCCAGATCGCAGTGATCGGCTGCCGGCCCGAACAGAAGCGCAGCCTCGGAACGTTCTTTTTCACCCAGGCCGTGGCTCACAGCGACCAGCGGCTCGAGAAGCTGATCCTGATCTGGGCATCCCGCAACTGGCAGGGACAAGGGCCCAACGACCGTGGATCGAAGGCAGCCGAACGCCCCAGTTTTCTCCGAAAAATCCTGGGGCCGGCCAACGTCCCGGCGCCCGCCAAGCCCGCCGCGCCGGCTCCGGAGATGCCCCGGAGCGACTCCTTGCCACCCGACGCGGCCGTCCTCCCGCCTGCCACTGGTCCGGCTCAAATGCCCAGCCAACCCAAGCCGAAGCCTTGAAGTGGATCCAAAACCCAAAATCGAGCTGGATGGGTCGCAGGGCGAAGGCGGAGGGCAGATCCTCCGGACTGCGCTCACACTCTCATTGCTCACGGGCCGGCCGTTTCGCATGGTCAAGGTCCGGGCCAACCGCACCCAGCCCGGGCTGCGTCCCCAGCACCAGAAGGCCCTCGAAGCCGCCGCGGCCATCGGCAAAGCCCAAGTTCAAGGCGGCGGAATCGGCGCTCGCGAGCTGACGTTCACCCCCGGCGCATATACACCCTGCGACCTGTCCGTCGACATCGGGACCGCCGGCTCGACCGGCCTCGTGTTGCAAACTCTGCACCTCCCAATTGCTCTGCGTGCGGATTCCACGACGAATCTGACGCTCACGGGCGGCACGTTCAACCCCAAGGCGCCCCCGTTTCCGTTCCTGCAAACCACGTGGTGCGCTATTCTGGCAGCCATCGGCATGCCGGTGAAACTCACGATGCCCTCGGCCGGCTTTTATCCGCGCGGCGGCGGCAAGCTGCAAGCCTGCATCGAACCCGCCGCACCTCGTCCTTTCGTTCAGGCCAGCCGCGGCCCGTTGCAACGGCTGCATGGAGTGGCGGGGGTTGCCAACCTGCGTGACGAGATCGCCCACCGGATGCGCAGCCGGGCCGAAAACCGACTGGCAAAGCACCGCCTCACGGTGGAAATCGACCTCGTGCGCTGGCCCAGCCCGGGGCAGGGGGCGGCGCTTTGCCTCTTCGCAGAGCACGAACACACGGCACCGGCCACATTCGTGGGCCTGGGCGAGCGCGGCAAGCCCGCGGAAAAGGTCGCCGACGAAGCCGTCGAGCAGCTACTTGCCTTCGAGGCGGTCGACGCCGCCGTCGACGCTCACTCGGCCGATCAAATCCTCCTGCCTCTGATATTTGCCCCGGGACGGAGTGAATATTCGATCACCGAGGTCACCAAGCACCTGCGCACCAACGCCGAGACGATCCGCGCCTTCCTGGACCGCTCGATCACGATCGAGGAGCCTGAGCAATCGGGTCAACCCGGGAGAGTCGTGATTGAGTGAATGATCGACCGCTGGCGGCTGCCTACCGCAGGACATCGCGATACCCGAGGTACGCGGTCGATTCGTGATCAACGTGATCTGTCCGATCACTTCCTCCAGAGGGGCGCCGTCGGCCCAATTCAAAGTTGTGACTGACGGTCGCCAGATGCTCAAGTCGCCGTAGATCCCCTCGTGCGCTCGATTCTCAAAGAGCGTGAGCGCCGCCCTGAGGCGCATTTCATCACGCTGCTTTGCGACCAGGACATGCGTCAGTCCCACGATCACAAGCAAGAGAACGGACGTACTCAGCCATGCCCGGCTGTCATGCTTCTTCATGCATCAACCCGTGCGAGCGCGGGCTCAGCCAGCCGGTACAGCAATAAGGGTGCGCGCTTGCGCGTGACCGCCGACGCAATCTCGCGCCGGAGGTGGCCGCTGGCGTGATTGAGGTGTTCTATCACGACCTCCGGCCCGGCCTCCGTTGCGGGCCGTCCGTCGACCGAAGACACCGTCACCAGAAGCCGTGAGGCGTCAGGAAACGGCGACACGCTGGCGACGTGCAGGTTTTGAAGCACGCCGTCACCGCAGTCGGCGAACACACCGTCCAGCGTGACGGCGACCTGCCGGCAAAGCTGGCAAGCCTTGCGGTCAACCTCGGGAACCCGCGGTCTGGCCCGCCGCCTCCGCCCTTTGCGCAACGCTTTCCAATGCGGATCCTGACCGTCGTCTTCGCCCAGCTCCGCGCACAGGGAGCGGACCTTTTCCTTCAAGGGTAGATAATGTCTCATCATCGCTCTCATATCTAGCTGTATAAAAGAAGATCGATTCAATTGGCGCGACCGATCCACGCCCAGAGGGGGCGCAATTGTTGCCGCCCGATCGGGGCGATCGGTCAATCCACGATGCGAGCCTGACCCGGCGCGGGGCATTACGGCGCGGGAAATACGCGCTGCAATCTC
The DNA here is from genome assembly GCA_963781785.1 of uncultured Isosphaeraceae bacterium. GTDB lineage: Bacteria > Planctomycetota > Planctomycetia > Isosphaerales > Isosphaeraceae > CAWAHD01. The sequence continues at coordinate 5,116,161 of CAWAHD010000002.1, read as the reverse complement.
TTGGCGGCGCGGATGCTACCGTGACCCTTGCGCGAGGCTCAAGCTCGACGATACACTCATGCATGAAACAATTCGCATCGCCGGCCTCCTTTGGGTCGCTTGTGGCTGAGATGTGAACTGAGAGAGCGTACAGTTACTTTGGGACATCGATCGTCACCTGAATCATACCCGCCGGACGCGCCCGGTTCAATCCGTCGTCATTTGCAAGCCACTCATCGGATTGCGGGCGTTGCGGATGACGGGCTATAATCTCCGTGCAATTTCCCGCCTGAATGACCCCCCCCAACCCTGATCGTGGTGTACGTCGCTCATGCATTCCACCCACCACCCTCCGCCTGGGCCGATCAGAACGAGCCTGCGCGTTCTCCCGGGTTTCGTCGCGTCTTTTTCCCCCCCTTGCGAAGGGGGGGTTAGGGGGGGTGGTCGGGGCACCGCCAGTTACAAGGCCGTCACCAACTCTTTCTCGTCATCCGTTCCTCATCGCCGCTCTCTGGATCGCAGCGCACTCGATCTCGCCGGCCCACGCCGACATGCCCAAGGTCCCCGACAGGTTTGCGATTCGCCTCGTCGCGGCCGTGCCCGCCGTCGAGTATCCCTGCCAGGTTGCGACGGCGCCCGATGGGTCGCTCTTCGTGGCAGAGGATCCCATGGATCAGGTCGGGCCGGCGACCAAGCCGATCGACAGGATCCTCTTGTTCCGCGACGGCAAAGAGCCGGTTGTCTTTGCCGACAAGCTCTGCGCCATCTTCGGCATGGTCTGGCACGATGGTGCGCTCTACGTGATGAACATGCCTCATCTCACCGTGCTTCGCGACCGCGATGGCGACGGCAAGGCCGACGATCGCAAAGAACTCTTCACCGACCTGGGCGTACCCGCCGGCACTCCCAACGACTTCAACGACCACATCGTCTCCGGCCTCAAGATCGGTATCGACGGGTACCTCTATATCTCCGTCGGTGATAAGGGTGTGCCCAAAGCGACCGGCCCCGACCGTCGCACGGTCCAGGTCGTGGGGGGCGGAGTCTTGCGGTGCCGGCTCGACGGCACCGGCATCGAGGTGTTCTCGACCGGCACGAGAAACCATCTCGAGCCGAACCTCGACGATCGCGATAATCTCTTCACCTATGACAACACCGACGACGGCCTGGGGTGGTGGACCAGGGTCACGCATCACATCGACGGCGGCTACTACGGCTATCCCTTCGATTACCACGACCGCACCGACCGCATGCTCCCGCGGATCGCCGAATATGGCGGCGGCTCTCCCTGCGGCGGCGTGTTTTATGGCGAGGATGTCTGGCCCGAGAAATACCGGGGCTGTCTCTTCTGGGCCGAGTGGGGCCAGCGGGTCGTTCGCGGCTTTCGCTTCGTGCCCGATCGATCCAGCTTCAAGATCGCCGACAAGTTCGACCTGGTCGAACCCGGCTCCGTCGACAGCTTCCGCCCGCTCGATCTGGCCTTGTCTCACGACGGCAAAACCCTCTACGTCGCCGACTGGTCGCTCGGAAGCTGGGGAAACAAGAACGAAGAACTGGGGCGAGTCTATGCCGTAACGTACTCGGCCGCGGATCAAGTCAAAACCCGCCCGCGCGGCAAAGATTCTGAACCCCCTTCCGCGCAGATCCACCAGCTTGACCACCCGTCGTTCAACGAGCGGTTCCGTGCCCAGACGGCGCTCATTCGCCGCGGGAAACCGGCCCTCCTGGCTGCGACGGATGCGCTTGCCAATCCCTCGACACCGCCCATCGCCCGGCGGCATCTTGTCTGGGTTGTCGACGCGCTTGCGGGTGCGACCCCCGAGGCGAGCTATCCCTTGATCGAGGCCCTGAAGTCACCGGATGCCGGCCTGCGCAGCCAGGCTGCCCGCGCCCTGGGTGAGCGGGCGGTGCCCATTGCGCTCGAGCCGCTCGTCAAGCTACTCAAGGACAAGGAACCCGCCGTCCGCCTCCAGGCGGCAATTGCGCTGGGGCGAATCGGCGGAAAAGAGGCGATCCCCGCCTTGTTCCCGTTGCTCGAGGACACCGACCCGTTCCTCGCCTACTCCGCCCGCAGAGCGCTCTGGCGCATCAACGATTGGGGTGCGGCCGCCGTCGGACTCGACTCCCGCAGTAAAGGGGTCCGCGCCGGCGTCTTGCTGGCGATGGAGGGAGTGTACGACGTAGTCGCCGTGAATAGGCTGACGGCCTTTGCCTCGTCGGCAAAGCATCCGGTTGAGGAGCGCACGAAGGCCCTCCTGTACTTGGCCGAGAGCTACAAGAAACCGCCGCCCTGGGACAGCAAGTGGTGGGGCACCCAGCCGGCCTCGCACAAGCCGCCGGCCAGGACCATCGCCTGGCAAGGCACGCCGCGAGTGATGGCGACGATCCGCGAGCTTGTCGCCGACCAATCGGCATCGATCCGGAACGCCGCCGCCCTTGCTTTGATCGAGACCGGCGACCGCGATGCTCGCGGCCTTCTCCGCGAGCGATTCACCGTCGAGAAAGACTCGAAAGTCAAGCGCTCGATCGCGGTGGGCCTCGGCAAATTCGCCGATCCAGAGGCCCTCGTCATCCTGGCCGCCACCCTGCGCGACCGCCGCGCCGACCAGCCGCTGCGCGATGCGGCCCTCGAAGCCATCGAGATGATCGGCACGCAAGAAGCCGCCGCGGTCCTCGGTCAGGTTCTGGACGATCAGTCGCTTTTGATCGATCGGACGCCGCGGGTGATCGCCGCGCTGGGACGCTTGAAGGATGCCAGGTCGATCAAGCCCTTGCTCCGAGCGCTCAAGAGCCCGGCGCCCGACGTTCGATCCGCCGCAGTCGATGCGCTGGTTGCGATCGTCAAGGACAACCACGAGCCGGCTCGGGTCGAAGTGATCCGGGCCCTTCGACCTCTGTGGATCGACCCCGCCGTCCCGGTCCGGAACCGGTCGATCGCCGCCGCGGGGGTGCTGGCCGATCGGGAAGCGATTCCGGTGTTGATGGCGGCATCGGACACCCCGGAATCACGGTTCGACGCCGGCATGGCCCTGGCGGCTTTGCCCGACATCCGGGCTCTTCAGGTGTATCTGCGCGGATTGACCGACAAGAACCAGGACCTGCGCCAAGCCTCTGCGACGGCGCTCGCCAACCTTCGCGATCAAGCGGCCCCGGTGCTCGACCAGCTTGCGGGGCGGCACGAGCTTCCCCCCGGGGCCATTCCCGCGCTGCGGGCGATCTACGTCGGGGTGGTGCCTGTGACAAGCTGGCACTTGCTCGGACCGTTCCCGATCGCCGCCCCGCCCGAATTGCACGCGGAGAAGTCGGTCGATCTCTCCGCGAAATGGAAAGGGGCCGACGGCAAGACCGTGGCCTGGCGGACGGCTCAGGCCGTGGACACGCAGGGGCAAATCGATCTGGGCCGAATCTATTCGTCGGAGGAGGATCGTGTGGCCTATGGCTACGCCGTCATCGAGAGCCCGTCTGAGCGGAAAGCCGAAATGGTCATCGGCTCGGACGACACCCTGACGGTGTGGTTGAGCGGCAAGCAGGTGTACGACTTCGCCGACCGGCGCGGCTTTGCGCATGACCAGGCGCGATTCAACGTCACGCTGGCCAAAGGACCCAATTCGGTCCTCGTTCGCTGTGGCAACCGCGGCGGCCCCTGGCAGTTCGCGGTGGCCGTGACGGCCACGGCCGAGTACGCGTTCCTCAAGGCCCCGGCGCGGGAAGCCTTCAACCCCGAGACCTACCGCGCGCGGCGCAGAAGGGCAAGGGGACCGCCGCCCGAGGTCGCACGCTCTTCAGTGACGCGAAGGGACTGGCCTGCAACAAGTGCCATACTGTCGGCAAGGAAGGGGGCTCAGTCGGCCCGGAGCTCTCATCCGTCGGCGCCAAGTATCCGCGCGACGAACTGATCGCGTCGGTATTGTATCCCTCTGCCAAGATCTCCTCGGGATTCGAGTCGACGACATTCGCCCTGGCCGACGGCCGCATCGTGACGGGCATCGTGCGCAACGAGACATCCGACTCGGTCGAGATCCGCGACGCCGAGGCGAAGTCGATCCGGATCCCCAAGGCCGACATCGACGAGCGCAAGCGCAGCGACGTCTCCTTGATGCCCAACGGCCTGGCTCAGGGATTGACTCTCGACGATTTCGCCGATCTGATCGCTTATCTGGAAACACTCAAGAATCCCGACCAGTCCAAGAAGTGATTCTTTCGATTCTGACTCCGCAACATCACCGCGTGGTGCGCGCATCGTTTCGGATTTGAGATTGCGGATTTCGTGCTTCGTTGCGGCTATGCCGCGTTGGGACCTGGAAACGTGGAGCAAGCGAGCGCCCAGTCTGCACCGGTACCGCCGTCGCCGCCGGCGGCTGGGCAGGGGATTCCGATCGCCTCGCCCGGCGCTTCCGTGCTTGGGTCCGCCGCTCCACGCTGGGCCTGGGGCGTGGTTGCGCTCCTTTTCGTGATGTACCTCTTGGTCTCGATCGACCGCTGGCTCCTGACGGCGGTCTTGTCGCAGATTCGCCTGGAGCTCGCGCTTTCCGCTACGCAAGCCGGATGGATCTCGACCATCTTGCTGTTTGGTCTGGCCCTGGCCAGCCCGCCGATCGGCTACGTGGTCGACCGGTACCGGCGGCCTCGACTCCTGGCGGTCGGATACTCGATCTGGAGTCTGGCGGCGGTCTCAACCGGGCTGGCGGGCTCGTACGACCAGATTCAGGCGGCCCGGGTCCTGGTTGGCGTGGGTGGAGCGGCTTTCGAGGTCACCGCGCTCACGATCCTGATGGACATCCTTCCCCGTCCGGTTCGTGCCTGGGGGCTGGCGATCTATTTCCTGGCGGTGCCTTTGGGTGCCGGGCTGGGTCTCAGCCTGGGCGGGGCCCTCGCCCACATGACAACATGGCAGACGGCTTTTCTCGCGGCAGGCGCGCGGGGATTCTGCTGGCACTTCTGGCGCTAGTGCTCCCGGAGCCGGTGCGCGGCTTGAGTGAGCACGTCGACCTTGAGCGGCTGCGGCTGCACGAGCGAGTGGGGCCAAGCCGCGAGGATTACATCGACTTGATGGTCAATTCTTCGTTCACGTACTCGGTCTTTGGAATCACATTTTCGTCGTTTGCCCTGGCGGGTCTCGTGTACTGGTCACGGACGTTTCTGACCGTCGTCAAGAACCTCACGGATGCCCAGGTCGATTCGCCGCTGGCCCTCACGCTATTGGTCGCAGCGGTCGCCGGCACGGCGGCCGGCGGCTGGCTGGCCGGCTGGTCCTCGAAGCTCAAGCCGGGTGCGCTCTTCATCGTTCCGGGGCTGGCGATGCTCGGGGCGATTCCCTGCGTCTTGACCGCGATCTACGCGCGAAGCTTTTCCTGGACTCTGGGCGGCTTGTTCCTCGCCGAAGCCGTGATGTTCCTGAACATCGTGCCGTGTTACACGATCATCTCGAGCGTCGTGATGCCCAATATGCGCGCGGTCGCCTGTGCCGTCACACTGACGGCCGTTCATCTTCTGGGCGACATCTGGTCGCCCCATTTGATGGGGTGGGTGGTCGACACCTTTGGTCAGCCGGACAGCATGGCGACGGGTTTCGGCAAGGCGCTCGCCGCCGTGGGCGCCGTACCCGTTCAGCAGCCGGGCCGCGACCCCGAAAACGTGACCGCCGGCATGCTGGTTGTGATTCCCGCCCTGCTGATCTCCGGAACGGTCTTGCTCGCCGGCGCCCGCCATTTGCCTCGCGAGATGGCTCTGATGCTCGCCAAGCTCAGAGCGGCCCCGAGACGGCCCGGCGCCCGGTGAAAACCCGAGTCCGAAGCGTCAAATCCGAAATCCGAAATCGCTGATCGGGAAGACACTCCGCTCTCGCAGTCCTTTCCCCCCTTGCGAAGGGGGGGTTTGGGGGGGTGGGCGCGGCACCGCCAGCCACACGGCCGTCGCGAGCTTTCGATTCTTCGATTCTCAAGCGTCGGGCCCCGCCCTCTTTGCCCCTGCGCACAAGGGCAGTGCTACCTGGTCGCGCGGGGCCCACCCCCCCTGGTATGGTTGGACCTGTCAACCCGTCGCCACCAGGTTTTTCTTGGTTTGGCCTTGGGGTTGGGACGATCGACGATCGTCCCAACCCCAAGACTGTTCCCCGGCGAGGGCCACGAGCCGGGGGGTTTCACAGGGGGTTTCTCTTCTTTTGGCTCTTGTTCCGGGGACTTCCTCCTGGAGAGAGCCAAGAAGACCGGCCGCGTCGGGCTTCGTTACGACGGTTGATCAATCTGATATTCGCGGGTTGGTTCCGGCATGAGGTCGATCCGACAGAGGCTTCCTCTACTCTAACAACAGGCGTCGGTCGCCTCCATGCGGCCGGCCTAAGGGGGGGCCGAGGATTCCTCCTTACCGTACTGCCAACGCGACCGGTCTCTTTGGCTCTCTCCTCAAGACTCCTTAAATAATGGCTCTTCGCGTAATCGTGTGGGTGAATATGGATGATTCCGGTCCTCGATTCGGGTTCCTCAGACCGGAAACAGAGAGAGGCTAGCGGGGTCCAGGGGGCGGCAATGAGCCCCCGGTCGCCGGCGTGGAGCCGGCGAAATCTTGCAAGGATGCTCCACTGACCAAACGACAATCAACTCGCAAGCGGTTTCACCTCCCGGGCAATCGCCCATACGAATCCCGCCAGTTCACGCGCCACCGCGGTCACTGCCTCGCCCGGGCATTTCCCTCGGCCGATCAGACGATGCAGTCGGTTGTGCAATCGCTTCTGCGCCTTCCACGCAATCGCGCATATCTGGGGCGACACTCCCACGCTTCTCTCTCGCAGCGCCTTGCCGATTCGCGGTTGGTTCCGATAGTGCCATGCAGATTCCACTAGCACGTGCCGCACATGGGCATTCCCCGTCTTCGTGATCGGCCCCTGTCGCCGGGTAGGACCGCTGGTATTCTCGGACGGAATCAGCCCGACGTACCCCATGAAATCGGTCGCCTTCGCGAATCGCAGGAAGTCTCCTACCTCCGCCGCCAGCGTCACGGCCGTCACGAACTCGACCCCACGCAGCGCTTGCAACGCCGTGACCAGCGACTCCAGACGCCAGCCCTTGGTGAAGTCTCTCAGCCGCTCGGTCAACTGCGTGACCCGCAGGGTCGCCGCCTCGACCGCCGCCAGGCCGTCGCTCAACACGTATTGCTGGGACGGCTCGGCGAAGACCTCCTGGGCGATCCAGGCCCGATGCGCGTCGTTCCAGGTTGTTTTGCCAGGGTAACGCCGGTTGTTGCGCAGCAGGAATTTGCTCAACTGATGCCGTACCACCCGCTCGGCTTTCTTGGCGTCTTGTCGAGCCCGCTCAAGGTCGCGGATTGCCTCGGTCTGTTCGTCGGGGATGTATACCGGGACCAGGTCACCAGAGCGAAGGTTCTGGGCCAGCATAATGGCATCGCGACGATCGGTCTTGATCCGCCTGCCACTCTTCTTGGGGACCAATGAAGGAGCGATCACGTCGCAAGACCAACCCGCGGCCTTGAGGGCTCGGGCGACCCCGTAACCGGTTGGCCCGGCCTCATAGCAACAGTGAACCGAGGAACGCGGCCCGAGCTTGTTGAGTACCTTGCTCAAAGCTTTCCATTCGTGGGGCACCATCCCCACCACCCGCCCCGCCTGCCGGCCGAGCTCCGCAACAGCGATGACGATCGTGTCCTTGTGCACATCCAGACCGACGTACTTGGTTATGGTAAAGTGATTCATGGACCAGTCCTCCCGGTTGTTGGCACTGTCTCGGAACGCCCTCAAGCTTCCAGGATAACCCACGTGAACGTGAGTGACTGGTCCAACCATCCTCTCTAACCCCCCCTTCACAAGGGGGGGAAAGGAATCGGTGGCTCGCGCCGTCGTTCGATCGAGCGCAACAAAACCGGGACAATCCGGCAATCCGGACCGCCACCAGCGAAATCCCTCCAAATCCCTTGCGAATCACGCACCAAATTCCGCGTTTCTGTGGATCATATCAGTAGCGGGTCGTTGAAAGCGATCCGTTGTCGGTTCCCGAAGAAAACGCGTATTTTCATCGGCTGAAACCGGATACCTGAACAGGGCAAGCCGAACGCAGAAAACCAGCGAGGAGAATTCGAGATGCCAACCTCCCAGCTCCAGATTAACGCGAACCGTAAGAATGCGCAGAAGAGCACGGGCCCGCGGACGACCGCGGGCAAAAATCGGTCGAGGTTCAACGCGCTCAAGCACGGCGAGTTCGCGAAAACGTGGAACAAGCTGCTCGCGCGCCGCTTCGGCGTTGGATTCCTGGAAGACGATGAGATCGGCTGGAACCCGGTGAGTGGACGAGCAACCCCGCTGCCGGGTGATCGCCGGTCATCCAACCGCGCCACGGGCGTGAACATCAAGCGTGCGCCCTGGCCCGATGAAAGCTATTGACGCCGTGGACGACGGACGACGCGGCGCACGCTGTACATGCCTCCCATGACCAGGAGCGTGGTGAGCCCGGAGACGATCGAAGCCGGCTCGGGAACCGCGGCAGCGATGACGTTTACACCCCCGGATGTGCTGGTGAATTGCGTTGCCGAGGTTTCGGTACCGGTGTTGAAATTGAAATTGTCGAAGTAGGTGAACGGGTTGGTATTGGCCGAACCGTCTCCAACTTGCGGCAACAGGCTGATCGTGAACGAGTCGCCGGCCATCGGCGGCGCCGGGGTCGAAGCGGTGACCGAGAGAACGGCCAGCAGATAGGTGGTGCCAGCACTCAAACTGACTGGGTTGCCGCTGAAGGTAGAATCCGCCCCCGTGAATGTGTCGTTGGGATACATCGTCTGGGTCGGAGGGCCGCCGATGAACGGGGGAACCGACTGGGCAGCAGTACTGTCGCCGAGGAAGACGTAAGCCGGATTCAGGCTCGTGTTGGAGACGTACCCAAAGTTTTGACTGGTCGAAAACGCGAGCTGCGTGCCGTCCGTTCCGTCGTTTGTGATCTGGAGCTGAAACCCGTAATTATTGATCAAGTCGGGCGATGCCGCGCTGGCGTTGCTCGTCAGATACACGTCGATCTCGCCGGTGCCTCCCGGCGTGATCGTCGTGGTTCCGATCGAGAGGACGAGATCCGCCCGCGCAGGCGCCGCGAAAAACGCCAAGGCGATGCACAAAACCCACATACGTCGTGGCATGTCACAAACTCCTTGAGGCTCATCGCTCTCTTCTACGGATGCGCGCGCCCGCGTCCAAACCTGCTGGTCATTGGCTCGTTGATCTGATATTCCAGGAGCGATTATCACCCTCACTCGGGCAAACCGCGATAACTGTTTCAAAAAATCAACTTTGTGGCTCGCACGGTCCCGCTCAATTTAGCCCAGAGAGAGACCCGAGCCTAGCTTCCGGCCCTTCGAGCGAGTCGCCAGCGTGAGATCGATGCTGGTGATCGTACCGGCGCCAGTGACGTCGGCATTGAGCGGAGTCCAGCCCGAAGGTGCACTTTCGCCGATGCTGGCGGCAATCTCGTTCACGTCGTTCTGGTCCACGATTCCGTCGCCGTCGACATCTCCCAGCAGCCGGTAGAAGTGATGCACGGCCGTCTGCCCGCTCGGCAGCTTGATGTCGAGTTCGTAATAGCCATCGGCCGCCGTCGTGTTCGGATTGCCGCCGATGCCGCTCTTGCCGAAGTCGAGCTCGATCGCGTGATCGATCACGTCGACACTCACGCCGGACAGCGAGACGGCCGTCTTGGTCGAGGCATCGCCGTTGAGATCGTACTTGTACAGCGTGATATCCGGTGTGCCCGTGCCGACTGACTGCTCAATCTGGCTGAGCTCGCCGCCCGACTGGCTGTCCGACTCGTTGAACTCGACGTCCAGATACCGGATGTAAGACCGCTCGACGGCGCCGTTCTCGACGATCAGGTTCGTGACCTGGAGCGCCGAGGGCTGGGCGAAGGTTTCCGTGAGAGTCAGATTCGGGCCAGCCGGAGCCGGCTGGAGGTTGCCGGCGCTGTCGAGGCCAATGCTATAGAACGCATAGTGATGCTGCGCTCCGTCGGTCAGGCCTTGATAGGTGATGCTTGCCGTGCTCTGCCCCTGGCTGATGGCCGGACCTGCCGGAATGGCGTTGCCGCCCACCAACTGGTAAGTCCCCGAATCGACCGAGACAAAGACTTCAAAGTAGGTCACCACACCGCCGCCGGGATCAGACCCGGTCACATCGAGCGTGAACGCACCGGTTGACGTATTGACCGTGGTCGGATTCGTTCCGCTCGTGGGATCGACCACCGTGACGGGCGGCGTCAGGTTGGGTACGTAGGTGCTGGCCTCGATCAGCGGCTTCTTGTTCTCGACGTTGCCGGCGAGATCGTGGGCGATGCTGTAGAAGGCATAGGTCGTGTTGCTCTGGCCGGTATAGGTGGCCGTGGGGTTGGAAACCGGGACGGTCGTCCAGAGCGACCAGGGTCCGCCGTTGGTGGATGTGTAGATATCGTACAACGCGACGCCCGACGGCGGGTCGCCGCCGTCTGTGCCGGTGACGGAGACAGAAAAGCTGAGGCTCGTCTCACGCACGGGGAGGGCGTTGACGTGGCTAGTGGGCGGGGTTGCATCCATCAGCCAAGAGGTCGAGAGCGTCCCCGATCCGGAGTTGCCGTTCGGATCCTGGATATCGGCGGCGTTGACCGTCAACGTGTAATTGCCCTGGGCCGCGGTCAGTCCGGCGAGCCCGTTAATCTGGTACGTCGAGTCGGAGACGAGGCTAGCGGTGACGGCACTCGTGATCAGGTTCGAGTTGCCGTTGTCGGTGAGCGTGAGTGCGGAGGCGGTGAAGGTGCTGAGGTTTAACGGCTTGTTGAAAGTTACATCAATGGAAGACACCGCCGCGTTGCGCGGGTTGGGCGAGACGGCCGCGATCGAGCCAACGGTCAGGGGCGGGGCGATCACATCGGTGACGGTGCCGCTGGCGCTAACGTAGTTCGCGTTGCCCGCGAACGTCCAGGTGTCGGTGTACGTGCCCGGGTCGGTATGGGTGGTGCCGCTCAGGTTCAAGAGACCGCTCAAGTTCGCCGGGTTGGGCGACTCCACGCCCGTGGCCGTTCCGGTGGCGGTGTGCGGATTCCCGTTGTACGTGACGCTGTACGGTGTGACCACGATCGTTGCGCTCGCCTTGTTGATCGTCAGGTTGACCGTATTCGAGGTGCTGCCCAGATTGTCTGCATCTCCGCCGTAGACTGCGGTTATCGTGTACGGGCTGCCGCTCACGGGCAGCATTGAGGTGCTGAATGTGGCCACGCTTAGGCCGTTGGCCACGCTGAGCATGCCGGTGCCGATCTCATCGGCCGCTGCGACTGCCCCGGAGTAGAACGCCACCGTCCCGGTCGGAGCTGCCGGGCTGGCCACCGTGGCCGTGAAGGTTACCGATCGGCCGTAGACCGCGGAGGCCGCCGATGAGGTGAGCATCATCGACGTGCCGGCGACGCTCACGTTGATCGACAGGTTGCCGGTCGTCGAGCCACCGTCGTATTCGGCGACACTCTCGCCGATCGCGTAGGTTCCCGCTGTCGCATACGTGTGAGCCAGGGAGAGGGGCCCGGAGGTCGAGGGTGAGAAGGTCGAGGTCTGGCCGTCGCCCCACTCGACTGTGCCCGTGAACGGGCCTATGCCTGTGACAGCGAGCGTTCCGAGATTGATCGACGTGCTCACGCCCGCGAAGGCGCTCTGCTTGGCGCTGGCGGCGGTCAGGACCGGCGGGACGTCTTCGGAGGTGATCACCGCGTCGGATGAGTCCCAGCCGACATTGGGGTCGACGACGGTGAAAATGACCGTGTAGGGTCCCGCGTTGCCCGGGGTAAACGTGAAGATCGAGCCCGTCCCGTCGGCGATCTGCTGGCCGGACGACGCGACGACGTGCCAGTCAGTATACGTGGTGTCGCTGGAGGGGTCGAGGAACGAGCCTGTCAAGGTGACGCTGGACCCCTCGTCAACCGTCTGGCTGGTACCGGCCGAGACGTTCAAGGAGGGGTTAGCCGGCAGCGTGGTGACGGCGCCTGACCCGTAGACGATCGTATCCTGGGGTTGGGCCGCGATCGTGTCGTCGGCCGAGCCGGCAATGATCGTGTCGTCGCCCGAGCCGGCGTACATCGTGTCGCCGAGACCGGGCGTTGAGGGGGGATACGCCGCGGTGGTTCCGGCGGCGAAGGTATACATGAAGAGCTCATAATCACCGGTCAAGGGCTCGTCCAGCAATACCGACTTGGGGGAAGAAGTCACCATCGCGTAATAGGTGCCCGTGGTGGGAAGGGTCAGGTCGATGATCGAGGAATCGGAATCCTGGAACGAGTCGTCGTTGTAGGCGATCACTTGGCCGCTGGAGTCGTAGATGGTGAGGGAGGTGTCGAAAGGCCCCTGGTTGTAGTCGGAAGGCGGGGTGCCGGGAGCCGCCACGGACCGTGTGAGGGCGGCCGACATGAGCTCGAAGTTGATCAAGGTGCCGGCCTGGGCGGTGAACGAATAAAAGTCGGTATTCGACGCACCGTTTGTCTCCCCAAGGTATCCGACTAGGTCGGCGGCCGTGACGTCGAAGACCTTGTCGGCGTTGACGCCTTCGAGGTCAGTGTCGGGCACGACCAAGGGCTCGAGCGTGATCGACTGGGCGTCGGACATCGAATCATGCGCAATGGTCTCTTCATTGGTCGGTGAGCCATTTTCGCCGTAGGACAGCGCGATTGACTCCCGTTCGCCGAAGAACGGGTCGTTGATCGCGTCCTCGAGGGTCGCGTTCACCGAAGCGCCGGAGGCCATGATGTGCAGGTCCGTCTCGTCGGCATCGATCGGTCCGGGATAGGCAGGATTGTAGAGGTCGGGGTTGACCCCGGAGGAGACTCCCGAGCCGATCGCTCCGAACGAGTCGGTGTGCTCAAGGCCGGAAAGATGCCCCAGCTCGTGCGCCGCGATCGTGGCCGACAGGCCGATGAAGTCGGCGCTGGTGGCGGCGGGCTGGCCGGGACCGCCCAGGAAGTTATTGACGTTGACCCCGCCCGAATCGGGGGGGATGACCTCCAGGCCGTCCGCGGTGAGTGTCGTCGTGCCCGTAATGTCGAGATCGCGCCAGTCGATCTCGGACGAGATTCCTCCCTCGAGGCCGACGAGCGCCGGGTCGTTGAAATCGATCGTGGTGTAGGGCCCCGACTGCGGCTGTGTCTGGGTGAAAATGTACGAGAAGGCGGAATAGTCGGCTGTGAGCTGTGCCTGGATCGCATCGCGCTCGGCCTGGGTGTAGAAGTGCTGACCTGGGAGCTCGTAAGTGTCGAAGTCGAGATAGATGGTCCGGGTAACGCCCCCTTCGATGAGGTTACTGCCGCCCAAGCCGACGATCAAGTCGTCGCCCCCGCCCCCGATCAAGGTGTTGTCGTTGATGTTGCCGATAATCGTATCGTTATAGGTGCTGCCCAGCACGGTGTCGATTGCGAGCGGGTCGGCCAGGGTCAAGGTGAGCGCGCCGTCGCTCATCGTGGCCGGCATCACCGCCTGGGGCCCCGACTCGCCGAGATTGATCGAAATCCCGGCGGGGGCCTGGGAGAAATCGAGCCCGGCGACGGGTTTGCCCGGGAGCTCGGCGGGCTCGAAGATCGTCTGGCTGCCGCTCGAGTCGTCGTTGAATGCGAAGGTATCGCCGCCGCCACCACCCACCAGCGAGTCGTTGCCCGCACCCCCCACCAACGTGTCGGGCCCGCCCGCGCCGATCAAGGTATCGTTGCCGATCCCGCCCTGAAGGATGGCGCTGCCCGAGAATCCCGAGGCGTCGAGCGTGAAGTCGCCCGTGCCGGCCGCCAGGATCGCGTGCTGGAAGCCGCTGATCTTGGTGACCGACGCGGGCAAGCTCCCCCCCGAAGTCGAGAAGGTCGTGTCGGTGAGCGTCATGTTCGTCGAACCGTAGAATATCAGCCACGAATCGAACCCGTCGCCGCTCAGAACATCGTCGCCCCCGCCGGCGGAGATCGTCACACTGCCTGTCCCGCCCGAGATCGTGCTGTCGCCGGTGCCGCCGTAGATGATGTCGTCGCCTGAGCCGCCGACGATCGTGTCGTTGCCCGTGCCGGCCGAGATCGTGGTGTCGCCGGTACCGCCGTCAATCAAGTCGTTGCCGTAGCCGCCCAGGATCAGATCGTTGCCGGCGCCGCCGGTGATCGTGCTCGACAGGTTGCCGGCAATCAAGACATCGTTGCCCGAGCCGCCCACGATCGACTCGGCACCATATCCGCCTTCGATCGAATCGTTGCCGCTGCCGCCGTAGATGATGTCGTTGCCGTTGCCGCCGATGATCGTATCGTTGCCCGAACCGCCGGTGATCGTGCTCGACAGAAGGCCGCCGTAGATGATGTCGGTGCCCGAACCGCCCATGATCGAGTCGCTGCCGCTGCCGCCCACGATCGAGTCGTTGCCCGTGCCGCCGCCGATAAAGTCGTTGCCTGTGCCGCCGGTGATCGTGTCGTTGCCTGTGCCGCCGGTGATCGTGTCGTTGCCCGTGCCGCCGTCGATCCAGTCATTGCCCGTGCCCCCCACGATCGAGTCGTTGCCCGAACCGCCGAAGATCGAGTCGTTGCCGGACCCGCCGATGATCGACTCGTTGCCCGAACCGCCGGTGATCGAGATGTTGCCCGTACCGCCGATGATGACTGCGTCGGCGGTGTTGCCATAGATGATGTCGTCACCCGAGCCGCCGACGATCAACTGGCTTCCCGACCCAATGGTGATGGTCGTGTTGCCGGTGGTCGCGTAGATGATGTCGTTTCCCGACCCGCCGGTGATCGACTCGCTGCCCGACCCGCCGGTAATGGTCGTGTTGCCGGTGGTCGCGTAGATGATGTCGTTTCCCGACCCGCCGGTGATCGACTCGCTGCCCGACCCGCCGGTAATCGTCGTGTTGCCGGTGGTGGCGTAGATGATATCGTTTCCCGAGCCGCCGGTGATCGACTCGCTTCCCGAGCCGCCGGTAATGGTCGTGTTGCCGGTGGTGGCGTAGATGATGTCGTTTCCCGAGCCGCCGGTGATCGACTCGCTTCCCGAGCCGCCGGTAATGGTCGTGTTGCCCGTGGTGGCGTAGATGATGTCGTTGCCGGAGCCGCCGGTGATCGACTCGTTTCCTGAGCCGCCGGTAATGGTCGTGTTACCGGTGGTGGCATAGATGATGTCGTTGCCGGAGCCGCCGGTGATCGACTCGCTTCCCGAGCCGCCGGTAATGGTCGTGTTGCCGGTGGTGGCGTAGATGATGTCGTTTCCCGAGCCGCCGGTGATCGACTCGCTTCCCGAGCCGCCGGTAATGGTCGCGTTGCCGGTGGTGGCATAGATGATGTCGTTTCCCGAGCCGCCCACGATCGTCTCGCTTCCCGAGCCGCCGGTGATCGAGTCGTTGCCGGTCGTCGAGTAGATGATGTCATTGCCCGAGCCGCCCGTGATCGACTCGCTACCCGAGCCGCCGGTAATGGTCGTGTTGCCGGTGGTGGCATAGATGATGTCATTTCCCGAGCCGCCGACGATCGAGTCATTGCCCGCGCCGCCGGTGATGGTCGTGTTACCGGCGCCCGCGTACACGAGGTCGTTGTCGTCGTTGAGCCTCACGTTGTCGCCATTGGGCGAGGCGAGGTACTCGTTGAATTTGCCTTCGAGTGTCACCTCATCTTTGTTGGGATCAACGAACTGCGTCTGGCCCGACTCCAGGCCCAGGTTGATCGTGATCGGCTGGGAGGCGTTTGAGAAGTCGAGCGTATTGGTCCCACTGCCACCGATCACAAGTGGGTCCTGGCCGGGGTTGATCTGGAACGAGGTCTCCCCCGTACCGCCGACGAGCGTGTCGTCACCGCCATTGGAGACGAGCGTGTCGTCTCCAGACCCGCCGACCAGGCGGTTGGCCCCCGATCCGGCAACGAGCAGGTCGTTGCCCGCGCCGCCGATCAGGGTCACGTCCGACCCCGAGCTGACGAGCTCGACCGGACTTGTTGCGGCGCTGGCATCGACCAGGTCGTTCGACCCGGTCACGAGCGCGACCACCTGGCCCGCCCCCGCCGGCGGAATGGTCGAGACCAAAACGTCGCCGATGGAGACCGTGATCCCGGTCGGGTTGATCACCACCGAAGCACCCGACTGGTCGATGAGCACCATCTGCGCGCTGTCCGTGCCCGCCCCGCCGTCGCTGCTGGCCACGGTCGCGGTCGCGACCAGCAGGCCGAGCGGGTTGGGGATCGGGAAAGTGAAGCTCGTGCCCGCGGCCGTTCCGATTTCGATCCCGTTCTGGGTGAGCGTCCAGGCCACCGTGTCGGTGGCGAGCGGGTCCGGGTCTGTCACGTCGGCCGTCACGGTGATCGTCCCGGAGCCCGGATCCACGGAACTGAGGATCTGGACCGACGGCGCCGCGTTGTTCACGACGATCGGCGTGTCCGCCGACGTTGTGTTTACGCCGTCCGACACCGAGACGTCGATGTCATAGGTGCCCCCGGTTAGCTCGCCCGGTGGATTCTGCAGATACTGGTGCGTGGTCGAGAAGGCGTACAGCCCCGGCGTGGCCGTCTGGACCACCTGGCCGTCACGCTCGCTGAGGCTGGTCGGAGTCGAGCCGTCGCCCCAGTTGATCGTCGCGGTGTATGAGCCGACCGTGTCCGAGTCGGTGAACTGGCCGAAAAGTGTGATCGTCTCTCCCTCGTTCACGCTTGTGTCTGACAAGCTCAAGTCGGCCGCCGCGAAGTGCAGCGCACCCTTGTTAACGGTGACGCTCGCCGATGCATATCCAACCTGGTCATTCTGGTTGGTCACCGAACCGACGATCGTATAAACCTCGGACTCAACCCTGGCTGGATTGTTCAAGTACTCATGGGTCGTCGAGAAGGTGTCTTGGCCCATCGGCAGGTCGATCGTGGTCGGCACGGACCCGTCGCCCCAGTCGAGCGTGACCGAATCGGTGTCGACCCCGTCAGGGTTCTTGATCGTCCCGCTCAATTTGACCGTGCCTCCCTCGATAATGCTGGAGGGCGACAACACCAGCCCGGGGGGCGAACAAGGGCACCGAGTTGCTGAAGCCGAGGGTCGTCTGCGCGAACGTCGACTCGCCGTAGGGGTCGCTCAGGGTCACGCCGATCGTGAACGATCCGGACGGTGGGTTGGCCGTGTAGTCGTGCGGGGCAGAGAAGGCGTACGACCCGACCGGGAGGTTGATGACGGTCGCCGCGGAACCGTCACCCCAGTTGATCGAGGCGGTGAGAGGCACCGACGGGTTGGCGTCCTTGAACGTGCCGCTCAGGATCACCGAGTTGTACGAGGTCGTCGCGAAGGTCGTCACCGAAGACAGCGAAATGGGCGCGGTGGGCTGATAGAGTTGGGCGGATTCAGATCCGGCTGCGCCCGCAATCAACGCCCCGTCATCAAACCCGACTGCGGATCCGAGCGCATCACCCGAGGTGGGCGTGGGCTCTTGCACTGCGGCGATCGCCCGGCCGAAGGTCGGGCTCGCCGGATCGGCGTCAAAAACGTAGGCAGCACCGGCGTTGCTCGTTCCCAGGTTGGCCCCTGGGGCGCCGATCAATGCCGCGTTCTGCGTGGTGGCAACCGAGGTGCCAAAATTGCCGCCACCGCCGTCGGGCTGAACAAACGTTGTGAGCAAGGTCGCAGTCCCGACGGTGGCAGGCGGAGCGTAGAGGAAGGCCGCTCCAGCACCATGGTTGTCGTCCGGCGACCCGATCAGGATGTTGGGCCCGACGGCCGCCACGGCTGAGCCAAAGCCGGTCGTCGTCGCCGCGTCCGGGTTGGCGATCGACGTGATCATATCACCGGTCGTGCCGTCGAAAAGGAAGACGCCGCCGACCGCCCCGGCCAGGCCAGCCGTTGGGGCTCCGACGATCACATTGTTGCCGTCCGCCGCGACCGTTGCACCGAAATCAGAGTCGGGCTGCGCAGTTGGATTCGAGATGTCGAAGAGCAGCTTGCCGACATCCGGCTGCGTCGTGTCGCCCTCGAACTCGTAGGCCGCGCCCGTGTCGCCATCCTTGCCCGGTGCTCCGATCAAGATATTCGTGTTGGTCGCGCCGACGGCGGCGCCGAAATGGGCATCATTCGAGGTGCCGGGGTCAGGGATCGTCAAGGTGGCCAGGACGTCGCCGAAGGTCGTGCTCTCGTCATTGGCGTCGAACACGTAGACTACGCCGTCGCCTGGCCCGGAAAGGGAGCTGCCGGGCGCCCCGACCACCAGCTCGTTGCCGACCACCGCCAGCGATGCGCCAAACTCATCGCCGGGCTCGGGGTTGGGGTCGGCAAAGACGTGGATGAGCTCGCCGTAATTGTAGGTTGAGATTGACTCGTTGGCCTTGGTGACACCGTCGTAAAGGTAGACCGCGCCCGTGCCGCTGGCGGACGGGGCGCCGATCGCGACGTTGCCGTAGTTCGAGGCGACTGACTCGCCGAACCCGTCGCCGGAGGACGGCGTCGTGTAGGAGAGCGGCGGCGCGTACGAGTTGGGAGTGAAGACCGGCGGCACGTCCTGGACCGTGACCGAAGCGGTCGCTGTGCTGATCCCGCCCAAGCCGTCGTTGACGGTCAACGTCAAGGTATCGGTCCCCAGGGCGGTGTAGGTGTGGGTCGGCTCCGGCTCCGTCGCTGTCCCGCCGTCGCCGAACGACCAGGTGTAGGTGAGCGGATTGCCGCTGGGGTCGGTCGATTTCAGGCCGTTGAACGAGATTGCGGCCCCGACGTTGACGGCGATGCTCGTGAACCCGATGACGGCCGTCGGCGGGATGTCGAAACCGAACGCCTGGGAGAATTCCGAGGTATTGGCGCCGGGATCGGTAGCCGTGGCCGTCACGAACCGGCCCCCGCTTGCGGGGGTCGGGAACTGGAACTCGAAGCTGACGTTGCCCGTCCCGTCCGTCGTGACCGGGGCCGAGCCGAGAACGTACCGGCCCTCGCCATAGCCGGAAGCGTTCAGCGACGACAGCGTGTAGAAATCGATCGCGAAGGTTGTGTCGGGCGTGCTGTTCAAGGTGCCCGTCACGGTCGTCACGCCACCTGTGCTCGTGACCGCCGTGATCACCGGGAAGTTCTGATAGTCGTTGGGCCCGACGTGCCCGGCCGAGTTGTTCAGAGTGACGCCGTTGCCCCCCAGATCGATCCCCAACCCGGTGCTGGCAAAGATGGAGTTGAGGCGGATCTCGTTACCGGTCCCGGCCGTCGCGTCGACGTCAACACCGATGCCTGTGGAGAACGCGATGGTATTGCCAGCGCCTTTGGCCGTACCGCCGATTGTGTTGTTGGACGAGCCTCCGTCGATCTGGATGCCGTTGCCATTGCCCAGCGGTCTCGAGCCGGTGATGTCGGTGCCGATGAGGTTGTTCTGAACAAGGGCGCCAGTGGTGTCCGCGTACAGCCCGATGCCCGCGGTGGGATTGGCCGAGATGATGTTCTGATCGCCAGCGGCGGACCCGCCGATCGTCACCCCGGGGGCGCCCTTCACCAGCACGCCGAAGGACCCATTGCCCAGGGCCACGCTGCCGGTAGGGTCGGTGCCGATGCGATTGCCCAGGATCACGACGCCCGTCGTGGTGGCGCCCGCGACGGACACTCCCGTCTGTGTGTTGGCGGAGATCACGTTGCCGGAGCCCTGCGCCGCGCCGCCGATGGTGGCACCCAAGGCGTCGAGCGACACGCCGGAGCCGGAGTTGCCCAGCGGTTTTGTTCCGGTCTGGTCCGTGCCGATGTCGTTGCCCTGAACCAGTGTGTTCGCGGCACCATCACCGATGTCGACGCCGTCACCGGTATTCCCGGAGATCAGGTTGCGAGCCAGACTGGACGCCCCACCGATCGTGGCGCCCGAGCCGCCCGCGATGACGATGCCGGCGGTCAGGTTCCCCACCGCGGCCGTGCCTTCGACATCGGTCCCGATCGCGTTGCCCGCGATATCGGTGCCTGCGGTGGACGAGCCCGTGACCAGAATGCCTTCGGCGTTTCCCGCAATAAAGTTGCGCGCCCCGGCCACCGGTCCGCCGACCGTGCTGGATACGGAACCGTCGTTGATCAGAACGCCGGCCGCGGAGTTGCCAATGGCGAGCGTTCCGCTCTGATCGAGCCCGATCAGGTTGCCCTGGACGAGGGTGCCGCTGGAGTCGTTGATCTCCACGCCGCTTGAGTCGTTGCCGGAGATCAGGTTGCCCGCACCGCGCGACGTTCCGCCGATGATGACGGATGAGCTCATCGCGACATACACGCCGTCGCCGGTGTTGGCCAGAAGGGCGGTGCCGAGCCGCATTGGTGCCAATCCAGTTGCCGGCGATCAGGCTCGCATTGGCGTCGATGTCATCCACTCCATCACCGGAATTCGCGGAAATCACGTTGCCCGCACCGGCGGTCGTGCCGCCGATGGTGTTGTTCGTCCCACCACCCTTGACTTCGACACCGGCTTCGCCGTTGCCCATGGCTTTGGTCCCGGTGGAATCGGTGCCGATGTCGCTGCTCTCGATGAGATCGTCGCTGCCGGTCACTAGGGTCCCGTCGCCGCCGAAGCCGCTGATGATCAGGGCCTTGACAGTGATGTCGTTGCCCGTGATCGTCAATCCACTCGCGCCGGTTCCCGCCTGGGCACCATCTAGCTCGATCAAGGGCGTGCTGGAATATCCAGGCTGCGTTGTGCCATCGATGGTGACCGGAGCGGTAATCGCCGGTAGCGCCGAGAGCACGTCGATTGTCTGCTGGCCTGTGCCGATGGCAAAGGCAATCGTGGAGGCACCGCCGTTTGCGTCGGCCTCGTCAATCGCCTCGCGGAGCGAGCCGGCGCCCGTGTCGGCGGTACTGGTCACGGTATAGACCACCGGGCCTTGTTGCACGTGGTAGGCGCCGAAGTTCTCGTTCGACAATTGTCCGCCGCTCGAGGTGGTAATTGAGAAGGAACCCGAAGCTGGGGTCGTCTGAACATATCCGGCCTGGAGCACGTCCTCGAGGCTGTAGGTGCCCGGCCCGACGTTGCCGAACGAGTAGGTGCCATCCGAGGCGGAGGTGGTTTGCGTGACCTGCGTGCCATTGACCAGCTCCACGGTCCAGCCCGACAGGCCGGTGTCGCCCGAAACGAACTGGCCGCTGTCGGTCGGATCATTGAATACTTCGCCGCTGATCGTGACCGGGAGGAACTCGCCGAAGTTCACGGTGTCGGCCTGGCCGTTGTCGTCGGTGACAGTCACGCTGGCGGGCGACGAAGAGACGTACCCAGACTGCGACACAACCTGCACCGTGTGGGTTCCCGGCAAGACGCCGGTGAATGAATAGCCGCCAGTCGAGATCGTCGTGGCCGTGGCGATGTTCTGGTTGGCGGAGTTGAGGAGGTCGACCGTCCAGCCCGAGAGGCCTGGCTCGCCGGATTCGAGCGTCCCGTCGCCATTGACGTCGTTAAAGACTTCGCCACCGATCGACGCCGTCGGGTGGTCGCCGAAGTTCTCGTTGCTCACGAACTGGCCAGACGAGATCGTGAATGTGTAAGTGCCCGGCGACGCCGGAGCGGTCTGGACGAATCCGGACTGAGCCACCTCGGAGAGCGTGTACGTGCCGGCGGGGATACCCGCGAAGCCGTAGTCGCCATTGACATCGGTGGTCGTGGTGTAGCTGGCGTCGGTGGACGAATTCGTGAGCTCGACTGTCCAGCCCACGAGACCCGGATCGCTTGAGGTGATCGTCCCACTGCCGCGGACGTCGTCGTAGACCTCGCCTGTGACGATCGCACCGCCGATGATTGTCCCCTTGACCTGGGCCGTGTGGATGTAGAGGCTCAGGTGGTTGAGGTTGAGTGTTGTGCCGGCCGGCACGATGAGGTTGCCCACGTAGAGTGCCTCGGGGGCACCACCGGGCGAGTTGGCGGCGTTGTCCACAAGTTCGACATACGTGCCGTCGGCAAGTTCGAGCGTGTTGTAGGCGAAGTTCTGCTGGAACCCCGCCTGCGTGTCGCCCAGATCCTGAGACATGACCTCGAGCTGCTGGGGAGAACTGCTCGTGCCGCTACCATTAAATACCACCGTGCCCAGGATGTTGAACCCGGCGGCGTTGGTCGTGTTGCCGAGCAGGTTGCCGGTGATGTTGAGCGTGCTGTAGTAACCGACGGAAAGGCCACCCTTACCGTTGATCGTCAATCCGCCCGAGATGTCGACGTTCGCACTGGCCTCGACTGGGGACCCGCCCAGCGGGTAATCCGTGCCACCGGCATAATTCTGGATGTTTGCGTTGACGTAGGAATTGATGTTGACCTGAACCGGCCCGGTTGACGTGGCGACCGTCGCGCCGGCGAGGAAGGGCAATCCATCGGGCTGGTTGCCGTAGCCCAAGAGGATAATGTCGGTGAGGGTCGCCGACTGGAAAGCGGCCGGGAGCACGAAGCCCTGCTCATCCAGGCGAACCAGGCCGTTGGCGAACGAGGCACTGCCCAGGTAGGTCTGTCCCTCGGCCCCCTGGCCGATGGTGTTGTCGGAGCCGTCGTCGTACTGGTTGCGGATGTTCTGCCCTTCCACCAAGTTCACGGTATAAGTGAGACCGCCGGTTGCTAGGAACTCGACGGCGCCGACCGTGTCGCCAGACTCGCCGTAGGCGGAGTTGATGAGGGTATAGACCTCGGTCGGGTCGGCGATGTCGACGAGTATGTTGAACGCGCTCGGGCTCGACTGGCTGGCCGCCGCGGTCTGGATGACGCCGGTGCCACCGCCTTGATAGTTTGCAAGGGTGAAGACTTCGCTGCGGCCGACGCCCAAGCTGCCCCGGTCCACAAGTGCGCGGCGTGATCACAGACGTCAAGCCGGCAGAGAAGTCAAGGCTTTGATCCTTGGAAACGCCGAAGGAAGTTGTCGAGTCGGTATCGATATACCCATTCACGACGGTCGACAGCTCCGGCGCCTTCAGTACGCCGTTACTGAACAGATCGATAAAGCCTTGAACGCTGAAGTCGAGGCTGGTCAGAGCGGGCAAGTCGATGTCGCTGCCGCTGCCGGAGGCCTCCAGGTCCACATCTGCGCCGGTGATGGTGGAGAGATTGGGAAGGGTCAGCACGCCGACCGAGGAGGAGTAGACGCCGGACGGCTGGTTGGCCTGAAGGTAGGTAAAGTATTTATTGGAATTGTTGTACGAGGTGACTGCCGGCAGGGTCAGGCTGCCTCCCCCGTACACGTACACACTCGAGCCGTCGATGTCGCTCAGGTTGGCGAATGGTGGTGACGTCGTCGACGAGTAATTGCCCTCGGTGACATACAGAATACCATTCGTGAAGGTTGTCCACTGGCTCGTGCCGATCGTGCCTGACCCGTCGAGCGTCAAATCGACGCTGTTCAGTGTGGTCAGACTCCCGGCAGCGAAGGTTCCGTGGTCGGTCACATTCAACGAGAAGGGACCTGTGTTCCCTGAGCTGAAGGATGTGAGATCAGGCAGCTCAATCTGGCTCTTGGACCCCTCGGCCTCAATCGAGAGGCCATCGGTCCCAGCGATCGTCATCAAGTTGGGCAGGCTGAGAATCCCGCCGTTTGTCGTGTCGATGACGCTGAACGAGGCTCCCCCGTCGCTGTTGTTGGTGTACGTGGTTATCGCGGGCAGGGTCAGGCTCCCGCCCGCCGAGACTTCGAGGCTCGCGCCGTCAATGTCCTTCAGGTTTGGGAGAGTGTAAGAACCCCCCTTGACATCGATTTCGCAGCCCACCAGTGACGTGAACTGGCTCAGTGGCAGGTCGCCCGTGGCATCTACCGTCAGGTCGACACCATCCAGCGACGTGAGGCTACTGTTTAGGCTGATCATGCCGCCGCTTGTGGCGCTCAAACTGAACCCATCAGTGCTGAAGGAAGTCAAGTCTGAGATGTTGATCAGGCTCTGGGATCCGGAGGCGGAAATGTTCACTGCATAATTGCTCGTGATTGAGTTCAGGGCAGGCAGGCTCAAGACGCTCCCCGCTCCCGAGACCTCGAGCTCGCTGCTTTCATATGTGTCCGTATAGCCGGTCAGAGCAGGCAGCGCCAGGTTGCCGCCTGAGGTGACAAAGAGACTTGTGCCCGCGATGTTCATCAGCTTCGGAAGGTTGTAGTCGCCCCCCTCAATGGTGATTTCACCGTCGATGATGCTGGTGAATTGCTCGAGCGGCATCGAGCTGATGCTGTCGACCGTCACATCGACGTCGGCGAGGCTGGTCAGGCTGCTGTCGAGTTCTATTGAACCGCCATTGATGGCGCTGAGCTCGCCGGCGTACGACGACGGGTTGAATGATGTGAGCGCGGACAGATCGATCACGGCCCCCGAACCATTGGCTTCGATGTCCGTGCCGGATCCGGAGATTGTCGTCAGGCCGGGCAGCGTCAGGGTTCCGCCTGCGTCAACGTCAATACTCGATCCGTTAATGTCGGTGAGGTTTGGGAGGGCATAGCTGCCTCCCCGGATCGTCAGGCTGCCTGCAGTGAGTGTCGTGAACTGGGTTATGGGCATCATGCCCGTGCCGTCAACCGTCACGCTGATGCGGTTAAGGCTGGTCAGGTTGCTGTCGAGGTCGACCGCGGCGCCATCCGTGTCGGACAGGGCGCTTCCGGACGCGAGGCTGGTCAAGAGCTGGAGGTCGATCTGGCTATTCGGCCCGGACGCGTCGAACGCGACACCGTATGATCCGCCGACCGTTGTGAGCGCGGGGAGGGAGAGCGTACTGTCGCCGCCGGATGTTTGTAGAGCGTACCCGCTGGACGAATACGTGTTGTTGGTGATCGTGACCACGCCAGAGAGCGTGAGGCTGCCACCGCCCTGCACGGACACAGTCGATCCATTGACGTTCGTCAAGTTCGGAAGGGTGAAGTTGCCTCCTTCGACTGTGATCGCGCCGTTCGTCACGCTGGTGAACTGGCCCAGCGGGAGGCTGCCCGCGCCGTCGGCGGTGAGACTGATTTGGTTGAGGTTGGTCAGACCTGAATTCAGGTCAATCGCTGCACCGCCCGTCGCGCTCAAAGTTCCGTAGTAGGGGCTTGGATTGAAGGTCGTCAGCGCGGGGAGCTGGAGCACGCTGCCTGAGCCCGAGGCCATGAAGCTCACCGTGGCGTCGGAGATCGTTGCGAGCGAACCGAGTGTCAAATTGGCGCCATTCTCAACCGTGAGTGTCGATCCGTTGAAGTCGGTCAGGTTCGGAAGCGAGTACAAGCCTCCCTCGACGGTGATCGCTCCGTTTGTCAGGTTCGCGAGCTGCCCAAGCGGCAACGTGCTCATCGAGTCAACCGTGATTCTGATGTTCGCCAGTGTCGTCAAGTTACTGCTCAGCTCGATGGTCGACCCGCCCGTCGCGGTCAGGGAGCCCCCGTCAGTGGCCGCGAACGATGTGAGAGCCGGCAGATCAATCAAGCTACCCGATCCCTCGGCAGTGACCTCGACTCCATCGCCGGTAATCGTCATGAGTTTCGGAAGGCTCAAAGAGGCGCCGGCGCCCGATACCAGGAATTCGGTGTCAGAGTACACGTTGTTCGCGTAACTGGCCACCGATGGAAGCGCCAGGATGCCGCCGTCTTCCGCAGCGAGCCACGATCCGTCGATATCGGTCAGGGCTGAGAGTGTGTACGAGCCCCCCTCGACCGTGATCGTGCTGGCGGTCACGCTCGTGAACTGGCCGAGCGGGAGCGTGCTGGCGGCGTCGACGGTGACGTTGAAGTTGGTCAAGGTGGTCAGACTGCTGTTGAGCGCGATCGTGGCGCCGCCCGTCGCGCTCAGCGTACCGCGATAAGTCGCGCTCAAGCCGGTCAAGGCTGGCAGGTCGATCAAACCCCCGGAGCCGGACGCCTCGATGTACACGTAGGTGCCCGAATCGGTCGTCACAACGGGCAACGTGAGCCTGGCGCCGTCCTCGGCGTACAAGCTGGACCCATTGATGTCGGCCAGGTTCGAGAGCGTGTAGGCGTTTCCCTCTGCTGTGAGACTGCCTTTCGTCAGGCTGGTGAACTGGCCCACGGGGAGCGTGCTGGCGGCGTCGACGGTGACATTGAAGTCGTTCAAGCTGGTCAGACCGCTGTTCAACTCGATCGCGGCGCCGCCGGTCGCGCTCAGCGCGCCGGTGCTGGAGCTCGAGCTAAGGCTGGAGGACAAAGAGGCCAGATCAATCGAGCTTTTCGAACCCGACGCCTCGATTTGCACGCCGTAAGGGCCTGTGATCGCCGACAGGGCGGGCAGGCTCAACATGCCGCCGGTCTCCGCAAGAAGGTAGGACGCGCCGTAGTACGAGTCGTAACCGCTCAAATCGCTCGCGTAAGTCATCACGGCCGGCAGGCCCAAGCTGCCGCCGTCCTCCGCGACCAAGCTGGACCCGTCGACATCTTTCAGGTTCGGCAGAGCGTAGGAGCCTCCCAGTACCGTGATTCCGCCGTCAGTCAACGAGGTGAGCTGACCCAGCGGGATCGTGCTGGTCGCGTCGACGATCAGCGAGATACCATTCAGGCTGGTCAGGCTGGCCAAACCGCTGTTGAGCAGGACGGTGGCTCCGTCTGTGTCGGAGATCACGTTGTCGTAGCCGCCGATGGTGGCGAGCGCAGCGATGTCGAGCGTGCTGCCGTTGCCCTCGGCGAAGAACTGAGCAGCACCGTTCGTGACGGTTGTCAAAGCGGGCAAGGCGAGGCTGCCGCCGTTCTCGACCTGCATTTTCGAGCCGTCGACGTCCGTGAGGTTCGGCAGTGTGTATGCGCCGCCCAGGACAATGAGGCCGCCGTCGGTCAATGAGGTCAACTGCGCGAGCGGGATCGTGCTCGTCGAATCGACTGTAAATGACAGGCCGTTCAAGCTGGTCAGGCTGGTGAAGCCGCTGTCAAGCAAAACGGTCGCCGCATTCGTTTCGGTAATCGCGTTACCCGTGCCGCCGAAGCTTGACAGTGCCGAGATGTCGAGCTTGCTGCCGGTGCCCTCTGCCAAGAACTGAGCAGCGCCGTAGGTGACTTTGCTCAAATCGGGCAAGGCGAGGCTGCCGCCGTTCTCCGCCTGTATTTTGGAGCCGTCGACGTCCGCGAGGTTCGACAACAAGTACGAGCCGCCCTCGACCGTCAATCCCCCGTAGGTCAGTGACGTGAGCTGATTGACGGGCATCGTGCCCGTGCCGTCGAGCACAATCGTCGTGTCGCTCATGCTCTTGAGGGTGCTGTCGAGCTGAACCGTGGCCTCGTTCGTATCAGTGATGGAATTGCCGAAGCCGTCGAAGATGGTCACGGCCGAGAGTCCAAGCACGCTGCCGCTGCCATCGGCGTCGAATGCCATTCCGTCACCGCTCTCCGACGTCAGACCGGGCAAGCTGAAGGTCGCGCCGGACTGGGCCGCCAACGTCCCGCTGGAGCCAGTGACGGTACCCCTGGCGACGAGCGTGGTATCGGCGCCGGTGGCGGTCAGCGAGCCGCCAGAGATTGATAAGCTGCCGGTAATCGTGGACGTGATCGCCGTAGCGGAATCCACGGTCAGCGCGCCGCCGGTGAACGATAGATTGTCGCTGTCGGTCAAGCTGTCGATGGTGGTATCGCCAGCGGTCGCGTCATAGAGGATGGTGAAATTCCCCGGCAGATCGATCGTGACATCGTCGCTTGAACCGGGAACCTGCTGATCGCTCCAGTTTGCAGGATCGCTCCAGAGGTTGTCCGATCCGCCGCCGGTCCACGAGACATTCGAGAGGAGTCGCCGCATCTCAAGCGCCTCGAGCCCGGGAAAGAGCTGGCGCCGGCGGGACGAGAGCCCGTGGAATCGCCGGGAACCCGAGCCACGATTCTTACCCATGGTGCGTGCCTCTTTGTTTGAGAAACAGTCTCCTTGGCTCAAGCACCTTGAACCGGGGACGACGCTGGCGCCTGCGGAACGAGAGACCATTCGAATGCCCGGAACCCGAACGACGCTTGGTGTCCATGGCACTGCCTCGCATGAAGACAGAATCGTTCGACGACCGAGCGCGCTACCTGGCGGTACCTCGGCCTCTCGTTCAGACGGGCTTCACTGCCCGCGATGTCGGGTGGAAATTCAAAGCGTTCATCGCTGAACCCAATCAGAACCGTTCACGTTGGGTCGACTTTGTTTATATGCCTGGTGAAACGGCTCGAGACTCTCGTCGTTCATCCGGTGACCCTACTGACGGAACGGACGAAAGTCAATCAAAAAAGATTGTTGCTTCGCTCATGCCACGAGTCATGGCCTCCATTGCCTCCGCGCCCACCCAGCGCGTCGAACTGCTGCACGCAAATGTTCATCCCCGACGCGCGTGGCTCATATAGATGATACTCGTCCCCGCTGAAGGATCTGACTCGACCATCGGAAAAAAAGAGAAGTCCTTTCGGACGCGCTACCATGGAAGCGTGAGGGAGAAATGCACGATCCGCCTTGGGGGGCGCTCCCCGGCCAACCGGAGCCCGGGCGTGCTAAAGAGCACGCTCGTGGACGTAACATGCGGGATCAGATTATCATCGTGTCGAGAGGAGTTTCACAAGGAACACAAGACGATCCGAGCCATCGCGCGAATAGACCGTCTTCTTTCGAGGTGTCGATGGATCTCGATGCGATTGATCCCACGAGCGCCACCCTGCTGGACCGCGTCGGCATCAGCCCTCACGACGAGGCGGCCTGGGCGCGGTTCGTCGAGTTGTACGGCTCCAAGATCCGCGGCTGGTGCCGGCGGTGGGGGTTGCAAGAGGCGGATGCCGAAGACGTAACGCAAGACGTGTTACTTCGCCTGGCCCAGAAGCTCGGAACGTTCCACTACGATCCATCCCGGAGTTTCCGCGGCTGGCTCCGGACGGTGACTCGAAACGCCCTGGCCGGCTTTCTCGCGGATCGGAAGCGCCAGTGTTCCGGCAGCGGCGACGACGAGGTATTAAAGCAGCTCCAGAGCACACAGGCGCGCGACGACCTGGTCAAGCACCTCGAGGACCAGTTTGACGCTGAGATTGTCGCGGTGGCCTGCGCCGCGCCCGGGAGCGTGTCGAGGCCCAGACGTGGGAAGCCTTCCGGCTAACGGCGTACGAGCGAATCTCCGGAGACGACGTGGCGGCGCGACTCGGGATGACCCGGGCGACCGTCTTCAAGGCCAAGAGCCGCGTCCTGGCGTTTCTCCGCGAGGAGATCAAGCGACTCGACGAGCCTTGAAGCGACGATGCCGGTCGTTTTCAGAAGGTAGGCCGTCCTTCAGAAGTACAGCATTGCGGGGCCTTTTCGTCCGGTAGATCAGGCTTTCCAGCCTGACCTACGAAAACCTCCGGAAAAAACGGTCATGCGGCTCCTATCGATTACGAAGACGATCCGGCGCCACTTTCGACGAGCGCTGTCTTGTAATCGCAACACAAACCGAGGACTTTAGGACTTGCACCTACGAAATGTCCTATGAGTTCTTCGGAAGGATTCGACGGACCCCGTCTCAGGGAGGTCTTACAGCGAATCTCGAAGATCTCCGATGACGTGTACGGCACCCGGGCGCAAACGGCGGTTTTCGCCGGTCATGACCCTTCTTGAATCCCGCAGCCTGCTGGCGGCCGTCGTCACCTGCATCGGCCAGGACGGCACCGACCTGGTCGGTCCCGACGCGTCCCAGGGCTCGGACGGCATCCAGGACCTTCATCTCCAACTATCCAACCTGCCCGCCCCAGTTAACCAGATCGTGATCCAGGCCGCGGGTGGATTCGAATGGGCGACTGCCCCCGATCCGACCGGGGCGGCGCTGGCGGAATACTTTCCTTCATCCAGCCCCGGCCAGGGCGACCTCTACATCAACCCCGAGGTCAAAAGCGACCTCCCGCCGCCCGGCGGCTCGCTGCCCCTGGGCGGCTCGACGGGAAGCTTGATTCAACTTGCCAATGGCATGAACCTGACCGTCACGATCGACTATTCCGGCCAGACCAGCCCTGACACCCTGCCCGTGACGGTGTCGCACCTCAACTCCGCCACTCTACTCACGCCCTCCCCGGGCACACCTGCCAACCCACTTGCGGGATTCCAGATCACCGACCAGGGCCAGGACGGCACGGGTCAACCTTACGAGCAAGGCTTTGTGCACCTTGTCATCACGGCACCCGCGGGTGTCAGCTTCACCAGCTCCACCTTCAGCCAGGTCGTGTGGACGCTCAGCGACCAGGCGGGCCTCGCCTGGGACAGCACCACGGCCACCCTCGCGCACAACCATATCTACGCGACTATGCGGACGGGTTCCGATCACGTCGTCGACCTGTACTTCCCACCCCAGCGCGACGAGGCCCCTGCCAGTGGATCGAGCGCGCCGACCATGCTGCTCGGCGTGACCCTGCCAGGTGACGCAAATGTTTATGCCACCGCGTTCCCGAGTGAGAAATGGAGCTTGAGCGCCCGGACCAACCCGATCGATCTGGTGTCGCCCCCCAGTCCCGCGCCGACGACCGAGGCCCAGCTTCGGGCTGACCTGGAGTCAACGTCGCCCGAATTCGACACGATCGACCTTCCCGCCAACACGACCATTGTGATCACCCAGCCGCTTGAGATCACCCATTCGGTCAAGATCGTCGGAAATAACGCGACGCTGCTGTTCGATCAAGGCACGACCGCCTCCTGGCCGGCTGCTGCGTCCGGGGCGATCTACGTCGATGCGCCGGCCTACACCAATCTCCAGCTCGAGCTGAGCGACTTCACGATCAAGTTTGACATGAGCGCCCCGATCCGCTGGAGCAACCCGGCGGGCGCTGGTCCTGCCCTCTTCGACCCCAACGACAATCCAGGCGGCATCCAGCATGCCGTCATCGATACGCGCGATTCCAATACCAACCTGAACATGACCGTGCTGACATTGAGCGGCATGACCATCCTTGGTCCGCCGGCATTCGACGGCTCGTCGTTTTCCGGTCTTGCTGCGCAGCTCCTGAACCAGTGGGGCCCGGGCGATCAATATGTCGGCGAGCAGGATACCGACCTGATCCGGACCAATGACCAGGACAATGGATCGATCGCGGGCTCGACATTGGAAGGGGGGTCGATCGAGGTGTTTGGCGGTCCCTGGAATATCACCGGCAACACGGTGCTGGGATCGACGGCTCTGACGTACTCGCCCGGCGCGTTCGCCTTGCACTCGCCGCACGACGTCCTGCTCGAGGGCAACGAGGTGACGCAGGCAGATGCCTCCGGGCACGAGTTTCGCCTCGTGGTCCTTGCGGTCTCGGGATTCAACGACACGATCGAGGACAATTCGTTCGGGGGTGGTGCGGGACAGATCGGCAACGAGGTCGGTTATTCCGCGGCCACGGGTGAGTTCGGTGGCATCAACGATCCGGAAGTCATCCTGGCCGAGAGCAGCTACGGCGTCCTGTTCGAGGGACGGCCCGGCGCCGTCTCCAGCGACGGACGGCTGCTCGTTCTACCCGACCTGAGAGCAAGCGCTTACGCCGGATCGACAGGCCCGGGTCTCGTGGTCTCGATCCTGGCCGGAGTCAACTCGAACGGCTCGCCCAACATGAGCCTGGCCGGCCAGTGGTTCCCGGTGTCCCAGCAGGTCAGTCTCACGGCCTCCGGCACAATCGAGCTCTTGATGGAAGATCCGCTGCCCGCCATGCCCCAGGGAGGCTACTACATCGTCGAGGTGACCGGCGGTTTTGTGAACAATTCGTTCATCGATAATAATATTAATCTGATTGGCAAGTCTTCCACCGGAATCGTCTTGAACGGAGAAGACTATGATTCGCATGTGATCGGCAACACGTTCCAAGGTGGATCGATCTACGACGACGGTTACACCGGCGCAGCGATCAGTGTCGGCGCGGCGATCGGCTCGGCACCCAGTGGAACCGGTCCGTTTCCG
The DNA here is from genome assembly GCA_963781785.1 of uncultured Isosphaeraceae bacterium. GTDB lineage: Bacteria > Planctomycetota > Planctomycetia > Isosphaerales > Isosphaeraceae > CAWAHD01. The sequence continues at coordinate 5,084,459 of CAWAHD010000002.1, read as the reverse complement.
TTGCCGGCTGGCTGGACGGCCCTTCCCGACCTGGGCGCGGTCATCGACGACAACACGATCGACGACTCGCTCGGAGGAATCGTGATCGGGGTCCAGCATGCCGTGAATTACTGGACGGCCACGGTCGGCACGGCGTCCGAGACCGGCCGGGTCTTCGTGACGGCGACGGTGAGCCGGAACACATTCCAGTATGATTCCGGCTTTCTCAGCTCGTGGGCGGCCGCCTATCAGACCGACGGCAACGACCCGGCGGAATCGTCGACGCCCCCCACGATCACGATAGGCAGTGGGTTCAGCGCAGAGGCCCCGGGGCCCTATGGCAGCCCCCGATTCCCGTGGACCGTCGGCAACGCGATCAAGGTGAACAGCAGCGATGTTCGGATCTTCGTCGATCCGGTCGAGAACCTGGTGGCCGTCGAGGGCAATTCCGTCGAGCTCGTCACGGGTGCGACCGTCACCGCCGAGCCCGCTCTCTCCGGGCAGGTCTACAACGGAATTGTCAACGGGGTGGTCGATACGCCCACGATCGCTTCGCTGGTTTATAACGGTCTGACCTACTACCCGTTCAACCTCGACAATCTGGACATCAACGCCCCGGGCAGTGGCCCGGGGCCCACGCCCCCGCCGCCCCCTGCGCCGCCCCCTGCGCCGCCTCCTGGTCCGCCAGACCCGCCGCCTGTCACGGTGCCGGCTGCTCCGGCGGGGTTGAGCGCCGCCTTGACCGGCCTCAATCAGATCACGCTCGCCTGGCAGTCATCCCCGGGTGCTTCGTCGTACATTGTGCAGGTGAGCCTGGATGGACTGACGTGGTCGACGATCGCGGGGGATGCGATCTTCACCTCGTTCACGGAGTCCGGTCTGCTTTACTCGACGACCTACGACTACCGCGTGATCGCTGCCTCGAGCGATGGCAACTCGCCGGCCAGTTCGGTCGTGACCGCAACGACCCTGGCTCACCCGGATGTCCTGGCTGCCCAATCGCTGACCATCCGGGTGACGAGGAAGACCCCGTTCACGCTTCCGGTCGCGGACTTCACCGATGCCAATACCGCGGCGACCGCGGCCAGTTTCATCGCGACGATCCACTGGGGCGACGGCAGATCGAGCCCGGCGACGATCAGTGGCGGCGACGGATCGTTCGTCGTGAGCGGCCGGCACGAATATGCAAAAACGGGTGTTTACTCGATCAATGTGACCGTGACCATGAAGGTGCACGGTCCACCGGGAGCATCCGCCAGAAGCGCTGCCCTGGTCAAGAACCCGGTCAAGATTCGGCCGCGGTCGCGGCCCGTGTCCAGTCACGTGAGGAAGGCTCGCAAGGGGGCCGATCAACGCTCCGGTTAGCTGTGTCTACCGCCAGCGAGAGGTGCGGTTTAGAATCGGGTGAATTCGATTGGAACCTTCTCCACGGAGCCATGTCCATGACCATACCGATTCGCGTCGCCGTCACCGGAGCAGGGGGGCAGATCGGCTACGCCTTGCTCTTCCGGCTCGCCTCGGGCTCGGCATTCGGGCCCGATCAACCGGTGGCCTTGCAGTTGCTCGAGATCACGCCGGCGCTCCCCGCTCTGGGCGGGACGCTCATGGAGCTGGAGGATTGTGCATTCCCGCTGCTGGCGAGCGTGAAGGCGACCGACCAGCCGGAGGAGGCCTTCGATGGGGCCGACTGGGTGATTCTGGTCGGGGGCTTGCCGCGCAAGGAGGGTCAGTCGCGCGGCGACTTGATCCGGGCCAATAGCCCGATCTTCACGGGCCAGGGCAAGGCGATCAACGCCACCGCCGCAGCCGATGTGCGAGTCCTGACCGTCGCCAACCCCTGCAACACCAACTGCCTGATCGCCCGCTCGCACGCCCCGAAGGTCAAGAGCGACCGTTGGTTTGCCATGACCCGGCTCGATCAGAACCGGGCCAAGGCGCTCTTGGCCAAGAAGGCCGCTGTGCCGGTGAACGCGGTCACCTGCATGACCATCTGGGGCAACCACAGCGACACTCAGTATCCCGACTACAAGAACGCCAAGATCCACGCCATGCCGGCGCCCCAGGTCATTTCCGACCCGGCCTGGTTCACCGAGACCTATATCCCGACCGTGGCCAAGCGAGGCGCCGCGGTGATCAAGGCGCGGGGTGCGTCGTCGGCGGCATCGGCGGCCAATGCGATCGTCGACAGCCTGAGGGCACTCCATTTTCCCACGCCTCGAGGCGACTGGTTCAGCGCGGCCGTGGTCTCCGACGGAAGCTATGGCATCCCCGCCGGCCTCATCTACAGCTTCCCGCTGGTTTCCCAAGGGTTCGCAGCCTGGTCGATCGTTCCGGATCTGCCGATCGATGCCGAGGCGAAAGCGCGGCTGGACGCCTCTGCCGCCGAGCTTGTCTCCGAGCGCGATGCGGTCTCCGAGCTGCTTGGGCCAGCGTTGTAGTGCTTGTCGATCGGTTCCTCACTGTAACGACCGGCCCGGCTCGCCGGTTCCGGCGCGGGTGCTCGAGTCCAGGCCGATGATCCGGCTGTGCGGCCGGCTTCGGTCGACCATGATCGCGCCGGTTTCGGTGGTTTCCGCCTTACCCTTGTGCCCGACGGTATCCGCGGCTTCGACCTTGAGGTGGAACTTCTGCACGACCGTCGCCGGCACCGGCCAGACGAACTGGCCGGTGTTTTCCAGACCTTCACTGATGAGTTGCCAGCTTGTCCCGGCCTGGTCGGGACGCCACCACAGCGACACCGACCTGGGCGACAGATGGAGATCGCTCGCCCGCCAGGCGACCGCGACTTTGCCGGCGTTGACTCCGGTGCCGACCTGCGGGGGATAGAGTTGCACCTGCGGCCCGGTCGCATCGACTTCGACCCACGACTGCGGGGGATCGCCGGGTGCGGGAGGCTGGTCCCCCAGGCCCGAAGCCGACCTTGCGACCAGGCAAATTCCGTATGTGCCTTCTCCGCCCAGATCGACGTCGATCGGCGAGGTCCGGTCCGGGTCGCTGCCGCGGCGGATCCACGTGCGCCCGCCATCCTGGGTGATCCAGAGCTCGACGCTCGCCGGACCGCCGGGCCCGGCGTCATCGACGGCGTACTGAAGCTTGAACCGCGGGCTCGGCACCAGGAGCGTGCTTCCCGGCGCACGGTTGGCGGGTTGGCCGCTCGCCGGCGCCGGCTCCGCTCCCGGCCCTGATTCCGTCGGATTGGTGCCGGTTCTCCCGCCCGGGGCGACGCCCCCAGCCGCCGCGAACAGGTCGGTCGGAGGCGCCTCAGAGACCGGAGACGAAACACTCGTCCCGGTTTCTGCGTCCCGATTCCGATCCACGGGAACTCGCTTCTGGGTTCGCGTGGCGACCTCGTTCGGCCGTGGCCGGATCGTCCGGTTCGATCGCCCGGTGCGCGGCGAAGATCCCGGGCCAGCCGAGGAATCTGGATTGACCGGCGTAAATCCGGGACCCGCCGTGATCTCGGGCTGGGGGCCGTCGGAGATCGGTGCGACGAACACCGGGTTCTCCGCCGGAGAGTCCATCGCGCCCGGATCGGGTGCAGTCCCGGTCCCATCGGGCAGCTCGACGGCCGCCTCCGTCACATTGCCCGCCTTGTCCGCCACCGAAGCCCGCACCTTGAGAGCCTCGGCGGTGCCCGCATCCCAGCGCTGGCCGCCGATCAGCCTGGGCCGGGCAATCGGCACCTTGCGCCACACGCCCACTCCCTCGACCTGATATTCCAGAACCAGCGTTTTCAAGTCGAGGTTCTCGTCTTTGGCTTCCCAGCGCACCGAGGCCAGGCTTCCCCGCCGCTCACCCGGCTCCAGAAACAACGACGGAGGAAACGTATCGACCACGACCCGCAAATTGGGCTCGACCGTGGCGTCCGGTGCCGGCGACACCTTGCCGTCGGTCCTCCGCGTCTGGACCGCAAACCAGAATTCGCCGTCGTGCGACGACCGGAACGTGAAGGTCGGGTGGTCGGGATACGTCTTGCTGATCGGTCGCCAGTGATATCCCAGGTCCTCGGAGACCAAAAGATGCAGCTCCTTGATCCGATCGCGGTCTGCGGGGTTCAGATTGAACGGGATCCGGAAATTACGTCCCTTGTGGTAAATCCGCGGCACGCCATCGCCGTCGGAGAACGCCCGGGCGGTCACGGCGAAAACCGTCAATAAAGCCCCGGCCCAAACGCTCAGGATGCCGAGCCGAAGAACCAGAGCAACCTTGCTCGGCCTCCTCGACAACAGCCGCATCCCGCGCTGGCTCGCCCCCACGGAATTCTCTCCTGTTACCCCAAAGCCGGCTTTCCCCGCTCGAATACACCGTCCCTCGACGCCTGGCATAACCTTTCGAGTTTATCGACCTTGATTCGTGTTCAGCTTGAAATGAATCAATCGGATGTTCGGATCGAATCGATCACGCCGACTCATCTAGTGAGGATGGCAAGTCCTACGAAGCCAGCAATAATCGGGATGAAGGGTAATCTGGGCAAACTGATTTTGGATTGAATGGCTTCTGCGGCCTCATGATCCGCAATCTAGAATCCAGAATCCAAAATCCATTCAGGCCGGGCGCCGAGCTGTGGCGACGATCGCCACGAATTGGGCGGCGAGTGCGCAGATTCGATCGAAATCGCCCTGGGCGATGGCCGCCGTGTCCGCGAGTGCTCCGCCGACACCGAGGCAGCAAGCTCCGGCTTTCAGAAAGCTTGCGGCGGTCGTCAGATCGACTCCGCCGGTGGGCATCAGGCGCACCTGGGGAAGTGGGCCGCGGAGCGCCTTGAGATAGGCGGGACCACCCACGTCGGCAGGAAAGACTTTGACAATGTCGGCGCCGGCTTCCCAGGCGCTCAGGACCTCCGTGGGGGTGAGCGCACCGGGCATCACGGCTTTGTCATATCGCCGGCACAGGCGCACCACCTCGGGATTGATGATGGGTGCGACGATGAACTCCGCTCCCGCCAGGATCGCAGCCCTGGCTGTCTCGGGATCCAGCACCGTTCCGGCGCCGAGAACCACGGCATCGCCGACCTCGCGCCTCACCTCGCGAATGACATCCACGGCGTCGGGTACCGTGAAGGTGATCTCTGCGGCAGTCACTCCTCCTTCGGCGAGGGCCCGCACGACCTTCACGAGCGGCGCGCTCGAATCGGAACGGACGACCGCGACGATTCCCCCGTCCAGAATGCGTTTCAGCGTCGATTCGCGGCTCATGGCTCGTCGTCCTCGATCGGCTCACGGGCATCGCGCCCGTCAGCATTCCACGTTGCTCTGATCATGGCAGATCGGTCTTCCCTGGAGAGCCCTGCCATCATACCGCGATGCCGGGCGCGATCGCACTGGCTTTCGCCGGGGTTTCTCCGGTCTGGCCATGATCCGATCAGCCAGTCAGTGATCCAAGGCGGTGGCAGCGGTTTGGAGGCCCGCTTGCCAAGCTGGCCAAAAATCGACTAGACTTTGACAGGGAGGACTGATCTTCGTTTCCGTGATCGAGGGGGCACTCGCTGATGTCGCGACGGATTCCTTTTGCAATCCTGATGATCGGGTCGCTCACCGCGTTCTGCTGGCAGGCAACCCAGGGCGCCAAGCCGAAGGACGAAATGCTCGAGTTGTACGGCCTGTTCGTCGACGCCGTCGAGAAGGTCGAAACCAACTACGTTCGCCCGGTGATGCGCCGCGAGTTGCTCGAGAGTGCCCTGGAAGGGATGCTGCAAAACCTCGACCCTCATTCCTCCTACATCAACACGACCGAGCTCAAGCAGTTCAAGCGTCAAATCGAGGGAAAATTTGGAGGCATCGGCATCCAGGTGGATGTCGACAACGATAACGGCCGCCTGCGCGTGATTGCCCCCATGGTCGGCACACCCGCCTATGAGGCGGGGATCCTTGCCGGCGATCAGATCGTGGAGATCGACGGGCAATCGGCAGAAGGGATGAGCACGGACAAGGCCGTCGAGGTTCTCTCCGGCCGGCCCGGTACCGATGTCAAGCTGAGTGTCCTGCACGAAGGTACGGCAGATCCCGTGCCGATCACGATCACCCGCGCCATCATCAACATCCCGTCCGTCCTGGGGGATCAACGTACTCCGGACGATCGATGGGATCTCCTGCTCGATAAAGAAAAGAAGATCGGCTATATCCGGGTTACCGGCTTCAACGAGCGAACCACCGCCGAATTGAGAAAAGCTCTGGATCAGCTCAAGGAAGGAGGGGGCAAAGGGCTCATCCTGGACCTCCGCGATGATCCCGGCGGCCTGCTCTCTGCCGCGGTCGACGTCTCCGACCTGTTTCTCGACCGGGGAGAGATCGTCAGCACCAAAGGCAGAAACACTCGCCCGCGAAAATTCGAGGCTCAGAAGGGTAGCCCGTTTGAAGAGATCCCGATGGTTGTTCTGATCAACCAGAACTCGGCCTCGGCCTCGGAGATCGTGGCGGCGGCACTCCAGGACCACAAGCGGGCCGCGATTGTCGGCCAGCGGTCCTATGGCAAGGGCTCGGTCCAGAACATCATCGATCTCGATGGCGGCAACAGCGTGCTCAAGCTGACCGTGGCCAGCTATTACCGTCCGTCGGGTGAGAATATCCACCGATTCAAGAACTCCAAGGTGACTGACAAGTGGGGCGTTTCTCCCGACCCCGGCCTGGATGTCCAGCTCAAACACAACGAATTTATCCGCTGGTTCCTCGCCCGGCATGAGCGCGACCGGGCGGCCTCGGCCAAGGGCCATCGCTTGATCCCTGCGCCTGTGCTGGAGGCCGAGACCCCGAAGTCGGCGCCCAACGGCGACAACAAGCCTGCGCCCAAGGACGACAAGCCCCAATCGAAGACCGGCAGTGAAGACGGCAAGAAGGGCGCTTCCGACAAGGCCCAGGCGAGGCAGCGATCCGGTTCTGGTCCCTTCATCGACAAACAGCTCGATAAAGCGCTCGAAGTCATCCGCGCGAAGATCGCCCAGTCGGCCCCGAAGGCGGCTTGAGCGGCACGATCGCGACAGCTCGCCACAATGTGGTCCCTGGCCGGGATGATTCCGGGAAGTCATTTCCGGCCCGTTTGTCAGACTCTCGCGCCCGGTTTTCTTTGGAATGCAGAGCGACTCAAGCGACCTGCTCCTCCTGGCCATCGAAACGACGTGCGACGAGACGGCAGCCGCGGTCCTCGAAGGTCCGCGGCCGCCGCGGCTGGGGGTGCCGCGGATCCGATCGAGCGTCGTCGCCTCGCAGGTCGGGCTGCACCAGCGGTACGGCGGCGTCGTTCCCGAGATCGCCTCGCGGGCGCATGTGCAAAAGCTCTTGCCGATGATCGACGAAGCGCTGCGCCGTGCCGAAGTATCGCTCGGCGACCTGGGCGCGGTGGCGGTGGCGACCCGCCCTGGGTTGGTCGGCGCGCTCGTCGTCGGTCTGACCGCCGCCAAAGCCCTGGCGCTGGTCCTCGACATCCCGCTCGTTGCCGTCGATCACCTCGAGGGCCATCTCTACGCCTGCCAGCTCGCTTTTCCCGACCGCGAAGTCTATCCCTGCACGGGCCTGGTGATCTCCGGAGGCCACACGAGCCTGTATTCCTGCCACAGCCCGATCGAGTCCGAATATCTGGGGGGCACAACCGACGATGCAGCCGGCGAAGCGTTCGACAAGGTCGCCAGCCTTCTGGGCCTGACATACCCCGGAGGCCCGGAGATCGAGCGTCTGGCCCGGCGCGGCAACCCGTCGTCGTTTGCGTTCCCACGGGCTTTTTTGCACGACGAACGCCTGCTCCTTAGCTTCTCGGGGCTCAAGACCGCCGTCCTGTACGCGCTTCACGGCCAGAATGCCCGGCATACCGTCACGGACCCCAGCCCGGAGAAGCTCGCCGACCTGGCCGCCAGCTTTCAGGAAGCCGTGGTCGACGTCGTTGTGGCGAAAACCCGGCAGGCACTGTGCCGCACGAAAATGCCGCGGCTGGGTGTCGGCGGCGGTGTCGCAGCGAATGCACGGCTGCGCGACCGCCTGGCGGAGATGACCGCCGAACAGGGAGTCGAGCTCTTCATCCCGCCGCCGTCTCTCTGTACCGACAACGCCGCAATGGCCGGCATCGCGCTACCCAAGCTGGCCGCCGGCCAGGTCGCCAACCTGGACGTCGACGTCACAGCCGGACCGATACGCCCTGGGCGCGGACGCTGAGAACCACTACGAACCGCTCGGAACCCGTTTCCTCAGCTCGGACATCTTGCCCGACAATAAGAGACCAGCTCGCGGCTTGCCGAATTCTCCCGGTACGATCGCTGCTGAGCATCGAGTGCCTGACGCCGCGAAAGCGCATGAACGTGCGAAGGCGGGATCGATTCCCCGGGACAGGAACGGACAATCGGCCGCTGTCGCGAATGAGGCTGGGTCATCGGTCGCTCCCCCGTGGAAAATCAGCCGGATACCCCCAAACAGACAAGCGGGATTTCGCCTTCCAGGGCTTCCTTTTCGATAATGTCGGTATATACTGCCTAGACTGATGTGCTTGTGGAGCTTCTCAAATCGACAATGTGGATCCGATCCGCTGCTGGGAAATGATCAAGTTCAGGAACGTCGCGAGAGCGCCTATGGAATTGCGACTGAGAGAGAATGCCATTCGTGGTATCGTCCTCGACGCTGTTGGGACTTTAATCAAGCCAGTGCCGTCAGTTGCGGAAGCGTATGCTGAAGCGGCGCGGCGGCAGGGAGTTCGGCTCGAGACCGGCGTCTTGCGCGATCGATTCCAGCACCATTTCCAGAATGGCGACGTTCACGCAGAGCAGGGGGCCCTTTCCACGAACGAAGCGACCGAGCGTCGTCGGTGGCGGAAGATCGTCGCCGGCGTCCTTCCCGAGGTCCCCGAGCCCGATCGTGCCTTCGACGAGCTCTGGGCTCATTTTGGCTGTCACGAATCCTGGCGCTGCTTTCCCGACACGGCGCCCGTGCTCGGGTCGCTCACCAAGCTGGGAATCTCCGTGTGCATCGGATCGAATTTCGACCGCCGGCTCAGAGGCGTCGTACAGGGCTTGCCTGAGCTGAGCCCGATGGTGAATTCGCTGGTGATTTCGTCGGAAGTCGGTTACCGCAAACCCCATCCGTTGTTTTTCCAGGCGGCATGCGCTCACCTGGGCCTTCCCGAAAATCGCGTGCTGTGCGTCGGAGACGACCTTGAAAACGACGTTCGGGGAGCGATCGACGCGGGGCTCGCGGGTCTGTTGCTCGATCGCCGGCAGAGTATCGTGGGCGATTTTCCGCATGTACCGACTCTGACGGCCCTCTTCGACACCCAGTTCATTCGACAGTAAAGGCCCCCTGTGCAGTTTGTCGATCGACCACTAGATGCAGACGACCGGCGTCAATCGGCTCGAGATCCGGATTTGTTCGGCCGACGTGTGACCGCGCTCGATGTGTGCTGATCAACGCACGACTCGGCTTGCCCCGGGGCTCGACTTGGATTAGCATTCGCCACTCCGGAACTGCTTTCTGAAGATCCGAAGATTCCGGACCATGTCGATTCCCGTCTGACTGCGCCCGTTGATCGGAATACACCCTCGACCGCGACGCCTTGATTCTCGTCTCGTCCTTTCATGGAAGAAAGGAAATTGCCCGTGGTCGCAACGGTGGAACAACTTGCGGAATTGGTTCAAGGACGGCTGGTGGGCGACGGCACCGTCGCGATCCGGTCGGCGCGCCCCGTCGGCGAGGCGGGCCCGGGAGACATCACGTTCATTGAGAGCGAACGGTTCCTCAAGCTGTTGCGCAGCTCCCCCGCGTCGGCCGCCATTGTCGGCCCGCACTTCAAGACTGGTCGCAACGAAGTGGGCTCGAGCCTCGCGGTCATCGAAGTCGACGACCCCATGTCCGCGTTCCTGGCGGTCCGCAACCACTTGATCGGCCAGCCCAGGCCGCGGTGGACCGGCATTCATCCCCAGGCCTGCGTTGCACCGACTGCGTCAATCGGCAGCGGCGTGGCGATCTATCCGTTCGCTTATGTCGGGGAAGGAGCCAAGATCGGCAATGGAACGACCCTCCATCCTGGTGCCGTGATCGGGGATGGCTGCGAGCTCGGTCGAGACTGCGTCGTCCATCCCAACGCGGTGCTCTACCAGGGTGTGATCCTGGGAGACCGCGTCGAGATTCACGCTGGCAGCGTGCTCGGCGGCGACGGCTTTGGCTATCGCCAGGCCGACGGACGACACGTCAAGATCCCCCATTCCGGCCGGCTCCAGGTCGAGAACGACGTCGAGGTCGGCTCGAATTGCACGATCGATCGCGCCACCTTCGAGACGACTCGTATCGGCGAGGGGACCAAGATCGATAACCTGGTCATGATCGGCCATAACAACCAGATCGGCCGCCACAACCTCCTCTGCGGACAGGTCGGCATCGCGGGAAGCTGCACGACCGGCGACCACGTCATCATGGCAGGCCAGGCCGGGATCAAGGACAACACCCAGATCGGCGACCACGTTATTGTGGGTGCCCAGGCCGGCGTGCATCGCAATATCCCGGACGGTCAAAACGTGCTCGGTTCGCCGGCCATTCCGGTCCGCGAACAGCGCCGGATCTTCCAGATGATCGCCCGCCTGCCGGAGATGCATCGCCAGCTCCGGGACCTCACTGCCAAGGTGACCGCGCTACTGGGCGCCGTTTCGCCCCATCCGGCCGTCGACCCTGAGGCGAAGGGCAGTGCTCTCGAGGAATCGATCAATCAGGAGTGATCTTCAGTGGCCGTGATCGAAGTGCACAGACCGATCCAGAGCCCCCGGCGGTCGCCCGTGAGCTGCGACGAGCCGATCGGCTTGCTCGCGGGAAGCGGCCGGTTTCCGATCTTGTTTGCCGAGGCCGCGCGCCGCCAGGGTCTCTCGCTCGCTTGCGTGGGGATCCAGTACGAGGCATCCGACGAGCTGCGCACCCTTTGCGGCTCGTTTCACCAGGTCGGCGTCGCCAAGATGGGACGGATGATCCGAGCTTTCCGCCGCGAGGGCGTGCGCCGCGCCGTCATGGCGGGCAAGGTGACCAAGAATGTCATCTACACGCCCTGGAGGATCCTCCAGCTCACTCCCGATCTCCGCACCCTGAAGTGGTGGTATCGCCGCACGCGTCCCGACAATCGCGATGATAGCCTTCTCTTCTCGGTCATCGCCGAGTTCGAGCGCGATGGAATCACGTTCGCCTCGGCCCTCGACTTTTGCCCGGAGCTGCTCGTGAAAGAGGGAGTTCTCACTCGCCGTGTGCCGACGTTGTCCGAACAGAAGGACATCCAGTTCGGCTGGAATCTGGCCAAGGAAATGGGCCGGCTCGACGTGGGTCAGTCGGTCGCCGTCAAGGAGCAGGCCGCCCTGGCCGTCGAGGCGATCGAGGGCACCGATCGCTGCATTGAGCGTGCCGGCCAGCTCTGCCGCGCGGGCGGCTGGGCTCTCGTCAAGGTCGCCAAGCCCCAGCAGGACATGCGGTTCGATGTGCCGACGATCGGCGTCACCACCATCGAAAACCTGCACAAGGCCGGGGCCAAAGTCCTGGCGATCGAGGCAGGCAAGACGATCCTTCTCGATCAACCCGAAGTCATCGCCCTCGCGAATCGTTATGGGCTGTCCATTGTCGCAGTCGCGAACAACTAACGACTTCCAGCCGGCGCTCGCATTCGGTCGGCCAGTCGCTTATTGACAACGACGAGCTTCATTCATTCCGCGGGCAGACTGCGCAGTGGCTGTGCGGCCATGCTCTCCGCGGGTCGTCCCGACTCGACGGCTCGAACCACGATCTCCGCCGCGATCTCCAGGCCCAGGCTGTTCGTGTCGAGAACCATGTCGAAATTGTGCGGGTCATTCGAGTTGGCTCGGTGCATGGTCCGATCGAACTGCGCTCGCCGGCGGTCAAGGTCTTTTGCGGCCCGCCGCGCCGTGCGAAACGAGACTCCCATCCGTTCGGCCAGTCGCTGGGCTCGTACCTTGAGCGGCGCGACGACGCGCAGGGACAGCGTGGCGTCGCGCGGCAACATGAACCCCGCACCTCGGCCGACGAGAATCGACTCGCCCGCGCGGCCGATGGCCTCGATCAACTTGGCCAGATGGTCGAGGTACGCCTCCTGCGGAGCGTAATACTCTTCCCTCAGCGGCAGAAGCCAGTCCTGAACCACGCTCGGGGCCATCTCGTCGAGTGCCTGGACCTGGTCGATCGGCAGTGCCATCCGGTGAGCGATCGCCTCGACCAGCTCGTCATCGTAGACCTTCCACCGCAGGCGCTGGCCGACCAGCTTTGCCAGTGTTCCCGCCCCCGCGCCCGCCTCTCGGCTGATGCAGATATTCTGGAACCGGGCTATCGGCCTCGAGGCATGTTCGGGCGGATGTGGCTCTTCGCGCAGGCCGAAGAACCAGCGCACCACAGCTTGGGGCCACTTCGTGGGCCCGCCAGGACCTTCGTTTCGGCCCTCCGTCGTTGACACCGACGTTGCCTGCCAGGTCGCCATGCCGGGGTATCCTCCGACTGATCGTGTGTGTCTCAGTCTAAAGCCTGCACCGGCAAGAAAGAAGGCCGAGATCGCCGGTTCTGTGTTTGTTCCTGGAAGCGATTCGCTCACGATCGCGCAATCCGCTCACCTTCCGCCGCGCGATCCATGTAAACCTTACAACCCTTTGTCCGAGAGAAATGATCCGCCGATTAAATTCTTTCTCTCAAGTTTGCTGGCCCGAATGGTTTGGGAGAGATGAGCCAGAGGGCGCGGCGCGCGGCACGTGCTTTGCTTTTCCCCAGGGCGTGTCGATCGCGGGGCCGCGGCGGGATGCACAGAACGTTACGGCCTCACGAGTTCGAGTCGTCTGAGGGTCGCTGCCGCTCCCGATGAGTGGCACGCGGGAACGATGTTTTCCTGGTGTCCGTTGACTCAGGTGAAGGAACACCCCATGAAGAGAAATCGGCGTCACACCCTGCTGTGGATGAAGGACCTGATCGAGCACATGTCGCGCTGCCACGACCAGCTCCAATGGGCCAGCGACGGTGACACGCAAGTCTTTCTGGCCGACGCCTTGATCGGCGATCTCAATGAGTGTCAGAAGCTCTGCGAGCAGCTTCGTTCGCCACAATCCCGGCAGCCACGGTCGCACTCGTTGGCCGCGACCTGACCTTGCTGCGCAAACCGCCTGAACGGGTGCGGTGAGTGGGCCGTGAATCTCGGAGTGACGGCTTGTTGGGCGCGACCCTCCGGCTTGTTGGGCGCGACTCCCCGGCCTCCGGCCGACCGACCGCCATGTTCGGCGCGACCCCCCGGCCTCTGGCCGTGGGCCCGCCGACCCCGCCCGCCGGCCGACCGACAGGTCTCCACGTGCCCGACCCGTCAATGGAACGATGCCGGCACACCCTGGCCCTGGGCTGACGAAGAGTCGGCCTTTCGCGAGTCGCGCGTACCCCCGGATTTCGATGCGCTCCTTTCCCCCCCTTGCGAAGGGGGGGTTACGGGGGGTCGCGGCGCCGCCAGTGACAAGGCCGTCGAGCGCTCTTCGTTCGTCGATGTCCAAGGCCCCAGCGCCACCCCCTGGCCCCCCCTTCGCAAGGGGGGGAAAGGGATCGGTGGCTCGCGCCGTCGTTCGATCGAGCGCAACACAAACGCCGCCCACAAGAACGTCCCGCCGGGACGACTAACCCCAGGTTTGCATCAGCCCACCTCGGCCCCCTGGTGGATTCGCGCGGAAATCGGGTAAGGTTCTCCGGACCAAAACGTCCGAAGACCCCCCGGAGCCGTATTCATGGTGGCAACGATCGGCCAGCCATATCGCACCAGGACCCAGACCATGAGCGCCTCGGAGCTGCCGGCGTTGGCCCGGTTTGAGGTGGATTCTCTCGAAGTATTCGTCTACGAAACTCGGGCACTTGCCGGACGAGCGGCGGCGCACAGCGTTGCCGAGGCCATTGCCCGCCGGCAGAGAGAATCCGGGCGGACCAACGTCGTCTTCGCGGCGGCGCCCAGCCAGAATGAATTCCTGGCCGGCCTGGTCGCCGACCAGGAGATCGACTGGACGAACGTGGTTGCATTCCACATGGATGAATACCTGGGAGTCGACGCCGACCACCCCGCTTCGTTCCGGCGTTATCTTCGGGAGCATCTGTTCCGGCTGGTGGGTCTGGACGCGACGCGGCTGCGTCTGATCCCCGGCGAGAACTCGGGAAGCCCGCTGGAGACGTGCCTGGCTTATGAGAATCAGCTCAGATCCGAGCCGGCCGACATCGTGTGCGCCGGAATTGGCGAGAACGGCCATCTGGCATTCAACGACCCGCCGGTCGCCGACTTTCTTGACCCGGTTCTCGTCAAGGTCGTGCGGCTCGACCCAGCCTGTCGAGCCCAGCAGTTGAATGACAACTGCTTCGAGCGGCCAAGCGACGTGCCAACGCACGCGTACACCCTGACCATTCCGGCGCTCCTGGCCGCACCGGTGGTCTCGGTGGTGGTCCCGGGCGCGCGCAAGGCGAACGCGGTCCTGACGACCCTCCGCGGCCCGATCGGCGAGGCCTGCCCGGCCACGGCCCTCCGTCGTCATCCCGGTGCCAAGCTCTACCTCGACCGCGAGTCCGCGCGGTTGGTGCTTTAATGAGCGATAGCCCGCTGGGAGCCGGGCAATCCACGGCTTGCCAGTTGACCTGACCTACGCCAAGATTGAGCGATGTTCTCATTTGGCTTCTAACATCGGAACGCTTCATGCACGCGCCAGTCCAGTTTTCCACGCTCCGCATCGAGATCGGCGGCGTCCCCGTGATCGAGCTTGCCCGTCAGTTTGGAACGCCGGCCTACGTCTACGACGCCGCCAAGATTGTCGAGCGGATCAACGACCTGCGGGCCTTTGACTCGATTCGATTCGCACAGAAGGCATGTTCCAATCTGGCGATTCTCGACCTCGTGCGGCGCAACGGCGCGCTCGTCGATGCGGTGAGCGCCGGTGAGATCCGGCGGGCACTCGCAGCCGGGTATTCCGCGCACGGCGATCCGCCACCCATCGTTTACACGGCCGATATCTTTGATCGCGAGACGCTCGATCTGATCGCGCAGCATCGTCTGCACGTGAATTGCGGCTCGCCGGACATGATCGACCAGTTGGGTGAGCGGCTGAGCGGCGACTCGGGTTGCCAGATCACATTGCGGCTCAATCCCGGCTTTGGCCATGGTCACAGCCGAAAAACGAATACGGGTGGTGAGCAATCCAAACACGGAATCTGGCATGAGCAACTGGGCGATTGCCTACGGCGAGCAGAGCGCCAGGGCCTTGACGTCACGGCGCTGCACATGCACATCGGCTCGGGCACCGACCTGGAACATTTGCGGCAGGTCTGCGGGGCGATGCACCGGGCCGCGCTCGAGGTTGGCGGCAGCATCAAGACGATCAGCGCCGGCGGCGGCCTTCCCGTCCCCTATCGAGACGGTGAATCGTACGTCGATCTGGCGGCGTATTTTTCCCTGTGGGATGGCGTGCGGCGAAAACTGGCTGAGTCGTTTGGACACGCGGTTCGTCTGGAAATTGAGCCCGGCAGGTATCTGGTGGCCGAGAGTGGATATCTCGTCGCCGAGATTCGCGCCGTGAAGCAGTCCGGCAATAACACATTTTATTTGGTCGATGCAGGCTTTAACAATCTGATCCGGCCAAGCATGTACGGCTCGTACCACCCGATTTCCATAGTCCCCGCCAGTGGCAAGGTCGAGAGTCGGCGCGAGCAGGACGTTGTTGTCGGCGGTCCACTTTGCGAGTCGGGCGATATCTTTACACTGGAAGAAGGGGGTGTCGTCTGCACCAGAAAACTGCCCGTCGCGACGGTCGGAGATTTCCTGGTACTGGAGGTTGCCGGAGCCTATGGGTTTGTGATGGGTTCCAACTACAACTCGAAACCCCTGGCACCCGAGATCTTGGTCTCTGCCGGTCGCCCCTACTTGATCCGTGCCCGGCAGACATTTGAAGACCTCATCCGCGGAGAATCGATCCCGCCCGATGCGCGATGAATGAAGAGCCTGATCGGTCAATAATTGAGGATGGTGTCGCCCGAACCCGATCTAGCCTTCATCGCCTTTGACCCGAGTTGTTTTTCGAGAACTCGCTGGATCGTCGCGTTCGGTTCGACCGTTCCGTGTCAACCACGGCGGTGAGAATGCGTCCCCGGAAGTGGCCCGGTGCCATTTCGACTTCGTCGAGAAAGCGCCGTGCGATGGGCGAGGGCTGACGTAACCCCTGTTCCCATGATCGAATTGTCATCGGACTCACTGCCAACAACTGTGCGAAAACCTCTTGGCTTGCCCCGATGAGCTCCCGGACGGCTCGCACGCGCACCGCGGGATAGAGCGAAGGCTTCGCAATGACCCTGACTTGCCGCACTGTGTATTTGGTCTCGATCGGGATGCCCGCGGCGACATCGGCGGCGAACTGATTGAGGGCGTTCGCAATGCGTGCGCCCCTTGAGGAGAGCTTACCATCACTCACAACTTCCTCCCTTGATCCAAATTCGTTTGAATCCGCGCGATGACCTTCCCGAGACAAATAAATAGATAGAGTTGCGCCGGCCCACTGGCTCCGGAGTAGATCGTCCGATCCGGCTTCTTTTTGGCCACCGGCGATGCACCCTTGATCAATCTCATTGAAACTGGTCAGGTGTTTATCCTAATGCGCAGTAATATGGTTTGCAAGATCGTCTCGCGACGGAGATATGCCCGGCGATCACAATATGACACTCGTTCTTCTCACAGGAAAAGCAAGCGGCGCCATGCATCCAATTCTGGGGCGCCGAAGTCCAATCCCGCGAAAACTGATTGTCCGCCAAGATCCTGAAGGCGGTTCCCTAGACCCGGAATCCGGATTTCGAACGTTCGGATTTTTGAGTTTCGGATTTAGGATTTTGAGCTCCCATTTCGGATTTCGAGTTTCCGATTTCGTGCTTGGCCGCGGCCGAAGGTCGCGCTACGGCTTTCGTGCTTGGTCGCGGCTAACGACCGCGCTGTGCTGCTGCCATCCGATCCACGATTCCCGATCGCTCGGCCGAGATCGCCGTCTTGCCCTCGCGGAACAGCCGCCCCGTGTGATCGACCAGCACCAGATAGCTGCCCAGCGAGAGACCTTCCACCATTCCTTCGCGTGAAGAATCCACCGCCGATTCTTCATTGACCTCGATGCCGCTCGAAGGCGCAACGAGCACTTTGGCGTCTTGACCAACTTCGGATAGGGCTGTGTGGCATCGCTCACTTGATCAACCAGTGTGGCGAGGCGTGATCACCACACGACAGACGTGGCCTCTTTCTTGTCCGAACGGTATACGAGCCGATCAGCAAACAAAACGCCACTATCCGGTGGCGTCAGGGGTACGTACTTAGAGCCGACCTCCGCAACACCTCTGCGCCGTGCGTGCATCTTCTCGGATTTGAGATTTAGGATTTCGTGCTTGGTTGCGGCTTAGCCGCGTCGGGATTTCGTGCCTGGTTGCGGCTTAGCCGCGTCGGGATTTCGTGCTTGGTTGCGGCTTAGCCGCGTTGGGTTTTTGAAGCCCAGTCAGGCCAACTCCCACATGGCTGTCTTTGCATTCATTCCTTCGACGTGATTCAGATCCAGCGAACGGCCGGTCAGATCTGATCTCAGCGAGCGGTTGCTCGGTTTCGGTCGCGAATCGAGGCCCTGTGCTCGAGGATCGACCGAACGTGCGGGTGACCGACACGGCGGCTTTCGATTAGAATTCATCGGATCGGTTGCGGCTGCGCAGATGGAGTCAACTGCTCTGGCGCAGTTGCGGGCGATTACCTCAGCGGTTAGAGCGCCTGCTTTACACGCAGGAAGTCGGGGGTTCGAGTCCCTCATCGCCCATTAAGTTATTTCAGACAAGAAGTTGCGTCGATCTTCAAGTTTCCCATCAAGACTCCGGAAAGGCAGGCACTCTGGCAGAGCTGAACCAAGTCATTTACTTACAATTATACGAACAAATCATTCCGAGTCCGTTACATGTGCAGAGTTGGTAATCGTTCATGGGCGGAGGGTGGCAAGCGTATAAGCCAGGATCGATACCGGGGGATTACATTCCAACGACTGTACGACTGCTGGCCCAACGGTTTTTGCTCGATCGGTTAGGGAGCGCGCGCGACGATTCGTTGGCTGCCAGGATAACTCCCAATCTCTGATCCGATCGCTTACTGGAAATCTGCCTCGGGCGGGCCACAGAAATGCGCTGAAATAGATGCTCGCTTAATCCATGGTGGTCGCCGGTCCAGTAACGCCTTGCAGATCCACCAAGGGGGGCTGCGGGTGCTCTTCATCAGCCACAGCACTCTCGACAAAGCACATGCAATCGACCTGCAAGGTCGCTTGCGCGTTCGCGACTACACGTGCGAACAGCATTTTCTGGACAGCGACCAGCGCTCCGGCATCAAGCTTGGCGAGAAGCGGGAAAGGGTCAACCACGACGACGATTCACAGCGGAAAATCTGCTCTCGCGGGTTTCGGTTGGCGCGTTGGCCTGACTCGTAGCCGTCGACCATTGTGCATTGGCTCGTGGCGGTCCAATGCTGAATCGAGTCCGCCAACAGTTCAAAGGAAAACATGCCTACCCTGGGCGTTAGCGGCGCTGATCCGGGCTTGTTCGATCAGGGGTCAAAGCCGGGGAGAGGGGTGTTACCTTGGCACGCCGTGCCAGGAGACGCTGTGCGGTCGGGAAGGCGTCCCAGAGCCGAAGCGTCGTGTCGCCGGAGCCGGAGGCAAGCGTAGCGCCGCCCGGGCTGAAAGCCAGCGAGAAGATGTAATTCGTGTGCCCTTGGAGGCGTGCAACTTCGTCGCCGGTCGCCGCGTCCCAGATCAGAATCGCCCGGTCCCGCCCGGCCGACGCGAGCCGCTTGCCGTCCGGGTGGAAGACCGCCGCGAAAACCTCATCGGTGTGGCCTAGTAACACCTTCAGAGTCGCACCGGTAGCCACCTCCCAGACGCGGACCGTCTTATCTTCGCCGGCGGACACGAGCCGATTGCCATCACGGCTGAAGGCAACGGAGTAGACCGCGGCCGTGTGACCCGCCAACCGGGCAGTGCGTTTGTAAGTTTGCGTATCCCAAATGTCAATAGTCGTGTTGTCCTCACCTGTGCCAGCCAGTCGTCGACCATCGGGACTATAGGCCAGCGCCTTTTTCTCGACCCATTCTCCGGACATGCGAAAGGAGGCGACGCCGTGCCCGGTCGCGACGTCCGTGATGTCGACACGTCCGACACGGTCGACGGCCGCGACCCGGCGCCCGTCCGGGCTCACCGCAATCGCCTGAACAACCTTTCCGGGCGCCTTAATCTGCTTCTGACATTGCCCGGTCGGAACGGTCCAGACCTGGACATGGTCTTCCCCGTCGCATCCGGAGACGAGCCACGAACTGTCGGGGCCGAAGGCCACGGCCCGCACCGTGCCGCGGTGGTCGAGGGTCGCACGTAGCTCCCCGGTTCGTGCGTCCCACAAACGCACAGTGCGGTCCCAGCTCCCCGACGCGATCCACTGGCCGTCTGGACTGTAGACCACCGGGTAGACGTAGCTTGTGTGGCGGAGGACCCCCGGCTCGAGCCCGCCGCCCAGCTCCCAGAGCCGCGCGGTCCGGTCATCGGCGACCGACGCCAGTCGCCTGCCGTCCGGGCTGAAGGCGATTTGGTACACGGTCGCAGTGTGGCCGTGGAACGCGGCCATGTCCTCATAGTCGGCCACTCGCCAGATCCTCACACACCCATCGTGACCGCCCGAGGCGATTAAACGCCCGTCCGGGCTGTACTCGGCGGTCCGGGCCTCGTGGCGATGCCCACGATATGGGACCGCGATCGGCTTGCCCGTGGCTGCGTCCCATTGGCGGACAGTGCCGTCCGCCGAAGCTGTCACGACCTGTCGCCCATCCGGACTATAGGCAACCGAGAACACCTTGTCGGTGTGACCCCTCAGCACATGGAGTGCGGCACCCGAAGCCGCGTCCCAAAGACGAGCCGTATGGTCCTCGGCAGCCGAAGCGACCTGCCCGCCATCCGGGCTGAAGGCGAGTCGGTGAATGTAATCCGTGTGGCCGACAAAGGAAGCTCGCTTCTGCCCCGTGGCCAGGTCATAAAGCGCGAAACCGAGCGGTTGATCGTCGTGGCCCCAGTGGACTAGGAGCCGGGTCCCTTCGGGGCTGACGGCCACGGCGCCGGGCCGACACCCTCGCGGTGGTATCAGACGCAGCCGGACTTTCCCCGTTTCGTCCAGCACAATCAGATCCCCGGAATTGTCCTGGGCAAAGACTCGCGTGCCTCGGGATGAGCGCCAGACGTGATCAATCTGGTATAGGCTGTTGCGGGGGACCGTCAAGGCCTCCCCGTCGTCCGGATTGAACAGGCGCAGGTCGTCCCGACCGACGGTGAGGATCCGGATCTCACTCCCGCCGGAGGCCAGGAGCATGTGGTCCGGTCCCTGCGACTGGAAGATCGCCGAACTGTCGTCGAGCCGCCTGCGGAGATGGTGCCATTCCCAGCCGCGCAACGTTTCTGTAGTGTCGTCAAGGTGGCGAATCGCGGCGGCGACATCGTCGTCGCGCAGGGCTGCGCCGGCGGCTGCCAACCGGGCGTAGTAAGCCTGGCGCAGAGCCGCGTCTTTTTCCCGGTCAGCTCTGTGCCGTTGTTTGGCCGCACTTAGGGCGAATAGTCCCGCGGCGATCGCCCCCAAGGCCAGTGCGGCCAGGATCCCTGCCAATGCCGCGACGAGCCCCTTGTTGCGCTGGGCAAATTTGCCCCATTGGTAGAGCGCCGTCGGCGGCCGCGCCGAATCGGCTGGCCGCACTGGAAACGGTGTAGATCGTCTGCCAGATCCAGGGCGCTTCCGTAACGCTTGCGGGGTTCCTTCTGGAGGCATTTAAGGCAGACGGTCTCTACATCCCGGGGTACCTTGGGTTGAAGGCGCGTCACGGACACTGGCTCGTTGTGGAGCAGTTGCAGGACGGTATCCAGCGGCGTCTCGCCGGTGAACGGGGGCCGGCCGGCCAGTAGCTCATAGAGGATCGCCCCGAGGGCATAGACATCGGCGGCCGGGCCAACCGGCTTGCGAGGAGTCGCCGCCTGCTCGGGGGCCATGTAGTTGGGCGTGCCCAGTAGGTCCCCCGTAACGGTTGGACCACGTGGGCCGGGCATCTCACGGTCGCCGTCCGCGCACTTGGCCAGACCGAAGTCAGTAATCTTGGGAAGCGCGCTCAGCCAACGGCCTTCAGCGTTTGGCTCCGACCGTGACTGGTCACTGCCGGGGCTGGAAGCCGACTGGTGATAACTGAGGTCCAATAGGATATTAGCCGGCTTGAGATCGCGGTGCACGACGCCACTCGTATGAGCCACGTGAACGGCTCGTGCCAGAGTCTCGATCATCGCCGCCGCCCGACACGCCGGCTGGGGCGTGCCGTCGAGGTGCTGGGCCAGGCTGCCGCCCGCCACAAACTCGAGTGCAAAGTAAGGACGTCCCGCCGCCTCGCCGACATCGTGAATTTGGACGATGTTAGGATGCTGCAAGCGAGCAATCACCTTGGCCTCGACCGCAAACCGGGCTATGTCTTTCGCCCCGGCGTTGGCCCCGACAAGGATCATCTTGAGCGCCACGGAGCGTTGGAGAGCGAGCTGGCGGGCCTGGTAGACGACCCCCATGCCGCCTCGACCGAGTTCCCGCATGATCTCGTAGCCGGGCACGTCCGGCCGTTCCGGGTCGAAGGGGGCCGGCATAGGGTCGACGAAATGGGTCACTGGGACGGCGGGCGATTCCGGCGTCGGCATGCGTATCGAAGCCAGTGTCGCGGGCATTCGCTTCAATCGGCGCACCAGCGCTTCTTCATCCTCGGAGCCCTCTGGTGGATGCTCCGCGCGCAGCCACATGTCCGTATCGGGGATTCCGGTCAAGTGGGCGAGCGTTTCTTGGCAACGAACGCATCGATCCACATGCCGCGCGACGGCGTGTTGTTCAACTGTGCTCAACTTGTCGGCCAGCATGCGCTCGAGTCGTTCGTCCGATGGACACAAATTCATGAGCTCACTCCGCGGCCGGCTGGGGCGAACGACGGATGCTCTTCTCTCCGTCGATGGTGGTGCGAACGCACGGTGACGGCCCGCCACACTCTGGCGGGCCATCGACGAAGAAACTACGACCCCGATTCGAGCTTCCGGATTTCTTCCTGGAGCATTTTCTGAATTTTGCTCTTGGCCACGTAAACCATAGCCACCTGCATGTTAACCTGGGCGGCTACATCCGCGGCCGGCACGCCCTCGAGCGCCACCAGGCGGAACGCCTCCCAGGTATGCGGTGCGACACGCAGACGGACCTGCACCTTGGCCGCTTCAAGGAGTTCGTAATCGAAGGCCTCCTCCAGTCGGTGTGCCAGATCTTCGCTAGCCTCCAGAGTTCGCACCAGTTCCCAGACCCGAGGGTCGCCGGCGCCGGTCCGGCCGCGGCGGCTGTCTACAAAATCTCTCCAGGCGTGGTGCGCGATCGTCTTTAGCCAGCCCCGGAAGCTGCGCGACGGGTCATAAACGAAGCCGCGGAGCTTCTGGGCGAGCTTGACCAGGATTTCCTGGGTAACGTCTTCGGCGTCCGCGTCCTGTAAGTTCCACTGCCGGCACCAACGATGAATGTGGCGCCCATAGTGCTCCACGAACTCGCCCCAGGCTGCCTCGTTCGTCGGGTCCTTTCGCAGCCGCGCCAAGAGCGTAGTTCGAGTGGAGGGAAGCTGTGCGCCCGCCATAGGTATTACTCCCCGAGCGACGAGAATCTAGCGCTCATTTTCCGGAGCGTGCGATGCGCACGCAAGCCATTCCCCGTGGCCTGCCTCCGACATAAAGGCCCTCTGAACCATTGGGATTGCGGTGCCGGACGAGACCGTGGCTGCGCCCTTGCCCCGCGGAAAATCTTTTCGCAAGGCGCTAGATCCGTCACTTCTCTGCCGTAGTGACTGGCGATCAATCGGCGAAAAGAAAGCCCGGCGCGAGACCCGGCAAACAATACCCGCCGTGATTTGCAGCGTCACACTCCCCCAGCCAGAAGGACTCAGATCATGCCAAAGTCTTGGTTCCACCGCCTCCACTCCAACTTGAAGCCCGCCAAGCCCACCACCAGCCGCCGCGGGGGGCTCCGCCGCCGTTTTCTGGTCGAGCCGCTCGAGGGCCGCCAGATGCTCTCCACTTTGTACGTCACCACGGCCGGCGATAACGGCAACAACACCTACCCGCTGGCCGGCTCGCTCCGCGCGGCGTCCTTGCCGCCGACTCGGCAGCCACCTACACCACCATCGACTTCCAGATCTCCGGCAGCGGCTTGCACGATATCGAGCTCCAAACCCCCCTGCCCGCGGTCACCAAACCGGTGAACTTGAACGGCCTGTCTCAGAGCGGCAGCACCGCGAACAGCCCGCTAATCCAGGTTGACGGCGCCAAAGCGGGCTCGGCCAGCGTGGGGCTCGACATTCAGAACTCGGCCTCCGGCACGGCGACGAACCCGACCCAGGTGAGCGGCCTCGAGATCACCGACTTCTCCGAAGGTGGCGTAAACGTGGACGACGCCTCGTACGTCAATGTCAATGCCCTCTTCGTCGGCATTACAACTGTGGGCAGCAATATCCTCGATGAAGGAAACACGCATTACGGCGTGCAGCTATACGAGGGCTCGAATGATTCCGTTACCGGGTGTGTCGTTTCGGCCAATCAGGGCGTCGGAGTCATCGCCAGTGATGTGTCCCACGCCGCGCTCACCGGCGACTTCATCGGCACCGACGCCACCGGCGAATTGTTAGTGGACCAGAATGGCAACTCGCTGGGCAACAACGGCACCGGCGTCTTGATCAGCTCCGGCGCGGCCTACACCACCGTGACCAAAACGGTCGCCGCCAACAACAACGGTCAGGGTGTCGAGCTCACCGACACGAATACCGACTACAACACGCTCACCGGCGACTTCATCGGCACCGACTCGCTCGGCACCCACGCCCTACCGAACCAGCAGAACGGCGTGCTGATCACCAACGCGGCAATTGACAACACGATCGGCGGGACCGGCTCTGGCTCTGCCAACCTCCTCTCGGGCAACACTGGTGATGGCGTCGAGATCGCCGGCAGCGGAACGGCCGGCAACCTCGTCGAGGGTGACTTCATCGGCACCGACGTCACCGGCTCGCACGCGCTGGGCGACTACGACGGGGTCGTCATCCAGAACGGCGCGACCAAAAACACCATCGGCGGGACCACCGCTTCCACCCGCGACGTCGTCTCGGGCAACAATTGGGAAGGCGTCCACATCGGCGGCAACGGGACGACCGGCAACGTGGTTACGGGGGACTACATCGGTGTCAATGCGGTCGGCTCCGCGGCCCTGGGCAACGTGCAAAGCGGCGTGGGCATCTACGCCGGCGCCAGCAACAACATCATCGGCGGGTCCGTCTCCGGCTCCGGTGTTGTCGTCTCGGGCAACGGCTCCAACGGCGTGTACATCACGGACGTGGGGACGACCGGCAACCTCATCGAAGGTGACTTTATCGGCACCAACTCGACCGGCTCGAGTGGTCTGCCCAACGCGAGCGGGGTCGTCATCCAGAACGGCGCGACCAAAAACACCATCGGGGGGACCACCGCTTCCACCCGCGACGTCATCTCGGGCAACAATTGGGAAGGCGTCCACATCGGCGGCAGCGGGACGACCGGCAACGTGGTTACGGGGGACTACATCGGTGTCAATGCGGTCGGCTCCGCGGCCCTGGGCAACGTGCAAAGCGGCGTGGGCATCTACGCCGGCGCCAGCAACAACATCATCGGCGGGTCCGTCTCCGGCTCCGGTGTTGTCGTCTCGGGCAACGGCTCCAACGGCGTGTACATCACGGACGTGGGGACGACCGGCAACCTCATCGAAGGTGACTTTGTCGGCACCAACTCGACCGGCTCGAGTGGCCTGGGCAACTACGTAGGAGTGACCATCCAGGGCGGGGCGACGAGGAACACCATTGGCGGCACTACCGCCGCCGCACGCGATATCATCGCGGCCAACAATCTTAATGGAGTCCAGATCGACGGAAGCGGGACCAGCGGCAATATCGTCCTTGGAGATTATATAGGCGTCAGCGCCAACGGCTCATCGGGCCTTGGCAACGGAGCCAGCGGCGTGGCCATCTTCGGAGGCGCGAGCTCGAACGTCATCGGCGGAACAGCGGCCGGCTCTCGCGACGTCATCTCGGCCAACAACGTCGGCGTGAATATTTACGATTCGGGGACCGGTGGCAACGAGGTCGCGAGCGACTACATCGGCACCGACTCGACCGGCACGGTCGCCCTCGGCAATGTCGCTGGCGTGGTCCTCCAGGCCGGCGCCTTCGATACCGTGGTCGGCGGGCCAACGGCGAGCAACGGTAACGTGATCTCCGGCAATAGCGAGTATGGCGTCTGGATCATGGGAGCTGGCAACAACGATGTCTGGGGGAACTCAATCGGGTTGTCCGCAAGCGGGGCCGTCCTGGGCAACCTCGGAAACGGCGTGCAGCTCGACTCCGGGGCCAGCGGCAACTTTGTCGGCGGAACGTCGACGAGCTATCGCAACCTGATCTCGGCCAACACCGGTAACGGTGTGGACGTCTCCGGCGCCGGCACAACCGGTAACGTGGTCGAAGGGAACGATATCGGGACCGACTCGACCGGTTCGCACGCCTTGCCCAACTACAACGGCGTGATCATCCAGAACGGGGCGACCAACAATCTTATCCTGGGAAGCGCCACAGCCCCCGAAGTCATTTCGGGCAACAATTGGGATGGAGTCCACATCGTCAACACGGGGACCACAGGCAACATGGTGGAGGGAGTTTACATCGGCGTCACCGCCAGCGGCACCGCGGCCCTGGGCAACGCGCAAAGTGGCGTGGCCATCTATGCAGGCGCCAGCAACAACACCATCGGGGGCACTTCGTCCGGCCAGGGCGATCTCCTCTCGGGTAACGGTTCCAACGGCGTGTATATCTCCGACTCGGGGACGACCGGAAACCTCGTCGACGGGGACGACATCGGCACCAACTCGACCGGCTCGCTCGCCCTGGGCAACCACGACGGAGTGGTGATCCAGAACGGGGCAACCAACAACACCATCGGCGGAACCTCGTCCACGACCCGCGACCTGATCTCGGGAAACACCTGGGAAGGAGTCCACATCAGCGACGGCGGGACCAGCGGCAACGTCGTCGACGGGGACTACATCGGTGTCAATGCGCTCGGTTCCGCGGCCCTGGGCAACGTGCAAAGTGGTGTGGGCCTCTACGCCGGCGCCAGCAACAACATCATCGGCGGGCCCGTTTCCGGCTCCGGTGATGTCGTCTCGGGCAACGGCTCCAACGGCGTGTATATCACCGACGGGGGGACGAGCGGCAACGTCATCGAAGGTGACTATATCGGCACCGACTCGACCGGCTCGCACGCCTTGCCCAACTACAATGGCGTGATCATCCAGAACGGGGCGACCAACAATCTTATCCTGGGAAGCGCCACAGCCCCCGAAGTCATTTCGGGCAACAATTGGGATGGAGTCCACATCGTCAACACCGGGACCACAGGCAACAGGGTGGAGGGAGTTTACATCGGCGTCACCGCCAGCGGCACAGCGGCCCTGGGCAACGCGCAAAGTGGCGTGGCCATCTATGCAGGCGCCAGCAACAACACCATCGGCGGCACTTCGTCCGGCCAGGGCGATGTCCTCTCGGGTAACGGTTCCAACGGCGTGTATATCTCCGACTCGGGGACGACCGGAAACCTCGTCGACGGGGACTTCATCGGCACCGACCCGACCGGTGCGCACGCCCTGCCCAACTCCATCGGCGTGATCATTCAGAACGGGGCGACCAACAACACCATCGGAGGCAACTTGTCCTCGGCCCGCGACCTGATCTCGGGCAACAATGGGGATGGCGTCCACATGAACGGCGGCGGGACCAGCGGCAACCTGGTCGAGGGGGACTACATCGGAGTCAACGCCAGCGGCCTCGCGGGCCTGGGCAACAGGAACAACGGCGTGTTCATCCTCGGTGGCGCAAGCAACAACACGATCGGCGGGCTCGGATCTGGCTCCGGCGACGTCATCTCAGGCAACGGGCAGAACGGCGTGGATATCTCCGACTCGAATACGAGCAGCAACGTGGTCGACGGCGACGACATCGGCGTTAGCGCCAACGGCTCCGCGGCCGTGCCGAACGACGAAGACGGGGTGTTCATGCAGAACCAGGCGAGCTACAACACCATCGGCGGGACCACGACCGCCGCCCGCAACGTGATCTCGGGGAACTTTGATGACGGCATCCTGCTCACCGACTTCAGCACGAGCTCCAACGCGATCCAGGGGAACTATATCGGCAGCGACGCCTCGGGGGAACACGCGCTGCCTAACGCGAACGACGGCATCCAGATCGACAACCAGGCGAACGTGAACGTCATCGGCGCCAGCAATGCCGGCAATCTCATCGCTTACAACGGGGGCAATGGCGTCGAGATCGACGGAACCATCGGCAACGTGATCCAGTACGACACGATCAACGACAACGGGGCCAACGGAGTGTTCTTGGACGTGGCCTCGCAAACCGTCGTCGTCTACTGCACCATCGACTACAACACTGAGTGGGGCATACTGAATCAGAACTGCACCAACTCCAGAATCAGCAACATCACGTTCGTTAATAACGGCTCCGGCAACATCGGCACCTGACGGCTCGCCTCATCCGGAGGCCCTGGTGGAGACCAGTTCATCGCGCGTCTCCGACGCCTGGGACGGGGATGAAGCGATTCCGTACCCGAGGCGGCGCCGGGCTTTTGCGTGAGCCCGGGGCCGTCGAGGGCAACGTTCTCATCAGGCCCTGCGCACTTCCCGAGCTGTTTCGTCGCACCGCCGGGGTGTGGGCACTGGTGGATCAGAGCAAGGAGATGTCCGGAGGGAAGGGGACAGGCCGGCGTTTCCCGCGATCGAGCCGGCGAACCCGCCCCGATCAAAGCGCGACGAAAGCCTGAGTAACTTGGGCGTCTAACGAAACTGCGGAACCGCCCGCCGGAAATGCTAGACCGGACGTCCAGTTTGCCGCGGCGTTGCTCCGTTGACCAGCTCGCGTCGGCTTCGCAGTCTTTCTCTGCCGCGGCAGAGAAACGGTTATAAATCATAGAAGAACTCCGCAAAACCTTCGAATTGCGGGAAATCGGTACGCGTACAGCGTGCTTCCGCAAGTTTTGTTGCAAGAGTTAGTTACGGCGCAAGATCGCATTAACGTATGCCTGCTTTACACGCAGGATGTCGGGGGTTCGAATCCCTCATCGCCCACTATTAATGGCTTCTCCGAAGGTCGCCGTTGGAGATTTGCGGCCATGTCGATGACCCGACACGCGGGCGATATCGCGCATGAAGGCAAAGAGGTCAGCCCGGTTGCTCCTCATTCCGACGAGGCCGGGCGGGCCGGGGCACTTGGCTCGAGCGTGCGACGCATGGCGGGCCATCGGCCTGGCGATCCGTGAGTGGCTCCCGGTGTAGAACGCGGCGGATGGCCGGGCCGTGGCAGTGATCGACTGCTTGGTGATTCGCACCTTGGGCGATACGCTCGACAAGAAGTTGGCGTCGCCAGAGTAACTCACCGTGACCACCTTTTTAAGAACGAGGCCCGGCTTGACCGCCAACCCGGCCGTTCCGCCCTGTTTAAGAACGAGGCCAGGCTTGACCGCCAACTCGGCCGTCCCGCCGTTCAGCATGGCTTTGCCCAACCTGCGCTGACCTTGGAAGAAGGTAACGACGCCGGTGGGGAGCCCGCTGCCGGGCGAGACTGCTAGGACGGCCGCGTCCAGGGCCACCGCGATGATCTGGCCGCGGCGGTTGCGGACGACATGGCTGTCCAGGCCGGACTGGCTGTTGGCCTGGTTCACCACTTCCTGGATCACGCTCGACCGGCTGGCCACGACGTCGGCGTTGCCCGCGTACGCGGCCGAGATCGTGTGCGAGCCCATGCCCAGGGATGTCGTCGTCCACGTTGCCAGGCCGGTGACGGAATCGACCGGCATCGAGGCCGCCACGATCCCGTCGACGATGAAGTTGACGGAGCCCGTCGCGAGGTTCGGACCGGGGCCGACGTGGACCGTGAAGCTCACCGCCTGTCCGACCACCGACGCGCCGGTCGGCGTGGCCAGCGTCGTCAAGCTGCTCGCCATCGTGACGGTCAGCGTGCCGGCGTGGAATGTGATGGCGTAATTGGGCGAGGTGGCGTTCGCGGCGACGATGGGGTAGGACGCCACCGGGCTGCTCGAAGTGGCCGTGGTACTGAGGATCACCGGCGTCGTGAGGCTCGCCGGAGTATCGCCGTTGACGAATCCGCTGTAGGTGGCCGTGAGCGTCGAGTTCGGCGCCCCGTAGGGGCTGGTCTGGTCGTTCGCCGTGATGATCAGGGCGGCCGGGGTGACGACAAGATGGCCGGGGACGTAGCTGATGGCGTAGTTGCCCAGGCCGGTGCCGACGGCGTTGGAGGCGATGATGGTATAGGGCGAGCCGGCGACGGTGGCCGTGCCGGCGGCGCCCGCGCTGGAGAGGGTGGCCGAGTTGACCGTATCGCCATTCACCAGCCCGGCGGCGGAGAACTCGGTGCCGTCGAAGGTGACCGTGTCGCCGTAGGTCTTGCTCGCGCTGTCCGCCGTGATGGTCAGGGCGGCGGTGTTGACCGTGAGCTGCCCGGGGACGTACGTGATCGTATAGTTGCCCAGGCCGGTGCCCGTGGCGTTGGAGGCGGTGATGTCGTAGGGCAATTCGGCGACGGCGGCGGTATCGGCGGCGCCGAAGCTGGAGAGGTTGACCGAGTCGACCGTATCGCCATTCACCAGCCCGGCGGTGGAGAACTCGGTGCCGTCGAAGGTGACCGTGTCGCCGTAGGTCTTGCTCATGCTGTCCGCCGTGATGGTCAGGTCGGCGGCGGTGATGGTCTGCCAGTAGCAGGCCGAGGTGCTGCCCTGCGACGACAGGCTGCCCTCGAACTCCGCGGTGATCATGTGCGGCGAGCCCGTAGCCGAGAGGGTCGTGGTCGTGAAGGTGGCGACGCCGATGCTGTTGAGGGTGCCCGTACCGATGTCGGTCATCCCGTCGAAGAATTCGACGGTCCCTGTTGGCGTTCCGCCGAAGGCCGCGGAGACCAGCGCCGTGAAGATCGCCTGGTCGCCGTAGGTGGTCGACGGCTGCGCCGAAGAGACGCTCGTCGTCGTGACGTCCGGTGTGACGACCTGGCCGCCGGTGAGCAGGTCCGTGTCGGAGAAGTAGGTGCCATCGCCCGAGTAGGACGCATAGATCTGGTGAGTACCGACCGAGAGCGCGCCGGTCGAGACGCTGGCCTGGCCCGAGCCATCGAGCGTCTGGGGCGTGCCGATCGGCTGGCCGCCGCTGCTCGGGTCGCCGTCATAGAACTGCACGGTGCCCGTCGGCGTGGGCCCGCCGCCGGTGACGTTCACGCTGAACATCACGCTCTGGCCGAGTTGCGACGGGTTGGGGGCGGCATTCACCGTGATCGTCGGCGTCGCCTTGGCGGTCAGGACGACATCCTGCTGGCTCAGCCCGCCCCGGTAGGAGATCTCGAAATCGTAGCCGCCGATCGTGATCTTGGCGCCCTCGGGCAGACCGCTAAAGGCCCCGCTGACGTCCAATCCACCGTTGTTCTGGATGATCGTGAGCTGATCGCCGAGCGTCGGCGTGTAGCTGCCGCCGACCGTGGCGCTGAGCGTGGCCCCTCCCAGGCTGACCGCGCCCGAGGCGATGACCTGATCGTAGCCGTTGACACCGCCCGCCGACGTGCCGTCGAGCTGGACGGTATAGGTCGAGTTGCCGTCGAGCGAGAACGAGCCGGTGTGCAGGACATTGGGTGCGTCGGCCGGCGCAACGATCCCGCCGGTCGAGACCACGCTGCCGACCGTGCCGCTGCCGCCGAGGATCGCGCCGCTGGTGACGTCGACCTCGCTGCTGGTGCTGATGTCGCCGTCGACTTCGAGGGTGCCGCCGGAGACGGTCGTCACTCCGGTGTAGGTGCTGGTGCCTGCCAGTTGGAGCATGCCCCCGGCGGTCTTCGTGAACCCGATGTCGTTGCTCGGGCTGCCGTCACCGATCGCGCCCTGGATGATGAGCGTGGCGCCGGGGTCGGCGGCGATCATCGCCCGCTGTGCCAGCGTGATCGAACCGGTCAGCGTGCCGAGCCCGTTGAACTCCTCGATCGCGGCCGCGCTCGTCGTGTTGAGCGTGATGTCGTTGTCAACGACCGGGCTCGTGAGGAAGTAGACTTCGTTGAAGATCATCATCTGGGCGGCGTTGTTGATGCTGACGGGGCCGGTGCCGAGCGCATCGTTTGGAGTATCGACGGCCAGTTGCCCCGCATTGACGATCGTGCCGCCCCCATAGGAGTTGCTGGCACCCATGACGAGCCGCCCGGCGTCGACTTCGGTCAGACCGAATGCCCCCGAAATGGCTCCGGAGAAATCCAAGATGCTCGAGCCGGCGACGTCGACGGTGGCGTCGGCCGCGAGGTCAATCGTGCCGCCAAGGACGTTGGTCCCGTCGGTGTTCTCGATCACCGGATCGCCGCCGACGTCGCTCGAGTTCAAGACGAATGCGTTTTGGATCTGAAGCACAGAAGTGCTACTGATACTTACCTCGCCGCGCGTCATGGCGATGCTGTCGCTGTTGATCTGCACCGTCCCGCTGCCGAAGGCCGTGGCGCTGTTCTGGAGGGCGACCACGCCGTCGTTGATCGTCGTGCCGCCGGCGTAGGTGTTTGCTCCCGACAAGCCCATCGTGCCCGCGCCTGCCTTGGTCAGGACGTGCGAGCCGGAGATCATACCGGTGAGATCGAGCGTCCCGCCGCTCGCGACGGTGAAGGTCTGGTCGGCATTCAGGGTCGTATCCAGCGCGAAGTGGACGGTCCCCACGCTATAGGTCGCCGTGATCCCGCCGTCCAGGACGATCGCGTTGCCGGACATTCTCAGGCCGTAGGCGTCGATCTCGATCGAGGTGAATTCCGTGCCGGCGGTCAGGTCGTTGTTGGAGGCGGTGGGATAGCTATCGCCGGGGAAGACCAGGGAGTCGTAGGTCGAGGGGGCATAGCCGCCGCTCCAGTTGGCGGGGTCGGACCAGAGCACATCGCCCGTGCCGCCTCCGCCTTCCCAGGTGTCGACGCGGGCCTGCGCGGTCAGGGTGACCGAGTCGGCCTGGTAGTGGATCACGAAGGGATAGGTCCCCGCCATCACCGTCGAGCCGTCGGGCAGGCCGCTAAAGTTGTCGGGAATCACGCTGGCCGAGATGATGACATATTGCGTGCCGGGCTTGGGGATAAAGCCCGGTGCCAGGGAGACCGCAAGCGTGGCGCCCGCGCCCGAGTCGGCGTCGAGGTCGGTCGTGCCGGCGACGTCAAGTTGACCATACTGGGTGCCGGGTGCCACACCGCCGAGCGTGACGCTGAACGTCGCGCCGCTGTCGAAGGAGACGTCTCCGGTCGAGCTCAGCACGGCCGTCGCCGAGGGCGAGCCGGGCTCGAGGGTGCCGCCGGAGTCCACCGTCACGCCGCCGATCGTGCCGTCGCCGCCGAGGGTCGCGCCGGAGTCGACCGTCACGCCGCCGCCGCTGTTGCTGACAGTGCTGCTAACCAGCAGGATCCCCGCGCCAGACGCGACCATGGCGAACCCCCCGGCGTCGATCGAGCTGCCAAGCGTGAGCGTCTCGGAGTCGACGGAGAAGGTCGTGGTCTGGGCCAGGGTGATGGACCCGCCCAGCGTGCTGTCGCCGCCGCAGCTCTCCACGGCATCGATGCTCGACGAGTTCAGCGTCAGTTGATTGCTGAGTGTGATCCCGCTGGCGAGCTGAAGCGAAGAGGGGTCGTTGACCGTCACCGAGCCGGTGCCCAGCGCGCCGGTCGCGGTGACGTCGAGCGTGCCGACCTGGACCGTGGTTGTGCCGGCGAATGTCGCGGAGTTGTCCGCGTCGAGCGCCAGCGTGCCCGAGCCGGACTTGTTGATGCCCGTGGTGGCATCGCCGGTGATCACCGCCGAGACGTCGAGGTCGATGCCGTTCGGCGCGTTATTGCTGTACACGCTAAAGACGT
The DNA here is from genome assembly GCA_963781785.1 of uncultured Isosphaeraceae bacterium. GTDB lineage: Bacteria > Planctomycetota > Planctomycetia > Isosphaerales > Isosphaeraceae > CAWAHD01. The sequence continues at coordinate 5,051,438 of CAWAHD010000002.1, read as the reverse complement.
GATTGAAGTTACTTGCCAGGTCGAGGTTGCCGCTGATTGTGGCCGTGGACCCGGGTGAGGTCCCGTTGCTGTTGAGGTTGCGCCGAGGGTGAGCGTGCCGGCCCCGGTTGTCACCGAGCCGCCGTTGAAGGTGAGCACGGCGACGGTGTCAACCAACCCGTTGAGATTGAGCGAGGCATTCGCGCCGTTGAGCGTCACGTAGGCGCCGGGGTCGATCTGGTTGTTCTGCCAGTCGAGCACCTCGGCCGTATCGGTGCCGTCGCCGATATTCAGGTTGCCCGCGATGGCGTAGCTGCCCCATTGCTGATCCAGTTCGAGGGTACCGCTGTCGACCGTCGTGTCGCCGGTGTAGGTGTTGCTGGTCGTGGCCGCGGTGATCAGCAGGCCGCCTCCGGTCTCGGTCAAGCCGTAACCGTTGCTCGGGCTGACGTCGCCGATGGCGCCGAAGAACATCAGGGTGCTGCCTGACGCGACGTCGATAGTCGCGTCGAGTTCGAGGGTGATCGGGCCGTTCAGGGAGCTCGTGCCGCTGGTGTTGACGATCGCGTTGCCGGTCGAGTCGAGCGTGATGGCGTTGGTGAGCGTGGTGTTGCTGAGATCCAGCTCGCCGTCGTCGGTCACCGCGCCGGAGCCCAGGGAGGCGGAGCCTGCGGCCACCGTGGTGCCGGCCGAGATGGTGGTCCCACCGCTGTAGGTGTTGACGGCCGAGAGCGCAACCGTCCCACCGCCGGTCAAGGTCAGCCCGGCGGTCCCCGTGATCCCGGCGCCCATGCTGAGCGCCGCGCCGGCGTCGACCTCGATGTTTCCGCCTCCGAGGGCCGTGTTGAGGTTGTCCGCCGACGTGCCCGTGTAGCCGGTCGCCGTGATGCCGGCGGTCAGGTTGATCTGCTGGCCGTCCAGCTCGTAGTCGGACCCCTCGATCGTGATCGAGTTGAACATCGTGCCGGCGTCGAAGTTGTCGACTGCGACGAACGGGGCCGCCCCTGTCAGTTGCGGGAAGACCAGGTCATCGCCCGGAGTCGGGGCCTGGCCGCCCGCCCAGTTGCCGCCGTCCTGCCACAGATTGGTGCCGCCCAGCCCGGTCCAGATGTCGGCGGAGAGGACGATCCGGCTCTCCAGGAACTCGATGCGCGGGATGCGATCCCGGAGGTGGTTCGTCCCGCGACGGCGCCGGGGCCGGCGGCCGTGCGATCGGAGCTCGAATGGGCGGGACGCGGGATCGGGGTTGCGAGACACGCCGAATTCCTTTGCGATGAGGCCCTGATCTGGGGGGAAGCCAGGCGGCCATCACGACGAACCGGGGACAGGCGGGTTTCGCGTCCTCGGGGCCGACATCCCTGGGTCGCCCATGCCGGTGGGGTCGCAGAGCCCGGCAATCGAGCCGAGTTCGAGGGAAAGCCTGGCGATCGATTCCGAAATGAACCCTAGAACACCGAAACGACGGCGGCATTTTGACGGGCGCGGAACGCGCGACACGCCGTGGGATCGGGTCCGGAATGGGCGATCGCGTCGGATTAGCTGAGGATCGCGAGGTGACCAGCGCGGCAGGCGCGGGGGGACTAAGTCGCCGTCCGGCCCTCGCGTTGCTGAGGTGGATGGCCGGCTCGGAGCGGTGCACGAAAATCTCTCCGATGCCGTGGCGGTGTCCCGGCCATTTGTGGCACGATTGGAAAACGGTGCGGAGCGGCAGACGAGGCGTATCCTAACGTAAATTATTAGGTCAGGATGACGTTGTGCTGCGATTTGGGCCTGCTATACGCGCAGGATGTCGGGCGTTCGAGTCGCTCATCGCCCAATCGTTGAACAGCCGCGCCAATGGAGGCTGTGACAATCATGGAACGAAGGGATCCCGCCTCAATGATTGGACCCGTTCCCCCATCGGGTCTAGGGCCGAACGGAACGCTGCGGCGGATGACCGAGGAGGAACAGCGCGAGGGGTTCCAGACACCCATGCGCAGAGAAAAATGCACCCATGCTCGGCGCACCCGTACTCAGACCGGCGCGGTCCACCAAAGTCTTGGTGGTAAAGAGGTTCCAGATGCAACGCTCTGGCCATCGACTTCGGTGATTGATGTGTGTCTGCAACCCTCACTCTTGACGCTGGTCCGGGGAGTACGGCGATTCCCATTTCGCCCGAATCGCCAGCTCGGTAGAATTCCGGCCAGGAGGGATCCGTCATGCTGATCGTCGCGCTCTCCGAGAATGCCCGTGAGATCCTGCGCCGCCGCGCCGTCGGCGAACAAGTGGAAGCGACGCCGGACAACCTGGAAACTTACCGCGAGCTGGCGAACGCAGGGGCGATGGTGAGTGTATCCACGTCGGACGGAGGCGCGGAATTCCGTTTCCGCCTCACCGATCACGGGTTACGGCTTGCCAATGCCTCGGCTGCCGCCGAATATCTGCCGCATTTAACCGATCAAGCTCTGCGCCTGCTCCAATCGCACTTGGCGGCCATCGGGCTAAGAAGCGGCGGCACCTCTGGGATACCTACGGAAGAGACGCGCGAAGCCTATCGCGAACTGGCCAGGGCGGGGCTGATGGGGGCTTGTCACAGCTTTTCTCGTGGGCCTGAATCAGTATACCGGATCACTGAGGAAGCCTACAACCGGAGGGCGGAACTGCTGGCGGTTCAGCGCCGGCGGTTCACGCCCTCGGCCGTGGCCCGCAGAATCCTTCGTGCGTTCTCGCTGATCGGGAGGGGAGTGTCCGCTGCTCGTTCCACAACGTCATCGTGAGGTACGCCCTGGGCTTCGAGGTGTTCGTGCGCGATCACCGAATCAATACGATCACGCAACCGTGATCTCGACCATCTCTTCGTGGCTTCCGGGCCGTTCAGCCGCGCATTGAGTTCGGGATTGAGCGCGCCGCTGTCCACGAAAAGCCGCCCGTGCAGGTCATTCGTTCCTCCTTCCATTTCGGCCGGCAAGAAAGCGTGGCGTTCTCCATCCCGATCATAATCCGGCGCGCCGATTTGATGTTCCGGTATGCCGAGTTCCCGCATCCGCCGCTGCACATAAGCCTCCGCGACCTCCTCCCATTCCCGCGACACCTGACTTGCGTGTTGGGCACTGTCGGACGACCGGCCGGTCAGCCCGCGCGCCGAAGGCGGAAGCCCGATCATCGGAGAGAAATCCGCGGGGGGCTTCACACTTCGGAAAAGCCCGACGATACGCGAGAGGAAGCGCCGTAAGCGGCGGGAATCTTTCATGTTCAACGGTTACCACCGCCTCGATCTCAATTCGGGCCGACGTCCTGTGACCGGGCGAACTGTGCAAGGTCGGGTCTCTAGGCCGACTGGCATTGCGAGTGTCGTTTAGGTAAATTCCCGGCGGCTCGTTCCGCTACGGCCTGGGAACGCGTGTCGCATCCGAATAGTGTGCACTCGAATCATCGCACCTTCCTTGGCTTGCGGCGGCCATGCGTTTATCGAGTCAGCGGCCGGGCGCTTTATTCTCGGGAAGAGGCGCCCAAAGCCCATGACCCGCTTTCAGCCATAAGCCCCGGTCATCGCCGTGTCTCAGCGCGGCATCGACTGTACTGCGACTCCCCTCGTCCCCGCGCACTTTGAGCCCGGCTCGGATCGAGGCCATATTAATCGGCTTCCCAGCCGCTTGGAGCACGTCGACGATCCGTGTGTACCTGGTTTCGGGATTTCCCGCGATACGAGGCATCGACGCTTGACCATCAGCCAATGGCGCGACCGTTTCCGATTCACCAGCGATTAGCGCGTCTGTCTCGCCGATCGCCCTGACGACTCGCTCTAACCGCGCCTGCAATGCAGCTTTTTCCCGGAGAAGTTCTTTCCTCCAGGCTTGTCCCTTCCTGATGTCCACCGTCGGTTCCCCCCCGAGCTTGTTCGACCCGGGCCTCATCGTATCGATACTCGATCCGCCAAACAAGGCCACTTCGCGCCCGCGCCACGGAGTGACAGCGCGGCGGTCTTGCCGAACGCCCAACACGCCGAAAGTGCGAAAAACCGAGTGAGCGCCGCGGCCTTCAGTGCGCTATCGTGCGCCAGGCTCAGAATAGCGTCCGCATCTCGGTGCAGTGTTGACTCACGTTATCTCGCCGCCACCACGGCGGCGCACGAAGGCCCATCACGCGTTCTGCCGAGAAACTCGCCGGAAAACGGCGCCATGCGTCCGATGAACAATCTGGTCGACTCGTTCCGCGTCTCTGCCACGCGCAGCGCATTCCGTCCATCGCGCTAACGTGGTGCGCAACGCGCCGCGCCGCGCGGCGAGTATGTCGGCACTCAGCGCGGCGAAGTGCGCCGAATGCCAGCGCGACGCGTTCGTGCGTGCGGAGTCCGGTCCCTCTCCGTCAAGTCAAACTGTTTTGTCAGCACCTTGCTGATCTGGGCTCCCAGGAGATCAACACCACCCCGGATCGCTACCTGAGCTCGGCCGCGAAGCCCCGCCGTTCATCACCGTTGGCCAAACGCATTCCGAAGCCGGTCCGCGAAAGGGGCGAAACCCCGCGGACAGGTTCGTGCCAGGGCCGCCGGATCGGTTCTTGCGCCGACGGCTTCACGGAAGTCGGTCGAGTCGGCGCGGTGCTTCAATTGAGCGATGCGCTCCAGAAGTTGCTTGGGGCGATGTTCTCGATTACCGCTTCGCTCGGACAAGGATTCAACACTCACACCGCGGGGATACTGGCTCTGGACCAGCGCAACATCGACGCAGAGTTCCTCCAGGTTGAAACGGGTGATTTCGCGCCACGCCAGCGCAATCGATTCTGGACCGATTTCCGAAGCGACGCGGCGTGCCAGCGTCGGGACGGTGCCGCGCCGGCCGAGGTTGCTCGGGATTCGAACTCGGTGGGCCGATATCATGCGGACCCTCGCCGATGAACAGCACCTTCACGCCGGTTGTTCCTGAAACAGCTTCTCCTCACCCAGCAGATACCAGAGTTCCCCGAGAGCAAACTCCTTGAGCAACCGATCAATGTCGGGAGCCTGGGTCATGGGAATTACCTTGGTCCCTTGATCCGGATGGCGGACAAACACTCGAACTTCATCGGGGATGGCGTAATTGAGCAGCAGAGGATTGTGCGTGGTGATGACGACCTGCCGCTTGCGATTTCCGACCTCGCCGCGGCTCATCTTGCGCAAGAGGTCGAGAACCATCTGAAGCCTGGATGGGTGCAGGCCGTTTTCAGGCTCTTCGATCAGGAGTAGACCCGGTGTTTCCGAGTAGGCCAGCGTCAGATACGCGGTGAGAAGGAGCGCTCCATCGGATGCCAGGGATCCGGGAATCGTAACCCGCTGGCGACCGCTCCGGGAAAGGACAAACTCGATGGCCTTGGCCCCGGGAGGCTGCGCCGCGGGCGGGAGAACAATACCAGCCAGCGTGGGAATCTCCTGATGCAAGGCCCTCTGGATCGCCTCAAAAGCGGAGCGATCGGGCGAGTTCTGCATGACATCCAGCACCGCGGCGAGGTTCTGACCACTGGGGTGAAGCTCAACCTTGGGTGTGGGAACGGCGGCCTTCGGGAGCTTTTCCGGCTCGAAATGGTATTCCACGCTCGATTTAAGCTCGTCCGCAATGCCGAGATAGGTCGAGTGGCGCTGCTGGAGTAGCGTCTGCAAGCCATTGGTGCCGGGCGGAAGCTGACTACGCCTTTGCTCGCGACCCTGACCTTGAGGGACGACCACGACGAGTGTGGCGCCCGGATACGTTTGCTGTTGTGGCGCGGACTGGCTTGAGCCCAGTTGTTCTGTCCAAAGTACCTTTGCGCCGTCCCATTCCAGGGTCTCGCACGGTGGCGATCCCTCAGTGGGGATTTCGAGACGGTAATTGAAGCGGTGCTCCGGCGTCGTTCCTTCCAGTTGCATGACGATGTGCAGTCCGGAGTCCCTCTCCCAGGCCAGGTTGTTCAGGGAATGACCGTCCTTGAAGGTTGCCGCGTAACCTTGCGCGACGAGTTTGCCAACAGTCTGGATTACTTCGAGAAAACTGCTCTTTCCACTGTCGTTCGGACCGATCAGGATCGTGAAGTCGCCAAGCTCGACCGTCACGTCGCGCAGACATTTATAGTTTTCGATATGAATGCGCTCTAACATCGGCGTTTCCAGGTTGTCGAGAGCGTGCGGGTCGGGATCGCTGCTGAGTATACCTCCCGAAGTTCGCCTTCGTCACGGGCAACCGTCGCCGGCTACCCGCGAAAGGCAAGCACACGCAATGTGCTAGGCGGGGGGCGCCGCGCGAGTGAGCGACGCCGGGCTGGGGGAGCGCATCGTGCCGGTACAGTCAAGCGTGGGCTACCCCTTGGCAGACTCGCTCAGTTCGTGGCGGGGCGCTCCCGACTCAGGTCTCTTGCTCTGCTGGATGAATCACGCAACGATGGAGCTGGTGACGCAAGCTCATGGCCCGAGAGCGGGGGCGACCATCGCGGGAGACTCACTCGGAATGGCGACACGGGAGCAGCTTCGAAGCTACATTACGGCGAGTCCGTTCGTACCGTTCGTCATCCGGATGACGGGCGGGCGGGTGTTCACGGTTCGACATCCCGAGAATGCCGCCTGTGACCCGGCGGGCCGCGCATTGGTTGTTCTTGATCAAGATGGGATTCACCAAGCCGAGATGCTGCTGGTCGAGGTGATGGAGCCGATTTCAGCTACCGGGAATGGTGAGCGCGGGCGCCGGCCGAAGAAGAAATGATCGCGAGGCGGAATACTGGCGAGCGGATCAGGGAGATAGGGCCCACTCGCTAACACCGGCGACCCGATCCTCCATTTCAAGCTGAACCAAGACGCAGCTCGGCTCATGTCCGAAGTCGGAAATACGTCGCGATGCAGAAAGCCATCGCAGATTGCCTATTCACAGCATCTTGCCACACGTTCTTGGCAGTTCACGGAGCCGGTCGTAGATTGCCACCAAGGCCTCCATTCCGTGCCGATGGCGCGGACTCTCCGTATTACACCCTCGCTAGGGACAGATCGGCGATACGCGAACTTGCGAGCGGAGGCAGCACACGGGGCCGGCGGCGCTACCGTTTTGTTTTTCCCCGTTGAGCGGTGTACACTCTCAGCTGGCGATTTCCTGGTGCTTCCCGGCAATTCATTCGATCCTCGCGATTCCACGTGCCGAATAAGTAGAGGTGGCACGCTCGAATAACGAGACGCTCGAGCACGTCTTCCTGATAGAGTGGGGAGATTGCGCCGTCGATACACGGGATAGGAATTGAATCATCTCCATAAGCGTTGGCGGAGAACGGGCCTCTAGGGCACCGGAGCGATTTGCCCTTGGGTTTGGGCCCCGTCCAGAAAGGTCAGAGCGCGATGTTGTGGCGACACCTTTGTCTGGTCCGGTCCGGCTTGGCCGCGGGCCTGGTCACAGGGTTCTTGACCATCGGGGCGTCCGTTGCGACCGCCCAGAACTTTCCGTCGGCCGCCGCAGATTCCGAGCCAACCTCGGTGCCGGTCGCCGTGGCGACCGAAACAATCGATCTTCTCGAAGGTCAGAGCGCCGGTGATCTCGGCGTGGTTGCGCGCGGACACGGTCAAGATCGCGTTCGCCTCACGATTCAGAACCGCTCGAAACGCCGGCTCAACGTGATCGTCCCGCCAGGGCTCGTCGCATCCAGCGCACTCGGCCAGGGCCCCGGAGGAGCTGGCGGCGGCCGTCTCCAGAGCATGGGACTCGGCTCGCTGGCCAATCGCAACGGGGCATTCGGCGAGTTCCGGGAAACAGCCAGCCCGGGCGGCTTGCAGTCCGTCGCACTCAACGATCCGTCGCCCTCCCGAACAGTCACCGTGCCCGTCGGCGAAACGATCGATGTGACAATCCCCGCGGTCTGCCTCAACTATGGACTCCCCACACCCACCGCGCGCAACACCTTCCGGCTGATGGACGTGAGTGAATACAGCTCTAACCCCCTCGTCCGCAAGGCACTGCGCAGCCTGGCCACCTTCGGAACGAGCCATGGAGTCGCGCAGGCCGTGATGTGGCGGGTCTGCAACGACCTGTCCTTCGAATTGATGGCCGAGCAGACCGGAAAGGTCATGAATCTCCACGAAATCGCCCTGGCGGCGCGGTTCGTCGAGGCCCTCGAAGGGTCCCCGGCCAGCGAGCTGATCGACCCGACAGCGCTCACACAGTCTCGGGTCTTTGTCCAGGTGCGCGGCGAAAAGAATCTTGCTGCTGAAGCGAAGCGGCTCAGCGGTCAGCTCGAGGGACTGCGAGTTCTTGGCATGCCAGTGCAAGTCGTTGACTCCGAAGAACTACCAGCGGTTGCAGCGCCGGCCCTGTTCCTCAACATCATGCTCACCGATGCCAGGACCGGCGAGACCCATGGCCGGGTCGTGGTCAGCTCGTGCGCGACACCCGACGCCTGGTTGCCTCTCGGCAAAGTCGCATTCCGCGAGAATTCCTCGCCTTCGGTGCTCGATGGAACGACCCTGGCCCGGACGGTCGATCGCGCGATCTCCTCGACCTTTGTCACGGTCAAGCCCGGACGGCGAACCCAGGGCAGCACGACCCTCCGGATCGAAAACCGGCTTCCCTTCACGCTGTCGAAACTGGTCGTCAAGGCTGGGACATCATCGGGATCGCCGTCGGTTTCCTACGACGGAGTCGGCGTCGGACCGGCCCGAGCCGCTCTTCTGCCGATCCAGGCGGCGACGGCTTCTCTGGTCGAGCACGTCGTGCTCAACGGCCTTTGACGCGCGGCGCCCCGCGAGCAACCGTTTCTTCCCCCCTGCTTATCCCCGCCCGATGACTTGCTGCGCTCTGGCATTCGCCGCTAAGATGATTGGATGGCTCGAAATCGTTGCCGGGTGCTTTTCTCGGGCCGGGTCCAGGGGGTGGGCTTTCGCTTCACATGCCAGGCGCTCGCCAGAGGGTTTGACGTGTCGGGGCATGTCCGCAATCTCCCGGATGGCCGAGTCGAGGTCCTGGCCGAGGGCGAATCGAACGAGATCGACGGCTTTCTGGTGGCGATTCGCCGGGAAATGGATGCGTACATCACCGACATCGCCACCAGACCCGAACTCGCCGGCCAGAATCCCCTCACAGGATTCTCGATTCGTCATTAGTTCGCTCGTCTCCCGTGGAGGGATTCACCCCGCTAGCGACCGTCGCCCTCGATTCTGAACCCGCGTCTCCTTGATCCAGCTTCATCCTGAGAGATCCGATCGATCACCATGAAATCACTAACGATTGCCCTGGCGACTGCCAAGGAAGCGATTCGCCGGCCAGCCTTCTTTGTCATTGCCGCTTTCGCCGCCTTCCTCCTGTGGGTGACGGTCTACCTGTCCTACTTCACCTTCGGTGAAGACATCAAGATGTACAAGGACACGGGACTGACCACGATCTCGTTCTTCTGCATGCTGCTCGCGCTTTTGACCGCCAGCTCCACCGTGGCCGATGAGATCGACGGTAAGACGGCGATCACTCTCTTGTCCAAGCCAATCAACCGCCGTCAGTTCATCATCGGCAAATTCCTGGGGATCGAGCTCGGTGTGCTGGCGCTTTATCTCATGCTGGGGGCTTTGTTTGCGTGCGGAGTGTGGTACAAGTACGCTTACGACCTGAGGGAATCGGCCGGTGGGATCGCCGAGTCGGCGAAGCGCTGGGCGCAGGTGATGCAGGTCATGCCGGGTCTGGCTCTCGGGTTCTTTGAGGTGACGATTCTCACGAGTATCAGCGTCGCGATCTCGACGCGGCTGCCGATGCTGGCCAATCTGGTCGTCTGCATCCTCATCTTCTTTCTCGGGCACCTCAGTCCGGTGCTGGTCGAGGTGGCCCGCCAGGGCCAGGTGAATGAGCTGGTCAGCTTCATGGCGCGGTTCTTTGCCTGGGCACTTCCCTCGCTTGAGTTCTTCAACGCCGGTCCATCGATCTCGACCGGCGCCGTCATACCCTGGATTGGGTACGTATTGCCGGCATTCGGGTATTGTGTGTTGTACAGTGGAGCAGCGATTTTGTTGGCCTTCATCTTTTTCGAGGACCGTGACCTGGCCTGACGGCGCTTGAGCTAACAGGGAGAGGTCCTGCGCGGCGGGTGGCCATGCGAGGTCGCGAGCGAGATTGCTGGCCGATCGCGACCAAGTTCAGCCAGTAAGGTTTCTCAATCCGCCCCGGACTGGCGGAGGACCCGGGACCAACGGCGTGGGCTTACAGTCAGGGGATCGGGCGCATGCAAGCCGACGCCTATCGTCGTGCACGAAAGCTTCTGAGCTCCCACGGCGAATTCATCACCGCCAGGGTCCTGGGGTTCGTGCAGTCGCTCTTGCTGGTATTCCTGCTGGGCATCATCGCGCTGTTTGTCGCGGTCATGGCGTCGCGAGGCGAGGCCCGGTTTCCCTCGGCCAGCGCGAACCTTCTGCCCCGCTGGGTTGCCAGCCGCATGATCGGGCAAGACTTGCAGTTTCTTCTCTTCGAGGACACGGGGATCTTCCCCCTGATCTCGGGGAACTTGCTGAGCGATAACTGGGTGCACCGCCAGGGGGCACGGGCTCTCGAGCGGCTCACGCACGTCTTGCCGACTTTGCGCAGCAACCTGGGTGCGCTCACCACGCTCCTGGCGTTGGGCTTGGGCTGCATCGTCTTGATCGCCATGCTTGCGCTCTGGCGCCGCGGAGTGATCGCCGTGGTTGCAACCGAGGTTGCCTCCACGCTCCGGCGGTTGATTCACCGCCAGATGTATCGGCTCGGCCAATCGGCGCTGCCGACCGAGGGCATCGGTCCGGTGATCAACCTGTGGACTCGCGAAGTCAACGATATCCGGGACGGCCTGGTTGCCGATCTCGACGTGACCCCCCGCATCCACGTCCTGGGGGTCGGTCTTCTGGTGATCGCGATCCTGGTCTCGCCGCTCTTGACGATCTTCCTGGCGTCACTGGGCATTTTTGTCTGGCTCCTGGCACGGGTCCTGGACCGCGATTCCCGCACCGCGACCGAAGTGGCCATGCGCGATGCCTCGGTCCAGCTCTGTCTGCTCCATGAAGATCTCGGCTTGCTCCGGACCATCCGGGTTTTCGGCGTGGGGGATTACGACCGCCAGCGTTTCGACGAGCACCTGGCGCGATATCAAAAGGCCGACGTGCGGCGGATCGTCACCAGCGCCCCGCTCAACCCCAGTACCGGGCTTCTCTTCGGAGCGGGCCTGGCGATCGCCCTGGGCCTCCTGGGGTACAATGTCGTGGTGAACGATCGGATCTCGATCGCCTCGATGCTGATCCTGTTCGTCTCGCTCGCCGGGCTGGCCCACCCGATCTCCGAGTGGCTGCGGATGAGAAGGGCGATTCGCCACGCCAATCGCTCGGCGCGGGGAATCTTCGAGTTTCTCGAGCGACGGCCCGAACTCCACCAAAATGTGGGCGCACAGTTTCTCAATGCCCTCAAGGATCAGATCGCTCTCGAGAACGTCGACCTGGAGAGCCGGTCGGGGCGCCGTCTGCTCCAGAATGTCTCGGTCGAGATCCCGGCCGGATCCCGCACCGCCATCATGGGAGACGACGACGACGCCAAGCTTGCCCTGGCGTGTCTTATCCCCCGCCTGATCGACCCCAGATCAGGACGCATCCTGATCGACGGTCATGACCTCCGCGACGTGACGCTCGACTCGGTACGCGCTCAGGTCGCAACCGTCTTGCAGGCCGACCTCGTCTTCACCGATTCGGTGCTGGTCAATATCGGCCTCGGAGACCCGATGCACACGTTGCCGCGGATCATCGAGGCGGCCAAAGTCGCCCATGCCCACCACTTCATTCAAGATCTGCCCCACGGTTACGACACGACGATCGGGCCACTGGGGCACTACCTCAAACCGGACGAGCAGTTCCGGATCGCACTGGCGCGTGCCTTCCTGCACGATCCCTCGATCCTGATCGTCGAAGAGCCCAGCACTCCCATCGACGACGACACCAAACACTTCCTCGACGATACGTTGTCGCGCATGTCAATCGGCCGCACCCTCATCATCATTCCTCATCGGCTGGCGACCGTGCGGGCGAGCGACCACGTCATCCTGCTGCACGGCGGCCGTGTCGAAGACGCCGGCTCGCCCGCGCAGCTCCAGAGCGAGAACAAGCTGTTTCGCCACTTGCTCTATATCGAGTTCAACGAGCTCGCCGGCGGCGAGATCGAGGCCGGGCGGATCTCCCAGGGCGAGCCGGCCAGGAAATCTTAGCCAGCTCCGCTCAACAGTAGTCATCCACAGTCGGCGTGATCACCAGCTCCGGCACGTGGGCGCGCGGAGGCAGTTCGACGAGGAATCGAACGGCCATCGCAACGTCCTCCGGCTGGAGGATCACTGCTCGACGCTCCGCTCCCACCGGGATCGGGCGGGCATCGAGGATCGGGGTTTCGACCTCGCCCGGATAGATCACCGACGACCGAATCCCGTGGCAACCTTCCTCGCGGCCCAGGCAAATTCCGAGTGCCGACTGTCCGAATTTCGAAGCAGAGTATCCCGCGCCCCCGAGGGTGCTGGCACGGATCCCGGAGATCGAACAGATCTGGATCACGAGGCCGCTCTGCCGCTGCCGCATCGACGGCAGCACAGAATGGACCAGATTGAACGAGCCGGTGAGATTGGTGGCGATCATCCGATCCCAGTCAGCCGGATCCAGGGATTCCAGGCTTCGGTTCTTGACGTTGGTTCCCGCATTACAGACCAGAACATCGATGAACTCGAAAGCAGCGATGATCTGGTCGATCGACGCCTTCACCGCGAATCGGTCAGTGATGTCGCACGGTGCAACGAACGCTGAGTCTCGCCCTTTGACGAGACCGGCCCTGGTCCGTCTCGAGTCTCTCGCGATCCCGGCCCACGAGCGCCACACGAAAACCCATCTCAGCCAACGTGGCGGCAATGCTGCGACCGATACCGCTTCCGGCCCCTGTCACGACCGCTGTTCGCATGTTTTCGGCCAAGGCAGTAACCCCCCTCATGAAACAAGGATGAAGGATGAAGGATGAAGGATGAGTAAGACGACCCATTCCGGTTCACCCTGCAAGCTCCGGGCGCCACGCCCAACAACCCACCTTACGGTACCCACGCGCAAAAAGAAACCTGCCGCGACAGTCGTTTGACTGCCGCGGCAGGTCACGGGGGCTTGGCCCTGCCCTCGACGGGCGTGCGAGTCTCGAGCGTCACGCGTTCCAGATCTGGACCTGGGTCGTGGCCTCCGTCGATTGGCTCGACGGATTGGCCGCCCACACGCTCATGGCCTCGAGCAATTGCTCGAACGTCGTCTGGCTGAGCGATTCCGACCCGCTGGCCGAGGTCGATCCGTTGGCAACGAGCTGTTGACCGTTGAGGAACACCTGAACGTTCGCGGTTGACGTCACGGTTGTTGTGGGAATGACCGGCGTGGTCGTCGTGGTTGCTGGCGGCGCGGCGACCGGAGCAGCCGGCGGAGCAATAGCGGAGGGCGGAGCGACCGTCACCACCGGCGCCACCGTGACCGGCGGAGATACAGTGACCGGCGGAGCCGCGTTCGCCCCTGGAATCAAGCTGGCGGCCTTGGGAATGTTCAGCTCACCGAGCGTGATGCCGGTCACGGGGTCGCTGATCGGCGTTGGAACCCTGCTGGAGCCAGCTCTTGATCTGCGCGACCGTCGGCAGACTGCCGAAACGCGACTGGTAAATCTCCTGGAGCAACGTGACGCCGCCGGTGACCAGGGCCGTGGCGAAGCTGGTTCCCTCCACCGTGGCGGTCCCAGAGTCGCCCGAGGGGGCGGTCAGCCCTTCGCCCGGGGCCGCGATCGTCGTGGCCGAGGCCCCGCCGATCGCCGAGCCCAACCGCTGGGCATTGGAGAGAAGGTTGCCGGAGAGATCGGTCGCGGTCACGCTGATCGTGCCGGCGACGATCGCGGCGAAGCCCTTCGCCTTGCTGCACCGTTAAAGCTGTTGCCCGTCGCGGCGATGACCGGGATGTTCATGGCCGTGAGCTGGCCGATCAGACTGGTGACCTGCTGGCCGTCGCCGCCGTCGTTCGGCGAACCAGTTCTGTGCGTAATTCCCACCGTCGGACAACGACATGTTGACGGCGGTGATATTGTATTTGGCGTGATTGGCGATGACCCACTGCAGGGCATTCGCGACGCTGGTCAGGCTGGCGGTGTTCGTGCCATCGGTGACGCGGAGGGCGACGATGTTCACGCCGGGCGCAACCCCGAGGTCGCTGGGACTGTCGGAGCCGATCAGGCCGGCGATCGCCGTGCCGTGCTGCGAAGTAAGTGGCCATGGGATCGGCGGAGTTGTCGGCGAAATCGTAGCCGGCGATGACCTTGTCGCCGGGCCCGAACCCTGCCCCCAAGGCCGGGTTGTTGTAATCGACGCCGGTATCGATCACGGCGACGGTCATTCCCGTGCCCTCGACACCGTAGGTCGAGCGCGACGAGTGCGGCACCGATCATCGGGTCGTACGCGGTCGCCGCGCCGGTTCTCGATCGATCCGGCCGGCCGCTCGAGCTTCGCGTAGCACTCTGGCGTCATGCCGCGCCGTCTTTGCGTGCGATCAGCGCTGGCAAGTCCCGTTGTCATGAGGATGCCGGATCGAGCGCATGCCGACGATCCGTCGCGGGCAATGCAGAGATGGCCGATCAACCTGATTCCCAGCGCCAGTCGAAAGAAGACACCGGTCGTCCAGGTGTTCGAGCTGAGGTCGATGGCGTCGACGGGTTCTGCGACGGCTGTGGTTCCCGGTCCATCCCATGAATCGTGTCTCCCCAGACGGCCGCCATGCCATTGGCTCAGGCCGCCCCGCGAATCGGTTGTGAACGCTCTCCTTCCCTGGCACGCTCCACCAGGCAGCCGACTCGGTTCCGGCTCGGCTGTCGAGACGCGGCGGACCAGCCTCGATCTCTCGATCGAGACGAGTCCTTCAGAGCGCAAGCAATAGGTTGTTAGAGACGGACCACCTGACGGCTCAGGAGTCGAGTGCCGATATCACTATCGATTCGAGGCACATACTCTCCCCTGGCCTTCGGGCGGATTACCCGAGTGCGGAGAACCGACGGTCCGTTGGAAGCAGCAAGCGGGGATCTGGGGAACCTCCCCAGCTTCGCTCCCGGGAACGGCGATTCGGTTCTGACATCCTGTGGAGGACCGGGCGGAGTCGTTCCACCCGATCCAGTGGGGCAGCGGCCAGCTTGGCCGAGTCCCTCGCCGGCGCGGTTCCTGTCGCGCCGGTTGTTTCGCTCGCACGCCCGACCACGTCGAGCTGCAGGCGCGTGCCGATCGAACCGGCGGCACGACGCTCGTCACTCCGTCTTGTGTCCCATCATGAGACCACCTAGAGTAAGAGCACGTCGTCCCCGGGCCTGTTCGAGCGCGAGTCTCGATCAGTGCCTCTTCTATCGGACCGTGCTCACGGGAGATATTCTTTAGAAACATGGAAATCGTCGGCGTGATCCCAGCCCGTTTCGCTTCGACCCGACTCCCCGGCAAAGCCCTTTTATCCGAAACCGGGCGGCCGTTGATCCTGCACGTGGTCGAGGCGGCGCGACGGTCGCAATCGTTACAACGGATCATCGTCGCCACCGACGACGCGCGGATCGCCGAGGCCGTCGCCGCTTCGGCGGCGAGGTCATGATGACCCGCGCCGATCATGCGACCGGCACCGACCGCGTGGCCGAAGTCGCCGCGCGCCTCGAAGGAGCCCGGATGATCGTCAACCTGCAAGGCGACGAGCCCGAGATCTCCGGCCTGGCCCTCGATCGAGTGGTCGCGCTGCTCGACAACGACCCCGAGGCGCCGATGGCCACGCTGGCGACGCCGATCCGCGACGAATCGATCTATCGCGACCCGGCGTGCGTCAAGGTCGTCTGCAACCGGCGCAAGGCCGGGCCACTGTACTTCTCCCGCAGCCCGATCCCCTGTCATCGCGACGGACTTCCCGACGCCGAGACGCGCCGCGCCCCCGATCGCCTACCTGCACCTGGGCCTCTACGCCTATCGCCGCGATTTCCTGCTCGAGCTCGGCTCGCTCCCCCCGTCGCCGCTCGAGGCCGCCGAGAAGCTCGAGCAGCTTCGCGTGCTCGAAGCCGGCTTCCCGATCGCCGTCGGCATCGTCGACGAGCCCAGCGTCGGCATCGACACG
The DNA here is from genome assembly GCA_963781785.1 of uncultured Isosphaeraceae bacterium. GTDB lineage: Bacteria > Planctomycetota > Planctomycetia > Isosphaerales > Isosphaeraceae > CAWAHD01. The sequence continues at coordinate 5,035,384 of CAWAHD010000002.1, read as the reverse complement.
CCCGAAGATTACCGCCGGTTTGTCGCCCGCTGGCGCCGGCCAGACCAATACCGGCTGAGCGCTCGATCCCTCTTCGGTTCCTGGGCCTCGGTCCCTGGTCCTTGATCCGTGCGTTGATTCGCGCCGATTCCTTCCCTATGATGACCTCGGTGGAGAGATGCAGGACCAATGACCAAGGACCAAGACGCAACTGGCATTGCGGGGACCACCCCGCCGGACCGCCCGTTCCGAAGGGGGCCAGCGGGATCGGCGGCCGATCCGCTGTCGACGATCACGCAGGGGATCGTGGAAACGTACGAGGAATGCGGGGCGATCCACCACCTCGGGCATTCCCCCTTGCCCAGCTATCGTGAGGTCGTCGATATCCTGGCGGACCTGCGAGAGATTCTCTACCCCGGTTACGGCCGGCGCCAGAACCTGCACATGGGCAACGTTGCCTACCACGTCGGCGACCTGGTCGATAGCTTGTATGGCCGTCTCACGCAGCAAATCGCGCGCGCGTTCCGCTATGACTGCCACACGAAAGAGAGCGAGGCCGACCTTCGAGTCGAAGGCGGAGGCGCATCGTGATGCGCTTCCTCGAGGCGATCCCGGACCTGCGCCGCATTCTCGCCGAGGACGTTCAGGCTGCTTTCGAGGGCGACCCCGCCGCCAAAAGTCCGGACGAGATCGTTTTCTGCTACCCCGGGGTGGGCGCCGTGACCGTCTATCGATTGGCTCACGAGCTGCACCGGCTGGGCGTGCCGCTGATCCCCCGGATGATGACGGAATACGCGCACGGCAAGACCGGCATCGACATCCACCCGGGTGCCACGATCGGACGCCGGTTCTTCATCGATCACGGCACCGGCGTCGTCATCGGCGAGACGACCCAGATCGGCGACAACGTCAAGCTCTATCAGGGCGTCACGCTGGGTGCGCTCAGCTTCCCCCGCGATGAAAAGACCGGCGAGATCGTCCGCGACGCCAAGCGGCACCCCACCATCGAGGACGGCGTCGTGATTTATGCCAACGCCACGATTCTCGGCGGAGACACCGTGATCGGCCACCACTCCGTCATCGGCTCCTCAGCCTGGCTGACACGCAGCATCGCGCCCTTCACGACAGTCACGATCGAGAACCCCAGGCTCCGCTATCGCGAGGCGCATGACGGCGTCGCTGACGAGGAATACCTCGCCAGGCTCAACTACCAGATCTGACCAGGTTCATCCTTCATCCTTCATCCTTCGGTTCTCATCCTTCATCCTTCGGTTCTCATCCTTCATCGCTTGGGCTCGGTGAGAAGCGATCGAGCAGCACGGCCACAGTCATGTCACCGAGCACGTTCGAGGTGGTCCGGCACCGGTCGAGCAGCCAGTCAACCGTCAACAGAATCGGGATCTTCTCGACGGGCAGCTGCACCGCCGCGAAAATGAGCGGCATCGTCACAAAGCTCCCCTGAGGGAATCCCGCCGGCTCCCACGCTGGCGACGAGCGTCGTCAACATGATCAAGATCTGCTCGACCAGGCTCAACTGATGGCCCAGCGCCTGGGCCATGAAGAGGACGGCCGTGGCCATGTAGAGAGCGGTCCCGTCGTTATTGAAGTTCGTGCCAATGCACGCAGTGAGTTGGCTCGAGCGGCGCGATACTCCGAGCCGCTCGAGCGATTGGAGGGTCACCGGGATCGTAGCGACGGTACTGGACGTACTCATCGTGCTGGCGATCACGTCCAGCGAGCCTCCGAGAAATCGCAGGGGCGACATCCGGGCCACGACCGCCATCTGCAAGAGATACCAGACGATCTGCGCCAGGAGACCGAGAATCACGACGACGATGAACCAGCCCAGCGAGCTGACCACGGCCATTCCCTCTCTTTGCCCGACACTGGCGGCGACGATTCCGAAGACCGCGAGCGGAACAAGCGCCACAACCCAGAGCAAGACCTTCATGAGCAGCTCGAAGCCGATCGTGAGCAGATCAACCACCACCCCGAACGATGTTTCCCCTCGTGTCCGGTGGCTGTCGCGAATCTTCACGAGCCCGATGCCCAGAGCGAGTGTGAGCAGGACCAACTGGGGGAGATGGTTCTGGGTGAACGGTTCTCCCACGCTGCGCGGGATGAGCTCCACCAGCAAATCGGAGATGGTCCTCTTGGGCAGGGGCGGGACCGCGGTGCCGGGTTCCACGAGGGCCGCTCCCAGTCCGGGCTTGACCAGGTTCGTGAGCGTCAGGCCGATCATCATCGCAATCGCGGTGTTGATCAGATAGAACAGCATCATGAGGGCGCCCTGCCGGCCTTTGATTTCGTTGGTCACGATCGCGCTCAAGATCGCGAAGACCACGAGCGGTGCCGCCAGTGCCGTCAGGGCGCGGAGGATCAGCGTGGGCAGGAGCCTCAAATGTGTCGCATTCTCTCCCAGAGCCCAGCCGGTGGGAATCGCCAGCAGGACTGCTATGATGACCCAGCCATACAAGGGCAAGCCGCCGAACCGGCTCTCGGGCTCCTCGCCGGTCAGAGGCTGGGGAGCCAGATCGTGGTCTTCAGGCTGAATCTCGTCGTCGCCCATCGCATACTCCGCTCTTGATTGTCGATCTTCCCGTTGTTTGAAACCGTCAATAGCATCATGGAATCGAGAATCGGAAAATAGCATCATGGAGTCGACAATCGAAAAATGCATCGCGGAATCGAAAATGGAAAATGGTATCGCCGAACCCAACGTCGAAAGTCGAGAACCGAAAACCGAGACATGTCTGGTGTTTCCGTTTCAGATCGCGGAGGGAGCCGCCAACATGGCGCTCGATGAGGCGTTGCTCGACACAATGGCCCGGGGGGGCGGTGTGGCATACTTGCGCACGTACGGTTGGTCGGTTCCAACCTTGAGCCTGGGCTACTTCCAGCATGTCGAGGAGGCGCTTGCCGACCCCCGCTTTGGATCGGTGCCAAAGGTCCGACGGCTGTCGGGCGGCGGGGCAATCTGGCATCATCACGAAGTCACCTACGCGCTGGCCGTGCCGGCAAGTCACCCGCTCGCGCACCCGAGCACGAAGCTCTATCGTGCCGTTCATACAGCCATCCGGGATGCCCTGCGGAGCCGCGGGGTGAGCGCTTTTCGACGAGCTGACCTGGCATCTTCCCAAAAAAGCGAGCCAAAACGCGCCTTCCTATGCTTTACTGACACGAATCAGGAGGATATCGTAACGGTCGGCGTCAAAATCGTGGGCAGCGCGCAGCGCCGGCGAGCGGGTGCAGTTCTTCAACACGGCTCCCTCTTGCTGGCACGATCGAACCGCACGCCAGAGCTTCCAGGTGTCTGCGATGTCGCCGACTGTTCCGCGGAGCCGATTGCGTGGTCAGACATGTTGACTGAACAGATTCCCGTTGCTCTCGGGCTACGCCGGCTGGCCGTCGCGGTCCCCGAGGAATTGCGATTGCAGGCGACCGTATGGGAAGAGCGCCGCTACCGCGATCCGGGTTGGACCGACCAGCGGTAACGCCGGCGAAAGGCAACGGCAGACCTGGTCGCATTACAGTGGAGAAGGGCATTTCGCTGGAGATTCACCCAAAGAGCGGTCGGCACATGATTTGGTCGCTGCATTTTTCAATTCGGACGGATCACGGGTTGGTGCGGGTTGGTTTGCCAAAGAACCATTTCATCGAGATGGAGTTAGGATCTTGGAACTCCGAAAGATTAAGTTACAATAGATGCGCTCGGTCTTGGGGGAGAACCCCACGTGCGCCCCTCGGCAGTGGTAAGCTCACGTCCGCTCGATTACATCCGTTTTGCTCTTGGGAAGGAAGTTGGCCTGGGGAGGGGTCTGTTCGCGCCGGATGCTCGTCAGTAAGCTTCGCCATAACCCCGTCTCTGTTCCGGGGGACAGTTTGGTGCCCATGTCCTGTCGTGCGCAATTCCTGTTCGGCGCTTTGGCGGTTCGATCGTCGCCTCCGCTCTGCCCGTTACCAATCGTTTTCGTCGGGCGGTCGACACTGTGTTCGTGTCGGCGCTGATCCCTATCGTTGGAGACCATTCAGGTCGGGACGGTTCCCATGAAAGTGCAACTGGTCGTCGTTCGAGGCAAGCCCGAGGGAAAAGTCATCCCCCTGGTCGGACCCACGTTCAAGATAGGCCGCGGTGAGACCTGCCACCTTCGGCCTAATAGTGAGCAAGTCAGTCGTGAGCACGCCGAGTTCACCTTGATCGGCGAAACGATCAGCGTCCGTGATCTGGGCAGCCGCAATGGCACCCTGGTCAATGGCAAGGCGCTGACTTCCGACTCCTGTCGGCTCAAGGATCAAGACCTGGTTCAGGTAGGGCCGTTGACGTTCGCGGTCACGATCCTCGATGCCCCGGCGGCGGTCGCCAAGAGTGCCGGACCGTCGGCATCCACCAAAGCATCTCTCGATGATGTCTCGACCGACGACATCGATTCTTGGTTGGTCGGTCCCAATGCGGCGGTTTCTGCCGAACAACCAACTGCCGTCTACGGTGGCGACACGATCACGATCAGCGCGTTCAAGGATGCGAGTGCACCTCCAAAACCAACGACACCGCCGTCTGCCAGCGACGACGAATACGAGCGGCAACCCGACGACGAAATGAACGAGGAAGACGAACCCTTTGACCAGGAAGACGAAGACGACGATACCCTCGAAGAAGGGACGGCGGCCAGAGTCGAGGAGGTACCCGAAGAATTCATGGACGAATCCAACCCGTTCTACGCTGCCAAGAAAGCTCAGAAGCTCCAGGCCAAGCAAGGTCCCGCCGACGCGTCCAAGAAAGCCTTCGCAGACACGAGCGACGCCGCCGGTGACATCCTTCGCCGGCTGATGGAACGGCGCCGGGCTGAGAAGTCGTCGTGAACGCGGCCTCTTGGGTCGCTTCCGGTTCGCTGGACATGCTCGCCATGTTTTTTCTGCGGTCAATGCGCAACACTAAGCCCTGTAAGGGATTCCGGATCGCGTGATAACCGAGCATTTGAGGGTGACGGGGGATCTATCGCCTGATGGAGAGTGACCGCAGCGATCCATCCCTCGACGATGTCGCGCAATACCTCGCCGACGCGGACCCTCTGCTGGACGATACCAGCCTGTCCCCCACCGCGATCGTGACTGCCCAGCGCGGGCTGTTCCGGCTCATCGAGCGCATGGAAGACTTGGTGGTTGGCCAGCGAAATCTGCTCGAGCGGCTGGTGATCGCGCTTTTGGCCGGGGGCCACGTCTTGATCGAAGGCGTGCCGGGACTGGCCAAGACCCGAGCGGTCCGGACCCTGGCACAGGCACTGGATCTCCCGTTTCGCCGGATCCAGTTCACCCCCGACCTGCTGCCTGCCGACCTGACCGGAACCCAGATCTACCGACCGGCGACCGGCACCTTCGACGTGCGTCCGGGTCCAATCGTGACCAGCGTGCTTCTGGCCGATGAGATCAATCGCGCTCCGGCCAAGGTCCAAAGCGCGCTACTCGAGGCGATGCAAGAGGGCCAGATCACGGTCGGAGACGAGACCATCGTCCTTCCCCCGACATTCTGGGTCCTGGCGACTCAGAATCCGATCGAGCACGAGGGAACCTATCCACTCCCTGAGGCCCAGCTCGATCGTTTCTTGATGAAGCTGGTTGTCGGCTACCCCGACCGTGCGGCAGAGCTGCGAATGCTCGACTTGCCCAGCGTGTCGGATGCCCCCGGGCCCGACTCTGACACACGTACCAGCCAGGAGCCTCCGCTCTACGCACCCGCTGACGTGATCGAGTTCCGCGCTCTGGCCGCTTCGATCCGGATCGCACCGGCGGTCAAGGAATATATCGTCGACCTCGTCCGGGCGACGCGCGACCCGGCATCGTTCGGGCTTCCCCTGGCACCGCTCCTGGAGCTGGGGGCCAGTCCTCGAGCCACGATTGCACTGGTCCGGGCCTCCCGCGGCCACGCCTTGCTCGCCGGTCGCGACTTCGTCACTCCTCACGATGTCAAGAGCCTGGCGCGCGACATCATGCGCCACCGCATCCTGGTCAGTTTTGAAGCAGATGCCGAGGGCCTCGGCCCCGACGATATCCTCCAGCGCATCCTCGACCACATTCCCGTCCCGTGAAGTTCTTCCAGCCGGTCTTGGGCGCTCTCAAAACCGCTTGACGAGCCGAAAATACATGGCGAAATCCTCGTGCTTCGAACTGACGAGGGGAATCTCGACGCCGTAAAGAAACCCACTCGTCGGCGTCAGCCGAAACCGGATCCCCGGCAAGTCCTCGCATTTTCGCATCGATCGCGGAGCCAATCGAGCAAACGGCACCGACTCCTTCAAACGGAAGTCGCGACCACGAGACGCCGGGAGTCTTTGGAAACACGCTCGTCACGTGTGACTTCCACGGGTTGCTGCCGTAGCCACACCCACAAAGCGATCCCAGCCAGAAACAAGACCACGCTGATGTTTTGCGAGATCGTGAGCCCGGCGAAGAAGACTCCCTCGTCGTTTCGGAGATACTCGATGAGAAACCTGGAGACAGGGTAGGTCACCGCCAAGAGAGCCATGACTTCGCCGTGACGTCGGCGAAACGGATAATACGCCGACAGGAGAAGCAGGAGAACCAGACCGTCAATCGCGGAGTAGATCTGAGTCGGGTGGACCGGAAACGACCAGACATCGTCGCGCGAGATCATTCCGAGCGCGGCATGATGCAGCCAGGGAGGCGAGGGCTTGGGAAACGAGACCGCCCAGGGAAGCTGACAGGCATCACCGTAGCAGCAGCCGTTCAGAAAGCAGCCCAGGCGGCCGAAAAAAATCCCGATCGCAATCGACGGAGCGAGCACATCCATATACGGGCGCAAGGGAAACGGCCGCAACCGGCGATAGATGAAGAACGCGAGCGTGCTCCCGATCACTCCGCCGTAAAAGACGATGCCCCCCTTCCAGTATTGCAGAACATCCCACAGGCTCTTGATCTCCACTCCCCAGTATTCCACGCAGTAAAACAGTCTCGCTCCAACCATTCCAAAGAAAACGACCCAGAATGACATGTCCATGATCACGTCGGGATCGAGCTTTTCGCGCCTGGCCCTCCAGCAGGCCAGCCACGTCGACGAGATGAATGCGAGCACGATCATCGCGCCGAAACCGAAGACCCGCACCCCGTCAAAAATCGGTATTGTGAACAGCACCTGGCGCATGCGCCGAGAAACCCTCCTCCCCAACCGTCGGCTGCGTCATCGACCCTCCCCGATGGGACAACGGCGCAATTCGCTCGGATTCACTCCATCAATGCATTATCGATCAACCTGGTCTTTCCCAGCCAAGCCGCCACCAGCAAGACCGCACGGCGACCATTCTCAAAACTGCTCAAAGGCTCCAGTGTGTCAGGATCTGCGATCTCGGCATAGTCGAGCTTGGCGAGGCTCTCTGATTGTATGGTTTCGCGGAGAATCTGTCGAATCCGGTCGGGCCGTTGTTCGCCGTCCACGATGGTCTGTTTGGCGCGCTCGAGAGCCCGATAGAGCACGACGCTGGCACCCCGCTCGGAGGGATTCAGGTAACGGTTGCGACTGGAGAGCGCCAGCCCGTCGGGCTCTCGAATCGTCGGGCAGGTGCGGATCGATATCGGCAAATGCAGGTCATCGACCATTCGCCTGATCACGAGTTGCTGCTGGTAATCTTTCTGCCCGAACACCGCCTGGTCGGGACGGACAATTTCAAAAAGCTTGAGCACAACCGTTGCCACGCCGCGAAAGTGACCGGGGCGACTCGCCCCTTCCAGAACGTGAGACAGCCGTTCGACCTCGACGAAGGTGGACCGGGGTCCGTTGGGATAGATCGTCGCCACCGTGGGAGCGAAAACCAGGTCGGCCCCTGCGGTCGCATTGCCGCAAGTCTTCGTCGACCATGCGGGGATAACGATCGAAATCCTCACCGGGCCCGAACTGCGTGGGATTGACGAAGATCGAAACGATGACCAGGTCGACCTCGCCCCGACAGTGTCCGATCAATTGCAGATGGCCTTCGTGCAATGCACCCATCGTGGGCACAAGTCCGACGCGCCTGCCCGGACTGCGAGCCGCCGCGACCTCTTGTCGGACCCGCAAGGCGGTGTCGATCAGCTCAACCACGCGGTTTGCTCCCAGCCGGTCGCGCGCGATGAGGACAGTCCGGGTTGTTCAGGCAATGGTCGGGTATCAAAAGGTCGTTGAGAATCTCGCCGCCCAGGATCGTCTTGGCCACGATCCGAGGCACGTCTTCGACGGTGACGTGCCCGTACCAGATCCCCAGTGGGTAGATCACCACGTTGGGACCGTGCTCGCACTGGTCGAGGCAGCCGGTGTGGTTGGCCCGCGCCAGCAGCCCGAAACCGGTTGCCTTCAACTCCCTTTTGAAAGCCTCACGCAATGCTTGTTTGCCTTCAGGGTCGCAACACCCGCGCTTGTGCCCCGGCTCGCGCACGTTGCCACAGACCAGGATATGGTGAGTAAACGCAGGCATGCTTGGGCCCGATAAGTCGTCGCGAGCGGCCTTCCACTCCTTCAATATCATGTTTGAGCCAGCCTGATAAGACTAGCATCTTGCGGCGTCGCGTACACCCCGCGTCCGGCCGTTAGCCCGGCCGGCCCGGAAGACAGCACCGTCGAATCGAGGACCGATGCGAGTTATACTTCCAGGAAGGTGCGGGCTGATCCGCGTGCTCACGGTCAAACCCAGAATTGCGGAGTCGTTTTACATCATGCCGTCCAACAGGCACTGCCTGCTCATCGTCGACGACGAGCCCCACGTGTGCGACTCGGTGCATGATTTGCTTCGACGAGAATTCCGGGTCCTCAAGGCCTCAAGCGCCGTCGAGGGGTACCGGATCATGCAGGAGGAGGAAGTGCACATCGTGATGTCCGACCAGCGGATGCCCCGGATCACGGGCGTCGAGCTGCTGGCGAAGGTCAAGATCCGCCATCCACACGCGATCCGGATGCTCTACACGGGCTTCGCCGACCTGGAATCGATCATCGCCGCGATCAACCAGGGGCATATCTTTCAGTTCATGAGGAAGCCGTGGCAGCCGGAAGAGCTGCTTGCGGCGGTCCGTCAGGCCGCGACGGAGTTTGATCGACTCGAGGAAGCCGCGCTCGAGCGCGAGCACCTGGCGGGAGAGGTCGCCGGTCTCAAAGCGCGTGTGAGCGCTCTCGAAACGGAAGTCGAGCGACTGAGCGCCGCGCCTCTCACCAGGTCGGCGGCTCAGAATGCATCCTGACCGGTGCAGTCAAAGCGGGCGATCCGGGACGACCAGGGGGAGGCCCAACCCGGCGGAAGCCATCCCGGACTCGACGAGAGCGGAAGCGAAACCCTCGGTGCAGGCGGTCGGAGAAACGGGAATGGAGCAAAGGCGGCATACCCTGCTGATCGTCGACGACGAGGCGGACGTGCTGGAGAGCCTGCGCCACCAGTTCCACCGCAGTTATCGCGTGCTCACCTCCCTCGCTGGCAAGGAAGCGATCCGGATACTGGAAAACGATGACGTCGAGTTGATCTTGAGCGACCAGAGAATGCCCGGCATGACCGGCGACCAGCTCCTGCGCGAGGCCCGGCAGCTCAAGCCCGACGCCGTCCGCATGCTGTTCACCGGCTATGCCGACATCCAGGCCGTCATCAGCGCAGTCAACGAAGGGCAAATTTTTCGCTATATTCTCAAGCCCTGGGACACGGCCGAATTGGAGGCGATCATTCGCCAGGGGGTCGAACAGCACGACCTGCTGGCGGAACGGCGGCGGCTGATCGCGGAGCTGAAAGCGGCGAACGTGCGGCTGGTCCAGGCCAACGAAGACCTGGCCCGGGCCGGGCAGCTCAAGACGGCGTTCATCGAGGTCGCCAGCCATGAATTCAATACACCGATCACCTTGGTCCTCGGGTTGACCGAGCTCTTGCGAATGTCGGGAACGCCTCGCCCGGAACAGGAAGAAGAAATCCTGCGCCAGATCGCCAAGAGCGGGCACCAGTTGTCACGCCTTGTCACCAATCTGTTGACCTTGCTTCGCGCCGAAGACTTCCGCAGAACCCTCAAGACCAGTCCGGTGAATCTCGTCGAGCTGATCCAGAAGGTCACCGAGCAAGTGCACCCGTTCATTCATGCCCGCCGGCTCGAGCTGCGGCTCAGGCTGGCCGACGACCTGGGCTCGTTCGAGATCGATGCCGACAAGATCAGCGCGGTCTTGATCAATTTGCTCACCAACGCGATCAAGTTCACTCCCGATGGCGGCGCAATCGAGTTTGTCGCTCGTTTGGTCTCCGATCAGGAAGCCGAGATCTCCGTCGAGGATTGCGGCGTCGGCCTGGGTCCCGAAGAACTCAAGCACCTGTTCCAGCCGTTCTTCACCCAGCTCGATCCCAGCCGTCATTCTTCAGGAGATTTCGGTTTCTGCAAGCGCGGGCTCGGGCTCGGCTTGACTATTGCCAAGCAATTCGTGGAAATGCATGGTGGATGGATTGCCGCTGCCAGCCGCGACGGCGGCGGGACGACGATTACCCTCCACTTGCCCCGACACGCACCGGCCGGCAGGGGATCAAGCGGAAGCGGTCCCGCCGATTGACGGTCGGCCGCCGACGGAACGCGATTTCCACCCGTCTGCCCCGCTTTGACCCTGGCGACGCTTCGCTAAACGAGTCGCGGCTCGAGGAAATGCTCAGACCGCTCTGTATCTGCCTCTCGAGGACGACTGATGCCCACTGCCTTGATCGTGGAAGATGAAGTCGAGGCCAACAAGCTGCTGTCGATGCTGCTTCAGCTCCGCGGTTACCAGACCGATTCCGCCTTCAACGGCACAGAGGCCCTCGAGAAAGTGCGGAGTCGCGTGCCCGACGTGATCTTCCTCGACCTCATGCTTCCCGATCTCGACGGGCATGAGGTCTGTCGAACGCTCAAATCGGCCCGGACCACCAGCGGGACGCCGGTCATCATCGTCACGGCGCGGATTGCCGCCGGCAATCGGCTCGAGAGTTTCAGCGCAGGTGCCGACGATTACATCCCCAAGCCGTACACGCCCGACCAGGTTTTCGAAGCGCTCGATCAAGCTCGGACGCGGGAGCAAGAGCTCGCCGGGCCCCGAGTAGAAGGGGATGCGGTGCTCGATGGCCGCGACGACGGCGAGACGCTCAGGCGCCTGGCAGGGCTGCGCAGCCTGCTGATCGCTCGCAGCGGGCTTGGTCCTGAAGCGATCGCGGGTTTGAGCAGGGCCATCCGGGCAATCTGGTCAAGCGTCCTGGAGTGGTCACACCGCTGCGGGCTGGAGCAGGTCGCCTCCCTGACCTATGCGCTCAGCCCCGAGTCCTTGACCTTGACAGTTCATGACGAAGGCGGCTGGCTCGAGAATTCCTGGCCATCGATCGCAAGCCAGGTCTCCAGCTCGTCCTCAGGCGGCGGATTCGACGAGGTCCTGGCCGATCACGCGGTACGATGTCTCAAACTGGTCAAGCGATTCCACCCCGAATGAGGGCGGCTCGAGGAATTCGTCGATGAGCTCTTCGCCGGCTGATCTTCCTCCCGGTAATGACGAAACCTCCGAGGCTTACTTGCGCGAGGCCGACCGCGCGCTCCTCCTGGCCTTGCGCGCCTGGGGGGAAGAGAGCCCCAGAAAGGCGCCGGCGGGAAATGAATCCCGGCAGGAACATGATTTCATCATGAGATTCTGGGACTTCATCGAGCCCGCCTGCGTGGAGCGCCTCTGCACAGCGTGGGACCGGCACGCGCACAACCTTGACTCAGCGACAGCCTCCCAGGCGCTCGAGCGGCTGCGCAGGATGCACTCGGCCTCCGCACGGGTCGAGCCGGGCCAGGTACACTTTCAGCTGGTGGGTCCGCGCCCTCAAAGAAGAGTCTCCGTCGGTCCAGAGGGCCGTCGCGGCGACTTTCCCCGAGCCCATGCGCCATCCGCTCCAGGCCGAGCTCTTGCTCGATTCCCAGGACTTGAAGAGCGACCGAACACCGAGTCCCCCATTTGTGGGCTGGGTCCTTGGATTGTGGTCGGAACGGCTGGTTGGAGGCGAGCCGGAGCGACCCGATGACCCTCCGGCCCTGATCGCCATGACCCGCCTTTCGCCGCGCGCCGGTTATCGTCTGTGCCGCATGGTGGGACTGGCAAAGATCTGGGTTGCCGGGCAAGCCCCCGGTGAAGGTCGCGCGCGTCGTTCGCAGCGGGCACGCCGGGAATGGCTCCAGGACCGCCTCACGGTCACCGACCCCAATGGTCACGCCCAGTTGCGCCGCGATGTCCAGGCGGTCGTCTCCTCGAAAGTGCCGGAGCGCCATCGTGCCGCCCGGCTCGGCCTCGCCACGTTTGGCCGGCTCCTGGCCGATTTCGAGCCGTTCCGCCTCCGCTGGGCCCTTCAGCATTGGCCTTACCAATTCGCCAAGATGATCCGTTCCGCGATGCCGCCGCCCTCCAAGCGATCCCAGACCTGGATCGAATGGGAATCGCTGCTATTGAAAACGGCGTGGGATCGGCTCACGCTGGAGGGGCGGCTGGAACTCCCCTGGCCAGGTCCACTGGAAAACGACACTGGAGCCGATTGAATTGAGCCCTGAAACGAAAGTCGTCGATTTGGATTCACAACAGGCCGCCCCTGCCGCTGGATCGCGCATACCGGTCTCGGACGCCGGACTTTTCGATTGGCTGCCCCGGATGGAGCGCCGCCAGGTGCGGATGGAACACATCCTGGCGCGGGCGCTGCCGGAAGACAGGCTTCCTCGAGCCTTGAGCTGGCTCGAACAAGCGATCGGGGCCGCGATCACGCTCGATCGGCCCGAGGTCCTCTGGCGTGCCTCGGGCCTGACGCGCTCCGGCCTGATCGTGCACCTGACGGCTCCGCGACTGGGTACTCGCCTGGCCCTGGGAATCGAGACCCCCCTGGCGCATGCCGTCGTCGACCGGCTCCTCGGCTTCGACCGCTCGTTCGGCGAGAGCCGGCTCCAGCTCACACCGGTCGAATGGGGCGTGTGGTCGTTCCTGGTCCTGCGCGCGCTCGATTCGCTCGAGGCCGGTGCGGCCGCGGATCGTCGCGACCGCCCGGTCGACCCCCAGCTTTTAGGGCCAGGAGACTTGACTCTCGACCGCGTCGGCCCCGACCAGTTCGACCCCACCGACCTGGGTTCGATCGTCACGGTCCGGTGGTCCGTCCACATGGAAAAGATCACCTCCACGGTGCGGTTGTGGCTCGCCGAATCGGTCATCCAAGAACGGCTTGCCGTCTCGGCCGGCCCGGCTCTGGACTGGCTCGGACGAGCAGACAAGCCAGAGGGACCCGAGCTCCTGGCCCGGCCGAACCTCCGGATTCCGCCTGGTGAGCTCTCGAGCGCCTGGTGTGCGGTCGCGGGGCTTGTGTCCATGCCGCTGGGGTTGAGGCCACTGCGGGCAGGAAGTGTTCTACCGTTCGTTGAGCCGCGCCTGGTCGGGACGGCACGCAGCCCCGGTGGACCTGTCGACCTCGTCCTCGACCTGGGCGATCAAGACGTACGTTTCCGGATCCCGGCTCGCCCGGTCGCGGAATCCGGCGCTCGCCTCCTCCGCCTGGACACCGGCCCGGTACAGGAGCGGCGGCCCCGAGATCCGCTCGTCGAAACCAGAACCGTGAGAACCCCCATGAGCCAACCATCCGCGTCGCAGAAGCCTTCCACGCCCCCTGCCGGAGTCGCTGCACTCGACGTGCCGGTCACGCTGACCGTCGAGCTGGGCCGAGTCAACATGACGCTCACGCAGCTAGCCGACATCAAGCCCGGCGACGTCGTCGAGCTGGGCCGCCACAGCCGTGCACCGGTCGAGCTCACCTCGGGCGGTCGCCTGGTCGCTCGAGGCGAGCTCGTGCTCATCGACACCGAGCTGGGAGTACGGGTGACCAACGTTTTTCTCTGATCACCCAAGAGAAGAATGGTCTCTCCGTGGGGTCAAACGGGGTAGACCACCTGGATCATCGATTGCAGAGCCAGAGTCTGCAAACCCAGAAACACCACTGATCCGAAAAGCGCGGCTGGCCGCAAGCCCAGTGCGCGGCAGCCAACTCCCGCCGCAACCAGAAGCGGCGGCATGAAGAGCATCCATAGCCGCGCGACTTCACCCATGTTGCGGCCGGTCGAGTTCAGCAGGAACAGCACGACCAGACTGGCCCAGAAGGGAGCCGGGATCGACGACCGCTGGGTCGTGGAAATGCCGACCGCGATCAAGACGGCCGAAGGCAAGCCCAATGCGATGATCAGCTCGACCGCGTTGACCAGAAGCCAGAGGCGGTACGTCCGCGGGTAATCGACGTAGAAATCGGCGTGGTGCCTGAGGTTCCACGAGGCGATCACGAACGGATTGGCTCGGGTCGCTGCCCACGCGCCAGGAGGACCGCCAAGAATCCGGCACCGGTTGCCAGGATGAGCAAGCCTCGCCTGCGCCCGGGTATCGAAAACTTGAAAAAAGTCTGCGTCGCCACGATCGCGCCGACCGGCAGAAATGCGAGCGTGAACGCCATGCCGACGGCCATGATCATGCCCGCGACACCAGCCAGGATGAGCCCGATCAGGGCCGGCCGGCCCGCAGCGTCATCGCAGCGGGCGGCCCACGCGGCCAGGGCAAGAGCCGACGTCGAGATCAAGGGATAGGCGGTGTCGGCCCCCGGTTGAAACAGGTTGGCGGCCGGCGCCAGCGGCCAGAGCGCCGCCGTCGCCCAGGCGACGGGTGCAGGCAGCCCCGCACGTGCCAGCAGGTACAGCGGAACGACCGTCCCGGCACAGGCCAAGAGCGTGAGCAGGGCCGTCGCGTACAGGGCCGCCCGGTCCGTTCTCGACAAGGGATCGCGGTCTTGACTTCCGAACACGCGGAACCCCTCCTCGACCGACCCCGGCATGTGCCCGAGGAGGAAGCCGGCGAGCGCCGGGCTGCGCTCCATGACGCCGAGCAACAGGCATTGCGTGACGATCAGTCCCGGCGGGTGCGTGCCGATGTGGAAGACGTCCTGATCGCGAATCCAGCGGGGATACTCGGCCAGGAACCGCCAGGGGTCGCGGACAGCCTGCTTGCGGGCGACCTGAAAGTAACCCGTCGAGCCCGGCAGATAATTGACCCCGGCCCATTTGGACAGGTCGTATCCGGGAGCCGCTCCCGTCGGCACGACGAACTGCACACCCACCGCTGCGACAACAAGACCGCTCAACCAGAGTGACTCGTAAGGGCGTGAAGGCTTCGCGGAAAGTGACCGCAAGCCCGCCGCGACGAACCCGGCATAGGCCGCCACGCCGACCGACGCCAGCAGCAGCCTGTCCCACGATGGGTACGCCCACACACGGAGCCATTCCCACTCCCCAGGGACACCGAGCGGAATCCACCTCGCACCCACGAGGACTGCCAGCAGACCGACCAGGAGCGCTTGAACTCCCAGAACCAGGAGCAATCGGAGATTGATTCGCATGCGAATGATCTTAGCTCGCCTGACCGGTGCTCGCGAGGTTGGTTCTCGACCAGCCGGTACCGACTGGTTGCCAGACCGCGCCGGGCGTGTTCTGATCGTGGCTGGGCCCGAGTCGCCCTGACGATTGCCAGGCCGGCAGACTCGTTGCGACGCTCGCGCTCTTCCCTCCCGCGTGACCGACTGCTCGAACGCCGCCTCCAGGTTCCGGAGAGATCGCTCATGCATTTGCAAGACACGCCGCCGGGCGCGTCGCCCGCGAGCTTTGACGGCGTCGCCTGGTGGAAAGAGCTGACACGATACCAGTGGTTCGTCTTCATCGTCGCCTCCCTGGGATGGCTGTTCGATACGATGGATCAGCAGCTCTTCAACCTGGCGCGGATCTCCGCTGTCCGCGACGTGCTCCTGGTCCAACCCGGCGACAAGAGTATGGACGGGCAGGTCGAGTGGTACGGCGGTCTGGCGACGACGATCTTCATGATCGGATGGGCCCTCGGAGGGTTCTTTTTCGGGGTGATGGGCGACAAGATCGGCCGCGCCAAGACGATGCTGGTGACCGTGCTATGTTACTCGGCGTTCACGGGACTGAGTGCGATCTCGAAGGGTTTCGGAGACTTTGCGTTCTACCGCTTTCTGACCGGCCTGGGCGTGGGAGGGCAGTTCGCCGTCGGCGTGGCGCTGGTCGCGGAGGTCATGTCCGACCGCGCCCGGCCATTTGCACTGGGATGGCTTCAGGCGCTCTCCGCGGTGGGCAATATGCTTGCGGCGTCCACAAACCTGGTGCTCGGAAAACTTGAAGAGACGGGCCGGATCGCCAGCTCGTGGCGGATCATGTTTCTGATCGGGCTGGCTCCGGCGCTCCTGGCCATTCCGATCTTCCTTCGATTGAAGGAGCCAGAGCGGTGGAAGGCCGTGGCCCGGGACGAAGAGATCGGCGGAAAGGGCAAGCTGAAGTTAGGCTCCTTGTCCGAGCTCTTCGGCGACCCGCGGTGGCGGCGAAATACGATCGTCGGCATGGTGCTGGCCTTCGCGGGCGTGGTCGGACTCTGGGGGATCGGCTTCTTCAGTTTCGACCTGGTGGACATCGTCTTCCGCAAGCATTTCAAGGACCAGGGCCTTTCCGCACAGCAAATTGCCGGCAAGCTGACGTTCTGGAAGGGGATCACGTCATTGGTCCAGAACGCCGGCGCCTTCTTCGGCATCTATGCGTTCGCACGGATCACGCACGTGATCGGCCGGAGGCCCACTTTCGCCATCTGGTTTGTGCTGGCGGCCGCGGCCACGGCGATGACCTTCTGGTACCTCGACGCCTTCTGGCAGATCTTTGTCTTGATTCCAATCATGGGCTTCTGCCAGCTCGCGCTGTTCGGCGGTTACGCGATCTATTTCCCCGAGCTATTCCCGACGCGGCTCCGCAGCACCGGCACCTCGTTCTGCTACAACGTGGGCCGGCTGGTCGCGGCCGCGGGCCCATCGGTCAAAGGCTTCCTGACCAACTCGGTCTTTGCCGGCAAATTCGAGCCGATGCGCTACGCCGGGATTACCATGTGCTCGGTCTTCTTGATCGGCTTGCTTGCATTGCCCTTCGCACCCGAGACCAAGGGGAAACCGTTGCCCGAGTGACGGCTGGTTGCTGGAGTGGATGGGCCTACTTGCAGGAGCGGCTCGCACCGCCAATGCGATGCGCGACAAACTGACGACCTTGGACATGATGGTCACGGTTGCGGCGGCGGCCGTAGGCTGCTGGGGAGCGATTTCTTACAGGGCTGGCATTCCCCTCCCGGTCGTCGCCCGCCCCGGCGTCCCCTTGCTGCCGCTCTTTCTGAGCGTCCCGGTCGGCTTATCTTTGACCTGGGGACTCCTCGCAATCCCGGCCCGAACGCTGCGCGAGCGCGCGCGGGAAATCGCCCGGCAACCCGGGACGGCCCTGTGCGTCGCCGCTGCCGCCTCGTCGCTCGGAGTGATCGTCCGCTGGTCGCTCCGGGCGTGGATGAGACCGTACGCCGACGGCTCATTCTGGGTTTATGGGGCAAGTCTCCTCCTCGAGTGCGCGTCGTGGTGCGGGCTTGGTGTCATTGCGGCCACGGTCCTCCTGGCCTTGAGTGGGCGGTTCTGGCGCCAGGAGGGTTGGATCGAATGGGCACGAATCGCTGTCGCAGGCTATTGGTTGGCGTTATTCCTGGTCTTCAGCGCCGTGTGAGCGCCCGAGGCTTCAAATGTCGCCGGGAGTCGCCGGGATGCGGCCGATTACGGTATCATGCAGTGGCCGCGCTGAGTTTGGTTTCGCTGGGAGGACTTCGATGCCGTCACCTTTTCCGGGCATGGATCCCTACCTGGAGCAGGAGATCATCTGGCACGACTTTCACCAACGGTTCCTCCCGGCCGCCGCCGCGCAATTGTCAGCATGCGAAGTAATGCGGGAAGAATCGCTCAAGTTTTTTCTCCCGGTTGCCGACAGCCGCGATTGACGGATCGGGCGATCGCCCGTATCATCCCGGCCGATTCGCGCTGGCCTGGCGGCCCGCGCGGACCTCGAGCTGGCACGGACGCGCACGTAGGACGGAAGGGAGGTCGTCGCATGGGGTTCGCTCTGGGATGGATCGCTGTCACACTCGCCGGCATGTCCGGTGCCACGCCCAATCTAGCCGGGGCCGCGCCGATTTCTTACACCGTCCGGATGGTGGAGGCCCAGGGGATCGGCTGGCGCGAAGGTGTGATGGCCCACCTCAAGCCGGTGACGCGCCAGGGCGCCACGACGGTCTGGACCATGCCGGCTCACGCCGTGACCACGCTCTTCAAAGATGTAGAGAAGAATCCGGCGTGCCAGGTGATGCAGGCGCCTCGAGTGACTTCCTTTGGCGGAGTGCCAGCGACCATCCAGTGTCGAGCGAATCAAGAGCTCATCACCCAGGTGAGCTGGAACGGCGACGAGATCGCACCCGAAGGTGCTCCCGAGAAGGTCCGTCTGGGCTGGCATACGACCTTTCTGGGTCGCAAGCTCGACCAGGGTATCCTGGTCAAGCTGGTGTTCGAAGACACCCACATCCGCGCCGTCCACCAGGTGAAGCTCAGCCGTTTGAACGGATCTTGCTGTGCGCAATCGCCGCAGCCAGCGAAATCGGAAGCCCAGGTCACATCGGGCGCCAAGAACGTCTTCGTGTTCGTGGCCATTCCTCCTGCCGGGAAGAGTCCCTTCGATGGCGTCGATTCCAACAAAGCCGACACCCGTTGGAGCGCATACGAGCTCGACCCCGCGAAGAGCCCCTTGAATGTTCCCGACCTCAAGGAAGGCTGCATGGACACCGAAGTCTGCTGTCAGGCCCGGGATTCGGCCAAACAGGACGCAAAAGCTCAAACCGTCGCGCTCGACGTTCCCGAGATCGGCAGCCAGGAAGTGGCCGGTGAATGGCTGATTCCCAACGGCGAATGTCTGCTTTTGAGCTTTGGCGCGTATACCGTGGCAGACAAGGATGGCAAGGCGGTCGTCAAGGAGCGCTTGGCGATCATCGAGGCCGAGGAAACCACCGAATTGGCCGACGGTGCGCCGCCGCCGTATCCACCTGCAGCGCTTTATCTGCCGGCTCCGTCGGGCGCCGTTGGTCCCCCGCCCATGCCTTCGCCGCCAGCTCCCCAACCGCCTGGTTTTGGCCCGACGGCGCGCCCGGAATTCAATTCCCCTCCGCTCTCGGCCGAATCATTCGGACCGATCGTTCCCGGGGGCCAATTCTTGCTACCCTCCGTGACAGCGCCATTCGTGCCGAACGCAGCCCCGGTTCCCGTCGCACCCACCGCCAAGATGCCGATGCCGGCGGCTCCCGACCGCTCGCTGCCGCAGGGGTTCCATTCCGACGGCAGGAAGGCCGACTTGCCGCCGCTGCCGGCCGACGAAATGGATGCCGATTCTGCTGATTCGGAATCGGCGGAGCCGCTCGCCAGTCCGCAGACCAAGAAACCCCAGAAACCCAAGCCTGCAACCGACGCCGGCACGACCAAGGCATCGCTCCCGCAGCATAAGCTGTCGTTCACCTTCCGGCCGGGTGAATACCTTCCCAGCGCAGTCGAGGGCTTCCAGTTCCTGATGCCTCTCAAGCCGCTCTCGCTCAAGCTTCCGTTCAACCAGAAGCTCGAGCTCGAACTCCGCGGTCGGGTGGTTCCAGCGACCCCCTGACAAGCGACCGCCACGTCCATCACGGCGTATCCGCGTTCTCGAACTCGATGGGCGATAGCCCGAGCACGCGCTCGACCTCCTCGGCCGTCAAGGCGAGGCGGCCCAGCGCACGCGAGTAAAGGCCAGTAAGGCGATCGAGCGCGGCTTCGCTCAATTGAAGGAGACCATCGATGTCCTCCTTCTCGGGAATCGTGCCAGGGAGCACGAACCGGGCGAGGGTCATGTTCTCCTGGGCGTGCTCGAACGGATAAAAGATCGTATCGCCGACTTTCCACCTCAGCGTTTCGAGAGACTCGCCCAGAGCCGCGCCGCCGCGAAGGACAGCTCTTGTCACGTTCTCGTTGTTCGCGCGCTTGGTCTTCTGCCACGCGTTTAGCAGCCCGAGCAACGCTGAGCGGTTGCGAATGACCGGGATCGTTGCCGGGCTGTAAACGTTGCCGAGGTGCGCCGCACAGATATAGAGTGCTCGGGCTTCCTCGCGGCGGTCGCGGCCCTCGGGTATGCGATCGGCGACCTGGTCGGCCTCCAGGATGGCCAGGGCCTGTGTAAGCCGGCGGACTGCCGCCGAGCCGAATGGCTCGCATTCCTCCTCGAGCCTGCGGATCTCGCCCAGGGCCTTGTCTCGTGCCATCTCGGCTGCTCGAGTCGTCGTGACTTTGATTTCGAGCTCGGAAAGATCGAGCTTCAGCCCCGCGTTCAGGGTCAATAGCGCCGACTCTGACTGGAACAGCCGGTTGTACGCCTTCTCAGCCTCCCGAGCAGCTCGGACCTTGGCAGCGCGAGCCGACTCGAGATCGCTTCGTGCCTGCAAAAGCGCACGCTTTGCGGCCGGCGGGTCGTTCGGCAGCTCGGGGTAACTCCACGCCAGAGGAAGCCGCATGATGAAGAGATCACTGGAACCCAGGAAATACCGCTCGGAGGCCGCCTGTCCTTCCTGGTTTCCGACCTGGGTCTCGACCAGCTCGGCGACGGAGTAAAGCTGTTCCTTGGTCATCTCCGGACCGAGCATCGATCGGTAGAACTCGAACGACACGACCTTCGCCATGGCGTCGAAATTGCTGAACACGTCAGTCGCCTGTCCCTCGACGTGAAAGATCCCCCCGCCGGGCTCTTCGTCGCCAGCGCGGGCGATGCGGTCCCTGTCGCACGGGTGAGTCTCGAGCCAGCCCGTCTTGCTCGAATCGATGCTCTGGCGGTAGGCGGCCATCAGCTCCTTGGGAATCTGGGGCACGTTGGCCAGCACCAGCTTCGGGAAATTGTCGGGCAGCCGTCGGGCTTGCCAGCTCGTGGCCAGATCCGACATCGCTCCGTTCTGGGCCAGTGACATCACGCGCAGACGCCACGATGTTTCCGCAAACACGCGCCCGCCAACCATCCGCGCCTCGTAGCGGTCTGCATCAAATTCCATCTGCCGCGACAGAAAGGCGCTGACCAGGTGCCCGGCCGTCATGAGCACCCAGAGGACCCGCCGCGTCAGCCAGACCGCCAGCCGCGTGAATGCCGCCAGAATCATGATGTAGTAATTGCCGCACTTCGACGCTTGCTCGAGGGTCTGGTCCCAGGAGTTGCGCTCGTAAACCACGCGGGCGAACCACATGTTGATGGTCATGATCAGCGCATAGAGCCTCATTCCGGCACCCTGCGAGAAGTGCCCGAACTCGTGGGCGATCACGCCGGCCATCTGCTTGAGAGTCAACCCGGCTGCCAGCGGCAGCCCGATCGTGAGCACCAGATCGCTGCCGAAAAGACCGAGCAAGGGGCCATCGCGGCGGGCGCTGGCGTTGACATTCGAGTCGACCTCGATCCGGCTGGGATTCGGTGCGCCGACCGACGCGCAGATCCCGTCGACGAACGCGTACAAGAGCGGCTCGACCTCGGGATCGAGGACCCGCTGCTTCTCGCGCCGGCCCGACCTGGCGAAGAACGGCTTGAGCATGAACAAGACCACCGTGCCCCCCGCGAAGAGCGGCCCGAAGTAGACCGCCACGGCCGCCTTCGCCGACCCCCGGTTGCCCCCCAGGGTTTGAAAGACCGTCACGTCGTGCACCGCGTGGTATACGAGCCCCGCAGCCAGCAGGCCGACCAGACCGAGGTACACGACCGGCAACAGCACCATCACGGCGGCCACGATCGCGACCCACAATCGGTACAGCGGGGTCGGCTTCACCGGCTCGATCGCATTGCCGAACGAGGCGAGAATCTGCTCCGGCGTCAATGTCTTGATCGTGGCCGCCGCCGCATCGCTCACCCCGCGCGCGCTCACACCCACACCCGGAAGCCGGTCCGGGCGAGCCCGCACGGCCTTCGCCTTCCTGGCAGCGCCGTCGGCCAGCATATAGCCGGCCGAGTCGTCCTCAGCCGCCGGAGGAGCAGGCTTCGGCGCCGACACGATCTCGACGACTGCCGACCGCGGCTTCTCGGCCGACGAGCGCTGGACCATCCGGGACGGCGGCGGTTCGTCGTCGATCGGGACAAGCCCCGCTTCGGCGACATCGCCGGCCGCCGCCGGAACCTGGAAAACCTCCTTGCACTGCCGGCACCGGGCGCGCTTGCCGGCGTGCTGGTCTTCGACCTTGAAGCGCGTATGGCACGCCGGGCATTCGACAGACATCGTCATGAGCGAGTCTCATCCGGATCAGCGCATAACGAGCAACCTCTGAGTATTCAAGCTACACCGGCCGCCCCGCGCGCTCAATCCCCCGGGAAGCTGCCCGGCCTCCGATTTTTTCAAAGCAATAAATCGCGAAAAACTTCGCAACCAATTGGCTATCTAAAGCCGACCGATGACGAAAGGAGAGAACGCGGCGGACTCGTCGATGCCAGGACTGCCGGGTGGGTCGTCGCTTAGGCCGTTGCTGGCGGCGCGAGCGAGGGACGCATCGCCGCGAGAACTCGCCGGCGTACTATTTCGCAGGACGCGACCCGATCTCCGCTCTCTTCTTGGCGATGAGCTCGCTCGTGAGCGTGAGGTACGAATCCCTGTATTCGAGCGAGGGTTCCAGTTCGGTGCCCTCATGCCATTCGTTGAACGTGGTGATGAGCAAGAACGGTTGTTCCGCACTCACGAATGGCGACGCCACATCCCAGAAGCTGCGGTAGAACGAGCCGCCCTCACGTTTGAGAGTCGCGCGGTCCTTACCGCGCAAGCGGGTATCATCGTAACCCGGCATCACATCCGGAATGAACGCCAGTCCGTTTTCCCTGGCCATCCGATCGCTCGCCTGGAACTGTGCCCGAACTCTGTCGAGAAACTGCGGAACATAATACATGTTGTAGGCCGTGATGGCCTGGAAGTGCTCTTTGAGCAAGGCCCAATCGAACGATTCAGGTGGTGCCCAGAAGACCACATCCGCGATCAGGTAGAGTTCAATCCCTCGTTTCCGCAAGCGATCGCGGACCCGCTTCAGGTAGGGTCCGGCATGAACCATGTCTCGAACCAGATAAATCTGCACGATCGCCTTTCCGTTCCAGGCGACGTGGCTTCTGCGCTGGAAGTAGGTATCGGCCAGGTAATCGAAATGCGCAACGAATCGATCGCCCGCCTGGCTCCCGTCTTCGCGTTTCTGGTCAAAGTCCAGTGGTTTTCCCGCCGGCAGGCCAAGCGCGAGAGCCGTTTCATAATGGAACGCGAAGCGAAAGCCCTGATCTTCAATTTCCGGTAGTATGGCTTGCCTGAAGTTTTGATCCTCCCTGCCCGTCGGACTGATCCAGGAAACCATGAAGAAATCCAAGCCCGCCTGTTTGGCCCACTGGACATGCCGCTTGGCCACGGCCCGATCACGGCTGTCATAGTGGCCTGACTGAGGCGTATCACACACCGGCTCCAGCGTCCATTTTTCTGGGAAATACCAGGGATAGTAATGAGCACCAACGAAGGGTGGTGATTCTCGCTTCTTCTCCGGCTCTTCGGCCGTGCATCCGGCCGTGCCGGCGACCAGAATCAGAAGGACCGTGTGAATTAACATATCATGTTACATCTATGGCTGTCGATGCGAGTCGCTCTTCTTTGACCCAGGACTGAACGCTCGATTATCATCGTGCAGTGGCGAAGTCGCAATCGGATGGCCCGCGGTGGCTGAGCCCGGACACCAATCAGCGAGCTGCGGTGCCGAAATCATCAACAGTTGCCATGTCCCGTTTTTTCCGGTGACTCTGCATGAATTCCCAGGACTGCTCGTCCCCGGATGAACTGCACGGCACGCTGATCGCCTTGCTGGGCGGCCACGGCGTCATTGCGCAATCCCGCGGCGATTGGATAACATTCCCCGAACATCCCGGAAGGATGCAGGGGCTGATCTTTTATCGCAAGGATCTCACCGGCTCCTCGCGACCCAACCGCTGGCGGAGGGTACGCACTGGGTGCGTCTCTACCATGGCCAGATGGATCGCCGCCCGACTGCCCTGGAGCTGCTGCTCGACAACAAACCTTGGACGACAGCTATCGAGTCCGCTCGCTCACTACCACTGCCGCTTCTGGACGGGTTCTTCAGTATCCGGATGTTTCTGGTGATCCAGGGCGGTGTAGACGTCGGCCGAGCGATCGGTCTGATGTCGCAGCATGCCGAGGCCGATCAAGAACGGATCGAGGCTCTCCTCGTTGCCGCGGGACTGTCTGCCATCGACGCCCGGCGCATCCTCGTGCTGGTGCCGATCGCGTTCGGCAGACTGCTTCTCGAGCGTCTTGGGGTCGTGGCTTCGACGGTCTGCACCGTCGACAATGGGGTTTCGCGCACGTCGATCGAGCTGAATAGGTAGTAAACGTGCTGTAAGGAATTACTGGCGGCGTGCTCGGCGACCCTTGAGCGGCGCTTTCGCGGATGGACTCGCCTCGTCCTGCGCTGGGGCCGGCGCGAGTTCCACTTCAATCGGTCCATCGCTTTCACGGATACCAACCGGCAGAATGCGGATTCCAGTCTTCCCGTTGGGACAGACACGGATCGTGCCGCTCTGAATCTCCTGCCGGATAATTTCCTGGACTTCTGGCAGGTCGGCGTTGGCTTCGAGGTCACGCCAGTAGGCATCATCTGCCGACTGAGCCATGGCTTTGTCCCATCAATGGGCAGGTCGTAACAACATCGTTCCACTGAGTTCGCCACCGACTCCACGCAGAGCAGATAGCTCCTCTTCAAGATACACAAGGTATCCAGGCAGTGGGAAGACGTAGCACGACAAACTCCAGAGATGTCGGTGCAAGTTTCGTGGGGGAAGACGGCGCTGGGGGTCGTCGATCTGTGCCGAGGTACTGACAATCCGCAGAGAACATGGCATTTTCCATGAATCGTTTAGCGTCTTAAGATGTTCGTTGGCGGATTCCTTTTCAACGACTCAGGAGCCATGCCATGAGGCGCATTCGCTTCCACCTCGGCAGCCTCGTGATCCTCGTTCTGCTCCTTGGCGTCAGCTTTGCTGCCCTTCGTGAGTCCAACGAGAAGTGGGACAGCAGCGTCTTCAGCATCACGCTCGGAGTTCTATTGATCTCGATCCTGCTCGCCATCCATCGAACGGCGAAGAGACCGGCATTTTGGCTGGGGTTCTCTCTTTTCGGGTCGGCTTACCTGGCGCTGTCTCTGGTCCCGTCGGTTCAGCCCAGGCTGATGACGACAAGGGCGCTCACGTACCTTGCCTCGAAGGTGCCGAGGTCGATTCCAAACGGCGCAGGACTGGTATACGCCGATTTCGATAACGATGGAGATGTAGACCTCTATGTCGCCAGCAACTTACAACCGAACGCCCTCTATGTCAACAAGGGGAACGGCGCATTCGAGGACGCAACCTCGGCGGCGGGATCGACCACCGCAAGGGTCTTGAACAGCTTGGCGGGAAAAGCGGCGGCGGGATGGAGCGGCACCACCGAGCACTTTGTCAGGATTGGTCACTTGCTCCTCACCTTGATCGCCGCACTCTTGGGTGGTCAGCTTTCGAGATACCTCTGCACGGAGAACCCACAGGGGAGTTCTGCACCGATTCCAGCGCCACTCTCGATGTCGAATGATTTGCGAGTGTGAGCCAATTACGACGGTGCGCTTGCTGGGTATGAACATCAAATGTCTCAGCCGCTTGAAGGACTGAATGTCAAACGGGACGAGATTCGACATGTTGTGCGCTACGACGCTCGCTATTGTTCGGGGTTGATCCCAAGTTCCGCACCGATGGTTGAAGAGATCGCCGAATTCTGGCGAAAGCATTATGGGACCAAGGAATGAGCGCTCTACCCCGGGCCACAAGACGCCTTCGTCATGCATAATTTGGCATCGGAGTCAAACCACATGATCCATTTCGCTGATTGGTTCCCCCTGGCAGCGGTCGGCGTAACGTTCACGCTGCTTGGCGGCATCAAGCTTTGGGGATTGAAACGAGGCATCGTGGGCGGCGCTGGCAAGCCAGTCGCTGAGCGGCTCTGCGGGACTTGACCCACCTGGGAGAGCCGCAGTTTGCGGCTGGGGTTCCCGCTCTTCTTCCTGGGTTTGGGGCTGATCTATTCTGGGCGGCTGGGATGGATGCTGTTCTCGGGCAAATGATGTTCCGTGCGTCAAAACGCAGAGGCCACCGGACTGCGGGTGTCACTCGAACTCAGACGGCATACGTGGCTTCTTCGTCCTGCTCCCGAGGACCAGTAAGGAGATAACGAGGGCAGTGAGCATGCCGACCGCCGCCCCTATGTAAGCGGACAGGAAGGTTACGACCGGCAGGAAATCGGCTATCTCTCCCTCGGCTTCGAACTGCCGAGCCGTTGCTGCGTCCATTCTGTCTCCGATTACTCCACCTACGCAGCCGCCCAGCAGGAAGCCCAGCGATGTCAGAAAGCATACCAAGGCTAGTCGTCGCATCGGATTTGCCCCTCTGAACGGATACCTTGGCGATGGTTCAGTGTTCCGAGACGCGGTGCAATTGTCCACAACCTCAGTCGTTTGACCCGCCTGCTTCGTTATTTCCAGCGGGCGGCCCGAGCATACTAACGCAATCAACTACCCCATATAAGCATACCAGCAAAAACCCCGACGCCGTAGCCGACGAGCAACAAGACTACGGCGATCCACCACCTTCGTTTCCAAAACATGGCACCGCTGACAATCCACAGACTTCCAGCGGTGCTCATGATAAGCATACCTGGCGTCTCAGCAAAACCTAATCCGCCCGTAATCCCCCATGACCTGACGACTTCCACCACGATCGCAATCAAGGGCGCGAGGACCGTATACGCACCCAGTAGTACCATGAAGGAGGACGGGACGACACGCCAACCGAAACCAGGGCGTGTTTGCAAAGTTTCGAGGGGCTCTTTCGGAGGTTCATTAGGATTCAACAAGGTGGGTCTCGGAGGGTGAAATCGACTACATCGTCAGAATGCGCAGCCCACCGGATTCGGGGTATCGGTCCAATTCGGTGTTCTCCGTCACGAGAGACTTAAAGTGCGTTTTGATGCGATTTCAGTGATTGCGAAACAAGAAACTTTGTGTCCCAAGCTCCCAAAACCGCTATCCTGAGAGCTGACGTCACCGGACGACCGTGCAGCAGCCAAATGAGAACTCCAGTAATGAAAGAATTTCCTTTATCCAAAGTCTACCGACTCATCGAGCCAGGTCCGACGGTGCTGGTGACCACTGCAAATATGGGACGTGCTAACATCATGACGATGAGCTGGCACACGATGATGCAGTTTGAGCCGCCCACGATCGGGTGTGTCATTGGCTCTTGGGATCACAGCTTCACGGCGTTGCAAGCAACCAACGAGTGCGTGATCGCCATCCCCACGGTTGATCTTGCGTCGAAGGTGGTTGAAATCGGCAACTGCTCGGGTCAGCGCGTCGACAAATTCAACGCCTTTGGATTGACGCCGGTCCCCGCTGAGCAAGTAAAGGCACCGCTCATCGCCGAGTGTCTAGCCAATCTCGAATGTCGTGTGGTGGACACCAGCCTCGTAAAAAAATACAGCCTCTTCATCTTGGAAGTCGTCAAGGCGTGGACCGATCCCGATCGCATGGAATGCCGCACGATCCATCACAATGGAGACGGTACCTTCGTGGTTGATGGCGCGACCATCCACTTCAAGGAACAGATGACGAAATGGCAGGCGTTGGTTGACTGAGACATCTATCCGTTCGGTGGCGAAGAGGAGCCCGGCAGCTCGGGGACACCTCTTGAGACCTCGCTGAACTTCCTGAGAGCCCTCTCAAACTCCAAGACCAGTCCCTTTCGCTCGTGCGCAAAGACCTCCAGATACTCGATCGCCCTGGTGCAGCCGACATAGAAACTCGCACGCCCTCTGAGATCTGCGGCGAAGTCGTTGGACGCCACCAGGAGTGTGCAGTAGGCATCGTACCCCTTCGCTGAGGCGACGGTGGAAAGCGACAGGTAGCCTCTCTGACGTAGTCTTCGATCTTGATTGTCTTTAGCGACATGGACTCCTCGAAGCGACTGGATCTTCGCTTCTGTGATCGCCGTAGCAAATTCAAGAACTCGCTTCCATGAATGCCCCAGAACCAGAATGTCCTCCGGGCGGACCCGCTGCTCCTCGATCAACCAACGAAGCCGCTCGATCAACGCTCTCCGCTCGTCCATCGAGTTCTGAGCGATCGTCACACGTGGTAATCGCCCGTCCCGGACAGCAAAGCGGACCTCGTACCGGTCGCCTTTGTCTTCGATCAGCCCCTTCTCTTCCAACGTGGCGATATCACCGAACTCCTTTGTTGGTCGTTCAACCGACGACTCGGCGCAGCGACCGTACAACACGTTGAAGGATGTCTCAATGATCGCCCTCGTGTTCCGGAAGCACGTGGTCATGACATGCGAACGGGCGCCCATGAGGTTGAGACCCAGCGATTTCCAGTTTGGTCGCCGTCTCCCCAGGTAGTTCTGGGCATCATCGTAGAAGATATAGAGGTTGGGCTCGCCACCTTCCTTCGTCGTGCGGCAGAGCCCCTTGAGCAACCGGAAGTCGTCCTCCAAGAAGTCCTGACCCTCGTCCACGAAGATGGCATCGAAGCTGGTCGCATCAAGCAAGTCCGGCTGGTTCTCTCGGACATGATCTAGCTCCTGAAGGTACAGCTTGACGCGATCTTCCGCTCCCAGCACTTCGGTGCTCTGATATCGCCAAAGTCCCTTCCTGGAGAGCCGGTAGACGAGCCCGTTATAGTATGTCACCTCAACGGCATCGCTGGGCAAACTCTTGCCGGTCCTCTGTTGATAGCTGATACAGATTTTTTCCTGGATGAACGGAGCGAGCGTTCGGTTGTAGCAAACCGCCAGAATCTTCGGCTTACTCATCAGTTCAACGAACGGCAACTCGTCGCTTCTGTGTCTCCGCTGGAGGCGACGGGCGAGGTTGTTGGCGAGAACGATCGTCTTGCCACTCCCGGCAACGCCTCTGATCAACCTCGGACCCCCAGTCCAGTTCTGGGACGACAGACGTTGTTGCTCATCAGAGAGGGTCTTGTAAGCCTCGGCAGCCTCGTCAAACAATTCGCCAAGGGTTGCAACAGGAACACGACGTGGCTCACGTTCCTCCGGTGATTGATAGAGCACGGACGAATCACCGAGGGCTCGCCGGACGTAGGCAAACTGATCGGCAGACCATCGGGAAAGACCCTTGTTTGCGAGACTGCGCTCGCCATCAGCCCGGATCTTATGGGCGAGCAGAGACAGATCGTCCGAGAATAGGAATTCTGGAGGTGCATAGGCATTTGGGCCCCAACGCCCAAACCACGATGCCCGGCTAATTGACGGGAAGACGACCCAGTACTTGAAGTGCAATGTGAGGTCTGATGGAGAGGCTTGCTCGGCGGCGTTCTTGATATCAAACATCGCCTTGCGAACTTGGGCAACCGGGCTCTTCGTATCCGTTCCCCCATAGTAACGGACCTTGAGGAGTCCGCCCGGCTCGATCCCCTCGATCTGATCAAGAGCGAAACCCTTGACCTCGATCAGATGGACCCCGGCGATGGGATCGATCAGCAGAGCGTCGGGTGGACGGGTCGTTCTTCGTGCAAGGCTTGGTTCACAGAGGATGATGGCATCCTTGTGATTGAAACCTTCGATTAGAACTGCGAGCACGTTTCTCTGCGGCTCGTTGGCGGCATCCTCCCAGCCCAAGACGCGGCAGTTAGCCTTTCCCACCAACTTGGAAAGCGTTGCGGCATCCATGATTTGTCAGGTGCTGTCACTGTTCGAGCATCAAGTCACGGCTTCAACCTGATCGTCATCGTATCTCGTGACGGGGAAGATGTCTTTGACCTGGGACATGCAGACATTGACTAAACAAGAAACGCCGGGGGCTTTCCCCGGCGCTCATCGCTACGGATTTCAGATTGGAAACCAGTTCAGTCGGGGAGGGCTCTGTAGACCTGTCTGCGTGCTTCTCTGAGAGCGGTCTCTACCCCTGGGAGATCGCCGATACCCATGACCTGGAAGATCAGCTTGTCGATCTCAGCTTCGACTCCGAGGAGAGCCTGGGTCCGGTCGCTCGTCCTGCCTCGTGGTTGTCCGCCAGGTTGCCCATTGACCGCGGCGGCGGTCTCCTGAGAAGGTCTCCCACGTTTCTTCCCGGCGATGCGCGTCTTGGGCTGCCGACGAATGTTGCCCGTCAGTCCGAGCAATGCTCTCATCTTGTCGACAAGAGCGAGACTGATCGTCCCGTCAAACCCGGCAGCCTGCCACGCCTCGTTCACCGCAACGACGTTACCTTGAGGATGGTCGTTCAGGAACTCCTTGACGAACATTGACTTGCCTGGACTGCTGGCTGTTTTTGACCTTCTTCGAGCTGACTTTCGCTTGACCGCTTTCTTGGTCTTCCCAGGCTCCTTGCCGACCAGTCCCAGTTGCTTCCGTACGTCGCTGATCACGGGATGACTGATCGCGCCTTTCATCCCAGCAGCCGTCCACGCCTCGTTCACGGCTTTGGCGTTGGCTTGGAGATTGTTCTGGAGAAACTCTTTGACGAAGCTGGTTTTGCCTGGACTCTTGGTTGCGATTGACACGCTGTAGTCTCCCTGGTCACGGAATCTTAACATCACGGTCACAGTAGACCAGATGAAGAACTTGATTTGAATACACAAGCGAGTCGATCGGTCAGGAAAAACGGGCTGTATCCCGAATCACCGACCGTTGCCCTTTTTGACTGAATGGGATCGTGACCGAATCCACCCGCGAGACTCGTCCATCCATCAAGAGAGCCAAAGTGGCGGCGATGCTCGGTCTCCGGAATGGGACGATCGAATTACGTGCGCAGCGCGCTCGCCCAAATTTGCTATCAATCCTTTCCATTTCTTGTTATCCTTTGGTCGGTTGGTCTGACGACCGAGTGGAACTGCTGGGTCTTACCGATCCGGTCGATGCTTCACCCTGTCTTATCCACCCAATGGGCTTCAACGGAAGCCCCTTTCTTCTCGACCCTGAAAGCATCCCGAGGGTCGTCAGGCTTTCGTTTCGGAGTTCGATCGTGGGTAAGAAGCTGTATGTTGGCAACCTGACTTACAACGTCAACGAGTCCGACCTGGAGGCGTTGTTCACGCCATTCGGGACGGTCCAGAGCGCACAGGTCATCGTCGATCGGGACACCAACCGATCGAAGGGGTTCGGGTTTGTGGAGATGGGCTCCGACGCCGAGGCGCAGGCGGCCATCCAGGGTCTCAACGGTCATGATCACGACGGCCGGAACCTGACGGTCAACGAAGCCAAGCCACGCGAGGAGCGTGGCGGCGGCGGCGGTCGGGGCGGCTACGGCGGCGGTGGCGGTCGGGGCGGCGGCGGCGGTGGTTATGGAGGCGGCGGTGGCGGCGGTCGGCGTTATTGAGCGTTCGATACTGCCGCAGGGTCAAGGAGCCTTTTCAACAGGGCTCCTTGATCGAACTGCCCCCTTGTTGGTCATCGGAGTGACGAAACACGAGACTTGACCGAGTCGGTCGAGTGCGAGACCCCTGCGCCCAAGTCCACGCATGGACGACCACCCTCGGAATGGGCATCCCGAGGGTTTTTTGTGCGCCTGTGGATTTTGGAAGGGTGGCAACGGTCGATCCTCAGACCCGCAGGATCTGGTGGGTCCGGCTCAACAGAGAGCCAGGGCTGGGACGCCGCCTTTCGATATTTCTGTTCCAGATCACCGCTCCAATCCCGCATCTTGTCGCAGAACTCCCACCATTCCGGCTTGATCCGATCGCCTTCATACCAGTCGTCGTTCGGACAGACGAATCCCCGACCTTTCCCGTAATCATATTTCCTGGAGGCATGGGCTTCGGCGAGGTCCAGGAAATACGAGCGTCGCCTCATGAGCCTCATGAAACCCGAGAGAACGGCAACGACCAGGATGGCGACCATCAGACGACGCAGACGCATTGTCCGACCCCCATGCCGACGCAGATTCTTGATCTGATCGATTGACCGACACTCGAAACTTTTCGTCAACGAGTGGCAGTACCTCGGTTAAGCCGGTCTTCACTGGGCACCTCTGCACCGTGACCACACCAGCCCCCAGGGACACCGGGTTCCGGGCGATATGCCGAGCCAATCAACCACTCTCGGTCAGATCGACGCTCCGATCACGACTGGTTCCCGGAACCTTGTTTCTTCTCCAGGTCCACAACGGCACGCTTCCAGTCCTCGAGCTTTCCGAATTGGATCGCTCGATCGATGCCGAGGTTCTCAAGGAGCATTCCCAACACGATGAGCCGTGCTCGGTCGCTGGCGAAGATCCCGTTCACGAACTCGATTCTCTCAGGCGCTTGGTACATCCGTTGGTCGAACTCTTCATGCGACCACCGACGTCCCTCACGCCGAATGTCCCAGTCGATGGGTTTCATCGGATTGCTCCACGAACGGACTCCAATGTTCGACAACCCGGGCGAGGATGCGGTTGTGCGTTTCAGGCGTACCGATTGCCTTATGATCAGCTTAGACCCGACACAAGATGTTGGGGGAGACCTGTTCGCCCTCGTTGACACGAACCACGATCTCTTGATCGTTCTTGACCTTGAAAACCCGGACACCCATTGGCTCTCCTGTGCCTTTGAGGCGCTCCTGGTCGACTTGCATCGCCGATTGTTAAAAGCGAATGGAGTACTCAAGCGCTGCAACGTCCCAGATGCGATAATGGAGCAGTTCCAGGTGGTTAACAGTCTGTTCCTGGGTGTTTCCCAGAGGCACGTTCAGGATCACCTGACCCAGCCTGCACTTGCCAGCGACGAGTTGCTTCCTTCAGGATTGGTCTGTGGAACTCACTTGAGTACAAGTCGGTCCCCGATTGTCTCGAAGTTTCCACGTAGCGCTGGAGCGACAAATAATTCCGTGGAGATGTCAACTCGTCAAAAATAGCCGTTTCCTCATCGCTCTGGGGTCGGTAATCTTGCCCACACAGCGTATCCACAAATCTCTTTGTCTGCTGTATCCGACGCCACATCGCATCAGACAGTGCACCAAATAGATTTCTGATTCTCTCGTTCTCCACATCCATCATCAAAACCTGGCCGCCGAGAGACTGATTGGAACTGCGCTGCTCCGCTTGCTCATCCTCGGCGAGCAGGCACCACGACTTGTTGGCACGATCAGCATCGGACTCGACATCCCATCAACGAGTGGCGTGGGTACGGGATTCGTCACGTGATTCTTGCCTTCGTTCCGCCGCCACTTGGGCAACGCTGACGACTGCCGAGGACATTCATCTTGGGATCCCGGCAGGGCTAAGCCTACCTACGCCATTATGTCCAAGCTGACCGGAAGGGCTACAGCCCGGACGCGTACGGAGAGAGCCATTCTGAGTTGGCGGATTTGAGACGGTCCCGAGCGGCTGGCGAATCTGTAATCACGTCCATCCCCCCGTCGTAGGGTTGCAGGACCCAACGGCAATCTGGTTCCACGATCATGACGTTCGAAAGAACGTCATCTGCGACCAATCGGATAATCGGGTCGAATAAGCCCGGTTGCCACTCCCGAACGCAGGCGGAGACGTGCCAGTAGTTCGGTTCGTCGAACTCTCCCTCCAACTCGTGCAGTGGGATGGTTCGCCAGACCACTGCATCCCGTACCAGTGAACGGAGTTCAGGCTGGACGCCGGACGGCTCGCTTGAGCGGGAATACGCAGTGGTCAAGAGGACCACCCTGCCTTCCGAGCCGACAAGTTGACCGAGGATATGGTTGTGGCGGCGGAGCACTGTGGCGTACTCGCTCTCATCTTCAGGATAACGTTTCGAGCCGGGCAGACTGTGGAAACGGACCCATCGGTCGGGAAACGTCGGTCTCAGCCAGTGTGCGACCGGCTCACAATCTGGGAATTGATGATGCCATTGACTGAGCATAGATGCCCCCTAAACGTCACTCTGCCCAATTCCATGCTACCAAAACCGATCTCGGCTAGGTTGACGGACGTGGACCAGTTCTCCTTGTCGCACGATTGATTTAAGATTGCCGAAGGCTGTTATTCCCACTCCTCAGGGATTGAGCAA
This sequence comes from uncultured Isosphaeraceae bacterium, assembly GCA_963781785.1. GTDB lineage: Bacteria > Planctomycetota > Planctomycetia > Isosphaerales > Isosphaeraceae > CAWAHD01. Next base: position 5,001,410 of record CAWAHD010000002.1, on the reverse strand, counting down.
TGAGACGCATCCGATTCACCATCGCCAGTCTGGTCGGCGTTATCTTCGTTCTTGGCGTCAGCTTTGCCGCTCTTCGTGAGTCCAACGATCTCTGGGACAGCAGCGTCTTCAGCATTACGCTCGGAGTTCTGTTGATCTCGATGCTGCTCTCCATTCATCGAACTGCGAAGAGACGGGCATTCTGGTTGGGGTTCGCTCTTTTCGGGTCAGCTTACCTGGCGATGTCTCTGGTCCCGTCGGTTCAGCCCAGGCTGATGACGACAAGGGCGCTCGCGTACCTTGCCTCGAAGGTGCCGAGGTCGATTCCAAACGGCGCAGGACTGGTATACGCCGATTTCGATAACGATGGAGATGTAGACCTCTATGTCGCCAGCAACTCACAACCGAACGTCCTCTATGTCAACAAGGGGAACGGCGCATTCGAGGACGCAACCTCGGCGGCTGGATCGACCACGGCATGGATCGTGAAGAGCTTGGCCGGACCAAGGCCGGCGGGATCGAGCGGCACCACCGAGAACTTTATCAGGATCGGTCACTTGCTCCTCGCCTTGATCGCCGCACTCTTGGGTGGGCAGCTTTCCAGATACCTGTACACGAAGAACACCCAGAGGAGTTCTGCACCGATTCCAGCGCCAGTCTCGATGCCAAGCGATTCGGGAGTGTGAGCCAATTACGACTGCGCGCTTGCTGGGTATGAACATCAAATGTCTCAGCCGCTTGAAGGACTGAATGTCAAACCGGACGAGATTCGACATGCCTCTGTCCCCAAGCCCTCAGATCATCAAGAGGGTCAAGCAACTCTCGGAGATCGCCGAAGCGCTCCGCCGGGGAAAGGACTTCCCTATCACCCGTTTGACGACCATCAAGAGTCTCTGTGGAGAGCCAGAAGCCGCACCAGCCTTTGCTTTGTTCCTGGCTCAGAGAATCCAGTGCAAAATGCGACAAGGGAAGTACCCAAAAAAGTTTCGTGACCTCGTGGATCGAGCCGTCAGGGCGTTGAAGCCCGATTTGACCGATCCCACCGAGGAGCGAAAAGCACGTCTGTCTTTTTTATGCAGTGAGCTGGAAGCGGAACAGAACGAGTATAGAAGGATCGGCGGGAACATGGTTCGGATGCTAAAGAGCAGGGATCTGTTCGTGGTTGAGCAGTGCTTGAGATTAGCGCTCCGGACGTGCGAAGCACCGTATTGGGCTTATCACGCGGCCAGAGACTATGCCGTGCGCTACGACGCTCGCTATTGGTCAGGATTGATCCCAAGTTCCGCACCGATGGTTGAAGAGATCGCCGAATTCTGGCGCGACTATTACAGGATCAAGGAGTGAGCGATCTGCCGAGGACCACAAGACGCCTTCGTCTTGCATCGTTTGGCATCGGAGTCAAACCACATGATCCCTTTCGCTGATTGGTTCCCCCTTGCAGCGGTCGGCGTGACGTTCACGCTGCTTGGCGGCATCAAGCTATGGGGATTGAAACGAGGCATCGTGGGCGGCGCCGGCAAGCCAGTCGTTCAACGGCTCTGCGGGACTTGACCCACCTGGGAGAGCCGCAGTTTGCGGCTGGGGTTCCCGCTCTTCTTCCTGGGTTTAGGGCTGATCTATTTTGGGCGGCTGGGATGGATGCTGTTCTCGGGCAAATGATGTTCCGTGCGCTCACAATTCCTTTATGCAATAGGGCGAGCTGGCTCTCTCAGCCTCGTCTGGGCTCTTCCCTGATGGTTCCATCGTCCCAAACACTTGATGACCACACAGTCAATAATCAGAAATTATATGATGCCCTTCCGTTTCGCTTCTGTTTTTAGCACTTGCCACTCGAGAAATCTTAGCAGTGGGAATACTGCTTGATCCAAGTGATCGAGAACGAGGGTTGAACCGTCGCCCCGTTTCAATATCAGCCGATCGAAGTGTTCTTCCTTCATCCGGCGGATCTCTTTCAGATCTTTGGAAAATGAATCGCTCATCCAGCGGCAGTCCAGTATGTCCTTGTAGTCAAGGAACTGTTCGGTTCCGCAGATGACCCGCACCGTCGTAAAGATGATCCCCCGACCATCGGTCGTGCGCACTCTGGCGAGAGGGACTTCACCCTGAATCTTCGGGACCGCCAGCGGCATATCGATTCCGTTGCGATCGATGTTCGTAACGTGGTCTCTGTAACGGGCCAAGAGCATGTCGAGCATGTCCTCTGTCGAAAACCGAAGGAACCTCATCTCCCTCAGCCTGTCGGTACCAATCTTATTCGACATCGGCTCGATTTCCTTGCAGAGCTGTTATTTTCAAGGCATGGGTTTCTTGTGCAGCGTCCGGGGCATATTTGTCTACAACGTCAAAACGCACAGGCCAGCGGACTGCGGGTGTCACTCGAACTCAGACGGCATACGTGGCTTCTTCGTCCTGCTCCCGAGGACCAGTAAGGAGATAACGAGGGCAGTGAGCATGCCGACCGCCGCCCCTATGTAAGCGGACAGGAAGGTTACGACCGGCAGGAAATCGGCTATCTCTCCCTCGGCTTCGAACTGCCGAGCCGTTGCTGCGTCCATTCTGTCTCCGATTACTCCACCTACGCAGCCGCCCAGCAGGAAGCCCAGCAATGTCAGAAGGAATGCTAAAAAGCCTTGTCGCATCGGATTTGCCCCCCTGAACGGAAATCTTCTCGACGGTTCAGTGTCCATGGACCGGGTGTAATTGACCACAATATCAAATGATTAGAGCCGCCTCTTGCGCCGGCTCGCCCTCTTCTCAAGATAGCGAAAGGTCACCCAGCCAGTGAATGAGAAAAGGAGCAGAGCCAGAGCGAATGTGAACGGATTGAAGTCAGTTCCCAGGTACCTTCCCGACATGGTTTGCATGACGCTGAACGAAAGCACCGCAACCCCACATGCCAGCGGAAAAACGAAGAGCCAGCCGAAGACAAATAATCGCAAGGACTCCCTCCCCATCTGGGTGAAATTGCCTACAACTTCAGCAAGTCATGAACTCCGGTGAGGGAATTCTGCCGACAACGGTTCCGATGATCGCAGCCATCACCGGAAAGAAAACAACCCATGCCGATAGTCTGATCAACTCTCCGATCAGGGCTGTTTCCCAGAACCTTGCCTCTGCTCCACGTCTGCGATTGCAGCCTTCCAATCTTCGAGCCTTCCGAAACGGACCACTCTGTCGATGCCGAGGTTCTCCAATAGCATTCCCAACACGGTGAGCCGCCCACGCTCGCTGGCGAAAATCCCATTCACGAACTCGATCTTCTCGGGTGCTTGGTACATCCGTTGGTCGAACTCTTCATGCGACCACCGGCGACCCGCACGCCGAATGTCCCAGTCGATGGGTTTCATTGAATCGCTCCGCGAACGGACTGCAAGGTTCGACACCCCAGGCTTTTCCTCGATTCTCCTGCCTTCAAGCAGTCGTCGTCAACGATCAACGAGTTTGAGACAATGGGGGCGATCCCCGACCAAGGGACGATGGGGGTGCGCAGTCGAGAATCAGTAATGGGATGCCCATGTTGTTGGCAGATGCCCGAGCCCGACCCAATCCTGGAAAGTCACTCTCATGCAACCGAGAGCAGTAAGACTCAGCAAGTATCTGGCAAAGTACCTGCGGCACGCCCCCCAAGGGCTGGGACTGAAGCTTCAACCAGGCGGGTGGGTGCCGGTGGACGATCTGCTCGCTGCCGCCCTTAGGAACGGTTTTCCCATCGCCTATGACGAACTGGTGGAGTGCGTCGAGACGAATGACAAGCAGCGGTTTGCCTTGGACGTGTCGGGTGAACTGATCCGTGCCAACCAGGGACACAGCGTCGCGGTGGACCTGCAACTGGAAGAGCGGGAGCCGCCCGAGACGCTCTACCACGGGACGGTTGAGCGGTTCTTGTCGTCGATCTTGGAAGACGGGCTGGTCCGGGGCAAGCGGCACCATGTCCATCTCTCGAAGGATGTGGAGACGGCACGCAAGGTCGGTTCCCGCCGGGGCAAGCCGGTCATACTCGAAGTCGATGCCGGCAGGATGCATCGGGAGGGTCAGAAGTTCCTGTTGTCGGCGAATGGAGTCTGGCTGACTGATGCTGTTCCTCCGAGCTACCTGTCCAGGGCGCATGAATCCTGAAGCGGCTCTTCATAGAATGGGTGGCTTACCTTCTGAGCAATCGGTCGTAACGCTGTATCGCGGCTAATCGAGGTGGTCGCTTTCGAGGTTTGCTCGGAAGTCATGGTCGCCGAGCGGCTCGAATCGGATTGACGGAGGGAGGATTGCGCACAGAAGGGCACGGCGACCTGACCTTTCAAGCAACGTGAATTCAAACGGATGGCAACCATGAACTCAGCACGACGATTGTCTCCCTTGGGCCCCTGGGCATACAGCATTGCTCTTATTTCGATTCTCATTATTTCTCTAGTCCCGAACGCCCACGCCGATGAGCCTGCCAGGCCCAAGATTCGCAAGCTCGGCACCCTCGATCTCGACATGGTGGAGACCACCCCCGTTGTGTTCCGTGATCGGCTTTACCGCTTTGAGTACGTTCGCCCTGGCTACCAAGCCAACAAGACTGGCGACTCCTATTTCCACTTCATTGACGTCGAGACCGGCAAGGCAACCGCCGCATTTGCTCAGACTTTCGACCTGGGTTGCGCCTACACCGAAGAGGGGACGATGTGGGTGTTCGGCGTGGACAACTGGGACGGCGAGAACATCTTCGTGTTCCGATCAAATGACCTGGAGCACTGGCAGCAGCGCCAAGCACTGAAGCTGCCTCGGTGGGGGCTGTTCAATACCTCGGTCTCCAAAGCGGGAAACCGTTATATCATGGCGATCGAAGTCGGCAAGCCTCCGGAGGTAGTCGGCGTCCCGTTTACGATGCGATTCGCCGAGTCGGAGAACCTGCTTGCCTGGAGCCTGCTGCCGAAGGAGTGCGTCTACACCAAAGAGCGGTACTCAGCGTGCCCGGCGCTGCGATTCGTCAACGGCTGGTTCTACATGACTTATCTGGAAGCCCGCCCTGGTCCGATCTATCAAACCTACGTCGTTCGGTCCCGAGACCTGATTCGTTGGGAGTCGAGCCCGCTCAACCCAGTCTTGAAAGCGTCACCTGAAGACAAGCTGATCGCCAACCCGAAACTCACCGCAGACCAGCGGGCGAAGATCACCGGAGCGGTGGACCTGAACAACTCGGACGTGGACCTGTGCGAGTTCCGAGGCAAGACGATCATCACCTATAGCTGGGGCAACCAGCAGGGGACGGAGTTCCTTGCCGAAGCGGTCTACGACGGGTCACTGGCGAACTTCTTGAATGGCTTCTTCCCGTGAAGCACAGAACGGTTGCCGTCGCACCAGCCCCGGCTCGTCAACCGTGTGTCCTCGAAGCCCTCAACATCGAAACAGAGCAGCAAATGTGAGCAGACTCAGAACGGGACTGCTCGAAGCGAAATCTCAGTAAATGCAAAGACTTTTAAGTTGACGATATCAGACCATTAAAATAGTATAATAGGCAAGGCAAGAGACAGGCTGGCGGGGAGACCGTTGGCACAAAGATGCTGAATCGCCTGGTGCCGGTGATCTGAACGATCCGCCCCTCGTCTCTTCCTCCGACATAGCATCTGGTCTCAACGCCCCCGGGCCGACAGAGTGACGTATTGCTCTGCCTCCCGCCCATCACACTCCTTTGGAGACAAATTCGATGGCAACGGCAACCCTCAAGATGAAGAAGGCGACGAAGTCTGCACTGGCTATGAACGCGACCGCGCTGCGCACCAAGACCTTTCAGCGGGCAGCGAATCTGCTCAAGCAAGTCAGCGACCCGACCCGACTCCAGGTCATCACCCTGCTCTCCGAGCGAGAGCACCATGTCGGGGGGCTGTGCGGCCAGTTTAACATGAGCCAGCCAGCGGTGAGCCACCACCTGGCACTGTTGCGGCATGGGGGAATCGTCGATCGTCGCCGCCAGGGCAAGCAGAACTTCTATTACCTTACCGAAATCGGCTATCAGCTTGCCAACATCGTCGATGGCGTGATCCGTTGACCCGTCCTGACAGCAAGCGGGACTGAGCGACCGATTGGTTCACCTTTTGATAGCGCCCGAGGAAAATGTGGATACATTCTCCCCGAGCTTCTCCCTTGGCAGATGAGCCACCCTTAGCCATCTGCCAAGGCAAGGGAAAGCACCGCCCTCTAGCCAGACGGCTTCATGCGGGGGTTTACGTGCTGGACTTCTTGCCGTGCTTGGGGGGCTTGGCGGCGACGGCGGCGGCACGCTTGGTGCGGAGCTTGAGCCAGTTCTTCAGGTCCTTCTGTTGCTTGGTAACGACGGCTGTGGTCATCCTGCGGTTCCTCGGGTTGGGGGCATGCATGACTCTCATGCGATGTCGAGCTTCAACAAGTTATCTCAAGTCATCAAAATATCCTGAAAATTTTGTAAATGCAATGAGTTGCCTTCCCATGTTTGCAGAATTGTTGCCCACGTGTCAGCGGGCGTGGAAGATCAGGCACCGGCGCGGGAGGCACACCTTCGCCTCACCACGAAAGTCAGGAAAAGCAAACCTCTTCATGCCAGTCCGAGAACTTCGCCCTCTGAGTCATTTCTTTTTGTATTCAAATCAGTTATACTTCAATAGATTGGTCTGACGACTGAGCGAGCCCCTTGCGTTCTCATCGAATCGCTTTCTGCTTCGCCCTCTCGCCTCTCCCACCTCCTGGGCTCCTTTGTGTGCCCCTTTCTCATCGACCCAGAAAGTATTCAAAGGGTCGAAAGGCTTTGCCAGAAAGAGAATCTCGTGGGAAAGAAATTGTACGTTGGTAACCTGACCTACTCGGTATCCTCATCGGATCTGCAAGAGTGGTTCGCGGCGTTCGGCACCGTGCAGAGCGCCCGGGTCATCCAGGACCGAGATATGGGGCGCAGCAAGGGGTTCGGTTTTGTCGAAATGAGCACCGACGCCCAGGCTGAGGCTGCGATCCAGGGACTCAATGACCACGAACACGAGGGGCGGCGGCTCATGGTGAGTGAAGCCAAGGTTCCGGTCGCCCGTACCACCGGCTTCACTGGTGGTACTGGTCGTCGGGATTGATCGTCCACCAACGAATAACCCTGTTCGGGATTCGACAGAGTAGCCAGAGAGAGAAGCCCCCTTGTCTTCGATGGCTGCTCCCCGATCCCGTCATGCGGTAAGACCGCCTGCGCTCATTCACCCAAGCTCCCACCAGCGTGCTCACACATCAGGTGCCCATGATGTTTCCCAAGTACCGCCACACCCCGATCTTTGATCCCGAGCGGAAACGCTGTCCAGTCTGCCGTCACCCCGTTTATTCGCTGGCGGGCATTCATCCTCAGTGCGCGATCAAGCGAGCCGTCGCTCTGGAATCGACGAGCAAGACGGAGGCCGCATCCAAGGCGGGGTCCCCGGTCCTTGTCGTCGCTCTTGGGACGGGGTAGAAGCGACGAACTCCCACACGCTCATCTCCAGGCTGCACTGTAAACCTCCATCGACAATCCAAGCTCTCACCATCTCCACGGAGTCGGGGGCTGCCTCGGCGTCGGGCGGGATGAGCCATTGTCGAGGAATGTCACCCATGAGGCGGGGCTCCTTTTTCGCCAACGACGCTGAACGTCATGGATTGTCACTGGGTGGTGTTCAGGTTCGTTGCAAAGAAACGATGACGGTCTAGCATTGCGATTCGCCTACCTTCTGCAACGAATCCTCCAACCACTCCATGTACCAGTCGGTGAACTTAACCGGATTGCCAGACTGGTCAAGGACAGGGGCGATGCCACGGCTGTCTGCCCGGAGATCATTCCAGACGAATCCCGTTTGCTCTCCGTGGACCACGAGCCACTGCCTGAGCGCACACCCTTGATGGCAGATGGGGATCGCTCCGTTCATGATCGTCGGGTTCCAGTAGTGTGCCTCCAACTCCCTGTCCCAGGCGTTCATCAGCCTGTCTTCCTCTTCGAGAGGCGTGTCGGGGGATGGGTCGGGTAGGCAGCTCCAAAACGACGCTGGTAGATTCCAAGCTCCCGTGTGTGGGAACGGCTTCGACAGGTCACCGACAAGACTGCTGCTGTGCCAGTCGCAATCGGTGTCGTCTTTCCCGAATGGCAAGAGTCCGTAAAACGGACCAGCCCCGCCATCGCCGATCTCGGTGATGAATGATCGGTAGTCGTGAGGTAGAGAGATACCATACTGTTTCTCGAACGACTCGATCACAGAGATCGGGACGGTCGGGCGTAACCTGTAGTCATGTACCTTCGCACCGAATACCTTCCGCTGAGGATCTCTTCGGTCGAGATCGGCGAGTCGCTGAATGACGGTGAATTTGTCGAGCGTTCCAGGCATCTCGCAACTCCACTCAGCCTCGTGAATCGTGCGCTGATCCCAAACGTGCCGGGTGTTGATACCGATCGGGAAATCGGAGCCAGTTTCGATCGTCGGGCGAGAGCCACCAGACCTGTAGGCGATCCTCGTGTCTACTTCCGAAGCGCTTTTCGATCGGTGTCGTCGGACCGACCGAAGCATCCGGGAAGTAACTCCGCTTCGACTCGGCCCAGACCCCGCACTAAGGCTCGAACGGCGGCTGGCCCTCCACGGCCCATGGTCTCTTCGGGCTGGAGGCGCGGAGTAGCAGCGGGACCTCCCGCACGATCGGGGCCTGGCCAACCGGATCCAGTCCTTCCGGGGCCCCGCCTTGATCAAAGGAATACCGGTACCTGAGCGGGACCCCGCGAGGTATCATCATCGTGAACGCGCCATCTTGATCGGTTCCCCCGAAACCGTCCAGGCGATTCCCCGAGGCAGCGTCGGCATAGATCGAAGAGCGATTGTCGGAGAGGTTCTTCGTCCTCGTGTAACGCGCCAGCGTTAATCCTAGCGGGCCCAGTTCGTCCGATGCAGTGGCCGCTCGCCGAACCGAGCCACACACTTTCCCAAGGGGAGGTTCCATGACACGTTCAGACGCGATCGTCAGGCGGCAACTCCTGAAGGCCGGGCTCATCGTTGCGGGGTTGCCCTTCTGCCCCGAGGCACTGTTCGACAGGCGCGCCGCCGCGGATGACGAGAAGCTGGCGGAAGACGCCCCGATCGGGCCGCGCGAGATCGTCAAGGGGCTCGACGGCATGAGCCGGGTCGCCGAGAAGAGGAATACGTTCGCCGGCGGGCACAACGCTGCCGCCGTGATGTCGTCTGTGTTCTTCTGCCGCGAACAGAAGCTCGACGCCGACACGCAGAAAGAGATGTTGGCCTACCTTGACGCCCGGCTGTTGAAGAACCCGATCTACGCGGCGCCCCGTCCGAAGGAGGCCGCCGACCCGAAGCTCGTCGAGGGTCTGCTCGAAGACCTCGACGCCGGCATCGCCACGCTGCGTGGGAAAGGCCACAACATCATCTTCGCGGTCGCCTGCCTCAAGGCTCTCCGGGCGGTGCCCGAGGCCGCGACGCCCGAGCGGATCGATGGGCTGCGGAAGATGGTCGGGAGTTTTGGGAAAACGAGGGGCGCCGCGGAGCAGGATTCCGACCCGCTCGTGGGCCTCGACGACCAGCAAAAGTTCGTCCACTTCGTTTTTGAAGAGTTCCTGAGGGCGAAGGGCGACGGGTTCGACGGGCACGTGGTGACGATCGGGCACGCCCTGGTCGAGTTGCACCGCATGGGGCACGAGGAACTGGCCCGCAAGGGAGTTCCGGCCTACTGGCAGTGGGTCCGGGAGGCACGCGCGGGTGATGACGAGGGCAACGTCGCGCCTGCCCCACTGGGGGCGCCAACCCCGCTCACCCGCGACTACTGGGCCGCTCAGGCGAAGCACCGCATGGGCGAAATCGTCAGCAGCCACACGGTCAAGTACCCATACAGCTTCTACGCTCTGGCAAAAGACGTGAAGGACGAGGACCTGAAGAAGCGGATTCTGGCGAAAGTGTACCGCTTGACCGCGACGAACTGACGTCGGACGCTCCGCTGACCGCCCCTTTGCCGCGTGCCGGGCGAGCTGAAGCCGTGAAGCACGGAGAGGGCCCCTGATCGAATCGGTCACGGGGTCCGTAACGGCGGTTCGCGATCGTTTTCAGGTGCGCGACGATGGCCGAAGACAAGACGGTGACCCACACGCCAGGGCCTCGCGCCACGAATCCGCCGCGACGTGGCTCGGTCTACGTGATCGAAATTGGCTCAAATCCCGAGATCGACCCCAGCCGGTATGGCTTCGGCGTTCGTATCGTTAAGAGGGTGTCCCATCTGTAGTTGAATGCCATGGATCAGGTTCCTTTCTTCCCCGCCCGCCAGCAAACCATCACCAGACCGCCGGCCGCGAGCGCCAGGATCCCCACGACGGGCCAGCACATCGGGTCGTCATGGTCCATTCATTGTACCGGTCATCATTCCGCGATCGCGAGTCGGACCTTGTGTTTCAATCCTTGTTCTGAAGGATCAATCACATCGGGGACCAGGATGAAAGAGGCCACGCAAGGTAGAGCCCTGAGAAAGGTCGACCGAGTGAACGGTGCCGGGCCGATCAGCCGGCAACGCGTCGCCACACCCACAATCGGCTGACGTTGGCACGCGCGATCGTGCAAAAGACGTTGGGCGGAGTCGCTGGGTCGGTCACAAGCGCGCGACGACCTCAATCGTCGCCTTTCGCTCCGCGAAAGTTGTGCGTTTGCTCTACCAATAACCACGCCAATGCTCAGTAAATCCTCGCAGCCGAGTGATGAATCACTCCCCACCAAGTTCTGACATCAGAATTAAGTCGCGCATCGCGTATTGGGAGGGCAATCTTTCGCGGAGCGAAAGGCGACAAACGAAATTGGCGATTCTCGATGAATCCTTCGTTCCGAGAGGCCAAATCGCCGGTTGCGACAACACACTGTCGCGGAGCGAAAGGCGACAGATAGACCCACCTGCGGCGATCGGCGTCATCAGATTGGGGAACGGTCTTACGGCCGTCTTCTTCCATGCAGATCGGTGCATTCCGTGGTTAAAGGTTCCCCGGTTGTCTGATCTCGTTTCCCTGGCGTCGGATCCGCGTTCATCCGCGGCGACAACGACCGCCACGGATTCACCGGCGTCTGGGCCGTGATCTTCGCTTCCGAATAGACCAGTCGGCACTTCCACCGCGAAGTGGGCCTCGATGGCACCCTGATCCCCGACCCGATCCCGCTCGAACGGGTGATCGTGGAAAACCCCGAGCCGAACAGAGGAGACCTGCAGTCGGGCCGGCGGCGGGGTCGGCGATCCGCGCCGAACAGTGTTGTCCCTTTGTTCCAGCGGACGCCACGAACGCAGATGAATACGGGTAACAACGCCGGGGTCAAAACAAAGTCGCCTTTCGCTCCGCGAAAGTTGTGCATTCGTCGCCTTTCGCTCCGCGAAAGTTGCGCATTCTCTCTGCTAAAAACTTCGCCGATGCTCGGTAAATCCTTCCATCCCAGTGACAAATGAAGGATCGCCAAACGCAGATGTCAGAATAAAGTCGCGTATCGCTTGTTGGGAGGCCAATCTTTCGCGGAGGGAAAGGCGACGATTGTGGTCGCCGCCCGCTTGGGCGTGCACCATCTGGCGAATCTCGGCGGCTGCCTGGGGCGATCTCGCCCCGTTGGACGGACCAAATCCACGAGGAGTGGACAAGAAACGTTCTCGCCAATCGCGCCGACATCTCGCCCGCTCCCGATGCCCAACCGGCAGCTTCGGCGGCGCGGGGGACGTCGTCGGTCCTGGGCCGTCGATCTTCCGGTTGTTCGCCGATCTCTCGTAGTAGAACTCGGCAAACGCCCCCGGCCGTCGTAATCTAGCTAAAAGAAGCGTAACTCAATAATTACTCGCTGATATACCTATGACGCACACCGATTTCAATCACCTCCTGAGGAGCATCAAGTGCCTGTCGGCCGAGCAGTTGGAAAAGCTCCGCCAGCAGCTCGACAAGCAGCTCGCCCCGTCGAAGAAGCCTGCGGCACCGGCACCCGGCAAGGCCACCAAACGTGCCAAGCCCGCCCAGGCAAAGAAGCCGGCTTCCATCGACAAGCTTCACCGGAAGATGATGGCACGCGGCCTCATCCGCCGCCGGCCCGACCCCTCCCTCGACATCGACGACGACGATCCCGACGATGCGCCCGTGCCCATCAAGGGCGAGCCGCTGTCGGAAACCATCCTCCGCGAGCGATGCTGAAGTGGCCGCCGCCTACTTCGTCGATTCCAGCGCGCTGGTCAAGCGCTATGTCGTGGAAACCGGCACCGTCTGGGTGCGCGGCTTCACGCGCCACAACCCGTCCACGATCATCTACGTCGCCCACATCACCGCCGTCGAAGTGACCTGCGCCGTCGTGCGCCGCCGCAAACGGAAAACCCCCATGCGTTCGGGGGCACACGTGTTGCCTCAAACGCCCTTCACCTTGTGCTGAGGCCGTTTGAGGCAAAAGTGCGCCGTCAGACGATTGCTCGTACACATGTAACAGTGGCTCGCAAAGTGGTACCGTCGGACGCTGTTACTGACATGAGGAGCTTACGTAGTGCTTAATCGTGTTTTCGGGCATTGATTCCTCTCCCGTTTGACCACCACCAACTTAGCGATCTTTCTTTCAGGCATCGCGAACAAGGCGAATCCATCAATGTTTTGACCATACCGGTCACTCTTTAGCGCCTCTGGGCGTCTGGATTCCCCTCTGCTTTAAGAATTTCAATGATCTGCGAAGCAGTGAGCTGGTGGCCTATCAAGTTCGCACGCATCGGCTCGAAAACCTTCGTCATACGCCTGTAGGCGTTCAACAACGGGCAATGCGAATTGAGGTCGCGGTCTTTGAATTCGGAAAACCGCCCCATCTGCTTTATCAAGAATCCGGCGACGCCCAGATGCTCGCTTTCGTAGTTGCCATCGAATCCCCTGAAAACGACGCGCTTACCGACTAGATCGGCCTCCGCTGCAACACGGTCCTTCTCCTTCTTGCTCAGCTTGCTATAGCCGCCTTCAATAAACGACCACATATCCAAAATCGTGAGTACCTCATGTAGCGTCGCTTGCTTGTCTTCGCGGCCGTGAAATATGCCAGTGTATTCCCAGCCCAAAGCCCAAAGGCTCCCGTGGAATATGCTGGCCGCAACAAAATCGGGCTCAATCTCGCCTTTTATTTTCATCTGCTTGTGGATGTCGCAGAGCATCAAGATAATCAGCTTCTCGCCGTCGCTGAGTCTGAGCTCGCGTTCTTTCGGCGTTGCCAAGCCTCCTTCGACCAGGCGCCGCACTGCTTCTGCTCTCGATGGAATATCCGCCTGCCGACCACGCCATGCGTCCACAGCCTCGATGGTGCCGGGATCGAGCCGGAGCTCAAACCGTTCTGTTTTTGCCGCGGTTGCCATTCGTCACCTCCATTGTTCCCGATTGATCCGTACATTGAGCCGTGATATACGGTGCATGTACGTACTTTACGGAGGCCGACACCACGTTGTCAAATCAAAAACTACCCACCGCTTGACCGTGCCCCAAATTGGCGTAACACAAAGGGCGTTCTGTAATCCTGACTCACCCTCACGATATATGTCACACAAAAAGCAAGGGCGAGCCCGTCATCGAGGGGTCGGCCCTTCTCCTGCCCTAGCTACAACGGGTCGACCGCCTCAAGATAGCAGTGAATTGGCTCCTCGGGTCACGACTCATCGCATGGCCGGTTGCCAAGCTGCCGTTCTTCGGCTAAAATACTCGTAACTTCTATATTAAACTACGTAGATATGTAATCTCATGGCAACCCACACTGCCTCTTCCACCAGCGACACGGCAATCCTCTCGCATCTGACTTGGCCCGACGATGACGCTTTGTCACTGGCCGCTGCGGAGGGATGGTTGGCAGTTCGCTTCGACAAAGGCCAACTCGAGCGGATGCACCAACTGGTAACAAAGAACCAGGAAGGGAAACTCACCGCCAAGGAAAAGCACGAGCTCGAGAATTACCGCCGCGTCGGCTTCCTGCTCGATCTGATGCACTCGAAGGCCCGTCGAGCTCTGAAAAAGCACCAGAAGGTTCACTGACGGCATGGTCGGAGCCCGCACCCTCCATGTCCGCCAGCGAGCTGCCGGACGCTGCGAGTATTGCCGCCTGCCACAGAACGCGACGCACATCCCGTTCGAGATCGATCACATCATTTCCCGCAAGCTCCCGGCAACTCGTTGTTTTGTTCCGTCAACGGTCCTCGACGAGATCTGACAAGATGCCCCGGAATGTCCCCCTCGAGGGGCTCAGGGCAATCCGTCGACAACACGGACCGCGACCGGCCCGTTTTCTCCCGGCCACGGCGCCGGCAGCGGATGAAAACGCTCCTCTGACTGACGTGCGGGACGCCCGTCCCCCCCGCTTTCTCCCCGGCACGGCGCCGGGAGCGGATGGAAACAGCTCAGCGTTCGATCACGATCACCGCTCGATCAACCGTTCGACCGGCCGACCGCCCATCGGACCCATGCAAGATCGATCTCGCCAGCGAATTCCGGATCGACCCAAACGATGTTCGAGCGATACTTGCCGCCCGCGTCTCGAACCCGGAATCCGAACGTCCGATCAAATCAGTGACTGATGTCCACCAACTTGCGATTGAACACGCGCCACTTAGTGTCACCTAACTTTCTTCTGGAAAACAGCGCATCCTCAATCCTCTCAAGCCCATCGCACCACGCGTCAGCCATTATACCGCTCGGTAGCATGCCAGGTTCCGGGCGCCACGTTGCATAATGTATTCATGCACGTGTCATGAACCCGCGTGGCGCGGCTCACACCGCCCCGTACACCTCCGGTCAAACAAATCGAACTGACCATTGTGCCCTGATCCGGGCAGGGTCGTCGGTAGTCCGCGGCAACGTGCCCGCACGGTCGCGATCGTCGGAAGACGCCGCGCCGAATCAAGGAATGTGCATTCGTAGGTCAGGCTGGAAAGCCTGACCTACGTCAAACTTCGTCCCGCGGTCGCGATTGGGATCGACCCATGTCCCGACTTCACTCACTAAACGCTTGAGCGTAACAACGAGGAACAGAGAGCGATGGCGACATCTCAGCGGCGCGTAGAGGCGAATCGACGCAACTGTCTCAAGTCGACCGGGCCCCGGTCAGTGAACGGCCGTTCCGTATCACGTCTCAACGGCCTCAAACACGGCCTGACGGCCAAGACGGTGGTGATTCCCAGCGAGGATCCCGCGGAGTATCACCAGCTCCTGGCAGACGTTTCCGGTACGCTTGTGCCGAGAAACCGGATTGAAACGATTTTGACGGCTCAAATCGCGCACGCATCGTGGATGCACGACCGCGTCGTGCGTGCCCAGACCGCGCGGCTCACATCGGCGATCGAAGGGGCCGATCATCTTGCACTCGAGGAGGTCTACGACCTGGGCAGCCGGCTGTTCCACGATCGTAGAGTTCCCGCGGCGATCTCGGGCGCCATCCCCTGGAATCATGTCGGGCCGCGGACCTCCCACTCGGGAGCCGCGATTGACCCGGACGATCCCGCGCGGATCGTGCGGAAGCTCTCCACCACCGTTCACGGCTGCGATTGGATGCTCAAAGAGTGGTCGGCTCTGAGGGCACTCCTTGAGCAAGGAGGGGCCTGGCAGGGCAACCATAAATTCATGGCAGTGAGACTACTGGGTCACCAGCCCATCGACTGTTGGAAATCCAGGGAGATTTCGACCCTCTACGTCGCGGCCTGGTCGCTCAATTCCTTGCGCGGCAATGCGTATTCCGAGATCCGTAGCGACCTGGGGGCGACCGAGTACAAGCACTACACGCGGCGGGTGCGGGGCACATGGACAGATATGATCAATGCGATGGACCACGAGAACGCGCGGCGAGTGCTCATCGGGATCGTCGATCGGGCGATCGAACGAGTGCAGGCGCACCGCGCTTTAGCCCAGGAGCGGGCCGCGCGCGACGAGGCACGCCGGGCCGACTGTCTGTCGTTCGACGACAGCCACGAGGGAGAGCTCCAGAGGCGGTACGAAACGAGCAATCATCGTAAGTTCACCCGGTCCATCAATGAATTCTTTAAGTTTCGCCGCGCCGCCGAGGAAAATGGGTGCGAGGAGTTCCTGGAAGCCGGCGAGATCGGCGATCAAGGCGACACGTCAGCCGCTCCAGAGGTCTGCGATCCGGAGCCTGACAATTGCCACAATCCCACCCTACCGCAAACTGCGGATTTACAACCCACGGCGGACGACTCGAACAATCGGCAAACGGATGACGATCGACCGGCAACGGACAACCCCTCCAGTTCCATCGATCCGCAAAGTGAGAACCGAGAATCGGCGACGGACAACATCTCAATCGCTCCTCGATTTTTGCGAACCGAAGCCAATGAGCCTCACCAAGCCGCACCAGACAACTCTGACCGATGCGCAGCCGATATCAAACCACACGATACCGGCGCTCACGATTGCGGAATCGAACGCAATGACACGAACGTGGCTGGAAGTGAAGAACACCCGCTGAAAACGTGCCACCCTGTGCCGCTTTCTTGCCACGATCGGAGCACATCGCCGCATGATGAAAGCCCAGAGCTCCCTTGCGGTTGCGCAGGGGACTGCCAACACCGGTCCCATGCCGCTCTGCGCACTGGTTGCTCGGCGCTCAAACTCGGTACAATGAAATGACGAACCCACCGCGAGGATTTCTCGCTAATCCTCCAGGACCTTCCTTCCCAGAATCCTTGCCTTTGGTGTGCGGATGCGATCGGTCGTGTTTATTGCCGCATTACTGAGCACCACCGTCGTTCTCCCTGTTCGGGGAGAAGACATGGGCGCACCGACCACGACGTATTCACGAGCCTGGTCAGGCCGATCCTGGCGCGGCACTGCTTCAAGTGCCACGGCCCGGACGACAAGGCGCGGAAGGCCAAGCTCCGCCTGGACGTGCGCAACCAGGCTGTGAGTCCTGCGGCCTCGGGAGCCGTTCCCATCGTCCCGGGCAAACCCGATGAGAGCGAGCTGGTACAGCGGATCTTCAGCGACGATGCGAGTGAACGGATGCCGCCGCCCGCGGCCAAGCTCCCGCTCTCTGACGCAGACAAACGGGTTCTCAAAGAGTGGATCGCCGACGGAGCCGAGTACAAGACACATTGGGCGTTTATTCCGCCACAGAGTGGCACGCCGCCGCGAGTCCGCCACGCCAACTGGCCTCGGAACACCATTGATCGATTCATCCTGGCCAGATTGGAGGCGGCCGGCTTGGAGCCCTCCGAGCCGGCGGATCGCGCGACCTTGATCCGGCGCTTATCCCTCGACCTGGTGGGCCTGCCCCCCACGCCGGAAGAGGTTGACGCATTTTTGCAGGACCGTTCCCCCGCCGCTTACGAGAATCTGGTCGACCGGCTGCTGGCCTCTCCGCATTACGGTGAGCGCTGGGCAAGACGATGGCTCGATCTGGCCCGCTATGCCGACACCAACGGCTACGAGAAGGACCGGACCCGCTCGATCTGGCCCTACCGCGACTGGGTGATCAAGGCATTGAACGCGGACGTGCCCTTCGACCGTTTCACCGTCGAGCAGCTCGCCGGCGATTTACTGCCCAATGCCACGGCCAGCCAGAAGATTGCCACAGGCTTTCATCGCAACACCATGCTCAACGAGGAAGGCGGAATCGACCCGCAGGAATTCCGGTTCTACGCGATGACCGACCGGGTCGCCACGACTGCAACGGTCTGGCTGGGCCTGACTCTCGGCTGCGCCCAGTGCCATACGCACAAGTTTGACCCGATCCCCCATCGTGACTATTACCAGTTCATGGCCCTGTTGAACAACGCCGATGAGCCCGAGATGAGCGTCACGACTCCGAAAACCACAGGGCGCCGGCGCGAGCTGGAAACGAAAATCGCTGCCCTGGTCGCCGATCTCCCCAATCGATTCCCCCCCGTTCCAGCGGCAAACGCCGATGACCGGCGAACCGTCGAGGACCGCAGAAAGGCGAACATGGAGAGCCGGTTCACCGAATGGGCGGGGCGTGAAGCGGCGCAGGCGGTGCGCTGGAGTGTGCTCAAACCGACCGCGGCCACGGCGAATCTGCCCCATCTCAGCGTTCAAGCAGACGGATCCATCTTCGCCAGCGGCGACCAGAGCAAGCGAGATCTCTATACGCTTCGATTTTCGACCGGACTGAAGCGAATCACCGGAATCCGGCTCGAGGTCCTCCCCGACGAGCGGCTGCCTCACGGCGGGCCGGGCCGAGTCTTCTACGAGGGACCAGCCGGTGACTTCTTCCTGAGCGAGTTGACGGTGCGCGCCGGCGACAAGGCAGTGGCGATCAAGCAAGCGACCGCCACCGGCCAGAAGCCTGCGGCCTGTGCGGCCGCGATCGACGGCGATCCGCAGACCGGCTGGTCGCTGGGCGGCGGCCAGGGACAGCGCAGTTCGCCGTTTTTCAGCTCGGAGGAGCCGCTGAACAATGCCACGGATCTGGTCGTCCAGTTGCTGTTCGAGCGCTATTACGCGGCCGGGCTGGGCCGCTTCCGGATCTCGGTCACGACCGACCCGCAGCCCATCGCGACACGAGACATGCCCACCGAGATCGAGGAGATTCTGCTCACCCCCGAGGAAGAACGGACCAAAGAGCAGACCGCCCAACTCCGCCAGCATTACCTGATGATTGCCCCCGAGCTGGCCCAGGAGCGGGCGGCGATTGAACAGGTCCGCAAGCTCATGCCCGTAGATCCAACGACCTTGATTCTCCAGGAGCGCCCGCCCGATAATCCGCGGGCGACTTTCATCCACAACCGTGGCGAATACCTCCAGCCGACCGAGCGCGTGCAGCCCGCGGTGCTCTCGATCCTGCCCCCTTTGCCCAAAGACGTCCCTGCCAACCGGCTGGCTCTGGCCCGGTGGCTCGTCTCGCCCGACAACCCGCTCTCGGCGCGGGTGACCATGAACCGCCAGTGGGCTGCGTTCTTCGGACATGGGCTGGTGCGCACCTCGCAGGACTTCGGCTACCAGGGTGAGCCCCCCAGCCATCCCGAGCTGCTGGATTGGCTCGCGCTCGAGCTGCCCCGGCAAGGCTTCTCGCTCAAGCGCATGCACAAATTAATCGTCATGAGTGCGACTTATCAGCAGTCGTCGCGGGCGACGCCGGAGCTGCTGGCGAAAGATCCAGAGAACCGCCTGCTCGCGCGGGGTCCGCGCGTCCGGTTGGAGGCAGAGGTGATCCGCGATGCCGCCCTGCGCGATAGCGGCTTGCTCTCGGAGCGCGTCGGCGGTCCCAGCGTTTTCCCGCCGCAGCCGCCCGGCGTCACGACCGAGGGGACCTACGGCGGCCTTGACTGGAAACCAAGCCCGGGGGGCGACCGCTATCGCCGGGGCTTGTACACCTTCACCAAGCGAACCGCTCCGTTCGCCATGGCGATGACGTTCGACGCGCCCAGCGGCGAGGTCTGCGTCGCCCGGCGCGAAGTTTCCAATACGCCGCTCCAGGCGCTGACACTCTTGAATGACCCCGTTTTCGAGGAGGCCGCCAAGGCGCTGGGGCAACTCATGACCGCGCAGGGAGGGTCCGTGGAACAGCGGGTCGATGCGCTGTTCCGCCGCTGCCTCACGCGGGCGCCCGACCGGGATGAGGTGTCGGAGCTCTCGCGGTTTTTCCTGGCGCAGAAAGGGCGGCTCGGCGCAAGGAGCTCGATGCGGCCAAGATCGCCGGACCCGGCGAGGGAGACGCCAGCGACCGCGCGGCCTGGACCGTCCTGGCGCGTGTGCTCTTGAATCTCGACGAGGCCGTGACAAAGGGCTGAAACCCATGAGAAGTGATCACCCATTCCAGGCCGGATCCGCGACCCGCCGCTATTTCTTTCGCGAGTGTGGTGTCGGCGTCGGCAAGATCGCCCTGGCCGGCCTCTTGAGCGACGCGTTCGCCGCCGGCTCGTTCGGGGCACCTGTCCCGGGCAAGGGCGATGATCCGCTGGCACCGAAACCGCCTCACTTCGCGCCGAAAGCCAAGCGCGTGATTCACCTCTTCATGGCCGGCGCCCCCAGCCAGCTCGACCTCTTCGACCCCAAGCCCGCGTTGACCAAACTTGAAGGCAAACCGCTCCCTCCCTCGGTCATCGGCGGTCAGCGGTATGCGTTTATTCGCCCGGACGCTGCCGTACTCGGTCCGCGATTCAAGTTCGCCAGGTACGGCCAGAGCGGCGCCGAGCTCTCGGAGATGTTGCCGCATCTGGCCCGGGTGGTTGACGAGGTCGCGATCATCCGGTCGATGCACACCGATCAGTTCAACCACGCGCCGGCCCAGATCTTCTTGAACACGGGTTTCTCGCAGCCAGGCCGGCCCAGCCTGGGTTCGTGGGTCATCTACGGTCTCGGGTCGGAATCCCAGGACCTGCCCGCCTTCGTCGTGATGTCAACGGGCAGCGGCATCAGCGGCGGCTCGGCCAACTGGTCGAGCGGGTTCCTGCCGACCATCTATAACGGCGTCCGGCTGCGCAACCAGGGCGACCCGATCCTCAACGTCTCGAGCCCGCCCGGAGTGGACGCCAAGCTCCAGCGCGACTCGCTTGACCTGCTCGGCTCTCTGAACCACCGGCGACTGGAAGCTGTGGCTGACCCCGAGATCGCAACCCGCGTCGCTTCGTACGAGATGGCCTTCCGGCTGCAAACGTCGGCTCCCGAGTTGACGGACTTGAAGCGCGAGACCAAAGCCACCTTGCAGCTTTATGGCGCCGATCCCGACACACCCTCGTTCGCAAGGGCCTGCGTGCTGGCGCGGCGGATGATCGAGCGTGGCGTGCGGTTTGTGAATATCTACCATGAGGGCTGGGACGCTCATTCCGACGTCGCCGGGAACCTCAGGACCAACTGCGGAGCCACCGATCAAGCTGCGGCCGCGCTCGTCATTGGACCTCAAAGAGCGCGGCTTGCTCGACGACACCCTGGTGATCTGGGGTGGCGAGTTTGGCCGCACGCCCATGGTCGAATCCAACGTCGCCCTCGGCCGCAGCCTGGGCCGCGACCATCATCCGCAGGCGTTCACGATGTGGATGGCCGGAGGCGGCATCAAGCCCGGAACGACGTATGGAGCGACCGACGACCTCGGCTTTCACATTGCCGACAACCCGGTGCACGTCCATGACCTCCAGGCGACGATCCTCCAGCTTCTCGGCTTTGACCACGAGAAGCTCACGTTCCGTCACGCCGGACGCGATTTCCGGCTCACCGACGTGCATGGGAAAGTGATCAAAGGAATTCTCGCGTGATCACTCCAGCTCGCTGCCATGCTCGTCCCTACTTGTCCCGAGGCACCGGAGTGATGAGCCATCGCGCGCCAGGCTTGAACCCCACCGGTCCGGGTTCCTCGCGCATGAGTCCGGTCAATCGGTACATGTTTTCCAGATGTTTGTTCATCACGGCTTCCCCGGAGCCGACCTCGATCATCTTGGGGTTTGACTGGTCCGCTCCATAACCGCCGCGCGCCGCCGACTTGATGTCCGGCACATAGTTTGGCCAGGTGCCCTGGTACCAGGTGTATCCGAACAGGAACGGGTGCGCCGATTTCCACCTTCTTCTTCCAGTCGAGCTGGAGCTGGATGAACGGTTCGCCTGGAAAGGTGGCGATCACGATGTCGTCGTTGATGAGGATCGTGGAAAGATGAATGTCAAACGCCGCACTCTTGTCGAAACGGCCGGTAAACTTGAGGGAATCGTTCATGTACCGGATGGTTGTTTCTTTGCGCCGGGCGGGGTCAAGGTCTTGGCAAGCTTGATGGTCTCGTAGGCGAGCAGTCCGCCGACCCTCTCGATGGTGCTGTAATCGGTCTGGAACGGGTCATTCGGTCCTGTCCTGCGCGAGCTGATGATCAGCGACTCGATGTTTCCCCCGGCTCCTTGCACGAACAGGCAGTTCAGTTTGTCGCCGAACGCCTCCTCCACCTTTCGCGTGGCCGCTCCCGGAAAGTCGGCCGAGATGGCATAGTTCTGACAGACCACGTCGGCATGGCAGGCGTAATTCATCACGATGGCGCGCGCCTGGCCGTGCGCGTCTTCGATCTTGATGACCCCGACCGCCGGGTCGACCGGACCAAAAGGAATCCGCTCGGGATTCTCGGACGTGTAATGGTCATCGGCGAACCACGATTCGCGGGCATGTCCGTCCTCGCGCACGACCAGGCGGTTGAACCCGAGCTGGGGAAAGCTCCGGTGCCCGGCGGAGATCCTCGCCGGGAACATGTCGTTGACCGCGGCTTCCACGACCTGAATGAGCCGTTCCTCGAAGAACGACGCGTAATTGCGACCCGGGCCCGAATGGGTATGGGAGGAGCTGAGCACGAGATGCGTGATCCCAAACCTCTCCTTGCAAGCCGTCACCAGTTTCTCACTGGTGTAAATCCCCAGGTCCACGGCAACAAAGGCGATCCGTTCGCCGTCGACATCGAGCACCAAGCTCCGGGCATATACCTTGTCGTGCACAGGCATCTTGATGTCTTCAGGCGTGATCGACACCTTGGCGGTTCCCGCTCGCAGCTCTCCGGCTGCGCTCATGCCGACAGAAACCGGCCTTCGGGACAATCGATATCGATCGGTGAGGAAGGCGTGCCAGGCATCGCGCTGCCGGAGCGGCCCTGGGGTGATGTAGGCGAGATGGAACCCCCGTGAGAGCAGCTCGGTTTCGGCCGGGAGCCGATGATGCCGGTAAAGGTCCCGCCAGGACCATGGCTTGCCGGAAACCGCTCGTTTCGGGACGACCAGGATGCACCGGACCGGGGCATCGCTCCCGGCTTTGTCATCCGTCGCGACCGTGATCGGCTTGATGGCAAGCGTTTGCTCATCCATCACGAAGTCGTAGCGAGCCGACCCGTCGTGCCAGGCGGCTTTCGAGCTTTCAAGGGCAGGGGGTGGATCTCCTGCTTTTGCCGTTGTGTCGATCGATGCCGACATCATCGATGCGAAGACGAAGGGCGCGATGCTTCGGTACGCGTACCGGCTGATAGGGCTACACATCGAAATCCTCCCGCTACGATAGACGGTTGGTTCGCCTGAGGCGATGCGACGGTTCACGCTGGAGGGCGCTGGCAGCGATCCGGGCGCACCGCCACGATCTGGCCGGTGGGTAGGTCGAAAGATCCTGGCAATCTGGGGGGCCATCCCCGTGATCGCCGACTGTGCGGTCGAAATGCGAGTATATCTCCCGGGCGGGCGCTCCGGCAACACGCCGGTCGGGCACCGCAATTGCTTCTTGAGAGGAAGGAAACCCGGACGCAATGACTGCCGAAATCAACGCAGCCGCTTTCCCCGCCGAGTCGCAGTCCGAAATGCTCAACCGGTCCGCTTGCCTGACGCACGGATCCGTTGCATCTTTCGCAACTTCGGCACTCGGCCCTACAATCGGGTTCAGGAGTGCGGTCGTGGGCGCGGATCTTGGGCAGGGACTGGCGCGCCCGGCGACGCTCGCGACCGCGCCGGTTCCTGGCGGTAGCGCGCTCTCGACCCGGAGGATCTGATGAACGTCCAGGACCCCTCACTGCGCGAGGCGCTCGCCCAAGGGCGGACCCTTCCCGCCGAGTGGTACACCGACCACACGCTGTTCGATCGCGAGCAGACGCGCATCTTCGCGGCGAGCTGGAACTATGTCGGCCGGGTCGAGCAGGTCGCGGATGCGGGCGATTTTCTGACCGGCCGGGTGGGTGAGGTCCCGGTCGTGATTGTCCGCGATGAGACGGGGACGCTTCGGGCCTACGCCAACGTCTGCCGCCACCGAGCCAGCGAGCTGGTGCTGGAGAAGAGCGGCCACCGCCGCACACTCCAGTGCCACTATCACGCGTGGACCTGGAGTCTCGACGGAACCCTGCGCACCGCCCCGCACTGCCAGGAGCAGGCCGGATTCAACAAGGCCGACTTCCCGCTGACGCCCCTTGGGGTCGAGACTTTCGGCCCCTTCATCTTCATCAACCCTGGCTCCCCATCGTGCTCATTAGCGGCCACGCTCGGCCAGTTGCCCGCAATCATCCGGTCAGGCGGCGCCGACATTGACGCGCTCACATTTCGCGAGCGGAGGGAATACCCGATCCAGGCCAACTGGAAGGTCGTGGTCGAGAATTTCCTGGAATGCTACCATTGCTCGATCTCGCATCCGGGCTTCGCCGATCTGATTGACCTGGACAAGTACCAGGTCGTTCCCTATGAACGTTGCTCCGTACAACGCGGCCCGCTCAAGGCGAGCGCCCAAGCGAAGCGCACGGCGGGGTTCGGGGCCAACCAAGGCCGGGAAGGAATCTATACCTATCTCTGGCCGAACTTCATGCTCAACGTCTATCCCGGTGCCGGCAATGCCTCGACGAATCTCATCCTTCCGATCGACGAGCATCATTGCCTGGCGGTCTACGAGTTCTTCTTCTCCGAGCGCATGCCAGAGGACGAACAGCGCGCGATGGTCGACTTCATCGATCAGGTCCAGCGGGAGGACATCATCATCGTCGAGTCGGTGCAGCGTGGGTTGCGATCCGGTTTCTACAAGCAGGGCCAGTTGATTCTCTCGCGCGAGAACGGGATCCAGCATTTCCAGAAGCTGGTGTTCTCCGCTCTGACTGACTCGCTCTGAGACTAGGTTGCGCTCAGCGGTTTCCGGCTCGGCCACCACCTCGCCATCCGTTCCGACGTGGGGTTAAATGACCAATTGGACCGGCGAGAGCCGCTACGGCTTCATCGAGAACCCGAGAAAAACGATCGACGACCGCGACAGGCGTTGGCCTGTTGCCCGCGGCCATCTTGCCTGTCAAACTGACGGATCGGCGAGCGATTGTTCGTTGTGACCAACCAGCCAGCCAGCCTTCCTTCACGGAGATGCCGAGCCATGAGACGAACTGCAAGCCTGTGCGGGGCTCTTGCCGCCCTGATGCTCGCGGGGATCGCGCTGCCCGCGCGGGCTCAGACGCCGGCCGAGTTTGCTCAGACGGCCGCGTTCGCGGCCGCCCATCAGAACAAGGACGGCGGATTCGCCGGCCAGGTCGGTCAGGCGTCGAGCCTCGGTGCCACCAACACCGCCCTCAAGGTGCTCTTGCACGTGGGCGGCTCGGTGCCCGACATCCTGGGCTGTGTCAAGTACGTGAAGTCGTGCCGGGACGCAAGCGGAGGATTTGCCCCCGTGCCGGGAGGCAAGCCCGAGGTCGTCATCACGGCAATCGGCCTGATGGCCGCATCCGAGCTCAGGATCGCCGACGCCGCTTTGATCAAGGACGCCACCGTCTTTCTGGGCAAGAACGCTCACAGCTTCGAGGAAGTCCGTATGGCGATCGCCGGGCTCGAGGCCGTCCACGGCTCTTCGCCTGACTTTCCCCGGTGGCTCGACCAACTCCAGGCCATGCGAAACCCGGACGGGACCTTCGGGCAAGGAGCCGGCCAGGCCTATGCTACCGGTGGTGCAGCCGCGGCCATTCTGCGGATGGGGATGAAGCTCGACAAGCGCGATGCCGTGATCGCCGCGATCAAGGCCGGCCAGCGACCCGAAGGAGGCTGGTCCAAAGAGGAAGGCCCTCCGGACCTCGGCAGTACCTACCGCGTCATGCGAGCGCTTTTTATGCTCCACGAGAAGCCCGACGTCGATCGCCTGCTCGGCTTCATCGCCCGCTGCCGGCAGTCCGACGGCAGCTACGCAAGCGCCCGGACGCCCCGGCGACATGGGAGGAACCTACACCGCCACCATCGTGATCCGCTGGCTCCGACTCTTGAGCGGCATGCAGCCAGTCGTCGAAACCGCCGGCTTGACCCCTCTCGTGAACGGCAACGACCTGAGCGGATGGGAAGGCGACCGCAAACTCTGGTCTGCCCAGGATGGCGTTCTGATCGGGCTTTCCGCGGGCCTGAATCATAATGAGTTCCTGGCAACCACTCGCTCCTATGGAGACTTCATCCTGGCCCTCGACTTTCGGCTCCTGGACGGCAAGGGAAACAGCGGCGTCCAGTTCCGCAGCGTCCGCGTGCCGCCGCACGAGATGTCCGGATATCAAGCCGATATCGGCGAGGCATACTGGGGCGTGCTCTATGATGAGTCACGCCGTAACAAGATTTTGGTGGCCGCTTCGGAAAATGCCGTCAAGGCCCTCAACAAGACCGACTGGAACCATTACACCGTCCGCGCTCAGGGTGACCGGATCACCCTGGCACTCAATGGCAAGACCTCGGTCAACTATCACGAGACCGAGCCGGGCATTGCACGAACAGGCCTCCTGGGCGTGCAGATCCATGCCGGCGGGCCCACGGAAGTCAAGTTCCAGAATATGTTGATCCAGGCTCTTCCCATGCCCGCTTCCGGCGATTCGACCGGGCCGGGGTTCCACCTCCGCACGGTCAAGGTGGGAGATCAAGACCGGAAATACGCGGTTTACGTGCCCGAGGGCCATGATGGATCGAAGGCATTTCCGGTGATCTTGTTTCTCCACGGCGGCGGCGAAAAGGGCGAAGACGGCGTCGTGCCGGCGCAGGTGGGGCTCGGCCCGGCAATCCTCCATCGCCCGGGCGGATTGCCCGCGCTCGTGGTTTTTCCGCAGGCGCGGGAGAACTGGGCAGTCGGCTCGGCCGACATGAACGGCGCTTTGGCCGCTCTCGACGACGTGATCGCCACGTGCAAGGCCGACACCAAACGGGTCGTTCTGACCGGGCCGTCGATGGGAGGCCGGGGAACCTGGGAGCTGGCTGCGGCCCACCCCGAGCGGTTCGCCGCCGTGGTGCCGGTCTGCGCCGGGCCGGCCCGCGACATCTACCCACCTCAGGAACCTGCCGGTCTGGTCATTCTGCGGCGACGCCGACCGTGCCGCCACCGTGCTCGGCATGCGGGCCATGATCGAAAAGCTCCAAGAGGACGGTGGGACGGCGCGGATCACCGAGTACCGGGGGGTCGGCCACTGGAGCTGGGACCGCGTCTACAACGACCACGAAGTGATCGACTGGATGCTCGCACAGCACAAACCTTGAGCGCAACTCGCATGAGACAGACTCGCTGGCGTGAACGGACGAGGACCTTGATCCTGCTGGTGGGGCTTGCCGCGTGCGGGGTCAGGTGGGCCACGACGCCCCTCTGCGCCAGGATGGGCGGGGGGCCGGCGGCTTGATCCCGCACGGCCAGGATCGCGCACCCAACGCACCGAAGTCGCCGGCCGAGGCGGCCGGCGCCATGACCGTGCCGCCCGGGTTCCGCGTGGAAGTGGTGGCCGCCGAGCCCGATATCGTCAACCCGGTCGCGATGACCTTCGACGAACGAGGCCGGATCTGGATTACCGAGAGCCTCGAATATCCCCGCCGGCAGCCGGGCCCCGGCCGCGACCGCGTCAAGGTGCTCGACGATACCGATGGCGACGGCCGGGCCGACCGGATCACGCTGTTCGCGGAGGGCTTGAACATCCCGTCCGGAATCGCGGTCGGTCATGGCGGCGTCTGGGTGGCCAACGCGCCCGATATCCTATTTATTCGAGACACCGACGGAGACGGCCGGGCCGACTCGAAGGAAGTGGTTGCGACCGGTTTCGGCCGGTTCGACACCCACGAGTTGCCCAGCGCACTCACCTGGGGCCCGGACGGCTGGCTCTACGGCTGGAACGGCGTGTTCAACCCCGCCAAGGTCACGTCCAGGAACGGCAAGACTTATGAATTCACGTGTGCGATTTTCCGCATCCATCCCCGAACCCGCGTCTTCGAGGTCTGGTGCGAAGGCACCAGTAACCCCTGGGGAATCGCCATCGATCCCGAGGGTTCGTTCTTCGCGAGCGCCTGCGTGATAGACCATCTGTGGCACCTCGTCGAAACGGGCTATTACCACCGCCAGGGCGGGCCTTATCCTCCTTACACATGGCCGATCGGATCGATCGTCGACCATGTTCATCAGAAGGCGGCCTACTGCGGCATCCACTATTTCGACAGCCCTGCGTATCCGCCGGAGTATCGCGGCCGGCTTTACATGGGCAACATCCATGGAAACTGCATCAACGTCGACGTCCTCGAGCGGAACGGCTCGACCTACCGTGGCAAACCCAAGCCCGACTTCCTGCGGGCCAATGACTCCTGGTTCATGCCGGTCGTCCAGAAAACCGGCCCTGACGGCTGCCTTTACATTCTCGACTGGTACGACCGCTATCACTGCTACCAGGATGCCAACCGCGACCCAGCGGGGATCGATCGGAAGAAGGGGCGGCTCTACCGGGTGCGCTACCATGACACACCGCGGCGAGTCGGCTTCGACCTGGCCGAGTCAAGCGACGATCGGCTGATCGAGCTTCTGGCCAGCCCCAATGTCTACGATCGCGACCAGGCCCAGCGACTCTTGACCGAACGAAATACGCCGGCCATCCGCGGCAAGCTCGAAGCCGTCGTTCTCGACGAACAAGCCTCGCACGCAGCCCGGATGCACGCGCTCTGGGCGCTGGTCGGAGGCGGCACGCTCGATGCTCGATTTCATGCGAAGCTGTTGACCCATGCCGCCCCGACGTTCCGCGCCTGGGGCGTCCGGGCCGCGGGGAATCAAGGGAAGCTCGACGCCGAGATTCAAAAGCGCGTCATCGGGCTGGCCCGCGATCCCAACCCCGACGTCCGGCTTCAAGTCGCGATCGCAAGCCGGAGAATCGAGGGGATTGATCCTCTGAGCGTGCTGCTCGACGTCCTTTCCGCGAGCAAGGGCGATCCCCTGATTCCCCAGATCGTCTGGCAGAACCTGCACCCGCTCCTGGAACGACGAGGCGACGACTTCGCGGCACAGATCACGCCCGGGGCACTCAAGGATTCACCGGCGCTCATGGAGCTCGTGCCGCGCGTCCTCGAGCGGCTCTTGGGCTGCGGCAGCTCCACGATGCCTGCGATCGTCGCGATCATGAAAACGCTGATCGATCTTCCAACCGATGAGGCCATTGAATCGGCGCGCGAGGCGATCTGGATGCTTGCCGAAGAGGTTCAGGCGGGCTCGATCTCGGGAGATCGGCTGAAGGCGCTGCGCGGGTCTCGAGTCGCCGCTTCGCCGCGTGTTCATCGACCACGATGACCACCCCTTGGGCTGGAACGCCGTGCTCCTGGCAGCATCCTGGAGAGATCCCGAGGCCCTGCGGCACGCCGGGGACGGCTGTCTCGCCGACGTGCCCACGGAACTCCGACTCGGGCTCTTGAGCGATCTGGTCGCCGCACACGACGGGGAGCTCTGGAAGGTGCTCGCCGAGATCTTCCAGAACCGCAGGCGCGAATCCGTCGACTTCCGAGGCCAGGTCCTGGCGGCGCTCGGCAAGCTCGATGATCCCCGCGTCTCCGATTTTGTGCTCGGCCATTACGCGGAAATGGAGCCCGATCTCAAGCCCAGGGCCATCGCGCTTTTGATCCAGCGGCCCGAGTGGACCAGAGCATTCCTCGCGGCGGTGGCAGCCAAGCGAATCCCAACCTCAGTCTTGAGCACAACTCAGCTCCGCGAGCTCGCTCGCAGCAAAAATCCCGAGATCGCCACCAGGGTGAAGGCCGTCTGGGGTACGATCCGCGACCGCCGGAACCCCGACCGCGAACGGGTCGCCGAACGAGTCCGCAGGCTGCTCCGCACGACTCAGGGCGATCCGGTCGCCGGCCAGACTGTCTTCAAGAAGATCTGCGCCCAGTGCCACAAGATCTATGGGGAGGGTCAGGATGTCGGCCCGGA
Source organism: uncultured Isosphaeraceae bacterium (assembly GCA_963781785.1). Taxonomy (GTDB): domain Bacteria; phylum Planctomycetota; class Planctomycetia; order Isosphaerales; family Isosphaeraceae; genus CAWAHD01. The sequence goes on along the minus strand of CAWAHD010000002.1, from coordinate 4,971,855 downwards.
GATTACCGCGAATGGTCGCAACGACTTCGAGCAATTGCTCTCGAACGTCTTCGATCCCAGCCTGGTGATCGGCCCGGGATACCAGGCCACAACCGTCGCCACGACCGCAGGCCGCGTGCTGACCGGACTCTTGGTCGAGGACGGCAAGGATCGCGTCATGCTCAAGCTTCAAGGCGGTCAAGTCGAAACGATCCCGCGCAGCCAGGTCGACGAGATCAAGATGGGCGCGGTCTCGCTCATGCCGGAGGAGATCGAAAAGCAGCTCACGACCCAGGAGATCGCCGACCTCTGCGCGTTCCTCTGCCTGGACAAGCCGCCGTCGGACCCGACGGCGAAACCACTGCCGGGTGCCGGCCCAATTCTGCGCCGACGCCGCTGAATTGAGTGGGTAGCCCCAACGGGGCTGAGTCCCGGGTTCACACCCCGGGCTCTACGATGCCGCCCCAAAGGCGCTGAGAGGATGCCGAGAGACCGCGGACAGACCCCGCCAGCTCAGCCAGAAGGCGTGGAGAAAGGCACCACACGAGAGCGCCTCACCCGCGAGAAACAGCGCCCATGGGAACTCGGTCGGCAAGCCGCCGCCGGCGAGCGTGTGGGAATCCCAACAAAATGAACCGACCAGGATCAGGCCCCCCGCCACGATCGCAGCCCAGTGGCGTGCCCCAACGCGAAACGACCGGCCGGTCGACTCCCACACGAGTACGGTTGCTCCGGCGATCACCATGGACATCGCCACGATGGCCGGTGCAACCACCGGCGCGGCCCAGGGGACCGGGATCAGGAACAAGACATCCCATGTCAGGAGCGACGCCGGCCATCCTGAGAGCAGCTTGAGAGCCAGGTAATAACACAAGTCCCAGACCCCGAAGGCAAGCGTGAAAGCAGCAAAACGCCCGAGAAAACTGCGGCCCGCAGCCAGGCCGGCTCCCGCGAGCATCACGAGAGTTGCCGCTTCGCGGCAGGTCTCGATGCGCATCAGACGCCCAGCCACAGGGTTAGCGTGGTCGAGTTGATCGAGCGTGAACAGCGGAAACACGCCGTCGCCGGATATCCGCCCGGTCTGCCGCGAAATGGGGTGCAGGACCGCGCGGAGATCGACCACGACCGCCGCCTCAACAAAGCCGAAGCCGGCCCCGAACAACACGAGGCCCGCCAGTATCCAGCCGGGTCGAAACGAAGACGGCACACCGCCCGCCGACTGGGGTTCGTCGCGAATGCTCATGGAATCGCCATCCTGACCCTGGTGATGGTGAATCGCCTCGCTTCTGGGACGATCGTGTCGAGGAGTTCGTGCCAGCTCGGGTGCATCAAGGGAGCTGAAACTCCTTGCTGCCGGTCAGCAGCCGGTCGATGATCAAGCCCGACCACCCGCCCGGCGCGATCCGCATTCGCGGGGCGACCACGTCGGCCGGCACACGAAACACGTAGTCCCTTGTCACCGACTCCCCGGCCTTGAGCACCAGGGGATCGGACCACGACGTTCCGCCCTTTTCCTCATGAGCCTTCTGAGCCGGACCATGCACATTGTAGCGACGACCTTCCTTCTGCTCGACGATGGCCAAGCCGCCGTTGCCGAATCGAAATGGCACGCGAAGGGCCCGGTTGTCAATGGTCATGCTGACCACATACTCGACCATCACCGGCGTTTCTTCCGTCCGGGGAACCAGCGGCTCCGACCGCTTCACGTCGCGAATCGTGAAGAAGAAGTCATCGAACTGGAGCGTCTCGCCCGGTTTGAGCAGACGGTCGCGCCGAATCACACCGAGGATCATTGCGACCGTCACCAGCCCGAATACAACCAAGGAAACCCAGCGATAACGCCGGGGCGGCGGCAGGCTCATGGCATCGGCCCTCCATCGAGATGGCCCGCGAGTTCTCGACTCCGCGCTGGCAGTTGCTCGTCGCGATCCGAATCGGCAGCGCCCGCTCCGATCCAGACCAGCGCCCGATGAACGTCGTCGATCGTCTCGGAGAGGGTCGAGGTTCCGGCCGTCAGGCCGACCGTCGCGAATGGCTTGAACCAGGCGGGCTCGAGGTCGTCCGCGGTTTGAACGTGGAGCACCGGCTTGTTCCGCTCCCGGCATCGCATCACGAGTTCCCGCGTATTGTTCGAGCGATTGCCGCCGACCACGACGACGGCCTCGACTCGATCGAGCATCCGCTCCAGTGCTCGCTGGTGGTCCTTCGTCGGGAGGCAGACCGTGTCAACGAAGGTGATCTGGGCGTCGGGATTGAGCCGGGCCACTGCCGCACGGATCGAATCGACCCTTCGTTCGGTGGCCGTGCTCTGGCAGACGATCCCCAACCGAGTGCACGGATAGTGCCTCACGTCATCCTCCGACTCGATCACGTCAAAGCGCTCGAGGTCTTCGGTGATGCCGTCGACTTCGACATGTCCGCGCCGGCCAATCACGAGCACATGGTATCCTTCGTCCCGGAGCCGGCAGGCCGCCTCGTGCACTCGGCGCACCAGCGGGCACGTTGTGTCGATCAATTGCTTGCCGCCCGATACCAGCCGCGCTCGCTCGCGGTCGCTGATCCCGTGGGCCGTGATCAGCACCACCTTGGTCTCGGGCAACGCGTTCTTCCTCGCGTTCTCATCCAGAATTGCGAATCCTCGGGCCGCAAGCTCCCCTTGCACGATCTCGTTGTGAACCAGCTCCCCGTGAATCGTCACGGACCCCGGCTCGGCAATCTCGTCGATCCGCTCAAGCGAGTCGCGCACTCCGAAGCACATCCCCAACACGTCCGCTCGAATCACTCGCATGTCCCACCCTCTCCAGAGCCTTCCCTCTCTCCATCACGCACCCGGCAGAATTCGACCGTGACTTGGTAATGCAAAGCAAATATCCGAAAAAAAAGCAAGCAGCCAATCAAGGACGCTCGCGGTCAGGCGGGGGACCAACCTTCGGAGAGGTTGATTCCGGGCGTCGAGGGAACGTCCCGGGCGGCCTTCAAGGCATCTTGAACGACGGTTTCCAGGACATTGATGTATTCGGAGAACCTCCTGCGGCCTTCATCAGTCAAGCGGCAGAGGGTTTGGGGGCGTCTCTTGTGGTATCCCTTCCAGATTTCGACGAGCCCGGCCTCGTGCAGGACCTGAAGGTGCCGGCTCAGGTTTCCATCGGTGAGGTGGCACAATTCTTTGAGGTCGGCGAAGACCACGCCGCGCGGCTGCGAGATCAGAGAAGTCATGATCCCCAGCCGGGCTTTTTCGTGGAAAACGCGCTCCAGTCCGTCGTAAGCGAACCGCCCCGTGGATTCGTCGGATTTGGGTGTCGTTTTGGGCTCAGGCATGATCGCGCTCCAGGGTGCTGTAGAGCACGGCAGCAGCGAAAAGCTGACCGACGGCGAACGGCAGACCCATCGACCAGGGGCCGAGCGCCGCGTCTCCTTGCGCGAGGACAGCCAGACCGGTCCCGAGATAGAATACAGCCACCCAGAACGTCGGCTTCGGCAGCAGCCTGCAGGATGCGAAAATCCCCAGGCTGTACAGGATCTGCCAGATGCCCGGCAGCATCCAGAGGCCCTCCGGCACAGCTCGGAACAACACGACCGTGACCAGAGCGCCGGCCACGAGTGACGGGCAGAATTGCTCGAGAGCCAGCCAGGTTAGCTCGCGAGTTAACGGCGACGCGGAATTCCGCGCCCGGATCATCATTTCCAGTCCCGCCGCCAGCCCGCTGACCGCGGCCGCACCGATCCACAGCATCAAGTAGGGTACGATCTGGAGAACCGGGTCGGCGATCGTCACAGCCTGAACCAGCGCGGCAAAGAGCGCCACAAGCCCCGAAAACGCCACCGGCATCGCCCGGTAACCGCGAAACACCTCGGTCCTGCGCCAACTGATGGCGGATCTCGGTGATCTGGGTCAAAGCCTCACGCAGCTCCATCCCTCTTCACCTTTCGTATTTCCCGCGGTCGGAGATCGACGGTCTTGCCCGTTCGCGGCACTTTTCACTGCGTTTGTCACGAGCTGCTTTATATCGTAAAGTTCGATCGCCGGGCTGTCAAGCCGGTCTGCGGGGATGTTTCGCATCGTTGGTCGGTCCGGCTCGCACGACCGCGGGATTTCCCGACGAGCCGATTTCGGGAGTGTCAACGTGGTGACTTTCGGTTAAAATGAGCGTCTCCTGGCCCTGGACTGCCACCGGCCGCTTGTTAAGGACGCACCGGCGCTCGTCGGGCAACGTTGTGATCAATACCGGCTTGGCCTCGAACGACGCGCGTCTGTACGGAATTCGCCACTGATGGGCTATATCGAGATCCTGCTGATTGCGGGTCTGATTCTGATCAACGGCTTCTTCGTGTCGGTCGAGTTTGCCTTGGTCAAGGTTCGGACGACCCAGATTGACGAGCTTGCCGAGCAAGGCAACTGGGCAGCCAAGCTCACCAGTAAAGCGTTGGACCGTCTCGACTTCTACTTGTCGGCTTCCCAGATCGGAATCACGGTTGCCAGCCTCGCCTTGGGCCGGGCCATGCAGAACTGGGTTGAGCCGATGGTGGCTCAGGCCCTGGAATTTGTCAGGATCCCGGCGACCCCGCTCGCCCTGGCCGGCATCTCGATCTCGACCGTGACCCTGACCGCATTGACGCTGGTGACCTTCTTGCACATGGCCCTGGGAGAGCAAGCCCCCAAGAACCTGGCAATCCGGCATCCCCGAGTGGTCGTGCTCCTGACGGCACCGCCCTTGGTGATTCTATCCTATGTCTTTTCGCCGGTGATCTGGGTGCTGAATAAGGCGAGCAACCTGACCCTCTGGGCGCTGGGCCTGGGTCACACGAACCCGGCCGAGCTGGCCCATAGCGAAGAAGAGCTCAGGCTGATCGTGGCCGAAAGCGTGGCCGGCGGCCACCTCTCGCGCAACGAACGGATGATGATCGAAAACGTGCTCAACCTCGAGGAGAAATCAGCCCGGCGCGTGATGATTCCCCGGCCGGATATCGTTTACTTGAGCCTTGCCCGGCCGTTCGAGGAAAACCTACGCCTGGCCCGCCAGGCAGGCCACACGCGCTTCCCCCTCTGCGAAGACGACCTGTCCACTGTGGTCGGCATGATCCATGTCAAAGACGTCTTCCGCGCCGGTGCGTACCAGAACGGCCGGGCCGACCTGCGGCAGCTCGCCCGCAAGATTCCGTTTCTTCCCGTGACCTTGCGGCTCGACCAGCTCCTGCTCGAATTCCAGCGCAATCGCGTCCACCTGGCGATGCTGCTGGACGAATACGGCAGCGTGGTCGGCATGGTGACCCTGGAAAACGTCCTGGAAGAGCTGGTTGGCCCGATCCAGGACGAGTTTGATCGCGAGACGCCGCCGATCACCCCTCTGGGCCAAGCCATCTACGAGGTCGAGGCGACCTGTCCGCTCGACGTCCTCGCCGAAACCATCGGTTTGGAGATTCCCGAAACCGATGCCGAGACGGCCGGCGGGCTGGTGCTCGACCTGCTGGGCCGGCTGGCCAAGCCGGGCGACAGCGTCACGGCCAACGGCCACCTCTTCACCGTCCTCCGCGCCGACCCGACAAGGATCCGCAAGATTCGCGTCGAGCCCGTCGCGCCGGAGAGCGTCGCCAGCCCGTCAGAGGAGTCTTCGCAGCAAGCAGGAGATGCGAGCGACGGCGCCTGAGATCCTGATCTGCTGCCCAATCATGACTCTGGGCGACTCATCGCCCGGCTCAAACTCGTTATTTGGGCCGATCGAGTGTGACCTCCACACCCTGACTGCCGGCCGCCACCGTCTCGATCACACGTGACGCGAAGCCCGGGGCTGTCACTTCCAATGTGAATCGTCCATTCCGCAACGAAAGAAGCCGGAACCTCCCGTCGGCGCCGGTCTTGACCGCATGTGTTCCGGAGGGCGTGGTGGTGAGTTCCCCGCCAATCGCATTGAGGTGATGCCATTTCGTGGGATCCACGTTCGCGCCGGCGATCGGCCGGCCGGCCGGGTCGTGCACGAAGCCGGAGATCGCATCGCCCTGGTCGAGTGTGATCTCAACTTCCTGCGGACGCATGTCGGGGCCGATCGCAACGTTGCGCTCCAGCCACGCCCGGCCCGGGGCCTCGACCTTGAGCGTGTACATCCCCTTGGTCAAGCCTTTCATCGCAAAGCGGCCATCGTCCAGGGCGGCGGCATCGAAGTGGCGACGATGATTAAAGACCTGATAACCACCCGGAGATGCGTAGATCAAAAGAGTCAACTTGAGTTTTCCCGTGACCTTCGCTCCCGCGATCGGCCGGCCCTGGCCGTCCGCGATTCGACCCCGGATCATGCTTTTTGCCGGTGCGCCATCAATCCACTTCGGCAGCGCCTCGTCGACCGTGGTACCCATTTCCTCCGAGATCCGGGGAAGATCGAGCGAGATTCTCCGCACGTCCTTGGCCCCGGCTTTTTCGAGGAGCCGTACGAGTGTCTGGACCAGCCGGCCGCCGCCGAACTTCGACTCGCCAACCGTGCGCACTGCGCCCTCGTGGTCGACAAGCAAGGCACACGGGTAGCCGGTCACTCCGAATGCCTGGCTCGTGACCCCCATTTCCTTGCCGGGTGAATCAATAGCGATGGGATAATCCATCCGATATTCGCGCGCGAACCGCCGGACGGCGTTGACATCCTCGGTCGGCGTGTGAATCGAAATGATCTCGAGGCCCACGGGGTGATACGTTTCGTAGAGCGTCCTCATCGCCGGGATTGTCTCGCGGCAGGGGGGGCACCAGGTACCCCAGAACTCCAGGAGCACGACCTTGCCCTTGAGTTTGGCGATTTCCAGCGGTTTCGAGTTGATCCAGGCCGCGGCAGAAATCGGCGCGGCAACCCGCCCGGCGAACCCGCCCGGCGAGCCCAGGTGGCCGAGGGGAGACAGATCGGATTTCGGCCAGTCAAACCGCCCGCGAACAGTGCGCCGGCTTCGGGCCACCAGGGATCGTTGTGATAAGAGTATCCCAGCCGGCGGTCGGTCACGTCCACACCGTATGGCGGCACGAAGGCGAAGGTATCGTCTGCAAACGTCTTTTCCGGCTCGTAGCGAAGGACGCGTGACTCCATTTTGCGGTCGAGCTGTTCGGCACCGTCGTCATGCACGCTCCGGCTCTCCAGGACCATCCGCCCCGGTGCCCAGATCCCCGGCGTCACCTGATGGACGTCACGGAGAGTGCGGATGTGATACGGCTTGCCCCTGCGGAACCAGGTCGTGCGCAAAACCAGGTAGCCCTGCCGCGGTGAGACGACTTCTTCGGTTCGCGTACCCGGTTTCGAATAGGTCCGCTCGACCACGTAACAGCGCGTACCATCGACCGTTTTTTGGCCGATCGTGAGCGTGTGGTCGTTGTCGGGGGGTGTTTCCAGGGCATCGGCGAACGATTCGCCCTGGTCCCAGAACTGATTTCGCGGCTTCCAGTTTTCGGCACCTCCTGTTGACTCGCCGAGCACGGTGACGTTGCGCATCATATCCCAGCCGTAGAGCTGCTCGCCGTCGAAGCCCGCGCGAAAGGCATACGCACTGAGTTCCTTCGACATCGACGTGGGCATCTTCGAGTCATAGTCGACTCGCCAGAGCCGCCCGGCGCCCTGAAACCTCGCTCGGCCGGGATACTGCACGATGATCGGCTGCTGCTCGGCCGCGGTTCCCTGGTTCATCATGAATCGCCAGTTCGTGTTCGCCGTTGTGTCGAACGTGATTTCGAGCAGGCCCTTGTCGTAGGGGGCCCAGGCGGCTCGAATCCGGGCGGCCAGCTCCTTGGGCGCGATCGCGGGCAGGGGGGCGTCGAGGGGGGGCGGTGCCCCCACTCGAAAGGATGAAGGATGAAGGATGAAGGATGAAGAAAGCCCGTGCGGGACCTCGCTCACGGGTCGCGCGGGGACCACCCCACCTAGCCCCCCCTTCGCAAGGGGGGGAAAAGAATGCGCCGAGCCCGCTCCTCCAAAGAGCAGCATGGCAACGAGCAAGAGCGCCGTTACCTGGCGGCGAGTTGATATCACTGCGCAGTCGACTGCGGTGGCGCATCCCCGGAACCCTCCCGTTCAGGTGTGCTTCGCAGGTGCTTCCGTCTGGACGTCGTCAGGCGTGTTTCGCGATGGCCGGCGAGCCATCAGGTGTCTTGCTGCTCGTGTATTCAAACCAGTCGGGGTCGAACTCGATCCGGCGGTTCTCCCTCATGGCGATGTTGCTCGTGAGTGCGATCACCGCGTCAGCCAGGGCGACCTCGCCCCGGCAACGCGGCTGGTGGTCGGTGTCGGCGTGATAGTTTGACTTGTTCCCGTGGCGGACGCAGTACGCAAAGTGCTCGAGCTCTTCGCGATAGCCGCGCGACGGCTCGGCCGTCGCCAGGCTCCCCAGGGCCGACGCTGCACTCGGGCCCGCCGTGCTCGGGCTGGTCTCCAGAACGGGCGTCTTGCCGTGCTGTTCAATCGTCACGCTCGTCGCCCGGGAAAGGCTGGCGCTGCCGGCTTCCTTGTACAGCAACACTTCCTTCTCCTGGCTGACGATCATCGTCCCCTTCGACCCCATCACCATCTCGCCATAACCATCAAACGAGTTGGTGTTGATCGAAGAATACGTGACCACGATCCGTTCGTTCTTCTCCTTGCCGGGAAACTCGAACAGCGTGAACACGTGATCGTCGACTTCGCGGCCATCGGTGTAGAAGAACGTGCCGCCGATGCCGGTGACCGCTAGTGGATGCCTCTTGCCCAGGAAGATCGAGCACGCATCGAGCTGGTGGCTGCCCAGCTCGGCCATCAAGCCGGCACCGGTGCGGTTATACAGCCGCCAGTTGATTAATTCGTCAAGACTCTTGTAGTTATATTTCGAATAATCAATATTCTTGTCCAGCTCGGGGTACTGGCGCTTCCAGCTATCGCGATAGAGCGGCTTGCCGTGATCGTCATGGGCGATCTCGGCCAGCCCCGTCTTGGCATCGAAGATCGGCTTGCCGTCCTTGTCCTTGGCCAAAAGCGGCGTGGCATTGTTGCGGTGCCACAGAGCGCGGATATGGCGAATTTCGCCCAGGACGCCGTTCCGGACCAGGTAGTTGGCGTTGTCGTAGAGGACCGAGTAATGCCGCTGATGGCCAACCGCCAGCAGGCGATTGGTCTCCCGGGAGACGCGGCACATGTCCTTGCACTCGGCGACCGAGTGTGCCATCAGTTTCTCGGTGAACACGTGCTTCTTGGCCTTCATTGCCTCGATCGCCACCGGCGCGTGTAGCCAGAGCGGCAGCGCGATCACTATCATCTCGACATTCGGGTCGGCGTACATCTCTTCCTTGGTGTCGTACCGCTTGATCTTCTTGACGTCCGCCGGTGTGTAGTCTTTGTGGTTGGAAAACTCCTTGACTGCCCGAGCTTGCTGGGACGGACGGATGTCGCAGAAGCCGATGAAATCAAGATAAGCACGGTTGTGCGACCGGATCATCGCCTGGCAGCCTTCGTCGCCGGTGCCGATGATGGCGGCGCGGCACGGGCGACTGGCCTTCCATCCCCTTGTAGCCGAAGTAAAAGGCCCCGAGGGCCGGTACGGCCGCGGCCGCTTTCAGCATGTCGCGCCGGGAAACCCCGAGAGCGGCGTTGGCGTTCTCACGACCGAGCACGCGCTGTTCCGGTGTCAAATTGGTCATCCGTCGCTCCTTGGAGTTAAAAAACGGGTTGTGGCATTCAGGAAAAACTCGTTCATGACATCGGTACGGGAAGCCGCGGCCGGTCGGGATCGTCACGAAGGGCTTGCTGTTGCCGCTACCCGAGCGGCACGCGCCGCCAGGCGGCGGCGCCGCCTTGCCCCGAAGAAGAGGGCGTCCAGACCGATCCAGTGGCCGCTGGAGGTCGTCGCGATCACCAGGCAGGCGATCAGCTCGATCAGGTTCTTGCTGACAAACAAGTAATGCCCTTCGGCCCTCGGGTTGGGCGGCAGCCCGGGCCACGGGGGCATCGACAGATAAATCATGGTGAGGAAGGCCGCGGCGGAGACCGCCGCAAACGGGGTCAGAAAACCCGCCATCAAGCAAAATCCAATCGCGATCAAGCCGAACATCGTCAGGTTATTGACCAGATCCAGGCTCGTCCACTCGGCGGCGGGAGCTCCGGAAGACTTGATCTGGTCGGGTGGGACGAGCTTCAAAATCGAGTCGAGCATCACCTTGGCCCGGTCGAGTAAGGGCGAGATCAGCGCGCGGCGATCGGCGTCCAGGCCGCGGCGTGCCTCCCAGGCCCGTTCCTTCTCGTACGAAAGCGCCTCGCGGTTGCGCTCGGTCGCTTCGATGCTGCACAGGTCGTGCTCATACTTCTGCCGCTTCTGACTGACCTCCGGATCCTGAAACCAGTACTCAGCCCATTGAACGTTCTCGCCGAGAATCTTCTGGGCCTGGGCTTTCTGGTCCTGATTGAATTGATAGTGGTCGATCACCTGCTCGACGTCGTGCTGCCAGCTCGCTTTCAGCTTCTCGGGTTCCAGGAGCGCGAGGTCATCGACGTCGGGAACCATCCCCCGGAAGAATGGCGCAAACGGACCGGTCGCATTGCGCACGTACATCTCGGCCGAGAACGGTGCTTTTCCCTCGACGGTCGACTGGACCTTCTCCAATCCCTCGTAGAAGAAGTGCCAGCCGATCGCAATCCGGAGCAACACAATGAAGAATGCTCCGAGAAATCCGGGATAATATCGCGACATACGCTTCCACGCCTTGACGAAACGGAGACCAAAGAATCAGACAGTCATCTTACCCAATGACGAGGCAGGGGTGAAATCATCCTCGGTGAGGCCGAAGACGAGCACCCGGGGGGACGTCGGGGATGGTCCATCTTCCACGATCACGACGCCGATCTCGGGATGACCGGCCGCGTACACCGCGGCCGCGTCAGGTCCCAGCAGGTAGAACGCCGTGGAGAGGGCGTCGGCCATGGCGGCGGTGGGCGCCAGTACGGTCACGCTGGCCGGCCCCAGCGCCGGCTCGCCGGACCGTGGGTCGATGATGTGGCCGTAGACTTTCCCATTGACGACAAACTGCTGGAACGACGTGCCGGAGGTTCCCAGCCCCCGGTTTCGCAGCCGGAGCACTCCCAGAGGCGATTCCGGCTCGAACGGGTTGCGCACAGCGATCTCCCACCGCGCGGCAAACTGGCCCGGCGGCGAGCCCAGGGCATAGAGACTGGACCGCCCCCCATGCACGAGGGCCGAAACGGGCAGCCAGAAATCGCGAAGTCGTCCGATCACGCGGTCGATCGCGTAGCCTTTGCCGATGCTCCCCAAGTTGATCCGGATTCCCGCTCGATCGAAGGCGACCGACCGAGATTCACGATCAAGCTTGAGATGCTGCCAGCCGGTGCAAGCTCGAGCCTCCGCGAGCATCGCTTCGTCGGGGACTCGCTTCGGCCCCTTGACGAAACCCCAGGCCTCGGAAAGGGCCCCCGAGGTCACGTCGTAGGCACCACCGGTTTCCTGGCTCAGGCCAACCGCCGTTTCCAAGAGCCCAAAAAGCTGGCGCTCGACAGCCACCGGCCCCCGATGGGCCGTCGCATTCAGCCGGCTAACCTCCGAGTCGTCGTGATAGACCGTCAACTGGGCCTCGAGCTCTTCGATCAGGTCGAGTGCACGGCAGGACAGGTCGACGGCGCGCGGCAGCTCAGCAGGCAGTTGGACCTCGAAATAAGACCCCATCGCCGGACGAACCGCACGCACGATGTCCGCATGGCCGTGAGCAAAATCCGCAGGACCGCGCTCTGGCCAATGATCATCCGTGCGCCCGCGCAGACGCAGGAGTTCGCGGCGATTGACACGGACACGGGGCTGTTTCACGTGAAGACTCGACTGTGCCTGGGGCAGGATCGTGTCGCGGAAGCAGAGAGACTGCCGCAGTGGGCTGCGGCAGAGACTCCCGAAATCCGCGAGTGAGGGATAGGTCATGATTATAACGGCTGATCCGCGCCATCTCCACACCCCGGCGCCATCTCCGCGCCTCGGCCGCGCGGGGATTCTTTCCCCCCCTTGCGAAGGGGGGGTCAGGGGCTCAGAGGGAGGGGTTTTTCGGAACAGGTGTCGGGGGTTGATCATAGCATGTTCTTGAATTGACTCGAATCGCCAACCACGGCTCTGGTTTCCATCGAGGTTTTGGCAACGCATGCCCTGCGATCAGAATGCTGACCAATGCCGCCAATCCTTGTCGAAAGACGCTCACCAAGCGTTGTTTGGTCCCGGACGCTCGCTTCTTAGGCTCTCGCGCCGGAAGTACGGGGCATGCAATAGGTCGTCGCGTTTGAACCGATCGACCAGTGGTTCGCGTGGCGGCGCGCGTGGTTTGCGAGGTCGGTGGTGGCGCAGGGAGCGTCTCAACTTCTGTGCCGCCCGCGTCGGCTTCCCCACCAATGGCCAGCACGTACTGCGTGGCGACGGCCAGCACCAGCCACAGTCGGCTCGCGCGGTCGGGGTCGGTCATTCGGGTCATCTGCCATTGCCAGCCTCCGTGTTTGAGCAGTTTGAACCCGTGTTCGATCCAAGCCCTCATCCCGTACCACAAACTGTCGCTCTGGTCCGGCCCCAAGTCGGTCACGACGAACCACGGTTCGTCGTGACCGGATTCCCAGCAGGCCAAGAGCGTGCAATCGAGCCGTCGCCGAGCCACCTTCGGGAAGGCCACACCACGTCCTTGCCATCGCTGGCCGACCTTCGCGACGAATGCTGTGACCGGAAGGCTCGACCGCGATCCGTTCTTGCGGAACTTGCCTCTGTGAGTGATTCGCATCAAGGGATGCCAACCCAGAGCAACGATCTCCTGAAACAGCCAGCGGGCATACAACCCGCGGTCGCTCATGACGATCACGGTCCAGTCGGCGGGGACCAGAGTTTGAAACGAGCGCAACAGCGCGATCCATTCGGGTTTCCAAGCGTGCCGGACGTTGGCCTGCACGATCTTCCAGGCCACGGGGCAAGCACTGCCGCGATAGACGACACTGATCGACAGGACGGTGAAACGCGCACCCAGGCTGGTGGCGTCCAAAGCCAGGGCCAGTCGCTTGGACGGCCACCGTTTCAAGGTCCAAGCCAACAGGGGAGCGAAACAGGCGGCGACATCGAGTTCGCGTCGCTGTCTTCCGGACTTGGCCGAGGCCGGTTGATAGAACTCCTGCAAGCGCGATCGGATGGTCGAATAACCCAAGCCCAGCAACGCGGCCAAGGTCATCGTAACGCTGTTCAGACCGCACCGCTGAGCCAGGATCGCACCGAAACTGTAAAGCGCCAGCACCGTCGCCTGCGGCCGAGAAAGATGCGGAAAAGCCGAGACGACCTGGCCAATCCACGAGTAGAGTGGAGTTTGGCAAGACATGGCCGAACCCTCCGTGACCAAGATGGTTGTTCCTACCTCTTGTTCTACGTAGGTGGCTGTGTCTTGCCAACTCAATACCTCGTCTCACCTTGTGAAAAACCCCTCCCTGTGAGGGGGTCAGGGGGGGTGGTCCCGGCGCGACCAGTTAGCAACGCCGCGCAGGGTATTTCCTCATCCTTCATCCTTCATCCTTCTGAGGAACATTCCCCTTCCGGCCACCACGCGTGAACTAAAGTCGCTATAGGGAGACATCGTCACCAACAGGCCAACCGGCGAGATTCTGATGCCTTGGAGTTGGAACCGCTTCGCCCGTTTGATGCCGCCGCCCGGCGACTTCGTGTTCGGATTCGTGCTGGTCCTGACCCTGGTCGGCGGCCGTTTCGGCTTCCTCAACGACCCGGGTACGCCGTGGCACCTGCGGCTGGGGCGCGAAATCATCGCGAAGGGCACCGTGCCGCGGTGCGACACGCTCACGTTCACGCGCGATCAGGCGCCCTGGGTCGACCAGTCGTGGGGATTTGACGTGATGCTCGCCGCGGTCGTCGACCGCTGGGGATGGCCGGCGGCCATCGCGCTGGCGGCGCTCGGGCTCGCCGGGCTCTATCGCGCGATGGCGTTGGGACTGATCGGAGACGGCATCGCGCCGGTGGTCGCGGTTGTCGTGACGGCATTCGTCGTGGCCATCGGCGCCATCCACTTTCTGATCCGGCCGCATCTCTTCACGTTTCTCTTTGTGTATCTTGCGCTCCGAAGCTGTCAGAGACAGCACAAGGAAAGAGGCTGGTCCGTACTGCTTGTGCCGATCTTTACCGCGCTCTTGGCGAATCTGCACGGCGGCTTCGTGGCCTTACCCATGATCGTGGCCACCGCGGCCTTGGGTCATGCGGTATCGGGACCGTGGGACACTGAGCGGCAGCGAAATGTTATCAAGTTTGGCATGACCTTCCTGGCGTGCTGCCTGGCGGCCCTGGCGAACCCGTATGGCTTCGGGCTCTACCAGCACGTCGGCAAGCTGCTGGTCTCCAGCGGCGTGACCAGCCTGATCATCGAATACCAATCCCCCCAGTTCGGCAAGCCCGAGGCCGAGGTTCTGGAATGGGTGTTGCTCGCTCTGGTGGGACTGCCGGTCCTGTCGGCGCGGCGCATCGATCGGTACCAGCTCTGTCACGTTCTGGTGTGGCTGCACCTGGCCCTCACATCGATTCGTAATGCTCCGTTGTTTGCGATCGCGGCTGCACCGGCACTGGCGTCGCTGATCGATGGATTGCCGCTGGCCTTGCGCAATTCCTGGAAGCGCCCGCACGCCCGGCGATTCTTCCGGCCGCGGCGGTGACCGCCGTGCTGGTACTTGTCATGTCCGGGGTTAAGCTGGGCGGGTTCGATCAGAAGAAGTGGCCCATTGCCGCGCTGGACGCCCTCAATCGTCAGCACGTCGCAGCCCGACTCTTCCATGAGCAGGACTGGGGAGGATTGATCGCGGCCGAGTGCAACCCGGCGCGGCGCTCGTATCTCGACGACCGGTTCGAGCTATTCGGCAAGCAAGCGATCCTGGAATACGTCGACGTGCTGTCGGGCGGGCCGGCCTGGGACACGGTCTGCGACCGCGACAAGATCGAGATGGTGTGGCTTCGCCCCGACCGCGGCCTGGCGAAACGGTTGCGGAAAGATTCCGGCTGGTCCATCGTCTACCAGGACAAGGTCTCGATCTTGTTCAAAGACACAAGGGCCGGGCAGCTCACGGCGCGGTAGCGGCGAACGGCTACGGCTTCGGCTTCGCGGCCGGGTCAGGCTTGAGCTCGAGCTTGTCGCGGACGGCCTTGATCAGCTCGTCGGCAAGCGGAGATCGTCCACTCCACGACCGCGCCTGGCTTGCCCTGGACCGTCTTTTCCAGGGGTCTCCAGTAACTCTTCGGGACGTCGACGGCTCCCAGCGGGACAAGCACGCCGTGTGACACATCGTTAAAGACGTTGGCCCAGTGATATGGCTTCTGGCTATCATCGGGTTGCCGTGTCGCGCGGGCGATCAGTTCGAAACCCTTCGCCCTCGACGGGTGCAACATCCGCATGGGGTCGACGACGCAGTACCGCGAGATTCAGGACGGAAAACATCCCTGGCTCGATTTCGATCGCGTCTTTCGCGGAAGCTGCTACCGCTTTCATCTTCAAGGTGGCATAAATCTGGTTGGGGTCTCGCTCATAAACATTCACTTGCTGGCCGTCGACTTTCCAGAATTCCAAGGACTCCTGCTTGACTTCTGTCTGCCGGGTGCCTGGTCCGCTCAAGATCAATTTCAGCGGAGTTCCGCCGGTTCCTGCGAGCGGCATCCATCGCGAGGGAGGCTGATAGGTGATTCCATGCTGCTCTATTTCTGCATAGACGCACAATTCCTTGCCGGCGAGATCGGGCGGCCAGTCGACTTTCAGGCGCAACGACAGCAAATCGGGAGGGGCCTTGGGGCAGACGATGGACTTGACCACCTTCGATCCCGGCAGGGCGTTGATGCTTCCGATCATCTGCCAGGAGCCCTCGTCTTCGCCCCACGGCCGTCGGATCCGAAAGCCCCAGTCACCCGGCCGAACGACACCGAAATCGGCGACCCCGTTTGAGTCGGAGAGCCGTTGGATGGAACCGTTCCTGTTGAACCCATTGGTACCGGAGCCGATCTGGACGTCGCAACCGACCGCCGGCGGCCCGTCCAGGGTCTCCTCGGTGAGCTTGAAGCTCACGGGAATCCAGTCCGGTGTTGGGGGCGACTGGGTCTCCTTGCGCATGGCCCGCAACTGTTTGACGATCTCCGAATTGGTGGATTGACTCTGAGCGAGCGTGTCGGCCAGCATGCGATTGGCCTCGGCCGCCGACTGCTCGGCCATCCTTCGATGTTCCTCGGCCTGCGTCACGCCCGGGCCAGCTCCTGCGCTGCCCGGTTCGAACGCATCCAGAACACGGCAGCCAGCGACAGGCTGGCACAGGTCATCATCACGCACGTCGCGATCAATACCCGCTTGGCCATGATTTTCCCCTTCATCGCATCGAGCCAGAGCCGGCGCGCCACGGCCGCCGGGTCACCAAACCGTTCGAGGGCACGAGCCCGAGCCACAGTCGAATCAACGCCGCGCAAAAGCTCCCGGTGATAACTGCAAGTCAGATGGTCGGCCAGTTCGTCGAAGATGTCCTGCCGCAAGCCGGCGGGCTCATCCGATCGGCGCGGCGGTAAGGCGGCGGATAAGGCTTCAGGGTAGTCCATGGAATCATCCGGTCCGGTCATCAGCCCGAGCACGTGCTTACTGCTGGGTCTCCGAGGTTTTCTGACTCTCGAGCTGGTCGCGGACCAGCGTGATCAGCTCGTCCCACAGCGACACCGTCCACTCATTGACCTGCCCCGGGCGAATCTCCAGCCCGCCGGACGCATTTCCCCAGGCCTCGCCGACACCGCGAAAAACCTGGGAATCCCGTCCGGGGGGAATCCGCTTGGTCTGAATCGCGCTGGCGAAGTCAGTGTGATCGCCGCCGCGCTCTTGGGTCTTCCCGTCCGGCCGGTCGCTTTCCGGGGGCTCGGTGCGAATCACGAAGCCCTGCCGGGGAATGGCGCCGGGAGTCGTCAGTCCCGCCACGACTTGATACCGTTTTCTCGTCGCGCTCACGGCCGGGTCGGGCGTCGGCCGCAGCACCAGCATGCTGGATATCTGGTAAGTCCCTACTTCCCACAGGAATGGACCCGTCGACTCGTCCGGCAAAACGAGGTCCTTGTTCCAGAGTTCGGCCGATACCGCTTGTTGGCCCGGTTTTGACCAGAGATACGGGCGCTTCCCCCTCAAGATCTCGGCCACGGGTGTCGCCGGACCGGACAGCAGAGATCGCACGATGGCTCGGTGCCAGTCCACTTCGGAAATGCGGCGAGAGTCATACGCCAACGATACACAGAGCACGAGACCTTCTTTTTCCAGTTCGGCCGGCCATGAGAATTTGAACCGCACAGGGGCTCCTTCGGCGAGAGCCCGGGGACAGACGATGTGCTTGAGTGTCTCGCTGCCCGGCTGGATGCGCAAATTGCCCCAGGCTTGTTGCGAGGAGCCGTGCCCCGTTGCCGTCGCGAGCGAGAACGAGTATTCGCCCGGATTGACCAGTCCGGCGTCGACGATGCCGGAGGTGTCTGATTTCAGAGTCCGATTGAAGCCCCCGCCGTTGCCTTGGTCGGTCCGATAGATGTTGACATTGACGCCAGCCACCGGCGGACCATCGGGCGTGCCTTCGGTGAGCTTGAACTTCAGAGGATTCCAGTCGAGCGAACGGGGGTTGCGGACCGCATCGGATACGGATTTCAACTGCTTGAGCATCTCGGCACTGGCGAGTTGATTCTGAGCGAGGCTGTCGGTCAGTCTTCGATTGCTCTCAGCGAGAGCATCCTCGGCCATCCTGCGCTCGGCCTCGGCCAGTGCAAGCGCCCGCGCCATCGCCGCCTCGGCGCGGTTCGATCGCAGCCAGAACACCGCAGCCAGCGACAAGCTGGCACAGGTCAGCATCACGCACGTCGCGATCAATACCCGCTTGGCCATGATTCTCCCCTTCATCGCATCGAGCCAGAGCCGGCGCGCCACGGCCGCCGGGTCGCCAAACCGTTCGAGGGCGCGAGCCCGAGCCGCAGCCGAATCCGCGCCGCGCAAAAGCTCGTGGTGATAGCTGCAGGTCAAATGATCGGCCAGCTCGTCGAGGATGTCCTCGCGCAATCCGGCGGGCTCATCCGATCGGCGCGGTGGGAAGGCGGCGGATAAGGCTTCGCGGTAGTCCATGGAATCATCCGGTCCGGTCATCAGCCCGAGCACGTGCTTACTGCTGGGTCTCCGAGGTTTTCTGACTCTTGAGCTGGTCGCGGACCGCCGTGATCAGCTCCTCCGGCAGGGACACCGTCCACTCATTGACCTTCCCGGGGCGGATCTCGAGGGTTTGGTGGTAAGTTGTGCCCCAGGACGCATCGGAAACCTGACCACTCGCGCCATCGGGAAGCCGCTTGACGTTAATCCCTTGTGGACGACTGTCGCCACCGCCGCCGCGCCTTTGGACCTTCGCGTCCGGCTTTTCCCGCTTGGGAGGTTCGGTGTCGATCCAGAAGTACCCATCATTGCCGGGAAACAGGGAACGCGGCTGGAGGTTGAAGTAGGGACCGGGCTCATTACATCCCGCGATGACTTGATATCGCCTCCAGGCTGGTTTCACGCTCGTGTCTTTCGCTGGTCGCAGCACGATCAGGCTCGTGAGCCGGTAATGTCCCAGTTCCCACTGGATTCCATCGGCCGAGTCGTCCAATGCGCGGAGGTCCGGTTCGAAAACGTCGGCCGCAACTTGTCGTTGACCAGGTGTCCGCCAGAGATGCGGACGCCTTCCCCTCAAAAACTCGAACTCGGCTGTTGCCGGACCGGACATGAGAGCGTGTGCGACTCCCAGGGTCCAGTCCAGGTCGGAGAAGCGGCGAGACCCGTATCCGAACGAGACAAAAAGCACCAGACCTTCTTTCTCGAGGTCGGCCGGCCATGAGCATTTGACCTTCACCGACGCTTGCTCCGGTGGAAACTTGGGACAGACGATGTGTTTGAAAGTATCGCTGCCCGGCTGGACGTTCACGGAAACGGAGGCCTGTCGGGAAATGTCTCCGATGTGGGCGGCCCGCTGCAAGAGGGCGAAGGTGTACTCGCCCGGATTGACCAGACCGAAGTCGGCGATGCCGGAGGCGTCCGACCGCATGGTCCGCCCGTAGATTCCGCCGCCGTTGCCGGAATCGACCTTTTGGAGTATGAAATCGACGCCAGCCACCGGCGGTCCGTCCGTCGTAGCTTCCGTGAGCTTGAACTTGAGCGGATTCCAATCGAGCGACCGGGGGTTCTTGATCGCCTCTGACATCACTTGCAACTGCTTGAGCACCTCTTGCTCGCGGGCATGCGCCACGTCTCTCTGAGCGGCGGCCTCCCGCCGCGCCTGGATCGCTTGCTGCCAGAATAACCCGACGAGCGACAGGCTGGCCGCAGTCAGCAGGACGCACGTTCCAATCAACACGCGCTGAGCCATGATCTTTCCTTTCATCGCATCGAGCCAGAGCCGGCGCGCCACGGTCGCTGGGTCGCCAAACCGTTCGAGGGCGCGAGCCCGTGCATCGGTCGAATTCGAACCGCGGAGCAGCTCGCGGTGATAGCTGCTAGTCAAATGATCGGCCAGCTCGTCGAGGATGTCCTGGCGCAATCCAGCGGGCTCGTCGTTTCGGGGCGAGGGCAGAAGAGCCAAAAGGCTGTCGCGGAAATCAGCGGACATCTTTCAATCTTCTGTACCTTTTTCTGTTCCCCTCGCCCCCGCGGGGAGAGGGTGGCCGAAGGCCGGGTGAGGGGGCTGCCGGAGAGGGTGGTCGAAGGCCGGGTGAGGGGGCTGTCCCTTGGGCAATCGCCTCTCGGTATCACCCGCTAGCCAGCCCCAGCCGGCCTGCGCCCAGCACGCCGTTGACACCCGCCGCGAAGCTTTGCCAGGAACGTTTGCGCGAAGTCAGCTCGACCCGGCCCGCCGGCGTCAGCTCGTAGTACTTGCGCCGGCGGCCGTCGGCTTCCCGCCAGACCGATTTCAACAGCTTCTGCCGCTCGAGCCGGTGCAGCGCCGGATAGAGCGACCCCTCCTTCAGCTCGAAATAGCCGCCCGATCGCTCGCCCACAGTCTGGGCGAGCGCGTATCCATACGTCGGCCCCTCCGCGGCGACCTCCAGGATCATCATCTCGACGGCACTACCCAGAAATTGAGAGTCCATACCTAGATCTCCTATGCATCACTATCTAATACATAGAGAGTCGATGTATCGTTGTCAAGTCTTTTTTTTGTTACGTTCCCGGGTTGTTGCCCCAACGTGTCTTCGATCCGGGAGGACGGTTCGATGCGACCTTACAACCGTGGCGGGTTTACCTTGATCGAGCTTTTGGTCGTGGTGGCCATTTCGTGTGTGTTGCTCGCGCTGTTGTTCCCCGGGCTCCAGTCGGCCCGCGCCGCGGCGCGAAAGGCGAGCTGTGTCGACAACCTGAAGCACATCGGCCTGGCTATGCAGAACTACGCGTCCGCCTACGGAACGTTGCCCGCGAGCATGATGATGGGCGAGGGGCATGGCAACGGGCACAGTGCATTCATCGGCCTGTCGGCCTTTGCCGAGCAGGTGCCGCTCTTCAACGGTTACAACTTCTGGCTGGAGAACTGGCACGGCGCCAACCAGACGGTCGTCGGCAGCGCGGTGAAGGTGTATCTGTGTCCGGACAATCCGGACATCCAGAACGTCGCGGCCGGCGAGGTGCGATTTGCGGAAAGCAAATCAGTCTTTGCCAAGGGGCACTATGGCGTCAACTGGGGTGGCGGCCGCGAAGGCTGGAACCACGGTGGCGGCGTCTATCGCCGGCTGCCGCCCAAACCAGGCGCGCGTGGGCCGTGGGGCGAAGATTTCCTGAAACAACGTGGGACGTATCTCGGTGTGATGATGACCGTGATCATGGCGGACGGAAAAGCCAAAGCCAAAGACGGCAAACCGCTGGCCCGCTGTGTTGGCCTCGCCGACATCACCGACGGCACATCGTTCACGGTCGCGCTCCTGGAGAAGCGAGACAGCTTCGGCTGGGCGGTCGGCGGCTGGGGTGGCAGCGAATTCGACGTCCACACCACGCCGGCCTATGAGGGCGACGATCCGCTGGCTCGCAAGGTCTACGGTGGGTCAACCCACGGCCAGGGGCCTGGTGCGGTGATGTGTGACGGCTCGGTTCGAACCCTGTCGCCGAAACAGGACCGGCCGATCTGGTACGCGCTCATCACCCGCGCAGGCGGCGAGGTCGTCACGTTTGACAAGTGAAGCACGAACCAGTCCGCGCACCGATTGTCGCCTTTCGCTCCCGCGAAAGTATGCGCTTGCGTCCGCCCGGCAAGATGCGGCCCGCCAGGCGGCAACGCCTCAGCTTCTCAAGCCGGGTCCGCCCGTTCCGTGCACGACATTCCGCCGATTTCTGTGGACAAATCCCCTCGCCGCGCGGTTACTCTCATTAGGGGTGTGATCATGGCGGCGGATTCGAGCAGTTCGAGCGACTTGCGAGAGCGAATCGAGCGAGGTGACGAAACCGCGCTCTTGGAGTTGTTCACGTCCCATCGCGAGCGGCTCAAGCGGATGGTGAAGCTCCGGCTCGATCGCCGGCTCCAGGGGAGGCTCGACGCGTCGGACGTGTTGCAGGAGGCCTGTATCGACGTCGCGCGGCGGGCGCGCGAGTACGTGGCCAGCCCGACGATGCCGGTATTCCTCTGGCTGCGCTTGATCACGGGGCAGAGGCTCTTGACGATTCACCGAAAACACCTCGGCAGCAAGGCACGGGATGCGGGGTTGGAGGTTTCCCTCTGTCATGGTGCGCTGCCCCAGGCTACCTCGGTCTCTCTAGCAGCCATGCTCCTGGGCCGGCTCACGTCGCCGACTCGCGCCGCTATCCGGGCCGAGCTCCAGCTCAGGGTGCAAGACGCCCTCAATGCCATGGAGCCGATCGATCGGGAGATCCTCACACTCCGCCACTTCGAGGAGCTGAACAACAACGAGACCGCCCAGGTCCTGGGGATCGGCAAGACCGCGGCAAGCAACCGCTACGTCCGCGCGCTCAAGCGGCTCAAGGACAGCCTCGCAGGAATACCGGGTTTTCTGGATCCGTGACCGCCTGGGTAATCCCCGCGGTGCGAGGAGGATGACGCATGCCCGAAACCGATCTGACCTCCGGCGGCGACCGAAATCCGGTCGAGGTTCTGGCCGAGGAGTTCATGGAGCGGCAGCGACGGGGCGAGCGTCCCTCTCTCTCCGAGTACACGCGCAAGTACCCCGAGCTGGCCGAAGCCATTGCCGACCTCTTCCCGGCGCTCCTGGTGATGGAACGAGCCAAGCCGGCTGCCGACGGGGGACCGGCCAGCGGCGGTCCAGACGCGAGTTTTCCCACCGATTTCGTCAGGCCCCCAATGATCCGCCTCGGCGAATTCCGGATTCTCCGCCAGGTCGCGCGCGGAGGCATGGGGGTCGTTTACGAGGCCGTCCAGGAGTCGCTGGGCCGCCATGTCGCGCTCAAGGTCCTACCGATGACCGGGCGACTCAGCTCCACGCAGCTCCAGCGGTTCCAGCTCGAAGCATGCTCTGCCGGGCGGCTGCATCACGGGAACATCGTGCCGGTCTACGGCGTCGGTGAGCACGACGGAGTGCACTACTATGCCATGCAATTCATCCACGGGCACGGCATGGACGCGATCGTCGACGACCTGCGGCGGCTCCGCGGCCTGGCCGAAGGCAAGCCGGGACCGCGATCGGACGCAATCGACACCTCGTCGGCCTCGCTCGGAACCGAATCGCAATTCTACCGCTCGGTGGGAAGAATCGGCGCCCAGGTCGCCGACGCTTTGGCCTACGCTCACCGCCAGGGGGTGCTCCATCGCGACATCAAGCCCTCCAACCTGCTGCTCGACGTCGCCGGTCGTATCTGGGTCACCGACTTCGGCCTGGCCAAGGTCGAGGGTTCCGAAGGCCCGACTCGTACTGGCGACATCGTCGGGACCGTCCGGTACATGCCGCCGGAGCGGTTTGACGGTTGGTCCGACCATCGCAGCGACGTCTACAGCCTGGGCGCGACCCTCTACGAGCTGCTGACCCTGCACACGCTATTCGGCGCCACGCCGCAGTCCGAGCTGATCGAGAAGGTGCTCCACGATTCGCCCGAGGCACCGCGCAAGCTCGATCCCAAGATCCCTCGCGACCTGGAGACGATCGTCCTGAAGGCGATCGCCAAGGAGCCTGGCGATCGGTACCCCACGGCGCAGGCGCTGGGCGAGGACCTCCAGCGGTTCCTCGAGGACCGGCCGATCCGGCGCGGCGGACTACGACGGGCGAGCAATGCTTGCGGTGGTGCCGGCGCAATCCCTGGCTGGCTGGGGCCAACATCACCGCGGCAGTCCTGACAACCGTCCTCGCCATCGGTTCAACCATCGCAGCCTGGACGTTCCGCGATCAGCGCAACACGATCCGCCATGCCTTGCTTCAGGTCCGCCAGTCAGCAGACCAGGAACGCGCGGCGCGGATCAAGGCCCGCGCGACGCTGTTCGAGTCGCTTCTGGACCAGGCGCGCGCCCGACGGTACAGCCGGCGGGCGGGACAACGGTTCGAGAGCTTGAGCGCCCTCGCTCGCGCCGCGGCGATCGCGCGTGATCTCAAGCTCCCCACCGAGCGGCTCGACATGGTGCGCGATCAGGCGATCGCCAGCCTGGCGCTGCCCGACCTGAGACCGGAACCGGGCGGCCGCCAGATCCGCAGGCCCGCGGGCGTCCTGGCGCTTGCCTTCGATCGCACGATGACCCACTATGCGTTCCGGTTCCGGGACGGGACGATCCAGGTTCACCGCATCGCCGACCTTCAGGAGGTTGCCCGCTTCCACGCCCGGGGCGATCGGGAGGCCGTGGTCTTCCTCTTCAGTCCCAACGGCCGCTACCTCGCGACCAACCACTACCCGGATTATGGAGTGACCGTCTGGGACGTCGAGCGCGGGTCCGTCGCAATCGACGACCCGGCCCGCTCGTCGTGGGCGGCCGCCAAGTTCAGCCCGGACAGCCGCCGGATCGCCGTCGCCCATACCGAGGGGGAAGTCGTCATCTACGACCTGGCGACGGGTCAACCCGGGCGGCCATGGCGCGTCCCGGGTCTGAAATTTCTGGCCTTCAGTCCCGACGGGAGCCGGATCGCGGCCACGGAAAACTCGGCGCCGGCGCCCCACTGCCGGATCGTCGACGCCCAGACCGGCCGGATCATCCGCTCGATCCCGTTACGTTCGATGGCAACGGTCGCATGGAGTCCCGACGGTACCACGCTGGCGACACCGGGCGAGGACTGCAAGATCCACCTCTGGGACACCGCGTCGGGCGTTCGGCGGGCGACGCTCGAGGGGCATACCAATGGGGGCCTGAGCGCGGGCTTCGACCCCTCCGGCACGTTGCTGGCCAGCAACGGCTGGGACGGGCGGCCGCGGCTCTGGGACCCGATCCTGGGCCGGCCCTGGCTGAGCGAGCCCGGCGCCTCCGTGATCGATGGCCACTTCAGCCATGACGGTCGGATCGTCCTCTGCCTCGACGACCAACTGACGACCTACGAGGTCGAGCCGCGCTCGAGTATCGGACTCTGGCTCACGATCCCGGTCAGGAGCTGGGTTATGCGAGCGTGCGGATCCACCGGGATGGCCGGGTGCTGGCCGTGGGCACGAGCCGGGGCGTGGTGCTCTGGGACATTGCCCGCGGCACGGAACTCGCCTTTCTGCCGATCGGCGGAGCCGAGAACTTGCTCTTTGAAGCTTCGGGCGACTTGCTCACCAGCGGGTCGATTGGCGTACAGCGGTGGCCGGTCCGGCTCGATCCCGACCGCGGTGAGTTTCGCGTCGGTCCGCCCAGCCCACTGCCGTTGCGGAGGGGATCCGAGGAGATCGCGGAAGACCGGTCGGGTCGGGTCGTGGCCCTGGCCGGAGTCGACACGGTCTATGTCCAAACGCCCGAGCGCGCGTTCACAGTGCGGCCGCTCGATGACGTCCGGTCAGTGGCCGTCAGTCCGGACGCGGAATTCGTGGTAACCGGCAGCCACGGCAAGACCGGCGCCGAGGTCTGGCGAATTCGCGACTCCGCGCGTGTCGCGCATCTGGAGATCGACGGGCTTGTCCGCGTTGAGTTCAGCCCCGACGGAAAATGGCTCTTGACGCGAAACCCTCCCTGCCGGCTCTGGGAAACCGAAACCTGGCGCGAACCGCGGCAAATCGGCGGCCGTGGACTCGCGTTTTCTCCCGATGGAAACCTGCTGGCGGTCCAGGATGCCAGCAGGGTGATCCGCCTGGTCGAGAATCAGACGGGCCGCACCATCGCGCGGCTGGAAAGCCCTGATGAGTGCGGTGTGTGGGCGGCGGCCTTCAGCCCCGACGGGTCGCGGCTGGTCGTGAGCACCCGAGACGGCCCGGCCGTGCACATCTGGGACCTGCGGGCCATCCGCGCCCATCTTGCCGCGATGGGCCTCGACTGGGATACGCCGGCCTATTCCGGCGACGACCCGGCCAAAGTCTCGGCCCCGCCGCTGCCCCCGCTCCAGGTCGATTATGGACCGCTGGCCGGACACATCGAGCACTTCACCGAGGCGCCAGAGGCGCTCTTCAAACGATACACCGCGCAACTCGAGCACGATCCCACTGACGCCGAGACCCGTCACCATCGCGGTCATGCTTTGGTCCAACTCAGGCGCACCCGCGAGGGGATCGACGACTTCACTCGGGCCATCCGCCGGCGGCCCGACGATGCGCACCTGCGCGCGGCTCGGGCGAGGCGCACGCGTCCCTTCAGCAGTATGAGCCGGCGATCGCCGACCTGGAGGCCGCGCGGGTGCTCCAGCCGGACCAACCCACGATCCGAGATCTGCTGGCGATGTGTTGCAACAACCGGGCCTGGGAGCTGGCGAACGGTCCCGAATCCGCGCGCGACCTGGCTCGCGCGCTGCGATTCGTCGAGCGCGCGGCAGAACTGAACCCTCATCAGGGAATCTTCCTCAACACGCTGGGGGTCGTCCAGTACCGCATGGGGCGGTACGACGCTGCGCTCGCGACTTTGGAACGGAGCCTGGCCGCCAATCACGGGCAGTTCGAGGGCTTCGACCTCGTCTTCCTCGCCATGGCCCACGAGGGGCTGGGGCATCGTGGTCAAGCCCGCGCCTGCTACGACCGCGCCGTGCGCTGGATCGGGCACCAGAACGACTTGGCCGACCAAAACGCCAAAGAATTGGCCGGCTTCCGCGCCGAGGCCGAGGCGATGCTCGCCATCCCACTCGTTCCACTCCCGGATAACGTCTTCGCCGATCCGCGGTAGAAGCCGGGCGGCCCGCTCAAGGCACCGCGCAATGGACGTCAGGCTGGAAAGCCTGACCTACGGCACAAGCAATGCCACGGTCTCACCGGGTAGGGCGCGAGGGATGGGTCTGGTGGAACAGCGCATCAGTTCCGCGCCACGTCAAAAGAAAAGCTGTGCCCAAGAACGTCCAGCCTGTGGACAAACCGCCGCGCCGCGCGGTTCTCACAGTAGGGATTACTCGAGCTGGAGACGCCTCCGATGCCGCTTTCCACAGCCTTCCCAGCCGGGATGACGAACTTCCTCCGGGAGCGCGGCCGCCACCGCCGGCGGCCCGCCCAGGTCGGCCGCCGGTCTTCCCGTCCGCGGCTCGAAGTGCTCGAAGATCGAACGTTGCTCAGCACCGACATCGTCTCCAACACGAGCGATAGCGGTCCTGGATCGTTGCGCGCCACGATCGGCAGTGCCAGCCCCGGTGACACGATCGAGTTCGCGAGTGGTGTCACGGGCACCATCACGCTGACCAGCGGCGAGCTGAACATCACGGAAGACCTGGAGATCGACGGGCCGGGGGCCGGCGTGCTCACAATCAGCGGCAACGATGCCAGCACGGTGTTCGGCATCAATAAAGGTCTGACCGCGAGCATCACCGGGCTCACAATCGCCGACGGCAGTGCCTCAACCGGCGGCGGCATCTTCAGCGACGGCACGCTGACGGTCACCAACTGCACCATCTCGGGCGACCGGGGCAGTCGCGGCGGCGGCATTTACAATGATCGCAATCTGACGCTCACGAACTGCACGATTTCGGGAAACTCGGCCGACGACCGCGGCGGTGGCATCTACAACTACCATTATGCCAAGGTGACGGTCACCAATTGCACGATTTCGGGAAACTCGGCCAAGAACGGCGGCGGTGGCATCTACAATTATGGCAATCTGACGGCCACCAACTGCACGATCTCGGGAAACTCGGCCTCGGGCGGCGGCGGCATCTATAACAGCAACATTGCCAAACTTACGGCCACCAACTGCACAATCTCAGACAACTCGGCGGGCGACCACGGCGGCGGCATGTCGAACTTCTTTGCCGAGCTGAACGTCAGCAACTGCACGATCTCGGGAAACTCGGCCTCGGGCGGCGGCGGCATCTATAACAAGTACGATCAGGGTGACTACCACGGTGGACTGACGATCACGGACTCGATTGTCTCGGGCAACTCGGCCTCAGGTGGTGGCGGCGGAATCTACAACACCAATTATGCCAATCTGACGGTCTCGGGCTGCACGATCTCGGGAAACTCGGCCAAGGGCGGTACCGGCGGCGGCGGCATCTCGAACTCTGATGGCACATTGACGGTCAGCGACTCGACTCTTGCGGGCAACTCGGCGCTCGCCGGCGGCGGCATCGCCACCTTCGGGGGCATGGTAACGCTCGCCAACACGATCGTCGCCCAGAACACCGCCGCGTCGGGAGCTGATGTGGATGGCGCCATCACCAGCGAGGGCTACAACCTGATCGGCAATTCGTCGGGCGGCAGCGGCTTCGTGGCCGCCGACCTGACGAACGTCGATCCTCTGCTCGGCCCGTTGCAGAATAACGGCGGCCCCACAGAAACCATGGCCCTCTTGCCCGGCAGCCCGGCCAGGGGCGCCGGCAGTGTCGCCCGCATCCCCTCGGGCATCACGACCGACCAGCGCGGACTACCGCGTACCGTCAACGGTGCAGTGGATATCGGTGCCTTCGAAGTCCAGGTGTACCTTGTCTCCAGCACGGCTGATGGCGGCGGCGGCTCGCTGCGCTCGGCCCTGGCTAACGCCAACCAGTTCGGAGGCAGCGTCATCACCTTCACCGCCAGCGACCTGATCGTTCTGGCGAGCCCCTTGCCGGCGATCGCCAGCGACGTCCAGATCCTCGGCCCTGGAGCATACAGTCTCACGGTCAGCGGCAACGAGTTCTATACGCTGTTCGTCGTCAAACGCGGCGTGACTGCGACCATCTCCGGACTGACCATCGCCGACGGCAGTTCCTCAACCGGCGGCGGCATTGATAACGATGGCACGCTGACGCTCACGAGCTGCACCCTGTCGGGCAACTCGGCCAAGGACGGCAGCGGCGGCGGCATCGAGAACGATGGCACGCTGACGGTCGCCAACTGCACCCTCGCGGGCAACTCGGCTTCGGGGGTCGGCGGCGGCATCGCTAACGATGGCACGCTGACGATCACCAACTCCACTCTCGCCGGCAACTCGGCCGTGGACGGCGGCGGCATCGATAACGATCACATGCTGACGGTGACCGACTCCACTCTCGCGGGCAACTCGGCCTCGAACGCCGGCGGCGGCATCTACAAGTACGAGGGCACGTTGACCGTCGCCAACACGATCATCGCCACCAACACCGCGCCGTACGGACCAGATATTCTTGGGTCCGTCGCCAGCAAGGGCTACAACCTCATAGGCAACTCATCGGGTGTCAGCGGCTTTGTGGCCGCTGACCTGCTCAACCTCGATCCTCTCCTCGGCTCCCTGCAGGATAACGGGGGCCCGACAGAGACCATGGCCCTCCTGAGCGGCAGCCCCGCCATCGCGACTGGCAGTGTCGCCGGCATCCCCCCGGGTACGACAACCGACCAGCGCGGATCTGCCCGCGTTGTCAACGGCACGGTGGATATCGGCGCCTTCGAGAGCGGCCTCCGGCCCCCGGCACCGACGGCCCGACTCGGGGAAGTTGTCACACCGCGGAAGACCGCCAAGCAAGGGGACCCGTCAGGCAAGCTCGTGTTTGTCGGATTTGCGCTCGATTACAGCACCGCGATGGATCGGTCGACCGCCGGTCTCGCCGCCAATTATCAGGTCGATCGGGCGGTCATCAAGCGAGTCAAGCGTAAGAGGAGGACCGTGCTGGAACCGGTCAAGTTCACCGCGGCCTATAACCAGTCGACCAATTCCGTCACCTTGACGGTCAAGGGGAAACCGTCGTTTGCGAATGGGGGCCAGATCCGGGTCACCGCCTCGCTCCCGAACGGCGTCTCCAGTACAGCGGGTGTTTTGCTGGAGGCAACCGATACGGTTTTCACCATCCCGACGAAATTGAAAGGCATCACGCGCGGTTGAGCCCGGGAGGAACGGGAAGGAACAGGAAGTAGGACCTTTTCGACGCGACGTCGAGCCCGCAGAGGGCAGGCATTGCGGATCAATTCGCTTGATCGCGCGGGGCATCCGCCCAGATTGGTCAGGTGGTGCACCCCAGAGTCGCCTTTGGCTCCCGCGAAAGTACGTGCATCGATTGTCGCCTTTCGCTCTGCGAAGGTACGTTCTTGCAACTGCCCAGCAAGAATGCCTTGACCAATGCCCGTCAGGGTCACGGTGAGCTGTCTGGGAGATCGAGCACCAGAGCCCAGGCGATGGCTCTCTTGATCTCGTCCAGGGTCTCTGTGGGGAGCGTGCCGAGTCGCCGGCCGAGTCGAATCGTCGGCAATGATCCAATCCCCTGGACGTTGGCGACCGAGCCCTCCTGGAGGAATCGCGACTTGAGGAGCTTCACTTGGTACGGGCTCTCTCGATCCTGGGTGGTGATTGGCACGTAGATGGCCAAGGCCCGCGGTGGGTTCGGGTCTTGGCGAGAAACGATGACGACCGGTCGAAACCTGGCCGCGATGCCGAGGTCCGCCAGCCAGACTTTACCGGGTCGAGGGCTCATCGAGGAGGTCCAGCACTTCCTGCTCCACTTTGCGAGACCGAACGATATCGAGGAGCCCTCGGTCGGCCAGTTCGATGATCTCGACCAGTTGGCTGCGGACCTCTTTCGCGGTTTCCGGGCTCCATTCTCTGAGCTTCTTGTCCAGACTCGCAGCTAGAGCATCCATCGCATCGTTACCACTGTATCTGATTGCCGGGCATCGACCGTTATCCGCATTGGCTAGGATAACACAAGATTCCGAGCCCAAACAGTCCCTTCGGAGCAAGAACAAGTACCGCAACCGCCGCTCGAATGGGCCGAGCGAGTCAACGAGCCTGGCTGAATGGCACGGCCGTGACGAAGGCGATGTGCGACCACAAATTCAATCGGCTGACCTGGGCGCGCGCAACGAATGAATCGGGTACGGGCAATCTCCCCAATGGTTGGGATGGCTGACGACCTTCTCGACGCGACGTCGAGCCCGCAGAGGGCAGGCATTGCGCATCAATTCGCTTGATCGCGCAGGGCATCCGCCCAGATTGGCCAGGTGGTGCATCCCAGAGTCGCCTTTCGCTCCCGCGAAAGTACGTGCATCGATTGTCGCCTTTCGCTCCCGCGAAAGTTTGTGCTCGCGACTGCCCGCCAAGAATCGGCCCAGCAGGCGCCCACCTCTCAGCCTCCTCAGGCGGGTCTGCCAGTTCTCTACACGACAATCTGCGTCGCACGTCTCGGCCGATGGACGATCGAGAAACCTGCGGACAACGACGAAGGTTGTGCCGGTCGGCATCCCCTAATCATCAAGAGTGCGGGAGAACCAGATTTCACAGCCGATTTCGAGCACCAGCACGGACCAGGACACCTCGACCCTCGCTCGCACGGCCGAAGTCGTCAATTCGCACCACGGTTTCGGCGAGAGTCACTGAATCGTGCGTGTGGTCGGGAGGCTTTGGTTCGCCCCACGTCCTCGATGAATCCAATATCGAAGCGGAAATGCGGCTCGGTGAACCAGCCGTTTCCGCGCTGGAGAATCACCTCGGGCCGATGATCGTGACTCAGATCGAATTCCGTGAGCCACATGCTCTCGCCGAGCGTGAGCAGAACGCCCCACTCGGCCGGGCCGGCCTCCCAGCTCACACGCCAGTGTGGGATATACCTCAGGCTCGCGGTTTGTTCTGGCGACCACAACGAGCACTCGTCCGCGGGGCTGTAAGTCTGTTGAATGAAGTCGTACAGGGGACTGGCCATAGCTCCGGATTTCATTCAGAGCAAGGTCCGCTCGCATCCGGATGCGGACCCGCGCATTCAATCCCCCGACGCGATCTGAGTTCTCGACGACTCGGATTTCGGATTCGCTCCGTTTTCCTTGATCCTTAAACGCCCTACCGTCCATTGTCGTGGTAGACCGTCAGAAGTGTGAAATTCTGGCAGACCTCAGGCGGGAACGTCGCGGCCATCCAGTCGATCCAGTTTCGATGCGTCGGATCGTTCCCCGGCCCGCTCTCGTGGCGGTGCGTCCAGAGCACCACCCCGGGCGGAGTCTCCTCGGTCGCGTCGTCGAGCACGATTTCGATCGACTTGAGGCCCGGCACGACGTGTCTGGCTCGTTCGATCATGGTCTCGAACTCCGCCCGCTGACCAACTTGGTCGAGGAACGCCCGCGCCTCGGATGAGATCGTAACGGGGATCGCTTCTGTGACCATCATTGCTTCACCGCCATCAAACAGTAACGAAGGATGAACGCGGCCCGCGACTGGGAAGCGATCCACTTGATTCTAGCGGGAGGATCGTCCGAGGCCAACGGCGTTCGATCGGTCGCTCATCTGCCCTTCATCCTTCGGTTGTGGTTGTCAGTTGTCGGATTTCGAGCTTCAGATTCAGGATTCCGGCTTCGCTCCGGGCGGGAAAAGGAATCGGATCGCCGATCTCCGCATTGGCGGTCTGTTCCGACACGCCTAAAATGAGCAATCGCGAGGTGCTGTCGTTGATCGGGACCGCGCATGGCACCG
Source organism: uncultured Isosphaeraceae bacterium (assembly GCA_963781785.1). Lineage (GTDB taxonomy): Bacteria > Planctomycetota > Planctomycetia > Isosphaerales > Isosphaeraceae > CAWAHD01. The sequence continues at coordinate 4,939,984 of CAWAHD010000002.1, read as the reverse complement.
CAGTCTCCGGTCTTCCCAGCGACTGGCGATTGCTCTGAATAGAATTCTCGAGTGCGTTTCATTCGGCAGACCGATGCGCGGAGATGTCGATGGGAAAAACTGACCAGAGTGGCTCCGTGCTGCTCCACGCGGTCACGCCGCGCAATCTCCTGTCATTCGGACCGGATAATCAGCCATTGGAACTGAAAAGTCTCAACGTCTTGATCGGGCCTAACGGCTCCGGCAAGTCCAACCTGCTGGAATCCATCGCGCTGCTCCGTACGTGCCCGAACCGGGAGGGATTCCGGCCGGTGATTGCCCGCGGCGGCGGAATTGCCGAGTGGATCTGGAAGGGCCGCCCGAAGAATCCGGCCTCTGTGGAAGCGATTGTAGCGCGATCGGACGACTGGCCGTTGCGGCATATGATTGCCCTGTGCAAGGAGCAGCAGTCTTTCCGGCTCGTGGACGAGCGGATCGAGAACGTCCCGCCGGCCAAGGGCAAGGACAAGCCGTATCTGTTCTACCACTACGGCCGCGGACGGCCGGTTATCAACACCGTCAGCGGAAGGAAACGGCAGTTGAACCGGGACGACGTTGCGGCCGACGCATCCATCCTGGCCCAGCGGCAGGATCCGGAGAGCTTCCCGGAAATCACGCGCCTGGCAACCGTGTATGACCGCATTCGGCTTTACCGGGAGTGGGCGTTCGGACGGAACACAGTGTTCCGCGAGCCCCAGAAGGCCGACTTGCGCACGGATCGCCTGGAAGAGGACTTTTCGAACCTCGGCATGTTCGTCAACCGCCTGCGACGCCAGCCCAAGACGAAGGCGGCCTTGGTAACCGGTCTGGCGCATCTCTACGAAGGGCTAACCGATTTCGACGTGAGCATCGAGGGCGGCACGGTCCAGGTGTTTTTCTCGGAGGGTGACTTTTCGATTCCGGCGACACGGCTGTCGGACGGCAGTGTCCGTTTCCTGTGCCTGCTGGCGATCCTGTGCGACCCGGAGCCGCCGCCCCTGATCGGCATCGAGGAGCCGGAACTTGGGCTGCATCCAGATATCTTGCCGATGGTAGCCGACCTGCTTGTGGCGGCGTCCGACCGGACCCAGCTCATCGTGACGACGCATTCGGAGATACTTGTGGACGCCCTCACCGAACTGCCAGGGGCAGTCATTGTATGCGAGAAGCACGAGGGATTGACGACCCTGCGGCGACCCGATCCGGAAGCCCTGGCCGTATGGCTTGAGAATTATCGCCTCGGCCACCTTTGGATGGACGGCCAACTTGGGGGAACGCGCTGGTGAGCACAATCTATCTGGAAGGCGGCGGCGATTCCACCCAGCTCAAGATTCGCTGCCGCGAAGGGTTTCCGCAAGCTCCTGGCGAAGTGTGGCTTCGCCGGCCGGATGCCCAAGCTGGTCGCCTGCGGCGGGCGCGGAACTGCGTTCGATCGTTTCAAGACCGCCAACGAGACTGCCGCAGACGGCGAATACGTGGCGCTGCTGATCGACTGTGAAGACCCTGTGGCCGACAACGAGGCAGCCTGGGCGCACCTTACAGCTCGGGACGGCTGGAGCCGTCCGCGCGAAGCGGACGACGGGCAGGTGCTGCTGATGACGACGTGCATGGAGACGTGGATCGTCGTTGACCGTGCAGCGCTTGCCCAGCACTACGGACGGAAGCTGCAACCATCGGCTCTTCCGTCCCTGGCGAACGTCGAGTCGCGGGCGCGGGACGACGTGCAGACCAGGCTCCAAACCGCCACGAAGAACTGCACAAACGCCTACACCAAGGGCAAGCGGTCGTTCGAGGTCTTGGGCAAGCTAGACCCGGAGGTGCTCAAGCCCTACCTACCCAGCTTTGTCCGCGCGGTGCGCCTCCTGAACCAGAACTTATGAGGTCGTCCGACTCCAGCGAGGGGGGTATCCGGGAGCCTCATCGTTCGCGATTTCATCGCCGCCGACCGGAACGCGTAGGCCCCGCGAAACCAAGAGCGGCGTTGAATCGAAAGGCGCGACCAGCAGCCGATACTCGCGCGGATCGGTCCGCGGACCAGGACACCTCAACCCTCTCCCGCCTGGCCGAAGTCGTCGATCCGCACCACGGTATCGGCAAAAGCCACTGAATCTTGAGTCTTGTCAGGAGGTAGCGGTTCTCCCCGCGTGCTCGATGAATCCAATATCGAAGCGGAAATGCGGCTCGGTGAACCAGCCGTTTCCGCGCTGGAGAATCACCTCCGGCCGATGATCGTGACTCAGATCGAATTCCGTGAGCCACATGCTTTCGCCGAGCGTGAGCAGAACGCCCCACTCGGCCGGGCCGGCCTCCCAACTGACACGCCAGTGTCGGATATACCCCAGGCTCGCGGCTTGCTCTGGCGACCACAACGAGCACTCGTCCCCTGGCTCGTAGATCTGTTGAATGAAGTCATCGCGGAAATTCATCTGGCCCTGATAGCCGCCCGAGAGCCGGGATGCCTCCGTTGAGTTTTGGGAACGTGCTGACCGGGGACCACCGTGTAGCCGAGCTTTACCAGGTGCCGCGCACGTTTGGTTCCGGCTGTCTCATGCTCGACGTTTCTGCAGGCCCTCAAGGCGTTACGGGGGGCAGGGTTTGATCGGAGACCGATGCCACGGCTACCATAACAAGCGCCAGCGAGCGCCGCCGCCGCGTCATCTGGAGCCGAGGCGTCTCAGCATCGCCGGAAAAAGGCGGCCGTCGCGAAGGAAGACCGCTCGATTGATGACCGAGAAGAATCCGATGAACAGGTTATGGGAGAGAAACGGCCTGCGTGTTCGCGAAGCTGAATAGTGACCGAAACGCGATCTCGCCCATCACGACGTCATGACCGTACTCGAGCTCAGGAATAGGCGGGCGGCGCGAACGCGTTCGTCAATCGTCCATATTACAAACCGGGGTACCCGTTCGCCGCTGGTGATTATCGAATCCTGTGGAGTCGTCACGATGATGGAAATCAATGAACGGCAGGCTCTCGCCAGTGCTCCCGAGGACGTTTTCGTCGAGCTGTTCGCCCAGGTCTTCGGCCTCGAAAAAGTCCAACTGCTCGTCCATGAGTATGCGATCGAGGACATTTACGGCACGGGCCGTTCCATCGATTATGCACTCCGAGCGGCCGACGAAAAAATCGCCTTCGAAATCGACGGCCTGACGTGGCATCTGCCGAGCGCGATACCTGTTGACAAGTTTGAGGACGACCTGCTCCGCCAGAACAGTCTGGTCCATCAGGGCTGGCGCGTCTTTCGCTGGACGGACCGCGAGTTGATGCACGAACCGCAGCGGGTGAAAGATCAACTTGCCTTGTTCCTCGAGAGCATCCCGAGTCTGGTCTCGTTCGATGATTTTTTGCCGAAGCAGAGCGGCGAGGTCTTTGAACTTCGTCAGCACCAAAAGGACGCGCTCGACTGTCTGGAACAGATGCGGGCGAGCGGCAAGACGATTGCACTTTTGACACACGCGCAGGGCGCGGGAAAGACAATCGTGGCCGTTAGCGACGCTCAGCGACTCGGCGGCCGAACTCTGTTTGTTGCTCACCGCCGGGAACTGGTGACGCAAGCGTACGACAGTCTACGAAACCTCTGGCCCGAAGCGTCCGCGGGGTTGTTCATGGGCGACGTGCGTGACTTCGAAGAGCACAACATCGCGGCATCGATTCAAAGCATAGCCGAGCACCTGGAAGATTTCCCGCGGATCGCGTTCCAGTACCTCATCATCGACGAAGCTCATCACGCGGCTGCACCGACGTACACGCGGCTGCTCGGTCACTTTCGGCCGGACTTCGTATTGGGCCTGACCGCAACGCCAGACCGCGCGGACGGCCAGTCAATCCTTGAGATCTTTCGCGATAGTGCACACCGCTTGACTCTACGGGAGGCCGTCGAGCGCGGCGAGCTTGCTCCGATTCGCGCTTTCCGAGTGCTCACAAACGTCGATCTCAGCCGGATCCGGTTCAATCAAATTCAGTACAACCGCAAAGACCTTGAGGAAACGATCTTCGTGCCACCTCGTGATCGCCTGATCGTAGAAACGTATTTGAACCACGTGCCCGGACGGAAGGCCGTGGCGTTCTGCGTCAATGTCCGGCACGGCGAGGACCTGGCGGAGCTTTTTCGCCGCGCAGGTGTCGCCGCGCGATCGGTTTCTGGTCGAATGCCGAGAGTCGACCGGGAAAAGTACATGACAGCATTCCACAACGGGGATCTGCGTGTGCTTTGCGCATGCGATATCCTCAACGAAGGTTGGGATTGTCCCGACGTCGAGGTGTTGCTGATGGCGCGTCCAACGCTGTCAAAGGTCATCTACATGCAGCAGATTGGCCGCGGCACGCGAAAAGCACCGGGAAAGGAATGCCTTGTCGTCGTCGATTTCGTGGACAACGCGTCCAAATACAACCAGTCGCTCAACCTCCACCGGGTCATCGGAAGCACGAAGTATCGCCCTGGCGGCTTCGTACTTGCGCCGGACGAACTGAAGCGCGCCGATGATGAAGCGATCGGCCGGGGTGACCGTCCCACAACGGTCATCGATATCGGGCTGTGGGCCAAGGCTTACCAGGAGATTGACCTCTTCAATTGGCAGGAAACCGTCGCCGGCATGCTTTCTGTAACCGAACTGGAACTCGAATTGGCGGCCTCCGAAGGAGTGGTGCGCCGCGCGATTGAACGCGAAGAAGTGCGCCCGGACCATAGCGTGACGCTCGGCGACCGGATCTATCACTACTTCACTCGTGACCGCGTCGACGAAGTTCGCCAAGCGCTCGGACTGCCGAAGATTGCGCCACACAACATCAAGAACCTGTTCCTTCAGTATGCGGACGACAAAATGGACATGTCCGCGTCATACAAACCGGTCATGCTGCTCGCTATCCTGGATTGCATTGACATGCAAGGACGCGCAAGGCTTGCGGATGCCGTCGCAAAGTTCCGGCAGTTTTACCAGGCTCTGGAAAGTATCAGGACTCCCGGTCGAGAAGGCGAATGCGCGCATGGCCAATGTCGACGCCTTGGACGAATCCGAGATTCAGCGAGTGATGCTTGGCATGCCCTTCGAGAAATTTGAGCGGCGTGGCTACCTGAGATACGACCGTGACCTTGCATTCGTTCGTTTCGAGCCGAGCCTGTGGCGCCAATTGAGAACGGACGACCTTGAGAGACTCCGCGCTATCTGCGAAGAAAGCATCAGCAGGTATTATGAGCGACTCAATGAGCCTTGAATGCCCGTTCTGTCATCCGGAGCGGGCGCGGGTGCTAGATGAGAACGAGTTGGCGATGGCGCTCGCAGACGCGTTTCCAGTCTCGCCCGGCCACACACTTGTCATCCCAAGGCGACACGTTTGCGACTTCTTTGCCTTGTCGTCCACCGAATTGGAAGCGGTTTTTGAGATGCTCTTCCGAATGCGGTCTCGGTTGGCTGCAGAGCACCAGCCAGACGGCTTCAATGTCGGCGTGAACGTCGGCGAGGCTGCCGGACAGACCGTGATGCATGCTCATGTGCATCTTATCCCTCGCTTCTTCGGGGATGCAACTGAACCGCAAGGTGGGGTACGCAATGTTATCAAGGGGATGGGGCAATATTCGTAGCTGGCGTGCGCTGGCTAGGCCATTGCGACGGTTACGATTGCATGGGACCACGAGCACCGTCGTCGGTTGTCATTTGGTGCCGGGGTATCTGCGAGCGCGACGCGAATGCGCCACTTGGGATGGCCGATGACCGCTTGGACAATGACTGAGAAGAATCCGATGGACCAGGTTACTCGAGATCGGTGGCTTGCAAAGTTCGCGAAACTCAAGATAGACCGAAAGGGCAGCCCGGCGCCTCACAAGCCCCTACTCCTTCTCGTGATCATCGAGTTAGCCGAGCAGCAACTCTTGCCGAAGGGAATGCTCCCCCTGACGCCGGAACTTGCCTTTCGATTCTGCACATATTGGAGCGTGGTGGCACATCGCCGCACTCAAAAGCCCGATGTTCGATACCCCTTCCATCACTTGCAAAGCGCCGGTTGCTGGAAAGCTCTCGGCGAAGATGGGAGCTCCTCACCCGACCGTCGCTTGACACGTGCCGCAGCGTTTAATCGGGACTTCGAGGCGTGCGTGAGCGACATGGCCTTCCGGGAAGAGGCACGCCGAGTACTAATCTGCAACTACTTTCCGCCCGACGAGCGTGTGGCGCTATGTTCGCTGTTGGGTCTGCCGGTTCCTGGCGAGGACGAAGTCGCGAGCGCTTCCATGCACCAGTCACCCGAGGATGCGGAAAAACAGGGCCGAGAGGCCCGATTCCGGCTCAACATCGTCTCTCTGTATAACTATACTTGTGCGTTGACGGGCTACCGTCTCTTGACCATTACGTCGGGCAGCATCATCGACGCCGCGCACATCCATCAATTCGCTGACTCGAGGAACAACGACATCCGGAACGGGATCGCGCTCTGCAAGAACGCCCATTGGCTCTTTGACAACGGGCTCTGGACGATCGACGACGACTACACCGTGAAGGTCGCTCTCGGCCGGTTCACGGAACACAGCCCCGACCAGAAGCCGCTATCCGATTATCACGGTCGGCTAATCCGCCTGCCCAGCAATCCCGCCCTCTTTCCTGATCCCGACCACCTCGACTGGCATCGAAAAAAGAAGTTCCTCGGCCGCGATTAGCTCCTCTCGTCCGCTTTCAACTGGTCTTCCGCGTCCTGCTCCTCGAGTGTGAGCGGGAACCCTAACTGCCGCTTGACGATGTTTCCACTCAACATTGTATTGATATTTGCCTTGGACAATCGGCCGGCGATCATGGCTCTTCCCTCCCAGAGCTGCTTGTTCGACCTTGACCAGTCAAGTTTCCGGAGGCGCGCTAATCGCTTGCGCCACTTCCCACGCTCGATTTGGAGAAGGGATTTCCCGGCCCTGGCCAGCGCTGAAAGAGCAATCGCGTGGGAGTGGACGCATGTTGCGCGTAGAGCCGCCGGCGTGACCTCACGTCTCTTGCGCGGCCCCAATCGGGGATATTGCGTGCGACCTCGGTCCAGAAGTCGGTTGCCGCGGCAAGCTTCTCAGCGAACGGTGTCCGTTGTTTCTGGGACAGCAGTATTTTCGTAGCGTGGTAGATCCCGCTCAACGTGAAGAGCTTGAGCGAACGGTTGGAGATCTTGCTGCGGACCATCTCCGTCATGCCCTCGAAAACATCCACGCGATGGATCACTTCCTTCGTGATCAAGGCCAATTCGTCCCGGCTGTCACAGAGAATTCCCTGGGAGCGAGACGACCGAGACTCGTGGCGTTTCAGGTCAGAGAAGATCTGCTCCGATCTCCGAAGCCCGGGATCGACGTACAAGACGAGCGATATGGTCTCGTCTCCGAGGCCAGGCTTGAGCCGCAACGCCGTTTCAATGGCGGCACGGCGATGAAGGCCGTCGTGAATTAAAAGACGAGCCGAAATCGGGAGCCTCAAAATCCCCAAGCCGGCGCTACCTGTGTGGCCTGGGGCCGGCTCGAACAGGACTTCCCGATCGATAGAGCCAACGATCGAAGACAGAATGTAGCATTCCGGATTCTCCGTGATGTATCGGGCGATCTCGGGGATTCGTCCTTTGTTGAGCACCCTCTGAGCCTGAAGTTCGGGTTGGATCCCCTCTTCCTCCAACCGAAAAAGACGCGGAAGGAGCCGGAGCGGGCACATGACCAGGTAGAAGTCATGGCCCGACTGCTTGCCACGGATCGCTGGCAGGTGAAGTTCGAACCCAGCCATGAACAGCTCGCTGACAATTCGTTTGAGGTGTGTTGCCGACCGGACGCGCGCTTTGATTGTGCCGCGCCTGCCGAAGAGTCTAGCACTTGAGCTTCGAGACTGCTTCGATCAAGGCCCGATGCGGGATCCCCTTCACGCCGGGTCCCCAAGAGAGGCGTACTGCCGAGGCAAGAAGGTCTTCAGACAGACCCATCGATCTCAGCACATGGCTCGGGAAGTGGCCTGACGATGTGCAGGCTGCCCCGTTGGAGATCGCAATTTGCGATCGCAAAGCCAACATGAGGGCCTCGCTGTCCACCCCCGGGAAGCTGACGTTGACCACATGGGACTGCATGCTCGCTCAAATCCCCATTGATCCGATGATCGACGGCCTTCAGTGCACCCAGAAACTCTCTCTTCAGCCTGGCGGCTTGATGATTTCGCTGCTGATACTCCTGCCCCGCCAGCTCCGCTGCTCTCCCGAGTCCGACGATCAGGGGCACCGGCAGGGTGCCTGGCCTCAGCCCCTTCTCCTGGCCCCCTCCTTCCATGAGCGGCGTCAACGGAGTCCGTCCCGATCCGCACCGACGGACGTAGAGAGCACCAATCCCCGCAGGGCCATAAATCTTGTGACCGCTGACAGACATGAAATCACATTCGACCCGCCGGAGCACCTCGACCTCCTTGCCGAACGTCTGGGCGGCGTCTGTGTGAAATAACGCCCCTGATCCGACCAGCAAGCTGGAGATCTCGATCACGGGCTGGAGAACGCCCGTTTCGTTATTCGCGTGCATGATCGACACAACGAGAGTGTCCGGTCGCAGCCGCTCCCGGACGGCGTCGGGTTCGACGTAGCCGCCCGGAGTGACTGGGACGAGTTCGACAAGGAAGCCGAATTCACGAAGCCTGCCGAGTGGCTCGAGGACTGCCTTGTGCTCAATGGCGGATGCAAGGATATGCCTGCGATCGGCCTTTACGCCGTGCCGCATCAAGCCGAGCAGAGCAATGTTGTTACTCTCGGTCGCGCCGCTCGTGAAGATGATTTCTTCGGACTTGGCACCAATGATCGCCGCAACCTGGCCGCGGGCGAGATCCACGGCGTCTCTTGCGTTCTGACCGTAGACATGGGTTCGGCTGCCGGCGTTCCCAACTTTCGCCAGATAGTAGGGCCGCATCGCCTCGAACACTCTCGGGTCTATCGGCGTTGTCGCGTTGTAGTCCAGGTAAACCGGCCTCATAACGTGAAGCAACTCCTGTCAGATGCTCTGACAGACACATTCTCCTCGATTGACAGTTTGGAAGTCAACGTTTATATTCTGGAAGTCAGTATTTGACTTCCAACATTTCATGACGAATTGCCTTGGGATCATGAGTCGTGCCGCGCTCGCCTCGGTCGGTGTTTCGGAGATTGGGCCTCGCCAAATCGGTTGAGGCCGCGTGCGAGGAGATTCGCGAGCTCTACCTGGCCGACGCCATTCCCTGGGTGGTCGGCTATAGCGGCGGCAAGGATTCGAGCGCCACGCTCCAGCTCGTTTGGCTGGCCATCCGCAAGCTCCCGGCCGCCGAGCGCACCAAGCCGATTCACGTGATCTCGACGGATACGCTGGTCGAGCAACCGCTGGTTTCGCGCTGGGTCGAAACCTCGCTCGACCGCATGCAGAACGCAGCACGCGAGCAGGAGCTGCCGATCCATCCCCACAAGCTCACGCCCGAGGTCGCCGATTCGTTCTGGGTCAACCTGATCGGCCGCGGCTACCCGGCACCGAGCCAGAAGTTTCGCTGGTGCACCGAACGGCTCAAGATCAAGCCGTCTAACAAGTTCATCCGCGGCGTTGTGCAGAAGTACGGCGAGGCCATCCTCGTCCTTGGCACGCGCAAGGCCGAGAGCCAGAGGCGGGCCGCGAACATCGAGAAACATGCCGCGCCGCCGCGTCCGCGAACGGCTCGTACCCAACGCCAGCCTGCCCAACTCGCTCGTCTACACGCCGATCGAGGATTGGAACAACGACGACGTCTGGCTCTACCTCATGCAAGTGAAGAACCCGTGGGGGCACGACAACAAATCGCTCCTGGGCATGTACCAGGGTGCGACCGAGGGCGGAGAATGCCCACTGGTCGTCGATAGCACCACCCCGAGCTGCGGCAGCAGCCGGTTCGGCTGCTGGGTGTGCACTGTCGTCGACAAGGACCGGTCGATGGAGGCGATGATCAAGAACGACGAGGAAAAGGTCTGGATGACGCCGCTCCTCGAGCTCCGCAACGAGCTCGATGAGCCCGATCGCGACAAGCGCGATTTCCGACGGATGAACGGTCATGTCCAGCTCTTTCACGACCGGACGGTTCCCGGGCCATACAAGAAAGAGGCGCGCGAATACTGGCTCAGGCGCGTGCTCGAGGCCCAGCAGAGCGCACGGCAGAACGGGCCCGAAGAATTCCGCCAGATTCAGCTCATCAGCCTCGAAGAGCTGGTCGAGATTCGCCGCCTCTGGCTTCATGAAAAGCATGAGTTTGACGATAGCCTCCCGCGGATCTACGAAGAGGTGACCGGCGAGCCGTTCCCCAAACCGCGGGAGGACGGAAATGCCCTGCGGTCCGACGACTGGGAGTTGCTCCGCGAGATCTGCAACGGCGACGAGGTACTCTTCGACGCCCAGGTCGCGCTCCTGGGTGTCGAGCAGGAGTTCCGAGGGATGACCCGCAGGGTCGGCGTCATCGATGCTCTCGAAAACTGCCTCAAGGCGGTCGATCTTCGAGGACGAGAAGGAAGCCGTCGAGGTCCTGACAGAACGGGACAACCGTCTCAAGAAGCTGAAAGCCGAGGAGGACGACCAGAGCCGGCAACTGGTGCTCTTTCGGGAGGATCTGACAGACGACGAACGATCGAGCTCGGGTCGACAGGAATGATTCTGGAGCACGTGACGCTACGGGACTTCTGCCTCTTCCGCGGCGAACAGACCTTCGACCTCACTCCGTTGCCCGCTCCGCGCAACGCCGGCATGCGGGGGATCGTGCTCTTCGGCGGCGTCAACGGCGCCGGCAAGACGACCCTGCTCGACGCGATCCAGCTTGCACTCTACGGGGCTCGCGCGCGTTGCTCGAAGCGGGCGGGCATGGCCTACGACGAGTTCTTCCGCAAATCGATCCACTCATGGCGTCAGCGAGAGCGACGGGGCCGGGGTCTCGCTTTCGTTTCGATACGCTTCCGGCGGTGAAGAGCACGTGTACGAGGTCCATCGATCCTGGAATGTGCAGCGGCGGCAAAGTGCGGGAGGAGCTTCGTGTCTTGCTGGATGGTGTCCCCGATCGCTGGCACTCCGAGCACTGGAGCCAGCTCGTCGAGGACTTCTTCCCGCTCGAGGTCTCGCAGCTCTTCTTTTTTGACGCCGAGAAGATCCGTTCCCTGGCCGAGGACGAGACGAGCAGCCAGGTCCTGGGGTCGGCGGTCAAGTCGCTCCTTGGCCTCGATATCGCCGAGCGCCTGATTGCCGACGCCGGCGCCGTGGAAGCGAAGCTGGCGAGGGAACGGGAAGCCACCATGCCCCGAGAGGACCGTGCCGATCTCGAGAGAGGAATCGAGCAGCTCGCGTCTGAACTCACTCTGTTGCGGACGAAGCGCGGCGAGCTCGAAAACATCCGGCGCCGCACCGAAGCCGAGGTGCAACGGCTCGAAGAGGAGTTTGCGGCCGCGGGCGGAAAACACTGGGAGGCACGAGGCGACCGCAAGCGCCGGCAACAGGAGCTGAAGAATGAAGTCGGCGATTGCGAGTCCCGACTGGTTGCTCTTGCCGCCACGGAGCTGCCCCTTTGCCTGCTGGGCGATCTTCTCGAACGTGTCAAGCGACAGGATGAGCGAGAGCGATTGGCGGCTGACGTCGAAGTTGTCCGGCATATCCTCACCGAGAGGGACGAAAACCTGCTGGAGTTGCTGACCGACGTGAAGGCTGCGCCAGCAATCCTGCGAAAGGTCAAACAGCATCTTGCCGATGATCGGAAGTCGCGCGCGTTGAGTGCTCACGAGACGGCTGCGCGGCTTTCGCTAACCTCCGGCACCCGGTCCTTTCTCGACCATCTACGAAGTCAGAAGCTGGCGGAACTCCGCCGAGAGGCCGATACGCTGCTGGCGAGACGTTCGCTGCTCGATCGTCAGACCAAAGACGTCGAGCGGCTCGAATCGATTACACCGGAGGACGAGGGGATCGGCGAGTTTCTCAAGCGCCTCCGCGCGGCCACCGAGCGCATGACGACCCTCAACGACCAGGCGAAACAACTGGACCGCACGGTGGACGAGCGCAAGGCCGATTGGGAGGCCCGGACGGCGCGGATCCAGGCGATCACCGAGCGCGAGGCGAAGCGAGGAGTTCGCCCAGGATGATCGGCAGCGAATGGCCCGCATGGCCGCCAAAACGCGTGTCGTGATGAAGGAGTTCCTGGCACGGGCGACCGAGCGCAAGATCGATCGGCTGTCCGACTTGATCACCGAATCGTTCCGGTACCTGCTGCGCAAGCAGACCATGGTCGAGCGGATTCATATCGATCCCGCGACCTTCGCGATCACGCTCTATAGCGAAGCAGGGCACGCCTTGTCGAAGGAGCGTCTGTCCGAGGGCGAGAAGCAGATCTTCGCGATATCGGTGCTGTGGGGATTGGCCCGCGCGTCGGCCCATCCGCTGCCGGCGATCATCGACACGCCGATGGCCCGGCTGGACGCAGCAGCACCGGCGCCATCTCGTCGAGCGCTACTTCCCGCACGCGAGCCACCAGGTCCTGATTCTCTCGACGGACACCGAGGTCGACAGGCAGTATTACCAGGCTCTCCAGCCCCACATCGCGCGGGCCTATCACCTTGTTTACGACGACGCGTCGCGGGCGACTCGCTCAGAAGAAGGCTATTTCTGGAAGGACACGCCGGGCGACAGCAAGCACAGGGGTCGGGCATGAGCATCAAGCAGATCCGGCTTTCGACTCAGGCGAAGGAGCAATTGATCCGGCTCAAAACCCGGACGGGTATTCCCCACTGGAATGTGCTTTGCCGGTGGGCGTTTTGTCTGTCGCTCCGGCAGGCGTCGCCGCCGGCCCCTGTCGATATCCCCGCCGACAGCAATGTCGAGATGACGTGGCAGGTTTTCGGCGGCGACGCTCACGAAATCTACCTGGCACTCTTGAAAGAGCGTTGTGAGCAGGATGGGCTGGGTAGCTCGGAAGAGGTTCTGGCTCGCCAGGTTCGTCTGCACTTGCACCGGGGCATCGGCTACCTGGCCGCTCCGCAGTCGATACGCTCGATCGGCGATCTACTGCGATTGGCCACCGAGGAAGATGTGGTCGAACCGTAGCAGCCCTGGTCGGGTTTGGTCGGGATCCAACATGATCCACAGCCACCCTGCCATGCCCGGTTTGTTGTTCAATGACATCGGGCGAGATGCTTGCACGACGACTTCCGGCTCGACTCGATTGGAGCGATACGGCAATTGGATTCCTCCTGTACGGCCGCAGGTCACAAGGCAGGTATTCCCTCATCCGCCTTCAGCGGAGGCGGCCGCGGGATTGGCTCGTGTTTCGTCGAAGAGGTGAGACGGGGGGGAAGTCAGGGTTCTTGACCGGAGTGCCACATTGGACTTCCGTTGCCTGGCTTTCGGCTGCGCGGCGGCCGGAACCTGGTGTAGAACGACAGTGTGCCCGCCAGCTTCGAAGTCTATCTGAGGATCGCCGGATGCCGACCCTTGTCATCGACAATGTACCGGTATCGCTTTATGATCTCCCCGACGAGGACGAGTGCTCCGTCACAGCTAAAAAGCCGGGTTGGCAGATCTGATCGAAGCGGCGATGGTGCATCGCACACGGAGGTGACGGAATCTGCTGCGCCGCGGGACAGGAGCCCCCGTTTCAACGGCATGAGGCAGGAAATCAGGACTGGCCCCAGCACGCAATGGCCCAGTCGAAGCCTCACCGAAATCTTCTTTTCCCGCCGGATTCTCTGGCCTCCTGCTTTCCTGCGCGGGATCGTCATAGAGTCGCCTTTCGCTCCTGCGAAAGTGTGTGCTTTGGGGTAGCAGATACGAAAACTTGCGCGGGAGCGAAAGGCGACAATCAGGCCGATCCCATGATCCGGCCGTCCCGAACGATCGTCATAGAGTCGCCTTTCGCTCCTGCGAAAGTGTGTGCTTTGGGGTAGCAGATACGAAAACTTGCGCGGGAGCGAAAGGCGACAATCAGGCCGATCCCATGATCCGGCCGTCCCGAACGATCGTCATAGAGTCGCCTTTCGCTCCTGCGAAAGTGTGTGCTTTGGGGTAGCAGATACGAAAACTTTCGCGGGAGCGAAAGGCGACAATCAGGCCGATCCCATGATCCGGCCGTCCCGAACGATCGTCATAGAGTCGCCTTTCGCTCCTGCGAAAGTGTGGGCTTTTGGGTAGCAGATACGAAAACTTGCGCGGGAGCGAAAGGCGACAATGAGGCCGATCGCATGATCCGGCCGTCCCGAACGGTCGCCATGGGCACGCCCGCGCTCCCCCATCCCGCGGCGAATCGCCTCGTCCAGCAGGCTTTTCTCATCGCCTTCGCGATCAGAAAGGCCTGATCGATTCTCCGTTTATTCTCGATCGATTGACCGACATGATCATCCCAATTGAATGCGATTCGTCGGATACGCGGGTTCGATGCCCCGTTCCGATCATTCCAAACTCGTCCGCAACCCGAAGTCCTCTAACGAGATAGTACATCAGTGCGCTTTCACCAACGAGTTCCGATTATTCCAAACCCATTCACAAGGCCAATCCCGGTAAGGACATGTGCCGACACCCCCATTTTCGCCCTTGAGTTCCGATTATTCCATGGAAATTCACAACGCCAATTGCTGTATTGAGATGCGGCAAGGCGCCCGATTTTTGTCCGGTTATTTCGATTACTCCAAACCCTAGCGGAACTCCAACTCATGTCAAAGGTTAGGAAATGAGTCTACGTTTTTCCGATTATTCCAAACCCTAGCGGAACTCCAACTTGAGTAAGGGGTTGGGCAACGAGGTGGTTTTTTGCTGAGACTCGTTGTGTGCGCGACGGAGTCATCGATCGAGTTCCAAATCGATTTCTGGCGTCAGTCGGGGCGGAAAAATTGCGAGCCGGAGCCAACTGCCAGAATGGCACGTGTTCTCATTCCAGCTCCGCGCGATGGGAGTCGAGCGAGTGCCCTGGTCGGCGCGGCGCTCCGCGCTCATTTCGATCCCCCGAGGTTCTCGAACAGGTAAAGCCCGCTCTTACCCGGGCACACCAGGTCGATGTCGCCGTCGCCGTCGATATCGATGGCTGTCAGTTGCAGGCCGGTGCCCGCGGTACCTGGTGGGAAGTCCTTGAGCGCCAGGCGCTCGCCGGCAGTCTTGGGGGCGCTCTTGGCGAGCTCTCCCTGGAAAATGACGTGTCTGCGCCACTTCTTGGAGCTGGAGTCAAAGTCATACCAGGCGATCAAGGAGCCGTCGGTCGCGCCGGGCTCGACTTCGTGGGCATAGACTCGCTTGCCGGTCACGAGCTCGGTCGCCTTGCCGTCGCCGTCCAGGTCAGCCCAGATCAAGGCGTGCACCGAGGCGACCGAGTCGTCGATTGTCTGCTTGGTCCAGGTGCGCTCGCCGCTCGACCCTTTATCCTGGCGAAGCCAGAAAATGCCGTAGTCGTGACCCATCCCGTAGACGACGTCAGAGAGCCCATCGCCATCCACGTCGCGGGCGAGCATCTGGATGCCGGTTGCTCCTGCCTGCCACTCGGGATGCCACGTCCATTCGGAGCGCGGCGGGATTTGCCGGGGCCTCGAACCAGCCCTTGGGAGTGAGCAAATCGGTGCGGCCGTCGCCGTTCACGTCGCCCGAGCCCACTCCGTGGCCGGCCGCCTCCTTACCGAAATCATGCTTCTTGAGCTCGACCCCCTTGCCGTCCGCTTTTTTGACCACCTCGTACCAGACCACCACGTTGACCGTGTTGGGAAGAAGGTCGGGCACGCCGTCGCCGGAGAGATCGACCATCCAGGCTGCCTCAATGTTGCCCGGCGTGTCGACCTCGTGATAGGTCCAGGCCGCACCGACTTTCCCCGGGTTCTCGACCCAGCCGACGTTGCGTCCGAAGTACGAGCACGAGATGAAGTCGGTATGGCCATCGCCGTTCACGTCCAGCGGCAAGGTCGAGAAATCGTTGTAGTACGTGCCGACCCGCGCGACCTCGCGGACGGGGTAGCGCTTCCAGTCGGGGGCTTGATACCAGAATCCCCCGGCGACTACGTCGAGCTTGCCGTCGTTGTCGACGTCGAAGACTCCAGCGGCTTCGTACTCGCTCTGGGCGCCCAAGGTGATTTGTTTCCATTTCGGATCGCCGGCCTGGGCCGTTGCGGCCAGAAACGTCAAGCCGGCCAGGCCGGCAACAACCGCTCGAATTCGGGTCATGATCGATCTCCATCAAACGCTGGGCAGCGTCCAGGGCTTGCGGTAATCCTTGGTCAGGTACTGGTTGGCTTCCGGGTGATTGAGAATCCGCTCGGCGGCGGGGTCCCACGTGAGCTTCTCGCCGGTCCAGAGCGAGATGTTGCCGAGGTTGCCCACGGTCGTTAACCGATGGCCATAACCGAAGTGGCAGGAACACTGCGCCCGGGTCTTGATCGCATCGATCCACTCGCGGTGATGCCCGGGGGAGCGCGGCAGGCTCTTGGGGGGCTCATCGATCTTGCCGCCGTGCTCGGGGATGATCCGGTAGTTGTCATAGCTGGCGACAAGTGTAGCGTTGGTTCCCTGGAACATGATGCCCAGGCCCTGCTTTTCGAGGCCGTGAGTGCTGGCGTCGGTCTGGCTCCAGACCATCAAGAACTTGTGGCCCTGCTTTTCGTATTCGTACACGACCTCGAGGGTGTCGGGCACCTCGGCATTGTCGGACAGGGCATAGCGGCCGCCCGTCGCTGAGATCGAGCGGGGGGCGTCGACCTCCATCGCCCAGTGGACCAGGTCGACGATGTGGCAGCAGAAGTCCGTGAGGATTCCGCCGCCGTAATCCCAGAAGAAACGCCAGTTGAATGTGAAGCGATTTGGGTTGAACGGCCGTTTGGGGGCAGGTCCGAGCCAGAAGTCATAGTCGCAGCCAGCAGGCGGAGGTGCATCCTTGGGACTGCCCAGCCCGTGACGGTCGGCGGCCAGCCAGACCCGTGTCTTGCTGATCCTGCCCAGGACGCCCGAGCGGACGATTTCGGCGACGCGATGGTAATTCTCCCCGGCGTGGATCAGGTTACCCATCTGGGTCACCCGCTTGTGGTCTTCGGACGCTCGAACCATGGCTCGACCTTCTTGAATGCGGTGGGCTAGCGGTTTTTCGCAGTAGACGTCCTTGCCGGCCTGGCAGGCGAGGATGGTCGTGATCCCGTGCCAGTGGTCGGGCGTGGCGATGACGACGGCGTCGATATCCTTGCGGTCGAGTACCCGGCGGAAGTCGGCGTAGGCCTGGGGCGAGCCGCCAGCCTTCGAGCGGGCACGGTCGAGGTGCGGCTGATACACGTCGCACACCGCCGCGACGCCGACGTCGGAAAATCCCTTGAACGTATTCAGTAACCCCGTTCCCATGCCGCCGACGCCGATGAAACCCAGGACGACCTTTTCGCTGGGCGGCGCCGCTTTGGCCTCGCCCGCAGGGGCGCTGCCGGGCTGATCTTTGGTTCCCTTACCGGCTTGACCTCCGCCCTCGCCCTTTGCCTTCTGATCAGCCTGGCTCGCGGCTGCCAGGGCCCCGGCCGCCAGGAACTCGCGACGCGTCCAGTCGTTCATTTGCGGCTCCCCGTGAGAATCACCGATCGCGCAACGATGCTTGCCAACCCGCCCGCTCGAACGTGATCGGATCGACGTGCCGCGAGCACCGGCCTCGATCGAATCGCGCCAGTCCATTGAGCCTTCTTCTTCGATCGAAAAGCCCAAGTCAATCCCCTGATCGATTTTTGGCAAAGATTTGAGCAGCCGGTCCGCAAGCCCCGTGACACGTTGGCGCGACCAACATACAATGTCGCTTCCGAACCGATGTCTTGGGTCCGGTTTTCGCCCGTTTGACGCTGTAATCCGTAACGGCTGAGCGACGCGCACCCTTTGTCTAACTGGAGACCTGCACTCATGCAACGATTCTTTGCGACCACTTTCGCCCTGGCCTTGACCTGCGTGATGCCGGTCCTGGCCCTCCGAGCCCAGGAGCCCCCTCCGACAGCGCGCTCGGCCCAGCCCGCGGCCACGGCCGCCCCGACCACCACGTCGAGCGAGCCGGTCGAACGCATCAAGGAAGAGGGACTCAAGCGGTCGCAAGTGATGGCGACCCTGAGCTACCTGACGGACGTGATCGGGCCGCGGCTGACCGGCTCCCCCAACCTGAAGCGCGCGAACGAGTGGACCCGCGACAAACTGGCCGCATGGGGCCTGGCCAACGCTCACCTCGAAGCGTGGGGTCCATTTGGCCGTGGCTGGTCGCTCAAGCGGTTCTCGGCGCAGGTCACCGAGCCCCAGTGCATCCCTTTGATTGGCTTCCCCAAGGCGTGGTCGCCGGGCACCGACGGTGTACTGGATGCCCCGGTGGTTTACTTTGACGCCAAGACCGAGGCCGAATTCGTCAAGTTCAAGGGCAAGCTCAAGGGAGCGATCGTGCTCACGAGCCCGGTGCGCGAAGTGGCCGCCCGTTGGGAGCCGCTGGCGAACCGGAAGACCGATTCCGAGTTGCTGGCACTGGCCGACGCGGCTGAACCCAATGCACGCGGCTTCGGCCGCCGCGCGGCCCTCGCTGCCCAGCCACAACCACAAGGACAGCAACAGGGACAAGGACAGGGACGCAGACGAGGCGGACCAGCACCTGCTCCAATCGCGAATATCGCTCCCGCCGCAGGAGCGCCGGCACCGGGGGCACCCGCCGCCAGCAATGCGCCTGCCGCAGGACAGCCGCGGAGAGGACGAATGATGACGCCGGAGATGCGCGCCCAGATGGAGCTCATGCGGAAGAAGACCCAGTTCCTGGTTGATGAGCATGCTGCGATGCTGGTCGAGCCGAGTACACAGGGAGACGGCGGCACCTTCTTCGTCTCCGCGGCCAGCGTGCCCGGCGCCCCGCTGCCCACGCCTGGTCAGACGACCCGACGGGTTTCTCCGTACGACAAAGATGCGCCCAAGATCATCCCCCAGCTCGTCCTTGCCAAGGAGCACTATAACCGGCTGGTGCGGATGTGCGAGCAGGGCGAGCATCTCAAGATGGCGGTCGAGCTGGCCGTCCAGTTCCATGACGATGACTTGATGGCGTACAACACGGTTGCCGAGATTCCCGGCACCGACCTCAAGCACGAGCTGGTGATGCTGGGCGGACACATGGATTCCTGGCACAGCGGCACCGGAGCGACCGACAACGGTGCCGGTGTTTCCTGCGCCATGGAAGCCGTGCGAATCCTCAAGGCGCTCGACCTGAAACCGCGGCGGACGGTGCGCATCGCTCTCTGGACCGGCGAGGAAGAAGGGCTCCTGGGCTCGCGTGCCTTCGTCAGGCAACACTTCGGCAGAAGCCCCGCGAACATGTTCGGTGCTTCAGCCCCGGCCACCACGAAAGACTCTAACGGAGCCGCGAGCAAAGATTCGTCCGAGTCGAGTCAAAAGGCGGATTACGCCAACTTCTCGGCCTATTTCAACCTCGACAACGGCACCGGCAAGATCCGGGGCGTCTACATGCAGGGTAACGACAGCGTCCGGCCGATCTTCCGCAAATGGCTCCAGCCGTTCGGCGAGATGGGCGCGACAACCCTGACGATCTCCAATACGGGCGGGACCGACCATCAGTCGTTTGACGGCATCGGCCTCCCCGGCTTTCAGTTCATTCAGGACCCGATCGAGTACGACACGCGTACCCACCACTCCAACCAGGACGTCTTCGACCGCATCCAGGCCGACGACATGAAGCAGGCCTCGGTGATCATGGCCGCGTTCGTGTACAACGCCGCCATGGTCGACGAGAAACTGCCCAGGAAGCCGGCCGCGACTTCCGAGCCGGCACGCACCCCCGCCGTCCGAGCCGCCGCGGTCCCGTGAGCTGACCAGGATTGATCAGTCCTCGGCTCGTCAAATCGAGGATCGGATCGCAGTCGGGGCCGCCGGATCACAACCGGCGGCCCCAACCATTTTCTGGCTGTCTTTGGAGCGTTCGGTTTTACGACACAGTGCTCGCTCGGCCGATTCCGGCCGAGCTCAAGATGCTTCGGAGGCAAGCCAGCGGACAGCGTTGGTCAGGATCTTGAGCGGTATCGGCTGCTTGTAGATCGGATACGTCTCATGTCCTGGGCGGAAGTAAAATACCTTGCCCTTGCCCAGTCTCCAGATGGCTCCGCTACGAAACCACTCGCCCGTCGCCCACCGCTCCTCCAGAATCACCTCGTCGGGATCGGGTACGTGAAACGGCTCGTCATACATCTCGGTCTGCGAAATTTCAAACTCCTTTGGAATTCCTCGGGCGATCGGATGGTCCGGCTTGAGCACGCTCACTCGACTCGGCTTGCCGTCGCCGCGGTATGCCGGGAAACAACACAATGGCAAGTGAACTGTCGCCTTCGAAAGACCGTCGGGGAACTTGCGCCAGGAAACGTAAGGTGTCACACGCGCATCGGCCTTTGGAACCGTATAGCGCGGTACTGGTGCGACGAAGGTGGTCTCGATTCGTTCGTTCCCGCCGGCTAGGAGCTTCCCGGCAACGTCGAGGCGCGTCCGCTCGTTCATGGCCTCCACGAACGGCGTCGACCAGTGCGCTGAATGGAGGGCGACGAGCGAGAGCCTGCCGTCCTTGATCCGCTCGACGATGGCCCGGCCGGATTCCGGGGTAATCTCAGCTTGCCGCACGTGTCCCCACCAGAGGAGCACGTGACAGTCGTCGAGCACGCCCTGGGCCAACCCCTGGCCGGGATCGTTGATGTTGACCGACCGGACCGAAACTCCCGGCTGGACCTCGAGATGTTCGGCGATTTGATTGCCCAGGAACTTCGAGTATGCCTGCTTCTGGGCGGGCTGCTGCTCATCCCATACGACAACCTTGACCGGCCGCGGCGGACTCGGGTGGTTGGATTTGGTCGCGTCCTGACCGTCAGCCGGGACCGAGCTCAAGAGCGAGGTGCCCGCGACGAACGAACTGGCTTTGAGAAAGTCACGGCGAGTGTGAGATATCTTCATGGTCCATTCCCGGACCCAGCGAAGGGTCAGTTCAGTCGACGGCCAGCCGCAGCAGGATCGTCTTGATCTCGAACGGATGGAGATCGAACCGGACGGCGTTGCCTTCCGAATTGATCTCAGCGCCTGGGTCTTCCAGCAAGTTGGCCGCTCGGGCCGACAGCACTTTGGTGTTGAGCTTGATCGTCACACCCGAGGCAGGGCGGCCCGCCGCTTCGTAGACGCGCAAAGCGACACCGTCGCCGCGGCTCGGTTTCAGAGAAGATACGACGACATCCGGGCTCGATACCTCCAAGAGCCCCCACCGTTTCGGAAGAGAGCCCGGATGGGGCAGGGCGGTGTGGCAGACGAGGGGGTGATTCAGTTCCAATCCGTCGCGGAAGATCCCAGCCTCGCGCCAGTCGCCTGCGTGAGGAACGAGTGCGTAGCGCATGGTCCGCTCGCGGCCGAGCTGAAAGCCGCTGTCCGACGACATTCCCGGCTCGTAACCACCGCCGAAGCCATAAGCCCCGAGAGTGTGCGCCCGCAATAGCGAGACCATCATCGTTCCGTCGGACGCGAGATTGCCGGGTAATCCGATGTTCAGCACGGCGAGCCCGTGGCGGCCGTCGCTGTAATCGGCCCAGTTCTGCGCGGGGAATTCGATCGCGATTGGGCGCTCGATCGATCCGAACGGAATCTCGTGGGTTGTTTTCCCGTCCTTGATCGTCGACGGGAACAACACCTGGTAACGGACGTATTTCTCTTGATTGACAAGCCGGGTCGTCACCTCAATCCGTCGGGAGCCCTTGGTGACTCGAATCGTCGTGGCAAACCGGCCGGAGCCGAACGGGCGCGCCACCCGGAACTCGGAGACGACCGGACCCGTGATGACAGTACCGGGCTCGCTCTTGCCTTCGTCGCTGAAGACAGCGGCACCACGCTTCGGCAGCTCTTGCTTGGTCGTCATCGCGATCCGGCTGCCGCCATCAAGTCCTCTGTAAAGCTCCCAGAAATCGCCACGGTCTTGTTGCCGCGCGACGACGTTGCCGCGGCTTGACAGCACATCCCATTGATCCGGCGTATAGCGAAGGCTCAAGATCGCCCCGGAGGCCGACTCGACGGAGAGCTGATAGAACTCATTTTCGAGCTGGATCTCTGCGGTCGTTGCCTTGACGGGTGCAGCCTCCTGACTCCGGTCGCCCGCGGCTGAGACATGGTAGATGCAATAACCAAGCGCGGGTACCCTTCCGGCGATGAACGCGACGCGTGCCGTCCTGAGCCCGCCGTCCCAGTAGCGGCTCGATTCGAGAATCTGAGACGGCACCGGCTTGCCTTCGGGGTCCGTGATTGCGATCCCCTCGACCTTGCCTTCGCCGAAGCCGAGATTCACTTCGGCGACGTCAGTGCGCGCCCAGCCCAGAGGGTTGAACACCACCACAGGAGCACCCGGACCGGTGGTGTCAATCTTCGCGACAACCGCATCCCATTTCGCGGCGATGATCGTGTCGGCCCGGCGCTTGGCGTATTCATAGCTGCGAATGGTGTCTTCGTAGACATGGTCGGTCATGACGCCGGACGCCAAGTCATGCGTCTGGTTGAAGAGCACGGGCTCCCACGCATCGAAAATGGCTTTCAGGTCGGCGGGAGAACCCACTAACCCCGCCAGCACGCTCAGTTTCTCAGCCGTGAGCAACTGCCGTTCCATGATCCGCATCCACTCCTTGAGCTCGATCCGGCTGCTGTAAATCCCTTGAAAGATGGGATTGAGCTCGCCCTTGAAGACCGGCCGGTCGGGCCGCTGCGAGATGACGGCCTCGAACTCGGAAGGAACGGCCAGCCGGAGCTTGAATGGAGCTTTGGGGTCGCGGTTGAACGGTTCGACCAGCGGGGCGAGATGTTCCTCGGGCTCGCTCACGTCCACTCCGTCGGGACCAACTCGGTCCGCCCCGCGGCTGTTCGGATTCAAGGCTGCAAAACGATCCTTGGTAAAAGATTGGAACCCGGCAAGATCCCGGGGAGAGCCGTACATGAGGCCATAACCATGCGGCATCCAGTAGGCGGCGATCTTCGTACCATCGATCCCCTCCCAGAGAAACTCGGACGGGTGATCCTGCCGCGGCACGCCCCGGAAGAACCAGAACGAGCGGTAACCTCCCTGCACGAGAAGCTGAGGAATCTGGGCGTGGTGGCCGAAGGTGTCGAGGAGCCACCCGGAGGTCACGTCGATCCCCAGTTTATCGCGGTAATATCCCTTGCCGTATTGCATTTGACGGACGAAGGTCTCGCCGCCTGGCATATTGTCATCCGGCATGACGTCGAGCGCGCCTGCAAGCTGCAGCCGGCCTTCCTTGAGGAAGCGGCGGAAGTCGGCCTCTTGGGATGGGTAGCGCTCCAGAAACGGCCGCACGTAGGCCACCTGGTCGAGAGTGAAATGGAAGCCCGGCTGCTCTTTGAGCAAGCGCATCGCCTTCAGGATATTGGGAAGTCCCATCTCCAGATACTCTTCCCGCGTCTTGAAAACGGCCCCTTCCCAGTGGGTGTGAGGAATGACCCAGAAGGTCTCCGTCTGGACGGATCCCGGTTCATCGGCGAACGAGGAGGTCACCAGCGGCAACGTGCAGCACGCGACAATCAGACAAGTTCGAAGGTTCATGCAGTGCCTTTCAGATTAACGTCAGAACGGACGATCAAGGATCTGCGGGCGCGGCACCGTGGAATGTCACGCGAAGCTCCGTCCTGGACTCGATCGTGGCATCGAGCCAGAGCGTCCGCCCGTCCCATGCGTAACGTCTCGCATCGAGCGGTTGACCGGCCACAGTGATCTCCAAATCGCCGCGCGGAGCACCAGTGAATTCAAACACCGGATTCACACAAGGGGCACCCGGCTTGATCGCGATCCGTACGTCGCGGGAAGTCGTTTCCAGGCGGATTGCACGCCGCTCGGGTACATATCCGTCGAAGTCAAGAGTCGCTTCACTCAGCTCGAGGGATGGTGGTGTTGCAAAGCTCTTCGCCCACTGAAGCAGACGGGCGTCTGCAGCGTCGGTCATGCCGATCAGCCAGGCCCACCGCCGGACGATCATCGGCTTCGATCGGCCCAGGGTGTCCAAGGTCGTGACCTCGGCCGATCGAAGGGGCGCGGGCCGGCACCCGCCCCAGCTCATCACGCTGTTGTGGCACGGGGTGAATTGAATGCGATCGTCGATCCTACTTCCCGTGGAGTTCCCCCGAGCCAGCGGCCAGTGGCTTCCCCAGTAGCAGGGAGTGACCATCTGGCCGTCGTCGAAGAACGGCGCGAACACCACAGGCGGAAGCCTGAGCTCTTGGGGATTATAGTAAACAGCGGCGAGCCGATCCTGCTTGCTCGATCGAATCCGATAGATCGCCGGTGAGCCGTCCATTATATGGTCGTGCGCGTCGACGTATTTGGCAGTGGGGTTCGGGAATGGAAACCGATGCTTCCGGCCGTCGAGGAACAAGGCGTCGACCAGATGGCCGGGCAAGACCTCGAAAGGATAGGCACCCTGGGCAGTGAGGATGATGAACTCGCTCAGCTCGTAGTCATTCTTGGGATCGGACTTGAGGTTGACGACGCGCGTCCCGAATCCGTCCGGATAGAAAAAGTAGTCCTCCACAGCCGCGTCGCCCCAGACCTTGTAATGGAAATCCGTCGATTGATAAGTCCACCGAACGTGGACACGCGCCTCGGTGGATTCGATAATCGCGACGCGACCATAACGGAGCTCCTTGTCCATGAGGGGCTCGACGCAGTCGACGGCGCCCTTGGGCTGCGAGATGATCTCGGCCCACTCGTAGCACGTACCGGTGTTATTCTTGCCGGCCCAGAACGGAATATAACTTGAGCCGCGCCAGAAGACGAACCGCGCTCCGTTGGGGAGCCACACGACCACGTCGCGGAGCTCGGGCTTCCATCCGTTTTCGTAGGGCAGGCTCGCGTATTTTCCCGTCCCCGGCTCGCGCACCGAGATCGGCGCGTCGTAGCGCAATCGCTCGTAAGTGGCGCCGAAGCGCGGCGGCTCTGGTGCGCGTTGAACCAGCATCACCGGAATCCTCTTGTGCCAGAGCTCGTGACCGTCGCCGTCGTCGAGCGCGACTCTGAGCACGTCGCGGTCGCGCCCTGGAGGAGCTGGAGGCACCTTGATCTCGATCGTCTCGCGGACACCGGCGCGCAACGGCATCGCGGTCGATTGCGCCGCCGGGGCAGCCGACTCGAATCGCGCGGTGATCCGAGCATTCGGCCGGTCTTGCGTGCGGGTGATCGCCGCCGTTTCGAGCGTCGCCGATTGACCCGGTCCCAGAAGCAGCCAACCCGAGGGCACGAGGATTGTTCCAAGGTCGACTGGATTAACGATCGTGTCGGGCCGCGCGATCGATTCGGCCTCGAAATCCGGCAGGCGAATGGCCTGCCGAGCCAACTCGACCGGCTTCTCCGGGGGCTTCGGGTCGCTCGAGAGCAACAGCTCATCCGCGCACCCGTCGATTGTCACGCGAGCCGAGTAGGGGGGCTTACTCGCGAACCGCACAGGGTGGCGTTCGACCTCGTTCCCGTTCAGGTGCACGACAAGGAAATAGCGCGCCGCGGAAGACCGTTCATCGGTTTCGACGATGGCCGTGATCGACCGGCCGATCCGCTCGAGTCCGAACGGAGGCCGCCACGGGTGGCCGGCATCAAGAAGAATCCGGTAAGTCGGTCCTGGTCCATGGGTATTTTCTGCGTTCGCGGCCGAGCGCGCGCCCGCCAACTGCCAACCACAGACCAACACAATCTTCAGTAGAATCATTCGGCTCGGCATCAGCGCACGATCCTCTGCGGCATGGGCATGCGCACGGTCGCCTCGGTGGGGGGATTCACCGCGGGGCCGCATTCACTCGGCCTTTTTCTTCGCGGGCTCCTCCGGGGCCGATGGACGCCGGAACGCATCGGCGGGCAGCTCGACGTTATGCTTCACATCCGTCAGCTTCATGATGATCTGCTGCGTGAGGACCTTCTGTGTGACGGTGAACGGAATCTGGACGCCATCCACGGCCTTGTAGTCGCTGGGATAGGCTTCCACCAGGATATCGCCCATCGGACTGGTCACGGTCTGGGTCTCCTTGACAAGCAGGTGGCTTGTCTTGTCGTAATACGCGGTGGTCGGCTTGCCGGACTTCGGCGTGAGGACAACCTTGTAGGCCGGCTTGCTGTCGACGTCTTCGATGCCTACGCATTCAACCTTGGCATAGAGTTCTTTCCACTTGAGCTCCTTGTAAAAGCTTGCCTCGCGCAGGAATGCATCCTTCTCGTCCCCATCCAGCTCGCGTTCGCCGGCCAGGGTCGAGAACTCCCAGGCGTTCTTGCCGTCGGTCACGCGCTTGTTCTCGCCCACGGGGCCGAGCTCGGTGAACAGGGCCAGCTTGTTGGGCAGGGCGTGCGTCACCTTGATTGTTCCCTTGAGATTGGCACCCGCGACTTCGATGGTCCCGGTGGAGACGCGGTTCTTGAGCTTCTCGTATGCGGCCTTGCCACCAGTCGCCTCGATGTATTGGTTCAGCACCGTGTCGGCCTTGGGCAGATCGGGCTTCGACTGCGCTTGCACGGCCGGCTGGCCGAGAGCGCCGATCAAGGCGAAGAGCACCGGAACGAATAGTCGTCGCATTGACATGATCTCCTTCATGGACTGATGGTTGAATCAGAAACGAATCCGAATCTGTTCAAGGGGTTTTCTTCGAGGCACGGATCCAGCGGACAGCGGCCTCGACGGCTGGGTCTCGGCCTTCGACCAGCAGAGAGCGCGTCAGCGGGGTTTCGACATCGGGGACGACGCCAACCCCTTCGAGCACCTTGCCGCCGGTCGATATGTAATTGGCGAACGCATACTGAAATCGATCGCCATTGGGCAGGCCCACGACGATCGAGGGTAGCACCGCGCCGAGCGTCTTGGTTCCGAAGACACGAGCTCGCTTGAGATCCTTGAGTCCGCCCGCAAGGATCTCCGACGTGGACATCGACAGTTCATCGACGAGCACCGCGACCGGTGCCAGGAACGGACGCTGGCGCGGTTGGATGGTGAACTTCAAGGAACCGTCGCGCGTGATCATCGTGCCCAGCTTCAGCCCGCGCTCGCTCACCAGCCATCCTCCGATCGCGAACGACATCGCCCCGATGCCCCCCGGGTTGCCTCGGAGGTCGATGATCAGCCCGTCGGCGTCGCGGCTGGCCTCGATGGTTTCGCCAAATCTCTTGAGCACGTTGACCAGGTCGAAGAAGACGTTGAGCGACACGTAGGCGACCGTTTGATTGACTCGTTTCGAGTTGAACCGGACGTAGAAGGTGGGAAGGTTGCCGAAGGTCGCGGGAACTCCGGACGGCTCGCCCGCAGTCAGTTCGAGGTGGACGGGCTTGTCCTTGTCGTCGAGGAAATCCAGGGCGATCTTCGACCCAACCGCGCAGTGAAGTCTGGAAATGACCGCCCACGTCTGATAGGCCGACACCAGACCGGTCTTGGCGTAGGCGGTCTGGGCCGTCTTGAGAACGTGGCTCACTGGTTTGCCGTCAATTCTGTCGACGACCCAGCCAGTCTTGACCCCTGCGCGATTGGCAGGCCCACCCTCGGCCACAGCGGAGACGACCGCGCGGCCGTCGATAAGACGAACATCCAGCCCAACCTCACCCGGTCCGGCGTTGGGGTTTTCCAGGTCTTCATAGAGATCCGCGGGGATGATCCCGAAGTGCGTTTGATGGAGGCGCTCGAGCGCGTCGCTGATCACAGTGCGGGCATCCTTCATGGTCGTCGCCGCCTCGACCTTCGGCCGCGATTCGTCGTGAACGGCCTGCCAGTCAAGACCGCCGAGCGTGGGGTCAAAGTGTTTGTCGCGAATCGTTTGCCACACAAACTCGAACGATTCGACGTTCCGCGACCGCTCTTCGGCCGTCAGCCCTGCCGGTTTGCTGGCTTCTTTGGGACCGGGTTCCTGTGCAAGCACGGCACAGGGAACCACCAGGCTGAGCCAGACGACAAGGCCGGCGACTTCTGTTGCGCTTCGGCCAGCCCGCACACGAGATCGTCCGAACATGGTCAGATCGCGTCTCCATTCGGAATTTCGCTGAATTCGGGTGTCGCACGTCGCCCGCGTCCTCGTTGGAGGGCGATCATTGTATCATAAACCTGATCGCCAGAACGAAGCAGATGGACACAAGGCCCCCGCGGAGTTCCAGCCCATGGCCGCAGTCGAATCCGACCGAAACCTGCTGTTCGGCATTCTGGCGTTGCAGAACGGGCTGATCGAGCAACCCGATCTGATCGCCGCCTTTCAGTGCTGGTCGAAGGACCGGTCGTTGCCGATGGACCAGGTCCTGGTCGAGCGCGGGGCACTGACCGAGGGTGACCGCGCGATGCTGGACAGTCTGGTCCGGCGTCACGTTGAGAAACAAGGCGGCGAGGCCGAACGCGGTCTCGCTGCTGTGCCGGCGCCATCGAGCTTGCCTGACAACTCGCGGCGGGCTGCAATCCCCGAACGTGACGTTCTTGAATCCCTGGCGCAACTCTCGTCCGGCGGCAACGGCGGCCGGCCCGCTTCGGGAGACCTCACCTGCGGCGCCGGCCCTCAACTCGACCCCGAGAAGTCCACTGACTGGAGCTTCAGTCTGGGCCAAGCAACGTCGGAGGGCGGCCGGTTCCGGCTGCTGCGCCACCACGCCCGGGGCGGAATCGGAGTCGTTTTCGTGGCGCTGGATTCGGAGCTTCACCGCGAGGTCGCACTCAAACAGATCCAGCCCCAGCACGCCGACGACCCTACCAGCCGCGCCCGATTCCTGATCGAGGCCGAGGTCACCGGCCGGCTGGAGCATCCCGGCGTCGTGCCGGTTTATGGCCTTGGGCACAGCGAGCAGGGCCGGCCTTTCTACGCGATGCGGTTCGTCCGCGGACGCAGCCTCAAGGAGGCCATCGAGAGCTTCCACCAGGCCGACCTCCAGCCCGGGCGCGACCCGGCCGAGCGCACGCTGGCTCTGCGTCAGCTTCTGGGCCGGTTCATCGACGTGTGCCAGGCGATCGCCTATGCCCACAGCCGCGGTGTGCTCCATCGAGATCTCAAGCCGGCGAACATCCTGCTCGGCCCCTACGGAGAGACCCTGGTGGTCGACTGGGGCCTGGCCAAGGTGGTGGGCCGCGACGACCCAACTCCGCAGCCGGCGGCCGAGATGACCTTGCGCCCCGCGTCGCCTGCGGGCAGCAGCGAGACGATGGCCGGCACCGCGATCGGCACGCCGATGTACATGAGCCCCGAGCAGGCCGACGGACGGGTCGCTCAGATCGGCCCGGCCAGCGATATCTACGGCCTGGGGGGAACCTTGTATACCCTTGTCACCGGCAGACCCGCGCTCGAGAATTTGGACGTCGAGGAGATCCTGGCACGCGTGCGGCGTGGTGAAATCGCCCCACCCCGCCAGGTCAACCCCCGCGTGCCGGCGGCGCTCGAGGCGATCATCTTGAAGGCGATGGCACTCCGTCCTCCGGACCGATATCCGTCGGCCCACGCCTTGGCCGAAGACGTCGAGCGCTGGCTGGCCGACGAACCAGTGTCGGTCCTGCGCGAACCGCTTTGGGAGCGGGCGCGCCGCTGGATGCGAAGGCGGCGAACGACGGTCGCGGCGATCGCCGCGACCATCCTGGCTTCGGTCGTCGGACTGACGGCCGTTCTTGTCGTTCAGACCCGCGCCAACGCATCGCTTCAGTCGGCTAATCGCGACCTGGCAAAGGCCAATCAGCGCGCCAGCGACGCCAACCGCGATCTCCTCCTGGCCAACTCTCGAGAACGGGCGCGGTTCGATCTGTCGCTGGATGCGATCAAGACGTTCCATGGCGGGGTCAGCGAAGACTTGCTGCTCAAGGAGAAGCAATTTGAAGGCCTGCGGACCAAGCTGCTCCGCGGCGCGACCGACTTTTATCAACGGCTCGAGGACCTGCTCAGGAGCCAGGCCGACCGCCGTTCGCGCGCGGCGCTGGGCCAGGCGTATCAGGACATCGGTGAGCTGACCGCCAAAATCGGTTCGCAATCCGAGGCGCTGGCAACGCTCAAACGCGGCCTGGAGCTGCGACTTGCCCTGGCGGACGAGCCGGGTGCCGACGCCGCGACCAAGCTGCAGGCGGGGCTGAGCTTGATTGCCGTTGGCGATCTGCAGGAGGCGACGGGAGACGCGAGCGAGGCGATGGCATCCTTCGGTCGGGCACGCGACCTGCTCGATCGCCTGGCCCAGTCGGCCCCCGAGAGCGCGACTTACCGCGCGGCGGTGGCGGAGTGCCTGCATGGCATCGCCAGAGCCCAGTATCACACAGGCCACGCGGCGGAGTCCCTCGCGTCGCACGAAGAGGCCCGCTCGATCCGCCAACGGTTGGCCGATGCGAACCCGAACGCCACTCAATTCCAGAGTGACCTCGCCGTGACATACCACGAGATTGGTTCGATCCAGCGAGCCAGCGGACAGCGTGCGGACGCGCTGGCGTCCTACGAGCGGGCGCGGGCAATCAGACAGAAGCTCGCCGAGGCCAATCCCTCGGTCACTCAGTTCCAGAGCGACCTGGCACAAAGCCACAACGACATTGGATTCTTGCAGCAAGAGTCGGGACATCTCGCGCTGGCGCTTCAGTCGCTCGAACCGGCGCGGGCGATCCTGCAACGGCTGGCCGACCGTAACCCCGCTGTCACGCTCTTCGAGGGCGACCTGGCGCAGAGCCACCAGGTCATCGGCTCGATCCAGGATCAAACGGGCCATCCGGCCGAGGCTCTGGCGTCGTACGACCGGGCGCGGGCAATCTTGCAGAAGCTGACCGACCTTAATCCCACGCTCACGTTGTTCCAGAACAGGCTGGCAATGAGCCACTCGTACCTGGGCCTGGCGCGGCAGCGGGCCGGCCGGCCGGCGGAGGCAGCCGCCGAGTTTCGCCGGGCCGTCGCCATCATGGAGCGACTCACAAACTTTCAGCCCGACGGTTATAACCTTTACAACCTGGCCTGCTTCCGGTCGTTGCTCTCGGGCGTCGGGGCTCTTCCGGGATCTGGGATCCCGCCAGAAGAAGTCAGTCGCCTTGCCGAACAGGCCGTTGCAGCCTTGCACCAGGCTGTCGCCGCAGGCTCGCGTGACGTTGCTTACATGCGCAGAGATACCGACCTCGACCCTCTGCGGTCGCGACCCGACTTTCAAATGCTGATCCAGGACCTCGACTTCCCGAAACAGCCGTTCGAGCGGTAAACGTGGACCGTGTTCCATGAGTTCTCAATCGGCCAGAATTCGCCGAACCGCCGCAACAATCCGCGCTGGATCCGGCCTGTATGCATCCTCAAGGACGGGCGTGAACGGCACGGGCACGTCGGCCGATGCCACTCGATCCACAGGCACGAGCAGACTCTCTCCATGCCGTTCCATGGTTCCCGCGGAGATCTCGGCACTCACACCGCCAGTCTTTGGCCCTTCTTCGACGATGACGACGCGCCCGGTTTTTCGAACCGACTCGCCGATCGTCGCGTAGTCGATCGGCGACAGGCTCCGGACGTCGATCACCTCGCAGGAGATCCCCTCGCTCGCGAGAGTCTCGGCGGCCTGCATCGCAAAATGCACCATCAACAGCCATGCGAGTATCGTGACGTCCTTCCCGTTTCGGCGGACCGCTGCGCGATCAAGAGGCACGGTGTAATCGTGATCGGGAACGTCGCTCGTGGCGTCGACCGCCCCTGGCTCGGTGCGCGCGCCCTTGGATCCGTACAGAAGCTTGTGCTCGAAGATCAGCACGGGATTATCATCCCGCACGGCCGACTTGAGCACCCCCTTGGCGTCGTAGGCGTTCGAGACCGCAACGACCTTGATGCCCGGCACCCCGGTAAAGTAGCGCTCCATGCTCTGGGCATGCTGCGAGCCGCGACCGGTTGCGCCGATCGGGGCGCGCATGACCATCGGGACCTTGATCGCACCGCCAGACATGTATCGGAGCTTGGCAGCATTGTTGACAATCTGATCCATGGCCAGAAAGAGGAAGTCGCCGTACTGGACGTCCACGATGGGCCGCATTCCCATCACGGCCGCACCCACGGCCACACCGAAGAATCCGAGCTCGGCAATTGGTGTATTCAGCATTCGCTCGGGAAACTCCTGCTCGAGGCCGAGCGTGACAGTGAACGCGCCTCCCCAACCACCGGGCACGGCGATGTCCTCGCCCAGACAGAACACGGACGCATCGCGCCGCATCTCCTCGGCGATTCCCTCGCGCAGCGCTTCTGCAATACTGAGCTGTTTCATTGCAAGAGATCCTAGGCAAATACATCCGTCGTCAGATCGTGCGTCGATGGCATTGGTTGGCGGCGAGCCATCTCGACCGCGGCCTGGAACCCCTCCTGGGCTCGCTTTCGGACTGTGTCGAGCTCCGATTGCGCTTCCAGGCCGCATTCAATCAGACGCTGGCCCAACCGCTCGATCGGGTCGCGATTGAACCATTCGTCCCGTTCTTCCTTGGGTTGATAGTGGCAGGCGTCGCGCCGGGAGTGCCCGGTGCGCCGGTACGTGAGCAGCTCGAGCAGGACGGGCCCTCGGCCGCCACGGCAGTCGGCCGCGGCAGTTCGGGTCGCCTCGTAGACTGCGAGAACGTCGTTGCCGTCGGCCTGCTGCCCCGTGATGCCGTAGGCGGTCGCCCGGTCGGCGATTCGCGGGTTTCCGCATCACCTGATCGACCCGCGTCGACGCGCCGTAGAGATTATTTTCGCAGACGAAGATGACCGGAAGATCCCAGATTGCAGCCAGGTTGACGGCTTCGTGAAACGCCCCTTCGGCCACGGCGCCGTCGCCGAAAAAGCAGGCGACGATTTCGTGGCCCTTGCGCATCTTGATTGCCAGTGCCATGCCGGCGGCGAGAGGGATTCCTCCGCCGACGATCGCGATGCCCGGCACCATTCCCTTGTCCATGTTGCCCACGTGCATCGAGCCTCCCTTACCGCGGCAACAGCCGGTGGACGCGCCGAACAGTTCGAACAACAGCTCTTCGGTCGTCAGACCCTTGGCCAATGCGTGTCCGTGTCCGCGAAAGGTGGACGTGATTGCGTCACCGTCCTTGAGTGCCGCACACACTCCCACAGCCGTCGCCTCCTGCCCCTGGCACTGGTGGATCGTGCCCGGCATCGCCCCTTCCAGGAACAGAAACTTCACACCCTCTTCGAATTCGCGAATCGAAACCATTCGTTCATACAGCCCCATGAGGAATGCCGACGAATAACCCGCGATGTCGCCCACCGGCGGCGATGCCCCGGGCGCCGGAATTCGGGCCTGACGGTTACGCACAAAGAACGAAACGCGATTCGGGACGGCTTCGGGCGTTGACGCCTGCCCGCCGGCTGCCGGAACTTGCCTCGCGAGCACGCTGGAATCCGGCGACGTGCTAAGTTGGGGCACGGTCACCGGCTTGACCGAAAAGGACGCGCCAACCACATGTTTCTCGTCCACCGCGATCGTCGCGATCACCTGGCCGGTCGCAACTTCCTCGCCCGGTTTGACCGCGATATCGCTGAGCACCCCAGCCACAGCCGATTCCACCGGCAGGATCGCCTTGTCCGTCTCGACTTCCAGGAGCGGCTCTCCGCGTTCGACCGCCTGGCCCACAATCTTCAACCAACCGATCACGGTCACCGTCGGATCGACCGTTGCCAGATCAGGCATCCGCATCACGACGTCCATCAGCAATCTCCTTGCATTCAGGCATCGGCCTGATCGCGGCACCCGAGCCAGTCGATTCGTTCGAGCACGGCGTCGCGCACGGCGCGGCGGCCGGCCAAGAGAACATCCTCCGGCCCGCCAGCTCCCAGCAGATTGTGTGGGTTCGCCGGCTCGTGAGCAAGCGCCACGCGGATTGCCGCCAGGTACCGTTGCTTGAGATAGGTCCCGTAGTTGACCTTGGCCACCCCCAGCCCGATTGCCTCTTTCAAGGCTGCCGCACTGATTCCCGTACCACCGTGAAGCACAAGCGGAACACGGACACGGCGATGGATTTCCTCGAGCCGATAAAGGTCCAGGCCACTTTCCCCCCGCGTTTGGATATGAACATTGCCGACGCTGACGGCCAGCAGGTCGACACCGGTCGTGGCGACGAACTTGTCTGCCGCTCTTGGCTCGCTCAAGATCCCGCCCTCAGGTTCTCCACCTGCGGCAGCGCACGGAAGCTCGCCAATCTCGGCCTCGACCGCGACGCCCCGGTCATGGGCCAGCCGCGTCAGCTCGGCGATCCGGCGGACCAAGTCCGCGGGAGGCGCATCCGGATCGGCTGGCATGACGAGGTTGAATCCCGCCTCGATTGCCGCGCGGATCCAGTCATCTCGCGGACACTCGTTGAAGATCAGCCCACAAGGCACAGACGATGACGCCGCGGCAGCCTTCCCGAGCGCGGCATAAAGCGCGATTCGCTCGTCCGCCATTCGCTCGGTCCGGCTCAGGAAATCGCCGTTAAACCCGATGATGACCGGCGACCTGGTCTGCTCGGCGGCGTCGATCACCCCTTGCAGCGACTCGATGCTCCAGCTTTCGAAGTAACCGACGGCATACCCCCCGTCCAAGGCGCGCCGCATCATCGGGCCAATCGCTTCCAGAGGCATGCGCCGTCTCCACCGAATTCGCGGGCGAGCACAATGTACTTTTCCCGAGGCTCGTGCGGCTGAGCTCCTGCCGAGAGCCGTTTCAACCTTACTCGGGCCGAGACCTGGGTACCAGATCGTTCAGCTTGGATGCAACCGAGACACGCCCGAAGTCACAGTCGTCGATGGTCTTGCTCTTCGATCGGTTCCGTGGTTGGTCGGCCACCGTGATCGTTCCCGGTGTTTTGTGTGTCCACGATGGGATGCCTGGCATCTCTGACGGCCAGGGAATAGAGCGCAGGCACGACGAAGAGGGTCGTCAACAGGCCCGCGAGGATTCCGCCGATGACGGCGCGGCCCAGGGCGCGTTGGCCTCGCTTCCCCGCCCCAAGGCCAGCGCCATCGGAACCAATGCGAAGAACGCCGCCAGTGCCGTCATGACAACCGGCCGGGCACGAATCGAAGCCGCCTTGCGGATGGCCTGGTGGGGTGTCAGCCGCTCGTCCTGCCGCAGGTGTTGCGCGAAGTCAACCAAGAGCACTGTGTTGGAGACCACGATACCCACCATGAAGATCACGCCCAGGAGCGATTGCACGTTGATCGCTGTGCTGGTCAGGTAAAGCATCGTAACCACACCGACCAGACCGAGGGGAACGGCAAAGAGGATCACGAGTGGAGTCAAGTATGATTTGAACAGCGCAGCCATCAGGAAATAGATGAGCATCGTGGCGAGGATCAGCCCGAGGCCCAGACTGCGAAATGTCTCTTGCATCCGGGAGTACTCGCCGCTGAGCTCGAGAGAGGCTCCCTGCAAGACTGCTCGCTTCGCCGAGTGGTCTGCCGGGTCGTACGGCAGCCATACGCCGCTCTTCTGGACGGCCCCGAACGAATCGAGCAGAACGGCGACGTCCGCGGCAACGTGGCCGAGGTCGCGGCCGTAAACGCCCATTGTCAAGTCGATCGTTGACTGAAGGTTGTTGTGCGTGATCTCGGTCGGCACAAACGAGCGGCGAATCTCGGCGATGTTCCGCAACGGAATCGCCTTGTCTTGATTGGTGCTCGTGATCGGTACGTCGAGCAGCGTGTCGACCGAGTCGATCTCGTTCTCGAAATACTGCACGCCCACGAAGTACTGATTCTTGCTCACGGGGTCGATCCAGAAATTCTTCTTATGAAACTGGATGCTCGAGTTGAGTGCCGATACCACGTTCTTCATGACCTCGGCCTGGTTGAGCCCGAGATCGGCCACTTTGGCGCGGTTGACTTCGATGATGTACTCGGGATAATCCAGCCGCTGGATGATCCGGGCGTCGACCACCCCGTCGATCCCGTTGAGCTCGCGCTTGATCGTTTCAGCAATCGAGCGGGCTTGTGGCATGTTCTTGCCGGAGAGGCGTATGTTGATCGGAGACGATTTACCTTCATTCATGGCCGAGCGAATCATCCCGCCGGCGTCGAACGCAAACTCGAGCTCACGGAATTTCTGATCGCCGTTCAAGCCCGCGCGGAGCCGGTGCACGTGCTCCTGCGCTGAATGCTCGCGCTCGTGCTTGAGCTGGACCTTGACGACGGCGTCCATGGGCCCGGCGTTGGGTGTATACGCGGCCGAGAGGTCGGCGACGACACCGAGCTCCGAGATGATCAATTGCAAGTCGCCGCCGACCTGCTCGCGGACGAATTGCTCCACCTTGGCGGTGAGTTTCTCGGTCTCCTCGATGCGCGTCCCGCTCGGGGCCCGGGCGTAGATCTCGAAGGCACCCGAGTCGACTTCAGGGAAGAACTCCCGGCGCAGCCGAGGGCTCAGAACCGTCAATACGACCGCGAATAACCCGATGGCCGAGAATACGACCAGGAACCGGTGTCTGAGCGCACGATCGAGCTGGCGAACGTACCAGCCGATGGCCGAATCGATCGCAGCTTCCCACCGCGCGAATGCTTGGCGAAAGAGCGCCCGCCGTGCCGAAGGCCGATGGCCGGCGGCCGGCGCCTCACCGAACAGGTCAATTTGGCTGTCGTGTCCAGTCTGCTTTTCCGGTTGATCCGCAAGGCCGTGCGGCAAGTGCGCACTCAGCCAGCGCGCCGACCGAACCGGCACGAACGTCCGCGACAGGAGGTATGCCGAGATCATCGCGAACGCGACTCCCGCCGCCATCGGCCGGTACAGGAATTCGCCCAAACCGGGCATGAGGGCCAGCGGTGCCAGCACCAGCAGCGTGCACAGGCTTGCCACCAACTCGGGCATCGCCACTTCGCTCGCGCCCGGAATGCCGCTTGCTCGGGTGTGGCGCCGAGCCCCAGGTGCCGATGGGTGTTCTCCAGGCAGATGATGGCGCTGTCGACCATCGGCCCGATGGCCAGCGACAGGCCCGCGAGCGTCATCACGTTGATCGTGTTGCCGGTCGCATAAAGACCGATCAACGAGGCCAGAACCGCGATGGGAATCGTCAAGACCGCAATCACGGTCATCCGCCACTCGCCCAGAAACAAGAGGATCACCATCGAACAGAGCACCGCTCCCAGCACGCCCTCTTCCACGAGGCTCCGGATCGAATGACGAACATAGACCGACTGATCCAGGACGACCTTCAAGTCGATCCCCGGCCGGGTCAACCGCGCGGTGATCGCGTCGAGTGTGTCCTTGAGCGTGTCGACCACTTCCAGGGTGCTGGCCCCAAGCTGGCGGAACACCGGAATGTACACTTGCCGCTTGCCGTTCACGCGCACGACGTTGGTCTGGATGAAGTTCGCATCCTTGGGAGTCGCCACGTCGCGGAGAAACGCCGCGTTGCCATGCTGGTTCCGCAGGGGGATCTCGTTCATCAGATCGACCGCGTCGAACATCGAGTTGCTGTCGATGGCGTAATCGGTGGTGCCGAACTTGGCGCTGCCGGCCGGCAGGAAGACGTTGTATTCGTCGACAGCCTCGAGCACGTCGAGCGGTGAAAGATGGCGCAACTGCAGCTTGACTCGGTCGAGATAGATCATGATTGCGCGAACCTTGCCGCCGTACACGAGCGGAGCGATGGCGCCGGGCTGCGACATGATCTGCGGGCGAACCTCGTAGCGTCCCACATCGAAGAGCGTTGCCTCGGACTGCGTGCCACTGTCGAGGGCCACCAGGCAGACCGGCGTCGCACTCGTCGGATCGTAGGGCAAGACCACCGGCGGTAACGTACCCGGCGGCATCGTGGGGAACTCCCAGCCGGCCAGCGAGTTGACCTCGGTGAGCGCACCGCTACGATCCACGTTGCTCCGGAAATAGTCGCGGACGATACTGATGCCCACGATCGATCGCGACTCCAGCCGGCGGCCTCCGGAGGCCTGCCCAACCCCGCGCTCCAGCCGGGCGGTGATGTTTTTCTCGATGCTGGCAGCGGGCATCCCGCTGTAAAAAACCAGAGTCTGCACTGCCGGGCTCTTGAAGACCGGCAGGATGTCGACAGGGGTCGCGTAAGCCGCCAGGCCTCCCAGCACCGCGAGCGCCAGCGTCATCACCGTCACGGCGATCGGGTTTCGCAGCGAAGCATGAATCAAGCCGTTCATTGTCGCAGGGGAGCTCGCTCTGGAGGGAAGTCGAGGAGAGTGTTTGCAGGGTGTTCGAGGAAGTCGCTCAAGATGGCTTATCCGCCGGCGGACGCCGTTGTGACGGCCGCCGCCACCACCGGTAATCCATCCTCCAGGGGAGCTCCCGAACGCACCACGACCGAGTCGTTGGGCGCCACTCCGGAGAGAATCTCGACTCGTTTGCCGTTATCCGCGCCGAGTTCCACCTCGCACCGCCGCGCCAGACCGTCACGGACGATGTAGACGACCCCGTGTGTCTGGCCGGAATGCTCCATGACACAGGCCGGAGGTAAGGTCAGGTTGTGCGAGATCGGCTCCAGAATGATCGTCGCGGTCCCGTACATTCCCTCACGCAGCAGGCGCTTGGGATTGGGCAAATCGATCTCGACTCTCATGGTTCGCGTAGTCGGGTCTTCTGAGTCGGCAATTCGCGCCACCGTCCCCGGAAAAGTTTGGTTTCCGAGAGCATCGACCTTGACGATGGCCGGATCGCCCACATTCGTAATGACCACGTCACGATCGGGGACTTGTACAACGACCCGCATGAGGTCGGTTCGCTTGACGGTCAGGAGCGGCAACTGGCCGCCTTCCGCTGCCGAGCGAATGAAAGCTCCGGGATGAAAGGTACGGCTGGTGACCACACCGTCAAACGGCGCAGTGATCCGCGTGTAATCTACATTCACTCGCGCCGTGGCCAGCCGCGCCTCGGCCACGGATACGGCTGCTTTGGCCAGCGCGACGTCGGCGTGTGCCTTGTCGATCTTGGCATTGGCCGCGGCGAGCCTCGCCTTCGCGCTCGTGACCGCGAGCCGGCCGGTCCGTTCGGCCGCCTCGGCAGTCTCCAGCAGGCGTAGGTGCTCGTCGGCGTTCCTGGCATCGGTCGCGCGGTCCGCGACTAACGCTTTGATGCGCGTCAGTTGCTTGTGCGCCAGCTCTCGATCCGCCACCAACCGATCGATGTCCGACTCGGTCTCCTGCACAGAAGCCGCGGCAGCGTCCCGCTCGGCCTCCATCGTCTTGATCTGAGCCTCGGCTTGCGCGGTTTGAGCCTTCTTCTCTTCCAACTGAGACAGTGCCTCGTCGAGGGCTCGAAACTCGCGCGGCGCGTCGATCACCGCCAATACCTTTCCTTTCTCGATCCGAGACCCGATATCGACGGCCTGCGTCTTCAGATAACCGGAGACCATCGCGAACAGGTCGACCGACTCGAACCCTAGTACCGACCCCGGCTGCACCGTCGTCCGCCGGATGCCGCCCCGCATGGGCCGAACGATCTCGACCCGTGTGACCGATTCCACCACGGGACGGGCTTCCCTGGCGTGCGCCTTTCCACGCAGAAGCCACACGGCCCCCGTCCAGCCCAGAATTCCGGAAACGACCAGCGCAAAGGCCAGCCCAACTCGCCGTTTCCATTGCAGTCTCGTCAAAGTTTCGCCCCCCGTTCGGACCCGATCATCAGAAGATGTCAAACTCCACAACCTTCAACTGTAGTTAACCTTGCGGCGCTACGCTGAACGGTTCCGCCACGCCGGCGCGAACCCCTTTTCTCATCGCCGGAAAACGCCGGCTGCTCGGCAAGCTTTCTCCCGTCCCGTCTATTCTCTCAAGGAACGCCCTTCAGTCAATATTCACGGAAACTTCATAAAATCTTTATGAATCCCGTTTTCGGTATTCTGGGGGAAATTTATTGATGTTGGGCTTAGAAGGAGGCCCATTTTGGACGAAATAAAGACAGAACGACTCGCACTTGCGCTCATCTCACACAATCCGTCAGAACCGGAACATTCGATGGCAACCGGCTCCCAGAAGGAGGAGTGAGTGCCGACGCGAGTGAGAGCATGGATTGTCGCTGTGGGTTTCCTGGTTCCCGGTGTATCCGCCGAGGGCCAAACGGTCGCGCCTGAAGCGCCAAACCGTTCGTCCTCGATCCCGGCTCCGCGACGGTTCGTTCCCGCGGACCCAGTGCCACGGTTGGGGACAGCCTCGCTGGTGCTGCCGGCTCGATCGGTACAAGGGTCCGCTCCCATCCCGGCGGTTGCAGGGCCGGCCGCTCCGCCAGCGGTCGCTGGTGAGACGATGACAGTCCCCGGCGTGCTGCCGCTTCCGGCGACCGGTCCTTTTGCGTTGAGCGCTGGTCATACGACCCCGCCCTCGCGGGATCCGTCCCAAACGCCGGCGAGCGTACTTCTTGACACGTCGCTGATTCCGGGCAGGTCGATCGAGCCGATCGACCTGGTGAATGCGCTCAGGCTGACGGGGGCCCGCGAGCTGGATATCGCCCTCTCACAGCAGCAGCTTAACCAGGCGATCGCCGACCTCCGTTACGCCTACGCGCTCTGGCTGCCCAGCTTGTTCATCGGCCCGACCTGGTATAGAGCCGACGGCCAGGTTCAGTCGATCACCGGCAAGGTGCAGACGGTCTCCCGCAGCTCGTTGTTCATCGGCGGGTTGGCCGCAACGACGGCCCCCGGGTTCGCAGCCGCTTCGCCGGGTACGGGTTATGCCCCCCTGAATGGAATGAGCTCGGTATTCCGGTTCTCCGACGCGCTCTATATGCCGATGGCGGCGCGGCGCGTCGTCGCCGCGGGCCAGGCCGGCGTCCGGACAGCAACTAACGACGCCATGCTCCAGGTTGCCGAGGCCTATTTCGATCTCCAGCAGGCCTGCGGCCGGCTTGCCATCTCCCGGGAGGCCGCCGCCAATTCCCAGACTCTGTCGGAAATCACAGGCTCCTATGCCCGGACCGGACAGGGCCTGGAGGCCGATCATCGCCGCGCCCTGACCGAGCTCCGGCACCGCCGAAAAGACATCCAGCTCTACAGCGGCCAGCTCCTGGTGGCGTCGGCCAATCTGGTCCGTCTGCTGGTGCTGAATCCCCAGGAAGTGGTCGCGCCGGTCGAGCCCGCGGAGACGATCGTGAGGCTGATCCCGGACGAAATCCCGCTGTGCGACCTGATCGCCAAAGCATTCCAGAACCGCCCCGAGCTCGCCGGCGCAGGAGCTGGTTCAGGCGGCCTTGCTCCGGCTCAAGCAGGCCAGGCTTCGTCCGTTTGTTCCCAGCCTGGCCCTCAGTTACGATGGAGGTGGCTTCGGAGGAGGAGGCGGCTCGTTCTTCGGCAATTTCGGCACGCGGGGGGACGTCGCAGCGAGTCTGTTCTGGGAGCTCCAGAACCTGGGCTTCGGCGACGTTGCCATCATGCAACGCCGGAGGTTCGAGCACTCGGCCGCAACTGTTCAGAAGATCAAGGTCGAAGCCCAGGTTGCCGCGGACGTCGTCTCGGCCTACGAGACGGCGCAATTCGCCACTCGCCAGATCAAGGAGGCCGGTGAAACAGTCACCGAGGCACTTGACTCGTTGAAGCTCAACCTCATCAATATTCGCCAGGGAGCCGAATTGCCCCGCGCCACCAGACCCATCGAAGTCCTCCAGCCGATTCAAGCATTGGCCCAGGCGCGCGTCGATTACCTCGACTCCGTCTTGAGTTACAACCGGGCGCAGTTTCGCCTCAACCGGGCCATCGGACGCCCCTGACAAGCCAGTGTCGTGGTTAAAATGAAAACACTTCAGATCGAGAGGCCGTAACGGAAGTCGGATTCCGCTGGGAGCTTCCCCATGACGTTGGCCAGTTGCAGCTCGAGGCAGTCTGCGCTCTTGGTGATCATCGTCGGCGGCTTGAGTGCGGCCATGAATCGGGGAACGGCGGGGGCTGAGCCGGACCCTCCCGATCAGGTGCGGCCACCGCACGTCGTCGCCGATCTTGTGCTCAAATGCAAGCGGATCTGGACCGGCGACCGCGACCATCCTTGGGCCCAGGCCCTGGCCGCGCGGGCGGGCGTGATCGAAGCCGTCGGTACGGTCGAGGATGTCGAGCGACTCCGCGGACCTTCGACCCGGGTGATCGACCTTCCGGAGGCATTCGCGACGCCAGGGCTCATCGATGCACACGGTCACCTCGAATCTCTCGGCGCCAGCGAGGAGGATGTCGACCTCCGCGGCGTCAAGTCGGTCGAGGAAGTCGCGCAGCGGGTCAAGGCCCGCGCCCTTGCCACCCCGGGCGATTCCTGGATCACCGGCCGGAGCTGGGACCAGAGCCTCTGGCCCGGCGCTCACTTCCCCACAGCCGCCGTGCTCGACGCCGCCGTGCCGCACCGAGCTGTCTGGCTCAAACGGGTCGACGGCCACGCCGGCTGGGCCAGCTCCGAAGCCATGCGCCGCGCCCGCGTCGACAACACGACACAGGCGCCCTCCAGCGGCCAGATCTTGCGAGACCCCGCCGGAAATCCGACCGGTGTCTTCATCGACGGTGCGATGAGCCTGATTGGCCGCGCCATTCCGGGCCCGACCAAGGCCGACGTCAAACGCAGGCTTCTCGCGGCGCAGAGAATTGTCCTCCAGAATGGTCTCACCTCGGTCCACGACGCCGGAATCTCCCGCGCGGCCACCGAGGCGTACCGCGAGCTCGATCGCGACGGCCAGCTCATTGTCCGCATCTACGCCATGGCTTCCCTCCCTGCCGGCGGCGAGGCCGCCTTTCTCGCCAAGCGTCCTCTGGAATCGCCCCGCGGCAGCCGGTTCGAGCTGCGAGCGATCAAGCTCTACGTCGACGGCGCGATGGGCTCGCGGGGCGCCTTGCTGTTCGAGCCTTACCATGATGATCCCGCCAACTCCGGATTGCTGCTGATCGATCCCAAGCAACTGGAGGCGATCGCGATCGACGCCTTGCACAACGGCTGGCAGGTTTGTACCCATGCCATCGGCGATAAAGGAAATGCTCTGGTGCTCGACGCCTATGCCGCCGCCCGGCGGCTGTCCCCGAGGCCCGGGACCCTCGCCTGCGGATCGAGCACGCCCAGGTCGTGCGCAAAGAAGACGTCCGCCGGTTCGCCGAGATCGGGGTGATCGCCTCGATGCAGCCCTCGCACGCCAGCGACGACATGCGCTGGGCCGACGCCCGCCTGGGCTCAGGGCGGGTCGACGGAGCCTATGCCTGGCGATGGTTCCTCGACGCCGGAGTCGTGCTGGCCCACGGCAGTGACTTTCCCGTCGAAATCGTCAATCCGCTCTGGGGTATCTACGCCGGCGTGACCCGCCAGGACGCCCAGGGAACGCCCCCGGGCGGCTGGCATCCCGAGCAAAAGCTCTCGCTGGACGAAGCGATCCGAGGATTCACCGCCGGAGCAGCCTACGCAGCCTTCGCCGAGGACCGCCTGGGTATCCTCGTGCCGGGACGGAAGGCTGACTTGACCATGTTCGACCGCGACCTCTTCCTGGCTAAACCCGCCGAACTGCTCTCGGCCCACGTCATTCTCACGCTCGTCGACGGAGCCGTCGCCTACGACCGGTCGGCCAGCGGTCAGAAGCCGTGACGGACACCTCCCAAGGGCATTTACGCCGGAAGCTCGTTGTACTTGGGCGTGACGGTCCGGATATTGGGCTCGATATTCGCTTCGAGCCGGCCGGAAGTCCAGCCCAGGGCCCCCAGGAGGAGGCTCTGGTACATCGGGTTTTGCCACACATCCTCGCGATGGCCCATCGAGGTGTAGAACACGCGGCCCTTGCCGTACGGCCGTGCCCAGGTGATCGGAAAGTCCGGCCGCTGGTACATCTTGCCCTGCATTCCCTTGGTGTCCTGAATCAGGATGACATGCAGATCTTCGGGCATGTTCTTGAGGGCGTACCATTCGTCCTGGATCGTGAACGAGCTGCCCAAGGTACCGAATCCCTTGGCGAGCCCGGGAAACACGGGATCCGCGATCTCGATCTTGGCCTTTTGCTGACTACCATGGGTGATGAACTCGCCGCCGATCATCTGGATGTACGGGTCCTCAGCCCCCTTGTTCCGGGGTTTGAAGTGGCCGAAGGTATCCGCGGCGCAATGCATGCCCATGAATCCCTTGCCGCCTCGAATGGCGTCGTAGAACGCCTTCTCGCCGTCTGCGGAAATCGGCGGGTTCTTGTCGCCGCCCGGCGCGGTCAAGTCTCCGGTGGTCTCGAACACGAACACGTCCCACTGGCCGATCTGGTCGGGCTCGAACAAGCGGCCGTCCTTGGAGGCGACGACCTCGAATCCGTTCTCCTTGCCGATGTCGCCCAAGATTTGCTCGGCCAGGCCCAGCTTGTCGCCATGCCGGGCGATCACCGAATGTTGAAAGCCCGAGCTCTTGGTGAAGAACAAGACCTTCTTGGTGCTCCCCTTGGGCTGGGCCAGCAACCGGCCCATCCCACCGACTCCGAGCCACGCTGCTCCGCCTGCCAGCATCAATTCTCGACGATTCAGGACCGGTGCCATCGCGCTTGCCTCCTGTTCAGGGCGTGTTCGAGTGAGGGAAATCCCCGGTGAGGCCATCGTTCGAGTGAGGCCCCGAGCAGCTTCCCTTTCATTTTCCTTCTTTTACCCGAGCGGCCGGGCGAAAGAAACCGGGCAGACCGAATAACCGGCAAGTTCGCACGATCGACAGTCACGAACCCCGCTTTCCGCTTGCGAACTTGGAACGAGACGAGTAATGTAACGCGGGCTGGCGCCATCCGTTGGCGCCCTCGTGGATTCACCCGGGCGGCCCGTTCGAGGGACCCTGGCGAGCTCCACCGCGACCGACACCCGGCAAGGAC
The DNA here is from genome assembly GCA_963781785.1 of uncultured Isosphaeraceae bacterium. GTDB lineage: Bacteria > Planctomycetota > Planctomycetia > Isosphaerales > Isosphaeraceae > CAWAHD01. Next base: position 4,895,329 of record CAWAHD010000002.1, on the reverse strand, counting down.
GCTGAGGCTGGTGCTTGGCGTCTGGCCATTGGATTGGGGACGCGATCAGGATGTCACAACTCATCTCAGAATCGGAAACCACCGAACAGTCCCAGCTATCAAAACTCTGCGTCTCGATCCGCGGCAAGCTTCAGTTCATGGATTATCTCGTCCGTGCTGCACTCGCCGATGCGGAACGCTACCAGGCGGAAACCGACCCGGGAACGCAGATCTTTATCCGGCAGCTCGTCGAGATGCACGTCGCCAATCTCAGACTCGAAAGCCAGAACATGCGACTCGTCGACGACGTCTGCGCCGCACTCGAATCAAGGGTTGACGGCTCGTCAGAGTCGATCGACCGGGGAGGCCTCCCATGAACAGCTCGTCAAGGAACGGAACACTGAGCGGGCAGGAGACTCCTGACGTCGATGACCCCTCGGACCACGACGGAAATCCCTCGCGGATGCCATTCCGGCAAAGCTCGGCCTCGTTCGAGCTCCAGCAGTCGCTCGCCGAGATCAAGGGACAAGCCCAGTTCCTCCTCTACCTGGCCGATCAAATCGAGGAGTCACTCGATCAGCTCATGAGCGAGGCCGACCTCTGCCATGGCGCCTTTCTCTGCAAAGTGCTCAGCATGTACTCCGGCCAGCTCGAGAGCAAACACCAGGGGCTCGGCGAAAAAATCGCCGAAGCCTGCCAGGAAGTCTACGTCACCGTGCGCGAGCGCGAGCTGACGTGACCTGACCTGATCGAACACGACACGACTGCAATCTCACTTGCGCCTGAGCAAGCGCGAAACGCCCAGTTGAAACAAGATCCACAGTGCCGAGATCGCTTCACGCAGGTTGATCTTGGATGTGCCGGACCGCCGATTCTCGAAGAGGATCGGCGTCTCGCCGATCCGGCACCCCACTCTCATGCACCAGTAAAGAATCTCCTCCTGGAACGAATAGCCGCGAGACCGGATCCGGCTCAAATCGATCTCCGCCAGCTTGCTGACCCGGTAACACCGGAACGCCCCGCTGTTGTCCTGACTGGTCAATCCCAGCATCAACCGAGCGTAAGTGTTGATCCCCCAGCTCATCAGCCGGCGCTTGAGGGTGAAGCCTCCTTCGACTCCTCCCCCAGGCACGTATCGGGAGCCGATCATCACGTCGTGGTCGCTCATTCCCCCTACCAGGTCGGGAATGAATCTGGGCGGGTGGCTGAAATCGGCGTCCAGGTTAAGCAGACTGTCGAACTGGTGTTCGATCGCAAACCGGATCGCCGCCAGAGTGGCCGTCCCCAGGCCCAGCTTGGCCGGCCGATGGATCACGTGAACGTCGGCAAGCGAATCGCGCAGCTCAACGGCAATCCGGCCGGTCCCGTCGGGGGAGTTATCGTCGATGATCAGGACCGAGCTCCGGGGAGCATACTGGCGGATCGTCTCCACCAGGGGCCGCAGGTTGCCCGCTTCGTTGTAAGTAGCCAGTGAGATGAGGAGTTTCCCAGCCTCCTCGGAAGGCCGATCCGCTGGGTCGGACACGGGCAGGGCACCCTCGGGTGAAACATCGACCGAGCCTCGCGCGCGGAATTCGTCGCAAGGCCGGAAGAGGAAGGTGCCCAAGATATCGCCGGCCGGCAGCCTGCGCCTAGTCATCCCGGGGAGCGAACTCAACGTGCGCTCGAGCCTGTGTTCGTCATGAAGTGAGCGGGGCGGCCCGACACAGGTGGCAAGGCTGAGAAGAAAAGCAGGTGCCGCCTCCGGATGGTCCTGCCCCGGAATGACGAAACGTCATCCGAGCCAGGTCGACCGCGGTCGCCGTACCCCCCGGGAAGAGGAACGGCTGGGAGCACCAAGATCTGCGTCGGCGACACCTGCTCCTCAGAGAAATCGGCAACAGCCCCCGCAGGCCGCAAAGTGCCATACCAAGGCCGTCAGGAAAACATTCGGCGCCCGGTGGAAGACTTCATCAATCAATCCGCTCGCTCCTTTTGCGACGGATACCACGGGGACAGACTAGCACGATTGGGGCGAAGAAAAGGACGAAGGTCGAAGGCCGCCGATATCACGTGACGGGTGAGCAGCCGGTTCGAGGCTCGGAGCCGCGCGGCGGCCGGCCGCCGCCGGCAGAGCATACGAGAAGAACAGCAGAACCATCGACAAGATCAGCCCCAATGCACCCGGCAGCAGCCGCGTCGCATCGTCTGTATCATCCACCATGTTCGAGTCATTGTGTGCCATTTCGCAATCAACCGCGCCGCGATCGTTTGGTTTGATAATGGCCGCGCACAGATCGGCGTTGTTTGGTGCGGCTTGGTGAGGGTCGTTGGCTTCGGTTCGCAAAAATCGGGGAGCGAGCGAGGCATTGTCTTCTGCCGCTTGCCGGCTCTCGCTTTGCGGATCGATGAGACTGGGGCGGTTATCAGCTCTGGGCGGTCCGGTTTGAGGTTGCGGATCGATGGGATTGTCGGAGTTGCCCGTTAACTGTTGCGGGTTCTCAGCTTGGGGATTGTTCGAGTTATCCGGTGTGGGTTGTGAGTTCTCGCTTTGCGGTAGGACGGGATTGGGGCAATTGTCAGTCTCCGGACCGCAGACCTCTGGAGCGGCTGACGTGTCGCCTTGATCGCCGATCTCGCCGGCTTCCAGGAACTCCTCGCACCCATTTTCCTCGGCGGCGCGGCGAAACTTAAAGAATTCATTGATGGTGCGGGTGAACTTTCGATGGTTAGTCGTTTCGTACCGCCTCTGGAGCTCTCCCTCGTGGCTGTCGTCGAACGACAGGCAGTCGGCCCGGCGCGCCTCGTCGCGCGCGGCCCGCTCCTGGGCTAAAGCGCGGTGCGCCTGCACGCGCTCGACCGCCCGATCGACGATCCCGATCAGCACTCGCCGGGCGTTCTCGTGGTCCATCGCGTTGATCATATTGGTCCATGTTCCCCGCACACGCCGGGTGTAGTGCTTGTACTCGGTCGCCCCCAGGTCGCTGCGGATCTCAGAATACGCGTTGCCGCGCAAGGAATTGAGCGACCAGGCCGCGACATAGAGGGTCGAAATCTCCCTGGATTTCCAACAGTCGATGGGCTGATGACCCAGTAGCCTCACTGCCATGAATTTATGGTTGCCCTGCCAGGCCCCTCCTTGCTCGAGGAGCGCCCGCAGAGCCGACCACTCTTTGAGCATCCAATCGCAGCCGTGAACGGTGGTGGAGAGCTTCCGCACGATCCGCGCGGGATCGTCCGGGTCAATCGCGGTTCCCGAGTGGGAGGTCCGCGGCCCGACATGATTCCACGGGATCGCGCCGAGATCGCCGCGGGCACTCTGCGATCGTGGAACAGCCGGGCGCCCAGGTTGTAGACCTCCTCGAGTGCAAGATGATCGGCCCCTTCGATCGCCGATGTGAGCCGCGCGGTCTGGGCTCGCACAACGCGGTCGTGCATCCACGATGCGTGAGCGATTTGAGCCGTCAAAATCGTTTCAATCCGGTTTCTCGGCACAAGCGTACCTGAGACGTCGGCCAGGAGCTGGTGATACTCCGCGGGATCCTCGCTGGGGATGACCACGGTCTTGGCCGTAAGGCCATGTTTCAGGCCGTTCAGACGCGATACGGCACGTCCGTTCACTGTCCTGGCCCCGGTCGACTTGAGGCAGTTGCGTCGGTTTGCGTCTATGCGCCGCTGAGATGTCGCCATGGCTCGATGTTCCTCGTTGTGAGACTCAAGGGTTTAGTGTGTGAAGTCGGGACATGGGTCGACCCCAATCGCGACGGCGGGAAAAGGTCTGAAGTAGGTCAGGCTTTCGAGCCTGACGGTTTGGCGTAGGTCAGGCTTTCGAGCCTGACGGTTTGGCGTAGGTCAGGCTTTCGAGCCTGACGGTTCGGCGTAGGTCAGGCTTTCGAGCCTGACGGTTCGGCGTAGGTCAGGCTTTCGAGCCTGACGGTTCGGCGTAGGTCAGGCTTTCGAGCCTGACGGTTTGGCGTAGGTCAGGCTTTCGATCCTGACGTCAGGCTGGAAAGCCTGACCTACGGATGCACATTCCTTGATTCGGCGCGGCGTCTTCCGACGATCGCGACCGTGCGGCCACTTTGCCGCGGACGACCCAGACCCTACATGGATCAGGGCACACTGTCAGTTCGATTTGTTGGGCCGGAGGTAAACGGGACGGTGTGAGCCGCGCCGCGCGGGTTCATGACACGTGGATGAATACATTATGCAGCATGGCGCCCGGAACCTGGCATGCTACCGAGCGGTATAATGGCCGACGCGCGGTGCGATGGGCTTGGGAGGATTGAGGATGCGCTCTTTTCCCAAAGAAAGTTGGGCGACATTACGCGGCGCGTGCTCAATCGCATGTTGATGGACATCAGTCACCGATCCGGTTGGGCTGGCTGGCCGCGCTCGCGCACGACCATTGCTCGACGACTCGTGGGGGAAACGGTTCGTTGAAAGGATTTATTCGAAGAGTCGATCGGTTAGCTCGTCCTTGGTCAACCCATGATGCGCCGCAACGTCGCGCAGGATGGAAGAGAGCGTGCCGACCCGAAGGGAATCGTGTCGTGGAATTGTGATGTGATGCTCACCTTGTTCCGCGGTCGTCAAGCGAAGGTGGCTGCCCGTCTGCCGTGTGAGCTGATGACCCAGCCGCTCGAGGGCCTGGGCCAGATCGTCGCCCGAAAGGTCCCGTGGAAGTTTCATACAGCGAATACGTCCTCGCGCACGTAGTGCAGTCGGATGATCTTCGGCCTCTGGCCCTCGTCGAAGTGGCAAAGAACTGCGTCGCGGACCTGGGACTGAAGCTCGCTCCAATCGTTCGCTTCGGTGAAAATCGAGGCTCCGAGCGCCCGGGCCGTGAATCCGCCCTCGGGCGCCTCCTCCACAACAAAAATCAATTCGTTCATCACGGATGAGCGCCTCTAGACGACCCTGGTGGAACACCGCAAACCGATCGAGCTTGGCCCGGATCACGACCGACCGCCTCGATTGATATTACCGAACCGGTTCAGCCCGTGATACCAAGATTCCTCGATCGGCGTTGTCAGAAGCATCGGCAAGTCGATGTGCCAGCACGTTGAAGGGAGAGTTGATGCACTGTGCGAGTTGCTCGACGACCAGCAAGGTCTGACCCCCGGGAACGAAGAAGTGGGCCTCATGTTGATCGAACGATCCTAATCCCGTCGGTATGATCATGATCGGCTGCTGATCTGTGCGTGTCCTATCTTTCCAAGCCGAAGATCTGCTCAAGTGATTTGCGGGCGAGCCGGTGGTAAGCCTCCGGAGCGAGCCAGCGGCGAGGGGGAAGCCATGTCCCGCGACAGGCAGAAGAGTACGCGGCAGGTCAAACAGAAGATCAGGAAGCAGATCGCGACCCATGTGCGGAGCGCGTTCCCGGACTGCGTCGCGGAATTCTGCGGGCAGCAAAGCGGTGCGGCACTGGTCAATCGGACGTTCGGATTCCGGGTTCGAGATCCGGGCGGCAAGTATCGCTCGAACATCGTGTGGGTCGATTCTCGAATACGCCGGCGAGATTGATGAGGCATGGGTCCGATGGGCAGTCGGCCGGTCGAACGGCTGATCGGGCCGTGATCGTGATCGAGCGCCGAGCTGTTTCCATCCGCTCCCGGCGCCGTGGCCGGGAGAAAGCGGGGGGACGGGCGTCCCGCCCGTCAGTCAGAGGAGTGGATCCGTCCGCTCCGGGCGCCGTGGCCGAAAGAAAGCCCCGCACTGCCGCCGGCCTTGGGCACGGTCGAAAGGGACACTCGAGGTGATCCGCCAGAATTCTGTTGAAACCCCTTGACTGAAGAAAACAGCGAGTTGCCGGGAGCTTGGATTAGCGGGAAATCATCCCCCTGGAACTAACCCGCTTCGCGGGAGATGTTGCGGCGCTCGGCCGCAGCTTGCCCGGGCACCTGTGATGTTCTACCCAGGTCGCTGCCGGTTTCTCGCCACTTCCCCATCGACTTGTCGCGTTTGGCCGGTGAGTCGCAATGGAACAGAAAACGGGCATCAGCCAGCGGATCGGCTACGGGGCATCGGACGCCGCCGGACGGTGTCGTCCGGTCAGACGATCGGTTTCAGGACCAGTCGGCCGTACGCGATGAACGCCATGACGAGGCCCAACACGCCGCTCAAGATGATGGGCGCGATCTCGCGGAACTTGACGTGCACCCCGATGAACACGAGGCTTTCGATCGCCAGGACCGTGGCGGCCACCACCGTGAGCGCCGGCTACCAGTGGAAGGCACCGGGGACGATCAGCCCGACTGCACAGACAAGTTCGAGGATGCCGAGTGCCATCCAGGCTTTCCGCGGCAACGCACCAAATGACGGCACTCCGTCGCTGACCTTGTCGAACATGAAGACCTTCATGACGCCCGACGCTCCGTACAGGAGCGCTCCGAGGACCTGTAGGACCCACAACAGGATGTTCATCGTATCCCTCCCGGTTTCTTCACCCACCAAACGGCCACAATGGCGCCGACACAGGCGACGACCAGAGCCCCGTAGAGCCAGCGAAACGGATTCGCGAGCCCGTCTGGCTTGAACTCTCCACTGGCCCCGAAGCCGAAACAGCAAAACGCCGTGATGAGGACAAGAATCAATGTCAGTGCCAATCTCAGAACGATTCGCATTGCGTCAGCTCACAGCGTATCAGTCGGCTGATACGACAAGGTCGGGTGGAAATCGCAAAAAAAACAGCCGGATTCCGCCCTCGTAGCCCCGGAACAATCGCGTCGTATCACGATCTTATTCCAGTGAAACGACGCGCGGATTGTTCATGCCGATCGTCCTTTCTACTGAGGTCGTCAGCCCATTCTACCTTCTGCCAGTCTTTGGCCGCAGGGGCCGATCTCGTCGCTGCGACTAAATCGGAGCAGAGCGGCGAGTCCGGGCCACCCAACGATGGCCCGTGCCGTTGGCCGGCTGGTCGTCGTAGCTGGTGGGGTGTGGCAGGCGGCGTTGCCAGTGCTTGAGATGATACGGCGCAGGAGTCGACGCCGATGGAGGCGCAATCCGCTGGGTCGAAGCTCCACCGTGAGCCGGTCTGGACGATCCCTGTAGTTCGGATACCCCACTTTATCCGAACTATAACCACCGGGACAAAGACGCAAGCAGAAGTTGGAGTGGTTGGGTTGATGTGGCTATTAGTATACTGGTTTGACCAAGGAATGATGATAGATGGGGTTGGTGGTCACGCTGAAGGTCGCCGAGCGCATATCGGTCTGATCATGGGGGGCATCCTCAGATGACAATGCAGGCTGCGCAAAGCCAGAAACGGATGTATGCGGTCGCGGTGCGTGATGGCGGCGATCTGCTGCTGTGTCTTAGCATCTGCCGCGCGCCGCAGGGTGACGTGTACGTGAATATTCCCCGCGATCATGATCCGGCGTGGAAGCCCCACAGCAGCTATCACGCTTCGGGGCAGCATCACCAGAAAAGCTACAATCAGAAAACCCATCTCGATCATCGGCAGCGGCCGGACGGGAATTTCACCGGCACCCACACGGTGGTTACGATGCCGATTGCATCGAATGAACCGCGCGCAGTTGGCGTGTTATGCCAACCGGCGGACTTTCAGGATGTGATTGAAGTCGCGGCCAGTGACGTGAGACCGGAGAAGTACAGGACGTACATATCCGTGGACCTGACGGATACGGTCAGCCAGCCCATACTGGTGCCGGGAGCGACGATCATCCAGCAATCCGTTTATAAGGACATTTTACCTTGGATCGTTGTCACGGTCTACGATACGGGCGATTAAGGCCGGAGTTGGATATGGGTATCGATGCTGCCGAGCTGGAAAGAATCCGGGCCGCTTTTCAACGGGTACGCGGCAGGGCGTGCCCTGACTTCTACTGTCCCATAAGAAATGAATTCGGTGTAGGACCGCGAGGCTTGATGAATGGGCATATTCTGCCGCACGCCATTCAGATGGCCTCGCGGGCAACGGTTATTCAGCGGGCCGATGTTGATAATGACTTCGGCAAGTTGGAGGCTGAACTGTCTAGTTTTCTCAACAGGCCATATTACGAAGTCAAGGAGTTCTATAAGCGGGCGAGGGGGCTAACCATCACCGGCAGCGACGGAATACCGCTGGAAGCTTTCTTTGCCTCGAAAAAGTCGGCACCGCCTTTTCCGCAGGTAGCTCTCACCGACAAGAAAGGGAAGATAATCGCCACCCCGTTCGTCCGAACGTCGATGGACCGTGCGGTCGAATTCGATGGGCCGGTCGATGTCCAAGGTGAAATTAGTTTCTCCATTCCAGCCCTGACGGTATCGCTGGTCAAAGCGGCTCACTTAGCGCTTTTCAAGCTGCTGGGTTACGATTGGGTTTTTCATGCCGCCGGGCAGTATGTTGCCAATCGCTTGGCAAAATTGATCGGCCTCGATGTGAATGCAGGGCTGGTCAGCGAGGTGGCACGCGATCTCCCGAATTGTTTCAATCTGCTGCCGGGACCGGCGGCGGCTGCCGACACGCTCTCATCGCGGTTGGTGGTCTTTCATTACGACCATTTCAATGGCGTTGGGCATCCGACCGAGCATGGCAAAGATGCGTGGGGGGTGTCGTGCGTGTTGAACTTAAACGAGCATACGTTTGTTGTTACGCTGCCATTCGCGTTCTATCCAGACCGGCTGGACTTAACACTGACGCGGTATCGACGCCATTTAAGCGAGCCAGATGGACGGCATTCGATATTCAGCGCACTGGTACGGGATGACGGGCAGGTAATCCATTCAAAGACGGGGCAAACGATCACGTTTCAAAGGGAACGCCAGCGGGACGGTTGAGCATAGCGTTGCATCACTCTCACCAGTCGCCGAGCAGCACCTTGAATTCGGCCTGGCACTCTTCCGAGGGGCAGCGGCGATCGAGCTGCCCGTCATCATCTAGCTGAATCTGAATCGGCACCTGGATGCCGCGTTCGAGCTTCCTCATTTCTCGTAGCAGCTCGTCGAACATTGGTCTTGCCCAGCCGGTTCCCACTTGCTTTGCGTTAATGAACGCATGTATTCTAGCAGACCACCTGGGGATGAGCCAATGCCAATCAGGGCAGGGGTCAAGCAACGATTTGTGTTGACGTTAAGTCGGTTCGGCTGGATCATTGCCGAGCAGCCGTGAGGAACGCATGAAATCGACGCACGTAGCGAAACTTTCGAGACCACCAGTATTGCTAGACTGCTCGGCAGCTCTTCAACAGAGGCACGAAGGGACGACGTCGGCAGACGCACGTAAAGAGAGGGGGCAGGTCTTCACGCCTCCAACCGTCTGCGGCTTCATGGCGGGCCTTTTCACGCAAATTCCCGACCGTTTCAGACTGCTCGACGCAGGGGCTGGGGTTGGATCCTTGGCGGCGGCGGTCTGCGAGCGGGTACGCACGCTTCGCTCTCCCCGGCACATCGAGATCGTGCTTTACGAGAATGACGCGACCTTGCTGCCGTTGCTCGACGAAAACATGCGGCATTGCCGGGAAGCACTTGATGTGGCCGGGCACGAGCTGCGTTATACGATCCACGGCCAGGATTTCATTCTGAGTACGCAGTCGCGGCAAGCACAGCGTATGCTCTTTGACGAGGACGACGCTCTGGAACCGTTTGACGCTGCCATTTTGAATCCGCCTTATTTCAAGATCGGGGCCGGATCGGCTCACGCTTTGGCGATGGGGGATGATTTCCAAGGTCAGAGCAACATCTACATGCTGTTCATGGCTCGAGCCGCTGACCTGTTGCGGGCAAACGGCGAGATGGTTGCCATCACGCCGCGAAGCTTCTGCAACGGGCTGTATTTCAGGAATTTCAGGCGGTGGTTGTTCGCGCATGGCGTTATGTCACGTGCATCTGTTTGAATGCCGTCGCAGCACGTTTGACGATGTCCTGCAGGAAAGCGTGATTACCCATACGCAACGATTAGGCGTGGCGGCTCCATCAACCACGATCACGACATGTCTGGGACGCGTTATTCCGGCGAAGCTGGAGGAGTTGACGCTGCCCGCTGCCAAGGTTCTGGATGATACCTCGGGTGACATGGTTCTACGCATTCCGGCGACGGCTGAAGATGCCGCCGTTGTTGATGCCGTCGAATCATGGCCGGATCGGTTTGCCGAGCTGGGTTTGCAGGTATCGACCGGGCGAGTGGTATTGTTTCGAGCGGAGGAGTTTCTTTTGGCGAAGGCGGACGGGGAGGGAACCGCACCGCTGCTCGAGCCTCATAACGTGAGGCCATTTGAAACCGTATGGCCGGTTAATCGGCGAGGTAAGCCGACGGCCTTTCGAGTGTGCGAAGCGTCGCTCAAGCACCTGGTGCCGACGCGGAATTACGTGTTGCTGCGCCGCTTCAGTGCGAAAGAGGAACGGCGGCGGCTGACGGCAAGCTGGTTGCTGCGCGCAGAGGAATCGCGGCCTTATCTCGCCCTGGAGAATCACCTGAACTACGTGTATCACGCGGACCGGGAGTTGACTGCTGAAGAGACTTACGGGCTGACCGCGTTGTTCAATTCGGCTCTTTTGGACAGATACTTCCGCGTCATCAGCGGCAACACCCAGGTTAATGCCACTGAGCTCAGGTCGATCAGGTTCCCCGCCCTCGATCAAGTTGCGGCGATCGGCGGCCGGCTCAAGAAACTCGATGGTCGTCAACCGGCAGAAGTTGAACGGATCGTGTTGGATGTATTGGGAATTAATGGGCGTGTGAGCGCTTATGTGATGGAAGAGGCGTTGTGAGCAAGACAGACGAAGCAGTCACAGTCATTGCTGCCTTGGGACTTCCACGTAACCAGCAAAATGAGCGGTCGGCGTTGACGCTCTTGGCATTGGCGAAACTGGGACCAAAGGATCGTTGGACCAAGTGCAGCGTCCGTTGCTAAGGACGGTGGACATCATGGAATTCATGCGGTGGCGTACGGCAAGGATTACAAGCCAAACAGCCGGGAGACCATCCGCCGCCAGACGCTTCATCAATTCGAGCAGGCTCGGCTGGTCGATCGCAATCCCGATGAGCCAGGACGGCCCACGAATAGCGGCAAGAATGCTTACCAGCTAACCGAGGAAGTGGTTGAGGTCCTCAAGGCAGTTGGGACAACGAGGTTCGACAAGGCGGTCACCACGTTTATCGACCAATTTGGGACGCTCAAGGCCGCATATGAACGGGCCAGAGCATCTCACCAAATTCCACTCCGGCTGCACGACGGCTCGACGGTCTATCTTTCGCCTGGCGAGCATAACGCCTTGCAGGTAGCAATCATCGAGCAATTCGGCCCTCGGTTCGCTCCTGGCGCAGTCGTGTTGTACGTCGGCGACACTGCTAAAAAGCACGTCATCTTCGAACGCGATCAGCTTGCCGGGCTGGGTGTGCCGATCACCGAACATGACAAGTTGCCTGATGTCGTTCTGCACGATGCGAAAAAGCAGTGGCTTTTTATGATCGAGGCGGTGACATCGCACGGGCCGGTTTCACCCAAAAGGCATCGGGAAATGGAGTCATTCCTGGGCAGGTGCCAAGCTGAGCGGGTTTATGTAACGGCGTTCCTCTCGATCAGCGATTTTCGGAAGTATGCGGCAGACATCGCCTGGGAAACCGAGGTCTGGATCGCAGCCACGCCCGACCACATGATCCATTTCAACGGGCCGAAATTCCTGGGACCCTACAAGCCGCAACGAACTGGCTAACTATTATCGGACGTAGCGTGGCGGTGCCTAACCCAACTTTCGCACCCGAGATGAGATCACCCCTTATTTTGTAAGGGCGAACGTCGTTTTCAGTCACTATAATCGAACAGGATCAATCAGCTCCAGGTCTTGATTGGTTGCATTATTTCCAGTGGGACACCCAGCAGCCGGTAGAGTTCCAGATGCTCCGGTTCGGGTGTCATCCCTTTGCGGATGCGAAGGAGCTTTCCGCCGTCCGATGGCAGGACGATCGTCGCCACTTGGTGTGTCGCCAGAGTCTGGCGTACCGTTGCCCAGGAGGTGTGAACTCCCTGATTCAACAACGTGGTCTCGATCGCGACCAGCAAGTGATAGGCGAGCACGCACAAGAAAATATGAGTCTCCACTCGATGTTCCAGGTGATGGAAGATCGGCCGTTCCGCCAACGGCGTTTTGATCATCCGGAAGGCATTCTCGGCCCGAGTCAGCGTCATATACATCAACCACGCCTCGCGGGCGGAAAGGTCGATGCGATCGGTGCGTAGCAAGTAACCGCCATCGAGCAATTCGGCGTTGGCTTTCTTGTCGGCGTTGGGCTCGTGAGTCAGCTTCCCGCTGGTCGCATCCCAGGTGATCGTGTGATAACGGCCAACGCGGGGATAACGTTCTTTAAGTCGCCCGATTGCCTCTCCAATGGCGATCTCGCGTTTGAGCCGACCCTTCTCGATCCGCTGCTGTAACCGGTCAAGATCAGCGAGGAAGCGTTGTTCTTGCTTCTCGCGAATCGCGCGGTCTTTGGCCACTCGTTCTTCACTGTGACACAGCACGACTAACTCCGCTCCCTGGCGGACCGATTTAACTCGGACTACGGACTTCTTCTGGCACGGATTCAAGGGCGATGGTTCACGGGGAACCAGTTCAAAGCCTTCCGGCTCCTCGAACTGGTCCAGCCACTTGTCTCTCTCGGGCTGCCGAGCTGCCACCACATAGTGGTGCTTGCGTTGTTGGATCTCGGTGAGATTCTCGGCAAAGGCCATGCCGCGGTCGACAACGACCGTGGACCCCTCGGGCATGCCGACGCGCTCTTTGAGGAGATCGAGAATGCGCCCCAACGTGTTGCGATCCTGGGCATTGCCTTCGAAGATTTCATGTGCGATGGGAAATCCTTCCCGACCGATCACCAAGCCCACCACGACCTGCTTGCAGTCGGGGCGTTTGTCACGCGAATAGCCGCGTTTGGCCTTGGGATTTCGCTTGGCTTGGCCCTCGAAATAGGTGCTGGTCAGGTCATAGAGGTAGATCGTGGTGTCGAGCTGGAACAAACGCCGCTCTTGCTCGACTAAGTCCGACTCGATGGTGGCGCGGTTGGGATGGAGCCGATCGAGGTTGCGATAAAGGGAATCGTCAACCAAGGTTGTGAAATCCACACCGAGAATGTCTCCCAGCGCTGTGGAACGGATCCAATCCGGCATGGCGTGCTCGCTGTCGGGATGAATCAGCCGGTTCAAGGTCATGGCGCAAGTGAGTTGGATGGCCTTGATGGAGAAACCCCTTCGCTTGAGGATCGCGTCGAATCCCAACCGCTTCCAGAACTGGAAGCCAACATGGACTGGGCCAGCCGTGCGGTGCTGCGTGGCAGTGACCCCGTCTACACGCACGGTGACGAGATCGCCGGACCGATCCGAATCACGGGTAGGCTCGATGGGCTCAGGAGACGAACGAGCCCCGCGAACACGAACCCGGCGGACGATCTGCTCTACTTCTGGATCGGAGTTTGAGAAGAGATCGCGCTGACCGACCAGCGCTTCCTCGACCTTGTGGGCCAGCCGAAGCCAGTCCTCGGCAGGCCGAGGAGAGAGGTCGCCCAGCGAACAGATGACCTTTTGCCGCGGTCCTTTGGGCGTGTGGACGGACTCGACCAACAGATAGTTGGTATAGGTCTTGTCCTTGTACCGGCGGGTAGTCTTGCGGACGTACATAGCCACTATGAGTACCTGGTCTCCCCAAAAAATCAAGGGAAGCTTCGCCACTTTTAGTCACTATAACGGCCGAATGAGTGAAAGAACGCTTAAGAATAAGTAGGTGCACAGCCGAAAATCGGCTATCTCTTAATTCTCTCCTGCGAAGGTTGGGCTAATGCCTCATCACCGCTCAATGGCCAGTTGGCATCAGTGCCACCGTATCCTTCGTCCCCGGGGGTCGGGGCCGGCTAACGGTTCGACGGACAGGCGGATCGGTCCCGGCATAAGACGTTGAGCTGATCGTAAGGTCCAGGATGTAGCGGGCGAGGTTTTTGGGGAGCGGACCGTCGCTGTTGGTAGGGAAACGGGCGAGGATCATCACCTCATCATCGCCGGAAGCGGAATTCTTCGGAAGTCTGTCATCGCGACGGCTTCTCGATGCGGACGTCCCCCAGTTGGGCGGCCTCGCCCGGCCCGACGACGAATTCCCGAACGGCGCCGCGGGTCAAGATCCGATAGGTCGCGCCCGGGATCAGAGCTGGCCAAATGATCCGCCCGTGAGCATCGGCGACCCAGCCGTTGCCGTGGTTGACCGGGTCAAGCCGGCCTAGCACGTCCACATCGGCGGCGAGTGCCCCGGCCCTCACCTCCGCGGAGCGGGCCGGCGGACCCGGGGTGATGACCATCATCATCGAGCCGCGGGACTGTCCGGTGACCGGCTGGCCGTCGGGTCCGACCAGCCGCGCCATGGCCAGGCCGCAGGACTCGAGGCGGACGGTCACCGGCCCCTGTGCGGCCATCTTGCCCGAGACCCGGACGGTCGCGCCGAGCTTGCGCTCCGGCTGGAGGAAGTGGACGGGGACATCGGTCTCGAGGTCGAGCCCATGGACCTCGAAATGGCCGCGACGTGCGATTTCGATCCAGGGTGGCGGCCAGAACCGCAGCGCGGCGGCGGCCGTCGGCCCGAGGACGACCCGGCTGTAGACCTGCACGTCCCTGGCTGGCTGACCATCCGGCCCGATCAGCCGGAACTTCACCGTGACGCCGCGCCGCAGCGCGACGCGGATCTCCGGGGTGTCCGCGCCTGGCCCGGGGTCGTAAGGGAGGAAGGCATGCGCATACAGCCGCACACCGCGCCCCCGGTTCCCGCCGTAGAACCGCAAGTCGCTGATCGCCTGGAGCTGGTAATCCTCGTCGGGCGCCTGGACCGACAGATAGCCCGGGTGCGGCTCGACGGCGAACGCGAACGAGCCGTCGGGTTTCGTCAGGGCCCATCCACCGCCTCCGGAGCGGGCGGTTGCCGGTGCGGACGGCTGGAAGGAGACCATGGCGTCCGCCACGGGCTGACCGGAGCCCTCCTCGGCGACCTTGCCGCGGAGCACGACGCCGCGGGGCAACGCCAGGTCGATGGTCCGCTCGACCACGCTCGCGGGCCATTCCAGTTGCGCAGAGGCGTGGAGATAGGGTTGCCCGTCGGGAGCGGCAGCCCAGACATTGATGCGATCGCCCGGCATGACGCCGACCCGGAACCGGCCTTCGGGGTCGGCCTCGGCCGCGAGGTAACGGACCGCACCCTCCCGGACTCCGCCCTGCCCGGTGGCCGTGCCGATGTGGACCTCGGCGTGAGCGGCCGGCCGGCCGGTGTCGGCATAGATCACGCGGCCGGTGAGGGTCCGGGCCGGCAAGAGCGCCAGCTTCAGGCTCTTGACGCCCGCGGCAGCGTCCGTGGCGATTTCGATCGTCTGCGGGCCGAACCTCGGGTCGAAGACGCCCAGCCTGGCATGCACGCCGCGGCCGATGCCGTGCAGTTCGAAGCGGCCGTCGGCGTCGGTCGTCGCCGGCTTCGGCCAGCCCGGCCCGTCGTGGACGCGGCCCCACCAGAGGAGTGGTCCTTCCAGGTGGGTCTCGATGTCCCGACCCTGGGCGAGCACGGTCGGTGCGAGGGTGCGCCAGATCGCCGAGACCGAGACCACCCCGCCCGCGACGGGCTGCCCGTGCACGTCGAAGAGGCGCCCTTCGATGATTTGCTCCGGCATGAGCCGAATCTCGGCCAACGGCTGATCCTCGTCGGGGTCGAGCTCGACCCAGCCGACCCCGTAGCCGGGCGCCAGCGCGGTGGCGCCGAACTGCGCGTGATGGGCCGACGACACGCGGGCCGCATCGAATCGGAACCGGCCCGACGCGTCGCTCGCCCCATGGCCGGCCGGCGCCGGAAAGCACCCTTCGGAACCGGGGCTGGCGAACAGGAGCTTGCGCCGCGCGGAGAGGTTGACCGTCGCGTTCGGCACCGGTTTGTCTTGCGGGTCGAGGACACGGCCGACGACGACCATGCGGCCCGCGGCCGGGGGCATCGCGCCGGCAGAACGAGGCGTGCCGGCGGGCCGCTCTTCCGTCCGAGCCGTCTGTGCCCGCGGCTCGCCCTCAGAGGATCGTGCCCAGGCATCGAGCGAGTGGAACCAGTACTCGGCTCCGGCGGCGAAGGCGGCCAGGAACACGAGGGTCGTGAACGCGGCTCTCAGCGTGTGGATCGCCATCGTACGGAGGACCTCCCGGGCCATGGCTGCCGATGTCGAGACGATCGTTTGCCGGGCCGCGAACCGGATCGCAGTCCTCGCGGTGACGTCGCAGAGCTGGGGCGAGACGGACGCCGCGGCCGATCGCGCATCGAACGCGGCGGCCAGCACCGCGCCCGAGAGCACGACGCCGCGCCGGGTCAAGGCGCGGCGGAGCTTCTCCCGCGCTCGGGCCAGGCGGCTGCGGAGCGTCCCGGCGGGACAGCCGAGGCGAACGGCAGCCTGGTCGAGCGTCAGCCCCTCGAAGTAGCAAAGGACGACCGGCGAGCGGAAGGCCTCCGGCAAGCGGTCGATCTCGACGTGCAGCACCTCGGCCTGGTCGCGGTCGAGCACGGCCTGATCGGCGGGCGGAGCCGCCCGGGCGGTCGTGGCGCGAGCATCGTTATCAAGCACGATGTCCATGATATCCCCCTGTTCGAGACGGCGCCGGCGTGCGAGGTGCGTCCTGGCCTTGCGTGCGGTGCGGAGTGCGACGCCATAGAGCCAGATGGCGAGCCGATCGGGGTCGCGGAGCGAGCGGGCCTTCCCGGCCAGGACGAGGAAGGCGGCCTGGAAGGCGTCCTCGGCGAGCTGGTGGTCGCCGACGAGCTGTCGGCAGACGCCCAGGACCATCGGGCCATGGCGGGCAACCAGCGCGGCGAAGGCGGCCTCGTCTCGCCGCCCGACGAACCGCTCGAGGAGCTGGCAGTCGGAGAAACCCGCCAGCGACCCGTCCTCGAAGAGCGAGCCGAGCTGACGGGCCAGTGATGCCGATGCCAGGAGTGCCATGGTGATTGGTCCTTTGTCGGGTGGATGCAACCTAACCTATGCGCGCCAAGGCGAACCCGGTGGGTTGCACCCGCCCTACGAAACCCCTCGATCGTGGCGCCCGGCGCTTCCACAATACACTGCCCCGATCCCGGCGGATTTATCCCCGGCAGCGGCCGGATGGTCGCGGAAGTGGTCGTCAGACGTCGACATACCCGGTGATCGCGATGCCGATATGATACCGCGCCGGGACGTTCGTCGCACCAGGGCCGAACGGCGAACTTCGCCAGACGATCGTTTCGTCCCAACCGGCCGTAGGAGTAGGTTCCGGCATACGCGGGATGCGCCAGTATGCGGTAGACGGTGCTCGCCAGGGCCGCCACTCCAGGTTCCCCCGGTTCGGCCCGTCGTGGGCGCGGATGCCGAGCCGGGATTCCGGGGACACCATACTCAACTCAGATCCAGTAATTCGGTATGATGTCCCCCGAACCCCGAACACCATACTCAACTCAGACCCAGTAATTCCATATGGTGTCCCCCGATTCCGACCATAATTTGCGCACTTCGGTCTGACCGACCGAAGCCAACTATAACTCACCCGTTGAGCTCATTCGCGGGAGGGGGATAGCCGGCCAAACCGAGGACTCCAGTAGCGGCTCAGCACAACCATGAACAGAAGACCCAGGCCGATGATCGCACTCAGTACAGAGATTGGGTCTGACCTCCGAGGCCCGCTGACGCGGGCGGACCAGCGCCGACGCCCGGTGCTCGTCTCCCACACCGTGATGTATCCTGAAGTATCACCGGCCGCTAGCAAGCGCCCGTCCGGAGAATAAGCCAACGATCCAATCCCGCGCTCGAGGCGAAACGCACCGGTTAGCTCCCCGTTCGCGGTGCTCCAGAATCGCAATCCATCGGCTCCGGCGGTCGCCAGCGTCTTGCCGTCCGGAGATAGCGCGACTGCTACGGTCCAAGGCGCCTCCACCTCGAATCGCGCCCTGCCCTGGCCCAAATCCCAGAGCAAGGCCGTCTTACGCCCACCCATCGCCAGGTAGCGGCCGTTCGACCCGAGCTGAAGGGCGAGGATCCCTTCCTCGGCGATCGGGACAGATTGCTTCCAACTCTCTCCATTCACGTCCCAAAGGTCCGCACCGCGGACGGAATGGTCGGCGCCGATGGCGATCCACTCCGAGTCCGGCGAGAAGGCGATCGAGCGCACGCCGCTGGTGCCGGCCCCACCGAGTTGACCGCCCGCGACAAAGTTGGCCGTATCCCACAGGGTGACCCAGTCTCGGCAAGCCACGGCCAGTATCCGCCCATCACCCGAGAAGGACAAAGCCGTGACTCGGTGGCATTGGGTCCGCAGGATATGTGTAAGCTGCCTCGTCGCGGAATCCCACAATTTGACCGTCCCGTCCCAGGTCCCGGCGGCCAAGGTGCGGCCATCCGGCGAGAAGCCGAGGAACTGGCCGAGCGGTGTCGATGGCAAGCCCCAAGACGTGCCGTGGTACTGCACATCCTCGAGGACTCCGAGTGATGAGCCTGAGTTGGTGTCGAACAGACCGACCGTCTGGCCGACGTCCCCGATGCACCAGTGATCGTTCTCGTTAAAGAACCTACCGCTGTACAAACCGGCGGCCACAGTCCGGCCATCGGGGGAAAAGGTCGCTGAGCAGACCGACTGCCATCGATTTGCGCCGAGGCCCGCTTGCCAGAGCGTTACCGCGAATGCGACACCAGCCACGACGATCATCCACCGCCGCGTCGTCATCCTGGGCAGTCGCATGGCCGATTCCTCATGCTCGACTGCAAAGCGTGAACTCCAGATCTCCCTTTCCACGTCCCGCCATCGTCTCGCGCGCGCCTGTCCGCGCCAACTATCGATCAGCCGTTGCGCCGAAGCCAACTCATCTCGGTTGCGGCGGATCAGGCTCGACCGCGAACCAGGGGCGTCGCGAGGCCAGGTCGTACTTGCGTCTTAGCGCCGCGTGATACGGGAGTAGTCTCCGACTCCGCCGCGCGTTGGCGGCCCAGTCCCTCCAGATAGGAGCGTCGAGGGGAATGCCCTCGGCGGCTTCGACGATGCGGCGGCACTCGTTCTCGCCGTCGGCGTGCAAGGCAGCCAGGGCCGCGTAGGAGCGCGACCTGTGGACGAGGATCAATGCCCCGAAGCCGATCGCGACGATCGCGACCGCGACCATCCACCGCCGCGTCGTCATCCTGGGCATTCGCATGGCTGGATGTCCAACGGGTCGCACTATCCGGGTGAACTATGATCCACCGTTTGCGCGTCGCTGCCGAGCCGGAGCCCGGTTACGAAGAATCAACCTTCGAGGATCAATCCACCACGATCATCCCGTCCTTGACGTAGATGACCGCCCCTCGGACTTCGTGCCATCTCCAATCGCTGCCCAGATACCTGTACGACCCCCGGTAGAATCCGTCCCTCGGCCCCCAGTATCCCAGAACGAAACGAGCCGCCACCAGCAGGGCGGCCACGATGGCGACCGCCATCATCATTCCACGCAAGCTCATCCGGACGCGGGGCAGCCGCACGGCTCACTCCTGGCACGTCTCGATTCTGGCTTACTCGTTACAGTTCCCCGCATCTTCCCGCGCCCGTCTGTCCGGCTCAACTATGGTGCAGACCGGGTGCTCAATCCTCGCACTCGTACCGCCACCCATCGGACAATTTCAGATCCAGGTACAGGTTGTAGAGGGGACCGCCACCACGCCCGGTGGGCGTGCTGGGGGCGGCGCCGACTCGGACGAAACCCGAGCGACCCGCAGGGTCCCGGTCTATGATCAGCCCGACATCGCCACTGGAAGGATCGACTTCCGTGGCGACTACCCGGAACAACCCGGCCCATTCCGGGCCGGCGATCGTCTGGCCGGCGGCGAGGCGATCCGCCAGGCGATCCAAGGACGGCCGGGAAGCGTGGAACGCGAGGTAGAACGGCCAGCGGGTCAAAAGCATCGTGAGTGGCAGGGTCCCCAGCGCGAGGACCAACGGCCAGGCCAGTATCGGCGAGCGTCGGGGGGCCGCGTCCCGGTGCGTCGATGTATATGCCCAGGCTGCACCGAACCCGAGCGTCAGCGGTATGCCGCACAGCGAAGCGAGGAACATCCCGGCCATCCCCCACATATTCTGGGCGTAAATGGAGAGTAATGCGGTTGACCCGCTCGTGGCGAGGGATGCGATGCCAAAGGTGCCCGCCGCCGACCTGCGTCGGCCTCGAACTTGAAAATCTGGAGAGGCAGCTTCAGGGAGTACCAGATCAGGACCACTCTGAAGAGGGCGCTCAAGAAAAGGAGTCCAGCGAACACCGCAAGCAGAGCCCGTAGAATTCCGGTCACGCCGCTGCGGTGAACCAGGTCGGTCAACACAAACAAGCCAGCGGCAACAGAGATGACCAGATTGAAACCGAGGTTCATTGTATGCGCTGTACACCCGACCGCGTACCGCTCCGGCGTCACAGCGTTCCGAACGTGACGCATTCTGAGCACGAGGTCTTGTTCAGCACGCAGCGGAGGCGGAAACGAAGTACCACACAGCGATTCCGATGCTCACGAGCAGCAGAGCATTCCCCACGAATAATACAGCCAGAACTCGGCGGATTCCGGGGACACCATACACAACTCAGAGCCAGTAATTCGGTATGGTGTCCCACGAATCAGACAATTTAGGCTTAGCTGGTCAAACTCGAATTGAATCTGCTGGGGCGACCGGCATTTCTGGTATCATCTGACAAGCTCGGGAATCATGATCTGGAGCACACGCTTGACCTCGCTGTAATCCGACTCTGTGGCCTCGAAAGACACCACAATTTCCCTCACGGGGCTTCTGCCGAAGGCTATCTCGAACCGATTCCTCGAAAGGCGCGTGTGTCGTATCCGGAAATGTCCGCAGAAGTCCCGGTCTTCCGTTTCGACGTAGCATTCCCCTCCATCGGGAAACTCGAAGTGCCTCTGGATGAGTACATATCCCTCCTCGCTGGCCGGCACTGTCTCGAACAAGACCTGGAACCCTTCCCCGGCTTCCGTAGCCGACACCTGTTCGCATCGAAACTGTCGGATGTTTGTAGGCATGTGAACGCCGCTGTATGGCTTGAGGTCGCTGTCGCGCCCCTGTCCTCTGGCGATAGACCGAAGGATCGTGGATGACCGCAATGCGTTCCGAATCCTATGGAACACTGAGCGTATCAGGCTTGCGAGCGAGATGTCGGCGCGAATGGAGAGAACGTTTCTTGTCCACTCCTCGTGGATGTGGTCCGTCCAACGGGGCCAGATCGCCCCAGGCAGCGACCGAGATTCGCCAGATGGTGCACGCCCAAGCGGGCGGCGACCACAATCGTCGCCTTTCGCTCCGCGAAAGATTGCCCTCCCAATAAGCGATGCGCGACTTTATTCTGACATCTGCGTTTGTCGATCATTCATCTGTCACTGGGATGGAAGGATCTACCTCGCATCGGCGAAGTTTTTAGCAGAGAGAATGCACAACTTTCGCGGAGCGAAAGGCGACAATCGAGGTTGTCGCGACGCGTTGCCGGCTGATCGGGCCGACGTCGTTCATTCGGTCGACCTTGCTCAGGGCTCTACGTTGCGTGGCCTCTTTCATCCTGGTCCCCGATGTGATTGATCCATCAGAACAAGGATCGAAACACAAGGTCCGACTCGCGATCGCGGAATGATGACCGGTACAATGAATGGACCATGGCGACCCGATGTTCTGGCCCGTCGTGGGGATCCTGGCACTGGCGGCCGACGGTCTGGGGATCGTGCACTGGCGGGCGGGAACGAAAGGAACCTGATCCATGGCAACGAAAGAGCAGCTTCGAGGCTTCATCACGGCCCGGCCGTTTCAGCCTTTCGTGATCAAGATGGCGAGCGGCGAACGGTTCATGGTGCGGCATCCGGAAAACGCTTCATGCGACGAGCGGGGCCGAAGCCTGACGGTGTACGACCGTGGGATTCACATGGTCGAGATGCCGCTGGTCGAGGTGATGGAACCGGCGACATCGCCGGGGAATGGCGATCAGCCGGCCAAGTGCCGGCCCAAGAAGAAGGGACAGTGACTGATGAATGGGGTCGACGAGAGTCCCGGGCTGCAGACCAACATTTCAACTACAGATGGGACACCCTCGATCTCTGTGACCTTCAGAGGTGACGTTCTCTCAGTTTTAATCGCTATCCTGCACGGTGACGCCCCCTGGCTCGGGGAGGTCGCGGCCTGCGGATGCGGGTCATTTCAGCACTTCCCAGCGGCCGGCCTTGGTTGGCCCCGCATGGCGGATGGCCCCGGCGTCGCTCAGCTTTTCGAGGTGATACTTGATGCCGTCCGGCGTTAACCCAATGCGGGCGGCGAGCTGGCGGCGCGTGAGCGAGGGTTCGGCCTTGAGCAGGGCCAGTATCTTTTCTTGGGTAGTTTCTTGGGTAGTTTCTTGGGTAGTGCCTGCGCCGTACCCCTGCGGAAAGCTGAATTCCACCCACAGGCCGGCCGAAGCGTACCTGAAGCGAGGTAAGCCGACCGCGGCGGCGCGGCATGCCTCCATGATGCGCTCGATGCCTCGTCCCCAGGCTTCGATCAGCCCGGCGCGGAAAAAGGAATTGGCGAGGTCGGGATTGAACGGGCGCGAGGGATGCTTGGCTTTTAGCCTGGCCACCGTCCAATGGTCGGGCAGGATGCCGGGGTTCCATAGCATCAGACGGTCGGGATAGACGCTGATCTGGATCGGGACGCCGGAAGCGTAGTCCTTATGAACGATGGCGTTGAGGACGGCCTCGCGCAACGCCGCTTCCGGCACCGGATAGGTTTCGACGCGCTGGACGCCGCGATAGCTGACACCGGCCTTGAGGTATTTGCTAAGCAAGAGTTCGATGGTCTTCTCCGCCTGCGTGAATAAGTCGCCGTGCACCTCGTCATGGTAAAGTAGGTCGGCATGGGTCTTGAAGAAACCGCCACGACTCCTTCCACTCGACGAGCTGGTCTTCCGTGCTCTTGCGAGCGATTTTGCGTAATTTGGCCATGACGAGGGTATAGCATGGCCGTCGGCTGCAAGGCAAATGGGGTGCTTTACTCTGCACGCGGAAATGGCCGTGCTGATGCCGAGACTGTACGTATGACGCGATGGCCGCTACCCATCTTGATGGCCGCCGAGACAGCGGCGGATCTCGCGCTCGATTTCACGTTCGATGAGACCAGCTCCACCGTGAATCGCGGCAGCCAGGACGTGCCGGTCATTTTCGCCGGGGAGGGTTAGCGACGGAATCAGGGCCTCGTACCCCGTAACGAGACAATCCGGGACGTGCTCGTCCATGAGGTTGCGGCAGCGAGCGAGGCTCGCGGGCGAGACGTCGGCGCGATTGGCGCGAACGTTTCTTGTCCAATCCTCGTGGATTTGGTCGGTCCAACGGGGCGAGATCGCCCCAGCCAGCCACCGAGCTTAGCCAGATGGTGCACGCCCGAGCGGGCGGCGACCACAATCGTCGCCTTTCGCTCCGCGAAAGATTGCCCTCCCCATCAGCGATACGTGACTTGCTTCTGACATCTGCGTTTGGCGATCCTTCATCTGTCACTGGGATGGAAGGATTTACCTCGCATCGGCGAAGTTTTTTAGAGAGAGAATGCACAACTTTCGCGGAGCGAAAGGCGACGATCGCACAACTTTCGCGGAGCGAAAGGCGACTATTGAGGTCGTCGCGCGTTTGTGACCGAACCAACGATTCCAACCAGCGTCCTCTGCACGATCGCGCGTGCCCAGGTCAGCCGATTGTGGTTGTGGCGACGCTCCGCCGGCTGATCGGGCCGGCATCGTTCACTCAGTCGACCTTTCCCAGGGCTCTCCATTGCGTGGCCTTTTTCATCCTGGTTCCCGATGTGATTGATCCTTCAGAACAAGGATTGAAACACAAGGTCCGACTCGCGATCGCGGAATGATGACCGGTACAATGGGTGGACCATGACGACCCGATGATCTGGCCCGTCCTGGGGATCCTGGCACTGGCGACAGGCGGTCTGGGGATGGTTTCCTGGCGGGCGGGGAAGAAAGCAACGTGAGGAATGGCTCAGCTTGAAAATATCCGCGACGCGATGCATCAGCAGCCGTTCCTGGCATTTGAGCTCCGGCTGCTGGACGGGCGGATGTACATGGTCAAGCATCCGGACTTCGTGGCGGTTCCCGAGTCGAAGCGCAAGCGTTACATTGTGCTGTTCGATGATGCCGGCATGCACATGATTGATCTGGCCCTGATCCAGGAGATCGTGCTCCAGAATCCGGACGGCCCCGGTCTCGCCGGCGGTAACGGGCCCGAGCAGGGGAGCACGTGATTGGTCAGCGACAATGGCACTTCCCGTCGCCGACAGGACCATTCCCGGGGGATCTTGTCAGATTCTGTTGAGGCCCGTTGACTGAACGAACCAACGAGTTGCCGACAGCTTGGATCAGCGGAAGTTACGCCCTTTGTTTCCCCCTTAGGGACGTGGTAGGGTGGCGGCGATGAAAAAGCACGCAGCCCTGTCCGATTCGAGGCGGTGGCATGAGACGATTCCGGCTGAGCACGCTGATGCTCCTGATCGTGATCGCGGCCCTGGGCGTTGCGCTGGCTGTGCAACAGCGGCGGGCCGCTCGCCGCGAGGCGGAACTGCACGCCCGGCTCACCGGGGCCGAGAGCAAGGTCTTCTTGCTGGAACGCCGGATTCTATTGAAACAATGGCAAGCGTTAAGTGAAAGCAGAGGTCGATCGAAGCGGCGGGTCGACAGGAAAGCGGCGGGCCGTGGAGTTGATACCGCCGGGAAAGGAACCTGAGGGCTGAGTCTCGGCGTGAGGCGCAACCCTCATGACGGGAAGATGTCGTTGTTGCTGGTCGAGGCATGGTTCTTGCGGATGACGGTCGCGCTGTCGTAAGTGAACGTGCCGAGGTAATAAACCCCACCGCCGATCCCCTGGCCGTCGCTGCCCCCTCCCTTGCCGTCACCGCCGGCGGCCAAGTTGTCGACGATCGCACAGCCGGTGACACCGGCACTCGAGCCGCTGTCCACGTAGAAGCCGCCGCCGAAGCCGTTGCCACCGTCGCCGCCGCCCTTGCCCGAGCCGCCAATGGCTGAGTTGGCGCCGACCTCGCCGTCGCTGATGGTGGCGGCATCGTCGCTGACGACCGCGAGGCCGCCGCCCAGGGCATCGCCGCCATCCCCGCCCGCGCCGCCCGCGCCACCACGAGCCTGGTTGCCGATGAGCGTGCTGTCGCACAGCGCGAGGGTCGAGCCGTCCGGGCTGAACAGGGGGATCAAGAAACCGGGGAAACCCACCGAGATGCCGCCTCCCAGGGCGATGCCGCCTGCTCCCCCGGAGCCCCCCGCGCCGCCGCTGGCGATGTTACCGCTCAACGTGGTTCCGACCAGGTCCGCGCTCGAGGACTGCTCGACGTCGATCCCTCCGCCCGCGGCGTCTCCGCCCTCGCCGCCAAGGGCACCCTGGCCGCCGATCGCTGTGTTGCCGATGAGCGTGCCACCCTGGAGCGTGAGCGTCGCGTCGACCGCCTCGATCCCCCCGCCGACGGCGAGCCCGCCCACGCCCGAGCCGCCCGAGCCGCCGATCGCCTGGTTGCCGATGAGGACGACGTTCGTCAGAGTTGCTGGATAGAAGGAGATGTTGATGCCGCCCCCGACTGCGTAGCCCGAGAAGTAACCGCGCGGCGCGCCCGGATTGGAGCCGCCACGACCCCCGATCGCCTCGTTGCCGCGCAGGATGCAATCCGTGGCGGTCAGGCCACCGTAAGCATCGATGGCACCCCCTTCGCCATATCCGGCGCGGCCATCGGCGGATCCGCCGATGGCCTGGTTGCCGGCCAGGGCGCAGTTGTTGACGCTGAGCGCGCTGCCGGCATAGATGGCGCCTCCCTGTCCGTCGCCGCCCACGCCCGCCCCGAACTCTCCGTCGGTCGCGGGCTCGGCGATGGCCTGATTGGCGACGAAGCTGGAATCATTGAAGCTGACATTCCCACCGAGCGCGCCGAACAGGTTCCAGTTGACCGCGCCCCCATAGGCATAATTGGCGAATCCCGGCGCGAGGGCCTGCGTGCCGCTGGCCACGTTGCCCGTGAACGAGGAAAGGTTCACCGTGAGGTTCATGCTCAGAGGACTCGTGAACGCGGAGGCACCGTTATCGATCGCGCCCCCATCGACGTAAGAGCTGCCGGACGAAGTGGTCGGTGCCATGGCGATCGCTTGATTCTTCGTGAACGCACTGCCGGTCACCGTGATCGTGGTCCCGGCCAGGTCTTCGATCGCGCCGCCGAAAGCCCCCTGGTAACCGTTGCCCAGGTTGAGGCCGGAAATGGCCTGGTTGCCGTCGAACGAGCTGCCGGAGACGGACGCCGTCACGCCCAGCGTGGCGACGGCCGACTCGTTGTCGATGGCACCTCCCAGCGCATCGCCGCCTGGGCCGCTCATGGCCTCGTTGCGCGAGAAGCCGCTCTGGCTGACGACCAGGGTCGCGCCGTCGTCGTTCATGACGGCGCCGCCCAGGCTGCCGCCGGGCGGCAGCCCATAGGAGTCGAAGGACGTCAGGCTGCCCATGGCCTGGTTGCTCGTGAACGTCGAAGAACGGATCGTGAGGCTGCCCTGGTTGTAGACGGCTCCGCCGTAGCTCTGGTTGGTGCCATCAGTCTGATTGCCCGAGAGCGCGCTACCGACCAGGCTCAGGCTGGCGCCGGCCTCGTTCATGATGGCGCCGCCGAAGGCGTTGCCACCAGCGTCTGGAAGGGCTTCGTTGCCCGAGAGCGCACACTGGTTGATGACGAGGCTGGAACCGGTTTCGACCAGGACGGCACCTCCGGCGCTAAAGGAGCCGCCCGTGATGGTGAGACCGAAGATGGTCACCGCGGCGCCGCCGCTGATGTCAAAGACCCGGCTGGCGCCGTCGCCGCTGATCGACAACTTCTCTGCACCGAGCCCGTCGATATTGAGGTCGTGGTTCACCATCAACTCGCCGCTGGTCAGCGTGACCGTCCGGCCATCGAGCTTGTGCGAGAAGACGATCGTGTCACCGCTGCGGGCCGCGGCGATCTCGGCGCGGAGCGACCCCGACCCGCTGTCGGCATTATTCATGACCGTCAGCGTACTCAGCAAGATGCGCCCTTCGAGGGCGTCGAGGGTGGGCTGCCGGCGCATCCTGCGCATCGGAAACGATCGTTTCCGACGCTCTTCGGCATGGTGTTCGAGCCGGGGAGAATCGAGGTGTCGCGACATCGAGTGGCTCCTGGGCCGATCCGGCCCGCGAGGTAAGGAGTGGGACGAATATAACTTCCCTGTTTCTCTCACCATTTCTGGGTGCCACTGGTCGTACCCGACCAGTGTGTTACGACGGGGCAAATCGAAGACACTGGTCGGGTACGACCAGTGGCACCCGGAGCTTGGCCTGCTCTCCAAATCGGGAGCTTATTTCCGGCCTATTCCTAAGGAATGGGGGCTTGGCCCGGGCTCGCGGACCTTGCGCCCGAGCGATGTTGAGCCGGGCGGAAGAGGGCGCGTCCTCGAGCCTGAGCCAGGGCGTTCTCTGTAGGGATACTTGCGCGGCAAAGGCGATCGTGGACAAACAAGCGACCCGTGCGCCGAGGACAAGGGGTCAGACGATGAGGTGTTCTGCCACCGCGGTCGTCGTCAGCGAATGCCCGGCGATCAGTGGTCGGGCGGACCCATGGGCTGCGGGGCGAACACGTCCGCGGGGAAGTCCGGCAACGAGGCCCAGATCGCGGCCTCGGCCTCGGCGCGCAGGTCGCTCAGCTCCTGGTCCCCTGAAGTCGCGGCCCCCCCGCGGGACTTCAGCCTGGAGACCGCGCGATCGAAGCAGGACCGCGACTGTCCGACGTCGCCCTGTCTGGCGTGGCAGAGGGCCAAGATGAAGAGGTCGTAGGAGGCCGACTGGTTCTGGTTCGTGGCCAGGGACCGCTCGATCGCGCGCATGGCCTCCTGATAATCCCCGACGCGGTAGAGAGCGAGCCCCAGGGTATTGAGGAAGCTGACGCCGTCGGGCTTGAGCGCCTGGGCGCGGCGCCAGGGGGAGTGCCCGGGCCGGATCCCGACGGGATTCCGGCCCGGTGATCAGCGCCCTGGCGAGGTCGTTGCAAGATTTCGCCAGCCACTCGCGGACCTCGCGCCGGCCCGGGTCCTGGATCCAGAGCGCGTCGGCATCGGCGACCCGCTGTTCGCGACCTTTCCATTGCGACGACCGGACCCAGTCATCCATCCGGCCTCGATCCACCCCAACAGGCCGCGGCAAGGGCGCAGGATCGGGGATCGGCGCGGGCGATCCCCAGGGGGGCGACGGGCTCCAATCCAGGTTCAGGTCGGCGAGTCGTCGCCGGACGGCGCGCAGGTCCCAGATCCGGATCCGGGGCTGTTCCCGCAGTGAGGCGATCAACTGCGTCCCATCGGGGCTGAAGACCATCTGGCCGGCCGACGATCCATCGGGGTCGTTCAGTCGGGCCAGCTCGCGGCCCGTGGTCACCTCGACCAAAGCAATAGCTCCCCCCTGAGTCTCGTAGTAGGTCTCATAGGCGAAGGTCGCGGAATCGGGCGAGAAGGTCCCCGCGCTGGCGGCATTCCCGAAGACGATCCGGGACTCCCAGGTCCCGGTCTCGAATAGCTCCCAGCCCTGGTCCTCGCGATTGAGAGACAGCCAATGGCCATCGGGGCTGAAAGTCCCGACGCCCCGGCGAGGTGACTCCGGGAAATCGTGGACGGGCCGGCCGGTGCGAGCATCCCACACTTTCACCGAATTGTAGCTATGTGAACTGGTGACGGCCCAGCGGCCATCGGGGCTGAGGGCAATCGAGCGGGTATCCCGCTGAGGCAGGAAGCGCCGCCTTTCGGGATTCTCGGCGTCGAAGACCATGCCGCCGCCGTCGTAGACGGCCAGCGCGATGGACCGCCCATCCCGGCTGCACGAGAACCCGTCCCACGTCTGATACCACTCAAGGAACTGAGGAGGGCCGATCGTGTGACCATCCGGGCTCGATGAGATCGGCCAGCGCAAGGTCAGGGGATGACCGGTCAGGAGGGCACCGGTCGGATCGAAGTGCACATTCGCCACCGTGGTGGTCACGGGCAGTGTCGCCAGGGCCGTCCCCGTGGGGAGGTCCCAGAGCGTGATTCCGTCGTAGCTCGATGCGGCCAGATGTCGTCCGGTGACGTCGATCGCAAGGCTTCGGGAATGAACGAAACCCGGAGGCGTGGGTCGGACCAGCGAGCGGCACTCGGCTTGATCGGAGACTTCCAGGATCCCCACCAGACCCGTGACGCCGTGCGCGGACAGCCGGCGGCCGTCTCGGTCGAAATGGAGCTCGGGAAGCCAGCTTGACGGCATCGTCAGGATCTGCTGCCGCGTGCGGATATCCCAGAGCCGCAGGATCGCGTCCCAGCCGCGGGCGGCCAGGATGTCGCCGCCGGGGTGAAATGCGACCTTCAGGCCGTTGTGGCCAGCTCCTTCGAGAGTGGCCGTGACGCGGACGGTCTCCATATCCCAGATGCGAATGGTGCGATCCTCGAGGCCGGCGGCCAGCAGGTTCGACCGGAGCGGGTTCCAGGCGATGTGGAAAACGTCTGCCGGATTCGGGAGCCGGGCGAGCACGCGGCCGTCGTCGGATTCGGCCGCAAGGATGTACACCGAGCCGCTGCGTACGGGCGCGACCGCCAGCCGGGAGCCGTCGCGATTGTACGCCATCGCAGCGGCGCGACCGAGGCCCTCGGCCCAGCGGCGTAGCTCGCGTCCATCCGGGAGGTTGAGCAAGACGATCGAGCCGTCGCCCAGTCCGAGAGCGAGCCGCCGGCCGTCGGGGTGGAACGACCAGGTCGGGGTGTTGCTCCCCGAGATGTTGTGGTCGGTGAGCACCAGTCGGTGCGCCGCCAGGTCCCACACCTCGAGCCGGTCGTGCTGATCCCAGGATTTCATCGCCAGGTAACGCCCGTCGGGGCTGAAGCC
Organism: uncultured Isosphaeraceae bacterium; assembly: GCA_963781785.1. Classification (GTDB taxonomy): domain Bacteria; phylum Planctomycetota; class Planctomycetia; order Isosphaerales; family Isosphaeraceae; genus CAWAHD01. The sequence goes on along the minus strand of CAWAHD010000002.1, from coordinate 4,865,475 downwards.
GCCGATCGGCGCGGAATTTCGGTGCGGGACGCCGGCAAACTCGAGCAAGACGCGGTCGTCGGCGATGCGCCGGACAATCACGGTCCCATCGTCGCGCTTGATCGCATAGCGCTCGAAGCTGGGATCGACGGTAAAGCCGCTTCTCAGTGGAGCGGAGAGCGGGTGTTGCCAGGTGAGCCTCATATCCGTCAGGCCCATCGCGGCGATGGCCTGGTTGCGCAGGTGAGCGCGTTCCTTCTCCGTCAAGCCCGCAGTGGCGGCGAGGCGCATGGCGCGGGCGACGGCGTCGAGCGTGCCGAACCGCTGACCCACGCGCCGGCTCAGCCGGCGGGCCTCGGCCTCGCTGGTATAGGCCAGGATCAGGTTATGGTTGGCCTCGTCGCGCTGGGACTTGAGCTGATCGGCCAGCCGGCCGTTGCGGTAAGCGGCGAGGCTCGAGACGACCGCGATCGCGATGGTCAGCGCACAGGCCGCGCTGCTGGCCAGCGCCAGGAGGGGATTACGCCGGCACCATCGCCAGTATCGTTCGGGGAGCAAGAGCGGCCGCGCGTGGATCGGCCGGTCGGACAGGAACCGCTCGAGCTCGTCGCGCAGCTCAGCGGCGGTGGCATAGCGGTCCTTGGTGTCCTTGGCGATCGCCCTGTGCACGATCGTATGGAGATCGCGCAGCACGGTCGGCTCGACCCGGCGCAGGGCCCTCGGCTCCTCCTGGGTCACCTGGCGGATCAGGGCGTGCCGATCCTCGGCCTCGAAGGCGGGCTTCCTGGCCAGGAGCTCGTAGAGAGTCAGGCCCAGCGCATACACATCGGAGCGGGCGTCGCAACGGCCCTCGAATCGCTCGGGCGCCATGTATCGGATCGTGCCCACGATGTCACCCGTACGGGTCAGGTCGCTGTCGCTGGCGAGCTTGGCCAGGCCGAAGTCGGTGACCCAGACCGCGCCGTGAGCGTCGAGCAGGAGGTTCGACGGCTTGATGTCGCGGTGGAGGATGCCGTGCTGATGGGCATAATCGAGTGCCTCGGCCACCTGGAGACCGACCCGCGCCACGCTGCGGGCGTATTGCCGGGCCGTGTCGGACGCGGACGTGAGGGTGGGCGAGCCGGGGAACGTGGCCGAGGAATCGTCGTCGCGGACCAAGGGCGCCGGCGCCGCGCCGAGCGGACTCGACGGGGCCTCCACCACGTGCACGGTCGCGTACCGGCCGGTCGCGAGTGACCGGGCCAGGTCGGCCTCGGTCAATCCATCCGACAGCATGGTCTCGGCGGTCGGCGCCCCCGGGTCGGCGGCCGCCCCCTTGAGCCGCCGGACCCCCTGGAGCACGACGTCCAGCGGCAGTCCGCGGATGAACTGCATGACGTAGAAGTAGGTGCCCTCATGCTCGCCGACCCCGAAGACCGGGACGATGTTGGTGTGGTGCAGGCGCGCGGCGGCCTTGGCCTCGCGCTGGAACCGGATGAGGAGCTTGGGGTCGAGCAGCCGCTGGTCGCGCAGCACCTTGAGCGCCACGCGGCGGCCCAGCGACTCCTGCTCGGCCTCGTAGACGATCCCCATCCCGCCTCGGCCGACCTCCCGGAGCAAACGGAAATCGCCCAGCCTGCGCAGCCCGGTGGCCAGGCCCGGGATCCTCGATCCCTCGATGCGCCCGCTGGACTCGCCCGGGGAGGGCTTGAAGTCTTCGACCAGTCCGAGCACCGGAAAGAACTCGCGGATCTCGCCGGCCAGATGAGGATGCCGCGCGGCGTAGTCGTCCATCGTCGGGCGTTCACCCAGGCGGCGGCGCTCGAGGAACTCCTCGGCCAGGTCCTCGATCGACGGACCGTGTGCAAACGACTCGGACATCATCATGTCCCCGGACTTGAGCGACCCGTAGCCGGGTCATGAGCGGATGCGATCCAGGATTTCGGGGACATGCTCCAGGGCCGCCTGGAGTCGCTTGAGTGCGCGGATGTACCGTTTGCTGGCCGTCGATGGTTCGAGGCCCAGGACTTCGGCCGCTTCGGCATTGGTCAGCTCCTCGAAGTGTCGCAGGGCGATGATCTCACGGTCGATCGGCTCCATGCCATTGAGTGCGGCCTGGATCTGGAGCTGGACCTCGGCCCGCGAGATGACCTGGCTGGCCGAGGTGAGCCGTCCGAGGAGCTGGGCCGCCAGGGAGTCCGAGCTGGCCTGGGGCAAGGCTCCCTGGTAGAGCGAGACCTCGCGGCCGGCATCCCGCATGGCTGCGCCCAGGTGCTCACGATGGATCCGCATCATCCGCTGACCGGCCACGAGCCGCAGCCAGAGGAAGAACGACATGTCGTGCTTGGCCAGGAAGGAGGGCAGTTGCCGGGCGACGTCGAGATAGGCTTCCTGGAGCACGTCGGAGGCATCGACGCGGCCCTGGAGCCGGCGATCCAGCCGTAGCCGGATCATCTGCCGCAGCCGCTTGCGATAGCGGCCGAACAGCTCGGCCAGGGCGGCGCCGTCCCCTCCGGCCGCGCGGTCGATCAGCCCCCCTTCGTCGTTTTCGTGCAGGGGCTCGGGCTCTGCCATCATCGCATCGTCCTCCTGGCCGGCTGCGGTAATCATCGGCCGCTGAGGAATGCAGGACACAAACTTCCATCGCACGATCGAGACCATGCCCAAGCTCCAGGCCGATCAAGCTCGCTCCCGCATCCGTCGCCTTCGACTATACACCAAGACGCCGCCACATCCCACGCCGAGGAGCGCGAGGCTTGTGGGCTCGGGCACGGCCTGCGACGACGTGATGAGTACGCCGACGATCCCGTTATTGTCGGGGAGGTAATAATCCGGGACGGCGAAGATGAGCGTCTCGGTTCTTGTGAATGTGTAGGATGACTCGACGGTCCCCGAATATCGTCCGGTGCCCGTGACGATCGTGTCGATATAGCCGCCCGTGATTGCCGCCTGATACGCGGCCCCGGCGCTACCATAGTAGGTGGCCGTGGAGTCGACTGATCCCGTGAAAAGTTGATGTTCCGTAGGATTGTTGAGAGCCGACACATCCCACGCCATGTATTGCGTGATCCAGGGTGAGTTATACGTCCACGCGCCGTTGCCGATCTCGCCCAACTGGGTGCTCGTGAGCTTGGGAAACATGGCCGCGGCGTCGGTCGAGTCGATGACACGGAACGTGTAGGTCCCGGGCTGAAACGTGTATTCCAGCAAGTTGCCGGTGACATTGAAGGGCTGATACCAGTCATCCTGGCCAGGCCCGCTGTAACTCGCGGCACCATCGGCGCGGCCATCGACGCCGATAATGACATCGTTCGCCGGCAGGTTCTGGGTAATCACGTAACCGGCCTCAGCCCTCATCGAGGCCAGGCTCGCGAACACGGTGGCGAAAGCGATCCACAATGGTCTCACGGTCATTCTCCTGTGCCAGTCCGTCAAGGATGCCCTGAACGCTTCTCAAGAGTCGCCCACAGAATCCAGGCACTTTTCTTCAACCTCGGTTGTGCAGCGATGACTGGAGCCTGAATGCGGATCACGCTCCCGCCCTGAGCGAGCGGCGCAGCGCCGCGGCGCCTCGAAAGGGGAGATCGGGACCGTCCCGCTCGGGACAGGGCTCTATAATGGATACTTGCGCGGCGACCGCCATCGTGGACAGGAGGTGTTGAAATGCCTGGAGCATGCGGAACAATCGACCATTGACGATGCCCACGCGTTGCGGGGAGCTGCCGCAGACGCCCATGAGCTCGCCGAGCAACATCGTCAGCAATTAGACGCTTTGGCCGAACTGCGCGATTACCATCACGAGCTGAGAGAGAAGTACAACTGGGCTGCCGCCCACCCATGGGAACAGGTGTATCCTGATGGCCCCGAGCCCGTGTACCCCCAATTCGGTGGTCCAATGCCACAGTCATTTTCTTGCCGTCCGTGATTCTGAGTTCATCGCTGGGAGGTGGACGGCTGCTGCGACGAACGCACGTACTTTCGCGGAGCGAAAGGCGACGAATGCACACACTTTCGCGGAGCGAAAGGCGACGAACGCACACACTTTCGCGGAGCGAAAGGCGACGAACGCACACACTTTCGCGGAGCGAAAGGCGACGAACGCACACACTTTCGCGGAGCGAAAGGCGACGAACGCACACACTTTCGCGGAGCGAAAGGCGACGAACGCACACACTTTCGCAGAGCGAAAGGCGACGAACGCACACACTTTCGCGAAGCGAAAGGCGACGAACGCACGTACTTTCGCGGAGCGAAAGGCGGCACACGCACATACTTTCGCGGAGCGAAAGGCGACAATTGAGGTTGCATCATCTCGCCAATCTGGGCGGATGGAGCCTGTAAGAAATATTGTGTCAACGTAAGGAATCGGTTATCTCACCCTAACCTACTTACCTTACGGAGACTGTCGCATGGACGCGATTTTGACAGGCAAGGCCGAACAGTTGGCACGCGAGATCGCCTCGCAGGCCACGACACTCGCGGAGCTGAACGGCCTCCTCAAGCTCATGATGGGCTCGGCTCTCGAGCGCATGCTCGATACCGAAATGGACGTTCACCTCGGCCGCAAACAGTTGCCTGGGGCCGCTGAGGACCCGTTGGTGCCGGGCGTCGCGGATCCTTTTGCTGACCCGCCGTGTAAACCCCGTGCGAAGAATCGTCGCAATGGTCGTTCCGAAAAGACCGTGCAAGGCGATCTCGGCAAGATCATGATCGCGACTCCGCGCGATCGCGATGGCACTTTCGAGCCCCAGTTGATCCTCAAACATCAACGTCGATTGACCGGGTTCGACGAGAAGATTCTCGCACTCTATGCCAAAGGGATGACCACTCGGGATATTCAGGAAGTCGTGAAAGAACTTTATAGCGTCGATGTGTCGCCGACGCTGGTCTCGGAGATCACCGCCGACCTCGACGCGCAAGTGACCGCGTGGCGCACCCGGCAGCTCGACCCGGTCTGGCCGATCGTCTATCTCGACGGCATCGTGGTGCATGTGCGTGGTGCCAATGGTCGAGTTTCGCCTCAGACAATGTACGTGGCCCTGGGGGTGAATATACGGGGCCGCAAGGAACTTTTGGGCCTCTGGCTCGGCGAAACCGAAGGGGCCAAGTTTTGGTTGTCATGCTTGACCGATCTGAAGAATCGCGGCCTGAAGGACATCTTCATCGCCTGCATGGACGGCCTCTCAGGTTTCCCCGAGGCGCTCTGCGCAGCATACCCGGAAGCCAAGGTGCAACTGTGCATCGTGCATCTGGTGCGGGCTGCGCTGAAGTACGTGGTGGACAAAGACAGCGACCAGGTCATAGTGGACCTGAAAAAGATCTACCAGGCCCCGACGGTCACTGAAGCCGAAGAAGCGCTGGACGCTTTTGCTCAAGGTTGGGGTGAGAAATATCCGACCATCGTCAAACAGTGGCGTTTGAAGTGGCCGGACATCGCGGCTATGTTCGAGTTCCCGCCGGCGATTCGCAGGGCGATCTATACGACCAATGCCATCGAGTCGGTGAACAGCGTGATCCGCAAGTTCACGCGGAACCGCAAGCAGTACCCGAATGAGGAGTCAGCGCTGAAGCTGGTCTACATGGCGATTCACGAGGCGTCCAAGAAGTGGACGCTGCCAATCCCCAAATGGAGAGAAGCGCTGAATCACTTCGCGATCATCTTCGAGGATCGGCTCCCGCCCCTCGCCCGAAACTGACGCACGCAAAAGTCGTTCCCACCTGCGTTGACACAAAAAGATTTACAGGCCCGGCGGATGCCCGGCACGATAGCTCAAGTCGTGTTGCCGATTCGCGCGAGTGTCGTTCGATTAACGAGCGGTGCGCGCTTCGGTTCACATGGGTCTCGCCGTACTACTGCGACTTCAAGTATGATTTCTGTGTCTCGTCCTCGCCGGAGAAACTCGTGGCGGCCCGCGCCACGGCCTGGGCGATCGATCGGGCGAAGGTGTGCACTTCACCGACGATGCAGACGAATGTCCCTTCGGTTGGACGCGCTCCATTTGGTCTGGAATGGCACGATCAAAGAACATCACGATCCATGTTCCGCGCGAGCTGCGCGCTGACTGCAAGGGCGCCTCGGAGCTTGTGGTCTCGGCCGCGAGCGTGCGCGCTGTACTCGATGAGCTGGAGCGGCGATATCCTTCGTTGTATCGTGGCATCTGCGACGATACGGGCGCGGTCAGGCGACACGTGAACGTGTTCGTGAACAAGGACCACATGCGCGATCGGGACGGGCTCGATACGGCGCTCTTGCCAGGTGACGAGATTATCATTATACCCGCGGTTTCCGGAGGCTGATCGTCGGAGAAGCGCACGGGTCCTTGCGAGCACTCGTCGCGCGTCACCACGATTCTGCCATTCCACTCGAGGAGTCTCAGCATGCCAGAACGCGTCGTTCTCACCATCGGTACCAAAAAGGGCCTGTTCGTAGCCCGGGCGCCGAAGTCCCGTCGCAGCTTCGCGCTGAATGGGCCGGTCGGACCAGGCGTGGCCGTGTACGCCACCATGATCGACACGCGCGGAACGCCGCGCCTCTACGCCTCGAGCTGTAATCCGTTTTTCGGCATGAAGGTCCTGCGCTCGACCGATCTCGGCAAGAAGTTCAAGGAGACGAAGTCGGCTCCCGCCTTCCCGAAGGATGACGGTGCGCGTGCTCGCCAACATCTGGTCGCTCGAAGCGGGGTATGACAAGAAAGACCTGCTGTGTGGCGTGGAGCCGGCGTCGCTCTTCCGGTCGAGCGACGGCGGAGATTCCTGGGAGATGGTGCCGGGCATCAGCAACCATGACCATGCTCGAAAGTGGCAGCCGGGGAACGGAGGGCTCTGCATGCACACGATTCTGCGCGACGGAAATCGCGTACACCTCGGCATCTCCACGGGCGGTCACTACCTGAGCGAGGACGGCGGCCAAACCTTCACGGCGGCGAACCACGGCGTCGGCGCCGGGTTCACGCCCGATCCCTATCCGGAATTCGGTCAGTGCGTCCACAAGATTGCCAGTCACCCGGCCGCGCCGGACGACTCTACATGCAGAACCACGGGGGCTGGGCCAATTGGAGCGGGCCCGGCGGGCCGCGGCCCGACATCGGCGTCCTGCGCAGCGACGATCACGGTAAGACGTGGAGATCCATCGCCAAGGGGCTGCCATCCGATTTTGGCTTTCCGATCGTGGTGCACCCGCACGACGCCGACACGGTCTACGTCATGCCGCTCGAGCCGATGACGCGCACTTGCCCGGGCGGCGCCCCGCGGTCTGGCGCAGCGAGAACGGCGGCGGCTCTTGGAAGCGGCTCGCACGGGGAATGCCCAAGAAGGACAGCTACTTCACGGTCCTGCGCGACGCGATGGACATCGACGACCTCCGCTCGCCCGCGCTCTACGTCGGCACCACGACCGGCCAGCTCTGGATTGGTCGTGAAGGCGGCGAAGAATGGAGCTGCCTCTTCGATTCGTTGCCGCCGATCCACTGCGTGAAGGTCGCGGTGGTGTGAGCCCGATCGGATTGGGGCGATTGAGGCCCCCAGATACGATTCTTTTTGTTCAGGTCGGCTCCGCGCGGTCAGACAGATGCCTGGATCTTCTCGTCGGTCGCCAGGTCCTTCGACGGCTCAGGCTTCAACTCGACGAGTACGCCCTCAGCATCCGGCGGCGGCCGGGAGACCTTGGTCATGGCACCGAAGCGCCGAAAAGCCCCTCGTGTCAGGAAGTATGCGGCACCTGCGTAGAGCGCCATTCCTCCAACGAAATAGGCGCCGGCGTAGAAAATGAAACCCGACTCTTCGAACACAGTTCCACTCCAAACCTCGTGGATCTCGGCGTACGACCAGAGCGAAAACCCGACGAGCGTGAGAACCGAAGGGATGGGGAGCAGGCAGCAGACATGCGGGGCGATCAGGATCCCCTGCGTCCACATCCGTGCTTTCCAGGTGATCTTCGACTTCAAGGACACGAAGGTCCCGAGCGCCGTGGCGAACCAGACCATGATCAGTACCATCACGATGGCATTGAGTAACCCCAGTGGGTGGACTGCCCCCACGGCGCAGCCAATCAACCAGAGAGCCCCCAGGGTGACACCGAAGTGAGCGGTCGCACGCAACGGCCCCAGCATCTTGCCGCGCAGGATCTCACTCCGATCTAACGGCGTGGCGAGCAGACTGATCCAGGTGTCCTGCTCGCGCTCCGAGGAGATCCCGGCGGCGGTCTGGCTGGACAGCCAGAGCAGCCAGATCCCCGTCAACAGCGCGCCACCGTAGCGGAGCGCGATGTTCAGCATCATCCGTTGCTGGTAAAAGCCGTCGCTCTCCCAGGCATAGCCGTGCGCCCGGAGCTCTCCGAACGCACCCCAAGATGCGACGAGCGTCCCGACGATAGCCAGGCCGAGCAGGATGATCACGATCGCGCGAGCGATCTTGCGGCCGAGCCCGCCGACCGCGGCGGAAAAGTACGCTTCCTTCCAGAAGACGGGATCGTCGCCGCACGGCCGAATTGGAAACCAGCGCCGCGCGAGCCGAGCGGATTGGATTTGTCGCCCGTCGCGCCCTTCGTGGCGGCGGAACGCCGGCCGCAATTGCCAGGCGGAGAGCGCCGTGAAGATTGTGCCGTAGACAACCTGCGAGGCCACCATCCAGAGCACGAGGCGCGCGAGCTCATCAACCCCGCCGCTGAAGATCGACTGCGCGCTGGTCACCAACCCGAGCGGGCTCGCCGGCCAGACCCACGCGTTGACCGCTCGGATTGCTTGGGCGAGCGCCGGCCAGCGCCAGAACAGCGAGGGCGCGGAGACATCCAGGAGCGGGGGGATGAACAACCACGCCGCCGTCAGCGAATAAGCGGCCCCGATGGCATCGCGCGGCCGCCGGGCGAGCACCGACGCCAGGAGCGCCAGGGCGGCGAGAAAGTACGCCGATGAGGCGAGCGCCGCGTATCCCAGTACCAGTCCCGCCGGGGATACGCCGCCGACGAGCGTGAGCAGGCTCATGATTGGGAGCACAAGAGCCGGGAACACCGCGACCCCGAGGACTCGTGACGCCAGCTTGCCCAGGACGATCTCACCGCCGTCGAGCGGGCTGGCCAGCAGGTGGTCGAGCGTCTTCTTCTGCCGTTCCGAAGCGATGGCATCCGCAACCAGGGCGGGCGTCAGTCCCAGCACCAGAGCCGCCTGCGCGGCCATGATCGACGCGAAAAGAGTTTGCCCGAACCGCGCCATTTCGGCGATCGAAACCGCTCCAGAGCTGGACCAGAGGCCCATCGGTCGGGAGTGCCCGAGATAATTGAGTGCCACGATGCCAAGCAGGACCAGCCCGAAGGCCAACCGCAGCGCGAACATTCGACCCCGGCGCGCCATCCGCACGAGCTCGAAGTAACAGAGAGGGCCGACAAACATGGTCGGAGCTCCGATCGGACCCTGGTTCCTGGGCCGCTCGGGGATTCGATGGCTGCCTCGCAAACTCAGCCGGGTCGACGTATTGCCCGGATGATCGTCATTGTCCCCCGTCGAGGCGACAAAAGCCATGCCGCTCGATTCCTCGTCCCATCTTCACACGATTCTTAGGAGACGACATGTGTCTTCATAACTGGCTTCGAGGTCCAACGGGATGGAGAGATTCTCCTTCGAAGTAACTGCCCAGGTGAACCCGGGGTGCGGCTTGGAATCCGTCCGGAAGCAACGGCGCCAGTTTTTGAATGATCATCATCGGCCAGCCGCCGTGGACTCCCTCCCAGGAGTGCCGCTTGCTCAGCGGAGGTCGAAAATGATCGCGAAATGGCATCGGGGCATCCTCCGTTTTTCACCTGAACCAACACTCACAGCCGAGCGCTCGTGTTTGTCGGTCTGCCAACCTCGGCGCCCCGCGTCCTCTACTTGCTGCTGAAGGAGCATTGATCCAGCACGATACGCCATTCCCCGGCCTGTTTCTCCCAGACCAGGACACACCGATTGTCATCCGTGAATGAATTGCCCTCAAACGACCCGGCACCCTGCCAGCGATGCCGCACAATGGCGGCCTCATGGCCCAGGGCCCGGACAACGACCTCGGTGCGCGTCCCATGATCCAGCCGATAGCTCGGAGAGCCAATGATCGCCAGGATGCCCTGACGATCGAGGGCCATCCCGTTCGGGCCGACGTAGACGTAATCCTCGGCCATCAGACATTCCACTGTGGCAGCGTCGTTATCCAGCCACGCCTGATACCAGCGCTCGGCCAGGCCCTGCAACTCCGTCACCATCGACCGTTCCTCCATCCCCTGATGCGCCCAGTACCGGGCGATCCCGTCAGCGGACGACCGCTGTTGCCGAACGAGCAAGCGCACCGGCCGCGGCGATCAGTGCTACGTCGCATCCGGAAAACGCTCCTGGCCCCCGCGGTCAGCCCTATGCGGGCGGCGCGCGCCGCCCTTCAACATTCTACGGCGTCGCCCGCTTTGCACCATTAAACCTTCCAAGAGCCGCACCCGCTGTAGCTGAGGCCTGCCGGCTCCGTCTCTTAACCGCGGCGAGCCTGGTCCCAGTAAGATTCGCCCTGTGCGAGGTGGGCTTTCACGACGTCCGGATTCAATTCGAGACCGAGACCGGGCCGGTCGGCGGGCTGGATGTGACCATCCTTGATGACGCGACCCTCATGGATGACGACGTCGTCCATCCAGTCCCCGTGACCCAGCACCGTCTCCGATGCCAGAAAATCACGGACCGTGCTGGCCCAGTGCGCCGTGGCGATGGTATGGACGAGGCTGCCGGTATTGTGCGTTGCCATCGGCAGCGCAAACACCTCGGCCAGGTCGGCAATCCGCTTTGTCTCCAGGAATCCTCCTGTGTTGCGCAAGTCAGGATGGAGGATGTCACAGCCCTGGTTGATGATGAAATCCTTGAATCCCTGGCGCCGGCTCAGGTTTTCTCCGGTGCAGATCGGAACCTTTGAGCTTGCAACAAGACGCCGCCAGCTCTCGGTGTATTCAACAGGCATCGGATCCTCGAGCCAGAGCGGACGGATCGGCTCGACCGCCTCGGCGATCTGGATCGACGTGCGGAGGTCATACTCCCAGTGACAGTGGACCATGATATCGTGGTCCCAACCGAGCGCTTCGCGGCAATTCTCGAACCCGCGGCGAATTTGCGCAAGCTCGGTCGTGGTGAGAAGGCGGTTCGAGCGATCGCGCGCGGGATCGACACGCGGGTCGGTATGCTCAAATCCGAACTTGTGAATTTTGAAGCCACTCGGGTCTGACTTCACGCGTGCAGCCCACTCGCGGCAGGACGACGGATCCATCATGTTGCGCGGGGCGGAATGGTCGTACATGCGCACGCGGTCGCGAAACCTACCGCCGAGTAGAGTTGTCGTGGGCACGCCCAATGTCTTGCCCGCGAGGTCCCAGAGCGCCATCTCGATACCGCTGGCCGCTCGAATCAGCATGTGGGCCGAACCGTCAGTGCGCCATCCGAGGCCGGTCGTCAACACGTCGATGCCAAGCGGGTCCTTGCCGATCAACTCTGGCTTGAGGGCGAGGATGCCCTCTTTCACGCCCACGCCGGGGCTTCCATATGCCTCACCGATGCCGTGGAGGCCGGCATCGCTCTCAACCTTGACCAGCATGTACGTCCGCGGCCCCTGCAGCATCATCACCTTGATGTCGCGGATCTTGGTTTTGCCCGTCTCCGCAGCGGCAAGCGCCCGATACCGGGAAAGAAGAGCGGCCCCGGGCAGGAACCCCAGACATCGGAGGAACTGGCGGCGTGAGGTATTTCTCATGATATCATTCCAAGCAGGGGTCCATGGCGAAAGCCGATCGGTGGCGACGCGCGGATCGCATCACGCCAGCGCCGGCAAAGGTGCCAGCCACCCATTGACGGCTCAATCAGGCCCTTCGATTCCGGTTCCATAAAACCTGAATCCCGGCAACGTGAGTGTATCTCGGCCATGACCAAGTTCAAATCCCGTACCAACCGGCGAACGTCCCGATGCAATCTTCCACGTGATAAAGCACCATCGGCGTCTTGAGGCTCGCGCGCGAAGGGCGCAGAATAGATCGACGGGCGCCCCGGAAGCATTGCGAGGAGATGACATCGTCGAGACATCATGCTATTGAATCATCATGATCGTCGTGGATCGGGCCCGGTCAAGGCCGGCCGGCGCAGATGTGCCTGGTTCACGCTCGTGGCTGGAATATCGCTGTTGAGCGCCGCACGTGGTGCGCCGGCTGATGACGAAGCTTATGTCATGACCCCCTCCGGTTTCACGCAGCCGGGACTTGCGAAAACGGCATCGGGAGAAAACACGGGCTCGCTTCAGATCACGGTCCGCGATCGTGCCACCGGCCGGATCACGCCATGCCGGCTGAATGTGGTTGGGCCAGACGGACACTTTTATCAGCCCGCCCCAGGGCGGCTCTCCCCTTATAGCCTCACTGGACAGTGGCCCAAGACGGGCAAGGGAAACCGTGAAGGCAAGGGGCCGATTCGCTACCTCGGCCGGTTCTTCTATACCACCGGGGAGGTGACGGTTGCGACCCCTGCCGGAGACGTGCGGATTGAAGCCTGGAAGGGTTTCGAGTACCGGCCCGTGCAAGCACGCGCCAAGGTAACGGCCGGTCAGTCCAGCCGAGTTGTCCTCGAGCTCGAGCGAACGGCCCCGATGACGACGGCCGGGTACTACTCTGGCGATGCCCACTTGCACTTTCCACGCAAAACCGAGAGTGACGACCAGGTTATCCTTGACCTGCTGGAAGCCGAGGATATTGGCTTCGGCTCGGTGCTGGCATACAACGAACCAGCCGGCCCTTACACGGGCGCCATGGAAAAGATGGATGCGCCGCAGTTCCGCGGCCTCGGGACGGCCTCGGTCCAGCATCGCGGCATGACCTGGATAGCCTCCGGCCAGGAGTATCGCAGCACAACGTATGGTCATCTCAATCTCTACTGGCGTGATGATCTGGTCCTCAAAGGACAGAAAGCCAACGCGGACAACTGGCCGCTTTGCGGGCAACTGGGCCGTGACACCATCGGTCGCGGTGGCTTCGCTCTTTATGCCCATGGCGGATATAACCAGGCAATCTGTGCTGACTTCGTCCAGCGAAACGTCCACGCCGTCGAGCTGCTACAGTTCGGCGTTTACCGAGGAATTGAGCTGGACGGATGGTATGACATCCTCAATATCGGGTATCGCCTGCCATGCGTTGGATCGAGCGATTACCCCGCCTGCCGCACGCTGGGTGATTGTCGAACGTATGTTGACATGCAAGAGCCCATTGGCTTCGACGAGTGGCTCAAGGGTGCGGTCACGGGGCGGAGTTTTGTCACCACGGGTCCGTTGCTCCTGTTGGAGGTGGATGGAAAACGGCCAGGAGGAATCATCCGCCAGACCAAAGAGGGTGCTCATCGCGTCCAGGCCAGAGTACGCGTGGCCAGCGAGGTGGCGGCGGTTGAGCGCGTTCAGTTGATCGCCAACGGCAAGATCGTTCGTGAGCAGGTTGTACCGGCCGGAAAGGGGCAGGGGAGCTGGACCCAACTGGATCATTCGTTCGAATTGAGCGGTTCTTCATGGATCGCAGCGCGGGCGCTGGGGCGGGCTCCTTCAGGGAGTCCCGACGCCGAAGCGCATACCAATCCAGTCTATGTCGATATCGGCGACAAGGCACCGTTTAACCGTGATTCGCTCGATCGGTTGGTGGCGCGCCTCGATCGACAGATGACCGTGCACCGCAACCGGAGCTTCGCCGAGAAGGCGCGGGTGCTGGACGACTTTCAAAAATCACGTGACATCCTGCTCCGAATTCGCGAGGCCGGCGGTCTACCAGCCGGCGGGGTTCCCGATGATTGGATCAACGACAGGACGAGCGCGACGATCGACACCAGCCGGCGAGCACACTCCGAGCAAGAACTGGTGCAGTTTCTTCAGCCTTTGCCGGCCAAGACGCCTGATGAGGCGTTGAAGACATTCGAAACCGTCGACGGATTTCGGATGGAGCTGGTTGCCGCAGAGCCTTTGATCCAGAGCCCGGTCGCTGCGGCATTCGACGCCGATGGAGCTCTTTACGTCGCCGAGATGCGTGATTATCCCTTCAAGCCGAAGCCTGGAAACACGCCGCTGGGCACGATCCGGCTGCTGCGAGACAAGGACGGCGATGGCCGGTTCGACGAGAGCCACATCTTCGCTGATAAACTGCTCTGGGCTGCCGGGATTGCACCGTGGAAAGGCGGCGTGTTTGTGACGGCGCCACCGGACATCTGGTATTTGAGGGACACCGATCACGATGGCAAGGCCGACGTGCGCACCAAGGTTTACAGCGGCTTTGGCACCCAGAACCAGCAGGCGATGGTCAACAATCTAACCTGGGGGCTGGACCACAAGATCTATGGCGCCGCGGCGGGTAACGGCGGGACGATTCGCCCGGCTGAAGAGCCTCAGGTGCCAGGAGTTTCGGTCGAGCACAATGACTTCCGGTTCGATCCGGTGACGGGCGGTTTCGAGCCCATCAGCGGCTTGGATCAGTTTGGCAACACATTTGACGATTGGGGTAACCGGTTCACTTGCGACGAGTCGCATCCATTATCACAGCCGGTCCTGCCCCGCCGCGAGCTGGCGCGGAACCCGTTTCTGACAATCCCGTCGGCAATCCAGGACATCGCCGGGGGCTCTGTGCCGATTTTCCGGATCAGCCCCGTCGAGCGGTGGCGGCAGATTCGTTCCAGCCGGCGGATTGCTCATGGCACGCGTTCAGCCGTGTCGGCCGGCGCCAGCCACCACGTGGTTGATGCAGGTGCCGGTGTGACGGTTTACCGCGGCAGCGCGTGGCCCACCGAGTTTTACGGCAACATCTTCGTTGGTGACGCCCAGAATAATCTGGTTCATCGGCGGATCCTGGTTCCTGACGGACCGACATTTCGGGCGATCCGGGGACCGCGTGAACAAAGCACCGAGTTCATTCGCTCATCGGACAACTGGTTTCGCCCCGTCAACTTCGTGAACGCGCCTGACGGAACACTGTACGTTCTCGACATGAGCCGCGCAGTCATCGAGGCGATCCACATTCCGCTCGACGTGGTCAAGCATCTTGACCTCAAGCGCGGCCGGGATCAGGGGCGAATCTACCGGGTCGCTCCGCCCGGATTCCGGTTCAAACCTGCGCCACGTTTGAGCGAGGCACCGATAACGGATCTCGTCGCCGCACTTTTGCGACCCGACGCCTGGTACCGCGACACGGCACATCGCCTCATTCATGAGCGCCAGGATCCCACCGCGATCAATCTGCTGCGCCCTTTGCTGAACCCGGCCAACGCCCCGTTTGCCGCGTCACGGGTCAATGCTCTGTGGTCGCTCGAAGGTTTACAGGCCCTTCGAGACGAAGACATTCTGGCTGCTCTCTTGGACCCGGTGCCGCAGGTCCGTGCCCAGGCAATTCAGCTCGCGCAACGGCGGTTGAACCACTCGCCGCTTCTGATCGAGAAGCTTTTGACCCTCGCGACCGACTCCGATCCACGGGTGCGATTCCAGGTGGCTCTGGCGCTGGGAGAAAGCCGTGATCCGCGCGTCGCAAATGCCCTGATCAAGATCGCGCGGATCGATGCTGCGAATCATTGGATTCGTTCCGCAGTGCTCAGCTCGTCTACGGCGACAGCCGACCGCCTGCTCATCGATCTCTCGAAGGATGCGCGGCGGCCAGAACACGACTCAACTGCTGCAACAGGCCGACTCGTGTTGCTTGCTCAACTGGCGGAGATCGTCGGTGCTCGCAACCGGCCTGGGGAAATCGATGGTGTCATCGACGAGCTGGCGATGGGCTCGGGCGATTCGAGCTGGGTCGATCTGCGCAGCCAGTTGATCCTGTGGATCGCTCGTGGTCTGCGTCGTTCGGGTGGTCGCCTTCCGGCTGGACCCGAAAGGAAAGACCCCGGTGCGAAACTGGTGGCTCAACTGATTCAAGAAGCCAGGGCAAACGCCGTCGATGCCCGGGCCACGGACACAACTCGGGTCAAGGCAATCAATGAATTGAGCACCCTTGACGCGGCCGGCTCGAGTGCCGTCCTTTGGGACCTGATTGACGCTCGACAGCCGCTGGTCGTACAAACCGCCGCGGTGCGAGCCCTGGCCGAGAGCGAGTTAGCCGACCTGGGCGAACGCTTGCTCTCCCGGTTACGCAGCTTGGAGCCTCAGGTTCGCACAACCGCAGTCCGGACGCTCTTGAGCCGTGCGAGCTGGACCAGAGCCTTGCTCGAGTCCATGAGCCGTAGCCACGCCGCGACCGGGATCATACCGCCATTCATCGAGCCGGTTGATCGTGCGCCGCTTTTGAAACATCGCGACGCCGAGATTGCCCGATTGGCGAAGTCACTCTTCGGACAGCCGGCCTCCCGACTCCGGGCGCAGGTGGTCGGCGACTACCTGGGAGCCCTTCAACTCAAGGCGGACGCCACGGGCGGAGCCAAGGTATTCGATCGCGAGTGCAGGACCTGTCATAAAATCGGCGACCGAGGGTTCGACCTGGGGCCCGATCTGACCGGCTCTCCTTCGGGCGATTCCGCCGCACTCCTGGCCAATATTCTCGATCCCAACGGAAGTGTGCTGCCCAACTATGTTCAGTATCTTGTGATTGATCAGAGCGGCCGAAGCTATTCGGGCATCCTCGTTGCGGAGACTCCGACGAGCCTGACGCTCCGCCGCGGCGAGGGAGCCCAGGACACGATACTCCGCGCCCACGTGAGCGAGATGGTGAGCACGGGGCTGTCGCTCATGCCTGAAGGATTCGAGAAGACGATCGCGAAACCGGAGATGGCTGACCTGATCGCGTTTCTGCGTGCCGCGCACCGCGGTGGAGACACCGGGGATGCCGGAGCGATCGACCGGCAACATCCGCTGGATATTGGAACATTGCCGGGATTGATCGAACCAGACCGATGAGGAATCGAACCAGAGAGGATTTGAGTCATGCACGATTGATCGAGCCGGGGCGGGTGGCTACTCTTTTTTCCCGCTGACCCGCCCGAAGCTGACACGTGTCCGCGGGTCGATAGACGGCACGACGGTCTGGAACTCGTTGCCGTTCATCCTCGCCAGTTTCAGGCTCAGCATTTCCTTGGGGCCCACGAGCGGACTATTGTGCTGGGTGAATCGGACCTTCGCTCCCTTGGTCGGCACGCACAGGGACAAGACGACGTCCTGGGCCGGCAGCGCGATGGGCATCCACAGGCCGGGCCAGGTCGCGGTTGCGGACTTGCCGGTTGCGACGTCAACGCGCTTCCAGGCGCCTTCATTATCGCTCACGAGCACGGACTGGCCGTCACAGGAGACGACCGGGTGCCGACCTATATGAAGGAATGATTCGGTCTGGGCATCGACATCTCGAACAAACACCGCAGGGATCTTGGGCCAGCGCTTGAAGGACATTCCGAAGGTGTCCGCTGGCGGACCGGCAGGGGCAGCCGTTTTGGGCTCGACGAGCTTCACATACGCCAAACGCTTCCCGTCGGGAAACCAGGCCAGGCCCTCGAGCGCTTTCACGCTGGTCTTGGCGCCGGTCTTCTGGGCCACATCCCAGATCTCCACGGTGCCGGCGCTCAGATAGGCGGATGGCATCTGGACGTGCGTCAGTCCGCTCAGAAACGCCACGCGGCCGCCGACCGGCGACAGCTCGAGATCAGCGCCGATGTCGCCGTGCCCCCACATCGCATCGCCCGGGCGCGTGAATAGCGCGGTATCCTTGGTTCCATCGAGCTGGATGATCTTCAACAGGTGGCGTTGGGTCTTCTCGTCGGCGACGAAGAAATGATCTTCGATATAGGCGACGCGCCCTTCGGCATCGGGGCCGCTCAAGGAGTGGATGGTCGGCATGTCGACCTGGTTAAGGGCGACCTCCTTTCGAACGACCGTGTCTTTGAGCGTAGGCAACTGGACCGCGATAATATCCCCGGCCACGATGCCCTGGGGTCGATCACTCCCGAAAGCGAAGAGCGCGTAACCGCTTGTGGCCGGCAAGAGCTTGTCGCTCTCGGGACCGGGGACGGTCGCTGCCTCCTGAAAAGCCTCCTTGGGAATCGAGAAGGCCAAGGGGTCCACCTTGTCGAGGAGCTTGAACTCGGTGACTTCGCTGTTGCGACTGGGTTTGCCGTCGACCTTGCTTTCGAGCCGGGTGGCGACCGTGATCCCTTCAAAATCCTTGTAGTCGCTGTAGGTTGTCTCCTGCGTGACCTGCTGACCGTCAAGAGTGAAGATCTTTCCGACTGCCTTGACGGGCAGTCCGCTTTCCTTGTCGAACGAGATTGTGAAGTCCTTGCCGTCCGGGCAAGTGACCTTGAGAATAGCGGCGGCTCGGCCGTCGACCTTCTCCTCGCCGGCGGTCCCGACCTTGAACCGCTGCCCCTTGAGCGGCGTGAGCGTGACCGGGATGATTGACAGATACAGACTGCTCTTGAGGCGGGCGACGGCGTCGTCCGGCTGCAGGGGCATATGTCCAAAGACTTGCAACGCCTTGTCACCATTCAGGACCGCCAGCATCATGTGCTTCTGGCCGAGAACTTCGATCTCGACCTCCGACCGAACGCGATCGAGGCCTTGCATGATGGTTTGGCCGGTGAAGTCATGCTCGGTGTTATCGCCGAGCCTGAGTTTCCCCTTGGACTTCCAGATGGCCGCCTCGATCTTCTTGAGCATGTCCTCGCCACCCATCGCCTTCATGGCCTTGTCGAGGATGGCGGTAGCGTCGGGGTCGTCGGCCCACACCGTCCGACCCAGCACGGGAATCGAGACCGTAAGCACAAGCGCAACGAGGATCCGCGCCATCGAAGCACCTCAACTGGTTGTTGCCGGCGAGTGTTCAAGGGGGGCACATGCGCAAACGATAGCGTTCTGTTCCCGGAAACGCAACGTAGCCGTTCACGGACCTGATTGCGTGCTCAGGCCCGTCCGATTATAAGGGCGATATGAGCCGGCCGACCTCGATCCCTGCACAGATCTGGGACACCCTCGATACCATCCGGAGTATCAATCAATGACTCGCATGAATCCCAAGGTTGATGGATATTTGAGGCGCTCCAAAAAATGGCAAGACGCATTGGAGAAATTGAGAATGATCGTTCTTGACTGCCCGCTCACCGAAGAATTGAAGTGGGGTGTTCCTTGTTATACGTTTCAGAAACGCAACATCGTGTTAATTCATATATTTAAAGAATATTGCGCGCTTTTGTTTGTCAAAGGTGTCTTGTTAAAGGATACCAGTGGTATTCTGATCCAGCAAACGAAGAATACGCAGGCGGCGCGGCAGATCCGGTTCACCGATGTGCGAGACATCGTTGAGAAGGAAACCATCTTGAAAGCCTATATTCATGAAGCCATTGAAGTGGAAAAGGCTGGTTTGAAGGTGAACCTCAAGAAGACCGCGGAGTTCCTCGTTCCTGAAGAATTTCAAAATAAACTCGCTGACAACCCTGCCTTGAAGACTGCTTTTCATGCATTGACGCCGGGACGGCAAAGAGCATACATCCTTTATTTTTCTGCTCCCAAACAATCGAAGACCCGGGAGTTACGGGTTGAGAAATGCATGCGCAGATTCTCGATGGAAAGGGATTGAATGATTAATGATGCCACCAGGCGGCGGTAGCCCTGGGCCACGGCCTTGTGGAGCAGGGTCATCGCCGTGCCGGCTTCGGTCGCGCCGTCTCCGGAGGAGATCCCGGCCTGCTCGCGACCGGCGGCGGCGACCAGCGCCGCGTGGCAACAGTCCAGCTCGTACCGCTCCTCCGGTCCACGCTCCGGGAACGGAGTGCGGTGGCGAGGGGAACGTCGCGACGGGAGTATGATCCCATGCCGGTTCGGGCGGTCTATCCCGTAGCGAGCTCGGGCACCACGAACGGCGCTCGGTACTCACGCCGCGACAGCTCGTTCGCGGCGTCCGCGAAGTGGCCGGTGAAGCGGCCCTGCTTCTCGTCGAGCGTCACCCAGGCGCCGAGGGCGGCGGAGGTGGCGCCCAGGTCCACGCCGTTTCCGCGCAGATAGTCCCGGCAGCGCTCGAAGGCGTCAGCCATCTCTGGGTTGCCGGTGATCGCGGCCCGGATGGCCTCGGGGGATGCTTGTTTTCCGAGCCGGTAAGACACGTTCGCCATGTGGCAGCAGGCGGTCGAGCGATGTCCCTCGAGCGCCTCGGCCGCCAGGTCGCTGGCCTTCCGGCTGCGGACACCGGCGAGGAAGGCGGAGAGGTGGGCCAGCTCCAGCGCCTTGGGGCTGTCACCCTCCTTGAGGTCATGGACCTTCTTCCCCTGACGATCGAAGATCGCCCCGCCGGAACCGTCGCCCGCGAAGTAGCCCCCTTCGCAGTCGATCACAACGCCCTTGTTCTGACCCCGGAACTTGCCGATCGAGGCCGCGTCCTTGCCGGCCTTCACGTTGCGGATCTCGCAGATGAGCGGGGCGGGCTGAAAATCCAGGAGCGCGATGTGAGTGTTGGCCGTTTCGCCGCAGTCGTGGAAACCGAATCGGCCGCCGATGCTCAGGGCGCACGGCGGGGTCCGGTCCTGTCCCAGGGCCCAGCGGCACACATCGATGACGTGGATGCCGTTGTTGCCCATCTCGCCGTTGCCCGTGTCCCAGAACCAGTGCCACTCGTAGTGCAACTGCTTGCGCATGAGCGGCTTCCTGGGGGCCGGGCCGCACCAGAGGTTATAATCGACCGTGGGCGGCGGCGGCGTGGGCGCGTCGACCGACCCGATGCCGTCGCGGGCCCGGTACACGAGCGCATGGGCGAAGCGGATGGCCCCGAGCTCGCCGCCCTGCAGGCGGTCGAACACCCCGCTCAAGAACGCGCTCGACCGGTTCTGCGTTCCGACCTGGACCATTCGGTTGTACTTGCGGGCCGCCGCCACCATCTGCTGCCCTTCCCACAGGTCGTACGAGAATGGCTTCTCGACGTAGACGTCCTTGCCCGCCTGGCAGGCCCAGACCGTCGCCAGAGCATGCCAGTGGTTCGGCAGGGCGATGATCACCGCGTCGACGCCCTTGTCATCGAGGGCTGCGCGGGGGTCGTGATACGCGGCGACCTTTCCCCCATGGTCACGGGCCGCCTCGACCTCGCGATCAAGGTGCGCCTGGTCGGCGTCGCAGAGCGCAACGATGTTGACGCCGGGGATCTCGCGGAGCCGGCCGATGAGCTGGTGGCCGCGCCCGCCCACACCCCCGACGGCCGTGGTCGACCCCAGCCCGATGACCGCGACATTCACCGCGTCGTTGGGGCCGCCGGACCGGGCCGCCGCCCCGAGCACCAGCCGTGGCATCCCCAGCGCCAGACCGGCGGTCATTGAACCTCTCAAAAAGCTCCGGCGTGGGATCGGTTTCATATCGCTGCTCACCTCGGATCTGGGGTGCTTCGGTCTGAGCGCACGCTCCCGGGGGCCGAGACCCAGGGGATCCATGGAGCCCGGGTCCGACGCTCCTTCTATCACAGCCTAGCCGGTGCGCCGCCGTTCGTCGACCCATCGTCACCCGCTTGGCCGCCCAGTCGGCGGCCAACACCGATGACCGGTCGCTCTACGTGCTAATCGACGGCGACATTGTGGGAACGGTCGCCATCACGCCGGTGGGCAAGAGCTCTGCCCGTTAAACGATGCGAAGGAGGCGACAGGTGTCTTCATAACTTGCTTCGAGGTCCAACCGGACGGAGAGTTTTTCCGTCAACCAGAGTGGAAGGGTTGGCAGCGGTGTGCCGAGCTTCAAGGGTTTACGCCAGAAATCAATGACGGTTTTTGCTTCCATACGGCGCGTTCGACAGCAAGCCGCATAGACTCCTTCGTCGTTTTCGCTCAGCTCAGGGTCGGTCAGTTCAAAATGATCAAGGAGTTGCAGATACAAATTGTTGGTGCGAATGGTGACAATATCCACGAGAACGACGCATACGCCCTGTTTCAACAGCGCCGCACATTTTGACACGAAGTTGTTGCGATGAACGGGACGATCCTTGTTGGCTGGACTGATGATCTCGACGGCGGCAACCAGACGCTTTTCTTGCTGGACATCGTAGATCAAAACTTCGTACTCGGAGACATCGCTGCTGTCGGTTTCCAAGGTAAGCTCGGCCACCGGCACGGTTGCCACGCCTCCATCGCCTGCCACCTGCGGAATTGATCCGGGGGCATCATCATTTTCAAACGTGCCGATATCGACTTCGAAGTCAGCTGCCCAGGTGAACCCGGGGCGCGGCTTGATATCCGTCCGGAAGCAACGGCGCCAGCTTCTGAATCATCATCATTGGCCAGCCGCCGTGAACCTCCTCCCACGAGTGGCGCTTGCTCACGGGAGGTCGAAAGTGATCGCGAAATGGCATCCGGTCATCCTCCTTTCTGCGCAGAATCCACACCCGGTGAATCAGTTCGGCACGATCAAACTCGCTGGCATAATGATCAGCATCGCTCTCGTGGACCGTATCGTGGATTCGATCCAGCCCGGCGTGGGCACTGGCCGGCGCATGGACCGCGAGAAACCCGGCGGCCGGAAAGCGAGAAAGAAATAGTTGAGCTGCTCCCGCTGGCGGTTCGAGGTCCTAGGCTCATCCTTCGATCTCCCGCTTAAAATAATAGCGGAAGAACATGTAATTATAAAATGATACGGGATCCGACTCCCTGCGGTAGCTCTGGAGGACGACCGACACTAATTCCCAGCCGTCGCGACCGTAGGTGTCCAGGATCTGTTCACGTTCGGAGTCTTCAATCAAGTCCGAAGTCATCGCGGGCGCCATCACTTTCTCAACGACGACCTTGTGTTGCCATCGGCGCATCCCACACCCCCAAGCTGCATCGCAAGACGAACGTCTTCTAGCCAGTGTTTCGAGAATTGCCAGCCGCTCACTCTACCCTATCCTGGGCGCCGAATCGAGAGTCCTACGCATGCGCCTGACTGGGCCGGGTGTCGATGACCGACGCCTCCATGGAGCCAGGCGGCGCTCAGCAAGATGTGGAACAATATCCCGGCCGTGAGCTGCGAGTTCTCCCTCTCGCGCCGCGCCGCGTCAGGTCGGTCAGATAACCTCGATGTCGCGTCGGGTCGAATTCTTGTCGCTTGCCTCGACGAGGCTCACTGCTTCGACTGCCGCAACCGGGTGAAGAGCTGGCTGTACGGGGCGAACTCGTGCTGACCCTCCACCCGGATGCCCGACGCCGGCAGGGCTGTCTCAGCCGATTTGTGCGCTCTGGGCTGTTCGCCGGTCTGCTCTTCGAGCTCCTCGGCCAGGTCGTGTCCTCCGGGAGCCAGTGCCTTCGCGGTGTCTTCACTCAGCCCGGCCAGCCGGCTTTGATTTCGCATCTCTTCCGCCCGAGCCTGAAGCGCCGCGTAATGATCCTCGATCGGCTCTTCGTGATACGAACGCTCAAGATCGGAAGAAGGCTCAAAGCGCGCTTCTTCATCGTCCGTCAGGTCGAGCTCGCTCGCGAGATCCCCGTCCCATCCCACCTCGACCAAACCATCCTCGATCCGCAAGGGCGGCTTGGTGGGGATCAAGGCCGGCCCGACCGATCGAGCAGGGACTGCGAGCGACTCGCCGGCAGGCACCGGCGCGACGGGCTCGCCGGGTTTCTCCGGTGCATCCGGACGCAAGAGGCGGGCCGATGGCGACCGCTCCAGGGCTTCGACCGAGGGACGAAGAGCGCCGTTGTCCAGAGCGGGAGCCGGACCAAGCTGCCAGTGCTCTGGAAACGTCTGCGCGAGCCGGAGGAGCATGCCGGCGTTTCCTTGAGCGTCGCGATGCAGCTCTTCGAGGGCCTGCTCGTCGCCAGCATCCTCGCCGCCCAGAAGCTCCCTCGCTTCGTCGAGGTCAAGCGGCGGGAGATGGAGGTGCGCCAGAAGTCCCGGCGCCAGGCCGCCGCAGCTCGCCGTGGAGATCGCCCGGGCCAGCGCCGTCCGCCCCAGGATGAAAACCCCCCCGAAACCTCCGGGCTGGCCCTGCCGGGAGACGATCGCCTGGATCTCGTCCCAGACGCAGGGGGAGCCGCGATGGGCGTCATCAATGACCAGAAGCCACCTGCGTCCCTCGGCAGCCTCGTCGTCGAGCGCGGCCTCGCACTTGAGCCGTGCCGCGCCCAGGCGGTTGCCCGCAGAGACGCCCAGCGAGTGCCCGATCAGGCGGAGAAACTCAAGCGCGTTCATCGCGGCGCCCAGGTCGACTCTCACCGCTCTCCAACCCGCGGGAAGCTGGCTGGCAAACCGGCGCGCCAGCCAGGTCTTGCCAGAGCCGGGTTCCCCCGTGAGCAACACCGGGCCGGGCTCGCCGTTGCCAACCGCGGCCTGCATCCGTCTGAGCACCTGACGGCGACTGAAAACCACGGGCAGCGAATCACGGACCTGCGGTTGCCGACCCAGATCCCACGAATGCCTCTGGACCCGATCCATGTCCGGCCCCGCTCCCTTCTCGCTCTCTGTCGCCGTCACATCAAACCACGTCAGCCCGTACCGTCTGGAAGATGCGGGTAGCCACGGGCGGTCTGCCCCGGATTAATGAACATCCATATCGTAATGCGTCGCGAACGTGGGTGTTGCCCGGGGTGGTTCTCTCTAGCAATCATCGGTGTCTGGAGGTGGCGGTCTTGAGGCTGGGCCGACACAAATGGTCTCGATCAGCCGGATGGTTGGCGACGACGGAAGTTGCTCAAGTATTTCGGCTTTTGGTAGGATGGTGCTGATTTAGCAATGGGAGAGGCGACGGGCGTTTCGTCGATGTGCCGCACCGGTCGGCGAGGCAACTCAAGACGTGCCGGTTCCAGCCCGGTTCGGAGGGGGCCTTGGCAGCCGAAATCAACGCAGTCAGTGACGATCGGATTGGCGGCTACCGGTACGTCCGCACGATTCACCCTGGGGCCACCTCGGTTGTCATGGAAGTCGTGCAAGAGTCGACTCAGCGCCGATTCGCGCTCAAGCAATTGCTGGCCTCGCGAGCCGAGGAGCGAGAAGACTACAAGGCCTTCATGCATGAAGCCAAGCTTGGCATGGATCTGCGGCACACCAATCTGATCCGGGTTTACGAGCTGGTCAAAGATCCGGTGCAGCCGTATTTCGTGATGGAGCTGTTCACGGGCCACCATCTCAAGATGCCGATCGCCCGGCCGTCGATCTATCCGATGCCGAAGAAGAACCTGCACCGGATCATCGAGCAAGCGGGCTCGGCGCTGGCATACATGCATGATCGAGGCTGGGTGCACCGCGATGTGAAACCCGAAAACATCCTGTACAACAAGTCGGGTGAGGTGCGGGTGATCGACTACGCGCTGGCCCGACGAATCGCTGCGGGCTTCCTCAAGATGTTCGAGGGGAAAATCCCGCGGCAGGGAACCAAGACCTACATGGCTCCCGAACAGATCCGCTGCGAGTCACCGTCTCCGACGGTCGATATTTACAGCTTCGGAATCACTTGTTATGAATTGGCTTGTAAACGGCCGCCGTTCCGCGCGAACTCCTCGCAAGAGCTGCTCGAGAAACACCTGAGCGAGAGGCCGATCCCTCTGACAACTCATAACAAGCAGGTCACTCCCGAATACAACGATATGGTCATGAAGATGATTCAGAAGCGACCGGCCGATCGGTATGAGAGCATGCATGAGGTCTTGAGTCGGTTCCGTGCGATCCGAATCTTTCAGGACGACCCCGACCCGTTAGCAAACCGCGACCACGGCATGTCTTGACGTGAGCCGGGGGGCCAGGCCGTGACGAAGGCCGGCCTCCGGCACACAACCAACCGATGCATTTGGCGAATCAGGCCGTATCCGAAAGGCCAGTCATGGCCGAGGACCCCGCACCGATGCGCAGCTCGAGTGAACCGCGGCTCGCATTCGAGGCACCCATATTCGAGATGCAAGCACGCCTGGCCGAGATGGAGCTTCAGTACTCCAAGAACCGGACGGGCAGCGACTCCACGAGAATCGCCGAGCAGGTGCGCCGGCTGCGCCGGGAGCTTGCCAAGCTCAAGCGCGAAATCTATTCCCATCTGGATCCGTGGCAGATTGTGCAGGTCTCGCGGCATCAGCAGCGCCCGCAATCGCGCGACTACATCGAGTTGATCTTCGACGAGTTTCTCGAGCTGCACGGAGACCGCGCCGTAGGCGACGACCACGCGATCGTGACGGGACTGGCCCGGCTGGACGACCTCAAGGTCATGTTCATCGGCCACCAGAAGGGGAAGAACCTGGCGGAGCGCAAGGCCTGCAGCTTCGGCTGCGCTCACCCGGAGGGCTACCGCAAGGCACTCCACAAGATGCGGCTGGCCGCGAAGTTCGGTCTGCCGATCATCTCGTTCATCGACACGCCGGGGGCGTATCCCGGAATCAGCGCCGAAGAGCGAGGTCAAGCCGCGATCATCGCCGAAAACCTGATGGGGATGAGCCAGATTCGTACCCCGATCGTCTGCGTCGTGATCGGTGAAGGCGGGTCCGGCGGCGCCCTGGGTATCGGGATCGGCGACCGCCTGGCGATGCTCGAGTTCGCCTATTATTCCGTGATCACTCCCGAAGGGTGCGCCTCGATCCTCTGGAAGGGGAGCGAACATGCCCCCAAGGCGGCCGCCGCCCTCAAGATGACCAGCCGCGACCTGCTCGGTTTCGGCATCATCGACGAGATCATCACCGAACCTCCCGGCGGCGCACATCGAGACCACCGCGAGGCGGCCGCCAGCCTCAAATCTTACTTGATCCAAACGGTCCGCCAGCTTCGCGAAGTTGCGATCGATGAGTTGCTCGACCGGCGATACAACAAGTATCGAAAGATTGGCGTCTTCCTGGAATCGACCCTGGCGCCGAGCGCAACGGGCAGGTTGAAGTCTCGAAAGGCGGGGGTTCCCCGGATCAAGGGAACCACACCGACTCCGAATCGAGGACCGAATCCGCGCCCGCCTCGGACGGCGCGGGTTCCCCGGATCAAGGGAACCTGGACCGCGCACCAATGGAATAAAGCGGTCTCGTCTAGACCTTGGCCGGCACAACAAACGGAGCGCGGTACTCGCGCGTGAGCATCAGGTCGGCCTCGGAGTCACCGACGAACGACTCGGTCGAGGGGTTGACGTGCAGCTTGCGTCCCAGCCGGTACGCGATGTTGCCCAGGTGGCAGTAGGCGCTCGAAAGGTGCCCTTCTTCGATGTCGGCGGTCAAGAGCTTGGGGTCGCGTGCCTTGACGGCCTTCACGAAGTTGGCGAAGTGGTCGCCGCCGCCGGAGCTTCCCGGCCCTTTCTCGAGCTTGGGCCCGAAAAAAGACTGCCAGGTTTCATAGCTCGTGATCGCCAGGATGCCTTCGGTGCCGTAGAAGATGTCGCCGATCTTCACGCGGGACTCTTCGTTGGTGATCAGGCCGCGCACTTCGAACTGAAGCTCGCAGTCGTCGAATTCGAAGCTCACGTGCAAGGTGTTGGGCGTCTGGCCTTGATCGGAGTAGCCGAACCGCCCGCCCGAGGCGACCACGGCCCGGGGCAGCTCGTTCTTGCCCAGGCCCCAACGGGCCAGGTCCATCTGGTGAATGCCCTGGTTGCCCAGGTCGCCGTTGCCGTAGTCCCAGAACCAGTGCCAGTTGTAATGGAACCGGTTCGGGTTGAACGCGGAGTTCGGGGCGGGGCCGAGCCAGAGATTGTAATCGACCCCGTCGGGCACGGGGCCGTCGGGCGTGCGGCCGATCGAGCCACGGGGCTTGTAACAAAGCCCCTTGGCCATGTAGACGTGCCCCAGTTTTCCCGACCGCAGGAACGCGATGGCGTCCTGGATTCCCTTGTGACTGCGGCACTGCGTGCCGGCCTGGACGATCCGGGCGTGCTTGCGCGCGGTCTCGACCGTGCGCCGCCCCTCGGATACGTTGTGGCTCACCGGCTTTTCCACGTAAACATCCTTGCCGGCCTGGCAGGCCCAGATTGTCGCCAGTGCGTGCCAGTGGTTGGGGGTGGCGATCGAGATCGCGTCGATCGCGTGGTCGTCGAGCAGCCGGCGGATGTCCTGCACGACCTGGGGCGAGGTCTGTGAGCGTCGCTCGACGATCTTCCGGGCACGGTCGGCAGCTCGCAGATCGACGTCGCAGATCGTCGTGATCCGCACGTCCTTCTGCTGGGACCAGCCGGCGATGTGTTCCTTGCCCCGGCCGTTGACGCCGCAGACGGCCATCCGCACGGTGTCGTTGGGGCCGGCCGATTTGCGATCTCCGTCGCCGTCGTCCGGTGCGGCCGAGGCCCGCACTGCCGGCATGGCGGCCAGGGCGGCGGCCACTGCCGCCGTGTCGGAAAGGAAATGGCGTCGAGGAAGCAAGCGCATGGTGGGAACCCTCGAAGGCAGGTGGGATCGTTCGAGAGCCAGCAGACTCGAAATTCATCTAACCCCGATCGAACGCCCGGCGTCAAGCTGCTAGCGGGGCGAATACCGCTCGACGAGAGACCGAGGGGGAGATTCCATCAGGGTCACCGTGACTGGAGCGCACCGCGGCCGATCGCGCTGGGATCGCGTGCAACCTTGTCGGCAAAGACCTTGAGCGACGCCAGCACCGTTCTGAGCTCCGCCAAGGTTCGATTCGCGGAAAGCGCCATGGTGTTCAGGTTGTCGTGCAGCTCGGCATCGGCGATCAGTTTCTGGAGCGAGCCGCTCGTATTCAGGCCGCCGCGTCCATCGCGGAGCTTGGCGGTCAAGAGCTCGAGATCCGCCGCAATCACATTGATCCGCCGGATCGCCTGGCCGACGTCGGTGGTGGGCGTCTGATTCACGGGTCCGCCCAGGTCTTTGAAGACCGGGTCGATCTGGGCCAGGCCCTGGTCAAGCTTCGCCGCCGCACTGGAAAACCGGTCGATGCCTGCCTTGAACGCGGCCTGGGTCGCCGGATCAAACGTCGCGTTGAGCTTCCGCGCAACCTGGCGCAGATCGGCAAGCGCCGGCTGGAACTCACCCTCATTCGTCTTGATGAACTGCTCGATTCCCTGAGCGGCCTTCGAGACACTCTTGCCGGCGTCGGCGACCGAGCCCAGGAAGTCGTCGAGCTTTTCCGCGTTCTTGGAGACCTTCGCCAGGCCGGCGGCGGCCTCGTTGATCGACTTGAGGGTGTCGCCGGCCGAGTCGAAGACACGGGTCGCGGCCTCGAGGGCCTTCGAAGGATCGGGGGCAATCTCGCCCTCGATCACCGGAGCGGTCGCGGGCGTTCTGCCGGTCGTCAGGACCTGGGGATCGTTGCCGGGCTGCATGTCGATCGTCACGTCGCCGATCAACGACTTCGTCACTCGGGGATGGGCCCCCTCGTGCAGCTTGTACTTCCGTTCCAGGGCCAGGGTCACGATCACGCCTTCAGGCTGGCCGGGGCGGTCGTCGAAGGCGATGGCGAAGACCTCGCCGATCCGGATTCCCGACTTCCGCACCGGAACGCCCTCGAGCACCCCGGCGCTTCCGGGTAGTGAACCTTGAGATAAACCTGGTCGCGCAGGATCGACGGCGACTCGCCGAACCAGATGATCATCATGGTCAGGACCAGTCCGGCAAACATGACGAACATTCCGATCCGGAACTGCATCAGGCGCTCGTTCATATTTACCCTCGTATTGACGTTCCCGGCACGTTAGCGGTGCTGGACCACCCGTTTTCCGGAACGAGTGGAGCGCATCAGTTCCATCTCGCGGAGTCGTTCCCCGGCTTCACCCCGGACGAACTGGCCGACCCGCGGGTCCGGGCAGCTCTCCAGCAGATCGGCCGGACCGTCGTAGAGAACCTGGGGCTCGCCCGGCTGGAGGCGCTCCAGGGGATAGAGCATCACGACCCGGTCGGCGACCTTGACAACGGTCTTCATGTCGTGGGTCACGACCACGCCGGTTGTCTTCTTGGTGCTCTGGGTTTGCAGGATGAGCTCGTTGATCACGTCGCTCATGATCGGATCGAGCCCGGTGGTCGGCTCGTCATACAGCATCACTTCCGGCCCGATCGCCAGCGCACGGGCCAGGCCTACTCGCTTGCGCTGGCCGCCGGAGAGCTCGGCTGGTTTCTTGGCGTCGATTTCCGCCGGCAAACCCACTTCATGGAGACGCTCAGTGACAATCCGCCGCGTCTCCGCTTCGTCAGCGATCCGATGCTCGCGCAGGCCGAACGCCACGTTGTCGAAGACCGTGAGGCTGTCGAAAAGCGCCGCCATCTGGAACAGGAACCCGAACCGGAGCCGCATCTTGACGAGCTGTTTGCCGTTCAGGCCGGCGATGTCGACGCCATCGAACAGCACGTTTCCCCTGGTCGGGGCCAAGAGCCCGATGATCAGCTTGAGCATGACCGTCTTGCCGCAGCCGCTCTCACCGATGATGCACACGGTCTCGCCGCTCTTGACGGTCAGGTTGAGATCGCGCAGGACGGAATGGTAGCCGAACCGCATGCTGACGCCGCGCAGCTCGATCAAGGCATCGGAGCGGACTGGTCCGGCCGCCTGTCCCTGGCTCATAACAATCCTTCCGACTGGGGCCAGATTGACTTGTAAACGTTGTTCCAGCCCAGCCCCAGCACGAAGTCCAGGAACAGAATGGCGATGAACGAGAAGACGAAGGCCTCGGTGGCGGCCCGGCCGACTCCCTCGGCACCCGCGCGGGAATTAAACCCCCGGTGGCAACTGATGAGCGCGATCGCCGCGCCGAAGAAATAGCTTTTGAAGACGCCGGCGAAGATGTCCAGGCTGTCGACAAAATCCCTGGTGTGCTTCCAGTAGGCGAACGAATCGACGTTCAAGATCTGCGTGCTGACGACCGCCCCGCCGATCACTCCCATGAAATCGCCCATCAAGGTCAAGAGCGGAATGAGCAAGACGCACGCCAGGAATCTCGGGACCACCAGGTAGTAAATCGGGTTGGTTCCCAGGGCCGACAGGGCGTCGATCTGCTCGGTCACGCGCATCGTTCCCAGCTCGGCGGCCATCGACGATCCGACGCGGCCCGCCAGCATCGTCGCGGCCAGCACCGGGCCCAGCTCGCGGACGATCGAGATGTTGATCACCGACCCCAGCCGCGTCGCCAGGCCCATCATCGCGAATTGATGATAGGCCTGCACCGCCAGCACCATGCCGATGAACGTGCCCGTGATCGCGACCACCGAGACGCTCTTGACGCCGATCGCGTAAAAGATCGGCACCAGTACCGACCACCGCGCCCGCCGGCGTACGATCCAGACCAAGGTCAGCACCGAGAAATAGGCCACGTCCCCGACTTCCGCAATTGCGTCGAAGACGTATTCGCCGAGTCGATGTACCGGCGTGGCCGCCTGCTCGAATGAGCGCGATTCATTCGTCGATGAGATGACAGCCATCGCTAGGTCACCCATGCGTGAGTGCATACTAGGGACGGCAGAACCCGGTCCATCGGGTTTGCTCGAAGCGGGCATGAGCCGACCTCGAGCTCGAAAAACCCCTCCAGCCTCCCTGGATGGCTATTCTGGACCTTCTTCCGTAAATTGACAAGAGCGACCGGCCCCGGGGGCGGGGATTGCACGGATCTGCGATCGCCGGTTGAGGGCATTCCCGTGCAACTTGAGTCGGGAGGTGTGATCCGTTAATTTGAGAGCGGCTGGTTCCGCAACGCGCGGCGAGTCGTCTCGTCGTCGCCGCGGCGAGGATTTACTCGGTGCGGGCTGCCATACTCTCCTTGATCGGAAACCAAGCGATGAACACGAGCAAGTCCAGGCCGCGCGTTTACTTCGACATCTCGATCGACGGCTCGCCGTCGGGCGCATCACGATGGAGCTGTACAACGACGTGGTGCCCGAGACCGTCGAGAACTTTCGCGCGTTATGCACTCACGAGAAAGGATTTGGCTACAAGGGATCTTCGTTCCACCGCGTCATCCCCCAATTCATGCTCCAGGGCGGCGACTTCACGCACCATAACGGGCGAGGGGGCAAGTCGATCTATGGAAACAAGTTCAAGGATGAAAACTTCAAGCTCAAGCACGACAAGCCGTTCCTGCTGTCGATGGCCAATGCCGGCCCGAACACCAACGGCTCGCAGTTCTTCATCACGACCGTGGTGACCGGTTGGCTGGATGGCAAGCACGTGGTCTTCGGCGAGGTGACCGAGGGGACGGACCTGGTGAAGAAGATCGAGGGCCTGGGCTCGCAGAGCGGAACGCCCCGCGGAGAAATCAAGATCGAAAGCTGCGGCGAGCTTTGAGCGGACCCGGCATATCGGAAACGAGCCTCTTCCGCTCGATCTCGGAGCGGAGTAAGATCGCTTGTAAGACCATCTTGCAAGGGCGGCGGGCACGCCCTGACCAGTCGGCGCGGTCGTCGTAGCGTTTGGGAGTCCAGGTCAGTGGCCGGGGGTCGTGCCGCGACGGGCGATGCCCCGGGGTCATTGTCTGGACTGCCCTTCCGTCACGCGAGTGCCTCGACATGGGTAGAGATTCCTGGGCAGACTCATTGTTCTTTGGGTGTGGAGATCCGGTATGAAGCGAGCCGGCACAATTCTGGGCGCCCTGGCGATTGTGGCCTCTTTTACTTTCATGATCGGGGCGCTCTTATCGGCCGGTGGCTGCGGTGGCTCAAGCGGCACGATTGAACAAGCCGGCAGGGATGAAGCCGCCGACAAGGTCGCCCAAGATGGGATGAGGGAATTCATGTCCAAGAAGACCGCCAAGGGGGCCAAGGGAGCCAAGGGCTCGACCCGGAAATAAGGGCGGGATCGGGACCTCCAAATCCTTTTTATCTGTACGTCGTTTCGCGCCTCTTTTGCTCTTTCATTGGGAGCACGCTCATGAAACTTCCGGCTCGTCGCGGCTTTACGCTCATCGAGCTCCTGGTCGTCATCGCCATCATCGCCGTCCTGATTGCCTTGCTCCTGCCTGCCGTTCAGGCAGGCGCGAAGCCGCCCGGCGCGCTTCGTGCCTCAACAACCTGAAACAAATCGGCATCGCAATGGCCCATTACCACGACAACGCCAACTCGTTCCCGATGGCGACGACCGTGGCGTACTCCGACCCCGGGGTCCAGACAACCTGGGGAACCTGGAGCTGCCAGGCGCTGATGCTGAACTACCTGGAGGGCGGCTCGCTTTACAACGCCGCCAACTTTAGCTGGAACTGCTGGTACGACGTGGGCTACAACGTCAACTCCACGGTCTTCAACGCCAGGGTGAGCAACTTTATCTGCCCCTCGGATGGCAAGTCCGGGCCGGGTAGCAATAATATTAATAATTACATGGCCTCGATGGGCTGCGCCACCAACCCCTGGACGCTCACCGGCTCGGGAGTGTTCTCGAACTATGCCAGTTACGGTTACAACTCGCTGACCGACGGCAGCTCGAGGACGGTCGCCTTTTCGGAAGCATTGGTTTCGGACTACTCCCTGCACAGCGTCGCCTGGCGCGACGGGGTCGCGGCCGGCGTCGGGTCGCAGGGAGAGGCCGACAATGGGCCCGGCATGAACAAGCCCGGGGTCATGGCGGACCTCGCGACCTGCAATCAACTGTGGAACGCCAAGTCGAACATTCCCGGCAGCGAAGACAAGGGCTATCGCTGGGCCTCCGGCTCGCCGGGCGTGGCGGTGTTCAACACGATCGTTCCTCCCAACTCGGAACAGTTCAAGTGGGCGGGCTGCCGGCTGGACTGCGCGGGCTGCGGGTTCGAGTTCGGCCAGTACGAAAACGCGACCAGCAACCACTCCGGCGGGGTCAACGTCCTGTTCTGCGACGGCGGCGTCCGGTTCGTCATGAGTTCGGTTGCGATCAACATCTGGTGGGCGATCGGCACCAGGAACGGTTCGGAGATCATCCCCAAGGACAGCTGATTAGCGCCGGCCTAGCGGGGCGTGTTCAAAGCCCGAGCTCGGCCAGACGGTCTTGCAGCATGGATTCGATGCGCTGGGCGGTCCGGCGGTAGGCTTCGTGATCACCGCCGTACGGGTCGTCCAGATCGCGGCCGGACGGGTCGAGCAGGAAGGCGCGCGACTCGACCTCGGGGATCGCCCTCAAGAGCTCATCCAGGTGGTCGACGGTCATCGCGAAGATGACGTCGGCCTGCCGCGCGAGGGTGGGACCGAGCCGGCGGCTGCGGTGGCCTTCGAGCGAGCCGCCGAGCTGGCGCACGATGTCGACGGCATGGGCGGCGGCCGTCAGGCCGTCGCTCGTGGCGACGCCGGCGGAGCGCACCACGAACCCCTTGCGCTCGATCTGGTCGAGCGCACAGTCGAGCCGTCGTGCCAGCAGTATCTTGCAGATGGCCTCGGCCATGGGACTGCGGCAGGTGTTCCCCGT
The DNA here is from genome assembly GCA_963781785.1 of uncultured Isosphaeraceae bacterium. Classification (GTDB taxonomy): domain Bacteria; phylum Planctomycetota; class Planctomycetia; order Isosphaerales; family Isosphaeraceae; genus CAWAHD01. The sequence goes on along the minus strand of CAWAHD010000002.1, from coordinate 4,831,345 downwards.
GCAGACGAAGAGGATAATCGTGCTCGCGCTTTCCGACACGGTGACCGCGTCGATCACGCCTTCGCGCTCCATGCTCCAGTCATCGTGGCCGATCTTGACGACCGTCGCGGGCTTCTGGAAGTGAGTCGGCCCGGCATCGATTACCATGTCGAGCCCCGACAGTCCAGCGAGCGCTTGAGCCGTCGCGGGCACCGGGCAGGCTGGAGAGCCCGCCGTCGTGATGACCAGAGGCGCCGGCAGGAGCCGCAGGACGTCGCGGACGATCGGGTTGGCCGGGCTGCGCAGCGCGACGTCTCCGGCCGGCGACACCAGCGACCGCACGTCGCCGGGCAGGCGGCTGTACAGGCCGTCGGCCATCTCGTGCGGGAAGACCAGCGTCGCCGGGCCGGGCCAGAGCCGCCATGCCATGCGCCGGCCTACGTTGGAAATCTTCGGCACCCAGTCGGTCACTTCCGCCGGTCCCTTGAGCAAGAGCGTCAACGGCCGCGTCGGCTCGGACCCCCGGAGCGCTCGGATCCGCGACACCGCCTGGGCCTTGAGTGCGGAGGCCGCGACCCCGTAAACCGTCTCGGTCGCCAGCCCGACCACTCCTCCCTGCGCCAGGCATGCAACGGCTCGGTGCACCACGTCGCGCAGGTCGTCAACCTGCGACACGTCAATCCATTGCGGCAATGCTGGAGCGTCGGCCATCGGTCCCTATCATTTCAGAACAGCAGGGTCAATCCTTCGACTTCCCGGATCTCGGCGTAGATCGCTCGAACTTGCTCGGCGGTTTGCACCGAGATATCGAGCGTCAAAGCGACGTGCCGGCCGCCCGGCGTCGACCGGACCGAGTAATCGAGGTCGGAACGCGCCGCCAGGTGGGAGCAGACGGCCTCGATCACCCGCGACTCGAACGCGAGATCCGCACGGCCGATCGCCTTGATCTTGTAGACGCCCGGGAACAAATGGATCGATTCCAGCAATTCAACCGAAGGACGGTGATCCATGGCCCGCTCCGGTACCAGCTCGAAAAGCGCTCACAGGCCGGGATGGCTGCCTTCGTACGCCGCGCGGCCAATCCTGTCCCGTGCGCCGTTCCGGTTGGGAGAAGGGTGTCAATCAGCTTTTCCATCATACGCCTTCGCCGACCAACCGCCAAGCGGCACGGCAGGCTCGTGCTTCGTGTTCGGTGTTCCGACATGACCGTTCGGCTGTCGAAGATTCGTGTCCGTTCATTTTTCCGAAAAGAATGAACGGAGACCGATTCTCGATACTGTCACGCGTTCTCGATTCCCTACTTCGGTACTCGATGCAGATCGAATTCGAGCCGCTCAAGCCGCGGTGACGACATCACGAGCTTACCGTCGACATACAGGTCAAGCCCCCTGCGGCCGTCGCCGAATCGATCGGGCGAACCGGACGCGGAACCATCCCAGACGATCGTCACGTCATGGTCGTGATAGCGCTGGCCGTCGAGGATGAAGTAGCTCAAGCGATCCTCGGGCAAGAGCGGGTCGACTTCGAGCACCGCATCGTCGCGCGGGACCAGGCCGATCAGGTCGGGGATCAGGATGTCGAGCCACGTCGAATGGTTGTAATCGCGCTCGGAGGTCTTCCACTGACCGGTCTCGCCGTTGTAAAACTCGCCGGTCCACGGTTTTTGCGGATCCTGGTTACGGAACTGGGCCTTCGTGAACGACGCGAACAGGTCCCACAGGTGCGCTCGAGTGAGTGGCGAGTCGGGTACCCGGTGGTCGCGGCTGCGCGCAGGCTCCGCGCCATCGCCGACATCACCAGTGAGTTGGCGTGCGGCCAGGTCGGCCCGTTCCACATGCAACCCGCAGCCCGGCCGTCGCCGGGCCAGGAATCCTGGGAGTAGGCCGGGCATTCGCGTGACGCCGAGGCGACCGGCCACCTGGTCCAGAACTGCCGGGGATCGACAATCGACGCCCAGGCCGATTCAAATCCCTTCCCGCTCGGAACCATGCCGAAATAAAACGGATAAACGCCGATCACTTCCTTGACAAGGGCGACGGCACCTTGATCGGACCTGAGCGAGTAAAAGAATCTCTGGTCGGGCTGCCACATCCTGGCCGTGACGGCTGCGGAGATCCTGGCTGCCAGATCGTCGAATTCCCGGGCCTTGGCGGGCTGCCCGAGGCGCCGGTAGATGCGTGCCACCGCAATGGCATTGCCGTAGTTGTACGCGGTCAGATCGACCCGGTCGAGGCTGACCTGGTGTAGAGGCTGAGAGAAATCCCTCGATGGCTTAAAACTCGAAAAAAAGAAGAACGACGGCTGATACTCCATGCCGGTCCACCAGTGCGAGTCGACCGAAAGCAGCCCGTCTCCGTCGGGGTCGCAGGTTTTCTGCCAGCCGCGCACGTTGGCCGCGAGCTTGTCGACGACTTGCGCCAGGAATGCGTCGCAAGGATGAACGAGCTGCCCGTCCCACGCCGCGGAGGTGATCCAGTCGGTATACTGGCCGCCCGAGGGCCCCGTGGGCGTGACATGGCTGGGATAAACGCCGTCCGGCTTCTCGTTGTCGGCCCAGGTCTTCAAGTGCCCCTGCCAGTACCGGGGATCGCGCAGCCAGCGAGCCTCACGGATCTGGTGGCCCGCGCCATAGCTGATCACGTTGGGATACCAGGTACTCCGCCACCGGCCCTCGCTCTGGGTCGGATACTGCAGCTTGCCCAGCCTGGGTTCCAGCATGTTCTTGCGCAACACGTATGCCCGGTGATAGTACATCTTGCGAACGAGCGGGTCGGAGCAGTCGAAATACGCGAGATTCGCATCGAACCATGCCTGGTATTCGTTGATCTGTGCGGCCACCGGATCGCGCGCATCTTGATCGACCGGCCTGATCAGGATCCCGCGGTCGCTTACGGGCTTGACCACCGAATCGATGCCGGAAGGCTCGGTCACTCTCCGGAATTCGAGCGCCGCCTTGAAGACCTTGGTTCTCCCGGGTGGGATGTGATGGCCGTAGAGCTTGTCGAGCTGGGCGGGGTGGCCGAGCACCGGCCTGGCGAATCCGCCGAACGGAACGCCGCGCCCCTCGCTCACCCCGGCGACCTTGAAAGCGTGGGGAGGGTCATCGACCACCGCGTACCGGAACCGGAGGTCAAGCGGATATCCGTTGACCTCGCGGCGAAGATCGATCGCAAGAGACCTCGGCTCCTGCCCGGAGACCTCGCCTCCCTCGATCTCGATCAACCCCGACTGCGCCTGCGCATATTCCAGAATTTGAGCGTCGTTCCCACGTCGACAACCGGGTCGACGTAGATCGTCTGCACCTGCTGGGTCGGGTTGTGCACGCGCACGATCGAGACCAACGTGTCAGTCCGCGTGATGAATTTATCGCAGGTGATTTCCAGCGGATTCGGCGGCGGTGCTGCGTTCGGCTCGCCTTCCCAGGTGGGCTTCAGACCATACAGTCCGGTGTAGAAGCGATTCCCGGCGTGGCGGAAGACCACGCGGAACTGGGTCGTGACCACCGGCTCAAACCTGATGCGGTTTTCCCCTGGCCTGGGCCGCTCGGGGAAAATCTTGCGCGGATCGAGCGCGAGCCACAGGCGCGTTCGCTGGTCATAGCGCTCGACCTGATACGACTCGGGCGGCCGGCAGCCGCCGGTCGGGGAATCATCGAAGAAGAAAAGATCGAGCCCGCTCAGCTCTCGCGATGTTCCCAGTTGAACCTCGAACCAATCGCTGCGCTTTCCACTGGACCAGCATGTCCAGCGCTTCTCGCGCACAAACGGTGGGGCCAGGGGGTTCTCGACCCGGTCGGTCGTGTACGTAAACGAAGCCGAAGCCGTCATTCCCTGCCGGACGGTTCCTTCATAATGAATGTGGCTGGGGAAGTAGGTCGCATTGTGGGGTTGCAGGAGGCCGTGATCGTCTCGGATTTCGAGATCGAACGCTCTGAGATTGGTCAGGTAGAGCCAGTGGACGTCGTCGTGCGCGGCCCAGCCCTGCGGGCTGGATGCCCAGACGCGATCGCCGGTGCACCCCATTGGCACGTCCAGGTCGTAGGGCCGCGCCAGGATCTCGTCGATCGAGAACCGGCTCGAGGTGAGGATGCGCCCCGGCAAGTCGCCGGTAAGAGGCTTGAGAGGGGCGGCTCCCGACAGCCCCGCCAGGCCGGCGCAGATCAAAAGGCCCCATTTTGCGGCCATTGGCCGCAACCAACGACGCCATTTCAAATGCGAATTCCTGGGTGAAATCCTCCGAACCGCGGGGCCTCGCCAAAGGTGTCGAACCGTGTGGGCACCAATTCGGAAGGGTGAGGCGGTGCTGGCGCAGCCACCGGTCTGGGCTATGTCATTTCTTGCGATGGCGGATCCGGCTGCGCATCCGGCGCTTTTGCGCCCGACTTTTCGACGTCCTTTACCTCGGCGACGACTGGCCATGCGTTCTCCTCTGGGAGGGTCGGGGAGGAACAATCCACGCGGAGCAAACTTGGGTTAGCATCTCGTATGGGGTGGAAACGGGTGATTCTATACGGAAATCGGCCAGCGCCTCAAGGTCGAGATCAGAACGATTCCTTACTGCGGTGACGGCCGTCATTGGGGCCGCGAGCCCCACTCGACCGCGGAAAGCTGTGCCAGTGCAAGCATCAAGGCGTGGGTACCCTTACGAGAATAGCCATGTGCGTCGACGGCGCGGTAGAGCGATTCGGCGAGAGCCAGCCCTGGCAGGCAGAGTTTCATGCGACGGGCTTCGGCCAAGGCGATTCCCATGTCCTTGAGAAAATGCTCGACGAAAAAGCCGGGCTCGAAGTTGCCGGCGATCATGCGAGGCCCCAGGTTGCTCAGGCTCCAAGAGCCAGCCGCGCCGCTGGAGACGCTTTCGAGGACGACGTTCAGGTCGAGTCCGGCCCTGTAGCCGTAGAGCAGTGCTTCGCAGACACCGACCATGGTACTGGCGATCAAGATCTGGTTGACCATCTTGGTGTGCTGGCCTGCTCCGGCGGGCCCCTGATGAACGATGGTCTTGCCCATGGTCTCAAAGAGCGGCCGCAGGGCGGCGACGACCGATTGTTCGCCACCGATCATGATCGAGAGCCGCGCCTCGCGCGCTCCCACGTCGCCGCCGGAGACCGGGGCGTCGACGGCGTGGACCTGCCTGGCGCGGGCGGATTGGTCGATCTCGCGGGCCAGTGCCGGCTCGCTGGTCGTCATGTCGACCAGAACGGTCCCCGGCCGAGATCCCGCGAGCGTGCCGCGGTCGCCGAAGGTCACTTCGCGCACATCCTGCGGATAGCCGACGATCGTGAAGACCACGTCGGATGCCTCGGCCACGGCACGGGGCGAGTCGGCCGCCCTCGCCCCTTTGTCGACCAGCGGCCTGGCTTTCTCGGGGCTGCGATTGAAGACCGTGGCGGCGTAGCCGGCCGCCATCAGATGGCCGCACATCGACCGTCCCATCACGCCCGTGCCGATCCAGCCAATCCGGGTCTTGCCCGGTGCGAACTCCAGTGACATCGCATGACCCTCCGCCGCTTCACTTGAGCCGGGCTGCTTCCGGCCGATACAATCACCACCACAAGCGGAGCGATATTATAACCGGATGACGCGGCGGGCACAGCAAACGGTCCAGGCGATGTTCTCGGTGGGACCGAAGAACAAACCAGACGGAACGTCAGGCTGGAAAGCACGACCTACCGGGGGCGAACGTCAGGCTGGAAAGCCTGACCTACTTGGGATCACGGAACGTCAGGCTGGAAAGCCTGACCTACTTGGGATGAGACCACTCATGGCGACTTCATTGATCGAAACGTATTTCAAGACGCACGACCCGCGGACCGCGGCACCCGGTTTCCTGGCATATCTGGCCAACCTGGAGTGCGTGCGCCGGGTGTCTCCGGAAGTGGCACGAGCGATCGTCCAGGAGATTGCCGACCAGCGGGCCAACATCAAGATGATCGCCAGCGAAAATTTCTCGTCTCTGGCGACCCAGTGCGCCATGGCCAATCTGTTGACTGACAAGTATGCCGAGGGAATTCCGCATCACCGGTTCTATGCCGGCTGCGACAACGTCGACTCGATCGAAGACCTGGCGAACCGGCGGGCTCGCGAACTGTTCGGGGCTTCCCACGCCTACGCTCAGCCCCACAGCGGCGCCGACGCCAATCTCGTCGCGTTCTGGGCGATCCTCCGGGCCCGGGTCGAGCTTTCGGCAATGACCAAGGCCATCGGGGCCGAGAGCGCGGAGGCACTCGCGCCGGCTGACTGGTACAAGCTGACGCCCGACCAGTGGCAGGGCGTGCGCCAATCCCTGGGAAACCAGCGCCTGCTCGGCATGGACCTGGCCTCAGGCGGCCACCTGACGCATGGGTACCGGCTCAACGTGTCCGGCAAGATGTTCGAGGCACACGGCTACACGGTCGATCGCAACACGTTCTTGCTCGACTACGAAGCGATCGAGCGCCAGGCGCTCGAGGTCAAGCCGCTCATCCTGCTGGCAGGCTTCAGTGCCTATTCCCGCAACATCGACTATGCGCGGATGCGCGCGATCGCCGACCGTGTCGGCGCCGTCTTCATGGTCGACATGGCTCACTTCGCGGGACTGGTCGCCGGGAAGGTCCTCCAGGGTGAATTCAACCCGATTCCCCATGCCCACGTGGTGACCACGACGACCCACAAGACCCTGCGCGGGCCGCGCGGCGGCCTGGTCCTGTGCACAGACGAATTCAAGAGCGACGTCGACCGCGGCTGCCCGCTGGTGCTCGGCGGCCCGCTGCCGCACGTCATGGCTGCCAAGACCGTCGCGTTCACCGAGGCACTCCGGCCCGAATTCTCAACCTATGCTCACCAGATCGTCGCCAATGCGCGTGCCCTGGGAGAAGCCTTCCTGCGCGAAGGTCTCCACGTGCTCACCGGCGGCACTGATAATCACCTTCTAGTCGTCGACGTGGCGGCCACCCACGGAATCACCGGCAGGCAGGCCGAGGACGCCGTCAGGCGCTGCGGCGTCACGTTGAACCGCAACCCGATTCCGTTCGATGCCAATGGCCCGTGGTACACCAGCGGTCTGCGGTTCGGCGCCGCCGCCGTGACCACCCTGGGCATGGGCACGCCCGAGATGAACGAGATTGCCTCGGTCGTCGCCCTGGTTCTCAAGAACGTCAAGCCGGCGACCACCAAGTCGGGTGCGCTCGACAAGACCAAGTACACCCTCGCCGAATCGATTCGCGGCCAGGCGCATTCGCGGATCGACGACCTTCTCAAGTCGTATCCGGTGTACCCGGAGATCGATCTGCCGTTTCTCGTCGAGAATCTTGGGCTGAAATCAGACTGACGGGGAAACGATGGCGCGGCTGCTTCGGATTGCCTCAAGCAGGCTCGACACGGCGGACTCGAGCCGTCGAAACGACCGAAGCTGGCGGGATCTAATCACGTCAAGGTCGACCAACTTCGTCAGAGCTGCTTGGTCGCGGGTTGGTTTGTAGCCTCCCTTAACGATCGTATTGAGCCATCCCTTCGCATCCCTCGGACCTCTTTCGAGATCACTCGCGGGTGGTTTGGCGTCGGACTTGATGCGACGTCCATCCGGCAAACTTCGGCCAGCTAATGAAGAGGCCCCCGCAATCAGCCAAGTTTCGTATTCCAGTGTTGCGACGACGACCGCGACCGAGAACCTTTTCCCGGCACCAACGTCGGCCGCTGCGCGGGCTAGTGACCTGGCCACTTCAGCGGCGCAGAACTCGACTCCTCGGATCTTCTCCACGTCCCCATCGACAATCAGCAACACGCCGCCGACGTTGGGCAACCTGAGGCATGCGTCCAATTTGCGCTTCCATTCGCGAAAGTCGTCTTTCACGAGTTTGTTGACACCGACGACGACGAATGGATCGTCGTCGAGCAATATGTCATGCCAGTCGCCCTGCTCCGTGAGAAGTCGCTTGACAAGCGTTGGAACGGCGAATGATTCGCCGTCGCCTTCGACGAACAGGACGAGTCGCATCATGGGCTTGTTGGCTCCAATTGTATCCGCGCAGGGCGAACCGTAAGGAGTTCTCCAGGGTCGAGCAATCTGTCGCGAACGGCTTCCCGTAGCTCGCTGGAGACGAAGCCGATTCGCGTTTCGGATCCGGCGAGCTCCACCACCCGAATCTGATCCACGTCAAATTGGTCGAGAAGCCTTGGACTCTGCGTTGTCAGGATGACCTGCCCGTGTCCCTGTCCCGGCGCCGCCTTGAATTCATCCGCGAGAAGTGACAGCGCGCCCGGATGGATCCCATCCTCGGGATGCTCGAAAATCAGCGTTTGCTTCGGAGGACGTTGATAGATCGCAAGCAAATGGGCGTAGAACCGTCGAAAGCCATCGGATTCCTGGGAAAGATCCAGCACAAGCGTCTTGCCATCGAATCTATGGCCGACGACGACACCCGTCGGATTCTGGAGATCGTTTAGCTCGACGGATGAGATCGACGGATTCAACCGCTGGAGCGTTGCGGCAATGCCTTTGCCTACGCTGAGATCCTGGAGGTTGCTGACGACTTCCTTGACGGCAACAAGAAAATTCGCTGCGTCATCAGCAAGACCCCACGCCGGTTGATTCATTGTGCCCGGCTTGCGAAGAACCGTGTCGGAGAAGACGTAGCAGCCGATTCCCGCGGTCAGGGCGGTGAACGCAATCACAATTTCGGAAATCGAGGGGATTCGGCCGAGGGCGATGGCGCCGGGATTCGGAACGTGAAGCAGTTCGGGCTCAACCACCCAACGCGTCGAACCTGGCTTAGCGTTGGTCTGATGGAATAGGCATTTATCACCGAGGGCCAGACGCTCGTTGTCGAGCGGCTGATTTGGGCCGTTCTTGTTAATCGACAATTCGTAGTGAAAAGGATCTTCGATGCCGGCCACTGAGAATTCGATAGAAAAGGTCGTGGGTGCGTCCGATGCCACCGCGGGTCGCAGCCCAGGCCACGATTGCTGTAGGGTCTGACTCGAGATCAGCACGTCCCGCAGGCATCTCATCGCTTGGACGAAGTTCGACTTTCCTGTGCCGCTCCTGCCCACAAGGACGGTGACAGGCGATAACTCAACGTCCACACCGAGGATGCTTTTGAAATTCTGGACCTGAAAACGGTGGATCATGATTCCCTCGGGATCAGACAGCCAGGCTCGCCCCGCCTTCTATAATACAACCCACGGGACGCGTCGGTGAACCGTGCCGGTCCAGTCGGTCGCGAATCACGGCGACCGCAATTCTTCAATCGCCTTCTTGAGTCAAGACGCCACCCCTGCCAAAATTTCTCCAGGAATTCTCTTGCCATTTACTGATGAGACGTTCACTATATGGACGATCTCACAGTAGTCGGGGTCCGGCGCTGTGCGGGACCCGGACAGATTTCCTCGTGCAGACCCGGCCGGGCCGGTCATTTTTGATCGAGAGGCAACCCATGTCCAGCGAAGTGAAGCCGATTCCCGATGGTTACCACGTACTCACGCCGTACTTCATTGTGAAAGGGGCCGACAAGGCCATTGAGTTCTACAAGAAAGTCTTCGGCGCGATCGAGTTGTTTCGCTTGGGAGGGCCGGACGGCAGAATCGGCCACGCTGAGCTTTTGATCGGCGACTCGCACCTGATGCTCGCCGACGAGAGCTTGGAGCGGGGTGCGCGCAGCCCGCAGACGATCGGCGGCTCGCCGGTGTTGCTCCTCATTTACGTCGAGCATGTCGACGAGGTCGTGAAGGGTGCCATCGCAGCCGGTGCCAAGCTGGTCCGTCCGGTGGAAAACCAGTTCTATGGCGACCGAGCCGGCGGAATTGAGGACCCGTTCGGGCATCACTGGCACGTGGCGACGCACGTTGAAGACGTTCCCGCCGAAGAGATGGCGAAGCGTTCCGCGGAGATGGCCGCCAAACACAAACCAGCATGACGTCCGATTGCCCGTGAAACCACGGGCTGGCGGCGGGGGTAATACCCGTCATGGAAAACCTGGTCGTCCTTGAGGATCATCGCGCGATCACCGCCGACCCGGCCGAGCCGGAGCACCTCGGGGCTGAGCCGGAACTCAAGCCGGTACCTCGGCCCCGTCTGCGGTCGAGGATCTGGTGGCTGATCGGCCGTGTCGCGTGGGCGGTTGCGTCGGGGATCGAGTGGCTTTTCGGCGTGGTCTCGCTCGTCCTGGGGCTGTCGATCCTGGCCGCGTTGCCGATCATCCAGTTCCTGAGTCTGGGTTACTTCCTGGAATCGGCGGCGCGGGTGGCCCGGTCGGGCCGGCTGCGCGATGGTTTTGTCGGCGTGCGCAAGGCCGCGCGGGTCGGGGGCGTGACGGCTGCAATCTGGCTGTCGCTCGTGCCGGCCTGGCTGGTTGGCTCCTACGCCACGTCGGCCGAGGTGATCGACCCCGGAGGACGGCTCGCGCGCAACTGGCGAATCGGTCTGGCCGCGGTGACTTTCATTTCGCTCTTGCACATTGCCATCTCGTGCGCACGAGGGGGACGGCTGCGGCACTTTCTCTGGCCTGTCGGCCATGTGTTCTGGTTACGCCGCCGGCTGCGCCAGGGCGGACTTTACACAGAGATGCGAGACTCGCTCTGGGAATTCGTCGCGAGCCTGCGCAGTCCCGTATTATTTTCGCCTCGGGCTCGTCGGGTTCCTGGGCACGCTCGCCTGGCTGATCGTGCCCGGGTTCTTGATCGCTTGCACCGGCACCCAGCCTTTCCTCGGCGTGCTCGGGGCATTGCTCCTGGCGTTCATCGTGCCTTTCCTGCCGTTTCTTCAGGTGCGTTACGCGGTCGAGGGCCGCGTTTCGGCCCTGTTTTCCCGGCGGGCGATCCGTGATCGCTTCCGCCGCGCTCCCTGGGCTTTTGCCTTCTCGCTTCTGGTCTTGCTCGTGGCCGCGATTCCGCTGTACTTGCTCAAGATCGAGATGATCCCCAGCGACGCGGCCTGGCTGCTCAGCCTGGTCTTCGTGGTCTTCCTGGCGCCGGCGCGGCTCTTGACCGGCTGGGCTTACGCCCGCTCGGGCCGCCGCGACCGGCCCCGGCACTGGATTTTTCGTGTCCTGGGCCGCCTCGCCATCATTCCCACAGCCGCGTTTTACGTGCTGATCGTCTTCCTCGCCCAGTACACGTCGTGGCGGGGTGTTGAGAGTCTCTTCGAACAGCATGCCTTTCTGCTGCCCGTGCCGTTTTTGAGCATGTGAACTGGCGCCCTGACCTTGGTTCGTAGCAACATGGATGTATGCTTAGATTCCGAAAGCGGCGGTCGGATACCGCTTCTGACACAAGAAAGTCAGTAGCTTCGATAGACACTCATTCAGGTCGACGGCATTGCCAGTTCAAGAACAACTCCACATCATCTGCTGCCGAATCAGCCTGTCCCCTGACATACTGATTCGGGTCGCTGAAGGCGGCCTCCATGATTGGCTTTACGACCTTCTCCGACAGCATGCCATGACGTCTAGCGATGTGCCCGAAACCGAGGATGGCGTTCCCCCGAATCTCAGGAGTGTCATGCCGGGCGAGTCTGAGGCAGACACTCTCCGCCCAAGCAGGATTGGCGGAGTGGAGAGCCGCCGAGAGGACAGCAATGGGTAGTCGCTCCCGGTCATCTTTGGCGATGACCTCTTCAATTTCGCTACGAGTCAGCTCGGGTATAGATACATACTTCATCATCCATCCCATTCGCATCTTCAAAGGCAGGAAGTCACAACGCTTCGTCTCGGGAGGGGCAGAGTAGAGCGCATCGACGATATCTCCGAACACCAGTCGCGAGGTCCAGCGGAAGAACATATCGATCGAGCCTGGGCCGAACGACCTGCTCACGCTCCGACCGGAGTCGTGGGGGTGCCGCCGTCCTCGACCCAGATCCAGCCGTACTGCGTATTGCTGCGCGACGCGGGATCATAGCGGCGCTCGTTCTGTAGCGCGCTTAGCTTGTCGGTTTTGATCGCCTTGCGCTCCTGGACATGGTCGACCCCCAAGAGCCGCGCGGCGTTCAAGCCGAAGATCTGGTTCTTGATCTCGGCCGTGAGCTGAGGGTACTTGTGCTGCTCGATCAACTCGTCGCTGATCTTCATGCGCCGGAGCCGCTCGATCTGGCTCTGCGGACTGCCATTCCAGATCGAGTCCGTCCCCCAGAGGATGTGATCGGCACCGGCGACCTGGATCATCTGCCCAAGCATGTGCATGCACTGCTTCGGGGCCATGATCGACAGGAAGTTGAAGGTGCTCCCCAGCTCGAAGTAGATGTTCTTGATGTCGGGGTTTTTCTTCAAGATGCGCAGGATATCGCTGATCCAGGGGATCTCCTGGGGATCCGTGCTCTTGGGATCGACGACCTTGATGCCGGTGCCGCTGGCGAGCCAGCCGAAGCCTCGGTAGCCCGAGTGATAGACAATGAAGTTGAGGTCGGGCCAGTCCTTGGCGGCTTTTTCGAGGTCCAGCGGACGGCACGCTTCCTCGTTGAACGCGCCCAGCGGCAGCCCCTTGTGCACGCAGAGGTTCTTGATCCCGAGCGCCTTGGTCTTCTCCCAGCACGGGTAAGCGACTTTCTCGTCGTCCATGCGCCACGCCTTTTCGCCGATCTCGGCGCCGGTGTACATCTTCCAGGCCTCGATCTTCAAATCCTTGACCTGCCGTTCCATCTCCGCCAGCTCGGGCTCGCCCAGGTTCGGCCGCAACAGGCCGTGCGACAGCACCCGGCGCGAGCCGGCCAGGCCGTTGACGAACGCGCGGGTGGCGACCATCTGGTCGGGCGGGAGCGGGTTCTTGTCCCAGTCCCGACTGGGAACCCCGCTGATGATCGCCATGACCGTGTCGCTGTCGCCGAACAGCTCCTTGACATAGTGGGCCCGGTTCAAGAGCTCCACCGCGTGCTCCATCGACTTGGCCTCTCTGCGGAGACCGAGAAAGAACGATTTGATCCCCCGGCCCGTGGCCGTGTCGTCGTACCATTTCTTGCCCACGTCGACGTGATGGGTCTGAACGTCGAAGATGAACTGGTCCTTGGGCCAGTGCTCCTCGAACGCCTTGGGGTCATCGACTTCCTCGGCTTCCACCTCGTAACAATCGCCGAAGACCTGGTTCAAGGCCATCAGAGCCGCCGCCATGCCGCTGCCGCTGCGGAGAAAATCGCGCCGGGATCGCCCCTGCCGCCTGGCGGCTCGCTCGCTGATCGCGGCCAGCCGTTCTTCATACTCCCGCTGCTCGACGGATTGGGGCGGCGGCACGAACTCCTCGTTGGAGGCAATCCGCGACGGGATCGGCGGCAGAAAGTCGCTTTCGGCGTCGAGATCACATTGGCGGACCCACATGGATAGTCTCCTTCGCAGATGAAGTCTGCCGTAGGTCAGGCTTTCCAGCCTGACGTCCTCAAGAGTCAGGCTGGAAAGCCTGACCTGCAAAAGACCCGGTTGCCTCGCCGTGCGTCGGGTCATTGCAACGATTGTCTTCGATCCACGCGGCGGTCTCAATGATGGTCAACCGTTCCGCTTGCTCGGCTGGCGGGCGTCGCTTAGGCTGAGCCACCCAAGGTCGTTGGACCTAAGCGCAGAATTGAACAGGCTTTACGAAACGTATGTCCAGCGTAGCGGTGAGCGATTCACTCAGTGACGAGGGGATGCCCCTGCTAGGGCGCGAGGGGACGCGGCGATTTCTGGCGGCCGCAGTCTTCGCGGCCGCGCTGGGCCTGGGAATTGCCAACCGCTGGGTGGCTCCTGCGCCAGCCAAGGAGAGTCTGCGGCCCCCCGAGCTGCACCTCGACCCGAACACGGCGCCGCCGGAGGTTCTGGCTGCTCTGCCGCACGTCGGCCCGAAGCTGGTTCGGGAATGGGTGAAGGCACGTGCCGAAGGGCGGTTCGTGTCGCTCGAAGACGCTCAGAGCCGAGTGATGGGCTTGGGCCCGGCGACGCTCGGCCAGGTTGCCCCGTACCTCGCATTCGAAATCATCCGGCCGCGAGAGTCCAGAAATGCTGGCGGGGCTCGCGGTCAGCCCGCCTGCCCGAAAGCCAAAGACCACTCGCCGAAGGAAGTCACGCGCCAAAGCGCCCGTCGGAAACCGCTCCGCCCACGCAGCTCGTGGCCCGGGGCTTTGAGCCGGACGACTGGTAAGGAACAGGCGGAGCGTCGTCTGGCAGTTGCTCACGATCTCTTCGTATGTTCGCACCACCAGTCCCGCAACGGCGACGTCTTTCGTGGCACGTAATGGCCAGACGTCTCGATGGCCCGAAGGATGTCGGTGATTTCGCCGGCGCTGGCGCCGGATCGATCGAACCACCGCTTGACCAACTGCTCCGTGGTCAAGACCGTGACACCGAGCGAGAGCGCGAGTCTGGTGGCGATGCGGTCGTCGGTGCCGAGCATCCAGTGCCGCTCGACGGCGATAGCCAGGCAGGCGGACTCGCCGTCGTCGAGTTCGCGGGCGAACTGGACGAATCGCGCCGCTTCCGCGTCGCCCTCCAGTTGGCAAGCACGGAAGAGGCCATGCCGGAAGAGCGATTCCAGGTCCAGCGGCGCGGACACAAGTTTCGTCAGGTCGTCGTCGTCCTGCTTGTCGACCCGAAGCGCCTCCCGCCACACGTTCTCTGGAACGCGTAGCGTCAGGCCGAACGGATGGAGTCCCTGCGACGGAGGTGACACCTCGTCCTCGCCGCGGACCGAAGGAGCTGGCGGCGGCCGACCGGGAATTTGAATGCGCCTGTATCGGGCAGAAGATGTTGGCGGCGGCTGATCGGCAACCAGAATGCGCCGCGCCGCATACAAGTTGATGAGGCAGCACGCATCGACCGTGATGTCCGTCATGGTGCGGCGGGCTCCTCACGGCGCACTCGCCAGGAGGGACTGCTGGGGCTCTTCCAGGTTCCAGGTCCGCCACTCGCCGTCTTCGGCCACATCGCTGCTGGTAAGACACTCGGTCACGATTCTCCGGGCCTGTACTGGGTCGCACCGCAGGTAGCGGGCCAGCCGGCCCTGGCTGATCTTGCCGAGCTCATACGCTTGAACTGCCAAAGACTTGTAGCGCTGCGGGCAAGGATCGTCCGCGTCGGGATGCGGCTCAAGGCGGGGGCTCGTGGCCGCCTCTGTGACCGCGAGCTTCTCGCGTTTCAGGGCCGCCAGGCTCGCTCCTGGGATCAGGCCGAGCCGCTCGAGCCGCCGCGCCATCGCCTCGAACGATACGAAGTAAAACTGGCTCAAGCGGCACAAGTCACCGACCCGGAAATCGCCGGTCGTCGAAACGATGTCGTGGAACCGCTGGCGCACAGAACTCGCTGGCATCAGGAAGGCGAGGGCGAAAGCCTCGGCGAACCGTTCACCCAGCGGCTTGCGTCGCACCGGACGGAGCTGATCGATGCCGGCCTTGAATCGGTCCACGATCAGATGGCCGTACTCATGGACCATCGAGACGCGTCGCCGCACAGCCGGGTGCTTGCGGTTGATCAAGATGCAGCCCCCCAACTCGGCGACGTGTGCATACATCCCCGCGATGGCCGGGGGCAAATCCCAGTAGAAGATGCGGAGACCGACATCGAACTCCAGGATCCCCCGCAGATTCCCGACCGGCTGGTCACCCAGCCCGAGCCGCTGCCGCTCCTGGACGGCCACGCTGTCGGCGAGCCCGGCTACGTCGCTCTGGCGACTCCAAGACACTTCCGGGGGATAGTTGGTCCCTAGTGGGGCGTTCAACAGGCGTTCGATGTCTCGATAATCCTCGGCGAGCCGCTCGAACTCAGCGATTCCTTCGAGAAGCTCCCGAGAGTCGGTGGCGCTCATCCGCTCGGCGACTGCCCGGAGGTTCGGCGCCAAACCGACGACGGGCTCGCCGGGCCGGACCAGATCGTGGACCGAACGCCCTAGCAACCGCGCCAGTTTGATGATCTCCTGCGGCTTGGCCTGCCGCTGGCCCTTCTCGATGGCGATGTAGGTCGGGCGGCTGAAGTCGAGAGACTCAGCCACGCTCTCCTGCGTGAGACCTCGGGACTTGCGGGCCTGCGCCAGCCGTTGTCCGAAGACCCTGGGATCAAGCTCGGACGCCAGTACGATTCCGTGCGTATTCCGCATTTCTGATCATCTCCGGCCGCTTCCGACCCCACGCCCGGGCTGCCCACGGCGTCGCTCTCAGCCGTCGGGGGCCATGCCCCCTCCGCTTTTCAACGCCCCGTGAATCCTCTGCCGGGAATTATCGGCTCCTGATTTTACATTGTCAACGTAATCTGAGTTTCAGATCGCTAATGTGTCAAACAACGACCGTGCGAATCCGCGGGGTCATCCCTGGTTGAGAATCGGACTCCGCACTCAAATCGAACTGCGGCAGCCGGCAACCCTCCTGTGCCAACCCGCCTTGCATCTCATCGGAGCGATCCGTACAGTTGACGTGGTGCGGGACGTTGCGACGTGCCAGCAGGGTTCCGCATCGCTCCCAGCCCCGTGCCGGATTGATCAGTCGAGCGTCACACCAACCGGACCGAGCCTTCCTGACCGATCCTGCCTGCTCCCGAATCACGAGGCGATCTCGCTCGCACCCGTCCGAGGTGTCCACTCATGGTCCCATTTCGATCCACCCGGCATGCCGCGGTCGCCGCATTGGTCTTGATCGCCGGCCTGGCTGACTCGGCGCGTCCAGCCTGCGCAGTTGCCCCAGCCGCGGCTGACGAGTCTCTCCCGGCAGGGCGCTCGTGCGGGTGAGACCGTCGAGATCGTGCTGCGCGGTACGGACCTGGAAGGTGTGACACAACTCTGGTTCGATCATCCCGGGATCACGGCCACTCACGTGAAGGACCTGACTCTGCGCATCGTGTCGGCGCCCGACGTGCCCCTGGGCCACCACGACCTGCGCCGATCGGCACCTTCGGCGTGAGCAACCCCAGGACCTTCGTCATTGGCGACCGGCCCGAGTCGGTCGAGACCGAGCCCAACAACACGCCCGACAAGGCCAACCCGATCGTGATCAATACGGTCGTGAACGGCGAGCTGAACGGTGGTGCCGACCTCGACTGCTACCGTTTCGAGGGAAAAAAGGGACAACGGCTGTTTCTCGACGTCGAGGCCGAGCGGCTGGACAGCCGGCTCGACGCGACGATCCGGCTTTTTAATTCAGCAGGGACAGAGATCGCCGAGAGCCGCGACGTCTTCGGCGTCGACCCGTTTCTCGACGTCACGCTGCCGGCCGACGGCCGGTATGTGATCAAGGTGCACGACGCCATCTACGCCGGCTCACCCGAACATGTTTATCGCTTGACGGTCCATGACGGTCCCCACGTCGATGCGATTCTCCCGCTGGCCGCCGTGCCGGCCAGGACGGCGGCGTTCACCGTGATCGGCCGGGGCCTGGGAACGGGAGCCACGGTCGACCCGCAATGGAGGGCCGATGGCCGCGCCTTTGAGCGACTCAAGGTCTCGCTCGAGGTACCAGGGGAGTCTCGATTGGCAATCGACCCGCTCGATCCAGCCCGGCTGTTCGTCTGCCCGGCCGCGGCTGCCCTCCACGACGGATTCGAATGGAGCCACGTGCGGATCAGTCCGGCGGGTGCCGCGCCGACGGTCTCCAATAGCTTCTTCATTTCCCGCGCTGCCGCACCAGTCGTCGTCGAAGAAGAGCCCAACAACGACGATGCCCACCCGCAGACCGTCGTGCCTCCGTGCGACATTTCGGGGACATTCGCCGCGCCCGGCGACGCTGACCTTTTCCGCTTCCACGCAAAGAAGGGCGAGGTGTGGTGGATCGAGGCGCTGGCGGAGCGGATCGGCTCCTTGGCTGACCCCGCGTTCGTGGTTCAAAAAGTTGCTTCCAAGGGACAGCCGCCCCAGGACCTGGCCAGCGGCGACGACCTGCCGGATGGCGGCACCGGGCCGCGCTTCAATACGCAGACCGTCGACGCGGCCCTCCGCTGGCAGGTGCCCGATGATGGACTCTATCAAGTGTTGATCTCGGACTTGTATGGCTCGCAGCGAGGGCACCCGCGCCTGACCTATCGACTGGTCATCCGCCGCGAGCAGCCGGGATTCACGCTGGTTTTGCTTCCGAATAGCGCCACGGGGATCGACGCGGCCACGGTCCTGGCAGGCGGGCGAACGGCCGCCGTGATCGCGGCAATCCGCCATGATGGATTTAACGGACCGATCCGCGTCGAGGCAGACTTGCTCCCCGCCGGCGTTCACGCCGCACCGGTGACGATCGGCGCCGGTCAGACCGTCGCACCGATCGTCTTCGAGGCGGACGATCGCGCCCAGACGACTGTCGGGATCGTCAGCCTGGTCGGCTTCAGTCGCTTCGGCGACCGCAAGGAGGCCCTTGAATACGTCGATGGTGCTTCGGTGCTCGGCCTTGATCTTCATCGCACCGCCCTGGCCGGCGGAATGACCGGGCCCCCGAGCGCCGTCGCCGCGGCCGTCGCACCAGCGCGGCTCTTGCACGGGTTCGTCATGGCCGTACGCGGCGTGCCCGCGCCGCTTTCCCTGGCCGCCAAACCGGAGAAGGTCATCGTCGCTCAGGGTCGTCAGCTCGTTCTGGATCTTGCCGTGATCCGCCGCGCCGGGTTCGCGGAGGCCGTCGCCGTGACCGCCACCGACCTCCCGCCCAACATGCCGACCGCAGGAGCCACGGTTGCCAAGGAGGCGAAGACCGGTGTCCTGCCCTTGTTCGTTCCCAGGAATGTCCCTCCCGGCATCTACACGTTCGTTCTCCGCGCGACCGGAGCGTACCCGTTCAGCAAAGATCCCAATGCCAAGCAGAAGCCCAATATCAATCTCACCGAGCCGTCGAACACGATCACCGTGCTGGTTCGCCCGGCCCCTGTGGGCCTGAGTGTCGATGCCAAGGGTGGCACGATCAAACAGGGCGGCTCGCTCGAGATCGAGGTGAGCGTCGCGCGCCAGAATGGATTCGCCGGGCCGGTTTCTCTCGCCTTGACCGCACCCGGAAATCTCAAGATTTCGTCAGCAGCCGTCGCGCTGGCCGACAGCCAGACAAAGGCCAAGCTTGTGATTCATTCCGCCAAGGACAGCCCGCCAGGACCAGCTCCCCTGGTTTTCGTCCACTCGGTCGCGACTGTCCGCGGTGAGGCCATCGAAGTCGACGAACCCGTCGGACTGACGATTGCCAAATAGCTAGCAACGAAGGGCGCACTGGTGAAGGAAAGCGCCGGCCGCGTGGCAAGACCTTTAGCCTTGAAGGATCAACAGGTGCACCGATTTCTCGGCTTACTTTTCTGGTTGTTGCCGGCTTTTCCAGCGATCGATCCGATGGCGTTCGCGCAGCGCCTGGCGGTGCTTCCGTGCCGCGCCCGGCTGGGCCAAGGTCGATCGACGTGAAGATTCCGGCTCGCAAAGAGCCCGTCAGTTATGCGCGGGAAATCGACGAGATCCTGCAAAACAAGTGCGCAGGCTGCCATGGCTCGGTCCTGGCCGAGAATCGTCTCAATCTCGAAACGGTTGCAGGCATCTTGAAGGGAGGCAAGCGCGGTCCGAGCGTTGTGAGCGGCAAGGCCGATGCGAGCTTGCTATTCCGGATGGCGGCGCACCGTGTCGAGCCGGTCATGCCTCCGAAGGACAAGCCCGTCAACAAACCGCTGACGCCCGAAGAGCTCGGCCTCTTGAAGCTCTGGATCGATGCCGGGGCCCGGGACGATTCGGCCGACGCGGGCGAGCGTCGCGATGATCGGGCCAAGAAGATCGTGCTCGGAGATCTTCCGCCCGGGATCAATCCGATCAACGCGGTGGATCTGACCACCGACGGCGCGCGCGTGGCGGCGGGCCGGGCCAACGTGGTGCAGGTCTACGACGTGGACTCGGGGCTGGAGATCATCTCGCTGGGGGGTCATAAAGACCTGATCCAGTCGCTGCGGTTCAGCCCCGATCAGTCTCTGCTCGCGGCGGGAAGCTACCAGATCGTCACGATCTGGACGGCCCCCACCGGGCGGTTGGCCAAGACCCTGACGGGCCATACCGGTCCGGTGACGGCGCTCGCCGTCGCGCCTGATGGGAGTGTCGCCTACTCGGGCGGCGACGACAAGACGATCCGGGCCTGGAGCATGCCCGACGGCAAGTTGCTGCGAACCTTGATTCAGCCTGCCCCCGTGCGGGCGGTCGCGATTCTGCCCGGCGGCAAGTCGATCGCCAGCGGAGGAGGCGACGGCCTGGTCAGGTGCCTGGACGCCGCCCTTGGCAGGGAGCAGATTGCCTTGAAGGGACATCATGCCGCCGTGTCGGATCTGGCCGTGCTCCCCGCTCGATCGGACACTTTGCGCATCGTCTCGGCCTCCGAAGACGGAACGGTGCGGATCTGGGCATTGCCTGCCGACTCCGCCGCTCATCCGGTTGGCGGGAAGGCTCAGACGAAGCCCGCGGAACCCAAGGTGATCGTACTGGCCGGTCACAAGGGACCGGTTCGAGCGATCGATGTGGATACTGCTTCAGACCCGGAGACGATCGTGAGCGGCGGTGACGACGGCACGGTTCGCGTGTGGAATGCGCGATCCGGTGCTCAGACCGGCACGTTGAGCTCAGGCCACCAAGGGCCGATCCTCGCGGTGGCCATCAGCCCCGACGGCAAGACCCTCATCACCGGATCGAACGACCGCACCGCCCGATTGATCGCACGATCCGACGGCAAGGTCATTCGAACGCTCAAAGGCCATGGCGGTCCGGTTCGGAGCGTCGCCTTCTCACCGCGTGGCGATCGGGTTGCAACCGCCGACGGTCTGGGTGGTCTGAAGGTCTGGGAGACTGCCACCGGTCTAGGCGTCATTGCCTTCGGGCACGCCGCGCCCAACGGCGCGCCAAGCCGGACGATCCAGAAAGTCGCCTTCCGCGGCCAGGGGGAAATCGTCTCGGCCTCTGCCGATACCACTCTCAAGACCTGGAGCTTCGCGGGCTCGTGGCGCGAGCACAGGACCCTGGCCTCGCATGTTTTCCGGGTGCTGGCGCTGGATTTCAGTCCGGACGGAGGGCTGCTGGCGACCGGCGGCGGCGAGCCATCGCGCACCGGCGAGGTCAAGATCTGGCAGGTCGATAAGGGACTCCTCGGAAACGCGCTGCCGTCGCTTCATTCCGACACGGTCTTCGCTCTACGGTTCAGCCCGGATGGCACCAAGCTGGCGTCGGCCTCGGCCGACAAGTTTCTCAAGGTGACGAGCATCCCCGACGGGAAGCTGCTCCGTTCGTTCGAAGGACATACGCATCACGTCATGGCCGTCGACTGGAAGTCAGACGGCAAGCAGCTTGTCACCGGCGGCGCCGACAACGTCCTCAAGGTCTGGGACTTCGACTCGGGGGAACAAATTCGAACGCTTCAGGCGGCGGGAAAGCAGATTACCTCGGTGCGCTGGATCGCCGGCAAGCCCGAGGTGATCGGCGCCTCGGGCGATTCCCAGGTGCGAGTGTGGAACCCGGACACCGACGGTATCGCGGGTTTACAGCGGGGCGGGCGACTACGTGTACAGTGTAGCCGCCTCGGCCGGCGGGGCACGCGTCGCGGCCGGAGGTGCCGACGGAGTGCTTCTGGTCTGGAACGGCCAGAACGGCCAGGTGATCAGAAAGCTGGAGCCACCCAAGCCTGGCCTTCCGCCTCGAGCCTCGCTGGAACGACGATTCGGCCGGGCGGCACTGGCGGTTGTTCTCGGACCGAGAGAGTGATCACGAGTGGCCGTCGCCGCCGACGCGTTCTCCTCCGGTGACCGAACGATCGGGCGCGCTCTCGAGGTGTTCACTCCAGCTCGTGGATGTCGTGGAGGACACCCCTGGGGATGCAGACAGTCAGGACGGTCAGCTTACCGACGGCCTTGTGGGGGACGCCCCTGGGTACGTACACGACGACGCCACGGTGCAGCTCGATGGTGTCGTCGCCGAGCACCATCGTGCCTTCACCGTCGATGACGTAATAGAATTCGTCGGTGCGCGCGTGGTAGTGCAGCTTGGCGTCGTGAATCTCGACGTGGTGAATCTCGGCGGCGGCCTCATCCCGTTCCTCGACCAGCGGGCGAATCTGGCCGCAAGTCTCGGCCCAGGGCTCCACTTCGGCCGGGTCACGACGCAATGGCTTGACGGTGGTGATCATGGAGGGCTCCTCGGTTGGGGATAGACCATGCATTATGCCGAACAAACCGCTCGAGAGCGAGCGCCATGCCGTTCGCATTCAAGACGGGGATTCAGAGTTCAGACTAAGACTAAGACTAAGACTAAGACTAAGATTAAGACTAAGATTAAGATTAAGATTAAGATTAAGACTAGGACCAAGAGGAAGACTGCGAGCACGAGCGGGAATTTGTTCGCGGCGGTCCCTTTGTCAGATTGACGTGTCGAGATGCCTGTGATCGACCCCGTGAGCACCCGCACGGGGAGTGCATGAGAATCCTACTCTTAATCCTAATCTTACTCTTAATCTTAGTCTTAGTCTTGATCTTAGTCTTGGTCTTGGTCTTGATCTTAGTCTTGGTCTTAATCTTAGTCTTAGTCTTGATCTTAGTCTCGATCCGAATCTTCCTCGGAAACTCCGAGCTTCCACGCTATCTCCCACCCGACCGGAGCCCCGGGATAAAATGTATCTCCCACCCGCCCACGCCGTCACCGACACTGCCAAGCTTCACGGCTTTATTCGGCGGCACAGCTTCGCCACGTTCATCACGAGCGGCCCGACGGGGCTTTTCGCCAGCCACTTGCCCTTGCTGCTGGACCCCGAAGTCAAGCCATCCGGTTGCCTTCTCGGGCACATGGCCAGGGCCAATTCCCAGTGGCGGGACGTGCGGGGTGAGGCGCTCGCCGTCTTCTCGGGCCCACATACTTACATCTCTCCATCCTGGTACGAGGAGGAGGAAACGGTCCCGACCTGGAACTATGCCGTCGTCCACGCCTATGGCACCTTTCAGACTGTCGAAGATCGGGAATCTGTGCTCGAGATCTTGCGGAGAAGCGTCCAGACCTACGAGGGCCCCAGGCCCGAGCCGTGGACCTTCAACGAGAAGGCGCCCCACGTCGATCGAATGCTCGGCGCCATCGTCGGCTTCCGCATCGCGATCACGCGGCTCGAGGGGAAGTGGAAGCTCTCGCAAAACCATTCCGATGACCGGCGAGAACGCGTCATCCGGGCGCTCGAATCCCGCGAAGACGACGACGCGAAGACGATCGCCGTCATGATGAACGAAGAAATGACGCGCGGGAGTTAGGCAATCGGTCATCGTAGCTTTCGAACAGGATCCCAATCCCGACGCCCGCGGCGTAGCACACGAGATCGCTCCACCGGTAAGACACAGCCATCGGCCCCGCTCGCGGCGCCGGATCACAGTGCGGCCTCCCTCGCGTGCGCATCGAGCGCCGACGCCAGGGGCTACTTTGGCCCGCGCTCCCAGTCGACGATGAGCAATGATACTCCCTGGCGCGGCAGTCTAAATCGAATCGTGAGCTGGCCACCTTCGGGCCGGACCCAGCGGGGCGACTCGATCAGGGCGAGATTCGACGATCGCTCCAGCTCGGCATACTGCCCGGGCGTCGGCTGCGGCGGCGATCCCATTCGCTTCCACGCCTCGTAAACGTTGCTGTGGTCCTGGTCGATTCGGAAGTGCTCGATCAGAAGCGGACCGCCGCTCACGGGAAGCTTGTCGAGTGACAACGCGACGTCCGCCTCCGGCCCCGGCACATCATCGTCGTGATGGTGCCAGGACAACACACAGAGCTTGCGATCCCGCAGGCTGGCGACAGCCGACACGTCGGGTTTGCCCAGCACCCCCTCACGCCGGATCTGTTCGAGTGCGACCTCGCAGGTGCTCTCGACGGGGAGCCGCTTGCCGCCCATCAACCCGAACATGCGGAAGACGTTGAGCACGGGCAACGCGAGTCCGTTGGTCGAGAGCACCCGGAACCCGGCGAAGTACGGCTGGCCTTCAAACTCGAATGCCCAGGTCACCGCCCCCTGGAAGTTGACGCCATGCCGGTCGGCCAGGGCATACTTGCGGGCAAAGGCGGCAGCGGTGTAACTGGCGTAGAGGGTGCCGTTGCGATAGCCATTCTGCGCATAGATCGATGCCGGGCAGGCGGCGCAGCCGTCCGGGTCCGATTCGCCGATGATGATTGGTTTGCCCTTCAATTCCGGGTAGCTGGCGACGATCTCGAAGCCCCGGTCGATGTCTCGCAACTGAGCGCCGACGCCCGTACGGACGTGCCCCGCAATGAACCGCGGATCGCCCTTGGCGTGGAAGGCCACGAAGTCGAGCGGTGAACCCATTTTGCCCGTGGCATGGTTATTACCTTTGAGGCAGTGGTCAAGGAATTCTCGCAGGAACCTGGTTCCCCCTGGAGACCGTGGGCCGGCGACATGCGGGCCGCCAACCCGGGCCGTGGGAAGCGCTCGTTTCACGGCGTCGGCGGCGTAATCGTACAGTTTATGGTACTCCTCGGAGGTGCCCCGCCAATACATGATGTTCGGCTCGTTCCACACCTCCCAGTACCACTTCTCGACCTCGGTCTGACCATACCGGGCTACCGAGTGCCGGACCCACTCGAAGACGAGCGCGGCCCACTTCCGGTAGTCCTTGGGCGGGAATGCCCATCCCGTGGAGATCGACTCTTTCCCGCCCGGCGTCCAGCGGTGCTGATAGGGCTGGGCGTGGGTGGAAAGCGCCTCGGGCATGAAACCGATCTGAACGTAGGGCCGCACACCGCGGTGTCGATACGTGTCGAAGATGCGGTCGAGAATCGTCCAGTCGTACCTGGGCCGGCCTTCGGAGTCCTCGGTGTAGACGCCGGTCGAGCCCCACTTCAAAGCCGGCGTGCCGTCGCCTGAGGTGAGCAGGTTGTGCGTGCGAATGTAGACGGGTTCGGGGCTCAGCTCGGCGAGCTGTGCGAGCAGCTTCGTGCCGTCCTTCATGTAGGTGTAATTGGGCTCATCATGGCCGAAGAATCGCCAGACCGGTTCGAGCTCACCGCGGGCCATGGAGGCATCGACCCGGATCGTGACCGGAAACGATCCGCCGGCGGGCTGCGGAGCCTGAGCGTCCTGGGCGGCCGCGGGAGCCACCAGCACGCCGGCCATCACGAGGGCGACGATCGGGGCAAGATACACCATTGGCTCCGCTCCTGGCACCGGATCTCGGTGCGACCTTGACTCAGCCGCGGCCTGCATGCGCCGCTGCGCCGAGAGATCACGTAGTCCATGAATTCTTCCATGCCCGCCCCGGTTTTCGCCGACAGCTCGAAGACGTCAATGCCCGGCCGCACGGACTGGATGCTGCGGTGTGCGGCTGCGGCGTCGAACTCCACGGCTGCGGCCAGATCGGTCTTGGTGATGATCGCCACGTCGGCCGTGTTGAAGATCGTCGGATACTTCAGAGGCTTGTCTTCGCCTTCGGCCACCGAGAAGAGCACCAGGCGGAGGTTCTCGCCCAGGTCGAAGGTCGCGGGGCAAACCAGGTTGCCGACGTTCTCGATGAACAGGTAGTCGAGCTGTTCGAGCGACCAGCCGTCGAGCGCGTCGGCCACCATCGCCGCTTCGAGGTGGCAGACCGTTCCGGTGAGAATCTGCCGCGCCGGCGCCCCGCTCCGGGCCAGCCGGCGGGCGTCGTTGTCGGTCGCCAGATCGCCGACCAAGGCGGCGACTCGGTGCACGCCGCCAAGCCGCCTGAGCACCTGCTCGAGGAACTCCGTCTTACCGGCCCCGGGGCTGGACACCAGGCTCACGACGAACGTGCCGGCCTCAGCGAATCGATCGCGCAGCGCGCGGGCGGTGATGTCATTCTGCTTCTGGACGCGCTGCCGGACCTCGACCAGTCGTGGGTGCTCGTTCATGGGGCGATCTCCAGGGCGACGACCTCCAGCTCGCGGCCGCCCAGGATCTCGAAAGTTGGGGCGCCGCACACAGGACAGCGCAGCTCCTGGAGAGACGGCAGCACTTGCTCGGCAGCGCAATCCGGGCAGTTCACGACAATCGGGACATCCTCCACAACGAGATTCGCCTCGGGTGTGGCGCTCCCCTCGCGGGCCAGGTCGTAGGCTGACAGAAGCGCGTCACGGACCACGCCGGAGAGTGGTCCGAGTTTCAGATGCACGGCGATGATCCGGCCCTCGCGGCGCGCGGATTCTTCCGCGACGAGGTCCAGAATACTCAGGGCGATCGACAGCTCGTGCATCTGTCCGCAATACCTCGGGGCGTCACATGCGGCGAATCTTGAGATAACGCTTCAGGTACGACATGTTCCAACCTCCTTCACAGAGACGATGTTG
This sequence comes from uncultured Isosphaeraceae bacterium, assembly GCA_963781785.1. Taxonomy (GTDB): domain Bacteria; phylum Planctomycetota; class Planctomycetia; order Isosphaerales; family Isosphaeraceae; genus CAWAHD01. Next base: position 4,805,201 of record CAWAHD010000002.1, on the reverse strand, counting down.
TCAATGCCCGCGCCGGCGCCTCCGCGGCGGACGCGCCGGCGGGCGCGTGCCAGGATCGAGCCTCAGCGAGTGCAGGCCGCGGCAATCGCCAGTTGCCCCAAACTCAAGCCGCCGTCGTTGGGCGGCACCAGTCGATGGCGATGCACACGGAAACCGTCGGACGCAAGCCGCGCGACAACCTCCGAGGTCAGCAGAACGTTCATGAAAACGCCGCCGCTCAAGACCACGACGTCGATGCCGGTCGCAGAACGAAGCCGGCCGCAGACAGCGGCGATCATGCTGACGATTGTGGAGTGGAACCGCCTGGCGATCTGCGGCACGGGTATCCCACCCACCACGTCCTCCGCCACCGCCCGGATCAGCGGCCGGGTGTCGACGACCATCGGAGCTTGCAACGTCCCCTCACGATCCGGCAGGTTGAGGTCGAAGGGATAATCCTCTCCTGGCGGCGACTGGCTCGCCAGCCATTCCAGCTCCACCGCCGCTTGACCCTCGTAGCTGACGCGATCTCGAACTCCTGCCAGCGACGCGACCGCATCAAAAAGCCGGCCAGAGCTCGACGTAATCTGCGTGTTGATCCCGCGTGCAATCATCCTTTTCAGAATCAATAGATCTCCGTGCAAAAACCGCGCCTCGAACGGTGCAATTTCGGCTTCGGAGTCAGTGAGGTAGGCCAGTGCCATACGCCAGGGCTCGCGGATGCATCGGTCGCCACCGGGCATGCCGACGTACCGCAGATGTGCTCCGCGGCGAAAACTTCGGTAATCTCCCACCAGGAACTCGCCGCCCCAAACCGCCCCGTCGGTGCCGTACCCGGTTCCGTCGAACGCCACTCCGATCACCGGCTCGACCAGGCCGTGCTCGGCCATGCAGCTCGCCATATGCGCATGGTGGTGTTGAACGGCGATGAGCCGGGCACCCGATCGGGCTGCTCTTTCTTCGGCGTATCGCGTCGTGACATAGTCCGGATGAAGATCGTGGACCAGGCATTCCGGGTGAATCGCCAGGAGCTGCTCGTACAAGCTGACATCCTGCTCGAACGCACGGTAGGCGTCGAAGTGATCGAGATCTCCCATGTGATGGCTGAGAAACGCTTCGCGCCCGGCCCAGGGCAAACGTCGCCTTGAGCTGCCCGCCCACCGCCAGGATGGGGGATGGACATTCTGACGGCAGCTCGACGGGCAGGGGAGCGTATCCGCGCGAGCGCCGCATGGGGAGCTCGACCCCAAGGACGACACGGGTCACCGAGTCGTCGCAGCGCACCCGGATCGGTCGGTCGTGGGTAAGGAAGACGTCGGCGATTCCGGCCAGTTTCTCGAATGCGTCATCCCGGTACGCAATCGGATCGTCGGAGCGGTTGCCGCTGGTCATGACCAGTGGGATGCCGTCGACGGCCCTCATCAAGAGATGATGGAGCGGCGTATAGGGCAGCATCACGCCGAGAAACGGGTTGCCGGGCGCAACCGCCTCGGCAATCTCGCAGGGCTGTCGCTTGCGCAACAAGACGATCGGAGCCCGCACCGACGCGAGCAGGTTGCGCTCTAATGGGCTGAGTTCCGCCAGCTCGGCGGCGGCGGCGGAATCGGCCGCCATGACCGCGAACGGCTTTTCATCGCGGTGCTTGCGCCGCCGCAGCTCTTCGACAGCTTGGTGGTCGGTTGCCGCACAGGCCAGGTGATACCCGCCGAGACCTTTCAGGGCTCCGATCTTCCCGTCGCGGATGGTCGCGGCAAAGAACGCGATCGGGTCTGCTGAGGAGATTGGCTGGGCCGACGCGTCGCGAAGCTCGAGCTGCGGCCCGCAGGCCGGGCACGCTGTCGGCTGGGCGTGGAACCGGCGGTCAGCGGGGTTTTCGTATTCTGCGCGGCAGTCGGCGCACATGACGAACGACGCCATGGTCGTCCGCCGGCGATCGTACGGGGCAGCGACGATGATCGTCAGCCGCGGGCCGCAATTCGTGCAGTTGAGAAACGGGTAGCCAAACCGCCGGTCGGCCGGGTCGAACAGCTCCGCGAGGCACTCCTTGCAGGTGGCCACGTCGGGAGAGACATAGACGGGGCTGGCTCCGTCGTCCTCGCTGATCTCGACGCGGAACCGGTCCTCGCCCTGGGGCGGCCGTTGTTCCCACGACAGGTGCTCGATCTGTGCCAGGGGCGGCGGCTGGTCGGTGAGATCCGCCAGGAAACGCTCGAGCGCGGCCGGTTCCCCCTCGACCTCGATCAGGACGCTTCCGGTCTGGTTCCTCACGAAGCCGGACAAGTGGCGGTGCGCGGCGAGGTGGAACACGAACGGGCGGAATCCGACGCCCTGGACGACGCCTCGCACCACGATCGCCCAGCGTTCCATGAAGTCGACCCGATGAGAAGAGTCCAGCCCGCCCCGAAGGCGACAGGCAAAGTCGGCATGGCCGATATTCCCATTGTGACCGCGGCACTCTCGAGAGACCAGAGCTTGAGCATGGCGCCGGGCTTCAAAGTCTTGCTTCTGCTGTCTGGCACGCTAGCCACGGTCGCTTGTGGCGGGTGATTCGAGCAGCGCCGTGACCACGCGGGCGTGGGTCACCGGCGAATCGGTCAGCGATTCCTCGCGTCCGTGGTGGGCATACTTCAGGCGATTGTGGTCAAGACCGAGCTGGTTGAGGATCGTCGCCAGGAGGTCGGGGCAGCTCACCCTTTTCTCGACGGCCCGATAGCCAAGGTCGTCGGTCTTGCCGTGCACGTGGCCGGCCTTGAAGCCCCCGCCGGCGATCACCAGGCTGAAGGCGTTGCGGTTATGGTCGCGGCCGCTGCCTTTCTGGGAAATCGGCAGCCGGCCGAACTCCCCCGTCCAGATCACGATCGTTTCGTCGAGCAGGCCGCGGTGCTTGAGGTCGCGAATCAAACCGGCCGTGGGGCGATCGACCTGCGGGCAGATGGCTTCCAGCCCCGGCTTGATGTTCTCATGATGGTCCCAGGGCATCCCGCCCGATTTCACCGGCACCAGCACTTGCACGAACCGGACGCCAGACTCGACGAGCCGCCGCGCCATCAGGCAGCGCGTACCGAAATTGGCAGTTGTGGGGTCGTCGAGCCCGTACAGCCGGCGAGTGGCAGATGACTCGCCGCGGAGTTCGAGCACGGCCTCTGCGCTCAACTGCATCCGCGCCGCCAGCTCGTAATTGCGAATCCTCGCCTCGAGCTCCGACTCGTGCGGATAGAGCATCCGCCGTTCCTCGTTCAGACGCGATAGCGCTCTCAGGTTGTTTCGCTGGACGCCGTCGGGAACCGCCTTTGCGGGGTGCAGATCCAGAATCGCGGCTCCGCGGGACTGGATCTCGGTTCCCTGGTAGATCGCCGGCAGCCAGCCACTCTCCCAGAGCGTCGTGCCGCCGTTGGTGTATCCATCCGGATCGCGCAGGACGACATATGCCGGCAGATTCTGGTTCTCGGTGCCGAGGGCATAACTGATCCACGAGCCGACCGAAGGCCGCCCCGGAAAGATCTTGCCCGAGAGCAGACAGCGCGAGGCCTGGGGATGATTGTTGTTGTCGCTGTAGATCGAGCGCACCAGGCAGATGTCGTCGGCCACCGAACCGATGTGGGGAACGAGACTCGACAATTCCATTCCGCATTGCCCATGGGGGCGAAACGTGAACGGGCTTGCCATGAGCTTCTTGTTCTCGCTTCCCGGCTGAAGCGTCTCGAAGCTGTCTTTCTGCACTTGCCCGTCACGCTTTTGCAGCTCGGGTTTGGGATCGAACAAGTCGATCTGGCTCGGGCCGCCGACTTGCATCAAGAGGATCACCGAGCGGGCGCGCGCTCTGAAGTGGCCGGGCCGGGCGCCGAGATTCATCGTGCTGGCTCCGGCGGGCTTGTCAGACTCTCCGGATGCACTTTCTTGCTGGAGAAGGTGAGCCAAGGGCAGCAGACCGAATCCCATTGCCGATTGTTGCAAAAACGCCCGGCGGCCGTGCGGCGGGGTGTCCGCCCTCAAGAACAGCCCATGGTGATCCGGCACATAATTTCGCATCTTTCGCACCGACATGAGCGTCTCCCGTAAGGGCCGACTCATTCCGCGAACAGGAACTCGCTGGTGTTGAACAGCGTCAGGCAGAGCTGCTCTAGCGCTTGATCAGCGCAGTCCGCCGGCGAATCGCCGCGGGATCGATAGAGCCTTTCCTGGGCCTCGAGGAGTGCGCTGCAGACGCTGATCTCGTGGGCATTGGGCGTTCTGCCGAGTGCCAGGAGAAACGCACGCTCGACCGTACCAGACCCGCTCTTGGTCGCGCGTTCAACTCGTCTGGCGAAGTGGTCGGCCTGTTCGGCCAGGAATGCGTCGTTGATCATCAAGAGCGACTGAAGTGGAACGGCCGACGCCGTTCGCTTGACGCAATTGGTCGCGATCTGCGGCTGGTCGAACACGGTCAAGAGCGACACGTTGTAGGCGCGCCGGGCTGTGAGATAGACGCTCCGGCGGTAGACCCGCCCGCGCGGCCCGGGCCATCATCCGCCGCAGTAACCATTCCATCGGGAAGCGCCTTGATCGGGATCGGCGGCCCCCCCGCCGCCTGATCGAGATCGCCGCTGGTGGCCAGGAGCGCGTCGCGCACTGCCTCGCCTTCGAGCCGCCGCAGCCTCATCCTCCAGAGCAGCCGGTTGGCGGGATCGATCGTCTCCGGAGCCTTGGCGGCGAGAGTCGTGCCCGCCCCGTCGCGGCGCGACGCCTGGCGGTAAGCCGTCGAGACCACCATCAACCGGATCAGCGGTTTCAAGCGCCAGCCGCCGGCCACGAATTCCGAGCCGAGCCACTCGAGCAGCTCGGGATGGGTGGGCGGCTGTCCCTGAATGCCGAAGTTGTCTGGCGTCGTCACGATGCCTTCGCCGAAGAGATGGCTCCAGATCCGGTTCACCATCACGCGCGCCAGCAGGGCCGATGCCGGTGAATCCCGTCGCGTCAGCCACCGCGCCAGCGCCAGCCGCCGGCCGCTGGTGCGTTCGGATGGGGCCGAGGGCGGCGCGGCGCTCGAGGCACCCGAGGCGCAGAGCAGCGCGCAAGTATCCTGGCGAGACCTCCGGTCCCGGCGTCTGTTCATTGCCGCGCACCAGCAAATGCGATCGGGGCGGCGGCCCCACGTCGTAGAGAGCCTGGATCTTGCTCCAGGTTCGCCGTCGCGCCTTGGTGCTGCGCATCTGCGCCTCGAGCTGGGCGGCCGCTGTTTTCTCCGCCGGCAGAAGAGCCGCGGTCACCTCATCCGGCTTGACGGCCAGCGCGGACGCGAACTTGTCAGCCAAGTACTTTTGAACCTCGCTGCGCTTCTCTCTCGGAGTGCGTAGGGCGGTCTTCGTATCGGCCCGGATCGGCTCGGAGAGTGCGTTCAACCGGGTCGCGAACAGCCGATCGTGGCAAGCTTGCCGCACCTGGTTCACTTGCCGGCCCAGCACTTCCAGGTCGCGATCGATGGCGGCGTTGTGCCGTTCGAGCTCGGCGCGCTCTGCCGGTGACACGTCGGCGAGCCCGCGGTCGTACTTCCTGGTTTCGGTCGGGACGACCGGCAGCCAGTTGCCCGGGTCATAGGCGGGGGTGAAGATCGCGATCATCCGGTAATAGTCTTCCTGGGGAATGGGGTCGAACTTGTGGTCGTGGCACCGGGCGCAGTTGACCGTCAGCCCCAGCAAGCCGGTGCCCACAATTTCGAGCGTGTCGTGCAAGATCCCGAAGAAGTTCTGGGGAATGACGCCGACGTCTTCCTGCGTCAGGTCGCGGGCTGTTCGCAGATATCCCGTGGCGATCAGCGCTTCGCGGATCTCGGGCGTCCAGTGCGCGGTGTTCCGCCAGTCGTGAAGCTCGTCGCCGGCGATCTGCTCGGTGATGAATCGGTCGTAGGGCTTGTCGGCGTTGAATGCGGCGATGACGTAATCGCGATAGCGCCACTTGCCTTCGCTCGTGATGATGTTGGTCGCGTCGGTATCGAAGCCGACGGTATCGACGTACCCGGCGATGTCGAGCCAGTGCCGGCCCCACCGCTGGCCGAACCGGGGCGAGTCGAGCACGCGATCGACCAGGCGCTCGTAGGCGCCCGGCTCATGATCGTTTTCAAAAGAGTCGATCTGATCAGGTGACGGCGGGATGCCCGTGAGATCCAGGCAAAGCCTGCGGAGCACGGTCGCCCGATCGGCGTCAGGCGAGAACGACAACCCGTTCTGCTCGAGGCGATGGAGCAGGAACCGGTCGATCGGAGTGCGTGCGCGGTTCGCGGCCGCGACTTTGGGCACCAACGGCTTCTGAAGCATGCGAAATGACCAGAAGCGGCGATCGCGGTCACGGATCTTGAAATCAACGGCGGGGACGGCTTCGGGGTGCTCGGCCTTCGCTCCGGAGCGCACCCACGCGCGGATTTTCGCCACTTCGTCGCGAGAAAGCTTTCGAGCTTTCCCGGGAGGCATCTCACCCCGCGTGATCTTCTCGACGAGCAGGCTCCGATCGGGATCGGCCAGATCGAGGGCAGGCCCTTCCTCGCCACCCTTGAGCATTCGAGAAACGGATCGGAGGTCAAGACCCCCTTTGGGTTTTTCGGCTCCGTGGCAGCCGATACAGTTGGCTGCGATGATCGGCCAGATGTTGCGCTCGAATAGGACCCTTGGCGCGGAGTCGGCGCCGCCCGCTGTACGGGCCGAAATCACCTCGGGGACCAGTATACTCAGAACGATCGCCTTGAGCACGCACGCACGCCACGTGCTCGACAGGGAAACTCGGGCCATCGGAGCGGGACTCCGTCGGTGGGAACCCGATGTTTAACAGTTCTCAAAGAATAGCTGGCAAATGCGGCGATGGCAAGGGAGGCGAACGAACCTGGGCACGGACGGACGTCGACCGACTCTTTTCGGTGCTGGAATCCGTGGCCAGAGCCACCGACGCCGTTGCGGGCGGTCATTCGGACGTCGGAGCCGGCGAATCGCTCGATGGGGCCTCGGGGGCTTCGGCGTCTCCCCTGGTCCTGCTCCGAGTTCTGCCACCGCCCTTCACCGAGTCCTTGAAAATCTGTTCGATGACATCCATGACCGGATCACCCGGGTTTCCTCGCAAGTTCAAGACTTCGCCGGCGACATAGACCCTGTAGCATCGCGTCGCAAACGGATCGCTGCCGCCAGTCCTTACGTCCGTGACGCGAGTGGTTCCGTCATCGGCTTGCGAAGTGTAGTAAACCTGGATCTTTGAGATGTGATTGACGTTAAAGAGCCACTCCTCGTGGTCCCCATTATCATTCTTTTTCAACACTCTGATAAACATGGTGCGCTTTGCGCCTTTCATTTCTGGCCTTTCTTTGGCTCGGACTGCTGAGCCATCGTAGCTCGGAGTGCGCCCTGGTCTATCTCGACAAATGAGGCGATCAGTCAGGTCGTGCGGCAGCGCGGTTCCCTGATCGATCGCCGGGCGCTGCGCCAGCTTGACCATGTCCGAATCCGGTATGTCCGCTCCGCGATTCCGCTTTGTCCGTGCGATTTTGTTTGTTCGCCATGGCCAAGATGCCCATGTCCCGGATCGGTAAAAGAGTGTCACGAATCATCCCGCTTGGGCCTCAAGGCGAAGAGATGGCAGAAAACCTCTTGGCGGCGCGAATTCTACTTGAGAGCGGGCGAGGGGATTCGAACCCCTGACGTCCAGCTTGGGAAAACGCGCGTCACTCGTCAAGCCGAACTTCGCCGCCAGCCTACAAAACAAGGGGTTTCCCGCTGATTCTCGATCGGTCGAGTCGTGCTTCAAAGCGACCACGGTTTGACAGATTCAGTTCGTCAAGACGCGTCCAAACCGGTCCGAAAAAGAGCCGCTGGAATGGTCGAAAAAACTTTGCGAGCATCTCGACGTGTAACTCCTACGCTGCCTGATCAGCGGCAACTACATTTCCACTCGTGTTGCCTCGTCCGAAGATCTTACCCAGTGGCGATGGCTTATGGAAAGTGGCGACGGACTCGAGTCCTATCGTCAAGGCCAGTTCTGTCGCGCTCGTCTCGATGATGCTCCTCACTCAGGGTCTGCGTCACCGACCAGGGCATACGGCGCGGCCGGCCATCGTCGTTGGTAACATTCGTGTGAGGCAACAGCTCGGTTTCGGTAATTAAGACCGTGAGTCGACGTGCCCCTGTCCGCGGGCTGGGAGAGGCATTCCGTGGGCCGTGATCATCATCTCCGCGGACGCAAAGCGTCCGCGACTCTATGACACGGAAAGTTTGAAGATTTCGCGCGCCGCTCTCTTCAGTTCCGATCGCGCGCGAGCCTTGCCGACGTCGTCTCTGACCATCTTCAGGTCTCTCACGATCGCAATGGCATCAAGGCATGCTATTTCTGCTTCGTTCTGAGTCTCGACGACACCGGACGCCATATCATAATCAGCCGCTATTCTCCGTGCGTGAAGCGTCGCAAGCCGGTTACTGATCTTGTAACAAACCGGATCACCACAAGCCCCCAGGCAGTTCCGTAAATCGCCGTGGCCACCTCCGCCCTTGCTGAGCTGAATTCCAAGCGATGTCATGACCTGCACCCCAACATTGAAGGCGCCGTAGTAGGCTCGGCTGATCGCCGTCCGGTAGAACTCCGGACGGCCGGGCGTGCACTTCAACGTGAGCGCCAGGCTCAGGAACTTCTCCGGGTCCATGGACCATTGCACCTACGCTGAATGATAAACGAGACTGATCCGACGCTGCCTGCTGGGATCAACGCTGGCCACAAACGCATCGAGGAATGATTCCGATTGTGCAAAAGCCTCTTCCGGCGCATCGGAGACATTGACGTGGATCGCAAGGTAATGCTCTTGGCACTCAGGATCTTCGATGATCTCGTATCGCGCGTTCCCAACAACGGCGAAGCACTGGCGCGCCAGTGCCAACGTCGTTTCAACGTCTTCTTTGATATGAGTCCCTGCGCAAAAATCCATAACTTCCGCCGACAGACTCGCGTCATCCAGAAAGTGCGCGGGATTATTTGGTAACGAGGTCGGACCGGAATCAGTGGCTTCGACGAGGGCAGGCTGGTCGCTCCCGTTGGTGTCCGCAATTTCGGCCGATCCATCGGTTACGTGATTTCTGATTGATTTCGGCGTTCTCACTGGCGCCTCAATTGGGAAGTTAATGTCTTGCTCTCTGATCGTCTCTGGGCCCACCGGGCTGCGGCCTGGGCCTCTACCGGACGCACGACCATCCATTTGTATCCAACTTCGGTGAGGGGAAGAAGTGCCTTTTAAAGCGGGCGAGGGGATTCGAACCCCTGACGTCCAGCTTGGGAAGCTGGCATTCTACCACTGAATTACGCCCGCGAGCGGGTGGAGTCGGTATCAATCGGGCCGCATCGATCGAGCCTGGAACGACGGCCGCGAGAGATGACGCCATCTTCGCGTGCATTTTACCAGACGCCGCCGGCGCCGACAACTTCGTGACATGACCGGGGCCGGTCCTCTCGGCGGTTTTGCCGCAGTCATCGCCGGGACAGAACAATCGCGGGGCGATTCCATCTCAAGGCGGAGGCCCGCCTGCCGGTGCGGCAGGTTGAGCGGCCGCCTTCGGCTTTGACAAGAGCGTGGGTGCCGGCCCGACCGGATTCGTAGGACGCGCAATCACGATCGCCATTCCAATCTCGTGGGCCGCGTCGATCGCCACCACGGTATCACGATGCTTGGTCGCGTAGTCGGCCGAGAGCAACATCGATTTCCGGTTGGTCTTCTCGCGAGCCGTTCGAAGACGCTCCACCAGCGAGTTCATGTCGGCGGGGATCGGCTCCCGATCCATCTTCATGCCGCCGGTTGCGTCGATCTCGACCAGGATGAAGTCGTCCTCTAGATCGCTCAGCGAACGGCCCTGCGTGACCGCCGTCGGCGCCTGTTCTTTCGTCGGCTTGGGAATCTCCAGCGTCTTGTACAGAACGGTCGTCGCCGTCACCATGAAGAACAACACCAACTGGAAAGCGACGTCGACCATGGGTGCCAGGTCAAGCTCCTCCACCGTCTCCGGGCCGCCGCGCGAGAAGGACATGTCCACTTCGTCCTCGATCGGCGCATCCCAGGCCTTGGTCTCAGCAACCGGAAGCGCAACCCGGCTGGCCGGGTCGTCGAGATCGAGAATCGTCGGAGTGACCCCGTGGTGCTACGACCTCCTCGTCGTCGTCGTCGAGGATTTCAAGCCCACCGGACGCCGCGGCGCCGCCGTTTGCACTCTTGCGATCGAAGTCCCCGTCGTCTTCCTCTTCGTCAACTTCCTCGGCCCAGAGCCAGCCGCCCGGGGGAGCCGGCTCGAAAGGCTTCGCATCGACCGCGACCGGAGTCGTGACCGCCGGCTGGTCGTTGATGACCGGGAAAGCCACGTCAGAGACGGCACCCAGCTCGCTGGCCTCGGAGGCCCTGAGCGTCGCGGGAGGAGAAAACGGAAGATCCGCCACGCCGAAGTCGTCCGACTGGACCTCGAAGTCGCTGGGCTCGGGCGGCACGTAAGGCTCCGGCGCCGCCGGCTGTTTGCGTTTCTTTGCAGGCGGAGGCGAGGCCGCGACCACCGGGGCAGGGGGAGGCGAGGCAGCTTCCGCCGGCCGATCCACGGCCTGCGTCAACTCCGGGAACTGAGCGATTCGTGCCCAGGCGATCGTCGTACCCGCCGGTCGAACCAAGTCGTCGTCGCGCAGCTCGCCGCGCGAGAAAGCCGCTCGAATCGCACCGGCATCGAGCCCGCGCTCCACCTCGAGGCGATCGCCGTGAAAGACGTCCCAGCTCGCCAAGCTCGTTCTCCAACAATGCAGTCCGGTCTCTCCAGGCCGGCACACCAGCCGGCCTGCCTCATTTGCCGCGCGGTTCCTGAACGCCGATGTGGACGGTGATCCCCTCGACGTCCGCGAGCGCGCCGACGACCTTGACAATCTCGCCGTGAGGGACGTCGCCGTCGGCCTGCACGATCACCTTCATGCGACCCTTCTTGCTACCGTCAACAGCCGCCAGGCGAGCCTGCTCCAGTGAGGCCGTCGGGCCCTCGCCCAGCCCGATCAAGAGCCGTGACTCACCGCCTGGACCCTCGGGCTTGGTCAAGGTCAAGAAGGTCGCGTCCGTCTCCTCGACCCCGATTCCGTGCCGCGCCGGCGGCACGTCCACCTTCTCGCCCCCCGTCATCTGGACGGAGAACAGCATGAACGTCATCAACTGAAAGACGACGTCCACCATCGGAGTCATGTCAATATGCTCGCTCCGCTCCTGGTCGGAGTCCCGGCGAAACAGCATGGCGGCGGCAAGACCTCTAGGTGTTGGGCTCCAGGAATTCCAGCACGTCTTGGAGCTGCCGCTCGGTGCGGTCGCGAAGCCGCCTGAGCCGAGCGTGCACGTCGTTGCCAATGAGCATCATCGGGTTGGCGATCAAGAGCCCCGCGCCAGTGGCCCAGAGCGCCAGGCTGATGTCCGTCGCCAGCGCATGCGGGTCGGCCTTTTCCGAGCCGCCGATGCGGCTGAACGCCGCGATCATGCTCGCAACCGTTCCCACCAGACCCAGAAGCGGACCCATCCGCACGATCGTCGAGATCGAGCCCAGACGGTTCTCCATGCCCGCGATCACTTCGCTGTGGAACTCCGTCACGACCAGTTGCTTGATCTTCGCCAGACCTTTTGCCCGGTTCTTGAGCGCCACCGCGATCAACTGAGCCAGGGCAGTATGCCAGTGCGGCGGACCTTGACAGAGATTGAGCGCCGCGTCGTAACGCCGCGCCTTGCACAGATCACGAACCTGATCGATCAATGCCTCCGGTTCGTCAATCGACTTCTTCTTCAGTGTACGATAGAGCAGTAAACCATTATACACACCCCAAACGGCCAGACCGGCTAGCGCCACGTAAATGACGTAGCCAAAAGCGTCGATGATTCTCGTAACATTCATGGAGCGACGTCCTTGGGAGCGGGACGATCCGAGTCAAACTTGAGGGTAGGCATCAGCCGAAGAGCCTCTGTCGGCGTACACGGCATGACGTGTCGCCCAGCCATTTCATTGTGCCGTGGTTCGCGGCGTGTCGCAAGGGAGTCGATCCGCGATAAAAAGTGCCCTTGCGCCGCACCGCGTGATGCAATGCCTTGCCAGGCAAGACTCGGCGCGAGAGAATGAGAGGACGATTCTTGGGATCCTGATCGGGCCATGAAGCGGTCGAATTCCCGTAAGCCCTTCGAGTCTTGCCCATGTCGCGCACGGTTCTGATCGTCGACGATAAGCGCGATACCAACGATGTTCTGGCCGGTCTGGTACAGGGTCATGGCTTCGAGCCGATCCAGGTTTTCTCGGGTGCGGACGCACTTCTGGCGATTTCGCGCCAAAGACCCGACCTGATTTTGCTCGACCTGATGCTCGCCGATATCAACGGCTTCGAGCTGTGCGATCAGATCAAGCGAGCTCGAGAAACGAACCTGATTCCGATCGTGATGGTGACCGCGCGTGACGAAGAGCGCCTCCGCGCCGCGGGTGTGAGAGTCGGCGCCAACGGCTATCTTGTAAAGCCGTTCACGCAAGTGGAGTTTCACGAAATCATCGATTCGGCCTTGGCGTGGCATGAAGAGCACAAAAAGCGCGGCACGACCGGCGAAATCAATTTCGACATTCGTAGCGAGCTGACCTATCTCTCACAGGCCAGTGACATGCTCGCCGACCTGTTCGCCCATACACCACTCAGTGACCGTCACATCAAGGATCTGAAGCAGGCCGTCATGGAAATGGGCGGCAACGCGATCGAGTGGGGCCATCGGAAGAACGCAGACCTCGTGTTGCGGATCACTTACCGCATCGACCCAGGCTCTATCACGCTGATCATCAAGGACCAGGGCCCGGGCTTCGACCCGAAGGCATTGCCACATGCGGCGTCCGATGAAGACCCGATCGGCCACATCGAAATCCGCAACGAGCTGGGCCTGCGCGAGGGCGGATTCGGAATCATGCTGGCCAGGGGACTCGTTGACCAGTTCCGTTACAACAGGCTGGGCAACGAAGTGACCCTGGTCAAGCATTTCGATTCACACAAGGCGAGCAGCACGTAAATGACGTCCATCTCAGGAGCCGTCGGTTCGGCTGGTCGCGCGTCTGCCCCGTTCCGGGCCACGACGAAAAAGCGCACAAACTGAGCCGGAGAGCCTGGGCTCACGCCCCCCGGTTGGCCTTCTGCCGCAAGAGAGCCGCCGCGTACACGGCATTGGCGCCGAGCTGCTCTTCAATCCGCAGGAGCTGGTTGTACTTGGCGATGCGGTCCGAGCGGCTGAGGCTGCCGGTCTTGATCTGGCCGCAGTTGGTTGCCACCGCGATATCGGCGATCGTTGAGTCTTCGGTTTCGCCCGAGCGGTGGCTCATCACACAGGTCCAGCCGGCGCGGTGGGCCATCTCGACGGCGTCGAGGGTCTCGGTCAGGGTGCCGATCTGGTTCACCTTGATCAGGATGCTGTTGGTGCAGGCCTCGGTGATGCCCTTGGCGAGACGTTCGGTATTGGTGACGTAGAAGTCATCGCCGACGATCTGAACCTTGCTTCCCAGGGATCTCGTCAGAGCTGTATACCCGGCCCAGTCGTCCTGGTCGAGCGGGTCTTCGATTGACACGATCATGGGATATTTGTCGATCCAGGAGGCGAACAGCTCGATCATCTGCTGGCTGCTAAAGACCTTGTCGGGGGCTGATTTCCAGAACTTGTATCCCTTTTTCTGGCCTTCCTCGAAGAGCTCGGAGCAGGCGGTATCGAGCGCGATGGCGATATCCTTGTCGCGGCCGGCCTGGTAGCCCGCCTTGTCGACGGCGTCGAGGATGAACGTGATCGCTTCTTCGTTATCGAGGTTGGGGGCGAAACCTCCTTCATCGCCGACGTTGGTATTGTGGCCGGCCTTCTTGAGGACGGCCTTGAGGTTGTGAAAGACCTCGGCGACCATGCGGATGCCTTCAGTGAACGAGCTGGCGCCCACCGGCATCACCATGAATTCCTGAAAGTCGATCTTGTTGTCGGCATGCTTTCCGCCGTTGATGATGTTGGCCATCGGCACGGGGAGCACGCGGGCAAGGACGCCGCCCAGATAGCGAAACAAGGGGAGTTCATGGGCCGTCGCCGCCGCCTTGGCGGCGGCCAGGCTGACGCCCAGGATTGCATTGGCCCCGAGCTTGCCCTTGCTGGGAGTGCCGTCAGCGTCGATGAGCGCACGGTCAAGCCCCACCTGGTCGGCGGGGTCGCGTCCGATCGCGACCCTGGCCAGAACCGAGTTGACGTTGGCAACCGCCCTGGTCACGCCCTTGCCGTGGTAGCGCGTCTTCACTCCGTCGCGGAGCTCGACCGCTTCGTAGATCCCCGTGCTGGCGCCTGAGGGTACGGCGGCGCGGCCGAGAACGCCATCGGCCAGAACCACGTCGACTTCGACGGTTGGATTGCCTCGGCTGTCCAGGATCTCCCGCCCGTGTACCTGCGCGATCGGAGCAAGCTGCTCTTTCATGGCTGTTGTCGAACTCCACTCGAGGTAGCGGCGGCGTTTAGCCGCCGATCCATTCCACTCGTTTCCATTACCCGATTTATCCGGCGCGAGTGCAAAACGGTCAAGTCCGCGCCGGTTGTTCCCGGGCCGCCAGGGCGGTGCACGGCCAAAGCCGAGACGACGGATCCGATTACGCTGTATCTCATTCAGTCGGCCGACGGTCGACGGCAGAAGTCGATCAGGTGGTCACGATGCGGCACTTGAGGTGCGCGGTGAGAAAGTCCGGTGCGAGGCGGCCCCGCCCTTTCGGTGTGCCAGGGACTGGGGATTGTCTCCCAAAGGAAAAGGCGAGACCGCCACGCGGTGTGGCGTCAAGGGTGCCAGTTCTCGAGGGCGCCTTCCTGGAAGCGATTCTCGGATGGAGCTGCTGCCTGAAGGCGATCAAAGCGCCCGGGCGGCGGTCGGGAGGAAGGGCGATCTTGCTTCCCCTGACCGCGGCCCGGACGCTCTGGCTCTTGCCGGCTCGGCATGGTCGAACAAGTTTCCATCAAACAGGCCGGTCGGACCCGTCCGCTCACAACCCGGCCCGGGTCGTTTGAGACGATTCGGACAGGACAGCGTGTCGGACGGGTCTGATCGAGCCTGAGCGACATCCCGGCCCACGACGAGTCGGTTAGACCCGCGCTGGCCAGGCCATATGGATATCGGTCCGGTGCGTGGCCGGCTTGACCCTGGAGTTCCGATTCAGGATCGAGTTTCCGGTTCGGAGCGGAGCAGTGGCACGACGTATTTCCTCAGAAAAGCCGGGCTATCCGGTCCGAAGTGACCGCCAACATAGCCGGTCACGGCCATCCGAGCGTGCCAGCGGATCTGGCGGAGCTTGTCATACGGACCGCACTGCATCTCATCAAGCGGGTCGATGGCGGGAAGCCGGAACCCGACCAGGCCCGCACTGGCTGTCTTCACGCGATCCATCGTGCCGAAGAGCCGGGTGCCGGCTCCCAAGACGAGCAGGTCCAGGGGCGACCAGAAGACAACAATTTCGCGGCGAACGGCGCAGAGCGCGGCGGTGAGATCATAAGCGGGTGAGAGAGCCGGCGCCAGCAGGATCGCACGCTCGACTTGCTGGTCGCCGAGCTGTTCCAGCGCCTTGACGACGACGCCCGAGCCCCCCGACTTCGCGACCAGGAACACGGGATTATCAGGGTGGCTCGTCCTGTAGGCGCAAACCGTCTGGGCGATCAAGGTCGCCTTGGCATCGCGGTTGACGGCGTCCGTGAGATCAGCGTGCCAGCGGCCCAGCCCGTGACCCCACGGGAAGAGACGGATGGCATACGGCAGCCGTTCCGCGCCCAGGACGTACCGCAGGGCGATTCCGCAGAGATTGAAGCCGCCGACGCCATCGGCGACCAGGACCAAGCCGCGCTTGCCGTCGACTTGTCCGTCGCCGGAAGGGGGGGATTCCACGCTCGACTCGTCGAGCGGCGCGCCGTAGACCAACCGGAGAAAGGGTTCGACCAGCGACGTGATGGACCAGGGACGAAATCTCAAATGGCGAGCCCCAAGCGGTAAATCCGACAACACGGAATCCGAAATCCTATATGGGATTGTAGCACACGTCAGGGCGGGGGGGGCTCGGTGTCGGCGCCTTGCCATTTCATGGCGCGGGCGTGGCGCATGGGAGCGATGCGCAGGATGACGTCGCCGTTCTGGAACAGGCGGACGGCACCGTTTGACTGGCTGACGACGACGGCGACAGCCTTGGTCACCTCGGTGATGGCGGCGGCGGCCCAGTGGCGCGTGCCCAGGCCCTTGGGGAGCGTCAGCCCGCTCATGGGAGCGTCGATCAGGCGACACGCGGCTTCCACCGTGCCGTCTCGAGTGACGACGAACGCCCCGTCCAGTTGCGCGATCTCCTTGATCGCTTCGCGAACGCGGAAGTCGCGGACATTCCGTTCCTTGCGGCGGTAGCCCTTGAACGGGTCGAAGCCGAGGGGACGGGTCCGAGCCATGACGTTGCGTGCATCACCCACCACGATGAGGGTGCCGACGGCTTTCCCCTCGCGGCCTTCCCGGCCGATCTCCACGGCCACGTCGACCACACCCTTCAACGTCTCGAATGGGACCGAGGTCTCGAGGGCTCTCAGGTCGCGCGCGGTGAGCTGCTCCAGGTGCTCGCCCAGGCGGATGACGCTGAGCGAGTCGAGCTCCTCGGCCTCGAATCCCGAGTAGATCACGACGATCTGCGCCGGCCTGGAGCAGGTCATTGGCAACCGCTTCGATCAGAGCCAGGCTGATGCGCTCGGTGATGGCGACATCCGTGGGATCGAGCTCGATGGCCGTCAGCCCGCTCTCACGGATGACCTCGAGCTGGCGATGGGACTCGCTGGCCACGAGGATGGGGATCTCGTCGCGACTGAGCAGGCCGACGACGTCCCAATCCATGGTCCCCTCGGCCAGGATCAGTACGCCGGCCGCCCCCAGCCGGCGGGCGGCCTCGCACGCCAGTGCCAGGAACGGTAAGGGCGCAGTCGCCATGGACACGACACTCGGCGTCACCGCGTACGGCCTCGTTGAAAAAGTCCATTCTGGTAAGCACCTGGCCGCAGTGCTCGCAACTTTTCACGGTCTTCCTATTCGATCCGGCAGCGGCCGGCGAGATTGGAGTGCATTCGGCCACCAGAACCAGAGCACTCCTGCGGTTTTTGCTCGTTGAATTGCCCGA
Organism: uncultured Isosphaeraceae bacterium; assembly: GCA_963781785.1. GTDB lineage: Bacteria > Planctomycetota > Planctomycetia > Isosphaerales > Isosphaeraceae > CAWAHD01. The sequence continues at coordinate 4,788,059 of CAWAHD010000002.1, read as the reverse complement.
TGCCTGTTACAGCGCGAGCGAAACCCGGATCGACGATCCGGGCCTCACCGAAATTCTGAGTGGGAACGCAGAAGAAGGTATGCCGTAGGTCAGGCTGGGAGGCCCGACGTGCTCATCATGTCAGGCTGGAAAGCCTGACCTACTCATGACGTCAGGCTGGAAAGCCTGACCTATTCATGACGTCAAGCTGGAAAGCCTGACCTACGCGCGTTCCCTGCCTCGAGAGCGATTAGTTACCCTTCGGGACCGCAGCCTTGGTTGCTGCGGGAGCTGTGGCTTTGGGCGCAGCCGTGGCCGGAGCGGGCGTGGCAGCGGGAGCGCCCGGGTTCGCCGGCGGTGCGGGTTTGACTTCGGCCTTCTTCGGAGCCGTTCCTTTCGCCTTGCGGATTTCCTGGATATATCGCTCCAGGAACTGGCGCGCTGGTCGTACCACTGCTTGAGCCCTTCGCTGGGAGGCAAAATCCGGACGTCGTCGACGTAGTTGATCCCCTCCATCCTGCCATAGCCGGTGAACCAGGCGGCCATGACCTCCGGGCTGAGTTTGTACGGCTCGCCGGGTGTCTTCTTTGCTTTGAGTACGCGGGCATCGGTCGCACGCCCGGTGATCAGGATGTCAAGGATCGGGGGTGGATCGATCGATGTTTCCACCAGCCCGGCGTCCTGGGCGGCGACGATCATTTCCGCAACGGCCTTGCGGGCGGCCTCGATCTTGGCCTGGACCTCCGGGGGGATCGGACGCTCTGTGGGTTCGGACGCCTTCGCGGCTTCTGCCTTCTTTGTGTCCTGGGTCTTGGCCGGCTCGGCGGGCTTGGCGGCATCGACGGGTTTGGCCTGTTCCGCGACGGGAGCCCCTTTGCTGGTGACGGCCGGGGCAGCCGGAGGCGGCACCGCCACTTTCTTGACGGCATCTTGTGCAAACAAATGGTCAACCTGTGCGATCCCGACGGCCAGAACCAGGCAGGACGAAAACGCAATAGTGATGAAGCGCCGCACGACCATCGATTCTCCTTTACTCTTGATCTCGACGTGTGATTTCCATGCCCGCGGCATGGTGCTCTCGCGATCTCCTGCTCAAGGCGCAACTCCGGCACCTCTCCCACTTCCGACCGTGGGAGGGATCTCGCGCTTTCTCCAAAGTTTAACGGCCGAGGTGCCATCGTGCTAGGCCGCACAACACAAGCGTTCTCCACACCGCAGATTTCGGCTCACATCGACCGAATTGGCTTTGCCGCCACGACGATGTGAAGCTAAAGATGCGTGATGTGGGGAAAACCTGGAAGTTGGGTTATGCCGTGAGCGCGGTTTGCCGAATTGAATAGAGAGGTCGAATGGGCGGTGTGCCGCAGGATGCGGCGGTCCCAGACCTGAGAATGAGCCGGTCATCGGGAGGATCGCGATGCCGCGCAAGCTGTCAAACGCGCAGAGGAATCAGAGGCGTCGGGCACCGCTTGTCTCCGAGAACCTGGAGGAGCGCCGGCTCCTGAACAGTTCGTTCTCGCACCGTTTCCGGCAGTTCTCGTACACGACGCCGACTGGCGGCCAGGCCCTGGTCGAATTGATCGGGCAGGGAAGCCTCGCGGGCACGACCGTGAGCGGCTCAGGCGCCCTCAACCTGGTCTATGGCGGGACCAACGCGTACACCAAGATCGTCAGTCATGTTCATGGCGGCGACGGCCGCGCGCCGCTGGCCAGCATCGAGAACAGCCAGTTGATCGCCTCCGGCGCACAGAACAGTCTGAGCGGTGTCGGCGGCAACGTGCTCCAGGCGGTCCTGCTCGCTCAATTCGACCTGGTCAAGGGGGGCACAATCAACCTCACGCCGGGTGTGAATACGGTAACCCTGGACTCGATCGGCCCCGGCACCCAGGTCAATTTGCGGTCGCTTCCGCCGGCACCGGCGCCGGCCTCGACCTCGTTGACGAGCACTTCGCCCATCTCCATCATCACGCCGAGCGGCACGACGGGGGCTGTGATCTCGGGCCTGACGACCAGCTCCAGCAGCTCGACAGGCACGCTCCAGGCCCAGCAGTCGACGACCGTCACCTTGAACAACGTCACCGCCGACTACGTCAGCAACGCGGGCAAGGGCCAGTCGCTGGCCTCGATCTCGGGTAACTTCAGCGCGGGCACGAACATTATCGAACCGCTCGCTGCGGGGCAGCCGACGAGCGTACCGCCGGCACCGCCGGGCATCATTCTCAAGGTGAATCAGATCCACGGCACGCCGACCGTTCCGATCGACCTGCTCACCGATTCCAAGATCTTCGGCTACGATCCCGTGACGGGCCAACTGGTCCGGTTCGACCTGAATCTCACAAACAATACCGGCTCGGTCGACCCGACCTTCACGCCGATCAGCGTGCCGGGCGACCCCGCCGTGGCGGGAGTCAACCTGGCCTCGAACGACGGCCAGCTTGATGTCTTGGTCAGTTCGGGAACGACAGTCTACGCTTACAATGCGACCACGGGCGCAGCGGTGGGTTCCTTCACCACCACGGTGCCGGTCGGCTCGATCGCCTACTCCGACACGGTGACCGTGCTGGGCAGTTATCAGACCAACCAGCTTGAGATGATCAACCTTGCCGCCAGCCTGCGGACGGGACAAGCCCAGCCGCTTTCGACCGCCCAGCCGTACACACCGAAGGCTGGGTTCACGCTCCTGGGTGGTCTGACCGGGCTGCCGGGGTCGACCATCGTCTACGGCGATCTGGCCGCGACCTTCAATTCCTTTCAGCCCACCTTGACGCAGCTCGGCATCGGCTCGATCAGCACAGCCGAGGTCGTCACGAGTCCGGGCCATGGCACGGTCTTATCGAATCAGTTCAACACGGGCACCAGCATCGCCCTCACGCAGAAGGGCGCGTACACCAACGTCACGCCGGGACCCACGCAGCCCGGGCCGGCCCTGGGCAGCATCGACCAGAGCCTGGCCCTCGTGGCGTCAACCGCGGGCGGCACCAATACCGTCAAGCTGTACGCTCCGGGGTCGTCTTCCTCGAGCGGAACGCTCACGCTCGACTACGGCGATCCACTGGTCGCCTTGAGCTCGAGTTTCCGCCCCGACCTCACCGAAAACGGCTCGGCCCTGATCGACATCCAGGGGAACGTGCAGTCCATTCGCGGTGGTGTTGCGACCGGGATGGTGCTCAACGACTCCGGCAACCTCAATCTCGTGCGGATTCAACAGGTAGTCGGCTCGACGATCGTCGGCCAGCCGGCCGGTCAGATTCTGATCCACCATCGCACGCACGTGACGATCCTGAGCTCCAGCAGGACGGCGGACGGCCGTAACGACGTGACCGTCGATAACGGTCTCAAACAGCTCGGACCGCTGTCGCAGACGGGCGACCTGTGAGTCATCCAGGGCTCCCCCGATCTTGACTGGCCCGCCCCAGGGCTCTAGTGTCGAAGGATCGTGAGAGAGCGTGGTGCGCGATCGCCGCAGGCTCGTGCTGGCCTGGCGGCGGGAAGCGTGCCCAACGGTCGAGCCGGGATGGCAACCTTGATGAAGAGAATCGTCAGCCTCGGCCTGGCGGCCTGGCTGGGGACGATGACGGCCGGGGATGCCAGAGCTGCTCTGGATCAATCCTTCCGCCAGCAGGTCGCGCCCATTCTGGAACGGCGCTGCGTGCAGTGCCACGGCAGCCTTTCGCCAAAGGGGAATCTCTCGCTGACCACTGCCGCCGGCGTGCTCAAAGGGGGAGACGGAGGGCCGGCGGTCGTCCCTGGCAAGCCCGAGGAGAGCCTGCTTGTCGACATGATTTCGGGCGACCCGCCCGAAATGCCCAAGAAGAGCAAGCCGCTTTCGAAGCAGGAAGTCGCGATCATCCGGACGTGGATCGAGGAGGGCGCCTCATGGCCGGAGGGCCTGGTGCTCAAGGACCGGCGCCTGGAGGGCCAGAAATGGTGGTCACTCGAGCCGCTCAAGCAGCCCGCAGTCCCGGCGGCCCAGCATTCCGCCTGGGTCAAGACACCGGTTGACGCCTTCGTTCTGGACAAGCTCCAGCAGCAAGGATTGAGGCCCAGTCCCGAGGCCGATCGTCCAACCTTGATCCGGCGCCTTTGTTTCGACCTGCTCGGGCTGCCGCCCTACCCTGCGGAGATCGACCGGTTCGTCGCCGACCAGAGTCCGAATGCCTACGAGGCACTCGTCGATCGACTGCTGGCCAGCCCGCACCATGGCGAGCGGTGGGGCCGGCACTGGCTCGACGTGGTGCACTACGGCGACACGCACGGCTATGACAAGGACAAGCGGCGCGACAATGCCTGGCCGTATCGCGACTACGTGATCGGCGCGTTCAACGGCGATGTTCCCTACGGCCGGTTCATCCGCGAGCAGGTCGCCGGAGACGTGCTGGCGCCGGGCAACCCCATGGGAGCGATCGCAACCGGCTTCATCGCCGCCGGGCCGTGGGACTTTGTCGGCCACGTCGAGCTGCGCGAGGGAACCGTCGACAAGCTCAAGACCCGCGTGCTGGATCGCGATGACATGGTCTCGAGCACGATGTCGACGTTTGTCAGTCTGACAGTCCACTGCGCCGGTGCCACGACCACAAGTTCGACCCGATTACCCAGACCGACTATTATCGCCTCCAGGCCGTGTTCTCGGGCGTCGATCGCGGCGATCGGCCCTACGAGAGTCGCGCGCTGGCCGGGCTGGCGGCGATCGACGCGAAGCTGTCCGTTGCTGGCGGGCGAAAGGTTTACTCGATCCAACCGCATGCTCCGCGGCCGATCCGGATTCTGAAGCGCGGGGACGTCGAGCAGCCGGGAGAGCCGGTGGGGCCGGGAGCTCCGGCATGCGTCGCGGGCCTGCCGGGCGCGTTCACCGTGCCGCATCCGGAAGACGAGGGAAGCCGCCGGGCAGCGCTGGCCGACTGGCTTGCCAGCGCCGGCAACGGGCTCACCTGGCGGTCGATCGCCAATCGCGTGTGGCACTATCATTTTGGCCGGGGGATCGTCGACACGCCGAACGACTTCGGCCGCAATGGCTCCCTCCCGACCCACGCTGAGCTACTGGACTGGCTAGCCGTCGAGCTCCGCGATCGAGGCCAGTCGCTCAAGGCGCTGCACCGGCTGATCGTCACGAGCGCCGTCTACCGACAGACGTCCCTGGGCAATCCGGCTTTCGACGCGCGGGACGCCGATAATCGTTACCTGTGGCGGCAGAATCGCCGCCGGCTTGACGCCGAGGCCGTGCGCGACGGCATCCTGGACGTCTCGGGCACGCTCGATTGCCGGATGGGCGGCCCCGGCTTCGAGCTCTTTTCGTTCAAGGACGACCACTCGCCGATTTACGACCACACCGACCCCGCAAGGGCCGATAATCCGGCTGTGCGGCGCCGAACCATCTACCGCTTCATCGTGCGCAGCGTCCCCAACCCCTTCATGGAAGCGCTCGACTGCGCCGACCCCAATCTCAACACGCCGGTTCGCAGCCAGACGCTCACCGCGCTTCAGGCCCTGGCGCTCTGGAACGACGTGTTCGTGGTGCGGCAATCGCAAGAATTCGCACGACGGCTCGAGGCACAGCCCGGCGGCCTTGACGCGCGGATCGATGCGGCCGTGCGCCTGGCCCTGGGTCGGAGCCCGCGGCCGGAAGAGCGAGACCTGCTGGCGAGGTATGCTCGCGATCACGGTCTGGCGCACGCCTGCCGCCTGATCTTGAACACGAATGAATTTGTGTTTGTCGATTGATCTAGCAGACTTGTTCATTCAAAAAGTCGCCTTTCGCTCCGGGAAAGACGTGCTTTCTAGCAGTAAACGCCCATGCCAAGACAGAACCGCGTCACGCCCTTGGGCGAGATCATCGCGACCCCGGAGCGGGGCACTTTCATGGGCAATCGGGGCCGGCTCCACGATCAGCACGGCCGCGTCCGGCGACCCTGGCAGGTCAAGCGGTGGCTCCTGTGCGTTCTGGAGTTTCGCGGGCGAAAGCGAATCATCATGGCACCGGACCGTTACACTGAACTGTTTTTCCTCGACGAAGCGACGGGACTCACGGCCGGTCATCGTCCGTGCGCCGAGTGTCGCCACGGCCGGTATCTTGCCTTCCGCGATGCGTGGAGAGCAGGCAACGCCGACGTCATCGGTCCCGTACAAGTCACCGCGGATCGACTCGATTCCCAGTTACACGCCGACCGGCTCTGCCCGGATCGTTCCCAGCGAACCTACCGAGCCGACCTGGACGAACTGCCCGACGGTGTACTCGTCATCAGGGAGGTAGGCGGCGCGAGCATCTGTCTTCTCTGGCGGGACCATTTGCACGCTTGGTCGCCGGGCGGATACACCCGTTGCCTGGCCCGTCCTCAAAGCGAGACGGTACGGGTCCTCACGCCGCGATCGACGGTTGCGGCGATACGAGAGGGATACGTCCCCGAAGTTCACCCGACAGCGAATCGACCCCCATGAGGGAGCGGAAGTGGCCACCTACGAGATACGAATCGCCGCCGACCAGGCTCGCGAGTGAACCACGGGTCCTCCTGGCCGTTGTTCCGGTCCCCGGTGTGTCAGGCCGGCTCGCCAGCTTTATCGAACAAGTCGCTGAGCGCCAGGCGGAATCCCGGTAGCACGTCGCCGCCGTCCAGCACGTCGCCCGGCGCGAGCACTCGAACTTCTGTGGTTGACGTGTACGCATAAACCTTCGATTGCCCCGGATAAACGACCCACACCAGCCGCACTCCGGCTTTGTAGTACTCCTCCAGCTTCTCCGCTACCGCGTCGGCCGTATTCGTCAGGCTGAGGATCTCGACAGCCAACTCGGGCACCACGGCCCAGGACCGAGCCCGGGGAATGCGCCGATCCCGTGGCCAGCGCTGGTACGAGACGAAGGCGACGTCCGGCCGCCGCTCACGATCGACGTGAGGACGAAGGTCGAAGATCATCTCCTGTACGACACGGCCAAGCGAGTTCTTCGAATTGTACGGGTAGAGCGCCCCGAAGATCACCGACGCGAGCCAACATTCATAGGCACCCACCGTCTTCTCCACGATGCGGCCGTCGATGACCTCGTAAAGACAATCGGGCTCGCCGTGGTCGATCGGCACGTCGAGCCGCTCGGGCGTTGCCGTGGCCATGGTTTGTCTCCATTCGCTCGGAATCAGACCTTTCTCCGCGCTGATTGTACCACGCGAGCCGCGGCAGCGAATATCCAGCGATCGTGTCATGACCTGGCACGGTGAAAGAGCGAACCGTACGATGGAACGAGGCGCCGGGTCGAAGACCTCGCCATTTTCCGGGATCGGATTCGAAGCAATGAGATCCAGATCACAGCAAGCCGCCGGCGGCATTCCGCTTCACCGCCGAGGCTTCCTCTCTTCGACGGGATGCGGTTTTGGCGCGCTCGTGCTGGCTCATATGCTGGGGACCGACACAATCGTGGCCGGCGATGCCAAGAAGCGCCCGCACGAGCCTCGGCCCGAATGGAACGGCGGCCTGCATCATCGGGCGACGGCCAGGCGGGTCGTGCAGTTATTCATGTCGGGCGCGGCCAGCCAGTGCGATACATTTGATTATAAACCCGCATTGATCCGGCGCAACGGCGGCAACTTCGATCCCGGAGGCAAGGTCGAGCTGTTCCAGAGCGAGCCGGGCGCCGTCATGGCCAGCCCCTGGAAATGGCGGCAGTACGGCCAGAGCGGCCGCTGGGTGAGCGATCTTCTGCCCCACCTGGCGGCGTGCGTCGACGACATCGCGTTCTTGCCCGCGATGGTCGCGAAGTCGAACGTGCACGGACCGGCGACCTTCATGCAGAATACTGGGTTCGTGTTGCCCGGATTTCCCGCCATGGGGGCCTGGATCTCCTACGGCCTGGGAAGCCTGTCGGCGAACCTGCCGACCTTCGTGGTGCTGCCCGATTCGCGGGGGTTCGCACCCAATGGACCGGCCAACTGGTCGCCGGGCTTTCTCCCCGCCGCGCACCAGGGGACGATGGTTCGCCCCGGAGCCAAGAGCCCGATCTTCGACCTGTTCCCACCCGAGGAGGCCCACATGACCTCCCTGGCCCAGAGCGATGGGCTCGATCTCTTGAATCGCTTGAACCGCACCCACGAGGCTTCTCGACAGGGCGACTCCCGGCTCGAGGCGCGGATCGCCAGTTATGAGCTGGCCGCCCGGCTGCAATTGAGTGCACCCGAAGTGCTCGACCTGGCGCGAATCATCCTTGACGCGAGCGCTCTACGGTCTGGACAACCCCGTCACCGAAGACTTTGGCCGCAACTGCTTGATCGCCCGGCGGCTCCTGGAGCGAGGGGTTCGATTCGTGCAGATCTGGAGTGGTGCCGATAACGGCTTCCCGCGGAGGAACTGGGATTCGCACGAAGACCTCGCCCGCGATCACGGAGCAATGGGCACGAGTATGGACAAGCCGGCCGCGGCCTTGCTCACAGATCTCAAGAATCGCGGACTCCTGGACGACACAATCGTGATCTGGACGACCGAGTTTGGCCGCATGCCGTGCAGCCAGGGCGCAAAGGGCCGCGACCATAATCCCTTCGCGTTCACTTCCTGGCTCGCCGGTGGCGGCGTCAAGGGGGGCGTCACCTTCGGATCGACCGACGAGTGGTCGTACAAGGCCGTCGAAAACGTCACCTATTGCTATGACTTGCACGCGACCGTGCTGCACCTCCTGGGGATCGACCACACGCGGCTGACCTACAGACACAACGGCATCGACCGGCGGCTGACCGATGTCCACGGCAAGGTGATCAAAGGAATTGTGGCGTGAGCCTCGCCGCAGGGCGCCAGGCTCACCGCCGGCCTTGTTCCCGGAGCAAGGCGTCGGCCCACGGTCCGTCGCTGGCCGAAAACGGCGGGTCGGGCTCGCTGCGATAGTCGATGTCGTCGTAGCCCCCGTTGCGGTAGCACTGGTCGATAATCGCCTGGAGACTGAGCCGCACTTCACGATCCCCTGGCCGGAGCGGGATCAAGATCACGGGCAGCCGCTCTCGCAGGGTGACCGGGTAGACGGCAAACGTGTCCTGTTGCGCTGCTCGCCAGATGCACACCTGATAGGCGGTGCGATGTGATCTCGGCACCAGCTCCTGGGGTACCATCAGCACCCGATCGCCGCCCCGCAGAAGGTCGATCTCGACGGTGTTGACACCGGCGAGCCTCAAATCGGCTCGCTTTTTGAGGTAGAGGCGTTGGCCCTCGGTCGGCCGCTTGTTGGTCGGGCTCAGTACCTCGATGGCCGTCACGACGCGGTGCCCCGACTTGACGTCGACAATCTCGATATAGCTTTCGGTGACGGGCTCGACATCGACATGGATCAAGATCGGCTCGGCGGGAACGAACTCGTCCTGATCGGTCTCCGTCGTGGGCAAGGGGTCGGCTACGGCCGTCGCTGATCGGGTCGTCGGCACGCTCCGCGGATGCTCGATCACGCGCACATCGGGGTAATACTCCCCCCTCCGCACGTCGGGAATCTCGATGTAGACCCGTTCTTGCATGCGGGCCCGCAGATCCCCAGGCAGACGGGACTGGAGCCAGTCCCGGATGTAGGTGACCACGGCTTGGTGAACATCACCCCAATGACGTTCCAGGTACGGGTCCATGCCGGGAAATGGGCTTTTCATGACCTGATCCTCGGCGAGCGGGATCTTCCAATCGTGACTTAGAGGATGCCCGGCAGAGATCCCGCCAGAGCGGCGCTCGACTCGATCAATTCTCTCACTGATCGGTCAGGAAAGCCAGATCGCATTCTCGCGATGGTGGCCAGGATCGGCCAGGCGTGGTTGGCGGCCGAATCAGGCCGGGCGATCCAGGCGGCTGCGGTTCTAGGGGCCGGCCTATGATCGGCTCGTCGCACCACGAAGCGCGCGCGTTCGGCGTCGCCGCCTCGTCAACTCAGGCGGGGGATGGCGGGGGGATTCGGCCAATTCAGGAGACGGCAGCACCTGTGCGCCGGGAGATCACGAAACCGGCGCCACATATCGCCATGGCGGTCACCGCGATCACCAGACTGGACGGCTCCGGGACCGACTGGGTCTCTATCCCGTTGAAAGCGGTGATGGTTCCCGTGAATGTCGGGCCGTCCCACGTCAGGGTTGCGGTGGTCGTCAGGAACTCGCCGAGGGTTGCCAGGGTGCTCGGGAGGGCCTTGCCCCCGGTGTAAGTATTACTGGTGAGCAGCAGATCGACGAAAGGGGGGTTGGATTTCGTGGAAGGCGGACTCCCTCCTGACGTCAACACGTGGATGTCCATTGTGGTCTCGCCGGCTTTGGGTTGGGCCATCGTGATTGTGAACGTGGCACCACCCGCCACATACCCATCGGCCCAGATCGACGGTGTATACCCAGGCGTCGAGACGTTCAGTGTGAAACTTTGGCCCTCTGGTGAAGAACCACTGAAGGTATAGATTCCGGTGACGGCATTGCCGGAGAATTGCGACGCGATATAACCGAAAGAGCCGGAAATCGCATCATTGACCTTCACGTTACCCGGGTACGTGTCACCTGGCACCTGGGGGTTCACCGTCCCGTTGTAACTGGTGACCAGCGAGCCGGCGACCGCATCCGGCACAGGCAACCACGCCACGAGACACGACAGCACCGTCAACTGGATGTACACACGAGCCGTGATTCTCATGAGATGAGGCCCTGATTGAGAAGAAATGAGATGGCTGCGGTTTTCGGCAAGGCTCGAATCCTTCGGGATCAACCACGTAATCGTGATAGACCCATAGCGTAATCGATGCGGACGGCCTTGCAACCAAAAACTCACCAGATTATCGAATCCCAGGGATTTGTTTCGATAAAGCATCTCTATTTTCGAAACCTTACTCGCTCCCAGGCGCCCATGCGGAGGTTATCCTTTATGTCTTAAATTAAGCGTGATATTCTGTTTGATCGAAGGCAGTTTCGTGAAATGGAGTGGTGCGAACCGAGTGCAACTGGATTCTGGGGCTCGACGCATGGTAAATTAGCAAGACGGGAATGGTCACGTTCGCTTTCTGGCAGCGAGGCGATCGACGATCGGGGGAGATCGCCATGCGAAGTTGCCCGAGCCGAGAGCAACTTGCGAGCTTGCTGGCGCAAAAAGCCAGCGAGATCGGTGGTTCCGAGATCGGTGCGCACACACGTTCGTGCCCGAAATGCCGCGAGTTGTTGCTAGCCATGTCACAAGAAGGCACCATGGGTTCTGGCCCTGAACCAGCCGACGACGGCGCAACAGTGGGGCAGCGCATGACGTTGTCCACTCCCGCGCCGGCCACCTTGGCTGACTCGCCGGAGACGGTTGACAGGGTCAACTCCGAATCCGCAGGTCCCGATACCATCGACATTTCTTCACGCTCGTCAGCGGTTCTGCGCGAGTTACGCGGAGCGGCCCCGGCGGAAACCATCCAGGGGTCGCCACTCTCGGCCCCTCCGCTGGACGAGACCGGGATCTTCGCTCCTGGGGGCAATTCTCACTCGGCAATCGACATCTTCGCCGAGTCTCAAGAGGCGACGCTCGCCGATCCGGGCATCAGAGCAGAGGCGACCGACGGGGGCACCCTCGCGGGAGGTTCCTGGGCCAAGAACCTGCCCGGCTTTCTCACCGCGGCGGTCGCGGGCGGAAAGAACGAGCCTCCCGATTACGAGATCCTGGGAGAGCTCGGGCGCGGCGGGATGGGCATTGTCCACAAGGCCCGCCATCGCGGGCTGAACCGGCTCGTCGCCTTGAAGATGATCCGGGGCGCCTACGCCGACGAGATCCAGATCGCCCGCTTCAAGATCGAGGCCGAGGCCCTGGCCGCGCTTCGCCACCCCAATATTCTCCAGATTTACGACATCGGGGAGTTCAACGGCTCGCCTTATGTGGCACTCGAGCTGCTCGAGGGGGGAGCCTGTCCGAGCGGTTGTTCGGCAAAACCGTTGCCCCCCGGCAGGCTGCCGAGTGGATGGTCCCTCTCGTCATGGCGATGGATGCGGCCCACCGGGCCGGCATCGTCCATCGCGACCTGAAATCCGCCAATATCCTTTTCACGGCCGACGGCATCCCCAAGATCACGGACTTCGGGCTGGCCAAGCGGTTGGAGTCCGACGATGGTCAGACACACACCGGCCAGGTGATGGGAACGCCCAGCTACATGGCGCCCGAGCAAGCCCGGGGCGATACGAAATCAGCAGGCCCGCCCGCCGACATTTACGCGCTGGGAGCGATCCTCTACGAGATGCTCGCCGGGCGGCCGCCGTTCAAGGGATCGTCGGCGATCGAGACCGTCAAGCAGGTGATCGAGCAGGACCCGGTCTCACCGTCGCGCGTGCAATTCCGGGTGCCGCGCGACCTCGAGACCATCTGCATGAAGTGCCTGCAAAAAGAGCCCAAAAAGCGGTACGCCACCGCCAAGGATATGGCCGAGGACCTGAAGCGGTACCTGGCCGGAGAGCCGATCCGGGCGCGGCGAACGCCGCCGATCGAGCGCACCGTCAAGTGGGCCAGACGGCATCCGACCTTGGCCAGCCTGTCGGCCGTCGGGGCGCTCCTCATCGCCGGCATGATTGGCGGCGGCTGGTGGTACCTCGATCACAAGCGGACCCTGGAGCGAGACGCCGAGCGGTACAACTCCGGCGTGCTGAAGGCTTCTGCCAACGACCTGATCCGCGCCCAGGAGGCGATCTCCGGGCGCAACCTCAATGAAAGCCAGCGGATCCTGGCGTCGCGGAAGGCCCTCCTCGAACGCGAAAACAACCGCGAGTTCGCGAGCATCTACGGGCAAACCACCAAGATGCTCGGGGACGTCGAGAAAGCGTTGGCGGCGGATAGCGCGCCGCACCGAGGAACTGGCGAGCGAAGAGGTCCAGAAACGCTTTCACATTTTCCAACATCACCGCAAAGAAGCCCTTTTTCGGGACACGAAGTTTACCGGCATCTCGGCCGCGAAGATCGGGGACCCCACGCCCGAGTCGGCCGATGACCCGCTGGGAATGTTCGCCGGGATGATGCGCTCGGCTCGTGCCGATCTTGGTCCTGGCAAGCCGGCGGAAAACGCCCTTGACGTCTTCGCCGAGCGCAAGGGGGGCGATGACTGGAACTTCGGCGAATTGCCGGCGTCACTTTCGAGCGACCAGAAGGCCGAAGTTGCGGAAGGCTGGTACGAGATGCTCTTGGTCCTGGCAGAGGCGGTCGCCAGCGAGGAACCGGCGAGAGCCCGACCGTGCCCTGCGGATCCTGGAGGCAGCCAACCGCTTGCGGCCCGAGGGCTCACGCGCATATCACCTGCGCAGAGCGGCATGCCTGGCCCGGAAGGGCGATCACGCTGCAGAAGCCCGAGAGCTTGCTCTGGCCGAAAGCACTCGACCCAAGACCGCGTTCGATCACTTCCTGAACGGCAAAGAGGAGTACAAAAGCCATCGGTACGCCGCGGCGATCCAGGATTTCGAGATCGTTGTGCGGCAACCTCCCGACCACTTCTGGGCCAAGTGCCTTCAGGCCATTTGCTATATCCAGACGAGGAGGTTCGATGCGGCCAGGGCGTGCTTGGACGACTGTATTCGCACGGACCCCGAATTTGTCTGGCTGTACCTGCTACGCAGCTTTGCCAGCGGTCAGCTTGGTGCCCTGAAAAAGAACGACGTCGAGTTCGATGAAGCCGAGACGGACTTGCAACAAGCCCTCGAAAGACTCAAACTCGCGCCGGATCCCGAGCTCCAGTACACTCTCCTCGTGAACCGCGGCCTCGTTCGCTACCAGCGGGGCCGCCTCGATCTCGCAAAGGCCGACTGTGAAGCGGCCATCCACGTCAAGAAAGACCCGTTCCTGGCCCACGCGGAGCTCGCCTACGTCTATCAGAAACAAGGGAAAATCGACGAGGCGATTGAAGAGTTCAGCCGGGCAATCGACCTGAAGCCGGATATGGCGGCGCTCTATCGGGGACGAGCGGCGCTTGAGCAAAGCGTGGGCGATGGCGCCCACCGCGCCAGAGCGGCCGCCGATCTGAAGATCGCGATCCTCCATGAGAAACCCGATAATCCGGTCCTGGCCCAGGACCATACCAAGCTTGGTGAGCTGCTCTATGCGGATGAGCGTTTCGAGGATGCTCTCGGTGAATGCCAGCGCGCGCTCCAGGTGATGCACGACTATCCCGAGGCTCACGTCCTGAAAATCAAGGCCCTGCTCCAACTGAGACGTTTCGATGAGGTGGTCCGCTCGTGCGACGTCGCTCTCGGCAAGAAGGGCCGGAAATCGGCCGTGCTCTACGAGCTGCGCGGCCTGGCGCAGGCCGCACATAACGACTATGCCGGCGCGATCCGAGATTACAGCCGGGCTCTCGAATTCCTCCCCGACGATGGCCGGCTCCTGGTCGAGCGCGGCTGGGCGTACCTGCTCTTTGACTCGCCCAAACCCGCCCTGGTTGACTTCGAGGGAGCGATCAAGCTCGATTCTGCCAAGAGCGACGCTCGGTGCGGCCGGGGAATGGCCCACGCCATGCTCGGCGATCATCGCGCGGCGGTCGCTGACGCGATCGAGGCACTGCGGCTGGGCGGCGCCAGCCCGCGGATTACATATAACGCAGCACGGATCTACGCGAGGGCGTCTCTGGCCGCCCTGAACGAAGTGGCTGCGAAGGGCCGTGCTGCCCGCTTGCTTTCTTCCAATTATCAAGATATCTCTGTTCGATTGGTCCGAGAGGCGTTCGAAAAAGAGGCACCCGAGAAACGCGCGGCCTTCTGGCGGGACACGGTCCAGTTCGACCCTGCCCTGCAGGCGATCAAGTGGCGGCTCAAGTACGAGGAGCTGATCGCGTCGAACAAGAAGCCGCGCTCGTGAGCGACTTTAGTCTTTCACGACGAGTCACTGACCGAGGTATGCCCCCGATGTTCCTCCCCAGGTCGACCCGAATCGCCACAAAGAATGTGACGAGCCGACGCGGATCCATTCGTTCTGCCCGTGGTTCCTGGTTTTCCGGTTCCATGTGGCTGGAACAGCGGCTGTTGCTGACGGGGAGCCTGCAAAATCCTCTGCTCATCCCCATCGGAAGTGCGCTGCCGGGGAATCTGACCCCGGGAGGAGCTGATTACTACGAGGTCCAGCCGAGTTCCGACGGTCGCCTGATCGCCCAGACCCACGCGGAGTCCGGCTCCCTGCTCTTGAGGCTCTCGCTGTTCGACAGCCAGGACCACCTGCTGGTCCAGAGCGATGGCCAGTCGCTCGGGCGACTCGACGCCTTGATCGATCAACATGTCGCGGCGGGGTTCGACATTCTCGAGGTGCAGAGCCTTGCCGGCGCGGGCGCTTACTCGCTCTCGACGTCGCTCACTCCGGCGTCCGACCCGAGTCAATCCCTGGCGCTGGCTCCCAGCTTCCAGGGGACGGGCTTTGCGCCGATCGCCGTCGGCGATTTCACGAACAACGGCATCGTCGACATCGTCGCCCCCGACGGGGTCCACCTGGGAACCGGCGATGGGACGTTCGAGGCCCCATCTGCGACCGGCGCACTGGCTGATCCCACGACATACCCGACCGCGATCGCGGTCGGCTACTTCAACGGCGATCGCAATCTCGACGTGGCCGTCGCGCTCGGCGGCACCGATGCTGTTTCGATCTCCCTCGGCAACGGGGACGGCACTTTCGAGCCGGCGACGACGATCGGCTTGGAGGTCCCCGGCGTGCCCGATGCCATCGTGGCGGGCAACTTCGGCAACGGCCAGACCGACCTGGCCGTCGCCGTCGCCGACACAGGCGGTGCCACGGATGACGTCGTTGTGCTCATGGGCAAGGGAGACGGGACGTTTCAGGCGCTGCCGCCGATCCCGGTCGGCGTCGGGCCCGTGTCAATCGCCGCGGACGAGTTCGCAAACAATGGCCTGCTCGACCTGGCCGTCGCCGACATCAACTCGGCGGATGTCACCATCCTGTCCAACTCGGGCGATGGGAACTTCTCCACGACGCAAACCATCGAGCTTCCGGGGACCACGCTGACATCGATCGTGGCGGGTGAGTTCGGCACCGGCAACGTGGACCTGGCTGTGACCGACGCCAGCAACAGCGCAGTCGATATCCTGCAGGGCAACGGCCACGGCACATTCCAGGCCCAGCCCGTGGCGACCTACGCCGTCGGGGCGAACCCCTACTCGATCGTCACGGGCGACTTCACCGAAAGCGGTATCACCGACCTGGCCGTGGCCGACGCCAACTCCAACGACGTGTCGGTGCTCCTGGGCAACGGCGACGGCACATTTCAGGCCGCAATACACAGTCCGACCGCAAATAGCACCGTGACGAGCGCCGGCGGCGTGGCACCGGGGACAGCGCCGATCGCGATCGTGGCGGGTGATTTCAACGGCGACGGCCGGCTCGACCTGGCCACGGGAAACGCCGGCTCCTCCGACATCTCCGTGCTCCTGGGCAAGGGCGACGGTACGTTCGAGGAACCGCCCGGGAATACCCCGGCCGGCTATTCCACGGCCGCCCTCACGACGGGCGACTTCACGGGCAACGGCAATCTCGGCGTCGCCATCGTCGACCAGGGCGCAAACAGTGTGACGATCCTGCCGGGCAACGGCGACGGCACATTCCAGCAACCCTTGACCGTCGCCTTGCCGCAGGAGAGCGATGCTCGCTTGCCCCCGAATCCGACTGACATCGTGGCGGCCGACTTCAACAACGACGGCCGCACCGACCTGGCTGTCACCGACCCGAACCAGAACGAGGTCGACATCCTTCTGGGCAACGGCGACGGCACGTTCCAGAGCTCCACGATCACCGTGCCCGACCCGTGGGCGATCGCCGCCGGCGACTTCACTGGCAACGGGCAGGTCGACCTGGCCGTGGTCGATCGCAACCAGAGCGATGTGACCATCCTCGTGGGAAACGGCGAGGGGAAGTTCACCATCGGCCAGACGATCGCGCTCGTGGATCCCACGGATCCCTCCAATCCCAGTCCATACCTTTCTCCGGACGCCATCGTGGCGGGTAACTTCACAAATAGCGGACACCTCGACCTGGCCGTCGCCGATGAATATACCGACGCCGTCACGGTGCTCCTGGGCAATGGCGACGGCACCTTCACGCAGGGCTCCACAATCTCCCTGGGTGAGGTCTTTCCCTTCTTGCCCTTCAATCTTGCGCTCACGACCGGCGATTTCCGCAACAACGGCCTGACCGATCTGGCAGTCGCGAGTGCGAATAACTATCCCGGATACGGAGATACCGTCGACGTGCTCTTGGGCAACGACGACGGCACGTTCCGGACCAGCCAGGTGATCCCCCTCGAGACCGCCCAGCAGCTCGCGAGTGGCGAGCTGGCGGCTCCGATTGCGATCGCCTCGGGAACGTTCACGAGCAATGGCAAGGTCGACCTGGTCACCGCCGATTCCAACGGGAATGGCACCGACGACTACTCCGTATACCTGGGCGACGGCGACGGCACGTTCCAGCCCCCGACACCCTACGCGCTCGGTGGGTCGGGGTATGCGACAGCCCTCGCGACGGGCGATTTCGCCGGCAACGGCCGGACTGACCTGGCGCTCACCCGCACAAGTCCCGACAGTGTGCAGGTGCGGCTCTCCAATGGCGACGGCACCTTCTCCGACCCGTCGGTCGTGGACCTCGTCCGTCTCGACACACCGCTGGTCGCCGACCTGAACGGCGACGGTGCTCCCGATGTTTCGGTGGTCGATGCGGCCGGCGACATCCTTTTCCGCGCGGGGCGACCGGGCGAGCCCGGAAGCTTTGCGCCCCCCGTTACGGTCAACCCGGGCAACCCGTCGCGGGGCATCGCCTTCGTCTCGACCGATCTCGGTCCCCTGCTCGCCAGTGTCGACGCCAACGACAACGCGATCTCGTTCTTCGCTGTGCGCTCGACCGGCTTTGTCAAGGTCGCCTCGCTGGCGACCGGCTCTGAGCCCGCGGAGATCCTGGCAGCCGACCTTGACGGCAACGGAGTGACCGACTTGATCGTCCGCAACGCGGGCGATGGCACGATCTGGGTGCACCCCGGCGATGGAGGCGGCTGGTTCCTGCCGCCAATCGATTTGCCGGTCGGCGTGGGCGCTTCGGATATTCAGGTGGCCGATCTCGAGCAGGATGGCCGGCTGGACATCGTGTACACCGACAGGCTCTCCGGCGAGGTTGGCGTCTTGGAAAACCTCGGAGGGGGATCGTTCGCGTCCCCGATGCTCTATCGCGCCGGCCCTGGGCCTTATGGCGTCGGGACGGCCGTCCCGTCACCGGTTTCGAGCCTGGAGGGCACCACGAGCTTGAGCGCCGGCACCTTCACGTCCGGCGGTCTCCCCTCGCTGGTCGCCCTCAACCCGGGCTCCAACACCTTCGGACTGCTTGCGGGCCTGGGAGACGGCCGTCTGTCCAATCCGGCGATCTTCCCGACGCCGGGCAACCCGCTGGTGATCCGTGCCGTCGACTTCAGCGGCAACGGCGTATCCGGACTGGCCATCCTCACCTCCGAGGGACTCTACATCGAACAAAGCAATGGCCACGGAGGCTTCCTGCCGCCGACGGCGATCAAAGTCGGGTTTGAACCCAATGGCCTCACGGTCGCAGACTTGAATGGCGATGGCATCCCCGACCTGCTCGTGAGCAACCCCCTGGGCGACGTGGTCGCCCTGATCGGCAACGGCAACGGCACGTTCCGGGCCATCCAGAGCCTCGATCAACAAGTGTCGATGGCAGTCTACACCCAGGGTGGAAGCACCCCGGCGGCGTTCATCTTCGCCGATCAGCTCACCGATCAGCTCGTCATCCAGACGGTGGGCGGCGGTACGACCGTCCTGGGGAATGCCGGGACCGGGCTGATATCGCCGGGCGCGGTCACCCTGGCCGACCTGAACAATAACGGGATTCTCGACCTGATCGTCGCCAACAGCGGCTCGAACAACGTCCTCGTCTACCCAGGGCTGGGGAGTGGGACTTTCGGCCCGGCGCTCAACGGCGGTAATGGATTCTTCACCGGCACCAACCCGGTCGGAATCACCGTCGCCGACGTCAACGGTGACGGCCGGCCCGACCTGATCATCGCCGACAAGGGCTCCAATGACGTTTCGATCTTGATCAACGAGAAGGTGGGAAACGGCTTCACATTCGTGCCCGGGCCCCGCCTCAAAGTGGGCAACGGGCCGGTCTCCACCCAGGTTGCTTACGTACGCGGCAGCAGCGTGCCCGACCTCCTCGTCGCCAACAGCGGCTCGAACAATGTCTGGCTGCTAGAGGGTATCGGCAACGGCTTCTTCAACGACCAGGATCCGACCGTGTATCCCGTGGGGACGGATCCGAGTGCGCTCTTCGTCGGGCATTTCATGAGCAGCACCAGTCAGGACTTGTTGACCGTCAACTCGGGTTCCGACAACGTGACCTTGATCTCGGGCCTGGGGAGCGGGTCGCCGTTCATGGAGTCGATTTCAACCGGCGGAACCGATCCCACCGCAGCATTCGCGGTGGACCTCCAGGGAAACGGCCAGGATAGCCTGGTGGTTGCCAATAATGCCGACGGTAACATCGCGCTCCTCTTGGGAGGTGAGAACGGGCTCGCCCTTTCGTCCGTCATTTCAGCGCCCGGGCTTCCCAATCCATCCGCCCTGGCCCTGGCCAGCTTCAACAACGACAGCATGGAATTCTATGCGACCACCGACGGCGCGGAATCCGCCACCTTGCTTGGTTTTCAGCTCGAGGAGACCGGGGCACTGTCGGCGAATTCGTCGGCCAGCTCGATCTCCGGAGCCGCTCAGCTCCTTTCCTTGAACGAGACGTCACTGGCTCTGATCGGCACTCTCTTGACGTTCACGATCGAATCGCCGTCCGAGAGCGAGCAAACCGCCGAGGCCGCAGCCGCACAGGCCGCGGCGTCCGGTCCGAGCTCATCCGGCAACACCGTCGCCTGGACGACCCGCAGCTCGGAAGATTACGACGAGTTTGCCGACTTGATCGCGTCCAATCAGCCCATTCTGCAATCTGCGCCGGCGTGGGCCCGCTACGTGAGCGGCGTGGATCAAGCGATCGAAAGAGTTCGGAGCGAGGCCGATGAGCGCCTCCGCCAGGAACAGCAGCCGGCCAAGCCCGAACAGCCCGGCACGAGCTTCCTCGACGAGGATTCGGGCAGCCCCAAGCCGGGCACGTCCACATTCCTGCAACCGACCGCCCCCCGGGCTGGTCAAGGGTCGCTGGCCAATCGTGAGCTCTTGGCCGCCATCGACGTGGCGATCGGCTCCTGGGTCCGGCAGGGAAGAACCGCGGTCGCGTCGGTGCCCCTGGGCTTCGTGCTCAGGCCGGTCACGAAATCAGCGAGTGCGGTTTCCCGTTTGCTCAAGGCGGAGAGCCCTTCCTGGCAGTTCCCCGGTCTCGAACCCGAGCATTCTCAACGCGCCGAAATCCGGGTTTCGAGATTGGCCGGGCTGATCGGGATCTCCCTGACGGCAGCCGGGGCGAGACAGATTTTGCTGAGGCGATCATCGAAAAACAAACAGAGCGCGACGGCCTGGTGACCGGCGCTCCCGCGCGAGAAATCGCGATCACCGCTGGCCGCGTGCCCGTTCCGCGGCGATCGCCGCGATTTGGGCCTTCCGGCCCGGTAAGCCGGCAAGTGCTTGATCCGTCCGCCGCAGGCGCTCGAGCCATGGCTCGAGCCGGCCTGATCGATCGGCCCACACGAGCGCCGAGATGCGCTCGGTAAATTGAGCAGGAAACTTCGACCCTTCCGGCCAGGACACGCGCATCACTTCATCCCATACGTCGAGGGCCTTTGCAAAGCCCTGCGCCTTGTCCCGGTCCCGGGCCAGCCGCGCCAGCCGGTTGATCGCACAGGTTTCGATGGCTTCCCAGACCCGCGGTCCGGCTTCCTCCGGCGGAATGCGCTCGAGCCGCGCTTGCAGCTCGTCCCAACTGCCGATCTCACCGAGTGCGTCGATCAAGAATTCGTCGAAAATGACTCGTTGCCGGCCGTCCAAGCGATCGCGGCGCACCTGTCTCAAGACCATTCGCCACCCGGCCGGCCGGTTCCTGGAGGAATTCGGTAAGGCTCCGCCGGGAGTCCTCGCTGGTCCCTGGGAACGAGGCCCTAGCAGCTCCCCGATCGCGGCGTCCAGGCACCAGTTCAACCGGTTCACATCCGAAGCACGATCGCCTTCGAGCGGAGCCGGACTCGAGCTCGCCGCCAGCGGATCGACTTCGATCACCGGCCAATCAGCCGCACTCGGCGCGGTCTGCCGCCAGTCGTTCGGCGCGAGGCGCTCGATCCCCGGGGCCGAAGCCGCGTGATCTTCGCTCGATCGAATCCGGCCCCGGCTCCCTGGTCGTCCTTGAGAGCGGCCCGGGCTCTCGGCAGTCGTCCCGGCAACCGTCTGATCTGGCTTCGCTTCACTTCTGACCTGGAGGCGGTACAGGGGGTCGCCCAGGTAGACCAGCCGCCAGGGGAAGCCGAACGGCTCGAATTCACCTTGTCGCAAGGCAGCCGACAGCGGAACGCCCTCTGCCGCCAGGTCGGCGACCAGACGGGGTGTCCGAAACGCCAGCAGAAACGGCTCCCGCACCGATCCAAAAAAGACGAAGGCCCCCTGATCCAACCAGCGGCCGGCGATCGTCTGGGGATCGAGCGGATCGGCTGCCGAAAAGCTGTGAATCATGGCAACGGCCGTCGGTATTCCCCTCGGCACGTCGCCGGGGCGGCCCGGTCCCCCTGTGATCGAAAAGAAATCGGGGCCGCCGGAAGAGTTGAACAACACCAGGCCATACCGGTTGGCCGGGTCGACCGTGAGGTGCCAGTTCGTCAAGTCGGCGCGCGGGCCGACGCGGTGCAACACCCCGCCGGCCCGGGGCAGGACCGGGTAGAGCGCAGCGGCCGATGAGTTCATGGCGTAGTGGGACCACGGGCTTCCCCCACCGTAGGTATTCCACAGGAGCACCGAGCGCGGCGGCAGAAAGAGAGCGGCCATGGCCCGCGCCACGCTTGCCGCCGGATCACCCAGGAGCCGCCCCACATACGCCCACCGTCTCCGCGATCGATTCAGCCCATCGAGGTTCGGGCCGCCATTCAGCTTGCGGCCGATCAGGTCGTCGACCGCGTAGACACCCCGGGTCAAGGGAGCCCCCTCGCTGACCTCGTATCGATAGGGCCAATCGCCAGCGAGCGTCAGAAAGTCGCAACGATCGCCCAGTTGATCGTACGCGGCGACCCGGGCGCTCGTGCAATCCTCGATCTGCCGCGCCAGGTCCCAGGCTGCTGGCTGCGTCAATACGTCGTGGAACCGCGGCGGGTCATTCGCCGCGCCAGGATTGCTCGATGGCTGCGCGAACGGGTTCAGACGGACAATCGGCTGAAAATGCCCTGCGGCCAGCGCAACGGCGCCGGCAAGCATGGGCGATTCCGGCGCCGAGAGGACCAGCCCTGGCGCAGCCTGAACAGGTTCTCTGGACGCGTCGTCCCGAGAGCGCTCTTGATCCGGAGCCCGAACGTCGGAGCACGCCGACCTCACGGCGGCGAGGGCCTGCGACCACTCGGCCTCGCGACTCGATCGACGCCCCGGGCCGTCGCGCAAGGGCCCAGTCGGAACCTCAGCTCGTCGTGTGTAGCGCACAACCCGCGCCGGCCGGAAGGACCGCACAAACGGCAGCGTCCACGCGGGT
The DNA here is from genome assembly GCA_963781785.1 of uncultured Isosphaeraceae bacterium. GTDB lineage: Bacteria > Planctomycetota > Planctomycetia > Isosphaerales > Isosphaeraceae > CAWAHD01. The sequence continues at coordinate 4,765,505 of CAWAHD010000002.1, read as the reverse complement.
TCGTCGATCAGGATCGGGAAGTAGTGGCGATCATCCCAGAAGGTGATCGCCTCGAGGAACGAACGAACATCGCTCACCAGGCAGACCTGGTCGACGACCATTCGCCGCGGCTCCAGCAACTTCCGCCAGGAATCGGCCGACCTGCGCAGCCCGCTCAGCCGGGGATCGTCCAGACGCTCGGGCACCTGCGCGAGCGCTCCATCGCCCTCGGATCGGGGCCCCTGGCTGATACGAAGCCGGCCGTGCTGGCCGTCGAGCCAGCCCGTGGCCTTGACCTGGCCCCGCCGCCCCACGATCATCACGCCTGCTAGCCAGACGCCTAGAATCAGAAGAGGGATCACCAACGTCCCTCGAAACCGAGGCACGCGACCATTCATGCAGACTCCTGCGCAACGCGTCGAGTTACGCCAATCGTCACAATCCTCGGCACACTTCGAGGCTCAGGCTCGCGTGTACAAAATGTGTTCGTCTGTTCCCTACGACCGGCGATCCTGGGTAGAGTGGACCCACGATAATCGTTATATTGAAGAAGGTCGAGGAACAGGCAATTTCCCAATTCCAGGCAGCGCCGCTGTTGACGCCTCATCGACTTCCGGGTCCGAGCGCGTCGTCTCCGGGTCTTTGCCCAGGGGCGGCTGGCGTGTTGCCTGGCTCGCAAAGGATGATGATCCATGAAGAAGGGCGGCATCCTCAACCCGGCGATCTGCTCACTGCTGGCCGAGCTCGGGCAATCCGACGAACTCCTGATCGTCGATGCCGCCTATCCGTTGCCGACTGACGGCCATGTGATCGACCTGACCTTGACCCCGGGGATTCCCCGCCTGCTCGACGTCCTGCGGGCCGTGAGTGAAGAGCTTGTGATCGACGCGGTCGCCGTGCCGGCGGAGATCAAGGAATACAGCCCGCGCATTTATCAGGAGATTCTCAAGATCGTCGGCGAAACCGACATCGACGAAGTGCCGTTCCACGAATTCAAGGAGCAGGCACTCGAAGTGAAGGGCATCATCCGGTCTGCGGAATTCAGTGCGTACGCCAGCGTCCGGATCGTGGCTGGCAGTGCATTCTGAACGGGAAGAGAGGGTCGTGGCGGGACGCCTAAGCCGGATTCTGTCGAGCCTCGGTCCCGAGGTTTTCACCGCGGGGCGTGAGACTCGGATGATCATTTTTCTGGGACGGCAGTTGCCTGCACGCCTCGAGCGACCTACCCGGAAGTCGTGACGGATCGGGCCGATCCGTGAGCGGCTGGTTTCGCGATCCATCCGGCTTTCACCGGCTGCCTCGCGGTTTTCAGCGTGCTCTGCTTCCCTATTTGGTCTTGCTCCCGATGGGGTTTGCCGAGCCAAGCCGGTCACCCGGCCTGCTGGTGAGCTCTTACCTCGCCGTTTCACCCTTACCGCGACCCGGGCGAAAAACGCCCGAGCCGAGGCGGTTTCTTTTCTGTTGCACTTTCCCTATCCGGGCCGCGCGGCGGACCGGACGGTGGGCGTTACCCACCATCGCGCCCTGTGGAGTCCGGACTTTCCTCCGTGGCACGTCCCTGGAGCCAGAACCGCCAGGCCGGTTGCCCGACCCGAAAGTGGTAGCCCAGGCGCCACAGCGACCATCGCATCCCGCCACGAACCTCTCGTCTATCATACGGCCGGGACTCGCTTCGGACAACCGACCTTGTTGCGCGCGATCGGACGATGGCGCGAGCCATCGGCCCCTTTCCTCCCCTTGCGGAGGGGGCCAGGCGCTCAGTCGGAGTGGGTTTCTCAACACCTGCCAGGCAGGCGATCCGCCCTGCCACCATACTTCAGCGGCCGATGGATTTTTTCTGGCTCCCTCTCCTTGGGGAGAGCGCTGGGATGAGGGGCCAGCGCCACCGTAGGCTCACGCCCCTGATGCGCTCTTCTTGACGACGATGTAGTACAGGTCCGTCGCCACCTCGAACTGGTCTTTCTTGGGCACTGTCTTCATGTCTTGCCAGTTTGTCGTCGGCTCAATCACCTGCCAGTTGCCCTTGGACCCCACGCGAACCGGCATCGCAAATGACTCGACGTCGGCCTTCCAGCGGTACGAGACCATGCCCTTGGCGTCGTCGAACTTCAACTCGAGAACGGGAATCGCCGTGTGCCGAAGGTACTGGTCGAAGATCGGCGTCAGGTTCTTCCCGGTCTCCCCGTTGAAGTACTGCACGATGTCCTCCGTCATGATGCTCTTGTGCTTGAACCGCTCGTGCAAGCCTCGCAAGAGCGTCCACCAGCGTTCGTCGTCGTTCACCACACTGCGCAGCGTGTTCAGGAACAAGGCGCCCTTGAAGTACTGGTCCTGCGGCGGCGAGACGTTCTCGCCGCGGGTGCCGATGATGGGCCTCCTGTTCTGCACTTTCGACTTGTACCCGTTCGTGTACTTGAGTGCGTCGTCGCGACCGTACATAAACTCCACGTACAGGCACTCGAGATACGTCGTCCAGCCCTCGTGGATCCACATGTCGGACCGGTCGGCTGCCGTGATGCTGTTGCCGAACCACTCGTGACCGCTTTCGTGAATGATGATGAAGTCAAATCGGGGACTGATCCCGACGCCCGTCCAGTCGCCCCTCCCGTAGCCGTTTCGGAACCGATTCCCGTATGCAACCGCACTCTGATGCTCCATCCCGGCATACGGCACTTCGATCAACTTGTAGCCGTCGTTCTTGAACGGGTATTCGCCGAAATAATGCTGAAAGGCTTCGAGCATCCCCTTGCTCTGCGCAAACTGGTTCCTGGCCTTCTCGACGTTTTCGGGCAGCACATAGAAATCGAGCGTGAGGTCGCCCAGCCTGTCGGAAAAATGAACATAGTGGCCGATGTTGAGCGACACGCAGTAGTTGTTGATCGGATAGCTCACGTGCCAGTCCCAGCGCGTGGTGCCGTCGCCCAGGTCCTTCGTGCCGACGAGCCTCCCGTTGGAAACGTCCACAAGCCTGCTGGGGATCGTCACGCTCAGGTCCATCGACTCGACCTCGTCGCGCCACTGATCCTTGTTGGGCCACCACACGCTGGCCCCTTGCATCTCGCACGACGTGTAGATCCATGGGCAGCCTGCCCGGTCCTTCCCGAATACCATTCCCCCGAACCTTCCCGTCGGAGTCGGCTTCCCCGAGTAGTAGAAGTCAATGGCGTAGACCTGACCAGCCTTCAAGGTCTCGGGAAAATTGACGAAGACGGCGCCGAATTCCCTCTCGAACTTGAGCGGCACATCGCCCAGGAGGATCTTGTCGACAGTGAGTGCCGGCTGCAAATCAAGCTGGATCCGTGTGTCGTCCTTGAGCATCAGGAACCGGATCGTGTTCTTGCCGCTGATCGTCTGCTTCACCGGATCGATGCGCACGTCAAGATGATAGTAGAGCAAGTCGTTGTTGGCACGATACGGGCCATATTCACCGCGCAGCACGTTTGCTCTCGAGGGCGTGGCACGGGCCGGCTTGGCCGGCGTGTCTCTTTTGCCGGCCGCCGTCTGCGGCGTCTGTGCGGAAGCCGGCACGGTAGAGCGCACCGACCAGGCCAGGAGCACAAGAACAACGGCCGGCCATCTGCGAGTGGTTACCCTGGCGGCAAGTAAGATCGTGCGTGGCATCAATTCTTTCCCCTGTTTTTGCTCTTATGTTCGTTCGACTTCACCGTCGTCGCCATACTGCAATCTCCGGGTAGAGGGAATGTAAGGCGTTCATAGTATAGCGCAACCGGGAAGGCCAGACAAATGACATCATCTGCCCCTCATTCGGCCACGCGTCGGGACCGGTCGGCGTGCTGCTTGCGGAGCGAGGCGATCAGGTAGACGACGATTCCGACGTTGATGATCAGAAACGAGAGCCTGAGGAGACTGCGCTTCTGGATGATCTCAAAAATCTCGAAGGGGATCAGCGAGCTGGTGGCGCCGATCACGAGATAACCGGCCCAGTGACGTTCGAGAATGAGCCCGATCCCTTCGACCAGGTGGAGGAAGGTGTAGCAGAACGTGCCTGCTGCGAGGGCTCTCAGGTGTTTCTTGTCGATGCCGGTCAGCCAGGAGATGATCGAGTGGATGACATGGTTCTGGGGGTCAAAGCCGAGGTTGGCGGTCCACCGTTCCAGCTCGGATAATGGGTCGTGCGCGAAGACGTGGAGGATTCCGATTCCCAGCAGAAATGCGGCTGCGCCACTCAGCAGCTTGAGGACGCCGATCACCCGGAACCCGATATAACCGCTGAGAAAAAATGAATTCATGGCTTTGATCTAAAGCGATGACGAACGTCTCGATCGCGGGCGAATTCCGTCGCCGAACGATTCGAATCGGAGGTGCTTGACCGACTCTCCGGAATCGCGCAGCTCGATCAGCGAGTCGATGCCGATCTCGAAGTGCTTGCGCACATATTGTTCCGTGACTGATTTGTCGCTACGACTGGTCTTGACGCCCTCGGGCGTCATCGGGCTGTCCGAGACCAGCAGTAGCGCTCCCTTGGGAATGTGATTGACGAACCCGACCGTGAAGATCGTTGCGGTCTCCATGTCGATGGCCGAGGCGCGGATCGTCTGCAGGTATTCCCTGAACTTCTGGTCGTGCTCCCAGACCCGGCGATTGGTGGTGTACACGGTGCCCGTCCAGTAGTCGAGGCCGTGCTTGACGATCATCGCCGAGACGGCCTTTTGAAGCCGGAACGATGGCAGAGCCGGAATCTCGGCCGGCATGTAGTCGTTGCTGGTCCCTTCGCCCCGAATCGCGGCGATCGGCAGGACGTAGTCGCCCACTTTCGTCTTTTTGAGGCCACCGCATTTGCCCAGAAACAGGACAGCCTTGGGCTCGACCGCACTCAGGAGGTCCATCACGGTCGCCGCCATCGCACTCCCCATCCCGAAGTTGAGGATCGTCAAATTGTTTGCCGTGGCTGACTGCATCGGGTGCCCCCGCCCGACCACCGGGACCCCGAATCGTTCGGAAAACATTTCGACATAGTTGACGAAATTGCTCAAGAGAATAAACTTTCCGAACTCATCGATCGGGCGCCCGGTGTACCTCGGCAGCCAGTCCTTGACGATCTCTGATTTCGTGTTCACGAGTGTGCCGCCTGAAACATTGATGCTCTTGTCGCGATTTTTCGACGACCTGAGGCGATCGAACTCCCGAAGCGAACGCCGCGGGGGCCGCCGCGGTGATCTGTCAGAGCGCCATCGTGCCACCGGCCAGGACCGCGATCGATCAATGCCCACGACCGGCTCACGGCTCACGGGCCGGTCGGTCGGCCGGCCGGCCGCCTTGCCCCGACTGCTGGCTTCCCATCGGCTACGCGATTCGTCAATGATGGCAAAAATCAGTCGTCACGGGAACCGTCAGAGGAGACGTTGATGAACAAGCAGGCGATCGCCCTGCTGTCGCTGGGACATTTCCTGATCGACTTTTGCCAGGGGATCGTACCGGCCCTGGTTCCATTCCTGGTGGCCCAGCGGCATTTCTCCTATGCCAAGGGAGCCAGCCTCGTCTTTGCGATCAGCGCAACCTCGTCGGTCGTACAGCCGCTTTTTGGTCAGCTTGCCGATCGGGTGGCGTCACCCTGGCTTTTGCCGGCGAGCATTCTGCTGGCAGGTGCCAGCCTGACCCTGGGAGCGCAGGCGGCGAGCTACTGGCTGGTGTTGGCGGCATTCGGCTTGAGCGGCCTGGGTGTCGCGGCCTTCCACCCCGAAGCAGGCGCAAAGCCCACCTGGCCAGCGGCGATCGCCGATCCACCGGCATGAGCTATTTCGCGGTCGGCGGAGGCCTGGGGTTCGCACTCGCTCCCGTGATCATCAAGGTCGTGATCGTCACGTGGGGAACCAGGGGACTGCTGGCATTCCTGGGTCCCACCGGCATCATCGCGGCTCTGGTCGCCGGGGCGATCGCCAGGGAGACTGTACCCTCCCACTCGAGGCACGGCGGCGGCCCCAGCCTGGCCGGAGATGACGACTGGAAGGCCTTTGGCATCCTGAGCTGCGCCACGATCTGTCGGTCGATCGTCTTCTACGGACTCAACACGTTCCTGGCGCTTTACTTCATGAGTCGGTGGCACCAGAGTCCTGCCGAGGCGAGCACCGCGCTGGCCGTGTTCCTCGGCACCAGCATCTTCGGCACGCTGTCCGGCGGCTGGATGGCCGATCGCTTCGGCCGGCGCGAGGTGATCCGCGCCGGCTTTCTCGGAGCCGCGGTGTTCATGACCCTGCTCGTCTCTACCTCCGACCGGCTGGTCGCGCTGGCCCTCTTGGTCCCTCTGGCCATTTGCATTTTCCTGCCCACGAGCGTCCTGGTCGTGCTCGGGCAGGAATACTTGCCACGCCGGGTCGGCATGGCCTCCGGGGTCACCCTGGGGCTGGCCGTGAGCGTTGGCGGCATGTGCGCGCCGCTCCTCGGCTTACTGGGCGACCGGCACGGCTTGATTAACGTGCTGTTCGTGCTGCTTGCCCTCCTGGTCGCGGCAACGGCACAGACCTTCGCATTGCCTCCCGCCGGCCGCCGCAAAGGGACGCAGCCGGTCGCGCCGAGCCTAACCGCCCTCGTCGATCAACCACAATAACAGAAAAGGAGGTCATCGATATGTCGATCAGAATGCGTCGTTCAGGTCTTGGTGTGCTGGCCGCTTTGCTCTTGGTCCATACCGTCGCGCGCGCAGCCAGCGATCCCGAGCAGGCCGTGAGGGCTGTGCGTGCCGTGCTCGATCGCCAGGTGGCTGACTGGAACAAGGGAGACCTGGACGGGTTCCTGACGGGCTACTGGAATTCGCCGAAGGTCGTCTTCCAGTCAGGCGGTCAGCGATTGGTCGGTTATGAAGCGATGCGCGAGCGCTATCGCCGGAGGTACCAGGCCGAAGGCCGGGCGATGGGCCGGCTCGAGTTCTCGGAGCTGGAGCTCGAGCCGCTCGGCCCGGAATCGGTGCTGGGCCGCGGCCGCTGGCGGCTGGCCATGCCCGATCAATCCCGGCCCGGCGGCCTGTTCACGGTGATCCTCCGCAAGTTTCCCGAGGGGTGGAAGATCGTACACGACCACACCTCGTCGGAAGAGCCCACACAACCCCCGCGTCCCCCTCAGCCAAAGAAGCAGTAAGGTGAATCGGGGACCGGGCAATCTCCGGGCCCGAAGCCCTCGGCTCGAGGAATACCGCGATGAATCAAGAGCGTAAGAAGGGTCGTGCGCTCTTCGTGGCTCAATGTCGCCAAATCGCCCATCCGATGATGCCGCCGATCAACACGAACAGAACGGGAAGAGTCCACTTGTCAAAGAATTTTTGCATCGAAATGACCGCATCTTCCGCGGCTCGGCCGCTAGAAATGGAGGGGAGGAAGCCGGAGCATAAGAACTGACCCACGACGATTGTACCATCACCGGATCGGTCTTGAAAATGGACCTGTTTTGATTTTTAAAATTTTTCATCTTTCCAAGGTTTTACGCGTTATGCCGTTCGTCTTGCCCAACCTCCGCGCCTCACCGAACGCCCGTCACGCATAGGGCGGTCCCTCGACTTTGCCCGGCGGGCAGGTTGGAATGGACAACGAATTGGAAATCGTCGCAATGTTCCGGGGGATCCCATTCACCATGACCAGACCAAGACTGATGATGCTTGCCCTGTCGACGGCCGTCTCGATTGCGATCAGCTCGCTCTCGGTTGGCCAGGATAAACCGAAGGTCGGATTCAAGGACACGCCGATGCTCCCCGGTGGGAAGTGGCACGTCCACGACGGCGACCGGCCGATTCCGCCGGTGATCACACCCGGTACGTGCAGCACAGAGGAGCGGCCCGGACGGGCCCCGTCCGACGCCGTCGTCCTGTTTGACGGCACCGATCTTTCGCACTGGCAGGGCCGCCGGGGACGTCCGGCGGCCTGGACCGTCAAGGACGGCGCGATGGTCATCACGCCGGGGACCGGCGCGATCACCAGCAAGGAGGAGTTCGGCGACTGCCAGCTCCATCTCGAATTCGCGTCGCCGGTGCCCGCTCGAGACCGTGACCAGGGCCGGGGCAACAGCGGGGTCTTCTTCTTCGGCCAGTATGAGATCCAGGTACTCGACAGCTTCGACAACCTCACCTACGCCGATGGCCAGGCAGCCGCCATCTACGGCCAGTACCCACCGCTGGTGAACGCGAGTCGCCCGCCCGGCACCTGGCAGTCGTATGACATCATCTTCACCGCGCCTCACTTCAAACCGGATCGCTCGGTCGAGACGCCGGCCTACGTGACGGTGCTGCACAACGGCGTTCTGGTGCACAACCATACCGCTCTGATCGGGGCGATGGCTTACCGCGCCGTCGCAAAATACACGCAGCACGGGCCCAAGGGAAAAATTGCCCTCCAGGACCACGGCAACCCCGTTCGGTTCCGCAATATCTGGGTCCGTGAGATCAAAGCCTACGATCAACCTTGACGCCCGGTGCCCCTGGCCGCCAGATTTCCATCGCTCCGCGAGCAAAGATCTCGGTCCAGGCTGCCCCCCTTCGACGCTGATTCCCAATAACGACGCTCATTCCACGGGCCGAGGTTTCCGAAGAAATGAATGGCCGGGTTGCAATTATTGTTTAACCCGCAAGCCATTCCGGTTAGAATGCTTTCGACTCCAAATTCGTCGCCCAGTCAGCGTGTGACGATTCCATCCATGATTGCTCCCGCCTGTTCAGCCCAGTTTCGGTCACCAGACGGATCAGGTACGCGGCGGTTTTCGGCGCTCCGAAGCCAGGTCAGGCTGGGGGTGCTAAGCCTGCTGGGTCTCCTGGCGGGCGGGGTCTGCGCCTCGGCCGGCGAATCTCCGGCCGTCGTCCGCTATCAGGACAAGATCGAGCCGATCCTGGCCGAGTATTGCTTTGGCTGTCATGCCGATGGGAGCAAAAAGGGGGGGATCGCATTCGACGGGTTTGCCTCCGACCAAGAGCTGGTGCGGAAGCAGGATCTCTGGTGGAACGTGCTCAAGAACGTCCGCGCCGGGATCATGCCCCCGGCGAAGAAGCCCCACCCGCCTGAGAGGGACGTGCGGATCCTGGCCGAGTGGATCAAGCGCGACGTCTTCGGGATCAATCCCGACGATCCCGACCCGGGCCGGGGTACGATCCGGCGGCTCAACCGGGTGGAGTACCGCAACACGGTGAAGGACCTCACCGGTTACGACTTCAAGGCCGAGGAAGAATTCCCGCCCGATGATTCGGGTTATGGTTTCGACAACATCGGCGATGTGCTCACGGTCTCGCCGCTCCTCCTGGAAAAGTATCTCCAGGCAGCCGAGTCGATCGTGGCCTCCGGTGTTCCGACCGTTTCGCGGCTGATGCCCGAGCGAACGTACCGGGGGGTTGAATTTCATCCTCCGGAAGGCCGCGGCAACGGCGACCGATTGACGTTTTACAAGAAGGCGAAGCTGTCTCGTCTGGTCACCGCCGACCCGGCCGGAGACTACCGGCTGGACCTCGAGCTGGCGGTCGACGGATCGTTCGAGTTCGATCCCGGGCGCTGCACCGTGACATTCAAGCTCGACGACAAGGAGCTGTTGCGCGAAACTTACGCCTGGCAGGATGGCAAGGCCTACCATTATTCGTTCAAGCAGAACCTGCCCGCCGGCGATCATCGGCTGAGCTTCGAGCTCGAGCCGTTGACCCCGCCGAAGGAGAAGTCACGCACCTCGGTCGATTTCCGGATCATCGCGCTCAAGTTTCAGGGGCCGCTCGATCCCAAGCACTGGACGCGCCCGCGGAACTACGAGCGGTTTTTCCCCGGGACGAGCCTCCGGCGGCCGACGCCGAGCGTCACCAGTACGCCCGCGAGGTGCTGGGCCGGTTTGCAACCCGAGCCTTCCGCCGCCCGGTCGACGACCGATCGATCGACCGCTTGACCTCGATTGCAGAAGCGATCTACCGCCGGCCCGGCCAGCGGTTCGAGCAAGGCGTGGCCCGGGCCATGGTGGCCGTGCTCGCATCGCCCCGGTTTGTCTTTCGAGTCGAAAAGAGCGATCCGCGCGCTGGTCCCGCCGGCAAGCCGCATGCCCTCGTCGATGAGTACTCCCTCGCGTCCCGGATGTCGTATTTCCTGTGGTCGACCATGCCGGACGCCGAGCTGTTCCAGTTGGCCGGCCGCGGCGAGCTGAGAAAGAACCTGGCAGGGCAAGCCAGGCGTATGCTCAAAGACGCGCGCGGAGAGGCTCTCACGCGCAACTTTGTCGGTCAATGGCTCCAGGTGCGCGACGTCGAGGGCTTCACGATCAATACCCGGGCCGTGCTCAGGCAGGATGGAAACTCCGCAAGGATCCAGCTTGACGGCGACCTGCGGCGGGCGATCCGCCGCGAGACCGAGATGCTCTTCACCCACATCGCCCAGGAAGACAAGAGCGTGCTCGAGCTGATCGACGGCGATTACACGTTCTTGAATGCGAAGCTTGCGAAGTTCTACGGAATCAATGATGTGAGCGGCAGCGAGATGCAGAAGGTGTCTCTGCCCAAGGACAGCCCCAGAGGGGGGGTGCTCACGCACGCCTCATTCTTGCTGGTCACCTCCAACCCCACCCGCACCTCGCCGGTCAAGCGCGGCCAGTTCATCCTCGACAACATCCTGGGCACGCCCACTCCCCCGCCGCCGGCCGACGTGCCGTTGCTCGAAGACGCCAAGAAAGAAATCAAAAAAGACGGGCAGCCGACCGGCCGCGAGCTGCTTGCGGTGCACCGTTCCATCAAGCCCCTGTGCTACTCGTGCCACGCCCGGATGGACCCGCTGGGCCTCTCGCTCGAAAACTTCAATGCCATGGGCATGTGGCGCGACAAGGAGCGCGGACAGCCGATCGACGCCACCGGCGAGTTGATCACGGGAGAAACCTTTCATGACGTCCGCGAGCTGAAGCGCATTCTCAAGGAAAAGCACCGGCTCGATTTTTATCGTTGCCTCACCGAAAAGCTGTTAACCTATGCGCTGGGCGCGGTCTCGATTACCTTGATGTCGAGACAGTCGACAAGATTGTCGAGCGGATGGATCGGGAGGGCGGGCGGTTTTCTGCTCTCCTCTTGGGAGTGATCGAGTCGGCACCGTTTCAGAAGCGGCGGAGCGTACCCGCCGCGGCCGCCGAATCGGCCGGATCGCACCAACAACTCAGTCTTCAGGCACGAACCAAGCCATGAACCACGACCATTCGCACGAAGGCGCGGTTGCCGCCGGCCGGCATTTCGACCTGAGCCGGCGTTCCTTCCTCAAGGGTGCGGGCGTTGCGCTGGCACTGCCGGCCCTGGATTCGCTGGGGTTGCCCGGGCTGGCGGCCGAGGCGACGAAGACGGCCGCCCTGGCGTCCTCGCCGACGGGAGCACCCCTGCGAATGGCCTTTGTTTACGTTCCCAACGGCGTGCACCAGAAGTACTGGTGGCCCAAGACGGAGGGGAAGGAGTTCGAGGTCACCCAGACCTTGAAGCCGCTCGACAAGGTGAGGAAGGAAATCCAGGTGCTGGGCGGGCTCGACCAGGTGAACGCGTACGGCGGGCTGGACGGGCCCGGCGACCATGCACGGGCCAGCGGCACGTTCCTGACCGGCGTCCGGGTCAAGAAGACCGCTGGCGCCGACATCCATGCGGGCGTCTCGGTCGACCAAGTGGCGGCCCAGCGCGTCCGCCATCTCACGCGGTTTCCCTCCCTTGAGCTGACCTGCGACGGCGTGCGCAAGTCCGGGTCGTGCGACTCGGGGTACTCCTGCGCCTATCAATACAATCTCTCGTGGAGCACTCCCACCTTGCCGGTGGCTCCCGAGCCCAATCCCCGGCTGGTGTTCGAGCGTCTCTTCGGCGCCGGCTCACCCGCAGAACGCAAGAATAACCTCGAGCTCCGGCGCAACCAGCAGCGGTCGATCCTCGACTTCGTCCTCGACGATACGAGAGCCCTCGAACGGCAGCTCGGCTCCAGCGACCAGCAGAAGCTCGACGAGTACCTGGCGAGCGTTCGCGAGATCGAGCGCCGGCTGGAACAGGCCGAGCGATTCAAAGACGTTCCCAACCCCTCTGCGCTCGCCCCTGCCGGCATCCCCGCCAACTTCCAGGAACACATTCAGCTCATGTTCGACATGATGGTCCTGGCGTTCCAGACCGACTCGACACGCGTGGCCACCTTCCTCCTGGCCAACGAGGGAAGCAACCGCACATTCCCCGAGATCCAGATCTCCGAAGGCCATCACAACCTTTCCCACCACATGGGCAAGAAGGACATGATGGAAAAAATCGGCAAGATCGACCTCTGGTATCTGACTCAGCTTGGCACGTTTCTGGAGAAGCTGGATGCGGTGAAGGACGTCGACGGGCATTCACTGCTTCATAACTCGATGATCGTGTACGGTAGCGGCAACGCCGACGGCAACCGGCACACGCATTCCAACCTGCCGATCATCCTGGCGGGAAGTGGAGGCGGCAGTCTCACGACCGGTCGTTACGCCAAGTTCAAATCCAAGCCGCTCAACAACCTCTTCCTGAGCATGCTGGACCGATTCGGGGTCGACAAGGTCGAGCGCCTGGGTGATTCGACGGGACGCCTGGACGCGATCTGAGCGAAGTGCTCACCAGTCGTCCCATATGAGCCCGACGCGCCAGCGAGGAATTCCCCGGGCGGCGAGTGACCCACCACTGGCCGGTATTCTCGTCAGTGTCCCCATTGACAGAATCCGCCGGTTTGTTAGATTTCCAAAACCAAATTTGGAAAACCAAATCGAGCTGGCCACAGGAGGGCCTACCATGGGACGGCCGCCGGCGAAGGACCTGACGGAGCGGGAACTCGAGGTCATGCACGTCTTCTGGAAGTGCGGTGAGACGACCGCAGCGGAAGCCCGCGATCAGCTCGCGGCCTCCGGTCTCGATCGCACGTACACGACGATCGCCAACCTGGTTCGCACGCTGCACGACAAAGGCTTCTTGAAGCAGGTGAACCACGAGCGGCCGTTCCTCTATCGGCCGGCGAAGTCGTACAAGGATGTCTCCGGCAGGCTCCTGGTCGACCTGGTCGAGCGGGTCTTCCGGGGATCGCGGGCCGATTTGCTCTACCGGCTCGTCGAGCAGCGGAAGCTCACGGCCGAGGAGCGGGCGGTTCTGGAAAAACTCGTGAAGGAGCGCGGCCGATGAATGACTTGGGAATGGCAATGGCCTGGTCCGCCGTGCAGGTCTCGTTCCTGATGGTGCCGGCGGCCGTCCTTCAGGTGCTGGCATCAAGACGCAGCGCGGCCTCGGGGGCGTGGGTGGCGGCGGTCAGCCTCTTGCTCAGCGTGGCGATCTCGATCGCGACCTTCCTTCCATGGCCCCGCGCAAGAACTGTCTCGCCCGGCGTATCAACTGTCGCTCTTGCTACGTCCCAGGGCACCGAGACGAACCATGACGCGACCACGAACGACCCCCAGAGCGATGGTGTAAAACCGTCCCTGGAGACTCGCCGGCATGACGGCCGCCTGTCACTCTCATTCGCAGCCATCCAGAATCTCTTCCAACGTCTCGAACGACGGGCGGCCGCCCCTGCGGCACTGTTTCGGAAATGGGGGACCACACTCGCGGTGGCCGGAATCATCGGAGCCGGGTTCGGGCTGCTTCGCCTGCTTCTTGGACTGTGGGCCGTGAGGTTGTGCCGGCGTCGCGGCACGGTCCTCGACGATCCGCAATTGATCGATTTGCTCGACGAAGTCCGGGCCGCGATCGGCTGCCCTCAAGTGGTCGAGATCTGCGAGGTGCGCGGGCTGTGCACTCCGGCCACGGCCGGCTGGCGAAATCCCGTGATCTTGCTCCCGGACGATTGGCGGTCGTGGGATCAAAGAGACCGCAAAGCGGTCCTGGCTCACGAACTGGCTCATGTCAAGCGGCGGGATTACGCGATGGGGCTGGCAGCACGACTGGCACTGGCGCTGAACTTCTATCACCCGATGGTTCGCTGGATGGCCGGCCGGCTCTTGTTGCAACAGGAGTTCGCGGCCGACCTGGTGGGAGCCCGTTTCGCAGGGGGGCGGGACTCTTATCTCAGTACATTGTCTTGCATGGCACTCAAGCAGGACGCACGGTGCTCGTACTGGCCGGCGAGGGCGTTCCTCCCGGCTCGCGGGACGCTGGTCAGGAGGATCGAGATGTTACAGAAAGAATCCGTGGCAGCGGACCGGCCGTGGTCGGGTTCGCGCAGGATGGCGGCGGCGGTGTGTCTGCTCGGGCTGGCCGTGATTGCGGCAATGTGGCGCGGCCCGGTTCGGGCCGCCGGGAACGACGAGCACTCGGGTGTGTCCGGAGCGCCGGCATCCAACTCCCGCAACGACCGAAAGCGCGTTGCGGCCCCCTTCGACCTCCGATTTGCGTCCGAGAACTCGGTGGGTGTGGTCGCGTGCCGCCCTGCGGCGACCTTTCGCCGTCCGGGGCTGGCTCGGTTCCCCAAGCTGATCAGCCAGGTCCTCCTCACCGAACTTGCAATGGTGGGCAAGGTCGATCTCGCTGCGCCAAACCGCCTGACACTCAGCCTCGACGACATCGAGTGGATCGCCGCCGGCTTGAGCTTCGGCCGCGCGAAATACGCAGGTGACAAGGAGTGGATCAGGCACTCTTTGGCGTTCAAAGGCTTGACGATCCGCACGACCGCGCCGTTCGACTGGCCGAGGTTTCTCCGCGAGTGGGGCTTCGAGCTGCACAAAGTCGAGGAGGGAAACCGCGTGTATTACAAAGCTCTGGGGCCTTTGAAACTGCTCCTGGGAATGAACCCGTGCGTGTACTTGCCCGATGACCGGACGATCGTTCTCGACGAGGAAGCCGAGATCCAGAAATTGGTCCGCCGCCAGAATCCGGTCGTTCCGGCCTATCTCACCGGCCCGGACTGGGAGCGGGTCAGCCGCGGCATCCTGGCGGTTGCCATCCATAACCAGGATGGGGCGTTCGCCAAGGAATACGACCTGGGCAGGCACGATGACGCCGTGGTGTTGTCCCTGTTCAAAGGCGTTGATCGCTGGGTTTTCGGTGTCGACGATGCCGACGCGATTGCGTTGCACGCGTCCGCGGCCTGTGGTGAGGGCGCGAGCGCCACGATCGCCCGCGCGGTCGAATCGCTGGTGAAGAGCGGACGGGATGCCATGACGACGTCTCCCGAGCCCGCTACCCCCGCGACCGAATTTGACGAGGATCGCGTGTTCCGCGCGTTCAACAAAACGCTTCTGGCGAACCTCCGCGTCGGCCACGACGACCGGTCGGTCGACCTCCGTGCCGAGGGCTTCGGCACGCTCGCCGACTTCTTCTCGCTCGTCGAGGCCAGTGTCAACGCGGATTTGGCCGCGGCCAAACGCATCAAAGACGGTGCGAAGTGACTAGAGATGAGCTGTGGAGTCGGGTGCAGACCGAATCACGGGATCCCCAGCTCACGCCGGACGTCCTCAGCCGAGAGGCTGGCGCCGTTCCGGTATTCCGCTCGCGCGCGCTCGATCAGTGCCCGGAACTTCGGGCTCAGACTCAGCGCCAGGGATTCAAGATCATCGTCACCAATGGGAAAGAGCGCGGCGATGGCATGGCCGCCCTCGGTCAAGACCAGTGGCTCCTGCTCGAGCTCGCGGGCATATTCTCCCAGCGAGTTTGTCGCCTGGGCGACTTCGATCGTCTTCATAGCTCATGCTCCTCGCCGCCGATCCAGACCCGGTTCCCCGTCTTGAGGCCGATGGCCAGGACCACGACTTCGGGGTTGTCGGCTTCCTCAGCCCCGGGTTGGACATCGTAGAAGACTCGGTAGTCCCCAACTCGAAGCTCCCAGGGCGCCACGGCATTCGGCCGCATTCGCTTACGGTGGCGAGTGGACACGTCGGGCTGGAGTCGAAGGTTGTCATCCACCGCGTCCACGAGCGTTCTCCGGTCCCGCGCGGACAGACCGCGAAGATGCTCCAATGCCGTCGCTGTGTATCGAATCTCATAGACCACGAACGGATTCTCGGCGGTGCGTCGTGGTTCTCCTCTTGCTCAATCATAGCCAAATCCACGGTGGCCTGTCGAATGACATTGGGAACGCGAAGGGACACTCTTCTCGCTGCAAGCAAATTGCGGCGCTCAGGTGATTTCAGGATGCGCCTCGCACGCCGCTGGCTGATGTCTGGATTTCGCAGACCACGCGGCGTATCGTCGATCATGGAGCGGAAGGCGGAAGACGCGAGAGAATTCGTCTGTCCTCCGCCCTCGGTCGTCATCCTTCCGTCCTTCCTTCGGTCGGGGGCTTGTCATGGCAAGCTCGAAGTCGGTTGGCCGTCGTGCGAAGATAGCCCCCCTGGCGCAGGCCGTTCTGGTGCTAGTGTTGTCGGTACCTGGCCCAGAGACGATGGCGCAGAATGGCCAAGGGTGGCTCGGCAAGCGGGTCATCACGAGGCCTGGCGCTGTTCTGCGAGTCGGCAATCAGAGGATCAAGAAGACATGCCCGTTGAATCGACGTATGTCTGGCGCAATTACCGCGTTGAAGATGTTAACGGCCCTTGGCTAAAGCTTCACGACGAGAAGAGCACCGTCGTCGGCTGGGTCACAGCCGACTGGGTCGTGCCGTACGACCAGGCCGACGACTACTTCACCAAGCAGATTCGTGCCAACCCGCACAACGCCTCCGCCTACATCTGCAGGGGTAACATCTGGCTCGACAAAGATGAGTATGAGATTGCGATGAACGACTTCGGCCAAGCCATCCGACTCGAGCCGGACAGCGAGCTTGGCTGGGCGAGCCGCGGCGTCGCGTGGGCCCGAATGAAAGAATATGACAAGGCGATCGCCGATTTCGGACACGCCATCCGACTGAACCCCAGGAACCCACTCGTCTTCGTCAACCGCGGCCAATCCTGGTCCGACAAAAAGGAGTACGACAAGGCGATCGCTGACTTCGGCGTAGCCATTCGACTCGACGACTCGAACCCAGATGCCTACGCCCGCCGCGGCAACGCCTCGTGCGACAGGATGAATTACGACCGGGCGATCGCGGACTACGGCGAAGCCATCCGACTCGAACCCAACTTCGCGCTCGCCTACGAGGGCCAAGGCCGTGCTCTATACGCCAATAAACACTACGACAAGGCGATCGCGTACTTCGACGAGGCCATTCGACTGGCCCCCGGGAACGCAATTCCGTACGCCGGCCGAGGCGCCGCCCGGAACGCCAAGAAGGAATACGACACCGCGATTGTCGACCTCGACACGGCCATCCGACTCGACTCGGCGTTCGCATTTGCCTACGCCCACCGCGGCAGCGCCTGGTACGGCAAGAAGGAATACGACAAAGCGATTGCCGACTTCGATGAGGCCATCCGACTTGACCCCAAGAACGCATTCGCCCGCCACAACCGCGGCCTGGGCTGGTACGCCAAGAGGGAATACGACAAGGCGATTGCCGACTACGACGAGGCCATCCGGCTCGACCCAAACTACACACTCGCCTACAACGACCGCGGCGCCGCCCGGTACGCCAAGAGGGAATACGACAAGGCGATCAAAGACTACGACGAGGCCATCCGGCTCGACCCCAGACAACCCTATTTCTACATGAATCGCTCCATCGCCCAGATGATCCTGCGTCGCGCCGAGGCCGTCGCCGGTTTCAAGACTGTCGTCGATTTCGAGGGCGGCAAGGGTGAACACTCCACTTATGCTGTCATCCTCGGCCACTTTGCGGCGTGTCTTACCCGGGATGAAGCAAGAGGCAAAGCGTTTCTCCAGAGCGCACCCGAAAAGCTCGAAATCAATGCGTGGCCTTATCCGGTCGTCAAGCTGCTCCGTGGGGAGATCGACGAGCCAGCCCTTCTGGCTGCGGCGGTCGACAACGACAAGCGTACCGAAGCCCGATGTTACCTCGGCCTCGCCTACGAGCTCAAAGGCGAGGAGCACAGGGCCCTCGGGCACTTTCGGTGGGTCCGCGACCATGGCAATCCCACATTCTTCGAATTTGCAATTTCTGTCGCTGAGCTCGAGCGGCTGGAGAATCCAAAGGCGAAACCCCTCAAGGGCACGAATTGAAGCCCGAAACAGGCGGAATGGGCAGTCGATCACTCGCAGGATGAGATCGAACTGGCAGGGCAAATACAAAACCTGATCCACGGGGACTGCTTCACGACAGACGGATTGGGCACGAACGGTCGCCGGGGAGGATGACATGTCGAGGCTTGCTCGCGCGGGAATCGTCCTCGCCGTTCTCGGACTTTCGACCGAGCTCGTGAAGGCCGATGACATCAAATCGGCCCGGAGCGCAACAAAAACGCCGCCCTCAGGATCGTCCCGCCGGGACGGCTAACGCCAACTTTTCATCAGCCCGGCGCCCCCTCTGGATCGATCGCCAGGCACGATCCGAACAGGGGGCGAGCGAATTGCACCGGCTTCCCATCGAAGTCAACCCGCCACGTCTCCATGCCGTGCCGCCGCGCCTCGCACGCCACTGGCTGATGTCTGGATTTCGCAGTTCACCTGACGTATCGTCGAGGGACAATGAAGTACGAAGGATAAGGGACGACTCAGGAAGCTGCTGAATCGGAAGTCGTTTTGTTCATCCTTCAGCCTTTACCCTTTCAGAGGCGCGCTTGTCATGGCGAAACCAGCGTCGGTTCGTCGTCGTGCGCCAAAGGGCATCCTGGCCTGGTCGCTCCTGATGCTTGTCGTGTCGGCAAGCTGCCAGCGGTCGCCGGTGCCGAACAGCCAGCAGTGGGTCGGCAAGCGGGTCATCACCAAGTCTGTCGCCGGCTTGCAATTGAGCAGCCAGGCCGTCAACAACGAAAAGCTCGGCAATTCAGCCGCAGACTCGAGAACTCTCGGTCGCGTCTACCGTGTCGAACGGGTCAGCGGCCCCTGGCTGGCGCTCAAGGATGAAAACAGCAGCGCCGCGGGATGGGTGACGGCCGACGGGGTCGTCCTCTACGATCAGGCCATCGACTATTTCACGAGCGAGATCCTGCGCCAACAGGAATAACCCGGCGGCCTACACCCGCCGCGGCTTCATCTGGCTGGTCAAGCAGGAATACGTAAAGGCGACCGCCGACTTCGACGAGGCCATTGTTCTCGACAGCAAACAGGCTCTGGCCTACATCGGCCGCGGCATCGCCCGGTCCGGCAAGAACGAAAACGACAAGGCGATCGCCGATTTCGGCGAGGCCATCCGACTCGACCCGAAGGACGCGTTTGCATACACCTACCGCGGATTGGTCTGGTACGCCAACAAGCAATACGACAGGGCGATCACC
The DNA here is from genome assembly GCA_963781785.1 of uncultured Isosphaeraceae bacterium. Lineage (GTDB taxonomy): Bacteria > Planctomycetota > Planctomycetia > Isosphaerales > Isosphaeraceae > CAWAHD01. Next base: position 4,746,347 of record CAWAHD010000002.1, on the reverse strand, counting down.
GATTATGGCGAGGCCATCAAGCTGTACCCCAGGGACACAACGGCCTACAACGGACGCGGCGTCGCCTGGTATGCCAGGAAAGAATACGATAAGGCGATCGCCGATTACAGCGAGGCCATCCGGCTCGAACCCAGGTACGCACTCGCCTACAACAACCGCGGCACCGTTTGGACCGCCAAGAGAGAATACGAAAAGGCGTTTCCCGACTTCGACGAGGCCATCCGACTCGACCCCAAGTTCGCACTCGCTTACAGCGACCGCGGCGCCGCGTGGTACACCAAGAACGAGTACGACAAAGCGATCCCCGACTTCGACGAGGCCATCCGTCTCAATCCCAAGTACGCAGACGCTTACAACAAACGCGGCCTGGTCTGGTTCGCCACGAACGACTACGACAAAGCAATTGTCGACTACGACGAGGCCATTCGGCTCGAACCCAAAAATGCACTCGCCCACGCCTGCCGGGGCGCCGCCTGGTACGCCAAGAACGAATACGACAAGGCGATCGCCGACTACAGCGCGGCCATCCGTTTGAACTCCGGGTACGCATCGGCCTACAACAACCGCGGTAACGCCTGGGCCGCCAAAATGGAGTACGACAAGGCGATCGCCGATTACGACGAGGCCATTCGACTCAATCCCGAGTACGTGCTCGCCTTTAACCACCGCGCGGGCGCTCGGTGCGCCAATAAGGAATACAACAAGGCGATCGCCGACTACGACAAGGCCATTCAGCTCGATCCCGACGACGCATTCTCCTACAACTGCCGCGGCGCCGTCTGGTTCGCGAAACTGGAATATGACAAAGCAATCGCCGACTTCGGCGAGGCCATCCGAATCGACCCTACGTACGCGAATGCCTACACAAACCGCGGATTGGCGTGGTTATTTAGAAAGGGATATAACAAGGCGATCGCCGACTGCAGCGAGGCTATTCGACTCGAGCCCAAGGACGCAAACGCCTATTTCAACCGCTCCGTTGCCCAGATGATTCTACATCGCGCGGACGCCGTCGCCGGATTCAAGATCGTCCTGGATCTCGGGGGTGGCGACGGCAACCAAGCAACCTATGCCGTGATCCTCGGCCACCTGGCGGCGCGGCTGGCCGGCCTTGGGGTGGAAGCCAAGGCGTTTCTCGACGTCGCGACCGGGAAGTTGACCGCATTCGCATGGCCTTATCCGGTGGTGAAGCTGCTCCGTGGTGAGATCGACGAGCCGGCGGTCCTGACTGCGGCGATCGATGACGACAAAACGACCGAAGCCCGATGCTACCTCGGCCTCGACCACGTGCTCAAAGGCCACAAAGACCAAGCCGTCGCCCACTTTCGCTGGGTCCGCGACCATGGCAATCCCGCGTTCGTTCAATACACAATCGCCCTGGCTGAGCTCGAGCGGCTGGAACACCCAAAGTAGAGACCGCCTTCCGGCGGGAATTGACGCTTGAGCGAGGCGAAAATGGGCGCACGATGACTCGCAGAATAAGATCGAACAAGCAGGGCAAATACAAAACCTGATCCACGCCGACTGCTGCACGACAGACGGATTGGGCATGAACGGTCACCGGGGAGAACGACATGTCCAGACTTGCTCACACAGGAATCGTTTTCGCAGTTCTCGGACTTTCGACCGAGCTGGTGAAGGCCGATGACATCAAATCGGCCCGAGTCGAAGGGATCGTGCGTGATACAGCCGGCAAGCCGATCGCCGGCGCAACCGTCCTGATCAATCGCACGACCGACGCTCTCCCCGAGGGCGGACTACCCAAGACAAAGACGGGGCAAAACGGCGCGTACGCGCTTGAGCTTCGCTATCGCGGGGAAACGCCCATCGTCGTCCGGGAAATCTGGGTCGAGGCGAAAGGGTACGTCCGCGGGCAAGAGATGAAAAGGCATCCTCTCAAGGACGGCGCAGTGGAACGCATCGAATTTGAGCTTGTGCCAGGCGAGGTTCTCGCCGGCGAGATACACTTTCCGCCGTCCTCGACCCGAGTGGGTTCCGGAAAGGGCGCGAAATCCATCGACGTTCTCGAAGTGCGCGGCAAAGGTTTTCAGCAATTCCACCTGGCGGAAGAAGGTCGATTTGAGATCTACGTCCCGGCCGGCGTCTATGCGATTCGCTGTCTGAATCACCCCGGCACCGAATGGTCTGGGCTCACGTCGGGCGGCCGCGATCTCAAGCTCGAGCCGAAGCCCGTGGTCCTTGATGAGCAAACGCTGGGTGAGCTCTTCGACCGCGTCTGGACGGCCGTCGACCACAATTACAGCTATTTCGTCGTGAAGAAGGATGTCGACTGGGACGCGCTCAAGCGGTTCTATCGGCCGCAAGGTTTGAAGGCCAAGGACAGAGGCCAGTTCGTTTCGGTGCTCAAGGCGATGCTGGGTCACCTCAAAGACATTCACGTCTGGATCGAGACGTCCGGAGGGATCGAGGGGTGTTACAAGCCTCCGCCGTTTGAGCGCAACTGGAGCCGCGCGGCGACCCTGGCGGCACTGCAAGAGGAAGAGCGCGTCGACTGCGGTTTTGCGCTCGTCGGCAAGACCAAAGGGGATGGATTCGGGTATTTCTTGATGATTCGCCAGAGCGCGGCCGATGAGTCTGGCGTCCGCAAGGCCCAGGACGCGATCAGGGCGTTGCACGAGGTTCCCGGATTTGTCGTCGACCTGCGCCAGGCCAACGGGGGCGACGAGCGCAAGGCCCAGGCGATCGCGAGCCTCTTCTGCAAGACAGCGACGACCTACGCGCTCAGCAAATACCGCAACGGCCCGGGGCACGATGCATTCACGAAGAGCTTCCCGCGGACCATTGTCGCCTCGCCCCAGCCGTATACCCGTCCCGTCGTCTGTTTGATCGGGCCGGGGGCTGTGAGCAGCGGCGAAGGCTTCGTGAAAATGATGAAAGCGCTGCCCCAGGTGACCACGGTCGGTCGTCGTACCCGGGGCGCCAGCGGCAACCCCAAGCCGGTCGATCTACCGGAATTGAACCTCGCGGTCTATTTCTCACGCTGGGTCGACATGACCCCCGACGGCCAGACGTTCGAGGGCACCGGCCTCGCGCCTGATGTGCTCGTCGAGCTTCCGTCTGCCTCCCGCAGCGACCGCGATCCGACGCTGGAGCGCGGGATCGAGGTTCTCCGCGCCCGGGTTGCGGCGTCGGCCAATTGAGGACGGGCGCCCGACGAATGAGGCAGGGCGGGAGAAGGTACCAGTGACCCAAGGGCCCCGTTTCTGACACCTTTGCGCTCCCATCTCCCAGTTGACCCAAGCCGCCGCTTGGCACACCGACGCAGTCGATGGGCATATTCTCGATATGAGGAAGCCCGAATGTTGCGATGAGCGTCGGCAGAGAGGGGGCAACATGAGCCGTGAGGTCACCCGATCGCAGCGCGATTGGCTCGAAGGCGAGATCGCGGTCTGGCAGACGATGGGGCTCGTCGACGACGAGCGAGCGCGCTGCGCTATTGGGCCTGTACGAGTCGCGGGACACCTTCCAGGCGCGGCAGCAGAGCAGGGGACTGCTGGTGCTCCTGGCTCTGGCGGCGGTCCTGGTGGGGCTCGGGGTGCTCCTCTTGATCAGCTACAACTGGGAGCAGATGCCCGCGTCGCTCAAGGTGACGGCGATTTTTGGAGCGCTCATCGCTACCCACGCCGCGGGGTTTGAGCTCCGCTATCGGCTGGGTTGGCGGCGCATCTCCGAGGTCGCCTTCTTCCTGGGCTGTCTGTTCTATGGCTCGGCGATCTGGCTGCTCGCGCAGATCTTCCACATCGAATCCAGCAACTACGACGCGATCTGGTGGTGGGCCATTGGCGTCCTGCCGCTGGCGCTGCTCCTGGACACGGTGCTGCTCCATCTCCTCTTCGCGGCGCTCCTGGCTCTCTGGGTTGGTTTCGAGGTCCTGTCGCTCCAGAGGTTGATCCTGGGCGTCCCGAGCGCGGGGTATTCGTTGCCGCTTCTGGTCGCGCCCGGGCTCTGGTGGGCGTACCGCAAGAGCTCGGCGGCCACCGTGGGAGTCTACGTGCCGCTTCTGGCCTGGTGGGTTGTGCTTCAGCCGATCGCCTGGAAGCTCCAGGCTAACCCGACCTTCTTCATCGGGGCCGTCGGTTCGCTCATGCTGCTGGTGGCCGGGCTGCACCGGCCACGAAGCCCGATGGCAATCCCGTACCGGTTTTACGGCATCGCGCTCGTGGGTGCGACGCTCATCCCGCTCAGCTTTCACCAGTTCAACGACGAGATCGTCCGAAATGGGGGCGCCGGCTGGACCGGCGGCGTCGAGCAGATGATCCTGATCTTGATCTTGGCGGCTGTCATGCTGGTCGCGGCGTACTTCCTCCAGAGGACACGGCATGACGAGGCGAAACCGGCCCAGGGCTCGCTGACCCCGGCGCTCTGGGAAATCGTGGCGCGGCAGTCGGCCGCACTTGGATTGCTCGGGTTGTTTGCCGTCCTCGCCGTGTTCGGAACGTCGGCGAACGAGGCCTGGCTGCCCACGATTGCGGCCAACATCGCGATGGTCGGGCTCGCGTTCTGGCTGATCCGGTTCGGCCTGGCGGAAGACCGGGGCCGGGCGTTCGGAGTGGGGGTTGCCTACCTGCTGTTGTGGGCCGTCCTTCGTTATGTCGACCTGTTCGGCGCGTTCGGTGGGATGCTGGGTGCGTCGCTCATGTTCTTCTTGTGCGGCGGAGCACTCCTGGGCGTGGCACTTTACTGGCGAAACCGGAAGGCGGTGTCCCTTGGCTGACGACCCTGAATTCGAACCACCCGTTCACGAGCCAATGCCAGCGCCGTCGCTGACCGACAGCGAGGTCGGTCCGATCAAGGCGTCAGGCGGTCTGCTTGCGTTCGCCCCTCGATTCGACCGCGTAGCCGTTGCGGCCGCCGTGTTGTTCCAACTCTTCATCCTGGTCGCGATGATCCTCGGACGTACTGTACCCTATCTGCATGCGCAAACAGTATTGCTGCGCGTCGAGCCGGTCGACCCCCGCGACATGTTCCGGGGGGATTATGTGACGCTCGGCTATGCCATCAACCGGGCGCCCGGTCGACAATTCGAGGCGGGTCAATCCGTCTATGTGACGCTCGTCCCCGACGCCGACGGTCGCCACTTTCGCGCCGGCCAGTTCCTTGCCGGCCCGCCGACGTCTGGCGTGTTCATCCGTGGAACCGCCCAGGGCAACGGCTGGGCGAATTTTGGCATCGAGTCCTTTTATGTCCAGGAGGGGACCGGTCACGACTACGAGAACGCCGTTCAAAACCGACGACTTTGGGCGGAGGTCGCGCTCGATCGCCATGGCAATCCCGCATTACGCCGGCTGGTCATCGAGTGAGTGAGTCGCGGGCGAACAATCGGTGAGAAATCATCCCCCATCGATATTTCCGACGTCCTCGCAACCCTTCGGCCGGGGCCGTCGTAGAAACTTGTGTCAAAGCGTGGTGTTTAATCCTTAGAGATGAGCGTCTTGCCGAGGAGGACGTCATGCGCACCATGGAGATGCCGCTCTTGCGGGTGATCGGGACGACGTTGTTGACCCTGGCGGCCCTGGCTTTGCCAGCCGGCATGGCCCAGGCGAAGGGAGGGCATGGTGGAGGACACGGTGGTGGCCATCATGGCGGTGGCGGCGGGCACCACGGCGGTGGCGGCGGACATCACGGTGGTGGCGGCGGGCACCACGGCGGGGGGCACTCCGGACGCGCGGTCCACCATGGTGGGGGTGCCCATCACGCATCAGGAGGTCATCACGCCGCCGTAGCGAACCGCGCCATGGCGCATGGCGCCGGTACTGCCTTCAACCACCGCGGATCAGGTCAAATCACGCGGTCGAACCCCAACGGAAATAATGGAACGGCGATGACCGGACCGCGAGCTTTCAACAACAAGGGCCGTAGGAACAGCTCCATCAACGAAAACCTGTCTCTCAACAACGGTGGGGCCGGCGGTGGTTTCGGATTGTCGGGCATCCGCAACTTCGGCTCGAACGTCTTCGGGTCCGGGGGCTACGGGAACTCCGGCTATGGATATGGCAACCGAGGCTACGGCAACCGGGGTTACGGCTACGGCGGCTATGGAAATCGAAATTCCCGGTACGTGATGGCGTACATTCCAGGCGTCGGATGGGTAATGATTCCGATTCGGGCGATCCGGCGCTTCTGACAAACGACCCCCGACCCGATCGATCTGATGCGAGAGGTTCCCGTAACGACGCGAGTTACTCTTCCTCTCGGAGTCGCAACCATGGCGCAGGTTTTGGTGCTGCGCCAGAACGCTTTCGCCCCGAAGGATCCCACGGCGCGACAGGCCGGTCGACCGGCGACTTCAATCGAAAGCTTCGAAGCCCAGATCTGCGAACAGGAAGACCCAAGCGACCGCCAGCGACGCTGCGTATGCCACGACGAACCACAACAGTGCGCGACGCCGCCGAGGCACGCACGCCAGAACCAAAATCGAGACGTACACAACCAGGCAGATGCCGGTCGCCGTGCTCGGGAGAGTCAGGCCCCAGAATTCAAAGTGCGTCCCTCGGCTCGCCCCACCAATAGCGACATACCCCTCTTGCCGCTGAAAGTACGAGATCACCGATCGAGCCCATAGCCAACCTGCGCCGAGAACAATGAGGCCGAGCCTCGCCGCCGAAATCCAATGACGCCATTCTCGCCGCTCTTGAGGCATTTCACCCAAGAGGCCGCTCAAGCATGCCGTCGGCATGATCACCGCGATCACGACGGGCAGCAGATCACGCCACAGCAGCACGAGGGCAAGCAGCCCGGCCACGACCGCGACCAGGTACATCAAACTTCGGATCGTGAACTGCGTGCGATGCGCTCGCATAGCCTTTCCCAACGAAAGGGTCAGGGTGACCGGGCCAGCCCTAGTGACTCTTCAATCTTCGATTGGGGGGTCGGAGGATTGGAGACCTTCGGTCGCGCCCTGGGCGGGGTCGGCGGGCCCACGGCCGGAGGCCGGGGAGTCACGCCCAACAACCCCCCAATCGAAGATTGATGGGGCCCTAGTCAGCGCGGCTCATACCGGCAAATGAGAGTATCCGGGTCGTTGCCCAGGATGTCGGAACCGTCGCGGTGGAAGCCCTGATTGCGGAAGAAGTCGGTCCAGAGCATCCTTTGCCACCGCTGCTTCCCCTTGCTCCGGTCGTCGCTCGGGTACCGGGTGCGCAGGGTGTAGCCGTTGTCCTTGAGCACTTTGAGGTCGTCCTTGATCTCGTGGAGTGTCTTCTTGACGGCGCCGCCAAGGCCAAGCGTTCGATAAGCGCCGCGCAACCAGACCACCAGATCGACCGCGCCGTCGGACGATCCCCAGGCGAAGACCACGCCATAGTAGCTCGGTTCGGACGTTCGCCCCACGTCGCGTGGCGACTCCCCGGGGACGATCAGAGCAGCCATCGGCCATTTGCCCGGCTCCGGGGGGTGTTTGCAAGCGTGGTTGAACAGGTCGCCCAGGCCAATACGTCCATCACGGATCTCGGGGAGCACGACGTGAGGCCACTCGAGCGAGAATTCCTTGTCGAGCTCGCACAGGCCTTCGCGGAATTGCGAATCCGAGATCGTCGCTCGGGCCAGGCTGGCCGGGGCGCCCTCGAGCCAGACCGCCCTCGGCTCGGGAACGATGAGATTGAGCTCGCACTCGCAGAACCGGACGAACCCTTCGCTGAACTCCCCGCGGACCGTGGGCCAGTGAGCCTGGAAGATGTCCGAGCTGATCCAGCGGCGGAACACGTTCATCCAGCCGCGGTTGAGTGGGTGGTCCGAATAGTCGTCGAGGTTCAGAGCGATCCACGCGTTCTCCATTGCCTGGAGCATCTCGATCACCGCGTGGACGTGCGCGCGGTTGTCGCCCGAAGGTGCGGACGCCGCGCGAGGCGTGCCCTCGCTGGCGACCTGGCCGCGCCTCGGGTAAAGCTCCCGGCTGAGACCTTCGAGTTTCGGGTCCGTGCGCAGCGCCTCGTGAATCTTGACGAACGGCTTCATGGACTCGAGAAAATCCTCGTCGAGGTTGGGAGGGGCCTGGGCCCAGCGCCGGCGCAGTCTGGAAAAGAGCAATGCGGGACTGGCGTCGGCCCCGACGTCGCGCACCACGTCGCGAAAAACGTTGAGCGCGATGTGCTCGCCAAGCACGCGGTAACTCTCGAACCGCGACTCGCTGAAGAACTGGTCGGCCGTCGACTCGTGGGGAAAAGCCGGATGGTCGAGGACGTAGTTGCGCACGTCCGACGGCTCGTCGCCGCTCAATGACGGCTTGATGTAGAGCAACGTGCCGGGGAAAGCCCCGGTGTCAACCTCGTCGTAGTGGATCTGCCCCACGGCGCAGTGCCACTTCGCGTAACCGGTACCCTCCTTCTTCGCGAGTGGGCTGACGTCGATCTCGATCCGGATGCCGAAATCCTCGCGGCACTTGCGTACCAGACTGCCGAGGTCCCAGAACGAGTGCCCTGGATCGGCCCCAGCGTCGCAGACGACAATGTACCGGCACCGCCGGCGGACCAGCTCGTAGGCACCCAGGTTCTCGAAGTGGCCACCGTCGGAGAGATAGACATATCTGCCTTTACTCGTCGTGCGGCTGAACAGCTCGCCGAGGAGGTAGAACGCAAATCCGGGGCCCGACCGCCGCCACTGTGGCCGGGCGGGGTTGCCAAACCAGAGCCCGAGGCGTGCGTTGAACATGGTCATCAGGATCGTGACCAGGGGCGACGAATGGTAGCCCGCGTTGGGACTGGCCGCGGCGCCCGAGACGCTGATGGCCGTGCCCAGGAAAACGTTGTCGCCGTAGCCGGGCACTTCGTGGCCGGGTGCCAGCTTCACCTCATCGGGTCTGACCTCGTCGTCCTCGAGGTCGCTCCTCACGATGTTGACTCGGCGATAGCCGGTTGACTTGCTCCCGCAATAAAGCGGGCTGAGTATGAACGACTCGGCCATCCGCTCCTGCCAGGCGAGCTCGCTGCCGGCGACGAGGTTCATCGCCGTGTTGATCAGGTGATAGGGACCGCGGTAGTCGACGACCAGATCGTCGCGGGCCCAAGAACGGACAACGGCCAGGTCACGCAGCGAGAAATCGTCGTTGCGGTCGAAACCGGTGATCGGGTTGGGTCGGCAGGGGTCCCGGGCTGTTGGTGGGGGCAAAGTTGGGCCGCTCATCCGCGGCCACGTCTCGTGGCCGCGTCGCCCCAAGATAGCAGCGAACCAGCCGGTTGGCGTAGAACGCGTTGAGCCCGAAAAGGTTGATGTCCAAATGGACGCAGGCGATTGCCGCCAGACACGCCGACGCCAGCAGGATGGTCCAGGTTCGTTCCGCGCCTGCCGTTGAGAGCCCCTCCAGGAACCGCTGACCGGCGCCCGGCAGGGCGCCGCTACCGGGAATGCGCACGCCTTGCAGGGCGGCCGCCAGCACCGAAACGGCGACGACCAGGCCCAGCAAGAACACGGGCGGAGCAATCGTCGCCAGGTACTCCAGTGGGCTCTTGCTGGACCTGACGCCGTTGGTTTTTTCGCTGCGCCCCGCGAGCGCGCCGAACAGCGAGGTGACCGCCCAGCCGGCTCCGGCCGCCAGGGCCACCCACCGCCCAGCCCACCAGAAGAAGAGCGGGCCAAAGATCGACAGGACCGAGAGAACCGCCCAGAGCGTGCCGATGATGAGGAGATACGCCCCCAGGCTCGCCCGCCACTCGCGCATGTCCTCCTCGCCGTAGCCTCCGATCAACCCGACTTCAATCGCCGAGCCCGCACCCATCGCGATCATCACGAGCAAGGGACCGAACGCCATCATGAGCGCCCCCGCTCCACTCTGGTGGGCCGCCTCCGCCACGCTCAGCCACGACAACACCGCCGCCAGTCCCGCGCCCGAGATCAACCCCGATGAGAATGCCGAAAGCGCGCCCCTCCCACTCGAAGGCCCCCCAGTTTCGATACCTCTCTGTCAAGTTCATCTGGACAGACAAGACGGCCCGCATGAACCCGACCAGCATGCCGAAACACACCGCGGGCATGTACGTCATCGCGCCCCATTTGGCCGGCACGAACCAGTCGCCGAAAACCGGCAGCGGGCAAACGAAGTAGTGTTTCCCTGGCCGTGCGAATAACAGGCTGACCCCGAACGATACCACGGTCAGTGGCATCACGATCTTCCAGAAGAGGATCGGCTTGGTCACGTCGAACCGGCTGATGCGATCGGCCGCGCTCACTGGTGCGGATCCGCGGTTCAGGCGGATCTCGGCCACCGTCAAATACGTCCAGTAGAATCCCATGCACGCCGCCAGCAGTGTCGCCACGAACAGGGCGGCGTCGCCCGTGAACCACCAGAACAGAAGATCCGGAACCTGGCTCGCCGCTTTCAGCAGCCACCCGGCCAGCGCCGCGATTCCCAGCGCCAGAACAGAGAGGATCGCCCATCCACTGGCTCGCGCGTGCGACTCATCGCCAGCCCACTGCGCAAGCCTGGCGACGCGTTTGTAGCCGATGGCTGCCACGAGCGCCACGGGCACCAGAACCGCCAGCCCCGTCGCCCAGGGATTGGCGACCATCCACCGGATCAAAGTCGGAGCCGTTCCTGGGCTGGTGGGGGGGATCAACCAGGAGATGGACCTGAAGATCTCGTTCACGACAGCCGTCATGCCGAGCGCCAGGAGCACAAGCGTCACCGTCCCCGCTTTCCACGGATCGAACCGCCTGCCGATCCGCCGTGCGAGAGAATCGACGAGCTCCGGCAAAGTGATGACCGCGACGATCGCCACCAGGAGCACCGCGAGCTGGGGCCAGCCGTCGCGCCGGACCAGCCAATCGCGCGCTATATTGATCATAGAAGTTGATGTCTTATGGGTGAATAACAACAAGAGCAACCGTGGCACCGCGATCATGGCCAGCATCATTGGCAGCAAGATGAACTGGTTCACGAAAAGGTTGCGGAGGTACACCGAAGCCATCGTCCAGGTGTCGATTGACAGGAGACCGATCCTGGGGGCGAGGTAGTTGCTGTGAGCGCGGAGATGATAAACCGCCTCGGGTTCCTCCTCGACGGTGCGTCCCAGGGGCGGCGATGAGCCAGGCTCCTCGCGGCCGTCGCGGATCGTGGCGGACGTGACCCAGCGCCTCAGTGCGCTCGCCTGGCGAGCCCGGCTCGAGCTGAGCTGGAACTGGACGTTCCGGAGTGCTCGAGACGTCCGTTCACTGACGTCGGGGGGTGGTTCGCCGTCTGCGGGGCCTCCCCCTTCTCGCAGGACCCATGACGCGAACCACGCGCCGATGTAGCCGCCACCCGAAACGGTCGACAGGTAGTCGAACTGCTTGAGGATCCCAAGCGCCGCCGCGCCTTGAAGGAACCCGAGATTAAACGTTGCGCTGCGAATGCCGCCACCGGAGAACGCCAGGCCGACGGTCCCCATGCGCATCGCCGCTTTCCGCGCTCTATCCTCGACGAGCCCGTAGATTTCGAACCGCAAGCCGGCGGACTGCGCCGCGACCAGGCCTCCCAGCTCCACCACTGGTCCTTTTTTCACTTCAGCCACCGTCTTGAAGGCCGCAATGACCTTGGCAAACTCGGCGATGGCGATATCCAGCGCGGAGGCGAGATCGTCGGACCGCAGGACCACTGCGCCTCGAGTGACCTGCTGGTTGACGTCCTGCGAATTCCCGTTCTCGCGCGACACCTTGAGGAAAGCCTCGCGGGCCTCCTCCGCGACCACGCGGTCCTCCGAGCTGAGGTCGTTCAGGTCTTTGAGTCCCCACGCCACACGGCAAATGCGCTTGAATTTCGCTTCGCGCAGGACTCTCTCGTTCTGATCGCGGATGGCTTGAACATCCAGTGCTTCTCGGGCTTTCAAGCAGCTCTCCGCGTGCTGGGAGACTCTCGATTCGACTTCCTGCACGCGCTCTTCCCATCCCGAGACGATTCTGGGCCGTCGAAACCTGTCGTAAAGGGCATTGATCAGATCCGTGAGCAGCTTCGCGGTGCCCGGATGCTCCTGGCCGACGTCAGGCGGCTTGATCCTCTTCTGAACCTCTTGTGCCGTTTTGACCATGTCGCTGATGATCTGGCCAAGCTGTTCGACGGCCTCGGCCGTCTGGGCCGCGACCCCCAGCGCATCCCGTGCCTGCCGGGCCCGTTCGTCGGCGCTCTTTCTCAGCGACGGAAGATCAATGTTTGGATCGGCCGCTTCGTCTCTTAACTCCCTGGCGCCGCGCTGCGCCTCGGCCAGCTTCCCGTTCACCCACGCGAGGCTGGCAAACCCGCCCCGGCGCACGGCGACCTGCTCGAGCTCGTCGAATAAAACCCTGCCAAACTGGTGTAATGTCTTGCTCATGATGATCTGCGCCGGGCAATTGCGCCTCGCGTGTCACTTGAGTTTCACTCAATGACTCGCCCGTTTCCAGTGGCTGACCCAAATCAAATCCGCCATCGGCGGCGATGAGCCACACCACTGATCCGTGGATGACGTTCAGGAGCCCGGAGCGCCCTTTCGCGTCAATCGATTTCGCGATAAAAACAACGGCGTGCTCTCGAATCCGTGGTCTTACTCAGCGCGGCCTGGGATCTCACCCCCGAGGAATACGGCATCGTATTTGCGGAGACACGGGTTCAGGGTCATGGCGACAACCTGCGGGCAGCGCCCATGCCACAGATTTTCCACCCCAGCACCAACACCCTGTCGCGCCTGACGATCTTCGGCGCTCTGGTGATCGCGCTTGGCCTGGTGTGCCTGAGCTACCTGTTCATGCAGTCTCCGTACCAGACTCAGGTGCGGGTTGTGCGCCCTCAGCCGGTCCCCTTCTCGCACGAGCACCACGTGAGCGGCCTGGGCATCGACTGCCGGTATTGCCACACGTCGGTCGAGACGTCATCGTTCGCCGGGCTGCCGCCCACCCACACCTGCATGTCGTGCCATTCCCAAATCTGGGAAAGCAGTCCCATGCTTGAGCCGGTACGGGCCAGCTTGGCCAGTGGCACACCACTGGTCTGGACGAGGGTTCACGACCTCCCTGACTTCGTCTACTTCCACCACGGCATTCACGTTCAGAAAGGTGTGGGCTGCGTGACCTGCCACGGGCGCATTGATCGAATGCCGCTCACGTGGAAGGAACAACCGATGACCATGGAATGGTGCCTGGACTGTCATCGTCATCCCGAGCGCCACTTGCGAGACAAGAGCGACGTCTTCCGCATGGACCCGGTTGTCTCGGCCGGCGAGCAGCTCGAAAAAGGGCGCGAGCTCGTCAAAAGAAACCACATCGAGGTCGATCGACTCACCAACTGTTCGGTATGCCACCGATGACACAACAACCTGAGCGTGCAAATGGGCAGTCCGCGCGGCCGGGAGTCGGAATCTCACTTCCGATCGTTTCGAGCGGTCCGGTCTTCTGGAAGAGTCTGGAAGAGCTCGCCGGAAAGACCGCTCCTTGCACCTCGCCCCATCGGGGAGAGGTTGGCCGGAGGCCGGGTGAGGGGGCGGAGTTGCCGTTGGCTTCCGCCGTCCCGCGTGGAGTCGTTCCCGAGCCGGGTGAAGACTCGCTCGATGAGCCGAGCCGGCGCGAGTTCCTGCGGCTGATGGCGGCCTCGCTGGCGCTGGGCGGAATCGGCGGCTGTGCCTATCAGCCGGCCGAATCGATCGTTCCCTACGTTCAGGCACCAGAAGAGATCGTCCCCGGTAAACCGCTGTTCTTCGCCACGGCGGTGCCCTTGGATGGGTTTGCCTGCGGTGTCCTGGTCAAGAGCGAGATGGGGCGGCCGATCAAGGTCGAGGGGAACCCCGACCATCCAGCCAGCCTGGGCGCCACCGACGCCGTCGGGCAGGCCGCCCTTCTCGGGCTCTACGACCCCGATCGATCCCAGCTTGTGATTCGCAATGGACGGATCGACACCTGGGAGCACTTTTTAACGTTCGCACTTGATCTTCGCGAATCACTGCGCACCAGGAAAGGTGCCGGGCTGCGCATCCTCACCCGCACGGTTGCCTCCCCGACGCTGGCCGATCAACTCGGGCGGCTCCTGGCGCAATTTCCCGAGGCGAAGTGGCATGCCTACGAGCCGGTCATGCGCGACGCGATTCACGCGGGCTGCCGGCTCGTCTTCGGCGAGGACGTCGAGCCGCTCTTCCACATCGACCGGGCCGACGTGATTGTGGCGCTCGATGCCGACTTCCTGGCTTGGGGCCCTGGCCGGCTCAAGGACGCTCGCGCCTTTGCCAGCCGGCGTCAGCCACGAGACGGCCAGGCAAAGGGCCCGATGAACCGGCTCTATGTCGTCGAGTGCTCGCCGACCTTGACCGGGGCGGCCGCCGATCACCGGCTGGCCGTGCCGGCGCGAGATATCGCTCCGTTTGCCAGGGCCATTGCCGATGCACTGCGGGTCGGCGGTGCCGGCGACAGCCAGGCAGACCATTTCCGGCCCGATCGCCCAATATGCCGGCTGGATCAGCGCGGTCGTGCGCGACCTGGAGTCCCATCGCGGCAGGAGCCTCGTCCTCGTTGGCGACTCTCAGCCGCCCGAGGTTTGTGCACTTGCACATCTCATTAACGATGTCCTCGGAAACACGGGCAAGACGGTCGAGTACCTGCCGCGCGTTGATGCGGTGGCCGGCCGCATGGCCGGCTCGATCCACGACCTCACTGGCGATATAGAGGCCGGTGGCGTCGACACCCTGATCATCCTCGACGGTAACCCGGCCTACGACGCACCGGGGGATCTCGAATTCGAAAGGCGCTCGGCTCCGGCAAGACGAAACTGCGGATCCACCTCGGCCTCTACGACGATGAGACCGCGCGGATGTGCCACTGGCATATCCCACAAACTCATTGCCTGGAATCCTGGAGCGACCTCCGCGCCTTCGACGGCACGGTAACCATCCAGCAGCCCTTGATCGCACCGCTTTACAAGGGCAAGTCGGCACACGAGCTCCTGGCCGTTTTTCTCGGCGAGCCCGACCGCTCGGGGCTGGAGATCGTGCGTGACTACTGGAAGACCCAGGGCCTGCCCGGCGATTTCGAGCTCACCTGGCGCACGTCTCTGGAAGCCGGGCTGATCGCCGGTACCGGATTCCAGCCCGAAATCGGTATCGCCCCGGGTCACTCACGTTGCCGACCCCGAACCCGAGCCGGCTGGCCCGGAAAGCCTCGAAATCGTGTTCCGGCCAGACCCGACCGTCTGGGACGGGCGTTTTGCCAATAACGGCTGGCTCCAGGAGCTGCCCAAGCCGCTGTCGAAGCTCTCGTGGGACAATGCCGCGCTCGTGAGCCCGGCCCTGGCGCGCCGGCTCGCAATCGAAAACGAAGACGTCCTGGTGCTGCGGTACAAGGGGCGCTCGGTGGAGATGCCAGCGTGGATCATGCCCGGGCAGGCCGATCGGTCGATCACGGTCTGGCTGGGCCACGGCCGCCGCCGCGCCGGGCGGGTCGGTACGGCTGTCGGCGTCGACGTGAACGGCCTGCGCACCTGGGAACAACTGTGGTTCTCGAGCGGCCTCGAAATCCTGAAAACGGGCCAGAGCCGCCGGCTCGCGGCGATGCATCATCACTTCAGCATGGAAGGTCGTGACCTGATCCGGGCCGGCACTCTCAGCCAGTTTCAGGCAAACCCCGGATTCGCCCAGGACCATCACGAGACCGGGCATGCCGAGAGCCTTTATGCCGACCCGGCTCCCCAGGCCGAACACGAAGAGGGCGCAGGCCATGCCTGGGGCATGGCGATCGACTTGAACACCTGCATCGGCTGTGGAGCGTGCGTCGCCGCGTGCCAGGCCGAGAACAACATCCCGGTCGTTGGCCGCGAGCAGGTGCTCGCCTCCCGCGAGATGCATTGGATCCGTATCGATCGTTACTTCGAAGGAATGGACACGTCGAACCCCAAGATCGACTTTCAGCCAGTGCCCTGCATGCACTGCGAGAAAGCCCCGTGCGAGGTCGTCTGTCCTGTGGGAGCCACGACGCACAGCGCCGAGGGGCTCAACGAGATGACCTACAACCGCTGCGTCGGCACCCGGTACTGCTCGAACAATTGCCCGTACAAGGTCCGGCGCTTCAACTTCTTCCATTACGCCGACATGACGGCATCGAGCCTGAAGTTGATGCAGAACCCGGATGTGACCGTGCGGTGGCGGGGCGTCATGGAGAAATGCACATACTGCGTGCAGCGGATCAATGGTGCGCGGTTGAACGCCGAGGTCGAGAATCGTCCCCTGGTGCGCGACGAGGTCGTGACGGCCTGTCAGGCGGTCTGCCCCAGCCGGGCGATCGTCTTCGGCGACCTGAACGACCCCGGCAGCGCGGTCTCCCGGGCCAAGGCCGGCCCGCGCAATTATGCGCTTCTGGCCGAGCTCAACACCCGGCCCCGCACCACCTACCTGGCCAAGCTGCGCAATCCCAACCCCGAGATCGAGGCACTGCCTCGCGATGAATCCCAGCGATCCTGAATCGGCCGGCTCAGGGCAAGCCGGGCCGATCCTGCGCCCGGCCACACGTACGCCTCGGTGACGGACAAGATCAGTGCGGCTCGTGCTGATCCGGCCCTACAACTGGCGATGGTTTCTCGGCATGGGCATCGGCTTCCTGCTCACGATGGTCCTCTTGACCGCGATCACCGAGCTACTGGTCCGCGGGGTCGGGATCTGGGGAATCAACGTCCCCGTGATGTGGGGATTCGCCATCATCAACTTTGTCTGGTGGATCGGGATCGGCCATGCCGGAACCTTGATCTCGGCGATCCTCCTGTTGTTCAAGCAGGATTGGCGCACCTCGATCAACCGGTTCGCCGAAGCCATGACCCTGTTCGCCGTGGCGTGCGCAGGGCTGTTTCCGCTGTTGCACCTCGGGCGCCCCTGGTTGTTCTACTGGCTGCTGCCGTATCCCAATACCATGGGTCTCTGGCCCCAGTGGCGCAGTCCTCTGGTCTGGGACGTCTTTGCGGTTTCCACCTATGCGACTGTCTCGCTGTTGTTCTGGTATGTCGGGCTGATTCCCGACCTGGCAACGCTCCGCGATCGGGCCAGGAACCGCTGGGCCCAGTACATCTACGGATTCCTGGCGATGGGCTGGCGCGGATCGGCCCGGCACTGGCATCGCTACCGCACCGCCTATCTGCTGCTGGCGGGCCTGGCCACTCCTCTGGTCGTGTCGGTTCACACGATCGTGGCCCTCGACTTCACGGTTGCGATCCTGCCTGGCTGGCACTCGACGATCTTTCCCCCCTATTTCGTCGCCGGCGCCATCTTTTCGGGCTTTGCGATGGTGATCACGCTGGCTGTGCCCCTGCGGGCGGCCTTCGGCCTCCACGATTTCATCACGGCCCGCCACCTCGACAACATGGCCAAGGTCCTGCTCGCCACCGGAATGATCGTCGCTTACGGCTATCTGATGGAAGCGTTCATGGCCTGGTACGGCCAGAGCCCTTACGAGAAATTCGTTCTGCTCAAAAACCGGCCGCTCGGGCCTTATGCTCATACTTACTGGATGATGATGAGCTGCAACGTCCTGATCCCCCAGCTTCTGTGGTCGTCCCGCGTGCGGCGGAGTGCTTACCTGCTCTGGGCGATCTCGATCGCGGTCAACATCGGCATGTGGCTCGAGCGATACGTGATCGTTGTGACCAGCTTGCATCGCGACGACCTGCCGTCGTCCTGGAGCATGTATCACGGGACGATCTGGGACTATGCCACGTTTTACGGCACGCTGGGACTGTTCCTCTCCTTGATGTTCCTGTTCATCCGGTTCTTGCCGGTGATCTCGATCACGGAGATGCGCGAGCTGGTTTATGAGTCTCAGCACGAGCGAAACCACCCCGCCCGGCCCGCAGGTCCCGAGGAGGCCGCACCATGACTACGGTGCCGGCCCCATCTCCGGTGTATGGACTGCTCGCCGAGTTTGAGAAGCCGGCCGATCTGGTCGCGGCGACCCGGCATGCCTACGAGCGAGGCTATCGGATGATGGAAGCATACACTCCGTTCCCGGTCGACGGGCTAGCCGAGGCGCTGGGGTTCCATCACAACGGGATCGCCCGAGTCGTGCTGCTGGGCGGTTTGCTTGGTGGGATCGGCGGCTTTTTCATGCAATGGTTCTCGGCGGTGGTGCACTTTCCGCTGAACATCGGCGGCCGCCCTTACAATAGTTGGCCGGCGTTCATGCCGATCACGTTCGAGCTCACCATCTTGTCGGCGGCGCTGGCGGCCGTGCTGGGGATGCTGGGGTTAAACGGACTGCCGCGGCCGCATCATCCCGTGTTCAATGTGCCGAGTTTTGCGCTGGCTTCACGCAACCGGTTCTTTCTCTGCCTCCAGGCGCGCGACCCGTTGTTCGAGCTAGACGGAGCGCGCCGCTTTCTGGAAGAGCATGCTCCCAAGGACATCTCGGTGGTTCCGGCTTGAAGATTCCCGATTTAGAAGATGGGGCAACATGAGCACGCTGACCACCGGTGATTGTTCTGACGAGGTGCCGCGGCAACTCGCCGATTTCTTCCCCTCGCCCCGTCGGGGAGAGGGTGGCCGAAGGCCGGGTGAGGGGGCATCGTCCCGGCGCAATCAGTCACACGGCCGCGCAGGGTCTTACTTCATCCTTCATCCTTCATCCTTCATCCTTTGGTTCGTTCTCGTTCTGTCCGGCTGCCGCAGCGAGATGTACGATCAGCCGCGCTACAAGCCGTACGCCGCCAGCGGCTTTTTTGACGACGGCACGTCGGCGCGCCCGCTTGAGCCAGGCACAGTCCCGCGCCGAGATCCGCGCGAGCCGACGATCGTTTCTTCCGAGCTTTTCACCACCGGCAAAACCGCAGGCAAGCTCGCCGATGCGCTACCGTTCCCCTTGGATCGGTCGGTGCTCGAACGCGGCCAAGAGCGGTTCGGCATCTTCTGCACCCCCTGCCACGGCGAGCTGGGAAACGGGCAAGGCATGATCGTGCGCCGCGGGTTCAACCCGCCTCCGTCGTTTCACAATGACGAGCTGCGCAAGCAACCGATCGGCCATTTCTTTGACGTGATGACTCGCGGTCACGGAACGATGTATTCCTATGCCTCGCGAATCCCCCCGCGCGACCGATGGTGCATCGCGGCGTATATCCGGGCGTTGCAGTTGAGCCAGCATGCCATCGCATCCGACCTTCCCGCGGAGGATCGGAGCCGCCTTCCGGAGAACCCGCCGTGACGCCGATCGACGGCACCAACATGATGGCTGGTGACGAGCTGCTGCGCCGGCTCGACCGGGCTCAGTTCGTCGCGATCGTCCTGGGTTGCGGGGGGCTCCTGATGTCGTTCTTGGCGTGGGGGCTCTGGCCGGAGCACTTCTTCCCGGCTTACCTGGTTGCGTATCTCTTCTGGATCGGCATCACGCTGGGGTCAATCGGTCTGACGATGCTGCACCACCTGGTCGGCGGCTCCTGGGGACTGGTGGTCAGGCGCCCGCTCGAGGCGGGGGCGGCGACGATCCTCGTGCTCGCCGTGTTGTTCTTGCCGATTGCGCTCGGGCTCCATACGCTCTATCCCTGGGCTGTCTCCCGGTCTGCCTCGGAAGAGGCCGCCGCGCGATCCAACACCTATCTGACACCCGCGTTTTTCCTGATCCGCGCCGCATTGTACTTCGCGATCTGGATCGCGATGGCTCTCGGGCTGGGCGGGCTGTCGCGCCGCCAGGACACGACCACCGATATCACGCCGAGCCGATGGCTCGAGCGCCTGAGCGGACCCGGCACGGTCGTGCTCTTCTTGACGGCAACCTTCTCGGCGATCGATTGGTCCATGTCGCGCGAGCCGCGGTGGAGCTCGACAGTTTACGGACCAATGCTCATCACGGGCGAAGCCATGTCGACGCTCGCCTTGATGATCGTGGTCGCGGCCGTTTTAGAGCAATTGAGCCCGATGACGCAAGTCGCGACGCCGGAACGACTCAATGACCTGGGCAACCTGCTTCTGGCATTCGTCATGCTCTGGGCGTATATGTCGTTCTGCCAGTATCTGATTGTCTGGAGCGGCAATCTGTCGGAGGAGATCCCCTGGTACCTCCGCAGGACGCGCGGAGGCTGGCAGTGGGTCGCGGCGGCCTTGATCGCCTTTCAGTTCTTCCTGCCGTTCTTCGTCCTGCTCTCCCGCGAGTCCAAGCGCCATCCTCGCGGCCTGCTTCGCGTCGCGCTCTGGATCCTGCTCATGCGCTGCGTCGAGTTGATCTGGCTGGTCGTCCCCGCTCTGTCCGACCCGGCCCAACCGCCGATTCCATGGACCCAGGTCCTCCTATCGGCAGCGGCTTTGGTCGGTATCGGCGGGATCTGGACCTGGTTTTTCATCGGGCGCCTCAAGCGCGCTCCGCTGGTACCGCTCGAAGATCCCAAGCTGTCCGCTGCACTTCGGCAATCTGGAGGTTGACACGCGTGGAAGACTTTCGACCACAAGGCAGGCCCGCCATCGAGTCGAAACCTGGCCATGAACCCAACAAGCCGGTCGTACGCGGCCTCCTCGGATTCGCGACGGCGCTCGTCGCCGTGGTGGTTCTGGTCGAGGTCATCCTGGCACTCTTCTTGGGGATGTTCTCCCAAGAGGAGAAACGGCTGGAAGCGCTCGAGCCCCCGCGATTCGATGAGGCCGCGGTCGCGTTCCCTGCTCCCCGCGTGCAGGCAGACCCCGCCGCTCAGCTCGCCCGGATGAGAAAGGACGACCGGGATGCGCTACACAGCTACCGCTGGGTCGACCGGCGTGCGGGCATCGCCCGTATTCCGATCGAGCGGGCGATCGATATTCTCGCGACATCGGGGATGCCCGTCTCGTCCTCTGCGAACGCCAAGACACAACCCGGCACGGCACCGTCCGTGAAGCCTTCCGCAGCGCCGAGAGCCGACGCGCGACCTGATCCCGGGCGAGGCCAAAAGCCATGACGATCAAAACCAAGGTCCTTCTGGTGATTCTGATCAATGCCGGCCTGATCGCGTGGGCCCCTTGCCCAGCCCGGGCACAGCCCAAGTCTGGTATCACGACGGAGGTGGGCTTCGACCAGAATCTCGGTGCGAATCTCCCGCTTGCGCTTCCGTTCCAAGACGAATCCGGACGGGAGATCCGGCTCGGCGATCTGTTCGGTACACGGCCTGTGATCCTGGTGCCGGTTTATTACGGATGTCCCTTGCTCTGCGGCCAGCTCCTGGCCGGCCTGACGCGAAGCTTGAAGCCGCTATCGCTCGACGCCGGCAAGGGCTTCGAGGTCGTGGCCTTCAGCATCAACCCGGAGGAAGGGGCCGCTCTGGCGAGCTCCAAGAAAGAGGCTTACCTGGAGCGCTACGACCGTCCGGGCACGGAATCGGGCTGGCATTTCTTGACGGGCAGTGAGGGCTCGATCAAGGCCCTGACCCGTGCGATTGGATTTCGCTACAGTTACAACCCCGGCACCAAGCTCTATGCCCACGCCGCGGGCGTGGTTGTGGTAACGCCCGGCGGAACAATCGCCCGTTACTACTACGGCATTGAATTCCCGCCCCGAGAGCTCGAACGCGATCTGAAACGAGCGCAAGCCGGGCGGGTCGGGGCGCCGATCGCCAGGCTACTCTTACTGTGCTACGACTACGACGCCGCCACGGGTAAGTACACTCTGTCAATCGTTCGGTTAATTCGCGTGCTGGGAACGGCAACAGCCCTCGCGCTCGCCGGCTTCGTGCTGTTCCTGTTTCGCCGCGAGGGCAAACAGCAGCACATGAAGGCGGCACTCGATGATTTCGCCACCCAGCCCGACGGCCAGGACGACTGCGCATTCCTTCCGTGAGCCAGACGAGTCTTCTACCATGTGGGATTTCCCTCTTTTCCCCGATCAGGCGTCGACTGCGGCCGGGCGGGTCGATGCGCTCTACGTCTTCGAGCTGGGAATCGCCGGGTTTTTCACAATTTTGATCTTCGCCCTGATTGTGGGCATGGCGATCCGCTACCGGCGCAACTCCAGTGCCGACCGTTCCCATCCTCCCCTGGCGAGCCGGTGGCTGGAAGTGCTGTGGATCGGGGTGCCTCTGATCCTGTGCCTGGTGATGTTTGGCTGGGGGGCGACGCTCTTTTTCCAGCAACAAGAGCCCCCGGGCGACGCACTTGAGATCTTCGTGGTCGGCAAACAGTGGATGTGGCATTCGCAGCATGCCGAGGGACGTTCCGAGATCAACGAGCTGCACGTGCCCGTCGGGCGGCCCGTCAAGCTCACCATGACCTCGCAGGATGTGATTCACAGCTTTTACGTGCCCGCGTTCCGGGTCAAACAGGACGTCCTGCCGGGGCGGTACACGTCACTCTGGTTCGAGCCCACCCGCGCGGGCCGATTTCACCTGTACTGTGCCGAGTATTGCGGCACCAATCATTCCAAGATGGGCGGATGGGTCTCCGTGATGGAGCCGTTCGACTTCCAGGCGTGGCTCTCCAGCGGGGGAGTGGGCCCGTCGATGGCCGAGGAAGGCGAGCGATTGTTCGTGCAGCACCATTGCGCCGGCTGCCACAAGGGTAGCCAGATCGTCCATGCGCCCCGGCTGGAGGGAGTGTTCGGCCGGCCCGTGCCGATCCAGGACGGCCAAGAGGTTCGGTTCATCACGGCCGACGAGGCTTACATCCGCGATTCGATCTTGAGGCCCAAGGCGCAGGTCGTGGCCGGCTACGAGCCCTTGATGCCCCCATATGCCGGTCAGATCGGCGAGCAGGATCTCCTGAAAATCATCACCTACATCAAATCGATCGGAGCAGGGGGGACGAATCGATGAGTGCTCCTGCGGTCGAGTTCAAGGAAGACTATCTCCAGGCGTACACGCTCAAGTCGTGGCTCTTGACAACCGACCACAAACGGATCGGCCTGCTGTACATGGCCTCGATCACGTTCTTCTTCTTTGTGGGCGGAGTCGCGGCCACCGTGATGCGACTCGAGCTCATGACGCCCCAGGGAGACGTGCTGCATTCGCCGGATGCCTACAACCGGCTCTTCACCATGCACGGCGTGGTCATGATCTTCTTCTTCCTGATCCCCTCGATCCCGGCCGTGCTCGGCAATTTCTTGATCCCGCTCATGATCGGCGCGCGCGACATGGCCTTTCCCTGGCTCAACCTGCTCTCG
This sequence comes from uncultured Isosphaeraceae bacterium, assembly GCA_963781785.1. Lineage (GTDB taxonomy): Bacteria > Planctomycetota > Planctomycetia > Isosphaerales > Isosphaeraceae > CAWAHD01. Next base: position 4,723,322 of record CAWAHD010000002.1, on the reverse strand, counting down.
TGGTACATCTTCATGATCGGCGGCTCGATCGCGATCTGGATTCTCATCTTCGGCGGAATCGACACCGGCTGGACCTTTTACACGCCATTCAGCACCATGTTCTCCAATACCATGGTCGTGCCCGCCGCGACTGCTGTGTTCATCACCGGGTTTTCCTCCATTCTCACCGGCATGAACATCATCGTGACGGTTCACACGATGCGCACTGCCGGCATGACCTGGTTTCGCCTGCCGCTCTTTGTGTGGTCGCTCTATGCAACCAGCCTGATCATGGTGCTCGGGACGCCGGTGCTGGCCATCTCGGTTGCCCTGGTCGCCGTCGAACGGCTCCTCCATGTCGGCATCTTCGACCCGGCACTGGGCGGCGACCCCATCCTGTTCCAGCACCTTTTCTGGTTTTATTCACACCCCGCGGTTTACATCATGATCTTGCCCGGCATGGGGGTCGTGAGCGAGATCATTCCCTGTTTTTGCCGGCGGCCGATCTTCGGTTACCGCTTGATCGCCTACTCGAGCATGGGGATCGCGGTCCTTGGTTTCCTGGTGTGGGGACACCACATGTTCGTCTCGGGACAGTCGATGTATGCGGGTATGGTCTTCTCCATGCTCAGCTTCCTGGTAGCAATTCCCTCGGCGATCAAGGTCTTCAACTGGACGGCCACGATGTACAAGGGATCGATCCGGCTCGACACCCCGATGCTCTATGCGCTGGGGTTCATCGGCCTCTTTACACTGGGCGGGCTGACCGGTCTCATGCTCGCCACCCTGGCGATCGACGTTCACGTTCATGACACTTACTTCGTGGTGGCGCATTTCCATTACATCATGGTGGGGGGCGCCGTGATGGCGTACCTGGGGGGTATTCATTTCTGGTGGCCCAAGCTGAGCGGGCGGCTGTACCCGGAGCTGCTCGGCAAGCTGTCGGCGCTGATCGTTTTCATCGGCTTCAACCTGACGTTCTTTCCGCAGTTCGTGCTCGGATACCTCGGAATGCCGCGCCGTTATTACGAGTATCCGCCCGAGTACCAGGTCTTGAACGTGATGTCGACAGCCGGCGCCTCGATCCTCGCGGTCGGTTACGCGCTGCCGTTGTGCTATCTCTTGTTCTCGCTGCGCCGCCAGGCGTATGCGGGGCCGAACCCGTGGCATGCCACGGGGCTGGAATGGCAGACCGAATCGCCGCCGCCGGTCCACAACTTTGATGAGGCTCCGATCGTGAAGAGAGCCCCATACGCTTATTCGCCCGAACATGCCGAGGAGACCGATGGAAACGGCGACATCCCCGCACATTAGAAACGAGTCGTCCGGCCAGAGCGACGAGCCGATCCTGTCGCACCAGTTCGACGACGCCGTTCAGCAGAGCGCCGCGTCGACCTTCGGCATGTGGCTCTTCCTGGCGACGGAGGTCATGTTCTTCGGTGGTCTCTTGACGGCATTTGCCGTGTACCGGTCGACCTCTCCGAGAGAGGTCGCCCTTGCCAGCGAGCACTTGAACGTGGCCCTGGGCTGCGTGAACACCGTCGTCCTTCTGGGCAGCAGCTTGACCATGGCCCTGGCCGTCCGCGCCGCCCAGTTGCGCGCCCATCGCTCCTTGCTCGTCTGGCTGGTACTGACGATGGCCCTGGGCGCGGCGTTCCTCGGCATCAAGGCCGTCGAATACACCCAGGAGTATCATGAGAAACTCATCCCCGGCTGGAATTTTGAGGTCCCGGCGAAAGACCAGCAAGCTGTCCTCTCGGAGAGCCTCGATCCGAGGAGAATGCAGATGTTTTTTGTGCTCTATTTCTTCATGACGGGTCTGCACGCCATCCACCTCTTGATCGGCATCGCCCTGGTCGGTGTCATGGCGTACCTGTCGTGGCTTCGGTGGTTTTCCGGCGGGGGCGCCACCCAGATCGAGGTCACCGGGCTTTACTGGCACTTCATCGACATCATCTGGGTGTTCCTCTACCCGCTGCTCTATCTCATCGACGTCCACCAATGAAAGAGCACATTGCGAGCATCCGTTCTTACGTCGCGGTTTTCGTTGCGCTTCTCGTCCTGCTGTTCGCGACGGTCGGGGCCGCTTATCTCCCGCTCGGGCCCTGGCATTTCCCGATCGCCATGGCGATCGCCACTGCGAAGGCGGTCCTGATCGTTCTGATTTTCATGCACGCCCTCTCCAGCAACCGCTTTACCTTCGTGGTCTGCGCTGCCGCCTTGCTCTGGCTGGCGATCATGCTGGCACTGACCTTGACTGACTACCAGTCGCGGCCCGATGATCATCTGAGAAATCTCGGCCAGCGGCTGGAGTCCAGATGATCATGATACCCGTTGTGACGGCCTTCGTTCTTCTGTTCGCGACGGGTCAGTTCGTTCGAGCCCCCGCTCTAGGGCCGCTCGAAAGCTCCTTGCTCGCCGAAGACCCCGGCGCGCTGGCAAACGCAGTTCGGGCGATGGGCGACCCGGCTCGCGGCGCCGCGGTCTTCTACCAGCCGTTCTTGAGCTGCACGAAGTGTCATGCCGCTGGCGACGGCCGGGGTGACTCGCTCGGCCCCGACCTTGCGAAGCTCGGCAAGGAGGCGACCGACGTTTATCTGATCGACTCGATCTTGAGGCCTTCGAAGGCGATCAAGAAGGGCTTTGAGACCGTGACGATCGCGACGAAGGACGGCAAGAACGTGACCGGCCTCTATGCTCGGGAGCAAGCTGACCGGGTGACTATTCGAGACCTGGCCGCGGACGGGTCCCCGGTGACAATCTTCAAGCGCGATATCGACGAGCGTAAAGATAACGGCCCATCGATCATGCCGGCCGGCCTGGTGAACGCGCTCGCCTCGCGCCAGCAGTTCCTCGACCTGGTTCGCTACCTCCGCGCGATCGCCGAAGGAGGCCCCGATCGCGCGCGGGCCCTTCGACCCGATCCGGCCCAGGTTGCGGGGCTGAAGATTCCCGACTACGAGTCAAAGATAGACCACGCCGGCATGATCGCCGATCTCGGTCTCGAGAACCTCGAACGAGGCAAGGCGATCTACAACCGCGTCTGCGTCAACTGCCACGGCACGAAGGAGAAGCCGGGCTCGCTGCCGACGTCATTGCGGTTTGCCTCGGGCCGGTTCAAGAACGGCAGCGACCCCTACAGTCTGTATCGCACCCTCACCCATGGCTTCGGCCAGATGCCGCCCCAGACGTGGATGGTGCCATCGCAGAAATATGACGTCATCAATTATGTGCGTGAAACGTTTCTCAAAGAAGACAACCCCAGCCAGTTCACCGTTGTGGACCGGGCCTATCTCGACCGCCTTCCGAAAGGGACGACTCGCGGCCCGGAGCCATCGAAGATCGAGCCCTGGTCGGCGATGGACTACGGCCCGACACTCACGGCGACATACGAGGTGGGCGACGATGGGACGAACTTCGCGTACAAGGGAATCGCCGTGCGTCTGGACGCCGGGCCTGGCGGGGTCTCCAGGGGCCGGCACTGGTCTGTCTTCGACCACGACACGCTGCGCCTGGCGGGTTCGTGGAGCGGCGACGGCTTCATCGACTGGAATGGGATCAACTTCAACGGCCGGCACGAGATCCACCCCAGGATCAGCGGCCTCGTCGAATTCACCAACCCGGTCGGCCCCGGATGGGCGAACCCGCAGACCGGCGCGTTCGACGACCCCAGACTGAAGGGCCGCGACGGCAGGCATTACGGCCCGCTGCCTCGAGCGTGGGCCCATTACCGAGGCCAGTACCGGCACGGGGACCAGGTCATCCTCGCGTACACCGTCGGCCATACCGACGTTCTGGAGAGTCCCGGCGTCGAGACGGGGAGTTCGTCTCCGGTCTTCACCCGCACTTTCAACATCGGGCCCCGCGACCAACAAATGGTATTACAAGTGGCACGCGGGCCGAAGGCTCGCTTGCGCATGTTGGCGTCCGGGGACGGTGAGGAGGGCCTGCTCGCGTTCCTCGGACCGGAACGCAGCACAGTTCGGACTGCGCCCCGCGGAGCCCCTCCGGTCCGGTTCGATGGAAAAACCTACGTCGAGATCGCGAAGCCGGCGGATATCGATCTCTCCCGCGGCGACTTCACGATCGCGGCGCGGTTCCAGACTCGTCGCGGCGGGAGCCTGTTCTGTGAAACGACACCCGGCGAGCGTTGGGTTCCAGGCGGGAAGTCGCTTTTCATCCGCCACGGCCGGATCGTGTTCGACATCGGCTGGGTCGGTGCCGTCGAGTCAGACCGCCGGGTTGATGATGGTCAGTGGCACGAGGCTGTGTTGATCTACGAGCGTGCCACCGGCCGGGCGCGTTTGTTCGTCGACGGCCGGCGGGACGGGGAGGAGATCCTGACATCGAAGGGCACTCTCGCCAGCCGCGTCGCCCGGATCGGTTTCACCGCTCCCGACTTCCCCGAGCCAGACTCGTACTTCCGCGGGCGGATCGCGGAAGTCCGGCTGTACAAGCAAGCCATCGAACGCGGCGAAGTCGCCCAAGTCATGACGGCAAACGCGAACGACGCACGCCTGATTACCCGCTGGAAGCCCGACGCGAGCCAGGGTGCCATTGTGACGGATGAGACGAGTCGCGGGCTCGACGGCAAGGTTGTCCGCAATGGATCGCCGGCCGCGGAGAGCGCGGGCATCCTTGCCGGTATCGCGCCCTCGGTCGCGGGAGTGTCATGGTTGAGCACGGAGAGCGGAGACCTGCGACTCACGATTCCAGCCGGCAGAGACTCGCTCTCATTTACGCTCAAGGTCGGTCGCGTTCCCGAAAACGGGGACGCGGAGGCTCTGGCTTCGTCGATCAAGAACGCCCGCGCGACGAACCTCGCCGCGCTCACTCACGGGAGCCCTTCGCGGTGGCCCGAGGTCCTGAAGACCGCGATCACGCCCGGCCGCGAGGATGGCCCGTTCGCCGTCGATACACTCGGACTTCCCGAGAACAATCCCTGGCTCTGCCAGTTGCGCCTGACTGGCTTCGACTTCCTGGACGGCGGCCGCCAGGCCGCGGTCTGCACCTGGGACGGTGATGTCTGGCTCGTCAGCGGCCTTGACGAAATCTCCGGCGAACTCTCGTGGCGGCGGATCGCGTCGGGGCTGTTCCAGCCGCTTGGCCTCAAGGTCAAGGACGGCAACATCTTCGTCGCGTGCCGCGACCAGATCGTCATCCTTCGCGACACGAACGGCGACGGTGAGACCGACTTTTATGAGAATTTCAACAGCGACCACCAGGTCACGGAGCACTTCCACGAGTTCGCGATGGGTCTGCAAACCGACGCGGACGGCAACTTCTACTACGCCAAAGCCGCCCGCCACGGCAAGACCGCGGTTGTTCCCCAGCACGGCACGCTGCTCCGCGTGAGCCGTGACGGCCTTCGCACCGAGATCCTCGCCACCGGCTTCCGGGCGCCGAATGGCGTCTGCCTGAACGACGATGGCACGTTCTTCCTCACCGAGCAGGAAGGATTCTGGACTCCGAAAAACCGGATCAACCACGTGAAGGTGGGCGGCTTCTACGGCAACATGTGGGGCTACCATGACGTGAGCGACACTTCCGACGCGGCCATGGAACCCCCCGTGTGCTGGATCACCAATGACTTCGATCGGTCCCCTGCGGAACTGGTTCGCGTCACGAGCGACGCGTGGGGACCACTCAAGGGCTCGCTCCTCAACCTCTCGTACGGCAACGGCAAGGTGTTCGTCGTCCCTTACGAGACGGTTGGCGGCGTCATGCAAGGCGGAATGTCCCCATTGCCGATTCCCTCGTTGCCAACCGGCGTGATGCGCGGGCGATTCCACCCGAGGAACGGTCAGCTCTACGCCTGCGGAATGTTCGCGTGGGCCGGCAATCAGACGGCCCCCGGCGGCTTCTATCGCATCCGGGCCACAGGCAAGCCGATGTTCCTGCCGACCGGCTTGCACGCGTCCAGGACGGGCTTGACGATCACGTTCACCGAACCGCTCGATCGCGCCTCTGCTTCCAATCCATCGAATTATTCCGTGAAAACGTGGTCGCTCAAGCGGACAGCGAATTACGGCTCCGACCATTACAACGAGAAGCCCCTCCGCGTCACCAGATCGACGTTGTCCGACGACGGCCGCACGCTCTCCCTGACCCTGCCTGACATTCAACCGACCTGGGGAATGGAGATCCGTTACTGGCCGAAGAACTCACAGGGCAAGCCCTGTGACGGGATCATTCACAACACGATCCACCGTCTGGCGGATTGATTGACGCACGTTCCGATTCCCGGCTCGAACCGCTCGTCGCTTTCGAGGATCCGTCAGAGGCTCGAGTCGGCGATCTCGCTGAAACCGGGTCAAGCCGACTTGGAACGGCGTCGATCACGCAAATTCATTAATGCCGAGCTACTCCGCCCAGCCGATATTTACGTTAAGAGCGCTTCGCTGCGCCAAATTTATCCAGTTTTGCCAGATTGCTCAGTCGATTTCATCATCCGTACGCACGATGTGGAGCAGACGATGCGCCCTGGACGCGATCGCCGATGTCTGTCGCCGCTGATATTGTGGGTGACCCTCCTCGGTCGGGGCGCGGTTGCACAGGCGGTTCCGCTTCCTTCGGCGCTCGATGATCGGCCGGTGCCGTCATCACCGGCCGCTCGACGAGCGCCGTCTGGTTCTTTGGGCCAGTTGGACCAGTCTCTGCCTCCGGCGCCGCAGCCGATCCCCGGGCCGGCGGAGATTGGCCTTCCCGCGCGCGAGATCAATGCGCAACCGCCGAAATCTCTGCCCATCAATCTCGCGACTGCGATGCAGTTGGCTGGGGTCCAGCCGCTCGACATCGCCCTGGCGACGCAGCAAGTCGAGCAGGCGCTGGCCCTGCGGCTCCAGGCGAGGGTCCTGTGGATCCCGAACCTGAATGGAGGCGTCGATTACTTCCGCCACGACGGCGTCCAGCAGAATTTCTTCACGGGCGACAACTTCCGTCTGGGCCGGCAGAGCTTTTTCGTCGGCGGCGGTCCCAGTCTGTACGTCGGCCTGGCCGATGCCATCTTCGCTCCGCTGGCGGCGCGTCGGGTGGTCAATTCGCGGATGGCCGACCTTCAGGCGTCGCGGAACGACAGCCTGTTCACGGTCACTCAGGCTTTCTTTGATCTCCAGGCGGCGCGCGGGCGACTTCTGGGCACCGATGCAACGATCACACGCTCTCAGTTACTGGTGAACTTTACCACCGCCCTGTCCCCGGGCCTGATCGCGCCACTGGAGATCAACCGGGCGCGGGCCGAGCTGCAAAGCCTGCGGCAGACCCAGCAGGTCGCCATCCGCGACTGGCGGGTCGCCAGCGCCCGGCTGGCAGAAATTCTCTTGCTTGACCCTGCTACGCTGCTTGAGCCGATCGAGCCGGCGTTCCTGCAGGTCAACTTCTTTCCCCCCGACCTGTCCGTGGAAGAGCTGATGCCGATCGCCCTCAACAGCCGTCCCGAGATCGCCTCGAGGCGCGAGCTGGTCGCCGCGGCGGAGCAGCTCGTACGCCAGGAGAGGACACGGCCATTTCTGCCGAACCTGGTGGTGACCAGCCCTTCCACCACCACGGGTTTGCTGGCGGCCGGCAACTTATCCTCCGGCCCGAACGGGTCGCTCGGCACCAACGGCTCCCGGCTCGATATCGAGGTTGCCGCCGTCTGGCAGTTGGAGAGCGCCGGGCTGGGCAACATCGGCCGGATCCGCCAGCGGCGGGCCGAAATGGGAGCGGCCTCGGTCGAGCTGACGCGCATCGTCTACCGGGTCAAGTCCGAGGTCTCGCAAGCCCTCGCCCGGTTGCAGACAGCGCGAATTCGCGTCGTTGACACCGAGGAGGGCGTGCGTCAGGCGGTCGAGTCGGCCGACAAGAATTTCATCGGCCTGCGCGAAACGTCGCGGCCCGCCGGCGAGCTCTTACGCCTGGTCGTTCGCCCGCAGGAAGTGGTCGCTGCGATCATCGCCATGAATACGGCCTACGAACAGTACGCCGGCGCCGTGGCCGAATTCAATGCGGCTCAGTTCGAGGTCTATCGCGCCCTAGGCCAGCCTGCCCAGTGGGTCACGTGCCAGGCCAACCCCTCTTCGCCTCCACCGCGAGCCCGGGCCCCCGCTGTCCCACGCTCGGCCGTGGCGCCAGAACGGGACTATCCGTCGCGCTAAGTGGCTCTTCTCCAAGCAAGTCGCAAGACGCCGCCACGAGGCAACCGTGGTACGGTCTTCCCATCAACTCTAGAATCAAGGATCACGTTCAGGGAGGGTTGCGTATGAGATCCTCCCTGCATGCATGTTTGTCAGTCAACGGTTGTCATCGATTTTCGCCCGTGTTCGCCTGCAGAGATCACCATGAACCCTATTGTCTTCGCACTGAGGCGGCCTGTAACGGTGATGATGCTGGTGCTTGCCCTGGGATTGGGCGGTATCTACAGCATCGTTCGGATGCAGAAGGACATCTTCCCGGCGCTCAACCAGCCGATCCTGTATGTCATCCACAACTACGGCGGGATGGACCCCAAACAGATCGAGGGGCTGATTACCAACCAGTACGAGCTGTTCTTTCAATACGTGAACAGCGTGGAGCACGTCGAGTCCCGGTCGATCCAGAGCATGGTGATGCTCAAGCTCTATTTCCAGCCGGGAACCGACATGGCCGAGGCGACGGCTCAGACGGTTGCCTACTGCAACCGCGCTCTCGCGATCATGCCGGTCGGGTCGCTGCCGCCATATGTAGTCCGGCTCGATGCGGGCAGCTTGCCGGTCGGCTATCTCGTCTTCGAGAGCAAGACTCGATCGATCGGCCAGCTTCAGGACCTGGCCCTGTACCGGGTCCGGACCATGTTCGCCGGCCTGGCGGGCATCTCGTCGCCGCCCCCCTTCGGCGGCAACATCCGGACGATCGTCGTCAATGTTGACCCTGACCGCTTGCGGTCCTACAACCTCTCACCCCAGGACATCGTCGCAGCGATCGACGGCGGCAACTTCATCAGCCCATCCGGCAATGTGGCGATCAAGGACCAGTTGACCGTCGTGCCCACCAACGCGATGGTCGCCGACCCGCAGGAGCTGCGCAACATCCCGCTCAAGCTCGGCGAGAACGTCTACATTCGCGATGTCGGCACGGTTTCCGATGCCACCGACCTCCCGGTCGGCTACGCACTCGTCAACGGCCGCAAGTCGGTCTACCTGCCGGTGGTCAAGCAGGCGTCAGCCTCGACCCTGTCGGTCGTGAATGCGATCCAACAGAACATGTCCCGGTTTCAGGCTGCCTTGCCCGACGACGTGACGATCTCGTACCAGTTCGACGAGTCGCCGATCGTCTACCGCGCGATCGAGAGCGTGGGCGTCGAGGGAGCCCTGGGCGCCGGTCTGACCGGCCTGATGGTCTTGCTCTTCCTCCGCGACTTGCGGGCCGTGATCGTCGTGGTGCTGAACATCCCGCTGGCACTTCTGGGATCGATCATCGTGCTCAACCTGACCGGGCACACAATCAACATCATGACCCTGGGCGGCCTCGCACTGGCCATCGGCATTCTCGTCGACGAGGCCACGGTCGAGATCGAGAACATTCACACCCAGATGGAGCACACCGCCTCGATGTCCCGCGCCGTGCGCCAGGGGAACATGGAGACGGCCGTCCCGCGGCTCCTGGCCCTCCTGTGCATCCTCTCGGTGTTCATTCCAGCGTTCATCATGCAAGGGGCGGTACGGTCGTTGTTCGTGCCGCTCTCGCTGGCCGTCGGTGCGTCGATGGTCACGTCGTACTTGCTCTCCAGCACACTGGTGCCGGTTCTCTCGGTCTGGCTGCTCGAGAACCGCCACGGCAAGCACGGCCCCGCGAACGGCGAACAGGCGCGGCCGGGGTTCTTCGTCCGGATCCAGAACCGGTTCGAGAAGGTGGTGTCGTGGACCGTGGCTCACCGCTTCGCGGTAGTCCTCTTTTATCTGATCGTATCCGGCGCCGTTGTGGCCGGGGTGGGAAGTCAGCTCGGCAGCGAGCTCTTCCCCAGGGTCGACGCCGGCCAGTTTCAGCTTCGAGTCCGCCCTTCTCAGGGGACCCACTACGAGCTGACACGCCAGGTTGCGCAGCAGACGCTCGACGTGATCGCCGAGGAGGCCGGGTCGGACAACGTCGAAATCACCATGGGCTACGTCGGCGCCAACCCTCCCCAGTTCACCATCAATATGGCCTACCTCTGGAGCCGCGGCCCTGACGACAGCTTGCTTCGTGTCGGCCTCCGCGAGGGCAGCAAGGTCGATGTGTTCGAGCTTCAGGAAAGGTTGCGCAAGTCCTTGCCTCAGAAGGTGGGCGCGTGGTACCGCGCAGAGCTCCTGCGGCTCGGCCTCACGGCCGCGCAGGCCGACCGTCGTCTCTCCGAGCTGGTCTTCGCGTTCGAGCCGGGCGACCTGATTTCCGAGACGATGAGCCTGGGCGCCCTGCGCCGATCGAAGTCGTCGTCAGCGGGCGCAACCTCGCCGACGCGAGCGTCTTCATGGACAGACTTCGCAAGGAATTCGACGGGATCGCGTCGCTCCGCGACGTCCAGGTCCAGCAGTCGCTCCACTACCCGACCGTGCAGGTGACGCTCGACCGCGAGCGGGCCGGCTTGAGCGGCGTGACGGCCCGCGATATCGGTGAATCACTGGTCGCGGCCACGTACTCCAGCCGGTACACCGCACGCAATTACTGGCGCGACGACGTGAGCGGCAACTCCTACCAGGTCCAGGTGCAGGTCCCGCCGCCGAAGATGACCGACGCGACCGACGTGGCGCTCGTGCCGCTCACGACTCGGGCCAACCGGCAGCAGGCGGCGGCAGTTGCCGACTCGCCATCTAACCCCACGCCCCCCCTGTTGATTCGCGACGTCGCCCGCGTGATGCGGAGCGAGATGCCCGGCGAGGTCGACCGTTACAACATGCGGCGCTACCTCAGCCTCACGGCCAACGTCGAGGGGGAAGACCTCGGTCGCGCGATCGAGCGGCTCGACGCCGCGATCGCCCGGGCCGGCCAACCCCCCAGGGGCACAGAGGTCGAGCTCCGCGGCCAGGTCCAGCCGATGAAGCAGATGTTCCAGAGCCTGGAGATCGGCCTGGCCGTGGCCGTCGCCGCAATCCTGATCATGCTGACCGCATACTTCCAGGCATTTCGCCTGGCCCTGACGGCCGTGGCATCGGTGCCGGCCGTCCTGGCCGGCGTCGTCGTGGCACTGTGGGCCACTGGCACCACCTTGAACATCGAGTCGTTCATGGGCGCGATCATGGCCGTCGGCGTGGCGGTCTCCAACGCGATCATGCTCGTCACGTTTGGCGACCGCCACCGGCGGGAAGATGGGATGCCAGCCGATCAGGCGGCCGTCACCGCCGCCAAGGGGCGGCTCCGCCCGATCATCATGACCGCTTGCGCCATGGTCTCGGGGATGATCCCGATGTCCCTGGGGCTCGAAAAAGGGAGCGAGCAGAATGCCCCGCTGGGCCGGGCGGTCATCGGAGGCATGCTTTTCGCGACTTTTGCCACGCTGCTTGTCTTGCCCGCCGTGTTCACGCTCCTCCTGGGTCGTTCTTCGAGCGCGTCACCCTCGCTCGATCCGGACGACCCGGCAAGCGCGCACTACGACCCGATCCACCCCAGCGGCCACCCCGTCCACGACCACCCGGACACCGAGCCGCCCCACCCCCGACCGGAGGATACAACCCATGCCGGCCTTACCGCATGAGCTCAGAACTTCGCCCCGCCATCGAAGCCTTCGGAAAAGCCCATCGCTGGTTGCCTTGGCCATCTTCCTGGCCGCCGGCTGCGGTCACTCCGACCGTGGCGGCACGTCGGCGAACCGCCAAACCGCCGGCGCCCTTGGCGAGGAGAGCAAGACGGCCGGCATCAGAGTCGTCCGGCCCGAGCGACGTGACATGCGGATCCTGGTCGTCCAGCCGGGGACGATCCAGGCCTTCGAAGTGACGCCGATCTATTCCCGAATCTCCGGCTACGTCGAGAAGTACCGGTACAACATCGGCGACCGCGTCAAGGCCGGTGACGTCCTGATCGACATGTGGATCCCCGACATCGTCGAGCAGCACGGCCAGAAGTCGGCGGCGGTGAAGCGTGCGGAGGTTCAGATCCGGGTCGTCAAGAGCGCCTTGCGGGCCGCCGAAGCGAAGCTCGAAACCGCCAAGGCCGCGGTCGCCTCCGCCCTGGCGGGCGTCAAGCGGGCCCAGGCCAGCTACACTCGCTGGGATTCGGAGTACAAAAGGCTCCAGACGCTGGTCAAACAGCGCGTTCTCGATGAACAAGTTCGCGACGAGACCTACCGCCAGTTCGAAGAGGCGATCGCGGCGGTTGACCAGGCCAATGCCATGGTCTCCGAGATGACCTCCGCGCGCGACCAGGCAACCGCCGACCTCGAGCGCGCGTGTCGACGTCGAGGCCGCCGAGGCCGACCTCGATGTCGCCCGGGCCAACGAGCGCGAGGCCCGCGTCAATGTGGAGTACGGCCGCATCAAGGCCCCCTACGACGGCGTCGTCACCCAGCGCAACGTGAGTCCCGGTGACTACCTCCAACCCGGCGCCGCGCAGGGCCGGCCGTTGTTCGTCCTCGAGCAGACCGACCCTGTCCGCGTCTTCGTCGGCGTTCCCGAGCTGGCCTCCTTCTTCATCCAGCCGGGAGATATGGCCATTATCCGCTTCCAGGCGATCCCAGGCGCTACGCGTGACGGCACGGTCGTTCGCTCGGGTTTCTCGCTCAATCCATCGACCCGCACCCTTCAGACCGAGATCGACGTCCCAAACGCCGACGGCCATCTCCACCCCGGCTGGTACGTCACGGTCACCATCGCGATCGAACGCAAAAACACCTGGACCGTCCCCTCCGATGCGGTGGGTTTCCAGGGGCAGCAGAACTACTACGTCTACTTCGAGGTCGACGGCAAACCCGTCCGCACGCCGGTCATCATTGGCGCGTCCGACGACACGAGCACCGAGGTCCTCAGGAAGTACGCCCCCGGTGCCAATACCAACGCTTGGCCAACGTTTGACGGCACGGAGCGTGTCCTCGCCGGCAACCTTGGCATCCTCGGAGCGGCGCAGTCGGCGACGACGCAAGGGGCAAAGCCTTAAGCGACCGCGCACTGCTAGCAACGAGGTTGGCGCCGTCTTAAGATGATCGGTTGAGGGGCGTGCATCGCGGCACGACGGGCCCGGGGGAGCATAGACGATGCGTCTATCGAACGGCGTGGCGTGCTGGATCTTGGCCTTGGTGGCTCCTGCCAGTGCCCAGGCCACGATTGTCACAGAAAACCCGGGGGTGGATCCGTCCTACGCATGCGAGACGCTGCTTGAGACGGCGCAGGCGACTCCCGCCGGCCTCAGCCCGAAGATCATCGCCTCGTTCGATGACGGCAATGGCAACCCGTTCTCCGGAGGCACGGTCGTCAGGGCGCACGCCACCACCGGACGCGGTGCTCTGCGTCTGGACCGGTCTTACGCCAGTATGGAAGGACCCCAGGACTGGCTGGGGTACGACCTCCTTAAGGCCGATCTTTTTACCGAATCGAAGAAGCCATTCAATCTCGGCGTCGAGATCCGCGACACCGGCACGCGCGATTACTGGACCCGGGTCAATTACTCGACCGTCGTGCCTCCGGGCGAGAGCACGCTCGTCATTTCCGTGAAGCAACTGTATGTCGGTGAGAAATCCCGGCCGGGGCGGATGCTCAACCTGGGCGGGATTACCCGGCTGGTCCTGATTATCGGTGACAATCCCCCTGCGCCTCTTTATATCGACAACGTCCGTCTGGAGCGCGACAGCACATCCGCGCGGATGCACTTCGTGGGCCTTCATGCGTTCGACTTCGGCACCGGCACGAGCCCGGTCATGGAAGGCTTCACGCCGATCACGCCCGCCACACAGTACAGCCCTAATATCGGCTACGGCCTCAAGGACGCCCGGATCTGGCGTGCCTTTGACGTCCTTCAGCCGGACCCGTTGTACCAGGACTTCCTCTGTATCGAAGCGGGCGGGCTCGCTGTCGACCTGCCCAACGGCCGGTATCGTGTCTTTGTCAACATCGACAATCCGTCCGGATTCTGGGGAGAGTACCAGATTTATCACGACCGCGCGATCGTGGCCGAAGGCCGGCGGGTCGCGCACGACTCAATGACTTTCGCTCAGTTCAAGGCAAAGTACTTCCGGTTCTGGAATGTCGACGACCTCCCCACAGACAACACCTTCGACAAATACCAGAAGGCCTACTACCGCGAGAAAATCTTCGACGTCGACGTGACCGACGGCCAGTTGAACCTGGAATTCCAGGGTGAGAACTGGGCGTGCAGCGTTTCCGCCGTCGTGATATTCCCCGCGGCGAAAGCCGCCCAGGGACAAGCGTTTCTCTCAGATGTGGAAGCCAGGCGCCGGTTCTATTTCGATAATTACTTCACGCGAACTCTGCCATCTCCTACGGGCGATCCGCTCCAGCCGACCGAAGAAGATCGGCATCGGGGCTTCGTCGTCTTTGAGCGCGACCCGATGGAAGACGTCGCGTATAACGCGACTCCGCTCAAGGGAGAGCTGGCCAGTCGTCTCGTCGGCCAAGCGTTCGCGGGTGAGTACGAGCCGGTGACCATGAGCTTGGTGCCGCTCAGATACCTTGGGAGGGTCAGAGTCGCCGTCGGCGACCTGACCGGCCCGACGTCGAAGATCCCCGCCACAGCCATTGATCTCGGTTATGTGTCCTATCGCATCAGTCGAGTATCGAGTGAGGGAACCGTTTACACGATCGCCCCGCGCTTGATCATGCCGCGCGGGGACGTGGCTATGCCCTCAGGGCGCTCCAGGCGCTTCTGGATGACCGTACGGACGCCGGCGGATACTCCGCCTGGTGTCTATCAGGGCACAGTCACGGTCCGTGCCGAAAACGGGGACACCTCGCGGATCCCGCTCGAGTTTCGCGTACGCGCAGGAAGGCTCGATCCGGTCGACATCCCTGCCGGTCCATTCGGTTACACCGTGGGCGTGCCCTGGTTCGGCGACGACCCTGCGGCCGCCCGTTACAATCGGCAAATGGTAACAGCCAGCCTGCGAAAGATGCGTGATCATGGCTTCACGGCTTGCAGCGGGTTTCCTTCGATCGCTTACCAAAGGTTTGCCCAGGGCAAGCCCGTCCTGGATTTCTCCTCGGCCGACGCGTCGATGAAACTCGCCAAGGAGCTGGGATTCCTGGCGCTTGCCAGTTACGGCGGCGGCGTCTCGGGATTCAACGCCAATTACCAGGACTCAGGCGCGATGAGCTCCGCGGGCTTCACGGATTACGCCGCGTTCGTGAAGTCGATCTACTCGGCGATCGAGCAGCATGCTCACCAGAAGGGATGGATCCCTGTCTATTACAACCTCGCGGATGAGCCGATCGGCGACGACCTGGTCCGATCGGCCGAGAACGCAGAAGCGTACCGCCGGGCATTCCCCAAAGGCCCGCCCTTGTTCACGGGGGCCAGCAGCTTCACGGGCAGCGACCGGCAGAGTCCGCACTTCCGACTCTCCCGGTCCCTGACTGTCGTCTCCTGGAACGACCACGATGAAGCCGCCGTGAGCTTGCTGCACAAGGCCGGTGGAGACTGGGCTTTTTACAACGGAGGCAACCGCTGGACCTACGGCACTTACATGTACAAGGCCGCCAAAGAGTACGGCATGAGGTTCCGGATGTCCTGGCACTGGAACGTGGCGGCAGGCGACCCCTATTATGCCCTGGACTGCCGCGAAGATGACTATGCCTGGTGCAATGCTTCGCCCGACCAGATGCTCATCCCCTCCGTCGAGTTCGAACGCCTGCGAGAAGGGCTCGACGACTATCGCCGGTTGATCACCCTGGCGCGGCTAGCCCAAGGACAACCGGGCAGCCCCGCCGCCAGAGCCGGCCGCGAACTGATCAAGACGCGAATGAACGCTTTCAAGCTCGGCCAGCGTGATCACGATGCTTTGTTTCCACCCAAGGACTGGTCTGACTTCCGGCGCCAGACCGACGACCTGATCGAGGCCCTGCGAAAATAGACGATGGGAGTCTGTGAGCATGCGACACACGATCAAGATGACGCTGGCGGTGATGGTCTTGATCGTTCCTGCTCATGTCCGCGCAGGAGCGGGCTGACCTGGGCGCACGTGTCAATCAATTGAAGGTGCTCTCCGACAAGATCGATGACGTGACAACGATTGAGAACATTATCAAATCATTTGCTAATCCCGGTATGAGCGACCAGGAGCGGGCCAAGGGGTTATGGACGTCGATCATCAAGTACCGGCACCAGACGGCGCCTCCGAATGAATACCTTGCGGGCGACTGGGAAGCCCACGATCCGGTCAAGATCTTTAATGTTTACGGTTATTGCATGTGCTGCTGCTCTTCGGCCTTGGTCGAGGCGCTTAACCGTGAGGATGGCCGCGAAGCGCGCGGCCGGATCTTGAACGGCCACAGCGTGCCGGAGGTTCGCTATGGGGACGGCTGGCACATGTTCGATGGCTCGCTGATCAATTATTTTCCTCGGCCCGCCGATGGTGTTGTCGCCTCGGTCGACGAGATCGCCGCGGCCGTCGCCGGATGGTATGCCAAGCACCCCGGCTACCAGAAGAACGGCGACAAGGTTTTTCAGTTGATGCGGAAAGACGGCTGGCAGGGTTGGAAAACGGACGGCCCCGCGCTCCTGGCGAGCTGTCCGTTCTATCGCCTGGGTTACCTTCCTGCGCGGACGCACGGTTGGGACTCCACGATGTCCGAGTATGACCGCAAGAGCGAGGTCTACGAATATGGTTACCAGGTCGGCCATCGCGCCTTGTTTTCACTGCGGCCGGGCGAGTCGTTCGTGCGCGAGGCGGGCAACCGCGGCCTGCACGTGAACATGGACGCCCTACCGAGCTGGGATGGTCTCAAGGCCAGAGCGCCCGACCACGACCTGGTGTACGTCAAGGACTTCCTCCCCGGCTATCAGGGCGGCCTGATTGCCAACGGCATCCACCGCTACTCACCAAGTCTTGCCAAGGGTGATCTGGCGCGAGGTGCCGAGATCTACGACAACCTTACGGCCAGCGGCTCGCCGGCCGTCCGCGTCAGGTCTGCCGGCAAACCGGGCGCGGTCGTGATTCCGATGATCTCTCCCTACGTTTATCTGGGCGGTCAGGTCAAGCTGGTGGCCACCGGCCGATCGGCCCGCGATCGGCTGTCGGTATCGATCTCGACGAATAACGGCCGCACGTACGCCCCGATCTATTCCGCCTCACTTGTCAAGCGCACCGAGGCGACGGTGGACTTGAAGGACAAGATCTTCCGCCGCTATGCGTTCTGGCTCCGAATCGAGCTAACTACTGCCGCCGGACTGGAGCGGTTTGAAGTCGACTGCGACTTCCAGCACGCTCCGCGCACGCTCCCATGGCTGGCGAAAGGAAATAATACAATCACCGTCGCGGTCGACTCCAACCGGGCGATCGCCACCCGTACGATCTCGTGCCGGATCACGCCGGACGCCGCGTTCACCAAGAACGAGACGGCTGGCACGATGGGGATTGGCTTCGACAACGTCGACCTGCGCTACGACGCCTGCTGGTGGAAGGGTGGCACCGGGTTCATGACGGTTCCGGTCGACGTGCCGGGAGACCTGGCGGCCATGGGCTTCAGCGCCCAGATCCGGGCACGCAGCGAAAAGGATCAGATCCGGGTCACGGCCAGCACCGACAAGGGCCGAAGCTGGCGCGACGTGGCCCTGATTTCCGGGCCGACCCCGGGCCGTACCGAGCACTTCCGCGTCAACAAGTGGCCGCCCGGGACTCGCAAGGTCCTCCTCCGTTTTGCCATGACCGGAAACAATACCGTCGGCGTGATGAGCTTCCGTGTCGACGCCGACTATCACGACCCGATGGCGGCCAAAGCGCCTCGTCCGTTCCGCGTCGTTCACCGGTGGACCGAGGCAGGGAAGTCGTGCGCCCACGCCGAGACGATCTCGCGGCTGCCGGCCCGGTACACGATCGCAGCCGCCACCGATCCCGACATGGTCTCGGTCGCCTATGAGATGGCGGAAAGCCGGTGAGACGAAGGGCCGCGATTGAATGAATTGTTATGTCTGGGTCCCAGTGAGCGCAAGCGTCGTGTCCCCCCGGCAGAACCATTTCGGAGTCTCTTCGATGTCGTGCCTCAACAGAGCGAAGCCGGTGCTCGGGCTGGTTTTCGTCGTGTGCCTCGCCGCCAGCCCAGCCACGACCGCGGCTGGCGACGATCCGAAGAAGGTCGAGAGCTCTCTCACGTTCATCGCGCACACCGAAACGATCTACGTCAACATCGACAACGAATCGTTGGCTGCCTGGGTGAACCCGATTTTCGAAGTGGTCGACACTCGATTCCTCAGTGAGACGAAGCCGAGAACGATTGTGGTGGAGGTCACGCTCCATCCCGACCGGCCGGCCGAGATCGTCGTGGCGGCCAGGCCCGCGCTCACCGACGCCCAGGCCAAGTTGGTGTTCGACGCGGCTGACCCGGCGAGGTCGCCGCGCACGCGGGTGGTCGACGGCACTTTTCGGATTGTTGCCAAGATTAACGGCGGCACTCCCGACGACTCCGGGCCGCTCGTCCCGCCGATCGTGTCACTAGGCAATCGCAAGCTGGCCCTCTACAAACCTGTGAACACGGCGGGAAGGCTGGCGCTCCTGAAAAAGTGGGCACATACTGAGGCACTTCCGCTTCTGGCTGAATTCGCACGCCGGCGGAATAATCCGCAGGATGAGGCCACTCGCAACCTGGCAAAAGCGCTCGCGGCTCTGAAACGGGAAGGCCCGATCGATGCTGCAGCACTGACTGACAAGAACCCTGACTACTGGCGAGCGCTGACGGAGGCGCCAGCGGGCGACCCGCTAGTCCCCGCGGTGCGGGTTGCTCTGTGCGTGGCCAATGGCGAAATCGATCAAGCAAGGCGGATCGCCGAAGCGATCCGCCCGTTCCAGACCGAGGACTGGGGCTCGAGCGATCTGCTCCGTGACTTGCAATGGCGACTACAACTGTTCGACGAGGAGGTGACCTCGCGCATCCGGAAAGGAATTGCGCTCAATGACCAGGGAAAGTTCAACCAGGCCCTGCAAGTTTACGAGGCTGTTCTGAAAGACCACCCCAAGTCGCCCTGGGCTCTCCATGAACGGTTCCAGACAACTCTGACGAGGGGGATCAAGTCAAAGGTCCCGCTCGACACGCTGATGGAGACTTGGCCGGCCACCCGCAGGGCAATACTCGAGGCCGATCCGCTCTATGCGACAATGGCCTCGGCGGAAGGACCGGACGAGCTGTACGACCTCCTGCTGCGCAAGGAGACCGAGACTCTCTTCAAGGATCGCGACCAGTTCGGCCGGGACGTCATCCGGTACGCCGATATCGCGCTCGATCTCGGGCAAGCGGGGTTTGCCGCGATGCTCTACTGGAATGCAAAGACCGCTCTGGAGCCCGAGGCCTATGGAAAGCGGAACTTGATCGAAGATGTGCTCTACTGCCTGGAACAACTGGGCAACGGAGACGTGAAGACGAAATTCCCCGGCGATCACGCGGCCCACTTCAAGCGAATCGACGGCGAACGGGCGAAGCGCAAAGAGGATCGGCTGAAGAAGGAATGAGGTGGAGAGGGAGCAAAGCTCCGCCCTTGCTAGACCCCCTGACCAGCTTCGTCCGGAAACGCTTTGCGACGTGCATCGGCTCTCTCAATCAACGTCTCGTCTCGACGACCCTGCGCTCGCCCCGGAGGCTTGGTCACGACGCCTACCTCGCGGGGCGCCCCGAGCCGTATTCCTTACGATCGCTCGCCGCCGAGTCGGCGAAAGCCCGGATGGATGCCGGGGGCGAGCTGCTGCTCATCGGCGATCCGCCGGAGAAGATCCGTGAGCTGCGCCTTCTGCGACTCGTCAAGGGCAGCGCAGACCGCATCCTGGTGCTCACGCGTGAGACTCGCGATCTGCTTGAGCGTCTCATGTCCTGCCCTGGTCAAGTAAAGCGCATAAGACCGCCGGTCGGCAGGGTTGTCCCGCCGCTCGACCAACCCGCGTGTTTCAAGCTCATCGAGCACCGCCACCAGACGGCTGGGAAACATCCCCAGTCTTTCGCCGAGGGCTTGCTGGCTGAGGCCATCAGCCTGGTTGATAACCCGCAGGATGCCCGCGTGCGGCGGTGAGAGGCTCAGGGGCGCCAGGCGCGCCGCAAACTGCGCGGCGGCGTGGGCGCCGACCTGCGAGAGGAGAAAGGCCAGCCCGGCTGCTGGGTCCGAGGATGGTTTCGCGGCGCGCGCCCGGCCCATTCGTTCCTCCGTAACATGGTTATTGACTGTAACGATTTAGTCCGATAATATTGTTGCAGTGGTCGCCCGTCGTTGCAATACGGTTTCGATAGTTCATTTCATCTCATTTCGGCGCGGACGGCTCCATGGCCGCCGCAGATCCCGTTGGAGTTCCGGTCATGCGGCTGAATCACCTCAATCTGACCGTCCCCGACATCCCTAGGACGCGGGAGTTCTTGGAGACCTATTTCGGGCTCCGGTGCGTCGCTGTCCGGGGCCGCGATGCCCTCGCCGTGCTGGCTGACGAATCGGGGTTCGTCCTGACCCTGAACAACTTCGAGCACGTGACCGACGTCGAATACCCGGGCGCGTTTCACATCGGCTTCATGTGTGTTGGTTCAGCCTGAACTGGAAGACCCGCCGGTTCGAGTTAGCGAGTAAAGAAAAGGATCCTCGGCGAACTCAAGTGATTGTACAGGTCGTTGACACGAGGTCTACGGGTTCCTCCTCTCTGTTCTCGAGCGTTGGTTTGAGCCCGGGGGCTGACAGCTCGGGCACTGGTAGGTGTAAGCGCTGGCACAGATCGAGGGCGGCGTCATAAGTGCTTTGGCCGGTGGTGTGGGCCCAGAGGTCGAGGGCATTACCAGATCGGCCGCATTTGAAGCAGTGGAAGGTGTGCTGCTCCAAGTTGACGGAGAAACAGCGGCTGGTACCAGAACTTGAGCCGTGCAAGGGGCACGGGCCACGTTGTTGAGCGCCGCGGCTGCTGCGAGGCTGGAAGCCGAGCAGTCGCAGGACGGCTGCAATCGTGACCACGGCACGCAGGACGGCGAAGTCGATGGCAGGGTGTGAGGCCGGCGCGGCCGGCGCTCGGTCACTGGCGGCTTCGCGTTGTTGTTGGCGGCGCTGGCGTGCCTCGGCCAGTTTGCGGTCACGAGCGGCGAAGATCTCAGCCTCGCGGCCCGCGAGCTTGTCCTGGGGCGTGATGTAGCCGATGGCACTATGAAGGCGGATGGTGTTGTAGTGCACGACGTAATCCGCCACGATCCGGCGGGCGTTGTCCACCGACAGCGGCGTGAGCACGCGGATGCAGTCGCCTTTGAGAGTCTTGTGCCAGCGTTCGATTTTGCCATTGCTTTGGGGGTAGTAAGGCGATGTTTTGACATGGGTCATACCGCAGACGCGGATGAATTCCTTGAAGTCCTTGGCGATGAACTGCGGGCCGTTGTCAGAGATAATGCGCGGCCGGACGTCGGGACAGGCTTCGCGGGCGCGTTGGATGATGGTTTCCACATCGTTTTCCTCCATCTTTTCTCGGATCTCCCAGTGGACAATGAAGCGGCTGCAGCCATCAAGAATGCTGCAGAGGAAGTAAAAGGTTCCGGCGATGTTGAGGTAGCTGACATCGACGTGCCAGTGCTCGTGCGGTCGCAGGGGTTGCACAAAGCCGGTCCCCTTCTTGGTGGGCGTGGGAGTTTGCCCGGCCAGGAGTCCCGCGGCGCTGAGGACGCGATAGACACTGGCCGGGCTGCATGCAACGACATCAGCATCGAGCATCATGAACGTGAGCCGACGATAACCTTCCAGCGGGTGCTGACGAGCGAAGCCGCGGATCCCCTCCTTTTCGGCGTCGGTCAGCCAATGGTCGCGCGGCACCCAGGCATTGTGCTCGTTCACCTTGCCGAACCGCGCCTTCCAGTCGTGGAACTTGCTGGCGCCGATACCGATCCAGGACAGAAAGCGGCCGACGGCAATCTCGGCCTTATCGGCCCAGGTGCGCACGAAGTCCACGACCTCGTCGCGCGTGTCGTGGGGTACCCAGCATCCCGTCAGGGTTCCCCAAGCTCTTTTTTTAGTTGGGTGTACTCCTCCATGACTTCCGACAGGACTTCGTTCTTGCGTTGCAGCTTGGCCTCAAGCTGCTCAATCCTGCGCTGCTTGGCGTTCTCGACGGCCTTGGATTTACGGTTGCTCTCGAAGGCAGCATGGCCGTTCTCGAAGAACTCCTTCTGCCAGCGATAGAACAGACTGGGACCAATGCCCAGTTCATCGCAGAGATCGGAGACAGGCGTCTTTTCGACAAGGTGGCGCCTGAGTATGGCGACCCTCTCGGGGCCAGGAAAATGTCGACGCGGCTTGTTCATGGGGAAACCTCCGTTCAGGTTATGCTAACCTAAACAGCGGCTTCTTCCAGATTCGGCTGAGGCAGGACACGCTCGGACTCCGCGAGCCGAGGCTGATGAGAAGTTGGTCTTGCGCAATCCGCGCGTTCCGCCCGATTTCGTTGCGCCCTTTTCCCCCTTTGCGAAGGAGGTGAGGGGGGGTGGTCCCGGCGCGTTCAATGAGCAGGCCTTCGCAGCCTTGGCTTGGTCGCCGATCAAGCCAGGGGTTGCATCGCGCATCGGGAGAACGACAGCGCGATAGAACTACTCTCCCATGAAGCTGTCTTCCCCGGCCACCTTCCATTCTCCGGCTGAGAACATGAGCGCGAAAATGGATCCCAAGGGGTGATTGCTCAGTGCATTCGTAACCCCGACGAGCGCGATCTTGCCGTCTCGGGAGTAGCCCGGAAGCGATACCCGCACAAACGCCACACCGCCAGGGTACTTGTCCTCTGCGTCCGACCGTAGTTCATCCAGATCGTCGATGACGATTTGCCGGCTGCGGAACTGGAATTCAGCGACTGGGACAGGTCCCTCCGTGTTTCTTCGTTGCAAGTCGGCGGCGACATCGATGGGGAGCATGTCGGTTTTGAGGATTGTTCCGTCGTACCAATCTTCAAACTCTCCGATTGTCGTCACTTCGTCGACGATGATCAGCATGTCGGACGGTTTGCGATCCGAGAAGATCGAACTCATCTCGTTCATCCGATGCAGTAGCGCCGCTTCCAGCACGCGGTGATCGCGATCTTGATCCCAGGGGTACGTCAATGGGAGATCGTCAGGAGCACATTCCCAGAACACAAAGGCTGCGCGGCGGTACCGCGGCCACAGCCGGGCAGAGCCTGTAAGAAATATTGTGTCAACGTAAGGAATCGGTTATCTCACCCTAACCTACTTACCTTACGGAGACTGTCGCATGGACGCGATTTTGACAGGCAAGGCCGAACAGTTGGCACGCGAGATCGCCTCGCAGGCCACGACACTCGCGGAGCTGAACGGCCTCCTCAAGCTCATGATGGGCTCGGCTCTCGAGCGCATGCTCGATACCGAAATGGACGTTCACCTCGGCCGCAAACAGTTGCCTGGGGCCGCTGAGGACCCGTTGGTGCCGGGCGTCGCGGATCCTTTTGCTGACCCGCCGTGTAAACCCCGTGCGAAGAATCGTCGCAATGGTCGTTCCGAAAAGACCGTGCAAGGCGATCTCGGCAAGATCATGATCGCGACTCCGCGCGATCGCGATGGCACTTTCGAGCCCCAGTTGATCCTCAAACATCAACGTCGATTGACCGGGTTCGACGAGAAGATTCTCGCACTCTATGCCAAAGGGATGACCACTCGGGATATTCAGGAAGTCGTGAAAGAACTTTATAGCGTCGATGTGTCGCCGACGCTGGTCTCGGAGATCACCGCCGACCTCGACGCGCAAGTGACCGCGTGGCGCACCCGGCAGCTCGACCCGGTCTGGCCGATCGTCTATCTCGACGGCATCGTGGTGCATGTGCGTGGTGCCAATGGTCGAGTTTCGCCTCAGACAATGTACGTGGCCCTGGGGGTGAATATACGGGGCCGCAAGGAACTTTTGGGCCTCTGGCTCGGCGAAACCGAAGGGGCCAAGTTTTGGTTGTCATGCTTGACCGATCTGAAGAATCGCGGCCTGAAGGACATCTTCATCGCCTGCATGGACGGCCTCTCAGGTTTCCCCGAGGCGCTCTGCGCAGCATACCCGGAAGCCAAGGTGCAACTGTGCATCGTGCATCTGGTGCGGGCTGCGCTGAAGTACGTGGTGGACAAAGACAGCGACCAGGTCATAGTGGACCTGAAAAAGATCTACCAGGCCCCGACGGTCACTGAAGCCGAAGAAGCGCTGGACGCTTTTGCTCAAGGTTGGGGTGAGAAATATCCGACCATCGTCAAACAGTGGCGTTTGAAGTGGCCGGACATCGCGGCTATGTTCGAGTTCCCGCCGGCGATTCGCAGGGCGATCTATACGACCAATGCCATCGAGTCGGTGAACAGCGTGATCCGCAAGTTCACGCGGAACCGCAAGCAGTACCCGAATGAGGAGTCAGCGCTGAAGCTGGTCTACATGGCGATTCACGAGGCGTCCAAGAAGTGGACGCTGCCAATCCCCAAATGGAGAGAAGCGCTGAATCACTTCGCGATCATCTTCGAGGATCGGCTCCCGCCCCTCGCCCGAAACTGACGCACGCAAAAGTCGTTCCCACCTGCGTTGACACAAAAAGATTTACAGGCCCGCAAGCGCGGCCGACAGCAAGGCTCGGCGCACGTCCATCCGTGCCTGGGCCCGGCGCACATTCACGATGGCGGGAAAGAAGACCTTGAACACCGGGTTGTCGGCTCTCTTCTTTGCTTCGACGTCGAATTCCCTCTCAAACTGATCCATGGGTCTGGCCAGCATCTTCGTCACTTCCCGATACGACTCTCGCGTCTCCTCGGCACGTCGGAGCACGCCCTCCATGCTGCCACCGCACTCCTCGATAAAGGCACGAGTTTTCTCACGCGAACCGCCAGGCTTGCCCTCCGGCTCATTGTCAATGAAAGCCAGCACAGCCAGCAGACTCTCTTTGTCCTTCGCTTTCTTGACAATGCGAACGAACCAATCCAGGAAGTATTCCTCTTCCGACGCGAGCGCATCGGCCAGGGTCAATCCTGCCGGAATTGCTGCGATGCGTTTCTTCAGGTCGGCGATGAGCTTGGGGTCGAGCTTGGGTATGTGAAGCGCAAGCGTCTCAATCATCCGGTGTTCGATGGCGTAGCCGCTGAGCAGCATGACGTTAGTGCCAGTCAGCGAGCAGTGCCGGCTCAGGGTCATTCCGGAGATGATGTCGTCGACGGCCTCCGCGCTCTGCCCAGCCTCAAACCGCATCCGCGCACGCAGACATGCCAGCGAGGCCATCACGCGGGCCGCATCTGCCTGAGGGAGCCGCGTGAAAATTCCCTCTTGATGGCACATCCCCCAATCACAGCGCGGCTGCGCTGCCCCGTAGTGCATCATCTGCAACGAGTACTGCGCGCGAGCAAGGATCTTTCGCGCGAGATCGTCGAGGGGTGTGGTCAGGACCTGCGCGAGTTTCTTGTTCTCGGCGTCTGAGAACTTGGGAAGTGTGGCAAACCCTTGCCAGTACTTGAGCGCCGCGTTGTCGTCGGAATCGGTTCTCGCCTCTGCGAAGCTCGACTCCAGAGGGAGCATCAGAAGAGCAATGGCCAGAAACAGCGCGCGCAACATGGATGGTACCTCTCTTTCAGGGAGGTTGGAGTATTGATGGCTGAAAGACCTGGGTTGATGCGTCAGTCAAACAGATCGGGACGTAACGTGGTCGAAACCATCAGGGGAGTCTTTTCCTGAATCGGCCAGGTAAATGTCGGCATCTCCGTCTCAACCAGATTTTGGTGAGCCATGAACCAGGGCGAGTCGCTCTCCGGTCGAGGTGTGGCCTGGCGGAGGGACTTGGACGATCCAGGAGCGGCGACAAGGATGGGGGCAGTGTGTTGATTGTCGGGTTTTGGCCAGAATCGAACGGCGAGTAAACAGGCAGCAGCCGCTACCGATGCGCCGGCCCAGACGCTCGGACGCCACCGCCGCCATGCGCTATGCGCAGGTCGTGGCAGCTCGTCGTTGTTGGACGGTCTGGCCGGAATCGCTGCCAGAATCCGGGCCTCCAGCTCACTGGGAACTGGCGGCGGCGGCAGGGCGCGAAGGCGCCCTTCCAGCGATTCAGGAGACCGATCCGAGTTCGGCCGTCTTTGGAATTGCATGATCGGCTACCTCTTCAGCCAGCAAAATCCGCAAGCATTTCAACGCCTCACTGGTGCGCCACTTCACGGTTGTCAGGCGACACTAAAAGGAACCCCCCGGACGACACTAAAAGTACCCCCCTCTCCCTGTACATTTGATTGGAGGGGCTATGGACGAGTTCGGGTCCGATGTGGTCAATCTGCATGACACGCAGGTGGGCCAAATGGATGTAACGAATGTCCGCCTGCGATCTACGCAGGAGGACACCGGGATGCTGAAGCCGGAAGTCGTGGATCGGATCCACGAGCTCTCCGACGAAGGCCTCGGCAGTAAACGGATTGCTCGACAGTTGAAAGTCTCGCGCAAGGCTGTCCGCCGTTATCTCGCTGGAGCCACAGTCGGTTTTCAAGAACGCCCCGCTGCACGTCGCCTCGACGCCAAGACGTTGATTGAAGTCCAACGTCTCTTCGGTACCGTTGCGGAGAGCAACGCCGTCGTTATCCAACAGGAACTCGCCAGTCGAGGAATCCACCTCGAGCTGCGAACCCTGCAACGAGCAGTCGCAACCCTTCGCCAGGAAGAACGAGCCAAGACCTTGGCCACAGTCCGATTCGAGACCTCACCTGGCCAACAGACCCAAATTGACTTCGGCGAGAGGGTCGTGCGAATCGCCGGCGAACCCGTGAAGGTCTATTTGATGACCGTGGTCCTGGGATACTCACGTCGGCTCTATTGCCGAGCCTTCCTCGCGCAACGGCAAGATGATTGGCTCGAAGGCCTCGACGGAGCATTCCGGCATTTCGGTGGCGTTACCGAGCAAGTTCTCTGCGACAACGCTTCGCCCCTTGTCACCTCCCACGACCGCCAGTCCGGCCGGGTAGTGTGGAATCCGGGCTTTGAGATCTTCTGCCGCGACCGGGACTTGACAGCCAGAGCGTGTCGTCCGCGTCGCGCTCGAACCAAAGGGAAGATCGAGCGGGGCGTAGGCTATGTCAAGCACAATGCCCTCGCCGGGCGATCGTTCGCCTCCTTTGAGGAATTGCAGCGCCATCTGTCGCGTTGGATGGTCGAGGTCGCTGATCGCCGGATTCACGGCACGACCAAGGAGCAGCCCGCTGTGCGGTTCGATCGCGATGAGCGAGAGGCTCTGCGATCCCTGCCGCCGCGCTTGCTGGCGGTCCGCACCCGCCGTCTGAAACGCCGGGTCAACGCTGATTGTTTTGTGGATATCGACACCATCCGATATAGCGTGCCGTATCGGCATGTTCGAAAGATCGTCGAAGTTGTGGTCAAGGAGCAGGAGGTCGAAATCTGGCTGCGCGGCACCTGCATTGCGCGGCATCCGCGAGGCCACGAACCCCACGCGCTGATCCGTAACCCGGCCCACTTCGATGGGCTATTCCGGCCCAAGGCCAATGCGTCGACCCCGATTCCATCCAATCCGGCAGTTGATCCGATGTGCCGGCCGCTCTCGGTGTACACCGAGCTGGTGGAAGGGGGCCGACAATGAACATGCTCGTTGATCTCCCTGATCCGTCGGAGGAGCGAGTAGCCGCGGCGCTGAAGCGGCTTCAGTTAACTCACCTACGTGACACACTCGCTGCAGTGTTGTCCGAGGCTGCGAAGGAGAAATGGACCTATCTCGAGTTCCTTGATCGGATCTTGGGGCGTGAAGTGGACTCCAAGCAAGGTAAGCGGATTCAAATGGGAATGCAGATCGCCCACTTCCCTTGCGTTCGGACGATCGAGACTTTTGATTTCTCGTTCCAACCTTCGGTGGACGAGCGATTAATTCGAGAGTTGTCGACAGGAAACTTTATCGCTCATGGTGAAAACGTGTTGATATTCGGACCTCCCGGTGTAGGAAAAACTCATCTTGCAATCGGGCTTGGTCGAAAGATCGTAGAGCAGGGTCACACGGCCCGGTTCACAACGGCCACGGCTCTGTTGGCAGTTCTGGGGAAAGCCGAATCGGAAGGGGTTCTCTCGGACAAGTTGACCGAGTACGCCAAGCCTCGCTTGTTGATCATCGATGAACTGGGATATCTACCCTTCGAGCGACGGGCGGCACACCTGTTCTTCCAGTTGGTGAATCGCCGCTACGAGAAGGGAAGTCTGCTGGTGACGACGAACCAGCGGGTCTCCGAGTGGGGAACGGTCTTCGGGGACGAGGTGTTGGCCACTGCGATCTTGGACCGCTTACTGCATCACAGCCACACCCTCTTGATCACGGGAGAGAGTTTTCGGCTACGCGAGAAACGCAAGAGTGGATTGATTCGCTCGAGCTTGCCGAATACCGACCTGGAGCGACCGGAACGAGAGGCCGGACCCGAGAGTCGACGAAAGACGGAAAGAGGCGGAGAGAACCGATAATACGAAGGCATGCATGGAGTGGGGATCGGTACAGCTCTGAAGGGGGATCCTTTTAGTGTCGCCTGACAACGGTGCCACTGGGCTCCTCAAGTACCAACGCCATGTCGCGATAGCTCAGGCCTTGCAAGTAGTGAAGGACGAGCACCGTCCGGTCCGCGGAATCGAGTTCATCCAGAGCACGATACAAGCGCCGGGCCTCTTCGGAGGCCATCGCGGTTTCGAGTGGGTCAACCGGGGTCAGCGCCGAGCTTGATAGGTGCTCACTCAACGTCGCGATGCGCCGATTCGACCGCTGGCCGTCGATGAATTTCGTGTAGGCGATCCGATGCAGCCATGTGGCCAGTGTCGATCGGCCCTGGAATGTGGTCACGCGCTCCCAAGCGGCGGTAAAAGTTTCCTGAGTTAGGTCCTCGGCCCGATGGACATCGCGTACCATATGAACCAGAAAACGATAGACCGTCTGGTAATGGCTACGGACGAGCTCGGCGAATGCCTCGGAACGACCCGCACGCAGGCCCTTCAACATGCGTCGGTCGTCCGGCTCCGTCACAGGATCCTCCGCCTACGATCAAAGGTCGAATGCATCCGCCGTTCAGCAGCCCTCGCGGCCATCCTCTCTAGTTTAGACGGAACAGACCCCCAAGGTGTTGGCGCTAACACAAAAAGGAGTATCTCGAGCGTGTTATGCACGTTTCAGTCGGGCGTTCACCAGGAGCAGCGCCAGGAAGGCTGCGCAACGCCAGCCATCGAGAGGTGTGGTCAATCGTTCGAATTGGCGCGTAACAAGGTTTCCGCGAAGTTGGCACGATGGACAGTAGGTAATGCTCGCTCACCCATCTCGCCCCGTTCAATACCATCAATGACGAGGGCACCAGCGGCCATTTCAGGCCGCCGAGGAACGATGAGCGGTTCTGATCGATTCTGTCCTCAATCCTTGACTCATCGTGCTTAGTTAGGCTACACTCGATTGCTCGTGACCACTGGCTCGCGAGGGGCCGGTGTGCATCGGCCATGATGGCCCGTCGCGCGAACAGTTGTGCGGAGCGGGCTTCTTTTTGCGCAGTGCTCGGCTTCTTCGAGAGGACACGCCGGTGTTAACGACCCGATGCTGTCGGACCGGTAAGAGGATGTGGGGGCACACATCGAGATTCGCGCTCGAAGTGCTCGAGGCTCGCGCACTTTTGTCCGCGCTCCTGATCGACGACATCTACCGAACGACGAGCCTCTCCCCCTACAACGGGGAGATCCGCGATCAGGTAGCGCTCAGTCCATCCCTGATTGGGCAAGTCGACACCTTGGTCGGCTACACGGTCTCCACGGGCAGCACGTCGCTGCCGTTCGGCGGTACGGGGTTCGAGATCGACTTCACCAATACAACGGGCCAGAGCGCCTCGGTGACCATTCAATGGGGCGGCCAGGAGGGCTCGGTCTCGGGTGTCTTCAGCCCGACAACCACCAGCATCACGGTACCGCACGTGTACCTCCAGACGGGGACCTATCTCGTCCAGATCACGGTATCCGCCGGCGGGCAGTCAACGACGGCCGATGTATCCACGACAGTCTCCCACGTGCTCGCGGAACAGCGGGGCATCTTCATCATCGGCGATCAGAACAACGATCAGATCTCCCTGGACCAGAAGCCGAGCGGTGCCGTAATCCTGACCTCGAACCTGGCGCCGTCAAGCGGCTTGCCGATCACGATCGGCAAGGCCAGGTCGGTCTACGTCGAGACCTTGAGCGGCAACGACGTGATCACGGCCACGCCGCGATTCCGCAGTTCTCTCTGGGTTGACGCCGGCGCGGGCAACGACTTTATCCACGGCGGCGCGGGTGCCGACCATCTGAGCGGTGGGCCGGGCAACGACACGATTTCTGCCGGGACCGGGAACGACTTCCTCTACGCCGGGTCGGGCAACGACACCCTCAAGGCCGGCAGGGGCAACGATGCACTCTACGCCGGGTCAGGCAACGACCGCGTCGTCGGCGGTCCCGGCGAGGATCAGCTCTTCGGCGGCGCGGGCAACGACACCCTCATCGCCGGCACCGGCAACAACTTCATGGTCGGCGGCCTCGGCGCCGCCACGTTGTACGGTGGCTCGGGCAAGGACATCCTGATCGGTGGCTACGATAACGCCGGGTACGAGTATCAGCCTCGGGTCGTGCACTCGATCATCGCGGCCTGGGCCTCGTGCAACCTGAAAGCCGTGACCCGCGCGCTCACCGGTTCCAACGTGTTCGGGGCCAATCTGGCCAACAACGGGAAAACCGATCAGCTTTATGGCGGTAGCGGCCGGAACCTGATCATGCCCCACGTCGTCCCGGGCCGGCCCTACAATGACGTGGTCCACGCCCGGAGGTCGGACCGGATCGTCGCGCTCCACGACCTGCCCGTGTCCAGCGTGAATGTCCAGGTCGTTTCGACGTATGTGAGCACGTCAGGCGCGGACATCATCGGCAGCCCCACGCACACGACGACCGTCCTCGGGCGTAACAACCCCGACAACAACAGCATCGCAACCGCGCTCAATTCCCCGGCGATCGATCCGGATCAATTCAACACGTACTACGGCGTTCCGCACCCAGGGAGTCTCCTGGTCTTGAAGGTCAACATCTCAAGCCTCAATAACTTCTGGAACGAGTACGATCGGCCATTCCTGAATGACGGGATGAGCCGGGGCGATCTCTTCATCATGGCGTCAAACCCGTTCGACCCGATCAGCATGTACAACGCAAGCGGGCCGTTCATGGGGGTCCTGACATTCTTGGGACAGGAAGTCGAGTACATGGTGGGGAAATACGATCAGGCCGATCGTCCGCTGGCCCTCCCGACCTACACGTACGACCCTGAGCGCCAAACGTTTGAGTCGGCGTGATCAAGCTCGCCTGCGACGAGAACCTCGCGGTCCGCCTCGATCCACCTTCCAACAGCAGGAGCAAGACCCGGCTCAATCTTTGAGCTGGAGGATTTCCACTTTGCGGAATTCGATTGGATGACTCTCTGACTGAAGCGAGATTGTGCCCTCACTCAGCATCTTCTCGCCATTCTTGATCAGTTTGCGGGCGTCGGCTTCGGTGTCGTCAAGCTGTGCTTTCTCGTATTCGATGACCGTCTCGCCGTCGACCTTGTGCCTGATCAAGCCATTGCCGTGGACCTCGACTTCCACGGTCACCCATTCGTCGCCGTGGTAAGTCTTCGATTTCGAGTTGGTGCAATGCTCGGTGATCAGCTTGTCCTTCATGACGATGTTCGTTCCCGGCGTACAGACATTCCCCGTCGGTCGATCGTCCTTGCCCTTGCCACCCAGAAACTGGACCTCGACCGAGACGGGAAAATGCTGATCGCGTCCCATGGTTTCCGCCGGCTGTCCGTGGATCATGACGCCGCTGTTGCGATAGGCCCATTCTGGTGCGCCGGGACATTGTTCACCCACAAAGCGATATTCGATCCGTAGCTTGTAATGGGAAAACGGAGTCTTGTAGAAGAGGTGGCCGAACCGATCGTCAAACTTGGTGTAATGGTCGTACGAGACTTTCAAGACACCGTCCTCGACGCGGAAGGTGTTGCCGAAATTATCCCCCAGCTCATAGCCGGTGATCTTGGGCGTCCAGCCGTCGAGATTCTTACCGTTGAAAAGGGGCGTCCAGCCGTCCTTGCCGGGCAAGTCCTGCCCGCAAGCGATCATCGCGGCAGCCGCGAGCACGGTCGAAGCCAATGCCGGCGCGAGCTTTGTCATCACGGATGCGCGTGTCCTCAGCAATCGGATGAGCTTCATGGTCGAATTCTCCTGGCGAAGCGATCAGAGTCGAGGCTTTGCTGGCTTGAGCGGGGGCTCGAAGGCGTTTGCACCTTTGACCTTGACCTTCCGCTTGTAAACGCGGTCGCCGCAGGTGGCGTAGAGGGTTTGAAAATCCGCGCCGCCGAAGCACAGGTTTGCGACCCTGCCGTTTGGTGTGGGGATGATGCAGTTCACCCGGCCCGCCTGGTCGCAGACCTGGATGCCCAACTGGGTCGCGACATAGAGCCGCCCGTTGCGATCGACTCGAATGCCGTCAGCGCCGCTGGAATCGGCGGTATCCGGCGAGTGGAGGTGAAAAAAACGCTGTTTGTGGAGGAGCGAGCCGTCGGGCTGAACCTGGTAGCTGTACACCCAATGGCTGGCAAAATCGGCGACGTACAGGAGTGTCTGATCGGGCGACAGGGTGACGCCGTTTGCAAACCTCAGACCCTGGTCAACCACGCGCTTGTCGCCGTGCGGGCTGATGTACCAGACTTTGCTGGGGACGTTGCCTCCTGGGTTCGTCACGTAGATCCCGCCATCGTTCCGCACGACCAGGTCGTTGCCGCGGATGCCCTCCGCGACGACCGTGGGTTTGCCGCCCGAGTCGTATGCCAGAACCTGGCCAGCCTGGGTGGCCACCGCGTAGAGCCGGCCGTCCGGCCCGAACGACTGGCCATTGGCACGTTTCGTGTCGGTGATGAAGACACTGACCTTCCCGTCCAGGTCGATCTTGTACCCCTTGCCGCTTGGGATGTCGTTGAAGAACACCTCGCCGTGGGCATTGGGGGCGGGGCCCTCGGTGAAGGAATAACCTACGGCAACCAAGGTCCAGTCTTCGCCGGGAAGGAGGATCTCGCGCAGTTGCTGGGAGCCGCTCCCAGCCTTCACCGGTTTCGGCCAGTCTTTCCACAGCCAGCGCATCGCCTCCGAAAAGATCTCCGTGGCATGCCTGCCGTTGTGGCCGCCCGTGCTCCAGGCGTGGTTCACCTCGTAGCCAGCGAAGATCAAGGCCCGCTCCATCTCCTGGTTGGCCATCCACCAGTCGCCGCCGTAGATGTTCAGGTCGGAGCTGCCGTCCTGAAGAAAGACGCGGATCGGCTTCGGCTCGTACTTGCGAATCAAGGTCGGATAGACATTACCGCCGCGCAGGCCCACATAGGTTCCGATCGCGCTGAACACGCGGTGAAAGGCGTCGGGGCGTTCCCATGCGGCCGTGAAGGCACAGATCGCGCCGCTGCTGGACCCACCGATCGCACGGTCATTACCGTCACGCGACAGCTTGATCGGCCGGCCATCGGCCGTCGTCTTCCGCTCCACCTCGGGAAGAAGCTCTTCCACCAGGAACCGTGCATAAGAGTCTCCCAGGCCGTCGTACTCCAGGCTGCGATTGTAACGGTCAAGCGCAGCCTCAGACTGGGCCGGCACTTGCCCGGGTGTGACGAAAACACCGATCAGGACCGGAATTTCCTGCTTGTGGATTAGCTCGTCGAACACCGCTGGAGCGTTGTACTGGATGCCGTCTTGATTGACGTAAAGGCAGGCCGGCTTGGCCGGATCGTACTGCTTCGGGATGTAGATCCAGTAGTCGCGCACCGTTCCAGGAAAGATCTTGCTGTGATCGAACTTCTCGTGTTTGACTTCGCCCTTGGGCGCGGCGTCCGCCGGCTTCGCGTCGTCACCGCGCACGACCACCGGAAGCCCGATGACGAACAAGGTCAGCCGGGATACGATCGCAAGAGTGGCTCGCCTCATCGCTCGGTTCTCCTCGAAGCTAGCATTGTGCTCGCTGTGATTTTAGCCGAGGCAAGCTGCCGGGGACAGGATGCACCGATCTCCCATGAGTCTGGGAACACGTCGAGCCGCCACGTGGTCGCGTCAGTACTGGTCGGAGCTGATGACCTCTCCGCCCGCGCGGGTTGACAGCGACTGGTAAACACCGTTGGGAGGTCCCGCCGAGAACAAGCCGGTCGACGGATTATAAGAGACATTGGTGGGAGCGCCGTTGGCTGGATTGTAGGGCCAGGTGTTGATCGAATCCTTGAGAAAGCGCACCGAGCCATCGAGGAACGCGAAGTTGCAGCCACCGGGATGAAAGCTCGATGCCGCGATCGAAAAATTGTCTTCCTGGGCGTCGAAGCTGTAAAAGTAGTCGCCGTTGGGATCGTCGCCGATCCGGCCAAACGGATTCATGGGATAAAGCGCCGTGAATTGCGTGTCGCCGAAGCCTCCCGAGATCCAGGCACCGTTGTAGTAAAAATCGATCGAGTAATAGGCGTCTGGCGCCTGGCTGAATTTGCCGTGGGCTTTCTCACCAAAGGAAAACGTATTGCTCAGGCCGTCAGTGATCGACGCCAGCGTAGCCGGGCGGATGCTGCCGGGATTGGCCGGGGCGATCGGGTCGGGCTGCGCCGGCGGATTCCAGTTCGGCCAGCCGAGATAGAAGAACACTCCGTTCGCTTGGTTGAGGATCGCCAGATGCTGCGCCGGCGAGGTGATCGAGATCGGGACCTTGCAGAATGTCCCCATATTGCCTGCGTAGCTCGTGTAGGTCAGGACCTGCGTCGACCCGTCCCAGCCCCACCCAGCGAACGGAACGTGCAGGCCGCCGATCAAGCCATCGCTGGGGCACCAGAGAACGCTCAGGCCGGTCGCGCCCACGGTCCCGTTGTCTGCCGTCCAGTTGATCAAGCTGTAATTATAGGCGTTGGCCAGCACCTGCTGCTCCAGGTAGGGCAGCATCCGGACGAAGACGCTACTGCCGACGAAATAGCCATTGGGGGAGAACACGCAATTGGGCCCGCAGTTCTCCCGCGCCATGCCGAAGGGGTAGATCCCATAACCGCTTTCATAGTTGGCCAATGCCAGGTTGAGCTGCTTGAGATTGTTGACGCACTGGGCCCTTCGGGCGGCCTCCCGCGCCGACTGAACAGCCGGCAACAGCAAGGCGATCAACACGGCAATGATCGAGATGACCACCAGGAGCTCGATCAGCGTGAAGCCGTTCGGGCCGCTTGGATGGGTGCGGCGACACCGCATGCCGCTGCGCCGAGAGCCATCGAGTCGCAAAGTGTCTTCCTGTGCTTTGTTCATGGAGCGTTCTCCTCTTGTGGAAATCCTACCGTGTCTGGCCGGTCTACCGGCGATTGGGAAGACCCTGTCCGGCCGGCGACCTTGTCGCCGGCTTCTTGACGGCGTCGACCTTGCGCTGGATCAAGACCTTCTTGGAATCCTCGGGAAGCTCTCGCACGCCGGACGATTGGCCGCAGCCGGCCAGCGCGGCCAGGTGAAGGCTGGCACTGACCCACACCAATCGAACGGACCGTTGTCTTGCCAATCTCATCGTCGACACGGAATCACCCTCTTGGTTGCGAACGTGCAAGCGGAAAAGAATCACGATCCATTGATCGATTGGCCGGCTCTGGCTGCGCATCACGGGATCACACCCGTCTTGGGGGCAACCAGCGCGCGGGAATGCAAGGCTGCGAGCATCGCCGGGGCGAGAGCGTGCGGCTGCTTGCGCTGGTCGTCGGTCAGGTGCTTCCGGCACGCCGGCAGAGCGATGGTCGACGTGACCCAGACGAGCACCGAACAGACGGCTCGGGACCGCTGCCCGTGCATTTTTTTTCAGAGCGTGTGCTGCGTGAAGTTAGGGTTTGGCCAGGTCACGCCCGTCCCGCGCAGAGCGTTAACCTCATCGATGCGGGTAGGTCTTCGGACTTCCGAGCTGGGGTGTCGGGCCTTCTCATCGGCTGGGCCAAGCTCTGGCCGGACCAACAATGGCCATCAGAGGGGTAACACCCGTATGCACCCGGTCACCGCGGCGGGGCCGTTCCGGATTCACACCGGATTCCCTGTTCGCCGGCCTCGGCAGGCTGCCGAGCCCGGCCACCAGCACCTTGTGACGTGGTGGGATCTTAGCGGGTTGGATCGGACCGTGTCAAGAAGGCAGAGCTCATCAGCTCTCGGGGTCGCGATAGGGAACCTTGTCCTGGTAGAGCCGCAGCCGCGATTCGCCCAGGATCCGTTCTGCCGGATCGGTGCGGAGGCCGTTGGCCTTGGCTTGCCACTTCACGGCTCCATCGAAGTCTCCCGCCGCCGCGCAGGCCGCGGCCAAGGTCTCGAGGTAAATGGCATTGTTCCAGTTCGTCAACTCGCATGCCTTCGTCGCCGACTCGACGGCCTTCTTGCCGTCGCGGTGTTCCCCTTCGATACAGGTGGCCCAGATCCAGGCGCGGGCATCGTAGAGAACGGCGCTCTCGGGATCGATCTGGATGGCCTCGGTGTAATCGGCGATCGCCTTGTCGTACGTGTGTTTGCCAGACCAGGCCGCGGCACGATTCTTGAAGGCAAAAACATTCCGCGGATCGATCCGGATGGCCTCGTTGCAATCGGCGATAGCCTTGTCGTACTCGTGCTTGAACGACCAGACAAGGCAGCGACTGGTGTAAGCGTCGGGGAGTTGGGGACCAAGCCGGATGGCCTCGGTGAAGTCGGCGATGGCCTTGTCGAACTCCTGCAGATTCCACCAGTCGAACCCCCGGCCCAGGTACAGCCGGGCAGCACTGGGCTCGATCCGGATCGCTTCGTCATAATCGGCGATCGCCTTGTCGTATTCCCGACTCTTGGACCAGACATGCGCGCGAGCAACATAGGCCGAAACAAATCGAGGATCGATCCGGATCGCCTCGTTGTAATCGGCGATTGCCTTGTCATTAACCCCCTTGTTCGACCATGCGTCGCCGCGATTCATGTAGCTCCAGGCGTCTTCAGGTCTGATCCGAATGGCCTCGCTGTAATCGGTGATTGCCTTGTCGTACTCATGCTTTTCAGCCCAGGCATTGCCCCGACAGCGGAGGAAGACGGAATTATCGGAATCGAGCCGGATGGCTTCGGTGAGGTCGCCGATCGCCTTGTCGTACTCCTTCTTGAGGGTCCGGGCGTTGCCCCGAGCGCCGAATACGATTGCTTGATCAGGATCGAGCCGGATGGCCTCGGTGTAATCGGCGATCGCCTTGTCCGAGTCCCCTGTGTTGAACCACGGGCCGCCGCGACCGATGTAGGCCCAGATGGATTTGGGATCGAGCCGGATGGCTTCGGTGAAGTCGGCGATCGCCTTGTCGTAGTCCCTTTTGCTGGACCATGCGTGGCCGCGATTGACGTAGGGCCAGACGAATTGCGGATCCAGCCGAATCGCTTCGGTGAAGTCAGCGATCGCCTTGTCGTCTTGATTCTTGCCAGACCACGCACGGCCGCGGCTGTTGAAGACCGTGGTTATCCGGGGATCGATCCGGAGGGCCTGGTTATAATCGGCGATCGCCTCATCGTATTTCATTGTCTCGCGGAAGGCGTCGCCTCGATCAGCGCAAGCAGAGGCGTCCTTCGGATCGAGGCGGATGGCCTCGGTGTAATCAGCGATCGCCTTGTCGTTGTTCTTGTTGAAGTTCCAGATCAATCCACGGTGATGAAAGGCCGCCGCGCTAGTGGGTTTCTTTCGTATCTCCTCGCTGTAAAACTCAATCGCCTGGTCCAGCAGAATCACTTCCGCCGCCTCGATCCAGCCGCTCGAGTCTTCGGACACGAGCCTGACCCGACTGCCGTCGAGCGCTTCCACGGTGTAGACGCGGAACGCCCGGTCAGGATTTGCGACCTGGTCTTTGGTGTTGACCGATGCGCTGTATTTCGTGACGGCCTTCTTGCCGATCCAGGACGCCGGCGCTTGCACGGGTCTCAGGTCGTTGAGCTCGCTCGCCCTCAGCATTCCCGAATGAACGAGCAATCCTCCGATGGAGCCAGCGGCGGCCATCACCACGACGATCGCCACGGAAATCTTGGCCAGCTTGATCATGACCATACTCCTCAAGACCTCGCTTCTCAGCCTGGCGGCCGCGATCGACACCATCCCACTGGCGGCGCTGCCGATCGCGGCGTGAACCGTCGATCCGACCAGTGCGGCGGGCAGCGCCGCACTTGCGGAATTCGCCGATAGGCCGGCAACAAGAACGCCGGCGGGTACCAACGCACCGCGGCGAATCAGCCGGACCTTCAGCCGCTCCTTCGCACGCATCAGCCGTACGCCGATCGTGCCGGTCGGGCAACCCAGTTGTCCCGCGGCCGAGTCCAAACTCATGCCCTCGAGATAACAAAGAACGACCGCTTCCCGGTACTTCCGCGGCAGGCGTTCAACCTCCTCGTGAAGAACCTCGACATCCAGCCGATTTTCCGGATCGGCAGAGCGCGTCTCCCAGCTTGTCATCTCGGCGATTTGCCGTTCCTTGGCCCGGCGCTTGGCGGCGTCGGACCGTGCTCGACGCGCGACCCGGAGAGCGACCCCGTGCAGCCAACTGCCGACCGAGCTTTGCCGCATGATCGACCTCGCCTTGGTCGCCAGAATGAGAAATACGGCCTGGAACGCATCCTGGGCATCGTGCGTATTTACCAGGATCTTCAGGCAGATGTCGAACACCATCGGGCCGTGCCGCAGCACCAGGCTCTCGAAGGCCGATTCAGCCGTTTGATCGTGGCGGAAAACAAACCGCTCGAGAAGCTCGGCGTCGGAGAGACCACAGGTGGTTCCCGCGCTGAAGAGTGTCTCGAGGAATCGGACATCGGTTCCGAGCCGTGTACTCATCGATTGGATTCTCCCGCCGATTTGCGCTCACCAATCCATAGTGCCGGATCGAGTCACTTTTTTTTCATCGATTTCCGGGAATCCCTGCAGACGTGACTCCGTCGACTCGGAAATGCCATTGTCGCGACGTGGGGAGACGCGCCGCAAGTCTCATGCGGAAAAGGAGAAACATTCCGGTGGATTGGCCAAGAGAGGCTTGACGGGGCGACCCGCGTTGGAAATGAATGGGTTCTGGTCGAAATGGCGCGAGTGCAACGTGGAGCCTTGAGCCAGATCGTCAAGCGGCATGGGCTTCGAGCCCGCTCGAACTAACGGGCTCCGGCCTGGCAGCCCATGTCGCGGCTGCGACTCTTTTCACAGCAGGAGATTCGAATGACCACGGCCCTGATCGCCTCGCTCTTCTTGCTCGCGCAACCGGATTCACCGGCCGTGGGCCCCGCGTCCGGCACGCTCGTCGTCGACGGCGGCGGCGAAACGATCGAGTCGATCCGAAGGTTCGTCGCGCTGGCGGGTGGGCCTGAATCCGAATTCGTGCTGATCCCGACGGCATCAGAGAGCGATCCCGTGGACGCCGATCGGCAGAAGCAACTCTTCATCCGGCGCTTTTCGGTGCACCACGTGACCGTGCTCCACACACGCGACCGGGCGCTGGCCGACACCGAGCAATTCACCGCTCCGCTCAGGACTGCCCGCGGCGTCTGGTTCGGCGGCGGCAGGCAGTGGCGGCTGGTCGATGCCTACCTGGGCACGCGCACCCAGCGCGAGCTCGAGTCCGTCCTCGCCAGGGGCGGCGTGATCGGCGGCTCTTCGGCCGGGGCGACCATCCAGGGATCCTACCTCGTTCGCGGGGCGCGCGAGGGCAATCACATCATGATGGCCAAGGGATATGAACAGGGGTTTGGCTATCTCCGGGCCGCGGCCGTCGACCAGCACCTTTTGACTCGCCGCCGCGCCGACGACTTGGTCGAGGTGATCGAGAAGAAGCCCGAGCTGCTCGGAATCGGCCTCGATGAGCGCGCCGCGATCGTGGTCCGGGGCGACCGCATGGAGGTCATCGGCCAGAGCGTCGTCTGCATCTACGACGGCAAGGACCACGACGGCAAGCGCTACTACTTCCTGGGCCCCGGCGAACTGTTCGACCTGCGGTCGCGCAAACGCGCGCCGAGGCCTGCGAAGCCCGCTACCGGTCAGGAGTTCGGCAGCACCCCGACACAATGAGCCGTCCATCGTGCTACGTGTAAAGGCCAGGCCGGCTCTGGCGGTGTGCGCTGGCTAGTACGTTCGCCCCAGGTACCCAACGATGGCCCGCTTGACTTCCAGCGGGTCGATCGCGCCGGCCTTGCGGTAAATGATCTTGCCACCGGGTGCGATCAAGACCGTGTACGGAACCGGGCCGGGCCACTCCTGATCGAGCGCTTCGGCGAGCTTGTCACGGCCGTCGATACTCGAGAATCCGATTGGTCGCCGCGACGTGATTCTCCTTCAATACCTTGAGCGCGTCTTCCTGTTTGGCTATGTCGTCGAGGCTGATGGTGACAAGTTGAAAGTTTCGTCCGCGGTACATCCGGTTCATCGTGACGAGCTCGGGCAGCTCGGCAACGCATGGGCCGCACCAGGTCGCCCAGAGGTTTACGAGCAAGAGCTTCTTGGTGTCGTTTTTGGCCAGCTTGGCAACGCCGGCAAGATCGATCGGCTCGAGTGAGACCGGTTCGGCATTCCAGCGCTCTAGCGATTTGCGCGCGTCAGCCTCTTTCTCGGCCCACTTGGTCGAGCAGCCAAAGACCCGGGTCGTCGCCACGGGAACTTGCTTACCGGCCAGAAGGGCATCGACCGCGTTCCTGGCGTCGTGCGACTTGACGGCTTTGACCTCAGCGTCGTCGAACCGGCCGTTGTAACGGAGCTTCCGCTTCTCGTCAAAGATGAAGACCTGGGGAGTCGCCAAGACACCATAGGCCAGCGCCACCTTCTGCGTCTCGCCGTCATAGAGGTAAGGGTAATTATAATCGTGATCTTTCGCACGAATCTTCATGTCATCGAACGAGTCGGTGAGGTCGGTATAGCCGAGCTCGTCGAGGCGGACGGCGGACGGGTTATTGGGAGAGATCGCCACGACTGCGACTCCCTTGTCGCGGTAATCGAGGTCAAGCCGGGCAATCCGCCCCTCGTATGCCTGCGCAGTCGGGCAGTGGTTGCAGGTGAAGATCACGCACAGAACCTTGGCCCGGTCGAAATCGTGCAAGCTGAGGGTCTTGCCATCGACCCCGGGAAGCCGGAAGTCCGGGGCCGCCGAGCCGATTGCCAGGGTCTTCAGCCCCGGGGGGTCGGCAACGGCCAATCCAGCCGGCAGGAACGCGGCAAAAAGAGCGATCGTCACCAGTTTCGTGGAGTGGTTCATCGCTGGGATCTCCCGGTTTCGAGGGCAGGTGGTCCAACCTGGTAGTGTGCCAGCGCCTACGTGCCATGCCAAGTGACCGGTGATTTGAGGAGCCCGGCAGTGCGTCCGAGGCTCGGACCACCGATGGCGTCGATCTAAATAGCCTTGCGTGATCTTGGGACGCGATCATTCATGCTGCACTGTCCCGGGCGTACGTGTGCCGCCCACGTTGATTACGAGCGTTCAGGTAGAGGCGTACTTCGGCCATAAGCTCCTCCATTCCCGCGCAGCGGTGGTTCCGTGTTACGTTGTCGTGCAGGTCTTTCCAGGTCCGCTCGATGCGATTGTGGTCGGGGCAGTATGGTGGCAGGAAGTGGAGCTTTATCCTGCTGGCTGTGGCTGACTTCAAGGCCAGTTGGACCTGCTGGCTGTCATGGATGCCGTAGTTGTCGAGAATGAGATGGACCCGACGAGCATTCCGGTACGTCTCTGTCACGAGTTTGTAAAGAAGGTCCAGGAACAAGAGGCTGTTCTTCCGATCGCCTTCGACCCATGTGAGCTTGCCGGTTTTGGGATTGAGAGCGCCGGCGAGGTAACGCTTCTCGTTGCATCCCGGAGTGCGGACGTACTTCTGCTTCCCGGCCAGCGTCCACTCTGGCCCAATCTTGGGATTGAGGTGAATGTCGACTTCGTCGAGGTACAGAACGACCTCACCCGGAGCGAGGTTGTCAATCAGCCGTTGAATCGCTCGCAATCGCCGCATCCGACGCGATCTTGGCCAGGGGCAGTTAACGGTCGGTTTGGGCCGATTCAGCCGAATCCCCAACTGTCTCAGGAGCCGACACATTGTGGTGACGCTGACGCGAATGCCGGTTCGTTCAGCGAGCACAAGAACGAGCAGTTCTTGTGTCCACGTAGGACGCCGGTAGCCGTGCTCTTGCGGGGAGCCTTCAATGAGTCGAAGTAACTCCATGCCGTAAGCATCGGTGACCTTGTTCTCCCCATTGTCTTCTCGCCTGTCAGCGAGTCCCACCGGGCCATGTTCGATGAACCGATCGGCGACTCGGTACACTTGAGACTTCGCGCACAGGCCGCCTTGAGCGATCATGGTGGGGGTCTTGCCTTGAACGAGACTGAGGATGATCTTGCAACGACAACGCATGACCGCGTCAGAGGCTCGCATACTACGCCTTCGAATCTCTTTCCGTTCGCGAGGCGAAAGATTCTGCCATGTATGAATGACCTTTGCTTGAATCAAGGAGGGGCTCCTTCCACCGGTGTGCTTGGAACACGACCTAAGTGCTTGGAGCCTCTCCTTTACCTAAACGTCCCAAGATCGCGCAAGGCTATTTAGATTTCAGAAATAGGCCGCTCCGACGCAGGGCCTTTCCAACGCCCGATGCATCTGATATGCCATGAACGGGTCATGTTGAGCCTGACGGTAGCGCCGTCCGTCTGGCCGGAGCCAGCTCGAGGCGTGAAATATCCTTGATCCGAAATGATCGTTCGAGGGAGGCTGGCAATGTGCGGATTAGCATTCGTATTGAGCATGAGCTTGATGGCCGGGAGCCAAGAGACGGGCAGGGCAGGTGGGGTGCAAGCAACGAGCCCGAAGGACTCGCAGCCGTCCGGGTCGCGGACGGACTCGGCCGCCGAGCGGTGGGTCCCCCTGTTCAATGGCCGCAACCTCGACGGCTGGTATACCTTCTTGCAGAAGCACGGCAAGAATCACGATCCGGACCGTGTGATCACGATCGA
This sequence comes from uncultured Isosphaeraceae bacterium, assembly GCA_963781785.1. Lineage (GTDB taxonomy): Bacteria > Planctomycetota > Planctomycetia > Isosphaerales > Isosphaeraceae > CAWAHD01. Next base: position 4,680,268 of record CAWAHD010000002.1, on the reverse strand, counting down.
GGACGGTGCGATCCATCTGTACAAAAATGCCCATGACGGGAGCAATGTGGTGATGGGATACATTGCCACCCAAAAGGAGCATGGCGACTATCACCTGCGATTTCAGTACCGCTGGGGGACGAAGAAGTTCGAGCCACGGTACAAGCTGAAGCGCAACGCCGGCTTGTATTACCACCTCAATGGCCCGGACGCGGTATGGCCGCGGGGTCTTCAGTACCAGATCGAGCAAACCAACGTCGGCGATCTGATCTCGCTCTACGGCTTCGCGCTCGACTCCTGGATCGACCCGAAGACGCGCAGCGATAAGGACACCACGTACAAAGACTTTAAGGACGGCGGCCAGCCACGCGTGCTCGGAGGACGCGGCATCGCTTATCAAAAGCGGCTGCCGGGCGACTTCGAAATTGACGGCTGGAATACCGTCGAGGTGATCACAAGGGGCGACACCACGGTCCACCTTCTGAACAGCCATGTGGTTAACCAGGGGCGGCGCATTCGCTTTGCCGACGCCCAGAAGCCAGACTCGTCCCAGCCGGTCACGAAGGGCCGGATCGCTCTTGAGATCGAGGCGGCCGAGATCTATTTCCGGAAGGTCGAGCTGCGCGAGTTGGATTGACCGATTGCGGTGGTTTCCAGCTCTCCCGGGACCCATCCGGCAATTCGAGACGGCCCACGTCGGGGTCGGCCAGGCCGCAACGTTTCGTCAATCGATCGGATCGCGCCAGGCGCGGGATTCCGAAAATCCGAAAGAGTCTCATTTTCTTCCGGCCGGAAACCGAAGAAATCAGTAGATGCTCGGGATCAGGAACTCGCAGCTTGGAGAGACGCGGCACGAAGAGTGGGCGGAGTGGACCGCCACCAGAGACGAAATTGACCTTGGTTTGATGCTTTCCTCACTCGTGCTGGTGTTCGTCTTGCTATTTGTTGACTGGCCTTTGCCGGCCCGCCTGACACCTTGAAATGACCTGGCTGGTCAGAGCGACGCCGTGATCCAGCCGCCGGAAGCGAGCCCCCGGGGAGCAGACTGCTCTCTTTTCGCTTGCCGACGCGCCTTGGGTACGGCCGCGCGCTCTAAACGGGGCGATCGATTATGTGCGGACTTCTCGTCAAGTGCGCCGCCCTCATCGCGATGGTCTATGGGATCCGTGCGCTCGCCCGCCTGGCCGGGCCGCGATGGGGTGGCCTGGCTCTCGGCCTGCCGAGCACAACGGCCATGGTCCTGATCCTTAGCGGCTGCCAGCAGGGGCAAACTGCCGCGACCGCGATGGCTGAAGCCAGCCTGCTCGGGCTCGTGGCAGCCGTGGCACTCCCTCTGGGATACGTCCAGGCGGTGCGGCTGGGCTGGCGGCTCCCGGGAGCGGCCGCAGCCGCGATCGGAGCGTATGTCGTCGTCGCGACCAGCCTGGGTTGCCTGCCGGCAATCGAGGCTTTGCCACGGCTGAGCTTCGCCGCGATCGCGCTCGTCCTTGCCGCTCGCTGGGTGGAGCGAATCCCGGTCTTCATCCCGAATCGGAGGCACCTCCGGGTACCGCCTTCGATCGCCCGTACGATGATCCTCCGATGGGCGATCCCGGTATTCTACGTGTTATTGCTTGCAAGCGCCGAGCACTTGGGTGGCCCGGCTTGGGCGGGACTGGTCAGCACGTTTCCGAGCATGTCGTTCGTTGTGCTGCTCGTGACTCATCTCGAGGCGGGACCGCTCGAGGCGAGCCGGATCGCGCGGGTCCTGCCGGCTGGAAATGCCAGCACACTCGCCTTCCTGGCTACGTTCCGACTGGGCTGCCTGAAGAGCGGTGTCGTCTGGGCGACGATCGCCGGCTATGTGGCCGCGACTGCCGCTCTGCTGGTGATCGAATGGATCGCACATCAGCAGCTCTTGAATCCGACTCGTGTCGAACCATTCGCACGATACCGACCGCGCCCTCGCCTCGCCTGGGGGATCGCTGCGCGATCAATTCTCCAGCCAGCGCATCTGCGCATGGATGGAGAAGTTGGTGCGCGCGATGCCTCTCGACACGGTCTTCGAAGACGTCCATCGCTGCGTAGCGGCTTCGCGCCACTGGTTGAGACGCTGGTTTGGTGAAGGTTCACGTCGAGAATCAGGTGCACATCAGCATCGATCGCGTAGCGCGCTCCGCCCGGTTCTCACGAATCCTGAATCTGGCCGTCCTTGATCGGAATCTTGCGGTCGGCGGATCGGGCGACTTCGTGGCTGTGGGTGACGATCACCAGGGTCAGTCGACGCTGGTCGCGCAAGTGATGGAGCAGATGAATGATCTCATCCTGGCTCTTGCTATCGAGATTACCAGTCGGCTCGTCGGCCAGGAGGAGGCAAGGTTCGTTGCCGAGTGCCCGCGCGATCGCGATGCGCTGGCGCTCACCCACCGAGAGCTGACCCGGCCGATGTAACCGCCTATCTGCGAGTCCGACTTCCTCGATGAGGCGCTCGGCTCTCTTGCACCGCTCGGTGGGCGGCCAGGGCCCTTCGAACATCGGGATCTGCACGTTTTCCAGTGCATTCAAGGTGGGCATCAGATAAAACGACTGAAATACGAAGCCGACCTCACGGGCCCGAAAGCGATCGATGTCGAGCCGGGAGAGGGGCTCCCCGCGAAAGTAGACTTCCCCCTTGGTGGGTCGATCGAGACCGCCGAGCAAGTGCAACAGGGTGCTCTTCCCGCACCCGCTTGGGCCCGTGATTGCCACCGACTCGGCCGCACTGATCGAGAGCGAGACGCCGCGAAGCGCCTGTACATTGCCGTCCGGGTAATACTTCACGAGCGCCTCGGCTCGCAAGAGCGGCGTTTCGGCGGCGGTGGTCGCGGCTGAATCACTCATAACGAAGCGCCTCGGTCGGCTCGAGAGATGCCGCGCGGGCCGCCGGATAGAGGCCCCCCAGCAGGCTCAGACCCACCCCCATCGCCAGGGCGATCAGCAGCACTTCCGGCGGCAGGTTCGGGTCGATGAAGCCGCGTGCCGTCGGTGCGAGCGTGAGGGCCTTGAGGCCAATGACCGCCAGCAGGCTGCCCAGCGCGCTGCCGACCAGAGCGATGGCCAGCGCTTCGCCGATCACCAGGGCCAGGACCCGCCGCCGCCGCCAGCCCACCGCTCGCAGGATTCCGATCTCGCGCGTCCGCTCGAAGATCGACATGAGCATCGTGTTGAGCATCCCCACCGACCCCAGGATCAAGGCGACCACCGCGGTCGTCCAGGCCATGGCGCGAGCGAGCTGGATCTGGGTATCGCTCTGGACGTGGTCGCGGGCCGGCATGGCAGCGACACCAGTGATCGTCGACTCGATTCGCTGGCGTAGCGCAGCGATGGACCGAGAATCCGATCGAGCCGCCGCGATCAAGAAACCGGTAACCTGCCCCTCCCGACCCATCATCGACTGAAGGGTCTTGAGCGGCATGATCATCCCGCCGTTCTCGAACCAGCTATCGCTCTCGTAGATTCCCGCCACCTTGAAGGGCTCGCCGGCGATCGAGAGCGGGTCGCCAGCCTTCTTGCCAAGCGTCAGCGCCAGGACGCGGCCGAGCATGACCATTTTCTCATCGGACTCGAGGAGCGCGCGGCCGTCAATCATCCGGAGGCCGCGAAAGAGAATGCTGCCGGGAACCCAACCGTTGACCAGGACGCTCACCAGGTTCTTATCCTCGAACCCGACCGTGTCGACCAGAGACGGTGCCGCGTCGGCTACCCCGTCGATCTGCCGGAGCCGATCGCCCAGCTTCATCTCCAAGGTGCTCGAAAGCTGGTTGGAGCTCCCCGCGCGGACGACCACCATGTCGATTCCCTTGGTGCGGTAGATCGCCAGGAACGAGTTTTCAAAGTTCCAGGAGACGCCTACCAGAATGATCACCGCTGCGATGGCTATGGCCAATCCGACGGTCGTCAATACCGTGCGGACTGGGCGATTCAAGACGTTCTTGAGGATCAAGGTGATGAACCGCATGGCCCCGCCCTTGTTCGGTTCGTCGGGCCGGGTCAGTTCGGTACCCGGCCGACCAGGACATAACCGACGCCCCGCCAGATCCGCTCGAACTGAAAATCTTTCAACACCCGCCCAGCAATCGCCGGCACATCGAGGTTGCGATGACGCTCGACCATCTCGGTAAACGAATCACCCAGATGCATCAGGCGGGAGACGATCCATCGGTCGAGACCAGGAACGCCCAGTTTGTGGCCGATCATGCGCTCGGTCAAGTCAGGCATCTCATCCGAGATGACGATCGGTGCGCCCGGACGAGCCACCCGAACCATCTCGCGCAATGCACCCTCAGGGTCGTTGAAATAGTTGAACGCACCGATGCTCAAGACGGCCTCGAAGCGGCCGCTCTCAAGCGGCAGTTCTTCGGCTTCGCACTGAGCCAGCCAGATATTCCGCGCCGCCGCGCGGCGCTGGCAGGCGTTGAGTTGAGAACGAGAGATGTCCACTCCCACAATTCGCCAATCAGCCGGCAGCCAGTCGAGATAAACCCCGTCGCCGATCGCGACATCCAGGAGCTCAAGGCCCGGAGTCGAAGGCAGATGCTTGAGAACCTGATTACGAGCCCGGCGCTCGCCGCCGTTACAGATCCACGTGAACCACTCCCAGAACCGAAACTTGGGCCAGAGCGGGCCGTCGTAAAACCCCTGGGCAATCCGGTTATTGTCGGAGGTCTGGTCGTTCACGATCAGGATGTCGTTGTCGATGGCCAGTCGTGCACCGCATGCCGGGCAGAATAGCGCCGGCGGCGCAGGATCGTGGCGCAAGATCGAGTGGCACTTCAGGCATTGCCAGACGTTCTTGAGCCGTCCTTGGCTGAGCTCGCCCCCTGAGTCCCAGCGCGAAGTTGCCGATTGTTCCTGGCTAATCATGGACATGACATACTCCCCCAAAATGACAGAACTTTTAGTATGTGATCGCTGGATCGACCAGACAGTAACCGAGCCCGTGCCAGATCCGATGTCGTGCCGACCTGGGCCAGACCCTGCTGAAGAGCGCAGGCAGATCGACGTCAAATTCCAGAACCATTTTCACGAAATCGCGGTCGAGGCCGAGGAGCCCAAGCCACCAGGCATCAAAAGACGGCACCCCGATCAGATGCCCCAGACCGAAGCGGTAAAGACTCGAGCTTTCATCGGCGACGATGACAACGCCGCCGGGCCTGGTCACTCGGCGCAGTTCGCGCAGGGCCGATTCGTGATCGTTAAAGTAGTTGAATCCTCCGACCGAAAACGAGAAGTCGAAGGTTGCGTCGCAAAACGGCAGGTTCTCGGCCTCAGCCCACGCGAGTTTCCCCGCTTGTTCCGGATGGCAACGGAGGCAGGCTTCGAGCTGCGTGCGTGCGATGTCCACGCCGAAGACCGTCCAGTTCTCCGGTAGGAATCGCAGGTTTTCTCCGGCGCCGATCCCCAGTTCGAGCCCAAGCGCAGGCGACTGAACGGCTGTGATCAAATGATTGAGGATTTCCATCCGGGCGCGGCGAATGCCCCCCTGGAGCATCAAGAATGCCTGCTCCCAGGGCCGGAACTTGACCCAGCCGGGCCCGTCATAAAATCCCGCCACAATCCGGTTCCTCCCCGAAAGGGGGCCGATCGCCTCGAAGATTCCGTCATGAGAGACATGCTCGCGCCCACACTGGACGCAGGTGGATTCGCCGCGCAGCGGCAGACCGCAGGCGAGACAGCGCGCCAGGTCTCTGATCGTCGGCGCCGCCGTAGAAACAGTCGTGGAGTGAGAATTCATCGCGGTCATTCCGGTCATCTCAGAACTCGACATTGAGCGCCTTCGGGCCCCACCACCGCATCAGCTTGTCGAAGAACAGGTCGGGCATGTACTTGAGGATTGCCAGCCCGAACCTCATCTCCCACGGAAACACACAATTGCGAGGTCGGCGCTCGACCGCGCGCACGAAGTGTCGAGCCGCTTCTTCCGGCTCGATCATCTTGACGGGATGCTGATATGGGACGCTTGTACACATCTGGGTGCGGACGAAACCGGGGCAAACGGTGGTCACCGTGACGCCGCGCCGGCGCAGGCCGGGCCGCACTGCCTCGAGGTAGGCGATCAACGCGGCCTTGGACGCGGAGTACGAGATCATCCACGGGAATCCCCGATAACCCGCCATGCTTGCGACCCCGACGATATGACCTCGTCCCTGGGCGATCATCCCCGGCAAGACGGCCTCGATCGAGTGGGCAACGCCCACGAGATTCACATCGAGCGTCTGACGTAGGATCGTGGTGTCAAGCTCGGGAATCAATGTCAGAGTCCCGATGCCGGCGCAGGCGACCAGAACCTCGATCGGCCCGAGCTTGGCCGCCAGGCCGCGGACCACCTCAAACATGCCGTCTCGATCAGTCACGTCCATGACGGCTGCGGCGACGGTCGCTCCTTCGCCCTCGAGGATCCGGGTGAGCTCGAGGAGAGATTGCTCGTCGCGATCGATCATCCCGAGGGGCATTCCTCGCCGCGCCAGCGCGATGGCCGTGGCCCTGCCGATTCCGTGTGCTGCTCCCGTCAAGAGCGTAACTGGTTTGGCAGTCATCGTGTCGATCTCGCCATCTGGCCTCTTGTCCTACTGGCCACCAGGAATTCATAGACAATCTCGACGAACGACGCCGCGTTCTCCTCGGGCGCACGGTGCTTGGCTCCGGGCACGAGCCGGTTTGAGCAGTTCACCAGGTTTGCGGCCAGATAGTCAGAGGTTGCCAGAAAGGGTGATTGCTCGCCGAAGATGGCCAGCACCGGTTGAGCCACCCTCCGGATCAATTCCTCGGTCAATCCCGCGGGCACCTTGGCGTCGTGGCCGCAAGTCGTTTCCGCAAGCCGGAGCAGCCGATGGAACCCAGGCAAGCCGACTGCCTGGCGAAACCGCAACAGCCGTTCGCCGTCCAGGTGCAAGACCTGGTCGAAGAACTTGCCAAGGTCATACCAATGCTCATCAGAAAGTGTGACGCCCGCTTCGGCGGCCTCCTCGCGGAAATTCTGCCAGTGCCCCCAGCGGCTCACGTCCTCGAGGTGTCGCAGCGCGGGGAAACAAGGGTCTGACAAGACGATCGCATCGATCCGGTCGGGATGCAGGACTGACGCGTGCGTGGCGATCACCGCACCGAAGCTGTGGCCCACCAGGATCGCCCGTTCAATGTCGAGCGCGTCCATGATCCCCACCACGTCGCCGGCCTGGTCGGCTGACGTGTAACCGTCGGGCGTCAAGTCGCTGTATCCGTGGCCCCGAAGGTCGAATGCCGTGACGCGAAACGTCCTGCCAAAGATCCCCATTGCTTCGCAAAGAAACCAGATCGAGAGGTCACCGGTGACTCCGTGGATCAAGACGACGTCGGGACCTGCTCCGGTCTGCTGATAATGAAAGTTGATTTCTCGTGCGTTAATCTTGGGCATGGCAAGAGTCTCGATCGGCGAGATGAATAGCGGTCAAGGACACGCAGTAGTCGACGACCACGCCGCGCTTGATCGATCGCGGCTGCCGGGCGAATCCACCCTGCTTTCAGAGGTGCGCACTCAGAAAGGCGACGAGCTCGCCGATTGACAAATCTCGTTCGGACCGGCGCCCGACGTCTGCCAGCAGCTTCTGAAACGGCAGTGGGCGATCGTAGCGTTTCTGCAACGATTCGCTGAGGACGACGGCGTCGATCGAGGCCAGGCCCAGATCGGCAAAAAGCAGGGTTTCTTCACCGACCGAGCGCAAAATAGCGACGCCCATCTGATCGGAAAGAGTCGCGATCACGTCGTCGAGGATCTCGGTTCTGGACGGTACGGAAATCATGTACAAGCTCCTTCTCCAAGGGTCCAGGCCCAGGCGTAGTCGGCCCGTCGGGCTGAGACCACGCGGATTGGATTAACAAGGGAATCGGGGTGTGTTGCCGTGAACGGCGGCGCCAGGCGAACCTGGATCACACCCGAGGCGAAGTCGACCTCGACGACTTGGGCGCTCTTCGCGCCCGGCAGAAAGCCAGTGCCGGCCGCCTTCGCCGCAGCCTCCTTGGCACACCCAAATCGCGCGATCCACTCCGACCGGCTCGAAGCCGGACAGCAGCCCAGGAGCGATTGTTCGTCGGGGGTGAATGCCGTATCTTCAACGCCCTCCGGGCGGTCGACGATCGCCTCGACGTCGATCCCGGGATGGGTTGTTGGGTCGGCTGAGGCCAATGCGACGGCAACTCCATCGCAATGCGCGATCGAGATGGCAGGAAAGATGACATCTTCGGTCTGGGCGAGATGGATCAGCCGGGGCCGGCCTGATGCGTCGGTAACGATCGCGAGGTCGGCCGGATAAGTCGCCGGGCGGCCCTCGGACTGCCAGATCCGCCGCGCGGCCTCTTTGGCTGCGATGCGCTCCCAGAGGCGATGGGTGCGCTCTTGCTCACTCGTCGCCCCTGCCAGCAGCTCGAAACGCTCGGCCGTACCAAGCTGGGTGTGCTCGAGAACGTCGCGCCATACCGGCCGGCCCATATCGGCCGGAGGCTCTAGCCAGAGAGCGCATGCCCGGTTCTCCAAGGCTGGCGCACGGTCCGAGAGCGGAAGCGGCTCGCCCACGAAGTGGTCGCGAGGCTGGCGAAACACATCGCGGTAACGCCCCGGCCAGTGGAACCGCCAGTCTTCCCAGCCGCGAATCCGCATCCAGACCGTGCCGTCCGGTCGGATGATCTCGGCTGACACACGTACTCGATGCCGCTCGAGCTCCTCGATCGTGATCCGGCAACCCACGTCCGTTCCCACCGCAGGTCTGTCGCCGTGGAGCGATAATTCATCCATCGAGAGCGGAAACACCACGTCGCCTTCGTCCAGATAATCGAGACCCCAGCAGCCCAGAAGCTGAGTGAACGTATCAAGCACCACCAGGTCAGTGTGAAATCGAGGGAACTGACCGGCCTTCACGAGCGGCTCCCAGGGCAAGACCCGAATCGTTCCGTCGATTCCATGCGCGCCGAGGTCGCCCACGTGGGAGATCGCCTGAAAAGCGGTGCCATGAAACAGCCACTGCTCGGCATACACCGACTTTGAGGTGAAGCGGCTCGGGCGATGATTCTCGAGTGACCAGGAAGCCGCCGCCGGCGAAAGCGGCGTGGATAGGTCGAAGACGGCGACCGCCTCGAACACCGGGCGCCGAGCGTCCATCCTGCCGCCGGGACCTCGATTGAAGATCCCGACTTGCACTCGACAGCCGCCGCCTGTGGAGACTCGCCGCCCGCGCATCTCCAGAAAGACCGGCTCCTCTTCATAGCGTACCCATCGATGTGCTTTCACCTGGTCGAGGCCCGTGAGTACCAGGCCCGGTTCCACGACGAGCGCAGCCACCTGCGCGGTCATCTCCGCCATGACCGCAAACGGCAAAACGGGAAGACCTCTCAGCGACGGATCGAGTGCCGAGACCAGGCGGCCCCCCAGGGTATGGTGCTCCGCGATCGGATCGTCTCGACCATCAATGATCAACAGCGTTTCAATCTCGGCTCCGGGTACCAGCCGGCGCACCTGTCCCGCCCATGGGCCTGGCAACGGACCGCTCGTGAGGGCCGAGCGTGTCGTGGCTCGCTCCTCGGCCAGGTCGATCGATCCGGCGGTTCCGCCGTGGGATGAAACTCCATTCTGGTCGTCCTGCCGATTATGACTCGAGTCGAGTGGTTGACAGCTCAAGCCGCCCAACCAGCCGGCTCCAGCATGGTCGAGCGTCAACCCGTCTCGCTCGGACAGCTCGCTAGACGCAGGATGTAAACCGGTTTCCGCTCGCGACAGCGCGACAGACGGATCTTCGCAGGACGCTCCCAGGTAAGCGGCCATGACTTGCTCTTGCGTCTCGAGAAATGCCCGCATCGTCTCCTGGAACGAGAGCATGGCGAGGCCGGAGTCCGGGAGAGCGTGGAGTTCTTGACCGCGATCCGCGTCTTCGAGACGGCCATTTCCGTGGGGTCTGTCGAGCAGGCCGACCAGAAGCGGTTCGCCGGCCGCCACGGCACGGATACGGGAAGACGAGAATTCAGCGTTTGCCCCGGATTGCAAATGTTCGGGGTGCGGGGATCCATTCTGCACCGGCGTGCTGTAGAGAGCCGGATCGGCGACAGAGTGCTGCCGATTCCGAGAGCCTTCTAGGTCGCGATCATCACCTCTGGCGGCCGTCGGGGGCAACGAGCGCAGTCGCCTGGCGAGTTCCTCCGACAGCCGCATCTCTGGAAAGCCGATCTTGAGCTCGACCGTGGACCTCGGTGCTGGCTCCGGTGCGTTCCAATCGACTGCGCTCGCTCGGCGACGAGCGTAGAGGTAGTCGGTGTCGAGAGAGACGCCGTGAGCGAAGAGGGCCGCGACCAGGTGGTTTAGCTGGGTGAGCCCGCTGCGGCGCGGCAGGTTGGCCGCAATGGCAAACGCCGGCTTGCCCCGAAGCGTGTCTTCCACGAATCCGGCAAGATTGCCCCGGGCGCCCACGTCCACGAACACGCGCAGCCCGTCGGAGTGCATCGCCTCGACCGTCTCGCGGAAAGCGACGGTCTGCGTCCATTGTGCGACGGCTAGCTCGCGGATCGCATCGGGACTTTCCGGCATGCGGCCTCGCGAAGCGCAGGAGTAGACCGGGATCGTGGGCCGGCAGAGCGGCATTCCCGCAAAAAAATCGGCGATCGGGCCGACGACCCGGTGGAAGCTTGCGGTGTGATAGGCCCGCGCGAACGGGAGGTCTTCCCATAGAATGTTGTCCGCGCGGAGCCGGCGGGCGATCTGGTCGAACTCTGGCGGCGGGACCGCCAGCACCACCTGGTGCGGGCAGTTGTCCATGGCGACAACCGTGTGGAGGGCTCCCACTTCGCGGCACAGGGCTTCCGCGCGGTCGCGCGGCGCCGACCGCGACCAGGTGGGCAACCGGCAGGTCGCCCGAATACTCGAACCCACGGAAGATCGCACCCAGCCGGCCCAGCTTCTGCTCGAGCGCCCGGTCTGTCGCAAAGACACCCGCCGCGGCCAGGGCCAGGATCTCCCCGCTGCTATGGCCAGCCACGGCGTCCGGATTCACGCCCAACCGGTTGAGCACAGTGTACAGCGCCCATTGAGCATTCAAGACGATATTGACTGCGGTGGCGGGCGTCCAAAGTTCTTCCTCGTTCCCCGGCACTCGCCCGAACAAGTGCTCGCTGGGAGGGACCGGATCGCCCAGGTCGAGGGCGATGCGGTCGGCCGTGTCGAATAGCCGGCGCACCTCGGGAAAATGAAAGCATAAGTCCGCCAGCATCCCGGGATACTGTGAGCCCTCGCCAGGGAACAGGAACGCCAGCCCGCCCGTGCCGCGATCGAGCGGCTCGTCCCAGTAGTAGATGCCGCGGCCATCGCGGACGGTGCGACATGCCGGATCGCCCAGGCGCAGAAGGGCGACGGCAAGACGCTCGGACAGATCGGCGACCGACCTCGCCACCAGCCCCAGGCGTGCCGGTCCAGGCGAATCTTGGCACGCGCGGTTGAGTGTGCAGGCAACGTTCAAGAGCGGCTCGCCCGGCCGCCGCGCCAGCCGATCGATCAGCTCGCGGACTTGCTCGAACAGAGCCGCGCGGTCCGATGCGGAGACCAGGATCGCTTCGGTTTCCCAGTGCCGCAGGGTGCGGGCGCCCGGACCATCGGCAGACGGTGCGTGCTCTTCGAGCACGGCATGGGCGTTGATTCCGGCGAACCCGAAGGCGCTCACGCCCGCCCGGCGTGGTGTCTCGGAGCTCGCATGAATCCAGGGGCGTGCCACGGGGTTCAGCGCAAAGGGACTATCGGGGCGATCGAGTAACGCGTGGGGATTCTCGGCGTGAAGCGTCGGGGGAAGAACGCGGTGATAGAGGGCCAGGGCCGTCTTGATAAGCCCGGCCATGCCGGCCGCGGGCATCGCGTGACCGATCATCGAGGAGACGGCGCCGAGGTGCCGTTTCCCGTGGGGCAGCGTGGGGAAGACCGCGCCCAAGGCACGCAGCTCGGCTCGATCGGCGGCGGGCACTCCCAGCCCGTGTCCCTCGACCAGGAGCACGGTAGCGGGCTCGATTCCCGAACGGCGATACGCCTGGCGCAAGGCGCGGGCGTGGCCACGAGCGCTGGGCGCGGCCAACCCCGGGCTCCGGCCGTCGCTGGCGACGCCAACCGCCTGGACCAGAGCATAGATCCGGTCGCCGTCGCGCTCGGCGTCGACCCTGCGTTTCAGGATGACGACGCCGGCTCCCTCGCCCGGCAGCATCCCGTCAGCGCCGGCAGAGAACGGCCGGGCCGTCCCTGACCGGGAGAGGGCGCCGAACTGGCGAAAGACCAGAGGAAAATCGACGTCGGCCTCGAGGTAGACTCCGGCCGCAATGGCAAGGTCAGCCCGCCGGTTCTCGAGCGCCGCCATCGCCAGGTCGAGAGCGACCAGCGATGACGCGCTGGCCGCATCGACCACGAAGCTGGCTCCGCTTGAGCCGAGTCGATGGGCCAGGCGACCGGCGGTGGCGTTGGTAAGCTGGCCAGGGATCGTCGCCGCCTCGAACGGCGGCAAACTCTCCCTGAGATCAGCCCGGATTGCCTGCCGATCGAGGTCGGTCCACTCAGGGTGGAGGGTCGCGAGCAACGAGACAGCCTGGGCGATCATACGGCCGTGCTGGAGCCTGGTCAGGTTCCCTCGATTGAAGTAATTGCCCCTGCCGATCACGACCTCCACGCGCCGAGACGCCAGGTCATGCAGGGCAAGACCCGCGTCTGCGAGCGCGGCCGTGGCCGTGTCGAGCACCAGGAATTGTTCGGGCTCTCCCCCCAGGACGGTGCGCGGCATGATCCCGTGCTCGGCCGCGTCGAACCGGAGCGGCGAGTCGAGGTATCCGCCGCGGCAGCAAGGGACCCGGTCGACTTCCGGTGAGCCTGGGTCATGGAAGATCGCCGGGTCCCATCGGTCGGCGGGAATCTCGCGGGTACAGTCCCTGGCCGCCACGATGTTCTCGAAATAGGCGACCAGGTCGCCGGCGCCGGCGAACCGGCATCCCATGCCGACGACGGCGATCTCGGAGGGACGTCCCCTCTTCATGAGACCGTCTCCAGTGAAACGGCGGCGGGCTCGCGGGCGATCGGCTCTTCGAGATTCCCCAGCCTGCCGCTCAAGATCACCTCGACTTCGCCCTTGCGACCGTGCCGAAGCTCGTCGATCAAGAGCGAAGGACCGACGTCCGGGGCGATCATCCCGAGACCCTGACGCTCCAGGTGACTCTCAAGCTGCGAGACCATGCCCACGCCCGACCACGGACCCCAGATCAGCGATACGACCCGGCCCGGCCAGCGCCGATCGAGCCAGTGAGCCAGCTTGTTGAGAGTCTCGTTGGCCGCCGCGTAGTCGGACTGTCCCACATTGCCGAACCGGCCCGCGATCGACGAAAACAAGACCGTGAATCTGAGCAACTCAGGCCGGACGAGACGGATCAGGTTGATCGCGCCGTCGAGCTTGGTCTGGAGCACCCGGTCGAAGGATTCGACCGTCTTCTGGCGAATCAGTTTGTCCTTGATCAGTCCGGCGCCGTGAATCAGACCGACGGGCTCACCGTACCGGACTCGCCAATCGCCCAGGATCCGGTCCATCGCCTGCGGGTCGCGGACGTCGGCCTGGGCGTACGCGACAGTCGAGCCGGCTACTCGCAAGCTCTCGAGGTTTTCGCGAACTTCCCTTGCCCGGCGGAGAGCCTGGTAGGCCGTCTCGATGTGCGCGGGGCTCGCCGGCTCTCCCCGGCGGCGCAGCCGGGTGTGCAGGACTGCCTTGATCTCGGTCTCGACGCTCAACCCGGCCGTGTCGGTTGGCTCGGTCGCTTCGGGCAACGGCGTCGTGCCCACCAGGAGCAAGGTCGAACGCCACGTCCGCGCCAGCTCGGCCGCGACCCGTGCCGTGATGCCGCGCGCGCCTCCGGAAATCAAGATCGGCTCACCGGGCTTGAGATCGAGGACCGATTCGCTTGAGCCGAGCGGGCTCACAAAGGTCTGCAACCGGATCCGGCGGTCTCGTTCGTAGCCGACTTCGGCGTAGCCGTCGCTGACGCGGACTTCGGCGGCCAGCAGGCCCGCGATCGTTTCAACCGGCGCTCCGGCTGCGAAATCGACCACGCGACAGCGAACCGCGGGCCATTCGCGCGCAGGGTCTTCACGAGCCCAGCGACTCCGCCATGATATGGCGAGAATTCCAAGCTCGACGAGCCCGCACTCGCAAATCGACCCCCGAGCGCCGTCGCCGCGATCAAGCAAGACCCGCCCGACCGGGACGCATTCTCCAGATCAAACGCAGCGGCCTTGGCCAGCAGAAAGAGACCCCTCACCTCGGCGCGCGCCCGTTCGGACCAGCCGTTCTCGGTCGGCTCGCCGGCCCGCCTAGAGCCCATGGGTCGTACATGAATCAGCCCGGCCAGCGGACCGCGCGACCGAAGCTCATCCAGTACAGACTCGATCGCCGATGGCGAAGTCCATTCGACCGGGAAGTTTTCGCCGCCGATCCGATCGACCGGGACGCCCGCACTCTGAAGCTGGCCGGCCAGGCACTCGGCCACGCCGCAGCCGTCCTCGGTGATGACGATCCTGCCTCCCTCCATCAGGCCGAGTTGCTCGATCGGTAGTGGAGCTTCAACCGCTTTGAGCAGCCGCCTCGACGTCGGCTCATGAGTTTGGCCGCTCTTGCCGTTGGCCGTCGCAGCGAGGGATCGCTCGTCGGTCTTGGGCGACTCGGCGTTCTCATTGATCTTCTCGGCCAACGCCGCCATCCGGTCGACGATGACCCCGAGCGTGCGGGCCCGTGCGAGCGCGTCCATCGTCTCCGCCGTATCCGACAATCCTCTCAGGCCTGGAAATTCATCGCGCAGCTTTCCCAGGACCTCGACCCGCTTGATCGAGTCGATCCCCAAGTCGGCCTCCATGTCGAGGTCCAACCCCAGCGTCTCGAGCGGGTAGCCTGTCCGATCCCGGACTGTCTCCAGCAGCCGGCTGGTGATCAGCGCCCGGTCTGGCACGGCCGAAGAGTCTGGCTCAATGTCCGAGCCGGACCCGGGCGATTTTCCATTCCTTGGGTCCATCAAGCCACGGGTGTCGGACGGCCTGAATGGACGGATCCCCGCGCGAAGGTCCTCGAGCGGTTGGATCTGTGCGAGGCCGTCGTCTACTCTTGTCGACTCTTGACGCGCGATCGCGGTCCCTGAATTCAGCCGGGCGCTCGGCTCTCTGACGTGGGCATCAGACTCGCCATGATTGTCGTTCCCCGCCCGGGCCATCGGGGAGAGGGTCGATCCCGCCGAGCCGGGCCCCGCCAGATAGGCAAGCATCGTCGACTTTTGAACCTCGAGAAACGCCTGCATCGTCTGCTGGAACGACTCGATGACCTGGTCCGAGTGCTGGCGAGGAGCAAAGGGGGTTTTCATGGACGTGTGCGAACCCGGCTTACCGTTGGTTGTCGGTGAGGAAGGAGAAAACGTCGTGCCGGCTGCTGGCGGGTGCTCCGGATTGGCGGCTGGAACACGCCCCGAGGTCGTGCCACGATACGCGGCCCTATTCGTCGTAAGGCTCGCGGCCTTCGTCGGGCTTTTTAACGAGTCGGAAGACTCGGGAAGAGGCCCGGGCACTGGACGGGAAATCGTGTTCGCTTGCCCCAGCCGGCTGGGCTCGGGACCGAGAAGCGGCCGGGAGCGACTGCCGTTGACGAGCCAGGCCGAGGGGCTCGGAAGCTCGAGATCCTCATAGGCCGGCATTTGCTGGAAATCAAGCAGCCGACGAGCTCGGCCCTGGGTGAGCCGCTCGAGGCGGACCGGCAGTCCCGCAACAACCAGCCGGGCCAAAGAGCGGAGCCATCCCGCCAACCCGGACGTGCCCGCGGCATCGCACGAGACGGCCAGATGGGGCCGATCACCCAGGACAGCCTCGACCAGAGGAGCCAGAGTCGACCCGGGCCCGACCTCGACAAACACCCGCGCGCCGTCCTTATACATGGCCTCGATCATGTCGGCGAATCGCACGGGACTCGCGAGATGGTCGCCCAGGCGAGTGGCGATCGCCGCGGGATCGGCAGGGTGCGGCTTCGCGTCGAGGTTCGAGTAAACCGGTTTCGCGGGAGCCCGCCGCAATCGATCGGCGGCCAGCCGCGCCAGGGGCTCCCGCGCCCGGCGACCTGCGCGGTGTGAAAAGCGCAGGCGACCGGTAACATCCGGCCTGCGATTCCCTGAGTTCGAGCCAGCTCGAGTGCGGCTCTCACCGCCGTGCTCGATCCAGCGATCACGGTTTGCCGGGGACCATTCCAGTTGGCGGCCTCGACTCCCGGAACCTCCGCGATCAACCGCCGGACGTCCGCAGGGCTGGTCAAGAGAGCGGCCATCGCGCCGTCGACCCCCGTACCGGCTTCGCGCATCAGCCGGCCCCGCGCCGCCGAGAGCTCCGCGAGGGCTTCCACGCTTGCGCAGCCCGCGGCATGAAGAGCAACGAGCTCGCCGTAACTGTGGCCGCCCAGATAATCCGGTTCGATTCCGAGGCTGCCGATCAAGCGCAGCATGCCCACGCAGGCCGCCCCGACCGCCGGCTGAGCAACGTCGGTCTCCATCAACTGAGACCGCAGGAGATCCCGCTCGGCATCATTGAAGGCAGGCGGTGGGAAAATGAGCGGCCCGATTGCCCTCCCCGCCGATTCCAGGAGGACCCGATCAAAGTCCTCGATAGCCAGGCGCACCTCGGGAAAAATCACGGCCAGCTCGCGCAGCATACCCGGCGACTGCGCACCCTGGCCGGGGAACAGGTACGCGACGCGCTCCGTGCCCCATCGCGGCTTCGCTTCGTAAACGATGCCGCGAGGGTCGTCGACCTCGGCGCGGCCATCCACGATAGCGGCTCGCGCTACACGCAAGAGGCCGCACAGTTGCTCGAGAGAGCCGGCCAGGATGACCAGGGTCGGGCTGCCATGAGGATTAACCCTCCCAGAGGAACCGCGCACTGCCTGAATGAGCGTGTGTGCCAGATCACAAAACAGCGGTCGAGCGCCGTTCTCGAGCGCCTGGGCGAGTCGATCGATCTGGTCGACGATCAGGCCGGCTGTTTCGGCTTGCCAGACCAGGAGCTCCACGGGCCAGTCGCGCACGGTGATCGCCGGCTTGGGTGCGAGATTGCGGTCGTACGCTTCGAGAATCGCGTGAAAGTTGGTGCCCCCAAACCCAAAGGCACTGACTCCGGCCCGGCGCGGCCTGCCGGCCTCAGGATGCAGCCATGGCTGTGCCTGGGTGCACAGCCGAAATGGGCCGTTCTGGCGGTCGAGCTTGGGATTGGGGGTCTCGATCCCGATGGTTGGCGGCAAAACCTTGTGATAAAGCGACAACGACGCGTTGATCAGACCCGCCAGGCCGGCGGCGCACTTGGTGTGGCCGATCAGGGATTTGACCGATCCCAAAGTACATTCGCGCGGGCGGGCTCCGGCTTCCTGAAAGAGCTGGCCGAGCGCCTCGATCTCGACGACGTCGCCCAGTGCCGTGCCCGTGCCGTGCGCCTCGACGTACCCGACTGTATCGGGGGTGACCCCCGCCTTGGCATAGGCCCGCTCCAGAGCCCTCATCTGGCCTTCAACGACCGGGGCTGTCAGGCCCCTCGCGCGACCGTCGCTGGAGGCGCCCACTCCCTTGATCACCGCGTAGATCCGGTCGCCGTCGCGCTCGGCGTCGGCAAGCCGCTTGAGCACCAGGGCGGCCACGCCCTCGCTGATCACGATCCCGTCAGCACTTGTATCGAATGGCCGGCAGCGCCCCCGCGGTGAGAAAGCCTGCGTCTTGCTGAACGCCAGGTACGTAAACGGATTCTGGACCGTATCGACGCCTCCCAGGACGACCACGTCGGCCACACGCGACTCAAGCTCGCGCACCGCCAGACTGGCCGCGGCCAGCGACGAGCCGCAGGCGGCATCGACCGTGTAGTTGGCTCCCCCAAGGTTCAAGCGGTTGGCGATCCGCCCGGCAGTCACGTTGAGCAGAAACCCCGGAAACGAGTCTTCGGTCCACTCGGGAAGCAATCCCTGACACGACTCGATCGCCCGCCTCCCTCCGTCGGGCAACACCGTGTCCAGCATCGGCAGGTACGAGCGGAACGCGAAGCCCATCGCGAGCTGCGCCGCACCGCCTCCCATTCCGAGCACGACGGACGTCCGCTCGCGAGGGAACGGCCGCTCGGCATAACCCGCGTCGGCCAGGGCGTTCCGGACGACATCGAGCGCGATCAACTGCGCCGGCTCGATCGAGGGAAGGCTCGATGGCGGCATCCCGTAGCGCAGCGGATCGAAGAGAACATCGGGCAGGAAACCTCCCCACTTCGAGACAATCTTGTCGGGCGCCTTCGGATCAGGGTCGTAATACATCCGCCAATCCCAGCGGTCCGGAGGCACTTCGGAGATTGCGTCGAGCCCCTGGATCGTGTTGGACCAGAACCGCGCTGCCGACGCCGCGGCCGGAAAAACCGCCGACATGCCGATGATGGCGATGTCGGAAGGCTGCTCTTTTGGTGGCGGGGCCGTTTCGGAAGTCCCGCCGTGCGGGCGAGCGTCTCCAGGAGCTCGCTGCTGTCGGTGCAAATCTCCCGGTGGAGTGCGGCGATCGTCGTCGGCCCGGTTCGCAGAGCAGCGGCCTGCCCGAGCATGTACAGGCCGTGACTTTGCTGGTATTCGTCGCTGACCGGAACGAGCGGTGAGCCTGGGTCGCGGCCGCGGTCGACCCCCTTGGAAGCGACCCGGAGCCGGCCCACGTTCAACCGCTCGAGGGCCTCGCGGATCTCCTCGACCGAGCGGCCCTGGGACAAGAGCCGCTGTCGTTCCTCCTGGAAGCGATCGACAAACGGCGTCGGGCTCACGCGCACCTGGTGCCCTGGCCCCGAATCGAGCAAGACCGTCTCGTCGCAACTCATGACTTCAGCCTGGAACCGCGGCACGATCGCGCCGGTCGTGACGGCTTCTTGTGTGAACAGATAAGCGGTTCCGGCCAGGACGCCGATCTTGACGCCGCGCGCCGCCAGGGGCCCTGCCAGCGCTGCCACCAAGGCCGCGGACCGTGCATCGTGGATTCCGCCGGCGAAGATCAGACGGATCTCGTCGGCGGGAATGCCGCGGTCGAGGGCCTCGCCGACCACAACGGCTGCCTGTTCCCAGAGAACGAAGCTCGACCGGGGCCCGACGTGCCCACCGCACTCTCGCCCCTCGAGGACGAAGCGGCGCGATCCGTCGCGCAAGTACTGGTCGAGCAGGCCGGGCGACGGTGCATGCAAATAAGTGGCGATTCCCGCGCGCTCGAGGCTGGCAGCCTGGTCGGGACGCCCGCCGGCGATCAGGGCAAACGGAGGCCTCGCGTCGTGCACCGCCCGGAGCTGCTCGGCGCGAAGATCCGGCGGCACGAATCCCAGAATTCCCACGCCCCAAGGCTGCCCGGAAAGCGCGGCGGCGGTGGCGCTCAATAATTCCCGGACTTCCGCTTCGCACAACAGAGCAAGCGCCAGAAACGGCAGCCCGCCCTCGCGTGCCACCGCCAGGGCAAACCCCGCCACATCGCTGACTCGCGTCATCGGCCCCTGGAGAATCGGGTACCGCGTACCGTGGTCGAGCGCCAGCGAAGACCCTTCCGCCAGTGGGCGGCATGCTCTCGCCGCGGTAAGTCCCTCGCAAATCGCCCGCTCGACCGCCTGCACGATCCCGGCAACGGTCACGAATTTGCGCCCCGAGCGCTCCGCCAGCGCCGCGTCCTGGCCGGCCGGCGGGCACTGGTGATCCTCCCAGCCGACCTCGCTCGCAATCGCGGCCTCCCAGGCCGCGCCCCCTCCCGTAGCGGCCTGCTTCAGACGAGCCAGGGACGACGTGCCCGGAACCGCAAAGACTCGAATGTTGGCTTCCGACGCCGGGCCCACGACCGTGGTCTCACTCCCATCGGCACGGGCGATTCGCTCACGCCATCGCGGACCAACCGGCGACTCACGAGCCAAAAGCAGAGCACCGTCGAGCACGACCCCGGCCGCGCCCGCCGCCACACACCCCGCCGCCACGTTGGGCCCAATGCCTCCGCGCACCCAGATCGGTCTCTCCGTCGCCGCCAAGATGCGTTGCAGCAAGACGAAGGAAGATTCTGCGCCACACGATCCTCCTGCCTCATGCCCCGAAACGATAAAACCAGCAAACCCAGCGGCTATTGCCCGTTTTGCTTGATCGCGCGATATCACTTCGGCGACCGCGACCCGACCCGATTCCACGATCGCCCGCACGGCTGCATCGAGCGATGCCTCATCGCCGGAGCCAACCTGGACCCAGATCACGTCCGGCCCCTGTTCGTCGGACCCAAGGGCTTTCACACACAGAACTTGCTTCAACGAAATGCGGATACCGAAGGGCCCTGTGGCCACTTGATTCATACGTTTCCAGAGTGCGGCCGACAGGTGTTCGTGCGCGAAAGAGAAGTCAAGCACACCGAGAGCTGACGCTCGGCAAGCAGCCGCCGCAACACCAATCCCTTCAATGCCTTTGGGTGCCAACGCGAAGATCTGAGGCAGGGTTAGGCACATGACCGGAGGTCGCTCCCAGGTTGCCGAAATCTCATGGAACTATAGCAGATAAAGCGAGTCGGAACGATCGGGCAGGTTGGATAACTGGGAGGTAAAGGTAGCATTGCCGGCCCCAATGATGCAAAGCGCGTTCGGAGCAAGACAACCTTACCGGTTGGAGCGAATCTGCCGATGAGCTTAATGGCGGTTCGTGGTAGAGTCGCGAGCAGGTCGGAGCTTTTGAGCAGGATGACTCATGGCTATGCGCCCCAAGAGGGGGGAGGAACGAATGTCGGCTGGCAAAGGAACGATCGAAGGACGACGGCGGGTCCTTGTCATCGTGGCAACTGTGATGCCGCTTCTCGCCATGGCCGGCTTCGCTCGCGAGTGCGCCGGATCGCAGCCGGGCGTCGGGCTGCTCGCCAGTCACGCGGTTGGCTGGTCCCATCCCCGCCTGGTTTACCTCCCGCCCGGAATGCTGATCTCCGACAAACCGCCAGAGGGCTGGAGCCATCTGGTTATCAAGTCGATCCCACGATTGACCTCCGGCGACAAGGGAACACTTCCCAAGGGCTCGTCGGAGACCGCGACCCAGTTTCGGACGGTGATTCTCGCCAACGTCCGCCCTCTTGATGTCGACGAGAAGGACTTCGAGCTCGACCAGATCGGAGTGGGAATCTGCGTTCCCAAGGATGAAGATCAGGACATCGTGGTGGCGGCCGACCGGCTGGACGCTCTGGGTCTCAAATTGTCGGCCGTTCAGCGAGTGGTGCTGGATAAGGTAGAGGCTGAGCTCGGGGAAAGCCGAATCATCGCTCGAACGACCACGTTTGCCCTGTTTCGCGGCCCGGCGAATGTCGTCGCGGGCGATGACCACAAAAAGGTCATGCTGAATTATGGCTTCTGCGTCGAGCGTAACACGGGAAGGCTCAAGGTTGGCCTCTGGCCCATGGTGCCCGAAGCGAGATCACTCAAAGCCCCCGCCGCCCTCGTCCGGTTGGGAGCGAATCCGATCTTCGACTGCCAGCTCGACGTGCGGGCGAGACGGATTCTGGGGACCGTTCCGTACTCGTGGTCGTTTGCCATGAAGAAGCTCCCTGACGGTAAGCAGCTACGCGTGCCTCCCGCCCTCGGCGAGCTGATGACGTCAATGAGCCGTCACCCCGCCGAGAGCGACCCCGAAGAGCTGGAACGCCAGCTCATGCAAACCCTCGCCACCCTTCCCGACCCCGATCGGGGGCTGCGCCGAACGGCGATCCCGCCACCAATTCACAAGCAATGACGGCCCGATCGGACATCTTCAGACGGGTGTGTTTCATTGCGTTGTCAAACAAGGGCGCGAACGACCTTTTCCCCCCTTGCCAACGGGGTCCGAGGGGTTGGTCCCGGCGCGATCAGGGAGCGATTGCGCGAAGCGTTTTCCATTATCCTTCCGATTCGATCTCTGCCTGGAGCTCGTCGTGGGTTTGGCGCAGTAACCTCGAAAACTCCGCTGGGGGAAGAGCCGCGAGGAGCGGCGAAAGCTGTCTTATCACGGCAACATGATCTCGATTCGTCTCCTCGCGGAAATGACCGCGATTCCGGCGGCGCCGGCGGTCGCCCGCGGGCGGTCTGGCCCTGTTGTTCCGGGGAATCTCCTGTCCTCGAGGCTTGTCCAGAACGGACATTTGCAGCTCTGCCGTCGAAATCCGGGTCGCGAAGACTCCATTGAGCGTGACTGCGCGATCGAGCGCGGCCTGCAATGACCCCGAATTGGCTCCCTGATCAGATTCATCGCAAGAGCCGGATTTCGTTTCGCCGGTTGCCTCCGAGTCCGGGGGTTTCGTTTCGCCGGTTGCCTCCCGGGCGTGGGCATGGGGTTCCGTGTCGAGGGTTGCTTCCATTCCGGGGGATTTCGTTTCGCGGATTCCGTCCCGGTCCGGGGGTTTCGTTTCGTTGGTTGCCTCCGCGGCATGTGGTTCTGTCTCGACGGTCGGCTCGAGGACAGGGGATTTCGTTTCGATGATCGCCTCCAGGTCAGGGGGTTTCGTTTCGATGATTTCGAACTCGGGATTGTCGTCGCGGCACGAATCGGTCTTGCGGCCTGGCGAAGCGATTGTGTCGACGCGGGCGATCGTGCCCGGTCGGTCGATCGCGAGGCTGGGATCGATTGGCTGGACCGGCTCGACCGGCGCGGCCGGGCCGAGCGCTCCAGCCGGATGATGGGGAGCGCAGGGCCCCTGGTCGTCGGTGGCGCGCTTCAGTTTGACCAGGTCGGCAATGGTGCGCAGCAGTGCCCGGTGGTGGGCCAGCTCATATCTCCGGATCAGCTCGCCGCCGCGGCTCTCGTCGAACGACAGGCAGTCGGCGGTCCGGATGGCGTCTTCTTCCGCGCGGTCTTCGAGCTCGGCGGCGATCCGCGTCAAGCGGTCGATGGCTTGCCCGACGATGCCGATCAAGACTTGACGCGCCTTCTCGGTCTCGCCGCTCTTGGGCAAGCCGGTCCACCGGCCGTGGACGCGCCAGATGAAAACTTTGAGCTCGTGGTCGCTGAGCTCGCTCCGGAGCTCGGCGAACGGACTTTCGCGCTCAGGATGGATGACCCAACTGGCCACAAAGATTTCGGCGATCGCGCGCACGGACGCGGCGGCAATCGGCTGACAGCCCAGGAGGCGCGCGGATTTGAGCTTGTCGTGTCCCTGCCAGACCTTGCCGGGCTCGAGCAGGGAAGCCAGGGAGGTCCACTCGGCGATCAGCCAGCGCACGCCGCCGAGGGTTGCTTCAAGGCGCCTGACGAGTCGACCGGGCTCATCGTCATCGCCGAGGACCACGGATGTCCGCGTCCCTCGAAAGTCATAAGGTTCGACGCCGTAGAGTTCCGTGGACCCGAGCGAGTCCCGAAAGAGTCGCGCCCCGAGGCTCTCGACCTCGTCGCACGCACGGCTTTGCGCGCTCTGGATCTGCTCGGTCAGCTTGGCTGTCTGGATGCGGTTGGCCCTCTGGAGTTTCCAGTAATTGCGCACAGCAACCTGGGCCAGTCCCAGCTCGACCCGGTTGCGCAGCGCCAGATCTTCGACCCATCCATCGATATGCTCCCGGTACTCCTCGGAACTCTCGGTCGGCAAGACCTCGATCTTGGTCGCTGTCAGCCCATGCTTGAGTGCATTCATGCTGGAAATCCTGCGACCCTCGGGGGTGCGCGGGCCGGTCTGCTTGTGGCGAGTGGGAGTGCCGTTCATTGGCTCGTGGGAAGTGGGCATGGTGAACTCTCCGGGTCGCTTGGTGTACGAGGGAAGCGCGAAAGCCGGCGGCCTCGCGGCAGCCTGCGCACACGGGTTATCACGCTTTCTGAGGCACTGAATCGTGCCGTTACTTAGACAACATGCGCCATGAATAAGCGAGACGGGGAAAATCGCCCGTTTTCCCGTTGCTTTTTAATCGGCAGATTCGCCACAGCCCGCATGATTCGCGGGACCGAGAAAATAGAGTTGGTTTAACAAAGCGCGTCGCTGTTGGGAGAGGCCTGGTGGCTGCTGTCGGTTGAGGTGAGCTGACTGTGGGAGCTGCTTATTCGCCAAGAAGCCGGCTCGGCGTCGTTGGGGGACTGCGCCGGGCGTTCCAGCCACAGTACATTGCGTATAAGTACATATATAATATTACTATTATATATAATTAAAAAACGGGTACGCTCCTTGAAATGGAAGTATTGAAATCACCAACTCGAGCTTACTCGCGGCGACTCACATCGCCTACCACTCACTGTCCGCCCGCATAGTATCTTGCTGTTGTATTGAATACCGCAAAGACAAGAATCGGTGAAGAGAATTTAGCCACAGATTGACACTGATTCACACAGATCAAATATAACAGGTAATATCAATAATCTGATTCGTGTAATCAGCTTGCCGAATGAATCTGCTCAACTCTCCGACACGGCTCCTGGAAATCAGTGGTATGTGCATCCAAATTTCGCGACCTGACGCGGAGGAACACAGATCAAAGGTCATCAAGGCGTTTCAACCACGGAAGGCACTGATCGACACGGAACAATCAGAACAAAGTCGCCTTTCGCTCCGCGAAAGTTGTGGTTTGCTCTGCTAAGAACGACGTCGGTGTTCGGTAAACCCTTCCAGCCGAGTGACGAATCATTCATCGACACACGCAGATGTCAGAATCACGTCGTGTGTCGCGTATTGGGAGGGCACACTTTCGCGGAGCGAAAGGCGACGATTGAGGTCGCCGCACGTTTGGGCGTGCGCCACCTTGCGAACCCGGGCGGATGCCCGCCACGATAGCTCAAACGGAGTGACGCCGATTCGCTTCCCCGCTTGTCGACCCGACGCCTCGTCGCGGACTCGTCAGGGGCCCATCGACTCCGCCCAGCGTCCGTCGGACGATCGCGCGAACCCAGTCAGCCGATTTCTTCGGAGAGCGTTGGCACGATCGCGCAGACCCAGTCAGCCGATTTGTCCTTCTGGAGACATGGCGACGCGTTGCCGTCGCACGTGGCTGGCATCGTTCGTTCGCTCACTCGGTCGGCCTTCCTCAGGCCGCTACGTTGCGTGTCCTTCGGAGATCCCTCCCGTTCATCGCTTCCACCAGGGTTTCTCGAGCTTGTGTGCCAGGCTAGACGTCAGGCTCGCGGGTCCGCCGGAAGGCACCTATTTGCGCGGCCGGTTTGCCACAATGTAGCGTTTCAGGTGATTGGCATACGGATGCTTGGGAACCTTCGCCAGCACTTCGTCGACGCGCTCTTCCGCCTCATCCCAGCGGCCCACGTTGCAGAGGCTCCCGGCATAGCCCGCCGCGATCTCAACGTTTTGGCGGTTGTCGTTCCAGAAGGCCTGAAAGATCTCGACCGAGCGGCGGAACGCGGGTTCCGCCGGCTCAACGCGGCCGTCGTCGCGCAGCAAGTCTCCGAGACTGTTGAGCGTCGAGCCGAGTCCGTGTCCCATCTGGACGTTTCTGGGGTACTCCAGACGCCCACCGTGTTGCTGGTGTTCGAGAGGTAATCGCTGACAGTCGCCGCGTTATCCGGGGTGGCCTCGCGCAGTTGCATGCACGTCAGCCAACACCAGCTCGGCACTCGGGGGGTGGGTGTCTGGCATCCCTTTTCGCTCGATGGGGATGCGGGAATATCTGCCTTGTAAGCGGCGGCCGTGCAGGATGAATCCGATTGCCGTGCCGCTCCAATCGAGTCGAGCCGGAAGTGGTAGTGCAAGGACCTCGCTCGATGCAATTGAACAACAAACCGGTGCATGGCAGGGTGGCTGTGGATCATGTTGCATCTCGACGAAATCCGATGGAGCTGTTACGGGTCGACGGCATGCTGCTCGGTGGCCAATCGTAGCAGATCACCGATCGAGCGTATCGACTGCGGAGCGGCCAGGTAGCCGATGCCCCGGTGCAAGTGCAGACGCACCTGGCGGGCCAGGACCTCCTCCGAGATGCCGCGTTCAGCACGGCACAAGCCGCACTTAGCAATGAGGTGGTGGGTAAGCCGGATTTTGTGGTTCCAGAGGGTACTCCAGACGCCCATCGTGTTGCTGGTGTTCGAGAGGTAATCGCTGACAGTCGCCACGTTATCCGGGGTGGCCTCGCGCAGTTGCATGCAGGTCAGCCAACACCAGCTCGGCACGCGGAGGGCGGGTGTCTGGCATTCGTGGCATCCCCCGCGGAGGGTGGGTGTCTGGCATCCCCGCCGTAACCGGCCACCGAAAGACTATCCGCGCTTCAGAGGAAACACGGGCGATGCACCAACCGACGATGTACAATAGCTTGAAACGAGCGACCCGAGCGAGAGTGCCGAAACCGGAGGAGAAATCATGGACCGCATCGTGATTCATTCGCGCGTGGGATCCGATGGCGTCTTGCGACTCGACGTGCCCATCGGAGCAGCAGCAGCGGATGGTGAGGTGGAAGTTACAATCGAAGCGGTTGGTCCGAAGCAAGACACAAGTGCCGAGCAGAAAGAATGGCGGCAGTTCGTCCTGTCAACGGCTGGCGCATGGCAAGGAGACTTGGAGCGATCCGAAGACGTGGCGTACGAAGACCGAGACGAATTTCCGTGACCTACCTGCTCGACACGAACGCGTGGATCGCCTACTTGCGACAAAGAAATGCGCGGTTGGTGCAGCGATTCCTCCAGGTGCTTCCCGCAGACATTGCCTTGAACTCGGTCGCGTTGGCTGAGCTGTTCTACGGAGCTCATCACGGCGCGGTGAACAAACGAGCGGCGAACCTGGCCTTGATTGGCCGATTGCAGCAACGGTTCACTTCTGTGCCGTTCGATGACCGTGCAGCCGCGGAATACGGAGAAATTCGTGCTCATCTTCAGGCCCGGGGGACACCCATTGGGCCCAACGACTTGATGATCGCCTCGGTCGCGCGTGCCCACGGCCTTACGTTGGTCACACATAACGCGAACGAATTCAACCGCGTCCCCGGCCTGAAAATGGAGGATTGGCAATGACCATCGACCGGAATAACGAGCGGGTCCAAATCACCCAGCTAGGCGATGCGGATCGCGGCCGCTTGACGCCGGAATTTCAGTCGATCGTGGCAGACTTGGACTGCGATTGAAGCGCCCGGGACATCGAGGTTTCGCTCGACCAACCCGTTCGTCCGTCCTCTGGGGGGTTGCCGACGCCCAAGAGTCACCGAAGGGGATGGCCGGAGCGTTGCATCTGGAACCTCTTTACCATCAAGAACTTGCTGGAGCGTGCCGGTATAAGGACGGGTGCGCCGTGCATGGGTGCATTTCTCGCTGGCGCACGGGTGTCTGGAACTCCTCGATTTCTCGCTGGCGCACGGGTGTCTGGAACTCCTCAATCATCAATCCGCATTGACTCGTCTCATTCCTTGAAATAGGTTATTCCGCACTCAAGCAAGAAGTGTCTCAACGATCGCACACAGTCGACTCGCCACGGAGGGCGGCATCCATGGGAAGGTCACGCGGCCGGCGCTGGTCTGAACTGATCATTCTGACCGTGATGCTCGCCGTGGCCGCGCCCTCGGCTCAGGCCGATCCGATCACGGTGCCGGGATATACCGTCACCGATCTCGGGCCTGTCTATCCCCAGGTCGCGAGCGCGGGGATCTGGACAGGCAGCGGGACGATAACGGCCTCGAATGGTCAATCGTACGCATTTCCTCAGACGCTAACCCCCCTGCCGAGCCCAGGTCAGGGGATCCTGGCGAATTTCCCCTTGTTCGCGCCGGCTCCCGTCAACGATCCCAACACTTATGGAAATCCAAGCAACGCTTTCAGTAACGCAACCGTTCTCGCCATGAATTCCAGCGGGATCGCAGTGGCTGTTGACAGTTACGGGGTATCCGGTCACCAGTACAATAACGAAGTGTACGTCGTGCAACACAACGCGGACGGGTCGTGGGGACAGCCTGTTGGGGTGTGGGCAGGACCGACGCAGTTCCAAGGAATTGGAACGGGATGGGGCTTTCAAGTTGCCGGGCTCTCCAACGCCAACGAAGTTCTGATCAACAATTTCTCGTCTGCGTCGCAAGCGAATGCCGCACTACTTTTCAACATCAATACGCATACACTCACAGATCTGTCTGGACTGCTGAGCTCCGCCAACGTCCCGTTCAACAACTTCGTGCCGCTGGAGATCGACGATGAAGGGCGGATCACGTTAGGCGCACAACCAACAGCGAGCGACCTCGATCCCATACACACCCTCCTCTTGACTCCGGACGGCGTCAGCTCGGCACCTCTCGAGTCGCAGGTGCCCGAGCCGGGTACGCTGGCCGTGATGATTTTGGCCATCGCCGGCTTCGCCGCCCACCGCCTCCGGGAGCGCCGGCTCAACGGGACAACTGGGACGAGGGAGTGACAACCTTGCGCACTCAGAGACCCTCGGAGAGCCGCTCGATCGCGGCTTCGACTTCACGGATCCACGCTTCGGCCCGGGCGCGGGCCTCGGCGTCGGCCGCCGAAGCGGCGATCCGCGATATCTTGAAGTCGCGACCGGTGGTCGAGCCGCCGCGGTGATAGCGCAAAGCGGTGCCTTCCTGACTACGGATTGCGCTTCTCGATGTCCTTGATTGCCGCTGCCACAGCGCCGCGAACGGCCGGGTCGGGATCGCGGAGAAGCTCGCGGAGCGGTGCCAGGGCACTCGCTGCGTCGCTGCCCATGAAGCCAAGGGATCGTGCCGCGCGGAGGCGAACCGCGGGCGATCCGTCGCGCAGGTCCGCGATCAGATCGGGTAGGATGTTGTCATCGCCCAACGAAAGGGCGCGAGCGGCGCCCGTGCGAATTTGCTCGTCGGGGTCCCGGGATGCCTCGAGGAGCGCCGCTCGCGCGGCCTGGACTCTGCCGCGCGAATTCGCGGCCGTCTCGTCTCGCGGCCGGTTATCGCTGTCGAACGTGGCGAGCCCCGACAGTGCACTTACGGCGTGGTTGGTCACATCGGGGTTGTCATCCCGCAAGAGCGCCCGCAGAGCCGGGAATGCCGGCATACCGACCGTCTCGAGGGCATTTGAGGCAGCGGACGCCATCTGGGGGTCGGAGTCTTTCAGCAATCCGACGAGCGCGGGGATCACGCGGTCGGTCCGCGCACCGATCGTACCGAGCGCGAGGGCGGCTTGCTCCCGGACGCGGTGGTCCGGATCCGTGAATGCGTTGATCAGGCCAGGAACGGCGGCGGCTGCCCCTGTGCCGCGAGCGGCCCTGCCCAGAGCCTCAGCCGCGGCCGTGCGGACATTCTCATCGGGGTCGACCAAGGCTCGCATCAAGTCAGGAATCGCCGTGATGGCCTTGGGGCCGACTTCACCGACTGCGGCGATGGCTCGAACGCGGGCATCCGCGATGCCGCCGCGCACAATCCGGGTCAACGCGGGGACAGATGCCTCGCCGATCGCTGCCAGAGCGCCGGACGCCAGCTCTGGGACCATGTCGTCCCGCTCTTCGGCCGCGAGATTCGCGAGCTGATTCACGGCCGCGGCGGCATCAGGGCCGATCGCACCCAGGGCCGCGGCAGCCTCCCCGCGAACCCGCGGGTCGGGGTCTGACAGTGCCCGCGTCAATTCGGCGACGGCGTCGCGCGCGTCCGGCCCTATCTTTCCGAACGCGACGGCCGCCGCGAGCCGGATCGGACCATCCCCGATCGTCGGAGGCCCACCCATCAAATACACGACGGGTCCGCCGGTTGCGACCTGGGAAGATCGCAGCGCGTCCACCAGTGCGGGGGCGGCGGCCCTTGCGCTCGGTCCGAGACGAGCGATCGCTCCGGCGGTAAACCAGCGCACCCGAGGGTCCTTGTCGTCACGCAAGACCTTGACGAGCTCGGGGACCACCGTGTCGGCCTCGGCTTCAAACGCACCCAGGGCCTGGATCGGGGCGATCCGGATCGGATCCCCTCCTTGGGTGTTACTCCCGAGATAAAAGGAGCCAATTCCGTAGTAATTTGATTCGACCGAGTCGGGAACCACGACGTGCTGATCGGATTCGAGACGCCCGGCCTCCGTTTGCACCATCTGGACAAGGAGAGGCACGACCGTTTTGGCCTCGGCCTGGAAAGCACCCAAGGCGCTGGCGGCGTTCCATCGCACAGCAGGGTCGGAATCCTTCAAGAGTGGCAATATCGCTCGCGCTGCCAGCGTTCGCAGACGCAATCCTTCGGCGCTTGCAGCCTTTTCCTCTTCCGTCAGAACTTCCTCTTCATCCGGGCGCAGATCGCTTCGTTTTCCAACGAACGGCAGGTTTTTGGAAAGGTCGATGAGCGCGCGAAGCAACTCGGCTCGGACCTCTGGGTCGGGGTCGAAAAGCTCGGCAACGAGGGACGGGATCATCGCCGGCTTGAGGGCATCTTTCAGTGACTCGATGTGTCTCGCGC
Organism: uncultured Isosphaeraceae bacterium; assembly: GCA_963781785.1. Lineage (GTDB taxonomy): Bacteria > Planctomycetota > Planctomycetia > Isosphaerales > Isosphaeraceae > CAWAHD01. The sequence continues at coordinate 4,649,946 of CAWAHD010000002.1, read as the reverse complement.
TATCGCTGTCCCTGCGGGGAGATTGGACGAACAACCGCACCACGTTTTCGTCTCTGCCGTCGATGGCGGCGAGCAATCGGGTCGCATTGGTGACCGTCCAGTAATCACCTTCTTTCGACATTTCTCGCAGGGTGGGGAGAGCATCGCGGGCCTCGGGCGGCAGCGGACGGACGCCATCCTTGGTGCCCGGCGCAGCAATCTCGTGAATCCCTGCAAGGATACCCACGATCTCGGTCTTGATCGATCGCCGTCGTTTGGGATCAGCAAGGGCGCGGAACAATCGAGGGGAGACCGTGGTTCCAAGGGCCCTGAGCGCCCCGGCGGCACTCCGACGGATGGCATTACTCGGGTCGGCCAGGAGACTGAGGAGGCGGTCGATCATCGTGTCCACCGTCTCCGGGCTGATGGTCGCGATCGATTGGGCGGCCGCGGTTGCGACGGTGGAATAGGGCGGTTGGATTTCGGCGGAGTCCGCAAGTGCCTCGAGAAGCGCGGGGACTGCCCCGCGCGCGGCGTGCCAGAATCTCCCCAGGGCAATCGCCGCGGAGGCCCTGACAAACGCTTCGGGGTCTTTGAGCCGGGCCACGAGTAAGGGAATCAACGCCGCGGCATCCGCCTCGAAGAACGGTAAGAGCCCCGCGGACGCGGCGCGGACGCGCGGGTCTGCGTCTTCGAGGGCCGCCGACAGCGCCGCGGCCGCGCCGGGCGCTCGACGAGTACCAGCCTGGCGCGAAGGTTGCTCAGCTTCTCCGCGGCCGCGGCCCGGACGTCGGTTACCGGATCCTTGAGCAAGCCAATCAAGCTTTCGACAAACGCCGGCGTGCTCAAGGATTCCTCGTCAACGACCCGCACTGCTGCGACGCGGACGAGAGGGTCGGGATCTTTGAACAAGCCAATCAGGACGGGCCGCGATCCTGGGGGCACGGCGCTGATTCGACCGAAAGCCCGGAGACTCGCCAAGCGTACATCGGCCACGGGGTCGCCGAGCAAAGGGACGAGGTCGGGAATCGCGATGGACGACTCGGTGCCGATGTCGCCAATCGCGATGGCCGCAGCCGTACGGACGCGCTGGTCGGGGTCCTTGAGCGCGGCGGCCAGGGAGGCGATCGAGCCCCGCGCCACCGTCTCGGAGCTGAATTGACCAAATTGCCGCTCCCAGCCGATGCGGCCGATTGCCTCGGCTGCTCGCGCGCGGAAGATGGGGTCCGGGTCGTTCAGGCCGTCGCGCAATCGTCCGAGTGCCGGTCGCGTGTCGGCTCCGATCCCGCCGAGCGCCACGGCCGCCTCGAGCCGGAGATCACGATCGTCGAGCAGAGCGACTAGCCTGGGCACGGCGATGTGGGTGTCGTCGTTCACGAAACCGAGTGCTCGAAGCGCCCGCACCTTCGACGGACGATCAGGGCGATCGAGTTGTGCGACCAGTGCAGGGACCGCCGCGTTGCCAATCGCTGCGAGTGCGGCAAAGTAGCCGGACGGTCTCGGTTCCCCTTCGCGGCCAAAGCCCGGGATTCCGGGGCCCCGCGGCGGTCTGGTGTCGTCAGGCGGCTCGGCGTCAGCGAGCGCCGCGATCAGGGCGGGAACCGCGGCTGTCGCCTTATCGCCCAGAAGCTCGATTGCCCGTGCTGCGCCACCGCGAACCTTGGGGTCGCGATCGCGGAGCGCGAGGATCATTCGATCAATCGCGTCGGGACCAATACTGGCGAGGGCCTCGGCGATCTGATCGCGTGCCTCGAGGTCAGGTTCGCTCAGGGCGAAGATCAAGCCCGGCACGGCGGCCTTCGCGCCGGCGCCGAGTTCCTCGAGCTCCGCCGCCGCCTTCCGTCGCAAAACCGAATCGGTCTCCTTCAAGAGGCCGATCAGGGCGGAAAGACCTGGCTGACCGAGCTTCCTCAGGGTGGAAAGCGCGGCCAGGCAACGGCGGTCAGGCTCGGCGCGACCGCTGGCGACCAAAGCCGGGATGACCAATTTCGGATCGGGCTTGGTCGTGGCGAGGGCCCACGCCGCCGCCGACCGTACATCGCGATCAGAATCGCGCAGCAAGGCGATCAGGCTCGGCACGGCCGCGCTCGCAGCCGGTCCGATCTGGCGCAGGACCGTGGCGGTCTCGTATCGAATCGTGGAATCGCTGTCGGTCAGGCCCGGGATCAGCACGGCGACGGCCGGTGCTGCGCGAGAACCCAGTCGCTCCAGCCGGCGAAGGCCCTCGAGACGAGAATCTTGGTCCGCCCCTTGCCACAGCTTCAGGGCCTGGGACAGCCGGCGATCGGGAGCATCCGTTGCTTGCTTGGTCTGACCGATCGCGACAGAAGGGGAAGCAAGTGCCCCGATCATCGCAAGCAAGTATCCGATCCGTATCGACATGCAGCATTTACCCTGGATCAATCGCGCATGGAATACACGCAAGTCACGGCCAATCCCTGTCTGTTTGACGTTAGAATGGACCGCCAGATTCGGACTTTCCCGAGAATGACTATCGAACTCAGGAGATGGCCCGACAGCGGTCGATTAAGAAAAAGAACAGGCACTGCGTGAGCGCATCCGGCCCGCCGCGCCGCCAATCTCAAGCATGCCCGGCTCGCCTCGAAATGAGGCGCGATCACCCGAACGCTGTTGACGTCCAGCGATCCGAACCGTTTTGCTATGAAAAGGTTGCGGCGGTCGACCTGCACCCGTTCACTCGGGCATGCCGGCGTTACAGTGCCTGTCCTTTCTATCTTTCCTGAACGACATTGGCCGCGTCAGCTCAATGCGGCTACAATGCGATTGGCTGGAGGATCAACTAGACTGCCCGTATTTGAAGGTTCTCAGACGTCGACCGGTACCGTTTTCAATCGACAACGAACCATTGGCTTCGGGTTCGAATCCGCGATCACGAGCTCTTGCGGAAGAAGGGAAAACCAGCGGTCCATGGTGCGCCAGCGCAAGAAAGGTCCCACATGAACGCGCAGGCAGGATCCGAAGCGGTGAGCCGGGTATTGGATAAACGCTTGCTCCAGCAGTCCGTGGCTGCCCTTCAAGCGCGATTGGGCTTGAGCCAGGACCCCACAGCAACCGGAGAGCAAGCGCAGGAAATGTCGCTACGGGACGGAGTAAGACTTGAAGACCGGGTCGGCTCAAGCGAGATTCTCCGAGTGCGTCTGGAGGGTAGAGAGCGGACCGCGCGATGATTCAGATTCTCTGGGATGCCAGCGCGCTGGTGAAGCGCTACGTCGCCGAGATCGGCAGCCAAACCGTAAATGCTCTGTTCATAGCGATTCCGTCCGCTCAGATGACCACCACCATCATGGGCTATTCGGAGACGTTCGCAGCACTCTGGCGCAAACAGAACCAGAGCATTCTCTCCGATGCCGCGTTCAGCACGGCACAAGCCGCACTCGGCAATGAGGTGGTAGGTAACGCGGATTTTGTGGTTCTGGGGTTGGAATTCGACGATATCCTCAACGGCATCGAGCTGATAGAACGCCACAGTCTGAACTCGACCGATGCTGCGATACTGCAGGCATTCCTGCGGTACACAACACCGCTGCGCGCATCCGCGGTCAGCGTGCTCGTCGCCTCTGACCAACGGCTCTTGCGTGCTGCGAAAGCCGAAGGCCTTGAATTGCTTGACCCGGAAATCGTCCCGGCGGCGGATATCCCGGCTTTCTTGGCCGCGTTATGATCACCCAGGTATTGTCGCAACGTCTTGTTGCTAACAGCCTTGGTCTGGGCCTGACGTAACGTCAATCGGCCCTGATTATGTTAAAAGAAGAAAACGGTGCCACGCGACGAGTTCGATGATGCTTAGCATCACGGTTTCGCAGGCACCACCGGCAGGATGAGCTGGGACGGGTGATCACGGTCGTGAAAGACCGTTTGTTCGGCGGGCTTCAGCTCGGCCGACTTGCCCAAGGGCGCGCCTGTGTTCGGGTTGCGGTCGTACTTGGGAAAGGCGCTCGAGGCGATCTCCAGCCTGATGGAGTGGCCCTTCTTGAAAAGCTGGCTGGTATTCCAGCAGTCAACGTTGTAGGCGTAAGTGAGACCCGGCTCGATCGGCGACGGGTTCTCCATTCCCTCGCGGAACCGTGCGCGGACCATGCCGTCGCAGAGACGCTGTGCATAGCCGTCGGGCCAGACGTCGAGGAGTTTCGCCATGAAGTCGGTATCGACCGCGGACGACGCCGCGTACAGGCGAACTCGCACCGGACCGGTCACCTCGGTATCGTGCACCAGCGGCTGCGTGGTGTACACCAAGACGTCGTCGCGACGCTCGACCGGACGGTAGTCGTCCGGGCCGCCGATCTGCGCGAACGTGGGCTCCGTGATGAACGGCACCGGCCGATTCGGGTCCGAGGTGTAGCGGTCCCGCGGCTCGTTGGTGGGCTCGTCCGTCGACAGCGAGCCGTCGCCGTAGAGGCTGTTGGCACGTCCCTGGCCATGAAGAAAGTACGTGACCGTCTTCGCTCGCTTGGGCGGCCACTCGTCTTCGTCGCGCCACCGGTTGGCACCCATCACGAAGATTCGCACCGGCGGCTCCTTCATCATGCCCGTGTCAATCCCCTTCAACCAGTGGTCGAACCACCGGATCACAGTGCCAGGGAGATCGATCTTGGCCGAAGGACCGAAGTCGACCTCACCCAGCTTCGTCGGCTGCGCAGTAACGTTGTGCGGCCACGGCCCCATGATCAGTTTCTGTGACTTGCGCACGTCGTCGGTCGCGCCGTGGCCCTGCATCCCAACAAAGTTCAGGGGCGTCCCGACTTGCTCGTCGTCGTACCAGCCCGAGAGGTGCAGCACTGGGACGCGCACACGATCGAATCTGTTCTGATAGCGATCGGGCTCCCACCAGTCATCGAGCCGCGTGTGATCGAACATTTCCCGCCAGCGCGGCAGCGGCCGGCCCACGGCCTCGTCCATCGTCAGGAGCGGCAGGTGGTGATGGACCTTGTCCCAGGGAACCGCGTCCAGGCTCTGGAGCAGGTGCCCCGAGGTGAAGTGATGCCAGGAGATGTCCATCGGAATAGGCACTCCCGTGGGCCACTCGACGAACGGGTCGGAGGGGCAAACCATCGCGACCATCGCGGCCAGATGGGGCGGCTGCTCCACCGCGGCCAGCCACTGGTTCTTCGCGGTGTAAGACCCGCCCAGCGTGCCGACCTTGCCGGTCGACCACGGTTGCGCAGCACACCACTCGATGGTGTCGAAGCCGTCGCGGCCCTCGTCGCGGTAGGGGACGAACTTGCCGTCCGAGTCGCCCCGGCCGCGCACGTCGGCAACCACGACCACATAGCCCTTGCGAGCATAAGAGCGCAGCCGCTCCAGACCCTCCTTGTCGCGGGGAGTCTTCAAGTAAGGTGTGCGCGACACGATCACGGGAAAGCGGCCGCCCGAGTCGGGCCGGTAGACGTCGGACGAGAGCGTCACGCCGTCGCGCATCGGTATCCGGCGGTCGAATTCGACCTTGACCTCGTGGTCCGGCTTGGACCCCGCCGCGTGTGGATCGTCGGCCCACGCCGGTGGCCTGGTCCAGAGTGCGACCGCCAGGGCCGGGATGACAACGCGGCGCCACGGGCTGTTTCTGCTCAATCGGGCAATGAGCATTTTACGCTCCAGATGTGGACCCGGTACTCTCTTTTGACCGATTCGGGACGTTGGATTATCATCACGGTAAGCTTCCGAGTTCAATCGTCTCGAGTTTCGGCGGCGCGTCTGGCCGATTCGCGAACCCATACGAGAAGCATGGCGTGTCGACGAGGGATTTGCATGGATCTGACGTTCATCGATCGGGCGCTAGGGAGCGACATCCCGTACATCCCTTACGCGGTGCCTGTGTTCTTTGTGTTGATCGGGGTCGAGCTGCTGGCGGCGCTCTGGGAGCACAAGAAAACCTACCGGCTGCACGACTCGATCAACGACCTGAGCTGCGGCATCACCGAGCAGATGATCGGCCTTTTTCTCAAGGGGCTCTTGTTCGCGGGCTACGTGGGGACGTATGGCTACTCGACCGGGAGGGGAATCAACCTGGTTGACGTCAATCACTACTCCTCAGGCGGCAAATGGACCGCGGCGGTCTTCTTGTTCCTGGGGGTTGATTGCGCGTATTACTGGTTCCACCGCATCGCCCACGAGTACAACGCCCCGTGGGCCGGGCATGTGGTCCATCATTCGAGCGAGGATTACAACCTTGCGGTCGCGCTCAGACAGGGGACGTTTCAAGGAGTGTTCTCGTGGGTCTTCTACCTGCCGCTGGCGCTCCTGGGATTCCCGCCCGCGTGGTTCGCCGCGATGTCGAGCTTCGACACGCTCTACCAGTTCTGGATCCACACCCGGTTGATCGGCAAGCTCGGGCCGCTGGAATGGGTGCTCAACACGCCGTCACACCACCGCGTGCACCATGGGCGCAATCCCAAGTATCTGGACAGGAACTACGCGGGCACGCTGATCATCTGGGACCGCATCTTCGGCACGTTTCAGGCCGAGGAGGAAGAGCCGGTCTACGGCCTGACCAAGCCGTTGAACAGTTGGAACCCGCTCTGGGCCAACCTGCACGTGTGGCGCGACCTGTTCCGCGACGCCTGGCTGGCCCCCTTGTGGGTTGACAAGCTGCGAATCTGGTTCATGCCACAGGGCTGGCGGCCGGAGGGATTACCCGCGAACCCGATCGCCGCCGACTTGAGGCATGCGACAGTGATCCGCTACGACACGCAAGTACCGCGAGGACTGAATATGTACGGACTGGTTCATTTCGTGGGGATGCTGGTGCTGGCCGTCGGCCTGCTCGCCGGCGGCAGGTCGCTTGCACGCAGCGAGCTGGTCGCGGCCACGGTGCTCGTGCTTTGGGGCTTGCTCAACATCGGCGGTATCTTCGACCATCGCCCTTGGGCGCTCCCCTCCGAGCTCTTGCGGCTGCCGGTGACTGCCGTGGCGCTGGCCTCGAAGCTGCCCGCCGGCCCATGGTTTGGGCCGGCCCAATTCGGAGTGGCGCTCCTCGTCGTGGCGCTCTGGCTCTGGCTGCTCTGTTATCGCCGCCAGTTTGACGGCGCTCCTCAGGCTCCCAGCCGGGTGATCGAAATCACTTCTCCCGTTTTCGGGCGAGCTCGCGGCGCAGCCTGCGGATCTGATCCTGGGCCGCGATGCTGAATTTCGACCTCAGGATCGGGTTGCCCTGAAACCAGCCGTCCGGCTCGACGAACGCCGTGTGCATCTCGATCAACAGAGCGCCTTCCTTGAGTGCGAGGCGGCTGATCTTCGCGTAGCTGACTCCTCCGTCGTACGGCTTGACGGAGTCGCCCTTGGTCCGAGCGTCCGCCTTTGTCAGCGGCTTCCAGGCGTTGGGGAGCGCACCGGGTTTCGCAAACGAGGGATCGGTGCGCGACGCGATCACCAGCGAATCGGGCGTCTGCGAGGTGACAACCAGGTTGGTGGCCTCGAAGTCGATGCGGTCGAGCAGCCGGCCATGAACGTGGGAATACCAAGCACTCTGGCCAGAGACGGCGGGCGCCGGCTTGACTCCCGCCTTTTGCAGGTCGTCTTCTTTGAGAAGCCGGGTCTGAAACCACATGTTGGCCACCTCGACTTCCTTCTGGTCGGTGCGAGCCGCCTCCTGACCGAAATCGACTTGCTTGAGCTCGGAATAGACGACGAACCAGAGATCGACCGAGCGGATCGTGCCATCGGAGATCTTCAGGTCGTGCGGCTTGATGATGTGGCGGGCCGTGACCGAGTTGCGCAGCATCTCATCCACGATCTGATCGGAGCCCGCAACCTCGCGCAAGGCTGCGCGTTCTGCCTCGGCGTCCTGTCCGTCGACAAGCCGCGGAGGGGGGAGCAAGACGGTCTGCCCGTCCGATTTCAGGCCGTCCTTGAGCACCTGCGTGAACACGGCATTCTGAGCATGGGCGGGTTCGATCTTCATTTGTTCCGCAAAACACGCCGCCAGCATAATCGCGCAAGTCAACATGGTCATGGCTCGGGTCGTTCCGGTTGGAATGGTCATTCGGACAAGTTTGTGCGTAGCGAGGTCGATAGTACAGAAGACCTGACCTCATGGCTCGTCCGTTGCCAGAGAGCCGGGCAGGCCCGAGGTTACGCGGGGCAAATGGGGTGCCAGAATGCCTGGATCCGGCGATCTGAGCAAATATGCAGTCACGATTGGTATCGGCTGGCTGGTCGCCGGCCTCGCCGGCTGCGGTCATGTTTTGCCCGTAGCGGCCACCTTCCGCGGGGATGCGAGCGCCAACGTCGTGGCCGATGCCACGCTCAAGGGTGCCTTCGAGGTCAAGCTTCCATCGGCCGCCGATCCGGGCGAGATGACAGCGACCGTTGTCCGCGCCGGCCGATCTGAGGCACCGTGCGCTCGCATTGCACTCATCGACATCGACGGCCTGCTCCTGAATCAGAACTTCGGCAGTCTCTATGCTGTGGGTGACAATCCGCTGGCCGCCTTCCGGGATAAGCTGGACACGGCCGCCCGGGATTCCCGGGTCGCGGCGGTCGTGCTGCGGATCAACAGCCCCGGCGGGAGCGTCACCACTTGCGACATCATGGCCGAAGAGCTTCGCCAGTTCCGCGCCGAGACTCATAAGCCCGTGGTCGCGTGCTTGATGGACCTGGCCACATCCGGGGCCTACTTTGTCGCCGTCGAGAGCGACCGGATCGTGGCTCATCCCACCGCCATGACCGGCGGGCTCGGCGTCGTGTTCAATCATTACAATCTCCAGGACGCGATGGCCCAGCTCAACGTCGTTGCCGATCCAGTGAAGGCCGGCTCCAAGATCGACATGGGCACGGTCACGGCTCCGATGGACGACGAGACCCGAAAGCTCCTCCAGCAGATGGCTGACGCCTATCGCGATCATCTCGAGCGCCGGGTCAAGGAACGCCGGACCGCCATGACGGCACAGGACCGGCAGGTAATCCACGACGGCCGTGTCGTGCTCGCATCGCAAGCGTATGATCTACACCTGGTCGATCAGCTCGGCTACCTGCACACGGCGATCTCCGAGGCCGAGAAACTCACCGGCCTCTCCGGCGCGGAGGTGGTCATCCTGCATCGTACGGGATATCCCGCCCATTCTCTCTATGCCATCACTCCTTCCCCGGTTCCCTTGAACGAGGCGATCCCGTTCAGCTATCCTGGGCTCGACCGATCCAAGCTTCCCACTTTCCTGTACCTATGGCAACCCGACCCGACCTTGCCACGATTGGGCTCGCGCTGACGGCACCGACGGCTGAACGGGCCTGTGGTGTGGCAAGTCCGTCGGCCGGGTTCCGCGACGGGCGTGATCCCGAGCCGTCCGAGTGGCCGGTTCTGGTCACGGGTGCCGGGGGATTCGTGGGTGGACACGTCGCCCGCAACCTCGCGGGTGCAGGTCATCGTGTCCGGGCGGTAGCGCGTCGCCCACCCGTGGTGCAACAGGGCGACCCGTCGGTCGAATGGCTGATCGGAGATCTCTCGGACGCTTCCTTTCGAGGCCGAGCACTGGCTGGCGTTCGCGGAGTGATTCATTCGGCCGGGTGGGTTTCGCTCGGTCCCGATCGCCGGGGAACCAGCCACACCGTCAACGTGGAGCTGACACAGTACCTCCTGGGCGAAGCGGAGGCAGCCGGGGTCGAGCGATTCGTGTACACCTCGTCGCTCTACACGCTGGCGGCGGGAACGAGCGAGCAATCCGCTGACGAATTCACGGCCTGGAATCTCGAGCGGGTCGAATCGTCATATATGCGATCGAAGCGCCTGGCGGAGCGGATCGTCCTGGAGGCGAGCGGCCCTCGATTCACGACGATTGCGCTTTGCCCGGGGATGGTGCTGGGCTCGCGCGACCCGAAGCCGACGTCGACGCAGATCGTGCTGGCGTTTTCGCGGACTCCGGTAGCGCTCGTCCCTCGAGGCGGGATACCGATCGTCGATGCCGGTCTCTTGGCGGTGGCGCATCGCCGGGCCTTGATCGCGGGCGGCGCCGGCCAGCGCTACGCCGTGGTAGGGCCCTACGTCAGCTATCGCGACCTCGCTCGGCTGGTGACCTCGATTTGCGGTAAGCCCCGATGGGTCGTTCCGCTGCCGGACTGGCTCGAGTCTCTGATTGTGCCCGCGGCTGGCTGGTTCGGGCCGCTGGCTCGGCTGTGGTGGCCCGACGTCTCGCCCCAGCTTGCCGCCGGAGGATTTCTCTGCCTGCACGTCAGCGGCAACCGGGCTGATGCCTGCTTTGGACTCACGCACCCGCCGGCGAGAGACACGGTCGCGAGGTGCTTGTGAAATCGAAGAATCCCCGATCAGATCGTCTTCATGCCGAGGTACTGGCGAATCTGGCGGGCGCGACCCCGGATCAGCTCCATCGGCTCGTCGCGGTTTATCATATCCAGAAGGTGACCGCATCCGCACCGGCTCAGAAGGGCGCCAAGCTCCTGGTCTTCCAGCACGTCGGTATTGTGAAATGTATCAAGTGAGTCGAATGAGAGCTCCTCGATGTCTCTGCGCATCAGACCGCAATGCTTGTACAGCAGCTTTGCTTCGGGCGTGCCGGTCATTGTAATAAACAAGAATGTCTTGATCAATACTTTATCGTCAATGAGCTCGACGGGGAAGTAACCGAGTTTATAGTCAGAGAATCGATACTCGACGAGTTTGTCGCCGCTCGGGCTCACGATCAGCTTGGGATCAATGAACGACAGCCAGATGCAGTCGTGAAGCTCCCCTTCCCAGCCCGGCATGGGAAGCCGTTCATGAAGTCGGAGGATTGCGTGGTCCTGGATGTAGACCGGAAAATACCCATCCGAGTCGACTCCGAAGAGTCGCCTGGGCACCTTCGACCAGTACTGGCCGTGCAGACCAAGCGAGCCACCGACGCGGTAAGCCGGCCGGGAGCCGCGTTCGGTGGTAAACCGGAGCATCTCGGCTTTCTTCTTGTGCACGGTGACGGTCATGAGTCCCTTGCCGATTCCGTTCCGCTGGAACACAGGCGTGTACCAGTAGATCGCGGAATCGAGCCGGGTGAACGGGTACAGGGCGGTGTCAATTGCCGGGAGGATACGGTGCATCTCGTTCTCGATGATGCGTTCACAGAAATCGTCAAGTCGGGTCTTGAGATCCTCGATCTCGGCGGCGAACCGCCCTCCCCACTGCCTCTTCACCAGGAGCCTGGTCGCCTCGCAGAGCGACACACAGTATCGGAAGAAATCCGGAGCCGAGATGTCATGACCGCCCGGCGACGAGAACGTCGTGGTCTCGAGTGCCTCGTGCACCGCGCAGATAATGTCTTCGACCCGTTCGGCAGAGTCGTCCTCGAAATCGACCTTCACGGTGGGTTGAGAGAAACACCACTTGAGCAGGATGCATTGTGCCGGTTCCGGCAGCCGTCGGACATCGAGGCGAACACCCATTGCCTCGAAGATTCGTGTGACGTCTGCCTTGAGTTTCGCCTCGTGGCGCTTGGCTCTCTCTTCCCGTTTCTTGATTTTCTTCTTCCGGTCCAGCTTCATCTTCGAGACTCCCGTTCCGGCAGCGCACATGCCTCGACCGGCGAATTTCATGGCAGCCGCCGCCGGTGTGATCGGCATATCCGAAAGCGTCAGGATTCGTGATCAAGCGAAGAGAACGCGCGCAAGAGTCACAGACGATAAAATGCCAGTAACTGTCTCTTTCGTTACGATCCTTCGTCGGATGCGAGTCGAGTCGCTGCGTCCGAGCAAGAACGGCGCACGCCACGCTCGCTTCAAGTAATATCTTGATTTTCCGAATCTTTTCATCAGTTCTCGTTCGGCTCGCGCTCAGCTTTGGATCAAGAGCGCGGCGAGCTGCGACGTGGAAGCTGTGCCGGTCGTTCCGACCTGATGAATCACGACGGAGGCGGCCGCCATGGCCAGCTCCATCGCCTCGCGGACGCTGGCCCCGGCGGCGAGTGCGACCGCCAGGTTGGCGGTGACGGCGTCGCCGGCACCCACGATGTCGATCGGCCCGCGGACCGGATGGGCCGGGAGATGCTCGGGCTCGCCGCCGAGAGCGGCGCCGACGATGCCTACCTCGGCCAGCGTGACGAACACGGGCTGGCCGTTCCGCGCCGAAAGCTCGGCCGCGTGCCGGCGAACCTCGTCGAGCCCCGAGGCCGGCGAATCGATCAAGAGTGCGAACTCGGCGACATTCATCTTGAAGCCCACCGGCGGAAAATCGCGGAGGCCGCGGCGGCTGTCAGCCAGCACCACCAGGTCGCTCCTGGACTGCTGGGCTGCGTGGGCTGCGTCTTTCACGAGATCCGTCACGACGCCCGTTTCCGGCAAGTCGACCTGGTCGAGCAAAAGCAGAATGTCTGCAACCGCGGCGACCACCCGGATGCGATCCGCGAGCGCGCGCTTCAGATCTGGCGGCGTGGGCGTCCAGTTCTTGGAGTCAAAGCGGTTCAGCTTGCGCGGCGGTTTGCCGGGCTCGAGGACGAGCGGCTTGCAGTAGACAGGAGTCCGACGCATCGAGGTCGTGAGGAAATGTGCCAGGTTCACCCCGGGCTGGGCCGCCAGGGCCTGCCGCAGCTCGTAACCCTCGCCGTCGTCGCCGCAAAAGCCGACGGCGAAGACCTCACCGACCCCCAGAGCGACCAGGTTATTGAGGATCGTACCGGCTGCGCCCGGCTGACTGCGGACCTGGACGACGTTATAAACCGTCAGGCCCGTCTCGATCGAGGTCTCGTTTTTTGCAGGGTCGATGTGCAAGTACCGGTCGAGGAAAAAATCGCCCACGATCCCGGCGCGCAGCCGCCCGTAGCGGTTGGTGATCTCGGTAAACCGGTTGGCGTTCATGAGCCGCTCAGTTGGCGATAGAGATGATGAACAAACAGCAGATTATCGCACTGGACGTAGTTCAGGACTCCGCCCATCCGGGCGAAGCTCTTGCAGAACCTCAGGTAATAGGCCGGGCTGGTCTTGGGCGGCTCGCCGCAGCTCCAGTCCCAGTTGCCGCCGTCTTGAATGTCGACCACGTACATGGTGTGCCCACCGATGACGCCGAGTCCGTCTTGCAACCGCAGGTTGTTGACGCAGCTCAGGGCTTTCTCGAAAACCTGGGGACCCATGATGGCCGAGCCGACGGAGAGGACGACGCCCCCCTCGAGGCTCGCCAGCGAGCCGCCGAAGAGCTTGAAGTCCCAATCGCCCGCGCGGCCGATGACCGACCCGCTGAAGACCGGATGATTGGCGATGATGTCGTAGCCGATTCCGGGATGAACCGTCAGCGGGATGTCGTGGAGAGCGGCCTGGGCCAGGATCGAGGCGTGCTTCCACCGGTGTGTGACGGTGATGCGGCCCGATGGCCAGCCCTCTTGATCCATCGCCCGCAACAGGTCGGCGCGGGCGGATGCCAGCGGGTGCCTCGGATCGGACGCGATCAGGCCGGCGAGCTCGCCGGCCGCCGGGAGCGTGGCCCCATCTTCCAGAATGAACCGGCCCAGAGCGCGGCCATAGCCGAGTCCATTGAGCGCTCCGGCCATCAAGGCCAGATGGATATTGGTCGCCGTCTCGTGCCACGTGCCGAATGTACCGGTCGCGACGTTTTTCTCGACGGATTCGGTCGATGCACCGAGCCAGGCGTATTCCCAGTCGTGGATCGTGCCCGCTCCGTTGGTCGCCAGATGTGTCAACCATCCGGCGGCCATCATCCGATCGAGGATGCGCACGGCGCCGTTGCGCAGCAAGTGGGCGCCGTAGATCAGCATGACCGCTGCGCCGCGCTCGCGGGCAAGTCGAATCTGCCGCGTGCAATCTGCGACGAGCGCCGCAATCCGCGCGGAGCAGGGGGGCGGAGTGGACTCGGTATCGACAAGGATCTCATCGGCCCGGGTCAGGCTGGTGCGCCGGGCGAGGGGGTAAACCTTGAGCTTTCCGAGGTCCAGTGGCTGCGGGATCACGTGACCTTCCTCGGGTTCGGGGCCAGGCGGCCGAGATACCTCTCGACCTCCCTGATCTAAGAGCGGCCGAGCAGGTAATCGACAAACGGGATAGCGTCGCGGAAGTCGGGAATGACGGCGTCGGCGCCGACGCCGAGCAGGCGGTTGCGCTTCCACTGGTCGACTTTTCCGGAGCCGTTGTGGGCTTCGTCGCTGGCCACGGCCACGGCCAGGCCGCCAGCCTCCTTGGTGTTCTCGATCTCGACGTAGCCGTCCCCGAAGGAGAGCAAATGGCGACCGGTGATCGCGTGCTCTTCGAGGATGCGATCGATCACGATCTTCTTGGAGAACTGCTTAAAGTCATCGAGCGCTCCAAAGATGTGGCCGTCGAAATACCGCGTGATGTCCAGGAGCTCGGCCTCGCGCTTGACGGCGACCAGGTCAGTGCCGCTGGCCAGATATACCGGCAAGCCAAGCTGCTTCAAATGCTCGAGGAACGGCCTGGCCCCATGAACGAGCAATTGGTCCGGCAGGATGGTGCCCCTGGCGAGCCCGGAGGTGCGCCCGCCGATGTGCTCTTCCAGCCGCCGCAAATACTCGTGCTTGTACCAGAGCGGCTCGCGCGGCTCGCCGCCGCGCTCGCGGATCCGCTCGGTGAGCTGAATCATCTGGTAGATTGTTTGCTTGCCGTTCAAGCGCATGATGTCGTCGACGACCATCCGTCGGACGTCGTCGTCGGTTTCATCCGGCCGTCGCGGCAGCGCCTCGATGAACATCGGCACCATGACTTCGGGCCATCCCTGGCGGATCAAGGACAGCGTGCCGTCAAAGTCAAAGAGGACGTGGCCGATCTCGGGCCGAGGTGCCAGCGGTATCGGCAGCTCGACGCTCTTCCATCGACTGAGACCCGACGCCGTTTCCGGCGGTTGGTTCATTTCACCTCTCCCGCCGCGGCCAGGTGCGTATTCAAGAGCATGCGATGAGTCTTCCCCTTTCTTGAGACTTTTCGCTCAGCGCCGCGACCCAGACCCTTCACCTTGCCCCTCTCTCCGGGGGAGAGGGGACAATTGGAAATGCCCTGCGTTTTGGTTTCCCTCGCCCCGTCGGGGAGAGGGTGGCCGAAGGCCGGGTGAGGGGGCTTCCCGCTCGGCAAGCGTCTCCTCTTGACCCTAGCAACTGAACGTGCCGCAAACAATGGGAACCCGGGCCGGCACGTTCACGAAGGAACCAACCCGAGAGCGATGAAAGGCTCTTACAATCGATCGGTCAATCGCGAACGTTGCACGCGCTGGACCGCTGCCGTTATCATTCAGCCCGATGTACGTCGTTGAGGAGGTTTGGCTGCCTCTTTCGAGACATGCGTCCCGGCTCATGGAGTCTCCGTGATGATCGCCACGTCATTTGTCCTGGCAATGAGCCTGGCATTCGTCGATCCTGGCCGCGATGAGTCCCAAGCCGTGACGAAGCCGCCGGCCGCCGATCAATTCTTGATCGTCCCGCTGCGGATCCACGTTCTCCGAACACCGGACCTGGAGCTGGCCAACTGCAAGCTCGGCGACCCCGACGTCGAGCGCTCGGTCCGGAACCTGAACGCGATCTGGGGCATGGCCGGCATCATTTTTGGAGTCGAGTCAATCGTCCACGAGCCGGCAGCCCAGACCGAACGATTTCGATTGCTCCTCCAATTGAACGAAGGACAGATCGGTCTATCCGAGTTCCAGTTGCTTTTGCCCAAGCAAAGTCGTCTCTTCGACGGCGTTCATGCATTTTTCTTCCATGCGCTGCCGTTCAACGGCGCCTATCTCGGCGAGGATTCAGCCATCGTCCAGGAGGGCGCTGCGCTCAAGCAAGTCGCGGGAGGAGTCGATGATCCGATCGCGCGAGTCCTGGGTCATTGCTACGGCCGAATGTTCGGGCTACGGCAGCGCGCCGAGCCGGCCACGAGCTTGCTCGCCATGGGCACGAGTGGGGGATCTCTGGGTTCCAGCGAGGTCGATCGCGCCCGCCGCGTGGCCAGGACGATCAAGGGCGTTTTGACCGTAGCTGATGCCCGCAAGGCTGCCGAAACTGCCGAGGCTTCGGGTCGCGCCGACAAGGCCAAACTTCTACGGGCATGGCTGAGCGCAATCCCCGGACCCGCCCGGACTGATGCCAGGAAAGAGAGCGAGCCAAAAGGACCGGAATCAAAGTGCGGAGAAAGCCCGGCGACTCGTTGATTGGATCGGGGGACGCCTTCTACGGGAGCGTTCAGATGGAACGATCCGCTTAACGCGCACCGACGGACTTTGCCAGGCTCAGGGATTCTGGCTTGAAGGTGGCTATAATGCTCCTGTGGCGGCACTGATTGAAGAGCTGGCGGTGGACCTTCCCATCAAATTCCCCAGTGAGACGGAAGTGATCCTTGAGGAAGTCGCGCGATTCCGCGCTCACACCGGCCGAGCAATTCCGATCGCTCCAGGGCCTGCTGCGCGCCGGGGCTCTGATCCTGCGGAATGCGCCCAGGCGGCCTGGGCCAAGCAATACGCCGAAGAACAGGAAGCCATCGCGCAACAGGCCATCCGGGAGTTCATCGCACGCCATGGATACTGACCGCGCGCTGTTCTCGGATGATTTGGTCCGAGCCGTGGAGGCGCTCTCCGACGCGTTCGCCGCGCGGTCGATCCGCCACGCCGGATCGGTGGGCTGGCGACATCGATGCGCGGTCGGCCCCGACTCACGCAGGATGTGGACTTTCTGCTCGATGTGCCAGAACTCGTGCTGCCTGCGTAGCTTGATGACCTTGTTCACAGCGAATCGCGACACGATCGACGTCGGCCTCATCCGCGAGGAATGGTCTCCCTTCGCCTCTTCGGAGCCCGAGCGAACGGCCTGGCTGGAAACCGCTATCGCCCGGAGGGTCGTGCGACGGCAGTGAGCGCGTGCAATGAGGCGAACGGGGCGACGTGGCGCAGACATCTGCGTTTTCCCAGGCGCAAGGAGGATCCCGCCTTACCTCCGTCCCGATTCCGGACTCTCCGTGTGCGCTCGCCGTCACGCCGCGGGTTTCAAGCCGAATAGCAGCCGTTCGGCGTTCTTGAAGTACAGCTTCTCCAAGACGTCTTTGGGCAGAAACACACCGTAGATCATCCAGAAGCCCTGCGGATGGTGGCCGCCCGAGGGGTCAAAGTATTCGTCGTCGGTTTCCAGGAATCGGTAGTACACCCGGTAGGCTTGCCGGTTCGGCGCGGTGTCCGTGCCGAACATGATGCGATCCTGGTATTTCAAGAAGAACCGCCGCGCCGAGTAGGGCTGGCGGCCCAGCTCGGAGATACGCGCGTCGATGTCGACGTACATGTTGGGGTACTGGTCGAGCCAGCGCCCGACTTCAGCCAGGTCTTCGCCGTCGTTGGCCATGTGGGCGCAGATGAACGTCGTATTGGGATGGCGGGCGATCACCTTCATGCGCTGGGCATGCAAATCCGCCCGAGCCGGAAAATCGGCCCCGTAGAAGAGCCACTGGGGATGGTCATTCAATTCGTGCCAGCGCTCGATTGAACCGGTCGAGCGGAGTGAAGAAGGCGCCGGGATCTCCCGTGTGGATCTCGACGGGCCGCTTGTGGCGGGCGCAGACTTCCCAGATCGGGTCGAGCTTGGGGTCGTCAACCGGCATGAATCGGCCGTCCTTGTAGCGAACGCCTAGCCCAAACGTTTTGTGAAATTTTAACCCCTTGGCTCCGGCCTCAAAGCTCTCGTTCAGCCGCGCTGCCTCCCGATCCGACCAGCTCGGATCGTCGATGCCCGAGAAATCAATGAGGGCATACGTGAGGAATCGGCCGGGGTGGGCCTTGTCGAGCGCCTCTAGAGATTCTTTGAGACGGTCGCCCCACCCGCCGTCGAGATTGACGACCGTGCGAACCCCGGCCGCATCCATCTCGGAAAGATAGCGTTCGACGCGCTGAGGTGTGAGAGTCGCCTTGCCGCCGCCGAGATGATTGTGCACGTCGATGACGGGAAAGGCCGGCCTGGTGACTTCAGTCGTTTTCGTGATCAACATCGAGCGCGGGTGCCAGTCGCGCAGTTTGAGCTCTTTGATGTCTTCCTTCTCCTGGGCCAGCGCGGTGGCCGAACCGAGCAACAAGATCCCAACAAGACACGTGGCGGCTCGGGGCATGGCGATTCCCTTGCAACGAGTTGAGGTTTGAGGCTGCTCCGGTTCTTGGATCAACTTCAGCTTCAGCGACGCGGGCCGATCGGTCAAGGGCGAGCAGGAGCCGTTTCGCCCCGTTCATGGCGCTCCTTCCAGAAAGAACTTTCTCGGTCGACCTGTTTACGATCAACACCGGCGCACGGTTATGATGCTATGGGGATCGACATGTCCAACGAGGCTGACGCCGATCAAGCCCTGATGCGCCGTATTTGCGCCGGTGAGCAGCACGCGCTCGGGGAGCTACTCGGTGCGCATCGCGAGCGACTCCGCCGGATGGTGCAGTTACGGCTCGACCGGCGGTTGCAGGGACGCATCGACCCTTCCGACGTGATTCAGGAGGCATTTCTGGACGCCTCGCGGCGGCTCGGTGAGTACGCAGCCGATCCCGCGATGCCGCCGTTCCTCTGGCTGCGGTACCTGACCACTCAGCGCTTGATCACGCTGCACCGCATTCACCTCGGCGTGAAGGGGCGTGATGCCGGGCGCGAGGTTTCGCTCCATAGCGGGCCGTTGCCCTCGGCCGACTCCCGGTCCCTGGCGGCTCAGCTCCTAGGCCGGATGACGACTCCGAGCCGGGCCGCGATCCGCGCTGAGATTCAAATCAAGATCCAGGACGCGCTCAACACCATGGAGCCGATCGACCGCGAGATCCTGGCTCTGCGGCACTTCGAAGAACTCAACAACAGCGAGACGGCCGCCGTTCTGGGCTTGCACAAGGCTGCCGCCAGTAACCGTTACGTCCGGGCGCTGCGCCGGCTCAAGGAGATCCTGGCGCCGCGCTCGGTGGACCGGATGACAGGATCGCTCAGGCGTAGGTCAGGCTTTCCAGCCTGACAGAAAAGTCGCCCTTCGCTCCGCGAACGGGCGCACACTTTCGCGGAGCGAAAGGCGACAAATTGCAATGCACGTCAGGCTGGAAAGCCTGACCTACGAGAAAGACGTCAGGCTGGAAAGCCTGACCTACGTTGGACCTTGGTGACGACGCGAAAGCCTCCGGATCACTCGCCGCATTCGGGAGGAGCGAGGGACGAGCCATGGGCGACTCGACCGCCGAGAGAAATCCCTTCGAGCTGCTGGCCGAGGAGTTCGCCGCTCGGCTGCGCCGCGGCGAGCATCCGTCGCTCACCGAGTACGTCGAGCGTTACCCCGAACACGCCGACGACATCCGCGATCTGTTTCCCGCGCTCGCCCTGGTGGAACAGAACAAGCCGGCGCGGCAAGAGCTGAATCAGGCGTTGGCCGCGGCAGTACCGGCCGCCCGCGGCATCCTGCCTGTGCAGTTGGGCGACTACCGGATCCTCCGTTACTTGGGCGAAGGAGGCATGGGCGTTGTCTACGAAGCGGTTCGCGAGTCACTCCGCAGCCACGTGGCACTCAAAGTGATGCATCCGCAATATCGCAACCGCCCGAACTACCTACGCCGCTTCCACACCGAGGCCCGCTCGGCTGCCAGGTTGCACCATACCAACATCGTGAGCGTCTTCGACTACGGCGAGCATGATGGAATCTGCTATTACGCGATGCAGTACATTGCCGGCCAGAGCCTGGATAAGGTCCTGGACGACATCCGGCAACTCCGCCTTGAGAAAGAGGGATTGCGCATCGAAGATGCGGACACCCTGGCATTACCCGCGGACGACCCGAGCGAACACGATGACCTCGCTGGGGCGGAGGGGATGCGTCGCGCGCCGAAGTCTCTGAGAGAGACGGTCACGCTGGGGCTCCTGACCGGCCGGTTTGCGAGCGCCGGCGCCTTTGACAGCCGCGTTGAGCAGCAGACGTTACCTTCATCTGACACGAACGCGGCTCCGGTGACGGAGGCGGCAGACCCGGGCACGGCGACCCGTCGCTTCGTGTCGGAGCTGCGCCGTGCCGAAGAAAAGATGGGTGCCGCGGATGGGAAACGTCCCGCTTCGGGAACCAGCGATGATCCTGAGAAAATGTCTGCTCACGACACAACCAGCTCGCTGACCGGGAAGTCGGATGTTCGTTACTATCGCGAAGTTGCGCGGCTGGGGGCCCAGGCCGCCGACGCTTTGGCGTACGCGCACAACCGAGGCGTTCTGCATCGCGACATCAAGCCGCCCAATTTGATCCTGGATCCGCTGGGGAACATCTGGGTCACCAACTTCGGACTGGCCAAGTTCGAGGAGGGAGACGATCTTTCGCAGTCGCACGACCTGGTCGGGACCTTGCGGTACATGGCCCCCGAGCGGTTCCGGGGCGTCTCGGACCGGCGAGGTGACCTCTATGCGCTGGGCGCGACGCTCTACGAGCTGTTGACCTTTCGTCACGTGTTCGAGGGCAAGGACCAGCTCGAGTTGATTCACCGGATCGAGAACGACCCACCGGTGCCACTCCGGCAGCTCGATCGCAAGATTCCCCCCGACCTGGAGACAATCGTCCTCAAAACTCTTGCCAAGGACCCGAGCCACCGATTCACGAGCGCGGAGGAGCTGGCCGCCGAATTGCGGCGATTTGTCGAGTACCGGCCGATCCGTTCACGACCGATCCCGTACTACCAGCAGTTCGGGCGGTGGTGCAAGCGGAACCCATGGCTGGCCGCGGCGAACATCAGCGCTGCGGTCCTGACGACTGTCCTCGCGATCGTCTCGACCTTCGCGGCCTGGGAATACCGCAGCCAGCGTGACGCGCTGGTCTCGGCGGAAGGCAAGACCCAGACGGCTCTCCGGGCGAAATCGGACGCTGAGCGACAAGCACAGCTTCGCGCACTCGACGGGTTCCACTCAAAGCTAAACTTAGCGATGGCCAAACGCTTCAGCCGGCAGATGGGACAGCGATTTGACAGCCTCGACGCCCTGGCCAAGGCAGTCGGGATCGCCAGAGACCTGAAGCTGCCTCGCGAGCGGCTCGAGCCGCTCCGCGATGAAGCGATCGCTTGCATGGCGCTTCCTGATTTGAGGGCCAGTGGGCGTGTCATTGCGCTGCCGCAGGGCGTAATTCGTTTTACCTTCGACTCCGCCATGACTCGCTACGCGCTGCGGTTGCGAAATGGAACGATCCAGGTCCGGCGCGTCGCTGACGACGTCCAGATTGCGCACTTGAACGCCCGGGGCGATCACGACATCTGGACGTTTAGCTTGAGTCCCGATGGCCGGTACCTGGCGACCATGAATCTTCCCGACTGCGGATTGACGGTTTGGGACGTCGACCGGGAAGCGGTCTTGGTCGACGACAAGGGACCGTTTCCGTGGTGGAGTTCGGCCAAATTTAGCCCGGACAGCCGGCGGATCGCGTGTTCGCAAGAGGGCACGCTGCTTGTCTTCGATCTGACGACCGGTCAGCGGCTCAAGCGCTGGCAGGTGCCGGGATCTGGGTACCTGGCCTTCCGAGCGGACGGCAGCCAGATCGCGCTCGCCTGCACAGAGAATGGAAAACCAGCCTGCCGGATCATCGACGCAGAGTCGGGCCGGCTCGTCCGATCGTTTCCGTTCGTTGCTGGCGGAAGGATGGACTGGAGCCCCGACGGCAGCACGCTTGCGATCGAATCGGACAAGACGATCTCCTGTGTGGGACGCCCTGAGTGGCGTGAGGAGGGCAACTCTCGAATTCCCCAACGACGCCGGCTTGAGTGTGGCGTTTCACCCCTCGGGCACGCTGCTGGCCAGCACCGGCTACGGCGGCATGGGGAGTTTGCGGCTCTGGGACCCGATTTTGGGCCGGCCGGAGCTCAGTTTGGCGGGGGTTGATCAGACTGGATTCAGCCAGGACGGACGAATCGCCGTTTCGGTCGACGATCAGTTGACTACATACCAGGTCGATCCGGCCCTGGAATACCGCACGTTGGCCCACGCCGCGAGCCAGCCGATCGTCTATTCACGTGCGTCGATCCGGCATGACGGGAGGATCCTGGCCGTCGGCACGAACCACCGTGTTGTGTTCTGGGACCTGGCCCGTGGCACGGAACTCGGTGTCCTACGTATCGGAGAGGCGAGGCTTAGTCTGTTTGAAGAGTCCGGTGATCTGCTGACCACCGGCTCGCTCGGCGTTGCGCTGGCCGGTCAAGCTGGACCAGGATCGGGGCGTCGTTCATATCGGCCCCCCGAGCCGGCTGTCTTTGCCGCCAGGCGATTGTCAAATTGCCGAGGACCGGCGCGGCCGGATCGTCGCCGCCGCACGCTACAGTCACGCCCTTGTCCTGACCCCTCATGGCAAGCTCACCGTCGGGCCGCTCGACGACGTCCGCTTTGTCGCCGTCAGCCCCGACGGCGAATGGCTGGCCACAAGCAGTCATACCGCCGGTGGCGTTCGGCTCTGGCGCACGTCGGATGGGACGGAGGTGCGCAAGCTACCGATCCACCAAGGCGGGAGCGTTCGCTTCAGTCTCGATGGCCAATGGCTGCTTTCGGGATTGTCGCCCTGCCGACTGTGGGCCGTCGGCACATGGCGCGAGGCACGGCACGTCGGCGGCAATGGGCTTTGCTTCTCCGCGGATAGCCACTTGCTGGCGGTCCAGGACGCGAGCAAGATCATCCGCCTGGTGGAGACAGCGACCGGCCGGGACATTGCGCGGCTCGAAAGCCCAGATCTCTGCGTCGCGGCGGAGGCGACCTTCAACCCCGACGGTTCGCGCCTGATCGTCACCACACGCGACGGCCCGGCCGTGTACGTCTGGGACCTGCGGGCCATCCGACTCAAGCTCGCCGCAATGGGACTGGACTGGGACGAGCCCACGTACCCGGAAACAGAACCGCCGACTGGAAACACGCCAACCCCTCCTTTGAAGCTCGTCGTTGACATGGGTGACTTGGACGGACGGCTAGAATCGTTTGGCGAGCGGAAATCGCTTCTCAACCAAGCCCGGCAGTTCGAGCAGGCGGGCAACATTGGGGAAGCCATCCGCGTGCTTCGCCAGGCGTCAGAGCGGTGGCCCGATTCCGCCTTGGCCCACAACAACCTGGCGTGGCTCCTTGTGACCGGACCGGAGCCGCTCCGAAACCCAACCGAGGCCGTCGAACACGCCCGCCACGCCGTTCGGCTGGCACCGGGGGAACAGATTAGTCTCAATACCCTGGGCGTCGCCCTCTACCGTGCCGGCAAGTTCGCCGAGGCAATCACAATCCTGGAAAAGAGCCTGACCGCCGGCAAGGGACAATTCGATTCATTCGACCTGTTCTTCCTGGCCATGGCGCATCACCGTCTGGGCCACCGGGCAGAGGCGCGTGGGTGCCTTGATCGCGCGGTGCGCTGGGTTGGACAACGGAAAGCCCTGTCCGCCGAGTACGCGAAGGAGTTGGCGGCTATCCGCACCGAGGCCGAGGCGGTGCTGGCCGGCCGTAGCCGTTCATAGGGTGGGGTAGGTCGAATCAAGCAACTTTGGATCGCGTCCGGGTGAGTCGCAAAAGAGAGGGAAGGGCGTGGCCACGACGGTCTGCTTCAAAGCACGAAGTCAGGTAATCCAAGACGTTGTGGCCCTGTTGCCTACAGGTCGCCACCACTGTCAGCATTCGCTCGACGAATCGGCTCCCATGCACACTGTCGGTCCCGCCGCTGATCCGCCTCCAGATCACCGCATGCCGCAACGCTCGTTCCACAACGTTGTTCGTCGGTGCAATTCCCTGGACCCGCGCGAAGGTCCACAGACCTTCTTCCACCTTGAGAAGCTCGAAGCACGTGGCCGCCGTTTTCGCGCACGGGCACCTCGACCCTTCCAGAAGGGTTTGCTTGACCTCCCGACGCAAGCGGTGCATCCGCTCTTGAAACGCATTCCAAGGCAAAGTTCCGTCGCGCACTCGGTGCCAGTGGCGGAACAGCCGGTTCGACAACGAAAGCAACCGCTGTCCGATGCTCTCGCCTTCACCACCCCGGTCGATCATCGCTTGGAAGTCTCGGCGCAGATGCGCCCAGCAGACTTGACGCCCGAATGCCTTGATCCACTCATACGCGCTGAACCGGTCACTGCCG
Source organism: uncultured Isosphaeraceae bacterium (assembly GCA_963781785.1). Lineage (GTDB taxonomy): Bacteria > Planctomycetota > Planctomycetia > Isosphaerales > Isosphaeraceae > CAWAHD01. The sequence continues at coordinate 4,625,988 of CAWAHD010000002.1, read as the reverse complement.
ACGACCTGATCGTCTTTGCTCCCCAAGAGAGCCGCCGCGACTTCGCCACTACGACTTTTGGCGATGGTAAAGACCGTGCAAAAGCTGGTCACCGTGGCCCACAGCCAAGCCTTGTGACGATTCTCACGCCACGACGTCTCGTCGATATTAACCACCGAGGACTTATGGACCGAAGTCGCGAGTTCGTTGTAAGGGGCTTCAAGGGCGATGGCCGACTGCCGTTCCAGCTTGGAGACCATCCCGGTGGAGATCGAAAGAGTAAACAGGTCGCTTACCAACTGCTGGATCTGACGCTTGCTGAGGCGATAGGCCCCCGCGAGCACGGCCAGCACCGCCTGAAGGTACGGGCCGAAGCATCCAGTGGGGACGCCCGGTGGCAAGGCAGCGCAGGTCGTCTCGCCGCAGCCAGGGCAGGTCAGACGATGGAGCCGATACTCATCGACGATCGGCTCGATCTTGGGCAGTTCGGCGACTTGATGGATCAAGGGTTCGGGGTCGTCGCCGCAGAGTTCATGACCGCATCGGCGGCAAGCAGTCGGCTTACAGTGGGTCGTCCCGCGAATCTTTTCGGGTGGGACCAAGGCGCGGTGGGCCTTACGATGTCCGGGCTGCCCGCCGCGTTTCTTTCCGCTGGGAGAAGCCGGGGGCTTGCGCTTCATTCCGATCGGATCAGAGGATGGGGGCTTCGACGAGTTGGTGGAGTTGAGCTTCAGCCGATTCTCGAGATCGTTGACGCGCGCTTCAAGTTTGGCAAGGCGCAGTTCGTAGAACTCGACGAGCGCAAGAATCGCCGCTTGGACCTCGGGCGAAGCCGTCTGCCACAGGGGTTCTGGAATCGGGGGCGTCCATGCCATGCAGGTAGAATAATTGCGTCATTCGCAAACGACAACCCCAGACTGTGAACGCTTACGGCCGGCCCGAGCGGCTAGCTGCCTGCCGACGTGTTCGCGCCACTGTAAGACGGACCGAAAAGTCGTTTTGCAAACGCTGTCGCAGAAGTCGAGCGGGAACGCCCCGGTACATCTCGCCTTGCCCCGCCTGTCCGGGACCGATGGCGACGTTTGCCCTCTCTTAAAGCGACTTTTCGCTCAATATGACCGCTTTCTCGAATTCCTCGGTCGCCTGTTTACGATGAGCACCAGCGCACGGTTGTGGTGTTAGCAGAATCGACATGTGCAGCGATGCGGGTGCCGCTCAAGTTCTGATGCTCCGTCGTCGCGCGGGTGAGCCGCACGCGCTCGGTGACTGAAACGGTGCTCGTAGAGCCGTTCAGCGAAAAACCAAGAAACCGATGAAAGGTTTTCGAGAGAGCTGCGTACCTGGTCATGGAGAGAAGGCCCGTCGCGTACAGGCCCTTAGCCGCTTTCGCGGCTTGTGGCCGCGATCGCGGTCTTTGACTCTGTCCCGACGCCGGCTCTATCGCTTTAAGGCTCGATTCTGGCCCCCTCGCTGCCTGCCTCTCACCCAAGGACCGTTCCCATGAGTGTCTACCACCACGATCGAGAGCCGCACAGAAATCGTGTTTGGAGTTCCCCTCGACGAACTCCACGTCGTCGATCGCGCGAGCGCCCTACCACGTGTCATCGGCCCCGGCTCGAGTTGCTGGAATCGCGCATCGTTCTCTCACCGACGATCTTCACAGTCGATTCCACGGGGAGCGGCACCTCGGGTTCGGGCACGTCGGGCACGTTGCCTTACGTGATCGGCCTGGCCAACGCCAATACCAACACCGATGGCAGCGAGATCGAGTTTGATCCGTCGGTGTTCACCTCGTCCTCACCGCAGACGATCGCGCTGGGTGCCACCCTGGTGCTCTCCGAGACGACCGGCCCGGAGGTGATCGATGGTCCGGGGGCCGAACTCGCGACGGTCAGCGGCGGCGGCACGGTCACGGTGTTCCAGATCGACAGCGGAGTCACCGCGACGATCACCGGCCTCACGGTGAGCGAAGGCTCGTCGACCGGCGACGGTGGCGGAATCGACAACAGCGGGACCCTGACGATCAGCGACAGCTCGGTCGCGAACAATCAGGTGACGGGCTTCTCCGGTAACGGCGGAGGGATCTACAACGGCGGTACGTTGACCATCAGCGATAGCTCGGTCACCAACAATCAGGCGGCGGAATCCTACTTTTACTATGGCGGCGGGGGGATCTACAACAACGGTACCTTGACCATCAGCGACAGTTCGGTTTCGGACAACTCGGACACCGCGGGTGGCGGCGGGATCTTCAATAACGGAGTCGTGACGATCAATCAGAGCCAGATCACGGCCAACGCCTCGAACGGATCGGGCGGCGGCTTGTTCCAGGCGTATAACGCAGGGCTGGCGGTCATCACCAACTCGACCTTCTCCTCAAATGCGGGGGGGGCCATCGACAACAACTCGAACATGTCGATCGTTAACTGCACGATCGCCGACAACGCGGGCGGTGGAATCAACACGTTGGCGGGCGGCGAAGAAAACTCGGAGCTGCTCACGATCGAGGATTGCACAATCGTCAACAATGGCGGGGCGAATCTCAACAACTGGGATGATGCTTACCCCGTCACCGATGTTGTCGTCGGCAATTCGATCTTTTCGAGCATTGACGGCGACATCGACAGCCAGGGCTACAATATCTTCGCCGATAGCTCAAACGGCCTGGGATTTGCCCCGACCGACCTCTTGAATGTCAACCCGTTGCTGGGCCCGCTCCAGAACAACGGCGGCCCTACCCTGACCGAGCTTCCGCTTGCCGGCAGCCCGGCCATCGACGCCGGCGATAACGCGCTCATTCCCGCCGCTGTCTATACCGACCAGCGCGGCGCCGGCTACCCGCGGATCGTCAACTACACCGCCGACATCGGCGCCGTCGAAGTCCAGGGGCCCTGGTATTTCGCGGTGACGGCGGAGCCGCCCTCCAGCGTCACGGCCGGCAGCGCCCTTCGGGCTGACCGTGAGCGCGCTCGACAGCTCGGGAAACGTGGATAGCTCGTTCGACGGCACCGTCACCGTGGCGCCCTACAACAACCGTGTGCCCCCACCATTATTCGTGCAGCGATTGGGCGTCAAAATGCCGGAGTAATTCGTCTCCTCGTGACATGAAGGAGACCGAGCTGCTCGAGGACGGGTTGCGCCGCGATCCGCTCGATCTCGGCTTGGGGGTAATGCGAGAGCGCGGCTGCTGGGTCGATCATGCGCTGTTCCAGGACAGTCGCGATCTCGCTCCTTAAATGTTGCCACATGTTTTTGCGTCTGTCCAGTGACAAAACGGCGCGCACCGCCCAGGTTTCTTCCGGAGTCAGTCCCGTCGGTCCCCATGGCCGACTCAGTCGGTTGGCGCGAAGACGCGCGGTCAGGAGATCGTCGCTCGTCCAGAAGTCGCGGCGATCCGCTTGATCGGCAACGTGCGCGGTCAACTCCTTGAGCGTGCGGTTGGCACGCTCACAGCCGCCGTTGTACGGGGCACAGTACGGCGGCGAGTACAAAGTGAAAACCTCCCGGCCGAGCAATAATCGCTTCGTCAGGTGGGCGCGAAACGCCGGACCGTTGTCACATTTCATGACCAGCGGCGCACCGTGCTCCTCAAACAAATCGGCCAGCGCTTCCACCACGGTCGCCGCGTCCTCGCGCGCCACCGCCAGCCAGAGCAACTGCTGTCGACTTGCCAGGTCGCGCACGTTCAGGATCGCAGGCAAGATGCCGTCGATCAGGTAGGGGGGATGAGTGAAATCCATCGCCCACGCGCTGCCTCCACAGAGCCACTCCAGCCGACACCGTTCCTCGACATGCTCTTGAAGCCACTCGGCACGATATCCCGCTTTGAGCTCAGCCAGTTCGGCGCGCGCGACATCGGGATACTCGGCCTGGAGACTCGATAGGCTGATGCTCGGGCCGTGCAGTTCCAGAAAGCCGGTGACCTCGGCTTGGCGCTCGACCGGGGCAATTTGCGGCGGCCGCCCCCGTGGGCGCGGCGCCAGCCGATCTGCGCCCCAACCCCGATCCCAATGCCACATGGTGCGTGGTGAGAGACCAAGAGCCTGGGCCGTCTCCTCCGTCGACCAGCCGTGGCCACGCGCGTAACGGCGAAACGCAACCGACCGTTTTCGGAGATCGCGCTCGCTCCATCGGCGCTTTGATTGGCGATCCCAACCGCGGCGCGGTACCTCGCGGTCGTCGGGCGTTGGCACACGTTCCGCCTGACTGGCGCGATCGTCCAGTGGCAGCGAGTCTCGGCGACATGCCTCGACCGCCGCCTGACCGGCCCGCGCCTCACCACTTGCACACGGCGGCGTGCCGGCTGAATGGCCAAGGGGGTCTCCCGCGGTGGTCATCGTCCAGCCCGGCATGGCGGTCGCGATCGACAAGAGCGCGGCGCCATCGTTGCCGACCCACGCGCTCCCGATGCCGCGGTCGTGACGACATGCCGGATCGCTAGCCTCGTCGACCACGACCGCCGCAGTTTGGCTCTCAAGCTCGAAGTCGAATTCGGTGTCGGTGTCGTCCCGAGTGTCTTCGGCTACGGCGTCCGGGAACACATCGGAATTCGTGGACGCTTTCCTGGCCTCATGGTCTCGGTGAGGGACGCTGCTTGCATCTTCAACTGGATCCCTCACCGACTCGCTTTTTTTGCGGCTTGCTTGAGCTGCGGCTTGGGCCGAGACAGACCTTGGCGCACCAGCTCCGCCCGTAACTGGGCCCCTCTCAGCTCCAGCTCCAACCGCTCAACTTTTTGTTCCAGATTCGCGATCTGTTGTTGCTCGGGCGTTTTCTCCGCCGAGGGACGCCGGCCGGGTGATCCCGGTTCCAGGGTTTTCACCCAGCGCTCCAGGCTCTCGTGCTTGAGATCGAAGAACCAAGACTCCTCGATTCCCAGATCGGCGCACGCGTCGGCGACGTTGATCTCCCCCGCGAGATTGGCCAGGATCACCCGCAGCCGGGCCTTGGCTACGGGTGATCCTGCCAGACGGTCGACTTGGTCAGCGATGCTCAATGGCTTTCGGCCGGCCGGCATGGATAGACCCTCCGTGATCGCCCTGCCCTTCGGAGCGGATCGTCTCCAACGCCGCTGGTCGATTCCCATCGCCAGCGGGCCCCGCCGCAGGGGGTTTCCCAACGGGTCCTTGTACCGCAGCCGGCCCTTCCTTGCCAGGTGAATCCGCGGTTTGCAGCAACCGCGCGGCGCGGAGTGCTCGCACGCACGGTTTCCGCCGCCGCCGTTTGGTTCCGCTTGACGCTTCCTGCGTTTTGCTGGCCGCCGGCGCCAGCCCCAACGCGCGTTGAGTGGTTCGGGCTAGCGCCTGATGGCGAGCGAGCTCACGCCGACTGACAGACAGCTCGCGCTCCAGGCGAGCCAGCCGCCGGTCGGTCGAGACGGTGCGCCCAACCGGACGGGGCTCACACGCCCAGATCAGCCCTCGAATGGCTCGCTGCTCCAGGAGATAGTAGCGCGGCAACCGGATTCCCAGCGCCGTCGCGGCACCAGCGGGAGTCCGCACTCCGGCCAGCACTTCGAGGACCAGAGCCGCGGCGCGTCTGGCTTCAGGGCCGATGTGCGGGGCTTCGGGACAATCCGCCGTCAGTTGCCGCCGGTAGGTTCCGCGCGATCGCTGCGCCGCGGCTTCCTTTTGTCGAGGCGCCCGGCCGTGCGGCCGGGCCGAGGCAGGGTTCGCCGTCATGGCTTGCCTCCTTCCTCGTTCGCTGTCTCGTCCGGCGTCGCCGGCGGGGACCCTTGCGGCGGCAGCTCATCGTGCGTCTGTGCCGGCACATCGCCAAGCGGTCCGGCGGCCGGAGAGCCATCTGGGCAGATGGCCTTGGGCATCGCGGCTGAGTCCGCGAAAGCGGCTGGCGGCACCAGATCCACTTCTTGCCGAACGCCCCCTTCGCGCGTCAGGAACACGCGCTCGCCTTCGGCATGCAGGCTGAAATTCTTGCCGCCCAGTTGGCCTGTCACGTAGAACGGGGGCTTGGGCAAGCCGTTGCGAGCCAGCTCCAGTGCGTTGGCGGCGACCCGATCTTTGAGGGCCAGCAGGACCTCGGGAGCCGCCCCGAAAAACCGGTCCGCCGGCACCAGGCCGTCGATCCCGCTGTGGGTGCGCTGGAAGTTATACCAGTCGATGAAGTGGCCGATCCGCGCGGGGCGTCGGCCAGATCGAGGAACACAGCCGTCTCCACGCACTCGCGCCAGAGCGTTCCCCAGAACCGCTCGATCTTGCCCAAGGTCTGAGGATGGCGCGGCGCGGCCACGATCTGGCGGATGCCGCGCCCTTTGAGCTCCTTCTGGAAAGCGCTCTCGCCCCGCCAGGTCACGTACTGAGCGCCATTGTCGGTGAGGATTTCCTCGGGGACTCCGTAGGCCGCGATGCCCGCACGGAGAACCTCCAGCACCAGGGCCGTCGACTGGCTGGCGTGCAGACCGAAGCTGACGATGAACCGACTGTGGTCGTCGAGGAAGGCAACCAGGTAGACCCGCCGGTTCTGCCGCTTGAGCACGAAGGTGAACAGGTCGGTTTGCCAGAGCTGGCTGGGCCTGGCCCGCTCGAAGAAGCGGACCTTGTCGGGATGAGGTCGTGTGGGGGTTTCCTGCAACTGGTAGCCCGCCTCATGAAGCACACGGGCGACCGCTGGCGGGCTGGCCGGCAGTGCCGGGCCGCGCACCAGCATCTGGCTGATTCGCTCGCATCCCCAGTCGGGATGCGCCTGCTTGAGCAAGAGGATGGTGCGTTTGGTCAGGTCGGGCAAGCGGCTTCCTTCGCGGGCGCCTCGAGGCTGTTCGAGCAAGCCGGCCGGTCCCTGTTGGGTGAACCGCTGTTTCCAGGCATAGAGCGTATGCTTGGAGACGCCCACCAATGTTGCGAAATCCTTGGCGGGCAAGCCGCTGCGCTGCCAGCAGTCGAGGATCATGAGTCGCTGCTGGGGATTGTACGCCGCCGGCTTCACCTCCTCGGGTCGAGCCAGCCGCCGGCCGCGTTGCGTGCGTCTTTTGCCGGTCGGCAGCCCGAGCCCTTGCCGCCTGAGCTCAGCGACCGGGTCGAACTGGGCCGGCGGGCTGTCGAATTCGTTGGTCGGAACCCCGGAGGGCTCGTCCGCCTCCACACCGAGGTCGTCCCGGGCAGGCGACTGCGGGGCGTCTCCAAACTCCGGAGCGGTCTCATCCCCACGATCGGGCAGGCCCGGCGGCTCGGGTGTACGTTCATCGGGATGGACCGTCTCGGCAATCGAGGCGTCCGCATTCTCCGATTTCGTGTCGATTGCTTCCGGAAATGTGATGAGGTCAATCTGGGAATCGACCGCGTCCGGTTCACCTTCCGCCGCCGGATCATTCTTTAAATCGGATGTCGGCCGGACCAATTCTTCAGGCGGCCGTTCGCCAGGCGCGCCTCGACCACTCCACCACCGATTCCACTCGTTCCACATTTGCTCCTCGCCTCTGCGGCATTGCCGCGGCTGGGAGGAGACGTCGATTGCTCCGGTCAATTCTCCCAATTACGCAGCAAGCATTTTGGTTGGGAGGACAACGATCACCGGCTTCGTTGGCGGGGACAATTCCAGCGTGGTGAAGGGCGCGCCCGTGCTCGCAACGGCCGCCGTGGCCGGCGCCATTGCCGGCGCCTACCCGATCACGATCAGGGCCGGGACCCTGAGCGCCAGCAACTACAGCTTCCCCGCGGCCGATCTGATCGCCGGCACGCTCACCGTGATCCTCGCGCCGGCGACTGTCGAAAAGGTCTCGGTCCAGAAGATCAAGCTGAGCAAGCACAAGACGGTGCAAGAGATCATCCTGCAATTCAGCGAGGCTCTCGATTCGGCAGCGGCGCAGAGTATCAGCTCGTACACCCTGTCCACGGTCCCGAAGAACAAGAAGCAGAAGAGCAAGCCGGTGCCGATCTCCCAGGCGAGCTACAACTCCTCCGCGTTCACGGTGACGCTCCTCACGCACAAGACGCTGGCGCTGAACCCTCCGCTCGAGCTCAAGGTCAAGGCCGCCAGCCTGCTGGACGTGCTCGGTCGCGAGCTCGACGGCAACGACTCGGGACAGTCCGGCGCGAATTTCACGGCCGTCCTGAGCAAGGCCGGCACCAGCGTCACCAGCGCCAGGGCGCTCGCGCGAAATGGCGGCCTGTCGTCCGGCGCGGTCGATGCCGCACTGGAAGCGGGCTTACGTGAGAGCCGTTGAACGACGTCGACCAACAACGAGGCAACGAATCGGTGTCGGTGAGGAAATGGTCTGAAAGAACTCACGGAAGGACGCGCGTGACCCAGTGACCCTGATTTATTGCATGACGATGAACTGCTTGCACTGGATGGCATTGAGGCCCGACCGCTGGTGGTAGGGCCTGGGTTCCGGTTGAGCAAACCCGTTCTTGTCGACCGTGCGAACGCGAAACTCGTAACCACCGGGCTTTAGACCTGTGAGGGTGGCCGACCAGAGCGCGATGGAAAATCGCATGGGCCATTCCTTGGGCTTTCCATTACTGCCAAACCCCCACACCCGGCTCGGCTTGACGTCTTCCGGTAGTTCCGCGCTCCAATCATCGGGAGGGGGCTTGATCTTGCAGGGGTGCCACCCGGCCTTGAGCCATGCGGGATCATCGTCGGCGATTTTTCCGTGTGTCCCGGTTTCGGGCCTGAGCCAGTACTCGACGCGGTCGAGGCCCGGCCAGCCGACCATGGCCGTCCCCGGGATCACAACGGGCTTACCCGCGGGGAAGCTCCGCGGCTCGGGATCGTCGATGTAGGCAGCCGTCTTCAGATAAGACTCGGGATCGTTGTTCTGCAAGGCGTACGTGTCATTCGCGTGGTAGTCGTTGGTGAGCATGATGTGCTGGAGCCATTTGACCGACTTGAAGCCGTGGGCCCAGGGGATCAGCATGCGCACCGGCCCGCCCCGCTCCAGGGGGATTGGCTGGCCGTTGAGCCGGTAGGCGACGAACGGGGGCAATTCACCCGGCGGAGTATCCAGCACCTGGTTGATCGCCAGCGACGAGCGAAACATCTGCTTGGGGTCGTTGTTGTGAAAACCCCAGTAATAAACGCGACGCACGTTGCTCATCTTGCCGGCCGCCGTGCGCAAAACCTGGCGCAAAGGCACGCCTTGCCACAGGCCCTGGCCCAGCGGCTGGGCAATGTTGTTGCATTGCATTGCCTTCAAAAACGCGACGCCCTGCTTGTCGCCAAGGGCCATCAAAGCGGGCAAATCGATCGCGGTGCCGTCGGCCAGGCGGCGCGGGTGTTCAAGCTTTGCGCCTGACTCTGCTTCGATCTCCAGCCGCCAGGTGCCGGCGGTCAGCCGTGCCTTGTCGAGGGCTTCTCCCATCAAGGTGTGAGGCACGGGGCTGCCGCGACTGACATCCGTGAAGTCGTCGGCAGCGGTCAGGAACTTGCGGTCTTCCGGCATTGATCGTCACTCCGATTCGCGGATGAACTTGCTTTCACACGTGGGCGTCGGGGTGGATCCAGGGATCGCGATAGGGGCGCGCGAGCAACCGATTGGCTTCGTCGTCACCGACGACCTTTCCGGCCTGGGGGTCCCACGTGAGCTCCCGGCCAAGCTGCATCGCCAGGTTGGCCAGGATGCAGCTCGCCGTCGAGATGTAGCCTTCCTCGATGTCGGCCACCGGCCGGCCGCGGGAGCCGATCGCCGCCAGCAAGTCTTTCATGTGACCGCGGATCGCCGGCGCGACGTGCCGCTCCAGGTCTTTCTCGGTCTTGTCTTCGGGAAACTGCTCGAACTCGTACGTCACCTCGCGATGGACCGGCTTTCCCCCGCCGTGCGGGGTGAAGTCGTAGCCGTAGACGCTGGCCTTCAAGGTTCCCTTTTCGCCGTAGAAGGTCGCTCCCCAGGGATACTTGGGGTCGACCGGGTCGCCCCAGGTGCGATGCTGCCAGACGACGTCCAGGCCGCCGAAATCGAAGGTCGCCGTCTGGGTGTCGGGGATGTTGGCCTTGCTCGCCTTGTCGACCAGGATGCCGCCCGCCGAGCTGATTCGTTTGGGCCAGGGGAGCTCGAGCATCCAGCGCACCATGTCGAACATGTGGATGCACATGTCGCCCATGATCCCATTAGAGTACTCGGTGAAGGCCCGCCAGCCGCGGGGATGAACGAGCCGGTTATAAGGCCGGAGCGGCGCAGGCCCGGTCCACATGTTCCAGTCGAGGTTTTGGGGCGGCTGGGCGTCGGGTGGGTTTTCGCGGGTACGCATGTGGTAATAGCAGTAGATCTCGACGAGACCGATCGTGCCGAGCTTGCCCTCGCGGAGAATCTGGTCGCGGGCTTCGATCAAGTGGGGCGTACTGCGGCGCTGGGTGCCGACCTGGACGACTCGCCCGTGCTTGCGAGCCGCGGCCAGCATCGCCTGTCCCTCATGCACGTCAACCGAGATCGGCTTCTGCACGTAGATGTCGGCCCCGGCTTCCGCGGCCGAAATCATCGGCAAGGCGTGCCAGTGGTCCGGCGTGGCGATCAAGACGATGTCCAGGTCTTTTTCCTTGAGCATCTGGCGGTAATCGCCGAACGTCCGCGGGGTTTTCTTCGACGCCTGGCGGTGACCAACGATCTCGGCGGCTTCGGCCAGCATCTTGGAGTCGACGTCGCACAGCGACACGACTTCGACCGGCGCGACCTGGATCAAGCGCAGCAGGTCAGCCTTGCCGTACCAGCCACAGCCGATCAGCCCGACCCGCTTGGCTTCCCGGCTGGTGGAGGCACCCGAGGCGTGTTTCCCAGCGATCGAGAACGCCACTCCCGCGGCGGCTGACCCCGCCTGGAGGAATTCGCGGCGATTCATAGACGAATCTCCAATAGACCGGTTTGCCGATGAAAATCAGGATCACCCACAGTCGCAAAGTAACGGGAACCTCTGGCGTTGTCCACGGTGCGGCCCGCACGAGCTTGGTCATTAGTGCTTTGTCCTTCGCAGCCGATTTCTTTCCCCCCCTTTTGAAGGGGGGGCCAGGGGGGGTGGGGACGGAGCCTCGGACGTCGAACAAAATAGAGCGCGCGACGGCCGTGCAACTGGCGGTGCCGCGACCACCCCCCGTAACCCCCCTTCACAAGGGGGGGAAAGGGATCTGTGTCCGCCAGGCGATGACCCACACACGTCCTGGCTTGGCTTTCTGCGCCAATCATCTTACAATTGTCTTCGGCTCGATCACCAAGCGTTGGTCGTCAGCAAGCGAGCCCGAACGGCGATGCGATCACCGGCTAAGAGACATCCGAACAGAAATGGACGGTCGACATGGAATCGAAAGCAGAACCGCAGGTGGTCGCAACGCCGATTCGGACAGAGCTTGGGAAGCTCAGTCCCGGGCGCCGGTTGACTATGGGAGTGGTGATCGCGGCGATCGTGGTCGGCGCCGTCTGGATCTGGGGGCTGCGCGGTCTTGGCGGGTTGCCGGACGTTGGCGATCCGTTCGACGTGGCCGCGGTGCGCCGGCCGATCAACATGCCCGACGCCGATAACGCCTACGCCGATTACGTGGCGGCCCGGCGATCGCTCTCCAGAGAACCCCAGGGCATCTTCAAACTCGACTGGACGAAATTGACCTGGGCGCAGGCCGGAACAACGGTCCGGGAATACCTCGAACAGAACCGCCCTGCGCTCTTGACGTGGCGCGAGGGAAGCGAACGACCCGACGCGATCTACAATCAGGCCGGCAATCTTGCCTTCGACACGCTTCTGCCAGTGGTGCAGGATCTCAGGACGTTCGCGCGGCTGGCGGGTCTGGAGGGCTCACGGCTGGAAGAGCAGGGGAAGATGGAAGAGGCTTGGACCTGGTATCGAGCGATGTTGCGCTCGAGCCGGCATGTCGGCAGGCACGGGGTGATCATCGAGCGGCTCGTGGGGGGCCGGATTCACGAGTTGTCCTCCGGGCGAATCCTCCACTGGGCGGCCGACCCGCGTGTCGACGCCGTCTTGTTGCGCCGCGCGGTTGCCGACACGCTCGCCGCTGACGCGCTCACCGTGCCCCTATCGGAAAACCTCAAGCTCGAATACCTCATGTGTCTGCGCGACCTGCAGGAGCTGCGGCTCATCGCGACGGACCTTCCCATGCCGGGCGGGCGATTCGGCTGGTTCGAGCAGATGGTGAAAGCGACCGGCGGGAAGAAGCCGCTCCAGCAGATGCGCCTGCGCCGTCAACGACGTCGAGCGGAGCCGGCGGGTTCTGCGGTTGGTTTTTGCGAACTGGCTGGCCCAGGTGGATCGACCGGTGGGCAAGCGAGCCCCGATCGCGACGCAGAAGCCGACATTGATCTACGCGGCGGATCCGAGTGCATCGTGGGCTGCCCGCGCGATGTCTCCCGAAGATCTTGATGCCGCGATCGACGACACCTTGTATGCCAAGCAGATGTTTCGACCGGATGATTCCGGGTTCATGGGCGAAGGTCTCTTCAACTCGGCAACCTCCTGGGAAGGCGACGGGCTCTTGGCCCGCGAGCCCTGGCGCCGCGCCGTGCTGATCGTCAGGCTCGCCGCCATCTTGTACCAGCGCGAGCATGGCAAGCTGCCCTCGACTGCCGGCCAGCTCGTCGGAGCATATCTCAAGAGTTTGCCCGAGGGAATCGGCCCGGCTGACCCGATCCCGGCGTCAGAGAAATAATTGGAGACGGCTCACAGCTCGGGTGAACGGATCAGCCGGGCCTGGAGCTGTGAGGCCCGCTCGACCTCCGCGAGACCCTGGGCCGCGGCGGGTTGACCGGCAGTGCGGCGCAGCCTTGCGGCAGGCAGCGAACGCTCGGCCAGCTCGATCAAGGCGGCCAGTAACCAGAGACCGACGGGCAGCGTCGCGTAGTGGGCATAGCTGTCGGCCGCGGGGAGCACCCATCCTTGCGCGGGCAACAGAAGCACGACGAAATAAACCGCTCCCACCACGACGGCAGAGGCGATGCCCGCCATCGCCAGCACTGCGATCAGGTGCCCTCCTTCCGCGGCGAGCATTCCGCCATAGCCGGCGAGCGAGCCCTTCACTCTGCCACGGCTCCAGGCGACCGCACCGGCCAGGCCGATCAAGACGAGCCCCGCGGCCTGAAGATCGGTCAGCCCCCAGCCAAGCTGCCAGCGCACATAGTTTCCCAGTGAGGTGGCACTGGCCCAGGTGGGCAGATAGCCGGAGCCGAGCCAGACAAAAGTCGCCACGTATCGAGACGGCAAGGCGCAGAGGCAGGCCACCGCCGCCGCCGGCATGAGCGCAATCGCATTCCGGATATCCAGCCGGTCTTCTCCGCGGTTTTCGAGTCCAGCGCCTCCGGAGCTCGGACAGCAGCCACGCGAATAAGAAGCCGTCCGAGATGATCATCAAAATCGGGACGAAGAACGCCTCGGCGACCAGGCAGCCGCCCAGCGGCAAATCGCCGGTCCCGGCTCCCCAGCCGACGGCCCGATACAGCACATAGAGCATCGCACTGCACCAGATCGGGGTTGACCAGCCCGTCCGGAGCCGCGTCCCGGGCGGACGGGCCTCGAGATCCGTGGGAACGCCCCAGCCCGGTATATCAAGCGACGCCCTGAAAACCATGATCCCCGCGATCAAGAGCAAGACCAGGTTGTCTCCCAGCGCAGCCACGTCGCGGAGCGGCGTCAAGCTCGCGAGGGCTCCTTGCTCGAGTGCCAGCTCGGACAGGCGCGCGACTTGGTCAGGAGAGCGAGATCGAGCCGGTGGGTATCCTGCCTGAGAAAGATCAACGCCTGGCTGGCTGTCCAGGAGAGGACCGTGAAGGCGATCGTGACGGTGACCATCCGGCTGGCGCGCCAGACCCGCCGCGACGCGCTCTGAATGATGCGGACGTGCGCTGGCACATTGAAAAGCTGCTTGAGAGCCAGAACCGGTCCTTGCAGGAACACGACGAGAGCCAGGAGCAGGCCCAGCCCCGCGAGAAACGCCACGAGGGGGTGAAAATCGGGCACCGGCTGGGGCGATGACAGCGTCAAGCTCGCAAACCAGCGTCTGAGCGCGAGGAGGGCCATCGAATTGGGAGCGGCAGCAGGTGCATTGGGAGCGGCAGCGGGCTGAGCCTGGACCTGGGCCCACACGAACGGGAGCGACATCAAATCCATGAGTGCGAACTCTCCGGTGGAAGTGTCCTAGGGCGGTAGTGTGTTCCACAGGCCTCGCGAGTAGGCTACCGTAATGTCGAGCGGAAAAAAGGGAGCTGGTGTACCTCTTTCACACCATCATACCGAATCGAGGCACAACCGATGCACGATGACCACAGAAAACGGATCGCGCGATCGCTACCCGGGTTGGCTGTCCCGGCCGTCTTGGTGTTCCTGGTGGTTCCTCCTTTAAGCTGGTCCCAGACCAGTCCAGACAAAACCATGCCCAAGGACACCATTCCTTCGAGCTACGACCAGATCGCCCCTGTGCTCCAGGGGAAGGAGAGTTTCCAGGCCATGATGGCCAGGGACAAGGCCGACAAGGACGGGGTCATGGCCCGCCAGAAGGCCCTTCTGGAAGAACGCTACGACCTCACCTCGCGGCCCGATGCCAAGCTGACCATGCCGCGCGGCAAGCCGATCCAGGTCGGCCCGACCACGAAGCTGCCCGAGGGAATGACGTGGGAGCGACTGGCCGGGATGAGCAGCGACGAGATCCGCGACCAGGGAGTATTCCCCAAGGGATATCTGCCGTTGCCCCACCCCAAGCATGACGCGGGCGGCATGCTCTTTCCCCAGATGGAAATCAAGCAGCTTGCTCGCGTGGCGCGGTTCGACATCGATTTTGACTTGCCCGAACACTTCCTTCCCGAGTTCCCGCCAGCGATCTACCTGACGACGCGTTCGGACCTGGGTGACGTGTCGCAGGGCAAGCTTGTGACCGTGGACAACTTCCAGGAGCTTTTCGGTGGCATCTTGAACGCCAAGGACCTGGAAGGTCTGCGCCTGCTGGTGACGCAATTTCCGCAGCAGCAGTTCAACGCGACCGCCGACCGCAAGACCGAGCTGCCCGCCGGCATGCAGGGAGTCGCCTGCTTGGATTGCCACGTCAACGGCCACACGTCCGGGGCAACCCACCTGGTGGGCGACATCCGTCCTCAGAACCACCGTCGCCGCATCGAGACTCCCAGCCTGCGCGGAGTGTACGTCCAGCGGCTGTTCGGCTCACAGCGTGCGCTCAAGTCCATCGAGGATTTCACGGAGTTCGAGCAGCGGGCGGCCTATTTCGACGGCGACCAGGTGTCGGCGGCGGCCAAGGGAATCAACCCGCTCGACCGAGGCAGCCAGGTCCATTTCATGTCGGAAGTCCAGGAGCTGTTCGACTTCCCGCCAGCCCCCGGCCTGAGCTGGGACGGCAAGCTCGATTCCAAGAAGTTCGCGGCGGATTCGCCGGAGATGCGGGGCCAGACGCTGTTCTTCGGCAAGGCCCAGTGCGCGGTCTGTCACACGGCCCCGTTCTATACCGACAACCTGATGCATGACCTGAAGGTCGATCGCTTTTACAAGACCCAAACCATCAACGGCGTGGTGGCGACTTCGCAAGGGCCGATCAAGACCTTCCCGCTGCGCGGTATCAAGGAGTCGCCTCCTTACCTGCACGACGGGAGGCTGCTCACGCTGGAAGACACGGCCGAGTTCTTCAACCTCGTCCTGGAGCTGAAGCTGACCAAAGAAGAAAAGGCCGACCTGGTCGCATTCATGCGGCAGCTCTAGACGACGCGCCACGCACTGCCCGCAGGAATGGTTCTTCGTTCCCCGGATCAATCCCCAACAAGGAGATCCCATGTCTGAGTTCGTGCGCCGGGACTTTCTGGCTGGGACCGCGGCATTCGCGGCCGCGGCTCTGGCCGCGGCCCGGCGCTCGGAAGCCGGCGACCCGACTTTCATGAACAACGTGCCCGACCCGCTCCTGGCTGGCGAGGAGCTGCCGACTTTCAAATTCGAGCTGGAAAAGTCCGAGGGCAAGGTAATCGGCGGCAGCTCGGGCAAGGAGGCGACCGTCAAGCAGTTGCCAATCTCCAAGGGGATCGCGGGAGTCTCGATGAGGCTCGAGCCGGGCGCCATGCGGGAGCTGCACTGGCACGCGACCGCGGCTGAGTGGGCGTTCGTGATCGAGGGGCAGGTCCGCACCACGGTCATTGAACCGCACGGGACCGCCGAGACGAATGACTTTGCGCCGGGGGATGTGTGGTACTTCCCGCGCGGTTACGGCCACATGCTCGAATGCCTGGGAGACAGGCCGGCGCATTTCATCCTGATCTTCGACAACGGCTACTTCTCGGAATTCGGCACGTTCAGCATCAGCGACTGGATCGGCCACACGTCGAAGGCGCTCCTGGCCAAGAACTTCGGCCTCCCCGAGTCGGCCTTCGATGGGTTTCCGCAGGAAGAGGTGTACTTCGCCCGAGGGGCGGTGCCGCCGGAGAAGCCGACGACCCCGCTCCAGGGATGGAAGCTGCCTCCCCTGACGCACAAGTATCAACTCCTCGCCCAGCCGCCCCACCGCAGCTACAAAGGGGGACGGGAGTGGCGAGTCGATTCCACGGCGTTTCCGGTTTCGAAGACGGTCACGGGCGTGATCCTCGATCTCGATCCCGGGGCCTTGCGCGAGCTGCACTGGCACCCGACCGCCGACGAATGGCATTACGTCATCGGGGGCAACATCAGCGTGACGATGTTTGGCTCGCACGGGCGGTACCGTATTGAGACGCTTGCCAAAGGCGACGTCGGATACATCCCCCAAGGGTATGGCCACTCGATCGAGAACGTCGGGGACACGCCATGCCGCGTCTTGATCGGGTTCAACACCGGCATCTACGAGACGATCGACCTGTCGCAATGGATCGCCGGGAACCCGGCCGACGTACTGGCAACCAACTTCGGCAAACCGGCTGGTCTGTTCGAGAAGTTCCCGTCCCGGGACGTGTTCATCGCCGACAAGGACGGGGCCCAGAAGCCGGGTCCGGAGCGGTATTGAGGTGCGGGGACCGCTCGAAAGAACGAACAACGAAGAAAAACCCTTCGTGTCCTTGTAACTGGTTGCGCCGAGACCACCCCACCTGACCCCCCCTTCACAAGGGGGGAAAGGTTCATCAGATGCTGGGCGCGGCCACGGTCGAGGGCGAAACCCGTCCCCGCCGCTGGTTGCACCCAATAGTGTCCGGGATTCGTCTTCACCAAATCTTCTCTTGCGCTATTTGGGGGGGGTTGGCCAAGCTGTCCCTTAATGGCGGCCAAGAAGCGATCCCCACAACCGGCTACACCTTCCCGAAATCGCAAGCGACTCGAGTCGGAGTTGTCGCGTCTGCCGATCTGGCCCGAGCAGGTCGTCGGGGCCAAGCACGTCCACTCCCTCGAACGGCTCATCGACCAACTGCGGGAACAAGATCCCCACGGCAATCGCGACCTTTTCCTCGACGATGTCTTTGTCGCCTACCTCCTTGCCTTTTTCAACCCCGCGCTGCGAACCCTCAGAACCATGGAGGATTTCAGCCAGACGCGACAAGCTCAGAAACACCTTACCATCAGGAAACTCTGCAAAAGCACCCTCTCCGACTTCAACAAGTTGGCCGACCCGACCCGATTGCAGCCGATCCTCGATCACCTCCGGCGAGAAGTCCTCAAACCGGGGCAGGCCAAAGCCGCCGAGCCGCTCTGCGCGCTGCACCGTCAGATCTTGGCCGTGGACGGCACCTTCCTCAAAGCCGCCGCCGCCGTCACATGGGCGATCCGCCGACGGGGCAGTAAAACCGGGGCCCGACTCGATTTCCACGTTGATGTCGAGACCTGGCTCCCGGAGTTGATCGTCATCCCCGAGCACGGCGAAGGCGAGGCGAAAACCGCCCTGGATACGATCACTTGCAATGCGATTCACATCTACGATCGAGGGATTTTCAGCTTCGAGTTGATCGAGGCCCACCCCCCCAAGGCCGCTGATTTCGTGATGCGGATTCGGGAGCCGGGACCGCGCTGTCCCAAGCTCGAAACCGTTGAGATCCGTGAACTGACTCAAGACGCCCGCGACGCCAACGTCATCAGTGACCGCCTCGTACGTTTGGTTGGTTCGGCTCATCGCAAGGCGCCGAACATGGTTCTCCGCGAGGTGGTGATCGTCTCCCCGGACGACCCCGGGAATCCGGTCTATCTGCTGACAACCTTGCTCGACCTCGACGCGTCGGTCATTGGAATCTTGTACCGGAATCGGTGGCAAATCGAGCTGTTTTTCCGCTGGGTGAAATCGTACGCCAGGTTCGACCACCTGATCAGCCACAGCCGCGAGGGGGTGTTGCTGAACTTCTACGTAGCCGTGATCGGTGTTACGTTGCTTTACCTCCATACGGGCCATCGTCCCAGCAAGTACCTGTTCACGATGATGGGAATGGTGGCCAACGGATCGGCGAGCTTGGACGAGATCATGCCAATCCTTCGGGAGCGGGAACGACAATGCCAGATGCAGCGCGACCGAGTCGCGCGGCAGCGTGCCGAAAAAACCAAATAAGTGATTCGGGCCAGTCCGCGCCGCGGCCGAGGTCGCGCCGCCGCATGCGCGGTGATCGCCCTCGATTTGTCACCGAGCCAACGAGAGCAAAGCTGAGAGGCAAAGATGCAGTGAATTTGCTCATAAGAACGTCTTTGCATGCGGAATCCCGGACACTATTGGGTTGCACCACCAGAGGACGGCCTGTTCCTGGTCCCAATCTTCCGAGCACGCGCAAGCATTCGGCGCTCGTTCAAGGCTTGCGGCATCCGGGAACCTGTCGGCGGGATCCTTGGCAAGGCAGCGGAGCACGACGCGATCCAGGTCATCAGGGACGCCGGCCTGCACCCGCGATGCGGGTACCACGGGGTCGCGGGCAAGTGCAATCATCACGCCAATCCCGTCGTCCTCGTCGAATGGGGGCCGGCCGGTCAGCAGGTAGTAGCAGACCGCCCCCAGCGAGTAAATGTCGCTCCGCACATCCAGCTCGCGGCCCCTGGCCTGCTCGGGCGACATGAACAGCGGCGTACCCAGCACCTGGCCCTCTCTGCTCAGGTGCGCCGCCAGGTTGGGCGCTGCGGGGCGGACCAGGCCAAAGTCGAGCAGTTTGGCCACGTCGTCCATGCCACCGCGCTGCGCTGCGAAGATGTTGGACGGTTTGACGTCACGGTGGATCAGCCCCGCCGCGTGCGCCTCCCGGAGCGCCTGGCATGCCTGCCGCAGCAGGTACACCGCTCGACCGGGTGGGAGCGGACCATGCCGCGCGACCAGCTCCGCCAGGCTCATGCCCGGCAGGTACTCCATGACGTAGTAGTAAGTGCCGTCCTCGGTGCGGCCATAGTCGAAGACTTCGACGGTGTTCGGGTGGGAAAGCGTGGCGGTGATCTGGACTTCGCGCTCGAACCGCTCCAGCGCGTTGGGATCGG
Source organism: uncultured Isosphaeraceae bacterium (assembly GCA_963781785.1). Classification (GTDB taxonomy): domain Bacteria; phylum Planctomycetota; class Planctomycetia; order Isosphaerales; family Isosphaeraceae; genus CAWAHD01. The sequence goes on along the minus strand of CAWAHD010000002.1, from coordinate 4,606,669 downwards.
CCACGTCTTCCGGCCGGATCAGCTTGAGCGCGCAGGGCCGCTTGAGGAGCTGGTGCTCGGCGAGGTACACCTCGCCCATGCCGCCTGAGCCGATCCGCTCTCGGAGGCGGTACTGTCCGAACTGTTTTGCCTCGGCGACCTGGCGGCGCAGGCGTGTCATCGTGTGGGCCCCGAACGTGACGGCAAACGCCACGATCGACAGGAGCATCGCATCGAAGCTGAAGAGCGCGGCGCGCGCGGTGTCGCTTTGCCGCCACCCGCGCCCGAGCCAGCCCATCGCCTGGGGATTCCCCACATACAGTGCCAGCAAGATTGCGAACGGCATCAGCGCCAGCGGTCCGGCGATCAGCGCGGCGCGGCGCCAGCTCTTCGGGACATAGAGACCGTACGTGAGGATGAGCACCGCCGTGATCAGCACGATATTCTTCATGACGAGCTGCGCCATCATCCGATCGTCGCGCAGCGACTCCTCGAGCATGAGCCGGTACTGGCCGAACCCAATGATCGCCGCGGCCGTGCCGATCACGCCGAGCTCCAGGGCCTCTAGACGCGGCAGCGAGAACTGACGCCGACCGGAGAGCAAGAGGGCGATGCCGGCGAGGATCACGATGGCCAGCGCGTTGACGGCAAGGACCGCCGGATAGACGCGTCCCACGACGATGTGCCGCCAGGCTATCGCCATCGCGAATAGCAAGATATATATCACCGCCAGCTCGCGCAGCCGCATCTGTACCACGGACTGGCTTTCGGCTGATGGGCGCCGGCCGTCGCCCTCGGCGATCGCCGCCCTCGGGGTAAAGCCGCAGGAAAGGTCGCCGGGGCCGGCCTCGCACGGTTCGGACGACCGGGATGCAGGAGCGGAATCGCGATCAGCGCGGGGTGGAAAGGTGGTCGTCGGATCGACGTAATGGCCGGTCAAGTTGGGCGGTGTCAGGAAGCTGGTCCGGGTTGCCCGTTCGTCGTGATCAAGCAAGCGGCCGATCTCCGCCCGCACCTCGTCGTCGGCGCAGGCGCGCTCGAGCCATTCTCCCCGTTCGTCCGGGTCGATCGCGAGCGCGGCATCAAACAGGTCGTCGATCTGCTGCCAGGTTTCAGGAGTCATTGGACACATCCCCCCGGAGCTGGCCATGGAGCCAGGCCCGCGCGAACCGCCAGTCCCGCTCGACGGTGAATTCCGAGACCCCAAGCGCCCTGGCGACTTCGGGCACGGTCAGGCCTCCAAAGTATCTGAGCGTGATGACCTGGCTCTGGCGCTCGTTGAACTGGGCGAGCCGGTCCAGGGCCTCGTGGACGGCGATAATGTTGAGCTCCTGCGACTGGAAGTAGTCGACGACCAGGTCGAGCGGCACCCGGTGCCGGCCCCCTCCACGCCGGTCGGCGCTGCGGCGCCGCGCATGATCGATGAGGATCTCCCGCATGGACCGAGCGGCCGCGGCGAACAGGAAGTTCCGGTCCGCCGCCCTGTCGAGCACGCCCTCACCCAGCATCCGGATGACCGCCTCATGCACGACGGCGGTCGGCGGCAGGGTATGATCCGGTCGCTCCCGCCGCATCAGGTGGGCGGCAACTCGGCGCAACTCCTCGTACACCAAAGCGATCACTTCGCCCTTGGCCCGATCATCGCCGGCCCGGGTCCTCTCGAGGAGGACTGTCAGATCCCGCTTCGGCTCGTCTCCCATGATCGCTCCGAAAAAAGATCTAGGGCTTTCGCACCATTCTTCGCGAGAACTATTGAAGAGACAACAATCGAACACCGCCGGGCTTTCCGAAAGAGACCAGGCGGGTACGCTTCTGCGAAGGAGATGGCCGTGATTGACTTTGTGATGTGGACATTTCTGGTGGCGGGGTCTCCGCTGGCCCTCGACCTGGTCCAGCAAGGTGCAGGGCTCTTGGGTGACGTGATCTGCACCCGGACATTCCTCCACAAGTCGGCCGTGTGCGGGCGACGCATGAATGGTCGCTCGGGGTGGTGAATGCATTCGAGCAGAGGTGCTGGCGGTCCCCACGTGCTGAAGGGATGGACGCAGAGTCGACGGGTCTAGAATCTGCGGTTCACGCGCGCGACCGCGCCTATCGCTCTGATCGCTTCGAAGCGTGAACGCCGGCAGCGTGCTCCGACGGCGTGGCGAACGGCTGCGTGCGCGCCAGAGCGAGGCCGCGGGTTCGCCACCGTGGGTCGCCGGCGGGGTAGCCCGGCCGCTGGTGGAGCGGCTTGAAGGAATGGGATCCTTCCATGATCTCGATGGCCTGGTCGGCGGCGATATCGCGAAAGGTTTGAGTCGTCCGGCTGGTTGGCCAGTGGACAGTGAGCTCCGATACGCGAGTTGCATCTTTGAGGCCGATTGTCTCCACCAGGCTGTTGCCGCCAGAGCTGCTGCCACTGCCGATGGTGCGGTAGACCGACCGCACGCGGCCGTCTCCGGCGGCCAGATCGGCTCGGATTCTTGCCCCGATGGCCGAGCGATTGGTCTGGGTGCCGACGAGCGTGACCTTGAGCCAATGGTGGCCCTGGCCGGGGTTCTCGAACAGGGCGTTATAGCCTTGGTCGCCGGGCGTGGCACCTCCGAGTTCCACGAACAGGTCCAGGTCGCCGTCGCAGTCCCAGTCGGCAAAGGAAACTCCGTGTCCCTTCTGGAGGTGGCCGGTGCCGGAACTGGCCGTCACGTCCACAAAGCAGCGGCCGTCGAGGTTCTTGAACATCAGGTTGACGTCCAGGCCCTCGTACGACATGTCGCCTGTGCCCAGGTAGATGTCGAGATAGCCGTCGTTGTCGATGTCTCCGAAATTCGCGCCCATGGGCGCCATCGCGCGATCGAGATTCACCTGGGTCGTGACGTCACGGAAGCCAGCCGAACCCAGGTTGCGATAGAGATGGGGCCGGCTAGTACCCTCGACCTTCACTCGCATCGCGCTCGTGAGGACCTCGGCGATTCGTGCGCTGTAGTCGTTGACATAGAGGTCCAGGGCACCGTCATTGTCGAAATCCCAGAACCAGCACGCAAAGCTGTAGGAAGGCCCGGTGATGCCAAGCTCGGGGGCAACGTCGCGGAACTTGCCTTTGCCTTCGTTGTGAAAGAGGCGGCATGGCTGGCCCATGTTCGACACGAAGAGGTCGAGCTGGCCGTCGTCGTCGTAGTCGCCCCACGCCGATCCCTTGGCGCACCGCTCGTCGGTGACACCCGCCGCCTGGGCGACGTTCTTGAACGTGCCGTCGCCCTGGTTGTGATACAACCGGCAGCGATTGCGGGGGTCGTGCGTGCCCGAGGATTCGGTCCCACCTGGGGGAAGATACTCGCCGCAGACGAACACATCGATCAGCCCATCATTGTCATAGTCGCCCCAAGCCGCCGACTCGCTGGCGATCGGCTCGGCGAGCCCGCTCTTGACGGTGACATCTTCGAAAGCACCGGCTCCGTTATTGCGCAACAGCGAGAGCCTGAGCGGCTGCTCCCAGGCACCGCGCAACAGCAAGACATCGAGGTCACCATCGTTGTCGAAGTCGGCGCGGGTGACGTTCAGAGCGTAGACCTGGTCACCGAGACCCGACTCGGCCGAATGGTCGTTAAACGTTCCATCGCCGCGGTTGAGGAAGAGCGTTGCCCCGAGGTCGGCGTCGAGCGACGTCGAGAAAAGATCGGGCAGCCCGTCGCCATTGAAATCGTCGAACACGCTCCCGCCTGCGAGATTCGGCCCGCGCATGCCCAGTCCCACCCACAGCGCCACATTCTGGAACCGGCCCGTCTCGGCTTCTGAGCGGAACATTTCCTTGGGCAGCAGGTATTGTGATGGAACCTTCTCAGGATATTCACCCAGCGTCATGTACGCGATATCCAGCAGCCAGATCACTCGGAGATCTCGCGGCGACTCCTCGAGGTAGGCAGTGAACCACTTGACGGCCTCGCGCGAGCCGGCCTGATTCTGATGAATGCTTTCGCGAGCGATCGGAAAGATGCAGCTTGACGGGCCCACGCACTCGAGACAATTCTCGATCTCGCCGCGCCTCATGGCGACGATTCCCAGGAGAGCCAACAGCCGGCTCCGGCTCGCGCCAGGCAGATTGTGAGTGCGAGCGGTCTGGAGTGCTTTCTCGAGCCAGGACCCGGCCTCGAGGAATTTTCCCTCATACATGTACAAGAAGCCGAGCTCTTGTTCGAGGGACGCCTTTTTGCGGCACTGGTCTGTTTTCGGCGGGGAGTCGAGCGTGAGCTGGTCGTATTTCGCGTGGACCGCGGCGATCCCGCGACGGCCACGCCCGCGAACGGATTCGCGAAGTTCCTGAAGCGAACCAAGGTCTTTGATCGGAGCCATGAATTTGACGGCGGCTCCATAACCGCCGTCTTCGAACTTGTCAAACGCGATGGTGTAGACGTGCGGCCGTCCACCCGCGCCGGTCTCTGGAGGCGCCTCGCGGTCTTCGCGCGCGGTCTCCGCCTTGGTATTCGCACGACCAGCCCGGTCAGCCTGTCTTCGAGTCGCCGAAGGACGGTTCAAGAGCCAGAACACCGCGCCGGCGGCCATCGCCAGACACAGCAGCCCGGCCAGAAAGACTCGGATCAATGATCGCATGATATGGCGCTGCCTCTTGGACCGAGCGACGTTCCGGGACTTCGTTCATTAGCGTCAATCGGCCTTTCCTTTGCAAGAGACGTGAAGGGAAGCGCACTGGCACTCGGTCATCAGGACCGAAGCACCCGGAAACACGCGGGGTGCTATGACCGTCTCACCGACGTCGCCGGCAACGTGGCGGCGGTCGATCCTCGGCTTCATTTTCTCACGGGCGATGCCGCGACCTCCTCGAGCAGTTTATTGATCGCGTCATCGAGCGGTTGGTCTTTGAGGTTCTTGAATCGGATGACGCCCTTGTGATCCAGGACGTAGGTCGTCGGGAACTCCTTGACCAGCCACTTTGTGGTGATCGGGCCGGTCGTGCCTCCATCGCACCAGCATCGCCAGGTGATCTCGCCCGCGGCGATTGCCTTTTGCAGGGTCGCCTTTTCCTGATCGGTGTTGACGAAAAGCAGAACAAACGGTTTGTCCTTGAGGCGATCGACCATTTTACGCTCCTGCGGATACATCGCCCGGCAGGGACCGCACCAGTTGCCTGAGAATGTCAGAACGACGACGCGTCCGCGATAGTCACTTAACTTGAAGCGTTCACCGTCGATGTCCACGCCTGTAATCTCAGCGGAGACCTGGCCGACCGCGAACTCGCGGATCGATCGCAACTCCGCGCGGGCAGCCTCGCCGATCGAGCCGAGGTCGTCGGCGTAACCGTACGCCGAAATATCGGGGTACTCCTTCAGGGCCCGCTCGAAGAGCGCCTCGGCTTCTCCGGCGACGAGCTCGAGGTTCTTCTCGGTGAGCCGCTTCAGAGCGTCCTCGCCCCAGCGTTTCCTGGCGCGGGAAGTTGCGTTTCGAGCTCCTGGCACCCGTTGTGCGTTCCCAGCCTCGTCCTTCAATATGCGAATCCAATCGGCTTGACCCTTGAGAAACCGAGCCAACCAGAAACAGGCGCGCCCCTGGACTTCGCGATGGGGACTGCGGGCGAGCGCCTCTCGGTAGAGCCGCTCAGCGGTGTCTGATGCCGAAGCTGTCTCCAAAACTCCGGGTAACGCAATGGCGATCCTCGGGCTAAGCATGTAATCGCGCACCAGGATCGAGCGGGCCTCGTCTCCGTCACTCGACTGAGGCTCCGTGTGCGGCCATGGACTGAATTTGCTGATCCAGACGAGGGCATCGACCGCGTCAGGGTCGCCGGGATGATCTCGCACAAGCTCCATGAACCGGGCGATCTTGTCCGGCTTTGTGGCATCCTGGAACAGCTTCCGGGTCGCGTCGCCTTGCTTGTGTGATTCAAGAACTTCTCGCACAGCAGACTGATACATCGCCAGCAACTCACGATACTCCTCTGCCGGCGCCTGCGCCGACGCCGACGTGCTCGCTAGAGGGGGCTGCCCGGTCTGCCCGTTCAATAAGACAAGCACCCCCATCAGGTAGGCATGCATCAGTCGTCTCCCCAGGAAGCGTCGATCGTCGTGAATCGATCCTACCACAAACGTCAGACGCAGAGAAGGGGTAGGGACTGCCTGGGCAATCGACCCTGTTTGTTGGATCAGCGCAGTCGTACTGAGTCATCGCGATCCGCGCGAAACTCTTTTCGAGAGCCATGGGCTGAACGCCCGCGCGTTTGTCTGGCTTCATCCGTGCCGACGACAGCCTAGTTTTTCTTTCCAGCCTTGGCTTGTTTTTCCAGCGCGACCAGAGGACTGGAGATGGTGCTGGCGCTGGCGACTTTCTCCAGTTTCTCGGCTGGGGCGACCTGCACGAGTCCGCCATCGGACAGAATGGACACGTCGCCCAGGATCACTTGTTCCGAGCCGTTGACCGGCGCCCAGGGATCGCCGCCATCCGGTGTCGGCGGGAGCTGGATATTGGTGACCTCGATCCACTCGCCGTCCCGGACGCCCGTCTGGATCTCGGTCCGGATGGCACGGCCGTTGTTGTATTTCCAGCAGAAGGTCTTCTCGCCGGCGTGGGTGAGGGCCGACAGCGGGAGGGCCCGGACGCCGGGGCGCTCGATCAACACCTTGGCGTACGCGAACATGCCCGGCAAGAGCTGGCTGTTGGGATTGGGCAGGTCGATCTCGGCGCGGAGCGTGCGGCTCTTGATGTTAAGTGCCCACGAGGTGCGCGTGACGGTGCCCGCGATGGGCTCGTCCCGGTAGGCCTTGGCGAGGACGGTCGCCTTGGTCCCGACGGTGACGTAGTTGGCGTCCTGCTCGGGGATATCGACGAAGATCCGGACCTTGTCGGTGCGATCGACCACGTAGATCGGCGCGGCTTTACCGCTGGGCGAGAGGTGGGTCGAATGGTCCATCGCGGTGGGATCGCCGGAGGTGGGCAGGACGAAGTCGAAGGTATTGGCATTGCGGGTCACGATCACGCCATCGAAAGGCGCGGGGAGCACAAGGTAGCCGACCCAGGCCTGGAGCCGACGCTCTTCGCTCTCGGCGACGACCAGGGCAGCCAGCGCGACCGAGACGTCGACCTTGGCTTTTTCGAGCGCGGCCTGGCGGGAGAGCAGCTCCGCCTCGGCCCTCATGATGGTGGCCTTGGCCGCGCCCCTGGCGGCGATGCTCGCCTTCCACTGATTGGTTGACTCGAGGAGGACCTGGGGGTCGATGATGCCCCTCTTGACCTCGTGGTCAAGCCGCTTGACCTCCGAGTCCCAGCGCTCGACCTCGGCCTCGAATTTGTCGAGGATTGCCCTGGCCTCTTTGAGGCTCGCATCGGCCGCCTTGACGTTCGCGTCGGCGACTTCCACCAGCTTCTGGGCCAGGTCGACCCGTTCCTTGTCGAGCTCGACCGTCGCCATCTTCGTCTTGTGATCCTCTTCCAGCTCCGGCACGAACAGGGTGGCGAGTACCTGGTTCTTCTTCACCTTGTCGCCAATGTCCACTTTCCACTCTTTGATATAAGCAGTCAATTTCGGATAGACCGACGTGCGCTCGAAAGCCTCGATGAAGCTGGGTTGACCGACAACCCGGACGATGTTCCGGATCGGTGGGTTGATGACCTGCACGGTGGGAGGCGTGGCGACCGTCGTGAAATCGATCTTGGCATTGTGTCCGCATCCCGGCGCCGCGAGGGCGGCGATCACACCCAGCACCAGCCAGCGGCAGACGGAAGAACGTTCCGAAACCATGAGCGACAGGGGACGGTGCATCAGGGACCTCCAGATGAAGGGGCGGTGCGTGCGAGCAACCGCCCCGGAACGATATCCAGGTTCGAGGTGCAAGAACGACTTCGGTGTAAAGGGTGATGCCATCACGGTTCTCCAAACGGGGGGGATGAATGCGGGTGTGGCTCAGGGTCAGGCTGCGACCCGTCGCCACCGTTTGCGGCGTCGTCAAGAGCGGCTGTGTGCGAATGGTGCGGCACTTGCTGGCTGTCCTCGGCGAACATGTCCGGGTCGTAGTGCGAGCTATGAGGGTCTTCGGGATCCATAGAGGGCGAGTGTGCCACCTTGTTGCCGATCACGACGGCGAAGATCGAGGGGAGCACGAGCAGGGTGGCGAAGGTCGACATCACGAGCCCGCCGATCACCGCCAGTCCGAGCGGGGCCTGCATCTGGCTGCCGCGCTCCAGGGCCAGCGCCATCGGCACCATGCCCACGGTCATCGCGCAGGCGGTCATCAGAATCGGGCGCAGACGCTCACCCGCGCCGATGATGGCCGCCTGGACGGAGTGCGATCCCTGTTTCCAGTGCTCGTCCATGAAGGTCACGAGCATCACGGAGTTCGACACCGAGACGCCCAGGCACATGATCGAGCCCATGAACGACTCGATGTTGAGGGATGTGTTGGTGAAGTAGAGGATGACCGCGATGCCCGCGAGCACGCCCGGCACCGCTCCGATCGAGATCAGCGACAGGCGCGGCGACTGAAAATAGGCCGTCAAGAGCACGAAGATCACGAACACAGCGACGCCCAGTCCGACGCCGAGCGCCATGAACATCTCCCTCATGGGCTGGAGCTGGCCCATTTTCTCGACCCGCACGCCGCGGGGGGATCCCCGGCGGCGTCGACCGCCTCGGCGACCTGGTTGGACGCCCGGCCCATGTCCTCGCCTTCGACGTTGGCGGTAAGGGTCAGGTACCGTTGCGACATGTCTCGGTCCAGCTCGCCCGGACGCAAACCGGTTCCGACCATCGCCACGTCGCGGATCATCAGGTTGACCTCGGGGTTGACCGATCGGATCGGCAAGGTCTCGACATCTTCCGGCTTTTCCATGCGGAGGGGCGGCATCTGAAGCTGGACCAGGTAGTCGAAGCCGGTCTTGACGTCCACCCAGTAGTTGAGCGAGTGGAACCGGGTCGAAGCCGTCGACATGACGAGTGCATGAGCCACATCCTCGACCTTGGCGCCGGAGAGCCCCGCCTTTTCCCGGTCGATGTCGACTTCGACCGTGGGGTAGTCGAGCGTCTGCTCGAACTGGACGTCGCGGAGGTAGGGGATGCGCTTCATGTTGGCGGCGATCTTTTCCGCATGCGACCGGACATCCCTGAGATCGGTGCCGACCACGCGGACCGAGATCGGCGTCAGCGAGCCGAAGCTCATGACCTTGGTCACGATATCACCGGGCTCGAAGCCGAAGGTCGACAGCTTGGCTTGCTTTTCCGCCTCGGGCCGGGACAGTCCGCCTTGCACCATCCGCTCGGTCAGCCAGGGGATCACCCGCTCGGGGAGGAGCTTGCGGAGCCGCTCGCGGAACTCGGCGAGCTTGATCCCGCTGGTCTCGCGGAGGGCGACGCGCAACTGGCCGTCGTCGGGACCGCGCATGAACAGCACCATGTTGTCGATGCCGAAGTTGGGGGCAACCTGGCCCACATAACCCATCGTGATCTCGATGTTCTCGGGCTTCGCCTCGTGCTCGATCTCCTCGAGGCACTTCTGCGCCATCTGGCGCGTCAACTCGAAGTTCGAGCCGGGCGGCGGCCGGAACCGGAGCACAAATTGCCCCGAGTCGACCTGGGGAAAGAGCTCGGTGCCCACCTGCAACCCCAGGGCCCCCAGGACGAGGCCACATGCCCCGAGATAAGCCGGCACGACCAGGTAGCGCAGGTGGACGAACCAGCCGACAACCTTGCCGTACACCTTGAGCATCCGGTCGAACAGCCCGGGCTTCCCCTCGCCATGCCCGCCCATGTGCTTGAGGAGGCTCACGCACAGGATCGGCACGAACGTGCTGGAGAGGAGGTACGACGAGATCATCGCGAAGCCGACTCCCAAGGTCAGTGGCATGAACAGCGAGCGGAGCGGGTCGGCCATGATGAATGCCGGGATGAAGACCGACAGGATGCAGAGTAGAGCCAGGAGCCGCGGGACCGCCGTGGCGTTGCTCGCGCGCAGCACCGCCGTGGCGAGATTGGGCGTGTGCCCCATCTGCACGTGAACGTTCTCGATGGTCACCGTCGCCTCGTCGACCAGGATGCCGATCGCCAGCGCCATGCCGCCCAGCGACATGATGTTGATCGTGTTGCCGGTAATCCACAGTCCGAAGAGCGAACCCAGGAGGGCGAGCGGGATATTGGAGACGACGACGATCACGCTGCGGAGGTCGCCGAGGAACAAGAGGATCATGAGCCCCGTCAAGCCCGCGCCGATCAACCCTTCGGTCGCCACGCTCTCGACCGCCGCCACCACGGTGGGCGACTCGTCGAACTCGAAGTTGACCGTCACGTCCTTGGGGACGGCATCGCGGAACGTCTGCATCGCCTTGTGGACGTCGGCAACGACGGTCAGGGTCGACCCCGTGTCCTTCTTGATGATCGGCAGATACACCGACTTCTTGCCGTTGACGAGCGCGTAGCCGTAAGTAATGTCAATATCGTCCTGGATGGTCGCCACGTCGCGGAGATAGACGTTCTTCTCCATCTTGAGCGGGATCGTGCCCATCTCATGGATGTCGACGACGGTCGCGTTATTGGCGACCACCGGCATCGAATCCTTGACGTAGATGTTTCCCGCCGGAATGATCGTGTTTCCCTTGGCCACGGCCTCGATGACCTGCTGTGGAGTGAGGTTGTAGTCGAGCAGCTTCTGCGGATCGACGTTGATGATGATCGACCGCATGTTCGGGCCAAATGGCGAGATCGCGACCGTGCCCGGGACGTACTTCTGCACCAGCGGCCGGATGATGTTCTGAGCCAGGTCGCCCATCGCGCCCAGCGAGGTATGCTCGCTTTCAAATACGAGATAGCCGACCGGGACGCTGCCGGAGTCCATCCGCATGATCATCGGCGGCAAGGTCCCCTTGGGCATCCACGACATCGCCCGGTCCGACATCGCCACCACCTGGGCAATCGCCTGCCCCACGTCGGTGCCGGGGAAGAACGAAAGCTCGGTCAACGCAACCTGCTGAATGTTACGCGTATTGATATCCTGGATGCCGTCAACGTACTGAAAATACAGCTCGAGCTGATTGACGATGAACCCTTCCATCTGGTCGGGGCTCATGCCGATGTAATCGAGGAAGACGTAGATCTTCGGCACATTCAGCGCGGGGAAGATATCCACTCGCATCCTGTTGTAGGCCAGCGCGCCGCCGCTGATCAGGGCCACGACCAGCATCATGGTCGTGATCGGGCGCCGCATTGCAAAGACCGTCGGATTCATCAGCTAGTTTCCCACATGTGAAGACAAGTTCAATATATGTTGTCGGAGCTTAAATAATACGGGTTTGAAATCAGCGAGGCGCGGGCAAAGCGATGGCCCGACGGCCTGCGCGGGAGGGCGGAAGAAGAGAGCGAACTCGGGAATATCTGGCGATGCGCCCGAAATCGTTCGGGCCGTTCCTATCGCATTGGAACGGACTCTTCGACGGGCAATTTCACGAGTTCGCCGGGCGGGAGAATCCCGAGCCACCCGCGCGTGCCGTTACGGGACTCGCCCTCAACAACGTAGCGGGTGGACCGCTTGATCGCGGCCGTACGTGGCGAGATCGCGGCTCATTTCCAGGAGAGGAAGAATCGGGGGGCAGGTGGAAGAAGTAACTGGACGGATGGGTTGTCCCGTTCAGTTCCTCCTCATTGTTCTCGAACAGCGCTTTCACCTGGACCGGACGCTCCGCGACCGATGCCGCACACAGGCGGGTTGACTTGGTCACGGGGAGGGGAAAGCTCCAGCCGAGGCAATTCGGGCGGCGCGCACTCCGGCTCGTCGAACGACACTGACGGCCGGATTGGCGAGCTAATGACCGCCGCCAAGAGCGCGAATATCGACGCGACCCGAATACCGTGCGTGCGGAGGAAAAGGCTCACAGTCGCCTCTCGTATCGCTAGGCATGAAATAACTACGAGAATTGTAGGTGGGGAGACGCTGAGTGTCAAGACCGGCTCATGGGCTCATGGGTCCGGGACGTTGGGAGCGGCGACCATCCAAGCGAGCGGCGGGCTGCAATTCCCGCATGGCGAGTGGATTCTGCTGCCCGTCGTCCGGCATGAACGGCCCCATCGCCGTGATCGATGGCACACCCACCAAGAAGGGCCAAGTCCGTCGCATCCTCGAACACCTCACGGCCCGCAATGCCGGATTCTCCCGCCGAAATCGTACAAATCACATAATCCTTGCGACCACGATTAGCCGATGAGTCCTAACGCAGTGAATCTGCCGAACGCGGAGATCATTGATGGATGGGGGGTTGGATGATGAAACGATCCGCATGGCCTTCGATCGTGGTCGCGACGGTGCTGCTCTCGCTGGTTGAAGCGGCATGGTGCGCGGCGCAGTCGCAGCCGCCCTCTGTGCCGGCGGCGACGGCGACGCCGGCATCCGCGCCACCGTCCCATGGAGCTCGACCCGGGGACCAGCCGCAGGCCAATCCCTTGCCGGCGCCCTCGCCACCGCAAGCGCAATTGCCACCGCCGCGCCGCGCTCAACAACCGGACGACTCGAGCCCATCGGGGGATTCGGCCCGCGGTCTGGGGATGGGCGAGCTGGCCGTGAAGCTCAAGCCTGCGCCGCTGGAATCCGGTGACCTGCGATTCCCGATCAACCTGGCGACCGCCCTGCGACTCTCCGACGCCCGCCCCTTGATCGTGGCCGCCGCGCAGGCCGGAGTCTGGGTGGCCGAAGCCCAGCTTGCGCGGGCCAAGGTCCTCTGGGTTCCCATCCTCAACGTGGGCTTCGACTATACACGGCACGACGGCGGCGGCCCGGACTTCAACAAGGGCATCATGACCGCGCCGAGCGTGAACTTCTTCTACGGCGGTGCCGGTCTGACGGAAAACGTCGCCTTGACCGATATTTTCTTTCAGCCCCTGTCCGCGCGCCAGGTTCTGAACTCCGAGCATTGGTACATTCAGGCCGCCAAGAATGACGCCCTGATGATGACGGCCGACACTTACTTCAAAGTGCATCAGTATCGGGGAATGTATGCCGGCGCGCTCTACTGCGTCGAACGGGGGCACGACCTGATCGAGCGGATCGCGCAGTTGAGCAGGGAGCTGGTGCCCAGGGTCGAGGTCGATCGGGCCAGGAACATGGTCGCCGATCTCGAACAGCAGGCCACCTCGGCGCGCGAATACTGGCGTGTCAACAGCGCCGATCTCACGCAGATCCTTCGGCTTGACCCGCGCGCGGTAGTCGTGCCGCTGGAGCACGATCACCTTCAGATCACGTTGATTGACCCTGCCCGGGCGCTCGACGACCTGATTCCGGTTGCCCTGACCAATCGCCCCGAGCTCGCCGCGAACCAGGCGCTCGTGCAGGCGGTGGCGCTGCGGATCCGCCAGGAACGGGGGCGGATGCTCCTTCCCAGCATGCTCTTGAACGGATTCCAGACGCCCATGGAGCTCATCCAGGCTGGCATCTTCGGCTTGGGCTCCAACACCAGCATGAACCAGTGGACCGGCCGCGACGACTTCAGCATTCAGCCCCTCTGGCAGCTCGAAGCCTGTGGGATGGGCAACCTGGCGCGGATCAAGGAGCAGCGTGGTGAGCAGTCGAAGGCCATCATCGAGTTCTTCAAGATGCAGGACCGGGTCGCGGCGGACGTGACCCGGGCCCAGGCGCGGCTCCAGTCGGCGACGGCCCGAGTCAGCCAGGCCGACCGTGCCTTGCGGACGGCGATCATCACCTTCAACGGCAACTTCGAGGGCCTGCGGCAAACCACCCGGTTTGGACCGGTCCTGGTCCTGGTCAACCGGCCGCAGGAGGTGGTCTTCGCACTCCAGCTCTTGAAGCTGGCCTTCGACGACTACTTCATGACCGTCGCCGATTACAACCGGGCGCAATTCGAGGTGTTCCATGCCCTGGGCTACCCCGCCCGAGAGATCGCGTACTTCCACCCCACCGGCAACATCGAGCCGGTCAGTACGGCACGGCCGGCCTACCTGCCCCCCGTGGGCAATGGGCCGCCCCCAGCAACCCACTAGCCCGGCAGCCTTCGATCTTGCTGGTGCCGGTCGAGTACAATCTCGAATCGATACAGGGAACGTGAACGCCGCAGTCGACGCATCCGGTGCACGTTTCTCGACCGTGACGACTGGACCATCGGCGACTGGCGTCCGAGCGATCGGTTGATGGCGTCTTCAAGTTGTCACGGTTGGTTGTCGATCGCAAATCATGGCAGGCCACTTTCGTGGCTCGAAGTCGGTGGATTCGTCTGGATAGGGGTAGGCCCATGATTGCACTGGTGCGGAGCGGTGGCAGGTTCCCCTCGAACGTGCTTGCCCTGGCAGTGGGGATCTGGGTTCTCTCGGGTTCATGGGCCAGGAGCGATGACGGCCCCTGGGATGATGCAGTCCAAAATGGCCAAGGCCCCCCGCCGGGCTTCGGCACTCTGGGCTGGGCCCCGCCCGGCTATTACCCGGGCTTCCCCGGCTTTGGTCTTTCGTTTCATCGGGGTTACGGCTACGGCCGTGAAGCCCTGGGCGTAGGCGCCGAAGGCGGCTATCCGTTCTATGGCGGCCCAGGCTATACCCACCCCGGGCCACCGCTGAACCGGTTCGGGCACCTCCTGCCTTTTACCTATTACTGCGGCCCCGGCTATCCCTTCAACTTCGAGCCCACAGGACCGCTCGTTGTCACGGAACCGGTCGTCATGCAAGCCCCTGGGGGCGATCCCGCCCATGAGGCTGGCAGCCCCGTCTATCCCTACAACGTCGGTTTCGGCCCATTTTCAGGGGTCCTTCCCTATCCCGAAAGCTACTTCGCACCATACACCGCTGCGGCCGCAGCAAGCGGATCATCCGCCCGGGGGCCTGGTGGCGCTCCGCCGATGTACCCGATTGCCGATCCGGTCCGCGACCTCGGAATCGTCGAGGAGTCGGTCGTCGACGTCGATGGCGTGCGGGGCATGAAGATCGTCAAGGTGTATCCTGGAACTGCCGCGGAGAAAGCCGGACTCAAGCCCGGCGACGTGATCCGCTCGATCAACGGATACCTCACCGAAAAGCCCGGGAACCTGGCCTGGATCATCATCAACAAGGCGCCCGATAAGGTCCTGAAGATCAAGGTGCGCTCCGGAACCGATGGCGTCGAGCATTCGATGACGATCGAGCTCCGGGCCGAGCCGGTCAACACGGAACGGCCACCGTACATGCCCCCGGTGGGCGACGGACCGCCCCCGTCAACCCGCTGAGCCGTTTCCCGGTCAGCGTTTGTGCACGAAAAGGTTGACCTGCCCGTTGTAGTAGACGACAGCGGGATCTCGGGGATCGCTGCTATTCAGCTCACTATCGGCGTGCGGGCCCAGTGCCGTCGTGAGAGCCTGCTGGTCGGCCGCCAGTTGCTGACTTTCGGCGAGCGTGACATGGGCAGCTCGGGCGACTTTTTCCATCTGCATGAGCGTCACCTGGGCGATATTGGTCGTGAGCGACACATCGCTCAGGGCGTTGGACAAATCCGCTTGCAGCTCCGCCCAGCCCGCTTTCCGATAGCCCCCGGCGAGGAACGATTGGTCGACGGCGTTCTGGACGATGATGTATTGCTGGGTAAGCTGTTGCGGACTCTCCGGTTCGCCGGACGTGTC
Organism: uncultured Isosphaeraceae bacterium; assembly: GCA_963781785.1. Taxonomy (GTDB): domain Bacteria; phylum Planctomycetota; class Planctomycetia; order Isosphaerales; family Isosphaeraceae; genus CAWAHD01. The sequence goes on along the minus strand of CAWAHD010000002.1, from coordinate 4,591,135 downwards.
GCTGGCCATGGCGCTCGCGGTGCCGATGTCCTGGATGAGCTTCTGGGTATCGTACGCGAGATTCTTGAATTCGGCCGGAGTGACATCCGAGGACTGTTCCACCCGCGCTAAATCGGCGGTGTACTTCTGAGTGGCCTGCGCGGCTGCGCTCGACATCATCGACTGGGCCTTGGCCACTTCCGCAGTCCCGGGTGAGAGGTACCCCTCCGCCAGGACCGCCCCGGCCGAGAGCAGCCGGCGCGGCTCCATTGCCTCGCACTCCAAAATCTTCCGAGCCAAAGGTCGCCGGCATGCCGGCCGCCTCACGCCCGCGAGGCGGCCGAGGCAATCCCGTTCCTCGAATGAGAGACGCACTGCGACACCCCCGTCGATTCTGGCCGGGTGCAGATGTGCACCGCTGGGTCCCCAGGACTCTCTGCCTGGACCGTCCGGTCGGCTATGGTCCTACACTCGATACAATCGGCATTCTCGGCTCAATCATTCACAAAACCCGCGACTTGCGGCAGGTAAATTGGTTGGTGTGACGATGTTCCGAATCATTTGGCCTTGTCGATCTGGAGTTTCCGCAGACGGCACGACGAACCCCTCGGTGCCGGAGTATTCATGAAAACCGGGCCGATTTGCCGACGTATAGGGACTGTAGGGCTCGTACCTTCTCGCGGGCCCCGTGGGGGTTTCATCCATGCACGGACGCCGGATCATGAAACTCCGTCCCGCTGTCGAGCAGTTCGAGGCGAGGCAACTGCTGAGCGTGGGTGCGCACGCGAGTCATGTCACACACGTCGAGACCCGCTCGTTGCCGGCGGTTCACCACGCGGATCAGACGCCAGCGTCGCCCGGGGCGGCCAGCGACAGTGCGACGAAGGACGCCGCTGGCTCAGCAACTGCGGCTCGCCATCCGGGTCGACAACTTGCCAAGCGGTTCCTCGGGTACCGCATTACCAACCCGACGAAGTTCGACGTCAACCTGATACCTCCGTTCGGCCAGGTTCTGGTCCAAAACAAGCAGCCGGTGCCCGGTCAGGTTTACAACGTGCTCTATGTCGCCGTGAAGAACGTGACATCGCAGACATTCACGGCAAGCAACAATTTTCTGGTCAGATTCCCCAATCGAACCGACGCGCCGACGTTTCCTGTCCTTACGGGGAACCAGGAGTGGCTGCCGAGTCACTGGATGGTCTTCTACGTGCTGACCAAGCAGTACTATCCGCTGACGCAGCTTCAAGGGGGATTCCAGTTCGAGTGGGGCGGCAGGATCACAACCCTCGTACCGGGACCATCGGCGATTTTTCTGAGGGTTAAATATAATCCGGCGGGGTTCCACCGATTTCTGAACTGGAACGTCGCCTTCGGCCAGGGTGCGCAGTTCGGCCGCGGAGCGGCGCTGGGCATTGCGGACACCGCAATCAACACGATCGCCTCCGCTAGAGCGACCAGGATCGATTTCGGCGGACATTTCTGATTCCCCCCGGTGAGCGGCTTTCATCGAGCGACCCGGCACAAGGCCCCCCCTCTTGTGGGCCGTCAATCCAACCAGGATCGACGGTCCACCGGCCCTGTGCTGGGTCGTGGTGTTGTTTGACAATCGGGCTGGCCTCCCGAACAATCAGGTTGATCTCACCGACCAGGTCATCTTGTTTCACACCAATGGAAAGCACCATCGATGCGGCAACGCCAAACTTTGAAATTTCGTCCCGCGCTCGAGGGCCTCGAAGACAAGCAGCTTCTCAGTGCCGATCTGCCGACGACTTCTGGATTTACCATCTTCCGGATCACGAACACGGCCGCTCCGTTGACCGTGAATTTGAAACCGCCCTTCCAGCAGGTCCTGGTGCAATCTCGCCAACCCGTTCCCGGCCAGGTTTACAACGTGCTCTCACTCGCCATGAGGAACGGGACGGCGCAGACGTTCGATGCAGCGAGCGGTCTAGCCGTACGGCTTTCGACCAGTGGTTCCGGCGTACCGCACTCGTACCCGGTTCTCACCGGCACAGAGCAGTGGAAGCCGGGGCAGTTCATCGTTTTCTATGTTCTGACCAAGAAATACTATCCGGTAAATCCGATGGTTTCCGGGGGCTTCACGTTCAACTTCGCACCCGGGCGGGTGGCGATACCGGGCCCGTCGGGGATTTTTCTACGGCTCCCGTATCAGCCCGCCAAGTTCGCCAACACGCTCGACTGGATCGTTGCCGACGGGCCGGGCGCACAGGGGGGCAAGGGTCCGAAACTGGGCCTGCCCGACACGGCAATCTGGGAGTTCACCGCCGCGAGAACCGTTGTGAAACTGCACTGATTGCCCGCCATCAGTCTGAGGATCAGCGGACTAATCCCGCATTTCGGATCATCCTACGCACCCCGAATAGCCGATCAATCAGTATTATCCGGCCCGACCGGCGCGGCCGATACTGTGATCGCACCGCGACATTCGAGGTGGAAGGGTGGGTGTGATGGGACGATCCGCTTGGCCATTGATCCCCAGCATGGCCATGCTGCTCTTCTGGGTGCTGCCGGCGCGATGCGCGGCCCAGTCTCGGGCTGTGTCCGTCTCGACACAGCCCGGCAGCTCCTCGGCGGCGCCTGCGGCACAGCCGAGCAATTCGTCGGAGCTGGCATGGCCGGCGCCCGAGTCCCGGTTGCCTGGGCCGCGCCGGTCTCGAGTGACGAGGGACGCGATCGCGCCCCTGACAGCGGCGGCGGAGGCATCACCGCCGGCATTGCACCCGATGCGACTGCCAAGTCAATGGCCGATGCCGGTGCGGTCCTCGCTCGGGAATTCACTGCTGGCATCGCGCGGGCGCAACTGCCGGGCGAATCCAACCCGGTGGCGGCGGCGGTACTCACTCCAGCAGACGGTCCGCTGACCTTGAAGCTCAGGGCCGCGCCCTGGAGCCGACCGACCTGCGGTTTCCGATCAACCTGGCCACCGCCTTGCGACTCTCCGACGCCCGGCCGCTGATCGTGGCCGCCGCGCAGGCCAGTGTCTGGGTGGCCGAAGCGCAGCTCGCACGGGCCAAAGTCCTCTGGGTTCCGACGATCGTGCTTGGTGCCGATCTGATCCGGCACGACGGCGGCGGTCCGGATATCAACAAGGGCGTCATGACCGTCAACAGCACGAACTTTTTCTACGCCGGCCCCGGTTTGTACCAGATGGTCAACCTGACCGATGTCTTCTTCGAGCCCCTGGCTGCGCCAGGTCCTCAATTCCCGCAACTGGGACATCCAGGCCGCCAAGAATGACTCCCTGATGATGACGGCCGACGCCTATTTCCGGGTGCATCAATATCGGGGAATGTACGCCGGCGCCCTCTATTGCGTCGAGAGGGGGCACGACCTGGTCGATCGGATCGCTCAGTTGAGCAGGGAGCTGGTCCCCAGGGTCGAGGTTGATCGGGCCAGGAACATGGTCGCCGATCTCGAACAGCAGGCCACCTCGGCGCGCGAATACTGGCGCATCAACAGCGCCAACCTCACGCAGATCCTTCGGCTCGACCCGCGCCGGTGGTCGTGCCGATGGAACACGACCACCTCCAGATCACCTTGACCGACCCGGGCCAGTCGCTCCACGACCTGATGCAAGTCGCGCTGGCCAACCGGCCCGAGCTGGCCTCGCAGCGTGCGCTGGTCGAGGCGGCGGAGGCGCGGCTCCGCCGCGAGAAAATGCGGCCGGCGCTACCCTTGATCATGCTCAATGGCTTCCAGGCCGCCGGCATGTACATCCAGGCGGGGATCTTTGGCCTCGGCCCCAACAGCAGCCTCAACCAGTTTGTCGGACGTATGGACACGAGCGTTCAGGTCGTCTGGCAGCTCGAAGGATTCGGGTTCGGGAACCTGGCGCGGATCAAGAATCAGCGCGGTGAGCAGTCGCGGGCGATCATCGAGCTTTACCGTGCCCAGGACATGGTGGCGGCAGAAGTGAACCGGGCCCTGGCGCATCTCCAATCGGCGACGGCCCGGGTCAGCCAGGCCGATCGCGCCTTGCGAACGGGTCTCACAACGTTCAACGGACACCTCGAGGGCCTGGGCCAGACGACCCGTCTCGAGAACATGTTGATGATGGTCTACCGTCCGCAGGAAGCGGTCTACTCTCTCGAGCTGTTAAAGCTCGCATTCGACGAGTATTTCACCACGGTCGCCGACTATAACCGCGCGCAGTTCGAGTTGTTCCACGCGCTGGGTTATCCTGCCACCGAGATCGCTAACCGCCGGCCCGCCGGAGGTTTTGAGCCGGTGGATACGAATCGGCCCGTCTACCTGCCCCCGGTCGGCAATGGTCCGCCCCCGGCAACCCGTTAACGACAGCGGGATTCAAGGCGTAGCCGGATCATAGACGTCGATATGTTCCGGTGCATGCGGGGCGAGCAGGGTCCGGGCGCGCTCAGTGACCTCCGGGAGGCCGCGAACGACGACGAGGAACTTGCCTCCCTTGAGGTGGGTCTCGTACTTGAGGGCGCGTTCCCTGGGAATGCCCCAGCCGACGAGCGCGCCCCCGAGGCTGCCCAGCGCCGTTCCCGCAAGCGCCCCTTCCAGCCCCGCCAGCACCGCCGCCGCAAGCGGGCCGGCGACGAACACGGCACCCACGCCCGGGAGGATCAAGAACGCCGCGCCGAAGAGCAGGCCGCACAGGCCGCCGAATGACGCCCCCGCCTTCGCCCCAGCCTTGGCGTAGTCGCCTGCGCTGACGAAGCCGATCGGCGCCTCGCTCATCTGAAAGTCACGGCCGATGATCGAAAGGTCGCCGATGGCGAACCCCGCCTCGTGGAGTTGCCGCACGGCGTGCTCGGCTGCGGCGTGGTCGGGATAGATCGCCACGATGCTCGAACCGACCGGAGTATCCGTCTGATTCATGATGGCTTCCTCCGACGATGACGTGCTTGCTGGTTCCTTAGACTCAAACATTTCATCATACGATAGAGATACCGAGAATTCTAGCCGTTAGTGCGGCCCACCTACCCGACCTGCCCGAATGGCGGCGTGCCTCTCAGACGAAGGGAGGCGCAGCGCCCTTTGAGGATGCGATCGCCCGGTGTGCTACAGTTTCTTGCCGGCCTTTGGAGCAGGGGCATTCAGGGCTTCGACGGGCTGGGACGCCGAGGGAGCATTGGTCGTGCGCAGAGCGGTTCCGGAAGGAGGAGCGGTCGGGGTCGCAGGGGCACCCGCGGGTTTGGTCTCCTCTGTCGCCTCGGCAACCTTTACGGGCGATCCGTCGGCGAGGATCGACAGATCGCCAAGGAGCACCGATTCCGAACCATCGAAAGGCGACCAGGAATCGGCACCGCCGGGCGACGCCTGGGTGGCGGGGACACGGTGGTTGGTGACCTCGATCCACTTGCCGTCGTCGACGCCGGTCTGGATCTCGATCCGCCATGCTTGGCCGTTCTGGTGCGTCCAGCAGTAAGTCTGGTCGCCGGTCCGGATGAGGGCGGCCAAGGGCAGGGCCCGCACGCCGGGCCGCTCGATGATCACCTTGGCGTAGGCGTACATCCCGGGCAAGAGCTGGCTGTTGGGGTTCTTCAGGTCGACTTCGGCACGGAGCGTGCGGCTCTTGGCGTTCAAGGCCCAGGAGGTGCGCGTGACACTCCCCGGAATCGGCTTGTCGCGAAACGCTTTCGCGAGCACGCTCGCCTTGGTCCCGATGTGCACGTAGTTGGCGTCGCCTTCGGGGATGTCGACGAAAACCCGGACGACGTCGGTGCGGTCGACCACGTAGATCGGCGCGGCCCCCCCGGGCGACATCCGCGGGGCATGTTCCATGGCCGTGGGGTCGCCCGTGGTCGGCAGGACGAAGTCGCCGGTGTTGGCGTTGCGCACCACGATCACGCCGTCGTAGGGCGCGTGCAGCGTGAGATAGTCAACCCAGGCTTTGAGCCGCTCTTCCTCGCTCTGGGCGACCGTCAGGTCGGCCCTGGCAACCGCGACGTCGACCTTGGCCTTCGCCTCCGTGGCCTCTTTTGAGAGCAGCTCTGCCTTTGCCTTCAGCACGGTCGCCGACGCCGCGCCCCGCGCGGCGATGCTCGCCTTCCACTGATTGGTCGACTCCAGGAGGATCTGCGGGTCGACAACGCCCCGCTTGACCTCGTTGTCAAGCCGTTTGACTTCCGAGTCCCAGCGCTCGACCTCGGCCTGGAATTTGGCCTCGATCGCCCGGGCTTCTTCGAGGCTGGCCTGGGCCGCCTTGACGTCAGCGTTGGCCACCCTCACCACTTCGAGGGCCAGCTTGATCCGCTGGTCATCGAGCTTGACCGTCGCCTTCTTGGTCCCGTAATCCTCACGCATCTCGGGCACGAACAGCGTGGCAAGGACCTGGCCCTTCGTCACCTTGTCGCCGATGTCGACCTTCCACTCTTCGATGTAGGCGGTCGGCTTGGGATAGATCGCCGTCCGCTCGTACGCTTCGATGAAGCTGGGCTGGCCGACAACTCGGACGATCTTCCGGACCGGCGGGTTGATCACCTGCACGGTCGGGGGCGTTGAGACACTCGCGACAGGTGCCTGGGCCTCGTGAGAACAGCCCGGTCCCACGAGGGCCGCCAAAAGCGCCAGCGCCAGCCAGCCGCAGCCTCTGGAATAACCGGAAACCGTCGGCCGGGATCGACGGCCGATGAGGAAACTCCAGGCAAACAAGCGGTGCATGACGATTCTCCATAAAAGGCCGGGGCGTGCCGGTTTCCCCCGGGCGGCGGGCCGGACTGGTCCGCGTCGCTGGACTCGCCCTCGTGGCTGAGCCAAGCTGCCTGGGATCATCACAGAATCAAGCCCATTCTCGACCATCATTCAATCTCGAGTCGTTTTGGAGTGGGTATCGCTTCCGGGAGGAGCGGGAGTTGTACTTGCGACTTCGGTGCCGGGCTTTGCCGGGGCAAGCTCGACGGGGCTCCCATCGGCGAGGTTCGCCACGTTGCCCACGATCACCTGTTCCGCCCCTGTAACCGGCGCCCAGAGATCCACGATATCGGGCGACGGCGGGAGCTGGAGACTGGTCACTTCGATCCACTGGCCGTCGCTGACGCCGGTCTGGATCTCGGTCCGCACGGCTTTGCCGTTCTCGCATCTCCAGCAGTACGTCCGGTCGCCGCTGTAGGTGAGAGCCGCCAGCGGCAGCGCACGGACGCCGGGCCGCTCGATGATCACGCTGGCATAGGCGTACATCCCGGGGAGGAGCTGGGTCTCAGGGTTGGGCAGGTCGATCTCGGCGCGGAGCGTGCGGCTCTTGGTGTTCAAGGCCCAGGAGGTGCGTGTGACGGCGGCCGGAATCGGCTTGTCGCGGTACGCCTTGGCGAGCACGGATGCCTTGGTCCCGATCACGACGTAGTTTGCGTCCTGCTCGGGCACGTCGACGAAAACGCGGACGATGTCGGTGCGGTCGACCACGTAGATCGGCGCGGCACCCCCGGGCGAGCTGCGCGGAGCATTGTCCCTGGCCGTGGGGTCGCCCAGTTCGGGCAGGACGAAGTCGCCTGTGTTCGCATTGCGCACGGTGATCACGCCGGGATACGGCGCGGTGAGGGTGAGGTAGTCCACCCAGGCTGCCATCCGCTTCGCCTCGCTCACGGCGACCTCCAGGTCGGCAGTGGCGACATCGACGTCGACCTTCGCCTTGGTGAGCGCTGCATTCTTGGAAAGCAGCTCTGCGGTTGCCTTCACAATGGTGGCGCTGGCCGCGCCCCAGGCGGCGGTGCTTGCCTTCAACTGATTGGTCGACTCGATCAGGACCTGCCGGTCGACGACGCCCCTCTCTACCTCGTGGTCGAGCCGCTTGACCTCTGAGGCCCACCGGTCGACATCGGCCTGGTACTTCGCCAGAATCGCCTCGGATTCCTTGAGCCGCGCCCGGGCGGCGTCGACGTCGGCCTCGGCCACCTTCACCAGCTTGTTGGCCAGCTCGATTCGTTGCTTATCGAGCTCGACCGTCGCATTCTTGGTCCCGAAATCGGCGACCATCTCGGGCACGAACAGCGTGGCGAGCACCTCGCCCTTCTTGACCTTATCGCCGATATCCACCTTCCACTCTTTGATGTAGGCGACCGGCTTGGGATAGATCGCCGTGCGCTCGTATGATTCGATGAAGCTGGGCTGGCCGACGAGTCGGACGATGTTCCGGACCGGCGGATTGATCACCTCGACTGTCGGAGGCTTGGCGACGCTCGTGAAGTCGATCTCAGCCTCGCGGGCACAGCCCGGCGCCACGAAGGCGGCCCAGAGCACGAACACGAACATGACCGCGAGCCGACCTCCCCGGGCGGAACAATCCCAGACCAAGCGACAGGGACCGCGGCACAGCAGGGTGCTCGAATCCAGGGGCTGGCGCATCTGCGCACCCACCCGTCGAGCTTTTCCGAATTCAGAATGCATCAAGGGTCTCCGGGGAAGAGCAGGTGTGCAAAAGCGGTTTCCGCACAGGAGGTACGGTTGCGGTGATATCGTGGTAAAGACAACCGTGGATCAAAGGCTCTCGGGTGGTGTCGGGGGCTCCGTGGGAGCGGGCTCTGACTCGTGGGCGCCGTGTTCCGGGCCATGTCCATGACCGGGCGACTGATGCGGTTCGGCGATCCCCTCCTCACGGAAGACTGCCGGGTCGTAATGCAGGCTGGCGGGGTCGGCCGGGTAGATCGACGGCGCGCGGGCCACGCTCGTGCCGATCACCACTGCGAAGATCGACGGGATAACGAGCAAGGTGGCGAACGTCGACATCACCAGCCCCCCGATCACCGCCAACCCGAGCGGGGCCTGCATCTGGCTGCCCTTTTCCAGGGCCAGTGCCATCGGCACCATGCCCACGGTCATCGCGCCGGCGGTCATCAGGATCGGCCGCAGACGATCACCCGCGCCGACGATCGCCGCTTCGGTCGAGGACGCTCCCCCCTTCCAGTGCTCGTTCATGAACGTCACGAGCAGCACCGAGTTCGACACCGAGACGCCCAGGGACATGATCGAGCCCATGAACGACTCGATGTTGAGTGAGGTGTTGGTGAAGTAGAGGATGATCGCGATGCCCGCGAGCACACCCGGGACCGCGCCGACCGAGATCACTGCCATGCGCGGCGACTGGAAAAAGGCCGTCAGGAGCACGAAGATCACGAACACGGCGATCCCCAGCCCGATCCCCAGCGCCTTGAACATCTCCCTCATGGGCTGGAGCTGACCCATTTTCTCGACCCGCACGCCGCGGGGCGGCTCCCCGGCGGCGTCGACCGCCCGCGCGACCTGGTTGGATGCCCGGCCCATGTCCTCACCTTCGACGTTGGCGGTCAGCGTCAGGTACCGCTGCGACGTCGAGCGGTCGAACTCGCCGGGCCGCACACCGGTTCGAACCGACGCCACGTCGCGGATCATCAGGTTGACCAATGGGTTGACCGACTGGAGCGGCAGGATCTCGACGTCTGCCGCCTTGTCCATCCGGAGGGGCGGCATCTGAAGCTGGACCAGGTAGTCGAAGCCGGTCTTGACGTCCACCCAGTAGTTGAGCGAGTGGAACCGGGTCGACGCGGTCGCCATGACCAGGGCATGAGCCACGTCGTCGACCTTGGCGCCGGAGAGCCCCGCCTTTTCGCGGTCGATGTCGACTTCCACGGTGGGGTAGTCGAGCGTCTGCTCGAACTGGACGTCGCGGAGGAATGGGATTCGCTTCATCAGGCCGGCGATTTTTTCCGCGTGCAACCGGACATCCTTGAGATCAGTGCCGACAACGCGGACCGCAATCGGCGTCAGCGAACCGAAGCTCATGACCTTGGTGACGATGTCGCCGGGCTCGAATCCGAAGGTGGACATCGCGGCTTGCTGCGCGGCATCCGCTGGGGACAGCCCTCCCTGCTCCAGCCGCTTGGCCAGCCAGGGGATCACCCGCTCGGGGAGGACCTTGCGGAGCCGCTCACGAAACGTCGCCAGCTTGATCTTGGTATCTTCACGGAAGGCGACCCGGAGCTGGCCGTCGTCGGGCCCGCGCATGAACAACACCATGTTGTCGATGCCGAAATTAGGGGCAACCTGGCCCACGTAGCCCATCGTGATCGCGACCGTCTCGGGCTTCGCCTCGTTCTCGATCTCCTCGAGGCACTTCACCGCCATCTGCCGGGTCAACTCGAAGTTCGAGCCGGGCGGCGGCCGGAAGCGAAGCACGAACTGCCCCGAGTCGATCTGGGGGAACAATTCGGTGCCGACCTTGAGCCCGATTTGCCAGAGAACCAGGGCACACACCGCGAGATAGCCCAGCACCACCAGCCAGCGCAACTGCACCAGCCAGCGCACGAGCTTGCTATAACCGTCGAGAAACCGATCGAACAGCCCGCGCTTGCCATCGCCGTGCCCCTGGTGCTTGAGCAAGGCCACGCACAGGATCGGCACAAACGTGCTGGCCAAGAGATACGCCACGATCATCGCGAACGCGACCGCCAGCGTCAGCGGCATGAACAGCGACCGCAGCGGGTCGGCCATGATGAATGCCGGGACGAACACCGACAGGATGCACAGGAGGGCCAGGAGGATCGGCACGGCCGTGGCCCGGTTGCCGCGGAGCACGGCCGTGGCGATCTTGGGAGTGCGGAGCATCTGCACGTGCATGTTCTCGATGGTCACCGTCGCCATGTCCACCAGGATGCCGATCGCCAGCGCCATGCCGCCCAGCGACATGATGTTGATCGTGTTGCCCGTCGCCCAGAGGCCGAAGAGCGATCCCAGGAGTGAGAGGGGAATGGTGACCACGACAACGATCACGCTTCTGATGTCGCGGAGGAACAAGAGGATCATGAGTCCCGTCAAGCCCGCGCCGATCAAGCCCTCGGTGGCGACGCTCTCCACCGCTGCCACCACGGTGGGCGACTCGTCGAACTCGAAGTTGACCGTCACGTCCTTGGGGACGGCGTCGCGGAATGTCTGCATCGACTTGTGGACGTCGGCGACCACGGTCAAGGTCGATCCCGTGTCCTTCTTGATGATCGGCAGATAAACCGACTTCTTGCCGTTCACAAGGGCGTAGCCATACGTGATGTCGACGTCGTCCTGGATAGTCGCCACGTCGCGGAGATAGACGTTCTTCTCCATCCTGAGCGGGATATTGCCCATCTGATGGGGGTCGACGACGGTCGCGTTATTGGCGACCACCGGCATCGAGTCCTTGACGTAGATGTTCCCCGCCGGAATGATCGTGTTCCCCGTTGCCACGGCATTGATGACTTCCTGCGGGCTCAGGTTGTAGTCGCGGAGCTTGTGGGGATCGACGTTGATGACGATCGACCGCATGTTCGGGCCAAACGGCGAGATCGCGACCGTGCCCGGGACGAATTTCTGCACCAGCGGCCTGATGATGTTCTGAGCCAGGTCGCCCATCGCCCCCAGTGAGGTCACCTCGCTTTCGAAGACGAGGTAGCCGACCGGCACGCTGCCGGAGTCCATCCGCATGATCATCGGCGGCAAGGTCCCCTTCGGCATCCACGACATCGCCCGGTCCGACATCGCCACGACCTGGGCCATCGCCTGCCCCATGTCGGTGCCGGGGAAAAACGACAGACGGCACAAGGCGACTTGCTGGATGTTCCGCGAATCGATCTCCTCGATGCCGTCGACGTACTGAAAATAGAGCTCGAGCTGGTTGACGATGAACCCCTCGATCTGGTCGGGACTCATCCCAATGTAATCGAGGAAGACGTAGATCTTGGGCGTGTTGAGCGGCGGAAAGATGTCGACCCGCATCCGGTTGTAGGCGAGAGCACCGCCGCTGATGAGCGCCACCACCAGCATGAGCGTCGTGATTGGCCGCCGCATCGCAAAGCTGGTCGGATTCATAGCGGATGCTCCCAGTCCGTCCCGGGCGGGCCCGACACCCAGGCGCGGTCTCTGAAATTGAATGCAGGAAAGCGTGACGGGATGAAAGGATTGTGCGGTGCCGCGCACGCTAGGTCCGCTCAGCACCGATGCGGTTCCCACGTACAAAATAAAACGTCACGAACGCGTCGACGGCATCACGCCGGAGCGAACGTGCTGCGCACCGCTGGCAAAAATCGAATTGGAGCGCTGCGCACAGGCGACTGGAAGAGGCGCTCGAACAGCGCAAGTGTTGAATCACTCCAGCCAACCCCATGGCAGCCGGACTCTGTGCAGATTTCGGAGTGTGAGTTGGCGACAGGTCGCAGGGGGAGCACGTCGCGCGGACGACGCCGATCGGTTCTTCTTCTTCGTTCACCGAACAAAGAGCCTTGATCCGGTACAGACGAGAATCGACTGGTATCGATGATACACGTGTCGAATCGGCCGATGCACGGGCGAAGTTGCCGCATCCGCCATCGGATCTGGCAAAGCTGTTGGCCGGCCGCGCTGGCTGAATCGACGTGTCGATCAAGACCACCAGCACCGCCAGCGCGGATACAACGTGCATAAGAAGAGTCAGCAAACGTCGGTCAACCATGGCCGCTCGAATTCAGAGCCCTGAGAGAACAACGAATACTTAAGCTTAAGAACGAAAAGAGAGACTGTCAAGTCCTAAGCGTTGGGGGAATACCCGGATGAAGCGCGTCCGTTCTTGGCCGCGTGGAGCAAGAAGAGTGCAGATTCAGACTGAACGGTATCCTTCGACCTGGACGCGATCGGTGGACGCTTGCGCACTCGAATCGCTGAGACCGGTCCCGCTGAGAATCGTCAAAATGGTTGTTCTGGGCAAGCCCGAAAACGAGGGACCGGGGACAATCGCCGTCAATCATAATCCTTTCAACCCTGATTAGCCGATTAATCGGTAATATCCGGCCCGGCCGCGCGGCGATACTGTGGTCGCACCGCGGCATCCAAGGCGGTAGAGGTGTGTGTGATGGGACGATCCGCTTGGCCATTGATCCTCGGCATGGCCGTGCTGCTCTTCCGGGTCCTGCCCATTGAGTGCGCGGCCCAGTCTCAGCCTTTGCCCGCGCCCTTACGGCCGAGTAACTCGCTGGTGGCGGCGGCGCCGATGCCCCGCCCGCGCCTCGCGGAACAGTGCGCGTTTCGCGTGACGGGGGAAGCGACCGCGCCGCGCAGGGCCGCGCTGGGAGTGCCGCTGGCAGCACGGCGCCCGATGCGGCTACCGAGCGAGTGGCCGCCGCCGGTCGCATGGTTGCTCCGCAACGCGGTGCCGGTACCGCGCGCGGTGCAACTGCCCAGCGAATCCCGCTTGCCAGCGGCTGCGGCTCCTGTCGCAATCGAACACGACCTGACCCTGATGCTCAAGCCCGCGCCCTGGCGCCTGACGACCTGCGGTTTCCGATCAACCTGGCCACCGCCTTGCGACTCTCCGACGCCCGGCCCTTGATCGTGGCCGCCGCCCAGGCCAGCGTCTGGGTGGCCGAGGCGCAGCTCACACGGGCCAAGGTTCTCTGGGTTCCTCAACTGAACCTGGGCGGCGATTACATCCGGCACGACGGCGGCGGTCCGGATTTCAACAAGGGCATCATGACCGCGCCGAGCGTGAACTTCTTCTACGGCGGTGCCGGCCTGTGGGAAATCGTCGCCTTGACCGATGTCTTCTTCGAGCCTCTGGTCAAGCGGCAGATGCTCACATTCCCGGCAATGGGACATCCAGGCCGCCAAGAACGACGCCCTGCTGATGACAGCCGACGCCTACTTCCACGTACACCAGTATCGGGGCATGTATGCCGGGGCCCTCTACTGCGTCGAGCGCGGGCGCGACCTGGTTGAGCGGATCGCCAGCTTGAGCAGCGAGCTGGTCCCGATCGTCGAAGTGGACCGGGCCCGGAACATGCTCGCCGACATCGAGCAGCAAGCCACCTCCGCGCGTCAGGCGTGGCGGGTCGCCAGCGCCCGCCTCACTCGGGTCCTCCGGCTGAACCCCCAGGCGGTGGTCGTCCCGCTCGAGGACGATCACCTCCAGCTCACCTTGATTGACCCCGCCCGGCCGCTCCCCGACCTCCATGTGGTCGCACTGACCAACCGCCCCGAGCTTGCCTCCTACCAGGCGCTCGTTCAGGCGGCCGTGGAGCGGATCCGCCGCGAGCGGGGCCGCATGTTCCTCCCCACCGTGCTTGTCAACGGCTTCCAGACTCCCGAACGAGATGATTCAAGGCGGGATCTTCGGGATCGGCACCAACGACAAGCTCAACCAGTGGGCCGGCCGTGACGACGTGAGCTTACAGTTGATCTGGGAGCTCGAAGGACTTGGGATTGGAAACCTGGCGCGGATCAAGGAGCAGCGCGGCGAGCAGTCGAAGAGCATCATCGATTTCTTCAAGATCCAGGACATGGTGGCGGCGGACGTGACCAGGGCCCAGGCCGATCTCCAGTCGGCAGCGGCTCGGGTCGAACAGGCCGATCGCTCCTTGCGATCGGGCATCGCTACCTTCAACGGAAGCTTCGAGGGCTTGCAGCATACCACCCGGTTTGGCGACGTCCTGGTCCTGATCAACCGGCCGCAGGAAGTCGTCTACGCACTCCAGCTCATGAAGGCGGACTTCGACGCATACTTCACGACGGTCGCCGAATACAACAGGGCGCAATTCGAGTTGTTCCACGCGCTGGGCTACCCCGCCCGTGAGATCACTTACGTTCGGCCTCCGGGCACCGTGGAACCGGTGGATACGACACGCCCCGGTTATCTGCCCCCTGTGGGCAATGGGCCGCCCCCAGCAACACGCTAAAGCTTCATACAACCGGTCGCGCTCCTGGCTCTGTCGGTCCCAAAAGCCGCGACGCACGTCGGGCTAACTCCCGCCACCTGCGCGAATTGCCGACGTATTGAAGACGCGGGGCTTGGTGATTTGTCGAGCTCAAGAGGGTTTCACCCGTGCGCCGTCGCTCGATCATGAAATTCGGGCTGGTACTCGAGCAATTTGAAGCAAAACAACTGCTCAGTGCCGGTTCCTTGACAACGCACGTCGTGAGCGCCAAGGACGGCCCGCAGGCGTTGGCCCTCCGCTCGGCCGACTCCTCGGGTCCTCACAAGGCAAGCGGTGAAATCCCCACCAGTCAGGCCACCCCGCGGGTGCACCACCAGCGCCGCAAGCCTGCGCCGGCCGGAGCGTTTGGGTACCTCGCGTTCCGCGTCACCAACACGCCGTGGCAGACCCCCTACAAGCTGATTCCTCCGTTCCAGCAGGTTCTGGTCCAATCCGTCCAACCGGTGCCTGGGCAGGTTTACAACGTGCTGTCAGTCGCTGTGAAGAACGGGACAGGGCAGACATTCACTGCCAGCAACGGCTTTAGCGTAAGAATGACGAATCAGCCGAGATCCTTCGCCGGCTTTCCCGTTCTCACGGGTGATCAGCAGTGGAAACCGGGTCAGATACTCGTCTTCTACGTTCTGACCAAGAAGTATTACCCAGTTTCCTTCGTCGCCGGGGGTTTCCAGTTCGACCTGGGCGGCCGGTCATCGACAGCCATACCGGGACCCGCGGGGATCTTTCTCCGGCTGAAATACGATCCCGCCACGTTCGCACGCACTCTCAATTGGATTGTTGCTTTTGGCCAGGGCAACCAGGTGGGCCAGGGCGCGCAATTTGGCTCTGCCCAACACGTCGATCAACCAGATCACCGAAGCGAGAACCCAGCGCATGGATTTCGCCGGGCATTTCTAGGAACCGAGAGCGAGCTATCACGAGCGGTCTCGATCTCGGCGTCCCGGCATCGGCCGCAGATCCTGAATCAACGAACAGGTCTCGCCGACTTTGACTTCTGTTCCAAGCTCTGGCTCGGCTGCTGGCTCAAGAATGGGGGGCTCAAAATCGCTGCATTCGTCATCAACATCCCGGTCGCAATGAGCCGATAAATCCACTGACGTCCTGTCAGGCCTGAGTCGCTGCGCTCCAGGTTCCGTTCAGGATGGACGGGGAAGGAGCCGCGCCCGATGGATCGGATCGGCAGAATCACGGTCATCCTCGCGACCGTGACACTTCCTTGGTTCGAGCCGCCGGCCTGCCGCGCCCAGTCGCCAGCACCTCTGCCGCCGGCGTCGCCTTCGGTCCGGCAAACGCCCCGGACGACAACGCCAGCGGGGAATGAGTCTCGGCCGGTGGCACGGTCGACAACACGTGTGCCTCCGCCGCGGCGCTCGCCGGTCGCGAGGTCAGCCGTGCCGGTCGATCATCGTCGGCCCCAAGGGCGGGCGGTGCGATCACCCGCCATTGACCCCGCCGTGAATCGTAGTGGCCAGAACGTGGCGCAGCCGTTGCCGCTAACGTCGGAGCCCCCGGTTCCTCCTCAGACGGCGCCGGACCTCCTGGCCGTGCAACTGAAATCCGCCCCGCTGGAGCCGAGCGACTGTCGGTTTCCGATCAACCTCGCGACGGCCTTGCGGCTCTCCGACGCCCGGCCGCTGATCGTGGCCGCCGCCCAGGCCAGTGTCTGGGTGGCCGAAGCACAGCTCACCCGGGCCAAGGTCACTCTGGGTCCCGACGATTGGTGCTGGGGGCCGATTATATCCGGCACGACGGCGGCGGCCCGGATTTCAACAAGGGCGTCCTGACCGCCCCGAGCGTGAACTATTTCTACGCCGGCGGCGGCCTGGACGTCGGTTCCCTCACGGCGTTCATGAACCTGACCGATGCCTACTTCGAGCCGCTGGTCGCGCGGCAGGTCCTCAATTCCCGGCAATGGGACATCCAGGCCGCCAAGAACGACGCCCTTCTCCTGACCGCCGATGCCTATTTCCGCGTCCACCAGTACCGGGGCATGTATACCGGCAGCCCTCTACTGCGTCGAGCGGGGCCGTGACCTTGTCGAGCAGATCGCCAGCTTGAGCAGAGAGCTGGTCCCGATGGTCGAAGTCGAGCGGGCTCGGAACCTGCTCGCCGACCTCGAGCAGCAATCGGTCTCCGCGCGTCAAGCGTGGCGTGTCCAAAGCGCCAACCTCACCCAGGTCCTCCGGCTCAACCCCCTGGCGGTGGTCGTCCCGCTCGAGCACGATCATCTTCAGCTCACCTTGATTGACCCGGCCCAGCCGCTGCCCGACCTGCAGCGGATCGCGCTCGCCAATCGCCCGGAGCTCGCCTCGCAGCGGGCGCTGGTCCAGGCGGCGGCAGAGCGGATCCGCCGGGAGAAGATGCGCCCGTTCCTCCCCATCGTCATCATCGGCGGTTTCCAGAGCTCCGGCGGCATGATGACTCCAGGCAGGGATCTTTGGCCTGGGCCCCAACAGCAGCCTCAACCAGTGGACCGGCCGCGATGACGTGAGCCTTCAGCTCGTCTGGCAGCTCGAGGCATTTGGGATCGGGAACCTCGCGCGGATCAAGGAACAGCGCGGCGAGCAGTCGCACACCATCGTCGAGCTGTACAAGACCCAGGACAGGGTAGCGGCCGAAGTGACCGAGGCCCACGCTCGTCTCCAGTCAGCGGCGGCCCGGGTCAGCCAGGCCAATCGCTCGCTGCGCACCTCCATCACCGCCTACAACGGGAACGTCGAGGGGCTGCGCCACACCACGCGCTTCGGCGACGTCTTGGTCCTGGTCTATCGACCGCAGGAAGTGGTCTACGCGCTGCAGGCTCCTGAAAC
Organism: uncultured Isosphaeraceae bacterium; assembly: GCA_963781785.1. Taxonomy (GTDB): domain Bacteria; phylum Planctomycetota; class Planctomycetia; order Isosphaerales; family Isosphaeraceae; genus CAWAHD01. The sequence goes on along the minus strand of CAWAHD010000002.1, from coordinate 4,573,677 downwards.
TGTCCTTCGACGAGTATTTCACCACGGTCGCCGAATACAACCGTGCAGAGTTCGAGCTGTTCCACGCGCTCGGCTATCCCGCCCAGGAGATCACGTATCTTCGGACCGCTGGGGAACATCGAGCCGGTCGACACGGCGCGACCGGCCTATCTGCCCCAGGTCGGCAACGGGCCTCCCCCGGCAACCCGCTGAACTGCCAGCCGCGTCTCTGCCGACCCCCTTAGGTTGCCGGCGGATTCGAGCAAGGTGGCCGACGAGCATGGCTGCAGGGATGGGACCGTGGACTCGACCGCGGCCGTGTGGTCCGGATCGCCGCCGGACCCAGTGCCCTTCGGCAGGACCGTTGGCGATTCACTATTGGGCCTTCGATTCGCTATGATGATTAGGGTGTCCGCATAGCCCGGACTTCGTCGCGGCGATCGAGGAGACCGAAATGACGACAGCGCAAGACCACAGCGAGCTGAAGGATCGCGACCAGGATCGAAGCCGGAGGCAAGACGATCATCAGGATGGACAGCGGGACAGCGCCGATCGAGTCGTAAGACCGAACGAGGATCACGGCCGGCAAGAGCGGCGCCAGGCGCAGTCACAGCGGCCCGCGACCATGACAATCCTCCTGATGACGGCCGCGGTCGCCTTGATCTGCGGCGTGATCGGCGCGATGGGCTATTCGTACTTCGTCGGGGCCAAGCCCGACGAGCCCTCCTCGTCCGAGTCCAAGGCCGCAGCGGGATCAAGCACGAAATCGGGCTCGAATAGCAAGCCGGGCGCCGAGCCAGCGCGGACCCGGCCCAGGTGCCGGCCAAATCCTCGATTCCCGAGTCCACCTCAGCCCCGGGGGCAGACGAGCTGAAGCAACAGATCAAAAACCTCAATCAGCGGCTCGATCGACTCGGCGAGCGCGTTGATCGGCTCCAGGAGTTGCTCAGCCTGGCGGTTCCCCTTTTGCAGCGGATGGCCCCGAAGAGCTGATCGCGACTTTCGTGGCGTCAGAAGCCTTGGCGACCTCGACGGGACTGCCATCAGCGAGGATCGACAGGTCGCCCAGGATCACCTGCTCCGTGCCGTTGATCGGCGTCCAGGGCTCACTGCCGGTGGATGCCGCGCCGGGCCTCGGAACGCGGCGATTCGTGACCTCGATCCACTCGCCGTCGCTGATCCCCGTCTCCACCTCGATCCGTTTGGCGTGGCCGTCCTCGTAGATCCAGCAGAACGTCTTTTCGCCGACCTTCAAGACGGTCTTGTCGCCGAGGTGCATGAGCGCCGACACCGGCAGCGCACGCACGCCAGGCCGCTCGATCATCACCTTGGCATAGGCGTACATCCCCGGCAAGAGCTGGCTGCCGGGGTTGGGCAGGTCGATCTCAGCGCGAAGCGTGCGGCTCTGGATGTCCAGCGCCCACGAGGTGCGCGTGACGGTGCAGGGTATCGGCTTGTCGCGGTACGCCTTGACCAGCACGGTGGCCTTGGAGCCGATGTGCACGTAATCGGAGTCCCGCTCGGGGATGTCGACGAAGACGCGAACGATGTCGATGCGGTCAACCACGTAGATCGGCGCGGCCGCGCCGCCCGGCGAGAGGTACGGTGCGTGGTGGTAGGCCGAAGGGTCGCCCGTGGTGGGCAGGACAAAATCGAAGGTATTTGCGTTGCGGGCCACGATCACGCCGTCGAACGGTGCGGGCAGTACGAGGTAGTCCACCCAGGCCTGGAGTCTCTTTTCCTCGCTCTCGGCCACGGTCAGCGTCGGCTTCGGCGACCCTGACGTCGACCTTGGCCTTGGATAGCGCGGCCCGCCGTGAGAGCAGCTCGGCGTCCGCCTTCTGGACGGTCGCCGCCGCCGTGTCCCGCATCGCGACGCACGCCTTCCAACGATTGGTGGTCTGGAGGACATCCTGGGGATTGACCACGCCCCTCTTGAGCTCGTTGTCGAGCCGCTTGGTCTCCGACTCCCACCGCTCGGCCTCGGCGCGGTAGCTGGCGAGGTCTGCGCGGGCCTCCTCGAGCCGCGCCTCGGCCGCCTCGACGTTGGCCGCGGCCACCTCGACCACGGCATTGGCCAGCGCGATCCGCTCCCGGTCGAGCACGACCGTCGCCTTCTTCGTACCGTGGTCCACGACCAGCTCGGGCACGAAGAGGGTGGCGAGCACGTCGTCCTTCTTCACCCTGTCGCCGATGTCGACGATCCACTTGAGGATGTAAGCGTTCATTTTCGGATAGACACTCGAGCGCTCGTAGCTCTGGGTGAAGCTGGGCTGGCCGACGACCCGGACGATGTCGCGGACCTGCGGCTGGACCAGCCGCACGGTTTGAGGTTTACCGACGGTCGTATAGCGGCTTTTGGCCGCTTCGTGGCACCCCGGTGCCGCAAGGGCATAGAGGAGGCCGACGAGGATCCAGAACACCGGACGGCGGCTGTGCACCGGACGATCCGAAACGGCCGACGGGATGACTCGGCGCATCACTCACCCCCATCAAGGAAGCGCCTTGCCAGGCGCGAAGATTCCAAAAGCCGGGGATCGCCCGGCGACAGCCGCGTGTTTGGCTCCATGGCCGCCGCTTGAGGCGCGGCCTCGACCGGGGCGCCATCGGCGAGGCCTGTCAGATCGCCGACGATCACCTGTTCCGTGCCGTCGATCGGCGTCCAGGTTAGCTTATCCTGGGGCGCCTCCGGATCGACCGGGCGCCGGCGATTGGTGACTTCGATCCATTTGTCGTCGCTGACGCCCGTCTCGACTTCGGTCCGCACGGCCTTGCCGGTTTCGTAGAGCCAGCAGAAGGTCTTGGTCGCCGTCATAGAAGAGTGCGTCCAAGCGGCAGCGCCAGCACGTCCGGACGTTCGATGATTACCTTGACGTAGGCGTACATCCCGGGCAATAGCTGGCTGCTGGGGTTCGTGCAGATCGATCTCGGCGCGGAGCGTGCGGCTCTTCATGTTCAGCGCCCAGGAGATCGCGCGTGACGGTGGCCGGAAGCTCCTTGTCGCGGAACGCCCGGGCGAGCACAGTCGCCTTGGTCCCGATGTGGACGAAGTTGGCATCCCGTTCCGGGATGTCGACAAAGATCCGGACGATGTCGAGCCGGTCGACCACGTAGATCGGCGCGGCGGTGCCGCTGGGCGAGATGTCTGGGGAGAGGTAAAAGGCCGTGGGGTCGCCGGTCGTGGGCAGGACGAAATCGAAGGTGTTGGCGTTGCGGGCGGTGATCACGCCAGGGAACGGGGCGGTGAGCGTGAGGTAGTCCACCCAGGCCTTCGCATATTTCTCCTCGCTCTCGGCCACCTTGAGGGCGGCTTCGGCGACCCGGACGTCCACCTCGTCCTTCACGAGCGTGGCCCGGGCGGCGATCAGCTCCGCCCTTGCCCTCCTGATGGTCGCCTTCGCCTTGTCCCGGGCCGCGATGCTCGACTTGAGTTGATTGGTCGACTCGAAGAGAACCAGGGCATTGATCACGACCCGGGAGACCTGGTCCGTGAGCCGCTTGACCTCCGTGTCCCAGCGGGCGACCTCGGCCTCGTACTTGTCCAGGATCGCCTCGGCCTCTTTCAAGCGCGCCTCGGCCGCCTTGACGTCGGCCCTGGCCACCTCAACCATCTCCTCGGCCAGTGCGATCCGCTCGCGATCGAGCACGACCCCCGCCTTCTTCGTCCCGAGCTCCTCGACCAGCTCGGGTGCGAACAGGGTGGCGAGCACATCCACTTTCTTCACCTTGTCGCCGATATCCACGATCCACTTCAGGATGTAGGCGGTCGGCTTGGGATAGATCGAGGTGCGCTCGTAGCTCTCGATGAAGCTAGGCTGGCCCACGACCCGGACGATCTTGCGGGACTGCGGCTGGATCAGTTGCACGCTCGGGGGTCTTGGTGTCGACTTGAAACTCGATCTCGGGCTCGTGATGGCAGCCCGGCGCCGCCAGGGCGACGATGAACCAGAGCGCGAGCTGGCGGCCTGGAGCGGCGCGATCCGAAAACGTGTGTGCGAGAATCCGGCGCATCAGGGACCTCCGGGCAATGCAGGTGCGGGCCCTCGACTCGCGGCCGCCGTTTTCAAGGTTACTCTCGGTGTGGTTGGTCGGGGGACGCTCTTCAGGCGAGCCGTGATTGGCCAAGGCGTTCGGGCTAAAATGCGGGCTATCGGGGTCGGCCGGGTGAATCGACGGCGACTCGGCCACCTTCTTGCCGATCACGACCGCGAAGATCGACGGGACGACCAGCAAGGTGGCGAACGTGGACATGACCAGCCCGCCGATCACCGCGCGGCCGAGCGGAGCCTGCATCTGGCTCCCTCGTTCCAGGGCCAGCGCCATCGGCACCATGCCCACGGTCATCGCGCAAGCCGTCATCAGGATCGGCCGCAGCCGCTCGCTCGCCCCCTTGACGGCGGCTTCAGTCGAGGGCGCACCCGCCTTCCAGTGCTCGTCGATGAACGTCACGAGCATCACCGAGTTCGACACCGAGACGCCCAGGCACATGATCGAGCCCATGAACGACTCGATGTTGAGCGATGTATTGGTGAAGTAGAGGATAACCGCGATGCCCGCGAGCACACCCGGCACCGCTCCGATCGAGATCAAGGCCAGCCGCGGCGACTGGAAGTAGGCGGTCAGGAGCACGAAGATCACGAACACGGCGACGGCCAGCCCGATCCTCGAGCGACTGGAACATCTCGCGCATCGGTGGTAGCTGACCCATGGTGTCCACGCGCACGCCGCGGGGCGGCTCCCCGGCGGCGTCGAGCGCCCGGGCGACCTGTACGCGACGCCCGGCCCATGTCCTCGCCCTCGACGTTTGCCGTCAGGGTCAGGTACCGCTGCGACATGTCGCGGTCGATCTCGCCGGGCCGCACTCCCCTCCGGACCGTCGCCACGTCGCGGATCATCAGGTTGACGAGGGGATTCACCGATTCCACCGGCAAGGTCTCGACTTCTTCCGGCTTCTCGATCCGGAGCGGCGGCACCTGGAGCTGGACCAGATAGTCGAAGCCCGTCTTGACGTCGATCCAGTAGTTCAGATTGGCGAAACGGGTCGACGCCGTCGACATGACCAGGGCGTGCGCCACGTCCGAGACCTTGGCGCCGGAGAGCCCCGCCTTCTCGCGGTCGATGGTGACCTCGACGGTCGGGTAGTCGAGCGCCTGCACGAACTCGACGTCGCGGAGAAACGGGATCTGCCTCATGTTGGCGGCGATCTTCTCCGCGTGCTGCCGCACCAGCTTCAGATCGGTGCCGACAATCCGGACCGCGATCGGCGTCAGCGAGCCGAAGCTCATGACCTTGGTCACCATATCGCCCGGCTCGAAGCCGAAGGTCGAGAGCTTCGCTTGCTGCTGGGCCTTCTCCCTGGGCAGTCCCCCTTGCTCCAGGCGATTGGCCAGCCAGGGGACGACCCGCTCGCGCAGGACCCTCCGCATTCGCTCGCGGAACTCGTCCAGCTTGATCCCGCTGTCCTCGGTGAGTGCGACCCGCAACTGGCCGTCATCGGGCCCGCGCATGAACAGGACCATGTTGTCGATGCCGAAGTTGGGGGCGACCTGGCCGACGTAACCCATCGTGATCTGGATGTTCTCGGGGCTTCGCCTCGTGCTCGATCTCCTCGAGGCACTTGAGCGCCATCTGCCTGGTCAGCTCGAAGTTCGAGCCGGGCGGCGGCCGGAACCGAAGTACGAATTCGCCCGAGTCGATCTGCGGAAACAGCTCCTTGCCGACCTGCATGCCCAGCACCCAGAGGACCAGGCCGCACAGGCCGAGATAGATCGGTACGGTCAGATACCGCAGCCGGACGAACCAGTGCACCGCCCCACCATAGACCTTGAGCATCCGGTCGAACAGCCCGGGCTTCTTCTCGCCGTGCTCCCCGTGCTCCTTGAGCAGGGCCACGCACAAGATCGGCACAAACGTGCTGGAGAGCAAGTACGACGAGATCATCGCGAACCCGACCCCCAGGGTCAGGGGCATGAACAGCGACCGCAGCGGGTCGGTCATGATGAATGCCGGTATGAAGACCGACAAGATGCAGAGGAAGCGCCAGCAGCCGCGGTACAGCCGTGGCGTTGCTCGCGCGCAGCACCGCCGAGGCGACGTTCGGCGCGTGCTCCATTTGCACATGCACGTTCTCGATCGTCACCGTCGCCTCGTCGACCAGGATGCCGATCGCCAGCGCCATGCCGCCCAGCGACATGATGTTGATCGTGTTGCCGGTAATCCACAGTCCGACTAACGACCCCAGGAGCGCCAGCGGGATGTTGGACACAACGACGATCACGCTCCTCGGGTCACCGAGGAACAAGAGGATCATGAGCCCCGTCAAGCCCGCGCCGATCAGCCCCTCGGTCGCCACGCTCTCGACCGCCGCCACCACCGTGGGCGACTCGTCGAACTCGAAGTTGATCGAGACGTCCTTGGGCACGGCATCGCGGAACTTCTGCATGGACTTGTGGACGTCGGCGACCACGGTCAAGGTCGATCCCGTGTCTTTCTTGATGATCGGCAAATACACCGAATTCTTGCCGTTCACGAGCGCGTAGCCATACGTGATGTCGACGTAGTCCTGGATGGTCGCCACGTCGCGGAGGTAGACGTTCCTCTCCATCCGCAGCGGGATGTTCCCCAGTTGCTGGATGTCAACCACCGTCGCATTGTTGGCCACCATCGGCATCGAGTCGTTGATGTAGATGTTCCCGGCGGGAATGACGGCGTTTCCGGCCGCGAGGGCCTCGATCACCTGCTGCGGAGTCAGGTTGTAATCCAGGAGCTTGTGCGGGTCGACATTGATGACGATGGACCGCATGTTGGGCCCGAACGGCGAGATCGCGACGGTGCCGGGGACGTACTTCTGCACCAGCGGCCGGATCACGTTCTGCGCCAGGTCTCCCATCTTCCCCAGCGACGTGACTTCGCTCTCGAACACCAGATAGCCCACCGGGACGCTGCCGGAGTCCATCCGCATGATCATTGGCGGCAGGGTCCCCTTGGGCATCCACGACATCGCCCGGTCCGACATCGCCACGACCTGGGCCATCGCCTGCCCCATGTCGGTGCCCGGGAAGAACGACAGCTCGCACAAGGCCACCTGCTGGATGTTCCGTGTATCGATATCCTCGATGCCGTCCACGTACTGGAAATACAGCTCGAGCTCGTTGACGATGAAGCCCTCCATCTGGTCGGGGCTCATGCCAATGTAATCGAGGAAAACGTAGATCTTCGGGACGTTCAGCGCGGGGAAGATGTCCACTCGCATCCGGGAGTACGCAAGGGCGCCGCCGCTGATCAAGGCCACGACCAGCATCAGGGTCGTGATCGGGCGCCTCATGGCGAAGTTGGTCGGATTCATGATGCATCCCCCCTCGCCGATTCGCTGCCACTTGTCCGCGCCAGTCCGAGCTGGCCGGGGTCACCGAAAGAAGAGCCGCGCTTCCTCCCCTCCGGACCGGCTCTTCCTGATGCCGAGCGGGTTGAGAATCGGCTCCGAAACTGAGTATACCACGGTTCCGACCCGGCTTTTACCCATTGCAAAGTCGGCAAATCTTGGACCAATAGAACGGGCGCCGACGGTTGCGAGCAGGGGTGGAATGTCGGCCGGCTCAGGCAAGTGGCGCCAACTGGGTGGCGACGACCGGCCGCGACGATGATCGGAAGAGCCTGCATCCGGACTCGATCCGCAACATCAACCGTCCGTGGGCGCGTTGTGCTCAGCTCCGCGGCGACTTTTTGAGCAGGTCGTCGATCAGCGCGCGCAGCCGGCCTTTCTCGCGGACATTCACCGTTCCGGCAACTTTCCCTTCCTGGTCGATCACCAAGGTCGTGGGGAAGAGGTGGATCCCATAGCGTTTGCAGGTGATCCCTCGTCCGATCTGCGACTCGCCGGCCGCCAGCGCGGGGTCGGGCCGGTCCACGGCCAACTGGAAAGGCAGGTCGCGGTTATTCCAGGCTTGACGCTTGATTTCCGTGAGCTTTCGCTCGTACGCATCGCGCGATTGGACCGACTGGTCGTGCAGCGCGATGATCGCCACCGGCTTGCCTTTGTAATGATCGTACGCTTCGACGAGCGCCGGCATCGCGCCGATGCAAGGGCCACACCAATAACCCCAAAAGTCGAGCACGACCACCTTGCCACGATAGTCGGCAAGTTTCACCGGTTCGTTGGTGTCCAGGTCTCTCGCGGCGATCTCCGGCGCAGGCTCGCCGATGAGCTGCCGCCACGGCGGAGCGGTCATCCGAATCGGCGGCAAAAGTAAGGGACCTTCGCCGCTCGGAACGACCAGGTCGGTCGTGGTTTCCTCGACCCGCCTTACCCGCGCCACGGGATCGGTCGAGGTGATTCGGATTCGGTATTTGCCCTCCGGCAACCACGCCTCGATCCATTCGCCATCATCGCCGGCTTGGCCCGGGCCGTTTCGCTGCACCAGGTCACACATGACGAGGCCGCCCTCATCGGAGCCGCTCGCGCCGCCGAGTTCGCTCAGGTACCACCCTGTCGTTAGCAATCCCGATGGAACGGTCACTGCGTGCTCGACCGGAATCCGCACCCGGCACCCGGCCGAAGGGTGATCTCGTACGACCGCCGCGGATGTTCCTCATCGAAGCGCAGAAAGTAAACTTGGCGCAGCGCCTCGTCAGCGAGACAGAGTGCGAGCCTCGGCACGACGCGGAACTTGCCAGACCGACGGTTCAGGATGATCCTTGGTGCCACGATAAAGCGGCCCTCTGCGTCCGTGGTCACCGGCTTCTCATACCCCCTCAGCGGAGCCATGACGAGACGATTGCTTCCTTTCTTGAGCGGCGTGTCGTAGTCGCGCGAGATCATCCCGCCGATCTGGATCCCCGCCAACGGCTTGCCGGAGGGGTCCACGACCCGCCCGTGGATCGCGTCGTAGAGCGTGACCGTATAGCTCGTGGGATCGTCGGCAGCCGCCCTTGATCCGAATGTGACTGGTAGGAATCCGTCGCGCTGGATCGAAACCGAGAAGCCTTGTCGGGGTGCCGATTTGATCCGGCACCGCCCGTTGACGTCGGACGTCTCCCGCGACCAGACGACAGAGCCTCCCATCGCGAGCGTCAGATCAGCGCCAGCGACGGGTTTGTCTCCGCAATCAACCAGGAGGATGTCGTTCGTGGTCCACACCTCCGGCGTCAGTTGGACGTCGACCGTGGCGGGCGCGGACCCGGCGTCGATCACTCCAACCCCGCTCCGAAACCCGGCGACGAGCACGAGGTAGCGCAACTGACCCGTGGCTGGGAGCATTTGCTGACCGGTCGAAAACCTTGCCAGCGCGATGCGGTAACGCCCGTCGGCGTCGATCGCTGCCGTTCCCGCATCCGAGAAGCCCAAAGGCGGAGTCTGCGGAGCGAACATCACCCTGCCCTCGCGGACGGCGCGCCCTTGAAAGTCGGTGACTCGCCCCTCGATCACTCTGCCCGCAGGCGGTGACGCCGGCTCGCCGGGATCTTGGCCATGCGCAATTCCGAGCCTGGCAACGATCGCCAGCACCACCAGACAGCGCGCCACGGCAACCTCCAAGCTCCAGTCCGGACAAGCCAGGGACCGCAAATCACCCTGATTTCGCGACTGGCTCGACTCAGGAGCTCATTATCGCTCGATATAGACGACACTTGCAAGGAACGTCACCCGCCGTCGTTGCGCCCGAGTGGACGGCACGGGCGGCTTGATTCGATGAAGCGGATCGGGCCGGGAGCGGGGTTCATCCACGGCGGACTGAAGACAATGTCCCCGGCTCAGGAAAGCGGCGTCAAGTCGCTGGCGCCCGGCGGGCTGGCACCGGATTGCTGATCGAATCCGGCTGGAGGGGGATCGGCTGCCTGGTTCTTGATATAGTCGCGCAGGTAGCGGAGAAACGTCGGTAGCTGAGCGTCGTCCCAGGATTGCTCGATCCGTTCCTTGAGTCGCTGATTATCCGCCTGGAGGTCGCGGAATACCTGCGCATCGACCGCACCAAGATCGAGGCCGGTCACCTGGTCGTGAGTATTCACCGATAGCATGAAGCCGGCTTCATTCGGCCAGGTCTGAACCTGGAGCTTCATGTGCGGATAGCGGTGATTCCCGAGCCTGAGCGCGTAAATCGGCGATGAGCGCCCGGGACCCTTGCCAGCCCGCTCGAACGGCGGCCCGGTCAAGAGCACCTCGGCGGTGCAGCCCTCACGCCAGACCGTGCGACGCTGAACAACCTCGGGAATCGTGCCCGAGGGATAGGCCAGATCCAAGTAGATCTCGGTTGCGCGGCGCAGCAAGTCGAGCCGAAGCCCGCCCAGGTCGCCTTGCCCCGCCGCCAAGGTCGGCTCCATGAGCAATTCCTTGATCGCCGCCACGAGATAATCCCCGCCGACTCGCCGTCCTCGAATTGTACCCAACTCTTCAAGAGGTTTGACGCTCCGGCCCGTGTCTTGGTTCAAATCTCTCTTTTATGGCGTGAGCCTGTGCAGGCACGCTTTTTTATCCAACGGTTTCCATGGTGATCGTGAACGTGTCCTGTCTTCCGTGTCCCAGAACTCGCAGGCCGGCGTCGATGCGCTTCGCTTGAAGGTTGATTGCGTCGGTGGTCTGGGTGTACGGCTCCACGGCCAGCACGTCGGGCTTGCCGGGCGGGGTGTACACGACCAGCTCGCGGATGCCGTCGTCGAAACCGAGACGAAATTCAGCGTTCTTGTCCAGGTCAACCAACCTGGCCGCACCACGCTTCTCGTGATATTCCAGACCGGTCAGGACGTCGTCGAGCTTGAGACCCTTGATCGGCTGCCCCTTGCGAAAGTCGAGCCGCTCGTCGACCGGCCGAATCTCGCCGGTTGGCAGGAAGTCCTTGAGCACCCAGTACTTGGACGCACCGAGAACAACCTGTGTGCGGCCCAGGTCGCCGCCAGGCGGGAATGGCAGGCGGAAGTAAGGATGGATGCCGAATCCGTAGGGCAGGTCCGTGGCGGTGGGGTTGGACACCGTCACGGTCATTGTGAGGCGACGACCCGCGAGGCTATACCGCACCGTGAGCACGGCGTCGGTGGGCCAGAGCGAGGCGGCCGTCGGGGACTGTTTCGAGAGCTGGTAACGGCCGGCCACGTAGGCCTCGCTGGCGGTCGCTTGGTGTTCCACAACGTCCCAGGCGGCCGTCATGGCGAACCCGTGAATGGCATTCGGGCCGTTGGTGGCCGGGAGCTGATAGCTCCGGCCCTGAAATGTGAATCGGCCGTCGCGAATCCGGTTCGGAAACGGGAACAGGATGGGTGTCCCGTTGCCCGCGGCATGGCCGGGATGATCGGCGAAATCAGGAGCCGACACCAGCACCGCCCGGACCTGGCCGGCCAGGGGCAGCCGCAAATCGAACAGGTTGAAGCCGTAAGCAGGCAAGATGGCCGCGGACGCCCCCGACGCGTCGTCGTGCAGGACGTAGACCGTACCCCCGCCCTTCACCTGGGTCTCGATTCGAAACGCCATGATTCCTCTCCTCAAGCAAACACGCGTGACCTTGCGACGTGGGACGGATCGGGCATGCTCGACCCGCCCAGCCTTGATTCGACCACGACAGGCGAGCGATTGCAAACGGCCCCCAGACGGATAAAATCCGGCCATGCCTCACATCACTGCATCCGACCTGACCGACTTTGGCACGCGATTGCTCGTGGCTGTCGGAGTGCCGCGTGACGATGCCGCCGTCGTGGCGTCGAGCTTGATCGGGGCAAACCTGCGCGGGCATGACTCGCACGGAGTGATGCGGCTCCTTCAGTACATCGGGTTCGTCGAGCGCGGCGAAATCCGGATCGGCGTTGATCTTGAAATCGAGCAGGAGACGCCCGCCCTGGTGGTCTGCAACGGCCAGTGGGGATTCGGCCAAATCCAGGCGTACCGGCTCCTCGACCTGATTTTTCCGAAGGCACGGGCGCTGGGGGTGGCGGTCGGTGCGGCGCGGGAATGCGGGCACATCGGCCGCCTGGGCGAATACGCCGAGCGGGCCGCTGCCGAAGGATTCACCCTGATGGCGACGGTCAATAACTGCGGCGGCTGGCAACGCGTCGCACCACCTGGTGGAATCGAGCCACGCCTCGGCACGAACCCGTTCTGCGCCGCCGTGCCGACGAACGATCCGGATGCGCCGATCGTCGTCGATTTCAGCACGAGCGTGGTCGCCGAGGGAAAGATCCGTAGCCACTACATCAGCCAGCGGGCTGTGCCCAACGGCTGGCTGCTGGACCACAAAGGCCAGCCGACCACCGATCCAGCCGTCCTGTACGAACCCCCGATGGGCACCATCCTGCCGCTCGGCGGAGCCCAGTCCTACAAAGGATTCGGCCTGGGACTGATCCTCGAGCTATGGGCCGGAGGCCTGTCCGGAGGCCCATGCAGCCAGCCCGAGCCACGGCCCAAAGGCGGCAACAACGTTGTGTTCGTCGCGCTCGACCCGGCCCAGTTCGCGGGGAAGGAATTCATCATGGGGCAGGCCACCAACCTGGTCGATTTCATCCGCGCGACCCCCCGCACGCCCGGCGTCGACACGATCGTCCTTCCGGGCGACCCCGAACGCCGCACCCTGGAGCAACGCCTGCGCCACGGAATCCCCCTCGACCCGAGGCTATGGAGCCAACTTTCGGAGCTCGCGGTTCGGCTGGGTGTCGATTTTGCCGACGCAAACGGGACCAAGATGTAGGCGGTCATGTCGCCATGCAACCATCACTCTCCCCCCAAAAACAATTGCTGGAACCTCGGCATTGTCGATATCATACACGCCTGCAGCCATCATTCGATGTCCAGTTGGGAGGTGGGATTTCATCGTGTGGCGATGAAGTTTCTGGGAACACGGCGGGAATTCTTGGCGTTGTGTTGATTTTTTGCGACAGAATGGCTTGACCATCCAATCGTTGGCTGCTATGATGGATGTGTTCGATCAATAAATCGTCGGGGGCAGAACTGCGACTACGCAGGGCGTCCGTTTGGGGAGAGGAGGAAAAACAGGATGGAATCCGATATGGTCGTCACGGGCGCAATTGTTGACTCTTGGATTGAACCGACCCAAGTTCCGGCCGACGGTAGCCGTTTGGTATTGCAGGTCGCTCCCCGTGAGCGGCCGAAGGATCTGGTCATCGTCGAGGCGGAGCCTTCGTTAGTCCCGGATCGATTCTGGCTTGAAGACTTGAGCGAAAATCTCTGCCACGGAAGCCCTGTCCGGGCGATTGGCCGGTTGTCGTTCAACGGCTTCATGGCAGCGACGCGACTCCAGTTGGCACGGTAGACCACGTCAGAACTTGCACCTCTGCGTCCTCGATCTTTCGCCGGTTCCCCCTTGATTCGGGCCGGCCCAGGTTCTAAAAAGCCTTACGAATGCGCGATCCGCGACGGGGTCCCTTCTGCCCGGTCACGTGCGCTTCGGGGGCGATTCCTTGATGACGATCGGCACGTATGCCACCGCGATCTTGACCCGGCGAAAGTGTCTGATTTGGGCACTGCTGGTGTCGTGGATCCTGACCACGCGCGGGTTGGCGCTGGCACAGGAGTCACCAGCGGCCAAGGCGCAGGATACCTTGGCGCACCGGGTTGATTCCGTCCTGGAGTCGCCGGGCTTTCAGAACGGCCACTGGGGGGTCTTGGTCGTCGATCGTAATACAGGCAAGACCGTGTACGAGCGAAATGCGGTCCAGCTTTTCGCCCCGGCGTCGGTCACGAAGCTATTCAGCACTGCGGCGGCGCTGATCGAGCTGGGGCCTGGCCACCGCTTCCAGACGCCGCTGGTGCGCAGGGGCGAGGTTGATGCCAAGGGAACGCTGCACGGCGACGTGATCCTCGTTGCGCAAGGTGACTTGTGCATGGGAGGGCGTACGGGCCCGGACGGCACTCTGGTGTTCCAGGATGAAGACCACACCTACGCGGGAGGCAATCTGCACAGCCAGATCGTGGCGACGGACCCGCTGGCGGGGCTGGATCACCTGGCTCGTGAAGCCCAGGCTGCGGGCATCCGCGAAGTCACGGGCGATCTGATCGTCGACGATCGCCTGTTTGCGCCCGCTCCGACGACCGGAAGCGGTCCGCGTGCGATCAGCCCGATCATGATCAATGACAACGTCATCGACGTCCTGACCGAGCCCGCCCTCAAGGCGGGCGAGCGGGCGCGGGTCACGTTCCGGCCGGCGACTCAGTTTGTGACGATGGATGCCCAGGTCGCGACGACGGAGGCAGGCCAGCCGCCCGAGTTGTCAGTCCGGCTGGTTGGCTCGCGGCGGTACGCGGTGCGCGGCCACGTGCCGGTGGACCACGCGCTCGTGGTGAAGATCGGCGAGATCGAAGATCCGTCGTCGTTTGCCCGAGCGCTGTTGATCGAGGCCCTGAGGCGGCGCGGCGTGCAGGTCGCGGCATCGTCGATCGGCCAGAACGATGCCTCCCTACTGCCGGCCCGCGCGCTGGTGCTCAAGCTGCCGAAGGTGGCCGAATACACCTCACCGCCCTTCAGCGAATATGCCCGGGTGATCTTGAAGGTCAGCCATAACTTGCACGCCAGCACGCTGCCGCTCTTGCTCGCGGCACGCCACGGAGAGCGGACCCTCGAATCGGGCCTGAGGCGCCAGGGAGAGATCCTCAAGAGTCTGGGTGTCGAGCCAGGTACGGCCTCATTCGGAGGCGGAGCCGGTGGTGCGCGTGCCGATCTGGTCACACCTCAAGCGACCGTGGCTCTACTGCGCGCCATGGCCGCTCGACCCGAGTTCGCCGCGTACGACGCGGCGCTTCCCGTCTTGGGCCGCGACGGCACCCTCGCCAAGGCAGTCGCCGTGGACAATCCCGCCCGCGGCCATGCCCACGCCAAAACGGGCACCTATTTCGTGGAGAACGAGCTGGACGGCACCGTCGTCCTGACCAGCAAGGCGCGTAGCGGGATATCTCGAGACAGCCTCGGGCCGATCGCTTGCCTTCGCCGCCTTCGTCAACAACGTTCCGCTTGATGCCCCCAAGCCCAATCGTTCCGTCTCCGATGCCACCGCCCAGGCCGGCCGGCTACTCGGCAAGCTGTGCGAGGCCTTGTACCTCGACAATGGCCCGGTCGCTAAACCAGCGGCTCGAGCCGGCGCCTCGGCACCGAATCGAAAGGACCTCGGAAAGGACCTCGGAAAGGATGAAGGATGAACCAGACCATCCGCCTTCATCGTTCCGCTCTTTGTGAATTGGTCTTTTTCCGATTTCATCCTTCATCCTTCATCCTTCATCCTTCATCCTTTTTTTGCGGCGTCTATCTCCTTCATCTTGTCGCGGAATCTTGCAAGCGAGGGTTGAGCATCGGGGCTCTGGCTCAGGTTGTGCAATTCGGCCGGATCGGCGATGAGGTCATAAAGCTCTTCCCGGCGGTCTTCGTCGCGGATGTAGACCATCCTTCGATAAACAAGGGCTCGCGCCCGCGTCCTCTGGATCGGGGCCCTGCTGAGCTCATTGGCTGTCTCGGTCAGCAAGAATTCGTCGTCGGGATCGAGGGAGATCGGCGTGCGGCCCCAATAGCGCGAACAGCGCGTGGCCCGGAAAAGGGGACGCGCTGGCCAGCCCGCAGAGCTCGATGACCGTTGCCGGTAGATCGCGCAGGCTGACTGGTTCGGAAATGACCTGCCCCGGGGGAATCGATCGGGGCGCGGCGATCAGGAGCGGCACGTTCACCACCTGGCGATAGAGGTGTGAGCCGTGGCCGTAACTGCCGTGCTCGCCGAGCAGCTCCCCGTGGTCTGCCGTCACGACAACGACGGTGTTATCCATCAGCCCTTTCTGGTCGAGCGCCGCGAACAGCCGGCCGAGTTGATCGTCGACGTAGGCGATACCGTCGTCGTAGCCGTCGCGCGCCACTTGCATGACCCGTGGAGAGAGCTTGCTCTTGTCGTTGTGCAGCCAGTCTCGAAGGGCCAGTCGCTCCTCCCTGGTCTCGGGACGGAGCCCGAAGTGTCGGGGAGCGTCTTTCGCTGCGATATACGGGTCGTGGGCATCGAAGTAATTCAAGAAGACGAAGAAGGGGTGCCCCTGCGGCCGGCAGTTCAGCCAGGCGAGAAACTCGCGGTTGACTGTCCGCGCGTCCTTGCGGTTGAAGTATGCGTGAATGCGGTCGCGGCTCGAAGTGGACGGAGCCAGCTCCTGGACGAGGTACCGGCCCACGCTCGAGCTTCGGAACATCTCCAGCACACTCACAGCGATGTCTTCATAGTGCAAAAACCCGCGGCCCAGCCCGAACCATGCGTTGCAGAAATACGTGTTCCCCACGAAGCCGGCGGTCGCATAGCCGTGATCCCGCAGAAACTCGGCCAGCGTGGGATAGGTCGCGTCAAGCGGCGAGTCGGGGTGAGTCGAGAGCTCGTGCGCCCACCGGCCAGTAAACATGCTTGCATGTGATGGCAGTGTCCAGGCGGCCGCCGTGCGCGCGTGGTCAAATCTTGCAGCTCGCCGCGCGAGCTCTTCGAGCCGGGGCGAGGTCTCGCGGCCATAGCCATGAAGACTGAGGCTTTGAGCGCGCACGGTATCGAGCACGATGAACAAGACGTTGGGCGCCCCTGGCCGGGCTGTCGACAGCCGGCATTCACCAAGTCTTTCGCGGCCGTACTTGAAGCCGGACAGTAGGACGACGAGTGCAACCAGAGCCGGCAGGCCGAACCGGATGATCCGGCCGATGCGCTCTTTGCCTGATAGGATTCGCCAGGTACCCCGAGCCGCGACACCACCTGCAAGGGTGGCACAGGCGAGCAAGCTCAGGCCGCGGAAGGTCATGAGGAGAACGAACGCCGCGAAAAAGAGCAGCGCGAACACGCTGCCCACAGCGGTCGCGCGCCTCCTTGAAACGGCTGAAAGGGCCGCCAGAAGGATGCCGCAGGCACCGAAGATCAGAGCGTCCGAGACCGGCACCA
Organism: uncultured Isosphaeraceae bacterium; assembly: GCA_963781785.1. Taxonomy (GTDB): domain Bacteria; phylum Planctomycetota; class Planctomycetia; order Isosphaerales; family Isosphaeraceae; genus CAWAHD01. Next base: position 4,556,826 of record CAWAHD010000002.1, on the reverse strand, counting down.
TCCAGAAAGCATGGGGGTTCAACTGGAGGGCGCCAAAGGAGGAAGGATTGATGAACCGCCGCCGCAGGAAATGGATGAGCAGCTCGCCCAAGCCGGTTGCGAGACCGAGGACGACCGCCAGGCCCACGAGAGATCGCAGGCGCAGGCACAAGCCGGGCGCCTCTGGCGCAAGGGCGGCACGCATCCGCCGGCTCGGCCGGCGGCTGGCGAGACTTAAGAGGGCGGTTGCGGTCCGCGGCATCTCGGGAGTCTCCTCTCCCTTGAGAAACCGGGCCGATTCGGCAGCGGCCGCGCTCATGATCGAGGAGCCTGAGTGTGTGCCTCATTCTGGAGCCGGAAGTGGGGCTGGCTCACTCTCGCGACCCGATCGCCACGTCGAAAACCGCGCTTGAACGACAGAACGAGGAACCGCCACGAACCTCGCCCCATCATCATCACCACACCGACCACCGTCGCCACGATCGACGCCGCCGGCAGCAACGTTTCCGGTGAAAAGTAACCAATCAGAATAAAGCTTGATGTAAACATAATATATTGTCTCCATGGGCAGGTGGCCGAGAAGGAAGAGAAAGCGGGCAGGGAATCCCGGCCCGATCGATCGGCTTGCCGCCCTTTGCGAGTGCGCGGAGCGTCGCCGCAAGCCGGAGAACGGTCTACGGCGCAGGTCGTCTATCGCGGTGCAGAAGCCAGCCGAATACGCGGGCCTCAAGTGCGAGGCGCGTATCGGTGGGGGCTCAACACAATAGGCGGCCTGGCGACCGGATCACAAGGGCGCCCGTGGGGAACGGGCCGGAGTGCAACCCGACACAAGCAGCAGCCTGCTCGAATTCTCCCGTCAAATTGTCGCGCGAATCCATCCAGGAGACAAACGCGAAATCGTTTTCCGCCTTCCTCATCACGACGAAGCTCATCTCTGCCGTGGCCGCCTCGCATACGTCATCCGGCCACTCGTCGCCGCCGCCCGAGCCATCGAATTCGCCCGGCATCAGGCACAAAACTCGCAGAGCATTGATGGATGCGATGTCCTCTGCGTCAGCCGAGATCCCCTGGATCGCCAGGGCGACCAAAAGGATACGACAGACGATCCAGTGCATCAGCCTTCCATGGCTCATGACAAATGCCCTTCAGCATTGCCGGTAACGAGATGAACCTAGAGCGTGGTGGTCTTCGGAATTATCGGCAGAACGGCACAGACGGTCCAGTCAGAATACACCAAAGTGCCGTTAAATAATGTAAACCGAATGAGACACTCAATCGGCCGAGTCGGGCCGCGCGGTCTCAGCGGGGGCCGCAAGGGCGGCCGGCGCGTGGGGAGGCGGGGGCGTGCGCGTGGGGGAATCGTAGCGACGGGCCTTTTCCGGAAGTGTGTCGTCGCGCGTGGTCTCGAGCGCCCGGGTCAGGTCGGTGGGCACCCGGTTCAAGTGAAGCTCATGTGTTGGAAAGGGGATGACGATGTCTTCGGCGACGAAACGCCGCTGGATCTCGGTGCACAATCGGTGCCGTACTCCGCCGGCCAGGTCGGGGTCGGGGACGAACGTGGAAAGGCCAAACAGCAGTGCCGATTCGCCGAACCCTTCCAGTGAGGCCGACGGCGCCGGGTCGAGCATCACATCGGAGTCTGCCCGGGCGATCGCCAAGAGCAGGCCGACGACCCGGTCGGGGTCGGTGCCATAGGCCACACCAATCTTGATCGGCACTCGCAGTATCTTGTCTTTGAGGGTCCAGTTCACGAGGTTGCCTGTGATGAACTCGCGGTTCGGGACGATCATGCTCTGATTGTCGCCGTTGACGATCGTGGTGGCACGGATGTTGATCCGGTCGACTTTTCCGGTGTTACCCGCGACCGTCACGATGTCGCCGATGCGGATGGGCCGCTCCAGGAGCAGGATGATGCCGCAGACAAAGTTGGAGACAATTTCCTGGAGCCCGAAGCCCAGCCCGACGCCGAGGGCGGCCAGGACAACGCCAATTTTGGCGAGGTCGAGGTGAATCGCGCTCAAGGCACCCAGGGTTGCCAGCCCCAGAACAGCGTAGCGGCACAGCGTGACGACGGCAAACCGGACCCCTGGGTCGTCGGGCATCCGGGGAAAGATCGTCACGGCGAAGAGCGTGCTCATGTACCGCCACGCGAACGCTCCCACCAGGACCACAAGGGCGGCTTCGGTCACGTTGCCGACGGTGATGGGAGTCTGGCCGTCGGAGGACCCGAGGGGCTGGGCGAGGAGAAAGCGGACCAGCGCCATGTCGAGATCCCAGATCCATGCGGTCAATAGCGCGCTCAAGCCGATCACGGCGTACGCACACAACCGGCGCAGCCCGGCGGCGAGGTCCTCCAGTGGCGCCCGATCGTCTTCCAGATGGGAGGAACCGGTGGTCGAGTGTGCCATTGCCATCGAATTTCCCACGATTCCTCGTGATCGCGCCGACGCTCGCAGCGCCATCGCCGAGGTCAGGGCCATGGCCCAGGAACGGCTGGGCCGTGTCCATCGCCAGGCGTTTCGGTCGATCGCTCGCCCGATGGCGCGATAGGCGGCCACAAGAGTGGCGAAGAGCAGGATGGTCTGTGAGCCCCCTCCGGCCAATCGACGGGCGGTGAAGCTGTAGCCCCGGACGTCCAGGATGATGATCGATGCGATGGCCGCGAGCGCCAGGTATGCCACGGTCCGGCGCCTCCTGGCCAGCCACCGGAGCCCCGCGTGCATGTGCGAGGCAGCCGTCTTGAAGGTCGCGCCCGATGCCGATGCCGGCCTGGCGGCCGGAAGCGAGACCGGTGATTCGTGTGTCGCTGCCGACCTTAAGGGAAGCGCCAGCCACTCCAGCAACGGCGAATTTCGCCGCAGGAGCTGCACGCAGGTGCCCCACACCAGGAGTTCAAATCCGATGACGAGCAGCCGGCCCAGTGCTGGCGCCGTGACGGGACGGCCTTCCGGTGCGATCAATTCGTGGTCGAAGAGATAGACCGGCAGCAAAAGCGCCAGGGCCGCGATCACCAGGAAGCGGCCGGCGCGATCGAGCTGCCGGGCAACGGGTCTGGGCAGGTCAAGCCCGTGCTCGGCCCATGTCGGCGGCCATACCGACCATCGCAGCAAGTCGTGGGCCAGGAGGGCCATCGCCACGGCTGTCAGGATGGCCGAGACCAGGATACCGAGGCTGCGCGGCCAGGGAGCAACCCGGGAGGCGTAAGCCAGTAGCACGAGGTACGTCGGCCAGAGCACTGCCCTGGCCAGCTTGAGCCCCAAGATTCGCACGGCTCTCATCTTCGACCGGCCCTCTCGGAAAGCGAACGTACGAGCATCGATTTCAGAGGTGCGGCGCCGGCAGCTCGTCCGCAAGCAGCCGCCAGATTCCTCTCCGCAGGCGCACCACGCCCAGTGGAAGAGCCAGCACAGCGAGGGCAGTGACCACAAACTCGCCCGACGGCTGGCACCACAGGTTGGGTTTGACGGTCTCCTGGGCGAGCCGGAGCAATCCCTTCACCAGATACTTGAACTCGCGCGTCCCTTGTGCGAGAGTTCCCAGCCCGATCGGGTCCTGGTCACGCACCCAGAAGATCTGAGTGCGGATGAAGCCGTACTCTTCATCCAGTGTCCCCAGCCTGCGCACGACTTGCTGTAACGTATGCGACGTACGCTCCGACAGTTTCTCGAGCGCGTTCCGCCGGCGTATTAAAAGCTCGCGATGCTTCCGCTCGAGCTCATTCAAGATGGCCTCTCCGTCGGCCCAGCGCGCCGCGGACACGCGCTCGCGCAGCAGATCGTGCTCGAAACGATCGTGCAGCGAGCCCTGGAGCAACTCGAGCTCGACGTTCGTCAGTGCATCCTCGTAGAACTGCAACTGCGCCTCCACGACGGCCATCTCGTTCCGCACCAACCGCTCGCGCTCGGGACCGATGCGGCGAAAGTCGTTGTTCAGACGGATCGCATCCAGCCGGCTCACACGCCCGTCGTCAAGCAGTTCCTTGATGCCGGCAAAATCCTTGTCTGCGCGGTCCGCGAGAGTTCGCTGCTCCTCGTAGGAAGGGGGGGGATTCGTGGCCTCGGCTCGCTCGGTCTTGAGAACCTGTGCCTCCAGGGCGCGCAGCTCGGCCGTACGGCGGGCCCGGAACCGCTCCAGCGGGTCTTCCGATAACCGGGCCTTCTTTTCCTCATTGGCCGCGGCTGCGGTCAAGCTGCGCTCGCGATCCTCAGACGCCAGGCAATACCGCGCCTGCATCTGCTGGAGCGTGCGCTCTGCGAGCTGAACGTGCGCATGACAGACATGCCGCTCCAGCTCGCGGACACCGGCCAGTTTCACCTCCAGGACGAGCTGCGCCTCGATGACCTGAAGACGGAGCGTTTCGACCCGCTCTTCCCACTGGAAATTGACGAGCCGCTCCTGCGCCAGGCGCCTTCCGTCGATGTTCGGAGCATCCGTGACCGCAGCTTCGAAATCCTTTTTCTTGACCTTGAGGCTCGCGACCCTCTGGAAGACCTTGTCCCGCTCGGCACGACGCTCGTTCTGCTGTCCTTCCCACTTCGCGATCTCGCTCGTCAAGTTGTCCATCCGCGCCTTCCAATCCTTGACCTCGGCCGTGGTCGCCGCCAAGGCGTCCTTGAACTCCGGCTCGAGCGCGCTGACGCTGCCAGCCGACGACTTCGCAAGCGACGTCGGCAACAGAGTCTCGGGAGCCTTGGCAGCTTGGGCCAACTTCGATTCGATGCGGCCGAGCTCAGCCTTGGCCAGGGTGCTCAGTTGATCCGGGCTCGGATCTGGGTTGGTCGCACTTTTCACGGCCTGCGACAGCTTGGCGTAGTCGTCCAACCAGCGAATCCGATCGTGGAGAAGCTGTCGGAGCGACGTGTCACGCGCATGATCAGTCCCGGCCGTGGCGAGGGGAGCCACGGCCGATGTTGCGCCGGGGGTGGGGGTGGCCGATCCCGCACTTGATCCGGAAGTCGGCTTGGGATTCGAGTTTCCGGCTGCGGGGGCTTCCTGAGCTGATGCGGGTTCAAACGCCTTCAATCGCTCGACCGCCTCGCTGCGCGCGGCCGCCGCCTCGGTCTCGTGCGGCGAGGCAGGGCTCGAACCAGCCGGCGGCGCGTTTCCGTGTTGCTGTGGAAGAGTGGGGGCGGCCTTCGTTTCGAGCAGCCGACCGTGGGCGGTCAGTCCGAGAACGACAAGTCCGGACAGTACGATCGAAGCAATTCGCGGGACGGTACGTTGAACGTTTCGCCGATGGCGCGCGCCGGTGATCTTGCTGGTCATCGACCTGAACGTTTGACTCCATGATCCTGGCATGGCGCGGTGCCCTCCCGGCATGATTGCCAGCCGACTCGAACCCCATCCGGCGGGGAGGGCGTAAAGTAGCCCGACGCAAGGGATGCAGCAAGCCGAAACTCGGATCTGGCGCAACTTCCGCTCGATCGACGCGCGTCTGTTCAGCGGTGCGCATCGACATTTCGCTGAACACGGAAGATGGAACATCGAGCACGGAAGATGGAATCGTTGTTTTTCGTCCGGCGACCGCGGGATATCCCTTGACCTGACCTGCGCCAGCTCTATCATTGGGACGAGCAGGACGCTGCGATTGAGCCGATGGATGTTCGGTTTTTCCCTGGCTGGTTTTCCCCGATCGTTCCCCACAGGACTGCGGTTCGTTTCGCTCGTGAGTGCATGCTCGTTGGCGGTCGAATCGCGAGCGGCACCGAAGATGGTGCGCCAATCAGAGGCGGGAAAACGCCAAGGCAGCCGAGACATCGGATGGTACTGTCCGCAACTGTCGGGTCGACCAGGATCAGCCCGATCGACTCGAGATCCGGCAGGGTGGATGGAATCGTGAGATCGACGTGATGAATTTCGGCACTGACAAGGTTGAAGTTCCGCGTTTGGCGCTAGCCACGCCGGCGACGGGTCCGGAACCATCGGTTGCCTGCCTGGCGATGCTGGCCGGGCTGACCCGACGACGCTGGCGAGTGCAGCATTTCCGCACCCGAGCTTGCCCGACGGTGACAGAAGCCGTGGGTCAGGTGACCGGGTTGCCGGGGCGGCATCTCGACTCGTGGCTGATGCCTCCGGAACTGTGCCGGGGGTTGTTTGCCCGGTCCACCCAGTCGACCGAGCTGGCTGTGGTGGAGGGGACTCTTGACGAGCCGATGGCGGTGCGGTCGTACACGTCGTGCGATTGCCCCGGCGATCTCGAGCCGATCGCCGAGACGCTCGACCTGCCGATCGTGGCAGTGGTCTCCTGCGCAGGGCAGGACGCCGAGTCGTTCCACTTGCCACGGCTCCCCGAGCGAGTCGACGCCGTCCTCCTGGACGAGCTGCCGGATCCCAAGGCCCTTCCGCGGCTGAAACGGCTGTTTCGCCTGGCTGCCAAGTTGCCGGTGCTCGCGGCGATCGAGATCATGCCGCAGGCCCGATCGGCGCTGGAAAAGGTGCCTCGAGACTGCCGCTTGCCTGACGGGCTGATCGATGCCCTGGCGCATGCGTTCTGGAAGCACGCGGATTTCGAGGGAATCACCGAACTGGCCCGGAGCCGCCCGCTTCCGGAGCCGGGCCCCGGCGTACTGCCGCGCGGCCGGGTCGGTCGCTCTAAGAGCGGCCGGTTCCGCGTCGCGTACGCCAAGGATGAAGCCTTCGGCCGCTACTTCCCCGACACGATCGAAGCGCTCGAAGCCTTCGGCGCCGAGCTGATCGAGTTCTCACCTCTCCGCGATGAAGGGCTGCCCGTGGGAGTCGACCTGGCCATGATCGGTTGCGGAATGCCCGACCATCATGCCGACGTTCTCGCCTCGAATTTCAGCATGATTGCCGCCCTCCGCGAACACGTCTGTCGCGGCCGGCGGATTTACACCGAAGGCGGGGGTACGGCCTACCTCGGCCGCGGGATGCTCATTGGCGGACGCCGAGTCGCGGGTGCCGGAATCCTGCCGTTCGATGCCGAGCTCTTGCCCGACATCCTCCCGCCAACCCCCGTCACCCGCACATTGCTCCACGACTGCTGGCTCGGGCCCAGGGGAACCACTGTCCGCGGGTACAAGAGCGGCCGCTGGCAGTTGATTCCCAGCGTCGAGCCATTCGAATGCCCGTCGTGCTTCGGCACCCTCGCCGCCGAGGGCGACTGGTTCTACCGGCACCACGCCGTCGGCAGCCTGCTCCACCTCCATCTCGGCACCCTCCCCGAAGTCGTCGACGCCTTCGTCGGCCCCCACTCCCCGTCGCTCAGGCGACCCTCAGCCCGCGGGTGAGATGCGCGCGTCCTTGAAGAAGACCGCGTGTTCCCCCGTAGCGTGGCAACGGCAACCACTCATCGCCCTCGCCCCCTCTCCCCCTGGGAGAGGTCCCCACAGGATGTGGGGGGTGAGGGTAGGGGAGAGGGATGGGGCGAGGGGGTCTTCGTGTGTCGCCGTGCCCCGCAGCTCACCGGGGGCTGTCCGGCTCGATCTCCGCCTCGAGAATCCGAATGATTTCTCGCAGCGCCGTCCGATGCGGCTGGAGCTTCAGTGCGCGGCGCATCGTTTTGAGCGCGTCCTGCGGACGCTTGAGCTGACGCTGACATTCGGCCATCCCCGAAATGGCTCCAAAATGGTAGGGGTTGCGCTGGAGAACTCGCTGGCAGTCGGCCACGCTCTCGTTGTACCGTCCCTGCTGGAAGTAGACGATGGCTCTTTGATTGTAAGCTTCGGCGAAATTGGGGGCGACGTCGATCAGCCGTGTGGCGAGGACCTCGGCCTGGTCGAGCTGTTCGCGACTGATCTTGATCCGCACCTGGTTGAGAATCTGATTGTGCTCGGCGGTACCGGCACGGAACCAGATTGCCCACAGCGCGTCCTCGGCCATGCTGCGCACCGCAACGTCGTCGTCGGAAAGAGCCTTGCCCAGCACGGTGTTGCTCTGCTCAAAGGTGCCTGTCAACCCCAGCGAGAGAACCGCGGCGCGGCGCCGCCACGTCGTCAGAGCCGGAGAGAATCCGACCGAGAGTGCCCTCGCTGTACCGCGCCACCACGCGGTTGCGAAACCCTTCGAGATCGCGGTCACCGAGAAACGCCTTGAAATAGTCGAGCAGCAGCGACCCGCTGTGCGCTTCCGCCATTCTCGAGACTCCCAATCCCAGACGGGACGACTCGGTCGATACCGAGGTGCCGGCTCTGGTCTGGAACGGCACCGTCGCTGCCAGTACCCAAAAGGTCAAGGTGCGCCCTTGCGCAGGGAAAGGACGTGATCCGGGCATGGCGATCTCTCCTTCCGCGGTATGCCGGCGTCAAGTTTAACATCGCCCTTCGTCCGGTTCCACGAGAATTCCCGACGGCCCTATTCGCCAGCGATCGCTTCGAGTTGTCGGATTTCGGCAAGGGGAAGCCGGGTAAGGCTCGCCGGTCCGGAATCGGCCGGGGGCGGGCCGGAAACGTTTTGAAGGTCCAGGGTCAACCCGAGGCTAACGTCGAGGTCGACCAGGCGGGCGGTGAAAACGGCCGACGTGGTCGCCACCCGCACAACCTGTCCCAGGAGCTCGCTCCGGGCCCGCCATGATGAGTTGAGTACCGAAGCGCCGTCGCGACAACTTGCGTCGTACCACTGATCCAACCGGCGGATCAGGTCGCGAGCCAGCTCGGAACGATCGGCGAGCAAACCACTTCGTTCAATCTGGATCGAGGTTGCTCGTTCTCTGAGCTCGGGAGGTAAGCAGTCCTGACCGAGGTTGACGTTCAAGCCGATGCCGATGACAGCCCCCCAGCCGGGCTCGCCGGCAGGTGGGCTCGATGAGGACGTCATCCGTCGGGGTGGACGCGCGCGCTCGACCAGAATGCCCGCGATCTTGCGACCGCCGACTCGGACGTCATTGGGCCATTTGATGGTCGCGTCGCGGCCCGTCCAGGCGGCGACAATGTCAGCGGTTGCGATCGCACCCAGCGCGGTCAGCCACCCACACCCGAGGGCCGCCTCGGGGCCGCCCGATGCGAGGTGCAAGGGCGGGAACAGCACGATCGACATCAAGATCGAGGATCGAGGGGGAGCGGTCCACGGCCTCCCGCGGCGCCCCCGCCCGGCCGTCTGTTCCTCCGCCAGCACGACCAGCCCATCGTTGGACGTCGAAGCGCCTGCCCGTAACGCAAGGTCGTTGGTGCTGCCGACGCGGTTCCAGACGGCAATGCGGCGGCCGATCGAGCGGGTCAGAAGCCCATGCTCGATCTGGTCCGGGCAGAGTCGCGCGGCCGGGGCGCTCAAGGCAGCTCCCCGGTAGGGATGATGCTCGATCCCGAATCCAAAAGCGAGCAGGGCGGCCAGATCGGCGCGCACCCGTCCTACATCCGGCCCAAGCTCGTCCAGAGGAACGTAGTCACCGCTGGCGGCCTTGAGCCGCTCGAAGAGCGCGATGTTCAAGCAAGCCGGAACGGTTGCAGTCAACGACGTCATCGCCACGGGGTCCGATTCAAGAGTCAGATTCGGTCGTGTTGGTTTCCCTCTTCGGATTCCGCTCACAGCGAGAAGTCCATCGCGACATCCAGGGCGGGGGCCGAGTGCGTGAGTGCTCCGATACTGATGCGATCGACGCCGGTCTCGGCAAGGCCGCGCACGGTGCCGAGCGTGACGCCGCCGGAGGCTTCGAGCTGCACCTGCGGCGCCATCCTGTCGCGCCGTTCCACAGCCAGGGACACCTGTTCCGGGCCAAGATTGTCGAGCAGGATGATATCGGGACACGAAGCAAGCGCCGACTCGAGCTGTTCGAGCGAATCGACCTCGATCTCGATCGTCGTGCCGGCGGGCGTGCCGGCCCGCGCCCGGGCGATTGCCGTTTCGATCGGGTCCGGACCGTCCGTCCCCAGGGCGGCCGTGAGCCACGCCAGATGGTTGTCCTTGATGAGCACGGCGTCGAACAGACCGAATCGGTGGTTGAGCCCGCCGCCGCAACGGACCGCGTACTTTTCCAGCGCCCGCCATCCTGGGGTGGTCTTGCGGGTGTCGTAGATGGCCGCGCGCGTACCGTTCACGGCCGAGACGAACTGTGCCGTGAGGGTCGCGATGCCGCACAGCCGCTCAAGAAAGTTAAGCGCGGTGCGCTCGAACGCCAGCAGCGAGCGCATCGGTCCGGCGAGGCGGGCGATCAGCGCCCCCCGTTCGAGCGAATCGCCGTCGAGGCGATGCGGGTCCCAGCCGCCTTTCAGGCCGAATTCAACAGCCAGTCGCTCGACGGCGGGCAAGCCGGCCAGGACGCCGGGTGCCCGCGCGACCAGCCGCGCACGCCCCGTCGCGGCGACCGGAATCAAAGCCGTCGACGTGAGATCACCCGCCGGGCCGAGATCTTCGAGAAGAGCTGCCGCGATCAGCTCGCCCAGGGAGCGCGTCTCCTGCTCGCCGAAGCCGTACCGCCCGGCATTCATACGCCGACCTCCGTCCCAGACCTGCCGGGATTCCTGGAATTGCCCTGCGCCAGTCGTTCAACGACGTTTCGGCGAAGGGATCTGTCTGTTTCCATAAGTCGGCGACATGGGAAGTCCTGACTTCTCGGGCGAATCGTGGACGACAATCGGCAGCTCATACCGGTCGGGCACAGCTCGTCCTTCCGCGAGGGCGACCGCCGTATCGATCGCTTTGCGTACCAGCCGCGCCGGTGCAAAGATGGCCACGGCAGCAAAGTCGCCGACCTTCGGTAGATCAGCGAAATTGTCATCCGCGGAATAGCCCGCGAGGATGAAGGGCCGGTCCTGCCCCAGCGCGGTCATCGCCGTTCGAATCGCCGAGCTGCTCAGCGAGTCGATCGAGAAGACCAGCGTGAACCTGGGCTCGGCCTTGAGCCGCTTGGCCACAAGCTTCGAGCCGACTTCGAAGCTGAGCGCAAACGGAATCTCCTCGATGGTCGAGATCCCGCTCGCTTTGATGGCGGCGCGCAGGGCATCGGCTCGATCACGAAGGAACGGATCGCCGATTGTGTTCGCCATGATGATCGCTCCGCTCTTGGGGTCGAGCTTGGCGTTCTTGGCGTTGCGCATCGCCGAGCTGACCAACTCGCGGGCCGACTGATCAAACGCCGGAGGCGTGACGAGAATCATGGGTCGTTTAGTCGCCGGGCCCGGCGGCTCCGCACTCTCCAGGCCGGACGGGCCGCCCTTGGGTGCGCTCTTTGATTCCGGCTTGGCATCCGGACGACCGGCGCCGGACGCCGGACCGCCGGCCAGAGGCCGATTGAGCAGGACGATGGGCACCCCTTCGCCTTGTGCCTTGTGCAGGATTTCGGCGAGCCGGCGATCGGTCGGGTCCGCGGGCTCGACGATCAGCGCCAGCGGCTGCCGCGACAGGGCCTCGCGCACCAGCTCGGCCTGCCGGCCCGGCAGGTCCTGCTCGGAGAGCACCGAGGACCGAAGCTTGACCTTGTCAAAGCCGGCTTGCAGCCGGGCAGGCGCCGGACCGCCTCGGCTTCATCGGGATTGCGCCGATCCATCAAGAGCTCGATCGACTTGGCTCCCGTCGTCACGGCCTCGAGCCCCGCCGACGTCGCCGTCGCCGAGCTGCTCGCCGGCAATGCCGACACCAGGTCGCCATCCGGGTCTCGCAGCCCGTCGGGAGGCGGCGGCATGAATGAGCCCGATTCGCAGCCGAAATTCAGTAAAACACCACAAAACAGCAATAATGCCATGGACTTACGGCTAGGCAATGTTCTCTCCCTGTTCTCAGTTTTCTCCCTGTTCTCGAGGAGCCAGAACCGGTATTTCATGAACGTCTCCTGATGAAAAAAGCAGCGTGCGGCCGATGGCACTCCAGTCGTCGCCGACGAATGGGTGGATACCGGCTGCGCTTCGCCAGTGGATGATGCAAACGATTGTACGTTTCCCGAGGGACGTTTGGCCACATCGACAGGACTTGGTTGTGAGCGCGCCATGACAGGCGACCCGGCTGTCACTGCTGTTTCCGCCGGCCGCTCCTGGCCTTGGCGCGGGACCGGGCGCTCTGGGCCTGCGGGGTCGCGGCGGTGGTCCGCCGGCCGTCCGGCCGGCTCGAGCGCAATTCGAGAATCTTGTCCCGAAGGGCCGCGGCCCGTTCGAACTCGAGCTTCTCGGCGGCATCCAGCATCTCGGCTTCCAGGGCCGTCACATATTCCTCGGTCGCATCGGTCGCCTCGTCCCGCCCCACCGCCTGCCGAGCGATCGTTCGCGCCTGGATCTCTTCTTCGATTCCGCGGCGGATCGCCTTCACGATCGTTTCCGGAGTGATCCCGTGGGCGGCGTTGTACTCGAGCTGGCGGCTCCGCCGGCGCTGGGTCTCGTCAATGGCACGTTGCATCGAGGCCGTGATCTTGTCGGCATAGAGCACGACCTCGGCGTTGATGTGCCGCGCCGACCGGCCGATCGTCTGGATCAGCGAGGTCTCGCTGCGCAGAAACCCCTCCTTGTCGGCGTCGAGGATGCACACCATCGAGACCTCGGGCAGATCGAGCCCTTCCCGCAGCAAATTGACGCCGACCAGAGCATCAAAGGCCCCTTCGCGAAGCTCTCGGAGGATGGTCACCCGCTCGAACGCGTCGAGCTCGGAATGCAGCCACTTGCAGCGCAGGCCCTGTTCCTTCAAATAGCGCGAGAGGTCTTCGGCCAACCGTTTGGTGAGCGTTGTGATCAACACCCGCTCGCCCCGCTCGGCGCGGGCCCTGACTTCGCCGAGCAGGGCCGGGACCTGACCCCGTGCCGGCTCGACCCGCACAACGGGATCGATCAAACCGGTCGGGCGGATGACCTGCTCGATCACCTCGCCGCCCGACATCGCCACCTCGTAGTCGCTGGGCGTCGCCGACACATAAATCCGCCGGTCGAACTTCCGCTCCCACTCGTCAAACCGTAGCGGCCGGTTGTCGAGCGCGCTGGGAAGACGGAATCCATGCTCGACCAGCGTGCTCTTGCGGCTGAAGTCGCCGGCGAACATCCCCCGGATCTGCGGCACCGTCACGTGAGACTCATCCAGGAGCAGCAGGCTCTCCGGCGGAAAGAAATCCAGGAGCGTCGTCGGCGTCTCGCCCGGCTTCCGGCCGGTCAGGTGCCGGGAATAGTTCTCGATTCCCGAGCAGTAACCCACCTCCATGAGCATCTCCATGTCATAACGCGTGCGCGCCCCCAGTCGCTGGGCCTCGAGCAGCTTGCCCTGCTCCTTCAAGACCTTCAGTCTGTCTTCGAGCTCTTGCCCGATGCTCTCGACGGCCTCTTTGACCCGTTCCTCGGGAAGCACGAAGTGCTTGGCCGGGTAGACATACATCTCCCGGTGCGTCTCCAGCACCTGGCCGGTCAGCGGGTCGATCGTTGCCAGGCGTTCGATCTCATCCCCGAATAGCTCGATCCGGTAGCCGATTTCTTCGTTGGCCGGCCACAGCTCGACCACGTCGCCTCGCACCCGGAACTTGCCGCGCTCGAATGCGACGTCGTTGCGATCGTACTGAATGTCCACAAATCTCAGGAGCATCTGGTCGCGGTCGATCAGGTCTCCGAGTTGCAGGCGGACCATCATCTTGCGGTAATCTTCCGGCGAGCCCAGGCCGTAAATGCAGGAGACGCTCGCGACCACCACCACGTCGGGCCGGCTGACCAGCGCGCTTGTGCAGGCCAGCCGCAACCGCTCGATCTCCTGGTTGATCGCAGCGTCCTTCTCGATGTAGATGTTGCGCTGCGGAATGTAGGCCTCGGGCTGGTAGTAATCGTAATAGCTGACGAAGTAACGGACGGCGTTCCTGGGGAAAAACTCCTTGAACTCGGCGTAGAGCTGGGCCGCCAGCGTCTTGTTGTGTGACATGACCAGGGCAGGGCGGCCGTACTGCGCGATCACGTTGGCCATGGTGAAGGTCTTGCCCGAGCCGGTGACCCCCAGGAGTGTCTGGTTCGGCCGGCCATTGCGCAAGCCTTCCATCAACCCGTTGATCGCCTCGGGCTGGTCGCCCGCCGGCGCAAATGGACTCTCAAGCTGAAATTCGGCCATGAACCGTTTCGTCCGTTCTGCGAGGGATGATCTGGCAGCTCATGCCATTATCTTCGGCAGCGCTCATGCTGCCAATCGCCAAACGGCGCCGGGCCAGGCGACCGGACATCCTCCCGAGCTGCCAGCAAGGAACTCGAACCCGAGAACTTGCAAGGCGAAGGGGCATACTTATTGCTGCTGCACTGCCGTTCTAGGGCGGTGCGACCAGGTCGCGTATCGGCTTGGGGGCCACGTCCCACGAGGCCATGTAGGTCTGTTCGAGCGGAACATTCACGTACCAGCCCGGTGCAAGAAACAACGGGGCATCCGGCAGAAGGTCCCCCACGGCGAGTGCATCGACGTAGGCAGTCAACGCATTGCCGGCATCGTACGCAGCAACAGCCAGGAGTTTGTCAGCCGGTCGAGTTCCCAGCGACTCGCCGCCCAGTTCGTCCCAGATGGCCTGGGCTAGGCCTTGTGGGTCGCGAGGTCCGGGAGGGAACAGGTCAATCACCAGGCAGTGAATCCCGTTGCGGATGAAGTCGACCGCCTTGGCGACGAACGAGGCAACGGCGTGCTTGGTGTCCTTGTTACCGGGCGAGACGACCTCGATCATCGCCACAACGCGGCCGAGTTCATGGTGAATCACAATGCGGTTGGCTTTTCGCGCGTACAGGGCGGCCTCGGTTTCGACCCGGGCAGCGCGCTCTATCCGTGGAGGTGTTTCCGCGACGACCAGCCCACCCTTGGCTTCAGGGGCGCGTAATCGAAGTGCGATGATATCGGGTTCCGGCCCACTGACCCGCTGGTTGGCCATGGCGTAATAGCCGTCCGGGAGAATCCCGCTGTTCAACGTGTTGCGGATTTCGATCGTCCACCCCTGGTGGAAGTCGTGAAAAGTCCCGGCTGAAACGCGGGTCCAGTCGTGGATCGGCATGGGTGGCCTCCTTGTTCAGGATTGTACCACGGTCGTGTGCCTCCGCACCCGTGATTCGGCCGCAGCCGCACCCACGCGCCGACGGCACCGGTCGCCTTCTCCCTTGAGAGGAGCCGGGGCCAAGGTTCAAGGCGCAGAGCGCCTGCACCACGAAAACGAGCGCTCTCGGGCGAGTCAAGCTCAAGACGCGGTCGTCTCGATCAAGCTCCGATTCGTGTGATACGCTTGACCGCGGAAGAGAGCCTCGGGAATCGGGCCGCCATGCGATGGATCCCCACCGCGATGCCGAGCGCGTTGGGTCCCAGGTCCTTGCAGCCACCCATATGGCCACAAAGTTCTTCGATCAGCGCCTGGGAGAGGGCGAGCCGGGCACTCAGTTCGTCGATCCTCGCCTGGTGCTGGTACGGAATATAGTCGTCGAGGACACAGACAGGAGCGTTGAATGCTGCGAGGAGTTGACGGTCCTCCGCGCGGACATAATACCGATTGAGTCCGTCGAAGGCTCCGAAGTGGTAGTTGGCGGCGAGGATCATGGGCTCCCATCGGTCCGGCGATGTCGCCTCGACCAGAATGACGCGTGGCCGCCAGCGGTTCCAGTCGCCCCCCTCGATCACTTCGCGCTCGTGGGCTTCGGCATCGATCTTCAAGAAGTCGATGGGTCGATCGACATGGTCCTCGCACACCCGTGCCAGAGTCATTACAGGCACGTGCCGGTCGACAAACTCCATCCCCTGCTCACGCCACACCCTGGCCAACTCCGGTGAGAACGTCGACAGTTCATCGTTCGAGAGGCACTCCAGTAACTCTAAAGTTGTCTCGCTATTGGACACTCCGATATTCAAGTTGATGTCATGAGGGCGCTGGGTACGGAGGCGCCTGTAGGGCCCCCTCTGAGGTTCAATGTTGATGCCGCGCCAGCCCCTATCGTAAAAATGCTTCGTGACCGAGCTCACGATGGGATCGTTGGCACCGACATCGATGTAGAAGCCATCGTGGCAATCCGGAAATACGCGTCGGAGCAGCACATCCTCTTGATTCTGCGCATAAGAGATCATTGGCATCTTGACCAGCTCCGAGCTCTCGTGCCAAGGAAACGTCCGAACGTGGTCCTGGTCTCCAAGATCACTCGCGAGCTGAGACCATGCCAGGTTTATCAGTTATCGGTCTGAATCACCCCGTGCGTTCGGCGACGAACCGCGCCGGATTGCGCGGCAGCCCCGCATAAACGGTATTTCCGTCACGCTCAACCGAACCCGCGATACCCGGCTCATCACGATCGACGCCGACCGACGTTTCGATTATTCCATCGGCCCGCATGATACCGAGGCCCTGGGTCAGTGCGGCCAAGCCAGCGCTGTTGGACCCGTCCTCACGCGCTGAAACAGTTGACAGTTTTGGTTGCGCCTTTCGACCGTGTTTCAGCTCGCGCATGGGGCCCGTCCTCTTTTCTTTCATCGACCGACGCGCCCAATCGTGTGCTCGATGCTTCCGTGTCGTCGGACCGGGGCGCGCAACAGGAAAGGGAGGCCATTCCCTGGGCCGAACACGTCAGCGCGGGTCGCCGAAGTCGTCTTGCCACCACTGGGTGGCACGACCCTGGTCCCAATCCCGCGCAGGCGCACGCGCCCAGGGCTTTCTCCAGGGCCTCGGCGTCAGGGAAACGCTGGTCAGGGGACTTGGCCAGACATCTTAGTACGACACGCTCCAGGTCCTCGGGAATGCGAGGGCGGACCCGCGACGGGGGCTCGACCGGGTCGCGGGCGTGGGCGATCAGCACGGCGGTCGTCCCGTCGGCCTGAAATGGCGGCCGGCCGGTAAGCAGATAGTAGGCCACCGCCCCCAGCGAGTAGATGTCGCTTCGCTTATCGAGCTTATGGCCGCCTTTGGCTTGCTCAGGCGACATGTAATCGGGTGTGCCCAGGATCGTCCTCTCCCCGGTCAAGGTCGCCTCGCCGAGGATCGCCGCGGGCAGGACCAGCCCGAAGTCGAGCAGCTTGGCGAAATCCCCAAGCCCACCCGGGCGCGCGGCGAAAATGTTCGACGGCTTTATGTCGCGGTGGATCAGGCCGGCGGAGTGCGCCTCGCGCAACGCCCCGCAGACCTGCCGCAGCAGGTAGACCACTCGCCCGGGCTGTAGCGCGCCGAGGCGGTACACCAACTCCTCCAGGCTGAGGCCTTGGAGGTACTCCATGACGTAGTAGTACGTCCCGTTCTCGGTTCGGCCGTAGTCGTAGACCTCGACGGTGTTCGGGTGCGAGAGCCTGGCGGTGAGGCGGACCTCGCGCTCGAACCGCTGCACCGCCCGGGCGTTGGTCACAACTCCCGGCCGGATCAACTTCACGGCGCAGGGGCGCTTCAGGAGCTGGTGCTCGGCCAGGTAGACCTCCGCCATTCCGCCGGCGCCGAGACGCCGTTTGAGGCGATACTGGCCCAACTGCCGGGCCTCGGCGACCTGCCGGCGCAGCCGGAAGATCGTGCGGGCTCCGTAGGCTGAGCCGACGGCCAGGATCGCGAGGATCAGCGCGTCGAAGGCGAACAGGAGGGCCCGCGGGGTTTGGCTGTCGAGCCAACCCTCCCAGAGCCACGCCATCGCCGCCGGGTGCTCTAGCGCCAGCACCGAGAGGGTCGCGAACGGCAACAGCGCCAGCGGCCCGGCCACCAGCGCGGCGCGGCGCCACGTCTTGGGGACGTAGAGCCCGTAGGTAAGGATCAGGACGGCGGTCAGCAGCACGACATTCTTGAAAATCATCGGAGCCGTCATCATGTCACCACGCTGCGAGAACCTCAGTATCTGCCGGTATTCGACGAAGGTGACGCGGCCGGCAAGCAGGCCGACCGCCCCCAGCTCCAGGGCTTGGAGCGAGGTCAGCGGGATCGGGCACCGGCTCCAGAGCAGGGCGATGAGGCCCATCAGGGCCAGGATGATCGTGCCGTCGACATAAGCGATCGTCGCGTCCTCGCGCCCGAGGACGCCGCGAGTCCAAAGCGTCGAGGCCGCCAGGATGAGGATGTAGACGATCGGCAGCTCGCACAGTCGTGCCCGCACGGCGTCCGAGAGCTCGGAGATCGTTTGTTGCTCCTTCTGCGACGCAATCGCCCGGCTGGGAGCCAAGCCGGCGCTCTCGTTGGCCGGCCCGTCACCGGATCCACCGGCCGGCTCCGGCGTTTGCGAGGGGGCTTCGACACCGGGGGGCTCACTCTCCGTCCGATCCGACGGCGGACCCGCCGCCTGGGGGGGAGTCAAGAGCGCGCTCCGGTGCACCCGTTCGTCCTCGGCCAGGAGCCGACCAACCTCGGTCCGCAGCTCATCGTCCGCTCCGCAGGCGGCGCGCAGCCAGGCCTCCCGCCCGGCGGGGTTGATCCGGACCGCAGCCTCGAACAGCTCGCCGATCCGTTGCCCGCGCTCCGGCGTCATCTGTCGCTCCCTCTGAGCTGGCCGGCGAGCCAGGCCCGCCCCAGGATGACCGTAAGTCCGTGCGGCATCTCCGCCATTGTCCCCTCCGAAAAAACGACCAAGGAATCCGCCGGCATTTTCCGCGGAACTTCTTGCGAAGGCAAGGACCGCAGGGCTCGAGGCGACACGCCCGCACTCAGGCGAGTCCCCGGCCCGTGGCGATGATGACGATTCACGATCTGGGGTTCTGGACCTGGGTTGCGGACCAAATTAAACAAGCAGGTGCGACTCTGCCACTGACCGTTCGTGGAGATCGGCCTTTTTTGGTCGGTCGGCGACGGCACACCGAGCCAGCCAATCGGTCGCCGGGGCGGCATCGTCGGCAAATTCCGGGGTGTCGCAGAAAAATCCGGGCCACCGGGGCCTGCGCACGCCCGATCAAGCGCAGGGTATCACCGACCGGGTTCAAAAAAGTGGCTGCCGCGAGGACTTCGTGCCAGCCTCAGTTGACCAGGCAACTGACTCCGCTCCGTCTCTTCCCTTCAAAAATGCGTGTCCTTTCTTTTTTGTTCGATAGCAACGTCCCCACCCGGGCTCTAACCTGATAGACGTGGTGAACGACTCTCGGGGGAAGCTCCATGGCAGCGACGCAGTCGAGTACCGTACTCCAGCAGCTCCGCACGCTTTTCAGCGCCGGCACCGCCACCTGGTTGGATGATGGCCAGTTACTGGAGCAGTTCGTCGACCGGCGCGACGAGACGGCGTTCGCGGCGCTCGTGGCGCGGCACGGGCCGCTGGTCCTGGGCGCCTGCCGCCGCCTGCTGGCCGACCCCGCCGATGTCGGCGACGCTTTCCAGGCCACTTTCCTCGTACTGGTTCAGAAGGCTGGCTCCTTGAGGAACCGGCGCCTGCTGGGCACCTGGCTGTACAAGGTGGCCTATCGAATCGCGCTGCGAACCCGCGCCAACACGGACACGCCGACCCCGCCGGCGGCTGAGCGCGTGGCCGCCGATCCCGCCGATGATCTGGGCCGGCGCGAGCTTTGCGCCGTGATCGACGAGGAAATCCTCCGCCTGCCTTGGCGGTATCGCCGGCCGGTGGTGCTCTGCTATCTCGAGGGCCTCAATCACGAGGAGGCAGCGCGACGGCTCGGATGTCCGCTGGGGACCGTCAATAGCCGGCTAGCAGCGGCGCGGGAAAGGCTGCGCGTCGGCCTGAGCCGGCGCGGGCTCGCCCCTTCGGCGGTGCTCGTGGGCACCCCATCACCGGCAGGTTCGGCCAGGGCGGCGGTCCCGCCCGGCCTACTGCGAGTCACGCTCACGGCCGCGCAGCGGGTCGCGGATGGAAGTCCCGTCGCCGGGGCGGCCTCGGCGACGGTCAGCGTCCTTTCCGAAGGAGTGCTCCGAGCCATGCTCACGTCCAAGATCAGAATCGCCGCGGCTGTGATCCTCGGCGCCGGGGTCGCTGTCGCGGGCATGGGACTCCTTCCACAAAAGGCCCCTGGCGCCGCGCCGCGCGGGGCCACGCGGGACCAGCAGACGAAGAGCAATGCCACCACCGCTCCTTCGACGCATTCTGGGCCGAAGAACCAGTCCCACCCGGCCGTCGATTCCGATCAGGCCGCCCGTGACGATCACACAGGGGTACCTGTCAACGGAACAGTCCGCATGCCGGACGGTTCGCCGGCGGCGGGAGCGACCGTCGAAGTAATGACCGCGGCGGAAGAGCCGACGATCCTCGTCCGCACGAACGACAGCGGCCAGTTCCAGCTTCATGGTGTATTTGCGCTCGGTTGCCGGCTGCTTGCTATTTCGGCAGACGGGACGCATCAAGCAAGGCTGGTCGTCTCGTCCGCCGCCGCTCGCACCGCCTTTGCATCCCCGGTCGAGATGTCGCTCGCGCCTGCGCAGACACACGAGGTCACGGTCCTGTCTGACGGACGCCCCGTGGAAGGGGCACACGTCATCGCGGGGGGGCAAAGCTCCCGAGTCCGCGGTGTCACCGATCGGCACGGCAAGGCGAATCTCTGGTTCCCCGCGAGCGAGGGAGTTGGATGGTTGTTCGCCTGGCACCGAGATCTCGGGGTCGGTATCGCTTGGGGTTGGGGAAATCGCCCCTTTCCAAACACGACCCGGTTGGAGCTGCTCCCACCCGGCGCGCTCACCGTTCGCGTGATCGACCTGGATGGCAAGGCGATTGGTGGTCTGGATCTCGACGTCTCCGTTCGTACCGAAGATCGGGAAAGGTGTTGGACCAGGTTGACGACCATGTCAGCGAAGTGATCGCTGAGCTCCCTTGGAAATCAGCAGACGGCATCCCCTGGTTGGCGATCACCGAGCCCGACGGCACGGTCCTGGCAACCAGCGATGGCCCGCTGGGAAATGTCGGGTTCCCGGGTTCGATCGAGGGAATCCGCCATTTTCGTCAGATGCTCGATCGCACGGTCCGGAAGCTCAGCTCCGGCGAGGTGGACGGGCTGATCAGGTCCCTTTCGCCATGAACAAGAACCAACGCGCGACACGAGAACGCGCCGCCCGCGGCTTCGACCCCTTTTCAATACATGTCCGAGCTCACGACCTCCGAGCCGTTCCGCGTGCCGAGAGCCTGATAGATTCCGCTCGTAAAAGGGGCAGGAGGGATGACCCAAAAACCGGTGGCGTTCAGCGTGAGCGAGTAACCGGTCCACGAGTTGACGCTGGTCTTGATGAAGTGCACCGACCCGTCGACGAAGGCGAAGTTGGCCCCGCCAGGGTGGAAACTCCCCGCGGTCATCACGAAATCGTTGCTCCGGAAGCCGCTGACGGCACCATTCAGGAACTGCTGGCCCAAGTCCTGCTGGAAATAGTTAGGTGGGAAGAAAGTGGAGAACGTCGCGTCGCCGTAGTCGCCCGAAACCCACCAATTCCAGCGATGGATATCATTGTTGCCGGTCGCGGAGCCGTTCCGGGCGTGCGGATGCTCGCCAAACAGGATGGTGTTGCTGGCGCCGTCGGTGACCTGAGAGATCCGCACGCCGCTGATGCTCCCGATCGCGCCCGGCAGCCAGCTTGGCGTGCCAATATAGAAGAACATCCCCTTGTTTGCCAGAAGCTTGGCCTTGAAATTGGGGTCCGTCACCGTGGGGAAGTAGACCAGGCTACCGAGATTGCCGGCGTAGCTGGTGTACCGGAGCGTCATGGTCGAGCCATCGAAACCGTTAGCCGTGTCCGAGAGCTGCGTGCTGATCAAAGGGTCGCTGGGGCACCAGAGGCTGGAGATGCTGGTCGCGAACACGGTGGTGTTGGCAGCGACATAGGGGCCCATGCCGTAGTTGATGGAATTATACAGGGGAACCTGTTCCAGGTTTTGCAACAAACCCACGAGCGGACCAAAGCCATCGGCGTACGACCCTTTGCCCCACGGGAAAATGCCGAGGGTGTAGCCGGGATAATACTGAAGGTTGAACCCGAGGGGAAACGAGTGAAACGCGGTCTCGTAACTGACTGCGGCCAGGGCGATCTGCTTGAGGTTGTTCACGCACTGGGATCGGCGGGCGGCTTCGCGCGCGGCCTGCACCGCCGGCAAGAGCAAGGCGATCAGGACCCCGATGATCGAAATCACCACCAGCAATTCGATCAACGTGAATCCCCGGACCGGTGACTGCCGTGGCGATGCCTGGATCATGACGACCTCCCGCGGGACGAGAAAAAGAAGGATGACAGCCTTCTCAAATTGGGCTCGACGCGTGTTCGACCTGGCGCAGCCGGGAACCCTGCCCCGCAGGGTCAGTCTTTCGGCTGCATCTCCTTGATACTGCGCGGAGCGTTCGGATTGACGTTCTTGGCCAGCGGCTGCGAGCCCTTGGGCAGGTTCGGCGGTTTCAGTTCTCCGGGCGTCTTCGCTTGCTCCGGCAAGGGCTCCCTCCGGTCCGAACCGCAACCCGCAACCAGGGCAGCCATCACAAAGCCCGAGATCGCCGCGCGAATTGGGTAAGTCCGGCGCAATTCCCACAAACCAAGCATGCGACCTGGCTCCTCTCTTGCCTGCGCGGGGTTATCCGCGCTTTCGGCAATTCTGACCGCCCGAGGTGCTCGGGGTGGACCTGTGCGCCCTGGGCAAGGCATGATCTCAACTGGCGACTCGCCCACCTATTTTACGGTCCCTCGCTCGTCCTGGTGACGCTTTTTCTCGATCTGGTCGGGATTTGCGCACTGGGTCATCCACGCACCCCAGCCGGCAATCGCTCATCACCAGAGGCAGGCCGCCACGAGGCACCAGTAGGCCGGAACCGCCCAACTCATTCGCTGTCGACTCGGCCAGCTCGAAGATTCTCCGAACAAGTTTGGATAAATTCGCCGGCTCTGCGGCTTTATAGGTATGAGCGCAACGAATCATGCAGGGAGCGGGGTTCATGACACATAACCTGACCGGGTCTTCTCCGAAGTATCTCGCCACACTCCTCGATTCCGGGATCTGTTCCGGGCTAACGGACTCGCAGTTGCTGGAACGGTTTGCCGCCCACCGGGGCGAGACCGCTGAGCTGGCGTTCGCGACCCTGCTTGAGCGGCATGGCCCCATGGTGCTCCGCGCGTGCCGAGGCATTTTGCGCGACGATCACGAAGCAATGGACGCCTTCCAGGCAACCTTCCTGGTCCTTGTCCGCAAGCGCGGGTCGTTATGGGTACGTGACTCATTGGGGCCATGGCTGCATCGTGTCGCCTGCCGCGCCGCCGGACGGGCCAGGGCTTTGGCGACACGGCGGCGTAGTCTCGACCAACAAACGGCCGCGAACATTGCCGGTGAGACCCAGGACGGCGAGCGGGACGACCTGGCCGCCATCCTGCACGATGAGGTCAATCGACTGCCGGATCGGTACCGCACGCCGATCTTGCTCTGCGACATGGAAGGTCGTACATGCGCCGAGGCCGCGCTGTTGATGGGCTGCCCGGTGGGCACGGTTGCCAGTCGATTATCGCGGGGCCGAGACCGGCTGCGAGCCACGCTCAAGCGGCGCGGCGCGGCCCCTGGATTGGGAGCACTCGGGGCGGCGCTCTCCTCGGAGGCGGCCGGGGCCATGGTACCGCCGGCTCTCCTGAGCTCCACGGCCCGCCTGGCCGTCTCGGCCACCGCGGGGAGCGCAGCAGGCGGCGCAGTTTCCACCGGAGTCGTCACTCTTGCCGAGGGGACATTGAGAGCCATGCTCGTGACCAAGTGGAAGCTGGCCAGTGCGGCGTTACTAGCAGGGGGGTTGATCGCCACCGGTGCCTTGGGAGTTGCACGACAATTGCAGGGAGATCGATCCAGGGGCGGACCCGAGCAACGGGCGGCACTTGTCGCGCCAGCAACCGGTGTCGATGTCCCGGTGGTGATCCAGATTGCCGGTGACGGCCCGCCCAGGGCGCAGGGCGGCCAGGTGGCTTCCCTCAAGGGCAAGGTCGTGATCTTCGGCGAAGGTAAGCTCGACGTCCCGGATGTCCACCTGATCCGTGTCCTCGATCCCGATGGCGGCGCCCCCAGGACAATCGCCGAGCTTCCCGGCCACGCCTGGAGCGGCCGCATCTCGCCCGACGGACGGCGGATTGCCTTTTTGCTGCCCCCAGCGACGATCCAGGGAAGCGAGGGCATCAACCTCTGGGTCATGGATGCCGATGGTCGAAATCGCGAGATGTTGATCGGCAACGCCGGCGGCATGATCGGCATGGGAGTCGCTTGCTGGTCTCCCGACGGCAGAAAGGTTGCCTTTCATCGTCAAAACAAGCTCTCCGCGAACGAGAATTACGTGGTCGACCTGGACAAGAGGACGCTCGCGCGGCTGCATCTCTCTGGGAATGAACTTCTCAGTAGCTGGTCGCCCGATGGAACCGAATGGCTCGCCAACACGTTGGGGGTGCCTCCCGATCCCGACCCTCGCAAGTTTCAGATCTACCGCGTGAAGACTGATGGCTCCGGGCGGGTTCGCCTCGGGGAACGGGATACGGGCAACGTCGACGCTCGTTTCTCGCCCGACGGCCGGCGGATCGCCTTCTTGACCGGTGCGCCTTTCCCAACCGGGGATCGAAGATCACAGGTCCGCGTGGTGGATCGGGAGGGGGGCCCTAGCAAGCTCATCCTGGAAGCGGACGCGGGCGTGTCTTTGAGCTCACCCTGCTGGTCGCCCGACGGCAAGCGGATTGCCGTCGTCTCCATGACTCCGGGAGACACAGCGGTACTCATCGTCGATGCCGAGAACGGGAGTCCCGCCCGCCGGATCACGCAACCGCCCAAAAATCAGATGAAGGAAATGTCGGGCGTCGGGATCGACTGGTGATGACCGTGTCAGCTCGTTGATGACGGCGCCGTTCTTCGAGGCGTCGTTTTCATCGCTCGCGACTTCGCCTATGATCTCTTGAGAGGCCCTACGACGAATGTGGACCCCTCGAGGGAGACAAACGACATGTCCGAACTGAGCAAGCTCATTCAAGAATACGGCGCGCTTCTGGACCAGGAGTCCTATCTCGAGGAACAGAAGAAGCGGCTCCGGACCGCGATTTCCGAGGAGATGGCCCGGCAGAATCTCAAGGAGACTCGCAACGAGCATGGGAGTGCTCTGCGAACGTCTCGGTTCCGGCTGCTACCCAGGCGCGAGCCCGTGCTCTGCTTGCTTTCCAGTGAGGACCTGTTCCCGTTCGCCAACTTTACACCGCCTCGGGTCAAGGAGCTACTCGTTCCCAAGTACGGGCGCGAGACCTTGCTTCCCTTGTTCGAGATCGAGAAGACCGAACTGCTCGTGATCAAGCGGCCGCCTGGCATCTATTGATCACACGATCCCTGGTCACGCGGCCGTTCCATCAAACAAGGCCGTCATGATCTCGCCCCGGTTGAGCTGAAGAGGACGCCCGAGCTGGTCTCGAACCTCGCTCGCCGGATCGACGCCGAGTGCCAGATAAATCGTCGCACCGAGATCGGCCGGATAGTAGCCGCGGGTCGCCGGGTACGCGGCGATCTTGTCCGACCGGCCGATGACCTGGCCGCCGCGCACCCCGCCGCCGGCGAAGACGGCCGAGAAGACCCCGGCCCAGTGGTCGCGGCCGGTGCGCTGGGAGGCGTCATTCGTGCTGCTCTGGCCGATCCTGGGCGTGCGGCCGAATTCTCCCACCATCACCACCAGCGTCTCATCCAGCAGTCCATGGGCCTCGAGATCGTCGAGAAATGCCGAGACCCCCTGGTCCAGAGGCGGCAACAGCCGCGTCTTGAGCTGCCCGCAATTGTCGGTGTGCGTGTCCCAGTTGTTCATGTGGCCCATATTCGCCTGCACGATCGGTACACCCGCTTGAATCAGCCGGCGCGATAACAAGAGTGATTGACCAAAGAGGTGGCGCCCGTAACGGTCGCGCAGCCGCGGATCCTCGCGATCCAGCTCGAACGCCCGCTTGACCCGGCCCGAGGTCAACATCGTGAACGCCTTGTCCTGAATCCCGCCGAACGAACGGCCCGTTCCCAGCCGCTCGACCGCGTTTGTCTGCGCGTCGATCTCTTCCAAGAGTGCCCGGCGCCGACCGATCTTCTCGACGGTCAAGCCCACCGGAAGCGACAGGTCCTCAACCCGAAACCCCGCGTCGTTCGGGTCTTCCTTGATTTGCCACGGATCAAACCTGGGACCGAGTATGCCTCCATTCTGCCCCGAAAAGCCGTAGCCATTGTTCAAGTAGGTTGGCAAGTGCACTCCGCTGGGCACGCCGTCCTGCCTGGGTCGGACGAAATCGAGCCCCGAAGCGAAGCACGGCCAGTCCGATCGCGAAGCCATGTGTGTCGAGCCAGGCGGCAATGCGTTGATGCCCGTCAGCATCATGTGCGTACCGATCTCGTGACTCGGCACCCCATGGGTCATCGACCGGACGACGGCCAGCTTGGAAGACCGGGCTGCCAACCCCGGCAGATGCTCGCAGAATCTGACTCCGGGCACCTGGGTGGCAATCTCCCGGAAATCGCCCCGAATCGCCTCCGGAGCCTCCGGTTTCAAGTCAAATGTGTCCAGATGACTGGGAGCTCCCGTCAAGAAGATCAGCACGACGGATTTTGCCCTGGCCGACCCTGTTGCCGACGCCCCACTCGACTGCCTGGCCAAGACCGACGGAAGGCCGATCCCCAACAGTCCTGAAAACCCGACCTGCACCAGCTCGCGGCGCGTCAGGCCCACTCCATGGCGATGGCCGAATCGAAGTCGTTCCATCTCGCTCTTCCTCTCCCCGTTCGGGATCGTGACCGAAGCACCGCATATCGCCCACCAAATGTTACACCTTTGTTAGACAAAGAGCAAACTTGGCGTCCGAGTCGTTCGGCACACGGGAAAGTGACCCGGGCATCGGCTCGTCGATTTTTCGCGACCAGGCTCGATTCACTTCTCGCCGTTCCGCGGCGCCGGCTCGTCTGGAGCGATTTCATGACACTCGTCGAGGGAGCGAAGGTCATCGATCCCGCGCTGGATGGCGATGGTGAAATCGGCGTCGGTCATTCGGTCGGGGTCGAAACTCGAAATGGGTCGGAGGTTTCTGGGCTGGCGCGGTGTTTCCGACGCGATGCCAAACAGGCCGCCCAGGTTTCCTCGAACCATCACCAGAACATCGCGTCTCGCCCGCGCGGCAATGTGTTCCAAGGTTTCGGGGCCGACATCTGATGGGACGGGAACGTCGATCCACTTGAAAACGCTCTGCATCGCGCCGTTACGATCGAGGTGGGCTCTGTCCCGATAAGTCGCTTCCAACGGGATGCGCACCTTGCCTGGAGATTTGTCGAGTCGATCGGCGTCGTTGGCTGAACTCGCGGGCAAGAACTCTTTCTTGCCGTTCTTGACCACAAAATAACGGCGAGGGATGACGAGCCACCAGGAGACCTCGACACCTTCACGCGTCGCTTCGGCGATAGCGATGCGATCGTATGCGTCTCCGAGCTGTTTCCATCTTGGTTGGGATGCGACGTCGAGAATCACAGGAACGTTCATATTCACACGCCGCCGTGCAGGAGGATAGTTTTTCAAGTATTCGGGCGTGCCGCGGACCGATGATACGACGTAATATCCCTCGCCATCTTTCAGCGGACGGACGTCGTGCACTCCGAACAAGAGGCCGCCGAGCTCGATGCGGGCGAGCGCCTTGTCGAGCGGATAGTACTCGGTAAACGCGGTTTCTGCATCGATCACCCGCGCCCCTTCCGGCAGCCGAAGTGACACGCGCTCGCTCGGAACGTCGGAGTCGTACTCGATCCGGATCGTCAACCCAGGCTGCCAGTGGTCATTCTTGTTGGCTTGAACGGTGATCTCGTGGACCCGCTGTCCGGCGTCAGCCAGGGCGATCGCTCGCACCGCGGGGGGATTTACTGACGGGGGAAGGTCGGGGTCGTGCGTGGGTGGAGTCAGGATCATCGCCTGGCACGGAACACCGTCGATGACACGATCCTCTTCGAGCAAGCGTGTTCTGGAGCCGGTCCGGACGTCGGGAAGCGCAAGCCACTGTGTAATCCAGCGCGTGAAGCTGACCTTGTCGCCCGGCTGGCGGATGACGATCAGTTCCTTGTCCTTGTCGGCCGGCGTGGCCCACGTCCATTCGTATTTGCCGTCGTCGACGATCACTCCTTCGGGCGATTCGACCCGGAAGCCCTCATCCCGGCGATACCAGGCTTGGGCGCGGTGCGATTTGCCCTGATCGTCTGTTCGAGTGAGGATGAGGTGAGCCGAACGCGAATGCGACAGGCCTTCTTGCACGGCCGCCATCAACGTTTTCGGGCTGCTCGCGACGTAGATCCATGCCACGGCAAACCCCACCGCGGCCGCGCCCAGGCCCGCCGCCGCCAGGGCGTGGCGACGCGGCCGGCGCAGTGACGTCACCGGGAGTTCCAGGTTCCGTACGCGGGCCATGACGTCATCCGTCATCGAGCGTACAGGCCATTCCTCACGCAGCCGCGTCAGGCGGTCGCCGATCTTTTGCGGGGTCATGGGATCACCTCGTTGAGACGTTTCTTGAGTCGCTCGACGGCGCGGGAAAGCTGTTTGGTCACGGTGCCGACAGGCCGCCCAAGCGCCTCGGCGACCTCTGCTACCGAACATCCGTCGAAATAACGCATCGTCACCACCAGGCGCTCATGCCGAGGTAGCCCGGCCACGGCCGACAGCAGCTCCTCGGCATCCACCGGCAAACTCTGAGCGGATTGTCGTTCCGTTGCGTTATGAACGAGGTCGCCGAGCGACCGTGCGGGTTCGCGGCTGCGTTTTCGCGCCAGGCGGACGGCCTCTCGGCGGGTAATCCGGAGGAGCCAGAACCCGAACCGGGCCGGGTCGCGTAATTCTGCGAGGTGACCAAACGCGTGCAGGAACGCTTCCTGCGCCGCGTCGTACGCTGCTTGGTGGTCGCGTAGTACCTTCCAGGCGGTCACCCACGACGCGCGCTCATGCCGTGCGACCAACTCCGCGAAGGCCTCCCGGTCTCCCCGGAGCACCGCCCGAATGATGTCTGCGTCCGCCCTCGCGCAGTTTTGCACGGTCGACCTCACGATGGTTTTGACGCTGTTCCACCGTGATAGAGGATTCCCATCGCTGAATTGCGACCGTCGATCTGAAAATTGCCGAGATCGCCGTGCCGGGTGCGGATCCCAAACTTGCCCGGGTGAGCGGGTGCTCACAGGAACGACGATTGGCTCAGCGGCGAGCCTGTTGCTTGATCTTCTCCGCGTTTTCGTTCAGCGATTTTCGAAGCTGGTCGAGCCCCCTGGCATCGATGTGATGGACTTGTCCTTTCAGCAACGCCAGGAACTGGTCGATCTCGGTGGGTGAGGCCGGATATCCGATGTTGCTGCCGGGTTGGTCAGAGGTCGCCAGCTTCTTGCCATTGGCGTCGAGGATCACATACCAGGGGATTCCACCGCGCGCGTCACCTCGAAATTGCAACATGACGTCGTTGCCCGCAGTCATCCGTTCGATGTCGATCCTGGTGACGACGAAGTCGCGTTCGACGATACTCGACACCTCGGGCTGGGCCAGCCAGTCCTCGAGGCGGTGGCACCAGCCGCACCACGGTGCTCCGAAGGTCAGAAAAACTTGCTTGTCATCCGAGCTCGCGCGCGACAGTGCATTCGTCAGCAAGGCCTTTGCGTCCTGGCGTGGGACCATCCACCGGCTCAGGAATTCCTCGACGCGTTGCGGGTCGTGATGGTCGCCCTCTTCCAGGGAGTTGGTCCGCTGCGCCCTGATGACCTTGCCCCCGTCGTCGAGTACGGCGAGGAACGGATAGCCCACACCCTGTTTCAGCTCCTCGGGGCTCAGCGCCTCCTTGCATGTCTTCAAAAGCTCCGCCGCGTTCGGCGACTCCAGGTCAATCATGACCAATACATATTCGTTATAAATTGTTTTTCTGATCGCGAGGTTGCTGGCAAAGAGCTCGTGGAGCTTGTGACACCACCCGCACCAGTCGCCGCCGAACATCAGCAGGATTCGCTGATTGTTCTTTTTCGCCCGGACAATCGCCTTTTCAACCTGGGCTTTGGCATCAGCCTGCTTGTCATAGATCGGCGCTCGCTTGGCCGCGGCAGCCGGCTTCGCCGGCTTGGCCGGTTGGGAGGGGGCCTTCGGTTCTGCCTGGGCCAGTGCGAATCCCGAAGCAGCCAGCACGACGAGCGCCGTCGTCGCCCAAACCCGTGTGATCGAAGCGATCAGGCCGCGCATTCTTGTCTCCTCTCTCGCGTTGTGGGCTCGTTGGCCAGTCGAGTCGAGCGTCTCTTGAGGCTGTGGGCCAGTTCGTATGTTACCGAACTTCGGCAAGCCGGGCTACAACCGTCACAGACTCGCGAGACAGGGTCTTCTCTTCGGATTCCGTATTCATTCCCCAGCGCGGTGCCGCCGATTTCGCTGCCGTGCCATCACCAGGGCCGACGCCGCACCGATGATCCAGAGGCCAATCGTGGCGGGCTCGGGAACGGCCGACGGATTGACCTCCTGGGCGCCAAGCTGATATCCCG
Organism: uncultured Isosphaeraceae bacterium; assembly: GCA_963781785.1. Taxonomy (GTDB): domain Bacteria; phylum Planctomycetota; class Planctomycetia; order Isosphaerales; family Isosphaeraceae; genus CAWAHD01. The sequence continues at coordinate 4,526,626 of CAWAHD010000002.1, read as the reverse complement.
TGTTGCCATCATTCTGGATAGCGAGCGCCTGCGAGATAGCCTGGGCCGCAGCCGGGCTGAATGTCGAGCTCGCGTTCACCATCATCGACCAGTTCGCCATCTTCGAGTCGACGTAATTCCCCGTCTGGTCGTAATTCTCGGGAACCCCGAAGGCCAGCATCATCTCGTGCGAGATGTTGTGGGCGACGATCCATTCGAGCTGGTCGAGCGTCTGGGCCGACGGTGCGATTTGATCGATGAAGCTGAAGCCGCTGTGACCCACCTGGGTCATCCCGATCGCGCTGCCGAGCGACGCGCTCGCGCTGTTCGAGACCAGGCTGATCGTGTGCAGGGCGGGGACGTTCGGGTTGTCGGTCAAACTGACAGAAATGCCACTCTGGCTGAAGGTTTGCTGGACCCGCTGAAGGATCGTGTTGTCGAAGCTCTGGATTTGCTGTGTGGTCGGCTGACCACCGAAGAGGCTGGCGATCTGCGTGCTTTGATACCAGGGCTGGGTGCCCCCGGTGGTGATGGTGCTCGCCAGTGGATAAGGCCCGGCGCCGAGGTTGATGTAACCGTCGACAGGACCTGTCGAAACAGGCGGCGAGGGTGCCGGAGCCGACACGGCCAAGCTCGGAGCGCTGACCGTAACCGGCGGCGTGGGGGGAACGACAACCCACGGTGTATTGGCAACGACGTTCACCGGCCCGCTCGGGGACGGTTGCACTGGTGTGGGTTGTGAGGGCGACACGGGAACCGGCTGGGCGGGCGTGTTCTGACTGCTCACGACGTGATAGCTCACAGGGGGAGGCGCAACACTCCCTCCACCGCTCGGTGCGGCCAGGTAGATCATCCAGTCGTTCAGACCGCTGGGCCACGAGATCGGGTCGGCATGGACCACGCTTCCCGTCAATCCCCAGATCGTGATGCCCAGGGCCAGCGGCTTCCATGCGGCCATCGCGAACCTCCTGTTCGAGCCGACGCTGATCGCCTTCATGACGATCGCCATCACGACCCAAGTCCCATCCGCGACCGAATCAGCCCCAGCCACGTCGTTCGACCGCTTGACCGAGGAACCCCGCTGTGCATCGAGACGTGAATAGTGCGGGCAGCAAGAGATGATCTAGCGACCGCGATTGTTAGCAATTGCTGTGCCGCAAACCGGGTGTCCAGGCATGCCGGAGTCCATTCGCCTCGTCGCGATCGAGTGCCTTTGCCGTAAACATCAGTCGGGCTGAATGTTCGAAGGATGCCGGCTCGCCGGCTCGGTTGGGGGGGTAGCCAGGCATCAAGATGCGCCGTCCTTCCCGAATAGGGCGGTTTTTACAAACGAGAGACGTTGTTGCAAGCAGGAAAGATAAAGCGACCGAGGTTTGATACTTGTTTTGCGGGTGGATCATGACATGGATCTGACGCCAAGACCTGTTGCGCGTGACCGACTTCGAGCTCAAGCCGGTTGCCAACGGGTCGCGCAGAGGACGGAAATCCTGATCGGGCCAGCGCGCACGGTATTGGTATCATCGGTGCGAACTCACGGCGGGTCGATGCGCTGAGCTTGGCTGTCAGACGCGCGGAGGCGGTTTATGGCAGACGTAAATGAACCCGGCGGCGGTTCGGACCCGTACAACCTCGTTCGCTTCGTCCGGGCGCAGGCCGACGATTACGAGCAGGCGCTGTCCGAAATCCGCAGCGGTCGGAAGCGATCGCACTGGATGTGGTACATCTTCCCGCAGCTCGATGGTCTGGGGTTCAGCTCGATGTCCAAGCGGTACGCGATCAAGAGCTTGGCCGAGGCCGAGGCGTATCTGAACCACCCTGTTCTCGGGCCGCGGCTGAGGGACTGCGCCCAGGCGGTGCTCGAGGTGCAGGGGCGGTCCGCGTCCGAGATCTTCGGCTCTCCCGACGACATGAAGCTGAAGTCGTGCGCAACCCTGTTCGCCCGAGTGTCCCCGGCGGGGTCGGTGTTCCATCGGCTGCTCGAAACGTATTTCCAGGGTGAGCCTGACACCAAGACGCTCCGCCTGCTGGGTGTTGCGCCCTAGGTCATCAATCGCCTCGCCGCCAATCAATCGCCCGTTGTGCGCCTTTTGCCGGACTGGCTCGATAAAGGACATTCCGCCAGCGCCGACGAGGCTCACGTGCCCTTGTCAAGGGCGCCCACGGATTTCCGGCAGTTCGTCAATCAATCGATCACGGATCAGCCCGTAGGTATTGTTCGGGTTGTCGATGATTCCCGTCGCACGGTCCCGCAATGACCTCCATAGCTCCTTCCCCTTGTACTGCACGTACAGGCTCGAGATCGAGAAGCGGACGGTCCGGTAGTGCCACGTCTCCTTCTTTCCGTCGTTCACCGCCTCGAGGACCAAGACGATCTCGGGATCGGTTCCCGCGTCGCTGACGAATGCAAAGATGGCTCCATCGATCACGCCGCCCTCAGCCATCTGATACCGATACAGCGGACGGGATAATAGCCGCAGTTGCCAGCGCTCTCCGAGGTCGTCAACCGTATGAGCCGTGAATTCCCGGGCCAGTTCCCGGATCTGGAGCGTGCGCCCTTTGGCTGTTGCCTCGGGCCCCGGCGCGCCCTCAAGTAACTGCAAGGGCACAGCGGATCCGGGGAGCCATTCCAGGTTGGATTCCTTGAGGCGCGGAAAGAGCCGCAGCGGCCCGAGGGCATGGAACTCATGCATGATGATGCGACGGCCCGCCTCGGGATTCGAAAACACCCCGCCCAGCGCCACGGGACGCCCCTCGAACGTCCAGACGAACATCGCCCCGCTCTGGCCGTCGGCGCGGGAGGCGTTGGTCCAACGGTAGACCGGCTCTGACACGAAGTCGGCCTTTTTCGTCCGCGCTCTATCGACGAAGATCTCCCACCGTTTCGCCTCGTCCCGGTGAATCGCCAGCAATTTGGCGTCGATCTTCTCTTTCGCCGGTTGATCCGCGGCACGCGCAACCCCGGTCAACAGCAAGACGCCAAGCAGTGCCACTCGATTGCAGAAATCGTTTGTGGAATGTACGGCGATTCCCATCACATCACACTCCCGGTTTGGCGTCAGCTCTGAATCGATGAATCAACGTCGAAGATACCGCGCCGGATGGTACGGGATGAAGCCCATCGCGAGCTGGGGCTGCCCCGTCTCGCGCGGCGCGCAGCGGGGCCCTTCCGGAAATCCGTTGGAGCAGTCACTTCGCTCCGGTTATCATTCACATGTCGAGTCCCCCTTGGAATGGACTCGATCGGAGCACGGCCGAAGATCCGTGTCCGGCAGGACGAGCTGCGATGTGCCCGAGCCTGGTTCAAAGCCTGCGAGCGTCGTCGGAACACCGGCGAGGGATGATCGGGGCCGAGCACCTCAGGGGGTGACAGCATGCCTCACTTGATTCGAGCGCACGTCGCCGCGGTCTTCCTGGCGCTCCTCACGGCCGCGCCAGCTCACGCAGCCGATCGCCAGCCACGGATCCCCGAGTTGAAGGTCGAGAAATTCACGCTGCCAAACGGTCTGGAGGTCCTCTTGCACGAGGACCACACCGCGCCTTTGGTCGGCGTGAATATCTGGTACAAGGTCGGCTCGAAGAACGAGCAAAAGGGGCGCACCGGCTTCGCCCACCTGTTCGAGCACCTGATGTTCCAGGGATCGGAACACCACGATCAGAGGTACCAGACCCTGCTCGAAAAGCTCGGCGCCCAGGTTAACGCCAGCACAAGCGTCGACCGCACCAACTATTTCGAGACCGTGCCCTCGGGAGGTCTGGAGCTGGCCCTCTGGCTGGAGTCCGATCGCATGGGTTTCCTACTGCCCGCCTTGACGCAGCGCAAGCTCGACAACGTGCGCGCCGTGGTCAAAAACGAGCGCCGGCAGCGGATTGACGACGTGCCGTACGCGCAGTCGACGGAGAATATGCTCGCGGACTTGAACCCGTCGGACCAGCCAGATCTTCATGGCGTCGCCGGTTCGATGGCCGACCTTTCGGCTGCCAGTCTCGCCGACGTATCGGGGTTCTTCCGAGCTTACTACACGCCCAACAATGCCAGCCTCGCCATCACCGGCGACTTCAATCCGCAGGAGGCCAAGCGGCTGGTCGAAAAGTACTTCGGGCCGCTCCCCGCAGGGCCGAAAGTGCGGAAGCTGAAACCGAATCGACTGATGGTCACCTCAAGGTACGTCACGAGGACCGAGCCGGTCTCGCAGGCGCGGACGCAGCTCTTCTGGACCACCGTCGAGCGCGGCCATGCCGACGACCAGGCGCTTCAGATCCTGGCTGCCGTGCTCGGTCAACTCCCCAGGGAAAACCGGCTCTATCGCGCGCTGGTCTTCGACAAGCAACTGGCGGTCCAGGCGATCGCCTCCAGCCGCCAGTTCGACGTGCGCGGCAACTTTGTCGTGACGATGACCGCCCGTCCGGGCCAGAAACTCGACGACCTGGTCAGGATCGCGGAGGAGCAGATCGAGCACCTCAAGAACAGAGGGCCGACCGAGGACGAGGTGGTGAAAGCCCAGAACGCTTACGAGACGTCGCTGATCTTCAATCTCCAGTCAGCGACGCGGCTGGCCGATTTCCTGAATGCCAACAATGTCGAATTCGGCCACCCGACGGCCTATGCCGCCCGCTTGAAGAAGCTGTTCGCCGTCACGCCCGAGGACGTCAGACGGGTGGCGAGAAAGCACCTCACGGGCGGACGTGTGCGGCTCGACATCATTCCTGGCCCCCCCACTCCGAAGGCGTCCGAGGTCGTCGCCGACCGCCGGCGCAGCCCGGCGTCTCTCGGATCCCGCCGGCCCCCTGTTCCGAAGGCCGCACAGGTGATCGTCGGCCGCCAAGCGGAAAACGATGCCGGCACGGCCCTGGCGGCGCCGGCGATCAAGGACGCGTTCGACCGGAGCAAGGTGCCGGAAGTCGCCCCGAACCCACACTTCACTCCGCCGCCGGTCGTTCGCCGCAAGCTTTCAAACGGTCTCGAAGTCCTGATCGCCGAGCAGCACCGGTTGCCGACCTTGACGCTGCAACTGATCTGCCGAGGCGGCGAAGACGTGGTGCCCCCGGGAAAGGAGGGCCTGGCAGCGATGACGGCACACCTTTTGAGGGAGGGGACCGAGTCGCGTGATGCCATCAAGCTCGCCGGCGAATTGTCGGAGATCGGCGCCGCACTTGGCTCCAGCGGGGGCCTGGAGTCGAGTAGCCTGTCGCTCGCGACCTTGACCAGGCACGAGGCCAAGGCAATCGAGCTGTTCGCCGATGTGCTGTTGCACCCGTCGTTCCGCGAGCAGGAATTGGCGCGAATCCGCACGGAACGGCTGGCCGCACTCTTGCGGCGGCGTGAGACTGCCTCAGGAATCGCCCGCCTCGTTCTTCCCAAGCTGCTCTACGGATCGAGTCACCCCTACGGCCGCACCGAGACGATCTCGTCAGTCAAGGGACTGAGCCGCGACGACGCGGTCCATTTTTACAAGACGGTCTTCCTGCCCAATAACTCGGCGCTGATCGTCGCCGGCGATACGACGCCGGACGCGATCACGGCGAAGCTGGAGCAGGCACTGCATGACTGGAAGCCCGGCCAGCCGCCGGAGCGGAAGTATCCCGATCCGCCGCCGCCCAAACCGCTGACGATCTACCTGGTTGACAGGCCGGCGGCGGCGCAGTCGCTCCTGACTGTGGCGCACGTGGGCGTCCCCCGCAATACGCCTGACTACTTCCCGCTTCTGGTCATGAACGGCGCGCTCGGCGGCCAGCCCTCCAGTCGGATCTTCCTCAACCTGCGCGAAGACAAGGGGTACACCTACGACGCTCGGTCGAGCTTTTCCTTCCGCCAGGGCTCCGGATTGTTCGCCGCCACCGCCTCGGTCGAAACAGCCACGACCAAGGAGGCACTGTTCGAGCTGCTCAAGGAGATCAAGGACATCGCCAGTTCCCGGCCCGTCACTGGCCTGGAGCTCGCCTTCGTCAAGGACCGGCTGATCAAGAGTTCTCCGTCGCGGTTCGAGACGACTCGTGCACAGGCCGCCACGTTGTCCGAGCTGGCGGTGTTCCGCCTGGCCGACGATTACTTCACGACGTACCAGTCGAAGATCGAGGCGGTTACCACGGACGATGTTGCCCGCGTGGCGAGGAAATACATCGATTTTGAGCACCTGACGATCCTGGTCATCGGCGATCGCAAGGTGATCGAGCCCAAGCTGAAGGAATTGCCTTACGCCCAGATCGTGCACGTGCTCGACTCCGACGGCAACCCACAGGCCAACCCCGGCTCCGATGAGAAAAACCGCGGACTTGGTAACCGAGCAACTCGATGATTCACTGATTAACGCCTCTTCCTTGAACCCGCCACCTGCCAAGCCGATCGTTTCACGGCCCGGCGGTCGAATTGCCTTTGAAGCTCAGCTCCTCGAACCGGACTTTGAACGGCTCGTTGCTGGAAGTGACAGCGTTGACGCCGACCTATGCCCTGGCCGCCGTCGCGGCCAGGCCAAGTGTCACGATCACCAGAGCCCGCCGCATGGCTGCGACCCCCTTCGTCAAAGCACAGGCCGACTGGACGATAGTCCTGAGCCCAAAAGTGGATTCTCGCGCATCACATTGCGCGACACCAGATGGCCCCGCCACGCGGCGTATCGCAGGAGATTCTCGCGTGACGAGTCCGGCAGAGACCGGCCCAACAACCTCTAATAGGCCCCGGGATGCTGGCCAGCGCCAGGATGCTGCACGCCTGGATCACCTCGATGCCAAGCTCCTGGGCGCGGGCCAGGATTTCGGGAGATTCGGAACCCGGGTTGAGCCAGACTTCCCCGATCTGTTTGCGTGCCGCCTGGTCCAGGACGCCGATGCCCACGGCCGGCGGAACGTAGAAACTGACCTGGTCGAGCCGCGCTACGGGTAAAAGGTCAAGACTGGGATAGGCCGCGATTCCCTCGACATCGTGCAGGGTCGGATGAATCGGAAAGACCGTCCAGCCGGCGTCGCGAAACGCCCGGACCGCCTTGTTGCCGAACTTGGATCGATCCCCGCTGGCACCGACGACCGCAACCGTCTTGCCGGCCATGACCCCTACCTCCCTAACGTCGGAACAACCGCGCCAAACACACGAGAAAGCAACCGGAATCAACCGCAAGAACACACATGATTATAGCAAGCCGAGGCGGGCGCCTCCTCCTGGTCGTCGAGTTCTCAGGGGTCGAATGCCGCGTCAGGATGTCCTGCGCGGCACAACGAGCTTTGCGACCAACACCTGCACGACCTCGCCAAGCTGGTTATGGGTTTCGCTACGGATTGTCGCCACGCCGCGGTCTGGACGAGAACGTGACGGCCTGAGCTCGACGACTTCGCTTTCGACGTGGAGAACGGCATCCGGGCGTGTGGGCGCGGGCCACGAGATTTCTGCGCCAGCCCCGATCAGGCCGCCGGCAATGCTCAATCCGCTTTCGACGAAGAGGCGCATCGAGATTGCCGCCGTGTGCCAGCCGCTCGCCACCAATCCTTCAAAAATCGTATTCCTCGCGGCCTCGGCGTCGAGATGAAACGGTTGTGGGTCGAACTGCTTCGCAAACGCCATGATCTGCTCGGCGTCGAGCCGATGTGTGCCGCTCATGAATCGCTGTCCGACGTGGAGATCTTCGAGGTAGAGGTCTTCCTTCCCGCCGGGTTCTATCGGGTTCGCCATCAAGAGCAACTCCTGTGATCACGACGATTTCAATCCCTTGCTCGCCAGCCACTTCTTCATTTCATTGATGTCGATCACGTTGTCGCCCTTGACCGGAGAATCCTTGGTCGGCACGATGACCCGGACGCCGGTGTCGATCGTGTCGACGCCCCCTGGCAGCATCTCGTCGATCGTCTTCTGATCCTTGGCGATCAATGCCTTCAAGAGCCGCACGCCCAGGTAGCCCATCTGGTAAGGATTCTGGCAGACGGTCACGTCGATCGCTCCTCGGGCGAGGTCCTCGCCGGCGAGCTCGTCGAGGTCGAACGTGACGATGGTTGCTTTTTTCCGCAGCTCGGGATTCTTGGCGACCTCCTCGGCGATGTAGTGGGCGTTGTAGGACCAGAGACCCAGGAACACGCCCACGTCGGGATACTTGGCGATTGCGGTCTGGACGTTGCCCTGGGCCCTGGTGAAGTCGGTCTGGTCTTCGAAGAGCTCGCCCTTGGGTGTCTCGAACGCCGGGCCGGCACCGATCATGAAGCCTTCGCGCCGCTCGCTGGCATTGGCAGCCGAGGCCGTCCCCACGAACATGACGGTTCGGCCTCCCTGGGGACGAAGCATCCGGGCCGCTTTCCCTGCCACTTCCCCCGCTTTCCGGTTGATCGTCCCGATATAAGCCCGCCGTGCGTCCTTCTGGCCGTCGGAATCGATCGTGATCACGACTTTACCGGCATTTTGAAGGTCTCTCATCTTGTCGGCGACACCAGGCGATTCGGCTTCGAGGACGGAGACCGCGACTCCCTGAACGTCCGGCAAGCTGAGCACGTCCTCGAGCAGCCGGATCTGCCCCGCCGGATCCCCCTGCGTGTTGCGGCGCATCTCCACCTGGGCTCCGAACTCCTTCGCTCCGTCGTTCATCCCCATGTCCACGGCCGTCCACCAATCGGAGTTGCCATTGGTGACGATGATCAACCGGGGCCCCGCACCGTCCGAGGCGCTGGGGCTGGCGGATCCACTCACCGGCGAGCCGCCGCCCGCCGGTTGGCCCAAGGTTTGATCGGAAGAGCCGCCACCACAACCGGTCGGGATCATGGCCATGAGTACAAAGAAGCTCAAAGCGTGACAGCGGGCTTTCAGGAAACTCACGGCATGTCCTCCCCAGACGGTATTCCCGGGATCCGATCGACAGGCTGCCATCATAACCGATGGAAATTCCGGGAGAAACGACCCGCTTGGTGCCGATACTCTTGAAATTTGACCCGAGTTCACCAACTATTCCGTTGGAGGCAGCGTGGAATGGAGGAAATGCCCAGGATTCTCCGATCCCCTCGTCTGGTTCGAGCAACAAACCAAGGCTCTCTGGCTCAGAATCGCCCGGCGAGGCTCGGACGATCGGCAAGGAGTTCAGGCTGGATGCAATGGAAGGACCGTGTTTATGGAGACCTGTCGATCGACGATCCTGCGATCATCGGCCTGGTCGAGTGCGCCACGTTTCAGAGGCTCAAGGGGATCCGGCAAGCCGGACCGTCGGCCCTCACCTTCCCGTTCAAGGATGTGACCCGATTCGAGCACAGCCTGGGGGTTTATTGCTTGCTCCGAACGCTGGGCGCCCTGCGCCGCGAGCAAGTCGCCGGGCTCTTGCACGACATCTCGCACACGGCTTTTTCGCACGCGGTCGATTTCGTCTTCTCCTCCCGGGAGCAAGATCATCACGAGCAGCTCAAGCCGTTGATGCTGGATCGGCCCGACATCGCCTCGGCGCTCTACCGGCTGGGGTTTTCCCCGCGCGACTTCTACGATGATTCGATCTATCCCTTGCTCGAACAGCCGATCCCCTGGCTGTGCGCCGACCGGCTCGATTACTTTCTGCGCGACGGTCTGGCTTGTAACGTCGTCACGTCCGACTTCGTGCGGCGGATCATGGGCTGTGTGACGGTCGTCGATTCGCGGATCGCTCTCTGCGACGTCGGCGTGGCACGGGAGACCGTGGCGTTATTCGAGACCATGAACCGCAACTGGTGGTCGGGGCCGGTCGAGGCCTACATCTACAACGAGTTTGCCGATGCGCTCCGGGAAGCCATGCGACTGGGTATCCTGTCACTCGACGACTTGATGTCCGACGATCAGCTCGTCCTGGCCCGCCTCGAGGCGTCGGGCAGCGCGCTCATCGCCCTTAAGCTGGACAACATCCGGCAAATCCGGCGGGATCGCATCCAGAGCTATTCACCGCAAGTCGTTCCCAAGGAGCGCTGGCTTGACCCACCCGTCGCAATAAATGGTACGCTCAAGACGCTTTCGGAGATCGACGGCACCTGCAAGCAATCGTAGCCACTCTGATGGTGAACGAAACCACCATAAGCCCGGAACAGACCACGGAGCGAATCCGCTGTCGAAAGTTCAACCTCGCCGATGCGATGATTCTGCTCGCCGGGCTGGCACTGACGCTGTCGATGGGATCACACGAGCTTGTGTCCCTGGCCGGTTCACTGGGTAGCCTGGGCCGCGAAGCCGGAGCCCACAGAGCCGATTTGCTCGCCAATTGGCCATCCTTCTGGAGAGCGACCGGCGACCACTTGAGGGTCAGTGTTTATTATGGCTCCCTATTCGCGACGTTACTTCTGTTGGGCATGATTCCCGTCTTCTTGGTCGTTCGGTTGAGGAGACCTCGGCCGCGCTGGCGTGCTCTCATCAGGCTACCGGGAACCGTCGCCGTCCTGGCGATGAACTTCGGCCTGTTCTGGGTTACCGGGTGGCTGGTGGTCTTGTTACCGGAAGCAATGGCGTACATCGACTTCGCTACCACCGCTGTCGCCGGCACCGTGGCCACGGCCTGGGTTGTCCTGGCTCTGAGCCGGAGATGGGCCCTCGAACCCGGATGGGTGGACCGCGTGTGTCAACTGCTCGGAGCGACTGCGATCGGCATCGCGATGCTGAGGCTGGTCATCTACCGGATCTGAACACCTGACCGCGCTCCGGAACGACCGAGCCGTCATTGGCCGTTTCCGCTACGAGCCGAAATCCGTCGGCCCTCACTCCGGCACAATTGGCCCGAACGCGGGCAGGGGCGTGTCCGCGTCGTCCACGATGTTAACGTAGGGGGACGGCCCGGGCCCGTAATACAGCGCGATGTCGCGGTCGGGCAGCGTGGTCGTTCTCAAGATGACGGTGTCGGGCCTCGCCGGGTCGAACTGGATCTTGAAGATCCAGTCCAGGGTCTCGCCCGTGAGCTTCTTGAGAACAAACCCCGTCGGACGGCCCGGCGCCCGCAACCGGCCAGTGACCCCGGTGAACCGCACGACGAGGCCTGGCCGTGGCGTTCGGACGGCCGTCACCGACTTCAGGCGGATCTCGGTCCGGGAGGGCGTGCCCGGCTTGGCGTAGGGCACGGCCAGGCGGGCCATCCGCTCGCCCATCCGCTTCAGCGAGTCGTAATCCAGGTGCAGCCCGTCCATCACGTCCAGGTCGATCGACGAAACGCTGTGGGTGTTCGCCAGGCGTTCCGGGACCCGTCGCTGGGCTTCCCTGACCAGCTCCCACGCTTTGGCTCGCCCTGCCGGTCCGTTGTGGTGCCGGCAGATCTGGGCGAAGATCACCGGCATCGCCGGGTCGGACACATCGGCCCGGAGAGCCTCGATGAACTGGACGAATCGCTGCCCGTACGTCGACAACGGACCGATCGCCGACGGCACCGTCACGGCCCTGTTCTCTTCGCCGAAGATCGCATCCTGCTCGCCCTGAAAGAAGAGCATCCCCTTGATCCGTCCGCCGAAACTCTGAATGTGATGCAAGAGGAAACCATAGCGGTTGGAATCCCGCTCGTGCGGGTCCCAGATCGAGAGCGACCCGCCGGTGGCACATGGGATCAAACCGATCGGCACACCGCTGTCGGCGAACAGTTTCCGGGCGAAGAAGTATGAGCTGTCGATGCCACCGACGGGTTGGCCGCTGGCAATGATGGCACGGATGCGATCGTCCGAGTATTCCGGATGCTGGCTCTTGAGCGTGAACGGCGCCAGGGATTCGGGAATGCGGTGGATCGGCGGAACTGCGGCGCACCAGTGCGCGTCTCGGTCGAGGTGTCGCACGTTCAGCATGTTCACATACGAGAGCGCAGGCAATTCCTCTCGGAGGACGTCAATGCCGTACATGTTCGACTGACCGCCCAGGATCCAGATGTCGCCCACGAGGACGTGGAGGAATCGTCGCAAAGGCTCCGCGGGCCGATTCGCGGTAGCAACGGTGATCGTGAAAGGCCCTCCGACTGGAAGACCATCGATCGGTACGCCGCGGCCCCGCACGCCGAGGTCCACCGCCCTTGATTCATCGCGCCGGATCGTTTCGCCGCGCTGATCTTCCACCGCGATGACGAGCTGCGCCCCCGGCCCGACGCCCGCCGGCAGGATCGCCAGGCAGGATGCCCGGTTGGCCGCGTCGCGCTGGAGGACCTGATAATCCTCCTTGAGGAAAACGCGCCCGGAAGATTCCGACGGCAGATCGGCGGCGACAAGCCCTCCGGTGACCAAGACGAAGAGCGCGATCATCGGTTGGCCCCTCGGTTCGCGGACTCCGTGGAAAGTCCATAACGATAGCGGACGTAGTCGACGAGGAACTTCTGATACATCGGCCCGCCCGGCGGAGCGCCGTACATCCGACCGGTCGTGGTGCTCCAGCAGTGCATGCCGAAACCGCCGATCTCGGTGCCGAGGGCCTTCTTGACGTCGCAGATCTCGGAAAGGAACCAATCGTCGCCCGCCCTGGCGCGGAAGCCGAGCCGGACGTGCGATCGATCGAGGCACTGGATCAAAATCCCGAGCGGCTTGGCCGCCAGGATCGACTCGGGTATCTCCCCGTGAAAAATGACCTTGAGATTCCCGGCCATGAACGGGCGATGCCGCTTGATTTTCGGGTCGTTCTCGACGCCCGGCGTCCACATGCCGGCGTTCTTGCCCTGCTTGTCGAGAACGATGAAGTTCATCCAGTAGTTCCATGGAATTGAGTCGTCGGGGGCAGTGAAGCTCGTCTCGATCTCCCAGGGGGGCGGGTAGTCGGACAGCTTCAGGCTCGATCCGCCGGCCGGCCCGAACCCGGTGCCCAGCCCGGGCCCGAGCAGCTTGAGCATCAGGTTGCCCGGGTGCGAATGGGTGTCCAGGAGCGTGCATTGCTCCTGGGCCTGCCAGCGACCAAGGTAGCCCGGGATGTCAAACTCGTCCGAAAAGGCCTCGAATGGCCGCGGTTCAGCGCCGAAAAAGACGCAGTAATCCACGTAATACTCGTACTTCGGGTTTGGGGGCTCGGGCTTCGGGCGCGACGACCGGAGTCATGGCCTGGCGGTAGTGCTCGGGGTCTCCCTGGCCGAGCGAGAGCGGGTGCGGCCCCTTGAGCTGGGGTAGATTGCGGCAGAGCACGTCCGGGATCCAGCGGTCGGCCGAGATGATGGGGCCAATCTCCCAGACGCCGGTGATGCGGCCGAATTCCGAGCAATCGATCTCACGCATGTTCCAGCCGTGCGAGGCGTCGAACTTGATGCCCACGGCCAGCCTTGTCGGGCTGTGGAGGACACACCGGAAGAACAACTGCGGGCTAGCCGGGCCTCCGTACTTCGCCCCGTCGCCGATCCAGATGTAGGGGATCTTCCAGTCCCCCATCACGGTATGCCCCAGATCGCCGCGACCCCAGACCAGGTAGGTCTCGGGGTGTGGCTCGGTCGAAAACTGCGGCAGGCCCACGCCGGCTTCTCCCGTGCAGCCGAGGTGGACGACCAGAAGCTGGAACTCGCGCGTCCGCGGCGGACGCTTTGCCCTGTCGGCCGGCCACTCCGACGGATCGGAGAATGTGACGGCGACATTGAGGCCGATTGCTGAGTTGAGCTGTGTTTTGGCCCCGACACCGGCTGTCAAATTAAAGCTCTGCACAAGCGATATCTGGAACTCCCACGGGAGCCGGTAATCGCCGATCTGGATCGGTTGCTTCAGGATCCCTTTGATGTCCTGCCCCCGGCCCGCCTCGTAGATCGTCGCCAGCCCGGGGTGCTCCTCAGTCGAGAACTCCTTGATATTCGTTGCCGGCACGAAGATCCAGGGCTCGATCCCGCGGCCGGCCCGATTGAAGTGCTGATCGAGCGCGGAGATGTCCGACGACGACGCGAGGATTTTGCCCTCGATCCCCAGAACGAGGTGGGCGATGGCAACGCCCAGGAAGATGATCCATCGGACGCCACACCGGTTTATCATCTCCAGACTCCCGCTGAGTTTATCCTTTGTGAAACAATCCTCTTGAACCAATGTATCTGGCGGGACGTACCCACGCACGGAGAATCTCAGGCGGGCCACGCAGAGCCGCAGAAATGCCGTAGGTCAGGCTTTCCAGCCTGACGTTCCCGTAGGTCAGGCTTTCCAGCCTGACGTTCCCGTAGGTCAGGCTTTCCAGCCTGACGTTCCCGTAGGTCAGGCTTTCCAGCCTGACGTTCCCGTAGGTCAGGCTTTCCAGCCTGACGTTCCCGTAGGTCAGGCTTTCCAGCCTGACGTCTCTGCAAGTCAGGCTGGAAAGCCTGACCTACACCGAGCCGGCAGGTAGTGGATTTGGATATAATAGATAGAGTGGCGTGGCGACGGCTCGCGGCGCGTGTCTCGGGCCGGATGTTTCACCCCAGCCCATGCCAGGTCAGGAACCGGCGATGTGCGACGAATTCTCGAGGATCGACGATGCCCTCCAGGCCCTCAGGGAAGGGCGAATCATCATCGTCGTCGACGATGAGGACCGGGAGAACGAGGGGGATTTCGTGGCGGCGGCCGATCAGGTCACGCCCGAAACGATCGAGTTCATGATCACCCACGGCCGGGGGCTGTTGTGCATGCCGATCCTCCCCGAGGCGGCGGCACGGCTTCAGCTTGGGCCGATGGTCGATCGCAGCACCGCCCCGCACCAGACGCCTTACACAGTCCCGGTCGATCATGCCTCGTGCCGTACAGGGATCAGTGCCCGGGAGCGGGCATTGACGGTTCGAGCGATCATCGATCCGGCGACCCGGCCGGACGACCTGGTCCGCCCCGGGCACCTGTTCCCGCTCGTGGCCAAGGAAGGGGGCGTGCTCCGCCGCGCCGGCCACACGGAAGCGACGGTCGACCTGGCGCGGCTGGCCGGCCTGGCACCGGCGGGCATCCTCTGCGAAGTTCTCGACGGCACGGGAGTCGCCAGCCGCGAGCGGCTGCACGCGATCGCCCGCGAGCACGGGCTGCCGATTGTGTCGATCGAGTCACTGATCAAGTACCGCCGTCTGCGTGAGAAACTGGTGCACCGCGTCGCCGAGGCAGACTTACCCACGCGCTACGGCCGCGGCCGGATCATCGGCTACCGGGTGCAGCACGAGCCGAGCAATGAGCCGGTCGCGATCGTGATGGGCGAGCTGCGCTCGGTGGAGGCACCGCTCGTGCGACTGCACTCCTCGTGTTTTACCGGCGACTTGCTCGACTCATTGCGGTGTGACTGCGGCGACCAGCTTCACATGGCCCTCGCGATGATCGGGGAACAGGGAGTGGGGGCCTTGATTTACCTGCCTCAGGAGGGCCGGGGCATCGGCCTGATTGAAAAGATCCGCGCCTATAATCTTCAGGACAACGGATTGGACACTGTCCAGGCTAATGCCGCGCTGGGATACCGCGCCGACACGCGCGACTACGGTATCGGCTTGCAGATCCTCAAGGACCTCGGGCTCTCGCGGGTGCGCCTCTTGACCAACAATCCCAAGAAAACCGACGCATTCGTCTATTACGGCTACGACCTCAAGGTTGTCGACCAGGTTCCCATTGTCGCTCCGGAGGTCGCCGAGCGGCAGCGTTACCTGGACGCCAAGCGAGACAAGCTGGGCCACCTGCTCCCCGCTCGCCCCTGCTGTGACGGAGCCGCAAGCCTGGAAGACTGACTGAGGGGGGATGCCCGAGATCGGTGAGTTGCTTCCGACGGAGCGAATCATTAATGACTCCCGATCTTCGCGGAGATCGTCTCGTGTTGGGACGCGATTGCCCACTTCCTTTCAAGGGCTGCAACCCAAGCAAGTTCAGGACTTGCTCCATCGTGGTCTCAGCGCGAACTCCGTCGAAGTCGACCGTGCGATCCTGGCTGCCCAGGGGCGCTCAAGGCAACGATGCCAGGGATGTGATGAACGCAAAGGACGGCTGAAGAGTCCTCACCAGCCTGTCATCGGCCGTCAACAGGTTGCATCTTTCCGCCTCCGCTAAGGCGACATAGAGGCAATCGTAGACTCCGATCCGCGCATTCACCGCGATTTCGATCCCACGGGCAAGCAAAGGAAAATACGAGTGGAACCTCGGCAGCGTCGTTAGCACATCGGAGACGAAGAGATCCACCTCAAGCGAAGTGATCCTGCCTTGCCGCTGGGCCCTCGTAAGCGCGTGGGCGACTTCCGCCAAGAAGACGTCGGGCGAGACGAATTCGTGCGTGCCCTGGACAAACTCACTCCGTAAGGATCGGGCCTTGTCGGACAGGTCCTCTTCCAGGACCCACTTCACGGCAATATTGGAGTCGAGGACATACCTCATGCGTCCTCGCCATCCCGAAGAGCGCGGATCGACGGGACAGCGATATCGAGCAGTCCGCTACGCTCGAAGACGGCGCGGCGTGCTGCATCCGATCGCTCCCGGATGCGCCGTACCAGTCCGGGATCCGTAACCGGTTTGCCCTCCGACAGTAGGCGGTAGACTTCTCGTAGGTCCGCTTTCGCGGATGCGTCGTCGCTGACCATAGGCTTCAACCCTCCTAGGTGATTCTATTCAATCAAGGGGCGGAATGCGACACAGGCGTCGCACCCAAGGACATGCTACTCGACGGCCGGAGGATCGGAGTGTGTGGGCGTAGAGGTCCGAGAACCTCAAAACGCAAGTCACCTTTGTTAGCGACATCGAGCCTCGAAACGGCAGTGTCCATTTCCTTTGCCGAGGGGCGCGATTGGCAACGAGCAGGAGGCTCACCCGCCACAGCCTGGGCCTGGGCTTTTGTTGCGCGAATTGCCTCTCCTCAAGGATTACATAAGGAACCCAGGAAAGCAGGAGGTCAGAGAATCCGGAAGTTGGGTAACACTCCGGTCGTTTTCAGCGATCGCCCTCAGCGCCCTTGCCCACAGGCCACTCTCGCCGACTTTCTGGTTCTGCGTGCCCTGTCTGGCTGCTGCATTTGACGCTGACTTTGTAACATCGCCGCGTCGTGCGCGCATTGTTTCGGATTTGAGACTCAGGATTTCGTGCTTGGTTGCGGCTATGCCGCGTTGGGCTGCTATCACGGGCTTCTCTTTGTTGCCTTCGTTTGCTTCTGTTCAAGGCGTATTGGAGCGGTGCGGATGGCCGGCGCATGGTGCAGGTCGGATCTTGGAACAGAAGCAAACGAAGGAAACGAAGGAAACGAAGGAAACGAAGATTTCGGTGCGGCTTTCAATGGGCCGTAGCATCTTGGGGCTATTCCTGGTTTCCTGCCTTCCTTATGCCGTTTGAGCGGGGGCTTCTGTCCGACAGCGCAACAGATTCCGCCAGCACGCCCAATTGGAGAATGTCAGTGTTACGCCTGGTTCTTCATCAGACCAGCCTGACCCTGTGGCGGCGCGGCGCCGCCAAATTGGGGATGGCCAGGCATTGACTTCGCGATTTCAGCGTGGTGACAGATCGGCGCGACTCCCCGGCCTTCGGCCGTGGGCCCTACGGTTCGGCGCGGGTCTCAGACCCCGCCGTTGGGCCGGACCGCAGGTCTCCCGCTGAGACCCGAGACTGGAGACCTATCGGTCGGCTCGGTGGCGAGGTCGGGAGACCTCGCCACAACTTGGACTTCGGCCCGGAGGATTCCGGGGAATTATTGAGTCTCCTCGCTGAACACCACCGGGTCGAAGCGGAAGAGCAACACTAACCCGAAGCGTCAGCGAGGGATGCCGCAAGTTCCTTGCGGCGCCACGCCAGCGCCCTCGCTCACGCTTCGGGTTGGTATGTGGCACAAGTCACGCTGTGGACAGGGATCGGCGCCTGCCGAATTTCTGGGCGGTGTTCAGCGAGAAGTGTCGAATTATCCCCGGCCCGTTCTTAATGCCTTGGGCGGCGCAGTCGGCGCACCCTGTGAACGCGTCCCAGGATCAGCAGTGCCGTCAGCCCGGAGACGATCGAGGCAGGCTCGGGAACCGCGGCACCTGCGATATCCACACCCCCGGATGTGCTGGTGAATGACGTGGAGGAGGTCTCGCTACCGGTGTTGAAATTGAAATTGTCGAAGTAGGTGTACGGGTTGGTATTGACCGAACCGTTTACGGAGAGCTCCCCCCGAATCAGCGGCGACCTCTCGCAGCCGCTCTCAACGAGCACGAAGGTTCCACTCAGCCGGCGCCTGCCGTTCAGCGTCCCCGTGCGGATTGGGGCGCCTTCCACCAGACGCGCCAGCGATGCCGCGAGAATCCGCGTGTTGTCCGCATCTTTCCGTTCTCTGGACAAGCCCAGGTCGTGACGCAGGCACCACCGCCGCGGGTCGCCAAGAGAACCGACAGGTCTGACTTTACAGAAGAGAACGATTGGGGTAGGCATTGGGCGCGGAACGGCGGCGGGGTGGTCTTGCACCTAAGTCATTCGTGCTATGGAACCACCGGATCGAGGCGAGCTTGTAAACCTGCTAGGATAGGATCGCCGAGGGGCTTGCAAAGGGAGCCAGGTTTTATGCGAGCGTCAGATGCCCCGCGAGACCCGGGAAAGCTGACTGGGGCGAGGAAATCCATGAATACGGCGTCGGAAGCGATCCGGAAGCTGCTGCACGCCCATTTCCAGGGCGATGAGGCAGCATTCCGCACCGCCGCACTTGAGTTCGTGGAGAATGAGCGCCGGCTCAACCATCACACGCTCGCGAACGACCTGGCGCGCATTCTGTCGGAGGCTAATGGACCAACTGGATCTCGAAAAAACGTCCTCATACCGATCGGGAATGGCTACGGAAATCTCCCCCGGGATAAGGAAAGGAACGCCGTCCTCGTCGAGCTGACCGATCCTCGTCGCGAACTCGACGACTTGGTTCTCTCCGCACCGGTCCGCGAAGCGCTCGACCGGATTGTGCTCGAGCGACGTTGCGCCGACGTCCTCGAGTCGCATGGAATGCAACCGACGAGCAAGGTGCTCTTCTGTGGCCCGCCAGGATGCGGCAAATCGGTCGCGGCGGAATGCCTGGCGCGCGAGCTTTATCTCCCTTTGGCGACGGTCCGATTTGATGCCGTCGTCTCGTCCTACTTGGGAGAGACGGCCGCAAACCTTCGCAAGGTCTTCGAATTCGGACGATCCCGGCCGCTCGTACTGCTGTTCGACGAGTTCGACGCGATCGGCAAACAGCGAACCGTAGCCGACGAGCACGGGGAGTTGAAACGCGTGGTCAACTCCTTCCTTCAGTTGCTCGACGGCTTCCATGCCGCAACTCTGACGATCGCCGCGACCAATCACCAGGGATTACTCGACCCTGCGCTCTGGCGCCGTTTCGGCGAGATCGTCGTCTTCCCCCGCCCCACGCGTGAGGAGATCGAGCAGCTCCTGTCGCGGCAATTCCGGCAGCTACCGGTCGAACAACAGGTTGTGCTCGCCGATGTCGCGCGCTCGCTGGAGGGCTTGTCCCACGCCGACGTGGAGAGGGTTGCCCTCGACGCGCGGAAACAGGCGGTCCTGGACGGGTGGACGAGCGTCAAATCTGAGGCGCTCGACGCGGCGGTTGCGCGGCAGCACGAACGCCTGGCGGTCACCGATCCAGGTCCCGATTCCATCAAGACGCCTGCGACCAAGCCGCATAGCCGCCCAAAAAAGGTCTAGTTGACGAAGATGCCGCACCACCGCGAAGACGACCGTTATCTGCACCTTCCGCTGATCCGCGAGGACCCAAATCCGCAACACCGGAAGAGACGGGGGTTCCCTCAAGACGCGCCCGATCGGGGCGGGAGAGGTACCTACGGCCCTACGCTCCGCAAGCGCGTGGAGGAACTGGAACATCAGGCCCGCGCCCGGCCCCAGCCTGCGCCTGGCGTGCAACCGCACTTGGTGTTCCGAGTGCCGCTCGCTGCGGGGGTCTCATCGGCAAACCTCATCGAACGACTTGAGGAGGTCGGCGCCCTGCTCGTCGCACGCCTCGGCGCCACGGTCTGGGATCGGCTTCGCGAGGTACTCGGCGAGGAGCCCGATCCGAATCTCGTCCGGGCGGTCCTGGCGACCGCCGCGGCAGTGCCTCAAGCCCTTCGTGAGAAAATCGAGCCGCTCCGCGGAGAAGACGGCGTTGTGCAGGTCTGCGGCTACGGCATGATCGACGAGGACCATGCGCTTCATACGGGGGACCGTCGGGTCACCCTGGTGGCCCAATCGAGCATTCCCGTTGACAGCTTCCAGCTCTATGAGGTGCCCGTGCCGCACGAATTCCGGCGGGCACCGGGGAAGAAGCGAGTGTGCGTATCGCTTGCGTTTGACCCTCCCGTGCGGCGCCGGCGAGCCCAGTATCTCGGCGTCGAAATGAGCTACCAACTCATCCGCGGCAAGTCGGTTGACGAGATCGTCGATGCCTACCGGGCGATGACCGCGGCGGAACAGGATGCTGTCCGCCGTCGGGGGATCAGGATGCCGCGGGCACTCCAGGCTCCCTACCGGTGCGATCTGAAACCTGGACCGCAGGCGCTCAAAACCAGCACCCTACAGCGAAGCGATTGGACGTTTCAGCGCGAACATAACGATTACGGCGAGAGCTGGTATGTGCTGGTCCGGGCGTCGAGGAACTGGGCTCCGGCCGATGTCACGAGTCAGGATTTCGGGATCGCCGTTTGCCTGGAAGCGGAAGAACCTCGACTCTATAGCCTCGTGCGGCAGCGGGTGCAGGTCCGAATCCAGCAACGGGCGCGCCTGAGACCATAAGTTGGCACTTACTCAAGGCGAGCGCTTTCCGCGGATCTACAAAGTCCGCCGTTGTGGGTCGAAGTTGCGGTAAGGTTCGTCGGGAGCTCGAGCCATTTTACGCCCACAATGTAGCCTTGACAGTCGACTTGAAGGCTGAATCCTCGGCACGTGAAGGGAGGCATTTCGAGAGGGCTTCAGATGGCGACCACGGCGACGGCGGTGACACAGTTGAACGTGATTTGGTCCGATGGTATGGACAGCTTGCGCCAATCATGCCGCGTGATCGAATCCCGCCAGACGTAGAGCAGCGCGGCGCCGCGTGAACACAATCATCACGGCGGGCAAGAACAGACCAGCCAGAGCCGTGACGATCGAAGCCGGCTCGGGAACTGCGGCACCCGCGATAGTCACCCCCCGTATGTGCTCGTGTATGGAATGGCCGAGACCTCGGCACCCGTGTCGAAATGGAAGTTATCGAAGAAGGTGTTCGTGCCGGAGGCGACCGAACCGGTTCCAGTGGGTGGCACCAGGCTGATCGTGAACGAACCGCCGGCCATCGGCAGCGCCGGGGTCGAAGCGGTGATCGACAGAATCGCCAGGGGATAGGTTTCTCCTGGAGTGATGGTCACCAGGTTGCTGTTTTAGGTCGCGTCGAGCAACCGAGAGATTTACCCAGGCCAAGAATTACCTACGGATGACAATACCGAGTGCTTTCGCCGCGAGATGGGCATCCCTCCGGGCGCGCGGCGAGCGGGTTAACCCGGTCAGGTCACCGCGAGCGAGCAGGGCGTCGATCGCGGCTGAGATGGTGGCCGGCTGTTCCCCTGTTCGCGCCAAAGGTAGCCCGCCAACCGTCACTCGACTGCCGCTGATGGTAGCGATGTAGTCACCGCCCGGTTGGCCGTCGTCGGCGCCGTCGATCTCACGGCCGAGCGTGTCGATTAAAAGTGCGCCGTTGACGATCAACTCCTCCGGCTTCGTCAGGTTGAGCGTGCCCCGGGGCGTAAGCGTTACCTGGTTGTTCGAGCTAGTGTAGACCGCCGAGGCCGGCGTCACGGGTGTGCCCAGCTTGGTTGTCGCCGGCTTCCGGTTCTTGCCCTTCCCCATGGCCTTGACCTTGATGATCGTAGCGAGGTCGTAGGCACCCGCGTTGTCGGCGGCAGCGGCGTTGAGTGCTCCACTGAACTGAAGAACCAAGACCGTCTCTTTCTTCGCCTTCTTCCCCTTGCCGATCTTGACCTTCTCCACCTGCAACGAGTCCACGGTCACAAGAGAGGCTGGTGGCGGGTTGTCGTCGTGGATGACCAGGACTGTCGACTGGATTGAACCGAGCGTCGCTCCGGTACCGGCGGAGGACAACGCTATCGGAATGTCGACATCGGTCTCCCCAGCCCCGCCGTCGTTGACGGTCGGTATCGTGACAGCCTGGCTTGAGAGGTTGGGACCGAAGGAGATTGTCTCGGAGAACGCGGCGACATCGGGGCCCCCACTGCTGGACACCACCACGGTGACTGTCGCCCCGAGATTGCCCGAACGGTCGATCTGGATTTTCGCGGAACCTGCCGTGACGTTGGCTGCGAACTGGGCCGAGTCGAACTGAAGGACGGCTTGCGGCGGCGTGGCGACGATCGTCGTCGTCGCCTGACCCGTGCTCGGTGCAGGCTGGTTGAGGCCAACATCGCTGGTTGCAATACTGATGAAGCTGTAGGTGTGACCAGCCTGGCCCGTGAAAGTCGCCGATGTCTTCGTGGTGTCCATCGAGAAGTTGTTAAACGTCCCGCCATCGTCGGAAACGTACACGTTGTAATACGCGATGCCGGAGCCGTCGCCAGCATTCCCCGACCAGCTTAGGGTAAAGCTCGTCGAACCCTCGGTCGCCGGCAGGGCGGCAACGGTGCTGGTCGGCACACTGTTATCGATGGTGATCAGCGCTTCCTTTGTCGGGTCGACGCCTTCGCTGGGATCTTCGTCGCTCACCTCGTCGGTGGTGATCGGCGGGTTGCCGTCGAAGACGATGCTGGCGATGTTGCGAATCTGGGTGCCTGTTGCGAGACCCGCATTCGGCGAGATAACAAAGCTGACGTACCCTTCGCCGTGACCCGTGCCATCCTCGGGCGGCAGGAAGCCGGTCAGCGCGCTGGGAGGAAGCTGAGTGCTGGGATCGACCGATTGGAAACGGACCGTCAATGTCCGCGTTGCGTAGTCAAGGCTGGCGTTAACGACCACGTCAAACGTGACGCCGTTGTACGTCAACGGCACCGTGGTCTGATAATCCTGGCTACCCGGCGGAATCGTCAGCACCGTGTCGCCGAAGCCGATTCCCGTCAACTGGAACGTGCTTAGGTCGAGGCTCGCGTCGAGCGGGTCGGTGATGACCACGTCCTGCGCGGGGGCGGTCGCCGTTGGTGAGTTTTCAAAGTTGATCTGGTAGGGGAAGAGCGAGAGCGCGGATCCCAAGACAAAGTTCGCGCTCGTGAGGCCAGTGGGGCCAAGCATCGAGTTCGGGTCCACTGACGCGACGGTCGACGCACCGCCGCCGCCTCCGCCGCCGCTCCCGGGCGGCTTCCCGCACATCGTTGTACTGCCGAGGGAGCCGCTGAAGAAGCCGTAGCCGGTGTCGGATCTGGGCAATGGCTTGCAGACGACTTTCGGTGGCGGCGGCGCTGGCGCGTTGCCCTCCCGAATTTCCATGTCGGGCCCGCTGTCCTGAGGCGCCTTGTGATGCTTGAGAATCCAGTTTACCCAGTACTGCTGCTCTGCGGCCCCATTTAAATCGCCAGCCGCGGCGCAGCCTTTGCGCCTACCCGATAGGCTTGAAGCTCATTCATCATAAGCCACTTGCGGTAGTTGGTTATCCGTAGCTGAGCGTATGCAGGATTGTTGTCGAACGCCCAGTGAGCCATCTCATGGGCATAGGTGCCTTTGTTGGAGTTGGCAAGATTGATCGTGATCAGGTTCAGGCTTTGGTCAAAACTTCCCTCTTGATCCGTCCAAGGCCACCAGTAGTATATGACGAACGGCTTACTGGGATCGAGGCCGAGCGTGTGCCCCCACCATTAATCGTGCAGCGATTGGGCGTCAAAATGCCGGAGTAATTCGTCTCCTCGTGACGTGAAGGAGACCGAGCTGTTCGAGGACGGGTTGCGCCGCGATCCGCTCGATCTCGGCTTGGGGGTAATGCGAGAGCGCGGCTGCTGGGTCGATCATGCGCTGTTCCAGGACAGTCGCGATCTCGCTCCTTAAATGTTGCCACATGTTTTTGCGTCTGTCCAGTGACAAAACGGCGCGCACCGCCCAGGTTTCTTCCGGAGTCAGTCCCGTCGGTCCCCATGGCCGACTCAGTCGGTTGGCGCGAAGACGCGCGGTCAGGAGATCGTCGCTCGTCCAGAAGTCGCGGCGATCCGCTTGATCGGCAACGTGCGCGGTCAACTCCTTGAGCGTGCGGTTGGCACGCTCACAGCCGCCATTGTACTGGGCACAGTACGGCGGCGAGTACAAAGTGAAAACCTCCCGGCCGAGCAAGAAGCGCTTCGTCAGGTGGCGCGGAACGCCGGACCGTTGTCACATTTCATGACCAGCGGCGCACCGTGCTCCTCAAACAAATCGGCCAGTGCTTCCACCACGGTCGCCGCGTCCTCACGCGCCACCGCCAGCCAGAGCAACTGCTGTCGACTCGCCAGGTCGCGCACGTTCAGGATCGCAGGCAAGACGCCGTCGATCAGGTAGAGGGGATGAGTGAAATCCATCGCCCACGCGCTGCCTCCGCAGAGCCACTCCAGCCGACACCGTTCCTCGACATGCTCTTGGAGCCACTCGGCACGATATTCCGCTTTGAGCTCAGCCAGTTCGGCGCCGCGACATCGGGATACTCGGCCTGGAGACTCGATAGGCTGATGCTCGGGCCGTGCAGTTCCAAAAAGCCGGTGACCTCGGCTTGGCGCTCGACCGGGGCGATCTGCGGCGGCCGCCCCCGCGGACGCGGCGCCAGCCGATCTGCGCCCCAACCTCGATCCCAATTCCACATGGTGCGCGGTGAGAGACCAAGAGCTTGGGCCGTCTCCTCCGTCGACCAGCCGTGGCCACGCGCGTAACGGCGAAACGCAACCGACCGTTTTCGCAGATCGCGCTCGCTCCATCGGCGCCATGATTGGCGATCCCAACCGCGGCGCCGTCGCTCGCGATTGTCGGGCGTTGGCACACGTTCGGCCTGACTGGCGCGATCATCCAGTGGCAGCGAGTCTCGGCGACGTGCCTCGACCGCCGCCTGACCGGCCCGCGCCTCACCACGCGCACACGGCGGCGTGCCGGCTGAATGGCCAAGGGGGTCTCCCGCGGTGGTCATCGTCCAGCCCGGCATGGCGGTCGCGATCGACAAGAGCGCGGCACCATCGTTGCCGACCCACGCGCTCGCGATGCTGCGGTCGTGACGACGTGCCGGATCGCTGGTCTCGTCGACCACGACCGCCGCAGTTTGGCTCTCAAGTTCGAACTCGAAGTCGGTGTCGTCCCGAGCGTCTCCGGCTACGGCGTCCCGGAACAGATCGGAATTCGTGGAGGCTTTCCTGGTCTCATGGTCTCGGTGAGGGACGCTGCCTGCATCTTCAACTTGATCCCTCACCGACTCGCTTTTTTTGCGGCTTGCTTGAGCTGCGGCTTGGGCCGAGACAGACCTTGGCGCGCCAGCTCCGCCCGTAACTGGGCCCCTTTCAGCTCCAGCTCCAACCGCTCAACTTTTCGTTCCAGTTCCGCGATCTGTTGTTGCTCGGGCGTTTTCTCCGCCGAGGGACGCCGCCCGGGTGATCCCGGTTCCAGGGTTTTCACCCAGCGCTCCAGGCTCTCGTGCTTGAGATCGAAGAACCAAGACTCCTCGATTCCCAGATCGGCGCACGCGTCGGCGACGTTGATCTCCCCCGCGAGATTGGCCAGGATCACCCGCAGCCGGGCCTTGGCTACGGGTGATCCTGCCAGACGGTCGACTTGGTCAGCGATGCTCAATGGCTTTCGGCCGGCCGGCATGGATAGACCCTCCGTGATCGCCCTGCGCTTCGGAGCGGATCGTCTCCAACCCCGCCGGTCGATTCCCATCGCCAGCAGGCCCCGCCGCAGGGGGTTTCCCAACGGGTCCTTGTACCGCAGCCGGCCCTTCCTTGCCAGGTGAATCCGCGGTTTGCAGCAACCGCGCGGCGCGGAGTGCTCGCACGCACGGTTTCCGCCGCCGCCGTTTGGCTCCGCTTGACGTCTCCTGCGTTTTGCTGGCCGCCGGCGCCAGCCCCAACACGCGTTGAGTGGTTCGGGCTAGCGCCTGATGGCGAGCGAGCTCACGCCGGCTGACAGACAGCTCGCGCTCCAGGCGAGCCAGCCGCCGGTCGGTCGAGACCGTGCGCCGAACCGGACGGGGCTCACACGCCCAGATCAGCCCTCGAATGGCTCGCTGCTCCAGGAGATAGTAGCGCGGCAACCGGATTCCCAGCGCCGTCGCGGCACCAGCGGGAGTCCGCACTCCGGCCAGCACTTCGAGGACCAGAGCCGCGGCGCGTCTGGCTTCAGGGCCGATGTGCGGGGCTTCGGGACAATCCGCCGTCAGTTGCCGCCGGTAGGTTCCGCGCGATCGCTGCGCCGCGGCTTCCTTTTGTCGAGGCGCCCGGCCGTGCGGCCGGGCCGAGGCAGGGTTCGCCGTCATGGCTTGCCTCCTTCCTCGTTCGCTGTCTCGTCCGGCGTCGCCGGCGGGGACCCTTGCGGCGGCAGCTCATCGTGCGTCTGTGCCGGCACATCGCCAAGCGGTCCGGCGGCCGGAGAGCCATCTGGGCAGATGGCCTTGGGCATCGCGGCTGAGTCCGCGAAAGCGGCTGGCGGCACCAGATCCACTTCTTGCCGAACGCCCCCTTCGCGCGTCAGGAACACGCGCTCGCCTTCGGCATGCAGGCTGAAATTCTTGCCGCCCAGTTGGCCTGTCACGTAGAACGGGGGCTTGGGCAAGCCGTTGCGAGCCAGCTCCAGTGCGTTGGCGGCGACCCGATCTTTGAGGGTCAGGAGGACCTCGGGAGCCGCCCCGAAAAACCGGTCCGCCGGCACCAGGCCGTCGATCCCGCTGTGGGTGCGCTGGAAGTTATACCAGTCGATGAAGTGGCCGATCCGCGCGGGCGTCGGCCAGATCGAGGAACACAGCCGTCTCCACGCACTCGCGCCAGAGCGTTCCCCAGAACCGCTCGATCTTGCCCAAGGTCTGAGGATGGCGCGGCGCGGCCACGATCTGGCGGATGCCGCGCCCTTTGAGCTCCTTCTGGAAAGTGCTCTCGCCCCGCCAGGTGACGTACTGAGCGCCATTGTCGGTGAGGATTTCCTCGGGGGCTCCGTAGGCCGCGATGCCCGCACGGAGAACCTCCAGCACCAGGGCCGTCGACTGGCTGGCGTGCAGACCGAAGCTGACGATGAACCGGCTGTGGTCGTCGAGGAAGGCAACCAGGTAGACGCGCCGGTTCTGCCGCTTGAGCACGAAGGTGAACAGGTCGGTTTGCCAGAGCTGGCTGGGCCTGGCCCGCTCGAAGAAGCGGACCTTGTCGGGATGAGGTCGTGTGGGGGTTTCCTGCAACTGGTAGCCCGCCTCATGAAGCACACGGGCGACCGCTGGCGGACTGGCCGGCAGTGCCGGGCCGCGCACCAGCATCTGGCTGATGCGCTCGCATCCCCAGTCGGGATGCGCCTGCTTGAGCAAGAGGATGGTGCGTTTGGTCAGGTCGGGCAGGCGGCTTCCTTCGCGGGCGCCTCGGGGCTGTTCGAGCAAGCCGGCCGGTCCCTGTTGGGTGAACCGCTGTTTCCAGGCATAGAGCGTATGCTTGGAGACGCCCACCAAGGTTGCGAAATCCTTGGCGGGCAAGCCGCTGCGCTGCCAGCAGTCGAGAATCATGAGTCGCTGCTGGGGATTGTACGCCGCTGGCTTGACCTCCTCGGGTCGAGCCAGCCGCCGACCGCGTTGCGTGCGTCTTTTGCCGGTCGGCAGCCCGAGCCCTTGCCGCCTGAGCTCAGCGACCGGATCGAAATGAGCCGGCGGGTTGTCGAATTCGTTGGTCGGAACCCCGGAGGGCCCGTCCGCGTCCAGACCGAGGTCGTCCCGGGCAGGCGACTGCGGGGCGTCTCCAAACTCCGGAGCGGTCTCATCCCCACGATCGGGCAGGCCCGGCGGCTCGGGTGTACGTTCATCAGGATGGACCGTCTCCGCAATGCAGGCGTCCGCATTCTCCGATTTCGTGTCGATCGCGTCCGGAAATGTGATGAGGTCAATCTGGGAATCGACCGCGTCCGGTTCACTTTCCGCCGCCGGATCATTCTTTAAATCGGATGTGGGCAGGACCAATTCTTCAGGCGGCCGTTCGCCAGGCGCGCCTCGACCACTCCACCACCGATTCCACTCGTTCCACATTTGCTCCTCGCCTCTGCGGCATTGCCGCGGCTGGGAGGAGACGTCGATTGCTCCGGTCAATTCTCCAAATTACGCAGCAAGCATTTTGGTTGGGAGGACACCGGTAAGTTGCCCGCTCGTGTAGCCCGCCGTGATCCGGTTGCCGTCGGTGTCCTGGACGTAATTGAGCGTGCCGTTCGCGTTGAAGGCTTCGACCTCGCCGTCGGTCTCTTGCAGGGTGAACGTGCCGCCGGTGCCTTCGGTGAGGATGCCGTGGTCACCCGGCTGATCGAAGTAATCGCTGCCGCGGCTGTCGGGCTGGAAGATGCGTTGGTCGCCCGTGGGCATGGTCACGGTGACGGTGCCGTCGGACGCCACGCTCACCGAATACTGCCAATCGTCGCTCCAGCCGTAACCGAGCGGTCCTATCGCATCGCGCGAGCTGATCGGTTCCTGGTAAACTCGGCTGAAATCCAGGGACGCCTGCCCCGGAGCCGCCACGTCGATGTCCGTGGCGCCGGCTAGCTCCGGCGTGGGCGTCAATCCGTCGGCCTGCATCATGGCGAACGACCAGAGCTCGCTGACATCAGTCACATCCTCGCCCAACTGGCCGAGGTACGAAACCTCGTTATCGAGCATCGTCACGTAACCGCCCCAGGTGCCTCCGACCCCGGTTGCGAGGCTACTTGAAATGGCGTTCCAGGCCGTGGTGGAGATCCCCGGCGGCTGGAGGCTCCCTTGCAGACTGTTCCAATCCAAAGAGGTCGTGTCGTGCTGGGTATAGTAGTCGAGGGCGAACTGGAAGCTGGTTTCCGCGAAGCTCCAGGGTTGCTGCATCCCGGCGTAGTAAACCGGCACGGTGATCGATTCGCCCGGTTCGAGCATGCCTGGCACTTCCGTGCCGGTCGCCAAGATCTGGACGGAGTTCGAGTAGCCAGCCGGAAGGGCGGAGGTCCAGTACCCCGAGACCACCAGCGCCGGGTTGAGCGTCAACAGCGGCAGGTTGACGATCGTCTGGCCGTTGACAACCTCGGGCGGCGCGTAGAGCACCAGCAGCGGTGCCGGCATGGCCACGGTTCCCGTATTGGAATACTCGACATAGATCGTCGAGGAGATGTGGCGGCCCATCTCGCTGGGAAGAATCAGGTGCGAGACGAAATGAGCCTCGCCTGATGCCGTGACGGTGAAACCGGCCGCCAACTCGGAGCTCTGTCCACCCGGGTTGCTAACCACCACCGAGTAGACCCCTTGCGGCACTCCGGTCAGATCGAACGTCGCCGACAGTTGCGTGAACGTATCGAGCGTCACGCTGCTGGCCTTGTAGGCCGAGCCGGCCATCGGCAGCAGCGCGACCGTGGTCGTGTTGTTGAATCCCGAACCGGTCAACGTCAACGTGGCCGTGCTGCCCGTCGCCGCCTGAGCAGGGGCCACAGCAGCCAGAGTGATCGGCGTGCCCGTAACCGAGAGGGTAAAAGCGCTGGACTCGGGCACCGACACGGAGTCGACCAGGATGTACCACGTCCCCGGCGCTGCCGAGGGCACGAGCAACTGCTGGCTGGCCGCAACACCGTCGGCGAACTCGTACGCGTAGTCACCGGGCGTCGGCGGCGAGCCGAGCTTGGCATAGATCTGGTTGACGTCGGCCGAGGTACTGTCCTTCAGCGAGACCAGCAGCGCTTCCGTGGCCGGCACGTTCACTGCGAAGAGCTGGGCCTGGCCGCTGCCGGTCAGCGTGCCACTGTAAGGCGCGCCCAGCGTCAGGTTCGTCACCGAGGTCTGTTCCAGCTCGAACGCATAGGAGCCGCCAGAAGCTCCGTTGCCATGAGCCGTCACGACGTAGCTTCCCGTAGAAGGCAGAGTGATCAGGCCCGAGTTGGACGAAAGATCCGTGAAGGCCGTATAGCCCCCGGACCCGCTCAGATCGAACTCGACGCCGCCGGACGAGTTGATCACATTCAGCTCAACCTGCTGGCCGGCGGTGCCGGTGAACTCGTACTGATCCACACCGTAGGCACTCCCGATCGTGCCGGTGTACGACTGGTTGACGGTCAAGGAGCTGACGCTGGGCGTGACGTTGTATACCGAGAGGACATAGTTGCCGGTGCTGGAGCTCTGGGATTGGGGAGCTTCAACCTGGATCGTATAGGTGCCACTCGCCGGCAGCGCAAAGCCGCTGATCGACGCAACGGCGCCGGAGCTCGTGCTGCTTGTCGAAGCGACCGAGTTGCCGCCAGCGTTCAGGAGGGCGGCTTGGCCCCAGTTCAAAAGAGGCGACAGCGCCGGGTTCGTGCCACCGCTGCCGGGGTTGAGCTGGATCGTGATCGACTCGCCGGCTGTGCCGTAGAATGTCCAGTCGTCGGATGCGCCCGCAGGTGTGAGCGTGCCAGGCGTTGGCGTATTCAGCGCGATCGTGCCGCCCGACGGGACGACGGTGACCGTTCCTCCCACGATCGTGCCACTGACCTGGTCGCCGCGAACATAAAGGTGCAGGTTGTTCAGATTGAGGCTGGCGCCGCTCGGCACGATCAGCTCGTTGGCATAGACCGCCTCGGGGCTCGTGCTGCTTGTATTGTGCGATAGGTCCACCAGCTCGACCGACGTGTCGCTGGTCAAGCTGATCGTCCCGTAGGCGAAATTGTTGGCAAAGCCCGTCTGGACGGCCCCGAGATCGTCCGACATGGCCTCGAGTTCCTGCGGCGGATTGCTCGTGCCGGTGCCGCTGTCGAGCTCGACCGTCCCCTGGGGATTGAAGTCGTCGGCATTCTGGGTTGTGCCCAGCAAGTTGCCGCTTACCTCGATGGTGCTCCCCGGCGCGCTGGTCAGAATGCCAGAGCCGTTGACAGACAAGCCTCCCTCGATGTTAAGCGTGGCACCAGCTTGAACGCTCAGGCTGCCTTCGTCGAGCAGAGTACCGACCTGGGCCGTGCTCGTACCGCCAGTGATGGACAGACCCAAACTGGCCGACAAGCTGAACGTTCCCGTTGAGTCACCGACGAGGCTCACATCGATGAGCGTTGAGAGATTCGGATCGATCACAGTGCCGTTTTGCGTAACGGTCAGGACAACGTCGCTGAGGTTCGTCAGGCTGGGGCTCTTGATCTGGCCTCCCTGCGTGGCCTGGAGCGCCGAGTAGTTGCCCCCCTGATCCGAGATCAGCTTGGGTAATGCCGACAGGTCGACGACGCTGCCCGTCCCTTGTGCCAGCACGCGAGTCGCTCCACCCTTATCGGTGGCGAGAGCGGGCAAGGAGACTTCGCCTCCTGCCAGGGCGCTGACCTGGGCCTGCCAGCAGCAGCCGACCGCGCCTTCCCACGTGGTGACGTTGCCCAGATCAAGGACGCTGCCGGTGCCCGAAGCTTCCAGTGTGGTGGATGAGCCATTCCCCCCGGTGTATTCGGTCACGCCAGTCAACTTCAGGTTCACCCCGCCGCTAACGCTGATGTTGGAGCCGTCGATCGTGGTCAGGCCGGTGAAGCTGGGACTGCCGCCGGTGACGGTAAGAGTGTCCCCGACGAAGGAGGTGATCTGCGTCGTGTCCTGGGTGCCGGTGCCGTCGATGGTGAACAGGACGTCGCTGAGGTTCGTCAGGCTGGGGCTCTTGATCTGGCCTCCCTGCGTGGCCTGGAGCGCCGAGTAGTTGCCCCCCTGATCCGAGATCAGCTTGGGTAATGCCGACAGGTCGACGACGCTGCCCGTCCCTTGTGCCAGCACGCGAGTCGCTCCACCCTTATCGGTGGCGAGAGCGGGCAAGGAGACTTCGCCTCCTGCCAGGGCGCTGACCTGGGCCTGCCAGCAGCAGCCGACCGCGCCTTCCCACGTGGTGACGTTGCCCAGATCAAGGACGCTGCCGGTGCCCGAAGCTTCCAGTGTGGTGGATGAGCCATTCCCCCCGGTGTATTCGGTCACGCCAGTCAACTTCAGGTTCACCCCGCCGCTAACGCTGATGTTGGAGCCGTCGATCGTGGTCAGGCCGGTGAAGCTGGGACTGCCGCCGGTGACGGTAAGAGTGTCCCCGACGAAGGAGGTGATCTGCGTCGTGTCCTGGGTGCCGGTGCCGTCGATGGTGAACAGGACGTCGCTGAGGTTCGTCAGGCTGGGGCTCTTGATCTGGCCTCCCTGCGTGGCCTGGAGCGCCGAGTAGTTGCCCCCCTGATCCGAGATCAGCTTGGGTAATGCCGACAGGTCGACGACGCTGCCCGTCCCTTGTGCCAGCACGCGAGTCGCTCCACCCTTATCGGTGGCGAGAGCGGGCAAGGAGACTTCGCCTCCTGCCAGGGCGCTGACCTGGGCCTGCCAGCAGCAGCCGACCGCGCCTTCCCACGTGGTGACGTTGCCCAGATCAAGGACGCTGCCGGTGCCCGAAGCTTCCAGTGTGGTGGATGAGCCATTCCCCCCGGTGTATTCGGTCACGCCAGCCAACTTCAGGTTCACCCCGCCGCTAACGCTGATGTTGGAGCCGTCGATCGTGGTCAGGCCGGTGAAGCTGGGACTGCCGCCGGTGACGGTAAGAGTGTCCCCGACGAAGGAGGTGATCTGCGTCGTGTCCTGGGTGCCGGTGCCGTCGATGGTGAGCAGGACGTTGCTGAGGTTCGTCAGGCTGGGGCTCTTGATCTGGCCTCCCTGCGTGGCCTGGAGCGCCGAGTAGTTGCCCCCCTGATCCGAGATCAGCTTGGGTAATGCCGACAGGTCGACGACGCTGCCCGTCCCTTGCGCCAGCACGCGGGTCGCTCCGCCCTTATCGGTGGCGAGAGCGGGCAAGGAGACTTCGCCTCCTGCCAGGGCGCTGACCTGGGCCTGCCAGCAGCAGCCAACCGCGCCTTCCCACGTGGTGACGTTGCCCAGATCAAGGACGCTGCCGGTGCCCGAAGCTTCCAGCGTGGTAGATGAGCCATTCCCCCCGGTGTATTCGGTCACGCCAGCCAACTTCAGGTTCACCCCGCCGCTAACGCTGATGTTGGAGCCGTCGATCGTGGTCAGGCCGGTGAAGCTGGGACTGCCGCCGGTGACGGTAAGAGTGTCCCCGACGAAGGAGGTGATCTGCGTCGTGTCCTGGGTGCCGGTGCCGTCGATGGTGAACAGGACGTCGCTGAGGTTCGTCAGGCTGGGGCTCTTGATCTGGCCTCCCTGCGTGGCCTGGAGCGCCGAGTAGTTGCCCCCCTGATCCGAGATCAGCTTGGGTAATGCCGACAGGTCGACGACGCTGCCCGTCCCTTGTGCCAGCACGCGAGTCGCTCCACCCTTATCGGTGGCGAGAGCGGGCAAGGAGACTTCGCCTCCTGCCAGGGCGCTGACCTGGGCCTGCCAGCAGCAGCCGACCGCGCCTTCCCACGTGGTGACGTTGCCCAGATCAAGGACGCTGCCGGTGCCCGAAGCTTCCAGTGTGGTGGATGAGCCATTCCCCCCGGTGTATTCGGTCACGCCAGTCAACTTCAGGTTCACCCCGCCGCTAACGCTGATGTTGGAGCCGTCGATCGTGGTCAGGCCGGTGAAGCTGGGACTGCCGCCGGTGACGGTAAGAGTGTCCCCGACGAAGGAGGTGATCTGCGTCGTGTCCTGGGTGCCGGTGCCGTCGATGGTGAACAGGACGTCGCTGAGGTTCGTCAGGCTGGGGCTCTTGATCTGGCCTCCCTGCGTGGCCTGGAGCGCCGAGTAGTTGCCCCCCTGATCCGAGATCAGCTTGGGTAATGCCGACAGGTCGACGACGCTGCCCGTCCCTTGTGCCAGCACGCGAGTCGCTCCACCCTTATCGGTGGCGAGAGCGGGCAAGGAGACTTCGCCTCCTGCCAGGGCGCTGACCTGGGCCTGCCAGCAGCAG
The DNA here is from genome assembly GCA_963781785.1 of uncultured Isosphaeraceae bacterium. Taxonomy (GTDB): domain Bacteria; phylum Planctomycetota; class Planctomycetia; order Isosphaerales; family Isosphaeraceae; genus CAWAHD01. Next base: position 4,492,907 of record CAWAHD010000002.1, on the reverse strand, counting down.
CCGACCGCGCCTTCCCACGTGGTGACGTTGCCCAGATCAAGGACGCTGCCGGTGCCCGAAGCTTCCAGTGTGGTGGATGAGCCATTCCCCCCGGTGTATTCGGTCACGCCAGCCAACTTCAGGTTCACCCCGCCGCTAACGCTGATGTTGGAGCCGTCGATCGTGGTCAGGCCGGTGAAGCTGGGACTGCCGCCGGTGACGGTAAGAGTGTCCCCGACGAAGGAGGTGATCTGCGTCGTGTCCTGGGTGCCGGTGCCGTCGATGGTGAGCAGGACGTTGCTGAGGTTCGTCAGGCTGGGGCTCTTGATCTGGCCTCCCTGCGTGGCCTGGAGCGCCGAGTAGTTGCCCCCCTGATCCGAGATCAGCTTGGGTAATGCCGACAGGTCGACGACGCTGCCCGTCCCTTGCGCCAGCACGCGGGTCGCTCCGCCCTTATCGGTGGCGAGAGCGGGCAAGGAGACTTCGCCTCCTGCCAGGGCGCTGACCTGGGCCTGCCAGCAGCAGCCAACCGCGCCTTCCCACGTGGTGACGTTGCCCAGATCAAGGACGCTGCCGGTGCCCGAAGCTTCCAGCGTGGTAGATGAGCCATTCCCCCCGGTGTATTCGGTCACGCCAGCCAACTTCAGGTTCACCCCGCCGCTAACGCTGATGTTGGAGCCGTCGATCGTGGTCAGGCCGGTGAAGCTGGGACTGCCGCCGGTGACGGTAAGAGTGTCCCCGACGAAGGAGGTGATCTGCGTCGTGTCCTGGGTGCCGGTGCCGTCGATGGTGAACAGGACGTCGCTGAGGTTCGTCAGGCTGGGGCTCTTGATCTGGCCTCCCTGCGTGGCCTGGAGCGCCGAGTAGTTGCCCCCCTGATCCGAGATCAGCTTGGGTAATGCCGACAGGTCGACGACGCTGCCCGTCCCTTGTGCCAGCACGCGAGTCGCTCCACCCTTATCGGTGGCGAGAGCGGGCAAGGAGACTTCGCCTCCTGCCAGGGCGCTGACCTGGGCCTGCCAGCAGCAGCCGACCGCGCCTTCCCACGTGGTGACGTTGCCCAGATCAAGGACGCTGCCGGTGCCCGAAGCTTCCAGTGTGGTGGATGAGCCATTCCCCCCGGTGTATTCGGTCACGCCAGCCAACTTCAGGTTCACCCCGCCGCTAACGCTGATGTTGGAGCCGTCGATCGTGGTCAGGCCGGTGAAGCTGGGACTGCCGCCGGTGACGGTAAGAGTGTCCCCGACGAAGGAGGTGATCTGCGTCGTGTCCTGGGTGCCGGTGCCGTCGATGGTGAACAGGACGTCGCTGAGGTTCGTCAGGCTGGGGCTCTTGATCTGGCCTCCCTGCGTGGCCTGGAGCGCCGAGTAGTTGCCCCCCTGATCCGAGATCAGCTTGGGTAATGCCGACAGGTCGACGACGCTGCCCGTCCCTTGTGCCAGCACGCGAGTCGCTCCACCCTTATCGGTGGCGAGAGCGGGCAAGGAGACTTCGCCTCCTGCCAGGGCGCTGACCTGGGCCTGCCAGCAGCAGCCAACCGCGCCTTCCCATGTTGTGACATTCGGTAAGTCGAGCACGCTGCCGGCGCCTGACGCTTCGACGGTCGTCGTCACGGTGGGACCGGCGGAGTAACTCGTGAGCTGCTTTAAATCGAGTGTCGCCCCGTTCTCAGCGAACAGGCTCGCCCCCGAGACCGCCGTCGTCCCCGTGACAGTAACTGCTGTGTCGGATCCGCTGGCTGTCAGCGACCCGCCCGTCATCGTCAGGCCGGCGCTGATCGTGGACGAGATTGCCGAGCTTGACTGCACCGTGAGCGCGCCGCCTGAGATGTCAATGGGACTCGCGGCCACGATGCTGTCGATCGTCGTGTTGCCGGCCGCCGACGTGTACTGGATCGTAGCGAACCCGCTCGGGATGTCCACGTCGCTTGTCGATCCCGGAACGCCCGCCGACCAGTTGCCGGCGTCGCTCCAGAGGTTGTCCCCAGCTTTTCCGTTCCAGAAATCCGTTGAGAGCAGTTGTCTCGCCTCGAGTCCCTCCAAACGGGGAATCGTTACCCGACTCCGACGGGACCGGGGATTGACCACACGACGCGGTACTGAGCGAGGGCTCATGGCCATGGTGCGTGTCTCCCAGAGCATTCACCGACATGGATCTTTCGCAGCGGAACCAAATCTGCTTGCGGGCGGTCTCAAACGCACAACAACGACGTTGCAGAACGTGGTGATGTTGAGAATTGACGACACGCGCGGCTATCGCGCGAGCCGAAAGGCACGGAGGCGCGTGACGGTATCGCATCGCACGACCCCGAACGGACCGAGACAGAAGTTACAACAACCCAGTCATCCGGACTGGCGATCGGAGCCCCGCATCCTCGCGAAGCGAAATCACAACATGAACAACACCGAGCCGTCATCACGACGGCATGACATCCTCGAAGCGACCTACAGCGGTCGAGCGCACTCGACTCTTATAAGCTCGCGTGATTGCCGGTTCAAGTGGTTCGTGTCATACGTAAAACCCTTCTCGAAACATCAGGTGCCTGTTCGCAGCCGAAATATCACACTCCCGGGCGGAATTTACAATTCTGAGCGCATCGGTGATTGCACTGGGCACGGTTTCGAACGTTTCCGAAACAGTTCCTCTCCAAGTGAACTTCAGCTTCGACCGTTTCCGCGCGTCCGCCCCTTCTGCATCTCAATGCCCAAACTCGATCGCGCTGCGCGAAAAATCACCAACCGCCTGGTGCATGCCTAGAGCTGTGACCGCACAGCGCTCGTACCTGCATTGCAGTAGGTCAGGCTTTCCAGCCTGACGTCTTCAGGAGTCAGGCTGGAAAGCCTGACCTACAAAAAGACCCGGTTGTCTCACCAGGTAACCGGGCGTAGAAGATCATCCTCTGGATCCTCGGCGCCACGATGCTCCCCTATTCGACTGGCGAACGAACTCGTTCATTCGGACGTTTGCCGACCCCAAAAAGACAAGTATTTTTCTTGGAAGGCGCATCGATCGCTGCGATAGGATGGATGGAGCACCGGGAGGCAGAGCGGGAAACGGCAACCTCCGACACGATGGCGGACGTCGTCCACTTGATCGAGCGATTGCACCAGGGCGACTCGGCCGGATTAATCATGCGTATGTCGCGTTTGAAACTTGTTTGTCGACTCCTGGTAGGAGCCACACCTTGTCGCTACACTTGTGAAGGCGCTCGACGTTTCGAGGCAAACTGAGTCCCGGCAGTCGCTGAGTACGCTGCCATCGCTGCAAATCGCTCACCAAGGCAAAAGAGGCGTGCCCACGATCCGCGGTTCAGAGATAGAAGCGCAAACGGACCGCGAAAGCTTTAAGCCTTTTCTGGCGGCGTGACCATTTGGGGGCGAAGAGCGCAGACAACTTCAGTGGAAAACACCCATGGCCTCCAATGCCCCCGCGCCGAACCAACAGTTCGAGCTGCTATACGCAAGATTGCACGCACTGGCAACGCGCGCGATGAGCAGCGAGCATCGGGGGCATACGCTTCAACCCACGGCCCTCCTCCACGAGGCCTGGCTGCGCCTGGCCAGCACCGGTCAGATCGGTTCGGACGAAGACGGTACCCGACTGGTGCACGGCGTGGCTTGGGCCATGCGCCAGGTTCTGATCGACCACGCACGTCGCAGGAAAGCCGAAAAACGGGGCGGAAAACGCCATCGGGTGCCGCTCGACAGCGTCCTGGATCACTGCAATGAGCGTCGCCTGGATGTGGAGGAGCTTCGCGACTGCCTTGATGCGCTGGCAAAGGTGCATGAGCGGCAAGCCACCGTTATCACGTTGCGGTTTCTCGCGGGGTTCACTGTCAGCGAAGTCGCCGATTTGCTCGATGTCTCCGAGGGAACAGTCGAGAGCGATTACCGCCTGGCTCGGGCTTGGTTGCGCAGGCGACTCAAGTAATCCCCAATGTTCGTTCGCGCCGATTCGAACGACGGGCGATCGTCTCATGACTCCGGAGTTCCTCCAGAAAGCCGCCGCGCTCTTCCAGGAGATGCGTGCCGTTCCCCCGCACGAGCGGCCGGCGTACCTGGAGAAGGCTTGCGCCGGCGACGATGAGCTGCGCACCGGCGTGCTCGACCTGCTCGCTGCCGACGAGCAAGCCACTCGTGAGGGATTCCTTGATCCCCCGACCCAACGAAGCAATGCCGAACGAGCGGAGCGGTTCCTCTCCGCGGGGCACGCTCAAGCCGCGTCGCAGCTCGCCGCGGGGCTTCCGGTCAGCCTGGTTGTCGGCTCGGGCCCGCACCAGGCCAGCGCCATCGAAAGCGTGTACAGCAGCCGGATGCGCGCCGGCATCCTGATCATCCTGGTTGGCTTCGGGGGGTTCCTCATCAAGAACCTCTTGTGGGACCAGCACTACATGGACCCGGCGCGCTGGCCGATCCTCTGGGCCCACATCGCCATCGTCCTCGCGGCGGCGCTGGTGGCCCCGATCCCTTGGAGCCGGCGGCCCTTGAATCTCCACGGCTATCGCGCCTTGGAGCTGGTCCTCATGCTGCTGATCACGGTCTTGTTCGCCCTTTATCAAGTCGACGAGCTTCGCCGGGACCATTGGGCAGCCCTGGCCGCCACGGGGCACGAAGCGGAGGTGCTCGACTTGGAGAGCGATAGCTGCCTACTGCGATGGGGCGTATTCCTGGTCTTTTACGGCTTCTTCGTACCCAACACCTGGGGACGGTGTGCCTTGGTTGGCGGGGGCGTCGCCATCTGTCCAATTGCCGTCGCGGCGGGAGTCGGACTCTGGCAAGGCACCCTGCGCCAGTTTCAGGACATTCTCCTGGAGATGAGCATCTGGTCGGGTCTGGGCTGGTCGATGGCCGTCTATGGGTCGCACAAGATTGCGCAATTGCGCCGGGAGGCATTCGAAGCCCGCAGGCTGGGCCAGTACCACCTGAAGCGCCGGCTCGGATGCGGCGGCATGGGCGAGGTCTGGTTGGCGGAGCATCGGCTGCTCAAGCAACCGTGCGCGATCAAGCTCATCCGGAGCGACCTGGTCGGCGACCCGACCACCCTGTCCCGGTTCCAGCGCGAGGTGCAGGCGACGGCTATGCTCGCGCACCCGAACACTGTCCGGATCTATGATTACGGCATCGCCGACGACGGGACCTTCTACTACACGATGGAGTACCTGCCCGGCCTGACCTTGCAAGAGCTGGTCGAGAGAGACGGTCCTGTGTCGCCGGGACGCGCGGTGTACTTTCTCCGTCAGGCTTGCTCCGCCCTCCGGGAGGCTCATGGGATGGGCCTGATCCACCGCGACCTGAAACCTGGCAACTTCATCGTCTCCGAGCTGGGAGGCATTCCGGACGTGCTGAAGCTTCTTGACTTCGGGCTGGTCCACGCCGCCCCGCGAGAAGCGGGTTGGGAGAAGCTGAGCTTCCAGGGTTTTATCGCGGGCACGCCCGCTTATCTGTCACCCGAGCAGGCAACCGGCCGCACAGAGGTCGACGCTCGCAGCGACATCTACAGCCTGGGCGCCGTAGGCTACTTCCTGCTGTCGGGCCATCCGCCCTTCGAGGGCGAGACGCTCCACCACGTGATGGTCGCGCACCTGGAGCAGGCGGTCCCACCATTGCCGGCTCCCGGCCGGGAGATCCCTCCGGATCTCGAGGCGGTGATTCAGCAATGCCTGGAGAAAGACCCGGCCAACCGCTTTCCCGATGTCATCAGTCTGAACCAAGCTTTGGCCGCCTGCCATTGCGCTGACCTCTGGACCGAGTCGGCGGCCGGCGAGTGGTGGCGGGCGCATCCTCTTAACGAACTACGCCAGGAAAACGTGTGAGCTTGGAATCCATGAGAGTCACGTCCGTTCCGAGCCGGCTCAGAGCGACTGTGAGGAGATCATCGTGAAATGGCTTGAAGATCAGAGCCCGAGCCCAACAACCCGTCAATCGTCAGACGTGCAACCTGGGCATTCGACGGGATCACCGGGCCCGCCAACGACGGTGCCGCCGCGATCTGGATAACGTGAATCGTCCGCCGACATCGACTACCGAGAACTCCCGAGCTCACAACCGAGATCCGCAATCGACGCTTGACAACTCCGGAAACGCGGCCTTGTTCAATCGTGCGCCTGTGTGGGTAACACTTTTCGGACGCGTCCCGGCGATCACACTAGCCCGAAGCGCGAGCGAGGGAAATGCCGCCGGAAATCCTCGCTGGCACGTCGGGCCGGCGGGGCTCCCTCGCTGGCGCGTCGGGCATATGGCCCCCTCGTCACGCGGTGGGCTAGTTCCCCGTCAATCTTCGATTGGGGCGTCGGAGGATTGGAGACCATCATCCGCAAGCAGCGGTGATAGGGCCGCATTCATTGAGCCGGCTGACGCTTATCTTGACGGCGTGATCAGGGAACGTAGATTCGACCCGCGCCGCGGAAGTCGTCGATCGCTATCAGTTTTTCGAGCAACCGTTCGGCGACCTTTTCCGCATAGAGACGATCTTGGAGCACGCGATTGGTGTCTGAGATGGTGACCACGGGTAGGCTATCCGGCTGATTCTCGTTGCGGATTGTCGCCTCCAAGGAATCCGGACCATCGTCGTTCCGATTCCCGCTAATCAAGACGAGCCCTTCTCTCTGGCAGGTGGCCCAGATCACCGCATCCGAGGCATTGTAGGACAGCCCCAGGGTTGGGAAGCTGACCATGGACAATCCGAGATCATTCCAGAGATCGCGCCAGATGTCGGATGTCCAGATAGCAAGGAGAACCCGTACCTGCGCACCTACGTTAATGTCCGCCAGAATGCCCCGCATCCTGCGCCTCCCGGTCCTTCCCCTGGCGGAGTTCAAGGAGTTTGGCTTGGAGCCGCTCATGCGCAGCGTCGAGCTTGGTTTGAAGCTCGGGTGGGTTCCCCCGGCGAATTCGCTCCATGTTGTTCTCGTAGCTCGCTATCACCTCGTCTCGATGTTCCTCGATGTACCGGATCGCGGTCTCGACCTGGTGCGAGCTAAGGCTAAGAATGGCTGCGATCATGTCGCGGTGCCAACCCGTATTGGCATACTCGAGAACGTCGTAGACGGTGATCCGCGTGCCAGAAATCTCGGGGCCGCGGCCGGTCTTGATGATCTTCGCTTCGAGCATGGTTCCAGCCCTCAATTCCTTCCTGTTAGGCATCCGCAACATACGATTCTATCCCCGACGCGGGCTGAGAGAAACAGAGGGTGTTGGGCGCACCAATACGGTTTGAGACCGGGCTCACGGCGATCGGCGCCGAATCACGCTTGGAGGAACTGGCCAGGCAGGCCGCTACCTGCCGTTGCCTCGCTTCCTTCCGCGGGCGGCTCGGGCCGTGATTCGGATGTAGCTCGACGCCCGGAGGGGTTTGACGAATCTCCGGGGCATGCCGACTGGCCCAGTTAAGACGATCGACGACCGTAAAAACATCCCGTGAAATCGTGCCGGAACGGTTTTCGCGGGTTACAGTCTGTGTAGAAGGATGAGTCCGCGCGCTTGCGCGTCGCACGGCGGCCACCTGCCGCCGAAAACGGAGCACGACTGCGGGGAGCGGCCGACAGCGTCCGGCAGGAGAGCACCAAATCAGTCCACATTCGTGTGGAGACGCCGCCGTCCGGTTCCCCACCGGCCCCGCGATCAATTCTCGTCCCAATTCACCGGCAGTCGTCCGAAGTTGCGACCGACAGAGTCCAGCAGCAGACCAGTAGTGAGGACTTGCGAGCCCCGCAACCGGCAACTGCTGAGCATTTCAGACATGAATTGTTCGCGAGACAGGCGCATGCTCGTTCCCTCGACGAGAATTTTCCCTCACGCTCTACTCGGCGCAAACTCAGAATATGAGTAAAATGCGAGAAAGCGCGTGTTGGAGAAGTCGCGAACATCCGGCTACGGCACTCTCATCCAACCACGACACAGCCGAAGATCGGGACTTCACGCAACCTTTCTTCCGGGAATGTATCGTTCGCCCCCGGGGAGCGAATCTCATGACTGGTCTCTCGCGATTTCAGTTGGACCTGACCACCGACGAGCTCAACTCGATCGAACGTTGGAGCTCCATGGCGGGTTTTCGTACCAAAAAAGAGTTGCTGATCAATGCCTTCACCCTTTTCCGGTGGGCGGCGCAGCAGGTATTGCGGGGCCGGTCCATCTGTGCCGTGGATGAGAGCACAGGCGAAGTTCGTCATCTGGAAATGCCCGCTCTGGCTGCGATCGCGGAGAACGGTGCTCCGCCGCCATTGACTCCGGATGAGCGCAGCCGCCGGATGGCTCAGCCGGGACGACCCTGGCCGGAGCTCAAAGCAAAACCCTAAGGACAGCGCGATGCCGAAGCAGCCAGTGCTCCGGACTTGGGATGCCAAGGAAGACCTGGATCGCATCTGGAAAGAGAATCGTCAGCTCCACGATGAATTGTTGCTGATCCGCGGCAGCCTCGACCAGCGGCTCGAGCAGGATCCGGAAGCGTTCGCCGTGGAAATTCGCCCCGACGGCACGGCTGTGGGGTTTGAACCCAAACTCCCTCTGGGTAAGAAGGACAATGTGGCGCTCGGCGTCGAGTATATCGTCGATCCTCCCAAAGTGTTTCGGGCGTGGTTGTGGAAGAAGCCGAAGCGCAAACGGGAGTGATCATCCCGGTGTTCCTCAATGTAACGGATCGCGACTTCGACCTGCGGCGAGCTGAGCTCAATGGTGTCGGCGATCAACAACGTCACCTTCAGCACAACCCGCTGGTGATGACTGGTCAACCCGTCGTGTTCAGGCCGTTCCGATTATTCATCCGACAACCCTTAAGCCATGCCCCCATAATATGATAGGGCAAAACCCAGGCGAGTTCCGATTATTCATACGACAACCCTTAAGCTCTTACCGAATAAGTGGATAAGACACATTTCCGATTATTCATCCGACAACCCTTAAGCTGAGTTGGCTCAAGAGTTTGTGTCGTCGAGCGCGGCAAAATGCCAAAAGAGGCAGTGCAACACTTTGCATCGCGGCCGTTTGGTCGGACTCCTCTTCCGAATTACCCGAATACTCGCGCCAAACCCCCATTGCGTGCGCTGGCTTGTACCGATGGTGACGCCTCTTCCTCGCAAGGATCGGCGAGAACCTCCCAACTTGCAGAACCCCTGCGTGCGCTGCGGTCGCCTCGACGCCGCGCGGCATGAGGCGATAGAATGGTTGTCTTCGTCCTTGTCGGACGGGCGAACGAGCCGAAGGCGCGGTCGCGGGTCCGGCTCCACCCCCGTTCCAGCAAAGGAATCTTCATGTCGTTGAATTGCACCGAGCGGCCGCACGGCCCCCGGCTCCCCGGCTTCACCTGCGCTCTTGTGGTGGGGCTCGCTCTAGGCGCCGAATCGATCGCCGGCGTGCAAACCGAGCTCAAGAGGCTTGACCTTGGCGCCCGCGCGATGACCCCAAGGCCCGTGCACTCTTCGACGAGGTTGCCAAAGCATATCAATCGTTGACGACCTACTCCGACCAGGGAGAGTTCGTCGTCGCAATGAAGATCAACGGCAAGTCACAGAAGCAAGTGATTCCGCTCAAGCTCACCCTCGTGCGCCCCAACAAGATCGACTTCGACGCCGGCGAGGTCCGCATCATCAGCGACGGCAAAACGTTGACGACGGCCATCGTGCCCCTCAAGCGCTATACAACCGCGCCGAGCCCCGCGAAGATCGGGTTCGACACGCTCCGCGAAGGGCAGATGGGAGCGATCCTGTTCGGCGGACCCACCGGCTCACCCATGTTCGTCTTGCTCAATCTCCTGACCGCCACCGATCCGGCTGCCATGATCGCTCAGCTTGGCGGCTCCTTTCAACTGGCACCGGCAAGAGCCCCTGACCCCAAGGCCGGCGCTGGTGCCCAACCCGCGCAAGCGGCGGTTCTCATCGACCTCGAGAAGGGGCGGCCCGACATCCTTCTCAGCATCGACCCCGCCACCAAGCTGCTTTCTTCCATCGAGATGAAAATCGACGCAGGGCAATTGGCGCGTGGGCCGCAGGGTCAAGAAGTCGCCATCGAGCAGTTCGGCTGGGCCTCCGGCGTCGTCACCACCCAGATCCCTGGGGAACGATCGTTCGCTTATGCAGCTCCAAAAGATTTTGCGAAGGTCGAGAGCCTGATGGAGCGGCCCGAGCAACCGGCTGACAACAAGCTCGGCAAAACGGCTCCCAACTTCACGCTGACAGTACTCGACGGCCCCGGCAAGACCAAGACAATGACCAAGGCCGATCTTGCCGGCAAGGTGGTGGTGATCGACTTCTGGGCCACCTGGTGCGGTCCCTGCATGGCCGAGCTGCCCGAGATCCAGAAACTCATCGAATCGTACGCGAACTCAAAAAAGGACGTTGTCATCGTTGCCGTGAGTCAGGACGACAATCCTTCGGAGCTGTCCGAAGTTCGCAAGCTCGTCGAGAAGACACTCGCCGGCAAGAATCTCCTGTTGAGCGCGGGCTCGGTCGGATTGATCGCGCTCGACCCGAGTAAGTCCGTCGGGGGTGCATTCGAAATCGAGGGGTATCCCACGCTGGTGATCCTCGACGGCAAGGGCGTCGTGCAGTCGCTGCACCTGGGGTACGACCAGAGCAGTGGCACGCCGTTGCACAAGTCGCTGGCCAAGGAGATCGATACTCTGCTGGAAGGCAAGTCACTCGTCACGCCGAAAGCGCCGGCCAGGGATGCCTCAAAGAAGAACGACAAGCCCTAGGAATTCCGGCGATCACCGCCGTGACTCAAGCGACTCCAGCGCGCGAACCGTGATCAGGCGGGTGCCGAGGTCCTCGCTGTAGTGAGGAGATCCGCGGACGCCCACGCGCTGGGAGATCAGAGGATCGGGGTCAAGCCCCGGTGGGATGTCGAGGTAGGCCACCGTCTTGCCGGTGGCCCCGATCAGGACGTAGAGCTTCCGGCCGTCGGCCGCCTGGGCCGACGGCTGAATGAACCCCACGGCTTGATAGGCCCGGGCGTGGGTTCGCAGGGCCGCCGTAATCTGGTCGCGGACCCCGGCGACCTCGCGGTCGCGACGATGACTTCCGGCGAGGATGGCCTCGATCGTTCGCGCCGCCTTGGCCGCCTGCTCCTGCTTCGTGATCTGCGCCAGCCGGACGCGAATGGCTTCCTCCGCGGCCGGACTATCGCGCGCTGTCTTCAGAAGAGCCTCGTACCGGGCTCGCACCGGCTCGAGCCGCCACTCGTCAATCGGCTGGCCCTTCAGGATGGATCGATGTGCTGCCTCGATGCTCGCGATCGCCGACGCGAACTCCGCAGGCAAGTCCTCGGCCTGCGGCTTGCCGTGCGTCGTGGCGGCATCGTGCGTGTTCTCGTAAGCCGCCTGCGTTTCAGACAGCGGAAGTTGCGGCCGGGCCAGGGGCCTCGTTGCCGCGGCGCGGATATAGCAGGCCTCCTCGGGAGGCGGCTCGATCGCGCACCAGGTCCGCGCGTTTTTCCCTCGTCCGATTTCGAGCGGGGGCTGATCCAGGAGCCGAACGATCGTTCCCTGCGTCAAACGGCCGGCGGGCGGCCCTGGCATGCGAGCCTCGGAGTGGCCGAACCGCACCACGGCCCCAGCAACAACGACCACTGCCCGCTTGCGGGCGTCTTCACCCATCCCGCCCAGACCAGCCGGGCGATGGTTTGGGCCAACGGGCGCGGTGTTCGGGTCGATCGCCGATCGCTCGATCCAGGAGATCGCCGCGGACGGCGGATCAATGGCCAGCCATTCCCCTGACTTGGCACTGCGGACCTTCACACGGTCCCCTCGCTTGAGGGTCGCCGTGACGTACGCCGTCTCGTCGGGCCGGTCGTAGACTTCCGCTTCCTCGGACGCCACCTCGACCTCGGCGCGCCCTGGGACGGCAGCGACAGGCGGCGGATCCGGCGCGGAGCGCGCTGCGCTGGACCCCTGCTGCTGGCCAAAATAGGCTAATGCTAGCCATCCGGATGTGATCAACCGAGCGACCGAGGGCCACATGTTTGGGCGGTGTCTCGCCGGAAATTGGGATCGCCTGAAAACGACCAGTGATGGAACCCAGGACATGATCGTCACCGAGGAGCGTTCGGGATGACTCACGGGGCGCGACTCGAAAGTCGAGCGGGGATGTGCAATCGCGTTTTCCGGTCGCTCTGGTGCCGCTTGATATCCCGGATCGAATCAACCGTCAAGGCGGCTCTTCTCTTTTGGGCCGCTGGCCAGTAAAATAGTTTTTTCTCGACGAATCGAGAACCATGACGACCAGGAAAGGCTGGACAGAACGTCTCACGCCTCCGGGTCGCAGGAGAGACCGCATGTGGGTCGGTCTGCTCCGTCTAGCAGCAACGTGCCAGCCAGGCCGGCCAGGGAGTTTTGACGGGATGTACGCGATCATCGAGGACGGCAGTCATCAGTTCCGGGTGAGCGAGGGAGATCGAATCCGAATCGATCGCCGCGACGGCAAGCCCGGTGATGAGCTGATTTTTTCCAAGGTCCTGCTCATCACAGGTGAAAACGGCAGCCCGACGATCGGGGCCCCCTCCGTGGATGGGGCCAAGGTCCATGGGAAAATTGTCAATCAATTCAGGGCGAAGAAAATCATCATCCAGAAGTTCCGTCGGCGCAAGAACGTGCGCCGGCGAAACGGCCATCGCCAATCCTTCACGATGGTACAGATCACCAGCCTCGTTCAGCCCGGATAGCCTGTCTTCTCGGGCCGGCGAAGACTGTTCAAACTGCGCAAACCGTTCTGTTGCACGGCTTTACGCCGCAAAGGAACGGTTTTCTGATTTTCTGCCTCTAGGCAGTATTCACGGCGAAAACGGATGGTAGCATATGCGGGACTCGTGATCGGGTCGCGGGTGCGAACAGGAAACTTTAGGCGAGATCGGTGACCATCCAAGAGCCACGTGCTTCGGGAGGGCTCGCGTGGCATGACGATCGCGAGCGATGGCAGATTCATTCGGAGGTCAGAGTCTGCCGATATTCGACTTGGGCGAAAAAAAAGTTGACTGCGGTACATCTATGGAACTCTGAACACTTATCGGCTACACTCTATGGCAGACGGGTACCTGGATTGACCCGGGGGTGAGTCGAGTCGCGGAGAGCGGTCATGGCAACGGTAAGCGAGCGAGCAGGGGTGATGGCGCCATCCGAAAGGTGGGAGCCGACGGCAAGGGACGGCAACCGGGATCGCGGGCGAGGGCAGCGCGGGATGGAGGTTCCGCGGGTCTTCAGCACGGAGGGGGTGAGCCCTCTCGATCAGGTCGACTGGGAAATCCGCACTGCGGAAATCAAGGACGAGCGGGGGCGAATGATCTTCCAGCAGACGGGCTGCGAGATTCCGCGCGGCTGGAGCCAGCTCGCCACGAATGTGGTCGCGAGCAAGTACTTCTACGGCGACGTGGCCGGCGGCAACGGCAGCCCGGCGGCGGCTCAGCGGGAGCACTCGGTTCGTGATCTGGTCGACCGCGTCACCCGCACGATCGCCGATTGGGGCAAGGCGGACGGCTATTTCGCGACCTCGGCGGATGCCGAGCGGTTCTACGACGAGCTGACTGCGCTGTGCATCAACCAGTGCGGCTCGTTCAATTCGCCGGTCTGGTTCAACGTGGGCCTGTTCCATCGGTACGGGATCACCGGCCCTGCCAACAACTGGCGCTGGGATGAAGAGACTCGCGGGGTGGTCAAGGCGACGAGCGCCTACCAGTATCCCCAGGCGTCGGCCTGCTTCATCCAGAGTGTCAGCGACGACATGGAGGGCATCATGCGGCTGGCCGGCAGCGAGGCGATGCTCTTCAAGTTCGGCTCGGGGACCGGCACTGACCTATCGACCTTGCGCTCCAGCCGTGAGAAGCTTGCCGGCGGCGGCAAGCCGTCGGGTCCGGTCAGCTTCATGCGGGTGTACGACGCCATCGCCAGCGTGGTCAAATCCGGGGGGAAAACCCGCCGCGCCGCCAAGATGCAGACGCTGAAATGCTGGCATCCCGACATCCTTGATTTCATCGAGTGCAAGATCAAGGAGGAAGGCAAAGCCCAGGCTTTGATCCGCGCCGGGTATGAGGCCAACTTCAATGGTGAGGCCTACAGTTCGGTGATGTTCCAGAACGCGAATCTGTCGGTGCGCTGCACCGATGGGTTCCTCGCCGCTGTTCTTGCCGACGGCGAATGGACCACCCGCTCGGTGACGACCGGCCGCCCGATGCAAACCTTGAAGGCCCGGATGCTCATGGACAAGATCGCCGAGGGAACGTGGCTCTGCGGCGACCCCGGGGTGCAATACGAAGACACGATCCAGCGCTGGCACACGTGCCCCAACACAGCGCCGATCAACTCTTCCAACCCGTGTTCCGAGTACATGTTCATCGACGACTCGGCTTGCAACCTGTCGTCGATCAATCTGATGAAGTTCCTGCGTGAGGACGGCAGTTTCGATGCGGTGCGGTTCCGGGCGGCGGTGCGCATCTTCATCACGGCGCAGGAGATCCTGGTTGACCATGCGAGCTATCCGACCGACCGGATCGCGGCCAACAGCCACAAGTTCCGCCCGCTGGGCCTGGGGTATGCCAACCTGGGAAGTCTGCTGATGGCCGCGGGGCTGCCGTACGACTCGGATGAGGGCCGGGCGCTGGCTGCGTCGGTCACGGCGATCATGCATGGGCAGGCTTATCTGAGCAGTGCCGAGCACGCAGCCCACCTGGGAGCGTTCGAGGGCTTCGCGGTCAACCGCGAGCCGATGATCCGCGTGATGGAGATGCACCGCGACGCCGTCGAGGCCATCGATCGATCGGCACCGCCGGAGCTGCTGGGCGAGGCGCGGGCCGTCTGGGCGGAGTGCCTCGAAATGGGCCGCAAGCATGGCTATCGCAACAGCCAGGTCACCGTTTTGGCGCCGACAGGTACGATCGCGTTCATGATGGATTGCGACACAACCGGGGTCGAGCCCGATATCGCGCTCGTCAAATACAAGCAGCTTGCCGGCGGCGGCATGCTCAAGATCGTGAACCGGACGGTGCCCATGGCGCTCTCCAGGCTGGGCTACGACGAGCCGGTGATCCGAGGCATCCTCGACCATGTCGACACACACGACACGATCGAGGGAGCACCGTCGCTGAAGGACGAGCACCTGCCGGTCTTCGACTGCGCGTTTGCGCCTCCCCAGGGAGGGCGGAGTATCCACTTCCGGGGGCATCTGCGGATGATGGCGGCCGTGCAGCCGTTCCTCTCCGGCGCGATTTCCAAGACGTGCAATGTACCCAACGAAGCGACCGTCGAAGAGATCAAGAACGCCTACCTCGAGGGCTGGAAGCTCGGCCTCAAGGCGCTGGCCATCTATCGCGACGGCTCGAAGGGGAGCCAGCCCGTGAGCACCAAATCGGAATCGTCCGACGCGGCCAGGCCGGCCGTGGCGGCTACGAGCTCGGTCTCGTCGTCCGCGGCGGCCCCCTCCGCCGCCGGGGCCTCCAGCCCGGCGCGCTCTGACGAGCTCTCCGAGCCGGCTCCCACCGCCAGTCAACCCCGGCGTGAACGGCTTCCCCATACCCGACGCAGCTTGACCCACAAGTTCGACATCCAGGGCCACGAAGGCTATATCAACGTTGGCTTCTATCCCGACGGCCGTCCGGGCGAGCTGTTCATTACCATGGCCAAGGAGGGCTCGACGATTGGCGGCTTGATGGATGTGCTGGGGACCGCCATTTCGATCGGGCTCCAGTACGGCGTACCGCTGGAAGTCTTTGTCAACAAATTTGCTCACAGCCGGTTCGAGCCGGCCGGGTTCACCAAGAACCCCGACATCCCCATCGCCAAGAGCATTGCCGACTATATCTTCCGCTGGCTGGGCATGGAATTCATCCCCGGTTATCGGGAAGCGAACGCGCCCAAGCGGCCGTCGGCCGACGTCGACGTCGAGCCAATCTCGACCACCACGCCCATGCTCAAGGTCAATGGCCACCGCACTGCCACCATTGCCGACCTCGAACACGCCGAGGCCGTCATGGAAGCGTCCACAACCGACCCCGCCGCCCTGTCCGCTCCGGAACCGACTCTTGGAGAAGGCCTGGCTGAGCAGGATCGTCAGTTCGCTCACTTCCAGTGCGACGCGCCCGCCTGCGACAACTGCGGCGCCCTGACAGTTCGTTGCGGCACTTGCTATCGCTGCTTCAACTGCGGCAACAGTATGGGCTGCTCATGATTCATGACCGGACGGACGCGGTCTTCGCGAGAAAAACGGGCTGAGTGCGGTGTCAATCGAGCCGGCCAAACCGGCTCGATTGACAACCTCGCCCCCCAAGCGCTCACTCGGCAAGTGAGCATGAACGGCGCCTTGGGAAACAGTTCACCGCGGTTTCGATCAGACGCCGGCCTTGCGCGCGACGTTAAGCCAGGTGTGAACGTGGGGTGAGCCGCGGAAGAACCACGAAAACGCCGGCCCCTCCAGCTTCCAGATATCCCAGACGCCGTCGTTGCCCAGGTCGTTTTCCTTGAAGAAGGTCAGTCGCAGCTTCTCGACACCGCCGTTGGCGTCCAGGCACATGCGCACTTCTTCGGCGTCGAACGCTCGGAACGGACGAAGCATCATCTCCAGGAGCTGGCTCACCATCGCTTTTTGCTGGCTATCCAGATCGCCGACGGCCAGCCCGGTGGATTCGAGCTTGGCACCCTTGAGGGCGGTCGTTCGCGGTGCGTCCTCCGGGGACTTGGCGACGAGCGCTTGCGCCTGTTGCTTGTCGTCCAGCGTGCGGAAGATCTTGTTGGCCTGGTCGCCTTGGTACCACCAGACGTTGTTGGTGTGCTTCGGGTCTTCGGTGTCGTGGCCATCGGCGGCATGCCCGTAGAAGATCGGGCCGCCGAAAGCTGCTCCCTCGACACTGTTGCCATCGGCGCGCAGGGTGTCGTGACGGCCGGTCAAGACCCACTCGAACGGTTTGTCGGTTCCCGGCTCGCCAAAGACAGCAACGTTGTATTTCTCGAACCCCCCGGAGTCATCATCCATCTGCTTCATGAATCGCTCGTAGCCATCCTCGCTGCACAGGTTCTTCATGATCTCCCGGCAGAGTGACTTCTGCTCCGAGCTCATGCTGGCAATCGTGGGTTTCACGATGTGCCAGTTATTGGCGACTCTCTTCTGAAGGGGGTGGCCAAACGGGAAGCAAATCACCTTGCGCTGTTCCGCGGTGATCGTCTTGTAGAACCGCGCGACTGCGGTTTCGGCGGCCGAGGTGGGGGTCGGGCCGACCTGCGTCGGCCCTGCCGCGACTGCAGCCCTGCCGATGAGTGGAACCGCCGCGGCGAACGCGCCGGCACCGATCGTCTTGACGAAGTCGCGCCGCGAGACCGGCTCGCAGAACGAGCACTCGAGCACCGACGATTTCCGGTCGTTGATCTCTGCCATCGGAGCCAATCTCCTTGTCCAGTGGTGTGATTTCGAGGAGGGCTTTGCGCACAACCGACCAAAGGCAGGATGCTTCGCACTGAGACGGGTTCTGATGCCAGGAACGCATCTTCCGTCCTAGGCTCAAGCTAAACCGGAAGCGCCGCTCACGTCAACAGGGTGCGATGACTTTCGCGGAGAATGGTCCAATGAATCGTGCCAAAGAAATGGCCCGGACTCGGACGTTTCCCCGAGCAGGAAACGCCGAGCTCGGACCTGAGAATGACTGCGGCGGCCCATCAGTTCACAATCGGCTGCATGAGCGCCGTCACGCTCGGTGTCTGGGAGAGCGCAGCCACGCTCGGCAGTTGAGCGATCGGCAGCATGCCTACGATCGTGCCATAGGAGGAGCTCGAGATCGTGATCTGCATGCCCGCGCTTTGAAGCTCCGTCACCAAGGTACTGAAGTCGCTCGGGTTGCTGTCGTGAACCTGGATGCCAACATCGTCGCCCTGGATCACAACGAGGTTGGCCCCATCCTCGGTGGGAAGATTATCCGGGAAATCACTGGGGCTCTGTTCATAGGCTGTGTAGATCACATCGAGCACCACGGCGGCGTTCGCGGGGAGCGGCTGCGACGCAGAGTTGGTTCCGGTCCCGGTACTGCCGGTCGAAGCTCCGGTTGATTGCGACGTCGAGCCAGTTACGGACCCGGTGCTGCTCGTTGCCGAACCACTGGTCGAGCCGACCATCGCCGCTGGTGGATTAGGGGTGCCAGTCGAGCTGACTGCGGGAGCCGAAATCGAGGACGATCCCAGGTTGTTGAGCGCAACCAGTTGCGGTCCCGTGGTGCTGGCCACTGCACCACTGGTCGCCAGGGCGGAGGCACCGTGATGCTTCAGGTATTGAGCTTTGATTCGGGCCTCCAGTCGAGCCAGACGCAGTTCGTGTCGCTCGACCACCGTTTCCTGTCTTTCGATCCTCCGCTCCAGAAGCCTCTTTTGGCGATTTTGAAGCTGCACAGACGCAACTGCGGCCGCAGCTTCTGTGCCGACACCAGGCTGAATCGCCGACAGCACGATCCTGCTGTCGAGAGACTCCAGGAGAGGCTGCGATCGCCGTTGCCGTCTCGGGTTGCCATCAAGCGCGTTCATCAGATGTCTCCGCATAGCTGGCGCGTTCGAACCGCTCGGGCCCTCGAAGGGGAGCGTGGGCCACCCGCCGATTCTGCGACCCGCGGCTGTAAGCACTGGAGAAGCGTGTCAACGTTGGGCTTGAGCATCGCAAACGGCGTGCCATTCCGTGTGACCGCGACGCTGGAGCCGAGGCAAGCAGCCGCTGGATTCGCTGGCGAGGTCCTCATAGGATGGAGCGGGTTGCGAGGCGCTACGTCGAATTCCCAACGACCTCCCCGGGAAGCGAAGTCGAACATGCCGACATTCATCCTGACCGACGTTTCCAGCGATGTATGGGTGGACGCACTGGAGATCGATGCGCAGGCCTTGGGGCTGGGCGAGGATTATCCCTGGTCGGTGAAGAAAACGAGGCTGCATGGTGGGCGCCGTGAAGGCGTCGACGTGATCCGCGTCAACAATGGAGCGCTCCGGTTCTCGGTCGTGCCGACCCGTGGCATGGGGCTATGGAGAGGCTGGTACGAAGGGAATCGTGTGGGCTGGGATTCGCCGGTTACCGACGGGCCAGTGAATCCCGCCTTGGTGAACCTGGGAGCGGCCGGCGGCCTGGGCTGGCTTGAGGGATTTGACGAGCTGCTGGCTCGTTGCGGCCTGGAGAACAACGGAGCTCCGTTCGAGGTGAAGACACTCAATCCCGACGGTTCCGAGAGCCATGCCACCTTCGGCCTGCACGGCAAGATCGCGAACATCCCCGCCTCGTACGTGGCCGTGCACGTCGCGGCGGAGCCGCCCCACGAAATCGTCGTCGAGGGACACGTCGAGGAATCGCGTCTCTTCGGCCCCCAGATCCGGATGGAGACTCGCATCACGACGTTCCCGGGGTCGAACTCGCTCGTGGTGCGGGATGCGTTCGTCAACCTCAAGGAGCAGCCCGTCGAGATGCAGATCCTTTACCACTGGAACTTCGGTCCCCCGTTCCTCGATCCCGGGGCGCGGTTCCTCGCTCCGATCCAATCGATCACTCCGCGCGACAGGAGAGCACAGGAGGGCCTTGCCGGGCACGACGTCTACGGCGGGCCGCAGTCCGGCTACGCGGAGCAAGTTTATTTCTACGACCTGCACACCGACCCGAATTCTGCGGACCAGACCGTGGCCATGCTTCGCAACCATCAGGGAAACAAAGGGATTGTCCTGCGGTTCAGCAAGGAACAGCTCCCGGCCTTCACTCTCTGGAAGAATACCGCCGGCCTGCGTGACGGCTACGTGACCGGCCTGGAACCGGGCACGAATTATCCGAATCCTCGCCCGTTCGAGCGAGCTCGGAATCGCGTCGTGACCCTGCCCTTGGACGGCCGGTACACCGCCACCACGGCCCTTGAGGTGCTGGTCACGGCCGAAGCCGTAGCCGCCGTCGAGAAGGAGATTGGCGAGCTTCAATCTCAGGGTGCGGCGAGGATCAATCCCAGGCCAATGGAGCCATTTGCGCCCGAGGACTGACGGGCTGGAGCAGCCTATGATCAGAAGGGCTTGGCCTCATCGGTCGTGTCGCGTGATCGCGTTGTGTTGTTCTTGGGCTTGGCCCGATCGGTCGCGTCGCCTGGGAGCGTAGCGCCGTTCTTGGGCTTGACCCCATCGGCTGCGTCGAGTGAGTGCGCACTGTCCTTTGGCGTCGAATTGGGGGTGCTGCCCTGGCCATCGGCGCCCGGCTTTGCCGGCTGACCCTCTAAACTTGATTTGAGATACTCGTAGTGTTCAAGAACCCTCGGGCTCAGCCCCCCCTCGCTCAGGCGAGCCTTCAAAGCGTTGTAGTGTTTGAGGATCGCCTGTTCGTATGTTGCTTTCGATACATAGCCTTTCTCGTACATTTTTTTTGCCCACTCGACCCGGTCATGCGCGCTGGCGATATCGGAGTCGATGCGGGCCTTGATCGCCTCATACAGCTTGACTTCGCTATCATGTTGCGCCTTGGTGAGGTATCCTTTCTCGAACATTCTCTTTGACCACTCCATTCGCTCGCGCGGGTCGCGAGCGACTGCTCGTCGTACGGCGGGTTGCTGGAAGGTTCACCGGCCCTCTTGGTGCCGCGGCTGATCGATCCATCCTCGGGACGCGAGGGAAGGTCGGTGCTCGCGGAGCCACTCCGAGGCGGTCTGGCTGTCTGAATTTGTTGCTGTGGGCGCTGCTGGTTCTGCGGCTGCCCACCCTGCTGCTGGTTCTGCGGCTGCCCACCCTGCTGCTGATTCTGCGGCTGCCCACCCTGCCGCTGGTTCTGCGGCTGCCCACCCTGCTGCTGGTTCTGCGGCTGCCCACCCTGCTGCTGGGCCTGCTCTTGAGGGCGCTGTTGCTGGTTCCGCGACTGCGCACCCTGCTGCTGGGTCTGTTGCTGAAGATTCTGCTGCTGCATCTGCTGGTGAGGATTCTGCTGCTGGCTCGCCTGCTGAGGAGCCTGCTGATGAGTTGCCCGCTGGCTTTGCTGCTGGGGAGCCGGCTGCTGACTCTGCGCCTGAGGGGTCTGCGCTTGGCTCGGCTGGTCCGGACCCTGCTGCTGGAGCGGGTTGCCTGTCCGCGGCATCCGAGACTGCTGAGGAACGCCGGAGGAACCAGCCCCGGAGGGAAGAGCGGCCCTGACGCGGTCAGATTTCCGTCCGGTGAAGTCGAAGATCGTCGGAAACTGGTCGACGGCCGCGACGAGCGCGACGTCGACCTGATCGAGCAGACCGGAGAGCGCCTCGACGGTCTTCCTGGCCCGTGCTTCTTCCGGGTCATTCGGCGACTGGACTCGTTCAATCGTCAGATCGAGCCGCTGTTCGGCCTGGCGAAGGTCCTGCTCGAGCCGAGCGATGATCATCGCGCGAGACGCGCGGATGTACGCCGGTGCCGGTTTCGGTCCGGCCGCGGGTGCTCGAGGTGATCCACTCGAAGCCTTCCCGCCAGGTTGAAGGGCGGTCTGCCCCTGGTCTGTGCTGGACCCTTGCTGGGCGAAAACTCCGGCGGCGCCGGCCACAAGACCGGCGGCCAGGAGCAAGGCCACTGCAGCGATTCTCAATTTGGTCAGGAACATCGTTTTCACTACCTCCTCGACAAGATGGATCGCACGTGCCGAGATCAGCCCGCTTTCTCCAGCGCGATGAATGCTGGCTGGAGCCGCCGCCCGAGCCAGGGAATCGAGCAGCGAGGACGGCAGGGCCGCCTCGGCGGCTCTGGCTGCCGCTCCCGCGGTCAGAGAGGCGGCGCAGAAGCTGAGACCGCGCCGCGCTAACCGCTCCCGAATCAGGTCGCGCGCTCGGTGCAGCCGGCTCTTGACGGTTCCAACGGGTATGGACAGGGCCCGCGCCGCCGTTTCGTGCGTCAAGCCTTCGAGATGGCAAAGGATCACCGCCCTCCGGTATCGATCAGGGAGCCGGTCGATCTCTTCATGCAAAACGGCCGACGTCACGTCGGCGTGCCGCATCGCAGGGATCAGCACGGGCCTCAGCTCGGCCGCCCGGCGCTCGAAGTCACGACGGCGGCGCATCGACTCTCGAGATCGCGCGGCGATGCGCCTGGCCACCCGATGAAGCCAGGGACCCAGAGAGTCTTGAACCCAGAGGCCCTGAGCCTTCTGGACCAGGACCAGAAATGTGGCCTGGAACGCGTCCTGGGCGTCATGCGGATCGCGAAGTAGAGCTTGGCAAGCCCGCAGGACCATCGTGCCGTGTCGTTCAACCAAGGCCGAGAACGCGAGCTCGGATTGCTCCCCGTCCCGGTTCGTGAAGCGCTCCAGCAACTGCCTGTCCGACAGATCGCCGATCGCCCCGAGGTGGAAGAGGGTCCTGAATTGCCCGGCAGTCTTTCCGCACGGCCGAATCGCCACCTGAATAGACCCCGCTCGCGTGGTTGGCTCATGCACTCCTGATTTAATAATGCGGGGAACATCGCCGGCCGTTCAAACTTTTTCTGAAACCCATCCGGATTCGGGCCGGCGTACATCGGTTTGTCGAGGCGCGGTAGGGTCCCCGGTGATCCGTCACGCGTCAGGGCTGCGCAGCAATCGAAGCGCGTTGGCGACGACGACCAAGGTGGTGCCGACGTCGGCGGAGATCGCCAACCACAAGTCATCCAATCCCACGACTCCCGTGACAGCCAGAACGACGACCACCAGCTTGGTCAAGAGTGCCAGCGCGATGTTCTGCCGGATTCGCTCAAGCGTTGCCCGGCTATGGCGGATCAGCCAGGGAAGGCGGTTGAGATCGTCAGCCAGAAGGACGATGTCGGCGGATTCCAGGGCGGCGCCGCTCGATATGCCTCCGAGCGCGATGCTGACCTTGGCGGCGGCCAGGGCAGGGGCGTCGTTCACTCCGTCGCCGACCATTCCGGTGGCACCGTGGCGGGCGTCGAGATCGGCGATTGCCGAGACCTTGTCGGCCGGTAACAGGCCGGCGCGCTGCTCGCCGACGCCCAGCTCTCGGGCCACCGCGGCGGCCGTCCCCGCGTTGTCGCCGGTGAGCATGATGGTCTGGAGGCCAAGCTCGTGCAGCGCGGCCATCACGCGAGCTGCCTCGGGCCGAGGCCGATCCGCGAGCCTGATCCAGCCCAGCGGACCCGATCGGGCGGTCAGTGCCACCGCCGAGCCGGCTGATTTCTCGGCCTGACCAAGCTGGGCGTGAAACTCGGGCGGGCAGAGCCCGGCTTCGTCGATGTAACGGTGGCTTCCCAGATGATACTCGACCGCGTCGACCCGGCCCAAGGCACCAAGCCCCGGAACGGCTGTGTAGTTTTCGGCGACCGGTACATCCATGCTCAGGTCACGCGCGTGCCGCGCAATGGCCTTGCCTAGCAAATGGCCACCGCGATCCCCGAGGGCCGCAGCGATTCGCAGCACCTCCGACTCATCATCGTGGCCGGGTGCACAAACGACTTCGACGACGTCAGGCTGGCCGCGAGTCAGCGTGCCGGTCTTGTCAAACGCCAGGGCTCGCAGCCGGCCGATCTCCTCGAGGAACTCCCCCCCCGGATCAGCACCCCGCGCCGAGCCGCCGCCGCCAGCCCGCATACGATCGCCACCGGCGTCGCAATCACGAGTGGACAAGGACACGCGATGACCAGCACAACCAGGCCCCGGCCAAACCAATCAGCCCAGTTTCCCGAGCGCCCTGCAGTCGTACCGCCCGACGACCAGGCCATGAGCGGGGGAACGATCATGATGAGCAGCGACAATCCCATCACAAGCGGCGTGTACACGGCAGCGAACCGAGAGATCCGGCGTTCGATCGGGGCACGGCCCGACTCCGCCGCGCGAACCTGGGCAACGACTCGGGAGATCACAGCGTCTCCCACCGGGCCGGTCGCGATGACCTCGAGCGTCCCATCGCCGCTGATGGTGCCCGCGTACACCGGGTCGCCCGGCTCGCGGAGGAGAGGAACCGACTCACCCGTAATCGTCTTTTGATCGACGCTGGAGCGGCCCGTAACCACGCTCCCGTCTACGGGAATGGTCTCGCCGGCACGGACCAGGATCCGATCGCCGCGCCGTACCTGGCTTGCTTCGACCGTGTGGACGCGGCCATCGGGCTCGATCCGCTCGGCGGTGGCCGGGGTCAGCTCCAGAGCGCCTGTATCGACTTTCGCGCTCGCTCAAGGCTCAAAGCTTCGAGCGACTCGGACAATCCATAAAGGAAGGCGACCGTCGCGGCCTCGGACCATTCCCCGAGGGAAAGTGCACCCAGGATCGCGATTCCCATGAGGACGTCGATATCGAAGCGCAGCCGCACCAGGTTCCGGACAGCCCTTGGAAACAGCTCGACTCCCGCCACGGCCACGGCCAGGACATAGAACAAACGGGCGAGCCGGCTGGCCTGAGCGTCGCCCAGGCCAAGGGGAGGCCCGAGCCAGGAAACGGCCAGACCGAGGGCGAGCGCCAACCCCGAGCCCGTCGTGAGAACCTGCCGCTGATGTCGTGACCACCACGATGGCGCGGAATACCCAGCCTTGCCCTGAAGCGTCGCCTCCATCCCGGTTCGCTCGGCGATCAACCGCACAAGATCCCCGGGCTTGATGACATCTTCGTCATGATCCACCGTCATCATGCCATGGATCAGGTCGAATCCCATGGCGGCGATCCCCGATTGGTTCGAAAGTGCCGCGCGGAGCGAATCGACCTCACGGGGGCAATCCAGGCCCCGAACTTGAATCGTGCTTCGGGCTCGTCCCATCCCGACACCTTGATCATCGATTCCGTTCGACGCGTTCCGCCGTACTTGAGGGCTTGACCCCAACCGTGAATTGGCTCACAGCAGCATTCGGCTCGATGGCGACACGGCTTTTGAATCCCCCTCGACCTTTGACATCATGAGAATTATATGGGAGATTGCCGTCTGCGCGAACACTGTCATGAACGACAGGGATCAACCCACGCCGCCCATTGTCTGGGTTCTCTTCTTCCGAGGTGAGGAACGATGGGCGAGCTCTTGTACCTGATCCGATACGGAGTCATGGGCCACGTCGGAAGATTCCGCGCGCTTCCGGAATCCGGTGCCTCTGCGGGGCGGGGCGAGATTGTGGTGATTCAGTCGGATCGTGGGATCGAGCTTGGAGAAATCCTGATCGGTCTCGATGAAACGGGAGCGGCCGGCAAGAACAGTCACTACCACGGGCCAGCGCCCATGCGCCCAGTGCGCTTTCCGCGGTTGATCGACCGCGCGTCCTGCGCCGAGCCCGGCCAGAGGACCTCGCGCGAGCCGAGCACGCCCAAGCGGCGAGAACGGCTCGCTTCGACCTCTGCCAGCATGTCCTGCGCGAGCAGGATTGGCCCTGTGAGCTCGTTGACGTTGAGCCGCTTCTGGACGACAGTGCAACCGTCCTTCTGTATCTCGGTCCCCGCCAGCGCGACGTGGCTTCGCTACGAGCGCAGTTCCGGGTGGCGTGCGAGCTTGACGTGGTGTTCGAGCAAATCGGTCCCGGCCTGGACGACGACATGCCGGACGACCTGGCTGAGGAAGACCACTCAGGCGGCGGCTGCGGATCTTGCGACTGCGGTGCCGGAGGAGGGAGCTGTGGAGCGTCGGCCACCCGCATAGAGGCGACGGTCCCCGCTGCCGGCGAGGTAAGCCCGCATCATGCCGCCCATGGGGCACACAGTGGGTGTGACTCGTGTGGAATCAGCAAGTGGATGGCGGCGCGGGGCCGCGGAATGGATCACGCATAAAGGATGAATCCAAGGTATACCTTCGGCCAAACCGTCGTTCGGTAGCCTGGCCTGGCAACGTCGCGACCGCAACCGATGCGGTGCGTCTGCGTCGGGTCGAGCATTTGCCCCCGGGGAATCGGCCCTCGGATTTCGACGGCCAGCGAGAGCCACCTATCGGCAAAGCTGAAAATGCGTCCCGCCTCAAGCAGCCACAACCGGGGAATGAAGGGCGCTTGGAGCGGGACGCAATTCAGTAGCCGAAGGGACTACGATCCCGGTCCGGCCGGACCAGAAGGCGGCAGCGGTGGACCGTCGTCGTCCCCCCCCGGATCAGGTGGAGGGGTGGGCTCGGGCAGGGGCGGAGGATCGTCATCGTCGGCACTCATCGCAGTGAGTGTGGCCGTCGAGGCCGTTGCCAGGATTCCGGCGACGGACAGCGACGCCGGACTGGCCTTCACCTCAAGTGTTTCCAGGGAGTTCAAGTTCTCGAATTTCATGCTTTTACCTATGGGCCTTTGGCCCCCTACGGAGTTTAGGCGATTTGCCATCGTCAAACGAGCGAATCACAGAAGTCAATCGGCGACACACGTCTCAGTTCCGTTCTTCCCCGAAGAAAGGTCTTAGCCGGTCTTCTGGAGCTTCGCTCACCTAATACGATCCACAAAAAGGGCGATTTTGTTGCATAAAAATCATTTGATTCGTCAAACGCAATGGCTATCAGAGGTTGGGGCGATGCCAACGTAGCTCGCCGCGTTTTCAGGTGTGATTTTGGAGCGCTCATTGGAAACCGATTTCTGAACATCTGTCCACATTCCATGTGATGGCGATTCGCGTGCGAGAGAAGCGATGATGGCTGGACCTGTCAGGGCGCGGGCGGAGGGGCGCCGCTCTCGGCGGGTGCGGGCTGGTGGTGCGGCGGGGAGACGGTGCTGCTCTCCGGTTGGGTCCTCATCGCACCTGAGCTCGGCGTGGAGCGCTCCGGGCGTTCTAGAACGCCTGCTCCACCGGCAAAACTGATCAACCGTCTTCGACGGAGCTCGGCGTCGAGCTGTCCCCGCACCGCATCGAACATGGAATTCTGCTCGTAGTAGGTTTGATACACGGGATGGGCACCGAATACCCACCAGAGCTCCTTGGCCGCTGGGGCGATGAATTCGGGATTGGTCCGAGCCAACACGGCGTAGACACAGGCCAGATTGTAATGGGACCCGCTCCCGTGATGACCAAGAGCGATCGCCAGATCAAGGGTGCGGCGGGCGATCGTCCGGGCTTCCTCGGCTTTGCCATTGCGCAGTAACCGGCGGGTCGCCGTGTAAAAGCTGGGGAAAAGCGACGGATCCTTGCGCAGGTAGCCGGTCAGCCCGGGATGGGCCAGAATTGCGTCCAGGTCGCGCAGCCCGTCCGCGAACCGCCCGTCTTCGATTGCGTCCAGAGCGCGGATCATCCGCGCGGGCAGGTGGTTGGGGGCGAGGATCAAGATCTTGGTGAGCTCCGCGTCGGCCAGCTTGGAGTCACCTGCTTTGCGGATCGTCGAGGCGAGCACGACACGCGCGTTGATTTCCTCGAGAATCAACCGCGGCGATCATTGTCAATCGCTCAGGTTCTCGAGAACGTTCGATGAGCCGGGCCTCGAAGTCGAGGTCCGATGGAAATCTCGACCGCCCTCGGCCGACGGGCACTGCCAAAGGGTCGGTACCCGCGAGCTCAGGCGGCGCGGTAGGGAACCATAGGTTCCACGGCAGGATCCGGCTGAGTAGCTCTAATTGCCGGACGTCCTTGTCGAGGCCCGCTGTGTCCAGGCCGGCTTTGCGGCCCCACGCCGCACGGATGAAGAGGCGAGTTCGGTAGAGCTCAGCAAGGTCCGGCGCTCCGTCCACGGCCCGATTGCATTCTTCGAGGGCTTCGTCAAACTGCTCGAGCCAGGCCAGACAGGCCGCGTGTTGTCCCCGTAGCGCCGCGTTTGCCGGGCGCCGTTTCATGCAGTATTCCAGATGTTCGGCGGTCTCCGCGAACGAACCAAGGACATAATATGCGGCCGCCGCCCGATAATGTCCCCAATAGGACTCGGGGCGAAGTTTCAGCAAATTGAGGTAATGACCGAGCGCCCGCTCCGCGGCTCGGCGCCTGGCTTCGACCAGGGGATCACAGCCCGGGTCTCGACTCGTCGAACCCAGAGCGAATTGATTCCCGGCGCGCTCGCTCTCCCCATCGGGAAGGAGATCGAGATCGTATTCGGCGGCGACGCCCAACAGGTATTCGCTCAGCCATGAAGAGCCGGGCACAGGCGTCCCACCGGCGTTGCGGCTCAATCGATCCTCAGGATCAGCCATCCCCGGCGGTTCGGCCGGATTGTCGAGCCGCAACTTGAGCCTGAGACGCTCGCCGAGCGCGGTAAAAGCCGGCAGCGGGGTTGGGGCCTTGAGCCGGCGAAGATCGTCGAGCGCCCGTTGCCAGTCCTTGGCTGAGTTTGGGCGGTCACACAGTTCCCGGCAATAGCGATAGACCTGCTCCATGAGCCAGAGATCGAGATCATCTCGGTTGGCCGCAGGCAGGGCGCGCACGTCGTCGCGCCGCCGCCAGTCAGCGGAGCCGAGGACATCGTAATCCTTGATCGCGTGGAGAGTTCGGTCGACTGCGTGAGAATCGCCCGGCTCGCTCGTCACGAACGATGCCGAGCTTTGCCGAGAGCCTCCCAGCCAGACCAAGCTTGAGCGCTGAAAGCGGTAAGCGTCGGTGTCATCCCAGTGCCGCGCCAGCTTGAACCGTGCGGTCTCGCCAAGGCTGATCTGCGACCGGACCAGAACAACGGCCGCCGTTGAGAGCCCGACGATGAGCGACAAGGCTGCGGCGGTGTAGATGAGCCGGCGCTTCTGCCGCCGAAACCAGGTCGGCACGGTGTGCGCCCAGAACGGCTCGGCCGTGAAGGCAAGCGGGCGGTTGGTCCGCCAACGGTCCAGGTCCTCAGCCAGTTCCCAGGCGCGGCGATAACGTCTGTCCGGTCGAGGATCCAGGCAGCGTTCCAGGATCACACGCAGGCCGGGCGCCATCGTCCAGCCTCTCGCGGCCTCGGCGTCGTGAATAGTTGCAAAAGCACAACGAGCACGGGCCGCCGCGTAGATGCTCGCCACGGTCTTGACCCAGGTTGCGCGCTCTTCGAGCGCGGGCTCGGGCGGCGATGCAGGCTGTTCGGGCTTTCGCCCCGTCAAGGCTTCCAATAAGACCATGCCGAGGGCGTAAATGTCGGCGCGGTGCGGAGCGTCGTCAGCCGCCCCGAGATTGATGTCGGCGTTGGTCAAGGGCGGGCCAACACGGCAAGCGTCGGATTCGTTCTCCCCCGCGTCCGATTCGGCATCGAGTGGAGCGCGATCAGACGCAGCCAATGCGCGCAATCGTTCGGGGGCCATGTAGGCGAGCGTTCCGCCCGGGTCGTTATTCCACTCGCCGGAATGCCGAGTTGCGTTTTCGCGGGCCAGGTTGAAGTCGAGCAGCATGGGATTGCCGTCGGCTGAGAGCAGGATGTTCGACGGCTTCACGTCGCCGTGGGCCACGTCGCGCGTGAAGGCATGGTCGAGCGCCTCGGCCAGCCGGGCACCGACCCAGGCCAGGGCCTGATCGTACGTCAGGCCGGCCAGGATCTCCCGAGCCGGCCGCGCCGGGTGGACCGTCGGGTATTCGGGCGCGGCGACGGCGTCGAGGTCCACGAGCAAGTCGCGCCCGGAGGTCGGCCGGCGGCCCCGCTGCCGCTGCGCACCCAGCACGGCCGTCAGAGTGCCTCCTCCCCAGAAAGGCATGCAGATCAATTGAAACGCCCCGTCATCCACCTCCGTGTGCGAGACAATTTCGACGATGTGGGCATGCCGCACCCGCGCGAGTAGCCAGGGCTCGCGCGTCTGCCGCGAGGCGACTTTGACAACGACCAGGCGATTCTCGAGGTTGGACTGCTCGGCCAGAAAAACGCGTGCGAAACTGCCGCGACCCAGCTCCCTGCGCAGCACATATGGGCCGATCACATCGCCCTCGCACGGCAGATCATCACTCTGACACGTCGCCTCGACCCAGTGGCCGAGCAATGATGGCGAGCACGCGTCGTGCAGACCGAGCACCCGGTCGAGTGCCTCTCGGTGCGCGGGAAAGCGCAAGAGGTATTGGGCTCGCTGCGGCTGATCGCCCGCGGCCTCGGCGAGGCAAAACTCCCGGTAAATCAACTCGACGGCTCCGCAGCGATCCGACGGGGCCAGGCGGTCAAGATATTCCTCGACAGGACGTTGCTCGCCACGCTCCCAGGTCGCGGTGAATTCAGCGAGAATTCCCAGGAGTTCCCGAGTCGGCACCGAGACCGGCCCGGAGCCGAGCTCCGATACCGCGCGCGCGTATTCCGACGAAGACGTTGCCCGGGCATTCGCCCGGGCGCCGCTTTCCGCCCGCCCAACGGCGCATTCCTGACCTTGGGGCGCGGAGCCCGCAACGGCCGCGGTCGCAGGACCTGGCTCCGCTGCCATCAGTGGGCCTCCATCCGAGCCCGAGCCGACTCGATGGTGCGGCGGACAGCTTTTTCGTCCACGCCCATGCGGACCGCGATCTCTTCGTAGGTCAACCCCTCGCGGCGCAGCGTGATCATCTTCACTTCGCTCGCGCTGCGCCCCTCCGTCAACTGAGCCAGGCGGTCACTGGCCTGGGCCGCCTGACTGGGCGACGGATCTGGCGAGATGACTTCCCGCGGGACATCTCGATCGCCGCGGCGAATGTAGAGCCGCTCTTCCCGCGAGATATCGTACTTCGCGGAGCGAGTCAACTTGCGGTGCTGCTCGTAAACCTTGTTCCGCACAACGCCTGCCAGAAATCCATGGACATGTTCGACTTTCAAGAAGTCGGGTGTGTCCTGCGCCATATCCGAGAAAAAGCTCTGCCAGACGGCTTGAACGAAATCGAGGGAGTCGAATTGGGATCGCAGCTTCTTGGGAAGACGGGCGCGCACCATCATCCGAACTTCGGGTTCAAACCGAACCAGGAAGTCACGAATCGCCGACGGGTCGCCTGCTTTGGCCCGGGCCATCAGATCGGCGAAGTCCTCGTCAGGCATGACTGCGCCCTTCACAAAACGATCAACAGGTCGCGATCCTCCCTGACTGCTCGGATACGACCATATTAATTAAACCTCATGCCCTACTCCGATACCAGTCCACACCCATATCCGAGCGAAGAAAAAAGCAAACCCGTCATTGCACTTATTAAGGCGTTTAATGCCGCGATATCAAGCCCGAATAGGCCGTTTGGGCGAATCAATCCCGTCGATTCTTGAGGCATGGAGGGAATTCGTGAGACAAACTACGGCGCGATGCATCCTCATCGAGCTCACTTCCGGCGCCGGTTTGCCCTCCTGACTGTTATATCACGCTTATGTGGGCAACGACGGAAAAATTTTTCGGATTTCCCGCCGGATCTTGTCCGGAATTGCAACTTAGGAGAGGACGACCGAACCGGCAACTTAGCCGGAATCGGCAAGCGACACCCATCTCTTCAGGACCTAACCCTTTCAGCAGTCAGCCCTTTTGGAAGACACTCCTATGGACGAACTTCTCAGTCGATGAGACGTCCCTTCGATCCCGTCACAATGGATTGAAAGTCGCACGCCTTGACACGGACGTCGAAGTCCAGGCCCCCTTTTTAAGGCGGGCGTGCGAAGGAGGAACTATCGATATGTCTGACGCCCACGTGTCAATCGCTAGTACCGGAGACTCGCTCCGGAACTATTTTCAGCAAGGCAAGAACGAGGAGGCCCTCCTGACGGCCGCGGAAGAGTGTATGCTGGCCGAGGCGATCGCCCAGGGAGATTCGGCCGCACGAACTCGGCTGATTCAGGCCAACCTCGGGTTGGTGGCCAAGATCGCGAGCGAATACTCCGGCCGAGGTATCAACCTCGAGGACTTGATCGGCGAGGGAAACATTGGCTTGATCCGAGCCGTCGAGCTGTTTGAGCCAAAGTTTGGAACACGGTTCAGCACCTATGCCTGCTACTGGATCAAGCAATCGATCCGCCGCTTCATGCTCAATGCGACGTCGATGATTCGCATTCCGTCGCACGTGGTGGGGCTCGTGAACAAGTGGCGGCGCGCCGAGCGGCGCTCGCCCGCGAGCGGGGGTCGGCGCCGAGCTTCAGCGACGTGGCCGCGTTCCTCGGGTTGAGCAAGGCGCAGAGTGCTCTTGTTTTCAAGGCGCACCAAGCTCGCCATATCAAGCTAGAGAGCTGTGTGCCTGCCGAACCGGGGCGATGGTCGCCCATGGAGGCAACCGATCCATACCCCGCGCCGGATACCGTCGTGGAAAACGAGGATGAGCGCAACCGAATGCTGGAGCGCATGGCCAAGCTCGACGGGCGTGAGCGATCGATCCTGATGCTGAGGTACGGCCTGGCGGAAGATGAACCCATGACGCTCAGCGAGATCGGCCACCGAATGGGCATTACCCGCGAATGGGTGCGCAAGATCGAAATGCGTGCTATCCAGAAGCTCAACGGCGCCCAGATTGAGGACTTTGATGAAGAGACGGCGAAGATGCACATCCGGCAACTGAGAGTGCGCGTTCGGAGGCGGAGACCGCCGCCGGCTGTCCCAGTGCGTCCGGCGGTGCCGAGCAAACCCAAACCAGACCTGGGTACGCTGGGTCGCCCTGTCCGCCGGGCGCCGCGGCCGCCGGCCCCGCCGCCTATGAGTAGTGGACTGTACTGGTTGTATGATGACAGTCCGTGACGCGAACGCCCTGGCTCAAGTCGGATTCTCGATCTGGCAAGGCTCGGCTCAAGCGCAGCAAACAGGCACGGAGCGCTGTCCGGTCGCCAAGCGAGCTGGCGTGGGCAATGCGCACCAACCTCGAGCTAGCGTCGATCCTGTTGCGGTAAGCCCGCGAACCGGAGCTTTCCGTAATCTTCATAGCGGTGGAATGCCGGCCGCGTCAAAGGGGCCGAGCTCATGAGGACCGGGTCTGTTCCCTTCGGGCCGTAGTCATAGCGACAGACGGCGAATGACCACTCGTCGCCGGCCTTCGGCTTGCCGCCGCTCGGGGCGAACGCCGACCAGGGGATGCGGCCCTCGACTGTCCAGCCTTCGTCCTTGTCGCCGGGGTGGTCGAGCGTTCCTTTCAGGACGACGGCAGCCTTGCTGCCCAGAGGGGGTGCGCTCGTGAACCCGCCGATGAACGTGTGCCCGCGCTTTGGGAATGCGATCTCGAACACGATCCCGCGTGGATTGGCTTGAAATTCGTAATACTCCGGGCGGTCTCCGCTTGGTTTGAGGAAGAGCTCGAAAACGTCGCCGTTCCAAAGCGAGTCATTTCGCCGGGTGCCGAAGGACCGGAGCTCGGCGTCGGTCATCGAGCCGGCATAATAGATCGCTTCGTCGTCCCACACGAGGTAAGCGACCGTGCCCTTCCGGGGAATTTTGGGATCCGTCCAGAAGGTCGCAAAGTGGTCGATCGCGTCGGCTTTCTGCCAGCACGGGTCATCGAGCTTGCCGTCGAGCACGGGCGGTTTCTCAGCCCGCCGACAGACTGCACGCCGGGACACGAGTTCCTCGCCAAGAGCCTCGTGTTCCCGAATCGGCTTGACCTCCTTGGCGTTTTGGCTGCGGATCCCTGCCGGCGCCGCCTGAGCAACGTCCGCGACCACCGATGTGAGCGACAAGCCGAACGCCAGTACAACGAGGCGGCACATCATCATGGCCGGCGCTCCTCCTCGAAACGTGCAATCCACGCTTGCATCCAAAGCAACAATCCGTCTTCCCTGGACATCGCGATTTCGCGCCACTCGATCGAACCAGAGGATAGTTTTTCGTTCATCCACATGCAACGGTCCCCTTTGCCGAGATGCCGCCCTGAAGCAGCCTAACCGTCCATTTGCCCGACAGATCCGGAGAGCCCGCCGACGAGATTGACCAGGTTTCAGGCCGGTTTGCCAGTTGTTCTCAAGCCGGCCAGCCGAAAAGCCGATAACTGATCTGGTACTCCTCGTCCACTCCTAGTAAAAGGGGCTCACCGCGGTGAACGCGAACCCCTCGGGATCTCGTACACCCCCGACTGGAGGTCTGGGGCGCGAAAGCCAGGAGGGTGCTCGCATCCGCCACGGGACCGTCGCCCGGTCATTTGCGATGCGCGGCCTACGCCCAATTTGTGGGCGGGCTCAACCGCTTTGCACGTGACGCGATCGGCGGGACGCGGCACGCCATGACGGTGTGTCGCGGGGCCCTTACTGAGAGGCGCGCCGCCCAAGGAAGGGTCGGGGATTCTTTGCTTCCCCGGCACATCGCCCGTCATCTCGTGCCACATCGACTTCTTTCGGCGAACCCGTCCGCTCTGCCGGACGCGGTCCGTCCACGGTTTCCCGGCTGGGCCGACCCCAGCTTCGTGGAGACCACGGCGGTCCGGAACCGCGCCTCGCGGGTAGCGGCCCAGCAAGAAAATGGTTTCTCGCCTCGTTTCGAGGCGTGTGACACCGAGCTGGTTCAGACCCGCTCCGCCGTTACTGCGACGACGGCATGCGGGCAACGCCGAGGGAAAGGAGTCCGCGCGGCATGAGCACTGCTTCCTTGCTGCTCGCACTGATCACCGCAGCTTTTAGCCCTGCGAGCGAATCGAGCTCTCAACCCGTCTTGCTTGACTTCCATGCCGAATGGTGTGGTCCGTGCCAGAAGGTGCGAAAAGCCGTCGAGCAGTTGACCCGCGTGGGTTATCCGATCAAGTCGATCGACATCGA
Source organism: uncultured Isosphaeraceae bacterium (assembly GCA_963781785.1). Taxonomy (GTDB): domain Bacteria; phylum Planctomycetota; class Planctomycetia; order Isosphaerales; family Isosphaeraceae; genus CAWAHD01. The sequence continues at coordinate 4,458,567 of CAWAHD010000002.1, read as the reverse complement.
TCACGATCCCGAGCTGGCCCGGCGCTACCATGTCAAGGGCGTGCCGACGTTCATCGTGATCGATGGCTCCGGGCGAGAGATCGACCGCACCTCGGGCCTCCAGCCTGCGGCCGACCTCGCGCGGTTCTACAACGCCGCAGCCGAGAAGGCGCAGCCCTCGGTGGATCCGGGCTCCCCGGAGAATACTCGACGACGACCTCGGGGGGACGACCGGCTCGATGACACGGTTCGAACGAACCCGCGGGACGACGAGGATCGCTTGAGCCCTCCGGCTCAAACGACAGCGACCAATCCCAAGCCGTGGGAGACGGTGGTCCGCATCCGGGTGATCGGCGCCCACTCGACCGGTTTTGGGTCGGGCACCGTCATCTCCAGCACACCCGAGGAGTCGATCATTCTCACTTGCGCGCACATCTTCAAGCTCGATGGCCGCAAGCAGGTTTTGGCGGCCGAGTTCCCGCGCCGCATCATGATCGACCTGTTCGACGGCAAGCTCACAGGGAGTCGAGTCCATTTCCTCGAATCGGTCGAAGGGAAGGCGATCGATTATGACTTCAAGCGCGATGTCGGGCTGATCCGGATCCGGCCGGGGCGCCGGGTGCCGGCCTCGCGGGTCGTCCCCGCCCACTGGGAGCCCAAATCACGCATGGGGGTCCTGACGGTCGGCTGTTCCGAGGGGAACGACGCGACCGTCTGGGACACCGTCATCAACCGCTCGCGGATCGAGAACTTCTTGTCCGGGAATCCGTCGTACGAGGCTGTCGAGTGCGACGTCGCGCCCAAGCGAGGGCGTTCCGGAGGCGGCCTGTACACCCAGGACGGCTACATCGTGGGTGTCTGCAACTTCGCGGAGCCCCAGGGGAATCACGGGCTGTATGCCACCCCGCGCTCGATTTACTACTTGCTCGACCGTAACAAGCTGACGGCGCTCTACGCACCGGTCAGACGCGCTCCGGCCAACGTGCTGGCTGACCGCCGCGGGAGTACACAAGCTCGTCACGGCGCCCCGGTCTCGGTGGCACGCTCCCAGTCGCCGGACAACGAGGAACCCGCTCGCAGCCGCCGTCGTTCAAGCGACGACGAAGTCATGATTCCCGCACCCAGCTTGCTCGGAATCGCCGACCCGATCGCTCCCGGCGGGGAGCTCGCGCCTCAAGCTGCCTCGGCAACCACGCGCCGCACTGCCTGGCATCCGGCCCAGACGGCCGCGACGGCCGGCAAGGCGAAGCGCACCGAGCCACCCGAGCCAGCGGATTCAAACTCAGACCCGTCAAGCGACCGCTCCGGACTTCCGGACGGATTATCGGAGTCGATGAATAGCGACATCGATTCGCATGATCCTCTTCCCCCCTCAATCCCACCGTCGTCCGCCAAATCCCGGTGGCGGGCCATCAAGGTAACGCCTTCAAACGAGCGGAGAGGATTCTCGGACAACTGATCGCCGAGAACGCGCCGCCGATCCGCTTTCGATCACGACCTGGCTCTGCGTTGCCGCCTCATCGCTTGCCGGCCCTCGTTGGCACACGAGCCCCCCGGGTGTTGGTCCACACCGCTCGGATCACGCGGGGGTGCCCCTCCCAGCAGCCTTCGCACCCCTTCGCCGGGCAAAAAGGACATGCACCCGACCAGCATGATCAAGGAAAACGTCCACAGCCCCAGGGTCGCGCCGATACCCAGGTGCATGACAACGGCTCCGGCCAGGACGAGCGGCCGCAGAATCGGTATCCAGATCAACACGCAGAACGACAGCTCCCACATTGCGGTGAAATGAGTCAGGAAGTCGACCAGCCAGGGATGCCAGGCCAGCCACGTCATGTCGACCGATTGATACTCAAGGTTTCCAAACGCCATCCACATGGCTTGCCCGTTCCACCACGCGGGTCCTTGCAGCTTGGAAATGCCCGCGAAGAAGTAGATCAGGCACATGTGGACCTGGATCAAGCGCACCGCGAAGTTCGCACTGGCACTCGGTTTGACTGGCGCAAGAGCCGTGCCACGCCGCCACCGTGCCAGGAGCCGGTCGATGGAAACCGCCGATCCACTCGGTCCGATCGTCAAATAAAAGGTCAGGACGAGGTTGATCTTATCCAGGCCGAAGAGCGCTTCCGGTTGGCGGTTGACGAACGAGATCACGACGACGAGCGCAAGGACAGATGCGATTCGGGTGAAGAGCCCGATCGTGAAGAATGCAAGGACGAGCATCGCGACCGCATAGGCTGGCCAGATCCACCGCGGCGGAACGTGCCACCAGAATGAAAAGGCGTACGGATTCGTCTGGGTGAAGTCCGCCAGGTCGTGGCTGATCCAGGCGTCCTGGCCGAAAAAGTCGTCGAGGGCCAGGCCCCACACCGCATGGGTGTAGAGGAGCATCAGGCCGGTCATGATCCGGATCAGCCCGAGCAGAATCGGGTCGGCCGGGGTGTACCAGAAGGCGTTCCAGCCTCGTGCGACGGTCCGCGCGAGGTCTGCCGCGTAACGAGCGACCGCCGTCAACGATCGCCGCATGAGTACTCTCCCAGATCGCGCTCGTCGTAACTTGCCCGGTTGTCCAATCGTACACCGTTGCGGACGAGCTCCATCGGTGTGGGAAAGTGGGTCAGGCGTTTCAGGTGGATGCGCGGGGCCCGGTATTTGCGGCAGAGGTGCTGCGCGTACGACAGATACCAGTTCTCTTCCTGCTCGGGTGCGGCAATTCCGATATGCTCGGTCAGCAGGAGGTGCCGGTGATACAGCAGCCGAGGCTGGATCGAGCGATCGGGGATCCGGCCGCGTTCCAGGGATCCGTCCTCTCGCTGAATTTCGAACGTCAAGAGTGTGCTGGGGACCGGCTCGGCGCGAAGAAGTTGTACCCCTGGTTCAGGTAAAGGGCTTGCAGATACGGTCGGAACACGCCCCAGACCGCGACGACCAGGCCGGACGTCGGCCCGACGGAACCCGCGGCAGACAGGATCGCTGTGAAGTGGAGGATGACCCAGAGATTGACAGCCCACCGCAATACCGTGCGGCCTCGGCCGCCAGGCGTCACCACCGGCTCGGGTTTTGCGAGAGCAACTGCCTTCCTGTCCGCACGCACGACTGACTCCCCACGGTCAAGGATTTCCCGGGACTGGCCTCATCTTCCCAGGAAAACCCGCTTCTCCGAGATCCTTCGTTCTCTTTCGGTGCAGCGGCGAGTATAATGCAGCATCGGTCCATTTGCACCGGAGTGCGCCCGAGGAGCCCACGTCATGAGTCTGGGGACGCAGACCAAACCGGCCGGCAAGCTGCTCGACTACGAGCAATTCATCGATCATCAGCTCCAGCGGACGCGGACCCGAATCAAGCTCACGGACATCATGACGGCGAGCCTGACGCTCGTCGTCAGTTTCCTGGCAGTCTTGTTTCTCGAAGTGGTTCTGGACCACGTATTCGGATTGCCTCTCTTCTTGCGGCGGGTCGTGCTGGCCGGGGGCCTGATCGCGGCTCTTGGCTATGCGGTCGTTCGCGTCGTGATGCCCCTGATCTGGCGGATCAACAGCATTTACGCGGCCAAGACGATCGAGGACGCCGATCCGGCGTTCAAGAACAGCCTGATCAACTACCTGGAGCTGCGGCGCCATCGAGGCCAGTTGTCCAAGGCCATCATGGCGACGCTCGAGGCACGGGCCGTCAACGACCTCACCCAGGTCGAGGTCGACACCGTCGTGAATCAGCATCGGTTGATGCGAATGGCCTATGCGCTGTCGGCCGTGATTGTGATCTTCTGCGTCTACGCCGCGTTTGCTCCCAAGAGCATCCTCGAATCGGCAAAGCGAGCGTTTCTCGCTGATGTGGTTCGACCGACCAACACCCGGCTGATGAACATCAAGCCAGGCAGCGATCCTGATCTCTCGAAGGTCGTGGCCGGCGAACACGTGGTGTTCTCGGTCGACGTCCAGGGCGTCCGGCCGCCGCAGGTGTTGTTGCATTACAGCGTCGACGGAGGCAAGTTCTTTGCCCTCAGGGAGATCGCCGCCGGCCGCCACATGTACGACCCCTGGCAGGTGACTCTGACCAACGTTCAGCAGAGCATGGAGTACTACTTGAGTGGCGGCGACGCGGAGTCGCTGCGCTACACTCTCGATGTCCTGCCCGCACCAACGATTACAGCCATTGCCGTCGACCTCGACTTCCCGCCATACACCAAGGTCCCGCGCCGGGCCAATGTCGAGGGAGGAACGGTCGAAGCGATCGTGGGGACTAAGGTCACCGTGCATGCCAAGACGAACATGCCGGCCCAGTCTGCGAGCTTGAAGCTCAAAGATGAACCCGTCTTGATGGACGTCGACACCGACGATCCCACCATCCTGACCGGCCGCTTCGTCGTGAGCGTATCGGGATCCTACACGGTCAATTTCACGACGACCGGCGGCCAGTCCAATCCCAGTCCGGTCATCTATGACATCATCGCTCTGGAAGACCGCCCCCCCACCGCCCGGTTCGTCCACCCCGACCGGCCGGCCATCAAGGCCGCCGCCAACGTTAAAGTCGACCTGGTCATGGCCGGTACCGACGACCACGGCGTCAAGGATGCCACCCTGCACGTGGTGCAGGGTAATGAAAGCCTCGTCTCCAAGAACATGCTCGAAGGGCAAGAGCCGCAACCGGAATTCCGGGCGGTCGAGACGCTCGACCTGGCGTCGTTCAATTTGAAGCCGGGTTCGTCGCTTCAGTACTGGCTCACCGTTCGCGACAACAAGGAGCCGTCGCCGAACCGGGTCGACACCTTGCGTCAAATGATCGAGATCGGTGAGCCAATCTCCCCTCAGGAGAAGAAGAAGTTTGAAGACAACCAGAAGCTCCGGGAACAGCCCCAGCCCACGCAGACCGACCAGGAGCAGCTACCCGACCAGCCGCAGAACGAGCCCGGCAAGACTGAGGACCAGAGCGCGAGCACTCCCCCGCAAACGGCCACGACCGACGTCGATAACACGCCCCCCAAACCTGACGAGACGCCCGGCGGTCGTGATACCGGCGTGGCGGATGAATCTCAACCCAACCCACAGGGGCCTGGCTCGAACGACGCTCAAGGACAGCTCACGCCTCAAGAACAGCGCGATATCGAGAAAAAACTGCGGCAAGCGCTCGGTAACCAGCAAAACTCGGCCGACCAGCAGAATAACGCCTCCAGTCCCCCAAAAAACAATGACCCAGGGCGAAATAACTCGGGCAACCCGGCGTCGTCACCGGCGACGGGCAAAGCCGATCAGCCGAAGAGCCGGCCCGATGACGCCTCCGGCGGTCCACGCCAGCGACCGACTCTGGATAATCCGGCGCAGCCCAACACCCGGGGCGCGCCTCCACCATCGGGCAACAACGCCACCGACGACGCCTCGAACCAGGTTCAACGTGCCGAGCGCGGCGGCGACCAACCCCCCCCAGCGGCCGGCGACAACCGCAATGACAACCAGGATGGAACCCAGCGGCAGCCCGGCCGCCCCGAACAGACTGCCGCTGCCCAGCAAGGACAAGATCGTCCTGCCGGCGAAAATGGGAAACCCGGGGATTCGAATCCCGGGGCACGTAAAGACAAGGCGTCGCCCCCGAACCCAGCGCAGGACGCCGGTCGACCCTCGCCGGCCCCGCAGGAGAGGTCGAATCCCTCTTCTTCTTCGCCCCAGAACGGCAAGATCGCAGCCGGACAGCCCGACGCCTCGTCAAGCTCGGCAGCCAATAACAACCAGGGGATGCAAGGCAATCGCCAAGAGGCTCGTCCCGGTAAGAACGAGCCGCGGTCTCCCGAGAATGTGCAGGACCGATCGGCTGCCAAGCAGGAAAACGCCAAGCCGGGCTCGAACGATCAGCCGAGCCAACAAGATCGCGAGAAGGCTGCGCAAGACTCGTCGCAAGGCAAGAATCAGGACGGATCGAACAAGGCAGGAAAATCGGACGCCACACAGAAGGGCGGCAACGGCGGTCGCGACGAGCAACCCGGCTCAAAAAAGGAAGGGAATTCGAAGTCAGCGAGCGATCGTTCTCAGCCCAAGGACATGACCGGAGCGAAAGACCGCGACCAGAACGACAATCCAGCGAAAAACGCCAATGCCGGTGCCAAGAACGGCCCGGGCGGTCAGGACTCCAAGACGGGTGCCCAGAACGGCGACGATCGCGCCAACCCCAAGGGCGGCGATTCCAAGCAAGCCGCTCCCGGCGGAGACGATGCCAACAAGAACGACAAGCCCGCCAACAGCGGAGAGTCAGGAAAATCCCGCACCCAGAACGGCGACGATCGCGCCAACCCCAAGGGCGGCGATTCCAAGCAAGCCGCTCCCGGCGGAGACGATGCCAACAAGAACGAGAAACCCGCCAACAGCGGAGAATCAGGAAAATCCCGCACCCAGAACGGAAACGATCGCGCCAACCCCAAGGGCGGCGACTCCAAGCAAGCCGCTGCCAGCGGAGACGATGCCAACAAGAACGAGAAACCCGCCAACGGCGGAGAGTCACGAAAATCCCGCACCCAGAACGGCGACGATCGCGCCAACCCCAAGGGCGGCGACTCCAAGCAAGTCGCTCCCAGCGGAGACGATGCCAACAAGAACGAGAAACCCGCCAACGGCGGAGAGTCACGAAAATCCCGCACCCAGAACGGCGACGATCGCGCCAACCCCAAGGGCGGCGACTCCAAGCAAGCCGCTCCCGGCGGAAACGATGCCAATAAGAACGAGAAACCCGCCAACGGCGGAGAGTCACGAAAATCCCGCACCCAGAACGGCGACGATCGCGCCAACCCCAAGGGCGGCGACTCCAAGCAAGCCGCTCCCGGCGGAAACGATGCCAACAAGAACGAGAAACCCGCCAACAGCGGAGAGTCAGGAAAATCGCGCACCCAGAACGGCGACGATCGCGCCAACTCCAAGGGCGGCGACTCCAAGCAAGCCGCTCCCAGCGGAGACGATGCCGGCAAGAACGAGAAACCGGCGAGTCAGCAGAATCGGTCCGACAATGAGCGCCGGCCCAACGATCAAGCTGCGAGCCGTTCATCCCAAGATGCTCAGCGCAAGGCGAGCTCTACCGGCGACGTAGCGAGTCGGGACGCCAGCTCGTCGAACTCCGGGTCGAAGCCCGGTGGCGAGGCCACAAAGGGTAATTCGACGAATGGGAACCCCAAGGGGGCTGACTCAAAGGGATCGAACCCCACCGGTTCCTCCGACCGCCAGGGCGAGCGCCAACCTTCTGAAGCCAATCCAACGTCCGGTGGCGAACCGAATACCAACCCCGCCAGCCAATCCACGCCCGGCAATAACACTCCGGGCCAGAATTCGGGCCAGAAGCCGCCCGGAAGCGCCGCGGAAGCCGGAAAGCCCGGGAGCCCCGGAAGTCCTGGAAAGCCTGGAAGCCCCGGAGGCCAGTCTCCCGCCCAGCCGGCACCAGCGTCACCGCCTGATGCCGCGAGCCCAAGCCAGTCGATGCCGAGCCCGACCACCTCGAATCCCTCGCAAACCACTTCGAGCGAGCCGCAGTCGGACGTCCGTCGTGATACCGAGGTTCGCGAAAAGCCCAAGGACGAAGAGAAACTGGGGACCAAAAAATACGAAAAGCCTGCCAACCCCAACGCCAAGAAGGAACAGTCCAAGAAAGACCGGGAGTCTGAATCAAAGACGTTGAAGAATGATGAGCGACCGGGGAACCCTGATGACGCCCCGGATCGGCAGCCCCCGCCGGGCCGCAACCGGCAAACCTCGGAAATGAAGAGCAACAGCAACTCGCGCAGCTCGGGCTCGCCAAAGGATTCGGAGAAAACCAGCTCGTCACAACCAAAGTCAAACCGGCCGCGACCTCGGACGGACCTGGATCGCGCCGGTGCAGAACCGAAGGACTCTCCAATCCGTGACGAGGGGTCCGCAAAGGGTAAGGATCAACCGTCGTCCCGGAAGGACGCCGCCGCCGCGGACGAGAAGACGGAGAATTCTCAGAAAGCGGCTCCCGATCGCCGTGGGCGAGAAATGGAACCAGCGGCCAAGGACCAGAGGAAGAACCCGACACGCGAACAGAGCCCGACGCGCCGTTCCCAGCCTCCAAACTCGAAGCAGGACGATCGGCGGGCCCAGCAGCAGAAAGACGATACTCAAGATCAGTCGAACCCCGATCAGTCCACGCGCCGCGACGACCAGAACACACCGAACCGGCCGGATCAGCCAAAGGACCGGATGGACCGGACCCCACTCAATCAAGATCAGACTCCAGAGCAACAGCGCCAGCAGCAAACACAGCAACAGAATCAGACAGCCAGACCGCCGCAGTCCAAGATGCCACAAACAAACAACCAGACCCAGCAGCAGACTCCTCAGCAACAGACCCAGCAGCAGACTCCTCGGCAACAGACCCAGCAGCAGACTCCTCAGCAACAGAGCCAGCAGCAGACTCCTCAACAGCAGACCCAGCAGCAGACTCCTCAGCAGCAGACCCAGCAGCAGGCTCCCCAGCAGCAGACTCCTCGGCAACAGACCCAGCAGCAGACTCCTCAGCAACAGAGCCAGCAGCAGGCTCCTCAGCAGCAGAACCAGCAGCAGAACCAGCAGCAGACTCCTCAGCAGCAGACTCCTCAGCAGCAGACTCCTCAGCAGCAGAGTTCACAGCAGCAGAGTCAACAGAGTCAGCAGAGTCAGCAGAGTCAGTCTCAGCAGAGTGCGTCGCAACAGCAAAGTTCGGGTGCTCAAGGCACACAGGGCAGCAAGGGCGGTCCGGGGTCTCAAAACAAGATGGGGAGCGGCGCCTCCCAGGAAGCCGGCAATTCGACACAGGGATCGCAAAGCCAGAGCGGTGGGAACAGCGAGAAATCGAGCGGCGGCGCCCAGGGGAAAGCCTCATCCTCTGGCGGAAATCAGCAGTCCTCCAAGGGATCAAGCTCATCGCCCAGTGGAAAGTCCGGAGGCGCTTCGACAAAATCTGGCGGAATCCCCCGGGAAACCGAGTGGCTCGGAGGCGGGGAAAGCTGGATCGTCGGGTTCCGAATCGGGTAGCCAAGGCAAGGCGTCGGGGCAGAACTCGGGCCAGCCAGGCCAGAGCGGCTCGTCGGGCTCCGCGCAAGGCGGGCAACAACGGAGAAGCGGGCAACCGTCCGGTAGGCAGGGGGGCGGAACCCAGAGCCATATCGGAGGCGGTGGTTCCACGGGGCCCAACCCGGGTAACGCCGAACCGGCCAAGGACGAATCCCAGAAGTCGGCGAGAGCGCAAGAGACCCAGGACACGGGTCGCGGCAATGTGGCGCCCGATGGAACACCGCAAAGCGATCTCTTTCTGCAAAAACTCAACGACGTGCTCAGGAACGAAGCGAGCGCCAAGGAGTTTGAGGAAAGAACGGGGATGTCGCGCGAACGGATCGAACATTTCGTGACCAATTACAAGAAGGGCAAATCCGGGCCGGCGGGGCCGGGCCGCGAGATCAAAGTCAAGCCAGGCGAGCAGACAACCGCGCAGGCCTCGCCCGACCTTCCGGGGCTCTCCGGCAATCAGCGGTTCAGCAGCAAGACTCGGCTGAACCGGGGAACCATGGCGCAGGATGATGTTCACGGTAACTACGAGGGTGTCCGCTTCGTACCGCCTCCCGAGTGGCGCGAACAATTCGAAGCTTACAAGAACAGCCTGCGGAAGGTGGTGGTTCCGAAGAGGACGCCGACACCGACTCCCAAGACCGCTCCCTAGAAATCCTGGCCCGGCACTCACCCACACCTTGGCACTGGATCTTTAGCCACCCTTTTGCCTGGGAAGGGCAGGCTGGAGGGATTTGACGAGGGCGCTGCCCATGTCGATCGTCTATTCGCCCCCGCGCCGCTATCTGGTCGGCTTTGACCCGAGAGATCTTCCTCATCACTTCACCGATGTCTTGATCATCGGCGGCGGCATCGCGGGCCTTCGATCTGCACTCGGCATTCCTGAGTCGTATCGAGTGCTGGTCGTGACCAAGGACGAGGTCCGCGAGAGCAACAGCCACTACGCACAGGGGGGAATCGCCAGCGTGCTCGATCCGGAAGACCGGTTCGACAACCATATCGCAGACACCCTGGCCGCTGGCAAGGGCCTGTGCGACGCCAATGTGGTGGAGATGGTCGTACGTGAGGCGCCCACGCGGATCGCCGAGCTGGTCGAGTGGGGGACTCATTTCGACCGCGTGAACGGCCACGTCGCCCTCGGCCTGGAAGGAGGTCACTCCCATGCGCGCATCGTTCATGCCCTGGGCGACGAGACCGGACGCGAGATCATGCGGGCCGTGATCGGCAAGGCTCGCGCCCGGCAAAACACCCGAATCTGGCAGAACAGCTTCACGATCGATCTGATCACCCATGAAGGCGAATGCCGAGGTGTTCTCGTCTGGGACCGCCGGCGCGGATTCGCTTTGGTCTGGGCGCGAGCCGTCGTGCTGGCGACCGGTGGTGCGGGCCAGCTCTATCGCGAAACGACCAATCCGCCGATCGCTACGGCGGATGGACACGCCATGGCCTATCGCGCGGGTGCTGAGCTCCGCGACATGGAATTCATGCAATTTCATCCCACCGTTCTTTACATCGCCGGCTCGACTCGCCATCTCTTGACGGAAGCCTTGCGCGGCGAAGGTGCCTATCTGCGCGACCGCAATGGCGAGCGATTCATGCCCGCTCTCCATCCGCTCGCCGAGCTGGCACCGCGCGACATCGTCTCGCTGGCGATCTCGGCCCAGATGGCCAAGACTCAGCACCCCAACGTTTATCTCGACCTCTCTCACCTCGATGCGGCGCACATCCGTCGCCGCTTCCCCGGGATCGATCGGCTGTGCCGGAACTTCGACCTTGACATCACCCGGGACCCCATTCCAGTGTGTCCTGGGGCCCATTACATGATCGGAGGAGTCACCGTCGATCTTCACGGGCGAACGACGCTGCCCGGGCTCTGGGCGGCCGGCGAGGTGACCAGCTCTGGGCTTCACGGCGCCAATCGGCTGGCTTCGAACAGTCTCCTGGAGGGGCTCGTGTTCGGGGCCAATGTGGCCAACGACATTGTCGCAGAGCTCGACTCGGCCGGACCTCAGCCGCTCGCCGTACCAGCCATATCCGCGCCGACCCCCCACGACGGTCGAGCTCGTATCGACCTGGCCGATCTGAGGGAATCGCTCCGCGCCCTACTCTGGCGACGCGTGGGAATCACCCGAGATGAGGCTGGACTGAAAGAAGCCGCCGAGCGCGTGGACCACTGGAGCCGCTATATCCTGCCCTTGGAGTTTGACGACACACCCGGATGGACCATGCAGAACATGCTCCTGGTCGCACGGCTGATGGTCGCCGGTGCGACTTTGCGCACCGAATCACGCGGCGTTCATTTTCGGCAGGATTTTCCCCAACCCGATCCGAAGCTCGGCCATCATCTCAGCCTGTGCGCGATCGCCACGGAGAAGACTCAAGCCCAGGCGGTGCACGGATCGCATTGAGCCGTCGCGATCCCGGATTACGTTATGGCGGGGGGATCGAATCTCGCAGCCTTGGAGCTGGGCCAACTCACGTCGGTCCATTGTCGCGTCGAGCAACGCTTTCTGAGGTCGAATGAGGATGAGCCACTCCTTCAGCTTGCGGCTCTCCCTTTTAGAGCGCCACCTTGCGGAGCCGCAGCGCATTGACAATCACCGAGACCGAGCTCAGAGTCATGGCCAGGCTCGCGATCATCGGACTGAGCAGGATACCCGCCGCCGGGTAAAGCACGCCTGCCGCGATCGGCACCCCCAATGCGTTGTAAAGAAACGCGAAGAGGAGGTTCTGGCGGATGTTCGCCATGGTCGCGCGGCTGAGCCGGCGAGCCCGGACGATGCCCCGCAGGTCACCCTGGACCAGGGTCACCTGAGCACTCTCCATGGCCACATCGGTGCCGGTGCCCATCGCGATGCCCACATCGGCCTGCGCGAGCGCCGGGGCGTCGTTCACCCCATCACCCGCCATCGCGACAGTCCGGCCTTCGGTTTGGAGCCGCTTGACCTCCCCGGCCTTCTGGTCCGGCAACACCTCGGCCCGAACCTCGTCGACCATGAGCCGGCGCGCCACAGCCTCGGCCGTGACTCGATTGTCGCCGGTGAGCACGATCACCCGCAGACCTTCGCTCCGCAGGTCATCGAGCGCACCGGCTGCTGATTCCTTGATGGGATCGGCGATGCCGATCAATCCCACCAACCGGCCGTCTCTGAGGATGAAGACAACCGTCTGGCCGTCGCGCAGGAGGTCCATGGCGCGATCGCCCAGCGCGAGCGCGGGCACTCCGAGCTGTTCGAGAAGCACCCGACTGCCGATGGCCAAGGCGTGGCCTTCCACTGTTCCTTCGATCCCCTTTCCGGTGTGCGACCGGAATGCCTCGACCCGAGCTAGGGGAAGCCCCTTGCCGTGCGCAGCCTCGATGATGGAAGCGGCGAGCGGATGCTCGCTCGCCTGCTCGAGGCTGGCGGCTAGCCGCAGCAACTCGGATTCGTCCTGCCCGGGCACGGGCACAATCGAAACGACCCGTGGCTTCCCCTGCGTCAGTGTGCCGGTCTTGTCGACGACGAGGGTATCGACCCGTTCCAGGATCTCGAGCGCCTCGGCATTCTTGACCAGTACTCCTGCGGTCGCTCCCCGGCCGGTGCCCACCATGATCGACATTGGCGTCGCGAGCCCCAAGGCACAGGGACAGGCGATGATCAAAACGGAAATGGCGTTGACCAGGGCGTAGGCCATGCGCGGCTCGGGGCCGAAATAACTCCAGGCGCAGAACGTGATCATCGCGACCAAGATCACTGCAGGGACGAAATAGGACGAGACGACGTCGGCCAGCCGCTGGATCGGCGCACGGGTGCGTCGTGCCTCGCTCACCATGCGCACGATCTGGGCGAGCATCATTTCGGCGCCAACCCGCTCGGCCCGCATGACCAGGCTGCCGGTGCCGTTAACCGTGCCGCCGATCACGCGTGCCTCTGGATTTTTCTCGACCGGGATCGGCTCGCCGCTGATCATCGATTCGTCGACGGAGCTCGATCCCTCGATCACAACGCCGTCGACCGGCACTTTTTCTCCCGGCCGGATCCGCAGCCGGTCTCCTGGCGCGACCTGGTCGAGCGCAACGTCCTCATCCGTGCCATCCTCTCGCAGCCGCCGCGCGGTTTTGGGGGCCAGTTTCAGCAAGGCCCGGATCGCGCTGCCGGTCTGGTGCCGGGCTCGCAATTCGAGCACCTGACCCAGCAACACAAGAGTGACGATCGCCGCCGCCGGCTCGAAATAGACGGGTACCGAGCCATGGCCATGCTGACCTCGGAACGACTCCGGAAAAAGTGAGGGGGCCAATACGGCGAGCACACTGAACGCATAAGCTGTCCCCGTCCCCATCGCAATCAGTGTGAACATGTTCAACCTGCGACTGACCAGTGAGGCTATTCCGCGTTCGAAGAACGGCCATCCACCCCAGATCACCACCGGGGTCGCCAAGAGAAGCTGAAGCCAGACTGTCGCACTCCCCGACAACAAGCTGACAGGACCAACTCCCAGGACCATCTCCGCCATCGAGAAGACGACGAGCGGAATCGTCAAGACCAGGCTGATCCAGAATCGGCGGCTCATGTCCAGCAGTTCGTGATCGACGTCGGAATCACCCGCCGAGACGGTCAGCGGCTCCAGGGCCATCCCGCAGATCGGGCAGGAGCCCGGGCGGTCGCTCCGGACCTCCGGGTGCATGGGGCAGGTGTAGCCAGCTCCAGCCTCCAGCACCGGGGACGCCGCACCTGGTCTCCGAGTGCCGGCGACGGGAGCCAGCGAGTGCACGACCGGCATGGCCAGGTGGCCGGGGGCAGGGGGGGGCTTCGCCAGGAACCGAGCCGGGTCCTCCCGAAACCGCTCGGCACAGCGCCGGCTGCAAAAGTAATAGGTGCGACCCTCGTGGTCGACCGATCCGGCCGCTTTCTCCGGGAACACGTCCATGTCGCAGACCGGATCCTTCACCGGCTCGCGGCTTTCGGCTTTCTGGCGATTCTGCCCGGTCACGTGCGTGTGTTCCGACGAATCCGTCAAGAGTGTCGTCTCCTGGCAGAAATGCCGCAAACGGCGCGAAATGACCGCTGACATCCGCGGCCACAGTGCACTCGCTGCTCGAATCGTAGCGCCATGATCCACTGATTCCCACTGACCCCCCGCGGCGCGGCGGGCGGCACATACGCAGATTCGCAGACGCACCCACCCCTGTCGCCGAGCCTATTCAACAGTATCGCATCGTCGTGCCAGGTCCGCTATTCTATACGCGGAGATCGGTCACGCGGCTTCGAGGGACCGCTGTGATTCGTAATAACATACATATCATTATTTTCTTGTTGATACTGCTGGCCGCCGGTGCCCTTCGTCTGGTCGCGATCAGCGCGGACCCTCCCGCCAGCCTGTCACAAGATTTCATCACTGACGAAGCGTGGTGGGCCCATAACGCGCGCAACCATGTGCTTTTTGGGAAATGGATCCTCGACGACTTCAATCAAGGGCTGTTCGCGGCTCCCCTCCACACGGCGCTCGTCTGGATTTGCTTCATGTCGGCAGGGGTCAGTCTTGAGGCGACACGGGTCGTCTCGGCCTTGAGCGGGTTGATGACGATCGCGCTATTGGGCGTGCTGCTCGCACGAAAAATGGATCGTTGGTCCGGTCTGGCCGGAATGGGGATTCTGGCTCTCGATTATTTCACCATCTCTTATGACCGCGTCGGGTTTGTCGAGCCGCTTCCGGCTTGCTTGATGACTCTCGCCGCGTGCTTGGTGATGACATCGCGCCACCGCACGTTCGCGCTCTTCTGCGCCGGCGTTGCCTCGGTTCTCTCCTTCATGGCAAAGGCAAGTGCTGTCTTCTTCCTGGCGGTGCCAGTCGTTTTCGTGCTCCTGGGACCGCGGTCGGGCTGCTCGGGGCATCGTGATCCGATCAACCGAATGACCGTGATCAAAAAGCTCGCCGCCTATCTGGCTGGTGTCGTTGTATGCTGGGCGGCATGGTTCGTCACCTTGATCCTGCCAAACTGGAATGAGTATGTCTTTCAGAACGGGCGCCTCTTCCACGAAACGAGGAATGAAGGTTTCTCAACGCTCATTGCTGTGTTCACGTTTGGATTGACGATCGGCAGGGGAACCGCAGGCTATTCCGGCCTGCTCACTCAAGCCGTCCTCCCCGTCGGGCTGGCATCTCTCTGGGCGATACATAAGGGTCTCATGGTCCGACGTCGCGGCCTTCTGGTAGAGGCCAGGGAACTCTCCGAGCTGGAACGGTTCGCGCTATTGTGGATTGCGATGTTCCTGCCTCACTTTGTACTGAATTCCAATCCTCAGGATCGACGCTACTATTCCTTTGTTGTTCCACTGGTGATCCTCGGCGTGCAGGCGCTGTGCCCTCGACGGCGCGAAATCATCGCTTTCGAATGGAATCGACCTTCCCAACGGTCGTTCCTGACGATGGCCGCCGGCGGAATCATGGTCGGTCTTCCTCCCGTCCTTTACCTGCGGCTGCCGATCATCCGGGCGATCGGTCCATGGACGGCAACCGTGCGGCTCGGCGCAACGCCCAGGCTGTCGTTCCCGCTCGTGGCTGCGCTGGCGACGGGCGTGGCGAGCGTGGGAGTCTATGCAGTCCTCCGTCTCGCTGCCGCTGCCTTGCCGGAGCTTCGGTGCCCCGTCGGCAAGGTCGCTGCGGTGATCGTCGCGCTGGGTCTGCCGTTCCAGATGATCACGATCGCCGGCGACACCAGCCGGCTGAGTTTCACGCTTCGTGACACGTCCAGGCAGGTTCGAAAGCTGCTCGGTGGGCAGGCACGCGTGATCGATGGCTCAGCGCTCGTTTTTGGAACACGTTGCCGCAGCCTCATCTTGCTCGATCGTCGATGGGCTGGATACTCTTATTTCGGCAAGGCTTATGTCCCCAGCTTTGGACCGACTCATCTCTTCATATCGGGCAAACGCACCGCGACCGAGTTTGACCAAGAAGCACGACAACTCCTTTTCGGATGGGGCCGATTTGTTCCGGGCTCGTTACAAGTTTTCCAGTATTGCCCTGACGGACGGGGCGGAATGCGGTTCACGTCCTGCCTCGGCAAGGTGGAAGCGATCGCGAGCCAGGATCCGCCGGATCGCGCACAGGAGTCGTCGCCGCCATAGGCGGAGGATTGCCTGATCCGTGCGCTCACGCCCCGATCCACGCTCTGGTCTAAACTCGGATCCAGCGGCGCTGCCGCTTGCGATCGAGCTTGCTCCAGACCTTGAAGAACGAATCGCGGGCGGCCTGGGCGGCCGCTCGCTGGGTTTCTAGCAACCGTTCTGCTGCGCACGAAGGCAGGATCATCCGAGTGCGCGGACAGGCTGTGCTCGATCTCGGCGGCGGCGACGACCGCGTCCTGGTGCTCGCCGAGCAGGTCTTGAACTCGGGTGGTCGAGCGAATAAATCGAGTCGCGCCTCTGCCGGCCCGACGGTCCAGGAAAGGGGTAATCAGCTCGGCGGTGTAGCGCGCGCGCTTGGCTCGTTTGCGCACTTCATGGAACTGCTCGACGGGCGTCGACGGCCGCAACCGCCGCGCCGCCTTCGCCAGCCGCCGCCAGGCGGTCAGGGCCAGGGGTGGCAGCGCGGTGCGGCACGGCTCGCCAGCCAGATCCTTGATCACGGGCACGTCCCCGGTATTCACGAGCTTGGCCAGCAGACTGTGATAGCGATCGCTCCGAAGCCCATCGGTCAGTCTCCGGACCGCCTGGGATCGTTGCGCTTCGAGATCGTTGAACAGGGGGGCAAGCGGCGGTGCGTCCGAGTCAGAGCGCTCTTCTTCCGAGATCGCCTCGCGGAGTCGAGCCGAGAGAACATCGAGATCGCGCACCTCGCCGAGCAGGCCAGCCAGCCATTTCAGCTCGCCGTCGACTTGCGCGCCAGTCGTCTTCGATCAGGCCATCCAGTGCGCGAAGCTCGCTGCGCAGGCGGCGGGTCGCAACGCGCAGGCGGTGGACACCCTCGTTTTCGCAAATCCTCGCCGCGGACTCTCTGGATACGATCCGGGAGACCCCCGCTCGCAGCGCCGACAAGATCGCCCGCGCAACCGGGTCATCCGGCTTGACCTCAGGGATTGCGCGTACCCCGGTCGAACAACGATTCCACTCCAGAGTCGGGCGCTCGCGAGCCGCAGGACTGCGCAAACGGACGATGATGCAGCATGAGTCGCGCCGCGAACTGCCAGAATCCGCGGCACCTCCTTTGACCAACCGGAGCCTCGATCGCATCGGTCCGAGTGCCAATGCGCGTAGTTCCGTGCCCCTCTCCTCTTCCACAGGGCGTCCAACTTAGCCGAACCCATGGCCTCGCTCAAGCGGCAATCCGCGCGGATTCGCCGAGAAAATCGAACCTGGCCGTCGTTGGCCAGGCCCGTTCGGCTTGCAATCTTCCGCTACGGCGCGTAACGTGTTTTTTTGCCACGCGCAAAAAACCAGCACCACGAATCAGTGCTCCTGAAGCCAATCGCCCAGCGCGGCGACGTTGTTGCCCTGATCGGTTGCGGTTGAGCATCCCTCCCTTGCGTCGTCGGTGCGCACCCGCGCCACCAACATAGCACCCTCCCACTTTTGAACAACCCAGCCCGAGAGGATGCGTTCCATGCAAGATGGCTCGGCACTTTCCCTTGAAAGGCCTGATAACGGTCTGCCCGGTTTGAAGCACTGGCGTCATGACCTGCTCGCGGGGCTGGTGGTTTCGCTGGTGTCGCTCCCTTTCTCACTGGGCATCGCCATCGCGTCGGGCGCACCGCCGGTTTGCGGCTTGATCTCGGCGATCATCGCGGGGTTGGTGCTGCCATTTCTGGGTGGGTCTTACGTCACGATCAGCGGACCGGCCGCGGGGCTTGCGCCGCGCTCTTTGCCGCGATGATGCTGCTTGGGCGAGGCAACAAAGACGTGGGTTATCCACTTTTGCTGGTCGCCATTAGCCTGACGGGTGTTGTGCAGGTCGTCCTGGCCAAGTTCAAGCTGGCGCGCTTCAGCGCAATCTTCCCTGCATCGGTGGTCGAGGGGATGCTCGCCTCGATCGGGCTCTTGATCATCGCCAAGCAACTGCCGCTGATCTTCGGCAGTCCGGGCAACAAGTTCCAGGCGCACGAGTTCTGGGGCATCGTGCGCGAGACGCCATCGCGATTCATGGAGATGGACCCGAAAGTCTTTCTGCTGGGAATCTTCAGTCTGGCACTGATTTTTGCGCTGGCCTCGCTCAAAGCGCGGTGGGTGAAAGTCGTGCCGCCGCAAGTGATCGCGGCCGTGGTGGGGCTGATCCTGGGCTGGTTCCTGGATCTGAAGGGTGATCGCCTGATCGATATCCCGGCAGAGCCGTTCAAGAACGGCTTCCAGTTCCCGCATTTCCAGCAGGTGTTCGCCGATCAATCACTGTGGTGGGCGGTGGCGATCTCGGTTGTGACGCTGACATTGATCGACGGGGTCGAGTCGCTGGCGACGATTGCGGCCATCGACAAGATCGACCCGTTCCGCCGCAAGTCCGACCCGAACAGAACGCTGAACGCGATGGGCATCTCGAATCTGTGTTCGAGCCTGGCCGGCGGGCTGACGATCATCCCCGGCGGGGTCAAGAGCACGACCGGCATCCTCAGTGGTGCGCGGACGCAGTGGGCCAACTTTTACAACGCGTGCTTCCTGATCATCTATCTGCTGCTGGGAAGGAGCCTGATCAACCTGATGCCCATGACGGTCCTGGGGGCGATCGTCCTCTACACCGGATACAAGCTCTGCGCTCCCAAGGTGTGGAAGCACGTGAGTCACATCGGCAGCGAGCAACTGTTCGTGTTCACCACGACGGTGGTGGTCACGGTCACGACCGATCTGCTCTGGGGCATCGCGGCGGGCATCGTGGCCAAGCTGCTCCTGGAAGCGATCATCGTGACAAGGGTGGAAAGGGGCCGTCCGGAGGGGAACGAAACGGCCGGACTGGTGATGAAACGGTGGCTGGGCAAGACGACCGAGTTGTTCCGTGATCCGGTCGTGCAGAGCAGGTCGGCCGGCGATACCTACCACCTGTACTTTGGCCGGCCGATGGTCTGCTTCAATGTGATGCATTTGGACCGGCGGATGGCGCAGATTCCCAGATCGGCCTCGGCCGTCTGCCTGCACATCACCGACCTGGTGACGCTGATCGACCACACTGCGGCGACGACCGTCCTGGAGTTCGTCGACGGCTTCAAGCGCACGGGCCGCGGCTTTGTGACGATCATCGGCCTGGACAAGCTGAAAGCGCTTTCTCACGCCGACGCGTGCATGCGGGTCAGCGCGCCGATCCTGGCGCACGAGCGGGCCGAGGCCCTGACGGCGCTGGCGCGGCTCAGCGTCACCGACAAGAGCTCCGAGGCACTCGACCCCGCGGCGTACCTGGAACGGATCAGCCTCGCGCACCCGGTGCCGATCGCCGCCCAGGACGACCATCCGATCAACCAGGGGATGGTTCTCGGTGCGAAGTACCTGGCCCGCAAAATCAGGGACCTGGGGAGCATGATGCGGCCCGTGCTCGTTCGAGTCGAGGAATTCCCAGCCACAGATCGCGACCTGACCGGCTCCAGTCCGAGCCAGACGGCGGTCGACATCAGCTCGCCCAGCGCGATTGACAAGCTGAGCCTTTTGTCCAGCGAGCAGCCTGACCCGATGTCCGAGAGTGAAATGCCAGAGTGAAATGGAAGCGCACGCAACGGAGAGTCCTGGGAAAGGTCGACCGGATGAAGGATGCCGGCCCGATGCGGCGGGGTTTTACGGCATTCTCTGGTGCAACGCTCTCAACGCCCTGACATCCCCGCCCGGCGATTCCAACCGCCGGCTCTGATCGATACGATCTCAAGAACCGGCATCAGACGGCGCCAGCTCGCGCCACGGTCGGGTTAGATCGGCGCACCAGGCGGCGTCTTCGTCGCTGGGTGGCGGCGGAGGCGGCTGGGTGGCGTAATCGACAGCGCCGCGCCGATACGGGCCTGAATCGTAAGCGCGGTTAAACGCGAATTGAAGATCCAACGTGATTTCGTCTTCAGATTCCTTGAGCGGCACGGGGATGCATGGAATCCACTCCCGCAGGCCGACCGGAAAGATCTGATAGGCGCTTGCCCCCGGCTTTCTCCGCCAGGCTCGATTGATCAGGACCAGGTACGCCGGTGGTTGTTCCAGATCCCGGATGAGAGGTTCGAGACCTGGCTCGGGCAAAATCCGCCGGCCGTCGCGCAAGAGGTCGATCTCGACCAGGCTTGCATCGCTCTCGAGGACTTCCCGCTGCTTGCGCTCGTATGCCTGACGATCCGGGCCGGGGCGCTTGTTGGAGGGGCTTACGATCTCGATCAGGGTGATCAACTTGTGTCCCTGGGACGAGTCGCGAATCTCCACGAAGTGGTGACGGATCGGATCGGAGACTACCACATACTCGATGAAGCTCGACACGACGGATCGAGGCGCCGTCAAGACGGCCGTTCCCGCTCCGCGCTGCCCCGTTTCCGGCCGCCGGCTTCGCACGACAGCGACATCCGGCACAATTCGGTGCGTTGTGCCTTGCTCTTCACTGATGCCCAGTTCCGGGCGCATCTCAAGTCGTGCGTAATACGGGCTGGGGAGCGTGTGGTTGAGCTCGTTCCGAAGCTCGCTCGCCAGGGCATTGTGCAAATCCGGCCAGATGTCCGGCGCTTCCAGGTAGGGGTCCATGCCGGGAAATGGTGACGGCATTGATGGGGCTTTCTGGCGGAGCGACGACAAATCCGAGATTGTCGGTGGATCGCCTTTTCGCGACGAAGCCATCCGGCTGGAACATACCGGCGCCGAGTCGCTCGCGGCCGACGCACTCCCAAAAGTATAGCAGTTACAGCCCACGCGATCGATCAATCCGTCCCCACGGTGGCGCGTCGATTGGGCTTGGGTCGGATAGCCGTCCACAACGACAGGCACGGCATCTCGTCCAGACCCGCTGATGAATTCCAAGGACAGGCGCAAAAATCCCAGGACACGCAGTATAGAGCCCTGGGAAACTTCGACCGGATGAACGATGCCAGCCCGGTGTGGCGGCACTGGGTCGCCACACTCACAATCGGCTGACCTGGGAACACGCGATCGTCCAAAGGACGTTGCGCGGAGTCGATCGGCCGCACACGCGCGCGACGTGGCTTTGGGTCGACGGCCGGGTAAGCGAATCGGCATCACTGCTCCTCGGCTATCGGGCGGGGCATCTGCCCAGATTGGCCAGGTGGCGCACGCCCAAACGTGCGGCGACCTCAATCGTCGCCTTTCGCTCCCGCGAAAGTATGCGCTCGCGACTGCCCGCCAAGAATCGGCCCAGCAGCCGCCCACCCCTGAGCTTCTCCAGCCGGGCCTGCCAGCTTCCACGCTGGTGCCGAGCCCAGCGAGGATCCCCGCCCGCTCGGCCGAGATCGCCGTCTTGCCCTCGCGGAACAGGCGCCCCGTGTAATCGACCAGCAGCAGATAGCTGCCCAGCGACAGACCCTCCACCATTCCCTCGCGCGACGAATCCAACTTGCGCCGATCTTCGATCGGGCAGAGCCAGATCGTGTCTTCCAGGCCGGCCGATGCGGTCGACCCCGGCCCGTCGTGCGCTTGTCGAACGGCCCCGCTGCCGCGCTCCGCGGCCTTCAAGACGCGAACCCGTCGAAACACCGTCGTTCGTTTTGGGCATTCTCCGAGCCCACTCGCGGGACGGCATCGTACAGCCCGGGGTGTGAACCCCGGGAATGGTTCGGCCCTGAGCCTTCACGTGCTCGACTCGCGTCGTGACCGACGTATGCGGACTGGCCTCCGGAACTTCAACGCGGAGCTTCTGAACGAACACGAACCTGGTGTGATCACGACCGAGACCAAGGCATGCCGTAGCCCAGGCTGGGATTTAATCGTTGCCCGGACGATAATGCGGAAATGGATTCACGAAACAGCGTCAGGCAAACAATCGAAGAGGTGGAAACCCTGACTGGATGCCCGGTTCAAATCGTCCAGGATTCGTCGATCAAGAACATGGCTGTTTTGGACATCCCAAGCCTGACGATGAATGCGGCGTCTCCCGCCAACGACCAAGAACGAAAGCAGAAGACTGACCTGCGTCAGACGGGCACTCTGCGGCGAATCAACCGGTTCGCCAACGCTCTGATCGATTGTGTGCCGGTGCGGGACAAGGATCGCCCAGGAAGCGACGTGGACCTGCTGGACTGGCTGCGGCAAAGCCGCCGTGCTGGTCTCTATGCACAAGGCCGGGCGATTTACGAGAAGGGCGGCTTGAATCTCGCGAACCTGACCGACGGGCAGCAGATCGAAGCTGAGGACGATTATCGTCTTTGCGTCCGCCGTGGTAGCGAGCAAGAGGGCAAGCCGAAGAAGCGTCAGCGTAAAATGAAACGGGCCGAAGACGACGACGAATGAGAGGAACCACCCATGACGAAAACCCTTCACGGCAAGATTCACGGCAGGACCGTCGAACTCGAGGAAGACCCTGGCGTGCCCGAGGGCCAGGAGGTCGAGGTCCAGGTGAGGATCGTTCAACCCGCCCGAAAATGGGGCGACGGCATCCTGCGCTCAGCGGGCGGATGGGTGGACTACCCGGAAATCGATGCGATCATGGAGAAGATTCATTCTGATCGAAAGGGAGGCAAAACATGACCAGGGTACTGCATGGCGTGGTGCGCGGGAAAACCATCGAGGTCACCGAGGATCTCGGCATGCTGGACGGCCAAACCGTGGAGCTGACTGTGACGGCTGCCCCCTCATCTGGTCCGTGCCCTGAGGAAATCAGGTCGCGCAAATCACCCAAAAAGCTTCCGGGACCACCGCCCGGATGGCAGCCTGGTTCCAAGCGAACGGCCGCAGGGATGTTGGCGGATTCGTGGACGGAGGAAGATGATCGTATTCTGGAAGAGATCTATCGGGACCGCAAGCGAGAAACCCGCCGCGAGGTCGCTGAATGAATTTTCTCCTGGACACCAATATCCTTTCCGCTCACTTGCGCCGTCCCTCGGGCTTGGCCCACCGCTTCTTCCAGTATTCCGGCCGCTTGTCTACAACGAGCGTCGTCTTGAGCGAATTGTTCGTTTGGGCGTACAACCGCCCTGATCCGACGAAGGTTCTGAACGCTATTGATGAATTGCTGTCGCAAGAGGTGAGCGTTCTGGACTTCGACCGGGATTGTGCGAACGAGTTCGGACGAATCCGAATCCAACTCAGGCGAAGCGGCGTCGAGGTCCCGTCCGTGGATCTGATGATCGGCTCTGTGGCCCTGGTTTATGATCTTACCCTCGTGACACACAACACGACCGACTTCCAGAACATCCCCGGTCTCAGGCTGGAGGATTGGCTCACGCCCTGAGCCTCGAGGTATGCTCATGATCGAGTCCTGGGCGATCGACCGACTCAACGCTCTGAACTCAATTCTCCGGCTGTCATTTCGGGAGCATCTGCCGATTTCGAATGCGCCGCGGCCGTGGCTTCGGTCCAGGCTTCTGACGTCTGAGGATTCTGCCAAGGTTTTGTTCGAGCGTCGCCAAGACCTCCGCGTCGCGCAGAGGCCGGCCAGTATGCTCGTGGGCACGGAGGAGTTTGATGTCCCCTTCGCAAATCGCCCTGGCGAGGAAGCCGCGCCACGGAGGCGCCAAGTTCAGCAGAGGACCGACAGGCACGAGCGCGTCGTCCTGTCCGCGCACGCGGGCAGCCGCGCTGCTCTAACGATAGCGGCTCCGCTCGTTGACCCGCCCGGCGCGCACGGGGTTGAGCTCCACGCACCGCACGGCGGTCAGCAGGTAGGGCTCACCGTGCACCAACGAAGCGAACCGCCGCCTGCCACAAATGGCCCCGCCACCCCTCGCGGAAATTGAGTTTGGTGTCCCCCGACGCCGAAGAAGTTTTGGAGGGTCTGGTCGAGATCAGTCCTTCAAGCCAGGACGCATGGTTTGGACTCGCCGAGGCGCTCTTTGTTCAAGATCGCCCGGAAGACGCCGACGAGCTTTATCGCAAAGCGATCGACATCGACGCCAGCAGCAAGATCGCGGAAATCGCCCGCGGGCGGCTGAGCGAGATACCCCAAAAGATCTTTCGCAGCAAGACGCGTGGCGCTGAGCGCATGGACCCGGTGATGTACCTCCTCGGCGCGATCGAGAAGTTTGCCGGGTTGTCGAGAAAAGAGGTCGAGAAGATAGGTTACGAAGTCGCAACGCTGGGTATGAATCGATTCGATGTGAACGACTCTCGCGAGAAATACCAGCTTCGGAGCCTACCGGGACAATTCAGCGGCTTGCACATGGTCTGCCTTATGTACGCAGTGTTCAAGATCATCAATCCAACCGCCGACATCGGGTTCGATCTCGCGAATGAGTATGCTGTGGCACAACAGATGAAGCGGGACCAGAGAAATACCTAGGACGGGCGGCAAATACTCTTCGAGCGAGTGGTCGCAGCCTGTCGGCATCAGAGAGGGTGTGATGGGGGACGGGCGTCCCGCCCGTCAGGGTGTCTGGAGTGGTCACGGGCTGTCTTCGTTTCTCACGTTTCGTAGCGATGAGCTTTCCGATGATGACGAAGGAACTCAGTGCCGGCAGACACTCATTTGGTCGGCTGAATGAACACGTCGGCGGCAAGAGAGCCGAGATTGTATGAGAGTCAATTCCCGTCCGCCGGATGACCTGCAAATCGTCCGTGAGCGACCAATACCCTGTTTCAAAAAGCGCGTCATGAAAGCGGCAGAGACAGATAATACTCCTCAGAAGGCCGCGCGTTTCTGCGCGTATCGACCAAGGGATTACATGACTCGCAATCAACAGACGCGGATCCGCGACGTCGCATAGGGCACAACTGAACCTGTAGTTTTCGAGCGTCTGTGTTCGTAGCGCCGCCTGCCCACGGCGAAGCCGCTTCTCGCCCACCGGTGTAGAAGTCTCGACCATGCCCAAACGAAGACGACCCTCACGAATCGCGGTCCGTAGATCTTCATCGGAAAGGTCAGCCCGTTCAACGTCGATCGGAGGATTGATCTGTAGCCAGCTACTTGGATCTGAGAACCTTCGGAAAATCTCAGGAACGTCGCGCCTAGTTTCGTCGCGCAGCTCGGGAAGTGCGTCAATGGCGTCGCGAAGTTCTGGCCTCATTCGATAAGCAAGACCGTCTGCCTCGAGTTTTTCGATGAGGTACCACGCACCCGGCCCACTGTTGGGGTTGCGTTGACTCGCTTGCCCAACGCGCCGATCACACCCGTCAGGGACGGCGAGTTCTTGTGGCGGATCTGACGGGCCAGCTCGTCACGAGACACGGTATCAGGGTAGGCCTCATAAAGCGCCTTGTACAAAGTAATTTGACCCGGCGGATTAGATTTGCGAGAGATAATTGTGCGAATTTGATCCGCGGTCCTCTTTTGGATAGCCATGCAAGCTACCCCCAGAGGTTTGGACAGCGCGTCTTGCGCGCCGTCTCGATGCATTCGCTCTGCCACCCGTCAAGCTCGGATGGCGGCCGCGCTTCGAGTGTGGCCTTGGCATCAATGGAGCTGACGTTGACGCCCCGCGCATCGAAGCTTCACAGAGGCGTGGATTGCGAGTATACCCAAGCAGGGAGGCTCGTTGGATACTGAACCGGCCGATTCGGATATAGCGAGTCGAGCGCACGCGCCTACGCAATCTTCGGGCGACTCCGGGGACGGAAACGGACACGCGATTGGTTGTTTTCCAAATCCGGCGGTACAAACTAACCGCGTCCCCGTTGCGTTCCCCTGATCAACCAGTGTGGCGAGGCGTGATCACCACACGACAGAGGTGGCCTCTTGTCCGAACGGTCTATGAGCCGATCAGTAAACAGAACGCCACGTGCCCGGTGGCGCAAGGTCTCCGTCCGTAACTAGGTCCGTGAACACCGTCCCGCCAACTCCCACCTGGATCTCTTTCCTTTAAAAAGCGGGAAGGGGGACAAAAAGCGGGACAGGTCCGTGCTAAGTCAGGAAAGCTTCCTGCTAGCCCATAATGCCAAAAACGCACCGGTCCCGCTTCCCTTGCTCACCCGGTACACCAAAAAGCGGGGCGAGTCCGATATTGCTAAGTCAGGAAAGCTTCCTGCTAGCCCATATTGCCAAAAACGGACCCGTCCCGCTTCCCCGACTCCTCAAGAGGAACATTGCGTGTCCTCTCCATTGTCGGAATAACTGTCCGCGGTGGTGGAAATGCCGATTCCGTTGGCGATCGCGCCGGCCGTGCACGGAGCTCAATACTAATCGCGTCCCGGTTTCCGTCCCCTAATCGCGTCCCGGTTTCCGTCCCCCCGCCTCAAGTCATCCCATCGGTCGACCCCACTCCCGTGCGCCATCCCCGAGTAGCTGCCCGCTGCGCCGACGATACGTTTCGATCGCGTAGCAGCCACTAGTCGATGATCGCAACAATCTCCTACACCGAGGCGACCTCTGCGTGTTCCGGCGTGACCTCCATGACCGCCTCAGCCGGATCGACTTCCTCCTTGGCCGGCGCGACGTGCTCGACGATCTCAGTCGGATTGACTTCGTCCATGGCCGGCGTCACTTGCTCGACGGCCGCGGCTGGAACGACTTCGTCTCCGATCGGTGTGACTTGCTCGACGGCCGCGTCCGGAACGACTTCGTCTTCGATCGGCTTGACCTGCCCGACGGTCGCGGACGACATGAGTTCGTCTTGAATCAGCGCGACCTGCTCGATGGGCTCGGTCGGAATGACTTCATCCCGGATCGGGGCGACCTGCTCTACGTTCTCGGTTGGACTGACCTGGTCCAGGACCGGCTCCACAAGCCCTGTTACTGGCGGAGCATCGTTAGACTCAACGTTTTCGGTAACGTCCGTGACCTCTTCCGTAGCCTGCGCGATCGGTTGTGCGGACACTTCGTTCATGGCGATTTACTCCGGGCTGCGAATTGAAGTGGGAGGTGAAGGCGGAACCACCTTTAGTATTACCAATGAAATTGGTATTTGCATCTACCTTTTTTGAATCTTCTGGAAATTCGATGCAAGCGATGCTGGCCCGGCGGCTGCAAGGTTGTCGGGAAGGCACAGAAGGCAGGTCGTGCAAGGTTCGTGCGTTCCAACCGGAGGGGAGTCGCCTTTCTCTCCTCTTGCGCGTCGGTCCCGCATACACCTCGGTCGATCAGACAGGTCGGCCAGGGCGGTCCCGGCCACTCCGCCAGGGGGTGGGCCGTGCGCGGTGGTCACGGTCGCGCGAACACGTCGGCGGGCAGGTCGGGCATGCCCAGCTTGGTCTTCCACGTCGCGGCCTGGTCGGGCTTGGCCCAGGCTTCGTAAAGTTGCACCACCCGCTCGGCGGCATCGCTCAAGTGGAATCGGTCCGGCATCTCGATCCGCGCCTCGCGGGCCTTCATCCCTTCGTAGCCGGCGACGAAGAGCGGCTCGGCCTCGGCGAAGCGGCCCTGGCCCAGGAGTGCCCCGCCCAGCAGGCTCATGGCGTCGTAGTGCGACCAGTCGTCGGGGATCACCTTCGCGCGGATCGCCAGGCACTCGCGGAGAACCGGCTCGGCCTCAGTCCACTTCGACTGTTCCAGGAGGTTAGTGCCGAGTCGGGCCAGGTGGTCGGCCAAGGGTGGGCTGTCGGGCTTCTCGGCCTTGCGGTGTCGGGCCAGCGCGTCACGCCGCAGAGGTTCGGCGTCGGCCCAGCGGCCGAGCGACTCGTAGGCAATCGTCAGACGATCCCGGCTGTACGTGGTGTCGGGGTGGTCGGGACCCAGTTTCGATTGTTGTGCTTTCAGGGTTGGCTCCAGGAGGGTGACTGATCGGCCGGGGAATCCGAGTTTACCAGTGGCACCGGCGAGGCAGCTTCGGCTCTGGAGCGTGGCTGGGTCGTCGTCGCCGAATTTTACCTCCCGCAGTTTGAGATTCTCCGCATGCAGTACGACCGCCTCCCGGTAGCGTCCTGAGTGGCTATAGGCCTGGGCGAGGTTGTTGCGGGTGGTCAGCGTGCCTGGGTGGTCGGGCCCCAACTTCGACTCCTGCTGCTTCAGGGTCGCCTCGAACATCGCGATGGCCTGGTCGGTGCGGCCGGCGACGTGGTACGCCCCGGCGAGGTTGTTGCGGGTGTTCAGCGTGCCGGGGTGGCCGGGCCCCAGCTTCGACTCCTGGAGCTTGAGGGTCTCTTCGAGCATCGCGATGGCACGGTCGGTGCGGCCGGCGGCGTGGTAGGCCATGGCGAGGTTGTTGCGGGTGGTCAGCGTGTTGGGATGGTCGGGCCCCAGCTTGGCCTCCATCAGTTTGAGGGTCGCCTCGAACATCGCGATGGCCTGGTCGGTGCGGCCGGCGGCGAGGTACGCCCCGGCGAGGTTGTTGCGGCTCTCAAGCGTGGCGGGATGGTCGGGCCCCAGCTTCGACTCGCGCAGCTTGAGCGTCACCTCTTCCAGCGCAATCGCCTCGGATACCCGCCCGGCGGAAACGTAATCGCAGGCGAGGTTGCTGCGGCTTTGGAGCGTGTCGGGGTGTTCGGGCCCCAGGTTGGTCCGGCGCAGCTCAAGGGCCAGCTCGCACTGCCGGATCGCCAGCGAGACCTCACCCAGATACCAGTATGTCGTCCCCAGCGTGTCGCGGACGTCTGCCTCGACGGCTGGCTGGTCCCTTAACGCCTCGGCGATCTTCGGAAGGGCGGCATCGACCGCCTGGCGCACCGTCACGTCCTTGCCCAGGCCCCCCTCCTGCCTCTCGGGCCGGGCGGCCGCGAGGACGCCGTCCTTGAAGAAGGCCAGCACGGCCTCGGCTCGCTGGCGCGACGCCTCCGACTGCGCCACGCCGCCCCTTTCTGCGCCAGAGCCGCCTCTGTCTCCCTCCTCGCCTTGGTCGTCTCGGCCAGAGCCGTCTCGGCCTTGTTTTTCTCCCTGGTGGCCGCGGCGTTGGCCTCGGTGAGCTGGAGGTTCTTCGCCTGGAGGGCGGACTTCGATCGGGACTGCACCATCGCCACGGCCGAGAGACCCATGACACCCACCACCAGCGCCGCGGCCGCGCCGGTGACCGCCATCCGGTTCCGCCGTGCCCACCGCCGCGCTCGGATCGCAAACGGCTCGCGCCAGGCCGATACCGGCTCGTCGGCCAGCCAGCGCTCCAGATCGGCTTTGAGCGCCTCGGCCGATTCGTACCGACTCCCGGGTCGAAGTGCCAGCGCCTTCAGGCAGATCGCCTCCAAACCCGGCGCGACCCGCGGGTTGAGCAACCGGGGGCGAGGGATCTCCGCCGGCCAGGATCTCCCGATAGACCTCGGCCACTGGCTCGGCCTCGCAGGGTGCCTGTCCAGTGAGAAGATGATAGAGCGTCGCGCCGAAGCCGTAGACATCGCTCCACGGGCCCAGTAGGTCAAGCTGCCCCGCTGCCTGCTCGGGGCTCATGTAAGCGGGCGAACCCACGGCTGACCCAGCCTGCGTCGGCTCCAGCGCGCTGCCGGACGCCGGCTTCAAAGGCAGCTCCGACCGCTCGATCGGGCTGTCCACTTCGGGCTGGTCCAGGGCCTTGGCCAGGCCCCAGTCCACCACCAGGGTTTCGCCGTACTTGCCCAGCAGGATGTTGCCCGGCTTGATGTCCCGGTGCAGCACCCTGCGGCTATGGGCATAGGCGACGGCGTCGCAGGCGTCGATGAACCGGCCCAGCAGCTCGCGGAGTTCCAGGGTACTCTGGCCGGAGTTGCGCTGGGATTGCTTCTCGGCTTGGTGGAACTGCCGGATCGCCTCCTTGAGGCTGTTCCCCTTGATGAATCGCATGGCGTAGAACGGGCGTCCGTCGGATGTGTGGCCCAGGCCATAGACCGGCACGATCCCGGGATGTTCCAGACCGCCGGTGATCTCGGCTTCGAATTCGAATCGCGCGCGGTACCGCGGGTCGTCGGCAAAGCGGGCCTGGATCTCCTTGAGCGCCACGTCACGGTTCAGCTCGGTGTCCAGCGCGATATGGACCTGACCCAAGCCGCCCTCGGCATGAGGGCGGAGGATCCGAAAACGAGTGCCGGCGGACGTCGAACCCCCCACGCTCTTGAGGCTCGCGGTCCGATCGGGATCGGTGTCCTTCCGCGCGGCGGGGACGTGAGTGAGAGTATCCTGAACGCCGGGGTCGGCGACCCGGGACAGGTCGTCGCGGATCGAGCCGATCAAGCTGAGGCTAGCCAGGCTTTTCCGCGGGTCGTCGTCGTGAAGCCGGATGTGCTCCTGGACCAGCGCCTCCAGAAGCATGTTCCGGCTCGGCGATAGCGCGCCGCGCTCCAGGAGGATCTGCCCCAGGGAGCGCGACCGGTCGGCGACCCAGGAGTTGAGGGCGGCCAGGAGTGCGTCGCGATCGATGAAGTTGTTCTGCAGCGCCAGCAGACCGAAGAGGAGGCTGTGGCTGGTGTCCTTCCCAGTCCGACCCCGCCGCGGCGGGCTCATTCCCGAACCCAGGGCCGTCTCCGCGAAGGCGGCGTCCACCCGGGCGGACTGCCCAGGGAATCGGTCGCGATACTCGCCCGGTGCAGGGTGCTCGCCCCGCCCCCGGCGCAGCTCGACCTCCAGCGTGATCAGCTCGCGCAACAGCGCCGGCCGCTCCGCATGAGCGGCCGCTTCCAGGTAGTCCTCGATGCGCGGGATCTTGTCCCCCTCGCCAGGCGGCCTCGAAGCGATCGCAGGCGGCGTCGACCCGCCGGGCGGGCGAAAGTGGACGCCGGTCGTGAGCGGCCGACGGGACCTCGGTGATCATGACTCATTCTCCAACCAGGTCTTGCGGATCATCTCCAGCTTTCGCTTCACCGTCGACACTGCGCAGCTCATCCTTCCGGCAATCTCCTCCCGCGTGTAGCCCTCTAGCCGCAGGTCGAGGACCTGGCAGAGCGACGCGTCTCCCAAGGCCGCGCGCAACTGCCGGTGCTCGTCGGCGATGATTGCGGCGAATTCGGGAGTCGGCTCGCTGCCCAGAAATCGGGTCAGGGCATTCCGGCCCAGATTGTCGCCACGGTCTAGCCGGGTGAGTTCGCCGATTGGCTTATCGCCGCCGCGCTTGGCCGCACCTTGGCGTGTGATTTGATCGAGGGCCTTGCGCACCGTGAGCACGACCAGCAGACGCCAGAGGTCGTCCCGGTCGGCCAGCAGGGGGAATCGGCCGCGGTCGACGCCCCGACAAAAGCTGTCGAAGGCGCCGAGCGCCGCGTCCTCCTCGTCCTGGACCGTCCGAGGACGGCGGGTGTTTTGGAGCTTCTTCCGCGCCATGCGGCACGAGCCGCTCGAAGTAGCGCTCCCAGAGGTGCTGTGCCGCGGAATCCGCCGCCGGATTTGAGGTCGCCGATCCAGCGCGTGACCGAACCCTCGCCCTTGAATTCCATAGGATCGCCTCCCCCACAGACCAGACCGAGAAAGTGCACCCATGTTTGAGGTGGAATGTGGTTCCGTCCGGCCGCCCCCCACGAGACGGCGGAATCCAAGCATCCGTGCGAGGTTGCTACAGCTTGCCGCGATTCTGTCGGGGCATGAGCCGCGCCGCGGACTTTTTTCGGAGTTAAGGCATAAAGGCGGACGTTCCCAAGTGAACCGCCTGGGTTCGACTTAGCAAACTCGTCAGGTCATCGCCCGACGTCGTCGCCACGCGTCGAATCCGGCTGTTCCTGGTCATTGCCAAATGACGACGCGATCGGACAGGCCGATCGGAAAAAAAGGAGGACATCACCATGTTTGGGTTCATGCAGAGATTCGGCCAAGATTCACAGGCAAGATGGCGCGGCACCGGTCCGACGACGCGTGTGCGGCGGCGCAACCATCACTGAATCGCGAGGCCCTGGAGAGCCGGCAGTTGCTCTTGGGGTATTACGTCATGAGCGCGTTCAGCGGCAAGGCGCTCGACGACCCCGCCTCTTTCACCAACAACGGCACCCCGGCCATCCAGACCTATTACAGCGGGGGGGCCAGCCACCAATGGTTGTTCATCCCGCTATCCAACGGCAATGACCTGATCGTGAGCGCGTCGAGCGGCCTGGTCCTGAACGACCCCAACTTCTCGAAAGGCGACGGGACCGACGTCGACCAGTGGCAGTTGAACGGCCGCCAGAACCAGCAATGGCAGCTCGACGCCTTCGGGAACGGCAACGATGCGATCGTCAACGCCTATAGCGGCCTGGTGCTCGACGACCCCAACTTCTCGACCGGTAACGGCACCCTGATGGACCAGTGGCAGTGAAACGGCGGCCTGAACCAGCAGTGGTTCCTGGTCATGGCCTGACGACCTGATGGTGATCGCCACGCCCTGCCACGATTTTGTCGAGTCATGAGCCGCGCCGCGGACTTTTTCGGAGTTAAGGCGTAGACGCGGACACTGACAAGTGACACTCCAACAGAAGAGGACATCACCATGTTTCGGTTCATGCAGAGATTCGTCCGTGATTCACAGACAAAATGGCGCGGCACCGGGCCCTTGAACCGTGTGCGGCGACGCAACCATCGACTGAATTGCGAGGCCCTGGAAGGCCGGCAGTTGCTCTCGGGGTATTACCTCGTCAACGCGGCCAGCGGCAAGGTGCTCGACGATCCCAACTTCTCCACCACCAATGGGGCCGCCATCGATCAGTGGCAGCTCAACGGCGGGGCCAACCAGCAGTGGAACCTCGTCGCGGGGAAGTACGGCATCGAGGTGAAAAACGCGTTCAGCGGCAAGTTGCTGGACGACCCGGGGTCGTCGAAGAGCAGCGGGACCCCGATCATCCAGGATACGGCCAACGGCGGGGCCAACCAGCAGTGGAACTTCGTCAAGCTGCCGAACGGCAACGACGAGGTGTTCAACGAGTCTACCGGCCAAGTCCTCGACGACCCGGGGTCCTCGCTCAAGAACGGCACCCAGATCATTCAGTACACGAAGAACGGCGGCTTGAACCAGCAGTGGGTGCTGTTGGCGGCGGGTAACGCCCCCGCCGTGACCGATTATGTCGTCAATGCGTCCAGCGGCAAGGTGCTCGACGACCCCGACTCCTCGGCCAGCAACGGGACCCAGATCCAGCAATATCAGCTCGACTTAGGGTCCAACCAGCAGTGGGTGTTCATCCCGCTGGCCAACGGCAAGGACTTGATCGTCAATGCGTCCAGCGGCAAGGTGCTCGACGACCCCAACTCCTCCATCAGCAACGGCACCACGCTCATCCAGTACCAGCTCGACGGCGGCACCAACCAGCAGTGGAACCTCGTCGCGCAGACGGACGGCAACTGGGAACTGAAGAATGCGTCCAGTGGCAAGGTGCTTGCCGACCCCAACTCCTCCACCAGCAACGGGACCGCCATCCGGCAATACGAGCCCACCGGCGGCACCAACCAGCAATGGACCATCAGCCCGTTCGCCAACCCGGTGGCGCTGACAGCCTACTCGCCCGCCCCCGCCGGAATACCGCTATTTAGAAGTGGGGGACCTTTCTACCGCGATGTGGCGCAAGGGACCGACCCGTCCACGGTGGGGGACTGTTGGCTGGAGGCCAGCCTGGCGGAGGTGGCGGCTCGGGATCCACAGGCCATCCGGAACATGTTCACCTACGACGGAACCACCGTGGACAACGGGGCCACAGTCGGGCTCTACACGGTCCGATTCTTCAACACCAGCGGATCCGCAGTCTACGTCAAGGTGGACACTGAACTGCCGTCCGGCGGCAATTACTATGACCATGTTCGCAACGCCTTGGGCACCCAGGTCCTCTGGGTCGCCTTGGCCGAGAAGGCTTACGCGGTGGCCAACGGCCTCGGCTACGTGACCACCGCTAACGAATACCAGGACTCCTACAGTGCCCTCTACGGTGGCTGGCCGTCGTGGGCGTTGCCAGCCATCACCGGTAAGCCCGCGGCCAACTACAACATCAACTCCACCAACCTCGCCAGCGACTGGAAGGCGGGCGACCTCATCGTGCTGGTCACCAGTTCGCCGCGCAGTTCCTACCTCTTCCCCAACCACTGCTACGCCGTGGTCGGCTACAACGCGGCGAGCAGCAATCCGTTTGAATTGTTCAACCCGTGGGGCGCCGACTCTTCGGGGTGGTGTCCCGGAGAATCCAACAAGATCTATGGCCTGTTCTGGGTGAACTCAACGTTTATCTCGCAGAACTTCATCAAGCAGTCCATCGGCTCCGGGTGATCAACGTGAAAATCGTCGACGATGCGGCCAACGGGCTCACCGATTTGGCCACTCTCGGCGGCGACTCCGACCCGTCGGGGATGATTGGCTCGGCCCCGCAGGGGCTCACCGGCGGCATGGCCGGCACGCACAGGTTTGTCGGCCACTTTCCCAGGCTGAGGATCACCATCAGCTAACCCCGGCCTTTCACCGGGGACGCAGGCGGCATGGACCGGCGGGACGTCAGTCTCGCCGGCCATGTCGGCAACACAACCGCGAGCGATCTCGCGGCCTCGTTCAAATCCTGGATACACCACGCGGTGTGGCAAGTATGTGACACTACAAACAGAAGAGGACATTACCATGTTTCGGTTCCTGCAGAGATTCGTCCGTGATTCCCGGGCAAGAAGGCGCGGCACCGGGCCCTTGACCCGTGTGCGGCGACGCAACTATCCGCTGAATTGCGAGGCCCTGGACAGCCGGCAGTTGCTCTCGGGGTATTACATCGTCAACGCGGCCAGCGGCAAGGTGCTCGACAACCCCAACTCCTCGTTCACGGACGGGGCACCCCTGGACCAGTGGCAGCTCAACGGCGGTCTGAACCAGCGGTGGAACTTCGTCGGTCTGTCGGACGGCCACTACGCGATAACCAACCAGACCAGCGCAGGCGCTGACGGACCCGGACTACTCGAGAGGTTACGGGGCCGGGATGGTCCAGTCGATTTGGAAGGAGGGCCTGAACCAGGAGTGGAACCTCGTCCCGGTGGGGAACGGCAACTATGAGATCGTCAACGCGTTTAGCCAGAAGGTGCTCGACGGCGGGTGGAACGGAAACGGGGGGTCGATCGTCCAGTTCTATTCGCTAGGTGGACTGAACGAACAGTGGGAGCTGCTGAAGGCGGGCAACGGCCCCGCTGTGACGGATTACGTCGTCAATTCGTCCTCGTTTCAGGCCCTGGACGACCCCAACTCCTCGACCGGTAACGGGGTCCAGATGGACCAGTGGCAGTGGAACGGCGGCCGGAACCAGCAGTGGACGTTCGTTCCGATGGCCAACGGCAATGACCTGATCGTCAACGTCGCCAGCGGCAACGTGCTCGGCGATCCGGGGTACTCGCCCTATGACGGGACCGGGATCATCCAGTGGCAGTTGAACGGCGGCCTGAACGAGCAATGGCAGGTCGACAACCTGGGAAACGGCTGCTATGAGATCGTCAACGCGTATAGCCACCTGGTGCTCGGCGACCCGGGGTCCTCGACCACTGAAGGGTGCGGGATCATCCAGTGGCAGTGGAAGGGCGGCCAGAACGAAGAGTGGTACATCACCACAGATCCGGCCGTCATTGATGGTGGTTACTGACTGTAGCAGCTTGCGGAACCGAGGTTGCCGCGCTCCACGGCATTCGAAGTCGCTCACAAGAACTTCTTGTCCACTGGAGAGCACCTTAGCGAAGGGCCGGACCTCTAGAGGTCCGGCCCTTTTTGCCTCATGCCCCACGGACGCGGATGCCTAATGGGGTCATGCCCAAGGACGTACGAAGAGCCCTCCAGGCCCCACGTTGCGTGGCGGAGCCTTAGCGTACGTTTCGGCTCCGTAAATTGTCAGAGCCCAGATACAAGTTCTCGAATTTTCATGTCAAGAATTAGGTGGATTTGGCAATGGTTAGAATAGCGAGAACAAGGGAGGGGCCGGCCGTCTTCTAGTGGAAGTTGAGTCGGGCCACCCTGCAGCCGCCCACGATTTGCGGCGACCCCGAGTTATCAATGGACTGGACTCGGGGCATGAAGAAATCTCCGAGGAGGAACAATGAGTAGCGTCATGATTCTGAGAGGCGCGGTTCCGGACAACGGAAGTTGCGCGGCGTCGGCGGTGAGAGAGGCGAATCTGGCCTCCGAACGTCGCTCGGCAACTGCCCAGGATCGCGACGAGGAGCTCGCCAACAGCATCACGCACGGGTTAGGTCTGGTGCTCTCCATCGCCGGGATATCGGCCTTCGTCGTGCTGGCCGGGAATACCGGGACGACGAGACACACAGTTGGCTGTGGCGTCTACGCTGCATCGCTCGTCATGCTCTACGCCGCTTCGACCCTTTACCATAGCTGGCCGGGCGGAGAGTTGAAGCGAGTCTTTCATCTCCTCGACCACATCGGGATCTACGTCCTGATCGCGGGGACCTACACACCGATGGCCCTGTTCGCTTCGGAGGGGCTGTTCGGTTGGTCGTGTCTGGCAGCGGCCTGGGGCTTTGCCCTCTTCGGGAGTTGGGCGAAGATCGCCCACATGAGCCGGCTCGACGACGAATCTTCGATGCCGTACATGGTGATGAGCGTGATGTGTGTGATGTCGGCCGCGCAGCTCCTGGCGAACGTAGCTTCAGGCGAGACCACGTGGCTCTTGGCAGGCGGTCTCTGCTATCTGGCCGGGGCGATCTTCTACTTCAACGATGATAAACGTTTTTATCATTCGATTTGGCACTTGTTCGTGCTGGCAGGGAGTATCTGCCACTACCGCGCGGTCCTCGGCCACGCCATCACGGCGGCGTTCTGAACGGGGACGGTGCGGGCGTTGGTCTCTAGTTTCGGTCGGAGAACAGACTCGAGACGACTCTATCGGCTGGAGGTGTGTGATGGTGGACCTGGCGTGGAAGATCTTGTCGCACGACAAGACCCGGTTCGCGGTCACGGTGATGGGCGTCGCCTTCGCCGTCGCCCTGGTCTTCGTCCAGGTCGGGCTGTTCGAGGGGCTGATTTCCAACGCCTCACTCACGATCGAGCAGTCCGCGGCCGACCTTTGGGTCACCGCGCAGAAAGCCCCGAACGTCGACCTCGCGAGCACGTTCCCCGAGACCTACGTCCAGCGGGTCCGCTCGGTCCCCGGGGTGGCGCGCGCCGATAACCTGATCGTCTGGGTCGTCCGCGTTGCGCTGCCGACCGGCGCCACCGAAGATGCGGTCGTATACGGCCTCGAGGACTGTGTGCGCTGGCAACTGCCGTGGCAGGTCGAGGCGGGTAATCCCCGCGATTTGAAGCGGGGCAAGTACGTGTTCCTGGACGACTCGGCCCGGAAGCGGTTTGGAGCGTACGCGGTCGGCGACTACCGTGAGTTCTACGGCCAGCGGCTGAAGATCATCGGGCGGTCGCGCGGAGCGCTTTCGTTCACGACCATGCCGATCGCGTTCATGGATTACCGGGTCACCCAGTCGATGGTCCCGCAGGAGCTTGAGAACCGGACGACCTACATTCTCGTGAAGCTTTCCCCGGGGGCCGACCCCGAGCGGGTCCGCGCCGAGATCCGCCGCCGACTGCCGCACAACGACGTCTGGACCCGTGACGAGTGGGCGGCACGCTCACGCACGTACTGGACCGACACCACCGGCCTGGGACTGAACATGCTCATGACCGTGTTTATGGGGTGCATCGTCGGCGTCTCG
The DNA here is from genome assembly GCA_963781785.1 of uncultured Isosphaeraceae bacterium. GTDB lineage: Bacteria > Planctomycetota > Planctomycetia > Isosphaerales > Isosphaeraceae > CAWAHD01. The sequence continues at coordinate 4,421,092 of CAWAHD010000002.1, read as the reverse complement.
GTCGTGGCGCAGACGCTCTACACCTCGACCATCGAGCACCTGAAAGAGTTCGCGACCGTCAAGGCGATCGGCGGCAAGAACTCGGACATTTACGCGATCATCAGCAAGCAGGCAACAATCGCGGCGGTGGCTGGCTTCGCCCTCGGCGCGGCGATGGCGTACGGGCTCCGCCCGGTCATGGCGTCGCTCGACTTGAGGTTGTCGCTCACGCCGCCCTTGGCCATCTCGGTCTTCGTGGGGACCTTGGCCCTCTGCTTGGGAGCGGCGGTGATCTCGTGCCGAAAGGTCGCCACGCTCGATCCGGCGATGGTGTTTCGCGGGTAAGAGACGCGCCGTGCTCGGCTGCCGGCCGTCGTTTCGCGGGCGCGAGGCTGGGCGTGCGTACCGAGAATCGGGGAGCTTAAAGCTATGAACGTTCTGGAAGCGATTGATGTGACAAAGACTTTCCGCGAAGCGTCGCAATCCGTGACCGTACTCAGGGGCGCCTCGCTTGCGCTCGACGCGGGCGAGATTGTAGCCCTCGAGGGCCCGTCGGGTTCGGGAAAGACGACCTTCCTCACCATCCTCGGATGCATGCTGAGCCCGAGCTCCGGCCGGGTCTTTATCGAAGGCCGCAGCGTTGATCCGGCGCGGCCGGACCTCCTCCCAGGATTGCGCCGCGCGTCGATCGGGTTCGTGTTCCAGCAGTTCAACCTGTTCGCGGCGCTGACTGCGGCGGAGAACGTCGAATGCGCCCTGAACTTGAAGGGATTCCGGGGCCCGGCCGCGCGGCGTGAGGCCGCGTGTTTGCTCGACGCGGTGGGCCTGAGCGACCGCGCCCGATTCCTGCCCCGCGACCTCTCCGGGGGCCAGAAGCAACGCGTCGCGATCGCGCGGGCCATGGCCGGTCGTGCGCCGATCCTCCTGGCCGACGAGCCAACTGCCAACCTCGATTCTCAGACTGGCATGCAGATCCTGGGACTGTTCCGCGAGCGCGCTAAACGCGACGGGCGGGCTCTCTTGATCGTGACTCACGACCCGAGAGTCCGCCACGTCGCCGATCGTGTCGTCCGGATCCGCGACGGAATCATCGAGAACTGAATCAAAGAACCTCAGTAACCCAAGGGGAGTGATCCGATGTTCATAGTCCTCAATCCACGGCTCGTCCTGCCCGCAACGGGGCTGTTGCTGACGGCTGGTTTCATTGTGCTCCCTCAATCCGGCGAGTGGCGCGCCCAACTCCGCGACTGGGTGTCGCCCCCGAATTCGGAGGTCACGCGTGCGGTTGAGTCGCCCAGCGTCGCCGCCGAAGGCCGCGTCGTCGCGCATGAAGGCGCCGAGGTCGTCGTCGGAACCGAGGTCGCCGGCCTGATCGTGCGGCTGACTGTGAAGGAGAAGTCGACCGTCCACGCCGGGGATGTCATTGCCGAGTTAAACTCGGCCGACCTGCGGGCGTCCCGGGTCGAGTCGATGGCGCGAGTCGCCGAGGCCGAGGCGGATATCCGATTTTACGAGCGCGAAGACCGCCGCGAGCGCGCTCTCTTGGCCAGAAACGCGACCACGCCGGCGAACTTCGATGCTAACCTCCGCAGCCTGGAGTCAGCCCGTGCCCGGCGCTTGGCCGCGGTCGCCTGTTGCGACCGGTTCGACGCCCTGATCGCGAAGACCCGGATCACCGCGCCGATCGACGGCGTGGTCACGGCGCGGCATGCCCACCCAGGCGAAATCGCCAGGCCGGGAATGGCGCTCCTCACGATTGCCGACCTGAAGCGGCTCCGGATCGAGGCCGAGGTCGACGAGTTCGACACTGCGCGGGTAGCACTGGGCGCTTTAGTGTCAATCACGGCGGAAGGGTACGGTCCAACGAAGTGGCGCGGGACGGTCGAGGAGATCCCTGATTCCGTGGTGAACCGTCGCACCCGTCCGGCGGACCCCGGCCGTCCGATCGACGTCCGGGTCCTGCCGGTCAAGATCTCCCTGACGGAGCCGACTCCGCTCAAGCTCGGCCAGCGCATCGATGTCGAAATCGCATATCCGAATCCCGGCTCCCGCTAATCCTGACCTGCGAAGTTCCGGTGACACCATACGAAATACCGGTGTTCGGCATCCCGATTGTGTCCCGGTCGATGCTCAGGTCAATCATTCGGTGACAGACAACGTAATCCAAAGGCTTGGCGTACCGTCCGACGAAGTCGGCGGAGTGTTCCGCCGCATCGTTGGCAATTTGACGCACCGATGGCGGTGTCCCGATCATGGCCGGTTGACGGCGACGGAGCTTGGCTTCGACCCCTTTCGCCGCGGCTCAGATTCTCGAGAAACACCCGCGTGCGTCCATCCGGGAACCATAGGCTGACCTACGGAGCGGAAACAGCGCGGAGGTTGCTCAAGTACACGATGCAAGGTTTCACTGCCTGCTCCGGCTGCAGCGCGTCCCTCCTGCAAACCGCCGTGAATTTCCTGCCGTTATCAAGTCTGATATTCAGTACATGGACCAGTGTGTCCCCACAATTATTCGTGCAGCGATTGGGCGTCAAAATGGCGGAGTAATTCGTCTCCTCGTGACGTGAAGGAGACCGAGCCGTTCCAGGACGGGTTGCGCCGCGATTTGCTCGATCTCGGCTTGGGGGTAATGCGAGAGCGCGGCTGCTGGGTCGATCATGCGCTGTTCCCGGACAATCGCGATCTCGCTTTTTAAGTGTTGCCACATGTTTTTGCGTTTGTCCAGTGACAAAACGGTGCGCACCGCCCAGGGATTCCAGACACCCAGCGGGATCCTAGGGATTCCAGACACCCAGGAATTCCAGACACGCAGCGGGATCCTAGGGATGCCAGACCCCCCTCGTTCGTCCGGTCGAGCGGGTTGCCAGACGCCCTCCTTCCGGCCGGCTGTGCGTGCAGGCAATCAAATGCGCGCCTAGTCGTTGCCCAAATGTGCGCCGTATTTCACCCAACCTTCAGCCAGCCAATGAGATGAGGGTGTCTTGATACCCAAGGGAACGCGGCGAATCCCTGGGTGTCTGGAATTCCTTGTAAAACGTCGGGTGGGCGAACAGAAGGTCGAAATCAAGCGACATGCAGCGAGCGCAAACCGTCAAGCGAGTGTGCCGCCCGATCGCCCTTGCGCCGTCGGCCGACGGATCGACACGCGCGATCGGGTCCTTCTTCATCGGTGTATCCCTGTCGGTCTATCTGCATCACCGGCTCGTTCGCTTGGCTTATCCGTGTGCATCTGTGTGCATCTGTGGCTAGAAAGTAGCCCGCGGCGGGTTCGTGTGTCAGAATCCAGTAGACGGATCACTGTCGGCGCTGACTCCTCACTTCACCGCGTGGGATCGACGACGAGCATCAACCGGTTCTTGTGGGGAACGCCGCATGATCGTGTGAGCGATGCCGCCGCCGTCCAGACGTACCAGGGTGCGACGAACGACCGGGCCGAAAACCGCGAAAACGCGACGAACGAACCCAATTTCGACGAAATGGTTCGGATCATACAAGCACAAGTTCCCGCTCCAGTTACGGCGAATTCTGGCGTCGATCCGAGACTTGACAGGGGGCGACGAAAGGATGAAGGATGAAGAGTGAAGGATGAATCAATACGGGGACACGTTTCGGGCGGTCGGGGCCGATGAAGAAGAACGGCGAGAGGAACGACCAGCGGGATCGAGCCAAGCGGTCCCTCCGGCACAACCGGCAAACAGCGAGGGGTCGGGGAATGCGGGACGGGTCCGATAGTGCTAAGTCAGGGGGAGCTTCCAACCAGCCCATATTGCCAATAACGGACCTATCCCGCTTTTCCGCGCTAATGTCGTCGAACAATATTCGGGAAAACACCACAACCGCCAATTAGCCGAACGCTTGGGAGTGCGTCTCGCACGGTATACCGTGCGGTAGGTACGTCCAAGTTTTCGACACCCTCGTATAATCCTAGTACGCGCGCGAAGAGACCGTGTGCGCCCGACGAGCTGGGCTCAATTTCGTGTTCTGTCACCAGACGAGGTTCTCAAGCAGCAGTAGCCCCAGGACGAAATGGCCGAGTGGAAGCCTCACCGGATCTTCGTTTCCTCCGTTAGCTTCTGTTCCAAGAAAAGACCTGCACCATGCTCCCGCCGTTCGGGCCGCTGCCAATACGCCTTGACCAGAAGGAAGAGAAGGCAACGAAGAGTGAGATGGCAGCCTGATGCAGCACCTCGACAAGGCACGCAAAATCAGAATGTCGGCAAGAATGGCCTGCGGGCCTCGACCCAGAGGGCAATTACTGAAAACGGCCGGAGTGTGACCCAGTTTCCGGATTCTCTGGCCTCCTGCTTTCCTGGGTTCCTTACCTAATCCTCAAGAAACGTCAATTCGAGCACCAAAACTGGTAGGAAGCGCGAACATCCTGCAGGGCCAGGTTCTCATCAGCCCAGGCCGAGGCTCATCAAGGCGATTCGTCCAATTCCTTGCGCATCGAGGGCGTATCGGCCAGCCGGAGCTCCGATCCCGAAAACCCGCGTAGGAACTGGCACGAACACCCGCTGAAAAACATGCCACCGCGTGCCACGTTCTTGCCACTCCCGGAGCCCATCGCGCCACGACGAAAGCCGAAATCTTCCTTGAGTTTGCGCAGGGGACTGCCGTCGCCACCCCGGGGTGCGCCAACGAAGGCGAATTGTGCCACTTGTCCGTGGCAATCCTTCCGTGTTCAGACGTTCAAAGAACTTGGGCTCTGGTACTTCGGGGGAAGCGCATGATTGGCCGCCCGATCGAAGCCGGTCAGGCCCGGAGTCCATCGCCAAGGTCAAGGGAAGGTTGCCGTGGAGAAGTGCGGAGGACGGGGGAGCGGAAGAATCAAGAAAAGCGGCGAGTAGCTCGACCTTCCGGATCGAACCACGCGGTGGGTGAGCCTTCGGGGAATTGTCGTACAGAAGCGGACAGAAAGGGGCGAGATCTCTGATCCATCCTTCATCCTTGGTCAATACCCACCCCTACCCCTCTTCGAATTCGCTGAGGCGGGGGGGCCGGGCCAGTACTGTCTCAGCACTCTCCGACCCACGAATACTGTTTCGGAGATATGTCGCGATGCCGAGAGCCATCGCCGACGCGCAGACTCTCCCAATTCTACCACATGGCGGGTCGTCCGGCGTGCTGGGAAAGGATGCGAATGGCGGCCTTAGCCCTTTCGTTTGGCACAATCGGCAAGATCTCCCCGACGGCGCGGACCGCAGGCCGAATTTGCGCCGCTTTTACTCGCCGATCGCAACTAAGAATCTGGCGGAGACCAGCGTTCGATTAATCGGCCAAGCGTGTGAACCCGCTTGGTCTCTTCCCGCCTGAAGCGCCCGTCGTTTCCTTTTATCTCGTGCCGCGTGACCGCCGGGTTTTATCCGTCCGATCTGTCCAATCCGTCCGATCTGTCCAATCCGTCCGATCTGTCCAATCCGTCCGATCCCATCCGGCGGCCGGCCGCAGCCCGATCACGGCCGCGCAGGCAAATCGACCAACCGGCAACAATACAACCACGAATACGACATCACTTAAACGCGGTTGGCCCAAAAAGATGCATCGCCGAGCGGGCCTCTTTGGCCGTCAACGGCCGTGTGGCCTGTCCATCGCCAGCGCCGCGTTACCAGCGTTTGAACCATGCCTCAAAAACAGTTTCATTCTCCGCGCAACCCCCTTCCTGATAATCTTGAGGTTTCATCGTGATTCGGTTCGGGCGAATCCTGAAACCGGGCCTGTACGGTTGGGGTATGAGGATGATGACCGACCTCAGGGCGGCAGTCGGGAGGGCGGACAAATGCAGCAGCGAGAAGCCGATGGACGACCCTGCGCTGGTCGAAGCGCTCCGGTCTGGCGATCCCCAGGCGCCTCGCCTGCTGATCGAGCGATACCAGAGCGTGGTTTTCGGCCTGTGCTTCCGCATGATGAACCATCAGCAAGACGCCGAAGACGTCACGCAGGAGACGTTCGTCCTGCGCCCTGCGGGGCATGGCGGGGTTCGATGACACTCGGCCAATTACTCCCTGGCTGCTGGAAATCGCCGCCAACCGCTGTCGCACCGCCCTGTCTCGCCGCGCCCGCAAACCGATGCTCGCGAACGCAGGGCTGGTCGAGGACGTTGCCGACCCCCGCGCCGGGCTGGCTGACCCCGACGACCTGGCCGCCGAGCTCGAGCGGGCGCTCGGTGAGCTTCGACCCCACTATCGCCTCGTCTTCGTCCTTTTCCATGAGCAAAACCTGTCTTATGAGGAAATCGCCCGAGTGGTCACCCGGCCAATCGGCACCGTCAAAACGTGGCTCCATCGAGCTCGGGCTCAGCTTGCCGAAGACCTGAGCCGCCGCGGAATCGAAAGAAGAGGCTAGAAAGAATGGAAATGACGTGCCGCGAGTTCGAACGACTATGGAACGAGCTGATCGACGCGGGTTCGCCGCTTTTCCCCGGTCCAGACACGGGCCTGGCGGGGACACCTGCTCCGGGAGTGAGGGCAACGGATGGCGCCGCGGCAGGGCGCGAGCGCGGTTTGCTGGAGCATGCGGCGAATTGCCGCCGATGCGGCCAGACGGTCATGCGGTATCAGGTCCTGGGGCGCGCTCTCCGCGCCTGGGGGCCGCCGCCCGATGCACCCGCCGGCCTGGCCGATCGAATCCTTGCCGCGATCCCTGCCAACACGCTTCCTCGATCGCGCCCAAGGACCGGAACCCCAGGGGTGCGACGGTTCTGGCAGGTCGGCTTCCCGATGGCGGCCGCCGCCGCCATGATCGCAGCCGCAATCACGGTCGGTCTCTTTTCCAGGCTGATGATCGACCGGACCCGACCCGTGCAGCAGCCCAGCCCGTCAGTCGCCGGGATTCCCGCACTCAGCCGGGATCCCGACGCGGCAGTCGGTACGAAGTTCAATATCGCCCTGGCCGACGCGACCGACGCGACATGGGACTTGGCCCGCTCGGCCTCCGAGCCGGCCGCTCGGATCGGCCGCCAGGTCTTCGACGCCGCCACGAGCCCGGAACGCACAGTGCCTCGGTCAGGTATCGCGGTCGGAGCGGTTCCCGACTCGGTTACCGGGCTGTCCCTGGACGCGCTCGCTCCCGACTCGGCGGCAGCGGCCGCCACGCTCCAGCAAGTTGGCGACCACCTGGCCTCGGGTGTCCGACCGCTTTCGTCCACGGCCCGGCAGGCATTCGGTTTCTTGCTGGGCCCAGCCCGTCCCAAACCCGATGTCCGCGCTCACGCGCCCGGGGCAAGGGGAGCCTCATGAAACCGAACCCAGCCACGACAGCGGTTCGCTCCTTTTTGTGCAGCAGCACCCGATGCCAGGCTGCAAGGCTGCACACCGGCACGCTTGTCTTGCCCTGGCTTGTTCTGGTGGCTGTCGCGAACGGGGCTCCCGCCGACCAGCTCGGGCGCGGCCCGCTGATGGCTTGCTTCGCCTGGTCCCCCCCGACGCCGGAGTCGTCTTGACCGTCGAGGGCTTGCGCGACCAGGTTCGCGCCTTCACAACGTCGCGCCTGGCCGCTGACCTGCAAAAGCTTCCGGCGGTGAAAGCCTGGTTCGAGTCCGAGAAGTATCGGCAATTCGAGCGGTCCCGTGCCCAGATCGAAGCACTTGTCGGCGCCAACTTGACCGACCTCCGTGACGAGCTGATCGGCGATGCCGTGGTCCTGGCTCTGCGACTCCCTCCCGAGGCTCCCGCCGACCCTGGCCAGGCCCGGGGGCTCGTGCTGTTTCAGGCGCGAGACCAGGCTTTGCTCAAGCGGCTAATTCACGTGGTCAACACCTCGCAGAAAGAGAGCGGCGAGCTGGCGCGCGTCGCTGACCTCCAGCGGGCCGGAACGACTTACCATGTCCGTGAGTTTCCCGAGGCGGCGGCCCGGTTGCCTGAATGGTACGTCGCCTATGGGGACGGCACATTTGCTTTCTCGAACTCGGAAAGCTTGATCCAGGCCGTCATCGACCGCAAATCGCAGTCGCTGGCCGTGGGAGATGCCTCGAGCAGCGCCGGCCCAAAAAGCGACGGCGGCCTGGGCGACCTCTCCAAGTTCAAGGAAGTCCAGGAGCGGCTGCCCGAAAAGGCGCTGGCCCGCCTGTTCGTCGATCCCCGCTTGATCGAGCGGCAGATGGCGGCTTCGTCTCGCCCCGACAAGCCGGCTGATGCCAACATTCTGGCCATGATCCAGCGCTACGTGGCTTCGGTTCGGTACGCGGGGGCCGCTTTGGTTTGGGGCGACAAATCGATCGTGGTCCACACGGTCGAGACACTCGATCCATCGCGGCTGGACCCCTGGGTGCTGCGCTGGGCCGGTGATACTCGCCGGAGCGACCTCGCCCCGAGGCACCTGCCGCCGACGGCGCTTGCCCTCGCTGCCGGCCACGTCGACCTCGTGGCCGTCTACGAGGCGATCTCCCAGATCGTCCCCGCGGAAGACCAGCCCAGATTGACGAACCTGGGCTCCGTGCTGACCGGCGTGCTCTTGCAGCAGGACCTGCGCACCAGGATCTTACCGCGGCTCGGCCCAGGTATCTTCGCCTACGTCGACTCACCTGCACCCGAAGAAGGTCCATCAGGCGGCTCGCCGGCTTCGACCGAATCATCCTGGCCGTTCCCCCTCGTGGTGGTTGTCCCCATCGCGGAAGACAAGGCACCGGAGGTCTCATCCAGTACGTCCAGCACGCGGGAGCCCGCCCCGGTTGCCGTGGCGGCCGCACTGGAAAACGCGTTGCACACCGCGCTGGCGATGACGGCGCTTGACGAGAAGCGAAACCAGGGCCGGTCGCGGATCACGACCCAGAGGAAGGCGGGTGTCGATGTGACCGCCCTCGATCCTCCCGGTTCGTTTGCCTATGCGGTGGATCGGGCTCGATCACGACTGATCTTGAGCAGATCGGCCCACTCCATCGCGCGTTACCTGGAGATAGTAACGGAGCCGAAGACAAAGGACCGGTTCCAGCGGCTCCAGGCAGCCGCTTTTCCTGCCGATGAGACGTTCTTCTCCGTCGACCTCGATCTCCTGGGCAAGCTGGCCATGACGCACCGCGAGCGATTGGTTCAAACCCTGGCTGCCCGCAAAAAGCGGCCGGCGGGCGACGTCGAACGCGACCTCACACACGTGCTGGCCCTGGCCCGGCTGTTCGAGGCCGCGTTCGTGACCAGTCGGATCGATCGCCGGGCAACGATGGTGCAGCGGACCGCCGGCTTGATCCTCCGGGAACCGAACGCGGCGTCTCTACGGCAACCGTGATTTTCCTGCTGCTGTGCTCACAAGGGTGGCGGCGTGTTGGGCTGGATGGTGCTGTTGACGGTTCCGTAGACGATGTCGACGCCGCTGATGCTGCCTCCCGAACGGATGTTGGCGTTGATCAGACCATTCTGGCTCTGGTTGCCGCCCAGGATGGTCAAGCCACTCGTGTTCAGCCCGACCCCCAGGTCGAACAGCGTCGGCGCGGACGTGCCACCCTGCCCCTGGAAAATACCGTCCACCGTCAAGCTGCCGAGCGCACCGTCGACCACGATTCCGCTACCCGTGGGGTTGACGATCAGGTTGCCGGTGACGGTCAGGTTGCTCAGGTTGCGGCCGATCATGAGCTGACCCCCGGTGTTGAGCACGAGATTCCCGCTGACCGAAAGCGACCCGTCAAGGTCACGTCCGATGGAAAAAAGCCCATCCTGGCTGATGGTCAAGCTGCCTTCGATCAATATCGGCGCCAGCGAATCCTGCCCGATCACGAACCGGCCGCCATCAAGCTCCATCGCACCGATCGTCATCGAATCGGTGAGGTCGGCCGTATTCGAGCGCTCCAGAAACAATCACACGCCCGGTCGGGCCCAGGTCGATGGTCGGAACGTTCATCACACCCACGCTGCCATTGATATTCACACGCGCGCCGGGCCCCAGCTCGCCGAGCTCCAGGCTTGCGACCGTATTGTTGAGTGGCGTCATCGTTCCGTTCAGCTCTGCCGCGGGCGCGTCGAGGCTACCGAGCTGACCCGACGTGACCCTGAGGTTCTGAATCGACAGGAGCTGGCTCGGGAAATGCCAGCGCGGACGGACCTGAGTAATCGAAAGAGTCGTGTCCTCGGTCGTCCCGAAGGCACTCAGGTCGATCGCTCCACGACCGGCGGGATGCACCTTCACCACGCCGGGACCACTGACCTGGATCAAGAACAACCCCCCGTTCGACGACACCGGCCGGTTCGCCGACGGGCCGGTGTACGACGAGAGGAGCTGCCGGCCCTCGAGCAGTTCCAGGACGGGCGCGGCGCCGCCGCGGCGCGCGCCTGGCCGCTGATGTTCGCCGTTCGATCCCATGGAGCAGACCGAACATCCACTGCCCTCCCGACCGGCCGGGAACAGGAACCAGGGACTCGGGAACAGGGAAGAACACGCGCTGCCGTGCTTTGGAAATCATGTACCGGGCCCCTTCTCAATTTCCTGATCCGGAGATCCGTCAAATCGGATCGCCCTTGCGCCGGCGGCACACTGAACCGTAGATGGTTACCCCGGTACGCCGGAAGCAGAGCTCCATCCTCCTTCAATTCGGTCGCGAACCCATCGCGACTTTGCAAGAGCCGTCGTCGGAATGCCCGCCCGATCGACCAACGCCCTTGCCACGCGCCGCCCTCCGCTCCGACACCACGCAACCCTTGGGCGCCTTTCGATACGATCAAAATCCTGCCCACGCGACCCGAACTTAGCGATCTATCTCGTATACGCAATGTATATCCCATTGGCAGTCGCGTACGGCGTCGATTGGTCCGCGTCCATCTCTTATTTCATCAAGTTTCGGGTTTCTGTCGGTCGTATCGATCAAAAAGTCCAACTAATACGGGAGTTATTTTCCGCTTGAGTCGGTTTACATGCTATAGATAAGGCTGCATGACAGAGTCGGTTTCCGTCAACTCATTCGATGATTCACGCAAAGGGGCTGAGCGATGAATGCGAGGGACAAGCACGATCTGAGGCGGTGTTCTTGGTCTGATCCGATCGGACGAGGCAAGACACGGAACACCCGGCGAAAGCCTGCCGGTGACTGGCTGGGCGGCGATTTGCCGACACGATGGGAGAGTCTCTTGGCGGGACAGAAGGATTTCGTCTGGCCGAGTGCACCGGAGCGATCGTCGCTGGCTCGGAAAGGCACGACGCCGCATTCCGTGAAGAAACCCGTAATCGCAAACGGACTGCGGAGAGCCGACAATCTTGGGATCACACCGGTGGTCCATCCGCTCATCGTGATTACTGGCGGTGGGCCTACCACGGTTTCAGACGCGACGGACGCGCCTCCCAAACGTCATAAGCCGCTCGAAATCGCGATCTTGGCTTCGCTCCTGACCGATCCCGAAGGTAACGATGACCCATCACAGCCGGGTGGGGCGGGTGCTATCCCGCAGACGCAAACCATGGTGTTCTCACGACCGGGATCATCATCCAGTTTGCGGATCCGGGTTGTACCAGTCTCGACCAGGTCTGCGGCTCCGATCCCGTACGCGGACTGGTCGCAGCTCATGGTTTCTCCCGATCGGCACAAATGCTTCCCACCGAAAACCTGGGACTCGCGATGGCTGAGCGGGCGCTGATTGACGCCGCCAGCCGATGGCTTCATCATGGCGGCTTTGATGATTGTTCGGATCTCACGGGTCTCGGACGCTTTCCTGGCCTGCTTTCTCCGGGCCGGAATCGTTCGGTCTGCTGTGCCAATCGGGAAGGAGCCTATGGAACCCACGAGCGAACCGCGGGAGCGAACGATCGCGTTGGTGACGGGCGCTGCCCAAGGTATCGGGCTTGGAATCGCCCGCTCACTCGGATTGGCTCGGTATCAGGTCTTGCTGGCCGACATCGAGGACGACCTGCTGGCCGAGCGGACGGCCGAGCTCCGGGAGCAGGCGGTCGACGCGGTCGGCCAACATCTCGATGTCACGAGCCCGGACGATTGGGACCGCGCCGTCGATCTGCTCGCATCCCGCTGGGGAGGGCTGGACCTCTTGGTCAACTGTGCGGGCATCAGCCCCCGCGGAACCGCCCTGACCACGAGTGAGGCGCTCTGGGAGCAGACACTGGCGATCAATCTGAAAGGCCCGTGGCTGGGCATCAAGGCGGCGCTCCCGCAATTGCACAAACGGCAGGGAACGATCGTCAACATCGGCTCGACCCGGGCCACGCGCCCCATGCCGGGACTCTTCTCTTACGTGGTGAGCAAGGCTGGACTCTGGGGCCTCACGCAGCAGGTGGCCGTCGAATATCTGAGCACGGGGATCACCTGCAACATGGTCGCGCCGGGATGGGTCGACACGCCGAACGAGCGACTGATCCAGGCTCGGTTTGGCCGGCCGGACTTCCCGGCCGGAATCCGCAACCTCACGGCCCCCGAAGACGTTGGGTCCGCTGTGGTTTATCTCGCCTCCGGTCGAGCACGCCGGATCAACGGCGTGATCCTCTATCTTGATGCGGGTCTTCAGATCGCCGACGATGCCGGCATGGTCCATCTACCCGATCGCGTTCGCCCTCCGTTCGAGCAGCGCATCGACGAACCGTGATCTGATCGCGGACGGCACGATTGTTGCATAGCCAAGTACCGTGCGAGAGTGCGCTCTCGATCAGAGCTGGCAGAGGCCGGGGGTCCTCTCTTGTCCGCAGTTCTGCTCGGCCCTATCTTCGTGAATGAAGCTCCGACATTAAATCCGTACCGGACCGTGCTCTTTCGGCTTCCGGGCATTTGCCAGTTTCTTACTTCCACGCTTTCCGGGTGTGCTCCGGGGAGTCAATGCTGATGAGCGAATTCATTTACTGTCTGAACACAAGCACGATCCGTCCGACTCCGCTTCTCCAAAAGATTGCGCTCGCGGGAGAGACTGGCTATCAGGCGATCGAGCCCTGGAACGACGAGATCACGACTTTCCTGGAGCAAGGGGGTCAGATTGCTGATTTGAAGCGCGCGCTTACGGCCGCAGATCTGAAGGTAGTCAGCATGATTGCGCTGCACGGTTGGGTCACGTCGAAGGGACTCGAGCACACACGCGTCCTCGACGACTGCCGGCGCAGAATGGCACAGGCCGTTGAGCTGGGGAGTCCATACATCGTGGCCAGTCCGCCCCAGGAGGTTGTCGACGTGGCGCGTGCTGGCGAGCGCTTCGCCGAGCTACTCGAGATCGGCACGAGACTTGGCGTCATCCCTTCGATGGAGTTCCTCGGATTCGTCGATGGTGTCAACAACGTCGCCACGGCTTGGGCGATCGCCTCGGAGACTGGTCATCCGCAGGCGACGGTGGTCGCCGACGTCTTCCACATGATTCGCGGCGGCGGCTCTGTCGACGACATCCTCACCTTGACGGGAGACCGTCTCGCGTGCTTTCACATCAACGACCTGCCGGCCACGCCCGACCCGCGCATCCAGAAGGATGAAGACCGCGTGATGGTGGGCGACGGGATCGCCGATCTCCCGCGCGTGATTGCCAATCTCCGCACCATCGGCTATCGGGGACCGCTCTCTCTCGAGCTCTTCAACCGCACACTCTGGGAAGAAAACCCGCGCGACGTCATCGAACTGGGGCTCAAGCGAGTTCGCGCATTGGTCGAGGGCTCGCGGTCTCGCTAGTGGTCCGCCACCTTGAGCTGGCGCGGTCTCAGTACTTGGCCAGTTCGGTCGGGGCGTCGTGGGGATTGACTTGGCGAACCACGCCAGAGGCTCCGTCGAGCATCATCTTGAGCTCGCTTCCCACGGCAATGAACTGCCAGCCTTCGCCAGCCCGCTTGAGAGCGTCCGCGGCGGTGAGCACGTGCAACCCGCACGGGAGACGGTTGCGCTGTGCCGCTTCGCGGATGCGAGTCAACGTCGCCTCGAAGACTTCCTTGCCAGGCTGCGAGCCATCGGCCCCCCGCATCGAATACGCCAGGTCGTTGGGGCCGACGAACACGGCATCCACGCCAGGCACCGAGTAGATCGAGTCGGCGATCTCCACGGCCTTGATATGTTCGGTCTGGATCACGACCAGGATCTCGTCGTCGGCTTTGCTGTAGTACTCTGCGGCCGTCGTTCCGAAATTCAGCGCGTGCATCCCGCCACCGACCGACCGATTGCCGCGTGGCGGGTATTTCGTCGCCGCGACGATCGCCCTGGCCTCGGCCGCATCCATCACCATGGGAGCGACGATTCCCATCGCGCCGCAGTCCAGAACCATCTTGATGTATTCGTGCTTCCCCGTCGGAATCCTGCGCCAGGGGTACCCCGCCGGCATCTGCGATCGCTCCGAACATGAAGGCGGCCGTCTGGATGTCCGTGTGAGTGTGCTCCATGTCCACCGTAAGCCACGGAAAGCCGGCCCGCGCCATGAACCGCGCTGCGGCCACGCTCCCCAAGGACAGCCATGTGCCGATCTGGGGCTTCCCGGCACGCAATGCCCGTTTCACTGGATTCTCTTTCAACGCAATTCCTCACTCACCACGACCACGGATCGAACAACCCTGTCAGACACGAGCCACGCTACGGATCGAGTCTCGCACGGACCGTCGTCCGGAGCAAGCGTTTTACCGGTCTTGGTTGGTTTGAACGGACGGAACATAACGTTGGGAACCAGCCGGCGGTTTTGCCGACGAATTCAAGCTGGGACGGGAGCAGCCTTTTTACTCGGCAAGGTGCTCTGGGAGGACGGCCTCGAACTCGGTAGGATGATTTCGAAAACGGCAACCTGGTCGATTGATCCCAGCCGGCTCAACCTGAAAAATGCGCGTTACGCTGGTTACCGAGACGTTTTTTCCCCAGGTGAACGGGGTTTCGAGGACGCTGGGCGAGCTGGCGCCTATTTGACCGAGAGCGGCGACCAAGTCCAGTTGATTTGCCCGGATTATGGCACTCCAGCCGCGCCCGCGCCGATCTACAAAGTTCGTTCGATCGCCCTTCCGTTCTACAAAGAGCTTCATCTTCCTCGACCTCCGTTTGGCAAGGTCCATCGGGCGATTGCGTCCTTTCGGCCGGACATTATCCATATCGCCACCGAGGCGACGCTCGGCTGGAGCGTGCTCCGGCTCGCACGCAAGCGCCGGCTTACCGTCGTCTCGAGTTTTCACACAAATTTCGATCAATACAGCGGCCATTACGGAGTCGGCTGGGCCAAGGGCCTGATCTGGCGTTACCTGCGCTGGTTTCACAACTGCACTCGAGAGACATACGTGCCGTCAGAGACGACAATTTCTGATCTCGAGCACCGGGGCTTCCAGCGGCTGGTTTTGTGGCGGCGCGGAGTTGATAGTACGCTGTTCCGACCTAACCGCCCTGGGCGTTTCGAGGTGCGTCGCGCCCTCGGGTGGTCTGCGCACGACGTCGTGATCGCCTACGTGAGCCGGATCGCCCCCGAAAAGAACGTCGATTACCTGGCGACGGCGTTCAGGATCGTCGCGTCTCAGCGGCCGGATGTCCGCATCCTCCTCGTCGGCGACGGGCCCTCGCGAAGGGCGCTCGAGGGTCGGATCGGCTCGATCGCTCGATTCGCCGGATATCGCCAGGGGGAAGACCTGGCCGACCACTATGCCGCCGCCGACATCTTTGCCTTCTCGAGTTTGACCGAAACGCTCGGCAACGTGGTCCTCGAGGCAATGGCATCGGGGTTGCCTGTGGTAGCGCTACGAGCCGGCGGGGTCGGTGAGACCGTCCAATCGGGTTCGACCGGTATCCTGGTGGACGCATCCCTGGCGCCGGAACAATTCGCCTCGGCCCTCCTCTGGCTTGTCGAGCACCATGAAGAACGGCGTAGAATGGCCGGCGCCGCTCGAACTCATGCGTTGAACGTGAGCTGGGACGTCATCATGGCCTCACTTCGCGGTCGTTACCAAAACGCGATCGACGCGCAAGCACATCTACTTATGGAAAGCATGACGGCTGAAGGCTGACGGATGACGGCTGAAGGACGAAGGATGAACAAGACGGCCGGGTGTCAAACCCGCTCTTTGGGCTTCGTCATAACCAGTGGAAGGCGCGGAAAGGAATGCTCGTGTATGATTGTTTCCCAGGGGGGACCGCATGCGCTACCGGGCACTTGCCACCGACTATGACGGGACTCTTGCCAAGGACGGCGAGGTCGACGAGCAGACCATTGCGGCGCTCGAGCGGCTGCGCGCCTCGGGGCGCCGGCTGATTCTGGTCACGGGACGTGAGCTCGACGAGCTGTGCACTGTCTTTCCGCGAACCGGGATATTTGACATGGTCGTCGCGGAAAACGGCGCCTTGCTATTCCGCCCGTCGAGCCGGGAAGAGAAGCGGCTGGCCGAGCCACCCCCGCGGTCACTGATCGAGGCCTTGGTGCGCCGGGGTGTCGAGCCGATGGCGGTCGGCAAGGTCATCGTCGCCACGTGGGCGGTCCACCTGGCCGCCGTTCAGGGCGCATTGAGCGAGGCGGGCCTGGACTGGCAGCCGATTTTGAACAAGCGGTCGCTCATGGTACTCCCTCCGGGAGTCGACAAGGCGACCGGGCTGACGGCCGCGCTCGATCTGATGGGCGTGTCTCCCCGCGAGACCGTCGCAATCGGCGATGCCGAGAACGATCGTGCTTTTCTCAGCCTGTGCGGCTTTTCGGTGGCGGTCGCCAACGCTCTGCCGGTGATCCGCGGTTGTGTTGACCTCGTGACGGCGGGGGACCACGGGCAGGGAGTCGTCGAGCTCGTTGATCGCATCCTGGCCGAGGATCTCGGCGAATAAGCCTCGTCTTCGCACCCACGATCCCAGGACCTTCCCGGTTTCGCGCGGCCCATTTGACAGCGCGCTCTGCCTGCGGTACACAGGATAAGATGCGGATCGGGGTTTGTCCCTCCTGAAACATGACCCACCATGAACCTCACGGGGTCGCCCGGCCGAGCCCGATGATTGAGGTTGTTTTCCAGCAGGGCGCAGTTTCCGAGCCCGCGCGCGAGGTGAACTTCACCCAGTTTCCGATCCACGCGGTTCGAGGGGCTCAGACAGCGATGACAAGGCGAGTGAGATCACCATTCGGAGCGGGGCTGTTAGCCGCCGGGTTGCTGATGATCCTCGTGGCCGGAGTGCCGGCGGCGGCGGCCGACAAACCGGAGCTTGTGTTGCACAAGGGAGACCGGATCATCTTGATCGGCAACACGTTCGCCGAGCGGCTTCAGTATTACGGACACTTCGAGACCCTCCTCCACGCCCGCTTTCCCGATCACAAACTGGTCGTTCACAACCTGGGTTTTTCGGCCGACGAGCTGGCGCTGCGGCCGCGCCAGGCGCATTTCAACGATCACGGCCACAAACTGGAGGACGAGAAACCCGACGTCTTGATCGCCGCCTTCGGTTTCAACGAGTCGTTCGCCGGCCCGGCGGGCCTGGTGCAATTCGTCAAAGACCTTGAAAAGTTCGTTCAGACGGCGACGACTACCCGCTACAATGGCAAGGAGCCGCCCCGGCTCGTCCTGCTTTCGCCGATCGCCCACGAAGACCTCAAGAACCCGCATCTCCCCGACGGCACGAAGAACAACGCCAACATCGCGCTCTATACAGCCGCCATGGCCGAGACCGCCCGCAAGCACGGCGTGGTCTTTGTCGATCTTTTTGTGCCCAGCAAGCAACTCTACGAGAGCAGCACGCAGCCGCTCACGATCAATGGCGTCCATTTGAGCGACGCCGGTTACCGGCGCCTGGCCCCTGTGATGGACCAGGCGCTCTTCGGTCCGCCCCCCAGCTCACTCAAGGGTGACTTGACTGCGCTCTACGAGGCTGTACAGGAGAAGAACCTTCAGTTCTTTTACGACTATCGGGCGGTCAACGGTTGTTACATCTATGGCGGCCGCAAGGCGCCCTTCGGCGTCGTCAATTTCCCGGCCGAGTTCACCAAGCTGCGCAAGATGATCCAGAACCGAGAGCGGAGGATCTGGGACCTGGCTGAGGGAAAGACGGTTCCTGCGACCATCGATGACAACGGCACCGGCAGCTTTGTCGGTGTCAAGAGCAACGTCCGCTCACCGATTCACATCACCACGCCCGACGAAGAAAAAAAGAGCTTCGCTCTCCCAGAAGGCTACGCCATCAATCTCTTTGCCTCGGAGGTCGAGTTTCCCGATCTGGAAGACCCGGTCTCGATGACCTTCGACGCCAAGGGCCGCCTCTGGGTCACCGCCATGCCCTCGTATCCGATGTATCTGCCGGGTACCAAGCCCAACGATAAGGTGCTGATCCTCGAGGACCGCGATGAAGACGGCAAGGCCGATCGCTGCACAGTCTTCGCCGACGGGTTGCACGTGCCCGGCGGCATCGAGCTGGGCGACGGGGGCGTTTACCTTTCCCAGATGCCCAACCTGATGTTCCTGAAGGACACGAATGGCGACGATCGCGCCGATACGCGCGAGTTGATCCTCCACGGCTTTGATACAGCCGATTCCCACCACGCGATGCACGCCTACACCTGGGACCCGGGTGGTGCCTTGCACTGGCAAGAAGGGACTTTCCACTACTCGCAGATCGAGACTCCCTACGGCCCGCGGCGCTGCAACGAGGCTGGCATCTACCGGTGGGAGCCGCGAACGTGGAAGCTCGACGTGTTTGTCTCGTATGGCTTCGCTAACCCATGGGGCCATTATATCGATCGTTGGGGCCAAAACTTCGTTGCCGATGCCTCCGGCGGAGCCAACTACTACGGCACCGCGTTTTCCGGGCAGGTCGTCTATCCCCACAAGCACGGCGGAATGAAGCAGTTCTTCCCGATGCAGTGGCGGCCCACCTGTGGGTGCGAGCTCGTCTACAACCGGCACTTCCCGGACAATACCCAAGGTGACTATCTCTTGAACAACGACATCGGCTTCCAGGGCATCCTCCGGTATCGCGTCCGCGAGGACGGCTCGGGATTTTCCGGTGCTCCCGTCGACCCGCTGCTGAAATCGTCCGACTCGAATTTCCGGCCCGTCGCTCTCCAGTTCGGTCCTGACGGCGCTCTCTACGTCGTCGACTGGTTCAACCCCTTGATCGGCCACATGCAGCACTCCCTTCGCGACCCGAATCGCGACCACACCCACGGCCGGATCTGGCGGATCACGTATCCCGAGCGACCGTTCCTCAAGAAGTCCCGGATCGACGAGGCATCCGTGGCGGAGCTTCTCGACCTGCTCAAGTCCTACGAAGACCGGGTGCGCTATCGAGCCCGCCGTGAGCTTCGCGAGCGGCCCGAGCCCGAGGTTCAGAAGGCACTCGCGGCATGGACTCTCGGTCTCAGCAAGAGCGATCCGGAGTACTGGCGACAGATGGTCGAGGCCCTCTGGCTGCACCAGAGTCTCGACAGTGTCGACATCCCGCTTCTCAAACAGGTGCTTTCCTGCCCTGAGCCCCGAGCGCGAGCCGCGGCCACCCGCGTGCTCTGCTACTGGCGCGATCGCGTTGACAATCCGCTCGAATTGGTGCGCAAAGAGGTCAACGACGAGCACCCGCGCGTCCGGCTGGAAGCCATCCGGGCACTCAGCTTCTTCGACGGCGACGACGCAGCCAAGGCGCAGGAAATCGCCCTGGAATCGCTCGTGCATCCCCAGGACGATTACCTCGAATACACCCTCAACGAAACCACCAAGACTCTCGACCACCGCATCAAGGCTCGTGCCCAAGCCAGGTAGCCGAGGCTGATTCCATGAAGCCGCTCGTGCTTTCCCGCAGAAGACTCATCTGCCTTCTGGTCCTGGCCTGCGTGAATGTTCCCGCGGCGTCGGGACAGGATGACGCCAATCCGCCCGATAGCGCCCTGGTCAAGCTCCTCAAGAGCGGGCGAGTGCCGGAGTCGCGCAGGGAGCCATCGTCGAGATGATCGGCAAGCGTGGCACGGCCGCCGACCTCGCGTTCATTTATCAGCAGGCGATTGCTCAGGCGGGGTATCCGGCGCCTCTGCGTGTCAAGGCACTGGACGCCCTTGCTGAAGCCGCAGCCAATCGCAAGCTCCATCCGCCGCGCGACCTTGAAAAGCTGGTGCCGCTGATCAGGCCGATCTCTTCGCCGGCGGAGGTACCGCTGGAACGGTCGGTGGTCCGGCTGGCCGGGGCCTGGAAGCTCGAGGCTGCGGCCCAGGCACTGGGGAACCTAGCCGCTTCTCCGAAGGCCGGCGAATTCCTACGTATCGAAGCGCTCGACGCCCTGACTGCGATCGGGGGTCACCCCGGGCGCTCGCGGATCGAGGCCCTTGCCGATCCCGGACAGCCAGCGGGTACGCGGCTGGCCGCCGTTGCGGCCCTCGCCAAGCTTGACCTCGAGGCATCTGCCCCATTGGCGGCGGAGATCCTGGCCCAGCCGGCGGATCGCGCGCGCGATCTCACCCCGCTTCTGGCGGCCTTTCTCAACCGCCAAGGAGGCGGCGAGTCGCTTGCCGCCGCCCTGGGCCGCCGCACAGTCCCTGCCGACTCGGCCAAGCTCGCCCTGCGAGCAGTCTACGCATTGGGCCGGGCCGACCCGGCGCTGATCGGCGCACTCGCGCGGGCGGCCGGAATTGCCGCCGACACCAAGCCGCTTGAGCCAAGCGAGCTTGCGGCGCTTGTCGCCGAGGTGGCCGCCAGCGGCGATCCGGCCCGCGGCGAGCAAGTCTTCCGCCGCGCTGACTTGAGCTGCATGAGCTGCCACTCCCTGAGCAAAGCCGGCGGCGACGTCGGCCCTGACTTGAGCGCGCTCGGCCAGACTTCGCCCCCCGACTACATCATCAACTCGATCATGAACCCCGACCAGGCGATCAAGGAGCAGTATCACACATTGCTTTTGCTCACGGTCGAAGGCCAGGTCTTCCAGGGGATCGTCACCGACAAGGACGACCAGAGGATTGTCCTCAAAGAGGCCACCGGCCATTCGCGTGTCGTTCCGGTCGCTTCAATCGAAGACCAGAAATCCGGCGGCTCGCTCATGCCCAAGGGACTGGTCAACCTGATGACTCGGGCTGAATTCATCGACCTGGTCCGGTTCCTCTCCGAGCTGGGAAAACCCGGTCCTTATGCCGTCCGCACCACCCCGGCCATTCAGCGGTTCAAGGTGCTCAAATCGATCCCCGCGGATCTCGCACAGTCGATTCCCGGCGCTCGAGCGTTCCGCGACCAGGTCTTTCGGGCCCTACCGGACCGCTGGGCCGTGGCCTACGCGAAGGTCGCCGGCACGCTTCCGCTCGAGGAGGTCGTTCCCACATCCGGCTCCCCGATTGTCTATCTCCAGGGCGAGATCGACGTGTCGAATGCCGGGCCGATCAAGATTCAACTCGATTCGCCCGAGGCAGCCGTGGTCTGGGTCGACGAGCTACCGGTTCCGGCGGGCACTCCGTCCTCGAGCACGCCGCTTTCAACTGGCCGGCATGCGATCACACTTCGAATCGATACGTCGGCGCGTCGATCCAGGGAGATCCGGATCGAACTCGTCAAGCCGGCCGGCTCGACCGCCGAGTTCACGGTGGTCGGCGGGCACTGAGGTACCGAGCCGGTCAGGACGATGGCGCCAGGACAGGGCAGCTTGCGGGTCACTCCTTCTTCTTGGGCGTATCGGATTCGCCGAACTGGGAGTCGATCAGCGTCGTGTCGTTGATCACGGCGAACTCTTCGAACGTCGCCGAGTACGGCTTCGCCGAGATGTTGGAGGCAGTCAGCCCGACCTTGACCTTGGCAGGCAAGTCGAGATCGTATTCCTGAAGCGGAGCGATCGATTTACCTCCATCCGGGCTGAACAATGACCTCAACTTGCCCTTGCGCTTGACCAGGATCAGCAGCACATCCCCCTCCGGCAAGGGGACGTAGACTTGATTGTTCACCTGTCTTCCGTCTTTCACAACTTCGAACAGGAACTTGTGAATCGAATTGAGTTTTTCGAGGCCGACGCCGGCCGTCCGTTCGACTCTCACGAAGTTTTCTTTGTCCTGGTAGAGAACGAGGCCTGCGCCCTGGAACGTGAAGGGGATCTGGTTGCCCTGGCGATCTTTAGGCGCGGTCGAGCCTGGTCTCATCTCGCCGGTGACCTTGACCATCACCATCATGTCACCTTCGACTTCGGTCAAGGCCATCGGGGCATTGTGCAAGGGTTTCTGCTTGTTCAAACGGGTGACGACATACGGCGCAAGCGTGTGGATCTTGTTGCCGGGGACTTCGATCTTGAGCTTCATGCTGTCCTCGTCCTTGACGAGCTTGCAGTCCTTGTCGGGATCGATCAGGGCTCCGAGCATCGAGAAGCTCTTACGCATGACCGTCTTGATCGTGCGCTGGAGATGGCCCGGTGGCAGAATGTGGCCGGGCTTCTCGGGCAGTTCGAACTCCCTGGGCTTGGAGTAAACGAGCTTGCCTTTGAGATCTGTGTGTGCCGTCTGAATCAGGATCTTACGCGCGGCGGCACCCTGGCCGGCCAGGGCGATCTGGACGTCACCAGAAGCCATTGCGAACTTGGGGTCGCGCCGAAGCTCGACCTTCGTGCTATTGGGGAGCGGCGGCCAGGAGCCGTCGCCGTTGGGGGCGATCGTACCGGCGGACGCGGGCGCAACGTGGAGTGTGACCGCCCTGACATGACCCTTGGGGTCGACAATCTGGGCTTTGACCTGGAGGTGAGCCGATCCCTGCTGCAAGGCTTTGAGCGTGAGATCGAGATACCCGATTCGACCCGCGAGTGTGCGCCGGAGATGCTCGGCCGGAATGATGAATGCGATCGTGTCGGCCAGACCTGCCACGACCACGCCGATCAACTTGCCCGTCTTCTCCTCGACGATCGGCCCGCCACTGTTGCCATGGTGAAGCGCACCGTCAACTTGGAACAGAGCCGTTTGCCCGGATTCGTCGGGCCGGAGGGCGGCGATTCGTCCACCGGTGATCGTGACCGACGGATTGCCGCGGGCCTCGGATAACATGTTGACCGTGCCGCCCAACGGGAAGCCCGCGCCGGTGTACGTCATGCCCTCGGTCGTCTCCGACTTGAGTTGCACGTTGATCGGGCTGGGAGGCCGCTTCACACCCTGGCAAACCAAAATTGCCAGGTCGTTGTTGAAGTCTTCGGTTGTGTCCGCGGCGAGGATCTGGGCGGTGACTGCCTGCTCTTTATCGGGACCCTGTCCGCTCCGGAACACCACTTCGAGCTCCGCTTTGCTTCCCTTGGGCACCAATCTGGGCGGCAGCTCGGAAAGGTCCGCGACCGCCACGTGCCGATTGGTCGCCAGGATCACGGTGTCGCCGTGCGCCTCGATCACAAAACCGGTTCCTGATCCCAGCGGCTTGCCCGCGACCTTGACCTTGATATAGACAGTCGCCTCCTTGAGGCGGCGGACAACTTCCGCGCTGTCGATCGCTGTGGACGCCGACGGCGCCGCCACGGCCGGGGTGTACGAGGACGTGACGACCGGTGCCGGTGCAGCCACCGGCTCGACAGGCCGCGATGCCGGCGACTCTGCGATCTCCGGACGTTTTAGTGCACCCGCGTCGCCTCCACCCCGTGCAAGAACGACGATGAGGATTACCAGAAGCAAGGCGACGACGGCGCCGCCCACTCCCAGGATCGCGAACAGCGTCGCCGAACTCCCGGCGGATTGCAACACCGGGGCCGGACCGCTCGCGGATCGGCGGACGCCCGATTTGTCGATCGGTGCCAGCGGCTGCACATTTTCCATGTCTTCGTACGACGAGCTCACCGCCGCGGCGGGCCGCCGCACCTGCCCGCTCAACGCGGGACGATTCACTGTCCCGGAGCTGGAGCCCGGCTGGGTCGCCGCCTTGACGTCGAACGTTTGTCCGCATTTCGGGCAGCGAATTTTCGCAACCTGCGCCCCATCCGGAATGGAGCCCTTGGATTGGCACGACGGGCAAATCACTGTTTTGGCCACGACGCCCTCCCGCGGAGAATCCGTCTCGTTGAACGATGATCCGGCCTGTTGAAAGGATGAAAGCAAAGACGGGCATGGAACGACCACCCGGACCCCCAGCGGGGCGGCGCGGATCGCCTCCGTGTCGACACTGTCATTTCAACCAGTCCGTCTTGCCGTTTCAAGCAGGGTTCGCTCGAATTCGCAAAAAACCGCGGCCCGCCCGTCGCGAGCCTGAAGGGCGCGACTCGCGCGAGCCTACCCCCGGAACCGGGTCTTGGGCTGTTTCTCCATGATCTGGTGAATCGTGTTCATGATGTTGTAGGCGGATAGCTCGCAGAGCAGGTGCGTTACCTGTTCGTGCAGCTCTCCGCTCAGCTCCGGCTCGATCGTCTTCATCAGCGCCACGACCCGAGCCTCTTGTTCTTTCAGCTCATGAGCCTCGATCCGACCGTCGGCCATCGCGTCCAGGAACGACCCCAGCCGCTGGACGTACTGATCGATCAAGGGGGTTTCGGTCTTATCATCAAGCCAGTGGCTACGCTCGATTGCTTTGCCGGCGGACTGGGTGCTCATGGAATGCGCCCTCGCCTCGGGTGAATGGGATCTTGCGTTTCATTCCTCGATCAGTCGTCGGATCGCGGCCATCCGCTCCTGGAGCTTGGCTCTGCCGTCGGACGGGGTGATCCGCGATCGCCAGCTTTCCGGCAGATACGACAGCGACGTGCATTCGAGCACGGCGGCGAGCTCCTGCTTCTCTTTCTCCAGGCCCTGCGCCGACGGGATGAAATCCTTGAGGGCCCCGTCCAGGTCATCCCGGGCCAACTGCTCGCGGCCTTGCAAGAGCGCCCGGCGCTTGGACGCAAGCACGATGCTCTCGATGTCGGCACCGCTGTATCCCCGGCCGGCGAGCCCGGCCGGCACCGCGCCCTCCGCCAGGCTCGACTTGTTCTTCCTGGCCATCGCCTTGATCATGAAGCCGATCTCGGAATCGTCCGCCGGGGCGAACAGCGGCAGGTGAACCTCGGCTCGCCCCTGCCGTTTCAAATCGATCGGCAGCAGGTCGGGCCGGCTGGTGAGGAGCATCCACAAAAGCTTGCCACGGTAGCGGGTGTCCCCCATCTGCGACGCGACCATCGAAAAAACCCGGCTCGACGTGCCCGAGTCGCCCCCAGCTTCCCGGTTGCCCAGCGCCGCGTCGGCCTCGTCGATCACGACGACAACGGGCCCCATCGCCCGCAGCACATTCAGGATCTGCTCCAGGTTGCCCTCGGTCTCGCCCACGTATTTCGACCGGAAGTTCCGCAGCTTGACGCACGGAATGCCCACCGATCCGGCAAAACACTCGGCCAGGTAGGTCTTGCCGGTACCAACCGGGCCGCAGATGAGGTAGCCCATTGGCGCCGCATCTAGCCGGCCCTTGACGAGCAAGTCCGCGTCGTCGACCAGCCGCTGTTTCACTGCGTCATTGCCCACGAAGTCGGCGAGCGAATGCGAGGGCTCGACAAATTCAACCAGTCCCCGCGCCTGCTGCTCGATCAAGCTCTTCTTGAGCCGCTTGAGAGCCAGGGCATCGAGCTTCTGGCCGGACTGGCCGGCCCGCGCCAGGAGCCGCTCGATATTCACCAGGTTCAATCCGGCGGTGAGCTCGGCCAGTTGTTTCGGAGCAAAATCGGTGAGATTGCCCAGCTTTTTGTCCTGGCCGTCATACCAGGTCACGAACTCCTCGCGCGCCTTGGCATCAGGCATCGCGACTTCGAGCGCCGCCAGGTGTGAGCTTCCAACCAACCGCTCGTTGATCTCGGCCAGGCGGTCGCACAGGAGGCAGATGGCGATATTATGCCGCTTGATGTAGGGGTTCTGTGCCCAGGACAGAAGCCGCACCAGCCGTGTCCCGAATGCGGCGGCCATCTGGCTGAGCTCGGCCGAGGGCACGAGGTACTGGCCGTAGTCGAGAATGATGCCCAGGCTGAGCCGCTTGGCCGGGTCGGGTTCCATCAGGATGCTCTGAATCAGCTTGTCGAGAGCCGCGAGAATGGAATCGGGATCTCTCGGCCAGGCTCTTGGCTCGCCGATCCGCTCGCTCAACAGTGCGATCATCCGCCGCAGTCGCTCCGGGTCGCTCCCGGCCGAGATCGACAAGCCCTGGCTCAGGTCGTGCTGGAGCACGACATCCCAGCTTCCAAAGAGCTGGGTCGAGAGAAAGCTCGTGATCCCGGCATAGCCGCGGCGGCCGTCTTGCTCTTGCGAAACGAGGTCGTGCACGTTGCCATGCAACAGGAACAAACAGGTGGTGCCCGCAAAATACTGCTCGGCGAACTCGCGCGCCCAGCCCGGAAACCAGGGCGCGGTCCCGTCGGCGGTTTCGTGCCCGAACGGCGGTGGAGCAGCGGGCTTATCGGCTGGCGCGCTTGTCGGCACGTTCGGCGTTCCCCATGGCTGGTCTGGTCTGGTCTGGTCTGGTCTGACCGACTCAAATCCACCGGCTCAAATCTCGGGAAGTGGTGCCAAGGTCTTGGTCGCCGGCCCTAATTCCTTGGCCGACTGCGGCGTGTTGGCCGTTTCGGGCGTGGCCATGCCGTGCGAGACCTCGAATTCCCGAAGCGCGTCGTCAGCCAGGGTTTTCTCGATGGCGACTTCGCGCTGGATCTCTTCCAGGCCCTGACCCGAGAGATCCGCCGCCACCCGCACCTTCGCCCGATTCTGGTCGATCCGGTCCTGGAGGATCTGCTCGGCCTGCCCGAAGTCGGTCGTCACGTCGAAATTGAACTGGTTAGCCAGGGCGGCCACTTCCGACTCCGCTCGGCTCATCTTGAGATCCGCGTCATACTTGGAGATCTTGTGCTTGACCTCGTCGAGTTTCTTGACTGCGTGCTGGATCTTGAGCAGGTTGTTCTGATAAGCCTGCTCATGGACCGCCAGTTGTTTTTCGTTTTCCGCGGCGTCATCCTTGGCTCGCTTGAGGTCGAGCGCAAACCGGCCCGCGGTCTCGCGGTCGCCCGCATTCAGGTAGGCCTTGATCTTCGCCTCCAGGAGGGCGACCCGTTTGCGCTGTTCTTCCACCTGCCGCGACACCCGCTCGACCAGCGCGCGATACTGCGCCAATCCCTCTCGACCCTCCTTGATCTGCTCGACCGAACGGTCATACTCGTACTGCATCTCGGCGATCGGGTCATAGCCCCGAATCGCATTGGCCAGCTTGTTGAACTGCGACGCAATGGCCTTCCAGAGTTTGCCGAGGATCATGATTGCACTCGCCTGACGTGAACGCGGAGATGACGGTTGCCCGCTGAAGTGAGATTATCCTAGCCGACAACGCGCAGTCTTTTCCACGGGGAGCCGCGGGCACGTGCCTTCGGCAGGGACCAGGCAGTCGCGGTCTCTACGGCCGCACCAGCCTCCCCAGAAACAACACGCTGCCGGTTCGCGTATCGCGGATCAAGAAGAAGAAGGGATGATCGGCACGAAACACGACCGGGGGAGCCGCCACCGCCGCAGCTCTGAACGCCACGACTCCGGTCGCCGCCGCCGCCTCGGTTCCCTTCTCCTCGACCTCGACGAACGCCTTGTGCACAACGGCCGAGATCGCGATGTCGCGCGTGCCGGTGATCCCCGCGAAATCTGCCTTGCGCGGCTGGAAGGCCAGGGGCATTCCCATCGCGGAAAGCGTGTCTTTCAGCTCGAGCTCCGCAGTGAGCTTGAACCGCGGGAGGCTCACGGTCACGCGGCGGGATGAAAGCTTCTTGAGCGAACCCTCCAGCATCTCGTACGAAAGCGACGCTTCCAGCTTGGCCAGACCGTCCTTCTCCCTCGGTAAGAGGATGACCATCGCCTGGCCGTTTCCTTGATAGGGCAGCTCCAGCGCTTGAAACGATTTGTCGTCAAGGTAACGGAACCGGTTGGTCAGATTCATCATGTCGACGCGGACGGGATCGTGATCGGGCACGTGGAAATCGGCGGGGGCCGTCGCTTGCACCGTGAACGGGGCGGCCCAGAGGGCCTTGAAATAGATCGCATTGGTCAGGATCAAGATCGTCTGGGAGTCGATGTGCTGCGGCTTGAGCAGGTCCTTGATCTTGCCGTGTGTATGCTCCTCGACCCAGGTGTTGATGGTGTGGATCGCATCTTGGGGTGCCTGGCGAAAGTCGACCGGGTAAAGACCTCCCTGATAGTTGATCTCGATCCGCTTCTGAAAGTCAGACAGGATGCGCTCGCCAGCCTGGGCCCAGAGGGCGTTCGCAGTGAGCAGTTGCACGCCGGGTGCCTGTTTCGCACCGGCCGGCGACGACGTGCGGCTGTTCAGCTCGGAAATCAAGCCGTGGAATGCGGGGTGAAGCTCTCCGGGCGGCAGGGTAAAGTGCAGCGTCTTGGCCATCTGCACGGCCGTCTCATCCTCGGCGCCTGCGTAGGTCATTGCCAGGGCGCACGAGATCGAGAACGGCGAGAAGAATCGGTTGCCTTCTCCTTCTTTGACCCGGGCATAGAGATCCAGGGCAAACGCACTGTTGCCTTGCACGAGTATTTCGGCTGGCCGCTCGGGATCCATGGCCTTCGCTTCCCCGCCAAGAAGACACGGAATCAGCACCAAGGACGCGAGGGAGATGTGAAACAAGGGAACTGCTCCGTATCGGCGGGAGAAGCGGCCGACCGCCGCAATGCACACGGGATGCCATAGAGGACATATTGACCGGATCAGCCCCGGCAGCCGTACGACAAGCCGGCCTCATTCATCGAGCGGCGACGATTGCCGGCTTTTGGATTTGCTTCGAGACCGCCGTGTCGATTTTGCTTTCGCTGCTTTCGGGTCCTCACCCGATTCCGCTCTCTCGAGCTTCTCGAACAGTTTGACATTGTTCAAGTAATCGTGCGAGGGACCGAGCCTCGGCTTGTCTCTCGCCCCCTTGCCAGCCACGACCAAGGCTTTCTTGACCTCGTCGCTGTCCTTCAGCTCGCTGTACTTCTCGTTGGTCGAGTCGACCAGGGTGCGCAGGTCTTGCAGAGCTTGATGATAGGCTTGTCGCCGATCGTTCACCTCGGCGTCGATCTTTTCTTTCGACTTCGGGTCGGACTGCTGGGCCTTGAGCTGGTTCAGCCACGCAGATTCCTGATTGATTTCCATCTGAAGCTGATTCCGGTAGATCAGCCACTCGTTGTACTGTTCCTGGACGTAGTTGTTCATCAGCATGCCGCGCCTGCGCGGAAGGCGACTCATCTGCTGGTTCAAGGCATTGATCTGTTGCCTCATCTGGTTGATCTGGTTGTTTACCCCTTTGACCGTGTCTTGATAGTCCTTCGGGCTCAGGGTTCCCTGCTGGAGCATCACGGCATGGTTCAACTGTCGGGACTGCCGGCGAGCGTCGCTCAGCTTGTTCTTGAAATCCGACTCGGCCTCGAGGACCCAGAGAGAGCCCAGGACTTTCATGCCGTTCTTCTTGAGCACAGGGTTCCTGGGTCCCTCGTCCGCGCGACTGGGTGCTCGCGCAACCAGGGTCAGTACGACCGCCAGCGCGGACGCCGCCGTGAAATAAGACTTCGACATGGCTGAGAAGCTCCTGGCCGAATCGGTGTGGCCGGAACCGAGGCCTTCGTGAATACGGTAGGATCGCCACCGACACGGCTGGTTGGAGGAGGGCGGCCGAGTCGCCGCTGCGCTCTGACGACAATTCGCACGAGTTTGTCTCTCGAGTATCATACCGAGCGGCGGCAAGCCCGAGTAGGGCTGGCGGTCAAAACCGCCAGCCCGCCGTGCGCATTCGCGCGGGGCGAGAGGCCAGAATCCTGCTCAGCGCCGCCGGCGCGGGCGAATGCCCCGTTCGCGGCGCGCGGCGGCTCGATCGGCCGCACTCTGGCCCGGAGCCGGAGGACCGGCGGGGCTGCCAGGGCCGCCGGGGCTGGCCGAGCCAGCCGCCAGCCGCTTCCGCTCGCGCTCCCCGCTGAAGCTCGTGACGACGTAGGTCCCGCTCTTGGGATTCCGCTCGATGTCAACGAGCGCCAGGTTGTCGGCGTCCTCCAGCAAGTGGGTGAAACTGCGATAGCCGTAGTAGCTCTCGTCGAACGAGGGCTTCTTGCGTTTCATGGTGTCCTTGATCATCGACGCATAGAGCACCTCATGATTCTCCCGCCGCAGTGCGTTGCAGGCTTCGATCAACAAGCTGAAAAGCTCGCGCTGGCGCTCCGGAAGATTGGGAGGCAGGTACGAGTTGAGGTCGGTTGCGAGCTGTTGCTCGTTCTGCTCCTGCCGCTCCAGGTCTTCGTAATAGATGAACTCGTCGCAATTATCGCGCAGCAGGTCCGACGTCGATCCTTTCATCCCCAGGCCGATCACGTGCTTGCCGTTTTCCTTGAGCTTGGAAACCAAAGGAGAAAAGTCGGAGTCGCCCGAAACAATCACGAAGGTATCGACGTGGACCTTGCTCCAGGCCAGGTCCATGGCATCGACGACCAGGCGGATATCAGCCGAATTCTTGCCGGTCTGGGCCCGCTTGGGGATCTCGATCAGCTCGATGGCGGCTTCGTGGAATGGAGCCGTGTAACTGGGATACCGGCTCCAGTCGGCATACGCCTTCTTCACAATCAGCTT
The DNA here is from genome assembly GCA_963781785.1 of uncultured Isosphaeraceae bacterium. Classification (GTDB taxonomy): domain Bacteria; phylum Planctomycetota; class Planctomycetia; order Isosphaerales; family Isosphaeraceae; genus CAWAHD01. The sequence continues at coordinate 4,390,789 of CAWAHD010000002.1, read as the reverse complement.
CCCTTTTTCGACCAGGCGCTCCAGGACCTTCTGCACCTCGAATCGGATCTTGCGCTGATTCTGGAACCCCATCGCCAGGTTTTCCAGGTCGATGAATACCGCCAGGCTACGTTCACGCTCGGGCTTGGTCATGGACAGAATCAATCCTTGGTCCGTGGTCCCTGGTCTTCAGCGACGGAGCCCACTCGCAAGGGCTCCTCTCCCTCTCGAAGACCTTTCGACAGCATACGCAAACGCGACCGATTTCGCGACGTGACGCTCATCCCATCCCACAAATCCGCTACCGCACACACCCCTCGGGTCGGTCACACTAGCTTCGCAATTTTGAGGCGCGGATGAGCAACTTGCAGAAACTGCTGGTTCTACGTAGAATCCAAGCTCTACATCGAATTTTGGGATAAAAGGGAGTAGATAGTCTAGATTGCATGGAGGGGTCTCGCTCATCGCTCAACTACTACTACGGATTCTGTGGGAGGCCACGTGCCATGCAACGAGTGAAGCCGAACCGGGTGTTCGTGACGGCGGGGGTTGTTTTCGCGGTTTCAGGGCTCGCGGGGGGATCGTTCGTTTACGGAGAGACGCAAGCACCTTCCGGGCAGGCCGGCGCCGCCGGCTCGGCGCAGACGGCGGTCGCTCAGACGGTCAGTGCTTACGAATGCGTGCAGGTGCCGGTGACATGTTCTCAGACTTACTACCGGACCGAGTACCGCACCGAGAACGTGCCGGTGACTCGGATGGTCCCCGAGGTCGTCAATGAAACTCGGACCGTGACCTGGTGCGTGCCGTCGCAGCAGACCGTGAATAGGCAGTTCACTCGCTACGTTTGCGAGCCCCAGACGGTCGTGCAAAAGTGCTATCGGCCGATCCCGGTCACCAAGACCGTCGAGCGCACGCTCTACCAGGTCCACTGCACGACCGAGATGACCAATAAGACGATCACCAGGATGGTTCCCGAGTGCATCACCGAGACCGTACCGGTCACCAGAATGCGTCAGATCGTCGAGCCGCAGGTTTGCTACGTCACCCAGCGAATCCCGGTCACAACGGTTGTCCCTGTTGTCACTTGTGCGCATCAGTGCGGGCACCGCTGTGGCGGCGGTTGCGCCGGCTGTGCATCGCCCTGCGTTCGCTACAACTCGGTGACGACGTGCTACGAACAGCAGGTGGCCGTGACCCGTCCGGCGGTGAGATATGTCCCGGAGACGTTCAACGTGCAGCGGACTCGCACGAAATTCACGACAGTCCAGCAGACCGTCACGGTTCCTCAAGTCCGCGTTCAGCGAATCCCGTATAAAGTGACCCAATGCGTCAACACGTTTGAGATGCAGCCGTACGATGTGACGGTGACCAGGATGGTTCGTAAGCCGATCACCGAGACCGTGACATGCACGGAGACGATCATGGTCCCGCAGTCAAAGCAGGTTACTGTTCCGACCGTCAAGTGCCGACCGGTCACGGAAACCATCACGCGCCAGGTGGCTGTGTGCGTACCCTACCAGGTGCCCGTGACTGTCATGACCACTCAAATGCGCCCGGTCGCCACCACACAGGCGCCCAGCGCCCAGACGGCCGAGCCTGCTGCGACCTCTTCGCAAACGCCGGCGGCTTCGCCGACCAAGGCAACACCCCAGGTCACTCATTGATCGAGACGATGAGGAGCAGGGGAGGGCTCGGGGCATCAGCGCCCTCTGCTGCGCGGGCATCAATGGCCGGGCTGTACTGCGACACGTATTGGGTGCCGAATCGGCGGACGACGTCCGCCAACTCGATATCGGCCTTCGGACGGCAAACGCGGAGATCGACCATGGCTGGGCCTCCTTCTTTCGAAGAGGCCATCTGCGGGGAGTCGACCGCGGAGACGGGGGGCGGGACCGCCTCGGAAATGCGCAAGCCGTAGGAGTAGATGAGCGCGAAGCAGGCTCGATTGGAACTCGATCAATGACTCCGTCGCGCACACAACGAGTCTCAGCAAAAAACCACCTCGTTGCCCAACCCCTTACGCAAGTTGGAGTTCCGCAAGGGTTTGGAATAATCGAAAAAACGTAGGCTCATTTCCTAACCTTTGACATGCGTTGGAGTTCCGATAGGGTTTGGAGTAATCGATATATCCGGACCAAAATCGGGCGCCTTGCCGCATCTCAATACAGCAATTGGCGTTGCGAATTTCCGTGGAATAATCGGAACTCAAGGGCGAAAATGGGGGTGTCGGCACATGTCCTTACCGGGATTGGCCTTGTGAAGGGGTTTGGAATAATCGGAACTCGACAGTGCCAGCGCACTGATGTTACATCTCGTTAGAGGACTTCGGGTTGCGGATGAGTTTGGAATGATCGGAACGGGGCGTCGAACCCGCGAATCCGACGAATCGCATTCAATTGGGATGATCACGTCGGTCAATCGATCGAGAATAAACGGAGAATCGATCAGGCTTTTCTGATCGCGAAGCCGATGAGAAAAGCCTACTGGACGAGGCGATTCGCCGCGGGACGGGGGAGCGCGGGCGTGCCCATGGCGATCGTTCGGGACGGCCGGATCATGGGATCGGCCTCAGCCCGCGAAAATGACCGAGAAATCGCGATACCCTTGCGTGCGTAGGCAAAGAATCCAGCCACAATGGCCGGCCAATCCCAGGGTATCCCATCAGAATTCAGCCAGCCTCGACCTGCTCCACGTCCGCGCACACCACGGAGGCCGCTCCCCCATGCCGCGGCGAAGCCGCTTCGTCCAATCGGCACAGGACCTCTAATCGGCGGTTCGGGCTATGGTCAGTGGGGCGCGGCTTGGCGACGGCCAAGGCCTGGACCTAATTTACCATTAACCACTCGAAACGCAGCTTGGCAGCATGATTCTTTGTAGGTCAGGCTTTCCAGCCTGACGGTTCGGGAAGTCAGGCTGGAAAGCCTGACCTACACCACCGCCGGTCCGGTCCCTGTGTTGCAACAGCTTCGGCCATGTGTCGGGTCGTCGTAAGACATTCCGAATCACGGGTTGACCCGAATTTTGACAAGGCTGCATTTCCCCGCGCGGCGGGGTATGATGATCGGTCAAATCGAGACTCCAAAACTCGACCAGGCCATGGCTCGTGAATCCGACGTCCATCAGTTTGCTCGACCGGCTCAAAGTCGCCCGGCCGGATGCCTCCGACTGGAGCCGGCTGCAGGGCATCTATCTGCCCCTGATCGAGCGCTGGCTGACCCGCGTCCCTGGCCTCGGAGACGAGTCAGCCGACCTGGCCCAGGACGTCCTGGTCGTCGTGTTCCGTGAAATCCCCCGGTTCGACAGGAAGCGTGAAGGGTCATTCCGGGCATGGCTCCGGCAGGTGACGGTCAACAAGGTCCGCAACTTCCGCAGGAAGCGTCACCGCCGGCCCGCTGTTGGGCTCGACCAGGCCGACGGTTTTCTCGACCAGTTGTCCGACCCGAACGGCGACCTCGCTCGCGAGTGGGACCGGGATCACGACAAGCATGTCGTCGAAAGGCTCCTGGCCGTCGTGCAACCCGACTTCACCCCGGCGACCTGGGAGGCGTTCCAGCGGTTCGGCGTCGATCAAGTTCCGGCCGGGCGCGTGGCCGAGGAACTGGGTCTTTCCGAGAACGCGGTCATTCTCGCCAAATCTCGGGTTCTGAAGCGCCTGAGGCAGGAAGCCGGCGATCTTTTGTGGTAGATTCGGATTTTCGCGACAGGTTCGATGGAGAACCGGCCTGCCTCAAACGCGTTTCTGCCATCGCTTCGGATTGCGGCGCACATGCATCACAGCGATCACGACAACTCGAGTGTCTTCTGCCTTGACTGGAAGACTCATCGGTCGCCCCACAGACGAGCTTTGACCTCGTCCCATGTCGCGCCGACCTTGGGATCGGCTTCGTGCTTCGCCAGCCGCTCGTCGAGCTCGGTTCTTTGCGCCTCGGTGAGCGGGACCAGTTCCGGGGATGCTCTGATGCTGTCCCAGATCTCTTCCACCAGGAGAATTCGTTCCGTGACGTTGAGCTGGTCGATGCCGAGCGACTTCATGGTTGTCGACATTGGTGAACCCCGATTTCCAACTTGAACGGTACGAGAACCTTATGGTATCGGATCATCGCTTGTTCCGGGAGTCTTTTTGGAATACTGGAAACTCTTCAGAGCGGAGGATTTCGAGCTTTTTTGCCTTTTTCGAGACAGGTTCGCTGCGGAACCGGCCTTTTTGTCCTCGTTAGAGATCGTCGTCCGTGAGGCCCGCTTCTCGCATGATGGAGGCGCTGAGTTCCGATGCGAAGGTCCCGATTGCCGTGCACCGGCACCGGGATCGGCCGGGGAGCGTCCGGATGCGTGTAAACGTGATGCGACCCGTTAATGTGATCGAGGACCCAACCCCGCGATTTCAGCAACTGACCCAACCGCTTCCCTGAGATCGGTTTCATCCCTGGGTTGCTCGAATCGCCTCGTCTTTCATTCGTTTGTGCTGAGACGTCAGCCAGCCCTCCGCCGCTTCAGCGGCGTTGGCTTGGGCTTCCTCGATCGTGTCGCCTTGGGTCGCGCAGCCTAGCGCCGGGATGACGACGGTGAAGCCGCCGTCCGCCTCGGGGAGGGCGATCGCCTGGAGCCGTACCATGACATCCAGGGTGATCGGGTGGTCGCAATTGGCCACGGCCGATTCTGGCGAGGCGCGACGGCGGCCGCCGCCGGTTTCGGAGTGGGGCTTGATCGTCTTGGACATGACGGATACCCCTTAGATCAGGTCAATACTTCGGGATCATTACCCATTCGGACCATTCGAGAGCCCGGCTGCTTGGAGTGCCACATTCCCGAGCGGCCGATCCGCACCACCAGTTTAGCCCAGGTCAGCCAGCATGTCATCCTCGCCAAATCTCGGGTGGTCAAGCGGTTAAGGGAGGAAGCCGGCGACCTTTTGTGGTAGATTCGCATTTTTGCGACAGGTTCGCTGGCGAACCGGCCTTTCATCTTCAGAAGCAGTCACTCGACCCGTCGCTGGAGACCGACCGATGGACGCCAATCGAACCTCGCATCCGACTGACCAGACCCTCTCGTCGTACGGCCTGGGCAAGCTCGACGACCGTTCGGCGGAGGCGGTCAACAAGCATCTCGAGCAGTGCCCGGATTGTCGCAATCGGGTCGCCGAGATGTCGGCCGATAGCTTCCTGGAACGCGTTCGGGACGTTCAGAAGCCCGCGGGCGAATCGACACTTGGCCGGTCGCGACCTGGCGGGACGCAGGGTAGCGAGGTCGCGACCGCTACGGCTCCGCCGCCGGCCGAGACATTACCTCCGGCTCTGGCCGATCACCCTGACTACGAGGTCAAGCGCGAACTCGGCCGAGGCGGCATGGGGGTGGTGTACCTCGCCCATAACAAACTGATGGGGCGAGATGAGGTGCTCAAAGTCATGAGCCGGCACCTCATGGAACGGCCCGGGGTACTCGAGCGGTTTCACCGCGAGATCCGGGCTGTCGGCCAGCTTCGCCACCCGAACATTGTGACGGCGTACCACGCCACACGCATCGGCGACAGCATTGTCTTCGCGATGGAATATGTCGAGGGGTTGGATCTGTCCCGGATGGTCAAGGCAAAAGGAGCGCTTCCGGTCGCTCACGCATGCTTCTTCGTTCACGAGGCGGCCTTGGGACTGCAACATGCTCACGAAGAGGACCTGGTGCATCGGGACATCAAGCCGGGTAACCTGATGTTATCGCGCCGGAAGGACAAGGCGATCGTCAAGATCCTCGATTTCGGCTTGGCCCGGGTGACTCGCGAAGAGAAGGTTGACCTGCGATTGACCTCGGACGGACAAGTGCTCGGCACCCCAGACTACATTGCTCCGGAACAAATCATTGATGCGCCGAGTGCCGACATCCGGGCGGATATTTACAGCCTTGGCGGCACACTGTACCACCTTTTGACCGGCCGCCCGCCGTTTCAGACCAGCTCGCTCTACGATACGTACCAGGCACACATTTCGCGGGATGCCGACCCGCTCAATTTTGTGCGTCCGGAAGTCCCGGCGGAACTGGCGGCATTGGTCGCCAAAATGATGGCCAAGGATCCGGGGCGGCGGTTTCAGACTCCGAACGAAGTGGCGCAGGCATTGACGCCGTTCTTCAAGAAGGATGGAACAGGCGCCAGGAATTCCATCGGCGAAGTTTCGCGGGTCGAACAGCCGGAGACGGACCGAGCACTGGGGCGCGGCGATCCCGTGGCGACTCAGCCCACGTCAACTATGACACCGAAACCCCCGTCGAAGAACGCGGTCTCCGCAGGCCGACCCGAGCAGGTTTGGGAGAGCCTCGTCGAACCCCGGAATGAGGGGAGCTCAATTGATGCCGCTCGGTCCGTAAAGGCAACCCAGCGGCCTCCGTGGGTGTGGAGGTCGGTGGCGGTTGCTGTGTTGGTGCTTGGGGTGTTCGCCACGTGGTTCGCGGGAGGAGAGTTGAGAGTTACGACCGCGGAAGGCGTGATCGTGTTGGAGAACCTCCCAAACGATGCAAAAATCTTCGTCGACGGCAACGAGGTGAAGGTGAAATGGCCCGGCGATGGTAAGCCGGGTGAAATTACGGTTACCCCCGACAAACCGCACAGAGTGAAGGTCAAGAAGGGCGATGACGAGTGGCTGGCCGAAGAAGTCGTGCTCGCCACCGGCGAACGCGAGAGGTTGCGCATGCGCCTCGAGCGCCCGGTTGCGGCGAATGCTGAGACGACCGATCAGAAAGTGACCGGGAGCTCGCATGCGAGAATGGAACCGACGCCTAATGACGACGCAGGAGCGGCCGGATTCGTGTCACTATTCAACGGCAAGGACTTCTCTGGCTGGATGGGAGACTCAAACGGTCAATGCCAATGGACTGTTGAGGACGGGAATATTACCGCCGAGGGCGGGCCACAGAATTGTAGGCTGTTGTCGAGACAGACCTACTCGCGTTTTGTTTTACGATTGCAGTTCCTTGTGGATGAAGGGACAACGGGTGCCGTGGACTTGTGGGCAACAGATAATGAAGCCTCTCTTTGGGTTTTTCTCGATCGGACAAGGAGTGCCATGGGAGCGGTGACCATTCGAGATCACGGCGAATCGGGCTACAATGTTCATCGGATACGTCCCAACCCGGAGATAAGGCCGGAAGGCGTGTGGAACGATATGGAGATCGAGATGGAAGAAGAGTTTCTACGAGTCTCGCTAAATGGTCGACAGCTTGGCAAAGAGCGTATCAAAAGCATGCTCGCGGGCAGGAAACTCTCTGCGGGACTGCAAAATCAGATGGGACGAATTGGGCTCGAGCGATCGTGGGGGACCGGATTCGTTCGATTTAGGAATGTTAGAGTCAAGCCGCTAAGTATCTCTCATTAGTTGAAGGCGACGATGGGTTAGTCGACGACGCGAAGAATCCGTGAAGGCAACGGCCCATTTTGTCGCGAATCGTTGCCATTTCCCGATTTGGGTCGCCCAGCAATTCAAGAAAAAGGTGGAGGCTTACAAGCGCACGTTGCGCGACAACGAGCAAAACATGCTTTGTACGCAAATGAATACAATGTTCGGCGAGACGATGCGCAGCGCTGTGGTGGCTGAACTGCAAGAACGAGAGTTACAACAGCGGCTGACGGGGCCGCGGTGACTCAGTTCCGGTTAATCTCGCTGTGAACAACTGTTTGAGTGGCTCGCTAAAGTGCTTTAGAGAAGAGCCGCTGCTCGCCGCACCGAAGAAAACCGCCGCGCCCGAGACTGACTTTCTGGATTCGCGACCATAGACCGTTGCGCGAACGAGCGATTGCGATGCCCCGTCGGTTCTTGTCGTCGCGCTAAACTCGCGCATGGCGGCGATCTGCCGTCAGGTCATCGACGACGATCTAGCGTTGGTTTAATTCGCGGCCAAGCCAATTCGCGTGCTCTCGAAGCGCGAATCGCCTCCACGGGGCCGCCCGGGAGAGATTTCAACAATAACGGGTTGCAGCCCGAAAGTCGGCGAGTCCGAAAGCCGTTCCCATTTGCGGGCGGCAGTACTTTCGGGTTCGGCTGCGGCATGCTGCTGCGACGCCGCCGCCAATTCAAAGCGAGAGCGCCTGCTGCCAATCAGGAATTCCTAGTCGTGGCTCAAATTGCCGGTCGAGGCGGGGTCGAAGCGCCAGAAACTAGCTGCCACAATTTGGCGTTCGATCGTCCAAGTCGTGAGATTCCAAGTAGTTACGGGTAGATCGCCGACGTTTTTTGGCATATTCTGATTTTTCACGGCGGATTGTACGTTGTTGAGGCCTTTCCTTATTAGTCGCTGACCGATCAATATCGAAACTATCAACATCACGGAGATCGCGTTATGGGCGCCAACGATGTCGTCCACCCGAGTGGGCAGACCCTGCAATCATACGGCCTGGGCAAGCTCGATGATGCCTCGGCGGAATCGGTGAACAACCACTTGAGTTCGTGCCCGGATTGTCAGCGCCGGGTCGCGGAGATGTCGTCCGACAGCTTTCTCGGCCGGCTGCGCGGTGCACACGAACGGCCAAAGAGCTCGGCTACCGACAAATCGCAATTCGGCGCGTCCCTGATCGACGCGGCACCTGCTGTCGCGGTCGCGCCGCCGTCGGCCGAGACATTACCGCCGGGTCTGGCCGATCACCCTGACTACGAGATCAAACGCGAGCTCGGCCGAGGCGGCATGGGGGTGGTGTACCTGGCTCACAATAAATTGATGGGGCGAGATGAGGTGCTCAAAGTCATGAGCCGGCACCTCATGGAACGGCCCGGGGTACTCGAGCGGTTTCACCGGGAGATCCGGGCTGTCGGCCAGCTACGCCACCCCAACATTGTGACGGCGTACCACGCCACACGCATCGGCGACAGCATTGTCTTCGCGATGGAATATGTCGAGGGGTTGGATCTGTCCCGGATGGTCAAGGCAAAAGGAGCGCTTCCGGTCGCTCACGCATGCTTCTTCGTTCACGAGGCGGCCTTGGGACTGCAACATGCTCACGAAGAGGACCTGGTGCATCGGGACATCAAGCCGGGTAACCTGATGTTATCGCGCCGGAAGGACAAGGCGATCGTCAAGATCCTCGATTTCGGCTTGGCCCGGGTGACTCGCGAAGAGAAGGTTGACCTGCGATTGACCTCGGACGGACAAGTGCTCGGCACCCCAGACTACATTGCTCCGGAACAAATCATTGATGCGCCGAGTGCCGACATCCGGGCGGATATTTACAGCCTTGGCGGCACACTGTACCACCTTTTGACCGGCCGCCCGCCGTTTCAGACCAGCTCGCTCTACGATACGTACCAGGCACACATTTCGCGGGATGCCGACCCGCTCAATTTTGTGCGTCCGGAAGTCCCGGCGGAACTGGCGGCATTGGTCGCCAAAATGATGGCCAAGGATCCGGGGCGGCGGTTTCAGACTCCGAACGAAGTGGCGCAGGCATTGACGCCGTTCTTCAAGAAGGATGGAACAGGCGTCAGGAATTCGATCGGCGAATTTTCGCGGGTCGAACAGCCGGGGACGGTCGGGACACCCGCTGGCCGGGATCCCGTAGCGACTCACCCCGCGTCAACGACGACACCGGTATCCCCACTGAGGAGCGCCGTTACTACAGCCCGGCCCGAGCAAGTATGGGAAAGCCTTGTCGAACTCCGGAATGAGGGGACCTCAACTGACACAGCTCCGTCCATAAAGCAAACGCGGCGGCCTCCATGGGTGTGGCCGTCGGTAGCCGCCGCTGTGTTGTTGCTTGGGCTCTTCGTCGTGTGGGCGTTGAAGGTCCAGACGCCAGACGGAGTGATTGTGCTGGAGAACGTCCCGAAAGACGCCGAAATCCTGGTCGACGGCACCAGAATCATTTTCAACTGGCCGGGCGACCGAAAGCCCGTGCAAATCCGAGCCGTACCGGGTCAACGCAAACTTGAAGTGATCAAGGACGGACTCAAGGTTTTCGGACCAGAGGTTGTGCTCGTCAAGGCGGACGGAACGCAGGAGGTCTCAGTACGTCTAGAACCGTTAGTCGCGGTCAGAGGCGACACTAGGGAGGCGGGATCTAATCAGAACTCTTCCGACCTCAACGAAGTTTCTCTCCGTACTAAGGCCATCCTCGACGCACTCGAAAAGCCAATCCCAATGAAGTTTCCCGATGAGACCACTCTGGACGACGGTCTCAAATACATCAAGCAGGAAACCAAAGATTCAAATAAGCCGGGCATTCCCATTTATGTCGATCCATTGGGCCTTTCGGCGGCCGATAAGACCATGAACTCAACGTTCAGAAATATCGATCTTCCGGACAAGCCGTTGCGCTTCACACTGAAGTTGATGCTCGATCAATTGGATCTGGCTTATTGCGTCAAGGATGACGTCCTGATCATCAGCTCGATCTCTGGAATCGAAAACGTGCGCAAGGAAGCACCGAACTTCGCCGGTGATGCCACGCCGAGTACCAAGGAAACCCTGGATATTCTCGAGAGGCCGACTCGGATGCCGTTTGAAACGGAAACACCGCTCGAAGATGTGATCGAACACATAAAGAAGACCACACGGAATGGTGAGACCGGCGCCGGGGTTGGGATATTCGTTCATCCCGCGGGACTCCGGGAGGCGGAAAAGACGATGAGCTCAAAGGTTAGGAATCTCGACCTTGAAGACGTTCCGCTCAAGACAACGTTACGCCTCTTGCTGAAACAGCTTGATTTGGCGTATATCGTCAAGGAGGGAGTCCTCTTCATCAGTTCGTCAGAGATAATTCAGAAGGAAACGGCGGATTTCGAGAAGGCCGTGAAACTTGGGGATAGTAGGGCCAATGTCGAACCTACGGTCGTCCAGCAGGATCGAGCGGATCCCGCGCGAGCAGACGGAAACTTGATCGCACGGGGTCAAGGAGTTTTCCTGCCTCTGTTCAACGGCCAAGACCTTTCGGGCTGGAAGGATATTCTCCCAAATGGCAGCGAGTGGGAGGTGGTGAATGGGGTTCTGGAAGGACGTGGGGGCGGCGAACGGGGACCCGCCGTCCTTCTTACAGATCGGCGGGATTTCACAAACTTTCGTCTTCGCGTCAAGCTTCGTTATCCATCGAAAGGAGCCGGACGAATTGAAATCCGGCATACGGGCGCCGACGAAAACATGAGCGGTTACCAGGTCGCCTGGGCCGCAATGAATGATGTTCCGACCGGGAGCATCGGAAAAGCGACGGAGCCTCGATACGGTGCGCGAATTGATTTTGATCAAAAAGCCGAGCCGCTATCGCTCGAAGTCAACCAATGGTACACCATCGAAATCTCAGCAATCGGCGACCGAATCACCACGTCGCTCAATGGGAGGACAGTACTCGACTTCACCGATCCCGCCAAAACTTACGCGGTCGGTGGCATCGCTATGCTTTGCGGATACGACTCCAACGTCCAGATTCAGGAGATACTGATCAACGAGCTGCCGGCTACAGGCCCGCGAAAACCCACCGCCCAACGAAGGGCTGAGAACGAGTAGGTTGCCGACGCGCTCCAGGCTGGAACGGCCTGGGTGGCTAATCGGTCGTACCGAAGCGGCGTGTACGGCGGTGTTACGGTGAGCTATGAACTTCACATCCGCGAACGCGCTGGTCCAAAGTTCAAAGGGCATGTCTTCGACAACGGCGCAGGCCGAAATCGGGCGGAAGTCGAAGGCGAAATTGACGGAGATGCGATCACTTGGAGTGAGCGGCCGAACCATAATCCCAATTGCCGGATGAGTATGAAAGGCAAACTTCAGGCTAAAAGGATTCGAATCAAGTTTGAGGGAGATTATGGGAACGGTCGCACGAACGTGGGCGACGGAGAGCTCAATCTTCGATGATACTGGATCACTTCCGCGACGGTCCGTATAACAGAGCGTCGGCGACCGAGGAATCATAGTTCTGCACTCGTCATCTGAACAAAGCGACGCTGATCATGCCCCAACCACCAAAGCCTGGGCACCCCGACCCTCCCGTCGAGCATTCCCGCACTCAGATCGAGCCCGGTGCCAACCTGTCCGCACGGCAACCGGCCGGCCAGCAACCGATCGAACGGTCCGGCACCGTACTCGAAACTGACGACGATATTCGACATGCACTCCTCTCCGGCCACAAGGGACGGCAGCCGGGGCCCTCGGTCGCGGTCGAGCCCCCTGAACAGGTCTCGCCTGCGCCTGCGACCCCCAAGGCACGCTCCGCAGTCCCCTTCCGGCCGACCATCCGCCCACCGGTGGCCGTGCTGACAGTGTTTGACGACGGCAAGACCGACGGCGAGGTGATCCGCATTCGCGATCATCGCTTCATCATCGGCCGCACTGAGGGGGACTTTTGCATCCCTCTCGACGGCCGGATCTCGGCCCGCCACCTCGAAATCACGCACCAGGTTGTCGGCGGGCTGCACCGGTATGTCGTCACCGACCTCCAGAGCACGCACGGCATGTACGTCCGCGTCAGCCGGACGGCCCTGGCCGACAAGGCCGAGTTTTTAGTGGGCAATGGGCGTTACCGCTTCGACGCGCCGCACACCGACGCAGGACCAACGGTCGACGGTATTGCCAACGAAGGTGGATTCGGTGAGACGCGTGGCTTGGATGAGGGCGCTAGCCCATTCCGGCCGGCGGCTGTGACCGAGTTGATCGGCTCGGACATCGGCAACCGGTTGCTCCTCACCAGCAACGAGTACTGGATCGGCTCGGACCCTTCGTGCCCGATCAGCCGGCCGGACGACCCTTTCTGCGAGCCGCGGCACGTCCGGCTGTACCGCGGAGGATCTCGCGGGACCTGGCACGCCGAGCATCACAAGACGCCCAATGGCCTGTGGCTGCGAATGCCGCAGATCACGGTGGAGTCCGTGGCCCAGTTCCAGATCGGTGAGCAGCGTTTTCAACTCAGGGTGAAATGATGTGTAGGGCAGCAACGCTGTGGCGGAGAAGAACAGGATTTGTCATTGGGACCCGGATTCGTGGAATTCAACCGCTTTGACATCTCGACGAAGGAACTGGTCTGGGATGACCCAGCCGCCTGGCTGGAACGGCTGGACATCGGTCCGCCAGGCCCAGTCGAGGTGATCGAGTCGGACATCACAGCCATCACCGCGGCTGCCGACAAGGTGATTCGCGTCGGAGGACCTGTGCCCTACCTGGTGAACTTGGAGCTCCAGTCAAGCCATCAGAGCGACCTCGCCGAGACAATCTGGTTTCGCCAGGCGGCCCTTTTTCACCGCCATCGGCTACCGGTGCTTACAGCCATCATTTTGTTGCGCCGCGAGGCGAACTCTCCCAGCCTGACGGGGTCTTTCGAGATCAGCATGCCGGACGGCTGGCTAATCAATCGCTATAATTATCGAGTGGTGCGGCTCTGGAAGGAAGATCCCGAGCCCTATTTGACGGCGGGCGTCAACCTTGTGCCGCTGGCACCGCTGGCGAATGTCGCGGGACCGACACTGCCGGCCTTGATAGGACGGATGGCCGCGCGGATCAACGCCGAGCCGTCACCCCGAGCACTAAAACTCTGGACGGCGACATACCTGCTCATGGGCTTGTGCTACTCGGAAGAGGTCGTGTCAAATTTGCTGGAGGGGGTGAACAACATGCAGGAATCGACGACCTATCAGGCGATCTTGAGAGAGGGCCGCGAAGCGGGCCGCGAAGAGGGCCGCGAACAGGGCCGCCTCGACGGGGAGCGGCGGCTCTTGCTACGTATGGGGACCAAGCGGTTCGGCAAACCGGACGCCGCCACGGTCGCCACCATCGAGGCGATCCAGGACATCAATCGCCTCGAGGCCCTCGGCGAGCGGATCCTCGACACGAACGTAGAGGACTGGGACGGCCTGCTGGGCACGCCGTGATTCACCGGAGCCGTGATGCTCACGCCGGAACTCGGCCTTTCCGACAGCCGGTGATTCTTGTCAAATCTTGCGTGCGCAAGTGGTTAGCGGAGGAAACTGGCGACCTGTTGTGGTAGATTGGAATTTTCGCGACAGGTTCGCCGGCGAACCGGCCTTTCATCTTCAGAAACACTCACTCGACCCGTCGCTGGAGACCGACCGATGGACGCCCGTCCGGACCAGCATCCGACCGACCAGACCTTGAGCTCATACGGCCTGGGCAAGCTCGACGATGCTTCGGCCGACGCGGTCAACAAGCATCTCGAGCAGTGCCCGGATTGTCGGAATCGCGTTGCCGAGATGTCGGCCGATAGTTTCCTGGAACGGGTCCGCGACGTTCAGAAGCCTGCGGGCGATATGACATTCGGCCAGTCGCGACGCGGCGGGATGCAGCGTAACAAGGCCGCGAACGCCGTGGCTGCTCCTCCGGCCAGCACGCTTCCTCCGGACCTCGCCGAGCACCCCGATTACGAGATCAAGCGCGAGCTCGGCCGCGGCGGGATGGGCGTCGTGTACCTGGCCCACAACAGATTGATGGGTCGCGATGAAGTGCTCAAGGTGATGAGCCGGCAGATTATGGAACGTCCCGGCGTGCTCGAACGCTTTCTCCGCGAGATCAGGGCCGTCGGCAAGCTCCGCCACCCCAACATCGTAACGGCGTACCACGCGATCCGGCTGCGCGACAGCATCGTGTTCGCGATGGAATTCGTCGAGGGTCTCGACCTTTCCAGGATCGTCAAGGCAAAGGGGCCGCTGCTTGTCAACCACGCCTGCAACTTCATCTACCAGGCGGCTCTTGGGCTCCAGCACGCCCACGAAGAGGGGCTCGTCCACCGCGACATCAAGCCAGGCAACCTGATGCTCGCGAGCGAGCGGAGCAAGGCCACGATCAAAATCCTCGACTTCGGCCTGGCCAAGGTGACACGCGAGCAGAAGGTCGACAGCACGCTCACCTCGGAAGGGCAAGCCCTGGGCACGCCCGACTTTATCGCGCCCGAGCAGATTATCGATGCCCAGAGCGCCGACATCCGGGCCGATATCTACAGCCTCGGCGCTACCCTCTATTACCTCCTCACCGGCCGCCCGCCATTCCAGGCGAATTCGCTGTACGACATCTACCAGGCGCACATCTCGCGGGACGCCGACCTCCTGAACTTCGTCCGTCCCCAAGTTCCGTCCGAGCTGGCGGCGTTGGTGGCAAAAATGATGGCCAAGGACCCAGCCCGCCGATTCCAGACGCCAGGCGAGGTTGCACAGGCCCTCGCGCCGTTCTTCAAGAGAACGGATGCGGCGTTCAAAAGCCCGAAGGTGGACGTCTTCCAGTCCAGTCAGTCGACAGCAGGTCAGCCGGTACGCAAATCGGTCTCGACGCCGACTCAGCCGGCGACAGAATCCCGAGTCGCGGCCGTCAGTGCCAGGACGGTGGTTGAGCCGAGTGTTCCGGTGGCACGCTGGGAGAGCCTGATCGAGTCTCGCGAGACGGAACGCTCCCAGGAGGCGCGGAGCGTCGTGGCGCCGACTCGTCGAAGGCCCCCGTGGATTCGGCCGGCGCTCGTTCCGGCGTCGGTGTTCGGCCTCGTCATGCTGGGGGTGATCGTCGTTATCATCACGACGCGTGGCCGCACGAAGAACGATCCGGACAGGGGCAAGACAACCAGCATCATCGAGACGCAGGCATCGGGCGTTACTGATGACTCGCCCACCTTTGTTCCCGAGAAGCACAACCGAGCATCGGCGACCAAGCCGCAAGTGCCTGAGAACCAAGCCCAAGCACCGAAGACCAAGCCACAAGTGCCTGAGAACCAAGCCCAAGCACCGGAGACCAAGCCGCAAGTGCCTGAGAACCAAGCCCGAGCACCGGAGACCAAGCCACAAGTGTCAGATGCCCCCGAACTTAAAGGAGGGAAGCATCCGCCGAGCGAGCGAGCGGTTTCCCTCCCCGACCCGGCCCTGACGGGCTCTGTGTGGGTTGGAATCAGACGCTTCGACACTCCTGAGTACGAACAGGGCTGCGAACTGAAGATTACGTCGCGAGCACAGACTCAATTTGAAGGTGAGATGACCCTCACGTCGGGCCTTTCGCATGCGAACTCCCGATTTGCGGTCAAGGTCGAAGGGGCCGTTAACGGAGAAACTGTCAAGTTCAAGGGCGAGAACAAAGAGAATTTCCAACAGGAGTTCAAAGGCAGGTTAATTGATCAACAGATGAGCTTAGAATTCAGCGGTGTGACCAAAAACGGTCAGCCGTTTGAAGGGACAATGGATCTGACTCTGAACGAATTGAACGCCTCGGTATCGCCTCGCTCGGGCAAGTCCGCCCGGATTGTCGCGAGCTGGTTTGCCGTGGATGATGCCGATCGATGGGATACGTTGAACGAGGATGGGACCAGCGATGCGACCAGGGGCTTGCGGGTCGAGTGCAATCAAATCGCGTGCTGGCTAAAGGCCTTGGATATCCCCAACAGGAAGCTGTGGGGCTGGCATGCCCCGCCGAAGTACCTCGGAGATCATTCAGAGAAATTCGGCCGGTTCCTTACCTACCGGATATTGACGGACAACTCGAATAGGCCCCCAAAGGATGTGTACGTGAAGCTCAGAGGCGACGGAAAGGAGATCTTTGTCGATGGGACAACCCTGGAGCGGCCGGTTCCGGGAAAATGGAAAACCTATTCCTTCCGGCTCGATGCATCGGGCGGTTGGAAGCTCAAAGCACCAAACGGGCACCTCGCCAGGGCGACGGATGAGGACATCAAACAGGTTCTGTCCCGAATGACACGCTTGTGGATCAAGGGAGAGTACGGGGACGGCCCCGCCACGGGTTGCCTGCGTTACGTCCAGTTCGGCGGTAGCCCTTGATCTCGTCAGGTGCTCCCCGTTGGATATTGATTTGAACACAAGATCCTGTTTCGTGAGACTCCTATTAGTAAGATGGCGATGCGCGCTCGCGTGCGACTGGAAGTGCCCAGCGACGAGTCGAAGTCGTTCGAGATCGCTGGCGAGTCGATCCGGCTGGGGCGTGACCTGGAGTGCGAGGTCGCAGTCGATCCGGTTGCGTTTCCGATGGTCTCCGGGGTGCACGCCCGGATCGAGGTAGGGCCGAAGGGGTTCGTCCTGGTCCACCTGAGCCAGAGCAACAAGACGCTGGTGAACGACTCGGCGGTCGATCAGTCAGCCCCTGTCCGGGCCGGGGACCGGATCCGGCTGGGCGTCACCGGTCCGACGGTCGCGATTCTGGCCATTTCGCCGTCGGTGGAATCCGCGCCGGCACGTGCCGGCGGCTTTGGTCAGACGGTGCAGGCTGATACCCGGCACATGGCCCTGCTGCGCGGCTCCGCCCGAGCCGAGCGCTTTGAGCTCGGGAAGGGCGGCGTGATCGGGCGCGACCCCCACGCGGTCCAGTACCACCTGGACCATCCGCACGTCTCCCGCCTGCACGCCAGCTTGACGATCGCCGCCGATGGAGTCGTGCTCGCCGACCTGGGGAGTGCCAACGGCACTTATCGGAATGGGCGGCGGATTGAGCGGCCGACGTCGTTGAAGCCCGGCGACCGCATCGACATCGGTCCGTTCTCTTTGCGGTTCGATGGGCTCAGGCTCGTCGGCAGCTCCCGCTCGAATAACATCGAGCTTGCCGCCCGCGGCCTGAGGCATGTGGTTCAGGACCGGGCAACGGGGCGCCCGCTCACGCTTCTGGACCACATCAATCTGGTCGTGAGGCCCAGGGAATTCGTCTGCCTGCTCGGACCCAGCGGCTCGGGAAAGTCGACCTTGCTCGCGATCCTGAGCGGCCGAAATTCGCCGGAGGCCGGCAAGGTCTCGGTGAACGGAGAGGACCTGCACGCGCAGTTCGAAGCGCTCAAGGGAGATATCGCGGTCGTGCCCCAAAAGGAAGCGCTCCACGACTCCCTCCCGGTCGGCGCGGCCCTGAAATACACGGCCGAGCTTCGCCTCCCGCCAGACCTGTCCCGCGCCGAGGTCGAGACGAGCGTCTCCGACATCCTCGAAGTGGTCGCCCTGACCAAAAGGCGCGATACGTTGATCCGACATCTCAGTGGCGGTCAGGTGAAAAGGGCGAGCCTGGCAAATGAGCTGGTGGCCCGCCCCAGCCTGCTCCTGCTCGACGAGGTCACCTCCGGATTGGACGAACAGACCGATCGGGAGGTCATGGAGCTGTTCCGGCATGTGGCCGACGGGGGCAAGACGGTGTTCTGTGTCACTCACAGCCTGGCCAACGTCGAGTCAACGTGTCACCTGGTCGTCATTCTCACCGAAGGGGGCCGGCTGGCGTTCATCGGCACGCCCGATGAGGCGAAAGCCTACTTCGGCATTCCCCGGCTCGGGCAGGTGTATCAACGACTGGCCGGCCGCAGCCCCGAAGAGTGGCACCAACAATTCCGGAATAGTCCCTACTTTCAGCGCTACGTCATCGACCGGATGCCATCGGGCGCGATCACTGATTCGGTGACCGCCTCCCAGGCCGCCCGACCCACCCCGCGCCGCGTGAGCGCAATCCGGCAGGCGGCGGTCCTCATCCACCGGTACCTTGCCATCTGGCGGGGTGATCGGCTGGCCCTGCTCGCGATGCTGGGGCAGAGCCTCCTGATCGCGATCCTGCTCGGACTTGTGTTCGGAAATCTGGGCGAGATGTCCAATCCCACGGCGCGCACGGCGCGAACAAAGAACCTGCTGCTGCTCCTGGCCGTCTCCTGCTTCTGGCTTGGGTGCAACACGGCTGCGAAGGAACTGGTCAAGGAGCGGGTCATTTTCCTTCGTGAGCGGGATTTCAACCTCCGGGTTCTCAGCTACTTCACGTCGAAGCTCCTGGTCCTGGCCCTGATCGGGCTGGTCCAGGCGACGTTGCTCTTCGGGATCGTCCGTGTGTGGTGCGGGCCGGGGGGCTCGATGCCGTGGCAGTGGGCGACTCTGGTCGAGCTCGCAATGGCCGGAACGGCGGTCGGGCTCCTCATCTCGGCTCTGGCTCGGTCTGAGGAGGTGGCGACCGCCCTGGTCCCGATCGCCGTCATCCCGCAGATCATCCTCGCCAATGTGGTCGCTCCGCTGTCCGGACTCGCCCAAGCCCTGGCGCAAGGATTGGTCACGGTGTACTGGGGACAGAAAGGGCTTGAACGCCTGCTATCCGAAGCCGGTTCGACGATCGTCAGTCGAGAAGGAGAAGCCTTCTCAAGTCCGTGGGTCATCGTACTCGCGCAAGCAGCAGTGGTGGCCGCGGCGACTGTCGTCGTACTCTGGCAGACCAAAGGGAAAAGATGAGCGCCGTGTTGACCCGCGTTCCGTCCGCCTTGGGGAAATTGCGTCCGACACGCGGTGCGAACGGCTGGGCCACGCGAAGAAGTTGTTCGATCCCAGAATTCAGTCTTCCAGTCCAATTCCGACCCGGGCACGACGGCGGACCCCCCGCTCGGCGGCGCGTTCCGGGTAGAAATGCGATCGGAGCCCTCTTTTGGATTTTAACCGTTTCGACGTTTCCACCAAGGAGTTGATCTGGGACGATCCGGTCGCCTGGCTGGATCGGCTGGGCATCGGGCCGCCTGGGCCCGTCGAGGTGGTCGACTCCGACATCACCACCTTGACGGCCGCCGGAGACAAGGTTATCCGCGTCGGCGGACCGGCGCCCTACCTGGTGAACATCGAGGTCCAGTCCAGCCACCAGACGGACCTTGTCGAGACCACTTGGTTTCGACAGGCGGCGCTTTTTCACCGCCACCGGCTGCCGGTGCTCACCGTCTTGGTGCTTTTGCGCCCGGAGTCCAACTCACCGAAACTGACCGGACACTTCGAGATTCGCGTGCCGGACGGCTGGCTCACCAATCTGTATAATTACCGAGTGGTCCGCCTCTGGCAGGAAGATCCCGAACCGTACTTGACCGCCGGGGTCAACCTGGTGCCGTTGGCGCCGTTGACCAATGTCCTGGAAACGGAAAAAGATTTGCGCGATCTGGTAGACCGCATGGCCGCCCGAATTAATGCCGAACCCGAGCCGCGGGCGGCGCGACTCTGGACGGCGGCCTACCTGCTCATGGGCGTGCGCTACTCGGACGAATTGGTTTCCCGATTACTGGAAGGGGTGCAAAACATGCGCGAATCGACGACCTATCAGGCGATCTTGAGGGAGGGCCGCGAAGAGGGCCGCGAAGAGGGCCGCGTCAACGAGGCTCAACGGCTCGTGTTTCGTCTGGGAACCAAGCGGTTCGGTGTTCCCGCCGCCGCCACCGTCGCCACCATCGAGGCGATCCAGGACATCGATCGCCTCGAAGCCCTCGGCGAGCGGATCCTCGACCCTGACTTTCACGGCTGGGACGCGCTGTTGCGCACGGAAAAATCCTGAGGTGCTCGACACGGGCGTCGACGACTCGGAAGGACAACTGGACACGCCATCCGTGGGCGTCTGCTCGAATACGTGATTCTCCGCGACCCCAGGGAACGCATCGCAGGTGCCATTTCACACTAGCTGGGCATCATTTTGGGGAATAGGCCATGGCGCGAACATTCTCAATCGCCGTGCTTGTCATGTGGCTGCTGGGGACCGCCGCCCGAGCACAAATCATCGGCCCCGGCTCGACCCTCGAGGGTGATTATCTCCGCGGGGTGGGGATCGCGGGATGGGGCCTGGGATCTTACAACCTCGACACCGCCCAAGCGGACTCGATCAACCTGGACTCAGTCATTCGTTGGAACGAGTATGTCGCGGCCGTTGCCATGGAGCAGACCCGGGAGTACGTGGCGCGTAAGTTAGCCGACGCGGCCAAGCTTAACGAGTTATACAATCAGCGCCAGCGAAAGCTGCTCGAGGACCCGGAATCGCGCGACATCGAGAGCGGCGAGGCTTTGAACGTCGTCCTCAAGCAGTTGTGGGACTCCAAGGTCGACGAGTCGACCCTCCGCTTGGCCGACTGTCAGGTGCCGCTGTCCGTCGACATGATCCGGCATATACCCTTCAAGCTCGACGAAAAAGGACGGAAGTTCTCGATGGATCGGCTGTCATTGAAAGGGAAGGGAAAGTGGTCGGTCGCGCTTCAGGATCCGAAGTTTGAACACGAGAAGAAGGCATACGAGCGCGCGCTCGACAAGGCGCTCGGACAGGCCATAGACAGCAAAATGCAACTTGCGGCCATCGACGAGGTTGATGGCACGGCCGACCAGTTATTTCGCCGGTTGGATGAGGTGGTCGGACCCGGCAGCGACCCACTTTATATAGAGGCCAGACAGCGACTGAACGAGCTCAAATCGACCGTAGGATTGCTCAAGATCGAGAAAATCGAGCGGGCAATCGGCGAGATCGACAAGTATTCCGGTACGACGGTCAATGACCTCAAACTCTTCATGCTGAGTCACAACCTGCGTTTCGCAGCCGCCAAGACGCCAGAAGAAAGACTACTGCTTCCCATCTTGTATGCTTCCCTCGTCCAGCAGCGCGACAAGGTGAAAACTCTCGAAACCGCGCCGCCCAAGTAACGGGGCTACTGGGATGCTCAGATATGTGATTGCAGGCGTCTTGGGATGCCTCTACGTGGCCGGCTCGATCTGGCTCGTGCGCAACGAGGGACTGTCGTTCCGTCGCAGCCTGAGCAAAGCGAAACCCGTGGCGGCAGATTTCGATAAATCCTCTCGCTCATCACCCGCAACAACGGAAAACAGCGCGCAGGCCGATTCGGCGGACTCGGCGGCCACACCCTCAGGCGCTGAACCCACGGCGGCCGCGCCCGCATCGATTTCCGTCGCCCGCTCCACGCCGAAGCCCAAAATCGAGAATCCTCCCCCAGGCCGGTCAGCGATTGAGCTGAAACCGCCTCCGGCGAGTCCGCCGGCCGCGGTTCGGCCGCCCGGTCAACCCCCCCTTGCACTCGGCCTCGCCGACAATCCGCTCGCGCACAATCCGTTCTGGAACCGTCCTGAATTGATGCAGGACCGGGACCTCACCAATCTCAAACTGCGAGATGAACGACAGCTTGGCGCCGACTTCTACAGCCTGATCGCGCAGCTCGGTCTGATTGACGAGGAAAGCCCCTTTTTGAGTCGTGTCGAGGAAGCCGCCGAGCCGTTTCGCAACACCCTTCGTCGGAAGGACGTCAAGTACAAGTATTTCATCCTCAAGTCCGACGCGGTGAACGCTTTCTCAACTCCTGGCGGTTATATCTATGTCAGCCGAGGGCTTTTCGAATTGATCGGCGAAGAGGAAGACTACGCGCTTCAGTTCGCGATCGGTCACGAGATGGCCCATGTCGACCTCGAGCATGCGATCAAGTGCCTTCAAGATCCAGACGTCAAAAAGATGCCCATGGGTACGTTGCAGAAACTGTTCTGGCTGATCATCCCGTTCGGCTACCTCGTGAGCGACAAGGTCGATCAAGAGTTCGACGCCGATCAATGGGTTCTGGATCGGATGCAGCGCAGCCGCAGTCGGCGGGAGATACTGATTTTTCTTACAAAGCTCTATGGTTATGCCGAAAAGAATGATTTCAGGAATGGCCGGGCCAAGCCGAAGCCGGGCCGGGGCATCTCACTCTTGGAAAACCACTATCGATCTCAGACTGCCGTGCGCAAGCGCTTGAAGAATTTGCAAGAGCTCATGGCGAAGACCTCGGGGTCACAGAAATAAACCCAGCAGCGGCCGCCAGCCCGATCAGCATCAACCCCAGGGCCATCACATCTGCCCTCAGGCCCATCCGCTCGGAAACGACTGGGAAAAAGTCTCCCGCCAGATCGGAGCTTCGGATCGCCGTTCGTTCGGGGGTCACGGGCCCTGAATGTTGAGCGGTCTCGAGCAACAACAGCCCCTCGAACGCCCATCGCGAGGGCATGGCGCCCGCAGCCACGCGAATGGGCCGGATCAAGCCCGGCAGGGGCCAGAGAAATCCCCCAAGTGCGATCATCGGCACGAACAAGACGAGCAAGACCGCTACAGCGGTGGCCCTGTTTGGAGCCAGGGTCGTGAGTACCAGACCCAAGAGCAGTCCCACCCCGGAAGTCAGCACCAGCATTCCCCACATCGACGGCCACCAGCCCTTGAGCCCATTTCCCCAGTAAACGATCGCCAGCAGCACTGTGCACCCGATGGCGCAAACCCCGACAAGCACACCGAGTCGCGAGCCGAATGATACGAAGAACTTCGCCGAGGCCGTCTCCGCCCGACGCGCCGACGATAGCCCGGCCGCGAGTTCTGCCACGGCCAGCGAGCTACCCAGCCAGACCGCCGCGATTGCCAGCCAAAAGGTCGTGGATGCGATCCGCTGCCCGAACGATGCCCAGCTCGCCGCAGTGGCCGGAGCGCCCGTCTGACGGCCAAAGAGCAAAACGATGAGCACCGCGAGGATCGGAGCTTGGGCCAGAACGGCGAGCCGCCATCGCTGCGCCATAATCAGACGAAGCATCGACCGGCCGGGCTTCCGGCTAGGGGACTCGATGGCGGCTGGTTGCGTCGTTTGTGCGGCGGGCGGTGCAAGCGGCCGCTCAAAGCCGCCGGCGAGGGAGAGAAGCCGCGCCGCCGGAACCGCAAACGTCCCGAGATAGACGGTATCAGTTTCTTTGACAGGTACCGGCTGGGTTACTCGCTGATCGACCGAGTTCAGAAACGTCCCATTGGACGATCCGAGATCCTCGATCAACGTCTGGGAACCAGAGGCGGTGAGGCGCGCATGATGACCGGAGACCCGCGGGTCATCGAGGACGATGTCGTTGTCGGCATCGCGGCCGATCCGGATGATCCTCGCGCCAGGCGAAGCCCCGGCCTCGGGCCAGGGCATGGGAACGGTCAATCCCAATGTGATGACGTCACCTGCCGACACGCGCGTCGCCGACGCAATCCGTTGGTTGTTGATGTACGTGCCGTTCGAGGACCCCAGATCCTCCAGGAGGTAACCGTCCGCCTCTTCGGTCAGGCGGCAATGGCGCCCCGACACTGTGGGTTGCGGCACGACCAGGTCGCAGTCGACGCTACTTCCGATGATCCAGGTTCGCATGGCTCGCACCGTGAGCGGAGATTGCCTGCAAATCCAACGGAATTCCGCGTACGTCGCGCCCTATTATCGTGGAGATCGTCATCGATGCAAACGAGAAGACGCCCCCCTCACTGCAATCGTCTCAGTCAGACCGCTCGCGAATCGTTTCGACAGTTCTCTCTCGTGGGCGATTCAGAGCGTGTGGCCCCGGCGCCGGGCCGCTCTGTGAACGCGGTCATTCTGGCCAAATCTCCGGTTCTCAAGCGGTTAAGGGCGGAAGCCGGCGAGATTTTGTGGCAGATCCGGATTTTCGCGACAGGTTTGCTGCGGAACCGTCCTTATATCCTGTTTACAGATCGTCGGCCGTGAGGCCCGCTTCGCGCATGATGGATCGCTGAGTTCCGATCCGAAGGTCCCGATTGCCGTGAACCGGAACCGGGATCGGCCGCGGAGCCTCGAGATGCGTGTAAACGTGATGCGACCGTTGATGTGATCGAGGACCCAACCCCGCGATTTCAGCAACTGACACAACCGCTTCCCAGAGATCGGTTTCATCCCTGGGTCGCTCGAATCGCCTCGTCTTTCATTTGTTTGTGCTGAGACGTCAGCCAACCCTCCGCCGCTTGAGCGGCGTTGGCTTGGGCTTCCTCGATCGTGTCGCCTTGGGTCGCGCAGCCCAGCGCCGGGATGACAACGGTGAAACCGCCGTCCGCCTCAGGAAGGGCGATCCCCTGGAGTCGTACCATGACATCTAGACCCAAAACAAGCGTAAGAAAAAAAAAGCGAAATTAGCTTACTGTTATGTGATCACTTCATTGGTCCAGGACGTACCTTCTACGGCTCAGGGGACGTCTGCCCCTGATACCGCCCCGACTGAGTCTCCGACATCCCTCACCCGCTTTCTCTGTTAGTGGCCCACACGGATCGGGGCATCCGGACCCCGACTTCATCCGCTCGCCGTTCAGCATAGCCAGCATTCGTGCAGCCGCTCGACCAATCGCAGGAAAACCCCCTGCCATGGATTCCATGATAGCAGTCGGTAAAGCAAGCGTCGTCCGCCCCGCACGATCTGGCAGGGCATCTGGATAAATGCCGCACGGTATGTGGCGAACTCCATCCTCATCAGCGTCCGTTTCTCGGCCTCGTGCTTGACCTGATGCCGAGGCGACACGGGAACCAGTAGGGCGCTCCAGGCCTTGAGGCTCCACGCTAACGACCCCATCACCATGTACGCCCAGTTACTGACCAGGTTATCGACGGGCGTCGTCAGCGCTCGCACGCCGTTTTTGAGCTGGGCGATCAGGTTTTCCTGGTCGCAGCGATCGTTCGCCGAGAAGACGATCTCCTCCGCGGTCATCTCGCGATCATTGGTGATGTAAAAGAAGTAGCGATATTCTTCGAACAGTCGCATCTGCCCCTTGTCGACCTGCACCCGCTTGCGAAGAACGATCATTCGGTAATTCTTTCTGCACGCAGTCGGCCGATATTCGAACTCCGCGACCATCTCCTCGAGCAGGTGGATATTCTCGTACCCTCGCTCGCGGACAAGCTCGGGTTTGAACCGCTCGGGCTTCTCGCGCGGCGTGGTCTTGATCCGGTACTGTGGCGGTCGTCTGAGAAGCCGGTACGAATTGGCCGGCAGCCCATCGGCTTCCGTCTTGAGGCCATCGGACGCGGCGTATCCGAAAATAAAGCGGATGTCGCCCGCATCATCCCACCGATCGAGATACCTGGTCTGGGCGAATTTGGTGTCCCCCCGCATCAGAATCTTGCGGAAGCCGGCTCGACGGCAAAGTGCGACGGCCTTGTCCAGGAAGATGTCCGCCCGCTCCTGCGAGGGGCGATTGCCGCTCCGGTTGAACAGGAACAACGGTTCAGCCGTGTTGGCCAGCGAGACCAAGAGCGGATGGTAGCCATATTGGCCGTCGTAGGTGAAATCCATCCCTTCCTTGCACTCGGCATCACTGGGCACGATGCTGCCATCGGCCTCGATGACCGCCTCCTCGAAGAACTCGGGCGGCTGAGAAGACCAGACTCGCAGTCGTGACTCATTGAAAATGTCCATAAGGTTCAGGACATCAGTCTCGAAAAAGCGGCGGCAAAAATCCCCGGCCGTCGTTGGGTCGGGAATCCGCGTGGCCCCGAGTGCGTCGAGATAGACCTCATCATTGCGCCGCAACTCCAGGTGCTCGATCCGTTCTCCGCCGGCGAGGCTGTTGAAGGCAATGTTCAGGACATGGTCGGATTCGTGGTACGGCCGATGCTGCTTGAGGAGGTGAAGGTTGCGGTCGATGTCCCTGACCAGTCCAATCTTCTGGGCCAGCAGCAGAATGGCTCCAATTCCGCCGGCACTGAGGCCCCGGACGCGATCGGCATACTCGTACTGGATATTCGTCGCGGTCATCATAGGCACAGACCGCTCGGGGCCGGGCGAGTTGTCCAGCCGTTTCTTGATTCGCCGTCGACCCTCTTGGAAGATTCTCTTCTTGCGTGCCACACGCTTTTTTCGGACAGTAGCACTCACTCGAAAGCCTCCTTGTTCTGGAATAGTGATCATGTGATTTCAGCTACATTATTCCAAAAACCTGCGAGGTTTTCGAGCTTTTTTCCAAAAATCGCTCCAGGCGAACTTTAAATCACGCTTGGTTGGGGTCTAGAGTGATCGGGTGGTCGCCATTGGCCACGGCCGATTCTGGCGAGGCTCGCCGGCGCCCACCGCGGGGCTTGATCGTTTTGGACATGATGCATACCCCTTCCGTCAGGTCGTTCCGTTGGGATCACAACCCATTCCGGCCTTTCCAGGGCCCGGCTGCCGGAAGTTCCACGTTACCGAGCGGCCGATCCGCACCGCCATTTTAACGCTCGTCCGCCACCCGATCATTCTTGCCAATTCTCGGGTTTTCAAGCGCTCAAGGGAGGAAGCCGGCGACCTTTTGTGGTAGGTTCGGACGTTCACGATAGGTTCGCAGCGGAACCGGCCTTTGTTCAAACCCGTCCGGCCTTCTCAAGGTCGCAGGGATGTCCCCATGGTAACAGCTACCGATGGGGTGCCATCTTTGATTGTTCGTAAGACGAGCGGGTCCTGATTCCTGGTCGTTGGTCGCCGGCAGGAGACAAATGATGCCCCGACCACCCAGACCTGCTCAGCCCAATCCGGCGCGCGTACGACGGCCGATCACCTTCTGGGCGGAGCATTCGACGTAGAAAGACGAATGGGGCCTTCTCTTGGATTTTAACCGTTTCGACGTGTCCACCAAGGAGTTGATCTGGGACGATCCTGTCGCCTGGCTGGATCGGCTGGGAATCGGCCCGCCTGGACCGGTCGAAGTGGTCGACTCGGATATCACCACCTTGACGACCGCCGCCGACAAGGTGATCCGCGTCGGCGGGCCGGCGCCCTATCTGGTCAACCTCGAGCTTCAGTCAAGCCACCAGACGGACCTGGTCGAGACCACTTGGTTTCGACAGGCGGCGCTTTTTCACCGGCACCGGCTGCCGGTCCTTAGCGTCCTGGTGCTGTTGCGCCCAGACGCCAACTCGCCAAAAATGACGGGACGCTTCGAGATCCATCTGCCGGACGGCTGGCTCACCAATCTGTATAATTACCGGGTGGTCCGCCTTTGGCAGGAAGATCCCGAACCATACTTGACCGCCGGGGTCAACGTGGTGCCGTTGGCGCCGTTGACCAATGTCCTGGAAACGGAAAAGGATTTGCGCGGTCTGGTTGACCGCATGGCCGACCGGATCAATGCCGAACCCGAGCCGCGGGCGGCAAAGCTCTGGACGGCGACGTACCTGCTCATGGGCGTGCGCTACTCGGACGAGTTGGTGTCCCGATTGCTGAAAGGGGTGCAGAACATGCGCGAATCGACGACCTATCAAGCCATCTTGAAGGAGGGCCGCGAAGAGGGCCGCGAGGAGGGCCGCGAAGAGGGCCGCGAGGAGGGCCGCGTCAGCGAGGCCCGGCGGCTCTTGCTACGTATGGGGACCAAGCGGTTCGGCAAACCAGAGGCCGCCACGGTCGCCACCGTCGAGGCGATCCAGGACATCAATCGCCTCGAATCCCTCGGCGAGCGAATCCTCGACCCCGACCTTCACGGCTGGGACGGCTTGTTGCGCACTGACTGATCGTTCGGATGGAGCGGTCGGGTGACCAAAGAATGAGCCGAGGGTTGGATGAAAGGCTCTAAAGTCCGGGTGGGCGGGTTCTACGTGAACGAGAGCAAACACCTCGTCCGCGAGATCACGCACGAGGATGAGAACGGCAATGTCCACTGGCGGTCCTATGAGCTCGACGACGGCCGGGCGACCGGGGATTTCCTCATGTGTTCGCCGTACCAGATCCTCCGGTGGGCTGACCGGGAGGCCACGCCAGAGGAGGTCGCCAGGATGGAGCGATCGGACGCTCTGTTGAAGGAAGCTGCACGGCTGATGGACTGGGCGGAAGGCGTCCTCAGGAACGTCCCCGACGAACAACTCTTTGCCGAAGTCCGCCGGCGAGGCCGCCGGGTGGTATGAAGAACCCCGTTGCTGGCGATCACGTCGAGAACGGAGGCTGGATTCATGACGTTCGAGGAAAAGATCCGCCGGGCGCTGGGAGAGGCGTGGGAGTACGCCGTGGCCAACCTCGTATGGTATGGCCTCATGGCGGGCGTCGTCTGGCTTATCCTTTACGTGATCCTGCGGAAACCGTTAGGGCGGCGCAAGATCATCCCGCGCATTCCATCCATTGGCCAGCAGGGGTGGGAGGTCTACCACTCCCTGGTGAGCCTGCTGGTGTTCGGATCCGTCGCCGGGATGGTTGGATTCGCCTGGAGGTCAGGCTTCCGGACCAAGATGTATGGTCAAATCGACAAAAAAAACCCCGGTCAGAATTGACCGGGGTGCGAAGTCGGCATCTCGAAAGGGAGAATGAACCGAGCTCAAGTCTTCTTCACGCCTGGGATCTGCGGGGCGGGAGGAGCCTCGTCGACTGCCGGCGGCGCAGAGATTGTGGACTTCCCGGGGGCAGTTGTCTGGCTGCTCGTTGCGGGAAGTCCCTTGGAAGGACTGCCTGGATACTGGCCAGACGCGCCAGGCGTTCCCTTGCCGGGAGCGGTCGGCGTCTGACCCGACGGCGTTCCCTTGCCGGGAGCGGTCGGTGTCTGACCCGACGGCATTCCCTTGCCAGGGGCGGTCGGCGTCTGACCCGTCGGCATACCCTTGCCCGGAGCCATCGGCGTCTGACCCGTCGGCATCCCCTTGCCGGGGGCGGTCGGCGTCTGAGCCGTCGGCATACCCTTGCCAGGGGCGGTCGGTGTCTGAGCCGTCGGCATACCCTTGCCAGGGGCGGTCGGTGTCTGACCCGTCGGCATCCCCTTGCCGGGAGCCGTCGGATGCTGAGCAGTCGGCATTCCCTTGCCCGGCGCTGTCGGATACTGTGCGCTGGGCACCCCCTTGCCGGGCGCCTGCGGTGTTTGCGCAAATGCCGAGCCGGCGATACCAAGGCCCAGCACTGCTGTCGTCGTTCCAACGAAACGGCTGAACGTCATTGCTGCTTTCTCCACTGAAAGTCCTGATCAGGACAAGAGAACCCCTACTAAGTTCGCTTCTGAATGCCCGACACGACGGATGGTTCGCTCCAGTATACCTGACTGGTAACTGCGAGCTTTAGGAATTCTGCGAATTCTTAGTAGAATAAATTGACTGAACGACAAGATCCAGCCCTTTTGCCCAAATTTTGGAAAAAAAACGCGAAGGGAACCGGTGGATCTCGGCCAAGTCTCACATCCCAAACGAAGAATCTTGAGGGCGCGTCGACGAACCGAGTATAAGGCATGGAGAGTCAAACGTGACAGGGAGGAGGGGAGCGGACGTGTCTTTCAGCCCGAGCCAGTTTCGCATGAACGGCGAGCGTAAAACCGCCCTGCGGCTTTTACCGGCTTTGATCGGAGGCGCTCGCATTCGCAGTTGACGACGCGGGGGGTGCCCACGCTGCCGCCCAGGAACCATCATCGAGGCGAACCGTTGTTTCGTCACCTTCGGGAACGGGGGAGGCGAATTCGAACCAGGGTGCAGGGGAATCGCCGCGGCGGATTCCCGACGCCCTTGCGTTTGCAAACGGCCTGTTTCGCCAGCGGAAATACGATCTGGCCGCCGAGGAATACCAGCGGTTTCTGAGCTCGGGCCCGACCGGCTTGGACCGTGACGACGCACGGTTTGGTCTCGGCAACGCGCGTCTGTATCTCGGCCGTTACCAGGAGGCTCGGCAGGAGTTCGAGGAATTCCTCAAGGGCGCTCCCGACGGGCCCCGGGCTCTGACGGCCCGCTATCGGCTGGGAGAGGTCTCGTACCTGCTGGGTGATCTGCCGGCGGCGCGGAGGGCGCTCGAGACGTTCACCGGGGCGAAGGCCGTCCATCCGGCGCTAGAGACGGCTTGGACGTACCTGGGCGACACATGCTTCGGTCTGGAAGACTATTCCCACGCAAAAACCGCCTATGAGCGGTCAATCTCGTCTTATCCTCAAGGCCGGATGGTCGACCGAGCGCGTTATGGCCTGGGGCGAACGCTCGCCGAGCTGGGCGAGCGCGACCGGGCCATCCAGGTGCTGAAAGGGCTCGCCGAGAAAGACCATCCCGAGTGGGTTGACAGGGCCTGGCTGCAGATCGGTCTGATCCAGAAGGCGGCTGGAAAATATGCCGAAGCCATCAACGCACTGACCACGCTCGAGCGAGTGGCGCCCGCACGGCGCAATGCGCCCGCAAGCCCGGCTCGAGCGCGGCCTGGCCCTGGCACATCTCAACCGGGCGGCGTGAGGCCGAGGTGTTGTTGCGCGCCCTGGCCGACGATGCCTCGGAGCCTCTCGGTGCCCGGGCTGCCTTCGAGCTGGCGACCATCGAGCTCGAGCAAAACCATGCCGGGGAAGCGCTGTCCACCCTCGAGCAGGCCATCAAGCATTTCCCCAAGTCGCCGCTGGTTCCGGCGCTGGAGTTTCGATCGGCCGAGGCGCTGCTGAAGCAAAACCATCCGGCCGAGG
The DNA here is from genome assembly GCA_963781785.1 of uncultured Isosphaeraceae bacterium. Taxonomy (GTDB): domain Bacteria; phylum Planctomycetota; class Planctomycetia; order Isosphaerales; family Isosphaeraceae; genus CAWAHD01. The sequence continues at coordinate 4,359,982 of CAWAHD010000002.1, read as the reverse complement.
CCGAGGCACACTTCCTCCGAGTCGCCGAATCGGCCCCAAGCGATCCCTGGGCCGACGATGCCATCCAGCGGGCTGCCCAGTCCGCGCTTGACCGGGCCGACCCGGCCACGGCCGGGCGTCTGGCCAGCACGTTCGCAGCCAGGTATCCGGGCAGTCCGCTCCGAAACGAGGTGCGTCTGATCGAAGCCCGAGCGGCCGCAATGGAAGGGAAACCCAGGGAAGCCGCGGTCATTCTTGAGTCGCTGTTGGCTCCCGCCGCTGAAGCCGCGAAAGGCCCGCCAGCGCCGGAGCTGCCGCGGGCGGTTGCGCTGGCCGCCCGCTATGACCTGGCGCTGGCTTATCGAGCACTTGGACGTTCCGCCGAGGCCGACGGCGTGCTTTCCAAGCTTGCGAGCGAATCGGCCGGCCCCGTTACGGCCGATGCCCAGTTCCTGCTCGGCCAGGCTCACCTCGATGCCGGACGTTACGCCGAGGCAATCCCGGCGCTCGAGCAATATCTGGCCACCAATCCCCGGGGCGACGTCGCCGATTTCGCCCTGGCGCACCTGGCGATGGCTCGGCTCGGTCTGGGACGATTGGACGAAGCCTGGAAGAACCTTGCCAGGCTCGCCGACCAATTTCCTCGCAGCAAGGCCCTCCCGGAAGCGCGTCTGCGGCTGGCCGATGCGTCCCTTGCGGCCCATCAAGCCGACCGTGCCGCCGAGCAGTTCCGGCTGGTCGCGCACTCCGAGACAAGGGCGGACAAGCTCCCCGAGGCGCCGACAGGCAAGCCGGGCAATGCGACCGACGCCACGTTGCGAGTGCGCGCTCTAGTTGGCTTGGGAAATGCCATGTGGGAGCTCGGTAAGCCGGCCGACGCGGCGGTGGAATTCGCCGCCGCGCTCGAGCTGGCACCCGCCGGCCCGCTCGTTCCGGAAATTGCCCTGGCTCACGCCCGGGCCTTGGAGGCTAGCCAAGAGAGCGACGCCGCTCTCCAGGCGTATCGATCGGTGTCGGAACGGTTCTCGAAATCGGTCCAGGCCGCGCAAGCGAGCCTGGCCCACGCCCGCCTCCTGGGTAAAGTCGGCCGTCACGAGGATGCCGCACGGGAATTTGAGCACCTGGTCGACAACCCGGCCGCACGCGATTCTTTCAAAGCGGCCGGCACGCCTCTCGACGCTGTCCTGGCCGAATCGGGATGGTCGCTCATCGACGCCGGAAAGCCGGGCGAAGCCGACAAGGTCTTCACGAGACTGCTCAAGGACTTTCCCGAGAGCCCGTTTGCCGCCGATGCTCGCTTCAACCTGGCCGAGTCGGCCAACCTGGCACGCAACTACGCCGAGGTGGTCCGGCTGCTCGACCCTCTGGCAGCCGCCGCGAAGCCGGTTTCGACTACAAAGGGCGGAAGTCCCAACGCGCGCCCAAGCGTGGGGGCTGCAATCAAGGTGAATCCTGACGCGGCGGCGGATTCAATCCGCCGACTGCTTCCCGCCGTCCTCTATCGCCTGGGACGAACTCGAGTCGAGCTCAAGGATTGGCGTGCCGCCCGATCCGTGCTTGACCGCTTGCTCGCAGAATTCCCCGACAGCCCGTATCGCCGGGAAGCGATTTTCTTGCGCAGAGGCCGCTCTCCAGGACGGGGATGCCGCCGCGGCGCTGGCTGGCTGCACGGCGATCCTCAAGGAACCAGCGGCCTCCACCGACCGCAAGGGCTGGGTCCCGGCCGTGAGGGTCAAGCAGATTCAGTGCTGGGTTGCCTTGAAGCAGTGGAAGCCAGCCCTCGACGGTGCCAAGGAGCTCAAGACGACCCTTACCCCGGACGACCCGGCCATCCCCGAGCTGGATTTCGCCACCGGCCAGAGCCTGGCCGGCCTCGGCCGATTGGACGAAGCCCGAGCCGCATTCCAGAGCGTCATCGACCGCCGCGGCAAGACCGACCTGGCTGCGCAAGCCTTGGTGCTGCACGGAGAAGCTCACTTTCACCAGGATCATCTCCACGAGGCACTCCGTGACTTCCTGCAGGTCGATATCCTCTACAAGGCCCCGCGCTGGCAGGCCGCTGCGCTCCTCGAGGCGGGAAAAGTTTACGAACGGCTCGACCAATGGGCCGACGCCGCCGAAACTTATGAAAGGCTCTTGACCCGGTTTCCCAATGAGCCCGTTGCCGCCGAGGCCCGGCTCCGCCGAGCGGCGGCCAGTGCCCACGCCGCCTCAACTCATTCTACAAGAAAGAGTTAGCGCTGCGGACACCTCGACCGTACCGCGATCGATGCGGCTTTTCCCCTCCGGGTTGACAGGTCCAGGAAGCCGGGTTGATTGGGAAACTTTTGCTACATCTATCAAGGCTCCCGATTCGCCGGGAAGGACCTCATTCATGCGCCGATGCCCGTCAACTGCTGGACACTGCACGCGATTCCTGATTGGTGGCGTGCTCGTGCTGCTGGCCGCACGCCTTGCGGCAGCCGCGGATACACCGTCTTCCGACGAGCGCTCTCAAACGGGCCCCGGGCATGACCATTCCTTGGCGACGGCGGCCGCCGAGCCTGGGTCGTCTCTTCGCTCGGGAGGGGAGCTTGAACTGCTCACGGAACGAGCCCGACAGTCCGGCGAGTGGCTCGTTGCCTGGTACGCGCGCACCCCGCCTGCCGATCGCGTGACCTGGGGAGGCATGACCGCTTGCGTCGGGCTGGGGCTGCTTGTCTTGCTGGACCGCCTGATCGTTCTGCGACGGCGCAAGATTGTGCCGCCTTTATTCACCGCGCGGTTTCTGGATCGCCTTCACGATGGCAAGCTCGATTGCGGACAAGCACTCGATCATTGTGAGCTCAATCCGAGCCCGGCGGCGCGGGTAGCCCTGGCCGCTGTGAGGCGCTGGGGGAGGCCGGCAGCCGACCTCGAACGCGCCGTCGCACTGGCGCACCGAGTCGAGACAGAGCGCCTGCGGCGAAATGTGGGAACGCTCCGGCGAATCGCCGCGCTGGCCCCGCTTCTGGGTTTGCTCGGCACCCTGTTCGCGCTGGGGCGTGCACTGGAGGGAAGCGCAAACGCTGCCTCGGCGTGGGGACCCGCCCTGGCCTCGGCGCTGAGTCCACTCTCCACGGGCGTCGTCATTGCCACCCTGGCCCTGGTGGCGTACGACGGTTTACTCACCCGCATCGAAAAACTGGCTGGCGACCTCGATCGGCTGGGAGCGGAGACGATCGACGCGATCGCCTTGACCGCACCGATCTCAGCGCCCACAATCGCAATCGCGCCCCACGGGTCACGGCCACCGATGCTCAAGGCAGACCCGGGGCATGGCGGCTCGACCGCCTCGGCCCGGCCGCCTCATCAGTTCTCCATCCGCTCGGATGAAGAAAGCGACCTGATCCGACGGTACGGCCGCGGAGTGGAGCCGTAGCAAAGACACCTCGAATCAGAGTTTTGGCCGTTTTCTGAGACAAGAGATCATGACCGGACTGGACCTAGAGTCGTTCCTGCTCCTGCTCAAGGCCGATCTCGGCACCTGGGTGATCCTGGGGCTGACGACTCTCGGCCTGGCCCTTCTGGTCTGGTCGAGCTGGCGATCGCGTCGGGCGCTTCGCAATTGCCTTGTGCTTTCTGTGGCTGCCCATCTTGGCCTGGTGCTCTATGGAAGCACGCTTCCTGGGTTTCCGTGGGCATTGGGCTCACGCCGGCGTGATTCGGCGCAGAGACGCACATTCGCCGGATTCGTGTCTCCCCTCTGGTCGAACGGACACAGCCCGAGCCCGGCGGAGGAGCACCGGCACCGAGCACGATGGCTCGCCTGGCGACTGCCAATGCGGCGCGACCACAGGCGCCACGGTGGGACCTCGTCGACGCTCCGATCGACCTGGCTGATCGAACGCTGCAGGTATCTCGACCGCAGGCGATGAGTCCCGCCCAACCCATTCCCGTTTTCGGTCAGGAGCCCGCGCCCGCGGCCGCGGTGGCGACGGTGATACCCGAGGCACCTCAGCTCGCCGCCGGTGGTACGCCGCCGGAGCCACGCATCAATCCCGCTTCGAAGGATCGCGGGAGCGCTCCCTCGCCGGTTGCACCTTTGCCGCCCAACCTGGCGGAAATCGACCGAGGAGCCGATCTATCGGGGCCGCCAGGGGCGACCGAGGCGGATCGGACCGAGGGCGGAGTGACGGGGCTAGGTTCAAGGATCCCCGAGCTTGCCTTGCGAGCTGATCGGCGGCTCCGGCCTGAACGGTTCGAGACAATCGATCGCAATCGTGCCGGGATGACGGCAATGCTTGTTCCGGAGCGAGGAACGCCGGGGCGTGGCCCCGAGAGTGGTCCCACCCGGCCGGGCCCGGCAGTCGGCCCGCCAAAGACAGGGCAGGGGGGGTCGCCCTTGGCACCGCTGCCGCTCGACCGATCAATCGGCCTTGGCGGACAGATTCCGCCGGCCCGAGCCACTCCGAAACCGCGTCCCACGCCCTCCGGACGCTCGGGACTGGCGGCACTGAGCGATCGTCCCGGCGTCCGCACGCTTGCCGAAATTCCCAAGATCTATCAATCGAGACTCGATCCTGACCGGTCGAGCCGCGCAGCACATTGGTGCGAGCGCCGCCAGCGAGCTGGCCGTCGAGCGTGCCCTCGATTGGCTGACCCGCCATCAGGACGACGACGGCCGCTGGGATGGCGGGATCGCTCGCTACGAGGATGGAACGCCCGTGAAGGGCGACGATGACTTCACGGTCCACTGCCCTGCCGGGGAGACTTGCTTCGGCGAGTGTGCCTACTGGGAGGCCGATACGGCCCTGACGGGTTTGGCCCTCTTGACCTACCTGGGGGCCGGGTATACCCACTCCGAAGGACGTTATGCCGACGCGGTGGGAAGAGGGTTGGATTTCCTGCTCCGACAGCAAAAGCCCGATGGCGACCTGCGAGGCCGAAGCCAGGTCGTCGGCATGTACTGTCACGCAATGGCGACCCTGGCTCTGTGTGAGGCCTACGCCTTGACCGGTGACGATCACCTGCACGATCCGGTCGAGCAAGCCGTGGCGTTCCTGGTCCGCGCCGGGCGAAGGACCAGATGGCCTGGCGGTACGCGCCTGGCGCGGCGGTGGGCGACACGAGTATCCTGGGCTGGGTCGTCATGAGCCTCAAATCGGCCAAGGAGGTGGGCATCCCGATCCCGGGCGAGACTTCAGTCCGCCGCGGCACCTTGCTCTGGCTCGACCAGGTCGCGACCGGCCAGGACAAGGGTCTGGCCCGGTATCAGCCCTGGGAGCCGGTGACCCCGACGATGACGGCCGAAGCCTGGGTGTGCCGCCAGTTCATGGGGGTCGGCGGTCCTGGCCCTGCCAGTACGGAGGCAGCCGAGCACTTGCTTCGCAATGATTCCGACAGGGGTCCTTCGAACGTTTACTACTGGTACTACGCCACCCTGGCTCTCTACCAGCATGGCGGCCAGCCCTGGTCGCGCTGGAATTCTCAGATCCGCGACCGGATCGTGCATCTTCAGCGCACCTCGGGGCATCAGACGGGAAGCTGGGACCCCGATGGCAGCCAGTATGGTGCCAAGGGCGGCCGCATTTACTGCACGGCCTTGGCCGCGCTCACCCTGGAGGTCTACTATCGCTACCTGCGGCTCTATGATGAGCCCAAGATCCCCCTCGAAGCCGGCGGGCTGCCACCCGGGCAGCCGGGTGGCCGCGGGTTTTCCGTTCCCACTACGACCACCAGCAACGTCGAAGACCGATAGCCTGCACGCGGTGCTCGGCGGCACAGAGCCCTTGCACGCTTCGCTCAGTCAAAGAAGCGGCTGACCGCCACACGAAACTCACCCAGCACTGACGGAATCGACAGCTCATCGTCTTCCGAAAGGATGCGGACGGGAGCTTCGCCCTCGAAAAGGTGGATCGTTCGCCGTTCCGGGTCGAGAACTGCGACAACGGCAACCCCTGCGCTCAGATATTCGGCGACCTTGCTGAGAACGGCCGCCCAGCGATCGTCCGGTGAGCGAACCTCGAACACCAGGTCCGGCGGAGTCGGGAGATAGCTCGTCGGAAGCGATCCCCGCGGCACTCGGTCATACGAGTAGAAAGCAACATCTGCCCCACGCACGGTGTCTGGCCCGCGCTCGGTGATCACCCCTGAATCGTTACTCACGACATGACCGAGATCGTGATCATCTGAGTAATTGCCGACGATCCGCACGACTCTCGTACAGACCTGCCCATGACGGGGCTTGGGTGGCGGCATGGCGACGATCCTTCCTCGCACCAGCTCTTCGGGATAGCCAGGGTCGGGGCGGCGCGCAAATTCATCAGCCGTGTACAGGATCTGGCTGGCTGTCGACATGAGACAGGTCTCCGAATCGGGGAGGGCGAGTCGCCTTGCCCCCCCGACGCTGAGCAGCCGCGGGCCGACCCTGGGTCAGCCCCTGGGATCACTTCTCAGCCAGCGCCTTATCGATCGCCGAGGTGACGGTCTCTCCCGTCGGCTTGTCCTTGGGCTGGAAGCGGCCGATAACCTCACCCTTCTTGTTGACCAGGAACTTGGTAAAGTTCCAGGGGATCTTGCCGGAATATTTGGGGTTGGTCGACTCGCTCGTGAGGAATTCGTAAAGCGGATCGATCCCCTCGCCCATGACGACGATCTTGGAGAACAGCGGGAAGCTGACCTTGTACTTGGTGGAGCAAAACTCCTTGATCTCTTCGTTGGAGCCGGGCTCCTGGGCACCGAACTCGTTGGCTGGGAAGGCGAGGACCTCGAATCCCTGGTCCTTGTACTTCTCGTAAATCGACTCCAGATCCTTGTATTGTGGTGTATAGCCGCACTGGCTGGCCGTGTTGACGATCAGGAGGACACTCCCTTTGTACTTGGCCAGGTCAACTTCCTTGCCGTCGATATCCTTGACTTTGAACTCGAGAACAGAGGTCTTCTTCTTGGCGTCGTCGGCAGCCCTTACGACTGCCAGCGGAGCCAGGGCCAGGAGGCCAGCCAAAAGAGCGAGAGCCGAGACCAGAAACATCCGGTGGATCACGTGAAGGTCCTTGTGAGTGAGGCGGTGGGGGCGGGAGAATTCAACCTGCCGCGCAGGGGCTTTTTGACTTCGTTTCCCCCAGGCGGTGGCGGCGAGACCGCTGGAAGCGGAGGCTCGCCAGCATCATGATTCATCATGCGACCTGGTGCCTCGAATTTCAAGAGATGTGCCGCCCCGAATCGCATGTGGACGGCCCCATGAACCCGAGGAAGCCAATCAGTCATGCCAGGGCAGCGACGAACGGCTCCGCTGGCCGGGCGACTGCGACTGCAAGTTAAGGAGTCCCGCGAGTCATGTTCGAGTCGTTCACGTCGGGTGCGGAGCGAGCATTGTGGCGCGCCGACCAGTTGGCGAGGCGTCGAGCCGCGATCGTTGTCGAGCCGCTTGACCTGCTGGCCGCCCTGGCCGCCGAGTCCGAGAGCCGGGCTGCGGAACTGCTTGCAGAGTGCGGCGTTCTGACGGATCGGCTCTGGGCCGAGCTCGAGCCGGAAATCCTCGTTTTTCTGAGCGAACTCGAGGGCGAGGCTGAGGGCCGACCGGCCACGGCGGCATCGCAACTCCTGCCCCCTTCGCCCGATCTGCGGCTGGTCTTGAACGAGGCTTCCATGCACGCCCGCGGCCTTGACCGCAAGCGCGAAGTTGGGACCGAGCATCTGCTGGCGGGCTTGCTTGCTTCCAGCGGTCCGGCATCCGACTTGCTGAAGGCCGCTGGCGTCGAGCACGAGATTTTGCGCGAACGCTTGACGGAGACCACCCTGGCCGAGACGGCTCCGCTCCCCCTGGCCGACGGGATTGCCCCGCTCGACCTGAGCGAGCCCGGGGGAGGCGTCGACCTGGGGCGAATTCTCGACGCCTCGGCCAATCGCGCGCGGGAGGGCTTGCGGGTCGCCGAGGATTACGTCCGTTTCGTGCTCGATGATCCCGGGCTCACCAGGCGATTCAAGGAAGTGCGCCACCGGCTCTCCGAGGCCGAGCGCGGGCTTGATACCCACCTCTTGCTCAGCTCGCGTGACACCCGAGAAGACGTCGGCACTCACATCATGACCCCGTCCGAGCAGATCCGCGAGAATCCGCGCGCCGTCCTCGCGGCGAACTTCAAGCGAATCGGCGAGGCTCTGCGGTCTCTGGAGGAGTACAGCAAGCTGGTCGATGTCTGGCTCGCCGGCCGATTTGAAGTGTTGCGGTATGACATTTACACGCTGGAAAAGCTGACGATGACGGCGGTGGCCGCCCATCGGGGGCTTGGTGCCACCCGGCTGATGGTCTTGATCGGCGAACAGAGGACACTCGGCGACCTGACCTGGGTCGTGCGCGAGGCCCTGGCCGGCGGTGCCGATGTGATTCAGTACCGGGAGAAGAATCTCCCGGACCGCGAGCTCTTGCGCCGGGCTCGGGAGATTCGTATCCTGACGGCCCAGGCGCGGGTACCCTTGATCGTGAACGACCGGTCCGACCTGGCTCGCCTCGCGAGCTGCGACGGCGTCCATCTTGGCCAGGAAGACCTGGCGCTGCGGGATGCCCGGCGGATCGTCGGCCCCGCCGCGCTGATCGGCGTCTCGACGCACAACGGCTCGCAGCTCGACGCCGCGATCCTCGCGGGTGCCAGTTACCTGGGCGTCGGGCCTGTCTTTCCCAGTGCGACCAAGGAATTCTCGGAGCCCGAGCTGGCGGGCTTGGGCTATGTCAGCCTGGCCGCGGAGACGACCTCGCTCCCCTGGTTTGCAATCGGCGGGATCAACGAGGAGAACCTCGACCGGGTGCTGGAAGCGGGTGCCCTCCGGGTGGCCGTGAGCAGCGCGGTCGTCCGCGCCGACAGCCCGCGCTCGGCGACCCGGCACTTGAAGGCCCGACTCGATGAGAACGACACAACCTCCGACGCTGGAGATGCGTCCTGATTTCGATTGAGTGCTGGTGCGTGATGCTCGATCGAGGTGAAGATCGTTATTGGAGGAGCCCTCACGCCATTACCCCTAATACTGGTCGAAGGAGATCACTTCATTTCCGTTGCGGGTGAGGAGGGCGTGGAACACCATCGGGTCGATTGAGTACTTGAGGAACCGGACGGAGCCATCGGCGAACAGGGCGTTGTAGCCGTTGACGTGGAAGCCGTCCGGATTGCCGAGGCCCACGAGAGGCAGGCCCATGCCGAACTGGAGATCCTCGGGTTTGGTCCAGGGAACGCCGGGTTTGGCCTCGAGGACGACGATGGTGTCCGAAAGACCGTCCGAGAAGTCCTTGAACTGCAACGACCTGAAGTCCGAGGTAAAGGCCGTATCGGCCCCGATGACAACTTGGTAGCCGGTCATCCCTGGTTTTGCTGTGCGATCACTGGGGCACGCGTAGACACTTGGCATCGCGCCGATGAGGGAGCGGTTGTGCAGGCTGTCCCACGGCTCGTCGAGGTGGAACTTCGCGTAAAGATCGCCTGATTCCAGATAGGGGAGGATGGTGACGCGCCAGCTCAATAGCGCTCTGCCGTTCTTGTCGGTGATCGCGGCGGTAGGCAGGCTGCCGTAGGTGTCGTGATAGTGATGCATGGCGAGGCCAATCTGCTTGAGGTAGTTTGTGCACTGGGCGCGCTGCGCGGCCTCGCGGGGCGAACGAACCGCGGGCAGGAACAGCCCGAGTGTGAGGAGGCAACCGATCAGCCCAAAGATGATCCCGGCGACCGCCATGCCGCTGCCGCCGAGCCGACCGCCGCTCAGCTTGATGTCGAGAAGGGCCTTGCGGCCGAGCATGATCGCAGGCACGCCGCTCAAGCACGCGAAGAAGAAAAGGACGCCCAGTGCGAGGCTCGCGATCGCCTTGCCGCTGGTGGCCGTCGATTCCGGTAGTTCCGGGAGGTACAACAACTCCGGGGGCGGTGCGGGCTTGGGCACGGTTAGCTCGCGCCCGCAATCCGGACAGCGTACGCGAGCGCCGACGTTCGCTTCCGATGTCTCGAATGCCTGCCCGCACTCGCACGTGACCGAGATAGACATGGGTCGGCTCCGGTCGTCGCCGGGAGAACATCCATGACAATTGTCAGATGACCTGACATACGATCCTACGCGCGGAGTCGCCCGGTGGCAAGGGCGGTGGCGCTCGAACGAACGACCGCGACCGACTCACCCGCCCCGGGCTGCCTTGAGCGCTGCCCGAGCCGCGAGGGTGGTCTGGTCGATATCGTCGGTGGTGTGTGCCGCCGAGATGAAGAGAGCCTCGAACTGGCTGCATGGAAGATAGACGCCGCGCGCGAGCATCTCCCAGAAAAACCGGCCGAAGAGCCGGGTATCGCTCTGGCGGGCGTCGGCATAGTTGCGGACTGGCCCGTCATGGAAGAACAGCGTCATCATGCTGCCGTGCGCTGGACGACGTGCGGAATCCCCGCGTCGGCGGCCGCGCGGTCGAGTCCTTCGGCCAGGCGGGCCGAAAGGGCCTCTAGCCGCTCATAGGGCGGCTGGTCGCGCAAGAGGCGCAGGGTGGCTAGCCCCGCGGCCATGGCCAGGGGGTTCCCGGAGAGCGTGCCCGCCTGGAAGATGGGACCGGCGGGCGAAACGTGGTCCATGATCGCGGCCGAGGCTCCGTAGGCCGCGGCAGGCAGGCCGCCGCCGAGAATCTTGCCCAGTGCGGTTACGTCAGGCGTGATTCCAAAGAGCGCCTGCGCGCCGCCGAAGGCGACGCGGAAGCCCGTGATGACCTCGTCGAAGATGAGCAGAGCACCGTCTCTTGCCGTCAGCTCGCGCAGCGCTGCCAGGTAGCCCGGCTCCGGCAGCACCACGCCCATGTTTCCGGCAATCGGCTCCAGGATGATGGCCGCCACCTGGCGCGGGAACCGTGCCAGGGCATCGCCGATCGCCTGGGCGTCGTTATAGGGGCAGAGGATCGTGTCCTGCGCGGCCCCGGGCGTGACGCCCGGGCTGTCGGGGGTTCCCAGTGTCGTGGCAGCCGAGCCGGCCTGGACCAGCAGGGCATCGACGTGCCCATGGTAGTGGCCGGTCATCTTGATGATCTTCGAACGGCCGGTGACGCCGCGCCAGCCGGACTGCCGACATCGTCGCTTCGGTCCCGGACGAGACGAACCGCACCTTCTCGATCGACGGAACCGCTGCGGCCACGACCTCGGCAATTTCGACCTCGCGGACCGTCGGCGCGCCGAAGCTCGACCCGAAGCCGAGTGTCGCGGCCACGGCTTCGCGGACGGTGGGATGCACGTGCCCGAGGATCATCGGCCCCCACGAGCCGACCAAGTCGACGTAGGTGTGGCCGTCCAGGTCGTGCAGATGAGCTCCGCTGGCCGACTCGATGAACGGAGGCTCGCCGCCGACGGCGCCGAAGGCTCGCGCCGGGCTGTTCACGCCTCCGGGAATCACACGCTTTGCGCGCGCGAATGCTTCGCGGCTTTTCCGCAGTCGAAAATCGGGCTTCGACAAGGCGGGGGTTGTCTCGTCCATATCCTCGGTATCATCCTCTCCTCGATTTCGCGGCTTTCGGGGACAGCCTCCATCTTGCGATCAACCCTGTCGCATCCATCGCGCCGCGTCGAGCGCATGGTATGTCAGGATCATATCAGCGCCGGCGCGCTTGATGCCGGTGAGGGTTTCGAGCACGATCCGCCACTCGTCGATCGAGCCGCTTGCGGCCGCGGCCTTGACCATGGCGTATTCGCCGGAGACGTTGTAGGCTGCCACCGGCACGTTACAGGCCTCTTTCACTCGAAAGACGATGTCGAGGTATGCCAGGGCCGGCTTCACCATGACAATGTCGGCTCCTTCGGCCAGGTCGAGGGCCACCTCGCGAAGTGCTTCGCGCGCGTTGGCCGGGTCCATCTGGTATGTCCGCCGATCGCCGAAGCTGGGCGCGCTCTCGGCCGCATCGCGAAACGGACCGTAATACGCGCTGGCGAACTTGGCAGCGTACGACATGATCGGCAGGTGGCTATAGCCGGCCAGGTCGAGCGCATGGCGAATCGCCTGGACCATGCCGTCGATCATGCCCGAGGGAGCGATCATGTCTGCCCCGGCGCGCGCGTGGCTGACCGCCTGCTCGGCCAGGAGTGCGAGCGTGGCGTCGTTGTCGACGTCGATTCGCCCGCCAATCTCAGCCAATGGGCCGCAGTGCCCGTGATCGGTATATTCGCAAAAACATAAATCGGTTATCACCAGAAGATCGGGCGCCGCCCGGTGGGCGACCCGGATGGCCTCCTGGACGATTCCGTCGTCGCGCACGGCGGCCGAGCCGCGCGCGTCTTTGTGGTCGGGGATGCCGAAGAGGATGATCGCCGGCACGCCCAGCTCGGCCGTTTCGGTCACGGCGCCCTCGAGCCGGTCGAGCGAGTACTGGTATTGACCGGGCATCGACGGAATCTCGCGCCGCAGGTTCGATCCGTGATAGACGAAGAGCGGGTAGATCAGGTCGTGCACGCTCAGGCGGGTCTCGCGGACGAGGTCGCGCAAGCGGGGATGGCCGCGGAGCCGGCGCGGCCGGCCCAGCGGATATGGGGGAGTGGGAGCAAAGGCCATCTGACGATTTCCCCAGGTGTGGAAGCCGGGATTCTTGGAGGCAAGAACCCGCAACGACGATCCGCACCGCGCCGGGCGGCAAGCGAGTCACAGGCTTGCGCCTGAGCGCGGCGCGGGTCTATTCAAACCGGTCAGTGCCCCCGTTTATGGGTCGTGGCGGGCTGGGGGAACGGCCGCACCTCGTTGCCGCCCGAGTCGTAACATTCGATCTTCAAATGCTCCGCCGGAGCTTCGTCGGCGAACCCCACCTGGATCGTCATGTTGCACTCGGCTTCAAACTTGGCGATCTGCTTCCGTTTGCGATTGCTCAGGTACGTGGCCACATGGGGATGCACGGTGACGACGATGCGGCGGATCTCCTCACGGTGCGTGGCCAGCGCCAGGAGCCGCATCACGTCGATGGCCATGCTCTCGGCGGTCTTGGCGACGCCCGCTCCACCGCAGTGGCGGCAGTCTTCGTAGATCGACCGTTTCAGGCTGGGGCGGATCCGCTGGCGAGTCATCTCGATCAAGCCGAAAGCGCTCATGCGCAGGACCTTGGTTCGAGCGCGATCGCGCTTGATGGCCTCGCGCAGCGCCCGCTCCACGCCGCGGCCGTGCCGCTCCTCGCGCATATCGATGAAATCGTTGACGATCACACCCCCCAGGTCCCGCAGCCGGAGCTGGCGCGCGATCTCCTTGGCCGCTCTCAGGTTCATTTCGTAGGCGGTGCGCTCGGCATCGTCTTCGACCCGGAAATTGCCCGAATTGACGTCGATGGCCACCAGGGCTTCGGTCTGATCGATGACGATCGAGCCTCCTTCGGGCAAAGGGACGTGCCGCCGCTGGATCTTGGCGATCTCATCCTCGATGCCGTACCGGTGGAACAGGGGCACCTTTTCGTCGTAGAGCTTGAGCCGGGAGACGAATCGGGGCATGACGATCCGCAGGAAGTCCTGGGCGCGCTCGAACGCCGACGGCTCGTCGATCCAGATCGTGTCGATCTCCGAGTTGAAGATGTCGCGGATGGTCCGGATGATCATGTCCGATTCCTGGTAGATGGGAGTCGGCGCCTTGGATTTCTTGATGCGGCGGAGGATGACTTTCCAGAGCCGCAGCAGGTAGGCGAGGTCGCGGGCCAGCTCGCGCTCGGTTCGCTCGAGGCCGGCGGTCCTGACGATGAAGCCCAGGCCCTTGGGCGGGTTGAGCTCGTTCATGATCTCGCGAAGCTTGCGGCGCTGGCCTTCATCGACGATCTTGCGTGAGACGCCGACCCGGTTGAGCCCTGGCATGAGCACCAGATAACGCCCGGGGATGCTGATATAGGTCGAGAGGGTCGGTCCCTTGGTGCCGATGCTCTCCTTGATGACCTGGACCAGCACTTCATCACCGCGGCGGAAGATGTCCTGGATTGGCGGCTTGACGGGTCCGCGGCCACGCGGCGACCTCCCGCCTCGCGCCGGCTCGTCGCCTCGCCGCGGGCGGGCGTCAGCCGGAGCGCGCAGCCCCATTTCGCGCTCGAGCTCCTCGATCTCGTCGATTTCCCGGCGGATCTCCTGCTCGAGCTCGCTGTCGATCTCCTCTTCCACTGGACCGCGCGCCACGGCAGTCCGCTCGGTGTCGATATAGTCATCCTCGTCGAGCACATCCCGCCCTGTCCGCCCGACCTCGTCTGGCCCAAGGTCATCGAATTCCCCGAGCGCGTCTTCCTCCGCTGCGTGTTCAACGTCGAAGGACCTTGAAGCTTCGGCCTCGAAGCCGAGATCATCGAAGTCGGCCTCGAGTTCTTCCCCCGGAGTCGACGGGGCCGACGAAGCAGGCCCGGATCTGGGGCGTTCTCGCCGCCGTCCTCGCCGCCGCGACCGCCGTCGCCGCGGGTCGGACCGGCTCGTGCCGAGGGCGCCGGTATCGGCTGCGGTGCCGGAATCGTCGTCTTCCAGGAGCTCGGCTGTGCGGGGGTCGATCTCGCGGGCCGGGCCGGGTTCCATGCTGCTCTCGGTCCACTCGGCGCCGGATGGAAAGATGTCGGCCCCGAACGCCGAGTCGCCGGAACGCAGGCGCTCGCGGCGTGGGACGTAGCCGGGCTCGCCGGCCCGTGCGTGAGGCACCAATCGGTCGCGGCCGGGTTCCGGCGGTCCCTGGGCTCGCCTCCGATCGGCCTCGCCCGGGCGATCGGAAGCCGGTGCTCGGCCGCCTTCCGCCTCGGCATCGTCAGGGGGAGCCTGCCCGCGCGTTGGGCTCGGACCCGGGGCCGGCCGCCCGGCCCCCTCGCGGTCCCACTCCCCTCCGCGCGAGCGGATGGCCGCGCGTCCTCCGCGGCGCCGCGGAGGCTCGTCGGTTCGCGAAGTATCGCCGAGATCGGGCTGCCAGCTCCGATCATCGGAGCCGGTGCCGGCTGGGATGTCCGGCGCGAATGAACCTTCCTCCAGGTCCGGCGGTGGGGGAACTGCCCGGGTGGGGGGACCGGCCGGATTCCCTCGCCCGCGCCCTCGCCCCCGTCTTGGCTCTCGGCCCGGCGATGACCCTGCTCCGGGTTCACGAGTTCGCCGGTCTGTCCTGTCCTTGGGTTCAGGTTCCGCCGGAAACTGAGCGGGTCCACGCACCCGCCCTCGGTCCGGCCCTTCGGCTTCGCCGGGACGAGACGGGCTCCGCGGTCGCTGGGTCCGGCTCGGTGGCAGGTCGGGGTCGAACGGCTCGACGAAGCCGAACGGCTCATCGATCCGTTCTTCGTGGACCTCGATCGGTCCACCGAAGGGTTCTTCCTCGAAAATCAGTTCCGGTCCCTGGCCGGTGAGAAGCTCTTCGGAGCTTCGCCGCAGCAAGTCCTCGTCCCAGCTTCCCTCGTCGCTTACCGGCCATGCCGGGATGGCGGGTGATTCCTGTCGATCCAGGATCTCCGGCGGCTCGTCGGCAAATGGCAGCCGCGGCTCCTCTAGCGCCGGCTCGGGTGGTATCGGCGGCTCGGGCGGGAGCTCGCCAGGCTCGACCAATCCCTCTCCAAACCGCCGGGCCGGCGGCTCGGATCGATCGCGTCGGCCCCGGACCGATTGGTCGGGCCGCTCCCGCTCGCGACCCCGGTCGCGGTCCCGGTCCCGTTCGCGTTCCCGTCCGCGCTCACGCTCCCGTGGCCGCTCTTCGATCCGCGGCAGAGAGGACGGCGGCAAACCGGGCGGAAGGTTGATCGGCTCGGGAGGTGGAGCCGGTGCTGGAGCCCGGCGGCGGTCATCCCGGCCGCGGCCCGGCTCTCGATCGCGGGGCCGCTCTCGCCTGCGGTTGCGCTCAAAAGCCTCCGGCACGTCTGGACCCATCGGGTTCCGATCGAAGTACTGGGGCTCGACATCCGAAACGTGCAAAAAGCCGTTGCGGCCCACTGAGAAGTCGACGAAGGCCGCCTGGATGGCCGGCTCGAGATTGACGATCCGGCCCTTGTAAATGTTTCCCGTGTAGCTCTCGTGGCTGGTTCGCTCCACGTAGAGCTCTTCGAGAACGCCGTCCTCGATGATGGCGATTCGACATTCCTCGGGCTGGAGGACATTGATCAGCATTTCTTTCTTCATGCGGTGTCTTTCCGGGACATGCGCCGAACAGTACGGCGTCTTTTTTGTATTGAGTGGTCGAACGGCGGAAACATGACACGGATGGGTTCAGTCACCCGTCGAGCTCCATGTCGGTGCGGGTCAGTACGGCCCCGTGGTCCAGGAGGTCGCCCAAGGCGAGCGCTGCGAGCAGCTCTTCCGGACGAGCAGAGCCGTCCGGGGAGACTTTGAGACGAAATCGCAACAGACCCTCGCCCGTCAATTCGGCTGCGGTCAATTGCGGGCGGAGGTCAAAGGTCGATTCGCGCCCGGGCCTGAGCCGCTTGAACAGCCAGCTCGGGCTTGAAAGGAGCGTTTGCAGACTGGCCGCGGCTGCGGCGCGGCGGCTAACCTCGACCGGAAAACAATACTCGACCGTCCGGGGCTTGGGCGGGCGGGCATCCGGCGGCAGTGGGCGGGCATCGATCCATTCAAAACCGGGCGGCGCCACAGCCCTCAAGAGCTGCAATAGCTCAAGTGGGTCGAGCGGCTTGGACAATTCGAGGTCCACAACTTCGCGGCGACCTTCGATACCCAGACCCAGGGCCAGGGCAAACGTGATCTTGGGCCGCGGGTTGAACCCCTGGCTCGAAGCGATGGGAATTTGTGCGCGGCGGAGCATCCGCTCGAGGCAGCGCATGAGATCGTGATGGCTGACCAGGCGAAGATCACCGTTTTTGGCAAATCGCAGACGCACCTTGGTGGCTTTTGTCATATGCCAGATGATCGGCCATGAATCGGTAGGCTCATGAAGCCGGCTCCATGGGTGGCACCGTTTCGGTCGGCTCGCCGTTCTCGTCTTCGTAGAACTGAGAATCGACGAGTTCGGCGAGCGCGGTCACGGCGGCGGCCGCGTCGGGCCCGCGCGCCTCGACTTCCAGACGGGCCCCGCGCTCGGCGGCCAGCGATGTCAGCTCCAGCATGCTCTTGCCGTTGAATTCATTGCCGTTGTAATGCACTCGAATATCTGCCTGGAATTGTAACGCCAGCTCGACGAACTTGTTGGCCGGCCGCATGTGCAGGCCCAAACTGTTCGTCACCTCGACTTGGCGACGGGCGATCGTCGGATCATGGCTCATCGGCGGCTCGATCGGCGTGGGCTTTAGACAAGCGACCACCGTGCTCTCTACGAGCTCGCGCGACTCACCGGCGGCCCTCATCGTTCCATCACGTCGAACCGCGGTCGGCTTTTTCCAGGACTTCCACCAACGTTTCGCGCGACCGGGCCTGACGCAGGAAATCGACGAATCGCTCGTCTTTCAAATGTCGTGAAATATTCTCCAAGGCCCGGAGATGGTCACCGGGTTGGTTCTGAGGCGAGACCAGGAGGAAGAAAATATCGACCGGCTCGCCGTCCAATGCGTCGAAATCGACACCTCGGTGCGACAAGGCGACTGTGCCGACCAGGCGCTGGAGCGTCGGATGCCGGGTGTGCGGGACCGCCACACCCTGACCGATGCCCGTCGACCCGAGCTCCTCGCGCCCCAGGATCGGCGCGAATCACGCTCTCGACATCGTCCTTGGCCAACCGCCCGGCGCGATGAAGACTGCCGACCATCTCGCGGATCGCCTGCTCCTTACCGGTGGCTTGCAGGTCCACGATAATCGACTCACGAACGACGAAATCCAATAGCTTCATCCGCCCCTCCAACGACGGGCCGCCGCTCCCCTGTCTCGACGCCCGGGGTCCAGTCTACGACGCCCAGACCATCTATCAACGCCGCCGCGACCAATTAGGGCCAGCCCGCGCGACGTTGTGTCCACTGGCGCCTGCCCGGAGATGATCGATTCAGGGTCGAAAGCCGGCTTAGACCTCGTCGGAATCGCCTTCCGCCGCCTCGGGCGTCTGAGAATGCTCGGACGACCTACCTGGTGGGCTGCCATGAGTGACATCGCCCTTGTGGTGCTGAACCCGTTCCTTGTACCGCCTGAGCTGATGCTCGATCTTGTGAACACACAGGTCCATCGCCGCTTCCGGTGTCGACCCTGATTCCCGTGCCACAAAGTCGTGCTTGTGCTCGGCCGAAACCAGAATCTCCACCTCCCAGGCATACTTGCCGTGGTCCACCGCGACTTCAATCGCCATCAAGCGACCGAAATATTTGAGCAGCTTCTCGGCTTTATCGTGTATGTAGCGATATTGCTCGGGATCCAGCTCCCCATGACGAGTCGCTATCTCGATGTGCACCCAAAGCTCCTTGTAGGTCGTCTTGTCATCCTCGTCTTCACGCACGAAGGCGACTACTAGAATAAAACCCAATCTGGCTTCCTGGTCAAGACTCCATCTCGACGGTGACGAATGTCATCAGCCTCGTGATCCTCCCGGTGACCCTTCTTGAGGGCAGGTTGGGGAACGCTCTTTCCCCACCCCTCGACCGGACGTAAGGTGAGATGGTCGCGCGCGGCTTTCCCTAGAGACAACGGCTGCGAATGCCGTCCATTCCGCAGTTTCTGGCCCGAGATCAAGGAGACCTGGCTGCCGTGTGGATTCAACGCTACGACCCCCTGGGCCACTGGGTGTATTCGACGGCCGCGGCCTCTTTGCCGGTGCTCGTCTTGCTTTTGCTTTTGGCCAGCGGGAAAGTCAGCGCCTGGAAGGCCGCCCTCCTCGGGCTCTTCACCGCGTGCGGCGTCGCCTGGACTGTGTTCCGCATGCCCGCCCGAATGATCGCGGCCAGCGCAGCCGTGGGTGTGGTCTTCGCGCTGCTGCGGATTATCTGGCTGATCGTCGCGGCGGTGTTCCTCTACGACGTCACGGTCTATAGCGGCCAGTTCGAGATCATGAAGGCTTCGGTGGCCCGGCTCTCGTCCGACCGCCGGCTCCAGGCGGTGCTTGTCGCCTTCTGTTTCGGGGCATTCATCGAGGGCGCCGCCGGCTTCGGTGCGCCGGTCGCCATTTCTGCCGCGTTCCTGGTCGGGCTCGGCTTCCAGCCGTTCGAGGCCGCCCTGCTCTGCTTGATCGCCAACACCGCCCCCGTGGCCTGGGGCGGCATCGGAATTCCCATTCGCACGCTCAGCGATGTCACCGGCCTCGATGTGCAGACCTTGAGCGCAACCTCCGGCAGAATCTTGCCGATCCTGTCGCTCCTTATCCCGTTCTGGCTGGTTCGCACCATGAGCACCTGGCGAGAAACGATGGCCGTCTGGTTCCCGCTGGCGGTGATCGGCGGTACGTTTGCCTCGGTTCAATTCCTCTGGTCGAACTTCGTCGGCTTCGAGCTGGTCGACATCGTATCGGCGGTTGCGAGCCTGGCCGCCGGTGTCTGCGTCACGCATTATTGGGGAACCGGCAAGGCCGGGCGCAAAAGCCGCGAAGATCACCTGGCCACCTCTGCCTCACGCTTGGATGACCAGCTACGTTTCCCCGGTGATCTGAGCGCTGCCCAGATTGGCCGTGCCTGGATGCCGTTCGCTATCCTGACCATCGCCGTACTCGTCTGGGGATTACCGGCAATCACGTCGTTGGGCACCCCCCGGGTCAAGGACTGGCTCGACGCCCGCTTCTCCTGGAAGCCCGAGCTTCCCTGGCTTCGCACGATTGCCAAGGGAACCGAGGTGACGGGGCATGAAAACCCGCTGAAGGCCGATTTCGAGAAGACCGAAGTGGAGATTGCCCCGGTGTCGTCCACCGGCACCGCCGTGTTCCTGGCCGCGCTGGCCAGCGGCGGCTTGCTCGGTCTCTCGACCATGACGATGGCCCGCCTGCTCGTGGGGACCGTCCGGCGCATGATCCCGGCCATCGCGGCGATCGTTTGCATGCTGGCTCTGGGCTTTGTGACCAAGTACTCGGGAATGGACGGGTGCACGACCGGGATTGTAGCCCACGGCGTTCAGCCTGTACGTCGATAATACCGGCGCCCCGATGCTGCTTCTTGCCTGTCTTCCCAGAATGTCTTGAGGGGCTCTGTCTCACTCAGATGATCGGCGCGTAATTGCAAGATCGCTTCGGCACCCTTCTCCGACCAGAATTTCTCCGTTCCCTTGACGCGTCGGTTGAACATCTTCACCGTCGATTCCATGTGACTTGACGTGATCGGTAATCCGGCCGTTCGATACTGATCGTAACGCATCCTATCCTTGTTGTTACGCAGATAGCTCAAAGCGTCGGCGACGACGCGGCGAGGGGTGGTTTCACCGTCTGCTTCTTCGGGGGTTCCCAACTCCGATTGTCGAATCTCGAGCGCCGAGATTACCTCTTCAACACGACCGCTCCAAACCTGCTGAATCAAGGCCGTATACACTTCCCAGCCTGCTCGAAATCCCCGGCCCGCGATGGCTGCCGCGAACACATACGACAGCGCATGGATGAAATCCAGAATCGGAATATAGTCGCTGAACCATTGCTTCTGGATCGTCCAATTGGCCGTCGCACCGTCGGCGACGAATGCCTTCCGAGCCGCGACCGCGAAGCCTCGCGCCCACGCGGCCCAGGCCAAGATTTCTCCAAATCGCTGGGCTCGCTCCCGCGTCGCGACCATCGTGCGCACCCGTGGCTTGGGTCTTGCGGTCTCCGCGTCCTGGTGCTGTTCCTCCTCGGCCGCCGAGTTGGTTTCGGGCGCGAGCGACTCGGCTGATTCATCCTTGGCTCCTCCGACGTGCCCCTTGATCTCGCGCGTGAGCTTGAGTATCCGCGTCGGATCGACGAAATTCTCCGGGATTTCCGGGCACGGATCGCTGACTGAGACCTTGCTGGTCATCGTCATCAGCAAACCGATCTTATCCTCACGCCAGTGCCCATTCCGATCGCATGGATCGTCATCGGCGGTCGCGGTCTGATCAGTATCACACTTGCTGCGATCGAGGATTTGTAGGCGACCACCGTCCATCATCACGGTCGCCACAGTCGATGGGGGCGGGGGATTTGCGACCGGTGATTTGCAGCGGTCCATCAGCGGTAACGCTAAAAACTCATCAACGGCCTGATCACGCTGTTCAACACGTTCCCACCCAATTTTTTCCGTGATCCGTTCCACTTGCTTGGTGGCGACGCTCAACCCGCCCAACGCATTGAGCGCGCCACTGCCCTGGGCGAACGACGTGAACTGCGTACCCGCGTAAACGATCGCCTTCAACACCTCGGGACTGTAATTCCCCTGATCAATCCCGAGCGCGCGGGACTGAGGGAAAAAAAGCTGCCCGGCATTTGCGGCAGTAACGTTTGGGCTCGTTCCATTGGGCCGTGCCGACTCGGGTCTGCACGCCCCTGGGTTCGTAAGCATCGGCCGGTTCAACCGAGCCGCCGCACCCACTGCAACTTTCGGCCTCGGGAGGAACGTCCTCTGCTTGCCGACCGACTGCCTGTTCGATCATCTCCCGGGAAATCTCCTGACCGATCTGGACGGCGAGTTCCTCGATGTCGGCGAATTTAGTACCCCACGGGACGCCACCGTCGCCGTAGACGCGCCGATTCAACTCTTTGGCGAGGCCACCCAACAGGTTTTCCAGTTCATCCTTGACGACCGCCGGTTCCTTGACGCGTGCCATCCCTGGCTCCTTCCAGTAGTTGCGACTCCAGACGAAACGGCATTCCCGACCGCATCATAACGAAAACCACTTTGCTGCGCAAAGACCGTCGTGCACCCGGAATGGACGCCGTCCTGGGCCTCGCATTCACGCGCACGGGACCACTTTTGTATCCTGTGTTCGGAACTCTGCTCGGCTGGCTCGGAGTGGCCCTCACGGGCTCGGATACCTCCAGCAACATCCTCTTCGGCAACTTGCAGACAATCACCGCGCGCAAGCTGGGCCTGAGTCCGTTCCTGATGGCCTCGGCCAACACGACCGGCGGGGTGATGGGCAAGATGATCGATGCCCAATCGATCGTCGTGGCCGCAGTGGCAACCGGTGAGGCAGGCCGTGAAGGTGAGCTGCTTCGCGCCGTGTTCAGGCACAGCATCCTGCTCGCACTCGTGGTTGGCGGAATCGTCTGGGTGTACGCTCACCTCTTGCCCGGTGTTGTACCCGTTCCGCCACGGGGTGAAGGCCCCGATCCGACGACGCGGTCTCAAATCGAAAGGGCCCAACCGCGGCTGGTTCATCTCAATGAAACGGCCGATGTCGCGCCCTTTCGTTGGGTCATTCCGAGTTCGGGCCGTGGGAGCCGTGCGGTGGGACCTCCGGGTCCGCTTTCGGCTCCTGGCCCGACCGCTCAGCCCCTGCTTCGACCATGCCTCAACCCCCGATCATCATGATAGTTATGTCCCGCACCCGCATCGGGTGCTTCCTCCTCACCGGGCTGCCCTCGTTCGGGTGCTTCGCCGAACTCGAGGGCTTCTTCCGGCGGCTCGACCTCGCTACCTCTGGGAATCCCCGGATGGGAGTATTCTGAGATTGCGGTGCTTGTCGGTGCGGAAGCCTTGGGATCGGACGACCTCTTCGCCCGAAGTTGGATTATCGTGGCCACGAGACACCTCCCCGCGCGGCGCGGGAAAAACCAGGGGAGCACGCCGTGAACCGCCAGGTAGAAATCCGGCGAATTTGGCTCACCAGCACTCCCCGCAGCCTGGCGTCGCTCGCGACAGGCCGCACGCCCGATCAACTCGACCGGGAGCAGAGCGCTCCGATCGGTGCATCCTGCCGGCAGCCAGATCACATGGGGCGCCCAACACGAAGCAACGATACGCACGCTCTTATCAATCAGTCTACCCCCGGACCGCCGTCTCGGCCAGTCTCTGAGTCCGGATTCAGGCACCCGGAAACCCCGTTGACCGTTCCCAGTTCCCCTGTTGATTTTCGTCAACACACTCATGCAAAAATGATTCAATGGACGCGGCGGCTCTGGCGGTTTTCCATCCTTCTCGATAGAATCTGCCCTGTCCGTTCAGCGTCCGAGCGGAGAGGATCATCAAGACTTTCAACTTCCGATTGAAAACATCTCTCCCGTCAGCGAAGAACAAGCTCTCGATCGATCCGCTTGAATCCAAGAGTACAATGCATCGGAGGACCTATGCGCCTGTGCCTGGTCGAAGATCTGGCTGCCTGTGGACTCGAGCCGCTCACGCTCACGCGACCCGTACATGAGCTCTTGCTTGGCACATCCACGCTTGCAACCAAGCTAGCACGGGCTATGGGAGTGGGGCCGGGACCACAAAGACGAAGTTGTCTGATTCGGTCGCACCTGGCGGACGTGCAACGGCAGCGCGATCCTCACATGGTCGTAAACGATCGAGACTGGCTGGCGCGCGGCCCAGTGATCGTGGCGAACAGTCGCTGGGTGCCACCGGTCGACTTCGAGATGCCGGATCGATACGGCTCGTGGGTCGGCCTGTGCGAGGGTCAGCCGGCCTGTGCGTGGGTTGGCCCTGAAGACTCGGTGTCGCTTGAACCGCAGGGCGTCGACGACTGGTTCGAGCAAATGATGGCACGGCACGGTGGTTTGGAGATCGGCGGGGAGTGGATCAACCGCCCATGGGATCTCGTGTCCAAGATTGGAGACCATCTGCAACGGGACTTTGCCTCGGCTGACAAGTTCGGGGTCAGCAACCGGCACCTGGCGAAACTGGCTCTCGTGGGACCCGTCGATCGCCTTTGCATCCACGAAACCGCGCGGATTGACCCTTACACCGTCTTCGACACGACGAACGGGCCGATCATCCTGGGGCCGAATGTGTGGGTCCAGCCATTCACTCGAATCGAGGGGCCTTGCTCGATTGGCGCCGAGTCACAGCTCTTCCGCGCCAACCTGCGTGGCTGTGTGTCAATCGGGCCTAACTGCCGGATCGGCGGCGAAGTCGAAGCCGCGATCGTGCACGGGTTCTCCAACAAGTATCATGAAGGATTCCTGGGGCACGCGTACGTGGGCGAGTGGGTAAACCTGGGGGCGATCACGTCCAACAGCGACCTCCGCAACGATTACGGCGAGGTTCACGTCCCGCTTCAAGGCGACCCGATCCCGACCGGCCAGGCCAAGGTTGGCTGTTTCGTCGGCGATCACACCCGCACCGGAATGGGCAGCATGCTCAACACGGGCACAGCCATTGGCGTGATGTGCAATGTCTTGCCGGCCGGCATCCTCCTGCCCAAGCATGTCCCTTCGTTCACGGCGGTCTTCTACGGGAAGGTCGCGCCGGGGTTTGCTCTCGACAAACTGTTTGAAACGGCCCGCACGGTCACCGGCCGGCGCGGCAAGACGTTCGGCGAGGCCGACGAACAGCTTTACACGGCACTTTACGAACAGACCCGGCTCGAGCGCGAGCGCGCTTTCCAGCGCAGCGCCCACCGCCGCGGCGACCACTGGCCGATCGTCCAATCCGCTCGGGCCAGTCACTGACGAAGCTTCAGTCGCGGTTAGCAATCGTGCCGTGATGTAGCCGCCGCAGACGCCGTCGCGGCGAAACAACCGGCAGATGTCGGTCCTGAAGCTTCAAGCGCCTGCCGTGGCAGGCAGGCTTCGGGCTTTCCGCTTCAACAGCCGGCGCTCGACCAAAGTGAGGCAGGCCGGCAACAGGACCAGGTTGCCCAGAGTACTGCCCGCCGTCGCGATGCCGACCATTGTACCAAAGTTGATGAAAGGCTCGAACTCGCTGGCCCGCAGCGCGGCGAAGCCGACGGCAACCGCCAGGCTCGATAGCAAGACCCCCGGGCCGCTGACCTGGTAGCTATCGAACAGCCGCCGGCGGAATCGCCGCCGTTTGCGGTCGCGGTGAAACTGAAGCAAGCAGTGAAACGTGTCGTCGACCGAGAGCCCCAGGGCCACGCTCGCCACCAAAGCCGTCGCCATGTCGAGCTGGATGTTCAACCAGCCCATTAGACCCAGCACGAACACCACCGAGAGCAGGGTGGGCAGAATGGCGAGCACCGCGAGGAACACGCTGCGAAATGCCAGCGTGAGCATGATCAGGATGCCGATCGTTGACCAGAGGAACGTTCCCCACTGCGTGGCGATGATCGCGAGGGTCGTGCGCGTCATCAAATCGGAAAGGCCGGTCAGGTACGACTGAGGGCCGAACTCGCGCGCGGCGGCGGCCGTGGCCAGATGGAAGATCTGCTCTTTGTCAGCCGCAGGCTGCTGCTCCTTCATGCGGATCATGATCCGACAAAGACCGGCCTCGGAATTCCAGAAGCTCTTCAATAACCCCCCCTGGGGCGATAGCGCGATCAGCTCGAGCTTGTCGGCCAGCACGCGATCCCGCCGATTCGCGGGCAAGGCCGCCAGCCGGCCGTCCGGGTCGAGCACCGTCGCCAGCGAGAGGACCTGTGCGATTGCCTGCGGGCTGGAGACGCGGATGCCCCCAATCTCGTCTTCCACGGCCTTGAGCCGTGTGACGATCTGCGGCGTCATCGCGTCGCCAACCGGCACGATCAGCTCGACCACGCCGATGCCGCCGAGCCGGGATTCGACCGCGTGATAATCGTGCACGACCCGGGTCTCCGGGCGAAACAGGTTGATGTAGTTCGTCTCGTAGCTCAGGCGCAAGAGTCCCCATGCCAGCGGCGCAACCACCGCCGCCACCGCGAGGATAATCGCGCCTGGGTGGCGATAAACCCAGAGGATCAACCGGTTCATCAGCCAGGCAACCGTCGAGTGGGATCCGTATCGGACAGGGATCTCCATTCGGAACGGGGGCAACATCGCGATCGGCGAGATCAGCATGACCAGAACGGCCGCGCTGAAGGTGCAGACGGCCAGGATCGCACCAAACTGGCGGATCGGGACCACGTTGCTGGTCACGAGTGCACCATAGCCGATCGCCCCGGTGATCGCTGTCCAGATGATTGGTGAGGCGACCGCGGAGAGCGTCGAAATAGCGGCCTGGCGCGGGTCGGCCTCGCGGCGGCGATTGTCGCGGAAATGGATCGCCAGGTGGCTCGCCGCCGGCATGGTCAAGACGATGATCTGCGCGACCAAAGGACCGCCCGAAAGCGTCAGCTTGATGTCGAGGCTCGCCAGGATCGCCTCGGTTCCCAGCCAGATCACCCAGCCGGCCAGGATCGGCACGATCGCCCACCACAGGCTGCGCACGGCGGTCAAGGTTACGACGCCGATCAAGATCATGCCGATCACCGACAGCCGGCGGCCGTCGACCTCGATCGCCGCAAATCCATCGCCCAGAAGGACCGGCGGGCCGACAACCGCGGGCCGGCCCAGTGCGTGCCGCGCCGCGAAGTCATCGGCCAGCCGCCGCAACGCGGCGGTGGTCGCGACCACGTTGTGCTGGTGAGTCTTCTGCAGCCGGACGATCACCGCTGTCGTCGTGCCGGACGCGTCGATCAAGGTACCCAGAAACAACGGATGCCGCGTCATTCGCTCCTTGAGAGCCAGAAGCGCCTTGGGGTCGCCGCCCGCCGCGCGGACGGCACCGCCGACGGTCATCGCGCTCGTCTTGGGATCGATGTTCTTGATCGCCTGCTTCGCGGCATTCTTGGCCATCTTGCGGGCGAATTCCGGCAGTCGGTCCAGCGCCAGCAAAGCGTCGTCGACCGCCCATAACAGCGGCATGGCGTCGAGTGATTCGATCCGCTCCACACCGGGCACCTGCGCCGCTTTGACCGCCGACGCCAGTTCCCTCACTCGCGCAAACCCCGCGGGTGTCACCAGGTCGGGATCGTCGTAAACCAGGAATGCGAAATTGTCGTCCCCGAACGCGGCGGCGGTCTTCTGGTAAATCGCCATGTACGGATCGTCGTCGGCGAAGAACGATTTGATCGACTGCTCGTAGGTGACCCGCTTGCCTGCCCAGGCCAGAAAGGCCAGCAAGATCACGACCGAGCTGAACGTGACAAACCGGGCAGAGAGCAACAAGCGCGTCACGAAATGGACCTTTCGCCCTGGGGCCACGAGTCAAGGGCCGTGGTCGATCGTACTGGCAACCAGAACGTTCACGCGAGATCCGTTCTCCGGGTGGAATTCCCCCTGTTGACTCACGGCAGCCGGAAAGCCGGCAGGAGTGCCTTGATCTGGACGGCGCTGCTGTAGACGGCCACGGCCGAGATCGCCACGAACGCGATCCAGGTGCAGACGTCGCTCGCGAGAGAGGGGCCGACGCGAGGGTCAGTATCGCGGCGGCGCAGGTAGATGGTTGCACCGGCGATGAAGGGAAGCATCAAAGCCTGCGCGATCCCGCCGGCCTTGATCAGCCCCTGTGGCTCCCGGAACGCATAATACAGTCCCAGCGACAGGGTGGGATAGAGCACGCAGAACAGCTTGACCAGCCAGGTTCGCTGCGCGGGCCCGGCCTGGGGCCAGATCCCCAGCCGGCAGACGAAGTCGGCCGTCAGCCGGCTGTTGGCGGCCGTTGCGACATAAAGCGTCTTGAAGAGCACGGCCCAGGCGCCGAGCAGGAAACCGACACGGGTGAACGGGCGGAGCCACTCTAGCGGCGATCCTTCCAGGGGCTGCATGTACATTCGCGACAACATCGGGATCATCTCCGCGCCCTGCGGATCGAGTCGCTGCGGATGCAGGACTGCCGCCCCGAGGAAGTAGAACGCGACGGTCGCCACCGTGAAAACCACCATGCTGAACCACGCGTCGAGCTGCATGACACGGGTCCAGCCCCGGGCACGCCTGGCCCACGACTCGTCCTCGCTCCGTGCCCCGGTCGAGCGTGCATAGCCCTTCTCGATGCACCAGTACGGATACGCAAACAGCTCCGACGCTCCGACGCCCGTGATCCCGAACGCCGAAAACGCCAGGGCGACCGCGGCCGCCGGCACGGCCAGCTCGAATCCTTGCCCCACGTCGGGCAAGGTGATGCGGAACTTCGTCCATTGCAGAACGATGACACTCGCCACGGTAAACAGCGTGACCGCGGCGACCAGTACGGTTGTGATGTGCTCCAGCCGCTTGTATCCGCCGGAAAGTAAGAGCGCAACGGCCGCCACGGTCGTGACGGCCGCCCAGCCGTGCTCCTGGTGGGTCGAGAGATAAGCCCCCCACGAATCGACCATGGCGCCGGCCGCGCTGGCAACCAGCCGAGACGCGTCGGGGAAAGCCATGTGAGCCGCCTGGCCCACCGTCCCCTCCATCGCCGCGACCTGAGCCTGGGTCGTCAGCGTCATGATCAGCCAGAGCCAGCACAGCCATGATACGCCGGCACGCGGACCCGGTAGGGTGTCAAAAGCCGCCAGAGTTGTCTTGCCGTGCGTGATGGCGTAGCGACCGAGCTCGATCTGCACGAACACCTTGATGACGCACGAGAGGAGGATCAGCCAGAGCAGGCTGAATCCCGCCTTGGCTCCCAGGCTCGTCGTGTTGATCAGCTCCCCGGTGCCGACGATCGACGCCGCCAGGATCAGGCCGGGCCCGATCTGGCGGATCGCCTGTGAAAACCTTCGCGGAGGCTCCTGCACGGCCTCGGGCGACATGGCATAAAGATCGGGGGTCTCGTCGTTCATTCCACCGCGGCCGCCGAGCCGTGAAAAACCGTTGAACCGTCGCCTCGACGTCGAAACCGGGGGCCCTCCGATCCTCGCGCCCTCACGACGACGGTCATCATGGACGCGGCTGCACCGGCTGTCAAGCATCGGCACCGGCGCGGCCCCCGGCAAAGCTGCTCGCGGGCTGACGGCTTCCCGATCAGATCGCCTCCCTGTTGCGGTCGGGCTTCATCTCCCGATGGCCGCTTGTTGATTCCGGGCGACATGGTTGCTCGATTCACTCGCCGCTAGAGTCCCTGGCCTAGCCTTGAGTGAAGCCGATGCGCTCAAGCTCTGCGATCCCAGCCCGATGCCCGGCTCCCGGCTGGCTGACGGACGCGTGAGCTCTCGCCACGCCAGGCGCCACGGCCGATTCACCACGATCCACGTCTCGATCGGACGGAATCCATGATCTCTGCCACAGCCGGCATGCCGCCGCCCTTGTTCGCCAGACGACGTCCGCCGATCCTTCCCGCGCCGGTCATCGGCACAGCCAGCACTCGCCATTTCATCGATCGATTCACGGAGACCGCCACCCGGATCAGGATGTCCGCGGTGCCTCGGTGTGTGCCCAGCAACCCGTATCCCCGCCAGACCGAGGAGCTCGCCCAGGTTTCACCCCCGCTGTCGCCCGGTTGCGAGCTGGGCTCGTTTCGTCTGGTCGAGGCGCTGGGCCACGGCGCACAGGGCGACGTCTGGAAAGCCCGGCGACTCGCACCGATCGAGCAGCTCGTGGCGCTGAAAGTCTTGAAGCCAAGCCTGGCGCGCCATCCCGCGCGAATGGCCCAGTTTCGGCACGAGGCCGAGCGCGGGCTCCGGCTGTCCGGCCCGTCACTCTTGACGGCCTGGGAATTGAAAGAGAGCCACGGCTATCATTTCATGACAATGCCCTACGTCGAAGGCACCGCACTGCGAGACGTCATCAAATGGCGGCGCGACTGTCTCTCGGGTGACGACGCGCTGGCGCCCCATCCGTTTGTGAGCCTGGAGCAAAACGGCTATCGTCTTGCCATGGTCGGGGTCCTGGCCGAGGCGGCGTCGGCACTGGCGCGGGCTCACGAGCGGCACATCGTTCATCGGGACGTAAAGCCAGCCAATATCCTGCTGGACAATCACTGTTGCGGCCAGGTGTATCTCTGCGATTTCGGG
The DNA here is from genome assembly GCA_963781785.1 of uncultured Isosphaeraceae bacterium. Taxonomy (GTDB): domain Bacteria; phylum Planctomycetota; class Planctomycetia; order Isosphaerales; family Isosphaeraceae; genus CAWAHD01. The sequence continues at coordinate 4,330,439 of CAWAHD010000002.1, read as the reverse complement.
CTCGGCCGCGATCTCGAAGTCGCCACCCCCGAGCAGATGCGCGACGGTTCCGGGACTCCGATGTACATGGCGCCGGAACGCCTGCTGCTGTTTGCCGCCGATGAAATCAAATGCGATATCTATTCGATGGGTGTCACGCTGTGCGAGGCGCTCACGCTCGAACGTCCGTTCCGCGTTCCCAAGCACGTGTCGGTGTCGGGGCTCGCTCCGTTTCTGGCCAGGGCCGAGCCGCGCCGCCCGTGTCTGCTCGACCCGGATTTCCCCGAGGAGCTCGAAGCGATCATCATGAAAGCCATGGCCCGAGACCCCCGGCGGCGTCATGACTCGGCACGCGAGCTCGCTCACGACCTCGAACGGTTTGCAGAGCGATTCTCGAACCGATCCCATCTTCCCGCGGCTCCGCCGGCGTCCGGACTGCGGCTGGAAGGGCCCCATTCCTTGATCAGACACAGTGAATACGACCGGGTTTTTGACCACGGGATCCACGTTGACGCCGAGTTCTGACAAATCTTGTGGGCGGCCTCCGACGTCGCCAAGCTCATCGGGGAGATCCGGGGCGGTTGACGGTCGCGTTCGGACCAAAGCGGATGTGCAACGAAGCGTGCCCCGCAAAACGGTCGCCGTAGATCGCCCGCACGGCGGCCCAATCGATTCCGATCGAAAGGACCGCCGCCGCCAGCCCCACGAGCACCGTCGCGCGCAGTCCCATCCGCCGCGGGCCGACTTGGACCAGGCGTGAACGGTCGAGGTGCGGGTCCGGGGAAGGCGGCGACAAGAGCACGATCAGCGTGCACACCAGGGCAACGACGTAAATCACCCCCTCGGTCACGAGCCGTGCGGTCTTGAAAGCCACGAGCGCCGCGCTCGAAATTGCCCACGACCAACCACCAGAGCAAGACGAGGTAGAGCAACTGTCCTTTGCCGAGCGAGCTTTCGGGCAGAATCGCCAGCGGACGATCGCGGTGCCGCGCCCAGAGCACCAGGAATGTTACCGCCGCGAGGGCGTACGCCATGTCGAGCCACGTCCCTGCAGCCAGACCAGCCATCGTCGCGGGCACCGCCTTGACCGCGACCCATTGCGCCACGTTCTTACGCAGGTTGAGGTACGCGATTCCCAGCACGACAAAGCCAAGTGCGGCGAGCTCGGTCCAGGGGTTCTGGTCCGGCTCGCCGACCCGGGCGGCCGGAGGCGCCGAGCCGGCGAGACCGGACACGGCGCACGCCAGGCCGATGCCATTGAAAAGGCCCGTTGTTTGCTCCAGGATGCTGTGCCAGTTGGTCTCCAAACCAGAGGTGACCTCGACGAGCTTGAGCATCGACGCCGCGGCGAAGCCGATACCGCCGATGAACCCGCAGACGAGCGCGGCTCGGGCCACTTCGCTGAATCCTTCCCGCCGGCAGTACCAGAAGAGCGCCGCCGTCATTCCCAGGCATCCCGACCAGTTGTCGCCGCGCGGCGGCGTCATCCGCAGCCCGAGCGCCACCACCAGGATGAGAAACCCCGCCCACCAGCCGACGGCGAGGTGCAGGATCAGCGATGTCGCCGGGTCCAGCCGGCGGCGGATGGCCACTGCACAGAGCGCGGCCGCCACGGCCAGGAGCGCGGCCAGCCAATCTGTGTCGTTCCAATCGAGGGCGTAGCCCGCGCCCGGAGCCACGGCTCGATGGCCGCGCCTTGCAGCCACCAGAGCAGAAAGACGAGGCCCATGGGCAGAAAAAGGGCGGTCAGATACGACGAATTCACCACCGCCGGAAGTGCGGTCCCCGCACCCCCAAGGGCAGCCCAGAGGAACCCGATCACAAACAGGCACGCAAATCCGTAGAGCACGCTGAGAGAGTCCCCGGAGTGGGTGTATGCCACGACCTGCATGTAGGACATGCTGCCGCCGAATGACCACCCCAGCGCACCGAACATCGCGAAATAAGCAATCCGCCGGTGCCAGTCATTCCGCCCGGAAAGCAGCACGGCTGCCATCGCCGCCAGTGCGCCCGGGATCATCGCACCATATTCATGGCCGAAATTCCCGCGGATCCCCCACCCGAGCGACAGCGACAGAGCCGTCAAGACAAAGAACAGCGACGAACGTGTCGAGGCCCTGAGCGCGATCATGGTTGGTTCTTGTCGCTTTCGCGCAGCCGGTACAAGGCTCGCTGTGACTCGGAATCGAGCGCGTTGGCTTCAATGGCCAGGTTGTACCAGGCACGGGCCTCGGCGGTGCGATCGACCGCAGCGCAAGCGGCCCCGAGCTGGCGCATCAAGCCGGGCTCCCGCCGCGCTTCAGGAGTGCCCGCGCGATGGTACAGCGTGTTGAGCCATTCGAGCTTGCGCACCGATTCGCGGAGTGGCACGGCGGCCTCGGATTCTCCGGCGAGTTCCAGCGCACGCAGCAGTCCGAGGGTTGTCTCGCGAGCGCCCGGGTCGGCGGCGTATGCAATCCGCCAGTTGAAGAGCGCCGCCTTGGCGTCGCGCCGCGCCAGCGCCAGCCGGCCTCGCAGCCGGGCCAGCACCGCGCGCCTGTCCTGTCCGCGCCAAGCAGGCGCTCGGCTCGATCCAGGTCCTGCGCATCCACGGCGATCTGCGCGGATTGCCGTGGCCTCTTGATCCTCGGGTGGCAACACGGCTAGCACCTCCTCGGCTTGAGCGCGCAGGCCCATCCGCCGGTAATTCTCCGCGAGCGCGAGCCGGGACCACCGGTCCGCGGGATCGGCAGAGATGAACCGGGTCAAGATCGCGATCGCTTCCCCCGGCTCCCACGAGCCGTTCCGCAGCAATCCCCAGTGAAAGACGTTCTCGGCCGCTAACCGCGTCAACCGGGACAGGGCCAGGAACTGTTCGTTGAGCTCGGGCCGCCGGAGCTGCATGCCATAAATGTAAATCAGCTCGCGGCGCGCCTGAATCAGGCCCGGAGTGAGCTCCAGTGCAGCCTGAAACCACTCTTCCGCAAACCGGACGCGATTTCGCCTCAGCTCGATCTGGCCGGCCAGGAGCCGGGCTTGAGATCCCATGGGATGGTCGTCCGGTACGTGGGCCAGATCGGCGAGCGCCTGATCGTCCCGCTTCCGGGCCATGGCATACTGCGCCCGCAGCAGAAAATCGAGCGGGGACGGTTTGCGCAGCCGAGCCAGCCGCCCCAAGGCCGAGTCGACCCGGTCATACCGGCCGGACAGGAAGTCTCGTTCCGCCTGGTTCCAGATCGCATCAGCTCCGATCGATCGGTCACGAACCGACGGATAAACGAACAACCCCGCAGCCACCGTCAACCCGAGCAGGCTTGACAGCAATAGCCAGGTCGTACCCTTCCCGTGCGCCCTGGCTCCAGCAATCACCCGAGCAGTTTGCTCCGGCGGAGCTTCCAGGACCTCGTGCGGGGATGACGACTTCATCGTTTCATCAGCCAGGGAATGAGGCGTCGGGCAGAAGCATGGCTCAGCGACATCCATCTTAACAAGGATGAACGATGAAGGATGAAGGATGAATCCGAAAACGCGCAAAGCTTGCCTCTTGGAGGCGCCCGTCTCGACCGGATCGGGGATCGGGAGTCGTCACCGCACGGATTGCCCGGTGTGCGATTGAACTTGGCCGCAGATCGGGTATAAGAAGGATGGGGGAGAATTGAGCCGAGGAGCGACTGATGGCGCAGGGCGCACAACTCGAGCTGGGCCCTCACTCGATCGAGAGCGGTGGGCACGATGACGACGGCGTGGTGCTCGTCGATCGCCTGATCGAGTTGAGCTCATGGATGGTGATTCTCGGCACGATTCGTTTCCTGTGTACATTCACCGATTTCACGGGCGCGTTTATCGAAGCCTGGCGGTTCGCGCCGGTCACGACCCGGGTAGTGAACTGGTGGCTTGGCGACAATCGTCTGATCCTCGTCCTCGTCGCGACGTGGCCCCTGGTTGTGAGCGTCGCTTTGCGGCGCACGCGGTGGCCGGCGCTCTTGCCGGCGGCCGCCGCAACGTTTCTGGTCCTCTCGATCGGCGGCCTGGTCGTCTTGATCCTCGAATGGAACCATGCCCAGGGCCGAGGGGCCACGATCGGGTCATTCCATTTGACCAGGCGCGCGTTCCTGCATCCGACGCTTTCCGATGTGCTGTTCGGCGTACTCGGCGGCCTTCAGCTCGTCTGCGAGCTCGTCGCGTCCGTGTGTGTGGTGCGCTTGATTCCTCGGTTTCACGGGGCCGCCCCCCTCCCGGGCAAGAACGAGCGTGCCCGGCAAGCGCGGTTCGGACGTCTCGCTCTCTACACGTCGCTCGGCTTCCTGGTCTTGATGATCCGGATGCCCGCCTGGGCGACATACCTCGAGCTGCTCAATAATTCGACCATCGTTCGCAATTTCGTGCTCCGGACCGACGTCGAGCGGCTCGCCGGGTCTCACAACGTGTCCAAGGTCGAGCTCACCGAGGACGAGAAATGGGTGCGGAATAATCAAGAACTGCTGAGAGCGGCTGCCGCAGAATCGTCGGAAAACGAGTTTCAAGCGGCCAGGGACAGTTATCTGCACGTGATCTCCAGGATCGACCCGCTCCCCGATGGGCCGTTGCGCCAGGATGCCCGGCCTACCCTCGCCATGGCCCTCAACAATCTGGCCTGGCTTCAGGTGACTTGCCCCGATCCCAGCGTTTTGAACCCTGACGACGCCGTGCGACACGCTCGACGCGCCCTCGATATCCAGCCCAATGAGGGGAATTACTGGAACACCCTGGGCGTGGCCTACTATCGCTCCGGCGACTGGAACAAAGCGAAAGAGGCCCTTTACCGATCGATGGAGCTGAGCAACCACGGAAAGGGATTCGATTGGTTCTTCCTGGCCTTGGTCGAGCTCAAGCTCGGCCACAAGGACCAGGCTCTGGATCTGTACAACAAAGCGGTCGACTGGTACCAGAAAAACCTTCCCAACAATCCAGAGCTCTACCGATTCCAGGTCGAGGCCGCCCAGGAGCTGGCCCTGGCCAAGCCCAGCCGTCCACCTTCCCCCTCTCAGGGAGCGACCCCTGTTTTCAACGCGCCACCCAATATCCGCAGGCGGATACGTGCCAACACCACCGTGGAGGTCAGCCGGCCGCCTCCGCATTAAGATCCGCAGAACGGCACGGTCGATTGGGCGCAAGAGCCGCGATGACAGCCAGCCTGCGCTCCCCTCAGCGCTTTCGCTTGTCAGGGCTGCCTGGATCGAATAACATCTAATTCGATGCTTTACCAATGCGATAGTCGGAGGCCGTCATGAATCTTAGTCAGGACATCCATCCCCTTACCGACTTCAAGCGGAAAACCTCCGATTTTCTCCGCCAGTTGAAGGAAACCGGGAATCCCGTCGTGCTGACGATCAACGGCAAAGCCGAACTCGTGGTCCAGGACGCGGCGTCCTATCAGAGGCTTTTCGATCTTGCCGAGCGGCTGGAGACCATCCAGGCCGTGAAGGAGGGCCTCGCCTCGGCCAACGGTGGCGAGGGGGCGCCGGTGGATGACGTGTTCGACGCGCTTGAGAAGGATCTCCGCCGGGCCAAGGCCCGTCGATGACCTACCGTGTCATCGTCCAGCCCCGGGCGGAACGTGATATCCAGCTTGCCGCTCACTGGATTCTCGGCCAGTCGGGGTCGCCGGCGACGGCGGTGCGCTGGGCGCGCAAGCTCCGCACATCGATCGCCATGCTGAAGGCCAATCCCCAGCGCTGCCCAGTCGATCCCGACTCCAAAGTCTACGGCGAAGAAGTCCGGGTGCTGCTCCACGGCAAGCGGCATGGTGTGTACCGTGTGCTCTTCACGATCAGACGCGGCATCGTCCATGTGCTGACGGTGCGCCGTTCGGCGCAACGAAGTCTTGCCGACGAGCTGGCCGAGGACGAACCGGGTGAGGCCGGGGATCCCGTTCACTGATCGGGACTGCGCTTCTCCGAGATTTTTCCCGACTTGCAGCAAAAGTTGCAGCAGGAACCCTGGCAACCTTGCGAATCCCTGTGATCCCTGTAAACTGTGGAGAGTAGAAAACGCCGGAAACCGCTGGTTTTGCGGCATTTCGCGGGAGAGAGCACTTGCATGGCATAGAGGTCATGGGTTCAAGTCCCATATCCTCCACTCGTAACTTGTTGCGCATAAGCGACTTACATCGATAGACAGGTATTATGGTTTAAATATCGTCGTCCGTTGTGACTCCAAAACCCGCTAAGAACCGTACCTAAGTCCTTGTCGGGAAAGCCTTTTGCCGTGACTCCAAAACCAAGGCTTGCCTGATCCCCAGTTCATCGGCTTGGGTGATCGGCGAAGCGCCGTTAAGTTTTCGCCAGACGGTGCTGTGATGCCAGCCCAGAAGACAGGCGAGTTGTGTTTGGCCGCCCGTTCCGCGCTCGTCGTCGAGCGAATCGCATATGGCCCGCAGGTCGGCGGGGGTCATGCGGCCTTATTCTCCGCTCGCATTATTTTGATTTCCTCGACGTCCCCCGTGTAGTAGAGGTGCGCGTCGCGCTCGTTTGATATAGCGGGCTTCGCATTGGAGCAGCCAAGATCTTGCAGTGTTCTCATGACAGTCGAGCAGAACGGCGACCTTTTGAATCGTAAGGAAATTGCTGGCTACCTCTTCCTCGTAGACCCGATTAAACGTCGCGTAAGGCCCTTCTTCGATTTCATTTCGCCGGTTTTCGACGATCCCCCATGGGCCATCGAATAATTCGTCTATCGTTATCACACCCATAGTTACTCCATCCCTGGCCGCGCATCATCGCCCTGTGCGTGGCCAAGATAATCGATGTGAAATTCGCGATTCCTAAGCAAGTTATCTGAGGCTGGCAAGAAAAATCCCCTCGCGGAACCTGATCACTTGATCGAGTTCGGCGAGGGGTGTACTCCGGAAGGATACCAACCAACCCGGAGTACTTCAGATGTATCACGCATCGCCTTTCAACGCTACGTTCTGGGCGTTTCTTTTCACGATCGACCAGGATCTTGCCGAGATCACCCGCCGCCAGGGGTGTCGGTGCGGTGGACGTTTGCACCGTGCCGACTACCCCCGCCAGCCGCGCGGCGGCCCCGACCCGCCGCTGGGCACCTACAAGACCAGATTCAGCTTCTGCTGCAATCGAGACCAGTGCAGAAAACGAGCCACACCGCCATCCGTGCGGTTCCTCGGCCGAAAGATCTACCTGGGCGCGTTCATCGTTTTGATTAGTGCGATGCGGCACGGTCCAACGCCGCAGCGGGTCCGTCAGCTCTCCACACTCTTCGACGTCGATCGCCGGACCATTGTCCGCTGGGAGGAGTTCTGGCGCGACCACTTTCCCCAGAGCCACTTCTGGAAGGTTGCAGGAGCTCGCGTGAAACTGCTCGCCGATGTCGCGACCCTGCCACTGTCACTGCTGAACGCCTTCCTCCTCCGCTGCGACCACTGCGATGACTGCGACGGCTGGGGGCGGCTGCTGCGCTTTCTCTCTCCGATCACGACCGCCACAGGCCCGCCGAGCTAGCTTTCCTGCTGGTCGCGTCCGGCACGCAGAGGATGCTTTCCAGGCACCTCCGCCGGCTGAGCTATAGAGGTTATCGCGGACCCTTCACCCGTTTCGTGAGGAGACGTGATGACCCAAACACCCAAAAATCCGACCAACGGCGACTGGGCGCGGTTCCGATTTTCCATCGTCGGCTCGCTCTTCAGCTCTCCCCCTGCGCGGACAGCTCAGAACGGCCATCCGCGCGCTCGCAGAGAAGACCTGGCGCCATCCCGTGACCGATTGCGATGTCCAGTTTGCCGCGTCCACCATCGAACGCTGGTATTACGCGGCGCGGCGCGATAATCCTCTCCGTGCGTTGCGCCGCGCCGTGCGCAAGGATTGCGGCAAGGTCTCCCTTCCGCCGGCACTGGCGGAGCGGCTCCATGCCCAATATCGCAACCACCCGCACTGGAGTTACCAACTTCACTACGACAATCTGGCCGCCTTGGTACAGGCCGAACTCGCACTGGGGCCGCTGCGCTGTTATTCCACCGTAAGGCGGTACATGCTGGCCCATGGCTGGGTGCGCAAGCCGAAGCTCCCGACCAACACTCGCGCAGGCGCTGTCCGTGCCGAACAGAGGCGTCAGACGCTCGAGATCCGCAGCTACGAAACCGCCTACGTCGGCTCGCTGTGGCACCTGGATTTTCACCACGGCTCGCTCAAGGTCCTCACTCCTGGCGGTCGCTGGCTTTGCCCGATCGCCCTGGGGATCCTCGACGATCATTCGCGTCTCTGCTGCCACATCCAGTGGTACCTCTCCGAGACCGCCGAAGACCTCGTCCACGGGCTGTCCCAGGCGATCCAGAAACGCGGTTTGCCGCGTGCTCTCTTGACTGACAACGGTCCGGCAATGGTCGCAGACGAGTTCACCGAGGGGCTGTTGCGCCTGGGAATCGTCCACGAGCGGACGCTTCCTTACAGCCCTTATCAGAACGGCAAGCAAGAGGCGTTCTGGGGTACACTCGAAGGACGGCTGTTGAATATGCTCGACGGCGTCCCGTCGCTGACGCTCGAATTCCTCAACGTGGCGACTCAGGCCTGGGCGGAAATCGAGTACAACAAGGCGGTGCACCGCGAGACCTCCAGCTCGCCGGTCGACCGTTTCCGCCACGCGCCGGAGGTGCTGCGCGATAGCCCAAAGAGCGAGTCGCTCCGCGATGCGTTTCGACTAGAAACCAGGAGAATTCAGCGGCAGAGCGACGGAACGATCTCGGTCGAGGGGGTGCGCTTCGAGATTCCGGGCAGGTACCGCCACCTGCGCGAGGTCGCCGTGCGGTATGCCCGCTGGAACCTCGGCCGGGTCGATCTGGTTGACCAGCGCAACGGAACCATTCTGGCTCCGATCTATCCCATCAACAAAGCCGCCAACGCCGAGGGCCGCCGCGCCTGTGTCGAGCCTGAGGCGACCGAAATGCCCCCAGCCGACAACCCACGTCAAGGCAGCCCGTTGCCACCGCTCTTGAAGCGTATCCTCCAGGAGTATTCCGCCACGGGGCTGCCGCCGGCGTACCTCCCCAAGCCATCACCTCCCGAGAACGGAGAAGACGCATCATGAATAGCAAGAAACTCCTCTCAGTCTACGGGCTGAAATGGAACCCGTTTTCACCGGAGCTCCCCAGCGACGGGCTGCTGGTGACTCCCAAGATCGACAATTTCGCCTGGCGCGTCGAACAGTTGGTGCAGGAAGGGGGCTTTGCTTTGATTTCGGGCGAGCCGGGCACCGGCAAGTCGGTGGCGCTGCGCATTGTTGCCGGGCGGCTGTCCACGGCGCGGGACGTCACAGTGGGAGTGATCGAGAGGCCCCAGTCGAAAAGCTCCGACTTCTACCGCGAGCTGGGCGATATCTTCGCGGTGAAGCTCACTCCGTCCAATCGCTGGGGGGGATTCAAAGCGCTCCGCGAGCGCTGGAAGACCCATGTGACCTCGTCCCGAATCAGGCCGGTGCTCTTGATCGACGAGGCCCAGGAGATGCCCAGCGAGGTCCTGGCCGAGCTGAGGATTCTCGCCAGTGCCGACTTCGACGCGACATCGCTGTTGACGGTGGTCCTCTCGGGAGACGGCAGGCTGTTGGAACTGTTGCGCTCCGAGCAGCTCGTTCCGCTGGGAAGTCGGATCCGGACGCGACTGGCGACCGAGCCCGCCTCGCGCGATGAATTATTGGATTTGCTCCGCCACGCGCTCCAGAAGGCCGGCAGCCCGACGCTCATGACGGCCGAGCTGATGGATACGTTGGTCGATCACAGCGCGGGCAACTACCGCGTGCTCATGATCATGGGGGCCGAGCTCTTGGCCCATGGCATGGCGCATGAGGTCGCGCAGCTTGACGAGAAGTCCTATTTCGAGGTCTTCGAGCCGCGGCATTCACGCCCTGCACTTCGGAAGAAAGTGAAGGTGTGAAGATGCCCGCGACTGCGGATCAACCCCTTCCGGTCGTGCGTGTGGGAGAGATTGAGAGCGGGGAAAGCGGCCATCGCTGGCTTGTCGAGCAGCTCTGGGGAGCAAGCTCGGTTGGCGTGATCGGCGGCGCTCCCAAGTGCGCCAAGACCTGGCTGGGGCTGGACATTGCCTTGAGCGTTGCCACCGGCACGGCATGCCTGGGAAGGTATGCCGCGCCGGACCCGGGGCCGGTCCTGGCTTACCTGGCTGAAGACGCACTGCCGGTCGTGCGCGAGCGCGTCGAGGGGATGGCCCGGCATCGCGGTTTGGAACTGAGCCAGGTGTGCATCCACGTGATCACGGCGCCTCTGCTCCGGCTTGACCGGAGTGCCGACCGCACCAGGCTCAAGGAGACCGCCAGGCGGCTCCGGCCCCGGCTCCTGCTGTTGGATCCCTTGGTGCGGCTGCACGGCATCGATGAGAACAACGCAGGCGAAGTGGCCGAGTTGTTGGCGTACTTCCGGTCGTTGCAAAGGGACCTCGATCTCTCGGTCCTCTTGGTGCATCACACGCGCAAGAATGCCGTCGGAGGAGTGGCCGCCGGCCAGGGGTTGCGCGGCTCCGGCGACATCCATGCCTTCGGCGACTCGAACCTCTACCTCCGGCGAGCCAGGGAACAACTGGTGCTCTCCAGCGAGCACCGCGCCGCGCCAGCGTCAGCGCCGGTCTGTCTGCAACTGGTTACGACTGACGCCGAGACGACCCACCTGGAAGTCATCGGGGAGCTGCGGGATGGTTCGACCAAGGTTGCCACGGACGGCAAGCAGCCCAGCCTCGAGGAGCGCATGCTGGACCTTCTGGGTCAGGGCGCGACCGCGACGCGAGCCAGGATCCGGGATACCCTCGGGGTCAAGAATGAGCGCCTGGGCGAGGTGCTTGAGTCGCTGGAGCAAGCTGGCCGGCTGTGCCGCACGCCCGCAGGTTGGCAGCGCCGGGATTGATCGATTGGATGGGCCGTTCCCGTTCCCCATAGAGAGTTGAGAGGGAACGGAACGATTCCAATGGAGCGCGTCACTTCCACCGAGACAGGATCACCCGTGCCCGGCGTAGACTTCAACGTGCTGCGCGCCGAAATCACGATGGAGCAGGTCCTGACGCTCCTCGGGTTCCAGCCCTCGGCTCGATGCGGTGCGCAGTGCTACGGCGTCTGCCCGTTGCACGAGTCCGCGTCCCGGCGCAGTCGCTGCTTTTCAGTAAACCTGGCCACCGGTCGTTACTACTGCCATGGCTGCCACAGCCATGGCAACCAGCTCGATCTCTGGGCCGTTGCTACCAAGCTGCCCCTACATCACGCGGCCATCGACCTCTGCCAGAGGCTCGGTCGTGAAGTGCCCTGGATCCGGCGCTGGTGAGAAACCGCTACGCGGCATTGTCTCCGCACCACCCCGTCAAACGACCGATCAGAGAAGAGGCCACCGGTACTCCGGCCGATCATCCGGCGAGCGATGAACCATCGATTATCTTGATCAGAGTGTCCTCGATTATCGTGCTCACTCTCACGCCCGTGCAGATGGAGGCTATTGCAGATTGCAATAACAGTCAAGCGTCATTTCATTTATCGACGTAAGAAACCCAGCCGGGACTAAGGTTGAGCAGCCAAGCTCCGCCGTTGTAACGGAAAATCAGCATCTTCCGATCACATAGAAGATAATACCTATCATAAATAGAATGTGTTGCGGCCAACAAACAACCTTTAGCTTGATCGGTATCTTTGGACCCCACAACCATAGCAGCTTAAATGAAGGCTTCTCCTCATAAATTGACGCCTTCTCCTTATCCATACTATCGATGATGAGAGGAATTACGGCGAGGGTCAAAATGGCAAAGAGAGACGACAGACCGAAAGCCCATATGCAGAGCGGCTTTACCCAAGGTCTTGTCCACATGTCGGCTGACGCCTCCTTCGAAGTTACCCATCCAATTGCAGCGACTGTGGTCACGAGCATATAGTTGCTCCAGTCCTTGAAGAATTCGAGGGCTTTCAGCTTTCGTTCCAAGATTGTCATCGCAGCGCTCCAACCGAAGTCGCCGGGCCATTGCTCATGGAAGGGGTGGAGACGGCGTGTTCAGCCGTCCCCTCTGACCCCACGCAGTTAACGAATCATGCCTCGATCCGACGACGGCTACAAGGAGCTACTGATCCGATCGGCGCAACAAAACCCCCTTATGGCCGGAGCCTAAAAGCAAAGTGCAAACATATGTTGTTATCACGTTTTGGAGTCCGACTCCAAAACCGTAAGAAACCAGCGAAAATCGCTGTAAATCCTGAGAATTCCTGGAAAAGCTTTCGGCGACGGACGATGCTGTAAATCGCTGCTTCTAAACACTTTGCGTTCATCTTGCCCGCTTGCATGGCATGCAAGAGGTCATGGGTTCGAATCCCTTATGGCCCATTGCCGCTCATTAAAAAGATCAGTGATATTTGGAAGTCTACTAGCAGCGGCCCGTCGGCCAAGGCGCTGGCGTGGCGTGAGCGCCCCGCGCGTCGGCCTGGTTGCGCGATGACCTCCGATGCGATAGGCTGGCGGCATGAACCCCTTCCGCCGCATCGCCGATTTCTTCCGCCGCAAGCCCGGCATGATCGGCACGCCGCCATCCCACCGGCCTATCTGGCACGATCCGGGGCGCACGCCAGGGATTTCGCCGAGCGGTATGCCGAGGACATCGACCTGGCTGTTGCCGATCGCATGATGGAATTGGGCATCCCGAATCGCCAGATCGGTCGTCCCGACCCTGATCATCGGGGTCAATGGCGCGCGTTCTTTCCTCAGCAGGGAACCGGCGGCGGTGTGGTAGGGGTAAGATCAACGCCGATGCCGGATTGTTTGACAGCGATCTGATGACCAGGATATACGGCCTGAAAATCGGCGAGAAATGGGCGAAGGATCGCCCGCGGGACCGGCTCGATCAGATTATCGCACACGAGTACGCCGAGGCATCCGGCGTCAGCCATGCGGAGGCGGTTCAGCGCACGGCGGAAACACCCCTGACGATCCGTGAGAAGGCCCGGGAAAGGCTCCGGGAGATGGCAGAGGCAGAAAGGCGACGCAAGGGGCGCTGAAACTCTTCGCGGCGCTCCCAACCCTGCAGGGTAAGCTGGAAGACGCAATCGTCTCCCTTCGTGAACGTCCCGACCGATTCCATGATCCCCGCCCGCGTCAATTCACGGTAGTCCCCGCGATTGGCGTCGGTGACCTCATGGTTGCCCGCCAAGTGCCGGGCTAGCGTCCCTCTGGCCGCTCTTGAGAGCTCGATCCGCTCCGGGAGGGAGGCTCCAGGCTGCGAAGATGAGCCTCGGCTGCGGCGAGCAGCTCGTCTCGCCGAGCCCAGCCCCCCTCGGTGAAACGGAAATCTTCACCATCGGGCTCCATGATTCCGGCCTCGACCAGCTCGCGGAAGGCATCGCGGTCGCGCTCCCTCACCGGGAAACGCCAGCCCCTGACGCGGAAGCGAAGGACGGCAACGGCCGTTTCGGACAGTGCGCTGGTCTGCATGGCGGGTCCCTCCTGGAAGCATCGTACTGGGCTGAAGCAAAGAGCGGAATGCGAATCGGGTCGGGACTTTCCCATCGTTTCCACCGTTCCCACCTCGTCACCAACTCGTCAAGCATAACAAACGTGTCGCCGCGCACTTGCGGTCTACTTTCCACTGACTACGTTCTTTGTGGACCAACCCCGTCGCGGCTTGCTCGGCGTGAACCCCGTCGGGCGCACGGCCGTCAACAGTTGTCTCATCCAGGAGTATGACTTCCACAGCTCAGCTCGATCGCGAACGGCACGCCGCCGGGTTCTTGAGGCTTAACCTGAACCACCCGCCAACTCCTGAGTTCGTCCTTCGTGGTGATTCTCCGAGATTAGCCTATTCTGAACAACGTGGATTCTGGTAGCACGTCTTCGCCCGGAAGCTCGACGGGGGCGCGAGCGTTCTGGCGCAGATCGGCGACGCAGCAATCGCCCCCGTGCTCGACGAGCTGGAGTGTCAGCCCTCCCGCGACCAGGCCGAGGCCCTGCTCAAGTCGCTCTGCTGGCTGGGCGACCAAGGAATCGCAGCATCACCCTCCGACAGATTGCTGGCATCGGCCGGCTCGAACCGCTCCCGCTCGAAAAGTTCCTCCGCCTCGCTGAACAGTTCCTGCCGTCGCGCCCAGCCATCCTCGGTGAATTGGTAATCGGCGTGAATGAGTGATGTTCCCTCTCGGCCCTCCCCTTACGGTCCTTTCGGACGGGCCGGCTGGCGGTCGGAGCCCGCGGTCGGCCGGCCGGGCGGGCGATGGCGGTCGGGCCCCCGGAAAGAAATTTCGACGGATCGTGTCGGGCCGGGGCATGACTTGACCATTTACCAGAGTACCGAGGCCCGATCGGGCGGCGGGCAGAACCCGCGATCCCGAGAATTCCTCCATACCACCGGCCTCGCAAGACCAACCCGCGGACTCACTTCCACAGAGCGGGACGAAGGCGTGGATCGCCTCCGCCCGCCGTGGTCGCCGTCCGCGCCGACTGAGGACTCCCGCCATGAAGAAGCTCTGGTTCTCCTCGCTCCGTTCCACCCGCCTGGCGCCTTCCTCCCGCCGCCACGCGCTCCGCCGCCGGCCTGCGATCGAGTCCCTGGAAGGCCGCCAGCTCCTTTCAGGCACCACCTTTTACGTCGACAACGGCGCGGACAGCGCCGTTCAGAGCCTCCGCTGGGCGATCACCAGCTCGAACAACACCCCCTCCACGCCGAGCAACCCCAACGTCATCAACTTCTCCGAGCTCGCCAACGTCGCGCGGATCGACCTCCAGTCCCCCTTGCCCGCCATCACCCAGCCCGTGATCATCGACGGCACCACCGAGAGCAGCTACAACGGCGTTCACCCGTTCGTCCAGCTCATCGGCAACTATGCGGGCAGCTCGGCCATCGGCCTGGACATCACCGCATCGGGGACGCAAGTCAAAGGCCTGGCCATCGACGGCTTCAACGCCGGCGGCGTGCTCATCGACAATGCCTCGAACGTCACCCTGAGCAGCGACTGGGTCGGCCTCGACCCCAACGCCAACGCGAGCGGCCCCGATGCGAACGGGAACACCATCTATGAGGGCAACGGCACCTACGGCGTGACCATCCAGAGCGAGAACGGCCAGTCGTCCAGCGGGGACCTCCTCTCGAGCGACATCGTCTCGGCCAACTCCTACAACGGCATCATCCTCTCGGGCTTGGGCACCGTCCAGAACGTGGTCAGCGGCACGATCATCGGGTCGGACAACACCGGCGCGGCCGTCGTGGACGACCCGGGCAACCTGCTGGGCAACGGCCAGCACGGCGGCGGCGGCAGCGGCATCGTGATCAACGGCGGGGCGTCCTTGAACACCATCGGCGGGACCACGGCCAGCGCCCGCGACGTCATCCTGGGCAACAAGAGCTACGGCGTCTATATCACCGGCTCCTCCACGAACTCCAACACCATCGAGGGCGATGTCATCGGCACCGACATCACCGGCCTGCACGCGAACGACGGCGCCGGCACCTCCTACGGCAACGGCCTCAGCGGCGTGGCCATCGACTCCGGGGCAGCCGGCAACCTCGTCACCGGCACCCCCTCGGCCCCCGAGGTCATCTCGAATAACGGCGGCGACGGCGTCCTGATTTCCGGCAGCAATTACAACGATATCTTCGGCGTCGACATCGGCACCGACATCAACGGCGCCAATGCCCTGCCCAACGCCGGCGACGGCGTGGCCGTCAATTCCGGTGCGACCGGTAATTACGTCGGCTTCGTGGGGTTCAGCCCGAATACCATCTCGGGCAACGCGGGCAACGGCGTCAGCCTCACCGGGACGAATACCAACGGCAACGCCGTCGTGAATGACCTCATCGGGCTCGCCGCCGGTGGCAACAGCGCCCTGGGCAACGGCGGCGACGGCGTCCTCATCTCCGGCCAGTCCTCCGGCAACTTCATCGGCTACGCGTCGTCCGGCTACAACAACGTGATCTCGGGCAACAAGACCTGGGGCGTCTACATCAGCGATGCGAACACGGATAACAACACGGTCGAGAACAACGATATCGGGACCAATGCGGCGGGCACCGCCGCCGTCCCCAACGCCGACAACGGCCTGGACATCGTCAACTCGGCGGCCGGCAACACCGTCGGCGGGACCACGTCGGCCGCCCGCAACGTCATCTCCGGCAACGCGAACGAGGGCGTCCTCATCGGCTTGGGCGCCAGCAAGAACGTCGTCGAGGGCAACTACATCGGCACCGACTACACGGGGACGAAGGCCGTGCCCAACGTGCTCGACGGCGTCTACGTCGGCCTGGGAGCCGTCAACAACACCATCGGCAACCCGAGCGCCAGCTCCTACGCCCAGTATAACGTCATCTCGGGCAACGGCACCAACGGCATCCTGGTGACCGACAGCGGGACTTCCGGCACCACCATCGCCGGCAACTTCATCGGCACCAGCGCCGGCGGCACGGCCGCCGTGCCCAACAAGAACGACGGCGTGCTGGTCCGCGCCGGGACTTCGGGGACGACCATCGGCGCGGCTAGCGCCAGCTTGGACCTCAACTTCATCTCGGGCAATGCCGCCAACGGCATCGAGGTGGATGCCGCCGGCACGGGCATCTATTTCGCCTCCGTCGGCACCGACGTCACCGGCCAGAAAGCGATCGGCAACGGCGGCGACGGCCTGCTTGTCAACGGGATCGCGGGCACGAACTTGCAGCTCGACGTGATCGCCAACAACGCCGGCTACGGCATCTTGACGACCAGCGGGGCGACCAACAACAGCTTCCGCGACAGCGACATCTACAACAACGCCTTGGGAGGAATCCTCGAGCAAGGCAACCCCTCGCTCCAGCCGGCGCCGCAACTGACCTCGGTGACTTCGGTCAACGGCCAGACGACGATCAAAGGCTCGATCTTCGGCTCGCCGTCGAAGAGCACCCAGTTGAGCCTCGACTTCTTCGCCAGCCCGTACTCGAGCTCGCCCGCCAGCATCCAGGGCAAGACCTACATCGGCGGGGCGAACGTGACCACCGACGCCAACGGCAGCGCCACCTTCACCGTCACGATCAGCGCGACGGTTCCGGCCGGCCAGATTGTCACCGCGACCTCCTCGCTGGGCCTCTCCGCGACCTCGCAGTTCAGCAACGCCGTCACCGTCCCGGCGACCGTGACCTCCACCGCGACGTTCCTCGGCACGGACACGACGACCGAGGGCTCCTGGCGCAACGCCTACGGGGTCGACGGCTACGACATCGCCGCCGACACCAGCGGCACGGATCCCAATCTGCCGTCATACGCCACGCTCAGCACCACCGGCGCCACGACCTACACTTGGGCCAAGAGCACCACCGACGTCCGCGCCTGCAGAACGCCGCCGACACCGGCCGGACCGCCACGTCCTGGTTCACTGCGACCACGATGAGCTTCAACCTCGACATCACCGGCGGGGCGCATGAGGTCTCGCTTTACGCGGTGGACTTCGACAGCAAGGGCCGCAGCGAGCAGGTGCAGGTGCTCGACGCGGCGACCGGGACGGTCCTGAGCAGCGAGACGCTCACGTCGTTCCAGAACGGCGCGTACCTGTCCTGGGAACTCTCGGGGAACGTCGTGATCAAGGTCACCAACCTCAAGGGCGCCAACGCGGTCGTCAGCGGGATCTTCTTCGGGGGGGCGCCCTCCGCGGCCACCTTCCTGGGGACGGACACGACGACCGGCGGGAGCTGGCGCGGGACCTACGGCGCCAACGGCTACGACATTGCCGCCGACACCAGCGGCACGGATCCCAATCTACCGTCGTACGCCACACTCAGCACCACCGGCGCCACGGCCTACACTTGGGCCAAGAGCACCACCGCCACCAACGCCCTGGAGAACGCGGCGAATACCGGCCGGACCGCCACGGCCTGGTACACCGCGACCACGATGAGCTTCAACCTCGACTTCACCGACGGCCAGACGCACAAGGTGTCGCTCTACGCGGTGGACTTCGACAGCAAGGGCCGCAGCGAGCAGGTCCAGGTGATCGACAACGCGACGGGTCAGGTGCTCAACTCGGAGACGCTCAGCTCGTTCCAGATGGGCGAGTACCTGACCTGGAACATCTCGGGTAGCGTCACGATCAAGGTCACCAACCTCAAAGGCTCCAACGCGGTCGTCAGCGGGATCTTCTTCGACTGATCGGCGGGCCGGCGGCCGACGATCGAGAGAGGCGGAGGCGCCGGAGCGTCCCCGCCTCTCGTCGTTGCCGGCCGTCGGAGCGATGGGATCAGCCGACGAGCTGTCCGACGCCAGTGCTGGCGCCCCGGCCAAGCGGCCTACCGCGGGGTCCGACGTGAATGGCGCCAGGATAACCGATGCTGTTGGCATCCATGGACTTGCGGCGATTGTTGTCCTGCTATTTCTTTATTCGTTCATATATAATTTCTCCTCGCGCGATCCGCCGCTTGGCTTCCCGACGCGGTATCATGAGAAGCCGGTAGGGCTTCGGCCGGCGCTTGATCGCGCGAGGTTCGTATCGGTCCGGCCGATCGCCGACACGCTTCTGGATGATCAGGTCCAACAGTCGCGGAAAATCCGCGGCGATCTGCCTCGGATCGTACAGATGGGTCTCCTCAAAAGCGCGAATGGTCTGCCGCGCGCCATTGAAGCTCAGGTCGCGCGGCTGCACGTCGCGACCGGCGCCGCCTCCGCCATAACGCCTCGAATCAGGTTATACGCCAATAAATGCATTCCGACCTCTTTGCGCACCATCTCCGGGCTCTTGGTCCGAAGCATCTCCATGCGCATCGTCGTCTTGAGCGATCGCAGATCCAGCTCCGCGTGCCATCTTTGCCTGAACAAATCTCCCAATGCAGTTGCTGGATATTTCGTCGCATCCAACAGGGTCGTCACGATCACCAGTACACGGGTCCGCTTGGTGCGATCCTTGATCCGGACACGGATCTCGCGAAGAGTCAGTTCCTTGGGCATCGCGGCGTACTCGGCGTGGCTCATCCAGTCGGGACGCTCAGGCTTCGGCCAGGTGACGATATGGTCATCCAGGCCCATCCGACGTCCCCGGCGGAAGTCGGCCTTGCGATTCTGGTGCAGCCGGAAGACAACATCAACGCCTCGGAGTAGTGAGTCCGCGATCACCCAGTAAGAACAGAAAAACCGGTCGCCCAAGGCGATATCGCCGGGTCGGAGCTGGTCCTTGATCTGACGGAGTAGACCCAGTTCGCTGGCCTGTTTGCCCCGGCATGCTCCCATGGCGGCCTCCAGCACCGTACCCACGGCCAAGCTGATCACCACGAGAAGGCGCGCGATCGGCAACCCGAGCCCGGCCTTTTGGCTTCGCGACTGCGGGTACTCGGCTTGGTTGGCTTCGGTGTCCGGCATGACGACTGTTGTGCCGTCGAGGAGTTTGACAGGTCGGCCTCGAAACAGCCACTCAGCGTCGGCCTTCTCATGAATCGATTGGCCGGAACGACGAGCCAAATCCCAGACCACCTCTTCTGGCAGCCGTTGGCGGGCCTCGCAGTAGCTGACCGTGTCGTCAGTCACCAGGGGCAGCCCACGATCGCTGCGGTACTTCTGGAAGCGCTCTAAGGCGTCGCCACAGGACTGGTCGGCGGAGATGATCTGCGACAAGAACATGCCGAGGGTGATCCACGGGGTGTAGATCCGGTTCCTCCAGCGGTGGCCCCAAGAGCGGCAGGTCGCGTCGACCTCGGAAGCGGACAAAACATCAAGGAACGGCAGCCCCGATTGATCGGCAAATTGATTCCGGACCGCGTCGGCTTGGCCTCCGGCCGTATGAGACGTAGACTGAACCACCGTGACCTCCTTGTCGTGGTGAATTGGTGTGGGTTTTGGTTGAACGCCACCAAATTACCACCCAAGGGGGTCATGCATCTATTTCAGAAATCCCGGGTCTCAAGCCAATGTAGAGTCGAGCTTTAGGCATTCTCCTGGCGCCATTCGGGTCCGACGTAATAAACAAGTCCAATTTGCGAGAACTCTTGCATGGCATAGAGGTCAGGGGTTCAAGTCCCCTATCCTCCACTCTAAGTTCAAAGATTCCTGCCAGTTACGTCATATCTTTGTAGTCAGCATTCATTTGCGTTGCGTAGTCGCACTTGAAGCCCGCGACGAAAGCCACGCGAGCGAGTACAATCAGAGTCAGGACGTGGTGTGGAGTGCAATCGATCCGAGGCCGCCCGCGTCGAAGACGCATCAGGGAGGCGAATCACGAGTCCGGGTTGGTCCCGAGTGGGCGAGTTGAGCCGACGCCATGGATGAGAAGACAATCGATCGGACCGATGCGCTGCTCAAACTGGACCGTGACGATGTCACTGCCGCGAACGTCCCTCCCGCGGAGGCCGCTCTGCCTCGCGAAGACAGCTTGGAAGCGATGTACCAGAAGATCGGCTGGTGGAAGGGGCCGAACGCAACGCCCGAGGCGAGGACGCTGGTGTGTGACTTCTGGCGGGACCAGGGGGATCAGGGGATCAGGTGGTTGGTGAGCCGCCTACGTCCGGAGGGGCACATCGATCTGCTCGACGGAGTCGCGAGCATTCTGGCGGAAATCGGCGCCACTGTGATCACCCCCGTTCTTGACGAGCTGGAGCGTCAGCCTTCTCGCGATCAGGCCGAGGCCCTCCTCAAGGCGCTCGGCTGGCTAGGTGAGGAAGGAAACGCGGCATCACCCCCCTCAGTGGCGCGGTTGGGCTTGGTGCTGGCGACGTTCCTGAGCGGGGACGACCCCGGACTGCGCGAGTGGGCAGCCCGCGCGGCTCGGCTGCTGCCCACGGAGCGGGCAGTGGGCCTGCTACGGAGCCTACTCGATGCGGAGCCGGATGCTGATGTTCGCAATGCGATCCAGGACACGGTCGCCGCACGCGCGGCGAAATAGGGCGGGCTTGAGCGATGTGGCTCCTGCGATGTGGCCGAAAGAATCGCTGGGAGAACCGCCGCGCCGACGACCCTCTGGACGTTGCCGCGGCTGCGATGGACCTGAGTCTCCGACCCGGCGAGGATGGCCTCTCCCTGTTCGCGATCGACGATGAGGATGACGGCAAGCGAATTGCCACCCTGTTCGGTGTTCACAGAGTGCGGATTTTGGGACGGTCCGAGCACGTCGATTACGTTCTGATCCCAGCCGATCTCGTCGGCAGCGTCCAATTGAATGTCGTCCGCGCCCCCGACCCAGAGCTTGGACCGCAGTTGTCCGAGCGACACCGGGAGGCCAAGGGGATTACGAATGCGATCGCTGTCGACCTCGCGGCGGCCATCTTGAAAGACGGACGATTCAAGGTAGACCGTGTCACGAAGCAGGACGTCGAAGCGGCAGCCAGGAGAGGTCAGTCCGGTGAACCGACATGAGGAATTTGCCACCGGCCATGATCGGCACGCCGCCATCTCAACGGTCTAGGTGGCACGATCCGGCAGCGCACGCCAGGGATTTCGCCGAGCGGTATGCCGAGGACATCGACCTGGCTGTTGCCGATCGCATGATGGAATTGGGCATCCCGAATCGCCAGATCGGTCGTCCCGACCCGGATCATCGGAGTCAATGGCGCGCGTTCTTTCCTCAGCAGGGAACCGGCGGCGGCGTGGTAGGGGATAAGATCAACGCCGATGCCGGATTGTTCAAACCGATCTGATGACCAGGATATACGGCCTGAAAATCGGCGAGAAATGGGCGAAGGATCGCCTGCGGGACCGGCTCGACCAGATCATCGCACACGAGTACGCCGAGGCATCCGGCGTCAGCCATGCGGAGGCGGTTCAGCGCGCGGCGGAAACACCCCTGACGATCCGTGAGAAGGCCCGGGAAAGGCTCCGGGAGATGGCAGAGGCAGAAAGGCGACGCAAGGGGCGCTGAAACTCTTCGCGGCGCTCCCAACCCTGCAGGGTAAGCTGGAAGACGCAATCGTCTCCCTTCGTGAACGTCCCGACCGATTCCATGATCCCCGCCCGCGTCAATTCACGGTAGTCCCCGCGATTGGCGTCGGTGACCTCATGATTGCCCGCCAAGTGCCGGGCTAGCGTCCCTCTGGCCGCTCTTGAGAGCTCGATCCGCTCCGGGAGGCGAGGCTCCAGGCTGCGAAGATGGGCCTCGGCTGCGGCGAGCAGCTCGTCTCGCCGAGCCCAGCCCCCCTCGGTGAAACGGAAATCTTCACCATCGGGCTCCATGATTCCGGCCTCGACCAGCTCGCGGAAGGCATCGCGGTCGCGCTCCCTCACCGGGAAACGCCAGCCCTTGACGCGGAAGCGAAGGATGGCGACGGCCGTTTCGGACAGTGCGACGGTCTGCATGGCGGCTCCCTCCTGGAAGCATCGTACTGGCATCAGGAAAAGAGCGGAATGCGAATTGGTGAATGAAAAGACCATCGATCGGACCGATGCCTTGCTCAAACCGGACCGGGAAGGAGTCACCGCCGCGGAGCACCCTCCCGCGCGGGCGGCGGTTTGTTGCGGAGACAGCTTGGAGGCAATGTACCAGAAGATCGGCTGGTGGAAGGGGCCCTACGCCGCGGCAGAGGCGAGGAGGCTGGTGTGCGACTTCTGGCGGGGCCAGGGGGATCAGGGGATCAGATGGTTGGTAAGCCGCCTACGTCCGGAGGGGCACATCGACCTGCTCGACGGTGTCGCGAGCGTTCTGGCGCAGATCGGCGACACTGCAATCGCCCCCGTGCTCGACGAGCTCGAGCGTCAGCTCGAGATTATCTTCGGCCACATTGTAGCCCATGGTGCCGGCCGGATCGGTGTCCAAGAGCAACACGTCGAACGAGCCGCTGGAGCCGGGCGCTACATTCATCAGGGTGGGCAGCTCGATCACCAGCCCCCCGGCGCGGCAGCGAGCCGCGAGCCCGAGGCTCGTTGCCAGAGCAACAGCCACCAAAAGGCCGAGCCGCCCTACCGGGCCCATTCCCCGGCCTGGGCCCGGCGAGCCGGAACGTCACCTCGATTGCGTGCTTGTAGAAACGCAGTTCATAGGCAGAGTCCTCCTGTCCTGACGATCGACCACCACCGTCACTTAGCAAATCGGCGGGAACGGAAGTCGACGATGCTGCCGCGAATCATCATGTGGAAGAGGAATGCCAGTATCCTAATAAGTTCGCTCGATCAACCGCTGGTTGATCATCTTGCCTCCGGTCAACGTTCCCAGCCTCGATCCTCGCCCGGACAACTGAATCTCGGCACGCGGGCGCGGGCGGGCTTGGCTTGCCGCCGCGCCCTGCGGTGGGTGACTCGTGCCGATCTGCACAATCACCGGACTGCCCAGGCTCGTCGGGGTCACGACGATCGGTGCAGCGCTCGCCGAAGGGAGAGTCGCGGCGATCTGTACGATTGCCGGACCAGACTGGCTCGCCGGAGCAACGACGGTGAGTGCATCGGTCACCGACGGTGTAACCGCGGCCACCTGCACCACCGGAGGACCACTTTGGCTGGCCGGGGCAGCGGCGATCGCTGGGTCACTCACGGGAGGCAAAACCGTGCCGATCTGCTTGCGGACGTCGTTATAGTCCGTGACGCTCACGACTCCGTCGCCGTTGATGTCGCCGAAGATGGTGGGCACGGCCCCGTTGATCCCCAGCCATTCGTTGTGCACACCGACAAGGTCCGAGCCGTTGACCACGCCGTCGTCGTTGAAATCGCCGGGCAGGACGTCGAGCTGGCGGGTGTAGGTGGCGATCAGCGCGCTCTCGATGGTGATCGTGACCCGGTCGGGCTCGTTGATCGGCTGCGCCAGGGTGATGGTGTAGCTCGTCCCCGACCCGGAGACGGTCACCGGCCCGTAGTTGACTCCTACGGCGCTGGAAACCGTGACGTCCCCAGCGGCCAGAATCTCGGTTTGGCTAAGAGTGATCTGCAACTGGTCGATTCCCAGCCAGGGGAAGTCCGTACTACGCCCGGCCGGGAGCAAACGCAATCCATCGCTCTGGGTCACCAGCGGCGGGGAGACCTGCGTGCCCCACTGCACCGCGGTCGATGTGATGGTTACCGGCTGCACGACAGTGAGCAGCGCTGCGCTGGTCGTTGTGGAACCGACCGAATTGGTGAAGACGGCGCGATACTCATCGCCGTTCTGGCCGAAGGCGGCCGTGAAGGAGTACGTGTCGGCGGTGCCACCCGAGATATTGACGAAGGTGGTGCCGCCGTCACTGCTCTCCTGCCATTGCACAGTCGGCGCTGGCTGGCCGCTTGCAGCGACCGTGAACGTCGCCGTGTTGCCGGCGGCAACAGTCTGGTTGCTCGGGTTGGTCGTCACAACCGGCGCCGTGTTGACGGTCAGGGTGGCCGCGGCGCTGGTCGTGAATCCCACACTATTGGTGAAGACGGCAACGTACTGATCGCCATTTTGGCCGGCGCCGGCCGTGAAGGAGTACGTGTCGGAAGTCGCTCCGGAGATATCGCCGAAGGTCACGCCACCGTCGGTGCTCAACTGCCACTGGATGGTGGGGGCCGGGTTGCCGCTTGCCGTGGCCGTGAAGCTGGCGGTGGCACCGACAGGCACCGTCTGGTTGGCCGGCTCGAGAGTCACCACCGGGGCGTTGGTGACTTGAACTTCGAAAGCACCAATATCCACAGTACCGTTGGCGATCCGCGCGAATCCTGGGCCGCGTTGATCGTACACGAGCGGCTGGCCGGTGGTGGGGAGGACGGCCAGGGAATTACTGCCCGCATCGATCGCCGGGCTGCCAGGTAAGAGCGCGATCGTCTGGGTCGGCCCGCCGTTGTCGGCCAGCGGGCCGAGCCCCGGGTTAGCGACGCCGACATGGTTGCCGTTGACGCCGTTGACCAGCCCGCCGGAACCCCCGGTGCCGATCAGGTTGTACGCACTCGAAGAGGACACCCCGCCACTGATGTCGGTGTTGTTCTGCGCGACAATGGTATTGTCCAGGGTGGCCGTGCCTGAGCTGACCCACAAACCACCGCCGTAGACGGCGGCCGAGTTGTCGGCGATGGTGCAGTCGGAGACGGTCAGCGTGCCAGACAACGCGAAGATGCCGCCGCCGGAGCCGGCCGGGTTGCCGGCGTAGACGCCGCTGCCGGGGACGGTCGCGTTGCCGGCGATGGTGGTGTCAACGATGGTCATCCTGCCGTACTGGCCGGTCATGCCGCCGCCGTACCAGGCCGAGTTGTCGGCGATGGTGCACTCGGAGACGGTCAGCGTGCCATCGCTCTTGAAGCCGCCGCCGTAGCCGCCCCCGGTGTTGTCGGCGATGGTGCAGTCAGAGACGGTCATCGCTCCCGTCGCCTCGTTGATGAAGCCGCCGCCGCCGCTGAAGGACGTGTTGTCGGCGAAGATGGAGTCGGATACGGTCAGCGTGCCGGCGTTGTCGATACCGCCGCCGCTGTAGCCCGAGCTGTTGGTGATGGTGCAGTTCGAGACGGTCAACGTGCCATCGGAATCGTTGAAGATGCCACCGCCTACGTGGTTGTAGCCGACCGAGTTGTCGGCGATGGCGGAGTTCGAGACGGTCAGCGTGCCTTCATTGTCGATGCCACCGCCGTTGGAGTTCGGCGCCCCGTGCGAGATCGTCATGCCGACAATTGTGGCGTTCACGCCGCCGTTGACGAGGAACACCCCTACGCTATGGTTGCCGCTGACCGTCAGAAGGTTCGCGCCAGGGCCGCTGATCACTTCCGGACCGGCGGTTTCGGAGAGGGTCAAGGTGCTAGAGAGCGTGATGGTCTGCGGCGTGCTGAAGACCGTCGGATCAAACCCGATGACGCTGCCGGCAGTGTTCGTGTTGGCGTTGGCCTGCGTGATGGCCCAGAGCAAGTCGCCCGAGGGGTTGCCCGTCGCGGCGTCGGTGCCCGAGCTGGCCCCGGTGTCGCTCAGGAGGTTGACCGTGTAGTACGTCGGGTTTCCCGACAGCAGGAGCCGGTCTTCCAGGCCCTCCGTCGCCCGCAGCCAGCGACGACGTCGTTGATCCGAGGGTCTTCGAAGGCGGCGCGGCGTCCAGGCGGAGAAGAGGGCGGAAAACGGACGAGACAAGGTGCGCGACATGGTGGCTGGCTCCCATCTGATCGTTGGAAGGGAGCGGAGCTCTTCGGCCGCGCTGTCGGCGACTGAGTTCCCAATGCGAGGTGCCCGAGGCCGGCCGCTGAATGAACGGCGGGCCGGCATCAATCGGACGGAGAGCCCACGCACTGACGCAACCGTACGGTCGCTCACGAAGCGCAACAAAAAACCCCGCTCGTGCAAAGAATCACACGACGGGGGCCACCATAACCCAGCGCTGCCCACCCCTCGCGAGCCGGCAACGTGCGGTGATCATCGATCGCATCGGAGTGGTTGTCAACACATCGTGCCTCAAAATAATAAGAATTTCCAAAAATCTTCGATCGTGACTCCGTTCGGAGGGAATACCGGGAAGCGGATCCCCTCCTCCGGTGATCAGCACGGATCGTTACGGCGGAGGGAGGTTCGCCGGGGCTGCCCTGAATTGCGAGACGTGCTCTCGCAGGATCGGATCGAGTCGAGTCGGACCGGAGGCGGTTAACGACGACTGTTCTACAATCGCCCCCGTGCTCGACGCCCTCGTTTCCGGAGCTCAGCCGCCCACCCCGACAAAAAAAACGAAATCGTGCCTAAAAAAACGAAAGGTACGCCGGCCATGAGCCGATAACGCGTCCGTGTCCGCAAACCTCATGTTGAACCTAGCTGAGCAATGACGAGCGTAACCACCGTGATTCCAGCAGTTGCCAGCGGAGAAACCAGCATGGACGATGCTGCCAAGAATAACCTGAGTCCCCGCGAGGCGCTCCGGATGACCGCCGAGGCGGCGTATCCGTTTCGTTCGCCGGATGGCCGGTGCTACGTCCAGGTGCTCGTTGGCAAGCGGCACGAAGTTCTGCCGCTCCGCTCAAGGGCTTTTCGCTGTTGGCTCGTGCACCGCTGCCACGTCGAACACGGCCAGTTTCCCGGGCGGTCTAACGTCAACCAGGTGGTCGGGTCCCTCGAGGACCGGGCCAGACGCGATGACCAAAGCGAGCCCGTGTTCGTGCGCGTCGGCCGCCACCGCAACGAGCACGCCGCCGGCACGTGGGATTATTATCTCGACCTCGCCAATCCCAGCAACCAGGCCGTCAAGATCACCACGGACGGCTGGTCGATCGTCGACCGCCCGCCCGTCCAT
This sequence comes from uncultured Isosphaeraceae bacterium, assembly GCA_963781785.1. Taxonomy (GTDB): domain Bacteria; phylum Planctomycetota; class Planctomycetia; order Isosphaerales; family Isosphaeraceae; genus CAWAHD01. The sequence goes on along the minus strand of CAWAHD010000002.1, from coordinate 4,303,401 downwards.
TTTTACCGTCCCGATGGAATGCTTCCGCTTCCCACCCCCGTCGCCAGCGGGTCGATCCGTCTCCTGCGACAATACGTCAACTTGAGCGACCCCGAGTTTTGCCTCTTCATCGGCTGGCTGGCCGCAGCCTTTATGCCCGTTGGGCCATACCCGATCCTCGTGCTTCACGGTGAGCCGGGAACCGCCAAGAGCACACTCACACGAATAGCCACGCTTCTCATCGATCCACATTGTCCGTCGCTTCTGCTCGCGCCTCAAAGCACGCGCGACCTGGTCGCTAGCGCACACCACGGCTGGTTATTAGCGCTCGATAACGTCTCCAGAGTCGGTTCACGCCTCGCGGACGCGCTCTGTCGACTCGCAACCGGCGACGGTTTTTCCAGCCGCCCGACTTCGGGCGATACGCGCTACGTCGTTTACGCGCAGCGGCCTGTGATCCTGAACGGACTCAATGACTTCCCCTACCGGGCCAAACACATTGACCACTGCCTCCCCCTGACGCTGCCGCCGATCACGCCCAGAACCCGGCGCGGTGACGAGGAGTTCTGGCGGTCGTTCGAGGCCGACTACCCCGCAATCTTCGGCGGAATGCTCAATGCGATCATGGGCGGACTGCTCCTGCTACCATTGCTGCAGCCCACGCTTCCGCCGCGCATCAATCGATGCGGATAAACACTCTTGACATCGCGAAGCCTCACGTGAGAGCTTGTCCATTTCAAGTCACGAGAAGCTAGACCTCGTGTCAGTCACCCCGTCTCCTATTTTCGGTCTTCGGGACGATACCTGATCCAGAAGACCATTGGTGGAATGTTGTTTGGAAGTGGGGTCGTACTGGCATTGAGTTGCCAATACTTGATCGTTTTCTCATTTTTCTCTTTGGCCACTTCTGTAGCCGTGAGTCGAACTTCCCAGTCCGGCGTCTTTGGCTCCAACCTGATGCGGATTTCGTGCCGGCCCGGGGTGCCGAACTGGCGCGCCAGGAAAACCGGCTTCGGTATTCCCTGCGGCGTACCAAAGTCTCCTCGCTCAAGGTAAGCGCTGAATCCGGAAGTGACTGCATTCTTGTAACGCGTATCGATCTCGGCCCTGCGCGCTGAAAAGTGCGCTGTCGGCAAGTTTCGCAGCCATTTCGTCCTTGGCATCGTCGTCTAATGGGAAAAAGGAACGCGCGCTCTCGCTCTCGTGAACGCGGTCGGCCTTGAAAAGTTCATCATAAAACCCAGTCGCGATATTGTACGACAACGGCAGAACGGGTTCAGTCACCGCCAACTCGGACACCAGGAATGGAGCACTTTCGTAATCGAGGTACGCCCGAATGACCGACCGCCCTTTATAACCAGTCACATCGAAACGCAACTGGGCGTCAGTGAGCATGAGATCGCCATCCTCCGGTACAGCCGAAGCGACCTTGGCTTCAAGCTGATCAGCGACGGCCGTCAGATCGGGATTATCGAGATAAATCTTCCTGATCTCCAAGGGGTCCAACGTCGAGCTGGCGTCGAGCATTGCCGCGCCCAACTTCTTTGATTCAATCTGCCATTTCTCTGACTGCTCTTTGAGCTCCTTCCGGGTTTGGTCGAGGGTGGTGTTGGCTGTTTCAAGTTGGGTCTTGTAATCCTCAGCAGTCCGGCGCCATTTCTCAGTCTCCGAACTCCAGCCACAACCCGGCGAAGCGACAAGGGCTGCGACGACGACGATCCACCGCATGGCTTGCACTCCTTCCACTGGGCTTCCCGGATGAGGGCCGTCCGACTCGATGGACCGCCCCGAGCCGATTGATCCAAAGATGCATTGGAATCGAACCGCGGACGCCGTGCAACGAAATTCCGGCACAATGGAGATGAGTCGGCAAGGCACTCAAGGCAGGTGGTCTACGTTATCTGGGCATTTCTCCGTCGGAATGGAGCGGAACAAGCACCTTATCCGGATTTCCAAAAGCCCCCTCCTTCAGCGCGCGGCCGACTGTAACCCACTGTCGAGCCAGGACCTACAGGCATCGGATTGGTTCCCGGACGTAACGCGAGCGAAGATCTCCTCCTGTCTGGCCGCGTTAATCGAGCGCTCGGGCGGCATCAGGCCCACGGATGTGCCGGGTCCGGCCGTGGACCGATTGTTCGTACCGCTCAGAATCCTGTCTGCCAGACCGCAGATCCCGGATAATCACGCCAACCTGAAAACGCGGGAAGATATCTGCGTTACGATCATCGCACTCGATTTTATCCGCGCCGGAGTGCGGCAGCGGCGATGGCGTGGAGTCCATGAGACTGTGCCGCCTGTGCCGCCTATGCCGGATCTGCCGGTACTTCAGCGATGTCCCTCGTGACGCGGCGGTGACGAAGTGACGAAGTCAAAAAGCACCTTAGCCCCCGATCGAGAGCCGGTTGTGCCACTCATCCGGATCATAGCGTGCCACCGTCACCGAGCCACGGCGTGCCGAACCGTGTCGACGCCCTTTCGCGCGCCGGTTGTAATCGTTGTGCGGATCATGCGATCGCGTGGTGACGAAGTGACGAAGTGACGAAGGGGGGACGATAGGAGTACTCCGATCGCACGCGCGTCTCATTCGCAGGAGCCACCTGCCGCGAGCAACGCCGAGCGGTGTCCGCGGGCTTGCAGCAGGCGGCCGTCGCGGTCGAGTGTTGGCGGAGCGGCGGCTTTCCACGATTCCCAGAAGGCGCCATGAGGATTCAGACATCAACCGTGTCATCGGCAAACTTCCACCCGCGGCCATGACGCGAATCGAAAGCTGCCTGAAGGCGGCTCTTGCCATACCGTAAGTGACTGAGACTCGACGGTGCTCAATGTGAGACCGAGCGCGCGACCATGAGGCGGCCGTGAAAGCGGCCCCGCAGACCGAGATGCCGATCCGTCCCCGCGCGAGGGATTTTCTGTCCGCGAGGGAGAGCGGCTGGAAAGGGCGTTAGCCATGTCCCGGCCTTCCTTGGTGAATCGATAGCGCGATTCCCGCCCTACAGCGAACGTGGGAACTGCCTCCATCGGCCCGGCCGGTTCCAGCTCTCTGTGCGCTTCCCGGTTGGAATCATCGATGCGAATCCCGACGATTCGGTTACACGTCTGGGTGAGCTCCGCCTTTTCCTAGCCTACTCGCGGCTGAGACGTTCGCTTGCGGCACGGCATCAGGGCGCGAGACCGCCGTTCTTCTTTATTCGAAAATCGGCGTCAGCTTTGCCAGTGCCTCATCGACGATCGCGTCCGGAGCCTGTTCCAGCTTCTTGCCGCCGCGCGCTCTCAGATCGAGCGCGCGGGGTTGGTCGCAGCGTATAATGCCTATTGTTTTCGTCCCCGCGCCTTCCAGCTTCACCGCAAAACCAGCCGTCCGCGCGAAATTCCCGCCACTGGTGATCGGAAGCACAACGGGCACCTTCGTTACGCGGTTGAACGCCTCCGGCGACACGATCAGCACCGGCCGCCGCCCCTGTTGCTCGTGTCCCCGCGTGGGATCAAGCCCGACCAGCCAGATTTCGCCCCGCTTCATCAGATCAGCTCACTGCCGACAGGTCCGGTTTCGAGCCATTCGCGGTCTTCGTTGCTGCGCGGCGCCTTCGGGTTGCATTGAGCCAGCAACTCGTCGAGCGTGTAGTGCGGCCGCTCTTGCGGCTCCACGACCAGCCGCCCCTGTTGCACCGCCAGGCCTACCTTCGCTCCCGCCCGCAAGTGCAAGATGTCGAGCAGCGCGGGGGGCACGGCCAGCATGATCGAGCCCCCGACCTTACGCAGATATGTTGTGTGCATCGCGCACTCCCGAAAGTTATATTCCAATATAACCTTTTCCCGAGAGGAATCCAAGCCCCATCGCTGCCCTGCTCAGGGACGGGGCCGCCTTCGACACCGAACTGGTCTCCATCAGGATTCCCTGCTTGCAGCATCCCAATGGGCGAGAGGGAAGAGCCGAATCCGGACTGCCCTATGCGCCGCGCTGGCCTTGACCGGCTGGCGGCGCCTTTGCTGGCGGGAAGGGGCACCTCCACATGATTTCCACCGTTCCCAGCCCGTCACCAAATCGTCACCAAATCGGTCACAATCCTTGCAAAACCATGGGAAGCACCGTATCGATGGGATGGGACAAACGCCGGGATACGTTGGAAATCACCGATTTACGGCGACTCCAAGCGCTTGCATGGCATGCAAGAGGTCAGGGGCCTCTCCATGACACGAGTGATGCGATGCAGAACACGGAGTGTGCGGCACTCTGACAAATTCGGTTGAATGATCGAGACAAGTCTCTGTAGGCAGCGCATCGTCAAGGCCACGGGCCAAGCTGTGGAACGCGAGCAAGGAGCACCGCGTTGGCGAGGCACCGTGAATTGCACACGGTCTCACAAGATTTGTTGGCGACCCGACCGAGTACGGCATTGATTTGCTTCCCTTCGGCGATGAGCTGGGAAAGGTCCGGCCCTTCCACTTCGGGCTTCCGATAAACCTGTGCTCCTGAATCGCTGAAATCGGTCGGGGAATCCGGCTCGTGTCGAGGCGGCTCTCGCGACCGTGGCAACACGAGGTCTTCTCCCCGGGACGCCGATCACGATGCGCCGGTCCGGCTCAGTGCCTGCTTCATCTCGGACGTGAGCTCTGCGACCAACGCCGCCGCGGGGAGTGACCTCGCCAGCGGAGCACCCTGGCCCGCCCACTGGGCGCCATAGCCGGGCTCACCCGCGGCCCTCGCCGCGGCGTGGAGCGCCTTCCCGGCGTCATAGGCGATCGGGTACGACGGGATCGCCCGCGCGTCCACTTGGTCGTCCAGTTCGGTGAATCGGTTCGCGAGGCAACGTGCCGGCCGGCCCGAGATCACCGATGTCATGACGGTGTGCCGCGCCGCGGGGCTGAACAAGGCGGCTCGGAATCCCGCGTCGGCCGACGATTCGGGGCACGCGATGAACGCGGTGCCGAGCTGTGCGGCGCTGGCGCCGAGCACGAGGCAGGCCGCGATCCCCGCCCCGTCCATGATCCCCCCGGCCGCGATCACGGGGATGTCCAGGCCCTTGACGAGTAGCCGGGCGAGCGCGAGCGTCCCCAGCCGGTCGTCCGGCAGGTCGGGGTCGAATACCCCGCGATGGCCGCCCGCCTCGTAACCCTGCGCTACCACGGCATCGATTCCCGCCGCGGCGACGGCGCGCCCTTCCTCCAGATTCGTGGCCGTGGCGAGCAAGACGACTCCGGCAGTGTGGAGGGCGTCGATGCTTTCCCGCGACGGCAGCCCGAAATGGAAGCTCACGACCTTCGGTCGCTCTTCCAGGAGCACATTGAGCATGGCATCGTCGTCGACGAAGCTCCGGTAAATCTCTCGGAGCTGCCGGGGCGGCTGTGCGCCGTAACGTGCGAAGACAGGTGCCAGCCGGTCCAGCCAGGCGGCCTCTCGTTGGGCATCGGCGACGGCGGGCTTGTGGCAAAACACATTGACGTTGAATGGACATCCGGTCGCGGTGTGAAGCTCGCGGATCATCTCGCGCGCGACTTCGGCCGATGCTGCGCCGATACCGATGGAGCCCAGGCCGCCCGCATTCGACACGGCCGCGGCCAAGGCGGGGGTGGAGACCCCTGCCATGGGAGCCTGCACAATGGGCACCGCGATACCGATCTTTTCGAGCAATGCGTTCATGGGAGTGCGTCGCCGGGGCGAGCCAGGCGACAGATCACGCCTTCGCTGGGTCGGGTATCAGACCGTCGCGACCACCTTGCCGATCTGCTCGATTAAGCCTCAACGCATGGATGCGAATCTGAATTCGCCCTTACCGGGCGGCGAGACTTCACGCCTCGATCTTCAGGACTTCATGGCCACCAGTCTCGTGAAATCGCACGACTTTGGCCATGATATTCTCCTCGTGAGTGCGGTCCGACTGGAAACGTTGAAGCCAAGCTTCAGCATGATTCGACCGTCCGACGACAACCAGAGAGTGGAACAATGCCAATTCCATCATGATAGGACACCAGGTTCTTGACCACCTGTCTCTGATCATCTCAGAAAACTGAATCGCGCTGGCAGCCGGCGGGCAATACAAACGAGGAGACAGTCGCATCGCCCGAAACGAGGGATTGAGGAAAACGGACATGGCTACCGTGCGAGCGAACGACGTGAGCCGGCATCTGCGGCAACTCTTCGGGCCAGGCAGCGGCGTCGGGTTGACCGACAGCCAGTTGCTCGAGCGGTTTGCCTCCGCGGCCCGGCGCGGGGAGCACGCGGCCGAAGACGCCGAGGCGGCGTTCGAGACGATCCTGGCGCGCCACGGGCCAACGGTCCTGGCCGTCTGCCGGCAAGTGCTCGGCAACGGACATGCCGCCGAAGACGCATTCCAGGCGACATTCCTGGTACTGGTCCGCCGCGCGCCATTCCTGTGCGTGCGCGAGCATAGCTCGCTGGGCGCATGGCTGTACGGCGTGGCGTACCGTACCGCGCTCAAGGCGCAGCACGAGCGCGTTCCGCCGGCTCGCGCCGAGGAGCGTATGGCTCGGCCCGAAGCGCGGGCCGGCCATTCGGTCGCCACGGTCGAACAGGCCGATTTCGATGCAGCGCTGCACGCCGAAGTCACGCGTTCTGCCGGCCAAGTACCGGGCACCGGTGGTGCTCTGCTACTTCGAGGGACGCACGCACGACGAAGCCGCGGCGGCACTCTCCTGGCCAGTCGGTACCGTCCGCTGCCGGCTTTCCCGAGCCCGCGATCTGTTGCGGACCCGGCTCAACCGGCGTGGCCTGGCACCTGCCAGCCTGGTGGGAGCGGCTTTCTCCGCGCGCGCGGCTCGAGCCGAGGTCCCCGCGCCGCTCTTCCGCGCGACACTCGCTGCTGCCACGCGCAGCGCGCGGGCCAGCGCCCTGGCCGCGCTTCCCCGACTCGTTCTCAACAGCCTGTCCGGCGCACGATTGCACGCGGCGGCGGCATCGCTTGGCGTGATTGCCATGACCGCCGGCCTGGCCTTGGCGCTGGCGCTCCGCGGCGCCCGCCATCGCGCCTGATGCCGTCTGAACCTGCGACCCACGCGATTGGGGCATCACCACCATCGCGGGTCGATCTCTTCGGCGCGCCGCTGCCGGCCCACGCCCGCGCGCGCCTAGGGCGATCGGAGCTCCGTCATGGCGACCTGGCCAACGAGGTCCTCTACAGCCGCGACGGCAAGACCCTGATCACGCTCGGCGGGAAGCGCACCATGTGCGTCTGGGACGCGGCCACGGGCCGGCTGCGCTCTCAGGTGCCTCTCTCCGGCAGCGTCTTCGACCGGATTGCGATCTCTCCCGATGGCGCCACCTTGGCCACGACCGAGCCCGACCCCAACTGCCGGATCCGGCTCTGGGACGTCGCCACCGGCCGCGAGCGCCGCAGGTGGCGAGTGAGCAAGGACCACTCGTGCCTGGCGCCGTGTTTCGCGGCGGATGGGCGCACGCTGATCACGATGGGCAACGAGTTCGACGCGCCAAGCCAGCAATACAAGTGGTTCCTCGAGCTGTGGGATCTGACCGCCGCGAGCGAACGCCCCCGGCGAATTCTCGGCAACGGCGGCTGGCCGCAGGTATTCGAGAGCTCGCCGGATGGAAAGGCGCTGGCAGTGATCGCCAGCAGGGAAGTCAAAGTTGAGGGGGCATTGAGAAAAACCGCGTTCCCTGGCGTTAGCATGGCATCCGAGGATAACGAGATCCGGATGCTGGATCTCGCCACGAACCGTGAAATCGCCGTGATGTACGTTGAAGGAGTCCTTTTCCGATCCGTCGCGTTCTCGCCCGATGGGCAATACCTCGCGGCCTCGCTGGGTGATGGAACGGTCCGGATCTATCATGCGGCCACTGGCCGCGAGCGTCTGCCGAGAGTGGCAAGGGAGCCGTCCAACCAGTCAAGGCCGCAGCGCGGTGGTGCGAACGTCGACGCAGGGCTCGAGGTCATCGGATGCCTGGCATTCGCGCCGGACGGCTCGATCCTCGCGGGAGGCTCGACCAAGGGCGCAATCACACCCTCGCCGGGCGCCGTTTATCTATGGGACTTCGCCAGCGGCCGCGAGCTGCGCCGGATTGGTGGATACCGCGTCGGCCCTGCATGGCTGTCGTATGCACCCGACGGCAAGACGATTGCCACGGCCGGTAGCTGGGAGCCAATGCCGCGGATCTGGGACGCGGGCACCGGCCGCGAGAGCTTCCCGCAGCCCGGGCACGTGATGGGGGTCAGCACGCTGGCCGTCTCTCCGTCCGATGGCACAATCTTCACGGGCAGTATCGACGGCACGGTCCGGCACTGGGACCCGACCACAGGGCGCGAGCTGGGGGAAATCGCCCGGTTCAATTCCGTCCTGACCTTGGGAGTCGCTCCCGACGGCAAGACCCTTATCGTGGGCGGCCAGTTCGGTGACCCTGCGCTCTGGAGCGTGCCGGACCGCCGCGAGATCCACCGCTTTGGCGTTCAGCGGGACGGGACCATCCGCCAGACCGCCTACTCCCCGGACGGCCGGACCGTGGCCTTCGATCGGAAGATCTGGGACGCCGTCTCGGGCCGGCTCCTCAGAGCTCTGCATGCCCCCGACGATCGGGACGGATATGCACCGCAGTGCAGGATGTTCTATTCCTCCGACGGGAAACAGGTCGTCACGGCGGAGCGCGGGGTCGTCCGCACCTGGGATGTCGCGACGGGCGCGGAGGCTCGTCCGGCGATTCGGAGTGAAAGAATCTCGGGCGATCATGCCGCCGTCAGTGCCGATGGCCGGTTCCTGGCAACCGGTGGCCTGCCGCGCACGCCGGGTGTGGCGCCACCGCCGGATCCGTGGATCCGCGTGTGGGACCTCGCAACGGGCCGCGAGCTCGCGAAGATGCCGACCCTTAAGAATTCGGTCAGCGCAGTGGCCATCTCGGCCGACGGCCGCCTGCTGGCCTCGTTTCGGCCAAACCAGCCCACCGGCGGCAACGTCTTCGAGCCGCAACCGCAAGACCCGACGATCCGGATCTGGGAAGTTGCCACCGGCCGCGAGTTGCGCGTGCTGGAGGGACACCGCGGGACTGTGAACGCGGTGGTCTTCTCGCCCGACGGCCGCTCGGTCGTCTCGGCCGGCGAGGATGCGACGGCACTCGTCTGGGACGTCTCCGACCTGTGAGTTCGACTCGCAGCGACCGGCCTCGACAAGTCTCCACGCCGGACATCCGGCTGGGCCAGCAATCGATCGATCATTGGGCGTGCGGTGGTCGAACGAACATTCCGCGACGTTCATCTCAGGTTGACGCCCGGGGCGATTACGACCATACTCCCCGCTCGCCAAAACTCACCGACGCGATCTTGACGAGGATCTCGCGCCGCTTTGCCTATCTTCATGGTTTCTGCCCCCGTCCCTGAGAACAGCCGCGCTCTGTGGAGCGGTTCCTCGTCTACCTCCAGCCCCGCAGGACACGGACCGTCATGCCTCAGGCTGTCACGACGACGATTGTGGGCCTACTACTTGCGCTGGCCTCCATGTCGAATGCGGGGGGCGAATCCGCCTCCGCGGCGGGTCCGCTCGCCCAAGCGCGCCGGCTGATCGAGGCCAAAGACTATCGGTCGGCCATGACGATCCTCGAGGACTTGTTGCTCGAGGCGGACGCGACCGAAAAGCCGGCGATCACCGCCCTTTTAAAGCAAACATACCAGGTCCTGGCGCGCCAGGCTCAGGCGGCGGGACGCGACCGGGACGCTGCCCATTACCTCGACAACATTGCCATCCTCACGGGAACCCGGCCGGCGAGGATCCGGTCAAGCCGGCACGACCTTTACCTACGCCAGCCGGCCCACAGCCGCCGCGCCCTCGCGATCCTTCAAAGGCGAGCGCCGCGGCCTTGCGAGAACCTCGCGGTTCCAGGCCATCGGTTTCCAGGCCGGCGCCCGGCCAGGCGGCAGCGATCCTGCTCGAGCCGGCCCCTGTCGCTGAGCCTTCAAGAATGCCCTCACCCGAACCAATGCGAGCGAGGCCATCCTCGCCCATCTCACCCATCTCGAGCCCGTCGGGTTTGGTCGGGCGCAGGGCCCTGGCTCTTCGGTACCCATCCCGGAACTCCCGACGCGTGAACAGGCCGCGCCGATGCCACAACCGGAATCCCAGCCCTTCGCAACGCGCCCGATCGCGGCGGTAACACAGCCCGACGTTCCGGCGCGAGCCCTCGCGCAGCGTGCGTCCGAGCAGGCCGATCGACTCTTCCTGGCCAAGAAATACGCCCAGGCTGGACGATCGTACACAGCCCTGGCCCGAGAGAGTCGTTTGCCAGCCGACCGCAAGGACCAGTGGGCCTATTGCCGCATGGACGAAGTCGCCCAGCGAATCAACAGTCACCCTCGCTCTCCACAGGAGTGGGATGAGATCGAGGCGGAAATCCAGGACATTCAGCGCCTGGTTCCCAAGCTCTGGTATGGCGAATACCTGCGCAAGGTCGTGGCGGAAGCTCGCCGCGGCCGCCGCGTATCTCAGGCTCCAACCGAGAACCTGATCGTCCGCGGGTCCGCTCCGGACGAAAGCCCGGCCCCGAGCCAGCCGGATCGGTCGCCGCGCCTCTCCGGCAACGATTCCAGGACGACCGCCACCCAAACCTGGCAGGTGCACGAGACCACGAATTTCCGGATATTTCACGCCAACCCGCGCCTGGCTGAGCAAGCAGGCGAAGTCGCCGAGAGAGTTCGCGCGACTCAAGGCAAACGGTGGGGAAGCCCCGCTCTCAAGCGCCCCTGGGATCCTCGATGCGACGTCTACCTCTATCCCGACGGACGGTCACTTGCGCAGGCAACCGGCCAGCCGGATACCGCACCGGGATTCTCGACTCTGCTCACCGACGGCACCAAGATCACGACTCGGCGCACCGTGCTCCGGGCGGATCAACCCCAATGGCTGGCGGCCGTCTTGCCTCACGAGATCACTCACATCGTGCTGGCCGACCTCTTCGTTAGCCGGCGGATTCCGTGCTGGGCCGACGAAGGAATGGCCGTGCTTGCGGAGCCGGACACCGAGCAAAGCCTCCGCGCGGCCGAACTGCGCGAATCCCTCGAAGCCGGCCAGACCATCGACCTGGCCAAGCTCATGACGAGCGACGACGAAGTCGCCAAGAACTGGAGCGTGTACTATGCGCAGAGTGTCTCGTTGACCCGCTTCCTCGTCGAACAGGATTCGCCCGAACGCTTCATCCAGTTCGTGCGCACTTCGACCAGTAAGGGGATCGAGCCGGCCCTGCGCGACGTGTACCGAATCGGCAGCCTCGCCGATTTGCAAGGGCGATGGCTGGCCTATGCCCGACAGCAGCTCTCAACCCTCAAGCAGGACCGAGAAGACCAGGGCTCTGAGTCCTCGTTGACCCAAATTGAATCAGCCGACCGGCAGAACCAGTAGCTGGATTGGCTGGATCGTTACCGGGGCAACCGGCAGGATCTTCTCGGGGACGGTCGCCGGCCGGGACGGCTCGATCCTGGCACTGGCCGCCAACACGATGATCGCCAGCACAACCAGATAGGCCGAGAACGCCCAGATTCGACCGGCCTTCACAATCTTGGTCAGCCAGATGATCGCAAAGTAACCGACGAGCCCCGCCAGGATTGTGGCGGCAATCGCTTGCGCTATGCGGTCCGAGGTCATACTCGTCGGATCGAGATCCTTGAGCTTGAAGACCACCGCGCCCATGATGGCCGGAACCGCGATCAAGAGGCTGAACCCGACCGACCAGGCACGCGAAAGTCCCAGGGCGAGTGCGGCGGCGATCGTCAGACCGCTCCGGCTGACGCCCGGCAGGGGGGCAAGCGCCTGCGCGAGCCCGATCAACAGAGCATCGGTCCAGGTGGTCTCGGCCGGCCCTTTTGTTCCATCCCGGCGGCTCAGCCACGAGGTGGCCAGCAAGGCAGCAGCCGTCACCAGGAAGCCGTAGCCGGCGGCCGTCGTCCCCTCGAACGTCTTCTCCAGAGCTTTCTTGAAGAAAAGCGCAAACGGGACGAGTGGCGAGGTCGCCACGGCCGCCAGTACACCCAGATGAATGATGTCACGGCGCTCGAACCCGGCACCCACGTCTTCGGCGCCCCGCAGTCCACGCCAGCCTCGTGTGATGAACGAACGATAATAAATCAAGATGGCCGCCGTCGTGCCCACGTGCAGAATAATGTCGAAAGACAGGTTTTCCTTGCCGGATTGCGGCCGACCCGTCCACCACGCAAACAGACCCTGAGTCACCACGAGATGCCCATCGCTCGAGACCGGCAGGAACTCGGTGATTCCCTGCACCACCCCCAGGATCAATGATTCCAGCCATGCCATCATAGAATCCCCCAGCGTTCAGGACGATTGTCGAGGAGTTTCAGCGAAGAACCGCGTCATTCTTCGGCGCAGCTTGGGTAGGGCGATCGCGACGTAGCTGAACCCGCTGTACAGGGTGAGCGCGACCGCAAGCCAGGTGAGCCCATCGCGGACTCTGTGCAAGGCCGGTGCTGCGGGAGGTTGCAATGCCAGGCAGAAGAGTACGGCCGAGATCGAGAGACACTGCACCACCGTTTTGAGCTTGCCCGCCGCGCGTGCCCCGAACGGCTGTCCTTTCCCTTCAAGGTGGCTGCGCAGCCCTTGGATCAGTAGCTCGCGCACGACGATCGCCGTCACCATCCAGGGCTTGACGCCGGTACCGGCGATCGTTGTCAGGTAGATATAGCACCCTGCGACGATCACCTTGTCGATCAAGGGGTCGAGCTGGCGGCCCAGGGGCGTGTCTTGCTTGAGCAGCCGGGCAAAATAGCCGTCGAGCGCGTCGGTCAGTGCAGCCAGCACGAAGATCACAAGCGCTCCGGCGTAGAACTCCCAGGAGATGAGGGCAAAAACGCAGACGGCCAGCACGAGCCGGCTCACTGTGAGCGTGTTGGGAACGTTCCAGAAACTGCGGGGTGGGGCTGCGGACATCACGGCGGCGTTTTCGGGTCGGCTCATGTCGGATAACGGGCTCGCTCTATTGATCGGAGACGCCGCACTGAGAAGCCCAGGCCGGCAATCCGTCGGGCTGTGAATTCTACGTCCCGTCAAGGATTGTCAAACGCGATGGCGGCTTGCGGCGCGGCTTGGGCCGCGCCTTGCGCCTTGTGTGCCCCACCGCTGCCACCGGCCGGGCGACCAGGTCGTACTCCTCGGTCGCGACAATTTCACATGCGACCAGGTCGCCAGGCCCGATGCCGGTGGCTTGTACCCAGGTGATCCCATCCACATCGGGAGCGTCCGTGTAAGGCCGGCCCACCCACATGTGTCTCCCCTCAGGCGCCGGTGCGTCGATCAACACGTCGAGGGTGCGCCCGACCAAGGTCCGATTGAACGCAAAGGCAATCGGCTGCTGCACGGCCATCAGCCGATCGCGCCGCTCGAGGGCGACCGATTCGGGTAAATGATCGGGCAGCTTGGCGGCCGGTGTATCGGGCTCGAAGGAGTAAGGGAAAACGCCCAGGCGCTCGAACTTCGTCTGCGCCACGAAATCGGACAGCTCGTCAAACTCGGCTTCCGTCTCGCCGGGAAATCCCACGATGAACGTCGTCCGCAGCACCAGTCCCGGAATCGAAGCACGAAGCCGTCCGATGATCGCCTCGCTCTCATGCCGGTTGTGCCGCCGGTTCATCAGCTTGAGCAATCGGTCGTTGATGTGCTGGAGTGGCATGTCCAGATAAGGAATGATCTTGCGACTCCCGCTCAAGGCTTCGTAGAGCTCGTCGCTGAAGAACTGGGGATAGCAGTAAAGGATCCGCAGCCAGTCGATGCCTTCGACGTCTTCGAGAGCGCGCAAGAGTTCCACCAGCCGCGGCCGGCCATAAAGGTCCAGGCCATAATAGGTCATGTCCTGGGCAACCAGGATCAGCTCGCGGACTCCGTCTCCGGCTAGTTCCTCGGCCTCGGCCACCACCATCTCGATCGGTTTGGTCACGTGCTTTCCGCGCATGAAAGGGATCGCGCAGAACGTACAGAACCGGTCGCATCCTTCCGAGACCTTGAGATACGCCAGGTGCCTGGGCGTGATCCTTAGCCGCGCGCGGTCGTCCTGCGCCTGCACCGGGGCAGGCCGGAACAATGTCCTCTGCTCTCTCAATCCGCCGAGAAGGCGGTCGGCGACGCGGACGATCTCCTCCCGGCCAAATACCCCGACGACGTGGTCGACCTCCGGAAACTGATCGAGCAGGCTCTCCTTCTGGCGCTCGACGAGACACCCGGCGATGATCACTCCCTTGACGCTGCCCTGTCGCTTCCGCTCCAGCATTTCCTCGATCACGCCAATCGATTCTCGCCGCGCCGAGTCGATGAACCCGCAGGTATTCACAACGACCATATCGGCCGGCTGGGAATCCGGCACGATCGCGTAGCCGTCCTGGGCCAGGAGGCCCAGCATCCGTTCCGAATCCACCAGGTTCTTCGAACAGCCCAGGCTCACAAACGAAATCGTCGGCGTTTTCGGCATGGAACTTTCCGCGGCCAGCAGATTCAAGCAAGGCCGCATCCCGGTTGTTGCTCCCGAGATGCAACATCTTCCAAAACCCCACGTGGGGCACTTGCCTCGACCTGGTCTATTCTGACCGATCGGAGCATTCCAGGCTAGTCAGCCAAGATCGGATCGTCAAGCAACCTCGCGGGTGACGGGTAGTAGACGAATTCAGGCCGTGCCGCGCGGGACTGCGGCAGTTATCGCGATTCGCGCACACTTTCAATAGAACGGTTAGCACTCCTTCACGAGTGACCAGGCCGCGGTTTCCGGCTGGCGGACTTGCGAGAGTGGACGCCCTCGGTATAGTTGTACTCAGTCCCCTGCACGTTTTGAGAGCACGGCTGCGGGGCAAGGCTCGTTTTTGCGACTGTCGGCAATGCCAGATCGTGGTGGATGCAGCCTTGACTGTTGCCAGCTCTCAAAAAGATCGGACTACAGAAGCGCCAGTAGCTCAATGGATAGAGTCACGGACTTCGAATCCGAAGGTTGCAGGTTCGAATCCTGCCTGGCGCACTTCCTGAATCAGTCGCCCCGTCGAGTCGATCAAAACTTGGCTTCGACGATGGCTCGACGTCGAACTGGCGAGTCGACCTGAACACCGATGCCATGAAGCGTATCGGCCATCTCGCGGTAAATGTCATCCGCCTGGTCGAGCTTGTCTTTCAACTCTCCGGCCTGGACTTGCGCCGCTTCCAGCTCGTGCGGCGACGCGAGAGTCGCTTCTGGCGGGATCAAGTTGGCGGATATCAATTGCGCAGCAAGTCGGGCGGTTTCTTCGGCATTGGCACGGAGCGCCAGGAGCTCGTCAGCGAGCTGCTGCCGCTCGGAGCGCTCGGCGTTCAGCAGGGCGTCCTGTTCGGCGAGCGTCTTCGTCAGTTGCTCGACCTTTTCGAGCGCACGTTGCCGCTCGCTCTCGGAACGACCCAGGTCCGCTCGGGCCAGACCGAGATCGTTTTGACACTGCTTGAGCTCTCGACCCAACTGGTCGCGCTGCTCCACGGCGGCGTGAAGGTCCGCTTCCGCCTGCTCGATTCGCTGGGCCCACTGAGCAAGCTCGAAGCGAGCGGCGACCAGATTGCTTGAGTGCTCGGCCAGGTCGCGCTTGAGCGCGTCGCGCTCGGCTTCCAGGTCAGCCTTGATCGCGCCCAGCTCGGCTGTCATGGAATTGAGCCGTGCACCAATCTCATCCCGATTGGCCAAAAGCTCGTTGTGCTCGGCCTGAAGCCGATCGTGCGCCGATCGGAGGTCGTTATTACCGGCAATAAACTGGGCGATCTGGTCGAGGAGGACATTATCGGACACGCCGGGTTGTTGGTTCTTGGCACCTGGGCCGGCCTGTGGAGCTCGACCCGGCAGGTCTCGCGAATGGTGATTGACAACCGGCATCGGCCGGGTGGCCACGTCGGCTGGGACCGTGAAGATGTCACCGCATTGCTTGCATTGGACGGCGTTGCCGATGTACACCCGTCGAACGCTCAAGGTCGCCTTGCAGCTCGCACAAGTGACGACCACGCGAGGGACTGGGGGAGACGACTCACTTGAATTCCTGGACGACGGATCGACCGGGGCGCGATTAACCGGCTGCTTCGCCTGGTCGACTGCAAGACCGTTGCTGGATGTGTTCATGGTCGCATGGGCTCGAAAGGATCACATCGGTGTGATCGGTTAAGGCCAGTGATTTGCGAATTGCATACGGCTATCATGATGCGGTTCTCTGAGCTTTCAAGTGGGGAGTGAAAAATGTCTGGGGAGAACGGGGCCCAATCCCAGACCCGATCGCGGAAGTTGACGCTCGCGGCGCTCGGGATCGCTCTGCTTTCGCCGTTGCTATTCGTGGATTGGTTTGCGTTCAAGAAGCGGCTGCCGGGATGGGTCTTCTTCCAGGCTGAGCTCATCTTTCTCAACGTGGTCGAAATCGTCTACGGCGCAACCGTGCTTCTAACGGCTGTGGCCGTTCCGGTGCTTCTGGTCGGCTTTCTGGTCGCCGCTCGCCGTGGAAAACCCTGGCTCCCGCTGCGCGCGGGCTCTTGGGATGCGTCTCGGTTGTCCTCGCGCTCTTCGTCGCCGAAGCCGCAAGCGCGATCTTTCAGGCGCAGGCGCATCGGCAGGCTGTCATGCCCGTTGGGGGGCAGCCCGAAGACCCAAGCGGTGAAGCGACCTGGCGATTTCCCCCGTTCGAGAACCCCACATTGCCCACGGAATTCCCGGACCCACCCGGCGATCGCGACATTGACCTGGTCGTTCTCGGCGAGTCGAGCGCGGAAGGAGTTCCGTTCCGGAAATGGTTCTCTCTGGGAAAGATCATCAAGTGGCAGCTTGAGCAAGTGATCCCTGGCCGGACGTTCCGGTTGAGAATCCTGGCCAACTCGGGCGACACGCTCGAAAGGCAACACGCGGCCTTGGCCCGTCTGAATCGCCGGCCTGAGGTCGTGATCGTTTACTGCGGTCACAACGAGTTTTTCTCGCGGCTCTTCGCCTTTCGCGACCTGCCGTATTACTTCCTTGACCAGCGACCGAGTGTTTGGGACGGATTCGTCGGACGAGTCGAGCGGTCGTCTCCGTTTTGCGGGATGATCCGCGAGTCGGCCGAGAGGTGCCGGATCGCTTTACCGCCGCCGGAGATCGATCGCGAGCTGGTGGACGTCCCGGTCTACACGTCCGCGGAATATGCCGCTTTGCTGGCTGATTTTCGCCGCCGGCTCGAGGAGATCGTCGTCTACACGAGGGACCTCGGTGCCTTGCCGATCTTGATCTTGCCTCCCGCCAACGATACGGACTTCGAGCCGAACCGCTCGTACTTGCCCGCCGATACCCCGCGGCGCATGCGCGAATCGTTCCGCGACGCGTTCCTGGCCGCCCGCCGGCTCGAGACGACCGATCCCTCGGCCAGCATGAAGCAATACCAGGAGCTGCTCGCACGAGAGCCCAGTTTTGCCGAGACGCACTATCGCCTGGCAAAACTGCTCGAACGAGCTGGCGCCCGCGACGAGGCTTACTTGCATTACATCAAGGCCCGGGATCACGACGGCTACCCAATGCGATGCCCGACTGCGTTCCAGGAGATCTACCGTGATGTTGCCACCCGGCAGGGATGCCCACTGATTGACGGACAGGCTTACTTTCATGCGATCGGCCGTGACGGCTTTCTCGACGACGCTCTCTTTCAAGACGCCATGCATCCCTCGTTCCGCGGCCAGATCGCCCTCGCGCAGGCGGTGCTTTCTGTCCTTTGCTCACGGCACGCCTTCGGCTGGCCTCAAGACCGGCCCCAGAAGCCCATCGATCCGGGCGACTGCGCGGCTCAATTCGGCCTGAACCGGAGCGCCTGGGCGAAAATCGCCAACTGGTGTGAGGGGTTTTACAGTTTGGTTGGTCGATTGAGATACGACATCGGGGAGCGCAGCCGCCGAATTGATGCGTCGATTGCGGCCGCGGCCCAGATCGACGCCGGGGTGGCACCGGAAGCGCTCGGTCTCCCCAATGTCGGAATTCCTGCCCCCGTTCCCCTCCTGCCGGCCGGGAGGTGACGTGTTATCGTGCACCAGCACGTCTCCGCCTGAACCGACGATGGTTGCAATGAACGAGGGGCATGGTTTTGGCACCGAAGAATGATCGGCGTCAACGCCGCGCCGATCAGTTTTGCCGCTTCAGTGCCTGGCTCACTGCCGCCTTGATGCCGAGGCCGCTCAGATTCGCGGTGACGAGCTTACCATCGGGGCCGACCAGCATGATCTGGGGAATCGACGTGACGCCGTATTGATCGGTGACCTTCGCGGCCTGGCCCAGAAAGCCCTGCGCCCACTTCAGGCCGTGTTTGGCCGCGTAGGCCTTGGCGGTCTCGGCCTGATCATCCAGGCTCAGGCTGATCATGACAAACCGGCCGTCTTTGTCAAATGCGTCGAAGACGGCCTGAAGGTGCGGCTCTTGTTCCAGGCAGGGGCCGCACCAGGTGGCCCAGAAATCCAGAAGCACGAATTTGCCTCGGAATTCGCCCAGGCGCAGTGGCTTGCCGTCGAGCGTCTTGACTTCGAACGCCGGCACCGGCTCACCAACAGCCAGTTGGCGGTGACTCTCGATTTTCAGCTCCAGGTCTAGCGACCCAAGGTCAAGCGGTTCATCGCTCCGGCCCCCCAAGGCCGGCTCGACAGTCACCTCGCGCTCGAGGGTTCCCTGCACCTGGATTCCCCCCGCGGCCACGCCCTGAAACCCGGGGGCATTCCGCGCGAAGATCGTCAGCTCGTAAGAGCCGCCCGGCACGTCGTCGATGCGGAAACTGCCGTCCGTGTTGATCGAAAACTGAAACAGCCGGCCGGCCCGGCGATAGGCTTTGCCTTCGGCCGAGAGATACCGCTTCTTCGAATAGGCAAAGCGCGTCTCCTGGTCCCAGCTCATGAAACCCTCGGGCCGCGGCATGGCGGGTCGTTTGAGACGAACCAGCCCCGTGGCCGTCCCGAGATCGATCTTCCTGGCCGTGGCGGGCACCGTGACCTTGCCGGTCACCGGGCGCCCATGGCCTCCGATCTCGACCCGGACGGTCTGCCCCGGTTTCACGTCGACGGGCGGCGCCGCGTTGAGCGCAACCTGTCCCGCCCCGGGAAGAGAAACGCTCCGGCTCACAACCGCCTCTCCCGGCATGACATCCTCGATTGAGAAATGACCCTTTCGATCGGTGACCGCCGTGTAATCGAAGAATTGAAACAAATGGTCTCGCGCATAAGCCGACCGATCGAGCCGCAGCCTGATCGCCTGCTTCACCCCCGGCTCTCCGCCGATCCGCAAATCCCCCTCCACCCGGCCGTACGGCTCCAGAATCAGCTCGCTCGACTTCGCCAGCTCCCCGGCCGATTTTTGTGCGACTCCCTTCGAATGCACGACGATTACCCCGAATGGCTCATCTTGTGCCGGAAACGCGAAAACACCTTGATCGTTGGTCTTGAGCCAGTTCGACCCCAGCGCGGCAAAATGCTGCCGGTTGTTCTCGAGTGGAAACCCATACTTGGGACTGTTCAGATAGACGTCGGCCCCGACCGT
Source organism: uncultured Isosphaeraceae bacterium (assembly GCA_963781785.1). GTDB lineage: Bacteria > Planctomycetota > Planctomycetia > Isosphaerales > Isosphaeraceae > CAWAHD01. Next base: position 4,283,945 of record CAWAHD010000002.1, on the reverse strand, counting down.
GCGCGCGCCGTCCGGCAGCTTGACGGTCCCCGCCAGACCGGCCCCTTTCTTGAGCTTGAAATCAAGAGCCACGTTGCTCTCGCCGGGGACGATCGCCCGCGAGCTCGCCGGCAGATACCCATCGGCCACGATCTGGACGAACAAGGCGATCCCTGGCCGGTCCAGATGAAACGGCGAGACGTCGAAACGCCCATCATGCGCAGCCGTACCGCGCCGGCCCCACACAATCCTGTTGCCCACTGCCTGCCCGTCGACGACCCGAAATTCAGGGATCGGCCGGCCGGTCTCCGCGTCCACCACGGAGCCGTGTACCCGGATCTGCGGATGAATCGTGATCGTCACGTCGCCGGCGCGCGCCGCGATCCGCTGTCCGGAGGAGAAGAGAAATCCGTCCTTTCTGACTTGAAACTCGATCTCGCCTTCAGCCGGTGCGCTCAGCCACACAAATCGCCCGTCCTCGTCGGTCGTCGCTTTCCAGTCGAGGAAGTAGCATTCCTGCCACTTCGGCTCGACCTGGGCGCCCGCCACTGGCCGGCCCTTGCCGTCGACCACTCGCCCCCGGAACGTCTTCCCAGGTGCCAGCGCAAAATCGATCAGGGGGATATCTCCCGTGGGAACGACCATTTGCCACGCCGGTGAAAACCCGTCGGCTTGGGCGCTCACGCTGAAGCGGCCCAACGGCGAGGCATCGTCAGCGTGAGGAAAGATGAACTGCCCGGCCGCGTCGGTCGTGGTGCGCAGGCAGTTGCCAGTGCTTCCCGAGTACGCCAGAATCACGGTGGCGTCCGAGACGAAGCGGCCTTTGCCATCGTGCACTTGACCGGAAGCTCGAATGCCGCGTCGCATCAGGAGGGTGCCGGTCATCGCGCGTGCAGTCTTGAGCGACAGCCGCCGCGAGTACCCGCCAGTATCGCTGACATGATCAGGATGCTCCACCCAAAACCACAGCCGAGCGCGCTCTTCGGCGCGGTCCGGCAGGATCGAGCATCGCCAGCGGCCCGCATCGTCGGTCTTGACGGTCCAAGAAGGAAAGGCGGCGTAGATGCTCATATTTCCCCGCGCGGGCACATCGACGTCCGGGTCGTCCTTTTTCGCCGGGGCGATCGCGACCGTTACCTCGGCCCGCGGCACAGGCTGACCTGCTTCGTCCTTGACGAAGCCTCCGATCGGCAGCCCTGGCTCGAGCTCCTGCGTGAATGCCGGCGGAAGGCCCTGGCGAATTTCCTTTTCGTTCCACGAGTGCTCTGCGAGAGCGAAACCATCCTTACCAGACGAGACGCGGAGGCTCGACAGACCCTCGGGCAGCGCGAACCGAGAGCGGCCTTGCGCGTCGGTTGTCTGCTTGATCTGATGCCACGAGTTTTGAAAGGAGTACGAGACTTGGATGGCCACTCCGGCTATCGGTTGCTTATCCGCCTGGCGCACGGTGCGAAATTCCAGAGTCGCCAGCCCCGGCTTCTGCGCGGCGGGTGCCGGTTCGGCCTCGGCTCTGGCGGTCTGGGTCGCCCCCGGTGGAGTTTGCGTGTCGGCGACACCCGCAATTCGGGCTTGCACGAGACCCCCCAAGAGCAGCAATCCGGCGGCGGCGAGCACGACGGCCGCGGTCAGCGAAGTGATCCTGGCCAGGTTCATGGCCCGGATGACACCTTGCACCAGGTTTGCAACGGAAACGGACACGATGGTCGTTGCCGAGGGCGCCGCACGGCCCGCCAGTAGCGAAGCCGCCGCGGCACGAGTCGTTGCTTCAAGGAGTGCGGGCGGTACGCTCGGCGTCAGCCCGTCGCTGAGCAGAGGGGCCGCCACGGGCAGAGAAGACGGCGCGACTCCACGCTCGATCAGCCGCTCGCGTAGTTTGCGGCGCGCTCTGGCCAGCCGGCCCCGCAGTGCTCCCTCGCTCAAGCCCAGCCGCCGCGCTGCCTGTTCTTGAGCCTGTCCCTCCAGGTCACACGCCACGATGACCGCGCGGTCGGATGCCGGCAGCCGGGCGAGTTCCTGGTCAACGACCAGTCCCACTTCGGCATGCCACAACGCGCACTCGGGCGCCGGGTCCTGGGTGTCCCATTCGAACCGGGCACCTCGCTGCTCCAATTCCCTGCGCCGGGACACGTCGGCCCGTGCCCGCGTCGCGACCCGATAGGCGACGCTGTAGAGCCATGATCCCAATCGATGATGGTCGCGGAGACCGTCTGCCTTACGCACGAGGATGAGGAAAGTCGCCTGAAACGCATCCTCGACGTCGTGCGGGTTCGCCAGTACCCGCCGGCAGACCCCCAGCACCATGGGACCGTGCCGCTCGACGAGAACCGAGAGTGGCTCGGGATCGTGCTGAGTTGTCAACCGCTCGATCAGATCCCGCTCGTTCAGTCCCGCCATCGTGCCTTGCCGGAACAGGCGATCGATCTGCCGCAGAAATCGGTGCTCGCTCGCCATGTTACTTGCCTCGCAACTGCCGGTAGTTCGCTTGTCCCTCATGTTAACTGCACCAGACAGCGGCGACCGCGCGCAGCGGGGCGATTTTTTGCGAAGAGTCCGTCGTTGACCGCCCGGGGTCCGAGGCTCTATGATATGTATTCAAAGACGACCTGTTTGGTGGAGACCACCGTGATGCGATTGTTCGCGGCGAACCTTAGACTGATTCTAGACCTTGGCCTTGGCCGGATCGGCCGGGCGAGGAGGGTTTCTTAGGGTTCGTCGACTCCGCACTGCACGCAGCCAACGAAGCCCCGAGACCCGCCCTCCCAGGTGGATCTCGGGGCTTCTTTTTGGAATACACGAATCAATCTTCCAGGAAATGAGCCGATCCATGAGCACAACCAACTCGGAACCATCCGCGTCGCCCCCAGCCCGGTCCGATACAAACCGGGTGCGGATCTTCGACACGACCCTGCGTGACGGCGAGCAATCGCCGGGCGCGAGTATGAACATCGCCGAGAAGGTCGAAATCGCCCGCGCGCTGGCTGGTCTGGGCGTTGACGTCATCGAGGCCGGATTCCCGATCGCCTCGGTCGGTGACTTTGAAGCCGTGCGGGCCATTGCTGCTGAGGTCACTGGCTCGTCGGTATGCGGCCTGGCGCGGTGCCACGACCGTGATATCGATCGCGCCTGGGAGGCGATTCAGTTCGCCCAGAAGCCCCGCATCCACGTATTCCTGGCGACTTCGGCCATCCACCGCGAGCACAAGCTCCGGATGAGCCAGGCTCAGATCATCGACAAGGCCGTCGACAGTGTGCGGCGGGCCAAGAGCTGTTGTGCCGACGTCGAGTTCAGCCCGGAAGACGCCGCGCGGACCGAGCTTGACTTCCTCTGCGAGGTCGTACAAGCAGCGATCGATGCCGGTGCCACCACCGTCAACATCCCCGACACCGTCGGGTATGCCACTCCGCTGCAATACGCCACGGTCATCCGCACTCTCAAGGAGCACGTGCCCAATATCGAGCAAGCGGTCATCAGCACCCACTGTCATGACGATCTGGGGCTGGCAGTCGCCAACAGCCTGGCCGGCTGCGAGGCCGGCGCGCGGCAGGTCGAGTGCACGATCAACGGCATCGGCGAACGAGCCGGCAATGCGGCGCTCGAGGAAGTCGTGATGGCGCTCAAGACCCGGTTTGACTACTATGGCCTCACGACGGACATCAAAACCGAGCGGCTGTATCCCGCCAGCCGGATGCTCTCGACGATCACGGGGCTGGCAGTCCAGCGCAACAAGGCGATCGTGGGCCGCAACGCCTTCGCCCACGAGTCGGGCATTCATCAAGACGGGATGCTCAAGGATCGTTCGACCTACGAGATCATGCGGCCCGAGGACGTCGGAGTGCCGCGGACCGACCTGGTCCTGGGCAAGCACTCGGGCCGTCACGCCTTGCGCGAGCGGGTGGCCGAGATGGGCTACAGCATCACCGAAGACCAGCTCGAAACCTTGTTCGTCGACTTCAAGGCCCTGGCCGACAAGAAGAAGGAAGTTTACGACGAAGATCTGATCGTCCTCGTGGAAAAGTATCTCGAAGACGTGCCCGACCACTGGCAATTGATCGGACTGCACACCACGGCCGGCTTGTCGGTGCTGCCGACAGCGACGGTCTCGATCCGGCGACCCGACGGAGAACTTGTTCAGGACGCGGCGATTGGCGACGGTCCGGTGGACGCGATCTTCAAGGCCGTCGAGCGGGTGACGGGTGTCCGGGCCAACCTGCGTGAGTTCGTGGTCCGTAGCGTGACCCAGGGCAAGGACGCACAGGGCGAGGTGACCCTTGAGCTGGAAGTGGAGAGCGACGACCGCTCCTTCCGCGGCCGCGCAGCCTCGACCGACATCATCGAGGCCTCGGCGCGGGCCTATATCAACGCGGTCAACGCCATCGCCACCCACAGGGAACGCGGCGAGAAGCGTGAAGTCGTCGGCCGGCCGGGCGCTGCGCGTGAGGGACAAAGGATGATGCCAGAATCGACGCAACACGACACAGCCGACTGGCGGAAACGCCTCGCCCAGATTGTCGAGCTGGTGCGCGAGATGAGCCTGCAGACCGACCCGCAGGAGATGGTGCGGGCGTACGCCGACAAGCTCAGCCAGATCCGGCCCAACGACCAGCGACTCTCCCTGAGCCGGCGCGGCCTGACGACCCCGAAGTACCGCATCACACGCAGCACCGTCTGGCCCGAGAATATCAACCCCTGGAAGGAGAAGTCCCGGCTACCGCTCTTCGAGGGCGGACTGCTGGCCCGGTTGATCTACGGGGACGAACCGCAAGTCATTGACGATTTCGAGGTTCCGGAAGACGACCCTGCCGCGGCATATCTCGCCGGCCATCGCTCGCTCATGGCCATCCCGGTGTATGACCAGGGCGTCGCGCTCAACATGGTGATTCTCCTGCGCAAAAAGCCCGCGGCCTTTCCCGGCGAAGAGATTCCCGAGCTGGTCTGGTTGAGCAACTTGTTCGGACGAGCGACCAGCTTCCTCCTGCTCTCCGATGAATTGAAGGGAGCCTACGAGGCACTCGACCGCGAGTTCAAGGCCGTCGGCGAGATTCAACGGTCGCTCCTGCCGTCTCGGCTGCCGACGATTCCCACGCTCGACCTCGCCACCTTCTACCAACCGTCGCGGCAAGCGGGAGGCGACTACTACGACTTCTTCCCGCTTCCCCTCAACAAGTGGGGCATCTTCATCGCCGACGTGAGCGGGCACGGCACTCCCGCGGCTGTCTTGATGGCGGTCACTCACTGCATCGCCCACACCCACCCCGGCCCTCCCATGCCGCCTGCCAGGGTTCTCGAATACCTCAACAGCCATCTGGCGACCCTCTACACCGGCCGCACCGAAAGCTTCATCACCGCGTTCTACGGCGTTTATGACCCTGGCGATCGTACGCTGACCTATGCGTGTGCAGGGCACAACCCGCCCCGCGTCAAACGGTGTGAAGACGGAACCCTGCTCTCGCTGGATCAAGTAGCCAGCATTCCACTCGGAATCGTGCCCGACGGAACGTATGAGGAGCATGCGCAAAAGCTCAAGCCCGGTGATCAGATCATCTTCTACACCGACGGCATTACCGAGGCCACCAATTCTCGAGGAGAGCTCTTCGGCACGGATCGGCTCGATCAAGTCCTGGAAAACTGCTCGCTTCAAGCCTCGGGACTGCTCGACCTCGTGCTCAGGACGGTCGACGAGTTCATGAGCGGTCATCCGGCTCACGACGACCGCACCATGATCGTCGCACGGGTCTCCTGACCAGACGTAGGTCAGGCTTCCAGCCTGACGTCTTGAAGTAGGTCACGCTTTCCAGCCTGACGTACCACAATTGTTGATGGGCGCGGGTCTCCGGACCCCGCCCTCCGGCCGACCGAAGGTCTCCACGTGGGCTGCGCGTGAATCGATGGTTAACGCAACACTCGCCTGATCACCGCAGCCCCGAGGCCGCCGGTGGATCCAGCAGCCAGGTGACTCGATCGGCAGCCGCTTGGAGGAGTGAGGCAGGCAGCTCGGCCGTCATTGGACCGGTCAGGGCGCGGGCAACGACATCGGCCTTATGCTTTCCGGTTGCGATGACCACGATCGACCGCGCGGCCAGGATCGGCGCCACGCCCATTGTGAGCGCCCGAGGAATGACCCGGTCCTCGCCGCCGAATTCCCGCGCGGCGTCCTCACGGGTGATCGGGTGCAGATCAACCAGGCGCGTCGGCAGCCGCAGGGCCTCGCCAACTGTCAGACCGCTGGGCTCATTGAAGGCAACGTGACCGTTACGGCCGATTCCCAGAAGCTGGATGTCCAGGCCGCCGTCACCTTCGATCCAGCGGTCGTACTCCGCGGCGTGCTCGGCCACAAACGCTTCGGGGACGGTGCCGTCAAACAGGTGCGTGCACTGCGGAGCGAGATCGACCTGGCTGAACAGGTGACGGTGCATGTAGACCCGATAGCTTCTGGGGTCCAGCGGGCTGATCGGGTAATACTCGTCCAGGTTGTAGGTCGAAACATCGCGGAATGACAGTGAGCCCAAGCGGTGCAGTTCGACGAGATGCGCGTAGACTCTTTTCGGTGTTTCGCCCGTGGACAAACCCAGAACGGCTTTTCCACGTTCCGGTCGCGCCTGGTCGATCGCGGCGATCAGCCGCACGGCTCCAGTCTGGCACGCGGCCAGCGCGTCGGGATAGACCAGGACTTCGATCCCGCCAACAGCGAACCGGTCGGTGGCCAACATCGGGTCAGGACTCCTCGTCGTGGGGGTCAGGCCTGGGCGACGGCGGGAGTCTCTTCCTTAGCGGAGACACGGATGGGCGGGGTCGCATGGAGGGTCGCGCTAGCCTCTGGCTCGAGCTGGGCGCTCAAGATTCCCAAGGCGATCTGAATCGGGTCGGGGGGATGCGTCTTTATGCAGCGGGGGTCGTACTCGTCGACCTGGAACAGCTCAACGCCGACGAACCGTTCGTCGGTGCGGTGGGCTCGGCCGGCCAGGCTGTGTCCCTCGGCCCACTCGCGGGCCAGAGCGGCGTACGCGCGGCCCAGGTGCGAACAATACTGGGTGTAGTCGGTCAAGAACACCTGTGAGGCGTGGCAGTGGATCGCCCATTCCTTGGTCCGTTCGGCCTCGCCGTCATAGGTGAGGTAAGCATTAGGCTGGGGAAGGGGACCCCAGGGCGTCCAGCCGGTCAATACCAGGCAGTCGGTCAACCCCGCCCCAACCATGCCGATCGCGGCCAACGCGCGGGTGACTCGGTGGGCGACGTGGGCGTCATTCGCAGGTGGAACGATCACCGCTCCCGGCTTCCGCGTCTCGAACCAGCCGACAACCTTCTCGACGTCGGACACCGTCGGCTGATAACCAGGCATCCGATAGGCTTCCAGATCCCAGAAAACGCTTTCGGCACCCAGGACGCTGCATTCGAGCCGGAACTCTGCCTCGCGTACTGTGGCCTTCTTCTGATTGTTGAGCCAGGGAGCGGCCACGTTTCGCTCGCCGGCGAACACCAGAACCTCGATGACCGGTAGGCCGCGTCGCACCGCGTACTCGTGCAACAGGCACGCCGCGGTGATCGCTCCATCGTCGGCGTGAGGGCAAAGGATCACGAGCGGACGGCCCGGACCCAGCACCGGCCGGAGCAGTTCCCGCACATCCGTCAACTGCCCGTGGGGACCGCAACCCCTTACTGTATCAAGCAGTTCATCGAATGCAGGCAGCCAGTGCCCGGCGGTTGGAGAGGTTGGGATGGTCATGACGTTCAAAAACTCCGACGGACGGCGTCCGTCGACCAGGGCGGCATCACAGGTCATTGTGCGATCCAACCCGGCGTTCGTCAACCTGCGGGCAAGTCTCACATGCAGGTCGGGCTGGAAACCTGGACGGAGGCCATATCTTGTTGTGCGGTCTCGCTCAGCCGCCGTGATCCTCAAACATGCAAGCCCGAAACCCTGACCACTCGCTCACGTGTTCGATCTCATCGGAATGCCTGGCTGTGAAGTCGGAAAAGAGTGTGTCGAGCAGGTCGAAGCGCTCGGACAACGCCCGCAGGATGGCAAGCGCCAAGGCGTCGGCAGCTCGAGGATTGGCCGTCCGCAACGCCTCGTGAGCCGGATGATAGAGCGAGAGAATCCAGACTTCCGAGGTTGCGCGGACCGAGACAGTGGGCGGTTTGGGCTGAAAGAACGAGGTCGCACCGAACAGGGCCGGTGCCGTCAGCGTGGTGATGGTTTCCGGAGGGCTTTTCTTCGTGCTGGGCCGCTGGATGGCCACGGACCCTTCGATCAAGAACGAGAGATGATCGTTGGGCTGCCCCTGCGCGAGCAAGATGGCTCCGTTCGGTGCGCGAGCCTCGACGAGAGCATTCAAGATCGCCCTCTTGGCGTCATGGTCGATTTCCCCCAGCCATGGCGCGGCCATAAACCGTTCGGCCGCTTCATTATCAATCATCGGCGAACCTCATGATCAACGGACCGTCTCGATCCCGACGCCGATGCGGCAACGCCTCGACCGACGCACGACCGACCGATAGGGGGCGAATACCAGCAGGCTGTCAGGACGGAATCTCCTTATTGTTCACATTGTGCCGGATGGGGCAATTAGAAAGTTCGTCTTGGTGAAAGGAATTGTGTCGGAGTCATGCTCCCTCGGCAGCCCGAATCGTCCGGACCCGGTCGGCCAACCAGCCGATGGATTGTTCTACGGACGATGAATCCGGAGCGATTCAAACTCCCCGGATTCATGCCAAAGGACAAACGACGTCGAGGCGGGAGGAAACGCCATGAGACGGCCACCGGTGGCGGGACTGGTCGTGTTATTGTTGCTGGGAGCATCCGGCTGCGCCGGCTTTCCCCAGCGCTTGAGCTCGTCTCCACCCGGAGCCCCGAGTTCGGATGGGGACGAGGCAACTCCTCCCCGGTTTTCGTGGTGGCGCCCCAGAGCGGCTGCCGCCCGAGCGACCACTGGGACTCCGTCGGATCTCGCTGAAACGAGCCAGCCAGCACCGCGTACCGTTGCGACGGGTCCCTCCGGGGATGTGTGGCCGGAATCGCAGTCGGAGTGGATGGCCCGCAATTTCCCGCGGCTCAGCCGGCTGTGGAAGCTGGACGCCACGGATGGCCGGCAGCCGCAGGGAGACGGTCTGGTCACCCGGTCGCCAGCGATCTGGGGCGCCGCCCCGTCAGAAGATGCGACCGCCTCGAACGTGCGGGCTGATGGCGACGTCCGCCCGGCCGACTCGGAATCGGCTGATAATCCTCCTGCTGCCGCCGCCAGCCCCGCCGCCCGGCCTCGCCGCCGCAGCCAACCGCGACGATTGTCGACCCCTCCGGTCGTGAAGGATCGCCCCCACAGCCTCCCTGAATCGACCAGCGACGTCGAGCTTGACGTCTCCGGTGCGAGCTCCCAACCCGGGTCTTCCACCTCTTCCGAGGAGCAACAGCAGGGTTCGGCCGCCGCCCAGCAGCCGGAGGCAGTGACCGCTTCGGAACCCTGGCCGGACGGCCCGGTTCAAGCTCCCCGCTCCCACATCGGTCGAACGGCGACCCAGCCGGCTTCCGAGCCGGAGGTCGCTCCCGCATCGGGTGAGGAAACTCCTGCGCCCGAGCAGACCCTCGCCGGCGCCAGTGCTCCGGATCTCGACTCGCCTGCCGGCACTCCGGCGAGTGCCATCGCACCGCCTCTGGAGTCAGCTCCGCAGCCTCTCGCCGATGGGGATACTCGCATGGCACAGGCCCCGGCAAGTCCACCGGCGCACCAGATCCCGCCGGCTCCGCCGATCCCGGACGCGACCAAGCCGGCCGACTCGCCACCGGCACCACCGGCACCACCAGCGAGAGCGACGACTCCACCGCCGGCTGCGACGCCGTCGGCGACAACTCCGCCGCCAGCCGCGACGCCCCAGCCGGCGGCGACGACTCCACCCCCAGCCGCGACGCCCCAGCCGCCATCGACGCCTCCGGCGCCCGCTGCGACGTCGGCTCAAGCGTCGGCTCGGCCGATGGCCTCCGGCCAAGCTCCGGCGGCGGCCTCGCCCGCGGCACCGCGAATCGTCGCTGCTCAAGCCCCGGCCGCGCCCCTCAGCCCAGTCGACCTACGCGTCGCCTCCTCCGGTCGCCGCCGCGCCCCACAAATGCAAATGGTTGAGCTGGCTCCATCACGACCTACCGGCCGAGCCGCTCGCCTCGCCCCAGCTCCCGCCCCCGGCGTTCCCCGCGACTTACCGAACGGCTGCGCCGGCTCCGCAGGTTGCCGCCGTCCAGCCCACCGGTCAGGCGAACGCGGCACCCTGTCTAACGGCGGTGAAGGCGCCCAAGAAGCCCTGCTTTCTCAAGACCTGGATTCACAACTTGAAGATCGGCGGACACGCCGCGGCCTGTGGCGCGTGCCAGCATTCCGGGCCTTCCGCGTGCTGCCAGTGCTGCACCTGCTGCGGCAGGAACATGGCGCCCACGCCCTCCCCGCAGGCGAACACAATGACGGCGGCACCGAGCGAGAATACCTCAAGACCGCCGGCGCAGCAGGCCTCGCTAGGGACCGAACCGAACGATGTCGCGGAGGGGGGGAAGACCGTCGATACCACCGCGGCCCAGAGCGTCGACAAACCGCCGCAGAGCTGAGCTCGAGGTGTTCCGCAACTTCCGGGTGTTGTTCGATGACGTTGTTCTGATCCCACCGGTCCTCTGGCTTGCGGAAAAGCTCGGCGGAACGAGGCTCGTCCGGGTCGATCTCGATCGGCACGACAAGGTGCCACAGGTGGGTCCGGATGGCAAATTCGACCACGTCCATTCCCAGGCAGGCATAGTCGCGGACCTTGGTTTGCTCGCCGCGAATCAAGGGGAGCAGGTCGTGGCCGTGCAGTGGTGCCTCGGGACGGTCGGGCGGTTTCAATCCCAGCGCCGAGATCAAGGTCGGCAGCAAGTCGACGGTCTGGACCAGAGCCTGGTGCCGCAGGCCTCCCTTGTGGCCTTTTGGCAGCCGGATGATGAGCGGCGTGTGAATCAGCTCCTCGTAGAGCCAGGGCCGGAACCGCCGGACAAACCCGTGTTCGCCCAGCGGCTCGCCCTGATCGCTGGTGAAGACCAGCAAGGTGTCGTCCATCCGGCCAAGCTGGCGCATGGCCTGAAACAGCTCGCCCAGCCAGCGGTCGACCAGAGTGACGGTTCCGGCATAAGTCCGCCGCAACCGGAATAGTTCGGCTTCGCTGATCACGTCGCCCACGGCCCCGGCCGGCACGTCGATCAGCGCGGCCACATCTTCGATGTCGATCACGTTCTCTTCGTCTTCCAACGATTCCTCGACCAGGTCTCCCTCCTCGCCGGCTTCGAATTCATCGGGCTCGATCGTCACGTACTGGTCGCGATACGGCTGGGGCGTGTCCCACGGTCCGTGCGGGCTGAACAGGTCGAGCCAGAGCAAGAACGGCCCAGGCGTTCCGCCCAGTCGCTCGAGCCAGTCGATCGCCGCCTTCACCCCGCGCCAACCCCCGTGTTCTCCTCCTTGTCAGCCCCGAGCACGGCCCGGTTTCGCAGGAATTGCTCCCACCGGCCTTTCCAGAGCGTTCGATCGGGGTCATCCTCGGGAGGCAGGCGCAAGCCCGGCTCATGTTCCAGCCGCACCTGCCGTGTCCGGGGGTCGCCCGCTGGAACGAGCGGGTCATACCCCTGGCCGCGGATCCAGATCGCCTCGTCGAATCCCCGGCCGTATCCCATGCCCGCCTCGCGCAGGAAGGGAACATCCGAGATCAATGCCGTCTGCACCCCCTGGTTCCAGAGCGCATCGGGCAAGATCCATTCGTCAGGCGCAGGGCCGTCCATCCTTGCTCTTCGTCGGCAAATCCATACCGGCCAGTCCACCAGCTCCGGCGGGTCGGCAGAGTGGTCAGGTTCTCCGGGAAATGATGGTCGAACACGACTCCCTCGGCGGCCAGCCGGTCGAGGTTCGGCGTTTCAATCCAGGCATTTCCGTAAGCACCGAGAAAACCCAGGTGCAGGCTGTTGCAAACCACGACGATGACATTCATGGTAGCCGTTTATACCCAGTTATACCCGGCAGGGGTATAACTGGGTATAAAATCACCGAACGCGGCGAAGACCGCGATGACTGGCCGGAAGGTGCCATGGCTATGCTGGTTCCCCGTCGCAGGTGGTTCTCAGTCGCCGTGTTCCTCGCGGTAACCGCGATTGCCGTCCAGTTGGTCCATAAATGGTATGTCGGAATGAGCGTGATGGACGTGGCCAAGTCCGCCCAAGCGATCAGTGACGCCAAGCGGTATGTCGCGCTCGGGATGGGTGCCCTCGCGCAACAGGAGATCGACCACTCGGCCAAGCTGAAGCAGTTGTCTCATGAGAGTCTTGAGCGCTCGGTCTACTGGGGCGTCGCCAGCCTCGGTCTTCTTGTGCTCGCGACCGGGTGCTGGGGGGTGTCTTCTTACCGACATGAGGGCGGCGCGCCGGTCTTGCCTGCCGTTCTGCTCATCGGCTACGTCCTGCTCATGATGGTCATGGTTTGATTGGCTGCCGAGCGAACCGAATCGAAATCCAGCCTGGCTTCACAACCAGAACGACGCGATCATCACCGAAGGGAACATTCCTGATTTCGATCTGGGATTCCTCGTGGAATCCATCACGCCAGGCAGAGTGTTCGCGGTGCGACACCGTCTGAAAATCGGCCCGATGGCTTCGCGCGCTGGCTTACGCCCAGGGAGTGCCCGCTCGCTGCCTTGCTCGTGAACCCCGTCGGCCGGGGCTTGCCGGCTGTCGCCAGGCAGTACTTGTACGGGATCGTTCCGCCATCCATCTCGGATGAACGCTGAGGGCTTGCACACCGGTCGTCATGCACCTCCCTGCGAGAATCAGCCATCGACGGAGGACCGAAAGGATGTACGCCTTCTCATCCGATGTAAGGGCACGCCCTTTGGAGATTAAGTGCCACTTCTCCAGGCAGCCACGGCAGCAGGTTGCCGTGGCGTGCTGGGCGATGAAAATCGGGTGATTCCGCATCGGGGTTTGCTTGCCGTCGTTCGCTGGATCGGCGGGGGCGAGACGCTCCTCGATGAACCTCTCTCCGTGCAACATCACCGCGCCCAAGCCCTTGCGCTCCAGATACTCCCTTTCCGCAGCGCCGAGGCGGAACCGGCGACGGAAGGAGGAACGAGCCAGCCTCTCGAAGACTTCATCCAGATCGCTATTCATCACCTTCCCATTTCATCGCCGTTTCGCTCGCGTGTCATCCCATGTCCGCTATCAACAGCCGGGAAGCGAACCGCCTTTCTTTTGCTCATCGCTGGCCCAAATTGCAAAAAACTTTTGCCGTCTCGACGGCGCCGCCCCTCTCATAGTGAAATGGCATTCATTCGGAATGCGGGGAGACGCGCGATGGCGACGGGATTCCGTTCTGGGACCCTGGGACTGATTCAACACCTATACGACGAGGGCACGTGCACGGGCTTATCCGACGCGCGCTTGCTCGAGCGGTTCGTCTGCCGACGCGACGACTCCGCGTTCGCGGCGCTGGTGGCGCGGCATGGGGCGATGGTGCTGAACACGTGCCAGGCCGTCCTCAAGGACCCGAACGCCGCCGATGACGCGTTCCAGGCGACGTTCGTACTCCTGTTTCGCAAGGCCGGGTCGATCCGCCATTGCGACGCTCTCGGGGGCTGGCTGCACCGGGTCGCCTATCGGGCCGCCCTCCAGGCCCGGTCTGACGCCGCACGTCGGCGCGACGTCGAAAAGACCGCCCGCGCCCGGCCGGTCGCCGCGAATCCGGCCGCCGATGACCTTGCCGCGGTCCTGCACGAGGAGATGGAACGGCTCCCCGAGCGGTTCCGCCTGCCGGTGGTCCTCTGCGATCTCGAAGGGATGACCCGCGACCAGGCCGCCGACCTGCTGCGCTCGACCGAAGGTGCCGTGCGCGGTCGACTGGCCAAGGGGCGCGAGCTGCTGCGGCAGCGGTTGACGCACCGCGGGATCACGGCCGCCGTCATTCCCGCGATTCCGGCAGCCATTCCGGCAAGTCTGGTCTCCTCGACCGTCACCGCCGCGAAGGGCGGGGCGTCTGCTGCGGCCGCGGCACTCGCCACGGCCGCCTCGCGGGGATGGGCGCTGACCTGGATCAAAGCCGGCGCGGTGGCGGTCGTGGCCTTCGGGGCCGCGGCGGCGGCATTCGCTTACCTCGACACTCCCACCCCCCGGCAGCCCGAAAAAACGGCCGCGTCCCACCCGGTCGTCACGGTGACCGTCGTGCCCCAAGCTCCCACCAAGCCCGCAACCGCCAAGAGCGTCGGGACGACCCGGGTCGAAGGGCGGATCCTCGACCTGGAAGGCCGCCCGGTCGCCGGAGCCACCATCGGCGTCAAATACGTGCAGTCGCCTCCGGACGGCAAGCTCGACGCCTGGATCGACGAAGTCAAGCGGCTGGCCAAGCAGCCGTTCGGACTGAGCTTGATGGCAATCCCGGGCCCGCAGGCGCCATTCTCGGCGACGACCGGTCGCGATGGCCGGTTCTTGATCGACGGTATCCCCAAGGATGGCATCGCCACGGCTGCGATCTCGGGCCCGGAGATCGAGACATCCGAGGTCTACATCCTGACCCGGGACATCCCCACAATCCGAGTCAAGCAGCCCGATCTGGCAGACGCGCCGATGCTCGTCTATTACGGCGCCCGGTTCGACCATGTCGCCGCGAAGGCACAGCCGATCGTCGGCACGGTCCGCGATCAGGACACCGGCGCCCCGATCGCCGGGGTCCACATCACCGGCATGCCCAACATCGAGAGCAGCATGGTTCGAATCCCGGGCGTCGAGGCGACCACTGACTCCCAGGGCCGATTTAAGGTCACCGGCCTGCCCACGTCGCGCGGGTTCAAGCTCTTCACCGAGGCCGCGGCCGGTCAGCCTTATGTGAACGGTGGGTTCGTTTCCCGCGCGAGCGCGCCCAAGCCCGGACCGTTCACCTTTGACATCGCTCTCAAGCGCGGAGTACTCGTGCGGGGGCGCCTGACCGACAAGGCCACCGGTAAACCCGTCCATGGCTCTGTGACGTATTACGCCTTCGCCGACAATTCGCACGTGGACGAGTTTCCGCACTTCAAGCGGGGGAGCCAGATCACGCACGTTCTGATTCCAGGTTCCGACGGCCGGTTCACGATCCCCGCCTTGCCGGGCCGCGGGCTGATCGCCGCCCGGGCGCCCGGAAACCGGCTACCTCCACGGGGTCGGCGCCAGCGGCATCAAGGGTTTCGACAGGGGGACCGGGGCTTTCCAGACCCACCCGTTCTGGTGCTCGCCGAGCGACCAGCACGTTCTGGCCGAGATCAACCCCGCGGCCGGGACCAGGGAAATCACGCTCGATCTCCAGGTCGACCCCGGCCGGACGGTCAAAGGGACGATCGTCGGCCCGGACGGTCATGCCATCGAGGGCGGGGTCAAGATCCGCACCCTCGACGTCTTCCAGGGCACCCAGCAATCTCACGTGAGCTCCGCCGGTTTCGAGGTCACGGGGTTGCCGTCGGGACGCTATCGCCTCGACTTCTTCCACCAAGGGCGCAAGCTCGCCGGCTCAATCGCCCTGAAGGGCGATGAGAAGGACCGCCTGAGAGTCAAGCTCCAGCCCTGGGGGACGATCGTCGGCCGGGTCGTCGACGAGACAGGGAAGCCGCGAACCGACGTCGAGATCTTCAGCACGGTCCGCGAGCAGCCAGCCCCCGAGCGCGGCGATCTCGAAGTCAAGCCGACCGTGGACGCCCAAGGGCGCTTCCGCATCGAGGGCCTTGTCCCTGGCGTGAAGTACGACGCGCTCGGCCACTCGCCCCAGAAGGCCGACGGGCCGATCCTCAAAGGCACGCAGGTCGCTCCGGGCGAAGTCAAGGACGTGGGGGATGTCACCCTGCCGACATGGAAGCCAGGCCAGAAATGAGCACGATCACGATCAACGTGGTCTGCCTCCTTGCCACCGCTCGACTGAGGACGAAGTGGGAAAGCGGGACCGCGATTGACAACGGCCCGCTATTTTTCGCTCCAGGCGCCGAGCAGTCTGCGCACGGTGACGAGCTGGCCCAGGTGGTACGCGTTGTGGTCGGCGACCAGCAGAGCTTCCCGCAGGATCGTCTGTCCCTGGCCGTGGGGAATGCGTTTGAACAAGTCGGTGTCCGGGTTGGCGACCAGATCCTTCATCGACTGAAGGTCGGCCCGGAACGCGGCGACGGATCGCTCCCAGGCAGCCGGGTCCGGGGGCGCATCGCCCGCAGGCCAGTAGCCGTCAGGGAAGTCGGGCGAGATGTGTTTGGGATCGACGCTGAAGTGCAGAATGTCCCACTGAGCGATCCGCATGTGCTCGAGCAAGCGCCAGGGAGTGTGCGACAACCCGGGCGGCCTGGCGCCGCGCAGATGGTCAGGTAGGCCGGCGACCGCTTTCTCGAAATCCAAGTGGGCGCTGCCTCCGCCGAGCAACTCCAGCAGGTGCTCCCGCAACGACGCTTCGTTCCCCATGATCCTTCTCCTTCCACTCGATCGATGATCTCTCTCTCAGAATGCCATATTACTTCCCAGAAGCAAACCAGCCATGTGGGAGTTGGCAGGACGGGGCTTCAAAAACCTGAGTCAACGGCCGCAAGTCATCTTCCTGCCTCAGATTCTCTTGGTTCAGACGCAGGCTTGTTGCTGATTTCCGAAATCGGTTCCGCTAGAATCAGCCGCACGGATTAGGAGGAGCATCGATCACCATGCCGCACTCGATTTTCCGAAATGCTGGTCGCCAATTCGTGGTCATGACGCTCCTGCTTGCGGCGTCAGTCTGCCCGAGCTACGCGCAGCAAGCGCGTACGACATCGCAGACCACCGCAGCGATCGATCGCGACCTCGCCGAAGTCACGATTGCGCGGCTTGAATCGATGTACCTTTCGCACAAGTACACCGTCACGCAGGTCACGCAGTGGTACCTGGATCGCATTGCACGCTACGACGGCGTGTACAAAGCCGTGCTGCACATCGACGCGGCGGGTGCACTTGCCACGGCGGCTGCCGAAGACGCGTCAGCCAGGGGTGGCGGCCCGACGTTTGAGCGCGGTCCGCTCTGGGGGGTGCCCATCGTGATCAAGGCCAACACCAGCGTGAAGGGGCTTATCACGAGCAACGGCTGGAAGGGCTACTTGATTCCCGGTCACGAGTTGATCGCGCCAGCCGACGCGCCGATCGTCGCGAAACTGCGAGCGGCGGGCGCCGTGATCGTCGGTCAGACGAACATGCCGGACTTCGCCGCGAGCGACACGACCAATAGCAGCGCGGGCGGCCGCACCGGCAATGCCTACAACTGGCGCTTCAGCCCCGGCGGATCGTCTGGCGGAACAGTGACGTCGGTTGCGGCCAACTTCGCCGTCTTCGGCACGGGCACTGACACCAGCAACTCGATCCGCATGCCGTCTGGCACGAGCAATCTCGTGGGTGTCCTGCCGACGCGCGGCCTGGTGAGCATCGCGGGCATTCATCCGCTTGATTCGCTTTTCGACAACACAGGACCGATCACGCGCACGGTGACAGACGCGGCAATCGCGCTCTCCGTCATGGCCGGAGAAGACCCGCACGATGTGCGCACGATCGGCTCGGCCGCCAAGGCGCAGCGCGGGCCGTACACGAATTACCTCAAGAGGAACGCACTCGAGGGCAAGCGCTTCGGCGTTCCGGCCTTCATCCTGAAAACGGCGGCGCCAAACGTACCGTCCCGCACGCTTTCGCTCACGCCGGACACGCGCGCGATGTTCATGCAGGCGCTCGAAGAGCTGCGGAGAGCGGGCGCGACCATCGTGATCGACGAGAAACTGCTGCCGGAGAGCTTCCTGGCGCTCATGTACTCGATCAACACACGGCCCTATGCCCACGAGGCTTTGGACAACTTTCTGCGGGACTTCGGACCGGCGGGGTATCGATCAGTCGCTGAATATAAAAAAGCGGTTGGATCGCCGCTGCCGCCGATGGTCACAGGCGGGACATCGGCGACGCACCGCAGGCTGGCGAGCGATCCCAACGCCGAAAAGACGTTCTGGGGTCCGCAGAAGAAGGCACTGGCCGCGTATAAGGATGCGCTCACTCGCTTCCGCCTGGACGGACTGGTCTATCCGTCCGCGCAGATGCCGCCCAACGACGAGACGATTCCCGGCGAGGTGAGCAGTGGACCGCACAGCGAGACGGGATGGGTAAACCCGATCGGCGTGCCTGCGATCGTTGTACCCGCCGGGTTCTACCCATCGGGACTACCGTTCGGGCTCGAGTTTTCAGCCCGGCCGTGGAAGGACGGCGACTTGCTGGGCTGGGCCTTCGCGTACGAGCAGGCGACGAAGCATCGCAAACCTCCGGTGTTGATCGAAAAGCAGGCGGGAGCCAGCCCGAGCAGCGCGCGGTAAGCCCAGCCGGAGCCGGCGATTTCGCTCGACCCCAGAATTAAACGATCGTGCCAAGGACGTCGGGCGGAGTCGATGGGCAAGTCACGACCGCGCGGCGACCTCATCGTCGCCTTTCGCTCCGCGAAAGTATGTGCATCGATAGTCGCCTTTCGCTCCCGCGAAAGTACGTGCATCGATAGTCGCCTTTCGCTCCCGCGAAAGTATATGCATTGATAGTCGCCTTTCGCTCCGCGAAAGTACGTGCATCGATTGTCGCCTTTCGCTCCCGCGAGAGTGCTTGTTCGCGACTGCCCGCCAAGAACCGGCCCAGCAGGCGGCTACTCTTCACATTCTCCAGGCGGGTGTGTCAGTTCGCTTCACGACAATCTGGGTTTCCAACATTTCGGATTTCGAGTTTCGGATTTCGTGCTTGGCCGCGGCCGAAGGACGCGGCACGGGTTTCGTGCTTGGCCGCGGCCCAAGGCCGCGGTGTGGATTTCGTCCTCGGCTGCGGCCGAAGGCCGCGCTCTGCTGCTGCCAGGCTGCTGAAGGATTCCCGATACCTCGGCCGAGATTACGGCCTGGCCGTCAAGGAAAAGCCGAGTTGCTGGAGCTGCTGGAGCAACTGTCGCTGCTGGCCGACTTGGAGCGGGGCATCGGGTCGAGTATCACGTTTCCGGAACCCGGAAATGCGTAACCCCAGGGCGGCCAAGTTCAAGATGGCTTCCCCGTAAGTGATTCAGACAAACATTCTGCGCTGCGACGCTGGACCAGGTTATTGAGAACCGCCCTTGAGCCGATCGACTAATTTCGCACCACCGGCAAGATCAACGGCCCGCAATTCCTCGACCCGCCAGGGGGGCGTCCCGTTCCTGAGTCGATCCCTGATGAACCGATCACGGCGCAGATTCTGTCCCACGTGAAATGCCGCGCCGTCGATGTAGATCGCCAGGCGGCGCTCAGGGACTGCAAAATCGGCGACCGAAATCGGGCGGTCGTTGGGCGTGGCAGATACCGGGACCTGTTTCTCAGGTTGGAAACCGTGAGCATCGAAGAGGCGCAGGAACTTCAGCTCCAGCGGGGAACCCACACCTGCCGCGAAGGCCGCCAACCATGGCGCCGGATCCTGCAAATCGCCGAATTCCAAGGGCAGGCTTTTTGGAGGTGACGCAGAGAGCTCTTCGAGAGCCGGGATCGTCTGCGGCCACGCCAGGTCATCGTGGAATCGCTGGTTGTAATACGTCTTCAGACACCGGTAACACGACGATTCGCAGTCTTCGTGATCGAGGTGCTCGATCGCCCGCTGAGCGACCAGGTGGAAGTCCTCCGCGACCCGCCTGAGGTAACCCGACCCGCCGAGACTCGGATCGATAAATGCCACAGACAGCAGATTGTGCCTCCGGTCATCTTCGCCTCGAGCCCATGGCCCCTCCAGCTCGAAGTCGATCTCGTTCGCACCGAGCATGAAATGATGCTGCATGCCGTTGAGCAGCGCGTACCCTAACGATAGCCCCCAGGACTCCCATTTGTCTTCACCGGCTGGAACGGGAACCAGGAGACGGAGGATTTCCACCCGGCCCTGACAGGTGATCGCCAAGGGTCGAGGTGCCGCGCCTCGCTGGGCGCAATTGGCACTGTGGCCGTTGTTGTTGGCAGCCTGGTTCAGATTGCCCGCCGCGAGCTGCTTCCCTTTGCCCTTTTTTGGTGCCTGTTGTTGCTGCGCGGTCAAAATGTGGCCGCAGGTGGGACAGAGCAGGTACCCCTTGCCCTTGGAATGCAGCATGAGAGCCCCTTCCGTGAGCTCGCGTGGCGTCGGAACCCGGCCTTCGTTCAACCAGCGGACTTCCTCGTTCCGGCTGAGCCGAAGTGCCCATTGACTGCCAACGCTCCAACGCGCCACGACTTCTCCATCCCATTGGGGGTACGAGCGGACAAGGTTTGCGCTCGGCGAACCGCTCCTCTTCATCGAGGATCGGACTCTCGTTCTTCCAGGCGACGAAGCCCGCGAGCTCGTACCCGGGATGAGGCTGACCCGGAACCATATCCGCGCAGCGAGGGCAGGTTGGCTCGTCCGCGTGAAACCGCAGATTGCAGAGGCGACAGACGCGATAGTTCCAGGCAGCCCCCTCCGAGCGCTGATTCCAAGGACTGGCCGTGTCCAGGCCGATGACCCTCCATCGCCGCGAGCGCGCGTAGACACTCGCGTCAGGCTGAAATTGGCCGATGCCGAACCGGCGCGTCACAGTGATCGGATCCTCCTCATGCTTGTCGCCGAGCAACCGCAGCGCTGCCGGCTCGCTGGGAAATTCGTAGCCCGGTAAGATTCCGAACTCGGCGAATCGCCGGAGAGGATAGCCCGCTGATGTGTCTTCGGCCTCGCCGCCCTCCTGGTTTTTATCGTCGGGGATGCCCAGCAGGCGCGATATCAGGTTTCCGGCATGAAACGCCGCGTGCTTGTCTTTCAGTCCCTCAGCATAGAAAGCGACCGCCTGGTGGAGCTCCTTGACCTGAAGGGCTGTGGAATCCATGACGAACCTGATTCGCTTCGGCAGCCCCACCAGGTAGGGCCGGAGCTGATCGATCGACAGCCCAGCCCGGTCCAGGACGTCTGGCTTCCACGCTTCCTGGGCGACCGAAAGGGTATGTTCGACTTGGGCATCCACGCCCGCGATGAGCTGGTCGACCGCCTCGACGATCACCTCGCCCTTGGTTGTCACATATTCTTTCATCCGGCCGGCCAGGCCGGGCGTTGCGGCCCCCAGCGCGATGGCGTACAGATGGCGCACGATCACGTCCCGATTACCAAGTGAAACGGCAGGTGCCGGAACCTCGCCCGCGATCATCTCACGGGGCTTGTCAAAAAAGTACTGGTCGTGCGGAGTGCTTCGGGCGTAGCTCACGACCAGGCCGACACGCGTCCGCCTCCCAGCTCGGCCGCCGCGCTGCGCGTAATTGTCGGGCCGCGGTGGGATATTCCGCATCACGACCGCATCCAAACCGCCCACGTCGATTCCCATCTCCAGAGTCGGGGAGCACGCCAGCACATTGATCGGGGATCGGTCGGCCGGGGCCTTGAAATTCTCTTCGAGTGTAGCTCGGTCTTGCGTGGTAATCTGTGCGGTGTGTTCGCCGGCGACCAACGGAACGTGTTCGGGTTTGGTGATCACCTTGACCCAGCGATTGGCAAACACGTCCTTGTCCGGCCAGGGCACGAGCTGACCGTGACAGCGCGGGCATGGCATCTTCACTGGAACCGAAGATCGGGCGTAGCCGCAGACGTTGCAGTGCCGTCGTGTTTCTTCGGTCGCAGGCTCGAGACGGACGGTCTCGGCGTTGACCTGCAAGAGCTTGATCTTCTGCTTGGCCCCGAACAGCTCGACGGGTATGAGGAAGCTCCCCTGCTTCAGAAAGCGAAGGATACTCAGCATCGCCGCGGCATCCGGCTCCCGCCCTCCGGCGTGGGTCAGGACATGCAGGATAATCCGTTCCAGGCTCGGCCCTCGGCCTCCTCCCTTGGGCCTCCGCCAGGCGTTGTTGCATTTGATCCCGAGAGGGATCTCGACGGCGTCCCGGAAGACGACCGGGTTGCCGTCCGCGCCGGCCGCGTAGCCTTGTGCGACCTTGATTCTTCGCTCCCACTCGGCTTGCTTGAGGTATTCCGGGCAAGACGGATGACTCGGATGGTAACGGAGCATCTCGCGCAAAGAGCGCCGCGCGTCCGTATTTCATCCATGATCAGCACGCACAAGAACTCGAGTGCGTCGACGGGAATGCCGAGATTGAGGGCCAGCTCCTGGCCCTGGGATCGGACATATTCTCCCAGGCGGTGATACGTGACACTGGCAAGCCCGAGGTTGATCAGTGTGGCCCGATAGCCGGCGTTGACAGCGATCTCGTCAAGCAGCGGCGCCTCCTCCCAGGCGCGGATCCGTGCGAGCTCGGCATCCTGGATCCAGTTGGTTTCCTCGGGGACGTGCGGATTGTCTCGCGCCCTGACAGCCTCTTCGGCGAGCAGCTCGACGGCGCGCTGAATGGTCAGCGCTCCTTCCTGGCTGAAGAGCCGCATGAGACGCCGGCGGAGCCGGTCGTAGCGGCTGGCGAACACGATGAATCGGGCCTGGTGGGCCGCATCCTGGCGGCTGTCGCTGAAGATCAGCAATCGCTCCTTGCCGTCATGATCCGGACGATCTCGGTTTGCCTCGGACAAAGCCTCGGTGAGTCCCTCGCCCAAAACCTTGACGGCGGCGGAAGTACCCAGGCTCACCGGGCTGATCACATTGCGGCTGCCGGCGGTCCCGCCGCAGCAGACGCATCGGCTCCGCGCTGGAAGAAGGGTGACCTTGAGTGTGTAGTCTTCGCTGTTCGTGCTGAATTGCAACGTCGCGGGGTCGAGCGAACCGTCGAGCACCGGCCGTTTCCGGATCTGCTCCGGCACCAGATTGGTTCGTAGCGGCTGAGCGGGACTCGGCCCGTTCGCGTCTTCCTCGTCATCATCGGCTGGGGCGAGCGTGTCGAACTTCTGCGGCTGACAGATCATCCACTCCGGCCCTTCGTCTTCCTGGGCGCTGGGGCGAAGCGTGCCGTCCTCGATACTCCCGACAAGCCGCAGGTAATCGGCACCGCAGCTCCGGCAGAGATACAGGGGTGCGGTCGGATGGTTGCAGGCTGAGCATCGCTCCTCTCCGAGGGGATAGAGTTTTCCACAGGCGGGATTGAGGCATCGGTGGAACTTCCAGCCGCCGCGCACGAACCGGTGGGCACGAAGCCGGAGAGTACCCGGGGTCCCGTCGGGCAAGGCCCCTCCGATCACCAGGGCCGATTCGAGCTCGCTTTTGAGTTCCTCCTCGGCGACGCCGTTACGCTCGGCAACTTCGGACCGAACCTGCCCGGCCAGTTGGCTCAAGGACATCGGCCGACGGATGAGCCAGCGGTTCAGGTCCCAGAGCAAGCGGTATCGCCGCCCGGCTTCGTCCAGAGGTGTCTGCGGGGATAGCCCGCCAAGGGTGCAAAGCGCCTCGCCGACGGCGTCGATGTCGGCCACATTCAAGGCCTTGGCGTCGACGCGCCCTGCTTTCGGCGGATAGATCGCTTCGTCGGGTATGGTGACTTCCTGGAGCTCTTCGCCCAGGACCTGGATCGTCTTTTTTTCGGCGCCGGTCAGGGTCGAGAAGAACTCCTGCACCGCGTCATCACGCAGCCGAAGGACTTCCTCACGGGAAAGTCCTTGTTCGGCCACACTTTTGATCGTGGCAGACGTGCCGACCGGGACGAGAACCGGGTACCGGCGTGGCCGTTCATCATCCGAGACGTCGGGTTTCCAGTTCTGCTTCGCCCGCGCCAGGTGGACCTTGAGGCGCCGGACCAGAAGCGCGATGTTCGAACCGAGGATGCCGCGATAGGAGTGCACCTCATCGAGCACGAGGAACCGGCATCGGTGATTGGCAAAGATCTCGTCGCGGTCGGCGGGCCGCACGAGCAGGTACTCGAGCATCATGTAATTGGTCAGAAGGATGTGCGGCGGACTCGCACGCATTTCCCTTCGCTTGGCCTGAGACGTTCCGCGGTCATACTGCTCGACGCGCACCGCGCCCGCCATTCCCGCCCCGGCGAGGTAGTCCTCGATGCGGAGCTTCTGGTCGTTCGCCAAAGCGTTCATTGGATAGAGCAAGATCGCGGTCAGGCCGTCGTTCTTGAACCGGACTGAGTCCTCGAAGGCGTTCTGGATCACCGGCAGCAGGAACGCTTCGGTCTTGCCGCTGCCGGTACCTGTGGTCACCACGACGGGCCGAGGCGAAGAGCTCAGCAGCTCGACGATCGCGGCCGACTGGTGCGAATACGCGCGATCGTGGTGAGCGCGCTCCGTCATGAGCTGCGCGAGCTTCGCGTCGATCGGCAGGCTTTTCCACGGCATGCCCTCCTTGAATGGTCGGTGTGCCTGGTAGAAGGGCTCCTGAGCGAGGAAAAGAGGCGTGTTGAGCGCCCGCTCAAGGGCAGCGCGCAGGTCGGGATCCTTGGCCCGGAATTCGGTGAGAAGATAATCCTGGTATTCCTCGGTGACGTGGTCCAGCGCTCGGATGGGGTGCAAGCTCATCGCACAGGCCTCTCAGGGTCCTACTCGGGCCGTCCCGCGGCCATACCACTGTCTGACGACGCGGCCGTCGCGGTCAAAGGAGATGACGACCTGTCGATCGAGGGGCGCGGTGGTCGACATGAACCCTTCGTCTCGAATTCTCGACGGGACAGGATGCGTTCTGTCTCGAATCTCGCCACGGGTTGTTACGCACGGGTCCTCGCTTTCGCAGTCGTGGCGAAATGGGAGTGCGGTCAGGCGAACCTCGCTGACGAATGACAGCGCTTGACGGATCCCTTCTGGCCCGCCGCTGGGCGCGAAATCGTCCGCGCGCGGGAGCCTCTGCTTACTAAAGGGTGTGATCACCCACACCCGGCTGGGCGTCCCATCCCCGAAGATCTCATGAATCGCTTCGCGGGACCCATGATGAGGGACTTTCATTGCCGCGTGTGCGCTCAGTACCGGAAAGTCGGCGCCGATACCGGGCCACTCCGTGTTGGGCACATCCGCGCCAAGCAGCAGCCGCATGTTGCCCCATTTCACCAGCATTGCCGATGAGATTGCGTTGGGATCTCTGCGCCATTGCGCGGGAGTGACCGGCCGTTCCGGGTGTAGTGACGTTACGGTTGCCTCGCCGACAGCACGACGCTCAGGTCGAAAAGTTTCCCAACGCCGCGTCCAGTCCTTACTCCATTCGTCCCAGATTCGCGTGTACGTAGGCTTGGCTCCTTCCTTAAGTGCGGCAACCGCATCGATCGGCAGGGCTCCTGTGATACCACTGTCCCTCGGGTGAACACATCCGAGGACGGCGTGTTCGAAACGATCGATCAGTTCGACGAAGCCGGGGTGATGGTCCTGGTGCGGGTGTGTCAGCGCGAGAATCACCAACCGCCCGCCGTAGCGGGACACGATCGACTGGGCAGCCGGCCGGCTAGGTCGTCCGCACTTGAAGCTGTCAATGATGATCCAGCTTTCGGGCGGTATCAGGACCAAGACGGTCTCACCTGTGCCAGGACCGATCACGAACAAGTGAAGGTGACTCGGAACAATCTCGTCCTTCTCGGGCAGGGCCATCAGTCCGCCTCCGCCATTTCAGCCCAAGCGGCCTCAACTGCGCGCTGATACCACCGGTCGGGCGGCGGCACCAGAGGCAGCAAGTAGGGGTCGTGCCAGCCCGTATTGCGATGCACGCCGATGCGCCCGACTTCGTTGCCATCGCCGTAGAACCCTAGCTCGATAAAAGTGCCTTCGTGCAGGTCGCCCCACTGGCATTCGGACGTTGCTTGCTCGAAACCATCGCGGGTCAAGTCGAACTCGAAATAAACCGGATCGCCCGCCGCTGTCGCTGGGCGCTTGGCCGCTACCAGGAACGCGACTGCGTTATCCTGGTCGACGCTTTCGATTCGTGCCGGGAGCCAGGATCGCAGGGGACGACCCTCCCAGCTCGGCGGCAAATCGGTGTGGGGGCTCGGAGACCACCAATCCTTGGCTGGAACAGACAGCGGAAAAACCGAAACACCTCGCTCTGCCTGACGCAGCGCCCGCAGGAGATCCCAAAGTGTTTGTATGCTCGTGTCGTTCGCCGTGAGCCGCCTCGGAATCGAACCCAGCACCTCTTCGGCAAAGTCAAGCTCCGCCCAGTGGAGGAGCCAGCGGGCCACCCAGCGGTGCAACGAAAGATAGATCCAGTCAGGTGACAAGCCTTCGCTGACGCTGAGGGCGTCGATCGCCCTGTGCCAACAGGATTTCGCGTCGCGGAACCGCCCGCGCGTCGCGAGGTAGGAAATCCACCGTGACCACCA
The DNA here is from genome assembly GCA_963781785.1 of uncultured Isosphaeraceae bacterium. GTDB lineage: Bacteria > Planctomycetota > Planctomycetia > Isosphaerales > Isosphaeraceae > CAWAHD01. Next base: position 4,257,758 of record CAWAHD010000002.1, on the reverse strand, counting down.
CCACGGATGAGTTGGTTCGAGCGTAATGGCCTCTTGGTAATGCTTCTCAACGTTCTCAGCCTCCTCCGCAAGCCAATCCAGGTTGAAGGCGAGGTAGTGATGGCTATAAGCATGTGTCGGATCCAGGCGCACCGCGAACTGGAAGATAGTCACCGCTCCACGATGCTCGTGCTCTTCGTACGACAAGGTTCGCCCGACCTCGGCCAGCAATTCTGCGGAGACCCACGACTCGTAGGAACCACCAAACTCCCCGCCTGCGCCGAGGAGCATGTGGTGCAATGATTCCCAGCGATCTCGCAGGGGTGCGCCGTCAGGGTGCGCGTAATAGGCCGCGAGCCGATCGTGGACGCTCGCGCGGTCCTTTCGAGAAAGCTGCCAGGCCTGGGGTGCTCCTCGGCGCAACGATCCCCTCGCGCGTCTAAGTAGCTCCCCGCGGGCGACTGGGTGGAGCGAGGCCCGATCATGGTCCCAATCACAGAGACACCGCTCGAGGACGCTGACCTTTTTGGGGGGCAGGGTCGACGTGAACTCACGTAAAGTTGCGTATTGCAGCTCGGTACGCGCAAGAGCCAGCCGCGTTAGCGCGCGGCAAAGGTCCTTCTGCGCTTGCTCGCGCTCCAGGTGGTCCAGGAGCAACCCTAGCAACGCGCTCTCGCTACTGTCGCTTATCGACGACCGGACGGCCTCGTCGGCGTCAATGAGCGCCGAGAGTGCCACACCCAGTTTCATTTGCCACACAGAGCGGTCGGGAATCGGTTCGGTCAGCCCGTCGCGGAACTTCACAGCGTCATCACCGAGATCTGCCCAACCATTCGCGCTTGACAGCAGTTCGCGACCGTCACCCACACGCGGTGCGCCCGCCCACCCTGCTGGGGGCAGATCCGGCGGAAGGTAGCCCGTGACGACCCGTCGGCACGTGGCATCCCTGATGGCCCACTCGACGAACAGCCGAGCAGTATGCGCTGGCGTATCGTTGACCGCAGCGTCATCCGCAGAATACCACCCGAGTGGCTCGTCGCAGAGCAGCACGACCTTTTCACGGTGTGTATTAACGTCATCGGCGACCGCGCGTATCTTCGCGGCCCAGCGTACAGTGCCGTCATCCATCGCCGATGCACCGTGGTCTAAGAGGCCTGCCCGCTGGAGTGAATCAGCCGTTCCAAGGAGGGCAACCGCCGCCGAATCCGCCGCGAAAGTTGGGGCGCTGATCCAGATCGGAACCATCCCTTTTGACTGAAGTTCCTCGAAAACGAGACGCAAAACCGTGGTTTTGCCCGAACCAGCGGCCCCGGCCAGGTTCCACAGCGCGCTTCTGTCCGCGCGAGGCCATGAGTTGGTCTACGAGCCAACGGGCAGTGTCGTGTTGCTTTTCGTCCAAGGTCGGCATGTCGCGGAGTTTCCTTTTCGCCGCACGCCATCATACCACTGATTCGATGTTCAGTCAGTGTGGTTCCGCTCGGCGGAGAGGTACTTTTCGGTCACAGAGTCGAATTCTTCTCCGTCTATCGTCGTCCTACCACTACATTCGACCCCGTTTGCGTGTGCGCGGTTCAGCGAGCGGCCTGTGCCAGACCCCGTCGAGTCTACGACTGTGTGGAGCTGGCGCTCGCCGGCAGCGGCCCGCCGAATTCCCGGATGACTTCATCCGCGTCGCGGCCGGCCACCGCCTTGCCCATTGCTCGCTCGATCAGGTCCAGCAGGCTTCCACCGCGATTGCGGATGAATTCCTCGAACGAATCAGATCGAAGCAGAGCAGGATCGACCTTGTGGCTCCGGAGTATTTCGTCTAACCGATCGCTCGACATACCGTGGTTCTGTTCGATCGACTTCAGGTAGAGGCTCGGTGCCTTGCCGCCGACGATACGGTTCGACTTGGCCGAGAGGGGGGCTTTATTGACCGCGCTATTCCACAGATCACGCTTGAGCCTCTGTTTCTCGCAGTAAGCTCTCGGGAAGATGTGATGGATGTCGATATTAAGGTCGAAATAGCTGGAGATTTCGATCGGGTCACCGCTGACGAAGTCGTCGCTGCCTTCCTTCATGAGCAGCGCCATCAGGCCCTTGTAGGCGGCGCTCAACCTCGTCTGGATCGACAGTAGCCGGATCGGGCTGAACGAGGCATCACGCACCGTGCGCGGTAGGTCACCACCGCGAGCCCACGCGATGATTTCCGGAACATCGAAGGCGAAGCGCGTCTCGTTCGCCCCGCCGTAGAGCTCACCGAACACGCCGCACCAATACCATTGTGCAAGTTTCTTGCGAGTGGCGTCTTGCTCGAACTGGCTGCCCAGGACTGCGCAAACGGCAGAGAGCGGGATCAATTGAGTCGAGTAGGGAAGCGACTTTGTATCGAAAACCTTTTCCCTGGCCAGGAAGCGGGCGGCGAGCTTGAGCCCTTGTTCGATCGCGTCGGCATTTTCCCTGTACTCGTCGAGGCTCAATCGAAGGACATCACGCCGTTTGCAAGCGACGGCGAGCTCCGGGGAATGAGTCGATCGCTTGTAGCTGGTCAGCAGCGTCACAGCGGTCAGAAAACGGGTCGCATCGAGATCTTCCAAGACCTCATGCTCATCAATGCGCTTCTTCCGCTTTTCCCAGTCGTTTCGGAGGTTGAAGCTGTCTGCGGCGAAGATCGCGGTCACCAGTTCAAAGACCGTCAGCGTGACACCACCGGTATTCACCTTCTCAAAAACCTGGCAGACCGCCTCCTTGGGAGTATTCCGGAGTAGTTCAATGGTTGGGATTCGGTAGCCCTGGAAACGCTTGAAGACTTCCAGCTCGAAGCGACGTAGTCGCTCCATTCGAGGTTGATCGCTCTGAAATCTCGTCTCGTAACCGTGCCGCCAGTTGAAGTAGCGCGAGTGATCGAAGATCGCTTCCAGGGGGAAGTAACCCTGCTCGTACTCTTTCTCGACGGAGCTCAAGTCGAGCTCGATCTTCCGCCCAAAGTCCGATGTCACCGTGCGCTCGGGCGGGACAGAAAGGACGGCGTCGATGCGGTCTTCGTTGGCGTCGAGGCATCTCGCGATGTCGAGGTAGTAAATCCGCTCGATCTGCTGGCCTTTGTCGGTTCGCGTCGGGACCGGGCGCCCGCTGAGGAGCGCCAGGTAAAGGGACGTCATTCGTTGCTGGCCGTCGAGGATCAGGAAGTCCGGCTTCTTGTTGGGATCGATCGCAACCCCTTCGATCGGCCGAGGCTGGAACTGAACCCCGTCTCCGCCCGTCTGGAGCAGCATGACCGCGCCGATCGGATACGACAAGGAAACGCTCGCAATCAACGACCGGATGTGTTCGTCATCCCACACCCAGCCCCTTTGAAAGTCGGGTAGTTGGATATCTCCTGCCTGAATCTCACGCAAGAGGTCGGGGAGCGAAGGCTCGCCGGACTTGAAGGTGCTGTCGATTGCGGGCATGGCTGGTCCTTGGTTCGGGTGGTTGCGCCCGATCTTTACGAGCTCTCATTGGGTGCGATTCGCGTCTCGCAGGCGCGGCGTTGCCGGCGCCGGTCTGGATGATACGGCCCTGGCCTCAGTCTGCCGGAAGATACCCGTACTCTTGGAGGCGTTTGCGGGCGATTGCCCGCTCTCCTTCGGTGAAGAGATCGGAGAATTCCGGCTGAAGCACGATGTTCTCCATCGCCAGGTCGAGGCGACGCAGTTCCCAAAGACGGGTGAAGCCGTCGCTGGGTTGGGTTGTTGCGAGGATGCGCTGGCACGCACCCACCGGGCCGGCGTCGTGGATCATCTGAATCGTGTACGTGGGGCTGTAGCCCAATCGCTGACACGCTTTCGTCGCGGCGATCAGGGCATCATACAAGGCTTTTTCGATTTCAGACATCTGCGTTCCCTTTCGGAGAAGGCTGTCGATGCTCGTATTTATCAACTCCGTTGCCGTCTGCGCCCGCCCTTCGGGCGCGGCGTGGCTTCCAATGAAAAGGTATCGTCCTCAGCCGGGCGGAAACCCGGCAGGTCAATGACCGGCTCGGGAAGGTTTTCGTTGAGCGGGATGTCCCAGTAGGGGTCGTGTTTCTTGCTGAAGGCGTCGAGGCCAGTGGCTCTCAATTCATCGAACATCGCGAGGCAGAGTACACGGGACCTTGGATAGCTCTTATGGTTGAAGGTGGAGAGGACGTGAGCGTATTGGTCATGAGACAGGCCGTAAGCGTCGGCGACGACCGCGTCGATGGCTGCGCGAACTTGCCATCGCTCGTCTTCGCCCGCGAGGACGGGCCAAGCGAGCGGCACCCTGCCGGACTCACGCCAAGCGTCGCCTACCTGCTCTTTCCACAAGGGGGCGTAGCCCGCGTGATTGCACGTCAGACGGAGGGCGGAGTGTGCCAGGGTCGCCTTGTTTGCGGTCGAGACCTCTGGCAATGGAACGGCATTGATAATGAACTGATTGACGTTCGCGGTTGATTTCAAGCGGAGCGTCCAGTCACAAGAAAAACTGGACGCCAGCGATACTATGATTAATCGATAGACGTTCGCGCAGTCGTGGGGCACGCGATCACACGGTGCCGAATTCCCCAAGACGCAGCCCGGAGGAAGTAAAGTGAGAATCATCGTACGTTCGTTCTCGGCATTTTGAATGGCGCGGTATGCCAGTCGAAAAAAAACCGCAGACCGGACCCACGTTGGTTTATCCGCGAGATTCGATAGTGGTACAAGGAACCGGGGTGGGCTGCCCCAGCGGTCGTCAAATTGCCAGAACGATTTTCCTTCGTGTAACGTCAGGAAACCATTTTTCAGAAGACCCTGCGATTCTGTTGGTTCTCGCGGATCAGCTGACTGCGTGCCCAGGACTTCCGCGGTGACCCGGAACCTCCAAGAATCGCGGGTCATGTCGGCTTGGACGCCAAAATCGATGTGGAGTGAATCGCAATGGCCGCCAAACGCTAAACCCGACGAGAACAGAACACGGGCTGTAGCGAAATCGGCATCCGTTCGCAATTCCAGGAATGTGAGATACTCCCCACCTGCCTTCTCGACAAAATCACGGGAGAATCGTAACTCCGGGCGGCAGGACCGGTCTCCAAACAGCCATTGGTCATCGTGAAGGAGGAACGCACACGCAAAGCTCGTGGTTTCCCGGCCAGAGGTGGCGACAAGTAGGGAGAATTTGAATCGGCAGTCAATCTCGAATAGCTTGCGCCTGTTTTCAAAACAATAGTAATAGTTGATCGAAAGATTCCGAAGGTATAGCTGTCGAATTCCCGTTGCACCTTCGTTCGTGTGGAAGGCCGAGGGCACCACCAGACCTATGCGACCTGAGCGCCCTACGAGTTGGGTAGCCGCTTCTGTGAAAAGACAGTACGCATCAGCGTTGCCTCTCCCGGCCCACACATCGCCGACTCGAACCGCCTGCCAGGAGAACCGCGCGTCGTGAGCTTTTGCGATATCGCCGAATTCGGCGGAATATGACTCGAAAGCGCGTCGAACTGCTCGATCCGCAGAGAGCCTTTTCTGAATCGCGTCGCGCTCTCGCGTAGAAGACGCATCCAGAATGGCGAAATCAAACGAGGCATAGAATTCTTTGACGAAAGGGCGGACGCGATCCCACGGTGGATTCCCCAGCACCGCGTGGAAACCCTGACGCCCACTCGGCACGCCGAATGGATAAAAGACTTCGGGAAAGGTCAGATCGTAAGCGAGGGCATGGACCGACAGACTTGAAACGAGTGCCGCTTCGATGCCGGCGCAATCGCTCGGCACGGAATCGAGACCCAATCCGCGCGAATCTGGCGCGAAGCGACTCCGATTCGATCTCATTCGGCAGCGCACCGGTATCGCCGATCACTTTGAGCAGGAAACCATACGCAAAATCATCGCACGCGTCGGGGCCGAGCATGACGCCTCCAGCCCATGCCGTAGCCGCGAGCTTAAAGGGAAGTAAAGCCCGGTCGAGTTGGGCTTTGATCGATTCCTTTTCGGTAAGCTCCGCGAGATTTGAGCCGATCGAAGCCTCCAACCGGCGAACGTGCGCCAAGGCCGCGGTCAAACCCGCCCTCAGCTTCATGTAAATGCCCTGGCTGAACAGATCTTTCACGGGGCTCGTCGGCTCGGAAGGGCTGAAGAGCAGCTTGTCCCAGAACGGGCCGGTGAGTGAGTCGCCCACGACCAAGCGGTGATCGAGGAAAGTGAGCGGCATTCCTTCGGCGTGGGATTCCAGCCAGAGCGCGAGCTTCGCCAGCTCGACGGCGAGCGGGTTCTTGTCCACGCCGTAGAGGCAGTGGGTCGCCACCAGCCGGCGGCAGAGCGCCTGCGCTTGCGCGGTCGAGATCCCCGGCAGCGAAGACTTGCTCGGCAGATAGTCCGGGAGCGGTTCCAGGGCCTGGTTCTCCTGGCGCGCGGCACGAATTCGGTCTTGGCCAGCTCGTCGTCGGGGTCGGGCAGGTCGATGATCCGCTGCCGCCACTCCAGGGCGGCTTCCAGCGCTGCGTCCCGGGCCGCGTCGGTCTTCGCCGTCTCGGCCTTCCGTTCGGCATCCAGTGCCTTCTCGTCACACAGGCGGCAGGCCTCGTAGAGTTTCTCGCCCAGGAATCGGCAGGCTTCGACCAGGAAATGGCCACTCCCCATCGCCGGGTCGAGGACCTTGAGCTTGAGGATCTCGAGCGGCTTCGGATCCTTGTCCGGGCTGCGCTCCTCGACCTGCGGGCCAAGCGTCTCCTGGACCAGAAAACGCACGAACGAGTGGGGTGTGTAATACGAGCCGCTGGACTTCCGGCCCAGCCCCACGCGCAGGTAAAACCGGTTCGGTGGGATCTCCTCGATCCACTCAACCTTGGTCTTTTTGCCTCGAGCCGGCTTCTCTTCTTGCTCATCCTCATCCGCGTCAGGTTCGTCCGAGTCCGCTTCCTCACCGCTTTCGTGAACAGCGGCGCCTACACTGGCCGGACGGTACTTCTCGCCTTGTGCTGCCGGCACGACGACTTCGAGCTTCTGACGCCTGAGGCGGCACATCGGCATAGACGAGATGCCCGGCTCGAGTTCCAGCAGTGCCTCATAGACCCGGCCAAGGTCTTCGACGTCGAGCGATCCGTAATGAACGCGATCTCGCGTCGCGTCGCCGCGTTTTTTGGACGTCCAGAGCAGGCGGTCCAGCAGCACCGCAACGGCGCGTTCGCCCCAGTGGAGCGGCGTGAGCGTGGGCGTCGCCGTCTCCCCGAACAGCTTGCCCCCCAGCGGTTTGACCATCAGCTCGGTCGACTCGAGCCCCTTCTCAAACAGGCGGAACAGCGAGCGAAGTGCGGATTCGAGGAACCGGCCTGTTTCCGCGCCGTTCTCGATAACGTCCCGGACATACGGCGCCAGTGCCGTGTTCGGCGAAAACGTGTTCCTCCAGAGACTGGTCGAGGCGAAGCTAAAGATCCGCGCCGGATCGTCGTTCGACTCCAGCTTGAGGATGAACAAGAGCCGGTAGATGGTAATGAGCCCCTCATGCCAGAGATCTCTGGAGAGTGCGTCGCGATCGGGGTGCGACGTGAACCACGAGCGATTCTCCGGGTGGTCGATGATCTCCTGCACGAAACCGGTGACCGCTTCCCGTGCTTGTTCGCGCAGCTCCTTGGTGACGCGGGCCTGCTGAAGCCGGGCCTTATCGACGATGTCGGGAAGAGACTTGATCCCCTCGGGACTGGCGAGGGCGAGGAGCAAAAGGAACGAGTCGGGAATCTCCCGGTGCCGCTTCCAGCCCGGATCGAGCGGAATCACGACCTGTGAATCAGGTCGCGCGGGGTCGGAGATCAAAAGGCGCAGCTCGACCCCGTTCGTGATCAGACCGAGGCGCTCGCCACTGGTAAGCAGGACGCGCTGGGCGATGCGGAGATGGCTGAACCGGTAGGCCCGGCCGCGCTTCGCGGGGGCGTCGATGTCTTCGTTGAAGGCGGTCGTCCAGACACGGAGCTTGGAATGGCCGTCGGCTGAGACGAGGAGACTTCCGCCCGACTCGTAATCCTCGCGTGTGATGACGTTTTCCGCTGCCTCGATCGACGTGTAGCCGAGCAATTCGACAATGGGTTCGATCACGCGGTTGCAGACGCGAAGCGGACCACCGCTGGCGGCAAGTTCCTGCAAATGCCGGCGATAAACGTCCCACCGGTTTCGAAGGTGCTTGCCGCCTTCTGCAGTCGTCTTGGGAAGGAGCTTGCGGCTGATCAACTCCTTCTCGAGCTCGAACCGCACGAAGGGATCGGGCAAGGCTGGGCCGATGAACTGGCAGTCCGAGAGTTCAAGCGACATGGGTCACCTCCGGGATGAGCATCAGCACACCCAGGGGGATGACCTCGGGAGAGCGAAGATCGCCAAGCATGTCGAGGACCTGGCTCCGCTGCCGATAGAGCCGGAGGATCCCTTCCGCCTCACTGCGTTTCGAGCTCGGTTGCGCGCGGTCGGCCCCGAACGCCGCGAGCCGCTGCTCGGGGTCGGTAACCGACGCCCATTCCGGCAGCACGGTCCGCGACTCCGACTGGTCACTGTCGCGGCCGAAGAGATCTCGCTGAAAAGTGGTTGCCGAAGCCATTCCTCCGCTGACTTGCTCGGCACGATTCTTGAGCCAATCATTCTGGACCGCGCGCTCGCTCTGAAGGCCAGCCTTACGATCGGCGATGAATGCCGAAGCCAGCGGCGAGAAACCCTCCTTCGCCGCGTCGAGCGCCGATTCACGAGCTTTGTCGGCCCATTCCTTGAAATGCGTTTCCCAGACATCGGTCGTGCGGATTGCCTTGGCCGGATTTGCCAGTGACGACCATTCGGATGCCGCGATCATGAGCTGGCACTCACCCCGCCGCGGGACCTTGACGGCGATGACTCGCTCGAACTCTCGGCCGTTTTGACTCGAGACGCGTCCCAGGAATGTGTAGAGCAACGTCGGATGTTCCACGGCGGCTGTCGCGGCACTGGCGCGGGGGTCTTGATTTCTTGTTCCCATGCCGCCGAAGGAGAGGTTCCGCACGCGGTCGAGAGCGCGGCGGACGAGCGGATGAGCACGGCCGAGATAACCGACTTCGTTCTCTTTCGAGTCGCTCAGGACGTTAATGTCGGTCGTGAGCCGGATCAACCTCCTGGACGAGTCATAGCCTGGGATCTGGTCGAGTCCAAAGGTCCAGGAATTCGGCAGACGAAGAGCGAAGACGGGGTTCGTCGTGTCGCCTTCGAGCAATTCGCCGCCATCGATCCGTGCCGCGTTCACGACGAATTCGGCCAGATCGACATTCTCGGCCTTTGTTCCTTGCGATCGGGCTTCGCTCGCCTCTTCGATGATCCTTTTGTCAGAGTTCAGTCCGGTGTCACCTAGCCAGGCATTGATTCTCGCCACCTGCTCGAAACCCTTCAAGCTTCGGTCGATCTCTTCGAGTAATTCTCTGGTCGCTTCGTCGCTCACCGGCGCGTCAGCCTCATTCTTGAAGTCAAAGAGCATCGGCTGGTCTTTGAAGAGCTTGGTGTCGTCGTCCATGATGCCTTTGAGGAGTCTCTCTTGAGATGCATCAGTGGAAGACGAAAGACCCAAAATCTCGGGAACGAAGGTGAGGCGTGACCGCATTTTCTCGTATTTGGCGATCAATCGCAGGAGAATGCGCTCTTCAAACGTGCCGCTGAGATACAGATAGCGCACAACCGGGTCGAACTCCTGGCCGTAGCGGTCGATTCGTCCGTTTCGTTGCTCAAGACGATTAGGGTTGAAGGGTAATTCCAGATGGATCAAGTGATGGCATCGCTCTTGGAGATTCAGGCCTTCAGCCGCAGAGTCCGTGCTGATCAGGATAAGATTGTCTCGCTTCCGGAATTGCTCGGTGATCGACCGCCGCTTTGCTTCGTCGTCGTCGCCGTTCATGGTGAGAACTGGGCCGATCCCGGGAGACTTCGTCAAGGCTTGCGCGAGAGCGAGCTGGCTATCGACGTACTCTGTATAAACAAGGATGTTTGCCTTTGGCTCTTGCTCGCGAATCTCCAGGGCGATCGTCTGGAGGCGAGCGATCTTGGGGTCTTGTTCCAGTGACGCATTCGCCAGGCAGACGAGATCGTCGAGCTTTTGGACGATGTCCGAAACCTGGCCGATCTGACGCGAGCTGGCCCGCGTTTCTCGGTGGAGCGAGGCGAGTTGCTGGGCCAGGTCTTCGGCTTCGAGAAGGCTCTTCTCCTGTTCCTCGTCCAGGCTCAAAACCCCGAAGCGATCGAGCTTCCGCTGGTAGTCGCGCAGCGATTTGATTCGCTGTCTCTGGGTCTCCTGATCTTCGACTTTTTCGTTGCGAATCCGCTGGAAGCGCTCGGCGACAACTTCGAGTGTCGACTGGAGGGCGCTGGCGGTGGAAACGCTGCGCTTGAGCAACGATATGAATGCAAGAACATCTGCGTAACGCCGCGAGCGAAACGCTTTGCGTAGCTCAGGTGCGACCAGGGCAAGAAGGCTTTTCTGCAATTCGATGAATTGGGAATGACGGACGGGATCGGCGACGACTGGGATCGGTTCGACGACTCGGTCTTTGAACTGCCGCTTACCGGTCTTGGGGTCGACGATATGTTTCTTGAGCCTTCGAATGACGTGATTTCGATACCTCTCGCCCCGAAGGGAACCGGAGCCATCCACCAGGGAAGGATCGAGCAGCTCACAAAGCGAAGCAAAGGATCGGTCGTATCCATCATGCGGCGTGGCGGTGAGCAGGAGGAGTGAATCGCATCTCCGCGCTACAACTTCGGCGAGCCTGCGTCTCCGTGAATCCTCGAAGCTCCCTTGCTTGCCGGAGTCCGAGCAGTGGTGAGCCTCGTCGATGACGACGATGTCGTAACTTGCGCGTTCGAGCTGGTCGAGAACCCTCTCCTGCTTGAGAAAGTCGACCGACACAATGCCGAGGGGAACGCTGTCAAAGGGGTTCGAGCCGGGTTCCGTGCTCCGCCGAATCTCTTCGAGTTTCGCACGGTCGATAGTCTCCATCCGAAGCCCGAATCGCTGGGACATTTCGAGTTGCCATTGTTCGAGCAGCGGGCCTGACGGGGAAACGATCAGCACGCGATGCGCGAGTCGTCTTGCGACCAGCTCCGTGATCACGAGCCCGGCCTGGACCGTTTTGCCCAAGCCGACCGAGTCGGCGAGCATCAATCGGACTCTGGTGCTACGGATCGCCCGCAGGACCGGAACGAGCTGGTACGGTTCGAGGCGGAGACGCCCGGGCTGAACTGCCAGGAGTGCCTTCGGCCCCAAAGCCTGCTCGAGCAAAAACGCTTGATGGTAGACCAGCCAATTCGCCAGGGGCGCCGCCCGGTCAGGACGAAGCTCATGTCGAACTGGCTCGATTGTCTCGAACGGAGAAAGGATGTCGAATTCCTTCCCGAGAACGGCGTTTTCAAGGCCACGAAGTCGAAATAGGGTCTGGTTTCCAAGCGACTCGGTCGCGATGACCTCCCACTTCAGCCCGCGGGCTTCGACCTCTGTGCCCGGGAGAATCGCGTGTTCCATGAGGGCCCCGCGTGATTGGAGTGCGCCGCAAAGAGGCGCGCGGATCGGTCGCAATGGCTACGCGCTCGATATTTCGTGCTTGGTCTGACGACGGCAGGTTCACAACGGCGGGCTCGCGCGGCCCGATTCCTGGCGCGGCCGTTCGCAGCGAGCCGAAGCCATCACCGTCTCTATTGAGCGTAATGAGCGCCGGGTCTCGTTGCAATCGTGCGGGACCGATCGTCGCCAATGTTCCATTCCAGGCACACGGCGCGAGAACGCCGACGGAGGACCGCGGAGGCGAGGCCGGTGCAGCGTTCGATGCATCGGAGAGGGCTCGTGCCATCACGCCGCCCGATGGTCAGGAGCAAAACGACACGCACTGCCGCCGTCTGATGAGTTCGCTTGAGCCAACTGTCCACCGTCCGGAACGGGGCAGCAAGTCGATGCGCCAGGTTGTCTCTTGGTTGCGCCGAGAAAGAACGATCGGGCGATCTCTGGCAGCTCGGGTTCCACATCCGGAAGCGCTTTCCGGTAGCCGAATCTCGTCCCTGGTTGCGCGAGCCCTTGAACTCATTGCACGCTTGGCAGGCGAGGCGCAGGTTCTCTTCAACGGTCTTGCCTGGTTAGCGAGAGGGCACGAAATAGGTTGCCGTTACGGCACGAACGACCCAATCTCGTGATCCGTCAACCTTCGATTGCGGGGCCGGGGGATTGGAGTCGAACAGACCACATCCAACTGACCATTAATCGTCGTTACCGAGCACAATCAATACCCACCCCTACCCCTCAGCGAATTCGCTTGGGGTGGGCCAGGCCAGAACTGTCTCAGCACTCTCCGAGGTCGAACCCTGTCAGGCGACCTGGCCGTGTGCAGTCCCGCGCAATGCGGGCGGCAGCTCGGCTTTGGTCCTGAGTCGGAGATATGTCGCGATGACGAGGCATCGCCAAGGCGCTCAGTCGCCCAACTCTACCACATGGCCGGCAGGGGGACGGGCATCTTGCCCGTCAGCATTCGGGGCGGCGCGTGGCGGGCGAAGGCCGACGAACCCCCTTCGTTGGGCACAACCGGCAAAACCAACCGTGCGGCGCGGAATACAGACGAAATCCGTGCCGGTTTCGCGTCCGGAATGCAACTGAGGAACTGGCGGAGCCTCGCGCCCTCAGTCGAACGACATCGCGAACAACGGATTCAGACCGATGACTCATTGGCTAATGTCGTCGAACAATGTTCCGCAAAACACGACAACCGCCAATTAGCCAAACGCTTGGGAGCGCATTGCGCGCTGTATACCGTGCGGTAGGTAGGGGGCGATTTTCGACAACCTCGTATAATGTATGTACGCGCGCGAAGAAGCGTGCGCGCACGACGAACTGGGGTCAATTCATGTTCTGTCACCTGACGAGGTTTGAGAGCGCCGCCTGTTGCGTCCTTGGCATGGGCGTTGACTCGCTCATCGTGGTTCAGATTTGCCGAGAGACTTCGTTGATTGGCGTTCGTTCGGGAGAGGCCGAGGCTCATCGAAGCGATTCGTTCAATTCCTCGCGCCTCGAGGGCGTATCGGCCAGCCGGGGTCCCGAGCCCGAAACACGCGTATGAACTGGCACCAAGACGCCGGGGAAGTGCCATCGAGTGCCATTTTGTGCCACTCAAAAAGTGCCTCTCTGGAGCACGAAAGGCCTTGTCGAAATTGCCATTGCGCCGAGTGAACCGATCGGCGAAGGGCCGCGCGCAACGATCGGGGAATGCCACATGGATTTGGTGGTCCGTTTCGCACGCTCAACCGCCCCAAAATCGAGCGGTTGGCAGGTTGGCCGGACGCGTCACGCGGGCGCTCGACGTGATCATTCAGCCGCCAAGCGTGCGGGGCCGCAAGCTCTGGAACCGGGAGTGAAGGGGCAAAAAGACCCGCTGAAAACATGCCACCGCGTGCCACTTTTGTGCCACTTTCGGAGCCGATCGCCACAGCACGAAAACCGATATCTCCCTTGCGGTTGCGCACGGCCTTACCGTCGCCGCGCGGAAGTGCGCACACGCGGGGCCAATCTGCCAGACGGCCGGGGCTTTTCGTAGGTCAGGCTTTCCAGCCTGACTTTTCGGGACGTCAGGCTGGAAAGCCTGACCTACAGCGATGCCTGTCCTGAGTGGGCCCGCCGTACAAAATGCGCGGGCCGGCCGCCGCGACTGATCCGTCCGATCCGTCCGATCAGATGCGGCGGCCGGCGCGGTTGATCGGATTTTGCCGGCGACGGGGACGAGAGATGCAGAAGTCCAACCGAGCGCGGCGGATTCCGGGGTGAGGAAGTGACACGCCAGCGAGTGAATCATAAAATAGCGGAGCACACCATCGATTTCAGGCTCACCTTGGATCCGGCTAATCTGGCAGGAGACGCTCGCGCAATGACCGTCCGCGCCGAGACCGATGACGGGAGCCTCCCGCTGGCTGACTGGAAGCGGATCGACGCGCTCTGCGACCGGTTCGAGACCGCACTTCAGGCGGGCGAAACGCCGGACCTGGCTGAGTTCCTTGACGACCTCCAGGGCCCCTCGCGCGACCGGCTGTTCCGCGAGCTGCTCGCGCTTGACCTGGAAGCCTGCCTGGGCCGGGGTGAGCTGCCGGATGCCCGCGCTTACCGCGAGCGCTTCCCCGCTCATGTCGAAGCGATCGATGAGGCCTGCGCTCCCCTGGAGCTTGATGGCCCGACGTTGCACATCGCGGGGCATCGCGCGCGGACCGATCAGATTCGCGGGGCCAGCGGCCCGAAACTGACGGATTTCGGGGCGGACCTCCCGCGGGCCGAGCTCAATCCGGTGGTGCTCGAGGCGCTCCGATTGGAGGGCTACGAAGTCAGGGGCGAGCTGGGCCGAGGCGGCATGGGAGTGGTTTATCTAGCCCGGAAGGTTGCGCTCAATCGCCTGTGTGCACTCAAGATGGTTCTGGCCGGAGCGCACGCCGGTTCCGCGGCCCTGGCGCGGTTCCGGGCCGAGGCCGAGGCCGTCGCGCGGCTCCGGCACCCCGACATCGTCCAGATCTATCATGTCGGCGAGGCGGAAGGGCTGCCCTACCTCGAGCTGGAGTACCTGCCGGGGGGCGGCCTCGATCAGGCGCTTGACGGCTCACCCTGGCAGGACACGACAGCGGCTCGGCTGGTCGAGATCATCGGCCGCGCCATCGCGGAAGCTCACCGCCAAGGGATCGTCCACCGCGACCTGAAACCGGCCAACATCCTGCTCGACGCCAGCGGTCGTCCCAAGGTCGCCGATTTTGGCCTCGCCAAGATCCTGGGGTCCGACGACGGTCTTACCAAGACCCGCGCCGTCCTCGGCTCTCCGAGCTATATGGCCCCGGAGCAAGCCGCGGGTGACGCCAGCCTGATCGGGCCGACCACCGACGTTTACTCCCTCGGAGCGATCCTCTACGAACTGTTGACCGGCCGCCCGCCGTTCCGGTCGGCAACCCCGCTCGAGACCCTCGCACAAGTCAAGGACACCGACCCGGTGCCGCCATCAAGGTTCCAGCCGGGATTGCGAGGCGACATCGAGACGATTTGCCTGAAGTGTCTCGAGAAGTCACCATCTCGACGGTACGCCACCGCGGAAGATCTAGCCGAGGACCTGCGGCGCTTGCTCGCCGGCGAGCCGATCCTGGCCCACCCGGCCGCAACCTGGGAGCGCGCCTGGAAGTGGGCGCGGCGGCGGCCAGCCCTCGCTGGTGCGCTGGCTGTCAGCACGGCGGCGGTTGTCCTCCTGCTCGGCGGGGCGCTCTATTACAACACCCAGCTCAGCGCCTCGGTACGGCAGGCGAAGGCGGCTCAGCAAACCGCCGTCGATCAGCGCAACGTCACCCTCAAGACGCTCAATCAACTGGTCTTCGGCGTTCAGGAAAAGCTGGGAAAGACACCCGCCACTCGCCAGGTGCGCAGAGCGCTCCTCGACACGGCGATCGCGGGCCTCGACGAGATCGCTCAGAGCACCGAGGCCGCCGCCCCCGACCTCGGGCGGGCGGTCGCGCACCAGAAGCTCGGCGACATCTTTCGCGAGATCGGTCACACCGGTGACGCGTTGCGACAATACGAATTCTCCCGACAGCTTGCCGAGGTGCTCGCCACCACCTCGCCCCGCGACCTGGCGATCCTGGACTGCCAGCTCCGGACGTTCGCCGGGCTGGGCGAGCTGAGTCTCCAGGCGAGCCGGAACGCTGAGGCCGTGCAGCATCTCCAGCGCGTCGTCGACCTGGCCGAGCAGACCGCGGAACTCAACCCGGACCGCGGTCAGGTTCGGTCTACGCTGCTCGAGGCGTATTTTCGCCTCGGACGGGCTCACTCCTTCAACCGCGACCTGGACCAGGGGGAGATCTGGTTCCGCAAGATGCACGATCTGGCCGAGCAATGGTCCGAGGAAGAGCCGGGGAATATCCGGACGCGTGACCTGCTGTCAACGAGCTACCGCAAGCTGGCCGATGTTCGGAAGCTCTCCGGAGACAACGCGGCCGCCCGAACTGACTACTTGAAGGCCATCAAGCTGGATCGCGCGCTGGTCTTGGCCGATCCGCTGAACCCTGACATCAAGCTTCATCTGGCGCTGGCGCTCGACGATCTGGCGACCACCCTGCGCCGGCTGGGCCAGCTCACCGAGGCAGAGCCGTACGCGCAGGAATCTGAGAAGCTCTACATCGAGCTGGTCCATGCCGACCCCGATGACGTTGACAACCAGGTGCGGCTTCTGCAAACGCAGTACAATTGCGGCTGCCTGGAGATGGACCTGCTGCGTCTCCCGGCGGCCGCAGTCCACCTGCGGCGCGCGCTCGACGGGTTGACCGAGCTCGATCATCAGGGGAAACTCGACGGCCGGCCCCGCGACAAGAACCAGTTGCTTGAGCCATTCCAGGCCGAGCTGGCCGCCTGCGAGGCTGTTGGCCGATCGCCCGGAAATGTCGACGCTCTGAAATCGCGTCCGACCCGGCAGGCTTGCCGTTTGCTGCGGATCCGCGCCGGGGTGCTGGCGGCCGAAGGCAGATCGAGCGAGCTCGCCGCCACGGCCAAGGCGCTCCTCGGCATCGACGCCGACCAGGCCGGGGACCTGTACGAGCTGGGGCGTTCGCTTGCGTGGTGCGCCGGCTACCTCGATCACTACACCGGGCCTGAGCCGGCGGCGCAGGAGCTCCGGGCTTTAAGGCAGCAGTTCGCCGACCGGTCGATCGCCGTTCTGGTCCGGGCCTTCGAGCATGGTCTGCGCAATCCGCGTCGCCTGGATGTCGATGCTGCCTTGGACCCCGTCCGCCAGCACGCGGGTTTTCGTCAGCTCGCGGAGCGAGTCGCGGCGACGAATCCCTCAGCGAGGCCGTAGCCATGCCGCACCTCTGCGAGAGGCTTGTCTGGAGAGCACGGAGAACCTGTTCTGTCCTATGCGTCCGCGTTCCACACTCTTTCGCCACCCTGGCGCGCCGAGTACGATCGAGAAACAGCGTGCAGGAGCCGGGCCGATCAAGCTCGGCCAGCCGGCTTCGGCCGCCGCGACGGTCCACCGTGTCGCCCACCGGCGCGGTCAAGTGCGTCGCAGCCAGTCGTGCGGTCTTTCGCGGGCTTTCACCGGGGAGCTGATCCAGCCATGTCACGATCACGACGTTTCTCACCTTCCATGGGATTGATGGCATTCATGGCCTTCGGGCTCGCCTCGATGGGTTCGCCGCTACGGGCTCAATTTGGTGGCATCGGCGGGACAATGCCCTTCCCAGGCTCGCCAGCGGTCAAGCTCAAGGAGCCCGTCGCCAGTCGCGTGTACCAGCGAGACGCCAACGGCCGGGCGGAAATCCCCATCAGCCTCGCTGATAACCAGAAGGCAGATAAGCTCGTCAATGCAAAGATCCACAGCGGGGGTTTTGTGTTCCAGGGAAAGGTCGTTGACTCCAAGCTCGTCGGCGTGCCGACCGGCGGTCCATACACGATCACTTGTCAGTTCGGGGAGGGTGCAAACGCCAAGACTGCGGAGGCCAGCGATATCTACGTGGGAGACCTCTGGGTGCTGGCGGGCCAGTCGAACATGGAAGGGGTGGGCAATCTGGTTAATGTGACTCCACCGCATCCCCGTGTCATGCTTCTGGGCATGAATGGTGAGTGGAGCACCGCCGAAGAGCCTTTACACTGGCTGATCGACTCGCCGGACCCGGTCCACTCGGGCGATCCCAACACCCGTTCCTCCCGGGCGGTGCAAACACACAAAACGCGAAGGAAAGGCGCCGGGCTGGGTTTGCCGTTCGCGTCGGCGATGGTCGAGTCGACCGGCGTTCCGATTGGCCTGGTCGCCTGCGCCCACGGCGGGACGAGCATGGAACAGTGGAACCCGGCCAAGAAGGGGCAGGGGGGTCACAGCCTTTATGGCTCGATGTTGCGGCAGGTCAATCTCGCCGGCGGTAAGGTCAAGGGGGTGCTGTGGTATCAAGGCGAGAGCGACTCGCTGGGGCAGAGCAGCGCGTGGAAGACGTATCCCAAGGCGTTCACCGATTTCATCGCCGCAGTTCGCGCCGATTTGGGCCAGCCGGAGCTGCCATTCTACTACGTCCAGATCGGCCGGTTCATTTCGGGCGCCGATCCCAAGGGCTGGAACGCCGTGCAGCAAGCCCAGCGCCTGATCGCCGAACGCGTGCCGAACACGGCCGTCGTCTCCGTCATTGATCTGGAGCTGGACGATGGCATCCACGTCGGCACGCAAGGCATGAAGCGCGCCGGAGAGCGGCTGGCGCGGATCGCCGAGCGAGAGCTGTTCGGGCAACTCGGGGCAACCACGCCGACGCTCGACCGCGTGACCGATGGCCCGAACAACACGCTGGTCGTGAAGTTCAAAGGGGTCAACATGAGCGCGGCGAATCCGTCGTTCTCGGGCGGAATCGCCGGCGGGAGGATCGGCGCAGGTGGAATGGGAGGCATGGGCGGAGGCGCGGGTGGGATGGGCGGAGGCGCGGGCGGAATGGGTGGGATGGTGCGTGCGCAAATGGAATGGGCGGGGGAATGCGAAGCGTGGCGCCGAGTTCCGAAGAGGCGAGCGGTTTCGGCTTGAAGCCCGAGCGGCACATCGCTGGCTTCTCGATCCGCAAGCAGGATGGAACGAACATCCCGTTGATTTTCGAGGCGTGCGTCGGCAGGGCCCGAGACACCGTCGTTCTCAAGCTCACGGGCCGGGTTCCCGAGAAGGCGTGGCTATGGTACGGCTACGGCCTGGACCCCTACTGCAACCTTACCGACGGCCTCGACATGGCCGTCCCGGTCTTCGGGCCAATCGCCCTGGACGACGTCGCAGAACCCCGGCAAACAGTTGCCGCGTCGGGGTCTGCGGGCAATACCGGGCAAGCTCAATCCGCACCGATCAAGCTGCTCATCATCACGGGAGATCATGGCCACGCCTGGAAGGATACCACGGCCGTCTTGAAAGAGATCCTCGGCGACGGGGGTCGGATTCATGTGGACGTGACGACGACCCCGTCGAAAGATCTAACAGATGATAATCTTTCCAAGTAT
The DNA here is from genome assembly GCA_963781785.1 of uncultured Isosphaeraceae bacterium. Lineage (GTDB taxonomy): Bacteria > Planctomycetota > Planctomycetia > Isosphaerales > Isosphaeraceae > CAWAHD01. The sequence continues at coordinate 4,238,819 of CAWAHD010000002.1, read as the reverse complement.
GACGTGCTGCTCTTGAATTACAAGGACACTCCCAGAGGCACGCCCGAGAGCCACTGGTCCGAGGCCAACAAGGAGGCATTCCTCAAGGCCGTGCACGACGGCAAGGGGCTGGTGGTCTTCCACCACGCCTCGAGTGCGTTCACGAATCCAAACTGGGACGAGTTCGAGAGAGCGATTGCCGGCGGCTGGCGATCCAAGGGATTCCACGGGCCCAAGCACGTTTTCACGGTCAAGAAAACCGACGTCAACCACGCGATCTCCGAGGGCCTTCCGGCCCAGTTCGATCATGCGATCGACGAGCTGTATCAGAATTCCGTGATGGTGCCGGGTAGCGTGGTCCTGGCGACAGCCTATTCCGACCCAAAGAAGCCTCGGGGCACCGACAAGGATGAACCGGTCATCTGGGTCAATACCTATGGTAAAGGGCGAGTATATGAGAACGTGCTGGGCCACGACACCGAGGCGATGGCTGACCCCAATTTCAGAAGCTGGATGCGCCGGGGAGTGATCTGGGCGGCTACGGGCAAAGTCGACTGAGCCGCCCTGCGGCATGCGATTGGCGTTCACGCCTTCCTTTGACGTCTTGATCGGACGTCGCTGGCCCGGGAGTAAGCCTCGGCCGCCGCCGGCATCGATCATGGCCACGAATTGAGTGTCGACTGCCGCGAGGGCGAAATGGAGATGGGCACGTCCGCCGGACAGCGCGACTATAGCTCGGTGCGGCTCACGCGACACGCGCTTGAGCGGTTCGTGGAGCGGTTCGCGGCCGAGCCGAGCATGGCGGCGCAGGAATTCCGCTGTGTCCTGGCTCGGACGCGTCGCCTGGGACGTAATCCCGGGAGCGGTGCGATCGCCGTTTTGGGAATCTATCGTAAACAGGTACTGGTGGCGATCCTACAGGAGGCGACCTGCCTGACGGTGCTCACATGGAACCAGTTCGTTCCGCGGCTGGCCGAGTTTGGTAGGAGCCGGCTGCCGCGCAAGTGGGGACGGGTATTACGGCGGCTCGCCGGGGAGGAGTGACGGAGGAAAAACGAGACCGTGGGACGGCACTGATCGAGAGGGTATCAGGCCAGCGGCCTGTCCTCAGCAGGAGGAGCGGGAATCGACTTGGGGGCGAATCCCAGGATGACCCGACACGGCGCGTGCTCGAGGACGTAGCGAGTGTTCGAAGCGAAGGCTGTCGTATCGCCGCGGCGATACACGCCCCGAAGGCTCATGAAGATGGCGTCAAACTTACCTTCGATGGCGGTCCGGACGATCTCCGGACCGGCTTCACCCCGCGCGACCCGCCACTGGACGTCCCGTCCCAGGGCTCGCGCCCGTTCAGACCCGCGCTCGACAATCAGTTTGGCCTCCTCGGTGGAGTCGGTCCCGTCTTGGGCTGCCCCATTCTCGGCGACGTCGATCAAGGTGACAGCGATCGCTGGGTCCAGAAAGCTCAGCACCGTGTCCAGGAAGTCAGCGCTCAACGGACTGCCGTCATAGGCCAGGAGCAGCCGTTCGACCCCGTGCCAGCTCTTCCGCAGCTCCGCCAGGATCAAAGCCGCTTCGGCGCCCGCTGCACCTGGCTTGGGGATCTGGCTGCCGCCGGCGATATCCAGGCGGACGTCGCGATTCTTGCCCAGGACCCGGATCGACAACGGCTCGGGCTCGGGGCCGCACACGTTGAGCCAGTAGAGCGCGACCTGATCGAGCTGATCCTCGGCTCGGAACTTGTTCGACGGGCCCATGATCAGTTCCTGAGCGCCGATGGTCTTGGCGGCGCGGGCCATCGCGAAGAACGGCTCGTTGGTCGGCACGATGAGCGGTTTGACCGGCTTGCCGGCATGCTCTGCCAGGTTGACCACCGCGGTCAAGAGCTGACGGTCGTTGGTGGTGATCGTTGGCTCCATGTCCGCCGAGCCCAAAGGAACGACCGATGCGGTCATGACCACGACCTCGGTCGTCTCGGGATCGGTCTCGGCCAGGCAGCGCTCGAGCATCCCCAGGTTGTAGGGCGAGCGGATCGCCACCAGTTTGCGATAAGGCTTTGTCAGATTCAGCGCTTGCACGCTGAGCTGTTCGGACTGTTTCTGATTGAACTGCTCGAGGTGTTCGTGTTCGGAAGCAGGGGCGCCGATGCGGCGCCGATGCTCATGTTCGCTCAGCCAGAAAATCGCATAAAAGCCGACAGTGAACGCCACTCCAGTGATGGTGGCGACCTCCTTGGTCAGCAGGTTGCCGATCGCTGCGACAGTCAGGACCAAGAATATCAAGGTCATACCCACCGGCAGGTGAAAGCGACCGATCCGGATGTTGAACGGCACTTCGTATTCCCGGGGCTCCGGTCGCTTGAACCGCAAGACCAGCATTGACATCGACATGAAAACAAAGCTCCAGACGACGCCAAAAGCATAAGCTTCGCCGAGGGTGAGCACGTCGCCCAGGCTGCAAAGGATCGTAAAGACTTGAAGCGCAACAACGAGGTTGATCAGCCGGGACGAAGTGCCGTAACGAGGATGAGGCTTGAGGAACCAATCGGGCAGGACGCCGTCCTCGGACACGCGGTTCAACACGCCGTTGGACCCAACGATCGCCGTGTTCACCGCGCCCGAAAGAATCAGGAAGCCGACGACAACCACCGCACCATTGAGGATCAATCGTGCCCATTGGGGCCCGACGACATTCATCGCCAGACCGCCGATCAGATTCCCGCTGTAACGAGACATCCGCACGCCGTCTGGAATGATCATCACGGCAAAGAAGCTGATCAGCGACGTGAACAGCAGGCTGTAGAGAAAGACCACGAGCGCAGCGCGTTTGAAGTTTTTGAGCTTGGGGCTTTCGACCTCGCGATAGACCTGAGCGAGCGTCTCCTCACCGCTCATTGCCAGGATCGAGTGGCCGAACGACAGGACGATGCCGATCACACCGATCAGGCTGAGCCACGAGCCCTGGATCCGTTCGGGCCGCAGGGCTTGTCCCGGCGGAGTCTCGCCGATGAAGCCCAGGGGATCGACTTGCTTGCCGAACGGGTCGGGTACCGGCTTACCGTCAGCATCCACTTTCTTCGAGAGGTCGGGCACCGTGGGTGGCAGATGTTGCTTCTCCGGACGGACGGCCAGCGTGACCAGGCACCAGACGATCATCACGACGCCCATGACCGTCGTCGCCAACATGATTTTGAGAGCCCGGTCGCTCGATTCGTGGATGCCCTTGGTGTTTACCCGCCAGAAGTAAATGGTCACCAGGATCGCAATCGCCGCCGAGAGTGCATTCTTGTGAACGATGAGCGGGCTATCCGCTCCCAGAGCAAAGAGGTCGTTGAGCAGACCGACGATATACTGTCCGGCCGTCACCGAGCTACACGGCCCGGTCAGGATGTAATCAAAAAGAAGCGCCGAGACTGCCAGCCGGGCAAGTCCTCCTCCCATCGCCTCCTTGACAATGCGGTACACCCCGCCGCGCACGAACATGGCGCAGCTCTCGATGTAAATACTGCGCACCGCGTAACTGAACAGCATGACCGCCAGGATGAACCACGGCGCGGCCTTGCCGATCTGGGACTCGACGATCCCCCCGATGTAGTAGGCCGTGCTTGCCAGGTCGCAAAGGACAATCGCCGCGGTACGCCAGAACGAGATGAACGTGAACATCACGCTCGTGACCACCAAGACCTGGCCGGCCGTCGGGGCTCGTCGCCTTGAGCGGGGTGCGGTCAGAGTGGCTGGTGAGGTCGTCTCTGGCAGATCCGGGGAGGGCTCGTCAATGGCCATCAGCAGTCTGTCTCGATGAGGAATCGATCAGGATGAGCCGGCCAAGGGGGTGATTACAACGGAGTGAGAGGCGCAGTCGTCAAGAGCGGGTAGTTTTCACTGGCTCGACCACCGGGACGCCGCGGCCGTCGCCGCGCAATCGCAGCACGATCGAACCCCCGGCCCAAATCATCGCCAAACCGATCAGGTCGACCACGACGGATTCAACCACGAACATTGAGCCGGCGGCCCACCGGAGAGTCACGGCGAATCCTCCTGCCGGATCCGGCTGAGACGCCGCCAGATTTGAAAACCAGCCACGCAATAGCAGCCCGAGTACTCCGAGGTCGGGTGTCGGAGGGCGAGCCGTCAGGTAGTAGGCGACCGAGAGGAAAAGGCCGATGAGCCCTCCCATCAGCATTCCGACTATGCGATCCGCCAGAAAGGAATTCCGGGCGAATACGAACATCAACCCCAGGTTAAGCAGCACAACGGCCATTGTCACCGGTGGTATGAGTACGATCGCAAAAACACCTTGGAAGAGCGCAAGCTCTACCGCAACCATGGCAACTAGCCTCATCAGCGTCGCGATCGATATCTTAAACGGCGGCTGCATGGCAGGGGCAATGCTCGCGTGGTGGTGGCTCCGGAGCCGGACGGTTCGGTTTCACGGGCGGTTTTGAGGTGGGGGTGCCAGACGGCGCCCGATCTCGGTGGCCACGGCGTCGGTGAAACTCTCGGTTGACTCGCTGCCTCCCAGGTCGCGGGTGCGTACACCCTGACGCAGCAGGTCCAGCGTCGCGTTCTTCACGGCTTGGCCGATACTGATTTCGCCAAGCTGGTACAACAGGAGCGACAAGGCCAGAAAGATCGCGGTTGGGTTAGCGAGGTTTTTGCCGGCGATGTCTGGCGCCGTTCCGTGCGCCGCGTCGAAAAGCGCAACTCGCACCACAGCCGCCGGGTCGAAGCCCAGGTTGGCGCTGGCGCCCAACCCCAGCGAGCCGGCAAGGCCGCAGGCCATATCAGAGAGGAAGTCGCCATATTCATTCAAAACCAGAACGATCTGAAACTTCTCGGGCGCCATGATCACCTTGCCGAGCAATGCATCAAAGAGTTCCAGTGTGTGCGGCACCTCGGGAAACTGTCCTGCCACCTCCTGGGTGATTTGCTCGAAGAGTCCGTCGGTTGCCTTCTGAATCGTGTATTTGGACGAGCTCGTAACCCGTTTTCCTGTCTTTCGGGCCAGGCTGAAGGCATAACGAGCGGCCTCGCGCACCGGGCCGCGCTCGACGATCCGCAGGCTGACGGCGCCGTCCCGGCCGATCATCCGCCCTGGATCGTCGTAAGTTCCGCCCGTTGCGACCCGCACGATGTCCAGGTCGAGTTCCCGGCGGAAGTTGGTTGGAACACCCGGAATCGTGTAGACCGGCCGGTGGATCACCGATAGCTCCAGCCGCGTGCGGAGAATCGCGTTCGGACTCTCCCCGGCAGTGGTTGTAGGATGCTTGAGAGCCACCCGGGTTGCCATGATCATGTCAACCGCTTCATCGAAAACCGTATTTCCACAGGCTCTGCGGTTCTCGAGGCACAAATCGACCGCTTGAAATTCCAATCGGATCGGCAGCGACTCGGCTAACCGATGGATCGCCCGTGAGAGCTCGGAGCCGATTCCGTCCCCCAAGAGCTCCGTCACCTGGTAGGTGGGGCGCGATGGCGGCAATGTCAAGGTCTCCAATCCCGTTAGCGGATGTGCGGTTTCGTTGCCCCAGGGCAGGGTGCTGCCTGCTTTGGATGCGTGAGGGATGCGTAGAGCCGGCAACGCAGCAAGGCTCCCCCGCTCAGTCCTCCCGGGTCTGAAACAGAATCCCGATTCTACGGCGGAGCCCGCAAAGCCGTCAAACCTGATACGAACCGGTGAAGTCTCGTACCACGTGCTTGGCAGCAGGTTGAGAAGAGAGGTATATTAGGTTGAATCGTATGGACTTCATCCGCACCGGCTGGTGGTCGGGGGTCCAGAATCCCGTTGCCGTCGGCTCGTCACCGAGCCGACGGGTGAATCGAGATGATCTACGCCGCCGATCGTGGCGGCGCGATCGGCCAAGTCTTCGCCCCAGGTCGGGAGGGTCTGATGTCCACCGCGGGAAAAGTCCTGACTATCCTGGTCATGCTGACGATCGTCGTCTGGGTCGTCCTCTCCGCCGGGATCTCTCGACTGAACACCAACTTCAACACCAAGCTTCACGCACAGCAAGTCGAAATCGAAAAACTCGAGACCGATTTGGCCAAAACACAGCTTGACATCGCCTCGCTGATCGACAGCACGTCTGAGGTGCGAACGCAGATCGATCTTACGTTCAGCGTGCTCCGCGCCCGTGAAACCAACATCCAAAAGACCAAGTCTCAGATCCTGGAAACCCTGTTGCGAATCCAGTATCAGCTTGCCACTGTCCAGGAAACGGTCAAAGGTGCTCAGACTGCCTTGGAGAACCGGAATATCGAGTTGCAAGGGGAAACGAAGGCGCTGGCCCAGGGCAAATCAAACGTCCAGGAGCTCATCGCGGAAACCGATAAGCTCAGGGATCGCCTGGCAGCGCTCCGCAAGGATTTCCAGACGACTTATCGCTCGAATCTCGATATTCTCGGTAGAATCGGTGGATCACCCGACGTTGAGCGCGGGAGGACGAACTGACTTCATCCGTCCAAAGTGGGCAGTGTCAATCTGCGCCTTGCGGGTCGACCTGGGCTGGAACCAGTGAGCGCGCTCGATTCCGGCGCGACTGATTGGGTAGGAATTTCGGCCAACCGAAGCTCAGGAATCGGCCACGGCCGACGAGCGGTCGAGCGCCTGGTGGACGCTTTGAAACGCTATGGTCTCAGGACCGAGATCGCCTGGACACCCCAAGAGCGCACGGCCCTGGCCAAGAAAGCCACCGAGCATCCCCGGTGCCGTTGCCTGGTCGCGGTGGGGGGTGACGGTACGGTCTCGGACTTGCTCAACGAACAGCCCGGTGTACCTTTAACGATTTTCCCGGCGGGTACCGAAAACCTGCTGGCGCAGCATTTCGGTCTCGGCCGCGATCCGGTTGCTCTGGCTGCGATGATCGCCTCCGACAGGCCGATCCGGGTTGACGTCGGCCGCACCCTGACGCGGCGATTCTTGCTCATGGCAGGCTTTGGCTTCGATGGCGACGTCGTCACCCGCCACCATCAGACGCGACTTTCACGTACTGGTCGAATCCGGCCAACCAATCGCCTTGCCTACGTGGAGCCGATCCTGCGATCGAGCATATCCTACAGCTTTCCCCAGATTTCGGTGCGGATCGACGACCCGGGCGCCCACGAAACGTTGACCGGCACGACCGTGCTTGTGTTCAATGTCCCTCGCTATGCACTCGGCCTCCCGTTTGTCCCGTCCGCTCGTGATGACGACGGCTGGCTCGACCTGGTCGTGTTTCGCAAACCCGGACCATTTCAGGCTCTGTACTACCTTTGGAAAGTCCTCCTGGGAACCCATCTCGATGAACCGGGCGTGTTCCACCGTCAGGTCAAGAGCGTGTTCATCACCGCGGACGACGCCATACCCGTCCAGATCGACGGTGACCCAGGAGGGTACGTGCTCCCCGAAAAACATCCGCAGAGCGTGGACTCGCAACGTGTCATTCTGCCAAATGGCCGCATGAATCTTGACGACAGTCTCCCGACGGCTCGAAGCTCGGCTCCCTACGACTCGTCCGCGGGCTGGACTGTCGAGATCCTTCCGTCAGCGCTGGAACTGATCGCCCCGTCCGATTCCCCGATGCGGCTGAACCGAGCTCCGCTCGCGAGCCGCTCGGCCGCGCGATAGAATCGCACGAGGAGGAGAGGATGACAGCTTGCAACACGGTCACGATCGGCCCCGTCCAGATCGGTCAAGGGCGCCCGCTCGCACTCATCGCCGGTCCGTGCGTGATGGAGCCTGGCGACATGACTTTGAGGATCGCGATCAACCTGCTCGCGATCTGCACCGAGCTGCACTTGCCGCTCATTTTCAAGGCGTCGTTTGATAAGGCCAACCGAACGTCCGGATCGAGCTATCGCGGGCCGGGGCTCACCGAGGGGATGAAAGTCTTCGAGCGCGTAAAGGCCGAGACCGGGTTGCCGGTGACCACCGACCTCCATGAGACCAATCAGGCCTCTCTCATGGCCGCGGTCGTTGATCTGATCCAGATTCCTGCATTCCTGGCGCAACAAACCGACCTTCTCGAGGCGGCGGCGGCGACCGGCCGCCCCGTCAACGTCAAAAAGGGACAGTTCATGGCTCCCTGGGACATGAACAACGTCGTCACCAAGCTGACCGATGCCGGGGCCTCGGGAGTACTCTTGACCGAGCGCGGCACGACTTTTGGCTATGGCCGACTGGTCAACGACTTCCGCGCCATTCCGCAGATGCAGGCCACCGGCGCGCCTGTTGTTTTCGACGCGACCCATTCGGTCCAGTTGCCCGGCGCCCTAGCGGGCGGAACGGCGTCATCGGGCCAGCGCGAGATGATTCCGACACTCGCCCGCGCGGCAGTCGCTGCTGGATGCGATGCCCTCTTTCTCGAAGTGCATCCCGACCCCGACCACGCTCTGTCCGACGGTCCAAATTCGCTTCACATCGGCGATTTGCCTGACTTGCTCCGGCAATGTCTCCGCATACGCGCCGCGATCACAGCCGATTCCTAGCACCGCCCTTTCCCGAGTAATCCAGCTCGTCGCCCAGACGTATTGTCTGAATACCGGCGGATCGCTTTGCTGTATTGAAGTGGTGTTCTCGTGAGTCGATAAGGAGTTGCGCCTCCTGGCTGAACCTTGACGGCTTGCCGATCGTACAGAGGGAAAATCGCTTCGAGGGTGACAACCGGTCTCGCGGCGCGCGCCACGAAACCTCACAATAGTGGCAGTTTCCGGTCCAAAACTCGATCGCAATGATAGAACAACACGGGAGTCTACCGGCTTGAATCGTCGAATTCTGCTCTGGACGGGGTTCTCGACCGCGGTTCTGGCACTCGCGCTCCTCGTGAGTTGTGATTACTCGGCTCCGGAACCGCTGGCGCCGACGTCCGACTCGAGCGATGGCTCGCTCTCCGCGCCAGGGCCATCGACCCCGGGCACAGAGGGCGACGCGGTTTCCAGCACCCAGCGCGGAGAAGAGGAACGGACTGCGATTCTGGGAAGCTCGATTACCTTGATCCAGCGAGCGCCCCTTCAACCCGGGGGCGATAATTTCAAGCTGGCGATCCAGAAGCTGAACCATTATTTCGAAGGGACCAGCCCGTCGGAATATCAGTTGGATTCCCCAGCCCGAGAATTCCTCGTGACCCAGATGCCGGAAACCATGGTCAATGAAGTCGAAAACAGAAACTGGTCGCTCAAGGACGCACGGCACATCGAAGACTGCATGATGTACTACGGGATCGCGTCCCGCGTGGCAGGGCCGGGCGAGCCGCTGGCGCAGGTTCGCCGCGTGTTCGACTGGGTCGTGAGACAGACGATGCTCGTGCCGCGCGGTGCGCTGGGGTCGAGCCGGCTACCCCACGTCTTCGCCCGGCCGTACGACGTGCTGATGCGCGGCATGGCCACCGAGGCGGAAGGCTCCTGGGCCGAGCGCGCCTGGTTGTTCATCGCCCTTTGCCGCCAACTGGACATCGACGCGGGCATGATCGCATACAGCAAGAATCATTCGCTTGAGCTCATGGTCCCGAGGTATTCACTCAACTACGCGCTCGAGGCCTCACTGCTGGGCCTTCGGCAAGGACCCAAGCCGCCGATCGTCTGGATCTGTGCGGTCTTGATCGGCGACCAGGCTTATCTTTTCGACGCTCGTTGCGGCCTCGAGGTCCCTGGCCCCGGCGGCTCGGGTGTCGCAACTCTGGAACAGGCCGTCGCCGACCCGGCCATCCTCGAGCGAATGAACCTACCCGGCGAACTCGTCTACGGAACCAGCCGGGCCTCGCTCCTGGGCAGCCGAACCAAGATCAGTATCCTGATCGACTCGTGGACGGGCTATTTCGCCCCCAAGATGAGACTCCTGCAGCGCGAGCTGACGGGCAAGGACCGATCGATTCTCTATCGCGATCCCGCGCTCGAGCGCGATCACTTCGCCCATGTCTTGGGCGGCCGGCTCGGCAAAGTCTCGTTCTGGGGTTTGCCCATCGAGGTCGAGACCCGGCTCTTCACCGACCAGCAGTTTGTCAGCTCGATCCAGGATTCACTTTTTTTGTTCCGCCACGATTTCCCTTTGGTTTATGCGAGGGTCAAGCAACTTCGCGGCGAACTCAAGGACGCCATCGAAGAATACGTCAAGCTTCGATTCCGCGAAGGCGCGCCCCTGGTCACAAACAGGAATCAATCCATTCCCGACGGCGTCCAGAGCGGATTGGACGCCTACGCCACCTATTATCTTGCCTTGGCCAACCTGGAAGCAGATAACCCGGACGGCGCCGCGCGGTTTTTCCACAAGACGTTGGAACTCTTGCCAGAACCCGGCCCGAATCAGCCTTACTACCACATGTTGCGCTCGGGCGCGAGCGCAAACCTGGGTCGGATCTACGAGGCGAAGAAAGATTACAGTCGCGCGATCGCATACGAAACTCAGCGTGACCCGACCTCTCAGTACGTCGGCAATCTGCTCCGTGCACGCGAGCTCGTCTGGCGCGACCCGTTCGCCGCACGCGCCGCGGTGCTTCCTGCGCCGCCACCACCGAAGCCTGCCCGACGAAGGGCGGTCGCGCCGGTCTCCCCACCCCGATCCGGTACCAGCCGCTGAACGACAGATCGGCAAGTCGAGAGACATACGGGTGGGCGACACTCTCCGCACTTCTTCCCGAACGCCGTCTATTGTTCGGGTCTCATTGAGGGCGTCGCCGACCTGGTCGCGCAAGCGGCTGCGCGAAAAGCGCTATGGAACTGTCGGCCGATCTGTTAACTTGAAACGCCGGAAATGCGCCGCCGCAATACGAGCGACCTCGCAGACATCAGACCGATCGCTTGGCTGTGCACGAACCGGAGATTGGACCGAACCGGACGGGACTCTGCAATTCGTGATGGAATTCAATCGCTCATGAGGCAGGACGATTCGGAGAGCACTGAGGATACCGGATACGTCCGCGCCGCGACTGACGCGGCGCCCGGCGGGCTCACGGAAGATCGACTGTCCAAGGTAGGGTCCTCGAGTGTGGCCAACCGCTCCGAAGCGGGCTCTGGGCGGACTCAGCGACCAGACGCTGTTAACGGCCAGCCCCCGGCAGCCCAGTTCACGCCCCCGGTCCAGGATTCCACCACCCCACCTGGCTGGACCATCGAGATTGTGATCAGTCCCTTTCATTGTCTGTATCAAGACGCGCTTTCCTTCCACACCCAAAGCCGTTTGGCGAGGTCGGTGAGCGAGGCGAGCCGGCTCGCCCGGGCGGCTCTCTTGTTGTACGTGTCGAGCGCCGAAGCACTGGTCCATCAAGCCGCCGAAGAGCTTGCTCGTCCGGAATTGAAAGGCTTGCTCGCGGATCCCTCACGTCCTTTGCCGCTCTACGAAGCCTGGCGGCTGTTGCCGGCGGTCGCCTGCGAGCCCGGCGCGGCGGCCCTGCCGTTTGATCCGGAAGCGCCGCCGTGGCCCCAGTTCGCCGAGTTGCTGGCTCTCCGGGCTTCGTGGGCATACCCCGGCCCAGCCCCCCATCGCCGTGCCTTTTACCATGCACCGGAGCGGGATGGTCATTACGAATCACTTGAGCCGCACCAGATCCCGCCGAGCTTGCAACGAACAGCCCGGGCCGGCCGTCTGGCGTGGCCGCGTACTGGCCTCCCACGTGATCCCTACGCCATGCGCCCTCGTCATGTCGACACCGCACGCGGCATCCTTGATGCCGCGATCGAGGCCCTCGACCGCCGCATGGGAGGCACCTTGACACACGCCCAGCGCCATCGTCGCGAGCCTGTTGTGGTGGTCCATTCGCCGAAGCACGCCAGCCCAGATCCGAAGTCCTGAACCCGAGAAGCGCATTCCGGGCACAGTGAGCCCCAACCAAGGTCGACATCTCCAATTCCAAATCGTCTTCGGCTGCACCAGGATGGAGCCTGAGCTCATGCGGATCTTGATCGTCACCTCGTTCCCCATCCCGGGCCAGTACGACGGCACGGCCATGCTGCCAATCAAGATCATGCGGGCGCTCCGAGTACGCGGAGTTCAGGTTGTGATGGCGCACCTCCGAGCACGTCCGCCGTGGAATATAACCACCGCTCTCGGCGCATTTCGAAGGGACACCCCTCTATACGATACCACCCGCGGGCTGGGCCAGCGGGTTGGGCCTGAAGCGGATCGCACGCGAGCAGCCGTTCGACCTGGTTCACGCCCAGCACTACGGCGGAGCGACCCGGGCGTATCCCGCATGCCGGCGATACCGCTGGCCCATGGTGTACGAAGTTCATTCTCTACTGGGCGAGGAAGTCGAGCGCGACCGCCTGGGCCGGGGACTCGTTTTTCGCACGTACCGGGCCATCGAACGCCGCGTCCTGCGCCACGCCGCCGCCGTGATCGCCCTCGGGGAACCAGTGAAGCACGTCTTGATCGACGAGAAAGGTGCGCCGGAAGACCGCGTGCGTGTCATCTATCCCGGCATCGAACTGGGCGAATACACGTCGCCAATCGAACCAATCGTGATCCCCGCAGTCGGTCCCGAGCATCAGGTTGTCATGTACATCGGGAGCATCGTACACCCCAACCAGGGTGTCCCCATCTTGATCGAAGCTCTTCCCCGGGTATTCACGGTCCAACCCCAAGCTCGCTGCGTTTTGGTCGGGGGCCCGGCCCAGGCAGCGGAGTCCTATCGAGCGAGGCTGGGGCCTTACGGCGATCGCTTGATCGTTCTTGACGGGCAGACGCCGGCACAGGTCGTCGCCCTGTCGCGCCGGGCCGACGTCTTGGTGCACCCCCGGCTTGCCTGCCGCGAGAACTTCTCGGTCCAGAGCAAGATCGCGGTTTACCTGGCCGCGGGGCGTCCGATCGTGGCAACCGACTTCGGCGATTACCAGCAACTCCTGGGAGCCACCGGCGCGGGCCTCTTGACGCCGGTCGCACCGGGCCCCCTGGCCGATGCCATCGTCCGGGTGCTGAACGACCCAGCCCTTGCTTCAAGCCTGGCCGCCGCCACGGGCCCCGTCGTCAGGGAGTATTTCGCCATGGACCGCAACATCGATCGCTACATCGAAGTCTATCGCCACGCCATCGCCGTCGGTGCGCGCTGAAAAGGTCGATCGAGCCGACGAAAACGCACAAACCGTCTCCTCTGGTCGTCAAGAGGCGTATCGGAGAGTTGCGCGGGGCAAGAACGTCAGGCTGGAAAGCCTGACCTACGTCCGGCGGCAAGAACGTCAGGCTGGAAAGCCTGACCTACGTTCGGCGGCAAGAACGTCAGGCTGGAAAGCCTGACCTACGTTCTGGTCGTCAAAAAGCGTGCGCACACTCTGCGAGAGGCCAAAAACGCCGCCGCGGCCGCCGCGGCCTTACAGGCATTGGACTTACACGCGGCGGCTGAATAATCGGAACCCCAAAGTTCGGATGTAATGATTGATCACGAATGAAGTTAGACCGCGGCGGCTGAATAATCGGAACCGTCTTGAAACGAGAGGATGATCATTCGTGACTTGTGGGTCTTGCTGAATGTGACGCCGATGCCGCGTGCGCGAAGCTGGGGGGCGATTCGGCGCATCTCGTTACCGAGCATCGACGGCGTTTTGGGCCAGCGTGCCGAGGCGACCACTTTCCGACCCGCCACGTGCTCGAGCAGCCAGAGCAACTCCGCTGGTGACGCCGTCCACTCCTGGCTCCGTCTCAAGGCGGAAAGCTTGAACAGGGCCTCCGCCACGAGCGAATCTTCGATTATTGGGGAGGAGGACGTGCGGCGATTGTCGTTGTAGTCCGAGATGAAGCTTCCGGCTGGCCAACCCAGCCCTCGGCTGACTGCCTCGCCGAACCGCGCGAAGTCGGCCATCCGCGGCAGCTCCGCGAGGTCTACCGACGGCAGCAGGCGAACGCCCGCCGCCACGGCGTCGAGCAGTCCGCCCAGGATTCGCGGATATTCTGCGGCGAACGCCATCCAGAACTCGTCTTCCGACCGGCGCTGTGTCGCCGTGATCGGCGGCGGGTTCAGAGACAGGATGCGGTCGACCAGGTCGCTGCGGCGGACGACGTCGTCAATCCCGTTGAGGATGATCGGGCGCTCCGCGTACACGCAATGGCGCTCGTCGTTGGAATTGAGCCGTCGGGAAGCGAAACCGCCGCCCGTGGCCAGCCTGCACAGGCTGTCGGACATACGGTTCGACAGAGAGCTGATGTTGTCGAAAGCCAGCAGCCATCCGTTGAGTGCGGTGACCATCAGGTCGCGGGTGCTCTCGGGCTCAGCCAGCAACGGGGCCGCCTGCGGGTCGATCAACTTGCGGATGATCCGCGTCAGCGTGCTCTTGGCCGACCCCTGTTCGCCGTGAATGACCAGAACCGGATAGGGCCCGACAGGCCGGTGCGCCGCGGCCATCCAGGCGACCAGCAGCCGGAAGTCCGCATCGCTCAGATTCACGAACGGCCGCAGCAATTCGATCGAGCCGTCGCGGCTGGGGAGGGGCAACGGCAACAACCCCTGCGGTCGTTTGAAGTGCACGACCGGTCGATCGACGACCCACCAACCGAGAGCGTCGATCTTGACGGCCTGGCTGCTCGGGTCGCCGAGATCGAGATAGCTGTTCAACTCATTGTCGTCCTGATCGAAGCCAACGCGCACGTACAGCTCGGTCGAACCGGTCTCGAGCCGTGCGCGGGCTTGGAGCGCTTCGAGAACGCGGTTCACGTCCCGGCGAGATGGCAGCTTGCCATGTACTTTCAAATAACGGTCAACCAGCCAGGAGCGAAGCGCCGTGTCCTTGAGTGCGAGAATCTCGTTCCGGCTCCCGACGGGTACGCGAGCGTGGAAACAGCCATCGACAGAGCGGAAGAACCGAGCCCCCCAGGCCAAGTCAATCAGCACTTGCTCGGCACTCGTGCCGACGGCTTGATTGTCGGCGAGCTTCTCGGTCGCTCGAGGTTCGATCACGTTGGTTCGTGCAACGACGATGTTTGACATTGAACTTCTCCGAGGATTTCAAGACTGATGGATGCCGTAACCATGTGGAATTGAGGGCCGAGCGGCAAGGCATACTGTCGGCCGACGGGTTTTACTGGCTCCCTCTCCCGTGGGAGAGGGCTGGGGTGAGGGCCGAGCCCCACAAGACACCGTCAGCCGGCGGATTGTTCTGGCTCCCTCTCCCGCGGGAGAGGGCTGGGGTGAGGGCCGGGCCTCACAGCAGACTGTTGACCGGCGGATGGATTGTTCTGGCTCCCTCTCCCGCGGGAGAGGGCTGGGGTGAGGGCCGAGCCCCACAGCAGACTGTCGACCGGCGGATGGATTGTTCTGGCTCCCTCTCCCGCGGGAGAGGGCTGGGGTGAGGGCCGAGCCCCACCGACAGCCTTTTGAAGACGAATCGCCCGATGCGCGTCTTCGCTTAATGTGATCATCCGGACCCTCACCCCAGCCCTCTCCCAAAAGGAGAGGGAGCCAGTATCTGGCGGCGCCACGGCTCTCACAACAGCCGCGGCGCCCCCTCACGGCCGCCGCCCTGCTCTGATTCATCCTTCATCCTTTGATTCACGGCGGTAACGCCAGAGCATTCGCTAATATCCCACGGAGGAACGGGCCGGTGATCACTTCTCGGAATCTTCCAGGCCAAAGTCCAAGTTGTGGCGAGTTCGGGAGGCCCGCGCCGAACTGTCGGGAGACCTGCGGCCGGGGTCTTTGGGCGATTGCTGGATGCAGGTGTTGTCTAATCTCCCTACCTGGGATGATCTACAGAAAGGCTGTTTTTGGTGCGTGAAAGAGAGACGATTTCCCAAGATTTTTGGGGAAGCGTTCGAGTTTGTCTGATTATCCGGGTTATGCTGGCCGCTTGGTGCTCTTGTTGATCACCTTCGTGGCCCCGGCACGCCGCCAGGGACGTGGTTGCCTTGCATATCCGCCCAGTTCACGTAGACTATGTTCAGGAGGCTGGCCATCGTGGGTTTCCCTTGCGCCGGCAGATGCCACCGTAGCTCAATCGGTAGAGCACCGCTTTCGTAAAGCGGGGGTTGAGGGTTCGAGTCCCCCCGGTGGCTATAAACGAAAACGCCGCAAGCGTAGGATCTTGCGGCGTTCGTCATTCTGGTGATTGGCGATGATTTTGGGCCGGTTTGTAGCCAATCTCAACCGAACAACCGATCGAGGCCATCGGCCAGTGCGGCATCATCGGTCGGCAAGACATGTACGTATGTCCCCGGCATGAGCTTGACCGAGGAGTGACCTGGGCGAGCAGTAAGCCTTGTGCTCCTGCCGCTCGTGCTTCCGCAACCTGCGCGGTCCGTCGTAGGTAGGCTCCGCCGCGCCGCCGGTCCGGCCTCCGTTCGACGGCCCCGTTTCCGGCTCAGTCCTGGAATGCGGCTACGCGGAAGCCGAGGGAGTAGTCTCGGCCCCCGGGGACGGACTCGTTGCGGTTCGCTGGCCGGCAGACCTCCGGCCTATTGTACCAGCACCCGCCTCGGTTAACCCGGGGCGAGGTCCTTGTCGTGCCCGGCGGGTCAGTTGGCGGCGATGACGCGTAATATCTCTTGTCAAACCCATCGGCACACCATTCCCAGACGTTTCCCAACATATCATACAGGCCCCATGCGTTCGGGAGCCTCTGGCCGACTGGATGGGTCTTTCGTTCGGAGTTGCCAAGGTACCACGCGTGTTCGCCCAACGGGCCGAAGTCGTCGCCGAAGGGGTACAGGGTCGACCGCTTCGCCCGGCAGGCATATTCCCATTCGGCCTCCGTCGGAAGGCGATAGCCATTACCACCGGTAACGGTGACCTCGATACTGTCCCCTTTGACGATCCGATAGAACGGCGTACGCTTCTCCCGCCTACTCAGCTCATTGCAGAACTGGACCGCGTCGAACCAGTACACAGTCTCCACCGGCAGGTCAACCGATCCTCGAAAATGACTCGGGTTCTCTCCCATGACCGCCTGGTACTGGCCCTGCGTGACCTCGTGAATGGCGAGATAGAAGGCCTTGCTGAGCCGCACCGAATGGGATGGCTGCTCTTGGGCATACCACTCCCGATCGGAAAAAGCTCGAATTAACAGATCCATCTGATCCTTGGTCGTGCCCATCAGGAACTCGCCGGCCTCAATGCGAACCAACTTGATCCCAACTGAGCTTGTCCAACCTCGTATCGGCTGTGGGGAAGATGGCTCGGGGTGTTGCGATGGCGGCGCGGGCTTGGGAAATGCGACGTCCGTCAGGGGTGGTGCCGGTTTGGAGCCGTCGGCGGGGCGCGGCTTCGGAGAGGCAGTCTTATTGTCGCCGACTTGCTCGGTGCGAGACGGCTTGCGAAAGAAGGTCTCTGCCGGCGGTGGTTGCTGACCGCGCTGGATCGTGACGACGTAACTCATGACGCAAAAGCAAGTCATCAAAGGCAACACGGCGACGTATGACCAGTGGATAGAACCGGGGCTGAAGTGAGCACGCAGTCGGTCGTAGATTCGTCCGGCAACGCCGGCCGCATTCTGACGCCGATAGGAGAGGAAGATCTTGGTCATCGAGCACTCGATCGATACGAGCAACTACGGCGTTCGGCAAGCATATGACTGATATCAACGATAGCGGGCTCACCTTTCGGAAACTGTAAGCGTTCACAGTCTGGGGTTGTCGTTTGCGAATGACGCAATTATTCTACCTGCATGGCATGGACGCCCCCGATTCCAGAACCCCTGTGGCAGACGGCTTCGCCCGAGGTCCAAGCGGCGATTCTTGCGCTCGTCGAGTTCTACGAACTGCGCCTTGCCAAACTTGAAGCGCGCGTCAACGATCTCGAGAATCGGCTGAAGCTCAACTCCACCAACTCGTCGAAGCCCCCATCCTCTGATCCGATCGGAATGAAGCGCAAGCCCCCGGCTTCTCCCAGCGGAAAGAAACGCGGCGGGCAGCCCGGACATCGTAAGGCCCACCGCGCCTTGGTCCCACCCGAAAAGATTCGCGGGACGACCCACTGTAAGCCGACTGCTTGCCGCCGATGCGGTCATGAACTCTGCGGCGACGACCCCGAACCCTTGATCCATCAAGTCGCCGAACTGCCCAAGATCGAGCCGATCGTCGATGAGTATCGGCTCCATCGTCTGACCTGCCCTGGCTGCGGCGAGACGACCTGCGCTGCCTTGCCACCGGGCGTCCCCACTGGATGCTTCGGCCCGTACCTTCAGGCGGTGCTGGCCGTGCTCGCGGGGGCCTATCGCCTCAGCAAGCGTCAGATCCAGCAGTTGGTAAGCGACCTGTTTACTCTTTCGATCTCCACCGGGATGGTCTCCAAGCTGGAACGGCAGTCGGCCATCGCCCTTGAAGCCCCTTACAACGAACTCGCGACTTCGGTCCATAAGTCCTCGGTGGTTAATATCGACGAGACGTCGTGGCGTGAGAATCGTCACAAGGCTTGGCTGTGGGCCACGGTGACCAGCTTTTGCACGGTCTTTACCATCGCCAAAAGTCGTAGTGGCGAAGTCGCGGCGGCTCTCTTGGGGAGCAAAGACGATCAGGTCGTCGGCAGTGACCGGTTCAGCGCGTATGAGTGGATCAAGGCATTCGGGCGTCAAGTCTGCTGGCGCATCTCCGCCGAGACTTCCAAGCGATGATCGACCGGGGTGGTGAAGGCGAGAGCATCGGACAGCGGTTGCTTTCGTTGTCGAACCGGCTGTTCCGCCACTGGCACCGAGTGCGCGACGGAACTTTGCCTTGGAATGCGTTTCAAGAGCGGATGCACCGCTTGCGTCGGGAGGTCAAGCAAACCCTTCTGGAAGGGTCGAGGTGCCCGTGCGCGAAAACGGCGGCCACGTGCTTCGAGCTTCTCAAGGTGGAAGAAGGTCTGTGGACCTTCGCGCGGGTCCAGGGAATCGCACCGACGAACAACGTTGTGGAACGAGCGTTGCGGCATGCGGTGATCTGGAGGCGGATCAGCGGCGGGACCGACAGTGTGCATGGGAGCCGATTCGTCGAGCGAATGCTGACAGTGGTGGCGACCTGTAGGCAACAGGGCCACAACGTCTTGGATTACCTGACTTCGTGCTTTGAAGCAGACCGTCGTGGCCACGCCCTTCCCTCTCTTTTGCGACTCACCCGGACGCGATCCAAAGTTGCTTGATTCGACCTACCCCACCCTATGAACGGCTACCGGAAACTACAAGGCGGGGACATAATCATTGGCTGTGACTCAAGCTGTCGCGCGCGACCGCCAGCAATCGCCGGTCGATGATGACCCATCAGCCCGGTAGTCGGCACCCTGCACGTCCAAGATCGGATCGCCATGCCGCCCTCGGTCCCGCTTATCGCTGGCGTCATCCGGATCGGCATCGGACCACCTTGTGCCATGCTCGTGGTTAGACCTTCGTTCCTGGGAACGGGTCGAACAAGTGCTCATCGACGTCGCAGCGGCCCGGACCGTGGTCGCGCGAATCCTGGAAAACGCGTCGAGCGAATCGAGAATGTCTTCCACGCCTCAACCTTTGGAGATAGGCTAACCGCATGTCATGGTTTTGCCGATGCCGTCGCGGCTCCCATGGCGGCAAGTTCAGCGTCGTGTTTGTGGGTCAAGTCCAGGAGCTGCAGCTTGAACTCAACAGCCTGTGCTATAAGTTGCGCGTCGTGACGTCGGGCTTGCTCGGCAAGCTCTGCATTGAATTGCGCGGTCATGGCCTGAAGTTGACTGTTGTGGCGGGCGGTTAGCAAAACGAGTGCGATGGTGAGCGCGGCCACCGCGACCAAAAGACACAGCGTCGACAGATGGATTCGGAGTTTCATGGGCGGATCCGCCGGAGGCGAGATGACCGGCATTCGGAGTAAGATTGCCGCGTCGATATGCCGCGATCATAATCCAGGCGCAGCCTCGGTCAAAGCAAAGGGTCCGGCACGCGCCTTCGAGTCGATCATGCCTTACGCTTACCCCAGACGACTTCCTACCGTTCGTGGTTCAGCCTCGGCCGCGCATTGTTGATCGGCCTTCAGACTTCATCACCCGCCTGGGCCTGGGGACGCCCCGGTCACCGGGTCATTTCCCGGCTCGCCGAGAAGAACCTGAACCCGAAAGCCAAGGCCGCAGTCGCGGCTCTGCTCGATGAAGGCGAGAGCATCGCCGACGCCTCGACCTGGGCCGATGACAACCGCCGGACGCTGCCGAAGACTGCCCCTGGCAGTACGTCGACGTCCCGCTCGATGAGCCCAAGTACGATTCCAAGTGGTCGGAAGACGATCCCCGACACCCGGTTTCGGTTCTTCGACCGCCGGACGAACATGCACAGCTTATGGGACGGCGGCATTATCGCTCGGATCAGCACGAGCGAGGATTACTGGCTCAAGGAACTCACGGTACTACCATCGTCCCAAAGTCAGGACACCACGGCGGAAGGGACCATCGAGGACTGGGAGACGGAGTGCTTGCTGGCTGCCCGCGAAGCGTATCAGGACCTGACAACTAAGCAGCGCATCAAGCCAAGCGCCAAGCTTGGGGACGCATATCTCGAGAAGTGCTTGCCGGTCGTGCGACAGCGGCTCTATCAGGCGCGTGCGCGGCTCGCAAAGGTGCCGAACGAGGCGTTTCCGAAGAAGTAGGCCCGGGCTGGCTGTGCTATCGCTATTTTCAGCTGGACCAAATCCGCTGGCCGCCTATCTTTGACTTGGTTAAAGTTCGTTCAAGTTGGGCGTTCCACCGGGGCGACGAGAACAAGCGCCGAGGGATCCACTCCCGCGCGGACCATCAGTTCGGGAGTCTCGCTCTCCGACATACCCTCGGCCGTCAGCCGGGCCAGGCCTTGGTCGAAAGCTTTCTTGACCGAAAGGCCGAATGCCAGGGCGCCGTAAAAGGAGGCGGCGAATTTGATGGCCCCCACATCGCTGATCGCCCGGTTCATGCTGATCACGCAGTCAATGACCTCGGCAAGTGCCTCGGCCTGGGGACGCGTGTAACAAGCGTTGAGCACGACGACGCGAATGTTCTCCCGGTTGCAAGCCTTGAGTATGTCAACCAGCGCAGATTTGCTCAGCGGCCCGGGAGAGCCGGCCCGTCTCGCCTCATGCACTGGTTCCAAACGCTGCATATCCCGAGCCAAGGCTCTCGTGTTGTCCGGAGCCGCAGGGTCTCCTTCCCTGCTCTCAAGAATGATCTCTTCATCGATATTGCCGTGGCCGCTAAAGTGGACGATGTCCGGATGGGCCTCATTGAGCTTACGGAGAAGATCCACTAGCCGGGTTCCCGGCACGATGGTCAGTTCCAGGGCGTCACGGAACTCCCCAAAACGAACTTCCTCATCGATCTCTCGAAATTCTCGATGGAGATCGAGCGGATCGGTCCCACGCGGATTGGCGGCGAAAAGTAAGACGTTTACCTTCCTAACGAGTACCTTGGATGCGATGACGTTCGGGAATCGTCGACCTCCCCGCAACCGCCGCCATCCGACTGACCTCGCGAGTACCAGTGCCCCAATTGATCCTACCACCCCCAAAAGCCATGGCCAGTTATTTGCAAGAAACGTTCTGCTCAGTTGTGATATTGTCACGTGAACATCAATTGTTCGATCATAAACCTTGAGCACTTTGGAACCCTCTCGGCCCCGCACGTTCAAGACAGCCGAAATGACGAGATGAAGTTCCTGATTCCCAGGTTCTTTTGGCACTATCTCCCACTGCCATTCGGTATCGTCAGCTCCACCGACCGCTTGCCGGGCTGGTCTGAGAGGGTGCGTTTCAAAGGCTTCGCCGTAGAGATTTGCTTCCATCACATCAGCCACCTGGATCTATCCACCCACTTTCTCGCCGAGACCACTGATCTTCTGCTTCAACTCCTCGATAGCTGTTCGCGACGAAAGAAGAAGCTGAATCTTGGTCTTCTCATCGCAACGCATGGAAGCAGGGGTGTTGAATGCAATGTTTCCTAAAGTCATTGATTTAAGGATGCGATCAACCTCCGTCAGCAGGTAGGGCGCGGATTTCGGCTCGTCCCCAATGGCGGGTGCGGGGGGCGCGGCGGCGTCGGCGACCTGCGGGCGCAGCCCCGGAGGCTGGGTCGGCCTGGCCACGAAGATCGCGCATATCACAACGATCACTGTTGTAACAACAACTGGGGTTATAACGATGCGTCGCCTAATGCGTCGCTGTCGCCGCTTGACCCACTCAAGATACAGCTTCTGGACGTTCGCGGGATCGAATGGACTACGGACCTGTCCAACCCCGACACACGCCACGTGATTCTGTTTAAGAAATGTCGTGAAGTCCCGATCCGCACCAGCAGGCAACGCGAAGCGGCCGTCGTCATTAATTGCCAACATCGGTTAGTACTCACACGTTACAGTGGCTGCTCACACGATCAGAGCCATGTCCGCTTTAGGATGTTCGGCGTGACTTTTTTCTGCAGCCCGTTGTAGACGTGCGTCGTTCGCGGACTGTTGTGTCCCGCTAGGAACTTACGCGTTTTCTGATGGCTGCGTTCGTTCAGATTGCCAGAACAAACGGCTGGCGCCCATTGGTCACCTGGCACGAGTCTAGCCACGGATCGTGCTCAATCGCCACCGAACCATCATCCCGTTTGATCCCGGCACCCCAGCGTCTCGACGTGTGGCCACTAGCCAGCGGATCCCGGCTGATCTCAGCAGATCGATCGGGCTTGTCCGAGCGGATCGCAGGCTCGGTCGCTTCGACTTGGTCGACGTCGATGATGGGCTCTTGTCCGTTCTGGCTGATTCGGTACATGGCGCGAACCTCTGGAGAATGCTGGAGCCGGCGGGCATTCGCCCGACCGGCCCGGCTGGCTGAGGTCTAGACGTGGCCGCGCGCATGTGCCTCGTGCTTCGCATTCACGCTTCATCCTGGCGTGTTCCATTGTGGGCGGATGGGGGGCACAAGCAAGGAACGAACGACCGAACGAACGTGCGCCTCTCATTATGAGCGTGCTTGCTGCGCTACGACCCGCGATAATCGACCCACGGTTATCGCGCGAGTACGCAGTCCAAACGGCTCAAAGGGACGACCTGGCGGGTTCAGGGGCTGGGCCGTAGAAGTCGTAAAGCGGCGATTCGACTACCACCGAGCCGGTCTTGATCTGGTCGGGCGGGACCCGGATCGCGCCGAAGGTAATCTGTCCCTTCACGCCGATAAACGGCTGTTTTCCCTTGGTCTGCGGTTGGCTCGCCAGGATCGACTCGATGGTGTGGAGCAACTTGACCCGAGCTGGCATTTCGAGGTTCTTCACGGTCGGCGACTTGATGAGAACCAGCACGGTGTCGTCGCCGAGCTTCGTGAAGACATGGTAATCGTCGGTTCTGGCTTCCTCGCCGTTGATCTTTCCAAGAGCGTCGAGGAGCGATTTGGAGAGGGAGACATCCCCACTTAAAGCTGCCGATTCGAGCATACGTCTATCAGCCTTGAACCGAGCCTCTCGGGGGTCCGGGGGCCTCCTTCCTACCCTGACCTCGATCACCGCCGCGAGCAGAGACAGCATCACGAGCGGTGCCGCCAAGAACGGCAACGGGATGAAAAAGATCGCCGGGAATCGACCGATTGTTCCATCCGGCCTGGCGCGGTACTTCCACCACAGGCCAGCCCCGATCCACACCGCCGCCACGGTCGCTCCTCCCAGCGAAACCAGCCCGCTCCCTACGGCAACCAGCATCCCCAGAAACAGCCCGAGCACGCCGAAGATCATCCCCGACCGATTGTAAACAATGATCATTGCCTGACCCTCAGGACCAAGCGTGGCTCCACAATATACGCCGGATCAAGGTGTAATGGCCGCAGATCGAGCTCCGGCGCCGACGCGAGCAGATGCAGGTACGCTACAGCGCGGAGTCCGATATGCCGCCGCACAATCGAGCTCACCGGACCAGCCCGCCGAGCATCGCTTATGATCATACCCGAGACCCACCGGTGATGAGAGTGCCGGGGCCGGCGGTGCTTTCTCGGGCGCCCGGCTGGCGCGGTTAACGTCAAGGGCGCCCCGTCAGTTTGTGGCCATCTCGGGCTCCCTTCGCCCCGACCAATCGAGCGCCTTAGGGTCCGCCTGGCTCCGTTGACCGGATGACGTTCAGTGTGACGGAGCGGAGAGGGCATCGCAAGCGCCCAGCGCGACGTCAAAGCGCGCGAAGGACAAAGCAAAGTATGACACCTGTCTTGATGCCGCGGCGAACTAGATTTCGCTTATTGTACCACGGATGGCCGCCGTGAGGGCGGCTTCTGACTCGTGTCCTGATCGCCGTCGACGTCCCGGACTGCCTTTGCTTGCAGTTCGAGCAACTTCACGCGAGCCTCAGCGGCAATAGCTCGCTGCTCGGCTGAACGCGCGCGAGCCTCAGCGACCGCCATTTCCATTTTCATCTCGAGGTAGGCGCGGCGGATCTCCTCTGCGGCTCGCCACCATAGCACCTCCAATGCCGTTACGAGGCCGATAATCAGGACGGCGATCATTAGCGCCCGAACACGAAAACGTATGTTCTTCCTCCGGCACGGACTGCGTCCAGACTCACCGGATGATGCCGGATTGATCCTGCTTCACGAAAAGCGGTCCATCAAATTTGCGCTGTCTTGATGAGGTCATTCTGGAACACCCGAACCGTCTTGGGCAAAAAGAATGGGAAGAGAAGCAGGCCGGTTGTGCTGTCTGCCCCCCAAACGCCCTCGTTAAGAAATTCCACCGTCCACTTGTGCCGAAAGCCGCCGTGAGAGATCACGCGCAGCCGACACTCTGCGGATAGGCCAAAAAAGAAACAGTGCAAGGCGTCTTCCTCATTGGTGAACTCCTCATGCCAACCATCAAACGACACCTGGTACTGGCGATCGTTTACCTCGAGTGACACCTGGAAACCGCTTTCAGATGTCGGTCTTACCGTAACGACATTCGGACCGGCTTGAAATCTCGCGCTAGGGTATTTCTTCAGTCTGTTGCAGATTTCGTCGATGATGCTCATGCGGTCGGCCTATAGAGATCAACGTGTCATGTCCAGCGCCAGGGTGAGCGATCGATCGTGTCATCGGTCCGTCTGGGCCACGGGTCGCGGTCGATGGTCACCACCCCATCGGGTCGTTTGATCCCGACGCCCCACCGTCTCAACGTGTGGCCGCTAGGCAGCGGATCGCGGCTGATTTCATCCATGTGGCACCGACCGGGCGGGCTAGAGCGGACCGCGGGCTCGATCGCCGCGACCTGGTCGACATCGATGATGGGTTCCTGACCGTCATGGCAAATTCGGTACATGCGGGCTTGCCTGAAGAGGAATGCCGAGGGACGCGACGGGACCGCTGCCGCGCGAGGTCACGCGCGATCAGGAGGTGAAGGCGGCCTCCAGAATTGCCACCACTTGCGCCGCGGGAACTCGACCGCCGCTGTGCTATCGACCCGGGCAGGATGACCAGATCGACAGGCCGGGCAGTCGACTTCGCGTTGCATCTCTCGGCCGGTGGGTTCGGTCCACGCCTGCACAATCCGGCCGAGTCCATTGCAGTAAGGACACCGGACACCCATTGGTTGTCGAATCCTCGTACATTAGCACACAGACTCCGCGGGTTGGCCCGCCGAGCATCGCCTATGATCATACCCGAGAGCCACCGATGATGAGAGTATCAGGGCCGTATACGTGAGTATGACCCACTGCGGCTGACGGTGGCGACCCCCATGTCACTTGTGGGATAGAAGAGACATGGAAAACGCTGCCGCTGACTTGCCGCCACAAGCTTACCGCCTCGCCCGTCAAGCGACAATCACGGGATTGTTAGCCTTTTGGCGGCACATGGATCAGTCGCACGAAGGAGCAGTGCGCAGGGCACCCTGCGGTATGCCTGGCTCAGGTTAAGGGATTGCTTGGACTCGCGGGCTCGGTACTCCGGGAGTATCCTTCGGTGGAAAGGTACCAGGGAACGCTGATCACGACGACCCTGCGAAAACCGCTCAATCGCAGATAGGCGACCATGATGGCGGCTGTCTGGTTGTGCAGGATGTAGTGGTACCACTTGGTACCGATCAACTCGGGGATGATGACCGCGATGTCGCGATCCGGGTGGGACTTTTGCAGATCGGAGATGGTTTCGATCAAGGGCGAATAGAGTCGGCGGTAGGGCGAATAGAAGACGATCAACTTGGCGCAGGCAGGTGGGCCTCACCGGCCGGTTTTCGGACCAGTCTCTCCCAACCGTCTTCGAGCGCGACCATCGCCTGCTCATCACCGGCGATATGAATCGCATAGATCTCATGCGAGATCTTGAGCGCAAAGCGGAGCGCCTTGCGCGTGATGATGCTCCAGCCCCGGACCGGTAGCAACACGACAGGCGGCACGAGATTCGAGACGTCAAGCGGCACGTCGGTGGCGACTTCGCGGCCGACGGCCTGGTAATGGCGGCGCACCAGGTAAAACAAGACCACATTGAGGGGCACCAAGAAGACGACGACCCAGGCGCCTTCAGCGAACTTGGAGACCATGACGATGACAAGTGTGACCGCCGTACACACCGCGCCGGCGCCATTGATCAGCATCGATTTTCCGGCGTGCGGTCCGCCCAGCCTGTGCCAGTGCGCGACCATGCCGGCCTGCGACAGCGTGAATGCGAGAAACGCGCCGACGGCGAACAGGGGGATCAGATTGTTGGTGATCCCGCCGAAGGCGATCAAGAGAGCTCCTGAGAGCAAGGCCAGTACGATGATGCCGCGGGAATACACGAGTCGGCGGCCCCGGTGGGCAAATCCGCTGGGCAGGAAGCCGTCCTGGGCGATCACGCGGCAGAGCCGGGGGAAATCGGCGAAGCCCGTATTGGCCGACAGTGCGAGCACGGCGAGCACTGAGCCGATTGTGATGTAGTACCAGACTCCCTTGCCGATCACGGCCGCCACGAGTTGAGACAGGATGCTCTGATAGCCGGGCAGGTACTCCCGAGTCGCGCCGATGCCATAGGCCCGGCACAAATACGCGATGCCCGCCAGCATCACAGCCAGCAGTGTGACGATCGCGGCGAGCGTTCGGCGCGCGTGGTCGACGGCCGGATCCTTGAACACACTGACGCCATTGCTCACGGCCTCGACGCCGGTCATGGCCGTGCACCCGCTGGCGAATGCCCGCATCAAAATCCAGAGCGAGGCGGTCAGAGCGGTCTGCTTCTGGGGAGAAACGGGCTCAACCGCAGTCGGATGGCCGCCGGCCATCACGCTCTTGACGATGCCGATGGCGAGCACAGCCAGCAGCGAGACGATGAAGAGGTAGGTCGGCGCCATGAATGCCGCACCGGACTCGCGTACTCCGCGCAGGTTGATCAGCGTGATGAACACCAGGATCCCCAGGCAGAGAGACAATGTGTGCGAGTGCAGTTGGGGTATTGCCGAGACCAGGGCAGCAACGCCCGCCGCGATTCCGACGGCGACGACCAGCACGTAGTCCAGCAAGAGCGCCGAGGCCGCGAACAGACCGGGTATCGTGCCCAGGTTTTCCCTCGCAACCGTGTAGGAACCGCCGCCATGCGGGTATGCGGCGATCGTCTGGCGGTACGATAAGTAGACGACCGCCAGCAGGATGATGATCAGGGTGCTGATTGGCCCGATGTAGCCAAGGCCGGCGGCGCCCAGGGGAATGAGCAAGGAAAGTGCCGCCTCCGGGCCATATACAGCCGAGCCAAGAGCATCCAGCCCCAGCATCGGGATGCCGGCGAGCACGCCGACTCGCTGCTCCCCTTCCTCGAAGGTTGCCAACCGTCGTCCGAACAGGTGATCAAGGAAAGACATCGTCGAGAGTTCCTGAGTGCTCGTTGCTGGTTGCTCAATTCGAGCAGAATTGCCACCACCTGCGCGGCGGAGACTCGACTGCCGGTGCGTTATCGACCCGGGCAGGATGACCCGATCGACAGGATGGGCAATCGACTTCACGCTCTATCTCACGGCCGGTGGGATCGGTCCACGCCTGGACGACGCGGCCGAGCCCATTGCAGTAAGGACACCGGACACCCATTGGTCGTCGAATCCTCGTACACTAGTGTCCCTGGACAGAAAACCTGCACGAAATTCAGACCGCATGCTCCGCATACCATCGTCTCATTTTGTGGTTGGTCCAAGTCCACTCGAATGGGTGGGCGTAGAGCCTGTTGTACTCCTGCCATGAAGTCATGACATGCTCAATATAAGCCCCGCGACTTGCCCACGATCCGCGCTTCAGATAGCGGCGACCGAACGCATGATTGAGCAGCTCCGCTTGATCGAGCCAGGACGCGCGGGCCGGCGTCAAGCGGGGACGCCACCAAGCGTCACATCTAGCGAAGTAGTCCCTGGTGGCTTGGGCGATGTGGCTCGAACCGCCATCGTGTACCAAATAGATGCCCTTGAGCCGGTGGTGGCGCCTGCGAAAATGCCTCAATGCTGCAACGTAGTGCTCGGCGTCGTTGGCTTCCAAGCAAATGGTCTCCATCTTTCCGCTATGGACCATCAGGAAGTTCAGGATGTTGACCGTGCCGTGTCGGATGTAGTCGTGCTCCACCTGCTCGATCGAGCCAGGGACGGCGCGGCGAATTGGCACGCGCTCCAGAACTTGGCAACTGGGCATCTCGTCAGCACACACGACCCAGATCCCGTGCGCAGCGAGCCGCACGGCGTTCCCGTAGCACCAGAGGACCTTCTCTGCCCGCCTCTTGAATCGCGCGTTGGCGCGAGTGGTTCGCCAGTACCGCGTCCGATGGGGTTGCAGGTCAACATCATCGAGTATCCGCTGGATCGTCCTGGGACTGATCGTTACAACGATCCCGTCAGCCATGGCCTGGCGCGCCAGGTCTTCACTAGACCAGTGGGTGACGTGCAGTCCTTTGGCCAAGGGTTCCAAGCAGGCCAGTTCGACAATCTGAGCGCGCTGGAGGGGGGGAAATCGTGGCCGGTCGCCCCGAATGATCCTTCCGACCGTCAGCGAGTAGGCCAGCAATGCCATTGGTTCCATACCGACGGCAGGCTCTCCAAACCGTGGCTTCATCGCACTGGAATTGATCAGCCACGGCCACGGTTCTGTTGCCCGCTGCCCGCGCTAAGACGATCCGAGCGCGTTGCACCTGAAACCACGGGAGGCCCTGGCTCCGAGCGATCTGCAACAGCTCAGATGCGTCGCCGGGACGAACGCGGAATCGATTGGGTTTTCGGCCGCGCATGGTAGGATCCCTCCAGTTGACCTGGCCTATCACTACCAGCTTAGCCATGTGCGCGAATTTCGTGCAGGTTTTCTGTCCAGAGACACTAGCACACAGACTCCGCGGGTTGGCCCGCCGAGCTTGGGCTATGATCATACCCGAGACCCACGGATGACGAGAGTGCCGGGGCCGTAGGTGTCATTGCGACCCACTGCGGCTGACGGTGGCAGCCCCGATATCACCTGTGGGATAGAAGAGACATGGAAAACGCTGCCGCTGACTAGCCGCCACAAGCTTGCCGCCTGCCCCAAAGCTACGGGCCTTGGCCGATCGCGGTGTGCACTTCGGAACCAGTTCCTGCAAGTACAAAGGGTGGGCGGAAAGTGTTGAGGCCTGGTCGAATCGGAGGCGGCTCGTAGAATCTCCCGGCGGTTGATTCGTAGCGCCGATTGGGTTCCTGGTATGATCTGAGTCGAGGGCGTGGATCACCTTTAATCGGTCCGCAATCCCGGAAAGTGGCCACCATGCAGGCGGATCCCTTGCCTCTCTGGCGTCGCTATCTGCGCTTCAGCGTGCGGGGGCTGATCGTGCTGGTGCTCGTGATCGGCGTCGGGCTGGGTTGGATCGTCCGCAGCGCGCGAATCCAGCACGAGGCGGTCGCGGCGATTCTAGCGGCCGGTGGCTATGTTACTTATGAATCTGACGTTCCCGGTGGGGTCGTGCTGCCGGCAAGTAAACCCTGGACGCGACGATGGCTCATGGATTTTTTGGGAATCGACTACTTCGATCATGTCAAAGCTGTCTTGTTCGACTCGTTTGCAACGGCACCCGATCTTGCGATGGCGCACGTCGGGCGTCTTGGCCAGCTCACGTTTCTGGGTCTCGATGAATCCGCCGTGAGCGGAACCGGGCTCGCACAACTGAAAGGGCTGACCAGTCTCTCGGAACTCGTCCTGAGCAATACCCAGGTCACCGACGCCGATCTGGTCCATCTGACGGGGCTTACAGCCCTCGAGGAACTCTGGCTAGAGCACACGCAGGTCAGCGATGCCGGACTTGTGCATCTGAAGGGGCTTACAGGCCTCAAGTACCTTCGTCTCAGCCATACCAAAATCACAGGCACCGGGCTGCTCCATCTGAAGGGTTTGGTCAACCTCCAGGTGCTCGACGTCTCTGGTAGTCCAGTCACCGACGCCGGGCTGGAACATCTGAAAGGGCTCACCGAGCTCGGGGAACTCGATCTCTCCGGGACGAAGGTCACTCGCGCGGGTTTTGAAATCCTGGAGCAGGAACTGTCAAGCACATCGGTTGTCCACTGATTTGATGAAGTTGAGGCCGATATGCCTGCTGATCCCAAGACCATCTCGCGTTCCTGGAGGAGATACCTGCGCTTCAGCGTGCGGGGGCTGATCGTACTGGTGCTGGTGATCGGACTTTGGCTGGGCTGGATTGTGCGCAGTGCTCACATCCAGCGAGATGCGGTAGCGGCGATTGAAGGGGCCGGCGGCCAGGTCATCTATGACTTTGAGTGGAAAAATGGGAACCCGATGCCGGGAGGAAAACGCTCAACAGCGGGGCGGCTTGCCGATCTGATTGGAGTCGATTATTTCGGTCACGTCACGGATGTGTGGCTCTACCCATCATCAACGGACGCCGACGTGGTGCTCGCTCAAGTCGGGCGTCTCGCCGGACTGGAGAGGCTGCGTCTGTCGCAATCGTCGTGCAGCGACGCGGCGCTTGCGCATCTCGAGGGGCTCTCGGAGCTCTCACTGCTCTATCTCAACAACACTCGGATCACAGACGCCGGCCTGTCGCACCTGAAGAGTCTGACAAGCCTCGAGGTACTCGACCTCCACGACACTCGGGTCAGCGATGCGGGATTGGCTTACCTGAAGCGTTTGACGAACCTCTCCGGGCTCTACCTCAGCGAAACCCAGATCACCGACCTTGGACTGGCACACCTAAAGGGGCTTACCAAGCTCGAATCTCTCGACCTGGACCGAACTCGGGTCACCGACATTGGGCTGACGCACCTGGAAGGACTGGCTAACCTCAGACCTCCTGATCTGCGGGAATTTGATTTGGAGCCAGTTCCGGGGTTTGTACCAAGCCGGCGATCGAGTAGGCCAGTTGCAAGTTGGTGCCCGGATATTTGAACTCGGCCGCATTCAGATGTTCCAGCAGATGAGTGATCGCACGGTTGGCCCGGGGGTTCGACATCGGGTGGACTTGCACCTTCAGCACCCCTTGGGCGAGATCAGGGGTGAGGTCGGCCTCTGAGCAAAACAGATCACGCAGCAGGCTGCGAGCGTCGTCAGTCCGGGCGAGCTCCTCGCGCATGATTGATGCCAGCGCCGTCTCGGCGCGATAGGCGATCATTTTCACCGTATCGACCAGTTGCTTGCGGCTGGGTGCCAGGCGCTGGAACTTTTCGTTCTCGGGCAGCTTGTCCCAATCCAAGTGGCTGGGCGTCGCCTTCAACTGGCTGTCGATGCCCGTCAGTTCGTGTTCGAGCTGCTCGATCTCCTCAAGCAATTCGGCTTTCCGCTTTTCCCACTTCGCCTGTGCGGATTCGTCGGATTCCGGGTGCAACGTCAGGGCCGCAAAGCGAGCTTGACGATGGTTTAGCTTTGACTTGACCGAGCGCTTCCGGCGGTCCAGCTCCCTCCACCGCGGGTTAACGACCGGCCGCTTGGTCTCAAGAATCTCCTCCGTTCCGTACTCGTTAAGCAGATCAATGGCAAAGTGTTGCATCATGTAATGGAAGAAGTTTTCCTGGGACCATCGACTGAACAACCGGACAGAATCCTCCCGCGCCGACTCGCTGTAAGCCGTGCTGATCAGGCTTACCTGGTGCCCGCTGGTGGTCAGCTTGCGGGTCTCCCGCACCCAGAGCCCGCTCCTCTTGTCGCCGATCCACGTCCCTCGCTCGGCCAGTTTCAGTGAGACCTGCTCCCCGCTCGGCAGCGTCGTTTCGATCTCCTCGAACTCGGTGGTCGGCCAATCGTCCTTGGGGTATTTGTGGTAGGTGATGCAGGCAATGCGGTGCGTTCGCCACATCTCCTTGAAGTACTCCGGGCTGTACCCCTCGCGGTCGAAGAGGATCACGAAACGAGCGCGATAGCGGTCTGTCTCGAGCTCGGCTGCACTGGGCTGGCCGGGGACCTCCTGAAGAAGACGCGGCACGATGTCGCTCCTGAGTGCTTCGAGAAGCCCGTGGTCGATCGGCCGTTCGACGGCGAAGAACGGCTGGCCCAGGATGTCATTGACCCAGTAGTCGGTGGTCCCTCGCAGGCACAACCGCTGCCGGGCGATATAGCGTTTGGGCAGCGCGGTCAGGCCGCCGTGATAGAGGCGAACGTGACCGTCGACGTAGAGCGCGCCAGCCAGTTCCGGCGCGGCCTCCAGCCAATCTCGCGATAGCAGCCCAGCCCATTTTTCCGGGCCGTCGTCGCTGCTCAGGGCGGCCAGCTTATACCGCAGACAACGTACCTCGGGGACGCGGTCCAGCCCCAACAACTTGCCGAGCTCGCCTGGGGGCTGGTACTGCAACTGCTCGACGGCCTTGATCCGACACAGCGCCATGTGGGCCAACAGGACGATTACGTGCAGAGTGCTGTAATAACCGCGCAATTGTCGCAGGCAAGCGTCGATGTGTCGAAAGAGGCCGTTCTCCGCCAGAGCCGGTAGAGCGCATAGCACGCCACCGAAGGAGACGTCACGGCAGGCTTCAAAGCGGGTCGACGCCCCATTCAAGAAACCGAATGCTGCCAAGACGCGTTCGTCGGGCCTGGTGCAGGCCGTGCCCATTTCCGCCGTGGCGTCAAGGGCGGCGCGTGTGGACTTGTCGGTGGGGGCTGGCAGCTGCGGAGCCGGTGGATTTTCGGGTGTCGTCTCTCCGAACTGAGGTAAAGCGAGCTTGGTCAGCCGGCCCTGCTGGATCGCCTTGCGGAGTGTGTCGCACTTGAGGCCTAGGTGATCGGCGACCTCTCTTGGGCTCAAACCCGCTTCCAGTAGACTGTTGTGCCTGGGCCGTGACCTCGGGCGTCAGCACCGAGGCCCCGCGACTTGCGCGCGGCGCGTAGAACGCTCCCACCCCGCCGGCGTGGTAGGCGTCAACGCCACGAATGACGCTGTTCTTCGACACGCCAAAGGCCCGCACAATGTCCACCTGACGGCAGGCGCCTTGGCAGATCAGTTGGGCGGTAAACATCCGGAAAGCACGGCGGTCGTTTTCGGCGTGTTGAAATACCGGATACACGCCGCAGAAGTATGTCCACTGGCCATTTTCGCGCACGACACTGATTGAGTCGTTGATGCGCGTGGCACCGTCAGGGATAAGCGGCAATAATGCTTGGGGAATGGTACCTTCCTCCTGGTGAGTGCCAGGTGATCTCAGCAATCACGGAAGGTACCATTTCTATTTCCCGCCACCTCATCCTTGTCTGCTCAAACAAGGATCCCACAAACCTCATCCCTGCTAGCACATAAGCTCCACGCCCCACAAGCTACTCTGTTCGCAGATCAGGAGGTCTGAACCTGTCCTCCCTGAGCCTCAAAAAAACAGGCGTCACCGACGCCGCGCTGCTCCATCTCAGGAGCCTGACGAATCTATCCTCTTTGAATCTCGGCGACACGGAGATCACGAACACGGGCCTCCAGTACCTGGAAGGGTTAAGCAATCTTTCCTTGCTCTGCGTGTATAGTACGTACGTCACGGACGCCGGGCTGGCCCATCTGAAGGGCCAGACCAACCTTACCACTCTCTTGCTCGCCAATACCTTCGTCACCGACGCTGGGCTGGTCCATCTGAAGGGGCTTGCCAAGCTCTCGACACTCGACGTGAGCCTTACGCATGTCACTGGCGCGGGGGAGAAAGACCTGAAGCGGGCGCTGCCACGCCTGACGATAACCCGTTGACCTTATGCCCATCCAACCGGCCGGGATTCGTCCCTGTTGAATCGTGGGCCGTCGGGTCAGCAATGGATCGGCGAATCCTCCATTCGCGTCGTGGGCCGGTATAATGGTCCCGGCAAATGGACCCTCCGGTCGCAAAAGCCCGGCATGCGCGATCAAGACAAGGCCGTCTCCCGTACGCGGCGTCGCTATCATCGCTTCAGCATACGGAGGCTCATCGTCCTGTTGCTCGTGATCGGCGTTTGGCGGGTCTTCCACGCCGTTCTGATCAACGCAGGCCAAGCGCACCTCGCGGAGCAGCCAGTTGAGCTCGTGGACGTCCTGGCAATTGGCGAGCCCGTCGAGGGGGCCAAACGGGTCGCGGCGTGGCATAGGTACGGATCCGTCGAAGTTGCCGAGGTTGGACTGACTGGGCCAGCCATGATACAACCGGGGCGAGACGGACGGAAATGCCCAGCATCGAGGCGGATGCTGATTAGTCCGGCGGCTTTTTGGGACGGCTGGGGCCGGCAATCGTTCCCTGGGGAGCATTGTGGGGATTCTGTTTCTTTCGATCCGACGGCCGACGGCCGCGAAGGCGCTGTAACCCCACCAGAGTGACCTTCACCCCACCCCTGCCCTGCCGAGTCCATGTCGCCGTTGGGCGTCATCGGCGATCCGACCGGGTGCAGGGGTTGTCGAACGGCTCGATCATGTCGCCAATCTGTAGCCAGCGCGATGGATCATGGCGGAAATCGGTGGACGTGGGTGCAAAGCGATCAATGACGCAAGCCTACATCTGTGCGGCTGCGCCGCAACCAAGCACGAAATCCCAAATCTCAAACGGAGAAGGAATGAAGACACTGGTCGAGTACGACCAGTGGCACCCAGAAATGCTCACCAGTGCTCCCCCAAAAAGCGCTGGTCGGGTACGACCAGTGGTACCCAGAAATGCTCATCAGTGCTCCCCCAAAAGTACTGGTCGGGTACGACCAGTGGCATCCAAGAATGATCACCGGTGCTCCCCCAAAAAGCACTGGTCGAGTGCGACCAGTGGCACCCAGAAATGCTCACCAGTGCCACACGCCGTGGTACCGTGGAATCGGAACCCCTTGCCTCTGGCTCGATTAAAGCCAATTCAACGGTATTGGGTTTAGCCCTTGGTCGGATCGGCATTCACCGAGACGGTTCTCCCTTCGCGGAAGACGCCGCTTGCGACCGATGATACAGCCGTGCCAGCTCGAGCATCAGCTTTTCCAGACGCTCAAAATACTCGTCTTCCTTGAGCTTGCTCTTCTGGTCGCGGAGGGCCGCGACGGACCGCTCGATCTCATCGCGGCGTTGCCTCAGCTCGATCGGAATCTGCAGCTCCCGTTCACTGGCAATCAGGTGCAGTTGATGGGCTCGGATCCCGTCCAGTGCCGCACCGTCCTTGGCACGCCGGGTGGCGCGGATGCCGTGAAACCAACTCGCCGGGGTTCCCAGACGATCCCCATTATCGTCGAGCAATGCATGCTCCGGAGCCAGTTGGGAGTGCGTGCGATAGTAATCCTCGACCCGGCCGCCGGCCGTCAGAAAGGCCTCCAGCAGGGAAATCTGGCCGTCCTTGTCGAGATCGGCGCTTGGGTCGGTGATCGCCTCGGCGAGGTACTGGCCGAACCGGGCGAAATTCGCCTCGTACCCGCTCTTGGCGGCCGTGATCACAACCCGATTTGCGCCGGAAAGATGATTGATGAATGGCCCACTGGCCGACGCACAGTTGAGGATCACAACCTGCCGTTTCACCGGTGCCAGCCAGGTCGAAAGCTCCACGTCGGTAAAGTCCGGCCCGCGGAGATTGAACTTGGCGTCGTGCCCGTCAAACGTTCCGTGCCCGATCAAGATGATCCAGAGCGGTTCTTGACTCGCTGACGACCTTTCAGCCAGAGCCGCACGGAGCTGATCGCGATCGGTGGTGCCGGCCTGGTCGGACTGGCCAATCATGATCGATTCCGCCCGCGCTTTCCGGGCGGCGGACTGCCACTCTGCGGCCCAGTGCTCGAACTGCGTCTTGTACTCGGATGCGCCCGGGGCACCCACGACGATTAGCACGCAGGCGCGCTCATCCGCCCCGGCCGCGCTCAAACACAAAGAAATCGCCAGGAGTGCTTTCATCATCGGGATCCACCCAAACGCATTATTTCAAGAAATGATCGGACGGTCAGTCGCTCGCTCACTCCGTACCGATCGAGTCGATTCCCTCACGCCAGCCCGTTCATTCGCCTCAGGCCCCATTCCACGAGCAGGCAGGTGATGGCGACCAGGAAATAGAGCGGCTGATGCCAGATTGGCGAGGTCCACGGCTCGGTGATCGGCGCGTGTGCGCGGACAGGCTGGCGACGAAAGAGGGTAAGTTGTCGCCGTCTACGAGGTCGCCGTGGGTCTGGGTCGCGATCGTTTTCAAAAACTCGCGGTTCGGCTCCAGGCGAGCGAATTCATCGGCAGCAGGCTGGGCGGCCCAGCCGGCTTCCCTCTCGCCGATATTGCTGCCATCCGGGGCCGTCGCGGTCGCGACGATCCGATAAGCACCGGGCTCCTTGGTGACATAGCTCGACCGGTAGGTGCCGGCCTCGCGCTGGTCAGGCTCGGCATCCAGGGTCAAAACGTCCTTGCCCGGCAATGTGACGCGGAAGGTCACCTTCGCGTTGTCGAGTGCCCGATATTCGGAGTCGTGCACCCGTACCGCCAGATCGAGTGCCGGAGCTACCGTATCAGGCTTGGGACGCACCAGGAGCTCCACGCGAGTCGGGACATCGCCGACAAGCCAGCGAACCGTCTGGCGCCACGAGCGATCGAGATCGCTCTCGGCCGGGTTCTCCCGGCGCATTCCCCAGTGGTAGAGGTCGCCGATCAAGAGAGCCGCCACGTGCCCCTTGCCAAACGATTGTGTTACGAGCGCAGGCGCCTTGGAGCCTGCGCCGTCGCGAACCTCGGAAAGGACGACGGCGCCCGGCTTGGATTGACCCGTGCGGCTGAGAATCTGGAACGGAGACATCGTGGCCAATCGCTGTCCTTCTTCATCTTCGGTCTTACGGAGACGCACCCACGGCTGGAGCCGGCCTTCCCGAGTGAGCTCCACGTGATACTCCGGGTCCTCGTCTTCCTGGGTCTCCGCGTGCCGATTCAAATAGACCGGTAAAAGCTCACCCACCGGCGTGCGATTATACTTGCCTTCGACAAAGGAGTCCGAGCCGCCCAGCATCAGCAGGCCGCCGCCCCTCTGGCTGACAAAGTTCCTCAAGAGGGCTTGCTGGTCCGGCGAGAAGAAGCCGGCCTCGAGATCGTCGAGGATGATCGCGTGATAGCGGTACAGCTCGTCGGCCGCCTTGGGAAAACCGTCCCGAAGCTCGGCAGGATCCTGGGTTCCCAGCCGGATCAAGACCGGTTGGTCCTGCCGCTCCGCCGTGTCGAGGTCGGGCTGGTCGAACCCGTCAAATAGAGCACTCGTCGAGCGGGCACGCTGGTCCCGAAAGTCGAACTTCGGTTGACGCCGGGCGATCCGCACCAGGCCAATCAGCTCGACCTCCTTGTCTTCCTCGATCGCGCGCCTCAGGAACTTGAATTCCCAGTTCGGGCGCCCGCTCACATAGAGCACCCGGTAGGGACCACCACCCTGATCGACGACCACCAGGCGGCTGTTGTTGGCGAGCGTCTGCTCGCTGGACTTTGCGTCACCTCCGGCCTGCTGATCGTTCTTTTCTTCCGATACAGGGAACGTCTGGACGTGATAGAAGCTGATGCCTTTCTTCATCGGCCGGAATTGAAACCGGAAGCTGAGCGGCTTGCCATTTCTGGGTGCGGGGGCGACCTGGCGCTCGACCGTCTCGCCGGCCTCGTCGACGATGAGGGCCGCGATCGGCTCACCCGCGAAGCCCACCGCAGCCACGTCGGCGCGGACGACCACGGGGGCCGATTCGAAGTTTGTCTGAGTGATCGAGAGCCCGCTCACGCCCACGTCCCTGGCGGCGGCCTGCGCGCGCGGGACCACGGGATAGATCGGCGGCATCTGAGACCAGTCGATGTCGCCCAGGTCGGTGCGGTTGCCGTCTGTGAAGAGCAAGACGCCCGCAAGCGGTAGACCGCGGAACCTCTTCGAAAGGCCAGAGAGCGACGTCGTGAGCGCAGTGCCCACCCCGTCGAACTTCAGGGAATCGAAATTGTCGACCGCGCGAAGGTGTGAGTCGAACACATAATTGCGGACGTCAAAATCCTGACTCAGCCGCGTCTTCCAGGCCGACTCTCCCCGTAACGCGTCGCGCACCCGCTCACCGCGAGTTCGCGTGGCGTCGTCGTCTCGAATCAAGAGGCTCTGGCTATTGTCGGCCAGGACCACGAATGCGTTGGCCCCCCGCTTGGGCTGTGTGCCGGACAATAAGGGCTCGAGCAAGCTGATCGCCAGGACCGAGAAGGCCAGCGTTTTCAACACGGCACAGGCAATCCTCACCGGCCCTCTGGCCTCGGCCCGAGCGTAGCTCCAGAGCAGCACCGCAGCGGCTAGTACCAGAAGCGCAAGCGCTCCGGCCAGCCAGTGGGGTGAGCCCCAGATCAAAGACGGCAGCGTCATTTGCCACTCCCCAGACGTTCATAATACCGACGGACGCCCTCAGCATACTGGGGAGGAACCGGATCACGATCGATCGGCACCAGGGAGTCGGGTGACTCGCGCCGGCGCACCTCCTCGTCGATGCGTTTGCGCAGCTCGTTCATCGGCTCGGATACCAGGTCATGGAGCCGATTCCAGTCGGGCTCCTTCGCGTGGCGCTTGAACTCCTCACGCTCGCCCCGCACCCGATCGCGAATCCGTGCGGTCTCGGCTCGCAGCTCGGGGTCGTCCAGCAGCTCCTCGACGTCGCGCATCCGGTCGGACCACTCACGAAAACCTTCGCCCCGGATCGGACCGCCTCGGCCCGTCGCAAGACCTCCAAGCTGCCGGTCGTCACCGCCGCCACCAGCCGAGCCCGCTTGACGTGCCTGGCGATCGCTCGAGGGATCTCCGCCGCGCAGCCGGCGTTGACCTCCTTGACCCTGCTGGCGCTCTTGAGCACCGCCTCCGTCCTGGCCCTGTTGACCTTGCTGACCCTGCTGCTCACCGCGCTGGCCGTCCTGGCCCTGTTGACCTTGCTGGCCCTGTTGCTCACCGCGCTGGCCTGCCTGGCCCTGCTGACCTTGCTGGCCCTGCTGCTCACCACGCTGACCCGCCTGGCCCTGCTGACCTTGCTGGCCCTGCTGCTCACCGCGCTGGCCCTGTTGACCTTGCTGGCCTCGCTGGCGTTGGGCCTGCTGGTTGGCGCGGCGTTCTTGCTCACCCTGTTGACTGGGCTGGCCCTGTTGGCCCTGCTGGTCTTGTTGCGACTGTTCTTGGCCCTGACCGCGCTGCTGGTTGGGATCGCGGTCTGGGTTGGTGCCTTGCCGCGATCCAGGCCGCTGCCGGTTTGCCGGTTCCCGTCCCGTGGCCTGGGCAATCTCGCGATCGACCTGATCGGCGAGGTCATCAAGCTCACTCTGAGCGCGGCGGAGGGCTGCGGTCTCGTCGCCGAGGACGCTCCTGGCCGCGCGCTCGACGCCCTCTTTCAACTGTTCGAGGCCCTGGCCGATGTGCCGGGACGCCTTGGCGGCATCCTCGGTGACGCCCAGGTCGACGAGCTGCTCGGCGACCTTGAGCTCATCGGGGATTTTCTGTTCGGTCGCCTTTCGGACCGTGTCATACAGCTCCTTGGCCAGGAGCGGCTCGGTTTCCTCGGCGTCCGGTACCGTGCGGCGCATCTGCTCGAGGAGTTGATCGAGGCGCTTTTCCTGCTGGTCCAGACCCTGGCGGACCTGCTTGCGCTCACCGGAGTCGCGGAGTGAATGCTGGGGCTCCTGCTCGGCGGCCTCGAGCTGCTGGGTGATCTTCTCCTGGTCCTTGCCGAGCTGCCGCGCCTGTTCGCGCATTCCGGTCATTTCCTCGGCGAACCGATTGGCGGCGCTTTTTCTGAGCTGCTCGCGGAGGTCGTTCAGTTGCCGGCCGGCTCGAGCACCTTCGGTGAGGGCCTGGGGGACACGGCCTTGCTCGAGCGCCTCGGATGCTTGACGCACGTGTTCACGGCCCTCTTCGATCTGCTGCCGGGCGTCTGCCATCCGGTCGCGGTTTTCCTCGCGCTCCATGCGCTCTCTGAGCTCGTCGGTGTCTCGAAGGATTTGCTGCTGCTGGTCTCTGAGCCGCTTGAGCTGCCGCTCGATCTCCTGGCGCGCCTGCGGGGTCTGGGCCGCCTCGAGTGCCGACTGGAGCTCCTTGAGCCGCTCGTTCACATCGGTCTGCCGCTGGGCCAGCTCGCGGAGCCGGTTGACGACCTGGCGGGTTTCGCGCTGTTCTCGCTCTCGCTGCGTGAGCCTCTGTTCCTGAGCGCGCGCCGTTCGCTGTTCCTCATAGCGGTTTTCGTCAGACGTCAGCTCGAGCTGCTGAAGCTGTCTCTGCTGTTGGCGGCCGGCCGAGCTCCGGCCGCTTTGCCGCTGCCGCGAGTTGTTGCGAATGACCTGAAACTCGCGGGCGCGCAGCTTGAGAAGGGCTTGATAGGCGGCCTGCTCGGAGGCAAGCGCCGGAGTGAGGGCTTTGATTGAGGACTTCTCGGCCACCTCGGTCAGGTGCTTCTCGGCCTCCTGCATGAAACGGGTCGCCTGATCCAGGCTCGCCTTGGCGGAGGCGTCCTGGAGCCGCTCGCCAAGCTGTCCGGCTTTCTCGATCGCCGAGTGCTGCGAGTCTTCGAGCACCTTGCCGTCTTCGGCGAGCTTGTCAGACGGCTGGGGCCGGGTTTCACGGCGGATCAGCTTCCACGTGCCGTTGATAATCTCCTTTTGAAGCTCGGCCAACTGTTCGGACGACCGAGCGTTGTCCTGCTCTCCTTGCTGGTCCTCGTTCTCGGCCGATCCGCTGGGGGGCTGCTCGCCCTGGCGGAAGATCTCCTCGAAGTGCCGGACCTCGGCGAAGTACATGTCGCCAGACGTCCGCCTCGGCTGGCCATCCGGCCCGATGTCCTCGGCCCAGAAGAAATAGGTGACGAGCTGATCCGGGACGGCCTTGAGCGACTCGAAGTCGATCAGGTGCTGCGCGTGCACGAGGCGGTTGCCGCCTGCGGGTGCTTTGAGGACGATCTCCTGCGGCTCTCGACCTGCCATGCTGAAGCTGAGTCCGTGA
Source organism: uncultured Isosphaeraceae bacterium (assembly GCA_963781785.1). Lineage (GTDB taxonomy): Bacteria > Planctomycetota > Planctomycetia > Isosphaerales > Isosphaeraceae > CAWAHD01. The sequence goes on along the minus strand of CAWAHD010000002.1, from coordinate 4,197,751 downwards.
CGAGTCAGCCCGAAGTCATCCTCGAGGTCGGCCTTGAGCGCGAGCTCCTCGACCGGTGAGACGCGGACGTCGTGCCCCGGCTGCGTCATCTTGACGACCGCCGGGCGATTCCGGGTCACGTTAATGATGATCTCAGCATTCAGCTTGTTGGCACGTCCCTCGCGATCCACCAGTTGGACGCCGAACCGCTTCGGGTCGGCGAGCGTCATGGTCGTGCGGTAAACATGGCCGGCCTGCTCGTCGGGCTTGAGCTCGATCGCCTGACCCTCGGCATCGACCAGACGCGCCGTCGCGACCTCTTTGTTGAGGCGGCACAGGAGCGTCAGCTCGGTGCCCTCGACGGCGGTGACATGCCGGATATCTTCGACGGTTTTCGGCTCCATTGATGTGTAGTGCGGGAAGACCAACCGGGCGTCGGCGCGGTCGAGCTCGGGGTATTCGAACACTTTGACGTGATAGGTCTCGGTGGTATTGCCGTCGAACTCGACGCGATAGTCCAGGTCGGATTCGACCGACTCGACATGTCCGGCGAACGTGGGATCCTCCAGGCTGCGCGTCATGCCGCGGCGGCTCGCCACCGGCTGCTTGTCTTCCACGGCGAGCCAGGCCTCGGCCGGCACAGCACCAGGAAACCGGGCGACGACCAGGAGCGACGTGCCCCGTTCGATTTCCGTATTGCCCGGCTCGACGTGGACGGTGCCGCCGCCGGTTGCTGTCGCGATGGACCAGAGGCTGCTCGTGTGCGAGCGGGCCGACATCGTGAGGGTTGCCAGCACGCCCAAGAGGGATGCCAGGGCGGCGATGTGAGCCAGCTTGGCGCCGCGCAGCGTCCAGGAAGGCACGGTTTCGTCCCAGTCGTGCAAGCGGCGGTGATCGAGTGCTTCACGGATGACGGCCGACTGCAAATAGCCGAGTCGGCCCGGAGGAGCCTTGGCGAGCTCTTCCACGGCGGCAAGGAGCCCGGTCTTCAAGTCCGGATGCCTGGCCTCGATGCGCTGGGCCACCCACCGCGGGTCGCGCGCCGATCGCACCGACCAGAGCACGCAGCAGGCCGCCGTCGCCAGCACCGCGACCACGATGGACACGAGCAGCCATCCGCCGGGAACCGGCAGCGTCTCGGACCCGAAGTTGACGAGGCCGGAGCCCCAGCCCAGAAGCGCCCATGCCAGCCAGCACAAGGCCAGGCTGCCCCACAGTCGCTCCTGCCGGAATCGTCGCGCGACGCCGTCCAACGCTTGGTTCAATTGTCTGCTCATGACATCACTGCCTCCACGCGGGCCGGCCGGGAGCGAGCAACCCGCTTCCCCGCCAGCCAGGTTTCGACGACCAGCACGCCGATTGCCGCCAGGATCAAATAACGCCAGAGCTTCTGGCGGTTTTCCAGCTCGAGATTGTACATCTGCCGGGCCTGCTCGGGGTCGGGACCTTTCCGGCTGTGGGCTGCGAGGCGGCACCCGAACTGCTCGAGCGTTTCCACGTTCAAGGGCGCCGTCTTGCTCTCCAGCGGATCGAGGTTGACCACGAACGACCGCGGACCTCCCGGAGCGTCGACCGTGTACAGACCGACCTGGTCTGTCTGGGAAAAGAACGCGGCGCCGGGCGCGGCCGTCACCGCCGTGCCGTCCGGCTTGTGGACGACCAGACCGGTCGCCCTTCCCTCGATGACCGGCAATGGCACGCGATCGGCAATGACGTAGTTCGCCGCACTCATCGGCCTGGGGTCGCGCGCTTCGAGCAAGGCCGTCATCAAGGGAACGAACTTGGACGACCGCGCGAGCTGACTATCCGCCGGCTGCCATCCGCTCGCCAGGATCACGAGCCGGCCCTTGCCGATCGTTTTTTCGACGACGGCCGCGTCGCCGGTTTCAAACCGGGCCAAGACGTGTGCGTCGCCGAGCGATCCTGGATCAATGCGCCGATATTTCCAGAAATGAATCTTGGTGAAATCATTGAACTGTGCGCCGGCGAGCGTGAGGAACAGAGGATGGTCAAACCGGATTTCGCGCAGCATCACGTCGCGCCCGGGAGTCGCTTCGGGAATGTCCCAGGGAGAGACACCGGCGACCGCCGCCAGGGTCGCGGATTTCCCCGGTGCACCGACCACGTAGAGCAGAGTTCCACCGGCCTTCACGTATTCCCCCAGGCGGCGGGCGTTGTCGCCCTTTGTCTCGCCGGTCACGACGACCAGAGGCGGCGAGCGGTCCGGCGCCCATTCCCAGTCCGCGGAGGGGGACGAGGGCACGACGCGCACCGTCCGGTGGCGCGTGTCGGTGAAGACCCGGTCCAGGTAATAGAGGAGCCCGGCGGAATCATCGGCTCGGTCCGGGCCGACGTAGGAGACCGTCGCCTCCTGGCGCCGCTCATCCACGAAATACAACGTGTTGTCGAAGCCAAACGTGTCTCCCTCGAGCCGGAGCACCTGGTGCGCCGCCGTTTGATCCGGCCGGGGCACGCGCACGACGCGGCTTTCACCGGGCGGGACGTAGACATCGGTCGGCTTGCCGGCATCGTTTCCTTTCTCATCAACCCAGTGGAGCTCGAACTTCTCGCGCCGGGACGATGCGTCGTTGAAAACCCGCACGCGGCGCAGGCCGGCCGGCGCAGCCGGCTCAGTCTCTAGTTGATCGGCGAGCGAGGATACCCCGGCATTGGAGCCACTCTCGGCGACCGTCTTCAAGTCGAGCTCGACGTCGGAGGGCCACTCGAAATCGCCCAGCGCTTCGAGCCGGCTACCCTGCGAGAGGTCGCTGATCAGGACAACCCGGCGCGGCATCCGGCCGGCCTTTTCGCTCGTATCGGCCACGTCTTCGATCGCGGCGACGGCATCGATCAAAGCTTGCCCCAGGTTTGTCGCTCCCCAGGAGGGTGCCAGGTGATTGATCAGCCCTCGGGCAACGGCCTGGCGTTGGGCGGGATCACTGGTCATCGATTCGTGGAAGGTCAACACAGGCTGCGTGGTCGTGTCGAACGAAAAAAAGGCCAGTTGATCGGTGGGCCGGCAATCCGCAATCACCTTGTCGGCCAGGGCCAGTGCTTTGGTCCAGACGTCGCCGCGGCGCATGCTGGCGCTGGTGTCGATCAGGAGGGCAACCCGGCGGCGCTCGACGTCGCCAAAGTCGATGCGAGCCGGCTGGCGGAGAAACGGCCTGGCAAACGCAAACGCCAGGAGGCACAGTGCCGCCGCTCGCAAGAGAAGCAGGAGCAGGTTCTCGAGCCGGCTGCGCCGGGTGAGTCGGGGCGGAGTCGGGGTGAGAAACATGAGCGAGCTGAACGGTACCTCGCCCCGGGGCGAGCGCCGGATCAGGTGGAACAAGATCGGCGCGACCACGGCCGTCAAACCTAGAACATAAAGCGGCGTGAGGAAGCTCATCGTGCGCCTCCTCGGCCCGGTGCGGTCCTTCGGCCCGGCGTGCGCCCGCGGCGCATCCGCGCCTTCAGCAAATCAAAGAGGACCAGCTCAAGGGGCCGGTCGCTTGTGAGGGTCCGGTACTCGATTCCGAGATCGACGCAGGATCGTTCGATCTCGGCGGCATGAGCGGCGAAGCGGCGCAGGTAGTCCTGCCGGGCCGCGACCGGGTCGATGTAAAGCTCCCGCCCCGATTCCACGTCTTGAAACATGGCTGCGCTCGTGAAGGAGAAATTCACTTCGGCCGGATCGAGCACCCGCAGCACGACGACGTCGTGCCCGCGCGAGCGCAGGTACCCCAGCCGCGACTCGAGTGAGTCGGCCGGCGCGAGCAGGTCGGAGATCAAGATGATCAGGCCGCGCTTGCGAACGGTGGCGGCGATCTGCTCCAGCGGCTCTGCCAGGTTTGTTGCTTTGCCCGTGGGCTCGCGCTCGAGCGCCGCCATCAGCCGGCGAAGGTGGCCCGTGCGGTACCGCGCTGGCAAGTATTCGGTGATCTTATCCTCGAACAACAGCACGCCGACCGCGTCGCGCTGAGTGGTCAAGAAGTAGGCGATCGTAGCCGCCGCCGTGCGCGCGTAGTCGCTCTTGGAGTAGGCTCCGGATCGATAACCCATCGACCGGCTGGTGTCGACCACGAGGTGGCAGCGCAGGTTGGTCTCGTCTTCGAATCGCTTCACGTAATAGCGATCGGAGCGAGCATACAATCGCCAGTCGAGATAGCGCGGGTCGTCGCCCGGAGAATACTCGCGGTATTCGCTGAACTCGACCGAGAACCCATGGTGCGGGCTGCGGTGGATGCCCTTGATGAATCCCTCGACGGCAACGCGCGCCCGGATTTGAAGGCTCTTGATGCGCATCAAGGTGCGGGGATCGATCAGCGACCCTCCCTGGCGCGACCAATCGCCGCGTTCCTTTGAGGCCGAGTCGGAGGCTCGCTGGCTATCGAGTGCCGGCATCAGTGATGAAGCCCCTTCACCTGTTCCAGTAGGCGGTCGATCACGGCGTCGACGGCCACGCCGTCGGCCTCGGCGCGATAGCCAAGCAAAATGCGGTGGCGCAAGGTCGGATGGACCAGAGCGCGGATATCCTCGGGCTCGACGTGGAACCTGCCGCGCAACAGGGCCCGGGCCTTCGCCCCCAGCACCAGCGATTGCGCGGCTCGAAGCCCGGCCCCCCAGCTTACCCACTGGTTCACGAAATCCGCGGCTTGCGGGCCCGGGCGGCTCGACGCCGCCAGCTTGACGGCCAGCCGCACCAGCTCCTCGGCGATCGGCACCTTGCGCACCACATCGTGAAACTGGAGGACGTCGCGGCCGTCAAAGAGCGGCTCCAGCGGCTCGGTCTTGCGCGAGGTCGTCTGCTGGACGACCGCGACTTCTTCGTCTTCCGGCAGGTAGTCGACGATCACGTTGAACATGAACCGGTCGAGCTGGGCCTCAGGAAGCGGATACGTCCCTTCCATCTCGATCGGGTTCTGAGTGGCCAGCACGAAGAACGGCTCTTCCAGCGCGTAGCGCACTCCGGCCGCCGTCACCTGGTGCTCCTGCATCGCCTCCAGCAGGGCGGCCTGGGTCTTGGGCGGAGTGCGGTTGATCTCGTCGGCAAGGATGACGTTGGCAAAGATGGGTCCCTTGACGAATTGCATGCGGCGGCGGCCTTCGCCGGTCTCTTCGAGAATCTCGGTTCCGGTGATGTCGGCCGGCATCAGGTCGGGCGTGAACTGGATCCGCTGGAACCTGAGGTGAAAGACCTGGGCGATCGTCCGCACCAGGAGGGTTTTCGCCAGCCCGGGGGCTCCGGTGATCAGGCAATGACCGCCGGCGAACAGGCTGATCAAGAGCTGGTGCGTCGCCTCCTTCTGGCCGACGATCACCTTGGCGAGCTCGCGCTCGATCCGCCCGCGGCTTTCGTGGATTTTCTCGACGGCCTGCCGCTCGGTTTCATAGGCATCGAACTCGTCGGCCACGATTCCTCCTCTTCCGTAAGTCAGGCTTTCCAGCCCGACGTCTTTGTTCAATGCGTCATGGCATAGGTCACGATGTTGATGCCCATCGGGTAGGACTTCTTCGCCGAGAACTCTTGGAAATACCATTCGTCCTCGCCCTCCCGTTCCCAGCCGTCGCCCAGGTCGGTGTTATGGCAGATGAGCGCCACCATCCGCCCCTTGTCGTCGGAAATCGACCAGTAATGGACGTGTTCGGAATTGGGGCCGTGGTCTTCCCAGGTGATCCCCTCCTCGCGCCCCCACAGGGCGTGGTCCTTGCTGGGTACTTGCGGCATCTCCTTGAGCGGGTAGACGCACCGGAAGATCGGATGGGTGATGTCCAGCTCCACCGGCTCGCGGTCGGGGAAGACGCGCTTGATCTCCCGGTAGAAGTTTTGCCACTCTCTCTCGCCCCAGAAATCGTCGACCATGAGAAAGCCGCCGTTTAACAGATAGTGCTTGAGCGCGACGACCTCATCCTCGGAAAACACGAGCCATCCCGGCTCGATCAAGTAAAGGAACGGGTAATCGCAGAGGTCGGGGTCGGTCAGCCGCCTGGTGATCGGATTGGGGTTGACTTTGAGCGACGTCAGTTGCCGGAGCCGAAACGAGAAGTTCAGGTCGGCGTCGGGATAATCGATGGCCCAGCGACCCCAGCCACCGCCGCTGAATCCACCGAAACCGCGGCCGCCACGACCGCCGCGACCACCGCGACCGCCAAAGCCCCCGAATCCACCACCCCCGAACCCACCACCGCGACCGGATGTGTATTCGACTCTGACGAAGGTAAAGAGATCTTTCTTGAAGTGCTCGTCGACTTTCCAATCGGGAACGCCATTGCGATCGTCGATCGGGCCGGGGCCCCCACGCTGGTGCGACATCCTGCGTTGCGGCTGGGCCAGGGAGACACCGGCGGCGATCCCGACCAGGGTCACGACGGCGAGAAGGCACAGTCGTCTTCGAGTCATCACGGGCGGCCTTTCGGGAGGGAGCCTGCCGGCGGCGAGGCGGCCGGCGGCTGAGCGGAGTCGGCGAGATCGAGAAGCAGCCGGTGGGCGTCGCGGAAGCGAGGGGCTTCCTCCAGCGACTTGAGCACTTCACGCAGGGCCTCGCGCGGCTTGCCGGCCTGGTGGAGCAAGCTGGCCAGATGGTAGTGGACCGAAGCGGGGTCGGAGTCATCAAGGAAGGCGAGTGCGCGATAGGCGGTCAGGGCTCCGTCGCGGTCCCCCAGTGCCTCGTCAGCGCGCCCGAGAGATCGGTAGGGCGCCGGAATCAAGGGATTGACGGCCAGAAGACGCTGCGCGTTCTTGGCAACGCCCTGCCAGTCGGCCGCGGTTTCACCGAGCTCCATCAGTCGTAGATAGGCGGGGACCGCGTCGCCATCCCTCATCGCCAGCTCCTCGAGGATCTTTTGTTCGGCGGCCGGATCGGACAACCGCCGGTGCACAACCGCCAGCAGCATGTAAGCGTTGTTTGGCCCAACGTATTCCGGATAAGCCGCCTTGAGCTTTTCGAGAGCGGCCTTGGCTTTTGCCCACTTCTCCTCGACCACCAGTGTCGCCGCCAGCCGCCGCTGGCCCGGGAAACTCTTGGGGTGCTTCTCCAGCCACGCCATGACAACCGACGAATCGGCTTCCGCCGGCAGATCGGGTTCTTCCCAGGTGGCGCCGGGGGCGACTTTCTGGTGCGCTCACGAGCAAAACGGGCAAACTGCTCGTCTATCTGTTCTAGCGTCATTTTGGTCCGCTTCGGCAGGCCCTCGTTCATTGCGATGCCGGCCCCCAGGTCATCCAGCAAGCCCGTCAAGGCGGGCAAGCCGAACCGCTCGACCAGAAAATCGACGGCGAGCGCCGATTCGAAGTAGGCGAATTGCAGGTCGAGCGGCGTCTTGGGAGTCAGGAAGGCCGAGCTGAGGCGGCTCAAGGGGGAGAGTGCATCACCCAGGATCATCGCGCGAAAACGCGGGTCGAGCGGAGTGGCCCAGGTGGGATTCTCACGACCTTCTTCGTAGACGGATATTCCCTCGCTGAGCCAGCGGGGCATCTTGTTGCGCGTTTTACTCAGCGTGATGACATGGCAGAACTCATGCCACAGGACGGCTTCCCAGTTGGATGGGTGCTCGCCCTGCGACGCGGGGCTATTGGCAGTGACGACCCGGCCGAAGCACACGCCCAGCAAACCGTCGGCGCCGGGCAAGCCAAAGGTCCGCACCGCGAATTCCTTGCGCTGCGGAAAGATCTCGACGATCACCTGCTCCTTGAGGGTGACTCCAAACTTCTCGGCGAGGGTCTTCCGTGCCCGTTTGAGGAGCGCCAGCACGCGCCGGCCATACAAGTCGGCCTCGCGGCCTTCCATGCGGACGACCAAGCCTTCGTTCGTGAGCGTGCGGAAGCCAGCCAGGCGCTCGCGGAGAGTGATCAGGTTATACGCGACGACGTTGTAGCCGTCCTTGCCGAAGATCTCCTCGGCGAGCCGCCAGCCCTCCGTCTCGTCTCCCAGGCGCAGCAGGTCCTGGCAGAGCTGGACCTTGGCAGGCAGGTACTCGCGGTCGATCGCCAGTGCCTGCTTTTGATAAGCGGCGCCTTCGGCGAAGCGATACTTCTGCGAGAGTTTACGGCCGATCTGATGATCCACCTCCGGATTGGCCGCCCACCGTGCCAGTGCCTTTTGGCGCGCGGCGGTTTCCGCAGGGGCGTCATTGCGAAGATGTGCGAGCACGGCCCTGCAGGCAAACGCCCGGGGCTCGTGCGGGTTGACGGCAAGAACGCGCTCGAGGACCTGTTCGGCTTCCTTGTAGCGTTCGCCGTCGATCAACTGATCGGCCTTCAGGAGCAGGCTGTCGACGTGGCGCGGATTGAGCTTGAGGGCTTCGGCCAGGGCCTTGGCGGTGCCGGCGCGATCCTCGGGCTCGAGTGCAGAGGCGACCAGGTAATGGAACCGTGGGTCGAGAGCGGCGGCTTTCGGGGCTTTGCGCAGCGTCTCGGCGGCGAGGGCGTAGTCTTCCTTGGAGAGGGCCATCTCGGCGGTGGCGAAATAAGCCTCGACGTAATCGGGCTCCTGTTTTGTGACGACGTCGTAGCACTGGTCCAGAACTTTGCGGGCGTCGGCGCCCTGAATCAAGTAAAACCGCCCCATCGTGATGAATCCATCGGCGTTGGCATAGCGCCGGGCGCATTCTGGATCAGGCTGGCGATCGCGCCCAGCTCGGCCGAGGCGTCCTTGTCGCGGCCGTTATATCGGTAGATATCGCGGCCGAGAAGATGGAGTGAGATGCTGGCGGGAAACCGCTGCAGCGCCTCCTCGAGCGAGGCCATCGCTTCCTCGTATTTGCCTGTGGCCAGCTCGTTCCTGATCTTGAGCCGGCGCCACGGCTCGCTCCACGGGTCGTCGTCGATCCCCGCATTCACGGCGCGAGCGCATTCGGCGTAGTGCCCGGTCCGGAAGAGCTTCTGCGCTTCTTCCACGTCGGCGGCCGCGACGGAGCACCATGGCAAGAGGGCAACGGCGACGGCAGCGATCCGAGTGAGGTTCATCCGGCCAAGCCCCCGAGAATCATCGCGCGGGGATCTCCATTGCGAGCCAGGCGCGCGCAGGACGCCCTCCCCTTGCGAGAGAGTTTGCAGCGGTGTGGAGAGGCCGAAGCGTCATTATAGTCTGGCCCGGATGCGCATTGCCACAACGAATTCTCACCGCGTCTCCGTTTGGGCCCGGTCACGGTTCGCAGCTCAGGGCCGAGGCTGGCCGGCACGGCCTCGAAACGGCAAAGACGTGGACAGTTCTCGCCAGCATCATGCCAATTCCGTCGACATCACGCGTCTCGCCCGATCTTGCACCGTCTCTTGATCTGCTATTCTCAAGTGTTTACTTTGTTCACGGAAACGATGCACTGGTAAGGGTTTTTCGCGGAGTCGGAGGGGCCAGGGCAGTGGAGACGACCGATTCGGAAGCGACGCCGGCACTGGTTGCGACGACACTCGAGCTCGAGGAAATCGCCGGTTCGCTGCATGGCAACGCCGATCTTGCACCCACGTTGAAATCGGAGCGGCGGTGGGGACTGAAGGACATCGCGGCATTGTGGGTTTCGATGTCGGCGTGCATACCGACCTACATGCTGGCCTCGTCGCTGATCGCCGAAGGGATGAACTGGTGGCAGGCCGTCCTCACGATCTTCCTGGGCAACACGATCGTGCTGGTCCCGATGGTCTTGAACGCGCACGCAGGAACCAAGTACGGCATCCCGTTCCCGATCTATTGCCGGTCTTCGTTCGGAATACTTGGGGCCAACGTCCCCGCGCTACTGCGTGCCTTCGTCGCCTGCGGCTGGTTCGGGATCCAGGCCTGGATCGGCGGCTGGGCCATTTACAAGATCCTCGCCATTTACATCCCGGCGTGGGAACGGCTGCCGTCGATTCCGTGGTTAGACATCAATCTCGCCCAACTGGCCTGTTTCCTGGCGTTCTGGGCCGTCAACGTGTTCGTCATCTACCTGGGGATCGACTCGATCCGGTTTCTCTTGAACATCAAGGCGCCGATCCTCGTTGGGCTAGGCCTTGCGCTTTTGGTCTGGGCGTACGTCCAGGCGCATGGGTTCGGCCCGATGCTTCAGCAACCGTCGCAGTTCGACTCCGGCGAGCCCAAGGCCGGCCAGTTCTGGAGTTTCTTCTTCCCAGCCTTGACCGCGATGATCGGGTTCTGGGCAACGCTATCGCTCAATATCCCGGATTTCACCCGGTATGCGCGGTCGCAGCGCGACCAGGTGCTGGGCCAGGCGCTCGGTTTGCCGGCGACGATGGCTCTCTACTCATTCATCGGCGTGGCCGTCACCTCGGCGACGATCACGATTTACGGGAAGTCAATCTGGGACCCGGTCGAGGTCCTTGCCCGATTTCGAAATCCGTGGGTGCTGTCGGTGGCGATGGTCTCGCTTTGCCTGGCAACCCTGGCGACGAATATTGCCGCGAATGTGGTCAGCCCGGCGAATGATTTTTCGCACCTTTGGCCGCGGAGGATCTCGTTCCGGACCGGCGGCCTGATCACGGGCGTCCTGGGAATCCTGATCCAGCCCTGGAAGCTGATCGCTGACCCGTCGGGGTACATTTTCCTGTGGCTCGTCGCTTATTCGTCACTGCTGGGAGCAGTCGGCGGCATTCTCATCGCCGACTACTACATCATCCGCGGCACGCAGCTCGACCTGAAGGGCCTCTATCAAAGCGAGGGTCCTTACTGGTACGCCCGGGGCGTCAATCTGCGGGCGATCTTGGCCCTTGCCGTCGGGATCGCGCCGTGCGTGCCTGGTTTTCTGGGCACGATCGGCGCTTTTCACGTCGCGCCGTTCTGGACATCGATGTATCACTACGCGTGGTTCATCAGCTTCGCGCTTTCGGCGGTTTGCTATCTTTCTCTGATGAAGGCGGGCGGGCTAAACGGAATCTCCACGCCGGTTCACGGGTTGCTCGATTCGGGCGGGGTCGCTGATTAGTCGCATCCCGGATCGAGATCGGCGTCACGGCTGCGGATCATCCACCGCGGAACGGTCACAGAAGACTACACCTGGTTCTTGCCCGTCTTCCAGACCGGGTCTTGGGGCGATTCCTGGGCCGATTCGAACCAGCGGGTCATGGTCATTTTCTGTTGCGTGTAGAACTGGATCGACTCGGTCCCCTGGATATGCAAGTCTCCGAAAAATGAGCTATTCCAGCCGGTGAACGGGAACCACGCCATCGGAGCGGGCACACCGATATTGATCCCGATCATTCCGGCCTTCGCGTGCTGCTTGAACTGGCGAGCTGCCCAGCCGCTCCGGGTGAAAATCGACGCACCGTTGCCGTACGGGCAGGCGCGGCTGATGGTGAGCGCCGCCTCGAGATCGTCGACGCGGATGACCGAGAGCACCGGCCCGAAGATCTCCTCGCGCACCACCCGCATGGCCGGCTCGACGCGGTCGAGCAGACTCGGGCCGATCAGGAATCCGGCGCCCTTGGGAGCGCTTGAGCGACCGTCCAGCACGATTTCGGCACCCTCACGGCGGCCGATGTCGAGATAGCCGGCCACGCGATCGAGGTGTTCGCGCGTGATGAGTGGTCCCATGTCGACCTCGGCGCCGCCGTCGGTCGGACCGATCTTCATGCGGCGTGCGGCCTGGGAGAGCCGCTCGACCAGCGAGTCGGCGACCTTGCCGACGGGCACGGCGACGCTGCCGGCCATGCAACGCTCGCCGGCGCAGCCAAAGGCCGAGAGCTGGAGTGCCGTCGCGGCCTGTTCCAGATCGGCATCCGGCATGATGATGAGATGGTTCTTCGCCCCGCCGGCCGCCTGGACGCGCTTGCCGTTTTTTGTACCGGTCTCGTAAACGTGACGGGCGACTGCCGTCGAGCCGACAAACGAGACCGCACGCACCAGGGGATGAATCAGGAGCGCATCGACGCACTCGCGGTCGCCGTGCACGATGTTCATGACTCCCTCGGGCAACCCCGATTCCATCAAGAGCTCGCCCAGCCTGACTGCCGAGAGCGGCACTTTCTCCGAGGGCTTCAAGACAAACGTGTTGCCGCAGGTGATGGCGATCGGAAACATCCACAGGGGAACCATCGCGGGAAAGTTGAACGGGGTGATACCCGCGCAAACGCCGACCGGGTGGCGGATCGTCTCGCAATCGACCTGCCGGGCGATATTGGCCAGCGACTGGCCCATGAGCAGGCTGGGAACGCCGCAGGCGAACTCGACGACTTCGATGCCGCGCTGGACCGAGGCGCGGGCTTCGGCAAGGGTCTTGCCGTGCTCGCGCGTGACCAGGTGTGCCAGTTCCTCAGCGTGCGAACCGAGGCGCTCCCGGAACCGGAACATCACCCGGGCGCGCTCGACCACGGGCGTTTCAGCCCAGGCCGGCAGGGCCGACCCGGCCGCTTGCACAGCTCGATCGACCTCGTCGGTCGCGCAAAAGGGAACCTCGGCGATGATGGTGCCGTTCGACGGGTTGAAAACCGGACCGGACCGGCTCGACCGGCTTGCCTCCCAGCGGCCTCCGATCAGCATTCTCACCGCAGCGGATGCGTCGCGTTCAGCGGGCGTCGTGGCCATTGCTGTTATCTCCACAGGAAGAGGCCCGACAGGCATCTTACTGAGCGTCGCGCAATGAAAGCAACTTGCTGGCGAGAGAGCGTCGGGCCTGGTCGCTGGTGCCGGCCGGGCCCTGCGAGAGCCGGTTGATGACGGAGATGTTGAGCGGGCGGAGGATATCGGCTTGGCGCCGGGTTACTGCGCACGGGACGAGATGCCCTGTGGTCGGGTTGTGAATCAGAGGCCGCGGACGCCTTCGCGTTCGGCCACGCTCGTTGGCCCGGTCTGGCCGAGATGACCAAGCGCACGAGCGTGACCGTGAACTCGGTGTTGGCCGGCCCGACGCGCTCGGACGCCGAAACTGTGCGTTGGCCCGATTGGCTCATGGATGAACGAGACCGGGAGTTTTGGGGCCGGACGCTGGCGTTGTTACCGGCCAAGATGCGGGCCGATCCCGAGGCCGAGTTGGGGGCTGGTCGCGGGACTTCGGCTGCGGTCAGGTGAAGCGCGTTGTTCGGCACCTCATTTTGTGAGGCACCTCATTCCAAATCCCGGATGTGATGAGGGCAACGCCGCGCACCGCTCAAGACTTCGTCGATGATGCGTACGATGCGATCGGTGATCTCATCCGCGGGGTCGCGGCACAGCGCTTCCCTGGCTACCGCCTGCGCTTCACGCGGCTTGTCCGAGAAGAGCAAGGCCAGTGCTAGGTTAGCCCGCAGGCCCGCATCGTCAGGCTTGACCTCGATGGCGCGTTGGCTAAAGGGAACCGCCTCTTCGGGTCGTCCTACCTCCATCGCTGCAATAGCAGCCTCCCGCGCCACGTCGGGATGGTCTGGGTTGACGCGATGTGCCCGTGAGAACCATTGGAATGCGTGCTCATAGTCGCCGAGCCGCTGGTGGACTTTCCCGAGCAACCACATCGACGCCCAATTCCCGGGATTGATCTCCACCACCTCGCCGAAAAGCGCAACGGCGGCCTCGAGTCGCTCGCGGCTGGCCGAGTTGAGCTTCTTTGATGCCTCGCCATGGATCAGGATGAGGCCCTCGATCAGAGCATTCGCCTGCCTATAGAGATCATCGTGCCTGGAGTTATTCGCTACCGAAGTGGAGGTAGTTCGTCCTACGTAGATCTCTTTCCCCGTTTCCTTGTCCCGGTAGACATCGAGAAGGTCTTGCGAACGGACAAACTCCAGGCGGTGCTTCGCTTCTTCCGCGGGCGTCCACGTTAGAGAATCTTCCAGGCTCCAACCCGTCGGAGCGTGCAAATCACCAACCTTCGAGCCGGTCAGCCAGGCGATCGAAGCCCCGCGATAACGACCGAGTTCGAGCCAGCCACAAGGCTGGAGAGGTCCTTCAGCTTGGCTGACGATAGTGACATCCTCCGCGGCACCGTTGCGGAATGGCGTGAACCCCTTCGCCGCCAGTTGGGCGACGAAGAAATCGGCATCGCATCGCATCATAAAGCCTATTCGACTCAGGTGGTCGTCAGAACAAAATGTGGCGTTGGGACAATCGCGTTCATAACCCTCAATGCCGCCGGCATACTTGGCGACGACGGTCGTGTTGCGAACGACCACTGAGTATCCTTCAATTAAAATGGCCATCATCCTCTCACCACAGATGCCCTGCTGTGTAAGCTGACGTACTGACTGGGCGTGTTCTCGCAGCCCCATAGGGACAATCACCCGTGCCCTAAGCTGGGATTATCACTCCCGTGGTGGCGCCTTACAACGAAAAACCGTGGTGGGGTGCGTACCGATGGCGATAGGGTGTGGCAACACGGCCATCAAATGAGTCTCATTCCGAGGAGTAGGCGACTGCTTAAGAGCGTGGCCGAAGTTCGACGAACCGTCGAGCGCGTCAAAGCGGCTTTCCCTCGCTTTGTCGATTGGCAACATATCAACGAGATTCCTCGCTTGGTGTAAGCCGGTGAATCGAATCGGTCAGCTTGGCCTGGGCTTTCTGAATCGTCACGGTCGCCAGGTTCGTGTCTTCTTCCAAGGCTGTTATACTCTCACCTCGTGCCGGAGGGGCTGACATGTCGGTCGTCAACGGCGGCAATCCCCGAGTCCGATGGGTCACCGTCGGCGATCGGTTGGTTGAGGTTGCGCGGTGCTGAGCTGACCTGGTGGTGAGATCGGGGAGCCTGCCGCCAGCACAGTACCAGGCAATCGGAGGTTCCAAATCCCAACGAGCTTCTTGACGGCTTCGTACCAGCACCGGGCGTCGTCCAGCGACCGGATCATGAGAGGAGATCCTGAAGGATCAACTCGAACTTCTCGCGGTCCAGGTATGCAAACTGATTATGTTCATGCCGGACCTGCCACTGGTCACTGCGATCTCGGATTGCGCGGAAGACGTTATACGTGCGCAGTCCATCCGTGATATCAATGCGACCCCCAAACTCAGTGGGCGCCGCCGAAGCGCCCTTGATCGCCATGAACGGGACCTCGCGACTCACCGGCACCACGTCGACTTCGACGGCGCCCAGGTGAATTTTCAACGCCGGTGCGTCATATGACCCCAAGCTACCCTCGGTTCGCATGACATCGTACGACTCGACGTCGAGCAATCCGTCCGGGTCGGACTGTCGCAGCCAGCCCCGAATTTCATTCATGAGCCGTTCGATCGCATCGAGCCACTCGCGGCGGCGGCGGTGCCGGTCTCGGATGCCGAACGCATCGGCCTTGCGACGCAGGAACTCCCCGAACGACAGCCGTGGTGCCTGTATCGTGGACTCGTGTACGGTCTGAGTGGCGGTCGTCAGCTCGTCCGCCGTGGGTGCTCTCCGTATGTATCGGTACCAGATCGTCCATGCCTATCATAACCACTCCGCGACGACGACGCACTGTCAGCTCTGGTCACGTCGCAGATCGGCCAGAGTTTTCTTGTCCGGGCGTCTGTTTTTTCGCCGGCGTTGTTTGCTCCGGAGCTCACCCTGACTTCGGCGTCCAGAGCCCAACGGTGGTACCGTCGGGATCGGCGAACCAGGCGAACGTGCCGGTCGGAATTGTCACCGGCGGAACGAGCGTTTTGCCCCCGAGGGATTCGGCCTTGGCAAGATAGGCCGGTATATCATCCACCTGAACATAGAAGTTGGCGTAGTGGAAGGGCTCGTGGCCTAGCTCGGTGATGTGGCCGTTGATTCCGCTCCCCGCGCCGGTGTCGATCATCGACGCCGGACCGGACGCCGTGATCGTCCAGCCAAAGAGCGTGCCGAAGAATGACGTGGTGCGGGCCTTATCTCGGCAGCCAATCTCAAAATGCACGACGGGACAACCCATGGCAACCTCCAAAGAATGAGGGGGGAACGGTCAAATGCCGCACGCTCGCTCGATGACTTCGCCCGATCGATCGGAACGGCCATCAGAACACGCCTTTAAATCCGTGTCAAAAGGAAACCGGCTTGCGCAGTCATTCGTGCCAGCGTCATCGTTCGGGCTCAATACATGGATCAAATCCCGGGGCGTTGCCCTCGGCCGGCATTTACTTGCGCCGTTCCGGGCGAAATCGACGAACGTGCGCCATGGAAACGGCGGGAAGGCGCTGGCATACTCTGGATTGTCGAAAACCCCCGTGAAGGCATCGACCAGCTCATGGCGAAGCTCCTGTCCCTGGTCGTTTCCTCTCCCGTGAACCCGGCGAATCCGATGAAGCGAATTGCCACCCTCACCATCAGGGCCTTGGTCGGAGCCCTCGCGGGCTTCACCGTGATGGGGCTAATCATGGTGATGGCGACTCACCATTTCGATTTTGGCGCTGATTCGGGCGCCCGGGGATCTCGCCCGATTCATCATCCGAGTGGTCGGTGGTGCAGCCGCTCTGGGTGCCTTCGTGGCGATTCTGTTCGGGACGAAGGAGATCCGCGGCCGGACTGGATCCGTCGTCGGAGGGATGGTGTTCGGGGGCCTTACCGGGGCGATTTTTGGCCTGGCTCTGGGTGCCGTTCTTGGTCCAATCTGGAACGCGCCTCTCCAGTCCACGGCGGTACTGGGCATCTTTGCGGGTTTTGGGCTTGGAGTGCTCGTGGGCGGGATCGTTGGGGCCATTCTCCCGGACAAGCCTGTGTGAGAAGAGCGAAAGGCGAAGAAGGCGTCGAGAACCTGGCGAAGCTGGTTGCAAGGCTTTCACACCGTGTCAAGAAAAAGGTGATTGTGTTGTCATCATCGCCGGGCGATCTGTTGTTCGTGTATGGAACTCTTCGGAAGAATCCGATCAACGGGACGCACCCGAATTTGGCCCGTTGTTCCACGCATGTGGGGAACGGCCAAATTCACGGTGAGTTATACGACCTCGGGACCTACCCAGGCGTTTTCCTCAGAGAGGGATGCCTGGATAGAGTGCTTGGTGAAGTGTATGCGCTCGACTCTCACTCCGCTTTGCGCACGTGGCAAATACTGGATCACTACGAGAAGTGTGCTCCTGATGATCCCGAGCCTCACGAATATCGACGCGAAAAAGTCCACGTCTTCCTTGATGACGGCAACGAAATCGATTCATGGGTCTATATTCTCACCAGCGTTCCGCCCGTAGCAGTTCGCGTTCTCGGCGGCGATTACCTGGCCTGGCACCGGCAGAAATACGACTCATAAGAAGGACGGTCGGAAGCAGCGAAAAGACCCGGATGCGAGGAGCTCGATGAACAGACGGAGGCGAATGGGCGGCGTGTCTCTGGCGTGGTTCGGCCTGGCAATCGCCGGTCTGGCTGCTCGGGCGCCGGCCGCCGAGCCGCCCCAGGTTGTACGGCATGTCGTCGTCTACCGGGAGGCGGGCCGGTTTGCCGGGTGGCCTGCCAACCACGGGATCTGGTCGTGGGGCAATGAGATCCTCGTCGGTTTCAGCCGTGGGTACGACAAGGACCGGGGGACATTTCACCATATTGATCACGATCAGCCCGAGGAGTTCCTGCTGGCCCGCAGCCTGGACGCAGGGATCACCTGGAGGGTCGAAGAGCCTCATCCGCCCGGGGCTTTGGCCGGCACGCCGGGAATGCGCCATGGGCTCATGCCGCCGGGCTCTCTCCAGGAACGGCCCACGCCGTTGCGCGACCCGATTCACTTCGACCACCCCGACTTTGCGCTCACGTTGCGTATGGAAGAAACGAACGCCGGTCAATCACGGTTCTATTACTCCAACGACCGCGGCAAGACGTGGACGGGCCCCTACGCGCTGCCGCTCTTCGGCCAGAAGGGGGTGATGGCCCGCACCGACTACGTCGTCGATGGCCCGGGCCGATGCACGCTGTTCCTGACGGCATCGAAGGCCAACGGCCGGGAGGGCCGGCCGTTCTGTGCCCGCACAACCGACGGCGGACTGACCTGGCAGTTCCTCTCGTTCATCGGCCCGGAGCCTACCGGCTATGCCATCATGCCCTCGACGGTGCGACTCTCCGCGACGGACCTTGTCACAACCATCCGCCGCCAGGACCCTCCGAAGAGCTGGATCGATGCCTACGGCTCGCACGATGACGGCCGATCCTGGTCGTTTCTGACCAGGCCCGAGCCCGACACGGGCGAGGGCAATCCGCCCAGCCTGATGCGGCTCAAAGGCGGCCGGCTTTGCCTCATCTACGGATCGCGCACAACCCTTCGGCATCTATGGGCGGTTGAGCAACGACGGCGGGAAGACCTGGAGCGGAGCGATCACGCTGCGCGACGATGGCGCCAGCCGCGACTTGGGCTACGTCCGGTCGGTCGTGCGGCCGGATGGCAAGGTCGCGGCCGTCTATTATTTTCACGACCAATCGCGCCCCGAGCGTTACCTGGCGGCGACGATCTGGGACCCGGGGAAGCCGTGACGCGAAACCGGTCTACAACGAGTTCTCAGCGGCCTTCGAATGAGCCTGTTCCGGCTTCGCGCTGCCGAACCACTGGATGACGTAATAGAAGACGGGCGTGAGGAAGATCCCGAAGAGGGTGACGCCGAGCATGCCGGCGAATACCGCCGTTCCCAGCGACCGCCGCATCTCGGCGCCGGCCCCCTCGGCAAGAACGAGCGGCACAACGCCAAAGATGAAGGCGAACGAGGTCATCAAGATCGGCCGCAGGCGCAGCCGGCATGCCGCCAGTGTCGCTTCCCGGCGGGGCACGCCGGCCTCCTGGCTCTGCTTGGCGAACTCGACGATCAAGATCGCGTTCTTGCTCGCCAGTCCGACGAGCACGACGAAGCCGATCTGGGTGAATAGACTCACGTCCAGGCGGGCGAGGTGCACGCCTACCAGCGAGCAGAGCAGGCACATGGGCACGACCAGGATGACCGCCAGCGGCAGCTTCCAGCTCTCGTACTGGGCTGCCAGCACCAGGAAAACGAAGACAACCGCCAGCGCAAAGACGCCCGTTGCCGTGTTGCCTGCCTGAAGCTGCATGTACGCGATCTCGGTCCAGTCCGGAGCCATGGACCGCGGCAATTCCTGGTCGGCAATCTCCTGCATGAGCTTGATGGCCTCGCCCGAGCTGGTTCCCGGCGCAGGGTTGCCGGTGATGGCCGTGGAAGAGTACATATTGTAGCGCATTACCATCACCGGCCCGCTGGTGTTCCTCACGTCCAGGAGCGTGGCCAGCCGGATCATCTGCCCCTGGTTGTTCCGCACCTGAAGCTGCCCGATGTCGTCGACGTCGCCACGGAATTGATGGTCGGCCTGGATGTTCACCTGCCACGACCGGCCGAACTCGTTGAAATTGTTGACGTAGTAAGAGCCCAGGTACACCTGGAGCGTGTTGAAAAGCTCGCTGACCGGCACGCCCAGGGCCACGCATTTGGTCCGGTCGATGTCGAGGTACAACCACGGCGTGTTCGCGCGGGAGCTGTTGAACAGCCCGGAGAGGCCAGGCGTCTTCCTGCCCCGCTCCACGATCTGATCGCTGACCCGCTGCAAGTACTCCAGCCCGAGATTGCCGCGATCCTCGATGATGAGCTTGAAGCCGCCGGTCGTGCCCAGCCCATCGATCGGCGGTGCTCCGAAGACGGACACGATTGCCGCGCGCACCTCACGCTGACAACGCTCTTTCAGCTCTGCGGCAATGGCGTCGGCCGTCAGCTCGGGGCCGCGCCGATGCGAAAACTCCTCGAGCATGACGTACATCGAGCCCAGGTTGGGGGCGTTGGCGTTCAAGAGCAGCGACTGGCCCGAAACGCCGACCGTATGCTTGACCCCGGGCGTTGAAAGCGCCAGCTTTTCGATGGTTGCCATGACACGTTGGGTGCGCTCGACCGCGGCCGAATCGGGCAATTGCACGTTCAGGAGCAGATAGCCTTTGTCCTGCTGGGGAATGAATCCCGTGGGCGCGTGCACGAACTGCCAGTACGTGAGCACCAGCAGGCCGGCGTAGCCCACGAGCACGAGCGTGCTCAGGCGGAGCACGCCGCTGACGGTCCGGCCGTAAACCGCGGTCATCCGGTCGAACAGGCGGTTGAAGCCCTTGAACAGCCACCCCAGCACGGCGTTCACGGGCCCGATGATGATCTTGCCGATCACTCCCCCGATGACCGCACCCACGGCGAAGTAGGTAGCGATGGCCGTCCAGGATAATCGCTTGACCGCCTCGGGCGCTTCGGCAGCGCCCGCTGGAACGCCGGGGATCCCAAACCGGCCGGCCAGGTAGTCTGGCCCGTACCAGGCTACGAGGCCTCCGGCCACCACCGCGAAGATCCACCAGGGCAAGGCTTCTCGCTTGAGCTCGTGACCGTGGCTCCCTTCCTCGGTCTTGAAGATCAGGACGGCGCGTGACGGCGTCATCGTGAGGGCGTTGACGGCCGAGATGATCGTCGAGACCGCGATCGTCACTGCGAACTGGAGAAAAAACTGCCCGGTGATCCCCCCCAGGAAACAGCACGGCACGAACACCGCGGAAAGCACCAGAGTGATGGCCAGGACCGGGCCGGTGATCTCCTCCATGGCCTTGATCGTGGCAGTCCTGGAATCCAGCCCGGTCGCAATCAGCCGCTCGATATTCTCCAGCACCACGATGGCGTCATCGACCACGATGCCGATTGCCAGCACCAGTCCGAACAAGGTCAGGTTGTTGAGCGAAAAGCCCATGGCCTTCATGATCGCGAAGGTGCCGATCAGGGAGACGGGCACGTCGATCATCGGCAGGATCATGGCCTTCCAGTCCTGCAAGAAGAAGAGCACGACGATGCCGACCAGGATGACGGCGTCGAACAGCGTCCAGCCGACTTCGAAGACCGACTCGCTGATGAAGGGCGTTGTGTCGTAGACGATCTGGTAATCGAGGCCATCGGGAAAGCGTGTCTTCAGCTCTTTCATCTTGTCGTACACGCCATCGGCGGTCTCGAGTGCATTCGAGTCGGACAACTGGTAGATGGAGATCGCCACGGACGGGCGGCCGTCGAGGGTGCACGACTGGTCATACTGCCGCGATCCCAGCTCGACGCGTGCCACATCGCGAAGCCGGACGATTCCGGGCGCCTGCGGCAATGGGGTCCCCTGTGTGCCGGCGCTGCCCTGAGCGGACGCGTCGCCCTCGGCGGGCTCGGCGGTCTGCCCGCCCTGGCCCTGGCCTCCCTGGCCGGCCGAGCCCCCCGGCGACGCCGGCATCTGCTGCGACTGATTGCCGGCCTTGAGAATGATGGCGCCGAACTGCTCCGGCTCGACCAGCCGGCCCAGGGTGTTGATGGTGAGCTGAAATTGCTGGCCGCGGGTCGAAGGCTGCTGGCCGATCTGGCCGGCGGCAACTTGCAAGTTCTGCTGACTGATGGCGGTGATGACGTCGGTCGCGCTCAAATTGAGCGACGCCATTTTCTGGGGATCGAGCCAGGCACGGAGGCTATAGTCGCGCTGACCCAGATAGGTGATGCCCGCCACGCCGCGGAGCCGCCCCAGCTCGTCCTTGATGTAGATCGTCGCGTAGTTGCTCAAGAAGGTGCTGTCGTACCGGCCGTCCGGCGAGATCAGGTTGACGATCATCAGCGTGTTCGGCGACATCTTCTTGACGCTGATGCCCTCGTTCTGCACCAGGGGCGGAATGACCGGCAAGGCGAGTGAAACGCGGTTCTGCACCAGCACCTGCGCCATGTCGGTATTGACCCCTAACCGGAAGGTCACGGTCAGGGTGTAGGCGCCGTCGTTGGTGCACTGCGAGGACATGTACATCATGTTCTCGACGCCGCTGACCTGCTCCTCGATCGGTGCGGCCACGGTGTTCCGCACGGTCTGGGCGTTGGCCCCCGGATAGAACGCCGTCACGAGCACTGTGGGCGGGGTCACATCGGGATATTGCGCGACGGGCAGGGTGAATACGGCCACTCCACCCGCGACGACGAACACCACCGAGAGGACGATGGCAAAAACCGGCCGGTCGATGAAGAAGCGCGAAATCACAGTGGATCATCTCCGCCCTTGAGCACCTTATCCTCGGAGGTGGATTGCGCCTGAGCTTGATCGGAGGCCGGATGCCGGATCAACCGGTGCAAGCCGAGGACGAGCAAGGCGGTGAAAGCTCCGGCTGTCCCGCAGGCTTCGACCGCCCAGGACCCCGGCAGGACGTCAACCCGCGCGAGCATGTAACCGAGTCCCGCCCCGGTCATCCCGCTCAGGATCGTGGAGCCGGCCCAGCGGGTGGCGCCCGCGGTGAAGACTCGCGTCTCGGAGAGCCCCTGAATCACGGAGAAGAAGACCGGCGTCAAGAAGATGCCGAACAGAGTCACGCCGAGCATGCCGCTGAAAACGGCGATTCCCAGGGACCGGCGCATCTCGGCCCCGGCCCCGGCGGCCACTGCCAGCGGAATCACGCCGATGATGAAGGCAAACGAGGTCATCAAGATGGGACGCAAACGCAGCCGGCACGCCTCGCGCGTCGCATCGGCGCGCGACCAGCCCTCGAGGCGCTTCTGCTTGGCGTACTCGACGATCAGGATGGCATTCTTGCACGCCAGACCCACCAGCACCACCAAACCGATTTGCACAAAAATGTTGACGTCTCGATTCGTGTACCGTACTCCGGTCACGGAGCACAACAGGCACATCGGCACCACCAGGATCACCGCCAAGGGCAGCGCCCAGCTCTCGTACAGGGCCGCGAGTGCCAGGAACACGCTCACAACCGCCAGCGCGAAGACGTACAAGGCCGGGTTCTTTTCTGCCGCCCGGATCTGAATGAACATCAACTCGGTCCAGTCCGCCTTCATGGATATTGGCAGGCTCTCGGCGGCCGTCTCGCTGATCGTGGCGATAGCTTGCCCGGAGCTGAACCCCGGTCGTATGTTCCCGGTGATGGACGAAGCTGTGTACAGGTTATAGCGGGTGACGGTGATCGGACCGCCGCGATTACTCTTGACGTCGTTCACGTTGACCAGAGTGCCCAGGGGGACCATTTCCCCCCACTTGTTCCGGACCTGCAGCAAATTGAGGCCCTCGACCCGGTCGCGGTATTGACCCTCGGCCTGCACGGTGACTTGCCAATGGCGGCCAAACCGGTTGAAGCTGTTGACGTAAAGCGAGCCCATGCACATCGACAAGGTCTGATTCACGTCATCGAACGACACTCCCAGCGCCACGGCCTTCTCGCGGTCGATGTCCAGGTAGATCTGGGGCGCGTTGGAGCGGAACCCGGTCGCCACATCAGATAGACCGGAAATGGCGGAAAGACCGGTCAGCGGCCGCGGTGCCTGGGATTGCTCTACCCGGCCGGCTGCCACGGCCGCCTTGCCGGCATTCTTTGTCGCCTCGTGGAGGCTCGCCGAATCGGCCTTCCTGGAAGCCGTGCGGCCGATCACTCGGTCGGTTTCCTCTTGCAGGTCCGCGAGGCCACGGCCTCCCCGGTCCTCGATCATGATCTTGAAGCCGCCGGCGACGCCGAGGCCGGGGATCGGCGAGGAATTGCGCACGCTGACCTTGGCATCCTTGACCCGTTTCCTGAACTCTGGAATGAGCCGGGCCATGATGTCCTCGGCATGCAGACCGGGGGCCCTCCGCTCGCTGAATGGCTTGAGCACGACGAACATCGATCCGAAGTTGGAGGCGTTCGACTGCAAGAGAAACGACAATCCCGAGATCGTGACCGTGTGGTTCACGCCCGGGTCCTCGTGGGTGATCTGTTCGACGAGCTTCATGGCATCCTTGGTGCGCAACAGCGACGCGGAGTCGGGCAACTGGACGTTCACGATCAACCGGCCCTGGTCTTGCTGCGGAATGAAGCCCGTCGGCGCCTGCTGGAAGACCCAGTAGGTCACCACCACCAGGCAGCCGTACACGAGGAGTACGACCGCGCTGATCTTGAGCAGCTTGCCAATCATCCAGCTATATACATGAGTAAGCCCGTCGAAGAGGCGATTGAAGCCCTTGAACAGCCACCCCAGTACGGCGTTGACCGGCCGGATGATGATCCAGCCGATCGGTGCCCCGGCCACCGCGCCCATGGCGAAGTAGAGAGCGATGGCAGTCCAGGGCATCCGCTTGGCGGCTTCAAACGCGCCGGCCTCACCCCCGGTTGTGCCGGGCAGGCCCAACCGCCCGGCCAGGTAGAACGGCCCGTACGCGACGGCCAGCACTCCGCCGGCCGCTCCGAAGAACCACCAGGGCAAGGCTTCCCGCTTGAACTCATGCCCGTGGCTTCCTTCCTCGGTCTTGAAGATCAAGACCGCACGTGACGGCGTCATGGTCAGGGCGTTGATGGCCGAGATGATCGTTGAGACCGCGATCGTCACCGCGAACTGGCGAAAAAATTGGCCGGTGATGCCTCCAAGGAAGCAGCACGGCACGAACACCGAGCAGAGCGCCAGAGTGATGGCCAGGATCGGGCCGGTGATCTCCTCCATGGCCTTGATCGTGGCGGTACGGGCATCCAGCCCTTTGGCGATCATCCGCTCGGTGTTCTCCAGCACCACGATGGCATCGTCGACCACGATGCCGATCGCCAGCACCAGGCCGAACAAGGTGAGGATGTTGAGCGAAAACCCCATCGCCGCCATGACCGCGCCCGTGCCGATCAAGGAGACGGGCACATCGATCATGGGCAGGATCATGGCCTTCCAGTCTTGCAGGAAGACCAGCACAACGATGCCGACCAGGATGACCGCAGTGATCAGCGTCCAGCCGACCTCCGAGATCGACTCGCTGATGTAGGGGGTTGTGTCGTAGGCGATGTCATAATCCACCCCGTCGGGAAAGCGGGTTTTGAGCTCCTCCATCTTGGCTCGCACGCGGTTGGCGACGTCGAGCGCATTGGTTCCAGGAAGCTGGTAGATGCTCAGGCCTACGGACTGATGGCCATCGAAGGTGCAAGACTGGTTGTAGTTCTGGGCACCGAGCTCGATCTGCGCGACGTCGCGAAGGCGGACAATCGCGGTCGCCGGCTCGTGTGATTGACGTGGGCTGGTGGCCTTGACGACGATCGACCCAAACTGCTCGGGCTCGGTAAGCCGGCCCAGCGTATCGACCGGAAACTGGAACGGCTGTCGCCCGGAGACTGGCATCTGGCCGACTTGTCCGGCCGGTGCATCCGCGTTCTCGCTCCGGATGGCGGCGGCCACATCCATGGCCGTCAGGCTACGGGCCGACAGCTTCTGCGGGTCCAGCCAGATGCGGATCGAGTAGTTGCGCTGGCCCATGTAGTTGATGTCCGACACCCCGTACACGCGCAGCAGCTCGTCTTTGATGTAGATCGTGGCGAAGTTGCTCAGGTAAATGTCGTTGTAGCGGCCGTCCGGCGAAAGCAGGTTGACCATCATCAAGATATCAGGGGTTTTCTTGCGGATCGTGATCCCCTGGTTCTGCACCTGGGTTGGCAACTGCGGCATGGCCAGCGCCACGCGGTTCTGCACCATCACGAGCGCCGAGTTGACGTCGGTGCCGATATCGAAGGTCACCGTCAGTGTGTACGAGCCGTCGTTGCCCATCTGCGAGGACATGTAGAGCATCCCTGCGACGCCGTTGACCTGTTGCTCGATCACGGCTGCCACCGTATCCGCCACCACCTGAGCGCTTGCCCCCGGGTAATTGATGGTCACCGCCACTCCGGGCGGCGTGATCCGGGGATACTGGGCGACCGGCAGCCAGAACCTGTACGCGATCGCACCGATCAAGGTGATGACGACGGAGAGAACCGTCGCGAAGATCGGTCGATCGATGAAAAAGCGTGAGAGCACGGAGATCGCTCGCTTCAGGGCTTGGCTTGTGCGGGTGTCGGCGCGGCAGGCGTTTTGGTTTCGGCAGGCGGCGTTTTGGCTTCAGCGGGCGGCGTTTTGGTTTCGGCAGCCGCTGTATTGTCCACGGGCGCCTGTCCCAAGGTCGGCATGGGCACACGGTCCGGCCTGACCACCATCCGCGGCCGGACTTGCAGAATGCCGCCGGTGATCACCCAGTCATCCGGCTTCAGCCCTTCCTCGATTACCCTCATGCCATCCTCCTGGCGCGCCCCCGTTGTGACCCGGCGGGACTGGACTTTGTTTTCGGCGTCGAGCACATACACGAACTTGAGCCCCTGGTCCGACCCCACAGCCCGATCGATGACCAGTAGCGCGTTGTGCGCTCCGCCAATCGGCAGGCGGATCCGTGCGAACATTCCGGGTGAGAGCAGACGAGGGCCTTTCTTTGGCAGCGGATTCGGGAACACACCACGCACCAGGATGCTGCCCGTCTGGGGGTTGACCTGGTTGTTGACGAAGTTGACGTACCCCTCGTGCGGATAGCCCTCTTCGCCTTGCAGCTTCATGGAGATGGGCAACTTGCCTCCGTCGGTGGGCGCCTGGACCTTCCCCTCACTGACGGCCCGGCGGATGCGCAGCAGGGTGGGCTCGTCCATCTCGAACCAGACGTGCATCGGGTCCACCGACACCACCGTGGTCAGGAGGGTCTGATCCTGGTTGACGAGGTTGCCGATTTGCAGGACGTAGCGGCCGATCTGGCCGTCGATTGGCGACAAGACCCTGGTGAATTCGTGGTTCAGCCTGTAAAGCTCCATGTTCACTTCATAGGCTTTGACCCTGGCCTCGGCTTCATCGACGACGGCCTGTTCCTGATCGAACTGTTGCTGGCTGATGGAACCGGGCACCTGGGCATTGACGGCGCGGTCGCGGGCGAGGGTGGTTTTCGCCAGTTTGAGTGAAGCCAGGTACAGGTTCACCTGGCTTTGCGCCTGATCGAGCTGGGCTTTATAGGGCCGAGGATCGACCACGAACAAGAGGTCCCCCTCCTTGACCTCAGCCCCTTCCTGGAACGGCATTTTCACCAGGTAACCGGTGACCCGGGGGCGGATGTCGACGGAGATGACCGCCTTGGTTTGTCCCGTGAATTCGACGTAGTCGACGACTTCGCGCTTGAGCGGCAAGCTGACCGGCACGGCGGGCGGCTCGGCCGGCGCGACCTTCGGCGTGTTGGTCTGGCAACCGCCGACGATCGCCAGGAGAATGCCAGCAACCCCAACAGGAAGAGAACCGCGGCCTATCGCTGAGCCGCGCGGGAAGATGTGTCCCGAGCAGGTCCGCAATCGGATCCTCATCGCTGGTCGATCTCCGGAGGGAGAGGAGCCTCACTCGCCAAAAGTCATGGCCGGCGGCCGTTACGCAGTCATTCCGATAGGATCGCTGAACCCTCATCACCGACCGCGCGTGTGCCGGCGAGCTCACGATTCACAAGGGACTCACTCTCCAACAAGTCAAAACCTGTGTACTCGCCCTTCGAAGTATAGCAAAGCCGAATCCAATGTCGAATGTCGTCCATGGGTTCTCGACCTTGCACCTGGCTGCTGCGGCGCGGCAGCATGGCGGTCATGTTCATAGCATCGACCACGACCCGAAGAAGGTCGCGGCCGCATCGGGGAACCTGTCGGACGCGGGTCTTGGCGACGCCGTGACGATCTACCAGGGTGATGCACGGCAGATTCTGACCTCCCTCCAGCCTCCTGCACTCTTCGACTTCGTCTAGGTCGATGCGACGAAAGCAGAAAGCGGCGCCTATCTCGATGCT
Source organism: uncultured Isosphaeraceae bacterium (assembly GCA_963781785.1). Lineage (GTDB taxonomy): Bacteria > Planctomycetota > Planctomycetia > Isosphaerales > Isosphaeraceae > CAWAHD01. The sequence goes on along the minus strand of CAWAHD010000002.1, from coordinate 4,170,376 downwards.
GTCCGGCCCACTCTGGCGCCGCGGTGTATCCTGGTAACCGACAACACCGCGACACACGCGCAAGAGCTCGCATCTATTCGTCGCGCGCGTGCGAGTGCTGCCGGGTTTCACGAGCTGCGGCGTCACGGTCGGCAACGGTTTCGAGCTCAGCGTCCGGTCGGGCTGACGATCTGCCCCGGTACCGAAACACGAATCGACGGATCCGCCAGTTCGAGCGCGCGCTCGACGCGACTGGCGGTACTCCTCGCGACGCCGGCAAAACCGGCTGTTGCCTCATGATCTTTGTGTCCGGCTCGAGGAATGCAACGAGTGGTGTGGAACTGACGTCTCGTTATGGATCTTTAACATATCGGCGTCAACCGGCCCGGCATGGTGCTCGGAAAACCCCGGCCGGAGTGTTTTCCGATGAATAAATCAGTGCGCGGGGGCGGTGCCCACTACTTCGCGGGGGCACCGGTGTTAATAATAACGCGATCCCAGCTTGGCGATGGGCCGCCCAAGGGCGCCTCCGCCCGGAGATGCCGACGGTCTACGGCTGGGCGCAAAATCGTTCTGCTTTTTGGAGGAAAGCCTCTCATGCTTAGCCGCCGCAAGTTGTTGCTCGCGGTGACCACATGCATCGTCGCTACGGGTCTCGTGGCGTCGGTCGTTGCCGAGGAGCTGTTGGGCGTCATGACCAAGGTCGACGTCGAGGGCAAGAAGATCACTGTCGTCAAGAAGGATGGCGACGACGAAAAGGAAATCGTGATCACGATCACGGATGACACGGAACAGGTCTCGAAGAAGGGTAACGCCAAGGTCGACCTGGAGAAGTTGGAGAAAGGTCTGAAGAAGGCCCAGGACGCCGGCAAGAAGGGCGTCAGCGTCAAGATCACCCACGAGAAGAACGTCGCCTCCAAGATCGAGATCCAGAGGAAGAAGGGAGCCGGGAAGAAGAAGGACAACTGATTTCGGCGCGGGAATCGATCGGGCCGGTCGATCCAACCTGGACCGATCGAGTCTGATCCGGATCGTGCAGGAACGGGGGTCCGGTGCGGTCAGTTGTTGCGCGCACAGTCACCGCTCTGTTCGCTCGAGTCAGAACCGGCGAGGCGGCCGGGCCAATGGGCCCGGACCGCCCCACGGAACTGACCCACAAACCGTTGATGCACCACCACGAGAAAGAGCGGAATTCGCAGCGGCGGAACCTCTACGCTGCTCGAGCCCGACTGACATGGTGCGGGAGGCGGGATCTCTTCCGGGAGTCCCTTCTGGCCTGTTCCTCGATCCCTTAATCGATCGAGCCGTTCACGCACCGAAGCGTAATTCCCAGCTTGCCACCGGATTGGGCCGCAAAGGCAAGATCCGGCGCGTTTCCTGCGAATGTATCGTTCGTTACTTGCTGTCGCAGTCCGACGCGGGAGCCAGGCAGGATCACGGAGTCGATATCAAAACGTCTGCGCCCGACGTCAGTGACCTGATTGGAAGGACACACGCGTGACCAGAGATTGCCCGTGTGCGGGCAGTGTTAGAGCATGGGCAACGATCGGCACTCGTCTCGCTCTGGTCTTCCTCGCGACCACCCGTCAGGCAGACGCGCAGGCAGTGATCGATTCGAAGCGGCATCACCTGGGGATCGCCGGACGGCCGGAGTGGGACGAGTTCGCTGGGGACGAACCAGAGGGCCCCGCGCTCAAGCTCAGCTTTGACGGTCATGCCAACACGCGCCCAACCACGCTGCTGATTCGCCAGCATAACGTCAAGCTCGACTGGCCGGTGCGCTTGAACGGCCGGGTGATCGGCCGGCTGCTTGCCATGGAGGCAGCGCTCTGGCACGCGTTGCCGGTTCCGCCTGGAACGCTCCGCGATGGCGCGAACACGCTCTCGATCGAATCGCCCGGCCAGGTTGACGACATCGTGATCGACCAGGTCTCGCTCGACGAGCGACCTCCGCGGGAGGCCGTCGGACGGGCGACCCTCGATGTTTCGGTAAACGACGCTGACACGGGGAAACCCTTGCCGTGCCGGATCACGGTCACCGTTCAGGCGGGCGTACTCGCGCCGTTGGTTATCTGGCCGGGTTCACACCTGGCCGCGCGTCCGGGGGTCGTCTATACGCCCGTCGGCCGGGCCAAGATTGGCCTACCTCCCGGCGAGGCGACGGTCTTCGCTTCGCGCGGCTTCGAGTACGGCGTGGCAACGCAAACGCTTACCCTTGCCGAGGGACGGACGCATTCGCTCGCGTTAGCCATCCGCCGCGAGGTGCCGACGCCGGGGCTGATCGCATGCGACACGCACGTGCACACCTTGACCCATAGCGGCCACGGCGATGCCTCGATCGACGAGCGGGTCGTCACCCTGGCCGGCGAGGCGATCGAGCTCCCCATCGCGACCGACCACGACATCTTCACCGACCTGGGCCCGGTCGCAGAGCGTCAGCGTGTGCGGGCGTTCTTCACGCCGGTGACCGGCGACGAGGTGACCACGCGGGCCGGCCACTTCAATGCCTTCCCATTTCCGATCGACGGCTCGGTCCCCGATTCCGGTATCACCGATTGGCCCCGGCTTCTGCACACGATTCGCTCGGCCGCAACGGCCCCGTCCGTGGTGATCCTGAACCACCCGCGCGACCTGCACGCCGGATTCCGGCCGTTCGACCCGCAGCAGTTCAACCCGGCCATCGGCCGGCATGTCCGCGGCGCGATCGGCGTCGACGCAATTGAGGTGATCAACTCGGGTGCGCTCCAGTCCGACCCGATGCGACTGGTGCGCGACTGGATGGCGCTCTTGAACCATGGCGAGCGAATGACGGCGGTGGGTGGGAGCGACAGCCACGACGTCGCTCGTTACATCGTCGGCCAGGGGCGCACCTACGTGGCCTGCCGCGACGACGACCCGGCCCACATCGACGTCGCTTCTGCGTGCCGAGCACTGCGCCAAGGCCGAGCCAGCGTCAGTTTGGGACTCCTGACGAAACTGACCGTGGATGAACGTTTCCAGGAGGGCGACCTGGTCACCGGTTCGAAGCCCCAGTTGCGGGTGACGGCGACCGTGCTGGGGCCATCCTGGTCGCATGCCGATCGCATCGAACTGTATGCCGACGGTGTCAAGCTGTTCGAGCGGCCGGTCGAGGTCAAGGCCGGTTCCCGGCCGGGCGTCAAGGTCAGCTTCACGTGGGAGATTCCGCGCCCCCGACACGACGTTTACCTGGTCGCCGTCGCCTCCGGACCCGGCGTGACGGCTCCGTTCTGGGCGATTCCTCGCCCCTACCGGCCCACGTCGCGTTCCTGGACGCCGCGCGTCCTGGGCGTCTCCAACCCGATCTACATCGACGGCGATGGCGATGCAGCCTGGACCAGCCCAAAGGGCTATGCCGAGCGCGTGATCGAGCGAGTCGGTATCGAAGCAGCACGGCTCTTGCCCGCCCTGGAGCCTTACGACGAGGCCGTTGCCGCACAGGCAGCGGCGCTTTGCCAGGCCGCCGGGCGGGACATCCGGGGGCCGGAGTTCACCAGCCGGCTGGCAACGGTCCCTCAGCCGGTACAGCACGGCTTCGCTGCATTTGCGTCTGTGCTGCCTATGCGATCGTCCGGTAACAAGTCCAAAGCACGTGCGCCGAAACCGGAATCGCCCTGAATTCCGGACGATGCTTGGCCCGAGACACGACATTTCATGACTTCGATCGAAACGTGGCGAGCTGCTCGATCGCCCAGATTTGATCATCCGGTGCAAGCGGCGGTTCGCACGGCTGATCGTAGCGGATCCGGCGTGCGTACCGGCCTTCAGTGTAAACTTGCTCCAGAGCGGCCTGGAGATCCAGCACGGCGTCGGGGTCGTCATCCCCGAGCGGGATCTTCAGGCGCGGCAGCCGTTGTCGGAGCAAAAGCGGATAAACTTCGTACCGGTTCCGCGCTGGCCATCGACTCACGCAGCAGAGAGAATGAAACGGGCGGAGGAACTCAACCCGCCATTCGGGGACGCACAGGACGTGGCGGCCGTTGCGAAGCAAGTCGATCTCGATCAGATGGCAGTCCCGCTCGAGCGTTTCCGGTTGCTTCGCCTGGTAAGACACGCGGCCGGGACCGGCGGCCTTGTTGGTGGGGCTCACGACTTCGATCAAAGCAACAAGCTTCACAAGGGTCCATACCGGGGAAGGGAAAGCTCATTCGCGTTGGCCCCGACTCTGAGTTGAAGACCCGCCGGGATCACAGGTTTATCGCATTCTGCGACCATCATTGATTTTACGTTCCCTTCCGGCGACCTGGAAGTATCTGGCATCGTTGCAAGAAATAAAAAGAAATGGACGCGCGGCCGGCTCGAAGACAAGTAGTAGGGGCAGAGAGATCGAAAGTCTGGGAGACGGCGGGATGACCGGCGCGAGTTCGCGAGAGGTCTTGAGGAACCTGAACACGCTGTTCCAGTTTGGGGCGGCGGGGTTGCTCAGTGACCAGGATCTGCTCGAGCGATTTGTGTCCGGTGATCGAGAAACCCCCGAGGGAGCATTCGCGGTCCTAGTGGCCCGGCACGGGGCGATGGTACTGGGGGTGTGCCGCCGCGTTCTGGGAAACCGGCACGCGGCCGAGGACGCTTTTCAGGCCACGTTCTTTGTGCTGGCCCGCAAGGCATCGGGGATCGCCCGGCGAGAGCAGCTTGCGTGCTGGCTTCACGGCGTCGCCCGCCGGGCGGCGCTGGATGCTCGTGCCCGAGCGACCCGCCAGCGGGCCAGAGAGAATCGGCTGGGCGCCATGTCGACCTTCAAGCAGCCCGACCCCATCGACTCAAACGAGCTGCGGGAAATCCTGGATGAAGAGCTGTCTCGGCTGCCGGAACGCCATCGGGCCGCCATCGTGCTCTGCGAGCTCGAGGGGTTGTCCCGCCGGGAAGCCGCAGGCCGGCTTGGGGTCTCTGAAGGAACCCTGTCGAGCCGATTGGCGCGAGCCAAAACGCGACTGCGCGATCGCCTGACCCATCGCGGGTTGGCCCTCTCGGCCGCCGGCCTCGCGTCGGCCTTGACCGCCGATGCTCGCGCCGTGACGGTTCCAACGCTGCTCGCTGATTCCACCATCCGAGGCGCCTCCCTGGTTGCGTCGGGTTCTTCCCTCACCGGAGTCGTTTCGACCTCGGTGGTCACCCTCACCGAAGGAGTCCTGAAAGCCATGTTGCTGGGCAAATTGAAGTTGGTGATCCTGGGCCTCGCCACCGTGGCCCTGATCACGACCGGAGTCGGCGTCGGGGCGCAGAGTCCACCCTCGGATGAGGACCGGCTCAGGGCCGTCGAACGAAAGCTCGACCGGCTCCTGGAAGTCCTGGAAAAGGCCATCCCCACGGTGCCCGCATCGGCGTCGCCTTCCGGTCGAAGCGCGGGTGCCGCGTCGGTCCCGGCATACGGCGTGCTGGTACCTGTACCGGGAAGCCCGACTGCGCCCGTGACAGCGCACGGAAACCCGTCGGCTTCGGCTTTCCCGACGCCCGTACCGCCGCCGCCGCCCGCTGCTCCGGCCGAACCGGCGGCGCCGGCTGGCCTAGCGGCAGGCGCAGCTCCAATGCCGGCGCCGGCCGCTGCGCCAGTGCCGCCAGCGGTACCCGTGCCAGCCATCGCCCCGACGCCGGCGGCGGCCGCTGTGCCGCCGTTGCCCCCAGGAATCAACCCGCCTGTGACTGGACCGCCGCCTGAACTTGCTCAAGGACCCGGGATGGGGGCCACCCCGCGTGCACTCCATTCCCAAACCCATTCCCTGGCCGCGCGCGTCGACCGGCTCGAGCAGCGCTTGAACAACCTGGAACGAGCATTGGCCGGTCTGGAGGGCAGGCTGAAGGGCGTGAACCCCCGACACGGCGTCGGTCCTTCCCTGAATGCTCCTCTCCCGCAAGGTCTGCCGGGCGCGGCAGGGCCCGGCCCGGGGTCGGCGCCCCGAGCTGCCCCGAGTGCAGATCTCGCACCAGCCCGGGCCTTGACGGGAGAGCCCGAGATCGCTGACGCTCGCCCGTCGGGAGCGCCCGTGCCGTTGGGCGTCCTTCCCGCTTCCGCGCCCGCTTCAGCCGACGCTCCGCGCGCGGAGACTGTTCCTCTACAACCCGTGCCCCCAGCCACGCCTGATGGCGCTCCTGGAAACGGTTCCGCCGATACCGCGCCGGCAGCACCGGCGGGCGCTGCTCCGTCGCCAGAATGATGAACTCATCATCGACACGGGCGCCCGCGCTCCCGGGGGCGCCCTCACTTCAATCTCGGTCTGGATCTTGCATACTCTTCCGAGTGCACGGATCATGACGGACGGAAGCCGCCAATGATCATCACTTGAGCGCGTGCAATCAGAAGTGACCTCGCCTACCGCCAACGGAACGGGCGCGGCTGGCGCGGGGTTTTGCCTTTTCGCACGTTGATCCAATCCGAGAGAATTTGCCCATGGCTCTGCGAGATGTCCGGGCTCGTGCGATCGTGCCAGCGGTTGGGGTTGCCTGTGTGTTCGTCGTGATCCTGACTTCCGGCTGGCGCGATCTGACCCGCTTCCTGCCGAAGCGCCCGGCCGGCTTTCGATCGCCATGCACAGTTCGGAATTCACCGACAACGGCAATATTCCCAAGCCGTTTACCTGCGACGGTCAGGATCAGTCGCCGCCCCTGGAATGGTCGGGGGTTCCGGAATCGGCACGTGCTCTGGCCCTCATCTGCGACGACCCCGATGCGCCCGGCGGAACCTGGTCGCACTGGGTCGTCTTTAACTTGCCGGCCCAGGTCAAGGGGCTCAAGGCGGGAATTCCGGCGGATCAGACCATTGCCGCTGACAAGATGGTGGGAGTCGACCCAGCCGCCACGGATCTCCTGTCCGCGCAACAAGGCAAGAACGACTTCGGCAAGACCGGCTATGGCGGGCCGTGCCCGCCGAGTGGTACCCATCGCTATTTCTTCCGGTTGTACGCGCTGGATGCCAGCCTCGACCTGGCGCCCACGGCCACAAGAGCTGACGTGCTCAAGGCCGTCGCGGACCACATCCTGGCGGAAGGCCGCCTGGTGGGCCGATATGAACGGAGCAAAAAGGAGTGACGATGCCTCGATAAATCCTCAACCGCTCGGGACTGCCGGCATCGTGCTACCATCAATTCCCCTGGCCAGATCGGCCGAATATCGTTAGAAAGACCGCCAAGCGTCCGTCGGGGACATGGCAGCCATGCCGTGCGGCGGACAGGCGACCCGTCGTGTCGATTCGCCGCCGGGCGGTTGCGCCGGAGATCCAGTGCCGATGCCAGGATGGAGGCATTCGATCTTTCTCGGTGTCCTCGGCTGGTCGGTGCTCGCGCACGGACGGGTCGAGGCCGGCGCTCAGGTGAAGCTCGGCAAAGACTTCCTCGACGGAGTCGTCGAGAAGCTGCCGCCGTGTCGATTCGAGAAAGCCGGGCGGTATCGCGGTACCGTCCACTCGTACCGGCTGACCGCGATCGAGCCGCGGACTCGCCGCTTCCTGGTCGCCTGCCAGATCGAAGGTGAGTTCCATCCTCCCGTGACCGGTCCTTTGTCGGAGTGGGCCGGCCGCAGTCCGCAGACGCCGGAAGGCTGGCGGAGATTTCGCTTCGATGTCAAGGCAAAGGTCAACATCGAGCCGGGGTTGGACGGTGCGCCCCGGTTCCGGATCGAAATCGATGAGGTCAAGAAACGGGAGCTCGACGGGTTTTCCGGAGTCGTCGCTCGGTTCCTGGGCCAATACTTCGACGAGCTGGTGACCCAGATCGCCAGCGGCCGGGCGTCTCGCCTCAACCAGCGCTTGAATGACGAGATCACGAAGCGCGTCACCGTGTTCAAGGAATACGGCATCTTCTGCGGCATTGATTATGCGGCGCCGGAGGTGGTCCTGCATTTCGACGTGACGCGATTCCGGCTCGAAGGAGTCGCCGGGCATGTCTTTGCCGAGCCGCAGCCGGGAACCGTCCCCTTTTACCGCTGGCTCCATCCCAGGAATGGCTCTCATTTCTACACGACAGCCGCGGGAGCACCCGACCGCCCCAATTCCGTCAGCGACGGCATCGCCTGCCATGTCTTTGACCATCCTGTGGCTGATGCGATCCCGCTTTATCGATGGCACACCGGCCGCGACGACCTCTACACGACCTCGCCGACCGGCGAAGCTTCCGGCAAGCTTGGCTATCGGCCCCGAGGCATCGCATGCTACGTCTATCGCGACCCGAAGCCCGGAACAGTGCCCCTCTACCGCTTCCACGACCCGAACCGGCATCATCACTTCTACACGACACACCCTCATGCCGAGTTTGCGAAGTAGCCGCGCCCAGCCCGGCGGGGAATTCTACTCGCCCCCCCGCGCAATCGAGCGCATCCCGTCGACAACTCTCGCGGCCTCGTCGCCGGTTGTGTAGCAGGCACAGCCAACCCGGACCAGTCCCTGGTCGGCCAGGCCAAGTCTCCGGGTCACGGTCTGGGCGTAAAAGTCGCCGTGAGAAGCAAAGATGCCCCGGACAGCGAGCCGCCGGGCGACTTCCTCGCTTGGCAGGTTCTTGACCGTGAAGGCAAGCGTCGCGGTGCGCGGCGCCGCAGGCGGGGGCCCGAACAGCCGGACACCCTCGATCCGGCTCAGGCCTTCCCAGAGCTGCTCAAAGAGAGCGGCGCCCCGCTGGTGAAGCATGTCGAAGACGGCGAGCAGCCGCGCGCGCCGGGTTGCCGATCTCGTACGGTCCGTCTCTCGTGCGAGGGAACCGAGAAAATCGACGGCAGCCGCCGCGCCGACGATCCCCTCGTGGTTCTGCGTCCCGGATTCCAGACGTTCTGGCACCGTCTCGGGCGCAGGCTGGAGCTTGGGAACCTCCAGCGACTCAAGCTGTTCTCGCCTGCCATAAAGCACGCCGAGGTGCGGCCCGTAGAATTTGTACGTCGAGCAAGCCAGGAAGTCGCAGCCCCATCTCTGGACGTCGACAAGCTGATGGGGCGCGAAATGCACGGCATCGACAAATGACACGGCTCCCGCCTCCCGCGCCATCGCGACTGCACGCGCAACGTCGTTGATCGTTCCCAGCGCGTTGGAAGCCGCCCCGATCGCGAGCAGCCTGGTGCGGTGGTCGGTAAGGCACTGGTCCAGGGCGTTCCAATCGAGCTCGCCGGTTTCGGGGATCATGGGAACCTGAAGGATGGTGACGCCTCGCTCGCGTTCCAGATCGCGCCAGGGGTCGATGTTGGCGTGGTGGTCCAGCTCGGTGACCACGATGGCATCCCCCGGCCCGAGACGACGCCCCAGGGCTCTTGCCAGGTGGAACGTCAGCGTGGTCATATTGAGGCCGAACGTGATTTCATCCGGCGAGGCGTTGAGAAAATCGGCCAGAGCTAATCGTGCCTGATGGATCGCCCGATCAGTCTCGGTGCTGGTCGGAAATGTCCAGTGGGTGTTCGCATTGTGGCGCAACAGGTAATCGGCCATCGCCTCGACCACCGAGCGGGGAACCTGGGTGCCCCCCGGCCCATCGAAATAAGCAACCCGATCACTGCCCGCCATGCGCTCCAGTGCCGGGAACTCGCCGCGTATCTCGTCGGTCGTTGCCACGGTTAATCCAGGCGCGGGTTCTGTGGATCGGCTCATGGAGACTCTCCCGGGCGCAGCGCGCCGGCCCCATGTTTTGGATTTCGGATACCGGAATTCGGATGCAGGGATCAGGAGCTCGAGCTGGCGTTGTCGCACCGTGGTCGATTATGGTTTCCTTGAATCTAACTGGGATCTCTCCGGGAATCGAGGCTGGAGGTTTCGATGATCTGCGTCGCCGTCACCTACGTCATCAAGCCAGGGCACGAAAATGAGGCCATCGCATTATTCGCCAGGCTGACCGAGCACACCCGCGCCGAACCGGGTTGCCGGATGTACGTGGCGCACCGATCGCTCAGTAACCCACGGCAGTTCTTCCTGTACGAGCAATATGACGACCAGGCCGCGCTCGACGCCCATCGCGCCGCGCCTCACTTCGAGCAGTACGCCAAGGGAGGCCTTTTTCCCATCATCGAAAGCCGTGCGCCAGAGCTGTACGCCCCTTTAATCTCATGAACGACGAGCTCACGCAGTGGCCGACGCCGCTCGTGGGCCAGGGTCTCTTGACGCGCGAAGGGGAATGCCGGCGGCGGCAGCGCCGGCCGGCGCAGCCGGCATTTCAACGCCAGCAGATCGAGCGCAACGCCGCGGCGACGGTCGATCACACCGAGCGGATGAAGAAGACGTGGGAAGACGGCCAGGTCCGCGACTTGCACGAAGATTTGATGGGGCTGACGCTGTCGATCGTCCCCGAGACTAACTCAAGGCTGGAGAACTCCACACCGGCGGTTTGAGCTCGGGCGCTCAAAATCCGCCGGAATCGCTGGGATCGGTTGAGAGCTGAGACTCAGACAGAAGGTCCCTGGGCTGGCTCGGCTCGTCCAAATCAGACTGAGCGATCCGCTCACGAATGATTTGGCTCACCGAGCCTCCCGGCGCGTCGGTCACCTACTTCGGGCTGATCCGATTGGGAATGACCGGAGGCAACGCCCCGCTATTGGGGACCGTAACCGCTGGCGCTGGCGTACCCGTCGGGACGTCATACGTCGTTGTGGTATAGATGGGAGCCGCGGTGCTCGCGGGGGTAGCCGTCGAGGGCATACCGGGTGCCGGGACCGTATTGGTGGACGCGATCGGGCCATAATAGCCCGTCGTGTAGTAGCCCGGTGTTGTGTAGTAGGTTGTGGTTGTGTATGGAGTCACGTTCTGGTTGAACCGGCGCTGAAAGAGACCGAACGGCCAGACTCGTCGCACGGGCGCGTAGTATGTCGGCGCCGGAGCCGTGTAAACCGGGGCGGAGGTCACCGTGTACGAGTTTGCCGGCACCATCCGAATCCTTCTGCCGAAGAGACCAGTCCGATAATAGTAGTAGGTCGGCGTCCCCGTCGGAGTCGCGATCGCTGCACCGGGCTGAGTCGCCACCATGGTTCCTTGACTTGTCATGGTGGTCGTGGCCGGAGCCGTCGTCGTCCCTTGAAGCACATTGGACGCCGAATTTGTTACCCCCGTTGCCCCAGATGCATGGATGTTGGGAACCGGAGTACTCACCGCGGGTTCCTGCCAGGCATACGCGGGGGCAGTCGAAAGGGCCAGTATCACACACAGTCCCAGGATGCGCCGCATGATTGAATGCTCCTTAATGACTTGATCCTCTGTCGGCACCCAAACACGATCTCTTCCCTTGAACGGCCGCGTCCAACGCGGCCACTCAACAACCGTTCACGGTGACTGCGCCTCGGAGCCATCTGCACGAAACGGTTTCCAGCCGAAGAGTACAGGGTTTGAACTCCGAGTTTCACGCCCAAATCCCACGAGTTGATAAACTGGGAAATTCGGTCGATTCGCGCAGTGGGATCGACCCGATTCAACGGGTGCCTTTCAGTGAGCAAAAGATGTGCCGTATTCTGCATCGACGGCATGCCTGGATGGCGAAGAGCCGTTGACGGACGTCGTGACAGAACCATTCGGTCTTTACTGTTTCAGGACCTTTTCGATCTCGTCGGCCAGCGTCCGCTCAACGATTTCGTTGGCCTTCGTCTCGGTGATCGTCTTGGGATCGGCGGCCATCTGGTGGAACAGGGCTGTCACGTTGCGGTCGCCGGTTACGGTGTCGCTGCGGAAGGCGATTTTGCCCGCGCGGTCGATCAAGATCACAGCCGGACCTCTGCTGACGCCGTAGCGATCTGCCGTTTTGCCCCGGGCGTGGCCGACGATTCTGGATTGATCCAGTGCGAATACGAGCGAAGCATTCTTGAATGCGAGCGCCTTTTGCGCTTGTTTCTGGACATATTCCGCGTCGGGCTCAGCGTTATGAATCGCCAGGAACTCAACGCCGCGCAGCTCGAACTCGGTAGCGAGCTTGCCCAGAGCCTCTAGCTCGCTGACGCTCTCCCAGAAAACCATCCCCCAGAAATAGAGCACGACGACCTTACCTCGATGATCGGCGAGCTTGCGGGCTCGGCCGTCGGACCATGGGCCCACGTCCCACTCCGGGGCAGATTGACCCGGGGCAGGCGGCTTGGGAGCAGGTGTGCGCAGAAGTGCAGGATTGACATCGAATTCAGGTCGACGCTCCGGGAGCTGGAAACGGGGTTCCTCGAGTGAGCCATCTGCAAGATAGATCCAACTCTTGAACATGGTGCCCTTCGTCACGAAGAGGTTCGTCACGCCTCGGTGAAGACCGCGGATCGTGAATCGTCCTTGGTCATCGGTCCGGATTGACTGAATAGCGCCCGACTGGCCCGGGTAGACAGAGACCTGGTTGGACTGGACCTCGGCCCCGGCCAGAGGTTTGCCGTGATGGTCAACCACAATGCCGCTCACCGCCACACCGGGGACCAGCCGGATCGGATCGATGATCTGGGGGTTTGCCCGCTCCCCGTCTTTCAGGCTCAGAACAGGCGACTCGACGCCCGCATAGTCTTTCTTCGTCGCGATGATCCGCAACGCCAGCGGCTTGCCGTCAATCGCCCGGCGCGGGATGTCGCGCAGCCAGTAGCGTCCCTGAGCGTCGGTAGTCGTGCTGTTGGGAAGGTCGCTCGTTTCACGTCGCCCCATCGACGACACCGCCACGCGGGCGCCGGCGATCGGCCGTTCTTCATTGTCGACGACTTGACCCGTCACTGCGCCGAAATCCTTGGAATCGCGGTACGGTATCCTGACGCGGATCACCAGCGTTCCTTTGTCGTTCACGGGCTCGATCGGATCTGGTACGTGCAGCGTGGCCGACTTCCCATTGGCATCGATCAAATGGAAGCGGCGTTCCTTCCCTTCCAGTCGCAAGATCTGCTTCAGAACATCCGGCCGGAAGTTCGGCTCGCAGTTGAGGCTCAATTCGAGAGAGCCTGTCTGAAGCGCAGCCGTCATCGGAGACAACTCGAACACTCGGAGAGCGATGTTGCCACCTTGGACGGGAAGCGTCAGTTGCGCTCGGCCGCGATTGTCGGCCTGAGCCTGAAACAATTCCCGGACCATGCTCCCAGTCACGAACCCGGAAAACGGCTTCTGATCCGCGCCGCGAGAGAGGGCCAGGTTCCAGATGGTACCCTTTCGAACGTGATATTCCCGGTGGATAACCGGCTGATCCGGGCCCACGGCCAGCTCTTCCATCACCTCTTTTCTGCTCGAAGCCACATAACCAGGCGGAGGATCGATGAGCCAGACTCGAACACTGCCGGTAGGGATTTCCAGAGAGAACCGGCCGTCGGCGCCGGTCTCGACGACTTTCTCGTTCCCCCGTCGCAGGACGACATTACCCATGATGATTTGCACCTTGGCGCCCGAGATCGGCTCGCCAGTCCCCTCGACCCGCACCGAGCCGGTCATGCGATAAGGGAACGTCAGTGCTTTGGTCTGGGATTTTGGCGCCGATACAGACGCAGCAGGTGTCCTGCCGGCGACTTGCCTTGCCACGGCCGGGCCCTCGTCGTCGACCGCCGCGGCGAAGGCGTGCCAGACCCAGTAGCCGGTCCCGATGCCCAGGAGTACGAGAACCGTTAAAACCTTGAGCCGATTCAGCAGCATGGAATTCAAGACTCCCCGCGCCAGCACGGCGGCCGTGTTGCCCGCCATCAACCCGAGCGCGATACGAATGGTGGAATGGACCAGCGGCGTGGGAATGGCTGCCTGCGTCTGAACGGCCGAGCCAGCGACAAACAGAGCTGCCGGGACGGTCACCCCACGAAGTGCAAGCCGGCGGCGCAGTCGTTCCCGCGCCCGTACCAACCGACCGCGGATCATCCCTTCCGACAGCTTGAGCTGGTGCGCCGCTGCCTCATACGTCAGACCTTCCAGGTAACAGAGCGTTAAGGGCGCGCAGCCGCTCAGGCAGGCGGTCGATTTCGTCGTGAAGGACCGACCAGTCATCGCACTCCTCTGCCTGGACGTAGGCCTCGGGGGTTTGTTCCGCAACGCGCTCGTCAAGGGCGCGACGATGAGCGGCCCGGCTCCTGGCGCGAGGCAACCCGGTGTGCCACGCCGAACAGCCAGCTTGCAACCGACCCCTGCCGTCGAATCGCCCGCGCCCGATGTGCCAGTACGAGGAAGGCAGCCTGGAACGCGTCCTCCGCGTCGTGCGTGTCGCGGAGCACGCTCCGACAGACGCGGAAAACCATTGGACCGTGACGGATCATCAACTCCTCGAAAGCCGCCTCCGCGGCGTCATCGCGCCGTGACACGAACCAGTCCAGAAGCTGCGCATCGGTCATGGTCCCAACCACACCCAGGTTGAATAGACGATGAACCTGGCGATCCACACTGCCGGACGAGCTGCCTGCCATTCGTGCCATTCTCCCCAGTCGTCGGTTTCCTCAGAGTAGTGCCGGCAGTCGGGACATCCCTCACGAATTCTTTTTTTGAGACCCGCGTAGAGGACGTCGCACACGTCTTCGCCGTTCACGTCGGTCAAGCGAACATCCCGGCCGGCGCAGCGGCAGGTGCAAGGGTATGGTCCAAGCCAAGCAGGTGGAAGGAATCGGGCATCAGGGCGCGCTTGGCGCGTCAGCCGGCGGCTTTTTTGCCGCAAGTTGGTCGACAAGGTTCCAGTTGATCACCCTCATCGTGAACGGCCAGTTCCGGCGGCTCGCTCGGATCCAGCCGAGATTGCGCAGCAATGAGCCAAGGAATAAACCGAGCATCAGAGAGAACCCGATCCACATACCCACGGCCGCGAGTGAAGCGAGAGCAACAATGAAAATCACAACGTACAGGATGTATTTCCCGGCATTGAAGCGCAAGAACATGCCAACTCGGTATCCGCCCTCCCCACGAATCTGAAGCATCCGCTTGGCAAGGACCTGATCGTTGATCTTCCTCATGCGTAAGCCCTCTCATCCCCGATGAGCCCAGCGAACGACCTCTGGCTCAGGAGGTCCAGCCATGATGGCTCAAGGCCGGCCATACTTCAGGTAAAACTGATTCTGAAAGATCTCGCCGGGATCATCATGCCGTTTGCGTTCGAAGAAGGCCGGCGCTTGCGGATAGGCCCTCACCATTTGCTCCCTGGTCGCATGCAGCCGGTAAGTCAGGTAATAGCGGCCCTGGCAGTTGATGGCGGCCTCATTCAATGCTCGAGTCGCAGTTTCCATGCGGCATTCGGCGTCCGGCGTGCGCGGCTGATTGAACAGCATGACGAGAGAGAACATTTCCCGATCCGCATAACGCAAAAACGTATCTTTATCTTCGAGAATATTTCGAACGGTCAAGTTCAGGAGATCGAGCTGATATCTGGGGATGATTGTGCGGGCCTCTTGCAGGAAGGACGACATGTTCTCAGAGGGAATGAAATACTCGTGCAAGATGTCGGTGCGATCGGCGTTCTGTTCCTGGTAGGCCGCGACCGCTTCGTTGAGCAACTGGTTGCGAGAGACGTACTGGCTGGCGATCTGCTCGCCCAGCGTCTTTTCCGCCTGCCAGCGGATCTCCTTGCCCGCGGGACTGTCGATCTGAGCGCGATAGACCGCACGTCGTAGCGCGCCCAGCCCGGAAGCCGCCAGGGACGGGAGCTCCTCACGTTTGCAGGGAGACCGTCTGAACACAGTCAGGATGGCCTCGCGCAGGAACGTCTGCTCGCCGGGCACGATCGACAACCGCCCGTAGACCATACCGACGTCCGGCCGACCGCGCACTTTCTCCATGAACCGCGTGACGTAGTGGTCGGCCGAGATCACCTCCGTCTCGGGGTGATATCGCTCGTTGGGCACGATCCGAAGGTCAGCGTCCAGAATCACTCCGAAGAGGCCGTAGCCGCCGAGAACCAGTGAAAACAGCTCGGCATTCTCTTCCCGGCTGCACCGAACGACCGAACCATCGGCCTTCATCACGCGAAACGATTCCACGGTGGATGAAATCGGCTGGTGATCATGCTGCCAGCCGTGGCAATTGACGCTGAGCGAACCTCCCACGCTGAAATCGTTGCTTGCCTGCATCACACTGACCGACAGAGCGCGGGCATCGAGATAGGGAATGATGCGAGACCAGCGTGCTCCGGCCCCAACGTGGAGAATCCGCTCGTTGTCCTTGAGCTCCATCCGATCGAACGGCAGCATGTCGAGCACGATTCCATCGGGATAGATTGTATGGCCGCCCATGCTGTGCCGCGCGCCGCCGATGGCGACTTTCAATCCTTGAGAACGGGCCCGTTCGAGCAGCTTCTGCAGTGCGGCTTCCGCGGCAGCAGGCTCGGTCGGTATTGGCCAGACCTCGGTCACGCGGGTCTGATTGAGCCGGCTGGCGTCATCCACATGGCCGGGAAGTAGCCGGTCGGCCACTGGCCGGTCGTGAAGCCAGGCGCTCACCCACAAATAACCTGGCTTGATCAAGAGAACCAACCCGGCGAGAACCAAGAGTGAAATTGCGAGGCCGGCCCGACGAACGATTTTTCTGCGCGTCATTGCGACGCTCGACAGGAAACGCCGTAAGCTAACAGTGCCGGTCTGATCGCGACGGATCTCGCTGGCGAAAGCCGATTCGTCATTTTCGGTTTTCCTTGCGAATGACCAGCTTGAGACCCGACCAAACATCGTCAACTGCGCAGACTTTGATGTCGACCAGACCAAGCGGAAGCGCGAGCTCGCGTACCGTGTGCTCGTTGACTTCCGACGGGATCCCTGATGCCTTTTTGGGCCACGATACCCAGATGGCGCCGTCCTGCTTGATCTTGGTCATGTATTGTTTCAGTCCGTCAACCAAGCGGGAACGGTTGCTCGTGAAAAGATGGACCACGTCGAACCCTCCCGCGGCGCTCGCCGCGACCTGCACGCCGTCTGGCAATGGATCGAGCAGTGCGGCGTAACCCGCCGGCGCATTATCGAGATGGAGGATTGCACCTGGTTTGATCCCCAGCTTCTTCGCCAGAGGAGTTCCGGAGTATCCTGCCATCTTGATGGTCTCCGTTTGCCGGCGCGAACGGCTGCCGGACAGTGCGGGCACACCGATCGGGCGCGTGAGCGCTGTCTGATTGTCGTCATCAATGCGACAAGTTGCAACGAACACCGCCGCGAACCGGTGCCAATTTCCATCCGGGCTGACCCGCGCGGTATCCTATCACTGGCGTTGGAAGCGAGCAGGAAACATCACCACGATCAGCAGCCGCCCCGGGCAGGGGTGATGACGAATCGCCAAGTGGGCCTCTGTTCCAGGAGAGGATCGTGTTTGGCTTGTTCAAGAGGCGACGGCGGGCGCGGCTTCGTGCCACGCCGTTTCCAGCGGATTGGCTTCATGTGATCAAGAAGAACGTCCGCTTCTACGCATGTCTTCCCGACGGCGATCGCCGGGAGCTAGAGGGGCTCGTGCAGATCTTCCTCGCCGAGAAGTCATTCGAAGGCTGCGGCGGGCTCCAGCTCACCGACGAGATCAAGGTAACGATCGCCGCTCAGGCTTGCTTGCTGCTCTTGCATCGGCAGACCGACATCTACCCCCGGCTGATCACGATCCTGGTTTATCCCACCGCCTACCATGCTAAATCGATCAAGCCGATTGGAGCCGGCGTTGCCCTCGAGGGCGAAAACATCAACCTGGGTGAATCTTGGAGCAGCGGAGTGGTCGTGCTTTCGTGGGATGACGTCCGCGCCGGGGCGTCTGACATTCGCGATGGACAGAACCTCGTGCTCCACGAGTTTGCTCATCAGTTAGATCGAGAGGACGGCGAGATCAACGGCGCGCCGCTCTTGGAGCAGCGCAGCCAGTATGTGACCTGGGCCCGCGTGCTCAATGCCGAGTACGAGCGGCTCAAGCGCGAGAGCCGGCTGGGACGTGCCACCGTGCTTGACCAGTATGGGACGGTCGATCCCGCTGAGTTCTTCGCCGTCGCCACGGAATGCTTCTTCGAGAAGCCCCGGATTCTCAGGAAACGCCATCCCGAGCTCTATGAAGAGTTGAAGTCCTTCTACCGCCAAGACCCGGCGGAGCTGCTTCCGGAGGGACCAAGCCCGGCACAGTAGAGCGCCAAGTTACGGGCTACGGCGCTCGATGAGCTGGCATCCGGGATCTCGTGCGCCGGGCCCATCGGCCTGGATTTCGCGGACGCCGACGCGTTCCATCGCGCAGCTCGCCGTACCGGCTGCGCCCGGCTCATTTCAGCCAGTGCTCGTGGATGATTACTTCCCCGGTCGCAATCGTATTTGACA
Source organism: uncultured Isosphaeraceae bacterium (assembly GCA_963781785.1). Classification (GTDB taxonomy): domain Bacteria; phylum Planctomycetota; class Planctomycetia; order Isosphaerales; family Isosphaeraceae; genus CAWAHD01. Next base: position 4,152,259 of record CAWAHD010000002.1, on the reverse strand, counting down.
CCGCATGAAGCACGATCGTGAGTAACAACGAGCCGGTCTTGTAGCGCACGACGGCCAGGTAAAGCCCCTGCACCGCGACGAGCAAGACCCCGTACCAATCATACTGGGCGTGCAAGAGGGCGAAGACGACCGTGGTGACAAGAATTGCGGTGACCGGCCCTGCGCGAAGCGGCGATGCCTTTGTAGAGAAACCCGCGAAACAGCGTTTCCTCCTCCAGGGGGGCAAGGACCACAATGGCCAACAGCAAAACGGGCAACCAGCCTGTTCGGTAGACGCTCACCATGAAATTGGGAACGATCGGCCGTCCGAGCAAGTACGTCGTCAGATCACTGGCGCCAAGCACGACGAACAGACAGACCAGAGCGACGACGATCGAACGGTAATCCGGCCAGATCAAGGCAAGATAGTCTCGGATCGGGTAATGGCGGACCCAGACAACAAACGCGACCAGGCCAATAATGATTGGAGTCGTCGCCACGGTCGCCGCCGCCAGGCAATTGCCGTCTTTGGCGAGATCTTCGATGCTTTCATTCCTCGCGAACTGGCCCACGGCGAAGATGATCAAGACCGCGATCTGGACGATGAACATCACCACTATGCAGAGGATCGTCCAAGCGATCGTCGCCCAGGGACCCCAGGGTCGCGGGGACTTGGCCGGTTTGACCGTCACCGCGAATTCCGGATCGTCCGTGAGACGACGGGCCGGCTCGATCTCCGTCCTGGGAGGCTCGAAAGGGTTCGTCTCGGACTCACTCGACATCGTACTCGACCCTTTACTGTGAGACGCAATCCGCCTCAGCAGATCGCCCTTTCACACCTTGAGCTCGCGCACCGGACGGTCTCGCCGCCTGGTATCGGCCAGACTGCCGTCCGCTCTTTCAGTGCTCATCCAATCGTCCCGTCCGAACATCTTGCGGTGCGGCAGTGCCTATCACAGGCTGCACGGGCAGCCGCGCCTTGTGGCCACAGGAGCCTGGCATGCCCATCCGAATGTATCAGAGCGGCGACGAGCACGCACAGGCTCGCGTCCACAATGCAGCCGCGGGCTCTTTGCCGAGGTCTAAACCAAGACCCTTTGCGCCTGGTATGATCGCCTCTTCGAGCGCCAGAGCTCTTTTTCGATCCTGTCGCGGCGATTGTCGAGTTGAGCGCAAAACGTTGATCAAATCACCTCGCGTCGTTACGATGTTTGAGGATTATTCAACATTTGAGCGACCGGGGGCACACGAGGTTGGGGAGGCGCCGTCGCCATGCTGCGAGTCTTGGGCAGACCTTCATCAGCGTGTGATGGAACGACGCGGCGCGAGGTTCTGCGCCCGGCGGGCTGTCGCTGTTCGGCTCGATGACCCTTCCCCGGCTGCTCCAGGCGGCTGCACACTCGCCGGCGCAACGGCCTGCCCGGGCACGGTCGATCATCCTTTTGAACCTGTTCGGTGGGCCTAGCCATCTGGACATGTTCGACATGAAGCCCGACGCGCCGGCCGAAGTTCGAGGCGAGTTCCAGCCGATCGCTACCAGCATCCCGGGCGTTCACGTCTGCGAGCACCTGCCCCGGCTGGCCCGGTGGATGCACAAGGCGACGCTGATCCGGTCGGTGTCCCACGGCTACAACAGCCACAATCCTTACGCGGTTTTGACCGGGTTCGCCGGCGGGGATGACCGCGAGAATTATTTCACCAAGCGGACTGACCATCCCGGGATTCCGGCGGTATGCCAGTATCTCGGCATCGGCCCGCACGACTTGCCGGGCTCGGTCTTTTTGCCAGCCTTGCCTGGCTATAGCCAGGGGCTACGCCGCGCTGGTCCGTATGGCGGATATCTCGGGCGCCGGTACGACCCGCTGTTCGCCGATTGCGACCCCAAGTTCGAGCGCGAGTTCAACCAGGACCAGTCGTTTTATGACCCCGTCGCGCCGTTCGGCGAGCCACGGCTGCCTTCGCTGGCCGCGCTGCCCGAGTTGACGATCGACCGCTTGCGGCGGCGGACCTCTTTACTTGGTGAGATCGATCATCAGCTCAAGGGGCTCGAACGTTCGCGCGACTTCGCGACGATGGACCACTTTCAAGGCAAGGCGATCGAGCTGTTGACGTCGAGTCGGGCGCGGGCGGCGTTTGACGCGTCGGCAGAGCCCGAGTTCGTCCGGCAGGCTTACGGCAAGTCTCTGTTCGGCACGTGCCTCCTGGTTGCACGGAGGCTGGTTGAAGCGGGCGTGACCTTCGTCGGCGTGACGACGGAATCGCGAGGCGCCGGCCACTGGGACTCGCACGAGAAGAACTTTTCTCTACTCAAAACCTTTAACTTGCCCAACCTCGATGAGATCGGCTCGGCGCTGATCGAAGATTTGAACCGGCGGGGACTCTTGGCAACCACTCTGGTCGTGATCATGGGCGAGATGGGCCGCGCTCCCCGCGTCAACGGCAAGGCGGGCCGCGACCACTGGCCCCAGTGCGGGTTTGCCCTGCTCTTCGGAGGCGGAGTCAAGAAAGGGTTCGTCCTCGGTGCCAGCGACAAGCTGGCGGCCTACCCGACGGAACGACCCGTATCGCCAGGCGACCTGGTCGCCACGATGTACGATCTCCTGGGAGTCGACTCCCAGATGATGCTTCCCGACCTGACCGGCCGGCCGATTCCTATTTCGCACGGCGGCGTGCCGATCACGGAGATTATTGCGTGAATGTTCTCGTCAGCCCAGCGGGCGAAGCAGCGATCGACGATTCCCGTATCGATCGATCCAACCACCACGGTGCATGCGCCCATCGAGATACCTGCGATCCACACTCCGGGTCAGAACCCCTTGATCTCGATCGCCGGGTTCAACTGCTTGACGGTGGCCAGGAAGTCCGTGAAGTCGGAAAACTGGTTGACCAGCAACAAGACAGGCAAGCAAGGAGCCCAGTCCTACGGCGATGGCACCGGCAAAGCCGAGGGCGCCGAATGGCTCTAGCTGTGGAATCAACCGATCGACGATGAATTGCGGTCGGATGATCAGAATCGCGAGATAGAGCACGAGATTTCCCAGAAAACAACAGGCTGTCAGCACGCCGGCGCCGAGAAAGACGTACTGGAATAGTCTCATTGCCGGTGAGAGCCGGTAGCATTTGCAGTTCGTGGCGGCCGGGCCGATCTGTTCCGCCAACTGGCCGCCCAGACCGGTCGGCTGCGGCTTTACGGCAAACAACAATTTCCGAGCCAGATTCTCGACAACCTCAGCCTGGTCGATCGCGAGGAACCCAACGGTTTGCGCCGGCCCGAACCGGGTCGAGGCAGACTCGAAGACCACATCGCCGGTACCGTCGGCATGTTCCTCGACCCGCATCAGGCGCAGCGAGCGGGCTGTATACTCACGAGTCTTCGTTCTTCGCAGATAACCCGGCTCGACGATGATGGCACGCCGGTCGGTCAGGGCGTAGCAGGTGTTCTTCAGCCTGCGCCAGGATCGCAACGGCCAGGTGAGAAGATAGAGACCCGGCGGGATCAGCCACAGCCCGGCAAACGTGGCGATCAGGACATTGTGCCGGGCAAATGGGGGGACAACTTGGCCTTTGTCCCAGTTGTTATGGCCACCCCGAATGACCATGACCATCCATAGTAGCGTGAAGGCCATGAACCCGAGGCCGCAAAACGCTTTCGGTACCGATTGCAACACAAGGCGTTTCAGAACACGAGGGCGGCCCGACCAGATCACCTTCTCGTGGGCTGACAACTCCAGCAGTAACAAGGCTGGCGCGTCCGGATGGGCATGTTCCCGCGATTGTTCGTTGCTCATCCCGTCCATCGAAGGCAACCCTCCGAGCACCCGACACCCGTCTTTCCCCGCATTCGGGCAATTCTCATCCTCGTTGCTGTCCTATTCCAGACGGTGCCAACTGACTCAAACGGAGGAGGAGAGCCGTGAATACCTGGTCTGTTCTCTTCTGGACGCTGGCCGCCGCGGGCGGCCTGGGAGGCCTCTATGTGCTTCACCGCCTCGCGCTCTGGATGGAGGATCGGGGTTACCTCTATTACTTGCACAAGAGGCCAAAGAGTAGCGCGGCGAGCTGTTTCGTGGCCTTCCAGCAGGTGATCGAGCCGAAGGTCGAGCACGTCATTCACGTTTCTCGCGTCAATCATCTCCACGGTGAAGAGGGAGCCTCCGGGCAGGGGGGTTTGGATGAAGCTGATCCGCCGTGCTTTGATCCCGATCGCGTGTCGGAGAACGGTTGACCATCATCTTCGGCACGGTCTCTAGTGCGGGTCGAGCTCGGCAAGCCGTAGGGCCACCGCGATCGGGCGTTCAGCCACCGGGTGATGAGTCCGGACGATCCCGGTCATGCCCGGCAATCCTTCCGCGGTCCACTGGTCCCCCATTAACCCAGCCAGGGCACTCGCATCAGGTTGAGGTAGGGGAAGGCGAACGACGGTATCAGCCCAGGCGTAATGAGGACGCTCGTAGCGGTAGTCGAAGAGGCCGCCGTCACGCGCAAACGATAGGAGATAGCGGGTGGCGCCGGGGAGGAACCACCGGGCCAGGAGCGGACCGGGCGCCTCGGGCTGGCTCGGCGCATGGATCAGAAGGCCGATCGTTCCATAGCACTCAAACCGGAGAGCGCCCGATTCCTGGGCCGCGACAGCCGCCTGGAGCGCGTCCCATTCCGGGCCCCACAGGTCGCGGCGCGCTTCCAGAGAAGCGATCAGCTCCGGCAATTGGGGAAGGACTGAGCTGTAAGCCTCGGCATCGTCGGCCGCCAGCGAGCCCATCGCGCGGATCGATGCATCGAGCCAGAGCCCCCGTTCGTCGGCCGGCCATTCGTCGAAGTCCCCCGCCTCGGCCGTGGCAACCAGCAAGTCGCGGTGTCGAAGAGCTTGTTCCGGCTCGAGCAAAGTCCAGATCGAAAGGACACCGTCCGTGTCAAAATGGTTGTTGACCACCACGGCGCCTGCCCACTGGGTCGACGCCGCTGAAGAGGCGACGAAATTCAGCGCGATCTCGGTCGACGTATCGGCCTTGAATCGAGCGGGAGTGTTGTTGCCCTGCCAGTGGGTCAGGTCGAGGAACGCCCCCGGCACCAGCCCGTCGCAACTGATGGCCGGAATGTCCCCTTCGTACGATTCCTCGACGAACTCGAACCGGCGAGCGATCGCAATCATGGACAGCCTCCCTGGTCTCGGGCATGATCGACCTTTGAGATCTCAATCATACATCAGTCCCGGAGGCGTCGAGCAGGGGAGAGCGCTCAGCCACACCAATCAATCGAGATTTGGTATCCTGGTCCTTTTCGCAGGGAGAATCAGACATGACCGTACCTGGAATCACGCGCCGGCTCGTCTTCGGGGCCGCAGTGCTTGCCCCAATGCTGGTTCTCGCTCAGACGCCCGGGCCCCTCGATAACGGCCCTCGCCCGGCCCGCGGGGTTCAGGGCGGACCAGGCGACGACCGACCGCGGCCCCCCGGTCCACCCATCATGGCGGCCCTCGACACCAATCGCGACGGTGAGCTTTCCCCCGAGAAGATCCGCAACGCCTCGGCTGCACTCAAGTCACTCGATCACAACCACGATGGGACCCTGGACCGGTCCGAGCTCCGACCGCCCGACGGTGGTCCGGGCGGTCCACCAGTTGGTCTCGATGGCCCGCGGGACAGCCCACCAGGCGGAAGACGGCCCCTGGGACCTGGCCGTGGTCGACCGCAGATCGGCCACGTGCTCCCGCCGTTCGTCCGCGACCAGCTTACGCTCACCGACCGGCAGTTCAAACAGATCGCCGAGCTTGAGAACGACGTCAGGGGGAAGCTTCAGTCGATCCTCACCGCCGGTCAGCTCCGACAATTGCGTGACCTCATCGAGCGCGGTCCCGGTGGTCGTGGTCGGCCCGGCGGTCGCGGTCCCGGTGCTCGGGGTGAACCACCCGGCGGCGGCCAGCCCGACGATGAGGAGGGACCGCCCGTTCGCCCCCAACGCCCCAGGCAACCGTGATCGAGCCCGGCGTTTCTGTCCGCCGTCAGCGCATTGACGTGGTTCTCGACTCAGGGCTTTGATCTCGATTAAACCTCCATGGAGCGCGCCTGCCATGCCTGAACGCGGCGTGGAGCTGAACCGTCTGCGTATCGCCGCGCTGGTCGTCGCCAGCGTCTGGTACTGCGCCAGCTTGGGCCGATGAACCGCCTGCGGGGAAAACGCTCGCGAAGCCGCCGGCACCCGCGGTTCTCGAATCCGCCGTGGGCCTCAAGCCGATCGGCGGGCGATGGTATATTCGCGAGGGAAAGCCGGCGACCTACACAAGTATCCAAGCTGCGTGAAGTCGCCGTTCGCCGACGATGGCCAGCGCCACTCACCGGTGCTCGGGTTCGCGTTTGACGGCTTCCCGGTGTACGGCCCTTATGAAGCGGCCGGCGTAATGGCCAGGGACCTGAACGGCGAGAGAGCGCTCGACGTGTGCAACGGCCACAGTGATCCCGCCCGCGGTTACCATTACCATGTCACACCCGGTCGGTTCCCGTATATCATCGGGGGCTACGCCGGCGTTCCGGAGCCGAGCAACAACCCCATGCTCAGGCGCAGCGCCAAGGGCGCGATTATCGACAACGCGGATCGCTCGGGCGCCCAGGAATTTGGCATTCGCTCGGTGACTCCCGGCAACGCTGCGCGTGGCAAGACTCACACCCTCCGGTTCGTACTCGACCCGGCGACCCGCGGCGGTGTGCCGGAGGGAGTGCCGAGCTGGGTGCAGGTCGGTCCATTCGAGGCCTCGAAAGTTAGCCGTGAGGGCGACACCGTCACGGCCGAGATCACCATCGCGGCCGACGCACCGGTCGGTGTCCTGCTCGACGCCCACATCGAGTTTGCCGCCACGGGCGCACCGGGAGCCGGCTTTGTGCGGGTGTTCAAGAAGAACGACGCCTTTCGGGTCGTGCCCTGAGCGAGTCGCGGTGCTCGACAGTGCAGCTCGTGCGCCGCCCAAAGCGGCACGAGCACGGTGGCGAGCAGTGTCGACTGCCGGTCCACGGAGATCACATCGTCATCAAAACGCGGCCCAGCACCGGGACTGCGACTGCGAGCGCGATCCAGTAGACGCCCAGCAGGCGGCCCAGTCGGTCAATCCAGCTTGGCTCTGCGCCAGCGCCCAAAAAGGAACAAGCTCATCCACGCCAGCAGGACCGCCAGACCGGGGAACGTCGGCACGACCGAATACATCAGCCACGACACACTATTCCAGCGAGGGTAGTGCTGGCCGGGCGAATTGACGAAAAGCAGAATGCCGAGCTGGACCAGCAAGAACAAGAATGCCACGCCGACGGCGCATGCAGCCCTCATCCCTGGCTGGCATGCCAGCCGTCGAAATCTTGGCCGCGGCAAGAGCAAACGGATCGGGATGAGCGCCAGCGTCCACATTGCAAAGAACGGCACCGTGAGCAGGATGAGATCGAAACTCGCGTTGAGGACGAATTCGATGGTCTGCTGGTTGGTCGCGACGACGATCGGAGGCGACTGAGAATCGATTGTGGGCGGCGGTGGTACGACGGACAACGCAGTCTCTTCGCCCCACCCGCGATCGATCCACACCGTGATCCCACATGCCACGGCCGTCGCGGCTATCAGGATCATCATGTCGAGCAGTTGGAACCGTCTGCGCGGGGTCGCGGCCTTCACGTTCGGCTGACTCGCTGCGCCGGTGATTTCGGTTGCCATCGGGGCCTCCGTTCCACGAGTACAGGCACCATTGGTTGTGATTCTTCGCTCTGGAAAAGCTATCGATCGCTGTCGTTTGCGTCAATCAATCAATCACCAAGCGACATTCCAAACGGGCGACCGATCTCGTCGAGTCGTGCTCGGATTTGTTCAGGGGACTGGCCCATTGCTGCGAGCAGACCAGCGTAGTTCTCTCTAGTGATGCGCAGTTGGGGATGCTCGCGGCGGGTTGAACGGGTGATAATCAGGAGGATTTCCATCGCTCGCCGGTACAAGGGCTCGGCCTCCGCCAGTCGTGATGAGTGTTGCAGCAACCCCGCCAGATTGTTCAGTGTCGGTGCCACGATCGGGTGCGCCGGGCCCAGGCTCTGTTCGGAGATTGTGAGCGCCCGGCGCAGGAGTGGCTCGGCCTGATCCAGACGGCCGGCGTCCAGCAGCAACCCCGCCAGGTTGCTTAGTCGGATGGCGACTTTGGGATGATCCGGGCCATTCTTCTCTTCGTCGATCGCCAGCGCCCGGCGAAAGAGCGGCTCGGCTTCATCGAGCCGGTCGGTTTCCTGAAGCACTAACGCCAAATTATTGAGTCGGATGGCGACGTCGGGATGATCGGGGCCATAGGTCCCCTCGCCGATCGCCAGGGCGCGGCGAAGAAGCGGCTCGGCCTCGCTGAGCCGGTTCGTCTCGGTAAGCAACGCCGCCAGGTTGTCGAGCGCCGACGCCACGCTCGGGTGCGCCGGGCCGACGTTCTGTTCCCAGATGGCCAGCGCGCGGCGTAAGAGCTGTTCTGCTTGATCGAGTCGCCCTGTCGCCTGGAGCAACAGGGCCAGGTTGTTGAGCGCTGATGCCACGTCAGGATGTTCTGGACCGCGGTTTTGCTCCCAGATGGCCAGGGCGCGGCGCAGGAGCGGTTCGGCCTCGGTAAATCGGGTCAGCTCACGGAGCAATGAAGCCAAGTTATTGAGATCGACGGCGACTTCAGGACGATCCTGGCCGTCGCTGCGCTCGGCGATCGAAAGCACACGCTGAATGATTGGTTCGGCATCCTTTATTCTACCCTGCGTGTACAAGAGACGCGCCAGGCTGTTCAGGCTCCGGAGGCTTGAGAGATCCTCGGAGACCGAGTTCTGGAAAACTCCGATCGCGCCTTCCACAAGTTGATCGGCGAGCTCTCTCGCCTGGCGCGGTGCTCCGACCTCGACAATCGCATCGGCGGCCCAGCCCGCCAGTTGGATCAGTTCCGACGGCCGGGTGCCGGCCTCCTTCGCCCGCCGGAATCTCTCGACCAGGCTGGCCGCCCGCCGGAGGCCCTCGTCCAACCTGGACCCGGGTCCCTCGTCGCGAGGAGGCTTGAGTCTGTAGGGACTTTCTGTCGGCGGGGAAAACTCCTCGTTGAGGCGCAGACGGACGAGGAACCATGAGGCCAGGTCGGGCACGGTGTGGATGAACGCACCGGTAAAGCCGCTGGTCATCCACCAGATCTGGCGAAGGTTGTGCTCCGCGATATTCTCGCGATTGAGACTGAGCGCTCCGAGGAATAGGGCGCGCGAATCGTCGGGACAGGCTGTCGCGAAGCCCGTGATCGACACAACGCCTGGCTCAAGCCTTGCAAGGCTTTCGCGCAGGGTTCGGACCACTTCCGACGGGCTGCGGCGGACGGGGAGCTTGATCTGATGGTAAGGAATATTCTCCTGGTGCAACGTCTCGCCCAGCCGACGGTCTGCCTCGGCCCGGGCGTATTCCGAGTGGAATTCGACCCGGGCCAAGCCGCGCGGCGCATGGCGAGCCCAGACACCTAAGTGGGCCACGGTGTCGGCGATCGTGCCGGGTTCCGTCGTCTTCGGATCAGTCCGTGCCACCAGGTACCTTCGCTCCCTCCGGTGCGGTGAGTCTGCCCTGCACCTTGAGGATGTCCACAACCAGAGGATGCACGCCAAACCAGCGCTGGCCATCGAACTCAAGGACAGCCCGAGCATTCAATAATGAATAAAGCACAGGATCGGGGATCCTGGCGTCGGGTTTCTGATTGTAAATGTCGACGAGTCGAGCCGCCTTCTCAGCGTAAGTCAGCTTCTCGACGTCATACGGGCCGATCCCGAGCTTCCGTTCGTAGTCGGTGCGTAGCTCAGCGATCGCGCGATCGACGTCCGTCTTGGCGATCTTGTATTTCGCCGAGCGGCGCAGGATCGCTGACTTGGCCGATTGTCCTACCAGGGTGAACAGGTCGCGTGGGTTTCCTCCTGAGGCCACGATCACCCGTTTCATCTGATTCCGTTCGAACAGCTCTGCCGAGACCCTCGCCTCGAGGATCTCTCGCAGGGCGGCGCGACCATCCCTGGATTGACGGTGGTCGCAGTCGAAGACCGGTGTGTCCGGAACGATGTGAATTCGCTCACTGGGACAAGGCAACTGCGTGGCCCGTTCGGAATACACCAGGCCGATGGGAATTGTGAAAATCACATGTGTTTGGAGATCTTTGACGATGTTCGCGTAGTTCAAGAAGAAGTCTTCGACCAGATTAACCGGAATTCCCGGCCGATCGAACTGCTCCCCGATAAAAAGCCATTCGCAACCCGTGGCTTCACGGAGCAGGTTGTTGCACTCGTTCAGGAGTTTGTTAATCATGTCGATCAAAGCCGAGACGCGCTGTAGCCGATAGTCGATGATTTTGGTCGTGCGGTCGGAAGCGTATTTGATCTCGCCCTTGATGCTCGCAAAGAGACCCAGGACCTTTTGCCAGAGAGAACCAGATTGAGTGCCAATACCCGCCGACGTCTCAACGCCGGTCTTTGAGCTCCAGGTGGTCGTTGTCTCCTCATTGGCGAACCAATCGACAACCGTCTGAAGCAGACCATCGGACGGAGACATGCGCGCGCCTCCTTCGTTCACAGGCTTCCGCGTCTCCTCCACAACCTTGACCATCATCAGGAGCAGGATGTCGAACGGCTTGAAGCTACCTGGGTCGAGATCTTCCGTGACTCGAAACCGGATCGCGCGGAAGCGCCCGCTCATCTTTTCCACGAGCCTGGTCAACTCGGTTGACTTGCCGACGCCCGGATGGCCGATGAGAAACGCCTTGTAGAAACTGACCCCCAATGAATTCTCGAGGTCCAGTGCCATACTGTCGACCTTGTCGCCGCCGCGCACCTTGTTGAGTCCGGACTGATAAAACGCGCGGATTTCGGGCGACGTCAGCAGAGGTTCGGGCGACAGAGTCTTGTGGATATCCCCGAGGATCGTGGCCGGTACGAGTTGTGTTAGGGCCGACGCCTGAGTCATTCGGAATTGTCCCATCCCGGGAAATCGTCAATCGAGGCGATCTGGCCCGGTGGATTGACGAGCCGAGCGCTGACCGTGATCATACCCGAAACGGACGGAAGAATAGACGATCATCGTGGTTTGATGCACAGGCAAGAAGAGCCATTGGAAGATGATTGATGCGAGCCTCACCGAAGGTGATCTGTCAGATCTGCCTTAGTGTCCTCCTGACACTTCGTGTCGGCCTGCTCTTTTTCGGATCGCTGATCGTCCCAATTCTGCCGCATTTTCAACTCGACGCCGTCCTCACGCCAGAGGAGCTGGCCGATACGCGCACGCGCGATGCCGTACTCGCTCTGCTAAGAAAGGCCAATGGCAATCAGTGGCTTTTTTGGACTGGTGCCGGTGCTGTCGCCACTTGTGCCAGCCTCGTCGGATTGTGGACGATAAGAAGCGAGGTGGTCCCGCGGCGACATTCGTGACCCGGTCTCGAGCGTAGAGTCCTCGACAAGAAGGGCAACCTGCTGGAGGATGAGGAAAGCGACACGATGATTGCCGGCACCAATAGCCTCTTTGCCGACGTCCCGGCCGCCATGCCGGAAGAACTGCTCCATACCCTGCTCTCGACACCCGCCTTTCGCATTGAGCGGATCGTTTCCTGGGGCCAAGCTTCACCCGAAGGATTCTGGTACGACCAGGAGTCGCACGAATGGGTGCTGCTTGTGCAGGGTGCGGCGAAACTGTCGTTCGAAGGAAAGGAAACCATCGACATGCTACCGGGTGCGTACATCAATATTCCAGCGCACACGCGCCATCGCGTCGAGTGGACCAATCCAGCTCAACCGACGATCTGGCTGGCAATTCATTACTGACAGCCAATGTTTTCGACGACTCCTCGGGCGGCGCGCTTGCCCCGGAATAGGTCGGGACATTGGCAACTTTGCGCCCGAGCCAGTAGATTATCAAGCAGGTGTTAAACAACGCGAACCCGACAAGATGTCGGCTGGCGACGGAGGGTCGGACGATGCACACCGCTTGGCGAGGTGAAATGTACGGGGCTTTCGGGGCTGTCTGCCTGACCCTGGGACTCGTGGCAGAGGCCCGGGATCAGCCATCGCGCCCGCCAGCGAAGCCATTGATCTTGCATGCCCGGGTGCGGGAGCTCGCGGCGTCGGCGAAGGAGTCGAATGCCCACGGTTTCGTCGTCAAGGAGAAAGAGCTCCGGTGGGACCCGGCGCAGACGGCCATCATCATCTGCGACATGTGGAACCAGCACTGGTGCCGGGGAGCCACCCGCCGGGTCGGCGAGCTGGCTCCTGCCATGAATCAAACGGTCGCCGCGGCGCGGGCCAAGGGCATCCTGATCATTCACGCCCCCAGCAGTTGCATGGACGCTTACAAAAATCACCCCGCGCGGCGGCGAGCACAGAGCGCGCCCAAAGCACGGAAGCTCCCGGAACACATCGGCGAATGGTGTAACAAGATCCCGGCAGAGGAGCAGGGGATCTACCCGATCGACCAGTCCGACGGCGGCTGTGACGACGGGCCGCAATGCCCCCAGGGATCGCCCTGGAAATCCCAGGTCGCTGCCATCGAGATCCGCGATGACGACGCCATCAGCGATTCCGGGACCGAGATCTGGAACCTGCTCGAGAGCCGCGGCATTCGTAATGTGATGCTCATGGGCGTTCACACCAATATGTGCGTGCTGGGCCGGCCGTTCGGCCTGCGAAACCTGGCGCGGGCCGGCAAGAACGTCGTCCTGGTGCGCGACTTGACCGACACAATGTACAACTCCCGGAAATGGCCGTACGTCAGCCATTTCGAGGGAACCAACCGGATCGTCGAGCATATCGAGAAATATGTCGGTCCGACGATCGTTTCGACTGACTTGACCGGCCGGCCGGCGTTCCAGTTTCAATCCGATGACCGCCCGCGCACGGTCTTCTTGATCGGCGAAGACGAATACAAGACTGAAGAAACCTTGCCGGCATTCGCGAACAAGGAGCTCGAGCCGGCCGGAATCCGGTGCACATTCGCGATTGCCGACCCCAAGTCACCGCACGACTTTCCGGGCGCCCAGGCACTCGATGACGCCGATCTCGTGGTATTGAGCGTTCGCCGCCGCGCGCCGAAGGCGGACGAGATGTCGTTCATTCGGCGATATATCGACTCGGGCAAACCTTTGGTGGGCATCCGAACGGCCAGCCATGCCTTTGACACCCGCGGTAAAGCTCCACCAGGGCATGTGGAATGGAAGTCGTTCGATCCCGATGTCCTCGGAGGCCATTACACCAACCATTATCCCGACAGCATGAAGCCGGTGATCGAGCGAGCCGAAAGTAAGAAGCCTCATCCGATCCTGGACGGAATCGAGACCCCGTTCGAGGCGGCGGGCTCGCTCTACAAGACCAGCCCGCTGGCAGCCTCGGCCGTTCCTCTCCTGACGGGCCGCGTCAGCAACATGTCTCCCGAGCCGGTGGCGTGGGTCAACCTGAAGGGATCTTCGCGCGTTTTCTACACGTCACTCGGGCACCCGGGCGACTTTAGCAAGCCTGAGTTTTGCCGCCTGCTTCGTAATGCGATCTTTTGGGCGCTCAACCGCGAACCCACGGCGAAGGCGAGTGCTTCCAAGACGCCCGCTGGCTCCAGGCCAGCCAGCGGATCCAAAGCGGCCAGCGTCCGTGCCGGCGCTCCCGGCTCATCAGTGGCGCGCTCCCCTTTTGATCGTGGCCAGGGCCCGCTTCCACCCGCGCGGCCCTGGCCTCATTGACGGTTCCCGACGACCTCCAGCTCGAGCTGGTCCTGGCCGAGCCGGTCGTGCGCCAGCCGGTTTCGATCTCCTTCGACGAGCGCGGGCGGCTCTGGGTGGTTCAGTACTTGCAGTATCCTTATCCCGCGGGACTGAAGATGGTGAGCCACGACGGCGTCTGGCGCGCCGTCTATGACAAGGTTCCGCCTGCTCCTCCGCACCACTTCCGCGGTAAGGACAAGATCACGATTCACGAGGATACCGACGGCGACGGCGTCTACGACCGGCACAAGACGTTTCTGGACGGGCTCAATATCGTCACCTCGGTCGCTAGAGGACGGGGAGGCGTCTGGGTGCTCAACCCGCCGTATCTCTTGTTTTATCTGGACCGCGACAATGACGATGTCCCCGATGGTGACCCCGAGGTCCATCTCCAGGGCTTCGGGCTGGAAGACACCCACTCGGTCGTCAACAGCCTGCGATGGGGCCCTGACGGCTGGCTCTACGCCGCCCAGGGATCGACAGTCACCGGCCACGTGACCCGTCCCGGTCTCGACTCAGGCAAAGAGCCCGTGCACTCGATGGGGCAGCTCATCTGGCGCTATCACCCGGAAACACGCCGGTACGAGGTTTTCGCCGAGGGGGGCGGCAATGCCTTCGGCGTCGAGATCGACGCCCGGGGATGCATTTACTCCGGCCACAACGGCGGCGACACCCGCGGGTTTCATTACGTGCAGGGAGCCTATTACCAGAAAGGCTTCAACAAGCACGGGCCGCTCTCCAATCCTTATGCCTTCGGCTACTTCCCGGCGATGAAGCACAACCGCGTCCCTCGGTTTACACACACCTTTGTTATCTACGAAGCCGATGCGCTGCCCCCGGCGTATCGTGGCCGGCTCTTCGGCGTCGCGCCGCTCTTGAACCATGTTGTGATGAGCCAGATTTTTCCGGACGGGTCTTCGCTCCAGACCCGCGACATTGGCCTGGCCGTGTCATCGAGTGACACCTGGTTCCGGCCGGTGGACATCAAGCTCGGCCCCGACGGTGCGCTCTACATTGCGGATTGGTACGACGGCCAGATCAATCATTACCGCAACCACGAAGGGCGGATCGACCCGGGCAACGGGCGGATTTACCGGCTGAAGGCACGAAACGCTGGTACTTCTCCCTCGGGACGGCCACTCGACCTGTCTCGCCTCAGTACGCTCGAGCTGGTCAAGCGGCTGGCCGATCCCAACAAATGGACCAGGCAGACGGCTCAGCGGTTGATCGCCGACCGCAGAGACGCGTCGGCGTCGCAGGAGCTGCGCCGGCTGATCGCCGAGTCAACAGGGCAGACTGCCGTCGAGGCGCTCTGGGCCTTGAATGCCGTGGGCAAGCTGGACGAACGGGCGGCGCTCAAAACTCTCGGGCACTCCGACCCCACCGTGCGGCTGTGGACGGTGCGGCTCTTGGGTGATCGATCGCAAGTTTCTTCGGCCGAGGCCGCGGCGCTGGTGGGGCGGGCAGAGATCGAGCCCGACGTCGAGGTCCGCAGCCAGCTCGCTTGCTCGGCGAAGCGGTTGCCCGCGCGCGATGGCTTGCCGATCGTGCGGGCCTTGCTGGCGCACAGTGAAGACGAGCGCGACATCCATCTGCCGCTCTTGCTCTGGTGGGCGATCGAGTCGAAGGTCGCGACCGACCCCGATCGGGTGCTTGGCCTCGTCTCGGAAACCGCGACCTGGAACCTCCCAATCGTGAAGGGAACGATCTCGGAGCGGCTGATGCGGCGGTTCGCCGCGGCCGGTACCCGCCAAGACTTGAGTTACTGCGCACGTCTTCTGGCGATGGCACCAGGCCAGGACCACATCAAACGATTGATGAAGGGTTTCGAGGCAGCCTACGTGGGCCGGTCGCTGACCGGTCTACCCCAGGAGCTGGCCGACGCCCTGGCGCGCCACGGCGGAGACTCAATCACGCTCGGCCTGCGCAGAGGCAGACCGGAAGCCGTCTCGGAAGCCGTGAGCATGCTCGCCGACCCGCATGTTGACCACATGAAGCAGCTCGAGCTTCTGCAGATCCTCGGCGAAGTTCGGCAGCCGGTGTGCGTTCCTGCTGTGCTTCACCTCGCCTGCGAGTCGCCCGACAATGCCTTACGGACAGCCGCTCTCGCGGCCCTGACCGCTTACGACGACCCGAGTGTCCCCGACGAAGTGCTCAAGGTTTATCGCAACATGTCCGATGACGTGCTGGCCGCCGCGCAGAGCTTGCTGGCGGCGCGGCGGTCGTGGGCTTCCCGTTTACTCGACGCCATCGAGGCCGGGACGATCGAATCTCACAGTGTCCCCCGCGAGATTGTCGAGAGGCTTTTGATGCTGGGCGACGCACAAATCACCGATCGGGCGACTCGCCTCTGGGGACCCGTCAAGTCCGCCACATCGGCCGAGCTCCACGCCCGGATCGACCGGCTGGCCGCGGTGATCCGCGCCGGCTCGGGTGTTCCCAAGCCCGGCAAGCGGATCTTCGAACAGCAGTGTGCCCGATGTCATACCCTGTTCGGCAAAGGGGGCAAGGTTGGTCCCGACCTGACGACCTTCCGCCGCGACGACCTGGAGACCATGCTCCTGAACATCGTCAATCCCAACGCGGAGATTCGTGAGGGTTACGCGACGACGATCATCGCGATGACCGATGGCCGCGTCCTCTCCGGCGTCGTGGTCGAGGCCGATAAGAACGTCGTCGTGCTCCGAGGCGGCGATGGCAAAGAGCTTGCCCTGGCGCGTTCCGAGATCGAAGCGATCAAGCCCGGCCTGAATTCTATCATGCCCGAGGGTCAGCTCGAAGGACTGAGCGACCAGCAGGTCCGCGACCTGTTCGCTTACCTCCGGAGCACGCAGCCGCTGATTGATTGATGAACGGTTCACCTTCGATTTAACAAAGAGACTTGATGACCGCGGATTCGGGGAAAGCACCGTGAATTCTGGTTCTCCCTGGCGATCGAGCGATGGAACCCAACATCCCCGATTCCCTCGTCGGGCTGCGCTCCAGGCAGGTGCGATCGGAATCCTGGGGCTGGGAATCGATGATCTCGCTGCGCTGCGAACATTGGGGGCCTTGGGGAGCGCAGCTTCTGATACGAACCCCGCTAACGCGAGCAGCTCCGTGATTGGCGGTCCTCCGAAGGCCAGGTCGGTCATTTACATTTTTCTGTCCGGAGGATTGTCGCAACTGGAGAGCTTTGATCTCAAGCCGGATGCTCCGGCTGAGATCCGTGGCGAGTTCCGGCCGATCGCGACAAATACTCCTGGAATCGGTATCTGCGAGCATCTCCCCTTGCTCGCGCAGCGAAGCCACCTCTGGTCGTTGGTGCGATCGCTCACCCACGGCTCGAACGACCATTCGGCCGGGCACCACATCATGCTGACGGGACGTTCGGATCTCCCGTCGGGATTCGACCCTAACCAGCCACAGCACGGCGACTGGCCATCGATGGCCGCGGTGGCGGGGGCTCTGACCGCGCCGCGCAACAATTTACCGCCGGCGGTTGTTCTGCCCGAACGGCTGATTCACAATACCGGGCGAATCATTCCGGGCCAGTTCGCCGGTCTGATGGGGCCGCGGCGCGATCCTTGGTTCATCGAGGCCTCGCCATTCGATCCAACCGCCTATGGGGCGTATCCGTCATTCGAATTCGACCACCAAGAGCGTGTTGTGCCTCGCAAGACGAAGCGGTTCCAAGCGCCGAACCTGAGCTTGCCCGAGGGCTTCTCTCGCTCGCGGCTGGCCGGGCGAATGTCGCTGCTGAACTACGTCGATCACCAGCGTGCGTCTCTCGACTCGCTGGCAAGGAACCAGTCATTCGAGCGAGATCGACAGGCGGCCATCTCGCTCTTGACCGACGTGAAGGTCAAGGCGGCGTTCGATGTGCTCGACACGGAGCCGAAGCTGCTCGACCGTTACGGCCGCCATGCGTTTGGCTGGTCATTGCTCATGGCCCGCCGGCTGGTGGAGGCGGGAGTCAACCTGGTCCAGGTCAACCTGGGCAACAACGAGACCTGGGACACCCATGGCAATATGTTTCCTCACTTGAAGGAGAAGCTCATTCCACCCACGGACCAGGCACTCTCGGCGTTGCTCGATGACCTGGAACAAAGCGGCCTGCTCGACTCGACGCTGATTGTCATGGCCGGCGAGTTCGGCCGGACGCCGCGGATCTCGTCGTTGCCCCAGTATTACAAGCTCCCCGGCCGCGACCACTGGGGCAAGGTCCAGACCGTGTTCTTTGCCGGCGGAGGTGTTCGCGGGGGCCGAATCGTCGGCTCGTCCGACAAGATCGGCGGTTTTCCCCGGTCGGATCCTCAGACCCCCGAGAACCTGGCTGCCACGATCTATCGGGCGCTCGGGCTGCCGTCTACGGTGGCGTGGCACGACGCCCAGGAGCGGCCGCATTATGTCTACCGCGGGGAGCCGATTGCCGGGTTATTTTGAGCGGTACGTTCCGAGATCGCACGTCGTTATTGCGCCTTTCGCGGAGCCGGCTTGGCCGGTTCGCGATTCCTCAACTGCACAGGTTTGAGCACCAGGTCCGGCGCCGAGATCGGACCGGGCTTGGTTATTGTGATTTCGGCTGAGTCCCGAAGCGTTGTTCTACCAACTCGCACATTACCGCTCAGCCTACAGCGTGTGCCGACCGGAATCCCCGCGAAGGTATACCGGCCTTGTGCATCGGTCAGGATTGAACCATGGATGAACCCGACCGACCTCTCCTTGACCGCGGCTTGATTCGGCGAGTCCACGGTGATGGCGCACGACGCGGACTTATCGGCGAACGGCTTGCCATCCTGGTAGGTGATTCGGCCGTGGATCGTGGCAGCGGCGGAGATCGAGACTCGAACATGCGTGTCAACCGCGGCGATCAAGGTCCAGCCGGCCAGCGTATCGTCCGGGCTTCGGGCCACGACCACCATCGGAGTGCGCGCGCGCTCGGCAGTGAATCGACCCTGTGTATCGGTAATGGAATCAAAACTGGTCGGGTTGCCATAGCGGTGACCCTCGACGACCGCGCCAGAGACCGGCTGATCGACCGGACCCTTCTGAACCACGAGTCCCGTCAGTCGTGTATCCGGGCGCATCGCGACCTCGAGGTTTCGAACGATTTCCGGCTCGTTGCCGATCTTGAATCTGCCCAACGGTTGCATCACGGGGGATGCGGCCAGGTATTCGCCCGGGCCCACGCGGAATTGGTATCGTCGCTCTGAGTCAGTCACAGTCCGCCGGCGCAGGAAGACGCCAAGGTCCGCGCGGACGGGTTGCCCTGGTGCGTTGGCGGGGTTTGCGAGCGGCGACCCAGCTTCGACGATCACGACGCGCTGATTGGCCATAGGTTGGTGCTCGGGGCCAGCAGTAACGCGCCCGTGAATCAACGTTCCCGGAATGAGCCGGAACTCGATTCCCTCGACAGGCTGTCCTTCGTGAGTCACGATCCTCGTCTTGCTGATCGCGGCCCATCGGTCGTCGACGACGCTGATCATGGACCACATCTCTGCTCGCAGCTCGAACCGGAACACGCCGTCCGCCCCAGTTCGCACGTGCGCTGCACTGGTGCCCGAGGCGCCGTTCTGCAGCGGAACGCCAGCCGCTTGGAGTGAGACACCCTCCGCGGGCTGGCCATCGGCGCCGATGACACGTCCGGAAACACGTACGTTCCGAAGCAGGCGAATCGTTGTCTCCCGCTCGAGTTCGGTCGAGGAAAAAGAGAATGGGATGAGCTCAGGAGCGAATTCCTTGGAATCGACCGAGAACCTGGCCATGGCAAAATGCTCGGGCAGGAACTCAAATGTCGCAACGCCTTGAGGGTCGGTGTTGACCCGAAAGACCGAAGAGTTGCCGGTGAACACCTCATCGATCTTCCCTCTGATCATCATCACACGCATTGCGATCCCAACGTCGGAGACTGGCTTTCCGGCCGAGTCAATCGCACGGAGTTTCACGGTCCTTGCACCTGGCAGCGCGAGCGTTATCGTCTCTGGAAGCGGGAGGAACTCTCTTTTGGTCACCTGGCGCTTACTACGACAGAGTTCAGCATAGTCGAGGCCGACGCCGGGCTTGAGAGCGATAACGTTCTGCACTTTGAAGCCGGTTTCGGCATCGACGGGAACGCGCACGTGGGCCACTCCTTGTGCATCGGTTTGCGCCGACAGCAGGGAGAATGCAATTGGGAATTCGGAAGAGATGTCTTCGACCGGCACCACGATCGATGCGTTCGGGACGGCGGCGGCCTGTTTGTCGACCACCCGGATCGTCAAGGATCTCGCGGTTCTGAGTACCACTTTGACCGCTGTCTTGGAGAGATGCAGCGCATCCGGCAAATCGACCAAGCCCTGCCTGGCACCTTCCTGGACCGAGGCGTGCACGTGAGGATTGACGATCCGCACGTCCAGAACGAAGGAGAAGGCGCCGTCGGGGCCGCTCGTCGTCGTGGTCTCATGGCCGAGTACCCGAACGACTGCACCCGCAACACCATGCCCGGCCTCGTCGACCACCACGCCGTTGATCTCCGTCTGTTCCGGGCGACGCTCGGGCTTGGGCTGTTGTGCGGTCGCGGTAACGATTTCCTGCGGGTTGCTACCCGCGAGTTCGCCCAGGCGCACGCCTGCAACCGCCAGGCCGGTCGTCAACAAAACGGTCGCGAGTGCGGCAAACGCTCGACGATGAATCGTCGTCATGGGATTCCTTTTCGGGTCGAGCAGCCCGGCAATGCGAGCTTCGAGTGTCCAGTGCGGGGTCATCAAGTATGTAGCAAGCATGGTCGAGGCCGGGCGCTGGCGCAGGCTTCCGCGACGGCAAGCAGCGTTCGGGCGTAACCGATCGCGTCTCCAGCGCGCAAAACGTGATCGTCGCAAACTTCCTCGCGAGCTCGCGCGAGCCGGCGGTTCATCCAGTGAACCAAGGGATGCGGCCAGAACATGAGCTCCGCCAGCCGCTGCAGCATCCCGACCAGAGGATCGCGGCGGATCGCGTGGGCACATTCATGGACCAAGATGTCGTGGAGCTGCCGCGTGGCCAGGAGCTGGAACAGTCGCTCGGGCACGAGAACGACCGGCCGGCTCACGCCCGCAGTGATCGGCTCGCCCAGGGACGCGAGCACGGCGATCCGAGGAAGACCTCCAGGAGGAACTTTCAACGTCCCGGCAACGCCGGTGAGCAGTTGGCCCCAGGCCGGTTCGTCGATCGAGCGGGCGGCTTTGCAAAGGCGCCGCGTGAGCCGGTGGCCGCGGATCAGCCGCAGCAGCAGTACCACGCTGACGATCACCCACACCCAGAGCGCCAGACCGGCCGCAAGCCGCCACCAAGCAAGCGGCGGCGTGACGAATTTCGTCGGCGACGACGCTCGCCCGGTCAGATTCCGTTCGCTATCCCCAGTGGCCCGGGCGCGAATCTCGTCACTTGCATCGTTCCCTTCCCCTTGGATTTCACTGGCTATCGAAGATTGCACGCTTGGCTTGCTTGACTGGACGGCAATCGCTCGGGTCAAGCCGAGGGCTGAACGATCTGCCAGGAAGCGACCGGGAATCGTCGCCGTGGTCAAGCCGATTGCCGGCACGATCCAGGCCAGCACAGGGCTGAGCAAGACGCCAAGCAGGGCACAGAGCCAACCGCCATGGCGGGCGGCCGTGTTACGACCACAGAGCATCGCCAGGACGGCCGCGACGACGATCAGTACAGTCACCTGACCGATGATGCTGGCAGCCAGCGCGAGGGACGCATCACCAGGAATAAGATCGCTCCATGAGGTCATTCTTTGGCTCTCCCACGCTTGGTCGCCTGTTCCGCCTGGTCGATCATGCGACGAATACGACGGACCTCCTCCGGGGTCACGCCGCGGCCGTTCAAGAGAGCCAGGACCAGCCCCTCGGCCGAGCCGCCGAAGGCCGAGTCAACCAGATGCTCGACCATGCCGCCCAGGAAGTCGTCGCGCGGCTTTGCGGCCCGATAGCGAAAGGCATGCCCCTCATTCGAGCACCGCAGCCAGCCCTTCTCCTCGAGCCTGACCATCATGGTCTGCACCGTGTTCCGCGCGACCGGCCGCCGCGCAGCAAGCGACTTCCAGACCGTGCTCACCGTCGCCTCGCCCTGCTCCCAGACCACGTTCATGATCTCCATCTGTGCTTCCGAGAGCGGCGGCAGGTCGGGCTCCGCTCTTGTTTCAGACCGGGACATCACCCCTCCTTGTCAGCCTGCGAACCAAAGTTACCTACGGTTGTCTGCCATTTTGCCGACGACCGTAGGTAGACGCAAGAGCCCAGTCATTTTTTCTCCTCGACATGCTTGACCGCGAGCACGGGGGGCGCGGATCCATGGCAGGCCGAAGGTGATCCGTGTAGAATAGGGGCCAATAGCAACCCGAACGGGCCGAATGGATTGCGGTCCACCGGGGTCATCGATCCCTCCACTGGAGCTCCCGCCGTGACCAACCGACCTCAGGCAACCCGCCCGTCATCGTCATCGAGCCCACCCACCCGTCGCGATTTCCTGGCCGGCTCGACCGCCGCGCTGGCGGGGGCAGCCGCGGCCACGACGGTTGCCACCGGATTGACGGTTCCGCTGGTTCATGCCGCCGGTAGCAGCACGATCAAGCTCGGCCTGGTTGGCTGCGGGGGCCGGGGCAGCGGCGCGGCCGAGCAAGCCCTCAAAGCGGATTCCGGCACCAAGCTCGTTGCCATCGCCGATGCTTTTCAGGATCGCATTGATGATCACCTGGCCCATCTCAAGAAGGACGAGTCGATCGGCTCTCGCATCGATGTCCCCAAGGACCGCCAGTACGTCGGCTTCGACGCCTACAAAAACGTCATCGACCAGGTCGACCTAGTTCTCTTGACCACGCCGCCGCACTTTCGACCGTTGCATCTTGCGTACGCCGTCGAGAAAGGCATCCACGCGTTTGTCGAGAAGCCGATGGCCGTCGACGGCCCCGGTCTCCGCAGGTATATCCAGGCCTGCAAGGACGCCTCGGCGAAAAACCTGTCGCTGGTTAACGGCTTTTGCTGGCGGTACTTCGGGCCGCGCCGCGAGACGATGAAGCGCGTCTTCGACGGCCAGATCGGCAAGCTCGCTGCCATCGAAACCACCTACAATTCACAGGGAGTCTGGGAGCCGCGCAAGACGCGCGAACAGTGCAGCTCCGACATGGAATACCAGATGAGAAACTGGTACTACTACTCCTGGCTTTCCGGCGATCACATCGTCGAGCAGGCTGTCCACGGCCTCGACACGATGGCCTGGGCGATGGGCGACAAGCAGCCTCTCCGCGCCTGGGGCGTCGGCGGCCGGCAGTCGCGCACCGACCCCAAGTATGGCAACATCTGGGATCATTTCTCGGTCGTCTACGAATACCCCGAGAACGTCCGCGGCTATCATCATTGCCGCCACTGGGTCAATACGTATCCTCACGTGAAAGATTACATCCTGGGCACCAAGGGCACGGCCGACGTCTTCGAGAACAGCATTACCGGCGACAACAAGTGGCGGTACCGCGGTCCAAAGCCCGATATGTATCAAAGCGAGCACGATGAGATGTTCGCCGCGATCCGGGCCGGCAAACCGATCAATAACGGCGAAAAGGCGGCGGGGAGCACCTTACTCGCCCTCATGGGCCGAACGGCCGCCTATACCGGGGAAGTGATCACTCCGGAGAAGATCCTCAATTCCAAGGAAGACCTGAGCCCTCCCCAATACGAATTCGGCCCGCTGGCGATGCCACCAATCCCCGTGCCCGGCACCAGGAAGTTTGTGTGAATTCGACACTAGAACTTTGCCGCCGCGCTCTTGCGCCTGAGCTGGAGAACCTTGGCATCCGGGTCAACGATGACCTGCTCGGGGTCAAACGGACACGTGATGACGACTTGCTTTGACTCGCTCTTGTCCAGGGTGACCGTCGCACGCGCTTCGCGATAGTCGGGCGCGGGGGATCCATCCTTTGCAAACCGCTCGCCGCGGACGGCGGCGACATCGACGGGCATGACCCCAGTCCCCACATTTTCGAGCTGGACAGTCACTTCCCAGCCCTGGCCACGTTCGGTCTTCCTCGAGTCATGCAGCCGATACTCGGGCACGACGACCTCGAAGAACCACTGGTGTGTGAAGGCGTCGAACGCCGCCGCGTCGGCCGCAAAAGGCCGCATCGAGGCCAGGAAGTCCTGAAGCACCGGATGATCGGAATTGCCGTGATAGGTCTTGATGAACGCCCGGATGCCGCGCAGGATTCGGTCGCGCCCCATCTGGTTGAGCAGCATCCAGAAAACCCAGCCCCCCTTGTCGTACGTCACGGTTGGGTTGCCAGGCTTGTCACCGTAGATCTTGACAAGAGGACGCTCCGAGTCAACTTGCCGGTCCCTAGCGTACTGTGCTTCAAGACGCTTGCAAAAATCGATCCGGGCATTGAGCCCCTTCACTTGCTCGACGAGCAGGATCGTCGAGAAGTGGGCGGTACCCTCCGCGAGGATGTTGCCTCCCGGCCCCTTGCCCGGAGTGAGAATGTTGCCCCACCACTGATGCGCCGCCTCGTGTGCGGTAATCTCGAAGGCGGCGTGGTTCTCCGGACTGCTCTCTGTCAAGAAGCCGACGCCTTCGGAGAAAGTGATGTTGGTCGGGAACCCCTGCGCGTAGGTGGCAAGGTTGGGAAACTCGCTCAGCTTCAACTCGCGCCACGGGTAAGTGTAAAACCATTCGGAGTAATAGCGGCGTGCCGCATCGAGAGACTCGCGGATCTCGGCGATGTTGTACGGATGGCCCGAGTCATAGTAGATGGCCGTGTCCGCTCCCCGCTCGACCTGCCACCGCCCTGCGATCACATTGAAGAAGCTCACCGGGTGGTCGCTCTCCCACACGGCCGTCCGCCGGCCGTCCTTGACGGATTCCGCCGTTTGAGTGCCCACCGAGTTGAGCGTGAAGTCGGCCGGGCCGGTGATCGTGATCCTGGTCGTGAACGGCGCGCGGGTGCCCACGAACGAGTCGGTCTGTCCCTTGTAGAAATCGTCGCGGAACTCCTTGGGGTCGTGGCGATTGTCGTCGTCAATGCCGGCTTCTTCGACGTAGCCAAGTACTGGCACGATGGTGCCGGCAAAGCTCGTCAAGACGACGGCCGATGGCAGGATGAACTCCATCTGCCCGCCCCCTTTCTTGCTGATTCCCCGTGGATAGCTCCCCTCGTGATCGAAGCCGATCCGGACGGTCTTGCCCGGCGCCAGGGGCTCTGGAGGCGTGAACAGATAAAGACCCGCGTTGTTCTTGGGGGAATACGGCTTGTCATTCATGGTCCACGACAGTTTTTCCCAATGCGTCGCCCCGGTGAGAAGCACCTCATCGAGCGGCCGGTCAGCCGGGTTGATCAGGTCGTATTTCCCCGAGACATGATATCCGCTCCGTTCGGGAAACAGGTCCAGGTCGAGCACGACGTGCATCAGATCGGGGACCTTGGCGTCGCGATAGGTCGCCATGTTCTTGCGCCAGTAATCCTTTTCCTGTTTCTTGGCTGCGCCTCCGTCGTGGCCCCAGCTCACCTCGAGCGCCAGCCAGGCCCCCGCGAACAGAGGGACCACGAGCCAGGGCGAGAGCCGAAGCGTGGACCGGAAGAGAGCCCGCGGGGCCAGCCGGTGGATGACGCGCGTCGCGTCCCACTCACGGCGGCGGAAGAGCGCCAGCGTCAGCACAATCAGAAAGACCGCCAAGCTCACGGCCAGAAGACGGCTCAGGACCAGCGCCCTGCGATCCAGCTCGAGCACGCTGATGTCGCTCCAGCTCACCGCTTGCCACAGCGGCCAATTTCCCACCCAGTTGATCTGATTTGTCAAGAGGCGATATCCCGTGAAGCTCAGGATCCCCAAGCCCAAAGCGATCGTCGTGTAACGGTTCTGCGTGATCGTGTGGAGCGCCATGACCATGGCAGTCCAGACCAGGACCGTGGGCGCCAGAAGCAAGCCCCAGACGAGGAAGTAGGGCCGAATTGCCAGGCCGACCTTCCCCTGGACCAGTTGCGCGATCACCCCCCCCAAAGCCACTGCCATGGTGATTGCCATGGCAACCGTGAGTATCGCGAGGGCTTTGCCCATGAAGAGCGAACCCGTTCGGAGCGGCATGGGATACGCAACGGCTGCAAGCCGGGTTGCTCGCTCCCGCTCGAGCGATTCAACCGTGTAGAACAAAAGGAGCACACAGAGGTAAAGCGCCAAGGTTCCCATCGCGCGAACGGCGAATGTGCCGGGAGTGATCAGAAGCGCGGTGTCAAGGAACCCGACTGCGACCAGCGAGGTACCGATCGTCAGGAGCAGGATGAGTGGCACGAAAAGATAGAGCCCGGGGCTCAAGCGCAGCTCGGTCAGCTCCACACGCGCCACCTGCCATGCGCCACCGAGCAGGCCGGGGCGAGTCGCGGTCATGCCCAGTGATGGCAGCGCGACCGGAGGGCTCGTGACGACGGCGATTTCCTGGGGCGGCTGGGCGGTGCCAAGTCGAGCCGTGCGCTGAGAGGTCGCACCCCTTAGCGCGCTCGCAAAATGCAGCCGGCTCAGGACCACGGCCAAGAGCCCCAGCGTGAAGAAGGCCACCCGGCTGATCAGGAAACCCCGATCCGGGGGAATCGCCTCATTGTTGTAAAAGCTCACGCCCCGGTCGACCTTGATCCAGGTCTCATTGAGCCAGCGGAAGCCGGATGGGTCGATCCACATCAAGATGTCGTTGAGCCGAGGATCGAGCCAGTTCGGCGACCATTCCCAGAGGAACGCTTCATCAGCCAGGAGAACTGCTACCGGCAAGAAAAAGACCAGGATCGGCCGGCGGGTCAATTCACCGACGGCGAACGATACACCCGCCAGAAAGACGATCGTCGGTATTGCGAACACCAGCGCAGATCTCACGTAATTGAGTGCGAAGAACGGTCCACGCATCTCCTGGGTCTCGGCGTTCGGCCAAGCATGGTTGAAAAACAACATCGTCATCAAGTGCAGGAGCAGGATCAGCGCGCAGCCGGCGAGCACAGCCGTGAATTTGGCCCAGATGTACTCACCGGGACGCAACGGCGTGGCATGGATCAGGTCGCCAAGCTGCCACTGCTCGTCCTGGATGACCGTCATCCCCGCGGCGACTGAGATGAAGAACCCGTACAAGAGCATCGTCACTACCGCAAACTGCATGGCGATGGCGAACTCCGACGTGACGTACGCCTTGGTGCCCCCGACCGTCGCGTCGCCCGATCGGATCTGCATGACGCCGCTCGACATTCCCAAGGCGCTCAGACCCACGATCACCGCCCAGATGATGAAGAGTGGGCGCCGGGTGTGATGGCCGAAATCACCCGCGAACACCGTTGCGAACCGGCGGAGGCTGGAGCCGAGAGCTCCGTTCATTGCTCACCTCGCTCAAGAGTGGCCTGCTGTGGGCCGATTCCATTGCTGGTGAATGAAGATGCCGGGGTCCAAGGGACGGTGCCATGGTCTGAGCCGCCGAGCCAGCTCGTTTTGATTGCGAGCAGATACACGTCCTCGAGTGTTGGCGCGACATTCACGAAACCTGCGGGCGGATTTGCGTCGGGCTGATAGACACGAACCCGGTTGCGGCCCTCGACGAGGTAGGCATGTGTGACACAACGTGCGGGATCGGCGAGGAGCCGGTAATAATCCTCGTTCGAGATCGATCCCTCGTAGACGGCCCCCTCGATGGCCCTCCGGGCCCCTCTCGGCGTCGAGATCCCGATCAGTCGGCCGCCACGCATCACGGCGAACCGAGGACACAACATGGCCACATCTTCGACGATGTGGGTCGACAAGACAACGATCCGATTGACGGCCAGCTCTGAAAGCAGGCGGTAGAATCGCAGGCGTTCTTCGGGATCGAGGCCCGCCGTCGGCTCGTCGACGATGACCAGCCGTGGGTTGCCCGCGATTGCCTGGGCAATCCCCAGCCGCTGGCGCATTCCCGCCCGAGTAGGTCTTCACCTTGCGCCGAGCCGCGAATGAGAGGTTGACCCTTTCCAGCAACTCGCGGCACAGCGCGCGAACACCTCCCGGGGCGGCGACGCCTTTGAGCCGGAGCAAGTACTCAAGCATTCTCTCGCCGGTCAAGTGCGGGAAAAAACCGAAGTCCTGCGGCAGGTAACTCAACCGCTCCCAGATCCATTCCGGACGATCCAGCATCGGCTCACCGTCGAGTGTCGCTGTTCCCGAGCTCGGCTCGAGCAGCCCGGCAAGGATCCTCATCAGCGTTGTCTTGCCCGCTCCGTTAGGGCCGAGCAATCCAAACATCCCGTTGGGCACATCCAGGTCGACCCCCGCCAGTGCCGTCACCGGGCCAGGGTAGATCTTCATCAAGTCGCGTATGACCAGCATGATTTCCCCTTCTCGACCGCCACGGTGGCATCTCCGATCCTCAACGTTGCGCCGGGCGACTACTCGACATTTCGTCGCCGTTCGACAAAGATTTCATGCGCGGGACCGAAGATTCTACCATGGCCCGGGTCAGAGATGCTGAACGCCGGTTCCGGTGCCGGCCTTGCGCACCTGCGCGACCAAGGGAGCGCGGATCGCACGCCCCTCGCGTTACGACCACCTGACGCGAGCTGAATTCACCAATGTACTCCGAGCTGGGACCAACATCCGATGTCCACCAACGACCCTGAATTCTATGAGGCCCCCAAGTTTGCCCCGGAAAAGTACGAGGCCCCTCCGCGTCAGCGCGGATGCTTCTTCTACGGATGCATCATCGCGAGCGTGCTGGCGGTGCTGATGGTGGTCCTGGTGGGGATACTTATCTTCGTGGGCTACCGCATGGCGAGCCGGTATGTCGAGGAATACACGGCCACGGCGCCGGTGCAGCTCCCCAAGGTCGAGATGCCGGAAGAGCAGCGCCAGGCGGTGAAAGACCGGTTCGATTCATTTAAGAAGGCCGTCAACGACGGCACGCCGATCGAGCCCCTTGTCCTCACCAGCGATGACCTCAACGTCCTGATCAGTCAAAGTGAGGATTTCAAAGGAACGATCTACGTCTCGGTCGAGGGAGACGAGGTCAAAGGAAAGGTCAGCTTCCCACTCGATAGGCTTAATTTTGGCATGGTTCGGGGTCGTTACTTGAACGGCGAAGCCGATCTCAAGGCGTCACTGAAGGACGGCGTGCTCATCGTCACGCTTGACTCGATCGAGGTCAACGGCAAGAAACCACCGGAAGAAGTCCTGGCCGAACTACGAAAGCAAAACCTGGCCAAAGACCTCTACAAGGAGGAAAAGAACGCCGAGATGATTCGCAAGTTTGAAAGTCTCGAGATCAAGGATGGGAAGATCATCCTCAAGGTTCGAGCCAAGCCGGGCGATTCGAAGGCCGCGCCCTATACCAAGCAGAAGATGGAGAAGAAGAAGATGGAGTCGAAGGAGGTTCCGGTCAAGATCGTGCCCGCACCTACGGTACCAAAGAACGGACCACCCAAAGCAGAAACTCCCAAGCCCAACGCCGAGTTTCAGCCATCCGCCGGCGAGGCGCCGGCGCCGAAGTTGTGAATCATCGGCTTCTAATCTGTTTGACCATCAACTCGAGGGACCTAGGATGAATCGGCGATTCCGCAGGATGTTGGCCGTTGTGTGCGCGATCGGGGCACCGGCGACGATCTTCGTCCACCCGCAATCCCGAGCAGATTCCCCCGCGCCGCAGAAAATCAGCTCGATCGAGGGCATCACGGAATACAAGCTCCAAAACGGCCTGCGCGTGCTCTTGTTCCCCGACCCGACACGCCCCATGGTCACGGTCAACCTGACGGTGCTTGTCGGCTCCCGGCACGAGGGTTACGGCGAGACGGGCATGGCCCATCTCCTGGAACACATGGTCTTCAAGGGAACGCCGACGCACCCCGACATCCCCGGAGCGATGAAAAAACGCGGCGCCCAGTTCAACGGATCGACCTCGGTCGACCGTACGAACTACTTCGAGACCCTGCCGGCAAGCGATTCAAACCTCGAGTTCGCGATCCGGCTCGAGGCCGACCGCATGATCAACAGCCCGATCAAGCCTGAAGACCTGGCGACCGAGTTTTCGGTGGTCCGCAACGAGTTCGAGGCTGGTGAAAACTCGCCCGAAGCCGTGCTGTCCCAGCGGATGGCGGCCGTCGCCTACGAGTGGCACAACTACGGCAAGTCAACGATCGGCAACCGCTCCGACATCGAGCGCGTACCGGTCGACAACCTGCGGGCCTTCTACAGAAAATACTACCAGCCCGATAATGCCATGCTCGTCGTGGCCGGCAAGTTCGATGAAAAGAAAGCGCTGGAGTATATCACCAAGTATTTTGGATCGATCGGCAAACCCGAGCGCAAGCTGTCGGAAACCTACACGGAGGAACCCGCGCAGGATGGCGAACGGATGGTGACTTTACGGCGGGTCGGCGACGTCGGCCTGGTCGGTCTCCTTTATCACGTGCCCGCCGCTTCACATGCCGAATTCCCGGCCGTGCAGATTCTGAGCGACATCCTCGGTTCCGAGCCTTCGGGCCGCCTTTACAAGGCCCTGGTCGAATCCAAGAAGGCGACCACTGTCGGGGTCAGTCCATCCCCGAACCACGACCCGGGTTCTATCGAGATCATGGCCGAGGTCAACACCAAGGACTCAGGCGCGCTGGAAAAGGTTCGTGACGCCATGATCGCGGTCACCGAAGAAGTGGCCCGATCCGGCGTCACGCCGGAAGAGGTGAACCGCGCTCGCCAGAGAATCCTCAAGAACCGCGAGCTGGCTGCCGCCGATCCCAACCGGATCGCCGTTCAGTTGAGCGAGTGGGGTGCGCAGGGCGACTGGCGGCTTTACTTCATCCACCGCGATCGCATCGAGAAGGTTACTCCCGAACAGGTGAAGGAAGTCGCCGAGAAGTATTTGACAACCAGCAACCGGACCGTCGGCTTCTTCGTTCCGACCGCAAAGCCCGAACGAACTCCGGTTCCCCCGGTGCCCGACATCGCCAAGCTGGTCGACGGCTATACCGGCCGCCAGCAGCCGAAGGTCGTGCCGAGCGAAACCGCCGACGTCGCTCCGCTGGCCATCGAGGCCCGGGTAGAACGGCCCGAGCCGATCGCCGGCGTGAAGCTCGCCCTCCTCCCCAAGAAGACGCGCAACGAGTCCGTCCAGATGATGCTCAACCTCCACTACGGCACCGCGGCGAGCCTCAAGGGTTTCAATCAGGCAGCCGGCTTCCTTCCCGAGTTGATGATCCGCGGCACAAAATCGTTGAATCGCCAGCAAATCCAGGACGCTCTCGACAAGAATTTCGCCCGCCTCGGCACCGGGATGAGCATGCGCATGATGAGAGGCTTCGGCGGAGGCGGCGGTGCGGGCACTGTCACGTTCACCATCGAGACCAAGCGTGCCAATCTTCCGGCTGTGCTCGACATCCTTCGTCAGATCCTCCGCGAGGCGTCTTTGCCCGCCAGTGAATTTGAAGTCATGAAGAACGAGGAGATCGCCGGCATCGAGCAAGGCCGATCCGATCCCATCCGGCTGGGTTTGAACCGCATCCAGCGCGTTTTGTCACACTATCCTGCCGACGACGTTCGTTATGTCCCGACCCTCGATGAACAGGTTGAACGGGTCAAGAAAACCTCACTCGACCAGCTTGGTACGCTCTACCGGGAATACCTCGGCGCCGACCACGGCGAGCTCGCGATTGTCGGCGACTTCGAGCCATCGGAGATCCTACCGCTCCTGGCGAAAGTATTCGATGAATGGAAGTCCGAGAAACCCTACGCCCGCATCGAGCGGCCCTATCAAGGCGACCTCCAGCCGGAGCGCGAAACTATCGCAACCCCCGACAAGGAAAACGCCGTCTTCCTGGGAGCGCTCAGCCTGCCGATCAAGGATGACGATCCTGACTATCCTGCGCTCTTGGCCGGTAATTTCATTCTGGGCGGCGGCGGGCTTTCATCCCGCCTCGCCGATCGACTGCGCCAGAAGGGAGGGCTGTCTTACACGGCCATGTCGATGTTTCAGGCGAGCTCCCTTGATCCCCGAGCCGATATGCTGATCCTGGCGATCTACAATCCGGCCAACCTCGACAAGGTGGTTTCCGGCGTCGACGACGAACTCAGCCGCTTGATCAACGACGGCGTGAAGGCTGCCGAGCTCGACCAGGCTAAACAGGGGTGGATCGAGCAGCAGGCCCTGCAGCGCACGCGTGATATGCCGCTGGCGATCTTGCTTGCGACCGATCTCTTCGCCGGCCGGACGATGCGCTTTCAAGCCGAGCTTGAACAGAAGGTCAAAGCGCTGACGCCCGACGTCGTCAACGTCGCGCTCAAGAAGCACCTCGACCCCAAACGGCTCTCCACCGTCACCGCGGGCGACTTCAAGAAGAAATAAACCGGGGCTCCGGGCAGTGAAGGCGGCGGCGATCGCCTTCACCGCCCTCGTGCCTTTCGGCGTACCATCGCTTATGATTCATCCGGAGTGCCAGTGCGACCGTCCAGGTTCCGACTCACCCCGGGAGACGCCTCCATGCAACGGCGCGATTTTTTGAAGCAGACCGGTGCGGCGGCTTTGGCCACCGCTACGGTTACGGCTGCCGCCAGCTCGCTGTCTGGCCCGTTTGTTCATGCCAGTGACAAGGCGGACGCCAGGAACCCTGTGATCGGTCAAGGCGATCATCGCTACCAGTGCTTCCACGGCTGGGGAGAGCTACCGAGCTCGATCCACTGGTTCGAGACTCATGGGGTGGCCATCGACAAGGCCGGCTTGATCTACATCAAGCACCGAGCCGGCGGCGCGAAACCAAAATCAACCGAGGATGCCCAGGACACGATCGTCGTCTTCGACCCCCAGGGCAAGTTCGTCCGCTCGTTCGGCAAGGAATATCACGGCGGCGGCCACGGTATCGACATCCGCGAGGAGAACGGACAGGAGTTTCTCTATCTCTCTTGCATGTTCCCGGTCAACCTGGTGGTGAAGACCGACTTGAAGGGCGAGGTGGTCTGGATCAAGGAGACGCCCAAAGAGCCGCATGTCTACGACAAGCAGGGTACTCCCTACTCACCGACCAATGTGGCGTTCGGCCCCGATGGCGGATTCTACGTTGGCGACGGCTACGGCTCGAACTACATCCACCAGTACGACAAGGACGCCAGGTGGGTGCGGACCTTCGGCGGCACAGGAGAAAGCCCCGGCCAGTTCAAGACGCCGCACGGGCTCTGGCTTGACAACCGCCCCGGCCGCGAGCCGCAGCTCGTCGTCGCCGACCGGGCCAACGCCCGGCTTCAATATCTCTCGCTCGACGGCCAGCCCAGGAGCATCAACCACGATGTCAGCTTTCCGGCGCACTTCGACATCCGGGGCGACGTGCTGCTCCTGCCGGATTTGCATGCTCGCGTCACGCTCTTCGACAAAGACAACAAGGTGATCGTCCACCTGGGCTACGACCCTGCATGGACCAAGCAGGTGCTCGACGGCTTCAAGATCCGCACCCAGCCCGATCGCTGGCCTGCTGGCAAGTTCATTCATCCGCACGATGCCTGTTTCGACAAGGACGGCAACATCTTCGTTGCCGAGTGGGTGCAGACCGGACGGGTCTCTCTGCTGCGGCACGTGAGCTGAAACCCGGCGAGACAGCCGGTCAGCCCGCGGGCTTTTTCAGGTACTCTGCCGGTATCGTCTGGCCGGGCCGTTCGCTGTCCCAGAAGATCGTGACGACCCACCACCTGCGGCCGTCAAAAAAAAGCTGGATGCTGTTGATGCCCCGAGTGAAAGGCTGGGGGTCGTCCACGGCGTGGCGTGATTCGTATGTGCTGAAGACATGCGCGACCGCCCCGAATCGTTCGACCGTCCGCGCAATTTCTTGCTCGAAGAAACCCTCGGCTTTCACCCTGGGTTCGATGGCCTTGATGAACTCTTCGATGGTAAACACCCGCGTTGAGATCATCCCGTTTTCCTTGTCCTTTGCCGTCACAAGGCAGGGAATCAGGCGCACGGCGGGATGGAACAAGCTGCGCATCCGATCCCAGTCGCGAGCTCCTTTCGGTCCCGAAATCGCTCCGTAGACGGCGGCGATGATCGATTCGAGCGATTCGACGTCCTGGGGCTTGGCGGCGGCCGTGGCAGCTTTCCCCGGGTCATCCTGTGCCGGACTGGTCGCCGCGGCCGGCGACAGCATGGCCAGGCTGGCTGCCACCCCCGCAGCACCGCCGGAGATTCGTAACGCCTCGCGGCGGTTACAGGAAAACTGTTGACTCATGATGGAATGACCCTGCCTTTGTTGTGTTCCTGAGATTCGACCATGGATTCATTTTCCGATCGAGATTCGCAATGATACGCGATCACCGGCTGGAATGGTACAATCCGAGCTCGTCTGACCGCACGGTTCCACTCCGGTCTCGATCGGCTGAAGCCTCTCGGCCCGGAGCGGGCCGGCACCGGCATTCGGCGCATGCTTTGACCCTTTCATGGTCACCGCCAGAGGGCAGGCCGCGCCTTCAAGCCTGTGTGAATTCCACGCTCATCTCTCGACAAGCCCCGGCTTCGGTGGTTTCATGAACATGATGGCGTAACGCGCCGCCATGCTCGCGATGGCGATGCTCGGTGCTGGCTGGCGCTCGCGCCGGTGTTGCGCCGAGTTCCCCAACAATTCAATGCGTCTCGCGCTATACCACGATGGACTCCCTCCAAGGCCAACTGCTGATCGCGTCGACGGGGCTGCTTGATCCCAATTTTGCACGGACTGTCGTACTGGTCGCGGTCCATGGCGAGGAGGGTGCGCTCGGGCTGATTCTCAACCGCGAGATGAACGTGCCCCTCCAGCAAGTCTGGGTGCAGGTCAGCGAGTCGCCTTGCCTGCGGTCGGGAAACGTACGTCATGGCGGACCGGTCGGCGGAACCTTGATGGCGCTGCATGACCTGCGGATCCATGCCAACCTCGTCGTGACCGAAGACGTCTTCGCCGCGACCGAGCTCAGTGCAATGGAGTCTCTGGCCTCGTCCAACGAAGGCCTGGCGCTGTTCTACATCGGCCAATCCTGCTGGGGCCCCGGTCAGCTCGAGAACGAGCTGGCCGACGGGTCGTGGCTCGTGTTGCCCGCCAGCTCCATGCACGTCTTTAGCGAGCAGGACACGAATGCACTCTGGAAAGAGGCCACGATCGAAGTCGGCCGACGACAGATTCAGTCGATCATCCCGATCAAGCATTTACCCGACGAGCCGGGGCTTAACTAGACCCAAACCAAGCGTGATTTTAGTTTGCCCCAGCTTTTTGTTCAGAAAGAACTCGAAAACCTCCCGTGTTTTTGGAATAATGTAGGTGAGAACACGTCCTCACTATTCCAAGACAAGGAGGCTTTCGAGTGAGTGCTACTCTCCGAAAAAAGCGCGAGGCTCGCAATAAGAGAATCTTCCAGGAACGGCGACGACGAATTAAGAAGCGACTCGCCAATGTGCCTGGACCCGAGCGGCTTGTACCGATGATGACCGCGACCAATATCCAATACGAACTGGCCGATCGCGTGCAGGGGCTCAGCGCCGGCGGCATCGGCGCCATCCTTCTCTTGGCTCAAAAGATCGACCTGATCAACGAGATTGACCGCAACCTCCATCTGCTCAAGGTGCATCTTCCCTACCACGAATCCGACCACGTTCTGAACGTTGCCTTCAATTCCTGCGCCGGCGGCCACCGCATCGAGCACATCGAGCTGCGACGCAACGACGAAGTCTATCTCAACGCCTTGGGAGCCGAGCGCATCCCCGACCCCACCACTGCCGGGGACTTCTGCCGCCGCTTCCGTGAGTCCGATGTCATGACCTTGATGGACGCCATTAATCAAGCCCGCCTGCGAGTCTGGGCCCAGCAGCCACCTGCGTTCTTCGAGGAAGCGACCCTGGATGCCGATGGCACCATCGTGCCGACCGATGCCGAGTGTAAGCAAGGGGCAGACTTTGCCTACGACGGTCAGTACGGTTACCATCCGCTCTTGATCTCGCTGGCCAATACCGCCGAACCACTGTTCCTGTTCAATCGCAGTGGCAACCGCCCCTCGCAGGAACGGGCCGACGTGTTTTTGGACAAGGCTGTCACGCTTTGCCTTCAGGCTGGCTTCCGCAAGATCCTGCTGCGGGGAGACACCAAATTCGCTCAGACCAAGCATCTGGATCGCTGGGACGCCACGGGCAATATCCGCTTCATCTTCGGGTTCGAGGCCCGCGACTCCCTCAAGGCCAGAGCCGACGAGCTCCCAGCCGACGCGTACAGCTTTCTGGAACGATCGCCACGGTACCAGATCAAGACTGCTCCCCGCGAAAGGCCCGAGCGGGTCAAACCGGAGATTGTCCGGGAGCGAGGCTACGAGACGATTCACCTGCTCGAGGAGATGGTTGCAGAGTTCGACTACCAGCCGGTCGCCTGCAAGAACAGCTATCGCATGATCGTCGTCCGCAAGCGGGTGGGAGTCGACGAGGGACAGATGCGGCTGTTCGAGGAATACCGCTACTTCTTTTACATTACCAATGACCGCAAGATGACGGCCGAAGAGGTTGTGTTCTCGGCCAACGATCGCTGCGACCAGGAAAACTTGATCGCCCAGCTCAAGAATGGGGTGCATGCGTTGACGGCGCCGGTGGACAACCTGGTGAGCAACTGGGCGTACATGGTGATGGGGTCGTTGGCGTGGAGCCTGAAGGCCTGGAGCGCCCTGCTGGTGCCGGTATCGCCTCGGCACCAGGCGAAACACGAGACGGAGAAACGAACGTTGTTGAGGATGGAGTTCGCGACCTTCTGCGCGGCTTTCATCCAAATGCCGTGTCAGATCGTACGGAGCGGACGACGGTTGATTTACCGATTGCTGTCGTGGAACCCGTGGCAAGGGGTGTTCCTCCGGCTGGTGGAGCGGCTGCACAGTTGCTGGTTGTGCTGAGGCGATTGAGGTTTGAAGTCGGGGTCCGGATGCCCCGATCCGTTTGGGCCGCCGAGTAGAGAAAGGGGAGGGACACATGAGGTAGACAAGCTGCGGGTGAGAAACGGGAGCCACGCCTCCCGAATGTAGAAGGTACGTCTCTTACTAAAGAATATAATAGAATGATTTGTAATATTGTTGATTAATATATTACGCTTGTTTTGGGACTAGATGGCCTGTGATCATCCCATGAGACTTGATCGGGATACGGCACTCAATCGTCCTTGCAGCCATCTCGAATGAAGCACGCCACGATCTCGTAAGCCGTCAGTCGTTCCTGTACAGTCTCGAAGCTCGCGGCCAGCTTGAAGGCTCCGGAGATGTCCCCCTTCCGCGCTTGAAGCCCCGCAAGGTTCGACAGTGCGACGCTTCGCGATCCACCGGGGATTGATCGGCCCATCTTGAGTGCTTGCTCGATTTCACCAAGATTCGCATGTAAGAACATGGCTGCCATTTGTCTCTCGTATTCGATTAGCCCGGGCGGCAGCTCGGACTCGAAATCAACGAAACTGTGCGCTGAGATTGGCCCGAGATTCCGGCCCGGGCCCATCTTGGCACGGGCATCGGCGGGCTCTTTGGCCTCGATAGAGCGCAGCGCCTCACGGTACATCGTTTGTTCGGCAAGCTTATCCCCGTTCTTGGCATGCCAGCGCGCGAGCGAATTCAATGCCTGCGTTTTCTCGAGGCCGGGGTATGCGCGAATCGCATCGATTGTTTGATGGGCGCCTGCCACATCGCCAGCCTTCACCTGGATCTTGCAGAACATCGAAAGGCTGCGCGAACGCAGTGGCTCGAGTTGGCGGCTTGCAAACGGGATGGCTTCGCGAAGCAGGGATCGTGCCTCCTCCCGCAGGCCGCACTCGAATAGCTCCTGAATGATGACGATCTGGGCGACGATTCTCTGATCTGTGGATTGGATCGCGGGACCATGACGTAGCGCGACTGAACGCATCGAGCGCACCGGCTCTGTTCACGGCATCGTATTCTAGCCGGCCGACCTTCGCCAGTGTGGCCGGCTTGATGGCATCGTAAAACCCGTCGCTGGGACCGGGGAACTGTCGACGCGCGATGTCCGGCATGGAATCGATTGTTTGAAGGGCTCCGGCAAAGTCTCCCGCCTTGGCTTGCAAATGCGCGATCATCGAGAGCGTGCGAACTTGCACAAGGGGGTCGTCAAGTGATCGAGCGGCCTGGGCGATCCTGGGTAGCGTCGTCAGAGCGCTGTTCTTGTCTTTCATCTTGAGCGAATCCGCTCCAATCGTGATCTTGATTCCGCCGGTGACGAGCCACCCACCGCCGTCTTGGTCCTCCGTCAGTGTCTCGACGATCTTCTGCATGGCGGTCTGCCTGGCATTTTTCCCGAGGGTTCCTACGAGCTTGAGAGCCTCATCCAGGTCACCGGTTTCAGCCATGGCTGTTGCGACGTAGCGAAACGCTTGCTCTCTGCTGTCGCGCTCGCGCAGAAGATCGACTGCCCGGCGGGCCTGTTCGACCGCTTCGCGGCCGCCGACAGTGTCGCCCGTCCGGTACAGTCCGCTTCCAATCGAGGACAGGACGATCGGCTTCATCTCCCCTTTTTGCGACCGGATGCCTGCGACTGCGCGCCGGTAGAGTGCCCGGGCAAGGTCACGATCACCGAGGGCCAGTCGCTCATCGGCGATGAAAAGGAGCAGCTCGTCACGGATGACGGCGCTTATATCTTCTTTCTTGCTTTCGGGATCCTTGCCTTCTTTATTCCGATACAGCTCGTCAAGGATGGGTGTGGACTCGAGTGAATCAACCAGCTCGCTGATCCGTTCGAGCGTCGCCCGGGCTGCGGCCGGATCCCCCGCCTCGCGCTGGCGCTTGGCCATCTGGCACAAGGCTCCGAGCAGCTCGACGTTGCTTTCTTCCAGGCGCTTCACCTTGCTTTCCCTGGGGTCCAAACGGCCGACCGACTGATCGGCACGCTGCAGAGTGGCCAGCGCAGCCGCCCGGTCGCCGATCTTGAGCTGGGCCTGTGCGATGAACGAAAGCGTCTCCACTTTGAGAGCATGTTCCGGTCCCTTCTGGGGAAGAGCGCCGACGTCATCAACTGCTTTTCGTAAAGCCTGTCGAACCGACTCCTCCGATTCACCGGCTGGCTGCGGCTGTGCCGCCCGCGACGCGAGCACGAGCGACGCCGCCACGATCACCGAACCCAGCACGCCGATTCCCTCCGGCACGGTCAATTTCATCGAACGCTCCTTCATATTCAGAACACGCCGAATCCGCATTGATACATGGCCATCGGCCATCGCCAGCACCGCACCACCACCCCGGTGGCTCGACCCCGACAACGATACCAGCATCTCCGCATACGCATACGGTCGCCCGATCCGGTTAACCACCAGCCGATCACAGCACAGCTCACGCTCTAGCCGCACCCACCCCGAGACCCACCACACCGCCGGATGAAAGAACAAGAGCGACTCGACGATCCGTTGCACCAGGTTCACCAGGTTGTCCCACCGCCCTAGGTGCGCTAATTCGTGCAGCAAGACCATCTCGAGCTGCTCGACGCTCCAGCCACAGAGTGCAGCCGGCGGCACCAGAATCAGCGGCCGCACGATCCCCACCAGCACCGGCACCGCCAGTCGCTCGCACACCCCGATGCTCACGCGCCGTGCGACTCCCAGCGAATCTGCCAACGAACGAAGGCGACGCGGAATCTCCCCGCTCTCGAGCACACGGCTTGACCGCCGCAATTGTTCAACCCCGATCAATCCGGTCGCCAGCACCAGCAACGTCGAAAGTGAGCCGCATAGCCAGAACCAGGGAAGATAAGGCACCACCGATTCGAGGTTCCATCTACTCCATCCGCCCGCCGGCTCAACTGCGGTCAGGTCCGGTGAATCGAGCCTTGCTCGCTTCGGGCTTTCCCGAGAAGAATTCGAGTTGCCGCTTACCGTCTGGTCCGTCTCGATCAAGCCACCGGGAACGACGCCGACTGGCATGGTCGGCTCGAAAACTCGGATGAAGATCACGATCGGCGATCCGGCCAGCGCGGCGAGGCATACCAGGGCCAGGCCATACCGCGATTCCGGGCTCGCCGGCTTGAAAAGCCGGCGCCCCATCGCCGCCACCAGGCCGACGACCACGCCCACCCAGACGAAATGCAGTATCGTCCAGCCCAGGCCCGTCCAGACTCGGGATGTGGTCAAGATCGTGAGGCTCATCGGCTGCCTCCCTTCTTTCGCGAGGATGTATTCTTGTCAGTGCCCGATTTCAGGAGCTCGAGGATTTCTGCGCGCTCACGATCGTCGAGATCTCCCTCCTGGATCAGGTGGGCGACCAGCCGGCGAGCTGAGCCGTCGAACACGTGCTGAACGAGCTTGCCGAGCAGACTCGATACAGCGGCCTTGCGGCTCACCCGCGCCGACCACAAGAATCCGCGTGGACTTTCCTTTCGATCAACCATTTTCTTGGCGAGCATCATCTTGAGCATGGTCGCCACCGTCGTGACGGCCACACCGCGACGCTCATGAAGCAATGCGTGAATCTTGCCGAGGCCGACAGGCCCGGATTCCCAGAGGATCTTCAAGATCTCCAGCTCGCCGTCGGTCGGCTGCTTGCTTGGTGGCCGGGCCATCGTCGCGTCATCCCCCGCAACGAGCACTCGATCGCGTCATCATGATGAGGAGTATTCTATAGAATTAGAATCAGTCGTCAAGGTCGAGTCACGCAATTTGCGTCGGGCAGGTCCGGGGCTGAATCCAGCCAGTGGAACAGCGTGCTGGCGCCCGGTCTGGTCGAACCGTGTAGACTGGGAGTTTGTCAGTACGTCGAGCGGCTGCTCCGTACGAAACGAACTGAGGGAATCACATGATGCACACGACACGCGGCTCTCTTAGGCCCGGCACGATCCGGGCGGGGCAAGGCTTGGCCCTGGTGCTTGCCTTGGGGGTTCTGCCGGGACTCTCGGCCGTGTCCTTCGGCCAGGCTCCCGAGCCGGCTGTCCCAGCTTCCAGCTTGCTGCCCCAGGCTGAAGAGGGATTCGTCGACTCCGGTGGCGTCAAGATTCACTACGTGAGCCTGGGCCGGAAGCAGGATCCGCTGGTTGTGATGATTCACGGCTTTCCCGATTTCTGGTATTCCTGGCGTGCGCAGATGCCAGCGCTGGCGAAACAATTCCACGTCGTTGCGATCGACCAGCGGGGCTACAACCTGAGCGGGCAGCCCGAGGGTGTCGAGAGCTACACGACCGGCAAGCTCGTCGCCGACGTCGTTGCGGTGGTCAAGCATTTCGGACCAGGCAAGGCGG
Organism: uncultured Isosphaeraceae bacterium; assembly: GCA_963781785.1. GTDB lineage: Bacteria > Planctomycetota > Planctomycetia > Isosphaerales > Isosphaeraceae > CAWAHD01. The sequence goes on along the minus strand of CAWAHD010000002.1, from coordinate 4,111,380 downwards.
TGATCGTGGGACACGACTGGGGCGGACTGGTCGCGTGGACCTTTGCAATGACACACCCCGAGCTGACTGATCGGTTGATCGTGCTCAACCTGCCCCATCCACGCGGACTTTTGCGCGAGCTGGCGACCAACCCAGAGCAGCAGAAGAACAGCCAGTACGCTCGCAATTTCCAGAAGGCCGACGCCGCACAGCATGTTTCCGTCGAGCGCCTGAGCATGTGGGTCAGCGACCCCGAAGCGCGCAAGGTCTATGGCGCGGCCCTGCGGCGGTCGTCTCTGGAAGGTATGCTCAATTATTACAAGGCAAATTACCCACGCATTCCCGCTGATTCCAGCCCAGATGCCGCCGCGAAACCGGTCGCCCCGTCATTTCCCCCGGTCCAATGTTCGGTTCTTCTGATCCACGGCCTGAAAGACCAGGCCCTCTTGCCCGGTGCTCTCAACAACACCTGGAACTGGATCGACAAGGACCTGACGCTCGTGACGATCCCGGGAGCGGGCCATTTCGTGCAGCAGGATGCCGCCGACCTGGTCACGCGGACGATGGTGAGCTGGCTAGCACGGTAGACCACAGCCGCTCGGATCATCGCCCTGGAAGTGCAGGCTGCGATCCCTTGGCAGCCAGATAACGCACGGTCTCTCCACCGAAAAAAGCGATCAGCATGCAGAAGATCTCGTGGCCGATTCGCAAATAAAGCCCGGGGCAGAGCAGGGGCGCGTATCCGACCATCCGCCAGGGATGCTCGGGAGGAAACTCCGGCAGATTCCAGAGCTGCCAGGGTGTCGGCGCGACCGGAGCGGACGGGGGGTTGAACGAACCAACGTAATTCCGCAGCAAATAATCCTGCCGCACGATATACGGCGCCAGCAAATCAAGCAGCGTCGTGGTCACGAGCTGAAAGCCAAACTCCGTTTGAAACCAAGGCGCGAGCGTCGCGACAAAGTACACCCAGCCGAAGCTGGCGAAACCGATCCAGAACGCGCGTTTCTCGCCCTGACGGTACACGGCAGCCGGGAGGGATAGAGTCAGCATGACAAGGCTGAAGGAGAACCAGATATTCGCCCAGATGGGTGTCGGCGACCGGAGCCCCGCGAATGCAACTCCCAAGAGCACGATCGCAACCATCAGTCCGCGGAGCGAGAATCGGAATCGTTGCATGGATCTTCCCAAGAGGGCCGCGCTCGTGGTCAGAACGCACGCACGCCGCAGAGATACTGGCCTGAATCCTAGGCCTTGAGCAAGCCTCGAAAGACTCTGCCCTCGTTGACGGTCGGTCGTTCGGGGCGGCCTTGGTGGCGGTAGATCAGCCTCGCATGATCGACGCCCAGCGCGTGAAGGATCGTGGCGTGGATGTCATGGACGTGCAGCCGGTCAAGAATGGCATGGAGACCGACTTCATCGGTCTTGCCGACCACGATTCCTTCTCTGACTCCGCCGCCGGCCATCCACATCGTGAAGCCGTAGGGGTTATGGTCGCGGCCGTCGCCTTTCTCGGACATCGGAGTGCGGCCGAACTCGCCGCCCCAGACGACAAGAGTTTGATCGAGCAGACCCCGGCATTTCAGATCCTTGAGAAGCCCGGCGACGGGCCGATCCATTGCGCCGCAGGTCTGCGCATGATTCCTTTCGATGTTGCTATGAGCGTCCCACTTGCTGCCGGCGCCACAGTAGATCTGAATGAACCGCACGCCTCGCTCGACCAGCCGGCGGGCCAGCAGGCAAAGCCGGCCGATGCTCTCGGTCGCGGGAGCTTCAAGGCCGTAAAGGGCGCGGGTGCTCGCCGTCTCGCCCGCCAGGTCGACAGCCTCGGGGGCCTCGGCCTGCATGCGAAACGCCAGCTCATAGCTCTTGATCCGGGCGTCGAGCTCGGTCTGGTCGTGCCGCGGTTCCAGATGACGGCGATTGAGCCGGCTCAGGAGCTCGAGCTTGCCCTGCTGTCGCGCCGGGCCAAGGCCTGCCGGGGAGTGCAGGTTGGCGATCGGCTCGCGCCCGCTCTCGATCCGCGTCCCCTGGTAGACCGCCGGCATGAAGCCCGCGCCCCAGTTCCGCGGGCCGCCGGCCACCTGGCGCGGGGAGCGTCCTTCATGACGACGAACCCCGGAAGGTTGGCATTTTCCGTCCCCAGCCCGTACGTCACCCAGCTTCCGAGCGAAGGACGGCCCGCCAGGGTCGAGCCGGTGTTCATCTGGCAAACACCCCCGACATGGTTGAGGCCGTTGGACCAGCACGAATGGATCACTGCCAGGTCGTCCGCGCAGGTGGCAATGTGCGGAAGCCAGTCGGAGACCCAGATCCCGCTCTGGCCGTGCTGCTTCCATCTTCGCTTCGAGGCCAAGAGTGGTGCGCGGCCTTCGCCCATCGGAGTGATCACCGGTTTGAAGCTGGGAGGAAGCGACTGTCCGGCCAGACGGTTCAAGGCGGGCTTGGGATCAAACGTGTCGAGGTGGCTGGGACCTCCTTCCATGAACAGGAAGATCACGCTCCGGGCCGTGACAGGCCGGTGCCATGAACCGGCACTTGACGATTCAGACCCTGGCTCAGCGCCGGCCCCGGCGTCGCGCGCAAGAGATCCAGCAGCGCCAGGGCACCAAAACCCGCGCCGGCCTGCAAGAGCCAGTCGCGGCGAGTCGTGGGCAGCACGCGCTCCAATGCCTGTCGAGCCGATCCCGACTCCTGTGAATCGAGAGATTTCGTTTCAAGCTTGAGACAGCGCATCGCGTCCGTTTCAGTCAAGGTAGATAAACTCATTTGAGTTTAAGAGAACATGACAGAAGTCCACAAGTGCCGCGCGATCGGTTGGATTTTCAGCCTGGCTCTTCTGCGAACGAGCGAGTCGGGCCTGGCAATCAAGGAACCGGGCGGCCTGTTCGAGCTCGTCGGGTTCGGGAGGCCGGCCAAGGGTCAAGCGGTACGCCAGCACAATCCGGCCCCGGGGGTCTTTTGACCCTGGCTTTAGCCGCTCGAGCCGGAGGGCGAGGGCCTTGGCCCGGGTCAAGGCCCACTCGCCGTTGATCAAGAGCAGGGCCTGGTTGACCGTCGTCGTCGTATTGCGGCGCGGCGTCGTCGCACTTCCGTCGGGTGCATCAAAGGCGTCCAGAAGTGCGTCTGGGGTGTTGCGAACCGTCATGGTGTCGATCGTGCGGCGGGCCTGTGAGCCGCGAGCGCTTTGACCTCCCATCACCGGCTCGAGCTCGCCACCGGCGGCAAGCATGGCGTCGCGGATCTCCCCGGCGTCGAGCCGTTTTACCGTCCGCTTCCAGAGCAACCGGTTCTCCGGGTCGACCCGGCTGGCCTGCGCAAGATCACTTGTGGAGCGCTCTGACGCCTGGCGATAGGCTGCCGAGGTGAGGATCATTCGGTGCAAGGGCTTGAGATGCCAGCCCTGCGCGACGAGCTCGGCCGCCAGCCAGTCGAGCAGCTCGGGATGGCTGGGGCTCTCGCCCAGGTGGCCGAAGTCGCTGGGAGTACCGACCACGCCCCGGCCGAAGTGGTTCTGCCAGACCCGGTTGACGATCACGCGGGTCGAGAGCGGATTATCAGCCCGGCCGAGCCACCGAGCCAGGGCCAGCCGGCGCCCAGTCGATCTCGGAGCAGCCGCAGGCGACTCGATCCGCGCCGGTGCCGGGTCGAGCACCGAGGGAAACCCCGGCTCGATCGGACCCACGTTGTGCTGGCCTGGAATCCACGTCACCGGTGAACTCGGGCCCACATCGCTCACCGTCAGCACGGCCTGCGGAGCGACCGGCTGCAAGGCTCGAAATTGCTTCAGCTCCTGTTGCAGCCTCTCCCATTGGACCTTGACCGGTGCTTTGATTTGCGCGGGCACTTGGTCGTGCTCGAAACGGATCTGCCGGTATGCCAGAGCGCCCAGTTGTTTCTCCAGCAGTGATCGATCCTTCTCGGGCTTGCGCAGAATGGCCTGGATTTCTTCGGGAAGCTTTGCGGTTGCCGAAGCAGTCCCCTTGTCGCGAAAGGGTTGTTCAAGGGCATCGATCTGGCCGAGGATTTTGCCCGCCGCTTTCTCCCACGCCGCCCACTTCACTTGATAAATAGCCCACTGGCGCGGAGGGACCGTCGTCAGGTCGTCTCGGGGTAATAGTGGAGTGAAAAACGCCTGAAGACGGTAATAGTCCTTCTGAAGAATTGGGTCAAACTTGTGGTCGTGGCAGCGGGCACAGCCGACACTCAGCCCCAGGAAAACCTCACCGGTGACATCGGTCATATCATTGAGAATGTCGGCCCATTGCCCACGCACGTTGCGCTGATTGTATTCGTAGGTACCCAGGCGCAGGTAACCGGCGGCAATCCGCATCTCGGGGTCGTCCGGATCAAGCTCATCGCCAGCAAGCTGTTCGGTCAAGAAGCGGTCGTATGATTTGTCGGTGTTGAATGCTCGGACGACATAGTCGCGATAGCGCCAGGCCTGGGGGCGGAAGGCGTCCTGGCGGTATCCGTCGGACTCGGCATAGCGAACCAGGTCGAGCCAGTGACTCGCCGACCGCTCGCCGTACCGCGGCGAAGCCAGCAGGCGGTCGATCATGTGCTCGTAAGCATCGGGCGTGTCATCGGCCAGAAAAGCGTCGATTTCCCCGAGGGTCGGCGGCAACCCGGTCACGTCGAAGGTGGCGCGCCGGATCAAGGTCAGCTTGTCGGCCTCGGGCGCGGGCGTCAGACCGTGGTCCAGGAGCGCTTTGAGGATGAAGTGATCGATCGCATTTCGCGACCAGGCCGACCAGGCGCTCTCCTGCGCTCGAGGTAGCTCGGGAAGCTTGGGTCTCCGCACCGATTGGAGCGACCAGAACGCCCGATCGGCGGCGGTGAGCCTGGATCTTGACGCGGCAGCCGATGTGGTCAATGCGTGCGCTGCTCGATCGCGTGGCCAGGGTGCACCCAGGGAGATCCAGCGCGTGAGGATGGCGATTTTCTCGGGCGCGAGCTTGCCGGTCGGGGGCATCTCGGGCCCTTCGTAGTTGATCGCATCGACAAGCAGGCTTTCATCCGGCTTACCCGGCACGACCGCCGGCCCGGTCTTGCCTCCCTTGAGGATTGCCGCAAGCGAGTCCAGCCGCAGCCCCCCTTTCTGCTTCTTGTCGCTGTGGCAGGAGTGGCAGTTCCGCGCCAAGAGGGGCCGCACGTTCTGCTCGAAGAACTGCTCGCGAGCGGCTTGAGCCTTTGGGTCGACGCCAGGCTCGCCGGCGCAGACGGAATCCGCCAGGCAGCCTGCCGCCAGAGTGCTCAGTGCGACAATGACCACGCCAGAGCATGGCGGCCACGGCCGCTCAAGCGTCCTCATCGGCGGAGGTCCTCGGTTCGCGTCAGATCGAAGTTATGCGAGAGAGATCCAATTCCGGTATCGGACCGCCGGGGCAGGATGTTCAACAATCGTAGATCATAAATCGGATGGACCAGGGAAGCAACGGTTTGGAGACTCTACTGCGCGGCTTGGCGTGTCAGGCGCACCGTCAATCCTTTTGCTTCATGCCTTCTGCGGCATCTGCGCGATTGCCCAGAAAACCAGGTCCGTCGCCGGCGGGTCGACGCCGAGCCGCTTGAGCTTGGCTGCAACCTGGCCGCGGTGGTACGTGGAGTGGTTGACCACATGCCGCAACACGACCCACGGTGGCAAGATCGCCACCCGGCCCCGGCCCTGGAAAGTCCGAGGCGTCGCCAGTTGTTCCACCGTGAGGGTGGGCAAGACGTCGGTGATAAGCTGGTAGGCCCGATCCAGCAGGCGACTGGCGTCATCGACCGTTGCCAGATCGGCCTCTTCGGGAACGCTGCCGAGTTCCTCGCCCGCGACGCGACGCAGCCATCCGTCCGTCACGACCGCGATGTGGAATACCGTTGACCGGACCGACGACCAGCCCGGGGCGGGCTCCGCCACGTATTGCTCGGCAGTCAGCTTCCGGCACGCATCAAGGACGAGTCCATCCGCCCAGCGGTTGTATGCATAGAGCGACGCAAAATCATCGTTCATCGATCTTCCTCACGGCGGTAAGAAAGGATCAACACGGTTTCGAGAAATCGAGATTCGATCTCTTGATCGGGCCGGTTGCCTGTCTGCCGAACCCTCGTTCCAAAACCAGTGCACTCCTGCGGAGCGCCCGGCGCCGTGGTATCATAACCGGCATAGTGTACGGAATGCTAGTCCTCGTGAACACGAGCGATTCTGGTCGATCGCTGGCTCAAGCGAACGCCACCGGAACCTCGACCCACAAGAGAAGAGTCTTTCCATGCACGGACCGGCCCCGCGAACCGACAGAGCTCAGCCGCGCTTGCCCTCGATGTCGGTCGTCTTGGTTGTTGCCGTGTTTACGATCACCGGCCACGGAGCTGCCGCCCATTCCGACCGATCGAAATCCGAACAACGTCCCAACATGGTCTTTCTCTACACCGACGACCTGGCTCAGTGGGCCCTTGGAGCGTACGGGAACCGGGAAATCAAGACGCCTCACCTCGACCGTCTGGCGCGAAGAGGTGCCACATTTCGCAACGCGTTCACGGTCACACCGGTTTGCTCGCCTTCGCGAGCGGCACTCATGACCAGCCGCTACCCAAGTGAGCTCGGCATCGCCGACTGGATCGATCCGCGAAAAGAACCGGCCCTCGGCCTGGCACCGGCGGCCATTACCTGGCCCGAGCTGCTCAAGGGCTTTGGTTACCAAACGATGCTGGCGGGTAAATGGCACCTTGGATCGCTTGAAAGGTTTCACCCGACCCGGCAGGGATTCGACCGGTTCTTTGGCTTTCGCGACGGCAGTAACTTGCCCATTGACCCCCGGCTCGAAGTCGATGGAAGTATTCGCCAGCTCAAAGGCTCGCTTCCGGACTTGCTTGTCGAGCAGGGTTTGGCGTTCATCGCGCAGCACCGCGATCGACCGTTCTTGCTGTCGATTCACTTCCGGGCACCCCACACGCCTTACGGCCCCGTGCCCGAGCAAGATTCCGCTTTGTACCGCTCGCTCGACCCGACGATTCCCGACGTTCCCGGCCTGCCCCGCGAACGGGTCAAGCAGATTTACCGCGAGTACTACGCCAGTGTCTCCTCGGTGGATCGGAATGTGGGGCGATTGCTCGCGAAACTCGATGAATGGGAGCTCTCGTCTCACACGGTCGTGATCTTCACGAGCGACCACGGATATATGATCGGCCAGCACGGGCTCTGGCACAAAGGCAACGCTGCCTGGTTGGTGGAAGGCAAGAAAGGTTTCCGACCCAACATGTTCGACGACTCGATCCGGGTTCCCCTCCTCGTTTGCTGGCCCGGGGTTATTACACCTGGGACCACCATTGAACCGGTCGTCTCGAACCTCGACCTGTTTCCAACGATCCTGCACCTGGCGGGACTGGAAGTGCCAGACAACCTCGAAATCCGGGGGCAAAGCATGGGCTCACTCTTGCGCGGCCAGGACAAGCACCCCAGAGACGACACGCTGTTCGGACAGTATGACATGCATCATTATCAAGTCGCCCAGATGCGGATGGTCCGCACTTCCGAGTGGAAGCTTGTGCGGCATTTCGAACCGGGGGGCCAGGACGAGCTGTATCACCTGGCGGAAGACCCCGGCGAGACTCGTGACCTGGGCGCCTCGACCGATCGGAAGCACCAAGCCCAGCGCGCCGCCCTGGCACGCCTCATCGAGGGTTGGATGGCCCGGATCGGCGACCGGCCTCTGTCAGATCCTGCGACTCAAAGTGCCAGATAGACCGCCGGGCGATTATTGCTTCGGAGCAGGCGTCGGTTTTCGATTACTCGTCCGGCCCAGGGTCGGCAGCGTCGACCGTAATTTGGCAAGTCCTTCATCGCTGACGCCTGTTAAGTCAACGAAGAGTTCCCGGAGCTGGCTCAGCCCGTAAAGCTGGGCCAGACCTGCGTCAGTCACCCCTGGCGAACCGACCACGGACAGATTCGTGAGCTTGGTCAATCCGTGCAGTTGAACCAAGCCAAGGTCAGTTACCCGGGAATCATGGATGCGAAGTTCCCTCAGGTCTTTCCACCGTGCCAGGTAGACCATCCCAAGATCGGTGACCCGCGGTCCTGCGAGATACAGCTCTTGGATCGTGGTCAATCCCGCCAGATGACTCAGGCCGAGGTCGGAGCTGTTCTCGGATCCCAGGTCAAGCCTGCGGAGCATGGTCAGGCCTGCCAGGTTCGCCAAGCCGGCATCGGTCGTCTTGGTGCCGCTGAGCCTCAATTCCTGGAGACTGACCATGCCACGCAAATGCGCAAGTCCGGCGTCGGTGAGCGGAGTACGGTCAATTCTCAAAAACTTAAGGTGTTTCATCCGGCTCAGGTGAGCCAGGCCGGCGCCAGTGACCTTGGTCCGCCTGAGGCCGAGCGACTCGAGGTCCGTCATCCGAGCGAGGTGCTCCAGACCGGCGTCGCTGATGTCCGTGCCCTGGAGGTCCAAAGTTTGCAGCCTGGTCATCCATTGCAAATGCGCGAGGCCCGCGTCGGTCACGTGCATCTTGGGCTTGGCGGCGTCGAAATTAATGAGGATCAGTCTCGTCAAGCTCGTCAGTCCATCAAGGTGAGCAAGACCGGCGTCGGTGATCGGTGTGTCAACGACGGCGAGATCTTCCAGCCGGTCGAGTGCCTCGAGAGGTGCCAAATCGCGATCGGTAAGCTGATACGTATGGCCGACCGCTGGCATCAAGTTGGCGTAGGTGACGTTTTGAAAATAGTCGTCCCCGAGTCTCGACCGGAGCCAGGCAGGTGCCCACTGTCTCGCGGTCGGTGTTTTGATGCCTCGCATCGATTCATAATCGTAGAGAATGAGAGCCCCATTTTTCTTGAGGGCGGCAACCGCTCTGCGCCGGGACTCCGCCCGGTTGATCGTCCAACCCATCCAGAGCCCGATCAAGAGGACGAGTAGCATCAGTCCCCGCAGGCTGATGGACAGGCGTCGACGACGGCGCTCTACGGACGGTTGCGTGGACATGAACAGCGGCTCCTTACTCTGATCACGGTTCGCGCTTTCCAAGTCGACGCGGCAGCCAGTGTAAACAGCTTACCAGGTCGGAGTAATCATCGGTCCATGCGGACGCACCCGGGCGCAGCCGCGGACGCCGCCAGCGCGAGTCCGAAATCAGGCTACCGAGATCCTGCTCGGCTTCCGCCATTACGGCCCAGATTGACGGCTGCTTGCCAGTGCGCTTTTCCTCGGCACTCACCGCGGTGTCGTAGCCGATCCGACAGACGAGGCCGGCGTCAGCAGCTTGCCGGCCCATCACCGGGTCAAGGTCGAGATAGCGGTTTGACAGGTTGAACGCGAGCAGGCCACCCTCGGCGAGCTTGGACCGGTAGAGCTGGATCGCCTCGCGCGAGACCAGGTGCACCGGCAACGAGTCGGAGCTGAAGGCATCGAGCACGATCAACCGATAGGCGTGATCGGGCGCCTCGCGGAGCCGAAGGCGGGCGTCGCCCACAATGATCTCGGACGCCGTTGCCTCGCAGTCCCGCAGATAGGTGAAGTATCGGGGATCGCGAGCAATCCGGGAAACAGCCGGATCGATTTCATAAAAAGTCCAGGTCTGGCCGGGCCGGGCATAGCAGGCCAGGGTGCCTGCCCCCAGGCCAACGACACCAACTCGTGAGCCGGGTTGATTCAGCCAGGGACCGAGAGCTGCGAAGACCTGGCCGATCGGTCCGGAACGTGTGAAGTACGTCGATGGCTGGCGGCTCGACGACGGGTCGAGACTCTGCTGGCCGTGAAGCGTCGTGCCGTGGAATAGCCGATGCACGTTCGGCTCGGAGTCGTACGTCACGCGCAGGACTCCAAAGAAGCTGCGCTCGGCATGAATCAGTCGGCCGCTCGAGCCGGCTGAGAAACTGCTGGCCGCCAAAATCGACGCAGCCGTCAGTGCAAAGCGGATCGGCCGGCGGCTTGCCGTCACGCACGCGAGAATTCCCAAGCCCGAGGCGACCATCACGCCCAGCACGCCCAGAATCGAATCAGCAATCCCTGCCTGATTGGTCGCCAGGATCGCGGTCAAGAGAAATACAACACCGGGGAGGACGAAATCCTTCAACCGTTCCGAGAGCGGTCTTTCTCGCAGGTGCATCTTCAATCCGGGGGCAGCCAGACATGCCAGGACCATCGCCAGAGGATACTCGACCACCCGGTTGAAGATCACCGGTGCCACAATCGCGGTGAAGACGCCGCCCAGAAGGCCTCCCGCCGCGATCGTCAGGTAAAAGGTGCTGGCATGATGGGCTCCGGGCCGGGCCTCGGCGAGAGCACCGTGGCAAGCCAGGGAACCGACGAAGAATGCAAGCAGATGAAGCGGAATCCAGACCGCGTGTACAAACCCGGCGCTCATCACCAGCACGAGCGGCAAAATCACAAACGGAAGCAGCCGCGCCGCGGCGCGAACGACGACCGTTCCCGTGCGTGCGAATGCGAGAACAAAGCTCAGCAAGTAGATCGCCAGCGGGACGGTCCAGAACAAGGGGATCGCCGCCATGTCAGTCGTCAAATAGGTCGTCACTCCCATGAGCCAGCTCGAGGGGATGAAAACCAGAACGAGCCACCGAAGCCCCAGAGCAAGCGTCACCGTTGATCGCATGCCGGCATCAGCCCCGCCCGATCCCATCCTGTTACTTGCATCGGGATCGTCAGCCGGATTGCGATCGGCTCGAAACCCGCTTAGCCGCCGGGCAGCGACGCCGCAGACCAGGATCAAGATCGCCAGCAGAAGATAGCCACCCCGCCAGGTTCGGCTCTGTAAGCTCAGACCCAGGTTCGGCTCGAGCCAGAGCGGATAAGCCAACAGCGCCAGCAGGCTGCCGCAATTGCTGGCGGCATAGAGGAAATAGGGATCGCGGGCCCGGGGATGAGGGGTGAGCGCAAACCAGCACTGGAGCAAGGGCGCCGTTGCCGAGACCATCACCAGCGGCAGAGTCGCCGACCGTCCCAGGACCCCGAGCAGGGCAAGCGCTGGATAATCAGCCGCAGAGCTGTGCGAGCCGTCGCCGGGCTCGATCACGATCGGCTGGAGCACATAGCCAAGCAACAGCAGAATCGCGAGCACGCACAGATAAATCCCATTGATCCGGCGCCGCTCTGTCTGTTCTCTGCGACTTGCCCCGTGCACGAAGAGATACCCGCAAAGCAGTGTCACCTGAAAGTAAACGAGGCAGGTGTTCCAGACCGCGGGCGTACCTCCCAGTACAGGCAAAGCCATCTTGCCGATCATCGGCTGCACCGAGAACAATAGCGCGGCTGCAATGAACGACGACAGCGCGAAGAGAACCACGATCAGATTGAGGAGATTCCTTGTCATCATTCCGTAGACGGATCGCCAGCCGATTCCGATTCCGCGATTACCTGAAGCAGTATCGTGCCCGATTGACGAGCGTGCCGTCCGATGAAGCCGCGCCCAAGCCGGCCAAGCATCGCTCGCTGCCGCGATTGTACCGGGAGCTCTATGGCCTGCTGAAGGGCCATCGTCTGGCGCTGGCATTGGCGTTTGTGGGTCTGTCGCTGTCGACGCTCCTCAAGTTGATCCCACCGGCAGCGACCAAGGGCGTGATCGACTACGTCGTCCTGGCCCGGCCGCTGCCGGCGGCCGTCACGACGTGGAGTCCCATCGCGATCCCCGAGTCGCCGAAAGTCCGCCTGGTGCTCTTGGTGGGCCTGGTCCTCGTGGTCTCGGTGCTTGGCAAGATTCTCGGTCTCACGAGCCGCTGGCAGGCCACGAGGGCGACCAAGCGGGTCCAGGTCGGGGTGCGCCGCAAGGTCTATGAGCACGCGATGCGGCTGCCCCTCCACCGAGTTTACGAGCTCAAGTCAGGCGGGGCTTCGAGCCTGTTGCGCGAGGATGCCGGCGGTGTCGGTGAGCTGGTCTTCAGCATGCTCTATAACCCCTGGCAGGCGATCGTTCAATTTCTGGGCGGAGTCGTCGTCTTGGCCTGGGTCGACTGGCGGCTCTTGCTCGGGGCGCTCTTCCTGGTGCCCGGAGTGTATTACTCGGACCTGCTCTGGAACCGGCGGATCCGCCCGTTGTTTCGCGACGTTCGCAAGGAGCGCCAGGAAATCGACAGCCAGACGACGGAGGTCTTCGGCGGCATGCGGGTGGTGCGAGCCTTCGGGCGGCAGAAGAGCGAATCATCCCGGTTCATGGGCGAGAACCACTTCATGGCCCGGCTCGAGCTCCACGTGTGGTGGCTGTCGCGGTTGATCGAGCTGCTCTGGGAGTTCATTCTGCCCATGGCCTCGGTTGCGCTCTTGCTCTACGGAGGCTTGCAGGTCATCGACGGCCGGCTGTCGCTGGGAGATCTGATGATGTTTCTGGTCTACCTGGCCATGCTGCTAGAACCGATGGCCGTCCTGGCCACGAGCGTCACCCAGCTTCAGAACAATCTGGCTGGATTCGACCGCGTGCTGGACCTGCTGGCCGAGCCTCGCGAGATGGCCGACTGCCCGGGAACCCGCGCCGTGTCGAAGAAGACGGTGGCCGGCCGGATCACTCTTCAGAACGTCGGCTTCATCTATCCCGGGACCAGCCGGCAGGTGCTGCATGACATCGACCTGGACGTCGACCCCGGCGAAACGATCGCCCTGGTCGGACGGAGCGGGTCGGGCAAGACGACCTTGTGCAACCTGATCGCGCGGTTCTACGACCCCACCTCCGGCGCGGTTGCCCTCGACGGAGTCAATCTCCGCGAGATTCAGGTCGAAAGCTACCGGCGGCTGCTGGGAATCGTCGAGCAAGACGTGTTTCTCTTCGACGGCACGATCGCCGAAAATATCGCCTACGGCGATCGCAGAGCGACGCGAGCTCAGGTCGAGCACGCGGCCCTGGCGGCCAACGCTACGGAATTCATCGATCGGCTCCCCGACAGGTTCGACACGTTGATCGGCGAGCGCGGCGTACGCCTGAGCGGCGGCCAGCGGCAACGGCTCGCGATCGCGCGCGCAGTCCTGGCCAACCCGCGGATCTTCATTCTCGACGAGGCCACCAGCAATCTCGACACGGAAAGCGAACGGCTGATCCAGCAAAGCCTCGACCAGCTCCTGCGCGGCCGGACCTCGTTCGTGATCGCGCACCGCTTGAGTACGATCCGCCATGCCGACCGCATCCTGGTGCTCGACCAGGGCGCGATCGTCGAGGCCGGCAGCCACGGGGAGCTGATGGCCGGCAGCGGGCTTTATCGCGACATGGTCGAGCTTCAGCGAATCGAAAGCGGAGACATGGCGGATTGAGATCAGGAAGTTATTTCCGGCCCGTGCCTTGCGCGTCATCTCTTTTCCAGAATGACCTTCACGCCATGGGCCGGCCGCAGTGTGATCGTGGCCAGTGGCTTGATCACCGCATCAGGCGCCAGTTTGACCCGAAACTTCTGCGCAATCGTCGCCAGGATCAACGTGGCTTCCATCTGGGCGAAATTGTTGCCGATGCAAACCCTGGGACCACCTCCAAAAGGAAAATAGGCATAGCGATGGATCCGCTGGATCAACCCTCCCTCCCAGCGCTCGGGGCGGAAGGCTTCGGCATCGTCGTACCAGCGGTTGTCGCGGTGGATCACCCACTGCGGCAGGAACACCGTCGTCCCGGGTGGTATCCGGTAACCATCGAGCTCGACTGGCTCGATCGCCTCCCGGCCCACGACCCAGACGGTGGGATACACCCGCAGCGTCTCGGTGACGACGCTGTCGGTGAAGCGGAGCCGTGGCAGATCGGCCACCTCCGGCGGCCGGCCGCCGAGCACCTGGTCGAGCTCGGTGTGCAGCCGGGCTTCCGCGTCAGGATGCCCGGATAGCAGAAACCAGGTCCATGCCAACGTATTGGCCGTGGTCTCATGGCCTGCCATGAACAGGGTCATGACCTCGTCGCGAAGCTGACGGTCGCTCATCTGGCGGCCGCTATCTTCATCCTGGGCATGCAGGAGCATCGACAGCAAATCACCCCGGTCTTCGCCGCTTTTGCGCCGCTGGGCAATGATGGTCAAAATGATCCGTTCCAGCCGGCGGATTGCCCGCTCGACACGAAGATTGTGCGGAGTCGGAAGCCAGTGGGGCGGATTGATCAGACTGCCCGTGCGGGCAATGAAGGATCGCATCAGCGTCTCCATGGCCAAGCGGGCTTCGCCCGCCTCGCCGCCGATCTCGGCGTCGAACAGGGTCTTGGCCACGATCTCCAGGGTCAGCCGCATCATGTCTTCCTGGATGTCGCGCACCTGGCCATGGGCCCATGACTCGAGCATTTGCTCGGTGAAATCCACCATCAGCCGCGCATAGGAAGCGATCCGCTCGCGATGAAACGCCGGCTGGGCAAGCTTGCGCTGACTGCGCCAGAACTCCCCCTCGCTGGTCAGGAGCCCGTGGCCAAGCGTACGCCTCGTCTGGCGCAGCCGATAGTGCTTGATGAACTTGCGATTCTGCTCGACCAGAACCTGCTCGACCAACTCAGGATGGTTGGCAAACACGATGCGCTCGGGCCCGAATCGGGCCGAAACGAGATCACCATGGTTTCGGGCCCAGCGGGTCATCGCGCCCAACTGGTCGCGGCCGAACTCCTTCAAGTTGCCAAAAAGCCACGTCTGAGGTGGACCGGGAGGGCGCTGGCTTCGAGGTTCCACAAGCACGGCCATGATTTTGATCCTCGACGCGGAAATCACGATCACTTTTGATGCCGGTCCAGAAAAGCCAGGAGGTCGCGGAACTCTTGCAGGGTCATCGAACGGGCCAGGTCTTCGGGCATGATCGAAACCTTGAGCGGCCTGCGCTCGGCGACGTCGCCGGCCTTGACCGGGATCATCTTGCCCTGCGGATCGACGAACACGAAATCCCCTTCCGGAGATTGCTCGAGCAAGACGCCGGTGAAGACGGTCCCATCGGTCCTGGCCACGTTGTAGGTGACGAACTGGGGGGCGATCTCCTTGCTGGGATCGACGATCGATTCGACCACGCGGCGGCCGCTCGAACCGGCCGCCAGGGTCGACAGGTCCGGCCCGGCCCGGCCGCCGCGGCCATCTACCTGGTGGCAGCGAAAGCAGCCCGGGCCCTTGGAATGGAAGAACACCCGCTCGCCGGCAGCCGGGTCGCCCGGTCCAGCCAGACGAGCGAGCCAGGCGTCGAGTTTGGACCTCGGTGACTGACCTCGATCTGAGCTTGAGCCGTCCGTGGCCTTGCCTGCGCTCAAAGCGTCGACCAGCTCGAGCGACGACCGGTCGTCCCGGCTGGATGCACGGAGCCGCGCAGCTCATCCTGGGTCAGCGCGATCCCCCGCAACCCGCGGAGGGCTTCGTGGCGCAAGATCGGCGGCTGGCTCGAAGCCAGTAAAAGCAGGCGGTCGCGCTCTTGGGCTGCGTCGTCGGCCAGGCCGACGATTGCCTCGGCACGGAGGGACACGCTCGCACTCGGGTCGCCGGCCAGCTTGGCGAGCAGCTCGAACCTCTGCGGCAGCGTGCTTTGAGACAGGCTTCGCACGGCCTCGATTCGTAAGCGTTCGTCGGGACCGGTCAGAAACCGGCGCAGGCGGTCGAGCGTCAGGGCAGGATGATCCGGCCGGAGCATTCTCAAGGCGTGCGGGAGCACCGGTGCGGGCGTCTGTGGGTCTTTCAAGAGCGCGGCGACATAGTCTTCGCCGGCAAGCTCGTCTCGGGCACCGCGCGCCTTGCCGTCAAGCCGCTCCAGGGCCGCCAGAACGCCTTCGAAAAGTCGCCGCGTCGCCGTACTCGAAACCAGTGCCGCGCAAGTTGAGGCACATACTCCGTGAGCCCCTCTTCGCCGATCCACTGAACCGCCGCGAACCGGATTGATGGATCGGGATCGTTCAAGTAGCCGGGCAGAAGTGTGCGGGCTTCCGGCTGGTTTGAGTCGCGCAGGATGAGCAGCAAGCCAAGCTTCCGGGCGGGCGCCAGATCCTTCGTACCGGCAATCGCCATCAAGTCCGCGACCTTGATCGAGTGCTGCAAGCCCTCGCGTGCGGCTTGCTGGACGAATGGATCATCCGATTCGAGTGCCTTGAGGAGAATCTGCCTGGCCGCCGGATTGGTCAGATCGGTCAGGCGGCGCATGGCCGCGGCGCGGACGAGCGGCGATGGGTCCAAGGCGGCGACTTCGATCAAATCAACGCGCAGCGGCCGGCATGATGCCCACGCCCATCGCGCAAATCCGCAAGCTTTTCGTGAACGATCGAAATCGCAAGCCGTTTATTGATCAGACCCGCGGCCGCGGCCGAAGCCAGTGCTTTCGCCGTCACTCTGGGCTCGGGCTCTGCCACGGGCGCCGCATCCCGCCGAGCCGGACTGCCGCCGACCGGTGATTCCGCCTTTCGAAGCCGCCAGACTCGGCCCTTGCCGTGCAGGTCATACGACTTGTCGACCCAGTCGCTGATATAGAGCGATCCGTCGGGGGCCATCGCGATCCCGACGGGCCGAAAATCGTCACCGCCCTGGACGACCGGCTTCATCGTCGAGCGAAACGAGGCGCCATGCGGCTCGAGTCGAAATTGTTCGATGCGGTGGTCACCCCAGGAAGTCACGAGCAGTGTTCCTAGGTAATCCTCGGGGAGGTTGTTGCGATCGTACTCGACGATGCCGCTCGGCGCCTCGCCCGTGCCGGCGACCATGCCCAGGGTGCCGGGAAGCTCGCCGTTCCAGGCGGTGAACGGATGCAGGCCCTTGCGCCCGTTGCGAAAGCGGTAGCCGTAATCGCCACCCTCGACGATGTGCAGCAAGCGGCATGGCGGGCGCGAGTCGGGGTCGTTGTCGACCGCGAACAGCCGTCCGAACACGTCGAACGCCATGTGAAACGGGTTCCAGAACCCAGTGGCCACGCGCTCGAGCTTTGAGCCGTCGGGCCGGCAGCGGTAGATATTGCCTCCTTCGCCACCGCCGGAGAGCGTGGTTCCGTCGCTGCCGATCAGCGTGTACCGGGCGCCCAGGTTTTCGCCCAGGCCAAAGTAGACGTTGCCCGCGTAGTCGAAGGCGAAGCCCGAGAGGCCGTTGTGGGGATAGTCACCCGGCGTATCGAGCCGAACAAACGGCGCGGGAAGACTTCCGTTACCCGGCACGTCGGCCCGTCCGTCGTTGTCGTGGTCCCAGAGGCGATAGAGAGCGCTTCGCGTCGCGACGAACACGGAGCCGTCACCGGCAGCCGCCACACCCATTGTCATCCGGGTACCCTCGAAAAAGGTACCGGTGCATTCCGGCACGCCGTCCCGGTCGCGATCCTCGAAGATGCGAATCCGGTCCGCTGGCGGCCCCTGATAGTCCTTCGGGCGAAAATGGGTATGGCTTTCGATCACCAGGACCCGGCCGTGGCTGTCGACCGTGATGCCCGTGGGTGTGACGATGTTGGGCTCGGCCGCGATCCGCTCGAACACGAGCCGTGAATCCACCGGCCGCGGAGGGGCGGGCGTCGGCCTTGACTGGTTTTCCGCTGCCCCCGCCGCGATAACGGCGACCCAGAGACCGAGCACAAGACGGATCATCGCCCTTCGTCCTCCCGGAAGCGTCGTGACCGGGACGACGCATCGCGCTGGCCATGCAAGGGGCCCGAACGAGCGTCCTCCCGAGGAAATCGCAACAGTCGATCGCAGTATAACCGTTCCGCTTTCGCCCGGCCAAGGAAACAGCACGAGGCCGTTTCGTGACCAGGATGAGCGTGATATCCTGGCACTGAGACTGATCCTGGCCAATCCATTTGGGGGAATTTGACGATGGAACTGGAACGTGGAACCTTGTCGCGACGGGGATTCCTGGACCGCTCGCTCTTGGCACTTTCGATGGGTGGGTTGCCCCTCTGGTATGCCCGTGACGTCCTGGCCGAATTTCAGGATCGCGAGGCGGCCGAAAAAAGCAAGAACGCGGGCCCGAACGATCAGATCGTGATGGCGGCCATCGGCGTGGGCGGCCAGGGTACCTACATCATGAAGCAGGCCAAGAGGAAGGCCGGCGTCAAGTACGTCGCGGTCTGCGATCTCGACAGTGACCACCGCAAAAAGGCCGCCGATGTGGTTGGCAAAGACTGCCACGAATACAAGGACTTCCGCGAGCTGCTCGACAAGGAGCATCTCGATGCCGTCACGATTGGCACGGTCGACCACTGGCACGCGCTCACCTCGATCGCCGCGATGAAGCACGGGTGCGACGTCTATTGCGAGAAGCCGCTCTCGCTCACCATCGAGGAAGGCAAGGCGATGGTCCAGGCGGCCCGAAAATACGACCGCGTGTTCCAGACCGGCAGCCAGCAGCGGTCCGATGCGCGGTACCGGCTCGCCTGCGAGCTGGTGCGCAACGGCCGCATCGGCAAGGTGCACACCGTCGAGGCCCGCATCGGCGACAATCCCGTGGGCGGCCCGTTCAAGGAGGTCCCTGTTCCCGAAGGACTCGACTGGGATTTCTGGAAAGGACCCACACCGGATGTGCCCTACGTCAAGGAACGGTGTCATTACGAATTCCGCTGGTGGTACGACTACAGTGGAGGCAAGCTGACCGACTGGGGCGCTCACCACAACGACATCGCTCAGTGGGGCCTGGGGAAGGACGGATCGGGGCCGGTCAGCGTCACCGCCGCGGGGGTCGAGCCTTCGCACAAGCACAATTGCTACAACTGCCACCCGCATTTCGCCGTGACCTACCGGTATGCCGACGGCACGCACCTCATTACCTCGAGCGACGGCGAGAATGGCAACCGCTTCATCGGCGATGAGGGATGGATCTTCGTGAGCCGAGAGCGGATCGAGGCCAGTGATCCCAAACTCATCAAGGAGCCGCTCCACGGTGAAGCCGTGCGCCTCTACGCCTCGAACGACCACATGGGCAATTTCATCGACGGCGTTCGCAGCCGCAAGCGGCCGATCTGCGACGTCGAAGTCGGCTACCGCTCGGTCACGGTCTGCCACCTCGGTGCGATCGCGCTGCGGTTGGGCATCCCGCTCGACTGGGACCCCAAGGCCGAGCACTTCGTCGGCCCCCGCGCCGACAAGGGCAACGCGATGCTCGCGCGCGAGATGCGGTCTCCGTGGCGGATTGAGGTTTGAACTCGGAGAGCGCCGTGAGGGACTCCGGTGGGGACTCTCAGCCGCGACGTGGCGACAGCGTAACGCCTGGTAGTGTTCGCCGCGGGTTCCTGCGCAGCGACGAGCCGGGGCGCGCAGTCGGTGCGATGCGCGCATCCGCCGCGGATGACCGCATGTGGAACCGCCCGGGCAAGGCGGCGCAAAAGTTTGGTGCGGAACCGGATGGCGATTGATCGACACAAGATACTATAAGATTAAGAGTTGCGTCTAACGACGGCATAACCGGAGGCATCGTCCCAAAAAGGGCGAATCGGGCGTCGTGCGGGTTGACAGTTGGCAAGCTTTTACCAGCAGGCCCTTGATTTTTGCGGGGGCGGACCTGATGTGTGCGGTTGTAAACCACTCCGACACACAACAGGAACCACCCCCATGCATACCCTACCCTTTGGTTGCTGGATTACCAACGCGGCTGCCGGTTTGACGGGCGTCTATGGCGCCGTCACCGATCAGGCCCATCTGAGCGGCTGTAGCCGCCAGACTGTCTACGTGCATACTTACCAGGTCGTCGCCGCCCTCGAGGCCCAGCACAGTGGCGGACCAACCCGAGAGGAGTTGGTCCGGGAGAATGAAGCTCTCCGCCGAGAAAACGCGCAACTGTGGGACTGGCTGTTCCAAACCGTTGAGTTTCCCGAGGTCAAGCAACAGGAGTTCACGGTCACGGCCCTGGCCATGGGGCTGAGCCTCAACCAAAACCTCGGCTTACTGAGAATCGTCCTGGGTGCACAGGCGGCACCCGGTCGCTCGACGATCCATCGCTGGGCCCAAGCCGCCGGTGACGCCGCCGGTGTGGTCCTCGAGCGACTGGATCATTCCTGCGGGGAGTTGGTGCTGGAGGGCTGTCTCGATGAGATCTTCTTCCACGGACGACCGGTGCTGGTGGGGGTCGAACCTCGCAGCATGATGTGGTTCCTGGGGAAGAAAGCCGACAATTATCAAGGATCGACCTGGTTCAAGGAATTGCAGCCTTGGATCTGGTTGCGCTATGTGACCTCCGACGCAGGCGCAGGATTGCGGGTGGGACTGGCCCAGTTGCAACGGTACCAACGCGCGACCAACCGAGTCCCTCTGGAGAAGGGGCTGGACGTGTTCCACACCAAGCGGGAAGCCCGGCGGGTCTTGGGCATGCTGTGGGCTCGGGTGGAGCGGTGCTGGGAGCAAGCCGAGGCCGCCGACCGAGCCCTCGACCAGAGGAGCCGGCAGGGGCGCGGCCTGTGGGGATTGACTCACAAGGTCCGCGTGAAATGGGAGAAAGCATCACGTGTCTTTGAACTGTATGAGAAGAGAGAGAAGGCTTGGCAACGAGCCGAGCTGGCCCTGAATGTCTTTCGTCCCGATGGTCGACTCAACGATCGGGCTTGGGCGCAAGAGCAAGTCAAGTGGGCTTTGTCCCGGCTCGTGGGCTCGGTATGGGCCAAGGTGCGTGGTTTCCTTCAGAACAAGGAGTCATTCACGTTCTTGGACCGGTTGCACGACCAGTTGGGTCGACTGTCGCTACCGGAGACGTCGCGCGACGCCTTGGTCCACCTGTGGTGGCTGCGCCGGCAACGGCCGAGGAAATCGGCCGACACGGCGGTCGCAGGTTATCGCCATGTGGCTCCAGTGGTACAGCAGATCCTCTGCGAGAAGTTGGACCCGAACTGGCGGGAATCGTACCGTCGGGTCGCGGCGGTCCTGCGTCAGACGGTGCGTGCCAGCAGCGCGGTGGAGTGTATGAAAAGCGTCTTGCGGATGCATCAGTCGCGGCATCGAACGCTGACGCAACCGATGTTGGACCTGAAACGGCTGTACTGGAATACTCGCGTGTTTGTCGGGGGGAAGCGAAAAGGCCGCTGTCCGTATGAGCATTTGGGCCTCAAGCTGCCCAGTTATGACTTTTGGCGCTTGCTCCGAGCAGAGATGATGCCCGCCCTCGCGAGAGCTAAGGCAAAAGCCAAAGAAAACGCTGTCGCGGCTTGACGTAAAAAGTGTCAACCTGCAATCTTCCGATTTGGGACGATCCCAACCGGAATGGTGAGCGCCGTCTTAAGTTGTTGTCCCTCAAGGCGGTGGATCTAACGTCGGCACAATCGGACTTATGCGCAAAGACGAGGAATTATTGCCGCATCTCCAAATATATTCAGATTTTATAGCGTTACGACGGAATAATCGGAACCGGATGCGCACAATCGGGCTCGGTCGGATAGAACTTGTTATGCAGTAAAAGCTTGTGCCGTTACGACGGAAAAATCGAAACAGGTGATTCAGACGGCGTTCTTGGCGAAATGGGCATCTCCTAGTTCCGGCTGCCCACGTTGAGCAGGTATGAACGTTTACCCGCAGTCGTCGCCACTTGGCTCTTACCAGCTATTCATTGGCAGCAAGTTTTTTCTGTTTGGGACGGAAGATCGACCAAGGAGCTGTTATGACGACCGAAGCGACAAGAATGTTCGTCTCTTGGGGCTTGAACAAATTGGCAGGGCTTCGCGATGAATCGCCTGAAGAAGCCGCTGAAGTGATCGGCAACGAGCTGCTCAAAGCCGATGAAGGGCTTGGTGTGGAGGTATCAACCGTCACTGAAGGCGAAGATCGAGAATTGATCGTAACCGCGTTCTCTGACCGGGCCCTGTTTTCGCTCGTTCAACACATCGCCGAACAGCTCTCGAGTGTTCCGGGCTGGAAGGTTATCGCCCTGAAGCCGCCACGTGGCTTTGAATTCACACTCACCCTCGGGAAGCAACGATTACGGGCGAACTCCCTGGAGTTCACATCGATTCCAACGGTTGTTGGCGGCATTCGATTGCTGGTTGCGCAAGAGTGCTTGGTGGAGATGGCCAAAGCCCATGATCGTGAAGAGCTGGCATGGCTCATTGTAGAAACCGGAATTGGCGAAGAATTATCTTCGAGACTCCAGCATATTGAGTTTGCTTGCGACGCAAACGCCGAGGCCAAGTACCCAATAACTGAATTAGCAGAGTACGTGGAGAATGCGCGATGTTAGCTCTAATATGTATAGTTCGACCGCCGCGAGTAACGTGATACGTGAGGAGGTGGTCTATGCTCGGGGACGGCTCGCTGACATTTCGCGACTTCATCATGCGCGAGCCATTGCCGCTGGCGACGATTCAGGACGCTGTGCTGGAGTTTCTGCGCGGACGGACAGACGCCGTTCTGTTCGGCGCGTAGGCAGTGAACGCGTACGTCGATGAAGCGCGGATGACCCAGGACGTCGATATCCTCTCGCCCAGGGCGGAGGAACTGGCCGAGGAATTGCGGGCATACCTGTCGCACCGATTTCAGATTGCTGTCCGGACCCGCACCGTGGCAGGTGGCCAGGGCCATCGTTTGTACCAGGTTCGCAACCCGAAAAACCGTCATCTCGTGAATGTCCGGAGCGTCGATGCTCTTCCTGCCCACCAAGTGGTCGAGGGGATCTTGGTGGTCCCACCGGCAGAACTGATCAGCCAGAAAGTGCAGAGCATGGTCAATCGTTCAAGATCGGCCAAGGGTCCGACGGACCTGACCGACATCCGTCGCCTCCTCCTGACTTTCCCGGACCTGAAGGCCACCGAGGGCCTTGTCGCCGATTGCCTGCGATCCGCTGGCGCGCCAGGGCCGGTCATCGAGGCCTGGCGAGACATCGCCGCGCAGGAGATCGTTCCGGAGAACGACGACGACGGATACTGAGCGGGGAATACTTTGCATCCGATCTTCAACTGCATGTCGGAAGGAACGCCCCGATATTGCCCATTGCGTTGCGGCCAGATCATGCACTGCCCGCATCGAAGCCACCGTCCTTCGCTGGTTGACTGTCGACGGTTTTCTCGGGGTCGATCAGGCTCCAGAGTGTCATCCCGATCAAGGCGATGACCACGTAGGCATAGAGAGCCGGGTCCCACTGGGCGCGGCCGGTGTAGCCCAGGCTCTTTCTCCAGTCGGCGAAGCCGCCGATGAAGAAATTGAAGATGATCCTGCCGAACATACCCATCATGTTCATCATTCCGAACAGCGCCCCCAGGTGCTGGCCGCTGACCTGGGTGGCGCTGGCCCACCAGGACGGAAGCTGGAGCTGCACGCCGAAGGCTGCCAGCGCGACGAATGCCGAGGCCGCCACGGTCGAGTCGGTCCAGATGCTGGCCAGGATGCCCACAGCGGCGAGCCCCGCTCCGATGACCGCCTGCGCTGTGCGCCCCACCGCCGGCTGCCGGTCTTTTGCACGAGCCAGTCGGTCAGCCAGCCTCCGAAAAACGTGCCGAACGCCCCGGCGCCAAGCACCAGGCTGGCCAGCCGGCTTGACAAAACCTGCGACGCACCCCGGCCATCCTGCAAGTAAGTCGGGTACCAGGAGGAGAGCACTTCATGAATCGCCGACATCGTCATCATGACCGCGCCCAACAGCCAGATGTTCGCGCACGGGATTACCCGATCCCAGGGGATCGGGCCATGGACCTCGCTACTTTCCAGAGCGAGGTCGGCCGCGAATGCGTCCTCGGCGGCAACTGCTGGCTTCCGAGGTTCTCGCCCTGCGGCGATCAATCGGCGCTCCGCTTCGTTCGTCGCCGGATGCTTGGCCGGATCGTCACGGAACCAGGTGTAAAATGCCAGGGCCCAGCCCACTCCGGCCAGGGCGAAGACGACGAAGGACCACCGCCACTCGACTCGATCAATCAGCCATTGCGAGGCCAAGGGCGCGGTCGCCCCGCCGATCAGCATGGCAGTCGTGACAAACCCCTGCGCACGCCCTCGCGACGACTCGGGAAACCATCCGCGCAGCACCCGCGCCGAGTTCGGCAATGCCCCTGCCTCCCCAGCGCCAAACAGGAATCGAATGACGACGAGCGTCCCGAATCCCCACGCTGCGCCCGTTAACGCCGTGAATACCGACCACCAGAGGACGATCCGCGTCAGGATGCGCCGCGAGCCGTAGCGGTCTCCCCACCAACCAGCCGGAATCTCGAAGACTCCATACGCCAGAGCGAAGGCTCCGAAAACGACTGTAAGTTGCGTATTGGAGATCCCCAAATCCGTCTTGATGATCGGCGCTGCCTGGTTGATGGCGCCGCGGTCCAGGTAAAGGATGAAGGCCATCGCCGCCAGGAAGGCGAGCACAATGTAGCGACCCCACGTCGGACGCTCGGCGGTTTCGGAAGACAGGCTGGCCTCGGATGAGCTGACGGCAGTCCGAGGCACGCGCGGGTCGCTCATTGAATTCTGGGCTCCGGGACAGCCGCGGCTTTGGGGCAGCCCGGTTGTGCGTTCTTCGGTGGGTCGTACTCTTGTCCGCCAAAGGGAAAAGACACCCCACGGACCAACCTACATGTGCCGCCTTGCTCTTGGCAACGCATTTCGCCACGTCCTCGCGCCCGATGAACCAGGCCCCGACCGGGAGATATGGGGCTGAGAGGATGCGGCGGGTGGTACAATTACGCGGAGTGCGCCCGCCGAGATCATCGCGCACATGGGTCAAGCTCGACACCGCGCCATTGTCGCCTTTCGCTCCGCGAAAGTACGAACCATCGCGGAGCGAAGCGAAGGGCGACTTTACTGTCAGGCTGGATAGCTTGAATTACGCATGAGCCAGGCACCGACCACTCTCGATCCCTGGAGGCTCGTGTGGGGCCAACCCTACATCGACAGCCGTACGCTGGCCGCGGCGATCGAGCAGGATTTGCAGCTCACTGCTGATCCCGACTTTCGCACCCGGCTCTTGGTTCGCGATTCGGCGGTTGCGCTCCGATCCTACTGGGGACCGGGACGGTTCTCGCAATGGCTGTCGGCCAGCCCCGTTGGCTTGCAAATCCGCGAGATCCTGAGTGAGAACCTGGGAGAACCGGGATATTCCACCATCCGGAGACGACTCGTGGATCGCATTGACTCGACCCAGCTCAGCCAGATCTTCGACCTGCTGGGCCGCGATATCCGCGAACGAGTCGAGATTCACATCGCGGGATCGGTCCCCACCTTGATCAAAGGGCTGACCGCTCGACCGACGGATGACATCGACCTGGTCAAAAAAGTCCCCGCAGAAATTCGTCGCCAGCGTGCCGTCTTGCGGGAGATTGCGACCGAATTCGGCCTGAAACTGGGCCATGTCCAGTCGCACTATTTGCCCGCTTGCTGGCAGGACCGCCGTCGGTGGCTCGGCGACTTCGGTGGACTGCGTGTTTATGTCCTGGACGAATACGACATCTTCGTGAGCAAACTTTCGAGCAAGCAGAAGAAGCACCAGCTTGACCTGCGCGTCCTGGCCCTCAAGCTGGACAAAGATCTCGCCAGGCACCGGCTGCTTGCCGACGGGCGAGTCTTCCTCGACGACCCCACGCTGCGACCGCAGATCGAGGAGAACTGGCGGTTCATCTTTCAGGAGCCGTTGTTCGCTGAGTCTGAGGGGAAACAAGCAAGCGCAGGCGGGCGGGACGACCCGGGCTCAGATGAACCACGTCCGTCCCCGGTCCGACCGAAGCGCTCCAGACCAAAGAAGCGTAAGGACGATTGAGCGAAGGCCACTCATCACTTGCCAAGCCGGCCCCTGGCTTTGGCGACGACACTCTCGATCGTTACGGGCATGCCCCCCTGACGTTTGCTCTCGTCGGCGGTCTCCATGAAGGCATAGATCTCGAGAGTCTCTTCCGCCGTGACCGGCGGCTTGCCCGTCTTGAAGAATTTAACGATCTCGACGACCAGTGGCTCATACCCGCCTTCGCCACCGCTGGGGGCGACCCCCTTGGTGCCGAAAACGGTCGCGCCGTAGCGGGCATGACCAGAGCGAATGCCCCGAAACGTTCCCACCCGGCCGTCGTTCCAGACCCCCGTCACCAACTCGGTGTCCCGCGTTTGCACTCGCGACACGCTCCGGCAGCCGGTGCCCATGATCGTATAGAGCGCTTCGACGCCGTGAATGCCGTACCAGAACAGGTCGGGGTGATGCTCTTCGAGAGCACAGGGGCCATACACGTCACAGCCCAGCACGTCGCCGACTTTGTCGCTATGCCGCATCGCGGTGATATGGGGACTGAATCGGAGCGATGAGCTCGAGAAGCAGGGGGTATTCGTGGTGCGGGCCAGCTCGAAGATCGCGATTGCGTCGACCAGGGAGCCGGCGACCGGCTTGTCGATGAACACCAGCTTCTTCGCCCGAAAAACGGGCCGCGCCTGCTCGAGGTGCGGCCGGCCGTCCACGCTCTCCAGAAGCACGACGTCGACACTCGCGAGCAGCTCGTCGATCGAGTCAACGATTTTCACACCGAACTTGTCGCGCAGGTCCCTGGTAAAGCCCGCCACGCGATCGCGACTCGAAGGAATGTCCGGGCTGCCACCCGCATAAGCCGCCACAACGCGGACGCCCGCAAGCTCGGGCTTGGGGTTGGACGCGTTCAAGAGTTGCGTGAAGGCAACCACGTGCGATGTATCCAGGCCAATAATGCCGGCTCGCAGGGGGGTTGACGATGGTTCGTCCGCTGTGTCGCCTGCCTCGGCAAACCGGGGCAACAAGATCCACCCGGCCAGGATCGACACAACTCCCATAAAAACCATGCGGCATAACACGGCAGGTCCCTCGTATCGAGGATTGGAAGACGCCGAGGAAAGAAGAGATTTCTCTCGATCCGGCCAGACCGACCATCATCGGTCCTGGGCCAGACGGATGCAACCTCACAGGCGCCCTCTTGGCGTCGGCAATCACGAGGGACTAGGATGAACTGCCCTTGATCATCTGCTCTCGACCGTGGTTTCGGACGGAGCCGGTCCCTTGCTTTCGAGGTGAATGCCCGATGGCCATGTCTGACTTTCGAGTCGCGCTTCGCTCGCGCTTCTGGTTCGTCTTCCTGTTCGGCCTGCCGGGAGCGGGATGGATTCCCGATGCCATGGCCAGTGTGGGGCCAACTCTGGAAATCGAGGTCGACGCGCGCGACCTGCCGCGCAGGCTCTTGCATTCTCGAATTCAAATCCCCTGCCAGCCGGGTACGCTCAAGCTGTGGTATCCCAAGTGGGTGCCCGGAACTCACGGGCCGTACGGGCCAGTCCAGAACGTGGGAGGTCTACGCGTTCAAACACGCGACGGCACGTCGCTCAAATGGCAGCGCGACGAGCTGGAGCCGTATCGCGTCCAATGCCAGGTTCCCGATCAAGTCCACGAGGTCACTGTTCTGCTCGACACGATCTGCAACGAAGCCGCGGAGCACGCTGCCGGCTACTTGAGCTACGGCAACCGGCTCGTGGGAATGATCAACTGGGGCACGTGCGTGATCTATCCCGAAGGACCCGCGTGCGACGACATCCAGGCGCACGTTAACTTGCGGCTCCCCGCACAGTGGAAGCTTGCGACCGCACTGGAGCGCGAAGGATCCACCGAGAGCTCGTCCACATTCAAAACCGTCTCTCTCACCGACCTGGTTGATTGCCCGCTCATCGCCGGCGAACACGTGAAGTCGATCCCGCTGGCGACCGGGGCTGATCCTCCGGCCGTGCTCGATGTCGTGTCTGAATCGCCGGCTGCCCTGGAAATCAGCCCGAGGGTGGTCGAGCTGTACAGCCGGGTCGTCCGCGAAGCGGGCGCCCTCTTCGGCACCTGCCATTACCCCAGGTTTCATTTTCTGGTCATTTGCAGCGACGACCTGGGTTACCTGGGACTCGAGCACCTGACATCGAGCATCAACGGGGTGCGCGAGCGCGATCTGATCGACGACGGCCGGCGCAAGGGCTGGGTCGCCAATTTGATTCCACATGAATATGTGCACTCGTGGTGTGGAAAGTTTCGCCGCCCGGTTGGCATGTGCACGCCCAACTTCCACACTCCACAAAAGACCAAGCTGCTCTGGGTGTACGAGGGGCTCGCTGAATACATGGGCGAGATTCTCATGGCCAGGAGCGGACTGATCGACGGCCGGGAATATCGCGAGGGGCTTGCCGCCAGCATTCGCTCGCTGTCGTACCACGAAGGCCGGCGCTGGCGGTCGCTCGAAGATACGGGTGTGGTGTCGTACATGCTCCGGGCGGGCAGCCCCAACTGGGGCGGCTTGAGGCGCGGCCAGGATTACTATTTCGAGGGGATGCTGGTCTGGCTCGAGGCCGACGCCATCATCCGCGAGAAATCAAGCGGAGCCCGGAGCCTCGACGACTTCTGCCGCAAGTTTCTGGGCGCTGGCTCGTCCACTGCGAAGGTGCTGCCTTACGACTTGCCCGAGATCGTGGCAACCCTCCACGAGCTGGCGGACTTTGACTGGCAGTCGTTTCTGGCAAAGCGGGTGTCCCAGCCGCTGGACGCATTGCCGCTCGAGGTACTCGCGCGGTGTGGATATCGCATGGAGTACTCCCAGCGCGCCCCCGCCGAGCCGATGAGCCGTCAGAATCGAGGCGGAGCGGGCGCGGTCTCGGCCCAGGATTCCATCGGTCTGACGTTCAGCGGCGATGGCACCGTCACCGACATTGTGCCGGGCATGGCGGGCGACAACGACGGCTTCGGGCCGGGCATGAAGGTCATCGGCGTCAACGGCAAAACCTTCAGCCGGCAAAGGCTGCTCGACGCACTGGCCGCGAGCGTTACAAGTGGCAAGATCGAATTCCTGCTGGTCGAGGGGGAAGATTTCCGCACGATCGTCCTGCACTATTCCGGCGGTCTGCGCTATCTCGAGCTGGTGCGCGACACTTCCAAGCCCGACATGCTCGCCGAGATACTCAAGCCCCGCGCCAAGGAAGCCAAGGCGGCGGCGGGCGGGGAAAAAGGAAAACCCTCGTCAATCTCCGCTCCGGCGGCCGCGGATGCGCGAAACTCTTCGTCACTCCCTGCTCCCAAGGGCTATCTCTGCCAGCGGGCGGAAGCACCCATCCATGTCGATGGACGGCTGGACGACCTGGCCTGGAAAGCCGCGCCGTGGACCGACCTGTTCGTCGACATCGAGGGAAACAGTCGTCCTCGCCCTCGCTTCAAGACCATGGCCAAGATGGTGTGGAACGACGAGTATTTCTATGTTGCCGCGTTGCTCGAGGAGCCGCACGTCTGGGGCACACTGACAAAGCACGACTCGATCATTTTCAAGGACAACGACTTCGAGTTGTTCATCGACCCCAACGCCGACAACCACGAGTATTACGAGATCGAGATCAACGCCCTCAATACGGTGTGGGATCTGTTCCTCAAGAAGCCCTATCGGGACCTGGGCCCGGCGGTCAATGAATGGGAAATACCGGGGCTCAAGACGGCCGTCCATGTCGACGGCACGCTCAACGACCCCAGAGATACCGACAGTTCGTGGTCCGTCGAGCTGGCGATTCCCTGGAAGGCGCTCCGGGAATTTGCCCACCGGCCTGCGCCGCCCCATGATGGCGACCAGTGGCGGATCAATTTCTCCCGGGTCGAGTGGCGGCACGAGATCACAGACTGTAAGTATCGCAAGGTCACGAATGCGACCGAGGACAACTGGGTGTGGACGCCCCAGGGGGCCATTGACATGCACCGCCCCGAGCGCTGGGGCTACGTCCAGTTTTCGACGGCTCCTGCGGGCCAGGCGACCTATCAGCCCGATACGTCAGCCATCGTGCGCGACCGATTGATGCAGATCTATCACGCCGAAAAGGCCTTCTTCGAGCAGAACCATCGCTGGACGGCCTTGCTTGCCGATCTCGAGCTTACCGATCTTCCGGCCTTGCCTGAGCACACCACCCGGCTTCAGCTCACACCCGAAGGTTATGAAGCGGAAGTCACGATCCAGAGGCCGGGCGCAAAGCCGGAAACCGGGACGGTCCACCAGGATTCGCGGCTTCAATTGCTCCAGACAAACTCGCCCGATTCGACGCCCCAATCCAGGCCGAAGTAACCAGCCGCCCTGGGAAGAGGATGACCTTCCGCCCAGGTCTTCACCTCCAGCAAGAGGCAATCGGGATAGGCCACGCCCGAGGTGAAGTAGGGAAGCCGCTCCGTCAAGCGAAGGCCCTTGAGGCCAGTTCCGGAGACGACTCCGACCGACGCCCGATCGCTCCCGGGACGAGGCTGGATGAACAGGCAGGCCAGGTCATCACCCAAGACTGTGCGCCGGCCGAGCTGGACTTGACCACGCGTCACCTGCACCGGGCCTTTTCCCAGAAGCGCCGGCCATGCGACATTGGTCTGGGAGTGACCGTAAAGAATGACATTGCGGTCCTTGAACTCGTCAGAGCGGCTCGGGTCAAGAAACGTCTTGTCGGAGATCATGTCAGCCGAGCCGTTGCCGCGATACCAGAAAGTCTCGCCGTCAAACCGAGCCCTGGCCAGTGCCCAGGCTGTCTCCTCGGCGGTCCCGGCTGTTCCGAAGACGAGGACGAAACGGTTGTCAAAGGCTTGCTTGAACGGTCCTTGGCGGTGAGGGCCTTTGTGGCCCGGGGGAGCCGGCGAGTGCGAGGCCGACCAGGTGTTTCCCGATCGGACCAGCCAGACCCGGCGGTCAGGAGCAGGATGCGTGGCATCCAGGGAAAAACTAGGCAGCTTTTGCCCGTCCAGCTCGATCGAGAACGTGCCGGCAGCCGTGGAATCCCCGAGAGCTTGACCCAGGTCAAGCGCCAGCCGGGCGACATTTTCCGTCGTGCCGTGTAAGCGCCGATTCTTGGGGTCGATCTCGAGATGAAGGGCGCTCTGGGTCATCGCTTTCTGCTGGGCTTCGATCGACGCCCAGAATGCGCGATGCGAGACACCTGGGCTGGCCGTGACGAAATCGATGCGATGTACTTCCGCGGAATTCGGAATCTTGCGCTCGTTGAGGAATGCAAACAGAGGCGGCCAGTCCACGCAGGCGCTGCCCCACCAGTGACCGGCTCCCGGCTGCTCGTGATAGGCGAAATCGGGGTGAAACTCGCCGAGAACCTGCCGCATCCGCCGAGCCTGGCCGACTGGTACGTTGTCGTCGGCATCGCCGTGCAAGATATAAACTCCCAGGCGGCCGAGGTTCTTCGCCAAAGCCACGGTGTCGCTGGGGGAAACAGCCCGGGCCAGGATCTGCTCGACTGGTGTCGGCGACTCGGCACGTCTCGCACCCGCGTACGAAAACATACTGATCCAGCCTGCGCTGGGGGCAATGGCGGCAAACCGGTCGGGAAGCGTGACGCCGAGGTGCCAGGTGCCGTGGCCCCCCATCGAATGCCCGGTCAGATAGGTACGCTGCGGGTCGGTATCGAGGGCTCTCTGCGCCAGCTCGAGGACCTCGATCGCATCGAGCCGGCCCCAGTCTTCCCAATCGAACCCATAAGGCCGGCGATTGGTCGGTGCGACGATTTCCAGAGCGGGCTTGGGTTGATAGGCATCAGCCTGGCCGATCGCCTCGACACCTGCGCCATGAAGGGTGAGCACCAGGCCGGGGCGGCCCGAGGCCGGCTTTGCCACACCAGGCCGTGCCGGGACGTGTGCGTAGTACTGAAGGCTGCCATCGATCGCGCTCTCGAACGTGCGCTTCCGCGTCTGGCCCGGGCTGCGGATGCGCAGGCCCAGTGTGGCTGTATCGAGCGTTTCCCACGGATCGCCGCCGGTATTCCGCTTGCACTGGAGTTTCAGCTCCACGGAGCAAGATCCCTCAGCCGACGGGGCAGGGCCGCGCAGCTTGATACAGACCTTGCGCACCGAGAGAGGAACGAGAGAAGGGACGTTCGTGCGCGTCTCTGGGCCATCCGGGAGCCGAGCGACGATTGCGAGGTCGTCGCGCGACGAGTCGGCTGCGTTCACGACCATGACGGCGGCCGCGGTTGCCGTTGGCTCTCCGGACACAAGATCGGGCGTGGTGGCATCAGCCGTACTTAAGAAGGCTGGCGCCTTGGGCGTGGTCAACCTGGCCTTGAGCCGGCCTCGCCCGGCTTGAAACAAGACGACGTTCTGTCCCTCGCGCACTTGCACCGGAAGCTGCACAAACCCGGTCTCGTAGACATCGCCGGCCCGCGGCTCGCCGCCTGCGTAGACCGTAGAATGCCCCGATGCCTCCAGGATCATGACGGCGGCCTTCGCCGAAGAAAACGATGAAGCAAAGTAGCCGCCGCGCAAGGCAGGGTGGGAAAACCAACCATCGGCGCCCGCCTTGACGGGCTCCCAATGCTCGGTGCGCCCGGCGGAAAAAACCACAAGATCGCCCGCTTTCGGCATCGTCCACGTGCCGGCAACCAGTGCGGCGGCAATCGGGTTGGTTGCGATGGCGTCGCGCCGGCGCGAGCCTCCTCCGCTGATCGCCAGTCCCTCGCGCAGCTCGATCAGAGCCGGAGCTGTCGCCTGAGGCGTTCGCTGTGGATCATCCCGTTCGGCTCGTTTCTCCGAGCAAGATGCCCAGCCCGGCGCCACCGCGCTCGTCAGCGCAGCCAGCATCGACGCGCCGACAATCGAGAACCGACTGGACCGACTGGCTTGCCTCCCGGTTTGAATCACGATCGATCGCTCCTCAGTTGAAGAACCCTCTTCTATTCGAATACCGCTCTTCACTCCGGCCACGACAGTATGCTTCGCCATCGGCACAAGACAGGTCCCGATTGACCAATCGATCCCGTTGCGACCAAGACTGTTGCCATGATCCTGCGCTCAACGTATGGTTGTCGAGTCGAATCCAAGCCGGCATCCACTGCGGCGGCTCGCCCATAATCTCCCAGGAAACGCGCGCCCGCCGTCGATGTCCACGATACACAAGGCGGTGAGCGACCATGAAACGACGGTTTTTTCCACGTGCAGCTCGGTGGTCGTTCCCGACAACCCTGCTTCTGGGATTCTTGCCGACTGCAATGGTGTGCGCCGGCGATGTCCTCGAAATCACGCGCGATACGGTACTCGATCCCGGGCGAACGTACGGGCGCATCGAGATCAAAGCCTCAAACCTGACAATCGATGGCCGGGGGGCCTGGCTGCTCGGCCCTGCGGCCGCGAAAGCCAGTCCCCGCCCTTCTGATTTTCAGGGCGTGGCGATCCTGGCCCGCGGTGTCTCGAACATCCGACTTCGAAATATCAACGCGCGCGGCTGGGAGACCGGGTTGAAGATCGAGGACGCCGCGGAGTGGCAGGTTGAACACTGTGATTTCTCACGCAATTTCGACGACCCGGCTTTTGGTTGGGGGGAGAACGGCCGGCGGGGCGGCATCATTCTCGAGCGCGTCCGGAAATCAACCATCAGTCGCTGCCGGGCCAATCACGTCTGGGACGCCTGCGTGCTGGTTGATGCCTCGGACAACACGATCGAGGACAACGACTTCTCCCATGCCTCCAATACCACGATGAAACTCTGGACCTCGGTCCGCAACAAGGTCTCGCGAAACAACCTCAGTTACGGTTTGCGGATCAGCCCGGGCGAAGTGCACGCGCGCGACTCGACGTGCGTGCTGATCGAGAGTGGATCGAACGACAATCAGTTCAGCGACAATGATTGTACCCACGGCGGTGACGGCATCTTCGTCCGTGTGCTCAACGGCTGGGAAAGCACCGGAAACATCTTCGAGGGAAACGATTGTTGTTACGCCAACAACAATGGATTCGAGGCCTGGGCACCGCGAAACGTCTATCGCCGCAACAAGGCGAACCATTGCAGCTACGGGTTCTGGCTGGGGTCGTCCGACCAGACCGTGCTTGTCGACAACGAGGCATCCCACAACGGCGATCCGCACGGCTTCCATAACTCGCCTCACCTGCCGGGCGGGGGTCATGCGGGGATCGTCTTCATGTTCGGGCCATCCAGTCACACGATCGCCCGGAACAACACGTGCGTTGAGAACAATGGCGCGGGAATTGCGCTGGTCGGTGACCTGGGCTCCCAGGGCAAGAAATGGAAGGCGCATCACTGGATCATCGAGCGGAACACCCTCGAGCGAAACCGGTGGGGCCTGTATCTCAAGCACGCCGACTGGATCGACCTGGCCGCCAACACGATCAAGGGCAACCGCGAGGGAGACATCAAGGACGACGGCGACGTCACCGAGATGGTGGTCCACCCGAGGGATACCGAGGGTCTGGTCGCACCTCTTGCCATACTCGAAGGCCCCGCGCGCGCCGTGGTCGGCCAGCCTGCGGTGTTCGATGCCAGCCGGAGCAAGGACAGCTCGCATCGCAGCTTGCTGTTCCGGTGGCGGTTCGGGGACGGAGACCGCGCCACGGGCCCTCGCGTCGAGCACGTCTACAACGCGGCCGGTTTCTATCGCCTGGGACTCACCGTCACCAACGGCGGTTTCGCCGACCTGGCCTGGCGCGATCTCTACGTCGTCGAGAACGTGAAAGAGCTTGGTACCGAGGGGGCCGACGCGGCCGCACGCTGGGACTGGATCGATCCCAGCTCCCGAGTCTCGTTCGCCATGGACCCCGAGATCAAGCTCGTGGGTGCTAGATCGCTCCGCGCCCTTGTCAAACCCTACGGCGGCGAGCGGGTCAGCCTGCACTTCCCGGCATCCAATGCCTTGAACCTTGCTTTGAAGGGCAAACGCGAGCTGGTTTTCTGGATCAGGTACCGTAACGAGAACGTGCCGGCCTGGCAGAACGCCAACCCGATTGTGACTCTGTACGAGTCACCGACCCGGTTTGCGCGACTCGAGGCGGGAGACCTGCTCAACAGCCCGCCGTACAACGAGGCCCGGGACGGCTGGACCTACATGGTGGTGCCGCTCGGGGGCGATGCCCTCTGGAAGCGCGAGGGGGCTGACCTCGCCACGGTCAACTCCGTGATGATCGGTTTCGATTCCTGGGGCGCGCCTCCGCTCTGGATCTGGATCGACGGCCTCGCGATCAAATAGTGCGCTCGAACCTGAAGAAACATCTCGGTTCAGTTCCGCATGGCTCGGCTCACTCGGCGAGCCGCCGGTAGCCGCCCGCGTGATACAAGAGCGGCTGGCCGCCGTGGTGTTCGCCGTCTACTATCTCGCCGATAAAGATCTCGTGGTCGCCCCCCGGAAGGATGTCGACCACCTTGCAGTCGAGAAATGCGAGGCAATCGGCCAGTATCGGCGCCGTGGTCGACGCCGTTGTGATCTTCAGATCGGAAAAATCCTTTGGTCCCGGCGTCGCGAATCGGCGCGAGATGTCTTCCTGATCGAGGCGCAGGATATTGACGGCGAAGCAACGGTTCGCCTTGAGATAATCAAGCGTGAGCGCGCGCTTGTCGACGGCGACGAGCAAGAGCGGCGGCTCGAGCGAAAGCGAGGCCACTGCATTGGCTGTGAGCCCGTGAAGACCGGCGATGCCTCCGGTTGTCACCACGGTGACGCCGGTGGCAAACTGGCCCATGATTTTCCGCTGTTTCTTGGAATCGAAAGCCATGGAGAAAACTCATTTCGCGATGGTACTCAGATCGACGATGGCGGCACGATCGCCCGTGTCGCTCACCAATTTGCAGATCATGTCGATCGTGCGGAACGTCGGGTCGGTCACGGTGAGGCACGAAGGATGGCCCAGAAAGCAAAAGACGGCCTTTCGTTCGATCGCCCAGGTTGTGCCGGAGCGGATTGCCGCGAGGAATTGCTCGAGCGGCCAACGACCGCTCCGGAACGCCGTCACGTCGCTGATCGGGCTCATTGGAACCTCGATCAGGCCCGACGGGTAAGCGAAAGGCTGGGCCTGGTCTTGAGCCGACACGATTCCTGCCATGACCTTGCTGTCCGGAGGCTGGCCGGAAGGCCCGATCGGGTGCGCCGGGTACTGACTGCTCACCCACGAGTAACCCATCTTCAAGAGCATTGCCTGAAGCTCGGGGCGGTCGGCCAGGCCGCTAGTAAACCCGCCGGGAGTGCGGAACCCACTGGGGGCGATGCCGATCCGAGCTTTGAGAGCCGACTCGGCCAGCCGGATGTTGCCGGCGATGACCTCCCTTGGGGTCCTTCCCTCGATCAACCAGGGCGCCCTCCGAAAACGAAACTGAATGTCCTCTGAGCGAGTTGCCTTGACGTTGACGTGGTCGTAGGTGTGATTGCCGACCGGGTGGCCCTGAGCGACGATCTCGCGAAGCCAGCCGATGTCTTCCTGCTCCATCGTCTGCCCGAGCGCGAAGAAGTGGATCACACCGCCTTTCGCCTTGACCCGCCGCGCGGCTTCGACTGCGTATCGCTTGGTCGCAGCGTCCAGGTTGCCCTTTTCATAGTCCCAGTGGGTCTGATCCCACGTGGGAAAGTTGCGGCTCATCTCCAGGTCGAGCGTGATGGCAATCAATGCCTTGCCGGCTGGTGCGCGCGCTGCAAATGCCGGTGGGCACCCAGCCGCCGCCAGGCCCGCTGAGAGAGAGCAGCCCAGGAATGATCGACGTGTTGCGTGATGAGCCGACTCGTCGGCCTGAGATTGGTAAGACATCCTCTCGCCTTTCTTGCGCTCACGGCTCATTCAGCATCCGGACTCGATGGGCTGAGTCGTGAGGTTCGACTCATCGAACGCATCGCAACACCGCTGCTGTCACCGCCCGCGCGGGACCGAAACGGGCCGGACCCACGAGACCTGGGTGATGAAGAGATCAAGAGCAGCGAAACAAACCGCCGTGGTCGTGGCGAACCGCGGTGTCGGTTGGGCCGGGAAAGTGGCAATGGTCGCATCGCCCACCAGAAACACGTCGAAGTCTCTGGCGAGGTTTTTGTAACCGGCGGTCGTCGAGCAGACGCACATGTCGGTATTGTAACCCGCCAGGAGAATGTGGCGGATACCCTGGGTCTTGAGAAACGTTCTGAGGGCCGGATATCCCTCGCCATCGTAGATCACGACGTCGTGCGGATCGACCGCGATCGAATTCATCACGGGGATGGGCAGCTCCCAGAAACCTGCGCCGTCGTATGCGGGGCCCGCGTCGAGGCCGGCGAATTGCTTGAAGTAGCTGAGTACCGGCGTCTCGGCCGCTACCGGGAACGCGGAGGGCAGAGCCTTACCGTGATAGTCGAACGACCCAAGCTTGGCCTTGAGCTCTTTGCGGCCCTGATCTCGCTCCTGTTCGCCGGGCTGGCGGCGGAAGGAGCGATAGATCTTCTTGCGAATGGGGTCTTCGTTGCCGGGAAGGCTGTAGGCCACGAGAGCGACCTTGCCTCTCATGGCCTTGAGAAAGGGTTGGATCACCGTCCTGGCATGGTCGAGGACAATCTGGTTTTTGGCGGGTGTACACTGAAATGCCACGCCGGCCGGCTCGGGGCTCTTCCAGCCCTGCCCGTCGTCGATGCCCCAGGGATGCACAACGATCACAGCCGTCCGGTCGGAGCGAAGCCGGTTGGGCACTTCGATGATACCGCGGGCGTTGTAGGAGAATCGCCAGGCCCGGACGGCCAGGTCGCCGCCTGGGTCGTCAATCAAGGGCGGGGCCTCGAACCGCGCAGTCTCGCGCACCGGCTCGACGAACCGCGGGGAATCCGCCAGGATTGGCCGAGGGTCTGTGATCGGCCTCAGCCGGTTCTCATAAATCCGAGTCACTGGCTCATCGCCGCCGTGAACTGCCGTCCCACAGCTCACAGTCGCCGCGACGAAAAGACAAATCCAGATTTCCGGCTTGTCGCTCATGGTTGTTCCTTGCGGCCTGGCTGAGGCTCGCTCTGGAGGAAGCTGAAGAGGTCGCGAAGCTCTTGGGGATTGAATTCCTTGTAGAGCGATTCGGGCATGAGCGAGGTGTCGAGCTCCTTCAAGTCGTCGACCTCCGAGCAGGCAATTCGGCTGCGCTGCCCCTTGGCGTCGCGGACGACGAGCGCCTCGGGCGTCTGCTCGACGATCAAACCAGTCAGCACCTGGCCCTCCCTGGTAGCGACCTGGTATGCCTGGTATTCCTTGCGGACGGCTCCGGCGGGGTCGACGAGGCTCACGAGCAGGAAGTTACGGTCCCGGCGGTTGGCGAATGAGAGATCGGGGCCGATCGTTTCTCCCTCGCCATGCAGGCGATGGCAGGTGGCGCAGCGGTCGTGGAACAGCCGGTGCCCGCGCAAAAGGTCGCCCGAACCGGCACGCAGGTCATTGTTGAGACGGCGGACTTCGGCAAGCCGTTCCTCCCGCGTTTTCCCCTTGGTCACTCCCCAGTGCTTGCGAACAGTCGCGGCCAGATCGGGAACGCGAAGTATGGGAAACCGGCCCAGCTCGTCGAGTGCCACGTCGCCTGCCGGCAGCTTGCCCGAATCGACGGCCGCCAGGTACGTGCGCGCCCAGGATTCCCGGCTCAAGAGCAGCTCGCGCGCTTGCATTCGCCATGCCGCGGACCGGCGGGTGTAAGCTGTGACCAGGGCCAGGGCAATCGATTGGTCTACAAATCGACCCAGGGCAGTCAACGCAGCGGTTTGGACCGCGAGCGGAACGGCGTCATTGCGCGTCGCCAGGTCGAGAAGAATGGGGACGGACGCCTGGTCCTTGATCTCGCCCAGAAAATCGAGCATCGCCTGGCGATCTCGATCGGCCTCACGCCGGTCGCAGGCAATCGCACGCGCTCGGTCGAGCGCCGCCTGGTTTCCGACTCGGCCAGCCAGCCGGGTCAATATCAGATCGGGCGGATCATGATCCGCCAGCTTGACGATCATTCGCTGAAGCCCCGGCGCAACGGACGTGGCCACGCGGCCTCGCATCGCGTCGTCGAGTGCGGAATCAAGCGGCCTGCGCAGATCAGTTGATGGTGCCGAGGAGAGCAACCGGGCGCAGGCCAGGTCACTCGCGAAACTCCTCACCGCGGCGAGCCGGTGCACAAGGCGTGGTAGAATCGCCGACCGGCTTAGCTGGGATTGCAACGCAGCAGGCGCCGTGAACCGCGCGACGGTGTCAATGAGATTGATGAGCGCATGAGCTTCGACGGCCCACCACAGCAGGATCGGAAGATCCAGGTCGCTGCCGTCCAGGTCGCGTGCGAGCAACCGCTCAACCACGTCGAGTCCGACCGCAGGCACGAGCCGGCGTGCGGTCGAGGCAAGCTGGGCACGGACCGTCACCGCCGGCTCGTGGCGAGCCAGCTCGACCAGCCGCGCAGCCAGGCGCGGTGAAACCCGCGGTTGATCGCCCAGCAATCGCACGCACCAGGCACGGATCGGCGCATCGTTGTGGTCAAGAACTGCCACGGCTGTCTCATCGCTGAGGCCCACACAGCCATGAAGGGCCCAGAGGGCTTCGAGTGCTGCGACGTCGTGGCCATTGAGGGCAGCTTGCCGCAGCGCACTGGCTGCCTCGGTCGCGCGGCGTTCGGCCAGCAAGCGGCGAGCTCTGCGCCGATACCAAGTGTTGGGATGGCCGAGCAAGGCAACGAGCTCGCCGGTTGTTCTCGCCGTCAGGTCGGTGCCGATCTTGGCGAGCGGCTTTGTTCCCGGCGAAGTGATGGCGAAAATGCGGCCGTTCGTCCGGTCCCAATCGGCGTCGGGGTCCGGATGGGCGGTTCGCGCGTCATGCCAGTCGGCAACGTAGAGAGCACCATCAGGGCCCAGTGTCAGGTCGCTGGGGGCAAACCAGGCGTCGTTGGCTCGGAGCAAGTTGCCGGTCTGGCGGGCCGTGAAGGTCGAGCCCAAAGGCGCGACGTCGTGCCCGTGCACCGAGTGGTCGAGAAGGTCGGCGGCGATGTAACGCCCACGCCACTCCTCCGGCAGAGTATCCGCTTCATAGAAGAGGCCGCCAACGGTCACATGACCTCCCCGCGCGCCTTCGTGCCGGACATGGTCCAGGTAACCGAAGGTGTAGGGATTGTGGAGCGGTCCGTGTTTGCCGAAGGCCTTCCAGTAGTATCCGCCCTGAACTCCGTGAAGCATGACGAAACCGCCGACATTCGTGCTGGCAAAGAGCTGGCCGTGGCGGTCGAAGTCGAGGCCCCACATGTTGCCTCCACCCTCGCAGAAAAGCTCGAACCGTTTGGTCGGCGGGTGATAGCGCCAGACGCCCTGCTGAAACTCGATTCCCCGGACCCTGGCCGTGACGGTGCTACCCTGAAGGCCGTAAAGCCACCCGTCCGGGCCCCAGGTCAAGGAGTTGGCGACCGAGTGGGCGTCTTCCATGCCAAAGCCGCTCAAGAGAACTGCGGGATCTCCGTCGGGCCGGTCGTCCCGGTCGCGGTCGGCGTAGAAAAGCAGGTAAGGTACCTGGAGCACATAGACGCCTCCGTCACCGAAAGCCAGACCGCTCGCAAGATTGAGACCGGCGACGAAGTCTCGTGCCTTGTCGACGCGGCCGTCACCGTCGCCGTCCTCCAGGATCGTGATGCGGTCGGCGCCTGTGGGTCCGTGGGGCGGCGGCTTGGGAACCCGGTCATAGGCCGTCCGTGAGAAACGATCGACGGCGACTCGTTTCAGGCCGGCCGGGTTGGGATACTGCAAATACTGAATAACCCACAGCCGTCCGCGGTCGTCGAAATCGATCGCCACTGGCTGGCGGACCAGCGGCTCGGACGCGACCAGTTGGACTTCCGAGCCGTTGCGCAGCCGACATCCGCCGTGCTGCCTCGAGAGGGGGAAAGCCTTGGGCCTCGACATGCCGTAGAGCGAAGGCAGCCAGCCCGATGAGTACAAGGATGAGTTCGGTAAGCTTTTTCATCGCCCGCGCGGCTCCCTTGGTGCTCTTGCTCGCGTTCGGGGCCGCGCACCCGCTGTTTCGGTGAAGGCCAGCTTACCGTGAATCCCCTCGTTCATCTCGATATGCTTTCGTCTCTCCGCTTCGAAGATCAGAACGACGTCAAGCTCAGGGCGTCGCCTGCGGTTGCTGATAGACCCGGACATAGTCAATGGTGGAACGCTGCGGAAAGATACTGTCGTCGATCCCCTTCTGCCCGCCCCAATCCCCTCCGATGGCGAGGTTGAGGATCAGATACTGGTCCTTGTCGTAGGGCCAGGCGTCTGTACCAGTCCCGTCGTTGCGATAGGTGAAATACTTGTGGTCGTCGACAAAGAAATCGATCTTCTCGTGATCCCACTCGATCGAGTAGACATGAAACGCCCCGGATGCGTCGGCGACGGAGATCTTGTCGCCCTTGCCTGTCTTCATGACATGGTTGTACTTGCGCGTGTGAATATTGGCATGCACGATGCCGGGATCGAAGCCGACGTGCTCCATGATGTCGATCTCACCGCACGCAGGCCAGCCGACCCTTCCAAAATTCGTCCCCAGGGTCCAGACGGCCGGCCATGTCCCTCGGCCAGATGGGAGCTTGGCCCGGATCTCGATGCGCCCGTGCGTCCAGGCCGCCTTGCCGCGCGTGGTCAGGCTGGCGGATGTATAGTTCACTTCCTCGCGTGACCGCTTCGCTCGAGTTTTGCCACTCCCTTGGGCTGCCCTATCCAAGCCCGGGTCCTTGTACTTCTCTTTCCTCGCCTCGATGATCAGCATGCCATCCTCGACGCGAGCGTTCTCCTGGCGGGCCTTCGTGTAAAACTGCCGCTCGTGGTTTCGAATAAACCCCGTCTCGTAGCCCCACTTGGCGGGATCCGGGAGACCGGCCTTGTCGAACTCGTCGCTCCAGACGAGCTTCCATTCCCCGGCGTCAGCCGTCATCACCATCGATACCACCAGCAAGGCCCCAATAAGCGGTTTCATGGGATGCTCCTGGTCGATCGTTCGAATTCTAGACTCCATCGTGTCGCTCCCGTTCCCTCGATCATATCCGGGACCCAGGCCCGGCGGGGAGAATTCGCGTGAACTCTGGTGCCCAAGTCCCGCGATCACGAAAGATCGGCCGCAAGCTCCGTTGCGCGACCCATTCGAACGAGGCACATCTGTCGCCTCACGTCGGTCCGCACCACTCTGCACTCAAACCGAGAAAAACCCTCCGTATTTCTCTTGAAATGGCAATCGAAGGTACGGTATCGTGCCAGATAGACAAGCTCTCCAATGTCCAGCGCGACCATCCGGTCGCACCGCTTGAGTCGTCCGACGGCCAGGATTCGAGTTCTCTCATCCTTCCGTCAAGGCCAGCGGATCAGGTCGGAACCTGGCCGCCGCCAGCCATGTCGACAACCGACGATAGGCGAACGGATCCGCCGTCCGGAGAACAGCCCGCCTTTTCAGGCTCTCTTCAAGACACAAACTTTTAGCGCAACGTCATCATGCACGCGCCCACAAATCCGTGATGGGCAGCTCAAAAAAGCCGATCCTCGCCGCCGGTCGAGTATATTTACTCACCAGGCAGAACAACACAGATTCAGGCCCCGTCGACTCCCTGGCGACGCAAGCGAAATTCAACGCGAGCTTCATCCGAAGCAAAGGTGAGTGCACTCATGAACTGGAACTGGCTACCAGGAAAATCCGCCACGGCTGATCCCATCGCTCCAAGCCATCACGATAGCAAGAAGCTGCGGGCCCTCATCGACCAGGCAACCGGCGACAGTGCTGACGAAAGCGATGAGCACGCCGGTTTGCTGAGCGTGATCCGCGAAGAGGTCGTCTGCCCATTCGTCGCGCGGTTGGGCGGCGAAACGGTGGAATGCGTTCGCTTTGAATGGCCGAAAAACGGTTATGGCCTCAATGCCGTTTGCAAGTCAAAGAACAAGACCCATGTCGTTGACATCAGCGTGCTCGAATGGATCGAGCCTCTGCCCAAGGGCCACGAATGGATCGAGGCCTATTTTGCCTGGCGGACGCTGCTCGGCTGACTTCGAGCCAAACGGCGAAACCCGGCGGTGATTTCGCCCGCCGGGTTTCGTGAGTTCATCTCGTTATTGAGCCCGATCCATTCGGCTGAAAACGACGGGGCCGTTCACGCGATGTGATCGGGCACGACGAACGGCGCGCGATACGCGCGTGTGAGGAGCTGGTTGGCCTCGGAGTCGCCGGCGAACGACTCGGTCGCGGAGTCGAAGGCGAGCTTGCGCCCCAGCCGGTAATTGAGGCCGT
Organism: uncultured Isosphaeraceae bacterium; assembly: GCA_963781785.1. Classification (GTDB taxonomy): domain Bacteria; phylum Planctomycetota; class Planctomycetia; order Isosphaerales; family Isosphaeraceae; genus CAWAHD01. The sequence continues at coordinate 4,068,665 of CAWAHD010000002.1, read as the reverse complement.
CCAGTGCCACGCCGTTGCCTTTGAGGTGCTCTTCCATGCGAGCCAGCGTCTCGCAGGCTTCCTTGTCGTCTCCAAAGGCGCCTGCCGGCTTGTTGAATGGGACTTCCTGCCCCAGCCGGTAGGAAATATTCGCCAGGTGGCAGAGCGCGGCGGAATAATGCCCTTCGATGATGTCCGCATTCAGGTCTTCGACCTTGCGGCTGCGCACCGCTGCGATGAAGTTGCCGAAGTGGCCCTTGCCAGGCCCGCGCTCGATCTCGACGTCGACGATGCTCGAGACCGGCACGGCCTTGGTCTCCCCCTTGGGGTAGAATTTGCCGCCGATCAGGGTCCCCGCCTCCAGATGTGCGATGTTCCCGACCTTCTGGCCGTGAAACGCCGTGGTCTTCAAGCCGCGGACCTCGAAGATGAGCTGAGCGTCGCCGAAGTCCATGATGCTGATCTGGGTGTTGGCTGTCTGGCCCTGGTCGTGATAGCCGAAGCGACCGCCCAGGCTGAGAACCGACTTGGGGAAGGTGGCGCTGGCTCCATGGCTGCTCGTACTGGCCGCCGGGATCAGCCAGCGGGCTTTATCCATCTCGTGGACGCCCTGGTTGCCAATGTCTCCATTGCCGAAATCCCAGAACCAATGCCAGTTGTAATGGACCAGGTTGGCATGAAAAGGCTGGCGAGCGGCCGGGCCCAGCCAGATGTCGAAATCAAGCTGAGTGGGCGGATTCATGACCGGTTTCACGCCGATGCTGTCGCGAGGCTTGTAGCAAAGCGCGCGCGAAACTTGCAGCTTTCCGAGCTTTCCGGATCGTACGGCTGCGGCAGCCAGAGCCCACTCCCGGCTGGAACGGTTTTGCGTGCCGTGCTGGACGATCCGGTTGTACCGCCGCGCGGCTTCGACGGCCACTCGCCCTTCATGAACGTTGTGACTGCACGGTTTTTCGACGTACACGTCCTTGCCCGCCTGACAGGCCCAGATCGTGATCAAGGCATGCCAGTGGTTGGGAGTCGCAACCGACACGGCATCGATCGATTTGTCGTCGAGCACCCGGCGGATGTCTTGTACCGGCGCCGGTGCTCGACCGCCGTTCTTCTTGATCTGATCGAGCCGTCTCTGATACGTCCGCGTGTCGGGATCGACCAGGTACCGGATCTCGACCCCAGGGATCTTGCCAAACTCGTCGACATGCGACCCGCCCCGCCCGTTGAGCCCGGCCACGGCCAGAAGAATCGTGTCGTTGGCGCCCACGACCCGCCCCGACGACTTCGTACCTCCGATCGCAAAGCCCGCTCCCACCCCGGCGGCTGCCAACGAATGATTGATGAACTGGCGACGATTCAGGTGTGACTTCGACATCGCTTCGGCCCCTTGCGCAGAACCTGTCAATCCAGCATCCACGCCACATCAGAGTCTTGAACGAAAGTTTAACACCCGACCATTATGCGCAAATGGGCGCGGAATTCCCACAAGGTGGCCTTCCCGTGACAACGAGACGATATGCGTCCACACTGTCCCACATTACCTGAGCGCATTCTCGCGCTCCTGGCAGGCATCTTGATCCTCAAAGTCACCGCGAGTGCGGTATCAGGCTATCGCGACTACTTCCCACCCAACTTCGCATCGGACTTCTTGCGAGGTCGAGAACACCACTTCTTCGGCGTTTATCAATGGGCGTTCTACACGCACATTCTGTCCGGTCCCGTTTCTCTGATCCTCGGGCTGATCCTGATCGCAGAACGGGGTCGGGCACGTTTTCCCAGATGGCATCGTTATCTCGGCCGGCTTCAAGTCGTGTGTGTCTTGTTGCTGGTGACGCCCAGCGGACTATGGATGGCTTACCATGCCGCAGCAGGTCCCATCGCGGCCGTCGGGCTGGCGACACTGGCAATCGCGACAGCGACCTGCGTCTCACTCGGCGCGTGGAGGGCGATGACGCGGCGGTTTGCAGATCATCGTCGCTGGATGTGGCGGTGTTATCTCTTGTTGTGCTCGGCCGTCGTGCTCCGGCTGATTGGCGGGTTGGCAACGGTCACCGGAATGACCGCCCCATGGGTTGATCCCCTGGCGAACTGGATGAGCTGGCTCATGCCACTGGCGGTTTTCGAGTTACGCGAGTGGAGCAGGCGAAAACCTGGGTTTTTCACGCTCGGGCAGCCCCGAGCCGAAGCGGCGCAAAGGCGGCAGGAGACGCCGGTTCATTAGAATTCAAAGCAGTCGCTTCGCTCGCCGTGTCGATTGTCGCGGATCGGCACACACCGCCCAAGCTCATTACCAGTCGTTGGCGACTTGGTTGTCGTTGCCAGAGATCGACATGAGCGCTCGGCGCACCTCGGCCCGAGTACTGGCTTTCAGGAACATGACACCACCATTGACGAAGCAAGCGTTCGTGCCACCCGCGTGATGGAGTTTTGTGGTCGGCCCGAGACTCATCACCAGAGACTCATCCGCATCCAGTGGAGCCATCCAGGGGACGGCGTACTCCTCACCGGCTTCGATCACCATGAGCGTCGACCCGTGAGGGTCGGTGATCTCTGCCAGGCGCCGAGGCTCCCTGGGAATCAAGCAGCCATTGGGAGCAACAATCGCCAGGTAGGTCGTCGTGTTCTGTTCCCCGACCGCGGCGGGGCAACGAAAAACGGGAAGAGCGGTTTCGAGCGCCTTGGCGTTCGCTGGGTCAGTCCAGGGTTTCGAGAGGTCAATCGTCCGGTAAAGCGGTTCTTGCTCCAGGTAAGGCAGGATCAGCGTGCGCCAGCTATGCAATGGTTTGCCGCTGGCATCCACGGAGTACAAGGGCGGAAAGGCCTTGTGCGCCTGTTCATAGTTGTGCAGAGCCAGCGCAATTTGCTTGAGGTTGTTGACGCATTGGGCGCGGCGTACGGCAGGCCCGGAGCTACGACGCATGCCCGGTAACAGCAGTGCGATCACGACCGTGATGATGCCCAGGACCACGACAGCTTCGACGAGCCTGAATCGTCGCCGCTTGCCCGGCTTGGGAATCGTGTCGTTGAACTCCGGATCGCTCTCGAAGTTGGCGGACATGGACGTGATTCCTCATCGGCGAGATCCCGGCTGGCTACTCGACGTTGTTGACCGTCACGCCGGGCCAGTCGTCGGTGCGGAAGGGTGTCACCGGAAGTCCCTCGTTACTGTAAAGGTTGCAGACCGGGTTGTCGGCCCAGGCATAGCGTACCGCGACCGGTTCTGCCACCTGATCGGACCAGACTTCGACCGCGTCACCGCCGACGAACTTGGCCTGGGCCCAGACGAACTTGCGGTCGCTGCCGGCGACGGCAAAGCCGCGCAGCTTGTCGACGTCGGCGGTCTTCAGGCCGCTGCCCGCGTGATCGAACCGCAGCACGACCTTGTTGCCCTGCTTCTTCATTTCCTTGTAAGTCGGGCTCTGGTAGGTGATCTTGAGGCCATAGTCACGTGCCAGCGCCAGCGGGCGAGCCGGTTCGCGACGACCTGTTTATTCTTGGGATGGATGTCGCGGGCATCGCCGGCGTCGATGATCACGGCCTCACCTGTCTTCGGGAGACGGCTCAAAGTCATCGTCTGAGCTTCGCGAAGCTCGGCCCATGCGCTCTCCCGTGGGGCAGGAACCTCGGGGAGGAAATCCGCGAGCTGCACCCAGTAGAACGAGAAATCACCCTGGCCCCACTCGTCGCGCCAGCTCTTGATCATCAAGGGAAACAAATCGCGATACTGGTAAGCGCACCGGCATTCGACTCTCCCTGGTACCAGATCACGCCGCGAATGCCATAGCCGATCGTGGGCTTGAGCACGCCGTTGTAGATGTTGCCGGGCCGGGAATTCCCCCGCATCACCTCTTCGGGGTCGGCAGGCGCCGGAGGCGCTGTCTTGTGCTCGGCCTTGGCTTTCTCGACCGCGGCTTTCCACTCCGCCTGCTTCGACTCGTACTCGGCCTTGGCATGGGCGAAGTCATTTTCGATTCTCTCCCAGTGCTTGAGCAGAGGAGCGTACTTCTGATCGGCGGCCAGCACGTCGCGGCGGATCCACGCTTCGCAGGCCGATCCGCCCCAGGAATCGTTGATGAGACCGATCGGCACATGCAATGTCTGGTGCAGCCGACGGCCGAAAAAGTAACCGACTGCTGAAAACCATCCGACGGTTTGCGGCCGAGCGCTCTGCCACTCTCCCTTGAAGCTTTTCTGGGGCTCCTGCGTGCCCAGATTGGGCACTGTGATCAGCCGGACGTTGGGATCGGCCGCCGCCACGATCTCAAGATCGCCGTCGGTCGCAAGAGTGACCGGCCATTGCATGTTGGACTGACCGGAGCAGATCCAGACCTCGCCGACCAGCACGTCGTCAAAGTGGAGCGCATTTTTTCCCTGGATCGACAACGTGTACGGACCACCGGCGGGCATCGGGTCGAGCATCACGTGCCACGCGCTGTCGGATCCCGCCTTGGTGACGTGGCTCTGGTCGCCGATCTTGACCGTGACCTCCTCGCCCGGTTCGGCCCAGCCCCAGATGCGGTCCTTCTGATCGCGCTCGAGAACCATGTGGGGCCCGATAATCGCCGGTACCGTGACATCGCCGCGGGCAACGCGATCGGGCCCAGCCAGGAAAGCTAGTAGCGCCAGTGTCAGCCATCGCCCTCTCACTCGGCCGCGGCCAAGGATCCATGTCATGATTCGAGCCCTGATTCAGAGGATGTCATTGCCAGTGTCACAAGCCAGCCCAGGTGAGCCCCGCTGGCGAACCCGAGCTTCATGATGCCAGACAAATCGCACCTGACCAAGTCCCATGTCAAACCGCGTCGTCCGGTTCCGGGCCACGGCCAAGTGGTAGCCTTCGGCTTCCCGGACGATTAATCTCGACGAACGAGTTACCGACTCGAGGCGATTGATCGCGCAATGGGAGTGGTGGAGGGTGACGATGCAAGAGCGACGAATGGGGCGAACGGGGTTGAAAGTATCGGAGATCTGCCTGGGCACGATGACGTTCGCCGGTCAGTGCGACCAGGCCACTTCATTCGAGATTCTCGACGCCGCCTGCGAACGGGGTGTGACGTTTCTCGACACAGCCGACGTCTACCCGATTCCTCCCACCGTCGAAACGGCGGGCCGCACCGAGGAAGTCCTCGGCCGCTGGATGGCGACGAAGCCGCTGCACCGGCAACAAATGGTCCTGGCCACCAAGTGCCGGATGCGCGTCGGCCATCAAGCCAACGACCAGGGGTTGTCGCGCCGGCATATCCTGGCGGCCTGCGAGGCGAGCCTCCGCCGGCTGCGCACCGATTGGATCGATCTCTACCAGGTCCATTCACCTGACCCGGAGACTCCGATCGATGAGACTCTGCACGCCATGGACGACCTGGTTCGCTCCGGCAAAGTACGATACGTCGGCTGCTCGAATTACCCGGCCTGGCAGCTTGCGCTGGCGCTCGCGACAAGCCAGCGGCACGGCTGGGCTCGGTACGATTGCGCACAGCCCCGCTACAACGTGTTGTACCGCGAGATCGAGACAGAGCTCTTGCCGCTGTGCCGCGACCAGGGAGTGGGCGTGATCGTCTACAACCCGCTCGCGGGCGGTTTCCTGAGCGGCAAACATTCGCTCGAGGCGGCGCCGCAGTCTGGAACCCGCTTTTCCCTCGGTGCTTCCGGCGAACTGTACCGCGACCGCTACTGGCATGCCGCCCAGTTCGAGGCAGTCAACCGATTGAAAAGCTATTGCGATCAGCGAGGCTGGAACCTGGCGACCGCCAGCGTGGCATGGGTCCTGAACCAACCCGGGATCACATCTGCAATCGTGGGAGCCAGCCGCCCGGACCAGCTCGATGCCACTCTGGCCGCCGCCGAGCTTCCGTTCGATCAAGATGCCCGCCTGGCTTTCGAGGAGGTTTGGTGGTCCATACCCCGAAGACCTTCAGGGCGCTGAGCGCCAGGGCGCGCATCGAGCCCGGCGAACGGACTCCCTGAGACACTCGACCCGTGTTCAGAGTTCCCGACCGACCGCCCAGTCCGGCTTGCGGGCACTGGCGGGCTGGTCGTCCTGGCGAGAGTACCGGTGCGCCCAACCGAATCGAACGACTGCCTCGTGCAGCAACATAAAAGGATAAGTCAATACGTAGACGGCCATGCTGATCGCGGTCAGGAGAGCTTTGCCGCCACGAGTCAGGCCCTCTACGCCGAGCTCCAGGACCACGGATACGAGCCACACAGCCAGCCGGAAAACGGCCGAGACCAGCTCGAAGACGAGCCCGAAGACCAGGTCGAAAACGATCGCCACGAATGCCTGAAACCCGTTGTACGAACGATTGATACGTCGAGTTCCCACCCGGCACTCGGTTTGATAGTGGAGGGCCATTGGATCTGCTCCGCTCGACTCAGGTTTCGCGATTTTGATGTACGCCCGGACGTTGCCACATCAACGGTACTTCGCACTTCCGCACCGAATATTGAACGAGAGCGCTGGAATCAACCGGCACAACCGGGCTGGGCCGGCTGGCTGGCACAGTCGAATGGGGTCGTTTGTGCTACAATAATTCACCATGACCACGACTCTCTCTCGATCCAGCTTGGACCGGCTGGCTGGCCGCTTGAGCCGTGAAACGCGGGCCGAGGTTCATTTCGACCGAGGCATGCGCGGGTTGTATGCAACCGACGCCAGCCTCTATCAGATCGAGCCGATCGGGGTGGTCGTGCCGAGAACCTCGGCCGACCTGCGGGGAGTCGTCTCGATCGCCGCCGACGAGAAGGTGCCGATCTTGCCGCGCGGCGCCGCGACCAGCCTTTCCGGCCAGACCATCGGGCCGGCAATCGTGATCGATTTTTCCAAGTATCTGAACCGGATCGGCATCGTGAACAAGAGCGCGATGACCGTCCGGGTCGAGCCGGGGGTCGTGCTTGACCAGCTCAACGACCATTTGAAGCCCCTGGGACTGATGTTCGGGCCGGACGTCTCGACCAGCGATCGAGCAACAATCGGCGGAATGATCGGCAACAACTCGGCCGGGGCTCGCTCGCTACGCTACGGCAAGACGGTCGACCATGTCCAATCGGTCGAAGCCATCCTGGCCGACGGCACCGCGACAAACCTGGGCCCCGTCTCTGAAGCGGAGCTCGAGCAGCTCTCGTCGCGGACTGATGCCGTCGGACGAATCCATCGCGTTGTGCGCGACACGGTGGCCCAGCACACTCCGGCGATCCGGGCCCGGTTTCCGCACATTCTGCGCAGGGTCAGCGGCTACAATCTCGACGAGTTCGTACCGGGCTTGCCGGTGCGACCGGTGGGTTGGGTCGACGAACCCTGGCAATTCAACCTGGCAAAGTTGATCGTGGGCTCGGAGGGCACCCTGGCGGTTGCCTCCGCTGCCGTTCTCAAGCTCGTTCCATTGCCGAAGGCGCAGGGGCTCGTGGTCCTTTCGTTCGCGACGATCGAGGGCGCGCTCGATCGCCTCGCCGAGATCATCGACACCGAGCCCGTCGCCGTCGAGATGCTCGATCGCATGATCCTCGACCTCGCCGCTCTCAATCCACTTTTCGCCCAGTATCTCAACTTCACCGAGGGGCGGCCGGCGGCCGTCCTGGCCGCCCAGTTCTACACCGATTCCGCTGATGAGCTGGCCGAGCGCACCCGCGATCTGGCCGCCCGATTTCAGGGCCGGCCGGGCGTGCTCGGAGTCCGCATCCGGTTGACCGACGCCGCCAAGGATGACTTCTGGAAGGTGCGCAAGGCCGGTTTTTCGCTCTTGATGGGCATGGTCGGCGACGCCAAACCGGTCGCGTTTGTCGAGGACACGGCCGTCGCCCCGGAGCGGCTCCCGGCGTTCTACGACCGATTTCGCCGGATTGTCGAGCGGCACGGCGTCATGGCCGCCTGCTACGGGCATGCCGACGTCGGCTGCCTGCACATCCGGCCCATCATTAACGTGAAGACCGAGAACGGCGTGGAAACCTTGCGGGCGATCGCGCGGGAAGTGTCGGACCTGGTCGTCGAGTTCGGCGGTGCGATGAGCGGCGAGCACGGCGACGGCCTTGCCCGCAGCCTGTGGAACCGGAAGCTCTTCGGACCCGAAGTCTATGCGGCTTTTCAGGCCATCAAGGCGGGGTTTGACCCGGAGAATCGGCTCAACCCGGGAAAGGTCGTTGGCGATGCCGACCCGGGCGACAACCTGCGGATCGGGCCAGACTATCACCCGCAAGAGCCCCCGTCCACGTTGTTGGATTTCACGGGGCAGGGGGGCTTTGCCGGGGCCGTCGAGATGTGCTCGGGGGTCGGAGCGTGCCGCAAGACCGGCAGTGGTACGATGTGCCCCAGCTACATGGTCACAAGCGACGAAATGCACAGCACCCGCGGCCGCGCCAACTTGCTGCGCCTGGCGATGACCGGCGATCTCCCGGCCGGCGACGACGGCTTCGATGACGACACCCTTCACAAGGCACTGGACCTTTGCCTGGAGTGCAAGGCATGCAAGACCGAGTGCCCCTCGAAGGTCGACATGGCCAAGCTCAAGGCCGAAGTCCTTTTTCAGCACTACCAGAACCGGCCGCGCCCGCTGAGCCATCTTCTCCTGGGTCAGATTTTCCGATTGAACAGGATGGCTGCCGCCACCGCCCCTTTGACCAACCGTATGCTGCGGAGCCCTTCCTTCAAGTGGCTACTGGAGAAAGCGGCCGGCATCGATCGCCGGCGGACCTTGCCGGCCTTTGCGCGCGACGACTTTCGCAAGTGGTTTGCCCGCCGTCGTCCATCTGATGGCGCCGGCACCAGTGGGACCGTCGTCCTGCTCGACGATTGCTTCACGACTTACAACCAGCCCGAAGTCGGGGTTGCGGCCGTGCAAGTTCTCGAAGCCGCGGGCTATCGGGTTGAGCTGGCGGGTCTGGCGTGCTGCGGCCGGCCGGCGATTTCGAAGGGCCTTCTCCCCCTGGCGCGAGCTTGCCCAGGCCAACGTGCGCAAGCTGGCACCCCTGGCTCGCAGAGGAATCCCGATCATTGGCTGCGAGCCGAGCTGCATTGCGGCGCTCGTCGATGAGTATCGCGACTTCCGGCTGGGACCCGCCGCGGAACTGGTAGCGGCGGCGGCGATTCTGGTCGACGCCTTCGTGTCCGACCCCGGCCGGGTGCCCGAGCTGCCGCTTCTTCCCCGGCCCGGGCGGGTACTCTTGCATGGCCACTGCCAGCAGAAGGCCGTCCTGGGCACCGCGGGAACCGTGGCCGCTCTGCGCCGGGTGCCCGGCCTCGAGATCAAAGAACTGGACGCAGGTTGCTGCGGCATGGCCGGGTCTTTTGGGTACGAGCACGGGCACTACGAGCTGAGCGAGGCCCTGGCCAACCGTGTCCTCATCCCTTCCGCACAGGCTGACCCCGCTGCCCGGCTGGTTGCGCCGGGCTTCTCGTGCCGCAGCCAGGTCCACGGCCTCGCCGGGTTGACCGCGCTGCACCCGATCCAGATCCTCGCCGAGTGCCTCGCGTTGCGCCCGGCTAACGGACAGCCAGTCGAGCGTATGTCCGAGGCGTCGCAACCCGTCGCCGCAAAAGCGTGACCGGAAACCAGCATCCAGGAGTCGTCATCAGGGCCAGACAGATGCATCCGCCCAACAGGTTGGTGGTCTTGATTGCCGTGCAATTTCCGAAAGTGGCCTATCGCCAGACGCTGGCAGGCATGTTAGTGTGAATGGGGAGACGCGTGGGTCGATCGGATCGGCCCACCTCTACCGCCTGTCTCATCACGGGCAAGTGCGAGCCCGTTCCGCTTTCACAACGATTTTCAACAACGATTTCCGGGGGGGTGGGTGAAGCCATGTCACAACGGCGTCGTGGTTTTACGCTGATCGAGCTACTGGTCGTCATCGCTATCATCGCAGTGCTCATAGCCTTGCTTTTGCCGGCCGTGCAGGCCGCCCGCGAGGCGGCCCGACGGGCGCAATGCACCAATAACCTCAAGCAGTTAGGGCTGGCGCTTCATAACTACGAGTCGGGCAACGGTATTTTCCCGAGCGGCGTCATCTACGGCCTCGGCATCGGCGGCATGCCGGGCGGCATCTGCAGCAGCCCGGGGTTCGGCAACAACTGCCAGAACACGCCCTGGTTCCTCTTGATGCTGCCGTTTATTGAACAGGGGACGCTCTACAACGCCTTCAACGCGTCGGTCGGAACCGAAGGGCCCCAAGCGGGAGGTATACCCTTGGGTTTCATCGTCAATGCCACGATCTATACGACCCGGATCGCGTCGCTCCAGTGCCCGAGCGATAATTCGTCGGTCTACACCATGGCGCTATTCGGCCTGGGATGGTCGGCGACCAAGGGAAACTATGGCATCAATTGGGGAAACGGTGATTACGGCCAGGGAGTGCTCGGTGGTGTGTTCGGGACCGCCGGCTCCGCCACTTCGCCCCTTTACCTGCAGTCTCCGTTCGGCATCAGCCGGCAAGGCAATGGCCCTGCCAATATCCGAATCGCCGCAGTCACTGATGGGCTGAGTAATACTCACTTCGTCTCCGAGCTCTTGCAGGGTGCGACCGACGACATCCGCGGCACGATGTGGGTCGACAATCCCGGCGCCGGTTCCTACATGACGCGGTTCACGCCCAACGGCTACCAGGACTATCTCGCCATCGTTCCACCCTACTCAACGTTGATCGGTACGGTGCAATACAACAACCTGGATAATATCGCGTCGTTCGGGGGTACCGGTCTGGGCACGAGTCCCGCCAGCCCCGGTTCGCTGTGCGACAGCCAACCAGGTTTCCAGTTGGGCTGCTACAACCAGGGTAACGAAGCGAGCGAATTCGCAGGGTCGCGAAGCCGGCATCCCGGCGGCGTGAATTCGCTCTTCGGAGACGGTTCCGTCCACTTCATGAAGAACTCGATCAACGCCAAGATCTGGGTCTCGCTCGGGTCGATCTCCGCCGGTGAAGTGATCAGCTCGGACCAGTATTGAGCATCGACCAGCCGGATCGCATCCGGATGATCATCTGCGATTGATCACGCGCCCGGTGCCTTGCCCGGGCGCGTGATTCGTCATTAACAACCCTAATGCCAGGTTCCGGTGTCGGAACTGGCAAGCCAGCCTTGTACTGTGCCGGCGATCGAATCCAGAGGAAGCACCATCTTGGCCGCTCCGCGGCGGATCGCTTCGCGCGGCATGCCGAACACGATGCAAGTAGCCTCGTTCTGGGCAATGGTGAGTGCTCCGGCCTCGCGCATTTCCAGCAAGCCTCCGGCGCCGTCGTCTCCCATCCCGGTCATGATGATGCCGGCTCCGAATGGCCCGGCCGCCTGGGCTGCCGATCGGAACAACACCTCGACAGAGGGCCGGTGCCGGCACACCGCCGGGCCCTCCATCAGCTCGACACGATAGCCGGTGCCGGTTCGCCGCAGAACGCCGTGCACATCGCCAGGGATCAAGAGTGCCCGCCCCGGACGAAGGAGCTCATGCTGCCGAGCCTCAGCGACCTCGAGCTGGATCCTCGAGTCGTTGTTCAGCCGATTCGCAAATGCCGTCGTGAAATCGGCCGGCATGTGCTGAACCATGACGATCCCCGGCGAATTCGCGGGAAAACCCGCCAGAAGCTGCTGCAAGGCTTGTACGCCCCCGGTGCTCACTCCCACCGCGATGACCCGTTCGCTGGTGGTCAAACGGGGAGAATAGGGGACCTTGGACAGGATCACGTCGGCTGTGTGCCGGGGGTCGGCCATCCCGGCGGGGCGGTCGTCCCGGTAAGGCTGCCGGCCGGCCCGCGCCGCGTTGCGAATACTTTCCAGCAGGCTCTGCGACCATTCCACCAGCCGGCCCGCGTTGTTCCAGTCCGGCTTGGCGATGACTTCCACCGCCCCCATCTGGAGCGCAGTCACTGCCCGCTCGGCTTGGGCCGTGCAGAGAACCACCGGCAGCGGATGCTGGCGCATCAGCTTGTTCAAGAACGTGAGGCCGTCCATCCGCGGCATCTCAACGTCGAGCACGATCACGCCAGGGACCGACTTGCTGAGCATCGCGACCGCCTCGTAAGGATCGGCCGCCAGCACGACCCGGAACCCCGGGTCCGACTCGATGATCGACTTGAGCCGTTGCCTCACCAGTGCGCTGTCGTCGACGATCAAGACCTCGAGCGGTTCGCCGGCAGCGAGAGGTTGCAACGGCTTCTGACGATCGGAGAGCGCCATGGCCTCTCATCCCTCCTTCTGAAACAGCGACGGCGAGTGCTTGCGCAACGACGGCGGCACTTCGGGGAGGATCTCGCCGTTGCCCATCGCCAGCCAGCCCCCGGGACGAAGGTGCTGCGCCAGACGGTTTAACAGGTTCAGCCGCTCGTCTTCCGCGAAATAAATCGACACGTTCCGGCAGAAGATGATGGGGAAGTCGCTGGGAACCTGCCAGGTTGGGTTGCGCAGATCAAGATGGCGGAACTTGACCAGGTCACGGATCTCGGGGACAACGCGGAACGAGCCCTCGCGCGGCCCACGGCCCAGCAGGAAAAATCGCCGGAGCCGTGCCGGCGATACGCCTTGCACATCGCGAGTGGTATAGATGGCCCCTGCGGCGATCTTGAGCATCTCCAGCGAAAGGTCGCTCGCCCAGATCTCAACCTTCTGCGGCGCGAGCGCCTGCAGACTCTCGGCCAGGACCATCGCCATGCTGTAGGGCTCCTGCCCGGACGAACAGCCCGCCGACCAGATCCGAAGCGCCATCCCAGGCGTTTCCTTGAGCCAGCCGGCTACTCGCTCAGCCATGAACGTGAAGTGGGCCGGCTCTCGAAAAAACGCGGTGTGGTTCACCGTGCTCAGGTCGATCAAAAGCTGAGCACCCCACCCCGTGGGATCGCTCTTCAGCACATGTTCATGAAAATGTGTAAAGCTCTTAAAGCCTTTGATCTGTAGACGTGAGCGCAGCCGCGCCTGGAGCAGACCCATCCGGTGGGTTTCCAGGGTGATTCCGATCTGATGGCGCAGAAAGGCCGTGATGGGAGCGAAGTCTTTCTCAGACCATGGCTCGGGTTCCGCCGGCGGGAGTGGCAGCATGCCCGAACTTGCCACGTTACACTCCCTCACCGTTCAACGACCCAAGTGTCGAGAAAACTCGATCTACGTCCAATACGAGCAGGAAGGCATCCTGGTGACGAATCAGACCGCGGACAAAGGGAGTCGCCTTCCCAAGTCCAAGCTGCGGAGCAGCTTGAACTTCCTCAGGAGAGAATTCCAGCACGTCGGAAACCCGGTCCACCAGAAGTCCGGTGATCTGGATGTCGGCCCCCAGGCTCGACTCGACGATCAGAACGCAGGGAGCGCGGCCGGGACCTGAATCCCTGGTCAGGCCGAATGGCATCCGCAGGTCGTACACCGGAACCACGTGCCCGCGCAGATTGATTACGCCCAGCAGGAACTTCGGGCCGCCGGGAACCTCCGTGAGCGACTGCATGTCCAGCACTTCCTGCACCCGCATCACCTCGAGCGCGTACCCCTCTCCGCCCAGCCGGAATACGACGTAAGACTGGCCGCGCTCGCGCTCGGCAACGACACTGGCGTCCGTCACTACGTCGACCATTCCTCCCTCCCTCATCAGCATCAGAACCCAAGACTCGCGATGCGGCCAGTTTGTCTGGAGCGGATCGCGAAATCACCACGCTTGCTCGCTTCGGCTTGCTCTCGTATTCCGGAACATCGCCCTCGTCACGAGAATCGTTCAAAATTATCGTCGTCGTCCTCGAGGTTCACGACCACCCCGCCCCGCGACGGCGTGCCTGCATTCCCCGAGGGCACTCCCCCAGGCGATCCAGCCGGCACGGGATGGGATGGCAACGCTGCCGGCATCGGCCCTCCCGTCGACTGAGCGAGACCGGGAAGACCGTCGAGGCTGCGCGAGTGAACCGCCCGGCGCCCTGGTGTGGACAGCGGCTTGACCGGGGGGGAAGGCGCTCGCACCGCCGCTCCGAAGTGCGAGCGCACCTGGGCTCCGGCCATACCGCCATGACCGTTTCCCGTGGTATCAAGCTGAAAAAAGTCGACCTGGTTCTGCAAGGTCGACGACTGCGACGCCAGGCCCGTCGCCGTCGCCGACAGCTCGTGGCTGGCCGCCGCGTTCTGCTGCACCACCTCCTCGAGCTGGCTCACACCCATGTTGATCTCCCGGATTGCTGCCATCTGCTCCTGCGATGCCGCCGCGATCTCTTGAATCAGGTTCGACGTGTCCCGGATCATCGGCACCGTGCGATCCAGGAGCGAGCCCGCGTTTTCGGCCACGGCGACGCTCTTCTTGGCCAGATCGCTGATCTGCTGGGCGGCCGCCTGGCTCCGCTCGGCGAGCTTGCGAACCTCGCCGGCTACCACCGCAAATCCCTTGCCGTGCGTACCGGCACGGGCTGCCTCGATCGCCGCGTTTAGGGCCAGCAGATTCGTCTGATAGGCGATGTCGCCCACAATCAAGATCTTCTGCGTAATCTCCCGCATCGCGCCCACCGTCTCGCGAACCGCCTCGCCCCCTTTCTCGGCCTGGCCGCTGGCCTCGTTGGCCATCCGGGCCGTGTCGCGGGCGTGCTGGGCATTCCGCCCCACCGACGAGTCCACCGATTGCAGGCTGCCCGCTATTTCCTGAAGCGTCGCCGCTTGCTCGGTCGACCCCTGGGAAAGCTGGTGTGCACTCGAATTGAGCTCATTGCTCGCGGTCGAGACCGACGCGGTCATCTCCCGGATCTGGCTGATGACCTCCGACAGCCGGTCGATCACGGAATTGACCTGCGACCCCAGATCACCCAACTCGTCCCTCCGCTTGACTTTCGTGCGGACATCAAGGTGCCCCTCGCGAATCTGGCGGGTCACGTTGATGATCTCCATCAAGGGACGGATCAGGTACCCGCCGAAGAAGAATCCAAACACGGCGGTCAGGAAACCGACCACCAGCATGATGCCCAAGGTCCAGTTCTGATTCTTGATGATCGTCTCGAAGACGACGTCCCGCGGCACAATCACCAGCGTCACAAACCCATGCCGGCCATTGGGGTTCGGGCCTACGGTCTCGAGGTGCACCGGCGCATAACTGACAAGTTCCACCTTGCCGTCGGGCTCCGAAGCAGGTGGCTTCAACATCACCGAGTCCGCCTGGCCATCGGCCTTGTTGGCCACCTCGTTGTACTTCAGCGGTAACTTCTGGTTCGTCAGCGTGAGATCGAATCCGGACTTCGCCCGGCGCCTGACCAGCGCAAAATTCTCCGGGTTAATCACATAGATCTCGGCCGAATCGTCAATTCCGGATCGCACCAGGATCTCGTCGATGTCACTCTCGATTGCCTTTCGTTCGCTCGCCGGAAGGGCGCCATCACTGACCGCCTTTTTGACGGCGTCGGGATTCGGCTGCACCACGCTGGCAAAGTGGTCGCTGATGAACGCGGCCGCCTGCTTCACGATCAGGGTCTGCTTCTCCTTGAAGTCGTCGTTGCCCCGATAGGCGAACCACGCGATCAAGGACGCTGGGACCAGACCGAACAACACCATCACGATCGTGATCTGGAAACGGAGGGGGACTCTCATCGAACACTCTCCGCCCTCATGCTAGCCGAGGGCGCATTACGAGCTGTCTGTTCAGCAAATCGTGACTCGGACACCACAGCGGATAGATCGAGGATCAGGGAAACGGAGCCGTCGCCAAGGATCGTGGCTCCCGAAAAACGATTGAGGCCGTGCAACCCCTCGCCGAGCGACTGGATGACCGCCTGAACCCGCCCCAGCAGTCGATCGACGGCCACGCCGACCCGCTGGCCGGCATGCCGCGTTAATAAGAGCTCCTGGCGTGCCGGTGACGGCCCATCCACGTGAAACAAGCCACGGAGCGAGACCGTAGGCACCAGCTCCCCACGCACAGCCACGCACGGCCGCTCTTCCGACAGGGCCGATCGAGTCCCGTTCAGGGCCACGCACTCCTCGACCTGCGCCAGGGGAACCACATATTTCCCCCCGGCCGTCTCGACCAGCAGTCCGTCGATCAAGGCCAGGGTCAGAGGTAAACGGAAGATGAACGCCGTCCCTTTGCCGGGCGTGCTCTCGACTGCCACGCTGCCACGCAAGGCCCGCACCGCATCACGCACGACGTCGAGCCCAACACCCCGGCCCGAGAGCTCGCTCACCGTATCACGCGTCGAGAAGCCCGGCTCGAAAATCAAGCTCACCACCCGCGGGTCCTCGGGCGATGTGTTCGTGGGAATCATCCCCAGCGCAATTCCTTTGCGCACGATTCGCTCGCGGTCGAGCCCCCGCCCATCATCCTCCACACGGACCGCCACGCGATCCCCCTCGTGACCAGCCCAGAGCGTGATTCTTCCCTCCCGCGGCTTGCCCTTTTCCAGTCGCTCTTGAGGATGCTCCAGAGCATGATCCACCGCGTTACGGATCAGGTGGATCATCGGGTCGGAGAGCCGCTCGACGATCGTGCGGTCAA
Organism: uncultured Isosphaeraceae bacterium; assembly: GCA_963781785.1. Classification (GTDB taxonomy): domain Bacteria; phylum Planctomycetota; class Planctomycetia; order Isosphaerales; family Isosphaeraceae; genus CAWAHD01. Next base: position 4,052,277 of record CAWAHD010000002.1, on the reverse strand, counting down.
GCCTCGTCTCCTGGCCGATGATCCGCAGCTCAATCTCCTTGCCCGACCGATCGGCGAGGTCGCGCACCACCCGGGGAAACCGCGAAAAGAGCTCGTCCACCGGCACCATCCGCAAGTCCAGGGTCGTATCCCGGACTTCCCGGCTGACTCGCTGGAGCGCCTCGAGCGCATGCAGCCACGACTCGACGCCGGGAACCTCACGCAGACCCATCAGGTTGTCCGTGACGACCACCAGCTCACCGGCCAGCCCAACCAGGTCATCAAGCTGCGCCGCGTCGACCCGGATCCGGGGGTGCAGCCGCGCCGGTACCATGGCCTTTGTCACAGAGATCGGAGGCATCGAAGACGCCGGAGGTACGGCAGAGACCGGGGTTTCTGTGATTGCCATCGCCGGCGCTAGGCCTGTGGCACTCGCCGCCGGAGCGCTCAGTGCTGTCTCGGTCGCGGGAGCTACGGCTGGCGGGCTTGCTGCGGCAGCCGGCTGCTGGGCTCCCGGCCCGTTGGCCGCAGTCGCCGGCCCCGCGGCCCAATCCACCGGCACAAGCTTGCCGTCGGCAGTTTGCCGCTGGATCGTCACCGCACTGTCCTGGGCAAAGAACAGAAACGCCTCCCGCAGCCGATCCAAGGGCGCATCGGTCTCGACCGTGATCGTCCACGTCAGATAGCACCGCTCTGGATCGAGCTGATCGAGGGGCGGTACGAGATCCGGGTCGGTGATGATCGATGTCTCGCCCAGCTCGCGCAGCTCGTCAAGCACGCCCAGGGGATTGACCCCTCGCCTCAAGACATCAGGGCCCGGCGTGAGCATCACCTGGTAAACCGACTTCCCGCCTTCGCCCGCCGTGTTCCGGGCCTTGAGCGGTGTCGTTGCCGCCGGCGGAGCCAGGGCCCGGTCCATCTTCTGCGTCTTGCGCGGCACCTTCTTGCGTTTTGCCTTGGGGGCTGGCTTCGCCTTGCTCGCGGACTTGCCGGGGCGCGGCTCCGCCAAGCCGGAAGGGGGCACCGGTTCACGTGGTGAATCCGCGCCGGTTTTCAGCGGTCCGGGTGCTACAAACGGTGGAACCGAGGGCCCGGCTCCGGAGCCCCCCCGGGCCGCCGCACCTGCAGCCGCCGGTCCCCGAACCAGCGCCGTCAACCGCACCATCAGCTCGCCCGAGGGAGCAATAGGCGACCCGGCTGCTTCGGCCTCGACCATCGCCGAGAGATGGTCGCGCGCCTCGAGCAACGTCGTGATGATGTCGGAATCGACCGCGAGCATGTCCCCGCGAATCCGTTCCAAGACCGCCTCGATGCCGTGCGTGAACTCGGCGACCGCCGCCAAGCCGACCATCGCGGCGGCACCTTTCAGGGTATGCGCCGCGCGAAATGTCTTGTCGAGATGCGCACGGTCTCCTTGACGCCGCTCCAGCTCCATCAGCCCCTCCTCAAGGCTGATCAAGAGCTCGCGCACTTCCTCGTAGAACATCTCGCGAAATCGGTCTTCTGAACTACCTCTCAAACCCAAAGCCCTCAACCCAAGCCCGCAGCCTTCATCCTGGAGTCACGAAAACGCACTCGCGATCAACCTGGCAAAACCCGGCGCACCCGGCGCCGGAGCTCTTCCGGCCCGATCGGCTTGACCAGCCATCCCGTCACCCCTTGCCGGTGCTCCGGGGGAAACTCGCTTGGCTGCCGGCACGACAGAACCAGAGCCGGCAAGAACCGGTGCATGGGCAAGTCTCGCACGGCCGCCACGAGCGAGAGTCCATCCAGATTAGGCATTTCCAGATCCGTCAGGAGCAAGTCGCACGGCGACTCCCGCAGGACGCGAAGCGCGGCTTCCCCATCGGCGACGGAGATGACTTTCAGGTCCATCTCGCCAAGCTGCTCGGCCACCCAACGCCTCACCGCGGCGCTGTCGTCGGCGTGCAGGACGGTCTTGCTCATGAATACTGTCTCGAGCCAACTTTCTAACCGAGGACCGAGACGAGCCAGCCCGATAAGCCGGCTCGTTCGGCAACCTGGGAACAAATGGGCGGGATCTCGACCAGGCGGACCTCCAGATCGCGATCCCGTGCGCTGGCGGCGCACGAGATCAAAAGCTGGATGCCGGCCAGGTCCCATGGTCCCGAATCGCTCAAATCGATCCGAACCGGCTTGCCTTCGGACAAGGCCATGCGCAACGTCTCGCAGATCTCCGAGACCTCATAAAGCGTGACTGGCCCGGTCAACCGTATCGTGTTGACCTCTTCGTGTTCGACCGTCATGGCGCGATCCCGCCCTAATCCCTACCAAGAACGGGAATTGAGTGGATTCCAATCGTTTTCGTGCCGACGTTTGAGGAAGCAAGGACCGCTGCGCCGCCAGGCTCGGGAGACGCCCGACCATCCAGAGTAGTTTAACATGCCCCGAGCGGCTTGGGGAGCGATTACTTGGCAGGATGTTGGAGAACGATGATGTTGATGTCGTCCGCCGGACGCCCCGGTGTCGTGTGCCGGTACAGGGCCTCATCCACCTGCTTGAGGATCTCACTGGGATCGGCCCCGTGATGCGATTCCAGCAGAGTCCTCAGCCGCTCCTCGCCAAACAGGACGTCGCAAGGGTCCATCGCCTCGGTCAAGCCGTCGGTGTAGAGTACCAGCGATTCACCGGGGGCAACCCGGTCCGAGTCGCCCGCGGTGCCGTCAACCATCCCGATGCCCAGCATTCCCGGGTTGGATTGCAGGGTCCGTGAACCATTGGGCCCGACCACGATCGCCGGCGGGTGGCCTACCCCGGCATAGCGGACCAACCCTGTCTCCTCGTCAGCGATCAGGTAAAAACCCGTGCAAAAATAGCCTTCGGGAAAATACTGCTCGGTGGCCACGTCGAGCCCGGCCAGGAGCTCTCCCGGCTCCAGCACCGCGACCGACAACGGTGCGGCCAATGCCTTGACCATGCCCGAGAGCATCGCCGAATTCACCCCGTGGCCCGAGACGTCGGCAACCAGGATTCCCAGGCGATTGTTCTCCAGGCGGTAAAAATCGTAAACATCCCCTCCCAGTTGATTGGCCGGCGTGTATCGAACCGCCACTCTCAACACGCCCCGGGGCTTGGGAGGGTGCGGCATCAAGCCGAGCTGGACTTTTCTGGCCAGCCCCATCTCGAAGTCCATCTTCTTCATCGCCGCCTTGAGCAGCCGGTTCTGCTCGAATACCTCGGCTCGAAGGTCGGCCTCCCGCAAGTGCGCTTCAATCCGCGCACAAGACGCGGAAGTCGTCCGGGCTCTTGGGCTTCTCGATATAGTCGTCGGCACCGGCCTGCAGGCCGGAAATCTTGTCGCGGGCCTCGCTCAGAGTGGTCAGGATCAAGACCGGGATCGACCGCAGCTCCGGGTCGGCTTTGAGCGCGTGGCACAGCCCCGCGCCGTCAAGCTCGGGCATTTCATAGTCGGTCAGGATCAGCTCTGGACGCGGCTCCAGCCGCGCCTTCGCCAGTCCTTGAAGGCCGTCGTTGGCCGTGTCGACCTCGTAACCCACCTCCTGGAGCCACCCTGAGAGGATCCGGCGCATCGTGAGACTGTCTTCCACCAGCAAAAGGCGCCTCGACGCCATCAGACCGCTCTCCTCCCTCGGAACGTCGCCAGAGCAAGCCGCTCTGTTTGCCTAATCGAGCCGATCCTCTGCCAGATACCACGATAGAAACAATACTGGGGGACTGTCCAGGGGACGTTCATGCCCCCGAGTGCTCGCAAAAAAGGGGAGGAGTAATCTTGATGTTACTCTGAATCCTGATCTTGATCCCGATCTTTGTCGGGCACCCGTCCCGGCCACCGTTTCGTCAGCGTTTCACCCGTCAATCGACGATTGCCGGCGGCCGACCGGGCAGGCAGCATCCCTCGGGGCACCTGTCGTGACTGGGCCCGTCCCCACCCTCTGCCCGGTTGCTCGGCGCCATAGCAGGGTCCACCCGCCCGGCGATCAGCTCGCCGAGCATGCTCACGAACCGCGGATGGGTCCCCACGGTCCGGCTGCGCACCATTTTCAGGTCGAGCGTCTCGCACAGAAGCCGTGCTTCATGGTCCAGGTCGTACAAGACCTCCACATGATCCGACAGGAATCCGATGGGATGAATCAATACGCCGCTCGATCCCCGGACTTTCAAGTCTTTGAGGTGATCGAGGATGTCGGGCCCCAGCCAGGGATCATCGGGACGACCGCTTCGGCTCTGGTAGACGAGCTTCCAGCGCTCTTCTTCAACACCAGCCACCGCGGCGACTGACCGGCATGTTTCGCCAAGCTGGTGCTCATAGTCGCAGCTCCGCGCCATCACGATCGGAATACTGTGTGCTGTGAAGGCAAGATCGACTCGGGATTGGCCCAGGGTGGAGAATTCCCCCAGCGCTTCACGGACTCTTTCCGCATTGGCGGCGATGAAATCCGGGTGGTTGTAGAAAGCCCTCAGCTTATCGACCCGCGGAGCATCCGCACCGACCTTAGCCCGGGCACGCGCGATGTCCTCGCGATACTGCCGGCAGCTCGAGTACGAGCTGTACGCCGCGAGCACGACGGCAAGGGCTCGTTTGACCCCGTGGCGGGTCATCCCGGCCATCGTATCGGCCAGGAATGGATGCCAGTTGCGGTTGCCCCAATAAATCGGCAACGGAATCCCGCGCCCGTTGAGCTCCGGCCGCAGGGCCGAGATCAACGCGCGGACCTGGCCGTTGAGCGGGCTCACGCCGCCGAAATGGTCGTAATGTTCCGCGACCTCCAGGAGCCGCGCCCGGGGTATGCCGCGGCCCCGTGTGACATTCTCCAGAAACGGCAACACATCGTCGCGACCCTCCGGACCGCCGAATCCCACGATCAGGATGGCGTCAAAAGCTGGAGGCGTCTCTCCAGCCTCGGATTGGAACAAAGGGTCGAAAGGCTTGCTGATCATCGCCGGTGCACCGCCCCGGAAGCGCAGGATGCTACCAGGCCCTGTCCAGAAGGTCTTCCATGTCGGCCTGCGTACAGGGGCGCGGGTTGGTCGCGTGGCAATGGTCGAGCATGGCAAGCCGGGCGTATTCGCCGATGCGGTCGCGGAAGAGTCCCTCGAGCTGTCCCAAGCGGCGGGGAAGCGGCATCCGGGCCATGACCAGCTCCGTGAGCGTGATCAGGTGCCCCGCGGCATCTCCCCCACGCCCCAGACCCAGCCGCCCGCCCAGGTCAGCCATCCGGGGGCCTGCTGCGTCGCGGTTGTACCGCAACGCATGCGGCAGCAAGATCGCGTTCAGCGTCCCGTGATGGACCGGCGCGCACGAACCCAGAGCGTGCGAAAGCGAATGCACCACGCCGAGCCCTTTGTGGAAGCTGATCCCTCCCAGCAAGGCTCCCATCATCATCGAGGTGCGCGCCTCAGTGCACGAACCGTCGCGCACCGCTGTCTCCAGCCCCTTGGAGATGAACCTCAGCCCTTCCACCGCAATGCCCTCGCAGATCGGGTGGAACGTGGTCGCCAGATAGCTTTCCACGCAGTGCGTGAACGCGTCCATGCCGGTGCCGGCAGTCAGTATCGGAGGCAGATCGCGCGTCAACTCGGGATCGCAGATCGCGACGCTCGGCAGGAGATGAGGGCTCAGGACCGCCGTCTTCCGCCCGGTCTCCGGAAGCTGAATCAATGCGCCGCGCCCGGCCTCGCTTCCGGTTCCCGCTGTCGTCGGGACCGCCACCAAGGGCGGCAGGCTCGCCCGAATCTTGTCCTGGCCTCCGTGCGTCACGTCGTAGTCGGCAAGCCGGCCAGCGTGCGTCGCCAACAGCCGGATTCCCTTCGCGGCATCGATCGGGCTTCCCCCCCCGATCGCGATCAAGCCGTCACAGGCCGCGTCACGAAAGCAACTCAGTCCCGCCAGGATATTTGCCTCGGTCGGATTGGATTCCACGTCGCTGTAGACGACCGCCTGCTTCGAAAGCGGTCCGGCCACCTCGCCCAGAAGACCAGCCGCGATCAGCCCGGGATCCGTCACCACGAGCGGGCGAGTGATACCCAGGCGGGCCAACTCCCCGGTGAGCAGCCTCCGGGAACCCGCGCCGAAAAGGATGCGGTTGGGAAACGTGAATGTGGATACGACCGGTGCCGGAGGCGCACCGGGCGTGCTTGGCTCACCAGGAACGGTCAGCCGCGCCGCCGCAGGCGAACTCTTGGATGATTGACGCGTGATCGTCATGGAAGGCGTCGGTGTCAAAGCCCACTCTCCTCTGCCGCTACGAGCAACCCCTCCATCTCCTCCGCTGCGTGCTCCAGGCCTCTCGCCCGCGCCTTCTCGATACCCAGCCGAAGCACGGCCGCCGCCGCCCTTCGCTCACCAGCCTCGGCATAAGACTGGCCGAGTTGCTGATAAGCGGCTACCTGGTCGTCGGGATGATCGGCAATCAAAGCTCGAAGCCGTTCGCGACCTTCGTCGGTGTCCCCCTCGCGCAGGCACTGAACCGCCACGCCATATCTCAGAAACGAGTCCGCCGGATCTTCGGCCAGGCTCTGCTCCAGCATCAACCGTCGTCGTGATTTCTCGGACATCAAGACCCTGGTTTCAATCGAGTTCAGGCCGTCCGTTCAGATCAGTTCATTGTATCCTCGCCGCCTACCGATTCAACGGTCAATGCAACCTTGCTCCCGAGCAATACTTCCAACCCGCAACCTCTGTGACCGCCGATCGTGAATCGTTGCGTAAAATTCGCTAATGAGTTACTTGGTACGATTTTGCCAATCGCCGTCTGCTTGTTCGTCTGAACAGTTCGGTTCCGCCGAGAGCTCTGGTCGACGACTGTTGCGGAATGGGCAAAATACGCTGGAACTGCAGATAAGTACGAAATCAGGGAAAGCTAGGGAACATCAGGGCGACTAGGCTCAAGCTGGGAAACGGGGTAACCGATCCAAAATCAAGCCGGGGAGCGATCCGCGAGGATCAACATCGGTCCGGATTGCGTGGAGTTGGGTCGATCTGAGTGTCGCTTCCATCTATCGCCGGGGGACGAACCGCCGTGCCAACGCCCTTCTCGAGTCGGAAACCGGAAGTGCTCGGAAAGATCGCGATCTGTCTGACGCTGGTGGTGACGGCACTGGGGCCGCTTTCCGCCGGAGCTCGCGCCGGCTCTGACTCAAGGCGGACTGCGGTCGTCGAGGCGGTGGAGAAGGTTCAGCGGTGCGTGGTCAGCATTTCCAGCGAAAAGAAAGCAGCGTCACACAGCCGGTGGCCGTTTTCCCCGGAGGAAAATCAGCACCCGCGCGTGAGTGGGATGGGAAGCGGAGTGCTGGTCGACGGTCGGGGCTACATCCTGACCAACCACCATGTGGTCGACAAAGTCCAGGGAATCGAAGTTCAGTTGTTCGACGGGACGACTTATCCAGCGCGGTTGCTTCAGTACGACCCGATCATGGACCTGGCCGTCCTCAAAATCGACGCAGACCGTCCCCTGGCGGCCATCAAGATCGGCACCTCGTCGGACCTGATGGTTGGTGAAACGGTGATCACGATTGGCAACGCCTTCGGTTACGAGAACACGGTTTCGGTTGGGATCATCAGCGCACTGCACCGTGACGTGACTCTTTCCGATGAACAGGTCTACCGAAACCTGGTCCAGACCGACGCCTGCATCAACCCGGGCAACTCGGGCGGTCCGCTGATCAACGTCGACGGGGAGCTGATCGGGATCAATGTCGCCGTTCGCGCCGGTGCTCAGGGAATCGGCTTCGCGCTACCGATCGACGAGGTGACGCGCGTTGCCGCCGAGATGCTGAGCACCCGCCGGCTTGTTTCGACCTGGCACGGGTTAGTTGCGAGTGAGCAGCGCAAGGGGACCAAGAGGCGCATCCTGATCTCCGAGGTTCAGCAGGGGAGCCCGGCGGAAGCGTCCGGGTTCAAGCCAGGCGACGAGCTGGTCCGAGTCGGCCAGGTGTCTGTCAGCAGCACTCTCGATCTGGAGCGAGGCATGCTCGACGTCCGGCCCGGCCATCCGGCGAAGGTGACGATTCGTCGCGGGGAGACGGAAACGGCGATGGTCCTCGACGTCAAGGTGGTCTCCGCAACCGTTGCTGCTGCCGGAGCAGAGGTTTCCGTGAGTGCCGACGACCAGGTCTGGCACCTCCTGGGAATCAAGACCCAGCCCGTGTCCACGGAATACGTGTCTTCGGTCTCGCCCAAGCTGCGTGGAGGACTCTACGTCCAGGCGGTTTCACCGGGGAGCGCGGCCGCCCAGGCTGCGATCCAGAAGGGGGACATCCTGGTCGGCATCAACGTCGGCACGCGGCACTGGGAAACGATCCGGGCCGACAACATTCTGTACGTGCTCCGCCAGCCCGAGGCCGCTCAATCCGGAACCGCTCTCCTGTACGTCGTCCGCCGCAATGGAATTCAACCGCGCCGCATCACCTTGGCCGAATCGCTCGTGCAGTCGATTCAGAGCCGATGACTCGAACCTTCCGGTTCAAACATTGGGACACGTTCGAGCTATACAAGAAGTCGTCGTGACTGAAGTCGAAGAAGGAAATCGGCATTACTCCGTTTGAGCTATCGCGCGGGGCATCCGCCGAGATTGGCCCGGTGGCGCACGCCCAAGCGTGCGGCGACCCCAATCGTCGCCTTTCGCTCCGAGAAACTACGTGCTTGCGACTGCCCGGCAAGAATCGGCCCAGCAGTCGCCCGCCTTTGAGCTTCTCCAGCCGAGCCTGGCCGCCTTCCGCGCTGGTGCCCACCCGAGCGAGAATTCCCGCCAGCTCGGCCGAAATCGCGCTCTTCCGCTCGCGGAACAACCGGCGTAGCCCGCCGACTGATGTGAAACAGCGATCAGATGAACGTGGTTGGGCATCAGGCAATATGCCCAGATCTCAACCTGATGGGCGCGGCATGATTGCCCCATCAATTCCAGGTAGCAGTGGTAATCCTCGTCGCAAAAGAATGCCGCCTGGCGACGGTTGCCCGGCTGGGTGATGTGGTGAGGCAATCCAGGTACAATAACTCGTGCCAATCGGGCTATGAAGCAAACTTATCCAACTCCCAATCCTCGGTCAATAATTGAGCATGGTGTCCCCCGAACCCCAGCTCCCAATCCTCGGTCAATAATTGAGTATGGTGTCCCCCGAACCCCAGCTCCCAATCCTCGGTCAATAATTGAGTATGGTGTCCCCGGAACCAGGGCGGACTCGAATTGCGGACGAGGGCGACAACCAATATGCCATCTCGCACAAGCAGCGTTCGAGTTGAGGCGGCGCGAATTGCACCCGCGCCTCGTCAGAGGCAAGTTATTCTTCAGAATCGGCTTGCGAGAGATGCTGCACGAACCTGTCGGAAGTGCGTCGGGAGGGCAGGCATTCCGCGACCTGGTCGCATACCGGCACTGCCTGACGCCTTCCCTCAGGGCCGCTATTATGGATGTGATGCGGGGCGGCTGACACCCAGGTCGTAAGACCAGCGGCGGGCGTGGCTCGGACTTCCCAACCGCTCATCGGAGTCCAATTCACATCAACGCTGACTCGTGCCGAAGCGGCTTCGCGATGCTTTCCACTCAGTTGCCACTCGATCCCCAAACCCAAGTAAGTTGACCAAGCGATGCTCACGCCGGAACAAAGAAATCGAAGCATCGAAGTTATGCGGGAGTATCTCGCGGCCCCTCGGAATCCCGATGGTCGTACGCCTTCTGAGACTCAGGCCGAGCCTGACTCAAACCGCGTGCGTCTCATCGACGGCGAGCTCAAACCTCTCGCCAAGATCGCTGTTTTGCGGAACAAGACCCCGGAGCAAGTCGCCCTTGAGCTATCCGGGTTCTCGGAAGGCTATGTGCGGGATTGGGAGCAGTGGATTGGAGGGTACGAGAATGACAGGATCTCTCTGTTCGCAACCATCCTACGACGTTGGCAGGCCACCCGTCCCAAGCAGATGAGAAGACCGAAGCGAGACGCCACGCACGAACCCCCGTACATGGACGACCTGATCGCTCTAGCCGATTCGCATCTGACGCTCATCAGCCACATCGACGTCGGCGAGTTCAAAGAGTTGACCTCTCCTCAAGTCGAGGCTTTGCGTCGGCTCTGGTCCATCTTCTCCAGCCTTCCTATAGCCGGCTCGGCATCGTGCGTGGGGATCTCAAAAGCGGTGATGTTGCTGACCCAGGGGCGGATCGGACCGGCCTTCGATTCGGTCGTGCGAAAGAACTTGAGCTTGAAACGAAATCTCGCGACCGCCGACGAGTGGATCGACGCGCTGCGCGCGGTTGGCGACGACATCAACGCCTTCGAGGCGCGATTCGACACGAAGCTAGCTCGGGTCGTCCCCGAGCGGTTTGCGACGTACCACGTGGGGCGGCTCTACGACATGGTTCTCGGACCAAGGTAGGCGCTTCTGGAGCTGATTCACCCTCATCCCAGAGGAATCGGCTTCAGGAGCCCCGCAGCGGCCAGGGTTTCAAAATGTTGCATGAGCTGGCATGCAAGGGCGGGAGAGCGGACAAGAACCCCCACTTCGATGTTTCTGAGTTGACCGGCTTCCGTAAAATTCGCCGAAGAAATGAAAGCCTGCATCTCATCGATCACGATGCACTTCGCGTGCAGGCTGGCCCGGCGGTGAGGGTCGAGATCGACCGATCGGGGATCGTAATAAAGCTCAGGTAAGCGCCTGCCTGGCCAGTCCTTCTCCGTAAATCGAGCGGCGAAACGCTTCACCACCTCGGCCTCGCTACCCGCGTCGCCATCGGGCCTCCGCACGTCGAGGAACATCCTGACACTCAGGTCAGGAATGTGCTCCATACGATCAGCCAGCGCTCGGAAGACCATGTGTCCCTGGTAGACCGCGTAGCCAGCGAGCATCACAGACTTGCTGGCGCTATGAAATAACTCGCGGACGACGACGCCTGTATCGCGGTTGGCGATTCCGCCCGTCTCAGGCCCCGTCCAGACAAGGTCGAGCAGGTCTCTTGCAGAGCCGTGTTCGGTTCGTTCCTGGATGATCAGGTCCGCGAGATCCGCTATCTGCGTCGGCGAATAGCCGTTGTCGGCCCGTTCTTCCAGTTCCGAAGCAATCGAATCAGCGAGGTTTTGTGAGATGAATCGGCGGAGCGCGAATGCGGTCAATGGAATTTGAAGCCTTCCCGACCGAAGTGCTGCCGATAGCTGCTTGAGATCATCGGTGTTCAAGCGGCAGAGGGTCGAGCTCATGAGAGTTGACTCGCGAAGAACTCCGCTCCCAGTTGGTCAACCGTAGATACGACCAAGGATCGATCAAGAAAGTCGTTATGCTGCTCGCAGCACGTCTCGGGAATGAGCAGGCAACCGTGACACGCAGCACCGTGGAGGAACCGAGTCTCATGGGCATTGTCCGGGATATGTTGAGCGCACACCGGGTCGTTGGAGCAGAGTCTCGCGAGGTCGATGGCCGCCTTCAGGTGACGTGCGACCTGGCGGCCGGCTTCGACCAGTCCCCCCATCGTACCCTCCGAGTCCGGCGATCCGGTGTAGAGGAGGATCCCGTAGCCACCTCCGCCCGGATAAATCCGTTCTCGGATCGAGCTGGACGGATAACCGCACTCAAGTGAGACCGCCGAAATCAGCAAATGCGAGAGTGAGTGCAAGAAAATGTAAGGCAGGCCCGGGAAGACCCGTTTCGACTGCTTGTGATCGGCCTTCCAGCAACCGAAACCGGCGCTCAGTTTTCGGCCACGACTCTGGACCTCCTCACGTGCCAGCCACTTGTCGATTGCTTCGCTCCGGATCTGGAAGAAGACGCCCTCGCCGCGGTTCTCGATTGCGGGCAACCAGCTCAGCTCGCGCGCCAGCGGGGCCTGGACGACGCCCATCTCGAGCTCCCCTTGGACGTCAGGAGATGACGATTCGAATCGAGTGAACCCGACCTGGGCCGTGACTTCGCGAAGTCGGTGGACGAGGACGACCCGCTCGACGATTTCCATCCAGGGCCATTTCTGGGAATCCTTCCACTGAGCGGCGGGCAGCGTGCGTGCAAAGAAACTGCCATCTGGCTTGTCGGACCCGATCTCTTCCCGGCTCGCGATCAGGGTTTCGAGTTCCGCTTGCTTGACTGACTTTCGCTCCCCGAGAGCGAAGCCATCCCCGCGGCGGCGTTTGATCTCCTCGTAGACTTCTTCATCAGTTAGCCCTTCCAGGGCCGCGGCAACCGGTGGCTTTCGGTTCCGGTCCTTCTCAAGTTCGCCCAGGTCCTGGATGTACTGGAGATGGTGTTCCCAAACCTGGTCCACGGCCTGTGCGACGGCCTCATCCCGGTCGGGTAAGGAGATGACGTTAATCTTCTGGGGGAAGTAAGCGTTGCTCGCCGATCGGACCAGCAACCGATTCGGGGACCCGCACGATTCTTTGGTGTACGGGCCGAGCCATGGTCGCGATCCGTTGCAGTTTCCGAGTGGAGGATTTTCCCCCATCCGAGTGGCCTCGAAGAAGGGTCGTTCGACCTTGCACTCGCAGCGGATCACGATCTCTGCCAGGTCACCACTGGTTCCCCGTTCGTCCATCCAAAGAGCACGGTGTGCCAGTTTACAGTCGGACTGACCTTGATGGACGAAGGCGTACCAGTCGATGTCGTCGATGTGCCCCTTCCTGCAAGCCTGGACAAAGCGGACCGGCACGACTGGCTGGGACTGTCGATCCTCGTCGATGAATCGCCCCTTCGTGAGCGCCGATCGGTGGACCATGCGGCGGGCGCGGGCCGTATGTCCCTTCTCGTACTCGTGGGAGATCACGGTCTGTGTGATGAACCATTCCGGAAATTGCCAGCCTACGATTTTTGGTTTCCGCTTGGAGGCGAGGTCATCGTCGTCCGGGGGAGGCGCGTGAAGCGCGAGGTCCGGAACCTTGATACCCTGGTTCTCGAAGTATTCCTTGAGGTTGTCCACGAGCCGGGGCTCGAGGATCTGCTCGCCTTTGTCCCAGTATTCAAGCCCGGCAATGATCACGGACGACTTCGGCAGGTCGAGCATCGAACCCGGACCGAAAGTCGTCACGACCTGGCTCTGGCGAATCTGCCCATGCGGCTTGACCGCTTTCTTGGACTTCGGGGCAGTCATGACGGCTCCTCCGGAAGCTCGACATCGTCGTCGGGGCGATCGAGAGTGCGCATCTGGACGTTCACGCTGGGCTCGACATCGCGCATCGACCGGTTCGCTCGAAACTTCCAGTGAACGCGTGGAAGACTTGCCAGATCAGGGTCAAGAATCTCGCGAAGCAGCGGTTGGGCCGCACCGGCTTCGGAGCGATTGTATTGCAGCGCGATCGCCTTTTGCTGGTAGTCATGGGCGATTTGCTCCCAGGAATCGAGAAGGTCGTCCGCTCGCTGACGGACCCGAACACGTAAAGCCTCCTTCGATTCGGGATTGTCCTGAACATGAGCTGCGGCTTGGGATGCGCGCTCGGCCAGTGCATTCGCGACCCATTCGAGCGATTGCCTGCGCGTCAGGATCTCGCTCGCCCCTTTGGGCGGTGTCATGCCCTCGCCCATTTGCCGGGCCAGGGCGACGAGAGTGCCCGCCAGGCCCCGGTCGAGGGCCCGGGGTGAGAAGGGCGTCACGCTGGTCGCCTCCACCGATCGGTAAAACGCTTGGTGGAAGACCTCGAAGCGCTCGTAGTGGGAACGGTCGCGTGGACGGTGGACGTTGAGCAGGGTGACGACCAGGCCGGGCCGCTTCGGGTCGCGGCCGACGCGGCTGGTCGCCTGGATGTACTCAGCGCACGTCTTGGGCTGGCCCAGGACGACCATGAGTCCCAATCGAGTGATGTCGAGTCCCACGGAGATCATGTTGGTGGCGATGGCGACGTCCACGTGCTCATTATCGCGGAACCGGATCGCCAGCCGCCGCTTGGCGTCGGCGACCTTGTTCGTTGATTCCCGAGATGTCAATTCGACGACTTCGAAGGCGATCGCCCGATTGGCGAACGGCCCCTCGGATCGGTTGACACGTTTTCGGCGGCTGTACTCGGTCAGGCGAATCGTCACCTCGTCTTCCACGATTCGCCGACTGCCTCCCAGTTCTCGCAAGCTGTTGAAGTATCCGAGGAGGCTCATGAAAGGGTCGGCCGCGTTCTCGGCGTTCTTCTTCCCCCCATCGGCCTCGTATGCCTGCTGCGCAGCCCCCAGAAGAGCCAGGTACGTACGCAACATGACGACCTTCAGGCTTCGTCCCTGAGCCGCGATACCGAGATAAAGCCTGGGATTGGTTTCCTCTCGCGTATGGGTCTCGGCGAAGAAGGAATCGCGCCGATTCGGGCCGGGTGGAGGAAAGACGTCAACAACCCGGCGATTGAACAGCGACAGGATCTGTTTCTCCGCCCTCCTGACGGTCGCCGTCGAGGCGATGATCTTGGGGCCGACCGACATGCCGCCGACTTGTCGGGTACACAGTGCATCGAGCGCCGATTCGTACAATCCCACCATCGTCCCCATCGGCCCGGAGATCAGGTGAAGCTCGTCCTGGATGATGAGGTCCGGCGGCGGCAAGGGCGCCGCGAGCGGCCGCCCGATTCCGGTATCACAAGGGCCGTAGAAGCCGTTTTGATCGTGCCGTTCGACGCGACCGAAGAATGCCCCGACCTGTCCGGTCCAGGGCATGGCCGCGAACTTGTCCACGGTGGCGATCATGAAACACGGCAGCCGCCGATAGATCGGCTCATCGACGGCCTGGATCGGTAGCGGGCGATTGCGGGTGAAATCGCAGTCTCGGTTGGCACACACAACCCGCAGCTCGTCCGGCTCATCGCTATTGAGCCTTCCGTTCCTCCAGAGCGAAAACGACGTCTTCTTGAACTTGGTCCCGCACCACGGGCAAGTCTCGAGCGGAATCGGCGATGGACGTCGATCGTCGTTCTGAAACGAGATGGTTTTTAGCCGCGCCGATTGCGGGTCGTTGTCTCCCTTGCGTCCCATCCGGTTGGGAGTGGCGGCTCGGCCGACCCACAGACCGATCTCGAAAGGCCACGGGCCCAGCTTCTCCGGGTCGTTGTACCGTTCGAGCTCCATCGCGCAGATGAGTGTCGCGGCACGGCCGAGCTGGTCCAGAGTCAGGAGTCGGAGCGTGTACCTCATGAGAACACTGAGCCCAGCGGACTGGATGCCGGGGTTCTTCAGCCTGCGGTAAACGAGCGTGAAGGCGGCCAGGCCGAGGTAGGCTTCGGTCTTGCCACCGCCGGTCGGGAAGAAGAGGAGATCGACGACCTCGCGGTCCTGGTCGAGTGGATTGACGATGCCTGGTAGGTTCATGAGCAGGAAGGCGAGCTGGAACGGATGCCAGCGGGGGGGCTCAACTTCCGCGGGTTTCTTGTTCTCCATGACCGCGAATCGCTGGCGGGCGGCGCGAGCCATGACCTTGTTGGCGATCCGGAACGCGTCGAGAACCTGAGGATCAGCCAGGAGCTTGATGCCATCCTCGGTCCGCGTCGCCGCATGCTCGGCCCGATGGAGCAACTCCTCCGAGACTTCTCGCCTTGAGGCCTCGTCTGCCGGGACGAGAGACTTCTGGCTCTCGATCCAGTGGCGATACTGCTGCACAAAAGGTAGGAGCTGGTCGCGGGCTTGCTCCGCGTTGCTCAAGACCGCCAATTGCTCGATCTCGAGGGTGACACCTTGAATGTCGGAGGGGGCGACAAACTCCACCTCGGCGTCGGGAACCCAGCACGTCTGGACGGAGTGGCACTCTCCCAGAGCGCTGACGACCGCGTGCGTGGCGACGTTGTGGCCGACGGCGTACTCGTAGACGTCACGATACTGGAGGTCGCCCATGCGCTCGTCCCAGTCACCCTCATCGCGACCGCGGACGTCCGGACGCGCGACGAGTGGCTGCGACGACTCGACCTCAAGTCGGGCCTGGAAGGCGAAGCATGTGTCTCGGAGTTCATCGGGCGCGGGACGGCGACGGTTCACGAGGAAAATCGAAACCGATCGGGTGCCTGGGGGCACCATGCCTTGGGCAATTCCGACAGCCTGGACCGGCCTGACGAGCACCGACAGCTCCAGAGCGAACCGTGAGTCACCGCTGTTTGGAACCGGGACAGGCTTCGGTTTTGCGGTTGCTGCCGGAAGCTTGACGACGACGATCTCCTCACGAGGTGTGCGCTTCCAGTTCACAGGGCTTTTGGCGGGTTGCGGGATCACTCCAGGGGCCTGGGCAGCCTGCTCGACCGGACTGACTTTGGTGGTGTCCGCGACGGATTCCGGGCTGTAGTCTCCCCAGCGAACCACGACTTTGAGTTGCTTCGTTTCCGGGGAAATGAGCAGGCTCAGTCCCATGGACGAAGGGAGCAGAGCCCGACGGGCGGCCGGTTTCTCCGGCTCCCGGGCGTCGTCGGCCCCCCCCGCTTCATCGGCCGGCCCGTCCATTTCGTCGGCGGCGGTCTCGTCGCACCGCTGGGACTCGCTCGCCTCGAGCGGCACGAGGAATCCGGTAAGGTACCAGCGGGATGGGGCTTGGTTGAGGACCTCGTCTTCGAGGTCCGAGCCGTTTTCCGGGCCCACCAGATCGAGCTTCAGGGCTTCAACCAGACGTTGGCGAACTTCGACAGAGGTCATCGAATTATCCTTTCGGCCCCATCATGGGGGTTCGCCGCCGTGGCGCCTGCGCTTTCCGACGCAACCTAGTTTCCTTGGCCGTACCCCGCTCGGCAAAAGCCGTCGCGTCTCAGTATACAGGGAGGCTGGCCCATCGATCACCCCGGCCGTTCTAAGCCTTGGGCGATAGGGGATGTCCTCCGTCGATCAGAACAGTCCCGGCTGAGCCGGTTTTGGCTGAGGGGCTGCTATCGGGTGGCCCCGACTGCTCAACCTCTTCTTTTTGTGCGCGAAAGCCTTGACCGATCGCGAGACTGTTGTAAGATTCTTACAACAGAACGACCAGGATCACCGATCGTAAGGGTTATCGCCGGATCAGGCGGTCGCCCCCAACCGCGGGAGGGACCAGCATGGCCCAAGACACGTTCGGGAGGTTTATCAAGCGATTCCGCGCGGCTAAGGGCGTGACACTCCGTGCCTTTTGCCAGGAGCATGGATTCGACCACGGCAACTTCAGCCGGTTGGAGCGCGGCGTCCTGGCGCCGCCGCAGAAAGAAGAGAAGCTCGCTGCGTATGCGGCGGCACTGGGCATTGAGCGCGGCACGGACGAATGGCTCGAGTTTTGTGATCTGGCCTCCGTCGTGCGCGGTCAGATCCCCAAGGACTTGATGGACGATACGGCGATTCTCGGCAGGCTTCCGGTCTTGTTCCGGACGATCCGCGACTCGGGTGCGGACTCCGAGAAACTGGACGAATTGGTCGAGAAGATTCGACGGAGCTGAATCACGATGCCGAAGCGCCCCTTTGAGGTGCCGTACCGGCCCTACGAGGACCTTCGAGGGGTCGCGGCGGTGTTCGTCGCGGAACACCATCCCGTAGGATCAATTCCGGTCCCCATCGAGGAGATCATTGAGTTCCAATTCGGACTCGACATTATCCCGATCGAGGGCATGCTGCACAGCTCCGACGTCTACGCCTTCGTCTCGCGAGACATGACGTCGATATCCGTCGACGCCTATACTCAGAGTCACGCACCGCCGAGTTACCGCTTCAGCTTGGCGCATGAGCTTTCCCATATCTTGATTCACGCCGACGTCATTGGCCAGTACGAGTTTGAATCGCTCGCAGAGTGGAAGGCCGTCGTGACGGGAGTTGACGAGAAGGTTTACGCGGAATTCGAATGGCAGGCCCGGGCATTGGCCGGCTTGATCCTCGCCCCACAGAAAGCTTTGGCAATCGAATTCGGCAAAGCGGCAGCGAAGATCCGCGCCGCTGGCATGTCCCTGGAGCGGGCAAAGGAATCCGGTCGCTTCATCGTCGAGGAGAACTTGGCTCGGCAATTCGATGTTCCGCGCTTCGTGATCACCGATCGGGCAAATCGAGACGGGCTCTGGCCGTAAGTATCGAGCCTGAGCGGTTGGCTCGGAGGCGAAAGTGACGGACTTGAACCAGTACGCGATCAGCAAGATTAGACCGTTTGGGTGGGACAGACCGATAGGCGACCTCTCCCTGGAAGGTCTCCACATCGTCAGCGCATAGCCTGGACACCGGCTCGATCCGTAGATCGGTGATCGGCGCGCTCTGATAGTGGCGAGACCCACTCATGATCGCATCTCTAGCCGATTTCGATGAAACTCACCTCGCGTTTCGTCACATGCGCCGGTCACGTCCAGGTCCATGCGGGTGATGTATCCCGTGACAGCCTTCGCTTCTGGATGACGGGATCATGGCGACTCTTCAGCGTTGAATCTCGGGATCGGAACAGACGATCTGAATCCCGTGTTCAATTGGTCGATGCCGCAAGATGGTGCGTGAAACGACCCCTGTCAGAAATTGCACCATAGCGCGGATGAGACGATACGCTCACAACGGCGGCGGTCGACGCCCCGTTCCATCGAGGGACACGCGCGGCTGACTCGACTCGCATGAACGGTGCAATTTTGGTAGTATGCCCATCGATGGGATTCGAACCGAGGGAGGTCACATGTCTTCCGCTCAGCGTGTACTGGGTACGAGTGAAATTGACATCTTGAGCCGTGCCTTCGGGGCGAAGAAGCCCCCCCTTTCGGCTTCTGCGGCTCGCGCGCTGCTTGCGATCCAATTCACACCGGCCGACCAGGACCGCATGAGCTATCTTTCCGAGAATGCCCGAGAGGGAACCCTGACCGACCAAGAGCGGGTCGAGATCGACAACTACGAGCGGGCTGGCCACGTGCTGTCACTCTTGAAGTTGAAAGCCAGGCAGACCCTCAAACGATCTGCCTCCAACGACAGAAGCCGGCGCAACTGACCCGTGGATCGCGAACTGACCGAACGGGTTTGGGAACGCGCAGGCTCGTGTTGCGAGTATTGCCGCATGCCGCAGGTGCATGACGAGCTTCCGTTTTTTCACCCGCGACGTCAGAAGTGGCTCCGGCACTTTCGCTGGGATGGCCCCTTTCTGGTCGGTCGTACCGCCGTTGGCCGTGTGGCTGTCGCTGTCCTGGCGATCAATCTCCGCCACCGTGTCGCGTTGCGCCAGGGTCTGATCGACGCGGGACTCTTCCCACCAACCTGAGGGAGAGACTCTCGGGGACAAGACTCCAAGCGGTGTCGATACCCATCTGAGCGCTCCTGGAGTGTTCGCGGTTTATCGTTCCTCGTCGCATGGGATGAAACGACGGGCTCTTGCTGCCTCGGTGCGACCTTCCCCACCCTCCATTCAGAACATCTCCGGCTGATCGCTCGGTTTCTTGCGTGACGACCTCTTGACGCGTTTCGGAGATTTGGTGCCACCCTCGGCCGCGGCGCCGCTCAGGCGTTCCTGCTCGGCCCGCTGGCGGTTGAGTTCCAGGAGCCGCGCGAGGACTTCGTCGCGGAAGTCGTCGGGCCAGCGGTAGCGCCAGGGCTTCTTGCGGCGGCGGCCGCCTGCGGACTCGTCTTCCTCTTCGTCCTCATCATAGTCGAGGAGGAATTCGCAGGTCGGCTTCAGGTCGGTCCAGCCGTAGGCGTCCAGCACGGCACGGTCCATCGCGGCGTGCAGCTCGCGGAGTTTGAAGATGTCGGGCGAGCGCTCGTCGGGATCGTGGAAGCGGTTGTAGGTCTTGGTCAGGCCCTCGTTGTTGCGGATCATCAGGGCGGCGCGGAACTCGTAGCAAGCCTTACCTGCAGACTCAGCTGCGGTGTTCGTCTCGAAGTTCGGCGGAAAAGGGTAGGTCTCGAAGCAGTCGGAGGGGGTGTAGCGAAGTCGATCCTCGAGGGACGATGCGAAGAAGCGCGCCCAAGCTTCGTGGATCCGAGACTGCATTAGGCCAAAGTCCCGATAGCGGCTTAATGCGAAGGCGGCCAACGAGTGAGCGACCACGGGGCCACCGCTAATGAACCCAAACGCGAACGCGCTGGTTATCAACGAGATGGCGAGGCAACGTTCGTGTTGTGTGGCGAAATCTCGATAGGACGGTGAACGAGTGGCGTAAAGCCACCAGAGCTCACGGCGGTCTCGCTGGGTGACACGCGCGCGGGCGGGCTTAACGCGTTCTTCGACGAGCTTGAATAGATCGGGCCAACTTCTGGATTCTTCGTCGCTCATCTCACCAAAATCGATGATGTATCGACTCGGAATTAGGCCTGGGCTCGAATTGAACTCTTCCCCGCCGATGTACGGGAAGATTCTCTGCGCGTTACGCGGATCTTTCTGGATCAGTGTGCGCATCAACGAAAGCGAATTCGCCTCTGGATTACCGTCATCAAATACAAAGCCAATACCAAATACATCGCACCCACGAAATGACTTTCCCGCATTTGCCCGGAGCGCGACGGGGGTCTTGCTGCCACCAGAGTGGTAGAGAAAAGCGGTAATTCTCGGGACCGTATGTCCGTCCAGGCTGCATCTCAGGCCCACCCTTGGCGATTTCTGCACATGAATGATGCACACAACGACGGCTGCCTGGCCAGGCCAGCGGTACCGCCGAGTGGCGTCGTAGATGCACCCACCCTGGTCCACTATCGTCTCGAGTCCCAGAACCCTAGTGTCACCCTGCGCGATTGAATTGGTGGCGAGGAGGCCGAAGCCACCGTCGCGGCGCTGTAGCGAGAAGGACCGTCTAAAAAAATGGGCAGAGAGATCGGCGTTGCTACTCCCTTCGGGATGGCACATTGCAAGCCAGTCGCGATAGCAATCACCGTGTGTGGAGGTGATTCGCGTGCCCCCCAAGAAAGGGGGATTTCCCATCAAGGCATCGAATCCTGAATTCTCTCGGTCGAACACCTCGGGGAACTCGATCTCCCAGTGAAACGGCACGATGGGATGCGGGTTGGAACGAGTGGAATCTTCACCACGCAGCTCGCGGCGGGCGGAACCCAGGCGGTTGAAGCGTTCAACGTCATAGGCCGACTGCTGGGCGGCGAGGTCGGTCGCGAGGGCTTCGAGCCGCTCCTTCCGCTTGCGATCGTTGTCTTCCGCGAAGAAAGCCGAGACGACGAGATCGCCGTAGCGCCGACCCTGCTCGATGAAGCCGTCGGCGGCCTGAAGCCGCTCGCGAAGTACGGCCTCGGTCGTCCCGTCGGGAGCCTCGCGAATCTGCCGACGCTGGTCCATCGCGCGGCTGAGCTGCCCCTCGATCACTTTCCGAGCGAAGTCACGCTGCTGCTCCGGCTTCCAGTGAAACGCAATAATCTGATCCTTGCTCAAGCCGACCAGCGAATCACCACACCGCAGGGCATGATCCAGAAACGTGAACGGGTGGTCCTTCGCCAGCGTGGCGAGCCAGAGCGAGAGCTTCGCCAGGTCGACCGCCATCGGGTTCTTGTCCACTCCATAAAGACATCGCTGGGCGACAATGCGACGGGCGTGGAGGAGCTCGTCCTCGTCCGGTGGGATGTCCTTCGGCACGCACTTGTGAGCGTGCCAGGCCGTCACCAACAGCTCGGCCAGGAAGCGGCAAACCGCGACGAGGAACGCACCGGAGCCCATGGCCGGGTCGCAGACCTTCAGGTCGAGAATCTGGGCGGGCGTAGGGTTCGGACCGAGGCGCTCCAGGATCGGCCGGAAGGTCGTCTCCACGATCGGCTCAGTCAGCGAGCGCGGCGTGTAGTGCGAGCCCGAGCGCCGACGCTCCTCGGACGGCTGGAGCACCATGGCCCCGGCCGGAACGACCCGGGGCATGGCGGTGAAGGCGACCTTGCGCTCCAGGGCCGCGACGGCGTCCTCGGGCGTGGCCGCCTCCTTCAGCGCGGCGGCCGTCTGGCCGGTTAGAGCCTGATCGGACTGATCTTTGAGCCACTTGGCCCGGTCGGCTGGCTTGACGGCCAGCAGCGCTTCCAGGTTGATCGTGGTCGGCGCGCCGTGGGGCTTCGTGGGCTTGATGGCGATCGAGCGTCCTTGGGCGACTTCGAGGATAAAGCCCATGATCGTCTCGTAGACCGAGCCGATCTGCTCGACGTCGAGGGTCCGGTAACTGAGCCGTTCGCCATCGAGGATGAGCAGGTTTTGAAGCACACGGAAGACGACACCGTCGGAGACGTGAGGAGGATCGACCGTGACTCGCACCCTCCGGGTGCGAAAGTTCTGAGTTGTGAGTTGTGAGTTCTGAGTGCGGAGACCTGAACGAGTGTCATCGCTGCCGTCTGATGGAGGCTGGAAGCTCGATCGGCCCGGGGCTCGACCTTCAAGGAACGGATACTTGTCGGGATCGAAGAGGTAGCCTTTCCGCGCGGGGATCGCGAAGCGAGCATGCCTGCCGCCATCGTGGACCATGCGGAACAGAGCGAGCAGTTGGGGCCACGATCCGAAGCGGTGGTCCATCGTGTCGGTGTATCGTCCGGCGTCGGCCCTGAGACGCTCAAACAAACCCGTGATCGCGTAATCGTTCTGGTACAACTCATCTTGCGGGTCGGACATCAGCCCCCGGTCCTCGGCATAGAGCAGGAACACGAGCCGCAACAGGACTGTCAACAACCCCGCGTAGACCTGGTTGCGGTCGTCCTGGAGCACCTGGCGGAGAAGCTCTCCCTTTTTTTGGTCGTCGGCTGCCTGGAATCCCCGCAGCAGTTCGTAGAGCGCCGCGAGCACCTGTTCGGCGAGCTTCGTCGAGACCAGGTTCTGGTACCTGCGACTCTTCTCCAGAACCTCCGGAAGGCGCTGGCCGTCCGGGAGAGTGAACAAGCGGTTCTCGCCGAGCAGCATGACGAGTGCCGCGAAGATTGGCCGACCGGCCACTTCGGTCATGGCCCGAACAGGGAATGTGAGGTGGCCCGAACTCTCGCCTTTGGGCGCGTAGACGAGACGCAAGTCTGTGCCGTTGAAGAGGAGACCGATCGGCACCTGGATGTGGGAATCGCGCAGGAGCCGCTCAAAGCGGGCTTGGGGGCTCACCTGCCAGTGATGACTATCAGACTCGATGAAGTCGTCGAAGGAGGTACCGTTCGGCAGCACTTTGACGAGCAACATCCAGGGAGTCTGGCTCTGGGATTTTGACTCGGGATGTTTCACGGCATACGTGGGCCGGAGCGTCTCGTGGTATTCGGTCAAAACCGATTCAAGCGTCTCGGGGAGCGACCCGCCCTCTTTCGACCCTACAAGGTCGGACGGCCGCCAACCCAAGACGTGCGAACAGAAGCGTGGAAAATCGATGATGGCGGCGACCTTCTCGTCCTTGCCCGCGACCGAGATTTCTCCAACGCATTCCAGGAAGCGATTGTGCTCGGGGATGATGTTCGCGTTCGGGAACGCAAGGGCCTCGGCAAGAGCCGGAGGCGACACGACGAGCCCCATCGGCTGGAGGTAGCCGAGCCATTCCTTGTGAGCAGTTGTGAGTTCTGAGTTGCGAGTTCTGAGCTGGTGGTCGGGCATCTTGTGGGGAGTTCTGAGTTGTGAGTTCTGAGTTGTGAGTTGGTGGTTAGTCGTCGTCGGCTGACTTTCCGTCGCGCCGGGTGAGTGAGGACAGTAGGCCGTTGAGCATTCGGCGGACTTCGGTAAGTTCTTGCAACAGCGACTCGGAGATCGCGCAGTAGCCGAGGTTCTCGGCGATCAGGAGCTGCGTCTCAAGTTCCGCAAGCGAGCCCTTCGCATGTCCGAGGAATTGCCGGAACTCGCCGGGGGTCAGCCTGGCTTGGCCCTCCGCGATGTTGCTGGGTATTGACACGGCCGCACGCCGGACCTGAGACGTCAGGCCATACAGCTCTTCCTTTGGAAAGCACGCAGTCACGCGGTAAACGTCGGTCACAAGCGTCATCGCTTTCTGCCACACCAAAAGATCGCGAAAGTCCCGTTTCATCACCACCTCCGCTGGTTGAATGCTGTCTGTCGACCGCAACTCAGAACTCAGAACTCAGAACTCACAACTCACAACTCACAACTCACAACTACCCCGTCACTGGCCAAAGATAGACCAGCCCGATCGGCTCGATCCGCTGGGCCTTCACGTCGTAGATGCTGCGAATGCGCTTCGGCTCTTCGGCAAGCTCACGGTCGATGGCCGCCAGTCGCTTCTCCCAGTGTCTCTGATTGGACTCGAGCTGTCGTTGCTCTTCCTGGCCGAAGCTCAGGCTGAGCTGCTGATCCCCCTCGTACATCTTTGCGGTCTCGGACACACGCCGCTTCTGCTGGTCGAGGATTTTCTTCATGGCGTCGGCCTCCTGATCGGCCCGCTTGTCCAATGCGACCCGGGCTTCCTCGGCGAGCCGCTGACCGCGCTCCTCGAGGTGGGGAAGGAGTTGCCGGATGTCCTCGGGCGCCGCGCTCTGGAGCTTTTCCTTGATGACATGATTGACGTCAGGATGTCCGGATGGCAGTAGAGCGTCTTCAAGCAAGTCGAGGGTTTTCGACTCGGCAACCTGGTCTTCCTTGAACGGCTTCAAAGGCTGTCCCTTTCTCTGGGAGAGCTCGACCCAGCGGGCAGCGACCGGAACGATCACCTCGTGGAGCCGCGCGGCTCTTGGGCCGTAGAGACAGAGACGCCCGAGCAGAATCACGCGAGGGATCGCGTCAGTCGTCTGGGCGAGGCAGGCTCGCGAAAGATCATGGTGAATGAAACCCTGGGACCTGAAGCGGCCCAGAAGTCGCTGGACCACCCGATGTTCGAGGTGGAGGTGGACCACGTCGTCGTCCATCGTGCCCGTGTCTTCAAAGACGACCGGCCGGATGGGGGACGTGCTGCGCCATTCCCAGGGTTTCTGGTCGCGACGGCGAGGAACGCGCAGCGTATCCATGGTCTCGGCCCAGGTGGGATCAGCTCCCCGTCGCTGGTCGAGAGCGGGAAATACGAATCGGGGTGTCTTGGAGCTTGCTCCGGCAGCGACGGGCGATGCGCCCAGAGGCTGAGCCCCCATGAGCTCCAGCCCGCAAGTGATGGCGTCGCGGAAGTGGTCCTCGGTGAGCGCGATCCAATCTTGGGAAGCCTTGAGTCGTCCTTGGAGGCGTTTAATCTGGGCCTTCAGGTCTTCCTGACGCTCGCGGGATGCCTCCAGTTCCTCCTCCACCGTCTGCTTGCTCTCGGCCTCCAGGTCTGTGCTTGTGATCTCCGCCTCGAGGCGTATGACATCACGATGCCGGATGCCTTGGCTGAGCGTGGTCGCGAGGCGGCCTTCAAGAACCTGGGAGAGACTCCCGAGCTCTCGCTTGATGATCTCGGTCTTGCGAACCAGGGCTTCGAGAATTCGGTCTTCGACACGCTGGCGGTAGACGAAGTAGTGGCAGAACACCTCGTCTTTCGGTTGGAGCTTGCGGTCGATGCGGCCGTTGCGCTGTTCCATCCGGCTGGGATTCCACGGCACGTCGAGGTGGAACAGGTTCCAGCAGTGGGTCTGGAGATTCAGTCCCTCGCGCGCTGCATCCGTCGCGACCAGGATGCGTAGCGGGTTCTTCTTCGGGTCGGCGTTGAAAGCCCGCTTGATGTCCTCACGCTCGGCCTGGGGTGTCGGGCCGTGGTAGACCGCGATCCGCTGGTTGGCTCGGTCGGTTGCGGCAATCGCATCGGCAAGCTGCTGGACCAGGTAGCGCTTCGTGTCGTCATATTCCGTGAAGATGAGAACGCGAGTCTCATTCCACTGAGCGGGTGGCCCGGTTGCAGTCGCCCCGGAGGACGGGAGCCCCGGGCACTGATTTTTCCGGATCCACTCCAGAAGCTTCTGGATGCGGGCATCTGGTCGGCCCCGGTTATCGTCGGCGATCCGGGACATCTCTTCGAGGAGTTGCCGCTCGCGGGCGGTCGCCGTCTTGGTTCCACCCGCGCTTGCTCGTGAGGCGGCCTCGATCTGGGCATCCTCCTCGGCCTGAAGCTCGCCCTCCGGGAGCGTGGCCCGGTCGTCATCGTTGTCGACGCCCACGGAGATGAGATCGAGCTGGACCTCGCCTTCTCTATCGGGGGTCTTCTCGCTCTCGGCTTCCGCCCAGTGACGCTCCATTGTCTTGCGGTGAACCCTGAGAGTCCGGGCAAAGGCTTCGATCGAGGAAAGCAGCCGCTGCTGGAGTCCTGAGACGAGCAAGGCGGCTGCCGCCTGCTTGCGTTTGGTCTCGACCTTGAGCCGGTCCTCACGAACCTCACGGTACTGGTTGAGCAGGATGGAGAGCTTCAGCTCGGGGGCATCGGCAGCAAGGCCGTCGATGTCGATCTGCCTGGGAACGCGTCTCGGAAAGCCACCCTCGACGGCACGGAGGTCCTCCTTGAGGCGGCGCACCATGACCTCGTCGAGCAGGGCTCGGCCTTCCTTACCCTTGACCGGAACTCCCCGGCAGAAACGCTGGGGGTCGAGGATTTCGAGGAGCGCCGAGAAGCTGTTGGAATGGCCGTTGTGGGGTGTCGCCGAGAGGAACAGCCGGTGCTCGAACCGCACGGCCAGATCTCTGATGGCCCGGGTGATCTTGGAGTCGATGGCATACCGCGCGCCGCTGGATGGGGCGGCGTGGTGTGCTTCATCCAAGATCAGAAGCGACCCCGGTCGAAAGTCCGTGAGCCAGTCGCGGAGAGTTCCAGCGTAATCTTCGTCGATGAGCAGCCGGTGAGAGACCAGGAATCGTGAATGGGTCGTCCAGGGGTTGACGGCGTACCCTCGTTCCTGGCGGACCCTGGCGATGTACTCCTTGTCGAGAATCTGGAA
Source organism: uncultured Isosphaeraceae bacterium (assembly GCA_963781785.1). Taxonomy (GTDB): domain Bacteria; phylum Planctomycetota; class Planctomycetia; order Isosphaerales; family Isosphaeraceae; genus CAWAHD01. The sequence continues at coordinate 4,025,711 of CAWAHD010000002.1, read as the reverse complement.
GACCATCCCGAATCGGTCCTCCAGCTCGTCCTGCCACTGAAGCAGCATGGAAGGAGGGCAAGCGACGACGATGTCCTGTACTTTCTTTCTCAGGAGCAATTCACGAGCGATGAGTCCTGCCTCGATCGTCTTACCCAGCCCCACGTCGTCCGCGATAAAGAGGTTGACGCGGGGTAATCGTAAAGCCTTGCGGAGCGGTTCGAGCTGGTATGCGTCGGTCCGGATTCCGGCTCGGAATGGCGACTGAAAAAGGTTTGCGTCCGTACTCGTGACGCAGTTCCAGCGGAGCGTATGCAGATAAGCAGAGAAAAGGTTGCGGGAATCAAATCCTCGCTCGGCGATCTTCTGCCAAGTCTCCCCGGTCAGGACCTCCGGGTCGACTTCCTTCTCCCAGAGGACCGCCAGCGGTTGGCCCTGGGCATCGTCGTCCACGCACGACATCTTGACGAGGGTCGCATCGTCGCCGGGGCTTGGCGGCACCACGTCTTCGACGAGGTACTGGCGCTGTCGCACGCGGACAATCTGGCCGGATTCGGGAACGTCGATCGTCGTGTTCACGTCGGGATCCGCTCTCATTCGACGAGCGTCATTTCATTGGGCCGGGTGTCGAAAACGGGCAGGCGACGGTGGCTGGTCGCGGCAGTCATCGGGATCGTGCTCGCGATGGTCCGACCGGGTCTGGCTGCGACGTTCTGCATCGGTCCGCAACTGCATGATAGGATACACGGTCGGGCAGGCGCTTTGCGAGGACCTGTCGCGTCTTACCGAGGAACGTCCGCTGCAGTGCATGTAGCGCGGAGCACCGCCGAGAAGTCGGGGAGTGACCCCCGACCCGCGAATCCGCCGGACTCGAAGAAAGCTCATTCGTGGGATCAGATCCGGTAAACGCTCTTCATTTGAACAACAGGCGGACCGGACCCAGCGTAAAACGTCGCGCGGACAGAAGGTTGAAATCAAGCGAAATGCAGCCAGCGCAAACCGTCAAGCGAGCCTGCCGCCCGATCGCAGTGGCGCCGTCGGCCGGCGGATCGACACGCGCGAGCGGGTCCCTCACCCTCGGTGTGTCCCTGTCAGTCTGTCTGCATCACCCGCTCGTTCGCTTGACTTATCTGTGTGCATCTGTGGCTAGATTCTCTGCCTTTGCTCGTCTCCGCTCCTCTTCGTCGAGACCCGCGCGAGTTTCACCGGGCGACCTGGGTGAGTGCTCGAAGACACGATAGCCGCTGGATACGACCACTCACCGCCCGCTTCTGATTCTGACCGTCGGCGCGGTCATGCCTGCCGTCCGGGTTGGTCCGATTACGGGCCTGAGGAAAGCGGCGCAAAGAGTAGCCCGCGGCGAGCTTGTGTGTCAGAATCCAGTGGAGGGATCGTTGTCGGCGCTGACTCCTCACTTCGCTGCGTGGGATCGACGACGAGCATCAACCGGTTCTTGGGGGGAACGCCACACGATCGTGTGAGCGATGCTGCCGCCGTCCAGGCGTGCGAGGGTGTGATGACCGATCGGGGCGAAATCCGCGAAAATGCGACCAACGAAGCCAATTTCGACGAAATGGTTCGGATCATGGAACCACAATATTCCGCTCCAGTTACGGCGAATTCTGGCGTCGATCCGAGACTTGACAGGGGGCGACGAAAGGATGAAGGCTGAAGGGTGAAGAATGAATCAGTACGGGGACACGTCTCGGGCGGTGGGGGCTGATGAAGAAAAACGGCGAGAGGAACGACCAGCGGGATCGAGTCGAGCGGTCCATCCGGCACAACTGGCAAAACCCCACACTGAGCCGCGCAGCCGGGCCGGAATTCACGCCGCTTTTGCTCCCCTAAAGCAACTGGAAGACCGGCAGAGTTGCGCGCCTTGCGTCCAACGACTTTCCAGACGACCCAGCAAGACGTTGGTTGGCGACGGAATTGGCAGGTTGCTGGCGAAGGCTCTCCAATTCTTTGCCCTTTGCAGGGTGTGCCGGCCAGCCTGGGCCCCGGGCTGAGAACGGTGACCCGGGCACAACGGAGACGCGGTGAAAACTGACCGCGGCGTACCAATTTGTACGATCTCTCAAGAACCCCGCAGAGGAGCAACTCCGTGAAAGCGCGGCAGACCTCACGCCCCCGGGATACCCGCCGCTGCCGGGCTACTGATCATTTGCTCGAAAACTCGCTAAAAGTGAGACATTTTGCCACATTTTGCGACACACAAAAGCACCTCGCCAAAACACGAAAGCCACAGCCGCCACTGCACTTGCGGAAGATCGCCCCTTCGGCGGGGGCAGTGCGCCATCGATCCGGACTGCGACACACGTTTTGGCGGTCAGTTTTGAGCGAGGAAAGGATGAAGGATGAAGGGTGAAGGATGAATCAATACGGGGACGCGTTTCGGGCGGTGGGGGCTGATGAAGAAAAACGGCGAGAGGAACGACCAGCGGGATCGAGTCAAGCGGTCCATCCGGCACAACCGGCAAAACAGCGGACTCTGTTCGGGGAAAACGGGACAGGTCCGATATTGCTAAGTCAGGGGAGCTTCCAACCAGCCCATATTGCCAATAGCGGACCTATTCCGCTTTCCCACGCTAATGTCGCCCAACAATATTCGGGAAAATACCACAACCGCCAATTAGCCAAACGCTTGGGAGCGCATCGCACGCCGTATACCGCGCGGTAGGTACGTCCCAATTTTCGACACTGTGGCATAATTAAGTTGTACGCGCGCGAAGAGAGCTGTCAGGCGACACCAAAATTGACCACCCCTAGTGACAGTAAAACTGACCCCTCCGTGCTCGCCTTTTGAGGAGGGGATATGGACAAAACTGCTGATTTGGTCAATCTGCACGAGACGCAGGCGGACCAGTCGTTGGACCTGACACACGTCCACCTGCGCGACGCGCAGGAGGACGCAGGGATGGTGAAACCGGCGATCGTGGATCGGATCCACGAACTTGTCAGCCAAGGTCCGGGGCGCAAACGGATTGCTCGTGAGTTGGGAATCTCGCGCAACACCGTGCGCCGTTATCTCGCGGGAGCCGCGGTCGGCTTTCAGGAGCGGCCCGCAGCCCGTCGTCTCGACGCCGCTACGCTCAGTGAAGTGCATCGACTCTACCGTACCCTCGCCGAGGGAAATACCGTCGTCATTCAGCAGGAGTTAGCCCGCAATGGCATCGAGGTCGATTTGCGGACCCTGCAGCGGGCAGTGGCTCCGCTACGGCGAGAAGAAAAAGCCCAAAAGCTGGCGACAGTCCGATTCGAGACCCCGCCGGGCCAGCAGATGCAAATCGACTTCGGTGAAAAGATCGTCCGGATCGGCGGACAACCGGTGAAGGTCTTCCTCATGACCGCCGTGCTGGGATACTCGCGCCGGCTCTACTGCCGAGCTTTCCTCGCCCAGCGGCAGGACGACTGGCTCGAAGGCCTGGAGGGGGCCTTTCGACATTTCGGGGGACTGCCCCAGCAAATCCTCTGCGACAACGCCTCCCCGCTGGTGATCTCCCACGATCGCCAGTCCGGCCAGGTGGTCTGGAATCCTGGATTTGAGACTTTTTGCCGTGACCGTGGGCTGACACCCAAAGCCTGTCGTCCTCGCCGCGCTCGGACCAAGGGAAAGATCGAACGAGGCGTCGGCTACGTCAAGCGAAATGCCCTGGCTGGACGCTCGTTTGCCTCCTTCGGGGATCTGCAGCGTCACCTGGCGTGGTGGATCGTCGAGGTTGCCGACGAGCGGGTGCACGGCACGACCAGGGAAAAGCCCAACGTCCGCTTCGAGCGTGATGAGCGTCGGACCCTTCAACCCCTGCCGGTGCGCCCTCTGGCTGTACGCACTCGCCGGCTGAAGCGTCGCGTCAGCGCCGACTGCTTTGTTGATGTCGATACAGTGCGATATAGTGCTCCGCATTGGCATGTCCGCGAAACCGTCGAGGTCTTGATCAAGGAAGATCGGGTGGACATCTGGCTCCGCGGCCGTTGCATCGCCGAGCATGTCCGGTGCTACGAACCCTTCGCGTGGGTCCGCAACCCGGCCCACTTCGAAGGCTTGTTCCGGTCCGAGCTGACCACGCAGACTCCGGCGACTTCGGAGCAGCTCCCTTGTCCCCTGGCCCGGCCGCTTTCCGTGTACGCCGAGCTCGTCGAAGGAGGTCAGCCATGAGCACGGTGATCGATCCCCACGAGGAGCGCATCTTCTCGGCGCTGAAGCGGCTCCAATTGCCCCACCTGCGTGAGACGCTACCGGCAGTACTCTCGGAGGCGACCAAGGAGCAGTGGACCTACCTGGAGTTCCTCGAGCGGATTCTGGGTCGGGAGGTGGACGCCAAAGAGAGCAAGCGGGTCCAGATGGCAATGAGGATCGCCCACTTCCCGTGCGTTCGGACAATCGAGGAGTTCGACTTCTCGTTCCAGCCTTCGGTCGATGAGCGGCTGATTCGGGAGCTCAGCACCGGACATTTCCTATCGCACGGAGAGAACGTGTTGATATTTGGACCTCCTGGTGTTGGCAAGACCCACCTCGCCGTGGGACTGGGCCGCAAGGTCGTGGAGCAAGGCCACACGGCCCGCTTCACGACCGCCACGGCCCTGCTGGCGACGCTGGGAAAGGCCGAATCGGAGGGCAACCTCGCTGAAAAATTGACCGAGTACTCAAAGCCGCGTCTGCTGATCATCGACGAGCTGGGCTACTTGCCCTTTGAGCGTCGGGCAGCGCATCTGTTTTTCCAGTTGGTCAATCGTCGCTATGAGAAAGGGAGTCTACTGGTGACGACCAACCAGCGGGTTTCGGACTGGGGGATCGTCTTCGGCGATGAGGTGCTGGCAACGGCAATCCTGGACCGGTTGCTTCATCATAGCCACACGCTGATAATCACCGGCGAGAGTTACCGGCTCCGGGAAAAACGCAAGAGTGGATTGATTCGATCAAGGTTGGCGAACACCCACGCCGACGGGTGCCGTGACGAAACGGAGGTGAAGATCGAAAAAAGGTCAGCGACAAGCGGGAAGAACCGATAAATTCATAACTTACGCCAGGTGGGGTTCAGTACGCGCCTGGGGGTCACAATTAGTGTCGCCTGACAAGAGCGTGGGCGCGCGACGAGCTGGGGTCAATTTCGTGTTCTGTCACCTGACGAGATTATAAAGCGACGCCCGTTGCGTCCTCGACGTTTGCGTTTACCCGCCCATCGTGGTTCAGATTTGGCGAGAGACTTCGATGGAATGGCGTTCGTTCGGGAGAGGCCGAGGCTCGTTGAGGCTGATTTTCCACTTCCTTGTCCCTCGAGGGCGTGCCGGCCAGCCCAGGCCCTCGCACGGTGCGCAGGGCGACACAGAGACTTCCTGAAAAGTGCCATCAAGTGCCATTTTGCGCCACTCCTGGAGCCCATCGCGCGACGACGAAAGCCGAAATCTTCCTTGAGCTTGCGCAGGGGACTGCCGTCGCCATGTGGAGGCGCGCCAACGAAGGCCAATTGTCCCACGATTGGCATGGTTCAATGGGTCGTCCGTTTGGGTAACGCTTTTCGGAGGCGTCCTAAGCGATCACACCAGCCCGACGCGCAAGCGAGGGTTCGGCTTACCCTCGCTTGCGCGTCGGGCTGGTCTACCCGGAGTGTTACCCGCGTTGAACCATGTCCAAAACCCGCGCAGGAACTGGCACGAAGACCCGCTGAAAAACAAACATGCCACCGCGTGCCACTTTCCTGCCACTCCTGGAGTCCATCGCCGCACGACGAAAACCGAAATCTTCCTTGAGGTTGCGCGGGGTACTGCCGTCGCCGCGGCAGGGTGCGCCAACGAAGGCCAATTGTGCCACTTTTCCGTGGCAATCCTTCCGTGTTCGGACGTTCAAAAAAACATGGGCTTTGGTAGTTCGGCAGGAGTGCATTGGTGGCTGGCGTACCGAAGCGGGTCAGACCCGGATTACATCGCCAACGCCAAGGTCGGGTTGCAGTGGAAAAGCGCGGAGGAGGGAGGGCGGAAGAATGAAGAAAAACGGCGAGAGGAACGACCAGCGGGATCGAGTCAAGCAGTTCGCGGGACCTCGGGGAATTACCGTCCAGAAGCGGACTCAAAGAGGCGAGATGTCTGATTCACCCTTCCATCATTCTTGGTCAATACCCACCCCTAGCCCTCAGCGAATTCGCTTGGGGTGGGCCAGGCCAGTACAGTCTCAGCGCTCTCCGACCCACGAATACTGTTTCGGAGATATGTCGCGATGCAGAGAGCCATCGCCGAGGCGCGGACTTTCCTAATTCTACCACACGGCGAGTCGTGCGGCGTGGTGGGAAAGGATGCGAATGGCGGCCGGAACCCTTTCGTTTGGCACAATCGGCAAGATCTCCCCGACGGCGCGGAACGCAGGCCGAATTCGAGCCGGTTTTGCAACGGGATCGCAACTAAGAATCTGGCGGAGTCAGGCGTTGCATTAATCGGCCAGGCGTGTGATTCCGCTCGGTCTCTTCGTCCCAAAAGTGCCTGTCATTTCGACACTTCTCGCTGAACACCACCCAGAAATTCGGCAGGCGCCGATCCCTGTCCACAGCGTGACTCGTGCCACATACCAACCCGAAGCGTGAGCGAGGGCTCTGGCGTGGCGCCGCAAGGAACTTGAGGCATCCCTCGCTGACGCTTCGGGTTAGTGTTGCCCTTTCGCTTCGACCCGGTGGTGTTCAGCGAGGAGACTCGTCATTTCTTTTCATTTCGCGCTGCGTGGCCGCCGGGTATTATCCGTCCGATCTGTCCGATCCAATCCGCGGCCGGCGGCACCCCGAGGGCGAAACCCACGAAAATGCGACGAGCGAAGCCGATTTCGATGAAAACATTAGGAATACACAAAAACAAGATCCCGTCCAAGTTGCGGCGAATTCTGGTGCTCAATCGGGACTTGACAAGAGGCTTTGATCAGCCTGCGGATGCCCGCGGGTGAGAACCCGGCGGAGTCGGAACGAAGCGGACCACCGCCTGCAAACTCCTTGGTGTGACGCGGCGTGACGCAGGCTTCTCGGCCTGCCTCACACGTAACTCCAATGCCTGCAGATGATAACCGCGGCCATCACATCGCTGAGCGTCAAAGGCTTGATAGGAGATGTGACCACCCGAGTTATGGGTGGGGCATCGACATCCGCAGTGTAACCCGCTAGCTTGAAGAGCATTCGCTGGCGAGCCCCGAGGCACCCGCTGACCAGAATCCAAGGTTGGATCAGCGTTGAAATGGCCGTCACCCTGAGAACCAGGAGTCGATGATGGAGGACGACCCCCTCCAGGAGCCCGAGAATGAGAAGGTCGGACGGGAAGTCATCATCATCTTCGCCGTCTTCTTCGAAATGGGGCTGGCGCCTCTGTCTCTGTTTCTGGGCTGGTTGTTGGGGCACCCGCCACTTGCGCGGTTGAGCTGGAGCATGCGGGATGCGGGCCTGGGGGTCTTGGCGGCGGTCCCTTTGATCCTGATGTTCCTGGCGATGTTGCGGTGGCCGGTGGGCCCGCTCCTCCAAGTCAAGAAGTTCTGCGAGTACGAAGTCGTACCCTTGCTGGAGAATAGCTCGTGGTCCGAGATCGGCTTGGTCGCACTCTCGGCGGGGGTGGGCGAGGAGATGTTGTTCCGCGGCGTGCTCCAGGCTTCGTTCACGCAATGGCTCGCGATTTACGTTACCCAATGGCTCGCGATTTACCTGGGGGTGGGACTGGCCAGCTTGCTGTTCGGGCTCATGCATCCGATCTCAATCGCCTATATGGTGATCATCACCATTCTCGGGGTTTACCTCGGAGCCGTCTTTTACGGCGTCGATAACCTCCTTACGGTCATGATTACCCATGCGGTTTATGATTTCGCGGCGCTGGGCTATCTGCTCCGCATCCGCCCGGCGATGAACGCTGACCGCGGCTCGAGCTAGTCGAGCGCCGGTCTCGTTCAAATTCGACGTCCTGACTGTTGTCGTGGGTCTTGGGAGATGATTTTGCCGGGCGTTGTCGGTATGCTGGCCAGCGACAGGGCCAGTCAATTTTTCCCGAAAGGATTGAGGAATGCGGGACACTCTGATGGATGAGTCGCAGGTACGGCCGATCCGACCAGTTTCGTACAAGGTCTGGTCGATGGTCGCAGTGCCGGCCGTTCTTCTGCTCTGCGCAGGCCAGAGACGCGCGCGCTCAAGAGACCCTGCGGTGGAAGCTCTATACCGGAGAGGCGTTGAAGTATTCAACCTCACGGAAGACAGTGATCATCGAGAAGACGATGGGCGCGAACGCAAGCAGATTCGTTCGGAAACCATCGATTTCACCTGGAACGTCACGGAAGTTGGTCCGAGCGGCGATGCCGTGGTCGTGAAGCGGATCGACCATGTGAGCATGAAGGTTGAAGCACCGCCGTTCATGCCTTTTGAATTCGACTCGAATACGCCCAACGCCGAAGTGCCCGAGCCGTTCGAGCTGGAGGTCCGGCAATTGAAAGCTGTGGCTGGCAGCGAGTTCTCTTTCAAGATGAAATCCAGCGGGGAGATCACGGATGTCACGATCCCGCCGGCGACTCTCAAGAGACTGCGTGAAGCACTGCCCGCCGAGCAGGTCGAGAAGGGCGAGTTCAGCGAACAAGGAATGAAGGATGTGCTGATGCACTCGAGCCCGCCTCCCTTCCCCCTCACTCCTGTCGAGCCCGGGAAGAGCTGGTCCAGCAAGCCGTCCAAGATGGTTTTGCAATTTGGGACTCTCGTGCCGGAGAGAATCTTGACGTACCAGGGTCCAGACCGGCAAAACCCACGGCTTTTGATCATCGCCCAGGAGAGCAAAGTGACGCTGCAGCCGGTTGCCAATGTGGAGATCAAGATCCGGTCGCAGGAAGGGAAGGGGACCTTGAGCTTTGACTCCAAGGCCGGGTGTGTCGTCAACAGCCGCAGCACTGAGAAAATGGAAATCTCAGCATCAATAATGGGCCAGCAGGTCGACCGGACCACCGAGATGACAGAGACGTGGACTCTCGTCCCATGACCCTGCACCAGTGGGATTCCCGGTCGAAACCGAGGCCTTTTCCACCGGCGTCGACCGGCTACTCACACGATCCCGTACTTTTTCACCTTGCTGAAGAACGTACTTCGGGGCATGCCCAGTAGCCGGGCGGCCTCGCTCTTGTTGCCGCTGGCCTCGTTCAAAGCGTCGATGAGCCGCTGGCGCTCGTACGCGATGAACTCGACGTTCCAGTCTTCGCCCGGTGTCGGTTCGACGTCAGAGGGGTTCCAGGTTGAAGCGGCCGGCGAGGCGTGGGACGCAGTCGAGAGTGCGCCGGGCGCCGGGCCCGTTCCGGACGTACCTTGGGTTGACAAGACGGCCGCGGCGGCCGCCAGCCGTGGTCGCATCCGACGTCGTCCAGGCTGCCGCAGCTCAGTTGGCAAGTCATCGATCGTGACCGACGGTCCATCCGCAAGCACCACGGCCCGCTCCAGCACGTTCTCCAGCTCGCGGATGTTGCCCGGCCAGTCGTACGCGACCAGCGCGTCAACGGCCTCCGGGTCCAGGTGAGTGACCAGTTTGGCAGTGCGCTGCGCGTGCACGCTCAGGAAGTAAAGGGCCAGCTCGAACACGTCTTCGCGGCGTTCGCGCAGAGCCGGGGCATGCAGGCAGATCACATTGAGCCGGTAATAAAGGTCCTCGCGAAACCGGCCGGCTCGGATCAAGGCCTCGAGATCCTGGTGGGTTGCGGCCAGAATTCGAACGTCGACCGAGATCGGCTGCGAGCTGCCGACACGCTCGAACGACATCTCCTGGAGCACGCGCAGCAGCTTGGTCTGGACTTCGAGGTTGATATCGCCAATTTCGTCGAGAAACAGGGTACCGCCGTTGGCCTGCTCGAATCGTCCGACTCGATCGCGGTCCGCCCCAGTGAAAGCGCTTTTGACGTGGCCAAAGAGTTCGCTCTCCAGCAAGCTCTGCGACAAGGCGGCGCAATGCAGCTTGACGAAGGCTCGCGCGGCACGCGGACTGGCCTGGTGAATGGCCGCGGCCAGAAGCTCCTTACCCGTGCCGCTCTCGCCCCGAATCAGTACGGCCGAATGGGTGACAGCGACCTTGCGGGCCATGGCGATCATCTTGCGAACCGCCCCGCTCGTCCCCTTGATCGTCTCGAACACTCCAAGGCCACCGTCGTCGGCCGTTTCTGGCAGAGGCTCGGCCGTAGTCCCCTCCGGTGGCTGACCCGAGCCATCCCGTACGCGCTCGCGCTCGGCGCGTCCGGTGAGCTGATCTTGCAGAATCAAAATCCGCCGTTGTTGTTCGGCAATTTTCTCGACCTTGCCGCGCAGCTCCTGGTTCAGGCTCTCGAGCGTGTGTTGAATGTCGGCCGAATGCAAAACCAGGGTGGCGACCGAGCTGAGGGCCCCGAGAAATGCCATCTCCTCGTCTTCGTAGGGCATGCCACTTCGCTTGGGGCCGAGCACCAAGAGGCCGGCGACATGTCCTTCGCCAGTGAGGGCAGCGACCGCTTCGCCGCCCAGCGCGATCATCGCATCGGTAGCCGGGTCCGACGCACCGTTCTGCGGCGGAGCGTGCGAAAGCCGGACGGTCGGCGTCTGCCGCAACCGCGCGACCAGTGGGTTGTCCGGAGACAAGCCGCGCTCGTCCGGAGCCGGTCCGTGAGCTGCCACCAACTGGAGCGACCGGCCCGGTGCCTCGCTCAGGTACAATGCCCCCCATTCCAGCCTCAAGACTTCGGCGGCTGCGTCGAGCAATCGCCGGCCCAGCGTTACCCGGTCGACCAGGCTCCCCACCGCCAGGTGCATCTTCTGCATCGCGCGGTCAAATTTGTACTTCTCCCTGAAAAACTGCCGGTCGATCACCCGCTGGAACCGGCCGCGCCCGACCTCAGACAAGATGAGCACCACGAACACTGTCAGTGCTGCCGCAACCGCTCCTCGCGTTGTCGAATGAGTCGAAAACAATTGATCCCCGATCAGCTTTCCACTGACCAGGAGCACTCCGGAATAGATCAGCCCCGCCGTCAAGCTGAATGCGAAATACACCGCACTGCGGTTGATGAGCTCCTCGACCTGCATCAGCTTGTAGCGCGTGATACTGAACGCGTAGGCCACCGTATAGAGGAGCGATACCCCGAACATCGGCCACGCTGCATTGCCCCGCCCCAGAGTCGCCGGGTCGATCCACGCCTGCACAAGGAGGTAACCAATCAAGACCGACGAGATCAGTGTAGCCGACAAGATCCAGCGCACCTGGTTGCGTTCGCCGCGGGTTCGCGCATTGCGGTAGCTGTATACCTGGCAGAAGACGCCCAACGCGAAGAGACACGTTGCCAGGGCGATGTAACCCAAAGCCAGTCCCCGCACAAGCTGGAGCGCCGCTTGCGTACGCACGCCCCCTTGGTGGAGCGCCAGCCACCGTACTCTCAGCATGGTCCCCCAGAGCGCTGCCAGATAAGCCGTCGAGATTCCGTAGAGTGCACCCAAAACCCACCGTCCATGTCGCGAGAGCACGGGATTGGCTCGGGGGAATACCAGAAAGAAATGCAGGTTCACCACGGGCACGAAGACCGCGAAAAGCGCAAACAAATAGATCAAAACCGGCTCGACCACGATCTCGGTCCAGTGGTAACCCCCCATGAAGGCGCCGACCGTGGCGATGCAGACGGCAAAGAATACCCGCGCCGATGGATCTTCCGGTCGCTTCCAGAACACCCTCGCCCCGATCGCGAAGATCAAAAGCTCCTGGAGAAACCAGCCGAAGGACCGGTAATAGGTCCAGGAGGGAGGGCGTTGAACCGTTACGCTGGCCGTGCGGATCTCCCCGGAGTTTTGATCGCGCCACTGGACCTCGATCGTCTTACCAATCTCGCCGGTCAGGCTGCGCAGCGCCCGGATGTAATCCGAGTAGCTCTTTTCCCGGATGTCGAATCCACCGATCGCCAGAAGTGAGTCGCCGATCCTCGGCCGCTCAAAACGCCAGTCGTAATCGTCGGGAATCTCCTCCTCCAACTTCGTGCCGAACATGCACCGCACGCCGATGGTGCCCATCCCAGCGACGTGCGTCAGGACAGCAACCGAATAGAGAAGGACGAGGAGAGAACACCCCATCCAGAGCACCCGCAGCACCGTCCGCCGCCACTGCGCTCCCACGGGTCCAAGGGTTGCCGAGCCTAGACGCACTCGTCTCCAGTAGTCCCTGGCGAGCGGACTACCTCCACTTGTCCGTGTTGGGACCAAACGAGAGGCCCCGCCCCGTTGATGCTCAGGCAATTCCATGGTGCTATTACTTTGGTTTGGGCGAGGGTCGATTCTGCCCACTCTTGGTTCATTCGTTCGCAGCTCGGCGGCCTCAGGTGCCATCTCCAACCTAACGGTTCGGCGCCGAGACGCAAGCAGTTCGTTACCGAAAATTCGTCAATAGCAAGGCTGTGCACCCGGTTACGATACTATTCCTTCCATTCTATTTATTCTCTTCTTTTTCTTCAAATTCTAAGTCGGCTCCCTCATTGTCGAGGGAGAAACATCACTTATTTCCTCCAGTCAGATGGTTTGGGTAGCCTTGATAAAAAATGCTGGCCAATCTTGCCAACACCTGCTCCATCACCCAGGTTTCGGCGCCGAAATCTCGTCAGAATTGAGTGCCAGTCCGTATAGCTCGCTTCTTCAGTCACTCCAAACAACATCGATTCTCAATCCCGATTGTCGACAGGCATAACAGATGCTCTAAGACCTTCCCCGATCCGTCGGCGAGGCTGTCGAGCAACGTCGTGCACGGTGGACACACGTTGCTGAGACGCCCTGCCGTTGGGCTTGCTCTTGAACATGCGCACCGAGCCGAGAGTTGCATCCGGCTCATCGAGGACACACCATGCGGCTCGCGGCGAAGTGGCGCACTTCCTGGGTAATGAATTCACATGACATTGAGTGCCCGACCCAATCGATCCGGATGGGTGCCCAACGAACCGACGTTGTTCGACTGGGCCGAGGCGAACCGTTGGTCCTCGTGCCGGGGTTGGCCGGAAGCTGGAAGCTGCTCTTACCGCTGGCCCGAAAGCTAGCCCGGCACTTCGCGGTGATCACTTACGGTTTGCGGGGAGACGATTCGCTGTCGAACGGTTTGGCGGCGACACGGGGCCATGCACGAGATGTCGGTGAACATGCGCAAGATCTAGCATCCCTGATCGATCAATTGGGGCTGGAGTGCCCGGCTGTCTTCGGCGTCTCGTTCGGCGGAACGATTGCGCTGGAGATGGCTGCCGAATTTCCCGGGCGCCTGGGCGCGGTGGTTGTCCACGGTGCCGGAGCGCGATTTCGACCAAACCTTGGCTTCAAGATCGCGCGCCGCGTGCTTGAGCGATTTCCGCTCCCGGCCGACAGCCGGTTCGTGAACCAGTTTTTCCATCTCCTTTACGGAACGAAGCCTGAGCCCGGTCCCTTCGTCGATTTCGTCGTCGACCGGATCTGGGAGACCGACCAGAGCGTGATGGCCGAACGGCTGGCTCTTCTTGAATCCTTCGATGTCTCGGACCGGCTCTGGAGGATCGACGTTCCGGCGCTGATCCTGGCCGGCACGCGCGATGTCATCGTGCCGCCGGCCCATCAACAAGCGCTTGCAAGCAGTATTGCAGGCGCTCGGTTCGGGCTGATCGAGAATGCGGGGCACATCGGTTTCCTGACCCATTGCGACGAGGTCGTCCGACACGTCCGTCGTCACCTTAAACAGCTCGAGCCGGCTGTTTGACACCCGGTATGGGCTTTGAGCACGGGCGAAATGAGCCGCCGCGAGAGTCGGCAGCCCCGGGGTGGCCATGCATACCACTCTGATCATGACACCGCGGCTTGAACGGGCGATGCGGTGGGCGGCGCAGTCTCATGAGGGGCAGACTCGCCGGAGCAGTCACACACCGTATTTCGAGCACGTCGCAGCGGTGGCGCTGGTGCTTGTCGGCGCCGGGTTTGTGGAAGACGTCGTGATCGCCGGGCTGTTGCACGACTTGGTCGAGGACACTGGAGTGACGCTGGATGAGGTGTCTGCACGGTTCGGTCTGGCCGTGGCCGAGATCGTGCGTCACTGCTCCGAGGTCAAAACCGACTCGGGAGGCAAAAAGCGGCCCTGGAGCGACCGCAAGCGCGACCACCTGGCAGCTCTGGCTTTTGCACCGCTCGAAGCCCGGGCTGTCGTCCTCGCCGATAAACTCCATAACCTCGTCTCCATCGAGCTTGATCTGACAGAGAATCGCCCTGTATGGTCCGAGTTCCACGCCGAGCGATCCCAGGTCATTCGGTACTATCACGCCATGATCGATCAATGCGGCCGAGACGACCCTCGGCTCGAGTCCCTCGCACGATCGTGTCATGAAGCGCTGGCTCGCATCGAGGCTTTCGAGGAACACCCTGTACACCAGGCAGATCAGCCACTCTAGCCCCAGGAACCTGGAGAGTTGAATCATCATCCTTGAGAAATCGGTGTCGGCTCATTTTTTCGAAGAATGAACCGACACCAATCGTTCTGACACAGATCGCGCCGTTTGCTCATGAGCGACTGCTCCTTAGCGGGCGGCTGCGACTTCCTCGTCTTCGTATGGTGCCTTCGTTCGCGAGGGTGCGCCGGGCTCGTTCCCACCCAGATCGGTCCGCGTATAGCCGCCGAGATTCCAGACCAGCTCGCAGTTATGCTGGAGGTCGAGCATCGCCAGACTCTGGACCGCGCAGGACCAAGATCTGGTCGCTCCACAGGTCGGTCCGCAGGAGCACGTCCTGCATTCGTGCTTTCACCACGGACCAGGGATCCCGATCTCCCTGTCCCAGTACGACCTTGATCCAGCCCCTGACTGCTCGCCGATGGCGGCGCACATAGCGGAGGATTCGCCGTCGCTCTACCAGGTTGTAGGCCGGGAAGCAGGGGAGCTCGAACAGATCGGCGATGGGACGATTCGAGCGATGTACAGGGTGCCAGAGCGTTCGAAGATTGACGACTGAGTCCGGAAGGTCGCGAGGGAGCTTCGTCGGGTCCTGCGTCGGGTCCGAGGCATGTTCCATGACCCGTTTGAGGCCCTCGATCGACAGGGCGAGAGTGGCGATGTCGTCGTGATCAAGGATGCACACGGCCACGAGTGCCCGTAATGCCTCGCCGCCGCGGTTGGCAAGAAAGGGGATTTGTTCGGCAAGGTAAAGCGGCAACCGGTCAAAGGTCCAACCAAAACAGTCAAGCCACCGCGCTACCCATTCCAGCCGCTTTTGATGCTGGCGCCGAACCTGCTCCGCGATGATCCGGTCGCGGCGCGTCGCTTTGATGTAATCGAGGTCGGTTTCCATCAATGATTGGCTGGCATTGCCCGCCGGTGCGGTGGGCAAAGGCAACCCCAGGTATTCGACATCAAAACGGGCTCGCAACCACAACGATCCCATGAATACCGGTTTTCGCATTCGATGAATCTTGCGCAAGGCCGCCCAGTAGGTGTCCGACGGGACGAGGCGCTGGTGGTCGACGTGAGGATGAAGGATTTCGTGAACGACATGGTAAATGCTTCGAAAGGCGATCACGACCCCTCGAGCAACAGCGCGAGCCAGCCAGAAAGGCATCAGCATGATCCGCCCTCCCGCCAGGTAGGACTCATAGAGCGAGAACGGATTGATCGTCCGGGCCGCGAGCGGAAGCTCATGAAGCGGAAAGCTCCGGAACGCTCGCCGGACGTTTTGTTGACGGTCGCGCCGAACCAGTTCGGCCACCTGGGGTCCAAACCGAGCGTGAATTTCACTGTCGCGCGCGGCGTCATCAGCCAGAAAGTCGACAGCGGTGAATTCGACGGTCTCCAGGAATGCATCGGCCTCGCGTCGCCCGAACCGGCCGGTGTGGGCACCATTCCGCTTGTGAAACTGGTCTACCTGGGTACCAGGTGCCGAGACCTGCGGCCCTGTCTGTCCGGTTGTCATTAACTCCGGCAGCCATACCTCCGCTGGCGCAATCTTGAGCCGGTCGGCGAGCCAGTCGCGGAATTTTCGGCGAATCGCATCGGGTGAGCACGCCAACCGATCGACCGGGACTGCATGGCGATTGTAGTCAAGGATCAGAAGCGCGGTCTCCTGGACCAGCATCCGCGTGATGTAGTTGAACCAGAGGTACGGCCCGCCGAACAAGCCTCCAGCCCGGCTCAGGTCGAGGCGGTCGATCGTCCGACTCTCCCTGAGCAGATGGCCGAGGTGGCTGCGCCGAAGATTGCCCAGAGCCAGGTTGCCCAGAAGCTGAACCGATGCCTTGGTGTCGCTGCGATGGAGAGGAGACCCATCAAGGTAATCTTGATACAGGAGACGAACGTTCCGTAGGAAAGCCAGCTCGCGGTTCTCAAACCAGTCCGGGCCTCGTTGCCCGGTCTCCTCGTCGCGGCTGGAGCGACCCGCGTTGGGATCCCGGTCATCAGAGGCACGAAGCAGCAGCTCGGGATCGATGACCCGTTCCGCGAGGAATCGGGCATCCTGGTCGTGGCGACGGGATTTTAGCCCTTTGGTGTGAGTGGCAAATTGAGCTTCGACCACCCGCTCGCAAAAATCGGCCGATTGGTTCGCGATCTTGCGAAACCAGGCACCCAGGAGCCAGAAGGCAAGACAGACGACCCCGAGCGTGATCACGGGCCAGCCCATCAGGTTTTGGATCTTGACAACGACTGTCCGAAACGGCTTCAGAAACCAGACTCCCTCGACCACCAGGAACAAGACCAGAAACGCCGACCCGAGCCAGAGCAGCCGCTTGGCTGGGGTGCGCACCGCATTGACAATCGTAGCACCGAGGCGGTCGAGGAAGACGGGCGGTGACAACGTGCCGTGCAGGTCAGCGAAGAAATAAACAACGTCCAATCCCCGCTGGATCAGATTGCCAAGATAGTTAGCGGCCAGTGCCACCGCTTCAGCCGGGCTTTTTTCGCGGTAGGCAACCAGGTTGCGCACAAACGGCAGCCGGCGCACCAAGGGAAGATCAAGGAGCCTCATATACCGGTCGACCGCCTTGACCGACGCCGGGCCCATCCGGTCGAGCAGGCGTTCCGGCGTCATCTGGATCAACTTCTCCACTACGGCCTCGACCGGTATCTCGCGCCCGGTTGTGTCATCGGAAAGCTCCTCGATCGCCGGCGCAGGCAGGCACTCGGCTCGAGTTTGAAGGTCGCCCAACACACGCTCGGCAAGCTGTCGGCGTTGATCGCGGTCCAGCCGCGCTTCGATCATCGACCTTGCGTGCTCGAGCTCGCTCCGCATGGTTACCAGCCGATGTCGATCGCTCGATTCCGGCTTCTGCGCCTGAAACGGCTCGAACAAGATGATGTTGCGATTGAGCACCCTGGCCATGCGGCGCACCAAGCGATCGCTCAACCTCAAGAGGATCAGTGCAACACGCGCCAGCCTCACGATCGGGATCAAGAACCGCAGGAACCGCAGTGACCGAGCCAGCCGAGCGATATGGGTCGGACTCCACCACGACCGTGGCACCGTACCTGCGCCGAGCACGGCGCCCATTCGCTCCAGCTCAATCTGGTGCGCCACGAAGCCGAACGGGAGTGAGGCGACCAGGTCAATCAAAATGTGCTGGGTGAAGTAACTTAGCCGATGAGGTGCCAGCGACAGCTTAAGGCCAAACTCGAAGAGGAAGACCGAGCAGACGGCTAGATCTGCCCATGCGAAGAATTCATGCTGTGCGGCCGAGAGTCCCCGTGGTGAAAGGCGCTCGAACACCGCCTCGGCGGCGATCAGCCCAAAAAGTACCAGGATTAGCGCCAGGACTGTGTTCTCAAGGATCATCACGAAGCGGCGGCCCAGGAGTGATTCCATCCGGAGTGCCAGCAGCTTCTCCTGCCATTCGCGATGCACCTGCCGCACCGCGCGCTCGATCCTGCGGCCCTGCCGGAACAGCCTGCTGCGTGCAGCTTGGCCCTGATCTCCCTGGCCGTGCAAATCAAGCGGCCTTGGTTCGACCTCCTTAGCCTGCGCTCGATCCAAATCCTCGCTAGTGACTTTCACGCCTTGCAGAGCAAAGCGGCCCGAGGCGGGCTTCACCTCGCTGGATCGTCCCGCCTGCACGGGGTCGCGTGGTTCCCTGTTCGACCAGAGTCGTAGCGAGACGACCAATCGCTCCAGATCCTCGCGGAGGAGATCCAGTCGCTTCACGGCGCGGCGCAGGGTCATGTCTTCGAGAAAGGCAATGGTCTCGCCGATCTCGTCGAGGGCCGACCGCACAATTCGCTCGGAAGAATCATCGCGGTCGATCAACGGCAGGGCAGCCATTCGGTCGTCTGCGATACTGGCTATCTCCGTCCGGCGATGCTCCAGAAGATCGAGCCGCAGTACAACGGCTGGGGTAGCCGATGAGTGAGTCAGATCATCATGCCCGTTGGGCAACACGGCCTCGACCTGCGCCTGGAGCCGCGAAAGCTGCAACCGCTGCGCCCACAGATTCTCGGGGCTCGACAATTCGAGAGACCGGGCCAGCTCACGCTGGATTCGTCGATCGATGACGACCGTTTGCAAATGTTCGCACCCGGTACGGAGAGACTCGTCGCGCGCGTCATGCTGCCGACCCGCCGATAGATCCAGCCAGCCCATGAGCCGGGCCAGCTCAACGTCCAGCCAGGCGGTGAGAGGATGTGTTGTCTCGCGGTCCAGACGTGCTACGACCACGCTTAGCCATTCCAGCTCGTTGCGCAACCCCTCGATCGCCAGCGATTGGTGCAGCGAATTCGCGGGACTAACGCTCAGCAGGTTGCGGAGAGCAGTCCGCACATCATCTAGCCACTCTTTTGCCCGAGCGGCGAGTTCACCGTGCCGCGGTGTGCCGGCAACTAGCATCCCCATCTCCTGGACAGCCAGTACTTGCAGCTCGCTCAACCGCCGCACCACGGCGCGACGCGACGATTCAATCGGCTCGCCAGGCCCCGTTCCATCGAGCTGCCGGCGCAGGCGGATACCACAGGCAATGGCGTCGAGCCGCTTCGTCAAGTCGTCCGGCTCTCCGGTCTCACAAGATTCGCCGTAAAGCCTTGTCTCATCGCACCATTGCGATGCCCGCACGGTTAGGTCATCCAATCCTGTCGCTCCTCTTCGGCCTCTCCGTTCTGATTGCGCGATCGCATGAAGGGAATTCTACCATGGTAAGCGCTACTTGTGGTCCTCGCGACGGATGGCTTAATCTGCTTGCCTGAGCCCAGTGAGCAGGATTGCGTCCGGACAGGCCGGGCGCTCAATTTCGTGTCCGACGTTCTGACCATGGAGGGGAGCCAATGCCGCGCCCAGATGAGTCGAATCGCGATTCCAACGCACCCCGGACGCGGCTGAATTCCTGGCTCGAGAAGCTTGGGCTTCATCGCCCGGAACTTCGTGCCTGGGCGATGTACGACTGGGCAAATTCGACGATGGCGACCACGATCATCACCGCCGTCTTCCCGATCTACTTTGCCAGGGTCGCCTGTGATGGCGTCTTCGAGGTCGAGGTGGCAAGACAGTGGTTTGCCACGGTTACCGTGATTGGAATGACCATCATTGCGCTCGTCTCACCCGTACTGGGCACCATGGCCGATCTGAGCGGCCGAAAGAAACCGATGCTCGGTGGCTTTCTGACACTCGGACTGGCGTCGGTGGCCGGGATGTTCTTCATCTACCGCGGTGACTGGATCCTGGCCTCCACATTGTTCATCCTGGCCAATATTGGGGCCAATGGCAGCTACGTCTTTTACGACGCGCTTCTGCCACACGTTGCCCGTGAAGACGAGATCAATCGCGTCTCGACGGCTGGCTACGCACTGGGATACATCGGCGGAGGCTCGCTCCTGGCGCTCAACCTGCTGTGGATCACCAAGCCTGCCTGGTTCGGGCTGCCATCTGTACAGAATCTGTCGGCGCAGGGTACTCTCCCCACGCGATTAGCGTTTCTCTCGGTCGCCGTCTGGTGGCTGGTGTTCTCGATTCCGTTGTTTCGTCGAGTCTCCGAACCGCCTGTGGCGGGCGAATCAGCAGGGGGCAAGCTGCCGATCCGAGCCGCCTTCAAGCAGCTCGTGGCCACGGTGCACGCGCTCCGCCATTACCGGCAGGCCTTCCTGATGCTGCTCGCGTTCTTGATCTACAACGACGGAATCGGCACGATCATCCGCATGGCTGGCATTTTCGGGACCGAGCGGAAGTTCAACGACGGAGTGATTATCGCGGCGATCATGCTCGTTCAGTTCGTCGGCATCCCGTGCGCATTCCTGTTCGGAATGCTGGCTGATCGGATGGGCGCCAAGCGTGCGATCGAACTGGGGCTCCTGGTTTACACGGCCATCTGTGTCCTGGGGTACTTTATGAAAACCGAGACTCATTTCGTGATCCTGGCGATGCTGGTCGGGGCGGTTCAGGGGGGAACACAAGCCCTGAGCCGTTCTCTTTTCGCCAGCATGATTCCTCGAGACAAGTCGGGCGAGTTCTTCGGCTTTTTCGCGGTCGCCGAGAAATTCGCCGGGATTCTCGGGCCCTTATTCTTTATCGGGAAATCGAGCCAGGTCGCGATCCTGGCCTTGATCGTTTTCTTCGCCATCGGAGGCTTGCTTTTGGCCATTGTCGACGTTGAGGAGGGCCATCGGATCGCTCGGTCCGACGAAGCGGCCCGACGCGTTCCAGCGTGAACCAACTCGAGCCTTGGTGGGACGCTTTCGCCAATGTGCGACACTGATCGTCCATGACGCGCCCAGATAAAACAGGGGATAAACCAGCGAGATCCATGCCCAGCGCAGGGTTGTCTGATCAAGGGCGGTCTCTCCCGCGTGCGGCAGCTTCCACATCACCCAGACGAAAAGAAAGGTCCAGGGAACGCCCAGGAGCGTGGCCACGCGATTGAGCCGACCCGGCTGCGAGGGATAGAGGTAGCGGCTGGGCACGAAGGTCAGGATTGCCAGTACGATCACGATGACCAGCGACGACCAGGCTCCCAACGGGAGCATGTAAAGATAGAGCGCCACGACGTTCCAGAGTGATGGAAACCCGAGGAAAGCGCCATCGTCGGTCTTCACATGCACCTGGCAAAAACCGTACGCGCTGGCCAGAAGCGGCAGGAAGAGCCACGCCTCCTGCCCGGCGGGAAGGATCCCGGCGCGCCAGATCAAAAGCAAGGGGAGGAACGTATAGTTCAGAAAGTCGACGAGGTCATCCAGCCGGCGCCCGTCAAAGCTGGGGACGACTTCCTTGATTCGAACCAGGCGAGCCAGAAAGCCGTCGGTCGAATCGATGATCGTCGCGGCCGCCATGAGCAGGAATGACCAGCGAAACGCGTCGGGGCCGCCTTGCACCAGTAGCACCGCGATCATGCCCGCCGCCACCAAGCCTGATGCCGTATAAGCGTGCACGCACCAACCCAGAAACTTTTCGACCGGCGTGGCTGGCTGCGAACCACGCGGGTGAGGCGCCTTTCGCCGCCGCCTGACTTGCAACCTGACGATCGCCGCTGAACGCCTCGCGATCTTTTGAATCCCCGATTCGTTCGCTTTCATGACATTCCCATTTCTTACTCTCGAGCTGCAAGCTGACCTATCCAGTACGGCTCGATCGAAGGATTCTTCGATTCGATCGACTCGGGGTCAAGAATTTCCTCGGCTGCGTGCTTCGCCAGGATTCCGGCTTTCTTGCGCTGAAACAATCGACAGTAGAGTCCACCCGAGACCATCACCGCAATGGTCGACAACGGTGCCGCGAACCGTCCCCAGGCGCTGGATCCATAGATCTCGAGCCGGGGCCACCCGATGTTGATGACGAGCAACACACCCCAGGAAACCGCAACCACGTTGATGAAGAGCCCCCATCGTCCCAGCGAGAAATACGGTCGACCCGCAGGATCAGACCCGGCGCTGCCCTTTGATTGAAGGCTCGTTCTCGACCGTGTCAACGGAAGGCGATCCCTGCAGTCTAGCCGTGAACGTAAGAGCGGAGCCGTCACCATCAAGTACGCCAGGTTTGCCCAGATGATAGCAATTGAGCAAAGTACCTCGATCACATTAGGGAGGTTGATGTTAACGATCAGAATTCCCGCGGCGAGTGCTCCGATCACGATGGAAGGGATGACCGGGGCGCGAGTGCGCGGGGAAACGTGCGATAGCACCTGGGCAAACGGCAAGTTGTTGTCGCGGGCCATTGCGAACATGAGTCGCACCGCTGCGGCGTGGACGGCGAGGGCGCAAACGAACACAGCAAAGATCACCGCGAGCAGGAGCAACCCACCGAGCCTGGAGCCAAGCACGTCCTTGACGACGAACGGCAGGCCGCCTGTGATTCGGCCCAGCTCGGGCCGGCCTGGGTCGCTGACGGCAAGGATGCCGAAGAGAATGAGCAGGCCGCCGGCCAATGCGGCGGCGATGAGTGCCTGGAGAATCGCCCTGGGCGCGCGACGGCGCGGTGCGCCCGTCTCTTCGGCCAGTGCGCCGGCCGTGTCGAAGCCGTATAGCACGTATGAGGCCATCAACGCGGCGGCGAGGAATGCGCCCGGCCCACTCCCATGGCCTTGGTTTGGCGCATGGAGCAAGATCGACGGGGACCGACGGATATTCGCCGCCAGGAGCACGATCAAGAGCGCCACTCCGGCGAGTTCTGCGATGACCCCAATGTTGTTGATCCGGGCCAGCCACCGTACCCCCACCGAGTTGATCACGGTCGTCAGAGCAATCAACAGACACCCAAGCACGACGGCGTTCCTGCTGGTCCCTGGTGAGAGGGTGGAATCACCAATCAACTGAAAACCAGGCGCGATCTGCGGGAGCGTGGCTTCAAGTGCGAGCGCCACAGCGGCCAGGCTGATGACCGACCCGCACAGGTAAATCCAGCCGGCCATCCAGCCGGCGGTGTGCGAGCTGATCCGGCACGACCATTGGTAGATTCCTCCAGAGAGCGGGTAGCAAGCCGCGGCCTCGGCGAAACACAGGGCCACCGTGAGCTGGCCCAGAAAAACTACCGGCCAAGTCCAGAAAAACGCTGGCCCCCCCGCTCGGTAACCCAGGTAGAATGTCTGGAAGACACCGGTCAAAACCGAAATGTACGAGAAACTGGCCGAAAATGAGGAAAAGCTGCCCAGAGTCCGATCCAGAACTTGCTTGTAGCCGAAGGTGGCCAGGTCTCGGATATCTTCGGTCATTGGCTGCGACACAAACTCAAGATTCTTTCGACGCCACGTAATTACCCCACTTCATCTCGCCGTCGCGGCAGAATCGCACTTTCATCTCCCAACGCTCGACCAGGTAGGTAAGGTCAGCCTCCGAAAAGGACGCGAGGAATTCGCCCCGTTTGGTCACCAGCCGGCGGGTCTCGCTCTGAAGGATCTCGACGAACCGAGCAGTCGCGTCATCGACCAAAACATTCCCGAACCCGGCGGCCTCGAGTAACTGGCCGTATTCACACGGATCGACCACGTGATAGCCGGTGGTCTTGATGTAATGCTCGAACTCGGGCGAGCCCGGATTTTTTCCCCGGGCATAGTCAGTGATGATCAGCCGCCCTTGCTCGGCGAGGAGTTCGTGGAGCCGGCCGAACAATCGTGCCTTGTCGGGGATGTGCATGAACGCATCGCGGCTCCAGATGACATCAAACGGCTGCGCGAACGACGTTTCCAGGACGTCTCCGAGCACGAATGTGACCGATCCGGCGATGCCGTGACGCGACGCCCGTTCCAGCGCAATGGCCACCATCTCCTCCGCAAGATCAATTCCTGTGACCTTGGCACCATACGTTCGAGCCAGGAAAAAGGCGGCTCCTCCGATGCCGCTCCCCACGTCAAGCACACGAACTCCCGGATGAAGCGCCGTACCCAGCCGACGACAGAGATCGTCAGTCGTCGCTGCGCCGCCCGTACTGATGTATCCCTCGCCGAAAATCATCTCGTATCGCAAGATGCTGTCACGGCTATATTGCCCGTGGTTGTCAAACTTCGGTGGCGCGGTAGCAGCCGCTGGCGTTGTTGTCATGGAATGTCTCAATTCAAAAGTCGCACGATTCGCGCTCGACTGATCTTGAACTGGCGCAATCCGAAATCGATTGCCCGATAGCGCGCTTTCTGATGAGTATTATGCGAGACCGGAGAGATCCCTGTAAACACCGGACCACGGATCGCGGTGTCTGCTAGCCTGGTTCCAGATGGATCGTGGTGGTGCGTTTTGGTTACCGGCTCGATGAACTTGTCGAATGGATTTGCGCTAAGCGGCTCTGCGCAGCGCGATAGGCAAGGAGGTTTTCGGAGGAATACCCGGTGTAATCGAAGTCGATGTCGGACGCAACCGTTTGAATCGTTGCCCACAGCGACTCGCGCAAAAACGAGATCGCCTTGAACACTTGAAATTCTGCCAGGTTCTCCACCGAGAGATCACCCGGATAGGCCTCCAAGAGCGCGCGATCCTCGTCGTCGCTAAAGCTCGCGTTGGCCGAGGCATTGGCCAGGTCGAAGAGCGGATGGCCAACACCAGCGTATTCCCAGTCAACGAGCCATAACCGCAATCCGTCGTCGATCAAATTGGCCGGCATTAAGTCATTGTGACAGAGAACCGGTCGAAACGGAGCGATTTGGCGTGCCAACTCGCGCGCATCCTCGAGCAGCCTTTCGATATCAGCGGGCAAAATCGCCCCCAGCCGCAGGGCAGTCTGCGCGTAGGCGCGAACGGTTCGAAACGGGCAGAAATACAGGATCTCGCCCGACAGAATGTCCCACGCATGATGCAGGTGGCAAAGAAGAGCCGCTAGTTTTGCCATGACCACCGGATTGTGTACATCGGCTGGTCCCAATGTTCGGCCGTTGATATAGCGGGTAACCAGCAGACCTCCGTCGTGATGCACCACTTCGGGGGCCAGTTTCTGGGCACTGGCTGCCTGGTGGCAGACAAGCTCGTTACGCCGGTCGATTCCGAGCAGCCGGTGCTCCTGGGAAATCCGCGCAAAATAGGCATGGCCTTCTGTATGGACGGTGAAATTGCGGTTCGAAAGCCCTCCTGCGATGCGCTCGATTTGGATCGGCCTACGTCCTCCAATGACCCACTTCCGTAGCCGCCGGATCAGCCATCGTTGTTCTCGCAGCGAGCGAGCACGATCCCGCAGTACGCCCACGCCTAGCGCCGCTTCCAGTCGAGTCTCGAGCGCACTCCGCCGGTGGAAGCGGCTCCGCTCTGATCGGGCTTAAGCAATGTCGATTCACGCTTTTGCATCGCGACGGTTCGTTTTCGATGAAGCCTCGCCCCAAGATTCTCAGGGAGGTTGGGCTGGTCCGAAGTTGGACCAATCCAGCGGCTGATTATAGTCTATCGTCGACAATGGTTTCGATGACGTGTTGTTACTGGTACAACAAGCAATCGATCGGCGATGACGCGCAGCAAGGCAGATAGGATTTCCTCAGTGCGGTCATCGCTTCCTGAGAAAGGGACGATGTGCCATCGTTACCGGCCGCGTCACGGCTGCAGCCTTCGCCCCGTTCGACTCCGCTGCCACAAGCAAACTGGTCGACTCGAATGCAAACGGAGGGGTCTTGAGTCGGATGCGGACGCCTGTTGTGCCGGCGATGGGGGGTAGTAACGTTCGGCCCGTGCTTCCTTGAGTGCGGGTGACGGAACCGGTCAACGTGCTCTTGCGAGCGATGGTGCCAATGAGTCGCAGTTGCTCAACCGCGCCATCAGGAAAACGGAGCATCTCCATCAACCCTCCGTGGGTCAGTTGAAGCGTCACATTATGACCCGCGCCGTCGGCGTAGGAGAGCCGGGTACCCACGCCGACTGTCGCGATGAATGGACTGCCGGCGCTGCCACCGCTCCCAGCCAGGAGGTTTCCCGATGTGTCGGTCAACCCGTTGTTGAGGAGGGGGCTTGTCCGACCGTCGATGGCGATCCGGTAAAAGGTATTCAAACGCAACGGCGCGCTCGGAGTCAACGTGACGCTGTCGGTAGTCGGATTGTAGACCGCCGAGCTTAACGCCACAAAGCTTTCGCCGGCTGCGCTGAAGACGCCGCTGGCACCCGCGGAGTACACATAATAGCCATAGTTACCCAGGTCCTGCGCCCGTTCGGCGTCGAGCGGCTTGCTGAAGCCGAACACGATGGCCGTGATCACGTGCCCACTCAAAATGACCTGTTCCGAGGTCACCGACGGTGATTCGCCATTGATAGGCGAAGACCCCGAACCCGAGCCCGAGCCCGAGCCCGAGCCCGAACCGGGCACCGCGTTGATGGTCAGTGTGGCCGTGCTAATTGTACCGAGCGTCGCGCCGCCACCCGGTTGGCTCAGAGCCAGATTGACCGTCGTCGCTCCCGTAGATTGATTCGTGGTGGGTAAGATCGTGATGTTGAAAGTCTGCTGCGAGTTCGATTGGCCCGGCAGGAACGTCAGCGTGCCGGAGACCGCGACATACTGTCTCCCGGCGACTGCCGTACCGTTGCTGGTCGCATAGTTCACGGACACGCCCGCACTGACATTGCCCAGGCGCTCGACAAGGATTGTGGCGATCCCGGCAGACGAATTGACCACATAACTGGTTGCCGCAAATTGGACGCTCACCGGCTGCGCTGTAACATTAAGCGAGAATTCGGACGTGTCACCGGTGCTTTCGTTCGTTGCGGTCGCGCTGATCCAGGCACTCGCCGCGACACCAACGGCTGGGTCGACTGTCGCCATTGCATTGCCGCTCGCGTCGGTCGTCACGATCGTCGAGCCCAGAAGAGTTTGGCCCTCGCCGTAGCTGGATGGGTCGGGGGTTGTGTTGCTGAAGAACTGGATTAAGAAACGGGTGGACGGCAGGCTGTTCAAACTGGTCTGGACGGAGCCCTTGGTGCCTGCGACGACCGCAGTGACGACGGGGTAATTCTGGAGGTCATCAGGACCTGAGCGCACTCCGGACTCGTCAGGCGTCACCCCGCTGGGCGGGTCGCCGGGGGCGATTAGGTCAATCCCGAGGTGCCCATTCGAGAAGATTCTGTTCGAAAGGATCGAGTCGCCGGTTCCCGACTGTACGCTGACGCCCGCCGCTGCGTTGTAAGCGATCGTGTTTCCCTGTCCGCCGCCTGTACCTCCGATTGTGTTGTCCGAAGCGTTGTTGCTGATGACGATGCCGTTGATCTCATTTCCGAGCGGCGTTGTGCCGCTGGAGCCTGTCCCGACGTCGTTTCCTTCGATCAGGTTCCCCGTTGCGGTCGAACCATCTAGCCGGATCCCCCACTGGTTGGCCGAAATCACGTTCAGCGCCGTCGACGTTGTCCCGCCTATCGTGTTTCCAGAACCACCCTCGATCAAGACTCCCTCGTCGGCGTTGCCGCGCTCGGCTGTCCCTGACTTGTCAGTCCCGATCAGGTTGCCCTCGACCAGGTTACCCGTCGACGTCGCGCCGTCGATCTCCACTCCGACCAGGTTGCCTGAGATGACCTGCGGACCCTGGCTGTCGCCCTCAATCGTAGTACCGGTGGCATTGTCGATCTCCACGCCATCCTCGGCATTGCCCAGGGCGGCGGTACCGCTTGAGTCGGTACCGATCAAGTTGTCTCGAACGACGACTCCGCTGGCCGAGGCGCCTGAGATGAGGATGCCGATCAGGTTGGCCGAAATGACGTTGCCGGGGCCGATCAAGGTTCCGGGAGCATAATCGGCTACGCCGGCGCTGTTATTACCCAGAGCAGAGGAACCAGCGGTGTCCAGGCCGATGATATTGTTGACAACGGTATTGCCGACGGCATTACTGCCGGTGATGTAAACGCCTGCGCCTTGATTCGACGAGATGACGTTGCCGTCGCTTGCCACCGAGCCGCCGATCTGGTTATCGGGCGCATTGTCGATCCGTACGCCATCGGCCAGGTTTCCCGGCTGGGCATTTCCAAACAGAAAACTTCCACCGGGGGCTGTGCCGATATCATTGGCTTCGACAAGGTTGCCGGTCGCTCCGATCCCGACCAAGTGAACGCCGTAACTGTGATTGGCCGAGATGATGTTGCCGGCCCCCGATGCGGCGCCACCGATCACGTTGCTTGAAGTATAAATGATTCCCGATGGATTGGCCGCTGTTCCGGACGATTGGATCAACACACCTTCCGCGCCGTTGCCGGCCTGGAAGTAGCCTCCGCTGAAGGACGGTCCGGCAACGCCAATCTGGTTGCCAAGCACCTGGTTGCCCGAGGCGCCGGGCTCGATCAAGACGCCTTGAGCTCCGTTGCCGCAGATGACGTTCGCATCCTGGGTCTCAATCCCCCCTAAGGTCGTGTTGGCCGAGCCCAATACAACCCCCTGCTGGGTGTTGCCCAGCCCGGCCAGAGCAACGGTGCCAGGGGACGGTAGAGGCTGGCCTGTTTCCGGGTCCACCGGGTAGGTGAGGTACTCGCCTATGAAGTTACCCTGGATCAGATCACCCACATCGTCAGGGTTGGGAACGGAGATGCCGACGCCGCAGCCCTCGATGGCAAGACCACGAATGCTGCTGTCCGGAGCATCGAGCTCGAGCCCCGTCGCCACTCCGGCCTGACTACCGTTGATGATCACCCGGACCTCAGCGTTGTCTCCGTTCGTTGCAGCGACCGAGTTGGGAACCGAGGAAATCAAGACTGGATTGCCGAACGCAACCCCTCCCATGGTCGTCGTCTGGATCGTGATGTTCGCATTGCCTCCAGTCAGGTCACTGTTCGCGATCAGGTTGGGTATTGCTTCCTCCCCGTCGGCTCCCTGGAACACGATGCCGAAGATATCAGGAACGGCTTCAGTGACCGTGACGTTGCCGATTCCCAAGATGGAGATCAAGGCATCCTGAACGTCCTGGGCGGTAGCCATGTACGGGATCGGCGGTGTCGTGCCGACGGGCAGCGGCGCCGAGGTGGTCAAGGTAAACGTCCCTCCCGTGGGCGCTCCTCCCACGATCATTTGTTGCGCGGCCGAGCTCACCTGGTCGGGATAAAAGTAGGGGATCGGGACACTCGCCTGGGTATATCCATCGATCTCAACCGAGTGGGTGATTGCGGGTAACGGACTCGCCAGTGTGATCTGCCAGGTCTGGGTGTCCGGGTCGAAGCCCGCAACCGGAACATTTAGGTTCGGGGCCGTCGAGGCAACGATATCGAACACGATGTTGTCGACGCCAGGGTTGGTGTCGGAATCGGCGTTCATGATCGCCTGCCGCAACGTACCCGGACCGGAGTCCCCCGTGTTGTCCACGACGAATGACGAGACGTTGGGGTTAGCGTTGTTGGTGATGATCAGGGTCGATGAGCTGATTGCGCCCAGGGTGGCGCCGCCGACTGGTTGGCTGAGAGTCAGGTTGACTGTTGAAAAGCTCGTCGAGCGATCGGGGTTCGCGAGAATCGGAACCGTGAACGTTTCGTCTGATTGGTTCGGCGGGAATGTTAACGTGCCGACTTCGGCTGTGTAATCCTGACCAGCAATTGCTGAGCCGTTTGACGTGGCATAGCTGACCGAAACTGCCACATTTTGGTTACCGGACCGCTGGACGTTGATCGTCGCCACGAGTCCGGTTGAATCGACCGTAACATCCGCCATCGCGAACGCAACGCTCACCGGTTGTGCCGAAAGGGCGTTGGAAAACGCCGACGTATCCCCGTTGGCCTCGTTCGTCGCGGTTGCCGTCAACCAGTTCCCGACGGCAAGACCGCTCGCCAGATTAAAGTTGATCGAAGCATTGCCGCTCGCGTCGGTCGTCACGATCGTCGAGCCCAGATACGTCTGACCCTGGCCGACGCCCGATGGATCTGGAACCTGGCTGCTGAAGAACTGGATCAGGAAGCTGGTGTCTGTCAGGCTGGAGAGCATCCCCTCGATGTTGCTACCCGTGCCGCCGCCGCTTACCCCAGTGACAACCGGCGCAGTCTGAGAATCGTTCCCATTATTGACCAGCACGATTCCCTGCTGGCCATTTTCGAACATACTGTTCGAGAGGATCGAGTCTCCCGTTCCTGGTCCCACGCTGACACCGGCTGCTACGTTGTAGGCGATCGTATTTCCCTGTCCGCCGCCTGTGCCTCCAATCGTGTTGTCTGAAGCGCTGTTGCTGATGATGATGCCGTTGATTTCATTTCCCAGCGGTGCTGTGCCGCCCAGGTTGGTGCCGACGTCGTTTCCTTCGACCAGGTTCCCGGTTGCGGTCGCACCGTCCAGCCGGATTCCCCACTGGTTGGCGGAGATCACGTTCAGGGCGGTTGATGTCGTCCCGCCGACCGTGTTTCCAGAGGCACCCTCGATCAAGACTCCCTCCTCTGAGTTGCCGCGGTCGGCTGTCCCTGAGATGTCAGTCCCGATCCGATTGCCTGCGACGAGGTTACCCGTCGAGGTCGCGCCGTCGATCTCCACTCCGATCAGGTTGCCTGAAATGACCTGAGATCCCTGGTTGTCCCCCTCGACGGTAACACCAGTGGCATTTTCGATGTCCACGCCGTCCTCGGCATTGCCCAGGTCGGTAGTGCCGCTTGAGTCGGTGCCGATCAAATTGTCACGGATGACGATTCCAGTGGCCGAGGCGCCGGAAATCAGGACGCCGATCAGGTTGGCCGAAATGACATTGCCGGGACCGATTGAGGTCCCAGGTGAATAATCAGCCACCCCGGCCTCGTCGTTGCCGAGCACCGTACCGCCGGAAGAGGTCAATCCGATGATGTTGTTGAGGACGGTGTTTCCGCTGCCGTCGCCACCTGTGATATAAACGCCGGCGCCTTGGTTCGACGAGATGACGTTGCCGTCGCTCGCCACTGGCCCGCCGATCTGGTTATCAGGCGCGTCATCAATTCGCACGCCGTCTGCCTGGTTTCCCGGATCCCCTGTACCCAGAACATAGCCCCCCCCGGGAGCGACACCAATGTAGTTGGCCTCGACGAGGTTCCGGGTCGCGCCGACCCCAACAATGTGTACGCCGTAGCTCTGGTTGCCCGAGATGATGTTGCCGGCTCCCGATCCGACGCCCCCGATCACGTTGCTCGATGCGTAAACGATGCTCGACGGGTTTCCGGCAGTTCCCAACGATTCGATCAAAACCCCCTCGGCGCCGTTGCCCTGCCGGAAATAAAGCCCGTTGGAAGAAGGTCCGGCGACACCGATCTGATTTCCAAGCACTTGATTGCCGGAGGCACCTGGCTCGATCAAAACGCCCTGGGCTCCGTTACCGCAGATGACGTTTGCTTCGTCGGGATCAAGCCCCCCCACAGTTGCATTGTCCGAGCCCAGCATGATCGCTTCCTGGGTGTTCGCCGGGCCGGCAAGTCCAACGTTGTCCGGCGATGGAAGCGGCGCGCCCGTCAGCGGATCAACCGGGTAAATCAACAAATCGCCGATGAAGTTACCCTGGATCAGGTCGCCGACGTCGTCAGGGTTGGGGACAGAGATGCCAACGCCGCAGCCCTCGATGGCAAGGCCTCGAATGATGCTGTCGGAGGCATCAAGCTCGAGCCCCGTCGCCACGCCTGACTGACTGCCATCGATGATCACGCGCACCTGGGCGTTGTCTCCGCTGAGAGCCGCGACCGAGTTGGGCACGGTCGAGATCGTGGTCGGGGTGAGCAGTGTTCCCCCTGCCGTCTCCGTCTCGACGTCGACGCTGGCGCCGGAAGGCGCCGTCAAGTTAGTGGAATCCGCGGTCAGGCTTGGGATTGCGACTCCGGAGTCGGCGCCCTGAAACGACAAGAGCATACTGCCCGCTGGCAACGGTCCGCCACTGACCGCGATATTACCGACACCGATCGCACCTTCGAGTGCGCTCTGCACCTGGGCCGCCGTGGCGTCGTACGGAATCGTCACCGTCGCGACAGGCAGCGGTGCCGACGTCGTCAGGGTGAACGAACCTCCCGTGGGCAAGCCATTCATCGTCAGTGATTGCACAGCCGAGCTGAACTCATCGGGATATCGGTACGGAATCCCGATGTTCGCTTGGGAATATCCATCAATAATCACCGAATGAGTGATCGCCGGCAGTGGGCTGTTCAGGGTGATTCGCCATGTCTGGGTGGACGGGTCAAATGCCTCGAACGGGACGTTCAGGTCAGGGGCCGTCGACGCGGGAATGTTGAATTGAATGTCAAACGTATCGGGGTTCGGGTCCGCGTTGGCAGCCAGGATTGCCGAACGCAGGGTGCCTGCCGCCAACGAGTCATCCGTGAGCGTGACGACATAAGAGGAATTTGAAAGCAGCCAGCGCTGTTCGAGCGGCTCCAGCAACAGCGGCGATTGCCGCCGACCACCTTTGCGGCGGCTGCCTTCCCGGGCCAGGCGACGACGAACGCGAAACATGAGATCACTCGTCTCGAGATTGGAACCAGCGCGAACCGTCTCCTCAGGCGCGCTGGCACCTTGGAAAGAGGTTTCCAGAAGCCTCATCCAATCATCCTTGCTCCATGAGGATCTAACCTCGAAGCAGACCGTCTCAAGGGAAGATAGAACAGATCCCGGAGATCGTGATCGTTTTGTGGAGTTACGCCACTGGCCGGCCCATGGGGTAGACTATTGTTGTCGCAGTTTGCTGCCCAGCGGTGAATCGCTCGCGAGTTCGATTAACGATCAAGCGAGACGCGCGGGGCGGACGGCGATCTTCAACATTGAGGCGCACCGATGATCGCTCGTCCGCAGACCCACTACGTGGCGGTGTTGAGTCTTCTCTTGGTTTTCTTGCTCACGACGTGGCGGACCTGGGGTCGGCCTCTCGGGCTCTTCGAACTTGTCAAGCCAAGCCCGGATGTTGTGAATCTCCGGTATGGTCCGCACGACCGGAACGTGCTCGACGTTTGGAAGGCACGACCCAAACTCGGTCAAACTCAGCCGGTGCCGCTGGTTGTCTTTTTTCACGGCGGCGGATTTCGAGGTGGTGACAAGGCAAGCATCCCCGCCTCGCTGGTGTTGAATTGCTTGGGTGCGGGGATCTCCGTTGCCTCGGCTAACTATCGGCTGACGCAAACGGCGCCGTTTCCGGCTCCGATGCTCGACGGTGCACGTGCAATTCAGTTCGTCCGAAGCAAGGCAGCCGATCTGGGAATTGATCCCGACCGCATCGCCGCCTCCGGGAGCTCGGCCGGCGCCGGTATCGCACTCTGGGTCGGCTTTCATGATGATGTGGCTGATCCAGAGAGCAAGGATCCCATCGCCCGCGAGTCATCGCGGGTGACGTGTGTGGCGACTGATGGCGCCCAGACTTCATACGACCCGCGGTTCATCAAGGCCCTGATCGGCGGCCGAGCCCACGAACACTCCGCCCTTCGCTCATTTTTCGGGATCACGTCCGACACCGATCTCGAATCACCTCGAGCTCATAGGCTCTACGTCGACGCATCCCCTCTGAATCACGTCACACCGGGTGACCCACCGGTCTTGTTGTTTTACGCCGAAGCTGACGGTCCACTTGCGGTTGATGCCAAGCCAGGGCAGGGGATCCATCACCCCCTCTTCGGACGGGCGCTCAAGGCCAAGCTCGACCCGATTGGTATCGAATGCATCCTCCGCCATCGCGACGACTATCCCAAGGAAGATGATCCCACCGAAGACATGTGTCGTGACATGGCCAGTTTCTTCACGCGGCATTTTCGTTGATCAGGGAAGCATACAACCCATCCTTTTCCAGAGATGACCCGGATGTTCGCTTGCGACTTTGCGGTCTATGCCAGCAGTTCAGGCACGACCTGGGCCTTGGTGACCTCGGCATCCGTCAGGCTCTCGAACCGGCCCTCATGGGGGTAAGTCAGCTTGCGATGGTCGAGTCCCAGGGCATAGAGAAGGGTGGCCTGAAGGTCATGGACAGTCACGATCTGTTCCACCGACCGATATCCAAAATCGTCAGTCGCGCCGTGAACGTAGCCGGCCTTGAATCCGCCGCCCGCCAACCAGAGCGAGAATCCGTGCCGGTTGTGGTCGCGGCCGTCGTCCTTCTGTGAGATCGGCAGTCGCCCAAACTCGCCCGTCCAGAGCACGATTGTCTGGTCTAGCAGCCCGCGCTGTTTGAGATCGCTGACCAGAGCGGCGCTGGGCTGGTCGGTCTCGGCGCAAAGTGATCTCAGTGTCTCCGCGTTCTTGTTGTGCGTGTCCCAGGGTTGGCCGCTCAGAAACAGCTGGACGAAGCGCACACCTCGTTCGACCAGTCGGCGGGCAATCAGGCAGCGGGCAGCGTATTTCTGTGTGACGGGATTGTCCAGGCCGTACAGTCGCCGCGTGGCTGCCGACTCCTTTGAGAGGTCGAGCGCCTCGGGAACGGCCAATTGCATTGCAGCGGCAATCTCGAAATTCGCAATCCTAGCTTCGAGCTCGGAGTCACCGGGATGGCGCTTCCCGTGCAGTCGATTCAGCTCGGCCAGGAACTGAAGCTGGGATTTGCGACCAGGGGCAGTGACGCCCCGCGGAGTTTTCAGGTTGAGCACAGGCTCGCTTCCCGAGCGAAACGGTGTACCTTGAGCGATGGCAGGCAGCCAGCCGCTCGACCAGTTGCGCACTCCATCGACTGGAAGACCGCCAGTGTCCGACAAGACGATATAGGCCGGTAGATTCTGGTTTTCCGTCCCCAGCCCGTAGACCACCCACGAGCCCCAGGTCGGCCGGCCAGCCAGTACCTTGCCAGTGTGAATCAAGCGCAGCGCCGCCTCGTGATCGACCGACTCCGTCGTCATCGAGCGTACCAGCGTCAGGTCATCGACAATGCGAGCGACATGCGGCACGATTTCGCTGAGCACCATACCAGACTGGCCATGCGGCTGAAATTGAAATGGCGAGGCTAACAGCTTGCCCGCCTCTTTGTCGAAATGGATCTCGAGCTTGCCCGGATAGGGTTTTCCGTGGTGCTTGGCCAGCACCGGCTTGGGATCAAACAGGTCCATCTGGCTAGGACCGCCGTGCTGGAAGAGACAGATCACGGATCGAGCTTTGGCCTTTCGAGCAGAACTGCTTCGCTGGGTCGTCGCCACTGGGTCAGATCCCCTGGCGTTATCTCTGGCGCGCACACCATCGTGCTCGAGTAAATGAGCAAGGGCCAGTGTCCCGATGGCGCCGGCATATCGGCTCAAAAAGCCCCGGCGGTTCAGACAGTACAGCGGTTGAGCCAGCGGTCGAGTGGGGATCATGGGCAGCGTCGATCAATCAACGTAGAGGAAAGCGTTACTGGCAAGGAGCATCTGGCAGAAATCAGCCCGCGAGCGGCGGTGCGAATCGGTCGGAGCGCCAGGATAATGGGAAGGCTGGGTCTGAAGGAAGCGCCGGGCGGCGTTCTGTTCGTCCTGTTCCGGTGGCCGGCCCAGAGTGAGCAGGAAGGCTCGCTCGATGAATCGATTGCCGTCCGGTTCGCCGTTGCCCTCAGATTTGCAGCCGGCTTCGATCCGCCGCGCGAGCTGGTGCGCGCGGGCGATCACGAAATCGGAATTCAGCAAACTGAGCGACTGAAGCGGAATTGTCGATGGGAGACGGCGGGGGCATGTCGTGACAATCGAGGGAGCATCGAACACCTCAAGTAGACTCACGGTCTCTGTGCGGCGCTGCTGTAGGTACACCGAGCGGCGGGTTGCACCGGCAGTCGATTCCGCGACGACCACCTCCCCCGATGCGGTGCGCTCGGTTGGTACATACGGCCCCCCTTGGCGATCATCCAGCTCGCCGGAGGCAGCAAGCATCGCGTCACGTATGGCCTCGGCGTCGAGACGGCGGACCGGGAACCGCGCCAGCAACCGGTTGGCGGGGTCGATGTGCGCGGCCTCCGGGCGCACCACACTCGACTGGCGAAAGACCGACGAGTTCAAGATCAGGCGATGCAGCGCCTTGGCGCTCCATCGCACCCGGGCGAGCTCGGCGGCGAGAAACTCCAACAGCTCGGGATGCGTCGGAAAAGACCCGGAATAACCGAGGTTGTCGGATGTCGCCGCCAGCCCGACGCCAAAATGGTGCTGCCAGAGCCGGTTAGCGAGCACACGCGCCAAGAGAGCCGCAGGCCGGGAACCGGGCCTGGTGATCCACCGCGCCAGTGCAAGCCGACGACCGGTTGATCGCGATCCCGGAAACGGCGGCTTTCGGTCGTATCGATTGTCTGGATCGGTCAAAAAGGCGAAGACGCCCGGACCAACTTTGGGACCGGGCGTTGCCGGGTTCCCGCGGATGAGGAGTGGAATCTCGGGCGGGCTCTCCGAGACGTCGCCGACCCACGCAATCTGACCTGGGTTCGGCAGCCGCTGGGCATTCTCGGACGCGATGACCCGTTCGAGCGCTTTCTCCTTCTTCCCGGCGTCCGGCTCCGAGACCAACAACCGCCTGAGAGAGTCGATTCGGGTGTCGATCGCCTTCTCATGGGCCTGCCATCGCGCTTGCTCGGATCGAGATCCCGCAATCACCACGCGATCATCAGGCTTTTGCCAGTGCTCGACGTTGAATGCCGGATAAAGAATCGCCTGGAACTGATAATACTCTTTCTGAGTGACTGGCTCGAACTTGTGGTCGTGACACTTGGCACACTGAAGCGTGAGACCAAGAAGCGATGAGCCAATAATCTGGATGGCTCCCTCCAGCACGGCATACTTGTCGGCGCGCACCTCGTCGGGGTTACCATCGCTCTCACCAGTGCCATCCTGTCCGTTGCGCAGGAAGTGTGTCGCAATGAACTTGTCGATCACGGCGGTGGTTGCTTCCGGGCCCGACCGCTTGCCCGACATCTCGTCGCCGGCTAACTGTTCGCGGACAACCACGTCAAGCGGCCGATCAGCATCGCATGCGCGAATGACATAGTCGCGGTAGCGGTACGCCAAAGTGCGGTCGCTGTCCGCGCTGAAATACCCATTGGAATCAGCGTACCCCGATGCGTCCAGCCAGTATTTACCCCAGCGCTGGCCGTAGTGAGGCGAAGCCAGCAGGCGGTCGACGAGCCTTTCGTATGCGGCCGGGTCGCGGTCAGCGACGAACGCCGCAATCTCTTCGGGCCGTGGTGGCAGGCCCGTCAAATCAAAGGACAGCCGGCGAATCAGGGTCGTTCGATCCGCGTCCGGGCCAAGGGCAAGACCTTGATCTTCGAGTGCTCTCTCGATGAACCGGTCAACCACGGTGCGCACGCGGTTCTGGTTGGATACTGTCGGCGGCACAGGTCGAGCTGCCGGTGCAAACGCCCAGTGGTCTGTCCCGGGCGCGGTGCGGCTGACCTCCGCAGCATTGGGCAACTTCCTGGCACCCTGTTCAATCCACCGCTGTAGCAAGGTCTTCTCGTCGTCGGCCAGAGGCTCTTCCGGCCGCGGCGGCATCTCGTCGTTCGAGACGAGTTCCCAGAGCAGGCTTTCGTCCGGGTTGCCCGGCACGATCACCGGTCCACTCGAACTGCCCCGCGCCACTGACCGTGCACTGCTCAGGTTGAGCTTGCCCTTGGGGTTGTTTGGACTATGACACTTCAGGCATCGAGCCTTCAAGAGCGGCAGGATGTCGTGCTCAAGGCTCGGATGGGGCTTTCCGTCCGAGCCCCGCGCGAACGGGGCAAGAAAAGTGAGCAAGGCCGCGGCCCAGCCTGAGCGGCGTATCACTCCATTTCCTCGCATGAGGGTCCTGGCCTTGCACAAATCGGTGAGTGAGCGGGATCTCGGCGATTGTTTGTTATTATGAGGGAACACAGAAAGAGTCCACAACCCGAGAGTTGCGAGGACCGATGTCGTGGGACTGGCACACATTACTCTGGCAACCCGTGACGTAGGGCGATCTGTCGATTTCTTCCGCGAAGCACTGGGCTGGCAGCCAGTGGCACGGCCCGGCAACATTACACCGGCAGCCGCGTGGCTGGCGATCTCGCCAGAGGTAGAGCTGCATCTGATCGAGGAACCCGATTTTGAGCCATCGCGATTCGAGCGGGAGTTCGGCCGGCATATCGCGGTGACTTTTGCACTCGCCGAGTTTCCCCGATTGAAAGTGCGGCTAGAGCGCGAGGGTGCAACCCTGATCGAGCCCGTGCGAGAGACGCCGTTTGAGCGGTTCTTCTTCCGTGACCCGAACGGATATGTGTTCGAGGTCGTTGAGGAGGAGCACGACGAGCCGAGACTGCTCGGGTGAGCTTTGCAAGCTCACTCCCGGCCAATTCCCAGCGCATCGGCCACTCGATTGATGTAATTGAACCAGGCTGCAATCAGCGTGATCTGGAGTATCGCGCGGTCGTCAAAGCCTGCACCGCGCAGCCGCTGGTGGTCGAGCGGAGAGATTCTGGTTGCATTTTTCGTCAGCTTGACCACGTAGTCGATCATCACTCGCTCTTCTTCCGTGATCGGCGCTCGCTTGTAGTCTTCACGCAGTGCCTGGACAAGTGCATCATCCAGGGTGACCCGACGCAGAAACTCTGCGTGAGACACAATTCAGTAATGGCACTTGTTAGTTAGCGACACCATCGTGGCGATCATCTCGTGCTGCCGGCGGGACAGCGGCAGATCGGGCGACATCAAGGAGCCGTACGTGGCAAACGCGTGATGGAGTGCCTGCGGAATCAGCGTGTGCGACGCGACGATGCCCGGTAGCCCCTGGTCGAGCTCCTGAACCGGCTGTGCGTACTCGGGGGGATAGAGCGCTCGTTGATCCGCCATCGCCTTCTGCAAGCGATCGTCGGCGTCGTCCAGGGGAACTGTTCGAATCCATGCCATATTCGTTTCCTCGTTTTCCCTGTCAGGAGTTCGTTCCGATTGTCGTGATGGAAGGATGGTCAGCACTTGCTAAGGCCGAAGCCGCCGACTCATCATCCGATCGAGTGACTGCCGTCAGAGCGGCGGTTGGGTGCTGCGACAACACCCACCCGGACACCGGCACACCGAGCGCCGCCACGATCAGTCCGATCGTGGAATGCACAGGGTCGCCCAGGATCCCCATGACGATCACCGCCAGGATCGGGACCAAGAAGAGCAAGGGCGAGACGGGGTAGCCCGGGGTTGCCACGGAAGGGTCACTCGGGAATTTGCGATGGAGGACGAAGATCGCAGCCACGGTCAGCGCCAGGAAGACCAGAGTGGGGACCATGAAGTAAGAAAGGATCTGGCTGAAGCTGCCGGTCAGTGCCAGAGTGCCCGCTAGTGTTGCCTGGATCGCAATCGCGCGCGCGGGAGAACCGCGGCGAGGGTCGACGGCTGCGAAGCTGGGAAAGAACAGTCCATCTCGCGCCATGGCGTAATAGACGCGGGGTGCTGCCATGAGGATGGCGGCCAGGCTGCCTGCCACCGAGACGATCACAATGATCGCGAACGCAATTTCTCCCCGTCGTCCGAACAGAGCATCGCCCGCCAACGCAGCGAAGGCCTGGTCGTCGATCGCGATTCGGTCCGCCGGCACCAGGTAGAGGAATACTGTGCTCACGGCAATGTAAACGACCGTCACGATCGAAACACCAAGGACGAGTGCACGCGGCAAGGTGCGCCGAGGGTCACGAACTTCGCCCGCAATCTTGGTCGCGTCCCACCAGCCGGCGAATGCAATGAAGGCCCCGATCAATCCACCCGCCAGTGCCGGGAACAGGGGATCAGAACCCGCCCTCTGTGACCAGAAGGGCGTGAGGTTGGTCCAATCGCCCTGTCCGAATGAGAAGCCCCAGAACACCAGGAACGCCAGCAAGCCGAGTTTCAGCGTGGCGAGTGTGCCCAAGACCCGGGAGCCCAGCGAGACCCCGAAAATGTTCACAGCAGCCAGCAAGGCGACGGATCCCACTGCGACGGCTTTGAGCCCCCACGGTGACAGCGGAGCGACATGACCTGCGTACCGCGCCAGCCCCACGGCCAGCATGGCCGTGAGGCCGGGGTCGGTCACCAAGAGCGACAGCCAACCGTAGAGGAAGGCCGTGCGGCGGCCGTAAACTTCCCTGAGATAGATGTAAGTCCCCCCGGGTTCCGGATACCTGGCCGCCAGTGTTCCATAACAGACCGCACCGCCAATCGCGGCCACTCCCATCGCCAGCCAGACCGACAGGAGCCAGAACGGCGACCCCAAGCTCTTGGCCATGCCGGCCGGAGTTAAGAAAATGCCAACACCGATCACTTCCCCGACGACGAGTGCCGTCGCCGTACCGAGACCCAGCCGGCGAGTCAAGCGGATTTCCCCGGCCACAATTTTCTCGCCAGTGCTCAATCCCATGATGCCGCGCGAGAGAAACCCGCGGTCCCTTTCAAGAAAGAAGACGCGACGGGACGCTTCTGCCCGTCGCGTTCGGTTCACCCTGGCGCCGGATTGCCTTGGTTTCCAGCCTCGCGGATGGATCCTCAATAATCGGAGCCGCTGACAACCTCGCCGCCGTTCCGAGTGCTCAAGGCGCGCCAGACGTTCAAGGCGATCGTCTCCTTGATGAATCGCACCGATCCGTCACCCAACATCAGGTTGACACCGCCCGGATGGTAACTCGACGGCGGAAGCTGCACGGCCATGTTGGCCATCGACATTCCCGGCATCATCATACCACTGCCCTCCGAGGCACAAGTGCGCGAATTGGGAGTGGAAACGTGATTGTAGGTCGTGGAGCTCATGTCGCCGATCGCCCAGGTCGCCCCCATCCAGCTTGTCAGAGGCATGGCCATCGTCATGTCCATGGTATTGCACATCTGCCATGTCTGGTCGATGGTCATCGCCATACCCATCATGTACATGTCGAATCTGTAGTCGGGTGTTCCCTGCCCACGGCGCCGTTCACTGAGGAATGCAGTCTGGGTGGTTCCATCGGTCATGCTGGCCAGGTTGACGCAACTTCGGTTAAACAGCGGCCCTTGAGGAAGATAGCCCGGGGCGATCGTGCTGGGGGTCTGCTGGCAAGCGTCGCAGAGCCACGATCCCTCGTTGCCGTAGTAGTTGTTGCCGCCGTTCCAACCGGGCGAGCTGGCCGGGCCCGCTGGATCGGAAGGACAGAAAAATGCCGAAATCGCGATCCGGCAAACCGTCGCGTTCTCGCGATTCGGGTCCTGAAATACCGGCATGAACCCCATGTTGTAGTTGTCCATGAACGGGGTTTCCGGCGGCAGATTGAAATTGATGGCGTTGAACAGCGAAGTCTGCTCGAGAAACAAGAGCGCCTGGCTGTGCGTGGACCAGCGGCCATAGGTCGGCGCACTCATGATCTCAGACATGTAGTTGTCTCCCTTGCCGAAGGGGAGGCATTGAAACGCATCGATGTAGTTGTGGAGCGCCAGCCCGAACTGCTTGAGGTTGTTGGTGCACTGGATCCGCCGGGCAGCCTCGCGCGCTGCTTGCACGGCCGGCAGAAGCAAGGCGATCAAGACCGAAATGATGGCAATCACCACCAGAAGCTCGATCAACGTGAATGCAGCTCGATGTCTCGTCATGACCATGACTCCTTGAAAAACCGTATAGATAATATTAGATATGACCGTCTGCTTGCGCAGACGATCGCCGCCTGGCTCAACCGAGGCCATCCCGGACCGCGACCGCAGCACCTTGACAAGTGGTCAGACCAGCCAGAGGCACCGGGGGAATCAATCTCGATCGGACATGTCAGGCGGGGGGAGGATGAAAGATGGAAGGCTTCCGCCCGCGGGGACTCGGTGCCGGAAGGTCTGTGATCAAGCCCGACGGTGCGACGAACTGATCAAGCGTCGCTGCATTCAGGCTACCCCAGTGATCGAGGCTATCCGACTCTTGAGAAACTGTGGACAGAGGTGCGGGAACCCGGCTGGAACAGCTTGGACCTGAGCATGGCACACGTTGCCCGGGCATGGGCTGCGCTCTATGTCCTGGGGCATCTGCCGGGTTTGTGACGAAAGCTTTTCCAACGATGAGCGGATCGAGCCGGTTGAAGTCAAGCCACCGCCCGGATTGTGAGACAACGAGGCGGCCGCAACCTGCCCAAGCGGCGCGCGGACCGGCAAGAACCTGGAAACAGAGCACAAAAAGCGCCCCGATCCAGAACTGCATCAGTCGCTTGCGGACCGTTGAGCTCATCACGCTTTGATCTGATCTGATCCCTCAGATACTTGACGATCTGATCTCAGGAGGCTGCCATCGACCAGGGGACAGAATCCCACACGAGTGTTGACGGAGAAGCTGCAAGAATAAGATATCCATTCCGGGCACTGTGTGGCAAGCAGTTCACGAAAGAATGAGGCGAACCGACTGGTGTTCTTATTCTGCGCTCGCACGCGCGAAACGCACGGCTTGCTCAGCCGATGTACCCCAAGCCACTCAAGCGATCTCGAACGATCGTCTCGTCATCGGGCGTGTACCCTTGGGGATCGGGAGATGCCGGACGCCTGCCGGCAACGAGCGATCGTCCTTGCATCGAAGACGGGATTTCGTATCCGCCCAGCTCCAGGAGCGTGGGCGCGATGTCCAGGAGATGGGCGCCTGAAAACTCACCCTGTAAAGGATTGTTCGAGGCCGCCAGGATGAATGATCCGAATTGAGCGTGGTTGCAGTCGTCGGGACCTGTATCGTTTTCGAGAATGTGAATCTCCGGATAGCCGACACCCCCGATCGAACGCCAGTAGAGCGCACCGAAGTGAACGATCAGGTCCGGAGCCACGTTGCGGACATTGTGATAAATCTCCTCGGGCTTGAACACCAGAGTCCCCAGCGGCTTACCCTGTATGTCCAGAGTCGCCTCGAACTTTGCTTTGATCTCGTCGCGGAATGCCTCGTAACCGGCCGGCTCGATCACGCCCTGCGGCTCGCGCCCCTTCACGTTCAAGAATACACGCGCGTAGTAGCCTCCCTCGCTCCAGACCCTGGTTTTCTCCCAGTCGACGTCGAGCTTGGAAAACGGAGTAACCTCTCTGGGATAACTCTTGAGCACGAGCAGCCCTTCTCGCACCAGCCACTCGTTGACACAGAAGCCTCCGTCGAGTCGCTGTGCGCCGTGGTCGGACACCACCAGGACAATCGTGTCTTCGCTCAAGAGCTCCAGGACCTGGCCGATTTCTCCGTCGACCTGGCGGTAGTAGTCATGCACTGTCTCTCCGAACGGGCTGTCGGGCTCGTGGAGGACATGCTGCGGGTCGTGATACTTCCAGAAACCGTGGTGGACCCGGTCCAGGCCGATATCGACGAACTGGAAATAGTCCCACTCCTTGGTCTTGAGCAAGTGCCTGACGACCTGAAACTGGGTTCGGCTCATCGCGAAGATCTGGTCGCGAAGCCATGCCTTGTTCTCGGTCCGGAAGCCTTGCACGTCGACCGGATAGCGGCCCACTAACTGGCGGATCTCTTCGGACACCTCCGCCGGATGGGTGAAAACATTTTTTTCTGTATCAGGAGTCAAGAAGCAGCCAACCGAGATGCCGTTGATCCGGCGCGGGGGGTAGCCCGGGGGCACGCCCACGATGATCGATCGCTTGCCCTCCATCGCGAGCTGGTCCCAGATGGCTGGCGCTGTGATCGATCGCGACGTGGCAATGCTCAGACCGTCGTAAGAATGGTCGACGCGGTTGCGGAATCCGTAAACTCCCAGTGATCCCGGGTCCTGGCTAGTCGCCAGGCACATCCAGGCAGGTACGGTGATCGGCGGGATCACGCTCTCGAGCCGGCCGTAAGCACCGGCATCCATGAGGCGGCGAATGTTGGGCAGATCGTCGAAGCCGAAGAGCAGTTCCGGAGCGGCGCAATCAAGACCCAAGACAAGAATCTTCATGGCAAGAGCGACTCTCCTTCCATCGCCTGACCCTTGGGAACCCCCAGATAAGCCAGGATCGTCGGCGCCAGGTCCAGGAGCCGCGGCATCTCTCCACGGAACGGCCGATTCATGAACAGGACGCCGGGGACCCGGTCCGGGTTGATGATGTGGTCGCCGCTCCACTTCTTGACATTGTCTTCAAAATGTTCCTCGGCGACGCCGCCCATCGATGTCGACCAGGAGACGCGGTATCCCGGAGCAAAGTCGACCACCAGATCGGGTGCTTCCTCCACGTAGGGCCCCTGATAGACCTGTTCGCGCGGCAGCACCCGCTCGATGGCACGAGTACCCTGGCGGTGGGGATCGACCAGGCCGGATAGCGCTTCGACCAAGGCCTTCTTCACCGAATCCGCATCATCACGGGAGACCAGACCTTCCTGCTCCCGGCCTTTGAGATTGAGGTAGATCCCGCTGAGCCCCAGGGCATAGGCCTTGGTCCGTCCCCAGTCGACCTGCCGGAGGAGGTCACCGGCTGCCTCGCCGGGCCGGGCTCCTTCGCGAAGTGCCAGGAAGCCATTGGTCAAAAGCCAGGAATTCAGGTGAACGCCGCGCTGAAAGCTGTTAAATCCATGATCGGACAGTGCGATGAACAACGTCTGATCGTCGGCATACTCGAGGGCCTTGCCAACGATTACATCGCATCGGCGATAGGCGTCAGCGATGACCTCGGTAAACCGGGCATCCGGTTGCTCGCCGCGATTGGCCGGGTGATCGGGCTCGCCGAAGCGCCAGAAGAGGTGCTGAATCCGATCGGGGGTGTCGAACAAGCAGTAGAACAACCCGGACTCGAACGACTTCAGCTCGTGCAGCATCATCGCTTCGCGCTCGCTCCACGCGATTGCGCACTGGTCGAGAAACGTCTCCTCCGAGATCCGTTCGTTGTTGAGACCGGCATGATCTTCGACCATGCCGGTTGTGTAATACAGGCCGATGCGCCGGGCGAGCTCACCGGCATACTCGGGCGGTTCGCTGATCGAAAAGAGCGGTGATT
This sequence comes from uncultured Isosphaeraceae bacterium, assembly GCA_963781785.1. Lineage (GTDB taxonomy): Bacteria > Planctomycetota > Planctomycetia > Isosphaerales > Isosphaeraceae > CAWAHD01. The sequence continues at coordinate 3,981,217 of CAWAHD010000002.1, read as the reverse complement.
CCGGATCGAAATTGATCGGGGAAGCGTACAAGGCAAGGTCGGGCTCGCAACGAACGAGATGAAACCGCACCATCCCACGGATCGATTGCAAGAGCCCGAGCTTGAACTTGACGCGCAGCCAGTCGCTGAAACCGTGGGGGCCGATCACCAGCTCTTTGGGTGATCCATCCGATTGAAGCACGACGCGCTTGCCTTCGGAATCGACCCGAAGCGTGATTTCCAGGCGCAGGTCGCCCCCCGTCTTGGGATTACGCGGACCGACGAGATAAGCGCTGAATGCCCGGTCGCCGATCGCCTGAAGGCGGACCACGTTCTCGCTCTCGCGTGGTCTCTCATCTGCGCTCGTCGTATAGAACGTGGCTGTGCCAAGCCCTCCTCTCAGGTCGGGGACACCCATCCCCGAGAGCATCTGGCCGCGGAGCGAATCGGGGGGATAGGTGCACGGGCAGCGGAGCACAGTCGAGCCAAGGCCAGCCGTTTTCAGAATATCCCAGACCGGTGTGCCGCGCCGCAAATTGACGGCCTTGGGGGGAAGGAACGCATTCTTCTGCTCATAGCGATTGAGAGCGAGGTCGGGCAGATAAGTTTTGGGATTGCGACGCAGGAAGTCGAAGATCCCGTGTCCACCGGGGTTTGTCCCCGTTGCGAACGTGGACCAAGCGACCGGCGTCTGGGCCGGACGCGTGGTGGCAACGCGCGAGAAACCGCCGCGATCCTTGAGCCGTGCCAGGTGCGGCAATTGGTTCCCTTCGAGCAACCGCGACACGATGCGCGGTTCGAGACCATCCAGACCGACGACGATGACCTTCTTGATGACCGAGCCTCGCTGTTATCGGAATAATCGGGAAACGAGCGTCCAGGAGCACAATCAGGAATCCTCCCCATCACGCACTTTTTGCCGTGGGGAGTCAAGGCACAATCTCGATCGACTCCTTTCTGAATCCGATCGCGGTTCGGTGAAGTCGCGAATGCGTGATCTGATCGTTGCGCAAACCGCTTACCTTCCGGGCACAGATTGAAGCGGAGTCTGGCGAATCGCCATCAAATGACCGGGAAACGAGCCCAGACAATGGCGGAGTTTTTAACCACGGAAAGCACTGACCTCCACAACTTTCGCGGAGCGAAAGGCGACTATCCGGCAACTGATATTGATATTCGCGCAGTTCCTGAGCATCGTCTCCTTGAGGCTACGAGGGCTATGTGACCTTCGAGTACTTTCATCGGTTCTTGCACGATCCCGAGGCTTTGATCGAGCAGAGCTCCGCCGCGCTCGGCCGGATTCTCGGCCGGAAACTCGCGCGGCGAGTGATCGGGTGAGGGTGCGTCATTCCCACGTGCGTCCGCCGGAGTTGAATAGGATGGCGAGTTCAAACCGCCGGGAGGGGCGAGCAGGAACGTGGGCACGTCGTCGACACGACCGGCCACGTCGTGATCGGAAGCGGCCAAGAGCGTCAATGCTTGCACCATGAGAACAATCAACAAGAGCAGGTGCATCGCAGTGGGGAGCCGCCACGTGGTGGGATTGTCATCCGCACCAGCGACGGCCGGGCGGTCTGGCGCGGTTTGAGCCCCGGTCACCGTTCTGTCGCTGGGTTCGCATTGAGAACTCACCGCGTGGCGCAGGTTTGGTTCGCATCCAGGCCCAGTCGGGGCCAGATTGTCGCGGTCGGCGCCAGAACTTTTGCCGCTCGGGTTGTTTGGTGCGGCTGCGCAATCCTCAATGGCTTCGGTCGGTAAAAAACACGGAGCCCTCGACGAGTCGTCGGTTGCCGGTTGCCAGTGGTCTCGTTGCGGATTGCAGGAGTTGTCGGTGGTCTGCGGCCCGTTACCATTTTGCGGATTGTCGGAGTTGTCAGGGTCGCGATTTTCTGCCTCCGGCGACCGTCGTCTTGCGCCGGGATCGAACAGCTCCTCGCAGCCGGCCGCCTCGGCCGCGCGGCGGAGCTTGAAAAGCTCGTGGAGAGAGCGCACGAACTTCTTGTGACTAGCCGTTTCGTATCGCCTGAGCAGCTCTCCTGTGTGCGTGTCGTCGAACGACAGGCAGTCGGCCCGGCGCGCCTCGTCGCTGGCGGCTCGCTCGCGGGCGAGAGCGAGCTTCGCCTGCACGGCTTCGACCTCCTTTTCGACAATCCGCACCAGTACTCGCCGCGCGTTCACATGATCGATGGCATTGATCATATCTGGCCATGTTGCCCGCACTCTTCGAATGTAGTGCCGGTACTCGCGGCGCCCGAAGTCGCTGCGCTGCTCGGAATACGCGTGGCCGCGCAACGAATTGAGCGACCAGCTCGCGACGTAGAGAGTTGCAATTTTCCTGGAGTTCAGGCAATCGGCCGGTTGCTTCCCCATGAGTCTTGCGGCCTTGAACTTATGGTTGCCCTGCCAGACCCCTCCGTCATCAAGGAGCTCCTTGAGCTCCGCCCAGTTGTCCAGGAGCCACTGGCAGCCCACGACGGTCGAGCTGAGGATTCGCACGATCATGGCCGGATCGTTGGGGTTGCAAGCGGCTCCCGTGTGCGAGGTCCGCGATCCGACATGGTCCCAGGGAATGGCGCCTGAGATCTCATTGGGAACTCTGGGATCGTGAAACAGTCGCTGCCCGAGCGTGCAGACCTCCTCAAACTCGCGGGCCGATGCACCTTCGATACTGGCACTCAGCCTCGCGGTCTGGATCTTCACTGAGCGGTCGTGCACCCACGACGCATGGACCAGTTGCGAGACCAGGAGCTCCTCCAGAACACTGCGGCATGCAACTGTCTCCGCGACGTCGCCCATCCGCTCGTCAAACGCGGCTCTCTCCTCGGTCGGAATCACCACCGTGGCCGCGGTGAGACCGTGTCTCAATCTATTATATTTTGATATGTTCTTACCAGTATATGTACGAGGCCCTGTGCTCTTTTGCGCATTCCTGCGATTACTTTCGATCATCTTCTGGGAGGTCGGCATGAATGGGGACTCCGGTTGCGGGGCAATGTGAGTGGGTCAAGCGGCCGGGTTGAGCCGAGCCGCGACAGGTAGGGCCCGGTACGGGAGAGGTCCTCGTTTTTCGACGACGCGACACACGGCTAAACAGCCAGGTCTTTTGTAGGTCAGGCTTTGCAGCCTGACTCCTTGGAATGTCAGGCTGGAAAGCCTGACCTACCGCAAAGAAGCCCGACCCCTGTGCGGCAACAGTTCTAGCCATCTGTCGGGTCATTGTTGTTCCTGGCGTCGGTCGCGCGGGCGTTTGCCGCGGAAACGACGGCCTTGTGCACCGGCGTGCCAGACACGACGGCTGGGCTGAGCTTCTTGATGTTGTCGTCGCTTGCAAGAGGTGAAAGAGGAGGTGCGGCCCATGCCCTAGATCTCGCACACTTAATCCTCTGGATACATTATGAAACAGGGTGTGCGCAAGTGAGAAGTCTATGCCCGCAATTGGACGCTATTCCGTGCGTCAGAACGTTGGCGGGATTGGGGATGTAGAGAGTTGCTGAATAAAGTTGGCCGACATGATTGGTTGCCGTTCTCGCAAAGAATCCTCGCGAGGGATTCCGGCTGTAGCGGTTACGAGGGGGGGGAGACCAACAACCAAAGAGATCGTCAGGAATGGAGGGTTCGCGGATCGCAGCGGGGCCCTCGTGTGCCGTGAGGGACGACAGCGCCGGCCGATCGTCTGACGGCCACCGGATCGCCGCGAGTCAAGTGCTGCTCGATCTCGGACCTCGCCGCAATACCGTTGAATTGGCTTTAATTGATGCAGAGGCAAGGCGTTGTGATTCCACGGTAGCACGGCGTGCGGGACTGGTAAGCATTTCTGGGTGCCACTGGTCGTACCCGACCAGTGTCTTCATTCCGTTAGTCGTTGGTCATGAGTGGAATCCGTCGATAGCATGAGAAAGTCAACTCGCGGCAATCACCGGGCTCATGAAATCGCTTGACGGTCCTTCGATAGCCACTCATGGCCGCTGCGTGTAACCCGGTGATCGCCCTCGGGCAATGACCGGAGGTCGTCTGATCAGCGACAATTAGAATTCCCCATGACGACAACTAGAATTCCCCACCGCATCCCTTCGAACGACAATTAGAATTCCCCACCGACGCCAGTTGATATCAAATTGGTGATTCTCCAACCAGGAGGGAGGATCACCATGGCTGTCACGGATCGACAAGTTAGGCGTTTGCACGCATTGTTGCATTCACGGAAGCCGCTATCGGTTGCGGCAATGAGGGTGGACATGGACCGTAAGACCGCACGGAAGTACCGGGACGAGGCGAAGCTCCCCAGCGAGCTGGAGACCTGGCCGCGAACATGGCGCACTCGAGAAGACCCCTTCGCAGACGTCTGGGAGGAGGTGCGTGAGCAACTGGAACTCAGCCCCGGCTTGCAGGCGAAAATCTTGTTCGAGTGGCTTCAACGCCGCTACCCGGGTCGATTCGCAGACGGTCAACTGCGCACGCTTCAACGTCGAGTGCGTCAGTGGGAAGCAATCTCTGGTCCACCCAAGGAGGTCTTCTTCGCACAGACTCATCATCCTGGCCGGTTGGGTGCGTCCGATTTCACCCATATGACAAGCTTGGCCGTGACTCTCGGCGGCCAGCCGTTCGATCACATGGTTTATCATTTCGTTCTGACCTACTCGAACTGGGAGACGGCCTCGATCTGTTTCTCCGAGAGCTTCGAGAGCCTAAGCGACGGGTTGCAGCATGCCCTGTGGGAGGTGGGCGGCTCGCCCCAGCGGCACCGAACCGACCGAATGAGCTTGGCCGTAAACAACGCTTCTAGCGCTAAGGAGTTCACCGGGCGGTACCAGGCGCTGATGGACCACTACGGCCTGGAGATGGAGAAGATCAACGCACGCCAGGCTCACGAGAACGGGGACGCCGAGCAGAGCCATTACCGCTTCAAGGAGGCTGTGGACCAGGCCCTGCTTCTACGTGGCAACCGTGACTTCATGGACCGCGCGGCTTACGCTCGATTCCTACGGGAGATCCTAGACCAGCGCAATGCCGGCCGCCGGTCGCGCTTCGCCGAGGAACAGGCCGTACTGCGTGCGCTTCCCCCAACGCGATTAGAGAGCTACAAGCGGGCGCGGGTTCGAGTCTATCCCGGGAGCATCATTCATGTGGACCGCAACGTCTATTCGGTAGACAGCCGTTTGATCGACGAGCGGGTAGACGTCCGGCTCTACGCCGACGAGTTGGAAGTGTGGTTTGCCGGCAAGGTCGTCGAACGGCTTCCACGCCTTCGCGGGCAGCGGAAGCATCGCATCAACTACAGGCACGTGATCGATTGGTTGGTGCGCAAGCCCGGCGCGTTTGAGAATTATCGGTATCGGGAAGACCTTTTTCCTACGAGCCGGTTTCGAATGGCTTATGACGTGCTGCGCGAGACCGCACCCGGCCGGGCCTCGCGTGAGTATCTGCAAATCTTGGAGCTGGCGGCCCGGGAGAATGAGTCAATGGTGGACAGCGCCATACGAGCCCTGCTGGAGGAGGGGCAGGCGATCACTGCGCAGGGGGTGAGGGAACGGATCGGATGCTCCGAGCCCCCCTGTCCGATCACGGAGGTCCGGGTAGAGGCAACTGATCTGTCGAGTTTTGATATGTTGTTCAATCACAAGGAGGTGTGGGATGGCTTCGCAGACGGAAGTGAAGCAGCGGCTCGTGGAGTGCCTGCGGGAACTTCACCTGCCCACGTTTCGTGAGAGCTTCGAGGACGTAGCCCGGCGCACGGTCCAAGAATCACTCAGCTACGAGCAGTACCTTGGGGAACTCGCCGAACAGGAGTGTCAGGTCCGGCGGACGAACCGGATCGAACGTTGGCTGCGGGATTCGGATTTACCGGTCGAGAAGAGCTTGGCCCGGTTCGACATGAAGCGGTTGCCGGCAAAGATCGCCCGGCAGGTGCGTATGTTGCTGGACAGCGCCTTCGTCGATGCCCGAGAGAACGTGTTGGCTTTTGGACGTTCTGGGAGTGGGAAAACGCACTTGCTGTGCGGGATTGCACAAGAGCTAGTGCGTTCGGGCGCAAGGTACTGTTTGGTCCCTGCAGCTTGCTGGTTAGAGACCTGTTGATTGCTAAGCGCGACCTGAAGTTGAGCCGATACCTGAAACGGCTCTCCAAGTTCGAGGTGCTCATCATCGACGATCTGGGCTACGTCCAACAGAGTCGGGAGGAGATGGAAGTGTTATTCACACTGCTGGCGGAGCGGTACGAGCGAGGCAGCGTGATGATCACGAGCAATCTGCCGTTCTCGAAATGGGAGAACATTTTCAAGGACCCGATGACCACCGCGGCGGCGATCGACCGGCTGGTCCACCATAGCGTGATCTTGGAGCTCAACGTTCCCAGCTACCGCTTGGAGCAGGCCAAACAGGTTCAGGAACCCGATTCGTCAGCAGCGACCTAAGAAACCAAGGCCCCGACGTGTCAAAAATGGCAAGCGGGCGGATAACGAATAACGGATGGTAGTTGTCGTCAGGACTAAATCTCACTGGGAAAACGGTCGAGAAAGGAGCCTGAACAATGGAACAGACGAGTGGGGAATTGTAATTGTCGCGGTGGGGAAATGTAATTGTCGTCGATCAGGTCGTCGGTTCTCCCGCCAAAAGCACTGGTCGAGTACGACCAGTGGCACCCAAGAATGATCACCGGTGCCAACCACCTGAGCGAGGGAACGCGACACTGGTCCTTTTCTGCATTCGGGTTATCACTGGGAGCCGGTTTCACCGTCGTCAACTCACAACCTGTCAAGGCGGAGATGTCGGTCGCCGCCCCCAAGTCTCAGGCCATGGAGCCGATTCAGCTCGACATCATCATCGTGTGCCGGAAAGAGAGCACAGCTCGCACACATCGGCCCACCGTTGCCCAGGGGATCGAATTTGCCCGGGCGAAACTCGGACGACTGCGAGCAGCCGGGTTCTTGCTGTCCCGCAACGATCACAAGATTGTGATGTTCGGGCAGTTGCTCACGACGTTCGGGGCTCCCGAAGATGCGGCCCATTTTGGGATTCGTGTGGATACGGAGTTGGAGATTAATCCGGCCGCCAGACCGGAAATCAAATCATCCGGGCAATTATTGATGTTCGATTGAAAGATCGATTGCCGCGATCGATTCTGGCGTGGCCCTTCCCCAGGGTACGCGGCTGTCAACGTCATCCTCATACACCTGGGTTAGGGCGTCTCGAACATCGCGTAGACCGCAAACCGGATCTGACCGTTTGCACCGGATGTGACCCGCTGCACTGTCGGACGATACGTGGGCCGGAGTTGAGTATGGTGTCCCCCGATCCCCGATTCTGCGGCCGCCTGTCACGGCACACCGAAAACCGGACTTGGCCCCTCAAATGCCACATCGTGTGGCCCTATCCGGGGTTGAGTATGGTGTCCGCGGAACTCGGCCGCCAGGAGGGCGGGTAGCCCGAATGCCCGACGTTAAGGTAGGGATCGGCAGCGTTCTCGGCTGGACTTAGCCGCAACATGCGGTAGCCTCTAGTCCCCAACCAAGCGTGATTTAAAGTTCGCCTGGAGCGATTTTTGGAAAAAAGCTCGAAAACCTCGCAGGTTTTTGGAATAATGTAGCTGAAATCACATGATCACTATTCCAGAACAAGGAGGCTTTCGAGTGAGTGCTACTGTCCGAAAAAAGCGTGTGGCACGCAAGAAGAGAATCTTCCAAGAGGGTCGACGGCGAATCAAGAAACGGCTGGACAACTCGCCCGGCCCCGAGCGGTCTGTGCCTATGATGACCGCGACGAATATCCAGTACGAGTATGCCGATCGCGTCCGGGGCCTCAGTGCCGGCGGAATTGGAGCCATTCTGCTGCTGGCCCAGAAGATTGGACTGGTCAGGGACATCGACCGCAACCTTCACCTCCTCAAGCAGCATCGGCCGTACCACGAATCCGACCATGTCCTGAACATTGCCTTCAACAGCCTCGCCGGCGGAGAACGGATCGAGCACCTGGAGTTGCGGCGCAATGATGAGGTCTATCTCGACGCACTCGGGGCCACGCGGATTCCCGACCCAACGACGGCCGGGGATTTTTGCCGCCGCTTTTTCGAGACTGATGTCCTGAACCTTATGGACATTTTCAATGAGTCACGACTGCGAGTCTGGTCTTCTCAGCCGCCCGAGTTCTTCGAGGAGGCGGTCATCGAGGCCGATGGCAGCATCGTGCCCAGTGATGCCGAGTGCAAGGAAGGGATGGATTTCACCTACGACGGCCAATATGGCTACCATCCGCTCTTGGTCTCGCTGGCCAACACGGCTGAACCGTTGTTCCTGTTCAACCGGAGCGGCAATCGCCCCTCGCAGGAGCGGGCGGACATCTTCCTGGACAAGGCCGTCGCACTTTGCCGTCGAGCCGGCTTCCGCAAGATTCTGATGCGGGGGGACACCAAATTCGCCCAGACCAGGTATCTCGATCGGTGGGATGATGCGGGCGACATCCGCTTTATTTTCGGATACGCCGCGTCCGATGGCCTCAAGACGGAAGCCGATGGGCTGCCGGCCAATTCGTACCGGCTTCTCAGACGACCGCCACAGTACCGGATCAAGACCACGCCGCGCGAGAAGCCCGAGCGGTTCAAACCCGAGCTTGTCCGCGAGCGAGGGTACGAGAATATCCACCTGCTCGAGGAGATGGTCGCGGAGTTCGAATATCGGCCGACTGCGTGCAGAAAGAATTACCGAATGATCGTTCTTCGCAAGCGGGTGCAGGTCGACAAGGGGCAGATGCGACTGTTCGAAGAATATCGCTACTTCTTTTACATCACCAATGATCGCGAGATGACCGCGGAGGAGATCGTCTTCTCGGCGAACGATCGCTGCGACCAGGAAAACCTGATCGCCCAGCTCAAAAACGGCGTGCGAGCGCTGACGACGCCCGTCGATAACCTGGTCAGTAACTGGGCGTACATGGTGATGGGGTCGTTAGCGTGGAGCCTCAAGGCCTGGAGCGCCCTACTGGTTCCCGTGTCGCCTCGGCATCAGGTCAAGCACGAGGCCGAGAAACGGACGCTGATGAGGATGGAGTTCGCCACATACCGTGCGGCATTTATCCAGATGCCCTGCCAGATCGTGCGGGGCGGACGACGCTTGCTTTACCGACTGCTATCATGGAATCCATGGCAGGGGGTTTTCCTGCGATTGGTCGAGCGGCTGCACGAATGCTGGCTATGCTGAACGGCGAGCGGATGAAGTCGGGGTCCGGATGCCCCGATCCGTGTGGGCCACTAACAGAGAAAGCGGGTGAGGGATGTCGGAGACTCAGTCGGGGCGGTATCAGGGGCAGACGTCCCCTGAGCCGTAGAAGGTACGTCCTGGACCAATGAAGTGATCACATAACAGTAAGCTAATTTCGCTTTTTTTTTCTTACGCTTGTTTTGGGTCTAGTCGTGGGAAAGAAACGCCATGTATCCAATAACATTTCTGAAACTGCGGGAGACGTGCGTCCGGGAGATGTCCGTTCGCTTGCGCCCGTAGGCTATGCCCAGCTCTTGAAGGACATCAAGGCCCGGATTCAGCAATCCCGGACGCGCGCGATCTTCTCGCTCAACGCCGAGATGATCCGTCTCTACTGGGACATCGGCCGGATGATCGACGAACGGCAGCAGTACGAGGGCTGGGGGGCTGCCGTCATCCCGCGGCTGGCCCGGGAACTCCATAACGAACTGCCCGAAGAGAAAGGCTACTCGGAGCGCAACATCAAGCGGATGCTGGCCTTCTATCGCGCTTACCGCGACCCCGCCGCAATTGTGCCACAGCCTGTGGCACAATTGGCCGCCGCCCCGAAAGTGCCACGGCCCGTGGCACAAACGCCAGCGCCGACGGACTCGCTGCTCTGGGTGATCCCATGGGGGCATCACGCCGTCTTGATGGAAAAGGTGAGGGATCTGCCGGTGCGCCGGTGGTATATGGAGCAAACGCTCGCCAACGGTTGGAGCCGCGACGTGCTCTCCATGGCCATCGGGGCGGATGCGTACCGGCGGCGGGGAGGGGCGGTGACGAATTTCGATCAGATTCTGCCGGCACCGCAGTCCGACCTGGCGCAGCAAACGCTCAAAGATCCTTACATATTCGATTTTGTCACGCTCGATAAGCCGTTCCACGAACGCGAACTCGAAACAAACCTGATCCATCACCTGGAGAGATTTCTGCTCGAACTGGGCCAGGGCTTTGCCTTCGTCGGGTGGCAATATCGGATTGAGGTCGATGGCACCGATTTTTATATTGATCTTATTTTCTATCATTTGAAGTTGCGTGCATTTATTGTCATCGACCTCAAGACGGGCGCGTTCCGACCGGAATACGCCGGCAAGCTCAACTTCTACTGCAACGTCATCAACGACACGCTGCGCCACCCGACCGATCAGCCGACAATCGGCCTAATCCTCTGCCATGGCAAAGACCGGCTGCTGGCCGAGTACGCGCTCAGCGGCATCGACAAGCCCATTGGCGTGTCGAGCTATGAGCTGACGCGCGCCTTGCCGGTAAATCTTCAGTCGTCCCTGCCGACAGTCGAAGAGATCGAGGCCGAACTGGATGAGCCCACATCGGAACCAAAGGCCGACACGGTCGCCGCGGCAAGCGGTCGCGGCAGCCCAATCCCGAAGAAGACCCGAAGGGCGCCGACGAAGAAGCGGCCCAAAGGTTGAATCACGGCCATGCCAAGACGATGGCCTGCTCGTCTTCACGTATCATCATTCTCGCGACGAGGGATGGACGGCCCCGGCCAAAGCCATCCTGGGAGCCGGTTTCACCGTCGTCAACTCACAGCCCGTCAAGGCGGAGATGTCGGTTGCCGCCCCCAAGTCTCAGGCCAAGGAACCGATTCAGCTCGACATCATCATCGTGTGCCGGAAGGAGACCAGAGCTCATCGGCACCGGCCCACTGTGACCCAGGGAATCGAGTCTGCCAGGGCGAAGCTCGGACGGCTGCGGGCAGCGGGGGTTTTGCTGTCCCGCAATGATCGCAAGATTGTGATGTTCGGGCAGTTGCTAACGACGCTCGGGGCTCCCGAAGACGCCGCCCATTTCGGGATTCATGTGGATACGGAGTTGGAGGCTAATCACGCCGCCACAACAGCCGTTCGGCCACGAGATCAATTATACTTGTTCGATTGACCCGATCATTCGCCCAGTTTGGTGCTTGGTGCTGGCCGCCTCGATCGCGAACCGCTCAATCGCTACGACCGGCGCAGCCACTCAATAGGACGGATGAGCCCCTCGGCTGTGCGCAGACGACCAACAAGATCTGTGATTTTCGGAAGTTCGGCAACTGACTCCACCCAATTTTGCCTGGAGTTGACCGATGCCACCCAAATCAAAGCCCGGGTTGATTTGGATCGCCCCGGTCCTCTCGTTGCCGGCGTGTTCGCGGCCGGCGCCGTTCATGTATGAGTTGGACGTGCCTGCCCCAAAACCTGAAAACTCGAAGCCAAAACCGCAGCAATCGTCGGCCTATAAGGTAATCCGGAAAGACGGCGATCACGCCAAGGAAACCTTCTACGTCCGGCTCGCCCAAAAGGTCACGACGGAAAAACTCCGCGACATATCGCTGGAGATCAAGGCATCGCGCGGCGGGAAGCGGCCCCGCACAATCATCTGGTCTTGCCTCCCGCATCAGCGCTGCCCGCAGGAATCTTGGGCGTTCGTCGACATGGATCCCGATCCGAAGATCGAGCTCAGGGGCTTGTCGATCGAGAATGAGAAAACGCTCCTGGCTCTACCGTTGCCGCCCTATACAGAGCTGCTCGGGGTCTGGCTGTATGATTCCGAGGGCGCGAGGCGCTACGCGATCTACCGGACCGCCGACGGCTTTTTCATGTCACAGTCGCGCGGCGGTGAGATGCAGCCACATGCCGGCGAGGAACTGATCGAGGAGCCCGGGAGCGGGTCGGATCGGCAGTTTCGGATCAAGGATCGCCCGAGGTCCACCGACCGTTACTTGGTCCTGGCAAATGGGACCCTCGAGCTCAGGGACAGGGAGGGGCTCGTTCTGACAGCACCGCGCGTGCCGGCACCTGGTGCCCGGTGACCTACGGACGGGACCCATCGGCCCTGAGAGAATAGAACCGGCATTGCCACTGCGGCTCGACCTCGCTTCCTGTGTCAGCGAGCCGGGCGCATTACGACGGCGATGTGCGACCGGGATCTCAATCGAGAGGAAGGCCAGGCATTGGAGGGGTCGGCGCCACCCGGCGAATGAGTCAGATCGACCGCCGTAGCCTTTCTGTGGCAACATGGTTTGGATTGCTGCGTGACTCCCACATTCGGCGCCGGCGCCCTGGGGGCGAGGCAGAACGGGTGCGCGCGGGTCTGGTGACGTGGCGGGATGGAAGTGCTGCCGCATTGCCGGCTTTGTTTCCTTCAGCGCCATTCATTTACGCGTACATCCACTTCTCAAGGCGATGATGATGGCCGGGTGCTGATCAGTGATATGGGACGTCCACGAGCAGCGACCCGTCGGCCAAGGCGCAGGCGCGTGGCGTGAGCGCCCGCGCGTCGGCCCGGTTGCGCGACGGTCTCCGATGCGATAGGCTGGCGGCATGAACCCCTTCCGTCGCATCGTCGATTTCTTCCGCCGCAAGCCCGGCATGATTGGAACGCTGCCACCCCAGCGCCCGATGTGGGACGATCCAGCGGCGCACGCCAGGGATTTCGCCGAGCGGTATGCCTAGCCTTTGAACTACCATGTCGAGAACCGGATGATGGAACTCGGCATCGACCCGCTGAAGATCGGAGTCGGCGAGCCAGAGCACGGCATCCGGCACACCGCCTTCATTCCGCACGAGGCGGATGGTGGCGGCAACACGCCAGACGGGAGACTCAATCTCGACAGTGGGATACTCAACCCCGATCTGTTCAAACAGTTCGGCCCGGAAGCATCCGACGCCTACACGAAGGCTCGATTGCGGGACAGGATCGATTCTGGCATCGCGCACGAATATGAGGAGGCCAATGGCGGCGGCAGCCACGAATACGCCTACGAACATGCTCCCGAAACGGAGTTGCCTATCCGGCATGAGGCGCGCGAACTGGCCCGGAAGATCAGGGATGGAGAGCGTCGGCGCAGGCATTGATCCATTCCCGTCGACGCTCCCAGCCCGCGCGGGTGAAACGGAACACCGACTCCGGGCCGCCCACCCACGTCGAGACCGGATACATGATCCGCGCCGCCACCAGCTCGCGATAGAGTGGCCGGTTGGCGTCCGTCACCTCGTGATCACCAGCCAGCCGACGGCGCAGCAGCTCCATGGCCGCGTTCGACAGATTGCTCGCGTCGGGCGGCTCGAACCGCTCCCGCTCGATCCGTTCCTCCGCCTTTCTGAGCAGTTCTTGCCGCCGCGCCCAGCCATCCTCGGTGAATTGGTAGTCGGCCTCGGGGTTGCCATCCGCGCCAGGCACTGGCTGCATGATCCCGGCGGCGGCCAGCTCGCGGTACGCCTCCAGCGAACTGTCGGTAACCTTCATCCGGTAGCCTTTGACGCGGAACCGCAGCACGGCGACGGCTGATTTGGATAGGGCAAACGTCTCGGGCATGGCGACCCTCCTTGATGCAGGGCATTTTACCTTAAAAGCGGATTCCGTGGAACGCCTGCCGCCCCACGCTTGCGAGTTGGTTCGCTACACGTCCTGGGAGCTGGGGAACCGTCTTCGCAGCCAATGCACATACCGGCGCCCGAACGCAGGAAGGCCAGGCATGGGAGAGGCCGGCGCCACCCGTCGAATGAAGCAGATCGACCGCCGTAACCTTTACGTCGCAAGATGGTTTGGTTTGCTGCGTGAGTCCCACATTCGGCCAATGGCGCCCTGGTGGCGAGGCAGAACGGGTGCGCGCGGGTTTGGTAATCTGGCGGGATGGATGTCCTGCCGCATTGCGTGTCCGTCGTCTTCCCGGAGGATCGCCGCCGTTGGCTTTACGACCGAGCGCCGCTGCTGTTCTCCTCTGTTCGGCGCGGGTCTCCGACACCGTCGCGGGCCCGACCGGAGGTCTCCCGTGGAACGGCTCCGGTGACCGGCAATCATCTGCTGAGCTGACGACACGGGCAGGCCGACCCCGCTTGGCAGACGACACGCTGGCCGACACACGCGCGACAGTCGGGCCGTGACGCAGTGAGCACCGTCGCGACCGGGCCACCTGCGTCACGACGACAGTCCGCGTTCCGCATGATCGGCACCAGCGAAGCTCGGCGGGATCAGCGATCCCAGCCCGAAGGGCGACGCCGGCAGCCGCGTCTCATCGGACGGATCGGACGGATCAGACGCAGCGGCCGGAATGTGCCGTTTGATCGAAGGTCTGCATCACTCAGTCCGGAGGGTCGGTGTACGCCGCCTGGCAGGGGGATGTGGGCGGCCGCGATCCCGAGACAGCGGACAGACGCGTCATTGGGTCAACCTCGTCTGGCTGTCCGCTGAGCCCTTCCGTGTCGCTCGGTGTCTTCCGTGGTTAAATCGGTCACGGCGCTGGCCGCGCGGGTTTAGGCGAACCGCTGGGGGCCGGCTTCGATACACGCAACCCAGGCAATGCCTGCGCCCGGATGGTCAGCTCCGTGAGGAGGATCTCGACCGAGTGGTCCGACATCCCCGTCTCGGCTCCCAGGCGGACCAGCGTGAGGTCCTGCGTTCCGAGCTCGACGGTGCGCAGCACGCGAAATGGCTTTTCGCCATCGGCAAAGGACGTGGTGACCTTCGACCCCACCCGCTCCATCCGGAGCTTGCCGGACCGAGACTTCGCAGACGCGCGCCTCACGTCATACTTGCGCGCATGCGCGGGCCCGGAGACACGGGTCGAGGTGAATCGCTCTCCCTCCTTGGGAATGATGCCACGCTCGATGGTCACCGCTTCGCGCGTCGGTGTATCGGTCTCGACCCAGAGGGTCGCCGCGACTCCGTAGCCCCGGACGGGCTTGTCGGCGTTCACAATCGTGTAAGACACCGTGATCTCGAAGTCACCGCGGACTCGGCAGCGCGGAGCGACACCCACGGGCTCGGGATTATTCCCGCCGCCGGGAATGCGGACACGGAGGCCGTCGCGATGGGGCCGGACGAACTGCTCGGAATACCCACCCACCCGCGCCATCGTCCGCAGGTCAAGGTCCACGCCACGGAAGTCCTGGTGAAACTCGGCCGCCAGGCGGGGGTTGTCAGGCTTGGGCGCTGATTCAACTTGATTGGCCTGGGCTGCCTCCGCTTGCCGGAGCAGCCAGCCCGGTCCTGCAAAGAGGATCGACAACATGGCGATGCGAGCACATTGCCTGACCAAGCCAACCCGTGCGAATTGGCCTGAACACCCCAATGCGAACAGTCGGGCGCGCTGATTCGATGAGATCGGCCAAGCCACTCGTGACGCCGTCATGGACCTGCCTCCAATCGGGTGCGGTTGCGACGCGCTCAGGATACCGACGTCAGTCGCCGTTAACAACCAAGCCGGTTGGTTCTTCTGCGCTGCTGCGAAAGGAAAGTACTTGCCGAAATCCTTGCCGTGTTCGTCGGGGGTTTTTCGGTGCTGCACAATCATTGTACCTCAAAAGAACGAGGCGTTATGCTGAGCTTGTAACAGGGAAACAGGCTCCTCCGGCGCCCGGTTCACCGGCGTTCGGGGATGACGGTGCCGTATCATGTGGCCTGACGCGGCGGAAACGCGAGCGATGCTGGAACACGCGAGACGAGACGACCCATCGGCCGTCGATCGACTGCTGGCATGCCATCGCGAACCGCTGCGGCGCATGATCGCGCTGCGGCTCGACCGGTCTCTCGGCCGCCGCGAGGACGCGAGCGATGTGGTGCAGGGCGTGCTGCTCGAGGCCAGCCGGCGCCTTGCGGATTACCTGCGGAACCCGGTCCTGCCGTTTGCAGCTCTGGCTCAGGCAGATCGCCAGCGATCAACTGATCGATGTGCACCGACGTCACCGCGTGGCGGCTCGCCGCAGCATCGACCGTGAACGGCCCATCGCCGCCGGCGAGTTCTTCGACCGTTCGTCACTCGACCTGGCAGCGGAGCTGCGCGACCAAGGCCCAACGCCGGCGGCCGAGGCCATCCGCCGCGAACTGTTAGAGCGATTCCACGCTGCGCTCAACGAACTCGGTGATGACGACCGTGAGATCATGATCCTGCGACACTTCGAGCACCTCACGGGTGCCGAGGCCGCTCTGACTCTGGGCCTCAGCGAGCCGGCAGCCGGCATGCGCTACCTGCGAGCCCTGCGCCGACTCCGCGCGATCCTGGGTACAAGACCCAGTCAGGGAGGGTGACCGTTGAGCGCCGCGCCCTTCGAACTGCCGCCGGTCAAGCGTGACCGTCAACTCGCGCAGCTCCTGGCCGGAATGGCCGAGGAGCTTCAAAAGGGACAGAACCCCGACATCGACGGGATTGTCCGAGAGCATCCCGAGCTGGGCGAGGAACTTCGTGAGCTGTGGGCGACGGCCCAGATTGCCGAGGAACTGGCACGCACTGCTCTCACCGACGTCACGGTGGACTACCACACGGCGATGGATCCCGCGCCTGGTGACCTTGAGCTACAGGCAGCTCCCTCAGCAAAGATCGGCGACTGCGAGCTGCTGGAAGAGCTGGGACGGGGGGGCATGGGAGTGGTCTTCCGCGCCTGGCAGGTTGGCCTGGGGCGAATCGTGGCGCTCAAGGTCTTGCTCAACGCATCAACGGCTTCGGCGGTTGATGTGGCCCGCTTCCGCGCCGAGGCAAGCTCGGCCGCCCAGCTTGATCACCCGCACATCGTCCCCGTGTACGGTGTCGGCGATCACGAAGGGCGGCCGTACTTCATCATGAGGCTCATCGAGGGCCAGTCGCTGGCGCAGTATCTCGCCGGTGGTCCCATTGGTGCTCGTGACGCAGCGACCTTGCTCGCCCCGATCGCGCGAGCGGTCGATTACGCTCATCATCGCGGCGTGCTCCATCGCGACCTCAAGCCGTCGAATATCTTGATCGACCGCGACGCGAGGCCGCATGTGGCCGACTTCGGCCTGGCGAAGCGGCTCGATGCCGGCGCCGGCCTCACAACCCCCGGGGCCATCGTCGGAACACCGGGGTACATGGCACCCGAACAGGTCGGCTACGGTCGGGGTCCGATCGGACCGGCCAGCGATGTTTACGGACTGGGCGCGATCCTCTACCAGATGCTCACGGGCCGGCCGCCGTTCCAGGCGGCTACGGCGCTCGATACTGTCTTCCTGGTCATGGAGCAGGAGCCGCTGCCGCCGCGGTTGCTGAATCCCAGGGTCGACCGCGACCTCGAGCTTGTCGCACTCAAGTGCCTGCAGAAGCCGCCCGATCTTCGCTATCCCACCGCCCTTCTGCTGGCTCTCGACCTGGAGTCGTATCTCGCCGGCGAGCCGATCTCGGCCCGATCCGGCCGGCTGGCGACCGTCATCAGCCGCACCTTCCGCGAGACCCATCACGCGGCCGTACTCGAGAACTGGGGCCTGCTCTGGATCTGGCACAGCGCCGTCGTCCTGTTGCTCTGCCTGCTCACCAATCTCCTGCAAGAGCGCGGCGTGCTGTCGCCGGGGCCGTACCTGCTTATCTGGACCGTCGGCTTCAGCACCTGGGCCGCCATCTTCTGGTGGCTGCGCCATCGCGGCGGACCGGTGACATTCGTCGAGCGCCAGATCGCCCACGTCTGGGGCGCCAGCATGGTCGGCTGTTCCTTGCTGTTCGTGATCGAAATGCTGCTGGGCCTGCCGGTGCTGACGCTGTCTCCCGTGCTGGCGGTCTTCAGCGGCATGGTGTTCTTGATCAAGGCCGGCATCCTCTCGGGATCGTTCTACATCCCGGCGGGGGCGCTGTTTCTGACCGCCGGGATCATGGCGATCGAGCCCCGGTTCGGGCTGACGATCTTTGGAGTCGTCTCCGCGATGTGCTTCTTCGTGCCCGGCTTTTTGTACCATCGCCGTCGCATGCGTGCGGGCCGATCCGCGCAGCTCTCGACAAAGAAATCGGATGACGCCGGTTAAGACCGGCCGTCGTTTGCGGTTCTTCTGCTTGGCTGACTGAACCTCGGTGTGCTGGCTAAGGAGAAGTTCGATGGTGCGTGCACAATTGCGATCGGGCCTCGCGCATGTGGGCGTGGCGCTGCGCGAGCCTGAAGAGTTTGCCCGCCGCTTTCATGGCGGCGAGGTCTTCTATTCCTGGTGGATCTTCGCGGCGCTGGCCGTGACGGCGATCCTCGGTACGTCCACTTACGGTCTGACGATGGGGCTCCTGGGCGGGCCGCGCGAGATCGTGCTGGATTCCCTGCGCTGCACGGCGGCGGCCGGTCTCGCCTGGGGTATTGCGCTGCCGTCACTTTACATCTTCAACAGCCTGTCGGGCTCGCGGCTCCGCGCGAGCACCACGCTCTTGGCGGCCCTTGTGACCACGAGCTGGGGCGGCCTGGCAATGATCGCGTCGATCCCGATCAACTGGTTCTTCACCGTCGCGCTCACGGACCTGATCGCAGATCCCGCCCGCGTGACCTGGCTGGTTCGCGCGGTCAATCTCGTCGTCTTCACCGGAGTCGGCGTGTCGATGACCGACGTCTTTGGCCGGGTCATGCAGGTGCTCGAGCCCGAGCGCGGGCGCCGGCCGGTTCTCTGGCTGGTCGTGGTCTCGGCCATCGGCACCGAGCTTTTCTATGCCTTTGGCCTCTTTCAGTTCGCGGCGAGCGCGTGACTTCTGGGCCTGGCTTCCTCTTTCTTTCGGCAAGAACCGGAGAACACTCCATGCAGACCATGACAATCGGCGAGGCTGTTCCACAGATGGGGACAGGCGACTCGCCCGCCACCAATGCCGGAACGACCGAGCTGGTCGAGATGATCCTCAAGGACCGGCGCCAGCTTGATGCCTTGATCCGCGACGACACACTGGCGCGGGACCTGATTCCCCGGCTTCTGGCTGTCGCTTTGCTGGGGTTAACCATCTTTGGCATCGCGGCCACTTTGATCGTGAACCTGGGCGGTGCGCATCCCTCGTGGATGCCTCGGGCGTATTGGTCCGATGGCACCTGGGCCAGCCTGACACTGGCCTACGTCCTGGGCCCGCTCGCCGCCGTGGGCGTCTGCCTACCGAGCTTTTACTTCTATGGACTCCTGGCCGGTGTCAGGCTGACGATGCTGCAGGCGGCGGTGCATGCCGTCAAGTGCCAGGCCGTCACCGCCGTTGTTCTGGTCGGCGTGTTGCCGATCTACGTGGCGCTCTCGCTGGGAATGATCGTCTTCTCGGCCCCGGCGGAGTGGATGCTCGAGACGATTGCCCTGGGACTGGCGCTGCCGTTCATGGCGGGCCTGGCGGGTGTTCGCTCGCTCTTCGTGGGGTTCACGGATCTGGCCGACATGTTGCCGAGCTGCACAAAGGCCAGCCGCGCCTGCTTCCTGCGCCGGCTGACCCTGGCCTGGTCCGTCTGCTACACGGCCGTCACGCCCGTGATGATCTACTGGCTCTGGACTCGCCTCGCCGGCTGACCTCTGGCGTGCGCAGGCATGTTAGTGAAAGGCTCATAACCATGGGTTTTGCCGCGACGATGATCTTTTACCACCTGATCGGAGCAGGCGTTGCGGTCGCCGTTTTTCTGGCAGAGCCAAAACAGCACCGCCTGCCGGTCTTGTTCCGCACGGCGACCGCCGTGATCTTCTGGCCGCTGTACCTGCCGATCCTGCTGGCAGGGCCGCGGTTTGAATCAAAACCGGAGATCACACCATCGCCAAGCGATGATGACGCCATGTCGCAAGCGATCTCTCAGGTTGAATCCGAGCTGGAGACGGCGCTGGCGAGTCTCGACGGCTGGGTCGAGGATGTCATGTCCCATGAAAATGACCGCTTCCACGAGCTCTTCACCGCGTGGCGAGCTCAGGCGGCACGGATTCGTGAGATGGACCGCTTGCTCGGTCGAACCGGGCCGGCCGACCTGGAACGGGCACCCACTTTCGCCCCGGAGACGAATGACCGCTGCCGCCAGAGTGAAGAGACGCGGCGCGCGAACTTTGCTCGGCTCCGCCAGGTTCGCAGCCGGGCCCATGATGATCTCATGGGCACCCTGGCGTGGGTGCGCGAACTGGTGTCGATGATCCACCTTGCCAAGTTCACCGGTGCACCAGCCTCGCGCGCCGAGGAGCTCGTCGAAAAGATCGCCGCCGCCATCGAGGGCATCTCGGCGGTTACCTGGCAGGAAGCCGGTCCCGATTCCACTGCCCGGCCCCAACGGCAGGATTCCATCCCGACACGATTTCCAGAGGAGACCGTTTCATGCGACTGTTCCAGCGCATCGGCGACATCATCGCCGCAAATCTGAACGACCTGGTTGACCGTTTTGAAGATCCCGAGGTGATGCTCAAACAAGCGATCCGGGAGATGGAGGCGATGATCGAGAGTGCCACCGGCGGCGCCGCGCGCGCCATCGCCAGCGAGCGCCTGCTGGCCCGAGACCTTGCCGACCATGAGCGGAAAGCTCTGCGCTGGAACGGCAGGGCGGAGAAGGCGGTGTTGCAGGGTGACGATGATCTCGCCCGTCAGGTGATTGCCCGCGCACACGAACACGAGGCCATGGCGGAGGCTCTGCGCGAGCAGCAACGGTCGGCAGAGCGGACGGCACAGGCCCTGCGCGGTCAAGTGAGCGCGATGCGGGCCAAGCAGGCCGAGGCGCGGCGGAAGCTTGAAAGCCTCTCCGCCCGGCGTCAGCTCGCCGAGACCGGCCGCGCTTTGCGAGGGATGGCCGTGGAGTGTTCCCCGAAGACGAACGGCTTCGCGCGGTTCGAGCGAATGCACCGTCAGATCGAGCAGGCCGAGGCTGAAGCCGACGCCCTGGGGGAGATTTACCAGAGCGCCGCGTGGACCCTGGAGGCAGAAGCCGAGTCAAGCGAGCAATCGCGCCGTGTTGAGGCGACGCTCGCCCAGATCAAGGAACGGATCCGAGCGTCAGAGCAGCCTCAAGGATAGCTTCGTCACGGACGAGGGAGGGCCGGGCGAACACATCAAGCGTCCGTCGCTCCCGGCTTGACGGGCTGGCTCCTTCGCGTGCTGGGATCCTTCGAGTCTTTGGAGTTTGTTCCTTCTCTCAGCTTTTCCAGCTCCTTGAGGAGTCGATCCAGCTTGCTGTCGAGCTCGCGGAACCGCCGGTCGTATTCCGGATTTCGGCCGGAATCTGCCGGGCCTCTGCCGCGGGCTGCCGGTTCGCGAGCAGGCGCTGCGAGTCGCCGGTCACTCGGTGGTGTTGCCTGCTGTGGGTTTGTGGGATCGCGAGTCACACCGGGTGATCGACGCGATCGAGTGTCACCTTCACGCCGAGGGCTCTGGTCATTCGGATCACGATCAGGAGCCCGCTTTGCGAATGGATCACCTGGTCGCCGCTGGGCGGCATTTCGTTGAGCCTCGCGACGCTGCAGATCGGCGAGCCGGCGGGTTGCTTGGAGCAACTGCTGTCGTAGCTCACGGATCTCTCTGCGTGCATTTTCGAGCTCATCCGGACCCGGGCGTTCCAGGCTCTTCGCGGCGTCCTCTTTTTCTGGTTCGGCCTTCTGTTGATCACGACTCTGCCGAGCCGATCTCCCAAATTCGCGCTGCCGCCGTCGCGCGGCTTCGAGGCGGTTTCGCATTTCCTGGCGCATCTCCTCGCGCGACTGCAACCACTTCTTGTGCAGCTCGTCACGCGAACGTTCCCACGCCTCGCGCAGCTCCTTGTCGACCGGGCCGCCCTTCGAGAGAGCCTGTCGTATCTCGTCGTACGACTTCTCGAGCGACTTTCGGACGTCATCCACGGAGACATTCTCTTTTTCCAGGGCTCGATGGAGGTCGTCCACAGACTTCTCCAGGGCCTTTTGGACCTCGTCGCTGATCGGTCCCAGCTCCCGACCGATGATGCCGATCAGGTCTTTCACGCGTTCCTCGAACCGCTCCGGAAGTTCGCGCCTCTCATCGTCCTTGGCTGCGTCCTGCTTGGCCGCCTCAAGATTTGCTCTGGCCTCGGCCAGTTCAAGGTCGGTCTTGACCATCTCGTCGGTCATTTGTTGGAACTGCTTGGCGGTCAGGTCGTGGAAGATACCGCCGCCGGCCGTCTTCTTTTTCGTTTCCTGTTCCAACTTCTCGTAAGGTTCGGCCATGTTTTTCTGTCTTAATTCCAGCGTCATGACTTTGATTCTGAGGTCTTCAAGGGTATTGGATGACGCCAAGCCCTTGGCTGCCACTGTGAGTCGCTTACGGATTTCCGGGTATTTCGCTCGCCAGAGCTCGTCGTAATCTGCCCTCAATCTCTCTAATTCTTTCGCAGTGACACGACGCGAAGGATCGTTGGGCAGTGCGGCCACCGACTTGTTATGCTCCAGCTCCTTTCTCATTTCCTGGATCGCTTCCACGAGTGTAACCACTTCGGGATCTTTCTCAAATTCCTCCATGATCCGAGTTTCAAGCTCCACGCCGGGTTCCAACTGCTCAATCAACGGTCCGTTGTCGTCTCTCTTGACGGGGGTCTTCGGCTGATCACGATCTTGCGCATTGAGAGCGAGATCGGAGTCATAGCCCTCGTCAAAACTCTCCACGCCGGCCAACGGCCTGTCAGGCTCAGTTTTTTGAGC
Source organism: uncultured Isosphaeraceae bacterium (assembly GCA_963781785.1). Classification (GTDB taxonomy): domain Bacteria; phylum Planctomycetota; class Planctomycetia; order Isosphaerales; family Isosphaeraceae; genus CAWAHD01. The sequence goes on along the minus strand of CAWAHD010000002.1, from coordinate 3,958,676 downwards.
CCAGGTCGGTGCCAGTGGCAGGAGCAAGGCAGCCGAGCCGAGCACGACGAAACATCCGGCCCAGGAGAGGCCTCTCGGAGTTTTGGCACGCACGATCATTTGAATTCTCCTTTTCAAAGAGGAAAGATGGCCGTTGCCACTGGTGGCCGACGCCGCGGCTGGCGCGGTGCGGGCACCGGAGACGAATTCGAGAGCCGTCAGGAGCGCGGCAGCGTAGGTCTTGGCCCCTTGAGGCATCGCCCAGACAACCCAGGCGTCGCAGCACTGTTCTTCAGCCTCGCGCAAAAAGCGGCGGATCGACCAGACGGCCGGATGCCACCAGTACAATCCACCCACAATCAGCTCGAGCCAGCGGACCCAGTGGTCGCGGCGCTTGAGGTGGGCCAGCTCATGAAGCAAGAGCGACGTTCGTTCATCCGTGCTCATCGCTCCCCAGAGCTCCGACGGCAACAGGAGGCGCGGCCGGCCTCCGATTGCCCAGAGCATGGGCGGGACCCGGCCTGGCACCAGGCAAACCCTCGGAGCACGGCGCAGCGCCAGACGCTCGGCCAGCTCGTCAACCCGTGATTGCCATTCACAGGGTACCGGTCGCAAGTCGCGCAGCAGGCGCTGAAACGAAATGATCCGCAAGGTCGCGAGTACCCACCAGGCGAGTGCACCCGACAAGACCACGAACAGAACGAGATGCTCCCACGTCCAGCCAGCCGGCAGGGAAAGAGGGATGCTCGCCTGCGGCGAGGGCGCTAAAGCAGGGCTCTCGATGTCGCCACCCGACATGTAATCCACGGATGCGACATCCAGCCCGGCCGGTTCTTCAGCCGGGGCGATATCAACAAGCCGCGGGACTTCAGTCGCGACGTCTTCGGGATCCAGCCGTAATCCGGCCGGCGCGGCTGGCTCCAGTCCACGATCGTCGTGCGGTTCGGCAGTCATCGTCGCAGCCGGCGCAATACTCCCGATGACGGGCAGACATACAGGCACAAAGGGAGGTGTGATCAGCTTGAGCATGACCACCAGCCAGAGGCCATGGGTTAATGCAGGACGGCGGCAAGCTCGGCCCAGCCCGGCCACGACCACCGCCAGGACGGTCGCGGCCAGGGCGTTACTCAGCATGGCGTGCACGAGTGATTCCATGAAAGTCGCGCCTCCCCGCTATCGATCGCGATCAACGCCCAGCCTTGCCTCGTCCACTGCCGGATGAGCGAGGGTGAGATGTTTTCGGTGTTTCTTCCAACGATCCGGCCGGCGAACTCGTGTCGTGGTCGTTGCTCGCCGCGTTGGTTTCTGCCTCGGCTTCCTCCATGATGGTTCGCAGGGCCGCACGGTCTGCCTCGGTCAAGTCCTTGGCGCGGGCCAGGTGCGTTAAAAGCGGCGTGAGCGAGCCGTCACAGAGCATTTCGGCCAGCGTGCGCAGCCGCCGGCCGATCATCTCATCCCGATCCAGCACCGCCCGGAAAAGGTGAACGAACAGCGTGCGATCGCGCTCGACGAATCCCTTGGCTTCCATCCGATCAAGCAGCTTCTGGACCGTGGCGTACTGGGCGGCCTCGCCCCGGGGATACAAGACGTCGGTCAATTGCCGGATCGTCGCCGTTTGCCGGTCCCAGAGAACCCGCAACACGGCCAGCTCTGACTCCGTGATATCCTGCGCGGGCCGACCCATCGTCCTGCTCGTTTCTAGTCGTTTTGTCTGAACATTCAGTCGTTTTGTCTGAATTCAGAATAGAAGGTTGTTCCGAGTCTGTCAAGAGACTCGATATCACGATGCAAAAGCGTCGGTTCTTCCGGCCGACTTCCTTGTGCGAACTCAGCGCTTCGATCATGATGGAATCTCTGGCGGCGGTCGAATCGGAGATGCTCAACGGACGGTGCATCGGCATGGCAACCAAACTGGATTCTCTTTATACGACCGCAGGGCTGGAGCCAGGCGATCGATTCGAGGTCACACCGATCGGCTCGACCGATCGACTGGGCCTTCCCAGGGTCCTGGGGCCAGGCGGGTTTGCCCTCGAACACCTCGAAGACCACTTGGGGCATCCGCTGGAGTCGATGATCGACTCTGCAAGCGACTCGCTGATCGTTCCCAACCTGCGCGAGGTCATTGCCAGACCGGTTGATGCGCTCTGGCTGGAGTACCGGGCGCCGGGCTGGTTCCGGCTGGCCGTTGACTGGGGAACGTCCTCACCCGCCAATGGCGAGATCGTGACAGAACAGGGCGTTCCGATCGTCCTCGACCCGCACGACTGGGCGGTTGTGCGGGAGATGAACGAGACGCCGGATGGGCTCGAGACATTTGACCTGGCGCTCGAAGCAGCTCGGCTGGCCACGCATGCCGGGTTCGACCGGCTGATTGCACTGCCTTTGGTCCGTGACATCGAGCTTCTCGAGCACCAGATCCGCACGGCCAATACCGTCTTGAAACGCTTCCGCGGCCGGGCCATGCTGTGCGACGAAGTTGGCCTGGGCAAGACCATCGAGGCAGGACTTATCCTCTCAGAGCTGATGATCCGAGGGTTGGTCCGCTCGATCCTGGTTCTGGTGCCGCCTTCCTTGATCGAGCAGTGGCAAGGGGAGCTGCGGCGCAAGTTTTCGATCGAGCTGATCAGTCATGACGACCCTGTCTTCCGAGAACGCGGGGCGAGCGCCTGGAGTGAGCTTGACCGCGTGATCGCCTCGATCCATACGGCCAAGCGCGAGCCCCACCGGTCGTCGATCCTGGCACGGAGGTGGGACATGATCATCGTCGACGAGGCGCATCATCTTCGGAATCGCAACACCCAGACCTGGAAGTTCGCCAGCGAGATTCAGAAGCAATTCGTCCTGCTCTTGACGGCGACCCCGGTGCAAAACAATCTCGAAGAGCTGTTCAACCTGGTCACGCTGCTGGAGCCGGGACTTTTGAGCACCTCGCGGCAGTTCCAGCGCCGCTATATCGACAAGCGCGACAAGCTCACTCCCCGCAACGTCGACGAGCTGCATGGTCTCCTGGCGGAGGTGATGATTCGCAATCGCAGAAGCACGGTGGGCTTGCAGTTCACCCGGCGGTGGGCCAAGACCGAATATCTCCAGCTCTCACCCCCCGAGCAATCGCTTTATCAAGATGTGACCGAGTTTGTCCGCGGTCATTTGAGCGCGGCGAAGTCCAAAGAGAAGGAGAGTGGTTCTCTGAACCGGATGGCGCTCCTGAGCCTCCAGATGGCGATGGGAAGCTCTAGCCAGGCCGCGGCGGGGACGCTGCGCAAGATCGCCGAGCAGCCCAGACTGCCAGCAGTCGATCGCACGCGGCTTCTGGCTCTGGCCGACCGTGCGGTCACACTGTTCGAGAGCACCAAGCTGTCCCGGCTGCTCGAACGACTCGGCGAGACCACCGACAAGATGGTGATCTTTACCCAGTTCCGGGCGACGCAGGACCAGATCCAGCGCCGGCTCATCGAGGCCGGGCACGACGTCGCGGTGTTCCACGGCGGCTTGTCGCGGCTGGAGAAGGAAACAGCAATCGAGCGGTTCCGCGGGCCGGCTCGATTTCTCTTGTGCACCGAGGCTGGCAGTGAGGGACGCAACCTCCAGTTCGCCCATGCCGTCTGTAATTTCGACCTGCCCTGGAACCCGATGAAAATCGAGCAACGGATCGGGCGGCTCAGCCGGATCGGTCAGACTCACGACGTGCACGTATTGAACCTGGTCGCCGCCGGCACCGTCGAAGCCGCCGTGCTCCATCTCCTCGAGGCAAAGCTGAACATGTTTGAGCTGGTGATCGGCGAGGTTGACATGATTCTGGGAAACCTCGAAGACGACCGGGAATTCCAGGATGTCGTGGGCGATCTCTGGGCCGAATCAGCCGATCAGGACGACTTCGCCCGCCGTGTCGATGACCTGGGCGAACGCCTGCTGGAAGCCAAGCGTGCGTATTTCGAGCAGCGCACGCTCGACGACAAGCTTTTCGGCAATCGGTTTGCACCGGATTGAGGACCCTGCGATGAACGATGTTGTCCACTCTCCGCTGGAGCAGTTCTTCCACGACTACGCTCTTGTCACCGGCGGCATCTGGGAGGAAATCGAGCCGCAGGTCTATGATTTGATGCTGCCAGGGCGGGAACCCCTCGACGAACCGGAGATCGTGCGCCTCGCCTTCGATCCCGAGGCGATTCCCGAACATCCCAGCTCACAGCTCGCCAGCTTTGGGACCCCACTTGTCGACCGTCTGCTGGCCGATGCGGTGAGCCGGGGCCGGCACCTGGTGCTGTATACCGTGGGTTTGAACCTTGCGCCGCAAGGCCTCGAGGATCGCCTGCGCCGCGCGGTCAGGCTGCCGCAAGGATTTGATCTCACGCTCGAGCAAGCACGCCCCCTCCATTTTCCCCAGGGGGTTTTCTGGTTCGAGGTGACTTACGTGAGCGACCAGAAGGAACAAGACCTCCTGAACGTGGCGATCGATTTGCATCAAAGCCGCCAGGTGCGCCATCTGGAACAACTGCTGGACCGCTCGCGGCTGGCCGACAAACCCTGGTCAATGCTGGCTGAGGCACGGCACACGGGGCTGGGCGCGGCCTACCCGATTGCGCGTGACCGCGTGATCCGCACTCTCTCAGCCTTGGCCAATGCGAATCACCGCGAGCTTGGCAAGAGGCTGAGCCGCCAGCTCGAGCGCATCGGCCACTATTACGGCGACCTTCGCGCCGAGGTGGAGGAACAGGCCAAGAAAGCCCGCAGCCGTGATGAAGACCCCGCGCGATTCACGGTACGGCTAGAGGCCTTGACCCGCGAAGAGGCGTTGCGAACCAGTGAGCTGCGGCGGAAGAACCACTTGAAGGTGCACTTGCGACTCCTCAACTTGCTGGTGATCCAGCAACCGAAGCTACTGTTGCAAACGCGCGTGGCCAGGGCGGGATCCATCACCGGCCGGCTGGAGTGGGTATGGGACCCCTTGATCGAAAGCATCGAAGCCGCCCATTGCCCTGAGTGTCGCCATCCGACCTTCGAATTTGGCATCACGCGCCAGGGCCGGCTCACCTGTCCGGCTTGTACACAAATAGCGAGCGCATCCAGCCGGCCCGCGCGGTGATGACCCATCGAGGAGACAGCCATGGATCACAATCCCGAGGGATGTCAGCCCGGATCGTGCGGCTGTGGTCCGTCGCCCTTGCCTCGTCGCGAGTTCATCACGATCGCGGGGCTCGGGCTGGCCGGCTTGTTCGCGGCCAGTGAGGCAGTGGCCGGGCCTTTTGAAGAACAGGAATTCGAGAAGCTCGTCCCGCCCGACAAGAAGTTCAAGCCGGAGTGGTTGGCGCGGCTCACCGCCCGGGGCACGCCGGAGACTTACACAGGGGCTGACCTCCGATTCATCGGCATGCCCGTCGGCGGAATTTGCACGGGTACGCTGTATCTTGCGGGCGACGGCCGGCTCTGGCTCTGGAACATCTTCAACAGGGAAGTCGAAGGGATCGATCCGAAAACCGTGACGTACGCCGGCCAGCAGCTTAAACCGCGCGACGGTGCATGCTACGTTGACCCTCCCCAGCCGATGGGCCCGGTCGACCAGGGCTTTGTGCTGCGGGTCCGATCGGCCGATGGCGTGAAGTTGACCACACTCGACCGCAGCGGGTTTCGCGACATCAGCTTCCTGGGCCAGTATCCGGTCGGCACCGTGACCTATCGCGACCCTGACATCCCGGTGTCGGCCCGGCTCGAAGCCTACTCGCCGTTCCTGCCGCTCAATGCCGACGACTCGGGTCTGCCCGCGACGGTGATGAGCTTTATCCTCACGAACGAGTCGAGAGCCGACGTCGAGATCACGCTTGCCGGGCGGCTGGAAAACGCCGTCGGGGTTTACCATCGCGAGTACGCCGGCACGCGTCGAAACCGGATCACCGACGAGCCTGAGTTCACATTCCTGGAAAGCTCGGCCGCGAAGCCGGCGAAACCCGCCGCGCCGGCCAGGGCCGATATCGTGTTCGAGGATTCGGCGCAGGAAACCTACGCGGGGTGGATGGTCGAGGGAGCGGCGTTCGGCCGCGGGCCGGTTTTCAAGGCAGGGATGCCTGGCTACCAGGGCGATGTCGGCGGCCCCGGCGCGCGAGTGGTCAACTCGCACGCGACCGCCCCGGGAAACGGTGTTGGAGCCAAGGACGACCAGACCGGGAAACTGACAAGCCGGGCTTTCACCATCGAGCGGAGTTTCATCCACGTTTGGATCGGCGGCGGTAACCACCCGGGCAAGACCGGTGTCAACCTGCGTGTCGATGGCAAGGCTGTCCGCTCGGTCACGGGACGGGATGACAACCGGATGCGCCTGGCGTCGCTGGATGCCCGGCCCTGGCTCGGCCGGCAAGCCATCCTGGAGATCGTCGATGAACAGAGAGGGCCGTGGGGCAATGTCGGCGTCGGCCGGATCACATTCAGCGACCTGCCCGCGGTTGAGGGACCGCTCGAAGGTCTGCCCGATTTTGGCACGATGGGCCTGGCCCTGCTCGGCCCGCCGGCCGAGCATCGGATGGCACGGGCAGAGGCAAACGGGCTCGATGGCGAGCGCGGTGATGCGGCGGAAGCTCCGCTGGATGCCAAGCTTGTTGGCGCCATCGGCCGGACCTTGACCTTGAGAGCAGGGGAGTCGGTCACAGTGCACTTTGTGCTCACTTGGCACTTTCCCAACCTCACGGTCGCAGGGCGGCTGAAGGGGCGGTACTACGCCACAAAGTTTCCGGCATCCAAGGACGTTGCCCGGTACATTGCCCGGAACTTCGACCGGCTCTCCTCGGTCACGAAGCTCTGGCGCGACACCTGGTACGACTCGACGCTCCCGTACTGGTTCCTGAACCGGACGTTTGCCAACACGTCGGTCCTGGCAACGACGACCTGTCATCGGCTGGCCGATGGCCGGTTCTGGGCATGGGAGGGCGTGGGCTGCTGCCCCGGCACTTGCACTCATGTCTGGCATTATGCCCAGGCGATGGGCCGTATTTTCCCCGAGCTGGAGCGCGATCTGCGGGAACGAGTCGATTTCGGCCTGGCGCTCGATCCCAGAACGGGCGTCATCCGATTCCGAGGCGAGTTCGGCGACACGTTCGCCGTGGACGGCCAGTGCGGCACGATTCTGCGGGCTTACCGCGAGCACCAGATGTCGCCCGACGACCGGTTCCTGGCGCGGCTCTGGCCAGGCATCAAGCGGGCCTTGCAGTGCGTGATCGACCGGGACGTGGATGGTTCGGGCGTGCTGCACGGGCCGATGCATAACACTCTCGATGCGGACTGGTACGGGGTCGTGCCCTGGCTGGTCGGGCTCTATCACGCCGCGCTCCTGGCTGGTGAGGCGATGGCCCAGGAAGTGGGCGACGCCGAGTTCGCCCGTAACTGCCGCACCCGTTTTGAAAAAGGAATCGTTCATCTCGATCGGCTGACCTGGCGCGAGGACTACGGGTACTTCATCCACGTCGGCGACCCGAAACACCTGAGCGAGGTAGGGTCGTACCATGGGTGCGAGATCGATCAGGTCTTCGGCCAGTCGTGGGCGTGGCAAGTCGGGCTGGGGCGAGCCATGAACGCCGCGCATGTCAAGCGGGCGCTGCACTCGATCTGGCAGTTCAGCGTCACTCCCGACGTCGGGCCCTACCGGAAGGCGAACCCGGCTGGGCGCTGGTACGCGATGCCGGGAGACGGGGGCTTGCTGATGGTTACATTTCCATTCGGCCGGCCGCCTCAGGTCTCTGGCGCCGGGGCGTGGTCGGCGATGTACTTCAACGAGTGCATGACCGGATTCGAATGGCAGGTGGCGTCGCACATGATCTGGGAAGGGATGGTCACCGAGGGCTTGGCCGTCGCCCGGCTGATCCACGACCGTTACCATCCCCGGCTAAGGAACCCCTACAACGAAGTCGAGTGCAGCGACCATTACGCCCGGTCGATGGCCAGCTACGGTGCATTCCTCGCCGCCTGCGGGTTCGAGTACCATGGTCCCAAGGGCCACATCGGCTTTGCGCCGCGATTGAGCCCCGACGATTTCCGGGCCGCGTTCACCGCTGCCGAGGGCTGGGGATCTTATTCACAACGGCGCCAGGACGATCATCTCACGGCCGTGCTTCGCCCGAAGTACGGAAAAGTCCGAGTCAGGACGTTCAGCCTGGAGCTTCCGGCCGGCATAAAGGCTGGGTTAGTTGCGGTCGTCGCCAATGGGAAGCCAGTAGCCGCAAGCTTCGTGCAGACCGGTCCACGGGTGGTTGTCACGTTTGCGGACAAGGTTCAAGTCGAGGCCGGCCAGACGGTCGAGCTGACGGTGGATCACGCGGGATGACTGTGGTGACAGTGGTCACGCGATGATTTCCTTGACGACCCGCCCGTGGACGTCGGTCAGCCGAAAATCTCTGCCGGCGTAGCGGTAGGTGAGCTTTTCGTGGTCGAAGCCCAGGAGATGAAGGATCGTGGCATGGAGGTCATGGACGTGGACCTTGTCGGCAACGGCGGCGAAGCCGAGCTCGTCGGTGGCGCCGTGGACATGGCCGCCGCGGGCACCGCCGCCGGCCAGCCACATTGAGAACCCGTAATGATTATGGTCGCGGCCGGAGAGGGCAGGCAGCTCGGCGACCGGCGTACGGCCGAACTCGCCTCCCCAGATCACGAGTACCTGGTCAAAGAGCCCGCGCTGTTTGAGATCGGTCAGAAACGCGGCGATGGCCCGGTCCCATTCGGCCGCGAGCTGACGATGGTGAACCATGATATTGTCGTGATCGTCCCAGGGTTGGCCCGCGCCGCTCCAGACCTGGACGAACCGCACGCCGCGCTCGAGCAGCCGGCGTGTAATCAGAAGCTGCCTGGCCTGCGTGCCAGGTCCGTAGAGCGCACGGATGGAATCGGGCTCCCGCTTGATGTCAAAAGCCTCGGCCGCCTCACCCTGCATGCGAAAGGCCAGCTCGAAGGACACGATCCGCGCTTCCAAAGCCGGGTCATGAGCCCGGGCGGCCGCGTGCTGCTGGTTGAGCCTGAGCACCAGGTCGAGCTGCTCCCGTTGTTCTGTCGCGGTGGCCGCGTCGTTGCGGATATTCTCGATCAGCTTGTCGATCTCGGTGTGCCGCGTGTCGATGTAGGTCCCCTGGTAGGCCCCCGGTAGAAACGCCGATCGCCAGTTCTGGGTCGCCACGACCGGATAGCCGCCGGGGCACATGGCGATGAAGCCCGGCAGATTCTGATTCTCCGAACCCAGACCGTATGTGATCCAGGATCCCATGCTCGGGCGCTGTAAACGGCCGTCGCCGCAGTTCATCAGCATGAGCGACGGCTCATGGTTCGGCACATCCGCAAATAATGAGCGGATCACGCACATATCGTCGATGTGCTCGGAAGCGGTCTGAGCGAAGAGATCGCTCACCTCGATGCCGCTCTGGCCGTACTTCCTGAATCGGAAGGGAGAACCCAGGGCCGCTCCCGTCTTGCGCTCGGTGCGGAGGTTCGGCCCCGGGAGTGACCTCCCATGATATTTCGCCAGGATCGGCTTGGGATCAAATGTGTCGACGTGCGAGGGTCCGCCGTTCATGAACAGATGGACGACCTGACGGGCCTTGCCGGCAAAGTGCGGGGCCCTGGGCGCTAGAGGCCCGTGTGAGCCGGCTTGCGCAACAGCAGCCGAGCCCAGCAGGTTGTCATCGGCCAGGATCCCGGCCAGGCCGATCAAGCCAAACCCCATGCCGCTGCGCCCCAGGAGCTCGCGCCGGGTCAATGCTTGTGCGGGATCGTTCTGAAGGGGTGACCTGTGCAACATGATGGGTTTCATTCCGTCGGACAATCGCCACACGACGTTCCGGGGCTCACGGCTCAGACCCGAAGTAAAATCAATCGATAAACATAAACTCGTTCGTCATGAGAAGCGCCTGGGCGAGGGCCCGCCAGCGCTTCGATTCGATCGGCGCCTTCCCCAGGAACTCGCTGACGGCTGCAAGGTCCAGAGAGCATGGCGGCCGGCCGTAAATCCGTTCAAAGAGCGCCTGCACTTTTCTGGTCACGTCTTGTTCGACAGCGATCTCGCGACGAGCCAGGACTGATTGAGCCGCGGCGATCACAAACGGGTGGTTCATCAGGAAGAGTGCCTGAGGTGCAATGGTTGTTTGATCGCGGCGGGGGCTGGTTGTCGTGGGATCGGGAAAATCGAAGCTGCGGTACAGCCCGGGCAAGTTGAGCCGATCGACAAATCCATAGAGCGTGCGCCGATGCGCCGAGGAGGCGGTCAGCTCGGGCATTGGCGGTCCGCCCAGCCGGCTATCGAGCCGGCCAGAGACTGCAAGCAGAGCGTCGCGAGCCGCTTCGAAATCGAGTCGCCGGCGATTGGCTCGCCAGTAAAGTGTGTTTTCCGGGTCGAGCGCCCGAGCCTCTGATCGATCATCGCTCTGTTGTTGATACGTCCTGGACAGCATGATCCGGCGATGGAGCGCCTTGATCGACCAGCCTTCGGCCATGAATCGCGAAGCCAGGTGATCGAGAAGCTCGGGGTGAGTCGGCGGCTCGCTCCGCATGCCAAAATCACCGGGGGTGGCCACCAGAGGTGTGCCGAGATGGTGCATCCAGACGCGATTGACCAGTGCGCGCGCCGTCAGCGGATTGTCCCGCGAGGCAATGGCCCGCGCCAGGTTCCAGCCGGCCTCCTCCGTCGCGAAATGGCTTCCGCTCGGATCCGGATACGATTGCGGGAAAGCGCCGCGGTACGTGCGGTCCCAGGTTGTTGGGATTTCCTCGCACAAAGACTCGCGGCTCAAAGGGCGTCGGCGTATCTTCCAGGCTGAGCACTCGAGGCGGGGAACCCGGGCCGGTGGTCAGCCAGTTTTGCACCGCGCTGCGCAACTCTTGCAGCTTGGCTTGCGACGGCCTGTCCGGCAAGAGCCCCAGGTCGCCGTAGGGGAGCATGATGACATTGGGCGGGCTATCTGGACCGTGGAACACCTGGCGCAGCGACTCGAGCGCCGGATCGGGGAGAGGCTCGGGTGATCGTTGTTCGAGTGTCGCGCGGGTCACCCTGTCCTGCCAGATCTGCTCGACCTGATTGAGTAGCTGACCGTAGACCTGAGCCGCCTCGGCCAGCGATCGGGGGGGCCGCGCGGCCAAGGCCTTGACGACCGCTGGATTGGCTGAGCGCGTAAGCCCGGCATCCACCGGTGCCTGTCCGGGACCCGCCGCGAGCCGGGTAATCAAGCTGGCGGCACCGCGTGCAAACTCGCCCTGCGATAAGGCCGCCAGCGCGTGCCAGGGCACGAAGACCGGGGCATGTCCTTTGCGCGTTTGCGCCAGGTAAGCCTGCCAGCGAACCAGCATGGTCGGGTTCAAGTCGTTGCCGTCGGCGATCAGCATGAAATCTTCGGTTGTCGGCTGATCGAGCGCTTGCTGGGCTGACAGGAGATACTCCGCCGCGCGACGCTTGGCCGCGCCCACCATCTCGTGGTGCTTGGTCGCGACAAATTCACTCAGCTTGTTCTCGCGTGTCTGGAGCTCTTTCACGAAGTGCGCGTAGACCGCCGTCTGCCTGGACTCGTGAGCTTCCGGAGGAATCGCCGGCTCGCGCGCACTTGCCAGCACGCCGTAAAGCGAGTAATAGTCCTCGGTCGGAATCGGGTCAAACTTGTGGTCATGGCAACGGGCACAGGCGACCGTCAAGCTCATCAGGCCGCGGCCGATCACGTCGATCCGATCGTCGATCACATCATGGATATTGCCCATGAACCGGCCGCCGAGTGTAAGAAACCCAAGCGCCGCCAGTGGTTTATTGCCCTGTTCCACAGGGAGCCGGTCAGCGGCGAGCTGCTCGACCAGAAATTGGTCGTAGGGCAGGTCGCGATTGAAGGCATCGACCACATAGTCGCGGTAGGTGTAGGCCCAGTGAAAGTTAGCATCCTGGAAGAGTATATAGCCCTTGGTATCGGCATACCGTGCGACGTCGAGCCAGTATCGCCCCCACCGCTCGCCATAGTGCGGCGAGGCGAGCAGCCGGTCAATCAGCCGGCTGAAAGCGCCAGGGGCCGTGTCGGCCTCGAAGCAGGTGATTTCTTCGGGCAAGGGCGGCAGGCCCGTCAGGTCAAACGTGGCCCGGCGGATCAAGGTCCGCTTATCGGCTGGCGGGGAGGGTGAAAGCCCCCTGGCCTCCAGCCGGGCCAGGATGAATCGATCGACCGAAGTGCGGGGCCATGCAGCATCCTTGACCGTGGGTAGCGTGGGATTCTGCACCGCCTGAAACGCCCAGTGTTGCTGCATGGTGCTGGCTGCCCCCGACAATCCGGCTTTGACCGGACCACGCGGGGTTTCGGGCCAGGGCACACCCATCTGGACCCAGGCCGTCAGGTCAGCGATCGCGGAAAGCGGGAGCTTCGACTTGGGGGGCATCTTGACGACCCCATCGTGTCGGATTGCATCGACAAGCGGGCTCTCCTCGGGCCGGCCAGGCACGACGACCGGCCCGGAATCCGCTCCTTGCAGCAGCCGCTCTCGCGAGTCCAGCCGCAAGCCCGATTCTTGCTTTTTGGGTCCGTGGCAGGGAAAACAGTTTGCGGCCAGAATCGGACGGATCCTGGCTTCGAAGAACTCGGCGTCCTCCAGTGAAGTCACGCGCACGGAACCGTCCTGGGGAAAACCGGCGTCATCGCCGGCCAGGGCGAGCGACCCGGCCATGACCATCCCGGCGCAGAGGAGGGATCGAATCGTCATCGCAGGTCCTTGATCGAGCTGATTCCGTCGAATGATTGCGGCGTGCTCGCGCCAGGCAGCTCGTGGATGAAGACCAGGTCGTCGGGAACGTGACTGCGGGCCAGATCGACCAGGTGGCGATGGTGCGTAAAGAACAAGACCTGCGTTTTCCGCGATAATTCCGCCAGCGCGCCCAGAGCGGCACTGGCACGTTGATTGTCGAAAGTCAGCAGGATGTCATCCACGATGAACGGGATCGGCTCGTGAGCCTGGAGCCATGACTCCAGGCTCGCCAGCCGCAGAGCCAGATAGAGCTGGTTGTGTGACCCGTCACTCATCCCCTTCACGCCCACGAGCCGGCCATCGGGCCGAATTCCCTTGAGTACCAAACTACCGTCGTCGTCGTCGATTGTCAGCCTGGTGAACGAGCCGCTGGTCAAGGTGGCGAACAAGGCGCCGGCGCGGGTCAGGATCGACCCTTGATTCTTCTCACGATAGCGCTCGATTGCCCGGTTCAGAATTGCCCCAGCCAGTTTCAAGGTTGCAAACTGCCCGACGTCCTTCTGAAGGCCGACGAGGAGGGTCTGGATATTCTCGGCGGTCTCGGCCGCGTCGCCGGCACCGTTCATCTGGGACAGGGCTGCCTGCGCGGCACCGATCTTCTGCTCGACGCCTCGCAGCTCTTCTTCAAGGACGGTGATCTTGACATCGCGCTCTTCGATCGATGCGTCGAGCTGATCGGAATCGGCTCGTTCTACAAGAGCGGCGAAGGAATCAAGGTCGTCTCCTAGAGCGCTGATCATCAACCGCTCCTTGACTGCGGCAAGCTCGGTTTCGAGGCGGATGCGTTCCTGCGAGCGGCGCACCGTTTCAGGAAGCTGGGCGAAGTCCTTGCAGTTGGCCTCCCGGGACAGGCGCTCCAGGCCGATCACGGCTTCCTCGAGCTTGGTCTCGGCAGCCCGCAGATTTGTGTCCTCTCGCTGTCGTTGCTGCGACAGTGTGGCTGCTTGCTTCGCATCAGCCTGGGCGCTGCGCAGCCGCGCGGCCAGCTCCCGCGCCTGCTCGGCGGACAAGCGATCGGCGATGTCCGGCGCAACTCGTGCCACCAAAGCAGCAACATCCTGGTCGAACTGACGCGCGTCGCGGTCGATGCCGCTCAAGCGAAGCTGGAAGTCACGGCGTTCATCCAGGACCTTGAACAGGTCGGCAATTCCGGTCAGGATGATCTCGGCCTGCTCGGGCGCGGCGCTGGCTTCCAGGCCGATACGGCTCATCTTCAGAGCCCAATCGCGATGCCATCGATCGAGCTCGCTTTCAGCCGACTGAAGCGAAAGCCGGGCATTCGCCTGCTCAGCTCTGAGATCAGCAAGCTTGGTCTCCAGCCGGATACGTCTTTGAACCAGGTCGTCCTGCTCTTTGATCAGTGCTTCGGCCATTTCCAACGATCCAGCCAGGGCAGGGCTTGCCGCGGCGCATGGGATGCAAAGCGGCTCCAAGGCCTGCGAGAGCGCTCGTCGATGGTGTTCCAGCAGCTCGTCGAGCGGTGCAACGCTGTGTCGGGCTTCCTCGACCAATTCGAAGAGCTGGACGACATCCTCGCGGCGACGAAGCCACGCACGAAGCTCGGTTACGCCCGGTGTCAGAGCCGAGATGCCCAGGGGAGCAACCAGCCGATCCCAGTCACGCTCGATGGCGGCCTGAAGATCGTCGAGCACCCGGACTTCGTGTTCGAGGGCCGCCTGGGTAGCCCGGTGCTTTTCGAGTGCAGCCACGAGCGCGGCGTTGCGGGCGACCCGGTCAGCCTCGCGTCGCAGACGGTCGGCCAGCATATCAGCTTGCTGCACACTCTGCTCGTAGGCGGTCGCCAGTGACCCTCCCGGAGCAGACATCTCGACGAAGGCAGCCGTGGCTTCTGGATCGGGTGCGTTCCTCTGCCAGTCGGCCTTGATTAATCGCCAACCCTGCTCCCGGTGGTTGCGGGCGGCCGCGACGGCTTCTTCGGTGGGCACGTCCTGCTGGAGTGTGAGGGACTGAAGGCTGGCCTGACACTCCCGGATCGAATCGTCTTCCTTGCTTGACCGTTCGGCCAGAGCCTGCCGCTTTTGAGCCGTCTCCTGAAATCGCGACTCAAATTGATCCAGCGTGGCGCTCAGAGGAACGGCCAGCCGGCGAAGGATTTCGGCCGGCTGGTTCCAGCCGGGAAGCTGGGCCAGTGCCATGTCCGCCTTTTTTTCCGCGCGTTTGAGCTTGCCACGAGCCTCGGCCAGCCGGGCGTCAAGATCGCCGGCTTTCCGCCCCTGGCGAACCGCCAGCCGGAGCGGCTCGAGATCGCGCGGCTGGTCGAGAGCAGCAAGCTCCCGTTCAAAACGCGTGATCTGATCCGTGTGGCGCGCGATCGTCGTCCGCGCTGCGTCGGCTTGCCCGCGCAGCTCGGCAAACCGCTGTCCCATCGAGCGGATGATCGCCGGCTCATCGGCTCGCAGCCGGAGTGACTCCACAAGGTCGAAGTCAGGCGAGCGGCCCAGCTCGCGGAGGATCTGCCGTGCTCGATGCTCTCGGTCGTTGTGATAGTTTTGCAATTGCACCCGATCCTGGCTCGCCTTCTCGACCGCCCCTAACCGCTCCTGGAGCGATTCGATCTCGCCGGCTGCGTCCAACAGCAGCCGTGATGGGTCAAGCGGAGTCAGCCGAAGAGCGAGGTCCTCGATCGTAGCTTTTGCTCGGTCGATGAGTTTCTCGGCGAGCAGTCGTTGCTCCTGAGCCCCGCGAAGCTCGGTACCGAAGTCTTCACGCAGGCGGACCACATCGGTCAGGTCAGCCAGCTCTCCGGTCAGCCGGCGGTGGTGGGCGATCAGGGGAATTGCAGACTTGAGCCGCTTCAACCGCGCCTGTTCATCCCGGGTAGCACGGACTTGCCCGCGCAGCCGCTGCGACTCGTTCGTGGCTCCCTGGAAGGCACGATCCTGCTCTTGCCAGGTTTCGCTGGGCAATTGCTGGCGCTTCAATTTTTTCTGATCTTCGTCGATTTCCGCTAATAGCTTGTTGATCCGCGAGGTGGAAGCCTTGGCCCGGAAGAGCTCGTCCATTCCTTGCTGCAGCGTTTTCTGTGCGAGGCGCAGGCCGGCCAACCCGGCCCCTGCGGCGAACAGGAGCTCTCCCAGCCGTCCCTTGCCGGTGCGAATCTCATCCCCCGCGAGGGACAGCCGCTCGTGATTGATGCTGAAGAGCGTCTCGAACGAGTCCTGGCTCATATCCCCCAGGAAGTGCTTCAACCGGTCAACCGACACGACTGTGGAATCGTCCGGACCGCGCAGGGTGTTCTTGTTGCCACGCCGGCGGATGATCTCGAGCTCTTCGCCATCGCTGTGCCGGAGCTTTCCGCCAACCCGAAGTTGGTCGTTGGGGTGGACGAAGTTGTCAGCCGAGAGATGAGGAAACCCGAAGAGCAGGTGCGAAACGGCCCGCAGCGCGGAGGTTTTCCCCGCCTCGTTCGGGCCGTAGATCAGGTGCAATCCCTCTTTGCCCGCGGTAAGATCCAGCACAACGCCGGTGAAGGGCCCAACTGCGGTCAAGCTCAGGCTCAGCAGTTTCATGGAGGGTCAGTCGAGGTCAAGTCTGATCGTTCCAGCACTTCAGTCAGGCGCCGCGGACCCATGCCGCCTTCTGATTTCACGAGCAGATCAAGCAGGAAAGGCTGGACCTGCCCGAGCCGGGTTCGCAGCCACTGGTCGTCGCCTAACCGGGGACTGTCCGGGTCGCCGGCCAACTCCGGCGGCAGCCTGCGTTTCAGATCAGCCAGCTCTTCGATCACGGTCTCCAGCGATCCGGGCTCGGTACGGTACTGATCGAGGACTTCCAGCAGCTCTTCAATGGGACCGTCGACCATCGTCCCACCGCGCGGCGGATTGACCTTCAACTCGACTTTCTCGATCCAGATCCGCTCCCCGCCCCGGTCGGCGGCGAGGCTGCGGACCAGAGCTTGAATGCGCTCTGGATCGGCGCACAGCCGGCCGTGCATCATTGTGGTGCCGCTCAAGATCACTCGGACGGCCAGGAGCCCGTCGGGCTCGGGCTCGGAAGCAAGCAGCGCGTCGAGAACGTCGGTCGTGCGATCGAGCAGATCCGACTCCGTTTCCGTCCCCGCGACATCGACCTGTGCGCGCTCCCAACGCACCTGGTCGAGCCGGTGGAATACCGGTTCGATGCGGTGATCCGGGCGGATGGTCGCGATCATGCATCCCTTGGGGCCGGACTCGCGGACATGCCGGCCCTGGACATTGCCGGAAAACACAATCGGAGGATCATTCGACACGACCTGGCGAGCATGGATATGACCCAGCGCCCAGTAATCGTAACGCCTTGACCGAAGCTCCTCGACCGTGCAGGGAGCGTATCGTTCGTGGCCGTCGGCGCCGCCTAAGCCCGTGTGCAAGAGCCCGATGTTGATACAGCCGGCAACCGGCGCCGGATAGGCCGCAGCCAGGTTTTCCGTGACTGCGGCTTTTGCGAAGCTCTGGCCGTGAATGGCCACATCAAGGTCGTTCACCCGCAGCGTCTCGGGGTGATCGTGGCTCAGGATGTGCACATTCTCCGGCAAGGGCAGCACGCGGGTCATCTTGTTGGCGGCATCGTGGTTGCCCCCGATGATAAAGACGGGGACCCGTTCATCCCGCAACCGCCCAAGCTGCCTGGTGAGATACAAGCCGGTATTGAAATCCCGGCAGTCTCCGTCGTAGAGATCGCCCGAGATCACTACGAAATCCACACGCTTTTCCAGGGCCAGGTCGATCAGTCGCTTGAAGGCTCGCCGCGTCGCCCCGCGCACTGCGCTCCAGGGGTGCGTTCTCGTAGCGCTCGAGTCCTTTGAGCGGGCTGTCCAGATGGATGTCGGCCGCGTGCAAGAAGGAGAGCGCGATTTCGGACCTTTGATTCATTGCCGGGTCATCACGAACTTGGTTGTCCCCATCTTTTTGCCTTCGGCGTATCCGTCCCAGGCGCTCGTCACCCGGCCATCCTTGTGAAAGGTGATCCGAAGCCCATGGATGTGCATGTCTTTCTTGCGGTCGATGCCCGCCTTGGCGGGCGTGTCGTCGCCGGCTGTTTGAGCCTGGGCCGCAGCCAGAACCCCCACCACGAACAGCGATCCCACACATGCCGAAAGCCCGAGCGTGCTCTTCATCGGATCGTCTCTCTTCTTGATGAACCGCAGTTGTGGTCGAGATGATGAATTCTTCGCCACGTCGACATCAGCGTGCTGGTCTTTGTCGATGATCACCTTCCATCTTGATATCCTCTGTGAACGTTTGTCAAGCGACTCCTTCACCGGCCTGGTCGATGCGGCATGCTGCCCGGGTCATTGGCTGCGCGAACGTGCTGGGCGATCTCCTCGGTCGCGAGGGCTCGGCCGTAGACGGCGACTTCGTCAATCTTGCCCTCAAAACCGGCGAGGCCGCCCGTGAGACCGCCGATTGCGAACACTGCCGACGGACCGGACCGATCGACCTCCGCCGGGCCGCTGATCTCGGGCTTGAGAATCCCGTCAAGGTATAGAGTCGCGTGATCATGGGTACGCACCAGCACGAGATGATGCCATGTCCTGGGTGTGATCGCCGTCGCGCCGGCAAGGATCTTGGCGGACGTTTTACCACTTGAGAAACCGAGCCGGACGGGTCCGGCTGCGGTCCCTCCGATCCCAAGCTGGTCGCCACCAAGCTTGGCATCGGCGTCCGCGGATCGGCGTGAGAGGATGGTGCCGGTGATCGGCCCAACATGCGCTGTCAAGCCGTTCCAGAACCACAGCTCAACGCTGTACTGGTCGCCGGCGCCGCCCAGGCTTGCCTTCAAGGCACCCCCGGCGAAATGAACCGCACGGTTGATCGTTTTGCCGGCGGAGAGTCCCGGGAGATTTCGCGCCTGGCAAGTAAAATGCAATGCCGCCTTCGTAAGTAGCCGGGTGGGCGTTCTTGGTGGAGTCGAGGGCGGTATGCCCCTGAATATCATCAAGCCGCCAGTACGCTAGAGGCCGGGACTTCAGGACCGCCGTGGCGTAAGTGCCATGGAGTAACTGCAGAGCGCGCCGCGGCTTCCCCGAGACCTGTTCCAGCAGCCCCAGCACGGTTTCGACAATCCGCGGCTCGGCCTCAACCTCCAGCCCTGCAGTCCGAGCCGGCCATGTCGTGTAGCCCCCCAGCGCATGCTGCTCGGGGGGTGGAATGTATCCCGCCGAGCCATTTGCCAGCTCGATATTCATCGTTGGATCAAACGGACTCTGTGCCTTGATCTTGAGACCGGTGATGGCGAATACCTCGTTGGGAATCGCGGTGATGCCCAGCTCTCCGATCCGGATGGCCTGGAGCTTCAAGGTCCGCTCGGGATCTTCGTGGAGGAAGATTGCCTCCTTGGCATAGACTTCCGGCAGGTTGCGGGGAAGCTGGTCCTTGCCTTCCATCCGCCCGACGATCCGCCTGGCCCAGGCCAATCGCGCCGGGTCGGGCGCCCGTCGACGAGCCACCAGCATTCCCTCAGCCATTGCCAGCGGGACCCAATCGTGATACGCGATCCGCGAGTACGCTTGGTGGGCAACGCGCGCTACATCCGCGGCGTAGGCGTCCAGCCCGGGATCTTTTTTCGCTTGACCATAGTCCATCCACATCTGGTCGCCGCTGGTTCCCTGCGACATGATGCCGACAAACGGCGGATCGACCGCCGGGGCGCCGATTCGTTTCGCCAGCGCCGTGGCGAATCCGCCGAAGTAGTCTGCCGAGATCGGCGGCGCTCCATAGTAGTGCATGGAATAATTCGCCAAGACGGCGATGGGCCGACCCCCGCGCGACTTGAGCGAGAGCACGGTCAATCCCGGGTCGACCGGGCCCGCTGGCCCGATCACATCGGGGTTCTGATAGCCGGGGTGCATATTGGCCCGGACGGTCCGCTGGCCAAAGGGATCTTCCAGGAGCTTGTCGGGGCGGCGGATCCAGCGACGGCAGAATGTATGGGCATCGTCATCGATCACGCCCCAGCCGATCAAGGCCGGCTCCAGGTTTCGGTTGGCGCGTTCGATCGCCTCAGCAATCCGGCCCGGCAGGAGCGCAACATATTCCTGATCGGCGGGACAACCCAGGGCTCCCATCGCCGCGGGCGCTGAGTGCGTGTGAGTCGCCGAGACGAGCATTCGCGCGGTCGGTATCCCGGTCTTCTCCCGGGCCAGTTCCTTTGCCCGGTCGATCAAGTCACGAGGCATCATGCAGATGTCAACCACGACAATCGCCAGCCGGGTCGTGCCATCGTCGAGCACCAGGCATCTGGCACGAGTCGGATCGTTGATTCGGGTGGCGCGGCTCTGGAGGAATCCGCCATTAACCAGTACCGGCAGCTTCGCCGGCGTGATATCGATTGCCCAGGCACCCGCGCGAAACCGGTTCGCTGGGGCATGACTCGCTTCTGCGTTCGGCGTCGGCCAAGCACACCATGCCCCATGCGCCGGGCCGATGATCGATAACAACGTCACGGCAAGAATGAGGCTGAAGTCTTTCACAGCAATCTCGTTCGAGGGACACGTCAGATCGGCTCGATCCGAGCTTCTTGTAACCGGTGACGAACGCCGAGATTCCAGTTTCTCATGGGAACAGGATACGCTCAAGATTCGCCCGATCCCGGCCGGCCAGCAGGATACCAGCGTGCTCCAGGAACTGGACAACGGCACCACCCACCGTTAGGGTACTGAAGGGTAGGCGGTTTCGTGCGACCAGGCATCGCTCTTTGTAAGACCAACGGTGTGGACTTCGATCGCGCAGTCATCCTCGGTCTCAACTTCTGGAAGGCGGTTGGCAGGAATGGACGCGGCGCGACGGTCACTTGATCCGTGACCTGCGCCACTGGCGCGTCGATTTCCGCAATTCGAACTCTCAAGCGTGCTGGGAGGGTCCTTCCATGTTGCCGGTGCTGGTCATTTTCGTTTCCACGATTACCGTCTCATTGTCCCCGATGAATTCCACGTCGGTCTCGGCTTGCGACGGTTCAACCGAGTCGGGGGTCGAACTGAAGCGTGGGGCGTTCTTCGGGGCCAAGGTGAATTCCATCTCGGACGAGGTGCGCGACCGTCTGAAACTTGAATCGGATTCCGGGGCGGTGATCGAACAGGTCATTCCCGGCTCAACCGCCGAGGGGGCGGGCTTCCAATCCGGCGACGTTGTTCTGTCCCTGGACGGGGCAAAGGTCGAGGGCGCCAATGAGCTCATCCGTGCAATCGCGGGCCGCAAGGCGAATGCCTCGGTTGCCATCGCGTTCCGCCGGGGCGACGCCCTTCGCACCCAGACCGTCACGCTCAAGGGGCGCCCACTTGAAAAGAGCGACGATTACGAAATCATCTACAGCGCGGTTTCGTGCCGCGTGGGCCGGTTGCGCACGATCGTCACACGGCCCAAGGGGGACGGGAAGCATCCCGCCGTGTTCTTGGTCCAGGGAATCGGCCTGTTCTCCATCGACAATCCGGTCGGCGCGCTCACCTCGTACCGGACGCTGATCGACGACTTCACGCGCCGGGGCTTCGTGACCGTGCGGGTTGACAAACCCGGCTGCGGTGACAGCGAAGGGGGGCCGGCGCGCGATGTCGACTTCGACACCGAGCTCGACGGCTATCGCCAATCGCTCAAGATGCTCAAGGCTCGGAGCGACGTCGACCCCGATCGTGTCTTCCTCTTCGGCCACAGTATGGGGGGCGTCATGGCTCCTCTACTGGCCGCGGAAACACCGGTCCGAGGCATCATTGTCTATGGCACCATCACGCGGACCTGGACCGAATACATGCTCGAAAACATCCGGCGCCAGATGGAGCTGGCCGATGCCGACCCGTCGGCCATCGATCGCGACCTCAAACTTGAAGCATCGCTCCTGACCTACCTCTATGCGGAAAAACTGCCTCCCAAGACCATCGCCGAGCGATACCCGGCCCTGCGGGAGCGACTGGCGCAAGCGATCACCGAGGATCGATACTACGTCGATCGCAGCTTGACGTTCTTCGGCCAGCTCGCCGACAAGAACCTGGGCGCGGCATGGGAAACGTTCGGCGGTCACGTTCTGGCGATCTGGGGCAAGTCCGACTTCGTCTCAACCGAAGATGATCACGCCCTGATCGCGCGAATCATCAACCGTGACCACCCTGGCCATGGATCGTTCGTCGCGCTCGACGGCATTGATCACGGGTTCAACCGTGCCGCCTCGCGGCGCGAGAGCTTCGAGCGAGGTCAGAAGCGTGAGCCGGGTACGTTCAACCCGGTGATCCTCGACACGTGTCGCGCCTGGCTCGCGAAGACGACCACCCAGCCCGCGAGCCCGTCCAAGCCCCAAGGTTGAAAGGACCAAGAACCATGCGCTTTGACTCGAGAATCCTGGTGCTTCTCCTGGTGGTGGTTTCACCGGGCACCATCGCCGATGACGCTGCTCAAAGCGCGCTCAGGAGCGATCCGCAAGGCTGGACCGATCTCCTGACCAAGGCCGGTCCCAAGCTCGAAGGCTGGACCCGGGGACCCATTCCTGCAACGGGTAAGACCAAAGAACACTCACAGTGGACACTCGACGAGGCTGCCGGCACTCTGATCTGTCAGGGTGACGGCGGCCACGAATGGCTGCGCTGGGACCAGGAGCTGGCAGACTGCATCTTCCATGTCGAGTGGCGATTCACCGTGGTCCCGGGCAAAAAAGGTTACAATTCCGGGATCTACGCCCGCAACTCGGCCGATGCACAAATCTGGCACCAGGCCCAGACGGGCGATGGCTCAGGCGGATTTCTGTTCGGTGGCACGTCCGTCAAGGGAAAAGTCAAAGGATTCAATCTCTCCAAGCAGCAAACTGGCTCGCGGGTCAAACCGGCCGGCGAGTGGAATACCTTTGAAATCACCTGTCGAGGCCGCGACATGACCCTCTGGGTCAACGGAGCAATCACAAACGAGTGGCACGAGTGCGACGTTCCCAAGGGCTACGTTGGGCTCGAAGCCGAGGGATATCGCATCGAGTTTCGCAATGTGAAAGTCAAGCCGCTCGACGCGGCGAGCTCCGAAAAAAAGGCAGACAAGGATTGACGCTCTGACAGCAAATAAGCCCCGAGTGAATTTCGAGAAAGTGAAAGCCATGCCTCCCCCCAAAGCGACAATGACTCGAGTGCGCTACCTTTTCGCCGTGTGCGCGTGTGTGGGAGTCTCCTGGCAGGCTCACGCGGCGGACGGCGAGCTTCAAGCCGGCGCGGCCAGCGCCGCACTTTCCGCCGGCGCGGCGATGCGTGTGATCACGCCGGACCCGCTCCTGCCCGTCTCGGGCGGCATGGGAATTCCCAAACCTTCACGCGAGAAACGAGGAGAACTGACAGCGCGTGCCGTTGTCTTGCGCAAGGGCGAGCTTACCGTAGCTATCGTGGCTCTCGACCTGCTGGGATTCCCCGCGGTGCTGGGAGATCGGGTCCGCGCAGGTCGGCCGCATTCCAAGCGATCATGTCGTGATCGGGTCGACCCACACGCACAGCGCTCCCGATTGCTACGCCTTTCCCGACGGCGAGGGGGGCCACACGGGCGACCTCAAGTACATGGACTTCGTCTGCAATAGAGCCGCCGAGGCTGTCAACGAGGCCATCGACCGGCTCGAGCCGGCCTCGCTCAAGATTGCAACGGCTGAGGCCCAGGGGAAAATCGCCTACAACTACTATGCTCCCGACCTGTACGATCGGCGGATGAGCGTCATCCAGGCAATCAGCTCACAAGGCAAAACGATCGCCACGCTCGTCAATTACGCGGTTCATCCGGAGGTCCTCGGCAACGATATCGGCATCCTCAGCCCCGACCTGGTTGGCCCGCTTTGCCAGAAGATCGAGGCGACCACGGGCGGTACGGCGCTGTTCATGAACAGTGCCCAGGGAGGAATGGTCACCGCCGACAATCGCAACCTGGACCAGCCCAAGGATCCCCAGCGCGGCTACTGGAAAGACGCTCGCTCATGGGATGAATGCTTGCGGATCGGCCAGCTCATGGCGACGGAGGCCCTGCGCATCCTCAAAGACGCCCCCGACCAGAAAAACCCCTCGCTCTTTTGTGATTCGGTCAACGTGCGATTCCCGGTCGAGTCGACGCCGATGTGGGCCGTTGTCATGAATTCGCCCCTCAAGTATCCGCACAACGATGACCATTCGATCACAGCACGAATCAATCTCATCAATCTGGGCAATGCCCAGATCCTGACAATCCCGGGCGAAGCCTTGCCGAACATCGGCTTTTATCTCAAGCGCAAGATGAGCGGCAAGAACAACCTGCTTTTCGGCCTGACCAACGATGCCTTTGGATATATCTTGACGAAGGTCGACTTTCACAGTTTTCCGCGTTACGACTATGTGTCGCGCACATCACTCGGCGAGATGACGGGAGAAATCCTCATCGAAAAATCACTCGAGCTTGTCAAGAAGTCGCCGTTGCCGGATCATTGAAGCTCGAGGCGACTTCATGATGCATTCCTTCAGCAAACGGCCAGTGCGGCGCGCCCTTATTTTGATCGCTGGGAGCGTGATATTCGCCGTCCAGGGAAGCCGCCCGGGGCTGGCCGGCAGCCGTGTTGATTTTGACCGCGAGATCCGGCCGATCCTGTCGGAATACTGCTACGCGTGCCATGGGCCCGACCAGAAAGCACGGAAAGCCGACCTGCGGCTGGACCGTAAGGACGACGCCTTTCGCGACCGCTCGGGCTACGCTGTGGTTGTGCCCGGCCAGGTCGAGGCGAGCGAGCTGATCCATCGCGTCACGTCGCAGGACGCCGACGAGATGATGCCCCCACCCAAATTCAAGAAGCGGCCCGGCGCCAAGCAAATCGAGCTTTTGAGCCGGTGGATCAAGGAGGGGGCGAAGTGGGAGGGCCACTGGTCCTATACCTTGCCGGCGAGTCTTGCGGTACCGCCGGTGCGAGATCGCCAGTGGCCGAGAAACTCCATCGACCGGTTCGTGCTGGCCCGGCTGGAAAGCGAGGGGGCGACTCCTTCGGCGATGGCCAATCGCGCGACCTTGATTCGCCGCGTCACCCTCGACCTGACTGGTTTGCCTCCGACGCTCACCGAAGTTGATGCCTTCGAGAACGACCACGACCCGAACGCTTATGAAAAAGTTGTGGACCGGCTGCTGGCGTCGCCCCATTTTGGCGAGCGCCAGGCGCGCCCCTGGCTCGACCAGGCACGCTATGCCGACACCAACGGCTACGAAAAAGATGGCATCCGCTCGATCTGGGCCTATCGCGACTGGGTCATTCGGGCCTTCAACCGCGACCTGCCATTTGATCAGTTCACGATCGAGCAGATCGCCGGTGATCTGCTTCCGGGTGTGACCACCGAAGAGCGCATCGCCACCGGTTTTCATCGCAACACGATCGTCAATGCCGAGGGAGGGGTTGACGACGAGGAATTCCGGGTTGCCGCCGTCGTCGATCGAGTGAACACCACAATGCAGGTCTGGATGGGAAGCACATTTGCCTGCGCCCAATGCCACGACCACAAGTATGACCCGTTCACTCAGAAAGAGTATTTCCAGCTCTTTGCGTTCTTCAACAACACGGCCGACGGCGGCAGCAGCACTGCGCCTGAGATCGAGGTCCCCAACCCCGCCCAGATCGTGAAACGAGCCGCGATTCGCACCGAGCTGGCCAGCTTGCAGGCCGAGCTTGGTCGTGCGACCAAATCCGGCGACTCGAATCGGTCGAAATCCATCATGGACAAGCTCGGCGCCTTGAAGAAGCAAGAGGCGGCCATCCATCCCGCGACGTCCATGGTCTTGCAGGAGCTCTCTCAGCCCCGGATTACCCACGTTCTGATCCGCGGCAGCCACAACGTCAAGGGCGACCCGGTCTCGCCGGGCGTGCCTCAGGTCTTGCACCCGCTCGCTCCGGGGCAGTCGCGCAATCGCTTGACTCTGGCGCGCTGGCTGGTCGATCCCCAGAATCCGCTGGTGGGTCGGGTGACCATGAACCGGGTCTGGGCCCAGTATTTCGGCCGGGGCATCGTGGAGACCAGCGAAGACTTCGGCGTGCAGGGCGAGCCGCCGAGCCATCCCGAGCTGCTCGCCTGGCTCGCAAGAGAGTTTGTCCGGCAGGCATGGAGCACAAAAGAAATGGCCCGGCTCATCGTGACCTCGGCGATTTATCGGCAGTCAGCGCGGGTCACGCCGGATCGGGTCGAGCGCGACCCGTACAATCGTCTGTTCAGCCGGGGACCCCGGTTTCGCATGGAGGCCGAGATGGTCCGCGACCAGGCCCTCGCCGCCAGCGGGCTCTTGAAACGGACGATCGGCGGCCCCAGCGTCTTTCCCTATCAGCCTGACGGGATCTGGTTCGCGCCTTATAGCAGCGACCGCTGGGTCGAGAGCAAGGGCGGCGATCAGTACCGCCGAGGACTTTACACCTTCTGGCGGCGATCCGCGCCCTATCCCGCATTCATCGCATTCGACGCCCCGAGTCGTGATGTGAGCTGCGAGCGTCGCTCGCGTACCAATACGCCACTCCAGGCACTGGCAACGCTCAACGATCCAGCCTTTGTCCAGCCCGCGGCCGCCCTGGCCAGGCGAGTTTTGACCGAATCGAAAGCGACGGCCCAGGATCGCGCCACTTATGCATTCCGGCTGGTGCTCGTCCGGAAGCCTCTCCCCGCCGAGCTGGACCATCTGGTCGAGCTCTATCGCGACAACCTCGATCGCTATCGTCATGACGCCGCCTCTGCCAAAGCGATGGCGTCGATCGAAGTGGCCACGACCACCGGTCCTGGCCATTTCGATGACGCTGAGCTTGCTGCCTGGACCGTGGTCGCCAACGTGCTATTGAACCTTGATGAGACAGTGACCAAAGGATGAAAGAGTTTGAAGAGCACGTGGAAGTTTTGTGACTGATCGCGCCGGGACCACCCCCCCTTACCCCCCCTTCGCAAGGGGGGGAAACGGCACCAGCCCCGTTCAACCCTTGAGACACCAGGAGCGGCATGATGAACTTGTCGGAAGAGATCCTCAAGGCACGGACGCGGCGCCAGCTCTTCAAGCATTCGGTGACCGGCCTGGGATTGATCGCCCTTTCCTCGCTCTTGAATGAAGACCTGCCGGCTGCTCTACCGCAGCGTGATTCCGATGATCCACTTCGGCCCAAGCCGCCGCACTTTGCTGCTCGGGCCAAGAATATCATCTACCTGCACATGGCAGGCGCTCCCTCCACGCTCGACCTGTTCGACCACAAGCCAAAGCTCAACGAGCTGAACGGCCAGTACTGCCCCGATTCGTATATCCGGGGCCAGCAGTTCGCCTTCATCAAGGGGAAGCCCAAGCTGCTCGGCTCTCCGCACCGATTCGCACCGCGCGGGAAATCGGGCCAGGTGATGTCGGACATCTTGCCGCATCTGGCGACTGTGGCCGATGAAATCGCGATCGTTCGCTCGATGTACACCGACCAGTTCAACCACGCACCGGCCCAGTTGTTCTTGCACACCGGATCAGCGCGACTGGGGCGGCCCAGCATGGGCTCGTGGCTGTCCTACGGGCTGGGAACGGAGAACCGCGACTTGCCCAGCTTCGTCGTTCTCGTCTCGGGCACCGCCGCGCCCGATGGAGGCACCTCACTCTGGGGAAGTGCGTTCCTGCCGACCATTCACCAGGGAGTCCAGTTGCGGTCATCGGGCGATCCTGTCCTCTTCCTCTCGAATCCCGCCGGCATGAGCCAACAGCAGCGCCGGCGGTCGATCGACAAGATCCAGGCGCTCAACCAGATCCACCTCGATACTGTTGGCGACCCCGAGATCCTCACTCGGATCTCTCAGTACGAGATGGCCTACAAGATGCAGTCGAGCGTGCCAAAACTGATGGACATCGCCGCCGAGCCGCGCTCGATCCACCAAATGTACGGCACCCGCCTCGGCGAGAAAGCGTTCGCCAACAACTGCCTGCTCGCGCGGCGGCTCGTCGAAAGCGGCGTACGGTTCGTCCAGCTTTACCATTGGGGCTGGGACCAGCATGGCGTCGACAAGTCGAACGACATCCGGTACGGCCTCGTCGACCGCTGCCACGAAACCGACCAGCCCGTGGCTGCCCTGATCAAGGACCTCAGGCAGCGCGGGCTGCTTGACGAGACGTTGGTTGTCTGGGGAGGCGAGTTTGGCCGAACGCCGATGAACGAGGAGCGCGGCGGCTCGAAATGGCTGGGACGCGACCACAACCAGCATGCCTTCACGATCTGGATGGCCGGGGGCGGTGTCAAGCGCGGCATCACCCTCGGAGAAACGGACGACCTGGGATATCATGCGATCGTCGATCGCGTGCATGTCCATGATCTCCAGGCCACGATCCTTCACCTCATGGGGCTTGATCACACGCGCTTGACCTATCGCTTCCAGGGTCGCGACTTCCGGTTGACCGACGTGCATGGGAATCTCGTCAAGAGCTTGATCAGTTGAGTGACGGATTCAGCGCACGATCGCGCGGATCAACCACATGATGAGGCTCAAGACAACACTGATCACCAGACAAGTGACGATAGGGAAGTAGAAGCGCGTATTCTTGCCCTCGATCGCGATATCGCCGGGGAGCCGGCCCAGCCGGAGGACGCTGGGAGCAAAGACCCAGATCAACCCGATCCCGGCGATGATCAGTCCGAGAACGACGAGCCCCCAGCCCAAGTTGCTTCCCGCCGGTGCGCTTGGATCGTTCATTGGCAACTGCCTCTCTGACTGACAATCCTCCTCAACGAATTGCGACGCCTTTTGTCTAACATGCCGCGCCGGTTGCCAGTTCGTTCAGTAGTACCGGCTGTTGAGCGCTCTGATGAAACCGCGACTCGGAAACCCGACCCAGACAACGATCAAACGTCTTGATCGTCAGCCAGAACAAGAGCCCGGCGATGGCCGCCTTGACAAGGATCACGAACCCGAAGCTGATCCAGATCGGCAAGCGTCCCTGGAACGCATACCACTCGAGCGCCGCGATTGAGTTCATCGTGCCGTAAATCGGGCTGAACGACATCGCCGTTCTCTCCAGCCAAAGATGCTCGTTGTACCAGTCGGCCGATTGAGAGCGAACGATCTGGTCGAGCACCAATACGACCAGCAAGAACCACCCAAACGCGGTCAGAAAGTAAGCGATCACGCTCAGCGCAACGGCCTGGCCCAGCCGGCGCACCCAGGTTGCAATCAGCAGGCCAAGGCTCACGATCATGGCACACGAGGCCAGGAAATCGGCCAGGCAGCAGGTGACCGAGAGGATGCGGTCCCAGGCGGTTAGTGGAAACACGGGCTGTGTAACCCGGACCGCGAAATTGGGAATGTCAGGCAATGAGCCAGCCATGAAAATGGCCGTGTAGAGAGGCAAGAGCGCCAGCACAAGGACATTTCGGTACGCTCCCCACCACTTGCCCGCGATGATCGAGATTGTCGACATTGGTGTCGTCAACAGGACATCGAGGCTGCCGCGCACGCGCTCCTCAGCCAGTACGGTCGGGGCCGTCGCACTGAGCACGAGCTGACCAAGCAAGAGCTGGAACGTGAACCCCAGCACGAGCCCGCGGCCCGCGATATCATGACCTTCGCGAATCAGCTCGTAGGTACCCCAGACCGCCAGCAGCCAGGTCGTCGACAGCGTGGCTACCCAGAACCACCATGCCAGCCGCGATGGCCGATTGCGGTGCCACTCGCGCCAGAGGACAGGGTTGCCGTCAAGCGTCGGGCCGGCCCAGGTCGGGAAAAGACGACTCTGTCTGGGCAAAGGACGCACTTTCCTGTGTGGACGGCCGGATTGTTCGATGACCACACGGCGCAACCTGGCGACCGATAAAGCCGCCAGTGCCGCCGATAAGGCGAGCACGACCCCGGTGAACACCACATAGTCGGCCGTTCCAACAAATCCGGGCGTGTTGAAAGGCGCAAGGACGAGCACGTACGGGTTAGCCTTTTGAAACCAGTCAGGCGGGACCATGAGCTTACCGCTGCCCGTCCATCCCCACCAGATTGGCAGTACCAGGAGCCAGGTCCCCTCGAGCATGTAGACAGCCATCAGTACCTCGTGCGTCTTGGCTGCCCAGACCGAGACGGCGATCGCCAGAGTGCACGCCAGCACCGCCAGCGCGAAGGACACGACGAACGTCCCGGCGATCGCGCCAAATTCGATTCCGCCAAGCAGGGCCGAGACGGCAGCCACCGGCACGCCGCACATGATCATTCCCACGATCGGCGCGAGTCGTGCACCCAGCTTTCCCAGTACGATCTCGACGTCGGAGAGATCCGTCATCAGCATGTACATGAGTGTTCCGCGCGCCCGGTCCATGCAGATCGTTCCCGCTGCGGCCGCCGGCGCCGCCAGCATCACGAGCGATACCTGGATACCCGCCAGCGTGTCGAAGAACCATTCGCCGAGCTTCGCCATCCGCTGGTAGGACGGCAACTGGCCGGTGGGAGATGTGAACGCAAGCTGGTCCACGGAGATCCAGACCATCATCAACCCGACGAGGAGGGTCAGTACGAAGAACGATCGCCCCGCGTAAACCTGCCAGCGCCGGGCGTTTAACAATGCTTCGTAAGCGAAGACTGGTCCCAATCCCCACGGCGTTCCCATGGCGACCCCTGACGAGTCTCAAGGCGGGCTGGGTGCGTGATCAACGAGTTGCTCTCTCCCGAATTCAATCATACGGAGCTTAGCGGGGGGATGCACGCTGGGTGCTGTTCGCCGCAAATCGGAACTCGATCAATGACTCGGTCGCGCACACAACGAGTCCCAGCAAAAATCACCTCGTTGCCCAACCCCTTACGCGAGTTGGAGTTCCGAATGGGTTTGGAATAATCGGAAAAACGTGGGCTCACTTCGTAACCTTTGACGTGAGTTGGAGTTCCGAATGGGTTTGGAGTAATCGGAATATCCGGACGAAAATCGGGCGCCTTGCCGCATCTCAATACAGCCATTGGCGTTGTGAATTTCCATGGAATAATCGGAACTCAAGGGCGAAAATGGGGGTGTCGGCACATGTCCTTACCAGGATTGGCCTTGTGAATGGGTTTGGAATAATCGGAACTTGTTGGTGAAAGCGCACTGATGTTTTATCTCGTTAGAAGACTTCGGGTTGCGGATGAGTTTGGAATGATCGGAACGGGGCATCGAACCCGCGTATCCGACGAATCGCATTCAATTGGGATGATCATGTCGGTTAATCGATCGAGAATAAACGGAGAATCGCGATACCCTTTCGAGCGTAGGCAGAGAATCCAGCCGCAATGGCCGGCCAATCCCAGGGTATCCCATCAGAATTCATCCAGCCTCGACCTGCTCCACGCCCGTGCACACCACGGAGGCCGCTCCCCCATTCCGCGGCGAAACCGCTTCGTCCAATCTGGGGATAGACAGCGTGGAAGTGTTTGGTCATTGGTCAGCCTCCATTGGCTTCGCTATGATGGGGAACAGCAGGCCGGCAATCGCCGGTCTGGTCTCATTCTCTGTGGGTCCTCCTCAGGTCGAGGAGCAATCATGAGCACGGTTCCCAGGCGTCCCGTTGCCTCCCGGGTCAAGAAGCGCACGAGCTTGGTCAGACCCGGTGAGGCCTCGTTCGAGTATGGCTGGCGGCTGGTGCGGCGCAAGGTGCAGAATGGCCGGACCGCTTGGGAGCGGATTCCTTTGACTCTCCAGGACGTGCTCCACCCCCAGTTCGGAGACGTCCACGTGCTGAGCGACCCACACACCGACGATTGCACTTATCTGCGAACCGTTCTGAAGGGCCGATACGCGGACATCCGGTCGGTCGCGATTCTGAGTGACTGCGGCATCTTCTGGGACCGGCCAGATCTCGAGCACCACAGCCCAGATCTGGCGGTTATTTTCGGGGTCAAGCGTCGAAAGGGGTGGCAAACCTTCGACGTCGCCAAGGAGAAGGTGCGACCGATCTTGATCATCGAGGTGACCTCGCCGAAGACGCGGGTCAACGATGTCGAGATCAAGGTCCAGGAGTACGCTCAGGCCGGAGTAATGCACTACGTGATCGCGGATGATCGGCGGACACGAGGCCGGCGGCGGTTGAAGTTGATCTCCTATCGGCTGGAGCACGGAAAATACCAAAAGGTCGAGCTGGATGACCAGGGGCGGGCATGGCTGGAGCCGGTGCAATTGTGGCTCGGGGTGAAGGTCAACCCGGAAACGGGTGAGGACCGAGTGGCGCTATTTGACCCGGTGACGGGTTCGGAGATCGGCGACTATACGGCGATCAGCCGGGCGCTGAAGGAAGCCGAAGCCCGCGCCGTGACCGAGGCCCAGGCACGGGCCGAGGCCGAAGGCCGCGCGGCAAGGGCAGAAGAGCAACTACGCCGCCAGCAAGAGGAGCTACGCCGGCTTCGCGGGACAGATCGATAACACGCGATCGCGAGGTTTGTCATGGTGGTTTCTAAGAAGTCGCCCGATTACCAGGTCGATGGGCGAGTTTCCATCGCTCTGGACGCATTGGACGACCTGCAAAAGCAGGCGGTGGCCGGAGTCATCATCGACCGCGACCATTTCATTGCAAGTACGGCTGACAGCCGAAAGGTTCGAAGGATCTCGAAGAACAATCCGATCTATGCCCTCAAGGGCCCCTCCGGCCTACGAATTATCTACTCGAAGGTGGGGGACAATATCGTCATCATGGACCTGATGCACCAGGCCACACTTGACAGGTACGCAAGACCGAGCGCGGTGAAGGCGAAGAAGAGCGGAACGACGACCGTTCGCACCGCTTCACGTACGAAGAAAGCGAAGTAACCCCAGCTTCGCCGGGACGAATAATGGCCCAATTGAAAGCGCTCGCGCTGAAAAAGCAGCAGGCGAAGGCGGAGCTCAAGGCATTCAAGGCGTTGCTCGACGGCAAAGGTCAAGGCGTCCTCAGCGAGGCAACCGATCTTCTTCCGTTCTTCGATGTCAACGAGCATCTGTGTGCATTGATGGGTATGTATAATCCCCAGATCGTCGATTACAAGGATATCAGTATCGCCAGGGAGTTCAGCATCTTCGGAGCGAAGCGATTCAGTCGTGGTGGCGAGCAAGAAAGTGCATTGCATCACCTACGACAAGCTCTACGATGACCTTTGGACAAGGCTAAAGATTTTCGGTGGCTGAGCAGAGTTTGGCACCGCTGTGCACCCGCCGTGGTATGTCCTCCATCGCGACAGGCTTCCCCTCAGTTAGCAACCGAAGACGTTGAGTGGTGGTCGGGAATGCTCTATCCTGTAGCGATTGTCCGAGGTGGCTTGCCCTTGGTTTCGCCAGCGGAATTTCGGACGTCAGCACGGCGGGAGGCCACCCCATGAGTAATCGACCCGAACCGGATGACGTCCATCTTTGCGTCGGAGGCGTTGAGCTGGATACCCGGTCGTCCATCGAGACCGCAAGGATTATCGAGGAGCTCAAGAAGCGTCCCGGTTATCCGTTGGAGGCGGAAGAAGCCAAGCGGATCTTGGCCGCACTTGGCATCGATGCTCCCAACTACGGGATCCCGGATCCCAAATCGTTGCTCGAGCACTGGCAGGGATGCGTCGCTGCGCTGCGCAAGGCCGATCTCGCCGGGCCCAACGGGGCAGGCGTCGACACGGAGAATATCGGAGTCAGCTCCGGCCCTGCGAGAGAATCGCCGACTTGACACCGGTTTCTCCGGCGGAGTCGGATTGCGTTCCGTCGCGAGGAGATTGACCATGATCGACGAGGTGACCAAGGACACCCTCCGCGTTTCCGCCGATGGCATCGCGGGGCCATACCTCATGGAGCCGGTGGCCCACCTTGATGCAGTCCTCGCCGTGATCGACCGCCATTTGGTTCGCTTCTGGGTTGATGGTGACGCGATCTCTCGGAACAACGAACCGGCAATCACAGTGATCAATTTCGGCCGATCGGGCGAAGGGGCACGGATTCTGTCAGAACGCGACTACCTCACGCCCGGAGCGCGTCGCGAACGCTCGCCACACTTTCAGATCGATTCCGTCGGTGAAAAACCGCACGCTTCCGTCCATCAGCACGGCGTTGACTCCACCAGGGTGGTAGCTGCTTGCCTTGAAAACCCCCTGCTCGATAGACCGCTCCCAGAGAGTTCCCAATCTGTCGGTATTCAACGCACAATCGGGGATCTTCATGTTGGGCGAGGCGCAGTGATTGTAGTCCGTGAAATGCAAACCCGAGAGGAGCCAGGATTCGCCCCCCCGGGATTCCTGCGGAAGAGACAGGGAGAGTTGTGAGCAGTACCGTATCGCCTGATCGGCATCCCACAAAGCCGGAGCAATTCCCGGTGCTCGCGCCGTCGTGAGGTAAAGATAGTCGCCACCGGATTTGAAAGGGCCGTTGGTCCAATCGCCCTCGAGCCGTTCCGAGACGCCTACCGTTGACGAAAGCCCGTCTGTGAAAGCCGCCGGGGAGTAGCAGACGTGCGCCGTGAACGGTCCATCCTGGGATCGGGGATAATAGCTCCCGGCGGCTGACAAGGGTGTGGGACCAAGATTGAAACGGTAGTTGACGCGAGCGTATCCCGGAACCGAAGGCTGGAGGTCGGACGGACACAGCGC
Source organism: uncultured Isosphaeraceae bacterium (assembly GCA_963781785.1). Lineage (GTDB taxonomy): Bacteria > Planctomycetota > Planctomycetia > Isosphaerales > Isosphaeraceae > CAWAHD01. The sequence continues at coordinate 3,924,484 of CAWAHD010000002.1, read as the reverse complement.
GAATCCCAGCAACGTTGTCATGGCCGTGTGATTGAGAGCGGCCCCCTCAATTGGTGGAAGGAGGAAGTTGATCGCATTGTAGAGAGGGGCCTGCTCCAGTTGTGGCAACATGCGCGCGATGGGACTGTAAAGATAGGTCGAGTAGAAGAAAGGTGTCCCCGGGAAACTGCGAGTTTTCAAATTAATTCCCGGGAAGACGTTTTGCTCCGCGAGATAGTTGTGGAGCGCCAGACCAACCTGCTTCAGATTGTTGGTGCACTGGAGCCTTCTGGCGGCCTCTCGCGCGGACTGGACAGCGGGCAGGAGCAAAGCGACCAGAAGACCGATGATGAAAACAGCAACCAAGAGCTCGATCAGGGTGAACCCTCCGCTCCCGCGATGGTCCTGCGCTTTGGTCATTTTACACCCCGCGAGGTCCGCCCATTCGTCTCCTGAGAACAACGATCGGGACGGCGGTGACCAGAAGGATAGCAACGGCGGAGAGAATCACGGTCCACCAAGAAACCGGCACGACCTCAGCCGGCATTTCGGGTGGCCGAGTATAAGGGCTGACCGGCCTGACACCCGGTGAAGAGCGTTGCGGGAGGTCGCGCAGGCTCCAGACCTTGCGCCGCGGATAGACGAGCTTCCGTGCAGTGTCAAACACACTGATCGGTTCGGGGAACTCGAGCTGGAAGACGGCGGGCCCAGGCTTGTTCTTGGTGTCGATCTCCGTAACAACGATCCGATCCACAAGCCCTCCCTGCCCAATGATGTGCAGTCTCCGGCGCGGGAGCCATCCCACATTTGCTACATGCTCCAGATCACGAAAAATATACACGATGTCCGCGCTATTGGGATTGTAATGGTCCAGGATCCGCAGGGGCACCGAGCCGCGAGCAATATCGATCCAATAGGTGCGCTTTCCATCGGCCCACGTGAAGCTGAACTTACATACCTTGACCTCATCCAGGCGAGAATCCATGTCGAGCTCGGCGAGCGACACTTTTCCGTCCTGTACCGACGTGAGATCCTGGAACAGGTCGGGATCGGTATGACAGTTATCTCCGAGGTACAGGGGGAACTCAAAAGCACCGGATTTATAAAACGTGTCGGTTCCCGGGAATATGATAGGACTGTGCCTTAACGATGTGTTTGTCTGATCCGTCTCGAGGTTGTCCCGCAGAGTTAGCTTACCGTCGGTGACCGAGCGGAAGGCCCTGATGAAAGCTGAACGCCGGTGATCACTGATCCGCTTGGTCGCGGCCGCGAGGTCTTTCGGATCCGCGATCAAGTCATACCTGGCATCCCCTCCGTCAAAAGCATAAAGGCCGTCTTCCCTGAAAGACCTGGTAAAAACCTCCGACTCCGCGTCCGAGAAGCTCGCGGACGACCCCTTCGTGAACTCAAAACGAAAGGAACCGTACGCGAACGCATCTTTATTTGCCCTATACGACAACCGCAGGAATTCGAGCTGTTGCGCCGAATCGTCCGTCTGATAGCAGAGCATGCCGCCGAGAACCAAGAGAAACGCCATGGCCGAATCCAAGAAAGAGGCGGATCCGCGACCCGACAGGCATTGCAGTCCACGGATACTTGACCCACGAAACCCGAGGGGCCTTGGCTCACCGTGACGTGGCCTCGAGAGGAGGGACAACGACCCACTCTCGAGCCCGCGAAAACGATCCACCGACTGCGTCACAATCCCGCGTTTTGAGAACGCCCAGTCCTTGCCGGTATCCCGATGACTCGCTTGACGCCAAGTCCGACCCACTTGGGACTCTTCGCGGGGTGTGGTCCGCGGAGCCGCTTCCAGAGGCACGTCACTGCAGTTGGCATACGTACGCAACCAAATCGTCGTTGCCGCACGTATTTGAGCATTGCCCAAGATAGTTCCTTACCAGATAGTAATCAATGTAACATGCCGTGACCTGCTGGGTGAAAGAGCACGAGCCCATCCCCTCAGCGCAGGTTGTCGTCATGTTGGCGAGTGCCTCACTGGAGGCCACGTAGATATCATCAGGCACATCCGGGCAGGTACCGGATGCTGGCACGCATGGTGTGAGACAAATCTCGAAAGGCCCGGAGCAAAAATAGCCATTGCCCTGCGCAGGCGCGCTCCGAACCAAGGCCAAGAGGCAGAGAAAGGTAGCCATTGAGGAAGCGACGAACGCCTTCATGGGGGTCTCCTTCGTGGTGGGAAAGCCGCTGACAGTATTCAGAGCCGTGGCTCCGAAGCCGAATCCGGCCAGTCCGCTTTGGCACGGCGGTCGGCCGAGTACTTAAGGACAGCCTACCAATGTATTTCAACAGTTGGTTGAACTTTGGCCGTTGTCTCGATCTGAATTGAACCGGTCAAAAATCGGCTGCTCGAATCTTTAGGCCTCAGCGCCATAATCTTCAGGCGCTGTGAGGCAGCCTCGTTCGAAGGGTTGTACATACATTTGAAGAGAACATCGGGCGATTGGTTTTTTGTGGAAAGGATCTTGAATTTCTGCTTTGTCGTAGACCTTATCGTTATACTCCTGCAATGATCGTCTTTGTCATCCAAGAGGTTCCCGAAGCTCAAAAATGACGGCTGGCTGACCAGCGGCGGTAACATCTGCCAATAGACTGAATAGGACCACCTTCTGGATTCGCCGACGGTTACGTCAATGGCTTTCGTAACAACCCCTGAGCGGAATGTGTGCAGGACGGTTTCTTTGCCCTTTTGGCTCAACCCAATCGAAAGGTGGTACCTCGTGTTCCACGCGTTTTGTTGAAGCCTGCGGACCTCAGTGTTTGGCGAGATTTCCAGCTTGATCTCCGCGGGAACCGTAAAGTTCTCTTGTATCAGTTCAACCTTGGAGTCGGCGAACACATCCAACGTGACATTCTTGTCGGCATACGCACCACTGCCGTCGACGTTAAATGAACCCAGGCTGAGAACGTCTGGGTCGGCCATGATGAACGGCAGTGACACGAACTCCACGCTGTAGACCCAGTCCCTAAACCGTGGATGGTCGGTCCTCAAAATGCAAGCGGCAGATTTCGGCATGTAAGCCGCCGGCACGTCTACGCTGACTGTGAGTTTTGTTGATTCACTCGGTGCCAATTGGAACTTCTGCAAATTGAACGAAGTGCACCCGCAATTCTTGTCGATTTTCAGGATCTTCACAGTCTCCGCACTGGTGTTTCTTACGACGAAATCGTGCGTGATCCTTGATTGTTTAGGTGCAAAGACGTAGCCAGCCGAGAAGGTTTCGCCGGGAGCGAACGTCTTCTTTGGGGAGCAACCGAGCGGGAATGTCAGGACAGCGAAAATGACGCACAGGCGTGGGGCGTGGGGCGTGGGGCGTGGGGCGTGGGGCGTGGGGCGTGGGGCGTGGGGCGTGGCGGCAATTTCGCTCACGCAAATCGATGCGCGACACTTGGGTCCCCTTTCGTTTGAAGTGGCAACCCTCAGTAGCTCGCACGAACGATCTCTCGGTTACGGATCGCGTGCATCATCGTGACAGGGCGCTCGGTTTGTCAAGCATTTTCTTTCCTTTGCACCGTTTTATTATTTTGTGCGAGTTCGCGACTGGCTCTGCCCGAAAAACTCGTCTCGACTCTCCTTGCGTCCAGCATTGCATTTCTTCGGATGCGCGGGAGGGACCCGTGATGGATGTACTTCTGGAGTCAGAAGAGCAGGTGGGTCGGACCAACCGGGAGGGCAGGGCAGACCATCAACGACCTGACCTACGCTTCGGAGATTGGTCGCGGCACAAGAGTTGTTTTCATCAGAGCAGCGATGATGGGAAGAGATGACCGCAACGACAGCTCAACCGCCCAGTTCCTTCGCTCCTCAACGCTTGCTGATGGTCATCTGGAAGTGAAATCCCCGTACGTCTTCGAAATGTGTGCCTATGACCGCGAAGTCCCGATCGCGACCGGCACGGTGCGATTCAATGACGGCGAGTTTTGGGGCCTCTGGCCGGAGCAGGATGGGAGTTTCACCGTCGAACGTCTTTTCCCAAAGGTTGGAAGATACCAGGGGGAGATCACCTTCGGTGCGTCCGGGGTCGCGAAAGTCTCCAAGGCCTTCGAGGTTTGGGTCAATAGCCCAGGCTGGGGCATTGCGATCAGCCCGATTTTGGAGGAAATTCAGGAACACGAGCGATTCTACGCTGAAGGACGTTTGACGGGCGGTCACACAGGGCCGTTGTCAGCCACGGTCGACTACGCCGAAGAAGCCGGCGAAGCTGAGCTGGCTGTGAGCACCAACGGATCATTTCGCCTCGACCACATTTATCATGCCGCGCGCCGATACACTCCTCGTGTAACCATCCGTGATCGAGCCGGTCACGTGGCGACGGAGATTCTCACCTGCGTTGTAGTACCGCGTGAGTCGTCGCGCAACGTCTCGTTGCTTCAACCATGAGTAAAGCTTGCCGATCGCCACGAACACATAGCTCTGCTGTGATAAGCGGATCGTGGCTCGTGCCCTGGAATTCTTCATAGGAGGGTATCGGAGCCCACATCCAGGGCTCGCTCCACGCGATCACAGATTTTCGCCGAGATGTTCGATTTCCTTTGCCGTGTAGGTCCGGACCTCCCTAGCCGGCATGAGTCGCCCCCTCCGGCCGACACCCCATTTCCTCCATGAGTCGAGCAATCGCCGCATCGTCAAGCTGCAAGCTGTCGATTGTGCGTAGCAGAACAGGCACAATGTTGCGGTCGGCCATGTGGCGCGAAATAACTTCTCGGAATCTTCCCAACCTAGGACCGAGGCATGGCAAAGTCTCCCGACCTTGCCACCGAACTGACCACACGTTTCCCGCCCCGAATTCGGGTGGGAGACCCGCGAGAGAGCGCGAATGACTCCCACGTGAGCAGTGAGCGCGCTGGTGCGATCACTGATGTCGCCCCCGTTTGGGGCTTTCAATAATGGATTGTCGGCGTATACCTGGGGCTAACGCCACCAGGCTTTACGATTCCGCCCCGCTTCGAGGGCTCCAAAACAACCTCAATGACCAGATCAGTATACCTGGGGCTAACGCCACCGGGCTTTACGATTCCGCCCCGCTTCGGGGGCTCCAAAACAACCTCAATGACCAGATCAGTATACCTGGGGCTGACGCCACCAGGCTTTACGATTCCGCCCCGCTTCGGGGGCTCCAAAACAGCCTCAACGACCAAATCAGCGAAGCAACGTATTCCGAGCCGTCAAGTGGCGACATCGTGCAGCCTGGTGGCGTCAGCCCCAGGTTGGACGAAGCGCGACGTATTCTGTTCCCAGCCGCGACGCGGCGACATCGTACAGCCTGGTGGCGTCAGCCCCAGGTTGGACGAGCGCGACGCATTTTGTTCCCAGCCGCGACGCGGCGACATCGTACAGCCTGGTGGCGTCAGCCCCAGGTTGGATAAGATCGGGAAGTTGTTTCGGGCCAGTTTCTAAGCGTATCGCTCCAGACGTGAGAGTTCGTCTCGCTGTCGATCGTGACGCCAGATCAGAATCGCCGTCCTTCTTCGATCAACTCGCGGATCGTAATGTCTCCTCCCAACGTCCGGCCGCTGCGAAATTCGCGAATCTCGGCGACGACGGAGCGAACGTCAGCGAATTCCTCGGCCGGTTCGGGCACGAGACGCGCGACAGCGTGGCCATTCCGGGTGATCTGGATCTCCTCGCCGCGAGCGACCCGATCGAGTAGCTGGGGCAGATGTGTCTTCGCTTCAGACGCACCAACTGACTCCATGACATGGCTCCTTACATTAAACCGGCTAATTTCGGCCAGCCTATCGAGGGTAACCCATTTGACAAGCACGATCGCGCTCTGATTCGAGGAGCAGGCGAACAACTTCAATGCAAGCTCGGAACACCTGTTCCAGACCCGGCGTCAGGGAACCACCTCAAACCCCGCGACGTTGATGAACCGTCCACTCGAGGATTTGGGTTTCTTGTCAAGAATGGTGAGCGTGAGCCGGTGACTGCCGGCTGGTAGGCCACGTTTGACCCACTCGAAGGGCTGATTGCGCTGGGGAGCAAACTGGTCAACCTCACCGACTGGTTTATCATCGACGCGCACCTCCGCACTGCCGGCATCATCGAACCGAAAGCCGATCCAGCGGATGCCCGTCCCCTCGAACGTGAACTCCACCGACGCTCCTGGCCGGTCGTTGTAGCGGAATGACTCCGACCCACGCCAGCCGTCGCCCGTGAAACGAGCCGACTTAAACGAATACCGATTGGGGTCGAGATAGAGGAAATACGGCTCGCCTTGCTTGAACGCGTAGAACGGCCGAATGAGCACGTCGCTGTCGTCCGAGCGGGCGTGATACGTTAACGGCTCACCCACCGAGGGAATCAGCGCCTTGGCCAGGTCAGGCTCGTGGAGCAAGGCTCCGGGGTTCTTTCCCGACGAGCGGACTGCCAGGGCGACCGGCCCACGCAAGATCATCGCCGGGAAGGGAACCGATGAATCGAGCGGACGGACGTCGAACTTCATCGGCAAACGGATCGAAACGCGGTCTCCATCCTTCCACTGGCGGCGCACCAATGCCCACCCATGGCCATCGACGGAATCAGGCATGCGCTTGCCGTTGACGGAGAACTCGAGCGAGCCTGCTCGCCAACCAGGTACGCGCACCTTCAAGCCAAAGGTTGCCGGGCGCTGCGCCGTGATGATCAGCTCGGTCGACTCAGCCTCTGGAAACCGGGTACTCTGGCGAATGGTGATCGGACCGTCTTGGCGATTCCAGATGACCGTCGAGGGAACGAACAGGTTGACGAAGAGGTCATCCTTGTCAAAAAAGTAGATCAGATCGTGAAGGTCAGCCAGGGCCATCGGGCGAGTTCCGGTGCAGCACGACCAGCCGACGGAATGGTTTCGTTTCTCCCCGCCGAGCGCGCTAAAGTCGGAATAGTAAAAGACGAGACCATCGGGCGTCATTGGAATCGTCGCTGCGATTCCGTTACAGGCCAGGCGTTCGATCCAGTCGCCGTACCGGGCGTCGCCGGTCACTGTCATCAGGTACTTGCACAGCTTGAACACGGCAAAGGCACCGCACTGCGTCTCGAACGAGTTGTGGGTGTAATCGGTCTTGCGCCGCCAGGCAGCCTGGGGCAAGAGCTGCTCATCGGGGCCGAACCCCCCGGTGGCGAAGCACTGGTGGGCAACCAGCTCGTCATGGGCATTGATCAACGTGTCGAGGAAGTGCTGCTCGCCGGTGTGGAGGTAAGCCTGGCCCGCACCGCCCAGAGTGTTGACGTGGCTATAGGCGTGATAGGCGTCGGTGCGCCGGCCGTTCTTGCGATCGCCGAAAAGGTCTCCACGGCGAGCGTAAATGTCCCAGTATTCGGTGTAGTGCCAGACCGCGGCGAAGTCGCGATACGTGGGGTTACCCGTGGCCCGGTGGGCGCGGTAGAGGTTCTCGCTGAGGGTATACCACTCGGTGCCGCCGAAGGCGTAGGCATTGGATCGGTCGAGGTTTTTGATCGCCCAGCCGGTGATTCTTGCCAGAGCGTCGGCCGCTGGCTTGCTCTTGCAGTGGACGATCAGATCCACCAGGCCGCCGACCATCTTGTCGTAGATGTAGTGCGGGGCATTGGGTTTCCGCGAATAGAAGAAATAGCCATCGGGCTCGATGCATTCGGCCCAGCCCTTGACGAGAGCCTCGGCTTTCTCGCGGCAGGCAGGGTCACCGGTCGTGGCGTATAGCCGGGCCAAGCCGGAGAGAATCTGGCCAAAAACATGGAAGATATCCGAGGAATACCAGCCACCGAGTAGAGCACCGGGCGCCGGCCGGCTGGCTCGCTGGCGAAAGCCCTTGAGCAAGTCGTCGTTCGGGATCCGGAGATAGTCGGCGCGGGCAGCGTCAACCTGCCATCGCAGCGGCCCGTCATCCAGACTGACCCCGTGGTAGCCGAATGGCTCGATCGCCAGTCGAATCGAGGCAGGATCCTTTTGCGATGCAGGCGCATCGCGAGACGCCCCGGCATCAGCCGCCTGAGCGGGCATGGCGGGAAGAAGCAATGCCATGAGCAGGGTCAGCATCTCTGCGCTCAGGTCAGTTCCGTGAGAACGCCGCCGCCGCAAAGGTTGGGATTGCCGAATCGTTCGATATGATGGCCCATGCTGTTGGCCAGCGACAGGAGCAGCCGGTTGTGTGGCAGGTGCTTGAACTTGATCGAGCGGCCCATGCGGAAATCAAGGCCGTTGCCGACGAGCACGAAGGGAATGTCATTGAGGGTGTGCGAATTTCCCTTGCCGAGCTCGTTGGTCCAGATCAGGAGCGTATTGTCGAGCAGGCTGCCGCCACCGCCCGGTTCGGGGGTCTCGGCCAGCCGCTTCGCCATGTACGCCAGTTGCTCGCAATACCACTTGTTGATCCGGATCAGCTTTTCCTGAGACTTCTTGTCGCTGTCCGGGTTGTGCGAGAGCTCGTGGTGGCCTTCGGTCACGTCGATCCAGCGCATCCTGGCATTGCCGACCGAGTTGGTGAATTGCATGGTCGCGACCCGGGCGAAATCCGCGGCAAAGCTGTTGACCATGAGGTCAATCTGCATCTTGCTGATCTTGGGGATATCGGCATCCTGGTGTTTCACCCCGGGGTCGAGCTTGGGAACTGCATGGCCGACGTCGCGGCTGCGGTTGTCCTGGAGATCTTGCTCCATCTCCCGCACAAACGTCGCGTGCTCTTCCAGCAGTTGCCGGTCCTCCGAGCTCACGACCGAGCTGAGCTTGTGCAAGTCTTCCTTGACCTCGTCGAGAACGCTCTTCAAGCTCTCCTGGTCCTTCATGCGCCCGTACAGCTTGGCAAACATCTGGTAGGGATCGTCGATCGGTGCGATCGGCTTGTTCGCGCCGGCGTAAACCATGCGGGTCCAGGTATCGGCACGATCGGGCACCATCACGCCAAATTCGAGCGATCCAAATCGGGTGCGCGAATCGGACCGGCTTTGCAGGTGGTTCTTGATCTCCTGGTCGATCGAGAGTCCCTTGGCCCATCCGGCCGGCGTGTCGGAACCGCCCTGGATGTTGCCGGGGAAGAGCTCGATGCCGGTCAACAGGCAGCCCATGCCGCGCATGTGGTTGTCGCCGTCGCCCTTGAGCTTGTCACAAAGGCCGTGCAGGACCAGCGTGCGGTTCTTGAGCGGCTCGAGCGGCTTCATGATCTCTTTGAGCTGGAACGACGGCCCTTCGCCGTCGGGCCAGAACGCCGAGGGCACGACCCCGTTAGGGCTGAACATCACGACCAGCCTCTGCTTGCGCGCTGTCTGATTCGCGAATCCCAGGCTTGGCAGGTTCAAGACAAACGGCAAAGCGGCAGCGCCAATTCCCAGGTCGCGGATGAACTCGCGTCGATTGCTTCGGTAGGCCATGTTTCCTCCGGCGGGCAGTCGGTGAACCGGATGCCGGTCGTGGGTGGGTCACCGGTTCCGATCAAAAGGCGGGGCGATCGCAAAGCGGGTGCAATGTACCTGCGGTGTGTCTTCATTCTACAACTTCACGCCCCGAGGCGTCAAAGCCGACGTTGCGATCATTTCCACCATCAACTTTCGGATATTGAAATCGTGCGCAGCGAAAAACCGCCGCAGTTCCGGCAACTCCTGGGGCCCGAACGCACGGATGGGCTGCTTGACCAGGTAGTGGAACAACTGCTGGACAAACGCCGCATGTGCTTCCTCGCTGCCGGCCAGAAACACCGCAAGCGCTCGCGCACCGTCAAACTTCACTGGATCGCCCGAGCGCGTTTCATAGCTGCCGATTGCGTCGATCGGGCGGCCCTTCTCCTCCTTTCGGTATCGACCGATCGCATCGAAATGCTCCAGGGTAAATCCCAGAGGGTTGATCATGCCGTGGCACGATTGGCACGACTCGGGCTTGGTCTGAAGCGTCACACGCTGCCGCGTCGTCAAATCCGGGTGAAGATCGGGGGCCAGCGGGGCGACTGCTTCCGGGGGCGGTCGAAGCACTCGGCCCAGGACGCTCCGGGAGATGAAAACCCCTCGATGGATTGGTGAGCTTGCCGCCGTGTACGCGAAACTTGCCATCAAGTAAGGGTGAGACAGGATCCCGGCACGCTCGCGCGGCTCGAGGTACACCTTCTGAAACGGTGCATCCGGCGCCAGATCGGCCCCGTAGAGCTTGGCCAGGCGGCCGTTCAGGTAAACGTAATCTGCGGCCAGGAGCTGGCGGTAATCGGCCGCCTTACCGCCGATGATTTCGTCCAGAAACAGATCGAGGGACGTTCGCAGATCAGAGGCGATTGCCTCGGTGAACTGGGAATACCGCTTGGGGTCCTTGACAATCTCAGGGGCCTGATCAACCTTCAGCCACTGGAGAAAGAACCCGCGGAGCTTGGACTGGGCACGGAGGTCCGAGACCATGCGCTCAGCCTGGTGGACCACCTGGTCGCGCGTCGTGAGCTGGCCGGCCTTTGCCAGGTCGAGCAAAGGCTGATCAGGAAGCGAATCCCAGAGCCCGAAGGAAAGCCGCGATGCGACATCATAGCCGTCGGGGCGACCGCTATTGGTCTCCCGGTACAGGAACCGGGGTGATTTCAGGACGAGCAGCCCGACGCGCTTCACGGCTGTTTCCGGATCGGGGGCGTCCTTGAACTGACGATCGATGAAAAACGCCTTCTGTTCGTCGGTGAGGGGTCGCCGGAAAGCCCGCTCGGCGAACCGCCGGCAAAACTCGCGAAGCTTGGGCTCGCGGTCAGCGGCACCGTCACCTGCGCCGGACAGTTCCTTGAGGTGAGTGACCACATAACCCGTCACTTCGATCGCCGCATCGGTCGTGGCCTGGTCCCAGGCCTTGGAAACCGACGTGCCGCGCTCGTAGCCCGCGCTGCGATCATCCGGTGGGAACGGAGTCTGTAAGACGAATGCCTCCGGAAGCGACACCGGTGAGAGGCTCCGCCGCGGAATCACCTCGAACGTGTGCCGCGGCAGCTTCCACTCTAGCGCGATCGATGATGTCTTCTCCTTCGATCGAGAAAACTCCAGTCGCAATGGATAGGCACGACCGCCGAGCAGGTACACCGACGCACGGTACTCAGTGTCATTGCCGGACTTCACGAGGGCATCAATCAGTGGCCGGTCCTTATCGTTGATGAAGAGCCGGCCGGCGTTTTCGGTCTTGAACAGGAGCTCGTACTCGCCGGTCTCCGGAGCAAACACCGAGCCTTGCCAGTTGGCCCGGAATTCCTGCGAAAACGGCCGGAATAATCGGAGCGGGACCGGGAGCAGGGGAACCCGCTGCCATGTCTTGGCGACCTCTTTGAGTGCATCTTGCTCGGGAATCGGGGTACCCGTTCCAAAATCGAAGCGGATTTCAGGGTCAATGCGATTCACAGACTCGTTGCCGCCGTTGCCCTGGCGCCTCCGCCTCCGGCCGGTGGCGTACTCAGCTTTCAAGCCTCGTTCTTCACCCCAGCGGGCGCTGTCTCGAAAACTCCCAACCAGGTCGGCGACCGCGTTGCGATACTGCCTGACCGTGAGGTGAGACATCTCGATCCTGGGAACTCGAAACTTTTCCCGCCCCTTGGCGGTCTTTGAATAAAACGCCTCGTAAATGTACGCTGCGACCTTGTCGGCATCTTCGCCCACGCACTCGCCCGGAGCATCCTCGGGCATCGTCTTGGCAATGAATCGTGCCAGCGAAGTCACCGATCGGTCGCCGATCAGGGCGCGCGGGTAGTAATCTTCCGTGCCTTCTCCCGAGGCCCCATGACACGAGGCACATTGTTTTCGATAGATCTGTTCACCACTCCGGACCGGGTCAGCGGCGGCAGCCAATGGGACCGAGAACACCACGAAAAGCGGCAGCACCAACCCGATTCGAGGGCCAAACGGAGTGAGAAAACGCGGTCGATTGGTCTGCATTGCGCGAGCCAAACTGGTAGGATCTGACGTTTCCCGGCGTCGAAGCCCGGGCCAACATTCAAACGCCGAGACGTGCGCCACGGGTTCCCCTGGCTTTCTCGGGATGACAGTAGGTCTCGTCCATGACGATGCGATCGGGCCTATCGCCGGCATAGACCCATAACATGGCCATCGGCTCGAGAGTCAAGTTGATGAAGTAGTGACAGCGCCCCTGCGGCACGAGTGCCGTCGCATTGCCCGAGAGCTCGTAACGCTGGCCCTCGACGACGCAGGTCGCCGTTCCCTGAATGATTGTAATCGATTCATCAAACTCGTGGCGATGGCAGGGTAGGCGCGCTCCGGGCTCAAACACACCGTGGCCGCCACAAATCCCCTTTGCGCCGAGGTCAGCGTTATAAAGGTCCTGAAAGAGCGCTTGGGCGCCAGCTCGAAGCGATTGGCCGGACGATTGTAGCAGAGCCGCTCGGCTCCCATGCGCCCGGGGGTGCCGGCGGGCTGGTCGACTGGCTCGAACCGAGTGTTGACCCAGGTCTGTTCGGGGGTCGATGAAGACATGGCGAGGTGGATCACGGCCTCCTGGCTCGCCGAAAGGTTGACCACCCGCCGCGCGAGTCCCCCGGGGACCATGAGCGCATCCAACGAGCCAGGCTGGTAACGGCGATGATCCACATCGACGGCAACTTCGCCCGCCATCAGTACCAGCGTCTCGGCAAACGGTCGAGTGTAGACTGGATACACAGCCCTGGGAGCCAGGGTCAACAAGCCTGTGAACAGGCCGCGCGCCGTTGTGCCCGCCGACCAAGGGGCATAGCTCGACCCCGGGGACCAGCATCGTGGCCTTGGCGCTATCCGGGCACTCGATCACCTCACGGCGGTCGGAAGCCCAGGCCGGCAGCACTGGCATTGTCATGGTCGTGACCCGGCAGATACAGATCGAGCCCGGACCGATTCGGCGCAACTCCGTTACGCTCCAAGCACACTGGCTCTAAAATCGAGTATCTTCAACCAGGAATCAAGTATCTCGCGGGCATCCACCGAGAAGCTCCGCCTCTGGAAGTGTTCCCATAGAGGAGGTCATTCGTGAGCTCGTGCGGATCCGATGCGATGCCCGACGGCTCAGCCGAACGGGTCGTCGGGCGGGATGTGACCGACCAAGAGCTCCGGCGGGCGCGATGGCTGGTGGCGCTGGGAGGACTTCTGGCCGGGCTATTCTCCTTCGGAATCGGCGAGGCGATTCACAACGCCATTCCCGTCAAGCTGATACTCCAGGATGTCATGATGACCGGCAAGAAAGCGATGCTCCCCTCGGTCGAGACGGAAAATGCGGCCATGGCACAGAACGCCGCGCTGGCCTTCGGGGTGCTGGGCCTCTGGATGGGGGCATGCCTGGGCATAGCCGGGGGCCTGGCGTGCCGGGCCATGGTTGCCGCAGCGGCGGCCGGGCTTGTCGGCGCCGTCACCAGCTCGGCACTGGCCGGCCTCTTGTGCCTTGTGCTCTTACCCCCTTCACTCCAGGCGCAATTCGATTACTCCGATTACGACCTGATCATTGCACTGGTCGTGCACGGGTTGATCTGGGGAGTGGTGGGAGCCTCTTCCGGCGCGGCCTTTGCGATTGGCCTGGGGGACCGGCGGCTTCTTGGTCGAGCTTTGACGGCCGGCTTCCTGGGAGCCGTGCTGGGAGCGATCGTCATGGAGCTTTGCGGGGCCGCGTTCTTCGCGAGCGCGGCGACCGTCAAGCCCATATCCGACACCTGGCCGACCCGGTTTTTGGCGCGGCTCCTGGTTACGATCGGGACGGCGGCTGGCTTGATACTATTCTTCAAGCCGGCTTCTTGTAGGAAGTGAAGAAACCAAAGTGCGAGCGAGTTTTTTCTTCGACAGCGCGCATTGCCGGCTCATCGAAGGGCTGAAATAACCGGGCCGTCTGAGCGTTCTCATCGACTTCGGCCGTGGTTGAGCAGCCAATGATCACGGTCGACACTCCAGCCAGGCTCAAGACATAACCCATGGCCTCGGCGGGAATGAGTGGGGGCGAGCCGTCTCGAACCAGCACACCGGCGGCATAGACCTTCATGCCGATCACGCCCATCCCCCGCCAGGCGGCTTCGGGAAGCACGGTCCGGGCGAACGACATCCGGTGGACATCAGCCCCGTTCAGTGCGACAAGTACGGTGTCGAAATCGAACCGGCGCATCGCTTCGAGCAGGATTTCCGGATCGTGATGCCCAGTCAGCCCAAGGAACCGGACGCGGCCTTCCTCGCGCGCCTGGGTGAGCGCCTGAAGCGCGCCATTGCGGCCGAAGATTGCCTGTAAGTCGGCGGTGGTGCGGAGGTCATGAAGCTGCCAGAGGTCGAGGTGGTCCGTGCGCGAGCGCTCGAGGCTCTCATCGAGGAGCCGGAGCGAGCCATCGCGAGTGCGATCATGGGTCTTGGACGCCAGAAAAACTTGGCTGCGACGTTCGCTCAGGGCGGCGCCGTAATAGTCAAGGCTGCCGGCATAGGCCGGGGCCGTGTCACAGTAGGTTACTCCCTGGTCGAGTGCGCGGTGGATCACGGCGACGGCCTCGGACATGCGCCCGTGCGTGCGGAGCACGCCTTCTCCTCCCAGGGCAAACTGCGTCACCTCACAGCCAGTTTGTCCCAGCAGACGACGCGGAATCGGTGGAAACGAGCCCGCCGTGTCGCCAGGATGCGTCGGGGACATGGTTGCTCTACTTGTCATGAGGCTCGCTCCTGCGGCTGGAAAAACGTCTGCCAGATGATCCTTGTTCAGGCGAACTGAAGCTCGACGATCGAGCAGTCGTCGACGAAGTCGTCGCGGCCCTGGAGTTCTCGGACATGGGTGATGAGTCGATCCATTTTCGAGTCACCCGCCGTGTCGTGCGGCCCCAGCTTCATGAACTCGATGAATTCGCTGAAGGGCCACATGGTCTTGTCGATACGCTCGATTTCGTAGACTCCATCACTGTAAACGTACAACTTGGTGAATGCATCCAGGGTGGTACTGGAGGTCTCGAATTCAAGGTCGGGAACCGCGCCGATCATGGGACCTTTGGACTCGAGAATCTCGAGAGCAGCCTGGTCACACGATGGACCATTCACAAGCAGAGCGGGAGGATGGCCGCCTCCGGAGTAAGCGAGCCGCCGCGTGAGCTTGTGATAAACGCCATACCAGATCGTGAAGAAAAGGCCGTTCTGCTGGTCCATCTGAAAGGCATTATTGAGGCCGCTCAGGACCTGGCCCGGCTCGCGGAAGTCGGTCTGGGGCAGAGCCTGGGAACGGAGTGCATTCATGGCCGAGACCGAGAGCAGGGCCGATCCGACCCCATGCCCGCTCACGTCGAGCAGGAACACAGCAAAATAGTCGTCGTCGAGCCAGTGGTAGCCGAAGGAATCGCCTCCCAACTCGGCCGAGGGAACAAAACGCCAGTCGGTTCTGACCTCACCTTTCTTGAGCTTGGCCGGTAGAAGAGACTGCACGTACCGCGCCGCCTGCTGCATTTCGTTGGCCAGCCGCTGTTCGCTTTCCTTGAGAGCGTCGTACGCCTCGTTGCGCTGGAGCAGGTTGATGTAACCCTTGGAGTGATAGCGAATCCTCGCCAGGAGCTCGAGGCGGTCCGGTAGCTTGACGATGTAGTCGTTGGCCCCGAGCGCAAAGGCTTCGGCCTTGACTGTTGGCTCTTCCTTGGTCGAGAGCACGATCAGCGGTGTCTCGCGGGTTGAATCGTGCGCGCGGAACCTCTTCACCAGGGTCAGCCCGTCGATCTCCGGCATGACCAGGTCCTGAAGGATGACCGTGGGCTCGACCTGGTCTGCCTGGTCGAGGGCCTTGGCGGCGTCGCGGCAGTAGTGGAAGTCGACGTCGGGCTCGCCGGCGAGCATGCGGCGAACGGCCTCTCCGATCATGGGCTGGTCGTCGATCAAGAGGACCGTGACCTTGTGTTCTTTCAATATGGGTTCGGTGCTCATGCGGGACGCTCTCAGTCAAGAATAGCCACTCACGGTATATCCGTATCTTGTATCAAAAATTGATGGAATTCGACATATCACTCCGATCGCTTGATCAACCGGGCAGGAGCCTCGTGATTGCTCCGGCGATCTCGGAGATGGGAAGGATTTCTTCGGCCGCGCCGATTTCAACAGCAGCTCTGGGCATGCCCCAGACGACGCTGGACGACTCATCCTGGGCAATGGTTCGCCAGCCCAGTCGCTTGAGCGCCAGGAGGCCTTGTGCGCCGTCGCGAAGCATACCGGTCAGGAGTGCGGCCACGCCGGGCCTGGGCCAGTTCCTGGCGGCACTCAGGAACAACTCGTCAACCGACGGGCGGTACGAGCTCTCTCTCGGCTCGACTGAATAGTGCAGCCGGTGGTCCCTACCCAGAACAAGATGGTCGTCGGTGCCAGAGAGTAAAACCTCACCCACGGCAGGCCGGTGCCCTTCGACGGCGAGCATGACACGGCGTTTCGACTGTTCGGCCAGCCACTGCCCCAACCCGGGAGCAAATGAGGCGTCAACGTGCTGAACGATGATCACGCTGGCTCCCAGGGCTGTGGGAAGCCGGGAAAGAACCTCAGCCAGAGCTTGAGGCCCTCCCGTCGAGGCTCCCAGGATGACCAGTGGATCGAGCACTGGCTGGGACTGAGAGGAGAACGGACGTCCCGGAACAGTGCTCATCGGCTCGCCGGAACCGCGCGGTGCGCGGCCGGCTTGCCGACCAGTTTGCCGATGATCTCGATCTTGTGTAAGAGCAAGGCCGCGCCGGAGATCTCTCCCTGCGGCCCGACGGTTGGCGTGTCGATCGCATCAAGAGCACCGTAACCCATCGCCTGGTAGACCTTGTTCAGATGCCCGGCAACCGTTGCAGTTACCACCAGGATCGCGCACGGCGACTCGCCCATGATCCTGCGCGTTGCTTCCACGCCGTCAGTTCCCGGCATGAGCAGATCCATCAAGATCAGATCAGGAGCATCCGCACGCGCCAGCGCAACGGCCTCGGCACCGTCCTTCGCCGTCCACGCGACCTCATGCTCGGGCAACGACAAGACTACCCGCCGCAATGCCTCTCGGACCAGACCTGTGTCGTTGACGATGCCTATTCTCATGATCCGTCAGTCCCACCGAGCCGGAGGTTTCTGCTTCCATAACCAGATGATCCAATCGACGTTCTTCGGCTCACCTCCGAAGTCCTTGAGCCGCGTCATACACTGGCCGCGGTGATGCTGGCTGTGCATCGCAACTTGCACCAGTGCCTGGGCGAAGGTGATGATACAAGGCGGGTCCGGAAACCAGGGTACCTGCACAGTGCGCGACAAGTCGTCCGGGCTCAGACCCGCCACGTATTCGCGCAGCCCTGTGTGGCAGGTCTGGGCACGGCTCTTCAAACTATCGAAGGACGGAGGTGGGCCAGCCGGGGGACTGCCCGGAGCCTCTCCGTGCAGGATCGACAGGAACCCTTGCTGAACGCCGATCAAGTGACCCAGCCGCTGACGCATCTCTTCGTGGTCACGAGCCGGTGAGCCGCTCCAGGCGCGGAAGAAAACGGCGTTGGCCCATTCAGCATGTGCCATGAGGTCGCTCAAGAAGCTCTGCATGGTAGAATCCTCTCACTCCGTGGGTTCGCCAATCAAGTCCGACACCGTGGTCAGGAAAGTCTGGTCGTGGAAGCTGCTCTTGGTCAAGTAAGCATTGGCGCCCGCGTCGAGCCCTTTGATCCGGTCTTCCTCGCGGTCTTTGTAAGAGACGATAACCACCGGAACCGTCTTGAGCCGCACGTCGTTCTTGATGTGCTCTACGAGCTGGATGCCGTCCATCCGCGGCATGTCGACGTCACTCACGACCAGATCATAATGGGCGGTGCGCACCGCGTTCCAGCCATCGACCCCGTCAACCGCGACGTCGACGCCGTATCCGTGGTTTTCCAGTAATTGTCGCTCGAGCTCGCGAACGGTGATCGAATCGTCGACGACCAGGACCCGCTTGGCTCTCTTGACCTTGTGCTCGATCGGCTCGGCCGCCAGCTTGCCCAGGCGGCGGCCCGAGAGCAGGTTATCGATCGAGCGAATCAGATCCTCGACGTCGATGACGAGCACCGGCCAGCCGTTCTCGAGCACCGAAGAGCTGTTGATATCGGGCACCTTTCCCAGCCGAGGGTCCAGCGGCGAGACGCGCAGATCGCGCTCGCCCAGGAAGCGGTCGACCACCACGCCGAAGCGATGGCTCCGGTCGCTGGCGACCAGGACGGGTAGCGGGTCGGCTGTGCCTCGGGCTGGCCCGGCAGGCTGGCCGAGCACCACGGCCGCCTCGACCAGCCCCACGGGCTGGTCGTCGAGCATGGTGTGAGGCTTGCCCTCGAGTTCTTGCACGTCCTTGCGGTCCAGCATGAAGATGCGGTCGATCCGGCTCAAGGGAAAAGCATAGGGCTCGCCCGCGATTTCCACCAGCAAAGCACGGATCACCGAAACGGTGATTGGCAACTGAAGGATGAACCGGGTCCCCTTGCCGGGCCGGGTCGCCACGCGAACCGACCCCTGGACCGCGCGCACCATGCTTTGAACCACGTCGAGTCCAACACCGCGGCCAGAGACTTGCGTGACGTGCTCGCGGGTTGAAAAGCCGGGAAGAAACAGAAAGTCGAGCAGCTCATGCTCGCCGAGGCGGCTCGCGATCGCAGCGGTGGTCAGCCCGCGTTCGACGACCTTTGCCCGCAGCCTCTCCGGGTCAACGCCACGGCCATCGTCGCTCAGGATGATCTGGAGCATGCCCGCGCGATGACGGGCCTCCAGGCAAATGGTGCCTACCGCTGGCTTGCCGGAAGCTCGACGGTCCTCAGGCATCTCGAGTCCATGGTCGATCGCGTTGCGGATCAGGTGATTGAGCGGCGACTCGAGCCGGTCGAGAATGTCGCGGTCGACACCGGTGGTCTCGCCGATCAACTCGAACCGCGCTTGCTTGCCGAGCTCACGCGCCATGTCGCGAACGACGCGCGGAAAGCCCCGGACGCCATCGGCTAAGGGCCGCATTCGACTGGCCAGCACTTCATGGTGCAGTCGACTGGAAAGGGCTTCACTGACGCGGGCAAACTCCTCGAGCGCTTCGACCGTCTCGCCCAGTTTTTGCAATCCCTGGCTGGCCTGCGCTTTGGCACTGGCCAAGCGATCCCGGTCAGTGGCGGTCAGTGCGTCTGGTCGGCTCGAAATCCCGTCTTCCAGAAGCTGGAGCGTTTTCAGCAGCCCTGTCTCCCGCCCCCTGAGCTGCCAGAGTGCATCAACCAGAGGCGAGAGCCGATGAGTTTGCACCAAGGCCTCACCCGCCAGGCCCATCAATCGCGTCAAGCTCTCGGCGGTCACCCGCACCACTCGGTCGCGATCGCGGTCTGGAACCGGGCTCGGGCTTGGCAAGTCGGCGACCGCTGCCCCACGATTCTGATCGACCGCCACCACGGGTGACAGCGGTACGTTTGGTTGAACCGAGGGCGCTTCTGCTGACCTGTCCGGTCCCACCACAATCTCATCATGGTGTGCTGAGCTGGCAACGCTGGACAGGGCAGGGGATTGTTCCAGGCTGGACGGCGATAGGTCAGCCGGCTTCGGTTCGCGGTGCGCTTTTGTTTGACCTTCCTTGACCGAGGTCAGATCGGCCACCAAGGCATCGAGCAGGGCCTCATGCTCAGATTGCCATGCCTCCAGCTCGGCCTCGCCGAGCTGCGCAACCTCGATCAGCAGGTCCACACCTTGTAACAGGATGTCGACCTGCTCGGGACCGAGGACCAATTTTCCCTTTTGTGCCGCTACAAAGCAGTCCTCCATCGCGTGCGCGACGCGGACGGCCGCATCCAGACCCACGATTCGTGCGGCTCCCTTGAGCGAGTGTGCCGTGCGCATGAGCGGCTCGATCGCTTCGGGGGCGGCTGAGCTACCCTCAAGCGATACGAGCCCTGCCGAGAGCGTGGCAGTGTGGCTCTCCGCCTCCATCCGAAAAAGCTCCATCAGCGAGAAACTGCTAAGATCCCCGCTCACGGTCCCAGGCTCCTGAGTGCCGCAAAGACGCGCTGTTCGTCGAGCAAGCCGATGCTTCGCCCATTCCACGACAAGACTGCCTGACTGAATCCCACTGCCGGATTGCTCAGGGTCGACGGAGCCTCGCGCCACTGGCTGTACGGTACCCGCTCGACTCCCAGCACCATGTCGGCAGCGAAGGCCCAGGTCTCAGCCCGGTCACGGTCTTGGAGCACGACCAGCCGTGACGGTGACCCCATCGCCGATCCCAGCAGGCCGTGCAGCGACACGCAAAGCTGAACTTGACCCTGAAGGTTGACGAGCCCGGTAAAGATCTGGTTGGAACGGTGAGGAACCCGGTGGACCGGCCGAAGCGTGGTGACCTCTGCGACGGCCTGCGTTCGAAACGCCAGCCATTCCTCGCCTAGCCGGAAGATCAAGACACTGATCGGCCCTTGAGACTGGATCGTGTCGTCGTCTCTTTCGTTACCTTCGCCACGCGCTTGCCGAGTCGAGATCGCCAGCCACCTGGACCAATCGGCCAGGTAACCCTCGGGGGCGGGGCGGTCAAAGAAGGTGCGCGCTGCCGCCGAAAACACCGGACAGTTCCGGCAGTGGATGAAATCTTGCAGCTCGGGACAACTTCGATCGCCGGCAACGCCGATCGAGTTCCAGCAGTCGCCGTCTCCCGGCACACACCGGGAGGAGGTGCCCTGACGATCCGGCAAGGGAGCCGAAAGCCCATTCCCGGCGGTTGAATCGAGCGCGGCTGCCGTTTTCGCCATTTCAAGTCGCTCACTTCCTGGTCATCGCGATGGTCCGTTCGGCCCGGCGACGAAAGCCTGCGGCTGCGACCGGATCGCCGCGTCGCTCGGCCAAGAGTGCCAGCGCCAGGAGCGCCTCGTCATGTGCGGGATCGAGATAGACCGTCTTCTGAAAGCAATCTTCGGCACGACCGCGGTCGCCGGCTGCCTGGCAGATCATCCCCATCAAACAATAGGCTTGGGCGCTCAGACCCTGCTGCCGGAGATGCTGCTGGCACACCGCGACGGCTTCAGCGAACCGCCCCTGATTCGCGAGCGCCGCAGCATGGTCCAGGAGCACTGGGGGCTCAGCGGCGTCCGGCGCCCTCAAGTCGGCATGCTTCGAACCGCCGACCCGAGGGGCACTGCTGGTCGCGTTCCCAGGAATCCCAACCCTCGTCGCGCGGGGGACACCGCCGACGAAGCTGGCTCCCTCGAGCGATGCTGGAACGGCTTGCCGGGATAGGAAGTGGCGTTCGCCTGGCCATCGGCCTTGCGGCAATACGCAAAGCACCCCGGATCGCCCACCGGTGTGAATTTCGTGCGCGCTCTAGCAGTCTCAAGCCGGTCAGCGTGTCCGATCACAAGCACGCCATCGGTAGCGAGCAGCCGATCAATTGACGCCAGCACGCAGGCACAGGCTGAGTCGCTCAGGTAGATCAGCAGATTGCGACAGAACAGAACATCGTAAGGCGGCGAGCCGTCAAGCAGTTCCGGCTCGATGAGACTGGCCCGGTGAAACCGAACCACTGATCGGACCGCGGGGATGAGCTCATAGCCTTGGGGATGCTGCCGAAAATATCGCGTTCGGTAGCCGGCGTCGGTACCACGGAAGGCATTGAGTGAGTAAACTCCACGACGGGCGACGGCCAGTCGGCGATCGCTGATGTCGACAGCGTCGATCACAAATCGCCGACCTGGAAGCCCGAGGTCCAGTAGCACCATGGCGATGGAGTAAGGTTCTTCACCCCCGGCGCAGGCCAGGCTGAGGATTCGTAACGGTGGCCGTGACGGGTTGTTCAGCCAGCGCGTACGGACGTACTCCCGCAGCCACTCAAATGGCCGTTCGTCGCGGAAGAACCAGCTCTCTGCAACCACGACTTCCTCGATCAGCGCCTGGAGCTCCGGCTCTGAGGAACGCACCCGGCGCTCATAGGCACCCAGGTCGTCTATCCCCAGCTCTCCCATTCGTGTTGTCGCCGTGCGCAAGATCAGCGGACTGCCGACCGAAGCAGGGTCCAGGCCAATACGGCTCGCCAGCAACCCTTCGATCCCGCGCAGGTCGGTCGCCATGATCACGTTGATCCCCGCTTACAAATTTCCTGATTCGGGAGAGTCGAATGCCGATTTCGAGGATGGTTCTGTCGAAGCTTCCGGCGGCGACGTCAGATCCAGACCGGAGAATGCGCCCCGAAGCAGGGTGTCCCGAAGCCGGTCAACGGCAATGAGCTGGACAATCCCCTGATCAGTCTGGACGATCGCATCGAGGTAAGGCACGTCGGGAATATGCACGGGAGCGGGGATGATCTCCTCGGGCTTCACATAAGTCAGGTCGCTCACCCGCTCGGCCACTAATCCGAGCAGATCCGCATCACGCTTCTGGCCCGACGGCCTGGGTCCGCCATTCGTGACCGAGCCGTCTCGATCATTCTTCCATCGATTCTGATCACCGGGCGCGTGATTGACCAGGATGATGCGAGTACTGAGGCTCTGGCCGCAACGGGTGTCAGCGAGCACCAAGCCGAGATCGATCACGGGAACGACCTTGCCGCGGTATGCCAGTAGCCCGACCAGAAACGATGGGGCATGCGGAATCGAGCGGAGGTCGACCCTGGGTATGAGCTCGACGACTCGTATCGAGTCAATAGCGTAGCGGTTCACGCCGGCATTGAAGGTCAAGAGGAGCATGGTTGATCACGCCAGGCTGGATTCAGGACACGCGAGTTGCAGGTAAGGAGGGTGCAACCAGGGCAGGGGCGATCGCGCCCAGATTGAACCGAGAGACCTCTTCTTTCAGACCGCCGACCGCCTCGCGGAGGCTCTCGGTCGCCTTGTTGAATTCTCGAAGGGAGAGCGACGTCTGGTTTGCGGCCTCGCTCAGGCGCGACATCGCCTCGCGGATCTGGTCGGCCCCCTGCGACTGCACCCGCATGCCCTCGGTCACCTGGTCAAACCGCTGGTGCAGGCTTTGAACGCCGGTGATGATCTGGCCGAGCTGACCGCCGATCTGGCCCACTTCGCCGACCACTTTGCGGACCTGTTCGCTGAACTTGTCCATCTCCATGACACCCGCCGAGACGCTGTATTGCATCTCCTTGACCATGCGCTCGATGTCGAGAGTGGCCACCGCGGTCATATCAGCCAGACGACGGATCTCACGGGCGACGACCAGGAAGCCCAGGCCATACTCGCCCGCTTTCTCGGCTTCGATGGCCGCGTTGATCGACAGCAAATTGGTCTGATCGGCAACCTTGGTGATCGTGGTCACGACCAGGTTGATGTTGGCCGCGCGCTCGCTGATGACGGAAAGCTTCGAGCCGATCGAGCCGGTCGACTCGGCCAACTGCCGCATGGTGTGATCCATGCTGGTCAAGCTTTCCTGGCCGATCGAGGCCATGTGGGCCGTCTGGGTGGCGACTTCGTTGACCTCATTCATGGTCTTCAAGAGCTCACTCCCCGTGGCCGAGATTTCATTCACGGCGACGGCAGCCTGGTTGGTGGAGGCGCTGTAGTCGAAGACGGCCTGTTCCTGCTGCCGGGATGTCGCGGCGATCTCGGTGGCGGTCGACAGGAGTGAGATGCTCGATCGCTGAATCCTGCCGATCAACGACCGCAGGTCTCCGATCATCTTGCCGATCGCCCGCAGCAGCAATCCAGCCTCCCCTGGCGCCCAGGAATCACAGCCGAGCGTGAGATTTCCGGCGGCTACCTGCTCAGCCACCTGGGCGGCCTCGCGGATCGGCTGAGTGATCGTCCGCGATAGCCAGCGAGCAATGGCCGCGACGATCAAGGTCGTGAGCGCAACGAGTGCGAAAACCACGGTTCTCTGCTTGTTGACCAGCTCAAATGCCTCATCGACATCCTGTTTGACCACCATTCCCCAGCGGTACGAGGGAAGATACGACCAGGCGGCGACCACCGGCTGGCCACGGTAGTCGATCCCTTCGCCGTAGCCGCGCTCGCCCTCGACAGCTTGTTGCATCGGCCGCGCATTGACATCGCCAAAGTGCCCATGGTACTTGAAAGCCGCATCCGGTGAGTAGCGCGGCGGTGCCACGTAGGTAAACTCCTGGCCCTGGCGCATCGCCACCATTGCCTCTCCGGTCTCGCCCAGTCCGCTGTAATCCTTGAATACATGGAAGACGTGCTCGTTCTCGAGCTCGAAGGCCATGAACCCCACGATCCGTCCCTGGCCGCTGAAGATCGGGGTGGCGATGAATGCCGCCGGTTCGCTGTGGCCGGAGTACATCTGGTAATCCGAGATCTCCGATTGCAGCAAGGTGCGCACCCGGTCGAAGACTTCGGCCAGCTCGCTCTCCCTGAGCGGACCGGTCAGAATGTTTGATCCCACGTTGAGGTCGGACTTGAGCTGAAATAAAAGTGTGCCGTCGATGTCAAATATATAAACATTAGAATATCCGAATGATGCGACAAAGTTTTCGATGAATCGACGCAGCGGCTGACTCAGCTCGAGATAGGCAGGCGAGTCGATCGACTCCTTGCGCCGTGCTTCCGATAGGCGAGGCATGGAATCCACGAGGACGGTCGTCCGGCTGGCCATGTTCATGTCAGCGCGACGCTCGCGGACGAAGCTCTCGAGCTGAGCCATCCTGGCATCGGCGATTGCCAGCAGCCCCTGACGAACCGATTTCTTGAGCGACTGCGTGGCGCTGTACGAGATCAAGGCTGTGAGCAGGCCGCAGGGGAGGAGCGACATGACCAGAAACCAGAGCAACAACTGAGTGCTGATGCTCATCCGACTCAGCGCCAATGAACCCAATCGCAAACTCATGGCCGGTCGCCCTGAACAAAGAGGAAAAAGACCACATCACCACCCAGGGGGTTGCCGGAGCCAGGCGGCCGGAGGCGTTCGCCCTTCTCGAAACTGAGGCAACCTAGCCAGCCGTTCCATCAGCTCGTGGCAACCGTCGGCCGGTGTCAGGGTTTGCCCACCCTCCCCAGGCACGGTACAGGCCGTCACGAAAGGACTCCCAATCCGATTGTGACCGTGACCGCGGATACGGAATTGGACGCACGGCCTTTCCCGAGCTCCAGACCAGGTCGAACTGACCGTCGCCCCGGATCCGGCCGACGTAGACCGGCCTCCAGGTATGCTGAGTCTCGTCGTCCACCGTTACGATCCCCTCTGGTGCATTGAGGCTTTGCCGTCGGATTGTCGTGATCACCTTGGCGACATCGTCGGTCTCGGCCTCTTTGACAGCCTGTGCCCACAATCGAACGCTGTTATAGGCCGCCACGATCACGTCACTCGTCACCCGGTCGGCGCCGTATTTCTTTTGAAACTTCCGGACGAAGTCTCGATTCTCGCTGCGGTCGATCGACTGAAAATAGTTCCACGCTGCGTAATCGCCCACCATGGCGGACAGTGGTAGCTTGCGCAGCTCATCCTCGGCGATGCTGAACGACAACACAGGGCAGCGCTCCGGAAGAATGCCGGCGGCGTGCAGGCGCTTGTAAAAGGGTCCGTTGCTGTCTCCAACCACGGTGCTGATGATAACATCAGGGCTCGCCTTTTTGATCGCTTCCACTGTGGCATCCACCTCGGTGCTGCCGAAGAGAATGTACGACTCGCCGACACACTGGGCGCCCAGAGCCTTGATCTGATCCTTGGCGATCTCGTTGACGCAATGAGGCCACACGTAATCAGAACCGACAAGGAAGAACTTGCGAGACTTGAGAATCTCGTGACACCAGCTCATTGCAGGAATCACCTGCTGGTTCGGGGCCGCACCGGTATAAATGATGTTGGGTGACTGCTCCAATCCTTCATAGGCCATCGGATAAATCAGCAAGTGAGAAAACCGTTCGACCACCGGCTTGACGCTCTTGCGGCTCGCGGAGGTCCAGCAACCAAAGATCACGCTCACCTTCTCGTGTTCGATCAGCCGCTGCGCTTCCCGCGCGTACGTCGGCCAGTCAGACTGTCCATCAGCGATCACCCACTCGACGTCTCGGCCCGAGAGACCGCCGCTTCTTTTGATCTCCTCCAGCGCCAGGACTTCGCCATCAATCATCGACTCTTCACTGATTTTCATCGGACCGATCCTGGAATGGAGAATTCCCACCTTGATCGGCGGCGCGGCCCGGCCCAAGAGATATGGACCCCACCAGAACGCCGCGCTGCCGAGGATGACGAGCACGACTAGCGCGGCCAGCGATTGTTTCATGGCCCGCCCTTCGCAAAATGGGTTGAAGTCTAAAAGTGCAGAATCGAACGAGACAGTTGTGGCAGAGGCCAGGTGCCAGACTCTCGAGTCGAGCGTCAAAATAGATGCGATCCGTACAGATTATACCCGACGCGAACGTCCTGGAGTGTGACGATGACATGTCGCCGGTTCCCCTTTTTTTGACATAACCGTCATCTCTGATCCAGCCGATGCCCCGATGCGCCGACACGAATGCCTCTTGCACCCTGGATGGATTCAGCGACTTGACTGAGCCTTGGGCGGGTGGATTGACATTCGATTTGCAATTTCTTATGTTAAGAGGCGTTCGATTTGCTCAAGGCGGGCAGGTTGAGCCCGGCTATGGTGGCCCTGGTGTGCGTCTCGTCGCATCGCTGGGGTTTTTTTCTGCGCCCCTCAGTTGGACGCTCCCCGCGATGTGAGAAGTCGGATTCATTTCTCTGGGGAGAGCCGCCATGTGGAACGCTCACGCTTCCGATCGACACCTGCTGCAGACGGGAGAACGATTCCTGGGGCACACCATCGCCGTGGTGGCAGGATTCGTCCTCATGATTGTCGGACTTGCGATGGGGGTGACGATGGTGCTCCTGCCCATCGGGCTGCCTCTCGGGTTGGGCGGGCTCGTGCTCTTTCTGTGGGGTCTGTGCTTTGCAGCCCCTCCCGAAGGAACAACAGAGCCAGCAGCCTCGGAGAGCCAGGGATCATCCGATTAGGGATGTTCCTCGTCAGGTAAGAGGGCCCGGAAAGGGTTCAGCGATGAGCGTCGATCTGCGGACAACCTATCTGGGGCTCGAGCTGAGGAACCCGCTGGTGGCGTCGGCGTCGCCCCTGACGGGCCAACTTGACATCCTGCATCAGATGGAAGAGGCCGGCGTGGCTGCGGTGGTGATGCCATCGCTCTTCGAGGAGCAGCTCGAACGCGACGAGTTGGCCGTGCGTCGCTATTTCGAGCACGGAATGAATGCGTTCGCCGAGACCCTTTCAGGCCTGTCCGAGCTCGACCTTTACAACACAGGTCCGTCAAACTACCTCCGGGAGATCAAGCGAGCCAAGCAGGCGCTTTCGATCCCGGTGATCGGTAGCCTGAACGGTGCGGGGATGGGGAGTTGGGCCCGTCATGCCCAACTCCTCGAGGAGGCCGGGGCGGATGCCGTTGAGCTCAACGTGTACTTTGTCCCGACTGATCCTGAGGCAACTGCTGTTCAGGTTGAGCAACGATATCTCGATTCAGTGACCGCTGTTCGCGAGGCGGTGACTGTCCCACTTGCCGTCAAGTTAGGCCCGTACTTCAGCTCGCTGCCCAACCTGGCGCGCCGCCTTGTCGAAATCGGCGCTAACGGCCTGGTGCTCTTCAACCGTTTTTTCGAGCCGGACATCGCACTGGACACTCTCCAGATCAGTCCACGCCTGACGTTGAGCACAAGTGCGGAACTACGGTTACCAATGCACTGGATCGCCATCCTTCGCCCCCAGCTTTCGATCTCCCTGGCGGCGTCGACCGGCGTGCATTCGTCTGAAGACGTGCTCAAGCTGCTTCTGGTGGGCGCCGACGTGACCATGACGACCTCGGCTCTGCTGCGGCACGGCCCCGCCTACGTCCGTACCTTGCTTGACGGACTTCCCACCTGGTTGGAGGAGAGAGGGTATGGTTCGATCAAGCAGATGAAGGGAAGCCTGAGCCTGCAAAATTGTCCCGATCGCGCGGCCATTGAGCGAGCCAACTACGTGAGCGTCATCGTGACCGCCGCTCGAGACGATACAAGCCGCTGAGCGCGATTGAT
This sequence comes from uncultured Isosphaeraceae bacterium, assembly GCA_963781785.1. Classification (GTDB taxonomy): domain Bacteria; phylum Planctomycetota; class Planctomycetia; order Isosphaerales; family Isosphaeraceae; genus CAWAHD01. The sequence continues at coordinate 3,896,646 of CAWAHD010000002.1, read as the reverse complement.
CGCGATCAAGACCTCAGTCTCGCCGGGGCTACATGAATCATTGCATCCGCCGCTGTACAGACCAACCGTCGAAATATTCGTGATCATCGCGAAGATTCTCATTCGATTCTTCCGATACAATGCAAATACCAGGAAATTCCTTCTCGGCCCGCAAGGGGTCGCAGAGGTCAGCGGGACAAGACCGGACCGCCGGATCTTTCTCCCCAATAATGAGGAGAAGATATCGTGACATCACGCATTATACCGCGCAAGCCGACGCCGGGCCTTGGTGGTGTGGTCGCAATCATCATGACCGTTGTGATTGTGGGCGTGGCGACCGCCCCCACAGTCGGAGGTGACCATCACTGGCACTCGATTTTCCATGACCATTTCGGTCACAAGGATATACCTCCCGGTCAGATCGCAACGATGAACGGTGGTGCTTGGTACTGGATGCGTAGCCCCGAGCAAGAAAAAGTCGTGGTGATGAGCCTCTTTAACCGGTACTGCATCCGGTGCCACGGCGTGGATGGACGGGGGGTTTGGGACATTCCCGGCATTCCCGACTTCACGAACGTTCGCTGGCAGTCGTACCGTACCGATGCCCAGATCGCGCGAATAATCATCGAAGGGCGAGGGGCAGTCATGCCCCAGTTTCGAGGGGCCCTTTCGCTCGAGGAAGCCTTTGGAATCGCTCACTATTTACGGACTTTCGTGCCTGGCAGTGAGGTCTCGAAGCCAGACCTCGGAACTTCGGCGAGCCCCGGCGCCACCGGCACCGGCCCGAGTGCGACGCCAACCAGTCCTGTCATTGTCCCACCCACCCCTCGCCCTGCGATACCTCCGCCGTCCACCAATCGTGGAGCAGCGAGTTCGCTCACGCATTGATGATCGCACGAGATCTTACGACAGACTGAATTTGACCTTCGATAATGGTCGAGATGAGAATTCCGGCGGGAAGGGTTTCGCATGAGGGACCCTTCCCGTTTTTTGTTGTCCACATTGATCGAGCTGTCTTCCTCTACGCCACAACCCACAAACTCGGAATAACCGGCACAATGGGAGTTGTTTGTGAAATCGTCTCAAGTTCCCGATCCTTCTCGACCGATATAATCCATCGATCCGGTACGGGATCAGCCAATCCGACCCCAACTCTGCTTGCTCGTGCCCGTTTCAAACCCAAATCCTATCGGGTTCCATCATCACATCGTCGGCGAGGTTGTGCTCATGGCACAGAGACAGTGCCTGTTTATTGTATTCTCAATGATGATGACGGCAGGCTTGGTCGTTGCCGACGACGGGCCACCCGCCGGTCCCTCGCGCGATGCTCAGGCACCCGGGTCGTCTCAGCCAACACCAGCGACAGCGAAAGGTGGGACAGCTCCTCAAGAAAAGACTCAGCCGACGAAGTCGATCGATGCGCTCCTGGAAGCAATCGAACGTCAAACCCGCGAGATCAATGCGCTCAAGGAGCAATACGCCCGAGAGATGCAGCAGCAGCAAAAGCGTGCCGAACTTCAGCAAAAACAGATCGAGATTCTCCAGAGGACGGCGGGGTTGCTGACCGAACAGGTCAGGACGCAGGAGGGTGCAGGGTCTTCCAAGGAAGCGATGGAGAAGTTGGAAGCCAAGACCGACCTCCTCGAGTCACGGGCCCAGCAGGCCGCCCAGCGGGATGAAGAGCTCAAGCAACTGGGCGGCGATCTCATCGAACAACTCGACGCGGAAAGACGCAATGGCCCGCAGTTGCCGGCCATGCTCAAGGGGCTGTTCGTACCGACCCCGCAAAACGTGTCCCCACTTACCATTGTTAACACATTAGCGACGCGCTATGACCTCTACCCGAGCCGGCGCGGGGCGGGGACTTTTGAATTCCAGGAGTATACCCCTTTCTTCCTGGTGCAGATGAACAAGCGCGTCCTGTTATCCGGCGAACTCTCGTTCAGCCCGTCAGGAGTCGGTCTCGGTCAAGCGCAGGCTGATATAATTATTAATGATTGGCTCACCATGGACATGGGTTACTTCCTGGCCCCCATCGGGTTCTGGAACGAGAGGCTGGACCCGGAGTGGATCAACAAGCTGCCCGATCAGCCTTTGGTCATGCGCCAGGTCATTCCCGACGGCTTGGCTCTCAGCGGCCTCCAGTTTCGCGGGGCCAAGTACCTGGGTGGATTTCCGGTGAAAATGGAGTACTCCGTTTTTGCCACCAACTCCATGGGCGTGCCCGGAATGGGACAGGCCTCTGATTGGGCTGACCTCGGTGGTGTGGTTGACAGCACCGCGGGTATTAATAACGGCATGGCATATGGTGGACGAATTGGGTTCTGGCTTCCAGCCCGCGGAATCAACTTCGGCGTGTCGGAGATCGTCAACGCCCCTTACTCCCATGCGGACGGGGCGATTACGAGCATCTGGCAGCCTTATTTCAACTACCATCGCGGGAACTGGGATTTCCGCTTCGAGTACGGTCAGAATTACGAGCGGACCACGTCGTTCATCGGTAATAGCATTGAACGCAATGGGTTCTATACTCAGCTTGCCTACCGAGACTACGCATCGATGCACAAGCACCTTCAGCGGCTCGAGTACGTCTTCCGGTTCAGCGACGCCCGGTTTCGCGGGATCAATCAGGCGGCCGTGGCAACGAACGTCAGCTCGTTTGACACACCCATGGACGCGCCGGTTGACCGCAATCAGTTCACGATCGGCGTGAACTACTACCTTTTTCCAGTAACGATCTTCAAAATTGCTTATGAGATTAATCAAGAGCTCCATCACGATCTAAAAGACAACGTGCTCTTTTTGCAATTCGCCACCAATTTCTGAAACGCAGGCCAGATAGCGCCTGAAAGAGAAAGCGATTCACCCGGTCAGTCGAGAAGAGGGGAACCGACAGTGTCATCCATTTTCTCCGAACGGTGGCAACAATTTTTCATCGGGCTCATCTGTGTCGCGGTGCTGGCAACACTTGGTTGTCAGAAACGCGCCCATCGATCTGGCGCGAGGCCCTGCCCCGTTGCGTATTCCACGGCCCGGGGAACCTGCGCAGGGTTTCGAGGACTCGCTGACCGGCGGACAGGTTTTCGACATGTACTGCAACCAATGCCATAACGCCCGAAATCTGGGCGAGCGGCCCTTCTTCAATTACGAGACGATCGCACAGCACATGCGCGTCCGCGCTAATCTCACAGGTGAGGAGCACGCCAAGCTCATCGCCTTCCTGCAGCGCTGGCACGACGTTCCGTCGCCCAGTCCGGCCGTTGAGGGACCTCCCAAGCGGTTTAACTTCTCGCAGCCGATTCCTGAGCTGCGCGAGGAGCAGCAGGCGAAAGAACGTGCGGCGGGAGCTTTGCCTGCTGGAGGTCCAGGGGCGGCGGCGCTCGGCGCGAACCCCGATCTCCCGCCAGCGATCCCGTGAACGGGCATCGTGTCACGCGGTGCCGGAAGGTGCTCGCTTCATTCACGGTCTCGCCGGAGGAAGGTTCAACGCGCGCAATTGTCTTTCGACCTCATCCCATTCCACTTGCAGCGCGCGGATCTGGTTCTCGAAGTTCGCGGCCGTGGATGATTTTGCCGATCCGGCGGTGAGCAAATCCGGCGGTCCGAAAGTCCGCACATACGCAATCAGGTCTTTCGCGAAATCCGTGGTAAACTTTCCCCTCCACGGGGGCATGTTTGTCCCTTTGCCCTCCAGGATCGTGGTCTGCAACTGAGTGTTGCTTCGACTGGTTTGCCATTCTCGGTTGGTGAAATTAGGGATGGTCGGCATGAGGAGCCGGACCAGATTCCCGGTTCCGTCCAATCCATGGCACGCGAAGCAGTTGCTCCGGTAGAAGTTTGACGCGGCCCGTAGCTGCGCCGCTCGCTCGGGTGACACCGTGGTGGAGATGGGCAGTGCCGCCGGCAACGCGATTTCAGGGCCGGTTGTGTTTTGCAACGGTCCTGTCGATGTCGTCATGGGGCCTGGAGACGGCAAACCGGGAGCTGACGGGCCAGTACCGATTGCCCTTTGCGCTGGGGTCGTCGAAGTCAGTTGCGGCGCTGACGGAGCAGGGCCGGCTGCAACTGTGGTTTGGGGCGCGAAAGGCGGAACACCGGGCTGTGATGGTTTCATCGAAGTCGGTGGGTGAGGCCCCGCCACGAGGGAAGTCGGTTGAGCTGACGTCGTCGCTGGAGCCGTCGCGGATGAGACCGGCACAGAAGGACCTGGACCCGCCGCAACTGCGACCGATTGTGCCGGGAGGGGTTGAGCCATCGGTATCGCGGTGATAACCTGCTTCCCTGCTCGGAAACCCCGCATGAGAGCAACCATGTCCTTCACGTCGGTGTGGGCCAGCGCCAGCATGTCCTTCCGCGCCAGCATGATTTTCCCTTTGCCTTCCAGGATCGAATGCTCCAAGTCGGCGTCGGTTCGCGAAGCCTGCCACTTGGGGTCGGTGAGATCCGGAATCTGTTCGGCGTCTTTCATTGTCTTGCGGGCGACCGTACCCCGCCCGTCAGCTTCGTGGCACGCCAAGCAAACCATGAAATAGATCCGGTCCGGAGGCATCCCGGCCGGTGCCGGTGCCGGTGGGGCAGCTACCGAGGCCACGGCAACGGGTGGGGCTCCGGCCGGCGGTATGACTGCGGGCGCAGGCGCGGGCTTGAGGGCGCCCCCGGAACCGTGAGCGCGACCGGTGGAGCACTGGCTTTTGCCACGGGATTCGCGGCTGGGGTTGCTGCTAAGTTGGGCGCGGCCGGAGCTGCGGTGACAGCAGGCTGCCCACTCTCGGCGGCGATCAGCTCCATGGCTCGCTCGACGGGGATCCGCACACTCCTGGTCGCGGGATTTACCCAGCCGTAGCTGGACATGACCTTCTTGTCCTGCGCCCGGAGATCCTCGGCCTTCTTGACGAGAGCCTTGTCGGCCTCAGTCGTTGATCTCGATTTTGCGGCAGGAGTGGCGAAGAATACGGTAAAGTGATACGTCAAGTAGATGATCAGAAGGATCGTTACCAGATTGACGACCCCCTTGAATAAAGTTCCCACCCACGTTGAAGCTCGTTCCGGCGAGTGTGCTGTGCCCCGGGGCTCGGGCGAGGAAGAGAGAGAAGTCCCGGGAGTTGAAGTTGGAGTGCCCATTTCGATAAGCTCCGGTTCCGACTCGTAAGGATCAGATCCCCGAAGGACTGTACGAACCCAAATCAGGACTGATGAAACGCAATGGAATCGGCCAGGCGCGGATCGCCCACCGGGACTAATGCTCGTCCCCGGCATGCGTGTGCAACCATTGCGCAGAAGAGGAATGTGACGGTCAGCAGAATCGATAAATCGATTCCGCTCGGCACAACAGTCGCGGGCGGAAGCGCCGGCATAATCAGCCAATACAGGTCGAGGTAATGGAAGACCAAAATCCAGGCCGCGATGAACCCCAGCCAGAACGGATCACGCCGAACCTGCCGCGACAAGAGGATCACAAACGGCACCAGGAAATGGCCAAAAAAGAGCCCCCAGCTCAGAAAGTTCCAGTCCCCGGTTCGGCGCACGATGTACCAGTGGGTTTCTTCGGGCAGATTGGCGTACCAGATCAAGAAATACTGCGAGAAGGCGATATACGCCCAGAAGACTACAAAGCTGAACAGCAGCTTTCCCAGATCGTGGAGGTGTTCAACGGTGATCGTGTGCCTCAGCAAGCCGAGGCCTCGGAAACATAAGACAATCAATATGATTGCTGCGAGCGAGCCGAGGAGCGAGCCGGTCCAGAAGTAGACTCCGAAGATGCTCGAGACCCAGTGCGGATCGAGCGACATCATCCAGTCGAAGGCCGCGTAGCTGGATGTCCAACCCAGCACGACCAAGCCCCAGGCACTGGTCGATCGCATGCGACGGCTCTCCGCGGGCTCACCAGTGCGGTCCTGGCGGTTCGACTGCCGCGCGAGAATCCCCGCAATCAGGACCCAGAAAGCAAGGTAAATCGCCGCTCGAACGATGAATAAATGCGGGTTGAGCCACACCGATTTGCGAGCGAGCTCAGGATCAGACGCTACCAGCGACGGATCAGCCCAGGCATAGAGCGATTCGAGGTTGAGCGCGATCGGGATGAAACCGATCGCGATCCAGACAAGCGGACGCGTCAGATTTTCCAGCAGTCGGCGCACTGCCACTGACCATACGGCCCCCGTCAGGTGCTGCAACATCAGCCAGGCCAATGCACCAACGCTGACGCTGGTCACAAACATCCAGGCGGTCAGATAGGAGAAGAGGGAGCGGCGAGGATCGATCGACCACCACCATCCAGAAACGGCGCCGAACGAGACCGCCAGGACGAGCAGAGCCCCTGTCAAAGGCCGCCCTTTGCTGGGGGATAGCACGACCGGATCAGGCGATCGATTTCCCTCGCTCATGGCTTCAAATCCCCTCGCAGTGCGGGTGGGACATCGTTCAAGGATGCATTCTGGCTTCGGATCAACGCACGAATGTAAGCGACAATCGCCCAGCGATCCGGCACTTTGATCTGAGAACCGAGGGGCATCATCCGCCCCTTGCCATTGGTGATGGTGTTGAAATAATCACCCACGGGCATCAGGCCGTGCACCTCGTCCGCGATGCTGGCCACACCCACCAAGCCGTACTGGGTCATGAGCCCTTTGCCCGACCCCGTTGCCCCATGGCAGATTGCACAATAAATGTCATAGCGCTCCTGGCCGCGCCGCAGCAGCGCAAGGTCCACCTTCACGGGGATCTGGGTCACCCAGGCGTCGCCCTGCTTTCCCCGGTAATAGCGGCTGTCGGCCTGAAGAAAGTCTGGGTTCTGCCGGGGGGAACCTGCGTCGCTCTCGTAATCGCCGCCGCCGAAGGAGATGGTCCCGGTAGGAGGCATCCGCATGGCCCGCCCATCCCGGAAAAAGGGGCTGGGCGCTTGTGCGTTGTACCGCGGCTGAAAGTCCATGTCGGGTATGAGCATCAATGGCCGCCGCTCACTGATCGTGCCTCGCACACCCATTACCGAGGTGAACGCGGCGGTCAATAGCCCGATTCCCAGAAAAACCCACCGCATAGGACAAATCCCTCGCTCTCGAATTCGACGCCGATCGTCGATTTCAGGAGGATTGCTGAACCCTTTGGCTTGATCCTAGCTCTCGATCAGCTCGACCTCGGTCCCGCCGTGCGCTTCAAGCACGGCCATAATCTCGCGCTTGTCAAACAAGGGATCTGCGGCCTCGACCGACAGGAAAAAGCCGTCGTTACTGGCTCTGGCGAACGACTTGCCCCGGAATACGGGGTGATAGAGCCGGGGCAGGCCATTGAGCGCCAGCATGCCAAAGACAGCCCCGAACGCCGCGTACAGGATGGTTGTCTCGAACGAAATCGGCACGAACGCCTCGACGCTATTGAGCGGCTTGCCAGCCGTGATGAGCGGGTAGGCAATCGCGCTTTGATACCACTGGAGTGTCTGGGCGAAAACCGCGCCGAAGACCCCGCCTGCGAGGACCAGCACTGGTACTTTCGAGCGTCTCAGCCCGAGCGCCTGATCCATGCCATGGACAGGAAACGGTGAATACGCGTCGAGCCGGCGGTAACCAAGGGCATGAAGCCGCCGTACTGCGTCCAGCAGTTCAACCGGTCCGGCGAAGCGAGCCAGGGCACCGTACAGGGGACCAACCTGTTCTGACTCCAAGTCCCGGGTCGCTCTCATCACCTTTCCTCCTTCCAATCTTCCTGAACCCGCGGCGCATGCCGCGGGGCGGCCGCGGGCAGGCACGCCTTGACTTCACTCAGCGCGATCATCGGCAGGACCCGCACGAACAACAGGAAAAAGGTCGAGAAGAGCCCGAAGCCCCCCAGGAGCTGGAGGACATCGGCGCTCGTGGGATGGAACGGCTTCCAGCTTGACGGCAGGTAATCACGGCTCAAGCTGGTGGCCACGATCACGAATCGCTCAAACCACATGCCGAAGTTGACGAAGATCGAGATGATAAACATCACCCAGGGCGTCGTCCGGAACCAGCGGAACCAGAAAAGCTGAGGAATCAGCACGTTACACGCGACCATCATGCCAAAGCACCAACCGTAGGGGCCGAGCACTCTGTTGCGGAAGGTGTACTGCTCGACCTTGTTGCCGCCGTACCAGGCGGCGAACAGCTCAACTCCGTATGCGTAACCGATCAAGAGCGAGGTTGCAACAATTAACTTACACATATTCTCAAGATGATGTGTCGTGATGAGATCCTTGAACCCGCAAAGGGCACGGAGCGGGACCATGAGCATGATCACCATGGCCAACCCGGAGAAGATCGCCCCGGTGACGAAGTAAGGAGGGAAGAGAGTCGAGTGCCACCCTGGGATGACCGACGTGGCAAAGTCGAAGCTGACGATCGTATGCACGCTGACAACCAGGGGAGTTGCCAGGGCAGCCAGCATCAAGTAAGCCATCTCGTAGTTGTGCCAGTGCCGCGCCGAACCGCGCCAGCCCAGGGCGAAGAATCCGAAGACGCGCTGGCGGAGGTGGCTTCGGGCCCGATCGCGGAGGGTCGCCAGGTCGGGGATCAAGCCCACGTACCAGAACATGAGGGAGACTGTGCCGTAGGTCGCTATGGCTGCGAAGTCCCAGGAGAGCGCGCTCCGGAAGTTGGGGTAGATCGCGGTGGCGCTGGGGGCGGGCACCATCCACCACGAAACCCAGACCCGGCCCAAGTGGATCAGCACATAGCCCCCTGCGCAGGCCACGGCAAAGAGTGTCATGGCCTCGGCGGCGCGGTTGAGGCTGGAACGCCACTTCTGGCGAAACAAGAACAAGATCGCCGAGATCAAGGTCCCTGCGTGGCCGATGCCGATCCAGAAGACGAAGGTAGCGATCGGGAAGCCCCATCCCACCGTCTGGTTCATGCCCCAGACGCCCAGGCCCGTCGAGATGACGTACACCGTCATGATGCCGCCGAGCACAGCGAGCGTTCCGCAGATTGCCAGTGAGATCCACCACCAGGCGCGTGCCGGTTGCTCCACCAGGCCGCAAACCAGCTCAGTCAGCGAGGCGAAATCGTGATCTCCCTCGATTAACGGCGGAGGACTGTTTGTCGCATTTTCGGCCTGAATGTTCATGTGTGCTCCGCCGGCGGGGAATCCGGAGGGCCGGCCTCGATCTTCAGGTTTGGATTTCGCAGCCGAGCCAGGTACGACGTCCGAGGCTTGGTGTTCAACTCACCAAGCAAATCGTAATTGCGTGATTGTAATTTCAATTGAGACACCTTGCTTGCGGGGTCGGAGAGGTCTCCGAAGACGATCGCCTGGGCGGGACAGGCTTGCGCAGGCCGGAATGATTGTGCCATCCGGGATGGATGCCGGGCCCGATTCCCCGGCTGCCACCCGCGCCGATCTTGCCCCGCTCGATCCGCTGCACGCAGTATGTGCATTTCTCCATCACTCCCCGGGTGCGGACGGTGACGTCGGGGTTCTTCTGCATCTTGAGGGGCTCGGCCATTCCGTCCCGGGCCAGGGGGCCGATCCACAACTGGTCAAGTGGCCGCTCGTTGTAATTGAAGAAATTGAACCGTCGCACCTTGTAGGGGCAGTTGTTCAAGCAGTAGCGGGTGCCGATGCAGCGGTTATAGACCATCAGGTTCAGGCCCTCGTCGGAATGAACCGTGGCGTTGACGGGACAGACCGCTTCACATGGCGCGTTCTCGCACTGGACGCAAGCGACCGGCTGATGAACCAGACCTGGATCCTCCTCACCGCCTGAGAAATAACGGTCGATCCGGATCCAGTGCATCTCGCGACCGCGTGCGACTTCATCCTTGCCGACGATTGGGATGTTGTTCTCACTCTGGCAGGCGACCACACAGGCATTACATCCGACGCACGTGTTGAGATCGATCGCCATCCCCCACTGGTGCTCTCCATCAAGCACCGGTGGCGTTTGGATCTGGGTGTACTTTTCAGGAGCCGCGCTTGATCCGCTGGTCCGTTGTGCCTCGACGAGCGTCTGTTCTCGAACCAGATCGCGTCCCTCCATCGTGAAATGATGGGCCGTGGAAGCCAGTGCGTACGTGCGCCCGGTAGCCGTCACTTTCACACCCAAGGCGATGTCGGGCGCGGCGGTCGTACGCAGTCGATAAGTATCAAAACCCACGCCGCGGCCAACCTGCCCAGTGGCTGTGCGTCCATAGCCGAGCGCCACCGCGATCGAATAGTCCGCTTGACCAGGCGTCACCAGGGCCGCAATCTCCAGGACTCGCCCGGCCAGTTCCAGCCGCACCACGTCACCAGTGGCCACTCCCAGCTCCCTTGCGGTCTTGGGGCTCAAGATCGCAGCGTTGTCCCAGGCGAGCTTGGTAATGGGGTCGGGGACTTCCTGCAACCAACCGTTGTTGGCGAACCGGCCGTCGTCGATCTTGCCGTCGCGGTCGAATACCAGCTCAAGGTTACCGACCGATAGCGGACCGGGCCCTGGCTTCGCCGCAGTGATCGCCTCGGTCATGGCCTTCCATTCCAGGGCAGGAGTGACCACCGGGTACGCTGAGCCTGTAAGTAGACCCTCATGGAGGAATTTTCGCCATGCGGCGTCGAACTCCGCCTCGCTGACCCCGCTGGTCCTGCGATAGGCGCGGCGGACGATTTCAGAGGGCTTGGTCGTGTCGAAGTTGCCCAGTTGAGCAGCGAGCTCCAGAGCCGTTCGGCCGCCGAAAAGCGGTTCGATGAGCGGTTGGATTGCAACCATCGTCCCATCCCCCGAGCGGGCATCCCCCCAGGACTCGAGGTAATGCGCCGCAGGCAGGTGCCAGGTCGCATGCTCCGAGGTCTCGTCAACGTGCGAACCCAGTCGAATCGTGGTTTCAACCCGCTTCATCAGCGCGGGAAAATCAACGTCGGCAGGTGCGTTGTACGCCGGATTTCCACCCAGGATGATCAGAGTCGCAACCCGGCCCTGAGTGATTGCCTGCGCCAGGTCATCGAGCGTTGCGGTGTCAGGACTCGCGGGGCCCTTGCGGAGTTCAATCGTCTTGCCAAGATTGCCGAGTTCTGAATTCAGCACATGAACAAGCCCATGAACCAGCGGCGGCTGGCGGCGGCCGGGAATGATGATTCCTTTACCGCGATGAGCCTGAAGATCGGCAGCCACTTCACGGACCCACCGGGCATCAAGCGCAACCGAGGGCTTGAATGAGGCAAGGGCCTGGCGGAGGGCTGATTTTGGACTCCCTGGTGGCGGCACGACAGGGTCGGAGAGGAGCAGCTCCCTGGCCAGCGCCAGCGTGTAGTCGCTCACATGACTGGCAGCCAACCTGAACCGGTGATCAGCCATTCCCCCTGTGACTGTGTACTGGCTTTCAACGGCGTAAAGCCGGTTCATCCGGGCTTGGGTCTCGGTGACCAGCCTCGACTGTGCAAAGCCCCGGAGATGACGGACCCCGTCTTCCTCTCGGGCGAGAAAGTCAGAGTCGAGCGCAACGATGACCTCAGCGCGATGGAACTGATATCGAGGTACGACCAGCTCCCCATAGGCCAGCTTCGCCCCAGCCTTGATGCTGGCTGCACTCACCGGCTCGAAGACGTGCCAGCGCGCCTCGGGCATGACTGTTCGCAGATGCTCTCGCAGCAGGTCGAGCGAGGGGGAGGCCACGTCCTCGCTCAGTACGTGGAGTCCCTTGCCCTTCTGTTCTCGAGCTGTCGTCAAATGGTGAACCGCGAAGGTGTCGAATGCCTCCCAGCTCGACGGCCGCTCCTTCTCGAGGACGATCGAGGAGCGATCGGGGTCGTAGAGGTCGAGAACCGACGCCTGCGCCTGGGCGTCGGAGGCGCCCCCGCTGTCGGGGTGTTTGGGATTGCCTTCGATCTTGGTCGGCCGCCCTTCATGACTCTCGACCAGCACCGGGAAGGCTGTACCAGCCCGGGGCATGGCTGTTGCGTAAAAGTTGGGCAGGCCCGGGACAACTCCCTCGGGAGGTTTGGTGTAAGGGAGAGCTTTGAGCTCCGGCCGGCGACAGCCAGTCACTCCCGCCAGGCCTAGTGATGCAGCCATCAAGTGCAGGAATCGCCGCCGATCGATCCCGCCATTCAGCAACTCGCGCATCGACTGGGGAAACTTTGTTTGCATCCATTCCTGGAAAGCGGGCATATCGGACAGTTCGTCGAGGCTCCTCCAGTAGGTCTTGCCTGTGGGGAGTGCTTCGGGACGGGTTTGGTCCGGCCTATCAGTCATCATCGGTGACACCCCGCACATGTTTCGGGCGCACGAATCTTGGAGGTATTCTTCAAATACAGACCGAATTCGTGTTGGGACCGCCCCTCGGGTGGACTCCAACCCATCTTGGTCACGTCCTGAACGGATCTCAAATCGTTCTCAGGATGCCGGTGGCAATCCAGGCACCACCCCATACTCAATGGCTGGTCATGCACGACCACGGGCATCTCGTTGATCTTGCCGTGGCAACTCTCGCATCCGATCCCGCGCCTCACATGCACGGCGTGATTGAAATACACATAATCTGGTGTTTTGTGCACTTTCACCCAGGAGATCGGATTGCCACTCTTCCAGCTTGCCTGGATCACGGCCAGCTTGGGACTGTCCGGTTTGATGAGTGAATGACAAGTGATGCACGTCTGAGTCGACGGGATGTTCGCGTGGGGAGATTCCTCGACGTTCGTATGGCAAAAGAGGCACGACATGCCCAGTTGACCCACATGCTGGGCATGGGAGAACGCAACCGGCTGAACCGGTGCATAACCGACCCGCGTGTATTCGGGTGGCGCGTAATAGTACAGCCCGGCCAGCCCCAGCCCGGCCGAGAAGAGCACTCCGACTGTGATTCGGCCGAGCCAGACATCAGCCTGCTTGGTAAAAACCAGCGACACTTGGAACTCCTCACCTCTCGCCGGCTGATCCTCGAGACGCTATCATGCGAGCGTCAGTTAATAACAAATGCGCGTGGAAGAGCTCAGCCGTGTACCGTGGGTGGTACCCACGAGGTTATATGGGGTCGATCGACCGAGAGCCAGTCGTGACTCGCCCGAAATCAGCGCTCGCGAAATACAACGTGTCAGGAGCGGCTTGCCGAGCAGTGAGCGGGATCACAAAATGAGGTGATCAACAACCCAGAGAGAGCAAGAAACAACGATGCTAGCCGTTCGAGACCGCTTGGCCGTCATAGCCAGGCTCAAATGCCCACCCTGAGCAGAAGATGGCCCTGATAATAGTCGTTTACGACGGGACCCGCAAGTAGATAGAGCCGGAATACGCCCATTTTCGCTTAAAGGCAGATTGCCATCTGCTCAGACACCAAATCCAACCTTGCTGGAAAGGGATGGATTATGCTCTCCGTCTTCTGCTCGCCCAGCCGGTACACTCAAGGCAAGGGGGCAACGGCCGCACTCGGCCGTGAGATCACTGGCTTGGGCCTGGAAGGCCCCGTCCTGTTGATCGCCGGCAAGACCGCAATCGGCCGGTTGGCCGGCACCTGGGAGTCAAGCCTGGGTGACGCCGGAATCCGCCACGCGCTTCACCGCTTCAGCGGCGAATGCTCGCTGGCCGAGATCGAACGGGTCAAGGAGTCGGCCCGGCAATGTGCAGCCCGCACGATTGTCGGCGCCGGCGGCGGTAAGGTCCTGGATACAGCCCGGGCAGTGGCTGCCGACCTGGGATTACCCGTCGTCGTCTGTCCGACTGTTGCCTCCAGCGACGCCCCTTGCAGTGCATTGTCCGTGATCTACACCGAGGAAGGCGTTTTTCAGGAATATCGATTCTACCGCAAGAACCCCGACCTCGTCCTGGTCGATACCCAGGTGATCGCCGAAGCACCGCCGCGCCTACTGGTCGCCGGTATGGGAGATGCGCTGGCCACATGGTTCGAGGCCCGAACATGCGTCGCCGGATCCGTGCGAAACATGCGGGGAGGAGGCTCAACCACAAGTGCACTGGCCCTCTCGGAACTCTGCTATCGGACCCTCCTGGCCGATGGCGTTGACGCTCTCCTGGCCGTTTCAAACCGGGTTGTCACTCCCGCGCTCGAGCGACTGGTCGAGGCCAACACGCTGCTTTCGGGCCTTGGATTCGAATCATCGGGGCTGGCTGCCGCCCACGCTGTGCACAACGGCCTCACCGCCGTGCATGAGACCCACAGTTACTTCCATGGCGAGAAGGTCGCCTTCGGCCTTTTGGTTCAGCTTGTGCTCGAAGGCGCCCCTCGGGCTACTGCTCACGAAGTGCTTGGTTTTGCTTGCGACGTGGGTCTTCCCATCACACTTGCCGACATTGGCCTGGCGACGCTGCCTCGCGACCGGCTCAACTCGGTCGCTGACCGCGCGACGGCACCAGGTGAAACCATGCACAACGAGCCGTTCAAGGTCACACCCGACATGGTCGCCGACGCCATCTTGGCCGCTGACGCACTGGGACGGGAATGGAAGCGCCATCATCAATTCAGGCGAAGCTGACGGTTGTTCTCCTGGTCTCTCAAGTCGGAAACCAGGAACGGCCGGCAGTCATTTGCCAACTGATTGCAGTTCCGTTTCCGCATCGATCCTCAGGTCGAGTGCATTCGAGAATTCCATGCCGCTCGCCGAGAAGGTTATATTTCCCTTGATGTGCGCCTTTGCCTTGCTACTGACGACGTGACCGGCCTCGCGATCAAACAGGATCGCTCCGTCAGAGGAGTCGACCTTGAGGTCGCACTTCTTCACCTTGAGAGGCGCCTTGGTGTCCGGATGTTGCATGTACGTGACCTCGATCGCCTTGCTGGTGATCTTATCGAGCGTCTTGTCTCCCTTCTTCGCGGTGCCAGCATACTCGTACTTCTTGCGGAAGGTGAGCGTCTGACCGCCGATCTCAACAAGTTCGGTCCGCTCCCAGGGCTCGCCACTGCGCGCCAATACGTCCGGCAGAATCTGCAGGGATTGCTCGAACTTCGTCTTGAGCTTCTGGGATTTCGAACTGGCCTTCGATGAACTCCCGCGAATTCTGGTCGAGTTTCGCGGCTCTTGCCAACAATTCCTCGGACCCCTCGATTGCCTTCACCTTGTTCTTGTCGCCGAGCATGACCGTGTAGGCACTCTCGCTGATCAGCTTGAACTCGTCGCCCAGGAAGGCAAGCTGCGGATCGTTGGTCTTGAAACTGTGATCGCTCGAGTTGAAGCTCACATTGACTCCGCCGGTCAGCGAAAGCACCGCACGGAGAGATTCGATTTTCTCTTTAACCGGCAGGCTTGAATCACTACGTCGCTTGCCGATCGTGCGCGACGCGACGGTCGTCGTGTCCTCGTCGCTCACGTTCTCATTTCCCATGGAAGTCAAGGCTTGACGCGTCTTCGATTTTATCCTGTACGTGAGCTTGGTGCCTTCGGGGAACTTGTACTCGAGCTTGACCTGGGCCAGTGCCCTCTCTGACCAGAGCAGCATCAGGCAGTTGATCAAAGCGATCGTCACCACACGTTGAGTGGCGCGGAAAACCTTCATCACCGATCTCCTCCAACGAATGCACCACTCCAAACGATCACAGGATGCGTCAAGGACGGTTGCTTCATCTTACCCAGTGTTCCAATCCAGGGCTTCTGCCCTTGATATTTCCCCGGTCAGCTTCTATTCTCCAGATGTTAAACAATTGTCGCCCAACGCGAAATTGGAGCTTGGCTGTGGAATGGCGGGAGCTGACGGATGCGAATCGCTGATCTGCGGCCTGAGAGTTCCGGCTGGGAGCGCCGGATGAATCGTCGCCAGCTTCTTCGCGTCGGTGGTTTGGGGTCGCTGGGCCTGTCATTATCCGGGCTCCTCCGCGCCGAGGCCGAGGGGCAGGCAGCCAGAGGAACAACAGCCACGGGCGTGGCCGCACCAATCCGCTCGTGCATCTTGATCTTCCATTACGGCGGCCCGAGCCATATCGATACATTCGACATGAAGCCGAAAGCGCCGGCGGAGATCCGCGGCCAGTTCGGCTCGATCGCGACGAGCACGCCGGGGTTACAGATCTGCGAGCACTTGCCCCAGACTGCCCGGTTGATGGACCGCCTGGCGGTCGTGCGCAGCATGCACCATCCGATGACAAATCACAATGCGGCCGCGTTCACGACGCTGTGCGGCCGTAATCCGCTCAAGGGTGACCTGGAACTCTTGAGCAACGACCGCAACGACCCGCCGTGCTATGGCGCCATTCTGAGCGCCACCTTGCGCGAGCGTCGTGGCTTGCCAACCTTCGTTGCGCTGCCGCACGTGATGTACAACGTTGTACAGCTTCCCGGGCAAGTGGCAGGATTCCTGGGCTCGGCCCACGATCCGTTCCAGGTAAACGCCGATCCCAGCGCGGCTGATTTTCACCTGGGGGAGCTCGAGCTCCCTGGCGAACTGTCACTCGACCGGCTCGACAACCGTGCCTCTCTCCTGCGGGCGCTCGACGGTCATCGCCGGCGCATCGAGGCGCACGTCGAGGTGTCGACCAGGGCAGGGGGAGGCACTGCCGCACCGGACCGTGGCGGCGCGAATGGCGGTTTGAGCCCGAGTCTCGATCCGCGCGACGTTTACACGGAGAAGGCTTTCCGCCTGCTGCACTCTCCCGCTGTGCGGCGCGCATTTCACCTTGCGTCGGAAGACCCAAGGCTGCAGGATCGGTATGGCCGAAACAAACTTGGACAAAGCGTGCTCCTGGCCCGGCGCCTCGTCGAGGCCGGCGTCCGATTCGTCACCGTTTTCGACGGCCAGCACAATGGCCAAACGGCTAACTGGGATGCGCACGAAAACGTGTTCGGACGTCTCAAGAACGACCTGATCCCTCCCGCTGACCAGGCATTCGCAGCGCTCGTCGACGATCTTGAGAGCCGCGGATTGCTCGAGGAAACGCTGGTGATCGCCATGGGTGAGTTTGGCCGTACGCCCAAGATCAATAGCAACGCGGGGCGCGACCACTGGCCCAACTGCTACAGCATTGTCCTGACCGGCGGCGGCGTCCGCGGAGGGGTCACGTTCGGGTCCAGCGACAAGCTGGGTGCCTATCCTGACAGCGATGCTGTTACTCCTGGCGACCTTGCCGCCACTCTGTTCTGGCGATTCGGCCTCGATCCGGTTCGCGAGATCATTGACCTGACCGGCCGCCCTTATAAACTCGCCGATGGCCAGCTCATCCGGGCGCTATTCGTGTGATCGACATGATGAGATTGCGCCGGGGACCAGTGCGGCTCGAGCATCTCGCAGCAATATACCAACGATGCGACCTTGTTTTTTTTCGGGCCTCTACGTATGCTCCTCGTTCACCGAGAACCATACCAGCAACCAATATAGCGTAACTTATTTGGAAAAAGAGACTTAGATCGAAATCATGGCCCTTATCCTGGTCGTTCGTCTCACAAATTGAGAATTCTCTCAAGTCGGGTGGTCAGATTCGCCGAACTCAGTGATACGTGATATCAGCGGATGATGGAGTCCGCTGTCGCGGGACGCCTTGAAGACGGTGCCGTCTTGGTCGGGCCGTTTCGATTTCCAGAATGGCGGAGTGACGACATGAGGTCGATCTCGTTTCCGCGCGCCCTGACGCCCCGGCTGCAGAGCGGCCGCACGGCCCGATCCGATCGACGTCGATCGCGGTCACTCGCGTCAGCTTCGGCTGAATCGCTTGAGGCCAGGTTGGCACTCAGCGCGGTTCCAGCCGCGACGCAGGCCATCGAGATGCTCTCGGCGACGACTACGGACTCCAAGAGCGTCACAATCGAGTACCAGGTCAACGACTCGCCCACCGCCTCGAATCCAATCCAGTTCGGTGTGTATCGCTCGAGTAACGGCCAGTTCAACACAAGCGACTCACTCGTTGGCACGTTTACGCTGCCTCCCCCTGGCGCAAGGTCGGCGACGACGGCCGTAACGCTTGACCAAAATGGTCAACCCGCCACTAGCCTGGGCACTCATCAGCTCACCATTCCCTTGCCCCAAGGCTTACCACCAGATCCTGAGAAGCCATATGTCGTGGTTGTCGCTGATCCCGGCTCGCTCTCTGCAACCACGGAAGCCGACCAAACAGCCTCGTTCCGCACGTACACGATCGGGATTGTCACACACGGCGGAATCCAGGATCCGAGCTGGAAGCATGGACCACCGTGGGAGCTCGAGACGGCTTACATCATGAAGCAAGAGGGTTACGACGCCGTGATCCCGTATAACTGGGCACTCCAAAGCGGCACACCCGGTGAGGCCATCAAGCAATCGCCGAAATTGGCGCGAATCATTCTCCATACCGCGAGCCAGTTTCCCGCTTCCGATCCCGTCAATCTTGACTTCATCGGCCACAGCGAAGGAACGGTGGTCAATACCTATGCCATCGTGCAGCTTGAAAGCACGATGACGCCGCATCTCAAAGCCGGTTATATCGTAGACACGCTGCTGGATCCTCATGCCGCCAACAACAATCTCCCTGGGCAGCAGATCAGCTTCGCCGGGCCGCTTGCCGGGTTGGCCAGGATGATTGTGACCAACTACCAGGGACAAGCGAACGACCCTCCCGCGTTCATTCCCTCGATTGTCGACCAAGCCCAGGTCTTCTTCGAGCATACGCCGGCGACCGCCGGTGGAATTTACAACCTGTGGGGCCAGGTTCCCGTCAAGAGCGCCGGGCCCGTGGTGCATTACTACAACCTGACGGACATGGGAGTGACACACTCAGGTAAGAAAGGCGTCGCGCTGTGGTACCGGAATTTCATCGTTCCCACCCTGGGCAATCAGGCACCGCTGGTCCAGGAGCTCCAGCTCAACGGCCAGATTGATGATGCTCGCTCCCCAGCGATAACGACCGCAAACGCCCCAACCAGTGGCCAGAGCCTGGCTCGGCAGGCTGCCCAGGTCCGCGATAACCGGGTGTACGGAGCAGCACAAGTTGTAGACACGGATCAACCGGAGTTCTCCGGAACGGCTGCGCCCGGCTCGATCATCCGGCTCTTGGTCAGCCCTGCGACGAAGCCCTGGGACAGCACGCTGGCAGGCCGGACCACGGCAAACGGCAGTGGGCAGTGGTCGCTCACCACTGTCCATCCGTTGCGCAACGGGCAGTATCGCACCGTCGTGTCGGCTTTCTCCCGCGCACTCACGACTCAGCCAGGACTGGCGGTCATGCCCATCCAGCCGCTGGGGCGATTGGTCATCGACGCGGCCGCTGATTCTTGACGCTTCAAGGCTCACGATGGATGACGCCTTCCTTCATCACCAGCTTGACCTGGCGCAGGGATTTGATGTCGCTGGTCGGGTCGCCATTGACGGCGATCAAATCGGCAAGGAGGCCCGATTTGACGGCTCCAAGCCGATTATCAAGGCGCAGGGTCCTGGCGGCTGCACCAGTCGCCGCACGAAGTACCTCCGCTGGCTTCATCCCATAGTCGACCATCAGTTCGAGCTCGCGCGCACCGTCGCCATGGGCGAAGACCCCCATGTCGCTGCCATTGGCGATCGTGACGCCCGCGTCGAGAGCTGCCTTGAACGTCATTCGCGCGTGCTTGATGCGGGCCGGTTCGGAGTCGGTGCCCGGGCGATAGCCGCGATACCGAGCCGACGCCTCGAACGCAGCCAGGGTCGGGCAAAAGGCGACACCGCGTTCAGCCATCAAGTGGAAGATTTCAGGGTCGCCGTCGTTACCGTGCTCGATGGTGGCAACGCCTGCCAATGCGGCACGCCGCATTCCCTCTTTCGAGGTGGCATGGGCCGACACCAGAATACCCACCGAACCCGCCGTGTCGACGATCCGCTTCAATTCCTCCTGTGAAAACGATGGGCGGACAGCCGCACCGCCCATTGCCGTGTCGGCATAGACCTTGATCCAGTCGGCCCCTTTGCCGATCTGGTCGCGGACAACACGGATCAGCGAGTCAACTCCATCAGCCTCCTCAGCTCCTTGAGGGATGTCGAGTTCAGGCGCGAACCCCTTGGGTGCGTAGCTCCCCGTTGCCACGATCGCCCGCGTGACCACCCGCATTCGCGGACCGGGGATGATCCCCTCCAGGACGGCTTGCTTCAACCCGACGTCGGCGTATCCAGCCCCTTCGGTTCCCAGGTCGCGAATTGTTGTAAATCCGGAAAGAAGGATGTTGCGCAGGTGGTTAGTCGCTCGGCAAACACGAAGCGCCAGAGCTTCTTTGAGCACTTGATCATCCCACACGGCTTCGTCATACGGGTGCAGCAAGACATGAGTGTGGAGGTCGATGAGTCCGGGCAGAAGTGTCATTCCCGGCAGGTCGATCACACGGGCGTCTTGAGGAACGTTCACTTCGCCAATCGGCCCGGCTGCCTCGATTGTTTCGCCCTGCACCACGACGATCCAGCCGCTCTTGGCCTCGAGCGCCAGCCCGTCCCACACGCGGGCCGGCTTGAGTGCAACTCGGTGTGTCGCACCCGACCGGCTGCGCGGCCTACCTCGTGCAGCCGCTCGTTGAGCCTGAGCCGAGCCTGTCAAGACCCAGAGACAAAGAACGACAATCATCAATCGCCGCGTCATGACCGCTCCTTTGTGTTCATCGTTCACGATCTGGCCGAGCGCCCTGATATCGTGTCACCGCAGTGAAAGAGCAGGGGGGCTCTACGCGTAAACCGTCCGAGATTATCGCCCGAGTCGAAGTCGAGCGATATGCCGAGACGCCACGTTCAATTCGCAGGGCACGAGATACTTGACGAATATGGCCCGGCGTGCGATTCTTAGTTGAACGATCAATAAAGACGGAGTTCATGATGAAGAGTTCGACCCGTGACCGGCTGGTGGAGGCAGCGCGGACGTTATTCTGGAAGCATGGCTATGCGAGTACGGGCATCGCCCAGATCTTGAAAGAGACCGACGCTGGCAGTGGCAGCCTCTACTATTTCTTCCCCACCAAGGAAGACCTTTTGCTGGCCGTTCTGGAGTGGTATCGGGAGAATCTCTGGCCCCAGGTGATCCAGCCGGTTTTTGACCGCGTGAGCGATCCCATCGAGCGGATTTTCGGCGTGCTGGATGGCTATCGGCGTGGTCTTCTCGTGACGAACTATCAGCATGGCTGTCCGATCGGCAACCTCTCGCTGGAGCTGGCTGATAGCCACCCGGCGGCGCGTGAGTTGATTGCGGTCAATTTCACCGGCTGGCGCAGCGCCATCGAGCAATGCCTCGACGAGGCTGCTCCCAGGCTCCCGGAGCCGCTCGATCGAGAGCAGCTTGCATTGTTCGTTCTCACGACCATGGAAGGCGCCGTCATGCTCGCCCGCGCTTACCAGAACATCGCGCCCTATGACGCGGCTGTTACTCAGCTCCGTGATTACTTCGATCGGTTACTTCGGGATGGGACCGACTGGTCGATGCCCAGGTCGCCGGACTCGACCCGACTCCAGCCGAAACCCAAGCGCAGGCCCAAACGAAGCTCGAAATCAAAACCCTGAGACGAAAGGAGAGGCTGTCGTGAAGATCCTCGATCCGATGTTACTGACCTGGTGCCTGGCCGTGTGTGGAGTCGCAATCCCGGTTCTGGCCAAGGATGAGCCGGCTGTCAAGACCACTGCCTCAGACGCCGAAGCAACCCTGGCCAAGCTAGCGCAATTGGTCGGCGGTACGTGGGTCAATGATGATCCGAAGTTCGTCGTCGAGTTCCGCTACGAATGGGCGTTTGACAACAAGGTCATTCGCGGGCTTGGCGCCATCGGCAAAGGTGGACCACACGAACAGAAGGGCGAAGCCCTCCTGGGTCTGGATCCGCTCAACAAAACTGTTTTCTACGTTGATTGCCACGGAGGCGACACCGTCTTCAAAGGAACGGTCAAGCGAGACGCGGATGATCTCGTCTTCGAGTTCGCGACGATCATCGGCAAGCCTGCCCGATGGCGCGAGGTGCTTCGGTTTGCTGACAAGGACACCATGCAGTTCACGATCTTCGGGGAAAAGGAAGGCAAGTGGATTCCTGTCGTCAAACAGACGTCAAAGCGCCAGCAAGGGACGCTCGAGGCGAACGAGCTCGTGACGGAAGGATTGATCGAAGCACCGGTCGCCGCCGTCTGGGCAGCATTCACCACGAAAGAGGGACAGGAATCGTGGAACGTGGCGCACGCCGAGATCGAGCTGAAGATCGGCGGAAAGATGCGCACGCATTATGACCCCAAAGGCCAGATCGGCGACCCTAATACGATCGAAAACACCATCCTCTGCTTCGAGCCGAATCGTATGCTCGCGATTCAGGTAGCCAACCCACCGGAGAAGTTCCCGTACAAGGACGCGATCAAAAAGATGTGGACGGTGCTCTATTTCGACGACGAAGGTCCTTCCCGCACTCGCTTGCGCCTGGTTGGCATTGGCTATGGTGACGATGAAGAGTCCCGGAAACTTCGAGCCTTTTTCGACAGGGGAAACTCTTACACGCTCAAGAAACTTCAGGAGAAGTTTGCTGGCAAGAAAGGAAAACCTGCAAGCCAAGGTTGACGGCATCGATTCACGAATCCGCACAACACAATGGCGTCCCGGAGCAACTCCATCTGGCCGGCGTCGGCTCGACGACGAGCTTGGCAAACCAGGCGCAACTTCGATCTAATCAAGGAGAATCACTCGCGCGAGTGCTGCGCCGTCACGGTGACCGGCCAGTCGATCGGAGCCACAAACTCATGGACGCCCAGCGCCGTGAACAGATCGAGGATCAGATCGATTCGGTCGCCTTGGAGGCCGTCGGGCCCGATTTGACCGCCAAACAGCCCATGGCCAGATACGTCGATACCAGCGACGTCGGCCGGAGCGCCGGTCAAACCGCAAATCCCCGACCGGATCACGAAGCGCCCGCCGATCCCGCGGCGATCAAACCGGGAGAGGCCAATCCCGTAGTCGGACGCTGGATTGGTCCCTATCAAGTCGCCGCGCAGATCGGCAAGAGCGGTACCGGAAGCGTGTATCACGCCGCGCGCGGTGAGGAGTTTGTCCAACAAATCGCCGTCAAGCTCATCAAGCGTGAAATGGACGGTGCGGCGATCGTACGGCGGTTCCAGACCGAAGTTCACGTGCAGGCCGCGCTGGCGAAGCATCCCCAGATCACACCGCTCCTGGATGCGGGCACGACCGAGGACGGTCAGCCCTATTTCGTGATGGATTACGTCAACGGGCAGCCGATCGACGAATACTGCGACATTCACCGGCTGGATATCCCCGCGCGGCTCAAACTCTTCGCCCAGGTGTGTTCCGCGGTCCACTTCGCTCATCAAAACGCTGTCATCCACCGTGACTTGAAGCCGAGCAATATCCTCGTCACCGGCGATGGCATCCCCAAGCTCGTCGGTTTCGGAATTGCCAAGCTCGTCCATCCCGACAGCGGTGAGAGCGATCTCGATGGAACCGAACCAGCGGTGAGATTGAACCGAACCGGTCCAAGTGTACTGACGCCGGATTACGCCAGTCCCGAGCAGGTGGAGGGGGGACCCGTCACGACGGCCAGCGACGTTTACGCGCTCGGCGTGATTCTTTACTTGCTCCTGACGGGTCGAAGACCATACCGGCTCGAAATCGGCAGTCCACCCGAAATCCTTCAGGCCGTTTGCGAACAGGTGCCTGAGAAGCCCAGTCTATCGATCGTTCACGGCACAGGTATTCGTGCAGGCTTCTGTGGCTCCGGGTCGGCGACCCTGGCTTCTCCGTCTGGAACATTGCCCGAGCCCGCGCTGAGCTCGACGACCACGCAGTTGCCTGCTGTGCCCCAAGAAATCGCTAGCCTGCGTGGATATCCACCCGAGCGGCTCAAGCAGATCCTGGCCGGTGACCTCGACGCAATCGTCCTCATGGCATTGCGCAAGGAGCCGAACTGTCGGTATGCCTCGGCCGAGCAGTTCGCCGATGACATCCACCGCTACCTGGAAGGACTGCCCGTGAGGGCACATCGTGACTCGGCCATCTATCGGACAGCCAGATTCGTCGGCCGTCATCGGCCGGCGGTCCTTGCCGGGTTGCTCCTGATCGTGGCCCTCCTCGGAGGTCTCGTCGGCACCACGATAGGGTTGATCATGGCCCGGCGTGAGCGCGATCGCGCCAAAAGCTCCTTTCTTCAAGCCCGTCAAGCAGTCAACCAGTTCTTTACCCACGTCAGTCACGAGCGGCTTCTCAATCAGCCCGAGTTGCACCCGTTGCGCGAAACATTGCTGCGTGATGCCCAGCGGTTTTTCGAGGACTTTTTGCGAGAGCGCGGGGGCGATCCGTCACTGCGTGCCGACCTGGCAGCGGCGCGTGCCAACGTGGCCAGAATCATGAGCCAGACCGGCTCGACCGACGAGGCCGTCACTCAGTTCCAACAGGCGATTGAAATGTGGGAAAGCCTGGTAGCAAGCCGGCCCAGTAATTCGAGCTACCGGCAGAGCCTGGCTCGCACCCTTAACGATCTCGGCGACGTGCTCATGCACGTGGATGGCCGTCATGATGATGCGCTCCACGCCTTCCGCGACGCCCAGGAACTGGTCGAACCACTCATTGCGGCAGATCCACAGTCGCTGCCGTTGCGTCAGGACTTCAGCCGCGGCCTCCAGAACATCGCCCAGCTTCAATTCGACCGAGGTGAGCTTGAAGACGCGATCCAAAACATTCAGCGCTCGCTGGCGATCGAGTCGCAACTGACCACTGATCATTCGCATTCGCTCGACGCCAAGATCTCCATGGCCAAGGCACAAGCTCTGCTCGGCCAGGTCTTGCTCGCACAGCCCGATGGGCTGGAGCCGGCAATCGCCGCTATTCAGCAAGCAATCGAGCTCGTCGAGTCAGCCAGACGCGAGCATCCCGAGCTTGCCGAGCTCGCTTATGAGCGTGCGCTGCTCCTTGGCAACCTGAATGCGATGCAGCAGAGAGCGGGTCGACTCGACTCGGCCCTGATCAGTGCCCAGAAGGCACTGGAGATCCTCGAAGAGCTCACCCGGCAGTATCCCAGCGTGCTCAACTACCAGGGAGACCTTGCCAGAACGTACAACATGATGTGCGAGCTTCACCACCGTCGCCGTGAGCTAGCCGAGGCGCTCGCCTTCGCGCAGAAAGCACAGAAGCTGCTCGAGCAGCTTGTCGCCGAGCACACCACGGATACTTCTTCACGGATCGACCTGGCCAAGAGCCATACCAACATCGGGCGACTGCTCCGGGAAATGGGCGAGCCTGTTCAAGCTTTGCAGATGCTTCAACATGCTATTGATCTCTACGAGAGTGTTTCTGACCTGGACCCGCGCAATAGCTACAACCTGGCGTGCAACGTGGCACTATGCATCCCTTTGATCGGAGTCAAGAACGGATCAGCCGATGTGGTCGACATCGCCAAGTTGAGTAAGTCCGACCAGCTCCGCCGCCAGCGGTATGGCGCTCGAGCCGTGGAAGTCCTGCACCGCGCCATGAGTGGGGGCACCATCAATCCCGAGATCCCCGAAGACGACACGGATCTTGACCCGATCCGTGAGCGTCCTGATTTTCAGGAACTTCTCAGGAAGACACACAACATTCCGCAGGCCGAGCACAAGATGTAGGGCCGTTCGCCGTGTTGCCTTCTCCTTGAGAATCCATCAAGCCTGGTAGCTGATCCAGCCGATCGAATGGTCAGGATTGCCAGATGCGGCATGGACCTACCCCCATGCGCGCTTGCTGCAAAGGTCGCCAGGATCATGGATGGGAACGGGAGAAGGTTTGGGCTGGCAATCCTGGCGATCATGGCGGGAATGATTGCCTCGGGATGTGAACGACCGTTCCTTGTCCCGGCACTCGGCCATCGCTTGAGGCTGGCCGAGAAACATCTTCTAGGTCCAGGCTGGAGTGACTCAACCTCGGTTTTGCTCGACAGCCTGAGCCTGAGCAGGCTCGCCCGACGGCATCCTCGTGAGGTATTCTCTCTTCTGGAACAAGGAACCGGCACCGACCCTGCCGATTCTCGACGTCTGCTTGCGCTGGCAGAGTTGGCTGATCTGATCGCTCGAACGTTGCCGCCGCGGTCGTCGGAGGCGATCGGGTGGTCGCGCGACGCGGCGGTCTACGCTGTGTTCTGCCTGACCGAGCTGGAAGAAAACCAGCCAGGTGCCGCCACAGAGTGCGCCGCTTTTGATGTCCACAACCGTGCGCTTGCTCGCTGCCTTCGAGCGGTGCAAACGCATGCGACACCCTGTCGAACCAGCTCTGGCTGGCTCGCCCGGCTGGGTGAGGCTGGAATCTTTCCGACGGCCACAATCCCTGAATGGACAGCCGTCGGGATTGATACGCTAGAGGATTCCAAGGCATTTGCCGTCCTGGGACCCGGGTCTGGCGGCTGTCGCGAAGGACTGGGCACTCCCTTGATCGCGCGGCGCACACTCGAAAACGCCGAGCAAGCCGTCTGGAAGCACTACGGCCCCCGCGATGTCGTATTTGCCGTGACGGCCGTGCTAAAACCACGCGGAACCGTCACAAACTGGCGGGAACAGCCAGTCGAGCTCGTGCTGCACGACCCGTTTCGCGCAGCGACGTTGAATCTCGGTGGGAGACCGCTCCCTCTGGCTGGCGACCTGACGTCGCCCTTGATCCTGCGTTTGACCCAAAGCCCGATGCAACACTATGAGTCCCGGGGCGCCCTCGACCCCGAGATCTATTCCGCACGGGCGGGCGTCTATGCACTGGATCCCTACCAGGCTGGCAAGGTGCCTGTCGTACTGGTGCACGGGCTCTGGTCGAGCCCAGCGGTCTGGATACCAATGCTCAATGCGCTGCGCAGCGATCCGGTGCTGGGCGCATCGTATCAGTTCTGGGTCGTACTCTACCCGTCCGGCTATCCGCTTCCACTGGCAGCTCTCTCGTTGCGGCGGTCGTTACGCGAGATCCGCCGAAGGTTCGATCCTCAGGATACCGACCCCGCTCTCGATCAGATGGTAATCCTGGGAAAAAGCACGGGCGGGCAGGCGATCAGGATGCTGGTCCAGCCAAGTGGCGACGCACTGTGGAATGCGGTTTTCACCCGGCCGATCACCGAGATCAACACCTCGCCTGAGCTCTTTACCGAACTGGCCGCCACGTTCTATTTCCAGCCGGAGCCTTACGTGCGCCGGGTCATTTTCTTGACCACAGCCCATCAAGGGGGGAAGCTAGCCGGGAATCCAGTGGTTCGACTCGGAGTCAAGCTGATTCGGCGCAATAACCCGCTCGTCCCGGCGTGGGCGCTTCTGGAGGCCACCAACGGGCGGGATGTGTTCCAACCGTTCTTTCAGCATCGAGCGCTCGCCAGTGTCGACGGGATGGAAGCTGGAAACCCTTTGCTCATGGCCATCGGCGCCCAGGCGATCGCACCCACGGTTGTTTATCACTCGATCATCGCCAACATCCGCCACACCTCCGCTCCGGAGCGAATGAACGACGGATTGGTCAGCTATTCG
The DNA here is from genome assembly GCA_963781785.1 of uncultured Isosphaeraceae bacterium. Taxonomy (GTDB): domain Bacteria; phylum Planctomycetota; class Planctomycetia; order Isosphaerales; family Isosphaeraceae; genus CAWAHD01. The sequence goes on along the minus strand of CAWAHD010000002.1, from coordinate 3,869,384 downwards.
AGCGCCCATCTCGACGGCGCTGCGTCCGAGCAGATTGCCAGTGCCAGCCACAGGTGTGAAGCCGACCCCGAGGTAATCGCTGAAGTGCGAAGAATCTTGCACATTCACTTGCTAAAACGGTAACCGTGCCCGCCGTTGTGCGTGAGCTGTGTGATTGTGGGTAAGGCGACGCCGAAACGGTAACTGCTTGGTGATTTGCATCGATTCAATTCCATGGAGCTTGACACCCCGCGAGGGTCGGGACCAAACTCAAGGGGAAAGTTCGCTTGCAGGTGGGACAGCCAGGAGCTCGAGGCCGCCAGCCGGATCTGCGAGGCCCGTGAAGACATGACTTCTCGTCCGCCACATCCCCCGCCCCAAACCCCTGTCGAAACTGACCCGCGATTCCCATCCGGGCCCTGGCAAGGTTTTTTCCTGATGGCGCACTGGCCCGGCCGGCACATGATGGAATTACATCTGAGCTTTCGTCAGGGAGTCATGACCGGTGAAGGCCGCGATCGGATTGGTCCCTTCCTGATCCGCGGCAAATACACGATCGATGATGGCAAGTGCTGGTGGACCAAACGATACATCGACAAACACGACGTCGCGTATCAAGGCTATAACGAAGGGAAAGGGATCTGGGGTCTCTGGGAAATCCCCCCGACGTTCCGCGGTGGGTTCCACATCTGGCCAGAGGCAATGGGAGATCCGACGTCCCCCCGGCTAACCGAGGCAATCGACGAGCCGGCAGAATTCCAGGCCGAGCAGGTGGCAGAAACGGTCGGGGTCGCCGAGCCGGAACCGGTGGGAACATCAGCCGATTCCTTGTAGCTGGGACCGGAGAGAGCGAGCCCTCGAACTGCCAGGCGGAGCGGGAGCAGGCTCTGTGTCCAGGCCGTGGGCGATCACGGCGGGTTATTCCCTTATGGAGCGGCCAGCGCCTGAATCGGTCATTTCCCCAGTAATGCCCAGCCGCGGCGGCAGGCCGCCGGAGTCTCACCCCGGAGCCAGCACCGCAAGTCATCGGCAAATTCTTGACAGCCTGCGTAGCGACGGTCAGGACTCTTCGCCAGAGCCTTGAGGCAAACGGTTGCCAGAGGGCGGGGAATCTTGGGAGCGATCGTGTGAGGCGACGGGGGTTCGCGGTGGATTGTGTGGAAGAGCACGTATGACGGCGGCCCGCTGAACGGCGGCTGGCCGCAGAGCAACTCGTAGAGAACCGCGCCCAAGCTGTACTGGTCGCTGGCCGGCAGCACACCAGACTGCCCCCCTTGAGCCTGCTCGGGGGCGACATAAGCCGGAGTACCCAGGATGACGCCTGGCGGAAGAGGAATCTCGCCGGAGTCAGGCCGATAGGCAATCCCGAAATCCATCAAATAGACGGCGCCATCGTCATCGAGGCGGATGTTGGCCGGCTTGACGTCGCGGTGGACGATACCTTGGCTATGAGCATAGGCCAGAGCCTCGGCCAGCTCGGCGACGATTTCTGCAGCGCGAGGTAGCTTGATCGAGCCTTCAGCCAGGCGATCGGCCAAACTGTTGCCCTCGATGAGCCCCATGGCGATGTAATACCGGTCACGGGCACAACCCGCCTCATAGATTGGCACGATCCGAGGATGCCGCAGCCGCGCCAGCGCCTTGGCCTCGCCCAGAAACCGCTCGATCCCCTTGGCTGACTGCTTCACCCCTCGGCGCGGTACTTTGAGTGCCACGTTCCGCTCCAGGATCGGATCATAAGCGCGATAGACCGTGGCGTGCTGTCCTTGCCCCAGGATACCGACGATCCGAAACCGGCTTGGCCCCCCTGCGCTCGCTGTAACCAGACCTCCGCTTATTGCACCCGAGCCGCTCTGGTTCGAGGCCGTCATTGAGAGCGACGACCGCGTTCCCGTATCCCACCCCGAAGCCGACCGGCCATCCGACAAAAACGGGGCGATCACGATCTCACTGCTATCGTCTGGTCCGAGACGTTGGCTTGATTTCTCGTCTTCCTCGCTCTCGCCGTCGAAATCGACCGCGCCGACCAACACTTCACCGCTCTCAAAGCCCGATGAACCCCAGGCTTCGACCCCCACCGGTACCGCGGCATCGTGCGACCGTCGCCACGTCTGGATCGAGCCTGAACCAATACTTCCGCCACCAAGCCGCGGAGGCCCCAAGACAGCCGTCCACCCCGAATCGGCCGCAGCGGCAGGAGCCGACGGCAGCTTCGTACGACAACGCGGACACCGGAAGATCCGACCCAGCGGATCCTCCCCTAAATGCGTGACCCGGCCACAACCGGTGTTGGGGCATTGCACGATCGTCGTCGTCATGATGTCATCTCCCGCCTCCGTGCCACCGACCTTGCCGAACTGATGCCGTGCGGGCTTTGATGCTCAAAATCCGCACCTTACCAACAACAATGCCACGTCAATGAATCTCCCCGCACCAGATCATCCTGTGCGATCGCACGCAGAAGCCGGCCGCTCGTTTATCCTCTATCCACCATGCGTGAACGATGGGATGCTAGGAGCCAAGGCAGCGCCAGCGATGCGGATTCACAGTGGTTCTCATTGTTACTCCTATATCGAGTTGAGCGGATTTCGCAAACCTCGATCTTCGAAAGATTGTCGCAAACCGGCCGTAAAACCGGCGCGCGCGGCGTTTTCGATAAATGCCTCCACTGGGGCCAAATTGCATCCTCACTGTGCTGCTCTTCGGGTTACCCTCTCGTCCGCCACGGGAGAGATCGGGTAAATTATCGAAAAAACTCGTATTTTCCACGCTTTGCGGTAGCGACACACACGCCCATACTGCTGTTTGCGCGCGCTCCGGTCCATCGGCCAATGAGAGCGGACACGTCCGAATGATTGAACGAATCGAAACATGGGACAACGATGACTATCCTTGATGAAATCGTGGCCTCAAAACGGGACGAGGTGGCTGCCGCTCTACGGTCGCGACCGCTCGATGAGCTTGAGGCCCAGGCGGCTCTTAGTTCTCCAGCCCGCGACTTTCGTGCGGCACTGGTTGCGCCCGGCTCGATCCGGCTCATTGCCGAGATCAAGAAGGCCAGCCCATCGGCCCAGGTCATCCGAGCTGACTTCGACCCAGTCGCGCTCGCGCAGACTTATCAGGCGCACGGTGCCGCCTGCCTCAGCGTGCTGACCGACACCCATTACTTTCAGGGGCACCTGGCTGATTTGATCCAGGTTCGCGCTGCCGTTTCAATCCCGCTCTTGCGAAAGGATTTCTTGATCGATGACTACCAGGTTGTCGAGGCCCGCGCGGCAGGGGCCGACGCTGTTCTCCTGATCGCCGAGATCCTCAGTGACGACGTGCTCCACCGATTGCTGGAACAGGCACGGCGGTTGAGAATGGCCGCACTCGTCGAATTTCACGACGACGTAAACCTACCGCGCGTCCTCGCTTCCGGCGCTGACCTGGTCGGCATCAATAACCGCGACCTCCGGCAGTTCACCACCGACCTCGACCATACGTTACGACTTCGCGACCAGATCCCCCCCGAGATCGTGGTCGTCAGCGAGAGCGGCATCCGCACCCGCCGTGACGTGGAACGGCTCGAAGCAGCCGGAATCTCCGCGATCCTCGTCGGCGAATCGCTGATGCGCGCTCCTGACGTCGGGCTGGCCGTCGACCGCCTCCTGGGCCGAGTACCGCAGGACACGCAGTAAGGCGCCTGATTGATTGCTTATGACGCCACTGCCCGCTGCCGGGCTTTGCCAACCAGCATCAGGTTCCGCACGTAGACCACAAGTCCCATCGCTTGGCCGACGCTGATAACCGGATCGCGGCGCGAGATCGCGTAGGACAACAACGCCACGCCACCCAGCAGGCTCAGCCACCAAAATACCACTGGTACCACCGAGTCGCATTTCTTCTCCGAGACCAACCACTGCACCAGGAACCGCGCGGTGAAGAATGCTTGGCCCAGGAAGCCGATCGCCAGCCAGAACGTCAGCCAGAAAGCCGGTTGCGACACGGCTTAGCCCTCCTGATCCCAACGTCCGCCGGCCAGGACGCCAGGGCTCAATTCCAGCTCGCTGACATTTTCCGCCGATTCCCATATCGGCGCCGCCTGGCAATACACCGGCCTGTGCAAGAGCCACGCAACTCCAAGCAAATCGACGACCACTCGGAATGATCGGTTCCAAAGATTGTAGTGTGACCGGCCATTGAGCCGAGGGCGATCATGAACCGGTATCTGGACTATCCGGCACCCGTCGCGCAACAAGAGCGGTCCCAAGAAACGGTGGACGCCGTGAAACATCGGCAACCGCAGCGCTGCATCACGGCGAAAGATCCGCAGCGAACAGCCCGTGTCCCGAATGGACTGGCCCAGCACCAGGTTGCGGATCCGGTTTGCCCAGCGGCTGATCACGCGCTTTGACCACACGTCTCGGCGATTCACTCGCCAGCCCAGGGCTGCATCGTGGCCGGGAAGAGCATTCCAGAGCCGTGCCAGGTCGGCCGGATCATTCTGCAAGTCAGCATCCAGCGTCGCGATCCAATCGCCCCTGGCCGCACGAATTCCAGCCACCGTCGCTGGTGACTGCCCAACCGCACTGGCCAGCACGAATCCTCTCAGCTCGGCGTAATCCGCCGCCAGGTTCCTCAAGACCGATTCAGTTCCATCCGTCGACGCGTCGTCGATGACCACGACTTCAAACCCATCCAGTCCGCATTGACTGCCGTCCTCACACAATGGCCGCAGCGCCCTAGCGATCTCGCCGATCAACTGCGGCAGACTTCTTGCCTCGTTCTTCGCAGCAACCACCACCGACAAGAACGACGCTTCACTCTCCCGGGCTCGCCATCCGTGTGCCAGGCTCTCGTCATCGGGGTACGCTTGGCCAGAGTGAAATGGACGCATCGAGAGATCGATGCGGTCCGGTCGCTGCGACAGGTCGTAGCGCAGGATCGACATAGGGCCTCCTTGCCTCGCCCCAGCCCTTTGCTCACGAAGAACATGCCGTATCGATTGAAATGGAGATGGAGCGAGCATTTTCCCCACATCGCCGTCTGCGTCCATCCCAAATCACGATCACCTCAATCGCTCGATCAAACCCCTCACCTATCGGTGCAGAGAAACCGTTCTGGACCGCCTTGAGCAACTCTGCTAGCCTTCCCAACCTGAGTTCGCCTCTGAGGCGAGCTTTGCTGCGGACAAGGATGCCCCGCCATGCCCGTCAACGCCACGGCCCCGTGTACGCCGCGAATCATCACCATCCCCACGGGCCAGCTCAGGCCGAATTGCTTCAGCGTCTCGATCTACGGTGATCCCGCCGCGGAAATTGACGACCTCGTACCAAGTATCAGCGATCACGGAATTCTGGTCCCACTGGTGGTCGCACCCACAGGCACTCCACATACGTGGGAAGTGCTCTCCGGTCACCGTCGCCTTGCCTGTGCACTCGCCCTCAACCTTGCCGAAGTCCCTTGCGAAGTCCGTTCGCTTCCGCCTGGACGATCCCGTCAGTGGGCGATCCTGGAATATAACCGGCAGCGCCGCAAAACGTTCAGTCAATTAATGCATGAAGCAGATGCGATTGAGAGGATCTTGGAAGCCGATGCAAAATCACGACGGTTGGGCAACCTGCGAAAGGGTTGTCTTCGTCCCCCGATGCCATCGGAGAATGCCGATCGTCGGAATTCCGACGATCGGGGCATGATCGACGATTCTGATGGCGCGATGGAAGCGCACGGCTTCGGGCCGTCGTCGATCCGCAGAGACTCAGCATCGTCCTCAGGCAGCAACCCTCGCCACGGACGGACGGATGCAATCATCGCCGGTCAGTTGGGTATGGGAGGCAAGGATCTCTACCGCCAGGCGCGTGCTCTCTGGCGGTTGGCTCAATCGGGTGATATTCGTGCCCGCAGTGGTGTCGCCGGGCTGGATGCGGGTACCAAGACCATCCATGCTGCATATAAAGACTTGCGGCGCCGCGATCGCTTTAGCGCCGATTTTCGGCCCACTCCTTACGACGTCTGGTCATTCCGGCACGACCGCGCCTTTGGAGTTCCCCACCCCGGGGCGATCCCACCGGCGATCATCGCACACGCGCTTTACTACTACACGACTCCAGGCGGACTCGTCGTCGACCCGATGGCTGGCGGCGGGACCACGCTGGATGTTTGCCAGTCAATGGGGCGCCGTTGCCTGAGTTTCGACATTCATCCGGTTCGGCCCGACATCCGTGCTCATGACATACGCCGGGGCTTTCCGGCCGAAGCGGTCGGATGCGACCTGATCTTCTGCGATCCACCCTATCACACCATGCTGGCACGGCACTATACCGGCGACGGTGTTGCCGCGCTCCCCTTCACGGACTGGGTTGCCTTCCTGCACCAGCTCACCCGCTACGCCTTCATGACCTTACGAGACGGCGGTTGCCTGGCTCTTCTACTCGCCGCCCAGACCGAGAAAGACTTGCCTCTCGGCTTCGGTTATCTCGATCACGCTTTGTTAGGCTACATAGCGGCTGCTCGCGCCGGTTTCCTTCCAGAGCGCCGGATTAGTTGCCCGATGGAGGGTCACTATCTTCCCCAGCAGATTCGTCTGGCTCGCAAGGAAGGTCGCTTACTTGGGCAGGTTCGTGATCTGCTGATCCTGCGCAAGCCATCCCATAATCGGGAATGCGACCCCCAAGCGATTCTGTTTTTGCAAGACGACCGATTGCAAACTCGCGAATAGTCTGAAGCGGTCGTTCAATCCTGGGGTTCGCCACAGGCTAACTCATACACCTTTGCTCGTACGAAGGGATTGGACAAGGTGGGGTTGCGCCGGGCGATTGGCTCGGGAAGCAGGCGGAGTGCTTCTTCGACGAAGTGGTCGCGAATTTCGGGTCTGAGCTGTTCGAGCACGTAGGTAATCGCGGCTTCTTCGGCGGCTCGCTCGTGCGCTTTGCGCGTCTGCCGTTGTTGCGCATCAATCGACCGTAATTGATCTTCCAGTTTACGCCGCCGCACCTCCAGCCGGCTCGCGACCTGCGGCAGCAGATCGTAGCCGTCCTCGATCCCGGCGCGAATATAACCCGGACCGTTCTGAAGTTTGCCTTGGCTTTGAAGATAGAACGCGTTGAGTAGCACCTTGGCGACCGCTTCCGGGTCCTTCTGGGCCACGAGCCGTTGTGCAAGTTGGTCGGGAATTCCCTGATTCGTCAGAAGCTCCTGCAAATCAACAGCAACATGGAGGCGGCCTTCCGCGGTCAGTCGAAAGGGCGTTCCTGGAATCGGGATTGATGCTGTCTCCTGTTCTGGTTCCTGTTCTCCTTTGGGCCTACTTGGCGGGCCTCCGGGGCCAGGACTGTAGGCCGGGGCTGGACCAAGTTTTGGACCACCTTCCGGACTATCTTCTAAAGAAATTAGACCAGGTAAAGGGCCATCCTCTAAAGAAAATAGACCAGTTTTTGTAGGCTTGGCCGGCTGGGTGGCTGTTCGAGTTCGCGAGGGCCGTTCCGGTGCCTGGCGGATAATCCGGTATGCGGTCGATCGGCCCTTCGCTTTGCTGGCAGCCAGAAGCCCCATTCGCGTGAGTTGTTCGATTGCGACCAGGACGGTTTGCCGGCTCAAACCTGCCTGTTTGGCGATTGTTCGGATACTGGGGTAGGCCCAGTCCGTTCCGAAATCGGAATACAAACCGATCACCAGGTAAACCTTGATCGCCGAGCCCCCCAGCGTCTTGAACGCCTCGGAACGAAGCAGATCGTGCTCGACCCGGAAGAAGTACGAGTTCGAACTCATGGCCTGTGGTTAAAGCGTTCAGTGGCTAGAGGTTAAAAAGCGAGTCGTCGCTCTGTCCACCTTGGTTCGCAGCTTGCTCACCGTGTGGTCGAGACGGCCGTGAGTATTCAGTCGGATGATCGATCTTTTGACTTCGTCGAAAATCGGCCCTTGGTCCCTGACCAGCCAGCGCGGGCAGGCGGCGGCTCTTTGGTCGGGGGCGGGTCAGACACGTAGTAGGTCTTCACCTTGCCGCGCTGCCGGGTGGTTGAAACGACCAGGCCGAGATCCTCCAGGCGCGACAAGCTTTCGATCACAGTGGGACACGACAGTTGTGTGCGCTGCATGAGCACGCTGAGGCTGATCGTTACACTGCGGTCGGGCACACCGCCGCAGGCTTCGATGATCGCCAAATACACCTTGATAGCCTCGCCACGGATCCGGGGAAGATAGCCGCGGTCGAAGAGAACGGTCTTTACCCAGTCATCCAGTGTGGGATTAGGCGTCGGGGCTGCCATGATCGGGCAACTTTCTTGCGAGCTTCCACCGGATGGCGATTGCCCCCTGCCGCCTTCTATCCCGTTTTGCCTTCCGGACAGGGTCTTACCTGCGCATCCGCCGGAGTATCATGCTCTTGTATGGCTCCTGGCCGGCGTCGCGCCTTGAGCGCGGGTACGCGGCCTCGTCACGAAGTGGAAATCTCCACAATCGAAAAGTACCTATCGACGTCTTCGGCCCTTGACTCCAGAGGAAAGTGGATCACGCATCCAAAGGGGTGAAGAGGTATGCACTGATTATGAATATCGACGGCATCCAACGGCTTCCACCCCGTTGCCGGGTGCCCAGTGTAATACCTCCAGCCTCGAGAAATCCAGCCTGTCGAGAACCGAGCCGAGAAAAATCTTCGCAGGGGTGTTGACCTTCGCGCCTTTTCGGTTAGTATTGTCGTTGCCTCACTACCAAATCAATGCCATACGACGGCCGGGGCGAGCTGCCATAGAGCAGCTTTGCACCGGCCGATGGTGTCGGTGGATGGGGTGATGCAACACCGGCATAATGAGTCCAAGGCAATACCGGGCATCCGGTGTTGTCGAGTTCTTGCCGGTTACTCTTTGACAATTCGGTCGATTGCATTCGTCAGCCAAGACGAGACGAGATAAGACAGATAAGATTCGTCGCGTTAATAAACCCTTGAGGGAAGCCGGCGTGCGAGCGGTCGATCCTGAAACGCCCGGCCTGGGTGGTCCCCAGGCATCGAGGCGGCGGGATGGCTCGCAAGGACCGGCACACGCTTCTCGTGGCACCAGGGGTTCTGGCGGCTTTTGCTGGATGGATGCTCGCAAGGGCATTCTGATATCGAAGGTTGGTTGGAGCTCAATCGGTACTGCGGGAAGCGACGTGCGACCAGTATTTTTCCTCAACCCTTTGGGGTGAGGATCGGAAACCATCTGGAGCGCCTCGATTTTCGGGGAGCTCCCAGGCGGGGACCGACTCATTTGTGAAGGGTTTGATCCTGGCTCAGAATGAACGTTGGCGGCGTGGATTAGGCATGCAAGTCGAACGGGCCTGGTTTTCGGATCAGGTCAGTGGCGTAAGGGTGAGTAAGGCGACGGCAACCAACCCCATGGTTGGGCATAGCCGCGGGAAACTGCGGGTAATTCCCAGCGATGTTCGTGCCGGGCATCCGGCGTGAACCAAAGTTTCGGCGCCGTGGGACGGGCCGTCGTGGTATTAGGTCGTTGGCGGGGTAATGGCCCACCAAGCCTCTGATGCCTACCGGGCGTGCGAGCGTGGCCCGGCACACTGGGACTGAGACACTGCCCAGACTCCTACGGGAGGCTGCAGTCGAGAATCTTCGGCAATGGGCGCAAGCCTGACCGAGCGACGCCGCGTGGAGGATGAAGGCCTTCGGGTTGTAAACTCCTGTCGAGGGGGAGGAAGGCGCAAGCTTGACCTATCCCTGGAGGAAGCACGGGCTAAGTTCGTGCCAGCAGCCGCGGTAAGACGAACCGTGCGAACGTTATTCGGAATCACTGGGCTTAAAGCGCGTGTAGGCGGATGGGGACGTCGGTTGCTGAAATCCCCCGGCTCAACCGGGGAACGGGCGCCGAAACGCCCCGTCTGGAGGGACGTAGGGGGACCTGGAACTTCCGGTGGAGCGGTGAAATGCGTTGAGATCGGAAGGAACGCCCGTGGCGAAAGCGAGGTCCTGGACGTTTTCTGACGCTGAGACGCGAAAGCTAGGGTAGCGAACGGGATTAGATACCCCGGTAGTCCTAGCTGTAAACGATGGGCACTGGGTAGGGGGCTCGCCGATGGGCTCTCTGCCGTAGGGAAACCGTGAAGTGCCCCGCCTGGGGAGTATGGTCGCAAGGCTGAAACTCAAAGGAATTGACGGGGGCTCACACAAGCGGTGGAGCATGTGGCTTAATTCGAGGCTACGCGAAGAACCTTATCCTGGGCTTGACATGCACGGATTAGCCGGCGGAAACGCCGGTGACGCCGCAAGGTGGAACGTGCACAGGTGCTGCATGGCTGTCGTCAGCTCGTGCCGTGAGGTGTTGGGTTAAGTCCCGTAACGAGCGAAACCCCTGTGGTCAGTTGCCAGCGCGTCATGGCGGGGACTCTGATCAGACCGCCGGCGTTAAGCCGGAGGAAGGCGGGGACGACGTCAAGTCATCATGGCCCTTATGCCCAGGGCTGCACACGTGCTACAATGGGACGGACAGAGCGTTGCCAGGCCGCAAGGCCGCGCCAATCGCAAAAATCGTCCCCCAGTTCGGATTGCGGGCTGCAACCCGCCCGCATGAAGCCGGAATCGCTAGTAATCGCCGATCAGCACTGCGGCGGTGAATGTGTTCCTGAGCCTTGTACACACCGCCCGTCAAGCCACCAAAGCGGGGGGCATCCGAAGTCGTCGGAGCCGCAAGGCAGGCGCCGAAGATGAAACCCGTGATGGGGACTAAGTCGTAACAAGGTAACCGTAGGGGAACCTGCGGTTGGATCACCTCCTTTCTAAGGACAACCTTGGAAAACTTGGCCTGAGACGTTCCGGCTTCTGGACCTCGGTCCAGGAGCACGAGCCAGACCGAGGATGGGCAACCATCCCAGTTGCCGGTCCGACGTCAATAAGGCCACATCGGCACCATTCCGCATTGTTCGGGAAAGGCCGCAAGCCCGCCGGCTTCCCCTGGGGGTTTTTGAGCGACGCGACAACTGCTATTGATCTCGTTTCACTGGCTGACGTGCAATCGACCAGTCAGCCGACCTCAAAGGCTGATATGCAATCGACTCGCTGACCGCGGGGCGGGGCCGTGTTTTTGACGGCCTCACCCCCTGGCCAGACCAGGAACGACCAGTGTGACGGGCCGCCTTCCCGGCGGAGCTGCGGCTGCAGGTCGGTGCTTTTTGGCAATCCGGTGGTTGGTCACACACGAATCACACACCCGCGTGGGGTGGAAGTGGATCGGATTTTTTCGGTCTGCTTCGATTCACACGCAGAGGGTGAGTGGCAATCTCCACTACAGTACAGTAGAAAAACGGCTTCGCCCGACGTGATGTCGCGCGGGCCGTGTCAAAGAACCCTTACGGATAGTATGAGAGGCTCGGAGCCGGCCGCCGCGTCGCGAGACGCTGGGCCGGAATGTCCAGAGCTTCGGTGAAAAAGCCCGTCGAATCGGTGCCGATGCGTCTTGGACGTGGTCCAGGTTCGCCTGGATTCACGGTGAGTCGCGGCGGTCCGATCGGCGTGGTCAAGCTCCTAAGGGCGCGGGGGGGATGCCTAGGCGTCATCAGAATTCGGGCGTGGAAGGCTGCGATAAGTCCGGGGGAGCTGCCCAACGAGCGTCGAGCCCGGAATACCCGAGCAACCCAGGGAACTGAAACATCTCAGTACCTGGAGGAGAAGAAATCAACCGAGACTCCCTTAGTAGCGGCGAGCGAACGGGGACCAGCCCAAACCGGGCGGGACACCGCCCGGGGTTGTGGGGCCGGAGCCATGGAATGGATCGAGTCGAGCCGAAGTCCTTTGGAAAATGGCACCAGAGCGGGTGATAGTCCCGTAGGCTTTGATGAAGTCCTCCTATCCGGTACCCAAGTAGGGTCGGGCACGTGAAACCCGGCCTGAATCAGCGGGGACCATCCTGCAAGGCTAAGTACGCGATGACGACCGATAGCGAACCCAGTAGGGCGACCGAACGGTGGGAAGAACCCCGATCAGGGGAGGAGACTGAACCTGAAACCCCGCGCCTACAAGCGGTGGGAGGGCGTTGAGCTTTGTGCTCAGCCTGACCGCGTGCCTTTTGCATAATGATCCGGCGAGTTACCGTGTCCGGCCCGGTTAACCCCTTCAGGGGGGGAGCCAAAGCGAAAGCGAGTCTGAAATGGGCGAATTGGTCGGGCGTGGTAGACGCGAAACCAGGTGAACTACCCATGGGCAGGTTGAAGCGGCCTTAACCGGCCGTGGAGGACCGAACCCACCAGTGTTGAAAAACTGGGGGAGGACCCGTGGGGAGGAGTCAAAGTCTTATCAAACCTGGAGATAGCTCGTTCTCTCCGAAATGGCTTTAGGGCCAGCCTCGGGACATATGTCAGGGGGGTAGAGCGACGGAATCCGCCCGGGGGCCTTCCCGGCTACCCGTCGGAACCCAACTCCGAATACCCTGTTCATGGACCCCGGGAGTCAGAGTGTGGGGGATAAGCTTCATGCTCGAGAGGGAAACAACCCAGACCGCCGACCAAGGCCCCCAAAGCGACGCTCAGTGGCAAAGGAAGTGGGATCGCGGTGACAGCCGGGATGTTGGCTTAGAAGCAGCCATCATTTCAAAAGTGCGTAACAGCTTACCGGTCGAGCCATCCTTGCCGAAAATGACGGGGACTCAAGCGTCGTGCCGCAGTCGCGGATTTCAGGTTTACCTGAAATGGTAGGAGAGCGTCGACGACCGCAGTGAAGCGGCACCGATAAGGAGCCGTGGAGCGTCGTCGAGTGCGCATGCCGGAACGAGTAACGACAAGACGGGTGGGAAGCCCGTCCGCCGAAAGCACAAGGTTTCCTGGGGAAGGTCAATCCGCCCAGGGTCAGTCGGGACCTAAGGCGAGGCCCAAAGGCGTAGCCGATGGACAGGCGGTTAATATTCCGCCACCCGCACGGAGAGGTTGAACCGGCTGGGGACGCCGGACTAACTCGGGTCGGAGTGCTAGACGCCTCCGTGCCGCAAGGCCGACAGCTTGATCTGGAAGCCCGAGAACCGTCCGGCCACGAAAAGCCAGCCGGGGACGATCCGCGCGGCCCGTACCGCAATCCGACACAGGTGTGCTAGGCGAGTATCCGAAGGCGTTCGGGAGAACCCTCGTGAAGGAACTCGGCAAAATGACCCCGTACCCTCGGTACAAGGGGTGCTCCCTCGGCAACGGGGGAGCCGCAGAGAATCGGCTCTAGCGACTGTTTATCAAAAACACAGGACTCTGCCAACTCGCAAGAGGACGTATAGAGTCTGACGCCTGCTCGGTGTCGGTAGGTTAAGGAAGCCGATGATCGCAAGAGTAGTTGGCGACCGAAGCCCCGATAAACGGCGGCCGTAACTATGACGGTCCTAAGGTAGCGAAGTTCCTTGTCGGGTAAGTTCCGACCTGCATGAATGGCGTAACGACTGGAGCACTGTCTCCACGAGGGACCCGGTGAAACTGTAGTCGTGGTGAAGATGCCACGTACCCGCGGTTAGACGGAAAGACCCCGTGAACCTTTACTGCAGGTTGGCACTGGTCCAGCGTTATTTCTGTGTAGGATAGGTGGGAGGCAGTGAGGCGGGGGCGCTAGCCCTCGCGGAGCCATCGGTGAAATACCACCCTGAAATCACGTTGGTCCTCACCGGTCCGTAGCCCGGACCGGGACCGTGCTCATCGGGCAGTTTGACTGGGGCGGTCTCCTCCCAAAGAGTAACGGAGGAGCGCCATGGTACCCTCGGCCCGGTCGGCAATCGGGCAACAGGAGCGCAAACGTAGAAGGGTGCCTGACTGCGAGACGGATAGGTCGAGCAGAGACGAAAGTCGGCGTTAGTGATCCGGCGGTGCTGGATGGAAAGGCCGTCGCTCAACAGATAAAAGGTACTCCGGGGATAACAGGCTGATCTCCCCCGAGCGTCCCTAGCGGCGGGGAGGTTTGGCACCTCGATGTCGGCTCATCGCATCCTGGGGCTGGAGAAGGTCCCAAGGGTTTGGCTGTTCGCCAATGAAAGCGGTACGCGAGCTGGGTTCAGACCGTCGTGAGACAGGTCGGTCCCTATCTGCCGTGGGCGTAGGAAACTTGAGGAGAGTCTCCCCTAGTACGAGAGGATTGGGGAGGACCGACCTCTGGTGTGCCGGCTGTCGCGCTCGCGGCATCGCCGGGTAGCCAGGTCGGGACAGGATAAGCGCTGAAGGCATCTAAGCGCGAAGCCCCCTCCAAGATGAGGTTTCCAGCAGTAATGCGTAGGCTCCTGGAAGACGACCAGGTCGATAGGCCGGGCGTGCACGGCGGGCGACCGCTTCAGCCGACCGGTCCTAACAGCCAAGCAGCTTGACCACCCCGATCGGGGCGCTGCCCCCGTTCTTGCCCCCAAAGGCAGAAGGACGAGGCAGCCCATCGATCGGGCGTGCGATCCAATGTAAGGCTCTTTGACGCATTCATCGTGGAGCAAGACCTCCACTTGCCCCCAAACTGGTGTGTGGTTCGTGTGCGACCAACCTCGGAAACCACGTGCCCGGCCCGGCTTGACCGCCGGCCGGGCACTTTTCCGGCGACCATACTGGCGGGGTCACACCCGTTCCCATTCCGAACACGGCCGTTAAGCCCGCCGGGCCCATGATAGTGCCTTTGGCGCGAAAGTCGGTTATCGCCGGAATCTTTGACGAAAAGCCGCCCCGAGCGAATCCTTCGCTCGGGGCGGCTTTGCTTTGCGCACCAGGCTAACTATACTGCCAGAGAACAATCATCGAAGTCCTCTTCTCGAAGAGAGGATCTGAAAATGGCCGTGGCACTGGAAAAGTTGAAAGTCGAGCTTGCGGGATTGACCGAACAGGAGCGGGCCGACCTGGCCCATTTTCTGCTCAATTCGCTAGGCGACGCCGATGCCGGCGCCGAGGCTGATGCAGAAGCCGCCTGGGACATAGAACTTGCGCAACGGGCCGATGAGATCAAGGATGGTACTGCGGTGGGAAAGCCAGCCGACCAAGTCTTCGCGGAATTGCGTGCGAAATACTCATGAAACCCGTTGTGTTCCATCGCCGCGCGGCAGAGGAACTCGACGACGCGATGGCGTACTACGAATCACAGCGGGAAGGCCTCGGCCTTTCTTTCGAAACTGAGGCCGAGCGAGCGGTGCAGCTTATCCAGGACCATCCAGAGCGCTGGGCTGTTTACAAGAATACGGCCTATCGCATGTGTTCGCTCAAGCGATTTCCCTACGTAGTTTATTATCTGGAGTTGGGTCAAAGCATCTGGATAGCAGCCGTCGCTCATCAGAAACGGAAGCCCGGATACTGGTCACAGCGCAGACCGCCATGACCGAGGATTGAGGGGTGACATCACTGTGAATGGGTTGGGTGCGCGCAGCCAGCCCTGCATCTTTGAGTGCCCGACATAATGGGTATCCTGTTGTCGTCCGCAAGTGGGATTGATACCCTCAAATCATGGCGGGGATGCGGGCGATCACAGCGATACCGACATGGCGAGCGCTCGATGCCGAGGATCTTTCTCTCCTATCGGCGGCAGGATTCAGCCGGCGTTACCGGGCGGATCTATGATCGTCTGTGCCGGCACTTTGGCGACGCCGCCGTCTTCATGGACATCGATAACATTCCCTTCGGCGTCAATTTCCGGAAACACATCGACAAAGCTGTCAGTCAATGTGACGTGGTCCTCGCCGTGATTGGAACAAGGTGGGCCGGGGAAACCAACGCTGTTCGACGGCTCGACGATCCGAGAGACTTCGTCCGGATCGAACTCGAATCTGCGCTCAAGCGGGAACTGCCCGTGATACCGATTCTCATCGATCATGCCAGGATGCCCGGCGAAGCCGACCTGCCACCTTCGCTCGCCCTCTTGGCCGATTTTAATGCGATTGATATTGATCAGGGACGGGACTTTCATCCTCATGTCGACCGGCTCGTACGAGGGATCGAGTTCCACTTCCACAAGTCGTCCACCGCAACGGCGGAGGCACCCGGCGAGACCGCGATTCGATCGGTGGAGATCGAATCATCACCTTCGGCCCCAGTAAAGGAACTGACCAGTTCCATCGGCATGAAGTTGGTCCGCATCGAGCCGGGCTCGTTCCTGATGGGCACGACCAAAGACCAGGTGGATCGGTTGATGCGGCTCTTTCCCGATTCCAAGCGAGAATGGTTCGACGCCGAGCAGCCTCAGCATTCCGTCAAGATCTCGCGGCCGTTTTTCCTGGGAATTCACGAGGTCACACAGGGCCAGTACCGGGCGGTCATGGGAGATAACCCGAGCAACTTCAAGGGATCGGACGACCTGCCGGTGGAGAACGTCTCCTGGCTGGACGCAGTCACGTTTTGCAACACGCTGAGCGAGCGAGAGAAGCGGACGCCGTTCTATCGGATCGCTGGGACCGAGGCCACCGTCGTGGGTGGTAACGGCTATCGGCTTCCGACTGAAGCAGAGTGGGAATACGCCTGCCGCGCGAGGAGCACAACGCTGTATCCCTTCGGCGATGACGCGGACAAGCTGGGCGATCATGCGTGGTACTCGAGCAACGCGTACAGCAAGACCCACCCTGTCGGCCAGAAGTTACCGAATGCGTGGGGCCTGCATGATATGCTGGGGAACGTTTGGGAATGGTGCGCCGATGGGTATGACGAGAAGTACGACGCGTCGTCGCCACCTACTGATCCACCGGGCATGTCCGGGGCCTCGCGCCGGGTCATCCGGGGCGGTGGCTGGTGCTACGATCCCGGGTACTGCCGCCCGGCGTACCGTCTCGGGAACGCGCCCGAGTCCCGGTACTACGACCTCGGGTTCCGCGTGGCCGCAGTCCAGGAATGAGCAGGGAACGGAGCCGTTGAACGTAGGCCGGGCCGGCGGCGCGGCGGAGCCGACGCCGGACCGTGCCGAAGTGAGACGGCGGAGTGGGCGAGACGTTCGGTGCTGGCAAAATGCACGCATTTTCCCGCGGGGCGAGCAAGGTGTCAGGCGACACTCAAACTGACCCCGCTCGTGATCCTTACTTAATCGAGACACACTCGGCGAGCCTGGAAAATGGCATATTGCCGCCTCCGATGCGCACTCGCGACTTTGACGCCCTGGCCCGGTCATGGCCTGGCCCGATCCCAAGACATTCAAACGACATACGGCGAACAAGAACCGGCACGCACGGCGTTCTGGAAGTGGCAGAAAAGTGGCAAGAGGTGGCAGGTTTTTCGCGAGGTCTTCGTGCCGCTTCACTCGCGTTTCAGGCGACGGTTTGGGCACCTGGCACGCCGAACGGAGTGCCGATCGTCTGGTCCCTGTCCTGTCCTGATTCACGAGCCCGAGCCAAGCGAGTGCGAAAAGCGGCTCGAACAGACCCTCAGCCTCGGCTGATGAAAACCTGGGGTTAGTCGTCCCGGCGGGACGTGCTTGTGGGCGGCGTTTCTGTTGCGCTTGATCGAACGACGGCGCGAGCCACCGATCCCTTTCCCCCCCTTGCGAAGGGGGGGCCAGGGGGGGTGGCGCTGGGGCCCTGGACATCGAAGAACAGTGAGCGCACGACGGCTTTGTGGCTGGCGGTGCCGCGACCACCCCCCCTGGTATGGTTGGACCTGTCAACCCGTCGCCACCAGGTTTTTCTTGGTTTGGCCTTGGGGTTGGGACGATCGACGATCGTCCCAACCCCAAGACTGTTCCCCGGCGAGGGCCACGAGCCGGGGGGTTTCACAGGGGGTTTCTCTTCTTTTGGCTCTTGTTCCGGGGACTTCCTCCTGGAGAGAGCCAAGAAGACCGGCCGCGTCGGGCTTCGTTACGACGGTTGATCAATCTGATATTCGCGGGTTGGTTCCGGCATGAGGTCGATCCGACAGAGGCTTCCTCTACTCTAACAACAGGCGTCGGTCGCCTCCATGCGGCCGGCCTAAGGGGGGGCCGAGGATTCCTCCTTACCGTACTGCCAACGCGACCGGTCTCTTTGGCTCTCTCCTCAAGACTCCTTAAATAATGGCTCTTCGCGTAATCGTGTGGGTGAATATGGATGATTCCGGTCCTCGATTCGGGTTCCTCAGACCGGAAACAGAGAGAGGCTAGCGGGGTCCAGGGGGCGGCAATGAGCCCCCGGTCGCCGGCGTGGAGCCGGCGAAATCTTGCAAGGATGCTCCACTGACCAAACGACAATCAACTCGCAAGCGGTTTCACCTCCCGGGCAATCGCCCATACGAATCCCGCCAGTTCACGCGCCACCGCGGTCACTGCCTCGCCCGGGCATTTCCCTCGGCCGATCAGACGATGCAGTCGGTTGTGCAATCGCTTCTGCGCCTTCCACGCAATCGCGCATATCTGGGGCGACACTCCCACGCTTCTCTCTCGCAGCGCCTTGCCGATTCGCGGTTGGTTCCGATAGTGCCATGCAGATTCCACTAGCACGTGCCGCACATGGGCATTCCCCGTCTTCGTGATCGGCCCCTGTCGCCGGGTAGGACCGCTGGTATTCTCGGACGGAATCAGCCCGACGTACCCCATGAAATCGGTCGCCTTCGCGAATCGCAGGAAGTCTCCTACCTCCGCCGCCAGCGTCACGGCCGTCACGAACTCGACCCCACGCAGCGCTTGCAACGCCGTGACCAGCGACTCCAGACGCCAGCCCTTGGTGAAGTCTCTCAGCCGCTCGGTCAACTGCGTGACCCGCAGGGTCGCCGCCTCGACCGCCGCCAGGCCGTCGCTCAACACGTATTGCTGGGACGGCTCGGCGAAGACCTCCTGGGCGATCCAGGCCCGATGCGCGTCGTTCCAGGTTGTTTTGCCAGGGTAACGCCGGTTGTTGCGCAGCAGGAATTTGCTCAACTGATGCCGTACCACCCGCTCGGCTTTCTTGGCGTCTTGTCGAGCCCGCTCAAGGTCGCGGATTGCCTCGGTCTGTTCGTCGGGGATGTATACCGGGACCAGGTCACCAGAGCGAAGGTTCTGGGCCAGCATAATGGCATCGCGACGATCGGTCTTGATCCGCCTGCCACTCTTCTTGGGGACCAATGAAGGAGCGATCACGTCGCAAGACCAACCCGCGGCCTTGAGGGCTCGGGCGACCCCGTAACCGGGGCCCGGCCTCATAGCAACAGTGAACCGAGGAACGCGGCCCGAGCTTGTTGAGTACCTTGCTCAAAGCTTTCCATTCGTGGGGCACCATCCCCACCACCCGCCCCGCCTGCCGGCCGAGCTCCGCAACAGCGATGACGATCGTGTCCTTGTGCACATCCAGACCGACGTACTTGGTTATGGTAAAGTGATTCATGGACCAGTCCTCCCGGTTGTTGGCACTGTCTCGGAACGCCCTCAAGCTTCCAGGATAACCCACGTGAACGTGAGTGACTGGTCCAACCATCCTCTCTAACCCCCCCTTCACAAGGGGGGGAAAAAAGGCGCAACGAAACCCGGAGGGACGCGCGGCTCGCGAAAGGCCGGCTTTTCATCAGCCCACCCTCAGCCATAGATCTCACCTCGGCTTTATCGTTCTGCTCGATCGAAAGGCACGTCCGATTCACTCCCTCAGTGGGGGCCGAAAGGTTGATGCGCTTCGACCAGCCCAATGCGGGAAGCGTTCGGAGCAGATGCCATGCGTGCCATGCGTGCCATGCGTGCCACGGCCCGCGAGTGGCACCGATGGCATCTATGAGCGCCAGAGCCTATTGAGCGCTGGAATAACGTGCGCGGCCCACGAATGCGGTCAAATCGCCAAGACCGGGAAAACGTGCGCAACCCAACGTTGTCCCGCTCCACAACTCAAGGCTCGCAATGTCTGTCGTTGTCGTTGTCGAACTGATTTTGTCAGTCAGTCGCCGTCACGACGTTGCTTGCTTGACCCGCATGCGTGCCGGGCGTTTGGTGCGTGCTGGGGTTGCTTCATTGGGCGCACCACGGCCGGTTTGGCCCTTTTCCGATTCGCGACCGCTGCTCCTGGGGATTTCTTCGAATCGATGACGGCCCCATTCTGCTTTTTCTTCGAGACCGTCTTGGAGGTCGAGACGCGGGGCTTGGCTGGCTTTTTCGCAATCGGCGCCGGGGCTTCGTCGAGAGGTCCTGCCTCGGCCATCTCGATTCCGAAAACATCGGCGAGCTCTCCAACCGCGATAGTCTTCTTGCGCCGAGGCTTGGAGATGTCAACAACCGGCGCACTATCGACGGCGCCCGCGATCAGCTCCAGATGATCGACGTTGCGCAGCACAAACAGCAGCTCGGGCTTGTCGTCCAACCGCGCACCGACCCCGTACATGACGGCGGCGACGTGCTTGCACATGCCGGCCCAGTCGGGGCAGGAGCACTTCATCTTGATTTCAGCCGGCTTCGGGAACAGACCTCCGCCGTGCTGTGTCACGACGTCCATCACGCTCTTGGAGAGCTGTCCGCGCAAAAGCTCGATCAGCGAACCGATCGCGCCTGCACACCGGGCCTTGATGTCCGTCCAGTGGGGCGCGGGCAGCGATGAGATCGTGATCTCCACCGAATAGAGCTCGGAGCCGCTGACCAGAGCCGAGATCTTGCCGGAGTTGATCTCAAGGTGCACGACCGACCCGTTGCGCACATACGTCCGGCCGCGCGGCAGGCGGTTCTCGAAGTCACTGTACGACTCGAGGTTGTCGCACCACGCTTTGCCCCAGAATGTCCTGGCGATCACCCGCCCGTCGATCTTGATCGGTAGAACATTGAGGCCCTTTTTGCGCCGCTTCTCGATTTCGCGCTGGGCCGCGTGACGCCGCTGGGCGACAGACACGTAAGGTCGAAATCCGTAGTAAAAGCCCATCGAAGACTCCTTTCTCGGGGATGCAGGTCAGGTTTCCAGGGCCTTGTGGACGTCGAGTTTCACGAATTCGAGTAGCTGGTCGTTGCTCATCTCGGTGAGCAGCACTTCCGCACCATCGATGATTTCGCCGGCCAGTGACGACTTTTCGGCGAGCATCGCGTCGATTTTCTCCTCGATCGTTCCACGACAGACGAATTTATGTACCATGACGTTCCGTTTTTGTCCAATCCGAAACGCTCGATCCGTGGCCTGGTTTTCGACCGCGGGGTTCCACCAGCGGTCGAAGTGGATGACATGACAGGCGGCCGTGAGGTTGAGCCCGGTGCCACCAGCCTTGAGCGACAGGACAAAAAACGGTGGCCCGTCGCTCTCTTGAAAGCTTTTGACCAGGCGCTGCCTCTGCGCGACGGCGGTCCCACCGTGAAGCACAAGGCCGGCCCGCCCGAACACGCCCTCAAGAAACTGCGCAAGCGGGGCGGTGATCTCCCGGAACTGGGTGAACACCAGGGCCTTCTCCTGACGCTCGGCCAGCTCTTCACAGAGCGCGGCCAGGCGCTGAAACTTGCCGCTGTGTCCGGGAGAATAGTCACCCGTGCCGGTAAGCTGGGCCGGATGATTGCAAATTTGCTTGAGCTTCATGAGCTGGGCGAGCACCATCCCTCGGCGCTGGATGCCCTCGGCTTCCTCGAGCTTTCCAGCCAGATCGCGTACGGACTGCTCATAAAGGGCGGCCTGCTCCCGGCTCAGAGTGCAAAACGCCGACATCTCGACCTTGTCGGGCAAGTCGGCGATGACTTTCTTGTCGGTCTTGAGCCGGCGGAGGATGTAGGGCCCGACCAGACTGCGCAGCGGTTGGTACGACGAGCCAGCTTCCATTTGCTTGACCAGCCCGGCGAATGTCTTGGCAGAGCCGAGCAAGCCGGGGTTGAGAAAATCGAACAGCGACCAGAGGTCGCCCAGGCGATTCTCGACCGGGGTGCCGGTCATGGCGACGCGAGCCGCTGCCTTCAGCTCCTTGACCGTTCGCGACTGCCGCGTGCCCGAATTCTTGATCGCTTGCGCCTCGTCGAGAATGACGAGATCCCAATCGCGCTGGCGCAGCCACTCCAGGCGCGACAACATGCCGTAGGTTGTGATCAGCAGATCGAGCCCTTCTGCATCCGGGTCCTCGAGCTGGCGTTTGCCGGTGGTGTTCTCCGACGGGTGTGCAATCCGGAACGAAAGCTTGGGAGCGAACCTCTCGAGCTCGGCCTTCCAGTTCGCCAGCAGCGAGGCCGGCACGATGAGCAAGCTCGACCGGGCCCGGTTCGGATCGCCGGCTGATGCGGCGGCTTGCGATCGAGCAAGAGCCCGATCACCTGTACGGTTTTTCCCAGTCCCATGTCATCGGCCAGGCAAGCACCCAGCCCTAACCCGGTGGCGAGCCGCAGCCAGCTCACGCCGGTTTGCTGATAGTGCCGGAGCTGGGCATGCAGCCCGGGCGGATGGGCATCATCGAGCGACCTCCGGCGCGCGGAGCTTGCGCAGCGCCTCCTCGAGCGCGGCACCTGCGGTCAATCCCATCCAATCCCGTTCTTGCTCGGCGGATGCCGAGGTGTCGTTCGTTCTGGACACGCCGGCGAGGAGCCGCATCCCATCGTAGAACGACAGACCGCTCTCCTGAGTGTTGCGCTCAACCTCCTTCCAGTGCTCGAGTGCCTGGGCAAGTTTATCGCCGTCGACTTCGACCCACTTCCCCTTGAGCGAAACCAGGCCGCCGACCGCCTGGACAAGCTGTTTGATCTCGGACTCGGTCAGCGGCTCACCGTCGAGTGTCACATTGACGGAGAAGTCGAGCAGGGTGTCCACACTCAACGTGGTCCCCTTGCGGGCATCGATCTTGACGTTGACCATGGGACGCGGCGGATGACTCGCTTTCCACCAGTCCGGCACCCGGACGACAAGTCCGCTCTCCTCAAAGACTGGAATGTCTTGCAGGAACCGATACGCCTCGTGCGGAGTCCATGCCAAAGGATGATAAATCTCGCCCGAGTCGACCATCTCCTCGATGAGAGGGCTGCGCTCGGTTGCGCGCTGGATCGGCACCAGGAGCGAGAGCAGGGCGGGCCGGTTTTTCGCCCCGGCGTATTCTTTCAAGGCCTTGCCCAGGGGCTCATGCTGCACACGTCCCTGGGCGGAGAGTTTGGGAATATAAGTTGCCAGGAACGCGAAGGGGTGCTCCGGGTCTCGCTTGTTCTCGGCGAGGTGAAACGTGACGCGGCCGACGAGCCGCCACTGCGGGTTGCGCTCGCTCAGGTAGGCTTGCAAACCGCCTGGGTGCTGCCCGATCTCGTCGCGGACGAGCGTGTCGAGCTCTGACCACCAGGTGAGCAGCACTTCCGGGCTCAGGTATTCACAGCCCTTGATCGGAGGCGCCTGGAGAACCTGAAACGCCAGGTCTGTCTGGGGAGGGAGGAGCAATGGACGGGACCACGCCGTTCTCTGGATCCGCGGGTGTTTGGCAGAGCCGGGTCAGATACAACCGGGCGAAGTCGCGGAGATAGGCGAAAGCTGGAATCAAGCTGGACTGAAGCTCGGTCGTTGCCAGGTGCAAGAGACCATGGGCGGGACCGTCGCTGAATGCGGCATGAATTCGTTTTCCGGCCGGGCCATCCAGGGCCGTGCCGTCCGGGGCGGCGACCTCGCGAACGTGAAGATGGCCCTGCGGCGACAGAAGCAGTTCAAACGGCATGATTCACTCGGCGTCCTTACCAGAAAAGGAAAGCCACGGCCGTCGGCCACCAGTCAATTCCGGTGTGTAGTATGAACAACGATCGTTGCCTCTGACAATGGCGGCAGGACGAAGGCGCCTTTTTGCATGCACCTGATGCGATGAGCATCCTGTTGTCGTCCGCAAGCGGGATGGATACCCTCAAATCATGGCGGGGGATGTGGGCGATGACAGCAACACCGACGAGGCGAAGGCTCGATGCCGAGGATCTTTCTCTGCTATCGGCGGCGGGATTCAAGAGGCGTTGCCGGACGGATCTACGACCGTCTGTGCCAGCACTTCGACGACGACGCCATCTTCATGGACATCACTTCCATCCCTTTCGGTGAAGAATTCCGGGAACAGATCGACTCGGCCGTCGGCCAGTGCGACGTGGTTCTTGCGGTGATCGGATCACGATGGTCCGGGAAGACCAAGGCCTCGCGGCGAATCGACGACCCGAGAGACTTTGTCCGGATCGAGCTCGAATCAGCCCTCAAACGCGGCATACCGGTGATCCCGATCCTGATTGATCATGCCAGAATGCCGGGCGAGGCCGACCTACCGCCGTCCCTTGCCCGGCTCGCCTTTCGCAGTGCGATCGATGTAGACCAGGGACGGGACTTCCATACTCACGTCGACCGACTCATACGAGGGATCGAGTTTCACTTCCAGAAGTCGTCCACCGCAACGGTGAAGGAGCCTCGCGAGACCACGATTCTTTCGGTGGATCGTGAATCAGCACCTTCGTCCCCAGTGAGGGAATTGACCAATTCTCTCGGCATGGCCTTGGTCCGCATCGAGGCCGACTCGTTCCTGATGGGCACAACCAAAGACCAGGTGGATCAGTTGATGCGGCTGTTTCCCGATTCCAAACGGGAATGGTTCGACAACGAGCAGCCTCAGCATCCTGTCAAAATCTCGCGGCCGTTTTACCTGGGAATTCACGAGGTCACACAAGGCCAGTACCAGGCGGTCATGGGAGATAACCCGAGCAACTTCAAGGGATCGGACGACCTTCCGGTGGAAAAAATGTCCTGGGTCGACGCGGTCAAGTTTTGCAACAAGCTGAGCGAGCGAGAGAAGCGGACGCCGTTCTATCGGATCGTTGGGACCGAGGCCACCGTCGTGGGTGGTAACGGCTATCGGCTTCCGACTGAGGCGGAGTGGGAATACGCCTGCCGGGCGAGGAGCACAACGCTGTATCCGTTCGGCGATGACGCCGACAAGCTGGACGCTCACGCGTGGTACTCGAGCAACGCGGACAGCAAGACCCACCCTGTCGGCCAGAAGTTACCGAATGCGTGGGGCCTGCATGATATGCTGGGGAACGTTTGGGAATGGTGCGCTGACGGGTACGACGAGAAATATTACGCGTCGTCGCCGCCTGCTGACCCGCCGGGTGCCATCGGGGCCTCGCACCGGGTCTTCCGGGGCGGAGGCTGGGACTTCTACCCCTGGTGCTGCCGCCCGGCGTACCGTTACAGGGACGCGCCGGTGGGCCGGGGCAACCTCCTTGGGTTCCGCGTGGCCGCAGTCCCGGAATGAGCAGGGAACGGAGCCGTCGAACGTAGGTCGTGCCGGCGGCGCGGCGGCGCGGCGGCGCCGACGCCGGATCGTGCCGAAGTGAGACGGCGGAGTGCACGACACACGGTGGGATTTGGTCCAATCCCGTTCGACTGCCAGCCGGGCACTTTTCTGGTGGCCATAGCGGCGGGGCCACACCCGTTCCCACTCCGAACACGGGCGTTAAGCCCGGCGAGCCCATGATAGTGCCTCTGGCGCGAAAGTCGGTTATCCCCGGAATCGCTCACGAAAAGCCGTCCGGAGCGAATCCTTCGCTCCGGGCGGCTTTGCTTTGCGCGCAGGCTAACTATACTGGCATAGAGCAATCGCCGAAGTCCTCTCCTCGAAGAGAGAATCTCAAAATGGCCGTCGCACTGGAAAAGTTGAAAGTCGAGCTTGCAGGATTGACCGAGCGGGAGCGGGCCGATCTGGCCCATTTCCTGCTCAATTCGCTGGATGACGCCAACGCCGACGCCGACGCCGATGTGGAAGCGGCCTGGGACATAGAGCTTGCGCGACGGGCCGATGAGATCCAGCAGGGTACGGCGGTGGGAAAGCCAGCCGACCAAGTCTTCGCGGAGCTGCGTGCGAAATACTCATGAAACCCGTTTCCCTACGTAGTTTATTATCTGGAGCTGGGTCAAAGCATCTGGATAGCAGCCGTCGCTCATCAGAAACGGAAGCCCGGATACTGGTCACAGCGCAGACCGCCATGACCGAGGATTCACCGTGAAGACCGTAACGTGGACGGAAAACGCATCGTGGGACGAGGTGCTGCGGCAAGCGGGAGAAGAAGACGTCGTCATTATGCGTGACGGACATCCTTTCGTGCTGATGACACCGTTCAACGATGATGATCTCGCCTGGTATGCACGCGAGCGCGATCCCGCGTTTCTCGAGTCGCTGGCAAAAGCTCGCCAGCAGGTCGAGCAGGGAAAGACCGTCAGCCACGAACACTTGAAGAGGCACTTGGGCCCCAAATAATATGGATGCGACGACGAATGTATCGTCAACTCCGTCCCGCCAGTGATTTCTTGCCGGGAGGTTCTTCCATGCCGCGACTGGCCTCGCTCTTAATGATTGTGACCTTTGGGTGCGTTTCGAACGCCGTTGCCCAGGCTCCCGTTTCCTTCGACGCCCGGCGTCTCTTCGCCTGCACCGAGGTCAAGCCCCCACAGCAGGCGGATGTCGCCCGCAAGGTCATCGTGGTTTCCATTCCTATCTCGGCGAACTTCAGCGCCGATGAGTCGTCGGTGGCGAAGCTCCGCTATGAGCTGCGCATGCCCAAATCGATGACCGTGATTGACTTCCTGCCGAAGACCCAGACAGCGACCGACGCCCTGGCGCAGAACGAGCGACAATTCAAAGACTCGCAGACTGAGGTTCACGTCGAGTATGGCGGCGGGCTCAAGACCGAGTTCAATGCATTCGGGGCCAAGTTCAGCCTGGGTGGTGGCGGCGAACGGCAATCG
Source organism: uncultured Isosphaeraceae bacterium (assembly GCA_963781785.1). GTDB lineage: Bacteria > Planctomycetota > Planctomycetia > Isosphaerales > Isosphaeraceae > CAWAHD01. The sequence continues at coordinate 3,842,910 of CAWAHD010000002.1, read as the reverse complement.
CGCGACTTCACTCAGGTCAAGACCGACATCCAGATCGACCGCCTGCCGCCGAAGAAGCAGGTCATCGTGGCCGGCACCGACAACGAGGGGCAAACCTTGTACTGGGAGCTTCCCCAGCACAGCCAGGCCACACGGGCGGGACAAAAAGAATATGCCATCCTCGTGGAGGTGGCCAAGGACTGGACCGGAGACGTGGGCGCCCTCATTTGCACGGGCAGACACGAGGGCACCGTCGTCGCCAGCATGCGCAAAGCAATCGGACTCTACCTCAATGGCGATAACACGGCCCGCGAGCGGGTGGAAGAAGGGATCAAGAAGGCTGGCCCGATCCCCTTGGGCGGGGACATCGACGTGCTTGTCAACTCGATCGGCATGAAGCTAAAGCGGATTCCGGCCGGAAACTTCCTGATGGGGCGGCTCCCCGAGGAGACGAACGCGGACAAGGATGAAAGACCCCAGCATCGCGTCACGATCACGAGGGCATTCTATCTCGGCGTGCACGAGGTTACCCAGAGTGAATACAAGCAGGTGATGGGGCACAATCCGAGCAAGTTTCAGGACTCGGACCAGCAACCCGTGGAACAGGTCTCCTGGCTGGATGCAGTCAAGTTCTGCAACAAGTTGAGCGAGCGTGAGAGCCGCAAACCCTGCTATCGTATCGATGGTGACGAGGTCACCATCACGAGCGGCAACGGCTATCGGTTGCCCACCGAGGCGGAATGGGAATATGGCTGCCGGGCGGGCAGTTCAACCCGTTACCCATTCGGGGATGACGAGAACCAGTTGGGTCGGTACGCATGGTACGGAACAAACTCAGGGGACAAGACCCATCCTATCGGCCAAAAGTCACCGAATGCCTGGGGCCTACATGATATGCTCGGAAATGTCTGGGAATGGTGCTCCGACGGGTACGACGAGAAGTACTATGCCTCGTCCCCGACTACCGATCCGCCAGGCGCGCCCAAGGCCTCGCGCCGGGTCCTCCGGGGCGGTAGCTGGGCCGCGATCCCAGGGGCTGCCGCCCGGCGTTCCGTTACAGGGACTCGCCCGAGGGCCGGGACTTCAGCCTCGGGTTCCGCGTGGCCGCAGTCCAGGAATGAGCAGGGAACGGAGCCGTCGAACTGAGGCCGAGCCGGCGGCGCGGCGGAGCCGACGCCGGATCGTGCCGAAGTGAGACGGCGGAGTGGCTGGGGCGTCCAGCGCTGGCAAAATGCATGCATTTTCGCACGGGTCGAGCAAGGTGCCATACCGGTTTTTTCTCATACCCGTTCGACAGAGTGAAGCTGCCGCGGACGAGCTGAATCGATTCCTTCGAAGCCACCGTGTGCTCAGTGTCGACCGGCGGTGGGTGGATCAGGGAACGGAGTCATTCTGGAGCTTTTGCGTTGATTACCTTGACACCGGCCAGGGAACCACGGCGTCGCAACGGGGAACCGATCGCGCCAGGGTCGACTACCGGGAAGTGCTCAGACCCGATGAGTTTGCACTCTTCGTCAAGCTCCGTACCCTGAGGCAGGAAATTGCCAAGGACGAAGCGGTGCCGGTCTACACGGTGTTCACCAACGAGCAACTGGCGCAGATCGTTCAACTGGCGGCAAGTACCAAGGCAGACCTGAACAAGATCGCCGGCGTCGGCGATGCCCGCATCCAGAAATACGGGGAACGCTTCCTGGCCTGCGCCAAGCAGCACAGAGAGAAGATCGGTGAAGCGAGCGGGTCGGTTGATGGAGCAGGTGATCGCGCGGGATAACATGCGGCTGGCGTTCTGGAAGGCCGCGCGCGGCAAGCGCGTCCGGCCCGACGCCGCGAGGTTTGCCATACGGCTGGGTGAAAACCTCGAAGCGCTGAGCCAGGACCTCGCCGCGGGAACGTACACGGTTGGTCCGTATCACCAGTTCACGATCCACGACCCGAAAGAGCGGCTGATCACGGCGCCTTGCTTTCGCGACCGCGTGCTGCATCACGCCCTTTTGAACGTATGCGAGCCGGTCTTCGATCGGTTCCTGATCGACGACACATTTGCCTGCCGGCGTGGCAAGGGACGGAACGCGGCAGTGGAACGAGCCGTTTCTTTTGCCCGCGGAAATGCCTTCTTCCTCAAGCTCGACATCCGGAAATACTTTGACAGTATCTCGCATTCCATCTTGCGCGAGCGGTTGGAGCCCCGGTTCAAGGACCATCGACTGCTCGATCTGTTCGGCCGGATCATCGCTGGCTACCACACAGCCCTTGGGCGCGGCCTGCCCATCGGCAGCTTGACTTCGCAACACTTCGCCAACTTTTATCTGGGCGGGCTCGACCGGTTTGTCAAGGAGTCGCTCCGCGCGGCTGGCTACGTGCGGTACATGGACGACTTTGTGGTTTGGGGTGATGACCAGCGCAATTTGCGGGCGATCCGCAATCGAATTCGGGAGTTTCTTGATCGAGAGCTTTCCCTGGAGTTGAAACCCCAGCCGTACATCAACCGTTGCCGGTGCGGGATGGATTTCCTCGGCTGTCGGGTGTATCCCGGTTACACGACGCTGAATCGTCGCGGACGCGTTCGCTTCCAGCGCCGGCTCCGGGGACTGCAAAGAGAGTACAATCAGGGTGCGATCGGCACGCTCGATCTCCAGCGTCGCGCAACGGCCTTGGTGGCCTTCACACGTGCTGGTCGAACGGCGAGTTGGCGCTGGCGCGACCGCGTGTTACGCTTGTTGCGGGTGGGCGACCAAGGCCTCGCACCGGGTCATCCGGGGCGGTAGCTGGAACAACAATCCCAGGAACTGCCGCCCGGCGAACCGTAACAGGAACACGCCCGAGAACCGGAACAACAACCTCGGGTTCCGCGTGGCCGCAGCTCAGCCGGCGCGGTGGATTCCAGGCCGGACTGGACCGGTCGCTCACCTGTCCCGCTTCCGGATCGACCGGTCGGGCAAACGACGACTTGGTGCGCCCCGTGCTAGTAGTCAGATCGAACGCTCGGGGTGCCCTTCAACAGGATCAGGGATGTCAGCGCGAATGCCCTCACCTTTCCCAGGCATGGACCCTTACCTGGAAGATCCGGAAATCTTTCCGGACTTGCACGACAGTTTGATTACCTACCTCCGGGAAACCCTTCAAGCAAATCTGCCCGCCCCCTACTTCGCGGTGCTCGGCCGCCGCGTGTGGATTGAACTGTCACGACGCTCGATAGGCCCGGATGTGGAGGTGCGGCACGCGATCAAGCCATCGGCTCGTGCCAGCGAGCCTGCGGGGTCTGTGGCGGTCGCCAGTCCACCGGTGGCGCATCCCATTGTGGTCAAGGTCGCGCACGACGAATTCCGTGAGCCGTTCATCGAGATCTACACACGAGGCGACGAAGGAAAACGGCTCGTCGCCTCGATCGAAGTGCTCAGCATTTCGAATAAAACAACGGGAAAGCACGGCCGCGACCTCTACCAGCGCAAGCAGCGAGAAATCCTCGCCAGCCAGGTCCACCTCGTGGAGATCGACCTGCTTCGTGGTGGCGAGCACACCACGGCGGTCCCGCATGAATCGGCCGTTCAGGCATGTGGACCATTTGACTACCACGTCTCGGTCCACGATTTCGACGACTACGCTATGCTCTGAACATCGCGCTGGCCCTTTTGTCGCCTTTCGCTCCCGCGAAAGTACTCAATTCTGCCCTGCGAAAGTACACACTTTCGCAGGAGCGAAAGGCGACTCTATGCCGATCCGACAACTACACTTTACTCTGAACATCGCGCTGGCCCTTTTGTCGCCTTTCGCTCCTGCGAAAGTACTCATTTTTCCCCTGTGAAAGCAGACACTTTCGCAGGAGCGAAAGGCGACTCTATGCCGATCCGACGGCTACACTTTACTCTGAACATCGCGCTGGCCCTTTTGTTGCCTTTCGCTCCTGCGGAGGATGCGGTGATCGCACCGCTCCCAACCGACAAGGCCGCCTGGGAGGTGCGAGTCTTGCAAGCGAAATTCGATTGATCGGCGCCTGGATGGAATCGGCCGGTCCAGGGCGGATATTCTTTACGCGCCCAGGGCCTTATACTGGGTGACGTTGTATTTGACCCGCCTTCGGAGACCATCCGACAATGGATACCAGAGAATCCGATCGCCAGTTGATCGAGAAGATCCTGGTCGAATACGCCAAGGTTCCTTATTCCCACGGTGATTTCCGGCTCCAAACGGTCTTCGATCGCGGTCAGGATCATTATCTGCTGATGTTAGTCGGGTGGGAGGGAGTTCGTCGCGTTCATGGCTGTCTGCTGCACGCCGATATCATCGACGGCAAATTCTGGATCCAGCGGGACGGGACGGAGTACAGCATCGCGCAGGAACTGCTCGACGCCGGGGTGACCAAGGATCGCATCGTGCTGGCATTTCGCTCGCTGGAGAAGCGCCGGTTAACGGACTTCGCCCGCGCGTAGTCAAGGGTGGCAAGCTCGAGCAGTTTCCCAATCGCCGGTCAATTCTCTGATCGTTACTGGAGCAAGGACGGGTGTTGCCATGCTCGGACGCGTTCTGGTTCTCTCGGCCAGTGCAGGCGCAGGTCATCTTCGCGCGGCCGAAGCCATCGAAAAAGCCATCCGTCAGAAGGGTCTGGCGTCCGACGTCCAGCACCTCGACGTGCTCAAATACACCAACAAGGTCTTTCGCCACCTCTATTCCAAGGCCTATATCGATCTGGTCAACAGCGCCCCGGAAGTCCTGGGCTGGCTGTACGATTATCTCGATGATCCCAAGAAGAATGATCCCATCCGGGCTGCGTTTGATCGCTTGAATGCAAACCCGTTCATTCGGTATCTCAGCCGGTATCAGCCCGACGTCGCCATCTGCACGCATTTCCTGCCGTCCGGGATCATTTCCTCGCTCAAGGGCGAAGGGAAGGTCAAGTTCCTGAACACGGTGGTGGTCACCGACTTTGACGTTCATGCCATGTGGCTGTGCCGCCATGTCGAGCAATACTTTGTGGCCCTCGACGAGACCAAGGTCCATTTGAAGGCACTGGGAGTGCCCCAATCGCTCGTCACGGTCTCGGGGATCCCGATCGATCCGGTTTTTGCCGAGCCCAAGGACAAATGGGCCATGCGCAGGAAGCACGGCCTCGACCAGAACCGGTTCACGATTCTGGTTTCAGCGGGTGGTTTTGGCGTCGGGCCGGTGGGACACTTGATGCAGGCCCTGGCCCGGCTTTCGCACCCGGCGCAGGTGGTCGCCGTGTGCGGCCGCAACGAGGCCCTGAAAACCGAGCTTGCCGCCGCATCGCAAAAGCTGGCCAAGCGATCCGCGGTGTCCTTCATGTTTCTGGGATTCACGACCGAGATGGATGAGCTGATGACCGCGGCTGACCTCTTCGTGGGGAAACCGGGGGGACTGACTACATCGGAAGTTCTGGCCAAGGGTCTTCCGATGGTCGTCATCAACCCCATACCCGGCCAGGAGGAGCGAAACTCCGACCATCTTCTGGAGCAAGGGACCGCGCTTCGTTCCAACAACCTTCCCGCGCTGGCTCACAAGATCGATACGCTCATTGACACACCCGGGAAGCTGGCCCAGATGAGTGAAAACGCACGAGCAATGGGTAAGCCGGAAGCGGCGTTTGCCGTGGTCAACCGGCTCGATGAACTGTGCCAGGCGCACAGTACCACAGAGGCCGGAACGGTCCGTTATGCGACGGCCCACTCGAAATGAGGGCGTCAATCCATGACAAGACTTCGAGGAGATCGCTCATGAGTCCCATACGGCGTGGTGCCCGTTTTTGTCTCTTGATTCTGGCTGCGCTGCCTCTACTAGCCCGGGCCGGGGATCAGCACGGCACGGCCTTGAGTGATTATTTTCCGCCGCCCGAAGAGCAGGGAGGGTGGCGGACCTTACTACCCGCTCTTGGAGAGCCCGACGATTCTCAGAAAGCACGAATCCGCGAGGTCGGCGGGGTCGACTGGGATGGCCTCAGGGCAGCCTGGGACCACAATGCCAAGGGACCTGGAGCGACTGGCCTCCTGGTCATCCGCCACGGCCACATCGTCGGTGAGTGGTACAAGGACGGCGATCGCGCCCAGCCCTTCAACATCTACTCCAGCTCAAAATCGTACACGAGTACCGCGTTCGGGCTGATCTTGTCGGACTTCGGCAATCCACCACTTCCCGGAGGAAAGACCCTCTCGCTCGACACCAAGGTGTGCAACGACGAATGGATTCCCGAGTCGTTGCCGTTACCTGATCCGCGCAAGGCGGAGATCACCGTTCGGAACCTGCTCAACATGCTCTCGGGTCTGGGAGAAGACAACCCGCCAGCGAAGGACCATCCGTTCGAGTGGTCGCTCGGCCACGTTGCGGGCTCGCCGATGGCCAAGCTCAAGAACAACCCGGGTGCCGCGTTCCATTACAGTAACGCGGGGGTCGCCCACCTGGTCCTCTTGTTTCACCGGGCTGCGGGGGAGGATTTGTTTCCGTTCTTGAAGCGGCGGCTGCTCGAGCCGATCGGAGAGACACAGGTGCGGTGGAACCAGATCGGCGGCGACGGCGCAATCGGGCCATTGAGCCAAGGGTACAGCGGTATTCTGACCAACCCCCGCCAGCATGCGCGATTCTGCTATCTGGCGCTCCACAAGGGAGAGTGGGCTGGTAAGCGAATCGTTCCGGCTTCGTACTATGACTTCGCCTGGAAAGGGACCGCGGTCAAGGCTGACTACGGGGGCCAGTGGTGGACTCAACCCGGTTACCCAGGTGCTCCGGGTGACCTCGTGATGACCTTGGGGCGCGACCAGAACGATGGCTTTGTCGTGCCCAGCCTGGACCTGGTTTTCGTCCGGCTCGGCGATGGTCACGAGGGGTTCCCCAAGGACTTCCGGAAAGACCTGGTCCTCAAGGTCCTGGCGGCGGTCGTGAAATAACCCTCTGGACGATCATGGAAACGTACGCACTCGATCTCTTGTTTGGCGGATTGGCGGTTGCCGCCCTTGCCTGGATCTGGCTGATTGCCAGCGCATTCCGGCAGACAATCTGGTGGGGGCTGGGCAGCCTGGTGGTGCCGCCCTTGGCCCTGCTTTTTGCCTTGCGCCACGCGCAGAAAGCGGTGGGACCGCTGGTTGTCTTCGTCCTGGGCGGCTTCATTGCGGCTGTGCCTGCATCTTATCTGTTGACCGTGCCCGCGGGAGTGAATGTGCGCGAGAAGCTGAGCGAAGGTCCAAAGCTCGTTTCGCTTGCTGGTCACGCTCTTCAGAGCGATGCCGCGCACGAGTGGATGGAGGGCAGAGCGTTCTACATGCAGCTCGGCGGCGTGGCAGTCGCTGCCCTTGCCTGGATCTGGCTGATCGTCCGCGCATTCCGGCAGCATCGCCGGTGGGGGCTGGGCAGCTTGATCGTGCCGCCGGTGGGGTTTGCGTTTACCGCATGCCATCCTCGGAAGGGGGCCGCCCCGCTTATTGTGGTCGCGCTGAGCTTACTGGTTGCAGCCACACCGGCGATCTACACGCTGTCGGTGCCGCTGGATCTGGGCGAACGAGACAAAATGGTTGATGGTCAGCGGCATCTCACCCTGACGGGCTGGGATCGGAAGGGTTACTCGATCCTCAAGCGCGCGCCGGATGTGGCGGTCCTCCAGATGGCCAATCACGATGTGACCGACCAATCAATCGAGTCGTTGAAGGCGATGAAGTCTCTCCGGGAGCTTGACCTGAACGACACGCAGGTGACCGATGCCGGGTTAGGGATTCTCAAGGAGCTTCCTGCGCTCTCAAGGCTACGACTGGCCAGGACCAAGATCACCGATCAAGGCTTCAAGAACACGCTTTTCGCCAAGGATTCGTTGATGCAGCTTGATCTGCGCGGTACACAGGTCAGCCGCGAGACTGCCAAGGCTTGGCGAGCCGGCAAAGCCGGGCGCCGGGTTTTGCAGTAAGCACGACACCACCCGTTCCGGAAGACGAGTTTTTTCAGGAGCGCCCCCCATGAGCATGTCACTGGACGCTTCCGTTAGCGGCAACGCGCGCAATGCCCTCTTGCTGGCGCGAGCCTGCGAGCTGGCCTATCATGCCGAGCCGGAAGGGACTGCACGGTTCCAGTCCGAGCTGGGGCTGGAAGCAAAGCTGATCAGCGTGGATAACACCCAGGTTTACGTCGCGCAGAACGATGCGGCCGTTGTGGTTGCATTTCGCGGCTCGGAATCGCCCACGTCGCTCGACGGCTTCAAAGACTGGTTACTGACCAACGCGAATAACTACCTGATCATACCCGAAGGCCAAAGCGGCACCGACTTCGCGGCAGCCGGCGTGGGTGCGCGGTTCCACCGTGGCTTCATGGACGCCCTGGAGATGATCTGGGGGCCGTTATCAGCGGCCCTGAACACCGCGATCAAGACCAAGGAGCGGCCGCTCTGGATCACGGGCCACAGCCTGGGAGGAGCGCTTGCCCTGCTGGCGGCGTGGCGGCTCCAGCGCAATTTCCTCGAAGTGCACGAGATTGTCACCTTTGGCGCGCCAATGATCGGCAACGACGCGGCCGCCAAGGCATTCGAGATGGAACTCTCGGGCAAGATTTTCCGTTATGTCGATCTCAACGACGTGGTACCGCATCTTCCCTCGGTGAGCCTGCTCGCCAACGCCTATACTCATTGTCTGAGCGAAGTGGCTTTGAGCGCAGCCCAAGCTGCTGTGGCATCCGGACTCGATGCGCTCAAGCAATCGGCCGGGCCGGCCACTGAGGGCGCGCTGGATCCTGCCATGGTCGATCAGGTCTGGGGAGTGGTCAAAAGCCGGATCGATTCGCACATGATCGCCAATTACCAGGCCCGGGTTGAGGCCAAATGCAAGGATCTGACGTGAGTTTGCGGGGGTTACCCAGAGCAAATGAACCGGAGGTGTAGACTGATGAAGTCCTTGAGAGCGTTTTGGTCGCGACGGTCCTGGCGGCGGTGGTGATGTCATGGAGTACTTGGTCCTATTTCGCGCTTGCGGCGCTGTCCGCGCGGCAGACGCCACGGAACTTGTCGATTCGGGCACAGGTTATCCCGAGATCATCCGAGTCGACGACTGCGAATTCCAGATCCTGAAGGAGAACGATTTCTTCTTCTGGGACGATCTTTGGAACGAGCGCGGCCAGACGGTTGGGTACTGCTTTTGGTTACCCGAGAGTCCAACATTTCAGGCGTCGGATTTTATCAACCGCTCGGAGAATGTCCGTGCCGAAAACGACGAGGAGATGATCCTCCTGGCACCGTGCCTGAACCCAACCGTGGAGGTCGTGCAAGGGTTCGGGTCTCAGGTCTACGTGAACGCGCTAGACCCTCGCGATTGCCTCCTGCTCATGTATCATTGGTCCGAGAATGAGATCGCCTTCCCGCTTTACCCACTCACTCGCCGCGTTGATCAAGCCATTTGATCTCGAACAAGGAAGGTAAGCATGCTCGAGCGTAAATGGCGCGACTCGAGCTTGGATCAAATGACCCATCTGCGTGCTCTGGCATCTCTACTCAACGTTGATCCGACGAACAAAAAACAATTCGCTCCGACATTGCGTAAGATGATTATCGCAACAGACCTTTCCGGTAAGGAGACTCTTCGCTGGACGATTGATACCGCAAAAGGTGCGGCACACCGCGTTTCCACTCCAGAAATTCCCGCTGGGGAAGCTGTGAGGTTGGCTGTTGACCTATTGTGCGAGATCGATTTGCAAGCCTGCGAGGATCTGGTGCCGACGCTTCTGTCGTGGCTTCAAAATGACGACGAAAAAGTCCGGCTACTTGCTCTCGATCTTCTGCACGCGCGTGGGTTCCCAGGGAAAAAGTGCGATTCCAACCCTTCAGTTGCTTTTAGATCATGGCACGCGAAAGTAGCGAATTCAGGTGGCAAGGGCGATCCTCGCAATTGACCCCTCATCCGGCGCTTCGGCTTTGGCGACCCTCTTCGAAATTGTTTGTGTCCTTCGTTTCCTTATGTTCCAAGCTGAAGTTCGATTTGCTCGCCGATGGTAGTCTTCTCGTTGAGCTGAAGGCCATCCGTGACGTCCTGCCGATCCAGAGGCACAGTTGCTAGAGTTACATGCAACTGCTGAACGTGCCCCTTGGTCTCCTGGTCAACTTCCATGAAATCACGCTCGTTGACGGAATCTCAAGGCTTGTCCTGCCCGGCGCAAACAACCCTGGAACAGAAGCAAACGAAGGAAACGAAGCTTGAGAACCGAGCCTGAAGCGGCGGCCAGACGCCGAAATGTCCGAGCTCTATATCAAGAGAAACACATGACTCGGAGACTGGAATTACAGGATTCACACCCGCAATTCAAGACACCAACTTCGGGAAGTTATCGGTTTGCGCGCCCTTAGTGCCGGGGGAGTTCCGTCATGGCCCGAGCAAAACGACGGATTGGCCCGCTGCTTTGTGGGATCCTGATCGTGGCCTGTCTGGTCAAGCTGGGTGTGGACGTAGAACCGAAGGTTTGGCCGCGAGTTGAGGCTTTCTGGGAGTTGCGCAGGCTGGCTCAGGCATGGCGCGACCCGGGCCTGGATGCTCACGCACGCGAACGGATCGCGTCTCAACTCGCAAAATTCCGCGCAGAAGATGTTGTTCCAATCTTGATGGCGTCACTGGCCGACCCAGATCCCCAGATTCGTCGATGTGTTTGGAGACATCTGATCCGAATCGAGCTGTCCCGCCAAAAGGGAATCTCAGCTTGCCTGACCGCCTTGAAAGAAGACCGTGATCTGAAGACCCGAGAATGGGCGGTGGAAACGCTTGGCTTTTCTGGACTCATGTATACGGCCTCTATGAGCCCTGTGCGGCGGGAGATCGTTGAGGCACTCCTGAAGGCCGGCAGTGACTCAGCCCCCACAATACGAACTGCGGCAATGCATGCGCTGATGTTTGCCGAGGATTTGAAGCCCGACCTGACCGCGTGGCTGGTGGATCGTGACTTCAACGTTCGTCTCGCTGCGGCCGAGACGATTCTCGTCATTGATCGGACGAAGAAAGACCTGGTAATCCGAATGCTGCGCAAAATGATCGTTGACTCAAGCCCAGCCAGCGGCGAGGGATGGGCGCCGCTTGATGTGATGTACCGAGTCGATACGGAGGCCTACATCGATCTGGTTCTACCCTTTCTCTCTCCGCTTGAGGACAACGCTTCGGACGACGAGATTTCGACCTGGATCAAGCGGGATAATGCCCGGATGCGGCGGGTCGCTGCCTACGGCCACTTGGGCTCCCTGGGCGCTCGGGCCAAGCGGGCTATTCCGACCCTCGAGAAGCTGCTGGGCCGCGGCAATGACTATGAGCAAATCTGCCTGGCGCAAGCAATCCGTGCTATCGACCCCATGCCAAACGGTCGCGTCATCCCAGTTCTCCACGCGCTGAGCAGCAGTCCGTACCGCACCGAGGCCGCGCGGCTGATCGGGCAATACACAACGGTCCCGACTGCAGACGCAGCTCCGGAATCCAGTAGGAAGTCGCCGTGACGACAGTCCTCGGCCAGGTACAGATCAAGGCGAGATGAAACGATCTCGCTGGACCTCAGAAGCATCGTACAATCTGGATCATCAGGTGGGCGGGAATCTCATGCTGGTCCAACCGTGACGACAGGATGAACCCATGCAAGACTTCGAGAAGCTCGGGCTATTCTACCTTGGCAAGACATACGACCTGAAAAAGCGCCAGGTCACGCCCAATCTGTTGCTCTACGACTCGAAGCATCTGACCACGCATGCCGTGTGCGTGGGAATGACCGGCAGCGGGAAGACAGGGCTGGGGATTGGCTTGCTGGAAGAGGCAGCGATCGATGGCATCCCGGTGATCGCCATCGACCCCAAGGGGGACATTGGCGACCTGCTTCTGTGTTTTCCTGAGCTACGGCCCGACGACTTTGCACCGTGGGTTGATCCAGACGAGGCCGGTCGGAAAGGGCAAAGCCGGGAGGAGTTCGCAGGCCAGACGGCGCAGCAATGGACCGAAGGACTGGCCGCGTGGGGCCAGGATGGTGCACGGATCGCACGGCTCCGTGAGGCAGTCGACCTCGCGATCTATACACCTGGGAGCACGGCTGGGTTGCCGCTCACGGTGCTCCGGTCGTTCGATGCCCCGCCCCCTGGCCTGGTCAGCCAGACCGAAGCTTACCGCGAACGGGTCACCTCGGCCGTTTCCGGCCTGCTCGCGCTTCTGGGCATCACCGCTGATCCGATCTCCAGCCGCGAGCATATCTTGCTCTCGAACGTTCTGGATCATTCCTGGCGCGCCGGGCATGACCTCGATATGGGCAGCCTGATCCACGCCGTCCAGTCTCCCCCATTCCAGAAAATCGGCGTTCTTGACCTCGAAGCGTTCTTCCCGGCCAAGGATCGTTTTACCCTGGCGATGAAGCTGAACAACCTGCTGGCTTCGCCCGGCTTCGCCGGCTGGCTCGAGGGCGATGCCCTCGACGTCGCCAGCTTGCTCTACACGCCTCAAGGAAAACCCCGGCTCTCGATCGTGTCGATTGCTCACCTGTCCGACAACGAGCGGATGTTCTTCGTCACGATTCTCTTGAACGAGGTGCTCGCGTGGATCCGGACCCAGCCGGGGACATCGAGCCTGCGTGCCGTCCTCTACATGGACGAGATCTTTGGTTACTTTCCCCCGACGGCCAACCCGCCGTCGAAGATGCCCATGCTGACACTGCTCAAGCAAGCCCGCGCTTTTGGCCTGGGGGTTGTGCTAGCGACTCAAAACCCGGTTGACCTGGACTACAAGGGACTTTCGAATGCCGGCACGTGGTTCCTGGGCCGGTTGCAGACCCAGCGCGACAAGGATCGCGTGCTCGAGGGTCTGGAGGGCGCTTCCACTGCGGCCGGGCACGCTTTCGACCGCAAGAAAATGGACGAAACCCTGTCGGGACTGGCCAACCGTGTCTTCGTGATGAACAATGTGCACGAGGACCAGCCGGTCGTCTTCCAGACCCGGTGGACGTTGTCTTACCTGCGAGGTCCTCTCACCCGCGAGCAGATCCAGAGCTTGATGGCCTCGCGCAAGCCGGCTGCCGTGCCAGCTCCGGCCGAGCAACCGGCTGCCGAAGCAGGCACGCCGGCGGCGCAGGCTTCGGCTCCAAGCGTGGCATCGAGCCCACGACCAACAGCATCTTCAGCCACCGGCAGCGCCCGCCCGGTCGTGCCGCCGGACGTCCCTGAATTCTTCATGCCGCGCCGCGCACGTGCCCAGCCGGGTGAATCGCTCCTGTATCAGCCTGCACTCATGGGCGTGGCCCGGCTCCATTACGCCGAAAAGAAGGCCGGAGTGGACTACTGGGAAACGCTGGCCTTGCTCCGAGGGATCAACGAAGAGATGCCGGCTGAGCCCTGGGACTCAAGCGAGCCATTCGACGATGGCGTGCCCGAACTCGACAAGGCTCCTGAGGCCGGGGCACGCTTTTCCCCCTTGCCCGGGGAAATGGCTCGAGCCAAGAGCTACGCGGCATGGACCAAGGCCTTCAAGAGCTTTCTTTACCGCGAACGGACCTTACCCGTGTGGAACTGTCCCGCACTGAAACAATGGTCACGGCCGGAGGAGACAGAGCGGGAATTTCGGCTCCGGCTGGTGCAAGCATCGCGCGAGAGCCGCGATCAAAGCGTCGAGAAGCTGCGGGCCAAGTACGCGCCCAAGCTGGAGAAGATCCAGGAAAAGATCCGGCGCGCTCGCGAGCGGCTCGAGCGCGAGCAAGCCCAGGTAAACCGCTCAACATTGGAGGACGCCATTTCGATCGGTAGCTCGGTGCTGGACTGGCTCGGCCGGAAGACCATCAGCAAGACGAACGTGACCCGAGCGACCAAGGTCGTAAAAACCGCCAGCCGAGCCGTCCAACGGCGCGGTGAGGTTGGCCAAGCCGCTTCGGAGTTGGAATCGTTGCGCCAAGAACGGGACGGCCTCCAGAGCAAGTTTCAGGAAGACATCGAGGCAATGGCTGCGTCCCTGCGTCCCGAGGCTTTGGTACTCGAGCCGCTCCCGCTCCGTCCCAAGAAAGGCGACATTACCATCGAGCGAGTCGTGCTGGCCTGGATGCCCTACCAGGTCGGCGCCGAGGGACGGACGGAGGCGGTGTACTGAGAGTCGTTGAATCCACCCGCGGATCTGATCTTTCAGCGCGGTGCTGGTTGCGCGTATGATTGACTTCTGGTATCAAATTCAGTGCAGGAGATCGTTGTGATGGCGACCGCGTCCACGGCTGATTTGCCGCGCCAATCTGCTGTTAAGGCTTGTGTTTCCGCCCTGCGAAAAATCGCGGACTACGAGCTCGAGCCATCTCTTCAAAGTCGGCTGGCGGATCTCGGGGAGCGGAAAGAATTCCTCAGCGACGCCGAGCATGACGAGCTCATGGCCTTGGTTGACTTTACCCGGAAACGGACCTTGGAATCGCTTGAGGCCAGACGTGCGCTCGATGGTCTCCACAATGCCTTTCCGGAAGCGGAAGAAAAGACTTGAGTATCTTCTCCGCGCAGGTTCGTTCCGCCGTGGTCTGCGCGCAGGAGGCCGCTGTGAATACTGTCGTCTGCCGTCTCGAGGCCAGGTGAGTCAGTTTCCGATCGATCATGTGATTCCTCGAAGCAGTGGTGGCCGCACCGAGTTGGGTAACCTTGCGCTGGCCTGTCCGCACTGCAACGCTTCGAAATGGGCGCACACCCATGGTGTTGATACCGTGAGCGGGGAGACCGCTGCTCTGTTCAATCCCCGAACGCAACCCTGGACGCAACACTTCCGATGGTCGGAGCAAGATGCGTGTCTCATCGAGGGCATTACCGCCTGTGGGCGAGTGACGGTCAACCGCCTTCAGTTAAACCATCCTGATATGTTGGAAATTCGCAGTCTCCTGGTGGCCCTGCGAATGATGACCATTACGGCCCCGTCAACGCCCGACGGAAATCATGGTCAGGGAATCTAAGTACTTTATGTTTAACCATGAATACTGTCGGTTCGCTCCGGTTGAGCGGCTCTGACAATCCCTGACCTGATGACTCATCTAGCCAATGTCAGTGAAGTGGTCAGAAACCGTTAACATTGCGTCTCGACCCAAACGTTTGACGGGACCACCGTGCGCGTGCGCGTGCGATGCTGATGCTAGTTGGCGGCACTGTGTGGTGCTGTGGACGAGTCGCAGGTGCGCGAACAGCGTAGGTCGGCCCGCAATGTTGGGAGGAAGCCTGACTGACGTGTGGTGTTGCTGATGGGAGGCGATCGCGATGATCGTTGAGTTGCTCCTAGTTTCTACCCTGGCGCGTAGCGCGGCCGGCATAGCATATCTTTATCATCACAGCCTCCAGGAAAACAAAGCACGCGAAGTGAGGCGTCGGAAAGAAGAGTCACAGTTCCGCATCGCACTGCTTCACGAACTCCGAAAACCTCATTCCGCGCCTTTTCGCGTTTCTGAGTTCATCGCAAAATGCGATGTCTCCACAGGCATCACCGATCGGGTCAGCGAAGATATATACACCAACCTTTGCCGCAAGGTCATGGCAGATGGGACAATCACCACGGAGGAGCAGGCGAAGCTCTCTTGGCTTTCGGCGGCTCTGGAGCTTGACGCGGCTCGGATTGGGCGGATCGAGCAAAACGTAAAAGAAGCAACCTACGGACAAGCCGTGAGTGATGTATTGGCGGATGGAGAGATCACCCGAGAGGAGTCTGCGGAATTGGAGTTACTCCGCCACAAGCTTGGGATATCAAGACAGGAGGCTTTTCGGCTGACGAGTGACATCTCGCGGTCAGCCTACCTGGCAACATTTCGACGGATTGTCCGGGATGGCTTGGTCACACCCAATGTGCGGGAGGAACTGCTCCGGTGCAAGCAAGCACTGGCCATCTCCGACGACCAAGCCAACGCCGTCGTCCGCGCCGAGGCACTGGCCCTCTACAAGGAATGCTTCACTCGGGTGATCCAGGACGGAATCGTCACTCCCGAGGAAGAACAGACACTGGCCTGGCTCCAAGATTGGGCCGGGTTGCGTGACGCCGACGTATCGAAATACCACCAGAGGATCGAGCTTGTCAAGCGGCTAGCTGCCTATCGTGCAGGAAACCTACCCTCGGTCCGGACCAGGAAACTCCTCGAGGGTGGGGAGATCTGCCATTGGGACAGGTCATGCACCCTGATCTACCAGACCCGCACACGGTGCACTACCGCGGCTGGCGACCTGCTTGTCACCAGCAACAACATATATTTCATTTCACCAACCAAGAGCCTGTCGTATAAACCATCACGAATCTTAGACATTATTAGCTATTCTAATGGCTTGGAAATCAAGGTCAACGCACGACAAGGTTCCGGACGCTACCTCGTCTCGGACGTCGAGGAGCTGAGTGCTATCCTGGCCGGCGTGGTATCCAAGCACAAGTTTCTCCTGAGCGAGAGCTACTCCTCAACTAAGGTGAGACACATTCCCGACGACGTCAAGCGGGAGGTCTGGGATCGCGACGGCGGTCGTTGCGCACGGTGCGGCGCAGATGAATACCTCGAGTTCGACCATATCATTGCACACTCCCGGGGCGGGGCAAACACGGTCAAGAACGTCCAGCTCCTCTGTCGAAAGTGCAATTTGCTCAAGAGCGACCGTATCTGACGAGGGGAGAGAGGTTTCTACGCGGCTTCCCGCCGCGTAGAAAATGCCGCCTTTGCCGCGAGGGGAGCTTGCCTGTGTTTCGCTGTCGCATGCGAAAGGAGTAGCCCCGAGAGGCGGAGTCGGAGTGAGAGTTCCGTCTACGGATGGTCGAGGCGCCAGCTCAGCCGTCCTTCTCGCTTTCGAGCTGCTTTTTCGCTTGGGCGATGATGGTGCGCTGTTCCTCGGTCACCTCGGGGTATTGGAGATCGAGTGACTCCATGGTATCGGTCAAGATCCCGGCGACGAGCGAGCGGCTGACCCACTTGTGGTCGGCGGGAATGATATGCCAGGGCGCCCACTTGGTGCTGGTGGCGCTGATGGCGTCTTCGAATGCCTTGATGTAATCGTTCCAGAAAGCACGTTCGGCCACGTCGGCCGCCGAAAACTTCCACTGTTTTTTCGGGTCCTTGAGCCGTTTGAGAAGCCGCTTGCGCTGCTCGTCCTTGGACAGGTACAGGAAGAACTTGAGCACGACCGTGCCGTTGCGAGTGAGGTGCCGTTCGAACGCATTGATATCCGCGAAGCGGTCCGACCAGAAATCGTCGTCGACCTTGGTGCCGGGGATGCGCTCGGCCTCGAGCAGCTCGGGGTGAACCCGCACTACCAGCACTTCCTCGTAATACGAGCGGTTGAAGATGCCGATCCGGCCGCGCTCGGGGACGACCCGGGCGTAGCGCCACAAGAAGTTGTGGTCGAGCTCCTCGGCCGACGGTTGTTTGAAGCTGAAAACCTGGCAGCCCTGGGGATTGATGCCCGACATGACATGCTTGATCGTGCCGTCCTTGCCGGCCGCGTCGACCGCCTGAAGGATGATCAGAACCGACCAGCGGTTGGCCGCGTACAACCGGTCCTGGGCAGCGGCCAGCGCGGAAACGTCTTGCGAAAGGACCTGTTCGGCGAATTGCTTGCGCTTTTCCTTGGGGAGCTTCGGGTCGCCAGCCCAGCCGGGATCGTAATCTTTGAGCCGAATTGACTTGCCGTGCGGCACCCGCCACATGTCGATGATGTCGTTGCTGACTACCATTCTTGGTCGGTGGCTCCCGGAAGGGTGGAGAGGGCGCAGCCGGGCGTAGGGCGTACCCGGAGGTGTTCTGATTAGCCTCGATGTTACAGCGTGGTTTGGGTGTCGCAAGGCTTGAGTCCCCGACAATCATGGAGTCCACGGCTTATCGCCGAGTTCCGGATTCAAGCCGTCGATGTGAGTCGCCTCGGACGACTTGGCCGCAAGAAGATGCCTCACTACAATGACAAGAAGATCAAGCCGAAAGCCCTCTTGAGTTTGAGGTCCGCATGAATCGCGGTCAGGCCGATGCTCAGGTGTCCATTATCGCGCCGGGTTCCGCGTGCGCTGGGCAGGAGGAGGGTCACGTCGCGCCGATTGTTCTCAAGCGACCGATCCTATCGGTCTCGGCCGAAGAATGGCACCGGTGGGTGGTCGAGCAAGACCAGCCCGGTTACCGCGCGCGGCAGGTGCTCGACTGGGTCTTTCAGCGCCGGGCCCGATCGTTCGAGCTGATGTCGGACCTACCCAGAACACTGCGGCGGCGGATCGACGACGACTGGACAGTCTTCGGTACTCGGGTCGTCTATCATGATGTTGCACCCGATGGCACCGACAAGCTGGTGCTTGAGTGCCGGGACGGCCGCCGGATTGAATGCGTCCTGATGACGGAAGGATCGCGGCGGACGGTCTGCTTGAGCACCCAGGTCGGTTGCGGGATGGGCTGTGTCTTCTGCGCCAGTGGCCTCCAGGGCGTCGAGCGCAACTTGAGCGTCGACGAGATTCTCGAGCAAGTTCTGCAATTGCGCAACCTTCTGCCGCATGAGGAGACGGTCACGCACATTGTCGTCATGGGGATGGGCGAGAGCCTGGCGAATCTCGACAATCTGGTGATTGCGCTCGATCGGATTTGCTCGCCCGAAGAGGGACTGGGGATCAGCCAGCGGCGAGTCACCATTTCGACGGTGGGTCTGCCCGAGAAGATCAGGAAGCTGGCGTCGTTCGATCGGCAGTATCATCTCGCGGTATCGCTTCATGCGCCAACCGAGGCATTGCGCAATACGCTGGTGCCGGTCAACGAAGCCATCGGCCTGGGCGCGGTTCTTCTAGCGGCCGATGAGTATTTTCGTCAAACTGGCCGGCAGGTCACGTACGAGTATGTTCTCCTGGGAGGCATCAACGACCAGTCAACCCATGCCCGGGCTCTCGGCCGGCTGCTGGCAGCGCGCCGCGCACACGTCAATCTCATTCCCTATAACCCGGTGGCCGGTTTGCTGTTTGAGCGGCCCGATGCCGAGGCGGTCGACCGGTTCGCGACCATTCTCCGCAAGGCGAACATCAGCGTGACGGTGCGGAAGACCAAGGGGCGGGCGATTGACGCAGCTTGCGGTCAACTCCGCCACCGGCTTGACCACGACCAGAGCAGCGGTCAACAGCCGGAAGACAATCCTCGCCTCGAGCGCGACGATACCCTGACCACGGTCGCGGCTGGTTGTGAGCCCCGGTCTCTCGCCTCACCCTGACTTCATGGTTCCGACGTTCGGAACCGGGATTGGCCGGTCTTTCGTGGGAGGATGCCTCGGTGGGCCTAGAGGCCGATAACCTGGAGCAGCAACTGGAGGCGCGTGATCCGGACGTTCGGCTCATGATCCAGGTTCGAGCCGACGTCGCCGGTGCGTTCGAAACCCTGGTCGAGCGCTATCAAAATCGCCTGGTGGGCATCTTGTTTCACCTGGTCGGCAATCGCGAAGAAGCCGAAGACCTTTGCCAGGAAGTGTTCCTTCGGATCTACAAAGCTCGCAAGGGCTACCGGGCTCGGGCCAAATTCTCGACGTGGCTGTTCACCATTGCCAACAATCTGGCCCTGAATTACTTGAGAAGCAAAGGCCGTAACCCCAGCGTTCCGATCGGCGGTGGGGGAACTGACTCGCAGGCGGTCGCTTCGATCGCCCACCAGCTTGCAGGAAGGGAAGGAACCCCTTCCGCCCAGATGCGGCAGACTGAGCTGGCCGACCTGGTCCGCGATGCACTTGCCGTCCTCAGCGAAGACCAGAAGCTGGCTGTCCTGCTCAACAAGTTCGAGGAGATGAGCTATGCAGAGATCGCCGATGTGATGGGACGCTCACCAGCAGCCGTCAAGTCGCTCTTGGCGCGAGCCAGAAATCAGCTTCGTGAACAGCTTGAGCCCTACCTCCTGACCGGACAGCGCGGCGCGGCGGGCTCTCCGTGAAAAACGAAGACGAGCCCCCATAACTGCACCCACGATGATGAGAAACTCGAGTCAGCACGGATAACCTCAATCCCTTCGAGCTTTCGCTGATGTTCTCCCAGCGCTGGTTGTGTTTCTCTGAGCGATTCCCTCGGTCTGTTGCCCTGCGAGCAACGTTCGCGGGGTGGATGAGCGGCTTGGGCACAGCGGTCGGCGACCTGATATTCCCGTGGTCGTGCGCGGTCTGCGGCGCGGAGGGAACGCGCGGGGCATTCTGCCGGTCGTGCCGGAAGGAATTACTGGAGCAAGCTGTACTCGCTGGAGCATCGGCCTGCCCTCGTTGTGGTCTTCAGGGCGGTCCGTTCGCGGATTTGAAGAGCGGTTGCGCAGCGTGTCGGGACCATTCGCTGGGCTTCGACAGATCCCTCGCGCTGGGGATTTACGAGGGAGTACTTCGCGATTTGTGCTTGCGGCTCAAGCACGAGCGGAACGCCTGGTTGGCCCTCTGGCTCAGTGACCTCCTGATCGAAGCGCGATCCGAGGCCCTGGCGCGTCTACCGACCGATGCTTGGGTCGTCCCGGTTCCCCTGCACTGGTGGCGCCGCTGGCAACGGGGGTACAACCAGGCCGACGAGCTGGCAGATCAACTGGCACGCCGGCTCAAGCTGCCGGTCCACCGGTTGCTGCGCCGCGTGGCGGCAACGCCCAAGCTGGCTGATCTCGGGCGAACCGCGCGAAGTGAGCTCATGCACGGCGCGTTCCGTGCTCGTGCCCGACCCGGATTAGCCGGCCGCACGGTATTCCTGGTCGATGACGTCTTGACAACCGGCGCAACCTGCGGCGAGGCGGCAAGAGCGCTCAAGCGTGCCGGTGCTGCCCAGGTCGTCGTCATGACCATCGCGCGCACAGAGCGAAAAACCTTGTAGGCACAATAACTCATGACTCACACACCGGCCAAAGACGCGATCCGGATCGGCACTCGTGGCAGTCCCCTGGCAAAGTGGCAGGCCGAATGGGTGGCCGAACGCCTGCGCGGGCTCCATCCGAGACTGGTCGTCGAGCTGGTCGAGATCAAGACACAAGGAGACCGCGACCGCAACTCACCTCTCGCTGCCATTGGTGGAGTGGGCTTGTTCACCAAGGAGATCCAGCGATCGGTCCAGT
Organism: uncultured Isosphaeraceae bacterium; assembly: GCA_963781785.1. GTDB lineage: Bacteria > Planctomycetota > Planctomycetia > Isosphaerales > Isosphaeraceae > CAWAHD01. The sequence continues at coordinate 3,821,952 of CAWAHD010000002.1, read as the reverse complement.
CCGGGTCAGTCGACGTGGCGATTCACAGTTTGAAAGACTTGCCGACCGAGGGGCCAGCCGACTTGATCCTGGCAGCGGTGCCGGTGCGCGAGGATGTGGCTGACGCATTGATCGCGCCGAGACTCCAAACGCTTGCGGGTCTGCCGCCTGGAGCGCGGCTGGGCACGGGCTCGCCGCGACGGCGCGCACAACTGCTTTTTTTGCGTCCAGACGTCGAGGTCGTCACGTTGCGAGGCAACGTCGAAACCCGCCTGAACCAGGCTCTGGAAGGAAGGCTCGATGGGGTCGTGCTCGCCTGGGCGGGGCTGCGCCGGCTAGGGCTCGAGCGGCACGTCACCCAGCGACTGGAACCGCCGGCTTTCTTGCCGGCGGTGGGGCAGGGGGCCCTCGCAATTGAGTGTCGGCGTGATGATTCGCCCGTTCAAGCTCTGCTCGAGCCCCTTGATGATTCCGCGGCCCGCCGCGGCGTCGAGGCCGAACGCGCTCTTCTGGCCGCACTCGAGGGGGGCTGTACTCTTCCCCTGGCTGCCTGGGCCAGGGATGTTGATTGCGATGGACCCGAGCCCGGTCGCCTCATGCTGGCTCTCGATGCTGCTGTGTATGATCCCGATGGCCGCGATCGCGTCGTGGTTGCGCTCTACGGACCGCTTGATGCGCCTCAAGACCTCGGCCGCCGGGCCGCACGGGCTTTGCGCGACCAGGGAGCCGAGGCTCTTCTGAATCGGATGGGACGATGAGCTATAACATCCGGCTATTGATCGACTGTCCCGATCATAAAGGCTTGATCGCGGCCATCTCGAGTTTCATTGCCCTGCATAATGGGAACATTTTGAGCGCCGACCAGCATGTGAGTGATTCGCCGAAGGCGACTTTTTTCATGAGGCTCGAGATCGAGAGCAAAGGCTTCGGCTTGGGCCGGGACGAGTTCGATGCGGCATTCGCCCCGCTTGCTCGCCAGCATGGGATGAACTGGCAAGTCAGCTTTACCGATCGCCCCAAGCGCATGGCGATCATGGTTTCCAGACAGGGGCATTGCTTGATCGACCTGCTCTGGCGGTGGGAGGCGGGCGAGCAGGATGCTGAGATCCCGCTGGTGATCTCCAACCATGCCGACCTGGCGCCGAAGGTCGAGGCTCACGGAATTCCGTTCCATCATCTGCCAGTGACGGAACAATCGAGGCACGAGCAGGAGACAAAGGTGGAAAGCCTGCTCCGAGATCACCAGATCGACCTGATGGTGCTAGCTCGCTACATGCAGATCCTCTCGCCTCAATTCCTCGAGTCCTGTCGCCGGCCGATCATCAACATTCACCATTCATTTCTGCCGGCCTTTGTCGGAGCAAGTCCCTACCATAAGGCCTATGAACGAGGTGTGAAAATCATCGGAGCCACAGCTCACTACGTCACCGCCGAGCTCGACGCCGGGCCGATCCTGAACCAGGATGTCGCCCACATCTCACACCGCGACGGTGTTGACGACATGATTCGCATCGGCCGGGAAGTCGAGAGGCGCGTCCTGGCCCAAGCCGTGCGCTGGCACCTCGAAGACCGTGTCCTGGTGGACGGCATCCGTACGGTCGTCTTTGAGTGAGCATGACGAAAGAGGCCGATTCTTGCATAGCTTACTCGATCACCAGCGTGCCGACGGCCCTCGTGATGGGTCGCGATGACCGCATCGTGTGGCGCGGCCACCCGGCCTCACTCGATGTGGAGGCAAAGATCGAGGCTTTGCTTGCTGGTGTGAGGTGACCGAACCCTGCGCGATCGAATTCGAAGTCTTTTCGACGTAGGCTCCCTACCCATTCGGTAACCATTTCAAGGTCGACACGTCCTTCACCCAACGGCGAATTGAAAAACCAGGGCACACCTGTAAGGTTTCGAGCCGTTCTGGAATACCCGTTGATAGAGGTGAGGAATCTCATTTCTGGCACAAAGGGTCGCTCACCACGGACGGTGAGCGGCCAATCCTTCGTGCCCCAGGTCGTGTGAATCGCTGCGGTGGCCACAGGATCGCAGCCCTATCGTCTACAGCCATCGTTGGTTAGGGCATCCCGCTCAGGTTCTTTCGCACCAAGGAGTTCCACCTGTGGCTCGCGAGTGGTTGCGCCGGTTCGGGGCAAAGCAGGTACACGTTGTCAGTTTTCGGTCTCGCGCGGCGGCGCGGCGCAAGCGGTTCGCGTTTCGGGACCTGATGGTTCAGGCTCTGGAAGATCGGACCTTGCTGGCCGTCACTGCGAGCATCAGTACCGCCTCGGTGCTGGACGTCAACCTGGGCGCGGCAGGTGACAGCGCAATGATCACTTTTGATGGCACGAACGTCGACGTCACTGGTACCGGCTACGGAGGAGGAATGTTCCTCCCCTCTAACTTCGCGTCCGGCCTCAGCGTTACCGGCAGCAGCATGTCCAACCAGAGTGTCACGTTCAGTGGCCTCGGGAGCGTTGCCACGCCGATCGGTCTGGGCGCGATGGTGAGCGTGTCCGACGTCACTGCACTGACCATTGCCAACAGCGGCTTCAGCACAGCAGGCGGCGTCTCGTTCGAGGTCGCCGATAGCGAGACGGGCACGAGCGGCTCAAGCGGCACGACAGGCCAGGCCACTGCGACGATTACCATCTCGAGCTCAAAGATCGAGGCGGACAACGATATCACCATCGACGCCACTGTTACAATGACCGCCTCGACGAGCGGCAACGGGATCCTGGGTGCGAACCTGGCGAATGTGAATGTCGGCTCCAATGCGACCATCGCGATTGACCCCACGTCTCCGAGTACGGGCTCTCAGATCACCGGGATGGGTGACGTCACAATCGCGGCGACCTCAACTGCCATGATCACTGCGGATGCGCCCGTCAACGCGCCGGGTTCCACCGGAATCGATGCGGCGGTCGCCGACTCGTCCGTCACCTCGACCGCCATCGCGCACATCTCGGGCTCTGCAAAGGTATCGGCAGCGGGTAGCTTGTCCGTCACAGCGACGAATACCACGAATGCCACGGCGGACGCAGACGGAACAGTCGCCGGGCCAACCGCCAGTGGCGGCACGGTGGCCATCTCCCTGGTCAATACCGCAACCGAAGCCTACATCGACGGCAGCGCCGCTGCCTCGGGGTCCACGGTCACCATCTCGTCGACGTCGAACACCACTGCCACCACCACCGCCAAGTCGACGCCTCTGGGAGCGACGCAAAACGATCCGAGTACCCAGACGGACCTGACGACGTACAACGCGGACACCAGCGACGGTGCCGTGGGCATTGTCGGCGCCGTGGCGGTGACCGATCTGACGCGGGACACCGAAGCGTATATTGCTTCCACGGGGCAAATCACTGGCACGAGTGCGATCAACATCGACTCGAGCTCGAGCACCAACGACTCGACGACGGCCGACGGCAGCGCAACCATCGGTACCACCGGCGTCGGAGTGGCGGTTGCCATTGACCTCGCCCATGCGACCAACGAAGCCTCGATCCAGGCAGACGCGAATCTCTCGGCACCGGTGATTACGGTGCAGGCCCTTACACCTGGCTCTAACAGCTTTGGCGCCCAGGCGACGTCAGGGCCCGGCGGCACAAACGTTGGTGTGGCTGGTGCCGTGGCCATCAACCTCGTCTTTAACACGAGTGACGCAGCCATCACGGCTGGCAACACGCTGGCAGTCTCCAGCGGCGACGACGTAACGCTCAATGCTCAGAACACCATCACCGAGACGGCCTCGGCACTCCCGTTTACGGGGGGAAGCATGGGTTCACAGGTCGGCGTCGGGGCCTCGTTGGCCTTGAACATTGCGACCAACACCGCGCAAGCCGATCTCGAAAACACGGCGCAGTTGACCGGCGCCCAGGACTTGACTCTGAGCGCCAGCTCGAGCGACACGATGACCACGACGAGCACGGCTGGGGCCGCTTCGAAAAGCGGTGTCGCTGTCAGCCCCGCCGTGGCAATCTCGATCTCCAGCAACACCACCACGGCACAGGTCGGCAGCGGGAGCCCCCTCACCCTGGGTGGCGCACTGTCGGCGACGGCCACACACACTGGCTCGACCGCGAGCACAGCCGGTGGGACCGCGGCTGGCTTGAGCGCTGCGGTTGGTGCCTCGGTGGCCATGACCATTGCCACCGACCAGACCACCGCCACCACTGCCAGCAACGTCGCGGCTGCTGGCAACATATCCTTCGTGGCCACTGCCTCGAGCTCAAGCGCGACCACCGGGACGGCTAGCGCCTCCGGAGGAAATAACGACGATGGCAAGAATGACGGTAAAGACACGAATGGCAACAATGTCGACAGCCAGAACACAGCGCAGCGAAACTACGCCAACACCGAAAGCAATGCGATGCCTTCGGTTGGCGCCGGCAACTCGAGCGGTGCTGCGTCCACTCCCTCGGCAAGCACGTCCGACGGCCAGGTCAGCGTGGCGGCGGCCGTCACCGTGAACATCGCCGACAGCGAGGCCAATGCCACAATCCCTAGCGGTCTGACCATCACGTCGACGGGTGGCACACTGACGCTCAGCGCCACCAATACCACGACCGCCAGCTCGACCGCCAGTGGGAACGCCTCGGGAATGGATCAGACCGGTGTCGGCGCGGCAGTGGCCTTGAACCTGGTCAATGCTTCGGACGAGGCGACGATCCAGTCAGCCACCGGCCGGCCGACGACGATCAACACCCAGGATGTGTTGGTCAATGCAGGCATGACCGGCACCGGTACACCGATGAATTCGTTCACCGCCTCGGCAACCTCCGGAGCCGGCGGCAAAAAGGCGACCGCGGGCGTGGCCGGTTCAGTCGCGGTCAACATCGTGAGCGATACCAGTCAAGCCCTGATCGAGACCGGCGCCTCGGTCGCGGCCGGCGCCGGCAACGTCTCGTTGACTTCGGTAAACAACTCGGCTGACACCGCGACGGCCGTGCCCGCGACGAACAGCGGCGTCTCAGCCAGCAACGTCGGCGTCGGTGGGTCGCTCGCCCTGAACATCATTTCGGACACCACCGACTCCGAGGTGGAGGATGGAGCAAGCCTGACCGGTGCAGGCGGCGTGACGGTCACCGCAAGCTCGCCCCACACGATCACGACCACGGCGAAGAACGGGGCGGCCGGATCGGTGGCAGTCGGCGCGGGCATCGCGATCGTGATTGCCAGCGACCTGACGACGGCCCGGGTCGGTTCGGACACTCAGACGCTCAATGCCACTGGCGCGGTCACGATCGGAGCCAGCGGGTCGTTCACGGTGGTTTCGTCGGCGGATGCCGACGCCGCCGACCAGGGCGGGAGCGTCGGCATCGGGGCCACGGTGGTTGTCAATGACGTGCAAGACTCCTTCCTGGCTGACCTGGACCGCAACGTGACGGCCGGGGGCGCCGTGTCGGTCACCGCGGCAGCCACCGCGTCGGGCCAGGCCACGGCCAAGGCCAGCGAGAACGGGGCCCCCAGCTCCAGCTCCAAGACCACCGGCAGCAACGGTACCGCGGACCAGGAGACCGTCAACCAGGCCGCGTTCGCCGAGTCAGAAGGAGGCTTGAAGTCACCCGAAATCGCGCTGCCGCCCTCGTCGAACAGCCAGTTGACCTCGCCCACCAGCAAAGCGAGCAGTGCATCGGGTGGCAGCAAGGGCCAATCGCAAGTGGGTATCGCTGCGGCCGTCTCGGTCAACGTGATAACGACCAGCGCGGTCGCCTCGATCGATGACGGTCTGACGGTGACATCCGGGGGATTGCTCACGGCCGGAACCACCAACCAGACCAGCGCCAATGCCCTGGCCAACGGCCAGGCAGCGACCAACCAGGATTCGATCGGTGCCGCCGTGTCGTTGAACGTCGCCAACGTGACCAACAATGCCACGATCGGCTCCTCCGACGTCATTTCCGCTCATGGCGTGAACGTGACTGCACTCGAGACAAGCGGGAAGGTGAACGACTTCACGTCGCAGGGGCTGGGCGAGGGGAACGGGAAGCAGGTCGGCGTCGCCGGCTCGGTCGGGATCAACGTCATCACCGTGAACACGCAGGCCTCGATCGGCGCTGGCACCCAGCTCAAGTCGTTCGGCGGCCTCGCCGTTGAATCATCGAGCGTGAACACGCTTCAGAACATCGCTTTCACCCTCGCCATGGGCGGAAGTACTGGCGCGGGTGCCGCCGTCGCCGTCAACGTGGTCAACGACACGACGCTCTCGTTCATCGACGCCAACGTTGAGGCGAATGTCGCCGACCTTACCCAGGTCACGGCGCAGTCGTCGTTCAGTCCGTCGGCCGACAGCATCCCCTCGTCATTCGGCATCCCCGATATCTCGGGGCTCCATCCGACCGCGTTCGCCGCGGGCGCGGGGATCGCGTCGGGCGGAACAGGCGTCGCCGGCTCGTTCATCGTCAACGTGATCACCGAGACGACGACTGCCTACATCAACAATAACGTGTCGCTCAATACCTTGACCGGCACGGCGACTTACCCGACCGCCAACTCCGACCAAGGGGTGACCGTGTCAGCGTCCGACACGATGACGATCACGGACTGGGCCGGCGGGGTCGGCGGCGGTACCAACGTTGGAGTCGGCGCGGCCCTCGACGTGAACATCGTCACCGAGGATACGCAGGCCTACATCTCCGACTTGGCGACGGTCGACGCGGCCCAGAACGTCGCGGTCGAGTCGGGCACGAACGGAACGTTCAACTCGGTCACGGCGGCGGCTGGCCTCGGCGAGTCGGTGGGCATCGCCGGGACGGCCTCGATCGAGGTTTTGTCGCTCACGACCAATGCCTTCGTCGACCACGATACGACGGTCGACGCCAAGGGCAGCGTGCTCGTTCAGGCGAGCCATCAGTCGGCGGTGACCACGCTCGCCGGCCAGCTCGACGTAGGTGGCAACGCGAGCGTCGGTGCCGCGGTCTCGACGGTTGTCGATACCGAGAACACCAATGCATACATCGGGTCCAACGATAAGATCACGGCCGCGGGGACCGTGGGTGCAATCCAGGTCCTCACTGGCAATTCACCGGGTGCCACGACGTCATTCACCGGGATGGCCGTCACGGCGACGGCGTTCCAGAACTTGCAGACGACCGCCGTCGGCGGCTCGGCCTCGCTGACGGCGGCCATCGCTGGCTCGGCCGCGGTCAACGATCTCAACGACGCTACATTGGCCTACGTCGCCCCGGGGGCGAACATCACAGCCACCGATGGCTCGCCGGGGAGCGGACCAGGCGTTATGGTCACGGCAGCCGACTTGCTCACGCTCTTGAGCACGGCCGGTGCGCTCGCCGCAGGAGCTGACGCTGGCTTGGGCGCGGGGGTCGACATCGACTCGATCACCAAGAACACACAGGCGTATATCGCAACGGCCACGGTTACTGTCGACGGCAACGTCCTTGTCCAGGCCATTTCGGCCGAGAACCTCACCTCGGTAACCGGGGCGGTTGGCGCAAGTCGGCACCGTCGCGATCGTCGGATCGGCCGGAGTTTATGTCCTCTTGATCACCACGCGAGCATTCATCGGCGACGACCCTGACAACCCGACCTGCAGGTGCCACGACCGTCCAGGCGAGCGGGAGCATCCTGGTCGCGGCGTCGGAGCAAACCGTGCTCAACATCTTGTCGGGCAACTTCTCGGGGTCCGGCACGGCCAGCATCGGGGCGGCGGCGGGAGTACCGGTCATCACCAAGACAACTGAAGCCTTCATCGGGGCCGGCGCCCACATCGGAGCCAGGGGATTGGGCAGCAACTCGGTCGAAGGCGACAATGGCCAGTTCAGCATCTCATACGCTCCGTACGACTCATCGGTCGGCGTCGTTGCGCCGAAGCCGATCAGTGCCAATTTGACCGGCTCCGGGAATAGTTTGACCAGCCCCAGGCTCGACCAGGAGCGGATCGCCACGCCTGTTACACAAACGGTCTCCGGGCTGGCAATCACGGCCATGAATTCCGACGCCTTGCAGGGCGTCAGCGTCGACGGCGGCGTTTCAGGGTCCGTCGCAGTGAACCTGAGCGGCTCGGTCGCTGTGCTGACCAACCATACCGACGCGTACATCGGCTCGGCGCTGCGATCAACGCGAGCAACAGCGGTGCCAACAGCGGCCAGTCGGTCCTCGTCGCAGCCGGCAACGACGCCTCGTTCCTGGGGATTGCCGCTGCGCTATCGATCTCGGGCACGGCCAGCGTCACGCCGGGTGTCGTCGTGGTGGTGATCAACAACACAACCACGGCGGCGATCGACGACGGCGCGATCGTGGCTGCCGATGGCAATATCGAGGTCGAAGCGCACTCCGGCGGCGACGTCCTGTCGATCGCCGCGGCCGGAGCCGTCTCCGGCACTGCCTCCGTCGGCGGTTCGGTCTCGTACGTCCGTGTGAACGATACGACGTGGGCGTATATCGGCGATAGCGCAACGACGGATGCCGGCGGTGCAGAAGTGAACGCAGGCGGCAGCATCCTGGTCGACGCCACCGACGGCACGGTTGCTTACCTGATCACGGGCAGCCTCTCGGTCGGAGCCGTCGGAGCGGGCGTCGGCGGTGCGGTCGGTATTGCTCTCCTGGACAAGGACACCGAGGCTTTCATCGGCAGCCACGCGACGGTCAACGCCCTGGGCAATGGATCCAGCCTGTCGGGCATTTTCAGCGGGGCGGGCTTCGGGACTGACTCTGAGTTCTATGGTGTCGCAGTTCAGGCGGCCACCAATGAGAGCCTCACCAACGTCGTGGCGGCCGGCGCCGCTGGCTTCTTCACCGGCCTGGCTGGAGGCGTATCGGTCGAGATCTTCGATTCGGACACGCAGGCCTTTATCGACGATGACGCGCACATCAACACCAGCTCGAGCGAGGCCAGCTCGAACCAGGCCGTCAACGTCTCGGCGGTCAACCAGGCCTCCGACTTCTCATTTGCGGGCGGGCTGGGCGGAGGCATCGCCGGCATTGCCGGCGGCGTCGACGTCGGCCTCATGAACAACTCGACCCAGGCTTACATCGCGAGCGGCTCCGTCGTCGACGCGATTAGCTACGTCGCGGTCAACGCTCTCTCTGACGACGGCGTTTCGACCTACGCGCTGGGCGCCGCCGTCGGAATCGTGGGCTTGGTCGGGTCGGTATCGGTCTGGTCGATCGGCCAGCCGTACAGCGCCGGCTATACCGACGGCAACGCGAGCGATGGCACCGTAGACGCCCTTCCGAACAATGGGCTCGCCAGCTCCGGCACAAATGCAGAAGGCCAGGCAGGAGGGGCATCAGCTCTGATCGGCTCGCTGACCGCCCCGAACAATAACGGCGCGGCCGGCAACACACAGGATATCAGCGGCAACATCAGCTCGGCCCAGAGCGGGCTCAGCGGCTCGATAACCGGTGACCCGGTTGCCAGCGCGGTCAACAGCACGGCGGTGTCAGCAGGCACGGTGGCGTTCATCAGTTCCGGCGTCAGCGTAACTGCGGGGGGCGTCGTCGACATCGAAGCTGATAGCGAAGTCAACTACACCGGCATGGTGGGCGGCCTATCGGCTGGGGCCGTCGGGATCGGCGGGTCGGTCGATATCGCCAACATTGATGCGAATACGCAGTCGTACATCGACCAGATGTCCACGATCAGCGCCGGCAGCAGCGTGATTGTCGACGCCGACCTCCAGAACGACACTTCAAGCGGCACCGCCTTTGCTGGAACAGCCGGTATTGTCGGCGTCGGCGCCCAGGTCGTCGACATCCAGGACTCGAGCACCGAGTCAGCCACGCTCAACAGCGGGGTAACGATCCCGCAAGCCAGCGGGGTAGGAGTTGAGGTCACGGCCGAGTCGGACCGCTCACTATCGGCGCAGGCATTGGGCGGTGACTTCGGAGGCGTCGCGGCCGGGGTGGGCGTTGCAATCGCGAGTGCCGCCGGCGGGCCGTCGGCCGGCATCAGCTCCGGCGCCCAGATCGGCCAGATCGGAACCGTCACCGAAGTCACCGTGGAGGCTGACTCCTACGACTCGCCCACGGCAGAGTCGTACGGAGTCGCGGCCGGGTACACGGGTGCGACGGGTGTGTACGCCAGCGCCGAGTCCAATCCGACCGTCAGCGCCTCCATTTCCGGCAACGTGACCGTCAGCGGCAGCATCTATGACTCTGCTGAGGCCGGCGGAGGCGCGTCCGCCACGGCGCTCGGGGTCACCATCACAGCGGCCGCGTCGCTGGGAGCATCCATTGCCAACGCTGTTGGTTCTCCCAACGTCTCGGCTGAGATCGGCGCCGGTGCCCAACTCCAGGCGAGCGACGAAATCACCGTGAAGGCCGACCAGTATAATGGGGACGCCGACTCCATGGCCGGTTCCAGCGCAGCGCGATCCTGGTCGGTGCCGCCGGATCGGATGCGACGTCAACGGCATCCCCCACCGTCAACGCCGGCATCGCCGCCGGTGCCTCGCTCACGGCGGGGTACGACGTGTCGCTGGAGGCGACGTCGCAACCGAACGCCCAGGCGCAGGCGATCGGCGCAGGGCTGGGCGTGGTCGGCGTCGGCATCAGCCTCGCCACGGCCGTTGACGGCGGCTGGACCGTTGCCCATTCAGATGCGGACGTCAACCTGACCAGCGGAGGCGATGTGTCGATCACCGCGACCGGCGTTGACAGCGCGACGGCCGACTCCACCGCGGCCTCAGGCGGAGTCGTCGCCGGCGACGGGGCTGATGGCACAGCCATCATCGACCCGACGATCACCGCTACCACCGGCAACGGCGGCCAGATCGATGTGGCCGATACCGTCAGTGTCACTGCGAACGTCACACCCCAGGCCATCGCTCAGGTCACCGGCGTGTCTGCGGGCGTGGCTGCCGTCGGCGCATCGGTCGCCAGCGCGACCGACGCTCCGACCGTGACCGCGACAGCGGGCGGCAACGGCACCACGATCATCGCCGCTACCCTGGATGTCGGCGTGGGGGCTTCCCTCACGGGCCCTCATGCTAACCTAGGAGTCGTCATCGAGCCCTCGATTCTCCCGGACCTCAGCACGGGGTCATCCCCTCCCAACAGCAACGACACCGTCAGCTCCAGCGCCAGCGGATCAGCCGGCGCGTACTTGGTTGGCGCCACTGCCACCACGAGCACCGCCAGTGACACCGGGACCGTCACCAGTTCCATTGCCAACCAGACGACGCTCTACATCTCGAATGTGGTCAACGTCGAGGCGAACAACTTCACCGACCAGTCCGCGCTGGGCACCAGTAGCTTTGGCGGGATCATCGCGGCGGGATCCAACACGGCGACCGCCGTGTCGAGCGCCGTCACGAGTGCGACGGTGGGCACGGACGTCTCCTTGAGTGCAGGCGATCCGATCAGCAACCTCAAGGACGGGACAATCTATTATGTGGTCCCTGATCCGTCCAACCCCAACCTGATCAGCCTGGCAAGCTCGTCGCAGAACGCGCTCATGACATCCGGCGGCAAGTTCCCGCAGCCTGGCAGCGGCGCCATCACAATCGCCCTTTCCCAGCCGAAGTTCTCCGTAGGCGACCACCTACTAACCCCCGTCGATCTGATCGGGGCCGCACCGGTTGCCTTCGACCCGGCGACGGCCCTGTCGCAGAGTAGCGGCACAAGCCACATCGACGTCGGCCCCAACAGCTTCTATCTCGGCGAGCCGGTGGAATACCAGCAAAGCAGCGGACCTGCGCTCTCGATCTCGGCCGATGGTGATGATGTCAACTTCGCCCAGGCAGTCTCAGGTAGCGGCGGCGTGGTCGCCGGTGCTGCCGCAATGGCTGATACCAACACCACGGGCAGCACATCCGCCTCCATCGCCGATAACACCGGCCCGGGGACGAGCCTCGATCTCTTGAGCCTCTCGATCAGTGCGCTGCACACCGCCCAGTTCGACAGCCAGACCAATACGACCCAGGCCGCTCTGGCCGGTAAGAGCGGCTCGTGGGCCAACAACACTGACAACTCCACGGTCAACGCCCACATCGGCAACTTCGCTCAGATCGTCACCCAGAGCCTCCAGGTTCTAGCAACGAACACGACCGAGAAAAACCTGGTTCCCTCGGGCCAGAATAACGTCAGCGCCGGGTCGGGTGGCGTGCTGGTGGGCAACGCCGCCCAGAGCACGACGACCATCGCTAACAACACCACTGCGGACGTGGGCGCGAGTGCCAGTATCGATGTCACAGGCAGCATTGCCGACCCAGGCCTGTTCGAGCTGTACGCCTTGAACAACGTCGATGGCTCCGACAACGTGGACCTCGATACCGGCGGATTGATCGACAACTCTGACGCCACGTCGACCATTCACGCCGATACCAACGATGCAACTGCCCAGATCGGCCCCAATGCCACCATTTACACGGTGGGCGACGTCAACCTCGACACCCGCACCACCGCCGACCTCACGGTAGCACCCACGGTCCACACCTACGGCGCAGCTTCACCGGGCGCAATCGCCGGTGAAGCAACCATCGCCGAAGATGACGCCGTCAACGTCGATCCAGGCGCCGTCGTGCAGGCGCAGGGCAACCTGAACCTGATCGCCGGCGGTGATATGAGCGGCGATCTCAACGATCTGACCACGGGATCGACCGCTTACGAGCTGAACGCCTCGGCCGTCCCGACGTTCGAACTCACCTCGAAATGCGAGACCGACCAGACCAACACCGTCAATGTCGCATCCGGCGCATTGCTCCAGGCCGCGGGCAACGCCAACCTCATGGCTGAACAACACGGCAATGCGGTCACGAACGCAGTCGGTATCGGCAAGGACTGGCTCACCGCCGTGACCAGCGGCGTGGCCAGCTTGCTCGGCGGCAACGGCGTTTCCTCGGACGTTCATACCGGCACCGGCATCGTCAACACGACGACCACGGTTACCGTCAATGGCACGATCCAGCTCGGCATCGACAACGTCCAGTCACTGACGATCCAGTCGGACATCCTGAAAAACCCGACCGATTACACGGTGACCGGTCCCATCACGTTCACCCAGGATACAGAAAACCTCGTCGACGACCTGACGACCGAGCTTGCGAATCTGGAGAGCTTGGTGGTCGCCTACACAGGCGACACTGCCGCCGTGGCCGCCTATGAGTCAGACATCCAGCAGGTTGAGGCTGAATTATCACAACTAGGCCTGGCCCAGACCGAAACCGACGGAACCGTAGTCTACCCCGGCGCGATTGACGCTGTACCATTCATCAGGCTCGCCCCCATCTTTGCCGAGGCTGGCACGATCTACGTGAACGGCAATAACCTTGAGGGCAGCGGTAGCCTGATCGCGCCTGGCAATGTGAGCGTTACCATCACCAACAACAGCCCTGCCTACCTGAGCGTTGGCCAGATCACGATCCCGCAAAGCTTCGGCGGCACTGTCTTCTTCGATGGAACGACTGTCACGAGCAACTCGGCCATCGGGGGAGTCAATCAGAACATGACCGCGCCGTCGTTCACAATCCAGGCCGCCAATACCTCCGTGGCGCCCACGATCACGATCACGAACACGTTCAACGCGACGGCTCCGGGGAACTCCAATTTCGAAGGCGACAACTTCACCAGCCCGGATATTGACCTCGACGGAAACATCTCAGCTCCGCCAACCGTGCTCTCGGTGACGAGCCAAGGCAGCGTGGTTGTCAACGCAAGCATCGACGTCGGGACGGTCACGATCAACGCTGGCGCGAACTTCATCCAGAGTTACGTCCCTGGCACTGACAGCATCGGCGGCGACCCCTCCTCGTCCACCTCGCCCTGGTCGAGCGTCACGGCCCTCACTGAGGCCAATGCCGCCACCGGCCAACAGCCGGCGCCCGGCCCCTACCCCTTGGGCATCAATGGGAACACCAGCGGCACTCCGGTCGAGCAGGCGGTAGCCGCTACTCTGGCGACGCCCGGCACCGGCAACATCATGGTGGCTAACGACGTTTTCGTCGAGCGCCCAGTATTTGAACGTCGACGGCACCATCCAGAGCGGTGACCCGGACCAGCAGGTGACGATCGACAGCACGGAGCAAGAGCTTTACAACCCAGACATCCCGGGGAGCACTTTCAACGAGAGCATGACCGATGCCATCAGCGCTGCGGCGTACGCGTACCAGGATTACGAGGAGGGAGACCTGTCCGACGCCCGATCCTTCGTCTCATTCGACGGATTGTTCACCAATGACTATCGGGAATTCTTGCTCCCGGAGGCCATGGGTGACAACATCGATGTCTACTACGAAGCCCCGTCGGGCCAGCTCGTCTTGGGGCAGACCAACGTCCAGGGCGGGTTGGTGGAACTCTATGGCGACATGCTCAGCACCGGCAGCGGAAACATCAATGTTCTGGACGGCTACGGAGCGATCAATGTCGTCAACGACACCAGTTATCCCCTGGTCACTTCTGGCCTCTCCACGGGTGGAGGCACCGCCGGTCTCTTAAAGATCACCGACACAGGCAAAGAGGGCATTGTCGCCACCAACCCGCTGCACCCGGAGTTGCTTCCACTGGTCACCGAGTACTATCGCCAGAACGGGCAGGTTTACTTCAACAGCTATTACACCAACCCCAACGGCAGTGTGGCGTTGGTCGTGTCGCCGATGGCCCCGTACAACGGTCCCAATGCCGGTGCTCGCACAGCGAGCTATCAGCCGGCCACTGCACGTTTCGTGTGGGAGGATGGGCAGGAACTTTCGGTGACCGTCACCGATAACTACCAGGCGAGCACGTGGGCCTCGGTCGTCACTCTGAGCGCGAGCAACCTCGTCAGCTCGACCACAAGTTCCGGCAACTCTGCGCCACTGGAAGTTGGTGAATGGATCGATAACGCAACGGACGATTCGAGCCTGGCGAGCGTCGCCCCGGGAACCGGCGTTGACTCTTTTGATTATGAGTATTCCTATGACCAGATCGACATAGGTACTCCCACGACCACCGTGACCTCGTCGCAGAGCTCAACCTGGTACGGCACGACAACATATTATCAGACGACCGTCACCACCACTCCCAAGAAGAACATCAATACCAACAGCATTCGTGCCGACCGGCCGATCAACATCGACTTTATCGGCTATGACGCAGGCAGTCCCCAGCAGGAAGTCACAGTGAGCTCCGAGGGCAATCTCCTGATCGATGGCCCGATCCAAAACGCCGGGGGCCAGACGACCTTGAGCGCCCCGGATGGCAGCATCCAAGAAAAGAACTCAGGGGCAATCGTCGGCGGCCAAGACATCACTCTGACCACCGCGACCGGCATTGGCGGGACGACCCCCGTGATGATCAACCTGACAAACAGCGGCACCGCATCGAACCCGGTCCTGGGCACACTGAGCGCAACCTCCACCGACGGCGACATCAGCATTGATGACCAATCGGGCTCGATCACTATCGGCCAGGTCACCACCTCTCAGAAGACGGGGAACGTCACACTGGCGGCCGACGAAAGCATCCTGGCGGCCAGTGCAAACAACCTCATCGAGGGCGGTGCGGTCAACCTGACCGCCTCGTTCGGCTCCGTCGGTAGCCTGGGCACCAGCGGCACGGCTGACGTTCCTGCCGGCAATGCGCTGCCCATCGTCGTCGACGTCGGCACCGCAAGCGTCGACAATCTCGATGTGACGTCCGAGAGCGATGTCTTCGTCCGTCAGTCCACCGGAGACTTGCGCGTCGACAAGATCGACTCAGTCACCGGAAACATCCGCGTCGAAGTTCCCGATGGCAACCTGGTCGATGCCAACAACATCTCGGTGCCCGACACCCAGAACCTGTCCGAGCTCGAAACGCAGTGGAATAGCATGCTGGCCACACAGTCCACGGCCCAGATCAGCATCAACGACACGATCAATGCATATGAGAACCAGATTGACCAGGAGTATCAAACCTACTGGATGTTCCGCAATGAGCAGCCTAACCCGAGCGTGTTCGACCCCACCTTCCAGGTGATGCTGCCGCCCGGGCAACTGGCCGCCTGGACCACGTATTACACAAACCAAGGCACCGCGCAGGGGCTTTCCGGCAGCGCACTCTCGACGTTCGTGAGCAACGCACTGACCACGCTGGCGAACGCGGATACTCAGGAATACCGCACAGACAATGCGATCTTCGGCAAGCTGGGCAACACGTACAATCCCAGCTACATGTACCTCGCCAATCAGACACCGCTGAGCGGTAGCGTGACCCTCACCTTTGGCCCCGCTGACATCGATCCCACCGGCAACTTGATTGACCTACCCGGCAATGGCTACGTCACCGGCCAGGCCGTGACCTATCAGGCCAGCAGTGGTTCATCGGTCGGCGGACTCACGAGCGGCAGCACGTACTACGCGATCGTCGACCCTGACGATTCGAACGAGATCAGCCTTGCCGCGAGCTATGAGGATGCGATCGACTCGACTGCGATTCAGCTCACCAATATCAAGGGCACCGGCAATTCAGTCTCCGATATCTTTGCCAGCCCCAATGAAGTCTTCGGACCGGCGAACATCGACAACACAGGCCTCGTGATCAGCCTGCCTGGTAATGTCTACACCAGCGGGCAGGGCGTAGTCTACCACGCCAACGGCGGGTCAGTGAGCGGCCTCACCGACGGCAACACCTACTATGTGATCGTGAACCCGGACGACCCGACCCAGATCAACCTCGCAACGAGCTATGCCAATGCGACCGCAACGAACCCGGTCTCGATTCCGCTTTCCCCTGTCACCGGCACCGACAACGTGCTCTCCACGATCTTCCAGACGTTCGGCGCCTCGCAAGTGGACCCGAAAGGCTTGTCGATCGATCTGCCTCAGAACGTTTTCACCACGGGCCAGGCCGTCATCTACCACGCCAACGGCGGGTCTGTGAGCGGCCCGATCGACGGCGATACTTACTACGTGATCGTGGACCCCAATAACACGGGCAGCTCTGCCTTCATCGGCCTTGCCTCCAGCTACGCGAATGCGACCGCCTCACCGCCGGTCCCGATCCAGCTCACCAACGTCAAGGGCAGCGGCAACTACCTGTCCGAAGTCGACGTCGAATCACAACGGGCGGCGTGGAGCCAGAGCCAGTTACAAAACTCGATGAGCCTCGGCATCCTCGAGCCAGTGTTATTCCCGTCGACCGTCCAGACGATTCCCGATCCCAACCTCGAGGGCAAGAACGTCGCAATCGTCGTGTCGGGCAGCATCGGCACGGTATCGGGCCAAGATACGATCGCGTTGCCACTCTCGAGCGCGCTGCCGGAGCAAGAAGCCCTTGACCTCGCCGCAGCGCAGCCTGCGGACGTCGCATTCTACAACGCCGGCCCGAACAACACCCTGGTCGCCGTGTCCCCGACCGATCCCTCGTTTGATCCCGTCGAGTTGATCATCAACCTTCAGAAAGGCATCAGCCTGGAAAATACTGGCGTCGTGGACGCAACCGCCGGCCAGAACATGGACCTCGACTCCGGGCAAGATGTGTCAAACGGCGGTGCACTCTTGCCGATCACACTCGACCTGGTAACCGCCAACGGCGGCGTATCGAACGGCCACCCGGACGGCGTGGTTCGCATCCTTGGCCTCGCCGGCATCGTGAACGCCCAGCCGCCCGGGGGCGTCAACATCATCGGTGGCGACCTCTACATGGAAGGAGGCAATACCGGTGGGATCGGTATGAGCGTGCTCCCGATCGTGATCGACCTGGCCCCCGCTGCACTGCTGGAGGAAGCGAACGCCGAGCTCAGCGTGTCTATCTCGGAAGTGAACGGCGATTTGAACCTCGTCACAGCATTCTCCGCAACCGGCGACGTCGACCTGACTGCCGACGGCTCAATCCTGAATGGGAATACGTCAAACGATGTGAATGTGGATGCCGTGAACGCCTCGCTCATCGCCGGCTTGAACGGCGACCACGCGAACTCGATCGGGACCAGTGCGGCACCTGTGGCTCTCGAGCTTTCCGGGTCGGTTGTGGCCCAGGCGTACCTGAACATCAACCTCGACAAAGTCTCCGGTGACCTGCTCGTCAACGAAGTCGATTCGCTCAAGGGAAGTGCGTTCCTGACCTCGAAGCTGGGGTCAATTCTGGACGATCACACGACCACGATGACCGACCCGGTGGATGACGTCATCGCCCAGGATATCATGCTCACGGCCGGTCCACTCGGTTCAATCGGCACCGCGAGCGATAGCCTGGAGATCGACGTCGCCGAGACCGGCACACTCACGTCATCGAGCGGCGAGAATGTGTACATCACCCAGCCTGTCGGTGATTTGAACATCGACACGGTCTTGGTGTCCAACGGCGGCACCGCATTCATCGAGGCCCCGGACGGGAGTATCCTCAACGGGATCCCCACCAGCCAGGCAATCGAGAACATTCAAGCCGGCGAAGTGTACCTATTCGCCAGCGACAATATCGGCGCAGCCAACAGCCCAATCACGGCCGCGGTCGGCAACGTCCAGGCCCAATCCACCACGGCCAGCATCTGGCTGGTCAACAATGGAACCCTGACTATCGGCGGCGTGCTCGCGAGTGCGAGTTCGTCCGGCGTGCAATCGGGTGGTACGGTCAACGTCACCGCGATGAGCCCGATCACGATCGCTCAGAGTATTAGCGCGGTAGGGAACATTACCCTGACGTCGACTCACGACGCCAGCCGGGGCGATATGATAGCCACCGGTGCGTCGATCGATTCGACGACCGGCTCGGTGTTCCTGCAAGCGGGCGACAACTTCACCCAGGACGCCGGCAACACGATCCAGGCCGCGGTTTCGATCATCATTACCGGCGATTACGGCAACCTGAGCGGTGTCGGCTCTGAGATCGCACTCGACGGCATGATCAGTGCCCCCTCCGTCATGATCAATGCCAACGGTGCGAGTGCCAATCTCACGATCGCTGGCAACTTGAGCGGCCAGGTCGACGACACTGCCACCATCAACACCATGACGATCGGAGGCTCGCTGAGTTCTACCGGGACGATCACCGCGGGCAATATCAACAACCTGGTCATCGAACAGATCCTCGCAGGGCAGGTCAAGGTGACGGGGTTCCTGAATAGCCTCAGCGTGGGAACCTCCGTCACCGGCACTTACTCGGCCGGCCAACTCGGCAAGGTCGTGGTCGACGGAGTTACCGTGCACAATGCCCCGCCTCCACCCCCGCCGCCTCCACCGCCGCTCGTGACTATGACCGGTGTTCAGGAGGTGATGAACAAGAAACATCAGGTCAAGAAGCTCTCGGTGATCTTCAGCGGACCCTTGAGCGACGCTCTCGCCGGAGAGACCTCGATTTACCGCCTGGCCACTCCCGGCAAGAAGGGCTCATACACCGCCAAGAATGCCGGTATCATCAAGCTCAAGTCGGCGATGTATACGAGCGCGGTAGACACGGTGACCCTCACTCCGAAGACGCCGTTCACGCTCGCAAAACCGGTACAGCTCGTCGTCTCAGGCACCGGCGCTTCGGGCTTGCGAGACACTTACGGCCGGCTGATCGACGGTGATGACAATGGACAGGCAGGGAGCAACGCGGTCGCCATCCTGACCAAAAAAGGCGTGACCATCGATGCAGTGGAATTGGCACGAACCGGCGAGCTTTCAGCGACGCCCGCAAACGGGCCGAAAATCGTTGTTGCTGCTGTTAGGACCGATCGAATCGGCGGACCACTCGAGCTTCGTCGGTCCATCGCGCGGAAGGCAATGCCCGTCGGGTCGCCCCACCATCAAGCTGGGAAGTAGACAGGGACACTGCGCATGGTCGTCGAATCGGTCGAAAGAAGGTATCATCGGACGTTGTCGTAAGCGAGTCGCGAGACGGCGGTGTCCTGGGTGAAGTGATGGAACCGGAGCAAGCCCAGAGCGAATCCGGGGTCGATGCAGGGACCACTTCCGAGGCTCAGGTCGAAGCGCTCTTGCTCCGTGCAGGTCGCGGTGACGACCGGGCCCGGAACGAACTTCTCGCCCAGCACCGGGCGCGGTTGTGGCGCATGGTCGCTGTCCGGCTCGATCGCCGCGTGGCCGCACGGGTCGACGCGTCCGACATTGTTCAGGAGGCCCTCACCGAAGCGGCAGGGCGGCTGCCGGATTATCTCAGCCACCGCCCACTGCCGTTCTATCCCTGGCTGCGGCACATCGCCTGGCAACACCTGCAGAAGTGTCATCAGCGGCACATCGGCGCCCAGCGGCGCAGCGTGGTTCGAGAACGAACTGATGAGCCAACGCTCACGGACAAATCGGCAGCGCAACTTGCGGATCGCCTGGTGTCCAACGATACCAGCGCCAGCGGACGAGTGATTCGTGCCGAGGAACGCCAGCGGCTTCAGGCCGCGCTGGCACTCCTACCGGCCCGCGACCGCGAAGCCCTCGTCCTCCGGCATCTCGAGCAGCTTTCGACGGCCGAGATTGCGGCGGTCCTGGGTATCTCCACCGGAGCTGTCATGACACGACATACCCGCGCACTGGAGCGCCTGCGTCGACTGCTCGAGCTTGGCCGAGAGGAGGAACCAACGTGAACTCCAACCCGTCCGAAATGAAGGCCGAGTTGCCGGCGGTCCATGGGAGCGTGGCTTGCCCCGGTGATGATTCGGCCTCGGTCGCCGAACTGGATGCAACCGGCCTCGCCAATGATCCGATCTTGAACCGGCTGATCGAGGAGCTGACCGTCAAGCTTCAGGCGGGTGACCCAGTGGTTCTGTCCGATTACGCGGCGCGCTACCCGGAACAGGCGGATCGGCTGGGACAGCTCTGGCCCGCCTTGCAGATGATGGCCAACCTGAGCCATTCGGCGGTTGTCGAGCTGCGGCGCGGCGACTCGGCGAGTGCCATCGATCTGGCGCTGGCTGAGCTAGGCGACTACCGCTTGGTTCGCGAGCTGGGGCGGGGGGGGATGGGGATCGTTTACGAGGCTGAGCAGGTTTCCCTGGGGCGTCGCGTTGCGCTCAAGGTGCTGCCGTTCACCGCGGCGCTCGACCCTGCGCAGCTCCGGCGATTTCAGACCGAGGCGCACGCAGCCGCCCAACTCCACCATACCAACATCGTGCCGGTCTTCTCGGTCGGGTGCGAGCGTGGCGTGTACTACTACGCCATGCAGTTCATCAGCGGCCGGACCCTCGCTCAGATCATCAGTGAGCAGAAGCGTGCCGAGTCGTCGAGTCGCGAACCCTCCTGGCCACGTTCTGCACCGAGCGTCCTGGGAACAACCAGCGACCGCGCCCGGTTCCGGCTGGTCGCCGAGCTGGGCATCCAGGCCGCCGAGGCGCTCGATCACGCCCATCGCCTGGGGATCGTGCACCGCGACATCAAACCCGCCAACTTACTCCTGGACATCCGCGGCAACCTCTGGATCACTGACTTCGGCCTGGCGCGGTTGCAGGACGAGGCAGGACTGACCATGACAGGAGACATTCTCGGCACGCTCCGCTACATGAGCCCGGAGCAGGCGCTGGCCCATCGGGGGTTGGTCGACCACCGCACCGACATTTACGCCCTGGGGGTGACGCTCTATGAATTGTTGACGTTGCGGCCGGCGGTGGCCGGGACCGACCGGCAGGAGCTCTTACGGCGGATCGCGCAGGAGGAACCGATCGCTCCCAGGCGAATCGAACCCGGGATTCCCCGCGAGCTGGAGACAATCCTGCTCAAGGCAATGGCCAAGGAACCGGCCAACCGATACGCAACAGCGCGAGACCTGGCTGACGACTTGAGACGGTTTCTGGCAGATCGACCGATCCGTGCCCGGCGCCCGACGGCCTGGGAGCGCGTGGTCAAATGGGCTCGGCGACATCCCTCCGTGGTCGCCTCAGCCTTGATCGTCTCGACGCTGGCGCTTGTCGGTTCATCGGTGGGCACGGCGCTGGTGTGGCGAGAGCAGGGGCGGACCAAGGCAGCGCTCGCGGCCGAGTCGGTACTCCGCTCCGAGGCCGTGCGACACGAACAAGTTATACGCCGCCACCTTTACGCGGCCGAGCTGAACCAGGCCCACCAGACCTGGGAACAGGGCAACGTGGCTTATGCCCTGGACATCCTCGAGCGGCAACGGCCTGCCCCTGGCGCCGCCGACCTGCGTGGTTTCGAATGGGGCTACCTCTGGCGACTCTGCGGGGGTGACCGCCAGCCCCCCGAGGCCCAGCACAACCGGCCCATCCGCCGCCTGGCCTTCTCACCTGATGGCGCCCTGCTGGCGTCCGGAGCTGAGGACGGCATGATCGTGCTCTCGGCCGTCGACAGACCCGGCCCGCGCAAGCTCCTCCAGGGACACAAGGGACCAGTCACGGAACTGACATTCACCCACGACGGGAACGTGCTAGCCTCAGCGTCCTCAGGCGAAGATCACTCGCTCGCGCTCTGGGACTTAGCCACGGGTCAGGAACGATGGCGTCGCTCTGGTCTTTCCGAGGCGGTTCGAATCGTGCAGTTCGCGGTTGACGGCAAGCTGATGGTGACCCTGAGTGAACGAGCCGCGACGCTCTGGAACGCGATCACCGGAGAAATCAAAGGTCGAGTTCCACTACCGAAAGGCTCCGACGAAGCGATGGCGCTGGCCCCCGACGGCAAAACCTTGATCACTGGCGGGAGCGCCGCCGAGCCGTTGCTCTGGGATCTGGCGACCGGTAAAGTCCTACGGCGCTTTGTTGGACTGCACGGTGGGTCCCAATCTTTGGCTCTTTCTCCTGATGGCCAAACTCTAGCCGCGGGTGGCAACGGCTGGTTGATTGTCCTCTGGGACGTGGCCACGGGGAACGAGCGCATTGCGCTGGACGGCAACGCGGGAGGCGCGTTCATGGTCGCCTTCTCGGCCGATGGTCGGACGGTGGGGGCTCTCCAGCACGCCCACTGCGTGATGCTCTGGGACCTGGTGAAGGGACGGGTGCTCTCGCAGGGCATTGCAGAGGGGGTCCGGACCGCTGCACTGGCGCCTGATGGTCAAACCTTCGCGCTCGGCCGCGAGGACGGGTCCGCTGCGCTCTGGAACACGGCTCCACGATCCCCGGCTGTCGCGCTCGACATACCCCCTGGGCAAGGACGATCGCTGGTGTTCGCCTCCGACTCGGCTACCCTGATGACGGGTACTGTTGCCGGCACCATCACGCGCTGGGACGTGTCCCAAGCCCGCCCCCGGAGCGTGATCGCCAGGATCGAGACGCCGATATTGGCCCTGGCTTGCTCTCCGGACGGAATCCAGCTCGCGGCGGCGTGCCGGGATAAGACCGTGCGGATCTGGAAGCTGGCGACTGATCGGGAGCAGGCCGTGCTCCGCGGACACGAGCAACCCGTCGAATGCGTGGCGTTCTCCCCCGACGGACAATGGCTGGCATCAGGGGGCCAGGACAAAACGGTGCGGATCTGGGACGTCGCGACCAATCAAGAGAAGGCTGTCTTCCGCGGACACGAAGCAACTGTCGTGTCGCTCGCATTCTTTCCGGACGGAAAGCGGCTGGCCACGGGGGACGAGAAGGCACTGGTCCAGATCTGGGATCTGATTGGCCAGCGGCCACAGCAGACCTTATACGCGCCCGGTCTCCTGGCAATGGCCATCGCTCCCAATGGCCGGGACCTGGCCACAGGCCACGGAGGCGGTGCCCTGAAGGTGTGGGATGCAAAAACAGGCCGCGAACGTCTTCGCCTCGAAGGTCATAGGTTCTCCCCCCGATCCCTCGCCTTCTTCCCCGACGCTGAGGCACTCGCCTCGGGAAGCGTTGATGGGACTGTGCGCATCTGGGACCTGGCCATCGGCCGGGCGCGGGCGACACTCAGGGTCCCCGGCGGCATGATCCAGGCAGTCGCGGTCAGCCCGGATGGCCAGGTCCTCGCAACACTTGCCGGGGATGGCTCAGTCCGGCTCTGGTCGGCCGGGGCCCAGGCGTGGCCGAGCCCTCCGGACACCGACCACGACGGGCCCTGGGATGCCCACACCCTGTCGCTATCGAACAACCTTGCCTGGGCACTGGCGACCTGCCCCGATCTCAGTTTGCGTAATCCACCTCGTGCCGTCTCCCTGGCCCGATCAGTGATCCGGCAGGCGCCCCAAGAAGGGGTGTACTGGAACACGTTGGGAGTCGCCTATTGCCGCGCCGGCGACTGGGACGCCGCCCACGCTGCTCTCGAGCGATCGGTCGAGCTCCGCGCCGGCGGCGACAGCCACGATTGGTTCTTCCTGGCCATGGCCTGCTGGAAGCGAGGCCAAGAAGGGCAAGCCATGAACTGGCTGGATCGGGCTGAGCGGTGGATGGACAAGAACCGGCCGCGGAGTCGGGAGCTGAAGCGCTTTCGCGCCGACGCCATTGCCCTGATCAAGCAATCGGGAAAAACACCGCAAGGCAGACCATGACGCCGAACCACAACCACATCGAGTCGCGTGAAATTCCAGTCGTGTTGAGCTAGCCGTCTCGCAAAAGATGGCCGATGGAACCGATCTTATCAGCTCGATGCCTTGTGAAGCCGCCCCTCGTACTTTCTCCAGCAAAACAGCCAATCGTATCCTCACTCGGGTCGATAACACACGAAGGGAGACGACACATCTTTTGCGAGATGTCGTCGTGTTCCCGCGACGATGACTTGACCGATTGAACCGGGGGCCGGTTGAACTGACGGGGCAACCTGGACGGGACTAACCGGCCATGACGGCTCAGCGTGCGGCAGGCAGGATGACCTCACCTTGTTTTTGACGTCGCGCACACCAAACGCACAGCCAGGCCCCAAGCCCCACGGGCTTCGGGTCGGAATGCGCCTCGCCTCAGCTCGGGTCTCCAAGCCGGCGCCCAGAGGCGCCGGCTACGGATCAACTGGGCGAAGGTGGGACTGATCGCACTTGTGGCACTGACCACATGGGCGGTGGCCTCGGTGTCGCTCTGGTGGGTGCCGGCTTACCTTGCGCTCATGGTCTTGATCTTCGTTGTTCCCCCGGGGCAGCATCCCTCGATTACGACGGCAGCGCAGCGTACCGAATCCGTCGGTGCTGGCGCGAGCGAACTGGGCAAGGACCTGCGCGTGGATCGTCCGGACGGGGTGGTCCAGCACTATCCCGTCAGCGAGCTTCGTGCAGATCATTCAGTCAATGCGCCGGTTGAACCGGCAGGTTCCGTCCCTGACCTGGTCGACGATTCCGCAGCCAAGCCCCGTAGGGGTCGAGCCCGCCCGCGCAGGATGGTCAAACCAGCCACTGCGCCTATAAGTGACTCTCCTGCCGTAACGTGGATTCAGGTCGGACCAGGTAAGTTCGTCCGAGTTGAAGGCCGCGTCCAGGACACTGATCAAACCCAGACCACAGACGCCACGGCAAGTGCCAATCCGGTTGCGGACGCACCTGCACACGCGGCACCGGCCGCGACGGTACCCGCCGAAACGCTGGCCGGGCAAGATCCTACCACAACGCTCGAGATTTCTCCCGGCGACGTGGTATTGGATATTGCACCCGATGACTGCTCCGAAAGACCGAGCACTGAAGAGTACGGTATCGCACCCTCTGCCTTCAGTGCGGATTCGGAAGTCAGCCCTCTGGTTGAAGGTCGGGTTCGTGTCCCTGGAAAGAGCGCTGAGTCACAGGCCGATCCCGATCCCTCTGTCAACCAGGGCGAGAGATCACCCTGGCGTGTCGTGGGATCTGGACGCCTCTGGTCACAGCAGAGGACGTCAGCGAGGCGATCAGGGCGGCTCACACGAGGGATGGTTTCCGCGATTGCGGCGCGGGGTCGAGTGTCCTGGCGGTGCGACCTTCGCACCGGACGGGGCGACCGATATTCAGTCTGGCTCCGGGTCGCTTCGAACGTGCGCAGGCAGCAGGCAGCGCGCCGCGCTTTCGGGCGAATGTCCCACGTTCATCGCGCGCTGCGACCTCGCTCGCCGCCGCTCGGTCAGGAACGTGATGATCCGCCATTGCCGGCGGCGATCAGAGGCGGCATGGGGCAGCCCAGGCAATCCGAGATGGCCCGCAGCAATTCGCCCTCCTCAACGGTGATATGACCATCAACGCAGATACATGCCGCGCAAGCCTCCAGGATCTGCATTTTGAGGAGAGGAGCCGCGGTCGAAAGCTCTTCCAGAGCGGCATCAATCGCCCTCAAGCCGACGCTGCTCTCAGGGGCCAGCTCGAGTCGGGCGCCTGGCCACCGCAAAGCGTTAACACCGGCGGTAAACGCGCGGGCAACACCCTCAGGCGACGCGTTGCCGGCATGTGCCAGGGCCGACAGCACAAGCGCGGTCATGTCGACCAAAGGTGGAAATGCCGTGTACTTGACCGTCGACGACTGAGAGTGAACAAAGTGTGTCACCACTCGTCTGATCAGGAGTCGCTGGAGGGCGTACTCGAACAAGCTGATTTTCTGATCTGCATGGACGAGCGCTTCGAGACTTCGGAAGAAATCATGGAACTGCGCGGCGGTCATCTGACACAAGGCAGGCGCAGCCAGCTCAACGAGCGGCAGACGGGCCTCAGGGGCAAGACGTTGAACATCGGCCTGGATCTTTCGGGCCTCACGGACAGCAGCCGGCACAGAATAGGCCTGGAGCCAGGCGAGCTGTGTCCGCTGCACCGATTCGGCGGGATCGAGCAAGAGAGCGAAGATCACGGCCTGAGCACCGAGCGGCTCGCGTACCATGTCGATGAGCGTCCGGGGCAGTGAATCCTTTAAAGCAGCGGCGTATACGAGGTGCTGCCTGTCGATGGAACCCACCTGCGCCATGGCGCGGACAGCGGTGAATGGTATCACGGCACGCCGATCCCAGCGGCTGGATTCTTCGGGCTCCGGTGGTAAATCGAAGCGGACTTCGGAAAAATCGCCCGCGAACGAGGGGTCGATCCGCTTGATTCGCTCCACCAGGGGAGGGTGAGTCGCCAGCAGGCCAAAGAATTGACCCAACCCTCCCACGGCATTGCCGAAAAACATGTGGCTTGCTTCCTCGGCGCGAGGATTCCGTACCTGAGAGCCCTCGGCCAGGGCCCCAATCTTCTTTAACGCACCGGCGATTCCCTGGGGATTGCGGGTGAATTGAACGGCCGAGGCGTCGGCGAGGAATTCGCGCTGCCGTGAGACCGCAGCCTTGATCAAATTGCCAAAGAACACACCCACGTAGCCGATCATGTAGAGTGCCAGGCCGATCAAAGGAATTGGGTTGATTCCCTTGCGGTCGTCATCATCACGCCCGGCTCCCACATTGACCGACGCAGACGACGTGCTGCGGAAGATCAGCCAACCAGTCAGGCCGATCACCAGGATGCCAAAGAGCACGCCCATGAGCCGGAGGTCCAGCCGCATGTCGCCGTTCAAGATGTGGCTGAATTCGTGCGCGACAACACCTTGCAGCTCGTCGCGCGAGAGGTGCCGCATGCAGCCGGTCGTGACCGCAATGACGGCATCGCCCGGCGCGTGACCGGCTGCGAAAGCATTGATCCCGGGCTCATTTTCGAGCAAGTATACCGGCGGGACCGGCAAGCCGGAGGCAATTGCCATTTCCTCGACGACGTTCAGGAGCCGTCGTTCGTCGGGGTTTGCCCCATCCGGGCGCAATAGCCGGCCGCCCAGCAGTTCGGCCACCGTGTGCCCGCCGCCGGACAGAGCGGCGATCTTGTAGAGGCTGCCTCCCGCGATCAGCGAGGAAGTGCCGAGGGCAACCCAAACGAACAACTCCGGGTTCCACAGACCGGACAGGCCACGAACTGTTCCGCCCTCGTTCACCGGGGTCGCATACTCCAGAACCGCCTCGATCGCGAGGTAGTCCGACAGAATGATCAAGATCACCGCCAAGATGAAGTAGAAGACCAGGAGGCCGGTCTTCTTCCTGGCGATGTCCTGGCTCTGGAAGTAATCCATGCGTGGTCAGCCCTATTCGCCGAGCATGGCGGTGGCCGGAATACAACCGCTCTGCTGCTCAGACCTGGAGGTGACATATCGGGGGAAGAACGCTCCATCTGGTCCCGCGAGCGATCAGAACGACACACGGGGTGCCTCGCGCTCCTTGGGCGTCTCGATCTCAAAGAGCTGGGCCGGGGCGAACCCTGCCATCCCGGCGATCACGGAGGCCGGAAACAGCTCGCGCTGCGTGTTGTAGCTCATCACGGCGTCGTTGAAAGCCTGGCGTGCAAAAGCGACCTTGTTCTCGGTGGAAGTGAGTTCTTCCTGGAGCGCGAGCATGTTTTGATTGGCCTTGAGGTCCGGATAGCTTTCGGCCAGGGCAAAAAGCCGGCCAAGCATGCCGGAAACCTGCGACTCGGCGGCGCCCAGGCCGCTCATCGCGGATGGGTCTCCCGGGTTCATTGCCGCTTTCTGCTGAGCAACTACCGCCTGGTTTCGTGCCTGAACCACGGCCTCGAGTGTCTCGCGTTCATGGCTCATGTACCCCTTCGCCACCTCGATGAGGTTGGGAATCAGGTCGTAACGTCGCTTCAACTGGACATCGATCTGGCTGAAGGCGTTCTTGTAGCGATTGCGGAGTGTCACCAGCGAGTTGTAGATGCCGACCCCGAACATGAGTGCAAGAACGGCCATGACCACAACGCCGATCAGAACCCCCGTGACAGTAGATAGCCCGAACACGAGTGACATCGTGCAAGCTCCAGGTTGAAAAGAATTTCGCGGGGCGAGGCTTCACGTCAGAGAATGAGCATCGCATCGCCGTAGCTGAAAAATCGATACCGGCTCCGAATCGCCTCATTGTAGGCGGCACGGATGAGTTCGACACCTGCCAAAGCGCAAACCAGAACAAACAAGCTGCTGCGGGGCAGGTGAAAATTTGTGATCAGAGCGTCAAGCCCGCGGAAATCATGCCCGGGTCGGATGAAGATGTCGGTCTCGCCCGAGACGGGGTGGAACGATTCTCCCTTGGCCGCGGTTTCCAGCACCCGGGCCGAGGTCGTGCCAATCGCTACGATCCGTCCCCCTTGATGTCGCCGTGCCTGGAGGATGCTGATTGCATCGGACGATAACTCGACCCATTCGGCGTGCATGACGTGGTCTTCGATTCGCTCCGTATCGATGAGGCGAAACGTGCCTTGGCCGATGTGGAGCGTCAAGTCGACCCAGGTGATTCCGCGCAGGCCAGCCGCGCGAAAACCTGGTCGGTGAAATGAAGCCCAGCCGTCGGGGCGGCAACCGAGCCCGACCGTCGAGCGAATACGGTCTGGTAAAGGGCGTGGTCAGTGAGTGTCCCGCACCCATGCCGGATATACGGAGGTAACGGCGTCAAGCCGTGCCGTTCCAGAAGCGCCAGGGTTGACCCATCGTCTTCGTGGCCCCGCTCAGGTCGGACGATCCAAGTCCCGCTCTCACGTCGGCCTTCCAGCACGAGGTGGAGGCCTTGCCCGACGGCCACGCACTCGCCGGGCGCCGGTCGACCACGGGTTTTTGCCAGCATCTCCCACGTACCATCGGATTGCTCGCGCAGAAAAAGCCCCTCCCACCTACCGCCGGTCGCCACCCTCTGGCCAACGAGTCGCGCCGGTATCACGCGCGTGTCGTTGCGCACCAAAACGTCATGACCCCCCAGAATTTCGGGAAGGTCCGCGAATGCACGGTGGTCCCAGCATTTCCGCCGACGGTCGACCACCATCAACCGGGAGCGATCGCGTGGTTCGACCGGGTGCTGTGCAATCAGCTCGTTCGGCAGGTCAAATTCGAATTGAGAGGCGAACACGTCGTTGGCTCCGCCAGGGCGCTCTCCTGCACCGATCAATATTCAATCTGGTAGGGGCGACCGATCGAGCCCAGTGGCATACAATTCTAGTCGAAACGGTCGGTAGCAACGAAGCGAGCGTGTTTCGCGAGCAACTCCCGAAGGTTCCTTCCCTTGGGCTGACTGACATGCAATCTTCCCATGATGAGCCGCCGCCCATCCCTGCTGCCTCCTCGGGGTCCTCTGAGGCGAAGCCCATCCCAGTTGGGCTATTGGTGTGCCGTGACTTGATTTTCACGACCAAGGTAAGAGATACAGCCGGCGCACTCGGCTACCGCCTTGTCGTATCGGGCGATATGACCACCGCCAGGTCCATGATCGAAGCTTCGCGGCCGTGCGCTGTCTTCATTGACCTGACCGCGGGTGAAATGTCGGCTCCAGACGCGATCATTGGCTATCGGCAGCTCGCCGGCGCCGATGCATGGTTTGTGGCTTTTGGCCCCCATGTCGAGGCAGAGGCACTCGCTCTGGCCAGGGCCGCCGGCTGCCATCTCGTTCTTCCCCGCAGCAAGTTCGCGGCCGAGCTTCCTGCGGTATTGCATCGGTGCTACAGCCAACCTGCCAGCGGCAATGGCTGAGTCGAGCGCAGCGTGATCAGGCACAAGCCCGCCTGTGGCTGTCCGCTTTGATCGTTCTCTCAGCACTTCCTTGGAGTTGGTCCGAGGCTGTCGATCAACGATTCTTGGCTGCGGTGCAATCGATCAAGCGGGTCCGGACGATCGTGCGCGAGCCTGGCGAGCCGGCTCGAACTCAATGGGTGAGGCATATCGGGACGGCTCTCCCGAAGTGGGTGGAGGGATGATCGGGAGCAAGCGAAATGACTCCTCGACGATCCGGGCGACCCCTTCCGCCAGCGGAGAGCCAAGCAACCGCCGGAACTTTTCGATCAACTCCTCCGCCCGATCCGATGAAGGAAGCCGCACCGGTCCGGCTCCGGAAGCCGTGGGTGAGGATACCACGCTCGTAGAAACCGCCGCGCTATCCTCGACGGATGTCGGAGTTGACGTGAGCAGATTCTCCAGTGGTACGCCCAACGCCCGGGAAATCCTCCTCAAGGTTCCCGCCTGAGGCTTACTCGTGTTGCCACGCTCAATCTGATACAGGGCGGTCCGTGAAATCTTGGCCCGACTGGCTAGCTCGTCCGGACCCCACCCCTTCGCATAGCGAAGGTCACGAATCTTTCTTGACAGGTTCATCACTGACCTCGCCTCCCGTAAAAATCAATGACCATAGAGCGAGCACCAATGTGTGCGTGTACGCATCACAGCGTGCCTCTGTGTTCGGCTGGTTCTCTTGTCGGTCAAAATGGGTCCAACGCCTGCACTGGATTCGATCTGTCCTACTCGCCCCGAACTGCACGACCTCGGCCGATGAAACCCAACCATGTTCACAATCGCTTTAAATCGCTAAAGATGACCGGTTGGGAGAATCGCTAAAGATGACCTGTTGAATGATATGAATTGGGTCATTATATGATTGGACCAATTTAAGGTCTTTTTCCAGGTTAGAACGTGGACACTTCGATCGGGGAGTCGAATGATCAAGGCCGAAATCACCGGCGTCAAATGCAGGATTGCTCAAAGAACCGCACGTCGCACGTTGGCAATCGCGTAAGAAATGGCGTCTGATTAACAGGGAAAAAGACACAAAAACTGAAGCAGAACTGGTCTAAACGGGACTGATTCGGGAAGTTTTCGGGATGTGCGCACTGAATGTTAACAAACCTATCTTAAAACCAAAAAATCCCTCCGTCAAGTTATAGCGAAGTGTAGCTGGCCCACAACGTGATGAGAACCGGCGTTACTCATCATCAACGCGGTGTTTTTTTACCGTCACCCCGGTCCAATCCCCGATGCGTGATCCAGCCCGAGGATGATTAATTAAGACCGCGGGGGAATGGTCGAGTGTTGCGTGCATGCATTTCCGCGTAACGCCGATCGTGGCCCCAATGAGGTGCTGCGGAAACGCGACCGAGAAGAAATGATGCCTGAAATGGGTGAATCCCTTTGCGCATGCGTGACAAGTTGCTATAGTCGTTGATTCCGTGCATTCGCGCTGGTGCGCATGCCCCTGATTTGTCCATACCCGTAAGTCGAACGTGGTGCCTCTTGTTTTTGCACTCCAACACGTCCACATTTGTGAACGAGCGATTGACTGGAACCGTGCATGAGTGACTGATGATCATGTGCCGCTGCACCTGAACGAACGGAGCCGCTTGACCAGTCTCCAATGTACGCGGAGAACACAGTTTCCGTTCTCTGCCGGGTTTGACCTGCCTCAGCTTCGAATGCATCGAGAGTTCATTGACGGCGATCGACGCTTACCCTGATTCCGGAAAAGGCGATGAAGCACTTTCACAACATCGAGCAAGCACTTCGATTCCAGACCAGTCGAAATCGCACCCTGCTGAACCAGCCTCTGGTTCCGATTTACAGGGTCGGCGAACTCTTCCGCCAAGGACATCATTCCTGGCCCGCCGGGTCGCGTTTTACTTATGGTCCGGGCGGGCCTGAGCTAACCCTCTTCCATCCTGATATCCGGGATGATGTGGTTGACGACGTGGGACGGGGTCAGGCGGAATTCGCGATGATCAATGAGCCCCCGGTGATTGTCTTGGCCTATCGCTTCGGGCAGGCGGTCCACTGGGAGGACGTGCCGTACAACTGGCATCTGCAACCAGCAAATTGGCGGGTGGTTCCCTCAATGAATCATCGACCGGAGACGCGTGCTCTGCTCTGGGTCTCGCTGGTCGACGCCAACGATGGGATCATTCACGCCCAGCGAGGAATCGCACTGTCACCGTCCTTCACCCTCGCCCTGCACTCGGCAATTCAAGCCCAGGCGCTGGCGATGTTTGATCCGCAAGAGTGCACCCTGGCTATCTCGAAGATCTTCTTGAACCATCCCGCCACTGTCGATCGGTTGTCGCAGGCCGTGGCGCGAACGATGGGCAATGAGTAGCGACTTCGGAGCAGGCTACCCGCACTGATTTCCAGTGCCCGGAATGGTGTTCCTGGCCTCATGAGCGCGTTCCGCCTGCTTCTGGTCCAGGTAGCTTCAGTCCCAGAATTCCAGCCCAGAGCTCTTCGTACGCGGCGGCGGTCGCGACCAGCGAGAATTCCTGCTCAACGCGGCGGCGCCCCGCCTCGCCGTACCGGTGGCATCGCTCGGGTGACTCAGCAGCCTCCACCAAAGCGCGGTAGAGCGCAGTGACGTCGCGCGGAGGGACGAGCCAACCGGTCCGTCCTGCTTCCACGAGGTCTTCGGTTCCCTCCACGGCCGTCCCGATCACGGGACGTCGGGCAGCCATGGCCTCGAGGACAACGTTCGGCATGCCCTCCCAGAGTGAGGCATGTACCAGCACGTCAGCCGACTTGAGCAGGCCTGGAACATCATCGCGCTGCCCCAGCCAGTGGACGTTCTCGCGTAGTGGAGTGCGCTCGGCGAGTTGCTGCACCAGCCAGTCACGGCTTGGGCCATCTCCCGCCAATGCAAGGTGCCAATCACGTTTGTCTCGGATCACACGCTCGGCTGCGTCCAGCAGGTCGGGTAGTCCTTTCTGAAGGTCGAGACGCCCGACGTAAAGTGCGAGATGAGTATCCTCTGGAATGCCGAGCGTTGTTCGGAGCACAGGCACCGCGGCATCGAACGGACCAGGATCGATTCCGTTGGGGATGACCGTCAGCCGGTTGGGATCGAGCCTGGCGACGTCGCGGCTGAACCGCATCACGCCTTTCGAAACGCATACAGAACCGGTGGAGAGCGATGCAGTGAGGCGGTCCAGGGTCAAATGCCAGCGTTTCTGATGTTCAGCGACTCGAAGGCCACCGACGACCCAGGAGCATCCGGCCCAGGGTGCCGATAACCGCGCCGCCAAGTTCGCGTGGAACAGGAAGCTTTGCACCAGTTCCGGTCTGAAGCGGCGCAGACCTCGCGCCAGCCGAACGAGTAGTTGCACCGGGTTCCAGCGGCTAGCCCCCAGGCATTCACAGGGGATACCCGCCTGCCGCATGACCTCGGCCAGTGGTCCGGGTCTACCCAGGCAGAAAACCCCCGGCCGCCAGCGCCTTTGGTTGAGCCGTACTGCCAGGGACACGAGCGATCGCTCAGCACCGCCGATATCCAGGTCGGTGATCACCAGCGCGATGGCAACCGGCCGGTCAGGCCAAGGACCACGAGACTGAGCAGTCAGGGCTAGGCGATGACTGAGGCTTTGTCGCACGGAATCGCCACATCGCGTGATCGCATGGCCGGCAATGCGAATTGATGTTCGAACTCAAGCCTTACAACGGAAACCGCCGTTCGATCCAATCCGGAGTCAAAGTTGTGAGCCCGTCGATGATTTCGTCGGCCCCCGCGCGGCGGAGCTCGAGGGCCGTGTACGTATTGGGCACGCCGACAGCCCGCATCCCCGCCCCTTTCGCTGATACGATTCCGGCCAGACTATCCTCGACAACCAGGCAATCGGTCGCGGCAAGCTTGATCGGCACTTCGTGCCGCGCCCCGCCTTGCGCCACCGCCGCTCTCGGCATGAGTTTGCAAGGCGGCCAGCGCCAGCCGGTAGCATTCAGGGTTGGGCTTGCACTTGTCGGTATCCTCGGCTGAGACGATGGCTGCGATCTCGCTGAGCCGGCCCAACCGCCCGAGCGCATACTCGATCTCCGGTCGCAACGCGCCGGAGCAGATGGCCACTGGCCACCGTGCGGCAACCGCCCCTAGTGTCTCAGCCGCGGCTGGAAAGAACCGCAAGCCGTCCTTGGCAACCTCGACATACCGCCGGGCCTTCCGGGCAATCAACCCATCGAGATATCCCAGTTCCGTGACTTTGCCAGCCTCCAGGAGTGCGGCCTCGAAACACCCGCGGTCGTCATAGCCGAGATAACGTTCGTGATAATCCGACTCGGTAATCATCACCCCTTCCTGGGCCAGCACCTCGCGGAACAGCGCAAAATGCACGGACTCGTCGTCCACCAGCACGCCGTTAAAGTCGAAGATCACGGCCCCGATGCCCATCAGATCGCCTCCGGACCGCGTTCGCCGGTCCGGATCCGGATACAGTCGTCGAGCGGAAGAATGAAAATCTTTCCGTCGCCGATCTTTCCGTCAGGACCACTACGCCCCGCCTCCAGGATCGCGTTGACCGTCGGTTCGACGAAATCTTCGTTCACCGCAATCTGGAGCTTGATCTTGCGCAGCAAGTTCACGGTGACTTCATGGCCGCGATAAACTTCAGTATACCCCTTCTGACGCCCAAATCCCTGTACATCCATCACCGTCAAGCGAAAAACCTCAACCTTGGAAAGGGCTTCCTTGACGGCCTCGAGCTTCGTGGGCTGAATGATCGCAATGATGAGCTTCATGAATGCACTCAAGCTTAGCGGTCTTCCAGGCGCTCGATGGCCTGCCGAACCCGCTCGCGGGCGGTCGCCGGCATGGCGTCGATTTCCTCGAAGGATAGCTTGCCATCGCTGTTCTTGTCAAAGCGGCCCAGTCGGTCTTGAAACCGCTCGGGGATTGGAAAGCCTTCGCTTGCGATCCGCGATTTGGTATTCCACGGGAGGTTCGTGCGTGTCGCGCCGCCCGCCAAGGCCGCGCCCAGACGATTACCACGCATCGAGACGATCTTGAGCAGGTTGGCCAGGTTGTCCGTCACGACCTGGACACCGAGAAGACACATCTCATCCGTCGTCTGCTCACCCCACCTGAACGCGCTTCGGCGGGTTGTTGGGATTTCTCGGGTTCTCGGCGGAGTTGTCGTAATAGGCGTCGAGCTTGATCACCGTCCCTTTGGCCAGCTTGATGGGCGATTGATACTGGTACTGGCCTTGCCAGTTAAAATCCCAATCCTTGATCCAGATCATGGGAACGGTCTTGCCATCGGGCAGCTCCGCGACGACTTTCATTTCCTTGCCGATGAAATGCATGTGCGGCGTGATGCCAATCGCTTGAGCGGCCACCGGCAGAGGGTCGCTTTTCGCGGTGACATGATAGCGCCCGTCGCCGGGTGGAATATCGAGCTGCCGGCTCCGAACAAGGACTCCGGCAACGATTTTCCGGGCTCTCGTCCGCGTGAAATAGACGCCCACGACAGACTGGTCAGTCTCAAGTTTTCCATCAGGGTGGTAATGAATCTGGAGGACCAGGTCGCTTCCTTTGCGCAGGTACTTTCCGACCCCTTCCGGCAAGAGACGTGGCAATGCCCCTGGCGCCGAGCCTCCGAGAGCACCGGACGGCACAATCCCCGGGCCGCCGAAGCTCGCATAACCTGGACCGCGGTCAGCCTCGTCCTTCCTGCGGGCGGCTCCGGAATTGTCGAGATAGTAGAGCGCGTGGTGGACGACCTTACGGTTGCCCGGCCGGAATTCAACGGCCGACACTGTCTTGTCCGAATCGATCGGAATTGGAATCACGAAGCACCGGTAGATATCACGGCCACTCGCCGGGATGCTGAACGCCTCCGGCACTTTGAGCACGAGATCGGGCGTGCCGAGCTGCCATCCGTCGGGAAACTTGGGCACCGGCGGGAGGTCCTTCACGTTTCCCTCGGGCGCCCCCGCCTCGGCCCACGCGGCAATTCGATGAATTTCCTCGTCGGTCAGACGGCGCTCGTCGTGGAATGAGCCAAACCCTGGCTTGGGCTTCCAGGGCGGCATCCTTCGACTGTCGACCACTTCCGTCAGGAAGCTTGCCCGCTTCGCGGCGTCCTTGTATGTCAGAAGCGGAAACGGCCCGACCTCGCCGGGTCGGTGGCAGCCTGCGCAGTTCTTCCACAGAATCGGCGCGATGTCTTTGCAGTACGTTGGCTCTCCGGCTACCGAACCACTCGCCACCAGTAGCCACGCGAGCGACAGAATACCCAGACGCTTCATGCGAACAACTCCCAAGGAACACCGCGACCAAAGACTCCCGGTGACGCTGCCTCACTCCCAGTATAAACCCGGGAATCTGTCGTAAGTTTCAACCAAATCGGCCCGAACAGCAAGATTTACGCTTTGCGATTGCGGTAGGTCAGCATCAGCCAGGTCCGCTCGAAGTATTAATTTTTTCGGCGCGATCTGGACCTCGAGCGTGACCAGGATCAATATAAGTGCGGGGACCGACGCTCATGAGTGGGTGCAACGATCAGGACGAGTGCCGCGGTGGCGGGTCTGGGTTCGATCCCGAAGCTCTCCTGGTTCTGGCCAAGACCGGCGATGGTATCGCGCTGGGGCGATTGCTGGAGCGATACCGCAACTACGTCGGTCTACTCGTCCGGCTTCAGGTGGGTCGCCGGTTGCGTACCAAGGTGGATATCGAAGACCTGCTTCAGGAAATCTGGCTGGAGATCCACCGCAAGATCACCCTGTTCCGGGGAGGCTCCGAACGTGAGTTCTTGACCTGGGCGCGCCGACTGATCGGGTCGATCCTGGCCAATCAGGTGCGGCGCTACCTGGGAACCAAGAGCCGCGACGTCCGTCTGGAGCGAGCCTTGGTCGATGACCTGGACCATTCGTCACGCGCGCTGGATGATGGCCTGGTTGCGTCTCAGAGTTCGCCCAGCCAGCAAGCAGTAAAACGCGAGCAAGCTGTACTCTTAGCCGATGCTCTGCAAGGTCTTCCGGAAGATTACCGCGAAGTAATCATTCTGAGGCAGCTTGAAGGATTGAGCTTCCCGGACGTCGCCCGCCGCCTGAGCCGGACCGAGGACAGCGTCAAGAACGTGTGGCTCCGGGCACTCGCCCGATTACGTCGTACGCTGGAGGATGTGAGATGAGCTGGAACCCAGGCACTGGCATTTGGCCCGCATCTCATGGAAAGGGGAAATCAGAGGGCATCTACGTCGAGCCTGCGAGCTCTCACTCCTTCGAAGGCCAGACCACGCCCGCCGAGATGGAAACTGGTATACTCGCGTCCCACTCTGAGGAAACTGTTGCGCGGGATGATCCTCGAGTGGTTGCAGCGCTCGAGGCCTATCTTGACGCGTTACGTAGCGGCCGTGCCTGGTCGCGGACGGAATTCCTCGCCCAGCACTTCGAGATTTCCGACGTTCTCGACCAATGTCTCTCGGGGTTGGAATTTGTCCATGCAGCAGCCGTTCAGTTGGAGCAATCGCACCCCGTTTCGGCTGGTGACCTTGCCAGCGCGATTCCGCACAGCGCTCGACTTGGAGACTACCGGATCCTCCGTGAGATTGGCCGTGGCGGCATGGGCGTCGTGTACGAGGCCGAGCAAATCTCACTCAGCCGTCACGTCGCGTTGAAGGTGCTTCCCTTTGCCGCGGCGATCGATCCCAAGCAGCGCCAGCGGTTCCAGATCGAGGCCCAAGCCGCCGCCCAACTGCATCATCCGCACATCGTGCCGATCTTCAGCGTCGGCTGCGACCATGGTATTCACTACTATGCGATGCAGTTTGTCGAGGGCCGCAGCCTCGCAGCCGTCCTCCAAGAGCTTCGTCATGGCACCAACCTACCGGGCGGAGCTGGGGAGGCACAATCCGCTCCGCCCAACTTGCAATCAACCGACGACGACAATTCCTCGGCAACCAAAGTCGGCAATCAAGTCCTGGTGCAGGCCCCCGCGCCCCCCGATCTCGCTACCGCCCCTCCGATCCGGCTTCTGCTGTCTAGCTCAGAAACAACCTCGGTTCCAGGCCCGACAACTCGCTTGGGCAGTCTGTCCCTATCAGCCACGACGGTTGGGCCTATTCATCATGACGGGGCGTTCTGCCGGAACATCGCGCGCCTGGGTGTCGAAGCCGCCGAGGCGCTGGAACACGCCCATAGCCTGGGCATCCTCCATCGGGACATCAAACCGGCTAACCTCATGATCGATCCCCACGGGGCTCTCTGGATCACTGACTTCGGGCTGGCTCTCTTTCCCAGCGATCTCAGTCTCACGCACACCGGGGACATCGTGGGAACCCTGCGCTACATGAGCCCCGAGCAAGCCTTGGCCCGACGGGGAGTGGTCGACCAGCGTTCCGACGTCTATTCGCTGGGTGCGACCCTCTACGAGCTCTTGACCCTGAAACCCGCGTTTGACGGCCGCGATCACCAGGAGCTGCTCCGTCAGATTGCGCTGGACGAACCGGTCCGGCCACGCCGGCTCAACCCCGCCATTCCCCGCGACCTGGAAACGATCGTTTTGAAGGCAATGGCCAAGGATCCGGCGGTTCGCTACACGACCGCGGCCGATCTCGCCGCCGATATCAAGAGGTTCCTTGAAGACCGGCCGATTCTGGCTCGCCGTCCCAACCCTGTCGAGCTCAGCCTGCGGTGGGCTTTCCGCCACCGAGAGCTGGTCGCCACCACCACCGCGATCATCGTGCTGGCCTTGATCGTCGGCACGGCAGCGATCTGGGTCCAGTCCCGAAAAACCCAGGATGCCAACGGCCGCCATCATGCTTATATCATCGAGACATTTCCTCTCCTCGATGGGTTATCCATGGCATCCCTGGGCCAGGCAACCAAGTACCTGACCGACCAGCCCGATGAGCCCGTTGGGTCTAAATCACTTCAGGCCTATCAGCGGACACTGAATGTCTACAACCATGCCAGCAATCTTCCCCCCGCCGACGTCGAGTCGCGCGTGATCATCGCCCGGGCCTACAACCGATTGGGTTTCACGCGCGCTGTCTGGAGCAGAGCCAAAGGGAGCAAAGGCACCCCCGATTTTAGCCTGATCGCTCAGGCCGAAGCGGATTATCGCCGGTCACATATGCTGTTCGCGGAACTGTATGAACAGTTCCCCGATGACCCCAAGGTCCGCCGCGGCTTTGCCGATGCCCTGGGATTATGGGGCTGGGGCTGGTACCTCTACTACGGTGGCCGTCCCCGGGAAGCCGAGCCGCATTACCAGAAAGCGGTTAAGCTATGGCGCAGCCTCGTCCGCGATGCGGGCACCAAGACCAGTGCCAGCACCGGCAGCGCACCTGGCCCGGAGACCATGACCAGCGACTTGAGCGACATGTATTCCCTGGGAGACGCCGTTCACACCCTGGCCGAGTTACTCGAAGCCAGGGGCCAGGTGAAGGAAGCCGATGGCCTTCGCCAGCAGTTGGACGACGACGTCGCCGTGCTGGCCGAACGATTCTCGAGTCCAGCACGACGGCAATACTGGGTGGGCCAGTTCATGGATGATGGGATTTGGTCTCTCAAACAAGACGACCGTCTCACGGCGGCGCTGAATTTCCGGATGGCGACGATTCTCGGTCCCGATCATGCCGAAGCCCACAACAGCCTGGCATGGACGATGGCCAGCGTTCCGGGAAAGGCTCCGTTTCAGATCAAACGGGCCGTCACTTCGGCCCAGCAGGCCGTCGCGCTTGCCCCCAAGAACTGGATGTACTGGAATAC
Organism: uncultured Isosphaeraceae bacterium; assembly: GCA_963781785.1. Taxonomy (GTDB): domain Bacteria; phylum Planctomycetota; class Planctomycetia; order Isosphaerales; family Isosphaeraceae; genus CAWAHD01. The sequence goes on along the minus strand of CAWAHD010000002.1, from coordinate 3,782,069 downwards.
GCTGGGCGTCGCTGCCGTTCGTGCCAAGGATTGGAAAACCGCTGACGAGTCCCTCCGGAAATCGATGAGCCTCAATAGCGGCGGCGGTGCCATCGACTTCTTTTTCCTGGCGATGACTCGATGGCACCGGGGAAATCCGGATGAAGCGCAAAAACTGTTTAAGCAAGGTGCGGAGTATCTCAAGCACAACCCGGGTGATCACGAGCTTAACCAGTTCTACAAGGAGGCCAAGGACCTCTTGAGCCAGCCCTGTCCCAAGTCTAACCCTGAATCACACGAGCACGAGTGCGACAACGACCCCACCGACACCGCCCAGCAATGAATCCTGACGACTCACCCTGCTCTGTTGGGTCTATTTCACAGCCGCGGGCATTTTCCAGTCTTCGGTGAAGAACCCCGCCGTCACAATGCCGCCCGGCGCCCGGGCCGAGGCCGGCACATCGACATCAACCACGGCGAAGTCTGGCAGCTTTGGGACCTGCCGGGCGTTGTTCAGATAGTCATACTCCCGAAACGTGAATCCACTGTTAAGCACGACATACCGCTTGGGATTGAGTGGATTGGGATAGATCAAGACCGGCACGTGATGGCCGGCGTCGTAACTTCTGTCTCCAAGCTGCACGTGCTCTTTGGTCCACTGAATCGGCAGCTTCTCGACAATCCTGGCCAGGATGACGTTACTGCTCGGGTCGCCCCACACGATAAGATGATGGGCGGTGATGTCAGATTCGCTGACGTCCTTGTCGTCCTTGACACGTGCCTCGCCGCGAAACTGGCAGCGCCAGTGGTTAATGGCATGGTTCATTTCGGTGCCTGTCCATTTGCCGGTCTTCTCATTCAGCACCGAGCCGGTTGGCCGAACTATCAGAAAGCTGTCCATGAAAGCGTCGTCGATCGGCCCTTGCAGGCCATGACGCTTGCGGAGCTTAACGTCTTCGGGCGACGGAACAACGGTCCACGTGCCGCCCATTTTCTGGAAATGAGCGGTCCATGAACGGTCTGAAAGCGGCTTGGGTGCCTCGATGTCGATCCCGTCGATATGGACTTGCGGTTTCAATCGAGTATTGAGTGGACAGCCGCCGGAGGCGATCGCCAGCGTCAGGGCTGATATATTTTTCGTCTTGATTTCCACGGCATTCCTCGCGTCCGGATGCAGGCTGGCGTCCACTCGGGCCTGCTCCCAATGTTGCTCCAGGCCGTCGATCTGGATCCACGCAGAGCGGTTATAGCGCAGCGTCCACGTGGTGAAATGAATTTCAGCGGGCACCGGATCGCGGCCAACGCTGGCGATCCTGTCGATACGCCGATTGATCTCGACCTTGGCCTCGGGTGTGTACTGGTGCCCAGCCCTGGCGCCGATAATGTGCAAGAGCTCGATGCCTTCGTTCTTGAGCGCCCTGGCCATCATATCAGCGGCTTGTTTTTGTCGGTCTCGTTCACCGCTGTAGGCAACGGTTGGGCAGTTGAACAGGTTGAGGGCGTAGTCGGTCGAGTCGTAGAGATGCCACAGCTTCTTTTCATACCAAGACGGCTGAACCGGCTCGTTCTGGAAAACCTTGAGGAAGTCAGCCGTTTCGGAGAACCCGGCTCCCGGTGCTGCCGCGGCCCAAGTGCTGGGGTAGTGCACGGCAAATTGCCAGCAGGCCGCGCCTCCCATCGAGAAACCGCGCATCACCAGCCGGCTCTCGTCGATCGAATAGTGTTTCTTGATGTCGTCGATCGCCTCGAACAGGTCGATCTCGCCTGCAAACTTGTTGGCGTTGCAGTATCGGCCATAGGGATGGAGGACAAAGGCATCAGGCGGTGCGAATTCCCCTTGCGACGACTGCCGGCCGTTAATGAAATTCACCTCACTGAGCGTTTCGCCCCGGCCATGGCACCACACATCGAGCCGGAATTGATGCGGTGTATGCGCGGGGTACGATGCCGGCACGACCAGGCCATACGGCTGAACCGAGCCATCGATCCTGGAGACATAGCCGCGCACCAAGAGGCCGGTGGCGGTGTTCCACGGTGCCTTTCCGTCGCGCAACTGCCTGGCGCGCTTGCAGGCCTTGCGCAAGCAATTTCTTCGCCACCGGCACTTCCCTGATGTTGAAGAATTCGTCGTGGACCAGAGCCGTTCGAACGGCGCGCTCGTAAATCTCCACGTCCGGCAGCAAGGTTAGCAGGTCTTGCTTGCGCTCAAGAGACTTGCGCGGCCTGGACCTCCTTCGCCAGAAGGTCGAGGCCGGCCTGAAGCTCTGAGCGATCGGCTTCCTTGAGCACAATCCCCTTGGGTGGAATCGGACGCACCTTGGCCGGGATGTTGTCGGCCGGTCCGTCAGCACGAGCCTGAGAGGCAAGGATCGGCAATACGAGGAACGGCATGAAGCGGAATGCCATCAGCGAGCTCTCCTTGTTATACTATGAAAAATGGTCTGTTAATCACGGAGCCACCCATGCCGACTCTCCCTGAAATCCAGGTTGGCGACCCGATCCGCTACAAGACTCTTGCCGTGTTCCCATTGTTTTCACCGTCCGGCGGCAATGTCGAGTATCTCCTTTCCGATGAGGCAATCGCGGCGGGCGCGCTCCGCGTCGAGGAGGTCAGCGAAGGAGGCTCCGTACCGAACCTGCTTGTCACCAATGACAGTGGGTCGAAGGTCCTCTTCCTCGAAGGAGAGGAACTGCGAGGGGCTAAACAGAATCGCGTGCTCAACACGTCGGTCCTGATCGCTGCGCATAGTACAACCAAGATCCCCGTCAGTTGCGTCGAGCAAGGGCGGTGGCGCTATCGCTCCCGGCAATTTGCCGCGGGCAGTTCTCATTCGTCCTCGAAGCTCCGGCACCATTTGAAGCAGTCCGTATCGGAATCCCTGCAAAGCGGTCGCGGGCACACTTCCGATCAGATGGCCGTCTGGCAGGAGGTCACGCGGCAGATGACCAGCCTGGGATCGTCTTCCGGCACAGGTGCCATGTCCGACACTTTTGACTCGTATCGCCAGCATCTCGACGAATTTCGCGAGCAGCTCAAGTACGTTGACGGAGCCACCGGAGTTGCTGTTGCCCTGGGCAAGCAGGTGGTCGCCCTGGATCTTTTCGACAAGACGTCAACCTGCCGGAAAGTCTGGGACCGCCTGATGACAGGAGTGGTGATGGACGCTCTCGAGCCCGGCACATCAAACGCCGAAGCCCAGCGGTCGGACGTCGAAAACTTGCTCGCTCGGCTGCAGAACAACGCCTGGCAGCCAGCACCGGCAGTCGGTGAGGGTAAAGAATTTCGTTCGAGCGTGGATACGCAGACGCATGCCTCAGCCCTGATGTTCGGCGACGCGGTGCTCCACGGCAGCGTCGTGGTGGCCAGCTAAGCGTAGGTCAGCTTTTCCAGCCTGACGTCAGCAAGAAGCAGGTCAGGCTCGAAAGCCTCGATCATTAGAGATCAATCTGCGTGCCAATCTCGACGATCTGGTCCGGTGGCATCCCGTAATGTCGCTCTTCATGCACGGCGTTGCGGTTCAGGTAGGAAAAAATCGCCTCGGGAACACGGCTGATAACTCCCTCGTTGCTCGCCACGATCGTCTCGTGCCCGATGTAGTAGGTGGCGTTCTCGAAGTCGAAGCCCAGCCCTTCGCACTGCGAAACTTCGCGCAGTATCGGCAGGAGATGGGGCTCTTCCATATAGCCAAACGAGATGATCAGCTTGTAGAAGCCCTCTTCCATCGCGGTCAACCGGTAACGAGCCGAGGCCGGAACCACCGGAGTCGATTCCTTCACTACCGTTAGCAGGACGACCGTTTCGTGCAGCGACCGGCTCCGCTCGACGTGGTGCACGAGAATCGGCGGGACGTGGTCGGCGCTGGGGGCCAGAAACACGGCCGTGCCGGGAACTCGTGAGCTCAGCCAGCGGCGAATAAGTGGCCGGGCCGCTTCGAGCGTTGGATACCTCGTGGAATACTGCTCCAGGAGTGCAGTCCGGCCCCGGCTCCAGATCAGCATTCCGGCGATCAGGGTGGCTCCGATCAACATTGGCACATAGCCGCCCTCGAGGAACTTGAAGAGATTGGCGACCAGAAACGGAATATCGAAAGCGAGGAAAAGTGCCAGAAGGGATCCCGCCCGCCACCGGCTCCAGCCCCAGGTATGCCGCGCCACGATGTAGTAGAGAATGGAAGTGATCGCCATGGTCCCGGTGACAGCGATGCCGTACGCCGCGGCCAGTTTCACCGACTCACGAAACGTCAACACCAGCAGGATGCAGCCGATCGCAAGCAGGTTATTCACTTCCGGAATATAGATCTGTCCCTCGGTGTGGTAAGCGGTGTGTTTGATGGTCACGCGAGGAAGATAGCCGAGAAGCATGGCCTGCCGAGTGAGTGAGAACGCTCCGGAGATCAAAGCCTGTGATGCAATCACCGTGGCGGCATCGAAAGCAAGACCAGCAGGATGGTGAACAGGCCCGACGGCACCAGCGCGTAGAATGGACTTTCGATCACACTGGGGCTAGGGTCGCGCAACACCATCGCGCCTTGCCCCAGGTAGCACAAGACGAGCGCAGGGAAGACGAAAGCCGTCCATGCCACACGAATGGGGCGGATCCCGAAATGGCCCATGTCGGCATAAAGCGCCTCGCCCCCCGTCACTGCCAGGACAACGGAGCCCAGAATGAGCAGGCTGCGGTAGCCATTACGCAAGAAAAAGGCAGCTCCGTGATGCGGTGAGAGCGCGCCCAGGATCGCCGGCTGCTGGATGATGTGATAAATGCCCAGCCCCGCCATCGTCAAGAACCAGACCGACATGACCGGACCAAATAACCTGCCAACGTCGCCGGTTCCTCGCCGCTGAATCGCAAACAACGCGACCAGGATGCCAACGGTCAGCGGCAGCACCAAGAGCGACAGCCGCGGACTGACTCGCTCCAGACCCTCAACCGCGGCGAGCACCGAAATCGCCGGCGTGATCACACCGTCGCCGTACAACAAAGAAGCGCCGATCACGGCCAGTAGTGCCATAGCTGTAACCCTGCTGCTCTTGGATGCACGCGTTCGGAACCGCTCTGGGACGATCGCCAGCAGGGCAAAGATCCCCCCCTCGCCGTTGTGGTCGGCTCGCATCACGAACGTCAGATACTTCACCGTGACGACCATGATGAGTGCCCAGAACATGAGCGACAGGATCCCGAACAGGTCGGCAATCGCAACTCTCTCACCCCCCGCGGCATGCAGACACTCCTTCAAGGTGTACAAAGGGCTCGTGCCGATGTCGCCAAAAACCACACCGAGCGCCCCGACAATAAGCGAAGCCAGACCGGCCCGGTGAGCGGCGTGATGAACTGGCGGTGTCGACGTCGACGACGAGTCTTCAATGACTGATTCTTCCGCGTGCTGCGAAGCCATCAAAGGATCGTTCCCCTGCCATCGATATTCCGGAGACCCTCCAATTCGGGATTCTACCCAATTTGCCGGCCGCTGTCATGGAACCGGCGATTGAATCGGTAGCGGGTCGCAGATGACGGGAACGCGGCAAGGCATGAGCGAGGCAATGGCCGAGGAGCAGCATGCCTGTGTATTCCCCTGTGCTCATCCTCGTGGAAATGTGGAAGCTACGGTCCCCTCGTCGAGCTCGGTCAAAAGCGCCTCGATGTCGGTGAATGGGCGATCGCCGACATGGACCCACCGAACCAGTCCCTGGCGATTGACGATGAAGGTACCATGGAGTGCTTCCCCATCGTCCGTGCGATCCCCCGGGATCGCTCTCCAGACACCGTAGGCCATCGAAGCGGCCCGATCACCATCGCTCAGGAGCGGAATCTGAAAATCCCCATACCGATGAATCCGCTCCGCTGAGAACTCGGGGGTATCACCGCTGACTGCCAACACCCGCACACCCCGCGCGAAACCGCGGCAGAGCCACGTCCATCTCTGTCAAATGGGTGACACACGCCATGCAAGTGGAGCCCAGGTAGAACACGATCACAACCGGCCCCTCACGGACCTCTTTGCCCAGATCCCACGTTTTGCCCTGCACGTCCTTCAGCACCAAAGCTGGCGCTCGGTGATTGAGCAATGGGTGGTCCTGACTCGGAACGCGGTGGCGAGTCTCTGGCGCTGCCACGACCTCCGGAGAGGCTAAACGAGCCCGCTCTCCCATGATCTGCCTCATCAGGTCGACCTGCACAATCCCTCGAGTATGCCCAAAGCGATCAACCTTCGACCGGTCGATTAACCCCGCCACGGGCCGGGCAGAGCGATTTCCGTAAAGCTTGAAACTGGCCCACCCCGCGGAAAGGACAATGACTGCGAAGAGCGCGGACGAATAGATGAGCTTGTTCATCGATGAACACCTCCATCGCGGGTCAGTCGAAGAACGGCTTCGATTCGCGAAGCTCATACGCCTGCTTCTCGGCCCCGGACCAGTCACCGCCCTGGGCTTTCTTGATGATTTCCTGGAGGTCTTTGTAGCTGGCATCGGAGAGCTTGCCCGAGCCGTGGCGGTCGTCAATCCGCTTGATGTCCCTGTCGAGCTCTTTCTGGTTCTTGAGCGAGATGGCTGTCAGCAGCGCTTCGAGCTCTCGTCGATTCTCGAGCTCACGGAGGGAAGGTTCACCGCACCCGGCGAACATCAAGAGCAAACCAGCGAATACTCTGGCAAGGCAGAAGCGGCCGCGCAAGCGGCCGGCTTGTTTCGCGCACGCCCAGAGCTCAGTAAGAGTCGCCACTGATCACCTCCCCGTTACTTCGGCTGCTCATGGCGGCCCAGGTGAGCAGGTTAATCGACTGTTTGATGAACCGGACGGAGCCGTCTCCCAGAAGCACATTGGCACCGCCGGGGTGGAGCGAGTACATCTCATCGGTGTGCCCGAGCGGGCTATTCGGCGGGTGGATGACGATCGGGTCTTCGTAGAGCGAGGGTCCGCTGTGGGCGGCGAGGATTGCATTGGCATAGTCGTAGTTAACGCCCAGGCCACCCGTGCCCAGGCTGGCGAAGGCATTGTAGGCAAAGTGCCGGTATCCGGGGATGATGCCCACCCAGGTAGCGTCCGACAGGTAGGGCGTTCGCTCGCCGGCGACGACCGTGTTGCTCAGTCCGTCGGTCACCCCAGCGTAGCGGATACGGCTGTTGCGGTAGATTGGCCCATTGCAACCCGTGACCGCGTTGTCGTAGTTAACGGTGGCCGGCATGCCCGAATCATTCCAGCCGACGTTGTACACATAGTCGGAGCGGGCGAAGTATTGATTGGCCACGGGCAACAGGTTCTGGCTGGCGTCGACCATCGGGGCCGTCGGCGTCGGATCGTTCGCCGATGGGCAGATACAGAAGTTGAGCCGGACCAAGACCACGGTCCCGTTGTCTGCCACCCAGGTGGGGAGGTTGATGTTGATAGCACTGTAAAGCGGAGACTGCTCCGCGTAGGGGAGCAACAAAGCCAGCCAGCCCCACCCTGGCCCATTATCTCCCGTCTGCGGGTCCGGGTTATTCCCCGGCACACTGAAGAAGGTAAGCGGGACGGTAGAGCTGATGTACCCCGAGACAATGCAACCGCTGCTCGATTCGTAGTTGGCAATCGCCAGCCCGATCTGCTTCAGGTTGTTCACACATTGAGCCCGCCGAGCTGCCTCGCGGGCCGCCTGAACGGCCGGCAACAACAAGGCGATCAAGACCGCGATGATGGCGATCACCACCAGCAGCTCGATCAGAGTAAAACCAGCCCTCGGTCGCCGTTTCCGTTGATCAGAATTCACGATTCCACTCCCGCTGGGATCCGCCTGTGATCGGCATCGAACACAAATCCTAACAGAGAATTTCTGATAAGGAAATACGAAATTTTGGCCAACAAAAACAAAAATTAATGATGGTTCATCCTGCGGATTTTGGTAATAATTGTCGCCTTAACCTCGGGAAGTGTAAAGAGATGGATAATCTCGGCGGAAGTGCATCGATGGAATGAACTGCCGAGAATGGCCTGCAGCGGAAGTACCGATCAAGACGATTCGGTCGATTGTTCAGCATCTGCCCAGGCGGCAGATGGCCGCACGCAATACGGTGGGCGTCCGTTTCGGGCCTGGTGCGGGTGCTTCTCCAGATACTTTTGACCCAGGACCCAGGTTCGCACCCACTCGTCGTCGCCGATTTTCCGCTTGCGCTCGCGGATCCGGCTGATGTCGTCCGTGAGAAAGTCAGCGATGAGAGGCTGGAAGTTCGACATTCGTTTGTATGACAGACGACCGTGCTCAAGGTCAGGGGCGAGTGCTCCGCCCATGGTGTACCGATTGATCGTCAGAAGGCGGTCCCGAACGTGCAGGCTGTATTCGCCCGTCAGCTCATCAGGAAACCGGAGCAAAGCGACGCAATCCAGTTCATCGGTATAAGCCGCGACCAAAAGCGGTGCCGTCGAAACGACCACCGCCGCTCTGCTGTCGCCATGGCTCAAATGATCGGCGATCTGGAAAATCACGGCGGCTCGCGTGCCAATCACCCGGTCCAGCCACGCGATCAAGTTACCGCGCGATTCGAATAATTCCGGGCAAAGTCGTCGTAGCTTGGCGCGAGAAAGTCGCACATCGACGGGATCGGAGGCTCTGGAGAAACGATTAATCTTTGCCGATACGATCCTCGTCCTGGCATATTGCAAGACTCCCAGGCCCTCACCGCGCGATATCACGAAGATGACGGCATGGCCAATGACCAGAACCGCAGTCGCGAAGAACAAGCTCAGGAGAGCCAGCAAAGCGGCGTTCAAGGCTTTCGAAAACGGCCAGACCAAGAGGACCAAAGCGACGGCGAGAATTGCCGTCAGGTTGCCAATCGCGATCAGTTGAACGATGCGAGCAGGTGCTCCTCTACTAGCCATTTCCACTCCCCAATTTCCTTCTTCGTGCTTGCTCGTGGCCGAAAACGATGGTGCAAGCGAACGCAAAGCTACTTCTTGACCGTGACGGCCGTGTGTGTCTTAAGGCTGCTCCAGGGGCCGACTTGATCGGGGTCAGCACCAGGGTGAGACTGGGGACCCCCTGGGGCTTCGATCGCAAAATCGTGCGGCCGAAGCAAATCTGGTCGCGCCGCAGGGTTGATCCGAAACTTGACCTTGTCCCCGATCGGCGTGCTCTCCGTGTCAATTGCTTTTGACCAGCTTACCAGGTCGGTGACATCGATCGAGAGTAACGGGGATCCCTCGTTCGCTGAGCGGACGAGCCAGGAGCGCCCCAGGATATCGTACTGATTGCTCTTACCGCGCCAGAGGATCCGCGCAGCCGGTGGCCGTTCCGGAGTAACCGCCAGAAGAGCATTGGTTCGCACGACGCACTCATTCACGTCGGCTTGAACCCGCGCTGCCCCCTTCGAGCCCGTCAGATCGAGCAGGCCACCCCCTTGGACCGTGCAATGATTAAGGGTCAGATGGGGGTGCTTATCTGCCGGTGGTCTTGCTGCCCCCGTGAGGCTGAGCTTCACGCCCCAGCCATACGATTCCGCCAGGGGCGCTTGAGCGGGATCCTTGCAAGATTCCTGAACGATCATCGTCTGTTCAATCGTACAACGCGTTCTGTTGCTTGCATCGATTTCAATCGCCTTGTCGAACCCCTCAAACCAGCTATTGGTTGCTTCGAGCATTCCACCGTCGGAGTACACGGCGCACGATGCCCTGACGCGAGGGTCCACCGTCCTGAAGGCGCACCGGTCGATCTTGGTGAATCCAGCCGCCCTGATCAGCGCCGGTGGCGCAGGAGCGCCAGCCATCTTCGCATCGGGATATCGGACCTCGAACGTGATCCCGATCAACGTCACGGAAAGGCCCGAACCAGTTGTCAAGAAAGAATTGGACTTTTTGAGATCGATTGCGATGACCGGCTCGAATCCGGTAGCGGCGCAGGATTCTGAGTTTTCCCTGGTTGGTGTTGAAATCCAGGGGGTGATCGCTGGACAGAACCAACGGCTTGCTATTCCGCAGCTCGACCCAGCAGCCAAAGCCGATGGCGTCATCAATTGCCTCGCGCAGCTTGTTTGCGGGATACTCCTTGTCGTTCCCGCCATCGATTCGAACGACAATCGGCAGTTCTTCATTCTGGGCGGATTTCGCTACTATGCTATCCGGTTCAACCGTCTGTTTCGAATTTGCCCGCGTGAAGTCGTTCCCGCCCGGAGCCGTAGTGCGCTGATTCACCGAGCGGTCGGTGCTGCCGCCTGGATTGATCGTCGCCAGGACCGCGACCATGATCATGACTAATGTGGTGAGCGCAGCCAGCCCCCAGAGCGCATGGCGAGGCAGTATGACGAACGGTCCTCTACCCGGAGCGGGTACGACCGGATCATTCGAAGCCGACCGCGACTTGGGCCGCGACAGCCTTTCGCCCAGCGACGGCTCAGGGCCCAGATCCACGCCCAACGGAAAATCAGGATCGCTTAGCTGTCCATCGTCCGCCGCACTGAAGAGAGGAGGCACATGGTCCCTACCGTCTGGCCCCGTACCGGTCTCGTCCTCAACCCCCGACGGTGTTTTCAAGGCAGCGGACGGCGTTACCGGGTTGACCTGACCGAGAGCGCCTTGGGTGCCAGCGCTAAAAGGCGCACCGGCTGTGGTCTCATTGATCGGCACGGGAGGCGCCGTCGTCTCGCCCTCCGGTTTCGTGGAGTGCAGCCTCTCGCCGTCGTGACTCTCGCCACCGTCATGATCCTCACAGAAGCGTTCCAGGGCCTGGGCTACTTGAAGCGGCGTCGCGTACCTCTCGTCCGGCGACTTGTGCATCATGCGCTGGACGACCTCGGCCAACCCTTCGGGTAGACCAGGGGCCAATTTGTCCATAGCTTCCGGCTCCATCGCCTGGTGCGCAAAAAGCTTCTCGGGTAGGCTGGGAGTCGGAAACGGCACCTGACCAGTGCACATATGATATATTGTACATCCTAGTGAATAGATATCGCTGCGGATGTCTGCGGAGTGTGAATGCCGCGCCTGTTCAGGGGCCACATAATCGAAGGTGCCGACCGTGGCTCCCTCGCGTGTGACCCGATCTTCCTCGGCCAGGTCGATTGCGAGCCCCAGATCGGCCAGCTTGGCTGTTCCGTCACGGGTGACCAAAATGTTATAGGGGTTGACGTCGCGGTGGATCAGCCCTTTGCGATGAGCGTGTTCCAGACCAAGGGCGACCTGTCTTACCAACCGCACCGCCGGCGCCGGGGGCATTGCTCCGCCTTCCGAGATCAGCGTGCCGATGGTCTTGCCCTCGATGTATTCCATCACGAGGTAATATCGGCCGTTGGATTCGCCGAAGTCGTAGATCCGCACCAGGTTCTCGTGCTGTAGCTGGGCGCCGACCCGCGCCTCGCGCTGAAACCGCGCGATAGCCCGCGGGTTGTTGACCCGTTCAGGTGCCAGGATTTTCAGGGCCACGCGACGGTTGAGCCGGCTGTCTTGAGCAAGGTAAACCCGGCCCATCCCACCCTGGCCGATCAAGTCCAGGAGAACGTAGCGATCGACCCTGTAACCCGCGGTCCGTCCCGCCAATAGCTGCTGAGCCTGCCAGAGCGTCAATGCCTTGCTATGAACCGCCTGCCGCGCCAGGCGGCGGTCAAGATGCTCGGCGACCACTCGCTTCTCAGGGGGAATCGCGTTCCAGCACGCAGCCAAACCCTGAGCGTCCATCAGACCGCTCAAAAGCGTCGACTGCCAGAATCGAGACGTCTGAGGATCGAGCATGGGGCATCCTGAAGAGGCGACGCCCTCGCCGCCTGGAAACGACCGCAACCCGATGGCCGACAATCCTTCAGTTTAACACCTTGGCAAGCGCCGCTCAACGCTCCAATGAACAAAAGCGCACCAGGAGAGCCTACGCTTCAATGTCTCCACGCGTTGTCGATTGCGTGGTCACATCCGCTTGCAAAAGTCCTAGGGCTCAACTGGAAAGGGGGCTGGGCGTTGCGAAAGGGCGACGTACCGAGATTTCTCAGCGCTCGCATCGTCACCTTGATCGTGTCTGGACGTTAGATGCAGTGATGACAAAAACACAATTGATTCTTCCTCGCCCTGATTCGCGATGCGGCAAAGTCTTCTACGATGACCGTCGTGCGGCGGACGGGCACCGCATCGCCCTGGATTTCTGGAATCGAGCGACCGGCCGTGTCCGCGAAGGCTATCAGCTTGCCGTCTATCGATGCAAGCGATGTGGTGGTTTCCATATCGGCCAGATACCGATCGAGAAGCTCCGCAAACGAACCGTCTCCCACAGTATTCTCCCCGACGAGAACCGGGAAGAGCGGTGTCTATCTCAGCCGACACCCCAGCTCTCTTCGGGGCCAGGTTGTCACCTCGAAAACTGCCGAGTTTAATGGTATTTGAGTAATCAATCGCACGGTCCGATCGCTCGAACCGTGCTCAATCCTGGAAGCAATTCAGCACTGCATCCCACGCGAGCTCGGAGGCGATGATTCCAAGTGCGGTGAGGTCCAGCGTGGGGTTTGTCACCTCTCCGGTGGTGACGGCATACAATACATCGCCGTCGTTCCAGGCGTGGAACGGCTGGATGGCACGGGCCATTGAGCTATGAACCTGTCGCGCCAGCGGCGTGAGTGCCCAGTCGTCGAGCTGCTGGTTCGTAATGACGACGGTGAGGGTGGTATTCCCCGCCGTGCCCGGACTGCATGCGCCGACTCGCCTGTTCAAGCAGCCATCCAGAATCTCAGTGGCTGGCAGCCGGCGGCCGCTCTCCTGATCCCGGTTGCCGCGGACGACCAGTCCCGTCCGGTCAACAATTGCGCCGACAGCGTTTACCACGGTAAACACAGCGATCTTGGTCGGTCCTACCTGCCGGTAGGCTCCTCCCTGTCCAGCGGGCTCGCGCTGGCTGGGAGCGTCGAATGCCTTGCCGACCGTTGCCGAGCATCCAGCCCCGTGCCGGCCCAGCGGAAAGACGCCCGATCTGGCAGAGATCAACGCCGCGCGGCCCAGTGCTTTGTCGGGATAAATCGCGCTGGTGCGCGGCGGAAAGTCGAAAATCACCGCACCACGGACGATCGCGATCTCGGTGAACCTCCGCGAGTACCCTCGCTGTGTGAACAGCTCGGCCATGACGCCCGTTGCCGCCTCCAAGCCATAGATCGAGCCCCCCGCGTAACAAAGTGCGTCGATCGGGCCATCCCCCGCCATGATCGTGCCCGGTGATCCGCCGCGCACGTCAACCAGACAACGGGCAGTCTTCGCAAAATGGAAGACCGTACAGCCGGTCGGGCCTTCAGCATACTCGGCGACGCCGATCCGGACTGCCGGAAAGTCAAACGTGAGCTTGCGGCCCGGGATCTCGACCACGGGGGTCAGCGCGAGCCCGTCATTGGTCATCATTTCACTCTCAGGAGTTCGACCTCGAAGAGCAACGCGGTGTTAGGCGGAATGTCTGGGGGATCCCCGCGGGCGCCGTAACCCAGCTTGGCGGGGATCAACAACCGCCGCTTGCCGCCGACCCTCATGGTTGCGATTCCCTCGTCCCATCCTTTGATCACCTTGCCCTCGCCGATGCGGAACGAGAACGGCTCGCCGCCCACCGAGCTCTCGAACTTCTTCCCCTTGCCGCCGCGCTCCCAGAGCCAGCCGGTGTAATGGACCTCGCAACTCTGGCCGGTCTTGAGTTCTGTCCCCGTCCCTTTCTTGAGGTCGCGATACTCAAGGCCGCTCTCGGTTCTTTCCCATTTCGCGAGCAGCTCCACTTCGAAGAACAGGGTGGCATTGGGGGGAACGACGCCGCCGGCGCCGCGCTCACCCCAGGCGAGATCGGCGGGAATCACAAGCTCTCGCTTGCCGCCGACCTTCATGGTTGCGACCCCCTCGTCCCACCCTTTGATGACCTCCCCGTTGCCCACGTGAAACGAGAACGGCTCGCCACGGTCCGTGGAGCTATCAAACTTCTTGCCCTTGGGACCGTCTTCCCAGAACCAGCCGGTGTAGTGCACGTCACAGAACTGCCCTCTTGCCGGCGGCTCGCCTTCGCCTTCCTTAGTGTCAACGTACCGAATTCCACTGTCGCCTTTCGCCGTGGCGTTTTTCTTGGGCTTGTCGTTCTCCTTGTCCTGATCCCTCCGGCCGGGATTTGCATCTTGTGCTGGGGCCGGTTCAATCACAGCAAAAGAAACAAGAACCCCCACCGCCGTGAGGAAAATCAGAAAAAACGATCGCATCGGCGTGGTCATGATCGTCATGGAATGAACACACTCCGTTGGTTCCGGTGAAACTTGAAGCGAATCATCTCGCCTCCGACATCGCGCTAGTTCACTTTCAGCAGCTCGACATCGAAGAGCAACGTGGCATTTGGAGGAATGACGTTGCCGGCACCGCGCTCTTTATAGCCGAGCTTGGCGGGAATCAACAACCGCCGCTTGCCACCGGCCTTCATGGTTGCGACTCCCTCGTCCCACCCTTTGATCACCTCGCTGTTTCCCACATGGAACGATAGTGGCTCGCCGTGGTCCAGGGAGCTGTCGAACTTTTTCCCCTTCATGCCGCGATTCCAGAGCCAGCCGGTGTAGTGGACCTCGCAGTTCTGGCCGGTCTTCGGTGTTGCCCCGGTCCCTTCTTTGATGTCGCGGAACTCGAGGCCACTGTCGGTTTTTTCCCATTTGGCGAGGAGCTCCACCTCGAAGAGCAAGGTGGCATCGGGCGGAATGACACGGCCAGCGCCGCGCTTGCCGTAGGCGAGCTCGGCGGGAATCACCAGTTCTCGCTTGCCGCCGACCTTCATCGTCGAAACACCTTCGTCCCACCCCTTGATCACTTCTTTGACGTCCACGTGAAACGAGAAGGGCTCGCGCCGGTCCACAGAGCTGTCAAACTTCTTGCCCTTGGCTCCATTTTCCCAGAGCCAACCGGTGTAGTGCACGTCGCAGAGCTGCCCTTTTTTCGGTGGCTCGCCTTCGCCCTCCTTGATGTCAACGTACTGAAGTCCGCTGTCGGTCTTGACCACGGTCTTTTTCTTGTCCTTGTCTTTGCTTTTGTCCTTGTCCGCGCCTTTGTCCTGATCTGTCTGGCCGGAATTGGCGGCAAGAGCTCTTACTGGCCCGGCCAGGGCGAGAGAAACAAAAGCGGCCATCGCGGTGAGGAAAATCAGGAAGAACGATCGCATCGGCGTTGTCATGGCTTTCATGGAACGAGCAGACTCCTTCGGGTTCGGTCAATGTTCATCCGGGTCCGTATCCATCCGGTCAAACGTTGACCCTACCAAAAACCTCGCCGTGCGGGGAGGCGCAAACAGCTCACTTTCAGCATCGTGCGGTTCCTCGAGCAGCCATGGGCGACTTCATTGATCGGCGCCGTCGTCCAGGTTCAGGGTGGATCGGCACAGCAACCAATTGATGTTCTTCAGCAAAGGCCGGCACCTCGGCAATGAGTTCGGGTGCCCGCTCGGATTCGTCGGCAATTTTCACCGGCGACTCGCCAAAAACGCGGTGCGCTTTCACAATGGCGATGAGTTTCTGGCCGTTTGGTGTCTCTAACCGTAGAGGGATAAGACCCGTGCCGGAAAATGATCCAAACATGGTCGAGCTCGACCTGGAACAGCACCGGGATTATCTTCGAATCCTGGCCCGGCTCCAGCTCAGTCCGGCCTTACGGGGCAAACTGGATCCGTCGGATGTTGTGCAGTTTACGCTTTTGAAGGCGCACCAGGCCATCGGCCAGTTTCGCGGCCGGACGACCGCCGAGCTGGCCGCGTGGCTCCGGCAGATCCTTGCCCGCACCTTGGCCAACGCCACCCGCGACCAGGGCCGAGGCCGTCGCGATGTGGCGCGGGAACGCTCGCTCGAGCGGGCACTCGAGGAATCGTCCGCCCAGCTCGGCGCGTGGCTCGCAGCCGAACAATCATCACCCAGCCAGCGAGCCGTCCGCGACGAGCAGGCACTCCTGGTGGTCGGGGCGCTGGCCCGATTGCCCGAGGCCCAGCGTGAGGCACTCTTGCTCAAGCACTGCCAGGGTTGGTCGCTTGCCGAGATTGGCCGGCACCTCGACCGTAGCCCAACCGCCGTTGCTTCGTTGCTCCAGCGCGGGCTCAAGCAGCTCCGCGATCACCTTCGGCATTGGGAGTGACGATCGATGACTGCCCAGCCCATCAAATCGACATCACGAGACGAGCGTCTGGCCGAGATCATCGCCGAGTACTTGCAAGCCGTCGAGCAAGGCGAGGCGCCCGATCGTCAAGAGTTGCTCGATCGTCATCCCGAGCTTGCGCCGGAGCTGACGGATTTTTTCGCCGATCATGACCAGTTCCGGCGTGTGATGTCTCCATTTCGAGGTGCAGTCCCGCCGACGGAGTTTCTCGCTTCATCCTCCGCTGGGAAGTCCAATCCTGGCGCACCCGTGGGGAATCGCTTCGGCGACTATGAGTTGATCGAGGAGATCGCCAGGGGCGGTATGGGCGTGGTGTTCAGGGCACGGAACGCCCGGCTCGACCGCACCGTGGCTCTGAAGATGATTCTGGCCGGGCATCTCGCAAGCCCAGCCGAGGTCGATCGGTTCCACGCCGAGGCCCAGAGCGCCGCTCAGCTCGACCACCCGAATATCGTGCCGCTGTACGAGGTCGGCGAGCAGGATGGCCAGCACTACTTCGCCATGAAGCTGATTGATGGGGCCAGCCTGGCCCACGATTTGACGCGATTCGCCGACAACCCAAGAGCCGCGGTTGAGCTATTGAAGACGGTCGCCCGGGCGGTGCACTACGCTCACCAGCGCGGCATCCTGCATCGCGACCTGAAGCCGGCCAATATCTTGATCGATCGAACGGGACAACCGCACGTCACCGACTTCGGCCTGGCGAAGCGGCTGGCAGGGGAGTGTGAGTATCCCTCGTCAAGCGCCATCGTCGGGACACCCAGCTACATGGCCCCCGAGCAGGCGTCCGGCACGAAAGCACTGAGCACGGCGATCGACGTGTACAGCCTGGGAGCGATCTTCTACGAACTCTTGACAGGCCGGTCACCGTTCCGTGCTGACACACCGTTCGACACGTTGCTCCAGGTCGTACAAAAAGAGCCTGAGCGTCCCGGTGCGATCAACCCACGGATCGACCGCGATCTGGACACGATCTGCCTCAAATGCCTGGCGAAGGAGCCCGACCGGCGTTATGGCTCGGCGGAGGCCCTGGCTGACGATCTTGAGCGCTGGCTTGCCGGCGAGCCGATCCGGGCTCGGCGTGCTGGCACACTCGAGCGAATCATCAAGTGGGCCAGGCGACACAAGGCGATCGCGGCGCTCGCTGTCACAAGTATGGTGACGGCCGCTCTGTTTGTGATCGCCCTCGGGCTCAAGAACCTCGAAATCGCGGCGCAGAAGCGCGAAACGGAAGAAGCGCTCGTGAAACAAAAGGAGGCACTCCGCAATCAGAAGATCGCGCTCGGTATTGCGCAGCAAACGTCTTATTACCAGACGATCGCGCTCGCTGCACCCGAGGTAATGGCCAACAACGTGCGCCGCGCCGATCAGCTCCTCGACGGTTGCCCGGCGGAGCTGCGGCGGTGGGAGTGGAGCGCGCTCAAGCGGCTCTGCCATGGGGAGAGCGTCTCGATGACTCTCCCCATGGAGCCCGCCGGGGTAGCCTTGAGCGCTGACGGCCGACTGATGGCGGCGGCTGGCGGGGCTCTTGGCGAGCCGGGCTTTGTCATGATCTGGGACGCAGTGACCGGTCAACAGATGCGCGCGTTCCGTGGGCACGATGACGCCATTGCCGGGTTGGCTTTCAGCCCCGCAGGCAATCGGCTGGCCACCGCGGGACGGGACGGTCTGGTTCGGCTCTGGGATACAGCGAGCGGCCGCGAGGTGCTCACTCTCCGCGGTCATGCGCGCGGCGTGTGGAGTGTTACATTCAGCCCGGATGGGCGATTCGTCGCCTCGGCCGGAGAGGACCAGATCGTCAGGCTTTGGGATGTGGCCTCGGGGTCCGAGCGCAGGTCGTTCGCCGGCCACACAGGCAGCGTCTGGGCGCTTGCCTTCGCGCCCGACGGGCACAGCATCGCCTCGGCCGGCGGCGACCGAGCGCTCAGGCTGTGGGATGTCGAGAAGGGAGGAGAGATTCGGATCCTGCGTGGGCATACCGGGATCGTCCATGGTATCGCCTTCAGCCCCGATGGCCGGATGATTGCCTCGGCGGGCTACGACGGCACAGCGCGAGTCTGGAACGCGGCGACCGGTCGCGAGCTGGTCGTGTTCCGCGGCCACTCCCGGTTCGTGACCGGTGTGGTCTTCAGCCCGGATGGGCGCTATGTCGCCTCGTCGAGCGTCGACCGCACCGTGCAGGTCTGGGAGGCGGGATCAGGCCAGCGTGTGCTCACGCTTCGCGGTCATGGCAGTGCCGTCTGGGGTGTCGCGTTTCGCTCGCAAGACTGGCGCATTGCCTCGGTGGGAGAGGATCGGATGATTAAGCTCTGGGACGCGCGGGGGCCGGCGATCACCGCGGCTGTCCGCGCGGGTTGGGAGCCCGCCGGCAAATTTGATCTCAACGCCAGTGGCGAGCGGCTCGCGGTTCTTCGAGGCCAATCTACCCTCGAGGTCTGGGACCTCTCAAAAGTGCGCCGGGTCTGCTCGATCCCCGCGGGAACTCTCGGAGTGGAACAGTTTGTCTTGAGCCCTGACGGTGGCCTGATCGCCGCGGTAAATGGCCCCGACGTCAGTCCGGCTGTGAGGGTCTGGACCGTGGATGGCGCCGTGGAGAAGCCGCCCGTGAAGCAGTCGAGATCGCCTGTCTCCAGCATTGCGTTTTCCCCCGACGGCGGAAGGCTCGCAATCGCCGGCCGGGCCGGGGGCGTTCGGATCTAGGACATCCCAACGGGCCGGGAGCTGACGTTGCGCGAAGACCGCGTGGGCAAGGATCCGGACGCTGTTTCCACGATCTCCGGAGTGCGCTTCAACCCCAGTGGAACGTGCCTACTAGTGGCGGATCGCGATGAGAACGATCCCACCGGAAGATCGCTCTTGTGCTTCGACACGGCTGCTGCGAAGGAACTCTTCACGATCCGGGGCGCGACCACACCAGCCCTGTTCAGCCCGGACGGCAGTCGCTTGGTTGCCGTCGATACCGGGAATAGCTCGACCTTCGCCCGTGTGTTCGACAGCGTCGACGGCCACGAACTTGCCTGGCTCCGCGGGCATACCGCTGCAATCCACGCACTCGCGTTCACCCCGGATGGCGACCGCATCGCCTCGTCCAGTAGCGACGGCACCATCAAGATCTGGGAAGCTTCATCCGGCCGTGAGATCTTGACCTTTCCCGGCATCAATCGGCTGCTAGAGCACCTCCGTTTCAGCGCGGTGGGTTCACAGCTCATCGCAGTAGACGACGAGGGCATCGCTTCCATCTGGGACACCAGCCCCTCGCATCTATCTATGACCGCTAACCCGTGACTCTTGGGAGCGATTACCCATGCCATTGCGACATGACTCGCAGTTCACCGTGCCGGCCGTGCTCGTAGCAACGCTTTTTCTCCGGCCTGTGATTGCCGCTGACCAGTCGTCGGACCCTGACAATACACTGACTGTGATCGGGCGGGTGGTCGACGCCGATGATAAACCAGTCGCCAGTGCCCAGGTCGTCCTGGTGGCCGAGGAGTGGTGCCGGACCGAGCGTCCGCTGGGAATCTACGTGCACAATGGACTTCCCACCAGCTTGAGGGTGACCGGACCGTTCCGCACCGATGGCGAGGGACGATTCCGCGCGACGGCCGCGGTCGGCCCAGCTCGGCCTGCGTGGAACGTGTTTGCGCTTGCAGCGGCCCAGCACCACGGCCACGTCCGAGCTGGGATCGACAAGTGGGCACGCACCAAGGAAATCACGATCAAGCTCGACCGGGAGCACGTGATCCGCGGCCGGTTGATTGACACGCAGGGGCAGCCCGTCGCCGAGGCGACGGTCCGGCCCATCCTCGTGTCAGGTGTGGGTACGACCCTCGAGACGCTGATTAGGGCGGAGCCCATCCCTCCGTACGCGTCTCCTGTGATTCCCGCAGTGTCCACCGATGACAAGGGACGGTTCCTGCTCGCGGGGCTTGGCAAGTCAGACGTCTGGTTGGAAGTCACCCACGAGGGATTCGCCACCCAGCGTGTGCATCCCCAGCCGAGCTTGCGTGCCGACGCCAAGGAGATGTCGTTCTCACTGGTCGCGGCGAGGGTGCTCGAAGGCCGTGTGACCTACGGGCCTGAGAGTAAGCCAGCAGCAGGTGCCCGGGTCGTCGCTGTGACGGGATTCGACAACGTGGTGCAATGCACGACCGACGGCGACGGACGGTACTGCCTCAATCCCTTCCCGGGTGATTCTCTTTCGCTCAGGGTTTTTCCACCCGCCGGCCAGCCCTACCTGGTTGAGAAAAAAGGGTTGACGTTCTCGCAGTCGGCGCGGCTCGAGGCCGACGTTGCGCTGCAATCGGGAGTTCTCGTGCGCGGACGCGTGACCGAGTCGCCCTCGGGCAAACCCGTGGCCGGCGCACTGGTCCTGCATCGTCCACGGCAAGCCAATATTCCCGGCAAGAAATATGGGTGGGCGTATGAACTGGAATGGTTCCGTGATGCCCTGACCTCTGCCACAAGCGGTGCCGACGGCACGTTCCAGGTCGCCGTACCGCCTGGTCCGGGTCACCTCTTTATCGTCGGGCCGACGTTGGATTACGTACCGATCGAGACTTCCGTGGGCGAGCTCGAATTCGGCCGGCCGAGCCGGATGCGCAATTATCCTGATGGGCTAATCGCGATCGAACCGAAACCGGGATCGAAAACCGAGGACGTGGCCGTCACCCTCAGGCGTGGTGTCACGCTGCGGGCCCGGGTGGCGGCGCCTGACGGCAAGCCAGTCGCGCGACTGATTGTGATGAGCCGATCTTATCTCCCGACGTCTTTCTACAACTGGCAGGCCCCCTGGAACATTCTGGAGGTCCACGATGGCGAGCTCCATCTCCCCGGCTGCGATCCCGCCAAGGGGGGAACTATCTGGCTCTTCGACCCGGAGCACAAGCTCGGGCTCACGCTGAATTTCACCGGCGCCGAGGCATCCGGACCGCGACGAACCATCCAGCTTGCGCCGTGCGGATCGGCGACGGTACGCACGGTCAACGCCAAAGGAGAACCGCTCAAGACCGACAACATCCATCTCTACGTGATGTTCTCACCCGGCACGATCATGGCCGCGACGGTGATGTCCGACAAGGACGACAAGGATCTCGAAGGCGATTGGTGCTCCTGGACTAACTACAGTTACAGTCGACCCGCACGAGACGAGAAGGGACGCCTGACATACACATCGCTGGTCCCCGGCCTCCCCTATTCGCTTGCGACGTTCGGGGAGTTTGACTACCGGAAGGGATTGGAGAAGGTCGATTTCCAGGTCAAGCCCGGCGAGACGCTGAAGCTGCCCGATTTTGTGGTCGGCAAATGAGGCCGTGGGGAGGAACGCTGATGAACGTAGCGAAGAATGCCTGGGCGCCCTACAAGCCTCATGCCGCCGATCCGTGGGATCTGGGCAAGGTTGCCCACCTGCATCGTCGCGCCGGCTTCGGAGCGACCTGGTCCGAGCTCGAGCGCGATCTCAAGGCCGGTCCAGCCGCGAGCGTGAACCGGCTTCTCGATCCGCCCGAACCAGCACCCACTGATCGCGAAATGATCGACGGCCTGCACGACGGCATCTTGAACGCAGTCGACATGCAGGTCGAGCGACTCAAGGCGTATTGGCTCTACCGGATCGTATTCGGCCCGGACCCGCTCCGGGAAAAACTGACGCTCTTCTGGCACGGCCATTTCGCCACGAGTAACCGCAAAGTTCAGAACGTCGGCCGGATGCTTGCGCAGAACGACCTGCTCCGCCGCCACGCGCTGGGCGACTTCCGTGAGATGGCGAAGGTGATTCTTGTCGACCCGGCCATGCTTGTCTGGCTTGACGGCGCGGGAAGCGGCAAGGAAAAGCCGAACGAGAACCTGGCACGCGAGTTCCTCGAGTTATTCACTCTCGGTGCCGGTCATTATACCGAGGCCGACATTCGCGAGGCGGCCCGTGCGCTAACCGGCTGGGTGAACGATGGCCGTGAAGGTGATTACGCCGCCGCGATCCGGTTCGACCGCGCGGGCTTTGATAGCGGCATCAAGACATTTCTGGGACGGACCGGACCGTGGACGGCGCCGGATGTTGCGCGCATCACTCTTGACCAGCCCGCGGCCGCTCTGCACCTAGCGCGTAAGCTGTACCGGTTCTTCGTCCGCGACGATGAGGAGGCCAGGCTGGAATTACTCGGGGCCCTGGCTTACGAAATCCGCACACACGACTTCTCGGTCCGGCATGTGCTTGAACTGATCCTCCGCTCGCGGCACTTCTACTCGGCCGAGGTGCGCCGCCACCTGATCAAGAGCCCTGTTGAGTATAGCGCCGGACTGGTCCATATGCTCGAGATTCCGCGCAGCCGAGTCGACCTCGTGACGGTCGCGTCGATCTGCGGTCGGCAGGGTCAGAGCCTTTTCCACCCCCCGAATGTTAAGGGCTGGGATGGCGGCCGCGCCTGGATCTCAAGTTCCACCATGCTCGCTCGCGCCAACTGGACAGCCGATCTCGTCTGGGGCAACTCTTCCCTGGCGATCGAGCCGTTGGACGCGGCTGCATGGGCAGCCAGGGCGGGAATCGCCCCGGGCCGAATCATCGAGCGCATCGCAGACGTTCTGCTTCAGGACGACCTTTCCTCCGAGGCCCGCGCCCTGGCCTCTGAGACCAGCCGCGATGGCCGGCCCGATAGCCTCCGCAAGGCAGTTCAGATTCTGCTCCATTGTCCCGAACTCCAACTCGCGTAGTCGGGCAGGTTGCCGTCATTCTGAGCCATTGCCGCCAAACCGCGTCTTCATCCGGGAGTGACTTGACCATGACACCGACACGCCGTGAATTCCTCCATCTGGGTTTGGGTTCAAGCACACTGCTGGCATGTGGGACGACCGTCCCGGTGTTTCTGGCCCGATCGGCGCTGGCGACCGCTGCCGGTGATCAGTCCACGGGGCGGGTGCTCGTCGTCCTGGAATTGACCGGGGGCAACGATGGGTTGAACACGGTCGTGCCTTTCGGCGATGACGCATATCGCAAGCATCGCCCTAAACTCCAGATCGCTGCGGGCTCGCTCCACAAGGTTGATGGCCACATCGGATTGCACCCTGCGCTGGGCGGGCTGTCGGAGCTCTTGAAACAGGGAAAGCTTGCGATTGTGCAGAGTGTAGGTTACCCGAATGCCAACCGCTCGCATTTCGAGTCGATGGCAATCTGGCAGACGGCCGTGCTCGAGCCGGATGTGCACACAGCGGGCTGGCTCAACCGGGGTGTCGCTCGGCGCACGACGGCCTCGGAGGGAGACGGCACAGCCATGCATATCGGCGACACTGAGCTACCTCGCGCCCTGGCGGGTGACGCACTCAACGTCCCATCGTTGACTCGCCTTGACCAGGTTGTCCGCCGCCTGGGCATTGCTGACCAGGCCGGCGCCGCCGCCCAGCGCGCGACTCTCGACCGAATTGCGCGCATTCCACGGGGCGCATCGGGCTCGCACCTTCAGTTCGTCCAGAGGAGCCAGGTCGTCACCTACACCAGCAGCGCCCGCATCGAAGAGATCCTGCGTGGGGATAGCGCGCGCCGGACAACCGACTATCCGGACTTCGGGCTGGCCCAGCGGCTCAATCTCATCGCCCAGCTCATCAAAGCAGGGCTGTCGACGTCGATCTACTATGTCCAGCTCGAAGGATTTGACACCCACCAGAACCAGCTTGAGGCGCACGCTGCGCTACTGGCGGAGTTCAGTCAATCTCTGTCGGCATTCTTTGAAGATCTCAAGCGCTCAGGCGAAGACAAGCGTGTGATCTTGCTTGCCTTCTCGGAGTTCGGCCGCCGGCTGACCGAAAATGCCAGCAGGGGAACCGATCACGGCACCGCTCTGCCGGTATTCGTCGCCGGGCCGGGTGTTCGGTCCGGACTGCACGGGGCTTATCCCAACCTCACCGACCTTGAGGACGGCGATCCCCGTCACGCCATCGATTTCCGACGGATCTATGCGACCGTTCTCGACCGCTGGCTGGATTGCCCGAGTCGGTTCGTCCTCGGCCAGGAGTTTGCTCAACTTCCATTGGTTGCTGTCTAAAAACACGGGCAACGGGTTGAGGGGTGGCGGTCTCGGCGGCTACGTGCAGCCACAGGCTTCGACCGCGTCGGCGTAGATCTCGAGCATCTGGTCCAAGCGGCAGATCCGCAGCGTGTCACGGAATAGCGGTTCCAGGCCGAAGAGCCCCAGCCGGCCATGTTGACTGTGTACCACCCGGTATAGCCCGGCAAGCGCAGCGATCACCTCGCCCGAAATCGATCGGACACCGCCAAGATCGAGAAGCAGCCGGATATGCCCCTCATCGACCAGGTGGCAGAGCTGCCTGCTGACTTCGCAGATGGCAGCGTGCTTGTAGAGAAAGTCGGCGTTTACGATTTCGACGACCGTCCATTCGCCGAGCGCCCGGACACGGAGCCGGGGCATTTCACCCTGAACGGAGGGATTGCGAGAGGCACTTGCAGGCTGCTCGCTCCCCGAGATGTGTGGCTGAGCGGTACCTCCGATATCGGAATCGGTCATCATTCGGTTATCCGACCGCATTTTACACCTCTCTTGGCGATCAGCTCAATTACGAGCGTTCGACTTGTTCGACATCGAGACCCGTGGATGTCGGGCGACCAACGTCGAGAAAGTCGACGCGGCACCGGAGGAGGCAGATCCACCTCCGGTGCCGAAATCGAGCGATCCCGTTCTCGAGGCCGTGGCTCTCGCGCACCACGATCTGTCCTTCCGCGACTTCAGTCAGGACGAAGTCTTTCACTTCGGCCAACGTGTTCTGCATCTCGGTAGCGATCGGCCTGGGCAGCGCGGTCTGGATGTCGGTCCGCACCGCCTGAGCCTCGGACTCGACGGTGGCAAGCAGGCCGTCTCGACGGTTCCAGGGGATGTTGTTGACCGCCTTGGCCAGGTTGTTCTCGAGCATTTGGTAATTCTGCCCGTGTTGCGCGAACTTGACGAACGCCTTCTCGACCTGGGCGTAGCTCTGACCGAGGGCATGCGACGTCAGGATCGCCGCCCCGCTCTGAGTGAACCTGGGCCCTCCCGAGAGGGCAATCCGGGTTTCCAGGAGGTCAGGCGTGGGGACGAACTTCGGCTTCTTCATCGGTTGCTCCTCACATGGGTTGTCGAACCTGGTGCGAGATAACCGGAGAGAGCGGAAAACTCCCGCTTCCATAGCAGGTCGCGGACGAGTTTCGATCGGCCCTGATGGCCTCTCTGTTCTCCGTCGCACCAAGGTGCAAGGCTGTCGATCCTCGGGTTTCGGACAAACAAATCTTGAAAAAGACCAATATGTTGAGAACGGGTGCGCCGCCGGTTACAATTCGTGTGTAAAGGATCGCTTGTCCGGGCCCAAGGCGTTCTGACGAACTCAAGTCCGCGCGGCCACCATCTCGCTGGGCAAGATCCACGTGACCGATGATAGCTCGGCCGATCTTCAGGACCTGATCGAACGTCTCCGAAGTGGAGACGACACAGCGCACCGGGAGTTGCTGGAAAGAGCCCACAACCGGCTGCTACGGATCGCCGCCACGATCTTCAAAGAAGACTTCCCGGGGCTTCGGGGCCGGCACGATCTCGAAAGCGTTGTCAGCGAGGTCTGGATCCGACTGGCCGGTGCCCTGGAGACCGTACATCCGGAAACGGTTGACGGTTTTTTCGGCTTGGTGTTCCAAAAGGTACGTCATGTTCTGCTCGACATGGCCAAGCGACAGCGACGAGATGATGCCCGGGGGCAAGTCGGATTGATCGAGGGGAGCGATCCGGAAGTTCACCGGGACGTCGATCCTGCCGACACGACTCATGAGCCAACTCGGCTGGCGGCGCTGACCGAGTTTCACCGGCAGGTTGAAAAGCTGCCTGACGCTGAACGGTCGATCTTCGAGTTACACTACTACGGCGACTTCTCCCAGGCCGAGATTGCCCAGATCCAGGGCCTGCAGCCGAAGCAGGTCAGCCGGTTGTGGCTGGCTGCGACGGGACGGCTTGCCAGGTGGTTCGGAGGGTTTGAGACGAGTTTTTGATTGGCCGGGACGAGCCTGCAAAGCGGAGAGAAGAGCCTGATGGACAGCGACGGCCCTGACCAACTGCGCGCGCCTCAACGACAGCGAGTCGTCCATGCCGGCGACCACGAGGCGCTGGCCGCGGCCGACGACGGATTGAGCGCCGTCTTGGCCGATCCCCTACGGCGCTGGGAGGACTGCTACTTCCGGGGCCAGAGCCTCGATCCGGAGGCGCTCGGCATCGATGATCCAGGGTTGATCGGAATTCTGCGGAGTGAAATCAACGCACGTAAGAAATTTTACGCGTTTCTGGGTATGCCGAATGATCGCGAAGTGCAGGCAGGAGCGGCGGAACCGAAACTCGTGCACGTCGACACCAAAGAGCCCATGACCGTGGTGATCAGTAATCCCAAAAAAGAGCAATCCGCCGCTCCGGAAGCCGCCTTTCCACCGTCCATCGGGCGCTACAAGGTATCGGGGATCCTCGGGCGAGGTGCTTTCGGCACCGTGTATCTGGCACATGACACCGAGCTCGATCGTCCGGTCGCGATCAAGGTGCTCAACCGCCGGGCAGTGGTCCACCCGGAAGCCGCCGCCTACCCGGACGAGGCACGCACGGTTGCTGGGCTGTCGCACCCGAAAATCGTGCCGATTTACGACGTGGGCCACGCCGAGGATGGTCGATCTTACATCGTCTCGAAGTACATCGATGACGGTGATCTCGCTACAAAGCTCAAGAAAGGGCGGCCCGGCTTTTCGAGATCGGCTCGGTTGATCGCCGTGATCTGCGACACCTTGCACTACACCCACGCGCACGACCGGTTTCACCGCGACATCAAGCCTGCGAATATCCTGATCGACACCGCCGGCATGCCGTATCTGACCGACTTTGGACTGGCGCTCAAGGACGAGGATTTCGGCACGGGTCCTCACCACCTGGGAACACCGGCTTACATGAGCCCGGAACAGGCTCGAGGAGAGGGACACCTGGTGGACGGCCGCTCGGACATCTTCAGCCTCGGGGTCGTTTTTTACGTGATGCTGACCGGACGGCGTCCGTTCCGGGGTACAGGACGCCATCAGATGATTCAGCAAATCATCAATTCCGAACCGCGTCCTCCACGGCAAATTGATGACAAGATCCCCAAAGAACTCCAGCGGATTTGCCTCAAGGCGATTGCGAAGCGGGCGTCGGAGCGATATGCGACCGCTGGGGACATGGCCGACGACCTGCGTGAGTTCCTGAAAACCGCGGGCTCGCCCAAGGCTTCAGAAGATCTGCCGTACGTTCCGCCCGGCTCGATTGCGACGGAATCGTCGGACACCGGACCAACGACAATCTCGGACCAATCGGAGGCCGGCGCTCGACCGATCAAGATCGTCCCGAAAGGCATATGCTCGTTCGACGTGCACGATGCCGATTTTTTCCCTTCGCTGTTGCCCGGCCTGCGGGACCGGGACGGCCTTCCCGATTCGCTTCGTTTCTGGAAGATGAAGATCCAAGCGACCGAGCCGGACGAGACATTTCGCGTTGGACTGATTTACGGGCCATCCGGCTGCGGCAAGTCGTCGCTGATCAAAGCAGGGCTCATTCCCCGACTGGACAAGTCACTCGTCACAGCCGTGTATGCCGAGGCGACAACGAGCGACACGGAAGCCCACCTGGTTCGAAACATTCGTCACCACATGCCGGACTTGCCCGGTGACCTGGGACTAGCCCGCCTGCTGGCCTTGCTCCGGCGCAAGGGCTCACAGAATACCACTCCGAAGGTAATCCTGATCCTGGACCAGTTCGAGCAATGGCTCTCTGCGCGGGGGCATGAACAGGAGACCGAGTTGGTCACCGCATTGCGACAATGTGACGGATCGCACGTACAGGCCATTTGCCTGTTGCGCGACGATTTCTGGATGGCGGCGACCCGGTTCATGAGGGACCTCGAGATCGACCTCGTGCCGACCGGGAACGTCGCTGCCGTCGATCTCTTCGACCTGAAACACGCCCGGAAAGTGCTTGCAGCCTACGGACGCGCCTACGAGACACTGCCGGTCGAGGAGCGCAAATTGACCAAGGAACAGAAGGTTTTCCTTGACCAGGCCACAGATGGGTTGGCGCAGGATGGCCGGGTTGTGCCCGTGCGGCTGGCACTTTTCGTCGAGATGATCAAGAACAAGCCATGGACCCCAGCGACACTCCACACAATTGGCGGCATGGATGGCGTGGGCGTGAAGTTTCTGGAAGACAGTTTCACCTCACCGCGGTCCAACCCGGTCCATCGTTGTCACCAGGCAGCGGCCAAAGCGGTTCTAGAGTCGCTGTTGCCGGAGACAAATGCCGACATCAAAGGACGAATGCGGTCGATCGCGGAGCTTCGGGACATCTCAGGTTACAGAGACAGGCCGGCTGATTTCGCCGAACTGATGCATGTGCTGGATCGAAACCTTCGGCTGATCACGCCGGTCGATCTGCAAAGCTCGATCGATGAAGGCGTCGCGGGGAGCTCGACATCCGAGAGGTATTACCAACTGACACACGATTACCTGGTCCACTCATTGCGAAATTGGGTGAACAAAGAGAAGAGGGCGACCCGGCGCGGTCGGGCAGAGCTGCTGCTGGCGGAACGCAGTGGGCTATGGAACGTCAAGCCGCAGAACCGATACTTGCCTTCGGTGCAGGAGTGGGCAACGATCGGGTTATTGGCAAAGCGCACGAAGTGGACCGAGCCGCAGCGGCGGATGATGCGGTGCGCAGGGCAAGTGCACGGGACGCGGCTGGTTGCAATGTTCGCGCTCTTGTTTCTGCTCTCAGGCGGGGTGGTCGCCTACACCGTTTTTTCGGAAACTCAGGCGCTGCTCAATTCGCTCTCCAACGCCGATATCGAGAAGATATCCGGCGTGCTGAATCAGCTCTCGGGCTATCCCCGTTGGACCTATTCGTCTCGCCTTCACGACCTCGCGAACGGGTCCGGAAATGACGACCGGTCAAAACTTGGCTACAGCCTTGCCCGTCTATCTGGCGACCACGGACAGATCGACTACCTTTACGAGCGATTGCTGCGAGCCGACCCAGCCGGAACGACTCTGATCTGCGATCGGCTGCAACCGCGCCGGGGCGAGCTGACCGGCCGTCTCTGGAACGTGTTGCGCGAGGCCGCACCAGATGACAGTCGCATTCTTCCCGTGGCCGGGCGCTGATGGCATTTAACCGGCGCAGCTCGAACTGGAGTGGGGTCGGTGACAAGGTTGCCAGAGCGCTGGTTAAGGCCAAGCTGGATGATGTGAAGGGGTGGGTCGCGACATTTGAAGGCCTCAGGGATGAGCTCAGAGGCCCGCTGATCGCGATCTACGAGGAGAAATGGCGACCAGAAGACGAGCACTTGATTGCGACGTCGGCATTGTGCCACTACGCCGAGAATGACACGAAACTCTTGGTCGGCTTGTTACTCGATGCCGACGCCAAGTCGTTCGCCACGGTCTATCCCTTGGTCGAGGCAAACAGCTCGAATGCCCTGGCCGATTTGAGGAGAGCGGTATCGACTGCGCCAGGTGCCCGATCGGTACAATCTCCAGAGGGAGCCCCCGGGGCCGCACACAACCGCCCGGGGGACGCGGGCGGCGATCAACGGGCACTGGATGAGCAAGCCTCGCGTGCGGCAAAGGCGGCAGTGGCCTTGGTGCGTCTCGGTTATGCGAGCGAGGTCTGGCAACTACTGGAGTATCATCCCGATCCCCGGTCCCGGAGTGCCTTTGTCGACGCAGTGAGCACGCTCGGGGTCAATCCGCTTGTACTCGCTTCAGAGCTAGCGCGCCTTTCCAAAAGCGCGGCAGCAACAGCGCCCGATTTGCCTGAAGCGAAAAACAATTATCTGTTCGACAAAACCACGTCGAGGCGACGTGGATTGATCCTGTCAATGGCCGGATATCCGCTCGAGGCCATAAGTCACACCGAGCGCGAGCGGCTAGTTAACCGGCTCCTCGATGTCTTCCGGAACGATCCCGACGCCGGTGTTCACTCCGCCGCCGAACTGGTGCTCGCACGCTGGGGATTCAAGGATCGATGCAAGATCCCGGGAGGTCCCGTGCGGGCGGGAGAACTCGGTAAACATCGTTGGCACGTCAACAGCGCGGGCCAGACGATGGTGCTCATCGACGGACCGGTCGATTTCGAAATGGGGTCGCCGCCCGAGCATCCCGATCACGAGCAAGAGGAGTTCTACCATCGCCGTACTATTCCGCGCCGATTCTTGGTCGGCTCTCGGGAGGTTACGAACGATGAGTTCCGCACGTTTGCAGCGAAGAAACATCGACCAGTACCGCCTCTCACCAGATGGAGCCAGGGACCCGACTGTCCGCAGGTTGGAGTCAACTGGGGGCAGAGTGCAGAGTATTGCAACTGGCTCAGCGAAGAAGAGGGGTTGACTTCGTGCTACAAACCGAACGAGAAGGGAGAGTATGGGGCGGGGATGCGAGTGGATGGAAAAGCCGTCGATGACGGAGCGTATCGACTGCTCACGGAAGCCGAATGGGAATACGCTTGCCGCGCAGGAACTTCTACGACCCACTACTGCGGCAATTCCCCGGACCTGCTGATGCGGCGCGAGTGGTATGTCGAGAATTCGGGTTACCGTGCTCACCCGTGTGGACTGCTGTTGCCCAACGAGCTAGGCCTGTTCGACATGCTAGGCAATGTCTGGGAATGGTGCCACGACCGCCACTTGAAAGACGAGCCGCGACTTAAGAACATGGGCGATGATCTGTCCAAAAATGAAGAGGTACTGGAAGGTGCCCGCTATCTGCGCGGCGACTGTTTCACCGATATTCAAAGCAACCTACGCTCGGCACATCGAGAATGGATGTACCCGTGGGGCAGCAACAAACACTTGGGTTTTCGGATCGGGAGAACTGTGCGTTGACCGCGTTTCGGTCCCGCTTTGGCACACTGAAGATCGTGAGTTGCTCTTGGTCTTGTTCATTCGAGAGCTTCAATGTTGTTGCGCAATTGGAGATTGCCGGAAGTGAGGTCTTGCCACGACTCCATCACCTGTGTAGTTTGACGACAGTTTTTATTTGGACAATTCTCGAGACCATGAAAGGTTTTCCTGAATCGCTCCCATTGGCAGACTGAGCGCAACGCCGTAGTTCGTTGCACCCGAAAAAATGAGGAGAGAACCGATGGCCAAGCGTTCGGACGACGTAGACCTCACCCCTC
Organism: uncultured Isosphaeraceae bacterium; assembly: GCA_963781785.1. Lineage (GTDB taxonomy): Bacteria > Planctomycetota > Planctomycetia > Isosphaerales > Isosphaeraceae > CAWAHD01. Next base: position 3,750,818 of record CAWAHD010000002.1, on the reverse strand, counting down.
ATCTGCTGGTCAAAAAACTCGCGTCGGATTTCAACAAGCCTCGGCAGGGGATTGAGTTGATCGGTTACTTGGGCCCATCCAAGGCCGATGGTTCCGTCAGGCTCTACACCGATCTCACCTTTCACACTTACTTCGAGATTCCGACGAACGGGATCGTTCACCACCACTATTCCGACGATCCCGGTCAGGAAGCCAAACCCACTCACCTGGTCATTGAGGCAACGACGAAGATCGAATTCGTGCAGTTCATGGAAGCGTCATTTTTGCAAGGCAAGATTCTGTCGTGCTTCTCGATCCAGGCGTGCTGCGCATCGCTATGCCGGAACACAACGGTGACCGGTACCTGCCCCTGCCACACACCGTGCACTCGACACGACGGCTAGATGCCACGTTAGCAAGTGGTCTGTGAACTTCGGCCAGCCTCGATCCTCTATTTGCGCAACAAGTTGTCCGGTGATGCTCAGCGTTGACAACGTCGTGCCCTTCCTGCTTGAACGTGGCCTGATCGATCGGAATTGGATCATCGACGGCAGTCTAAGCATCCGCAGTATCGCGCGACGGAATCGAAATCTGGAAGTGGAGGGGCCGGGGAACCACGGTTTCTTCATCAAACAGCCCGATGAGCCTCTGGACGGCGGCGGCAACACACTTCGTTGCGAGGCAGCGTTTCACCGGTTTTGCCGGGAGAACACCGCTGTCGCGGACCTGGCGAGAATCGTTCCTCGGTTGGTCTGTGATGATGACGACGAAGGCGTCTTGGTCTTCGAGCTGATCCCGAATGCCATCAATCTTCGGTCAGGATCGGAATCCGATCATCGTCTAGCTCTCGGTCCCCTCGCTGCTCGCGCCCTGGGGATGGCCCTCGGGAAGCTGCACCGTGTCGCCCGCCAAGCTGATCCACAGCATGAGCCTCGCCTCGGGTGGCTTTCTCAGGCCAAGCCCCGAATACTGAACGTTCACGAGCCAAGGGCTGCCATGCTCGCGAATCTCAGTGCAGCCAATTTCGAATTGTTACACGTTCTTCAGGCGCAGAACGGACCGGGGGAGTATCTGGCCCGGCTAAGCAAACTGTGGCGAGCTGAAACAATCATCCATGGCGACATTCGGTTCGACAACGTCTTGGTGCCCCGAGCGCTAGGCGGGCAAGAGTCCGACTGCACTCAGATCTGGATCGTGGATTGGGAGATGGTCCAATTCGGCGATCCTGCCTGGGATTTGGCGGGTGCTTTGCACGAGTACTTGGTCGTCTGGGTCGATTCGATGCCGCTCTCGGACGACCTGGCCGCCGAGCAGATAATTTCCCAGGCGCACGTTTCGCTTTTCACGTTGAGGAGTGTGATCCGCACGTTCTGGTCCGGCTATCGTAGCGCGGCAGGTCTGAGTGCGGCTGCGGCCGACGCTCTTCTGCTACGTGCCGTCGCATTTTCAGCCGCCCGACTGATTCAGTCGGCCTTCGAGTTATCGTACGAGGCAGACCGATTGGCCGGTCGCTCCGTCATTCTGCTCCAACTCAGCGCGAACCTGCTGGCCGAACCAGAGCTCGGACAGATCCAGCTCTACGGCATACCTCTCGCCGGACCACTACAATGATCGGCCTCCACGACGACCTCCTCGAGGTTCTCGACGCCGTTGAGATTGAGTCACTGGATCGATACTCCATCCTCGGTGAGCCGCGCGAAGTTGGTGAGCGGCATTTCACGGAAACCTCTCTCCCGCCCGAACCGACGCTGCTGGTCGTGTCACTTGGCCGCGACCTGTACGAACGGCTCTACTTTCGCCCCTCCGCCCAGCGTGCTCTGCCGCGGACGGATGTAGTCGCCCAACGCGACTTCGCGGCGGCATTGTCCGCGGCTAATTCGGGGCTCGGAGCCTGGCAACCCGGCTGGACGGTTCGTCGGATCGACCACGGCGGGATGGTCGTCGTTGCCAAGGATGACGTCGAATTCTGGAGTCCACTGTCGGATGTCATGCTCGCCGATGGCACCATCGAGCCGATGAAAGGTTGCCGAGTCCGCGTTGCCAAAGAACTCCGCCAACTGAAGTCGGGATTCCAGGTCGCCATCGGCGACTCTGTGGGAAGTGCCGGCGCGGGCAGCGAGAACGGCGATTCTCTGGACCGTTATTACTGGCACCTCAGGGTCAATACCGCCGTTCGATTCATGGGAGCGACCACGTCGCGTCTCAATGCAATCCGGGTACCGTTCCACGTCAAACTGCTCAACGACCCGAATGCGTATCATCGGGCCGACGCAGGTGTACTGTATGCGAGCCGGAACCACCGCGGTTTGATCGGCACGATCATTGCCGAGATCCATTCGATCATCGCTTCCGGATTGCGATCCCCAGTCCCTCTTTTTACCAGACGGTTGGCCGACGGGCTGGGATTTGCTGAGGATCCGAACAGCGCATTGAGCTTCGGAGAGCATCGGTGCCAACTCATCGCGGCGGCCCTGTGGGAATCGTTCATTCACGGGGAAGTTCAGCGGGACGCGCGTAGCGCTACGGTAGCCGCTGCGTACCTCAAAGCGGGCCTCGATCCTCGACGGCCATATCGTGGCCCTGGCTCGCTGGATGATGAAACGCTCGATACGTTGGAATCGCAAATCAGCCTGGCCAAGAGAACCGCAGTCAATTGGAAGATCAACGAGATCGCCCCGATGCCTGCGGCCAGCCCGGCCGCAGCATCGCCGCTTGAGGCCGCAAAGCGCATTGGCTCGATACTTTGTCGATCGACCTATTGGGACGTCGATGGTCTTCATTGCAATTGGATGGGACGGTCAACCGCGGAGGCATTGGAACCCGGCGGTCCCATCACGCAGATGACATCAGCCGTCGGTCCCGATCTTTACGGCGGATCGGCGGGAATCGCGCTTTTTCTGACGCAGCTTCACGCGCTGAGCGGCAATCCTGAGTCGCGACGGGTCGCCATCGGCGCGATTGCCCGCTCGATCCGGCAGCTCGACCGCTTACCGACCACCGAGCCCGTCTCACCACTCTCGCTCTACTGCGGGCATCTTGGGGTCGCCTACGTGGCACAAACCGTAGCGGAATTGACCGAGCACAGCGGGCTGGCGGCGCAGGCCCGCTCCATCCTCGACCGCGTAGCCGACTCAATTGCGTGCGCGCATGAGCTGGATGTTATCGGTGGCAATGCGGGGGCGATTCCTGCCCTCCTCCAAATGAGCCGCTATCCCGGGCTCGGGCAATGCCGTGAGTTGGCAATCACGCTGGGCGAGGAACTGTGCCGGTCTGCGACCCGTCGAGGCTCGGCCAGGGTCTGGTTGCCGAAGGCACTGGCCAACATTGCGGCGAGCACGCGCCCGATGGCCGGTATGGCTCACGGCGCCGCCGGGTTTGGCGTGGCGCTCTTTGAAGTGTACGCAGCAACTGGCCGGACTGAGTTCCTGGAAACCGCGCGCGGTGCGTTCGCGTTCATGGACACGCTTTTTGATCCGAATCAGCGTAATTGGGCTGACCAAGGTGCTTCCGACGGGGCGTTCGAAATTGGCGGCATGACCTCAACCTTCTCCTCTGGATGGTGCCATGGCGCGCCGGGAATTGGTCTCGCTCAGCTCCGAGCCGCGGCGCTGGACCCGGCGCGAAGCGAGTACTATCTCGCCATGGCGCACCGCGCAGTTGCGACCACGTTGGAAGCAATCGAAGATCACCTTGAGGACACGAGGTCCGATGCGTCGCTTTGCCATGGACTGTCGGGTCTGGGCGAGGTCGTTCTGATTGCCAGTCAGATGCTGGACGAGCCGACTTATCACAGCCGAGCCGTTGATCTGGCGGAAGCTCTCATCGAACGACACGCCTCCTCGGACGACTGGCCGTCCGGAGCTCCTTCCGGCGGACCCAATCCTTCGTTGATGCTCGGTCTTGCCGGTATCGGCTACTGGTTACTCCGGCTCCACGACCCGGCCAAAGTACCGCCGATTCTGCTGCTCATTCCCTAGCAAGTCAATCCGCATGATCTCGCGCGGTTTGACCGCGGCACGCCCATTGCTCAGAACCTTGCCAGGACGCGCTCGACCTTCCCGGTCTGAACGTTGACGACGCCGATGGACCGATCGTCACAGTAGACGAGTGTTTTTCCATCCGGCGCGAAGGCCAAGCCCCGGACAACACCCTGCCCCTCGTTGACCGTCCTCATCAGCTTTCCGGTTGCAATGTCCCACAGCCTGATTTCGCTCGGGCTGCCACCGCTTAGCCGTCCGCGGCTGTCTCCTCCACTGGCCACCATTTTGCCGTTGGGCGAGACGGCGACGGCATGCACTCCGCCGGTATGACCCTCGAGCGTGTGGATAATCTGCCCCGTCGTGAGTTTCCAGAGTGTGACAAGTCCGGCTTGCTGATTGACGTCTTCCGTCGGAATGTTTCCTCCGCCGACGAGCGTCTGACCGTCCAGCGAGAAAGCGATGGCAAAGATCGTACCTTTGGTCGGGGTCAGCGTCCGTATCGGCTCACCGGTCTTTGAATCCCAGAGCTTGACCGATTTCCAGCCAGCACGCACCAGGGTCGTACTGTCAGGAGCAAAGGCGAGAGCGCATGCCTGTTCTCCGCGGCCCATGTGTGACCATCTTGGCTGCCCGGACTCCAAGTCCAAGATCCGCAGTTCATAGATTCGGTCAGGCAGATCGGCCTCGGTCGGGCCGAATCCCGAGACGGCCAGCAGGTGTCCGTCGAGGGACAAGGCGATCGCGTCGAGCATGAAGCTGCGCGAGCCTGACGCATCCCCTGGCTCAGGCCGGGCAAGGTCCGCTGCAACCTTCCCGACGCCACGTCCCAGAGTTTGACGAAGCCCGCGTCATTCACACAGGCCACCGTCTTGTTATCGGGAGCAAAGGCCACCGAGCGTATGGTTGACTTCTCTCCCCTCAGATCGCCGATCCTTTCACCCTTCTGCATATCCCACAGGTGGACAACACCGTCAAATCCCCCGGTTGCCAGTGTCTTGCCGTCGGAGGCGTAAACCACGGACAGAGCTTGGCCGTTGTTCATTGTTATGATCCCGTCCCGCGGTGCTGCCGCTGCCAGGGCAAGCAAGACCTGCTGAGTGTTGAGCAGGTCGCCCAGAGGAATGGGGATATCCAGGATGCTGTTGCCGTTCACCACGATGCCGGCATCGGGTCGGAAGTTCTGCATTTCGACTTTTTCCAGGAAAAGTCGCACGATCTTGCGCTCGATATCCACCCGGAGAACGGCGCGTTTGGCTTGGATCACTGCGTCGAACTCGGTGGCGTTCTCCTTGGTCCTGTGGCGGAAGATTACGTCGATCAAGGACCTGCCGTGAATGTCGCGGACTTTGATGACATAGGACCAGCGGGGATCGTTAAACTGGTGGTCGCGCTCGAGAATCTTGTACAGAGCGTCTTCGAGATCGCCAGACCGGATCATCGTCTGAGCCTTGGGCTGCGGGCTCTCTCGTGATCCCTGCGTTTCCTTGTCAGTGCCTGTAGCTTGCATGCCGTCCCCCGGAGTGGGACCCGTGAAAGGCAAATTGACGGCAGTCACCGCGGTAGCCGTGATCAGAAAGGCCGCCACGAGCGGGATCCGGGTCATAAAGAGAGTCCTTTGCGCGGTTTGGGCGAGCGCGACGACGGAGGGTGTTGCGATCGCCGTCAATGCTGTGCGACCGGCCAATGCGTGCACCGCAGTTTGAACAGAGGAATCGAGCAAGCCGGCGGGCAGCGCCGCCATGGCCTCTCGAGATAGGTGGCACTCCATGAGCAGCCCTGCGAACTCAACTGGTCCTCGCCGGGTCAGCCGCCTGCGCAACCGCTCTCGAGCACGCGCGAGGCGGGAGAGAACCGTCCCGTGTGCACACCCGAGTCGCTGAGCCACGGCCGCGGTGGGTAATCCCTCCAGGTGACAGAGCACAATGGGCTCTCGGTATCGCTGCGGAAGCCGAGCGATCTCCTCGTGAAGCGTCGCCAAACCCACGGAGTGTCCGTTCGTTGCCGTAGCACGCGTTCGAGCAAGCTCGCCGGCCTTTCGCTCATGGAACCGCCGCACGATCGTGGCATAACGCGCCCGGCGGGCAATCCGCATGGCGACTCCGAAAAGCCAACTCGCCAGCGAGTCGTGGTTCCGGATCGACCGTGCCCTGCGAAGGAGAACCAGAAACGTGGCCTGGAAGGCATCCTGGGCGTCATGCGAATCGTCGAGTTCTTGCCGGCAAACGTGCAGAACCATGGGACCATGGCGTTCGACCAGGAAGGTAAAGGCCGCTTCGGCGTCCCCCCGATCGGCGGTCAAGAACCGCTCGAGAAGCTGGCGATCTGATAAGTCCCGCACTACCCCGAACCCGAATAGGCTCTGGACATCCTTCACCAGCACAGAGTTCCGCGTCGCGCCGGCCATTCTGACGGTTCCTCCTTCGCTGTCTTACCAGGTAGTGCGGGCCATCTGGTGATTATTCCCACTTTCTGAGAAAACTGCCGATCGGCCTGAAATCGGTTAGACTCGATCGGCATCGGACCCAGGACGAATCGCTTGTCTCCTCGGACCCGGCGTGCATGAGCGACCATACCAACATCGAGTGGACTGACGCGACCTGGAACCCGATCCGCGGCTGTACCAAGATTAGCCCAGGCTGTGCTCACTGTTATGCGGAAACGTTCGCCGAGCGGTTTCGAGGCGTTGCCGGGCATCCTTACGAACAAGGCTTCGACCTGCGGCTCGTCCCGGAAAAGCTGGCCGACCCGTTGCGCTGGCGGGCGCCGAAGATGGTCTTCGTCAACTCGATGAGCGACCTGTTCCACGACGACGTACCCGAGAGCTATATCCTGGATGTCGTCCGTGTCATGCTGCTGGCCAACTGGCATACGTACCAGGTCTTGACCAAGCGGTCAGATCGGATGAAAACCCTGCTGCAAACCAGCCTGCGGCACGCTGCTCTTGCGCCCCAGATCTGGTGGGGAGTGAGCGTCGAGAACCGGCGTGATGGTTTACCCCGTGTCGCTGACTTGCGCGCGTCGCCGGCGCAGATTCGGTTCCTGTCGGTCGAGCCGCTCCTGGAAGACCTGGGGACGTTGGACCTGAACGGCATCCATTGGGTGATCCTGGGCGGCGAGAGCGGTGCTGGATTTCGCCCGGTCGATCAGAGCTGGGTGACCAGCGTGCGAGACCAATGCCACGCAGCCGGCGTGCCGTTCTTTTTCAAGCAATGGGGTGGGATTCACAAGTCCAAAGCCGGGCGGTTGCTCGATGGCGTGACCTACGACGAGAAACCACCGAGACACACCGGTCCGGTCCTGGATGACGCGCGCAGAAAAGCACTGGTGGCCTTGTACGAAAGGATGAAGGATGAAGGACGAACAAAGCCCCTTCGCGACCTTGTGACTGATCGCGCCGGGTCCACCCCCCCTGACCCCCCCTTCGCAAGGGGGGGAAAGGGATCGTCGACTAATGATTAATGATTCAGATGGACACCAGGTCCTGCCCGTGGCCGTCGACGAGCGAGAGCAGGAGCGAGCGATCCTTGCTGCGGGTTTCACCGATGGCGGTCACGTAGACGGCCGGATCGTCCTTCACGGGGCACTCGTGCTCGCAGATGCCGCAGCCAATGCATTTGTCGGCGTCGATGTACGGCTGCTTGAGCTCGATCGTCGCGCCCCAGCGGCTGGTCACCTCGACGTTCCGGGTGAAAATCGCCTTCGGGCTCACCGGGCAAACCTCTTCGCAGACGACGCAGCTCACATCCATGGCCCAAGGAAGGCAACGGCCGCGGTTGTAGAACGCCGTTCCCGTCTTCACCGGCCCTTTACCCTCGAAGGGCCCGGTTCCCAGCTTCTCGGCGATCGAGATCTCGCGGATCGCGCCGGTGGGACAGACCTGGCTGCACAGAGTGCAGTTCAGCTCACACCAGCCCATCTTCGAGATCATGATGGGAGTCCAGAGCCCTTCGACGCCGGCCTCGAACAAGGCTGGCTGCAAGACATTGGTCGGGCAGACGCGGATGCACTGGTCGCACTTGATGCAGCGACGCAGAAACTCGTCCTCGGCCATGGATCCGGGTGGGCGGATCGCGCCGCGATTGAAGTTCTTCTTCACGCCCCCGGAGAGCCGCGCCATCGGGAAGAAGAACAAACCGAAGAGTCCGGAAAGAAGCAGCTCGCGGCGGCCGACGGCGGGATACGCGACTTCGCTGGCCTTGCGAGGTAGAAACCGGAACGACAGGGCGTCGTGCGGGCAGTCGTCGATGCAGTTCATGCAGACGAAGCACTCGCTCTTGCGTAGATCACCCTGGGGATCAGAGGCTCCCTCACAGCTTCTCAAGCAAAGGTCGCAATCGGTGCAGCGGACCGGGTCACGGTCAATTCGCCAGATTGCAAACCGGCTGAAGATCCCCAGCAAGGCCCCCAGTGGGCAGACGACGCGGCAGAAGAACCGGGGAATCCACCAGTTAGCCACCAGAAACCCGATGAACATGAGCCCTACGGCCCAGGCTTGCCAGTACTCACGGGGCTCGGTGTAGACGTTCTCGGTCGCCTTGTGCACGGTCGGCAGCACGCTGGTCGTCATCGAGCGAACCGTGAGCGCGATGGGGTCCAGAAGACCGATCTGCAGTGAGCTGTTCTGTCGCTTATGTTCTTCGGCGGCGCGGGAAATACCGGTCTCGACGGCTGCCACCATCCGCGACACGCCGGTCTGTTTCAATTCCGCCCCGCGATACGCCTGCCAGATCTGCCCCGGTGCGTCGATGGCAGTGGGGATGATCCAGAGGCCCGCCATCGCGATCATCACCGCCAGGATGTAGTACTTGATCGCGTAGATCTTCCGATAGCGGTTGGACCTCGATCATCTGCTTGGTGTTGCGGCGATTGCCGATCCAGCCAAAGAAGTGGTGCAGGATACCGAAGGGGCACATCCAGTTGCACCACACCCGGCCCACCATCATGGTGATGGCGATGATCACCAGTCCCCAGACCAGGTTGCGGTAGATCGTATGGGTCGTGAGCGCGGTCGCGACGGCCACGAGCGGCGTGGCTTCGAGGAAGAGCGACACCGGCCATCCCTTGAGATAGCGCAGGTCGGTGATGAACAGGAAGAAGAAAAAGAGTCCCAGGAACAGGACTTCATAGGCGCGGCGGATTCGAATCATCTGTCGCTCCGGCTGGGGCAACTGGCTTCAAACCGTGATCTCTTCTGTCCACTGCGGCCGCCAGTCCTTGCCCAGGCCGCGGGTGATGATCTTGTCGAGATAGACGATCTGCTCGCGAGGCCGCTCCAGGAGGCGGGTCACGCACCAGCTATCGACGGCCGTGCTGTCGGTGCCGATGACCATCGTGTCGCCACGCTTGACGTCGTTCAAGCTGCCTCCGGTCGGTCCGTTGCGCATGAGCAGCTTGCGCCCGTCGGCGATCACCAGTGACGGCTTCATCATCAGGGCGAAATCGGAGATGATCCCGTGAATGTTCTGGTGGAACTGGTTGCGGGGATTGCCCAGCAGACCGTACCAGTTTTTCATCGTCACTGTGGCTTTGCACAGGTTATGATCTTTGACCGGTGAGATCCCGATGACCTTGGTCGCCTCACGGAATGGGCGATAGAACATCCGCCAGGTGCCGACGATGGTCTCTCCGCCGACATAGAGCTGCTCGAAGTAGCTGTCCTTGGGCAGCATCAGTTCGGCGCCGGCGCGGATGGCCGCCTCGCCGACCTTCGTCTTGAAGAAACAGCTTTCCGGGTTGTTGATCGGGTTGTCGGCGACGATGACCTTGCGGGCGCCCGCCCCCAGGCAGAGCCGGGTCACGGCCGAGACAGTGTCAGGCTGTGTGGTGGCGGCCAGGTCGGGGTTCTTGTCGAAGGCGACGTTGGGCTTGATGACGACGACGTCCCCCTTCTGGATGAAGTGGCTCACTCCCCCCATGGCATCGAGAGCAGCCTTGACCATCGCGAAGGCCTGGTCCTCGCGGGCTTTCAGCTCTTCTTCCTTGGAGGCGTGATCCTCGGAACGGACAGGACGCGATCGAACCACGATCATGCTGGGCCGGCTCACCGGCAGCGTGACGGAGTAGTTCTTGAGCCGAACCGGTGGAGGCGGCTTGACGCCTTCCATGCCCCACCGATCTCGAAGCCATAGGCCCCCGGCGACTGCTCCGCCGGCCGCCAAAGCATAACCGCCGACCTGTGCGGCAAACTGGCGGCGCGAGAATGGCTGGTCTGCCGGGTTCACGCCGCCAAACCGTTCCAGATTCTTCAGTTGCGTCCGGGTCAGTCGTTCGCCCATGGACTCTTAGAAGTTTGGTCGCTTGCGGATCAGTGACTGCTCTCGAGTCGATGGTACGGTTGCAGGCAGGCTCTTGGCCAGAGCACGAGCAAAGACTTCGGCTGGTGCGGCGCTTGTGGCACCGTTGGCTCCAGCCAAGGCGTTGCCCTTGCGAAAAACCACATCGACCAGACCAATATTGTTGCTCATCACCATCTCATCGGCACCGTCGGCCGTCACGGTTTTGACCTCCGCGCCATCTTTCTTGACGCCGTCGATGTATTTCTCGCAGCATCGTCTTGGCTTCCTGGGCGTCACGGTAGGGGCGGAGAAAACCCTGCCAGGCGACGTCCTTGTCTTTATAATCGGCCATGAAGACGTCGGAAAGAAAGCTGTAACCGAAGACATCCTGGGCAACGTACTTGGGATCTCCTTGCCGGCCTGGGACAGGCAAGAAAGCGAAGAACGTGGCCGGTGACACCTCGGCGGCGGCTGGCTTGGCCTCCGCAATGGACGGCTTTTTCCCGGGCTCTGGAAGATGCCGCGGTGCGCTCCAGGAACAGGCGTTGGGGTTGCGCCGGCCGGCGGCGCTCGCGGTGGAAGGTGCTGGCCCCGGGGCTCCGCCCGCCACCTGGCGAGCGGCGACTCGCTTGGCCAGATCGAGCGCGAACGCAGCGAATTTGGGGTCGTCCTGCGGTGGAGACGATCTGAGTGTAGTACCGTCCCGGCGTAGAAATGCGTGCTGCCGGCGCTCGTGTAGCCCTCGCTCCCGATCGTTACGGGCTGGAATTCCTCGGGCTTCTCCGACCCATATTTTCCAAGTGCCTTGAGGGAGTCGGCCATCTCGAAGATATAAAGCTGAAGCTCGTTCGATGGGTCACCGGTCGGGTGGTAGAAGGCTAGGCCATTCCCTTGACACCATATTGAATGAAGCTCTCGGCGCGGCCGTCAATTTTCTCGTAGAGGTTGTCTGCGTTGAACGATTCGAGGTAATGTTCTCCGGATTTGCCAATGGTCCATTCAGGCGGCAAGCCCGAAAGTGGCAGCATGGCGGCGAGCCTGCGCTGAGCCTCGGGAACGCCAGCCAGCTCGGCCTCGATCTGGGCGGGGCTCAGCCCATTGCCAGCCTCCGCCGCGGCTACAGCCGGAGCGGCTGACGCCGGAACGGCAGTTGCCCGGGCGCAATGGTGATGCTTGAGCCGATTCCTACCCCGCCGGCGGCGATCGCTCGCAGATCGACCGGAGGGGCGGTGTAGTCGAGCAGTTGCTGCGGGCCATCCACGCCGACGCTCTTGCGTACTCCGGCCAGCGACTGCAAGACGGCTGGAAACCGCTGGGCCACGGCCGGCGAAGTGCCCGCGACGCCCGAAGAGCAAGCATGGCCTCATCCAGTTTCTTGACATTTTCGACCAGGTTCTTCCGCACCAAGGCCAGCCGTCTCCATCTCCTGCTTGACCGCCGGTCGGCTTCCTTGAGGTTCTGATACTCTCTCCCTTGATCCAGCACCGACCAGGTCCGGTTGGGGTCGAACTCGTAGCGGTTGCGGTCAAACGACCGGCTCTTGATCACGAGCGCCGCGAAGATGGCGGGGATTCCCATCACGAGCATCATGCCGGCGACGATCGACGAGAACTCGGGCCGCTGCATGATGCGCCCACGTCGGGCCTTGAACCAGTCGAGCCGACCCAGAACCGCGAATACCAGCGGCGTGGTCGCCAGCGCAAACAAGGCCGCTGTAGAGCGCCAGGACCAGAAATGGGTCGCTCGCCAGCTCGTCACGATATTGTGCCCAGAGACCTGTCACGTTGATCTTGCTCCTGCCAGAAGACCCTGGGAGTGGGAGAGGAGTTACTCGCCAGGGCATCCGGCTCGCCGCGAGGATGTGCCAATCGCATCCAGGCGAGGCACGGAGGGACCGCGGCCGCCTAAGGAGAATTATAGCCGAGGCGGGTATGCAACCGGCAACGATTTCACGGAAAGGATACGTTCGGAATGGTGTCACGCAAACAGTGATCCGGTGAACGTATCCAATTCATACAAACAGCGACTCGACAAAGGTATCGGCGTCAAACGGCTGGAGGTCGTCCAGGGCTTCACCGACGCCGACGAATTTGACCGGCAGATTCATGGTTTGGCGCACGGCGACGACGACACCTCCCTTGGCCGTGCCGTCGAGCTTGGTCAGGATCACGCCGGTGCAGCCGATGCTCTTGGTGAACACCTCGGCCTGGCGGATCGCGTTTTGGCCGTTCGTGGCATCGATGACCAGCAGGACTTCGTGCGGGTGCACCGGGATCAGCCGCTGGATCACGCTGCGGATCTTCTCCAGCTCGCGCATCAGGTGAGTCTGGGTGTGAAGCCGCCCGGCGGTGTCGACGATCAAGACGTCGATATGGCGGGCCAGGGCCCGCTGGCAAGCGTCATGGGCCACGCTGGCCGGATCTGCGCCGGGCGCTCCTTTGACGATCTCGCAGCCGGCCCGATCAGCCCAGATCGAGAGCTGGTCGGCCGCCGCGGCGCGGAATGTGTCGCAAGCGGCCAGGAGAATCGTCTTGCCCTGGTCCTTGAGATACTGCGCCAGCTTGGCGATCGAAGTCGTCTTGCCCGAGCCGTTGACTCCGGCGATCAGGTAGACGCTCGGCGGTTTGGCGGCGATCGAGAGCGTCCCGGGCCTGTGGATCATCCAGCAGCCCTTTGAGCTCGTTCTTGACGAATCTGAGCAGGTTCTCGTCGGCCGTCTTCTCGGCGTATGCCTCGCGCACCCGGTCGATAATGCGGCTCGTCGCGGCGACCCCCACGTCGGCCTGAATCAGCCGGCTTTCCAGATCGTCAAGAAACGACTGGTCCACCTTGCGGCCGAACCATGAGCGGATGTTGAAGAGCTGGGCCGTCTTGGCCAGGCCCTTCTTGAACCGTTCGAGCAAGCCTGAGATTGCCATTTCCTTCCTTCGGCCGGATGCTCAATACGAAGTCGAGAATATCCGGATCGTGTGTTGCGAAGGCGCACCGGGATCTTCGGATCGCCGATTCACCTTGATTCTACCGAAGACGCGATGGACGCGGTTTTTATACGTCCTGGGCCTCATGAGGGCGGGGAATCGAAAGGAGGTCTTTCCGGTGTGGCTTCAAGCTCCGGCTGCCCACCTGGCTCTTTTTCGGGTTCCGGTTCCGGTTTCGGCTTCTGGACTTGCCATTGCAACATGCGGTCCAGAATGCCGTTGACGAACCGGCTTGACTGGGCGGTACTGTACCGCTTCGCCAGCTCGAGGGCTTCGTTGATGGCGACCTTGGCGGGGACTTCGGGGCAGAACAACATCTCATAGGCCCCCAGCCGCAGGATATTACGGTCGATGGCGGCCATCCGGTCCAGCCGCCAGTTTTCGGCGACCTGGGAAATCATCGCGTCGATCTGCACCTGATGCTCTTTGACGCCGGCGATCAGTCCTTCGGTGAAATCGGAGAGCTTGCGATCGTCAAGCAGGCGTCGCTGGATGAACCGGCGAACCTCCTCGGGGGGCACCCCGGAATTCTGCTCAACCTGGTACAGGACCTGGAGGGCGACTTCACGGCCTCGGGATCGTCGCGTCATGTTCCGGTGACCTCCTTTCGACATGCCGATGATACGCCATGCCGGCTCAAACCGGAAAGGGGGGCGCAAGGCCAGCTCGGGTCGATTGCCTGGCGAGAGGCCGATTTTCCAATTAAGATCGAGCCATGCCAGTGAGGCTACAGGGAAGCCAAGCTGGATTGTTTCGGCCGCCTGAGGCGAGCATGAGCCGCGCTTCAACAGCCGCCGAACGCACAGGCTTGATGAAAGCTTTCTCACTCCTGAATGGCATCCAGTCGAGGCGTCGCGATGAGGCTCGATGGTCAACCGAGGATGCTGTATCGATCAGGTCACCTGGCTCGTGCCGCCTTGACGGCCGCGGGGCTCGTGCTCTTCGGGATCATGCTGATCCTGGGCCGCGATTGGCTGAGAGTTATCGGACCTCCACGGCTGCTCATGCAGTCTGCGCTCGCGGCTCTTCTGGTGATGATCCTGGCGGGATATCTCCTGATCGTATCCGCGGCGGCGTGCGGCTTGGTGATTCTGGGAGGATCAATCGGCTGGTTCAGGCTGCGCAGGGCGCTCGAGCGCGGGTCGCGGTTGGCAGAGACAGCAGCGCGATGGCTGCTCTTGTGTGGCTCCGTTGTTACCGGCTCGGTCCTGGCAGAGGGGGCCGCAGCGGCCTGGTTGGCCTGGATCCACCGTATTCCGACCTTGCCCAGCGGGTTCACCGAGCCGGACGTGCCGAGCAACGACATCGGCATCGTGGTCATCGGTGGATCGAGTGCCATGGGCGTTCCTTACGAAGGTTGGCTTTCCCTCGGCCAGATCATCGGCCACGAGCTTCAGCGCGAGTCCCGTCGCGCCGGGTTCATGTCGAGGTCCTGGCCGAGAAGGGGGCAACCCTGGAGGCCATGCATTGGAAGCTCGCCGGCTTGACCCGCCGGCCTGATATCCTGATCGTCTACTCCGGGCACAACGAATTCCTCGCCCGATTCTCCCCGTTGAACCGCGTGGCCTACTATGACGACGAGCGGTCACTCGCGCCGGGGCAGCCTGGCTGAAGCGCGCTCGAGACATCTCCTGGCTGTGCACGCTCGTCGCGGAGAACATCGAGAAACAGCGGGTGGGAATGATCCCTCTTCGTTCATTCGGTGCCATGGAGATCGGTGTCGGCCGACCGTCGTGCACGGCGGCCGAGGCGAGCAAGGTCCTGGCCGATTTCGAGCGCCGACTCGAGTCGATCGTCACCGACTGCGAGCGA
Organism: uncultured Isosphaeraceae bacterium; assembly: GCA_963781785.1. GTDB lineage: Bacteria > Planctomycetota > Planctomycetia > Isosphaerales > Isosphaeraceae > CAWAHD01. The sequence goes on along the minus strand of CAWAHD010000002.1, from coordinate 3,735,794 downwards.
ATCGGCTGTCTGCCGGTCGTGATCGTCCCACCGGGTAATGACGCCGCGGACCCGAGCCAGTCCTATGCGGACTCGAGGACCAGCATTGCCGCGCGGCGAGCGCTTTACCGACGCCTGGTGGAAATCCGCCTGCTCGAAGATTGCAACTCCGCTCTGGCCATCACAGTCTACCGGGAGATTCTTGCCGAGCAGCCACCGCTTGCGGAGGCGCATTACCGCTTGGCGCGGCTCCTGGAATCGGCCGGATCGTTTTCTGAAGCCAACCGCCATTTTGTCCTGGCCCGCGATCATGATGGATTGCCGATGCGCTCGACCACCGCGCTTGAGTCGGCTTTTCGCCGCGTGGCGCAGCGGCATCAATCAAGCCTGGTGTTCGTAGACGGACCGGCCGTGTTCAGGACTCGAAGCCGGCATGGCATCCTCGACGACCGCCTGTTCCATGACAATGTCCACCCGAACCTGCGGGGATACCTGGCGCTTGCCGAAGCGGTGCTCGGCGGACTGAAAGCTCGCGGTGCCTTTGGCTGGCCGGCGGCGACCCCCGTCCCCGTGCTGGATCCCAACCAATGTGCCGCGGAATTCGGCGTGGATTCAACCGCCTGGGCCGTCGTTTGCAAGCGAACGGCCGTACATTACGGCCAGCTCGCATTCTTGTCGATCGACTCCACCGAGCGGGTTGAGCGTTGCATCCGTTACAAGCTCGCTGCGCAGCGGATCGAGGCTGGCACACCGCCTGAGAACGCCGGAATCCCAGGATGGGAAGACTGCGAGTAGGCACGACAGGACCGGAAAGAGCGGTGGACTTTCTGGGGCTCTTCGGCATGCTCCCGTTTGGCTCACGTCAGTTCGCCTGCCATCACATGTACACCTTCGACGAATTCGGCTCATCGTTCGGGTGCGACCTGACCGATGAATTCAAGGAAGCAACGCCATCGAGAGGATGGTGCGGCTGGGCGGTTGGCAGCGACCTGTCCAGCTTCGCAGGTTGGCCCGCCGCAGGAAGTTGGTGGACAGCCCCGGATCATTGGCCATCGCCGGTCTCGTCGATACCGGCTCGGAAAGGACTTCGATCATGATGAGGCTCCGTTACGGGGTGATGGCCGTCGTGCTCGGCACCGGCATGCTGGGGTGTTCGTCGTCCCATTTTAACATCGCCCATTGGTCCATCTATCACTGCGACGAATGCGACGATTTTCCCATGCCGGCATATGGACCGGGCTTTTCGATGGCGCCGGGAACCTATACAAACGTGGGCGGGCGTCCTGCATCCGAGGGAAATGGACCTGCGAATTCCACACCTGGTCCTGTTGAGCTAGCCCCCCCTGGGCAGCCGATGCCAGCCACGCCGCCGGCGACGAATGCGGCGCCAGATACACCAACGCCGCCGGCGCCACCGGTTGCCGCTCCCGGCCCGGGAGCGGCGCGTCAACCAGCATCCACGGGCATTGACACGTCAACCCCGGTCATCGCGGGGACCGATCCCAGCCTGCCGCCCTTACCTCCTGAAGCCGGTGACCTCGTCGTTCCTCGCGCCAGTCTGCCTGATGGGTCGTCGCTCCGATGACAGGAAGATCGATCGATCGAGCCGGTCAACGAAAGGAATTTCCGATGGCGAGGATCGTGCGTGCCGTGGCGTTTGCCGTGCTCGTCATTGCCGGCTTCGGCTTGACGGGCTGCCTCCACACGACGCCCTATCTCTACCAGGACTATCCGCCCTCGGTGTCAGAGCCTCCGCACACGAATCCCCAAGGAAATCCGAGCGACGGTTGAGACGGAAACGGGTCAGGGCTCCCGTTTCACGGTGGGCAGTGCGCGGTTATCTCCGCGGGAATTGCGCAGGATTTCTTTCAACGCGCGCCGCAGCTCCGAGACGGAGCGAAACCGTTCGGCGGGATCTTTCATCAGGCAGCGCTGGACGAGCTCGTCGATGCGTCCGGCCGACTTTGCATAGCGACGGGGAACTGACGAAACGATTGAAGGCGGCTTGTGCAGCGAATGCTGCCGGCCCAAGGCCTCGATCGATCGGCCATTGAACGGTAATTCTCCTGTGATCATCTCGTAGAGGACCACGCCGAAGGCGTAAAGATCGGCGCGAACATCGACCGACCTGGGGTCTCGGAATTGTTCGGGAGCCATGTATGCCCCGGTGCCCAGCCGCGCGCCAGTGCGGGTCAGACGCGGGTCGAAGGTCTCGAAAGGAGACTGATAATCGCTGGTTTCTTTTTCAACCGTGGACGCAGTGTGCCAGCTATTGCCTGACGCTGGCCGCGGTGGGCTCGGGATGGATCTTGACGGGGAAGAGCCGGCGGACCTGGCCGATCCAGCGGGCACGGGACCTCCGTTACCGTTGGGGCGCTGGCGGGGGGATCTCGGCTTTTGCGGGGTTGACGGTACCTCGGCCTTGATCGAGGAGTCCGGCCCGCGTGCGTTCCAATCTCGTGGGTCGGTCCAGATGATGGGCTGTGGGCTGACAGGCTCGGCCAGGGGAATCGAGCCGTCGGCAAGCTCCATCCCCGGACGCACGGCCATCATCTCCTCGGAGACGCGCGCCAGGCCGAAGTCGGTGATCTTCAGGGTGCCATCTTCCGTGACCAGCAGATTGGCGGGCTTGATGTCGCGATGACAGTGCAGGCCCTGGCGGAGGGCATGTTCCATTCCCATGCAGAACTGATACCCGAATCGAAGTGCCTGCCTGATATCCAGCCGTGGCGTTCCGATCCAGCGGTTCAGGTCACCGCCCTGAATCAGCTCAAGGACCACGTAGGGCCGGCTTTCGATCACCTCGACCGAGTGCGCCCGGACAATGTTCGGATGCTCGCCAAGCTGCACCCAGAGCCGGCATTCCGCGGCGAACCGGCTGATTCGGATTCGGCTGCCCAGCAAATCGTCGCGCAACGTCTTGAGCGCAACCACTTGGGGGCCTGGACCATTCATCTGGTCGTTGACCACGTAAACCAGGCTCATGCCCCCTTCGTGGACATCGAAAATCTGGAATCGGTTGCCGATCCAGTCTCCCACTGCGAAGGGACTCAACATGAGGATCTCTCCCCCTGCGCACGGCTCGGTCGACAAGACAAGGGTTGACGCACTGGGCGAGCCGAGACTGTCTATGCCCGTTCGCCCAACTCGGTCTCATTGCGCGGAGGACCCGCGGATGCCCATCGCCTGACCCTGGAGTGGTTCCTTGCCTCAATGTACGCTCGGAAGAGGCATTGGGTTCTCCCTCTCTAGTTTATCGGCCATGTCGCTGGTTTATTGGGAACCTCAATGATTTGTAAGATTGACCCGCGAGCAAATTCCGTCGCTGCACGGGAAATGGAGACTTGGGAGTCGGCACCGGAAACAACCTAAGCCCAAATGGCACAATGAGATTTGTCGCAACCAGGAGCGCTCGACCGTGTCGCGGCGGGCGGGATCTCCGTGTCGTGGCTACTGCCGGTCAAGAGCGCGTAGAGCAGGGTGGCGTCCCTGTCGCAGACTAACTGGAAAAGTGTTCTCCCGCGTTCTTTAGCGAGAGACCCCGATGGGTCCGGGCGATCGGTCTGCGCGGCCGCCGGCCGTTATAGCACCAAAGCAGCGGAAGCCTACTTCGTCGGAGGCTTCCGATGAGAGCATTCTTAGATCGGCTCATATCGCGTCAAAGCGGGTACCCGGTCGAAGTCGTGATCGGAATTACCGGCTACTTGAATTGCTCCAGATGAACGAAATTGCCGGCCATTTCCTCCCCGGTGAAGTGATTGAGGAAGCGTAGCATGCGTTGGAGAAGCAGTCCGTATTGGCGGCCGCCGAGTTGCTGCGAAACGACGATGCCGGCATGGGGGCGGCCGGCCGCCTGCCAATGCTCGTGGAGCGGAGCGAAATCGCGAATGTTGAACGTGAGAAGCGCGCGGTTCTCCCGAGTTGCAAAGACAAGTTGCTCCTCATCCGCCGCAGTGTCGTTGCCGGCTTCTTCAGTCCCCAAGACGTCGAAACCACCGCCACGCAGGTCGACGGCCAAACGCGCCATGATATGCCGATCGAGGTACAGTCGAACGAAGAGCGTTTCAAGGCCGCCGGAATCGGGCATGGGCCTGCTCTTCTTCGGCGATGAGCGCCAGGATTTCGTCGCGATGATCGAAGAAGTAGCTCAGGGCGTGGAAGACTTGGGCCTCGGTGATGCCAAGTGCCTCGGCGATCTCCATGATCGTTTCGCCGCGCCGGCGAAGCGTAGCCACGTGGCGCACGGTCACTCGCAGCCCATCAATGACGGGCTCACCTCCACACACCCCATCAAGGCGAACAATATGGGGATGCTCGGTCTTGACGGCCTCGGCCATTGCTTTGTCTCCGGAGTGGAGGACTCACAACTCTTCACCAGTCTGCCAGGCGGCCCTCAGCCGGACCAATCGGAGGCACGTGCGTGTCGCAATCCGAAATACCAAATTCGAGATCGAAAATCCGAATCTTGCATGACAGCCCCGCGTGCAGGGAGCCCGCTTAAGATCGGCGAAGGTCATGGCGACTCCAGAATCCCGAATTCATCATCCTCCGCGATCTGACGCAGGACCTCGGGATCGCCAGTCCACTTCAGCATTCCAGCCGTCCGCTTGGTCCACGTGCCGGCCGCCTCGATGATGACGGTCACCTTCGCGTGCTCCTTCAACGGCAGCGGCTGGGCTGGCTTGAGCACGCCGTTCTCGTAGATGGCTTCGATAGTCAGGGTCATGGCGGTTGCTCCTGAATGGAAGACGGACATTCTCTGGAGTATACCGCAGGCAACGCAGAGACGAAATTGCGACTGCGGTCCGGGTCGGGCAGTGAGCAACAAACCTGGCCAGCGGAGCTGGCCGCCCGATTTCCGCATTCCTCATTTTGCACTTTGCATTGGTCAATTTTCATTTTGCACTGCTTGCATGAAGCCTCCCCGGCGCTTTGAGTTTGCACACGGAGATTCCACAGACGAGTCAAAAAACTCAGCATCGCGCGGCTCACTCGCCCAGCAAAAGTTGTCTTTCTCTTGGGAGAGACCGATCAGCGCCGATCAACGGACACGATAGGAGTCCACAACACCGGTCGTGCAACGTCGTGAATAATGGGCTCATCGCGGAGCCCGGAACGTGAATACCCGCGCCAGCGCCGTGGTTTGAACCCGCGGCGTCGCGGGTGACTCGACCAGTGAGCTGCTCTCTTAAACAAAGGATCGCAAACGGTCCAGGCGTTCAAAATGCGCGCCGGGACCGAGGACTCGGCTCTGCAATCCACCAACCGCGACTTTCACAATGGAAACATCAACCATGTTCTCACGATTCTCGTCTCTGGCCGTGATTCGTGCTGCCGAGCATCGCCGCGCTGTCCAGGAGGGCTGCCGCACGCACCCGGCCCGCTTTCGTCACCACGACCGGACCCGGGCACGATTCCGGCTCGAAGGGCTGGAAGATCGGTGCCTGCTCTCGGGTGTCTCCAGCATCACTGAGTTCCCCCTCACTAGCCCCTCGGGCTACGCGAACGAGGGGATCACAACTGGCCCCGACGGCAACCTCTGGTTCACCGACCGGGGCTCCAACGCGATCGGGATGATCAACACGACCACCCACGCGATCTCTCTGTTCTCGCTCCCTACCGCCAACGCCTGGCCCTTTGGGATCACGACGGGCCCCGACGGCAGCCTCTGGTTCACAGAAGACTTCGGCAACAAGATCGGTGAGATTAACCCGACCACACACGTCATCACCGAATACTCGACCCTCCCCATCGGCTGGCCAAGGGGGATCACGGTCGGCCCCGATGGCAACCTCTGGTTCACTTCTTTCCGGGGGGCGATCGGTGAGATCAACCCGACTACCCATGTAATCACCGAGTACCCCACTTCAACCAACGACCCAATTTGGGATATCGAATCCATCGCCGCCGGCTCCGACGGCAACCTCTGGTTCACCAGTGCAGGGGCCTCCTATGTCGGACAATTCAACCCCTCGACTGATGCCTTCAGCTTCTTTGCCACGCCCAGCGGATCTTCGGCACGCGGGATCACGGCCGGGCCCGATGGCAATCTCTGGTTCACGGGGTCCGGCACCGACCAGATCGGGGTGATCAACCCGGCAACCGATGCCATCAGCGTGTTCGCCCTGCCGAATGCGAATGCCAGTGGCTTTAACATCACGGCGGGCCCCGACGGCAATCTTTGGGTCACTGATTTAGGTACCGGCTCGCTCGGGACGATCAACCCGAGCACTGGCACCACCGCCGAGTACCCCATCCCCTACGTGGGTGCCGACCCCATCGCGATCACGGGCGGCCCCGACGGCAACATCTGGTTTACCGACTACGGCACCAACGCGATCGGCGTGGCCACACTCACCACATCGCAATTGGTGGTGACACAGCAGCCGCCGGCCAGCGTCACCGCGGGCAACGGTTTCGGCCTGACGGTCACGGCCGAGGATAGCTCAGGCGACCCGATCACCTCGTTCGACGGCACGGTCACCGTGGCGCTGGCGAACAACCCCGGTGGCGCCACCTTGGGCGGCATGCTCACTGCGACCGCGTCGAATGGCGTGGCAACCTTCTCCGGCCTGACCATTACCACGGCTGACTCTGGCTACACGCTCGGTCTCTCCGCCAGCGGATACGGCTCGGGCGTCACGAGCGCGATCACCGTGACCCCCGCCTCGGCCACGCAGGTGGCGATCACGACCGAGCCGCCGAGCAGCGTGACCGCGGGCACCGGCTTCAGCCTGGAAGCGGCGATCGCGGATGCCTACGGGAACGTGGAGACATCCGCGTCAAACACCGTGAGCGTGGCGCTGGCCAGTGGCCCGACCGGGGCGACGCTCGGCGGCACACTGTCGGTGACGGCCAGCGACGGCGTGGCCACGTTTTCCGGACTGACGCTCACCCAGGCTGCCTCCGGCGACACGCTCCAGGCCTCCAGCAGCGGCCTCAGCAGCGCGACATCGAGCGCGATCACGGTGACCCCCGCCGCGGCCACGAAGTTGGTGATCGCGCAGGAGCCGCCTGCCAGCGTCACCGTCAATAGCGCCTTCGGTCTGCAGGCGACGATCGAAGACGCGTACGGCAATGTAGAGACATCCGCCACGAGCACTGTGAAGGTGGCGCTCGACAACAACCCCGGCGGGGCCAAGCTGGGCGGAACTGCTTCGGTGAAGGCGAGCAAAGGGGTTGCCACGTTCTCCGGACTGACGATCAGCAAGACGGGGAGTGGCTACACGCTCGAGCTCACGAGCAGCGGCGTGGCGAGCGCGATCACGACCGCCATCAATGTGACCACGAGCGGGGATAGCGTCACCGCGGCAGCAACGCCCGTGACGAGTGCGCCCGACCCGCTGGTCGCGCCGCTTGTGCTCGACAGCCAGGATCTCTTGGACAGCCTCGCGTTCAAGAAGCGGGCGCACTCGATCGAGGTGCAGCCGCTCTAGACGCTGTACAGGTCCGGCCGCCACCGTGGCTTAGCCGATCGGTCGCCCAGCTCTTTGTGCGGGCCTATTCAGCCTGCACTGCATTTCGTTTTCGTTTTTCGGTCAAGAGTCACCAACTATCGGAGATCTGTGATGACGAACCACACAGGGCGGTTTGCGCTCGCCATGGCGATGATCGGGATCGAGTTTGCCGCGACTGGCCCAGCCGAAGCCGGCGGAATCGCACTCAGTACCCCGGCCGGGCTTAGCCCCGGAGAATCGTTCCGGTTCGTTTTCATCACCGACGGGACCACGACCGCGCTCTCGGGGAACATCGCGACCTACAAAGCGTTTGTTAATGCGCAGGCAGGAGGTGCGACCTATGATGGCTCAGTCGTCAAGTGGGTTGCGATCGGCTCGACCTCTTCGACGAGCGCCATCAGTAACGTACGCCAGACAAACACGCCGGTTTATCTGGCGGATGGCACATTGGTCACGACGAGCACGACCAGCTCGGGGCTCTGGTCGGGCTCGCTTTTGAATCCGATAGACGAAGACCTCTCTGGCGGGTTATTCAACCACCAGGGCACGTGGACCGGTACAAACACGAATGGCAGCGCTTCGGCCAACCACCTGGGGGACTTTTTCGGAGTCGTTATTGGCAACTCGTCTCCCACGAGCGGGAACTGGGTAAACGACGGCGTGTGGCCTAGCGACACAACTTCCGGCGTTTTTCACATGTTCGGAATTTCGCAGCCGCTCACCGCAGTTCCCGAGCCTTCAAGCCTGTGGATGGCGGGCCAGGCGATTTTCACCGTCGCTGCCTTCGGTTGGTCGCGCAGCCGCAGGCATCGTCGCCGGCAGAGGCCGGCATGACGCCCCTTGATAATTCGGTGGCCAACCTGTTGGCGGCCTACCGGGCGCCCGGCACGACCTACACCGGCTCGACCGTGGCGCGTTCGCAGAATTCCGGGCTGGTCAATACCGGGACGAGTGAGAGCGGGCCGATGGACGTGTTCAGTGTGTTCGATGCGCTCACCGTGAGCGACAGCGGCGTCGACGCGGCCGGCAATCGGATGCTGGTGGCGAGCTTGACCAACAGCGCGAGCGCATCCGCCGAGACCGGCCGTGCCAGCGTCAGGCTGGAAAGCCTGACCTACGCGGAAAACGTCAGGCTGGAAAGCCTGACCTACGGCAACGTGCCCACCCCGACGCCAACCATCGGTGTCAGCGGGATGATGCCGCCTAACAATACGACCCGACTCGACACAGTGCTGACCGGTTGGTCTGCCGCAACGGAATCGTCGGTCGGTCGTTCGCCGACTCAGAGGGTTACCAGCGGCCAGAAAGCGTACACCAGCACGTCGCCAATCTCCATCGCCCAGCCGGCGCCCGTCCCCAGTGCCGGTTCGGTCGATGCCTTGTTCGCTGACGCGGAAATGCCGGACGGTCTCCTGACAGTCGCTGGAAACGAGCGATCCATCCGGAAGAAGCTGTCGAGCCTCTTCGCCTGACGATATGCTGGCGCGAGTGTGCGGGACAATGGTCGGGGAAGGCTGCCATGACCGCGTCCGATCCGATTCTCGACTTGCTGGTGGCGCAGGCCCGCGCCGGCGACAAGGGAGCGCTGGGGCGGCTCCTGGAGCTGTACCGCAACTATCTCCGGCTTCTGGCCCGCTCGCTGATTCGCCCGCCCTTGCAGGTCCAGCTCGATGCCTCCGACCTGGTCCAGGAAACATTCCTGAAGGCGCACCGCGAGTTCGCGCAGTTCGCCGGCTCGGGGGAACGCGAGCTGGTTGCCTGGCTCCGGCAGATCCTGGTGCGCACTCTGGCCAATGAGGCCAAGTATCACCGAGCTCGGGGTCGTGACCAGCGCCGCCAGGAATCGCTTGACGTGCTTCTGGACCGCTCCAGCCTGGCGATCCAGGCGCAACTGGCCGACGCAGTCGCCTCGCCGAGTGCCCATGCCGTCCGCCGCGAGCAGTCCGTCCTGCTCGCTGATGCCCTGGCTCGCCTGCCTGCCGACTATCGCGAGGTCTTCATCCTGCGTAACCTGGAGCAAATTCCGGTCGACGAAATCGCCGTGCGGATGGACCGGTCAGCCAACGCCGTTCGCAAACTTTGGGGCCGCGCCATGGTCGCGCTCAAGCAAGCGCTGGAGGGACAATCATGAACGCGAATCGATCGTCGCTTCCCAATGGTCTCTGCGCTGGTGCGGGGGAAGATTCTGAAATCGTACGCATCCTTGACGCCTACCTCTCTGGCATTGAGGCCGGCCAGCCGGCCGACCCCGACAAACTGCTGGCCGAGCATCCGGCGCTGGCAAGTCAATTGCGGGCCTACCTCGACGTCATGCAACTGGCCGGCCGGATGGGGGCGGGTTCTGCGCCTGCCCCCAAAATCATGCTCGCCGAAGCATCGACGGCGGCTCAGACCCTTCCCCTTGACAAGGGGAGGGAAGGGTGGGGTCAATCATCGTCCGGCCTTGGCTCAAGCCTGCTGTCAACCCTCGATCTGGGACCCGATCCGCCACCACAGATTCACCTGCACGAGCTGATTGACGAACGCGAGCCGCTCGCGATGCCGCGATCGACGGAGATGCCCGACCAGGACATCGCGGGGCTAGGCCGTTACCAGCTTCAGGGCGAGATCGCTCGGGGCGGAATGGGAGCGATCATCAGGGGTCGGGACGTGGACTTGGGCCGGGACCTGGCGATCAAGGTGCTGCTTGAAAGCCATCAGCGCGATCCCCAGGTGATCCGTCGCTTCGTCGAGGAAGCCCAGATCGGTGGCCAGTTACAGCACCCGGGGGTCGTGCCGGTCTACGAACTGGGGACGTTCCCCGACCGGCGTCCGTATTTCACGATGAAGCTGGTGAAAAGCCGGACTTTGGCGGCGCTCCTGGCCGAGCGCAACGACCGTGCTGGGCGCGGCTCTCCGGACGAAGGACAAAGGCCGGACTCTGTTCGGCGCGGGTCTCCCGACCCCGCCCTGCGGTTGACCGAAGGTCTCCATTCGCTCCACAACGACCTCCCTCGGTTCCTCGCCATCTTCGAGCAGATTTGCCAGACGATGGCTTATGCTCACGCGCGCGGCGTGATCCACCGCGATTTAAAGCCGTCGAACGCGATGGTGGGCTCGTTCGGTGAGGTGCAGGTGATGGACTGGGGCTTGGCCAAAGTACTGCCACAGGGCGGCATCGCCGACGAGGCGGTGGCGCACCCCGTCCAGGACTCCGTGATCACCACGGTTCGCAGTGCATCGGTGGGAAGCGGCAGCGAGTCAGAGGCCGGGAGCGTGCTGGGCACGCCCGCGTATATGGCACCCGAGCAAGCCCGCGGCGAGGTGGACCGGATTGATCAGCGGGCAGACGTGTTCGGCCTGGGGGCGATCCTCTGCGAAATCCTGACCGGCCGTCCGCCCTACTCGGGATCGACGCGCGAAGAGATCCGCGCAGGCGGCACGGGGCGAGTTGACCGATGCCATGGTTCGGCTTGAAGCAAGCGGGGTGGAAATCGGTCTGGTCGCGCTGGCCAAGGTGTGCCTGGCGGCGCAGGTGGAGCGACGGCCGAGAAATGCCGGAGTGGTGGTGGAGCGGGTGACAACCTACCTGGCCGGCGTTCAGGAACGGCTCAGGTCAGCCGAACTCGAACGCGTCGCGTCGCTGGCTAGGGCGGGGGAGGAAACGAAGCGGCGCGCGATTTCAGACGAGTTGGCCCACGAGGCGCGGGCGCGGGCCGAGGAGGCACAGGCACGAGTCCAGATTGAGCGGTCCCGGCGGCGGCGGACCGTCGCGCTCGCGGCATCGGTGCTGGTTACATTCGGGGTGGTCGGGGGCGGGTGGGCGCACCTCACGCGGCAGCGGGCGGCGCGGCTGGTCGCAACGAACCGAGTGGTTTCCGACGCGCTGGCCGACGCGGAGGTCCTACGCGGGCGAGCCCGGACGGCTGCCCTTGGCGACCTTACGCTGTGGTTGGAGGCAGTGTCGGCGGCCAAACACGCCCGTGACTTGCTGGCGCAGGGCGAGCCGGATCGAACGCTCCAACAGCGAGTGGATGCCACGCTGACCGGCGTGGAACAAGAACACGCTGCGGCCAAGAGACAGGTCGCCGAGCTCGAACGCGTCCAAAAGCTGCTGACGGAGTTGGAAACGATCCGGGGTAACAGGAGTGAACACTGGGACGCGAATCAAAGCGATCGAGAGTATGCAGCGGCATTCCGCACGTTCGGGATGGATTTCGACCAACTCGATCCCAAAGAGGCGGGCAACCAGATCGCCCAGCGGTCGCAGCCTGTTGAACTCGCCTCGTACCTGGACGATTGGGCTTTGCAGCGTCGGAAGGCTCACCACTGGAAGGATGAAGCGTCGTGGCGGCGGCTACTCGCGGCGGCGACGGCGGGTGACCCGGACCCGTGGCGTGTGGCTCTGCGGGAGCAGATCGGCCGTAGTGATCACGAGGCACTGCGGCGCCTGGCTGGCGACGAGAAAAAGCTCGAGGCGCAATCACCGCCGAGCGTGGTTCTGCTCGCTGCGGCACTCGTCGACCAAGGAGACCGCAAGAGGGCGGAGTGGGTCCTACAGCGGGCTTGGCGACGGAAACCCGACGATTTTTGGGTCGGTCACGCCCTCGGTGTGGTGCACGTGGCCGATGGGTCCTATGACAAGCCCGACGAGGCTGCGCGGTACCTCTCGGTCGCGGTCGCGATCCGCCCCCGTAGCTCTGTGGCCCACGACAATCTCGGCGTCGCTCTCGGGTCCCAGGGGAAGCTGGAGGAAGCAATTGCGGAGTTCCGTGAAGCGCTGCGACTCGAGCCCGAAAACTCTAGTGCCCACAACAATCTCGGCTTTGCACTGCAGAAGCACGGTAAGCTGGAAGAAGCAATTGACGAGTACCGCGAAGCGCTGCAACTCAACCCCGATTTCTTCCAAGCACATCTGAACCTGGGCAAAATCCTGTGTGAGCATAAGCACGACTACGACGGAGAGATTGCCGAATATCACGAGGCGCTGCGTGTCAAGCCCGACGACCCAGGCGCCCACTACGACCTAGGCAAGGCTCTCACGGAGAAAGGCAAGCTGGACGAGGGTGTTACCGAGTATCGCGAGGCACTACGCCTCAAGCCGGACTACGCCGAGGCCCACTGCAATCTCGGCGATGCGCTTCGCCAGCAGGGTCGATTCGCCGAGGCACTTGTGGAAGTCAAACGAGGTCACGAGCTCGGCTCGAAGAATCCGAACTGGCGTTATCCTTCTTCAGAGTGGCTTCGCGAGTGCGAGCACCTCGTCGAGCTCGATCACAAGCTCCCGGCGATTCTGACCGGTAAGGCCAAGCCTTCAAATGCCGCCGAAACGCTTGGATTCGCCCAGCTCTGTTATGACAAGAAACTCCATGGCGCATCGGCTCGTTTCTGGCTCGAGGCTCTTCAGAGTCAACCGAAACTGGCCGATGACATGCAGGTCCAGCACCGCTACAACGCCGCCTGCGCCGCGGCATTGGCCGGATGCGGGCAAGGCAAGGACGAGCCGCCGCTCGACGACGCGGCCAAATCTCGCTGGCGGAAGCGGGCGATGGACTGGCTCTCGGCAGATCTGGCGGCATGGTCGAAGATCCTGGAAAGCGGCCCGCCCCAGGCGCGACAGTTCATTTCGCAGACGCTCCAGCACTGGAAGGTCGACACCGACCTGGCCGGCATTCGCGAAAGTGCCGCGTTGGCCAAACTGCCCGCGCATGAACAGAAGACCTGCCGCGCGTTGTGGACCCAGGTTGACACGCTCTTGGCGAAGTCGTCCACGGCCAAGAGCGCGCAGGGCCGTTAGCGTGGTGCCGTTCGATGCGGCCAGGGTTTTGTAGCGCTCCTGCTCGAGCGAAGTGCCACCGTCGGCAAGCTCCGGACCGCATCCCCGCCATGCACGGAGACATCGAGCGGCATGCTCATTGCTTCTGATACTACAACGGCGTTGCAGCCGTGGCCAACGAGGTTACCCGTCCGTTCAACATGCCAATTCCCAAGTCCATCGCGCGTAACCCGAGCAGGCTCTCGGAAATGTTCTGGTCTACCTCGCCATGCGCGGCCGGTCCGAATTTGGTCATGGCTTTCCAATCTGGCGTTCGGCCCAACCGACGACGGACGCGGCAATCCGCAGGGCACGGCGGTATCGCCTTTGTGTGACTGGAGGGGAATGTCCCGGATAGCGCGCTTTCGAAGGCGAATGGGGTTAGCTCCTCTACCATCCAGACATACTTGGGAACCTTGACGCCGCCTTGATTCAGCAATTGGAGCAGACGTTTCAGATCATGCACGTAGGGAAAGCGCAATCCGCGGTAGATGAACACTGCCTTGATGGCTTTCTCAGCCGCTTGCTGGGCGTCGAAGCACAGGTCTTCCAGGTAAACGCTTGAATCAGCCTGACCGGCCCCAGCCAGGTTGCTCCTGGCCCGGTTGAGCCACTCGCGTGGATCGGTCGGCGGGTAGCGTTTACGCCCCATAAACGACCCTGCCCTCCCGCAATGCCGGGTAAAAGACCAGGTAGGGCGAATCGCCATAGAGTTGGATGTCTTCGGGTGTGGCAAGCACGACATCCACTGCGGCGTGGTCCCCGCGCAAGTGGCGATAAATGGCAGTCAGCAGGCGCCAGTGGTCGAACTTTCCGCTCCTGATGACCAGCAGGTCGATATCGCTATCGGGGCCCATCTCACCGCGTGCGGCCGAACCGAAAAGGATGATCTTGTCGGGTTGCGCGGCCTCGGCGACGCGCTCAATAATCTCGGTCAAAACCTTCTGATCCAGGTGTCCTTTTTTGCGATGGCGTTGCTTGCTCTTCATGCCAAGTTCTCGACAAGCTCATCGCTAAGCCCGATTGGTCGTGTCGATGCGCAGACCTTCTGTCCGTTCAAGCATTTCTGGTCGGGGACAACCTGCATCGCAGTCGCCTCGGCCAGAGGGAATCGGACACGCGCGCGCCTTAATACATAATGGTAGATCGTAAACGGCCAGCCGGCCTTCAGGCAAAGAAAAGTCGCCAAGGTTTCTTCGAGAGAGCAGCGCGGCTTCCGGGTTTCCCACAGATCCTACTCAATCGCGGCAATTCCATCCGTCCGCTTGATTGCGGCACATCAGCGCCGCGACTTCTGGCCACCTCAAGCTTGACGCTGCTAAAGTGTACGTGTATACAGTAACAACATGGAACACCCGCGGCTCACGACCAAACAAGCCGAGGCGCTTCGGGACCGGATACGGCCGATGCTTCACTTCCTTCATCGATGCCGGCGGCGACTCGACGCGCTGGGGTTTGACGAGAAGGGCGCCGTCTACCAGACGGTCGACAGGGCTTACTGCGCCCTCCACGACCTGCACATGAGACTGCATTACGAATCGTGCGGCCATGGGGTCGGAAGGCCGACCGAGGAGCGACCGGGTCTCGCACATCCCACGGACCGCACCAAACCACCACCGAACCATCCGGCCGGCTGACCCTGAAATGAATGATCCGGAGCCATGTACAACGGAAGCATCGGTTATAGGGACGACCAACGCCCGCTCGACCGTCGTCTGAGACGCGGGAAGCCAGGGTCCGATTATTCAACCGACATGGGCTAAGTCATTTTTTCATAATGGGATGGGACAAACTCGCGGCCAAATTTCCGATTATTCAACCGACATGGGTTAAGTCGTTAATCTGAAACGGGATGCGGCCAATTCGAAAAGGGTTCCGATTATTCAACCGACACGCTGTAAGCCCTTTTACGACCAGTCGATAGGTCCGAAAATGCGTGATTTCCGATTACTCAACCGACACGGGTTAAACCCAATTGGCGTAACAAGATAGATCGCGGACCGGAGCACTATGCCGTTTTGGGGAGGGCCAGACTTCAGCGCCGCGGCGGTCGCCGACCACCAAGATCCGCGGGCTGAGCACCACACACTACCGAGGACTTGGCTCCAGAACTCCAATCACACGATCCACCAGCCGGGCCGCGATCCGGGCGTTCGCCGACTCGGTCGTGTGGCAATAGTCGATGAAGATCAGATTCTCTTGATCGGCGAAGAGGTCGCTGATGTCGTGAAAGGCTGGGTCAGCTCGGAGCTCGGCCTTGTCGCGGATTTCGCCGTACACAGCGTGGAACATCGACTCAGCCCACGCGTACTTCGCAACCTCCTCGCGTTCGAAGGAAGTCAGCTTCGGCTTCGTAAAGACGACCGGTTGCCAGAAGAACAGAGGATGGAAGCGATATCCGCGGGCCAGGGTCTCAACAATCCTGACGTTGGCAGCATAACGGCCGGCAACCTGAGCCGCGAGTGCGCGCTCGACCTCCTTGGAAGGAACAACGTTCGATGTCGAGGCTCCTCCGGTCAGCCGGAACTGAACGGACTGCGCGAAGCGATATGAGCCCGAGTCCTTCAAGAGCCTGGCGCCCAAGGTAGCCGCGAGCCGAGGCGCTGAATGCAAAAGATTGAACTCATTGCGGCGGTTAATTTCGTTGGTCGACAGGCCGGCTTGCCGCTCGAGCAGCGCCGAGGTCGTGTCGTTAACGCCATCGAAAAAGACCACGACGTCGGGCCGGTATCCCGCTTGAAGCTCCTGAGCAAGAGCGATCCGCTCCTGCGTGCTGACATAGCCAATTTCGGACAGGTTCCTGACTTCGACACGCCGCCCTTTCTCGTGAAGGATGCGGACCACCAGCGAGGGAATGGTCTGGTCGTCGCGTGCGCCGAAGCCCCAGAGCGAGGATCCACCCAACATCAGGAGCTTGATGTCTTGACGAACGGGGCCGTCGTTGCCGGGCGCCGGAGGCTCCCATGTCGCGCGAAGACCGTCCGCATTGATCGTGATCGTCTGACCCTGGAACGGCTTGGGGCGGAAGTAGACATAAGGCTGCCAGCGCTCCTCGATCTGCTCGAGTTCGCGATAGTGCTGGATGGGCCAGGTTTCCCCGCCATAACCCTCGGTAAGGACGTGGCGATCGGGGACAGGCTGAGCAGACAGCCGGTCATGGATCGCGAAGGTGATTCGCAAGCCGGCCTCCAGGACGAGGATCACGACGAGCGTGAGTCCCAGGATCGACCAGCCGGTTTGCAGGACCGACAGAATCCGCTGGAACCGGAGTAGTGCCTTGCCCATGTGCGGACTCGATGGGGGTTCGTAAAATGTGACAGGGATCGGGTGGATCAAGACAGGACGAATCTACGCGACCTTCGGGATCGGGGGCCAGTCCGATCAGGCGAGGATTTTGGTGTGATGCCCAGCGATCAATCGAGAGCCGACTTGAAAGAATGCCGCACGATCGTGCTGGGCTCGACGTCCGGCATTGGCCGGGGTGTGGCGCTGGCGCTGGCCGAGGCCGGGGCCGACGTGATCGTTCACGGGCGAAGGTCGACCGATGCGGCCGAGGCGGTCGCGAACGAGGTGAGGCAGCGAGGAGGGCGTTCGGCCGTGCTGATGGCCGACCTGGCCGATCGAGCGGCCGGCGACCAGCTTGTGGAAGAGGCATGGTCCTTGTGGGGAGGCCTCGACGCCTGGCTGCACCTGGCCGGCGCCGATACGCTGACCGGCACAGCCGCCAAGCTTTCGTTCGATGCCAAGCTCGACTTGCTCTGGTCGGTGGACGTCGTCGCGACGATTCGCCTGTGTCGCGCGATTGGCCGGCGAATGGCAGCCCGGGGATCGGGAGCGATCGTGACCATGGGTTGGGACCAAGCGGAGACCGGTATGGAGGGAGACTCGGGCGAGCTGTTTGCCGCGACCAAAGGAGCCATCCTCGCTTTCACGCGTAGCCTGGCCTTGAGCCTGGCGCCCAAAGTGCGGGTGAATGCGCTGGCTCCTGGCTGGATCAAGACGGCCTGGGGAGAAAAGGCGTCCGGAGCCTGGCAGGCCCGGGCGGTCGGCGAGACGCCCCTGGCACGCTGGGGCACACCCGCAGACGTCGGCGCAGCCGCTTGCTTTCTGGTCGGAGCGGGTGCCTCGTTCCTCACGGGTCAGGTTGTGCGCGTCAATGGAGGGGCCGTGCGCTGAGCTGAATGGAGCCTTGTTGGTTTCTTCGGCCATCGGCTGCTTGAGCGTGAAGACGATGGGTCAACCGCTGATCGTTCTTGCAGGCCACCACGAGGGCCAGGCGTGACTGACGAGACTGGGGCGGATCGTCCCCGTTGCCTTTTCGTGACCGGCCGGCTGGCCGAGTTCGCGCTCCGGCAGGTTCTGGACGATCTGGCACTGCGTGCAGGTTTCCGGGCGGAAGTGGCCGTGCTGCCGATCTCGGTGGCGGCGCTCATGACGCCTCGTTGGATCGCACGCCATCTCGATGTATCCGAAGGGGTCGATCGCGTGATTCTGCCGGGTTATTGCCAGGGCGACCTGGCTCCGATCATCGAGAAGTCGCGGGACGTCGTGGTTGAGCTCGGTCCCGCGGACCTGCGCGACCTGCCGCGTCACTTCGGCCAAGATCAGGGCTTCCAGCAGGGTTATGGCGGCTATGACATCGAGATCCTCGCCGAGATCAATCACGCACATCGGCTCGGTTGGGACGAGCTGATCGAACAAGCGGAGCGATTTCGCTCGGAAGGCGCCGACGTGATCGACCTGGGGTGCAGCCCGGGATCAAGCTGGACGAAGGCCGGCGAGGCGGTGACCGCCCTTCGCGACCAGGGCCTGCGGGTCTCAATCGATAGTTTCGACCCGGTGGAGACAGGGCTGGCCGTCTCGGCGGGTGCCGAGCTGGTGTTGAGCGTGAACGCGAGCAACCGCGAGCATGCTTCAGACTGGGGGGTCGAGGTCGTGGCGATCCCGGACCAGCCTGGTACGCTTGAGGGGCTCGATGAGACCGTGGAATTTCTGGTTCGCAAAGGGGTGGCATTCCGCATCGACCCGATCCTCGAGCCGATCGGCTTTGGCTTCGCGGCTTCGCTTGGCCGGTATCTCGAGATCCGCCGCCGCTATCCAGAAGCGGCGATGATCATGGGCACTGGCAACCTGACCGAGCTGACCGACGCGGATTCGGCCGGAGTGAACACCATCTTGCTCGGGTTCTGCGAGGAATTGAAGATTCACAGCGTCTTGACAACGGCGGTGATCAACTGGGCGCGTTCGTCGGTGCGCGAGCTCGACCTGGCGCGCCGTCTGGTCTATTACGCAGTGATTCATCACACCTTGCCCAAGCACCTCGAGGCGCGCCTGGTTTTGCTGCGCGATCCCAGGGTCGCCGAATTCGGCAGCGAGAACCTGGCCCAGATACAGAGGCGAATCCGCGACCCCAACTGGCGGATCTTCGCCGAGGGCGGAATGATTCACGCCCTCAATAACGTCAGCCTGCTCAGCGGTCATGATCCGTTCCTGCTTTTCGAGCAGATGGGGGTATCGGATGCTGCGCACGCGTTTTACCTGGGCTACGAGTTGATGAAGGCAAAAACTGCCTTGACGCTGAGCAAGATCTATCGCCAGGATCAAGCCATGGACTGGGGGTTCTTGACCGAGCCCGAGGTGAGCCACCTGGCGCGGCGAAACGAGCCGGCTGGGCGAGACTCGGGCATCGCCGGGCAAGCCGCGCCAGAAACAGCCGGCGACGCCCCGGGTGTAGAAGAGGAGCGTGCGTGATTCTGGAAGGGATCGTGACAACACTGAACGCGGACGGGGCACTCAACATCGCCCCGATGGGTCCCCAGGTCGACCCCGGCTCGGCCATCGCACGGATGGTGTTGCGTCCGTTTCGGACGTCGACGACTTATCAGAATTTGAAAGCGCGAGGCGAGGGGGTCTTTCACGTCACGGACGACGTGCTCTTGCTGGCTCAGACAGCCATCAGTGCTACTCCGTCGCCAGCACCGGCCACGCGCGCGGCCGAGGTCGTATCCGGCCGAGTTCTGCTGGACGCCTGCCGTTACCATGAGTTTCGAGTCGTCGAGCTCGACGACAGGGAAGACCGGACGACGATCCTGGCCGAGACAGTCGCGCAGGGACGGCTTCGCGACTTTTTCGGATTTAACCGGGGGAAACACGCGGTGGTCGAAGCGGCTATCCTGGCGACGCGGACGGCGTGGTTGCCCCTGGATGAAATGCTTGCCGAGTTTCGCAAGCTTGCGGTTCTCGTCGACAAGACCGGTGGACCTCGAGAGCGGGCAGCGTTCGCGCTCCTGCACCGGCATGTGTGCGAGGCGGCCGCGCAACGTGGCTTTGAGCTTGACCCGAGTCAATCAACCTCATGAGCAGCCCTTCTGTGCGGATTCGAACGCCAAGCCGGCTGCACTTCGGGCTTCTGGGCTGGGGCCCAGGGGCCAGCCGGCAATTCGGCGGAGTCGGCCTGATGATCCAGGAGCCTGGCATCGTGCTCAGGGCTGAGCGAGCGTTTGACTGGCGGATCGAAGGGCCGCTGGCGCAGCGGGTTGAACGGATCATCGCGGGGCTTCGAGCGCGGCTGCATGAGTTACGCATCCCCGTATCGCCGGTCCGGATCCAAGTCGAAAGCGCTCCAGGAGAGCACGTGGGTTTGGGGGTGGGTACGCAGCTCTCGCTGGCGGTGGCGCGGGCGGTCTTGAGCTTGGCCGGTGCGCCGGATGTGACGGTTGCGGAGCTTGCCCGGCTCACAGGCCGCGGAGGCCGTTCCGGAGTCGGCCTGCACGGGTTTCACCTGGGTGGACTGATCGTCGATGGCGGCCGAAAGCCCGAGACCGAGTTTCCTCCGCTCTTGGTGCGAGCAGCGTTTCCCCAGGACTGGTCGATCTTGATTATTCAGCCGCCGGGAGTCCGCGGCCTCCACGGGATAGATGAGAGCCGGGCCTTTGCCGACCTCCCTCCGATCGCGCAGAGCGAGACCGACACGCTCTGCCGGCTTGTGCTGCTGGAGATGCTTCCAGCGGTTGTCGAGCGCGACCTGGGAGCCTTTGGCGCTGCGCTCGAGGAGCTTCAATCACGGGTTGGTGCTGCCTTCGCATCGGCGCAAGGCGGCATTTTCGCAGTGCCGCGCGCCGCCGCGATCATCCACGAGCTGAAGAGCATGGGCTTTGCCGGTGTGGGTCAGAGTTCTTGGGGTCCGAGTCTCTACGCCTTCACCGATCGAAATAGCGGCGAGAGCAGCGTGGCAGTAGACAGACTGCTTCGATTGGGTCTCGATCCGTTCTCCATGTTCTGGACCAGAGCAGCCAATGAGGGAGCCAGTCTCGTCGTGGACGAGTAAGCCAGCCAAGTGTTTCGACCCTTTTGTCGGGGCAGCTCTGCTTTCAGGATCGTTCGAGTGAGTCCAGCAGTTCGTCGAGATCAACGCGGGCGATGCTGGTAGCAAGGTCGCTCAAGGCATAAGGGATGATGAGCATGCGGTTGTGCACCATCGCTCCGCAGGAATAGACCACGTTCGGGACATATCCCGAACGTTCGTCATCGGTGGGCATGAGCAGAGGCTCTCTCGACTGAGCGATCACCCGCCAGGGCTCATCCTTGTCGAGCAAAGTCGCGCCGATGCAGTATTCGCGCATTGGTCCGACGCCATGCGTCATGAGCAGCCAGCCCTGTTCGGTCTCAATTGGCGAGCCGCAGTTGCCGATCTGGATCACCTGCCAGGCAAACTTCGGCTCCTGGATGAGCTGTGCGTGTTCCCAGGCCAGGACATCGTCGGATTCCATGTAATACAGGTTTTCGTTATCGATCCGTGAAATCATGGCATAGTTTCCCCGGATTCGCCTGGGGAACAGGGCCATCCCCTTGTTCTTGGCGCATTCGCCGGTAATCAGGCTGATGTTGATCATATCGCCGCCGGCGTATTCGAGCAGTTTTGGGAACGCGCGTCCTCCGTCAAACGCAGTGAACGTCCCGTAGTAGGTGTGGCGGCCGTCATCGTCGGTAAAGCGCACGAGCCTCAGGTCTTCGATGCCGTGGCGCTCGATGTCCGAGAACGGGAAGATCACGATCTCGACCTCGCGGAAGACAGGCGGGGAGTGCGGGAGGTGAAGCTGATAATTCGCGCGTGTGAGCGAGATCAAGGTATCGGCGCTCTCTTCGAGAAAGCCGGATGCGTGCTGATCGCATCGTGTCGCGTCGATCGCATCGGCGAGCTGTTTGAGAGTGAACCGGTCAGGCAGCCGGTCGAGAATCGGTTGGAAATGCTCCCGTGGAACGCTCATGACGGTGAGGTCGCGGCGATAAGTTGCCTTGTCGAACTGGTCGGGCACGGTGGCCTTGAGCGGCTTGGTGTAAGAGCCGGGTGGATCGAGCCGAACATCACCATCGCCGCCGATCACGCCGACACGGAAGACGATCGAGGATATGTGGCCTTCGCCGACGGCCCGCAGGCTCATGAGAAAGCGCAGGGACCCGGGTGGCATGTCATCCTGCAAGATGGCGGGAACGATCGAGGGGTTAAAGAGAGCGACCGATTCGAGCGCGTAGTCCATCGTGAAGCAGGCACCGATCAAGAGCCTTCGAGCGATGGTCGGTTTCGGTAGCGTTGGGTCAAGCTGGCAAATCTGCTCGTAGTTCTCGGCGAACATCTCGTGAAGATCCGGATGCCCGTCATGAAAATCACGTTCGAGCTGGGCCAGAAGACGCTCGACCTCCGATTCGGGAAACGCCTGAACTCGGTTGACGATTTTTGCGACCCGCTTCATGTCGCCGGGGCGGAACAAGCGCGTGATGACGCGGCGAGGGTCAGGCGTCAATTTCAGGGGCAGCCGTTTGATGGAAATGGACATTATTGGAAACGTGCCAGGAATCGACTTACGGCGGGATGGTTCAATAGAAGAATGCAGCGGCTTCGTCGTAGTAGGTGAGGTCGAGGGTCTTGGTGGCGATCGAGCTTTCATTCATTGGGGCGTCGACGATCCGTCCGCCGATCAGTGTGACCATGGTGCCGAATCGTTTCTGAAGGACGAGGCGGCCGGCAGCGAGGCCCAGCCGCGTGGCCAGGATGCGATCGCTGGCGCTGGGCGACCCACCGCGCTGAAGGTGGCCCAGCACCACCGAGCGCGTTTCAAACCCGGTCTGACGCTCGATCGCCTGGGCGATCACGCCACCGATGCCGCCCAGCCGGACGCTGCCCAGCAAATCGGGATGATCGCGCAGGCTGAACGAACCTGGCTCGGGGAATTTGGCACCCTCGGCCACGACCACAATGCCGTATTTCTTGCCCGCGGCTCGGCGCCTGGTCAAGACGCCGATCATGCGGGGCATGTCGATGGGAACCTCCGGTACCAGGATGTAATCGGCGCCGGTCGCGAGCCCGGCGAAGCAAGCGATCCAGCCCGAATGCCGGCCCATGGTCTCGACGACCACGATCCGGCGGTGGCTTTCCGTAGTAGTGCGCAGGCGATCGACGGCCTCCGTGACAATATTGACGGCCGTGTCGAAACCGAAGGAAAAATCGGTCGCCATCAGGTCGTTGTCGATCGTCTTGGGGATGCCGACGACGGGGATGAGAAAATCGTTGTAGAGCCGGATCGCCACACCCAGGGTATCATCGCCGCCGACGACGATCAACGCGTCGAGCTCGTGCCGTGTGAAATGATCGCGCACGGCCGCGAGCTCGGTCGCCGGGTTTCGATAAGGATTGGTGCGTGACGAGCCCAGAATGCTCCCTCCCTGAGCGCTGATGCCATCGGTGTCGGCGATCGAGAGAGGGCAGGTCATATCTTGAACCAGCCCGCGCCAGCCTTCGAGGATACCCAGGCAGGAACTTCCTTCATTGGCGAGTTGTTGAACGACAGCGCGGATGACGGCATTCAAACCGGGGCAATCGCCACCGCCGGTGAGCAAACCGACTTTCATGGAATCCATCCATCATTTTGGAGGTGAGACGAGAGTCTCCCCGGAACGGCAAAGGCGTCTCGTCCAATCACGGTAGAGGCTGCCATGCCAGGTTCCGCACGACCTATCCTTGAGAGTACCACGGAGCCGTCATCCGGACCAGAGCGACCCACGGTGGGCGCCCCGGTGGGGTGCACGACGGTCTTTGCGCAGCAAAGTGGTTTTCGTTATGATGCGGTCGGGAATGCCGTTTCGTCTGGAGTCGCAACTACTGGAAGGAGCCAGGGATGGCACGCGTCAAGGAACCGGCGGTCGTCAAGGATGAACTGGAAAACCTGTTGGGTGGCCTCGCCAAAGAGTTGAATCGGCGCGTCTACGGCGACGGTGGCGTCCCGTGGGGTACTAAATTCGCCGACATCGAGGAACTCGCCGTCCAGATCGGTCAGGAGATTTCCCGGGAGATGATCGAACAGGCAGTCGGTCGGCAAGCAGAGGACGTTCCTCCCGAGGCCGAAAGTTGCAGTGGGTGCGGCGGCTCGGTTGAACCGGCCGATGCTTACGAACCCAGGGGCGTGCAGACCCGAGTCGGCACGGCCCAATGGAACGAGCCCAAACGTTACTGCCGCAAATGCCGGGCAGCTTTTTTTCCCTCAGTCCCGCGCGCTCGGGATTGATCAGGGGAATTACAGTCCCGAGGTGTTGAAGGCGATCGTTTACGCGGGTACGCAGTTCACGTCGTTCGCCCAGGGCAGTGGCGCGCTCAATGCGTTGGGCGGGTTGAGCGTCGCCACCAAGCAAGTGGAACGGATCACGGAAAAAATTGGGTGGGAACGTGTTGAACAGCGTGATCAGGCCGTTGATGAGTTTTTAGCGTTACCGCTGATGGACCGCTGCAAATCACCGGTCGCAAATCCCCCGCCCCCATCGACTGTGGCGACCGTGATGATGGACGGTGGTCGCCTACAAATCCTCGATCGCAGCAAGTGTGATACTGATCAGACCGCGACCGCCGATGACGATCCATGCGATCGGAATGGGCACTGGCGTGAGGATAAGATCGGTTTGCTGATGACGATGACCAGCAAGGTCTCAGTCAGCGATCCGTGCCCGGAAATCCCGGAGAATTTCGTCGATCCGACGCGGATACTCAAGCTCACGCGCGAGATCAAGGGGCACGTCGGAGGAGCCAAGGATGAATCAGCCGAGTCGCTCGCGCCCGAAACCAACTCGGCGGCCGAGGAGGAACAGCACCAGGACGCGGAGACCGCAAGACCCAAGCCACGGGTGCGCACGATGGTCGCGACGCGGGAGCGAGCCCAGCGATTTGGAGAAATCTTGGCCTGGGCCGCGTGGGCGCGAGGCTTCGCGGTCGCGGCTCGGAAGGCATTCGTCGCCGACGGTGCGACGGCCAATTGGACGATCCAGAAGCAATGGTTCAGCGACTATATTCCGATTCTGGATTTCATCCATGCGCTGTCGTATGTGTTCGCGGCAGCCATCGCGGGCCGGGGATTTCGAGCAGGCTGGGAAGTGTATACGGCCTTGATTCAGCAGGTTTGGAGCGGTCGTGTTGAAGAGGTAATCTCGGCGCTCGAGATTCGACAATCGGAGTTGGGAACCCCCGAAGAAGCAGACGGTGAAACCACCCCTCGCCGCGTCGTCGCCGACGCTTTGAGCTATCTGCGTAACAACAAGGATAGGATGCGTTACGATCAGTATCGAACGGCCGGATTACCGATCACGTCAAGTCACATGGAATCGACGGTGAAGATGTTCAACCGACGCGTCAAGGGAACGGAGAAATTCTGGTCGGAGAAGGGTGCCGAAGCGATCTTGCAATTACGCGCCGATCATCTGAGTGAGACAGAGCCCCTCAAGACATTCTGGGAAGACAGGCAAGAAGCAGCATCGGGGCGCCGGTATTATCGACGTACAGGCTGAACGCCGTGGGCTACAATCCCGGTCGTGCACCCGCCCCGGTGAACCGAGGTCAAACGATTTCAAGGAGGGTCAGCCTGCCGGGCCGGACCCGAGATTCGCGCTTCAGCTTGACGGCGAACTGCCTTGCGATGAAAGCAAGACACGTTCGACCCAGGTCGTATCGACCTTCGCGCCGATAAAGTCAGGGTGGCGGACGATCCTTCGATGCAAAGGGATGGTGGTCTGCACTCCCTCGATCTGGAGCTCGTCGAGCGCGCGCCTCAATATGCTGAGGGCTTCCGCGCGGGTCGATCCGTGGACGATGAGCTTACCGAGCAGAGAGTCGTAATAAGGGGGGACGGTGTAGCCGGCCGCGATGTGGGAGTCCCAGCGAACCCCCGGCCCGCCGGGAATCGACAGGGCGGTGATCCGGCCCGGGGATGGACGGAATGCGTTGTCGGGGTCTTCGGAATTGATCCGACACTCGATGGAATGGCCTCGTATGACGATATCATCCTGACGAAACGGCAGGTGTTCGCCGGCCGCGATCCGGATCTGTTGTTTGACCAGGTCGATGCCTGTCACGCACTCGGTAACGGGATGTTCGACCTGGATGCGGGCGTTGACTTCAATGAAGTAAAACTGGTTTTCGGCGTCGACGAGGAACTCGCAAGTGCCCGCATTGACATAGCCGGCAGCGCGAGCCAACCGGACGGCGGCATCTCCCAGTCGCGACCGAATCTTGGTCGGCAGGCTTGGCGCGGGCGATTCCTCGACTAGCTTTTGATGGCGGCGCTGAAGGGTGCAGTCGCGGTCCCAGCAGGAGACGATGCGGCCATGGGCGTCCGCGAGTATCTGCACCTCGACGTGACGAGGCCGATCGATAAATTTTTCAAGGTAGATACTGGCATTCTTGAAGGCGGCCTCGGCCTCGGCTCGGGCGGTTTGAAGGGCTGCCGAGAGGTTGGACTCATCGCGGCAGACCCGCATTCCCTTGCCTCCGCCGCCGGCGGCCGCTTTGATCAACACGGGATATCCGATCGTGCGGGCCATCCGAAACGCTTCAGCGTCGGTAGCGATTACCCCGTCCGATCCCGGAACGCATGCGACTTTGGCCGAGGCAGCGATCTGCTTCGCCTCGGTCTTCAACCCCATCTTGCGGATCGCCTCGTGAGGCGGCCCGATGAACTCGAAACCGCTCGAGCGGCAGACCTCGGCAAAGTCAGGGTTTTCGCTCAGAAAGCCGTAGCCAGGGTGAATTGCCTGGACGTCGGCAACCTCGGCGGCAGCGATGATCCGGGACCGGTTGAGATAGCTGTCACTACTTGGGCCCTTGCCGATACAGATGGCCCGGTCCGCCAGGGCGAGGTAGGGAATGCCACGGTCGGCCTGGGAGTAAACCGCCACGACTTCGACGCCCAGCTCCTTGCAGGCGCGGATCACCCGCAGAGCGATTTCGCCGCGGTTGGCGACCAGGATCCGTTGAAACATCGGCAGACATCACCTCGAGCGGCTGGGCCGCTCAATTCAAGATCCTGGGCGGCTCAGGGCGTGATCAAAAAGGGTGGTTGCCGGTCTGCCGAGATCGTGATGATTCACGAGGCCAGCCCTTTCGGCGAGGTCTTGTAGAATCGCTCGCCGCGATATGACCGGCCGATCGAAGTCAGGCGGGAACCACGCGGAAAAGGGGCTGACCGAACTCGACCGCTTGACCATTCTTGACGAGAATCGCGGCGATCGTTCCGGAGACTCCCGCCGGTATATCGGTAAAGACTTTCATCGCTTCGATGATGCAAACGATCGTTTCGGGGTGAACGGCGGAGCCGACCGAGACAAAGGTCGGAGAATCCGGCGCGCTCGAGGCGTAATAGGTGCCCACCATGGGGCTCTCGATGACGACTGTGTTCGGAGCAGGCGAGATGGAGGTCGGCGGCGGTTCAGATCGGGCCGGCGGCAACGAGGAGGCGGCGACGGGACTCAGGGCAGCCAGCTCCATTGAATGGGAAGCCCCTGCCAGGGGCGGCACGGCGGCTTGCGGGCTCTGACGTCTCAGGCGAATCTGGACTGAGCCGTCAGTGATGTCGAGCGCGGTCAGATCGTAGCGCTTCATGAGACGAACGAGGGAATGGACCCTCTGGACGTCGAGCGGCTCGGTCGGACCGGAGGGGTTCTCCGCCATGCCTTCACTCCGCACAAGCAATCTTCAAGTCTGCCCCTGACCCCTGTCGTCGATTTAATGATCTCCGTCGCTGATCCGATCGGCCACCGGTGGAAGACCCACGGCAACCTGGACGGTCAGAATTCCAGACGAACCGAGTCGAGCGACCTCGGAATGCTTGAAAGAACCTCGCAACCGTCGGGGGTTACCAGCACATCGTCCTCGATCCGGATGCCGCCCCAGTCGGGGAGATAAACCCCGGGCTCGACCGTGAACACCATACCCGGCTCGAGCAAGGCGCTGGATTCCTTGCGGATTCTCGGGGCCTCATGAATGTCGATGCCCAACCCATGACCGAGCCCATGGTCAAAAAAACTGCCGAAACCGGCCCCCACGATGACGGAGCGGGCTTCGGCGTCGACGTCTTGGGCCCTGACGCCCGGCCGGATTGCGGCGATTCCACGTTCCAGAGCGCTCAGAACAATTCGATAAATCGCCTCGAACTTCGAGGTGACCTTACCTGTGACGAGAACTCGCGTCAAGTCACTTTTATAAGGATGCCCCGTTGCGCCCCAATCGACCAGGACGAAATCATCGTCGCCAATCCGGGTTGTCTCCGTGGGCCTGGCGTGCGGCAAGGCTGACCGAACTCCCACCGCCACGATCGGCGCAAAGCTGGCGCAGGTCGCACCACAGCGTCGCAGGTAGCCTTCCAGCGCATCGGCAGCATCTTTCTCGGTTTCACCCTGGCGAAGCCCGGCTCGGAACATCGTGAATGCCCGCTCGGCGCAGCGGACCGCGGCCCGAATCTCGGCGATCTCGTCGTCATCCTTGATCTGCCGCAGTGCTTCGACCCACCCCTTGACCCCGACGAGCGCTACACCGGAAGTCATCTGCGCGAGCGCCTCGTGATCCGCCATGCTCACGCTTGTCGCCTCCAGCCCCACGTGCGCGAGTCCCATTGACTGGAGAACATGGGCAATCGCCGGATTCATTTCCTGGCCAGGTAGGCGAATCACTACCTCCAAGCCCGGACATTCCTGCTCGAGCTGGGTTGTATAGCGGCCGTCGGAGACGATGAGGTCACGCTGGAGGCCGAGCAGGAGCACCGACGAGTCGCCGCTGAAGCCGGTCAGGTAGCGAACGTTTGTGGCCGCGCTCACCAGGACTGCGTCCATCTTGTTATTCTTGAGCGTCGCCCTGAGTTTTTCACGGCGCAGCAGGAATCGATCCATGAGCTCACTCGATTTCCTACGGGAGTGGCGCACCTCGACCAGAGCGGCGACGCTGACTTTCACTCCCGTGGCATGGTAAGGTAACGGAAGCCATGGCCTCGGGCCAGAGGCCGTGGAGCCGTCTTGGCGGAATTTCGAAGCCAAACGCTCAGAACCAAGGTAATCGGACGAAAGGAACGTTGCGATGCAGACCATGCTAAGAACTGGACTTTTGGCGGGCGCGGTCTTTGTGCTGATAGCCGCCGCGGCTGATCAGGAATTCCGCACGATCTTCGACGGTACGCATTCAGCCGGCTGGATCCTCTGCGACAAGAAGCCCGTTCCCAAGGCCAACGTACAAACAGAGGGTTTGAACCCACATGAATCAGGGAGCTACCTCGTCGTGCACGAAACTCAGTATGCGGACTTCGTGCTCGATTTCGATTACAAGCTCTCCAAGGGGTGCAACTCAGGGGTATTCATTCGCGTCAGCGATCTGAAGGATCCGGTATACACGGGGATCGAGGTTGCCCTCGATGACACCACCGGAACCGGGATGCACGACCCCGGTGCATTCTACGACCTGGTCGCTCCCAAGGAGAATGCCCAGAAGCCGGCGGGCGAATGGAATCACATGACCATCACCGCGAAAGGGCCGAAGATCTCTGTGGTTCTCAACGAGAAGGAGGTGTCGACAATCGACCTGGATCAGTGGAACGAGCCGGGAAAGCGTCCTGATGGATCGAGCCACAAGTTCGAGAAAGTGGCGATTGGCAAGCTCCCACGGACCGGCTATCTGGGTTTTCAGGATCACGGCAGCGATTGCTGGTTCAAAAACGTGAAAATCAAGACGCCCGAGTGAGGCTTCGGCCTGGGCGATCAACCCTACTGACCAGAACCTGGCCGTACGCGGGTGTTCCTGCTTGACCGAAAATCGGTTTGACCAAAGAGAGCGACCACCCCGAGCTTATGAATGTGCATGAGCGGGGTGGTCGTCCGCGAGTTTCGGTTGGTCATCGGGAAGCGAGTTCTTTACCAGTCGCCGCCCCCGCCACCGCCCCAGTCACCCCCGCCACCGCCCCAATCACCACCACCACCCCAGTCGCCTCCGCCGACATCACCACCACCGCCGTCATCCCAGGACGCGCCTCCACCAGGGTCGTCGTCGGCCCCGATGATGGCGTCACCTCCTTGATCGGGTGATCCGGTCGAGTAGTCGGTAGGTGACACAGCATCGGCCGAGTGAACATTGCCGTGGCGGCCAGAGAACTGGTCGTAGAGCCAGTTGCCCGCGACAGCGCCGCCGAGGCCTCCGAGCAGGCCCGAGAAGAAGCCGCCTCCCCGTCCACCGTAACCAGGGCCACCGTAATAACCCGGACCGCCCCCCATCCCCGGCCGAGGCATTCCCATTCCGCTTGGTGGACCGGGATAACCCACCCCCGCAGAACGACCAAAGAGGCCGCCCAAGAGTTTCAAGATCAAGAGAACCCCGAAAATTCCCGCGAGAATCAACAGAAACGTACCAATCGTGGATTGACCGCCGGCGACCTTTCCGCCAGCGGCTCGGTTGGGAACCCGTGCGTGAACCCCACCGGCGCGTGCGGTCGCGCCTCTGGCGGAGACACCTTCGAGTGATTGCTCGATGGCTTTGATGCCGTTCATCAAGCCGCCGTCGTAGTTTCCATGGTTCCTGAATTCCTTCAGAAAGGCTTCCTGGATGGCATCGCGCTTCTCGATCGGAAGCACATCGGCATAACGATCGCGTATCAACACGCGGGACATCACGCGATCCCGCTTGGAGATCAAGATGTAGATTCCTTCATCCCGAATTGCGCGGTCGCGCTCGACCGCAATGGCATTAATCGCTTTCCTGTGCGCTTCCACGGGCGCACTCCTGTCGAGACCGGGAATCGCGTCGATCGTCTCGATCACGATCGGAATGCCTGTCGCGTGCTCGACCTGATCGAGCTGGGCACGCGCTTTTTGAACGACATTTTCACTGAATATCCCGGCGCGGTCGCGAATTGTGGCGGCCTGTGCCGATGTGGCGACGGTCGTCGCCGCGAGCATCAGCGGTATTGCAAGCAACCATCGAAAACTGGTCATTGGCTTCGAGTCCTCTCGCTGGTTTAAGTCTCAGCATTGCTTACGTTTATGAGAGCTGCCCAGCATTTTGCGGGGTGATTGGTAAGACAGTCCGATCTGATAAGAGGGAGCAAGCCCTGCACCCAGACTCAACAGATCTTCGCTGCTCGTCGTGATTCCTCTTGCGAATAATACGAAATCGGATGACGAAGAGGTTGATTTTTTGGGGTGCAGGTCGGGGGATTACGACGCCGCAATGTCTGCAAAACGGGTGATGGCCACAACATCGTCCTGCCGGATGAGGACACGGGAGCGATTCCGGCGGATGCCGAAGCGGACCGAGTCGTACACATAGATTTCTCGGGTCGCCGTGCTGTCGCGGAAATCATGCAAATCGGCATCCAGGATCTCGATGAACTGCTCGTCGCTGTCGCCGAGTGTTCCCAGGCAGACGTAACTTGATTTCAGATCAACCACCACGACCGTGCCAAGCAAGGTCGTCAAAAAGGGTGAAGGCTCCCAAGCTTGCATGATACAAAAGGCCTGAAAGTTTCGGGATCAGCCGGGATGGAGACGATAACGACCGACACGGTGATGGGCCGCGAAGTCGACTTGACGAATTCTAGAGGCTGGGCTAACGTACCGCCACCACTTCAACCAAAAACCGTCATTTCCTTTCCCAATGACCGTCGGGTCATTTCCATTTCCGACGGCGGTCTCGAGGCCCCAGGGCGCATGTCGACCCATAATCGATTCATAGTCGTGATCGGGCTAGCCGTAGCGACTTCACTCGGCTGGACCACGGCACGCGGCTCAGCCGGCGTGGATGAGCCTGCTGCACCGAAGTCTTCTTCGTCCAGCACGCGATCAGCGCAGGAAGCGAGATACCTGCTGCTCTCCAACGGTCAACTCATCTGCGGCGTCGTCACGGAGAAGGAGTCGGAATATCTGGTCGAACAGCACGTGGGAGTCCTGCGTTTTGCCAGGAAGCGGGTGGAGGGAGCCTTCGACTCGGTCCACCAAGCTTATGAATACCGGCGGGCACAGCTTCCCAAGGGCGACTTCGATGAGGGAATGAAGCTCGCTTTCTGGTGTCTCAACCTGAAACTAACCTCCGAGGCCAAGGAGCTTCTCACCGAGATTGTGAAACATAATCCGCAGAACAAACGGGCGCAGGCGATGCTGGTATCGATCGAGCAAGCGGCGGCACGTGCCTCGTTGCGGCGAACAGACCCGGAGGTTCGTCAAACTCGCGGCGCAGAGATCACCGACGGCCGGCCGGCCCCGCTGGATTCGGCGATACTCGGTCCCGCTCGTAGAGCAATGGGGATCTCAGACCTGCCGGTCATCTTCGATCTTCCGACGCCTCTGGCAATCAAGCGGAGCGACGAGTTTTTCCGGTTCGTGCATCCCTTGCTGCAAGTCTATTGTGCCAGATGCCACGACGGCCAGTATGACGGATCCTTTCAACTTGTGCCGATCAAGAATCGCACAGATAAGTCCCGGGATGCCTTGAGAGCCAACCTAGATGCAACCCTGCGGCTGGTCGACCCGAAGGCGCCTGCGCACAGCGAACTCCTATCGAGCACATTGCGACCGCATGGTCGCGGCCCGCGGCCCAGGCCCATCTTTCCCGGCTCGAATGACCCCGCGTATAGGATTCTGGCTGGCTGGGTGAATAGCCTCGCTTCCCCAAAGGCGAGCCACGACATGCCGCGAGCGGACCAGAGTCCTACACGAGTGATTCAGGCGGAGCCTTTTGCCATGGACCGCAACCGCGCGGGCTCAGATCCATTCAACCTCGCCGCCGAGGCCTCCCCCGACAACAGAGTTGGTTCGCCGCTCTCCGCCAGAATTCCCGTCGAAAGCAGAATCCCTCCCCCCTCGCGGGTTGACCGCAATCGTACCTTGACCCCGGAAGGTCAAACTCCAGGAGACCCTCAGGAGTTTCCGTTGCCGTTTGTGATCACCGGAGCCAAGCCGAACATCCCGGTGGCGGGCACCGCGCCGAAAACGCGAGCACGGCCATCGTCAGGAAAGCCTACGGGTGATGCGAAGCCGACTCTAGCCGGGTCCCCCACTGCGCAGGTTGACGGTTCAGCGAAGCCGGGCTCCCCAGCCAATCCCACCGTCTCCCCGGACAAGGCAAAAGGAAAGAACGAACCCGGAATCGCAAAAAAGGCGAGCAAGCCGCTCACGCTCGACCCCAAGCTCCTTGAACGAGCGCTCCAGAGCCGAAATCTCAATCGTCAGGATTCTCCCGCTGAATAGTTGGACCGAGTTTTCAAAACAACAAAAAGGCGCCACCGTGCCGGTTGAATGATCCGCACACTGGCGACTCTTGCTGAAAACACCGGTGGTCCTTCATCCGTCGTGCTCGACCTCCACTCGGCTTTCGGGCCTTCGGCAATTGCCCCAGTCTGGCATTGCCTTTTTCACGGCTTTGGCCAAGAATGCCGCCTCCATTCAAGCGAGGCATCCAGCGCGACGGAACGCGACGGATGGAGGGTTCAGGGATTGCAGCCGCGAGTCGATCGCGGCTTGGTACGGTCAAGATCGCAACCCACCCAAGAAAACCGCTTTCTCGGTCGGGCAGTGTATGGCCCGACGCGGTTTTGAAATTGACCTGATCCCAGCTTCCAGACGACCGCGGGCGAGATAAGCTGAGGCAAGGAGGCTTAAAGCCGATGGTGCGCTGGTTCGTTGACCGTATGCCCCAACGGGGAATTCCCTCGGTGAGTCTGCAGCGGTTGCTCCCCGAGGGTGATTTTGTTGGCGGTGTCGACTGGGAAGTCTCGGGTTGCACCGACGACCATCGCAGGCTCGACCCTGGCCAGGTGTTCGTCGCGTTCCTCGAGGCGCGCACGGGCTACGATGGACACTTTTTTGTGCGCGAAGCGCTCGAACGAGGGGCGGCGGGGGTGATCGTCGAACGCCCGTGCGTCGAGGCTGGACGGCTTCAGGTTGTCGTTCGCGATGGCCGGTCCGCACATGCGCGGATCTGTCAGGCCCTTGCAGGTGACCCCTCACGGCAGCTCATGACCTTGGGCGTTGCCGGAAATCTGGGTAGAACGATCACGGCCCTGATGGTGCGTTCGATTTTCGAGGCCTCCGGTCAGCGGGTGGGACACATCGGTTCGATGGGTTTCTGCGACGGATTGAAAACCCGCGTCGTTGGTGCGGGCTTCGATCGTTCTGGTGGATCCATGATTTCCAGCGCGGCGGCCTCGCGTGGGGCGGTTGGCAATTGGGATGACGAATCGAGCGGCTTCGCGCCTGGCCCAAAAGGTCTGGCCGCGCTGCTGGCCGAAATGCTCGAAAATAGCTGCAAGAGCGGAGTGATCGAGGTTTCGAACGAGGGACTCGCACACCGAAGTTTTGAAGGCGTCGTCTTCGAGGCGGCTGTGCTCACTGACATCAGCGCAGCCTGCGACCTTAGCCCGGATGCCGCTATTCGGAGGCGCCGCGCGGCGGCCAAGTTGATCCGCCAGGTCATGCCCGGAGGAGTTGTTGTCGTCAGCGCCGCCGATCCTTTTGCTGAGGTACTCGGTGGGGTTAATCTCGAGGCGCGGCGGATGGCCTTCGCCCTCGAGCCGATCGAAGTGAGCGCCCGCGATGTCAACTTCTCAGGCCGTATTGAGCGGTTGGATCGCTCGGGCACGCGGATGGTGCTGAACGGTTTTGACCGTGAGGTCGCTGTGCATCTGCCCTTGGTCGGCCTGAGAGCGGCAAGCTGCGCTCTCGCGGCGGCGGCGCTTGCCTGGTCCCTCGAGATCGATCGAACCGCCATTGTTGCCGGGCTGGAAGCCGTTCGGGTCGTCGCCGGACATCTCGAGGCGGTCATTGAGGGTCAGGATTTCGATGTCCGGATCGACGAAGCCCAATCTTCCGCGGCCCTGGGTGAAGCCTTGGCCACGATGAAAGCTGTCGCCATGGGTCGTGTGCACTGTGTCTTGAGCACTGAGGGTCACTCCGGCGACAACGCCGAGCACCGTCGGTTGGCCGAGACCGCTGAAAACGGCGCCGACCAGGTGATCCTGACGATCAGCAATCCCCGTGGCTGTGACCCCAACGAGATCCTTGACGATCTACTGGGAGGGTTTCGGCGCCCGGTTAGAGTTCGCGTCGAGCCCGACCGTCAGCTCGCAATCGAGACCGCACTCGCAAGCGCTCGCCCCGGCGATGCTGTCCTGATTGCCGGTAAGGGTCGCCAATCCTTCCAAATTCTCGCAAACCGCGTCATCCCCTTCGATGACCAAACCGTCGCTCGTCGATGGCTCTCTGCCCGTCGATCTTCCTTGAACCAACAAATCGCGTGAGCTTTTCGAGCGAGCTTGTCACGTTGCTCAAATGTCCATAATGCTTTGCGCCATGAGAACGAGCTTCTGAGCGGGGTGGGCGCGAACAATTTCGACTGTGGTGCGTCTGAACAGTTGACATGGTGCAACGATGAATCAGCGCGTGAATCGGTGGACCGAAGAATGAACGCGAGCCAGCGAAGTCCTAGCATAGAGATCGGGAGTTGAGCTCATTCTTTCGGGAACCCAGAATAATCAGGAACGAGCGATGAATTTCGGACAATCACAAGCGACTCTCCGAAGACCCCAGCGGCGCGACCCGACAAACGGCGAGCATGACCCGGCCAAGCTCAGCGCCTCACTGCGCGAGCTCGCTGTGAGGGCTCATCACCTCATCCGGAGGGGGCCGGGGTCAGGACGGGGGCAAAACCTCGAGCCGACCGAGCAGCTCTCGTTCGAGGCGCAACAGGAGTTGGCTGAAGTGCACGCGCAAATCGTTCAGCTTCAACGAAGGCTCCGTGCACAGAACCTGCACCAACTCGTCACTTATGTCTCCGCCCTGCGGCAACAAGTGGAGGAGAGGTTGGCGTGAGTTAACGTGGTGCTCCCGCTGATACTCACGGAGCGATTCTGCCTGGAAGTTCAAGACCACCCGCCAGGAGAAGATTGGAAAACGAGATCGATGGCAACAGTTAGACTTCATGTTGACGGAATTTGAATATACGGCTTCGTGAAACCACATCTGACGCCTTGCCGTTCATGTCTAACCGCCCCAGCCAAGCGG
The DNA here is from genome assembly GCA_963781785.1 of uncultured Isosphaeraceae bacterium. Lineage (GTDB taxonomy): Bacteria > Planctomycetota > Planctomycetia > Isosphaerales > Isosphaeraceae > CAWAHD01. The sequence continues at coordinate 3,700,220 of CAWAHD010000002.1, read as the reverse complement.
GCGTGGTCATCCGGTCGGGGCGAGCCCTCTGGAGAGTGGCGGTCGTCACTCCTGGGCACCAGAAGCTCGGCGTCCATAGTACCCACGACGGAGTGGGGCTGGTCTTGACCGGACCGAACGCCGGCACATCGCGTTGTCCAGCCCGTCTTGATTCGATAAGCTGAACGCATGGGAGGGCTGGGTTTCATGTTCAAGACACGGCGTGGCGGGATTGCCGATGTTGCCCGCGGCGAGTGGGCTCGCCGGTGCATCGGGGTGTTCCTGTTATCTGGTGCCGGGTTGTGGTTGCACGGGTGGCTAGCCGTCGCGCCGGTAATGGCCCAAGAACGACGACCGGCTTCCAGCTCAGTCGCCGTAAGCCCCGGGTCTCAAGTCGGGGAAGAAGCCCTCGGTGGTGACGGTGGCCCCACGTCATCGTCGAGCGACGGCGGCCGAGGCGAAACACCGCGGGCTGACAATTCCGATTCGCTCGTTGGAGGAATTCTGCATGGCTCGGCGCCGGTGGTGGTCGTGGCGCTCGTCATCGCGGGTATGTCGTTCTACCTGATCGCGCTCGTGGTCTGGATGGCCTTGAATTATCGGACACTTGTGGCAATTCCACCGCCGCTGGTCCAGGACATTCAGGACCTGCTGGACCAGACGAAATACAACGAGGCCTATCATCGCTTGGTGGGGGATTCGTCGTTTCTGGCACGTGTTCTGGCCGCCGGGGTTCGCAAGCTTCCGGCAGGGCTATCGCAGGCTCAGCGCGCCGCCGAGCTTGCCAACGAGCACGCGACGATGGAGATGGAACATCGCACGACTTATCTCGCCACTGTGGGTACACTTGGGCCGATGATCGGGCTGGTGGGAACGGTTTACGGTATGATCAAGGCCTTTCGTGTCATCGCACTCGAGGGTTCCTCACCCCAAGCAAGTGATCTTGCGTCGGGAATCTCGACGGCGCTCTACTCGACGCTCCTGGGAATCGCAATCTCGATTCCGGCGATCTTTTTCTATGCCATGTACCGCAACCGGATCGCGAGGCTCTCGTTGGAGGTGGAGATGACCGCACAGCCACTACTCGAGCAGTTCGCGCCGGGAGTGCGGATGTCAGCCGCCGGATTGAGCGCGACCCCTGTGCCACCAACACACCCTCATCCGTTTGCCGTCAGCGCCGCCCTGGCAGCGGCAGGGGGAGGGGCCAACCCTCCACGTCCCGCGTTGCCTTCCTGAGAGACGTGAGCTGTCGACTGCGAGTGGGACCATGCTTTTGCGCCGCCGCGCTGCCGACAGTGTAAGAACGACTTGCTTTCGGACCACAGGCGACCTTGACCATGCCTCGCGTCAACCGAATGCCAAGCTCGGGGACTTTGAATCCCAATCTGATGCCACTTCTGGACGTGGTGCTTCAGCTCATCACGTTTTTCATGATGCTCGTTCATTTCAGCACCGGGCTGGAGGGGGCAACCAAGGAGGTGCGCCTGCCTCTCGCGCCGGCCGCTTTGCCAGGGACGGACTTGACTTTCGACCGGCTGACAGTGGTGATGAATGCCAAGGGCCGGCTCTTGATCAGGGGTAAGGTACTCGATGACGACAAAGCGGCAGCCTGGTGGGCATCGGAGGCGAAGGCGCGCCGAGCCGGTCTGGAGACCCTGGCAAAGGGAACACCGGCTGACATTGAACTGCCGACAGTCGTCATTCTCAGAGCCGACCGAGCCGCCTCGTACGGCGCAGTCCGCCGCGCCCTGGCTGACGCCCAGGAGAGAGGCTTTGCCCACTTCAGCTTGGTTGTATTGCGGAGCCAGACACAATGAGCACTGGGGCGGGACTGGGTATTGGACCGAGTCTTCTCACCGGCGATACGCGAGCCGTGCCGACGTCGAGAACAGCCGCTGCTCGATCCCGCCGTTACCGCCCTGGACCGCCCGACGAAGTCGCCTTTCCGGTGACGCCGATGCTGGACATGGCATTTCAGCTTCTCGCGTTTTTTATCGTCACATTCAAGGCTCCTTCTGCCGAGACTCATCTTGACCTGGATCTCCCCGCCACACCGGCAGCCCTGCCGTCTGCGGCACAGGGGAACGCACAGCCAAGACCTGCCCGCAATGTCGATACCGATCTTGAAAACGACCTGATGGTCCGTGCCGAAGCCGACGACCTCGGAGATCTGAAGGTGCTTCGACTGGGTGAAGCCCGGCTGCCCGACGTGGCCACACTCGAGAATCGCTTGCGTCGCTACGCCCAGCTCCTGGAGGGCAGGCCGCTCCGCGTTCGTCTGGTCGCCGATGACAATCTCCGTTACGAGCCGGCTGCCCAGATTATCGCGGCTTGCTCCGCCGCGGGAGTCGCGGCGATTCGCCTCACACCGCCGGGAGCCACACCGCCCCTGCCTGGAGGCGGTGAACGGCCGGCGAGCCTCAGAAAGGATCGCGGCGTGTCCCCCGTGCCATCCGGAGAGCCCAAATGAACCACCGCCTCCGTCTTCCCGCGGCCTTGATCTGGTGGGTCATCCTGGCGCCCGGACTTTGCGGCTGGTCCGCTCTTGATGATTCCGAAACAGATCGGCGGCTTACCCTGGCCGATCTGGACGGTTATCGAGCGGCCCTCTCCGGTAAGCCGTCTGCTGACCGTTCGGGGGCCGTCACCCCGGTCATTCCGGTGACTTTCAGAGACATCTGGAATCACACCGAGTCGTTTCGCGGCCGTCGCGTCACGGTTCAGGGCCGGGTTTCGCGGATCTTTCGCCAAGGACCAGTCGGTCGTTTTCCATCCCTGGCCGAGGTCTGGATCACCTCGCGAGCCGGTGACCCTTTCTGTGTGGTTTTTCCTCAGCCTGATTCCCGCCAAGGCAGCGATCAGGAGCTGGGAACGGCTTCTGCCGCCGTGGCGGGCGGGATGGCCTTTCCAGCCATGACGGGTCCCAGGTCCGCAGTCCGTTTCTCGTCGATTGCCAGGCTAGGTCGATCCGTCCGATTCACCGGCACGTTCCTGAAAATGGTGCGTTACGAAGCGGGTGATGGAGGCCGCCTGGCACCACTGGTGGTTGGGAACCAGCTACCGGCGCCGTTATCCGGGGAGACCGAGACAGACCGCTTTTCCCCCGCGAAATCGACAGCCAATCACAATCCAGTCGGCGAAAACAGCCAAAAGGGCGCGGGCATCGAGATTGCTTACTGGACGATCGGTCTGGTGCTCGGCGGCGTGGGCGCCGGGATCCTCGCCCGGCGTCACTTGATGGCCCCCTCGCAAGCAGACGCAGGCCGAAACGCAATGGCTTCCTCGCTTTCCGATCTTCCCCTGGAATTCCTGGAGCCCCCTGACTTTCACGGGGTTGAACGACCGAGGCGTGCCGCGACAATTGATACGACTCATTGCACAGGAGGGTAATCGCCGGTGTCCCGATCACCCGTTCCGATCTCACTGGGCCATAGCCCACTCACTGATCCGCGGTCGCTGGTCAGTTCGGCACTGTTCCACTCACTTGTCGTGCTGATCGCTTCATTGACCGCTTTGAACGCGGTGGCCTTGCCTATCGGCGGGTCTCACCGCCCCAAGGCTCTCTACGGCGAGTTTGATCCGGTTGATAACCGTGACAGCGTGCCTTTCTCACCTGGGGAGGGCGGAGGCGGGCCGGGCGATATCGGAGGCGTGAGCAGCGTGCCGGTTATCGCATCGACTGATGAGACGAAACCGCAAGAAGCAACCCGTGACCCACTGGCTGATATCTTGCTGGCAGAGATTCTACCCAACTCTCAGCCCAAGCTAAGCGAGACGATGCAACGCGCCTTGCCCGGCCCTCAGACGACAGGACCCGGGCTGATTCCCGGCTCAGGCTCGGGCGGAGGCGGAGGTGTCGGAGGAGGCTCAGGCGGAGGTGCCGGCCGCGGCATTGGCCCCGGAACTCAGTTCTTCGGGGCGCGCGAGCACGCTCATTCCTTCGCCTACGTCATCGACTGCTCCGGCAGCATGGCCATGCATAACTCGCTCGACGTTGCCAAACGGGAAATGCTCTCGAGCATCAATCAACTTCCTCCTGATGCCAGTTTTGGGGTGATTTTCTACAGTCTTGAGGCGAGAATCTTGAGCGATCCGCAAGGGCGGAAAGGACTTATGGCGGCAACGGTGAGAAACAAGGCCCGGCTGCAAACTCACCTGCAAACGATCGCACCGCTGGGGGGAACCGACCACATGCTGGCCTTGCGCGAGGCGCTCAAGCTGAAGCCCGAGGTCATCTTTTTTCTCACCGACGCAGACCTGATGAGCAACACCGAAGTCAACGAGATTCTGGCAGAAGTGGGTTCGACACGAATTCAGGCCGTCGAATTCGGACTTGGAACCGAACTGGGGCTGCGATCCCCGCTGGCCCGGTTGGCTACCACGACCGGTGGCACCTATCTCTATATCGACGTGAGCAAGTTTCCGAGATCGAGCGGGGGATTTTGAGGATTTCGTGGAAAATGTGGCCTAGACACTTCCCTGGCGGGCGGCGGTCGTGTTTAATCGCTTGGCAAAAGCGGGTCGATTGGTCTTCGGAATCTCGAAGTTCCTGCTGCGGTGCGGAACAGAACCGGAGAGGACGGTGGCGGTGCGGATGACCATCGCCGTATCTGCCCCGGTCGCCGAGGCGGGAGGAGTGGAAGAGATCTTCTCGACACTGCGCGTAGAAGCAAGACCAGCGCAGGCGTTCGTGCGAGTGCCGGTGAGCGAGTGATTATCGTCTTTGGCCGGTATCACCCTCGATCCGATCGGCTCACGCTTAGAAAAGCTTTCAATCGACTTTCGACGGTGCTCGCCGGGCACCCGACAACGGTCGTGGTGCTCAGGGAGCATTCGACAACCTCTATTTGCTGAGGATGTAGCATCTCAAGAAACTGGAGACGAGGATCATGCAACAGTGGCGACTCATTCGGTTCCTGACTATTGGATTCGTGCTGCTAGCGGCGCCGGGGTGGCTGGCAGCGCAGGAGCCAACCAAGAAAGAAGCGGCACCCGCGCCGGCTCCGGCAGCAACCGCGCCAGTCACAGCGCCGACACCCGCACCGGGTGCGACAGCAGCTACGCCGGCTGCGGCGCCTGCGGCCCCAGCCCACGCGAAGGAATTCACCCTGTTCGGGTTCTGGAACGACAGTGCCTATGGCCTGGGAGAAAGGATCTCGCTCCTGGTGGTCCTGGGGATTGCCGTCGCGGGGCTGCTGTATGCTCTCTGGCTGGTCGGCCAGGTGATTGGAGCGGATCAGGGTACAGAGCGGATGCGAGAGATCGGCGCAGCCATACGCCAGGGAGCCAACGCCTATCTGATCCGTCAATTCAAGGCGATCATTCTGCTCATGTTTGTGCTCACGGTTTTGATCTGGGCCACTGCAGAGTCCGCGGGAGCAGTGGCGTGGGGCCGGGCAGCCGCGTTTTTCATGGGAGCGACGTTCTCCTGGCTGGTCGGCTTCGTGGGCATGAGTCTGGCGGTGCGAGGAAACCTGCGGGTTGCCGCCGCGGCCCGGACCAGCTATGGCGGAGCGCTGCAACTGGGGTACCGCACCGGCACAATCACCGGCATGCTCACTGACGGTCTGGGCCTGCTGGGCGGCACACTCATCTTCATGGCCTACGGTGAGCGCGCTTACGAGGTACTGCTGGGATTCGGGTTTGGCGGCACGCTCCTGGCGCTCTTCATGCGAGTTGGCGGCGGTATCTACACCAAGGCGGCCGACGTCGGCGCCGACCTGGTGGGCAAGGTCGAAGCGGGGATCCCGGAAGACGACCCGCGCAACGCGGCCACCATCGCCGACAACGTCGGTGACAATGTCGGCGACTGTGCCGGCATGGCCGCCGACATCTTCGAGAGCTATGAGGTGACGATCGTTGCCGCCATGATCCTGGGCTACGCGAGCTTCGGACATAAGGGGGTGATCTTTCCGCTCCTCGTCCGGGCCATCGGTGTGCTCGGCTCGATCTGGAGCACCTCCACGGTCAAGGCCGGCCCTGACAGCACGAGCGACGAGGCCCTGCATTCGGTCCACCATGGTTTCGTTCTCGGCTCGATCTTCAGCGTCGTGGGCTTCGTGGTCCTCGGCTTCTTCTACCTCCACTTCACGCCACAGTATTATGTCGAGTATCCGCAGGCGCTGGGCGGACTGGTCAATCTTGGTGGCGCTGAACCGGGTTTGCCACTCTGGGCAAGCTTTGGACTCGCCGGGCTGGACATGCGCCCCGCCTGGACCTGCCTGATCGGGATCGTCCTGGCCATCACGCTCAACAAGATCACGAGCTACTACACCCACACCCAGTACAACCCCGTCAAGTCGCTGGCCAAGGCCTGCCAGACAGGGCATGCCACCAACATCATCCAGGGGTTTGCCGTTGGATACGAGTCAGCGGTGGTGGCCACGCTCGTGATCGCTGTGGCCATCTTGCTCTCGGCGCTGATCTACGCCGGTGCCACGCCAATCTTCGTCGCTTACGGTGTGGCAATGTGCGGCATCGGCATGCTCACTCTCACGGGCAACACCATCAGCATGGACGTGTTTGGCCCGGTGGCTGACAATGCCAACGGCATCGGTGAGATGGGTTACGACCGTGAAGAGATGGGCGAGGAGAATTACAAGCGGGCCCGCCAGATCCTGGCCGACCTGGATGCAGTCGGTAACACAACCAAGGCCGAGACCAAGGGCATCGCCATCGGCAGCGCGGTGATCGCGGCGGTGAGCCTCTTTGCCAGCTTCATTGCCGTGATCGCTGTCGGAAGCGAGGATGCCATTGGCCGGATGACTCTGCCCCAGTACACCGCTGAGGCAGGCAATCTGTCGATTGCCTATCCCAAAGTGTTCGTGGGTGCCTTGATCGGCGGCGTGGTGCCATTCTTGTTCAGCTCGATGTTGATCCGCGCGGTGGGACGGGCGGCGTTCTTGATCGTCAAGGAGTGCCGCATGCAGTTCCGCGACAAGGAGATCTGGGCGGGGACCAAGAAGCCGGATTACGGTCGCGTGGTCAATATCTGCACCGCCACGGCCCAGGCCGAGCTGATCGGCCCGGCCCTCCTGGCCATCCTCATGCCGATCCTGGTCGGAATCTTTCTCGGGACGCAAGCGCTGGGAGGCTTTCTGGCGGGCATGATCATCGTGGGTCAATTGCTGGCTGTGTTCATGGCCAACGCGGGCGGTGCCTGGGACAACGCCAAGAAGTCGATCGAGGACGGCCTCTACGGCGGCAAGGGCTCCGAGGCCCACAAGGCAGCCGTCACCGGCGACACCGTCGGCGATCCCTTGAAGGATACCGCCGGACCGGCCCTCAATCCCCTCATCAAGGTGATGAACATGGTCTCGCTGCTGGCAATCGTGCCGATCCTTGATTGGTCGACGAACCGGCCTTTGTTGCTCTACCTGGTCGGCCTGATCTGCATCGCGGGCGTTGCCTGGGCCGTCTGGCGGAGTAAAACCGAGAGCAAGGAATTTCGCGAGATGGAGGCCGAGCTGGCCGGCAGCGCCGAGGCCAACAAGAGCCTCGAGGCCGTGGGAACCAGCGCCTGAAAAAGGATGAAGGGTGAAGGATGAAGGATGAACCAGAGAATCGCTCGATCGGAGGCGGGTCCGTTCATCCTTCGTCCTTCCGCCCGCATCCTTTCGCGGAGGCTGGAGAGTGCACATGCCGAAGCACGCGAGGCCGAGAATTGCCTCATTGCCTCATTGCCTCATTGCCTCAACTTGTGACAAGAATTACAGTTGCGCCCGTGGCTGGAATGCTCGAAAATCGAGGGGTCTGTTGTCATATCGGCGACTGGAGCGTGAGTTAGCCCGAGTCGCCCTCCGGGCGTCGGCCCCGTCATCCCGGCCTGTCTTATCGAACTCGGCGCTGCCGCGCTCCGATATATATGGCTCGGTCGTCTTGCGCATGGTCAAACCGCAACGCAAAAGTCTCACAATGCCCTTGATGGCATTTTGCCGCTCTCGACGACACAAGCTCTTGAGCCAACTCAGGTTAAGGGTTGTCGGATGAATAATCGGAATTGTGACTTATCCCCTTATTCGGTAAGAGCTTAAGGGTTGTCGGATGAACAATCGGAACGCGACTGATCATGGCCCGATGTCGTTACAGGATAACGGTTTAATGGTTGTCGGATGAATAATCGGAATACGCGGCGCGATTTTGTAGAAATCTTGCATGTGTGAGTGATGAATGCCCCGACGTCTGCTCCACCCAAAAAGAAACGACAGGCGCTTCAGGCGGGAAGAGACTGAGCGGAATCACACGCCTGGCCGATTGATGTAATGCCGAATCTCCGCCAGATTCCTCGTTGCGATCGGGTTGCAAGACCGGCGCGAATTCTGCCCGCCTGCGCGACAGCCTGGAGGGGTTTGCGGGTTCTGCCGGATGAAATGTCGTCAGGGGGTCGGTCTTCGTGTCACCTGACGCCACCAACCACCCACGAATCGCCACCCCGGATTTTGACGGGCAAGATGCCCGTCCCCCGTGCCGGCCATGTGGTAGAGCTGAGGCAGTTAGCGCCTTGGCGATGGCTCTCTGCATCGCGACATATCTCCGATTCGCACATGAGCTGAGCTGCGATCCTGGACTGCGACGAGCTCGCACACGGCCAGGACGATTAACAGCGTTCGACGTCGGAGAGTGCTGAAGATAACATTGACCCCCAAACCCTGACAAAAACGCAGGGGGGTAGGGGGGGTATTGAACAAGGATGAAGGATGAAGGATGAAGGATGAATCGCAGTTCTTGCCCCTAGTCGTCCGCTCTGGCGCGACAATCACCGGACGTCCTCCGAACTGCTTGGTCTGATCCTGGACTTCCTCCCTCTCGCTGCCTTTATTCATTCCTCGGTCCTCCGCCCGAAACGCGTCCCTGTATCAATTCGTCCTTCATCCGTGAGGATGCGACGGCAGCGGCAGGCGGCGCTCGAGAATCTCGTCAGGTAACAGGACACGAATTGACCAGGGTTCATCGTGCGTGCGCGCTCACTCTGCGTGGGTACACTCATTTAATTATACGACGGCGTCGAAAATCCGACGTGCCTACCGCACGGTAGAATGCGCCCGATGCGCTGCGAAGCGTTTGGCTGATTGGCGCTTGTGGTGTTATTCGGAATATTGTTGGGTGACGTTAGCGAAGGTCGGCTGTGCGGCATTGGCTGGTGCAGTAGGACAACCATCCCCGCGACGTGCGGCCCGAGGGATTCGATCACCCTGTTCGACTAAAACAGAGATTGAACCGTCGCCCGGCAGCACGGCGCGCCGGATCGGCGGGCTTCGCCAGGGCCCGCGGGATCGGATCGCACCGCCCCGAGCGATGCGGCAAGATGGCCGGCGCCCGGTTCAGGAGGTCATCGATGCTCGAGGGTCTCGACGAGGTCGATTGGTCGCGGCTGAGTCACGCCAACGGTGAGGCAAAGGACGTCCCCGACCTGATTCGCGCCGTGCTCTCGGACGACGCGGAGGAGCGGGAGCGCCGCCCTCCGCGAGTTGTTCAGTACCATCTGGCACCAGGGGACGGTCTACTCGGCCACGGCCCACGCCGTCCCCTTCCTCCTCGAGTTGCTGGCCACCCCGGGCGTCGCGGAGAAGGTAGCGATCTTCGACCTCCTGTCCTTCATCGCCGAGGGCCGTTCGTACACCGAAAGCCACGCCGCCCTGTTCGACCCGATGGGCGCAGCGAGCCCCGAGGAACAGCAGGAGCGCACACGGGCGCTGGCGCAAGAGCTGGAGTGGGTTCGGGCTGCGCGAGGCCGTCGAGGCGGGCGTCGGGACCTATCTCGACCTGCTGGCCGACGAAGATCCGACGGTCCAGATCCGTGCGACCTCCATGCTGAGCTATTGCAATAGCCGCGCGGCTTGGGTGATCCCCGAGCTGGTCGCTCGCATTCCGGCCCAGGCGGACCCCAAGAGCCGGGCCGCGCTGATCGTGGCGGTGGGCGATCTCATAGCGGCCGCGGCCGAGCCGGCTCGGTGGATCCCCCTGTTTGCCGAACGGATGCGACCCGGAGAACACCCGGTCGTCCGGCTATCGGCCGCGATCTGTCTGGCGCGGTCATCCCCCGCCGAGCGGGCAGCGCTCCTCGACACCATGTGCGAAACGGCTGCGACGGCTTGGAGCGATTTCGCGGAGATCGCGGGCGACATCGCCGGCCGCGTCAGCGAGGCGCTTGGGGGAGACCCCGCGGCGAGGTGGCGTGTCCTGTCGGCGGCTCTCGACAGCCGGGACCAGGCAGCCCGGCGCGGCGCCCTGTTCGCGGCCGAGAAGCTGTGCCGCGAACGGCGATCGATTACCCCGATCATCGCCGCCGCACTGGCGGAGCGGATCCACTCCGCTGATCCCGAAGAGCGCCGCGGCCTGGTGTTGAGCCTCTCCCTTCTCGGATCGGCGGCGGCCGCGGCGGCCGGGCCACTGGCCGCCGCCCTCGACGATGACGACCCGCAGGTCCGGACCCAGGCCGCGGTGGCAATGGCCGCCCTCGGCGACCCCCGCGTGATCCCCGTCATCATCGAGCAGCTCCGCGCCGGCCAGGACTTCCCCTGGCTCGCCAGGTGCGTCGCCAATCTCGGCGCCGAGGTCCGGGCCATGGTCCCGGCGCTCCTGGACGCTTTGCGCGGGCCGCCCCTCAAGACGGACTTGGTCGTCAACCCGCGGATCGGGATCGCCCTGGCGCTCGGCCGGATCGGCCCCAACGCCCGCGCGGCGATCCCGGCGCTCATCGCCCTGATGGAAGAGGAGCCGGAGGTGCAGCAGTATGTCGCGATCGCGATTGGCCAGATCAGCGGGCCCGAGGCCCGCGCGGCGATCCCGTTCTTGGAGACCTTGCTCGGGTCCCCGGATGAGCTGACCCGGCTCCGCGCGGCCCAGGCCCTCTGGCGGATCGACGGTCGCATCCAGCCGGCCCTGGACATGCTCACCACGTGCCTTCGTGGCCAGTACCGATCGCCGGCGGCTGAGATGCTTGGGGAGATGGGCGAGACAGCGCAGCGCGCGGTCCCAGGCCTCGTCGCCGCCTTGGGCGATACGTCGCCCCACGCCCGGCGGGTGCGCCTCGAGGCCGCCACCGCCCTCTGGCGGATCGAGCACTGCACGGATCGGTCGCTCCCGGTGCTGATCCAGCTACTCAGAGATCCTGGCCCAAGCACTTCCGTCGCGACACGCGCCGCCCTTGCGCTGGGCGAGATGGGTGCTGACGCCCGCGAAGCCATTCCCGGTCTCCGCGAGGCCGCGGCGGCCGATGTCCGCCCGTTCGGCCATCTGTGCCAGTATTCCAGCGACTTTGTGATCGAGGACGAGGCGCTCCGCTTGGCGGTCGGCGAAGCCCTGCGGCGAATCGAGGGCGATCTCAACCGGGCCGGGCGATCAGCTCCCTGAAGGTTTTGTGGATCGCATGAACGCGTCCAGCAAATTGTTAGCTCGCTTTATTTCCCCCGGATGACGTGCTAGGATTCGGCGGTCGAAAAGCAATGCATCAGGGATGATCAACCGATCGGATCAGGTCGAGATCGAGCAGACGTTCCTGCCAGCCCAGCACGGCGGACGCAAAGAGCCGTCGCCTCGTGATACCGGCCGCTGAGCCGATGATCGGCGGTCCGGCATCACTCCCCGTCCTGACCTGATCGAGCCGGCAGGGTGAGCCAGTGCGTCGTTCGATCGCAGAATGAGTGATCATCGTGAAAGACGTGCGTTATCCAGAAGATCCGGTCGCACCCGCTTCGGACTGGCCGCAATGGCTGAAGGACGAGTTCGTCTGCAACGCGGGCAATGGACGCGTGGGCGATAAGCTGCTGTCGCAAACGGAAAAGGTCAGAGTCTGGTCCATACTACTGGCTCCCGGCGAACGGCTGCCGGTTCACAAGCACGTCCTGAACTACTTCTGGACGGTGACGTCGCCGGGCCAGGCGCGCTCCCACTACCATGATGGAAGCGTTGTGGAGGTGACTTACGAGCTCGGCCAGACGGTTCACAAGAACTTTAACGCGGGGGAGTTCATGATGCATGATCTCGAGAACGTCGGCGAAACGCCGCTCGGTTACACAACCGTCGAGTTCCTGGATAGCCCGAATCCGCCCCTTACACTGTAAGTGAACTCCACACAAGGCGACGCTGCGGATCGGGCTGTCGTTCTGCTTGAACAGAAGAGAACGAAGGCAACGAAGTAGAAAGGTTGCGTGGACGGATCCTCCGGCGTGCGGCAAGACGGCTGCCTCGGTCTGTGGGAGCCGGCTCCCGCCAGGGATGGATCCGTGTTGCCAGTCGTTGCGGCTCGCGTCCCTCGAGCACCAAGGCGCACCGTGCCGCTGGAGGTGCTCCAGTAACTCGTGCCGCTTCACGCCGGGATGCTCACTTCCTCGAAAGCACCGGTGGCGGCCACCCGAGCCTCGGCCCGATTCATCTCAAGCGCTTCTTCGAGGGCGCCACGAAGGTTTTCCAGAAGTTCCGCGCGGGTCTGGGCCTGGGAGTTGACGCCAGGGACTTCCTCGACCCAGCCAATCCACCATTCGCCGTGCTGCTGAATGATCGCCGTATAGTTCGCTGCCATGACGGCCTCCGCCGGTGGATTGGGGCGCGATTCCCTTCAACCAGTATGACGCCCTGATGCGCCGAGCGATATCTAGAATACGCGCTGCGCCAAATGCTGATCTCGCCCGCCAGCTAACCTTTTACGTCGCGGACCAATTCTCGACGCTCATCCCCGGCACTGCGGTCAGGTCGTTATCAGCACTGACCACCGTTGTCCTGCCGAGGCTGACAGCGATCGCGGCGATGAGCATGTCAATCTTGCCAATCGGGCGGCCGATCCGCCTCAGTTCCGCCGCGATGCGCCCGCCACATGCTCCGCAGTTTGTCGGCGTCTGCGAAGAACTGAGTCTTCTCGAACTCCTTCTGCGCACGTAAGGCCCCGCGCCAAGCGTCGTCGTCTTCCGGCGAGAGCCATCCCGGCTCGACCTGATCCATCCGGGTCAACAACGCTGCGATTTCCTCGTATGTCGTCGGCCAATCTTCCTCGCGCATGCCGAGCGTAGGCCGAGGCCCCTCGATCGGCAGCACCTCCACTCGGGTGCCTTCGGGCAGCGCGGCCGGAGCGTCGAGAACAATCTGGCCATTCCTGATCGTGCCTTGAAGCGCGTTCATTTCATTCCTCGTTCATCCCGTTTATAGCGTCCTCTCGTATTGTTCCACCATTGGCCTCGTCCTGGCAACCCTGGCGTCCAGCCCGATGATCTCGTTCTCCGTGCCGCCTCTCATCCTGAGGAAGTTGAAAGCCAATCTTCGAAATCTGGAACCAGCCCATGCGCGATCTTACTGTCATGCATGTGACGGACGACTTCGCCTCTCGGGCCAGGCGGTTCACAAGAACTACAACGCGGGCGAGTTCATGATGCATGATCTCGAGAACATCGGGGATACGCCGCTCGGTTACACAACAGTCGAGTTCCTGGATAGTCCGAATCCGCCCCTTGCACTGTAAGTGAACTGCACAGAAAGCGACGCTGCGGATTGGGCTGTCGTTCGGATTGAACAGAAGATAACGAAGGCAACGAAGCAGAAAAGTTTCGCTGGACGGATCCTCCGGCCTGCGGCGGGACGGGTGCCTCGGTCTGTGGGAGTCGGCTCCCGCCGGCGATGGATCCGTGTTTCCAATTCTTGCGGCTCGCGTCCCTCGAGCGCCAAGGCGCACCGTGCCGCCGGAGGTGGTCCAGTAACTCATGCCGCTTCACGCCGGGATGCTCACTTCCTCGAAAGCACCGGTCGCGGCCGCCCGAGCCTCAGCCCGATTCATCTCGAGCGCTTCTTCGAGGGCGTCACGAAGGTTTTCCAGCAGTTCCGCGCGGGTCTGGCCCTGGGAGTTGACGCCAGGGACTTCCTCGACCCAACCGATCCACCATTCGCCATGCTGCTGGATGATCGCCGTATAAGTCGCTGCCATGACGGCCTCCGTCGGTGGATTGGGGCCCAATTCCCTTCAACCAGTATGCCGCCCCTTGTGCGCCGAACGATATCTTGGATACGCGCCGCACCAAATGCTGATCTCGCCCGCCAGCTAACGATGTCACAACTCACGGGCGCAGGAATAATAAGCCGCGCATGGTGATTCTTTGTGGGAGCCGCTCGCTGATTGTTCGTCGGGCCTCCCTGGGCTGCAGATTGGGCCCCGGCTGGCCACTTCGCGGCAGCCGGATGAACGAACGGGAGCGGCCGAGTTTACTTCCGCTTTCGTGCTTCCGATTTGCGGTCGAGTGCTGGGCAGCCACTTCTGGGCGCCGAGCCAATGAACGGAAGGGATCGTCATTACAATGCGTGTCCTCGATCGTTGACGATCTTTGACTACTGAGACCCAACTACATGCAAGAAATCGGGCTACCCTACAGCGCCTGTTCGCCGAGGATGCCATTGATTTCCAGGAAAGCACCTCTCTCGATCAGGTGCCACCTCACTCTCGCCTTGGCGTCGATTTTGACAAGGTGGAAGGAATGCTCTTCGGATTGGCGGTCGGAGATGCGCTGGGGGCAACGACGGAAAGCAGGACACTGCAGGAACGGCGTAAAGCTCACGGCGAGATGTGCCCCCACCATTATTCGTGCAGCGATTGGGCGTCAAAATGCCGGAGTAATTCGTCTCCTCGTGACATGAAGGAGACCGAGCTGCTCGAGGACGGGTTGCGCCGCGATCCGCTCGATCTCGGCTTGGGGGTAATGCGAGAGCGCGGCTGCTGGGTCGATCATGCGCTGTTCCAGGACAGTCGCGATCTCGCTCCTTAAACGTTGCCACATGTTTTTGCGTCTGTCCAGTGACAAAACGGCGCGCACCGCCCAGGTTTCTTCCGGAGTCAGTCCCGTCGGTCCCCATGGCCGACTCAGTCGGTTGCGCGAAGACGCGCGGTCAGGAGATCGTCGCTCGTCCAGAAGTCGCGGCGATCCGCTTGATCGGCAACGTGCGCGGTCAACTCCTTGAGCGTGCGGTTGGCACGCTCACAGCCGCCGTTGTACGGGGCACAGTACGGCGGCGAGTACAAAGTGAAAACCTCCCGGCCGAGCAATAATCGCTTCGTCAGGTGGCGCGAAACGCCGGACCGTTGTCACATTTCATGACCAGCGGCGCACCGTGCTCCTCAAACAAATCGGCCAGCGCTTCCACCACGGTCGCCGCGTCCTCGCGCGCCACCGCCAGCCAGAGCAACTGCTGTCGACTTGCCAGGTCGCGCACGTTCAGGATCGCAGGCAAGATGCCGTCGATCAGGTAGGGGGGATGAGTGAAATCCATCGCCCACGCGCTGCCTCCACAGAGCCACTCCAGCCGACACCGTTCCTCGACATGCTCTTGAAGCCACTCGGCACGATATCCCGCTTTGAGCTCAGCCAGTTCGGCGCGCGCGACATCGGGATACTCGGCCTGGAGACTCGATAGGCTGATGCTCGGGCCGTGCAGTTCCAAAAAGCCGGTGACCTCGGCTTGGCGCTCGACCGGGGCAATTTGCGGCGGCCGCCCCCGTGGGCGCGGCGCCAGCCGATCTGCGCCCCAACCTCGATCCCAATTCCACATGGTGCGCGGTGAGAGACCAAGAGCCTGGGCCGTCTCCTCCGTCGACCAGCCGTGGCCACGCGCGTAACGGCGAAACGCAACCGACCGTTTTCGGAGATCGCGCTCGCTCCATCGGCGCTTTGATTGGCGATCCCAACCGCGGCGCGGTACCTCGCGGTCGTCGGGCGTTGGCACACGTTCCGCCTGACTGGCGCGATCGTCCAGTGGCAGCGAGTCTCGGCGACATGCCTCGACCGCCGCCTGACCGGCCCGCGCCTCACCACTTGCACACGGCGGCGTGCCGGCTGAATGGCCAAGGGGGTCTCCCGCGGTGGTCATCGTCCAGCCCGGCATGGCGGTCGCGATCGACAAGAGCGCGGCGCCATCGTTGCCGACCCACGCGCTCCCGATGCCGCGGTCGTGACGACATGCCGGATCGCTAGCCTCGTCGACCACGACCGCCGCAGTTTGGCTCTCAAGCTCGAAGTCGAATTCGGTGTCGGTGTCGTCCCGAGTGTCTTCGGCTACGGCGTCCGGGAACACATCGGAATTCGTGGACGCTTTCCTGGCCTCATGGTCTCGGTGAGGGACGCTGCTTGCATCTTCAACTGGATCCCTCACCGACTCGCTTTTTTTGCGGCTTGCTTGAGCTGCGGCTTGGGCCGAGACAGACCTTGGCGCGCCAGCTCCGCCCGTAACTGGGCCCCTTTCAGCTCCAGCTCCAACCGCTCAACTTTTTGTTCCAGATTCGCGATCTGCTGTTGCTCGGGCGTTTTCTCCGCCGAGGGACGCCGGCCAGGTGATCCCGGTTCCAGGGTTTTCACCCAGCGCTCCAGGCTCTCGTGCTTGAGATCGAAGAACCAAGACTCCTCGATTCCCAGATCGGCGCACGCGTCGGCGATGTTGATCTCCCCCGCGAGATTGGCCAGGATCACCCGCAGCCGGGCCTTGGCTACGGGTGATCCTGCCAGACGGTCGACTTGGTCAGCGATGCTCAATGGCTTTCGGCCGGCCGGCATGGATAGACCCTCCGTGATCGCCCTGCCCTTCGGAGCGGATCGTCTCCAACGCCGCTGGTCGATTCCCATCGCCAGCGGGCCCCGCCGCAGGGGGTTTCCCAACGGGTCCTTGTACCGCAGCCGGCCCTTCCTTGCCAGGTGAATCCGCGGTTTGCAGCAACCGCGCGGCACGGAGTGCTCGCACGCACGGTTTCCGCCGCCGCCGTTTGGTTCCGCTTGACGCTTCCTGCGTTTTGCTGGCCGCCGGCGCCAGCCCCAACTGCGCGTTGAGTGGTTCGGGCTAGCGCCTGATGGCGAGCTAGCTCACGCCGACTGACAGACAGCTCGCGCTCCAGGCGAGCCAGCCGCCGGTCGGTCGAGACGGTGCGCCCAACCGGACGGGGCTCACACGCCCAGATCAGCCCTCGAATGGCTCGCTGCTCCAGGAGATAGTAGCGCGGCAACCGGATTCCCAGCGCCGTCGCGGCACCAGCGGGAGTCCGCACTCCGGCCAGCACTTCGAGGACCAGAGCCGCGGCGCGTCTGGCCTCAGGGCCGATGTGCGGGGCTTGGGGACAATCCGCCGTCAGTTGCCGCCGGTAGGTTCCGCGCGATCGCTGCGCCGCGGCTTCCTTTTGTCGAGGCGCCGGGCCGTGCGGCCGGGCCGAGGCAGGGTTCGCCGTCATGGCTTGCCTCCTTCCTCGTTCGCTGTCTCGTCCGGCGTCGCCAGCGGGGGCCCTTGCGGCGGCAGCTCTTCGTGCGTCTGTGCCGGCACATCGCCGAGCGGTCCGGCGGCCGGAGAGCCATCTGGGCAGATGGCCTTGGGCATCGCGGCTGAGTCCGCGAAAGCGGCTGGCGGCACCAGATCCACTTCTTGCCGAACGCCCCCTTCGCGCGTCAGGAACACGCGCTCGCCTTCGGCATGCAGGCTGAAATTCTTGCCGCCCAGTTGGCCTGTCACGTAGAACGGGGGCTTGGGCAAGCCGTTGCGAGCCAGCTCCAGTGCGTTGGCGGCCACCCGATCTTTGAGGGCGAGCAGGACCTCGGGAGCCGCCCCGAAAAACCGGTCCGCCGGCACCAGGCCGTCGATCCCGCTGTGGGTGCGCTGGAAGTTATACCAGTCGATGAAGTGGCCGATCCGCGCGCGAGCGTCGGCCAGATCGAGGAACACAGCCGTCTCCACGCACTCGCGCCAGAGCGTTCCCCAGAACCGCTCGATCTTGCCCAAGGTCTGAGGATGGCGCGGCGCGGCCACGATCTGGCGGATGCCGCGCCCTTTGAGCTCCTTCTGGAAAGCGCTCTCGCCCCGCCAGGTCACGTACTGAGCGCCATTGTCGGTGAGGATTTCCTCGGGGACTCCGTAGGCCGCGATGCCCGCACGGAGAACCTCCAGCACCAGGGCCGTCGACTGGCTGGCGTGCAGACCGAAGCTGACGATGAACCGACTGTGGTCGTCGAGGAAGGCAACCAGGTAGACCCGCCGGTTCTGCCGCTTGAGCACGAAGGTGAACAGGTCGGTTTGCCAGAGCTGGCTGGGCCTGGCCCGCTCGAAGAAGCGGACCTTGTCGGGATGAGGTCGTGTGGGGGTTTCCTGCAACTGGTAGCCCGCCTCATGAAGCACACGGGCGACCGCTGGCGGGCTGGCCGGCAGTGCCGGGCCGCGCACCAGCATCTGGCTGATTCGCTCGCATCCCCAGTCGGGATGCGCCTGCTTGAGCAAGAGGATGGTGCGTTTGGTCAGGTCGGGCAAGCGGCTTCCTTCGCGGGCGCCTCGAGGCTGTTCGAGCAAGCCGGCCGGTCCCTGTTGGGTGAACCGCTGTTTCCAGGCATAGAGCGTATGCTTGGAGACGCCCACCAATGTTGCGAAATCCTTGGCGGGCAAGCCGCTGCGCTGCCAGCAGTCGAGGATCATGAGTCGCTGCTGGGGATTGTACGCCGCCGGCTTCACCTCCTCGGGTCGAGCCAGCCGCCGGCCGCGTTGCGTGCGTCTTTTGCCGGTCGGCAGCCCGAGCCCTTGCCGCCTGAGCTCAGCGACCGGGTCGAACTGGGCCGGCGGGCTGTCGAATTCGTTGGTCGGAACCCCGGAGGGCTCGTCCGCCTCCACACCGAGGTCGTCCCGGGCAGGCGACTGCGGGGCGTCTCCAAACTCCGGAGCGGTCTCATCCCCACGATCGGGCAGGCCCGGCGGCTCGGGTGTACGTTCATCGGGATGGACCGTCTCGGCAATCGAGGCGTCCGCATTCTCCGATTTCGTGTCGATTGCTTCCGGAAATGTGATGAGGTCAATCTGGGAATCGACCGCGTCCGGTTCACCTTCCGCCGCCGGATCATTCTTTAAATCGGATGTCGGCCGGACCAATTCTTCAGGCGGCCGTTCGCCAGGCGCGCCTCGACCACTCCACCACCGATTCCACTCGTTCCACATTTGCTCCTCGCCTCTGCGGCATTGCCGCGGCTGGGAGGAGACGTCGATTGCTCCGGTCAATTCTCCCAATTACGCAGCAAGCATTTTGGTTGGGAGGACATGGGCAGCATGGTTCCGGATCACGTCGCGGCAGTCCATCAAGGCTTCCAGCAACTCGCTGATCTTCCGCAATTGGTCGCGGGTCATCTGCGACACATCGCGAACCTTGACGCGCGAGACGCCACCCGTCTGAATGGCGACGAGCCGCCCGTAGACCTGGAACGCCGATAGACCGAGGGGCTGTCGCATTTCGTGGAGGGCGCGGACATACTCGTTCAGGGCTTGACGGATGTCGAAAAGCCGATTCAGATCCTCGGAATGATCCTTATAGGTCTCGGCGGGGAGGTTCAGGCAGCGTCCCAACTCGTCGATGACCTGCTTCTTGTTCGCCTTGTGGCTGTGGCACTCCAGGCAGAAGTCTCCCAGCCCTCGCTTGTCGAGCCGCCGCTTCACCACTTCAAGAGCAGCCGATTTCTCGCTCACGAACAGCACTGTTTTCCCCATCGCCAGGAACTCGGCGATGATGTTGGCGATGGTCTGGGACTTCCCCGTGCCGGGGGGACCGTCGAGGACCAGGCTGGCTCCCCGCTTTGCTGCCTCGATTGCCTCGTGCTGGCTACTGTCGGCATCGAGGATGTGATACGTCATTGCCGGGTGGGCAACGGCGTCTAGGTCGCGGGCTTGCGGTAACCCCTCGGGAACCTTGAGTCGCACAGCCAGGTCACCAGCGACCGCCCGGCAGATGTCATGCTCGATGATCTGGTCCTGGTTCTTGCCCAAGTCGTCCCACATCGCGATTTTCTGAAAGCTGAAGATGCCCAGCGTACATTCATCGAGAACTTCCCAGTTCGTCTGGTGCCGGATGGCGTTCTGGATGGCGGCGAAGTACTGCAACCGCCAAGTCAGGGACTCACTGTCCTGCTCGTCGGGCAGTTCCGGGAACCGGATGGCGAAGTTGTTGCTCATTAACTGGCCGAGCGAGTGATTGGGCACCGCCTCCTCGTCCTGGAGCTTCAAGTCCCACGGTGACTCGACGTTCTCCCGCTCCATTTCCACCGGGAACAGGAGTAGTGGCGAGAAAATCTGCACTTGGCTGTCGGGCGACTCGAACCATTTGAGCAAACCGAATGTCGCGTACAAAGTCGGAACGCCCTGCTCGGTCATCGAGGTCTTGGCGTTGAGCGCGAGCCGACCGAGGCGTGACTTGAGATGTTTGTCGGTGAGGTCGGTCAGGATGTGATCGTCACGGAGGTTAGGCGACTCCAGGCACAGCTTGACATCATTTCTCTCCTCTGGCGACTTGGTTTCGGTTTCCGGATCGAGCAGGGGCGGATTTGATTCCGAGTTCTCGGATTCCTCATCTTCGAGCAGCACACCCAGGAGTTCCCGCTTGAGCGGGAATGACATGGTTTTCCCCTCGGCTACCAGGCTGCTCCAGAGCTTTCCGCGCCAGGATGGACCAGCTTTACTGCGCCTGCGCGACCGAGATTCAGGCTGATGAGCCGGTTCCGTTTCGTTGTGTCAAGGAGTTGGTTACGCCATTCTTCGATCCGTGAAGAGAGCGAGGTCGCCATCGAATGCTCCCTTGAGCGGCTAAACGCGGAGTTCTGGGAAAGCCTCGGTGAAACCAAGGTCGCGAATCAGCCCGGTTTTGCAGCCAGTACCGACGAGTTTGATGGAACCGCCAAGTGCAAAGAGTGTGATGCCCCGACGGGTTCGCGCGAGAGTGGTCCAGACATGACACTCAATGTGAAGTTCGTCGAGTTTCATAGTCAGTTCGCCCGGTCGTGCAGCGACCTGCGAACCCGTCCCATCAACGGAGCGGAGCCAGACCCGCGATCAAATCGGTCGATCGAGGATGTTCAATCAAACCGTTTTCCACTTCGTCAGTCTAAGGCTAGCAGGTCCGAAAAGGAAGCGAACGTCGTGATCGGCGGGATGGGACCTACTGTCGCGAGTTGCGCTTATCGGAGGTAGCCCAGAGCTCTTTTGCAAGCTCGTCGCCGTCGCGCGCGGTACGGTTAAGCCCGGCGGTTCGTCTTCCCCACCTACTCCGGCGCGGCCGCCGACCGGACGGAAGCGCATCGACCGAAGCGTCGTAACCCAGTCGCTTGCCACGTTACGGACCGACCGGGAACTTCCGCTCCTGCTGCGGTTACCTGCCTTCTAGGTTTCGGTTTCGCCAAGTGGTATCGTCAATCGGACATTACTCGTTGCAGAGAGAGGTGCCGCGATGTCGGCCAAGATCACTTGCCCAAATTGCGGATGGCGCAACGCAGCCGGTTTCGACGGCGCGAAAGTTCGCTGTTCGCATTGTCAAGCTATCTTCACTTGCGATCCTGGGTCGAGCGAGGGTCTTTCCCAAGTCGCGCAACGTCGCTCGAACCCCTACCAGTTGTCGATTCCCGGAGGTGGCTGGCACACTGATTCGTGGTATAAGCCGGGCTTCTTCAATGAGCGGATCGGGAAACGCATCACCAATCCCCAGAAACGCAGCGCGAAAGAAACTCTACTGAGACGATCTCTGGAGTTGATCCGGGGAAAGAGTAGCAACGGAGATATTTGTGCCGAGATTTTCTCGAAGGCGTTTAAGGCGGGGATGTTTGGTCTGGCGCAAGAAGCGATCCTGATATATTCGGAAGATACAGACTACCAATTGTATCAGTCCTGTTCCGAACTCTTTGAATACGTCGCAGTCTACAGGGAGATTGATGTTGACTTTGTGCCCCGTTGTGAGAAACGTGTTCTCAGTGCACCACCCGGAATGTGGGAAGAGGAGCGGTCGCGCAGCTCTTGGCTATCTTGGACAGTATTACTTCTTTGGAGGGATGACCGACAACGTCAGCGAGGTCTGGGGTGCTGCCACTCACCGACTGAAGGTCGATGAGGTTATCGTCGGGATGTGCGAAACGATTGTGGAGAAGGCGCCGCTCGAAGCGGAACTTGCTCTTGCGCTGGCTGAGCTGATCCAGACTCCCATCGAAAAAGCAAGGGCGCTGACGATCCTAAGCGACCACGTTTGAGTGAACTGGGGGCTTAGGAAAAGACGTCGGCTGATGCCTTCCTGCGTCGTCGTCGGAATGAGTTCGCACGTGCGCCAGCGTACTCGAACCTCCTGCCGGTCTTGAAAGGCTGCGGAGGCGCGTTCAAGCCGCTTTTCCGCGGGGTCAGATCCGGTAAGCGGCTTTCGGTTGAAGGACAAGTGCATCGGAGCCGGCTCAGAACCTTGACCAGATAGCCGGCCCGTCATGGTCAGTCTGATGAGATGGCGGCAGTGATCGGCTTCGTCCCGGAAGAGACTGCGGAGAAGCGCTTGTGGAGATTGACCGAACGCTCGAGCGCCTGATCGCGAACTGAGAGGAGAGGACACGCATCGTCTTTCGGGGTGAGAACGGCTCGGTGATTGTTCGTCTGATCTCCCAGCGGCGCAGATTGGGACCCGGCTGGCCACTTCGGGGCAGCCGGACGAACGAATGCGACCGGCGGAGTCATCCCGATTACCCCCACCCTGACCTTCCGAGCTCTGCACGCTATGCCGCGACACAGCCTCTCGTTCCAGGACGCACTCATCTGGTCGGCGGCCGTTGAGAACAAAGTCGCGATCATTTACACCGAGGACTCCCAGAACGGGCGCGAAATCGAAGGCGTTCGTTTCGTCAATCCCTTCTCCGCCGAAGCACCAGGTCACCGAAGTCGATGTGATCTTCAGCGGCCCGGTCAATTCCACCGACATCGACTGTGTACCGACTGCCTCAGACTTTCGGTGGATGCCACCCTGCGAGAACCCAGTACGCGCGGACGACCAACGCGTCGGGATCGTCGTCGAGATGGAGTGCACTCACTGTGGCCCGGCCCGTCGAGGTCAGCCCGATCACACGGAGCCCGTCTTCTGACCATCGAAAATGCTCCGACCATCGCTCGGTCCTCGGATTGAAGAAGAGGACGTCGGCGCCCGACTCCGGATCTCGTGCCGAAATCCGATCGGCCTTGAATCGATTGCAGAGCGGGCAGCTCAGCCAGAGGTTCGCTTCGGCGCTCGTGCCCCCGCGGGCGCGGGGGATGATGTGCTCGATCTCCAGCCGTGCCATCACGAGCTGCTGGGGACTCAGGCAATACCCACAACGATCACGCGCATCCCGCCGCACGCGCTCTTCGACGTCGGCCGGAATTCGGTCACGCGGCATCGTCGCCACCGCCGATTGGTTGTCTCAAGCCGCGCACAACGGCCTCCTTCCAGGCGTGCGCCTTCTGGACCATTCCGCGTCGATAAAGTGCCATGATCTCATCGAGTCGCACCCGCTCCGCCGCGTCGAGCGTGGACTCCCGCGCGTGCGAGAGCAAGCCGCTCAACTCCTCTTGCAAATCCGCCGCCAAGGCCGAGTCGCAGCGCGTCAATACCTCGCCGTCAGACAAGCTTTCGACGTCCGGGGCTCCGATCGCCTGGCTGATCCAGTCGACGACTGCGTCTTCAAGGCGGCGATTAGCCGCCGCCGCCATGCTGCGAGCCCGCCGCGCCAATTCGTCCGGCAGCTCGACAGTAAGTGTCTCACTCATGAGAACAAGGCTCCGAAAGCGCAGCGATGCTCGGCGAAACGATGGTCGATCGGTTACGCCCCAGGCCGGAACGACCGCGAGCGAGACGTCTCACCGTACGCTCCGCATTCTACCAGTTCGGACATGCATCAGCGAAGGTTCGTTCCCCCGATCCTGAGCTAGCGTTTCAATCGCCCGCGCGTGCGCTCGGCCGTCGTGCTATGTCCCCTTTTACGTTCGCGGACTTACTCATGGCGTCCACGGCACCCGGGTCGTTCGTGGCCTCCGCGCCCTGCTCCCGAAGCCGTCCGAGGGGTCGGGTTCGGTAAACGGCTTTCAGTTGAAGGACAAGTGGATCGGAGCCGGCTCAGAACCTTGACCAGATAACCGGCCCGTCACGGCCAGTCTGATGAGATGGCGGCAGTGATCGGCTTCGTCCCGGAAGAGATTGCGGAGAAGCGCTTGTGGAGATTGACCGAACGCTCGAGCGCCTGATCTGATCGCGAACTGAGAGGAGAGGACACGCATTGTCTCTCTGGGTGGGAACGGCTTGGTGATCGTTCGTCTGATCTGCCAGTGGCGCAGATTGGGACCCGGCTGGCCACTTCGGGGCAGCCAGACGAACGAATGGGAGCGGCGGAGTCCGCAACCGTTTTGGTCCTAACCGGTTCCATTCGAGACCTAGGCCGCCGAGGCGGGGGCCGCGAGCCGATGAACGGGAGGGGTCGTCATTATGATCCGTGTCCTCGATCTTCCACGACCGACTCGAACCCCATGCCGGAGTCGAGAAGCGTTGGCAGAATCGCCCGGGCTGTCGCCAGTTGCAATTCGGAAACGCCTGCGTCGGGCGGCAGATCGCGACTGGCGTCGAGGAGGTGCAGCTCAAATTGCTTGCAATTTGCCGAATCGAGAAGTCCGTGTGCGCTAAAATGGCCTTCGGAGGCACGGGCTGTTCCGATTTATGCGACCTTGTGGTCGTCACCGAATGGCCCTCCGCCCCGGATCGCAGCCGGCAGCGAGCGAACCGCGATCTGCGCCGCCTGACGGTAGTGCGACAGGGTGACGCGTTCCGGCTCGCTGGATTCGGCTGCGAGTCGCCTGGCGCGCACGACAACCTCTTCCGCGAACAGCGACTTCCAGTAGATCAACGCCTTTGCCGCCTCGATGTCAATGCGGACGTCCGTGTTCTCACTCATCGCAACTTCCTTGTCGCTCCCCGGTGCATTTCTGCGATCGAAGTCCGGTTCAAGCGGTGGTGTCCTTCCGGCAAGCGTGCCAAAAAGTGAGCCATCCACTGCCAGTCTCGGAAGTTGGACGGCGGGCGATGACGGATTCTCGGCGCAGGTTAAGTGGGCGCTTCCCATCGGTCGTGGCGGCGCGGACCTGGTGGATTGGGGTATCCCAGCGTGCCGAGCGGACCCAGACAGCCGTGTTTTGTCTGCCTGGAATCGCGTGCGTCCGGCCTCGGGTTCGGTCGGCGCCGGAGTCTTGGGTTCGCTCGGCGCACAGAGGAGCTTTTGTCGGGTGGACGCCCCCGGCGCCCGGGCCGCCGAGACGACGGGCGCTGCCCAGCCTACTTCCTGGCCTCGGCCTCCTTGACGAGGGAGTCGATATAGCTGCCGAGCAGGCGGCTTTCCCGGCCCTGGAACCGGAATCGGCCGGCGTCGTCGACGAGGATCGCGGCCCCGGAACGACGAACGCCCAGACGGTTGCGGATCGGGGCGTCGGGTGAGTCGACGGCCACCAGGGCGAACGGCCGATCCTTCAGGCGGGCGGCGTGCCCGGCCGTGTACGCGGGCTCGCCCTCGAAGGGGCCTTCGCCCACCTGGCGGAACGAGAGCAAGACAACCTTGCCGCGGAGGTCGGACAGCCGGGTTGCGCGGCCGTCGGCGCCAGTCCAGGCGAGGTCCGGCGCGGGACGGCCGATGGCCACAGCGCGGAGGACCGCGAGGCGCCCGCCCGCCAGGTCGCCGAGCCGGGCCGGTGCGACCCAGGTCATGCACGCCTCGTCGTCCGGGCACCGCATCGGCTGCATCACGTCGGCGAACTCGGCGACGACCCGGGCGAAGACGGCCTCGGCCTCGGCGAAAAGGGCGACGGCGTCGGACTCGCGGAGGGCCTTCTCGTACACCTCGCTATACAAGGGGCTTTCCCACGTCTTCCCCGACTCGGGGAGGTCGATGTGATAGCGGCCCTCGGCGGCCTGGACGCGGAGCACCATCCGGGCCTTGTCCTCCAGGTACTCTCCCAGGGCCATCATGGCGAGCCCCTTCGTCTCGCGGCGGCGGGCCGAGGCGGCGAGGAGCGGGATCAGCCGGTCGTCGAGCGGCGCGGGGCTATCGCTCGGCCGGACCAGGACGCGGAAGGCGATCCGCGGCTCGTCGGCGTAGTGCCTGAGCAGGACGTCGACCGAGCGGTGGAACTGGCCGATCAGCGGCCCGTCGGTACCGGAGATCCAGTACTGGTCGACGTGCCAGGTCATCGCCCGGAGGGACTCGGGATCGCGGGGGTCCTGCTCGATCAGGTCGAGGAGCTTGCGGGAGGTCTCGATGGTCTTGTCCCGGATCTTGGCGAAGGAACGCTCGCGCCCCTGCTTCGTCACCAGCGAGGCGGAAAGGTCGTCGGCGTCCTGCTTCTGCAAGGAGCGGACGTGTTCGTCCAGAACGGCCCGGATCCTCTCGCCGACGCTCAGCCCGGCCGGCTTCGCGATCACCTGGGCCGGTGGCCCGGCCCCGGCCGAGGCGCCTCGGTGCGCGAGCCCGAGGCCGCCCCCGAGGCTGGCGATCCCGACCGATAGTCCCGCGATCCATGCGGATTTCGTCGTCATGACGGTCCTCCATGAGAAGCCCAGAATCAGGTACTCGACCCCGGCCGGGGGCGGTCCGCCGAGGGCCGCGAGCCGGGCGATCGAGCGGGCGAGCGACGCCGGCACCTCGGCCCGCGCCGGGGCCTCGACCACGGCGAGGGCCCCGGCCATGCCCGCCGGCGCAAAGCCGCGGCGGGTCAGGCCGCGACGGAGCCGAAGCCGGGCCCGATGGAGCCGGCTCTGGAGCGTCCCCAGCGGTATGCGGAGCCGCCGCGCCGCGGAGGGGCCGTCGAGCCCTTCGACGTGGCAGAGAACCACCGCCGCTCGATACCGCGCCGGGAGTCGGGCGATCTCGGCGTCGATGGCCTGGCGAAGCTCGGCCCGTTCGGCCGGCCCGGTCTCGGGGCCGGGCGCGACGGGGGCGAGCCCGTCGAGTCCCTCGTCGCGCTGGGCCCGCCGGGCCTTCAGGGCGACCCGGATGGCGACGCGGTAGAGCCAGCCGCCGAGCGACTCGATGCCTTCGAGCCGGCCGGCCTTGCGGGCCAGCGTGAGGAAGGTCGCCTGGAACGCGTCGTCGGCCGCGTGGGGGTCGTTCAGGACCCGCCGGCAGGCGCCACGGACCATCGGCCCGTGCCGCCTGACGAGGGCCGCGAACGCCGCCTCGGCCTCGGCATCACCCGGGCCCAGGGCGAACCGGCGAAGCAGCTCGGCGTCGGACCACTGGCCTGGGGCGCCGTCGCGGAAGAGTCCGACCAAGTCCTCGCCGATCCGGCCGATTCGCGCGTCGATCACGGTCGTGGCCCTCCCTTGCCCTGGACCTACCCTTCTGAGTCGCCGCGACGGTCTCGCATTCCCGAATTCCTGGAAATAGCGAGAGCATAATGGTTTCTGTCATTCAGGTCGAGTCGCATCCTCCGGCCGGATGGCGTGGCCATGCCATCCGGCCGATTCCGTGGCAGGCCGGCGGCCCCTGCAAAACGGGAGGTCGATCGGGTAAGACAGGGGCCGACTTCCCCGGCCCGTTCCGAGAGACCCGCTGAGGGATTCACGATGTCTTTCACCCGTTCGGCCAGCGCCGCTACGATGACGCCCCCGACCGGCGCCATCTTGTTCATCACGTAGGCGAAGGTGATGCGGCGATCCACGTCGATCATCACCAACGAGCCGCCCGCGCCGCCCCAGGAACACACCCGGCCTTCCGGGGCAAGGCCATAACCGACGCCCCACTTGATCGGGATGCCTATCACGAGGTCGATCCCGTTGAATTGCACCTCGAAGATTCGGTCGATCGTCTTGGGCGAGAGCAGCCGGACGCTATCGACCTCGCCGCCGCAGGCCACCGCCGACTGGAGGCGCGGCAGCGAGCGGGCATTGCCGTGGCCGTTGCCAGCGCCGATGTCTGCGCGCCGCCAGCCTTCAGTGGTGCCGAGAGGCGTTGAGCACACTCCAACCCAACGCGGCTGAGCCGCAACCAAGCACGAAATCCGAAATCTCAAATCCGAAAAGATGCGCGCACGGTCCGCGGATGTTAGAGGCGTGGACGCTAACAAGCGATGCCCGCGCTGCCGAAGTCTTGCCTGACGCACAAGACCGTCCTCGCCTCAAAATCGCCATCTGTGGTATGGTCGTTCTGGCGCTTGCTCTTGGGAGAAACCGTATGGCAGAACCTCAGAGTAGGGACTCAAGCAGCGGACCAAGTGCCGTCATCGGCTGGTGCCTCGACGAACGGCTTGAGCTCCACGCCCGTTGGTCCCGAGCAGAACGACGATGCCGGATGTCTTCGTCGAATCGTCGCCTTGTCTCATCAGCGAGACACTCTCTTTGCCGACGAAGTCGAGCTTTATGCGGAGAGGCTTCGGCGATGGCGGCCCCACATCTGCGTTGACAAGCGACGCCTGGCCGATGACGCCCATGAGTAACCTGTGGTATGAGACCGTCGGGCCCGGCGAGCGTCTCACCCAGGGGGATGCGGGATGACATGGTCCTCGAGAAGCGGGCGGAGTACGGCGAGCCGAACCGGGCCATAGCCTCGGTTCCGGGCGGCGAGTTTGTCGCGCACACCAGCGGGAGCTATCATGGATTGTGATGGAGGGCATTCATCATGTCTGAGACGCCGCACGAGTGGAAGTATCTGGAACGCAGGCCCCGGGTCGAGTTACCGGCGACTGTGCATCAACGGGAGACGCATCTGGGCATGGACTCTCTACTGCGCATTCATGAATGAAAAGGAACCTCGAACACCCGAAGAACTTGCCGAGGACTGGGACGTTCCTGCGGAAGCTGTGCAGGAGGCGATCGCATATTGCCAGACCGATCCCCCCGAGTCCAGGATGACTTTCAGAGAGACGCACTGCTGGCTGAGGCGATCGGCATGAATGATCCGGCGATTCAGCACAGCGGCAGGCCTCGTCCCCTTTCGACCGAGGAGCGTGTGAGACTCGGCCTGTGAGGCTGTACATCGACGACGACAGCGTGGATCCGAGCCTCATCCGACTCCTGCGCCACGATGGGCATGACGTGCAGACCCACTGGTTGGAGCTGCTTGACTAAACCCCCCGGGCTGAATTCAGCCGCGGCCATCCTCGCCCAGGAGGGGCTGACTCGCCTGGAAGATGCGGCGCTGGCGGGACTTGGCGGTACCGGCGACCGAAGCCTGCGATTGGGCTTTCAGATCGTCAAGGTTGGCCTGGCAGAATGGGCACTCGATGACTTCGAGATGGAACGTCAGGTAGGCAGCAAGCTCCGGGTCGAGTGCGTCGAGCAGGAAACTCCCCAACTGCTGGCGGCTGGGGCAGGTCATGCGCGAGCGGCGCCAGATGGCACCCAAGGTATGCAACTGGCCATCGGCCCGATTCTGGCGGACGTTCTCGAGCTCGGCGCGGAGCTCGGCCGAGTCGCGCAGGGCTTTCTCCACCCGGGCCGATTCTTCGGCGGCCAGGGCGTCGGCCAGGTAGTCGCGAAGCATGGCGTCGTCGATCGGGGCCAGAGCACTTTCAGGCTCGTGCCGACGGCGCGGGTCGTCGGCGCGATCCGCCTCCGGCCTGACCTTTGTCTTTGGCTTCGCCCTTCATGATCGATCAACCTCCGCCGAGCTCGTCGAGCGAGAGGCCCGCGCGCCGGGCCATCTCCTTGAGTCGAGCGATCGTCTGAAACTTGTAGCTGGCCACCGCCTGCTCGGTGATTTCGAGATACTTGGCGACGTCTTTGTTGGCCCAACCCTTGACGATCAAGAGCTCCATGCAGCGCAGGCGGTCGTAGTCGCCCCGCTTCAGCCATTCGCGGACCAGTTGCCCCATCGCCTCGGTCAGGAGCTGTTCCTCTGCCTTGCGCCGCTCTCCGCTGCGGGCGATGCTTGAAGCAGCCCGGCCGCCGCCGGGTACTTCCTCGAGAGGCCGGCCGTGGTCGTCCGACCCAAACTGGTCGATCGGCCGCCGCCCTTGCTTGCGCAGGTGGTCCGTCAGCTTGTGGGCCGCGATCGAGAACAGATAGGCCTCCATGTCCCGTTTCTCGTCGTAGTGCGGCAAGCTGGTCAAGAAAGCCGATGAACGTTTCCTGGACGACGTCCTCGCTGGCTGCGCGATCGCGCAGCCGGCTATCGACGAATGCAAGCAGCCGCCCGTCGAATCGCTCGATGAGCTGACGCCACGCGTCGGCATCGCCCGCGCGCACTTGCCGGACCAGAAGGGTATCGGTCTCTGTAACAGCCATCGGTTGGGTCCGCCCCGGGACGGGTTCACACGCGGAATCGCCCTTGCTCCATGAGCATCAATTGTAATCGCACCCCGGGAGCTTTGCCTATCCTGCTCGACTCACGCGAACATCTGGTAAATGATCACGCCGGCAGCTCCCACACCCGCGGCGGCCAGCATTCTCAGCCGGTTGGTGTAATAGCCCTTGGTCGCCTCATCGGCGCGGATGTAGCCAGAAATCGCCGCCAGGCAGATCAAGATGAAGCCCAGCGACCCACCAAGCTTGAACAGCCGGCGGCCGACCAGCTCTCGGTGATAGACCTCCAGAAACTGGGCGCGGCGACCGGGCGAAGTGTCGTACCGGAGGTGGGCCACATAGAAATTGCCGTACTCCTTGACAACTGGCTTGAACCGGGTTTCGAGAACCAGCGAATTCACCAGATCCGCCGGCGGTGTCCAGGACGAAGGAACCTCGGGATCGAGCCAGGCGGTGATGGCTTCTCGTAGTTTCTGGCG
The DNA here is from genome assembly GCA_963781785.1 of uncultured Isosphaeraceae bacterium. GTDB lineage: Bacteria > Planctomycetota > Planctomycetia > Isosphaerales > Isosphaeraceae > CAWAHD01. Next base: position 3,669,734 of record CAWAHD010000002.1, on the reverse strand, counting down.
GGCCTCGGCCTCGGCCCGCTCTTTGGTCAAGGAAATCAAACCATCGACCGTGCCGATCAGGTGCTCGTTCGCCAGCGTCATGGCCGGTCGTTTGGGGTCGGCCTGTGCGTTCGTGCGGATCGCTGCCCTGGTACCCGGGGGAGCCGGCGGCTGTGCCTGGGCCTGGGTGACTCGTGTCCCGGGGATGATTGGAACCGGCAGTCCCTCGGCGGCTCGCGCTTGGCGGCCGGAGCCTGGTAACCCGGGGGCAAAGCCGGAACTGGGCCGTCGTCCGAGACTGTCACGACCTGCGGATCGTCAACGGCCTGCCGGACCTCGTCGCGCACTTCGTCGATGGCGTGGCGGAATTCATCGCGCGCCTCGGTCGACGGCCTGGCGTAATTCGTCCCGCGCCTCACGGACGGCTTGCCGCGCCTCGTCGATGGCCCGGCGAGCCGGGCTCGAGGTTTTGCTCTTGCCGTCACGCTGAGCAAAATGCGGTCCGTTCCGGTGCACCGGCGGTCCAGAGGGCGCCCACGGCGCCCGCCTGAGCGGCCCGGAAGGCCCCCACCGTGCCCTCTGATCCGCTTTCAAGATCCAGAATGCCAGCATCACCAGAATGACAGGAGGATAAGACGTTTCATTGGAGTCCGATCCCGTAACAGCTCGTGGCTAAAGACTCGTGAAGAGAATTGACAGTCGGTTGCGATCCGTGAGACGGTCTCGTCTTCACCGGTGGCCACCAGTCAACAACGGACGACTTTGCCGTTCTTGCCATTTTTCTTTTCCGACGCAGTGATGTACCGCTTGTAAAGAGCAGCGGCCTCATTCCAGGGGCTGACGAGCTGAACGGCCGTGGCGATCACGACGGCGATGGAAACGCCGTCACCGAGTTCGTACGGCCAGAACGGAATGAGCATTGCTGAGAGTAGCCCTGTCCACAGAATCGGGCCAGAAGCGGAACCGCGCCTTGCGATCGCGGGCCGCCAGCGACAACCAGCCCGCCATGATCGTGTACAGAGCCCCGAAATAGACCGGCTCGAGGTTGCTGCGGTTGTCGAGAAGAACGACCTGATGAACATTCACGCCGAGATCGAACATTTCTGGCCAGCACGGCCCCGATGATGCCGACAAGCAATCCGGCGGCCAGGGAGATCAACCGCCGCGTCGATCGCCGTCGAACCGGCGGGTCTCGAGGAGCTTTGTTGGGAATCAAGATCGTCCAGGTTCCCAGGAGTGCCATACCGTAGAGATACGCCAGTTGCTGGGGATCGGCCGATGGATCGATGCCCAGGAGGCCCGGCGGCGGGGACGGTCAAGAGCGCCACAAGCGGGGCGGCCCAGAGCATCGAGCAGGCGAGCTCGGCGATGCGGACGCGGCCGCTGGGCAACGCGGGCGGCTCCGGCGGGTGGAGCAGCGCGCGGCGGGGCGGCTGTGGCCGACGTCAGGACGAGCCTGGGCACCTGCGAGCCGCGCCATTGGCGTTGTGGTCGACCTCTCCGAGGTGGTCTGTGGATTGGGCGCCGCCGGCGGCCGCCCGGCACGGGCCGGACGCTGAAGGGCCTCCCAGTTGGCCCGGATCCGCTCTCCGATCCCTCCGGCATTCCGGGATCTCGGGCGGACGCGTATCCGGCCCGATGTAGAAAATCGGCTCCTCGGCCTCGATCCGCAGCACGTCGTCCTGATCGGAGCCCTTGGCGGGCGCGGCCTTGTCTCGCGGGCCCGCGCCGCAGCGGCGCCCCGCTTGCCGTCGCCGATGATCCGGACCTCGGGGGCCCGGGGAGCATCCTCCGGGGGCAGCAGGTCGTAGACCCGGCCGGGACGCTGGTTGGGGTCCTTGGCCAGTGCCTCTGGCCACGATCGCCCTGTAGGGCTCGGCGAGCATCGATACGTCGGGCCGCGCCGTCAAGTGCTTCATCAGCACCTCGTTGACCGTCTCGCCCTCGAACGGCACCCGGCCGGTGAGCATCTCGTAGAGGATGACTGCCGATGGCGTAAACATCGATCGGCTTGTTGTACTTGCCCGAGCCGATTTCGGGGGCCATGTAGTGGCAGGTGCCGATGCTCTCGGAGTGCTCGGTCCCCTGGCTGGGTGTGATCAGCTTGGCCAGGCCGTAGTCGCCGATCTTGACGATCCCTTCCTCCATGAACAGATTGGCCGGCTTGAGGTCGCGGTGGACGATCCCATGATCGTGGAGGTAGGCAACGCCTTCGACCAGCCCTTTGAGCCAGTGGCGGACCTCGGCGAGCGGCAGCCCGCCGGGGTATTGCCTCAAGACGCTGGCCAGGCTGGGGCCGGCGACGTATTCCATGACGACGAACGTGTCGCCCGCGTCGCTGGTCTTCATGTCGAAGATCGTCAGCAGGTTGGGGCACTTCAGGTTCATGCACTGCATGACCCCGCGCCGCTCGACGTCGAGATTGCGCAGGATCAGCTTGAGGGCGACTTCCTTGCCGGAATCGGACGTGGCGTAATAGACCTCGCCGAAGCCGCCGCGGCCGATGGCCCGCTTGATCGTATAGCCATCCAGCGGCCGGGCTCCCGAACCGAAGGTATAGCGACCTTGTGCCTGGGACGTGGGGTTGGCTTTGGGCATGTCTGAGCTTCCCATGGGGTCTTCGGGCCCTGATTCCGACGGGGATTTCGGCTCGTATGCGACCGTTTCATCCATGCGGTTGTCGCTGTTCAAGTCTGTGCCACGCCAGTTCTTCAGCCGTCGCACTCATGGTTGTGCAACTCCCACAGAGAAGGCCGGTTCGAGCCGGCCGGGACCGACCTCATTCTGATCGACCGGTGACTGCGGATGCGACACCGATCTTCAGCCGGGCGGAACCGGCCATGCGCGACCCGGCATCGCTTTTCACTCTACACGGGCTGATTTCCCAGGGGTTCAAGACTGAACGAAAAACCGTCGCCCAGGACGCTGGACTGTAAGGTCAGAGGAGCGCGGGAGGCGCAGGTTCGGCCGTCGACGTCAAAGGCGCCGACGGCGCGGCACCACAGCGCGCCGGCCTGGCGGTAGAGGACGACCGGGTTCTTGAGCGCCGGGGCCGGGATATGCGCCTGCGCTGCCTCGCCCACGATACATGTTTCGGCCATCAAGAGCACACCGTCGACCGCCAGGGGAAGCCGGTGCCGGCTGACAATCGACAGCCGCGCCGTGGCGCTGACCGGGCTGGGCTGGCGGAATTCGAGCTCGACGGTCGAGCCCAGGCGGATCACATCGCCGTCGTGGAGCACGGCCTGGTCGACCACCGGCTTGCCGTTGACGAACGAGGCGTGATGGGCTTGCAGCAGATAACCCTCGCCGTTGCGCAGGAGCGTGGCGTGGTTCCGCGACAGGTCGCCCATGAGCGGGACATCGGCATGGCTGTCAGGCCCGGCGCGGCCCAGGACGAATGCGGTCGTCCAGACAGACGAGATAGCCTCCGACGGCGTCGACCCAGAGCAGGAACCGGCCCTTGGGGCCGGTCGCCTCGACCCGGGCCAGCGGTCGCGGCAGGATCGGTGCGCGAACTGGCTGAGGGCCCGGGAGAAGGTCGATCGGCCGGTGCATTTCCGGCCGGATCGCGATCGAGTGACGGAGAGCCACCGCAGCGGTCGGCGGCGGCGCCGTTTAACCAGACGATGCCTTCGGGCTCGGCGCGGGCGGGATCGGCACTGTCGCTTCTGGTCGGCGGAGCCCGGCCCGATCACAGCATTGACCTGAGCCTGCGCGGCCGCCGCGGTGCGGCCACTGGGCCGCGGCCAGGCCCGATCGCCGCGATCTGCTGCCAGGCGCGCGAGCGCGCCTGCCGCGCTGCCGGGTGCTCGGGCACGCTGTCGAGCACGGCCTCGGCCGCCGACAGAATCTGCGGCCATTTCCCTTCCGAGAGCGCCGCGTACAGCGCCTCGACCTTGGGAGCGGCTCCCTTTCTGGCGGTTCTCGAGCTCGGTCTTGGCCGCAGCGACCGCCTGCTGGGCGGCAGTCGCTCCCGCACCGGCTGCCAACCGCTCAGCCCGGTCAAGCTGCTCCTGGGCCCGGCCAAACTCGCCGCGCCGACCTTCGGCCAGCGCCGCCTGCCAGGCCTCGGCGATCTCGCGCGTCCGCCGCAGGGCCGGCCCGCTGATCTTGTGCCGCGCCAGCTCTTCGATTCGCTCCAGGGCCCGCGCCGGCTCGCCGGCATCCAGGTCAACACGTACCTCGTCGGCCACCCGGTCAGCCAGGTTCAGCCGAGCCGCGGCCAGCGAGTCGGGGGGCGCGCCGATCCGCTCGGCCAGGTCCAGGTCTTCGATCGCGCCGGCCAGGTCGTCAACGACGCCGCGGCGCGTGGCCCGGGCGATCAAGTCCAGAGCCAGCCGGCTGCGGAACTGGACCGCATGATGGTGATCCGCCACGTCGGGCCGATTCGCCAGGGCATAGGCCTCTTCAAACCGGCCGACCCGTGCGGCTTCCTCGGCTTGCCGCAAGACGATGTGCCAATGTCCCAACATGGTTTCAGTCCGTGTTTTCAATCGTTTCAAATCGCTCCCGGCGGTCTCGCCGGAAGAAATCCGGGTAGCGGCCTGCTTTGATTCTGAATTGCACTTCCCGACACGCCGGGTCGTCGTGGGCGGCGGAACCCGTTATCGGAGGCACGCTGGACGAGAGCGGGCATCACGATCGATCTACCCATACTCGGCCCGCCTTTCGCGCGTCTTCCTTGCCACCGGACTTCGACCTCCGCCTCCCCCTCGGGGCCCGTTTCTCCGATCGGGGGGATGCGGAGGGCAGGGCAGAGGGGGAAGACGGATCGGTCGAAAGGCGGAGTGCTGACAAGAGCACCCCTGTTTTCGTCAGGCCGATTTCGCGATCGTTCGCTGGTCGGTCGAACGTCGCGACGGACAGCTCAGAGGCTCTTGTCGCCCGTCTTGGCGCGGTCCGCGAGCTGTCCTTGCCAAACTTTTCATCGACTTCCTTGACGACGTCGCGGTGAGGGTCGACATAAGCCGACGGGCCGTCCAAGTCGCCGTAGCGTCCTTCGATCTCGGCCCTGCGAGCCATCACGTCGAGCCGCTTTTCCAGCTCGGAGATCGTCTGCTTGGCACGGGCCAACGCACTGCCGTCGAAGTTGAACTCGTTCTTGGACTGGGTCGCCTCGATCATCTTGAGCCGGGCTTCGATGTTCGCCAGCTTGGCCAGAAGCGTCGATTTCTGCGTCCGCAGGCTCTCGAGCTGCTCGTGGGCCGCCTTGATGATCTTCTTCTTCGCCTTGAGCATCTCTTGCTTTTGCTTGAGCGAGATCGGACGTGTAATCGTAATGATCCAGGCGGTGGGCCAGCTCGGCCTTGACCTCGTCGGCCGTGTCGAGACATGGCCGGTCAGGCGGAAGTCACCCGTCTTGAGCCTCTGCTGCAGCGCCAGGATCGTCTTCTTTTCCTTGTCCAGGTTGGCCTGGATCGTGCCGACTTCGCTCTCGAGATTCTCGGCCTCGACCTCGGCGCGGGCCAGCGTTTCCTTGTTCTGATCGAACATCGGCTTCAGGTCGTCGATATCCTGCCGAGCCCGGTCGATGTCGAACTGAGGAGGGACCGAGTCCTTGGCGTTCTGACGGACCTTGTGGAAGGCCGTCCTGACGTAGCTCGGTGCCGAGGTGCCGAACACCAGGAACAACGTCCCCGCGCCCAGCGCCGCACCCAGCAAACCCTTCTTGACCATTGAGCACACCATCTTGAAGTTCTCCTCTTTACCCGGAACCCGTAATCTTCGGCGTCTCGAATCGTGGTGAAAAAATGGCGGTCGCTCGATTTGAGAACTGCTGTCGACCGCGCCACACAGGTTCTTCGCCCTATTGCACCAAAATATTGGATCGAGTTCGATCTGAAAAGCAGCCTCCGAGAACGCCCGGCGCGTCTGTGACCGAAACGCTTTTCTACCGCCAACCATGACGTCGTGAGACGCGAGGACACGGAATGACATAACGTGTTATTTAGAAGGAGGTTACGGATCTGTTCGCAATGCCGGCAATCGAGCCCGATCGCCAGTTGGCTGTTCTTGCCCAGCCCGGACGGCCTGAATATCTGGACGGAAAATTCGAAATCTGGACTCTGGGAAGTACGTGGCGGAAGGCATTACAGTTCGTGATCGCTAAAGATTGATGCGGATGGATGCACGAGGACGCCAACGGTGACACGCGACCAAAAATACGCGGCATTTCGGGCGCTTCATGAACGGCCCGGGGCCTTTGTGATCCCGAATCCATGGAATGCCGGAACAGCAAGGATTTTGACGGCGCTTGGTTTTGAAGCACTGGCGACGACGAGCGCAGGTTACGCTTTTGCCATCGGACGTCGTGATTCCGCTCTCGGGCTGACGCGTGCTGAGATTCTGGAGAACGCGAGGACCATTGTCGAGGCAACGCATTTGCCTGTGTCAGCCGATCTTGAGGACGGCTTCGGCTCCTCGCCGGACACGTGCGCGGCAACCATTCGACTCGCGTCGGACATCGGGCTGGTCGGGGGATCCATCGAGGATGCGACGGGCGATCCGAACGACCCGATCTATGAATTCGGGATCGCCGTCGAGCGGGTCGCGGCCGCCGCAAGAGCGGCCCGCGATTGCTCGTTCATGCTGACGGCACGAGCCGAAAACTTCCTTCATGGCCGCCCGGATCTCGGTGACACCATACGGCGATTGCAATCCTTCGCCGAGGCCGGTGCAGATGTTGTATATGCTCCCGGCCTGCCGAGCCTGGATGCGATCCGAGAGGTCTGTGCATCGGTTGCCCGGCCCGTCAATGTCGTCATGGGCTTGAAGGGCGCTACGTTTTCCGTTGCAGAACTGGCGGCGGTCGGAGTCAAGCGAATCAGCGTGGGCGGAGCCTTCGCCCGCGCTGCCCTCGGGGCGTTCCTGCGCAGCGCGCGAAGTGAAGGACAGCGGCACCTTTACGTTCGCAGCCGATGCGCTGCCTCATGCTGAGGCGAAAGCCTACATGGCGGATGTCAAACGGTCCTCAGCGACGGACAGCTAGCCCGGAGCTCGCGGTCAAGCGAATCGGGATCCTGGCTAGCGCGAGATGCAGATCTCATGTATGATGGTCGTGGCTCTAACAGTATGCGACGCCGTCGAGGAGGTGCGCCGTGTGTCCCCCGACCGCATCAAGATGTTTATTGATCGGTTCGATCGTGGTTGTTGCGGGCGGAGCCCAGCCGGAACCGACCACTCCCGCTCCTCCCCGCCGGCACGTCTTGACGATCGAAGGGGAAAACATCGTCACGTTCCTGCCCGTCGTCGGGCTGAGGCCATCCCAGGTCGAGTACCAGGCCCGAATCGAGTATCTCGTCAAGACCCGGACCAGGCTGGACGATGAGGCCACGAGCGAAAACACAAGCAAGAAAAAGACCCGAAGCAAGGCGAAGCGGCCGGCTGACAAGACCAGGAAGCAAAGAAACGACGCGGCCTCCGCGCTTGTGGCCTCCGCAGTGGATGTCGCGATTCATGGCACGGAGATGGAGTTTCGCCAGAACGGCCAGGTGGTCGTGCAATCGCGAATCAGCCGGGCTCGGTTCCAGGGACGTTTTCTACCCACCAATCCGGTTTTGAGCGTTTCGTACAGGGATGCTCCGCCTGCGCTCCAGGAGCTCTTGAAAAGGTTCGACTCGACGGCGGCCTCCGTTTTCCTCGACGACCGTGCCAACGTGGTGAGACGCGTTGTGCGGATCGAGGGTCCGCTTCACGCCGTCACCGAAACCATCCTCTCGATCCATACGCCCATTCCGACCGACGCCGCGTTCTGGGAGGCCCCCACACAGCTCGCGATGGGCCATGGTCAGACAGCCAAGGGGATGCTTCGATTCCAGAAGGAAAAAGGGAGCATAACCCAGCCCGGCGGGCTCGTGAAGGTGAAGGTTTCCGGCGTGCTCAAGGCGGAGGGGGCCATCGTCGGCAATCTCATCAAGGACGGGACCTACACGGTGGACGGAGAGCAGAACTACGATCCGCAGTCACGCGAGTGGAAGTCGGCGCGATGGTCGGTCGATGTCGCCAATGAGCTTGCGAATGCCGCCGGTGTGACTGTTGCCCACGCCCAGGGCAAGATGCTCGTCGAATCCAAGACGCTCCCTGACGCCGCCCCGGTCACCGGCAAGCGGACCGCTCGCAAAAAACCGTGATTTGAGGCGATCATGCGACAGATCTCCTCAAGGGCCGACCTGCACTTGCCGGAGGGTCTTTTCCAGGTGTAGATTGGTGATGTCGCGGATTCGTGTCGATGGACGCGAACGACCGGGTGTCTCACCCCTTCTTCGCTGGTGTCTTGCTTGACGATGAGGCCAACCCCGCAACTGCCGCCACTGGAAGTCTACATGTTGGGGCTGGTCGACTTTTCCGAGGTCCAGCAGCTTCAGCGCCGGCTCGTTTACGAACTGGGGGAACAAGGGGGAGCGGTCCTGATCCTGTGCGAGCATCCGCCCACGATCAGCGTGGGACGCTCGGGAAGCCGGGCGCATATCGAGCCCGACGACGAAGCCCTCGATGCCCTTGGCATCGAGGTCCACTGGGTCAATCGCGGCGGTGGCTGCGTGTTCCATCTGCCCGGGCAGCTTGCGGCTTACTTCGCCCTCCCGCTCGACACCTTTGGCTTGACGCTCAGCGAATATCTGGATCGGCTGCACACCGCGATCCTGCTGGTCCTCGAGGAATTCGATCTCACGGGGTCGTTCCGGCCGGATGTGCAGGGGATCTTCTCGGGCCATGCCCGGATCGCCACGGTCGGCGTGGCCGTCACCCGCTGGATCGCCTACCATGGCCTGACCTTGAATGTCGGCCCGTACCTCGACCTGTTCGACGTGCTCGAAGAGCCGGGAATCGGCAATGCCCCCCTGCGGCACACGTCGATGGAAGCTCGGCGCCAGCGGCATACCGCCATGCCCAAAGTGCGCGAGGCTTTGGTCCGCCGCCTCGAGGAAGTCTTCGGCCTCGAGCGGCACCATGTTTACACCCACCACCCGCTGATCCGCCGGAAGGTCGCCTCCCATGCCTATGCTCCCAGCCCCGGGTAACAGGCCCGGCTTGCCGAGCTTGACGGTCCTGGGTGCGACCCTGGCCTCTGCGCGATCCGGATCTCGATCCAGGGCCACCGGGCGGCACACCCCGGCGCCGGCTGCCGGAATGGCTCAAGCGGCCGATCCCGGCCGCTGGGGGCATGTCGTTCACGCGCAGCCTGATTGACGAACTTGGCCTTGAAACGGTCTGCGAGAGTGCGCGGTGCCCGAATCGGTCGGAGTGCTGGACGCGCAAGACGGCGACATTCATGATCCTGGGAGACGTGTGTACCCGGCCCTGCGGGTTCTGCGCGGTCGGCCGCGGCCACCCCGAGCCGGTCGCTCTCGATGAGCCCGAGCGCCTGGCCGAAGCGTGCCAGCGTCTGGGGCTTTTGCACGTCGTCATCACCTCCGTGACGCGCGATGATCTGCCCGACGGCGGCGCCGAGCATTTCCGGCAGTGCGTCCTCGCCGTGCGGCGGCGGATTGGCGCCACGATCGAAGTGCTCACTCCAGACTTCAATGGCCGGGCGGAACTGATCGATGTCGTCCTCGAGTCCCGGCCCGAGGTGTTCAACCATAACCTCGAAACGGTCGCCCGGCTCCAGCATCAGGTACGCAGGAAGAGCCAGTATGACGTGAGCCTCTCGGTCCTCGACCATGCCAAAAGAGCGTGTCCCGAAATCCGCACCAAGAGCGGCCTGATGCTGGGGCTGGGTGAGACCACCGAAGAGGTCTTCGAGACCCTGGCAGACCTTCGTTCGATCGGCTGCGATCTTCTCACGCTCGGTCAGTACCTTCAGCCTTCGCCCAAGCACCTTCCGGTTGAGCGCTATGTTCCACCCGCCGAATTCGATGAGCTGGGCCGCCAGGCCCGCGGCATGGGCTTTGCTGATGTCGCCAGCGGACCGTTTATTCGCTCGAGCTACCACGCTGACGCCATGGCCCGAATCAGTCTCGTAAGGGCGCAGTGATCATGGACACGGCCAGTGATGGGCAATCCTTCGTGGGCGTCAAACCCCCAGCACGCGATCACGAGCCGCGACGTCCCACTGGCCGGCAAGCACACCGTCTTCGATGACATACGCACGGCGGTGCAAGGCGACGGTCGGACAGATGTGGGTCGCAATCGCCAGGAGCGGGGTTCCCAGCGCGATTGCCCCGGCCTGGGCCGTCTCGACAACCAGGTGCTCCTCGCTGTGAACGACCGGCCGGGCGTCGAGCTCGAGCAGGCGGGCGCGCGGCCCCGCCGGGTCAGCCGCCACGGCCTTGTGGCCCAGGTCGAGACAGAGGCGGTCGGCTGCCGGCCGGCTCACAACCCGGGTCAACAGCAAGGCGGCCGGTGTGAACGTCAGGTCCGGATACCGCGTTCGATAGCCCTCGTCGTGCAGGATGATCGTCCCCGGCGAACATTCGACGCCAGGAGTGGTGAGCTCGGCGTGGATCGGCAGAGTGGGCGTTCCCCCCACGACCAGCCGGGGAACCGGCAAGCCCCGTTTCAGCAGCCGTTCGCGTAACGCCAGCGTGCTCTCCAGGCCCGATTGGGCCGCCTGTCGCCGCGCGGCCAGGTCGCTGTCGTGAATGTGACCGTCGTAGGCGTGCAGACCGTCCGGCACGAGGTTGGGCAACCGGCCAAGGAGAGCGTAGAGCTCGGCGGCCGTCTCGCCGGGAACAATTCCCGTCCGCCCCATTCCAATCTCCAGATCGACCAGGACCGGAACCGGGCGATGAAGCCCCTCTACGGCTGCTGACAAGGCCCGCGCCATCTCGGGATCGTCCACAGTCGCCCGGAAGGTCGTATTGCGATACCCCCGCACCAGGTGCGCGAATCGCTTGAGGTTTGGACCGACAAGCGGATAGGCCAACAGGACGTCCGCACCCCCGGCCGCGGCGACCATCTCAGCTTCGGCGATCGTGGCGCATTTGTGCTTGTGGATGCCGAGCGACTCGGCCATTCGAACGATCTCGGCCATCTTGTGGGTCTTGACGTGCGGCCGCAGCCGCGCCGCGCCGCCGGCCAGTGCAATCATGCCCTCGAGGTTTCGTCGAATGAGCGCCGGATAGATCAAGAGCGACGGACTCAAAAGCTCGGAGAGGTCGCGAACGACGTGATGCGGATCCAGCATGCTACTCAAGCCCCGATGGTTCACTGATCAGTCAGTATCGGCCAGCTTATCTCTGGGACCGCCGTGCCGCGAGCCGAGGACACCGAAACCCGCAGTGGCCTTCGTTCACGGCGCCTGGATCACGGGAAAGCCGTTGAGGAGACGCAGTCCCTGTTGCTCGTCGATCTTCAAATGGTCGAGCAACCGCTGGCGAATCGTCCGCAGCAAGGCTTCCTGGGTTTCCGCGCCGAGGTCGGGAAGGGTGACTGCACCGCCAGCTCGCTTGTCGTGCCCACCGGCTGTGCCCAGGCCATTGACCACGGTGTTGAGAATCTCGCCCGCCCGGCCGCCCAGCCAACCGGAGCGAAGGGAGAGCTTCATGCGGTTTTCGAACACTCCCGCAGCCAGCGACCAGTCGACCCGATCGAACCGGACGAAAAAGTCGGCGATCTCAGCGACGATGTCCGGTTGAGTCACAGTCCCGCACCAGGCGACGACCAGCTTGTCGTACAGAAATGCGTTGGCCAGTGCGGTCTGAAACGTGGCAAAATGGCTTTGGGGCAGCTTGGGGTTGCGGATCTGCGCCAAAAGGTCCTTGTCGGCGCGGGGAAACAACCAGATCAGAGCCTCGTCATCCAGCGAAGTGGACTCGCGCGGATATCCCGTGGTCTCGGACTCAATTCCGTAGAGAAGTGCGGTAGCGAGCTCTGGCGTTACCGCGACTCCCTGTTCGATCAGGTAGCCGGTAACCATGGTGCTTGTGGCGCCCATATGCATCCGGATATCGCTAAAGAGGACCCCTGCAAGGACCCCTCCGGTCTCGTGGTGGTCGATGACCACCTGCGGCATTGCGGCCTCGCTGTAGCGCCGCCCGGTGTGCGGCTGAGTATCGACCATCACGACAGCCGTGTCGGGGTCGGTGACCACCGTCTCCACCGGAACCACTGGAACCGACATCAGCTCGACCATGGCCCGGTTCTCGGACCGCGCGATCATTCCGTCGACGGTCAAGATCACCGGTTTGCCGGGCTGGGAGAATTCGACCAGCGCCTGGATTCCCAGCATGCTGGCCAGCGAATCCGCGTCCGGATTGACGTGCGATACCACGACGACGCGATCGAAGGGAAGAATCGCCGCCAACAACCCATCGGAGCGAGTACGGCAGGCAAGCGCTCGCTGGGTTTCTGATTCAGAAGTTGAAGGATCGGCCGTCATCGTCCGCCAGGTCCGTGGGCGTCGCACCCCGCGCACGAGCGGCTCGCAGGAGACGAACCGCCCGACCGCATGATTCTTTGAGTCTACGTCAATGAGCCCGGCATTCGCCAGAGCCTGGTGCCCGGACAGGATCCACGGAAGGTCCGATCGGGCACGGCGGCTCGTGGACTCCGAAATGAGATGGTTCTCTCACGGCGGCGGTGCGTGCGCGGGCGACGAGCGTCGGCCGGCCCGCTGGTCGTCCCGCAATTGCTTGAGATCATAATACGACTCGATTTCGCGGACGGTCTCCGAGCCAACAAGCTCCTCCGGGGACGATGGATCACCAGGCGTGGCCGGCGGCGGCGGCCGGAGGCCGTGCTTCGCTTCCACGTCCTGGATGATCCGGCCCACTGCCCTGGCGTAGCGCGCACGCTCGGCTGGGCTCATCTCGATGATCCCCGAGGTCTGAGGAGCGGGCCGGATCGCAAATCCAATCAACAGCGAGAGGCCCAGCGCCATCGTCAAGACATTAAGCCCGACCGCGCGGCGATGCAACCGCTGAAACTGGTCGTGGCTGGCCGGTCCACCATCCCGCGCTCGATTGATCGCTGGGGTCAGCGAGTTTGCCCCGTACAGCATCACCAGGATGCCGCCGATCAGCGCGAGCGCCTGCACCCCGACCATCGGCCCGCGGTATTCCTGGTAGCAAAGCGGCCCGGCAACGAACGCCGGCAGCGCAACGGCTCCCGAGATCGCACCCCACAGGTAATATCGGGGAAAGAGAGCGCGGACAAACCTTCCGCCTGCCTCGGCCCCGAGCACCCGGAAAATGATCGGCGCCACCCCGAACGAAAAGAACAAGGTGCTTCCCACCCAGGCCGAAAGCGCGATGACGTAGGCCGAGTCAAACAAGGCCAGCAGGTATCGCGTCGTCACAGGAGCACACTCCGGCCTGGACTCTAACCCAGCGGGAACCGTCGGTCGATGCTCGAATTGTATCATCGGGCTGCCGGCGTGTCCCATGCCGGGCGTGCCCTGGTCTTTCCATCGGTCAGTCGTGCCTTGAGATCGGCAGCGGTCATCACGAATGGCCATCGACCGAGATCACGCTTGAACGAGCGAGATGGTCGCGGTGAGCGAGATGAGAGAGGGCGGACGCGGCTCGATCCGATCCGCGTCGGCCAGCGAACCAGAGCATCGTCCCCAAGCCGATCACCAGGAAGAGTGCGGGCAAGAACAGGTTTCCATAGGCCTGCGCCGGAAGAGGCATGGGCAAGGCCAGCGCGGGAAACAAGAGGACGGCGGTGATCCAGGTGACCTTGAGCCGGTGCCAAGGTGCTCCGGCCGGCTCGCTAGTCACACGGTAGAGGCCAAGCGTTGCAGGGTAGATCAGCCAGACGTAGGCGTAATTGAACGACAGCGGTGAAAACATCACTGTCAGCAGGGTAACCAGGGCGAACTCGAGTGCGTCCGTTTCCCGGGTACGGCGATTGAAGGGCGGCAGTACAACCAGGATGAACACGCAAATGGCGGCAACAGCCGCTCCCGTGACGATCGTCACGGTGCGAAAGCTCCAGTCGACGATGTTTACTTTCCAGGCGGCGCAGAGCGCGGGCTCGGCGCCATCGAGGATATCATCCCACCGCGCCGGGCGCTCGGCTGCTCCCGCGGGCGGGCCGGCTTTGACGTCGCCAGCGATTGGTAGTTTCGCTTCGCGGGCGCCCTCGAGTTTATCCGGAGTGGCGGCTTGCTGGGTATGAGGCTTGAGAAAAGACAGCAGATCGGTCGCCGGATCGATGGGCGGCAATCCCTTCTGTGGCCGCGGGCCGGTATGGCCGGCGCGTGATCGCCGCGACAACACCGCCTCGCCGTCAGCCGGCACTTCGCGCAGCAATCGATGCGCCAGCGCCATGATCGATTGATTCTTGTAGCTGTACGACCGAAAGGGACGCTGGGCGATCCCGTAGGAATCGTACGTGAAAATCATCCCCTTCGACCAGACGACCAGGTCTTCGACGGTCTGGGAGGCCGTACGGAAAGGAAGCGGCGCGATCAAGAGCCAGGCGACGAGCACGGCCACCGTGGCCGCCGAAGCGGCCCACATGCGGCGGTAGACCAGGTAGCCCAGGACGAGGATCGGGAACGCCTTGATCGCAGCCGCCGTTGCCACCAGCGTTCCGGCCGAGAACGGCCGCCCGAGGCGCAAGCAGGCAAATGCCCCGAGCAAGAGCGCCAGGAGCAGCAGGTTGGGCTGGCCGAGCAAATAGACGTTGTGCACGAGTACGATGATGAACAGTGACGGGGCGATCACGACCAGCGGGTGCCGGCGTGTCCCGGGCTTGACCGCCAGCCACACGGAGAGGGCGATGCAGACAAGCCAGGACGCGGAGTTCATGGCCACAAGCAACAGCAGTGAGCCAGTGGGTCCCAGCATGCTGACCCAAGCGAGCATCGCCGCCGCGGAGGGCGGATACATGAAGGGAAACAGCCGGTGCGTCTCCGGCCGGGGATAGATGTCCAGCCCCTGGCGCACGGCCAGACCCACCTGGTACCAGAGTCCGTAGTCCTTGGTCGTGAATCCCAGGAGCAGATTCGCGATCGGAAACGCCGAAAAGACCAGCATCGTCACGGCCAGCGCAACCCACCAGTAGCGCTCGATTCGAGCCCACCACGCCGGCAACTCGCCTTGGCCAGCGCCGGCCAGGGCCTCCGTTCGATCGTTGCCGCTCGTCATCTCCGCATCGTGGCGGACGACCGAATGGCCCTTCGCCAGCCCGCTTCCACGTGGGCCCGGCGGCGGCCCCGCAACTCCATTTGCGTCTTTCATGTTCAATGACTTCAATCTCATCCCGGCTCGACCGGGACGAGCCCATCACACTCGCGCAACTTGTCAGTTCGACAATAGAGTCATCGGTTCGCCGCCCCGACCGGCTTGTCTGAATCTCGAGTCGGCCTGATCGAGCGCGTCTGCTCCCCGAGTGCGCAAATCCTAGCCGACATCGCTCTTTCCGAGAACGGCAAACGGAAGCCCTCTCTCGAAAGGAGGGAGGAACGGATAGATAGCGAAATTCAGCAGATTGGGGTGTTCAAAATGTCCGAGGTGAGCGGATTGCCGGGCGGTCGCCAGGGATGATACTGGCGACCGAGATCATTGCTGGGATCTTTTGGATTTGAACGAGCGGGAAAGGACGCGGTCGAGCTGTTCGGGGAGTTCCAGTCCCAAGGTATACAGCTCATGGTTTAGCTCACCGGCGTCGTCAAAGTTGAGCTGATGGCTTTTCGGCGCGTGCCAGAGGACATAGTGCTCGACATTCTGGAAGTCAAGGTGCACGATGACGAGGCTGTGATCGCAATAAACCCAGGTAGCGACGAGCGTCTTGGCGGCTGAGCCCTTGGTGCGGACAGTGGGGGTCGTGAGCTCGATCTGTTTGTTGCGCATGCCTTGAATCGCGATTTGACCGGCGGCGCGACCGCGGATCGACGGAATCACCGCCAGTTGATACGGGCCGACCGGAACGGGACGGTGAGTTGCCGGCTTGCTGCCCGGACGGGCTTGCCCCTGGTTTTGGAGGGCTTGCAGTGCTTCCTTCCACAGCTCGTGGAGCTCTGCCTGCGAGAATCGGAGCGGCTCGGAATCGGCCAGCCGTACGATGCCCTTGTCCTTGTCGGTATCGACCGGCTCGGCCGCGAGCTCAACCAGACTCACGCGGCTGCCGGTGAGCGTTGCGGTGAGGCGGTCAGCCTCGTCGGGCACGGGCGCAAACGGGTCGGCCTCGTCGTCGTCGAGCTTCGGGTTCTCGACCAGCAGGTCCAGCGAGTCGTCGAGCTGGGCGACGAGAGGTGCCGGTACCGAGCGGACCAGGGCACGGTCCAGGACGATGCCGGCGCCTGGAACGTGCAGGAGCCGGCCGGAGAGGTAGTCCCACATGGCCTCCGTGCGAGTGCGGATGCGGCGATGCCAGCGAGCGCGCTCGATCAAGGGGTAGACGACTTCCGGCCATAATCCCGTGCTTGCCGGGTCACGATGAGCATTCTTGGTGGCGTAGCGCAGCACGGCTGTACGAAACTCGATCTCGTTTCGCCACACTTCTGCAACGCGGTTCCACCGCTCGACCAGCACGTCATCGACCTCGGTGCGGGCCGGAGCGATCAGGACCAGATCATCCAGCTTCTGCGGCATCAGGCCCGGATTCAAGACCCCCTTGGCGTCGATCATGTGCTTCTGGGCATAGGCACTGGCCGTGGCGATCGTTCTGCGGGTCTCGCGGAATAGCTTTCGCTTGGCCGGGCTCTCGCGGCACGCGAGGTACTTGGCGACCACGATCGGCGACAGCGCGGGCCGGACCTCGATCCGCTGGTCTAAAAGAGCAGCCGCGTCCCGGATTGCGTCAGGGTTGGCGTCGGCGTTGATTGCGAAGGTCAAGCCCAGGAGCAGCCGCGCGCGGTCGGCATTCCGCGGATCGGACGGCCTGCGCAGGAACAGACCGCGACGGCGAGAGCCACTCAGAAGGTAAGCCAGGTAGTGGCCCTGGAGGTAGCGTTCATCCGGCGAGAGAAGAACCGGTTCGGCCAGGACCTGTTCGAGCATCCGCCGGACCAGCGGCGAACGGACCAGCGCGATCATGCCGCCCGTGCTGGCGACCGTGGCGGCGGGACGAATCACGGCAGCGGCCTGGCCGGAGCCCGGCAGGCGGGCCCCCGCCGAAACATTGGTGGCCGCTGACTCCATCGACGGGCCAAACTCGGTGAATGATGCATTCGGCGCCGGCGCTCCCACGGACATCGACCCCCTGTCGACGGTCGGCCCGTTCGTCGCCTGGCTGCGCGGCACGCGAAGGCTCGGTCAGCGGCGCCCCCGACACGCCGATTGTTTTGCTCATGCTACCGGCACCCGCTCCGGGCGCTGCCAGCGACACGCCGGAGCGCTCTCGCTCGCGGATCCGCTCGATCTCCTGCCGCAGCGCGTCGGCCACCACCGCACCCGAAGAGGGCCGATCGCCCGGCCGTTTGGAGAGGAGCGACATGATGAGCGCGTCCAGCTCCGGCGAGACCTGCGAGTTTCGCACTCGCGGTCGCTCGGGCTCAACCGCGTAATGCTGCGACATGATCGAGGTGGACGTCCCGCTGAACGGCACGCCGCCGGTCGCCGATTCGTAGATCATCACCCCCAACGAATACAGATCGGTACGGTAATCTAGCCGGCCCCCACGAGTTTGCTCCGGGCTCATGTAGTGAGGTGTGCCGCGGATGGTCTTCGACTGGTCCCCCTTCTCGGCAATCATCGACAGCCCGAAGTCCGACAGCTTGGGCACGTCGCTCGCATTCAGAAGGACGTTCGCCGGCTTGACGTCCCGATGCACCACACCCTGGTGATGCGCGTAATCGAGCGCCTCGGCCACCTGGGCCAAAACCTCCAGCCGCTCGACGAGTGTCAATTGCTTCCACCGCTTCGAGTAGCTGGTTCCGTTGACCTCTTCCATCACCAGAAAATAGGCAGCATCGGCCTGGCCGAAGTCGTAGATTCGCACCACGTTTTCATGGAGCAGCCGGGCGGCGATCTGCGCCTCGAGCCGGAGCTTCTTGCCGACCTCCTCACCGCTCTGCTCCTTGAGCACCTTGATGGCGACTTTGCGCTCCAGAAGCTGGTCGGTGGCAGAATAAACGGCCCCCATGCCTCCACGGCCCAGCTCCTTGTCGAGAAGGAATCGGTGGTTCAAGGTCGTGCCGATCTCGATCACCGTGGTGCTCCCACCGCTCTACACGCCGGTTGCCAAATCGGAAGATTGATGCCGCTCGCAAACTGGAAGTTAAGATTTCACGATTTTTTCTCGGGGCACGCAAGAGCCAGGGCAGCGACGGCCCAAGCACTTCCCGCTGCCGAGATGAACTGGTCCCGTCCGTGAGGAAATCCACTGTCGGAGTAGGCCTGAAACGGACGCGATCGCGATTTCACGTGCCACGAGCCGACATCGCGCTGGCTGACAGCCAGGTAGTGGGCAACTCCAGCCGTCGTTTCATCGCGTGGCCAGCCAGCGGCTTCCAGTGCCCAGAGCGCAAAGCCGGCGAGAACCACGCCTCCAGGCTGGCCTTCCCCCTTAAGATACGCATCAGGCGCGTCGTTCAGGCCGGCCTCGGTGTGCTCAGCGATCAAGCGAATCGTCTGGGCAAAAACGGCGAAGCCGCGCTGCCGGGCGACCTTGAGGGCCACCGCCGGCACCGCCTGGTTGTGGCACGAGAAACACGCACGATGCTTGGGATATTCATCGGCGCTGGCTTTGACCAACAATGGCACCGCCCTGGTGACGGCCCTCCGGATTGCTTCCCGGCTGGGAGCCGCAGTTTCGACCTTCGCTGCCGCTTGATCTTGTTCAGGCTGGCCGGCCGCGATTTCCGGGGCCAGGATCGAGCCGATCCCCAATCCTGCAACGAGTCCCCACGCCAGAAACCTAGATCGCGCAGGCATATCCGTCCTCCCGATGGCTCGCGTCCAACCGCCAATCGGGATTGTCGCAAATCCCGGCAACCGGCAACAGAGACCGTTCGCCGGCGGCGAACGCGCTTTTTAGAGGGCCAGATGAAGGGGATTTGCCCAGATTATGGCATTTTCGGGTTCACAGCATGCATCCTTGCTCTTCTGTGTTGATCCCCGAATAATTCATCAAGGACAGGCCCGACCGACGTCGAAGACAGGATGATAACTCGTCGTCATCCGCCGCCCAGCTTTCGAACGAATCGACCCTTGGGTCAACTGTCCGCGGGGGGCGTTATGCTTTTGTTTGACCTTCGCGAGCCCATCAACGCCTGGAGCCACGGTGCTGGCATGATGCTGGCGCTGCCCGCCACGTGGTTCCTGCTCAAGCGATGCACCCAGCCGATCGACGGACTCAGCGCCGAGCGCCACCGCAGATCGCAGCGGCATCAATCGATCAAGGCGCTCTGCCTGCTGGTTTTCGGCCTGAGCTTGACTGCCTGCTACGGCATCAGTGCCCTGTTTCATGCTGCCAAGGTCAGTGGCGAGCCGCTTCTCCGGCTTCAGCGGCTGGATCACGTGGGGATCTACCTGCTGATCGCGGGCACCTATACCCCGGTCGCCTGGGGCCTGATGCGAGGCTCGTGGTGGTGGGGCACGCTCACCACGGTCTGGACCGCCGCGCTCGCGTGCGCCGCTCGCGTCTGGTGCGGCAGCACGATGCCAATGTGGGTCTCGACCCTGACCTACCTGGTCATGGGCTGGGGTGCCCTGTTCTGCTACTTCGAGCTGGCGCGGATCTTCTCTCACCGAACCCTGTTGCCCCTGCCGCTGGGCGGTGTCTTTTACAGCGTCGGGGCTGTCCTGAACCTGACGAAGTGGCCGGTCCTTCTTCCGGGCGTCTTCGCAGCCCATGAAATCTTCCACTTCCTCGTGATCGCCGGCAGTGCATGCCACGTCCTCTTCATGCTCCAGGTCGTCATCCCCTCACCGGAACCTGCCTTGATTCCCGTACGAGCCCGTTTGCGCGAACCGTCGCGCGGCCACACACATCCCACGATGCGATCGATACTCCGCCGGCCCTATTTCCTGTCGCGGTCATGGGTGACCGAGCTCCTGACAACCCGCGCCCGAATCAGCCCCGCCAGCGCGGCCGAGATCGTACCCACCGATAACAGCATCGCGTCCGCTTGACCGGGTCGCCAAACCTGTCTTCACCGGCGGCTAACTAAACTTAATTGACATAGCGGAAAGCGCGTTCTAGATTTCCTTCGGCAATCGGCCGCTAGGTTCTGCCCGCTGTGAAGACGCGGCGGATACCACGACACATCCACGCTATCATTCGCCAGCCAACGCATGACATCCTTGGGAGCGCCCCGCAATGAATCCTCGCCGGTCCGCGCAGCGCGAAGTGAGCAACTCATCTCCCTTGCAGATCTACCTGCACGACATCAATAGCACACCCCTCCTTTCTGCACAGGAAGAGCGCGAGCTGGCGGAACTGGTGGCCGTGGGGGATCCATTGGCACGGGAGCACATGGTCAAGGCGAATCTCCGGCTAGTCGTCAACATCGCGCGTGGTTATCTGGGCAAAGGATTGAACTTAGAAGATTTGATCGAAGAGGGGAATCTAGGTCTGATGCGGGCCGTCGAGGGCTTTGACGGCATGATGGATACACGCTTCAGCACATACGCCAGCTACTGGATCAAGCAATCGATCCGCCGGGCGGTGATGAATAACGGCAAACCCATCCGGTTGCCCGCGTACATGGTCAGCCTGCTTTCCAAATGGCGGCGGGCCACGGCGGTCTTGACAGACCGAATGGGGCGAGCCCCCACTCACGAAGAGGTCGGCAAAGCCCTTCGGCTTTCCAAGAAGAAAATGGGCATCGTCGCCAAGGCTATCCGGGTCAACAATCTCACACCCCATTCGGAGAACTCCGACGACGACGGGCCGGCCTTGGACAACGTCTTGACCGACGATCGAAGCAAGGGCGCTGAATCTCAGTTGATTGAAGCCGATGATCTGGATCGGATCTTCATGCACCTTGATTTGCTCGAGGACCGCGAGGCCACGGTCATCCGGATGCGGTTCGGCCTTGAATCGTATCATCCGATGACCCTGCGCGAAGTCGGCGAGAACCTGGGCCTGACCCGCGAGCGGGTCCGCCAGCTCGAGAGCCAGGCACTGCAAAAGCTGATGAGCGCACTGGCAGAAACCGGCGGACAGGTCGGGAACTGACGGCGAAAACAAGGATGAAAGGATGGACGCGCAATAAGACGGAGACGTCCAAAAGTTGAGCGGCGAGCGTCACGTCAAGGCTTGACGATTGGCTCGCCCGACTGGCTTACCGAGGCATTCCAGGTATCGCTCGCTCGTCCCTGGTCAAATCCCACAAGTGCGCGATCCCGTCGTTGCTGCCTGACGCCAGCGTGGTGCCGTCGGGGGAGATGGCAATCGAGCCGCACGGTCCCGAGATGCCCTATCAACCGCCGGCGTTCCCGACCCGAGGCCACGTCCCACCGCGTCACGAGCGGATCGACTCCCGCCGCAGCCAATGTCTTGCCGTCCGGCGTGAACGCGAGCGAAGCGATTTAAAATAACCTGAACAGGGAACCAGGCCGTCGAATCGTGCAGTATTATGGGTGCAACCACACCGACTGTTGCGGCCAACCGCCTCGCCTTCGTAACACCGACCGACGCGATCTCTAGCACGGGTATTTCGAGAGCCGTTTCGGCGAGCAGTTCGTCTTGACCTTCGATCGGGCGAATGGGACGGGCACGGTCTGCGGCGGCGACTTGGGCTGGGACAATCCCAAGTCGTTCACCCTTGAACTCGTGGATCAGGTCTTACGCGCCACCGAGATGATGGCCGCGCAACTCGTGCGACAACCGGATGCGGAGGCGCCGGACCTGCCCACGATCGACGCCGCGCTGGCGCTGGCCCGCCTCACCGGCTTGACGGGAAAGGACGAAATCATCTGGCTGCGCATGCTTGGCAGCCTGTGGCGCCTTCTCGGCACCGGACAAGGGCGACCGTGGCACGTGAGCGCAGAAACTGCGTATCAATGGAACGCAATGTCGAGGCTAAGCAAACAGCGCTCGGCCGTTCTCAGTTGTCTGGCTGTCAGCTCAGCGCGTTCGAGTTTCAATCCGTGCTCTACGTAATGTATCTCATCGGCCACTGAACGGAACACGGGACATCGAGAACGGAACACGGAACACTTCCGCTGCCTGATCTGGTTTTCTTCGACCCCTCCGCTTATTCTCAAGGGTGCCTGAATTCCAACCAGACAGCTCTCGACGCATCACAAGCGTGCAAGTATGCTTGCGATCTCGGATGAGTCGCAGACTGATCCGGAGCCATCGCGCCATGCCTGAACACCCAAAATCCGGGCCAGTGCGTCTTTCGGCTCCCGAATTCCTCGCGGCCATCGAAGAGTCCGGAATCCTGCCTGATGCGAAGAATCGGGAGGTGCAGGACCGATTCGCTCACAGGACGAAGAATGTTGATCCATTGGCCTTGGCTCATCAACTCACCAGCGAAGGCACGCTCACCGAGTTCCAGGCCCGTCGGCTCTTGAAAGGGAAGAAGAGCCTGACCTTCGGCCGCTATGCCTTGCTCGACCACATCGGCGAGGGCGGCCGGGGCCGGGTCTTCAAGGCGCGGCACCTGTTGATGGATCGCCTGGTCGCCCTCAAGGTGATGTTGCCAGCCACTTCATTGAATGAGACTGCGGTCTCCCGGTTCTTCCGTGAGATGAAGATTGTTGC
This sequence comes from uncultured Isosphaeraceae bacterium, assembly GCA_963781785.1. Lineage (GTDB taxonomy): Bacteria > Planctomycetota > Planctomycetia > Isosphaerales > Isosphaeraceae > CAWAHD01. The sequence goes on along the minus strand of CAWAHD010000002.1, from coordinate 3,647,207 downwards.
GCTACTCGAAAATCCTCATGTGGTCCGAGCCATCGATGCCGACGTGCATGAGGGCGCTCCCTACATCGTCATGGAGTATCTCGATGGGGACGACCTGGAACGGGTCATTGCACGGCGCGGGCCGTTGCCCCCGCACGAGGTCATCGAGTACATGACGCAGGCCGCGAGGGGCCTCGCCCACGCCCATGAAAAGGGGGTGATCCATCGCGACATCAAGCCCACGAACGTCTTCCTGGTCAATTCGGGGACGGTGAAGATCCTCGATCTCGGGTGCGGCGAGCTGGTCGGGATGGCCGCGCAGACGGGCAACATCTTTGATACCGACGAAGGCATCGTGGTGGGGACGACGGATTTCATGTCGCCCGAGCAGGTCAAGGATAAGGCGGTCGACGCCCGGACGGACCTTTTCAGTCTGGGATGCACGATGTACCGCCTGCTCACAGGCACATATGCTTTCCCCGGCGTGACCAGAGAGGATCGACTCATCAAGCGGATCCGGCAGGGTCATGTCCCGATCACGGAAGTCCGGCCGGGCCTCCCTGACCGCCTGGTCGCGATTGTCGACCGTCTCCTCGCTCATCGCCCGGACGATCGCTTCGGATCGGCCGCCAACGTTGCAGACGCTCTCGAGGCGCTGATCTCGCCGGCTGGTCGATCCCAGCGCGAGACGAGCGTGGAACCAAGGTCGAAGACGCCGACCTCCGTCCCTCCGTCCGTTCCCGCCGAGCCCGAGCCGTCGCTGGACTGGTCTTTGATCGAATCAGCCCTTCGTCCGTCCGGTCGCACTTCACGGGAAGCCTCGCGCCTGGTGGAAAAGAACGAGCAAAAACCACGCTCCACCAAGGATATCTCGTCCCATCGAAAGATTCTCGAAGAGGAGGGCATCGAGTCCGGGCGCGACGTGCACGCGCAATATCGAAAAGAGTTGATTCAGATGAACCGGACAATGGCCGAGCTCGGGTCGGCGGAGGCGAAGGATGGAGCTCCCTCCGCCGCCGAGACGTGGCTCGAGCGAATCGGGGAGAAGATCGGCGACGTTCTGGCCGAACCGCCTCCGGCGCTGATTGTCCTTTGCATCCTCGTGATCGTCTTGGCCCTCGGGCTGGCCCTGGCAAGCATGGTCGGCTAATCCTCGATTTCCAAAGGGTCGCAGAGACTCCAATCCCTTGGCAGTAACCAGATTGCCGATCTGGCTGAGTTTTCCTGGTCGGAATCGATGATATCCTCGCCGGTCCGATCGATCCGCGGCCCAGTCGCTTCGGTCATCTCGCCGGCCCATCATGGCTGGGGCGAAGCGGTCGCCGCGTCCTGCTTCAACTCGGCCTGAAATCTCTTGAACTCGTCTCGGGCTCGCAGGGGTGCGAGGTCGGGGTCGGTTTCGAGCCCTTCCCGGAAATTGGATAGCTGGAAGAGGCCGGTCTCCCGGGCCTTTTTCAGGAGTTCCATCGCCCTCTTCAGAGACTCGTCGGCGAGCCGCTCGCGCTCGGCCTTCAGTCGCTTGGCATCGCGCCGGCAGTGTTCCGACGCCATGGAATAGAAGCAAGCGGCGTAAAGCGCGGTCATCCCCGATCGCGGGTTGCGAGCCACGGCCTCTTCGGCAAGTACCTTCGCCGCCTCATGATCGCCGCGAATTGCTCGCGAGGTTGCAAAGACGGTTGTGATCAAAGCGTCGTTCTCGACAAAAACCGCCACGTCCGGGTGCTCTCTGGCCAATCTCTGGCTCACCGGCCGAACGAGGTTGAAAATCTCGTCAACCCGGTCCGGCACCCTGGCATTGGAGTAGGACACGACGATGAACACGCAGGTGTCAACCAGGGTGGATTGATATTGTGGCTCGCTGGGATGTTCCTCGGCCAGTTTTTCACGGATCTTCAGGGCGGATTCGAGCATGATCCTGGCTTGATCGAAATCTGTTTTGACGCGAGAGAACCCCAGCAAGAGAAGCGTCTCGGCTTTTTCGTTCTGAATGTCAGCCCGATCGGGTGCCTCGGTTTCGAGCCGCTCACCGAGTGTGAGGCTCAGTTCGAGGATTTTCTCGCCTTCCTCGGCGGACTGGAGTACCAGCGCGACGACCTTTCCGAGCCGGTTGAGAGTCACGGTCCGTTGATATCGAAACTCCACGGAGCTCGGGTTCTCTCGCACAAGCCGTTCCCAGGTTCGGTCCGCATTCTCGAACGACTTTCTGGCTTCGGGCACCTGATTGCTTGCGAGGTAATCGTTGCCCAGGGAAATCTCGGCCTTGGCGAAGCCGGCTTGATAGGCTGAGAAACGCGGGTGATCTCGCGCAAGTGTCTCGAAGATCGTGCGCGCCTTCTTCGCCAGGGGAATGGCTTCGGCGGTCTGACCTAGCTCGGCGGTGATCCTGGCGAGCTGGAGGTACGTCAAACCACGCTCGGCCTCGACGCTCGGCCTGGTGCTTGGGTCTATGACGAACTTTTCGTAATACGATTGTGCTTGCTTCAAGAGGTCCTGGCGCAGCCGCTCCAGTCCGTGGGCTTTCAACCTCGGGTCATCGCCAACTTTGTTGAAGAATTGGTCAACCGCATCGCGAGCGGTCTGGAAGTGGGCCTCGGCCTCGGCGCGGGCTTTTGCTTCACGATCGTTGGCAGCTCCAAGCAAGATCGCTGCAATGGCGAGACTCACGGTCGCGACCAGGAGAGTGGCCGCCGCCGCCGTGGCAAATGTGCGATGCTGGCCGAGCCAGCGGCGAATGCGCCGGGTCCACGGCTCCGAATAGGCCGTCACGGGCTCATCGGCCAGATAGTTTCGGATGTCGTTGGCGAGTTCGCTCGCCGACAGATAGCGATCTGACGGCTTTTTGGAGAGGCACTTGAGGCAGATTGCCTCGAGCTCGGGTGCGACCGTGACGACATGCCGGCGTGGCGGCGTGGGCGGCTCCTGGATGACTCGCGCGAGGATCGAGGAGGCCGTCGCACCGGTGAACGGTGCCTCGCCCGTGAGGACGTGATACAGGATCGCGCCCAAGCCGTAGACATCGGTTCGCTGGTCGAGTTCTTTGAGCCGGCCTTCGGCCTGTTCGGGCGACATGTAGCCCGGGGTGCCCAGGACCGAGCCCTCCATCGTCTTTTCCTCGGAATCGTCTCGCGTCAAGCTAAGCCGTCCCGGCCCGTCCGAAGCGTTCGTGGACGGCTGGACTGACGAGTCCTGGCCGATGACCTTGGCCAGCCCCCAGTCGAGGACCATGACCTCGCCGAAATCACCCATGACGATGTTCTGGCCCTTCAAGTCACGGTGCAACACGCCGCGACTGTGGGCGTAGGCAATCACCTGGCAGACCGCCAGGAACGCGCCGAGCAACTCGCGCAATTCGAGCGCCGAGCTTTTGCCGGCCAGTCGGAGCTTGTGATAATCGTCGACGGCTTCGGTGAGCGTCTGCCCCTGGAGGAAGCGCATCGTGTAGAACGGCCGTTGATCGAGCAGACGCCGGGAAAGCTCGTAAACGGGCACGATGCCGGGATGCTGGAGCTGGCCGGTGACTCGTGCCTCGTCGACGAAGCGAAACTGGGCCGACGCTTCGAGTGCTTTCGTGGGGTTCAGCTCTTTGAGTGCAACCTCGCGGCCGAGTTTCTCGTCGCGCGCCAGCCAGACCCGGCCGACACCTCCTTCTCCGTGCAGACGCACGAGCGTATAGCGCTCAGCGTCTTCGACGCCGAGCGCGCAGACCTGTTCCTCAGGGCCTATCCCCCGTGGCACTGTGGTCGCGTCAGTAGTTGACGCGATGAAGCCCAGAGTCTGGGCGCGATCCTGGTCGAGAAGCGTCGCCTCGGGGGCGAGGGTCGACTGGGTTTCCTCCAGGTCATGACGGCGATGCCGGAGCATCAATTGTTCGACTTTGAGGCGGTCCTCGGGCTGGAGCCAGCCCTTCTCCGTCAAGATATCGGCGAGGATGGCATCTTTCCGATTCCTCCACTCGGAGTACGCCGAAGCAAGCTGATCGCGATCGATCACGGCCTCGACAAGAGCGAGCATCGCGAAAAGCGGGCTCTGGTCGTTCTCACTGGCTCCGTTGTCGAGGGGAACGGCCATGGAGAAAACTCAGAGGGTGCACTGTTGCTCCGGTCCGCAAAGTTAATTGAAACTAGTCCCCAACCAAGCGTGATTTAAAGTTCGCCTGGAGCGATTTTTGGAAAAAAGCTCGAAAACCTCGCAGGTTTTTGGAATAATGTAGTTGAAATCACATGATCACTATTCCAGAACAAGGAGGCTTTCGAGTGAGTGCTACTGTCCGAAAAAAGCGTGTGGCACGCAAGAAGAGAATCTTCCAAGAGGGTCGACGGCGAATCAAGAAACGGCTGGACAACTCGCCCGGCCCCGAGCGGTCTGTGCCTATGATGACCGCGACGAATATCCAGTACGAGTATGCCGATCGCGTCCGGGGCCTCAGTGCCGGCGGAATTGGAGCCATTCTGCTGCTGGCCCAGAAGATTGGACTGGTCAGGGACATCGACCGCAACCTTCACCTCCTCAAGCAGCATCGGCCGTACCACGAATCCGACCATGTCCTGAACATTGCCTTCAACAGCCTCGCCGGCGGAGAACGGATCGAGCACCTGGAGTTGCGGCGCAATGATGAGGTCTATCTCGACGCACTCGGGGCCACGCGGATTCCCGACCCAACGACGGCCGGGGATTTTTGCCGCCGCTTTTTCGAGACTGATGTCCTGAACCTTATGGACATTTTCAATGAGTCACGACTGCGAGTCTGGTCTTCTCAGCCGCCCGAGTTCTTCGAGGAGGCGGTCATCGAGGCCGATGGCAGCATCGTGCCCAGTGATGCCGAGTGCAAGGAAGGGATGGATTTCACCTACGACGGCCAATATGGCTACCATCCGCTCTTGGTCTCGCTGGCCAACACGGCTGAACCGTTGTTCCTGTTCAACCGGAGCGGCAATCGCCCCTCGCAGGAGCGGGCGGACATCTTCCTGGACAAGGCCGTCGCACTTTGCCGTCGAGCCGGCTTCCGCAAGATTCTGATGCGGGGGGACACCAAATTCGCCCAGACCAGGTATCTCGATCGGTGGGATGATGCGGGCGACATCCGCTTTATTTTCGGATACGCCGCGTCCGATGGCCTCAAGACGGAAGCCGATGGGCTGCCGGCCAATTCGTACCGGCTTCTCAGACGACCGCCACAGTACCGGATCAAGACCACGCCGCGCGAGAAGCCCGAGCGGTTCAAACCCGAGCTTGTCCGCGAGCGAGGGTACGAGAATATCCACCTGCTCGAGGAGATGGTCGCGGAGTTCGAATATCGGCCGACTGCGTGCAGAAAGAATTACCGAATGATCGTTCTTCGCAAGCGGGTGCAGGTCGACAAGGGGCAGATGCGACTGTTCGAAGAATATCGCTACTTCTTTTACATCACCAATGATCGCGAGATGACCGCGGAGGAGATCGTCTTCTCGGCGAACGATCGCTGCGACCAGGAAAACCTGATCGCCCAGCTCAAAAACGGCGTGCGAGCGCTGACGACGCCCGTCGATAACCTGGTCAGTAACTGGGCGTACATGGTGATGGGGTCGTTAGCGTGGAGCCTCAAGGCCTGGAGCGCCCTACTGGTTCCCGTGTCGCCTCGGCATCAGGTCAAGCACGAGGCCGAGAAACGGACGCTGATGAGGATGGAGTTCGCCACATACCGTGCGGCATTTATCCAGATGCCCTGCCAGATCGTGCGGGGCGGACGACGCTTGCTTTACCGACTGCTATCATGGAATCCATGGCAGGGGGTTTTCCTGCGATTGGTCGAGCGGCTGCACGAATGCTGGCTATGCTGAACGGCGAGCGGATGAAGTCGGGGTCCGGATGCCCCGATCCGTGTGGGCCACTAACAGAGAAAGCGGGTGAGGGATGTCGGAGACTCAGTCGGGGCGGTATCAGGGGCAGACGTCCCCTGAGCCGTAGAAGGTACGTCCTGGACCAATGAAGTGATCACATAACAGTAAGCTAATTTCGCTTTTTTTTCTTACGCTTGTTTTGGGTCTAGGTTGATCTCGCCTAGGTCTTCGAGCAACGGCTCAATCGACAGAAATCGGACGGCGGCCGGGGCCTGCTGCGAATGCTTGATCCGCACCAGGCCGTGCGCTCGGTCTTCGACGCTAACTCCCCACCAGATGTGGGGAAGGCCAGCCGCGAATTGTAGCCGCGTCTGGAGCATATTCCGCAGCCGGGACGATCGCTTGGTCAGCACCTGGTAGGTATGCCAGTTCGCTCGTTCCATGACGCGACCGACGGCCTCGACGTAGTCATCCGGCACGTCCTTATGAAAGAGGTCGCTCATTGAGTTGACGAAGATCATTTTCGGCGCTTTCCACCGAAGCGGCTCTTCCAGCTTTCCCGGGACGAACCGGAGGTCAAATCCTTGCTCGTAAGGATGCCCCTTCACTCCACGAAAACGTTCGGCGAACGTCTCGGCGTAGCAGTGATCGCAGCCGGGCGTGATCTTCGTGCAACCACGGACGGGATTCCAAGTCGCGTCGGTCCATTCGATCTCGGAGTGCTCGCTCATGCGTAGTCCAACTTTCTGCGGCACGCTAACTTCAGCGGCCCTGTATCTCGATTCCAGCAATTACGATGCTGCCAGTCAGGATGAACTCGAGGAATGGCAGTTCTCTCATTGATCCTTCGCAAGGTAGCCGAAACCGATTCTCCCTCACCAAATCTGATCGTCACAGGGACAGCGCGCCCTTTTTGAACCCCCGAAAGCCACGCAATCTGAGCAATGACGGGAACAGCTATCCCTTGCCGGATGGTCGATTGCCCGACGGCGTGAAGAAATGTCACCGTCGAGGACGGAGGCAACGGCTCTTCTTCTTGCACTTGGTCGTCCGGTTCGTCACATCGGCTCATCGTGGATCGCCATGTAGGAAGCCGTACAGAAGTAGCTTGGTCGTTTGCTACACTCCGCTCACCAGTATTGCGACCGCTGGAGCCTGGGCTCTCGCCCCTGAGCCCCGTCAAGATTTTGTAGCATGCGGAGCAAGTTGCTCGTCCTTTCCATCACTTCGGGGATGGCATCGAGTGACGGCTCCTCGACAGCGGGCAATGCGTAGGTGCCCATCTTGACGTGAGCGGCGATGGCCGAGACCTGGCCGGGTGTTACCACGACCGCCGCCGCGATTGTGTCGCGGTCCTGGCCCCGAGCGAGCATGCTCAGCACAGCCTGGCGCTGCTCTGGTGTGACCTTTTTGGGCATCAGCTCTGACGTCCCTCACTGGCCAACTCGGCCAGCTTCTCCCGGAACCACCCGTTGATCAGCGCGGTGCGGTTCTCGATGGTCCCGTCTTCCTCGAGTCCCACGAAATACTCCCAGATATCACGGTCGAGGCGGAGGGTCACGGAAACCCGATCGTACAATTTTGTCCCCTTCCGCCGCCCGACGGCCCGGTCGGGATCGGTTACCCACGCCTTCCGTGCCGCGAGGCTGAAGTTCGTGATCTGCTCGGGCGTCACGCGGACCTTCAGCCCCGACACCTCAAGCCGGACCACAAGTTTTTCCCCGTCGAACGCATCAAGATAACCACGCGCTCCGGCGTGGGTTCCAGCCTTCAGGCGCAACTTGTCTCCTGCTTCGGCCTTCACAGAGTCTGCTCGTGAACTCGAATTAACTGCAATAATCTTAATCGACCGAAAGGGGCCGGCCAATGCATCGCCCCGGCCTCATTTCAGCCGGATGGTTGCGTCGGTTTCAGGATCAGGCACTCGGCCGGGAAAACTCGATGGTCTTCGGGAGTGTCCGGGCGGGTCCGCGTGCGGTGCTGTCCGCGGTTCTCGCGGGCGCGAAGGGGCATCGTCGCGGGCCTTGGGCACACTTGCATGAAGCGATCCTGCAGCTTTCGGTGGATGGGAGTCCGGAGTCGTTGGCGGGCGTTCTGCCGGATCGTTGGGCTCGGGCGCTCCCCGATCACGTACTCACCGATCGTCTCAAGAAGTCGAGACAGAAGGCGCGGCGCCGGGACCAGCGTCGGGCTCGAAGAAGGCAGTCACCGTAAAGACGCCGCGTTGCGGCAGTGCCTTGAACCACGGCATCTCCATCGTGTGGCGGCGCCAGGCCGCCGCGCACCGCCCCCCGTCGCGACTCCTGGGAATTCCGGGCGCTTCTGGGGCGGCAGCGTGATGGGTCCCGTCCACGGCGAGGTACGCTCTTGCGGCCGTGGGATCCCCGCGCCCGTTGCAAAAGTTCGCGACGTTCACCGACGTCCGGCCAGATTATTCCTTAAGCGCGGTTGGTTCGGGAACCCCGCGACTAACTGCATGCGAAGCGCCAGCACACCGGTGCAGGCCGCCTCGGCTTCCTTTGGTCGTCCCTTGTCGTTCAGCGAGACACCCAGGTGGTAGAGGTATTCGCCAGTCCGCGGCGCAAGTCGGGTTGGGCGGGGAACTCGGCCGCGAGTCCCTCCTCCGCGTGTCTGCCGAAAGCGACGAGCACGCCGGTGTGCTCGTCCCCGGTAATCTGCGGTCCAGCCGGAACCTCGGCCGGCCCACCAAGGGCGGCTGCCCGCTTCGGAGCTCCCAGCGATCTCAATCTGCGCTGTAAAGCGTCACAGAAAGAGCTCGTTGACCCACGTCGTCAGTGTGTGCTCCACGCTGGGGCGGTCGCCCGCACGGATCAATTCGAGCAATTCGAGCACCCGTTCATCGTCGAGCGGGAGGATGAGTCCACGGTCATCGACCAGGTTGTCCTTACACCGTTTGATGAAAAGATGTCGGTCTTCAAACCGGCGACAGCAAATGATTCCAACTTTTCCACGGAGCGGTGAGAAGCGGCCCCCGAGCTGATCAAGCTCCGGGTTCTGAATCTCACGGGTGTAGTTCTTGCATTCAACTGCCACGAAGCTACACGGCAGCTTGCGAAAGTCCCTGAGCCTCTGAAAGATGCCCTCTCTGGCGCCGTTTTCCATGACAATATCAATTCGCTTGCGCCCCTCGTGAATCTCAAGCTCCTCCGTCGGCGAGAGGAGGTTTGGAAAAAAGATGAATTCGAGTACGCCCGACATCAGGCGATGATACGCAGTCGCATCGGCGCTGCCGGGCGGAGTGGCCTTGAGAATACGAATCAGGGCATTGGCGACGTTACGTTCGAGCTCACACCCCCCAGCCTCTTTCAGTTCGCCTTCGCTGTCTGCAGATTGACCGAGAAAACCTGAGTGATCTTTTGAGTACTGATCGAGGAACCTTCTCGTGCAGGGAAAATCTATCACATTCGGAAAAAGGACCACTGGCTCGCAGTCCTCAACAGCCATCAATACCGCCGGGACGAGGACCCTGCCCCTTCCCGTGGTTGCGAAGGCGAGGTTCCATTGGCCGGCCGGGATGTTCGTCCAGCATAGCATTCTAAAGTGCCTTTACTCGGTCTTTCCCGTTAGTCAGAGCTTCCGCACTTTCTGATGCGCCCGAAGGGCCGCGCCTTTATCTGGGGACGTCCAACCGTTCGCGGTCTTCTGCAGCGCGGAATCGCTGCCGTTTTCGAATGCAACGCGCGCACGGCAGCCGCGACGCCACTGCGCCCGTTCTCGGTTCAGACTCCGGATCCACCGCATCCAGTTCAGCGGCCACCGCTGTCGACAGCTCGCCGATCGAGCCACCGAAGAGGAGGCGCGCCTGGCGAACGTGGGATACGAGCACCTTTTCCAGGTGGTCTACTTGGGCCAGCTCTCTCCAAACATGGTGCCAGCATCCTCGATATGCGATTCCGGCTTCGCTCCAGATACTGTCCGCGAACTTCGGTCGAGGCCCGCATGGTCTCGCTGGATTGCCGGCCGGCCCACATGCTCGTCGTCACCGTCACTGGCATGTCCTGCATCCGCCCGGAAAGCTCGGCGATCGTGCACTGCCGGTCGGGCTGGCGAAGCTGGTACTTGGTCATGACGCCGCTGATGTCGATCCGGCTGCGCTTCGAGCGCCGACACGGCAAACTGGGCGAAACCGGCCAGGCTCGCGGGGAACGCTGGGTCCCGGAGGTGCAGCCTGCGACCGAGGCTAGACCTCTCGCCGGCCCGCCATTTCATGTAGCGCACCAGCTCATGCCTGAGCTCCCAGGCTTGGACCAGGTCTGCCGGGTTGAAGTTGCGAATGCCGGGCCGCTGCAAGGACCGGCCGATCGGCTCGAAGTACGTCTTGCCGTGCTCCTTGATCAGCGACTTGAAGAACGCCATGCCCAGCACCTCGCCTTCTCCTTCGTAGATACAAGGTGCGAGATACTCGTAAACGTTCTCTCCAAACAAGTGCCCGCGGAGGAACGCCCGGCCGCCGTGCGTCTTCATGAACAGCTCGATGGCTGCTTCCTTCTGAGCCTCGCTGCCGAAAATCTTGGCCACGATGCATTCCAGCTCACCGCGAAATCCCTGGTCCAGAAGCCATGAGCACCAGTCAACGAGCGCGTCGCAGGCGACGATCAAAGCGGCCAGCCGGCCGATCCGCCGCAGGACCAGCTCGCGCGAGACGATCGCTGCCCCATACGTGCGCCGGAACTTTGCCCACGGCAGCAAGTTGGCCAGCATCACCCGCATCGAGCCCGCCGCGGTGGCACACAGGGCCACCCGGCCCAGGTTCAGGCCGTGATAGGCGATCGTCAGCCCGTCGCCCTGTGCCGGCTGGAGCAGGTTCTCGCGGGGAACGCGAAAACCGCGGAACTTGAGCCCCTGGTTGTGCAATCGCTTGAGTGCGAACAGACCGTAGGGCACAAACTGAAACTGGTCGTCCTCATGATCCGGCAGGTCGACGATCAGAACGGAAGGCTTGTCGTCGATCAGGCACACCAGGCCGATCGTCCGGCCGGCGACGGCGTTGGTGATGAACAGTTTCTCGCCGTCGACCACGTAATCGTCGCCGTCGAGCCGCGCTCGGGTGCGCAGCGCCGTCAAGTCGGAGCCGGCACACGGCTCGGTCAAGGCGAATGCCGACAGCCGCTCGCCGCTGGCCAGGCGGGGAAGATACCGTTCCTTCTGGTCCGCGTTGCCAAACGTTCGCAAAGGATCGACCGCGCCGATGCAGCCGTGGACCGACGCCATCCCGGCCAGGTTGGGCTCGATGGTTGCCATCCGGGTCAAGAACCTGGCAAATGAAGCGAACGACGCCCCGACACCGCCGTACTGCGGGTCGATCAAGACGCCCCAGTAGCCGGCGGCGCTCAGGTCGTCGAGCACCGCCTGCGAGACCTTGCCGTCCGGCCCATACAAGGTATGCGCTGAGCGGTGGCGGCTGACCGCCTCGAGCGAGCTTTGCGTCGTCCGCTCGCAAGCGGCCGACGAGACCGCGGGCTCGGGCATGAACAGCTCGGTCGGGATCGCGTGGTCCCAGACCGCACGATGGACGGGACTGTGCGCCGTCTGGTACCGCGCCGCGAACAGCGCGTCCACCTGGTCGTCAGCCCGGTCGACCTTGCCGGTCGTACGCGCTTCTTCTTCACTCTTGCCGCCCAGCTTGAACGCGGCTTCGACGAATGTCTGGGTCTCGGGTTCGTGAACTTGCGTTTCCATCAGATCACCTCTGAATCAAGCTACCTCTTGATCGGGCAGCCAGTCCACCAGGATGATATGGTTCAGGAACAGCGCCCACAACAGGACGGCGTTCGTTGGAGGCTTTCGATTGTGCCGGCGGGTACGGCTGATGCCGGTAGCCGAGTTGGTCCCGGGGCGCTCGAGGTGCGCGGTCTTCAGTTGTTTCATAATCCGGTTGCTCAGCCGCTCGAAGCCGGTGGCAAGCAGGCTGGGCTCGGGCCCCACGTGAATCACGATCTCGGCGCCGAGGCCAGCGTGTTCTCCATCACATCCCAGAGCCACTGGGGGTGATCGGTCCAGTCGGCGAGAATCGCGCGGCTGTTCCATTCGTCGTAGCTGGCCACGCCCGTCGTGCACGAGACGACCGCCGGCACGGGTTTCTTTTCGCCGCCCCCAATGTGACGCATCACCATCGCCGTTCGGTTGGGAATGTTTTTCTCCCAGACGAGTGGCGTGTGCAAGGGTGGCCAACGGTTGGGTTTGCGCCGCAAGGTGACCCCGGCGGGCAAGAAAGCGCGCATCTCGTCCTCGAGCAGGGAGAGCGTGTCACCCTGGCCGAGGAGAAGGACCTGGTACGGCGAGAGATACGTCGATGGCCCGATCAGTCCGTGCCCGCGCCGACTGATCGCGGCACACAGATGCTCGACGTCTTCGATATGGAGCGTTCCCCCGTGCACCGAAAGAATCCCGATGGTCGTGCCGGGGGTCAGCTCGGCGCAGTCGGTAGCCAGGCCAAGCGGCACCGGCAAGAGCTGGTCGAGCGTGTACACGCCCCCGAGGACCAGCGCCGACAGCTCGCCGATCGAATGACCGAAACAGAGACGCGCCTGCCGGACGGGGATTTCGAAGATCTTTTCCAGGATCTCGACCTGGGCCAGCTCCATCCCAACAATCGTGCCGATATCCTCGACGAAGGATTCCAGGGTAGACGGCTCCGCCGCGAGCACCCTCGCCACGAGGTCGATCCTCTTGCCCAGGACCTCGCCGCAGAGGGCGGCGGCTGCATCGAGATTGGCCCGAACAATTGGCCGATAAACGGGATGCGTCAAGAACTCGGGGCTGCGGCCGATGTTGGTCGCGTCGTAACCTCTGAACGCGATCGCGGCTGTCGAGATGCGTTTCTTGAGATCTTCGCGCGAGACATGGCGCCAGGCCCCAGCCGGGGCACCAGCCACCGATGGGCGGGCGGCCGACGCCCCTGGCGGCTTGGGCAGGACCAGCCGCGATGGGCGGTGGCTTGCCAGCCATGACGGAGCCCAGTTTCGCCAGCGACCGTCGAGTGCTCTCACCTTTGTCGTCCGCATGGCCTTGCCCTCGCAACTGCGCCCGGCACCCCACGAGGGGTAGGAAGGTTCCGATCCCGCTCTCGCCGGCGCCATCCTGCCCAAACCACTGTTCTCTTCCCTTCTCCGGGGATTGTGAGGTGCCTGCCGGGTCCTGTCATGGTGTGATCGTCTCGGTTGTCTGGAGCTCGGCGGGCGCCTCACGCTCCCTGAAGAATCTACGATGTCAATCGGCTGCTCGGATCGTTGCCGCTCCCCGTGTGCCCAAGAATCAGCCGTCACGGTCCCACCTTTCCCTTGTGCGGGACGATCCCGGAACACACCGGTTCCGCGGCGTGTCATGCTGGGCACGCAGACCGTCCCAAAGCTGCCGTCAAAATCGCCCAGGAAATGCATCGATCGGGCTTTAGAGGCGCTGCAGCTCGGTGCCGGATCACCGCGGATCAGCGTCCGGAAGTCGATTAGACATTTCCATCGGCGTCGCCCGATCCGCCGACGGCCCCCATATCGAGTTCCCTCAGTCGTATCGAGAAGAAGACCTCTGTAACGTTCGAGAATTATAGTAGAATCCACATCGAAGAGAAGTCTTTCCGCGTGCGGCACTGCGCAAGTTGCTGCTCCTGGACGCCGCCGAGTCGCTGGACGACTTGCGCGTGCCGCCCGGCAACCGCCTTGAAAAGTTAGCGGCCGATCGTCAAGGGCAGTACAGCATCCGTGTCAACGACCAGTACCACATCTGCCTTCGCTCTCAAGGCGGTGATGCACACGACGTGGAAATCGTCGATGACCACAGAGGAGCCCGTCATGGCGCGCCGCAAACGACCGCAGGTCCACCCCGGGGAGATCTTACTGGAGGAATTCCTGTCGCCTCTCGGCGTCAGCCAGTACCGGCTGGCCAAATCGGTGAGCGTGCCGGCGCGATGGATCAACGAGATTGTGCACGGGTCGCGCTCGATCAGCGCGGACACCGCGCTGCGGCTGGCATGGTACTTCGGCACTTCCGAACGGTTCTGGCTGAACCTCCAGACACGTTACGACCTCGAGGTCGAGAAAGACCGGCTCGGAAACCGGCTCAATCGCGAAGTGACGGCTCGCGAGCGCACCGGTATGTAGAGCCCCACACATCTACGATCCGGAGGATGGCTCGCTGGAGGGCTGGCGGCGCGCGGGTGGCCGTCTGGAGCAGATTCCCGAGATGGCTGGATTCGTCAGTCCCCGGCCGGGCGTCCGGTTCAAGCCGGCAGAGGGACCCGATCATCTTGAGATCATCGCCCCGACGGCGAACGGTTCCGCACGTACGTCGAGGTGATCGAGCAACTCGAAGCTGCGCACCGGCGTGCCGAAGAGCAGTCGCAGCTCATCCAGGCAGAGCGCGAGCGTGCTGATCGCCTCGCCGCCCGGCTGCGGGAACTGGGCGTCGAGCCCGATTGAGAATCTGCTATCGCGGCAAGGCCGCGACGAAACGTGAATCCGCGACCTCAAATCTGAAAAGATCCGCGGTCCAGCCGGAGACTGAAGATCGGGAAGTCAACTGCCATTGGTAATCCCCAAGGAATCACTTCTCCTGGTGATGCCCCGCGCCTCGAGGCGAACGGAGTCTCTCGACCCGGCCAGCTCGCCGCGGGCGAGCAAGGCATCGATGACCGCGGTCGCTCGGACCGGTGTTCGAGCAGCGGTTCGTGCTGGTGACACACCATTGACGGTCTCGCCGCTCTTGGCGATGATCGCGATGGCATTGCCGCCGGGGGTGCCGTTACCATCGCCGTCGATGTAGCGCCCGTCGCTGTCCTGGAGACCCGCAGGAGGCAGCCCGTTGATCAGAAGCTGAACCGGCTTGGTGAGGGCAAAGGGCTTTTTCGGGATCAGGGCCACGGAGTCAACCCCCCCGTTCTCGGTATACGTCGCCGACTTGAGGAGGATGATCCCCGCGTTCTTGGCCGTGTACGATCCGTGCTTGCCGGCAGTGGCGAGACGGTAGATGCCAGTCTTCTGGTCGGCCTCGGTGCTATCGACGGGCCCGCTGAAGACCACGAACACCTCGGTGACTTGGTGCTTCTTGTTGAGCTTCGCCAGGTAGACCTGCTTGACAGTGACCAGCGGGACCGGCGGCGCCGCCACGTTGACGATCACGGTGGTGGTCACCGTGGTGTAGTCGGTCGAGTTGGTCGGCGTGAAGGTCGCCGATTCGCTCTGGCCATTCCCGGCGCTCGGCACCGTGCCCGCGGCGCTCGTATAGCGGAAGGAACCAGGAACGATGACCACCTTGCCGCCGACAGTCCAGGTGACCGTGCCGCTGAGCTGGCTGTTCTCAAGCGCCGCGCCGGCGGTCAGGCTCACGGGGTTAACGCTCACCTTCGGGGAGGCCCGGGCCACGTTGACGGTCACGGGCGTTCCGGCCGTGTTGTAGTCCGTCGAGTCGGTCGGTGTGAAGGTTACCGATTCGATCCGTCCGTTGCCGACATCGAGCACCATGCCCGCGGCGCTCGTGTACCTGAACGAACCGGGAACGGCGACGACTTTGCCGCCGAGCATCGAGGTGGCCGTGCCGCTGAGCTGGCCGTTCGCAAGCGCTGTGCCGTAGCTCAGGTTGACGGGGTTGACGCTCACCGCCGGCGAGGCAGCGTTGACCGTCACGCCGGCGCTGTTGCTGCTGCTGCCCTCGTCATTGGAATCGCCGCCGTACTGGGCCGTGACCGAGTACGTTCTGCGCGCCATTGTCGAGCTGGAATACGTGGCGGTGGTGACGCCGGCCGTCGTGCTCAGCGTCCCGGTACCGAGGGTGACCGTGCCGTTCCGGAAGGTCACGGAGCCGGTTGGGTTGCTGGAGCCGGGCCCGAGGAGGGCGACGATGGCTGTGAACGTTTCGGTCTGGCCGTAGAACTCAGAGCTGGGCGAGGCGACTAGTGCAACATCGGTCGAATCCTGACTGACCGTAACGTCCATCGGAGTGTTGGTCTGACTCGGCAGGTTGTTGGCGTCGCCTGCATAAGCCGCCGTGATCGAGGGATCGCCAAGCGTGAGCGCCGTCGTGACAAGAGCGGCCGTGCCCGCTCCATCGGCGTCAACGACCGTCGACGTCCCCAGCACGGTCGAGCCGTCGGAGAACGTCACGGAACCGGTCAGCACTCCGTCCTGTCCAACTGGCTCGGTCACGCTGGCCGTGAGCGTCACCGGCTCGCCGACAACCGCAGTGCTTGTGGACGCGCTCACGGCGGTGGTCGTGGCCGCCTGCATCACGGTAATGCTCATCGGGGATGAGAAACTCAGGATGTCGCTGGCATCACCGTTGTAAACCGCGGAGATCGAATTCGAGGAACCTGCCGGCAGCGCCGAGGTGGTGAGATCGGCCGTGGCCACTCCATTCGAGACGGTGAGCGTGGCGGTTCCCAAATTGGTCAAGCCATCGAAGAAGGTCACCGTGCCAGTGGGAGTCGCCACGTCAGGATCGTTCTGCACGGTGATGTTCACAGTCGCGGTCAAGACCTCCGGCTGTCCGAAGACCGGCGACGCCACTGACGGAGGCGAGAGGATGGGTTGAGTCGCGTTTTGCGAGCTCGTGCCCACGGCGAAGTCCACGGTTGACGTGCTCCCCAGGTTGTTGCCGTCGCCGCTGTAGATGGCCGTGATCGCGTACACACCGGTCGGAAGCGGCGTTGCGGTCGTGATCATGGCGACGGCCGTGCCGGGCTGGGTTGCATTGTTAGTCACGTTCGCCGTACCGATCTCGTTCTCGGTTCCGGACGCGCCCGAGCCAAAGGGACTCGCGTAGAACGTCACGGTACCCTCGAGCGCTCCAGCCCCTCCGTTTTGCTCGGTCACGGAGGAGGTGAATTCGTCCGGCTGCGTGCTGTACCCCGAGCCCGTATCCTCGATCGTGGCCTCGGTCGCGGCCTGCGGAACCGTGATCGTCGATTCGGCCGACGCGCTCGCGACGTTCGTCCCATCGCCGGTGTAAATGGCCGTGATCGAGTTGGGACCGGCGTTGGAAAGCTGCGCGGCCAGCGTGGCGGCGGCATTGCCATGGCTGTCCGGCGCGCCCAGGCTTGCCGTACCCAGATAGGTGACCGACCCGTCGGTGCCGGTGTCGAAGAAGTCCACTCCTCCCGACGGGGACGACCCGCCCGAAACCGTTGCGGTCAAGCTCACCGGCTGACCAAATGCTGGCACGGTTGGAGCGCTCACGGACGTCTGCGTCGCCGTTGTGCCTCCGGTCGCGGTGGAATCTCCGTTCACGACGATCGAGGCGGGGCTCGCCACCTCGGTGTCGGCCGGCCCGGCGGCGGGGGGCACGTAGGTTGCCAAGATCGTATCGGGCCCCGCTGGAAGCGTGATGCCGCTCAGGGTCGCGGTCGCCACCCCGCTCACGATGGTCAGCGGGACCGGCGTGTTCGAGTCCAGCGACCCGACGTTGTCGGAGAACTCGATACTCCCGGTCGGAATTCCCGAGCCCGGGCTCTCCACCGTGACAGTGGCCAGCAGCGTCACCGCCGTCTGGTTCGCGACCACGGCACTGGCGGACGAAGTCAAGCTCACCACGGCTAAATTCTGGTTGACACCGATCGAGACCTGCCCGGAGTCGCTCGGAAGATCATTCGCATCCCCGCTGTACTGGGCGTCGATGGTATAGCTCCCGAGCGGGAGCGAGACGTTGAGAGACGCCGAGTCGGCGCTCACGGGGGCGGTGCCCAGCGTCGTCGCTTGCTGCGTGCCGTCGGGGTTCGTCGTGATTTCATCGAACGTCACCGTGCCCGTTGGCGTCCCGGGACCGATGATCTGTGCGACCAGGGGCTGGCCCGCCGCCAGTGACGTGTCCGGCACTTGCGTGCCGGTCGCCGTTTGACCGACCTGGAAGCTCAAGGGTGGTGCCGTGCTGGCGAGGTTGTCGGCATCGCCGCTATAGATCGCCGTGATCGAGTGGGGCCCATCCGCCAGGGTCGTGGTCTTGAACATCGCGATGAGCGCACCGTTCGAGGTGCCGAGCATGGACGATTCCGTGACCGTCGAGCCGTTGAGTGTGACGCTGCAAAGGGCGGTGGCAACCCCATTGCTGATGCTCACAGTCAAGGTGCCGGTGATGATCGCCGTGGCGGTGCCGGTGCTGGTCGTGTAGTCAACGGTGGTCGAGAACATCGCCATGGTGGCACCGTTGGCGACGCTCACGGCAGCCGAGCCAGCGGTGGTCGAGCCGTTCGACAAGGCAGTGAAGGTTTCCGCTGCGCCGCCGGCCGCCGTGTCCAGCGTTTGGGTATCGAGAATCGTCAAGCCATTGAGGATAAGCGGAGTGGTGAAGGAGACGGTCACGCCGCCAAACGCGCTGCCCAGCGACCCCAGCGGCGTCGACCCGTCCAGAAACGTAATCGTCCCGGTAGGCGTGTCGCTTGCCGTGTTGGTGGTGGCTGCAACAACGATGTTCACCTTCGCCTGCAGCGTGACCGGCTGGTACACGGTCAGGGGGCCCGGCGTCGCCGTCAGGGTGGTCTGCGTCACGTTCTGCTTGAGGCTGCCGACCGCGAAGTCGACCGGCGGCGAGGTGCTGCCTTGATTCGATTGGTCGCCGCCGTACACCGCCGTGACCGACTGGGCGGCCAGCGGCAGCGACGACGTCTGATACGTCGCCGTCACCTCGGTGGTCTCGCCGACGACGGGCACCACCATGGCCGTGCCGATAACCGCCCCGTCGTCCTCGAAGCGCACGCTCCCCGTCGGTGTGACCGTGCCCGGGCTCTCGACGGTGACCGTCGCGGTGAAGGTCACCGGCTGACCGGACGTGAAGACCGGGCCCGATGAGGACGACGTGACCGCCACCGTGGTGGTCGTCGCCTGGTCGAGCGTGACTGTCGTTTGGGCCGACGTGCTCGGCTGGTAGCCGGCGCTCTTGCCGGGCGAATCGGGCGAGTACGCGGCCGTGATGGAATTCGCGCCGTCGGTCAAGTCGGTCGACGGGATATTCTCGAGGGTGGCGAGCACATAGTCGTTCGCGGCCAGGCCGTTGCCCTGGCTGGCGGACGGGTGCTCAGGGTCGCCATGCCCAGTGCCATCGTGCCGTCGTAGAACGTCACCGTCCCCGTTGGCACACCGCCCCCCACGTAGCTCGACACGATGGCAGTCAAGGTCTCCGTCTGGCCCGAGTCGAGATACGTGAGCTCCGGGATCACCTGGGTCTGGGTCGTGATCTGGTTCGCCGACTGCGCGGCAACCGTGAGCGCCACCGTGCCCGACGTGCTGGGCAAATCCGCGGAATCGCCCGAGTACACGGCCGCGATCGGATAGTCGCCGGCCATTAGCGTACCCGCGGAGACCACGTCGCTCGCGCTCGTGACTCCACTCATGGTGCTCACGCTGCTCGTGCCCAGCAAGTTCGTCATGGGGTTCTTGGGATCGATGGGTCCGTTGTAGAACGACACCATTCCCGTCGGAGACGATCCGCTCGCATCGACCTGCGTCACGATGGCCGTGAGCATGACGGCCGCGTTCGGTGCGACCGGGCTGTCAGAGAGTGTCACTGCGATCTGGGTCGCCACCTCGCCGGCGGTCCCGACCGTGACGGTCGTCGAGCCCTCGGTATCCTGGGTGCTGGGTCCGTCGTTGGTATCGCCCGAATACGAGGCCGTGACGGTGTCCGTCCCCGATCCTAGCGTCGCGGCCGGGACCGTGAGCGTGGCGGTGTCGACGCCGTCGACGATGCTCAGCGTACCGGTGCCCAGCGTCGTCGAGCCCTCCGCGAACGTCATGGTGCCGCCCGGGTTGCCCGCGCCCGGGTTCACCACGGACACCGTGGCAGTCAAGGTGACGGACTGGCCGAGCGCCGCCGTATTCGGCGAGGCCGTCAACAGGGTCTCGACCGCATCCTGGCCCACTGTGAGCGGCGGCGGCGTGGTGGAGGTGCTCGCCAGGTCCTCGTCATCGCCCGAGTAAACCGCGGTGATCGACGCCGCGCCCGGAGGGAGCGCCGCGGTCGTGAGCGTGGCGACGCCGCCCGGGTCCAGCGTCGCCGTGCCCAGGATCGTCGAACCATCCTGGAACGTGACCGTCCCGGTGGGGACGACATTCGCCGCCTTGCCGGAGACGGTGGCCGTGATCGTCTCGGGCTGCCCGAAAACGGGCGTGGCGTCGGGCGCGGCCACGGTGGTCTGGGTGGTCTGCCCGACCACGACGGTGACGACCCCGGACGTGCTCGGCGGGTCGTCGGCATCGCCCGAATACACTGCTGTGATTTCCTGCGGGCCCAGGTCCAGCGACGGCGTGCCGGAGGTCGGCGCGGTGGGGACGCTCAGCGTGGCGGTCGTCGCGCCGCTGGCGGTACTCAGGGTCCCGGTTCCCAGCAGGACGGTGCCGTCGTAGAAAGTCACCGAGCCGGTCGGCGGGGCGGCTCCGCTGCCGGTGATCGTGGCCGTAAGCGTCACCGGGGTCCCGGCAGCCACCGGGTTAGCCGACGGTGCCACGACGGTCTGCGATGGCGGCGCGCCCACGAGGGTGACCGGGATGCTGAAGGAGTCATTTTCACTCGGATCGCTCGGGTCGGCGGCGAAATAGTTGATGTTGAAGCTCTGGCTGCCGGCGACGTTCAGCGTCATCGGGACGGCGAGCACGCCGCTGGCCGGGACGATGAAGGCCGTCGATGCCGATCCCAGCGTGAACGCGCCCGCGGCCGCGAAGCCGAAGCCGATCGTCGGAGCCGTGCCACCGGGAACCAACGAGGGGTTGATCGGGTTGCCATACTGGTCCTCCATTGTAAGCGTGACGACGAAGGGCTCGCCCACGCCGATCACGTCGCCCGTCGGCGCCGAGACGCCGGGCTCGTCCACGTTCCCGTCTTGATCGACCGACCAGCCCGATCCGACGAAGATCCCCGGCGGCAGGGTGATCCCGACCTGCCCGAAGACCGGCGCAGGGGAGACGGCGACCTGGCCGCTGCCCTGGAGCGTGCTGTTGCTCGTGTCGGTCGCGGTGATCGTCTGGTTTCCGGCCGTGTCCAGGGTTGCGGCGAAGGAGCCCGTACCGCTATTCAGCATCGTGGGCCCGGGGAGGACCACCTGCGAGTTGGTGTCTGTACTCGTGATGGTGACCGTCCCATCGTAGGTCGGCACCGTGTTGTCGTAGGCATCGACGGCGGCGATGCCGTAGGTCGCCGCCGCGCCTGCCATCACGCCCGACAGAGGCGCGAGGATATCGAAGGACGACACGGGGCCGGGATCGACCGTCACCGTAGTCGAGCCGAAAATCGCGTTGTTGCTCACGTCCTCGGCGCTGATCGTCTGGAGCCCGGCGGCGTCCAGAGTCAAGTCGACCGTGGGCTGTCCCTCGTCGGCCGCGGTGAAGGTGTAATCCGGCGGCGAGCCGCCCGCCAGGCCGTCGCCGCTGATCCGGACCGTTCCGGTGTATCCGGTGTCCGTCACCGGCTGGCCGTTCACCTCCGTGAGCTCGCTCAACGTCACGGGGATCGGAGTTCCGGCCGTTATCGTCGTGATCGCCTGGCCATTCGCCGTCTGGGGACTCACGACCAGACTCGGCGTCGCGATGAGGCTCCAGGACTGCGCACCCGGCGTTCCCTGGAGCTGGTAGGCATAGCCATCGTTGAAGATCACGTCGACCGCCGCCCCATCGGGATCTGGAAAGACGGCCTCGACACCCGAGCTATCCGCCACGGTCAGTGACACGGCCTGGAATGCGGGACCGGCCTCCGGAAACTCGAACAGTGTCCCGCCGCTCGCTGCGTATACGTTGCCGCTATCCTCGACCGCGAATGACTGTATATCGTCGGCGCCGGGAACCGGCTCCGCCCCATAGCCGTTCGTGCCCAGGAGCGTGCCGTCCAACAAGGCGAAGACCACGCCGTCGGGCGAGAGTTGCATCGATTGAACGTCGCTGGCTAGCTGGTATGGTGTCCCGTCGTTGACTTCCGTAACGGACCACAGGGTCCCATCCGAATGGAGGTCGAAGACGGCGTCGTCGATGTTGCTGATAACGTAGGACTGCACATCGGAGTCGAGCGGAGTGGCACCATACAGGGGGGTGACGTTGTCAAGGTTCCCGCTCGACAGCTCCACTCCCCCAGTGTACTCCGTGATGTCGCTGATGCCGGGCCCCGCCGGATCGGAGAGGGTCGCGACGATCTGGTAAGTGCCGTAGGGCAGAGCATAATCACCGAAGCCGATCCATCTATCATCAACGATATCATAATACACAGTTCCCTCGGTGGTGACACCGGGCAACCACGTGATCGACAGCCCCGGATCAGCCGAAGCGTTGAGATCCTCAAACAGCCCATGGAACCCTGTATTAACGCCTTCGCCGCCGCTCACAGAAGCCCCGACGAACGACAAGGGAGGAATGACCGGGTTCACCGCCCACGGAGTCCAAGCGGCGCCGCCTCGATTGATCAAGGCCTGAAAGTCCTTAACTCCCCATGTGAAATTGTTGACGGGGAACGGGTCCGACCCGCCGGCATTGGAGTCGTTAACCCACAAGTAGAAACCGAATTGGATCGGTCCCCCGTTAGTGAAGTTGGGGGAAGAACCATCGTTGACGAAGGCACTGCTGCTCAGATAGCTGGTATACCCGGTGCTCACCCATTCATCACCGTTAGTACCCGACAATTGATAACCCAAGCCGTGCGCGTAGTAGTCTTCCCCCCCTTGCTCCAACATCGCATCGATATAAGGAGGATTGATATATGGCATATTTGGGAAATACAATGAAATTCCAAGAAGGCTCACAGTGAAGCTCGGCTCGATCCCGGTGATGCTTCCCTGCGTGGCGGGGTCGTACGAGTAGCCGGTGAACAAGCAGTCCTGCTCGAAATAGGTCCTCACAATGGACCGCGGGGCGACAAGCGCCTGTGTGTCGTCCGTGCCAGACAAGTAGTAACCTTGGTCGTCCTCCTGGGTGATGCTGCTACTCGTGACATTGATTTGGCTGTTCGCAGTTGAGCTCGTCCAGTCGTTGGTGCTGAAGAACGTGTCGCCCACGCCGTAGGCGGCCGTCGTGCCCGTCGGTGACAGGACTCGAAAGGAATCGATATCGACAGGGTTGATGTCCGCCTCCGAGCCGTCCAGGTCGACCGCGAACTTGTAACCCGCTGGCACGTCCGGAAGCAGTACGATATCCCCACCATTGCTCGCCTGATAGACAAGCTCGTTGTCGCTTCCTGATCCGCCGTCATAGACACTTTGCGGACCATCGTAGTATAGAGTGTTATCCCCGGCCCCGCCGATCAGAGTGTCGGTCCCGCCCCCACCGTTAAGGGTGACCGCCATGCTCATTCCGGATGCATTGATGTCATCGTTGCCGGACCCGCCGGTGACCGAGACACTGGTGATATTCGTGGCGGTCGCGGCGAGAGTTCCGGTGACGACGATCGTCCCGCCCCCATTCTGAATGAGGTTGATCGTATCGCCGAAATTATCGCCTTGGAGCACCAGCGCATTGGTCTGGGAGGCGGCGCCTTGCACGTCGTAGTCGCCGGGGCCGACGAGCTTGAAAGTATTCGTCCCCTGGCCGCCTGTCAGCTCGCTCGTGCCGCCCGTCGCCGTTATGTTGTTCGTAGCGCCGTCGTCGCCGCCGATCAGCGTAATCGTGGCCCCCGCGGCGAACATGTTGTTCGTCACGTCCGGGCCGTTGCCTCCCTGGAGAGTCACGTTCGGGATGGACCCGATCGGGCCCATCGAGTTCAAGATCGGGGTGCTCGAGGAAGGCGTTCCGACCACCTTCAACGAGGAATAAGCCGCCTGCGAGCCCACCGGCTGCTTGTCGACGAGCAGCAGTCCGCTCTGATTGCCCGTCCCCACCTGGACGGTCACGGCGCTGCCCACGCCGTTGATCTCCAGCTCGCTCGTGCCGGCGCCTGTCGACAAGGGCGCGTAGATCGGCTGAGTCGGAAGGTCGCTATCCACTTCGACGAGATCGGCACCCGAGCCGCCATTGATAGTGACCGCCCACGGCTGCGGTGTGGTCGAGGCGGTCTCCTCGATCGTATCGCTGCCGGGGCCGCACAGGACTTGAATCCCGACGGAATTCCCGCCGAGAGTCGGTCGCTGACTCGTGTCCATCGTGAGGGAGTCATTGGTGCCCAGCAACTCGACACCGATGAACTGCATGTTGGAGATGTTGGCCAGCGAGATGGGTTGAAGCTGGCCGTTCTGTCCGGTCAAATTGATGACCAGTCCATTCGGAGGTTGATCCGCGAACGTGATCTGGTTTGGTTGCCCGGCGATATCCTCGAAGACCACGGTGTTCACGCCACCGCTGCCGCCCGTGAGCGTGTCGTTCTGATCGATCGCCGTTTGGTCGAAGAACGTGGTGTGTCCCCCGCCTCCGACCAGCTTGGCCGGCGCCGAGCCGCCGTAGATCGTGTCCATGCCCGAGCCGCCCAGGATGAAGCTGGCATCGACCGGGGCGGCCGCGCGCCGGGTGGATAGAGTCCCGTGGCGATGATGCTCAGCTCGCTCAGGGCGCCCTGGAATTCGTTGTCCACGTCGGCGATCTGCGCGACGAGCGAGGGCGGTACCGTCTCGTTATCGTTCAGGTACTGCTGCCGGAGACTCTCGAGCTGGGTGAGCTGCGCCTCGAGCTGGACCTCCTCCGTCTGGTATTGGGCCAACGCCTTTAGCAACTGGGGGATCGTCGTGAGACCGGCCAGCGGGTTGGGCGGCTGGACGAGCTGGACGTTGAACTCGGTGCTGGCGATGTTGATCGTCTGGGTCCAGTAGGCCTGGGCCTGGGGCGTGGTATCGTCCTGGAACAGCACGTCGGAGCCGTTGCTGCCGATCATCGTGTCGAATCCGACGCCGCCGACCATCGTGGTGTTGCCGGTCGTGCCGCCGAGATCGCCGATCATGATGTTCTGCGTGTTGCCGCCCAGCAGGAGGTCGGAGCCATCGCCGCCGACGAGCACGTCGGACGCATCGCCGCCGACGAGCGTGTCCTGGCCCGATCCAGCGAACATCTGCGCGCCCGTGCTCCCCGGCCCGGCGATCATCAGGTCCGCGCCGGCGCCGCCATACATGAGGTCGTTCGCCGCCGAGGACTGGAGTACCCAGACGCCGTTCACCTGGCTAGCGTCGCCGCCGATCAAGAGGTCGCTGCCGCCGCCGGCGAAGAGCTGGCTATCGCCGGACCCGCCGATCAAAGTGTCGTTGCCTGGCTTCGCCGAGGCAGGCGTGCTGGAGGACGGCAGCTTCACCTGGGTCGGATCGTCGGCCGGGTAGACGCTGGGGTCGCCATAGAGCATGTCATCGCCACCGCCTCCCACGAGCAGGTTGTTCCCCAGGCCGCCGACCAGCGTGTCGTCGCCGGAGCCGGCGATCAGCGTGTTGTTCCCGTCGCCGCCGAAGATCGAGAGGCCCTCCTGAACCGAGGGATCCACCACGACCTCATCGTTCGCCGGCACGCCCGGCGCAGTGTGGCCCGTGCCGGCGTCGATCGAGAGCTGCGGGATGCTGGGCGGCAGGGTGAAGCTGACCGCGCCGTCGTAGGCGCTCGTGTCCAGGTTGTAGAGGCTGGCGGTGTAGGTCTCGGTTGTTCCCGGGACCGAGGTGAGGTCGATGTGGTTGTCCTGGCCGGGCGGGCCCTGGAGCAGGAGCGTCGCGTTGCCGGTGCCGCCCTGGAGCGTGTCCTGTTCGGTCCCGCCCGCCGGGTTGAAGTGCACTACGAAGGTGTCGGCGCCCGGGCCGCCGTAAAGCGCGTCGGCGCCGGAGCCGCCGTCGAGGTAGTCCTCGCCCGCGCCGGCGTAGAGCGTGTCGTTGCCGGTGCCGCCCAGGATGGTGTCGTTGCCCTTGCTGTCGCCGAAGATCAGGTTGTTTCCTGAGCCCCCGATCAGGAGGTTGCTCCCCGAGCTCTGGCCGTCGCCCGCGCCGGCGCCATTGACGTTGTCGCCGTCGCCGCCGTAGATGGTGGCGTTGCCCACGCCGCCTTCGATCGAGTTGCTGCCGGGGCCGCCGTAGATCGTGTCCGGGCCGAACCCGCCTCGAATCGAGTCATTGCCGGCGCCGCCGTAGATCACGCTCGGGCCGGCCCCGGCCACGATCATGTCGCCGCCGGATCCCCCGTAGATCGTGTCGCTGCCGCCGTCGCAGTAGATCCGCGTGGGGTTCGGGTCGTCCGCCGTCGGGCCGATGGTGATCGCCGAGTTGTACGGATCGACGCCGAAGCCGCTGAAGCCCTGGACGATGGCGGCGGAGCCGCTCGTGGGATAGTGATATTGATTGGCGGTGACCTCGCTCATGTCGATGATCAGAACGTGACCATCCCCGCCGTGGATCGCCGGGTAGAGCATCGTGCCGTTCTTCTGCAACTCGGCATGGCCCTGGCCGCCATAGATCGTGTCGTTGCCACCCCCGCCCTCGATGTCGTAGGCGCCGAGCCTCCATCGATCACGTCGTTGCCCGCACCGCCGTAGATCGTATCGGCGCCGCTGCCGCCGATCAGGGTGCTCGCCTTCTGACCGCCCGAGATCAGGTCGTTGCCGCTGCCGGCCTGGATGAAGTCGTCGCCCCCGCCGCCGACCAGCGTGTCGTTGCCGCCGCCGCCGATCAGGGTGCTGTTGGCGTTGCCGCCCTGGAAGTAGACCGGGCTACTCTGGCCGGGACTCGCGGTGGCGAAGATGGGGATGTCGAAGCCCTGCGCGCTCGTCAGTTGATCCTGGCCGCCGTTGGCGTAGAGCTTGAAGCTCGTAGCGTTCGGGAAGGTCATCGAGTCGGGCCCGTTGGCCCCCTGGACGGGACTCTTATGGCCCTTCCAGGTGATGGTCAGGGAGCCGTTCGGACCTTCGGAGAGCGCCAGGTCGTCGTTGTTGGCGCCCGATGTCGTGTCTGAGAAGGTCACCACGCCGCCTGTGTCCGTGACCGGCCAGCTCGGCGGCGCCGTGCTCCCGGGGCTCGTCTGCCCGGGCCAGATCGGGTTGTGCTGGAAGTCGAAGACCGGGATGTTGATGCCGAACGAGGCGCTGAAGGAGAAGAAGAGCAGGTCAAGCGAGGCATACAGGGTCCCGGTGAGGCTCCCTTCGAGGCTCTCGCTCATCGCGTCCAGCAGATCCTGGCCGAGGTTGGGGCCGAACGACATCAGGTCGCTGACGTAGTCGCGTCCCGGCACATTCGAATACGGATCCGGGGACAGGCTGACGGAAGGGCTGATGTCGAAGCCGATGTTGCCCCCGGCCGAGGCCAGCGGGATGCCGAAGATCTCCACCTGGCCCTCGATCCCCGCGTTCAAGTCGAAGTCGAGGCCGATGCCCGATCGCGCCTGGATCCAGAAGCCGTTCGTGTCGAGGCCGAACCCGAGCTGGTACTTCAGGTCGGCGTCGGCACCGAAGGTGGCGTCAATCTCGGCGCTCACGATGCCGGGGACTCCCAGGCTGAAGATCGGGATCGTCGCGGAGAAATCGAGCAAGGGCACGTCGCCCGACTTGGACCACGACACCAGGTCCACGTACTGGCCGTGCAGCAGGTTGTTGATCATCGTCGCCAGGGCCGCGGGGCTGGTGTTGCCGTCGTTGATCTCGATCCCCAGGCTTTCGAGAACGCTGATGGCATTGCTCGGGTCCAGGCTCCCCAGGCTGATGCTGGGGAATTTCGGCAGGTGGGCGTTCAGACCCGTGAGCTGGGCGATCGACTCGTTGACCAGCGGCAGCGGCTCTTCGAGCTGCGACTCCAGCGAGCCCAGCGGCGAGAAGTCGGCGAGGGAGTCCAGGAGCTGGGAGCCCAAGGCCGACAGGATGCTCCCGGCCGAGGGCTCTTGGAGCTGGTACTGCGGCGTCCCGAACGTCGTGCCATTGATACTGTCCTGGAACGTCCCCGTCCAATCCAGCTCCGGGAGCGGCGGGATCTCGGCCCCGAGCGTCGCGCTCAACTGCAACGAGCCGACGATATTACCCGTGACGCCGATCGATTGACCGGTCGACGTGATGTGAAGCTCGGTCGGGTTGGACTTGTCGCCCTGGAAGGCGAGGGTTGCGGAGGTGATGTTCAGCGATCCCGTCCCGGTGATGGAGACGTCCGCCAGGTCGCCGATGGAGGTCTGGCCGCTCACGCTGCCCTTGGCCGTGATGTTCGGGACCGTGAGGTACGTGCCGTACTGGCCGCTCGGGGCGGCATCAGGAAGAAGACCGGAGTCCCATTCGGCCCCGAATCGTCCACCCCCATGGTCACCTGGGCCTGCACGGCTCCGACGCTGCCGGAGAGCGAGCCCTGCAACGAGCCGGAGTTGTCGGAGTCGAGATAGGGGAGACCGGTGTCGCCGAAGTCGCCAATAGAGAGGCTCAGGGGCGAGCTCGACGAGCTCACCAGGCCCGCCGGGGGCTGCCACTGCACCATCAAGTAATCCCCTTCGAAGGGGGCGGTCGTGCCCACCGTGGGAATGTCTGTCCAGTCCGCGGCCTGGGGATAGAGGACCGTCAGGCCAGTGTTGGTCTGCTCCAGGGCGCCGACCAGCGTGCTCCACGAGTCGGTGTCCGGGAGCAGGCTGGTGGGTTCTCCGAACTGGAAGGCGTCGGCGAGGACGGTGCCGAGCTCGATGCCGGCGTTCTGGAGGAGGCTCTCGAGGTTCGACACCTGCGTCAAGAGCGGTGCTTTCCAGGTGGTTCCCAGGGCCTGGGTCACGAATGAAGCGGCTCCCTGCCCGTCCGACCCGCCGCCGTAGAGCTCGCCCATGCCGAGGTTGAAGGCGTCGATGACCTGAGAGAGGGTGGTCAGCAGGATCCGGTCCTCGAGGAAGACGGGTTCCAGCGATAGCCGCCGGGCCAGGCGGCCGCGCCGATGCGCGCCCTGGTTCCGGCCTGAGAGCCCCTTACGCTGCGGTCGATTGCGCCGTTGCGACATGGTGCACATCCTCGTGGTGCGAAGCGGAGTCGGCCTGATCTGTGCGGCGCGGAGCGATGATCCCGAGCCTCATCGCGCCGGCGGGCTCATTCCGCGCCTCTAAGGACAAAGACGCGTGTTGGTGGAAAAACACACGCGGCCGGCCCGCATTTTTCGTCAGGAGAGCGCAACGCGGGGGATCGCAGACCCCCTGACGTGAAGATTCTGTCCATCAAAAGCCGCTCGCTGGTTGAGTCGGCCCAAGTAGGCTCGCGGATGCCGGTCCTGGCGGAGGTGAGCATGCGGTTTGCATGCACAGACGTGCTGGCCGTCCATCTTTGGGAGGAGAGAGCCGCCTCGCCGCCTGCTCAGGGTGCATTCGGTCCGGCGGCCAGTCCTGGCGGCAGCTTGATCGGCTCGCGGGCGGGCCGCGGCCGGCCCAGCTTCGCCGCCGCCTCGTCGTTGAAGAGGCGCAGCTCGACGTGATCAGGTCCCTCCCGGGCCGTCCACTCGGCCGCCCGGTCGTACCAGCTCCGGGCTTCCTCCTGATGGCCCAGGTCCCAGCAGGCCATCGCCACGAAGAACCAGTCGAAGGCATCCCCGCCGCCTTTCATGGCCATCGCCGCTTCCAGGGTAGCCAGGGCGGCCTTTGGGTCGCCGGCGCGGAGCAGCGCGACCGCCAGGGTATTGCGGTAGGCCGCCGACTTCGGCATCGACGCGACCGCCTTCCGCGCGAGCTCGACGGCGCTGTCGGGCTCGCGCAGCTCGGTGCACGGGCAGGTCGCCAGGAGCCACGCGAGGTCGTTGGCAACTTTGACATGGCCGGGCTGGACCCGCCAGCATCGCCGGAACGTCGCGATGGCCTCGCGGAAGGCCGGGACGGCCTCCGCCGGCTTCCCCTCGGCGAAATACGAGCTGCCGATGCTCCAGTACGTCGAGGCGAGGTCGAGCAGGATCTTGATGTCGTCCGGCGCCTCCGCCAGCCGTGCCTCGTGGACGGCGACGATCCGCCGTGCCACGGCGCGCGACTCGGGATACGCGCCGAGCGAGGAATGGATCGTCGCGATCTGCCCCAGGACGTACGCGTGCTCGAGCGAGCGCGTGGAGATCGTCCCGGCACTCCGCGGCGGTCCACTCGAGCGAGTCGATCGTCCGCCGGGCGATCCGCGAGCGGAGCTCGGCGATCCCCGGCATCGCCGACCAGCGGCGGCTCATCAACTCCAATAACAGCCCGTTGATCTGGCCGAGGGCCGCTTCGCTCCGCCTTTGCGCCCGAGCACGGCTCTCCTCGGCCGCGGCGGCGCTGGCCTGGGCCTTCTGCCGCTGCTCCCGCTCGCGGTCGAGCGCCTGCCGCGTGCGCCCCCGCTCGTGAAGGAGGAGCCCGATGCCGGCCCCTGCCCCGACCATGAGCGCCAAGAGCAGCAGGGCGGTCGTCGCCACCAGCCCGGCGACCACGGGGTTGCGCCGGCACCAGAGCCAGGCCCGTTCCAGGCCCGGGACTGGCCGCGCCTGGATCGGCTCGCCGCCGAGCCAGCGCTCCAGGTCCTCGGCGAGGGCCAGGGCCGAGGCATAGCGCCGCTCGGGCTCCTTCTCCAGGGACTTCAGGCAGATCGTCTCGAGATCACGGTCGACGCCGCGACCGACCCCGCTGGGCGGCTCGGGCTGGGTATGCCGTACCCGCTCGAGCGTCTCCAGCACGGAATCGCCCCGGAACGGCGGCCTGCCGGTCAAGAGCGCGTAGAGCACGGCGCCCAGGCCATAGACGTCGGTCGCGGTCGTGACCGCCTTCCGCTGCCCCGACGCCTGCTCGGGGGCCATATACGACGGGGTACCCAGGATCGCGCCTGACTGGGTCAGCTCCGAGTCGCCCTCCACCCGCTTGGCCAGGCCGAAATCGGTGACGTGCGGCCGGCCCTCGGCGTCGATCAGGATGTTCGAGGGCTTCAGGTCGCGGTGCAGGACTCCGCGCTGGTGGGCATGGTGGACCGCCCTGGCGACGGTCGCCACGATGCGAACGGCCGCGCGGGGATCGGCGGCCGGCCCGGGTGGCCGCCGGGCCAGGCTCGTGCCCTCGATGAGCTTCATCGCGAAGTAACTGAAGCCGTCGTGGTCGCCGACTTCGTGGATCGGCACGATGTTCGGGTGGTCGAGCCGGGCGACCGCCTCGGCCTCGAGGCGGAACCGGCGCACGTCGTCGTCATCGGCCAGGCCCCCGGATCGGAGAATCTTGAGGGCCACGAGCCGGTTGAGGCTCCGCTGTCTTGCGCGGTACACCACGCCCATCCCACCCCGATCGATCTCGGCGAGCACCTCGTAGTCGTCGATGACGCGGGCTGTGGCATCGCCGCTGGGGAGAAGTCCGCCGGCATCGAAACCGGGAGCCACCGCCGCCACCACCGCGATCGTGCGCAACGGCTCGGTCAGCCGCAGCAGCCGGTCCTGCTCGCCCAGGAACGCGGCCAGCTCGTCGGCCAGGTCGGGATGGCGGTCGAGCAATGCCTTACGGTTGGGGACCTGCCCGGCCTTCGCGGCCTCGAAGTATTCCGCCAGGACCTCGCAGAGCCGCCGCTCCGGATCGGCCAGGTCGTCGAGTTCGCTCGCCATGTTCGCCTCGTCTCGCTTCATCGCGGCTCGACCATCACCTCCCGCAGTGCCTTCATGCCCCGGTACAACAGGCCGGTCACCGACACGGTGCTCCGGCCCATCCGGTCGGCGACGTCTGGGACCGCCAGGCCGTGCAGGTAGCGGAGCTCGACGGCCGTCCGCTGGTCCTCCGGCAACCGGGCGAGCGCCCCGGCCAGCTCGATCAGCCGCTCGGCATGCAGCGCGTCGTGGCTGGGGCTGGACTCCTCGGAGGCCAGCAGGGCCTCCAGCTTCGCCGACGACTGCTCTAGCGCCGCCTCCAGCGACTGGGCGCGATCGCCCTTCTGCCGGCCGAACTTGCGGACAGCGTCGACCAGGACGCGGGCCAGGATCGCGCGGAGCCAGGCCCGCATCTCCCCGTCACTCCGGCCGCGGAACTGGTCGAATCGCTCATGGGCCCTCAGCAATGCCTGCTGGACGACGTCCGACGAATCCAGTTGCCCCTGCAGCCGCGGGTC
Source organism: uncultured Isosphaeraceae bacterium (assembly GCA_963781785.1). Lineage (GTDB taxonomy): Bacteria > Planctomycetota > Planctomycetia > Isosphaerales > Isosphaeraceae > CAWAHD01. The sequence continues at coordinate 3,615,516 of CAWAHD010000002.1, read as the reverse complement.
GAGCTGCAGCCGCGCCAGCAACCGCAGGTAGTCCCGGTAGTGCTCCAGCGGGAGGGGGGTGTGACCGACGCCCGGAGTCATGCTGCATCCCCTACTCACAGAGACGCCCGGCTCGGGAAAAACTCACGCGATGGGGTTGCACGATCGGTAGCTTGAGGAGCACTGCGGCAAGAATTGAGGCGAAGTTCTTCCGGCCTCATCACGCAGATCATCCATTGTAGAACCCTCGAAGTGAACTGTCGATCTGGTGTGCCTGCTGCTGACGGTCGCTCGAGGGACCCAGAATGGGTGTGCCGATGGTGAAAGATCGGATTGTTGGGGAGCTTCAGCCGAGCCATCAGCCGTGGCTACGGCGCAGAGCCCGCGGACGGTTCGACGGAAACGTTACGGCGATCAGCGGACGGGCTCCCCCATCGCCGCGATCCACTGGCGCACCAGCGCCACGCCTTCCTCGTGCACGAGGCGTTTGCCCAATTCGGGCATCATGACGCCCGGATGCGTCGAGTCGATCCGGTAGACAAGGATCGATTGGTCGGGCTGTCCCGGCACGATGTCGTAGGCGAAGCCGCCCGAGCCGATGCCGGCGGCCACCGGCGGCTTCTGGATACCGATCGCCGTGGGACTGGTCTGCGAGGCCAAAAGGTCAAGGCCCGAGTTGCGGGCCGGGCCGGCGGGATTGTGGCAGTGGGCGCAATTGATCTCGAGCCAGGCGCGGGCACGGGCATCGAGCGAACCACTCTTGGGGTCGTCCCAGACGGCCAGGCGGGGAGCCCCGGACGGCTCGGGCGCATTGCCCAACAGCCCCAGTCGGCTCCAGTGGGTTAGCTGGTTTTCCGCGCCCTCGGGATAGGCGAAATCGCGGTTGAGATGGCGTGCCTTCAGGCCGATCGGCGTCATCGTCTCGCCGGCTTTGTGGCATCCCTTGCACTGGTTGGCGTTAGGGATGATGTAGTTATTCGACCGAGGCTTGCCGTCGGTATGGATCCAGCTCACGTCCACCGTGTCGCCGGCTACGTCAAGGGTGGCCTCCGTCTGGGCGTCGTTCCAGATATAGGGCAGCCCGATCCAGCCACCCGGCTCGTGCTTCAAGATACGGGTCTCGATCAGCCTGCGGCCTTTGGCGGGATCACGCGCGTTGCGCGGATAGGCGAACGTCTTGGCAATCAGCGTGCCTACCGGCAGCTCGAAAACATCGTCTGAGCGGTACACGGCGTGCGTGCCGGAGGGCAGCTTCACGAAGCGAAATTTTTCCGCGTAGTCGCTGAACAGGGCCGAGTTGAGATCATAAGGAATGACCCCGGCGGCTGGCCGCTGCGCCGAGCCATCTCCCACAAAAAGCTGGTACTGCGAGAGCTTCTGGAAGGGCTGCGCCACGTCAACCACGGGAGTGCCGCGCTGATTGCACCCGGGGACTACCAGCAAAAAGGCACCGGCCCAGACAGCCAGCGCCCTTGCCGGGGCCAAGCGAGCACCAGCTAACGCGCATCGGCTCACCGGAGACCCTCGATGGCAACAGGCTTGAGGGCCGGCAGCGCGCCTGAGTAGGCTTTCAGGTCCCGAACGATGTTTGGAGCTTTGCCCTTGCCGTCGGCGGCCGCCTTGAGCGCCAGGGCGTCGAAATTGGCGAAGCTGGCCGAACCGTTGTCGCGGATATGCAGGGCGAGAGAATCGGGCAGCTTTCCGTCGACCGCTTTCTTGGGATCGATGATTCCGTCGTACAGGATGTCGGGCAGGGGAGCCCCCAGAACCTTGCTCAGCATCTCGCCGATCGCACCGGACGGCTTGGTCCCGTTGCTCTTGAACCGGTTGTCGTGAATGTCAATCGACTCGCAGAACGGGTCGTATTTCTCGTCTTTGATCGGTTTTTCCGTGAGCAGGTAGCTCACGACCGAAACGCCCGCAGTCTGGTTTTCTTCGATCGTGTTGTCGAAAACCTCGACCTGGTCGTTGGCCATGATCATCACACCCGTGCCGGGCGGCACGGTTGCCACGATATTGCCCTTGGGCGCGAAGTTTTCGTGGTTGTTCTTGATAACCTGGTTGTGATAGACGCGGCACAGGCGGCCATCCTTGGTCGGCAGGTCGGGCATGGTGAAGACCAGGATGCCACCGGAATTGTCAGTCGCGGTGTTATCGTAAACGTCTGCCCTCGTCGAGTTCTCGATCTCGATGCCCGCAACGTTTTTCTGGACCGTGTTGTGGCGGACGAGGATGTCTTGCGATTGACCGACGTAAATGCCGGCGTCGGACGCGCCCGAGACCGTGCAGTACTCGATCACGACGCCGGTGCAGAGCACCGGATAGATCCCATAGCCGCCGTTGGTCTCCTTGGGACCGCCGGTCCATTCGGTGCGGATTCTCCGGAAGACCAGGTTCTTGGTGCTCTGGGCTTTGATCCCGTCGCCTTTGGTGTCCTCGACGGCGAAATCTTCGAGCGTGACGTTTTCCTTGCTGGTCACCTGAAGCCCCTCACCGCCTGTCCCTTGCCCCTGGTCTTTGAAGCTGAGGATCGTCCTGTCCGGCCCCTGGCCGCGCACGGTGACACCGCTGACGTCGAGCGAGAGCGTCGATCGAAAGTCGAACCGGCCGCCGGAGAACTCGATGACATCGCCTGGCTTGGCGTTGATCATCGCGGTCTGGGCGCGTTTGGGAGCATCGAGCCCGGCCTCGATCCGGATGATGCTCGTGGTCGGCGAGCCAGCCGGCGTCGCCTGGGAAATCGTCTTGACCGCGCAGCCGGCGGCACAGAGTGCGCCCGCGCACAGGACAACAGTCGAAGAATGGACGACGCGCACCTTGGGCCTCCTCGAATCTCGCACCCTGATGATTGATCGGGCGCACGCCTCTTGGTTAACCGTCGACAGGTCGAAGGCGGCCGCCGGATTGTCATTCTACGCCCACAGCGGAGCGAACCACAACGGCGCGCTCTCTTGAGACGGACGAAGGATGCTACTGAAAGGATGACGGATGAAGGATGAACGGCAACCCTGGAATCGGCGGAGCATCACTTGACTGGCCACTACGGCCGGATCAGACTGACGTTCGTGTACGAGGGTTCCGGGTTGAGAAGGTCCTTCGTTCTTGGAGCCGGAAAGGGTAGCCATGCAGCCTCTGTTGATCGTGCCGGCCGCGCTCATGGGTCTCTTGTGCGTGACGACGTCTTCCACTGACGACCAGGAGATGAAATTCTCCGACTGCCCCGCCGCGGTCCAGAAGGCCCTCAAGGCCGAGTCGAAGGGGGCGAAGATCGAGACGGTCACCAAAGAGAAGGATGACGACGACCCGGCGATCTACTGGGCCGAGGCCAAGGTCGGCGGTCGCATGTACGCAATCGGTGTCCTCGAGAACGGCACGCTCACCGAGATGAACCTGGCGGTCGACGACGAGGAGCTCACACTCGCCGACTGCCCGGCCGCGGTGCAGACAACCCTTCGCGGCGAGGCATTCGGCGAGAAGGTCAACGCCGTAGGCAAGGACATGAAGTATGGAGTGATGATCTACGAGACCGCCGTCGAGCACAAAGGCAAGTCGTATGAGATCGTGGTCGCCGAAGACGGAACTCTGGTGGAGAAGGTCCTCGTGGTCAAGGACGAGGAGGTCCCCCTCGACCGATGCCCATCCGCCGTGAAGGCGAGCCTGCACGAGTACGGAAAAGGAGGCTCAATCGGCGCGATCACGCGATCCACCGGGATCGGCCGGCATACGTTCGAAGCCGAGGTCAAGATTGCGGGAAACGTCTACCTGGTCGAGGTCTCCGAGAGCGGGCAATTGATTTCGAAGTCGCTCGAGGCAGCCGAGGAGTGATTCTCGACCTAGCGGATCGACAGCGCGACGTTCAACTGCTGGATCGCGCTCATGACGTGGCCGCGCGCCCGCGCGTGGCCTGTCGTGTAGCTCGACTGACTGCCGAGCTGCATGTTGATCCCTTGCAAGACTCTCAGTGACTGGCTCATCCGAGCGTCCGACTGAGCCTGCGACATCCGCCCTCGGCCACGTCCGCCGACTCCCCCGCCCTGGCCACCTCGACCGCCGTTCCCCATTCCCATCCCCATTCCCATCCCCATGGCCCGGCCGTTGTTCATCCCGGGTGCGAAGCCCACGCCGCTGTAAATCATCGACCGGTGCGAGAGTTGACGGATCGCCATGGAGACCGAGTGCATGGCCTGAACGCGATGGCCCTGGTAGTCGTGATCGATCCGCGCCAGGTTCATCTGCACGGACCGTAGCCGTCCGACAATCGCGCGGTTGTTGCCCTGCGACCGACCATACCCGTATCCCCCCCCGTAATATCGGTTACGGTAGCCAGCACCGTAACCGTAGGCCCGGTAGGAACGAGCGCCGGTTCCCTGACCGTACGTATAGGTATTCGGCGAGAAGCCGGCGGGATTGGTGAGGTTGGTGCTGGTTGCGCCGCCCAGCGCGGCCGTCGACCGGTTGAACGTCCCCGGCGTGCCAACAAGCGCGGTGTTGGTGGTGCGAGCATTGACGGTGCCCGTTGTTCCCGTGCCCGGGTTGACGGGCCCTGACGTCGCCAACGCCGCTTTGGCCTTGCTGCCGGTGTGTGTGTTGTTTGAGTAGGTGTGGCCATTGCCGGCACGGGCATACGAGTTGTTGGCGTTGGTTCGCGTCCGCGCCATATTGGAGCGTGCCGGGGCATTTGCGTGTGGCATCCGCGGCGGCCTGTAATTCCCCCGGCCGGCTGAAACGCGGGGCGCCCGAGCGCCGCCACCGTGTCCTCCGTGCCACGCCCGGGCGGCCGTCCCGTCCGCGGCCAGGAGTCCCAATCCGACTGTCCCCAGCCACGTTGCTCGAATCCAGTTTGATCGCGTTTTCATGATGAAGAGCCCTGACCGGGATTCGATGCCCAAAACCCACCGGAATCGTCAGCGGACCGACAACTCGACGACCTACGAAAGGCCGCAGGCCGGCTGTACTGTCTCTGAATCGGCGCTTGGATATGAAATGTAACCCGCGAATCGACCAAAAGTCTCGCGAACACGGCAAAAACAAGGACCACGAATTCACCTTGACCGGATCGACACCATTCTGTACAAGCCAAACCCCATCCGTGTGCGCCACTTCTTGATCACCGGGCCGGCGACAGCTTCAGTCGGCTTGTGAGAGACCAGGTCCCTTCGCCCGACGAAGGTCCTGAAGCCTTTGCCGCTCTGTTGCAGACGATCGCGGTGGCGGACGATCATCGGCATCCCGGGAGACCGACGGTGCTCTTCAGCTCTCCTCTCTTCCTGTTTGTCTTTCTTCCGGTTCTGCTCGGTCTCCATGCGCTCGTGGGCCCGAGGTTTCGCAACCTGCTCCTTCTGGTGGCATCGCTTCTCTTCTATATGTGGGGAGAGGGGACCTACGTCCTGGTGATGCTCGCCATCATCGCGGTCAACTACGGCCTGGGCCGCTGGGTCGAATCAGGCGGGGGGAGCCTCCGGCCGCGGCGGGTGGTCACCGTGGCGGTTGCCGTCAACCTGGGGCTTTTGATCGTCTTCAAGTACTCGAATTTCCTCGTCGATCAGCTCAACCTCGTCCTGCCGCTCGTACACGTCCCGCAGGTGACGCTGGCCCACGTTCATCTGCCCCTGGGAATCTCGTTTTTCACTTTCCATGCGCTGTCGTACGTCATCGACGTGTCGCGCCGGCAAGTGGGGAGTGGCAAGCCGCTTGACTTCGCACTCTACATGACGTTTTTCCCCCATTCGATCGCGGGCCCGATTGTGCGGTACGGCGACATTGCCGGCCAGCTTGCACGGCGGTTCATCACCACGGCGGAGTTTGCCGAAGGCGTGAGACGGTTCATCATCGGGCTGGCCAAGAAAATGCTGGTGGCCAACACCGTTGCCGTTGCCGCAGACGGCATCTTTGCCGTGCCCGGCAGCGACCTGACGTTCGGGCTTGCCTGGCTGGGAGTCGCGTGCTACATGCTTCAGATCTACTTTGACTTTTCAGGCTATTCCGACATGGCGATCGGGCTGGCGAAGCTCTTCGGCATCGACTTCCGCGAGAATTTCAACTATCCGTACGCGGCGCGATCGATCACCGATTTCTGGAGGCGATGGCACATCTCGCTATCGACCTGGTTCCGCGACTACCTCTACATCCCACTCGGCGGCAATCGGCACGGGCGCGTGCGGACGTATGCCAATCTGGTGACGGTCTTCTGCCTCTGCGGCCTGTGGCACGGGGCGAGCTGGACGTTTGTCGGCTGGGGGCTCTTTCACGGGGTGTTCCTGGTGGTCGAGCGAATGAGGGGGGGGCGTATCCTCGAATCGCTCTGGTCGCCTGCCAAGCATCTCTACACGCTCCTGGTCGTTGCGGTGGGCTGGGTGCTGTTCCGAGCCGACTCGCTCGGGCAGGCGGGAGCATTCCTGGAGGCGATGGCCGGATTCGGACGAGGCACGGGACTGCAATACCATCCAGGCCTTTACGTCGACGCTCAACTGCTCTTGGCCCTTGTGGCAGGGGCCATCGGCTCCGCGCCGGTCCTCCCTTTCCTAGCGGGTGTTCGCACGAAGCTCCTTGCCAGGGCGGCGGGTCTCATCCGCACCAGTCTCCATATCGGTCTGGGCGTGGCAGACGTGGCGGGCCACTCACTCTTGCTCCTGGTGTCGGCCATGCTGCTGGCCGCGGGGACCCACAATCCATTCATCTACTTCCGGTTTTAGTCCTTTGTCCTTTGTCGTTTGAAGTTGAGGAAGGACCGTGATGAATCCGGAAGTGCTTCAAGAAACCGCAACGCGGCCAAGACCGTCGCAGGTGTACCGGAAGTCCGTCGAGCCGTCTTTCCCCGCGCCCGCGCGAAGGTATCCGACCTGGCGATGAGCGGCGTGTTCGTCGTGATGATCGCGCTTCCGCTTCTGGGCCTGGCATTCGGCCTCGACGCGTCGTTTGTGCTTCAGGAGAACCGCACGCTCGCCGCCCGGCCCGAATTCAAGCTGGATGCCGCGGCGCTTCAGAGCTTTCCCCGGCAGATCGAGAATTACTTCAACGACCAATTCGGTTTTCGCAAGCGGCTGATCTACTGGCTTGCCCTCGCCAAGGTCAAAGGCCTGGGCGTCACCTCATCGCCCGAGGTGATTCTGGGCCGCGATGGGTGGCTGTTCCTGGCAGGCAACCTGGCCCTGGAATCGTACCGAGCCACCCGGCCGTTCACCCCGGCTCAGCTCGACGGTTACCAGCGCATCTTCGAGTCGAGGCGCGACTGGCTCGCCGCGCGGGGGATTCCCTATCTGGTGGTCATCCTGCCGCATAAAGACACGATCTACCCGGAGTTCATGCCGGGTTCCTATAACAAGGTGCACCCCCGCACTCGGATGGATCAGCTTGTGGACCACATGAAGACTCATTCGAGCGTGCCGGTCATCGACGTGCGCGAAGACTTGCGCTTGGCCAAGGAGCACGAGCGGCTCTATGACCTCACGGACAGCCACTGGAACTACCGGGGGGCGTACCTTGCGTACCGCAAAATTGCAGAGCCGCTCGCTCGATGGCTTCCGGGCTTCCGGGTCGTGGCGCGGTCCGACCTGCGCGAGACTTCGACCATCGGTCCCGGAGGCGACCTCGCCCGGATGCTGGGCATCGCGTCACATCTGCCAGAAGAGCGTCTCTTGTTGCTTCCGCTCGAGCCCTGGCACCACCGGCAGACGGCCGAAGTCTTTCCCTTGCCTGCCGGTTGGGCTCCGTACCGCGCGACGTTCGCCACCGAGCGCGACGACGCCACTCTCCCCCGGGCCGTCATGTTTCGCGACTCGTTCACGGCGCATCTCGCGCCGTTTCTCTCGGAAGGATTTCAGCGGATCATCTACGTCTGGGACTACGATTTCGATCACGGACTGATCGAGCGTGAGCGACCGGACGTGGTCATCCAGGAAATGGTTGAGCGGTGCTTGATGGCGCCACTGCCGAAGGACCATTGAGTGGGGCCACAGAACTGCTCCGGCGTAGGTCAGGCTTTCCAGCATGACATGATGTCGTAGATCAGGCTTTGCAGCCAGACGTCAGGCTGGAAAGCCAGACCGACGGCGCGATGACCTCAGCGGGCCCACCTAGCGCTTCCGCGCGGTCTTCGCGGCCTTCTTGCTCTTCGGCGTATTCGGCTTGTCGGGCGGAGGGGGCGTGACGAGACCGAAACGGATCTGGCGTGCCCGCTGCTGGGCCGGAGTGAATGTGCGATCGGGGTTAGACTCGACCCAACCTTCCCCGTGCGTCTGCCTGGCGAGCTGATAGAACGCGTTGATTCTCTTGTATTCGCTCTCGAGCGCCCGAAAGCCTTGCTCGGTGGTCCAGAGCCCGGCTTCCGGGTAGCGCCTGGCGGTGCCCTCCTTTTTTTCAGAGGCCAGTGGGATCTGGTTATGTCGAGCGAACGTCATGAGATAGAAATGGATATTGTCACGAGAGGCAATGGCCCCGAGGCTGGGAGGGCGCGGCTGCGCAGGGGCAGAATCAAGGTCGGTGGCGGGAATACCCATGGCCTCAAGGATTTCGGAGTCGATGTGACCGGCCAGCGTACTGATGGACCTGGCCGTGTCGGTGACGATCAGCATATTCGACTTGGGCTCGAGGACGGCGTGCCCCGCGCGGGTGCCGAACTGGTCGCGGTATTGCCTCATGATCGGATCGGGATTGAGGTACCCAAGCCGGAAGAGCTGGGTCGCCAGCACCGCGTTTGGGTTCCAGGGGCGTTCGGGGGGTTTCAGTTCGGGCCGGGAGTCGGCCCGCACCAGGATCAGGTCCTCACCCTGGCCGGCCAGACCTAATCCATTGAAGTTGAACGCGTAGTAGCACGCGGTATACGCCTCGTCGCCCGTGGTGTTGAGGGGAAGAAAGACCGGGATCTCTCCGTGCACCTGACCCGGTTCGGCGACCCTGGAATGCAGCTTCTCGAGCCGGGCCATGAGCCCAAGCACGTCGTTCACGTCGGTGGATTTGCCGTCGAGATGGCTCTTGGCGATTTCCGCCGGTGAAAGCCGGTTCTTCCGGAGCTCGGAGTCGAGCTCGGTGAAGACCCCCTTGATCATGAAACCATTGATCTCCAGCAGCTTCGATCCGTCCTGTGCCCACAGTCTTCCCTGGGTGAACAACAGCGATGCGACCAACCCCAGAAAGGTGACGAAAGAACGCACGGGACGTCTCGCTCAGGGTGCCTGATGAAGTCGATGGCTCGCGAGTTTTTTCACGAGCGCGGCATGCGCTTTTGATTTGAGCCCGCGCTCGAGCGTTCGTGCAAGGCGGGCGATGTTGTCTTCCCAGAGTGCCGACCCATCGAGCCAGAGGCCGGGAAACTCCTTGGAGCGGAAAATGCCCTGGGAATTGGGCTGGCAGACTTTGTACTGGTGCTTCACCAGGTGATGCCAGCGCACCTCCTGTTCCTCGACGAGAACTGCAACGTATTCGCGAACACCGGCCGCCTGATAGAGGCTCTTCTTGACGCTCAGATCATAGGCGGCGCTGGTCAGGCAGATCTCGGCAGCCAGCTCGGGAGCTCCGGCGTGATACTTACCTTGAATCGTGGATTGCCCGCCGTATTCAGGACGAATCCAAAGGTAGGTATCGGGTTGCGGAGCGCTGCTGCAGCATCAGCCAGGTCGATTGACTGCCGGCCGCACAGCCAGGAGTGTTGAGAATATAGATTCCGAGCCAGGTCGCAATCCAGAGTTCAGTCCGCCCGTGTTCGCTTGTGAGCGGCGAAGGCATGTAAACCACCCCGCCAATGAGCTCAGCAAACTTGACTTCCGGCATCGCCTCCCACCGCCGCAGGAACTCCCGTACGGTCAGACGCTGCCCGGCTCCAAGCGGCTGGATGGTGCGCTCCGCGATCGACATGGTCTGGAACTCCTGTGACTTCTCAAGACCATTCTAACGCGGGGCACCAGAAGACAGAAGCACCCGGCACAGAAGCCCTCGCCGCCGACCGCTCCTCTGTGGTTGCCCTGGCTGGTCGCGTGATCCCCCGCAAATCAGGGCAATTGCGCATTGATCACGTGCACGGCGCCGTCGTTTGCGGTGCGCACCGTCAGTTGGAGAACGCCATTGGATGGAACCGTGGCGATGATCCAGGCCAGGTTGCCGTGCTGCTGAGTGAGATAGCCGTTGGCCGAGTAGATCACATCGCCGACCTGGAGGCCGGCCTGCTGGGCCGCCGATCCGCTGTAGACCTGGACGACCCTCATACCAGTGCCGGACGAATCGGTCACCGCCTGCTCGTCGATGCCGAGATAACGCCCCTGCGCGGGAGACGCGTAGACCGCCGGCGAGGAAGCCGTCGCACCATAGCCTTGCGAATAGTCGTATCCGTAATAGGGGTACGCGTATCCGGTGTTGTAGGAAGGGTAATAATACCCGTTCCCGTACCCGTAGCCGTAACCACCGTAACCGTACCCGCCGTAGCCATAGCCCCCCAGGCCATAGCCGCCGAAGAAAAAGCCGGGGTAGTACCCATTATTGTAATACCCGCCGCGATGATAGCCGCCTGAGTAGCCACCACCGCCGTAATGTCCGCCTGAGTGCCCACCGCCGCCGTGTCCGCCCCCTCCGCCATGTCCGCCACCGCCACCGCCTCCTCCGTGGGCGAAGACTGATTGTCCGTTCACAAACGAGACTGCGAGTGCCAGGGCAAGAGCCAGAAATGGCAACCTCGCGCCGCGACTTATTGGACTAAACATCGTCGTGCTCCTGTATGCATTCCATTGGGAGAATCGAGCGCGGGATGCCAGGCCGCACCAAGGCCCAATCAGGCCGCACCGTTTCCCAACATCCTCGATTACGACGGCCACAGAGGCACCGGGCCATGACGTTCACGGATTTCTTCATGTTTCTTGCGCATGAAGGGTTCGTGACGCCATCGGCGGAACGTGCTACGATCGCCAGCATGACAAGTGAACCGCCGGGACGGCTCATCACCGCATGGGCTGGGATGCATGGCCGTCAACGGAGAAACAGATCAGGGCGCTGTCGAGGCAGCGGCCAACCGGAAGCGGCTGTTCGTCATCGGACGGAAATAACGTCTTATATTGAAGGCTTCTCGCCGAACATCACCGGGCCCGGGACGCTCTAACGGGGCGATTCGCGGCAGCCCCCTCACCCGGCCTTCGGCCGACCTCTCCCCAAGGGGGCGAGGTAAAGAGATCCGCCTGTTCGCACACAACAGGGCCACGAGATGCCGGCGACGTACCTTGCACTCCTTCGCGGGATCAATGTCGGTGGCAAAAACAAGCTGCCGATGAAAGAGTTGGCGGCACTGTTTGCCGAGGCGGGATGTGACGACGTGCGGACCTATATCCAGAGTGGAAACGTCATTTTCAGTGCGCTAGAGCGTGTTTCTGGACGAATTCCCGGTCTGATCACCGCACAAATTGCCGATCGCTTCGGATTTAAAACGCCGATTATCCTGCGGACGACTGCCCAGATCGGAAACGTCGTCTGCAATAACCCGTTTCTCAAGGCAGGGATCGTGGAAGAAGGACTCCACGTTCTGTTCCTGGCAGATCCACCAAGCCCGCGCAGCGTGCTGGATCTTGATCCCGCTCGATCGCCACCGGACGCGTTCGTCGTGCGTGGGAGCGAGATCTATATGCAGTGTCCCCAGGGCATGGCGAACACCAAGCTGACGAACGCCTACTTCGACTCGAGGCTCAGCACGACGAGCACCGGGAGGAACTGGCGAACGGTGACAACGCTCTTCAAATTGATGGAGGGCTAGGAAGGCACGTTGCTAACTGGTCGCGCCGGGCCCCCCCGGCCCCCCTTCGCAAGGGAGGGAAAGAGATCGGCCGCTAACGACGGAGAGCCCGGGCTAGATTGAGGACGACCATGAATCGACAGTACGAGCGCGAGCTGGCGGTGGCGCTCCGGGCGGTGCGTGAGGCCGCACGGCTGTGCCAGGCGGTGGGGGCAGAAATCTCGCCCGAGGTTCTGGCGAAGAAGGACAAGAGCCCGGTCACGATTGCCGATTTCGGCAGCCAGGCGCTGATCTGCAACGCGCTCTCTCAAGAGTTTTCGGATGATGCGGTGATGGCCGAGGAAGATGCAGCCGAGCTGAGACGTCCGGAGAACGCGGCGCTCTTGGACCAGATCCTCCGGCATGTGCAAACCTCGCGGTTGGAGGCTGCCGGCGAGGACGTCGATCTCGACGGCGATGCCATCTGCGACTCGATCGACCACGGGCGGGCCATCCACTACGAAGAACGGTTCTGGACCATCGACCCGATCGATGGAACCAAGGGATTTCTTCGGGGCGAGCAGTATGCGGTCGCACTCGCCTTGATCGTGGGCGGCCAGGTGGTGGTCGGGACGCTTGCATGTCCGAACCTGGGTGCTATGGGAGAACTCGACGATGGCAGCAGGCGGGGCGGCCAGGTTTTCTTCGCGATGAAGGGTGAGGGCGCGTGGGCGCTGCCGGGCAAGTGTCCCGCGGAGATCGAGCCGGAGCCGTTGCGGCTGCGGGTGAGTGGCCACGACGACCCGGCGGCGACACGGTTCTGTGAGTCCGTCGAATCGGGCCATAGCGCCCACGGGGATGCGGCGGCCGTGGCCGCTCGGTTGGGGATCACGGTTCCGCCCTTACGGATGGACAGCCAGGCCAAGTATGCGGTGGTGGCGCGCGGTGAGGCGGACATCTACCTGCGGCTGCCGACCCGGGCTGACTACCGCGAAAAGATCTGGGACCACGCCGCGGGAGCCTTGATCGTCGCCGAGGCTGGTGGCGTCGTCACCGACATCCGTGGACGCCCGCTCGAATTCCATCACGGCCGCGAGCTCGCGGCCAACCGCGGGGTGATCGTTTCCAACGGGCCACCACACCCGCGGGTGATCCAGGCCGTACGGGAGCTCGGGATCGGCTTGGCCTGACGAGGAGGCCGTGACGACGTTCTTACCCTGGCATTTTCCCGAAGATCCGGCGCGACGGCCGCTGTACCGGCAGACGCGATCGGTTTTCCTGCGCGGGCTGGGAGTCGTTTACGCGGCCGCGTTCGGGTCGATGGCCGTGCAGGTCGACGGACTGATCGGCTCGCGCGGGATCTTGCCCGCCGCGGAGTACCTCGCCATGGCGCACCGGGTCCTCAAGCCGGCAACGGCCGCGTACTGGCGGCTGCCGACCCTGCTCTGGCTCGACGCCTCGGACCGATCGCTGCACCTCCTGTGCTGGAGCGGCGTGGTCCTGGGGTGTGCGCTCGCCGCGGGGCTCCTGCCCGGCTTGTGCACGGTGCTTCTCTGGGTGTTCTATCTGTCGCTCGTGGTCGCTGGCCAGGTCTTCCTGGGGTTTCAGTGGGACTCGCTGCTCCTGGAGGCGGGTCTGCTGGCGGTTCTTTTGGCTCCGTGGGGTTTTTGGATGGGACGGGCCCGGGATGAGCCCTGGTGGTTTGCGATCTGGCTGGTGCGCTGGCTGGTCTTTCGCCTGATGTTTCTCTCAGGCGCAGTCAAGCTGGCGAGCGGCGACGCAACCTGGGCAGGCTGGACGGCGCTTGAATACCACTACCAGACCCAGCCTTTGCCGGCCTGGACGAGCTGGTATATTCACCAGATGCCATCGTGGTTTCACTGGTTGTCGGTGGGGTTCATGTTCTTTGCCGAGCTGATGGCGCCGTTCTTCATCTTCGGGCCGCGGCCGATCCGGCGACTCGGATTCGCCAGCCTGGTGCTCTTGCAGCTCTTGATCGCCGGGACCGGCAATTATGGCTTCTTCAACGTGCTCTCGGTGGTTCTCTGCCTGACATTGCTCGACGACCAGGACTGGGAATCACTGCGGGGAATCTTCACCGCGCGGCGGAAACCCCTCGAAAGCGAGGTTGAGGTCGGTGTCAAGCCAGAAGGGGCAGGGGGGAAATGGCCGCTACGCCGGCGAGTGGTTGTGGGCACGGCGGGAGCGATCTTGATCACGGTGACCACGGTGGAAATGGTCGAGAGGATCTGGCCGGCGATCGAGGTACCCGGCGCGGTGGTCGTGCTCAACCAGTGGGTCGAGCCATTGCGCAGCACCAACTCTTATGGCCTGTTCGCGGTGATGACAAGGGAGCGTCCGGAGATCATCGTCGAGGGAAGCGACGACGGCACAACCTGGAAACCGTACGCTTTTCGCTGGAAGCCCGGCGAGCTCAAAGGCCGCCCGCGGTTCACCACGCCGCACATGCCGAGACTGGACTGGCAGCTTTGGTTTGCTGCTCTGGCGGGCGACTGTCGAAGGCAGCCATGGTTCCTCCGATTCGAGCAGAAGCTGCTGGAGGGCGCGCCCGAGGTGCTTTCTCTGCTCGGTGAAAACCCGTTTCCGGACCAGCCGCCTCGGTTTGTGCGCGCGCGGCTGGAACTCTACACGTTCACCGGATGGGGATCTCGGGATTGGTGGGCGCAGCAGGACCAGGGGCTTTTTTGCCCACCGCTTCAATTGCAGTCATTTAAAGGTGCCGAGTGACCGCTAACCTGGTTGCGCTTGAGCCTTCACCCCGTGAGGAGCCATGGGGAGCGAGCGGATGCGGACGCCCGTCGCGTCGAAGATGGCGTTTCCGATGGCCGGCGCGATGGCGATGATCGGAGTTTCGCCCGCGCCGGCCGGCGCGAGGTCCTTGCGGTCGAGCAGGACGACTTCGATCTGGGGCGTGTCGCGGAACCGCGGGACACGATACTTGGAAAAACGGGGATTGAGGATCCGCCCGTCTTCGAAGTCGATGGCTTCGAACAGCGCGCCACCGATTCCCATGAGCATGGCGCCTTCAACCTGGTTTTTGAGATGGTCGGGGTTGATGATCGCACCGCACTCGAAGGCGCTCACCGCTCGGACGACCTGAACGCGACCGCTCGATGGGTCGACAGCGACCTCGGCACAGGTGGCGACGAAGCTGCCTTTCTCGGTGCCGGCGGCGATGCCGAATCCGTGACCAGATTTGATTTTCCGTCCCCAGCCGAAGGCAGTCGCCGCGGCCTCGATCGCGGCCAGGAGCCGCGGATCCTTGAGGTTCTTGCGGCGGAATTCCAGGGGGTCGATGTGAGCGGCATGTGCAAGGTCGTCCATGTGTGATTCGCGGGCGAAGTGATTGGCCGTGGAAGCCAGCGCGCGGTAGGACCCCTGTCTCAAGGGTGATGAAACCTGGTGAGACGCGACTTCCGGGCTGGGTACCGCGTAGGGGGTATCGATTCCCGAGCGGCCGGAATTGTAGTTATGGAACTCCCAGGCGGTCAGTGAGCCATCCTTGCGCGCGGCACTGGCAATCTCGATCACGCCGGCCGGCCGGAAGTAAGCCCAGGTGAATTCTTCTTCGCGAGTCCACACAAGCTTGACCGGCTTCTTGGCGGTGCGGGCAATCCGGGCGGCTTCGACGGCCGCCTCGCCGGTGTGCTTGCCGCCATAGCCTGCGCCCGTGTCGGGCACGATGACGCGGACGGCCTGGTCGGAGAGCCCGAACGCACCGGAGAGATCGCTGCGCACGCCGAACGGCCGTTGCGTGCCGGTCCACACCGTGAGCTTGCCGATGTCCCAGTTTGCAACTGCCGCGCGCGGCTCGAGCGGCGCATGGGCGATGTAGGCGATCGTGTAGGTCGCTTCAAGGCGAATCTCGGCTGCGCCGTCAGAGTGCTTGTTAGAGGCCGACGGCTCGCGCGTATTCGATCCATTGCGAGCCGACCGCGCCTGGCGTCCTTGCCGTCTCATCTCGTCGAACAGGGTCTTGGCGGAGATCGGCGGGCCGGGCTTCCAGCGGGCATCGACCGCCGCCAGCGCGCGGACGGCCAGGTGATTGGTCGGAGCGGCGACTGCTACGAAGTCGCCGTCATGGACCACGATCACGCCCGGCATGGCCTGGGCTTTACTGGTGTCGACGGACTCGAGCGTCGCGCCAAACGACGGAGGGCGCAACACTTTACCATGCAGCATTCCGGGCAGCTTGATATCCGAGGCGTATTCATGCTTGCCGGTCACGAACGAGCGGCCGTCGACCTTGGGCTGGGAATGACCGGCGATGGTCCATTGCTCGGGAGAGCTCGAGGGCGCTTGATCGGCGACGGTCCTGGTGAGGCGCTGACCCTTGGTCAGCTTGCCGAAGGAAAGCGATTCACCGGACTTGGCCCGCACGATCGATCCGTGTGAAGCGGAGAGGAGACTTCGGTCGACCTTCCAGGATTCTGCGGCGAGGTCGATCAGCATTTCGCGAGCGGCGGCGGCCGTTCGCCGCAGCCGCCGGGACATGTCCGGCGTGGTCCGGCTGCCGAAGGTGCCCGTGTCGAACGGGGTCAACTGGGTGTCGGCCATGACCAGGTGAATCGAGCCCGGATCGGCGTGCAGCTCTTCGGCCACGACTTGCGTCAACGACGTGCGGATGTTCTGGCCGACTTCGGCCTTGCCGGTGTAAACCGTGACCCGGCCGTCCTCGCCGATGTGCAGCCAGGCGGCGATATCGGCAGGAACTGGCTGGCCGCGCCCGCCGCCGCGACGACGGCCGCCGGGCTGCTGAGCCTCGGCGGTGCTCAGCAAATGAAAGACAAGGATGCCGCCACCCAGCGACTTCAAGAAGCCGCGCCGATCCAGGGTGAATCGGTGCGTCCGTTTTTCGTACAGCTCGTAACGCTCGGGCTCGGCGCCGGGCTCAAGCTCTTGGTCGGTGATGGCAATCGATGATGGGTTCATCGCCGGACCTCCTTCATGGCCCGGGCGGCACTGGAAAGTGCGGCGATGATTCGCGGATAGGTTCCACAGCGGCAGATGTTGCCGTTCAGGAACTCGACGATTTCTTCGCGTGAGGGGCTCGCATTCTTTTGCAAGAGCCCGACGCCCGCCATGATCATGCCGCAGGTGCAGTAGCCGCACTGCATCGCCCCGGCGTCCAGGAAGGCCTGCTGGAGAGGGTGCAGCTTGCCATCTTTTTCCAGGCCCTCGATCGTGGTGATCTCGCGTGCGGCCACGTTGCGAAAGGCCGTCACGCAGGAGCGGACGGGCTCACCATCGACGAGCACGGTACAAGCGCCGCACCGTCCTTCGCCACAGCCGTACTTGGCACCGGTGAGGCCGACCTGATCGCGCAGGAGCTCGAGCAGGGATTGCTCCTCCTCGGCGTCGACGTCGACCTGTGCACCGTTGACGCGAAGCTTCTTGAGATTGGGCATGATATTGGTCTTTCCAAGAGAGAAGCCAGCCGATTCTCTTCCATCAGGAATGACAGGGTGATGCGCCTGCGTCAAGGCTTGCGCGTCCAGCCGCGGTCGAGCATCCACTCTTCCAGCCGCTTTGGCCAGGTCGAAACGGGAACGTGGTTGTCGCGCATGCCGAAGCCGTGGCCGCCCTTGGCGTAGATATGCAGCTCTCCGGAGACGCCGGCCTTCTTGAGAGCGAGATAGAAGGCGGCGCTGCGCTCTGCACTCAAGCGATCGTCGTCGGCATGGACCAAGAACGTGGGGGGAGTCTCCTTGGTGACGGTCAGGCTCTCAGGGCGGAATCCCGGGTAGGCGAGAACAAGGAAGTCGGGCCGCGAGCTCAGCCTGTCAATCGGGTCAGGTGCTCCTTCGCTGGCCGGGTCAAAGCGCGTGCCAGCCAGCGCGGCGACTTCACCTCCAGCCGAAAACCCGATCATGCCGACCCTGGCCGGGTCGACGCTCCATTCCGAAGCGCGGCTGCGGACGAGGCGAACGGCGCACTTGGCATCCTCGAGGGAATGAGCCTCGACCTTGTACTTGGAGCCCTGGCGCGCGCCAGACGATACTGGAGGACGAAGCCCGCGACGCCGATCTGATTGAACCATTTGGCGATATCGTGACCTTCGTGCTCGATTGCCAGCATTCGGTGGCCGCCACCCGGGCAGATGACAACGGCTGCCCCGGTGGCTTTCTCCTTGGGCGGCAGATACACCGTGAGCGAAGGCTTGTGGACCTGGGTAACGCTGCGGATGTGGGACCCGTCCTTGCCCCGGTCGACGACCACGTTCCCCGCGGTGATACCCTCGGAGCCCGGGGCACCGCCAGGCCAGAGCAGAATTTCGGACGGTTCGTCGGCCGCCATGCAGAAGGTCGACAGCATCAACCAGGTGAAAGCAGCGATCCCGCATAACCTCATGGGTATCTCCTTTCGGTCGGCAATTTCTGAGGGACAGTTGCACCATCTCGCCCGGACGCTCGGCAAGCGAGCATGCAATTAGGCTTTCGACCTGGCAAGTCACTATTGGAAAATAGCGACGCGCCGGCTTCTGCGGTGCCGTCAATCGTTTGCGAGATTTCTCGTGAAGATGCTCTGTCTCGTCGTGCGATAAGAGGCGATTCGCGATTGGCGTCAGCGCTGGCTCGGTTGGGCGGCGCAGAGGTCGGTGCACGACTGCTCTGGTAGGTCGGCGTCGGCCAGCCGGAACCCCTCGCGGGCCGTGGCCGCGGTCACTCCGGCGTTCACCGAGGAAACGACATTCACCAGGGCATTGAGCACTTCGTCGCCGATGCCGGCGGCTCGGGCCTTCTCGATTCGGTTCCGGGTGCAGACCTGGCACCCGCGGGTCATGGTCACGGCAAGCCCGACCAGGTGCTTCTCCTGCTCGGTCAAGAGCTTCGTGTTGTGGGTCTGGCGTAGGTATCCGACGATCTGCGTGTCATCATAGGGCATGATCAATCTCCTCCATTTATTTCTGGCACATCCGCTACCCGGAGTCAGACGGCCGGGTTTCGCTCTTCCAGAGAATACCTCAGCAGGCTGTCGGGTTGCACGGAGAATTCTTGATTAACGATTGGGGACGTGCCTTCGGGGTATAATCGCCACCAACTTGCTCGAACCGGGAGAAAGAGACGATGAGCCACGAGGGCTCGGTAACGCGGCTGATCCATGACTTGCGCTCGGGCGACGCCAGCGTGCGCGACGTCGCGGCGCGGCTCATCTGGCAGCGGTATTTCCACAGCCTGCTCGAGCTAGCCCGCAGCAATCTCGACAAGCGGGTTCGGCCGCGGACCGACGAAGAGGATGTGGCTCAGAGCATGTACAAAAGCTTTTGTCTGCGACAGCAGCGAGGTGAGTTTGACTTATCGGGCCGCGATGACCTCTGGAGACTTTTGGTGACGATCACGCTACGCAAGGCGCGCAACGCCGGCGGCGCACAACGTCGCGCAAGCGCGACGTTGCCAGGGAGCAGCGAATCGCCACCGAAGCCACACGGACTTCGCGGCAATGGATGCTCGAAGAAATGGAGGCCGCCGTGCCGACGCCGGCGGAAGCGATGGTGCTCAACGAGGCGCTCGAGCGGCGGCTCGACGCGCTCGGCGATTCCGAATTGCGGCAGATCTCACTCTGGCGCCTGGAGGGATATACCAATCGCGAGATCGCCGACCGCCTTGATTGCACCGAGCGCTCGATCGAACGTAAGCTCAGTAGAGTCCGCAGCGTGTGGAGGTCGTTGAACGACAGCGGCCCTTGAGCGGCCACAGAGTGTGCGCACAAGCGTCATGGTCATTGCTGATCATCGTTGACGGCGTTACGGGGAACCGGCGTGCGGGAAATCCGGACTGCGGACTGGAGCTGGATCAACGCGGCAGCCGACCGCTTCGAGCGGGCCTGGATGCTCGGCGACGAACCGAGGATCGAGGACTATATCTCCGATGTGGAGCGCGATCGAGTACCCGCCATCCTCGACGAGTTGTTGCGCGTGGAGTGCGAGCTCAGGCGGCGAGCCGGCGAAGAACCGTCTCCGGAAGACTACCGCAAGCGATTCCCGGACCATCGCGAGGTGGTCGACCGCGTTTTCAGTGTGAACGTCCGCGAGGGAGACGAGCCAGAGAGCGACGACGTGCCTGCGCAGCGCCGCGATCGACCACTGTCAAGGACCAGTCGAGCGAATCACGATCGGTCCATTCGACGGCGGTGGACGGTGCCTTGCCGGACGGACGAGGCGCCGAAGAGCCACCATCATCTGGTCAGGTGGTCAGTCTACCTCCCACGCCGTCCGCGATCGGCGAATTGAGCACATGTCCCACCACATCCGAGCTTACGTCGACGGCCACCGAACTGGTCGGCGGGCCGGTCTCGCTTCCCAGGCCCGGGCCAGGCACCCCTGGCTGGAGAGTGGGGCACTACATGCTGGTGGAGCGCCTGGGGGGCGGCAGCCAGGGCAACGTGTGGCGGGCGGTGCAGTTGGAGCCGATTGTCCGCACCGTTGCCTTCAAACTGTTGCCCCCCGGCATCAGTTCCGGCGACGACCGCGTCAGGCGGTTGGCCAAGGAGGCCGAGCGCGGGGGCGGTCTGTCGCATGAGGCGATCTTGCCAATCTACGAATTTGGTACTTGCGACGGCTTCACGTACCTCACGATGCAGCTTGTGGACGGTTTTCCGCTCAGCAAGCTTCTGGCTCGGCGCCGCGCTTTCCTGGCGGGTTCGGCCCCCGCCGATCTGCACCGTCTGGCGGTCTTGCCGGAGCCTGAGTACATCGGCGAAGTGGTTCGGTTGCTGGCTCGTGTGGCCCGCGCGCTCGAGCATGCTCACGTTCGTCGCATCGTGCACCGCGACGTCAAGCCGTCCAATATCCTGATCGAGCGGACAGACCAGGAGCGCGTATTCCTTTCAGACTTCGGGCTTGCGCAATCTGGATGACCTGACGACGTCACAGTCTTCCTCGTGGGTCGGGACGATCCCCTACATGGCGCCGGAGAAGTTGCTGGGTCTTCCGGAGGTCGACGAAGAGCGCGGCGATGTCTTTGCGCTGGGCGTCACACTCTTCGAGGCGGTGACACTGGCTCGACCCGTTGAGCTGCCGGAAAACTTGACCGCGGTCGCCGCGGCTGCCCGGCTTGCGGCGTCTGAGCCGCGCACGCCTGCGCACTCTGGATCCCCGCGTTTCGCGGGATCTGGAAGCCGTCATCCAGAAGGCGATCGACCGAAACCCGGCCGTGAGATATCCGAAAGTCAGCCAGCTCGCCGATGACCTTGACCGGTTCTTGCGCGGCGAGCCGGTGCATGCGCGGCCGCTGGGCCACGTGCGCAAAGTCTATCGAGCAGCCGCGCGGCATCGCACTGTCCTGTCGATCGCCTTAGTCGCGTTGCTTCTCGTGGTCACTGCCGGGCTGGTCCGCTGGGGGATCAACCTGGAACATGCGCACCGCGCCGCGGTGTCTCTCCGCCTTGCCGACGAACGCCGCCGTGCCGGCCGGCTTGATGAGGCCGACGAGCTGGCGGCCGCAGCGGAAGTCCTCGCTCCCGGAGCTCCAGAAACGGCCGCTCTCCGCGTGCTCCTGCGCAACGAACGCCGCGAGGACCTTGAAGATGAGATCGATCGGGGAGACGTCGCACGTGCGTGGCGCGACTGGAACAAGCTCAGGCCGACCACCGAGCCTGAGCGCCTTCTGTTTGATCGGCAAGCCGGGCTTCAGCCCGTTCGGGTCGTTTCTGACGTTCCCTGGTCCCGGGTGACGTTTCACGCCCAGAAACCTGATGGTCGCCCGAAAGATGGCTTGCCGCTCTTTGAACTGCCCCCCGAACCTCTGGCGATGCCCTCGGCGAGCTTGAATCAGATTCGCGCAGCCGAGCTGATGATGATTCCGGCGCCTACTGGGTTACCGCCTCGATCGACGAGACCGGCGGTTTCGTCGAACGTCCATTCGAAGTCAAGCGGAACCTGCTCGCAATCCGCCCGGGCTACGAGCTGCAGCTCTTCCCCAAAACAACGGCGCAAGCGTCAGCCGGAATGGTTCTTGTCACAGGTGGTACGCTGAGAATGGGAAGCAATGAGACATTGCCGGGCAACGGGATGACACGAAGCGCCCCGCCTGAGTATCCGGAGCACGAAGTATCGGTGCCCGGGTTCTACCTGGATAGGGCAGAAGTCACGAACCGCGCGTTCTGGGAATTCCTGGAACAGACCGGCCGCGAAGCATGGGGAGCGAGAATCTGGCCGGATACGGGCAGCCGCCCTGAAGCCGCGCGCCTCGATTGGCCGGTGACGCGCGTGGCCTACCGCGAGGCAGTTGAGTTCGCGGCCTGGCGGGGATGCTCCCTGCCCGAGGAGGCGCAGCTCGAATGGGCAGCCCGGGGGCCAAACCGTCTGAAAATGCCCGTAGGCACAACCGCGGATGTGCCCTCCGATCACTGGACCGAGCTTCATCCCGTATGCTCTGACCCGCTGGACCAGACCCGAATGGCTGGGCAGAGCATCTTCGATCTGTTCGGAAATGCCGGCGAGCTGACCCTGTTTCGATTCCGGTCGTATCCCAAGCGAGGCGGGCCCCTCACAGGCTCGACCGCGACCCAGGGCTTCGTGGTGCGCTCGGGAGCGTTTCGCAACAGTCTCGACTCGAAGCTCGTTTCGCTCGGCTATCTGAAGCGGGCTTCGCTCATTCCCGAAGCGCGCGACGACCATGTCGGCTTTCGCTGCGCCCGTTCGATGAACCCGCGGATCAGTCCGTTCCCTCGACATCTTGCCCAGGAGTGACCAATCATGCTCAAGGCTTTGCCAAGTATCCTGAGTTTCGTGGACTGGATCGTTCCACCGATCGGCGTGAACCTGAGCGGCATCGACACCGCCAACCCGAACTACAAAGTGAGCATCATGGCTGCCAGCTCCTCGAGCAGCGGTCTCTTGATACTCCCGTTCACCGAGCTTGTTACCTGGAATCCCGCGTCCGCGCCCGGCCGAGTCGTGCAGTATCAACTGACGAGCACATTGCCCGGCGATCCGAGCAGTGCTGACTACTACGAGACTATGGTTGTGACACAAAGCTCGCCCGGCAATGTCATCATCCGAAGTCGAATTTTCGTGACGCCCCAAACGACGCCGTTTGGGAGTCCGGCGGTAACGTCGTCGGCCACGCCGGACACACCGGCGATCATTCAAGTGACCGGAGTCGTCGATTCGACCAACACGGCGGTCAACGTGTATTACCAGCACTTCACGGTTTCCGATACCTTTGGTCCGCCGGATCTCTTCCTCCAGCAGCCGTGGTGAAGAAACCACCCGTTCGTCCCTCAGCGGATTCGTCTTTTCTCTACACACCTAGCCCAGGAGTGACCGACCAATGAACAGGAAAACAGATAGCACCAGCATGCCACATGCCGCCGATTCGCTGGGAAATCATCGTGGACTTGCGGTGAAACCGGCGACGAAGATCACGTCAACTCAACCCAGCGTCATGAGTTTTCTGAGCTGGATTGCACCACCGATCGGCGTGAACATGAGCGGCATCGACGCTGCCAACCCCAACTACAAAGTGAGCATCATGGTTGTTGCTTCCACCAGCGGCGGGCTCTTGATACTTCCGTTTGCCGAGCCCGTTGCGTGGAACCCCATGGCCGCGCCGCCGGTTCGCCTGCAATACCAACTGACGAGCACATTGCCGAACGATCCCACCGGCAAAGAGTACTACGAGACGATGACGCTGTCACAAAGCTCGCCGGGCAGCCAGACAATCCGGAGTCGAGTCTTCGTGGCACCCCAAACGACGCCTTTCGGTAGTCCGGTGCTAACGAGCACGGCCGTTGGTGACACTCCGTCGATCATTCAAGTGAACGGAGTCATCGACTCGACCAACATGGTGAGAACCGTGCTTTACCAGCATTTCACGCCTGCCGACGGTGCTCCTGATCTTTTCCTCCAGCAACCCTGGTGAAAAGACCAGTCGGCCCGTCGCTCTTGTGGTTCGTTAACCCGCAGAATCGTCGCGCTTGTATTACCGGCATCGCCTCGACGGCTGCGCCCATTGCATCAGGACGAAGGACGAACGCGTCGATCCGCGCGTCGGCCTGGGTACCCTCGGGCATTCCCGCCGGAAATCCCGGAAGAATGAAT
This sequence comes from uncultured Isosphaeraceae bacterium, assembly GCA_963781785.1. Lineage (GTDB taxonomy): Bacteria > Planctomycetota > Planctomycetia > Isosphaerales > Isosphaeraceae > CAWAHD01. The sequence goes on along the minus strand of CAWAHD010000002.1, from coordinate 3,591,790 downwards.
TGACGCTGCCTCTCGCTTGACTTTGGGAAGAAATGGCAATAGAATGCCACGTGGCAATAGAATGCCATTCGTGGAACGCATCCTGTTGCGTAGTCTTTCCGGTAGCGGACCAATTGAGGGAGTTCATGCCCAGGAAACACCAGACCAGCGGTCTGGGCGCCCGCGAACGCCAGATCGTGGATGCCATTTATCAACTGGGAGAGGCTTCGGTCGCCGAGGTTCTCGCGAACCTGACCGATCCGCCTTCGTACTCAGCGGTCCGCACCATGGTCCGGCTGCTGGAGACGAAGGGACTGCTTCGCCATCGGCAAATCGGGACGAGGTATGTCTACAGGCCGACGCGCTCGCGTGAGTCGGCGTCACGCTCGGCACTGACGCACGTGATGGAGACATTCTTCGGGGGGTCCGCCACGGATGCCGTGGCGGCCATCCTGGACGTCTCGGCGTCGAGATTGACCGACGACGACCTGGGGCGGCTTGAACAACTCATCGATCAGGCTCGTCGGGAGGGGAAGTGACATGCTGCGCTGGCTCGTCGATTCATTCATCAGGGGCGGCCCAGCCTTCATCGTGGCGGACGCCGTCGCCAAAGCCACGATTCTCTTGTGTCTGACGACGGCCGTCGCCGCGATCCTGAGACGATCGGCGGCGGCAGTACGGCATCGGCTCTGGAGCCTCACGTTGTGCGGCTTGATTCTGCTTCCGCCTCTGTCCTGGGTGCTGCCCGGCTGGCGCCTGCCGATTCTCCCCGCAACGGTAGGGTTACCCGGCTCGCGGACCTCCCGAGACGAGGGGACCGCGGAATCGAAGTCTCATCAGGCTGCGCGCACCGGGGATCCGGACAGCGTCGATTCGATTCATTCCGGCTTCGATCGAGGCTGGGCCGGGTCTGCGCAACCACTACGGCCGGGTCACCCGGACGCCGGTTCCGGCAAATCTTCAAGATCATCCCCTGTGGTTCAATCCCCCGCGGCCCCGGCTTCTTTCCAGCCGGAATCCATCCGGATGCTGCTTCTCTGGGCGCTGGGGTTTCTCGCCATGGCGTTGCCTGCTCTGGCGGGCATTGTCAATAACGAATGGCGACGGAGGCGGTCCCGGCGGGTCGCTGACCAGAACTGGCTGCAATTACTCGACGGACTCACCCGGCAATTCACACTCCGTCGCCCTATCGAGCTGAGAATCTGTGCGGCGCCGCTGATCCCAGTGACGTGGGGCCTCTTTCGGCCCGTCGTCCTCTTGCCGGAGCAGGCACAGGAGTGGGCGGAGCCGGTACGCCGGAACGTACTGCTCCACGAACTGTCTCACATCAAGCGTTGGGACGTGGCTTATCAACTGATCGGTCGCCTGGCGGCCGCCGTTTACTGGTTTCATCCTCTTGCCTGGTATGCGCTCCACCGCTTGCGCGGAATGTGAGAGCGCCTGCGACGACTACGTCGTGTCTATCGGCTCGCGGCGCAGCGACTACGCCCAGCAGCTTGTTGATCTTGCGCGAACCCTGCGGGCAGAGCGGTTAACAGCGGCAGTGCCGATGGCCCGGAAGAACATGCTGGAAGAGCGCATCAAGGCACTATTCGACGAAAGGCGAAGCCACCAGCCCCTGAGCCATCGTTTGGCGAGCGCGCTTTCTGTCGGCGGGCTCGTCGTCTTGACCAGCCTCGCGGTAGTTCATCCCGGCCCGTCGTTTGCCGGGCAGCAGCGTCAGACCGCGCCCCCGCCCGCGACAACCGTGACGAAGGAAGCGGCCCAAGCCGTGCAGCAACCAAAGGCCGCGGCCCCAGTTATCCCGGTGCAAAAGAACCCTGCGGCAAGATCACCGAACGGATTAATACGCGAGACCTATACCTACCCGATCACAGTGACGGGCCGAGCCTTGGACCTTGCCAATAAGCCGGTCCCGGGCGCCCGCGTGTACCTGGCATCACGGCGGGCTGACTACAAGCGAGTCGCCGAAACCACCGCGGATGCCGAAGGCCGTTATGAATTCCATGACGTGCCGCTCCCCATCGAACGCGCCAACACAGTGATGGGGCGTGACCTGGGAGCGTTCCAGGTCTTCGGACAGGCCGAGGGATTCGGCTTTGCCTGGCGGCCATTGAAATGGTTCTTCCCTCGTCCCAAGCCGGCGAGCATAACGTACGAACCGGAGTACCGGGATCCGCCCGGACGTCACGAGGCGCACGACAAGATCGATCTCGACTTGCGATTGCCGCCCGCCGCCCGCCTTTCCGGAACGGTCGTCGATGATCGAGGGAACCCTCTTGCCGGCGTCCGTCTTGAGATCCGCGCGTGCGAATCCTTGAAGGTTGTCGACAATGTCATTCCGGGGTGGACGTTTGACGCACTCAACGAGACGGACTCCGTACCGCCGTCGATGAAGATCCGCAACACCGACGCCCATGGCCGATTCGAGTTCACAGGCTTGCCCATCGACTGCCGGTTCTGGATCCACTTGCGCGCTAAGAACTTCCCCTGGCGATCGTTCTATGCGGCGACGACTGACGGTCCCCAGCCGGATCACGACGGGGGGCCGGTCCTCACCGGGGAAATCAAGTTGGTCTTCGCGACACCGGTGGACGTTCCGATCAAGATGGTGTTTGGCGACACCGGCAAGCCGGCACCCAAGGTCGCGGTGCAAGCCGTGGAAGGTTTTGTCAATGTCCTGGAAACGACCGACGACCAGGGTCGCGCGACGTTAAGGCTCCCACCCGGAAAGTACCGGATGGAGAACTGGCCGGCCCATGGGACTCCCTATCTCGTTACCGGTGGCGAGCTCGTGGTGGCGGCGAAACCGCCGGCCAAGCCCGTCGTGGCCACGCTGCGGCGGGCCGGCGTCATTGAAGTCACGGTCGTCGACGCGGAGACCGGCCTGGCAATCCCTGACGTCGACGTGTGGCAGCAGGCCGATCCTAACGGACATCGCGAACGGCTCGTCTTCCGGTCGTGGGAAGTGGCGACCCGGATCGCTTGGAGGGAGAGCCCGCGCACCGACGCTCACGGGAAGCTCCGCGCCTTGGTCGAGCCCGGAAAGCAGCGGATCGGAGTGGCACTCGAATCCTATCCGCAGAGCCACGAAGTGGTCGAAAGCGAGGGAAAGGACGTAGAGTGCCGTGCTGGAGAGACCGTTCAGCTCAAGTTCACCATGCGGAAACGCCGCTGAGGACCTTTGAGCCAGGGCACCGATCCGGTCACGGCTTGATAGCCAGAACGGCGTCGAGCGGCGAAGGGGTGATCGATCCCTTTACCTCGGAAAACCCGACCTGCTCCAGAAGCGTCTGGTATTCCGTGAGTGTCCGTTCCTTGCCCTCGGTGTAGAGAAGCATCCCCAGGTTTTGCATGTGGGCCCACCGGGGGCCAACGCGGTCTTCGGCAATCAGCTTCTCGGCAATCAGCAAGGCCCCGCCCGCGGGAAGCCGGTCGAAGATGCGCCGCAAGAGTGCGAGAACTTTGGGTTCCGTCCAGTCATGGAGAATGCGACCCACGGAGTAAAGGTCTGCCTCGGGCAAAGTATCGACGAAGAAGTCGCCGGAGGCGATTTCGATGCGATCGGCCACCGGGGACGCACCGATGATCTCCCGGGCGAGAAGCCCGGCTTCGGGCAGGTCGAAAACAACGGCCTTCAGGCCCGGGTAGCGCTGGCATGCGGCGATGGCGAGGTGGCCGGTCGCTCCACCCAGGTCGACTAGACGATGGAACCGGCTCAGGTCGAACGCGGCCACGACGTGCGGCGAGCTGATGAGCCCGTAGCCGTGCATCGCCATCAAGAATTCCCGCATCGAGTCCTCGGTGCGGAAGAAGTTGGAGAAAATGGGGCCGTCCCAGCCGAAGGTCTGCTGCCAGCGGTTGGTTCCCTCGCGAATTGCATCTTCCAGGTTGCCCCACAGTTTCCAGAGGACCGTGTTGGAGTAGTTGATGTAGCCGGTCAAGCGGGCAGCGCTGTGCTTGCACAGGTACCTCGCAGCTTCCGGCGCGTTTTCGTAATGATCCCCAGACCGCCTGAGCAACTGTAACGTGACGCAGGCATCAAGGAGTCGCTCGAGCGCATCCCGGTTGAGCTTCAACGTTCCCGCGAGTTCGTCGAGCGAGCGGGAACCGGCTTCCAGTGAATCGAAGATGCCCAGCGACACTGCGGCAAACATCGTCTTGGAGCGACGGAAGGACTCAAGGAGGTCGAGAACCACGCTGGGATCGGGGGCGGATCGCTCTCTAGACACAGCGCAAACTCCTTCGATCGGACAGACGGATCAGGACAACGGCTGATCAAAGTCGGCATCGTGGCCTGCTGGAAGCTTGGGGCAGGCGCCTGGCGACTCGGCGGCCTCACCGCCTTGTGGTCCGTAGAAGATAACCCAGACGGCCAGGTCGTCGGAGAACTCTTCGAAGCGATGCTCCACGCCGGCCGGCACGAACAACAGGTCGCCGGGACCGAAGGGATGCCGGACCGAACCATTGACGAAGTAACCCCGACCGAGAACGACCATGTAGACTTCGTCGCGGGTGTGGGGTTTCTGGTTATCAACGTCACGGGGACCATAAAGCTCGACGGACAGGGTTCCATGCTCGAAGGCCGTGATGAATGGTTTGCCTTCCGCGGTGGGAAGGCGCTTGACCCATTCGGCAAACGTGCCGTGGAACCGATTCTGCGATGAACTCTGATTCATGAGAATCTCGCCGTCTCAACACCACCTGCTGCGCGGCCCTGTCGATGAAAACCGCCACGCCCTCCTGGTCAAGACCTCGTGCCCGTGCTCATGGTACAATCAGACGAGCGGTCGGTCCAATCCCAAGCGGCGGGAGGCGTTTCATGCCTACGGTCGCCCGAGCAGTCCAACAGGTTGACAGACCTGAGCGAGCCCGATGCGCTGTACGAAGTCATAAGCGGCCGAATCGTGGAGAAGACGGTCGGTGTGTATGAATGCTGGCTCGCGGGGAGAGCCTGTAAGAAATATTGTGTCAACGTAAGGAATCGGTTATCTCACCCTAACCTACTTACCTTACGGAGACTGTCGCATGGACGCGATTTTGACAGGCAAGGCCGAACAGTTGGCACGCGAGATCGCCTCGCAGGCCACGACACTCGCGGAGCTGAACGGCCTCCTCAAGCTCATGATGGGCTCGGCTCTCGAGCGCATGCTCGATACCGAAATGGACGTTCACCTCGGCCGCAAACAGTTGCCTGGGGCCGCTGAGGACCCGTTGGTGCCGGGCGTCGCGGATCCTTTTGCTGACCCGCCGTGTAAACCCCGTGCGAAGAATCGTCGCAATGGTCGTTCCGAAAAGACCGTGCAAGGCGATCTCGGCAAGATCATGATCGCGACTCCGCGCGATCGCGATGGCACTTTCGAGCCCCAGTTGATCCTCAAACATCAACGTCGATTGACCGGGTTCGACGAGAAGATTCTCGCACTCTATGCCAAAGGGATGACCACTCGGGATATTCAGGAAGTCGTGAAAGAACTTTATAGCGTCGATGTGTCGCCGACGCTGGTCTCGGAGATCACCGCCGACCTCGACGCGCAAGTGACCGCGTGGCGCACCCGGCAGCTCGACCCGGTCTGGCCGATCGTCTATCTCGACGGCATCGTGGTGCATGTGCGTGGTGCCAATGGTCGAGTTTCGCCTCAGACAATGTACGTGGCCCTGGGGGTGAATATACGGGGCCGCAAGGAACTTTTGGGCCTCTGGCTCGGCGGAAACCGAAGGGGCCAAGTTTTGGTTGTCATGCTTGACCGATCTGAAGAATCGCGGCCTGAAGGACATCTTCATCGCCTGCATGGACGGCCTCTCAGGTTTCCCCGAGGCGCTCTGCGCAGCATACCCGGAAGCCAAGGTGCAACTGTGCATCGTGCATCTGGTGCGGGCTGCGCTGAAGTACGTGGTGGACAAAGACAGCGACCAGGTCATAGTGGACCTGAAAAAGATCTACCAGGCCCCGACGGTCACTGAAGCCGAAGAAGCGCTGGACGCTTTTGCTCAAGGTTGGGGTGAGAAATATCCGACCATCGTCAAACAGTGGCGTTTGAAGTGGCCGGACATCGCGGCTATGTTCGAGTTCCCGCCGGCGATTCGCAGGGCGATCTATACGACCAATGCCATCGAGTCGGTGAACAGCGTGATCCGCAAGTTCACGCGGAACCGCAAGCAGTACCCGAATGAGGAGTCAGCGCTGAAGCTGGTCTACATGGCGATTCACGAGGCGTCCAAGAAGTGGACGCTGCCAATCCCCAAATGGAGAGAAGCGCTGAATCACTTCGCGATCATCTTCGAGGATCGGCTCCCGCCCCTCGCCCGAAACTGACGCACGCAAAAGTCGTTCCCACCTGCGTTGACACAAAAAGATTTACAGGCCCCGCGGGGATCGTGTTGGGGGCAATCGCCCGTGACCTGACGGCAAACCGGCTCGGTCGTGCCGTCCAGGAGATGCTCTTCGATCTCCGCCCGGTCGTCGATCGTGAGCGAAGGCCGGATGTCGCGTTCGTCTCATCCCAGCGATGGGCGCGCGATCGACGAATCCCTCAAACGCGATCCTGGGCCGTCGCGCCGATCTGGCGGTTGAGATCATCAATCCGGGCACCACCGCCGACGAGGTCCCCGAAAAGCTCGAAGAGTATTTCAAGTTCGGTGTGCGCCTCGTCTGGGTGGTCTACCCACGACAGATGAAGGTTTACGTTTATACGTCGCCGACCAAGGTCCGCGTGCTCGCGCTGGGCGACGAGCTGGAAGGCGGCGACGTCTTGCCGGGTTTCCGCACGGCGCTTTCGAGCCTCTTCGAACAGCCCGACGAGCCGGCGTGAGGCATTCTCTCCGGTTCCAGCCGAACGGGCTCAGCCAGCCGCGGAAATACGAAGTTCTTCGTTGACTTGTACGAAGCCGTTCGTATAGACTCGGAAGGCGCTGCGATTTGATGAGGGCGATCTCCACATGGCGAAGAGCGAGCTTCCGCGACCGACCGACGCTGAGCTGGCGATTCTGCGAGTGCTGTGGCAACGCGGGCCGTCGACAGTGCGCCAGGTACGGGATGTCCTCGACCGGTCGCAGCCGACGGGTTATACAACGGTGCTCAAGCTGCTCCAGATCATGAACGAGAAAGGGTTGGTCCTGCGCGATGAATCGCGGCGGATGCACGTGTATCGGACCAGCCGCAGCGAAGCTCAGACTCAGCGGCAGATGGTAGGCGACCTGGTGCGCCGCGCATTCGGCGGCTCGGCGCTCAAGCTGGTCATGCAGGCGCTTGCGGCCAAGAAGGCCTCGAGAGCCGACCTGGCGGAGATCCGGAAGCTGATCGAGAATCTTGAGCGTGAGCGAGAAGGAGGTGACTTGTGACAGCATGGGCAAGCAGTTTCAGCCCAACCTTGATCGAGCGCCTGGGGTGGACGTTGGTGCATTCGGTCTGGCAAGTCGCGGCCGTGGCGGTGGTCGCTGCCCTCGTGCTCAAGCTTCTGAAACATCGTTCGTCGCAGGCGCGCTACCTGGCGGCCTGTCTGGCGCTTCTGGCGATGGCGACCGTGCCGATCGCGACATTCTTCCTGGTTGAGACTCGCGGGGACAACGGCGGGGCGGCTGACGACATTTCACGTCGAAGCGCTCTAAACCCCGTACCTCATCTCGTTCAGGCGGCTCAAGTTATCGGCGTTGAAGAACCTGGTGCACGATCGCCGGCACTGGATATGGCAAGCTATCGAGACGCTCGCTCGCGGGCGGCGGCTCAATCGCGCCGTGCGGTCTTGGTCGAGCCCTTGCTTCCATGGCTGGTTATTGGCTGGGGAGTGGGGGTGCTCGTCTTATCGCTGCGGCTCTTGGGCGGCTGGGCGTGGATCCAGTGGCTGGTCCGCCGGGAGACCAGATCGGTCGCGGAGGGCCTCGCCCATTCGCTAGCCCGGCTCAAGGGCCACCTGGGAATTGCCCGGACGGTGCGGCTGCTCGAATCCGTCCGCGTCCAGGTGCCGCTGGCAATTGGCTGGATACGCCCGGTGATCCTACTACCCGTAACGGCCGTGACGGGCCTGCCGCTCGATCAGCTCGAGGCAATCCTGGCACACGAGCTGGCGCATATCAGGCGATACGATTACCTGGTCAACCTCGTGCAAAGTGTGGTCGAGACGCTGCTGTTCTACCATCCGGGCGCGTGGTGGATCTCAGGCCGCATCCGAGAAGAGCGCGAGCACTGCTGCGACGACTGGGCCGTCCGTGTGTGCGGAGACCGGCTGACCTATGCGCGGGCGCTCGCGACGCTCGAGGAGCAGCGGGGCTCGGGTTGGGTCTTGGCCCCATCGGCCCGGGACGGCTCGCTGCTGGCTCGCGTCCAGAGGTTGCTGGGAGCCGCTGCGATCGCCGAAAGGCCGGCCGGGGGCCTGGCGGGTACATTAGCACTGATGGCCGTGCCGCTGATCGGATTCACGCTCTTCCTCGCCCCAGCGGCCAGCCAGGCGCGGGCGGGAGTCGACGATCAGACGGCGATCGTCGGCACTGTCGTTTCCACTGACGGTCGGCCCGTAGCCGGCGCCGACGTGTGGCTGGCGGCCACCGACATCCTCGCCCACCAATCCGTCACGCTGGCGAGGGCACGAACGAACGAAGCAGGCAGCTTCCGGCTGGTTGCGCCCGCGGAGCAAACAGACGGGCAGGTTCTGGCCTGGCGATTGATCTCGGCTCACAAACCCGGGCTTGGTTTGGCACGCGTCGCGCCGGCTCAGGATGTAGGTGTCCACGGATTCGCTCCGGATCGACCTGTCCGTCTGACACTCGGGGCTCCCCGCTCGGCGACGCTCCGGGTCATCGATCACAATGGCGGCTGGGCCGTCGGTGCCAAGGTCGCCGTCGTGTTTCTCGACGATCAACGATCCTACCTGCCCGACGAGCTTTCAGATCGACTGGCTGGCCGGACGGATTCCGAAGGGAAAGCGACGGTGCAAATCGGCCCAGCCAGCCTTTTCAGGGTCATTCGGGTCACGACCGCCTCCGGCGAGCTCCAGACGTTTCATTTCCGCGACGGCTTCACGGAACGGGAGCAGCTTGTGCTTCAGCCGTCACTTCCCCTCGAAGGCGCGGTCAAAGCGGACAACGCGTCCGTCGTGCGCGGCTTGAAAGTCCATCTCAATACGTATCACCCTGATGATCACAGGGCGTTCATCGGGTGTGGCGAGGCGCACACGGTCACCGACGACCATGGGCGGTTTCGGATCCCGGCTCTCGCGCGGGGACGGCTTTCGGTATCTGTGCAGGTTCCGGAATCCTCGATGTATCGAGCCGTTGCCATCACTGATCGCGAATTACGAGAGGAGACGGTCCCGACCGCCGCTGTGCCGCTCATTCCGGGGATCGCCGACGTGCGCGTTCTCACCAGGCCAGCTTCACCGAAGACGTTCAGGATCGAGATCCCCCTCAAACGGCTGATTCACGTTCATGGTGTGATCGTGGAAAAGGGGACGGGCAAGCCGATCGAAGGCGTCGGCGTTGCGCTCAGCTCGCCCGTTCTTGCCGGGGGAAGGCTCAAATTTGTGCCCACCGATCAAGAGGGCCGTTATGAGGCGTTGGCGCTGCCCGGCTCCCAGTCCTATCTCCATCTCTCCGAGCCCAAGGCGTATCTCAAGCGGGGCCATGGCGTCGAAATCATGATCGGCGAGCAGGACGGCCTGACGCTCGCCCCGATCGAGCTGGACCGCGGGGTGACGCTAGGCGGGGTTGTCGTCGACGAGGCCGGCAATCCGGTCGCCGCGGCCAACGTCGAAGGGAAGTGGGACAGGATCTACCCTGCAAATCCTCCGAACCCCCCCGGGGTTTCGTTCGGGCGCACTTTCTCAGCGGCTGCCACGACGGACGCCCAGGGTCAATTCCTGCTCGAGGGGATCCATCCGGGCGCAAACGTGATGCTCGAGGCCAGTGCGAACGACGCCCGCACCGACGGGCCGACGCCGGCCGGGGCGGGCACGGGAACGCCGGCCAAGCTGGTTATCAGCGGTGCTAATACCGTGGCTCTTGTCGGGCGCGTCGTCGACGCGGCCGATCAACCAATCGCCGGAGCCTTGGTCGAGATCCGCTCTCGTCCCTTGAAGTATGACGGCGGTCCGGACGCCCGTCCAATTCGCTTCGATGCGAGCGAAATCCGCACCGACGGCGACGGCCGGTTCCGGACTTCCCGGCAGCTCAAGCGCGGTTATGGCTACCGCGCCGAGATCCAGCCCGTGGATGAAACGTTCATGCCCGAAAGTACCCCATGGCTGGCTTTCAAGGCCGACACGCGGCCGTTCTTTCCCAAGGTCGTGCTCCGCCGGCTGCGGACGGTGCACGGTCGAGTGATTGATTCCCGGGGCAGACCCGTCGCGGGCGCCTCGGTGCGGCAGGCCGGCGACGGTCCTGCTCCAACTCACGACATCACCGACGCGGAGGGCCGATTTGCTCTCCCGGGCGTCCTGGCCGGGCAGTCGTTCGTATTCGTCGCCAAGGACGGATACCGGTTCGAGGGCAAGCCGCTGCGCCCCGCGGAGCCGATCATGGAGATCGTCCTCACGCGCATGGATGAAGGCTTCCCCAAGTCAACGACTGGCTCGATCCCCGTACTCTCCCGCACCGATGAGCTGGCCGTTCTGCATCGTCTGTTCGACGGGTATGCAGAGCGGGTGATCAAGGAGGGAGGCGCGAACGAGCTCTTCGCAGTTCTGCAGATCCTCGCGCGGCTCGATGTGGGTCGGACGACCGAACTTCTGGGTGATCAGCGTCTTGGACAGTGGCGGCCCAACAACATTCGCCTGTCTCTGGCAGTGCGGCTGATGCGGGAGAGCGACCAGGAGGCGCGCGCCTTGATCGAGGCAATTCCCGACGCCAACATGCGATCGTATGCCTACTCCGAGGCGGGCGCCGCTTTGCCCGAGAGCGAGCAGGCGCGCAAGCTCTCGCTCTTGAACGACTCACTGGTCGCTGGCCGGGCGGTCGCCGACCCAGAGTCTCGTGTCCTGCGGCTCGCAGATATCGGCGGGCGACTGTTTGACCTGGGGAAGACCGCGGAGGCGACAAATCTTGTGCGCGAAGCACAGGCGACCGCCGTCAAGCTCCGTACGGAAGGCACCGCCGCCTGGGCGCGCGGAAGGCTCGCGGAGGAACTGGCCCAGGTTGATCTTCCGGCTGCGCTCGATTTGCTCGAAGCCACGAAAGAAGATCGCGATCACGACAAGTACCTTGGACGGATCGCTCATGAGCTGGCGGGCAAGAATCCTGCCGAGGCCGAGCGAGTCTTGATGATGATGCGCGACGCCTGGCCGCACTTTCGCGACGAGTACACCGAGCGCGTCTGCTACCGGATGGTCGCTGTCGACCCGAAGCGGGCAAAGGCGCTGGCGGCGGCGATCAAGAAGCCTCGCCATCGCTCCCGTGCGCTGGGAGCAATGGCCCTGGCGATATCGCGGAAGACCAGGGATCGCACCCAAGCTGTCCAGCTTTGCAATGAAGCCTTCGCGGTGCTGGAACAGGCTGTGGCATCAGGGACGGATGACTGGGACGGCCTGGGCATGGCGTGCACAGCCGGGGCAGGGCTCCTGCCGATTGTCGAGCAGGTCGATGGGCGGCTGATCCCCGAATACGTCATGCGAACGCTGGCCTTGCGGCTGCCGATTCCGGGACCGATGGGTCGCGAGGGAATCTCGGACATCGCGAATGCACTGCTGGCCTCGATGATCGCTCGGTACGACCGAGCCATCGCCTGTCAGATCCTCGACGGGTTTGCCGACGGAGCCGCCCGTCGTCGTATTGGTCTGGAGGATTGGGGGGCGATGTTCAAGGGGGACGAGGTGTTCGAGGCGATGGCTTTAGTTGACCCGGCACGGGCCGCCGGGTTGATCGATTCGTTACCCGAATCGTCAGGGCTGTCCAGGGATGAGCTCAAGAATACCGCCCGGCTGGTGATCGCGGCAATCCTCGCCCGGCCGGAGGATGAGCGGCGACGCTATGTGGAGCAGCATATGCTCCATCTCTGGCGAATTGATTCCGAGGAAGACGAATTCTGATTGCAAAGGCCGGGGAGTATCCTGGTTTTCAGGGCAAGCTGGCGGCGATGTCGTCGGCCAGCCGCTCAAGGGTCTCGCGGGTGAGCTGGCACGGCGTGTGCCGCCGCTCTCGGGTGGTCTCGTCGAAGACGATAGCGCTCCATGCGGAGCAGGCCCTGGCGGAACAGCCGCATCTCGTAGTAGCCGCGCTGCTCGTTGCGAGTGGTCGGGCTCTGGCTGCGGATCTGGACCTCGCCGCCGCCCGAGTCGATCTCGAGGACCTTGAGCGGCTCCATGAGATACGTGATCCGGCTGGAGAGCCGGCTACCCCATTCGTTGAGCGCTTCCGAGGACCACTCGGGACGGCTGGTCGTGACAAACTCGAGCGCATCGAAGCGCCAGACCGACGGTATCGAGGGCCGTCAGGTGCAGGGTGACGCGGTTCGGATTCTCCTCGACCGTGACAGTGCATGGGAGAACATATGCCTTTGTGTTTTCGTCAAGCGCGGCGGCGATCTTTTTGCTCAGACTCATGGGAAGAACCTCCCAAGGGACGAATAGAGTGATCGGTTCCATCAAACGACAACAGCGTTGGTCGCCCGTCGACGCTCGTCTCGAGATGCACGGGCCGGGTCCAGAGACGGTGCAGGTGGCGGAGCGTGTCCTGGGCGTGATCGACCCGCAAATCGACACCGAAGTACTCGTGCTGCAAGTACAGCTCGCCACGATTGCGGTGATTGGCATCCTTCACCCGGATGATCGGCTGCCCGAAGTTGGTCAAATTGAAGAGAAGACGCTCCTTGATTTTCTTGAACTCGCGGCTCTCGATCTCGTACATCTCGGACTGGTCGTTGTGGCGATAGCTGAAGAGCTGATAGCGGCGGCAGAAATCGACGGTGAGGAACGTATCGATGAACGTGACGTCGTTGTGGATGCGCCGGACTTCGAAGATCTTCTGGCGGCCCAGGCCCAGCTTCCTGTCCCACTTCTGGCGGGCGTCGAGGTTGTCGCATTCGTCCCACTCGGGGCCGAACTGACCCTTGTTCCACCGTTCCTCGATGTCGCGCAGCAACTCGATGCCCAGCTTGTAGGGGTTGAGCCGGCCCGGCTGCGTGGCCATCGTGCCGGAGTGATGGTCGGCATAGTCGACGAGCTCAGAGGGATGGAGCGTTTTCTGGGTCATGATCGTCGAATGCCAGAACGAGGCCCAGCCTTCGTTCATGATCTTGGTCTGGCCCTGCGGGGCGAAGTAATAGGCTTCCTCGCGGATGATGGTCAAGACATCGTGCTGCCACGCCTTGAGCGGCGCGTGCTCGAGCAAAAAGAGCAAGACATCGCGCTCGGGCTGCTCGGGAAACGAAGCCGGCTTGGCCCTTTCGTTCTCGCGCTCGGTTTCGCGCTTGCGTGCTTCTTCCTTGAGGACGTGGGGCGGGTTCACGAACGAGTCCATGTAGTCCTTGCTTTGAAACTTGGTTGGCTGGTCGGACTCGTCGTCCTCGTGTTCGCGCTCGAAGTTGTAGCGGTTGACCTCTTCGCGGCGCTTGATCAGCGGGGAATAGATGTCGATCAGGTTTTCAAGCGACAGGCAGCTATCGATGAAATCTTCGACGGTCTCCTCGCCGTAGCGCTCCATCGCAGTACGGATGCGGGACCCGTGGTTGGCCACTTCGTCCATCATCTTGCGGTTGGTCTGGCTGAACCAGATGTTGTTCTTGAAGAAGTCGTTGTGCCCGTAGACATGGGCCATGACGAGCTTCTGGTCGACCATCTGGTTGCACCGCAGCAGGTAGGCGTAGCACGGGTCGTTGTTGATCACCATCTCGTAGATTTTCTGGAGGCCGTACCGGTATCCCTTGGCCAGTTGCTGATACTCCATGCCGAACCGCCAGTGAGGATAGCGGGTCGGGAACCCTCCGAAGGCCGCGATCTCGGAAAGCTCGTCGTAGTCAAGCACCTCGAAGATCGTGTCGTAGAAGTCCAGCCCGTATTCGCGCGCATGGGCCTCGGTCTCGAGCTGGATCTCGCGAAGGTCATCGGGGAGGTTGTGAACGTTGACCGTCGACATGGACTTCATCTCACGACTCTGGGGATTAACCGGCTACCCTCTCATCGTACGATTTTGGGGCCGGTGTTGTTGGGTTTATTTGTCAATCCGGGTTCGGGTTCTGCTGCCCTACGCGCGGCTTGAGCGTCGTTCGGACCCAGGCTCGGAGCTGCTTGACCCACTCGGTCTCGTTCCCCGTCGCGGGTCTGTGTACCCAGTCGGATACCTCCGCCGCCCTGAGAAACGGGAACGACGCACTGGTCTCTGACGCGGCGTACTTCCCGCTGGGCTGGAGGACCAGGATGACCAGCTCGGTTTCGTCGGAGACCCAGACTTCGGGCACTCTGAACCGGCGGTACACCTCAATAGCCGCGTCAGCGTCGTGACCGTAAACGGCCTCGATCGCCAGGTCGGGAGGCGGGTCGGTCCGGAGGTGAAGATTCTTCTTGCCTCGCACGCGTTCCACACTTGCCAGGTAGTCGCTTTCATCGGCCTCGACGCCACCACGCTTGGCTCGGCGCCGAAAGGTCGTCGATCCGGCTGCGATACAGGGGATGTCGAGGTCGACCACAACGTCCATCACGAATCGCCCCAATCGTATCCTGAGCTGTTCGTGTGGAAACGCAAAAGACTCGAGCAACACTGTCCCATCGAGATAAACCATTCGAGGCACGGAACGCTCGCCGCGCAGCCGGAGCAGGGTCAGATAGCCCTTCCAGCCGATGTCACGGATTGCGACACACTGGTTGCTATCTGCCTCTCGGCCAATATTGATGGTCGCGGTCGCCATGGTCATCTTTCACTGGAGATTGGCCGGAAAAGCAGACTTCATCACGGTTCAGGGCAGGATGTCCGCAACCTTCAATCGTCCGAGCTCGCGTCCGTCGAGGATGACGGGGACTTCGTCATCCGGCGCGTACATTCTTGTCACCTGATAGGCCGCCGCCTTGCCACGGCCCGAGGGTTCGGAATAGACCTCGATCCGTCGCTCGAGCAGGTTGACGATCCAATACACAGGAACTTCAAACTTGGCATACTCAATCCACTTTTTGCCGCGATCCTTTGGATAGGAGGAGTCGGCCACTTCGATCAACAATTTGACATCCGGCGGTTTGGGAGCAGCCGAGCGATACCGTTCACGAGGTCCGCGGGCGACGGCGACATCAGGCTCCGGCCGCGAGAAACGACCAAGGACGATCGATTTTTCCTCGCGAACCACGCAATCCGGTGCGACAATCGGACGCAAGGCCTCGCCCAGCGCGCCGACCGTAAAATCGTGTGGGTCGTTCTTGGTCATCTTGTCGACCAGCAAGCCTCCCAGGAGCTCGACGTGATCGCCGTCGGAGAGGATCCCCGTTTCAATCATCTTCTCGAACTGCCGCACGTTCAGGCGATAGACGACCAGACCCGACCTGGTCGCTGGGCGGGTGGGGGAGTGGCGTTTGCTCGCAGTTCGTTTCTCGGTCCGGGTTCCCATCATTTCGTCTCGTGCTGGTACTGTTTCTCGGCGTCAGCCAGGTCGAGCTTCTTATCCAAGATTCACTTTCCTCGTCCCAGAAACTCTTTGATCGAGTCGTAAATGCCCTCCTTGTTGCGAATCTCCGAGAGGGCCAGATTCTCTTCCTCCTCGAAGGCCTCTTCGAGCTCGCGGTAAAACTCTCCCGAGCCGTACGGGCTCTCGACCTGGCCGTAGCAGAAGAGGTTGCACTTGGGGAGCAGATGGTCGCGGAGCAGGCTGATGCAGTGGCGGTTGTCTTCGCCCCAGTTATCCCCGTCGGAGAAATGGAAGACGTAGATGTTCCAATCGATCTGGGGGTGCTGGTCGTCAATGACCTTGTTGGCCAGGTTGTAGGCCGAGCTGATGCGGGTGCCGCCGCTCTCGCGGGTGTGGTAGAAGGTGTGCTCGTCGACCTCGCGTGCAACCGCGTCGTGGATGATGTAACGGGTGGTCACGCCGTCGTACTGGCTCTTGAGCCAGGCGTCGATCCAGAAGGCCTCGGCCCGGACCACCTCTTTCTGGTCGTCGGTCATCGAGCCCGAAACATCCATCAAGTAAAAGACGACGGCGTTGAACTGCGGGAGCGAGATCGGGTTCCAGGAGCGGTAGAGCTTGTCCTCGCGGATCGGGATCACGAGCGGCTCGCGGGGGTCGTAGGTGTTGGAGGCAATCTGCCGCTTGAGGGCTTTCTTGTACGTCCTCTTGAAGTGACGCAGGCTTTCGGGCCCGGCCTGGCGGATGCCGGTGTACTTGTCCTTTTCCTCGACGATGTTGGCCCGGCCCTTGGGCTCGATGCGCGGCAAGCGCCAGCTCTTCGCCCATGATCTGGGCCAGCTCGTCCATGGTGAGCTCGACTTCGAGAATGTGATGCCCGGGAGCATCACCGGCGCCGGTGCCGGCCTCGCCGTCGCTGGAGCGTCCGATCGGAGTACCGACGTCGCCAGGACCCTGGCCCACGCCGCCACGGTTCTTGGTCCCGTAGCGGAACTCCGGGATCTCGATCTGCGGCAAGGGGATCGACACGAACTCGCCCCCGGTCTTGCCGATCAGCTCGCCGTGCGTGATGTATTTACGCAGGTCCGACTTGATCTTGCCGCGGACGATCTGCTTGAAACGGTTGGCGTCACGATCGATTTTTCGAACCACGGCTATGAGATCCCCGCCCATGGGTACCCGGGCGCTGATGAACGACTGCCCGATTTCGACCACTCGCTGCCTTCTGGCGCAGCACCGGGGGCCCCGGCTTCAGCGGTCGACCGAGCCGAAAAACAAAAGATCGATTGGATGATTTACGCGGGAGCGACGGGTGGGTGTGGGTCGAGGACGGTCGGCGTGTTCTCTGTCCGGTCGCCGGTGCCAATGCCCCCGTGTATCCCCTAGCAAATTGTATTCCTCAGCCCCTCCGGTGTCCAAGCCAAATGGACGGATGATTTCGTTTTCGAACGGGATTTGGATACTTTCGGGAAGCAAACTGCTCAGGTTGGCCAGGGCTCGACCGGACCCACCGGGGATTCCTGAATGCCGTGCCAGAGCTCGAGGTACTTATCCCGGACGTAGGGGTTGAGCTCAGCGGCGAACTCGGCTGAGAGTCCGATCGTCTTGATTAACTCGACGACGTCGGCGAGGTCCTTCATGCGATCAATGCCTCCGGTCATTCCCGATGCCAGTTTCAACTCGACGAGCTTGGGGAGCGACAGGTAACGGATCCCGTCGATGACAACTCCGGCCTGTTCGGGCTCCGGGAAGGAGACCGGCTTCGGCTTTCCGTCACCTGGGAATTCGCCCGCGATCAGGAATTCGATCCGGACACCGTGCTCGATGTCCCGAAGGTTCTTGCTGCCGCTAAACGGGGGGACGTAACCGAGACCCTCGAGGTGAGCATGGACTGTCTTGAGGCCATCGCGAGTAACCAGTAGATCGACATCAACGGTCAAACGGCGGAATCCGTGCGCCTCCAAGGCCATGGCGCCGGCAACGGCATAAGACACGCCAAGGTCATCGAGTCGGAGGGCGATCTTTCGTAGCGTCTTGAAAACCGAGTCCGCGCGTCGAAAAAACCTGTCGCCCTCGTCCATACTCCAGTTCCGATCGCGTTTGAGGCGCTCTTCGTAGGTCAGGAGGCCTTCGGTATTGGGCAGCGTGTTCATCAAGCTTCGCTCGAATCGGGACTGGGCTGGGCCACCGCTCCAAAACGCAACGGATCTGCCTTGATCAATGACTACCCCGCTTGACGTCGCCGCGGGCGAAGATGCTGGCAACGTAGTTGAGCACGTCGGTCGCCGAGTCTTCGTCGTAGCCGTAGTTGCGAATCAGCCGGGCCTTGACGATGTCGATCTTCTCCTGGGTGTCCTTGTCGACGACGCTCGACACCAGGCTGGTGAGCTTGATCGTGTCTTTCTGGTCCTGGAACAGCTTGAGCTCGAGGGCTTTTTGCAGCCGCTCGTTGGTGCGGTAGTCAAACTTCTTGCCGTCCAGGGCCAGGGCACCGATGTAGTTCATGATCTCGCGGCGGAAGTCGTCCTTGCGGCTTTCGGGGATGTCGATCTTCTCCTCGATCGAGCGCATCAGCCGCTCGTCGGGCTCTTCGGTCTGGCCGGTGTACTTGTTCTTGACCTTCTCGCGCTGGGTGTACGCCTTGACGTTGTCGATGTAGTTGCCGCACAGGCGGGTGAGGGCGTCTTCGTCGGCCGCGATGGCGCGCTGCACTTCGTTTTTCACGATGTCCTCGTATTCCTCTTTGACGAGGGAGAGCAGGTGCCGGTAATGCTTGCGGGTCTCGTCGCTGTTGATCAGCGAGTGGTGCTTGAGGCCGCTCTCGAGCTCGTTCAAGACCATGAAGGGGTTGATCGACCGCTCGTTGGGGTGAGCGACCAGTGCGTTGGAGATCTTGTCCTGGACGTAGCGGGGGCTGATGCCGTGCATTCCCTCGCGCTCGGCCTCTTCGCGCAGCTCCTTGATATTGTCTTCGGTGAAGCCGGGGAGGGTCTTGCCGTTGTAGAGCTTGAGCTTCTGCATCAACGTCAAACCGGCATTCTTGGGCTCTTCGAGTCGCGTCAGGACGGCCCACATCGCGGCGACCTCCAGGGTATGCGGCGCCAGCCGCTTGCCCCGGACCTTGCGGGTGTTGTAGTCCTTTTCGTAGATCTTGATCTCGTCGGAGAGCCGCGTCACGTAGGGGACGTCGATCTT
Organism: uncultured Isosphaeraceae bacterium; assembly: GCA_963781785.1. GTDB lineage: Bacteria > Planctomycetota > Planctomycetia > Isosphaerales > Isosphaeraceae > CAWAHD01. The sequence goes on along the minus strand of CAWAHD010000002.1, from coordinate 3,573,087 downwards.
CACCGTCCGGTCGCGGAGCGCCTCCATGAACTCGTTGGACTGGAGCTTCTTGTACTCGGGCTCGTTGGTGTGTCCGATGATGACCTCGTCGATGTCGGTCTGGGCGAACTTCTTGGGCTTGATCTTGTGTTCCTGGCTCGCGCCCAGGAGATCGTAAAGGAAGGCGACGTCGAGCTTGAGGACTTCGATGAATTCGATGATGCCGCGGTTGGCGATATTGAACTCGCCGTCGAAGTTGAAAGCACGGGGGTCGCTCTCGGTGCCGTATTCCGCGATCTTGCGATAGTTGATGTCGCCGGTGAGCTCGGTGGCGTCCTGGTTCTTCTCGTCCTTGGGCTGGAAGGTGCCGATGCCGATTCGATCTTGCTCGGAGAGAATCACCCGGAGCACGCGGCACGTCTTCCACGACCCGCGACCAGTCGCCGCCGTACCGCGCCATCCGCTCGTTGAACATCTGGCGGCAGAACGGGCAGAGGTCTCCTTCGATCATCACCTGCGGATCTTGCTGTCGCCCCCGGTTCTTGTTCAAGAGCGCCGTCACATGATCGCGGTGCTCGTGGGGGATCAGGTGCAGCGGTTCCTCGTGCATGGGGCAGGGGGCATAGACGTCCTCGCCCTCGGGGCCCTCTTCCCTCCAGGCGAAGCTGTATACCGATCCTTCATCGACCCGGGAGAATCGTTCCAGCCCCTTCTTGAGTAGACGTGCCAGGGTGCTCTTGGAGCTGCCGACCGGCCCGTGCAGGAGCAAGACGCGGCGCTCGGTTCCGTAGCCGTTGGCGGCGGATCTTGAGGATATTGACGAACGTGATCAAGGTTCGTTCCAGGCCGTAAGATCGCGTCCTGGCCGTCGTTCTCCGGATCCTCGAAGAACTTGTAGCGGATCAGCTTATCCTTGTTGACCACGACCTCTTCGGTGCCGTGGCTGATGATCATGTCGTAGATCCGCTGGTACGCCGTACGGGTGACCTTGGGATCGCGCTGCGACGATGTCGAGATACTCGCCGAACGAGCCGGTCCAGTGTTTCTTCTGATAGTCGTCCAGGTTCTGGCGACTGGCGATCAGGGTGATCAAATCCGATCCTGTGGACATGGGATATTTCCCTCCTGAAGGCGGCTCCGTTCAGGCTCAGCCGCGGCCAAGGAAGGAGAGGGGTTAAGAGCAACCCAGCTCACCGGGTCACACTCCAGCCCCCTGAAGCCGCCGTCTGCGCGCACGGTTGAGGCGTCCTCATCTAATACTGCGTGAGGGGCTCGGCCAAATTGTCAACGCGCCACGTTTACGATGAGGGATGCCGAACGAGCTAGCGGCCTGGGTAACCTATCGCAAATCAAAAAAGTCCGGGAGGCGGACGATGTGGTTTCCACGCTTGCAAACACAACGGAGGGGCACAAAGTTCAGCTCGAACGTCTACCCGTCACGTTCATTACAACCCCGGATTCGATTGTCTGTCAAGCGAACCAATGTTGAGTGGTTGTTCGAGTGATGCTCACCAGCATCCCTTCGCCGCACCTCGGTTTCCCCTATTTAATGTACGATGGCATGCCCGCAAAGGACGACTGTTGCCGAAGATCAACGCTCCGGTTAGAGCGGTCGCACCGGCCGGGTCGCGTCGCGTCAGTAGGCGCGAGCTGTCAGCGATGAATCGTTAGAATCCATAGGGTTACGACAAGCTGAACCGACTGAAAGTGAGTCGGACGAGTGCGGAAACAGGGTGCAGACGTTATGGGCCGGGTTGAATGATCTTGGGTTTTCCGGCCACGCGGGAGGCCGGCGACGCCGAACCGGGCGTCCAGATTGCCGCAGGGCCAGTGTCGGACCCCGGTGTCCAGATCTCGCTTCGAGCCGCAGCGGCTCCCAGCTCGCCGGTGGCGGTCGTGACCCGGGGACCGTAGCGGTTCAGGTATTCGCTGAGGACCCGGGTGTCGAGCTGGATCTGGTCGGGATGATTCGGGTCGACGCTCGCTTGAACCAGTCCGAGATGGACGAGCCGGAGCAGCACGGCGGAGGTCGCCTGCGAATTGCCGCGATACCGCTCCAGGATGAGGGCGAGACTCTTGACCCAAACTTCCGGGTCCTCGAACTGCATCTGGATCTGGAGCTCGAGCAGATCCCACGAGACGGCGTGTTCGGAACGCTTCTCCGGCGGCTCGGCCTGGCGTCCCTTGGCGATCCAGCCCTCGGCTTGCTCGCGCAGGTTGTCCTGGACTGCCCGGGTGGCGAGTTCTCCGTAAAGAACGATCGGCGCGATGCCGGACCGGCGCGAAGGTCGGGCCGGCTATCGATGAGCCGCGCAATCCGGTTCGCCAGCGAGCGAACTCCCCACTCGCGCGCCCGGTGATAAAGCTTGAGGATGCGCTCGTCGCTCAGGTGCTCGATGGGGATCAACGAGAGACGGGCAAGGTTGAGCTGGTCGAATTCGACGGTCTCGGGATCGATGGCTGGCTCCGGCTTGAGCTTTAATCGGGCCCGGATCCCGTTCCAATCGACCAGATCGCTGGCTTCGTGGCTGACTTCGCACAGAAGGACGGCCGCGCGCAGTGCGGTCTCGGAATCACCGGCCTGGGCAGCCTGAAGGGGCGAGCGGCGGCGCAGGGCGGGATGGGGATTCTTGGGCCAGACCTCGGTCATGATGAATGCGGTCTGCTCGCGCTTGAGCCGATCCTGTTCCTCCGCGGCGAGCCCGACGTCGAACGCCCATCGCCAGCTCAAAGCCAGGACATGGCGTTGCTCGCGGTTGATCAACTTGGTGCGGGGATGGGCCGGAGGGATGCTGGTTCCCGCCAGGGCGGTGAACCGATCGCTCAGGCGATCGAGCCGGCCGTCGTCGTAGGTTTCGAGGTGAACGGTGTCCTGGCCCACGAGTACTTCCGCCTCGATCGTGGGGATATCAAGGCGAGTGAGTCCGGGCTTGGACTCGATCATCTTTCGATCGAGAACCAGGAATCGCAGGACTTCGGGAGACTTGGGATCGCTGGGGTCGAGAGGCCGGGGGGCATCCTCGGTCAAGGTTCGCTCGGCTCGAAGCGCCCCGAGCAGTCCATCGCGGTTCCGGATTGGCCAGCTCAGTTGAACGAAGTCGACCCGATCGAAGGGCGGAAGCTCTTCGATTTCCTGACAAAGAGCCTCAAAGTCCACGGCCTCGACCGTGGGGCCGGTGCGAGCGATATAGCGCCGAAAGGCGGCGACCGCGCCCGTCTCATCGGTGAGCCAGAAGCAGCACAAGCCCCGGTTGCGATCCGCCAGGACCCCTGCGCCCGATCCGGCGGAGAGCAGCTCGAACGCCGAGGCGGCCGACGACCAGAGCCCTTGGTCGGCCCATGCCAGGGCCCGGTCGAACGATTCGCGAAACGGCTCGGAAGCGTTTTCGGGCGCCGGCGAGAGACGATAGGGGTTCTTCTGCCAGAGGGAAACTCTGGGGTCTCTTCGAAGCGCGGTGATCGTCTGCTTATCTTCGCCGGCTCCCAGGAGCGTCGCGAGCTCCAGGTGTTTGAGCGCCGATGCGACGAACCCGTCCTGGGCCAGCGCCGAGCCGAGGAATGAGGCCAGCGATCCGAGCTGCTGCCGATTTTCGGCCCGGCTGGCCGACAGGGCCTGTTGAAACTCGGCGACCGCCGCAGACGGGCCTTCCGCGTCCAGTACCACTCGGGTTATCAGGATCGAAGCGGCCAGGTGGCCCGGCTGTTTCATGAGCAACGTGCGCAAGCTGCGCGGGCTGGTTCCAACTGGCCAAGGTGGATGTGGACGATCGCCTTGCGCAACAGGAGCGACGCGTTGTCGGGCTCCTTGACCAGCCCTTCTTCGAGCGGTTTCAGGGCCTGTTCATGCTGGTGATTATCGAGCAGACGCTGGGCGCGCTCGATGTAGGGTTCCACCCGCTGGCAGCACCATTTATACTTTTGTCCGCTACCGCAAGGACAAAGGGAATAAGGATCGACCAACGCCATCGTGGGCCTCGTTGGAAAAGGTCAATTCTGCGATGATTTGCTTGTTCGACACACTAGCAGAAGCCCGAGCGAGCCGTCTATGCTGATGCGACTCCCGACACGTAGTCTACCCACGCGGTCACGGCGGCGGCGAAAAGTCCGCCCGAATCGGTCATTACTGGCCGCTCTGGGGGCAATCTTTCTGATCGTTTTCCCCGCACACACCGCGCTGGCATGGGGACGCATGGGGCACCGTGCCTCGGCGAAGCTGGCCGATTCGCGACTGTCCCCGCGCGCCGCGCGGTCATTCGCGAATTGCTGGAGCCGGGTGAATCGCTGGCGGACGCCGCGACCTGGGCCGACGAGCACAATCGCGAGATCCGCGGCAGCGCCCTTTGGCATTTTGTCAACGTTCCGATCTCGTCTGCCCATTACGATTCCCGCGATTGCCGGCCGCAAGGATGCGTCGTGTCCAAGATCGCGGAATTCCGGGCAATCCTCCGCGATCGCAGTGCCCCCCGCACCCGCCGCCGGACCGCTCTTCGCTTTTTCGTTCACCTGGTGCAAGACCTGCATCAGCCGATGCACGTCGCCGATCGGAACGACCGGGGCGGCAACGCCCTTCAGCTTCGATACGGCCGGTACGACAATACGAACCTCCATCAGGTCTGGGATTCCGGGCTCCTCTACCGTGCCTATCGCCATGAAGACGACCTGATGCACAAGCTCCAGGAGCTGGCGGACCGCCCGGAATCGCGTGATTGGATCAAGGGGCGGGTCGAGGACTGGGCCGACGAGAGCCTGGAAGTCGGCCGCCGCGCCTACCGGATTCCGGGATCAAACGCCAGTCTCCACTCGGGCGACACGCTGGGCCGAGACTACGAGCGGGAGAACCTTCCTCGGGCCCTCGACCGGCTGGCCCGGTCGGGAGTTCGGCTCGCCGCGATGCTCGAGGAAACTCTCAAGTAGAGTCGCTGGCTTCCGGCGACACCCCGAATCACGTCTTCTTCGATTTCGAGCTTTTCGGCTTGGCGGCCTTCGGCTTGGCCTTTTTTTCCGAAGCCCCTTGCGGCTGATCTCCCGGCTGCTCGCCCTCTTCGAGCCCGTGCTGGAGAGGGCGCTCGCCGAAGATCTTCTCGAAGTTCGGGAAGCCATATTTTCGGACGATCGGGCCACTCATGGTTTTTCTCGCGTCCCGGAACCTGAATCGCAAGTGCGACGTTCTTCCTGAGCAGACAGCCGGTCCAGACCGAGGCCGGCACTGCCTGTGTACTCCCTGCCATTTAACACATCATCCCCGCCAGGCCGCAACCCAGCATCGCCAGGCCCGGTTCTTCACGGCGGCAATTGCATGGCATAGTCGAGTATCTGGTTGAGCGTGATCGTACCCTTCCTCAGCTTGTTCCCGAGGATGATCTCCGCTTTCCGCGCGCTTTCTTCGCGCCGCATGCGCCGCTCTTCGCGCTTCGAGAACGGCGCGAGCAAGGGTCCGCGGGAAGGCCGATCTCCCAGATTGGGCCCCTCTGAGCCGAGATTCCCAGGATCAGATCGTGATTCGTGGGCGTCCCCTTGTTCCCGCGCGCTGCCTTCCTCGGGCTGCGCCACGCCCTTGTCAAGTCCCCATACAGCCTCAGAGTTTGCCGTAACATCGACGGAATATTCACCTTGCGTAATTGGCTTGGCCGCATCGAAATTGGCTTCGTTCGTCGCATCTCCGAGGATTTCAGCTCGCTCACACGTGTCATCCTGGTGGTTCTCGACATCGACCACCTCGCCCGAGCGGTGGGAGGTTCCCTCGGTCGCGTTCGTACCATGACCGAGGTCAGAGCCCTCGGCCACAGCACGGTCGTCCGCCAGGCCGGCGGTGGCCCAGACGGAGGGGGCATCCGAGTCGACGAGACCGTCGGAAAGGGTGGTGTCTGCCATCAGGCCGATGGCGCTCGGATCGGTGTCGCCAGGGACGGAAGTGCTCGAAGGCGGTTGTGCCGGCTGATCACGCACGTCGACTGTCCACTGTGCCGGCTGATCACGCACGTCGACTGTCCACTCGAGACCACTCTCCTGGCCATCCATTGGCCCGGCCGAGCCATCAGCTCGGGGCTCGGAACGATCGTCATCTTGCGTGTGGCATCCGCAATCGTTCGCACGGTCCAGCCCCGTCGGGTCCCGCCCCAGATCACCGGCGCTGCGCCAGGCGTCCGTGGTTTTGGCCTGGCACTTGCGATAACTGGCCATTCCCCGGTGCAACCCATTGGTGCACTTGAGCAGGTAGTTACGTAAGGCCTCCCCCTCGGGGCTGGGATCGAAGCTGAGGCGGGCGAAGGTCCGCTCGGCAACGACGTCTGCGTTTTCCTGGTGCACCTCCAGCTTCGCATCCAGGCGCTCGATGTTCCGATCGGCCAGGTCGAACAGCATCTGTCGCCACTCGGCCTCCTCCCTGGCGCGGAAGAGATCGGGCCACCGCATCATCAGCCCTTTGCGGTACTTGTCGCGCCGGTCCGACTCCATGTCGCTCAACAGGTCGTCGAACGCGGTTTCGGCCACTGGTTTCAGAGCGTGGCAGGCGAGAAAGACCTGCGCGACCCGGGCATCCTCATTAGCCTGAACGGGCTGACAGCCCAGGAGGCGGATGATTTTCAGCCGATCGTGGGACTGCCAGAAACCGACTGACTCCAGTTGCGTGCGCAGCGCCCGCCACTCTTCGCGAAGCCAAGAGCACCCCGCCTCGGTTCTTTCGAGGATTTTCACCAATGCCGCGGGGTCATTTTCATCGACAGCCTGGCCGTTCCAGGATGTCTTCTTCCCGAAAAAATACGGCCGGTTTCCGTAGAGCTGCGTTGGCCCGACGGGGTCGAAGAACAACCGCTTCCCCAGCGCCTCGATCTCGGCCAGCTCGTCTTCGTCGGCGTTTTCGATCAGGCTTGCGCACCGTTCAAGACGAGCCCGCTCGGCTCGATCGAGCTCAAAGGACAAGCAAACGTTGCGGTACATGAGGTACTCTTCAGCGTCGCTGCGGGCATTGCCGCTGGCCATCCACTTCCGCAGTCGTTCTTCAAAGGCATGCGATTCCTCGCGCAAGAGCGCCCGCTTTTTCGATCGCAAGCCATGCTTGAGTGCATTCATGGATGATTTCGCGCGGCCTTCGGGTGTCCGAGGCCCCGTAGACCTCTTACTATTGGCCAGGTTCGCCGCGACCTGTGAAGGAGAAGCCATGAGCTCACCTCCGTTTTGTTTCTGCAATTGATATCCCTTATCCGATAGAAAAACCTATCATGCACATTTTATTTTGCTAGTGCTGGATTAAATCTATTTCTTTCGCGATCCTGCACAACCCGTGCAGGCGGCACAGCCGCGACGACCCGGGCGGGAACGATGGCGGACGGAATGACCGTGCGGTTCGACAAGGTTCCAAGAGCCATAAAGGGGCAGTCGCGTGGACGGGTCTCTCGAGCAATCACGTTACTTCGGCTAATGTCGAGGACAATACGCTTCCGGAAAGTCGGGACTCTAGCCATGCGATTACCGCGGTTCACGATGCGGCGCTGGATGATCGCGGTGGTGTCCGTAGCCGTCGTCCTATCGCTGCGGTCGGGTTCCGGTCGACCTCGACCCGCCCGAGCCGAAGTGATCTCCAGACAACCACCACCGTCAACCGGTGGGTTGGTGGTGAGATTGCCCCGCGGTTTCAGCGATCGGATCGCTCGGCCGATCAGCGTCGCGGGAAGGCGGCGGGAATTGCATCCGCGGCCCTCTTTACGTAACGGTCTTTCCTAAATGTGGTTACGACACGACGCTTAGCGGCTGGCCGGGAATGAGCGCGGACGCCGAGGCACTCCGGGAGTTGGTCGCAAGCGGGCACTGCCTGACGCCTTCCGTCAGGGCCGCGATCGTCAATCGGATTCGGTGAGGGTGAGAGTTTGCACCAGGGTCAACCGTCAAACTACTGCGAGGCTCTCCTTTGCCGATCTTCTTGGCGCGAGCGTGCGACTAGATTTTCGTCCGCGTTCACGGCCAAAAAATCTCGACCGTGCATCTGTCGCCCGTTGATCTGTAGCCCGACTCTGATCGGAACTCCGCTACCGTGGGGAATACAACTGAGCGGTCGAAAACCAAAAACACAGGCTGACACCGCGAACGACGAAGCCCCCAGCGATCGAAAACCAAAAACAAAGGCTGACACCGCGAGCCCGGCTCGCCAAGGTACCGCCGTCCGACCTGCCGCTGGGGCGGTTCCGGCCGGACGACGAGCTACGCCTTCCTGGAGGGCCTCTGATTATGCCGCATCAGGCCGTGAATGGACTGCGATCGGTACCGTACAAGGTACGCGTTCACATGCCGCGAGTGACAATGGTTCATCAGCGAAAAGGTCCGGCAGCATCGGAGTCGATATCTCAGTTCGGATCATCTTAGACGTCCCAATTCGCTACTCGACGGTCGTCGTCGTCCCATCGGCTAGGTCGGCCGAGTCGTCGTCGGGCAAGCTCTTGAGACAGGTCCCGACCAGGGCTTCGTCGGAAGGCGGCAGTGCGCCGCGCTCGCGGCGATAGATCTCTCCAGCCAGGAGCACGAACTCGCGACGGGTGAGTCGCTCGCGGAGCCGCTTGTGCTGTCGCGGAACAGCACGGCATCGACGCTGACCTGGGCGTGGGCATCGTTCAAGATCATGAAACCGGACCTCAGGGCTGACGATTCCCGCCGCAAGATCGCGGGCGAGCTCGCCGCGCGTGTTCCTCACTCACTCTTTGCCCTCCTCATAGAGTAGCTTGCACTGAAACAGGACGCCGCGATACGGTCCGCGGATTCTTTTGGTCGGGATCGGCTGGCCGATGTCGCTCGGTACAAGGAGGTCCGTGATCAGGTTGATCACCTGCAGGACGCCGGTCGCCCCGTCGCGCGTGACGAAAAGAAAAGTCGCCTCATTTTCGGGGTGGTACGTCCCCGTCTGGGGATCAAAGTCCATCAGTAGGTCGCCGGCTGGCCGCCCGAGCTCGAGAGGCTTGCCGGTGCGGAGCTCTTCTTCGATGGTTTCATAGCGGCGGTTGTCGATCTGCCAGGCGCGAAGGCCGAGACCCTGGATGGCGAAGGCGCCCTGAACCGAACCCGGTGGCCGGTAGTCGATCCCACGAAGGTCGTAGCCCTCGCGGGTAGCCCACGCCGCAACCGCCTCGGGTGCGGCCTGCTCAGGAGCCGGCAGCTCCGTGGGCCACTGGGAGCGGCGGCCGGTGTCCAGGTCCCTGAACGTGTGGTAGGATTTCGGGGCCTGGGGTGGACCGAGGATCTCATTCCACCACCCGGTGGAAACATGGACGTTGGGACCGGTCGGGAACGGCGAGCCCGCCCTCGTGGTGGACGGGGGTGGCTGGTCCAGCGGGGGCAGGTCGACCCGTGCGTAGGCGGGGTCGTCGGTGAACCGTCGCGCGTTCTCTGCCCACCAGGCGGCCCACCGCTCTGCGAGCCGGTGGATGAACCGGCTCCCGAGCCAGCGCTGCTTTGCGCCGCCGTCGAGCGTGACGAGAGTCACCTCGTCCTCGTTGAACTTCTGCCCGGTGATCGTGTGTAAGGCCCCGGCGATCTCACGAAACGGCCTGCCGAAAATAAAGTCCTGCCCGGTGTCCCCCGGGTCCAGGTCGTGCCGCTGCATGAACGCGAGCAAGTCTGCGTCGTCGAGGGTCAGGCCGAAGTCACCGACCTGTCCGAAAAGGGTGCGCGGGATCGCCCGGATCAGCGCCGGGACAGCCCGGGGGTCGCCGATCGCCCGCAAGGTAAAACCGAGCGTCCTCAGCGGCCATTGCTCAGTCGTACGGTCGAGTTCCTCGATCAGCGCAGGCACCGTCGGGCGCCCGATCGCGACGAGGTCGCGGATGGCGCGTGCCCAGGGCCTGGGATGCGCTAGACTGGAGAGCGTCGTCACGGGATTCCCTGTAACGTCGCCATACTTCGCAGCCCTCAGAACCGCGATCAATTCGGCGACACGCTTCGGCGATGGTTGTGCGCCTTCTCGGCCTTTCGGAGCTTGCGGTTGATTCGTGCTGCCCGCGTCCTTTTTCGTCTCGGCCGGCACTTTCGGAACCGTGTTCTTCGCGCCCGGCGGCTCATCGCCCGGGGCGACGTTCGCCGCATCGGTCAGACCGGTGACGGCAAACGCGAGCAGCAGGGTGGCAGCGACGCAGCTCCAGACGCGCCCGATCGGCTTTGAATTAGCGATCATTCTGATCCTTTCTTGTAAATCCTGTTGGGGCCCGAAGACGCCGACCAGCCCCGGCAACGGCCATGGCGAGACGAGCCGGCCCGCCATCTTCAGAATTGTTACGCCGTACGCGTTTCGCCGCTCGCGCCCTAGCAGCCGGAGCACGACGGCATCGCAGGCGAGTTCTCTGTCGGCTTGCATCCGCGCCGCCGCGAGCTGGACAGTGGGGTTGAACCAGTGGACGACTCGAGCGGCCGTCATCAGCCAATGCAGGACCAGGTCCCGCCGCTGAACGTGGGCGAGCTCATGCAGGAGGATGTGTTCGACGTCCTCTCGCGATGCTGAGGCCAGGACCGACTGCGGGACCAGAACACACGGCGCCCACAGTCCGGCGACTGCCGGGCCGAGGTCGTCGGGAGTTACCCGCAACACGACGGAGAACCGCACGCCGATCGTTGCCTGACACTCCGCGAACAGAGCCGCCAACCTCGGGTCGTCGGGCTTCCGCCATCCACTGCGGCGCCTCTGCAGTCGGGCTCCGCCGATGGTGGTTCGCACCGAAAGGAACAGCACGCCTGCCAGCCAGACAAAACCGGCGATTCGCACCGGTGTCCTTACGAGTTCGAAGGTGCCTTCCGACCCCTTGGCTTGCGACCTGGTCGGCGCGCCCGCGATTTCGAGGGACCGGCCGGGTGCCTCCGACAGCACAGCCGGAGCGCGCGGCGGAGATAGCGGCTGAGCACCGGCCGCCGTCGGAAGAACGCGCGAAGGCTGCGAGAGCCGCGCTCCGAAGGCATTGGCTCGAACCGGTCCCAAGCACGCCATGAGCCGAAACAGGCTCAGGGGACCCGAAGGCAACACAGGGACCAGCAGCCGCACGAGTACGACCCCCCAGAGCGCAAACCGCCACGCTGGTGCGAGCCGACTGCCAAAGATCGCCCTTATGACAAAGATCAGGGCGATCAGCACGCCAGCCTGCCACGTCGCCCGCCAAAGTAGCGGTACGACTCGGTCGAGGAATCCCAGCAATGGCATCATGGTTCGTCCTCCACCGTTTTCTCGTCGAGCACGCGTTTGAGCCGCTCTATGTCCTCAGGCGGGATTCGCGCATCCTTAGCGAAATGGACGATCAGCGAGGTCGCGTCGCCACCGAACACCTTGTTCAGAAAGGTCCGGCCCTCCTCCCGCACGCAACTGCGGCGGCTGACGGCTGCGCGGTAGATGGAGCGCGGCCCGTCCTCTTCGCGCCGCAGCGCCCCCTTGTCGATGAGCCGTGAGAGCAGCGTACGAACCGTCCGGTGGTTCCATTCCCGTCCCGTCGCGACCCTGTCGATGATCTCCGCCGGTGTCGAAGGCCCGAGCGCCAGACGACCTCCATCACCTCCCACTCGGCGTTCGATATCTGCGGTTTGCTTTCGCCCATTCCACCGACCTCCGGCGCCACTCCGTCTCATCAGCCCCCGACCACTCCCATGATGACCACAGACGTAGTCATCGTCAAGCGTTCTTCCCCGATTCTTGGTTCGGTTTGCTCCCGGGAATGAGGCGCAACCCCGTCGGCGGATGCCTCCTATCTAGTCCAGGCTTGATATTGGAGATTTGACGTAAGTCTTTAACGCTCGTCTCGGATGCCTTTGATGCGAGGGGGATATTCACCCTTTACACATTGGACAACCGCACGAACGTCCCCTGAGTGACCGATTGATCGTCAAAGTTCCAGCACGGTCCATCCTCCCAATGACAGCGTTCCGCGACGCTGTTTGCATCACTCACAATCCCGTGAATGGCACCGTATCTCAATGCCGTGAAGGCCCCGCGCGATTCGCCGGATGTCGCATCACCATGCGAACCCCAGTCGGCATAATCCGGAAGGCGGCACTATGGAAGCTATGCCGAGGTCGGCATAAGTTTCAGGGCTCTCCTTTGCCGATCTTCTTGGCGCAAGCGCGATCAGATTGTCGTCCGCGTTCACGGGCCAAAGAATTTTGACCGTGCTTCCTTCGCCCGCTGATCTTGTAGCCCGACTCTGATCCAGACTTCGCTATCGTAGGGTATACAACTGAGCGACCGAAAACCAAAAACAAAGGCTGACACCGCGAAGCCCCCAAGGCTGACACCGCGAAGCCCCCGAAGCCCCCTGAGCGACCGAAAACCAAAAACAAAGGCTGACACCGCGAGCCCCCTTGAGCGACCGAAAACCAAAAACAAAGGCTGACACCGCGAAGCCCCCTTGAGCGACCGAAAACCAAAAACAAAGGCTGACACCGCGAAGCCCCCTGACACCGCGAAGCCCCCAAACCAAAAACAAAGGCTGACACCGCGAAGCCCCCAAAGGCTGACGCCGCGAAGCCCCCATGGCGCCCGCCAGTTGGAGATTCGCACTCAGCTTCTGGCGGTTGGTGAACTGCCATAGGGCGCCCGTCGGGGATCGTTCAGGATCTTTGAAAGCGCCGCGAGAGCGTTGGCGGGCTGTTCCCCGGTCGACCCCTTGACCCGGCCAAGCAATGTCTCGGTTTTCAACGGCCCGCGCCCTTCTGCTTGCGCCGGTTGCGGCATGAGGCCGGGATCCGCATGATCACGAATCCACGGGTTGACCGTCAAATCATTGACAACGCCTTGTTCCAGCGCTAATGTTGCCATCCTGGACATGAGTTCGCTCCGGCACATCGAACTGCCTCATGCCGGGGCACTCCTGCCCCAGCCCGCGACCGGTGGATGAACGGGGCTCACGCCACACCCCGAAGTTGAATAGCGACGCAACTGCCTGGGAGCAAACATCATGGGACGACCCGTTACTCTGTTCACCGGCCAGTGGGCCGATTTGACCCTGGAAGTCATCGCCGAGAAGGCCAGTAAATGGGGATACGACGGCATCGAGCTGCCGTGCTGGGGCGACCACTTCAACATCCCCAAAGCCCTGGCCGAGCCCGGTTATTGCAAGGACCGCCACGACCTGCTCGGCAAATATGGGCTCAAGTGCTGGGCGATCTCGAACCATTTGACCGGCCAGCTTGTGCTGGATCACAACGACTCCCGGACCGACGATTGGGTTCCCTCCTCGATCCGCGGCGATGCCGAGAAGAAGACCGAATGGGCGATCCAGGACATGAAAGACTCGGCGCGGGCTGCCCAGAAGCTCGGAGTCAAGGTCGTCAACGGCTTCACCGGCTCCTCGATCTGGCATCTCTTGTACTCGTTCCCACCGGTCTCTGACGCCATGATCGACGAGGGGTTCAAGCTGTTCGCCGATCGCTGGAATCCGATTCTTGACGTCTTCAAGGAATGCGGCGTCAAGTTTGCGCTCGAGGTTCATCCGACCGAGATCGCTTTCGACATCTACACGGCCCAGAGAGCCCTCGAGGCAATCCACCATCGGCCCGAGTTCGGGTTCAACTTCGACCCCAGCCATCTGCTCTGGCAATTCGTCGACCCTGTGGAGTTCATCCGGGCATTCCCCGACCGGATTTACCACGTTCACGTCAAGGATGCGGCCCGCACGCTCGACGGCCGGTCGGGCATCCTGGCCTCACACCTGAACTTTGGCGACGCCCGCCGCGGCTGGGACTTCCGTTCGCCGGGCCGGGGCCAGGTCAACTTCGAGGAAATCGCCCGCGCATTGAACCACATCGGCTATGACGGACCGCTCTCCGTCGAATGGGAAGACTGCGGCATGGATCGCGAGTACGGAGCCGCCGAGGCCGCCCGGTTCGTCAAAGAGCGAATGGGCTTCAAGTCAGCGGGGCGGCTCTTCGATAAGGCGTTCTCCGAGGGTTCGGGCAAAGCGTAAATCGCCAACCTCGCGTCCGGGCTCCCCCTGGGATGTTGAAAACTTGGGCCTTCGCGAGCCACGCGCTTTCGTCGCACACTTTCGCCCCCTTGCGAAGGGGGGGTTAGGGGCAATACCGTTGAATTAGTGATAACCCGAATGCAGAAAAGGACCTGTGTCACGTTCCCCCGCTCAGGTGGTTGGCACTAGTGATCATTCTTGGGTGCCACTGGTCGTACTCGCAATAGTGTCCGGGATTCGTCTTCACCAAATCTTCTCTTGCGCTATTTGGGGGGGGTTGGCCAAGCTGTCCCTTAATGGCGGCCAAGAAGCGATCCCCACAACCGGCTACACCTTCCCGAAATCGCAAGCGACTCGAGTCGGAGTTGTCGCGTCTGCCGATCTGGCCCGAGCAGGTCGTCGGGGCCAAGCACGTCCACTCCCTCGAACGGCTCATCGACCAACTGCGGGAACAAGATCCCCACGGCAATCGCGACCTTTTCCTCGACGATGTCTTTGTCGCCTACCTCCTTGCCTTTTTCAACCCCGCGCTGCGAACCCTCAGAACCATGGAGGATTTCAGCCAGACGCGACAAGCTCAGAAACACCTTACCATCAGGAAACTCTGCAAAAGCACCCTCTCCGACTTCAACAAGTTGGCCGACCCGACCCGATTGCAGCCGATCCTCGATCACCTCCGGCGAGAAGTCCTCAAACCGGGGCAGGCCAAAGCCGCCGAGCCGCTCTGCGCCTGCACCGTCAGATCTTGGCCGTGGACGGCACCTTCCTCAAAGCCGCCGCCGCCGTCACATGGGCGATCCGCCGACGGGGCAGTAAAACCGGGGCCCGACTCGATTTCCACGTTGATGTCGAGACCTGGCTCCCGGAGTTGATCGTCATCCCCGAGCACGGCGAAGGCGAGGCGAAAACCGCCCTGGATACGATCACTTGCAATGCGATTCACATCTACGATCGAGGGATTTTCAGCTTCGAGTTGATCGAGGCCCACCCCCCCAAGGCCGCTGATTTCGTGATGCGGATTCGGGAGCCGGGACCGCGCTGTCCCAAGCTCGAAACCGTTGAGATCCGTGAACTGACTCAAGACGCCCGCGACGCCAACGTCATCAGTGACCGCCTCGTACGTTTGGTTGGTTCGGCTCATCGCAAGGCGCCGAACATGGTTCTCCGCGAGGTGGTGATCGTCTCCCCGGACGACCCCGGGAATCCGGTCTATCTGCTGACAACCTTGCTCGACCTCGACGCGTCGGTCATTGGAATCTTGTACCGGAATCGGTGGCAAATCGAGCTGTTTTTCCGCTGGGTGAAATCGTACGCCAGGTTCGACCACCTGATCAGCCACAGCCGCGAGGGGGTGTTGCTGAACTTCTACGTAGCCGTGATCGGTGTTACGTTGCTTTACCTCCATACGGGCCATCGTCCCAGCAAGTACCTGTTCACGATGATGGGAATGGTGGCCAACGGATCGGCGAGCTTGGACGAGATCATGCCAATCCTTCGGGAGCGGGAACGACAATGCCAGATGCAGCGCAACCGAGTCGCGCGGCAGCGTGCCGAAAAAACCAAATAAGTGATTCGGGCCAGTCCGCGCGCCGCGGCCGAGGTCGCGCCGCCGCATGCGCGGTGATCGCCCTCGATTTGTCACCGAGCCAACGAGAGCAAAGCTGAGAGGCAAAGATGCAGTGAATTTGCTCATAAGAACGTCTTTGCATGCGGAATCCCGGACACTATTGCGTACTCGACCAGTGCTCTTGGCGGAAGGACCGACGACCTCCGGTCCGTGTCCGAGGGCGATTGCCGCATTACCCTCAACGGCCATGAGTGGCCATCGAAAGTCCGTCAAGCGATTTCATGAGCTCGGTGATTGCCACGAGTTGACTTTCTCATGCTGTCGTACGAACAAGATGGACAAGGGGCAATTCGCCCCCAAGTCCCTCCGACGATTCACGGCCTGACCTGGGACTTTTTCGCCTAGCCCTTGCATGTACGTCGCAGGAATGAAGACACTGGTCGGGTACGACCAGTGGCACCCAGAAATATTCACCAGTGCCACACGCCGTGGCACCGTGGAATCGCAACTTTTTGCCTCTGCCTCAAATAAAGCCAGGATGGCGGCATCGCGCGCCAGATCCCGAAACCAACGAAAAGGGCAGCCGCACAACCAAGGACCGCCGCCGCCGATGCATACGTGAGAATCCGTCCCGAGCCCGGCGGATCCGGAAGTACGATACCGTGTCCGGGCGGAACGAGACAGCCAACAACGAGTGCGTTGATCGCCACGATGCTGGTGAGAGCAACCACGCGGATTGCGCGACTCGACAGAAGCCTGAATTGTGGATTGTTCATCGATGCCGGCCGATGGGAAGCACGGTGCGAAAGCTCAGCCGTCCTGTTTGTGGGCGAACTCGATCAATCGGCTTCGGGGCGCTGGCTGATCCTGTCAAGAATACTGACCAGGCGACTATGCTCATTCCGATCGTCCAGGTTCGCTTCCATGCCAAAGATTCGATGATCACGTTTGCGATACACGAACCGGAACTCGTCAAATCCATTCGGATAGGAAATCATCGTCCCGCGCTCGAGCGCAACGAGGTCGGCTCCGGTTTCATGAGGCTCGTAGCCAGCCAGACGTTTGACAAGATGGTCGAGGACCTGCTGTCCCGACATGTCATTCGGACACTTGAAGCTAAACATTCTTGCTCCCACATCGCTGTCCTGCCACAGTGCCTGAAAGTCGGTATAACCGTTCGGTAGGATCGACACATACTCTTTTTCCCAGTATTTTCGGGACTGCTCCGTAGGCTGACTGCGATCGAAAAAGATCAATAACACCACCGCGCAAATCGGTACTGCGCACACCAAACCCAACCCGCCCAGCGTCCTTTTCAACACGCGATTGTTCACGGTTCTGTTCTCCAGCCCACTGAGCTTCGCCACATGCGGGATGACAGGAGCCGATTCGAAGGTGCGACTCTCCCCGATAGTATCGCCGCGCCGCGGTTGCGTGACCACTGGCGCCTTCGCCGGCGTTACACACTCATGCGGAAACGGAAGTGATCGGTACATCCGTCGGCATGAAGATGCGATTCGGCAGGCATCCTGCAGCAACGTACAGAGCAAGGCAGCCGAGATGAGTCTGGTCTCACCCGAACCTCATCTCTTAGAATGTTAAATCGATTCCTTCTCGACCGATCATCAAAAGAGGGGTCACGTTGAGTCGAGCCATGATCGAAACACGGGTCGATCCACCAACGGCTGTCGTCGCCGACTTCGCGACAATCGAGCCGGTCCGCTGCCCCTGCGGCTGGGCTCGTCGCGCGTTCGCCGACCTACCCAGCGCACCGGCGAGCGTCCACCGGGTTGAAGTCGAGGTCGACGCCCGCACCCACTACCACCGCGAGCATACCGAAATCTACTACATCCTGGATTGCACCGCCGGAGCAGCGATCGAACTGGATGGCGAGCGAGTACCGGTGGGAACTGGCCAGGCGGTGCTGATCGCACCCGGTGTGCGGCACCGCGCCGTCGGCCAGATGACCATCCTGAACATCGTCGTGCCGCCATTCGACCCGGCTGATGAGTGGTTCGATTGATCATGGGACATTGCTTCTGCTCATGTTGGTAATCGCGGTGTCATTCCGCACGCCCCCCGCACGCCGCGCTCTAAATGCCCTTGCGTGTTTTCGGGCGCGCGATCGAGGCAACGTTCGGCGAGGGTCTCCGGGCACCCGAAGGTTCGCCGCCGAAAGGCCTGACCGAAGGTCTCCGGCAAGCGCCACACGCTGCTTCATTCGCGTCCCATGTTCGTGCTGGCGAACCGAGTGCGACGCTTGAACTCGACTTTACCCTCGCGCTCAACGCGGCTGGCCGGGACCGATGAAGCGCAGGTGCGACGGCACCTACCGATGCAGCCCGCGCCGCTTGCCGCGCTTGCACGGATCTTCGCCGTTCAGCGATGCCGACAGCCGCTCTTCGAGACTGTCCACCTCAGGGAACAGGCAATCCGCCGGTGCGTTGTCACCAATCGCGATGTCGTTGTTTAAGATCGACGGCCCAGTTCCAATGACAGCGCGTGTTCGGCCCCGACACAAACGAACTGCTCCGAAAACTTGACGCATCCCGGCCGGCAATTCGGCACTATGTACGAGTGATGCCGACATTCTCCACGGGGCCGCTGAGGCACGACGCTCATGAAGCGAAGCGCAACGGACGCTGGTTGCCAGTACATTCACACGCTCATGCGGGCCGGACGGCTCGGCGGATTGAGCGATTGCGAGCTTCTGGAGCGGTTCGAATCCGGCGACCAAGCCGATGCGACGTTCGCGATCATCGTCGAGCGGCACGGACCGATGGTGCGCGCGCTTTGCCGGTCGCTCCTCGGCTCTTGGGACGATGCCGCCGACGCGTTTCAGGCGACATTCCTGGTCCTGGCTCGCCGGACCCACTTGATTCGCGACAAGGCGGCCCTGGCGAGCTGGCTCTACGGAGTCGCCTATCGGGTCGTCATGCGAAATGCGCTCCGAAGCCTCGCGGCGCCGTACTCTGGCGCGCCATCTCGCCGAACGAGCCCGACACGCCGCCATGATCGGCCCCGAGGCGCCACCCGAACCGATGCCCGAGCTCTACCAGGAGCTCGCCCGGCTGCCCGAGCGCTATCGGGCCCCGCTCGTGCTCTGTTATCTCGAAGGCCAAACCCACGATCAGGCCGCGCGCGAGCTGGGCTGCGGGCTGCGAACGTTGCAGACCCGCCTCCTTCGCGCCAAGGGAAGACTGCGCACCAGCCTGGCGCGGCGGGGCCTGGCGCCGGCGGTCGGGTTGCTCGCTAACGGATCGGGCAATCACGCTGCAACGGCATCCGCGGGAACTACCCGATTGCCGAGTGTTCTTATCGGATCGACCGCGAGCGCAGCGGTTCAGTACGCCGCCGCGCGGCATGCTGAGATGAGTCCCGCCGTGCTGTCGCTCGCTCGAGCGACCCTGAGAATTCGATTTCCGCTCAGAATTCGTCAAACCGTCGGGCTCGCAACGGTATTCGCAGCGGTATTGGCGACCGTATTCGCCGCGGCTCCAACCGCGGTTCTGGCACCCGGCAATTCTCCGGACGAACCGGCAAAAATGGTCAGCGGCCGGGTGCTCGACACGCACGGGCGGCCGATTGCAGGCGCTTCCGTCTGGATGCCGGTCCGGTTCGATGAATCCGACCGATCGAGCGCCCGCGCGACCACCGATGCCGAGGGCCGTTACAGCTTCCCCGTGCCCGAGCTCTGGGCCAAAACGCCGCAGCACCGAAGGCTATGGGCAGTCTGGGCGCACGCCGTCGGCCATCAAATTGCGACGGCCGGCGCCTACGACCCGCTGAGCGGCAAGTCCGTGCCCGTTGACTTGACGCTGGGACCGCCCACCGACACGTCGTTTTTGGTGATCGAGCCCAACGGTGCACCAGTCGCCGGGGTCGTCGTTGAACCGCTGCATTTCAAGACGCAGATGGCCTATAATATCCCGCCGCGGACCATGATTCCGGTCCTCCAGGGCGTGTCCGACCAGTTCGGCCGAGCGGTGCTCCCCGCTTTGCCCAGGGATGGGCTTGCCGCGGTACAGGTCACGTCCCAAACGCAGGGCATCCAGCAGTTGCGAATCAACGACGCGGATACGGAGCCCGCCCAGCGCACGATTCGCCTTCGGCCCGTGGGCCGCGCCTTCGGCCGCATTGTTTCCGACCGGCCGGGATGGACAAAGGGCCTGACCGTCTACGTGACAACACACGCCTCCCCTGACGGGACCATCGCTTGGCCATCCACCGAAGGATTTGCCAAGGTCGTCACCCGTGATGACGGGACGTTCGTCATCCGGGCGATCGCCACCGGAGGGCTGCAGATCCTGACCGACGTCGACCCATCGCTCCCCGTGCGGCCGCGACTTCCCGAGCAGCTCGAAATCCGAGCGGGCGAGCTGACGCGCGTGGTCATCTCACTGGAACTGGCTGTCGAAGTGCATGGCGTAATTCGCGTCAAGGACACCGGCGAGCCAGTTGCCGGTGCCTCGATTCACGTCGCCTACGGTTCCCGAATGCAGGGAGATACGGTCGTCAGCGATGCGAACGGACGATACACCACCCGCGTCCTTCCGGGCGACGTGCGGATGCAGGTCATCATGATGCCAGACCGCTTTGTGCAGCTCGGCGTACCCTGGAACGAACCTCATCATGTGCCTGGAGAGCCCAAGGAATTTGAGCTGCCCTCGATCGACGTCGTCAGAGGAATCAAGATCAACGGCCGGCTCGTGGACCAGGACGCTCGGCCGGTCGCAAATGTAGAGCTGCGCGGCAGCTCGCCACAACGCACGTATGCCTTCGCCAGGACTGACGCGAACGGTGAATTCACGACCAACAGTGTCCCGCCCGACATGCAGCTCGAATACTCGGTCATCGTCCGCCGTCACGAGCCGCCCGTTCCTTCAGAGATCGTCACGCACGAGCCACTGCTGCTCCGGACACGCGTGCAGGCCGAAGCCGGAGCAGGCCCGCGCCCTCGCTGAGCAGCTCAGAAGAAGCCTGCGACGTCCGCACACTCCCAGAAATGGTGACGCTCAGCGTTACCGCGCGGCACTACGCCGAGCTTGACTTACCCCTGGCCAGCGCGATCATTTGGTGAACTCGAACCGCCTGTTGGTATCCCGGTGCGACGCGATGCCGCACGTCAACCCGCCGCCGCCCTACGGAATGACGACTGCATCCACATCAGGCGGGTCTCCCAGAATCTCGATCCCGATCATGCCAGTGCCGGCCATCACGTGCGGATTGTCCCGGCTTCCGTCCCCAATTCGGGCCGCCCGCGCTGTTCAGGGTGCGGTTCGAGCTCCTGGATGGGCCGGACCTCGATCGGGCCGAGACGCGCCGGCGGGATCCTTGAAGCGAGCCGGACCGCCTCGTCCATGTGGCGCGCTTCGATGACGATAAACCCGCCGATATGCTCTTTCGTCTCGATGAATGGTCCGTCGGTGGTCAACACCTTGCCGGACTGAATGCGCAGGGTCTTTGCCGTCTCCACCGACTGGAGCGCGCCGGAGTAGAGGTAATGCCCGTCCTTCTTGAGCGCATCGTCGTACGCGAGCGATTCGACTACGAGTGCGTCGAATTCGGACTTGGAAAGGTCGTCAAGCGTCTTCTGCTCGTAGCAGACCATGCAGAGGTATCTCATGCTTCCTCCGTCTAGCCGGGTTGTGGGTGTGAAATCATTTTCGAGGCCGTGAGTAGGTCGACTCCGGGAGCGTTCTGAAGAATGGCCGCCGCGATCTTCTGGTCGAGCGGGTCGGCCATGGCTTTTCCAGGTTCAAGGAGCGGCCGTACCTCCATGCTGCCGATCCCTGCCGACGGGAATTTCGCGGCAATCCGCAAAGCCTCGTCGAGGTCCTTGGCATCGATGAGCGTGAACCCGCCCAGGAATTCCTTGGTCTCGGCAAAGGGGCCGTCGGTGGTAAGCAGCTTGCCGTCTCGGATGCGGACGGTCGTCGCGGACCGAACCGATTGGAGGCCCGCCGACAAAACGTGTTTGCCGGCTTTCTCCAGCTCTTCGACCCACCCAATGCACGCCCCAACCAGCGAGTCCATCTCGCCTTGTGACAAGGCGGCGAGCTTCTCTTCGTCTTGGTAAACCAGGCATAAGAATTTCATGGCGACCTCATGATCGAAGTACCGACTGCGGTGCAACTGCCTGTAGTCGTTCGGGACAACGCCTTTTCGACAATCCCCTGCAAGTTTTTGCAACTCCTCGCCGGCGCCGGTCGTTCCCGTTCCCTCACGCCGGCCACGACTCGGATGAGCCAGAATTCCTTTGCGTTTCCGCACGTTGCCAAGTCAAATTGAAGTGAATCGAAGAAACGGCCCCGATTCGGATGGGTCAAGTGACCCGCAACTGGGAAATCCTCCGCGATCGTCGGGCTCGTCGCGCGGAGCGTTATCGTGAGCAATTCGATTGCCTCAGCACCAACGACAAATCGACTCCGGTTTAGCTTGCAGTCCGGTCTCGGGACGATCGCCTTTTTCGCCGTGCTCTTTGCGCTGCTCGACTATTTTCTGCGCGCTCCTTACCGGGACGAGCAAAGGGCGGCCGCCGCGCTCGTCCAGCTCGGCGGGAACGTGCTTCTCGTTGACGACAGCCAAGGTTGGGTCCGGAGATACGCCGGGCCTGATCTCTTCGACATGAGAGTTGCGGCCATCGTCGACTTGAGCCACTCGCACATCACCGATCGAGACTTGGCCCACCTCCGCGCGTTCCAGCACGTCGGCCAGATCAACCTCTCCGACACCGAGATCAGCAACGCCGGGCTCGAACTTCTCCGTGACGCCCTCGCCGGTCGATTCGTCGATCTGAGCCGGACTCGGGTCACGGACGTCTCATGTCTCTTCCGCTATCGAGGCCTTGACCATCCCCTGGGCCTCAAGCTCTCCGGAAACCGGATCGCGCGGGGCGTTCCATTTCCCCACGTGGGCATTGCACGACCTGGACTTGAGCGAAACGGACGCTTCTGATCAAACGCTGGCGGAGCTGGCCGATGGAATGGGCGGCCTGACCAGGCTCGACCTGAGCGGTACGAGCGTGACCGACACAGGCCTCGACCGGTTACTGCGGCTTCAAGGACTCACAACACTCGGCTTGAGCCGCACGAAGGTGACTCCGGAAGGTGTCGCGCGACTGAAAGCTCGCTGGAAAGGACGCTCGCCGTTGTCGATCACGACCGGAAACGCGCGGGTGCCGATCATCACTTACGCTGCGTTTCCAAAGAAGTAGCAAACCCACCTGCTCAAGAAGGTGAACAATGTCCCGACTCTTCCTCAGATCATCGCTATTCCTGCTGGTCACCGGGCTGCTGATGTGGCCCCAGACCGTCTGCGCTGGAGATTCTGCGGTCCAGTCAGCCGCGGAAAAGGTGTCTCAGGAACCCGCTTCCAAGGCGGTGATTTTCACCACTCAGCAGGACCATCAAAACATGCTCGAGCAGCTCGGCGTCACGAAGCTGCGACCGGGGCGCAACGCCAATGAAAACGCGCCGAATGGCGCCAATTACAAGGAAGCCAGCGCGAACCCGTATCCGGACCTGCCCGACGTCATGAAGTTAGCAAACGGCGAAAAAGTCACCTCGCCGGAACAGTGGTGGAAAAGCCGCCGCCCGGAAATTGTCGAGTTACTTGAGAGAGAAGTCTACGGCCGCATTCCCACTAACGTCCCCAGCGTCAAGTGGGAAGTCCGCCAGACGCGCGAGATCAATGCAGGCGGCAAACCAGCGATCCAGAAGCACGTGATCGGAGTCGTCGACAATGCGGCTTGCCCTGAGATCAAAGTCAACATCTCCCTGTCGTTGACGCTGCCCAAAGATAGATCGGGACGAGTGCCCGTACTGATGAGCTTCGGATGGACACCATTTGAGCCTTCGCCATTCGCCTTTGCAGGACGAGGTGGCCGGGGCGGTCAGAGTGGCCCGCGTCCGCCGTCGAAAGAAGACAAGCTGATCGCAGCCGGATGGGGTTGTGCCATCCTCAATCCGACAGCGGTTCAAGACGATTCAGGCGGCTTTCAGCGCAACCGGTTCCAGAGAAACGCGAGCGCGGATGCAAAGCCGGTTGGTGCAGGTCTGACGCGCGGCATCATCGGTCTGACGAATCACGGCCAGCCCCGCAAGCCCGATGACTGGGGCGCGCTGCGCGCCTGGGGTTGGGGTGCATCGCGAGCATTGGACTACCTCGAAACCGAACCGGGCGTCAACGCGAAACGAGTCGGCATCGCCGGTGTGTCGCGTTACGGCAAGGCCGCGCTGGTCACGATGGCGTTTGATCAACGCTTTGCAATGGGTTTGATTGCATCGGGCGGTGCGGGTGGGACAAAGCTTTATCGTCGTAACTTCGGCGAGAGCCTGGAGAACCTGGCATCGTCTGGCGGTTATCACTGGATGGCCGGCAACTACATGAAGTACTCCGCTCAAGAAGCCACGTTCGGCCGCCGTACTGCCGAGAATCTGCCCGTCGATTCGCACATGACGCTGGCTCTCTGTGCTCCTCGCCTGACTTTCATCAGCCACGGGATTCCGGAACGCGGCGATGCCAGGTGGCTCGATCATCAGGGCAGCTTCATGGCCGCGATCGCGGCCCAGCCGGTGTTTCGATTGCTCGGTGCCCGCGATCTGGGACGCAGTGATGATTTTAAGACCGAAAAGATGCCTGCTGTGAACGTGGAATTGCTCGACGGCGAGCTCGCCTGGCGACAACACGACGGCGGCCACACGGATGAGCCGAACGTCGAGCATTTCATCAAGTGGGCAGGCAAATACTTCGCAAGAGCGGATGGAGAAGTCGCAACGGACGCAGTGCCGGCAAAGCCGCAGCACAAAGCAATCAAGCGAACCGATCCCATGTCCATCGCAGCCCACGAGCAGCTCCTGGCCAAAGCGAAGCAAGGCCGAATCGATGTCTACTTCGAAGGCGACTCGATCACGCGACGATGGGGCGCGACGGACTTTCCCCAATTCCTCGCCCAGTGGAACAGGCACTTTTTTGGCCGCAACGCAGCCAACTTTGGCTGGGGCGGCGATACCACAGAGAACATTCTCTGGCGCCTGCAAAACGGCGAGCTCGATGGTGTCTCCCCCAAGGTGATCGTGCTCCAGGCCGGCACGAACAACCTGCCCGGGAGAGGATCTACAGGCAAAGCCAAGGTCGATGAAGTTGTCACGGGGATCAAGACAATCATTGGCGTTTTCCAGCAAAAAGCACCGGAAGCCGCGATTGTGCTGACCGGTGTCTTTCCGCGCTCGCAGAACATGTCCCTCAAGGAAACGATCGAGCAGATCAACACGCAGCTTTCACGGTTGGCTGACGGCAAGAGAATTCGCTTTCTGAACATCAACGACAAATTAGCGGACACAGACGGCAAGCTCCTTGCGGGCATATCGTCCGACGGCCTGCATCTCGAAGCGAAAGGCTACGACATTTGGGCCGAAGGCCTGAAGCCGATCCTCACGGAGATCATGGGGCCCCCGGCCGCAGAAGATCACGCGCCGCCTCCGACCGGCGATCCCAGCGCTGCGCAGGCGCAGGCACCTGCCAGAGACGTCGTATCTCGACCCTCTTCGCCGCGTGCAGTCGAAGTCCCGGATGCTGTCCGGATCAGGAGACCAACTGCGCAGGATCTGGCGCTAGCCGAGAAGGCGCTCGCGGATTTCAAGGAGTCCGCCGATCCCCAGGTCAAGGCGGTTTTGAAGGCGTTCCCGTCGCTTGTGGAAGTCCGCGTTCCGCGATCAAATTCAGCGATTGTTCCCGGATTGGCTCCGTTTTTTCGTCAGAAGCACCAAGCAAACGTGGCGGTCGCCAAGGAAGGGAAGGCCGAGCTTCTCTTGATGGGTGATTCAATCACGGACTTCTGGCGCAACGAACGTGGTCCGTTCGCGGGCAAGCAGGTGCTCGACAAGCACTTCGGGCAGTGGAAAATCGCGAACTTCGGCGTCGCAGGCGACACAACGCAGGGGGTGTTGTATCGACTCCTGAACGGTGAAGGAGAGGGGATTTCTCCCAAGGCCGTCATGTTGATGATTGGAACAAATAACACCGGAAGAAACTCGGCCGAAGAAATTGCCGAGGGAATCGGTGCTGTCGTTTTGCTGCTGCGAAAGTGTTTTCCTGAGTCCAGAATCCTGCTCCTGGGCGTCTTTCCTCGAGGCAGAGCCAGCGATCCGGTTCGCCGGACCATTCGCGAGATCAATAGCGCGATCTCCAAGCTCGACGATGGCGACAAGGTTAACTACCTGGACATTGGCGCCAAATTTCTGAACTCGGATGGGAACATTCCAGCCGATGTGATGAGCGACGCCCTGCACCCGAGCAAGAAAGGCTACGAGATCTGGGCAGAAGCTGTCGCAACCACTCTGAGCAAACTCTTGGAGCGTGAGCCTGCGCGAGAAAGGAAGCGCTGACGGGCACTGAGTGCGTTATGAGATTCGGAAAGAATTTTGAAGCATTCTGGCTTAGCGGTTGGCACCCTTGTATGAGGTTCGCGATGGATGAAAAGACCGGAGGCCTGGTCCGAAGCCGGGCGGTTGAGTGGCGGGTAGTCAGACGTATCTCGAGACTTTGTTCCGGGCCGGGTCATTCGCCGGCCTGCCGGATAGTGCCCTGCTCGAACGCTTCATCGCCGGCCCGCCGGACATCGCGGAGGCAGTGTTCACCGCCCTCGTCGAGCGACACGGGGCGATGGTCCGGCGCACCTGCCAGCACATCACCGGCGACTACCACGACGCCGAGGACGCCGCCCAGGCGACGCTCCTGATTCTCGCTCGCTCGGCCCGCTCGATCCAGTCCACCGACTCGCTTTCCGCCTGGCTTCACGGTGTCGCCTGCCGCGTCTCCGCGCGGGCTAACGCCGATGCCGCACGACGACACGCCCGAGAACGGCGGGCGGCCGAGCTCGCAGCCGACGCGTCGCCCCGGCGCGAGCCCTGGCCCGAGGTCCACGAGGAGCTCGCCCGGCTCCCCGAACGCTACCGCATGCCGATCGTACTTTGTTACCTCGAAGGCCTGAGTTACGTCCAGGCCGCCCACCAACTGCGCTGCCCCGTCCGCACCCTCCAGACCCGCCTGGCCCGCGGCTGCGAACGACTCCGGTCCCGACTGATGCGCCGAGGGCTCGGCCCCGTCACCGGACTGTTGATCGCGCCGCCGCCACCGGAATCGGTCTCCGCCGCTTGGGCACAGGGGACGGTCCGGCTCGCGATGCTCTGGAGCACGAAAGGAGGGCTGGCGACGGCCGGGTCGGTCCCGGCGTCGGCCGCCCTCGCCGGGGAGGTACTTCGGGCTATGTTCATCCACAAACAGAAAATCGCTTTGAGTTGTGTACTGCTCGCCGCCGCTTCGGTCGCGGGCGTCTGGGCTTGGTCGCGGTTCCCCGCGATCCCAACCGGAATCGCGAGGGCCAACGAGGCCAAGGCATTGGGGACCGGCGTGGTCATCAAGGGCTGGGTCGCCGGACCGGACGGCAAGCCAGTAGCCGGCGCGAAGTTGAGGTCGCCGCTGCTCAAGATCCGCGAGGAGGTCGTGACGACTGGTCCTGACGGGAGCTTCACGATCACTGCCGAGGCGAAGCCTGAATTCCGATTCAAGCTCCACATCGACGCCCCCGGCCTGGCCTCCAACGCCTATTACATCGAGATCGGGCCACGAACTGAGCTCTCGCTGACGCCGCGAGTTGATGTCTCCGTGCCGGCCCCAACCGCATATTTCACGGAGGCGACCAGGGAAATCAGCCCTACCCTGGATATCGACCGCGGAAGCGTCGTCACCGGTCGGATCGTACGCGAGGGTAAGCCGGTCCCCGGCGCAACCATCGGGCTCTGGGGATTCGACGTCCTCGAATCGCCGGAGGTCAAGGCCGACGCTCTTGGCCGGTTCCGCTTCCCCCACGTCCCCGCCAACTCGCCGTGCTGGGCCTATGTCCCCACGGGGAGCCTGGAGCGAGCCGGCGCGGTCCCTCCGAAATCGCTGCGAACCGCCGGCGAAGATTCAGCGATCGACGTGGGCGACCTGACGGTCCGGCCCGGCCGCATGGTCTCCGGACGGGTTGTTTTCGCCGACGGCAAGCCCTTGCCCGCCAACGTCGAGGTCCTCGCCGGAGCCGGTAACGCCGACGGAACGTTACGTGCGAAGCCCGACCGGTCCGGCCGATTCACCTTGGCCGGCTTGCCCGACGGCCAAGTCTGGGTCGTCGCCTACTTCCCCGACGACAAGTTCTATGCCCCTGCCGGCTACCGCGTTTCGGCCAAGAACAAGTGCCTCGATCCACTCAACCCGTATACGCTCATCGGCCGGGTCGACCGCGATGTGGCCGACCTGACGATCCTGTTCGAGCCGGGAGAGCAACCCACGCCCTCCCACGCCCCGGACCGCCTGGCGGCGTTCAAAGAAGCCCAAGCGGGACCCATCACCGGAGTGCCGCCCGGTCGCGATGAGTGATCGAAGACCACGGAGGTCTCGGAAAAGCCCGGATACTGTTGAGGAACGCGTCCTACGGCAGCGGCGACTGGCTGGCATAAACAAAGGGGAAGATCTTGCTCACCCCGTCGAAGAAGAGCACGGACGTGACGGCGACGAAGAGGATCGTGGCTCCGTGAGCCGTGATCTTGCCCGCAATCCCACCTCGCCTGGCCAGGCGCTCGAGGCGGCCCGAGGCGAGCGCCGCCGGACCTTGGATCGTGAAGAACACGAACTGATAGCCGGTCAGTCGCGAGGTCGCCAGCGCGAACGCCAGCTCGTGGAATAATCCGCTGAACAGGAACACCAGCAGCATGGAACGGACCGGGGCGCGTCGGCCTCCGGTCGCCTGGAAAACGTTGCGGTACAGGAAGTCATGCATCCGGTCGTTGTATCGTCGCCAGAACTCGGAGACAGTCCGCGACAGGTAGGCGTTTCGGATGATCGGAGTTGTGTCGAATCCTGCCAGGCGTTCGAGCCCGCAGAGCGCTCGCGACAGCGATTCCACGGCGAGCACGAAGGTCAGCAACATCACGGCATGGTTGAGCGCAAAGCTCGATCGGACCAGGGCGATCCTGGATAGACCTCTCACCGCCTGGAGGGCGATGATCATACCGACGATCCCAAAGAAGAGACGCAGAACCTGCGGCCAAGGACTCTCCGGACGCAGCGTCCGCCGCTTGTGATCAGGATAGACGAAGGAGAATACGGGGAACGGGATCAAGAAGCGGTAGTATTCGCGCAGGACTCTGCTCGGCTCCACATCGCCCCAATGACGAAAGTACTCGACCATCTTGAAGATGATGTCGCACAGTGCGAACGCGCACGCAGCCCGCAGCCCGACATTCGCGGATGGGATGAGCAACGGGCTAACCAGGATGATCGGCACAAAGCACCAGCCGGCGAAAGCGCCGACCTTGCCCCCAAGCCGAAATCGCAGAAGCGGCGCGACCACCGCGCAGCCATATGCGACGAGGATCGCCAGCAAGAGCCAACCCGCGTTTCTCATCGATCACGATCTCGCACCATCGACAACTGTCAGTGAAGCGATCATCGTGACCGATTTGAGGCCGGATAGCAACCTGAAAGGTTCGGAAGATCGGCCGTTGACGAGCAATCCATGGACGCTTATGATCACCGAAATATGGTTAGAGAATCACAACTTAGGCGGTACGGAGGCGTCGATGCTTGTTGACTCGTGCATACCGGTCATTCCGAGCGCCGATCTGGAGAAGAGTCTGCGCTTCTGGGTGGACGGGCTTGGGCTGTCCATGGATCGTGCGATGCGGCAGGACGGTCGCTTGGTCGGATGCATGGTTCATAACGAGCGGCTGTGTTTCTGGCTCAATCAACGAGCTGGTTCTCCGAACAAGCCCGAAAACTACAACGGCATACAACTCTACTGGGCGCCGGGCGACATCAAGGGGCTCAGAGAGCGTCTTTTGCAACTCGGTTACTCCGTTTCCGAGATCGTGGACCGCGACTACGGACAGACCGAGTTCTTTGTCACTGACGATGACGGCTATTCCCATTGCTTCGGAGTAGCGACCAACAAGAGCGGCTAGTGACCGCCAATCTCCCGGACTGGCCGTTATGCCAGCATCCATCCCTTGCGATACTCCCGGCGGATGAACGGATCGGCCTCGGGCGTGCCCAGGGCCGAGAGCGTGACGGGGTCCCAGTCGAGCTTCTTGCTGGCACGGTAGGCGACGTTTCCCAGGTGGTTGGCTTCGGTGAGCCAACCAGCGTAGTCGAAGTTGCAGGTCGTCGCCGCGCCGGTCTTGCAGGCAAGGATCCATTCGGCGTGATGGCCGATCGACCTGGGGATGGACGGCTTGGGAGGGACGAAGTCGCGGAAGTCTTTCTCGGGCAGCAGCACGTGCTTGCCGTAGTCGGCCAGGAGCATGCCCTTGGCTCCTTCGAACAGAATCCCACTGTCCTGGTGCCTGGGGATAAGGCCGGTCTTCCACAACTCCGGTTTCTCTTCACCCTGATACCAGTGGAGCCTCACCGGGGGCATGTCGTCACGCTGCCCGTATTGATAGGTCACGCGCAACGTGGCCGGAGCGATCTCAGGGTGGGCTTTGGGCCCGAACGCCTCGACGGTGCGCGGGACTTTGAGCTTGAGCGCCCAGAACGGCAAGTCGTTGTAGTGGCTGCCGAGATCGCTCATGGTGCCGTTGCCGAAGTCCCACCATCGGTACCATTTCGGACCGGGGACGTAGACCTCGTGGAACGGCCGCTCGGGCGCGGGGCCGAGCCAGAGGTCCCAATCCAATCCCTTGGGGATGGGCGAGGATTCCGTGGGCCGCTCGGTGACGGAGACGATGTCTTGGTTCCGCTGGGCCGCCTCCCTCGACTGGAGCCCCCACGCCCGGCCGACCCAGACGTGGACGTCATGTACTGGCCCGATCGCGCCGGACTGGATCAGCTCGACGACGCGGCGATAGTTGTCGGTGGCGTGGATTTGCGTCCCCATCTGAGTGGCGACCTTCGCCTTCGCCGCGGCCTCGCGGATCAGCCGTGCCTCCCACACGTTATGAGTGAGGGGTTTCTCACAGTAGACGTGTTTGCCAAGTTGCAAGGCGGGCAACGTGGCGAAGGCGTGAGTATGCTCGGTGGTGCTCACGACCACCGCGTCGAACTCGGAGGCGTGATCGTAAAGCTTGCGGAAGTCGCGCAGACGGCGGGCGCGGGGATGCTTTCGCCCGGCGCGGTCGAGCGCTGGCTCGAAGACGTCACATAGCGCGACGACATTCTCGGAGGAGACGTCGCCAAGATTGGACGCGCCCCGGCCTCCCGCGCCAATCACGGCGATATTCAACTTCTCGTTGAGGTTTCGGCCCCGCAGGATCGCCGGCGCAGCGAAAACGCCCGCGGCCGCGCCCGCCACGGTCAACCCGAACTGCCGGCGCGTCGGCTGCGCAGCCAACGGAAGATGACGTCTCGTGCATGGTGGTCCCTCCTCGCTGATACCCCCGATCGGTCGGAATGAGCGCGCGGGCCGACGACGTCTTCATCGATTAACCCGCATACCGCGGAAGCCGCGCCGCTCACTTGATCACGGCCGGGAGTTCCTTGCCTTTCGGGTAGAACTTGATTGATACGGAGTTGACACAGTGGCGCGTGTCCCGTGGCGTGATTCCTTCGCCGAGGAACACATGGCCAAGGTGACCGCCGCAGTTGTTGCAGAGGATCTCCGTCCGGAGACCATCGGCATCGATCTCCCGTTTTACCGCACCGGGGATCTCGTCGTCAAAGCTCGGCCACCCGCATTCGCTCAGGAATTTGCTTTCGGAACGGTACAGTGGCGCATTGCAGCGCCGGCAGATGTAGGTGCCCGGATCCTTCAGGTTGGTGTACTCGCCGATGAACGGCGGTTCGGTCCCTTTGCCCAGGATCACGCGTGCTTCCTCGGGCTGGAGCCGGTTGAACCTGGAGTCATTTGCGGCCGGGACCGGGACGTCATGCTGGGCGGACGGCATATCAGCTCCTCGCTTGGAAAGACTTGCCAGCGACCGGGTCGCTTCAGGATCGTTTTTTTCCGACGCCAGTTTGTTCAAGCTTGCGGCATCGCATCCGAGAGCGGTGAAGCCGAGCCCGAGCGTGAGCATGACCGCTCGCCGCCGGCCCGCCATGATTCCAATCGACATCGAGAATCCTCCTCTCGACCCCACGATGATTCGCGGCATCCCATGCCACCGACGGCATGGGCCCGCCCCCGGTTGGGAGCGTCCCGAGCACGCGACAGGGCAGCCTGGCGCGCGCCGCTCGTTCGCTCTCGACCATCTGCGGTCCCTTATTCTACTCGAATCGCGGCGCCGATTCCTCAGTTCCTCGTGCCGCGCGCACGCGTTGCCCTCGATGTGATCCACAGACACCCATGCTCACGGATTGTGCGAATCGACGCGACTGATCATGGCGCGGGTGAGTCCCGCCTGTTCGGAGACTTCCGTCAGGCTGAATCCCGCGTGCTCGCGAAACGTGCGGGACGGAAACAGGGACGCGATGAGGCAGAGAGCGATTGACGGGAGTCATGGGCGACGACGAGCCCCAACTGCGCTGGATAGTGCCCCAGGAATTGCATGTTTTTCGATTCGATCGATCGACACTCTCAATGGTCCTCTTTGCCGGCGCCGTCGATCAAGGCCTGGACCTCGGCCCAGAGCGCCTGCCATTGGCTCCGCTCGCCCTCGGGGAGCTGCGCCAGGACCTCACGGTTGCGGACGCCGGCGAGCTTGGCGTCGTCTTGCCAACGGTGCAGTTCTTTTTGCCCCTTGGCGCGGTCGGGCGGCTTGCCGGTCTCCATTTGCTTGGTTCGCGCCGCAAGGTCGGCGCGGAGCCAGTCGAGCGCCTGTTTCCGCAATAGAGCGTGCTCCTCGTCGTCGAGCTCGGCCGCGTCGGCGCCCTGGCCGGCGGCGGCCAGCGCGGCAAAACCGGCAGCGTTGTAGCGGTGCGCGGACACGAGGTCGTCGGCCAGCTTCGGATCGGCGGCGAAGGCATCGGCGTAGAGGCGGGTCAAGGTGCGATGGAGCTTCTGGTTCTGGCACCATCCGACCAGGCCGAGGCGCTCCTCGTTGCTCACCGGCGTGTAGCTGCCCTCTCGGAAGGCGGCCACCTTCTCGCGCACCGCCGCCAGTCGCTGCGCTTCCGCGAGTCGGGTCCGAGCCGCAACGTTCTTGGGGTCGAGCTCGATGGTTTTCTGGTAGCAGGCGATGGCCTGGTTCAACTGGCCCTTGCCAGCGAGCGCATTAGCCAGGTTGTTGTGGGCCAAGGGGTACTTCGCGTCGAGGTCGATTGCCTTGCGGAAACAGGCGATGGCCTCGTCAATCTGGCCCTTGGCCAGGAGCACACTGCCCAGGTTGTTGTGTGCGGAGGCTACCTTCGGGTCGAGTGCGACGGCCGTGCGCAAGCAAACGACGGCCCCGTCATAATCGCGCTTGAAGGTATAGAGAACGACGCCGAAGGCGTTGTGAGAGGCGGCGTGCTTCGGGTCGATCGTGATGGCCTCGCGGAGAATGGCGAAGGCCTCGTCCGACTGGCCCCTGGCCCAGAGCGCACCGCCCAGGTCGCTACGGGCGCCGACGAGCTTTGGGTCGAGTGCGATGGCCTTGCGGAAACAAGCGATGGCCCCATCCATCTGGCCCTTGGCCAGGAGCGCATTGCCAAGGCGGTTGTGGGCCGCGGCGAGCTTCGGGTCGAGCTCGATCGCCTTGCGGTAAACGGCGATGGCTTCTTCCAGCTCGCCCAGGTAGTTCAGCGTCAAGCCCAGGTTGTAGTGAGCCAATCTGTCACGAGGCCGTGCGCGTAGTGTCTCGCGACTGGCGGCAACGGCTCGCTCGAGGAACAGCCTGGCCTCGTCGGCGCGGCCTCGTCGCTGGAGATAATCACCAAGGCAGGTCAGGTGACGCGCCACCAAGGGCCGGCAGCGGACGAGGTCGCGGAAGACCGCCTCGGCCTGCTCACCCTGCCCGGAGCGTTGGAGTTCGTGGGCCAGCTCCTGGCCCAGCTCAGGGGCAATGGCGCGGGCCGCGGTGTGCGCCGCGATCGCTTCGTCCCGGCGCGGGGGTTTCATCCGCATGAGCAGATTGCCCAAAGTGTACTGGACCCAGACGTCCGTCGGGTGGACACCCGCGGCGCGGCGCAGCACGCGCACCCCCGCATCCACGTCGCCGGCGTCGGCCAGCGTGTTCCCGAGCAGCACCAGGCTCGCCGGGGACCAGTCCGCTGACCTGGCCCGCTC
Source organism: uncultured Isosphaeraceae bacterium (assembly GCA_963781785.1). Taxonomy (GTDB): domain Bacteria; phylum Planctomycetota; class Planctomycetia; order Isosphaerales; family Isosphaeraceae; genus CAWAHD01. The sequence goes on along the minus strand of CAWAHD010000002.1, from coordinate 3,539,441 downwards.
CACGAGCGGTCGAATTCGCTCTAGAAGCTGGACTTTGTTCTCGACCGCCAGGGCTGCGCGGAGGGTGTCGCGCACGGGGTCGGGATCGGCGGCTCGAGCGACCGCGACGAGCTTGCGCCACTCCTTGCCCTGGCGTTGGCGTTTCCTGCGCACGATCGTCCAGTGGTCCAGGGCCGCGACGATCGCGCGGCGCACCGATTCGGGCCGGGCCGCGATCCGGGCTCCTGCCTGTTGTGCGTCCATTCCGCCGTCGTCGATTTCGGCCGCACGAAAGGCCTCGGAGTAGGCGGTGTCGGTGGCCGAGCCATCCGGGTCGTCGGCCTTGGCGCTGGGGATGTCGATCAACTGCTCCAGGAGCACATGATCGCGGTCGGCGGCCTGGGCCCCGGCCCGCACCTGGGAGTCAAGGGCCGCCAGTCGTTGCCGGCTGGCGCGGTCGCCCGCCTCGGCCAGGGCCGACTGGGCACGTTGCACGCCCTCCCGCGCCGCCCGCCAGCGGGCAAGGTCTTCGGGTTCCCTCATCGCCTGGTCGCGCAGCAGGGTGGCTTCCGAAAGCGCGAGCGCCAGCCTCGCCGCTCCCGCCTGGCGTTGCTGGAGCCAGTAGCTGAATCCCAGGCCGCCCACCACCATTGCCACCAGCACCGCCACCGTCATCGCCGTCACCGCGGGGTTGCGATGCACCCACCGCAGCGCACGCTCGGGCAGCCCGATCCGCCGCGCCTGCACCGGCTCGCCGGCCAGGAACCGCTGCAAATCCGCCCCCAGCTCGTCGGCTGACTGGTACCGCCGGCGCGGGTCCTTGTCGATCGCCTTGAGCACCAGCGTCTCCAGGTCGCGCGGCACTTTCCGGTCCATCGAGCGCGGTGTAGCCGGCTCATCACGGCGGATCTGCTCGATGAGCTGCAGCCGATCGTCGGAGGCGAAGGCCGGCCTGAGCGTGAGCAGCTCGTAGAGCGGTAGCCCCAGCGCGTACAGGTCGGCCCGCATGTCGCACTGGCCGCGAAACCGCTCGGGAGCGATGTAGCGGACGGTGCCCACGATGTCGCCCGAGACGGTCATGCCCGATTCGCTGGTCTTGGCCAGTCCGAAATCGGTTACCCAGACCACCCCCGCCGTATCGAGCAGCAAGTTGGAGGGTTTGATGTCGCGATGGACCACGCCGCGGGCGTGGGCGTACGCCAGCGCACTCGCGGCCTGCACTCCAATCTGCGCCACGCTGCGGAAATACGCGCGCCGGTTCTCGACCGCGCTGGCCAGGTCCGATTGACCGGGCAGCACGGCCGAACTGGACGGGCTGCCTGTGGCGCCGGCGGTCTCCTCGTTCGCGCCGACAGCGTTGCCCGCGAGCTCGGTCTCGGCCAGGTTTGCCCGCGCGAAACGACCCCGGATCAGTGAGGCCGCGATGCTGGTCGCGGCCTGGGCATCCGCGGACTGGTACCGCAGCCGTCTGAGCTCGTCGATCACCAGGTCCAGCCCATGGCCCTGGATCATCTGCATGACATAGTAGACCTGGCCATCGGCGTGTCCCACGTCGAAGACGGGGACGATGTTGGTGTGATGCAAACAGGCGGCCGCGCGGGCTTCGCGGTCGAACCGGGCCCGCGCGGCACATCGCCGGCCAATCCGGCCGGCAGGACCTTGAGTGCAACGCGACGCCCCAGCGCTTTCTGCTCGGCCTCGTAGACCACCCCCATCCCGCCTCGGCCGATCTCACGGATGACCCGATAATCGCCAAGCGACTCGGGCATCGTGCATTCCAGCCGGGCACGAGCCGCGGCAGTCGCCGGACCGACCGCCGACCAGGCTTGCTCCATTTCGATGAGCGCCGGGAACAGTGCCCGGATCTGGTCGGCCAGTTCCGGATGCGCGGCGGCGACCTCAGTGAGCGACGGCCGCTCCCCGGCGCGGAACCGCGCCAGGAACGCCTCGGCCAGCTCCTCGATCGGCTCGCGTTCCGAAACAGGATCTGCCATGGTCAAAGCTCCGACAGGCCGCCGGGACCGGCGGCCAGGATCTCCTTGAGTAGCAAGAGCGCCCGGACGTACCGCTTGCTGGCCGCCGACTTCGAGAGTCCCAGGGCCCGGGCCACCTCGCCGTTGCTCAACTGCTCGAAGTGCCGCAGCGCCAGGATCTCGCGGTCCAGTGCGTCCATCACATTGAGGGCCGTCTGGATGCGGATCTTCCGCTCGGCGCGGACGGCTGCCTCGCTGGGCTTCGTCAGTTGACCCAAGAGCTGCGCCGCCAGGGCCGCGCTGGTGGCTTCCGGCAAGGCCCATGGTAGAGCCCGATCTCCCGGTCGGCGTCGCGAATCCTGGCCCCCAGGTGGCGGCGGTGGAGGATCTTGAGTTGCTGACCCACGATCAGACGCAGCCAGAGGAAGAAGGGGAGGTTGGATTCATGGAGGTACTCAGGCAACCGGGTGATCGCCTCGATCTGGGCGTCCTGGTTCACGTCGGAGGGATCGATCCGCCCCTGGAGGCGGCGATCGAGGCGCAGGGCGACCATCCGCCGCAGTCGGTCACGGTCACGGTCGAACAGGCCGCGCCAGGCATCGGGGTCGCCCGCCGCGGCCCGGGAGAGCAGCCGGCCCACCTCGCTGGGATTGTCGGACGGTACGTCGGTCATGAGAACTAATGTATGCAATTGGCCCCTGCGGAGACAGGAAGCTTCCGGTCCGTTACCGATCCACTTTCATTCCCCTTCCTCCGTCGCTTGTGCTGTGTCGAGCGAACCGCTCCGTGCCGGAGCCGGCCACACCGTCGCCATAGGATTATCTGCGCGGTCGGCCGGATCGTGGACCTGAGAACGCGAGATTTTCGCGGTCAGGATGGCCGCTGAAGAGGGCTGGCTCCATTCCCAGGAGCGCGATCGTGAAAGAGAGAAGCAAGTGACTCCCCGTGGTAGACCAGATCAAGAAGGGTTTGGAAGAAGCCATTCGTTACGCGAACGGCAAGATTTAGCCGGCGCCGTCACCCGTCACGCCGACCCGGATCGCGAGTCGCCTTCCGACCGGGCTCTTGCGGGTTCCTGGTGAGCCGGTAGGCCAGGTCACGCGAGAGCAAGCAGCCGCCGGGCACGATCCCGGGCCGCAGGGTCACACCCAGGTCGCTCGCGCTTCCGGTCTCGAAGTAAGCCTTCACCTTGTCGGCGACCCTGTTGTAGAGGGCCTGGCGCAGGTCGAGCCGCGGCTGTTCGCGGTTGACGCGGGCGATGTCCCACTTCACCAGGCGGTAGACTCGATTGATTGCGTGGCCGAGCTCCTTGTCGGCGACCGGGTAGTAGCGCGTCCGGGCCGCGTCGTCGTGTGCCAGGTGCCGGACGAGGTCGACCGGGTAAGGCCGGCGCTCCAGGCCTGCGAACTCGAAGGCGTCGAACAGGTCGTTGTCCTCCTCGCCCCAGCAGGGATAGACCTCGTCGTAGCCGCCAACCCGCTCGAAGTCGGCGCAGGCGCAGATGAATGTTCCCCCCAGCCCTGGGTCATCCGACCGGCACCGGTACCAGCCGCCGGGCGCCACCAGCCGCCGGACCTCGGCGGCGAACCCCGGGGCGAGCACGACGTCGGAGTCGACAAAGGCGACCCACTCGGTGTCGGCGCCGGCGTGGCGGGCGCCGATGTTCCGCGCGGCCGAGGCATTGAACCGCGATTGGCCCGGCACGCGGACCAGCCGCGCCGTGGGGTGATTGGCCTCGACCCAGTCGCCGGCGCCGTCGGGGCACGAATAGTCCACAACGACGACCGGCACGCCGCCGTCCTGGGCGAGCATCGGACCCAAGGTCTGGCGGAGCTGGGCCAGCCGGCCCATGCATGTCGTCACGATACACAGATCGGCCATCGCTTGCGGTCCCGTCGCCAGATCGATCTCGAGTGCGCCATTCTCCTCGGCCATCGGCGAAAAGACAATGACGGGGGGACGACGGCCGGTCTTCGTGCGAAGTGCCGGCGGTCGCGACCCGACCTAAACCCGGGTTTCCATTCGGACTTCCGCTCGCTGGAATCGTCTGCCGACAGAGTAGGGTCGTACCGCGTCCAGCGATAGAGCTCCTGCCTGTTGGTCTGCGGCGGGGAATCGCGCAGCCGCCGGCTGAGAGCGGGCCGCGCGCCATGCTGAAGGGGCGTTCCATTTTTTCGGTCCACGTTCGGACCGGCGCGCAGATAAGGAGTAGCGGGACGCTGACCGCCGAGACTTGCGGCGGCCCGAATCTCTCGTTGAGGTTCTTCGACAAGGAGAGGTCGGCTTTCGAGGCACGCTGCGGGCGAAAGACATCGTGGTCGCGCCGCGCAGGCATGCGCGGCGGAATGGGCTGCAATACGGGACCGGTTCGAGGCGGACGGGACGGCGGCCCGATGGGCCGCGACGCCACCGACGAGAGGGGCACACCATGGGTCGAGATCATCGTCCGGGCTCCGGCGAACAGGGACAAGCAAAAAGTCGGCGGCGCCGGTTGTGGAGACGGCGGCGGGCGGTGATCGGGAGGACGCGACTGGCCTGCCGGCCAGACGTCCTTGACCTCGGCCGGCGGATGCTGCTGTCGGTTTACACCGTCACCAACACGTCCGACTTGGGTGTCGGGTCGCTGCGTCAGGCGATCGTCGACTCGGACTCAAACGGGCCGGGCCCGAACGCAATTGACTTCGACATTCCAACCACGGATTCCGGCTACGCGGACGGCGTCTGGACGATCGCCCCGCTATCGGCGCTGCCGAGTCTCACGGTGCCGGTGCTGATCGACGGCACCAGCCAGCCAGGATATGTCGGCGCGCCGCTCATTGACGTGGACGGCGCCAGCGCAGGAGTCGGGACAAACGGGCTGGATCTTGCCACTGGCTCCGGCGGTAGCACCATCCTGGCGCTGACGATCAATAGTTTCGATGATATCGGAATCTTGATCAACAGTAGCGGCAATCTGGTGCAGGGCTCGTACATCGGCACCAACGCCGCCGGCACTGCCTCGGCCGCCAGTCAAGGCTATGGCGTATACATCAGCGGCATCGGCACCTCGGACAACACGATCGGTGGCACGACGGCCGCGGCGCGGAATATCATCTCGGGCAACAGTATTGACGGCGTGGTTATCTACGAGGCCAATGACAACGTCGTCGAGGGCAACTACATCGGCACCGACGTCACCGGCACGGTCGCGGTTGGCAACAATATTGGCCCGGACAACATCTCAAATGGCGGCGTCACGGTCACCTTCGGCTCTTCCGGCAACACGATCGGCGGAGTGACCGCGACGCCCGGCACCTGTGCGGGCAATGTCATCTCAGCCAACGGATTTGCGGGCATCCTGATCTACCAGGCGGGTCCCACCAACCTCGTGGCCGGCAATCTGATCGGCACTGACGCGAGCGGCACGGCTGGGCTCGGCAATGCGAACGGTGCCTTCGGCGCGTATGGCGTCGAAGTCGGGGACTCGCCCGATACGGTCATCGGTGAGCCAGGCGGGCGCAATGTCATCTCCGCCAATGGCCCCTTCATCACCAATTCTAGCAATGTCGACTTGTACGGCTCGTCCGGTTCGGTGGTGCAGAGCAACTATATCGGCACCGACATTACGGGAACCGTTGCGATCTCGCTGGGCACGCCCGCCGGTGTCTCGACGGAGCTTGGGTCCTACACGACCGGCGGCCTGACGTCGACGCCGGGAACCGGTTTGGGCAACGTGATCTCGGGCAATGCTATCGGCATCTTATGCTCTACCGGTCCCTCCGGCCCGAACGCCATTGAAGGGAACATTGTCGGCGCCGACCCGACAGGCACGGTCGCGGTACCGAATGGCACCGGAATCGAAGTCAGTTCAGGCGCATCCGCCATTACGATCGGCGGCGCGGTCTCGGGTGCGGGCAACGTGATCTCGGGAAACACCGGCGACGGCGTCGAGATCACCGGCTCGGGCACCACCGCAAACTTCGTTGCGGGGAACTGGATCGGCACCAATCGCGACGGCACCGCGGCCCTGGGGAATATCAACGACGGCGTGTTGCTCACGAGCGGTGCCACCGGAAACACGATCGGCGGGACCACCGCCGCGGCCGCGAACCTGATCTCGGGCAACGCCGGCAACGGCGTCGAGTTGGACACCAGCGGCACGACCGGCAACGTGGTCGAAGGCAACCTGATCGGCCTCGACGCGACCGGGGAGGTCGCCCTCGGCAACGCCGGTGAGGGGGTGTTTATCTCTGGCGCGACGGCCAGCACCATCGGCGGCTCGATCGGTGGGGCGCGGAACGTCATCTCGGGCAACGACGTCGGCGTATTCCTCGTCGGAACGTCGGACATCCTCGTGGCGGGCAACTTGATTGGAACCGACGTCAGGGGGACGGTCCCGGTAGGTAACACGACAGGCGGCATCGTCGTCTCGGCCGGGACGGACGTGACGATCGGCGGCACGACGGTCCTGGCCAGCAACGTGATCTCCGGAAACCTGGGCGACGGTGTGCAGATCGAGGGCGCCTCGGCCGGGACGATCATCGACGGCAACTACGTGGGCGTCGATCAGACCGGGACGCAGCCTTTGGGCAACGCCGGCTCCGGGATCGAGGTGAACATCTCGGCCGGCACCACGATCGGCGGCACGGCGCAGGGGGCCGGCAACGTGATCTCGGCCAATGCCGCGGCGGGCATCTTGATGCAGGGCAGCGCGACGTTCGGAGCGGCGATCCTGGGCAACTTGATCGGCACGGACAAGTCCGGGTCGATCGCGCTGGGCAACGGGACCGACGGCGTGGCTCTCTCCGGCTGGTCCGACGTCACGATCGGCGGGACGACGGCCGGCGCCGGCAACATCATCTCGGCGAGCGCCGGGGCAGGCATCGGCTTGCTCTCGAACGACCAGTACGATCTCGTGCAATCCAACCTGATCGGTACCGACATCACCGGCTCCAACTCGCTGGGCAACGCGACCGGCGTGCTCATCTCCGGAAACTCGCTCGACAACACGATCGGCGGCACTACCACCGGCGCCGGCAACACGATCGCTTACAGCGCCGGCAACGGCGTGGATGTCGATGCCACGGCCGGGCCCGGCAACACGATCCGTTACAACTCGATGTTCGGCGACCAGGAGCCGGGAATCGTCCTGGGCAGCGGGGCCGTCAATGCCCCGACCATAAGTAGCCTTTCCAACGTGGGCGGGGAGACAACCATCGGTGGTACGTTCGTCGGCTCGCCGAGCAGCAGGTACGCGCTCGACTTCTACTCGTTGACGTCGTTTGTGAACAAGAGCTACGGCGAGGGCCGGTACCTGTTGGGCTCGGACACGGTCGTGACCAACTCCTCGGGGACCGTGAGCTTCAGCGTCTCGTTCGCCACGCCTTCAGAGGGCGCCGCCTACGTCACGGCGACGGCGACCGACCCGACGGCCGCCGACCCGCAGCTCGGCACGACCTCGCCGTTCGCGTTTGACTTCGGCACCCCCACGCCGCCCACGGCGGTCATCGGCTTCACCAACCTGACGGTCAACGAAGGGACGCCGGTCCACTTCAGCGGCCTGGGTTCGACCGACCCCAACGGCGAGCCGCTCACCTATAACTGGTCGTTCGGCGATGGGGGGACCGCGACCGGCTCGGCGACGATCCACATCTACCGGGCGCCGGGGACGTACACGGTCGCGCTGACGGTCACCGACAGCTTCGACGACTCGAGCCAGGCGACCGGCACGATCGACGTGGTGGACGTGCCGCCGGGGTTCGTGCCACAGGCGTACGCGGCGCCTCTGACCTTCACACCGGCGTCGTCCGGCACTGGATTCGGGACGTCGATCGCCACGGTCGACGGCAACGTCGCAGTCGGTGCCCCGAATGGAGACGGTGGGGCCGGGGCGGTCGAGCTTTGCGATGGCGTCCCCAACGACGACGCCGAGTTGACGACTTACAACTACGGCCAGTTGATCCTTTCGTTCCAGGAAGCGGTCGGAATTCCAGGCGACGAGTTCGGCGCGGCCGTCGCCACCGACGGCAACGACCTCCTGGTCGGGGCAGCCGGCGCGAACGGGGGCGACGGTGTGGTGTACGTGTTTGACGCCGATCCGCTCAGCCCGACCTTCGGGATGCCATTGGCGACTCTCAACGATCCGGTCGCGCACCAGGGCGGCGGGTTTGGCTCGGCGATCGCCTCGGACGGCACCGACATCGCCGTCGGCGCGCCGGGCGACGCCGGCGGCCACGGGGCAGTCTATCTCTTCACGGGCCAGACGACTTCGCCCAGCTTCGGATCGTTCCTGTACGAGGCCAGCAACCCGGGTGGCAGCGTCGGCAGTGAGTTCGGGGCGGCTGGCTTACGGCACGGCTCCCTCGGGCAGCGGCGACGAGCTGATTGTGGGGGCGCCCGACCAGTTTGTCTCGGCCACGACCACGGGTGCAGTCTATGTCTTCAGCGGCACCAGCGGCTCTCCGACGTATTCCATCTCCAACCCGGCCGCGAGTGCGAGCTACGGCTTCGGCACATCGGTGGCGGGCGTCGGGTCGGACGTGGTGATCGGCTCGCCGCGAGATAACGACGGCGCGGGCGCAGCGTTCCTGTACACCCCGACGGGCACCCACCTTGCGGAATTCCCCGAGCCGCCCGGCGCAGGCGGCGCGTTTGGCACCTCGGTCGCGGCCGCCGGCGATGAGGTCCTGATCGGCGCGCCGGGCGCCTCGATGGGCGCCGGCGACGCCGGGGCCGCGTACCTGTTCAACGTAGGCCCGCCGGTCTCGAACACGACTTCGTTCATTCCCCAGCTCATCGGCGCCGTCCAGGAGCCGGCGCCGGTGACGGGCGACGCCTTCGGCGGGGCGGTCGGCTTCCTCGACATCAACGACGGCCTGATGGTCGCCGGCGCAGGGGGCGGGACCGGGGTCGCCGACCTCTACGCGCAGGGCGTCCCCCTGAGCGTCTCCGCGGCGACGACCTACACCGCGGGCGGGAGCGGTCAGACGGCCGACTCGGTGATTTTAAGCGGCACCTTCGAGGAAATCGACCTGGCGTTCCCAGTCACGGTCACGATCAACTGGGACGACGGCTCCGCGCCGACCTTGGAGACGCTGGAGGCCGGCTCGTCGGCCTTTGCGATTCCGCACGCCTACGCTTCGGCCGGGAACTACGTCATTAGCGCGACGCTGGCCGATTCCACGTTGATCAATTCGACCGCGCAGGCCCAGGTAGAGGTCGTCGGCGCGGTGCCGCGCGGCCGCCATTGGCCACCACAGGCCTGGCGGTCTCGCCGTCGCCTGGCACGGTCGGTCAGCCCGTGAGCGTCACCGGCACCCTGACCAGCGCCCAAGCCGGGGCCACCTCGGTCGTGATCGATTGGGACGACGGCACGGCGCCGACCACGCTCAGGATCGCGGCGGGCGCCACGTCGTTCACTATATCGCACGTCTACCTCGAGAGCTCGGCCGGGCTGCCCTCCGGCCAGTTCGTCATCGACGCCACGCTGTTCGGCTCCCAGGGGGTGGTCGGGCTAGATTCGGCGGACGAGACGGTGGCCGACGTCGCACTGGCATTCGGCGCCGCGAACCTGACAGCGTCGGAGACGGTTGGAAACGCGGTCACCGTCACCGGGCCGCTCACCGGCACCCTTGCCGGAGCCACGTCAGTCGTGATCAACTGGGGCGACGACTCGTCGGCCACGACGGTGCCGGTGCCTCCGGGCGCCACCAGCTACTCCGCGACACACGACTACCCCGACAATCCGGCCAGCGCGCTGGCAAACCCCGCCAACGTCGTGGTGGGCTATTATACCATCGCTGCCCAGGTGCTCGATGGCACGACCACGCTCGGTGAGCAGTCCGCGGCCATCACCGTGAGCAACGCCGCCACGGAGCAGGCCGGCGCCGACGTGGTGCTCTCGACTGCGGGCGGCGCGTCGGCGTTCACGCCGACCATCCACGGCGCCGACACGGTCACGCTGACCGGCAGTTTTACCGACCCTGCCACGGCCGAGCCTTTCACCGTGACGATCGAGTGGGGCGACGGCATGCCCAACACCATGCTCACCAGCGGCGACAACCAGGTCTTCGCCACTTCGCAACCGGGCGTTTTCGACTACATCGCGACACACCAGTACCTGAATAACCCCGCCGGCGTCGCGCCCACGACCCTCGTCACCGACACGATCACGGTCTCAGTCTCCGCCGGCACGAACACGCCAACCGTCGCGGCCACGTCCGTCTCGGTCGAGGACTCGCTGCCTCAGGTCCAGATCGAGAGCGTGGTGAGCAGCTCGTCGTCGCAGATGATCGAGCTCAAGGCCGTCGTGTCCGATCCGGGCGTGCCGGGCGCCGATTCGGTGGCCTGGACGGTGGTATACGACGGCACGACGATCCTCAACCCGACGGGGGTTTCGACAATCAGCTTCGCGGCCGCGGACGCGATCGAGACGCTGGTGGTCACCGCCACGGCGACCGACGCGACGGGCCTCACGGGCAGCGACATCGTCCAGGTCTTCGTCATCACGCAGAGCAATTTCACCGACACGTTCACGCCCGGCAGCGTGGCGCCGGGCGTGGACCGGTTCTTCGTGCAGGTCGACGGGTCGAGCGACAAGGTCAACGCCAGCGGCCTGTCGACCGTTGCGGTCGAGCTCGACGGGCTCGGCAGCGGCGAGACGCTCCTGGGCGGCCAGGGCCAGGACCTGCTCGTTGCCGGCACGGGTGCTAACAGCCTCGTCGGCGGGGCGGGCCTGGACACGCTGATCTCCACCGGCGGCGACGACACACTCGTCGGCACGACGGGCATCGATGACTTCCAGATCAATCCTGGCCACGACCCGATGGTGGAGGCGTCCTCGAGCGGCCAGGACACGCTTGACTTCTCCAGCTCCAGCGTGCCAATCACCATCAACCTCAATAGGTCGGGATCCCAGACGGTCTACTACCGCAGTTACGACGGCTCGGTCACCGATGACACCGTCGTCCTCCAGGGTACGTTCACCAAGTACGTCGGCTCGCCAGACGGCAACCTCGTCACCGCCGATAACGCCGACCTGCTCTACGGCGCCTCGGGCGGCGACATCAACCTCAACAACGGATCGACCAACGACAACATCTACGGCGCCTCAGGCGGCGACATCAACCTCAACAACGGCGATACCAACGACAACATTTATGGCGCCGCGGGCGGCGACATCAACCTCAACAACGGGGCGACCAACGACAACATCTACGCGGCCTCGGGCGGCGACATCACGCTCAACAACGGCGCCACCAACGACAACATCTACTGCGGCGCGAGCGGCGCCGTCACCCTCCAGGGCGGCGCGACCTACGACAACATCTATGCGGCCTCGAACGGCGACATCACGCTCAACAACGGCGCCACCAACGACAACATCTATGCCGGCTCAAACGGCGATATTATGCTCAACAACGGCGCCACCAACGACAACATCTATGCCGGCTCGAACGGCGACATCGTGCTCAACAACGGGGCCAACAACGACAACATCTACGCCGGATTGAACAGCGATATCAACCTGAGTAACGGCGGCACGAACGACAACGTCTTCGGCGGCGCGGGCGATGCGAACGTCACGTTCGGCCCGGGCAACGACACGTTCTTTGGCTGGACAGGGAACGCGACGATCACGGGCGGCTCGGGCGTGGACCTGATCTACGGCGACTCCGGGGACATGACGATCTATGGCGGGCCCGGGCCCATCACCATCGTCGGCGGCACCGGCAACAACGTGATCTTCGGCGGCACGGGCCAGACCTCGATCCAGGGCGGGCTGGGCGACGACGTGATGTTCGGCGAGTCGGCCGACACGACGATTGACGGCGGTGCCGGCGACGACACGATCTACACCGGCCCGGGCGCCGAGTCGATCACGGGCGGTTACGGCAATGATCTGATCTACGGGGGCACGGGCGACGCGGTGCTCGACGCGGGCACGGGCGACGACGCGATCACGGCCGGCGGCCCCGACTCGTGGCTCATGGACTTTGCGACCTCAAGCGTGACACTGACCAACACGGCGCTGACCAGCGCCTCGGGCGCAGTCTCGACCATCAGCGGATTCCGGAACGCCCTGCTGTCGGCCGCGAGCGGCAACATGGTGCTCGACGCGTCGCAGTTCTCGGGCAACACGCTCTTGATGGGCGGCACCGGCGATGACACTCTGATCGGCTCCCACAAGAACGACACGCTCGTGGCGGGCTACGGCGACGATTCGCTGGTTGGCGGCGGCGGCAATGACACGTTCCAGTCCGTAGGCCAGTCGGGCATCGACCCGCAGAACCCCGGCGCCGCCGACACGTTCGCGTCGGCCGGCTCTGCCGGCAGCGTGGTCATCGACGAGCCGCAGGGGACCAACATCGCCACGCTCGACTTCTCACAGGCGTCGGCCGGCATCTCGATTGACCTCAGCCAGACCGGTCCGCAGACCGTGATACCCGCGTGCCCTGGGTTCATCGGCTTGACGGTCACGCTGTCCAGCCCGATGGGAATCTCCAACGTCACCGGCAGCGCCTATGACGACACGATCATCGGCAACGCGCGGAACAACACGCTGTTGGGCGGCGGCGGCCAGGATCTCATCCTCGGCCTGGGCGGCAACGACGTGCTGCAAGGCGACGTCACCCGCACCGTGCTGCTCGACTTCGACAGCCTGGCCGTCCCCGGTCAGATCGTCTACACCCCGCAGGAGCGGAACGCGATCCAGGCGCAGTTGACCGCCGATTACTCGGCGTTCTCGTACGTGTTCACCCAGACGGTGCCAACTTCGGGTCCGTACACCACGATCTACATCAACGATCCGGTCCTGACCGGCCTGGAGGGGGGCCTCGCCTCCGCGATCGACTGGCGCGACCAGTTCGTATCTGGCGCGATCTCGCTGATCCCCAGCCAGGCGGTGCCGTTCCCCACGATCCCGGTGCCGCCGTCGAGCCTGGGCTACGTCAACACCGGCAGCCCGGGCACGCTGATGGTCACGCAGCCCGACACAGCCTACGTCAACATCAACAACTTCCTGGGCGGCACCGACGAGCCGCCGGCAAACTTCACCAACCTCGTCGGCCTGACGGCGACGATCGCGGCGCACGAGCTGGGCCACCTCTCGGGCCTGGAGCACCAGGATGCCTTCGGCCCGATCGGGACTGGCTTCGACCCGGACTTGTCGGAGTCGCTCTTCGACCCGCCCTACACCGGCCCCGACGACGCCGACCAGACGACCGACCACATCATCGCCTCCGGCGCCTCGGTGGGCCAGACGATTGAGGAGGCGATCGCCGACCCGTTCTTCGGCGCCCGCGAGGCCATCGCGCTGGCCTACGGCGAGGACGGCGACCCGATCATCGAGCCGAACAGCGTCGATCACGAATCGTTCGCCAGCGCCACGCCGATCTCGCTTGAGCCGCTGGTGGTGCCCGACACGATCCTGGAAGGGACCGACGCCGACCAGGTCTTCAACGTCACGGCCGCCGACGTCGTCGCATTCCTCGGCGTGAATGCGCAGCAGCAGACCTATACCGACTACTACTCGTTCACCGGGCAGGCCGGCTCGCTGATCAATATCCAGGTTCTCACCGCGGTGCTCGGCAGCCCGCTGGGCGCCTTCGACTCCACGCTGACCCTGTACTACGAGACGAGTTCGGGCCAGGTCGAGCAGGTCGCTTGCAACAACAACTCGTACCAGACCGACGACTCGTGGATCCTCGACTTCACCCTGCCCAGCACGGGGACTTACTTCGTGGCGGTGGGGGCCAACGCCGCCCTCGCCTCCGGCCAGTCGGGATACTACGAGCTGTTCATGTACACGTTCTCCCTGGGGAACGACCCGACGGCCGGCGACACGATGTACGCCGGCTCGGGCGACGACACGATCATCGGCGGCCCGGCCGACGACACCGTGCTCGCGCCACTTGCCGCCGGACATCATCATTTATGGCTCCGGCGAGATGATCTTCGTCAACTCGGTCCCGTTCCTCGACGTCTCGGCCGGGCCGAACCAGACGGTCAACGAGGGCACGCCGGTGACCCTCAACGCCTCGTTCGTCGATCCCGACGACGCCGACACGCTCACTTACGACTGGCACGTGGTCAGCACCAACGACCAGGTCATCACCGACGGGACCGGGCCGTCGTTCACCTTCACACCAGGCAATGCCGGGACCTATACCGTCACCTTCACCGTCGCCGGCAATGAGGGGTCGGGTACTGCGCAGGTGATGGTCACCTCCCTGGCGGTCCCCCCGACCTTGACGCCGCCCTCGAGCTCGGAAAACAACGACGTCGTCGAAGGCATCGCCGCGACGGTCCAGCTCGGCACGCTCTCGGCCGCGGGGATCGGGCCCTGGACGGTGACCGTCCACTGGGGCGACGGCCAATCGTCGCAGTTCACGACGACGAGCACCGGGGCGCTCGCCGACACCCACACCTACCAGCAAGCCGGCGATTTGATGATCACCGAGACGATCGCCGAGGCCTATGGCGACACGGTCACCTACAACTTCCCGATCGACGTGCTCGATCCGGCGCCCGTTATCACCGGCGTGCCGGTATCCGCGGTGGTCGACCAGTCGACCGGCAGCGTGCCGGTCGCCACCTTCACCAATCCGGCCGGCGCGCTGCCTCTTGCCGATTTCGCCGCGACGATTAACTGGGGCGACAACACCTCCCTATCGGCCGGCACGATCACGGATAACAGCAGCACGGGGATCTTCACGGTCGACGGTACGCACACGTACAGCGTTGTCGGCGTCTACACCCTGACGGTGACGGTCAGCCTCTCCATGGGGGCGACGGGGACGGCGACGACGACCGCCACGGTCACGCTGCCGACGTCCACGTTCATTTACGTCCTCGATCCCTCGGCCGGCGGCGCCTCAACCTGTCGGGCAGCGCGAGCATCAACATCAAGGGAACCCTGGTTGTCGACTCCAGCTCCTCGAGCGCAGTTCTGGCGAGCGGGGCCGCCAAGGTCACGGCGTCGGGCGGCGTCCTGGTCGAGGGGGGCGTCAGCGTAAGCAGTAGCGCCAAGGTCACCAAGACCGGCACCCCGAGCTCGACCCTCAATCCCCTGGAGAACCTGGCCAAACCGGGCGTCTCCGGGACGCCGGTTTCGATCAACGTCAGCGGCAGCTCGTCCAGGACGATCGGTCCGGGTGTCTACAGTCAGATCAATGTCTCGGGCAGCGGCAAGCTGACGATGACCGGCGGCGTGTACGTCATCGAGGGCGGCGGCTTCTCGGTCTCGGGGGCCGGCAGCGTCACGGGCTCGGGGGTTTTGATCGTCAATGCCGGCAGCGACTACCCCAGCGTGGGCGGGTCGTATGGCGGCATCACGCTCAGCGGCGCCGGCTCGTACAGCCTGACGCCGATGGCGTCCGGGACCTACGCCGGCATCCTGTTCTTCCAGCCGCCCGACAACTCCACGGCCATCACCGTTTCCGGCGCTGCCTCGGGGATGTCGGGCACGATCGATGCCCCGACGGCGGCGCTCACCGTCAGCGGCAGCGCCAGATCGGGACCGGCCTGGTTGTCGATCGGATGACCGTCAGCGGCGCCGCCCTTGCCAACGCCCTGACCCCGCCGGCCGGGGCGGTCGCCTACGACCCGGCCCACATCCGCACCGCGTACGGCATCAATACGTTGGGCGCGGGTCTCCTGACCCCGACCCCGCTGGACGGCACCGGCCAGACCATCGCCATCGTCGACGCCTACGACGACCCGAGTATCGACCAGTCGGTAGACGATTTCGACACCCAATTCGGCCTGACCGACTCCGGAGAAAGTCTCTACGCCCAGTACGGCCCGGCTTCGTCTTTCCTGACCGTCCTCAATCAGGATGGTCAGCCCACGGGCCTGCCCACCACCGACCCGAACGGCCCGGGCACGGACGACTGGGAGGTGGAAGAGGCGCTGGACGTCGAATGGGCCCACGCCATCGCGCCCGGGCGCAGATCGTGCTAGTCGAGGCCAACAGCCCGTCGCTCTCCGACCTGATGACGACTGTGGCGACGGCCGCAGCGCTGCCGGGGGTCTCGGTCGTGTCGATGAGCTGGGGGTTCCCCGAGGGCCAGTCCGTCTTAGCCGCCGATGAGGCAATGTATGACTTCGTCTTCAACGTTCCGGGCGTGACGTTCCTGGCCAGCACGGGCGACGACGGCGCGGCCGGCGCCGAATACCCAGCCTTCTCGCCCAACGTCGTCGCGGTCGGCGGCACCACGCTCAACCTGAGCGCCCACAGCGCGTACAGCAGCGAGACCGGCTGGGGCGACGTTTCGGGCAGCTCGGGCACGTCGATCGGCTCGGGCGGCGGGATCAGCCTGTACGAGCCCGAGCCGTCGTACCAGCAGGGCGTCCAGTCGACCGGCTACCGGACCACGCCGGACGTGGCGCTGGTGGCTGACCCGAACACCGGCGCCTGGGTCGCCGACCCGTATAACCTCGATCCCAGCAACCCATTTGAGGTCGTCGGCGGAACAAGCCTCGCGACGCCCGCCTGGGCAGGCCTGATCGCGCTCGTCAACCAGGGACGGGCCGCCGCAGGCGAGCCGGCGCTCAACAGCACCGGGCCAAACGAGACCCAGCAGGCGCTCTACGTCCTGCCGCAGTCCGATTACAACGTCATGACCAGCGGCAATAACGGCTACGCCGCCCTGGCCGGCTACAACCTGGTGACCGGCCTGGGCACACCCGTGGCCGGCGCTGGTACCCGACCTCATCACTTACAACGGCCCGGGCCCGACCTATTCGGGCCCGACCGTCGGCCCGCTAGAAGACGCGACGCTCGAGTTCAGCGCGAGCGGCGGGAGCGGCACGATGAACGTGTTCAGCGCCTTGGTCGCGGTGCCCGCGCAGGGCGGTGCAGCCGCGCCCGTTGCCGCGACGGCAACCACCGTTGTCACCGCGACGTGGCTGTCCGCCGGGATCGGGACAACCATGGCCGCCATCACTCTACCCGCAAGGGCGCCGCAATCGGGGTTGGTATTCGCGGGGCATGTCGGACCGGTCGGTCCCCTCGCCATCGCTCTTGCGCCTGACGCGGGCCTTGCGCCCTTCGGCCGGCCGTCGGCTGCGACGGCGGCCACTGCTGCTGCTGCGCGGCCGGTCGTAACAGCCCGCGCCGAGCTGGCACGGTGGACCATCCTCCGGGCCATCGACGAGGAGGGCGAGGGCCAGCTCGTGCGGATCACGAGCTTGACGGCACGGCACGGCGACGGCTTGCTCGACGAACTGGTCGCCGACCCGGCCGTGGGGCGCGTCCTCGATGCGGCTGGCACGACCGGGGCCGCGGCGGCCATGATCCCACCGGCCACGGACCGGGTTGAGCTGGTCGTGCCGGACGGGCGGGCTGGGTCCGTCCCCGCCGGGCCGCTGCCGCATCGCGAGCCGTCGCGGCGCCGCCCCGCGACGCTCGACCTCTTGCTGGCGATGGGCTTCTGCGGCGCCTTGATCGGCCTCCCGGCAGCCCGTCGCATCTCGGAAGGCCGCCGCCGGCCAGGCCAGGCGATCGTCCCCGACGCCGGCGGCTCCCGACCCCTCCCTGGACCGCGGCCGATGATGTAAAGTAAACGGGTCTTGCGGATGAGAGGGACAATCTCATGTCAATCTACGCGATGGGGCCGCAAAGGGCGGCAACCGATGGCGAGCCGGTCATTGCCCTCATCTACGACGACGATGCCTACGTCGAGTCGGCCGGCCTCGTCGGCCGCCGCGTCGCCGGGCGGTCATTTCTCGAGGCATATCTGGCCCACGGCCGGTTCAATGAGCTGGTCACCTTGATTCGCAGACGCTCCTCGACCGCCACGATGATCGAGACCTGGCGGAGCCGCCCGGTCGACGGCGGCCCCGAGCGGTCGCTGCGGATCATCGAGCAGTGCTCGTTCCACAAGACGTTTCTTGCCGACCCGCCGGCGACCGTCATCCACGCGCCCCAGCCGCCGGACTGGAAGCTCGCCTGGGCGCGGCAGCAGGCTGGGACACACGCCTTCTCTCTCACCGGCGTCACCCACACGCTCTGCTCGATCGACTGCGTCACCATGCTCCGCGAGATGGTGACCTCGCCTTACGAGCCGTACGACGCGATGATCTGCACCTCGCGGGCAGTGGTTGACATGGTCCGTCGGGTCATCGGCTCGTATGCCGAGTACCTCCGGTCGCGGTTCGGCGGCAGGGCCGCGCCCGAGCAGTCGACGATCCGGCTGGAAATGATCCCGCTGGGCGTGGACATGGAACGATTCCGGCCGGCGCGGGCCGATGAGCGCACGCTGGCCCGCAACGAGCTGGCCATCGCCGACGACGAGGTCGTCGTGCTGTTCGTCGGGCGGCTGGCCCACCACGCCAAGGCCCATCCCTTCCCGCTGTTCCGCGCGGCAAGCGAGGCCGCCCGGCTGACAGGGCGACGGGTTCACCTGGTGCTCGCCGGCTGGCCGCCTAACCCGAGCGTCGACGCCAGCTTTCGCGAGGGCGCACGACAGTTCGCACCCGAGGCAAAGACGTCGTTCGTCGACGGCCGCGACGACAAGGTGCGGCGCCAGGTCTGGCACGCGGCCGACCTTTTTGTCTCGCCGTCGGACAACATCCAGGAGACGTTCGGCCTGGCTGTGATCGAGGCGATGGCCAGCGGACTGCCGGTGGTCGCCACCGACTGGGACGGCTACCGCGACCTGGTCGCCGATGGTGAGACGGGACTGCTCGTGCCGGCCATGATGATGGAGGGGGCCACGGTCGGCGCCACCTCGCGCTACCTCATCGGGGAGCTGCCCTATGACCATTTCGTCTCCGAGTGCAGCCAGGCGACTGTGGTCGACGTGCCGTCAATCGTCGCGGCGGTCTCGCGGCTGGTCGAAGACGAGTCATTGCGGCGCAAGATGGGGGCCGCCGGGCGGCGACGTGCGCAGGAGCTCTTCGCCTGGCCGAAGGTCATCGCCGCGTACGAGCGACTCTGGACCGCGCTCGACGAGGAGCGGCGCCGGCACGCCGGCCGCATTGGTCACGACAGGGCGCCTTGGACCGGGCTCGACGGACCGGCGATGTACCCCGCGCCGGAGCGCTCCTTCGCCAGCTATCCCACGCGCATGATCGACGGCCCCGACCGGCTCATCGCCGGTCACCGGCCTGCCGAAGCCGTCGAGATCGTGAGGTCGCTGACACTGACCAACCACGCCCGCGTCCGCCGCCCCGCCGACTCGCGTCTGCTCCGCGCCGCGATCGAGCAGATCCCGTGCACGGTCGCTGAGCTCGACCGCTGCCTGGCCGAGTCCGGCGTCGAGCACGGCGTGAGCCGGGCCACGATCGCCTGGATGCTCAAGTACGACTTGCTCCGCATCGAAGGCGCGGACCGGAACGCTGGAGGCCTCGAGCGATGAAATCGACCGAGCGACCGTCGCCGCCCGCGTCGAGTGCGACGGGGCCTGAAACCACAGGAGACGGCTCATCCTCGGGCCGCACATCCGCCGCCCGTACGGCCGAATTTGCGGCCGTAGAGCCCACGGGGCCAGGGACGGGAAATCGGGTGGACTCAGGCGGCAGCACGACGGTTGATCGCGCGGCCGCCG
Source organism: uncultured Isosphaeraceae bacterium (assembly GCA_963781785.1). GTDB lineage: Bacteria > Planctomycetota > Planctomycetia > Isosphaerales > Isosphaeraceae > CAWAHD01. Next base: position 3,519,958 of record CAWAHD010000002.1, on the reverse strand, counting down.
GACCGAGTTCCCAAGCGACGGAGCTACCGGGCTCGGTCGCCACCACCACGGGCTTCGACCGCGACGCCAGCGCCGCCTGCGATCCCGACGCGACGACCGGCCCGGACGGCGGCGCCAGCGGCAACCAGGACGCCGATGCCACCGACGCCTTCGTGCACGCGCCAGATGCTGCGGCGGCCGACACGGAGGAGGCGTCCCAATCGAGAGGCGGCCGCAAGGGCGACAAGCTGCCCCGGATCATCGGTTACGAGATCCTGGGGATCCTGGGCGCCGGAGGCATGGGGGTCGTGTACAAAGCGCGGCAACCCCGGCTCGACCGCCTGGTCGCGCTCAAGATGATCAAGGCCGGCGCCGGTGCACAGCCAGACGACCTGGCCCGGTTCGAGGCCGAGGCCCGCGCCGTCGCCGCGATTGACCACCCCAACATCATCAAGATCTACGAGATCGGCGAGCGCGACGGCCTGCCTTACTTCTCGCTGGAGTTTCTCGAAGGGGGCAGCCTGGCGCAGCGGATCGCCGGCCAGCCGCAGCCCACCGACCTTGCGGCGGCGACTATCGAGACCCTCGCCCGCGCAATGGACGTGGCCCACCGCCGTGGGATCGTCCACCGCGACATCAAGCCCTCGAACGTCCTCCTGGCCGGCGACGGGACGCCCAAGATCGCCGACTTTGGCCTGGTCAAGCGGCTGGAGGCCGACTCCGGGCACACCGGCACCGGGTATATCCTCGGGTCGCCGAGCTACATGGCCCCCGAGCAGGCCGCCGGTGCCGAGAAGGCCGGCCCCGCCGCCGACCAGTACGCGCTGGGAGCCACCCTCTACGAGCTGCTCACCGGCCGGCCACCGTTCCGCGGGTCGTCAACTCTGGAGACCCTCGACCTCGTTCGTACCGCCGAGCCGGTCGCTCCGTCGCAGCTCCTCCCCCGCATGCCGCGCGACCTGGAGACGATCTGCTTGAAAGCACTTCAAAAGGACCCGGCTCGGCGCTACCCGGACGTCGCGGCCCTGGCCGAGGACCTCCGGCGCTTCCGCGCCGGCGAGCCGATCGTGGCCCGGCCAGTGTCCAGCGCCGAGCGGGCGTGGCGCTGGTGCCGGCGCAATCCGCGCGTGGCGGCGCTTGCCGCGATGGTGGCCCTGCTCCTGGTCGTCGTGGCGGCCGGGTCGACGGCCAGCTACGTCGTGCTTCGCCAGGCGAACCAGAAACTGGTTGCGGCCAACATCACGGCCGAGAATCGCCGCATCGAGGCCGAGCACGCCCAGGAGCGCGCCCTGGAGGAGAAGAAGCTGGCCGTGGCCGCCGGGCGGGCCGCCATCCAGCAGAACCGCGACGTCGTCGATGCCCAGCGTGAGATGATCCTGAAGCTGGAGGGCAAGTGGCGGGACACGCCGGCACTCGTGGAGGTGCGGCGCGATGTGCTCGGCCTGGCCACCCGCATCCTCGAGTCGTCCGCCACAACGATGACGGCGCTGCGGTCGGAGATCGGCTGGCCGGCCGAGGACGAGGAGCTCAACTGGCGGTCCGTGGGACTCGCGCACCAGCGGATCGGCGAGGTCAGGATGGCCGACAACCAACTGGCCGAGGCCAACAAGGAATTCCGGATCAACAACGAGATCTGCGAGCGGGTGGCGGCGGCCCACCCCGAGAATCTGGAATATCAGAACCGGCTGCTCCGCTCCTCTCGCCAGCTCGGGGTCTTCACGCAGCACAGCCTGGCAGACTCCACGGAGGCTATGCGCCTGTACCAGCGGGCCCTGCAAATCGCCCGGAAATGCCTCGCCAAGGAGCCGGACAACGGCGACTTCAAAGCCGAGGTGGCCGACACGCTCGGCCTGATGGCGCTCGTCGAGCGGGCGGCCGGACATCTCGAGCAAGCCCGAGTGCTCCTGGACGAGGACCGCGACATTCGGGAATCTTGCTCGGAGGAGTGGAAGACGGGACTGCGGCACCGCCGCGACCGGGCCATCCTGTACGACCAGCTATTTGACGTATACCTCCGTCTGGGCGACCCCGCCAAGGCGCGGGATTTTAACGAGCGAAGCGCTGAGCTGACCGAGTCGATCCTGGCGGAGCGGCCCCAGAATTTCGGGATCCTGTACAACCTGGTGCGATGCTTGAACAACTTCGGGATGCTGTTGTATCCGATGGGCCGCGACCCGAAGGGCGCCCGCGAGTATCACCGCAAGGCTCTCGAGCTCATGAACCGGTGGGTCACGGCTGAGCCGACGAACGCCGAGGCTTTCCAGCGGCTGGCCACGACGCTGTACTACGAGGCCACGTGCGCGCTGAAATCGGGCGACCGGGCTGGCGCCACGGCCGGATATCGCCGCTGCCTGGATATCCGCGAGAAGCTGGCGGCCGATCCCAATGTCAGGATGCCGCGCATTGCCCTGATGGTAGCGCTGGCGCGATGCGGCGAGCACGTCCGCGCCGCGGCGATCGCACGGGAGCTGGTGGCCCAGCCCCCCTCGAACGAGATGGTCTATGTCGAGGCTGCCTGCGGTTTCGCGCTGTCGGCGGGGGCGGTGCGCGATCAAAGTCGGCCGACCGTTCCGGCTCGCGGCACCGCGCCGCTCGCCCCTGCTGATAAAGCCCTGATCCGGGACTATGCCGACCGAGCGATCGACTGCCTGCGGAAGGCCAAAGCCCGCGGCTACGCCGACGTGCTGGGCCTCGAGACCGACCCCGACCTCGAGCCGATCCGCGACGAGCCGGCATTCCGCGCACTCATCGCCGAGTTCCCGCGGCCGGCGGCGGCGAAGCGCTGATCCACCGCCGCGTCCCTGTTTCTCTCGCGAAGGTAACACCAGGTTAACGCACGGCGCAGGTCAGGCGCTGTACTCCGGTAATCGAAAATCATCTCGTAATGCTGCACCAAGAAAAAGCTTGGCAAGCAGCGGATTTCCCGAAAGATTCGTGACCAGGTTCCGCAACAACAAGCCCGACGAAGTCTGCGGGGCGAAAAAGCCGATCATCCGCAGGGCGGCCTGCTGCTTCGACACCAGGAACGGCCGGAGCTTGGCTTCATACTCCCGAAGCGCTGCGGCGCAGTCGCCGCCGCTGCGATGGAGCTCGCCCGCCAACACATACGCCTCCGTCATTGCCAGTCCCGTTCCCTCACCGGCCAGGAGTGACACGCACGCGGCCGCGTCTCCAATCAGGACGACACGCCCGTTTGACCATCGGTCCATGCGGATTTGACTCACGCGATCAAAGTAAATGTCGTCCACTTCGTCGAGCCGTGCAAGAATCTGCGGTAGTTCCCACTCGACATCACGAAAAACGATTCGCAATGCGTCCCGGCGTTCGCCGGGAGAGCTGGGCTGAGCGCCCAGGAGCTCCTCGCGGAATACGAAGAGAAACGCCGTGACGTCGTCCCGGAGTGCCATGCGGAAAACCTGCCGCTTGGGAACGGTGTAACTGAGGTAAACCAGCTCATCTCGGGGCCGGTATCCTGGGAGGGCAAACCCCGCGACGCAGCACCCCAGCGGGTGCTCGAACTGCGCCTCCGGTCCGAATGCCAGCGACCGAACTTGGGAATGCAAGCCGTCCGCCCCAACGACTAGGTCGAATTCGTCCTCGGAATCGTCCGACAACCGGACTCGAACGTTTCGCTCGCGCTCTTCGATTGCCACGATGGATTGACCGAACCGAGCTCGAACTTCCTGGCAGGAACGATACACGGTCGAGGCAAGGTCGCCTCGCGCGATGCTGACGTAGCGGTCCTTCAAGAGCGCCCGGAAGGTGCTCACATCCACGCTGGCGACCGTTCGGCCGTTCCCACCGAGCATGCGGAGCGCTTGTAACATGTAACCCTGTTGATGCAGCGCCGGCAGGATTCCCATTCTTTCGGCTACGTCGTATCCGACGCCCCAAAAGTCAATGAGATATCCACCGGTGCGCAGACTCGGGGCCTTCTCAAAGAGCACCGGTTCGTGTCGGTAGCGCCGTAGCCACCAAGCCAGGGTGGGGCCAGCTACTCCGGTTCCGTTGATCGCGACTCTCATACCAAACCTCTCAAGAAGCTCAGCCATGCCCGCGAGGAGATGACGACATTGCCTGGGGACGCAAACAGGGACGCGGGACGGAAACAGGGACGGGATTAGAGCTCTCTGTCTCCCTCCGTCCCCGGCTCGGGGATAACGAGATAAGATAACCAAGTTTTAGATCGGGGCGCTGCCCTGTGGGCCGCATACCAGACCGCCCGCGCGACTTCCGCCCAAGCGGGCGATTCCGGTTTGCCCGCAGCCCGGAACATGCTATACGAGGGCGTGCCAAAGAAACGCAACACCAAAGCGCGTGCCCACGAAGACCAGCGACGACGCCCATGAAGCCGTTCTGGCCGGAGTGATTCTACTCCTGGAGTCGGCTCGTCACGCCGCAGCCCGTTCCGTCAACAGCATGATGACCGCCACTTACTGGGAAGTCGGCCGTCGGATCGTCGACGAGGAGCAGCGGGGGAAGCATCGTGCTGGTTATGGCGAGCCGCTCGTCACCCGCATGTCCCAAGACCGCACGGGCCAGTGCGGCCGGGGCTTCGGTTACCGGAATCTCTACCAGACGCGCCAGTTTTACCTGGCCTACCCGCGAATTCTGGAGACAGCATCTGCAAAATCCGGCCGGGGCGAAACAACTCTGGCCGAACTCGGGAAAAAGTTCCTGCTTTCAAAGACCCGTTTGTCCTGGAGTTCCTCGACCTCAAGGACGAGTATTCGGAGAGCGACCTCCTTACCACGGTGGTGACAGGTGACACACCTGGAAAATCCTGGGGCCGCGGCGATGACGATGGCCGGCGGTCGAATGGACGCATAAAAATCGAACGTGATTGCCAGTTCGAAAGCAGGAGGCGGACGTTGACGCCGACCTCGCGGCATCGGAAGATGCAACGGCCGAAACCCTCGAGCAAGAACGCCGTTTGTTCGGTGATGGGCTGGACACACTGGAGGAACTTGAGCAGTTTCTGGAGGATACCAAGGCGAACGTTTCCAGGGGGGGCATGCTCTCACCTTCTGTGTTTCGAGAGAACCGAGGCGCGGAACCGACTCAACCCGCCGATTCGTGATCATGTGGTCTCCATCATTCCGGTACCTGCCAACAGCGGATTCATCATCACTCATGGCGCTCAAGGCCGTTTTGCTTGACTTCGACGGCGTGATCGCCGAGACCGAGAACCATCATATCGCGGCCTGGCAGCGGACCCTTTCGAGCATGGGATGGCAAGTGCCGGATGAGGCGGCGGCGCGGTCAGCGGACGTGGACGACCGGCAATTCCTGACGGAGCTTTTCGCTCAACGTGGGATTGTGTCCGGCAAGGTCGAAGACTGGGTGCGCCGCAAGCAGACTTTGGCCGTGCGGATGCTCAAGGATTCTCCCTGGCTTTACCCGGGGGCCGTCGACCTGATCCGGAAGCTGGAAGGCCGGGCGAAATTGGCGGTTGTTTCCGGTACGTGGCGCGAGAACATCCAGGCTGTTCTCGAGACGTGCGGCCTGGCCGGAGCCTTCGACCTGATCATCGGCAAGGAAGACGTGACTCTGGTCAAGCCGGCTCCCGAGGCTCACCAGCTTGCGCTCAAGCGACTTCGGCTCTCGGCCAAGTCGTGCGTCGCCATCGAGGACTCCCCGTCCGGACTGGCCGCCGCCCGCGCAGCGGGCATCCGCGCACTCGCGGTGGGACATCGCCGGCCGTTTGGCGACTGGGTCGGCGACGCCGCGTACGTTTCCGGATTCGAGCCGGTCGAGGGATTGCTCCGCCACCTGGGTCTGTGAAATCACGGCTTTTTTTTGCCCTGTGGCCGGAAGTCGCGGACGAAGGCTTGAAATGCCGGGTCGCTCCGGATCGGTTCGAGATCGGTGTCGGTTTTGAATCGCGCGACGTCGGCCCAGCCTCGTTCCTGGGCCTGGCGCAGGCAATCGAGGGCTGCGGCTTTGTAGCTCTTGACCAGGTCGGGGTCACCACCGGCTGCGCCAGGGCGCCGGCGGCGAGCGCGTAGCCGCAGGCGGACTGGACATAGAGACCTTCATCCTTGGGGTGTGTTGCCACGAGCTCCCGGGCGATCTTGGCAGCCCCGGCGTGATCACCGCACCGGGCGAGGGCGAGCATCAGGTCGGACTGAAGATGCTTGTACTTCGGCTGAGTCGCCAGCTCTTTGCATATCTTCAGGCACTCCTGGTAGCCGGCCGCGGCTCCTTCCTTGTCGCCGGAGTGGAGGGCACAGGTCGCTTCGTAATAGAGTGTCAGCTCGAGCAAGTGCTTGCTGTCAAAGTCCAGGGGGGAATCCTTGGCCCGTTTCTTGAGCAAATCGAGGGCCTTCTGGTGGAACTTCCGTGCCGCGACTGGGTCGCTCCCCTGGGGAAAACGCACGGACCCCTGGTTATTGTACGAGAGAGCAACATCGTTGAGCTCCGCCCAGGACCCGGGCCGCAGGTCTGCCAACTGCACGCGCAGCACGGTGCACTGATCGTAGAGGCGCTGGCCTTCGGCCAGATTGCCAAGCTTGAGGTTCAAGGTCGCGCGGTCGGCATAGTGGCTCGCGAGCTCGCGGCGGCTCTCCCATTGACTGGCCTGAGCCGGCGAGAACGACTGGCGTAGAACGAACTCTTCGGCGTAGAGCTTGCCAGCCTGATCGAGATGGCCCAGCGTCATTTCTGACCGCGCGAGCATGCCCAGCGAATTGGCGAGCTCGCTCTTGTAGGTATCGCTGTCGGGCTTCTTGGCCAGGCAAGCCCGGCTGATCTCGATCGCCTTCTTGAAGTCGTGCTGGGCCTTCTCAGCATCTGCGAGTCGAAACATGAGAACGTAACCCATCTGCCGCTGTGTCCTGAGCAGATTGACCTGAAGATCCAGGTCGCCGGGCTGGGCAGCCAAGACCCGCGTGATGATATCCTCCGCCTCGCGGTATTGCGCCATCGCCTCGTTCACTTCATTGCGCGACAGCTTGTACTGGCCCAGGGCCTGGTGGGCCCGGGCCAGCGACCGCCAGTTGTGTTCCTCGTCCTCGGGGTTCCAGTCCACGTCGCGGCGCAGGTTGGCCATTGCTTGGGCGGCGGCTTCGAGCCGCTTCATTGCCTTGTCCAGAAGCTGCGGGCGATCGTTCTGGATCTCGGCCACGTAGCGCAGTCTTCGCTCGAGGAGGATCATCAGCTCGACCTGTGAGTCCACGGCGCTACGGTTCTGCTCGTTGGCCGCCCGGGCGGCTTTGACGGCGAGCTCCCGCTTGAGATCGGCCTCGGCGCGATTTTTCTCGGCCTCCGCGGTTGCCTTCTCGAGCGCCTGGTTCTTGAGGTTGAGCGTCGTGGCCGAAATCACTGAGCCAACAAACACGAGAACGAGCAAGAGCGCAACCAGAGGCGCTCAAACCGGCGATCCACTGGTTACGCACGCACCAGCGCCAGACCCGCTCGGTGTCGGAAACCGGACGCGCCAGGATGGTCTCTCCCGCCTGGAACCTGCGCAAGTCTTCGGCGAGGGCCAGGGCATCGGGGTAACGGCGGGCGATGTCCTTTTCCAGGCACTTGAGACAGATTGTCTCCAGGTCGCGGGGCGTCTTGCTCAGGAGCTGCGACGGGGGCACCGGCTCCCGGCTGCGGACCATGTCGAGGGTTTCGAGGACCGACGCTCCCTGAAACGGCGGCCGGCCGGTCAAGAGCTCGTAGAGGATGGCGCCCAGGGCATACTGGTCGGAGGCGGGCCCTACCTTCTGGGTGTCGCCCCATGCCTGCTCGGGAGCCATGTAGCTGGGCGTCCCCAGGACCGAGCCCGAGCGGGTCTGTCCCGAATCGTCTTCGAGCCGCTTGACCAGCCCGAAGTCGGTGATCTTGGGAGTGCCATCGGCGGCGAGGAGGACATTGCTCGGTTTCAAGTCGCGGTGGATCACCTTGTGCTGGTGTGCAAAGTACATCGCACGGGCGAGGATCTCGACGGTCCGGGCGGCACTCACGGACTGGCTGGGGCTTGCCGCCGATCTTCTGCGCGAGGTTGCCGCCGGCCAGGTACTCCAGCGAGAAATAGGGCAGGCCGTCGTGTTCGCCGATGTCGAAGATCTGGACGATGTTGGGGTGTTCGATCGCCGCGACTGCCTTCGCCTCGATCTCGAACCGGGCGAGATCCTCGGGCCGGGCACCGGCGCCGGCGCGAATCATCTTGAGCGCGACGAACCGGTCGAGCCGCGCCTGCCGCGCCTTGTAGACGATCCCCATCCCGCCGGCACCCAGGACCTCCAGGATCTCGTAACCGGCGATCCGCGACCTGGAATCGGTGTCGACCGTCGTCGACGGCAGAAGAGTGCGCTCCTGGTCATTGAGCTGGAAATCGAGCTCAGCCGTGACGTCCGATCCACGTGAAACGGTGGCACCCAGGCTGCGGAAGAGCTCGGGGTCGCCGAGGCGATCCAGCCGCTGCCGTGTCGAGGGGGCCTCGAGAAGAGTGGCCAGGCTCTGCTTGGTGTCACCCCCATGCCGATTGACGTACTCGCCCGAGAGCGACTCGATCAGGTCGCGCAGCGTGGGAGAGAGTGCACCCTGGCTGACGAGCAGCTCGGCCAGCGTCCGTTCCGGTTCGCGAGCCTGGGCCTTGAGCGCGGCGGGAATGACCGCCGGGGCCACAAGGTCGTTATGAAGAGCCATCAGGCCGAAAAGCATGTCCGTGGGGGCATCGCCGAGTTGATTCATGGTCTCTCCCGATCCAGTCCTCGTCGCGCGGCCGTGGCGAAGGCAAGTCGCCGGTGGCCGCGGTGCCGTTCAAGGCTCGTCGAGCTGTTTGATCTCCTCGCGGAGGAATTCCATGACGCGGCTCTTGGCCTTGAAAACGGTGGCCCTGTTCATTCCGAGTCGCGCCGCCACGTCGTCGCCGGAGCAGCCCTCGTAGGCGGTCAGCCGGAAGGCCTCCCACGTCTGGGGCTCGACCCGGGCCCGGGCGCGGGCACAGGCCAAGGCCACGATCTCGGAGTCAAACTGGTCTTTGAGGTGCTCGACCAGGTCGTCGCGGGCGTGTACGCTCTCTGAGCTGCTTGAGGACGCCGTCGTCGCCGCTGCCGGTGCATTGGTGCTTTCGAGCCGCGAGAAAGTCGGCCAGGGCGTTTTGAGTTACGGTCCGCAGCCAGCCGCGGAAACTGCGGGACGGATCGTAGTTGAACGCTCCGAGCTTCTGGGCCAGGCGCAAGAGCACGTCCTGCGTCACGTCTTCCGTGTCGGCCTCCTGCAGCCCCCACCGCCGGCACCAGCCCCGGATCCGGGAGCCGTACAGATCGACGAACCGCGACCACGCCGCCTGGTCGTTCGGGCTGAGACCGACCTTGCCCAGCAGGGTGGCACTCGTGGGATCGATCGAATCCAGATCCATCGGGACCTCGAATGAAGGCAGCGCGTCAGCGCGATGAGTTGGAGCGGTACGCGCTCCCGGGGAAACTGAGCTTGGCACCATCATAATCGGGACCCCTCTATGACGTCCACGAGCATGTCGCGATCTGAACGCTCCGGACTGCCATCGGCCAGGTGCGACGATCCGAACCGAGACGTCCCTCGCCCGTCATGCTCCCAAGGGTTGATCCGCTTGACGTTGTTCCCCCCGAAAAGAATCTGGCGATCGTCGCGTCAGATCCGTGAGCCGCGACCAGTACGATCTGATGAGCCGTGTGGCTCGGGTCTGACATCACCCGGAACTCCGGCCGGGTCGTTCCGATCGCGAGGACGGCAAGAACGCCCCTTCGAATCGCCCCGCGGCCGAGCGCCGCGGGGTGATCTCGCCGCCGCTCAGAACGCACAAACCAGCGTTTGGCACAATTGCGGAGGATTTGGCCATGATCCGACAGTGGACTGCCGAAAACTTGCGAAACCTGCGCTCGAAGCGGTCGCGATCGAACCGCGCGCCTGTCCGCGGGATCCGCCCCGGTTTCGAGAACCTGGAATACCGGCTGGCAATGTCATCGTGCGCGTTGGGCGGAGTCGTTGACCTGAATCTCATCGTCGTGAACGCGGACGGTCGCGAGGTGACCGTCGCCCCGTACCAACGCCATGCCACCACGCTCAAGAGACTTCAGCCGGATTGGATCCAGGCGCGCCCGGCGAACACGCAGCTCGGCCCAGCCCGGACGGCCTTGAAACCAAACACCCAGGGAGATTGTTCTTGAAGCCAAACTGATCCCCGGGTCGTCACCTTGAGCCTCGAGCGGGAGACCGGCGGATCGGCGTGTGGCCCGATCATGCTAAGTTCTTCCGAGATTCCGGCGCATGCAGCCTAACAAAAGACGAGGCTCTTCCGCCGAAACGGTGCGTCCGAACTCCAGGCGTCAGAGCGCTGGCGAAGCTTGATCAACGCAAACCATTTTCCAGAACGGGGGAACGTTGGGGTGTCGCCCTGCGTCATGTCGAGCGCCGGAAACTTTGTGAAAAATTCCGGGAGGTCGAGTCAGATCCGCCCGGAAGGACCAGTACGATCTCCTGAGCACTCGCGCTCGAGGCCCAAAAAGATCGGATGTCAGCGTAAATCAGAGGGTCAAGATCATGACGTGCAACGACAGCACTCGGGTCTCTCAAATGGCGTCGCTGTTTCGTTCAAGCTCGGCCCGCCGGCAACGGCACCGGGCAAACCCTCGGATTGAGCGCGCAGATTCGAGCCCGGGCCGTGTCACAAAAGCTCCGGATCCGGACATGAGTGAGTACACAATACGTTGCGATGGACACCCATGACCGCGCGATTAACAGCTCCATCACCCGGCCTGGACTTTCGCTCGCATGGACCTTCGGGTCGGTGCGAGCTTTTTGCGTCTCCAGCACAGCAAACTATGCTTTCTTGTGCCAACGAGTTAGTCGCAAAGCCTAAGAAAGAAATCGATGCAAAAAAGCCTCAGGCGCACGGAAAAGTTGACAATCGTGCGACTGGGTTAGTGACCGGTGACGGAAGAGAATGTAGTCTAGTAACCCAGGTTTCCGCCGTGATCATGAGATTGCGCGATGCCGTGCGCTCACGTGGCGGGAACTGGGCGACTCGGGGCCTGGCCCGCGTGCTGGCGGGAAGTGGAAGGCTACTCAGGGAAAGAGCCCAGCCTTTCGAGATTGAAACCACGCGATGGCAAAACGGCTGTTGCGGTCGCGCCGGAATTGCACCTTGATGGGAATCCTCTCCCCGCAATTAAAGGATGTGCGATGTCGACACCTCGTGAGCCCGATGGCGGCGAGTTCCGCTTTTTTGCCGGTCGCAGCCGGAAGATGAGCCGGCGGCGCAGTGATGCCGCGCAGAAGAAGAAACGGCAGGCGTTCCTCCCAGACTTCCACGGCCTGGAACGGCGGATGATGCCCTCGTTGTTCACGGTCACAAACACAGGCGACTCGGGCGCCGGCTCGCTGCGGCAGGCGATCCTGAATTCCGACGGTGCGACGCCGGGGCCGAACACGATCGACTTTGACATCAGCGGTACGGGCGTCCAGACGATCTCACTCTTGTCGGCGCTGCCCAATATCACCGTACCCGTCTTGATCGACGGCACGACACAGCCGGGCTACACGACGGCCCCGCTCATCGATCTGGATGGCACGAGCGCAGGGAGTGGTGCCGATGGGCTGGTGCTGGGAAGCGGCTCAGACGGCAGCACGATCAGCGCACTCGTGATCAATAACTTCAGCGGCACCGGGATCTCGATCACGACGACCGACAATACCATTCAAAGCTCATATCTTGGGACCAATGCCGCTGGTTCGGCGGCCGGCAGCACGCCGATGGCGGGGGGGATCTCGGTTTCGGCTGCGGGGAACACGATTGGTGGGGCCAGCGCGGGCCTGGGCAACGTGATCTCGGGCAATGCGGGCGCCGGCATCACATTCACGGCCGCGGCTGCGACCGGCAACGCCGTCGAAGGCAACCTGATTGGCACCGACTCTACCGGTGAAAACGCCGTGGCCGATACGGGCGACGGCGTGCAGTTCCTCGCCGGCACCAGCAACACGATCGGCGGGACAACGTCTGCTGACCGCAACGTGATCGCCAACGATTATCGTGGCGTCGAGTTTGACTCGGCCGGCTCGAACCTGGTCGAGAACAACTACATCGGCACCGATCTTAGCGGCAGCGTGGCGATGGGTGTCGGCCATAACGGCATCGATGACGACGGCGTGTCGAACTCGATCATTGGTAACGTCATCGACTCGAGCGGGAACATCGGCATCTTGATCCAGGCAGGTGCAGGTTCCACCCTCGTTCAAGGCAACCTGATCGGCGTGAACGCGGCGGGTACGGGCGCACTGGGAAACAACGGCTCAGGCATTACCATCGAGTCGAGCCAGAACACGATCGGCGGTACCTCAGCGACGGCGCGCAACGTGATCAGCGGATCGCTTGTGGGAACTGCCGACGGCATCGTCATCAATTCCGGCTCCGACAACTTGATTGAAGGAAACTTTATCGGCACGAACGCCGCCGGCACCGGAGCCTTGCCCAACGGCGCCGGCATCTATGTCGAGGGGGGCACCGGCGCGACGATCGGCGGCGCGGCCAGTATGCCCGGGACCGGCGCCGGCAATCTCATCTCGGGCAATAGCAACGATGGGCTGGACTTGCTCGCCGGCTCGAGCGACACGACCGTGATCGGCAACATCATCGGTCTTGATCCCACCGGCACCGTGGCGCTCGAGAACGGCAGCTCAACCGCTGGCGGCGGCATCGGCACGAGCTCGACCGGCGACACGATCGGCGGCACGATCGCCGCGGACCGCAACATCATTTCCGGCAACTACCTGCGAGGGATCACCCTGAGTGGCACGGACGAGGTGGTCGAAGGCAACTACATCGGAACCGACATTACCGGGATGGTCGCGATCGGCAACGGCCTCGTGCCAGGTTATGCGGCGATGTATGTCTCCGGATCCAACAACATCGTCGGCGGAACGGTCGCCGGGGCGGGCAACTTGCTCGACGGCAGCGGCACCGAAGGCATCAGGCTCGATACGGCGACTTCGATCGACAACCTGGTCGCCGGCAACTACATCGGGGTCAACGCCGCGGGAACGGGCGCCCTGGGCAACCACCTTTTCGGCGTTCTGATCAGTAACGGCGCCACCGGCAACACGATCGGCGGCCCGACCACGGCGTACGCCAACGTGATCAGCGGCAATTTGAATTACGGCGTCGACGTCGACGGGGCAGCGACGACGGGCGTCGTGGCCAATGATTGGATCGGGACCGACGCTGGCGGAACGGGCACACTCTTGAATGCCAATGGTGCCCTCGACATCTCGAACGGTGCCTCTGCGCTGGCTGAAGGAAGCATGACCGGCGCCGTCAGCAATCAGGGAACTCTCGGCTTTTTTGGCGCGCCCAGCGTCATCACGATCACGGGGAATTACACCCAGTCTTCTGCGGGCGTGCTCGACGTCGATTTCGGCGGTACATCCCTTACCGAGTACGACCAGCTCCAGGTTTCGGGCACGGCTACACTGGCCGGCACGCTCAACGTCGATCTGATCAATGGCTTCACGATCAGCCCGCTCCAAGAATTCCAGATTGTCACCTACGGCACGGTCTCGGGGACGTTTGCGACCAACAATTACCCGGCCGGCGATACGCTCTACCCCGGCTATGGACCCACCAGCCTGTTTCTGTACTCGACGCCGTTTGAGCTGGTGACCGCGACGGCCGACTCGGGCGCCGGCAGCCTGCGCCAGGCGATCACCACCGCCAATGGCCTCACTAACAACCCGACCTGGATCGTCTTCAATATCCCCATCAGCGATTCGGGCTACTCGAGCGGTGACTGGACGATCTCTCCGCTCTCGGCCTTGCCCAGTCTCAGCGCGGAGATCGTGCTCGACGGCACGACGCAGCCGGGCTTCACGACCGCGCCGATCATCGTGCTAAGCGGGACGAGTGCGGGCCCATCGGCGGCGGGAGTGACGGTCGTTGCCGGGGGAACCGGCAGCAGGGTCCGCGGATTTGTCGTCAATGATTTCGCCCAGGACGGGATCGACCTGGACGGCGCCTCGAATACCACCGTCGAAGGCAATTTCATCGGCACCAATGCCGCGGGCACTGCCGTCCTCGCCAACGGGGGCAATGGCGTCGACATCAACAGCGGCGCCTCCGGCAACACCATCGGCGCCACCACCGCCCTGGGCCGAAATGTCATTTCCAGTGACGGGCTCCGCCTGGTCTACATCGTGAGCGGGAGCAATGACAACGTTGTCGAGGGCAATTACATCGGTACCGACGCCACGGGAACGGTCGGCCTGCCGACTGGCACCGGCTATACCGCAGTGTATGTGGCCACAGCCGGGAACACGATCGGCGGGACCGCGGCTGGTGCCGGCAACGTCATCTCGAATAGCGGCGACTATGGCCTCAGACTCACGGGAATCGGGGCCAGCGACAACCTGGTCGCGGGGAACGAGATTGGCACGAACGCCACGGGAACCGCAGCCATCCCAAACGACACTGACGGCGTGCTGATCGACAGCGGTGCGTTTGGCAACACCATCGGCGGCACGACGACCGACGCGATCAACGTCGTCTCCGGCAACAGCGGCAGCGGCGTTGAAATTGACGGCGCCTCGGGCAACCTGGTCGAGGGGAACTACCTCGGAACGAATGCGACCGCCACCGCGGCCCTCGGCAACCATGGTGACGGGGTCGTGATCGACGGTGGTGCCACGCTGAACACCATCGGCGGCACAACGACCGGCTCGCTGAACGTCATCTCTGGCAATGTGGGAGACGGCGTCGAATTGACCGGTCTGGATACGTCCACGAACGTCGTACTCGGCGATTACATCGGCACGGACTTGACCGGGACGACCGCGATCGCCAACACGGGCTACGGCGTGGAGATCGACACAAACGCGTCGGGCAATACGATCGGCGGCGCCACCGCGACACCCGGCTCGGCGCGGGCAACGTGATTTCCGGCAATTCGGACGACGGCCTCAATCTGGAAACGGGCGCCACCGGCAACACAGTGCTCGGCAACATCATCGGCCTTACGGCTGCCGGGACGGCCGAGCTGGGCAACGGCGTCGCCACCATGGGCGCGAACGCCCAGGGCAACGGCGTCTCATTCGACACTGCGACGTCAAACGTCATCGGCGGCACGAGCGTGCTCGACCGCAACGTCATTTCCGGCAACTACTACCGCGGCGTGACGATCGGCGGTGGCGGCAACAGCAACGTGGTCGAAGGCAATTATATCGGAACCGACATCACCGGCGCCGTCGCGATCGGAAATGGCGTCAACTCGGGTTTGACCGGCGTGATTGTCGATGGCGCACAGAATATTATTGGCGGCACAGTTGCCGGGGCCGGCAACGTCATCTCCGGCAGCGGCTACGACGGCGTGCGGATCACCGGGAGCGCGGCGACGGACAACCTAGTCGCCGGCAACTATATCGGCTTGAGCGCCGCGGGCACAGCGGCCGTGCCGAACGCGATCGACGGCGTCGAGGTCGACACCGGTGCCTCGTATAACACGATCGGCGGCACGACGGCCGCCGGGCGGAACGTCATCTCGGGCAGCCCGGCAGATGGCGTCGAGCTCCAGGGCTCAGGTACGTCGTCCAACGTCGTGGAAGGGAACTACATCGGAACCAACGCCGCGGGCACTGCCGCGATCCCCAACAAGGATGACGGTGTCGAGATCGACACCGGCGCCTCGGGCAACACGATCGGAGGGCTCACCAGCACACCCGGTACCGGGGCGGGCAACGTCATCAGCGGCAACACCGGTGACGGCATCGACATCACTGGCTCGGGCACGAGTGGTAACGAAGTGGCGGGAAACATGATCGGCCTGAACGCTGCCGGATCGGCGCGCTGGGCAATGCCGGCGACGGGGTCGTGATTGAATCGTCGGCCTCAGGCAACACGATCGGTGGCCCGACCGCAAGCGCGCGAAACATCCTCTCCGCCAACGTCAACGGTCTCGTGATCATCACCGGGGCCAGCAATAGCACCGTCCAGGGCAATTTTATCGGCACCGATCTGACGGGCATGGTGGCGATCGGCAACCTCAATGATGGATTGATAAGCCAGGGAACCTCCGACACCATAGGCGGTGCGACCAATGACGGCCAAGGCAACCCTGCGCCCGGCACCGCGCCGGGCAACGTGATCTCCGGCAACGGCAGCTCGCAATATCCTGACAACGAGCAATTCGATCTCGTGCTCGGCACGTCCGACGTCGCCGCCGGCAACTTGATCGGGCTCAATGCGACCGGAACGGCATCACTGAACGAGGGCGCCTTCGCATGCGTCACTCTGCAAGGTGGAGGCGACTTGATCGGCGGCCTGAGCCCGAACGACCGCAACGTCATCACGGGCTCCTTTCTCGAATTGTACACTTACGGTGGCGGCAGTTTTCAGGTTCTGAATAACTATTTCGGCACAGATATCACCGGGACAATTGGGCTCGACCACATCGGCCAAAATGTCGCCGATGGATGGGGCGCCATCAGCATTCAAGACGCCGGCCCGAGTATCGTTATCGGCGCGCCGGGGGCCGGCAACGTCATCGCGGATTCCTGGCCCTATACGTATCACAACTCGTTTGCAATCGGCGTCTCCGGGGCCGGGAGCGGCCTCGTCATCCAGGCCAACAAGATCGGCACGAATGCGACGGGCACCGCCGCGATTCCCAATGGCCAAGGCATCTACATTGATAGCACGAACGGGTTCCTGATCGGAGGCACCGCCCCGGGCGCCGGAAACCAGATTTCGGGCAACGTGACCAGCGCGATCACGATCGGCAGCACCAGCGGGGGCTCGATCGAAGGCAACCTGGTGGGGACCGACGCGACCGGCACGCTCGCCATTCCCAACGGTACGGGAGCTCCATGGGGAGCGGTCATCCTTGCCAACAGCGCGAGCAACGTGACGATCGGCGGCACATCGGCGGCCGCGGCCAACGTGATCAGTGGAAACGACGAGACGGGCATCGTCTTGAGCGATGCATACTCCCGCACGGGGGCTGTCATCTTGCCCTCTGCCAGCGGAGTGAATCAAGGGAACACGATCGAAGGAAATGACATCGGCGTGACGGCCGGCGGCAGCTCGCCCTTACCGAACCAGGGAGACGGAATCGAAGTTGCCGGCACGGCGATCGGCACCACGATCGGCGGCACGGCCGCCGGCCAAGGCAACGTGATCAGCGGCAACAGCGTTAACGGCATTCAGATCGACGCCTCGGGGCTGCCCAGCCTGACGCCGCTTTACTTGAAAGCCGACGGCAACACGAGCAACTCCGCCTTCAGGGCCGACATCCCGGTGGGTAATGCCGCGATCGAGGGCGGGGTCACTTATGGTCCGGGCGTTACCGGAGAGGCATTCGACTTCAACGACACGCCCGGCGAGCAGGTGGTCGTTGCCGACTCCGCCGGCGACCTCGCCGCCTACGCTGTCACGCTCTCTTCCTGGATCAACTTGACCAACCTGCCTGGTACGGTTCCCTACGTCGTCGCGTCGTACTCGTCGACGCAATACGAAAACTACGGCTTGTATGTCAATTCGAGCGGTGAGCTGGTTTTCGAGTGGTATTCGGGCGGCCAGGTTTACACCGAGACGTCGAGCGGGGCCGACCTGGGCTCACGGCTGGGCGCGTTTCAGCAAGTGGCCGTCGTGGCCAGCCTTTCCACAGTGACGTTTTATGTAAACGGTGCCGCCGTCGGCAGCGACGGGCTGCCGGCACCGCTCGACCCGCAGGGGGGCGGCCAGCTCAATATTGGTGGTCTTTCGGCGCCGGGTGTCGACCTGTTCAACGGGTTGATCGATGATCTCTCGGTTTCACTCACACCGCTGCCTGCGAACGTGATCGCGCAAATCTACGCGAACGCCGGGGTGGGTACCAATCTCGGCGGCGCGGGCACGTCGGGCACGACGGTCGAAGGCAACCTGATCGGCACCAATGCCGCGGGAACGGCTGCGATCGCCAACGGCGGCGACGGCGTCGAGATTAGCGGCGCGTATAGCAACACGATCGGCGGCGCCACGGCCTCGGCCCGCAACATCATTTCGGGCAACACCACCGATGGTGTGGAGATCACGGCGCAGGGGCGACCGGCAACGTTGTCGCCGGCGACTTTATCGGCACCGACGTGACCGGGACGGTGGCGATTGCCAACGTCACGGGCGTCGAGATCGATACGAGCGCGACCGGCAACACGATTGGCGGTCTGACGAGTACTGCCGGCTCAGGCCCAGGCAACCTCATCAGCGGCAACACCATTTCCGACCTTTTCCTGTCCGGCTCGTCCGACGTCATCGCCGGCAACCTGATCGGCCTCAATGCGAACGGAACGGCGCCGCTTTCCCCCGCGACGCAGTACTGCGTTGTAGTCGTCGGCGACGACATCATCGGCGGCATGAGCCCGAACGAGCGAAACATTATTACGGGTGCAATCACTGAGGTCTATATAAGTGGAACTGGCGACCAGCTTCTGAACAACTACGTCGGCACCGATATCACGGGAACGATTGGGCTGGAGCACATCGGCCAGAATGACGACTACGGATATACCGGTGTCTCTGTTGTCGGCGCCGGTCCCGGAACCGTCATCGGAGCACCGGGAGCCGGCAACGTCATTGGAGACACCTACGCCAACCCTGCCGGCATCAGTGTCAAAGACACGCCCGGGGTGGTCATCGAAGGTAACATGGTCGGCACGAATGCGGCGGGCTCTGCCGCGCTGATCGGTGGAGACAACTATTACGGCATCTACATTGAAAATTCCGATGGCTTCCAGATCGGCGGCACGGCCGCCGGCGCGGGCAATGTGATCTCGGGGAACTACTACAACGACGTCACCATCGAAGATACCACGGGCGGCTTGATCGAGGGCAACGAGATCGGTCCTGACGTGACGGGCAACTTCGCGATTCCCCCCAACAATGGCAACTTCTACGCCGGATTGGTCCTCGGCAGCCTGGTCTCTGGCGTCACCGTCGGCGGAACCACGGCTGCCGCTCGCAATATTATCAGCGGCAACGCTGGCGACGGAATCCAGATCGGCGGCCTGGAGTATTACGTCGGCCAGAACGGAATCGGGTTTGGCGCCGGGGTGAACCAGGACAACACGGTCGAGGGAAACTATATCGGGGTCAATGCCGATGGCGATGCACTGCCCAACCAGGACGCCGGCATCGACGTCACCGCGGGGGCCCTGGGCACCGTCATCGGCGGCACCGGCCCGGGCGAGGCCAACGTCATCAGTGGTAATGCAGGCAGCGGCGTCCTCATCGACGGCAGCGGGGTTCCGGGGTTCACCCCCCTTTACCTGAAGGCCGACGGCAACACCGACAACGATTCCAGTATTTATGGGGTATCTCCCTCGGCCGTCACCACGGTCGGTGGCGTGACCTATGGCACGGGCGTCACCGGCCAGGCGTTTCAGTTCAACGACACGCCCGGCGAGCGCGTCGTCGCCTCCGATTCGTACGGACTGGCGGCCACCGCTGTCACGCTCTCGGCCTGGATCAACCTGAGCAGCCTTCCCGGGGCAACGCCCTTTGTCATCGCCTCGCAGACGTACTCGGCCACGTCCGAGAACTACGGGCTCTACGTCAATTCCAGCGGTGAGCTCGTCTTCGAGTGGTATTCCGCCGGCGAGTTCCACACCGAGACTTCCAGCGGCGCGGACCTCGGATCTCGGCTGGGCAATTTCCAGCAGGTCGCGGTGGTCACGGACGGTTCAACCGTGATTTTCTACGTCAACGGCGTGGCCGTCAGCTCGGCCGCGATGCCTGTCCCGCTCGAAGTCACCACCACCGCCAACTTCGAGATCGGCGGCCTCGCGAACGGCCCCAACTTGTTCAATGGCCTGATCGACGAGATCTCGGTCACGACCGACGCGCTTCCCGCCGACGAGATCGCCCGGATTTACGCCAATGGCGGCCAAGGGACCGACTTGGGTGGCAGCGGCACTCAAGACACGACCGTCGCCGGCAACCTGATCGGTTCCAACCCCGCTGGAACGACGGCCGTCCCCAACGGTGGCGACGGCGTCGAGATCAATGGCTCGTTCAACAACACGATCGGTGGCTTGACGACCACGCCCGGTTCCGGCCCTGGCAACGTGATCTCGGGCAACGCCGGCGATGGCGTCGAGATCAACGGCGGTGGCAGCGAGTTCACCGGCTCGGGCACAACCGGCAACGTGGTCGCCGGTAACTTGATCGGCACTAATGCGGGTGGGACCGCCGCGGTCGCCAACGGCACTGATGGCGTCGAGATCGACGGCGGCGCCTCGGGCAATACCATCGGCGGCGCCGCGTCCGGGCGCGAAACGTCATTTCCGGAAACGGCGTCACCGGCTATCACGACGCGGGTGTGTCCCTCGATTTCACAACGCAGAGCAACGTGGTCGAGGGGAACTTTATTGGCACCGATGCGACCGGTGAAGTCGCCATCCCGAACTACGACGGGGTGTTTGCCGGCGGCCTCGACAACACGATCGGCGGTACAACGGCTCTCGCCCGCAACCTCATCTCGGGCAACTCGGAATTTGGGGTCGAGCTCGATCAAGATGGGTTCGACAATACCGTCGCCGGGAACTGGATCGGCACGGACAAGACCGGCACGGCTGCGGTGCCCAACCAGGTTGGCGTGGCCATCAACACCTCGTCCGGGGACACGATCGGCGGCACTGCCCCAGGCGCGGGCAACCTGATTTCGGGAAACACAGGCAGTGCCATCGTGGTGGCAGCGACGGATGGCGGCACGATCGAGGGCAATCTGATCGGCACCGATTTTACGGGTACGCTCGGCGTACCCAACGGCACCGGGGCAGAGCTTGGCGGGGTGGTCCTCGAAGAAGGCACGTCGGACGTCACGGTCGGGGGGACGACGGCCGCCGCGCGGAACGTCATCAGCGGCAACGACGGGAGTGGGATCACGATCACCAGCGCCGACCTGGAGGTGAGTGTCAGCCCGGGACCGTTCGCGCTTGTCATCCTCGGGTCTGCTGGGGACGGACTGAATCAGGCCAACATGGTGGAAGGCAACTTTATCGGCGTTGCGGCCGGCGGGAGCAGTGCGCTGCCGAACTCCGGCGACGGAATCGACGACGCTGCGACGGCTTTGAACACCGTCATTGGCGGAACGGCCACCGGGGCCGGCAACGTCGTCAGCGGCAACGCCGGCAATGGTGTCGACATCGACGGCTCCGGCCTACCCGGCGACACGCCGCTTTACCTGAAGGCCGACGGCAACACCAGCAATTCCGCGAGTGTTCCGGCACTCCCTGTCGGCGGTGCGACACTCGTGGGAGGAGTGACGTACGGCCCGGGCATCACCGGCCAAGCCTGGGATTTCAACGATACGCCGGGCGAGCTCGTGTCGGTTTCCGATCCTTCCAACAATCTGGCGGCGAACGCCGTCACGCTCTCGGCCTGGATCAACCTGAGCAACCTGCCGGGTTCCACTCCTTATGTCATTGCGTCGCATGGTTATTCAAGCTCCGGAGAGAACTACGGCCTCTACGTGAACTCAAGCGGCGAGCTGGTCTTCCAATGGTATGGCCTGGGCGGTTTTCACTCGGCCACTTCCAGCGGTGCGGCGCTGGGATCGCGGCTGGGGGTGTTTCAGCAGATTGCCGTGACCGCCGCCGGCCAGAGCGTCTCGTTTTACGTCAATGGCGCTCTTGTATCGAGTATCTTCGTCAACGCGTTCGGTGGCGCCGGGTCGGGCAATCTCGAAATCGGCGGGCTTTCGCAGGGGTCAAACCTGTTCAATGGGCTGATCGACGATGTTTCGGTCACGCTCGCGCTCCTGCCGCCTGATGAGATCGCCCGGATCTACACGAATGGCGGTGTGGGAACCGACCTGGGCGGCAGCGGCACCGAAGACACGACCGTCGCCGGGAATTTCATCGGCACCAATGCCGCGGGAACCGCTGCGATCGGCAATGATGGCGATGGAATTCTGATCAACGCCTCGGGCGCGAACACAGTCGGCGGCACGGCGGCGGGCGCGGGCAACGTGATCTCGGGCAACACACGTGACGGCGTCGAGATCTCCGGCTCGGGCGCGTCCAGCAATGTCGTGGATGGTAACTTGATCGGCACCAGCGCCGACGGCGAGACGGCGATCGGCGACCGCGACGACGACATCGGGATCGACGACGGCGCCTCCGGCAACACAATCGGCGGACTGACGACGAAACCGGGCACCGGGGCCGGCAATTTGCTCAGCGGCAGCATCTTCAGCAACGGCATCACCGTGGAGGGGGGCGGCAGCAATCTGATCGAGGGGAACCTGATCGGCACGGACCTCGCGGGGTCGACGGCCCTTGGCAACACTTATGACGGAATTCGCCTCCAGAACAGCAGCCACGACACGATCGGCGGCACCGCGGCCGGGGCCGGTAACGTCATCAGCGGCAATGGCCAGTTCAACGTTTGGTTGAACAGTGCCAGCGACGAGACCGTCCAGGGGAATGACGTGGGTACCGACGTGACCGGCAGTTTCGCCCTGAGCTCATCCACGTTCACCGGTGTCGAGATCCTGGACAGCTCCGACAACCTGATCGGTGGAACCGCGCCGGGCGCCGGAAACGTGATCTCCGGCAACGGTGATTATGGCGTGTTGATCGGGGACTACGATTTGGTCAATCCGGCCACCACGGTCGACAACATCGTCGAGGGCAATCTGATCGGGCTCAACGCCGGCGGCACGGCGGCGGTGCCGAATGGTGACGGCGGCGTCTTCGTCGGGCCATCGCTAGGGACGCAGATCGGCGGCACGGCGTCGGGCGCGGGCAACGTGATCTCGGGCAACCAGGCACAGAGCTCTTACCCGGGTTTTAACGATCCGGCCGGCATCGACGGCGCCGGCATCGAGGTTGAAAATACACCTGGCGTCGCGATCACCGACAATCGCATCGGAACCACCAAAAGCGGCACGCAAGCCGTGCCCAACCAGGGGAGTGGAATCTATCTCGAGAATTCGGCGGCCACGATTACCGGCAACCAGATCGCGGGCAACGCGTATGATGGCATCACAGTTCAAGGGAACAGCGCCTGCGGGCCTGGTCGGTTTGTGGACGGCTGACGGCAACACGTTCGACGGTCTCGAAACCGACGGCACGCTGATCGGCGGCGCGACGTACGCGCCGGGGATCTCCGGCGAAGCCTTTTCCTTCGACGGCGTGAGCGGCGCGTTCCAGGATTCGACAGTCTATTCACCGCCGGTCGGCCGGATCTTGTACCCGCTCGGCGCCACGATGGAAGCCTGGATCAAGACCACAGCGACCAGCGGCACGCTCATGACCGACGGCGGCGGCGTCGCCACGCAGAGCGGGATGGGCTTGTTCTTGCAGAACGGCGACCTCGTCGGGATCGGCAGCGACGGCACGGCCGGCCAGTTCAACTTCGAGCTGACCAGCCCGACGACCGTGAACGACGGGCAGTGGCATCTGGTCGCGGTCACCTGGGACGGGACGACGGCGGCCGGCGGGGTGACCCTGTACGTCGACGGCGCCGCGGTGGCGAGCGGTACCGCGCTCTCGACCATCGGGAGCTCTCCCTTTGACAACGGCGCCAGTTCGCTCTTGTACTTTGGCGGCGATCCCAGCCTCCCGCTGCCCTACTACCAGGGCCTCATGGACGAAGTTGGCGTGTACAGCCTGGCGCTCGGGGCCAGCGACATCGCCGGAATCTTTAATTTGCGCGGGCTCGCGCAGTCGACGGGCGCGGCGCAGATCAGCGGCAACCAGATCGGCACCAATGCCGACGGCACCGCAGCCGTGGGCAACGGTCACGACGGAGTCGATCTCGTCGGCTCGAGCTCTAACACGATCGGTGGGTCGGCGACCACGCCAGGAACAGGGCTGGGCAACCTGATCTCGGGCAACACCGGCGATGGTGTCGAGATCGCAGGCGTTGGGGCGACCGGCAACGTGGTCGCAGGGAACTTGATCGGCCTGAACGCCGCCGGAGCCAGTGCGCTGGGCAATGCTGGCGACGGCGTCACGATCGATACGTCGGCCTCGCATAACACAATCGGCGGCGCGGCGGCGAGCGCCCGCAACGTGATCTCCGGCAATCTGAACGGCGTCGAGATTGTCGGCGCCACCTCGATCGGCAATGTCGTGCAGGGAGACTTTATCGGCACCGACCTGGCGGGCATGACGTCCATTGGGAACGTCGATAGCGGGATCGTGAGCAGCGGTACCTCCGGCGAATTCGGCGGAGCGACCGACGACGGCCACGGCAACCCTGCGCCCGGCTCCGCCCCGGGCAACCTGATCGCCGGCAGCAGCGTCGATCTTTACCTGCTCGGGACGTCGGACGTCGTCGCCGGCAACCTGATCGGCCTCAACGCAACCGGCACGGCCCCGCTCGACCCCGGCACGTTCAATTGCGTCAACGCCAGCGGCGCTGACAACATCATCGGCGGCCTGAGCCCGGACGACCGGAACATCATCACAGGCGCATTTATTGAGATCTCGATCGCCGGGAGTGGAACCCAGGTCCTGAACAACTTTATCGGCACCGATCCCACCGGGACGATTGCCCTGGAGCACATCGGCCAAAGCGGCGACGTGGGATATGGTGGAATCTGGGTTTACGGCGCCGGTCCGGGGACCGTCATCGTGCGCGCCGGGAGCCGGCAACGTGATCGGTGATACCTACGTCAGCTCTGATGACATCACGGTCGGAGATACACCGGGGGTGCTGATTCAAGGTAACGAAATCGGCACGAATGCCGCGGGCACCGCCGCCCTTACGGGAAATGGCAACGGCAACGGCATCTACATCGACGATTCCGACGGCTTCCAGATCGGGGGCGCGGCTGCCGGCGCGGGCAACCTGATCTCGGGGAACTCCTACTGGGCCATCCGGGTCCTCGATACCACGGGGGGCGCGATCGAGGGCAACGACATCGGCACCGACAAGAGCGGTCTGCTCGCCGTTCCCAACGACCTCAATCCCGTCTCACCGGCTGCGGTGATCCTCAGTAGCGGCGTCTCTGACGTCACCATTGGCGGTACCACGGCCGCCGCTCGCAATGTCATCAGCGGCAACGATGAGGACGGAATCCTGATCGGCAGCATAGACAGGAACCTCGGCGTGTACGGAAACGCGCTCGCCGCCGGGGTTGACCAGGACAACATGGTCGAGGGGAATTACATCGGCCTCAAAGCCGACGGCAGCGGCGCGTTGCCCAACGTCGGTGACGGCATTGACGTCACCACGTCCGCTGTTGGCACCGTCATCGGCGGCACTGCACCGGGCGAGGCCAACGTCATCAGCGGTAATGGAGCCAGCGGCGTCGTCATCGACGGCACCGGGCTGCCGGGCTTGACCCTGCTTTACCTCAAGGCCGACGGCAACACGAACAACGCTTCCGATTACTACGTGATCTCCCCCCAAAACATCACCACTTTCGGCGGCGTGACCTACGGCACGGGCGTCACCGGCCAGGCCTTTCAGTTCAACGACACACCCGGCGAGCGCGTCGTCGTTTCCGACACCGGCTACCTCGCCGCCTCCGCTCTCACGCTCTCTGCCTGGATCAACTTGAGCAGACTTCCCGGCGTGACGCCTTTCGTGATCGCCTCGCGGGTGTACTCGGCCACCTCGGAGAACTACGGCCTCTACGTGAACTCGGGCGGTGAGCTGGTCTTCGAATGGTATTCCGCCGGCGCGTTTCACACCGAGACCTCCAGCGGCGCGGCGCTGGGGTCTCGGCTTGGCGTGTTCCAGCAGGTCGCCGTCGTCACCGACGGTTCGATCGTCACGTTTTACGTCAACGGCGCGGCCGTCAGCTCGTCCGCGATGCCCGACCCGCTCGACGCCACGACCTCCGGCAACCTTGAAATCGGCGGGCTTTCCCAGGGTCCTAACCTGTTCAACGGCCTGATCGACGAGTTCTCGGTCACGACCGACGCCCTCCCCGCGGACGAGATCGCCCGGATTTACGCCAATGCCGGCCAGGGGACCGACCTGGGCGGCAGCGGCACTCAAGACACGACCGTCGCCGGCAATTTCATCGGTACCAACCCCGCCGGCACGGCCGCCATCGCCAATGGTGGCGACGGCGTCGAGATCGATGGCGCGTTCAGCAACACGATCGGTGGGGCCGCCGCCGGCGCGGCGAATGTGATCTCGGGCAACACGAGCGACGGCGTCGAGATCACGGGCTCTGGCTCGACCGGCGACGTCGTGGCCGGCAACTTCATCGGCACCGACGTGACCGGCTCGGCCGCGCTGGGCAACGACAATGGCGGCGTCGAGATCGACACGGGTGCCTCGGACAACTTGATCGGCGGCACCACGGCCTCGGCCCGCAACATCATCTCCGCCAACGATGGTGCCGGCGTCGAGATCGACGTCGCGAACGACAACCTCGTCGAAGGCAACTACGTCGGCACCGACAAGACCGGGACCGTCGGGCTGGGCAACAACGTGATCGCGGAGAACGTCGGCCTCGGCGGCATCGCGCTCGAAAGCGGCGCTTCCGGCAACACCATTGGCGGACTCACCGCGACCCCCGGCACCGGCGCGGGGAACCTCGTCTCGGGCAACGCCACCGGCGGGGTGGTACTCAACTACGCGGGATCGAACAATTTAGTGGCCGGCAACTTGATCGGCACCGACGTCACCGGCACGGTTGCTCTCGGCAACCTCTTCGACACCCCGGCGCTTTACGGCGGGTATGGCGTCGACCTCAACTATTCGCCGGACAACACCGTGGGTGAGCCGGGCGGGCGCAACGTGATCTCCGGCAACGGCCCCGGCAGCCCCGGCACCACCAACGGCGCCAATGTCATCGTGTATTATTCGTCCGGCAGCGCGGTCCAGAGCAACTTTATCGGCACCGACATCACCGGGACCGTCGCCCTCTCCACCAACACCTACAACATGTACGTCGGAGGCGGGTCGTCGATCACGATTGGCGGACTGACGCCGACGCCGGGCACGGGATTGGGCAACGTCATCTCGGGCAATAGCGCCGAGTTTGGCTTGGGTATCCAGGCCGTCACCGGGCCCGTCGTCGTCGAAGGCAACATCATCGGCGCCGATGCGACCGGCGAGCACGAGTTGCCCAACGTGGTGTCGGGCGTCTTCCTCAATCAGGCCAGCGGTGTCACGATCGGCGGCACCGCGGCCGGCGCGGAGAACCTGATCTCGGGAGATAATCGCTATGGGAGCGAGGGCAACATCTTCCTGAGCGATTCCATGGATAACGCGATCGAGGGCAACCTGATCGGCACCGACATCACTGGCGAGGCCAGCCTACCCGCCCTCGCGGGTGATCAGAACGGCTTTGGCGTGAGGGTCACATTCGGATCGACCGGTAATACGATCGGCGGCATAACCGCCGCGGCTCGGAACATCATCTCGGGTAACACCGATGACGGCGTCGAGATCACCGGATCCGATACGACTGGCAACCTGGTGGCCGGCAATTTCGTCGGCACGAATCTCGCCGGCACGGCCGCGCTCGGCAACGGCACGAACGGCGTCGAGATCGACACGAGCGCTTCGGATAACACGATCGGCGGCACGACAGCCACAGCGCGAAATGTCATCTCGGGCAATAGCGGCTTCGGTGTCGAGATCGACACCTACGCGACGGGGAATGTCGTCGACGGAAACTATATTGGCGTCGACAAGACTGGCGACGCCGCACTGGGGAACATTACGGGGATCTTGATCACGTCAGCCGACAACACGATCGGCGGCACCGCCGCTGGCTCAGGCAACGTGATCGCGGGCAACGATGGCAGCCCGTCGTTCTACAACGGAGCGCAGGTGTTGATTGGAGGGCTAACGGCTCTGGACGCCCCCGACGACAACCTCGTCGCGGGTAACTCGATCGGCCTCGACGCCGCCGGTGCGACGCTTGCCGGCGCCACGGGATCGGGCGTGTTCCTGAACGACGGCGTGGGGAACACCATCGGCGGGACGACCGCCTCGGCGCCAACGTCATTTCGGGAAACCTGAACGGTGTCCTGGTCGAAAGTGGCTCGGCCAACATCTTCGAGGGAAATTACGTCGGCACTGACTTGAGCGGCTCAGTTGCTATCGGCAATGGCTCAGGCGGCAGCGATATCGCCATTGACGGATCCTCCGGAAACACTGTCGGCGGCACGATCCCCTCGGCTCACAACGTCATCTCGGGCGCCGCCACGGGGAACGGGGTCAACATCTTCAACTCGGGATCGACCGGCAACGTCGTCGTCGGAAACTTGATCGGCACAGACGCCACCGGCACGGTCGCGCTTGCGAACCAGGTTGGTGTGTCCATCACGATCAGCGGCGGCGACAACACCATCGGCGGCACGACCACCGCGGCCGGCACGGGATCAGGCAACCTCATCCTGGGAAGCAGCTTTGCGGGAATCTATCTCTACGACGAGACAACGACAGACACAATCGTGGGCAATGCCATCGTGGAGAACGCAACCGGCCTGTTCTTGCAGGCCGACACGACCGCCCAGATCGGCGGCACGAATGTGCAGGATGGAAACCTCATCTCGGGCAACGGCACCGGTGTGAATGTCGACGGGAGCGCGAACAGCCTTATCGAAGGCAACCTGATCGGGACAGACATCACGGGCACGTCCGCGCATCCCAACAGCGTCGGCATCGCAATCAATTCCGGTTCCACGAAAAACACGATCGGCGGCACGGCGGCCGGCGCGGGCAACGTCATCTCCGGCAACGCCGGCGACGGCGTGTCGATTGTCTCAGCAACGTCTAACCTGATCGCGGGGAACTGGATTGGGACGAACGCTCTCGGCACCGCGGCGCTGGGAAACACCGGCGACGGCGTGTACCTCAATCAGGCGACCGGCAACACAATCGGCGGGACTTCTCCCACGTCGGCCAACTTGATTTCCGGGAATACCAACGGCGTTGAATTGAACGACGCCAGCTCCAATTACGTCCAGGGGAACATGATCGGCACCGACACGACCGGTACCCTCGCGATCGGGAACAAAAGCGCTGGAGTCCTGGTGGATGCCGGTTCTTCGTCCAATACGATTGGCGGACCGGTGGGGGGTTCGCGCAACGTGATCTCGGGCAATGTGGACGGCATCGCGATCACCGGCTCAACGACGACCAGCACTCTCGTCGCGGGCAACCTGATCGGAACCGACGTGACCGGCACACTCGCGGTGCCCAACACAGCCGCGGGAGTCACCATCTCGGGAGCGGCCGGCACCACGATCGGCGGAACGACGGTACTGGCCCGCAACGTCATCTCGGCGAACACGGGGGATGGAGTCGACGTCGCCAGCGGCGCGACCGGCACCTGGGTCCTGGGCAATTTTATCGGCGTGGATCAGACCGGAACACAGCCCCTGGGAAACACCGGCAGCGGCGTCTTTGTGAGCGCCGCGCCCGGAACCACCATCGGCGGCACGGCAGCCGGCGCCGGCAACGTGATCTCGGCCAACACGCAGTCGGGCGTGTCGATCGGCGGGGGCGCGGCCAGCGGGATCGCGGTCGTGGGCAACTTCGTCGGCACCGACCTGACCGGGACCCTCGCAGTCGGCAATGCCGGGTACGGGATCGCCGTGAGCGACCCGCCCGGCGTGACGATCGGCGGCACCGGGGCAGGGGCTCGCAACGTCATCTCGGGCAACAAGGGCGCGGGCATTGGACTCCTTGCCGACGCGACCGATGAGCTGATCGAGGGCAATTTTATCGGCACCGACATCACCGGGTCGAATCCGCTCGGCAACGGGACTGGCATCCTGATCGACGGTGGTTCCGGAAACAATACGATCGGCGGGAGTGCGGCGGCTGGCAATACGATCGCGTATAGCACCGGCATCGGCGTGGACGTCGACGCGACGGCGGGCACCGGCAACGAGATCCGGTTCAACTCGATTTTCTCGAACACCAAGCTGGGGATTGACCTGGGCGGCGACGGGCCCACGCTCAACACGCCCGGCGGTCCGCACACCGGCCCGAACGACGATCAAAACTATCCGGTGATTACCGGGCTCACGAGCGCGGGCGGCATGACGACCGTCAGCGGCACGTTCAACAGCACGCCGAGCACGACGTTCGCGCTCGACTTTTTCACGATGTCGTCGTACAACCTCTCGGAGTACGGCGAGGGCCGCTACCTGCTGGGAACGGACCCGCTCATGACGGATGCCTCGGGCAACGCCATGTTCTCGTTCGCGTTCCCCACTCCCGCGGGGGGAGCCGCCTTTCGTCTCGGCGACGGCGACCGACCCCAATGGCAATACGTCGGAGTTTGCCCACGACTTCGGCGGCGACACGCCGCCGACAGCCGTCATCGGCTTTGCCACGCTCACGGTCGACGAGGGAGTGGCCGTACCGTTTGACGCCAGCGGCTCGCTCGATCCCGAGGGAAGCCCGCTCAGCTATAGCTGGTCGTTCGGCGACCCCGCCGGCGGGACGGCATCGGTCGAGGCGCCGATCTACACCTACCGGTCGGTCGGGACATTCACGCTCACGCTCACGGTCAACGACGGCTTTGGTGGGATCAGCACGGCGACGGCCAGCGTGACAGTCAACGACGTGCCGCCGGCCTTCGTGCCGCGTGCGTTCTTGCCGCCGGTGACATTCGACGCGCCGACGCCCGGCGACGAATTCGGAGCATCGGTTGCATCGGTTGCCGGCAACGCGGCCGTCGGCGCTCCGTTTGATAACGGACCAAATTCGACAGTTCATCCCGGCGCGGTTTTCCTGTACGACGGCGTGCCCCCGGAAGACGCGACCGCGGCGATTCCTGTGTACGGATCGCTCATCCACGTTTTCGCCGATCCGAATCCTGCCGTCGGCGACGAATTCGGCGCGGCGATCGCAACGGTCGGCACCGACCTCCTGGTGGGCGCGCCCGGTAGTTCTCTCACGGGACCGGGCGACGGTGCCGCCTACCTGTTTGACGCGGATCCCAGCAGTCCGACCTTCGGTGCTTTGCTCGCGACGTTCACTCTGCCTGATCCCGACATGACGCACCAGGCGCACTTCGGCGCTGCGGTGGCGGCGGCCAACACCACGATCTTGATCGGCGCACCAGGCAAGGATGGCGGCTCGGGCGAAGTCTCCACGTTCGTCGGCGATCCCACGCAGCCTGCTTTCGGCAGCTTGATTGTGGACATTGCCAACCCGGTTTCTCAGGCCGGCGCCGAGTTCGGCTCGGCCGTGGCCGGAATCGGCGCCAACGTGATCGTCGGGGCGCCATTTGCCGGGGCGGCCGGCAGCCATGCCGGCATCGTTTATCTCTTTAGCTTTAGCGTTGGCACCAGCACCGAGCTCGCATCGATCGTGAACCCGAACGCGACGACGTCAACGGGTTTCGGCACCTCGGTGGCATCGGTCGGACCCAATGTCTTGATCGGCTCGCCGCTTGATAGCACGGCGGGCCCGAACGCCGGGGCGGCGTTCCTCTACGACCCGACGGGAACAATGCTCAAGACGTTCGTTCAACCCGACGGCGGCGGCGGCGAATTCGGCGCGTCGGTCGCGGGCAGCGGCACGACGGCCCTGATCGGTGCGCCCGACGCGACGCTCGGGACGACCGACGCGGGCGCCGCGTATCTCTTCGATGCCAACCCAGCGAGCTCGATTTACGGCAAGCCGATTGCCGCCGAGCAAGAATCGTTGCCGGTCACCGGCGACGACTTCGGCAGCGCCGTCGGATTCCTCGACATCAACGGTGCGCTCCTGATCGGTGCCGAGGGTGCCGGGGGCTCAGGTGCCGAGGCTGCCGACCTCTACCAGACCGGTGCCCCGCTCAGCCTGTCGGCCACCACGACCTACGCCACGGCCGCGCCCTATGATTCGGTGATCGTCAGCGGCACGTTCGTGGTCCCGGGCAACTTCGACACGCTCTCGGGATCGATCGACTGGGGCGACGGCTCGGCACCGACCCTGGTGACCTTGCTGCCAGGATCCTATGCCTTCTCGGAGCCGCACGAATACACGAGTGCCGCGGTTGCCCGCTACGTGATCGGCGTGACTTTGAGCGACACCCTGGGCGAGACGGCTTTCGCGCAAACGGTGCTCGCGATGAGCAACCCGGCGCCGGAATTCGCAGCGCCGGGATTGGTCCTCTCGCAAACCTCGATCGACGAGAACGGCACGATCAATGTGAGCGGCACGATCGAGAATCCGGTCGGCCTTGATTCCAACACGGTTGCCATCAACTGGGGCGACGGCTCGACTCCGACGACAATCGTGCTCCCGCCGGGGGAGTACAACTTCTCGACGCCGCACACGTACTTGAACAACCCGCCCGGTGTCGCCTCCGGCAGCTATTCCGTAAGCGCCACGGTGTCGACCAGCGGAAATAACGAGATCAGTCAGGCATTTGCCAGCGTCACCGTGAGCAACGTATCGCCGCAGTTCACGCCGGCTGACCTGAGCCTATCAGAATCAACCGCGACCGAGGGTGACACCGTCACTTTGAACGGTCAGTTCACCGACCCGGGCACGGTTGACCCGCACACGGTGACGATCAACTGGGGCGACGGATCGCAGCCCACCACGCTCACCGAGCTGGCCGGCCAGGTGATCGCGTCGGCAATGACGCCGGGCCTCTTCACCTACTCGGCGCCGCACACGTATTTGAACAACCCGCCCGGCGAGCCGACCGGGGGAACCTACGATATCCACGCCTCGGTATCAGACGACGTGAGCACGACGTCGGCGGATCGGTTCATCGTCGTTAATAACGCGCCGCCGACGGTGCGGATCGAGAGCACCGGCAATGTCGGGTCGAGTACGATCAGCCTGCAGGCCGTCGTCAGCGACCCGGGAATCCTGGACACGGAAACCGTGGGCTGGACGCTCACCCAGAACGGAGTCGTGATCGGCACGATGGCGGGGCCGGACTATTCGTTCCCGGCACCGAACCCGGTTGGCGTGTTGGTGGCGACGGCGACAGCCACGGACAGCGACGGCGGCATGGGCAGCGCGAGCGCGCAGATCGTGCTCATCCTCCAGGGCAACGCCACTGCCACGATCACCACAACGGGGATCACGATCACCCAGGGGGGCAACACGGTCGCGAGCACCCCCTCGGCGGGCGCCGGCCTGATCATCGGCTTGGTGTACGGCTCCAACGACGTGGTCGACGCCAGCAGTTTGCCGGCGACTACCGACGTCGAGCTCGACGGCTACGGCAGTAATGAGACGCTCCTGGGGGGCGCCGGCGATGACCTGCTCGTTGCGGGTGCCGGCGCCAACAGCTTGGTCGGCGGCGCCGGGTACGACACGATGGTTTCCAACCGCGGCGATGACACTTTGGTCGGCGGGCTCGGTAACGATCTGTACCGCATCAATCCCGGGCAGGATCCCGTTGTGGTCGATCCGGGCGGGTTCAACACCCTGGATTTCTCGATTGCCTCCCTGGCGGTCAACATCGACCTCAGCCTGGAGTCAGGCCAGGTCCAGGACGTTGACTCCAATAACGATCAGGTGGCCCTCGTAGGCCAGTTCGACGGATTGATCGCCTCCCCCGAGGGCGGCAAGATCACGGCCAACGACGGCGACGACCTGATCTACGCGACCACGGGCAACACCACCATTACCGGCGGCTCGGGCAGCGAATCGATCACAGGCGGCTCTGGCAACGACATCATCTATTCGACCACGGGCAACGACTCGATCACCGGCGGCTCTGGTAATGAGTCAATCACCGGCGGTTCGGGCAATGACATCATCTATTCGACAACCGGCAACACAACGATCACGGGCGGCTCTGGCAGCGAGTCGATCACGGGCGGCTCGGGCAATGACATCATCTATTCGACGACCGGCAACACGACGATCACGGGCGGTTCCGGCAGCGAGACGATCACGGGCGGCTCGGGCAATGACATCATCTATTCGACGACCGGCAACACGACGATCACGGGCGGCTCTGGCAGCGAGTCAATCACCGGCGGCTCGGGCAACGACATCATCTATTCGACGACCGGCAACACGACGATCACGGGCGGCTCCGGCGGCGAGTCGATCACCGGCGGCTCGGGCAACGACATCATCTATTCGACGACCGGCAACACGACGATCACCGGCGGTTCGGGCAGCGAGTCGATCACGGGCGGCTCAGGCAACGACATCATCTATTCGACCACGGGCAATGACTCGATCACCGGCGGTTCGGGCAGCGAGTCGATCACCGGTGGCTCGGGCAACGACATCATCTACGCGACCACGGGCAACACGACGATCACGGGGGGTTCCGGCAGCGAGACGATCGTGGGTGGTTCTGGCAACGACATCATCTACGCGACGACCGGCAACACGACCATCGCCGGCGGGTCTGGCAGCGAATCGATCACCGGTGGCTCGGGCAACGACATCATCTACGCGACCACGGGCAACACGACGATCACGGGGGGCGCTGGCAGCGAGACGATCGTGGGCGGCTCGGGCAACGACATCATCTACGCGACCACGGGCAACACGACGATCACGGGTGGCTCCGGCAGCGAGTCGATCACGGGTGGCTCGGGCAACGACATCATCTACTCGACGACCGGCAACGACTCGATCACGGGCGGCTCCGGCAGCGAGACGATCGTGGGCGGTTCCGGCAACGACATCATCTATGGCGCCACGGCCAGCGCGATCATCGTGGGCGGCTCGGGTAATTCCTCGATCACCGGCGGCCTGGGCAACGACATCATCGTCGGTGGTTCGGGCAACGACCTCATCATCGGTGGTTTGGGCAATGACGAGATCCTGGGCGGCTCGGGCAATGACTCGATCTTCGGTGGCTCGGGGAACGACACGATCACGGGCGGCTCGGGGAATGACACGATCGCAGGCGGCACGGGCAACGACGTGCTCGACGGCGGCACGGGCAATGACTCGATCGTGGGCGGCACGGGCAGCGACTCGATCGTGGGGGGCTCGGGCGATGACATCATCGTCGGCGGCACCCTGTCGGGCACGATCGTGGGTGGCACGGGCAACGACTCGATCATGGGCGGCGCGGGTGATGATTCGATCGTGGGTGGCACGGGAAATAGCACGATCACCGGCGGCGACGGCAACGACTCCATCCTTGGTGGATCCGGCAACGACATCATCTATGGAGGTACCGGCGACAACACGATCGACGGCGGCACGGGCAACGCGTCGATCTCGGGCGGCGGCGGCAGCGACACGATCACGGCCGGCGGCTTCGACTCGTGGCTGATGCTTTATGGGTCGATGAACATGACGCTCACCAGTACGACGCTCACAACGTCGGGCGGCGGTACGACCGGGTCCACGTCGATGATCAGCGGGTTCCAGAACGCGATCCTGGCGGCCGGCACCGGCAACTTCACGCTCGACGCGTCGGCATTCTCGGGCAACACCTTGCTGCTGGCGGGGACGGGCAACGACACGTTGATCGGATCGAACAGCAACGATACCTTGATCGGCGGGGCGGGCGACGACTCGCTCGTGGGCGGCGGCGGCAACGATACGTTTGCCTTCAACGGCGGCTCGAGCGGCAGCGAGACGGTGGTCGAGCCGGCGGGGACCAACATCGCAACACTCGACTTCTCCGCCGCACCCGCAGGGATCCAGATCAACTTGAGCCAGACGGGCCCCCAGACGGTGATCCCCGGCACCCTCACCTTGACCCTCTCCGACCCCAACGGGATCTCCAACGTCCTGGGCAGTGCCTACGACGACACGATGATCGGCAACGCGCGCGACAACACGCTCTTGGGCGGCGGCGGCCTGGACGAGATCGCCGGACTCGGCGGCAACGACGTCCTCGAGGGAGGCATCACGCCGCACGATCTATCTGGACTTCAACACGGACACGACCCCCGGCGACCACATCTACACCTCGGACGAGCAAACCGACATCGAGGACAACTTGACCGCCGACTACTCCGCGTTTTCTTACACGTTCACCCTCACCCCGCCGGCTTCCGGCCCATATACCACGATCTTCTTCAACGACCCGGCGCTGACCGGTCTCGAGGGCGGCTCCGCGACGTCGATCGACTGGCGCGACCTGGACATCAGCGGCTCGACCACGCTGACGGCTGCGGGCCTGGAGGTCACCCCCCCCGACCAAGCCTCCGTCAACGTTGCCAACCTGCTGGGCGAGGCCGGCGAGCCCCCCGCGACGAGCGACGATTTCGTCGCTTTGTCGACCACCATCGCCGCGCACGAGCTGGGACACCTTTCGGGACTCTTGCACGGCGACTCCTACGGCCCGATCGGCTCGGGTATCTACGTCGGGGTCAACCCGGGCCTGTACCGGCCTCCGTATCCGGGACCCGTCGACGCCGACGAGACGATCCGGCACATCATGGCCTCGGGGGCCTCGGTGAATGAGACGCTCTTCCAGGCGATCGCCGACCCGTTCTTCGGCGAGCGCGAGGCGATCAAGCTGGCCTATGGCGAAGACGGCAGTCCGACGATCGAACAGACGACTGCGCATTACTCGATGGCCGACGCCCAGCCGATTTCGCTTGAGCCCCTGGTTGTGCCCGACACCGATCTCGAAGGCGTCAATGCCGACCAGGTCTTCGACGTCACGGCTGCCGATGTCATCGGCCTGATGGGCCTGGATTCAAGCGGCAATTCCGAGACCGACTATTACTCGTTCACCGCTCAGGCCGGCACCGTGATCAACTTGCAGGTCATGTCGGCCGTCCTTGACCGACCGCAAGGGGCATTCGACACGACCATGACGGTCTACGACTCCAGCGGCAACATCGTCGAGTTCAACGACGACTCGTTCCAGGACACCGACTCGACGATCATCGACCTGACCCTGCCCAAAACGGGCACCTATTACGTGGAGGTGACTCCCTACTCAGCCCCGGGCCAGCCCAGCCACCAGACCGGGGCCTACGAGTTGTTCATGTACACGTTTGCCACGGATGGGGATCCGCCCGCCGGCGACACGATGTACGGCGGATCGGGCACCGACACACTGATCGCCGGCGCTGGCGACGATACGATCGCGGCCCAGTTGCCCAAGGACACGATCGTCAAGGGCTCCGGCACGGCAAGTGTCGCGTCATTCGCGCCGTATCTCGACGTTTCGGCCGGGACCAATGCCACGGTCAACGAAGGAGATTACGTCACCCTGACCGGTTCGTTCATCGACCCCATGGGCAACCCGACGCACAGCTACAAATGGCAAGTGGTCGCGTCGAACGGGCAGGAAATTCCCGAGGGAGACGGGCCGACGTTCACGTTCAGTCCGGGTGATGCCGGCACGTACACGGTGACGTATACCGCTTCGGATCTCAACGGCGGCTCAGGCACGGCCCAGGTGGTGATCATGGCAAATGCCGTCGTGCCGACCTTCACCGCCCCAACCACGGCGCAAACCGCGATTGCTGGCGTGAGCACCTCGATCAACCTCGGCACGCTGACGGTCAAGGGCATCGGGCCCTTCACCGACGAGATCGACTGGGGCGATGGCCAATCCTCGACGTTCTCACCGAGTGGCACCGGTTCGCTCTCCCTGGCGCATACCTACGCGACAGCGGGGACGTTCAAGGTCTCCGAGCTCATCTCTGATCTCGACGGCGAAACCGCAACGGCCAGCTTCTCGGTCAGCGTGACGGCGCCGTACACAACGACGACACTGAGCCCGTCGACCGGTACCGTGATGTACGGCCAGTCGACGACGTTTACGGCCACCGTGACAGGGCAGGGCACCCCGACCGGCACCGTTGCGTTTTACCTGGGGACCGTCAACCCGGGCGACGAGATCGGCAGTGGAACCCTCAGCGTGCAGGGCGGGCTCGACATCGCCACGTTCAGCACACCGATCTTGCCGGTGACTCAGAGTCCCTATTCGATCACGGCCGTCTACGGCGGCGACAGCATCTTCCTGGGCAGTACATCCAACGTCGCCACGCTCACGGTCACCGCCGATGCCACGGCGATCAGTGCATCAGGCTCGGGCGGCGCGTTCGGGCAATCCGTCACGCTCACGGCAACCGTGACCGCCAAGGCACCGGGATCCGGAACGCCCACCGGCACGGTCGATTTCTTCGACACGACAACGAATGATGATCTGGGGAAGGCCACGCTTTCCGGCGGCGTCGCCGCGCTGTCGATCACAGCGCTCCCACCGGGCTCCCAATCGATCGCGGCGACCTACTCCGGCAGCAGCAACTTCCTCTCGAGCAGCACCACGTTGCCGGCGATCACCATCGGCCAGTCGGTCATCGTCCTGGATCCCACCGCTGGCGGCGCTCTCAACATCTCGGGCAGCGCGAGCATCAACGTGGCTGGCGGTGTCTATGTCGATTCCAGCAGTTCGAGCGCGCTCGAGGCCAGCGGTACCGCCAAGATCACGGCATCCGTGATCGACGTGCACGGAGGCGTCTCGAAGTCCGGCAGCCCGAGCTTCAGTCCTGCCCCGGTCACCAAGGCGGCAACCGTCGCAGATCCTCTCGCCGGGCTGCCTGTTCCCAGCACGACCGGGCTGTCCAGTTACGGCAGCGAGAGCGTGAGTGGGGTCACCAAGGCGACGATCAACCAGGGCATCTACAGCTCGATTTCGGTCTCGGGCAGTGCCAGCCTGACCATGAATCCCGGCCTTTACATCATCGAGGGAGGCGGGTTCCAGGTCTCCGGCGCCGGCGCCGTCACCGGCACGGGAGTGACGATCTACAACACGAACAGCAAGTTCCCCAGTACCGGCGGCACCACCGGCGCGATCAGCTTGAGCGGCAGCGGCGCGATCAAGCTGACTCCGGCCACGACCGGGTCCTATGCTGGTGACCTCTTCATTCAGCCTGCCGCCAACACGCAGGTCCTTTCGTTCAGCGGCGCGGCCATGGCGGGAGTCAGCGGCACGATCTACGCACCGTCGGCCCAGCTCGCCGAGAGTGGAAGCGCCTCGCTCAACATGGCCCTCGTCGTCGATACCCTCACGCTCAGCGGCGCCGCAGTTGCCAACGGCCTCATCCTGGCCGCACCGACCGGAACGGTCGCTTACGACCCGGCCCAGATCCGGACCGCCTACGGCATCAATGCCCTGAGTGCGGGAGTGTCCACCCCGCTGGACGGTACGGGCCAGACCATCGCCATCGTCGACGCCTACGACGACCCGAGCATCTTCCCGGCCCTCGATGCATTCGACTCTCAGTTTGGCCTGACCGCTACCGGGCCGTCGCTTTACCAGCAGTACGGGCCGGCCGCGACGTTCGTGACGGTCCTCAATCAAGCAGGCCAGCCGACCTCCCTGCCGGGATCAGACCCCAGCGGGCCCGGCACGGATAACTGGGAAGTCGAGGAAGCACTCGACGTGGAATGGACGCATGCCATCGCCCCCGGGGCGCGGATCATTCTGGTTGAAGCCAACAGCCAATCGCTCTCGGACCTGATGGCCGGCGTTGCGATTGCCGCGACGCAGCCCGGCGTGTCGGTCGTGTCGATGAGCTGGGGGTTCCCCGAAAGACAGGCCGTCTTCCAGAGCGACGAGGCAGCCTACGACAGCGTGCTCACGACCCCGGGCGTGACCTTCGTCGCCAGCACGGGAGATTTCGGAGCGGCCGATCCGGAATACCCCGCCTTCTCGCCCAATGTGGTTGCCGTCGGCGGCACGAGCCTGTTTCTCAACTCGGATAGCTCTTACAACAGCGAGACGGGCTGGGGTTATTTCTCGAGCGCTCTCGGCACGTTGATCGGCTCGGGCGGCGGAATCAGTCTCTACGAACCCGAGCCGGCCTATCAAGAGGGCGTCCAGTCCACGGGCATGCGGACAACTCCGGATGTTTCCCTGGTCGCCGATCCGGCGACCGGCGCGTGGATCGCCGATCCTTACAACCTGCCGGGCAGCGACCCGTTCGAAGTCGTGGGCGGCACCAGCCTGTCGGCTCCGGCCTGGGCCGGGCTCTTGGTACTCGTCAACCAGGGGCGTGCCCTTTCCGGCGAACCGAGCTTGGACAGCTCCAGTCCGGTCGAGACCCAGCAGGCCCTCTACAGCTTGCCGAAAAGCGACTACAACGTGATTGCCAGCGGTAGCAATGGCTACTCCGCGAACTCCGGGTACAACCTGGTGACCGGCCTGGGGACGCCGGTCGCCAATCTGCTGGTAAGTGACCTGGTGGCTTACCAGGGGCCGGGCACAACCTACTCAGGGTCACCGGTTGGCCCGTTGCAAGATGCAAGCTTGACCGATAGCGGCTCGGTCGCCCTTGGTCCGATGAATGTGTTCGATTCCTTGACGATCACGAGCATCGGGCTGGCATCGCTTCATGATCAGAGCAGCACCGCTGGCTCGAACCCGAGCCTGCTCGCGATGCCGCCGGCCATCGCGAGCAACGGGGCGTCGATCACTCTGGCAATCGGTGCAGGCTTCATCTCCGGCTCGTCACCCGGCTCCCTCTTGGCAGACGCGGCGGCCTCCTCGATCAGCGCCCTACCGGGTCGCAGCCCGGCAGGCTTGATGTCGCTGACATCGACCCAGGACACACCGACACCAGCGTCATCGCCCTTGATCACTCGGCCGGTCTCTCTCAAGCCGCTCGTCCGGCCGCAAGCTCAGCGGGCGGATCAGTCGCCGGCCGTCTGGGAAGATCCTCCGGGCTTGCAGTCAACAACCTCGGGAGAGGAACAGGGTCTTATCGTGGTCGCACGCCGTTCTGGCACGTTGCCCGATTCGGTGCTCGACGAGCTAGTCGTGAGTTTCGTATCCTCGCCAAGTCGGGAGGTCGACCGAGCCGACGCTGATCCGGATCGTCTCTCGAACCAGGTCGCAGTCGCTCGGGTTGGGCAACGTGGGGCCAGCTCGAGTAGTCCGTACCTTGCTCCGGGGCCGGCGGGACCGATGTCGCGGGTCGCACGGCCCAGGCAGACCGGCCACCCCGTGGCGCGACTGGCCGATCTGCTGATGATCGGCGGGTTGTTTGGCTTCGGCGCTGGCCTGGCGGCGGTCCGGAATCCGCAGACCAAGAGCGCATCGTCCAA
The DNA here is from genome assembly GCA_963781785.1 of uncultured Isosphaeraceae bacterium. GTDB lineage: Bacteria > Planctomycetota > Planctomycetia > Isosphaerales > Isosphaeraceae > CAWAHD01. The sequence continues at coordinate 3,479,103 of CAWAHD010000002.1, read as the reverse complement.
GAGACCGTTTATCACGTTCAAGCGGCGGTAACGCCAGTTGCCGATGTCGTTCACTGCTGGCCGGCGGCCGCCCGCCGGCGGCGCGGCCGGGCTTCCGGACGACTTGCATTCTCCGGGTTGTCGGAGGCCAGGTCGCCGGTCGAGGCCGGTTTCTGCGGCTTGGCGTCGCCCAGGGTGCGGCGGATGAAATCTTGCTGGATCCGGGTGTAGTGCGCACCGCCGATTCCGTGGCGTGACGACGGATAAATCATCAGCTCAAAATCCTTGTTGGCATCCTGGAGCGCCTTGACGAACCGCATGGTGTTCCGCAAGGAGACGTTGTCGTCGATCGCGCCGTGCAGGATCAAGAGCTTGCCGTGCAGCCGCCCGGCGGCCCGGACCACCGACGACACGTTGTATCCGTCGGGGTTGTCCTGGGGCAGGCCCATGTACCTTTCGGTGTAGATCGAGTCGTAATCGCGCCAGTCGGTGACCGGGGCTCCGGCGATTCCCGCGGCGAACAGGTCGCAGTGGGTCATGGCGTAGGCGGTGATGTACCCGCCATAGCTATGGCCGGCCATGCCGATCCGCGCGCCATCGACATAGGGTTTCTGCTTCAGCCAGTTGATGGCGGATTTGATGTCTTCGAGCTCCTGCACGCCCAGGTGCTTGTAGGCCTGCCAGGCCGATTTTGCTCCCTTGCCGCTGGCGCTGCGCGGGTCCATGCGGAAGACGATGAATCCTTCGGCCGCCAGGGCTTGATCGTACATTCGCCCCCCGCCCCATGAGTCGGAGACGGTCGGGGCATGCGGCCCGGCGTACGTCATGAACCAGACCGGGTGCTTCTTGCTCGTATCGAGATCGGGCGGAAGAATCAGCTCCGCCTCGAGCAGGAACCCGTCCTTGGCCGGGATCTGAAGCCGCTCGCGGGGACCGAACTTGAGGCGCTTGATCTCGTAAGATGGGTTCGAGTCGATCGTGCGGACGAGCTGTCCGTCCGTGCCGAAGAGCCGGGTCCGGGCGGGCGTGTGAATGTCGGACGAGCTCACCAGGAACAGCTTGCCGTCGGGACTCATGTCGACGCCGCGCTGCAGCGGGGGCCTGGGTGAGCCGCTCGATCTCACCGCCGGGCTTGATCCGATACAGGTTAACGGCTACCGGGTTGTCGCGCGTGCCGGCGAAGTAGATCGAGCCGTCCTTGGAATCGACGTGTACCACCTGCCGGACCTCCCATGGGCCGGACGTGAGCTGGGCTTTCAAGGTCCCGCTCTCCGTGTAATGGTACAAGTGCTTAAAACCGTCGCGCTCGCTCACCCAGAGGAAGCTCTTGTCGGGGAGCCAGTGGATGAGCCCCGGGCTTTCGATCCACGCCTTGGTGGAATCGCGGAACAAACGCTGCACTGCGCCACTTGATTCACCCGGAGTGAACTTGACCAGGTCGAGCCAGGTCTGGGTGCGGTTCTGCACGTAGCAGTAAGCGGCCGAGCTGTCGGGCCACCAACCGACGTCGCTGATCAGGAACGAGTCGGCCGAGTAGTCAGATAAGTCAGCCCAGTGGATCGGGCCGCCGTCCTTCTCGACCACGCCGAGCCGGACCTTCGGGTTCGGGTCTCCGGACCGCGGGTAATGGGTGCGCTCTTCCCTTCGAGGGCTGGCCGTGTCGTCCAGCACAGTGTGATAAGGAACTCCCGCGTCGTCAAACTCCATGAAGGCGAGCTGCTTCGAGTCGGGACTCCACCAGAACGCCGGCCAGCGGCGGTTGAAGATCTCTTCATAATAGACCCAGTCGGCGTGTCCATGACGAAGGTCGACCTGCCCGCCCGTGGTCAAGCGATGCTCGGCCTTGCCACCCACGTCGACGGCATACAGGTCAAAATCGCGGACGAAGGCGACGGCCTTGCCGTCCGGGCTGAACTGGGGCCAGCCTTCGCGGCCGGGGGTGTTGGTGAGCCGGGCCGCCGCGCTGCCGTCAAAGGTGGCGTAATAGATGTCCTGCCCGTGCTCGAACAGGAAGCCCTTCTTGGCCAGGTCCATATCGAAGGCGGTCTGCTCGGCGATCGATTGCACGGTTTCCTGGTCGAGGGCGCTCAAGCGGGCGAGGCCCTTGGCGAGCGCCTTGACGTCGATGAAGGGCTGGGAGCGGCCGGTGGCCGCGTTGACCTTCACGAGCTTGCCGTCGCGGACCTGAAGCCAGTGCTCGCCGTCGAGCCAGCGCGGTTGACCGCCAAATCCTCCCCGTCCTCCCCGCCCGCGGAAGCCGCCTCCCTGCTGGAACGTGATCGACTGAATCGGACCGCGGTTCTCTGTCAGCGGCTGGGCGGCGACGATCGAGATCGGTGCCGACTCCGGCAGCCGCAACACCGGGAAATCACCCCCTTCTTTCAGATCCGCGTCGAAGTAGCGCCAGGTTGCCAGCCCGTCCTCCGAGCGCGGCTCGAGGAGGGTAACAGCCAGGTTGCCCAAGGGCCCTGTGGTGCGAACCATCAAGCTGCCGGCGGCAGCCCGGCGCGACTCGCGGCGGGAGCTCACGCGCAAGGTCGTGGACTGAGGACCATCGAATCGCCGCGCCGACATGCTCGATCCCGTCGACCCGATAGACTTCCAGATCGAGCTCGATGTCTTCGCGCAGCTCCTGGACGTCGAGCCCATGCCGCATGATTACCTCGACGGCTTCACGGTAAATCGAAGGGATCAAGTAAGCAAACGGCCGCGAGACCGTCTCCGCGGCCTCAAATTCGTTGATGAGCTTGAGGGTGTAATCCTTGGGCGTGTCGGTCCTCACGCGGCGGCCGTCTTCCTGGCGTTCCTCAAAGCCCAGGACGGTCACGGTATCCTGCGGGGCCTTGACTCGCGACCGGATCGCGACGAGATCGGGGCCCTGGCCTGAAGACGGCTGGCCAGACCGCGGCGCCGGCCGCCGGCCCCCGCCGAGCAACTTGATGATCTCGGCCTTGTGACTTGCTGCCGTTTTCAGGCACTCGCTTACGAAGTCACGGGTGGCCAGCACCCGCGTCTTGTAAGGAGCGTGGGAGTACGCTTCGGACAGGACCGAAAGCCGATTTCGCAGGCCGACGTAGGTCGTGCCGTAACGGGGCTCGGCCGGGTAGGTCGTCCATTCGGTGCGATCTCGATTGAAATTGCCGTAATAGAACGCCTTCCATTCCGTATTCTTCGCGAACGCGTCGCCGACAGCGGGAAAGAACGTCCCTCGCATGAAACGAATGATCGCGGGGTCGCCGGCTGGGTTCTTGGGACCATCGTAGGTGATCAAGTAACGATGGTACGACCCGTCGGTCGTATGCGTATCGATAAAAAGATGAGGATTCCATTCATTGAGGAAGCGCACCAGGCCCCGGGTCTCGGGGGCCTCGAGCTTGATGAAATCGCGATTGAGGTCGAGCCCGCGGGCGTTTGCCCGCTGGCCCATTCCATCCTCGGGCCCGACCTGGCCCGGCCGGTTCGTCTTCGAGACCCGCTCGTTGCCGTCGGTATTGTAGATGGGCGCGACCGCCAGGATCACGTCTTTGAGGAGTGGCGGATGATTCCCGGTGAACTGCTCGCGCAAGAGCATTGGCAGCGCTTCCTTGCCGCAGACCTCGCCGGCGTGAATGTTGCCGATAATCAGGCAGACGAGCTTGCCGGAGCGTGCGGCTTCGGCGGCCGTCTTCACCGGTGGGTCGGCCACGATCAAGAGCGGAATCGACCGCCCTTCCGACGAGTGGCCAAGCTCGGTGAGATGAGCGAGCGGATTTGCCCTGGCAAACGCCTGGCACCACCCTACGACGTCGTCATACCGCGCGGTGGCACGGTACTCGCTCTTTTCGGCGACCGTTTGCAGCGCGCTCGCCGGGTCGGGAACCTGGGCGACGAGGGACAGCAGAAATAGAACCAAGCTCGAGACGTGTGCCATTGCCGGAAGTCCTGTTCGTTGGCGTGCTCAAAAACGGCATAGTCAATAGGTGCGAGGCTTTTCTCCCCAGGCGCTCTATCAGACTATCCGACCCCGGCCGCCAAATCGAGCATCCACTCCGGCAGATCAGACGGTCCGGAAGCTGGTACCACGAAGGGTCTGTGCGCCGCTAGAATGGACAGAGGGAAACCGATCTTGAAATCGTGGCTGGTTCCGTCGTTTATCCCCACGCTGGGTCTTCGTCAGCTTGTTCCAATCGCGTGCCAACAGCGTCCCGGGAGGCCGATTGCGTGGCCCGTCCGTTTGCGGATAGCCCCGAGTTTCAGCGGCTGGTCGATGGCAACGATCGCGTGCTCTTGGCCCGCGTTGCGCTCGAAATCGCGCGCGACGCGGATCCCGAGCTCGACATCGAGGCCTGTCTGGCGCGGATCCGCCAGCTTTCCGAGCGGATTCGCGCCCGCTGCCGCGCCGGGGCCAGAACGCGCGAAATCCTGGGTCAGATCAACTGGGTCCTCTTTGTCGAGGAGAAGCTGCGGGGAAACACCGAGGACTATTACGATCCGCGCAACAGTTTTCTTCATCTCGTCCTGGATCGCCGCCTGGGTATTCCGATCAGCCTGTGCATCCTGTACTGGACGGTCGCCGAGCTTCTGGGCGTGTCGCTCAAGGGTGTCAATTTACCCTGTCATTTCCTGCTGCGGTTCGACGAGGATGATCAGCCGTGGTTCATCGATCCATTTCAGGCCGGAGCCATTTACGACCGCGGCCGTTGCCGGGAGAAGTTCCACGAGGTCGCCGAACTGCCGATTGTCGTGTTCGATGCCTCGATCGCGCCCTGCTCGACTCGGGTGGTGGTGACGCGAATGCTCCGGAACCTCAAGACGATCTATTTCCAATCCGGAGACCTTGTGGCGCTGCTTCCGGTTCAACGCCGCCTGGCAGCCCTCAATCCTCGCGATCCCGGCGAGCTGCGCGACCTGGGGATGCTGTGCACCCAGACCAATCACCTGGCCGAAGCGATCAACCCGCTTCGAGCCTATCTCGGCATGTCCCCCGCCCCGGACGATGAACGTGAGATTCGAGCCATGCTCGAAGCCATTCTCCGCCAGGTTGCCCGGTGGAATTGAGGGATTTTGAAGGAGCCATCGGACAGCAGGACGTCCAAGCGCACGGCGGCTGGCCCGATCCTCGGCCCGCAACGGGATCACCGTGAGCCGGGTTTCCACCCGGCTGTGTTCGCTCAGACGGTGAGAACACCACTACGGATCAGGTACGCGAGCCGCTGGCGCTGTTCGGGGGTGAGCATCGCGTGGATTTCCTCAAGGGCGCGGGTGAGCGTCTCGCGCAGCCTCGCCGCGCTCTGGACGCGGCGCTCGCCGGCACTGGCGGCCTTGGAGGCGTCAAACCCATCCCCGGCCACGGCATCGGCAAACTCGGCCAGCGCTCGTCGGTCATCCACCTCAGCCTGCGCTCGCTCGGTCTTGACGTCGTCAAGGATCCGGACCAGCGCCGTGATCTGTTTGTCGTCCAGATCGAGCTTGTGTGCGAGGAACCTGAGCGGCCGTCGGACGCCGAACGCTGACCGGCCCTCGAACCGATCCGCGTCGTGATGATGGTGGTGCATGAAAAAACACCTTCTGCGCGCACCCCGATCGCCACGAGCGGAGCGCCGATAGTGCTCAAATTGCTCCAGCCAATCGGGACCAGGAAGGAAAGAAAGGGGCTCGAAATGACGCTGCTCGCGTCGGGAGGCTCGGCACATGACTCACTCCTTCTCGCCAGGGCGTTTCGCTCCCGGCGGCGACTACGGCGTGGGCGCCATGCCACACGCTCAACAGAACTTTACGCCGGCAGACCGCGCCGGGTCAAGTGCGCAGAGTGCTCCCGGAGCTGCCGGAGAGTTTCAGCACGGGCACGTTCGGTCGATGGGCATCGATCGCCAGCGTGTCGGCGTCGGGCCCCAGTGCCCGCTCGAGTGCGAGTTGTTGCGCCGTCTTGCCACGGTTCTCTTTTGCGCGACGCAGACCGACGATTCCGACCGTCAGGAACACCACTGGCACGACGAGAAGGATAAACGGGGCCCAAGCGTGGCCACGCACCAGGATGGCCTTTTGTGGACTGTCCGGGTCGAACCAGCACGGGTAAGTTCCGCCGACCTGGAAACCGTCGACGATGGCCTGCATCTTGGCCCGGTCGGGGTAGAACATGGGGATGGCATCGTACGTCCAGACTTCGTAATTTCGGCCGTCGACCTCGTAGCGGATCTTGATCTCGGGGTGGTACGAGATTTTCTCACCACCGCTAGCGCCAGGGAACTTGCCGATACTGTCAGCAAGCCGCTTGTCCAGCACCACGCAGGAACCGGGCACGTACCGGTTGTTCGCTCTCCAGTCCGGGACGAGGAATCCCCCCACGAGCATCACGAGGCTCGCGCATCCCGCGATGAAGAGCAGCAAGGACAAAGCAAAGCCAGGGCCGGTCGTGTGGTCCTTCATAGCCAGCAGTCCAGGGCTCGCATGTCCCTTTCGACTTCCGTTTTGCGTGCGCCTGTAACAGGAAAGTCGCTCAACCTCAATTCGATTTGAGTGGCTTATTTCAAGGCGTCGGTCAGCATACACTCGGAGAGGTCCCAGGTGCCAGTCAGGCGCTTTGGCATCGCGGCCTGGGTCGGGATCTTGTCGTACCGGAAGTGGGCCGGGACTTCATCAAGCGCGGTGTGTGGATCGAGGCTCGCGTAGATCGTCGGGAAACTTCAATGAGAATAGGACGGAAAAGACACTCTTTGCAATTGCCGCTCGAACGGGCCGAACGAATCAACGAGCCTGGCTGAATGGCACGGCCATGACGACGGCGCTCTACCATCAGAAACTTAATCGGCTGACTTGGGCACGCGCGACGAACGACAAACGGTTAGGTGCGGTGTGGATAGGTGGTTGAGGTGAGGCGACTGGAAGTGTCGATGACCTTTGAGACGCGGCGTCGACCAGTCCAAGAGGAGCGATTCTGCAACAATTCGCTCTATCGTGCCGGGCATCTGCCCCGATTGACCGATGGTACAACCTCAAACGTGCGGCGACCTCAATCGTCGCCTTTCGCTCTGCGAAAGTCCGTACTTGCGACTGCTCGCCGAGAATCGGCCCATCAGGCGGCCACCTCTCAGCCTCCTCAGGTGCGTCTGCCAGTTCTCGACAAGGCAATCCCCGAAATAAGCAGGTCTTCGAAGCATCCCGGGTTTTCCCGGAGACGCTCGGCATGATTTCGCTCGAGATTCTTCGCCACCCATGAATTGAGCCGGTTCGCTGAAGAACGGCGGCACGGTCACAATCGGGGCAGGCCAGTGCCTGGCCCGCGCGAAGCCCCCGCGCCTCGATCGTTAAGAAACCCGTCGCAGGCCGTCGAACGTTCAGGTTGATTTCTTCACCGGGTTTCTTTACTCCAAAAGGCAAGGAACAGCAAGTCAGCACCAGCGACGAGCCGGGAGAAACGAAAACGAAGAGGGTTGTATGGGAAAGTGCCCACGACAGCCGGCGGGGACGCAGATGGTCTCTCCGGGCACTTCCCCTTACAACGCTCTTCGTTTGATTTACCGGTGGGAAGCGTCGCAGTGGCCTTCTGGTAGGCGGCTCGGAACCACTCCCGGAAGTCATGGTGGATCTGGAACGGTTGAATCAGGGTCCAGTCACTCAGCAGCACCAGGGCGTAGACGTTCGGGAGATTGCGGGAACCGCTCAAGTTCCCTGGGGCCAAAGACCTGGATCGGTGCGCAAGTCCCACGTTTCTTAACTATGCTAGCGACATCAGCCGCCTGATTCCCCGCGCGGCGGCCACCAACCGACCTGCACCCAGAGCGAACGAGCTGCCACGAGCTCCGGCCGGTTCAGTTGAAGGGTCGCCACAGTGGCACGACGGCAGGGTGTCGAACCGACGATCTCCGTTCCGTCCGCGCTCCAGAGTCAAGGCTTGGGAGTCGGTGCCCCCGGTACTTCAGCAACAGGGCAGCGTAAGACCGCTGGAGCATCAGGCGGTCCCCATCCGCGCAGCCCGCCCAATGTTGTACGCTCTCGATCTGTCTTTGGCAAAGTGTGCCATCCGTCGATCACGTGCACCAAAAAGCGTACATTACCGTCGATTTCGCGTTGTATTATAGAGGGAGGTGTTTTGCGCCTCACGACAGGAGTACAGCCCCAAAACGAATGCTGCGCTATCGCGACAGAGCGCCGTCGCCAACGCTGAAAGATCGTCGGCAGGTTCTGGCCGTTTCGAGCCCGCAAGAGTCGTCGGTCCGCCGCGGTCTGAGACGAGGCCGCCCACGGCCAGGCGGGGCAGGGGGCTCTACGAGCCGTGCCCCGACTCGTTTGCCGATCAACGGCCGCACGTCCCACAAAAACCGGTCACGTTAGCGGCCCTCAAGGCAAAGGCCAGAAATCCGTTTCCTACTTGGCCGACGACGACTGAGATTGCGAGCACTGAGTTGTGGAGCACAAGAAGGTTGGGCTGCGCGCGTTCTCCCGGCCTGGGCGATTTGACGGCATGTATGGGCTGCGCACGGTATTCCGGCGCTCATCGCGTGTCGTGTCCATAGATCTCATAGATCTCACTCCCGCGGACCCTGAGATCTATGAGATCTATGGAGCCGGCGTGAGATCTATGGAGCCGGCGTGGCATCTATCGAGCCGGCGTGGCATCTATCGAGCCGGCGTGGCACGTATGGCACGCATGGAGCCGGCGTGGCACGTATGGCACGCATGGAGCCGGCGTGCGATCGGTGGCTGAGACAGATCCATGCTTTGGCGGATCACGTCACTGCACCGGCGCGAACCGGCAACGGGACATGGTTCAACGCCGGGCAACACTCCGGGCAGACCAGCCCGACGCGCAAGCGAGGGTCAGGCGAACCCTCGCTCGCGACTCGGGCTAGTGTGATCGCCGGGAGGCGTCCGAAAACGCTCTAACCAATCAGGCGACTGATTGAACCATGCCGGAAACCACGCCGCAAACATGCCACCGCTTGCCACTTTCCTGCCACTCCCGGATCACCTCGCCAGGGCACGGAAACTCAAATCGCCCTTGCGGTTGCGCATGGGAATACCGTCGTCACACGAGCGTGCGCCAACGAGTGGCGGTTCTGCCACTTTTCCTGGGACAGTTTTCTGTGCTTTTCCGTTCGACCCGACCGTCGGTGAGATGCCTGGGTGGGTCTTGCGTGACGTGCGACTCCCATCGAGAATGAAGTATCGTCTGACGGGTCTGACCGAGCGTCCGCCGCAAGGCACGCCAAGACGATGTGAAGGTTGTTCAGCCGGTGTACGGCCACGCCTCACGGGGGGTCAACCGATGATATCGCGATGGCTGGGAGTGCTCGCGCTGTTGCTCGCCGTCATGGAGACGGAGGCTCACGGGGACGGGCCTCTGAAGGTCGGGGTGTTTGCGGTCGACGCCTCCCCGCCAATCGGGAGCCCGATGGCCTACGACCCGGTGAAGGAGGTCATCCTCCCGCTCAGTTGCCGGGGTGTTGTCCTGATTGGCGACTCTGCGCCGATCGTGCTCTGTGCGGTGGACTGGATCGGGATCGGCAACGATGGTCAGGCCGAGTTCCGTGCGGCACTGGCAAATGCGGCCGGAACGACCGCGAAGCGGGTGAGCGTCCACACTCTTCACCAGCACGACGCTCCGCACTGCGACTTCTCGGCTGACCGGCTGCTCGCCGGGTACGGGATCAACCGCGAAGTCTTCGACGCCGAGTTCGCCCGGGGCGTGATCGCCCGCGCCGCCGTGGCCGTCCGGGCCGCCGTCGCCGCGGCGAGGCCGGTCACGCATGTGGGACTTGGCCAGGCCGAGGTCGAGAAGGTCGCGTCCAACCGCCGGATCCTCGGCCCGGACGGCAAGGTCCAGTACGTCCGGTACACGGCCTGCCGCGACCCGAAGATACGGGACATGCCGGTCGGCACCATCGACCCGGCTCTCAAATTGATCAGCCTGTGGGACCATGACACGCCCATTGTGGCCCTGACTTACTATGCCACGCACCCGCAAAGTTATTACCGCACCGGCAAGGCCAACCCTGACTTCCCCGGGATCGCCCGCGACCAGCGGCAGAAGTCCACCGGGGTCCCCCACATCCACTTTGACGGGGCCGGCGGCAACGTCGGCGCCGGCAAGTGGAACGACGGTTCCCCCGCAAACCGGCAGATCCTGGCCGATCGTGTTGCCGCGGGGATGGCCCAGGCGTGGGAAGCGACCAGAAAGACACCAATCACGCCCGCCGAGCTCGGATGGGAGTCGGTGGCGGTCGCACTGCCGCCCGCGCCTCACCTCGATGCGAGTCGGCTGGTCGCCAGCCTCGAGAACAAGGCGGCCAAGGTCAGTGAAAGGGCCAAGGCGGCCAACGACCTGGTCTGGCTCCGCCGGTGCCAGGCGAGCGACACGATCGACGTCGCCTGCCTGCGCCTCGGGCCCGCCCGGGTGCTGCATATGCCGGGCGAGCTGTTCGTCGAGTACCAGCTCGCCGCCCAGCAAATGCGGCCCGACCTGTTCGTCGCCATGGCAGCATACGGCGACTATGGGCCCGGCTACATCGGCACGGAAATCGCTTATCCGCAGGGCGGTTACGAGACCAGCCCTTCGTCTTCGCTCGTCGCACCGGGCGTCGAGCGCGTCCTGACGGACGTCGTCAGGCGTTTGCTCCGCCGGCAGGATTGATCGGATCAGATCTGACAAAGGGGAATCATCATGAACATGCGAACGGATCGTCGGGGCTTCTTGCGGGCATCCGCGACGGGCGGCGCACTGGTCGGCCTTGGCGACCTGGGCTTCCTGTCCCGACTCGAGCCGGTTTCGGCCGCCCAGGCGACGCTTGACCCGAAGGTGGTTCGGCTGGATCCCGAGATCGAACCTTTGGTCCGCCTGCTGGAAGAGACGCCGCGAGAGCGGTTGCTGGAGGAGGTGGCCCACCGGGTACGGACGGGCACAGCTTACCGCGACGTGCTGGCGGCGCTCTTACTGGCCGGGGTGCGCAATGTGCAGCCGCGGCCGAGCGTCGGGCACAAGTTCCACGCCGTCCTCGTCGTCAATTCGGCCCACCTGGCGAGCCTGGCCTCGCCGGACACCGACCGCTGGCTGCCGATCTTCTGGGCGCTCGACTATTTCAAGAGCTCGCAGTCGCAGGACGTTCGCGAGGGCAATTGGACGATGGGTCCGGTGGACGAGTCGACGGTCCCGCCCGCCGACAAGGCCCACAAGGCATTCGCCGCGGCGATGGACGCCTGGGACGAAAACGCGGCCGACCTAGCCGTGGCGTCGCTGGCCCGCTCTGGGGGGGCCAATGAAGTCTATGAGCTGTTCTTCCGCTACGGCGCGCGCGACTTCCGCTCGATCGGCCACAAGGCGATCTACGTGGCCAATAGCTGTCGGACACTCCAGTGCATCGGCTGGCAGCACGCCGAGCCGATCCTGCGGTCGCTGGCCTACGCGCTCTTGTCGCACGAGGGGAGTAGCCCCGCCCAGCGTGACGACCCGGCCGACCTCCCCTGGCGGCGCAACCAGGAACGGGCGGATCGGATCAAGGAGGGCTGGACAGGAGGCACGCAGCCCTGGTCGGCCACGGCCGACCTGCTGGCGACGCTGCGCAAAGGCTCCAGCGACGACGCTTGTGACCAGGTGGTTGAGCTGCTCAACCACGGGGTCGGCCCGCAAGCGGTCTGGGACGCCCTGTTCAACGGCGCCGGCGAGCTGCTGCTCCGCCAGCCTGGGATCGTTTCGTTGCACGCGGTGACATCGACCAATGCCCTACACTTTGCCTTCCAGGCCAGCGGCGATGATCGGACCCGCCGGCTGCTCTTGCTTCAGAACGCCGCGTTTCTGCCGATGTTCCGCGCGGCCATGAGCGGCCGCGGCAAGGTGGGCGATGCCCGGATCGACCAGCTCGAACCGATCGCGCCGCAGACCGGCCCAGGGGCGATCGAGGAGATATTCGCGGAGGCGAGCCACGACCGGATGACGGCTGCCCGCAAGGCACTAGCCTACTTGCAGGCCGGGCGCGACTTGAAGGCCGCGCGCGATCCGCGCACGCTCATCGACGCGGCGCGGCGGCTGGTGTTCCTCAAGGGGGACGACCCTCACGACTACAAGTTCAGCTCGGCCGTGCTCGAGGACTGTGACAATGCATCGCCCGCCTGGCGCGCGCGCTACCTGGCCTCGAGCCTGCTTCTTTTGCCCGGATCGGGGGACCGGGACAACGCTCTTGTGAAACGTACGCGAGCGGCATTCCAGGCGTAAGACGGGAGTCATCCCGAGAATCGCTCTAGAGTCGGCGCAGACCACCGCCCGCGGAGGTGCGAGGCCGAAGAATCGGGTGATCGACGTGCATCGATACAGCATCGCCGGTTTGATGACGACCGTTCTTTACCTGGGGATGTGCTTTGCCGCATTGCGTTCGAAGAATCCCGAAGTTGGGCGAAGCGTCGTGTACAACCTGACAATCGCTCTGATTGCATTCACGATACTCGCGGCTTTTGCACGGCGGGACCGGTACCGGAGCACTCTGGCTGGCGCCGCATGCTTCGGTTGCGTTTATTTGTTCCTCGAGTTGAGTCACTTCGTCGTGGAGCTCCAGACCAGATCGGGGACCGTCGTTAATTGCCTGCTGGCCATCTTGGCAGGACTGATCGGCGCCGCGTGGGGCCTTCTCTTTGTCAGAGGGCAACCGGCCGCCACAGCGGCTCCGGCGCCTCGCGGGAGACGCTCACTGCGCTCTATCGGCTTCACCATTTTTGCCCTTGCCTATCTCTTTGCGTCGGCTGATGAGTTCATCAAGGGGCCTACGAGGAGACCCAGGCCAGTTACTCAATATATGCTCCAATGTATCTGGGCATTATATCGAGATTATTTTTACACGGATAACTTGGAGCCAGAGACATTTTTTATTCGCGGCCACCTGGTTCTCGCCGTCATCGTGGGAATTGTCGGCATTTTGATGGGTGACCTGTTTGCCGGCCAGCGGCCTGCCGGTCCGCCCAGCCGCGATGAAAGCGCCGCTGGCGCGGAAAACGTGGTAGAGGTGCCGAGCGGCAAACCAGCGTGACACCGGGACATCGATCATCCATGCACAGCGGCTCTCTGGTCGCGGCGGCCGATTTCGATTCGGCTTGTATCGGAATCCCCAAAAGGACTTAGGGAATGATTCAAGAGTCGCCAGCCCTGCTGCCGATCTACTGGGATACGGCACTCGCGGAAAGCGAGCGCGCCGGCGGCGGGGAATTGCAACGGGTTCCGCATCTATTGGTTGATGCGGGGGAGCGATCAGGATGATCGATCCTTCGTAGGCCGACACTTCAGCAAATCCCGCCGAGCCGTCCCGACCAGGAGGAGGATATTGCGTCATGCGCAGCGCCCCATCGACATTTTGCCTCCTGACTTTGGTCTGCATTCTCGCGGGATGTTCGCAGACCGGGGGCTTTCGGGCCAGTAACCCGTCGAATATGAAGACGGTCGCCTCGGTGGGGGACAAGCCACTGCCGATCGTCGCGGGAGAGCCGGGCGCGTCGCTTCGCGCCGAGACCGAGGAGCTGGACCGGCCCGAGGCCAGCGGATCGCGGATCTCGGGGCGAGTGTATGACGAGCGCGGCAAGCCAGTGCCCGGCGCGAAAGTGCGGCTAGCCGTCGGCAGCGCGATTGGAGGAAAGGTCGTCTCGGCGACGACCGATCGATCCGGCGCGTTCACGCTCCACGGGCTCCGTCCCGGTTCGTCGTACACCGTGATCGCGGAATACGAGGAAGACGAGGGGACGAAGGTTGGCCGGGGCAGGCCAAGGCGCCCCAGGCCGATATTCGCATTGCTCTCCAGCCGCGCGACGGCGATTCCGCTGCGGGGCACAGGTCGATCCGGCCGGCCAAGCCGAGAATCAACCCGATCTCGAATGTTGAGCCCGCGGACGATGAACCAGCGGATGAGAACGGCGCCGACGCCCGACTCAATGTCGAGGACACGGAACCGCCGGCCGCCGAAGCCGCGACGATTCTGCCTCGAAATAACCAGCGGACTGCGCAAGCGTCGAACGAGTACTCCGCGGCCCCGGTACGAGCCGGATGGAATGCTCGCCAGCCAGCCTCTCAAAAGAGCGCAGGTGTCGCGGCGGAAACCGGCACACCAGACGCTCAGAACAGTACGGCATCTCGATCCCGCGCGGCCGGCCGAGCTGCAGAGGACCAGGATGAGGACGGACCCAATCCACTTCCACCCGCGCTCGAGCCAGGCACGGTCAGCAGCAGGGAATCAGCGGCTGGTTCTGAGGAAAAACCTCTCCGCGTGGCCCAAGGCCCAGCGAGACAGTCGAGAGCACGTCGCGCGCGAGCCTCCGACTCCAGCGAGGAGAGTGCTGGGGCGTCGATCGGCCTCATGGAGCAACCGCGGGAACGGGCTCCCCGGCCGATGCCCCCGGAACTGCTGCCCGGTGAGCGCGTGATCACACCGGGTTCGTACGGCCCGATCGTCGTCGCGGACCCGCGCGGCGGCGACGATCGATCCGCCCCGGCTGCCAGGCGCGCTCGAAGCTCACGACCGGCCGATGAGGCTGTCGATCCGGATTCCCGGTCCGAAGCAGGTCCTGCGAGCGACGACGCTCCATCGAGCGCCAATGATTCCGGTGAAGCTCCCCGCCGACCCACGTGGCGTGAGCTTTCACTCAACCAGGGTCGGGTACCGGTCGACGAGTCGATCCAGCGGGCCTCCGGCTCCGGCCCGGCCGACGGCCGCGGTGTGGTCACCCTCACGAGCGCGAAAAGCCCCGCCAAACCGAGCCTGGCTCGGTATCTCATCGGTGCTCAATCGGCCGCGCTTGACGCAACCAGTCAGAGTATCTGCCGGTTCGATCCCACGGAACGGCGACTCATCGATTTCAAGCTGCCCGACCTGACCGGAAAAATGGTTTCGTTTCACGACATCGACGCCGATGTGATTCTGCTCGATTTCTGGGGGAGCTGGTGCGCTCCGTGCCGGAAATCGATCGCCCACTTGATCGAGCTTCAGGAAAAAGCGGCGGGGAAGCGGTTCCAGGTGGTCGGGATCGCGTGCGAGAAAGCTCCGGCGTTCAAGGATCGCCAGGCCAGCGCGGCCAAAGCGATAGAAGAGCAGGGGATCAACTATCCTGTGCTTCTCTCCACCATGGACGGGCCATGCCCGGTGCAGCAAGCGCTTCAGATCCAGTTCTATCCGACCTTGGTCCTGATCGACCGCGAGGGCCGGCTGCTTACGCGCGAGCAGGGAGCCACCGACATCACTCTACAGCGGATGGACCGCGCCATCGACTCGGCATTCCGGCACCGAACCGCTGATTGATCGAAGCCGCCGGAGAAATCGGCCGTAATCTCAGATATCGACCCACCGATACGTGACGCGTCCCTATTTTCAGAGCCGCCGTCAGCTTGCTTGCCCTTCCTGTTCCGGCCCGCCGTGGTTCGGCTCTTGTTCCTCCGGGTCGAAGTACTGGTCGAAATACATCCAGATGACCCGCGAGTATTGCCAGATCCAAGGGATCAACGGCAAACAGACGACCGTTGCCAGCACGACGAGCCGGAACACGGACCATCGAGGAATGACCAGATAGGCGATCAAGGTCACAAGAGCGATCAAGGGGATTGCCAGGGCATAGCTGACATACATGGCCCCCGTGAAGTAACCGGGGTCGCCGCGGTCGAAGTCGAGCGAGCAGTCGGGGCAGTTCTCGTTCATCACCAGGAGGGCAGGGAAGAGCACGCCGCGCCGGCAGCGCGGGCAGCGCTTCTGGAGGATTCCGAGGAGCACCGAGCGAGGCGGCTGAGTATCGTTCGCGTTCCCACGCACGTTCATGGTCAACCCAATCTGGCGTTTGCCGACGCGGCGTCGTTCATGGATGCGGTGAGGCGGTGTTGCCCCGTGAGTCTCCACCGCCTGAGGCGCGGCGGGGTGATCAAAGACAAGAGGACCGTAACGCCCGCGGCAACCGTTAGGCGCGCCTCAAACGGAATCAGGAGATACCTGAGAAAATAGAGAGCCGCAAAGCATCCCAGGAGCGAACAAATCGGGCCGACGAAAACCTGGTCGTAGCCGGGAATGACCCAGCGAAATGTCGCGATCCGTCCCCAGAGCGAGATGGGGGGCCGACATCCCCACCGGTAGGTCGCGAGTCGGAAGCCGGGCGCAATGAAAATCGCGGAGAAGAGCGCCAAGAGGAAGCAACCGCGCCGATCAAGCGGATCGTCGATCTTCGACAGCACGCTCCAGAGCCACCAGGCCGACAGCATCGAGCCCAGGAGGGCATCGAGCCGATTGACTCCTCTGGCCCGCCGGATGTCGCGGTGCAAACGATTGAACGGCCAGCCGCAGAGAGGCACGATCATTCTGTAGTTTGGATCCGAGAGGGTCACTGAAGGATCGTGGGTGACCTCTCCCATCATCAAGAGCGAGATGTCAACAAGAGCTCCGGGGGTGGGCCAGGGGAAACGTTTGAACGTGCGCCAGAGACCTTCATGCACGAAAACATAAATAGTCGCCAGGAGCAGGAAGGCGACCCACGGTCGCTGCCAGAATTGAGGCACGAACCCCAGGAAAAAAAGTGCACAGTAACCGAAAACCGCGACTTGCGTGCGCCAGAATGTCAACGCGATCACAATCATGTGTATGAATAAAAATTTGTTTATTACATAAAACGATGTGAACTGTGGCAAATGGGTCCCCAAGAGGGCGAGCCCCCCGACTGCCAATCCATCCGTCGGAATCAGCTCGGCTGGTCCCAGCGGCAACGGTTTCTTCACGGTCCACGGCGTCGACCTGAGCCAGCCGAGATAACCCATCCGGAAATAAGGATGGCAAACCATGGCTCGGTAAACACCGAGCCCGATCGTCGCCAGGATCAGAAGAGTCCGGCCAAAACGATGGGATGAGTCGACTTGCCCGAGCTTCCACTCGAGGTACCAGAGAGGACCCTCGCCGATCGAGTAAATGACGAGGAAGGCAACGACGGCCCACAAGGGCGGCGCGACTTGCCGGATCCGGACAAGCGCGCGGCGGATCATCGGCCAAACTCCTCGAGATAGGCATCGAGCTTGCCCATCGTGTCGGGAAAGATCAATCGTTCGAGCACAGCGCCCAGAGTGCCGCGGCAACCCGTCAGGCGCTGGAGGCCATCGAAGGTATCGAACGCCAGGATCTCACCATGGTGGAGCACGACGATCCGTGTGGCGACCTCCTCGACCAGCTCGGGGACAGGACTGGTCAAGACGATCGTGGCATTCCGGCGGCGCGCGTGGTGCTGGATGAGACGTTTCAAGGTGAGAATGCCCGCAGGATCGAGGCCACCGGAAAACGGCTCGTCCAGGAGCAGGATCGGCACCTCGACAACGAGTGCCGAGCAGAGCGAGATCTTCTTCTTCTGGCCGGCAGAGTAGGTCCGGATCGGGCTGTCCCCTTTGTCGGCGAGATCGAACAGATCGAGGAGCTGAGCGACGTGTTCGATCAGTCTTTCCTCCTCGATGTCATACAACCGGCCCGGGGCCAGGAGGAACTCGCGGCCGGTCTGGGCCAAAGGGAGCCAGGACTGATCGGGAAGATAGACGGTCATCTTGCGAATCGCCAGCTCTTCATCCTCGGAGCCGCGGCGCTTGAGGCCATCGATCACGACCGTGCCCCGCTGGGGTGAGAGCACGCCGGCCATCACGCCGAGCAAGGTCGTCTTGCCCATGCCGTTGGGCCCGAGGATCACGACGACCTCGCCGCGCTCGATCCGCAGGCTGAGCCCGCGGAGCACGGGTCGAACACCATAATGCTGCGTCACGTCGTGGAGTTCGATCACGGGGGGCTGGTCTCGGCGGTTCGCGACGCGCGCTACGTCAATGCTTCAAATAACGATCGAGCCACGTCCAGACCTCGTTCCACCAGACAACTCGATTCTGCGGCTGGGCGATCCAGTGTCCCTCGTCGGGAAACCAGACATAACGGCTGGGCACGCCCCGGCGCTGGAGTGAGGTGAACATGCCCAGCCCCTGAGCGTCGGGAACCCGGAAATCGAGCGCTCCGTGGATGACGAGCGTCGGCGTCTTGAAGTTCGCAACGTAGCTGCTGGGTGAGCGCTCGCGATATTGCTGCGGCTTTTCCCAGGGTGTGCCGCCAAACTCCCATTCGGGGAACCACAGCTCCTCGGTCGTGCCGTACTTGCTGGTCAGGTCAAACACGCCGGCGTGACTGACGAGCGCCTTGAACCGATCGGTGTGCCCGGCGAGCCAGTTGACCATGAAACCGCCGTACGAGCCCCCGCAAGCCGCCGCCTTTGATCCGTCCAGGAATGAATAGGTCATCAACGCATGATCCAGGCCTTTCATGAGGTCGTCGTAGACGCGCCCGGTCCAGTCCTGGCTGATCTGGTCGGTGAAGTTCTGGCCGTAGCCGGTCGAGCCGCGAGGATTGATCGCAACCACGGCATAGCCCGGCGCGGCGAACATCTGGTAGTTCCATCGATTGTGCCACTCGTCGTGCCAGGCCCCCTGGGGCCCGCCGTGGATCAAGAAGAGAACGGGATATTTTTTGCCCGGGTCGAATCCCGGCGGACGCAGCAGCCAGCCGTGGACAGGATCACCATCGGCCCCCGAGAACGTGAACCCCTCGACCTTGGGCAGGTCGAGCTGAGAGAGCAGGGTTGCGTTGTGATCGGTCAGTTGCTCGAGCCCAGAGCCGTCAGGCAGGGCGGCATACACTTCGGCCGGGTGGTGGGCGAAGTGGCGGGCGAATACCAGCTTTGCCCCCTTTGGCCCAGCGACGAGCCCGGCTTGAACTCCGCCGGTCACGACGCGGGGGAATACGTTAGGTGCGGGAGCAGTCCGGGGGCGATCGTTTTCGACCTGGAAATCGACGGCGATGACCGGTTCCGTGCCGTCGTCGTCGATCACGGCGTAGATCCGGTTTCCCTCGCCCCAGGTGAATGATTGAACGGGGCGATCGAGTGCTTCGGTCAGCTCATGGGTGGTCTGGGTGGAGCGCGCCAGCAGCTTGAGCACCCACTGGTCCGACTCGAACCCGGGCCGCGCCTGGCTGAGGAAGGCGAGCCAGCGGCCGTCGGGCGAATACGCCGGCTGGCCGTCGGCGCCCTTGCTGGCGGCTGTGACGTTTCTGGGCTCGCCGCCGGAGATGGGAACCGTCCAGACGTCGGTATTCGTCGACCAGGCGGCGTCCCGGGCCGGTTCAGCGGTATAGGCAAGCTCGTTGCCGTCGGGAGACCAGGCATAATCGGCAGAGCCGCCGAACGGGGCAGGGGGGGTGTTGGCCTCGAGCTGGGGTGTCAAGTCCCGAGATTCGCCCGTCTTGAGATCGGCGACGAAGAGATGGCTGCGCTTGCCCTCGTCCCACTCGTTCCAGTGCCGGATCAGTAGATGGTCATAGGCGCGTACTTTTGTCTTGGAGGATTCTTTCTCCTTGTCTTTGGCGGCGGTCTGATCGGGGGTCTGGCCGGGGTAGACCGAGGCGGTGAATGCGATCTTATCTCCTTGCGGGGACCAGATTGGTCCCGAGACACCAATGGGCAGGCGGGTCAACTGGTGGGCCTCGCCGCCGTCGATTGGCAAGAGCCAGACCTGAGGCGAGCCGCCGCGGCTCGAGACAAAGGCGATGGTCTTGCCGTCCGGACTGAAGCGGGGATGGTTATTGGTGCCGGGTGTGGACGTCAGTTGCTTGGGCCGGCCGGCGGCGGAGGGGACGAGCCAGAGACTGGTGTTGGACTTGCCAAGGGCGCGGTCGATCTCGGAGACCACGTAAACCACGAGCGAGCCGTCCGGCGAGATTTGAGGATCGGACACCCCCTTGACCGCGAGCAGGTCGTCGACCGTCATGGGCCGGCCGGCGGCGAAGAGAGGCGCCGCAAGTTGAATGAGAACAAGCACCGCAAGGAACCACGGCTTCATGATTGACAATCTCCCATTGAATGCGGCTCAAACTCTGCCGTGCGACATCTTTACCAGCACCGGGGTCAGGGCGATCAACAGCAAGCCTGGTACCAGCGCCATCGCACCCAGGAATGCCCAGAGATTCAAGTGATATGGCTCGAGCGCGTGCTCCATGATTCCCGCGAGATAATTGGCCGCCGCCGTGCAGAGGAACCACGTGGCCATCATGAGTGACGCGACCCTGGCCGGGGCGAGCTTGTTGACCAGTGACAATCCGATCGGAGAAACGAATAGCTCGGCAACGGTGAAAATCAGGTACACCAGGATCAGCCAGAGGGAAGAAACCCGCTCCGATTTGGGCCCGGAGTCTGCGAAGTACATGACAACGAACGCGACTCCAAGTAATGCGAGCCCCAGCCCCTGTTTCGTCACGGAAGCCAGAGGGAATTGACGCCGGGCGAGATAGGTCCAGAGTATCGCGAACAGCGGCGCCAAGGTGATGATGAACACCGGATTGACGGCTTGGAATACGGATGCCGGCACGTCGTAGCCGAAGATCGTTCGATTCGTCTTCTCGTCGGCAAAAAGATTGAGCGTGCCTCCTGACTGCTCGAACCCCATCCAGAAAAGGATCGAGAACAGACTGATAATGATGATTACCGCAATTCGCTGCCAGTCTTCAAAGGTGAACGGCTCGTGCACCGAGTGGCCCGAGGAGCTGCTCCTGGCCGGTTCCGTCGCGTAGAGGAACAGCGCGAGAGCGCCGATCAGCACCGCGCCTTTGTAAAAGAACGCCGCGATGGAGCTGGTCAGCCAGGACGGCGACCAGATCGGACTGATGTATGGCCAGGAATAGATTGCTGCGAAAACAAGTGCGGTGATTCCTGCCGCGATCACCGCGATATCGATCCAGTCACGAAAAGAAAGCCGGGCGGTCGGTGTCTCTTCACGAAGTGGAGGAAGCCCTTTACCTTGAAGCCATTGCTGGGTGAAGACGAATGTGAGCAGCCCGAGCGTCATGCCGACTCCTGCCGCGCCGAAGCCGTAGCCCCATCCAATTCGTTCACCGAGCGGACCGCAGATGAGGGGCGATAGAAACGCGCCCAGATTGATCCCCATGTAGAAGATCGTATAGGCCCCGTCGCGTCTGGCGTCGCCCTGGGGGTAGAGTGTGCCGACCATGGTCGAAATATTCGGCTTGAAGAAGCCATTGCCGACGATGAGCAACCCTAGCCCCAAGTACAAGGTATCTCGCTGAGTGAGCGCCAGTTGACCGAGCGCCATCAAAATCCCGCCGATAAACACGGCCTTGCGCTGTCCCAGGTAGCGGTCGGCCAGCCGGCCGCCAATCAGTGGAGTCAGGTAGATCAGCCCTGTGTATATTGCATAAATGTTGAGCGCGGCCGGTCGATCCAGACCGATTGCTTTCGTCAGATACAGGACCAGGAGAGCCCGCATTCCGTAGTAGCTGAACCGCTCCCACATTTCGGTGGTGAAGAGGACATACAGTCCGACTGGGTGACCTTCGCGCCGGAATCTGGGGCGGACAGTCCATCTCGCGTGGCGACAACGGTCTGAGACATTGGGGGCATCCTCTTCGATTGGCTCCGAGCGGCAACTCGTTCCCAGGCGTGGGACCAGATTAACGGATGCCGCGGCAAATCCCAAGCCCCCCGGCACCTGGCGGAGACCGCATTCTCAGGGAATCCGGGATCGAGCTCTTTGTCGGCGGTCTTCCTTGAGCCAGCGCAGGAGATCCGGCATGCACGCCACTGGCCCGGGGTCGGCAAAGAGCAGGGGAGCACGAATCAGCTCGGCGTGGTTGGCGTGGATCGTCACGTGATCGGGCACTCCTTCGAGCCTGGTTCGTTCGACCGACACGCAGCCATCGCCAGTGCCGTCGGTGAGCTCGTCGAGCAAGGCCGGCAGATCGGCGGTGGCAAGCTGGGCCAGCCGGCCCAGGAAGCCGCCGTTGCCGGTCACGAGCCCCACCTGGGCCTCGAGCTGGTCGCGGCCCTGGCGCGTCAAGAACCCACGATCGCCGGCCAGGATGTGATACGCCACTTCGCGGCGGCGGGGACGGGAATTGAGCGCCTTCAAGAACGCGCTTCCGGGCAGCAGGTCCTGGGCGGCCTGGCCAAGCCCGTCGGAAAGACTGAGCATCGCCCTGGTCGTGTTCTTGCCGTTAATCGCCTTGAGGCCGTTTGATATCTGGACCAGAGTCTGCACCTTGGCCAGGTGCGAGCCTTGATTCACGGGAGCGACCAGGACCAGCGACGAGACGTCGTGCGCCCAGGTCGCGTCGTCCTCGACGAGCGACCGGGCCAACAGCGCGCCCATCGAGTGGGCCACGATCGACCAGGGGAGCTTATCGTGACAGTCGCGTGTGAACGCCGCCCAGTCGCGTGTGAACGCTGCGCATGACTCCTCGAGGCTCCGGTTGAAGGGGTAGTCGTAGACCACGATGCCGTAGCCGGCTTCCTCCAGCCAGGGGACCATGTGGACGAAGCCGCCGGACGAGGAATTGAGGCCGTGGACCAGACAGATCGTCGGCCGCAGGGGATCATTGGGCCGATACGACTTCAAGGCATGCATGCCATAGGATTGCCGGTGGCGCGCGGCCTCGCCGGCGAGGTCGGCCAGTCCATGGAGACGCCGCAGCCAATCGTCGCGCCGTTCGGGGGCGAGCACTTGCTCATCGACCGTCACGACCATCGCGCCGGGTCGGAACGCGATCGTGACGAAAGGGCCCAGGTGCTCGGCAAGCAAGGTCTTCGTCAGCGAGCGAGCGAGGCCCTGGGTTGACAGAGTCATGTGCGCGGCCGGCCGCTCGAGAGCAACCCCGCTGGCCGCGGCCAGACGGGTAACAACTTCTGCGACATCGACTTCCCCGGATCTCCCGATCGGGATCTCCACCGATCGCGGGGCCTGAGCGTAAGCCCGGCCCGATAACAGAAAGAGCGCGATCCAGAGGTACTTCAGGGCCATGGAATGCATGATGACGTTGCCCAGCCCGGTGAGCTTAATTGCGTTCGTGTGCGTTTCAACCTGACGCAAACCCGGAGGATCCGCAAGATACGATTACCCGCAGAACAGACATCGAACGACTTCGGGGGCAGGGGTGAGCTGAACGAACAGGATTCCCCGGACGATCGAGATCAGCCCCGTGAGGGCGACGCAGATGGCCGAGATTCGCATGAAGTTTCGTCGGGCCGCATGCGAGAGCAGCGAGCCCCCCGCTCCGGCGAGAATCATGAGCGGAGCTGTGCCCGCGCCGAAGAGACACATCGTCAGCAAGCCGACCCCGATGTTCGCCGAGCTGCTGGCCAGCGCCAGATACCCGTAAACCAGTCCGCAGGGAAGAAAGCCTGTAAGGACCCCGGCGACCAGAACGTTGGACAGGCGGGGTGAGGCGAGGAAGGAGCCGACGAACGTCCCGGCCAAGCAGACCGATCCTCCGCCGGACAGGCGCGGCCAGAATCGCCGGGGCACGATGCCCAAGGCCAACAATCCGTGGGCGACCAGGAGCACGCCGGCGATCAAACAGAGCGCGGCCTGCGCGTTGATCCAAAGGTTGGCTCTGCCGGCAATCCAGAAGCCAGCGTAGCCGGCGACAACCCCGAAGAACGAATACGTGAAGATCCGCCCGGCCGTGTAAACGAGCTGCCGTCCGACGTTGGCCGCAACGCCGCGCGATCCCAGTCCGATGGTGACGGCGAACCCCCCGCACATGCCGACGCAGTGTGCCGACCCCAGCAGGCCGCCCAGAAAAATCAGCGGCAGCTCGATCATGGTGCGGCAGTCTCCATGGCGACGAGTTGCTCCAAGCCGGGCAAGCGCCCGCTCGCGGGCGGTTGCGAATCCGTCGCCTTCGAGGCCATCGGGTCTGCAGACGAATCCACGCGGGAAAAATCGCGGGGCTTGATCTCGACGTCGAATGGCCGGCAAAGCCGTAGCGAGTTGATCGTCACGAGGGTTCCGCTGGCCACCATCAGGAAAGCAGCCATCGCCGGATTGAGCCAGCCCAGAGCTGCACAAGCAACGCCCACGCTGTTGTAGCCGAACGCCCAGAGAAGGTTCCAGCGGATGACGCGCCGCGTTCGCCGCGCCAGCTCAATGCTCCAGGGAATCCGACTGAGGTCGTCGCCCAGGAGACAGATCGACGCGGAGTCGCGCGACACGTCGGCTCCGCAGCCCAGTGCGATGCCAACGTCGCTGGCAGCGAGAGCCGGCGAGTCATTGATGCCGTCGCCGACCATGCACACCGGCCCGATTGTCCGCCGGGCTTGTTCAATCGCCGCGACCTTCTGGGCCGGCAGCAGCTCGGCCTTGACATGCACGTCGAGCTGCTGTGCGATTGCGCGGCCCCGGCTGGCGTGGTCTCCGGTCAGCACGGCTGTATCGAGATGCCATTCTTTCAGCAATCGCACAACGGCGGCTGCGGCGGGGCGCCACGTTTCCTCGAAAACGAACAGACCACGCGCCTTACCGCCCCAACCAACGACTGTGAACGGCAGTCCCTGTGATTCGGCGTTTTGAAGCGCCCGTGCGAGCACGGGCTCGATTGAGAGACCCTGCTCGTCGGCGAATCGCCAGCTTCCCAGGATGGCCGGCTCCCCCAGGGGCGCCAGGCTGCCGATCACACCGAACCCAGGAATCACGCGGACGTCGATGATCTCACGACTCACCGCGACCGCGCGCGCTGCGGCAAATTCGACGATCGCCTTGGACATGGGCTGCGGCGCCGCCGCGGCCAGCCTCGCTGCCCGTGCCAAGGTCGTGTCGGACGAATCGTCCTGGCCGCTTGCGAAGTGGGAAACGGCCGCCGATCCGGTCGTGAGGGTCCCGGTCTTATCGAACCGGACTGCGGCGATGTCGGCCAGACGCTCGAGCGTCTCTCCGCTCCGGAACAATACTCGCTGCCCGGCCGCGTTGCCGAGGGCACTCCATACGGCCAGGGGTGCCGCCAGGCCAAGCGCGCAGGGGCAAGCGATCAGAGCGACGGCCAGGGCCGCCCAGAAACCGCGCTCGAGTGAACCGAATGTCCAGTGGACGGTGAGCGTCAAGACGGCGACCGCCGAGACCACCGGGACGAACCGGCAGGCGACCTGATCGGCGAGACGCTGGTATCGCCCCTTCGACTCGCGCGCGTGTTGAACCATAGCGACGATGCGAGCGAGCGTACCATCCAGGCCTCTTTCGGTCACCGCGATTGTGAGATCACCGTCGAGGTTAAGCGTACCCCCCACGATGCGGTCGCCGCGCTCCTTGAGGACAGGGCGGCTCTCGCCGGTCAGCACTTGCTCATCGACCGAGCCGGACTGGCCGACGACCCGGCCATCGGCAGCGAACCGCTCGCCGGGTAAGACGCGCAGCAGGTCGCCCTTCTGGATCTCGTCGCGGGGAATCAATTCTTGCTCGCCTCCCTTGATCCGTCGCACGGTCTCGGGCAGCAGCTTGGTGAGTGCGTCGAGCGCCGCACTGGCTTTCAGCTTACCAGTGGCTTCGAGCCAGCGGCCCAGGGTCGTCATCACCAGGATGAAGCAGCCTACCTCGAAGTAGATCGGGCCTCGACCCCGGAACACCGAAAGAAACGAGAACACAAACGACGCGGCGACTCCCGAAGCCAGGAGCCAGTCGGTCGAAAAGACGCCGCGCCAGAGGCTGCTCCAGGCCTGCTCGAACAGGGGCAGACCCAAAAGGAAGAAGACCGGAAGCGAGAACAGCAAAACGATATAGCGAAAGAGGCCGTTCAAGCTCGAGGCCAGGGTGCTCGGGGGAACGGCTTGGCCGTAGATGTCGGTTGTCCACAGCGCCATCGTGAACGCCATGACGTTCATCGTGAAGAAGATCGACAGCCCCAGGCGGATGAGCATGGTGCGGGGGAGTCCGTGCTCACCCTTTTCTTCGAGGACCGCGGCTGCCACCCGGCACCCCAGGCAGCAGTAGAGCGCCGCTTCCTGTTGTTGCACCCTTCGCGAGTTGCTCCGCCAGGAAATCGGCAGTGGCAGCTTGCAGTAGTCGCAGACCGGTTGCGGGGGCAATGGCGTCATGGTGGTTTGAGGAGCTCAGACTGGAGCGCCGGCAACAGCCAGGTCAGGACGTACGCGATGGCACAGCACCAGAACAGGATCCAGATTGCTCGCACGTACCAGGGGATCTGATTGCCCGTGTAGGAATGGTACGTGCTCTCTTCCTCGGCGGTCGTCTTTTCAACGAGTTCAGCCATGATCGCTTGTTTCGCCTCCCGTCATGTGGCATCGGGACGCGGGCCCCGACCCGGTCTGTCAAGTCAATACCAGCCTGCGTCCTCGCCGTCCGCCAGGTCGAGCTTCCGCTCGTTGTCGAGCATCGCGTACTTGGGCCGTTCGATGTCGCGGAACATCCCGTGGCCGATGGCCCAGCAGAACAGGAAGAAAAAACCGAGGCTGGCGAGCAGATAATTCACGATGGGCGTGATGGCAAAGACGCCGTCGACGTCACCGCGAAAGATCAGGATGAATTCCCGAAACTTGTTGGCAAACCCCACGAAACTGGGGATCAAGATCACGAGCGCGAAAACGATCGTGGTGATCACCTGCGATCGCCGCGTCGAAGGGCTCGTGGGCTTGTTCTCGCTCATGGATTTGCCTGTTTGGCTTTGGCTTCGAGGCTGGAGACGACCGACGGCTCGTAGTCTTCGTAGTAGGGATAGCTCTCCAGCCAGGACCCCAACCATTGGATATAGGTGATCAGGGCCAGTCCGCGCTCGTTAGGCTTGTCGGGCGCGCCGTTAAAGAGCCAGGGATATTCGGGCATGGGCGAGTTCTGGGAGAGCAAGGTCGGCTGAAAAAAATGCACGGCCTGCCAGTCGTTCGAGCGCCGACCTCCCTCGCGGCTGAGGTCGGGGCCCACGCGTCTGGTACCGAACATCACGGGGCGCTGGAGCTCGTTCTGGTATTCTTCGGTCTTCGAGACCGGGCCCCAGCGCCGCTCCTCGTTCGAGACCGGGCGCACGAACTGGCTATGGCAGTGCCAGCAGCCTTCGCCGACATAAATCTTACGGCCGTATCGCAGGGCTTTGGCGCAGTTCTCGGCAAGCCATCGCTCGCGGCCGGCGGAGTCCTGGGGCGGCCGGCCGTAGGCCGAAGCGAAGCTGTCCGGGAACCGCCGCGCCAGGTCTTCGAACTGGAATCGAAGATTGCCGTTCTTCTCCAGCAACTGCTCGACGGTTTGCTCGGGCAAGTGACGATACATCATGATGGGCAGAACCGCGTTCGAGAGGAACGCGACGGCGAAAAAGCCGAGCCCTGCGATGAAGAAGACGCCCGTCTTGGTTTCCAGCATGAACGAACTTCCCTCTGGAACAGCGACTGATTCTCACGAGGAGCTTCTCTGGAGGCTCACCCGGCGACCGCGAGCTGCCGCGCTGCCACCCGAGCTGTCGCCATCGTCCGCGCGATATTGAACACGAATACGAGTAATCCCAGGAACATGAAGAGTCCCGCCACCAGGCGGACCGCCCAGAACGGAAAAGAGACGTCGAGCGAGGCATCCCACGGCAAAAGCGATGACCACGCTAGCCCCTGAAAGATTCCCAGCACGATCAGGTCGAACGACATCACGAGGATGCCGATTGCCGAGAGCCAGTAATGCCACTCGAGTAGCTGCTGACTGTACCACGGCGTCTTGAGCAAGCGTGGGATCAGGTAGGTCATGATCCCCAGTAGCCACATGGCGAACACACCAAACATGACCATGTGCGCATGGCCGACAACCCAGTCAGTGAAATGGATGAGCGCCTGGAAGGTGAGCGTTGCCTGGAACGCGCATTGCAGGCACGTCAGAAAGTAAAACGCCATTCCCGTGTAGAGCCAGCGGATCGGGAGGTTGGTCGCCAGGGCCCCTGCCGACCCGCGAATGGTGCCAAAGAAGTTGATGATGACCGTGGTCACGACCAGTTCCACCGCGATTGTCGAGATCACCGAGCCGTACTGCAAGAACATAGGGATCGGCGTGTAGAGGAAGTGATGGATTCCGGTCAGCGGGTAAAAGAACGCCAGGCCCCAGAACCCGACGAGCGATAGCCCGTGGCTCCAGATCGGCTTCTTGAGCAGGATGGGCACGAAGTAGTACACCATGCCCCACCCGAGCGGGGTCACGAACAGCCCGACCAAGTCGTGGATGAACAGGCCGCCGACCGCGCCGGCGCTGGTTCCGGACACAAAATACTGCGGGATGAAGTTACCCATCGCATAAGTCAGGAACGTCCAGACGAAAGCAGCCAGGAAGTACCAGAGTGATACGTAAAGCGGTCCGGAGGTTCTGGCGATGGGCGCGATGAAATTGACGGCCACGAGCAAGAGCCCGAAAAGCGCGACTGGATCGATCCAGACGGGCGTCTCGCCCCATTCCAGGCCCTGTGCTTCGCCCAGGAGGATACCGATGGCCGTCGCGACCACGACAGCTTGCCACGCGAAGAAGATCGCGTACGAGAGGAGCGAACTCAATACCGGCTTTAATGTGAGCCGGGGTATCGCCCAGTGCAGCACGCCCAGGAACGCGTTGGCCAGGAAGCCGTAGGCGATTGCATTGGTATGGATCATCCGCCATCGGCCCGGCGAGAACAGCTCGATTCCCTTGAACGGATTCATTCGCGAAAGCTGGACACCCATCAAGAGGCCGCCGAGCATCGACGCAAACATGAACGTGAGCGCAGCGACGAAGTACCAGAGAACCAGCCGATCATCGACCAGGTCTTCGTGGCGAGGCCGTTCCTGCTCCAAGGTCGTTTCCTCTTTCTAGTCCAGGTTGATGACCGGAAACTCCGGCGATTTCTCGGGGACGAAGGAATCGAGAAATGCGGCGGGGTCAAGCCGTCTTGGTCTCGCTCGCCCTCCGATAAGGCGTGTATTGGCCCCATGGATAAAGCAGGGCGATAGTCCAGCCGAAAACGAGATGGGTCGCCGCCGCGACCCACCAGGGAAGAAACTCGGGGTTGGTGATCCAGTTGCCAGGCGTACCGCCGACGAGAAGAGGCTGAAGCCACGACAAGATGCCATAGAAGTTGAACACCCAGATTGCCAGCGAGATCGCGCTGGCGACAGCGAGTCGCGCTAGGAAGCCGCCCTTGCTCGCAAACCGGCTGAGCGCCAGGTAGACCGGAATCCCCAAGAGCATGCCGGTCGCTAGGTAGAGGCAACAGCCGAAAGCCAGGATGACTCCGTCGCTCACGGCGTATCCAGTTTGACCGGCATCGCTTAACTGAAGTGCCTTCTCGCCGAGCGGAAAGGTCAGGTAGATCCGGATGAGTTGCAAAGGCGTCTTGCCGGCGATCGGAGCACCGATCACGTTGAACAACAGGCTCGCCATCGCGCCAAAGATTCCCAGCAGAAAGCCGGCCGTCGCGTAGTAGGCCGTGTAATAGCCCGACGGCCGCCAGCCTTTTAGAGCTTCCTCCTTGACGATCTGGGCCTCAAGCTGCTCGACCTGAGCCCGAAGTCGTTCCAGGTCGTGTCGTTTGGTCTGTGTGTCCATGGATCCGAGAATCCGAGCGTTTACTTGACTGCGATTGCGGGTTTGACGCCGGGCAGCGGCTGCAAGATACCGTCTTCGAGCAGTCCGGAATCGAATATCTTCCCTCCCCGGCGGCTGTCGGCGACCTCGAGCACATATCCGACGAGATTCCAGATCGTCTCGGGTTCCTTTTGAAGTGCGCCGTGGAAAGAGGGCATCGGAGTTCCGTTAATGCCGGCGTCGATGTGTCGGTAAATGTCGAGCGGTTGGGTCCCGCCGCGAAGCATTCCGGATGTAAGGTCCGCGGCCTTGGTGGGATTGCCCCACGAATCGTTCAAAGCCTTGTTCGTTACCAACTGGCCGCGTCCGTCGTCACCATGACATTGCGCAGCCGACAGTCAAGAAAGCCTTCTTCCCGTTGTCGACGGTGGCGGCGGTGAATTGGGGCATCGGCGTCGATGGATAGACGACCTGGCTGCGGGCGAGGTTCCAGCGATTGAGAATCGTCGTGACCATCTCGGGAACTCGCGACGGCTCAATTGTTTCGTTGAACACGGCTTCCTCGGCCAGCTCGGATTCGAGCTCGCCGCGATGAGTCAGAGTGAGCACATAGTCGACGACTGCCTCCTGGTCCCCGGGCGGCAGCAAACTGAATGACGGCATTGACGTCCCCCGGATGCCGCGCTTCACGGTTCGGATCAGATCCTCACGGAGCGGCTTGGAGCCGTACGTCGTCGAGATGAACTTGAAGATGCCAGCTCGATAATCGCGGGGCTTTGGGATCATATACGCGGCCGCCAACCCATTGCCGTCGCCTGTGACTCCGTGGCATTGCACACAATAACGGGAATAAACCGCCGCGCCGCGAGGCAAGTGCGCCGGGAAACCCCTTCACTCCCGAGCAGCTTGGGTGCCTGAAGCGTGCCACAATAACGTTTGAGGAAGGTCTGAACGCTCTCGCGCAGCTCTGGCTTGAGCTTCTGGACCTGTTGACTCGGAACGTAGTTCGCGTCAGGCTGGCGCGTGCACCCGACGGCCAAGCACGCTAAAATCAGAGTTGCGAGGACATACCAGCCCTTCACGGTCGCACCCTCAGGATGAAGCAACGCGAAAACACGACGAGGCGGGACTGATCACGGCGTCGGTATCAGATTGGGAACGTGACGACGTTAACGCGAGTTCCCATCGATTTCAATACTGCACCTGGTGCTCTGATGACGCGATCGTTAACTGAAACACAACCCGGTGACGACTCTTCCGCTCAGGCGCCGGCTGTTCGTGAGATCCGTTCGCAATCGAAGCCCACGCGCCGATTGTCCCTTTCAGTAATCAACTTCTGGATCGACATTTCCTTGCTCGTCGTGTTCTCAACCCTGGTCTGGGTGTCCGCGACGCTCGAGATCGTGTTCCCCCCACCGACCGCCGCTCAAGGCTGGACCTTGTGGGGCATCACATACGATCAGTGGCGAGATGTGCAGTTCATCAGCCTCTGCCTCTTGGCACTCGGCTTACTGATCCATGTTATGATGCATTGGAGCTGGGTATGCTCGGTAATTGCAGCGCAGATTCTTCGGACCCGCCAGCGCCCGGACGAAGGCATGCAGACGATCTACGGCGTGGCCACGCTGATCGTCGTTTTCCACGTAATCGCAGCCGGAATCATCGCGGCACTGGTGTGCGTCGTTCGGCCGCCGCTGTGAGCGCTCCTCGGCCTGGAGGCCGTCGAGCGGGAGCGAACAAACTCGTGCAAAAGCGGACGAGAAGAGGCTGGTCCCGGATCCGACTTGATAGCAACGTCTGATAATGGGCCTTATGTTCGATTGGGGTTCAGCACGACCGGCAAGGTTTGCCGTGCGACTGGGGAAAGCCAACAAAGAGGCTTCAGGCGTCGACCAGCGACGTGCAGAGGCGAAAGCGATCATGATTCACAGAGAGCACCTGACAATCGACACGCGAGGGCGCGGAACGCTCGAGATCACGCGGGCGCTCGACCAAGTCGTGGAGCGATCCGGAATCGTTCGTGGGCTGTGCTTCGTTTTCATCCATCACACGAGCGCATCGTTGATCGTCTGCGAGAACGCCGATCCGACCGTGCGGCGTGATCTGGAACAGTTCGCGGCCGATCTGGTGCCCGACGGCGATCCTTCGTTCCGCCACGACAGCGAAGGTCCTGACGACATGCCAGCCCACATCCGGTCGATCCTGACCTCGACGTCGCTGACCATTCCCGTGGAGAGCCGCCGGTGCGACCTCGGCACCTGGCAGGGGGTCTTCGTCTGGGAACACCGTACCAGCCCCCATCGCCGCCGCGTCACCGTCACAATCACTGGAGACGACGAGCAAAGTATATCACAGAATCATGATTGAGTTAGTGCATGCGCGACGGCGTTTCAGGGAAATTGATCATGTCCCCGGATGGTTTCTGAAGTCGCCGAAGGATGAAGATGTGATTCATCCTTCAGGGTTCATCCTTGATCTCACGCCGTGAGGTTGGCTCGTCCGGCAGTTGGCTGTTCTCGCTCAACTGGCGTTCCAGGCCGACCAGTTCGACGCCAGCAGGGACAGGACCGATTGTTGGGTGCTAGTGACCGGCGCGCTGGGCACGACGGGGACCCATCCGACCGAGATGGGCTGCGGAGTAGCGGGCTGGGGGTTGGTCACTGGAAGACTGACGACTGGGGGAGCGACGACTGGGGGAGCGACGACTGGGGGAGTGACGACCGGGACGGGGGCTGGCTGGGCAGCGGCGATGGCCGCTTCACGCGTACCGCCCTGCCAGGAGTTGCTCATGATGAAGTCTTGCTCGATGTTCAGGTCGCCGACTGTGACGTTCGTTGTCTGGATCACGGTATCATTGAGGCTGGCGATGATTCGGTACTGCCCCGCGGACAGCGACAGCTCGTAGCCGCCGGAGTCCCAGGTTTGCGTCGACAGAACTTGTCCGGTCTGGAGATTCACGGCGTCGATCTGAACGCCGCCTTGGCCTTCGCCTGGCTGGTAGAAGCCCGTACCGCTGGTGTCGTCGTAGGCAACTCCGACCAATTGGGCCTGGGAGTTGGGCCGGCTGGCGAAATCTTGAGTCACCACCATCGGACCGAAGTTCGGGTTATTGGGGTTGGTCTGGACGATGCCGATTCCCACGTCGCGATAGGCGTTCTGGGCCGAGACGCCGGGCTGCTGGATATTGATGCGGTGGCCGTCGCTGGGAACGCCCCAATCGATCAGGAACGCTTGCATCGCCTGCAACGGCGAGCTGGCATAGGCGTAGGCGTTCTCGCCGTTGGAATTGCTGTTTGTATAGCCCGTCGCCTCGATTCGTTGTAGGGAAGTTGACCCGCCGGCGCCGGTGTGGGACTGGATCTGATTGTTGGCCTGGTACTGGCTTTGTCCTTGGGCGGCGTCAGCCAGAGCGGTGTTCCAGGCCAGAGGCGGCTGGGGTGTGGCCGAGCCGATCGATTGTTCGACCTGCTGAAGATTGACGCCATAGTACTGGAGAGTCGCCTCGACCTCCGGACTGAGGTTGCTCGTGATCTGCTGGGCGGCAGCCGCGGGATCGGTACGTGCCTCGTTGAGCAACTGAAGCATGTATTGCTCTTGATCGCTCGGTCCTCCGCTGGACAGCAACTGACGACCTTCCAGGTTATCGAACCGTGGCGAGCGGCGGAATCTGGACCGAGCCATGGAGACCTCCGTGTCTGTATCGATTTTCCGGCCGGTCCGATCGATGTCCGGCCGCGATCCTGGCAAACTGCTCGACCCTCGCATCGTAGCGACGGGTCGTGGCGACTTTAGGAAAAAATCCTTGGGAAGGATTTGTCGCTTTCACAACGACTGCACCCTTAGAGCAAGTCATGTGCCAGACGAGGCGCCAGTGAGGTGCGAATTGGACCTGGAAGTCCTAAGTCTTTGAGATGCG
The DNA here is from genome assembly GCA_963781785.1 of uncultured Isosphaeraceae bacterium. Taxonomy (GTDB): domain Bacteria; phylum Planctomycetota; class Planctomycetia; order Isosphaerales; family Isosphaeraceae; genus CAWAHD01. The sequence continues at coordinate 3,445,900 of CAWAHD010000002.1, read as the reverse complement.
CTCACTAAACGTCATGCCGATTGAATACGCTTCTCGCCACGGCGTCGATCGCGCAAGAGCCCCGATGGGAAGTTCGTCTTGCCGCGGGGAGATATCCTTACAAAAGGGACGTTTTTACAAGCGGTCGAATGAGTGGTCGATTTACGAAACTTTCATTAAAGTCGGCGGTTGCGTCAACCGAACGTCCGGTTTTCCGCGACCCTGGCGCGGCCTCGCAGTTGCTTGTTTCCTGTTGCGAGCTTGCTCGAATTTCCGGGTGGAGTTAGCTTGAGATCGACCAATCGACGACCGGGCTCCGCCCCACATAAAGGCTCTCGTATGATCAACCCCGACGAGGCGCTCGAGCGCCTCAAGAAAGCAGAATCCGCAGGCAGCGTTTCGCCATCCGCGTCGGCCAACATTCGGCGCTGGCTGACAGGAACTCCGTTTATCCGCTTTCGAGACCGGCTGCTGGACGACATCACGCAAGAGCGGTGGAACGAGCTGGATGACGCGTTTTACACCGTGCTTGAGTTTGGCACCGGCGGACGGCGCGGCAAGATGTATCCCGTCGGTACTAACGTCCTCAACGAGCGGACAATTGCCGAGAGCGCGCAAGGGCTGGCGGATCACATCGCGGGAACGAAAGTCGACGGCAAGCCGCGATCGTGCGTCGTCGCACATGACAGCCGGCACCAATCACCCGAGTTTGCCGAGCTCTGCGCTCGCGTTCTGTCCGCCGCCGGATTCCGGGTTTTCCTCGTGAGCGAGCCGCGGTCGACCCCACTACTTTCCTGTGCTGTCCGGCACCTGGAATGTGACGCGGGCATCATGATCACTGCGTCGCACAATCCGCCGTCGGACAACGGATTCAAGTGCTACGGCCGCTCGGGCGGCCAGGTCGTCCCCCCCGACGATCAGGGCATCATCGACTGCGTCAAGCAGGTCTCCGATTGCGAAATTCCGGAGAGGCCGATTGCGGAGGCCCTTGCCGATGGCTCTGTCGTACACATCGGCCCTGAGCTCGACGCCGTCTATATCGGAGCGGTCCTTTCCGAGTCGGTCTCAACGGCCCGCGACCTCTCGATCGTCTATACGCCGCTCCATGGCGTGGGTGAGAGCTCGGTCGCGCGGGTGCTCGAGACGGCCGGCTTCGCACGGGTTCAGATTCTGGCCTCGCAGCGCACTCCCGACGGTGACTTCCCAAACGTCCCCGGTCATGTTTCCAACCCGGAGTATCCCCGGACACTGGAAGCGGCGATTGCGGAAGCCAGGCGCCTCGGAGCGGACCTGGTCCTGGCGAGCGACCCGGACGCCGATCGCATCGGCGTCGGGGTTCCCGCGAGCCGCGATCCTCGAGGCGCCTGGACGACCCTCGACGGCAACCAGATCGGCGTGTTGCTCGCCGCCTTTGTGATGACGCAGTGCAGAGCGCGGGGAAAGCTTCGCCGGGACCACTATCTGGTCACGACGCTCGTCTCGACCACGATGGCCGGCGCCCTGGCCGCCCGCGCCGGAATCGGCACTGAGGACGACCTGCCGGTCGGTTTCAAGTGGATTGCCGACCGCATCGACAAAGCAGGCCCGGCGAGCTTCCTGTTTGCTTTCGAGGAATCGCACGGTTATCTGAAAGGCACCCACGCCCGAGACAAGGACGCGGCCGTTGCCGCCCTGCTGTTTGCCGAGCTTGCCGCCACGGTCAAGGAGCGCGAGCAGACCGTGCTCGAATATCTTGACGATCTCTACATTGAGGTAGGCCATCATGGCGACCGGCTCATCACCAAGGAGCTCGAAGGCCGTGAAGGGCTCGCCAAGATCGGGATGGTAATGGACGCGCTCCGCGCACGTCCACCTCGCGAGATCGGAGGATTGGCTCTTACCGAAGCGTTCGACTACAAGGCTCACGAAGTCCGCTCGCTCGGTCGAAGAGCGGCCCCCCGCCCCCTGCCCCGACCGTCCACGGACCTGCTCATTTTCCACACCGAACGACCTGGCACCCGATGGGCAGCCCGGCCGTCGGGAACCGAGCCCAAGATCAAGTTTTACCTGTTCGCGCAGACCGAGGCCGCCGGGCAGGGCGATCTCGATGCGGCGAAGGCCAAGACAGCTCGATGTCTGGACCAGATGGCCAACGATCTCGACGCCTACATTGCGGATGTTCTCAAGCCGATGCCCTAGCCCAACCTTCGCAGGAGAGAATTAAGAGATAGCCGATTTTCGGCTGTGCACCTACTTATTCTTAAGCGTTCTTTCACTCATTCGGCCGTTATAGTGACTAAAAGTGGCGAAGCTTCCCTTGATTTTTTGGGGAGACCAGGTACTCATAGTGGCTATGTACGTCCGCAAGACTACCCGCCGGTACAAGGACAAGACCTATACCAACTATCTGTTGGTCGAGTCCGTCCACACGCCCAAAGGACCGCGGCAAAAGGTCATCTGTTCGCTGGGCGACCTCTCTCCTCGGCCTGCCGAGGACTGGCTTCGGCTGGCCCACAAGGTCGAGGAAGCGCTGGTCGGTCAGCGCGATCTCTTCTCAAACTCCGATCCAGAAGTAGAGCAGATCGTCCGCCGGGTTCGTGTTCGCGGGGCTCGTTCGTCTCCTGAGCCCATCGAGCCTACCCGTGATTCGGATCGGTCCGGCGATCTCGTCACCGTGCGTGTAGACGGGGTCACTGCCACGCAGCACCGCACGGCTGGCCCAGTCCATGTTGGCTTCCAGTTCTGGAAGCGGTTGGGATTCGACGCGATCCTCAAGCGAAGGGGTTTCTCCATCAAGGCCATCCAACTCACTTGCGCCATGACCTTGAACCGGCTGATTCATCCCGACAGCGAGCACGCCATGCCGGATTGGATCCGTTCCACAGCGCTGGGAGACATTCTCGGTGTGGATTTCACAACCTTGGTTGACGATTCCCTTTATCGCAACCTCGATCGGCTCCATCCCAACCGCGCCACCATCGAGTCGGACTTAGTCGAGCAAGAGCGGCGTTTGTTCCAGCTCGACACCACGATCTACCTCTATGACCTGACCAGCACCTATTTCGAGGGCCAAGCCAAGCGAAATCCCAAGGCCAAACGCGGCTATTCGCGTGACAAACGCCCCGACTGCAAGCAGGTCGTGGTGGGCTTGGTGATCGGTCGGGAAGGATTTCCCATCGCACATGAAATCTTCGAAGGCAATGCCCAGGATCGCAACACGTTGGGGCGCATTCTCGATCTCCTCAAAGAGCGCGTCGGCATGCCCGAGGGGTCCACGGTCGTTGTCGACCGCGGCATGGCCTTTGCCGAGAATCTCACCGAGATCCAACAACGCAAGCACCACTATGTGGTGGCAGCTCGGCAGCCCGAGAGAGACAAGTGGCTGGACCAGTTCGAGGAGCCGGAAGGCTTTGAACTGGTTCCCCGTGAACCATCGCCCTTGAATCCGTGCCAGAAGAAGTCCGTAGTCCGAGTTAAATCGGTCCGCCAGGGAGCGGAGTTAGTCGTGCTGTGTCACAGTGAAGAACGAGTGGCCAAAGACCGCGCGATTCGCGAGAAGCAAGAACAACGCTTCCTCGCTGATCTTGACCGGTTACAGCAGCGGATCGAGAAGGGTCGGCTCAAACGCGAGATCGCCATTGGAGAGGCAATCGGGCGACTTAAAGAACGTTATCCCCGCGTTGGCCGTTATCACACGATCACCTGGGATGCGACCAGCGGGAAGCTGACTCACGAGCCCAACGCCGACAAGAAAGCCAACGCCGAATTGCTCGATGGCGGTTACTTGCTACGCACCGATCGCATCGACCTTTCCGCCCGCGAGGCGTGGTTGATGTATATGACGCTGACTCGGGCCGAGAATGCCTTCCGGATGATCAAAACGCCGTTGGCGGAACGGCCGATCTTCCATCACCTGGAACATCGAGTGGAGACTCATATTTTCTTGTGCGTGCTCGCCTATCACTTGCTGGTCGCGATCGAGACCACGTTGTTGAATCAGGGAGTTCACACCTCCTGGGCAACGGTACGCCAGACTCTGGCGACACACCAAGTGGCGACGATCGTCCTGCCATCGGACGGCGGAAAGCTCCTTCGCATCCGCAAAGGGATGACACCCGAACCGGAGCATCTGGAACTCTACCGGCTGCTGGGTGTCCCACTGGAAATAATGCAACCAATCAAGACCTGGAGCTGATTGATCCTGTTCGATTATAGTGACTGAAAACGACGTTCGCCCCTACAAAATAAGGGGTGATCTCATCTCGGGTGCGAAAGTTGGGCTAGCGACGGAAGCCGACCGCGGGCAGCGCGGCGCCTCGCTACGGACCGGCCGGCAGCGCAGTCTCGGTTTTGATTGATCCAGGCGATCAGCCGGCGTCCCGCGGAACTGAACGGGTACTCGACCAGGCTTCCCGGCTCAACCCAGCGGACCTCGACCAGGCCCGGCCCTGGCCTGGGGTTGCCTCGGAGCATTGTTCCCAGGCGAACGATCAACTTGACGCGATGGTTGGTAACGCTGTACGCAATCGTCGTTACCGCTGGCCCGATCTCAATGGTGATCCCGGTGAGGCGCTTGACAGCCTCGGCGGGATCGACCTCGGCTCCCAGGGACCGGCCCGCCGGATCGACCCCTTTGAGATGGATGGTTGGAAATTCCCAGAAGTGCTCCCACAACCTTCCAGGACCGCGCTGCACGATCAGGATTCGTCCCTGGTGCACAATGACGGCAGCGGCTTCTGTGACCGCCTGGGGAGGCGGTTTCCGAGTGATTTGCGGCAATCGATCCTGGAGGCCTAGCCGCCTGGCCTCGCAGAAGCTTGCAACCGGGCAGAAGAGACATGCCGGCTCTCTCGGCGTGCAAACCAGAGCGCCCAGCTCCATGAGCGCCTGGTTGAAGACGCCGGGATTCCTGGCCGGCACCAGCCGCTCGGCCGCTTGCCAGAGCCGCGCCTTGGCCGGCGCCAGCTTGAGATCCTGCCGAATGGCCAGAAGCCGGGCCAAAACACGCTGAATATTGGCCTCGACAACCGGCTCGGGCTGGTCGAACGCAAACGAGAGGATCGCGCCGGCGACGTAACGGCCGACGCCGGGGAGTGCGCGGATCGCCTCCCTATCCGGAGGAATCACTCCCCCATGGTGGCGGACAATCGCCCGCGCTGCCGAGTGAAGCTGACGGGCTCTCCGGTAGTAACCCAGCCCTTCCCACGCCTTCAAAACCTCGGTTTCGTCTGCCGCCGCCAACGCCGACACGTCGGGATACCGGCTCATAAACCTCTCAAAATAGGGGATCACCGCTGCCACCGTGGTCTGTACCAGCATCAGCTCGGAAACCAGAATTCGGTATGGGTCCCGATTCGCGCGCAGGGTAAGTCCCGGCCTGCCTCGACGTACCAGCACACGAGCCGCTCGCGGACACCAGCCACCCAGCGCACGTGGTGATCGAGTGCCACCCCCCCGCCCTGCTCCGTCGAGTCCGCAACGCCCCCGTCCACGTCACGTGGGGTCGCGACCTTGACTGGTGCACCATTCCGATCAAGTTGATCGCTTTTTCGCAATCTGATTTCCCGTTCGCAGGATATTATGCCGAATCTGCGATGTAATAGGCGACCTTTTGGCGGACGAATCTTGATTTGGAGAAGAACATTGTCATGAATCGCCTAATAATTCCCGATCAATTTCTTTATTAAGACACAGGGGTTGTTGATGCGGGAAGATCGTCGGCTTGGTCGGACGATTGCTGCGGTTCGCGATGCGAGGATCGGCTGGCTCCGCGACGTCGATTGTTCCGGGAACGCCTGAAGCTGTCCAGAGTGTCGAGAGACATGGGCGTCATTTGGGCGCCAGCGGAAAGCACGGTTTTGAAGGCGAGTAGCGAGGTGGATCTTGGGAAGAAAACGGACCAGGAAGCACGGGCCTTCGCGCACTGGGCGAAGCGCCTTTCCCCGGAAGGCCAATCCCAATCGGCCGCCAGCGGCTGCCCCATCATCTTCCGCGTCCAGCGATGCGTGGTCCTTTCCGCTCAAGTGCAATCCGACGGAGCCTCGGGAGACTCTGAGCGAGGACCAGCAGCGGCTGGCCTCGCGGTACCTTCCGATGGCGCAGGCACTGGCCCAGGGATGCAAATCGACACGTGTGGTCGAGCGCAACGAGCTTCAATCGACGGCATACCTGGCACTCGTGGAAGCAGCCAGGACCTATGATCCGGAACAGAACGTGAATTTCGCCACGTACGCGCGCCGCCACATCGAGGGCGCACTGAGAGCGTGCACGCGTTTCTGGCTGGGGGCCGGGTGGCGCGGGGACGAGAAGTTTCGCCCGATATTTCAAGACCTGGGGAGGAACGCCGACCTGCACGGACAAGTGATCGGCATGCGTCCCGAATTACCCGTCGGCGAGATGTCCGAGTCGGTCGAAGTCGTGGAAGAGTGGCTGACCCAGCTTCCCACGGTCCATGCCTGGGCCTGCCGGCTGATTTACGTCTATGGCATGAGCCTCGGCGAAGCCGCCGACCAGCTTGGTTATTCCAAGTCTTATCTCTCGCGGGTGCACAAGGAAGCGCTCTCCGAGCTTGTCCGTCAGCAGAGCTCGGCACATGCTCGCACCGAGCGGGCCTCGTCTCTACCCCCGAGTGAGCGCCCATAGCAGCCGGGTATTTTGCCCCGGAAGTCGTCGTCACACCTTCAGGCAGACATAAGCGGGAACACCGCGCAGGTCATGCGGCCTTATCGGCTGGGGCAAGGCCTCCGCGGGCAGAATCCAGGAACTGGCGGATCGTGGCGACGACGAGCCGTTGCTGGTCTTCGGTGAGCTCGGGATAGATCGGCAGGGCGAGAGTTTCGCGCGCGGCTGATTCCGAATTTGGAAAATCGCCGGCGAGATAGCCGAGGGGCACAAAGCAGGGCTGCAAGTGAAGCGGAACGGGGTAGTAGATTTCCGTGCCGATCTGTCGCGCAGTCAGATGGTCCCGCAACGGATCGCGCAGGGTTCCAGGGACGCGGATGACGTACTGGTTGAACACGTGCCGGTTGCCCGCTCGCTCGCAAGGCAGAACGACCTGATCGGTGAGCCGGTGAGTTTCAAACAGGCCGTGGTAGCGGACTGCAACCTCACGGCGTTTTTGGGTCCAGGCCTCGAGGTGCCGAAGCTTGATCCGGAGTACGGCCGCCTGGAGGGCGTCGAGCCGGGAATTGAAGCCCACCTCGTGATGGTAGTACTTGGGCTCCATGCCATGCACCCGCAGCCGCAAGAGTGAGCGGGCGAGCCCGAGATCGTCGGTCAAGATCATACCGCCGTCGCCGCATCCGCCGAGATTCTTGGTGGGATAGAAGCTCAGGGCCGCCGCGTCGCTCAGGCTGCCTGCGTTGCGTCCCTTATAAGCCGCACCGATCGCCTGGGCAGCGTCTTCGAGGACGAACAGATCATATTTGCGGGCGATCGAGTTGATCGAATCCATCTCGGCGGTTTGGCCGTAAAGATGGACCGGGATGATCGACCGGGTCCGGGGTGTGATGGCCGCCTCGATCTGCGCCGGGTCGATGTTGTAGGTATCCGGCTCGATGTCGACGAAGACTGGTTTGGCACCGGTGCGCCAGATCGAGCCCGCGGTGGCGAAAAAAGAGTAGGGCGTGGTGATCACCTCGTCCCCCGGCCCGATACCGCGTGCCAAAAGCGGCAAGATCAGGGCGTCGGTGCCGGAGGCACAGCCGATTCCGCGGGCTGCCCCGCAGTAGTGGGCCAGCGAGGTCTCAAGCTCGTCGACCTCCGGGCCCAGGACGAACATCTGGCTTTCGAACAGACGGAGCAAAACCGGCTCAATCTCGTCGCGAATGGCCTGGTATTGTAAACGGAGGTTCAGAGCGGGGACAGCGACAGATTGCGACGGGCTGCTCATCGGCGATCACTCCTTTGGGCCTCGAGCGAGGGCATGGGGGGTATCGGCACCCATTTTCGCGCACGATCTCCCTCATGGAGATATCGGCCGCCGCACGCTAGGTCTTTGCACGAATTGTGTCAATGGAGGTTGCCTCCTTTGCATCCCGGCGTGGTAACGGGGAGTGTCGAGCGGCGAGCGACAGGTGTCCCCTTGCGAACCCTGGCGGAATGTGATGGACTAAACGACTGACGAGGGACACTCACGCCCTGATTCCTGTAACTGGATGAGAGTCGGCTCAGCGACGTACCGGCGGCTTCCACTGGCCGGCGGGTCGCATGGGACGTGGGGTCGCTGCCGCCCTCATCGCGAGGAACAACATGCCATCCACCCTGTCCGCGGTCGAAGAAGCCCCGGCACTTGCCGGGCAAGCGACTTTCGCTCCCACGATCAACGATCTGGCGATCCGGGTCGGAACCGTCAATGGGTCGGGGAGCCAGTCGGCCAATCTGGTCATCCTGCGCGCCTTGTACGAGATGGGGATTCCGTGCAGTGGCAAGAACGTGTTTCCGTCGAATATCGAGGGCTTGCCCACCTGGTTCCATATCCGTGCCAGCGCAAAGGGTTACGTCGGGCATCTTCTCGACCCGCAGATCCTCGTCTGCATGAACGAACAGACCGCCAAGGACGACACGCTCCAGCTCAAACCGGGATCGATCTGCATCTACCGCGACGATTTCGACGTGGATGTGAGCCAGCTCCGCAACGACGTTCAGTTCTTTCCGGTTCCGTTCCAGAAGCTCGTCGAGAAGGCGTATCCTCCCGACAAGGCCGACAAGTCGTACCGAGACAAGCTGCGCAAAGTCATCAACATGGTTTACGTGGGCGTTCTGGCCTCGGTCTGCCGGATCGAATTCGAGGCGGTCGAGGCCGGAATTCGCCGCGAGTTTCCCGGTCGCAAGGCCAAGGCCGGCGAGGTGAACATCAATGCCGCACGCACCGGCTATGAGTGGGCTTCGGCCAACTTGCCGGCCGACCTGCCATTCCAGGTCAAGCGGCTCCCGATGCAGGGCCAGAAGATTCTGATCGAGGGGAACAAAGCGTCGGCCCTGGGGGCTTTGTTCGGCGGAGCGAGCGTCTTGACGTGGTATCCCATCACGCCATCAAGCAGTCTGGCAGAATACGCCGAGGAATTCCTCAAAAAACACCGAGTCAATCCGGATGGCACGCGTACGTTCGCGGTCGTGCAGGCCGAGGATGAGCTGGCAGCCATCGGCATGGCCATCGGTGCAGGCTGGGCCGGGGCGCGTGCGATGACAGCCACGGCTGGACCGGGGATCTCGCTCATGGCCGAGTTTGTCGGCCTGGCGTATTTTGCCGAGATCCCGGTCGTGATCATCGACGTCCAGCGGATGGGCCCGAGCACGGGCCTGCCCACGCGGACCAGCCAGGGAGACATCCTGAAGCTCCACATTCTGGGCCACGGCGACACGCGACACATCGTCTTGATTCCCGGTTCGGTCGAAGAATGTTATGAGTTGACCATCGAGGCCCTCGACCTGGCTCAGCAGTTTCAAACTCCCGTATTCATGGCGACGGACCTCGACCTGGGCATGAACCTCTGGCTCAGCGACCCGTTCCCGTATCCCACCAAGCCGATCCAGCGGGGAAAGGTGCTGAACGCCGAGGACCTCCAGCGGCTCGGGCAGTTCGAGCGCTACAAGGACGTCGACGGCGACGGCGTCTGCTACCGCACGATACCGGGCACCGAGCACCCGTTATCGGCCTACTTTACCCGGGGCACAGGCCACAACGAAAAGTCGGGCTACAGCGAACGTCCCGAGGACTGGAAGAAAAACCTGGACCGGCTGGCGCGCAAGCTCGAGACGGCCCGCCAGGCGCTGCCGCCGCCCGTGATCGACAGCGTGCCCAGCACGTCGGTCGGGCTGATCGCCTACGGCGGCACCCACTGGGCAGTCGTCGAGGCCCGCGACCTGCTTCGCGACCAGGGAATCTCGTTTTCCTACTGCCGGATCCGTGCGCTGCCCCTGAGCGACCAAGTCCGGCGATTCGTCGAGCGCGCACCAGCGGGTTTACGTCGTCGAGCAGAACCGCGACGCCCAGCTCACCTCGATCCTGAAGTCGACCTTGAACGGCGCGCTAGCCGACCGGTTAATTCCGATCACTCATTACAACGGGACGCCGATCGCCGCCCAGAACATCGTGCGGCCCATTCTCGGCTGGGAAAAGAACCCGTCGGGGCCGGGATGGCCCACCGGCGACGTCGAGAGCGACAATCCGCCGGTACCTCATGACGAGCACCTCTCGGCAGAATAAACCGGGAGCTCCCGTCGGGCCGATCGCCGGCTGAACAGCAAAATGACATCGATGTGTTTTTATGTTGAAGTCAATCCATCATTTGAGGCGCTTTGACCATGGCCAGTGAAGCGATGATCCAGGTGCAGTCCAACGGCCAGTCGTTCATGCTGCCGACCTTGGCCTTTCAAGGGCTGCCGTCGACATTGTGCAAGGGCTGCGGCCACAACAGCATCACCAGTTACTTGATCGAAGCCTGCAAGTCGATCGGCGTCAATCCGTACGCCACGATCAAGCTGAGCGGCATCGGCTGCTCGAGCAAGACGCCGGCATACCTGCTTCAGTCCAGCCACGGGTTCAACGCCCTGCACGGCCGCATGCCGTCGGTGGCGACCGGGGCCCTGGTGGCCAACTCCAAGCTGCTATGTATCGGCATCAGCGGCGACGGCGACACGGCCAACATCGGAATGGGACAGTTCAAGCACGTCTGCCGCCGCAATCTGGCGATTGTTTACATCATCGAGAACAACGGCTGTTACGGACTGACGAAGGGTCAATTCTCGGCAACGGCCGACCTGAACCAGCATCTGCGGCGCCCGACCGGAGAGGCCAACGAGGTCCCTCCGTTCGACATGTGCGCCGAGGCCATCGTGGGGGGAGCGTCGTTTGTGGCGCGGTCGTTCGCCGGCGACAAGAAACAAATGGTTCCGCTCCTGAAGGCCGCGCTCAAGCACAAGGGGACCTCGGTGCTCGACATCATCAGCCCGTGCGTCACCTTCAATGACTTCGACGGCTCGACCAAGAGCTGGGACTGGGCCAAGGAACACGAAGAGCAGCTCCACGAGGTGGGCTTCGTGCCCCGGCTGCCCGAGATCGAGGTCGAGCAAAAGGCCGGCCAGACAACCCGCGTGCAGCTCCATGACGGTTCGTGGATCACCCTCAAGGCGCTGCACCATGAAGAGCACGATGTCACCAACCGGGTCTCGGCGCTCAAGCTGCTCGACGAGAGCCAGCGAAACAACGAGTTCCTCACGGGATTGATCTACGTCGATTCCAAGCGCCGCGACTTCGTGACCATTCAGAACATGACCCCCGCCCCACTGGCGCTCTTGCCTGACGAGTCGCTGCGGCCGCCGGAGGCGGTGCTCAAGAAGATCATGGAGACCATCTGACAGACTCACAGGTCGCAGACGCGGCGGCCGTAGGTCAGGCTTTCCAGCCTGACGTCTTGTGTCGCGGGTTGCAGGCTCACAGGTCACAGACGCGCCGGCCGTAGGTCAGGCTTTCGAGCCTGACGTCTTGTGACTTGCGGGCTCACAGGTCCCAGACCCGCCGGCCCTTGAGGAACATGGTCAAGTAGCCATCTTCACTGACCTTGATGACGGGTCCGTGGAGCGAGGCGGCAAGGCCGGCCAAGGTGCGCGCGCCCTGGACCGCCCGGCCCAGCTCGAGGGACTCCGGAGCGATCCGCAAGATCGCGCCGAAGGTGATCAATGGCCCGTCATGGTCCGTCACGACGGCACCGTCCAGGCAGGCGATGGCCTCCAGTACCGATGGCTCGAGATCGGCCAGCTGCATTCCCCGCACGACATGATGGAGGGCTCGCTTGGCGTGCCTGGGTGAGAGATTCTCGGGGTCCTGGGGATCGTCGCCGACCGGCCTCCGCCGCGATTTGGTCAGCCGGGGCGATGAGCTGCGGGATCGAGTTCACGGGATCGCGGAGTACGACGAAGAGGGCTCCCTGCCGCGACTCGCCCAGGTTGAGGGCTGCCTGGAAGATCGACAACGCGAGATCACGCCAGCCGCAGCGGCCGACCGCCTCGCACCAGACGGCGAACTTGGTGGGGATGTCGAGCAGCCGCCACCGAGCGTGGCTGAAGCTGAACATCAAGGTTCCCTCGGCGAAGACCTTGATCTCCTGGCTGGGGGTCAAGACCAGGCAGACGTGCCCGCCGGAGCGCGTGGCCTTGGCGTGGTTGACGTAGGGCTGGGGGCAAGGATGGACGAGAGGCTCGGTCCCTTGAGTGGCTTCGGCCCAGCGGGCGACGTCGATCAGTCGCGCGAGGTCACCCTGACGGTCGACCAGGAACACCGTTCGCACCCCGTCGCAGAGCCGGTGAAAACCTTTGATCGCCGTCAAGCGAGCGGTGAAGCTGGGAGCGCCCTCCAGGTTTCTGTAGGCTGGCGCCGCCGGGTCGTGCTCGGTGCCCAGGAGAAGTGCCCCGGTGGAGACCCTGCGGTTCTCGTAGGTCGAAAGTGCGGCCACCCGGAGCGCCTCGAGGACGGCGGGGATCCGGTGATGGGCGACCGTATCGAGAAAGTCTGCGACGATCAGGTCTTCCGTCTGATATTGAAAACGATCGAGGCGATGAGACAACTCTTGATTGAAGAGCCCGCGGAATCGGAGGTCGATCGCCCCCACGATCACCGCGACCATGTGGCGCTCGCGTCGACAGGAGGGGCGATGGGTTGCCCGGCTGGAACGCCAGACCGGGTTCCCAGCCACTCGATATCGACACTCAGGCCGTCCGGGTCGTCGATGAGCCGGTAGTACGTCTCATCCGCGGAGCCGTCCCAGTCGATGATGCTCCGATCGCCGGCGACGTCCAGCATCGCGTCCGGAAAAAAGTGCTCGAGCGTGCGCCGCAGCACCATCTGGTACACGCCCACGATTCGTGAGATCGGACCACTGGGGCGGTCGTTGCGCGTCGACAAGGCCGGCTCCTCTAGCTGGTGCATTAGCGAGACCATGTGCCCACGATCCATCATAAGCGATCCGGCCTGCCGGGGGTGAACGGGCATCATGAGCAATGAATTCCAATCTCGGGGTCGGGGACCGGATTGATCCCTGGAGTGGCTGCCTGCTTCTCCTCCAGCTCTTGGGCCGCACGCCCGGAGTCGCAAGAGGAGAGAACTCGATCGTCTTCGGTTGTGTATGGGTTGGATCTTAACGGTTTTCGGGAATTTGACGACCCGAGCTCTCATTCGGAGAAGAATCGTTCAAGAAACCGCCGCCGGACGGGCGATGAGATTTAGCCTGGCTCAACGATTTTCGCCAGCCGCGTTCCGGCTTGCCGGTCATTGGCTCTCCTGCTACGATCCCCCACCCCGCTTTGGGCATCGCCCGATCGGCTGGCGAAGAACAGGAAGACGACGATGAGATACGAGGTCTCGTTCCGCGGGAGATGGGCGCGATGATCAACCGGCGTGTCTGGATTCGCCGAGTGCTCTCGATCGGAGTGGCGGGCATCGCCGCCCAACAGACTGTGGCGGCATGGTCATGATTATGTCTTTCCCAGTCAATTCGTGACGGTCGAGCCGCACAGGATCTTCCGCGGCGCCTGGCAGAAGCCCTGGCCAATGCGTGCGATCGTTCACGACCACAAGATCAAGACCGTGCTGGCCCTGGCCCATCCGCCGGATCATTATCTCTGCGTCCAGGAGCGAAAGCTGGCCGCCGATCTCGGCGTCAACTGGGTGCATATTCCCATCGTCGATAACCGCGGCACCAACGACCGCGCGGCCGAAGATGCCATTTCCGACCTGCTCGACCAGGCTGCCGCTGTGCTGGCCGAGCCCAAGAACTACCCGGTGTACTTTCACTGCCACCATGGGCTGAACCGCACGTCGATGGTTCAAATCGCCTATCGGACCAAATACTGCGGCTGGACGCTCACCCAAGCCGCTGACGAGATCGACCGCTCGGTCGGGCTGGTCAAGGTAAAGCATGGTCCGGACTACCGGCACATGGTCTCGTTCTACGAAAACCGGGTTCTTCCTCTCCGGCGAGAGCAGTCACACGCCCCCCACGATGACCACCGAGACGTCACGGCGGGCCTCGACACGTCAGCCACGCCAACCCTGTCTCGCTGACACCACGCTCCACCCAACATCTGCCACCCGTCCACGTCCCGATCCTGGCCCATTCGAAAAGGCCCAAATCTTGATTCTCGACTCGGGCCATCTACAATGGTGAATTGGCCGAGAGAGTGCGGAATTCACAAGACACAGTTTGCCTAAATGTTACGGCAGATTCCCCGTCAAGGGGACCGGCGCAGGATGCCGGGCCAGGGAGGTTCCTCGATTGACCATTCGTCCCGCGCGCGTTGGTGATGTCCCCGGCATTTACCAACAGGTTCGGGTGTACGCTGACCGAGGGTTGATGATCCGCCGGTCGCTCGCAGAGCTTTACGAGTCGATTCGCGAGTTTTTCGTGGCGGTCGACGCCGACAACCAAGTTGTTGGATGTGCGGCTCTGCACGTATTCTGGGAAGACTTGTCCGAGATTCGATGCCTGGCGGTGGCCGAGCACGTGCAGGGGATGGGCGTAGGCCGGCACCTGGTCGAGGCCTGCTGGGAATTGGCCCGTGAGCTCGAGGTCACGTCGGTCTTCGCCCTCACGAACGCAACCGGGTTTTTCGAGCGCTGCGGCTACCGGCAGATCGATAAGTCCGAGCTGCCGCAGCGGATCTGGAGCGAATGCGTACGGTGCCCGTCGTTTCCAAACTGTGCGGAGATCGCCCTCATTCGTTCGGCGGAGACCGAGCCAGCCGCGAGCACGCAGAGCGCCGAGCCTCGCCACCGCCGAGATCTGACCCGAACTGCAAGGCGAGAACCTGATGGTGGGCGAGCGTCAGAGAGCCCGCCGGAATCGTCAGCGTTGTCTTACGTTGCGGGAATGTCGAAGGCCCGGGCCAGAGCACTGCTGGGCAGTGTCGGCGTCTTTGTTGTCACCATGCTCCTCATGCTGGCAACCGAGCCGCGGATGGCCATCGGCTGGGACGAGGGATACACCCTCGGCCGAGAACAGCGGCTCCGGGACTGGTTTCGGGGCCTGCGCGACCCCACCCGGTTTGCGGCCGAGTGGCGGCCGCTGCCACTCGACGAAGACCTGGTTCAGCGGGACGCTGCCACCCCCCCGCCCCGCCCTTCTCAGCTTGATACGCGCACGAAGCTGCTCTTCGACCACGACGTGCTGGTGTGGTTCTGGCCGTTTGCGCGCGAAGAGCCGCACGGCCATCCTCCGTTCTATGCTCTGGTCGGGCTGATTGGTGATTTGCTGGCTCCGTCGTGGCAAGACTTGCCGCGAGCGCGCCTGGGGCCAATCCTGTTTTTTTCCCTGACGGCCGGCGTCGTCTTCTTTTTCTCAGTTACCCGGTGGGGTCTCTGGCCGGCGGTGCTGGCCGCGGGGAGCTGGGTTCTTCAGCCGAATCTCTTCGGCCATGGGCACTATGCCTCTTATGACGGCTTGTTGACGTCGCTCTGGGTCCTGTCCGTCATCGTTTTCGCCCAGGCCGCTGCGCCGGAATCCAGCTCCTCGGGTCACCGGATCCGCTGGCTGCCGAGTGTGGTTTTCGGGATCGTCCTCGGCTGCGCCGCCGCAACCAAGCTGACCGGATGGTTTGTTCCACTGCCGTTCCTGGCCTGGACGGGCCTGTATCGCAGCCGGCAAGGCCTGAAAACGCTGGCCGTCGGCCTGTTGATCGCTTTTGTCGTGCTTTTCGCTCTCATGCCCCCCTGGTGGAGCGAACCGGTCAGCGGAGTCGTTCGGTTCCTGGATTCGAACCTGGGCCGCGGCAAAACGATACCAATCAAGATCCGATTCCTGGGGACGGTCTACGATACCCCCAAGCAGTCGCTCCCGTGGTACAACACCTTGGTCTGGACGTTGCTCGTGACGCCGGTCGGGTTTCTGATGATGGCCGGTCTCGGACTCGGGAGAGCCCTGAGACACTGGCGAAGCGAGTCAATCGGAGTTCTGATTGCCGGGCACTGGGTCTTCTTGATGATTCTCCGTGCGCTGCCGCACACACCGGGCCATGATGGCGTAAGGCTCTTCCTGCCCGCGTTCGGCATGCTGGCGCTTCTGTCCGGGTTGGGCGCGCGATTCCTGCTGGAGGTTTGGAAGCGCTGGGCCAAGGTAATGGTTACCGCGGCGCTCCTGGAGGGCGCGGTGAGCATCATCGTGATGATGCCGGTGCCGCTGTCGTACTTCAGCCCGATTGTCGCAGGTCTCCCGGGGGCGACGGCTCTGGGAATGGAGCCCACGTACTACTGGGACGCCCTCAGCCCGGAGGCACGCCGCTGGCTTGCCGAGCACACAGCACCGGGGCGGACGATTGCGTTTAGCACGTTCCCGCAATCCTGGCTCTATCTGCGTCGGATTGGCGAACTGCCTCGGCAACTGGAACACATCGATGGGGTTGGCCAAGCGCAATGGATCGTGATGCAGAACCGGCCGGGGTCGTTCTCGAGGGGAGACCGGACGCTCGTCGGGGAGGGCCGGCCGGCCTACACCGTCACCAAGCTGGGCGTGGCCCTGGTCTGGATCTTCCCGTTCAGCGAGTACGAGCGCCTCGAGGAGACTCGCCGCCGATGACAGCAGAAACATTCCGATCGGGCGCGACACCAAGTCCCTCTTCGCCCGACCGGACTGCTTCACAGGTTTTACTCGTCACGCCGGCCTGTGCCAGGATGCCGTCGCGAGATTCGGAGGGTAAGGGGCTGAAGCGGCACTCAGTGCTGAGCGGAAGCCTGGGGGGTGGGATAGGTGACGGGGGCTGCCACGGCGTAGCAGACGGGGGTCGGCGGGGCGCACTTCCTGTGGCAGAACTTCGGCAAGCTGAGCTTGCAGCACAGTCTGATCCTGGGTGCGCACGACTTCGCCACCACCGGCTTGCGCAACGAACGGGCTTGCAGTACGCCACGGGCTGGACGCAGGGTGCCGGAACCGGCGCCGCGCAGACGACTGTCGTTCGACAACCGCCGTTGCACTTGTTCTTGTGACAGGCTTCCGCATTGCCCACCAGGACCATCGATCCCAAGATTCCGCCCAGGACCAATGTCGTCAGGTGTCTTACCATCGATGCATCTCCTTGAGAAAGACCCCCCGGACCGAGCTGGAACCCCCCAGCCTTTGGATCGCGGAAAGGTCGTGACTGGGAAAGTTGAGAACTTTCCCGCAGGGTAGGGTAAATAATCTGGCTGGAGATTTCAAACCCCAATCGAATTACAGTCGGACCATGCATGCATTTGTGTCCGCGGCGATCGGGTTGAAATCAGGATCGATCACGTGCCGGGCTGATGAGGTGACCAAGACGTTTGGAGTTCTGGGCATTGCCGCTGGGGAACCTGTAGGTGAAAACAACGCAACCGTTCCATGAACGGCTGAACATCGGCAATGGGCCACGGAGAAGTGGCAAAACCGGCACTCGTTGGCGCACCCTCGTGTGGCGAGGGTACTACCTTGCGCAACCGCAAAGGCGAGTTGAGCTTACGTGTCTTATGACTGTACTTCTGAAGTGGCAGGAAAGTGGCAAGCGGTGGCATGTTTGCAGCGTGGTTTCCGTTTCGCTGCGGTGCACTGACGTGATCCGCCGAAGCATGGATCTGTCTCAGCCATCGATCTCACGCCAGCTCCATGGATGCCACGCCGGCTCCATGCGTGCCATAGATGCCACGCCGGCTCCATGCGTGCCATAGATGCCACGCCGGTTCCATGCGTGCCATAGATGCCACGCCGGCTCCATGCGTGCCATAGATGCCACGCCGGCTCCATAGATCTCACGCCAGCTCCAATAGATCTCGATAGATCTCACGGTCCGCGCGAGTGAGATCTATGAGATCTATGGGCACGACAGGCGATGAGCGCCGGAATAACGTGCGCCGTCCATACATGCCGTCAAATCGCCCAGGTCGGGAGAACCCGTGCAGCCCAACCTTCTTGGGCTGGGGTGATGGGGGCACTTACCGTTTCTGGCTTGGCAAGAACGAGGATTTCTAATAGACTAGTCTATACCAGTTGAATCCTACAGAGGAGAGTGTTCATGGAAACGGTCGGATCATTTGAGGCCAAGACCCATTTGCCCCAGCTCCTGGAGCGTGTGGCCCAAGGCGAGGAATTCACCATCACCAAGCACGGCAAGCCAGTGGCCCGGCTCGTGCCCGCCGTACCGGCCAAACCCAAGCCCAACGTGCGGCAGGTCATCGAGGAGCTGAAAGTCTTCAGCAAGGGCAACACGCTCGGCGCAGGCGTCACCGTCCGCGATCTGATCGAGGAAGGACGTCGCTTCTGACCCGCATCACGAGCGGATTTGCCTATGCAAACTCAGGAAGAATTCGTCCTCGGCTGCGCGGTCACCATGGCCTGGTGCTTCGATGACGAAGCGACTCCCTTCACCGATGGCGTCCGCGACAGCCTGGCCGGCAAGCGCGCCGTGGTGCCGTCCATCTGGCCGCTCGAAGTCGCCAATGCCACCATCATGGGCGAACGCCGCAAGCGGCTGGACGAGGCCCGCAGCAGGCGTTTCCTTGTGCTCCTCGAAGCGCTGCCCATCGTCGTCGATGAGGGAACCGGCAGCCGGGCATTCGGCGACATCGTGCAGTTGGCCAGAGCTTACCAGCTTTCGGCCTATGACGCCGCCTATCTGGAGCTGGCCATCCGCCGGGGACTGCCGCTGGCGTGCAACGATGGCGAGCTGAAAACCGCCGCTGTTGCCGCCGGCGTCGTGATGTTCAGTCCACCCTGAAGACGGCCAGACCGACCGCCGCGGTCGCACCGGCCAGCAGCGACGGGAATCGCTCCCTCATTTCATCGTGAGAGCAGAAGCAGAAAAATCGGTTGGCCACGAGCAGTTGTCAGGCTGAAACTAAGCGGTGACCATCTGGTTTGGTTGGCCCGCCAGTGCCCAACTGCAATGCGTGTCTTGGCGTCCCCAAGACGCTATGTGATGACTACGTCATGATGAAAGAAAAGAATCGGTGCGCGGCCAAGCATCCCTGGATTTGAGCCAAGTCCGATCGGCCGCCGCCGGATCCAGCATGGGCGAGGAGCAGTCAATCAAACCTCCCTTTGGTTTACTACTGTCGGAATTGTCACTTTTGGAAATAGATGCGACGCTGCCAACGGATAAACAATGCCTTGCGTCAGCTATCGCGGAGGTTGTTGCGACGAACTTGTCGTAATCGATGCGACTGTGGCCTGATTCTCCAGAAAGAAGTCACAGGAATCGCTGGCGAAAGGCGGCAAAGGTTGACGCGATGCGCCCGTCCAGCCTAGAGTGGTGGGGTGTAATAATGCCGGGATCGTCCAACTGCAGGGGTAGCGCCATGACCGCGCCGTACGAGATGAACCGCCGGGCATTCATCAAGACCACCGCCGCCGCCACTGCCACGGCGGCCGTCGCGCCGTCGGCGCGGGCCCAGGACGCGCCGGTCGACGGCCTGATCCACCGCAACGAGCGGAGCGGCATGCCCTACCGCAAGCTCGGGCGGGCGAATTTCATGTGCAGCCACCTCGTTTTCGGCGGCGGGGCGGCGTTGATGGGCGGGAAGGCCGTTCGGTTGCTCACGGCGGCGTTCGACGCGGGCGTGAACTTCTACGATCTCGGCTCCAACGCCTATTACAAGGGTAGCGAGCGCGCCTTCGCCCCCTTCTTCGCTGCGCACCGCGGCAAGATCTGGGTCACGTCCAAAGCGCCTTTGCGTCCCATTGACGGCTACGAACCAGGCAAGCCGTTGACCGTCGAGCAAGGCAAGTTTTTGGCCGATTACTGGACGGGGCTGCTCAATGCGAGCCTCACCGATCTGGGTACCGACTATGTGGACGCCTACTACCTCATGGGCGTCGGCGAACCGGAGGTCGTTCGTTGCGAGCAACTGCATGAGGCCTTCCTCAAGGCGAAACAGGCCGGAAAGGTGGGCCATTGGGGCGTGAGTACCCACAAGCGGGCGCAGCAAGTGCTCGAGGCCATGATTGGAACGGGCTGGTACGACCTCGCCATGATCGCCATCACCCCCGCCGGGTGGTACGACTGGGATTCAAAAAGTCTCCTCCCCGGCACGCCGAAGATGGTCGAGCTTCAGCCCACACTGCAGCGCGCCCGGGACGCCGGCATCGGTCTCGTCGGTATGAAGGCGGCCCGCTACTTATCGTCCCGCGGCGGTAAGGAGTTGGCGAACGCCTTCGACGGACACTACAGCGACAAGCTTATGCAATCGGGGCTTTCGCCCTGGCAACGGTCCTACGCGTTTGTACTCGCCCACGGCGTCGACGTGGTTAATTCCGACATGCAGAACTTCGCCCATTTCAAAGAGAACCTCGCAGCCGTTCGGCGCTCGGCGGAGCTCTTCACCAGGGCTTGATCGACGCCGACCGTTTTTTGTTTGCCGCGCCGCCTGAGGGTGTCCTTCGCCGAGGCGCCGAGCGCACCATTCGCCGCGCCGACATGCCCTCGATGCGGGCGAACGGTCTGTCGATGATGCTGGAAGAGCTGGAGGTTGACCCCGATCCGCAGGGAATGGCCAACCTCTTGGCCTAACGGCAGACGCCGCGCCAGGTCATTTCGGGATCTTCAGTCCTTTGAGCAGGAAGGTCATGGCCTTGACGGCCGCGTCGCGGCCCTTGACCGCCGTGACGCCGGCGATGACGTCGCCGACCTGGCAGGCGCCGTCGAAGTCGCCGCCGCCCACCTCGGCGAACATGACCGACGCCCCTTCGATTTTGGCCGGTTCGGCCATGTCGCCGAATTCTTCGAAGTGGGCCTTGTACTTGGCCAGGACTTCTGCGGCGTGATTAGCTGATTTGCAGTGCGCGACGAAGCCGGTGAACCTGGCCTCGCCGTCGCGGTATTGGGCCATGAACGCGTTGGTCAGGAAGTCGAGCCCCAGGGCATCGACCATGAGGTATTGGACCGAATCGTCGATCCGATCCTTCGCCGGGAGCATGGCGAGACCCCATAGCTCCGCCGCTTCGCCTTTCAGGCGATTCGCCAGTGTATCAGCCAAGGCCGATACCGCTTTCTGGAGCTCCTTGTCGGGTCCCGATGTCAGGATCGACGCATAGTATTGGCCCTTCCGGAAGAATAAATCCGCCCCGGTGCGGTGGCCGCCGTCGCCGGTTGCGATGGCCTTGCTGCCAGACGGGCGCTCGACCGAATAGACGCCGAAGGCGCCGAGGGGGGTGGTCATGTCGTACAGGAAGACGTCGATGAATTTGCCTGGGTCGTCCGCTTTGGAGAAGGTGACGAAGGTCATGCCCGTCACGTCGTAGGACTGAAACAGTTCGGACCGGCCGTCGATCTTCTCGTACAAGTTGGCTTCGGTGTAGCGTTCAACAAGGCTCTTTTTCGTGAAGCCTGCGGGCGTGAGACCCTCGAGTGCCCGGGCGATGGTTTCCGTCTTGGCCTTCATTTCGGGCGTGATCCGGTGAGGGGAGACTTTGACGGAGCCGACGGAGTCTTGGGCGGCGACGAAGACGGGGAATACAAACGGGATCGCGGCCAGCAATACTCTCATGGGATACTCCTTTTTCGGGGTTGTTTTTACCGTACGGGATAGACGCCGCGAAAGGCAAGACCTTTGGAGATAGCGTCGTCAGGTTGGTCCCTGCGGGCGGTTCGGCCTGTCGAGGGCGGACAGCGATCCCTGGCGGGCCGGAAGCACCACAACGCTTAGCAGTTCCTCCACGGCCCGACGGCAAGCTGGTGTTTCACATTTTTGGAGCACTCGCGGAGTTTGAGCGTAACCTGATCCGCGAACGGACGTACGCGGGGCTGGCAGCGGCCAGGGCGAGGGGCAGGAAAGGGGGCCGACGGCCGAAGCTCGGCGAAAAGCAGCGGGCAGTTGCCGCCGATCTTTACAGGCAGAAAAAGCACAAGATTGACGAAATCTGCAAGGCGGTCGGTATCACAAGGCCTACGCTTTACAAGTACGTCGCGGCGGCCGGCGGCAGCAGGGCACGCCGCGTCTGAGGGAAGCGAGCGGAGCGAGCGCCCGCCGGGTTGCCCGGCTAGCGATGGGGTGGAGGCAAAGTCGATACTCATCAATAAGACCAAGGTTGGTTAGGCTTCCTGCCAAGTCTGGTCCGGCAACTTCAATCTCCCCAACTGGCTATGCCTTCAAGGTATATTTGAAAGACGATACTCCGACACGTCGCCAAGGAACCCTGCGGTCAGGAGGGACGATTGCTTTCCTTGCGTACGTCGAGCCTAGCGACTTTGATCGAGGCCACATCTTCCGGCACCATCATTCGAGAATTGACGGCAATTCTATTATTATTGCTAGTATTTACACGACGATAATGTGTAACACATCCACATTTTTTACAGTTGTTGTATTCGTATGTCCCGTCCTTATAGACGAAAGCTTGAAGGGCTTCCGGTTTGCAAAGAACCCGGACGGATTTCGCTGAATAGTAAGCCCATCGTGCCGCAAGTCGTCCGCAGATGGAGCAGTTGCACTCGGTCAAAGTCCGAGGCTTTCGACTGATTTCGAGGCGGACTGCTCCGCAATGACATGAAGCGTGAAGCATCTGGCTCTCGCTCGCGGCAATGGAAGGCGGTCAAGTTCCGCAGCCCCGTCCGGATTCCTTCCGAGGCTTCTATAGGTCTAGAACGACGCAACAGAATCCCATATCCCATCCTGAAAATAAAGTCTCGAGGCTTGCCTTCGCCATGAAGCTTTGAAGCAGTAAAGGAAACGTACGTTTTCGTTTCTCCCGGCTCGTCGCTGGTGCTGATTTGCTGTTCCTTGCCTTTTGGAGTAAACTGTACTTTCCGCGATTGAGTGTACTCTCAAGCCGCGAGGGCAAGTAGCCGCTCGGCGACGGCTCGAATTTCTTCCTCGGTGACCCCCGGTCGGAGAACCCCGTGAATTTCGTCAGCCAGCAATTCGCGACGCCAGGCCCGACGCTTGTCGGCGTGGCTCGGGCGGCGGTTCGGATCATCCCAGGGTGACGCCTGGCGGTCCACTAACTCGCCTTCGTCCCGGGCCCAAGCCCAAGCCTCGGTCATCGTGAACGTCCAGAGGCAGATGTGGAATGCACCGATGCTTGCCCACACGAACCGCACCTGCTGCTGGCCGGCTCCGACGATCTCCTTGCAATCGCGGAACGTGGTCTCCAGGGCGAACCGATCGGCGACCGTCGCCAGGATCTCAGCCACAGTCGCATTCGGGTCGGTGCAGAAGAAGGCCACCCACCCATCGGGCTCGTCAACCAGCACGACACGGATGAGGCCGCCCACCGGCCGCCAGGTGGCCACGAACGTCTTGTACCGCTTCTTCGCCGGCTTGCCGTAGAGCTCGAAGACCTCGGTCGTCCAGCCGCGACGCTGCCCGGCTCGCTTGGCCAGCGCGATGCGGTTCTCCCCATAGATCCGCGGCCTGCCCCGCCGCTTGGCCACGCGGGGCCCCGGCACCGTCCACAGCGCCGCGTCCTTGCGCAGGCGGCTCACAACCGTCATCCCCAGCGACATCGCCGGCTTCAGGAACGGGGCCTTGGCGTACGCCCCGTCGACCACGACCCACAGCGGCTTGCCCAGGTATTTAAGCCAGCAATGTGCCCATCGTAGCAGCTCGACAGCCATCTCCAGCTTGGTTTGGAACTCGGGCCGATGCTGCGGGTCGATTGCGGATACGTCCTTCACTCGGACGTACATCCGAGCCAAAAGCGGCAGCGCGATGACTCCCCACAGGGGATGAACCGCCAGGAGCCCGAGCACCACCCAGATGTGGCCGTAAACATGTGGCGAACCCGCCGGACCAGGAGTCGGGTTGTGATGGGTGCCGGCTCCCTGGACGAGCGGCCCGTAGCGCGGAGTTGGCGTGTCGTCGATTGCCAGGGTGAGCCTCGCTAGGTCGGCGACCAAAGGCTCGACTACCTCGCAGACCAGGCGGGCGGCGATGTCCTTGGCCTTCTTGCCGGCGGCTGCGACCGTCGTGTAGCAGGGTCGGAATTGGGTGCTCAGGCCAGCGGCACGGATCCAACTTGTGACAGTCCTCCGCCCGCGGGCCAAGACCGCCCCAAGGAACAGCCAGGCCAGCCTGGGGACGGATCTCCGGTCGAGGAATGCGGCGAGGCGCGAGAACCACTGGCATGCGGGCACATCCTGGTGCGAAGATGTCATAGTCGGCTCCGTCCGGTTTGATGGTTAGGTCTCGTAACCGCCATCGTCCCGGACGGACCGGCATTCGTCTACCCGAGTGGTCTCGCGAGGTCAGCGAACAAAATCGCGGAAAGTACAGAGTAAAGAAACCCGGTAAAGAAATCAACCTAAACGTTCGACGGCCTGCGGCGGGTTTCTTAATGATCGAGGCGCGGGGGCGTCGCGCGGGCCAGGCACTGGTCTGCCCCGATTGTGACCGTGCCTCCGTTCTTCAGCGAACGGGCTCAATTCATGGGTGGCGAAGAATCTCGAGCGAAATCATGCCGCGCGTCTCCGGGAAAACCCGGGATGCTTCGAAGACCTCCTTATTTCGTGGAGGACGCAACCCGTGTCGCTCTCCCTGCAAACACCCGCCGGGCTTCCTGGGCTGGATTCGCCGATCTCGGACTCCGTCGGCAGGCTGCTCGACCGGCTCAAGGCGACGATTGCCGAGTTGGGTTACGAGGCCGTTGTGGAAGACCTGTCATCGCCCGACCTCATCGGCGGTGAAGACTCGCTGCTGGCCTCCGACGATGTCATGGTCGTCCCCGGTCAACTTGCCGACGCGTCCCGGCCGGTCCTGCTAGCCGTCACCAAGCGTTGGAGTGGCATTGTCGTGTAGACAACGGGCAGACCCGCCTGGAGAAGCTGAAAGGTGGCCGCCTGCTGGGCCGGTTCTTGGCGGGCAGTCGCGAGCACGTACTTTCGCGGGAGCGAAAGGCGACGATCGATGCACGCACTTTCGCGGGAGCGAAAGGCGACGATCGACGTTTCCGCACATTTTGGCAGTGCACCACCTTTCCAACCTGAGCGGATGCCCCGCGCGATCAAGCGAATTGATCCAGAATCCCTGCCATTCGTGCCTCGACGTCGCAACGAAAAGGCGATCGACATTCTCTGTCCGGTCCCGTCTCTCAAGTCTTCGGGCCGTCGTCCGCCATTTTTCGCTCGCTCTCCGCGCCCCGTTCAACCGGTCGAGTCTCCGGTAGCATGTCGGCTTCGCGCTTGTCCGGGCTGCTTGAGTCGGTCTGGCCCGCCCTGCCCAATCGCATTCGCTGCCCCTTCCTTTCGTCAAACAACGTGACTGAGCCGACGTGTTGCGCTCGACTTGCGCACGCTTTTTATGGCGTATACCTCCGGCGGCCGATAAAGGAGATTGCCGGCGTCAAATCGGCGCTCAGGCAGCGAACCGACACCGATTCATGACTCGTCTAGACCACTCACCATGAACAACCGACAACACACAGCCAGGCGCAAGGGCCCGGTCCCCGGTAGCCGTGCTCCGCGGAAGGCCAGCCTCAAGCCGACGCCCACCTGGAAGTCAAAGCGTCGCAGCCGGCAGGGCTATTGGTACGGCGTGCTGCGCCGGGCCATCGAGGAGGATTTCGACGAGCGCGGCGAGCCGCCCGATCTCACGGAGCAGGAAGTCCTCGCCTGGGCCGACGCGTTCTTCGCGCGCACCGGGGATTGGCCGAATCCGGAATCGGGGCCGATACCCGAGGCCCCCGGCGAGACCTGGCTTCTGGTGGCCGCGGCGCTCGGGCTAGGCCGCCGAGGCTTCCCGCGCGGCGGCTCGATTCCCCGGCTCCTGGACGAGCACCGCGGTCGATATAACAGGGCGGACAAGAAGTTCTCCGTGGACCAGATCCTGGCCTGGGCCGATGCCTGGTTCGCGCGTACGGGCGATTGGCCGTACGCGAGATCGGGCAAGATCCCCGGATCCGGCGGCGTCACTTGGCTGATTGTCGACGATGCGATCCGGCACGGCCGGGGAATGCTTCCAGGCGGGTCGTCCCTGGCTCACTTCCTGGCAAGCCAGCGCGGCGTGGTTCGTCATACGCCTCTGACGGAGGACCAGATCCTTGCCTGGGCCGATGCTCATCATCGCCAGGCGGGAAAATGGCCCACGCACGAGTCGGGTCCCATCACCGAGGCGCCGGACGACACGTGGTACGCGATCAATGCGGCGCTGCGCAAAGGGCTGCGTGGGCTCCCCGGCGGATCGTCGGTTACGCAACTGCTCGTGACTCGGCGCCAGCTCAGGAGCAAGCACTACTCTCCGCGGCTCACGATTCCGCAAGTGCTCGCCTGGGCTGATGCATTCCGCGCGAACCGGCCGCTGGCCTACCTGCAGTTCCGGCCCTATTCTGGAGGCGCCCGGCGAGCATTGGGGGTCGGTGATCTCGGCAATCGCTGAAGGACAGCGCGGCATCCAGGGAGGTTTGACGCTCGCCCGGTTACTGATCGAGCACCGCGGTCACCGAAGCGTCGGCTACGCTCCACCGCTTCAGGTCCCCCAGATCCTCGCGTGGGCTGATGAGTTCCGGACGCGGAACGGGAGATGGCCGACACAACAATCCGGACCCGTTGCGGGCGCCCCGGGCGAGACCTGGGGTACCATCCAGAACGCCCTCTGCAGGGGCCTCCGTGGGCTGCCCGGCGGGTCGTCGCTGGCTCGCCTGCTCGAACACGAGCGGAACACGCACCTCGCGCGGGATATTCGTCCGATCAGCGTGGCGGATATCCTCCGATGGGCCGACCTGTACCGAGACCGCCACGGCGACTGGCCGACACCGCGCTCCGGACCGATTCCGGAGGCTCCGGGCGAGGAGTGGATGACCATCGAGTCCGATCTTCGAGCAGGCCGGCGCGGCCTTCCCGCGAGGTCGTCCCTCCCACGGTTGCTCGCCGAGCATCGCGGGCGTCGGAACCAACAACACCTTCCCGGTTTGACGATCGGGGAGATCCTCCACTGGATCGACCAATTCCGCGCGGACTGGCCAATGGCCGAACCTCGAGTCTGGTCCCGTCACCGAGTCCCCCGGTGAAACCTGGAGCGCCGTCGACTACGCCCTAAAGAAGGGCCGGCGCGGCCTCCCCGGCAACTCGTCGATCGCCCGCCTACTCGCCGAACATCACGGGCGCCGCAATGTGAACCGCCTTCCCGATCTGACGATTGCACAGATTCTCGCCTGGGCCGATGAATTCCACGCACGGACCGGCCAATGGCCCCAGCAAACCTTCGGTCGCATCCCCGAGTGTCCCGGTGAAGCCTGGTACACTGTCAACCACGCCCTCAGAAAGGGCACGCGCGGCCTTCCGGGCGGTTCATCCCTCGCTCTACTGCTTGACCAGGAACGGCGCTCCAAAGCGCCATCGGAGTTGCTGGCTGGCCAACGCAAGACTGATGGGGACAGAAACCGGGACGCGGTGAGTTTGCCCACGACAGACATTCCCTGCCTGAGCCCTCAGTCGCTGCCGCCTTGCTCGATCGCCGTCGACTTACCGATAATTCAAGCTGGGAGCAAGGCAAGTCGAGCTGCGGTCACGATCCGGGCGAAGAAGTATGTTCGAAACCAAGGCTGCCGTGGCCGGAGAACCCGTTCCGATCAAGGCCCCAGTCCAGAGATCCGGCGGCCCGATCGCCGCGAATGAGAGACAACCCGCCGAGCAAGCTCGGCGCAGCCGCGTCTGGGTGGTCAGCCTGGGCTCGGTGGTGATCCTGGCAGTCGCTCTGGCGGCACTGGTTCCGACCGTCGGCGACTTCGGACTGACCTGGGACGAGCCGGCCTATCGATATAGCCAGGTCATGTCGGAGCAGTGGTGGGAACGACTCGGGCATGCTCGGTCGTGGCAGGATGTCAGTGAGCTGGTCGATCCGGTGGCGCTCTTGTACTACTGGCCCTATGGGCGGTACGGCGTAAATTTTCACCCGCCGCTGGCGGGCCAGTTGAACCTGGCGACGTACGCCGTCTTCGGTCACTGGATGAAGGACATTCCGGCGCGGCGAATGGCGTCTGTGATCGAGTTTGCTCTCACGATCATGATCGGCTTTCATTTCATGGCGCGACGGTACGGCGGATGGGTGGCGGTCGTGATGGCCGGCTCGCTGCTCTTGTTGCCGCGGCTGTACGGACAGGCGCACTTGATCGAAACGGATACGCCGGGGCTTTTGCTCTGGGCGGCGACTGCGCTGGCGTTCTGGAACGGACTGCACGAGCAGAGCGGGCGGCGGTGGCGCGTGGCTGTCGGGGTTCTGGCCGGCCTGGGCTTTATCGAGAAAATGGCGGCGGTCGTCGTACTCCTGCCAATTCTGCTCTGGCTCGTGGCCAGCCGGCTGCCGGGGCTGTTTGAGCGCCGAAACGGCAGGCGAGGCGACTGGATCGACGGGGTCTTCACAATCGGGGCGATGCTGGTCCCGCTGGCGCTCGCGTTCCAGCAGATCGAAATCCTGCAACAGCGGCTGCGGCCGCCGGTGCTCTACGATCCCTACATCGAGCGTCCGGCCAGCGACTGGCCGGGGCTGATCCTGGCGGTGCCGCTTCTGGTCTGGCTGGTGCGCCGGCTTCTGGGCCGCTTGTTTCCCAAGCACGCGGTCTGGGGAGTGGAGCGGCCGGGCCTCGAGACATTCACGGCGATCCTGGCCTTTGCACCGGCCATCGGCTGGCTGGGCAACCCGGCCTGGTGGCGTGAAACGCTGCCCAGGCTGGCACATTATTACACGCTCAGCAACCAGCGCCGCGGCACGCTTCCGGACATCCAGATCATCTATTTCGGGCAGGTCTACAGCTACAGCCTGCCCTGGCACAATGCCTGGGTCCTCTTGGGGATCACCGTGCCGGTCGCGATCCTGGGAGCGGCTGTGATCGGGCTGGTCTGGGCACTGCGCCAGATTCACCGGGACAAGCTTCCGCTTTACTTTTTGATCCACTTTCTGACCTTGCCGGTGATCCGGATGTTCGACACGCCCGCGCACGACGGAGTCCGGCTCTTCCTGCCGACCTTCTTCTTCCTGGCGGCGTTCGCGGGCTGGGGGCGCTCTGTCTGGCCAGCCTCCTGGCCGGCTGGACCCGGGCTCCCTTGTTGCTGGCGCGAGTGGCCGTGACGGCCATCGTGGTCGGCACGGCGGCGACCGCGCTCATCCGGATCCATCCTTACGAGCTCTCGTACTACAACATTCTGGTCGGGGGCCCTCGGGGGGCGTGGACGCGCGGCTTCGAGCTGAGCTACTGGTACGACGCCTTCAACGAGCCGGTGCTCGCCGAGATCAACAAGCGGCTGCCTCACGCCGCCCAGGTCGATTTCCTGAACGAGAACACCGTTCTGGTCACGTTCCAGGAGCTTCAGTCGCTGGGGGCGCTGCGCGGCGACATCCTGCTGGTGGCCCGGCAGGCGGATCAGTTCCCTTACGTGTGGCTCTTGACGCATGATTCGAAGGCAACGGATTTCACGCGGGCGCTGTTCGCGATGCGTCCCTGGTATACGAGCGCGCCAGCCCAGCTTGACTTCGCGCGGGTCGCCTCGGTGGCCGACCCGGTTGCCGTGTCGCGTGCCTGGGCTCTCCAGCTCTTGCTAGTCGGGACGGATCTGGGCGATCGCGAGCCTGCGGCAGCCCCGGCCTGGGTGAGCGAGCACGCGCCCTGGCTGGCGCGGTTCTGGGGAGACGGGCTGTACAAGGCGAAGCGGCTCACGCTCAACCAGGCCGTCCTCGACTGGTCCCGAGAAGATCCTGAGGGCCTGCTCAGGACCGCACGATCGATTGCCGCCGGCCAGCCGCTCAAAGACAACGCGGACGCTCAGCGCTTGATGGAGCTGATCACCACCGAGACGGATCCCTCGGACACGAAACGCCCCCGGCATTACCGTTTCGAGCGATTGCTCGTGATTCGCCCCGAAGCTCTGGTCGAGGCAGTCCAGATGATCAACACCCACCGCGCGGAAGTCGAGCGGGTGATGACACGTTATGGGTACACCGACCCCCGCACCCTGGACGGCTATCTCGACCGGGATCTTCCCAACCCGAACATCGACGGCAACGGGCCCTAGCCAGGTGTGGAGCGGTCAGCGCAATCGTAATCCGCGCATCAGGCATCTTCAGAAGACTTTGACAGCAATCGTTCACGACGCCGTGAGGCAAACTCCACGTCTGCCCACCATCTCGCCGATAATGCGGGTGAATTGTTGCCACTTCAAGCGAATGCAACTCGCGATTCCAGAGCGCGCGAACCCAATCCGACCCGGAGGGGAAGGCGATGCACAGTGCCATAGTGATCTTGATGGCCGTGAGTGGTCTGGGCTGTCAGAACCCGAGCAGCGATGCGACCAACCTTCCTACGCCGCTGAGCCCGGTCGTCAGCTCTGCGGCGAATCCGTTCCCGAGCAACGCCATCCCACCGCCCTATCCGGGTTACTATCCCGTGGGCGATCCCGATCTGCCTGATACCAGTCAACAGGGAATACTGGGTCGCACATTTTGCAGCTTTTTCCTGGGACGTGATCCCGACGTCAGGACGCCGAGCGAAATCGAGGCGTCAGTGTTTGGGTACGGGAGTGGCCAGCAGGTTCCGAGGTGAATAAACCCGCCCTACCATTCGTCCAACCGAATGGGTAGCGTGAAAACCCACGCCCGCGGGCTTCGTCCGATCCCACTTTGTCTCATCTTGAGGACGAAGAATGAACGCCTCACTCTGGCTGGCGGCGGGCTTGGCCTGCGGCAAATTAGCTCGACCGTGGAACAGGCGTCACCGAAACCCGCCCAGGATGCCAGGGCACAGCTTGAGAGCGGACCTCCTCCGCGACCCGTGGCAAGCAAGATCACGGACGTCACCGTCTACCAGGGCCAGGCGCTGGTGACGCGCGAAGTCAAGGTTCCCGAAGGCGAAGGGACGCTGGAGCTGCTTGTCTCCCCCCTGCCCGCCCAGACGGAGGACAGCTCGCTTTATTCCGAAGGCGCGGAAGGATTACGCGTGCTCAGCACCCGGTTCCGTAGCCGGGCCGTCAAGGATGGCACGCGGCAGGAAGTGCGTGCCAAGGAAGAGCTGATCAAGAAGCTAGAGACCGACGCCAAGAGACTGAAAAAAGAGATCGATGTCCAGGAGGAGGATCTGAAGTACCTGGAGAAGCTCGGGGGATTCACGGGCACAGCGCTCTCCGGCCTGACGGAGAAGGGCCGGCTCGACAGCGAAGCGATCCTCACGCTGAGCAAGTTCATCATGGAGAACCGGAGCACGAAGGCGAAGGCCGAGGTCGAGCTGCGGCGCCAGCTCGAGGCGAATAACGAGACGGCCGAGTTCACCGCGCGGCAGCTCAGCGAGCTATCGTCCGGCAGAAGCCGGGTGGAACGCGACGCCGTGATCGTCGTCCAGAAGTTGCGTCCGCAGGCGGGCACCGTGCGCCTGGGTTACCTCGTGAATACGGCGAACTGGTGGCCGCAGTACCGGTTGCGGGGAGGCGCCGGCCCTGGCCCGGTGCGGTTGGAGTACCTCGCGGCGGTCGTTCAGCAGACCGGCGAAAGCTGGTCGGATGTGCGAGTCACGCTATCAACGACCCGTCCAGCGCTCGACGCGGCGCCGCCGGAGCTGATTCCGCTCAAGATGGACGTGCCCGGAGGCGGCTACACCGGGCCGACCGACGCGCATGACGACCGGTCTCAGCGGATCATTGCCGAGCTGGGCAAGCCGATCTCGATGCCGTTCGGGGCGGAAACGCCTCTCGAAGATGTCCTCCAGTACGTCAAAACGAGTACCAAGGGCCCGGCATTCGTTGATGGCATCCCGATCTACGTCGATCCGATCGGGCTCGCGCAAGTCGACAAGTCGATGAAGTCAACCGTACGCGACTTCCAGATCGAGGGGGTGCCCCTGCGGACCACCCTCAAACTGCTCCTGCGGCAGCTCGACATGACATATGTGCTCAGTGACGGCCTGCTGAGGATCACCTCGAACGAGTCAGCAGATGATGAGGAACAGGCGGAAAGGATCGAGCGGATCCGATCGATGGGCGGCATGGCAGGCATGGCCGGGATGGGCGGCATGGGCGGCGGGATGGCAGAGAGTCCGGGGCTTGCCTTCGAGCAGGCCCAGGCAGCCGCGGCCGCCAGGGTGAACATCGCGGCCGCCAGCGCTCAGGCCAACGAGCTGCAGGTTGCGAGTGGGCAGAGCGTGGAGCCGGTGGCCGCCGACAAAGCTGGGCCCAGCGTCACGTTTCCGATCGCGGGCCGGCTCGACATTCCGTCGCGCAAGGACCCGCAGTTGCTGGAAGTCGCTCGCGTGGAGATGCCGGCAGAGTACTTTGCCAAGGCGGTACCGGTCATGACGCCGCGGGTGTATCGCCTGGCCAAGGTCACGAACAAGAGCGAATTCTTGCTCTTGCCGGGCGAGGCCACCGTGTACGTCGGCAGCGATTTCGTGGGCCGGATGCGGATGCCGCTGGTCGCAGCCGGCGAGCCGTTCATCGCCGGCTTCGGCGTGGACACACAGCTTCAGGTCAGCCGGCGGCTGGCTCGCAAGTCGCGCTCCGTGCAAGGGGGCAACCAGATCTTCGACTACGAGTTCCGCATCGGCCTGCGCAACTACCGGGCGAATCCGGTCAAAGTCCAGCTCTGGGACCGACTCCCCAAGCCCGACGGCGAAGCCGTCGCGGTCAACCTGGTCAAGACTTCGGTCGAGCTGAGCACCGACGCGAGCTATCAGCGCACCGGGCGGGCGGACAACCTGCTACTGTGGGACGTCCAGGTCCCACCGGGCACCATCGGCGAGAAGACGATGTACCTGAATTATGAGTTCCGCCTGGAATACGCCCGCGACCTTCCCCAGCCGAGATTTGTTTCGGGCGGCCTGCGCGAAGCACCGATCGGCGGAGGTGCGATGGGCGGCATGGGCGGAATGGGTGCCGGAATGCGATCGGTACGTCTGAACGATGATTGAACCGCGTGAACCAGGAGGATCATCGTCCTTCGACGGTTTCGACCGGAGCGGAAGCGGTCGCGCGACGGAAAAGGAGAACCATCCGGCCGGCCAGGGCCAGGGCAACAACATCGATACCGAGCGCTGCCCAGTAAGGCGCGACAGGCCGGACTTTCCCGAGCAAAAGATTCGCGGCCGAGTAGCTGATCAAACGGGCGAGCGTCTGCGCCGAAGAGAGCGTGCCGAAAACGGCTCCCTGTTCGCTGGCAGGCGTGCTGCGCGACAGCAATCCGGAAATGCTCGGGCCGGCGAGGCCTTGCCCGATGCCCAGTAGCACGAGCGAGCCGATCAGCCCGGGAACGTTTTGGACCTGCGATAGCCCGGCAAAACCAGCGGCAGCCAGCATGAGCCCGGTCACGATGAGCTTCGGTTCGCCGAGGCGTGGAACCAGCCGACGGATCAAGCCCCCCTGCACCGCTGCGCTCAAGAACCCGAGCCCGGCAAAAGCATACGCCGCTTTCTGTGGATCCCAATCAAACCGCCGGCTGAGGAAGACCGCGAAGGTTCCCTCGAACGAGGCGAAGGCGAGCACCGCGAGAAATCCGAGTGAGACCAGCACGCCGACGCCTGGGAGACTGACCGTGTCAACGATCCCGCGCCAGCTCAAAACGCGCGCTGCCTCACTCGTGCCGCCTTCTCGGGGCCGCCGCGACTCGGGAAGCCGGGTCAGGACAAGGACCCAGGCAAGGGTCGAAAACGCGGCGGCCACGAGGAACGGCAGCCGCAGCCGCCAATCAGCGACGGGCGGCGGTCCGACCAGCACGCCGCCGAGCAAGGGCCCGAGTACGAAGCCGATTCCGAAGGCCATCCCGATCAGACCCATGCCCCGCGCGCGGTGCTCGGGCGGCGTCACGTCGGCCACGTAAGCCTGGGCGACCAGGATGTTGCCCCCGGACGCACCATCGAGCAGCCGTGCGAACAGCATCACGCCGAAATTGCTGGACAGCCCCAGAATCAAGAACGACAGCGCCGTCCCTGCCTGGCTCAAGATCAGGATCGGACGACGGCCAAAGCGATCGCTCAGCCGGCCCAGGATCGGCCCCGCGACGAGCTGGCAAACGGGATAAGCCGAGAATAACGCGCCGATCTGCGCGTCCGAAAACCCGTAATGCTCGCCAAAGGGACCCAATAGCGGCATCACCAGCGTGAACCCCAGCAGGTCCACGACCACGATCAGCACAAGAACACCCAGAGACGTCATCGGCTGCGACGATCCCCCAATCAATCGTTATGAGTTGACGGCATATCGTGCCGCGCGCATCCGGTCGGCCTGGTCCTTGAGCTCGGAGAGCAGCCGGACGTGAGCGACGATCACGGCGTATTCCACCATGAAGGAACCGAGGTTGAACGCCAGCGCCAGCGCGGCCGAGCCCATGTGCCAGATCGAGTAGCCCGAGCCCAGGGTATCGGCGGCGGCTCCCATCCAGGCGGCAACCGCGATGGCCGTCATGCTTCCCATGATGAACCGGAAGACCCTTCGCTTGTTCTTGGTCGCTTGCGCGGTGATCCACTCGGGAAGTTGATAGACGTGCACGACCTCCTTGGCCCATTTCCCGGTCGCGACGAAGTAAGTGTAAACGATCGAGTGAATGCCGAGGAGCGTCACGACCGTTGCCAGCGAGAACAAGATGTGGACCCGCCGCGCGACCGCATCTGACCCTTGCACCTGGCCGATGGCAAAACAGCCGAGCACGAAATCGACGGCCAGCAGGGACCCACCCGTGACGGCCATGACCAGAAAATACCGATTCATCATGATGTCTCGCGCGGGAAACGAATCGCGGACCACCGGCCTCATGTGCCGGCGACCGGCCGCCCTGGCTGGCGGTCGGAGAGCGCACTCTAAACTAAGCGAGGTCACGCGATCCTGGCAACGCGCGACCGGCTGGCCCGCGCGGTCCTGGGGCGGGAAGCGAGGTGGAAAAACTCTTCCGCCTGGGTGTTTCTCACCACATCGCGCTGGCGGCGAAATTGAAGAACGCGACCCGGTCTCCCTGGGCTTTGAGAACCGGAAAAGCGAGGTCGAACTCCAGCGGCACGGGAAAGATCGGCAGCGCGACTTTGAGGCCGGTACCGACCGAGATTCTCATACTGCTGAACTCGTAGTTGCCGGTGACCGTGCCGAAGTCGGTAAAGAAGATTTGATGGAAGGTGTCGCGGGCGTTCCAGGGGAATTGATACTCGACCGACCCGAGGGCCATCATGACGCCGCCGGTGGGGACGTCGAACGCATGGGGGCTGACGGTGCGGTACTGGAACCCGCGCAAGCTGCCGAAGTTGCCCGCGAAGTACCGCTCATAGATGGGTGTGGTTTCGGTCGCGATTCCGAAGTGGCCGCGCAAGGTGAAGAACCGCTTGCCGGTGCCGTCGGGGCGGCTTCCGGTGGGGAAGTACGCGCGTCCTTCGGCGTCGAACTTGGACCAGGTGAAGCTGCCCCAGCCTTGCTCGGCGGAGAAATTCAGGTACTGGCCCTTTGTGGCCATGGTCGGGCTGTTGCGATTGTCCCACCGCAGGCTCGGCTTGATCGAGAACAACGACGTGTATCCGCTGGCGGCCAGGTAGTTGGCGGGGGCCGGAGACCGGTACCCGAAGAAGTCGACTTCCTCGGCACGCACAGAGGTATCGGCGTAGATACTCGTCCCGATCTGGCGGCCCAGGCTGAACTGACCGCCACCGCGGCGCTCGTCCCAGTTGGGGTAAATACGCGACATCAGGAAGCCCGAGGCACTGGCACCGATCGGCAGATCAAAGAGGTAAGGCTCGCGCAGGCTGACGACCATCATGTTGATCCAGTTGCCGGCCTGGAGGTTGATCTGAAAGGTCTGTCCACCGCCCCGGAACGCGTTGCCGGAAACCAGGTCGCCGAATGTGCGCGGGAATCGCCAGATATTGAAGTTCTTCTCGTTGATCGACACGGTGCCCATGAGGCCCTGAAAGCTGTTGGCCCCGACCGAGAACATGAGGGCGCCGGTGGTGGCTTCTTCAACCGAGGTGACGATGTCGGCAAACGATCGGTTGGGGAACGGGTCGTTGCGGTCGGGGCCGACGTCGGTCGTGTTCATGCCGGGGATACTGGGATCCGTGCCGGGCAGCTCACCATAACCGATGGGCGGAGGTGCGGGAAGGCCGCCGGGTATACCCGGGCGTGGAACCGCCGGGACGGATGGAGCAGGGACCTCCACCGGCGGCAGGTTCGCCGGCGGGTTGAACGTATTACTCGAGCCGAACGGAAAAGCCCCGGGCCCGTTCGGCTCGGCCGACGGCGCCAAAGCCCCCGGGCCTGGCGGCGGCAAGGGCGCAGGCAGCAGGTCAACGCCCGAGCCCGGATCTTGCATCCTCGCCTGATTCACATCTTCAAGTAGTGGCTGAATCAGGTCGCCATACGGACGATCGCTGGCGCGTTTCCTGACGATCTCGATCTTGATCTGCTTGTTCTGCTGCGGGTTATTGAGGAAATAGCCGGTCGCCATCAGCCGGCGCCGGTATATTTCGATCCGGTTCTTGTCGAGGATTTCACCGGGCAAAAGGCCGGCCTGGACGGCTTCGCGACGGATGACCTTGTCCATGGTCCGCACATTGCCGACGATTTCGAGCTCGCCCAGGGTGAACGGCTGGCGTTCGTCGATCTTGTACACGAGATCGACGACGCCAAGCTCGTTGGTGAATCGTGGCTCGCACTCGATCTGGGCATCGATGCAGCCGATCTCCCCGTACTGGATCAACATCCGGTTCTTGTCGGCATCGCGCACGGCCATCCGGAACGGCTTACCGGAATGGAGCTCCAGGTCTTTGCGGAGCGCCTCGGTCTTGATTCGCTGGTTTCCTTCGATGATCAGGTTGCGCACCTTGTACTGCGTTCCCTCCGACACCACGAACGTGATATCGAGCTTGCCCGGCGTCGTTGCGAACTTGGTGACGGCGCTCACCTGGACCTCGAAATAGCCGTTGGCATGGTAATAATCGATCACCTTCTGCCGGTCTTCCTCGAGGATATCTCGGTGATAGCGGCCAAAGAGTCCGAGGATTGGCTTGCGGGCGGCGATATGGGTCTTGAGCGTGGCGTCCGACGCGAACGTATTTCCGAGGAAGTCGATGCTGCCGATCTTCACCTTCGGTCCCTCGAAAATCTCGAAGACGACCTTGGTGTCGCCGAACTTGCCTCCTTCCAGGAGCGTAACCGACGCGAGGTCATAACCCTTATCGGTGTAGAGCCGGAGGATTCGTCCCACGGCCATCTGGGTGCCCATGGGGTCTGCACGCTTGCCGGCCTTGAGGCCCGTCGTCTCTTCGAGCTCCTTCAAGCGGATGGCCTTGCGGCCTCTGAACTCGACCGATTTCAGCAAGGTCATTTCCCGCACCGCAAAGATCAAGACGTATTTCCCGCTCTTGGGCGAGCTTCCTCGAGATACCAGGTGACCTCGGAGAACAACTTGGTCTTCATCAGGGTCTTCAAGTCAGCCTCGATCTTGTCGTGGCTGAGCGGTTTACCAACCTGGCTCAAGAGCTTGGGCTTAATTGTCTCGGGCGGGATCGTGTTGTTCCCCTCGAACTCGATCTTGGAAATGATTCCTTCTGGAAACTTGTCGAGCTGGGCCTGAGCCGGCTGCGGCGCGATGGCAAGGATCGCGAGTGCGATGATGCAAGCAGGCCCGATCGTCGCGCAGGCGGCGGATCGGGTCGGTCCCCAATCTCTGGACGGCGGCGCAGAGGAAGACACGTCCACCCCGGGCTCCGTCGCTCCGGTGGCGGCCGCGGCCCTCGAGCCCGGCATCGTCCTCTGCCGCCCTGCCGGAACCTTGCGTGGCGCCGGTAAGGTCGGGCGTTCGTCACGTGTCATGAGCGATCGTTCCTGAACCGAATCGATCGAGAGCCGCCCGGTCGATCTGAACCATCTCGAACGTGCGCCGGAGCCAAGAGCACGCAGAAGACCGGCGGTCGTCCCCCCGGTGCACCCAGGTCCGCAGGCTGTGAGCCGACGAAAGGGGACGAGTCGATCATCCTGGCCAAATTGCGGGCGAAGTGGTCACGCCCTCGAGGAATCGAGGCGGCTACGGGATTTCATGGACTCAAGCGCGGTCCGGCCGCCACCGCCATCCCTGGCCCTGGCGCCAACCCGGCCCATGCGCCGCTCTCCTGTGACATGACTAGACCGGACCTTTTACTCAAGATGAGCCGATTCCGCAAGCCCGGATATACGCCGGGCTAGTGGGCCGGGTGCACGACGCGATTTACAAGGCCAAGCGCCGGCTCGGAGGCGGGGCGCGCGAGCGCGTACGCTCACAGAGGCGTGAGTTGACGAAGGAACCAAGGACCGCCGCTTGGTTGACGACGCGCAGACCTTCGCGCGCACCCGTTGGATCAAACGGAAAACTGAGCACGGAAAACCGGCCGACATGGAGTGGAAAGACAGCCATATCGGAGTTGGCTGGACGGGGCTTCACGAAGCCAAGTGCGTAGGTTCCTCCGGCGCGCCTCACGGCGATCGACAGCCGCCCTCGCGCGTGTAACCAGCCGACGCCGCCCGCGCATTCTTTCTTTCGATGATCGCGTGTGCCGAAGTGAGCCGCCTGTGACTACAGCGGCGCGTTGCCATCGCATTGGGCCGGCGCGGTTCGCTCGGTCTGCCCGTCTGGGCACCAACGCAATGCATGTCCTTGCGATTCGTGTCCTTTTGCAAACAGGTAAGCATTTTGGGCAGCCTTGAGTTTTGTACGCCATTGACGTAGAGTTGAGAGCATGCAGTTTCTTGAGACGCCCACCTTCACGGAGATCATCTATTACTGGGATGGAGCGAGCGAAACCTTCTACATGCTTTACGCCTACCGCAAGAGCGAGCAAGAGGACATGACTCCGCGCCAACTACGATTACTGCGGCAACTCGTAGAAAAGGAATTTGAATGAAGAAACAGAACTTTGATCGTCTGGTCGCCAGCGTTCGACAAGCCGGAGCGATCCGGCGCGGCGAGTTGAAACCAAGCCGGGTGACCGAGTTCGCATCGGTTGATGTCAAGGCAATCCGACATCGGCTAGGCAAGTCTCAATCGGAATTTGCGTTGATGATCGGCGTGAGTGTCTCGACGCTGCAAAACTGGGAACAGGGCCGGCGGCAACCGCTAGGTCCAGCATGCGCCTTGCTCACGATCGCAGCCCATAATCCCGAAGCCGTGTCGGCTGCTTTGGGGTCGTGATCGATGAATTGGGAAAGTGACTATTGATACCTGTTGGTGTGGCCACCCACACCGTCTGCCCTCCAGCTCGCCCGGTGATTGCTCTGACCTTGACATCATGCTTGAGCGGCCCCATCTCGCTCGCGAATTCGGCCGCAGAGACGACTTCGCTAGCGGCCACTTTCGATTTCAGGATTTTGTCCCTGGCCGCGACTTCCGCCCCAGCAATCCGTATTGCCCTGGCCCGAATCGTAACGGCCCGTATCCGGCGAGAATTTGCACCCGGAAACCGGTCTTCCGCAGCCGAGCGGCGAGATCGTGGCGCTTGAGCAGGCGTTGACGATGGATTTCCTGATCGCGGCGGTACAGGTCACCGACGCGGCGGAGGGTGGTGATCCGCCGGGTCAAGATTTCGTGGCGGCGACCTTCCTCATACGTCGGTAACGACTCGCGTTGAGCACGTGAAGGCGCGAGGCCGAACCAGCAACTTGACGGCCACGGAGCACGGCAGCGTGGCCGTTCGACAAGCTCACGACGGGGCCGGGTCGACTGGATCGGCTGGCCTGGACGAAAGCATCTGGCTTTGCCCGATCGAGGATCGGCGCAACCTGCATTCGTCCCGTGCAGGGTTGATGGAAGGGTTTTCGCTGGGAAGCTAGCGCAACATTGAGAAAGGACAAGTCCTTGAAGCGAACGGTTTTGCATTGGTGCTCCGAGCCATTTTGTGTAAGATAAGCCTTATGGAACCGACAGCGATTCAGAGCCCAACTGAGAAAACCGACGCGACGAGTAGCCCGCCGCCAGACCGCGTGCGGATCGTAAGCACCCCCGGCACGTGCGGCGGCAAGCCCCGGATTAACGGGCACCGCATTACCGTCAAGCACATCGTCCTCGACCATCAGCGGGAGGGCTTGAGCCCCGATGAAATCGTGTCAGCCTATCCGAGCCTGAGTCTTTCGGACGTGTATGCCGCTCTGGCTTATTACCACGACCACCGGGCTGATATCGACGCCGATATCAAGGCCGACGACGAGCATTGGGCCGAAGTCGAACGGCAGAATCCCGGTCGGCTCATCGACAGACTGAAGCAACGGAAGGCCCATGCCCCGGACGATACGCTTCCACCTGGATGAGAACTGTCCGCACGCCATAGCCGAGGGGTTGAGGCGTCGAGGCATCGACGTCACAACGACGCCAGAAGTAGACCTCATCAGTGCATCTGACATCGGTCTGTGCGATCGAACGTTCGCAAGCGGCCGCCTTAGGTTTCAGGATTTTGTCCTTGGCCGCGACTTCCGCCCCAGCATTCCATATTGCCCTGGCGCGAATCGTAACGGTCCGTATCCGGCGAGGACGCGCACCCGGAAACCAGTCTTCCGCAGCCGAGCGGCGAGGTCGTGGCGCTTGAGCAAGCGTTGACGATGGACTTCCTGATCGCGGCGGTACAGGTCACTGACTCGGCGGAAGGTGGTGATCTGCCGGGTCAAGATTTCATGGCGGCGATCTTCCTCGTTGACCGAGAGTACAGCCCAGTCGTCGCCTTCGGCAAAAATGCGCCGGGGGCCTGGCCCCGGCACGCGCCCGGGTCCGGCCGCGTCGAGGAGAAAAAATCCTCCCGGCGCGAGGGCAAGGTAGACCCTCCGGAAGAGCTGGGCGAGGGCCCTGGGGTTGTTGCGCTCGTCGAAGAGGTAGTTCAGGCACTCGCCGACGGCCGTGACCGCCACGCAAGGAGGGAGCTGCGCGGCCAGGAGCGAGTCCACGCGGAATTGACCGCGCGGCACGCGGTTCCGTGCCAGAGCGACCATGGCCTCGGAGATGTCGATCCCCAGTACGTCGTAACCGGCGTCGGAGACCGCCCGGGCCAGGAGACCGCTGCCGCAGCCCAGATCGACCACCAGCCCGCCCTTCTTGCGCTCTTGGCACAAGGCGCCGAGCAAGACCGGAGCGGCCGCCAGGGCGATGCCGCCGAAGCCGGCGTCATGAATGTACGCCAGGTCGTCGCGGTAGGCATCGCTCATGGCGGCGCCGGTCACTTCTTCAGCTCGTTCCAGAGAAACGTGTAAGCCAGCGCCGCCATGAACGCGGCCTGCTTGTTGTCGGCAGCGGCCCCGTGGCCTCCTTCGATATTCTCGTAGTAGAGCACGTCATGCCCCTGCTCTTTCATCCTGGCCACCATCTTGCGGGCATGGCCGGGATGGACCCGGTCGTCGCGAGTCGACGTGGTGAAGAGAGTGCGCGGATACTTCACCGACTTTTCCACTCGATGGTACGGCGAAAACGCGCGAATGAACGACCACTCCTCGGGGATATCCGGATTGCCGTATTCCGCCATCCAGCTTGCGCCGGCGAGCAGATGGTTGAACCGCCGCATGTCCAAAAGCGGAGACCCGCAGACGATCGCGCCGAAGAGATCCGGACGCCGCACGAGCATGTTTCCCACCAGGAGGCCGCCGTTGCTTCGACCCTGAGTTCCGAGATGCGCCGGGGAAGTCACCTTGCGCCGGATGAGGTCCTCGGCGACCGCGATGAAGTCGTCATAGGCCCGGTGGCGCTGGGCCTTGAGCGCCGATTGATGCCACTTGGGGCCAAACTCGCCGCCGCCACGAATATTGGCGAGCACGAAGACGCCCCCTTTCTCGAGCCAGGCCGCCCCGATCTCCGGGCGATAGGCAGGAAGCATCGGGATTTCGAATCCGCCATATCCGTTAAGCAGCGTCGGATTCGTACCGTCCATGGAAAGATTCTGGGGTGCGACCTGGAAGTAAGGAACTCGGGTGCCGTCGGCCGAAATGGCTTCGTGCTGCGAGACCGCCAGGCCGCTCGCTTCGAAGAACGCGGGAAGCTGCTTGAGCGTCTGGGCGGCGGCGCCGTCCACGGTGCCAAGAGCGAGCGTGCTGGGGGTCAGAAAGTCGGTGGTATCCAGGAAATACTCGTCGGAATCATCGGCGTCGACGGCGTGGGCACTCACCTCGCCAAACTCGGGCAGGCCCGGCAGGGGCTCACGATGCCACCGCCCGTCGCCGTGCGTGAGCACATAAACACGGCTGCGCACGTTGTCCAGCTCGGTGACCAGGATGTGGTGCCGCGTGGCCGTGAAGCCGGCGAGCGACTTTCGCTCGGTCGGCTCAAACAGCAGGGCAAAGTCGCGTTTCCCGGCGAGGAACGCCTCGAGCTCAGTCGCGATCATCCCGCCGGCCGGATAGGTCTTGCCGCCTACTGACCAGTCCGAGCGCAGCCGCACGAGCAGCCACTGCCGGTAGAAGGAGACCAGGGCGTCGTCGGGTTTCTCGATCTTTTTGAGCTCGCCGTGGAGTCGCAGGAAAACCTCCGAGGTCCAGAAGGTTGGCTTGCGAATCACGACGTCGCGCTCGAAGCCGGGCGTGAGATCGCGGAACGCGGAAGCACCCATGTCGTCAGCCTTGGCTTCCAGCACGAGGGTTGCTTCGGAAAGCGGGGTCCCGCGTTTCCATTCCTTGACCACCCGGGGATAGCCGGACGCCGTCAGGGACCCCGGCCCGAAGTCAGTGCCGACGAAGATGCTGTCGATACCACGCCAGCTCACCTGGCTCTTGGCTTCGGGCAGGCCGTAGCCGTCCTTGATGAACGATTTCGCTGCCAGGTCGAATTCTCGCACCACGCTGGCATCGGCACCGCCCTTCGACAGCGAGATCAAGGCGCGGCGGTAATCGGGCTTGAGCGCCTGGGCACCGTGCCAGACCCAGTTCACATTTTCTTCCTTGCCCAGCCGATCAAGATCGAGCACCACCTCCCAGCTTGGCTTGGCCTTCTTGTACTCTTCGAGCGTGGTGCGCCTCCAGAGGCCGCGCAGGATTCGTGGCGTCGCGCCAGAAGTTGTAGTAATACGCGCCCAATTTCTGAATGCTTGGGATCCGTTCGTCGGAGTCGAGGATCTCGAGAATGCGACGGTCGAGGGCCCGGAACAATGGCGAACCGATCAGCTCGCGCGTGCTCTCGGCGTTCCGCTCCTTGACCCACGCAAGTGGTTTGGCGCCGGTGACGTCTTCAAGCCACTGGTGGGTGTCTTCAGGCTCTCCGGAGGAGCCCGAGGGAGCTGTGGTCAACATCAGGGCGAGTGTCCCGATTGAGGTAAGGTGCGTCAACATAGTTTCCTCGAACGCAAAATCGGCCCGCGCACGCCAGCCGCTTCGGAATCGTTCAAACACGAAGCTATTTGTAATCGATCGGCTGGCCGATTGCACGGCAATGTTCCGCGTGCCCTCTGGAATTCGACCGCGCGGGCCGGCACAATGGGCGGGCGTTCCGAGCCACATCCCGATCGGGCTGACGCGAGAAGAGATTCCGGCCGGACAGCGGGGGCTCTTCGCACGGGGAAAACG
Organism: uncultured Isosphaeraceae bacterium; assembly: GCA_963781785.1. Classification (GTDB taxonomy): domain Bacteria; phylum Planctomycetota; class Planctomycetia; order Isosphaerales; family Isosphaeraceae; genus CAWAHD01. The sequence continues at coordinate 3,402,565 of CAWAHD010000002.1, read as the reverse complement.
GGATGGATTTCAGCGTGCCGATCGACCAGAAAAGGGCGGGCAGAATGCGCTTCTTTGGCCATTCGAACAAACCGGAGGCGTTCCGCCGCTCGCGTGGCGGTTCGCTCGCACTCAGAGTCGTCCGCGGGCCGGTGTGGATGCCGATCTTTCTACTCTTTTCCCTGGAGGTGTTCCCAGGGAACTGCGTGGGCCCGCGCAGCGGCCGTTGACGAAACGAGCAAGAACGCGGGGATTGAATTCCGGGTGAGCTTTGCTCCGGAGCAAAGTTCGGAAGCTATCGACGGCCGGCTGCTGGTAACGCTCTCGACCGATACCGAGGGCGAGCCCCTGCTCCAGATCAGTGACGGCGCCAAGACCCAGCAGGTCTTCGGCGTTGATGTGAACGGACTGAGCCCGGGCCAGGAAGCCGTGATCGGCGCCGCCGCGACGGGGTTTCCACTCGAGAGCCTGCGCCAGGTACCACCCGGGCGATACCGGATACAGGCACTTTTGCACAAGTACGAGACGTTCCACCGCGCCGACGGACATGTCGTCAAGCTGCCCATGGACCGCGGCGAGGGCCAGCAGTGGAACAAGGCGCCGGGAAATCTCTACAGCACGCCCCGAGAGATCACGATCGAGCAGGGCGTCGCGTCAACGACAACCATCAAGATTCGGCTCGACAAGGTGATTCCGCCGATCCCGGATCCTCCGACCACCAAGTACATCAAGCACGAGCGGATCGAGAGCGAGCGGCTCAGCAAGTTCTGGGGCCGGCCCATCCATCTCGGGGCGCATATTCTGCTTCCCGAGGGTTTTGATACCCATCCTCTAGCCCGCTATCCCCTGGTCATTTTCCACGGGCACTTTCCCCAGAACTTCGGCGGGTTTCGCGAGCAACCCCCTGAGAAAGACTTGAAGCCCGAATTTAGCGAGCGGTTCCACTGGCCGGGCTACAATCGCACGGTCCAGGACTATGCTTACCAGTTCTACAAGGAATGGACCGGCCCGAATTATCCGCGGATGGTCTTGATCGAGATCCAGCATGCCAACCCGTATTACGACGACTCGTATGCGGTGAATTCGGCCAACGTGGGACCGTACGGCGACGCCATCACGTACGAGCTGATTCCGTATCTGGAGAAGAAGTATCGGTGCATCGGGGCGGGCTGGGCGCGGTTTCTTTACGGTGGCTCGACAGGCGGCTGGGAGGCACTCGCGGCCCAGATTTTTTATCCCACCGAGTACAACGGCTGCTATGCCGCCTGCCCGGACCCGATCGACTTCCGGGCGTACACAGTGGTCGACATCTACAAGGACAAGAACGCGTATTACGACGTGGGGCCCTGGCACAAGATCAAGCGGCCGGGCGCACGGAATTACCTGGGACACATCTCCTCGACCCTGGAAGACGCCAACCGGCGCGAGCTCGTCCTGGGCACCAAGAGCCGCTCGGGGCAGCAGTGGGACATCTGGGAGGCCGTCTATTCGCCGGTCGGGCCTGACGGATACCCCAAGCCAATCTGGGACAAACGCACCGGGGTGATCGACCCCGAGGTGGCACGGTACTGGCGCGATCACTACGACCTGCGGTACATCCTCGAGCGCGACTGGCCCAGGATCGGCAAACAGCTCGAGGGCAAGATCAACATTTATGTCGGAGATATGGACACATTTTATTTGAATAATGCCGTTTACTTGATGGAAGAGTTTCTCAAGAAGGCCAAGAACCCACCCTACGGGGGCGAGGTGCGTTACGGCGACCGGGCCGAGCACTGCTGGAACGGCGACCCCAAGGAGCCTAACGCCATCAGCCGGCTGCGATACCATCAGATGTACGCTCCCAAGATCGTGGAACGGCTCTTGAAGACGGCTCCGCCGGGAGGGGACGTGACGAGCTGGCGCTATTGATCGCCAAGGTTGGGGCACCTGGCGGCCGGCAAGGCTCCGGGAGTCCCTGGCTGGGAGGGGATTGCAACGATGCGTCACATAGTTGTGCTTTGGATTGCGGGAATTGCAGTGACTTCGTCCCGGTCGTTCGGCGCACCGCCGCCTCCGGATGGAGGGCCCGTTTCCGTCCCCGTCGGGGTTGCCGCCCTGGATATCACGCCCAAGACTCCCATCCGCCTGGTCGGGTACGGGAGCCGGAAGACGGAGTCAGAGGGGATCGAGAGCCCGCTCAAGGCCCGGGCTCTCGCGATCGGTAGTGACGATGCGGCGCTTGGGGGTCCGGCGGTGTTGGTGGCGGTCGATAACTGCGCCGTCGGGGCCAATGTGACCGAAGAAGTGGCGACACGACTCAAGGACAAGATTGGCCTCAAGCGAGAGCGGTTCGTGGTCTGTTCGACTCACACGCACTGCGGGCCGGCCTTGACGAGCGAGCTGGACTTCATTTTCGGCAGCCCGATCCCGCCCGATCAGAAAGCGCGGATCGCACAGTATACCCATGAGCTGGTGGACGCGCTCGAGAAGGTCGTGCTGTCGGCGCTGGCGGACCGTGCACCAGCGAGCCTGGCGTGGGGTCAAGGCCGGGTGGGTTTCGCCGCCAATCGGCGCGTGCTCAAGGACGGCCTCTGGGTCAATTTCGGAGTCAATCCCAACGGGCCCGTTGACCATAGTCTGCCGGTCCTCCGAGCCACCGACGCGACCGGCAAGGTGCGGGCCGTGCTGTTCGGATACGCGTGCCACTGCACGACCCTGGGTGGCGAATTCAACAAGATCTGCGCCGAGTGGGCCGGCTACGCCTGCGACGAGATCGAGCGGCAGTCGCCCGGCTCGATTGCTCTGGCGGTCATTGGCTGTGGGGCCGACGCGAACCCCGAGCCGAGGCGCGGGCTCGACGACGCCAAAGCGCATGGACTGGCAGCCGCTCGTGAAGTCGACCGACTGGTCAAGACCGCGCTTGCCCCCCTGCCCGGCCGGATCAACGCCCGTTTTCGCAGTCTCAAATTGCCGCTGGAGCCGGTACCGGACCGTGCCACGCTCGAGCGCCGGTCCAAGATTGCCGGCTCCGAGGGCTACCTCGCGCGCAGCATGCTCGAGCGACTCGACCGCGGCGAGAAGCTCCCCACCACCGTTCCCTACGTCGTCCAGACCTGGTGCTTCGGCGGCGACATGGCGATGGTGTTCATGGCAGGTGAAGTCGTTGTCGATTATGCCTTGAGGCTCAAGTGGGAGATCGACCAGAACCGGCTCTGGATCGTGGCCTACAGCAACGATGTGCCCTGCTACATTCCATCCCGGCGGATCTTGAGCGAGGGGGGCTACGAGGCCGATCTGTCGATGGTCTTTTACGGGCACCCCGCGCGGTTTGCGCCCGCGACCGAGGATTTGATCATCCAGGCCATCCACAGCATCCTGCCCCAGCCGTTCGACCAGCCGGGGAAACCGTAGGATCGGGCTCAGCCTCATACACACGTTACGAGCCACCACCTGAGCGACGTCATTCCGCCGGCTCAAGGAGCCGCTTGTCGAGCGCCCGGAGGGCGGTCAGAGCCGACAGGGGAAGTGAAACGTGGCCGGAGGGAACCTCCGGCTCGCGGAGATTGATCCGGATCAAGAGGCCACGGTGCTCGCGGGCGAATTTCTCGCACGCGGCCCGCACCGTCGGAATGGCCTGACCGGCGCCGCACTCGACGACGACCACCCTGGCTTCTTCGAGCGACTCGAGCCATGCAGAGAAGAGAAGCAACTGGGCATCGGTGCGCGTCGAGTCCCACTCCCAGTCGCCGAACATCAGGATATTGGGCCGTGCCAGCCCGCCGCACCGCGGGCACTCAGGCAGCGAGGGAACCGCCCGCATCGTGGCCGGGTCGATCGCGACCGAGAAAGGCTCAGCGGAAAAGAGTCCAATGCCGCACTCGTTGGTGCATTGCATTCGTTCAAAGCTGCCGTGAACTTCGACGATCGCGCTCGGGGGAGAACCCTGCGCGCTGGAAGTGGCGGTCGACGTTGGACGTGAAGACGAACCCACCGCGCGGCATCCGTCCCTCCCAGCGGTGGAGAATCGCAAACCCGGGATGAGGAGCGGTCTGCCGGTAGAGTTCCATGCGGTGGCCGTAGAAGCCCCAGGCCAGCGCCGGGTCATCGGCAAACCACCGCGGGTTGGCCAGCGAGACAAAGTCGAGGCCGAGCTGCTCGTAGGGGGGATAGGCCCGCCAGAATCCCTGATTGCCGCGGAAATCGGGCAAACCGCTGTCGACTCCCATGCCGGCTCCTGCGCCGATCAGGAGCGCATCGGCCGCGGCGATCGCTCGAGCGGCCCGGACAAGGTCGTTATCGATCATCGATATTGCGGCAGCCGCCCGCCGCTCATCAAACTCGCGGAGGCAGCGTCACCGCACCTTGAGTACCAGGTTGCCAGTCGCGCCGGCCAGGGGGTTCGATCACTTCTTCTTGGTCCAGACGGCGGTCAGATCGTCGGAGGCTTGCTCGCGAATGCCGTTGTCCGAGAGGATCTCGTCGGTGGCTTTCAACGCCTCCTGATGGTCGAAGACCATCGTCTCGGAGTACTTATCTGTCGAAGCGAATGGTCGTGAATTTCTGCTTCGAGTCGCGGAGCACTTCCACGAAGTGGCGGAGGTTCTTGATCGGCACGCCGTTAACTTCCTTGACGATCTTCGAGAAGGGGTTGTCGTATCCCTTGCCGATCCGATGGGGAAACATCGGCGACGTGACGACGACCAGCTCTTCGCCCTCGAATTTGGGTAAGTCGCCGCGTCTCAAGGCGAGCGGGCTGCCGATCATGGCCAGGGCCGCATAGACCGCGCCGGCCCGGTCGAATCTCGCGGTAAACTCGGTCGTCACCGGTGAGAACACGAGCGGGCCGTAGATGAAGTACGACGGATACTTTCCCTTGAGCGAGCCGATCAGGGCCGGGTAATGCGTCTTGGCGGGCAGATCGATCTTGACGAGCTTGCCTTGGCGGATGACCGTCAACGGCACCTTGCCGTCCTTGATGACTTTCTGGATCAAGTAGTGAAAATTCAAGCGTAAGTTCGGTTTAAGCTTGACCATCCCGATGTTGTCGATGTCTTGGTCGCCGATCCTGGTGATCAGGTCAAAAGGCTTGAGGGGATCGTCGGGGTTGCTGGGATCGGGGGCGTGGACGACCATTCCCTGGGTCTTCTTGTCGATCTTGAGAAAAGTGCGCAAGGCGTCGTTCTCGAGAGTCTGGAGCGATTCGTGAATGGCCGGCTTGCCGTCGTAGGCACCGTCGGCGACGTCTTTGAGAAAGATGTCGATTTCCTCGCTGGGGATGATGTAGCCGATATTGTCGGACTGGGTCAGCTTGCTGAAGATCAGCCCGACCATCTTGCCGTTGATCAGGGCCGGGCCGCCGCTATTGCCCGGGTTGATGGCCGCGTCGACCTGGACGCGCACGCCCGAAAGGCCCTCGTTATAGCCGGCGAATTCGATCCGCGAGACGATCCCCTTGGTGACCGAAAGAGTCGAGCCCCCGTGAGGATAGCCGTAAACCAGGACCGTTTCCTTGACCTCGGGAAGATCAGCGACGCGAATCAAGGGAGGCCGCTTCTCAAAGAACGACTCGTCGTCGATCTTGAGCACCGCCAGGTCGATACCGGGGCTGACGGCCTCGACTTGCGCCGGCAGCTTCTCGCTCGACTGATAGCTTTCGACGAAGAGCTGACTGGCGTAGAGCACCACGTGGGCGTTGGTGAGGATTCGCTTGCCCTCGATGACGACGCCTGTGCCGCTGGCGTCCTGCGGGCTCTGCTTGGTCCAGGGGCGAGTCACGTCGGGATAGCGCATCGTGGCGCTGATCTTGACGACTGACTCACGAATCTTGCTTTCCTCGGCGTCGCTCTTTGCCTGGTCTTGCGCCGGGAATACGGGGGCCGGTACGCTCAAGACCAGGAACGTTGCCAGGCTCACAACTCGACCAGCCGCGGCTCTCGTCCCTCTCGAAATCATCCATCGTTCATTCATCATCGCGCTCGCTTGTGGTTGCCCGATCCCATTCACCCTCGACCGCCGCGGGTGCCCAGCAACGTCTCGCCCGAGCCAGACCCTATCGGTCGGGCGCGGGGCGAAACCTGGCAGGGCAGGCAACGATCCGTCCACGAGAGAATCGCAACTCATCTTATCCCCTGCCCGGCTGCATGGGTAGAGAACACCCGCGACGCCGGCTGTTCGGGACATGGACGACAACCTTAGTGGATTCGATCGCCCCCTGCGCAGAAATGGGGAAGAACCGGCTTTCTCAGGCGATCTCCTCCCTTGATCTGAAGCCGTCCAGGATCTAACTTCGGTTTAACTGAAGTTCAATATTCTTGGTGACTTCCCTGGTTTCCTGATTTTTGAGGAGTGACTTCCGATGATCGGGCGTGCGATCCTGGTGGTGCTCGGGCTAAATCTGATGCAGGGGACGGGCTCGTCCCGGGCGCAGGACGCCGCCACTCCAGCCCGGGGCGAGGTCAAGAACGCGACGACCGCCAGGGGGACAGACTGGCAGGCCGCCGGCACTCAAGGGGCAGTCGCTGCCGGCGCCCGCGACGCGGTGGCCGCGGGGCTGGGAATCTTGAAGCTCGGCGGTAATGCGGCGGACGCTGGCGCGGCGACCATCCTGGCCTTGAGCGTGACGGACTCCCGTTTGTTCTGTTTTGGCGGCGAAGTTCCGATCCTGGTTTATGATGCCAAGAACCGCGGAGTGACGGTGATCGCCGGGCAGGGTGCTGCGCCCCGGCTGGCGACCCTGGAGCATTTCCGGCGGCCCGGTGGAATTCCGGCCAGAGGTATCGAGGCCGCGGCCGTCCCGGCGGCACTTGATGCTTGCCTGACTCTGCTCGACCGGTTCGGAACGATGACCTTCGCTCAAGTGGTCGCGCCGACCCGGGAATTGCTCCAGCACCGGCCCCGGCCCGAGCCGTGGCACGCCGACCTCGCCAGGACCATCGAGCTCCTGGTCGAGGCCGAGACCCGCGCCCAGCGCCGCCCCCTGACGGAGGCTCTGCCGCGCACTTGACCGACCGCTCGCGCGGGCTGCGATTGGTCGCCGATGCGTTCTATCGCGGTCCGATCGCCCGTCGCATCGATGCCTGGTCGCGAGCGAATGGCGGCCTGATCCGCTACGTCGACCTGGCCACGCACACGACCCGGATCGAAGAGCCGGTGAGCGTATCGTATCGCGGCTTGACCGTTTGCAAGTGCGGACCATGGACCCAGGGCCCCTATCTGCTCGAGGCCCTGCAGATCCTCGATGGTTGCGACCTGAAACAGATGGGGCATAACCGGCCGGAGGCGATTCATACGACCGTCGAGGCGCTGAAGCTAGCCCTGGCCGATCGCGACACATACTACGCTGATCCGCTTTTTGCGGACGTGCCGACGGCGGCCTTGCTCCGACCGGAATATGCTGCACTGCGACGGGATCTGATCGACCCCAAACAAGCCTCGCTCGAGCGCCGGCCGGGAGATGCTCGTTCGCTCAAGGCGGTGCTCGACCCGGCGGCCGATCCCGCCCGGCGACACGTTGCTCCTCCGCTCGCGGATGCCCGGGACACGACGACCTGCCTCGTGGCCGACCGCTTCGGCAACGTGGTGGCCGCCACGCCGAGCGGCTGGTCGGGCGTGGTGGCCGGCGATACCGGCGTCTGGCTGGGCAGCCGGCTGCAAAGCTTCAACACCTGGGACGATCATCCCGACGTCATCGTGCCTGGCAAGCGCCCTCGGATCACCTTGTCGCCGACCTTGGTCCTCGAGGGGAGCCAGCCGGTGCTGGCTGTCAGCGTTGCGGGCGGCGACAATCAGGATCAGATGACCTTGCAGCTCTTGCTCAATCATTTCGTTTTCGGGCTGGATCCGGCGGATTCGGTCGTCGCCCCGAGGTTCATGACCGACCACTTGATCGGCTCGTTCCGCCAGACCCCGCCAGCCCTGGGGCGGTTGCGGATCAACCCCGAGATTGGCACCGAGGCGCTCGAGGTGCTCGAGAGCCGCGGGCACGTCCTTTCCGTGAAAACGGGCTCGCTCGGCGCGGCCCCGTGCGTGATCAGCCTGGACGGGAAAGGCGGCAAGATCAAAGCGGCCGGCGACCCCCGCGCCGGCCGGCACGCGCTGGCATACTAGACAATCCGGAAGTCGAATCAATCCATCAGCACGAACGAGAGCTGGCGCTGATACTCGGTAACCAGCTCGGATGCTGGCGGCAGGAGCTGGAAGATGGCGATCATGGTTCGGCGGGCTTGCTCACCGATACCCTTCCTGTCGCGCTCGACGAGCTGGAGGCACAGCGCCAGGGCGTCGGAATACTGGCCGGCGGCGGCGAGGGCTTCGGCGAGCTGATATTTCAAACCGAGGTCTTGGGGATCGGCCGCCGCTTTTGCTCGGGCAGACTCAAGCGAGATGCTACCGATCTGTTGTGCCTGGACCTGGAGCGTCAACTCGGCCTTGACCTTCTCGGCCTCGGGCTCCAGAAAGCCCCGTCGTTCCAGGCTGAAAATCCGCGCCTGGGCGTCGTCGAGCCGTCCTTGATCGAGCGCGATCTGCGCCAGACCCACCTGAGCATCTGGCAGGTCAGGGTCGAGCTCGAGCGCCTGGTTGTACTTCGACTCGGCGGCACGCGCGTCGGTCTTTTCGAGCTCGAGCGCCTGGGCGGCGAGCACTTCGGCCGGTGTGGGCAGAAGCCGGTCGAGCCAGGTCCGGATCACGGTCTCGGGCTGTACTCCGAGGAAGGCATCGAGCACCTGGCCATTGCGCAGCGCGAAGACGGCGGGAATCGACCGGATCCCGAACTGCGCCGAAAGCTCGGGCTCGCTTTCGGTATTGACCTTGGCCAGCAGGAATTTGCCCTCATACTCCCGCGCCAGTTTTTCGAGCACCGGGCCTAACATGAGGCATGGGTTGCACCAGGGAGCCCAGAAGTCGACCACGACCGGAACAGACCGCGACCGCTCGATCACGGCCTGCTGGAAGCTTTGGCCCGTCGCCTCGAACACAAAGGAAGTCGTCGCTTGTGAGTCGCTCATCGATGAGGATGCCTTCTGCGCATGAGGGGTTACGGGCCACTGGTCGCCGGCCAGCCGAAGCGTTTGACAGGCGAGACGGACCACCAGGATACTGTATTTCGAACATTTCCATGATATAAAGGAGATTCAGTCCTGCGAAAGAACAACCGAGCCTCGTCCGCTTTCAACCCGGGGTCGCGATCGACCCTCCCCGCCTGTTTCCACCGGCCCCGAGGCCGGCCTGTGCTAGAGAGGACAGCGCGGCCCGGAAGGGCGCAGTCACTCACCCCCGAATCGATCGGGCGGCCGCCCAGACGAGCCTCGCTTTGACGTGATCACCCGACAGAGGATCGAACAAACCATGAAACGGCTTTTCCACCGACTGGCTTCGGCGGCATTTCCGGCCATCCTGCTGGTTTCCCTCCCGGCCGCATGGACTCAAGCGGCGCGGGCTGGCTCACCGTTCCCCGACAAGAACCTCGAGGCCGCCATCCGCGAGGTGCTCAAGCACGAGCCCAAGGTCGAGCTCACCGATGAGAAGCTCCAGGATGTCTATTTCCTCGAAGCCCCCGGCAAGGAGATCAAGGATCTCACGGGCCTCGAGAAATGCAAGAACCTGACGCTGATCAAGCTCTCCAAGAACAAGATCAGCGATCTCAAACCCCTCAAAGACCTGGCGAACTTGCAGTCGCTCGACCTGGCCGACAACGAGATCAAAGACATCAGTCCCCTGGCCAATCTCAAGGCCCTTCAATATATCGAGATCTCCGGCAACAAGATCGAGAAGCTCGATGCCCTGAGCAAACTCACCAGCTTGAACTCCCTCTATCTGGGACACAATTCGATCAAGGACATCGCCGCCCTGGCGACCTTGACCAAGCTGTGGACGCTTTCCGCGCCCAAGAACCAGATCAAAGACATCACGGCGCTCGAGAAGATCACGAAGCTGTCGGTGCTGGACCTGCGAGACAACCAGGTCGAAGACGCGGGACCGCTGGGCAAACAAACCGAGCTCACGCTCCTGATGATCGAGCGCAACAAGATCAAGGACTTGAAGCCGCTGGTGGACGCGGCCAAGACCGACTCGGCCGGCCCGAAACGGTTCGCGCCTTTTCTGCATGTGTATCTCTTGGGTAATCCCCTTTCTGATGCAGCCAAGTCGTCGCAGATCGATGCACTCGAGACCGCTGAAGTGCGGATCGAGGTTGGGCCCGAAGTGCGATTGATGTCGTCCGTCAACAACGTGAGCGGCATTCCGAGTGAGGGCAGAAATTTGATCGTCGTCGCCGTTGTCGATCGTGTGCTACACATTCGGATCTTCGACGTTGTTGGCAAGATGGTCGTGGACATCGACGAGAAGAAGCTGGAAAAAAAACCTCAGTTGATTGAGGATCTCAGGAAGCAACTGGTGAGCTTATGGCCTCCCCACCAGCTCAGAACGAGCGAAAAGGTGCGAGTCATATCTAGTGTCACGTCAATCGTCGGCCACACCGTCGAGGGCTAAAGCTTCACAAACGGCTCGAGAGGCTACTCCGCCGGTCGCGCGCGTGTCACCGCCCGGGGGTTGAGGATCGCTCATGGCTTACTGGCTGTTCAAGTCGGAGCCCACTGCCTATTCCTTCGCGAACTTGTTGGCCGAGCCCGACCAGTCGACGGGATGGGACGGGGTGCGGAACTACCAGGCGCGAAACTTGCTTCGCGACCAGATTCAGGTCGGCGACGGGGTCTTGTTTTATCACTCAAGCGCCGATCCACCGTGCATCGCCGGGATTGCCGAGGTCATCCGTGCGGGTCATCCCGATCCCACCGCGTTCGATCCCAAGGCCGACCATTACGACCCCAAGAGCGACCGGTCCGCCCCGACCTGGTTTCAGGTGTCGATCAAGGGACTGCGGCCAATCGACCCTCCGCTGGGACTTCCGGTGCTCTCCGGTGTTGCCGAGCTCTTCGCCATGGAGCTGTTGCGCAAGGGGAGCCGGCTTTCCGTCCAGCCGGTCTCCGAGCGCGAGTGGAAGACAATTCTCGCGCTGGCCAAGCCCAGATCGAAGCCGAAACCAAGGGCGAAACGCTGACGATCTTGGGACGCTCGGCTTTCGAGGGAGGATACTCACTGATGTCGCAGATCGAGCACTTTGCGATTTACAGCGATGCCCCGGTCGCGCTCAAGGATTTCTACGTCAGCGCGCTGGGAATGCATGTGGTCTTCGCAAGCGGCGGCGATCCGCCTGCTTTCTTTCTCGCCGACGATCATGGAATGGCGATTGAAGTTCTGGGCAGGCCGGAAGGTCATGCCGGGGTCAACCAGCGCTGGGTTTGCCACCTGGCCTTCTGGGTCGATGACGTGGTGTCCAAGCGTGTCGAGCTCGAGCGGCTGGGAATCGTCTTCGAGACCGAGACCGCTGTCGACAACGACGAAGTCAAGACGGCCTTCTTCAAGGACCCGAGCGGAAATCGCTGCCAGATCGTCTGGCGGAAACACCGGCTGGGCGAGTGACCGGCCGCACGAGACGATCACGGCTGGACTGGATTCGTGGACCGCGGGTTGGGGCGGATTGCCAGGAACCCTGAGTCCCAGGTGAAGGGATGCACGCTGTCGCGCCAGCGGCTGTGGAGAGCGGGCCATCCGTTGGGCGCGATCCCAACGGCCGAGACAAGCACGATCGCTGCCAGGAAGGCGAACCACCACGTTCGCCACCGCGCCGGCCAGGAAAGAGCCGAGTGATCCGGAGGCAAGACGACAGTACCCCTTGGCCAGAACCAGAGCACAAGACTGCCGACGAGTCCGCACAGGCAAAGCCCGAGACCGAGGGCGAAACCCGCCGGGCGATACGTGAAGACGATCTTGTGCCTTCCCGGCGGCAGGAACACGGCACGGAACGCGACGTAGGCCGGATGAATCGCAACTGTGCTGCCATCGACCTGGGCGGACCATCCCGGGTCAAACGAGTCGGAGACGACGAGATACGCCGGCGCCGTTGCCTCGGTCTCGATCACCATGCGCTCGGGGAGATCTTCCAGAATGCGGGCCGTCCCGGAAACGATCGCGTCCGGCGGCAGCGGGCGCCCAGGATCTTCGACAATCAGGTGGTCCCGAAGCTCGTTGGTCGAAGTCAAGCGATCCATGGCCGCGATCGCATCGATGCGATTCCTGGCATACACGGGCCGACCCCCAAGCCGGGCGCGTGGACGAGCGCGGTCGGTACGGAGAATAAAAGCCGTGCCGGCCGCGACAGGGCGTGCCTTGAAGAGTCTTCTCATCTTTTCCAGCCATCGGCGGCCGGTCAAAACATGCGTGACGCTGTCGATCTCGAAGAGCCCTCTTCCCACAAAGGCATGGTCGAAGTAATCGACGGTACGTCTGGCAATCATCGGCGTTTCTCCTCGCGACGAGGAGATGTGCCAGGCAGCGGGCAAGCTCCAGTCCAACTGATCGCGGATTGCGAGAAAGTCGACGTACTCCGACGCATACCCGGGCTCATTGGCAGACTTATCGGCATCGCCATACACACGGATCAAGCCGGGATCGTTCTTCAACCACTTCACTGATTCGGGGGGCTCCGTCCAGTAGCTCGGGTCGACCGTGGGTACGTCGACCCAGTGCGAGCCCAGGAGATCGGCAATCACGAGCAGCGGCAAGACAGCAGTCCACCGCTGACGAACCATCGGAAGAGCAGACCGTGACGCCTTCCGGGCCGCCCACCAAGCCGCAGCCGATAAGAGCACAGTCCGTACTGCGGCAACCGCGAACTCATTGCCGAGCCAGCGGAACTGGGCCAGATTCCGCGGCTTGTTCCAGCGGTTGGGCGTGAGCCACAAAGGCGAGTAAAGAGCGCACAGAATCGGAATCGCGAGCCCGACGAGCACGCCCGCCACGATCAGGCCTTGGCGCAGCGATATGTTGGAACTGCGCTCGAGTCGCTCGGCGCCGACCGCTGCCAGTGCGGCGATCCCCAGGGCAGCCCAGATATGAAACCGGACTGGCTCGCGGCGCTGCCCAGAATCGGGATCCGATGGGCGTAGTCGAACAAGCAGGTGAACTTGCCCAGCATGAGCACCACCGCGAGCCCGATCAAGAGCACCCAGAAGTTGGCCCAACGATCGCGCACGCCGGCACCGCTGGCGCCGACGACCGCCAGCACGATCGCGATCAGTCCCACGTAGGTGTTCATTTCATGATACGGATAAAAACCGTTCATCCAGTCGGTATGGCGCGTGCGCGTGCCGTAGGCTTCGCGGATGACGAGCGTCGGCAGCAGCTCGGGATGCCACGATCCGTAAGTCAGGTCTTCCCACGACAAACCAGAGGCACGCGGCGAGCGATCGAGCAGTTCCTTGGATGGAATCCATTGCACGGCCGAGATCAACACCCCCACGGCCACAAGCGCAGCCGCCATGCTGAGAACAGTCGTTCGCCGGCGCCAGCCAATCTCGGTCGCCGTCTTGTAGAACCCATACAGGCCGACCAGGCAAATGGTCCAGAGGGCATCCTGGAGGTGTCCGGCGAAGACCTGGCAGGCCAGTGCCAGACCCGCCAGGACCACGCCGCGCCATCGGCGCGAAGCCCAGGAATGTTCCAACCCCCAGATCACAAACGGGAGGCTCGCGAGGGCATTGATCATGCTCGTGTGGTTCAGATGGGCCCAGGTGAAGCCACTGAGGCCGAAGATCGAGGCGCCGGTCAGTGCGCCGATCGGCCCGACATGCCTCTTCAGCCAGAGATAGGTGCCGACCCCTGTCAGCCAGATCGACAGCACGGTATCGAGATTGAGCGCCTGCCAGGTTGCCATCCAGGGGTAAAGTAAATACTTGAATGGATGAAGATATCCCGCCTGGCTCTCGCTGAAAAGCGGCATGCCGCAGTACAGCTCGGGACACCAGCGAGAGAACCGGCCCGCTCGCAGCTCGTCCGCGAAGAACGCGCGATAGGGATAATTGATCTCGGTGATATCGAAAAAAAACAGCGCCCTGCGGAGACTGACCGAGTCCCAGAAGTAAACGGCGATCGCGGCAGTCCAGACGAGTAGCGCGACAAGGTCGGCATGTCCCCAGGGACGGGGCTCGCAGACGTCTGACGGACCGTCGAGATTGGCGGGTTCCCCGCTATACACGATTACCGCCCCGCGTGATCAGGTGAAGGAACGACAACACGAACGCGCTTCAGCTCGGAGGGATCGCGCAGGTCCCGCCGCCACACCGTGCTGAGTGGCTCGACCCAGAATGATGGGTAGACAACCCGAACGGGCCTTCTCGTTCTACGGTTCACGGGACCACCGTCCTGTTGAGGTGACCCGAATCTTGATTCAAGATCCGGCGGCAACGCCAGCAGCGTGCCCTGACCGGGAGCGAGGCCGCGCGACCAGCCGGGAAACCGGTTGGGATACATCGGAAACGGGATGCCCCTGACACGGCCGCCCGAGAGAAAGGCAATCCGGTAAACATCCCAGTAACCTCCGATGACGTGCGTCACATCAGAGGGCACCGTGTACTTGAAGGTCCTGCGCGCCGTCCTGATTGCGGCGGCGTAAGGGCGATGAGCTCCGACCAGGGCTGCACCGGCACGCGCAGAGGCATCGCTTTGTCCGTGATGTAACCACGGTCGACCCGATACCACCCGAAGGTCGTCGAAGTCAGTACCGCGGCCACGAGGCCGACGGCCAGACAGGCGCCGGAAAGCCCGAATGTCCCCCGTCGCGCCCAGTCGTCGACCAAGAGTCCGAACCCCAGCGCCCAGGGAGTCAAGAGATATATCAAATAGCGGTAGTTGTCGGAATCGAAGATATTACGGTTCACCAGGAATCCTGCCACAATCAACAGCGACGACCACGAGACGGCACGGTCCACGGCCTTCCGCGCCGGATCCGATGTGTGTGCCGGATCGCGCAGCAGCCGCAAGAATCCGCATACGAACACGACCAAGAGCAGGCCGGCCGACGCTTCGACGACCCATGGCCTGACCATGCCATGACCCTTCGCCGCGGCCCATGACGGCCGCCCACCGAGCGGATGGTCGCGTCGGATCAGTTGCTGTTCGAGAGCGTGCACCTCGATGCCGGTAATCAGACGCGGCAGGCAGTAGAAGGCCAGCAGGCGGCCGTGTTCCAGGACGGCCGGTCGATCCAGGGTGAGCTCGAGCTGGGAAGGATAAGCATCAAAGGGGTCGGCCCTCCGGCCGATTTCACGAGGCAAAAGCCCGGCGATGGTCGAGGCGATGACGATGCCAGCGGTGATGATTCCTGATCGCGTTATCCCGTGGGCGAGTTGGGCCGAAAGCGCTGCCGTGACGAGCGCCACGATCGAGAAAACAAACATTGTGTCGAGATAGAGACCCAGGCCGCACCAGAGTCCCAGGGCAAGGGCATGAACGCGGCCGCCGCGCGTCAAGCAGGCGTGAAGGCCCACGAGCGCCAGGGTGTGCCAGACCAACGTCAGCAGGTGCCCACCGGTGATCCGCCCCGACAGCCAGATCGTCCCGGGCGAGGAAAACACCAGAGGAAGGATGGCCCAGCCGGCGACGGTCGGTCCATACGCCTTCCATGCCAGCCAGAAGGTCGCGGCCACCAGAGACAGCCAGATCACCGTCCCGCCGCTGACCAGCGTGACCGCGCTGGCGCCCCAGATCAAAGCCTGAGGGTAGGAGAAGAACATGGGCAGGATGCCGATGTGGGGAGTGCCCGGATAATGCCATCGCCAGTTTCCGTGAATCGCATCGAGCAGCGTGAGACCGTCGACGGCGAGGTCGCTGTCGAGGTGATCCTCGGCGTTCAAGATCAGCGGCACACGGATCAAAGCCGTCCAGGCCAACCCCAAGACCAGAACGACCCAGGGCCAGCGGGGAGGTCGAGCGATGGCGTCGGAAGACGGCTTGGTCATGGTGAACTGGGCGTCATGAACGTCTCGGCGGTCAGCGGCTTGGGCTTGGCCACGGGCTCCATGATTCCGCTCCCCTACACCGCCTGGGCCATCGCCTCGAGCTGAACCACGGAACGGGTCTGCTCTTTGGCCAGGTAGTCGCGGCCGTACTTGATACGGATGTGGTCCCACGGAAGAACTTCCTCGATCGGCCGTTCGCGGTGACTGTAGAACGGGACGTCGATCCCGAGCTCAGCAAAGGTGTCCCACCAGAGCTGCGGTTTGAAATGCTCGGTCCAGGCGTCGAGCCGGGCGCCCTTGCGCCAGACAGCTTCGAGTGCGCCGGAAACTCGCCGGTCTCCGCGGGTCAAGATGCCCTCGAGCATGCTCCGCTCGATATCGTGACACTTCACGGTGACCGAGCGGAGCTTGACCCGCGACCGCAGGTATCGGTGGGCCCAGTGAAAATACTCGCGCGGCTGCAAGCCGTTCCACTGGTAGGGTGTGTGCGGCTTGGGGATGAAGTTCGAGACGCTGGCCGTGACCTCGGCATATCGGCCCGTGACCTCCTTGCCGATCCGGGCGATGGTCTCGGCCATCGCGACAATTCCGTCCAGGTCGGCGGTGCGCTCGCCGGGCAGCCCGCACATGAAATAGAGCTTGACCTTGCGCCAGCCGCGGCGGAACGCCTCGGCGCAGCCGTCATAGAGGTCCTGGTTGTCGATAGGCTTGCGAATCTGCTCTCGCATGTCGTCGCGCGCGACTTCCGGCGCCAGTGTCAAGCCGCTGCGCCGCCCCTCGGCCAGGAGCGCGGGAATCTTCTTGAGCGTCTCGGTGATCCGCAGGCTGGGGAGTGAAATCTTGACCCCCAGCGGAGTGAATACCTCGCTCATCTTGGTCACCAGTTCTTCGAAATCGGGGTAATCGCTGGTGGAAAGGGACAGCAGGCTGATCTCATCGTAACCGGTCGCACGGTAGCTCTCGAGCGCGGCCTCGACGATCGTCTCGACGGTGCGGTACCGGAGCGGGCGCTTGATGACGGTGCTCTGGCAGAACCGGCACTGCCAGGGGCAGCCCCGCATGATCTCGATGGCAATCCGGTCGTGCGTGGTCTCGACGAACGGGACGATCGGCCGGGTGGGGAGCGGGATCGCGTCCAAGTCTCGGATCACGCAGGGCTTGATCTCCTCGGGCACATCATCGCGGATGCGGCGGATACCGACGATCGTGGAATCTTCACCGTAGATCGGCTTGTAGAACCGCGGGACATAGGCCCACTCGACGCTGCCGGCGATTCGCGCCAGCTTCTCCTCCCGGGACATCCCCGAGCCCTGCATCGCCTTCCACAGGTCGCAGACGACCGGCAGGCTCGGCTCACCGTCGCCGATCACGAAGAGATCCACAAATGGAGCAAGAATCTCCGGGTTTTGCGCGCCCGGTCCACCGGCGATGACCAGCGTGTCATCTGCGCCACGGTCCTCGGCGTGGAGTGGAATGCCCCCCAGGTCGAGCATCGTCAGGACGTTCGTGTAGCAAATCTCGTACTGGAGTGAAAAACCCAGTACGTCAAACTGGCAGAGCGGCGTGAAGGTCTCCAGGCTGTACAGCGGAAGTCGGTTTTCCGAGAGCGGAGTTTCGAAGTCAGGCAGCGGCGTGAACACCCGCTCGCAGGCCCATCCGGCCGCATTCATCAGGCTGTATAGGACCTGGAGCCCGTGGTGGCTCATGCCGAGGGCATACGTGTCGGGAAATGCCAGGCAAACGGTTCCGCGCGTGATCCGGTGGTCCGGGGCGACGCTGTTCAACTCCCCCCCCACGTA
Source organism: uncultured Isosphaeraceae bacterium (assembly GCA_963781785.1). Classification (GTDB taxonomy): domain Bacteria; phylum Planctomycetota; class Planctomycetia; order Isosphaerales; family Isosphaeraceae; genus CAWAHD01. The sequence goes on along the minus strand of CAWAHD010000002.1, from coordinate 3,384,951 downwards.
CTGCGCGGGCGTTCGAATGGTGGGCAAGATTCGAGAAACGACCTTGTCTTTCAGATCCTGGTTCAGCATGGTCTTCGGGCTCCCACGGTCAAGCCGCCCCTCGCCCCGCCGCTCGAGCCGCTCGGGATTCGTCCAGCTCGTGTTCGATTGACGGCACCTCGACGGGGAACGGGACCAGCCCCGGACACACGGTGACGTTAGGTGCATCTTACCCGGTCGGCGGTTGCCTGAATAGTTACGCGGACGGGCCGAATACCGGTTGATTCCTTGAAAGTGAGCGGACCCACGTCGCGCCGCGAGACGCCCGCACGCGGGACCGGTGGCCGGTCATGGTCGGGCCAGATAAAATGACAACGACCTCGGTTCGGAAATTCGGTTTCAACACGGAACACCCAATCGCTAACGCTATGACCAGTACGAGGAACCGCCCTCTCGTGGGCTTGACGATGGGCGACGTGACGGGTATCGGCCCCGAGGTGATCGCCGCCGGCTGGGCTGATCCACGGCTGCACGCCCTGGCCCGTCCGCTGGTGATCGGCGACCCGGCCGTATTACGACGGGCCCTCGCGCTTTTCGATCAACGCCACGAGCAGCAGATTCAGGTCGTCGGTTCACCCGAGGAGGCGGAGCCTTCCTCGTCGGTTGTATCCTGTCTGCCGGTTGCGGGCAGTCCCGGTCTGGCCGAGCTGGCCGCGGGAGAGGTGAATCCGCGGGCCGGCCGCGCCGCGTATCTCTTCCTGACGACGGCTGCGGAGCTGGCTCGCGACGGACGGATCGATGCCATCACAACCTTGCCGCTAAACAAGCAGGCGCTCCGGCAAGGTGGCGTCAGCCACCCCGGTCATACGGAGATCCTGGCTCAATATTTCGCAGTGCCCGATCACGCGATGATGCTCTACCTGGAAACCAAACCGGCCACAGACGCGGGAAGCCCCGCCGACGTAGCGGGGTCTCGCTCCGGCCTCGGGGTTGTGCACGTGACGCTGCACGTCGCGCTCAAGCAGGTCTTCGCGCTCTTGACGACTGACGCCATCCTGTCCAAGATCCGGCTTGCCGATCGGGCTTTGCGGCCACTGACCGGCGGTTTGCCCCCACGAGTCGCGGTCGCCTCGCTCAACCCGCATGCGGGCGAGGACGGCCTGTTCGGCAACGAGGAACGCGAGTTGATCGCGCCCGCTGTCGCCATGGCTAGACGAGAAGGCATCGACAGCTCGGGGCCGTTCCCGAATGACACCCTCTTTCACCAGGCCCTTGGGGGTGCCTACGACGCCGTCGTGGCCATGTATCACGACCAGGGCCACATTGCACTCAAGACAGTTGGGTTCCGCCGCGCCGTCAATGTTACGCTGGGTTTGCCGATCGTCCGCACCAGCGTGGCCCACGGGACGGCCTTTGACATCGCCTGGAAGGGCCTCGCCGATCCATCGAGCCTGATCGAGGCCGTGCGAATCGCAGCGCGGATCGTGGCGGGAATCCGTCGATAGCCGGAGCGAGAATCCGAAACTGCCGCACGAAGCTGGGTGGCTGCCGGGTCTGGATGTACAGCTTCCCCGCCACCCGACATCTTCGCGTCAAGCGAGATCGAAAGAATCAGGATTGGAATACGCGCGGACGACTGTACTATTGCCGAAGACAATGCAGCACCCATTCGTTTCGATTATTTTGTCTTATATCTTGCGGAGATTGAGCCATTGCCACGCGAATTGCCGTCCGGGAAAGTACCCGTCGAGCTTCTGAGCAGCCGTCTGCCGGGCAACTGCCCCCCCGGCGCCGGCGTCGTGGTCGGCCCGGCGGTCGGTGAGGACGCTGCGGTCGTCCGCCTGAAAGGGGAGCTGCTCGTTGCGAAATCAGACCCGATCACGCTGGCCAGTCGCAATCTGGGCCGGTACCTCGTCCAGGTCAACGCGAATGACATAGCGGTCATGGGAGCGAAGCCGCGCTGGCTTCTCCTGACGATCCTCTTGCCATGCGGGCACGAAGCTGACCGGCACTTCTCGACGATCATGCGGCAGGTCCAGGAAGCCTGCGACGAGGCGAATATTGCGCTGGTTGGAGGACATTCCGAAGTGACCGATGGCGTGTCTCGCCCGATCGCTGTCGGCACCATGCTTGGCGAGATCTGCGGATCGAGAATCCTGGACAAGACCACGATCCGCCCGGGCGACGAGCTTTTCATGACGGGAAAGATCGCAATCGAAGGAACTGCGGCTCTGGCCCGGGATTTTCCGTCAGTGCTCCGATCGCGCGGCTTGAGCTCAAGATTCGTGCGCCGCGCCGGCAACCTCCTGTTCGAGCCAGGCATCAGCATCGTCCGCGAGGCCGCGATCGCTGCCGACGTCACACACGTGAGGGCGCTGCACGACCCGACGGAAGGCGGGATTATCGCTGCGGTCTATGAACTCGGCGTCCGGTCGGGGTGCGGGGTGCTCCTGGAGGCTGATGCGATCCCGATCCTCCCCGAGACGTCCACCGTCTGCGAGGCTCTCGGGCTCGACCCGCTTCGGTTGCTGGCGAGCGGTTCGATGCTGATCGCAACGGCGCCTGGGACCGGAGGCGCGCTGGCAGCCGCGTTCTCCGACCCAAGGATCGGCCTCACGAAGATCGGGACGTTCCTGCCGGCGGGTCGAGGATCGTGGGCCGTTGAGCGCGGAAAGAAGGCGAGGCTGCGTCCACCGGATCGGGACGAACTGGCCCGCGCCTATGATTTTTTACCGACTTCCTGAGCTCGTCTTCTGCCCATTTTTTTGTCCGGTACTGCGTCAATCCGTTAAACTACGTGAGTCGAGCTGGCCGGCTCGAACGCGGGCCGGTGGACTGCCGATTGCAAAGTTACTACCGTGAATGGATGCCATGAATACCATTGATTACATCTATCGGTTTGATCCCAAGAACCCGAGCCTCAAGCCGCCTCCTCCGGACACCGAGGCAGCCCGGAAGATGCTGGAAGACGGTAACCGGATGTTCGCAAACTGGATGGAGAGCTGCCGGACGAGCACCATCCCCACGGGAGAGGCTCGGTACGTGGTGCAGTGCAACGGCCTGGAAGTCGGCATGAACCGGGCCACTGGCCAGATGCCGAAGCAGGCGCCGTTCGCCGTGGTCTTGGGTTGCTCCGATGCGCGTGTGCCGCTGGAGATGCTGTTCGGGCAAGGGTTCAACGACCTATTTGTCATCCGCGTGGCCGGAAACGTACTGGGGGACGTCTGCATGGGGAGCATCGAGTTCGCGATGAACGCCTTGAGCGAGAGCGTCAAGTGCGTCGTCGTGCTGGGACATCTCGGCTGCGGTGCCGTGACGGGCGCCGTCGACTCGTACCTGCGACCGCTCAAGTTCTGGTCGAAGTCGAACCCCCCGATGCTACGCTCGATCACTCAGCGGATTTTCGTCGCGGTACGCGAAGCCGATAACGGACTCAAGGAAGTGTGGGGGCACAATCGTCGCGAGCAACCCGGCTACCGCGAGGCATTGATCGATATCGCGGTCTGCGTGAACGCCGCTCAGGCGGCCTTCGACCTGCGGCAGGAGGTCGAGCGCACAGCCAAGTGGGAGATCGAGGTCCTGTACGGTGTCTTTAGCCTGCGTAACCACCAGGTGAGCATGCCGGTCGATCCCGACGCGTCGATCGCGCCCGAGAATGTCAACCTGGCCTATTCACCGACCAACCCCAAGGAGTTCAACTCGATCGCCGTTCGGATGGCTGAGCTTCTCAAGGGACGAGCTCCCGTCTCATCGGGCGCTTCGCCGGACACCGACGATGGGTCGCCGAATGGGGGCACAAAGGCAACCGGCACGTCGGATGGCATCAATCTTCACGCGGACGATCATCTGAGCATGAAGAGTTTCGAGTGACGCTCGGCGGCGCCACGGCTCTCGCGCCTGCTATGGTCTCGCCTGGTGAGCCATGCGCTTCGAAGGGCGGTGTTGGTGCCAGCGGCCCCTCATCCCAACCCTCTCCCGGCGGGAGACGGAGCCAGTCATTGGCGGCGCCGCGGCGGTGTGTCGAGTCGCCCGAGCAGGCGCAAGAGGCCGTCGAGGATCGTCATCGGGTGGGGCGGAGAGCCCGGGATAAAGAGGTCGACCGGCAGGAGGCTGCCGATGCCGTCGTGAACCTCGGGACGGCCGCGGTGCAGACCGCCGGAAATCGGGTCGACCCCGACGGCGATCACGATCCGCGGCGTGGGCATGGATTCGTAGGTATTCAGAAGGGCGCGCCTCATGTTCTCCGTGACCGGCCCGGTCACCACCAGGCCGTCGGCGTGCCGGGGAGAAGCGACAAACTGGATGCCGAACCGGCCCATGTCGAAGACGACCGTGCCGAGCACGTTCAGATCGGCCTCGGTTGAGCCGTCGCCGCCGGCACTGACCTGCCGGAGCTTGAGCGATCGGCCGAACAGCCTCAGCATCTTCTCTTCCAGCGGCCGGGCCAGCTCGAGCTCTTTTCCGCTGCGCACAATCAGTTGCTCGCAAGTACGGGTCGCGAGCCGGTAGTCTTGGGTGAACTGGATCGCGCCTTGCGGGCACGCCGTGACGCAGTCGTTGCAGAAGAGACACCGGCCCATGTCCAGCGCCAGACCTTCTCGATCGCGTGCGATCGCGTCGGTGGGGCAAATCTCGATGCAGGCGCGGCAGCCGTCCGGACATTTCGAGTCGTCGATGACCGGCAAACCGCGGAACCGGTCCGGGAGCGCCGGTTGACTGGCGGGATACGCGATCGTCCGTTTGCCCTGCCGGATTCGTTCCCGGATGATCTTGAACATGAACGGCCCCTAGAGATCATGCCCGCAATACGAGAGGTTGAAGCTCTTGTTGCAGAGCGGGAAGTCGGAGATCTGCTGGTTCCGCAGCGCCATCATCAAGCCGATCCAGTTATGGAAAGAGGGATCGTAAACCTTGTACCGCGCGAACCGAGCGTCGCGGTCGGTGATGACGACATGACAGATCCGGCCCCTCCAGCCGGAGCTCATCGAGACGGCCAAGGTTTCTGGTCGCGGCGGCACGAGCGGGATCCGGACCGGTCCGGCCGGAAGCGAGCGAAGCTGCTGGACCACGAACTGGCCGGAGCGCTCGACTTCCAGCGCTCGGACGTAAGCCCTGGCAAAAACATCACCCGAATGACAGGTCGCGGCCGGAAAGAAGGCGAAGCGATTGAAACCCGACGGGAAATCGCGGCGTATCTCCCGATCGACGCCGCAGGCGCGGGCAGCAATCCCGACCAGGCCGAGGGCCTCGCAATCCTCGGCAGAAACCCGGCCGATCTCCTCGTATCTTGCCTGCACCGACGGGGCGTCCCAGAGGATCTGGGTGGCACCTTGCACGTCTTTCAGCGCCGACTCAACCCGTGACGCCATCCGCTCGGCCCGCGCATCGTCCACGTCCCACAGGACGCCTCCCGGCCGAATCAGACCGCGGCCGAACCGGCTGCCGCAAAGATCGGCTGTCGTGTTCAGGAAGTCGCCGCGGAGGCGGCCGCAGTAGGCGGCCGTCGGCAGGTAGCCGATGTCGCCGGCCAGGGCCCCAAGGTCTCCCACATGGTTGGCCAGACGCTCCAGCTCCGACGCGATCGCACGCAGCACCTGTGCCGCAAGGGAGGCTCGCGCCCGGCCAGTGCCTCGATCGCATGGCAATATGCCATCACGTGGCCGATCGAGGTGTCGCCGGCGATCACTTCCATCAGGTGAGCGGTCCGCTTGTCGGGGCCGCCGATCAAGGCCCGTTCGATTCCCCGGTGCTGGTATCCCAGGGAGATTTCCAGGTGGTAGACGTGCTCGCCGTGGCACTGGAAGCGGAAGCTGCCCGGCTCGATGACACCGGCGTGAACCGGGCCGACGGCCACCTCGTGGATCTCCTGGCCCTCAACCCGGAAATCGTCGATTTCGCTGCACGGGATCGGTTGGTTGTCTGACCGCCCCCAGGCGTCGTGGCCCGGGCGATAGGAATGATGGAACCGGATCGGCTTGAGCCACGGATGTCCCTCCGGAACCACCCCCCACTGCTCGGCGATCTCGCGCTCGAACCAGTGGGCCTGCGCACACTCGGGGGTGATCGCGGGATAGCGGTCGCCGACGTCCGCCGCCAGCACGGCGATGCTCCCCGATTCCGCATATCCCAGCACGGCGTAGAGACGGACCGAGTCTGCTCCTTCGGGCTGGCCGAAGAGGGCGAGCAGCCGGGAGCCCCCAGCGGCCGTCTCGCCGACCAGGGTCGACCGGAAGTCGTCGACACTCAAGACCGGGATCTCGCCGAGTGGAATCGGCTGGTTGTGGGGCCGGCGATCGACCGCAGTCGGGGCCATCACCGTCCTCCCAGGGAAGAAGCCACCACATGGAGAGCGGCGCTCAAGGGCGGTGGGATGTAGACACCGATGATCAATACCAGGAGACACAGAACCGAGGGAGGGAGAGTCGACCACAAGACCTCATGGCGGCGGATCGGACTCGCCGGCCCCAAGGGCGCACCCTGAGCCATCGGCAGGACGATCGAGGCCATGCCGATAAAGATCAGCGCCAGGAGCGCCAGGTACACGATAGCAACCAGGCCCGAGCCCTGGTCGATCGCGGCTTTGAGGATCGTGAACTCGCTCAAGAACGGGCCAAAGGGGGGCGACCCCGTGATTGCGAGGAAGCCGGCCACCCAGAGCATGCCCGACAGCGGCAAGATGCGGCACAGGCCGCGGATCTCGCTCACGGACTTCGTTCCACAGGCCGTCAAGATATTGCCTGCCACCAGGAAGAGAGCGGCCTTGGTCAGAGAGTGGTTCACGGCGTGCAACACGGCGCCGAACACGCCCGCGCCGCCGAGTCCAACCCCGAGGGCCAGGATTCCCATGTGCTCGACGCTCGAATAGGCGAGCATCCGCTTGTAGTCGGTCTGCCCCAGGATGAACACGGCTGCGATCAGCATCGACAACAGGCCAAACGTGATCAGCAAGTTCTGGCTGAACTTCGCCAGGCCCGCCGCGATGCAAACCTGATGGACGCGCAGGATGCCCAGAAACGCACAGTTGAGGAGCGCGCCGGAAAGCAGGGCCGAGACGACCGAAGGCGACTCGCTGTGGGCGTCCGGCAGCCAGGTGTGCATGGGCGCCAGACCCATCTTGGTGCCGTAACCGACCAGAAGCAGCATGAAGGCCAGCTCCAGCCAGCGCGGGTCCAGGTGCGCGGCCTCCCGGATCAGGTCGGCGCGGACCAGAGGCACCTGAGTCCCGTGGGCAAGGGTGGAGACCGCCAGGAGGAACGTACCCAGGAGGGCAAGCGCGATGCCGACGGAGCAGATCAAGAGGTACTTCCAGGTCGCCTCGAGCGACCGATGGTGGCGGTGATAGTAGATGAGCGGCGCGCTCGCCAGTGTCGTCGCCTCGACGGCCACCCAGAGCAGACCGAAATTCTGGCTCACCGTCACCAGCGTCATCGAGGCCAGAAACAACAACATGCAGCCGGCGAAGATGCGATCCGGCTCATTCGTAAAATAAACGTGTTCCTCAAGATCGATATGCCGGGTCGATCGCTCCCGGGCGAGGTAGCCGACGCAGTAGCAGGCCGAGGCCAGAAAGAGCGCGCTCACAATGCTCAGGAACAAGAGGCCTGTCGCATCCAGCTCGAGCCAGCCGTCGAGAATCGGAGCAGGCGGGTAAACCCAGGCCGCCGCCGTCAGGGCGGCGTGCACGATCGCAGCCGCGGCGAGTAGCGCCCGACAACCGACGCCGCCACGCCAGAGAAAGGCAACAACGGCCGCCACCACAGGGATCACGATCAAGGCGATGATCATCGCGAGCTCAGTCCTTCAAGGTAGTCAACTGGTCGACGTCGATGTGGTCAAACTCACGACTGATGTGGAAAATCGTGATTCCCATCACAAAGACCGCGACAAAGACGTCGAGCAGAATACCCATCTCGACGAGGAAAGGAACCTCAGGCGCCACCATCAAGCCGAACAGGTAGACGCCGTTTTCCAGCACCAGGTAGCCGACGACCTGATTGAGGGCGTTGGAGCGGCTGATGATGACGAACAGCCCGGTCAAGATTGTCGAGAGAGCCAGCGGCAATGCCAGGGGCGAAGGCACCGGCCGTAGCAGGGTGAAGCGGGCCGTCACCCAGAACGACAGGATCAAAAGCAGGACGGCCACCAGGACCGACGCCGTGAAGCCGACCCAGGGCTCGACCTCATGCTTGACGTCGGCCGTCAAGAGCGCCCGCCGCAACAGCCGCGGGAGAAAAAGTCCCTTGACGACGAACACAACGGCCGAGAGCAGGATCGTCCGCAGACCGATCCCATCGGTCGTCACGAGGAGTGGAAGCAAGCTCAGCGCCATGCCCTGAAGAGCCGCCACGCTGATGCACGTGCTGATCCGGCCCGAGCCGACCAGCGTCAAATTCGCGAGCGCGATCAAAACCAAGAGCAGCTCGACGAAAGAGGTCATCTGACGGCCTCCCCATAGACCAGAACCAGTGCCAGCGCCGAGAGCGCTGCCGCGCCGATCAACAGTTGCGGCACCCGGACCAGCCGCAACCGCGCCATGGTCGACTCGACAACCCCCACCACGACCGCCAGAGCGAACACACCGGCCAGGGAGAAGATCGCATCAACGAGGGCGTATCCGGTTCGCGGCACCATCAGACCGACCAGGAGCGAGCAGAAAATCCAGAGCTTGAGGGCGGCGCCGCTCTGGATGAAGGCGAAGTCCGGCCCGCCGTGGTCGAGCACCATCACTTCGTGAATCATCGTCAGCTCAAGATGTGTATTGGGATCGTCGACGGGGATTCTCGAGTTTTCCGCCAGCAGGACAACCATCAAGGCCGCGATGACCAGAGCGATGACCAGAGCCGAGTGGGCCCAGAGCGCGGCCAGCCCCAGGTGCATCTCCGAGAGCGACAGGGAGCTGGTCTTCCGCGCGAGTGCGGCCAGCCCCAGGAGCAACGCCGGCTCGGCCAGCGCGGAAAAGAGGACCTCCCGGCTCGCCCCCATCCCCTCGAAGCTCGACCCGGTGTCGAGCGCCGCCAGGACCGTGAAGACGCGCGCCAGTCCCAGCAGGTAGACCAGGAGGAGCAGGTCGCCCGGGAATCGTAGGGCACCTCCCCAGCTCCCGAACGGGATCACCGTCAAGGCCAGGAGAATCGCCGACAGGGTGATGATCGGACCGGACCGGAAGACCCACGTCGTCGTCTTGCTGTAGACGGCTCCCTTGTGAATCAGCTTCCACAAGTCGTAGTAGAGCTGGAAAAGCGGCTGACCAACCCGGCCCGCGAAAACGGCCTTGGTCCGATGAATCACGCCCACCAGAAGCGGAGCCAGCGCGATCGCCAGAACAAGGGACGCGAAAGAACCGATTTCCATCAGAGAATTCTCGTGGTTACCGAAAAATGCGATGAGACGACAGCGGAGTGTGATCGCGCTATCAGATCACGGGTCAGCCGGATCGCAGATGGATTCCGATGTACCAGATCAAGAGAGCGACCAGGGTCACGCCGATATACAGCATGTAGACGTGCAGGTAACCGCTTTGAAGCCAGCGGAGCCGCGCGAGCAATTGTCCGATCGAGCGAAACGCGGGGCGATAAAGGATCTCCCTGGCGGGGTCAAGCGTATCCTGCGACAACTCCGCTCGTTTCGGGAACAAGCCCTGCGGCGGAATCAGGGTCCTCCGCAGCAAGTAGAGCGGCGTGAAGAACAGGACGGCGGGTTGCACGTATGAAGACGATGTATACTGCATCCGCGGTGTGGGCCGGGTGTATCCACACCCCCACGTCCCGGAGCTGGAGACCTCGCGACCGCTCAAGAGCGCTACTCGAAGCACCGCCAGGGTCGACGCCAGTCCGATCAGGACACACGACGCCAGCGTGATCGCACCCAGAGGCGCCATTGCGTTTTCGAACGGGCCGGCGATCGAGGCCGTGTCTGTCTTTGCGACCTGAGCAACGGCAGAGAGGAGCAACGGCACGACGCGCGCCGGCGCGATGCCGACGAGGAAACAGCCCACAGCCAGGGCAATGATCGGCAGCGACATCATGATCGGCGCGGGATGGGCCGCGGCTGCCTCTTTGGTGCGCGGCTCGCCGAGAAAAGCGATGCCAACGACCTTCGTGAAGCAGACGGCCGCGAGCCCGCCGATCAAGGCCAGGGCCGCGAAAGCCATGAGCGAGGGGACGGCCCAGGCTGGGCCGAGCGATGTCTCGCTGCGGAGCGCTCCCAAGTAGATCAGGAACTCACCGACGAATCCGTTCAACGGGGGCAGACCCGCAATGGCGACGGCGCCGACCACCAGGGCGCCGGTGACCCAGGGCATCCGCTTCGCCAATCCGCCCAGGCGATCAATCTCGCGCGTGCCCGTCGCATGCAGAACGGCCCCGGCCCCCAGGAAGAGCAATCCCTTGAACATCGCATGGTTCAGAACGTGCAAAAGCGCGCCGGAGAGCCCCAGGATCGCGATCACGGGGGCACTGGAACTGACGCCGACGAGCCCCACGCCGAGACCGAGGGCGATGATGCCGACGTTTTCCACTGTGCTGTACGCGAGCAGCCGTTTCAGGTCGCGCTGGGCCAGCGCGAAGAGGATCCCGCCGATGCCCGAAAGTGTGCCGATTGCGATCAACAGCCAGCCCCACCACGCGGGCGCTGCTGGAAGCAAGGTCAGAGCGCGAACGATGCCGTAGATCCCGGTCTTCACCATCACGGCCGACATCACGGCCGAGACGTGGCTGGGTGCAACGGGATGGGCATCGGGGAGCCAGACGTGCAACGGCATGAGCCCGGCCTTGGTGCCGAACCCGACCAGGGCAAGCAGGAACAAGAGCCCGGCGGTCGCCGGATCCGGGACGGCTGCGCCCGCGATGGCTGCGAAGTCGAGTGAACCGGCTGGATGGCCGAGCACGATGAAAAAGCCCAGCAGAAAGGCTGTTCCCAGGTGGGTCGCGATCAGGTATGTCCGGCCGGCGTCGCGGACGCTCTCTTCGTCGTCGTCGAAGACGACCAGGAAGTAGGAAGCCAGAGACATCACCTCCCAGGCAACGAGGAAAAGGACTCCGTTCCTGGCCGTGACGACCATGAGCATGCTCGCGACGAGCAGGTTGTAGAAGAACCAATGCGTGCCCAGAGACCTGTGCTGGCGGTACGCCTCGAGGTACTGGGCCCCATAGATCGCACTCAAACCACAGATCCCGCAGATCGGCACGACGAACCACGCCGACAAGGGATCGAGCGCCAAGGACAACGAGCCGTAGGGAACATCCCAGACGTACTCGAGTGACTCGGTCGTGCCGCGGACCAGGGCCGCGAGGCCTGAGAACAGACCGAGAACACACCCGAGTAACGCGCCGCCGGCCCCCAGAAGCTTGGTGAGGACGGGTGATCTGCCGGCGAACAGGGCGAGGAATCCGCTGACAAAGAGCAGCATCATCGCCGCGAGCAGAAGGTTCATCGAGCCGGACTCCGATTGCCGGCGGAAGTCCGATCGAACGCATCCTCGGCCCGCCGCACCTCGCGGAGAATCTCCTGGGCCGGCGCTCGCCGCTTGAGAGCCGCTCGGAACGGCTCATCGCGCAAGACGCACGCGATCCGGGCCAGCATTCTCAGGTGGGCCCGGATCGTCGGGCTGACGAGGACGAACAGCGTATCAACGGGCTGCCGATCGGCGGCCCCGAACTGGAAAGGCTGGTTCAGATAGCAGAGCGTCAAGGTGGGGCGGCCCACCGGCAAGACCACCGGATACCTCGGGTGCGGGATCGCGATGCCGCCGCCCACGGCCGTCGACCCGGCCGCTTCGCGGGCAAGGAGAAGCTGAGCGAGCACCGATCGGTCGAAGCCCTCGGGCAGGCACATCCGGTCGACGATTTTCTGGAAGATCTCCTGCTTATCCGAGCCCGGGAGGTCGGTGATCAAGCCCCCGCGCTCGAGCGCCTCCACCAGCCCCTCACCGGTCGTGGGACCGGCCCCCCTGTCCCGAAACAGGTCCGGGTCGAATTTCACGCGGCGCACCGTGGCCCATTCCAGAAGCTCGGTCCGGTTGAAGTAGTGATGACCATCGACCTCCCTCGAAGGGAGGCCGTCATCGTGGACCCAGCGATAGATCCGGCTTTCCGGGACGGCGAAGATGGCGGCGGCTTGGCGAACGTTCAAATCCATCAGGGAAGCGCTCTCTCGGGGTCAATGGCTCCAGTCCATCCCGTGATTGGCCCGGCTCCAAACCGGCAGCGATGCCCTCGTGATCGCGGCGCTTGAACGTGTCGCCGTCCTGGACACCACGGCTGCCATCATTAATGATTAAAATCCATTCGTGTTGAATCGAATGATGTATCGACGATTCAATTTACCTTTACAGTACAAAGATCGGCTGCCCGGATCAAGTCGATTTCCGGGATCGAAGCGAAACAGGGTGCACGACGGTCTTTGCGCAGCAAAGTGGTTTTCGTTATGATGCGGTCGGGAATGCCGTTTCGTCTGGAGTCGCAACTACTGGAAGGAGCCAGGGATGGCACGCGTCAAGGAACCGGCGGTCGTCAAGGATGAACTGGAAAACCTGTTGGGTGGCCTCGCCAAAGAGTTGAATCGGCGCGTCTACGGCGACGGTGGCGTCCCGTGGGGTACTAAATTCGCCGACATCGAGGAACTCGCCGTCCAGATCGGTCAGGAGATTTCCCGGGAGATGATCGAACAGGCAGTCGGTCGGCAAGCAGAGGACGTTCCTCCCGAGGCCGAAAGTTGCAGTGGGTGCGGCGGCTCGGTTGAACCGGCCGATGCTTACGAACCCAGGGGCGTGCAGACCCGAGTCGGCACGGCCCAATGGAACGAGCCCAAACGTTACTGCCGCAAATGCCGGGCAGCTTTTTTTCCCTCAGTCCCGCGCGCTCGGGATTGATCAGGGGAATTACAGTCCCGAGGTGTTGAAGGCGATCGTTTACGCGGGTACGCAGTTCACGTCGTTCGCCCAGGGCAGTGGCGCGCTCAATGCGTTGGGCGGGTTGAGCGTCGCCACCAAGCAAGTGGAACGGATCACGGAAAAAATTGGGTGGGAACGTGTTGAACAGCGTGATCAGGCCGTTGATGAGTTTTTAGCGTTACCGCTGATGGACCGCTGCAAATCACCGGTCGCAAATCCCCCGCCCCCATCGACTGTGGCGACCGTGATGATGGACGGTGGTCGCCTACAAATCCTCGATCGCAGCAAGTGTGATACTGATCAGACCGCGACCGCCGATGACGATCCATGCGATCGGAATGGGCACTGGCGTGAGGATAAGATCGGTTTGCTGATGACGATGACCAGCAAGGTCTCAGTCAGCGATCCGTGCCCGGAAATCCCGGAGAATTTCGTCGATCCGACGCGGATACTCAAGCTCACGCGCGAGATCAAGGGGCACGTCGGAGGAGCCAAGGATGAATCAGCCGAGTCGCTCGCGCCGGAAACCAACTCGGCGGCCGAGGAGGAACAGCACCAGGACGCGGAGACCGCAAGACCCAAGCCACGGGTGCGCACGATGGTCGCGACGCGGGAGCGAGCCCAGCGATTTGGAGAAATCTTGGCCTGGGCCGCGTGGGCGCGAGGCTTCGCGGTCGCGGCTCGGAAGGCATTCGTCGCCGACGGTGCGACGGCCAATTGGACGATCCAGAAGCAATGGTTCAGCGACTATATTCCGATTCTGGATTTCATCCATGCGCTGTCGTATGTGTTCGCGGCAGCCATCGCGGGCCGGGGATTTCGAGCAGGCTGGGAAGTGTATACGGCCTTGATTCAGCAGGTTTGGAGCGGTCGTGTTGAAGAGGTAATCTCGGCGCTCGAGATTCGACAATCGGAGTTGGGAACCCCCGAAGAAGCAGACGGTGAAACCACCCCTCGCCGCGTCGTCGCCGACGCTTTGAGCTATCTGCGTAACAACAAGGATAGGATGCGTTACGATCAGTATCGAACGGCCGGATTACCGATCACGTCAAGTCACATGGAATCGACGGTGAAGATGTTCAACCGACGCGTCAAGGGAACGGAGAAATTCTGGTCGGAGAAGGGTGCCGAAGCGATCTTGCAATTACGCGCCGATCATCTGAGTGAGACAGAGCCCCTCAAGACATTCTGGGAAGACAGGCAAGAAGCAGCATCGGGGCGCCGGTATTATCGACGTACAGGCTGAACGCCGTGGGCTACAATCCCGGTCGTGCACCCAGCGAAACAGGACATCAGAACGCAAGCGAAAAACGCGTGTTGCGCTTGACGGCGCGGAAGCTCGCAATCCTGGGTGCTGGCGCGGCGGTTTGTCGCATTTGCTCGCGACGTCGCGCTATCTTCGAACGATCTCGACATCGACCCAGTTGGTCGTTACCCGTCCTGGCCAGATCGAACGAACAAGCGGGTCGGACCAGCCGGTCTCGGGATCGACCGTGAGCGAGGCTCGCATCCTGTGGACGCCAGGCCGCTCGAAAAGCCGCGGCTGAATCAGTGTGATCGGACTCAGCTCGAACCTTCGGACGATCGGCGTATCGCCCTTGGCATCGCGGGCGCCGTTCCCTGACCCGTCAGGATGAGCCGGCCAGCCGGGAGATTTACCGGCATTCCTTCGAATTCGACCGAAATCGCATGGGCAAGGTCGCACGGCAGCGGCGTCGTGATGGCCAGGCTCGGCGGGTTGCGCAGGGTCCAGTCGTCGCCGACGGCGAGAAAAATCGCCGGCTCGCCAGGGGCGACGTCGCCCGGCTCGAGGTGGATGGACTGCGCAATCTGGTCGTCGCGGACCGAATCAGCCAGAGTCAAGATGGCGTCGAGCTGAAGGATGGGGTCAAATTCGAAGTGAAATGGGATGTGCGGCAGCTCGATTTCCCAAGAATCGGTCAGGCCGGTGGCCGTGCGGACGCGGGTCTCGAGCACGAGGCGATGCGGTCCATTGGTGGCGAAGTCTCCAGGAACGATGGTGAAGACGGCTTGCCCGCGCCCGGCCGTCCAGGGGGAAAAGGTTTCGAGCGCCGCACGCCGGGCACCGAGCACGCGATGCGACCATTCCAGGTTGGCTGGTCCGATCAAGCGGCCGCCGTCCTCCAGAAAGGGAATCTCACAGGTGACGTTGATCGGGATCGCCGTCGATAGAGCACGCGGATAACGGCGGCGGGCGCTCCAGGTCACCGTGTATCCGCGACGGACGACAGCCTGCTCTTCCTCGGCCACGAGATGGTCGAGCCGCCAGAGCCGGGCCAGCGCACGTCCGGCGGCGTGCCGCGCCGGCTCTCTTGCTGGCGAGCTGAAGATGCGCAACAACTCGTAAACGCCGGCGCGGCCATGCTCCGCAGCGGCCTCGATCTCCGGAGGTGTGACATCGGCCTCGGCGAGGCGATTCACGGCTTTGCGGGCTCGCCAGGCCAGGAGGAGCTTGCGCCCTCCGCCCAGGAGCACAGCGATGGCCAGAACGGCCCAGACCGCTGTCCTGGGCTGGCGAACCCAGCGATTTCCGGGTTCCGTCGCGCGGGTGCGCAGCCCTCGCCGCGGCGATGGCAGCGGCTCGCGGCCCGGTTCATTCACGTCTTCAGTTTGCAAACTTACCGTTTTCGCCGTGCGCGACTGCCGCATCGTGGTCTCGAAAAAATGAAGGATCCCGGACCGACCTTCTGGATACACAGGTCCTGGAGCCGGCGGTCGCGTCGTCAGCGGAAGAAGAGCAGCTTGGCGAGGTTACTGGGGGCGAGGCGGCGCGCAGACAGAGGCACGCGCGAGGGCGCCAACCGCGAGCCCGGTTGAGGAGATCGCGGTCCCTCGGGCTTCGGGCGGACGCCGCCTGGCTGCTGGGGGTGCGTTCCTGGTTTGTCCGGTCCGTTCTCGGGCATTTCCTCGATGATCGTCGGATTCCGGACGTGGGGTCCATCGCCTTCGGGCCCCCCCAGGCCGTCCCGCAGCTCGTCGACGGCATCCTGGAGATCATGCAAGTCGCGGTGGAGCGCCCGGAGCTCGGACCAGATGCGGTCGGTGGGATCATCCGACCCTTCGCGGTCGGTGACGATCATCAGGTTGTCTTCGGGGACGATGTGGTAGGTCAGGCCCAACTGGTCGAACAGGAGCTTGAGCCCAGTCTTGAGCCGGACCCCGTCCAGCTCGAGCTGGACGGGATCTTCGGGCTTGACGTTCTGGCGTTCGAGTGCGGCCTTGTCGAGCACGACCCCTGCCTTGAGGGTCTGCTTCAAGTGGATACAGACTTGCTGCAAGGGAGTGGGGCGCGCAAACGGGAACCGATACGGCCGCAAGAGGGCGTCCTGGAGGGAAGGCGCGACGGTGGCTTCCCGCTGCGGGGGCTCAACGTCGCTGCGCATCTGGGGCCCGGTCGCTTGGGGCAATACCTCGGATTTGACGACCTCGCTTTGCCGGGCTTTGGTGCGGGGACTCGCGGGTGGAACTCCCGGCCGATCCTGGGCGCAACAGGAACCCGCCTGATATGACCAGGCCGACGATCAGGCCGGTTAGCAGGAAGAGCCAGTGGGTGCGATTCATGCGCCGATCCTTTCGACTCCCGATGCGCACCGGAAGAGACACGATCCATCGTTTGCGAGCGATCGATCCCGATCGCGGTCTGCCGTTTTGGTGCATTTGCATTTTACCGGCAGCCATCTGAGGCGACTAGCGGAACCGCGGGGTGGCGTGGTCACGGTGTGCGAGCGCGGATCGCGCGTTAGTAGAACGGAATTCATTCCGTTGGATTGCCGAGTCCTTGGCGTGCGCGGAAAACAAACGCAACGGAATGAATTCCGTTCTACGACAAAATCTCAGTTCACGGTCGAACCACGTAACGTTGCCTCGCACCTCGGCCTGGTGCGATCGAGCCGTCCTACCAGGAAATCTGCTCAAACAACCCCGTCAAGCGCGCGCCTCGTTCCGGATTCAGCCGCACGGCGTGGGCCACTCGGCCGGCCAAGTGTGCGCGGAAATCGGCCACGTGAGCCCGGTTCTGACCTTGGGGGCCATGGTGCACGCAGTTGTGCAAGACGGCCTTGAGTTGGTCATAATCATACCGCGTCATGTTGATTTTCTGATTGAGCACAATTCCCGCGGCGCGCTGTCTCACCCCCTGGCGCATGACGCGCGTCTTCCGGTGCTGGACAGCGAAGCCTTCCTCGAGTGCGATTGCGGCGACGTGGGTCGGAAACCGGGCGAACGTCTGCGCAAACGCTTCGCTTCCCGAGAAGACCAGGTCATCGGCGTAGCGGGTGTACGCGGCGCCCCCTGCCCTGGCCAGGCCGGCCAGGCGCTGATCGAGCCGAAAGGCGGCCAGGTTGGCCACGGCCGGAGACGTGGGCGCGCCTGGGGAAGGTGCGGCTGGAGAAACGGCCGCAAGGCCCGCCAGCTCGCGGCGCGCTCGCCAGATCGTTCTCCAGCCGACTTCCCTTTTTGCACACCTGGAACGGAACCGTATTGGTGCATAGCCCGGCGAGCAGCCGGGCGACGGGCTCCGGGTAGCCGGCGGTGAGGAAGAGCGCGACGACTCGGGCGTTTGTGATCGAGACGAAGAAGTCGCGGAGATCCATCTTGAGCACGATCCTTCGCCCGACGTGGGGCGCGACGAACGTCTTGGTCGAGCGCCCCGTCCGAAAGCCATGGGCAGCGTCGTGCGTTGGGATGGAAACCAAGATGGTATCGAGAAGCCGGCGCTGGAGCCGCTTGAGCCGCGGCTTGGGCGCCTCGATCAATCGGAGCGAGCCGGACGGCTTGGCCGTGAAGCCGTAGCGGTAATGGCGGAGCTGTTCGTTGCGGGTGGTCCGCTCACGGCCCTGGCAGTCAGCGAACCAGTCGAGCTCGCGTGGCTCAAGGTCCAGGAAGCGTGCCAGGTCCGAGGGAGTTGCGATCACCGGGACCGGCCAGGACTCTGGCGGGCCGGGCTTGGGGGTCATCTTCGGCGGCGGCCATACGATCAAATGGAGAGCCAGCTCGTAGCGCAACCGCGCCTTGCGGAAACCCTTCGTCTGCCTGGAGAAACAAGGCCAACCGGGCCATTCGAGGCCGCGGGGCGTCAACGAACGATGCGAGCACGCGACGGGCCAGTGGGCGCAGCCAGCGATACCTCCGGCCCAGGACGCGGCCACCCCGAGCGATCAGGCCGTCCAGGTCCCAGGAGCCGGCGAGAAATGCGTCGGCCAAGCCACGGACGAGCGCATCAGCCGCAGGATTGGTGAAAGACAGTGGTGGAGGCTCCAACCCGTCTTGTCCGGCGTGAAGAATAGTGCGCGAAGAGCGCACTGCGCTTCACGCGCCGAGATGATCTGCTGACCAATTGTCCCCGGGGTAACCCCGGAGCGTCGAGAATGACCGCCAGAGACGGCCTCTCCACACGCTTGGAGCGCCGCCACCACTGGTAGTATGCTAAGTGGGCATTTATACCTCTGTCAAGATTGTGCGTGGTTCGGTTTGAGATGATGCCAATCCTTTCGCAGCGCCCGTTCAATATGCGTCGGAGCTAACGACCTCACCACCTGAACGCGTCGACAGCGCCTGCCAGATGCCTGACGGCGGCAGGTTCACCCAGGCGCCTTGTCCATTCTGCGAAGCACCCGCCGGATTGCCCGAAACCGGGTTGGATGGCCATGATTGAATCGAATCCTTGACGAACCGGACCGAGCCATCTCCCATCAGGACGTTCAGACCGCCGGGGTGCATGCTCGAGGCTGAACTGGTCCACGCCGTCGTCGCGACCAGAGCAACGTTGTCGCACGCGTTGGGCGGATAAAGTGCCGTAACCAGCGTATCGCCCCAGTTGCCGGTGATGTACCAGCCGTGCTGAGCGGGGAACTGCGGGTTGACGACGGTCAATTCTTGGAGGATTGTGGTCGCCTTCTCGGCCATGAAGATCGTATTGCTCAGCCCGTCGGTCACGGAGGCCAGCCGGATCGGAGCCAGGTCGTTGAAGACACCGTTGCACTGGGCGACCAGTGCAGCGGGCACAACGCAGTTGGTGCTGGGCAACGGCTGCGCGAGCACCGGGAGCGATCCGATCATGCCGGCATAGCTGGTGAAGACCATACGGGCCGGGTCCGGTACGCCGTATTTCGTGAGTGCGCCGGGGTTGAGATCGCGAGCCGAGCCGGACATCGGGTCGCTGGGACAGGCGAACGTGGGAATCGCGATGGCATGAACCGTACTGTTCTCGCCGCCGATGATGGCGAGGCTCTGGTTGATGGCGTTGTAAAGAGTGGTTTGCTCCATGAATCCGAGGGCGAAGACCTCGATGCTCTTGTCGACGATCGACGAGGTACATGGCGGGTTGGGGCCGGAGTAGCGCGGGTCGTACGACTTGATGCGCCCGGAGGAAGGGAGCCGAACGCATCGTGATAGCTGTGGAGTGCCAGCCCGAATTGCTTGAGGTTATTCGAGCACTGGGCGCGACGGGCCGCCTCGCGGGCAGACTGGACGGCGGGAAGAAACAGAGCGATCAAGAGCGAGATGATCGAGATCGCGACGAGAACCTCGATGAGGGTAAAGCCCGCAATCGTACTGCGATAGGACGTCCGCTCTTTCATGGAATTATCTTTACATAACGACCAGCATGGTAGGACGTCTACCCTGCAGCCTTTTGCAAGCGGGTTGAGGCAACTTTGAACGCAATAGCCACGGAGAGCGAGAGCAGAGCGAGCCCGACCAGCCAGTAACCCGTGTGGCTGGCGCGGAGCGTCGTAGCCGGCTTCAATACGTCGGGAAAACCAAAAGCTGCCAATGTGAATTCCCGTTCGGGTAGATCTGAAAAACGGATATCTTGAAAATCGAAGGTCTCAACTTGCTCGAGCTTCTGCTGGGCAAGCTTGAATGCGGAGTGGGTGACTCGCTTGGGAATAGGAAATCCACTGTGAGAGCCCTCGTACGAGATTGTCCCTTTCCGTAACCCAGCCCCTCTTGTTTGCCGATACTCGTAGAGCGTCCACTTCTCCTCGGGAGAGACAAGAAGAGAACCTTCGTAGCGCCCGCCGCGCTTGCTGGGATACTCAAAATCGATCTTGAGCATGCGCTTCGACTCACGACTGAGTTCGGATACGCCTCGGATCGTAAAACCCGGCGCCTTAAAAACTGCATCCAAAGAAAGCACAAACATTTGAAACGGCGCATAGAGCGATAAAGACAATTCACGTCGCATTTGGCTCATGGCCGAGTCGCCGCCAGTTTCTAGCGACTTTATTGAAAACTCTGCATCTCCCTTTCTGGAAAGGACAAATGAGTATTGTTCGTTGTAACAGATGACCGTTTGGCTGGGCCCGTGCTTAGTCCCGAGCCTTCCGCTCGACTTCACGGATAGTTTCGCCCGTTCGGGCTTGCTCAAGGCGAACGAGTGAGTACTAGTCCCAAAACAAGCGTAAGAAAAAAAAAGCGAAATTAGCTTACTGTTATGTGATCACTTCATTGGTCCAGGACGTACCTTCTACGGCTCAGGGGACGTCTGCCCCTGATACCGCCCCGACTGAGTCTCCGACATCCCTCACCCGCTTTCTCTGTTAGTGGCCCACACGGATCGGGGCATCCGGACCCCGACTTCATCCGCTCGCCGTTCAGCATAGCCAGCATTCGTGCAGCCGCTCGACCAATCGCAGGAAAACCCCCTGCCATGGATTCCATGATAGCAGTCGGTAAAGCAAGCGTCGTCCGCCCCGCACGATCTGGCAGGGCATCTGGATAAATGCCGCACGGTATGTGGCGAACTCCATCCTCATCAGCGTCCGTTTCTCGGCCTCGTGCTTGACCTGATGCCGAGGCGACACGGGAACCAGTAGGGCGCTCCAGGCCTTGAGGCTCCACGCTAACGACCCCATCACCATGTACGCCCAGTTACTGACCAGGTTATCGACGGGCGTCGTCAGCGCTCGCACGCCGTTTTTGAGCTGGGCGATCAGGTTTTCCTGGTCGCAGCGATCGTTCGCCGAGAAGACGATCTCCTCCGCGGTCATCTCGCGATCATTGGTGATGTAAAAGAAGTAGCGATATTCTTCGAACAGTCGCATCTGCCCCTTGTCGACCTGCACCCGCTTGCGAAGAACGATCATTCGGTAATTCTTTCTGCACGCAGTCGGCCGATATTCGAACTCCGCGACCATCTCCTCGAGCAGGTGGATATTCTCGTACCCTCGCTCGCGGACAAGCTCGGGTTTGAACCGCTCGGGCTTCTCGCGCGGCGTGGTCTTGATCCGGTACTGTGGCGGTCGTCTGAGAAGCCGGTACGAATTGGCCGGCAGCCCATCGGCTTCCGTCTTGAGGCCATCGGACGCGGCGTATCCGAAAATAAAGCGGATGTCGCCCGCATCATCCCACCGATCGAGATACCTGGTCTGGGCGAATTTGGTGTCCCCCCGCATCAGAATCTTGCGGAAGCCGGCTCGACGGCAAAGTGCGACGGCCTTGTCCAGGAAGATGTCCGCCCGCTCCTGCGAGGGGCGATTGCCGCTCCGGTTGAACAGGAACAACGGTTCAGCCGTGTTGGCCAGCGAGACCAAGAGCGGATGGTAGCCATATTGGCCGTCGTAGGTGAAATCCATCCCTTCCTTGCACTCGGCATCACTGGGCACGATGCTGCCATCGGCCTCGATGACCGCCTCCTCGAAGAACTCGGGCGGCTGAGAAGACCAGACTCGCAGTCGTGACTCATTGAAAATGTCCATAAGGTTCAGGACATCAGTCTCGAAAAAGCGGCGGCAAAAATCCCCGGCCGTCGTTGGGTCGGGAATCCGCGTGGCCCCGAGTGCGTCGAGATAGACCTCATCATTGCGCCGCAACTCCAGGTGCTCGATCCGTTCTCCGCCGGCGAGGCTGTTGAAGGCAATGTTCAGGACATGGTCGGATTCGTGGTACGGCCGATGCTGCTTGAGGAGGTGAAGGTTGCGGTCGATGTCCCTGACCAGTCCAATCTTCTGGGCCAGCAGCAGAATGGCTCCAATTCCGCCGGCACTGAGGCCCCGGACGCGATCGGCATACTCGTACTGGATATTCGTCGCGGTCATCATAGGCACAGACCGCTCGGGGCCGGGCGAGTTGTCCAGCCGTTTCTTGATTCGCCGTCGACCCTCTTGGAAGATTCTCTTCTTGCGTGCCACACGCTTTTTTCGGACAGTAGCACTCACTCGAAAGCCTCCTTGTTCTGGAATAGTGATCATGTGATTTCAACTACATTATTCCAAAAACCTGCGAGGTTTTCGAGCTTTTTTCCAAAAATCGCTCCAGGCGAACTTTAAATCACGCTTGGTTGGGGACTAGTTGTGCGAACCGACTCCACACCCGCGTCGTACCTTGTCAGACTATAATTGGCAGTACCGTTTACCCGGTCGTAGTGGTTCTCCAAAGCCCTCAAAGCAGCCGGGTATTCAGACTGAACGATTTTTTTTAGAGAATCTTCCTCGGCTTTTGCGCAGTCAGTCAGCGCAGCAATGAGAAGTCCGAGAAGCAATGGGGTGAGTTGCTTCATCCGGGTGTCCAATCAATGGAGGAAGGCTCGACAGGCTGTCACAAAGTCCGCAATCTACCCTCTCGGGGCGACGCCGAGAAATCTTCCGCCCATTCCTAGCGGGCGGCACGATTCAGATCAGTCAGCAGCAAGAAATGACGCAGTCAGTACGCTGTACGCTGCAGCACACCGGAGCGATCCGGGCCACCCACTACATCTGCCAAGATACCGAGAACGCACGATCAAGGCGAAATCATCTGACCGGTCAGGTCACCGAAACGCGTCGGTCTGAGTTTTGAAGCACCGACCGCGCCGAAAGCACCGACGACGACGCTCCCCGATCGATTGCGAGTTATTCGTGCTGACCATCGAGCACTCCGCCCCAAGTTCGGCGGCGAGTTGCCGTGGGCTGGAAGGCGAAAGATCGGGTTATACTTGTTTACAGAGCCAGATTTCCTCGTCAGGGTCTTCAGGATCCGGGCCGGGGAAGCAAAAACAGTCATCGCCGAGGCAGTCTATTAGGTCGCCTTCCCCCCCCAGGCACGTGCCATCGTCGGTGATTTCCGGGCAATTGTCGGTTCCCGACAGGCAGTTGCCGTTGTTGTCGAGAGGTTCATCGGCGAACGCCGCGTCGAACGAGGTTGCCAGGCCAAGAACGAACAGCAAAAGAAACACGGTTGTGAAAAGGCACGAGAGAAACGAGAGCGCGCGTGACATTGGAACCTCCGAAAGAGCATGCGGACGGCCGTCAACGGTCAAGAATCCCAGGAACGATCCGACCCGTGACACGGAGAGCAAACCGCTTCGTGACATGCGAGTCTGTGAATACGACGATCTCCCCATCGAACGGCCCGGAGAAATCTCTCGGGGCGGTTCTCAAGTTGATCTTGAGGTCATTGCTCCCGTTGGTCGCGATCTTGAGCGGGAGATTCTTCGCCTCGAGGCACCCCCAGGTCACGCATGTGTCGCCGGCTCCTACTAGGCGGATCGGGTGGGATGAAGCGTTTGTCAGGGTGAAAAGCAAAGTGACGTCGGTGCCAGCCGGGAGATCTCCCACTGATTTCACCGGCTCGTGAACCACCAGTTCGGCGCGATCGGCTTCTTCGGACGACTTGTACGCGATTTGATGCAGTCCAAGGAAAAGCAGAACCACCGAAGCGAGCCCAAAAAAGAAGGTCGCGAATTGCAGGAATCGAGCGATGCCAATCTTCACGGTGAGGTCCCTTACCGAACCCAAATGCAATGCGCGTGTTTGTACCTTCGTCATTGGATAGTGCCTGCAACCTCAAGGGAAAGCGGATGGTTCTGTGGGCCGTCTGCGAACAGAAGTAGTCGCTCGGAGATGTGGCCTCTTCTTTTCTTCGTCCGGATGTTAACCCTGAAGGTGTAAGACTCCCGCGGTTTGACGGTCTTCGGCAATCCAGTCGCCGCGACACACGTGCAGGACGATTTTGCGCCGAGTATCTTGACTGGACTCGTGGCCCAATTCGTGAGTTGGAACTCGACCGACGGTTCCGCGCCGCTCAACGCAACTCCGAAGGACTTGGCGTAAACGTCAGGAATGAGCCGGTCTCCGCGCATGAACGAAATCGCGGATCTGATTGAACCGAACCAAAATATTCCAAACATCGCAAGGCAAGCGAATCCCATGCTCGTCAGGATTGATGTCGTAAGTAGCCAGGACCCTCCCTTCCGGTAAGCCCGTGTGGGGACGTGGTCATCCGCCTTCAACGAGACTTCGTGTGCCGGAGCACCCCCCGCGCTTCCTAAAATCACGGCTGGGCATCCTTAGGTGATACACCTCGCCAGCTGGAAATCCGGTCGCCTGCTTTGGCCCTGATCTCCACGTCGACACGTGTCCGGAACGCTATCCCGCCACTGGCGGC
Organism: uncultured Isosphaeraceae bacterium; assembly: GCA_963781785.1. Classification (GTDB taxonomy): domain Bacteria; phylum Planctomycetota; class Planctomycetia; order Isosphaerales; family Isosphaeraceae; genus CAWAHD01. The sequence goes on along the minus strand of CAWAHD010000002.1, from coordinate 3,360,698 downwards.
GTAGCCGATGACGTCTACCGACAGACTTCCCACGAAGTCGGGGTCATCGGAGGGATTCAATTGAACGCCGAGCGTTTTTTTGTCGCCCGGCCCAATCTGTGTCGATTGAGGCGCAATCGTCACACAAGGGCAACTTGTCCCAATCCGCTCGACATTCCACTCGCGCCCGGTAGGATTATAAACGTCAATCGTTGCCATGCCGAGCTGACCTTGCTCTAACTCGCCAAATGATAGCGAATCAGGGCTGATCTCGAGCGGAAAACGATGCGTCGTGTCCGCAGCCGAATTCACGGGGGGGGGGGTGCGTCTGAGCGACGGCGCAACGACCGCGAAGCCGGCTAAGATGATAACCGCCCCGGTCGGCAGCATGACCGAGAGGCCAGAACCCAGGCGGGTGTGAATCGAATGAATTGCATGCATCGCCGGCAACCCCGAACGAAAACCGTGGAGACCGACGCAACCCAGATGTTGTAGGCGTTCAAGCCGCCTGTCAAGGCCCCTGTTTTTCTTTTTCTTTCCTTTTTCAAAAAAGCGCCAAACACCAGCATGCAAAACCCAGAAAAGAGTCGTGTCGTGGGACTCGATAAGTGCGTGGCCCAACGAGCGACGCCGGATCTGCGGCGGTCTCGGGGTCCGACGCCGACCGCATCCAGGTTATGGAGAAGGCTTCATCGCGCCTCATAGGGCCAGTTCTGTCCGCAGGTCCGCCATGGAGATCGATGCGTCCTCGCGGGAGAGTTGCCTCATCGTCAAATCACACGATTCGCCCCGTCTCCAGAGCCTTGTCGACCTCATCGCGACCGGGAAAGCCAAATCCGACACGGTCCAGCACGAGCGCCGCCGCGACCGAAGCGCGCTGGGCAGCCGCCTGGATCACGTGCTCTTCGACCACCCCAAGAGCGGGCTGCCAGCCCTGGTCAAGCAGCGAGTCAATCAGTGTCGCAGCGTAGGCTTCGCCCGCGCGATTGGTGTCCCGCGGCGGCCGGTCGCGCGGAAATGCCGGGATGCGCAGGAGACCGGAATCTCCCGAGGGCGTCGTGAACCGCACCGTGCTGCCCCGAGGCCCATCGGTCACAACCAGGATCGACACCAGCCAGCCGGCCTCTTCACGGTCTTCGAGCGTCTCCCATTCGATGCGGTTGCAGCAAAGGACATCGATCGCTGCGGCGAAGCTCGAAACCGGGCAGTCGCCGTCGAGCATGTTGCGCATCGCCGGGGCAAAGAGCCGAACCTGAGCCCCCGGGGCTCGCAGCACCCGCGCTGCCAGAGCGTTGGGCAGCGAGGCGACGACTCGAAGCTGGCATGGCTGGGCGGCGAGCGCGTCGAAGGAATCCGCCCCGACCGCCGCGTGACAACCGCGAAAGCCGATCGGCAGCTTATCACCGAACTCGCCGCTGGTGATGAGCAACGTCCAGTCCGCCGGGTGGTCGGGAACACGAATCGGATGGTGCACCACGCCGAACCCGGCCAGCCAACCGGCGATCGCCTGACTGGTCGGATCCGATTCCGGCCCCAAAACGCTGCAAAGCGTGCCGTGCAGGGCCGCGGCGTATCCCGCGCCCATTCCTCCCAGATCGTCCCGCCACTCCAGACCCCGCGCGGACCGTCTACCTTGTATTCCCGAGCGAAGGGGACGCAAGAGCTGGACTTCACCAGTCGGTCCGGGCCAGTCATCGGGCACGGCGATTTCGAGCGTGTAACCGGAGGGATCGAGGAGCTCGATCGAACGATTGGTGCCGAACTTCCACACGCCGTCGACGCTCTGGTCAATGGGAGGACCGAATCTCGGATCAATCAGCGGCCGATCGACCCGGAGCACCCGGTCGAGATACGCCGGACCGAATACCGCGACGGACCGATTGGTCATGCTCGTCCGAGTCCCGGTGAGTATGCACATCACGAGCGGCGAGCAAACCGCGGCCAGCGACTCGCGGTTTCGCCCGTTTCTGTCAGGTCGATTATACTGTGTGGAAGAATCAAGAACCGGTGGGAGTCCGAGCAAGCCAAGGAGACGACTGGTGTCGACGGATTTTGAATCGACGGTGGAATCGCTGGATCACCCGGTGGACAACGCGCCGGTCCGCACGCTGGAACACAAGGGACTGACGATCGAGGGTTATTCGCGCGCGGCGGTGCAGACGTATTGGCGGGTGCCGGAGATGAAGCTGGGCTTTGACCTGGGAGGGCAGCCCTGGTCGTTCATGTCCACCCCGACCTGGTTTGTGAGCCACGTGCATCTGGACCACGTCGCGGCCTTGCCGGTCTTGGTCGCTCGCCGCCGGATGATGAAGATGGAGCCGCCGACGATTTACTTGCCGGCCGACGCCGTCGAGGGGGTCGAGCAACTGCTACGCGCGTTTCAGCGGCTCGACCGCGGCCGGATGCCGGCGACCTTGATCGGGCTGAAGCCCGGAGATGAAGTCGAGCTGTCGCGCGAGCTGGTCGTCAAGGCATTCGCCACCAAACACACGATCCCTTCGCTGGGTTACCTGGTCTGGGAGCGCCGCAAGAAGCTCAAGCCGGAGTACCATGAGCTATCCGGCGACCAGATCCGCGATCTGAGGCTTTCCGGGGTCGAGGTGTCGGCCGAGATCCGGCTGCCCAAGGTCGCCTACCTGGGCGATACCGCACCGCCAGGCCTCGACGGTTTTCCCGACACGTACAAGGCACAGATCCTGATCGTCGAGATGACCTTCGTCGCACCCAACGAACGACCTTCGGTGATCCACAAGTTCGGCCACACCCACCTGGACGACCTGATCGCCCGGGCCGATCGCTTCGAGAACGAGGTGATCATTGCCTCGCACTTCAGCACCCGGTTGCACCCCGACCAGATCCAGCGGATTGTCGAGAAGAAACTTCCTGACTCGCTCGCAGGCCGGCTCAAGATCTGGCTCTAAGGCCGATCCAGCATGGTCTCGTCGATATCCGTAAGGTGACACCGCGAGACGTCGACCTCGGGGCCCTCGCCAAACCACAGCCAGCCTCGTCGACTCCCTTTGGTCGTCGCCGCCTGCTTGCTGGCAGCATGCGCAGAGGCGGCGCCCAAGTTTCGGCCCGAGTCTGACGCCGGCTGAATATGATTGTGCTTCCGGCGAATACTCGCAAAGATCGTCGGGCGGTTCCGTTGTGTTCTCACGGAAATCGCTCGGGCCGGTCGATTGTTCCCGATTCGCTCTGTGGGAAGTTTCGTTTACTGTGCATTCACACACATCTCAAGCATTCGCGTGAGGAGGACGTTCGTGAGGATTCGCATTGCGCCCGAGTGGGTTATTGCGGGCATCGGCCTGGCGTGCGTGGCATTTCTCTGGCCACAAGCGGCCGAGGCGCAGGTCAAGCTACAGTACAAGTACCCCGAAGGGCAGACACTCAAGTACAAGACGAACAAGAAGTCGCGTCAGGTCCTGACGCTGATGGGGACCGACATCGAGACCGTGGAGGACGAAACCGTCGCCACGTCGAGCACGGTGGGCAAAGGGCGCGGCGATTCGACCGTACCGGTCGAGCAGAAAGTCGAATCGCTCCGAGTCGAGCTGACGATTACCGGCGGCATCAATGTGACCTACGACTCGAGCGATCCCAAAGCAAGGATCGACAACCAGGCCCTCGCTTTCCTGAACGACGTGTTCAATCTGGCCAGCGAAATCGCTTACACGGTGGTGCTCGACAACCAGAACAAGGTCAAGGCGATCGAAGGGGCCGAAAAGCTGCTGGCGAAGGCCGACAAGCTCGACCCGATGGCGCACGACCTGATCCGCGGCCAGCTCGAGTCCGACAAGCTCCGGAGGGAGTACGAGCAGGAGCTCGGTAACTTGCCAGACGTCCTGGCCCGGCCCGGCGAGTCCTGGGTCCGTACGGAGATCGTTGACATCGGCAACGGCCAGACGCTCACATTCGAGAAGAAATATGAGTATGCCGGCACCGAGAAGAAGGCGGGCCGGACCCTTCACAAGATCACGAGCAAGGCGACCAAGGTCGATCTGAAGCAAGCCCCCGACGCCAATGCGCAGCTCAAGGTGCTGAAGAACAACGTGAAGGTGGAATCGTCCGACGAGACGATCCTCTTCGACAACGAGGCCGGTCACGTAGCCAGCGCGCAGGGAAAAGTACGGATCAAGGGCGACAAGCTGACCTACTCAATCAACGGGATGGAGCTCGACGGCGCGATGGATCTGACCATCGAGACCAACGTGGAGCTGCAGCCCGGGCCGAAGTGAGCGCGGGTCGTGCTGATCGACCAGGTCTCTGGGCTGGATTGCGCCTGGCGGACAAACGGGTTTCGAGCCCCTCGCGATCGAAGGACTCGAAACCCGTGTTCAACCGGGATGACTTTCGGGATTGTTCGCCGTGGGCTTTTTTGAGTGTTACGACCCGGGCCCGATGAACTACCGGCTGGGGATTCGCGGCCATCGCCGGGTGGGATGGCTCAAGCCCGTGCGGATCGGCGCGGACGGGCCTCTGGATCGCGTTGCCTCGCGGACGGCAAGCTGATAACCACCGGCGGCAATCGCTGCGGTGCCGACGATCGCCGAGAAACCCCAGGCCCGGGTCCTTGCGCTGCGGTTGGTCGGCGATGAGCCATTCAAACCTGCCGACAACGGGCCGCGATCGGCCATGACGAGCAGGGCGTCGACACCCCGCTCCGAGATCGACTGCGATGGCCAGCCGCGCCATGCATCAGGGCCGGGGCTCGGCTGGGTCTTGGGCGGCTGTGCTGGCCCGGAAGGCTGGAACGGCTCGACGACGTCGATGAACCACGGCGCCTCGAATCGCGGGCCAAGCTCGGTCTTGAACTGCTTCTGAAGCTCGGTCTCGAGGCTTTGCCCGAAGTGCGTGATTGACATGGGTTGTTCTCCCTGGGCCGCCAGCGCCGCATCAACGGCCTGGGCGGTCACGGGAGCGGCGCTTGCGCTCAGGTGCAGGACAACCGGAGGCACGGGCGCCGGCACGATGATGACCGGTGCCAGAGTCGTCGTCGTCGTGCCCGAGGTCAGGCTCGGCGGGTTCAAGGCCGTGATCGACGTGCCGGAAGGCGAGGTCGAGCTCGTGGAAGAACTACTTGTGGTTCCGGTCGTGCTCGGGTCGGAGGGCGACGGAGAGAGGACCGAATTTCGGCCGACGACCGGGTGCGTCACCGTGCTGGGCCCGGCGGTCGCGGGTGTCGTCGCCGGTGTGGACGCCGGCGCGTTGAGCTGTACGAGCGCGGAGACCACGAGATTGGCCTTGGGGCTGCCCAGCCCGGTCGACAGGCTGTAGGCCGATGCCCCGTTCGAATTGCTCGACGCGTGGTTAAAGCTGGTGGTCGACAGTCGATAGAGATCAGCTTGGGCGTTCGAGAGCGACCCTACACCTTTTTGTGCGAGCCCCTGGTCGGCGACCGCGATCAAGCCGGCCCACGAGGGGGCCCCCACGCTGGTGCCGCCGACGGTGAACCAGCCAGCCTGGCCGGCATAGGGGACCGAATCATAGACCGAGACGCCGGTGGACGGATTGGCGTCCCACGCGACGTCGGGCGTGGTGCGAGACCCCGCGGTCAACCCGGCCGAAGAGATCGCGCCAGTTTGCCAGGACGGCGCCGATTCATAGGCACTGTAGCCTGTGCCCGAACTGCTCCAGCTCGTTTCGGACGAGTAGGCTCCGGTGCTCGTGACGCTCAAGGTCGTGCCGCCGACGGCCAGCACATTGGGCGAGACCGAGGGAAATTCTGTCGTCCCCGAGTCGCCCGAGGATGCGACGAATGTCACACCGTTGTGGCCCGCGGGCGTCGTGAACACGCTGTTGTACGCTGTTTCGCCCGCGAACTCACCCGCGCCCCAGCTCATCGAGACCACCGAGACGCCAGGAAGCTGACTGGCGAAGCTGACTGCGCTCATGAGGTCAGTCAGGTCGGGCTGGGCCTCGACCAGGACAATGTTCGCCGCTGGCGCGATCGCGTGCGCCCACTCGACGTCGAGAGCGGTTTCCAGAGCCCACGCCGAGCTACCCCCCCCAAGGCCGTTTTCGACGTATTGCGCGAACGAAGGCGGGGCGGCCAACCCGTACTGGGCGTCGAACTGGTTGAGGTCGGCGCTGATGTTGGGGTCGAAATACGAGTCGATGATCGCGATCGTCTGCCCTGCCCCGTTGCCGCTCGCCGTCCCGAAGCTGATCTGATTCACTCCGTAGGCGGAACGGATCTGACTTGGAGACAGCCCGGTGGGATTGCCGCTGGAGTAGAGAGGCGCAACAGCCTGCACCGATGGGTGGGCAATGACGGGGCTCAGAACGAGGTTGGCCGCAGTACCGGCCTGCCCGGCCGACAGGACCTGACGTCGCTCGAGTGTCTCGCAGCAAATCGGTAGCCGGCGAATTCGCCGTGGCAAGAACCGAGAAGGGCATCCAGCACGCTCAGGGCGAGCAAGGCTCAAGGTGCTCACGTTCCCACCTCAACCGTGTTGTTGTTTCAAATGGGTGTACTGAGACAGGTCAGAACGGATTATACTATAGAACTCGTAAGCAGCAGCAACACGCCGTCAATTTTTTCGAATCGAGCACACGTCTCGAAGATTTGAGCTTGCCCCCATGATCCATCCCTGGCACGACGTCACACCGGGCGAGCACTTGCCGTCGGAGTTCAACGCTCTGGTCGAGATCCCCATGGGGTCGAGCGTCAAGTACGAGCTCGACAAAAAAACCGGCCTGTTGCGTCTCGACCGGGTTCTTTACTCCGCAGTGTATTACCCGGCGAATTACGGATTCATTCCCCAGACGTATGCCGAAGACAATGATCCGCTCGACGTGCTGGTGCTCTGTCAGGAGCCGTTGTCGCCACTGACGCTCGTCCTGGCGCGGACGATCGGTTTGATGACGATGGTCGACGCCGGCAAGCGCGATCACAAGATCCTGGCGGTCGCCGTCGACGATCCTGAATTCAACAGCTTCCGCGAAGCCTCGGAGCTGCCGCCGCATCGGCTGGCGATGCTCCGCCGGTTCTTCCAGGATTACAAGCAACTGGAGGGCAAGTCGGTCGAAGTCGACGACTTCCAGCCGTCGGCGACCGCATTGCCGATCATCGAGGATTCCCTCCAGCGCTATAGCGAGCTGCGCCGGCGAGGGTTTCACTGACCGATTAGGTCGTGGTCGACTCGACCGTCTCCGAAGCCGGAACAGTGACCTCGTCCTCGAACCGGAAGCAACGCCAGCCATTGGCTTGCTCGATGAGCAGGATCACCGGCTGTTTCCGCTCGGCGATCCGGTCGACCACGAAGCCCTCGCTGGCCTGACCCGTATTCAGTACGAATGAGACGATTTCGCCGACAGCAATCGATTGTTTCATGGGCCCAACCATCCATGGAGACTCGTGTTGGAGATCGAGTCACGCCCGTCCGACCGTGTTGACGTTAACGCACCTCCTCGAAATTGTCAGGGCCAATCCGATCACCGGAGACGTGGTCGGGAGTTCAGGTCAGCTTGATGACGACGCGGTGGTGACCTCCTTGTAAAACTCGTTCCCTGCCAGCAAGGACGCGACGATTTGCCGAAGGTAAACCCCTTGATCCATGAGGGTGACATAAGTGGCGCTCTCCGGGGTCGTGGGAGCCCGCCCCAGGACGTTCTCGAAGCTGGACGTGAGGAGGACGGACTTGGCCACGTTGGTCATGAGGAGTTCATTGGCGATTGTGACCGGTGATACGCCGTTTGCGAGCTGCTCGCCGAGTTTCGGTGCATAGGGCGCGTAGCCCAGCACGGCGGTCTCGAGTGCGGCAAGATAACTGCTGGGGGTCCCGCCGCTCGCCTGGTAGAAGGCACGAGACCCGAGGACCACGGCGCGGACGCTCGTGTGGGTGGACGCCGCCGTCGCGACGGCGTAATACACCTGGGCGGGAGTCCCGTCCTGGCCCAGATACTGGAGGAAGACGCTCTGGACGAGCGTGAGCTTTGCCTCCTTGCTCGTGGCGATTTGCAAGACGATCTGCTTGCGAGTGCGCCCATCGGCGAATTGCTTGTTCCAGTAAGTGAGATCGGACGCGGTGGGAGCCCGGTCAAGCTCGATCATGTAGACCGCGCTAATGTATTGTTCATTGGCAGTTCCGACCGTGGCCGTGATCGCCGACGAGGTGCTTGTCGCGAAATTGGTATCGCCGGAGTACTGTGCGGTAATCGAGAAGATCCCGATCTGCGCCACGGTCGAGAACGTGGCTTGACCGGCAGTGATCGTGGCGGTACCGATCACCGAGCCATTGGCGAGAAACTCGACCGTGCCAGTCGGTGTTCCCGCGCCTGGACTGACCGCCGCGACCGTGGCCGTCAGGGTCACGGTCTCGAAGGGTAGCGGGCTCGTATTCGACGAGGTGAGGGTTGTCGTTGTCGATGCCTGGGCGACGGTCACAGTGACGGGCGTCGAAGTGCTGGTCGTGAAGTTGGTATCGCCCGAATACGTTGCCGTGATCGAGTCGCTGCCGGTCGGCAACGGCGACGTCGTGAACGTGGCCACTCCGGCGGAGAGCGTGCTGGTGCCGAGGTCGGTCGTGCCGCTCAAGAACTCGACCGTTCCGGTCGGCGTGCCGGCGCCGGGGCTGACCGCGACGACATCCGCGGTCAACGTCACGCTCTGGCCAAAGACCGGCGCGACCGGGGAGAAAGTGACCGCCGTGGTCGTGGATGCCTGCGCGACCGCCACGACGACGGCCGGGGCAACGCTTGACGTGAAGGTGCTGTCGCCGGAATACACCGCCGTGATCGAGTTGGACGCGACCGGCAGGGCGGTCGTGCTGAGTGTGGCGACGCCGCTTGAGAGCGTTTCGGTGCCGAGCAAGGTCGTGCCATTATAGAACTGGACTGTACCGGTCGGCGTCCCCGTGGCCGGGCTGATCGCGGCGACCGTCGCCGTCAAGGTCACGGCTTCACCCCACACCGGAGAAGTCGGGGAAAAGGTGATCGTTGTGCTCGAGGTTGCCGCCGCCGCGACCGTGATGGAGACGGCCGGCGACGTGTTCGCCGCGAAGTTGGTATCGCCGGAGTACATCGCCGTGATCGAATTGGTGCCGACGGGGAGGACCGAGGTGGCAAGGGTCGCAACACCGTTTGCGATCGTCCCGCTGCCCAGGTCGGTCGTGCCATTCAAGAATTCGACCGACCCGGTCGGCATTCCGGCGCCCGGGCTGATGGCGGCAATTGTTGCCGTGAGCGTCACGGCCTGACCATAAATCGGCGAGACCGGCAAGAAAGTGACGGTCGTGCTGGCAGACGCCTGGGTGACCGGCACGGTCACGGCCGCCGAGACGCTTGAGGTGAAGGTGCTGTCGCCCGAGTACACCGCCGTGATCGAGTTGGTGCTGGAAACCGGCAGGGTAGTCGTGTCGAAGGTGGCGACGCCGCTTGTGAGCGTCCCGGTGCCGAGCAGGGTCGTGCCGTTATAGAAATCGACCGTTCCGGTCGGCGTTCCCGTGGTGGTCGATGCGACCGTCGCCGTCAAGGTCACAGACTGACCAAAGACCGGCGTGCTGGGAGAGAACGTGGCAGTTGTCGTCGTGGTAGCCGTGGCCGCGACCGTCACGCTGACGGCCGGCGAGGTGCTCGACGAGAAATCGGTGTCGCCGCCGTACTGGGCTGTGATCGCGTTGGCGCCGAGCGTGAGGGCCGTGGTGTTCAGTGTGGCGACGCCGGCCGAGAGGGTGCCGGTGCCCAGCAAGGTGCCGTTGGAAAAGAACGTGACTGTGCCAGTCGGCGTTCCAACGCCTGGGCTGACCGCGGCGACCGTGGCCGTCAACGTCACGGACTGACCAGAAACCGGCGAGACGGGGAATACGGTGGTGGTCGTGGCGCTCGACGCCAGCGTCACCGGCACGTTGACGGCCGGCGAGATGCTCGACGTGTAGGGGCTGCCACCCGAGTACACTGCCTTGATCGAGTTGGTGGCCACCGGCAGGGTGGTCGTGTTGAGTGTGGCAACGCCGCTTGAGAGCGTCTCGGTGCCCAGCAAGGTCGTCCCATTGAAGAACTGGACCGTGCCGGTCGGTGTACTCGCACCGGGGCCGACCGCGGCGACCGTCGCCGTCAACGTCACACTTTGACCAGCGACCGGCGCCGACGGCGCGAAAGTGACGGTCGTGGTGGTGTTTGCCGAACTCGCGACCGTCACGTTGACGGCCGGCGAGGTGCTTGATGCGAAGTTGCCATCGGTCGCGTAGTCGGCTGTGATCGCGTTGGCGCCGACGGTGAGCGACGTGGTGTTCAGTGTGGCGACGCCGGCCGAGAGGGTGCCGGTACCCAGCGACGTGCCGTTGGAGAAGAACGTGACCGTGCCGGTCGGTGTGCCGGCACCGGGGCTGACCGGGGTGACGGTCGCGGTCAACGCCACGCTCTCTCCGACGACGGGTGAGGTCGGGAAGACGGTAACCGCGGTGGTTGTGGACGCCGCAGCGACCGTCACGGTGCTCGCTGTCGAGGTGCTGGTGTCGAAGTTCGTGTCGCCCGAGTACTTCGCCGTGATCGAATTGCCGCCGGTCGGCAAGCTCGTCGTATTGAAGGAAGCGGTCCCCAGAGAAAGTGGTTCCGTGCCCAGCACGGTCGTGCCATTCAAGAACTCGACCGTACCGGTGGGTGTGCCCGCGCCCGGGCTGACCGGGACGACGGTGGCCGTCAAGGTCACATCTTGACCGAAGACCGGCGAGGTGGTCGACGGGGTCAGCGTCGTGGTCGTGGATGCCTGGGTGACCGTCACGGACGCGACCATCGAGGTGCTCGACCCGTAGTTGGTATCGCCCGAATAGACCGCCGTGATCGAGTTCGTGGCAGCCGGCAGCGCAGTGGTGTCCAGAGTGAAGGTTCCGCCGGAGAGGGTGTCGGTACTCAGCAAGGTGGTGCCGTTATAGAACTGAACCGTTCCGGACGGAGTGACGGTGGACCCGGAAGGTCCGCTGACGGTGGCTGTGAGTGCGACCGACTCGCCGTAAACGGGAGCAGCGGGGGTGAAGGTCAACATCGTGGTGCTGGCAGCCAGCGCGGTCAAGACGACGGAGTTCAGATTGGTCCCGCCAGTGTAACTGATCTGGAACGGTGTTCCGGAGATCATGACGGTCGACCCCGGCGCATGCCCCGCGAACATTCCCTCGATGCCGGTGGATCCGGTGTTGTCGATGATCATGTAAGTTGAGCCCACCGTGGGCACAAAGCCCGACCCAAGCGTGGCATTCAAGGTGACGCCGCTCAGGTCGATGGTTCCACCGGCCTGCAACTGGCTGTAGTTGCCTGTGCCGTTACCAGCCGACGTGCCGTCGAGCTCGACGGTGAATGTCGAGTTGTTCGCTGAAATATCGGGTCCCAGCGTGGCGCTGCCGCTATCGATCAGGATGCCAGGGGCCGAATCGCCGGGACTGACGATGGCGCCGGTGGCGTTGATGCCGCCGACTGTTCCAATTCCGCCCAGGGTTGCGCCCGAGTTGACCGTGACGGCACTGCTCGGCTGGGTACCGTCGACGAGCAGCGTACCGGAGCCGACCGTCGTTGCGCCGGTGTAGCTATTATTCGCGGTGAGGTTGAGAGTGCCACTGCCGCCTGTGGTCAGCGTGGACCCTCCGGAGATCACTCCACCCAGCACCAGTGTTGCACCCGAGTTTTCCACCGTGATCGTGGTCGCTGCGGCGAGCGTGATCGGCACATCGAACGTGTTCTGTCCGCTGGTCTGTGACCAATCGATCGTGTTGAAGCTCGCCGTGCTGCCGTTGTTGGTCGAGATGGAATAGCCGCTGCCCGAAAGCATGAGCGAGTTGAAGGCAACGGTGCCAAGGTCGTCGTTGTTGGTGAGCTGGGAGCGCCGATGCGGGGAAAATCAGGTCGTCGCCCGCGACCGGCATAGCGACTGGCGACCAGTTTCCGGGCGTGGACCAGTTGGCGTCAGCTCCCATGCCAGTCCACGTGTCCATTGACAAGACGATCCGGGCCTCGAGATGCTCCAGCCCGATCGGCTGCAGACGCGTGCAGCCGCGACCTGCGCCGAGGACCAGCGGTCCGGCGGCCAATTCCGAAACTCCGGCTCAAGTCAAGAATCGACATGATCGAGACTCCAGATCAAGGAAGGCAACACTGCCGATCCCGGTCGCTGGGCCGCTGACGGCGCGGGCTTCCCAAGCCCATCCCCAACCCGAAAACAAGGGTCTCGGGCCGTCCCTGGCACAACTCTCCAGAAACAGGCGATTATACAACACGGATGGTTCACACACTTTTACATGATGCGGCTCATCTGGTCCCTGAGGTGCCTCCCCTCACTCACTGCAAGATGATAAGGTTAGGTGGCATGGATAATAAGGGGGATCTGAAGTCCTTTCACAGGATTTAATCGGACGACTGGGGAATCAGACGACTCATTTTTTCCAAATTTCCTTCCTTGTCGGCCTATCGAGCTATGGTTGTGCGGATGCAAGGATGCTATTTATGAATAATTCGAAGGTTCGGTAAGAGAGACGACACGGATTGAATCGCGGAAGTTGGATGAACCATGAATGAGCGGGAGCCCATCAGCGTGATGAGCGGCGAACGGCCGATCAACTTGACGCAGGTGCTCAAGCTGGCGGGATTTGCCCAAAGCGGGGGCGCGGCCAAGGCGCTCATCGCCGCCGGTCGAGTGCGCGTCAACGGCGAGGTCGAAGAGCGGAAGCGGCGGCAGATGAAGGCAGGCGACACGGTCGTTATCGATGACGGACCAACGATTGTGCTGACTTGCTGACGGCCCGCTCACTCGAGCTTCACATCCCCTGCGCGAACGCATGGCAAATTGGCCAGGGCGGTGCACCCTGAAGGCAATTCGGCCTCCTCGATCAGCATATTCGGGATGTCGTCGTCGATGGAAAACCGCGGACCGCACCGCGTGCAGATGAGCGTGTTGCCCTCGCGCTGCAACGGAGCCTTTCCCAGCGGACACACGAGTAGTGCCAGAAGCGCGTCGTTCACCATGGGCCAGTTCCTTCCGGGGGATTTACGGTTCCGATCCGATCTGGAGCGAGCCGAGGACGAGATGTTCGACACTCGCGATCGTGACAGCATCGGCATCCCGATGCTGTATTATGCGGACGACGGCCGATCGTTTGAAGGCGGCTTCGCCGCGCTGGAATTCCAGTTGAATGCCAGGCCACGCACCGCTCACCGGTGCTCTGGTCTTTCCCAGGGCGGCCGGACCGGGGATAATCGCCTTTTAGCGAGCGGAAGGCGCAGGTCGTTTCGCGCTCGAACCGCCTGGGGCTTTGCCAGGCTGTCGTCGGCTATCTGTCGGATCAACCAGGATGGCACAGGCTTACGTCGTTCGATATGGCCGGATGCGATTTCTCGGTGAATTCGCGGGTCTGCCGGACCAGGGCCATTCCCGAGGCCAGCAAGTTGTGATCCGGAGCGAGCGTGGGACCGAGCTCGGCGACGTGCTCTGTCCGGTTTCGGAACGCATCGCCGGGTTCTTGCCGAATCCGACCCGTGGGGAGATCCTGCGGCTGGCCAGCCAGCAAGATCGAGAGCAGGAGGCCCGCCTGGCCGAAGATCGGGAACCCGTGTTCGCCACCTGCCGGGAGCTGATCGCGCGGCGCCGTCTCCAGATGAACCTGGTCGACGTCGAAATGATTCATGGACGGGAGCGAGTCGTCTTCTACTACCTGGCGGAGCAGAGAGTCGATTTTCGGGAACTGGTGAAGGATCTGGCCCGCGTGCTTCGGACGCGGATTGAAATGCGTCAGATCGGGGTGCGCGACGAGGCCAAGCTTCTGGCCGATTACGGAGACTGTGGCAAGCCGGTCTGCTGCAATACGCATCTGTCGCGGATGCCGCCGGTTTCGATGAAGATGGCGAAGATCCAGAAAACGACGCTCGACCCGGCGAAGATCTCGGGGCGGTGCGGCCGCCTCAAATGCTGCCTACGATACGAATACGACACGTATCGTGCCCTGGAGCGCACTCTACCGGCGGTGGGATCGCGGGTTGTCACTCGGCAGGGCCGGGGTCACGTGGTCGCCCAGGAGATCCTCGCTCAAAAGGTGGTCGTCGAGCTCGACGACGAGCGGAGGATGATCGTCGGGCCGGGCGAGATCGAAAGCGCGGAGCCTCCCAGGGGGCGAAAGGCTGCTGTTCTCGATTCCGACCTGGTCGACGATCCTGGGCCCGAGCGTCAGAAAGACTTGCCCATCGATCCGCTTGCCGGCCGCTTCCCTACCAAGCCGCAATTCCCAGAGGGCACCGACCCCGATTCTTCCTCGATCCGGAATCGGGCCGGCGGAGGGCCGCCTCTCTCATGAGCTTCCGCGACGAGCTGGCACGAATCATTGCGAACGATCCGCGCTATTCGATCGAGGCTTACGCATTCGTGATTGAAGCGCTCAATCACGCGCGCCATCAAAAACTGAAGGGGAAGGCTCACGATCGCGATCAGAAGCGGGTGTCTCGGACGCCTGGCAATGAACGGCCTGGCTCGTCTGGGTCGAAGAAATCCCGTGTTTCGGGCCATGTCGCCGGCCAGGAGCTCTGCGAATCCGCCCGGAAACTGGCTCTTCGCCACTATGGACTGCTGGCGGCCACCGTGCTCGAACATTGGGGCGTTCGGTCGACTTCCGACATCGGCGAGATTGTCTACAACTTGATCGCCGCGGGCGATCTCGAAAAAACACCGAGCGACTCGCGATCCGACTTCGACGACGTATTCGACTTCGACACAGTATTCAAGCCTGGGTCGACGGTGGCGAGCGATGATCCGGCGTAGATTCAGCCCCGCGCGTTTTCCTCGTGCCCACGGCCGATCGAGTGATCCGACACAGAGGGAGAAGGATTGTGAAACCGAGTTCCGCTCGCCTTCTCCTGGGCTTGGCCCTGATGGTGTACGCCTTGTGGGTGGCGGCCCTCGCCACGACGGCCATCCTGTCCGGAGCGCGCCCCGCCGATCGCGAGCCAGCGAGCACGGCTGCCGCGGCCTCTCCTCCGGGAACCGCCCACTCGGTCGGCGATTGAACCGCAGCCGCCCTCGGATGCGATGGGACCTGCTTGCATGAGCACCCAGGATGACCAGGAGATCAAGCCGCCCGGAACGACAATCTCGAAGCCCAACCCGGAGCCCGGTCAAGCGGACGCGGCCCGGAACGCTGGAATGGCCGGCTCGCCCGAAATCCGTGATTCGCCCGGGCTGGCGTCGCGCAGAATCTTGCTCGTCGAAGACAATGACGATGCCCGCAACGTCGCCTCATCTCACTTGAAGAAGCTCGAGCTGGAAGTCACCACGGCCCGAGATGGCCAGGAAGCCTGCGAGCTGGCCCTGAACGCCCTTCTTGAAGGCCAGCCTTACGACTGGATCCTGATGGACATGCAGATGCCGAAGGTCGACGGCTACGAGGCGACCCGCCGTCTGCGCAGCCGCGGATACGATCGCCCGATCATCGCCATGACCGCCTACGCCCTGGACGAGGATCGCGAGGAATGTCTCGGTATCGGGTGCGACGATCACCTCACCAAGCCCATCGACTGGAACCAGTTGGCGGCTCGACTTGGGGCACATGTTTCCTGATCTGGACTTCCGATTCCACCCGGCTCAGTCACCGCCCAGCTCGAGGCGTGATGAGCCCTTGGGGAGATCGAGACAGGCGACCAGCCTGCCGGCCTCCCAGTGAAATGTGCCTGGTTTGATCTGCGCCAGCGAAGCGACCGGGGAGAACGTCTTCTGTTCGCGATCGCCGCCCTGGCCGGTGCGAAGCGTGAGAGTCTTGGGGCTTTCACCAGGCAGATCGAGCTGAATGGTGAACTGGGGACAACCGAAGGGGGCCTCGAGTGCGAGCTGACCGGGGCGGGGGCGGTCGAGTCTGGTCAGCTCGCGAGCTGCCGAGTACCGCGCGATCTCGCTCAGCTTCATCCAGATCAGGCCATCATAGGCGTCGTGGAGGCGGCGGACGACTTCCTGGAAAATCTGGAAGCCGATCTCCCGGCCGTTGAAATAGAGCCCCGGCCAGTGGCACACCATGATCGCGGGCTCACCACGAGCGATCACATCGGGCAGCCGCCCTCGTTTGAGATCGGCCGTGATGAATTGATCGACCGATCCGGGAGTGAGCCCATCCCAGCCGCCGAACCAGTCGCCCGTGCAGCCGATGATCGATACGACGCACTTGGGGTCGGGCCCGTCGAGTCCCGAGGCGTATTCGACGCGCGGGGCGACGCTGCGGCCGTCGGTATAGAGGTGGCGAAAATAGTGGGGAATCTCGGCCCGGAAGACGTCGCGGCAGGCTGCGAGCGTCCCTTGCGCCAGCTCGGGCAACACCCGGTTGCCGAATCCGCCCGGAGTCGTGATCCCTTCGCAGACCATCCCGACGTTCTTGAGAATCCGGAGCGCATAACTCATGTAATCGGCGAGCTGATCGGCCGACTTGCCGGCGCTAAAGCCCCAGTTTTCCATGAAAGACGAGGTCCGCTCCGGAAACGGGCGCCCTGTCTTGGTGTCGATCGCCCAGGTGTGGCTGACCATTTCGGGATGGATATCCCAGTTGGGTACCATGAGCGGTGCGGACCAAGTCCAGGCTGGCCTTCAGCTCCTGTTTCGACCAGCCAGGCAGGTCGCGGTCGAGCCAGCCGACACATGCTGGATGGGGAATCAGACTGTATTTCCCCTTGATTCCCCGGCTGGCGCACCACTCGCCAAACCGCCGGACAAAAGTGTCGGGGATCTCGCGGGGCAAAGTCTTCCAGGGTTGGCGATACTGGTTGGGAAAGACCTCATGGAATTGGGGAATACCGAAATGAGCCAGGTTGACCAGGCACGTCGAGTCGTCGATGATCAGGCTGACCGGCACGCGTGCACGGGGGTTGATGACGCGCACGCCGTCCGGCGGTTTCGGCGGGCGGTTGCCGGCATCCTGGGCCGCCGCCAGCGCACTCGGGCTCGATGGCCCTCCCGCATTCAAGGCCAGTCCAGCCGTCAGGCCTGCACCCGCAGTCTGCAAGAAACAGCGGCGATTCATCGGTACCATGGTGCATGCCCTCTCGACGCCTTTCGTCGGAAATGACCAGGAGTATTGCAACCTCGGCGCGGCGTTTTCGAGCGAAGATCAATCGCAAGAACCGATCGGCAACCGCACGTCTCTGCGACACGATCTGGAAGGACTGTATCATCGGGCTGGACCTTCCGCCATCGACGAAACCATCCCAGACGCGCTGGAACGAAAGCTCCTGACGAAGAGGCTCACCGTGATGAACGACAATCCATCCCACTGGATCGAAGTCGAGGGAGGCAGAATCCATTACCTCTCCGAGGGCCCGCCGCAAGGCCGTGCGGTCGTTTTGCTGCACGGGGCGAGCTTCAGCGCGGAGACCTGGAGACAAATCGGCACGCTGGCGGCACTGGCCGAGGCGGGATACCTGGCCTATGCGGTCGACTTGCCGGGCTTCGGCAAATCGGCGGCCACCATAACTTCGCCACGCACCTGGCTGCGCGTTCTGCTCGACCTGCTTGAGATCGCGCGGCCCGTCATTGTGTCGCCATCCATGAGCGGCCGGTTCGCCCTGCCGTTTGTGACCGAACAACCGCAGCGCGCAGCCGGATTCGTGGCCGTCGCCCCAGTGGGAATCCCGGCTTTCGAGGGTCAACTCGATCAGATCGCCATCCCGGTTCTGGCGGTCTGGGGCGAAAACGACAGGATCGTGCCACTGGAACAGGCCGACCTCCTCGTTCGAAGCGTGAAGCAAGGCCGCAAGGTGGTCATCCCCGCAGCGACCCACGCCCCGTACATGAGCAATCCCGCGGCTTTTCATGCAGAGCTTCTCAAATTCTTGAGCGAGCTGACATGATCGCCATCTAATGGACTGGGTTGCACTTGTCCTGACCCGGGCGGCCATCAGGGTGTACTTCTGAAGCGAGTGGCACCATCCCAGATTCAGCGGCTCCGGGATCCGCCCCCTACCCGCATGGCCAGATTCCTTCGGTGTGACCGGCTCTCTCTATCGTCGGGAGCGCCGCCCAAAGAGCTGCGTTTCGAGCATGTAGCTCTGCGCACCCAGCGGGGTGAGCCCGATGCCGAATAGGGGATTGTACATAGGAGAAGTGCGGGCATAGATGTTCGGGTAACCCCACCCGTAGCCGTAGCCGGGATAGCCATAACCGAAACCACCATAACCCATGCCGTAGCCCATCCCACCATAACCCATGCCGTAGCCCATCCCGCCGTAGCCCATGCCGTAGCCCATCCCGCCGTAGCCCATGCCGTAGCCCATCCCGCCGTAGCCCATGCCGTAGCCCATCCCACCGTAACCCATGCCGTAGCCGCCCATGCCATAAGCTCCGATGCCATATCCGCCGATGGGGTAGCCGTAGCCGAGCCCGCCGTAGCCGTAGCCCATGCCGGGAAAACCGTAGCCGTAGCCGAAGAAGGGATAGCCAACGGCCATGCCTCCGCCGCCGTAGGCGGGGAACTGAGCGCTGGCTGTCGCCGACGAGACCAGCAGGATCGCCGGAGCCAGGATCAGGGTCCAACCCGATCTTCCGAGGCGCCGTGTGAGCTGACGCATGATGAGTCTCCCTCGAAAGGCTCGGCCCGCTCGGTCCCGAACGGGAACCCACGGTTCGAACCACGCCGTCTGTTTGCATTATAGGCGGACCTTGCTCCAGAAGACATGCAGGCAGCCGATAAGGTCCCAAGTCATACTGCGGTTCTCCCATTTCCCACCGGTCGCCTGATCGTCGTCTTATGGACGGGCACCCGAGAAAACTCAAGAATAAGTGAAACACCCTGCCCTCCTGCGTGACTCTACACGGTAGAACTGGATGAGAGAGGAGAGCCGCACTCATGCGGAACCGGGTCGTCGGCGCGGTCCAGAAGAGCGTCCGGACGCTTCTCGACGTCGGGACGTCGACGGGCCTGTCGGACACGCAGCTTCTGGAGTGGTACTTACTGCAGGGCGACGACGCAGCGGAAGCCGCCTTCAGGGCCCTGGTCGAGCGCCATGGTCCGATGGTGCTGCGCGCTTGCCGCGGAGTGCTTCACGACACACATGCCGCGGAGGATGCCTTCCAGGCCACTTTCCTCATTCTGGCGCGAAAGGCCGGGTCGATCCGCAAGCGGGATTCGGTCGCGAGCTGGCTGTTCGGCGTCGCGCGCCGCGTCGCGGGGAGGGCGAAGGTCGAGCGGAAACGTCGGGCGCTCTCTGAGAGTCAATGGGTGGCGAACGCAGGAGCGGACGCTTGGTCTTCCGATCAGCCGCCCGCGCCCATCTCGGAGATCCAAGAGGAAGTCGAGCGATTGCCCGAGCGGTACCGGGCACCAGTGATCCTGTGCTATCTCGAGGGCCTTACGAACGAACAAGCGGCGAGCCAGCTTCGTCTGCCCGCCAGCACGGTCAGGGTACGGCTGATGCGGGCGCGAACGCGGCTGCGCGACCGGCTGATCCGTCGCGGATTGGGCCTGGCCGTGCTGACGGGAATCGCCGCCCGCCGCGCCCAGGCGGCGATGCCCGGTTCTCTTGTGGATGAGACCATCAAGTCCGCGGTCCGAATCGCGGCTGGCCGGGCGGCGGGGCTCTCGGGCCCGGTTGCCGCCCTTGTGGAAGGGGGAATCAGAACCATGTTATTCGCCAAATTGAAGCTGGCCGCGGCCTTGCTGGCGGCCCTGATGCTCGCCTCTCTCTGGTTGATCTCGTCGCTCGCAGGGCCGGTGCAACCCGAGCAGGACCCACCGGTCACGAAGGTTCCAGTCCCTGCGCCGGGGGCTGCCGGCACGCCCAAGCCCAAGACCGACGGTCAGGAAGTGACCGTCGTGACCGTCAAACGATCACGCTGGGAACGAACGACGACCCAGCCTGCGACCGTGATCGCGGCCCAGTCGGTCGACCTCTACCCCAAGATATCCGCTTATCTCAGCAATCTCTCGGTGGACATTGGCTCCCCCGTCAAGCGCCACGCTGTCGTGGCCGAGCTCTTCGATGCCGAGCTCTCGGTCGGGGTTGAGAAGGCCGGCGCCGAGCTCGACCGAGCCAAGGCCCGCGTGCGCAAAGCCGAGGCCGGAATGCTCGTCGCAGAGGCCTCCACGAGCACGCAGCACGCCAAGGTCCAGGCCGCCAGCACCGCCGTGGAAGAGTCGGAAGCCAACGTGCGATACCGGAAGAAACAACTGGATCGCTTCGGGGAGCTGGCCAAGAAGGGTGATATCGAGCAAAGAGTGGTCGACGAGCAGACAGACCTCTATGCGTCGACCCTGGCGGGCTCGAAGACGGCCCGCTCTCAACTGGACGTTGCCACGGCCGCCGAACGCGAGATGCAAGCGAAGATCAACGCGGCCAAAGCCGACTTGGTTGAGGTCATGAGCGATCTCAAGATCGCCAGCGCTGGACTCGAAGAGCGCGGAGATCATCGCGGGGCACACGAGGATCGAATCTCCCATCAACGGCGTCGTGACACGCCGCAACTATCACGTGGGCGACTGGGTCCGCTCGGCCGAGGGGGGGAATGCCAATCCCATCGTCACGATTGTTCAGACGGACACGATGCGGGTGGTCGTCGACGTTCCCCACAATGATGCTCTCCGCCTGGATACGGGCGATCCTGTGAAGGTCTGGTTTGATGCCCTTGGAGCCCGCGGCGTGTACGAAGGTAAGATCGCCCGCACGGCCTATGCCCTGAATCCCAAGGATCGCACCCTCCGGGCCGAGATCGATCTGCCCAACACAGATGGCCGCCTCCGGCCTGGACTCTTTGGTAGAGCCACGATCAACCTGGAGACTGAGGAGAATGTCCTCACGATCCCCAGTTCCGCGATCATCATGCATGAAGGGGAGGGCCCAGCGGTCTGCTACCGCGTCGTGGCTGGACGTGCAGTCCGAATTCCTGTCAAATTTGGTAGAAATGATGGTCAGCGCGTCGAGGTGCTCGACGGCCTGAAGGAAGGGGACATCGTCATCGTCCATCCGCTCTCGCTCCAAGAAGGACAAGCGGTCACGATCCATCGAGATGGCCCCGAGCCGAAGGCGCGATGAGCGCGGATCTTCGCGGGTCCCGCGGTGATCCACGGGTCCGCGATTGCGACAGGAAGGAGAGACCAACCTGGACGACCCGATGGCGCTCGGCGACAATGGGAGCGAAGATCAACCGGCGCCTCCAAACCAAGATGACGCGATACGACCGGCTCTGGCAGGCATTGGGCGCGGCTCAATCTCCTCCTCCACCCGGCAAGGAGGCCGCGGCGGTTCGCGCTCTTCCCGCGGTCGGTGAATTGCCCTCCCCGTGGGTGGCGTGGACATTGATCGGTCTGGTGCGGCACCATCGCCGGCAGGTTTGGGTGGGCGAGGTGGTCACCACGCGCCTGGGAGGCGATCTCGAAACGATCGCGCGGCGCGGCGCGCTGGGCCACCCCCCTCACATGCCTCAGAGCGGCCTGGTGCCGGGGTTGCTCGAGTGGGAGTTCTTTTTCCATGGCATCGGATGCTGCCTGAAGCACCGGGTTACCGGAGAGTCGATTGACGTCGATTTCTTTGGGCCCACGGCCGATTATTTCGACCGCTTCTTCTATTTCGACTATCTCCGCTCGCTCAGACAGCCCGAATCGCCTGAAGAGCGACTGATCACGCTTCATCCGTCAATCGAGTCCATCCAACTGGCGATCGCCGAGCTCATCGAGGACGGCTTGCTCGTTCCGCTCAAGAAGCGGTCGAGCCATGCACTCCGCCTCTCCGAGGAGGTCCTCGATCATGCCGGCGCCATCGATGCCTTCTGCCGCTTGTGGGAGCTGCCGGCGCGGCGGTTCTGGCTTGCGGCGCTCTTCGGTGACTGGCTGGCCGCGGACGAAGCCGTGCTCGCGTCGAATCAAGACGAGCTCTCGGGCCTGACACAATCACGGCGGGCCAAGTGCCGGGCCATGCGGTGCGACGATCTGATCGCTTCTCGAATCGACGAGACCCTGCAACGGGCAGCCTTGATGGCACTCGACGACATCGACGCCGGGGTATTGACGGAGCACCTCACTCGAATCCTCCGCGGTGAGGTCAGCAGCGTGACGTCGAGCGCGATCGATATCATTCACCGCCGGGATGACCCTGCCTGGTGCGCCGCGGTTTACGGGCTGCTGTCCCGTCTGAGTCCCGACGGGCCGGCGCCGCATTCGCGTCTGTGGATCCGTTGCGTCGAGTTTCTGCTGCGTCATCGGCATCATTTCGACGAGATTCGAGGGGCTCTCTCCCGGGCGGGAGGAACGGAGATCGGGGCCGCGGCCTTGCTCGCCCTCGAGCATGCCGCCGGGTCAGTCCTGCCGCTGTTTCGCCGCGCCATCCGTTCCCCGATCCCGGTCAATCGGAACGCCGGCGCGGCGGTGCTGGCGCTCGTCGATCAGCCCTGGAGCCGGCAGGAATTGCTCGCCGTTCTCCGGGAGTCCGACGACGAGGCCGCCACCTGCGAATGCAGGGCTGCGCTCCGGGAATGCCACGATCCCGAAGCCCATCGTTCCGTGGAGGCTTGGGAGGAGAAAAATCACCATGAGCACGAGCCGGCACGGTTCATCACGATGAAGGAGATGATGCTTCGGCACGCCCCCCAGTGGATGCAATACGAAATGGAAAAGGTGCACGACCGCGTCATGCGGGTCCGCTATCAGCGTCCGGTCTAGGCAGCAGGTCTTGAGCGATGTCCCTTGGTCGAATCACGACGCCGGTGCGGCTTCGGCCTCGGCCTCGGCTTCGACGACGACGCTCGCCGGGTGCAGCCGCTGCCAGCGGCGGCGGCGCACCCAGTAGAAGACTACGGGCAGGAACAGATCGATCACCTCGTCGGCGACCAGAATGCCGCCCAGAACAGGAGCCGCCATCGGCCGGATGATCTCGGAGGCGACCCCACTGGACCAGAGCATCGGGGCCAGGCCGATGACGACCGTCCCCTCGGTCAGCAGCTTGGGCCGCAGCCGGTGGACGGCGCCCTCCATGACAGCCTGGCGGAGCTCGCTCAGGCTGATCTGCTCCAGGCCGCCGGCGCGCTCGATCGCCTCGCGGAGGTAGACGAGCATGATGATTCCGGTCGACGTGGCCATGCCGAAGCAGGCGATGTAGCCGACCCAGACCGTCACCGACAGCTTCAGTCCCAGGAACCACTGGAAAAAGAGCCCGCCGGCGATCGCGCCGGGAACGACCAGCATCATCAGCGCCGCATCGGCCGCATCGTGATAGGTCCAGTAGAGGATCAAAAGAATCAAGACGACGACGACAGGCACGACCAGGCTCAACGTCCGCCGCGCGCGGAGCGCGTGCTCGAACTGTCCGGTCCACTCGAGATAGACCCCGTCCGGCAGATGGGCACCGCGGGCCACGGCGGCTCGCGCCTCCTCGACCAGGTCAGCGGAATCTCGGCCTCGGGCGCTGAGCCGCACATAATTGCGCAGCAAGCCGTTCTCGCCCTTGATCGTGGCGGGTCCCTCGACGACGCGGACCTCGGCGACTTCCGAGAGTGGGATCTGGCGGGAAGCTTTGGGAGGTCGTTGCGCACGCGTGCTCGCGCTCGAACCTGGTCCGTGCGACACTCCGTAGGCCGTCACCAGGAGGTTTCGGACCGAGTCCTCGTCTTCTCGACGCGCACGAGCATAACGGATCACCACCGGGTGCCGCTCGCGGCCCTCGACGGTCGTCGACACCAGCTTGCCGGCCAGGGCGGTCTCGATCAGCTCGTTGACCTCACTGGCCTCTACGCCGAGCCGCGCTGCCCGCTCGCGGTCGAGGCGGACCTCGATATAAGGCTTGCCCCGAATCGGGTCGGCCACGACGTCGACGGCCCCGCGCACGCCTTTCACGACCCGGGCAACCTCCTCCGACCCACGGACGACGTCATCCAGGTTGCGACCGAGTACCCGGATCCCGATCGGCGTATTCACGCCGGTCGTCAACATGTCGACCCGGTTCTGGATCGGCATGGTCCATACGTTCGTCCAGCCTGGCATTTGAACTGCCGCGTCAAGCTCGCCGCCGAACCCCGTCAGCTCGTCGCGTCCGACCTGCCAGAGCAGCAGCCATCGGCTGAATCGGTGTGACTCCTCACCCTGGATGGCGTCGAGCACCGGTTGTGGCTCCAGCAGTGGGATCGCGGCCGATCCACTCGCGTGGTGGTGATGCCCGCCGACGGCCGACGGCCGGCGCGTCAGAGCCGCGATCGTGGTCTCGACCGACGCTGCGCGGAGCTTGACCGATGCCGCATGATGGGCCGCTACAGCCGGGTCGATGATCGTCGCACGTTCCAGAAGCTGGTCCATCACCAGCCGCGTGAATATCGGGGCGGCGCGGACGCGCAGCTCGCCGTCAAGTTTCTCAACGTGCGTGCGCCACAGGGGAACCAACCGAGCTAAAGCCGGATCCGAGGGATCGGTGGAGGTCGGCGCAAGCCCGCCGGACTCGCGTACCAGTTCCTGATTGCGGTGGTAAGCATACTCGCGACTCACCGCGTCAAACCGCGTCAAGGCCGCCGCCACCGCCTGCTCGAAAAGGGACTGTCGCGCCCGCACGTCGGCGGGAGGTGCGACGGCACGCCGGGCGATCAATGCGTCCAGCACCGCGCCGCACTGCACGGCGGCATCCGCCGCGCGGAGCTTGCGACGCGGCCAGAACTCACGCGGGCGCAGATTCACCATGGTTTCAATCATGTCCACCGGGGCAGGATCAGTCGGCGTCTCGGCCCGGCCCGCCTTGCCGACGACCATGTCGACCTCCGGGAACCGGCACAGGACCATGTCGCGCGCTTTCAGGTCGTCGACCGACTCCGTCACCGAGGCGCGGGGAACCGTGATCGGCATGTCCATCACCATCCCCTCATCGAGCGGCGTCATAAACTCGCGCTCTAGCGGCGTGATCATCGGCTCGATCGCCAGGGCGACGAGCACCAGGAACGCGGGCCCGGCGACGGCACCCCAACGAGTCGCCGCACAGACGGCCGTCGCGACCATCGCCAGGAACAGCGTACCGAGGTAGACCGGGCGGATGCCCAAAGGCGCGAATCCCAGGAGAAACGTCACACCCAGGATCCCGGCCAGAACCGCCGGGCGATCCATGAGATAAGAAAGGACGGGACGATAGACCTCGATCACGCCGCGTACCAGTGGATTCTCCTCTTCGGACCGCAGCCGGCCTCGGATCAAGAGCGTGCACAAGGCCGGAACCAGCGTGACGGCCAGAACGGCGACGGATACGAGCGCGAACGTCTTGGTATACGCCAGGGGATGGAACATCTTCCCCTCGATGCCTCCCAGCGCGAAGACCGGCAGAAACGACAGCACCATGATCGCCACCGAGAAGACGATCGGGCGGCCGACGGCCAGGCAGGCCGGCAAGACGATGCTCCGGACGTCGCCGCGCACCGGCTCGGGCCGAAGCGTTCCTTGAGCCGGTGCATCACGTTCTCGGCCATCACGACCGACGAGTCGACCAGGACACCGATCGAGATGGCGATGCCCGCCAGCGACATGGCGTTGGCTTGGATATCAACCACGCCCAGCCGGCGCAGCACCGCCATGATCAGAAACGACGAGAGCGCAGCAAGCGGCAGCGTGCCCACGATGACGAGTGACGTCCGCACATGGAGCAAGATCACCAGGACGCACAACGAGGCCGACACCATCGCCTCGAGGACCGTGCCGCTGACCGTACGAATTGCCCCCTCGATCAGGGGAGTGCGGTCGTAGAACGGCACGATCCGGACGTCGCGCGGCAGGCCGACCCGAAGCTCGCGGATCTTCGCCTGGATCCGCCGGGTGACCTCGAGCGGATTCTCGCCGTGGGCCATGAGAACCACACCGCCGGCCACCTCGTTGCCGTCCTTTTCCAGAGCACCGCGGCGGAAACCGGGGACGATGCCAGCCGTCGCGACCTCCGCCAGCCGGATTGTCCGTCCGTCGGCCGTGGGCAGGACGACGTTCTCGAGATCGCGGATCGCGCGCGCCCTGGTCGAACGAATCGTCGCCGGGCCGGGTTGACGCTCCCAGCCAGCCGACACCCCGAACCACGTATTCGGCATTCCCCTTGTTGACGACATGGCCGCCGGTCGCCACATTCGCCGCACCGACGGCCTCGACGAGATCCTTGAGCGTCACGCCGAAGAGCCGTAGCCGGTCCGGGTCCGGGACGACCTCGTATTCGATCGGGAACCCACCGACGCTGGATACGTCCGCCACGCCGGGCACCGAGCCGAGCTGCGGGCGGACGTACCAATCCTGGATCGCGCGGAGCCGGCCCAGGTCGAGCCCGCCCCCCTCCACCGTGTACCAGAAGATCTGGCCGGTCGCGGGTGAGTCCGGCGCCAGCTCGGGCGTTGCCCCGGCGGGCAACTGTCCAAGGAGCTGGCCCAATCGTTCGGCCACCCGCTGTCGCGCCCGGTCGATCGGAACCGGGTCCGCGAAGATGACGCTGATCGTCGAGAAGCCGACGTCGCTCGATGATCGGACCACGCGAACACCACCCAGGCCACGCAGGCCCAATGTCAGCGGGTATGTCACCTGGTCCTCGATCTCGCGCGGCCCATGCCCCTTCCACTCCGTGAAGACGATTACCTGGTTCTCCGACAGATCGGGAATCGCGTCAACAGGAGTGTCCCACACGGCCCAGCCGCCGAGCGCGGCCAGGACCAGGCTGGCGATGATGACCGCGGTACGGTGGCGGATCGAGAAGGTGATGATCGCGTCAATCATGGGAAAGGACGAGCAAGCTTTGCCAGGTATTTCTCCGGCTCCCCGCGCAGCTTGGATTCGCACGCACTGCAACAAAGGAACAGAACGCGGCCGGAAACGATCACACGCTTCGGAGCACCCATCGCGCCCGAGCGCCATGCCCGTCACGGGACAGTTTTTCTGCCGCTCTGCGAGTGCGCGATCCTCGGGCGTGAGGCTCGCGAAAGAATCGGCCTGCGCGGCGGAGTGACCACTCGGCCCAACGGACGACGGTCCGGCCGCCGCGACGAGCGGATCGCGCCCTCGGGCGCCGAAGTACCCGGCAGCGAGGCTAGGGTTCAACCGGGTCTCGGCGTCGAGCAGGAAGGCTCCGGCGACCGCGACATTCTGTCCCGGCTCGAGGCCCCGGACGACCGGGTAGAAGTCACCGCAGCGCGGTCCAACCACTACCTCGACTCCGTCGAACATCCCGGGCATGGTTTCGACAAAAACGACCTTCCGCGCACCGGTATCGACGACCGCCGACTGCGGCAGAGCCAAGACTTGATCCCTGGGTGCGTAATAGAGCACACGAGCTTGCAAGGCCATGCCGCCGCACTTTTCACAGACGCCACCGGACTTCTCCGACCTGACGCCGGAGTGCATTGGACACCACCACTCCAGGCGCTCCAGCTCGCCCAGCGCCTGGGACATTCGAGTCTTGCCGTCGATCGGGCAGCGCCCTGGCTCCAGGGCGATCGTCTCCGGATGGTCGTGACAGACGTAAATGCGCTCTGGCTCTCCCTGTTTCCGGACAGGTGGGTTGCTCGGCATGTGTCGAAATGGCTCGAGCGCGGCCACGGCAGTCCGGAGCTTCACGACAGCGATCATGCCGCCCTTGAGCGATTGCGGCGGCTTTTCGATCGCGACGGTCACATGGGCGAACTCCCGTCCGTCGTCCACGCCGCGCACGAGCGATCGGATCCAACCCTTCAGCGTCTCCTGCCCGGAAAGCTCGGCACAGGCGACCTCGACCGCCTGACCTTGCTTGACCCAGGGCACCTGGCGGCCCGGCACATCCACCATCACCGTGAAGGCTGCGTCGCTCTCGCGGGTCACCAACCCCGACGTCGACCATTCCCGATTGAGCGGCAGGTAGCCCAGAGGCGCAGTCTGGATTCCGGCGAGCTGGATCCGGTACGGCGAGAGCTGCATCCTTGCAACGACTCCGTCGGGCAGCATCACGGCATCTCCGCGCTTGCGGCGCACCAGCGCCATGTTGCAGACGCCGCACCGCCCGGGCCCGTGAGACACGACACCGGGATCCATCGGGCAAAAGTACTCGGTGTCGCTCGAGATCGGACGCTTGGCAGTGCTCTCGGGCGTCAAGGCGCGTGTGCAGTGGTCCCAGTAATTGCGGATCACGTCCCAGCGGCCGACCACCAGTGCGGCGACGACCAGCACGATCGGAATGCGCATCCGGACCTCCGCCAGCCGGAAGGCCGACCAGATCCAGGAGCCGGCCCTGCTCCCGGTCGCCGGCGCCAACCGCCAACCCTTCCCGGCCCAGATAGGTCGAAATCGGGGCATGAAGTCTTCACCTCACCGATCGCGGCCCCGATGCCGACCTGGACTCGCCGGCGGGCCGCGGTGGTTCATCGGGCATCGTATCCATCTGCATCGTCATGTCGAAATCCTCGGCACGGTACACCCAGATCGGGTCCTTGCCGAAAACGAAATAAGCGGCGAGCATCGATTCGTCGGGTTCCGCGAGCGAGAGCCTCACCACGAAGCGGCGGCAATTATCGACTTCCGACTCGCCCAGGATGGCAAACTCACGCAACCGCTGGCCCGGCTGCCGCTGTTGATCCACGAAAATCAGCGATCGACGCGTCGCCGATGTGGTATCGGCCTGAGGAGAGGCGCGCCACTCGTCGAGAGCGCTCTCGACGGCTTGGCGGGCAACTGTCAGGTCAGGCAAAAGACTCGGCGGTTCCTGACGCGGCGCTTTGCCGCATGACGAACAGACGAGCAGTGCGCAGGCACCGATGAGCACGCCTCGCTTGCGGATCGTCAATGAGCGTCGGCTCACCGGTCGCCCCCTCAACAATCCGGGACCTCAAATCCACACCGTCTGGGCCGATTCTGTTCCGAGGGCGCATCCATCCTGAGTCTTACCTCCGCTGCCTGCGCCCGAGCTTGCGGGCTTGGTCAGCGGCGGGCCGTTCACCATGTTGATATTTCGCATGTAATCTTCGTCGCGAAAGACCATCACGGGGTCGCGGCCGAGCACGTAGTACTGCACTTCCTCGACGCGCTCAGGCTTTGCAAAGGAAAGGCGGACGGAGAACCGCATCTCCGAGGCGCTCTTGTCTTCGCCGAGGATCTCGTACGACGACAGCCGCGTCGCCCTGGCCCCACGGGGTGTCGTGGACCTCGACCGGGGGCTGTGTTTGGGCCACTGGCCCGGGTTTCCCGCCGTCGCGCCAGGCGGTGAGCGCCGCTTCGAGCGATCGTCGCCCCACGTCGACCGGGGGTAGCCCATCACTGGGGCTGCTGCCACATCCTCCTCCAATGAAGACGAAGAGGGCCGGGCCAATGAGAATTGCAAGCGATGTCGTGTTCCATGGTCGAAGCATTGTAAGGCACCTCATCAGTATGCGTCCGCGGAAATGGTCTCGCCGCCGTCCCGGGTGCCCAGGGCCCGCCAGGTCAATAGCGAACACTATTCTTGATGAACTTGACGCTGCCGTCGCCGAACAGGGTGTTCACGCCCCCCGGGTGGTTGCTCGAGGGGGGCACCTGCATCGGCATGTTGACCATGTCGTTGTTGGCAAAACCCAGCCCGGCGCACGTCTTGGTGTTGGGCGTGGAAACATGGTTGTACTGCGTGCAGCACATTTCCCCCATCACCCAGCTCGCCCCCTGGGCATGAGTCAGCCGAAGCGCGGTCAGCGGCGTGCTCGTGCAGGTGGTGTAGGTCGTATTCAGGGTGGTCGGCGACGCCATGATCAACGAATCGGATCGGGCATCGCCGTCGCGGATGCCGCTGCCGCGCAGCTTTTCGCTGAAGAAAACCGTGTTGCTCGTGCCATCCGTGACCTTGGCAAGACCGACCGAGCTCCAGTAATAGAAAATCCCGTGGGGCGTCTCACCCGGCGCGACCGTGGAGGGATTGTTATCGCCCAGGTCGCAGGCCCAGGTCTGCATGTTGCCCACGTAGTTATTGGCTCCGGGCCAGCCACTAGTCGGCGGGGTGCCGTCCGTGGGGCAGAGGAAGACGTTCACCTGGGTCAGCGATGAGGTCAGGTTTTCCGGTTGCACGTAGGGCGGCATGAACGGGACGTCGCCGGCCATGCCGGGCGTTGAGGGGGCGAGGTGGAAGTTGATGCTGTTGAAGAGGTTTCCTTGCTCGATGAACATCAAGAGCTGACTGTGCGTGGACCAGCGCGCGTAGTACTGCGTGCCGGGAACAAGGAGGTTGTAGCTCGGGCCCTTGCCAAACGGCAGGACCTGGAAGCTGCTCAGGTAGTTGTGGCAGGCCAGGCCAATCTGCTTGACGTTGTTAGCGCACTGCGCCCGCCGGGCCGCTTCGCGGGCCGCCTGGACCGCAGGGAGCAGAAGAGAGATCAGAACGGCAATGATGGCAATCACGACGAGCAATTCGATCAACGTGAAGCCGCGACGATTCTTGCTCATGGGTTCCCCTTGCACGAAGGCGAAGAATGACAGGATGAAGCGAATGGATGAAAGGATCGGATCTCGGAGGTTGCTCGGAAACTCCCGTAACGGGCGGCATCCTGGTAAGCCCCGCAAGGGGCGGCATCGTAAAGCCCAGGGCGTCAGCCCTGGGTCGCTAGCAACCGCGGAGATCAACTTTTCCTGAGCCTCGGCAACGCGGCCAAACCTGAGATTTTGTCTCGGGTTTGGCCGCGTTGCCGAGGCCTCGTTTGGTATCCATCCTGGTCGCTGTTTGCCTCCCAGGGCTGACGCCCTGGGCTTTACGATGCCGCCCTATTCGCGGCTAAGACCCATTTCCAAGCACGCTCTCGGATCGCGCTTGGGCACGGATCCGTTGCCCCAGGCCGGGCACCGGCTTCCGGCTGTCATGCGCCGAGCGCCGCGCGCTCGAGCCGGTGCCGCTGAAAGACGAGAAAAAGCGATCAGCGCGGCAGCGCGGTTCGCGGGGGCCGTTCGAGAAGCGACCGGGACAGAAAGGTGGCAAGCAGGCCGCGCTCGGGCGAGAAGTGGTGGACCGCTGGGACCAGAAAAGGGAGCCCGGCCGGCAGGTCGCCCCAGAGCTCTCCGTGGCTCGAGACCGAGGGGGGCCAGCTCACCGGCTGGTCAGGCCGCCGGGAGCACGCACCACCCTGGCAGGGGCTGGGTGGATTCTCCCGCGGAACCGATCCTGGCTGCGAAACCTGTGGGCCGCCGCTGGGATTGACCACCGCGAGAGCGAACAGATCGGCTCGCGAGCCGCCGACTTTCACCCAGGGGTGGTTGCAGCCGGCGCGGGCCTCCGCGGGCATGATCGTACAGTACATCGCCAGCACCAGCCATGCTGCGATTGGACCGACCCATCGCCAACGGAACAAAAAAGTCATGCTGGTCGCTAATCCCGACGGTCGAAGAACGGATTGAGCCGGGCTCCTTTGCCGCATGATGAGTGGGTCGTTCCGCGATCGGGATTGCGGCCCGCCTCATCTCTCAATCTAATCAATCTAGCCCCGTGCGGTCAAAATCGCAAGCTGGGCCGGGGCAGTTTGCAAAGAATGAATCATGGACGAGCCGGTCGCGGGAGCGCCAAAGTCAACGAAATGCCGTTGGGCGCGATCAGGGTCTTGAGCCAGCCGTCGCTCGAGGCGATGATCGTGGGATCGAATCCCGGGATTATGTGATCCGCGCTGACCACATCGCATCATGATGGCTGGTGTCACCGATGGAACCACGTGATTTTCCCGACGCGCCGCGTCTCGATCGCTTTCGCGACTATCTGCGACTCCTGACGCGCGTGCAACTGGGTCGTGGCTGGGGTGCCTGGCTGGATCCCTCGGACCTGGTGCAGCAGACGCTCTTGGAGGCTTACCAGAAGCGAGACCAGTTTCGGGGCTGTACGGACGCGGCCCAGGGAGCGTGGCTGCGGGCGATCCTGGCCCGGAACGTGGCCGATGCAATCCGGGCGCAAGGGCGGCAAAAGCGGGACATCGCCCGCGAGCGGTCGCTCGAGGCCGAGATGGAGGCCTCGTCGGTCCGGCTGGGGGCATGGCTGGCCGCCGACCAATCGACCCCGAGCGAGCATGCCGTGCGGCACGAGCAGGCGGTCCTCCTGGCCAATGCCCTGGCGCGGCTCCCCGAGTTCCAGCGGGAGGCGCTGGTGCTGCACTACTGGCAAGGCTGCAGCCTGGCCGAGATCGCCGGACGCCTCGATCGAACCACGGACGCCGTGGCCGGACTCCTGAAGCGCGGTTTGAAACACCTCCGCCTTGTACTCGACACCCCGAGCTGACTCAGTAACCCGAGGAAGCATCCGATGTGTGCAATCGCCACGCGGCCCGTCACCAGAATGAGTGCTCGCTCATTCCGGCGCGAGCGACGGTTGAACGTAGTCATTGCCGAGTATCTTCAGGCCGTCCAGGCTGGCCGGGCGCCGGACCGCGCCAAGTTTCTCGACCGCCATTGGGATCTGACCGATGGACTGGTCTCGTTCTTCGCGAACGAGGACCGCCTCAAGCATCTGGCCGGCTTGGCCTGGCCGCGAATCGACACCGATTCCTGGAAGCGGCCTCCACGAGAGCGAGCCGGATCGCCGGCCGAGTTGCCGGCCCTGCGAAATTTCGGCGAATTCGAGCTCTTGAGCGAGATCGCCACCGGCGGGATGGGCGTCGTGTACAAAGCCAGGCACAAGCGGCTCAACCGCATCGTGGCGCTCAAGACGCTCCATCCCGGTGTGGTGCGGCCCAAGGACGACCTGGTTCGCCGGATGCGCATCGAAGCCAAGGTCGTCGCGGCTCTGGACCACCCCAACATCGTGCCGCTCTACGAGATCGGCCAGCAGGGCGGCTGCCCTTATCTCATTCTCAAGCTGATGACCGGCGGGGACCTGGAGCGGCACGTGCCGCGGTTGACCAAGAACCCCAGAGCGGCGGCGAAGCTGATGGCGAAGGTTGCCCGGACGGTCCAGTATGCGCACCGCCACGGAGTTCTGCACCGCGACCTGAAACCCTCGAACATCCTGCTCGATGCTCGAGGCGAGCCCCATTTGACCGACTTCGGCCTGGCCAAGTGCATCGAGACCGAAAACGGGTTGACGCAGACCGGTCTGATCCTCGGGACGCCCGCCTACATGGCTCCGGAGCAAGTCATGGGGCGCCGGTCCGAGACAACCACGGCAGCCGACATCTATGGCCTGGGGGCGGTGCTCTACAAGCTGCTCACCGGCCGGCCGCCGTTTCAGGCCGACACGGTGTACGAGCTCCTCGACCAGGTCGCTGCGAGTGAGCCGGTGCCAGTCCGTGAGTATAATCCCGATGTCGATCGCGAGCTCGAGGCGATCTGCCTGAAGTGCCTGGAGAAAGAGCCATACCTCCGATACCACTCCGCCGCGGCGCTCGCGCTGGACCTGGAGCTCTGGCTGGCGGGAAGGCCGATCCGAGCGCAGCGGCCGGGTCGCGCGGAGCGTGCCTCGAGATGGTACTACCGGAACCGTAGGGCCATAGCGATCTCGGCGGGCTTCGTCGGGCTGGCGCTGATCTTTGTCCTCGCGGCGATCGTGACGGCCACCGTCATCTGCCGGTATGAGCTCGCGGTTGGGCTTTCGGACCCGCCCGGCCAGAGCTCGGACGTGGGGGACGGGCATCCGGGGCTGATGAGAATCAGGCGTAACGAGTCCCGACGGGACGGCATCAAGACGGGTGTTTTTGTTGCGCAACAGAACAACGACGCGAACAACTTTCCCCCCCTTGCGAAGGGGGGGTTAGGGGGGGTGGACCCCGCGCGACCAGCTAGCTTCGCCTAGTGCGCTGGGGCCAAGAGGTCGGGGCCGGGCGCTTGAGAATCGAAGAATCGAAAGCGTGTGCAGGCGTTGTGGCTGGCGGCGCCACGACCACCCCCCCTAACCCCCCCTTCGCAAGGGGGGGAAAAGACGGCGCACAAAACCGGAGGGAGCGCGGCACTTGCGAGGATCCACGTGTTCAACACCTCACGGACATCCTGCCCGTCAAATGACCGGGTGATCCCAAGGGGGACGGGCATGCTGCCCGTCAAATGACCTGGTGATCGCGACGTGTGAGGGGGACGGGCATCCTGCCCGTCAAATCATCAAAAGATGCCACAGAACCGCATCGGCGGGAGCGATCCGCAGCACGTCGCGGAGTATGCTGAAAAGTCTCACGTACCTGGCCCGGAGGGTGCTCCAACCGATCCAGGAGCGGGCGCAACGCACGAACACCCCAAAAAGGGCGCCACGGCGCCACGGCCTTCTACACCTTGGAGTTACGTGTGGCGCCTGAATAATCGGAACCTCGATTTTCTGATGTAAACATCTATTTTAAATGACCTTACGGCGTGGCGCCTGAGTAATCGGCAGGACCGGACGGAAGCTCGAACGACACGGTAATCTTCCGCGATGTGCGGGCTTTTCCGAATGTGACGTTTACGCCCCAGGTACGGAGTTGGGGAGCGATGCGGCGCAGCTCGTTGCCGAGCAGCGACGGGGTTTTCGGCCAGCGCGGCGACCGAATTGTTCTGGGAGCCGACACGTGTTCGAGCAGCTCGAGCAACTCGCTCGGCGAGTGCGTCCACTCGGAAGCTCCGGTCCGGGCAGCGAGCGCGAACAAGGCGTGCACCACGAGTGAATCGTGGAGAGCCGTGGCGGCCGATTCGCGGCGCTTACCGATGTAGGCTGAGATGAACGTCCCGGCCGGCCATCCCAGCGCGCGGCCGACCGCTTCGCCGAACCGCGCGAAGTCGGCCATGCGCGGCAAAGCCGCCAGCTTGACCGACGAAAGCTCGCGGAGACCCCCCACGAGAGCGTCCAAGAGTCCTCCCAGGATGCGCGAAGAGACGGCCGAAAACGCGGCCCAGAACTCCTCCTGCGGCTGGCGCTGGCTCGGCTCTATCGGCGGCAAGTCGAAAGGCAGCATGCGGTCGACTAGATCGCTGCGGCGCGCGAATTCGTCGATCCCGTTCAACACAATCGGGCGCTCGGCGTGAATGACATGACGCTCGTCATTCGCATTCAGCTTGCGCGACGCGAAGCCCCCACCCGTGGCGACCCGGCAGATCGCATCGGATAGACGGTTCGACAATGTACTGATGTTATCAAATGCCAGCAGCCAGCCGTTGAATGCAGAGACCATCAGGTCGCGCGTGCTTTCGGGCTCGGCCAGGAGTGGAGCCGCCTGGGGGTCGATGAGCTGGGCGATGATCCGGGTCAGGGTGCTCTTGGCCGACCCCTGTTCGCCGTGCAGGACCAGAACGGGGTACGGACCAACCGGCCGCAAGGCAGCAATCATCCAGACCGTCAAAAGCCGAAAATCTTCATCGCTCAGGTTGACAAAAGGCCGCAAGAGGTCGATCGAGCCGTCGCGGCTCGGCAGGGGCAGGGGTAACATCCCCCCGGGCCGCTTGAAGTAGACGGGTGGCCGGTTGACGATCGACCATCCGGCTGCACTGATCTTGACCGCCCGTCCGCTTGAGTCACCGAGATCGAGATAATAGCTCGATTCGTTCTCGTCCCGGTCAGCGCCCACCCGCACGCACACTGCCGGCAAGCTGGTCCCCGATCGTGTCCGGGCCTCGAGTGCACAAATAACGCGACTCACGGCCGACTGGGATGGCAGCTCCCCCGTTTCTTTCCAGTGGCCGTCAACCAGCCACGAGCGGAACGCCCTGCCTCGGAGATCGAGGGTTTCATCGCGGTGCTCGACCGGTACACGAGCGTGCAAGCGGCCACTCGTGCAACGGAAGACATGGGCTTCGGACGCCAGCCGGAGGAGAACCGCGTCGGCGCCCGCACCGGCAGGTTCACTTTCGGCGTTCTCCTGCTCACTCGCAAATTGATGACTTCCGTTCATTTGTAGCGCAATGACGTTTGACAATGGTATTGCCTCTTGTGTTGAACCGCGAAAATGAGCGGATCTGGCCGCGTTTTCGCGGGTGAAGAGCAGTTGATCAATCACTTGGGCAGCGACGCCTGATTCTCAGTTGCAATCCCGGAGCAAATCCGGCGCGAATCGCGCGGGAATTCCGCGGCGCCCGAACGGTTGTGCGGATCGTGATGACTGCGAGCCCGGAAGGCGTCAGGGCACCACTAACCCGAAGCGTCAGTTTTGATGTTGCGCTCATGTGCCTTCGCCCCGAATGGGGCAGCCACAAATCAGCCCAGGGCAACGCCCTGGGGACGCGGGTCCCGATAGTTCCAAGCCGCCCTGTAGGGGCGAAACAGGCGTGGGCACGGTTGCGGCCGCGCTCTCGGAGTTCGGCATGTTTCGCCCTTACAGGGCTCGAAAACAAGGAAACTTACTGCATGACGCGAACGTCCCCGGGGCGTTGCCCTGGGCTGGTATGTTGAGGCCCCTTCGGGGCGAGTTTCAAAACAGCGCAACATCAAAAAGCGTCAGCGAGGGATTCCGTCCTCGGTGAATACGACCGGGTCGAAGCGTCAGGGCACCACTAACCCGAAGCGTCAGCGAGGGATGCCGAAAGTTCCTTGCGGCGCCACGCCAGCGTCCTCGCTCACGCTTCGGGTTGGTACCTGGCACGAGTCACGCTGTGGTCAAGGATCGGCGCCGCCGAAGTCTCGTCCACGCCGTCGTGACGGCCACCGTCATCTGCCGTTACGAGCTGGCTGTTGGGATTTCGGACCCGGGGGACGGGCATCCTGCCCGTCAAATGACCGAGGTGGGGGACAGGCATCCTGCCCGTCAAATCATCACAGCACGCCATAAAACCGCCGGTCGGCGGGCGCAATCCGCAGCACATCCCGGAACAGGGTGAAAACCGCCTCGTACCTGGCCCGGGCGGTCTTCCAGGGCCGGGCGAAGCAATGGCCCATCCCCTCGCGAGAAAAGTCGGCCGCATCCGACATGTAGATGACCTGCCCCTGTTCGTAGAGCTTTCGTGCCACGAACGCATCGGCGGCGGGCATCTTGAGAGGGACCATGGCGCCGCCGAGATGAACGTGCGGCCGCTGGTTGGCACCCTGGCCTTGTGCCCCGTGATAGGTGATCGTGGCGTCGAACAGGCTCAGGAAATCCTTGGCGCTGCCGCGCTCGCCAATGCGGCTGTCGTCAAGGACGATCAGGCTGCCTCCCCTCCGGACGAACTCTCGCAAACGAGCCATCGTCCGGGCGGGCGGCGTGTTGACGGGCGCAACCACGAACATCGCGCGCGTCTCGGGTTTGAGGAAATCGTCCTCGAACGTGTAGGCGACGCGCGGCACCAGCCCAAGACGCTGGACCGAGACGAGCAGAGTGTCAAAGCAGCGGTTCGCCGCCAGGGATCCGGGAGTTCCCAGGACGGGAGGATAAGCGCAGGCGCCTCCCTGCCAGAGGAACGTGACTTCCGAAACAGGAATATTGGGCTCGGGCCATGCATAGATCGAGCGGTGCAAACCCTCGGCCGCCAGGGCGCTGGACCAGA
The DNA here is from genome assembly GCA_963781785.1 of uncultured Isosphaeraceae bacterium. Taxonomy (GTDB): domain Bacteria; phylum Planctomycetota; class Planctomycetia; order Isosphaerales; family Isosphaeraceae; genus CAWAHD01. The sequence continues at coordinate 3,323,472 of CAWAHD010000002.1, read as the reverse complement.
AGCCCGCGAGACCGAAGAGCACCGCCGGCAGCGCCATTCCCGGGCGGACCATCCACAAGCCCATCACCACCGCGACGAGCGCGATGATGATTGCGGCGCAACGGATCGGCACCTCGTACGGGCTCTGCTGCCGGTTCAGCATCCGGACGAGATCCATCGCCAGCTTCTCCCGGTCGTGGCTGAACACAGCGAACGATGACCAGACCGTACTGTCGGTGAACGCGGCGATCTGGCCGCGCCCGACGCGCACCGCTGCGGCCAGCACCGTCCTGCCGTGCGTCATCTCCGGGTGGGGGCCATGCCGGCCGAAGTAGCTTGATCCGGCGTAGTCGTGCGGTTCGCGGCGGCAGTTGTCCGCCGCGAGGACGGTTTGTGCGTCCCCGGATACCTGAAGCGAGCACGAGGTCATGAATTCCAGGTTCTCGACGTGCAGCGCACCGACGTGGCGGCCGGCATAGGGCGCGGTGCACTCGACAAATCCGCCGGTCAGGCCATCGGAGACAGAGTCATACCGGAAGCGAATCCCGTGCTTGGCGGACAGGGCGTTGAGGTGCGTGCCCATCCCGAGCAGATTGGTGTGGTCGCCGACCAGAAGCAGCCCTCCGCCGCGGCGGACGAAGCGGTCGATCGCGGCTGTCTCGGAGTCCGGGATCGGTTCCTCCGGCGTCTTGAGGATCAACACGTCGTACTGCGACAGCAAGTCGTCGTCATAGCGCTTTGAAGTGTTCGCGTCGACCGAGTACCATCTCCCGAGCCACTCCGCCAGAGATGTAAAACTGTACGTGGGGAAGTCGCCGTACCATTCGGTATCAAGCTGCCGCGCCGTCGGTTCCCAGATGCCGCAGTAGCGGTCGTCGATCAGGATGCGGCCGGACTTCTCGGTCCCGGGTGGGATGAACGACCACGCCAACCCGGCCGCCCCGCCCAGACCGGCGATCGTGGCGCCCACCGTGAAGATCGACCGAAACCGGGGCGGCGGAGCTGGAGGAAATGCCGTGCCTCCCCGCGCCAGCAACCGGCTGGCGCGATCGGCGGCAAGGCCCGCCACAATGAGAAAGAAACACGTGATCCATGGCGACTCAAACAGGTTAAGCGCAGCCTGACCCGCGCTGCCGGCAAGGATCTCGTCGTGCTCGACGTAAACCCCGACCAAAACGACATACCGCATCATTCCCACGAGCAGCGTCGTTGCCAGGCATGCGATCGAACAGACGATCGTGCGCCGATGCCCGTGGACCAAGAGGAGAACAGTCCAGGCGAGCCAGAAGAGCAACATGGGCCGCAGTGCGAGCTTTTCTATTGAGGGAACGATCGTCACCAGGCCGTCGGGGTGATCGATCAGCAACAGCCCTCGCTCGGCCGCGGTCCGGAAACCAAACAGGTCGAGCACGGCCGAAGCGAACGTCGAGGCCCCGGAAAATCGGGGAGCCCTTTCCTCCCAGCCGGCGAGCGCCCGATCGGCGCTGAAAAGCGCCACGAGCGCGGCCGCGATCTGGACGGGAGCGAGGCAGGCACGCCGGAACAACCCGCGCCGCGCCATCGGCCGCGTGAGCATGACGCTCGCCAGCGTAGCCGCGGCCAACGCCCACGCATGTTGACGGTCAGCCAAGCGACTCGAGACCACCACCCAACCGCAGACGATCACCGCGGCCGCAGCCCCGTGAGTGATCTTCGCAGCCGGGTAGACTTGATCAGGCAAAATCGCCGGAGCGATGCGCCGCTGGTTGGCGGTCGCGGTCATGGTGGTCACGCCGTTGCCGCCTCTCTCATTGGGGCTTTTCGGGCGAGCGGAACAACGGCTGCACGGCGTCCGCGTCTGCTCCCAGATAGCGCTCGAATAGGTCGTGGATCAGGGCCAGGTTTCCCTGCCAGTAACCGGACATGTCTTCAACGTTCATGTCGGAGAAGAACCGCGTGTCGGAGATCACGAGCAGCCCATCGCTCCCCACGCGGCGGAAGAGCGCGACCACATCCCCGCCGTGCCGGTAGATGACCTCGACACCCGGAAGATCGGCGGGATTTCTGCGCTTGCCAGTGACGATCGGCCAGGCGTCGAGAAACCTCGGGTGGCTCTCGCGCTCGCGGCGGCTCGCCCCCGGCTCAGCCGATGAAACTGTCCCCAACGGCCGGGGCAAGAGTGCCAAGTCGTGTGCTTCGAGCAGGCGGCGCGAGCCGGCCGAATCGGGTTGCCCGGTGCTTAAGATCACGACCAACCCGCGCCGTTCGGCGTCCGACAGATCTTGCACTTCCGCCACGGTGAAGGAGCGCTGCGGCGCGATGAAGGCGACGCCTTTGGCGCGCGAGATTGCCGGTTTATCCCAAACCTCGATCTCGGCGATGCGGAACCCAGAGCGCAGCAGATTGGTAAACAGCGGGCCGACCGGGTTGACCCGGGCGTTGTAGTGGCCTGTGGCCGGAAGGTGTGACCGATCGACCAGAACCACATCCTGAGCGATCGTCACGCGCGTTCTCGAGACGCGGCAAGCTGAGGCACCAAGGGGCGGCGAGCCCGATCAGCAGGCCGGCGGCGATGACGGTCGCCTGGGGTGTCCCACCCCGGACCAGCCAGAGCCAGACAACCGCGGCAAGCAGGCCAAGTGCCGCCGCGGCCCGGACCGGGGGCAGCTCGGTGCACGCCGCGGGCCGGGATAGCCATGCCAGCATCGGGCCGACCACGGCGGGATAATGGGAGCTCACGCCCTGAAAGGCCGACGTGTCGCCCCAGACGACGACGCGGCCCCGGCCGTACGTGACGGTCGCCACCAGCACGACCTCGCCGAGCTGCTCGCCCCCATCGTAGTGGTAGTTTCCCAGGAAGCTGCCCATCCGGTTCCGGCGGACCCCTGTGTCGGAAAAGGCGTATCGACCGGTCAGAAGCGGCCGGGCCGATCCGGATAATTCCAGCGAGGCGCCGACGGCGACCCCAGGGTTCTCGTCGTCCCAGTTCCACGCCACCGCGTCGGGCGCAGCGGCCTGGCACCCGCGCCAGGTCTCGCGCACTTTGCAGGCCGAGTCGAAGCGGAAACGGATGCCAAGTGGATCCAGCAAGCTGTTGAAACCGCGCATCAGGCCGAAAACGTCGGTGTGATCACCCAGCACAAGCAGGCTGCCGCCCCGAGCGACGAAGTCGAGAACCAGGCGGCGCTGGGCGCTATCCCACGCTTTCGGAGAATTGATCAGGATCAGGATTTGGGTCTTCTCGAGGTCGGCTGGCTCGATTTTGTCGGCCGGTCGCGGGGCGACTCTTGTGAACAGCCCCAGGGCGGGGATCGAGGCGCCGGCCGGGCCGACGATTGCTCCAACCGGCGCGGCAGACCAACGCGCACGGCTGCCGGTCGACGCCGCCTCGCCCAACCTGCCCTTGGAAATTGACGGCGCATCCGCGTGAGCCTTGGGCGATGCCGAATCGGTGCGCGGCGGCGCGGCGTCTGATTCGTTGTGCAAGCCCGGCGTCTTGTCCGACGCGGTCTCCCGAGAGTGATCGATGACTCCGAAATCCCAACCCTCAGCTCGACAGTAGACGGGCAAAAGCCCAAACATTCCGCCGCTGAACGCCCCGAACCGGCCATAGACCGGCCGATCCCAGTCGAGTCCGCCGTAATTGTGAACGCGGATCGAACCTCGCGCCACCTGGCCAATGAGCCCCGTGCCGACGAGGCAGACACCAGCCAACGCCGCCGCAATGCCGGCGGCCGCCATCGGGAGCCTTCGCGTAATGACGAGTGCCACGTCGTGTGAGGCAGGTTGCCGGCGCGGCAGGAGGGCGCCGGCAACCCCGGCGATGGCCAGCCAGAGAAGGCCATGCCCCGCGCCCCGGGAAAACACCGTGATGGGGCCAGTCGAGACGTCGGGCGTGACCACGGGCAACAAGGCGAACCAGCCCAGCGGAAAAATGCTCGCGGCGACGAGCCGGCACCCGCCGCCGTCGCGCCGCCAGCTCCAAACGATATACAAAACAGCCAGCGCGATCGCCGCCCCGCCCAGCGCGGTGAAACTCAAGCGGCAGTCCGAGCCACGCACACGGTTGGTGTATATGCTGGCCGCCCGCGCGATTGCATCCGCGACCGCGCCGGCTCGGGGCAGCAGGTCGACCGCAAAGCGCATTGCGACGTAGCTGATGCATGCCGGTATGAGGCCAGCGGCCAGTCGTGTGCCGGACGACCGCGTGCCATGCATTCTCCCGATCGCCACCAGCCCGCCGATGAACTCCACGAGCGCGACCGGTACGGATGGAGCCCGGGCCACGAGGACCAACAAAGCGATGACCGCGACACATTCTGACACACGCCGGCGCCAGTCCGTCGGGTTGCTCGATCGCTCTTGAGGGCACCGCCGTGGTGAGGCGCCGGCTGCGCCGATCCACTGTGGCGCCACGGCGCCGGGAGAGCGCTCGCCCGGTGGCGAGGTGTCGTCCGCGCCGTTTGAAGCTCCAGGAGCCGCGAACGGGCTTTCGCGGGCCCGCCGCAACGCCGCGATGACGGCGAGGACAACCGCCGCCCCCGCACGCCGAAGCATGAAGGATTGCGGCCCGAGTTGACCGTCGAGGAGGAGCAGACCGGCCATCGCGGCGAGCGTCGTGACGGCGCACGCGGCTCGCCCGCGCCACGAGACACGACATTCCTCGGCTGCCACGTCGACCATCCCGATGTTTCCTCTCCGTCGAAGCGTGTCGCTCAGACGCTCGCGCCTCCTTGGTTCCTACTCGCCCGCCTCAAAGCGGTAAATTAACCTCGCGCGGCTCGGAGCCTATCGGAGTCTGAAACTCAGTCGGAGTCCGGTTGCGCCGAGGCACCGTGCTCTGAAAAGGTTAGGCCATCAGCCGGGGCGATTTGCTCGCGCCGCCTTCAGACTGGACCGACTTGCCGGGGCGCTGCTGAGTATTCGCTTCAGCGCCCTGAGCTGGGACGGTCTGAGCACGTCCCACACAGATTGATCATACCGGGCCACTTCTCCATCAAACACCTGGCGCAATTGGTCATCCAATTGTTGGCGTTCCGCGCGGCTAAGCTGCCCGGACAGCTCAGCGTGGCCTACCTGCATGCTCTGCACCGCCCTCGAATCGTGCTCTTCGCGCCAAACAACGGCCCGGGCTTCGAGCTGGGTCGCGATTTCCTCACGTTGCGCCCGCGATAGCCCGAGCCTAGCAGCGAGCTCAGGGTCAAACAGAGCGAAAACACCCGTGCGCCTCCACATCCGGCATTTCGAAGCTTCGGCTTGCTCGGGCGCCAGGATAGCATTAAGGGCAATTGTTTCGGCGTGCGCTACAACGCTCGCTCTGTGCTGCATCCCCCGGTCGGACACTCGATCGACCATCTCCCGGGTCGGCGGTTCGTTCCACAATTCCTTCGGCGGCTGCTCCTTGCTGATGCCTCGGAGCAGCCATTCTCTCTGGGCATCCCTGGCTAGTTTCTCGAGCCGCCGGATCAGACCGCTCTGTTCGGCCGTGAGCGCGGGGATCGCATCCTTGCCGCCAGCGAGAACGGCCGTGAAGAGCTCCGATGCCGGCGGTTCCCCCCCTGGTCTGCCAACGTATACAGCCTCGCACCAAATCTCGTTACGTGCGCGTGCGAGGGTATCCGGTGGCGGATTGTCGGAAACGCTCTTCGGGAACAAGGGATACCGACCAGCGAGCGGGCGGACTGCCGGTCGCGTTACGGTGGTGCGCCATCGCCTCGCCTGGGCCGGAGTCAAAATCGCCTCCCGCGCGACCGCCTCGGCATGGGCGATGATCCGGTCCTTGATCGGCTCAACCTGGTCGGCCGCGAGCGATGGTGTCCCTTCCTTCAGAAGGCGTGTGAGCCAAATCCGCACTGAATCCCTGCCCACGTCGTCAAGACGCCGGATCAATTCGGCCTGCTCTCCAGTTAGGCGGTTCGGGTTCCCGGCGTTATCCGGGTTAGACAGCGCCGCGAAAAAATCGGAGCTACGTCCTGTCTCGAGCCGACGCAGTTCAGACCTGATCTTGGAGATGAGCGCCACGTCTGATCCCGGCGGTCCTCCGACGGCATCCTGGCCTGTCGTGGAATCCGAACCCGTGAGGCACGTCAGGGCAACAGACGTCAACAATAGTAACATGTATGTTCTCCTCGGCGACGGAAAGAAGCGATTCGTGAGCTCGGACAGGATACCGTGGACCAACTGCGCACTCACATGGAGTTGGCGTTCGACGCACCGAGCTGTGCCATGTGCTCTCGGGTCGCGGGAAGCTACAAGCTACATAGTTCACCCGGATAATCTCCCTGTGTACCGCCGCTCGCCACCTGTATGCTGCATCGCGTTTTCGAGATGCCCGTGCCGACACTGCAATTGCCCATCGTGCCCCCGGAGGGAATTGCCGTGCAGGTTACGTGGGTTTGCCCTGCTTTGACGGAACAGAAATCGGTCGTTGAGGTGGTGGCCGAGCAGAAATTCGTCGTTCCGCTGTCAGAACTGCATTGATTCGGCGTAGTTGCACCCCCGCCCCCGTTGACCGAGCAAAAATTGCCGCCGCCAGAATATCCCAACGTCGAGCATTGCGTGTTGGTCTGACCCGTATTACTGTGCGTGCCACCGCCTGCATTCACGCCTGTGCTGCATGTTTGGCCACTTCCCAGTTGAGTCGAACAGTAGGAGTTTTGCACTTGGTTGGTGCTGCTGGCACCCATAACAGAGCACTCCAGATTTACCGAACTGGTGCCGCTGCCATTTGTGCTGCACGAGCTGGCATTGGCGTTATTGTTTGCACTGCATAGGATAGGCCAGCTACCGTTGGGTGACCCAGGCGGTCCGGCCGAGCAAAACGAGGTGCCCATATACCCGTCCACCGAGCAGGCACCAGCCGACGAAGATTGGTTGACCGAACACTGGTTCGAAGCCGGTCCGGCGCTTGTCGAGCAAAAGTTGTTGTAACCGCCTGTCGCTACCGATTTCACTACGATGATGTCCTGCAAGAATTCGGACGCGTCCAGCACTGAGGGGACGTTTGTGAAGGACACGAGGCTGAGTCTCGCGCCGCTCGGTTGTCCTGTCGCCAAGGGGTTCTTGCCCACTGCTCGGGAGACCGTGGGCCGCTGCCACATTGAGACCGTCGACCGCGTGTCCAGGCAGCCATCCATTCTGGCGGGCGTGCTCACCTGCTGGCTGAACAGCGCCGACTGCGCCTCGCGGGTCCCACGCGGGCTCTCGTTCCGTTGTCAGACGTGAGCCCAGGAGCGTCAGGCAGAACCCAGCCGCGAACAGTGTCAGACCGAACTCCAAACGATTCATGGTATCCTCCTCGTGATGCGACTAGCGGCGATAAGCCGGCCCGAAAGACGAATCCGGGCACTGGAAACGCTCGATCCTACGGCGACGACCAGCGGACAGTCGACTCGGATTGACCATCGCCGACGTCGAACGGCAACGAGCGGACGATATTCTTGCCGTCATCCCGCGACACCCGTACACGGTAACGGCCGTGGTGCACGTTCGAGACAGTAAACCACCCAGAGTGGTCGGCGCGAAACGTCCAGACGACCCGCTCGGTCTGGCCCTCCAGCCGAGCGAGCTGCACGGTGGCGTCAGGAAAAGCCGCCGAGCTTGACTGCCTCGTGGCGAACCCGTCGCCAGCGCGTCGGACTAGTGTGGTATCGCGCTCCTCTGGCCCAGCCGGCGATTGCGGAATTGCACCAGTCACCCGGTGCGGATGCAGCGTCAGCTCCCGCCAGACTTCGCGCTGAAAGAACCCGACGCCGAAATACTCGAAGCTCCGCATAGCGTCGACGTCGCCCGGCGGGACGGCGAAGACGAAGTACGGCTCATTGCCCGGCACGTCGAAGAACCGGAAATACCCCTGCTCGTCGGTCTCGACCCGCCGCACGAACTTTCGGAAGTTGTACGTGTTCTGCATGAACACCACGGCGTTCTCGGCCGGCATGCCGCTTTCCCACTTGACGAAGCCCATCACCTGGCGGCTATCGGGCTCGTCGAGGTCCACCTTGCTCCACAGCCGCACGTCCTGCGTGGCCCTGTAGCCGGGACGGACGGCAACCCCCGCCGCGAACGTCACCCGTCCGAAGAGGTCGAGTGCTCGCACCCGGTAAGACGCCGCCGGCAGGCCTCCAACGTCAAACTCCATTGCTTCGTTCGACCACACGAGCCGAGGACCGGCCGTCCGCGACTCGACCAAGACCGGTAGGAATGGATGAGGCGAGAAGCCGCGGGCAGTACCACCGCCGGCTGGCCTCGCTAACGTTAGACGGGGAAGGGCTGAGGAAAGGAACGAGGGCATGGCCAGCCATGACGGCCAGCCAAAAGGCGCCTCACGCCAGAACAAGGCGACTGGCGACACAGCGGCGTAGAACATCCGCTCCTCGGTCGACGGCTCAAAACGCCAGGGCTCGAGCCCGGCCGCCTCCGGCAGCTCGTACCGGAGCACGGGCATTTCCTTACCCGCGAGCGCGACCTCGGCGGAGCGATCGAGATCGTAGCGGCCGATGATTTTCAACGGCGACGCGTCGCCCGGACCCGCGGTCGCGATCAGCCCCTTGCGGAACGGCCCACCAAGGCGGGGAAACTGCGTCGCGCGCCAAGTCGGCGGCACGGTCGCCGTCTCCAGGCTGGGCCACCACCGCTGGGGGACCAGGTACAGCCGCATCGCCGTCTTGGCCGGGGTCTTGAGCCGAACGAGAAGCTTGGCCGGACGGGCGAGCGTCACGTCGAGCCGCGCCCCCAGCCCGTCCTGGACGACGATCAGATCCTTGATGGCCGGGGCCAAGTCCCGGCCAGGGGCCGAGTAAAAGAACGTTCTCGCCCCGACCGGCAAATGCGTGAACTCGTACGTGCCGTCTTGGCCTGTCGAAATCTCGGCCTCGATCGGGACCGTCCATCCCGACGAAGACGGCGTTCCGCCCTTGGCCAGCTCAACAACGCTTTCGACTTTCGCGCAGCGAACCAGGGCACCAGCGACCGGCTTCCCATCCGCGTCGGTCACCCGGCCACGAATCGCCCGGAATCGGTCCAGGTGATAAAGCTCCTCAGGGAGCTTGCGGATTTCAGCGCGGTGTTTCGCCCAGGCCGCGTTCGAAACCCCCCCCCCTGAATTCGCGCCGGCAAGCGAGAGTGCGACGAGTGCCAGGAGCGGAACCCAGGCCATGGCTGTCGCCGCGGCAAGAAGACGGAGCGATCCCGGCCGGATGACCAGCCGATCAGCCCAGGCGACAGAGCGGGGCGCGTCCACAGCAGGGAACACCCAGTCGTGTCCAGATTCGGTTGTTGACCCAGAAGAGGCAAGGAATGTGCAGCAGATTCAGGACCAGATCTGGCTTATTAAAAGAGTGCCACGCAGAGCTGTCAAGTCAATTCCAAAAATAAATCGGAATATTTTTTGGCACTGTTGCTACCTACACAATTGGCGAGAGGCAGACATCGTGACGTCTGACTTTCGTGGGCTGCCACGGGGAGCTCAATGGCCAAGGGCTGCAATCGGTTCGTCTATCCCTGCCGGCGCTGTTCCGGGTCAAGCATCTCGAACTGCGTGATGCGCACGGCACGGTTGGGAAAGCGAGCAACAATTTCGAGCTTGCCCCCCATTGCTTCAATAAAGCCGCGCAGAGTGCTCAGGTACATGTCCGTGCGGCGTTCGAGCTTCGAGACCGCTGCTTGCTTGATGTGAAGTTTCTTGGCGACTTCTTCCTGCGATCTCTCGCGGGCTTCCCGCACCTGGCGTAGCGTCGCTTCCTCGATGCGGGGAATGACCACGAGAGCCTCAATCCAGTCACCTTCAACGGGGAGCGCTCCCGTTGCCTTGCCGTCGTCGTCGTACGCCACGGCGGCTATTGGGGATCGTTCAGGATTCGTCTGAACGCGCGGGCCTGTGACGGGATCAGCACTTCCCAGATGAGCGCATCAATTTCATCCTGATGACGGTGGGCCACGCGGTCCCATCCCGCAGTCCATTCCTGTAACTCAGGGCGATCGGCATCGATGGACCGCGGCGGCCGAGAAACAATCTCGTCCTCGGCGGCAACATGCTCCTTGGTCTTGATCAAGAGGAGCACCTCTTCACACTGCGCCCTCGAGAGTCGCAACCTCGACACCAATGCAGGGTCGAGCAGAGCGCGCACGCCGCTCGCCCGCCAAAACAGGATCAGGCAACGCTCCGCCTGGTCCGCAGTCACGATGCCCTCCAGCACGATCGCCTCGGTGTGGGCACCGAGGCTCTCTCTGAGCGGCTCGCGCGACGCCAGCCTTTGGGCCAGCACGTGCTGGGGAGGAAGGGGATCCCTATCCAGACCTCGCGTCAGCCAGGCCCGCCAGATGGCCATGGTCAGACCGTCGAGTTTCGCTACCAGGTCGGCTTGCCGTTTCGGGAGTTCAATCTTGGGCATCCGCGAGCGCGCCATTTTTTGCCCCAGGGGATCCAGGTGGCCTATCCCATTCGGGAATGCCTCTCGCATCCCGGGCCAGCCCAGCAGGATCATGAGAATTTCCCCAGCACGTTTGCAACTGGACCCGGCGGATTGCAGACATCCCGCCAACTGCGACACTGAAGGGTTGGGATCGGTTTCCGCGAGGCCAGGCGGCCCGAATCGCCCCGCCAGAAGCCGTTCCGGTTTTCGGCCTGTTGCTCTGCGCCATGATTGCGCCTGCTCTTGGGACAGAATGCCCTCAAGTACCATCGCCTCGGCATGCTCGACAAGTCGGGCGCGCAGCCGATCCCCTCGCTCCGACAAGCGTTCGGCCAGAATCGCCGGTAACGGCGGGGGATCCGCGTCCAGGCCGCGGAGCAGCCAGTCCCTGGTGATTTCGCGGGTCAGTTTCTCCAAGCGACGGACAAGGTCGATCTGTTTCTGATCCAGGCCAAGCTCTTTGTGAATTTCGGGGCCGGCAGCGGCCGTGAAGAGCAGCGAGAGCTTGGCCGATTCAATCTGCGCGGCCTCCTTCTTGATCTTCTCGATGAAAACGGCCGGCGCGCGCTCCTGCGTCGTTCCGGGCCTGGGACCGTCCTGTGCATACGCAGATAAGGCAAGAGCCGCACCGGTGAGCGCAGCGAACGTGACGAAGAGCCGCACGGATTTCCGTTCCTCCCGGGCGCCCCGGATCCTTGATTGGCGCATGGCCGCTGATCGCGGAGTTTACCGCGCGACGCGGGCGCCGATCAAACCACTGTCTATGATCGTGGAACCGCGAGGAGGGATGTCGTGTGGCCTGGAGTGCCTTTGACCGAGCAGCAGCACCGCACCGTGAACGATGAGACACGATCCTCGCGATTGTGCTTAAACATGAGCCAGCCACTCTCGCCCGGCCTTCGGCCACCCTCCCCCTCGTGAGGAGACAGAACAATTGGGAGTGAGCCGCGTTCTCTTGTTCCCCCTCGCCCTGGTCGGGAGAGGGTGGCCGAAGGCCGGGCGAGAGTGGGTTGATGAAAACTTGGTCTTTCGAAAGGCACGCGTTCCCCCCGATTCTGTCGCGCCCTTTTCCCTCCCTTGCGAAGGGGGGTTAGGGGCAATACCGTTGAATCAGTGATAACCCGGATGCAGACAAGGACCTGTGTCACGTTCCCTCGCTCAGGTGGCTGGCGATGGTGATCATTCTTGGTTGTGCCACTGGTCGTACTCGACCAGTGCATTTGGCGGGAGGACCGACGACCTCCGGTCCTTGGCCGAGGGCGATTGCCGGGTTACACTAAAGCGGCCATGAGTGGCCACCCTAAGACCGTCAAGCGAATTCATGAGCCCTGTTCGTCGAAGGAATGAAGACACTGGTCGGGAACGACCAGTGGCACCCAGAAATGCTCACCAGGGCCACACGCCGTGGCACCGTGGAATCGAAACTCCTTGCCTTTGCCTCAATTAAAGCCGACGGGGAACGGGCATCCTGCCCGTCAAATGACCGAGGTGGGGGACGGGCATCCTGCCCGTCAAATGACCGGGGTGGGGGACGGGCATCCTGCCCGTCAAATCATCAGAGGATGCCATAAAACCGCCGGTCGGCGGGGGCAATCCGCAGCACATCGCGGAACAGGGTGAAAACCGTTTCGTATCTGGCCCGGGCGGTCTTCCAGGGCCGAGCGAAGCAGTGGCCCATTCCCTGGCGCGAGAAGTCGGCCGCATCCAACATGTAGATGACCTGCCCTTGTTCGTAGAGCTTCCGTGCCACGAACGCATCGGCGGCGGGAACCTTGAGCGGTACCATGCCACCGCCGAGATGAACGTGCGGCCGCAGGTTGGCACCCTGGCCTTGTGCCCCGTGATAGGTGATCGTGGCGTCGAACAGGCCCAAGAAATCCTTGGCGCTGCCGCGCTCGCCGATCCGGCTGTCGTCCAGGACGATCAGGCTACCACCCCTGCGAACGAATTCTCGCAAACGAGCCATCGTCCGGGCGGGCGGTGTGTTCACAGGCGCAACCACGAACATCGCGCGCGTCTCGGGTTTGAGGAAATCGTCGTCGAACGTGTACGCAACTCGCGGCACCAGCCCAAGACGCTGGACCGAGACGAGCAGAGTGTCGAAGCAGCGGTCGGCCGGCAGGGATCCGGGCGTTCCGAGGACGGGAGGATAAGCACACGCGCCTCCCTGCCAGAGGAACGTCACTTCCGAGACAGGAATATTGGGCTCGGGCCATGCGTAGATCGAGCGATGGAGGCCCTCGGCCGCCAGGGCGCCGGACCAGAAGCCCGCGAGACCGAAGAGCACTGCCGGCAGCGCCATTCCCGAGCGGACCATCCACATTGCGAGGAATACCGCGCAGAGCGCGATGGCGACGGCAGCGCAACCGATCGGCAGCTCGTACGGGCGTTGCTCCCGGTTCAGCATCCGGACGAGATCCATCGCCAGCTTCTCTCGGTCATGGCTGAACACGGCGAACGATGACCAGACCGTGCTGTCGGTGAACGCGGCGATCTGGCCGCGTTCGACGCGCACGGTCGCGGCCAGAACCGTCCTACCGTGCTCCATCTCAGGATGCGGGCCATGCCGGCCGAAGTAGCTTGATCCGGCATAGTCGTGCGGTTCACGGCGGCAGTTGTCCGCCGCGAGGACGGTTTGTGCGGCGCCCGAGATTTGAAGCGAACACGAGGTCATGAAATCGAGCTTGTCCACGTGAAGGGCACCGACGTGCCGGCCGATCCAGGGCTGCACGCACTCCACGAAACCACCCGTCAGGCCATCGGAGACCGAGTCATACCGGAAGCGAATCCCGTTCTTGGCAGACAGTGCGTTGAGGTGCGTGCCCATTCCCAGCAGATTGGTGTGGTCGCCGACCAGAAGCAGCCCGCCACCCCGGCGGACGAACCGGTCGATCGCGGCTGTCTCCGTCTCCGGAATCCGTTCCTCCGGAGTCTTGAGGATCAGCACGTCGTACCGCGATAGCAATTCGTCGTCATAGGGCTTCGAGGTATTCGCGTCGACCGAGTACCATCTCCCCAGCCACTCGGCGAGCGACGTGAAGCTATAGGTGGGGAAATCGCCGTACCATTCCGTGTCGAGCTGCCGCGCCGTGGGTTCCCAGATTCCGCAGTAGCGGTCGTCGATCAGGATCCGGCCGGCCTTTCCCGTCCCGGGCGGAGCGAAGCACAAGGCAATGCCCGATGCGGTGCCTACTAGGGCGATCGCGCCAGCGGAAACCACGATCATGCGGGCCGGTGGCCGGGCGCCGCGTGCGCCGCGGTGCCTTTCACCAGCATCCGGCTGGCGCGATCGGCGGCAAGCCCGGCGATCATGAGGAAGAAACACGTGATCCACGGCGAGGTGAACAAGTCCAGTGCCGCCTGCCCCGTGCCGGCGGACAGGATGCCGTCGTGCTCGACGTAGACCGCGAGCAGTACCACATATCGCGCGATCGCCACCAGCAGCGTCGCTCCCAGACCGACGATCGCAGGCACGAACAGGTCACGATGGCCCCGGACCAACCGCAATGCGATCCAACCGAGCCAAACAAGCAACAGCGGGACCAGCGCGAGCGTTTCCATCGACGGGACGATCGTCACAAGTCCCTCGGGGTGGTCGATGAGCAAGAGCCCGCGCTCTGCCGCCGTGTGATACCCAACCAGGTTCAGCACGGTCGACGCGACCGTGGACGCGCTGCCAAACCGCGGCGCGCGTTCCGCCCAGCCGTTCAGTACCCGATTGGCGGTGAAGAAAACCGTGAGCGTGGCGATGATTTGAACCAACGCGATGCAGGCACGCCGAAAAAGCCCGCGCCTCGCGATCGGGCGCAAAAGCATCGCGGACGCTAGCACTGCCGCGACCGACGTCCACGCGTAATGCGGGTCCACCCGGCGATCCGCCGCAAACGTCCAGCCGCAAACGAGGACCGCGGCCGCTGCGCCGCATGGTGTGTCAACACGCTCGGTGGGATGGGCGAGCGAGAAGCGTCGAATCGTGCGAGGTTCGTCGAGCGTTATTGTCATGATGGTCGCCCCGGCACCGGTTCTGTCACCGCGGCTTCTCCGGTGAGCGGAACAGCGGTTTCACAGCGTCCGGGTCGGCTCCGAGATAGCGCTGGAACATATCGTGAATAAAAGCCAGGTTGCCAAGCCAGTAGCCCGACATACCCTCCACGTTCATGTCGGAGAAGAACCGCGTGTCGGAGATGACGAGGAAGCCCCCGCGGCCCATGCGCCGAAAGAGCGCCACGACATCATCACCTTGCCGGTAGATCACCTGGACGCCGGGGAGCTTAGCCGGGTCGGCCTCATCGGCCGTGACGATCGGCCAGGCATCCAGGAACCGAGGTTGCCGTTCGCGCTCACGCCGGCTGGCCATTGGCTCGGCGGGCGTGACCGTTCCCAACGGCCGTGGCGCGAGGCCCAAGCCATGGGCTTCGAGGAGCGGGCGCGAGCCGGCCGAATCTGGCTGACCCGTGGCCAAGATGACGATCGCGCCGTCTTCCTCAGCCCGCAGCAACTCTGCGACTTCTCGGTGTGTGAACGACTTTTGCGGCGCGACGAACGCGACACCCCGACCGCGCTCGATCGCCGCCGGATCCCAATCATCCATGTCGAGGACGCGGAAGCCGGACCGCAGCAGGTTGGTATAGAGCGGCCCGATCGGGTTGACCTTTGCCTCATAATGCCCGGCTGCCTCCATGTGCGACCGGTCGATCAGAAAGGAGTCACGACCAACATGCGGCCGCGCGTCGAGGTTCGGCAGGCTCAGCGCCAGGGGATCGCGAGCCCCACGAGTAAACTCACCGCAATGGCGGCGATTTCTTTCGGCGGGGCTGCGACGATCCAGCACCACAACAGAGCTGTCAGTAACCCAACCGCCGCGGCGATCCGGACGAAAGGACGTTCGGTCCACGCGGCTGGCCGTGACAGCCACGCGAGCATCGGCCCGACGACCGTGCGGTACTGGGTGCTCAGTCCGCCCTGAAAGGCCGACGTGTCGCCCCAGACGACAATGCGGCCGCGGCCGTGCGTGACCGTCGCGACGAGAACCACATCGCCCAGCCGTTCGCCGCGGTCGTAGTGGTAGTTTCCCAGAAAGCTGCCCATCGTATTCTCCCGCATCCCGGCGTCGGAAAATGCGTAGCGTCCCACCAGAAGCGGCCGCGCATTTCCGCTCAGCTCAAAAGATGCGCCGACTGCGACGCCGGGGTTGTCGCCGTCCCAGCCTGAGGCGACGGCGTCAGGAGCTGCGGCCTGGCAGCCGCGCCAGGTCTGACGTGCCTTGTATGCCGAGTCGAAACGGAAACGGATGCCGATCGGCTCGAGCAAACTGTTGAACCCGCGCATGAGGCCGAAGACATCGGTGTGATCGCCAAGGATCAGCAAGCTTCCGCCCCTCGCCACGAAGTCGAGAATCAGGCGGCGCTGGCCGTCATCCCAGAGCTTTGGAGAATTGATCAGGATCAGGATCTGGGTTTTGTCGAGATCGGCCAGCTCGATTGTGTCAGTGGGACGCGAGGCGACCTTTGTGGAAGGTGCGCCGGTGGCGGCCGTAGCGCCGGCCGCGCCGACGATCGCACGGATCGGCGCGGAAGACCTGCGCTCGGCGCTGCCAAACGGCGTTGCACTGTCTGCCCCGCCCGTCGAAATTGATGGCGCGTCCGCGTGCGCCTTGGTCGACTCGGCATCCGTGCGCGCGGAGGCTGCGTCCGATCCGTTGCGCGAACCGGGCGTCTTTCTCGGCGCAGTCTCCTGAAAGTGCTCGATGACGTCGAAATCATACCCCTCAGCGCGACAGTAGACGGGCAAAAGCCCAAACATTCCGCCGCGGAACACCCCGAACTGGCCATAGACCGGCCGGTCCCAGTCGAGGCCGCCATAATTGTGAACGCGGATCGACCGGCCAGCCGCTGGGCCGATCAGCCCCGTGCCGACGAGACAGACCCCGGCCAGCGCCGCGGCGACACACGCCGCCGTGAGCGGAAGCCAGGGACTGCTGGGCGCAGCCGCCGTTCGTTCTCGAATGCGTGAAACAGCCGCACCTGGGCGTCGAGGGCAGACGCCATCGATCACGACGGCAAACGCCAGCCAGAAGACACCATGCCATGCACCTCGAGCAAACGCCGCAATCGGCCCAGCCGCGACGTCGGGCGTCACGGCGGGCAACAGAGCGAACCACCCCAACGGCATGACGATCGCCGCGCTGATTCGCCCGATCCCCCGGTCGAGCCGCCAGCCCCAGACGAGGTACAACATAGCCAGCCCGACTGCCGGCCCGCCAAGCGCAACAAAGCTCGACCGCTCGTCGAATCCGCGGATGTGGTTGGTATATGCCCCGGCGCATCGCGGGACCGCCTCCATGATCGCTGCGATCTGAGGCGCTAAATCAAAAGCGAACCGAAATCCCACGTACATGAGGCATGCCGGCATGACAACAAAGGTGAGCTGGATCGCGCGCGCCGACGGGTTGGCCCCCGCCGCGATCGCCGCGAGTGCGACGAGAAACCCGGCGAGTGAGATCGGTACGGAAGGGGCCCATGCGAGGAGGACGAAGGCCGCCATGGCGCCGGCCGGCCGAACGATTCGCCAGCGACCGCCCCGCACGAAACTCGGAACGGCGATGGCCGCGAGCATAGCAAGGGCGATCGCACGCCGGAGAGTAAAGGAAAGAGGACCGAGCTGGCCGTCCACCACGAGAACCGCAACCACGACGGCGAGAGTCGTCGCCGCGCCGGTTGCTCCTTCGCGCCAATTCTGTTCGACGTTCCCAGACAGGCCACTGACCATTTCCGAAACTTTCGTTCTTGAATCGATCGCTCTGCCAGGCCTGGCCGTTCCTCGACACGGGCGATTGCGATCGGCGCCGACCGTGGGAGCCCAATGCAATCTGGCCCACGCGGTCCCTTCGGTCAGCTCGGACGGCTGGATTTCTTGCGTTTTTCCGCGGGTCGCCGGCCCGTTTCCTTTGCCTGGCCGAGTACGCGGGCAAGCGCGCGCGCCTGGGCGCTGGTCAGGACGTCCCAGATCATCGCATCCTGCTCATCCAAGCGATTCCTACCAGCTTGGATCATCTGCTCGCGTTGCGCCGCGCCATCAGGCATCTTTCTCAGGTGAGGCGCCGCTCGCGATAGCTCATAGGGTAGCTCGTCTCGAAGTATGGCTTTGCCGTACAGCAGGATGCGCACCTGCTCCTGCTGCGCTTCGTAAGACGGAGCCTGGAGGCGAGTTGAGGATCCAGCAGCGCGCCTAAACCCGATCTCTTCCACAAGTCCCCCAGGATTCCGTCCGCCTGCTCCATGGTCAAGATGCTCTCAAGCGCGATCGCTTCGGTGTGCGTGCAGACGCTGGCCATAAATCGGTCGCTCCATGCGACGCGTTCGAAGAGGGCGGACCAAGGCGGCAACGTCTTCCCGTCGAGGCCGCGAGTCAGCCACGCCCGGGCGATCGCAGCTCTCAGCTCTTCCAGCCGTCGCGCAGTGGTCTGTTGCTCCTTCGAAAGAACCACTGGACTCCCGCGTTGGTGGCCCAATATGATAAACAGAGGCCCCGGGCCCGATTCGTTGGGCACCGCGGCTCGCAACTCCGCCACTAAGTCGGCGGACGGTACGTCCTCCGTGGGCATCTTCCTCCCCGATACGAGCGCGAAACGCCTGGGCAAGAGCGGCTGCGCCCGCCGGCCCGCCGCCTTGCGCCACGATCGCGCCTGGCCGGGGTCCAGGATCCCCTCCAAGGCAATCGACTCGGCATGCGCCACCACGCGCGCACGGGCGCGCTCGCCTGACTCGGAGAGCCGCTCCGCCAGGACTGCTGCCGAGGGAGCGGGCACCGCCTCCAAATCTCTCACGAGCCAGGCGCGAATCACATCGCGCGTCAGCTCGACGAGACGTCCCGCTAGGTCGCGCTGTTCTCCGGATAAGGCGAGCTTTTTGGCGATCTCCGCGTCGGCGAGATCCGCGAAAAGTTTTGAGGAGCTCACCGCGGTAAGTTTTGACGCCTCGGCTCGCAATGCGGCCGAGAGCTTGGCCACCGACGGCGGCGGCGCCTTTCTATCCACCGGGTCCTGCGCACGTCCGCGCGCACCGGCCAACCCAATCACCGCGAAAACGAGAAGCCACCTGTTCACGGTTTTGTCCTCCAGTACGCACATCGGCTTGTCGAGCTCCCAGACGGCGCTTCCCCGAATCGACAGGCACAAACCGACCGAGCTCGCCTGCGGTCAATCCCTAGACGGCCGCGCCGGCATCCGAAGGCGCACGGGGCACAGGCCAAATCCAGTTCCGCCCGCAGCACTGAGCAGCCCCGCAGCGCATCACGGTACAGTGCATAACCCCCCCACCGGCGGCGTGAATGTCGGGGCGACTGGCGAGATGATGCTGCATTGAGTTTGACCAACCACCGCTACCGGAGGGTTGCCGGAGAACGCGCTGCACAGTCCCGCGCCGCCGCCGATAACCGTGCACTGCGCGTGTGAATTCGCATTCCCGGGGGTCGCGATGACGGAACATTGGTCGGTGGTGATTCTTCCACCAAGTTTCTGTGGATTGGTGACCGAGCAGACACCGTTTCCGTCGGTGCTGCATGTGTTGAGGGTGCCAAACGCTGGGCCATTGGCATTTATGACCGAACAGTTGTTGGCTTGCCGGGGCCACCTGGGGCCAACGGCCCCGTCGCCGCCGAGCAAAAAGCATTCGCGTTGTTACCCGCATTGCCGGACTGGCTGCCCGTACTACACTGGCCTGCCGTAGCACCCCCGTCCGGGTTCGGGCCAACCACCGAGCAATTTGAGCCGGTCATCTCGCCGCTTCCGTCAGTTTGGGTCGAGCAAGTCGGGGTGAGTTTTCCCGGGGCCGCACCGGCGCTGCACGAATTCAGGACAGGGTCGACAGCGTCTCCGTACACGCTGCAAATCGCCGGACCTCCTTGGTTTCCGACGTTCGTCGAGCAGTAAGCCCCGTATGGTGAGCCGACCGGGCCGTTCCCGTTTGTGCTCGTCGAGCAAAAGACCTTGGAGCCAAAACTGTTGTTTCCAACCGAACAATAGTCGTCGACCCCGTATATATATAAAGATGTTGAACATTGTTGAGCGAGCGCCCCGAGCCGTTGCTTGAGTTCACGGAAGTCCACGACGGGGGGTAGTAGATGTCGGGGCCATCCTCGCACGATTGAAGTGTGGACGACGTGGGTGTCAAGGAAACCAGGCTGATCCTCGCACCACGTGGTTCGGTGGTGCCGGATCGATTCGTGCCAACCGCCCGGGAGATTCTTGGTCCCTGCCATCTCGACAGGGTCGAGCTGGTGGCCGGGTACACGCTTCTCCTGACGGGCGGGTTCGTACTCTGAGTGGATACGACAGACCGCACCTCCGCCGGGTTCCAACTCGGCTCAGTGGAACAAGTGGAACTGGCGGACAGGAACGCGAGGCAGAAGCCTGCCGCGAGCAGGCTCAGACAGAATTGAATGCGGTTCATGACGACCTCCTTTTGATGCGAGACTCAGCGATCCGCTTCCCGGGCGGGACAACCAATCCGAGCCTTCAATAATCTCGGTTCGACGGCGATGGCCACTCGACGGTGGCGTCGGACCGGCCATCGCCCACATCAAATGCCAGCGAACAGACAGCCCTTTCGGCCTTGCGCCGCGAAACCTTTACCTGATACCGCCCGTGCGGCACGTTCTCGACTGTAAACCGGCCGGACGAATCAGCGCGAAAAGACCAGATGATCGCGTCTCCCTTCGGGTCAACCCTCACGAGCTGCAGCAGTGATTCCGGGGAAATCCCGTCAACGAGGCTCCCCGTGATACGATGCGGGTGCACAACCTGGTCGCGCCACAACTCGCGCTGGAAAGCCGCGATCCCGAAGTAGTCGAGGGTCCTCATCGCGCTGGTCTGCCCCGCCGGCAGTGCGAAAACGAAATAGGGCTCGTTCCCCGGGGCGTCGGCGAACCGGAAGTAACCGTGCTCGTCGGTTTCCACCCGCCTCACGTACTTGCGAAAGTCATACGTGTTCTGCATGAAGACCGCGGCCCTGACGACCGGGGCGCCGCTCTCCCAGCGTACAAATCCCATGACCTGGCGGCTGTCGGGCTCGTCGAGGTCGACGTTAGCCCACAGCCTGGTCGTTCCGCTCGTGCTCTGTTCGGGCCCGACGTAAGAGCCCGCGGCGAACGTCACCCGCCCAAAGAGGTCCAGAGCGCGGGCTCGATATGCGCCGGGCCGCAATCCGGCGACCTCAAACTCCGATGCTTCGCTTGTCCACGTAACCACACCAGCGGACCAGGGCGACTTGGCGAGCACCGGCACAAACGGACTCGGCGCGAAGCCGCGAAGGCTCCCCCGCATGGCGGGTTCGTCGAACGACCGGATGAATTCGGCGAGAGGTAGCCTGAGCCGCCCGATGTCGCCGTCCGGCGCCCAGAACAGCGCAATGGGAGACATTGCCGCATAAAACAGACGCACGCTCGACGTCAACGGCTCCTGCCATGGCTCCAGGCCTGCCGCCTCGGGCAGGTCCCAGCGCAACGCGGGCTGTCCCCGCCAGACCAAATTGATATTCTCCCAACGATCGAGGTCATCGCGCCCAACGACACGGATGGGGGATGACCCCTCGAGCCCCGAAGTCGCGATCAGCCCCTTGCGGAATGGCCCACCCAAGCCGCGAAACTCGACCGACGTCGCGCCCCGCGGCGCGGGCACTGTGACGAACTCCGGCCACCAACGATGTGGAATGAGGTGCAAACGCGTTGCGGGCTTGACCGACGACCAGCCCAGCCGGACGCGAAGTACTGTCGGCCGCTCCAGCGTGACATTGAGCCGCGCGCCCAGTCCGTCCTGGACGACGATCAGGTCCTTGACGGCCGGGGCCAGTTCGCGACCCGGCGCCGAGTAAAAGAACGTTCTCGCCCCGACCGGCAAATGCGTGAACTCGTACGCGCCGTCTTGGCCCGTCGAAATCTCGGCCTCGATCGGGATCCTCCATCCCGACGACGACGGCGTTCCGCCCTTGGCCAGCTCAACGAGGCTTTCGACTTTCGCGCAGCGAACCAGGGCACCAGCGACCGGCTTCCCATCCGCGTCGGTCACCCGGCCACGAATCGCCCGGAATCGGTCGAGGTGATAAAGCTCCTCAGGGAGCTTGCGGATTTCAGCGCGATGTGCTGCCCAGGCCGCATTCGAAACCCCCCCCCCCTGATTTCGCGCCGGCAAGCGAGAGTGCGACGAGTGCCAGGATGGAGACCCACGCCACGGCCGTCGCCACGGCAAGAAGACGGAGCGATCCCGGCCGGATGACCAGCCAATCAGCCCAGGCGACAGAGCGGGGCGCGTCCACAGCAGGGAACACCCAGTCATGTCCAGATTCGGTTGTCGACCCAGAAGAGGCTAGGGAGCTGCAGCAAACTCAGAATCGGATTGCGGCTCATTAGAGAGATGCCGCGCGAGACTGTCAAGTCAATTCTAAAAATGAATCGAAATATTTTTGAGCACTGTTGCTACCCACATAATTTGCGAGAGGCAGACATCATAATGTCTGACCTTCGTGGGCTGCCACGGCGTGGTGCGCTCGGAAGCTGGCGGCAGGCATTCCGGATCCGCGCCGTCGCCTGGTCAGCCATCTTGTTCCGTGAGCAGGCTCGATCGATCTGAGCAGAACGAGAGACGTGAGAGATGCTCTGGGCGGGCGACAGCGATCGATTCGGCATTGGATCCGGGGCGGGGACCTGTGGAGTGTCCGGTCAGGCGGCGGAGTCGGACATGGTTTCGGCCTCCAGCTCGTGGAGGGCCTCCGGGGCGAAGTCCGCACCGTTGGGCCAGACGAGCGTGCCGCAAATCGGGTCCAAGGTTACGCTCGCGAAGTAGGCCGGGTCTTCTAGAGGCTCGAAAACCGGTCCGTCGAGCAACGGACTCACATTGACCTGCTTGACAGTCCCATTGTTGAAAGTGAGTCGCAACGAATGCGGGCCACAGACGCGTGCCTCACGGATGCGCAGGATCATACCGACCTCCTCGACGACTCCAGCCCGGCGATCGCTGGCAAGGGCTGGCTGGCACGCGCCAGTTCCCAGACATGCTGCAATCTTACGACATCCTCCCGATTGTGCTCAAACATGAGCCAGCCCCCCTCGCCCGGCCTTCGGCCACCCTCCCCCTCGTGAGGAGACAGAACAATTGGGAGTGAGCCGCGTTCTCTTGTTCCCCCTCGCCCTGGTCGGGAGAGGGTGGCCGAAGGCCGGGCGAGGGGGCTTTTCCGGCGCGGGAATCGCTTCTAAGGTTCTAGGCGTTGTCCCGGCCGATTCAGGGCGCGACCAGATCGGGAATCAGGAAAAGGACGAGGCGGAGAAGGCGGGCGTCAGTCGCAACGCGCTGGTCGACTCCGCCCTACTCCAATTTCTCTGGTCCTCCATATGGCTTGGACCTCTTCCCGCGGCGAATCCACCAAGCGCACGGCAAGCCGAGGACGACCACCAGTATGGCGATGAGGATGACCACGTCGCGCCGCCTGCGTGCTTCCTGCCTCGCAGCATACTCGCCGGCGACCGAACTGCTGGGAAGGAGGGGTGGCGGCGGCTCGTGATAGCCCTCCCAGAAGGTCCGATCGGTGTCGGGATGGCGGCCCGACTGAAGCCGCTCCAGCATGAATGCCGTACGAGCCTGGTGCCAGGCCTCGGCCTCGGCGCGAAGCCTGGGATACGCTTCATCGAGCAGGTTGTCCTTCCGGGTGAAGTCTGGCCGGAACAGGATCTTTTTCAGCTCGTCACCTCGAGGCGCCTCCGGCAGAATCGAGCCCCTTCCCTGGTCGATCAGCTCGATGCACCGGAGCCAGGCCAGGTACGCGAGCGTGTTTCGCTTGCCGTAGTGCGAGAGAGCATGGGCGAGGGCCTGAAAGACGTCGACGCTCTCCCAGGCATTGCCCAGGACGACCAAGCCCGAGAGCCCGGTCACGGCGTCGCGAGCAGCCTGCTCATCAATGGTCGCATTCGGGTACAATCCGAGAATGTTCGGCAAGTTGTCGTATTTGACCAATGCCGGCGGCTCGATCATCCAGTCCATCGCCATCAACTGATATTTTTCCCGGCCAAAGTGGGCCTCGGGATTGATCTCGATCGCCTGGGCGATCTCAGCACGTGCCTGCTTGACCTCGGCGATACGGCTCCGATCAGCCCCCATGCGGATCCATCGGTGCACCCGGAACGTTCCGAGGTTGGCGTAGAGGCGATACCAGTCTTCGTTCACTTTCCGGTCGGATCGGTCGAGGCCATCGAGCCGCGCCCGTTTCTTTTCCATCCAGGCGATCGCCTCATCGCCTCGGCCCAGCCGGTCACAGGCGACTCCGGCGTCGTCATACGCATCGAGCTGGCCCGGATCCGAGTCGAGCAGGCCGGCAACGCGCTTCAGCCTCATTTCGTAGTAAACAGGCGGATTTCTGACGAACCGCCCCGTCAGCACGGCAACCACCTCGGGCAACCCCCTGGCCTCGTCTACCGGAGTGTCTCTGTCCCACAGGCAGGCTGCCACGGGAATTGCGACCGACAAAAAAGCGAACGCGGCCGACGATGCGGCCGCGATTGCTCTCCTGGGAAGCTTGTACTGCAGGAGGCAGTGTCTCACAGTGGAGTTCCCATGGCTCCGGGCCCACCCCCCCTGCCCCTGGGGTGTTGAAAACTTGGATCCTTGTTCACCAGCACGCCTTACCCCAAACTTCCACCATCATTCTGGGCTCAGGGTGCCTTCGAAAAGTTCAGTCCCGGGTCGTCGGGTGCATCGTTGGGCAGCTTGAAGTTGAAGTGCGACTCGTCGCGCCACGTGACGTTCCCGACCATGGGAGGACCTTGGTCCTGGGCAAGGGTCAAGAGCCCATTTCCGGAAGTCATTCGGCCTTGGAGCAGCCGGTCATGGTCTTTCTGGACGACCTTCCAGGTGAACCGTCCCTTGTCGTGGAAGGTCAACGTGATCTTGGTATCCGCCTCGGACTCGGCGGTCCATGCACCCTCGAACCTCCCTTCCTTGACCGTGGCGGAAGTGGGCGTCAGGCCAGCGGGCGCTCTCCCGGCGCGGGGGGCTGACCGGGAACGCCTCCCCCGGCCCCTCCGGTTGGCGAGTACGACGGGTCGAGCCGCTTGATCAATTGCTCGGCGATGGCGTCCTTGGGCTGGATCGCCACGACTCGCTTCAACTGGTGGAGGGCCGCCTCGTTGCTCCCCTGCGTCAGGTAGAAATAAGCCAGCACGAATTGGGCCGGCGCCGAGCGACTGTTCTGACCGCAGTAGCTCTCCAGCGCCCGAAGCTGCTCGGTGTAGACCGATACATTGGGATACAGCCCGACCAAGGACGGCCAATCCCAACCCGGGCCCACGGCCAGCACCGCGTACAGCGGCGCGGCGGCATCGACGTATCGATGCAGAGCAGACAACGTCACCCCGCGGAACTCGTGCAGCGCCGAGTCATTCGGCATCTGGCGGATCGCCTGGTCGACCAGATCCAGGGCCCTGGTGTAATCGCCGGCCTTGAACGCGGCGCGAGCGGAATCGAAGTCGGTGCTTGCCTGATCGATGACTCCCGGCTGTGGTGGCGTCGCCTGGGTGTTGATCGGCTGGGAATAGTCGTACGCCGTGCTCCCTACCGACCCCAGCCCAATGCCGTAGTACGGGTTGTAATAGTTGGAATAACCCCAGTTATAAAGCATCGGACCATACAGCCAGGGCGAATACCCATACCCGCCATACCCACCATACCCGCCGTACCCGCCATATCCACCGTATCCGTACCCACCGTACCCACCGTAGCCGCCATATCCGCCGTAACCCCAGCCACCCAGCCCGTAGCCGAAGAGACTTCCCAGCCCGAAGCCGAGCCCAAAGCCTCCGAGCCCGTAACCAAGCCCAAAGCCACCAAGCCCAAAGCCGCCGAGCCCGCCATATCCCCCATAATAGCCGGGGAATCCGTAGCCATAACCATACCCGCCATATCCGTAACGACGGCCGTAACCGCCATTACCTCGGCCGTATCCCCCTCCGTAGCCCCCGTAACCGCGGTTGGCCAGATTCGTGTTGTTGATGCTGGTACCCCGGTTCAGCGGGAGCGATCGATTGGAGAGAGAGGCCCGATTCAGAGATGCCCCGGTGAGACCGGACCCAAACCGATTACTGGCCATGGCGCCGTTGATGGGCGTTCTAGCTCCCAGCCCGTACGCGCCGCGCGACATCCCGAAATTACCGGTGCTCAGGCTGGTCCGGCCCAAGCTTGACGGCCCGAAGGATCGGCCCGCCATGTTGCCCATGCCAGAGAAGCCGCGGACGCCGGCCCCGGGACCGATCGAGCGGGTTCCCAAACCGTAGCGGCCGGCAGCCGACCCGGCGAACGAGCGCGACATCCCCATCGAGGGCGCATAAGTGCGAGGCGGGCTATACCCGCCCATGCGAACACCGCCAAGGCCGCCGCGGAATCCGCCCATGGGTGCACCGCCGAAGCCGCCGCGGAACCCGCCCATGGGTGCACCGCCGAAGTGCGCACCCCCGAAACCGCCGCCCATGTGTCCACCGCCGAAGCCGCCGCCCATGTGTCCACCGCCGAAGCCGCCGCCACCGTGGCCGCCGCCGCCGCCACCGTGGGCGTCCGCGGCACGCCCTGGGCCGAGAACCATGAGGAACGCCGTGACCACCGTTGCAATTGTTTTGACTGAATGTGACATGGCTTCCTCCGGTTTCACGCGGCAAAAGCGTGGTCCCCGGTTTTGCCGCGATAAGCTGCCGCGCATTGTTGTGACCCTGACCGTCACCACTTATTCTACGGTGCCGCAGCCGCAGTCGTTCTGACTTTTCAATTTTGTTGCGCAGGAATCAGGGATTGATGTGCGCGTTGCGGAGGATGAAGCTGGCATTCGGTGCGTAGATCTGCGCGTTGATCGTGACGATGGCTGTCCCCTGGCCCAGGACGCCCGGGGTATGCTTGCCGCTCGGGATGTAACGAATCTTGATCGTGCCCACGGAATAAGCCTCGGTGTACACACCCGAGCTGATGTTCACGTCGACGCTCACCTTGTTCAAGAAAACGGGCAGTCCCAGCCCGCCGGCTGGCTGCAAGGATTGGGGCGAAGCAATGTTGAATCCAAGTGCCGTGTTGGAATTGATATTGCGATCAAAAATGGTGCTGACGCCGCCGATTTCCGCGCTGGGATTGTTGGGAGTGACGAGCAGCATCTGGATGTCGGAATGCAACATCGTGTTCGTCGTGCCGACGGCCGTTATGAACGTCTGGATTCGTTCGTCGCTGGTGGGGCCGGCCCCGACGGTGTACGTCCCCTTGTAGCGTGCGCTGAACTGCTCTTTCTTGAGCTCGCGCTTGGTCACGTTTCCCGTCGGTGCAAGGGCAGCATTGTTGATGGTCATGTCTGGATTCAGCAGTGGTCCTTGATTCCCTGGCAGGGCGATCGACGGGGTGGATGTGCGACTCGCCTGGGCCGAGCCCGCCGCGGCGGAAGCCAGCGAGCGCAATTCGTTGGCGACGCCGTTTGCTGCCATGACGTCGGTGATCGCGGAGAGCAGGTCGCGGCGCTCGACGACCTCCAGGCATGGCCGCAGGTCGCGGGGGATCCGGCGTTTCATCTTATCCTCCCTCGATTCGCGGCCGCGTTCGGGTCATCGCTGGTGTGGGCCCTTGGGCACTTGTCACGACTGTGCACCGGCGTGGTTCGCCGTGCGATCGCCGGGGTTTCGGTCTTCGAGAGCATGGTCAGATCCTCTGCGCTCACGGCATGATCCGCCGGCCGACGACCGTGTTGAGCGACAGCATGCTCCGGCGGTGGCGAACCGCCGTATCGAGATACTGCTTGACAGTCAGGTTATAGTCGAGCTGAGCGTCCA
The DNA here is from genome assembly GCA_963781785.1 of uncultured Isosphaeraceae bacterium. Lineage (GTDB taxonomy): Bacteria > Planctomycetota > Planctomycetia > Isosphaerales > Isosphaeraceae > CAWAHD01. The sequence continues at coordinate 3,296,269 of CAWAHD010000002.1, read as the reverse complement.
GGTAGTCGGGCAGGCTTTTTGCTCCCGCCTTGTACAGTCGATAGACCTCGTCGCGGACGAAGGCAGCGTCGGGAAGAACTTCGTCGTGAAGGTCCTTCACTTCGCGGCGCGTGACGTCGTATTCCAGCAGCGCCGACTCGACGTCGACCTGCGCCTGCCGCTCGAGATCCGCGAGCTGCACGTTCGTCTGCACGACGTTCTCCTTGGCGCGGAGTATCCCCCCCTGGTTTCGGTTGTAGATTGGAATCGGCACGGTCACGCCGAGCGCCCAGGAATACTGGCTCTTGAGGCCGTACGGGGTATTATCCTGGAAGGTATAGGGCTGCCAGAGAACATAGACATCACTGTAGGCGTTCGCCTTCGCCAGCCTCACGTCGGCTTCGGCACGGAGGATGCCCAGCCGGAATGAGACGACGTCCGGTCTCTCCGCGACGGCGATCTTGCGCAACGCATCCGCCGGGGGCGGATCGGGCGCGAGGTCCTGGATCGTTCCCTTCAACTCGAGCGATTTGATCTCGTCGAGTTTCAGATTCATCAGCGAACCGAGGTCCAGCTTGGCCTTGCGGTAGGCCGCCTCGGCATCCAGGAGACCGAGCTGCGCGGTGCGGAGCCTGACCTTGACCGCGCTGAAAACCCCCCTCGAGATATCGCCTTTTTGAAAGCGTGTCTCGTTCTGTTGAGTGAGCTCGAGCAGCCCCTTGACGCTCTTCTGTGCATACCGAACCGTCTGGCGGCTTGCCAGGGCCGTGACGTAGGCGCCGTAGACATCGTCGATGCGCTGGCGGATGGCATCCTGGTACAGTGCTTCGAGGACGTGTTCCGCCCTGGCAGCCACCAGCGTCCGGGCCTGGCGTTTGTGCGAAACGTCAAGCGGATAGGTCACGTTGGTGTCAAACTGACTGGGTCCGCCGGGGGCCGTCCGGCTGAACTGCGTGCTCGTGCCGCGATACTGCAGAAGCTGGCCGTCCTGATAAAAGATGGGGTTCGACCTCAGGCTTGCCTGGAGGATGTCCGCCCGCGCCATCGAGATCTCGGAGAATTTGGAGCGGAGATCGAGGCTTCGCGCCAGTGTGATGTCGATAGCGCGATCAAGCGTCAGGCCATTGGGCGGGCCGTCGTCATCCTCGGTCGCGATTTCCAGCGTTCCATAAAACGGTGTGGTGGTCGGTGAGACCGGCGCCGGCTGGGGCGATGAAATCGCCGCTTGAAGCTCGGTTGGTCCCGGACCGGCTCCCGGAGTCGTGGCCGTGGTCGGGATGCCCTTGGGGGTCGAGACGCCGGGACGGCCGCCCAGGATTCCGCCGGTGCCCGGCAAGTTGGTGAACGAGCCACCCCCTCCGCCCGGTGCCGACCCCAGGAGCGACGTGCCCGCGCCAGGCAAGGCCGGCACGGTCGTGTCCACCGTGGGGCCCTGTGCCGTCGCCCGGCCTGCGGAAAGCCCGCAGACGACGACCACGAACATCCATGCCAGCCAAAAGCATCGGCGCCGCCGCCGGCCAGACGACGGCGGGCTCGGAGGAGCCGTCATCTCTCGATCTTCGTGAGTCAAGCCGGAATTGGCCGCCACTCGTTTTCGCCTCGTTTCGACCGTCCGCTTCGCGCGATCCCCGCCCACCGGACTGATCGCTGCCATCGTAAATCGGCTATCAAATCGCGCAGTCTGGAGTTCCGTCAGGAGCCTGCAATCTGTTGCCGCCAATTCGACCGGCATAACCGGAAGAGTTGAAGCGAAAACCGCGGTCCGGACCGCGGCGAATGCCGCGATTGTCCCGATCACTGGGTGCTGAAATGCGCCGGTTGGGTAAACCTTGCCGATCTTGTCAGTCAGTACGGCAGGGGGCATTCGGTGCCGTTTTCAGCGCGGCGGGGCTGGTGAGGAGCTGATGACCGCGGTCGATTCGTCGAGTGACGCGATTTTCTTTCCGTCGTCCCGCGCGAAGAGAAGGCCGCCTTCGGTCATGAGGCGGTCCTCGAACATCTGCTCGAGGATCAGGCTTCCGATCGTCACGACCTTGTGGCCGGGTGTGAGGCCGGGGTGGTCTCCGGAAGTTTCGCCAACGATCACGACGTCGTTGTTTTCCTTGGCCACGAAGATCTGGCGACGGAGGAACTGGTTGGATGCATCCGGCTTTTTGACGAAGACATAATCGAATCGATCGACGGAGACCATGGCGGCGCGGGGGATGATGGTCCTGCCCGGCTTGGGAGGGATGTCGAGAATCATGCGCACGAACATGCCTGCCTTGAGCCTGCCTTCGGGATTGCCAATCGTGGTCCGAAATTTCGCCGACCGCGATTCGGAGTCGATCGCCTTGTCGATATAATCCACCGTGCCATCGAGGATCTGATCAGAGAACGGAAAGATGACCTTGATCTTCTGGCCAACCTCAACCTTTTCGACGTCGAGCTCGCTGACGTTGCCTCGCACCCACAGATGGTCGAGCGGAGCGATGGTCATCAAGAGGTCGGCCGATGTGTAATAATTTCCCTTGGAGACGGTGCGCTGGACGACGACTCCGGCCGCGCGGGAACGGAGGATCATCGTGGCTTTCTCGACCCCATCCTCCGCGCTCGCATGCTCGATTTCCTTGTCGGTCAGGCCGTAGACGAGCAACTTGTCCTTGGCGAGCTTCATCTTGAGATGGCTCTGGGCCTCGTCATTCTCGGCCTCGATCAGCTCTTTCCGTGGGATCGCATCCTTGATGGCCAGAGGGAGCTTGTAATCGAGCACTTTCTTGTCGTGGACCCACTGGCTGGTGGCGACTTCGTAATTGCTCTTGGCCTCGGCGAGGTCGGTACTGAAGAGCTCGAGCAACGGATCTTCCTTTTTCACGGTTGAGCCGAGATCCACGAGGACCCGGTCGACGCGGCTGTCGAACTGGGTGCGGACGACGGTGACCCTGGCGGGGTCGTACTCGGTGTTGCCAAAGAGGCGCAAGCTCGTGGGATCGGTCTGTTCCTTGACGGCGACGGTCTTGAGGCCGATGGCATCGATTTGCTCGTCGGTGAGCGCCAGAGTTCGATCCCAGGGCGTCTTCGACCGGGACGACGAAAGCCAGTCCCGATCGGGCGGCCTGTATTCGCCATGTGAGCCCGCGTGCGACAACTGTTTCAGCACATCGATCACCTGGCCCCGTGTCCGGCCGTTGAGCGCCAGCCCGGTCGCGCCTGCGGCGATGAGCACGACGGCCACCAATAGCTTTCGGTTGGTCTTCATGGTGCTTGCTCTCCGAAACCGCTGAGCCCCGGCAAGAATGGAGGGCTGGTGTCATGATGATCGTTCGGTCCCGTGCCGGCACTCGACGAGGCGGGCTTGAGAAACCGGTCGGTGTAATGCGAGCCGAGGATCAAATCGCTCTGGCACTCGCCGTGGCCTGGGGGTGCTGGGAAAAAGGAATAAAGAACCGGCATGAGGTACCGCGTGAGGAAGAGAGTGACGAGCATTCCTCCCACGACAACGATGGCCAGCGGTTTCTGAGCCTGCGAGCCGATCGAGGTGGCGATGGCGGCGGGAAAGAGCCCGAGTGCCGCGGTCAGCGAGGTCATGACCACCGGCCGGACCCGCAGCTCGGCTCCGCGCAGAGCGCTTCCCGCACCGGCAGCCCGGCGGCGCGCATCTGGTTGAAGTACGAGATCAACAGGACGCCATCCTGAACCGCCACGCCGAAAATCGAGATGAACCCGACCGCAGCCGAGATCGAGAACGGCGTCCCGGTCAACTTCAGGGCCCAGACTCCTCCCATGGTGGCGGCAATGACGTTGGCCATGACCAGAAGAGCGTCCTTCATCGAGTTGAACGCGGTGTACAAGAGGATCAAGATCAGGGTGATCGAGAGGGGAACGATCCAGAGCAAGCGGGCGTTTGCCTGCTGCATCTGGTCAAACTCACCTGCCCATCCGATATCATAGCCCTCGGGAAGGTGGGCGCCGTTTTGGGGTCCTTCACCTTGCGCTGGGCCTCTGCGATGGTCGAAGCCAGGTCCCGGTCTTTGACTCCGAATTTGATGGGGATATAGCGGCGGTTGTTCTCCCGGTAGATATAGGCGGCACCGGGCTTGTGCGGATCGATCTTGACGAGCTGCCGCAGGGGAATTCGCGCCCGGGCTTGCCATCGTGCCCGGGAGCGTCGACCGGAATTCTCTCGATGACTTCCGGGTCGTTACGCTGGTCGGCGGGCAGGCGAAGGACGATGTCGAAAAGCTTTTCACCCTCGACCATGCGGGTGAAGGCACGGCCCCCGACGGCAACCTGGACGACGGCTTCGACGTCCGAAACGTTGATCCCGTAGCGCGAGCATTCCTGGCGGTCGATATGGATCTCGAGGTTTGGCTGGCCAACGATGTGGAACAATCCGGCGTTGGAGATGCCCCGGACGTTGTTCAAAATGTTGACGACGCGCTGGCCGGCGTCCTCGAGGACTTGAAGGTCGTTGCCGAACAGCTTGATCGAATTCGCCCCTTTGACTCCGGAGAGAGCCTCTTCCACGTTGTCGCGGATCAACTGCGAGAAATTGAAGTTGACCGACGGAAAAACCTTGAACTTTTCCATCAGCTCATCCTGGATTTCCTCGCGGGTGATCTTGCGCGTCCAGAGGTTATGGCCCATGAGCGTGACGGGCATGTCCCGCCAATTCTCCATGGGAATCAAGGGAGCGTTGAACTCGAGATTGAAGTAGCTCGTGATGTCGGTGCCGTCGTCGGGCCTGCCGACGTGCGACATCACCCCCCGGATCTCGGGAATCGAGCCGATCACCTCGCGCAGCCGCGGGGCCATCCGCGCCGCCTCGCGCAAGGTCACGGTCCGGGGCAGCAAGGCACGGATCCAGAGGTTTCCTTCCTCCAGGGGAGGCATGAATTCACCGCCCAGAGTGGGGATCAAGACGATCGTGAAGGCGAGCAAGCCCCCCATCGCCGTCAGAACCAGGAACCGATGCCGCAGCACGCGGTCGAGCATGGTGAGATAACGCAGCTTCATGATCCGGTCGATGAACGTCTCTTTCTCTTCCTTCTTGTTATGGAAGAGGTAAGAGCAAAGAACCGGCGTCAGCGTCACCGCCAAGACAAGCGCGCCGCAGATGGCAAAGGCGTAGGTATTGGCCATCGGGCCGAAGAGCGCCCCTTCCGGCCCTGTCATCGAGAACAGCGGAATGAACGCGCAGACGATGATCAAGGTCGAGAAGAACAACGCTCGCTCGATCTCGTGGGACGCTTCACTGATCCGGTCGATCAAGGGACGAGACCGGTCGGCGCTATGAGCCGTGATATGCCGGTAGATGTTCTCGACGATGATGACCGAGCTATCCACGATGATTCCGAAATCGACTGCGCCGATTGACAGCAGGTTAGCCGACTTGCCCTGGAAGTACAGCACCGACACCGAGAACAGGAGCGCCAGGGGAATCATCAAGGCGACGATGCCGGCGCTGGTGAGATCACCGAGGAAGATGAAGAGGATTCCGACCACGAGCATCATGCCGACGACGAGGTTGTGAATGACGTTATACCTGGTCACGTAGACCAGATCGGTTCGCCGGTTGAAGTACTCCAGCCGCATACCCTTGGGCAGAAGGTTGCTTTTGTTGAGCGAATCGATCTTCTCCTGAACGGCAGTCGACGTGGGCAGCGATTTCTCGTACTTCCGCATCAGCACGATGCCCTCGACGACGTCGTTCTCGCCGTCACGGCCCACCAGCCCAAGCCTCGGCTGGTAACCCACGACAACCTTGGCGAGCTGCTTGATGTAAACCGGAATATCGTTGTAAGTCGTCACGACGACATCCTGCACGTCCTCCAGCTTCTCGATCTCGATCGCGTAGGCATGGTCGGCGACGGCCGGATCGAGCGAGTCGATTCCCTCGCCCAGGTAGCCGATGGCCCGAACGTTGTGTGACTGCGGCCCAAGCGGGAGGATGTCACCGCCCACGTTGGCATTGGATTGCGAAATCGCGTCCGTCACCATCTGCAAGGTCACGTCGTACCGTCTCATCAACTGGGTATCGAGCAAGATCTGATATTGCTTGACCGTCCCGCCGAAGCCAGTCACGTCGATCACTCCGGGCACAGTCTTCAGGCGCGGGTCAATACCCAGTCCTGAACGGCTTTGAGCTGATTCAAGGTGTAGCCGTCACCTTTCAAGACGTAGCGGACGATCTCTCCAGTCGGGCTCCATGGGGAAAGCCCGGGGTTGACGCCGGGGGGCAGGTTGCTCACCATGCCGATCCGGTTGATCACTTCCTGGCGGGCCGTCCAGTAATCCGTTCCGTACTCGAACTGGCACTTGATGTCGTTGAGCCCGGCCAGCGAAATGCTTCTCAGGTACTTGAGGCCGGGCATCCCGTTCAAGGCTGTCTCGAGTGGGATTCCGATCAGCTTCTCCATCTCCTCCGGGCTCATACCGTGATTCTGCGTGATAACCTCCACCAGCGGAGGAGTCGGATCGGGATATGCCTCGACGTTGAGGTTATTGGCCGAATACGCACCCAGAGCGATCAGGGTAATCGTTCCCAGGAGAACGATGAACCGATTGTGCAGGCTCCACGAGATGAGCAGCGCGAACCATGGGGATGTTCTATGTTTACAGTGGGGGGAAAGAGCCCGGGGTTGTGGTCCGGGCAATGGGGTTGCCGAGCGGCAAGGCTGTGGCCCCACTGGATCGAGGAAGGCGGCTACCGATCTCGACGAATGCCGTCACACCACCGATCGCCCCTCAACCGAGGTCGCACCCGTCCGAACGGATAAACCAGCGAATCGAACACGACGATTCATGACCTCCCGATCTTCATTTCAGGACTTGAATCCGAGCTGATCCGAAGGGTCGTGCCAGCCTCAAGCGGAGTCTTCCGGATTCCCGTCAATAGAAGACCCAGAGTGGAGCGGAAGGGGCTCGAACCCTCAACCTCCGCATTGCGAACGCGGCGCTCTCCCAGTTGAGCTACCGCCCCAATCGGATCACTGGATTTAAAGTACCCTCCCGCCGCCATCGACGCAAGGTATTATGGATGAACGGAGATCTCGTATCCGTGGCAATCCCGCTGTTGCAGAGACTCTTCCTTGTCGTTCTGTCCTCTTCGACCGCCCGAACCAAAGGAGCCCGTCATGGTTTTGAGGCGCAGTGGCATCCTGGCAGGCCTGGCGACTCTTCGTCGCGCTTGTGGCGCCGGCGGCCCCTCAGGCCGTCCAGGCAGTGCGGCCCTCCCCCCAGCAGCCGGCTTCCGAGTGGCCGCTTGTCACGTGGACTCCGATACCGGAGAACCCGGTATTCACCGGCACCGGCCGCGACACCTGGGACCGGAAAATCCGCGAGCGGGGCTATATTCTGGTGGGCGAGGATGGAACCTATCACCTCTGGTACACCGGCTATGCCGGTGATCGCCCCGCGACGATGTCGCTGGGCCATGCCACCTCGCACGACGGCGTCCACTGGACTCGCGACCCCGCCAACCCGATCTTTGCCGGCTCGTGGGTCGAAGACATGTGCGTCGTGCGCACGGGCGGCAATTACTTCATGTTTGCCGAAGGAAAGAACGACATCGCGCACTTGTTGACCTCAACCGACGGGCTGAAATGGACCGACCAGGGATCGCTGGATATTCGCAAGAGCAACGGCAAGCCGATCGAACCCGGGCCCTACGGTACCCCGACGGCCTGGTTCGAGAACGACACGTGGTATCTGCTGTACGAGCGCGGCGACCAGGGTGTTTGGCTCGCGACCTCCAAAGATAGGAAACTCTGGACCAATGTCAGCGACGATCCCGTGATTGCGATGGGACCAGAGCTCTATGATCAAGCCGCAGTGGCCGTGAACCAGATCGTCAAGCGCGACGGCTTTTACTATGCGTTCTACCACGCCAATTCTAACCGGCCCTGGAAGGACTGGACGACCTGCGTGGCGCGCTCGCGCGACCTGGTGCACTGGGAAAAGTACCCGGGCAACCCGATCATCCGGAACAACTGCTCGAGTGCGATCCTGGTACGGACACCCCAGGGCGAAGATCGGCTTTACACCATGCACCCGGATGTGAAGCTGTTTGTGGCGAACTAGCGATACAACACTCCCACACGCCGTCGATAATCGTCGTAGGTTTCCTCGAATAGCCGGCGGGATTGCTCGGCCCCGAGATGGCAGGCGGCGGTGAGGACCTTGGGAGGAGATCCGGCCTCCGTCAGCAAGCGAGCGACCTCGGCCTTGATCAGGTTGATGATCGCGCATCCGGTGACGCTGGACAGCGGCGCGACGGGCGTCTCCAACCCGGCGACCCAGACGGTCGAATCGCCGGCCGGGGCGTCTGATCGATCACCACGCTGGCGACTTCGTGCAACTTCTTTCCCGACTCGTGTCGCGACGTGGAGACCGCAGCGTGCGCCAGCGACGTCAGGGCCACAACGTTCATCCCCAGCCGGCTGGCCTCCAGGGCCACGTCGATCGTCACGGCATTGCATCCGCTCGTTGAGATCGCCAGCAGGGCGTCATCGGGCGAAGTCGCGAAATTGCGCCACAGGACCGGGCCGAATCCCTGTACGTTTTCCAGAAACATCGCCTGGCGCTGACCGTTGGCCCCCACGACCGGGTTGTGGTACGTCATCGACAGCTCGACGATCGGATGGAAGCCCGGGAACGAGCCATAGCGGGGGAACATCTCCTCGACGGCCATCCGTGAGTGGCCGGTCCCGAAGACGTGCACCAAACGCCCCTTGAGAATCGTATTCGCAAACCGCGCGGCCGCTTGGCGGATGGCCGGCAACTGGGTCGCCTCGATGGCGTCGATGGCCGCCCGGACCGCAGCCAGATACTGTGAGATGACGTCGCATTGATCGCTCATAACGACTCCGGTTCATCCTTCATCCTTCATCCTTTCGAAGTGATGCTCCAGCCGCCGTCGACGACCAGCTCGGCTCCGGTGACAAACCGCGAGGCCGGCTCGCAGAGATAAAGTGCCGCCTCAGCGACGTCGGCGGGCGAACCAGGGCCGCCGACCAAGGGCTGCTTGGCCGTCAGGTACGACCGGATCTGGGGATCGTTCGCCGCTCGCGCGGCCATCGGGGTGTCGATCAAGCCGGGGACGAGCAGATTGAATCGGATCCGGTCGGGAGCATACCTGGCGGCGGCCGCCGCTGTCATCGATCGGAGCGCACCTTTACTGGCGGTGTAAGCGATGGTCCCGAAATGCTCCGGTGACGGCGAGCGGTCGAGAACCGAGCCGACGTTGACCACGGTCCCGCGCAAACCGGTGGCATCGAGGGGCTGCTCGATCATCAGCCGCACGGCCTCGCGGTTGGTGAGAAACGCGCCTTGAGCGTTAACCTGCATGACGCGATCCCACGCTTCGATCGAACAGTCGTGCAGGGCAGCGTCACCGAACTTGCGACCACTGATCCCGGCGACATGAAGCAAGACATCGAGTCGCCCGCCCAGGACAGCATGGGTGAATTCGAAGAGCCGCACGACTTCCGGCTCGCCGAGTGCAAGCTCGATCACACATTCCCAGGCAGGGCCGAGCGCGGCGAGCTGTTCGAGCTCCGAGCGGCCGCTCTGGGGTGCCCTTCCCGCCACGACGACATGGGCACCTTCCTCGAGAAACCGCCGCGCCGCCGCCAGGCCAATGCCGCTCGTGCCTCCCACGACGAGACAAGCGCGGCCATCGAGGCGGCCAGGGCGTGGCATGGGAGATTCCCCATCGGAGATGGGCAAGAGCACTCAGTTCTTGACCTGAAAAATCGCCTCGATCTCCACGGCGATGCCGGCCGGCAGAGCGGCCATCCCCACGGCGCTTCGGGTCCCGACTCCTGCGTCGCCGAACACGTCTTTCATCAGGTCGGAATAACCGTTGATCACCTTGGGGTGTTCGACAAAGTCCGCCGCCGAATTGACCATGCCCAGGCTCTTGATCAGCCGTTCGACCTTGTCGAGAGTACCCAGGTGCGAGCGCACGGTAGCCAGGATCGCCAGGCCGGTCTGCCGGGCCGCGGCCTGGCCGGCCGCCACGTCCATGTCGGCTCCGAGCTTGCCGGTGATCAGCGTCCCGTCCTTGCGAAGCGGACCGTGTCCCGAAACGTAGAGTAAATCCCCGTGACGGATCGCCGTCACATACGTCGCAACCGGCTTGGGCGCAGGCGGCAGCTCCAGCTTCAACTCGGCCAGGCGGGCTTCGGCTCCCATGGCGATCATCCTTCCCTTCAGAGGCTATGCTCACAATCAAATCTCTCAACCCGACATCGACCCAACACTAACGGCTGGCCCCGGCCAATTCAACCGTTCGGCGCTCCGGGCCCCAATGCCGGGTCGCCAGGCGATGCTGCGGTGGTCCCACGTTAGAGTCTACGTCTGTAACATCCCCGCGCCGTGCCGCACATCTTTTCGGATTTGAGATTTCGGATTTCGTGCTTGGTTGCGGCTCAGCCACGTTGGGCCTTCCTTGGCACCTCGCCCGGTCTTGACGGCGTCGTTACCATGGTCGATGCTGATCCGCGGTCTCCACTCGGAACGAAAACGGTGCCACCATGAGCCTGAACCAGCGCCCATTCACGGTGGGCCTGATCCAGATGCGATGTTCGACCGATCCCGACGATAACCTGCGCCGGGCCTGCGACCTGCTTCGCGCCGCCGCGAGCACTGGCGCTCAGGTCGGCTGCCTGCCCGAATTGTTTCGCACCCAGTACTTCTGCCAGTCCGAGGACGCCAGCCGGTTTGACCTGGCCGAGCCGATCCCCGGCCCGACCACCGAGTTACTGTCCCAGGTCGCTCGCGAAACGCGCATGGTCGTGGTCGGCTCGATTTTCGAGCGCCGCGCACCGGGTGTCTATCACAACACGGCGATCGTTCTCGACGCCGACGGCGCCCTCCGCGGCCGCTATCGCAAGATGCACATACCCGACGACCCGCTCTATTATGAGAAATACTACTTCACGCCCGGAGACCTCGGGTTTCAGGTGTTCGACACCTCGAGTGCTCGAATCGGAACTCTCATCTGCTGGGACCAATGGTATCCCGAAGCCGCCCGGCTCACGGCCCTTCGAGGAGCCGAGATCCTGGTTTATCCGACGGCGATCGGCTGGCACCCGGCCGAGAAGGCCGAGCATGGCGCGGCCCAGGCCAGCGCCTGGGAGACCATCCAGCGAGCGCATGCGATCGCCAACGGTGTCTACGTGGCTGCCGTCAATCGAGTCGGCCGCGAAGGGCCGCCGGAGGGCGGGCTCGAATTCTGGGGAAGCTCGTTTCTGGCTGACCCGTTCGGCCGGATCGTCGCCCGGGCCGGTGCGGATTCTGAGGAAATCTTGATTGCTGTCTGCGACCCCCGGCTCCAGGAGGAGACTCGCCGCAACTGGCCGTTTCTCCGCGACCGGCGCATCGACGCCTATGCGCCGATCACAGAGCGGTTCCTCGATCGGTGATCGAATTCGATCGGCTCAATCTTGCTGGAAAGTTGATTAACCGGATTCATGGATCAAACTCCAAGAGCGCTCGGTTTCCGGATGCCCGCCGAATGGGAGCCCCACACGGCGACCTGGATAGCCTGGCCCCACAACTCTGACGACTGGCCCGGCAAGTTCGCGCCCATTGCCTGGGTGTACACCGAGATTGTCCGCCACCTGAGCAAACTCGAGTGCGTCCACATCATCGTCCGCGACGGCACCATGAAGCGCCGGGTGGCCGATCATCTCGACGCGGTGCACGTTGACCTGGGCGCGGTCCGGTTTTTCAAGGCGGCGACCGACCGGAGCTGGCTTCGCGACACGGGCCCGACGTTCGTCGTCAGGGACGACCCGGCCTCCGGCACGGCGGCCGAGGTCGGCCTGATCGACTGGAAATTCAACGGCTGGGCCAAGTACGACAACCACCGCCACGACGACCGGCTGCCGCGCAAGATCGCGCGATGGCTGGACCTGCCCCGAGCGACGCCGCGAATGGCGGCAGATGGTAAAGGGCGGAAGCGGGTCGTGATGGAGGGGGGCGCGATCGACGTCAATGGCCGGGGGGCGCTCCTGGCAACCGAGGAATGCCTGCTCGGGGAAATCCAGGCGCGTAATCCCGGGCTCGAGCGCGCCGAGCTTGAGGGGGTCTTCGCCGATTACCTGGGAGTCCACCACGTCGTCTGGCTGGGCCGGGGGATCGACGGCGACGACACCCACGGCCATGTCGACGACATCGCGCGGTTTGTCGCGCCGCGGATCGTCGTCACGGTCGTCGAATCCTCCACCGACGACCCGAATCACGAGCCGCTCCAGGAAAACCTGCGCCGCCTGCAAGCCGCGCGGGACCAGGACGGAGAACCCCTGCGTGTCGTGGAGCTACCGATGCCCCGGCCAGTCGTCTTTGAGGGCCAGCGGCTCCCAGCCAGCTATGCAAACTTCTACATCGCCAACGGACTGGTGCTGGTCCCGACGTTCAACGATCCGGCTGACCGGTTCGCGCTCGACATCCTGGCCTTGCTCTTTCCTGATCGTCAGGTGGTCGGCATCCACAGCGTCGACCTGGTGTTGGGGCTGGGTACCTTGCACTGCCTGTCCCAGCAACAGCCGGCCGGCTCAACCGCCTGATTCTGGCGCGGTCTTCGCGCTCGAGGGCGATTTCTCGCGCCCGGCGCCGGCTTCTGGTCCGGCTTCGGCTTTTGTCTTTTGGCCTGCTGTTCCAGATACTGGAGCCACTCTTTGTATTGGGGAGATTTGACGAAGCCGGCGTACTCGGGCACGGTGGTCAGGTCTTTGAATGTCGTCCCGAACGTCTCATGCAGTTTCTTGAGCCCTGCCAATGTTGCATCGTAGTTCTTGTCCTCGATGGAGAGGCCGACGAGATAGAAATAGGCCGTCTTGAACGGCGGCTCCTGGTTGACAGCCAGATTGGCCAGTCGCCGGGCCTTTGCCCGATCGCCGCGTTCCGCGGCGGCCGCCGCCTGTAAATAGCTCAGATAAGGATCGCCGCCGACCGACGCGTCGAGCCGGTTGATGCATTTCTCTAACTGGGCGAAGTCGTTCTTGAGCGTGTAATAATCGATCGAGAGCAAGTCGAGGCAGGGATCGTTGGGAAACAGTCTGCGGAATTCTTCGAGCACTTCGACATAGTCTTTCTCATCGCCTGCCTGCGCCGCCTGAATCCGGATGAGCAGCACGAACTTTTGCTTCTTGGTCTCAGGGCGGAGCTCCTTGAACAGACGGAGGGCGTCCTGGGCCCTGCCCTGTTGCGCCGCCTCGGCGATCGGTTTGAGCTTGGGAAAATCCTTGACGTAATCCTGTTCTCTGGTCAGCAGCTTGTCGATGAACGTGCGCGATTCAGAGGCCGCCATCGGCAGGATTGCGCGGCGAAGGGATTCGGTGAAAAACTCACCGTTCATGAAGACATAGAAATCCACCGCGCGAATCTTTTGGTCCGGGCCTCGCTTGGCTGCAAACTCAAAATAATTGACCCCTTGGTTCTCCGGCCCGATCAACCGGAACAAGATCACCTGCCGCCCATGGCTGATTCGGGTTCGGAGAAAATCGAAGGTCCCCCCGGTTTTGGAGTTTTCGATGAGTTGGCGAGTGGGCCCCGCGCCTTTGACCAGGGAGGCCCTCATTCCCTTGATCAATTCCGCGACCATGTTTTCGGAAGCTCCGAGATCGGTTGTCGCGGTCGCGAAGATTGCATCCCAATCAATCAACGCGTTAAAGGCCGTTTCCTCTCCCGTGGCAACCGCCTTGACGACCGCCTGGGCGTATTCTCGACAGTCTGCTTCCGAAAGCGGTAAGGCCGGAGCGCCTGGAGCGGCAGCGGGCGGGCTGGTTGCCGGTTTTGCCTGAACCGCAACGTCAATCTTCTGCTGCGCACGCACCGGGGAGCCGGCAAACGTCGACGCCGCCAGAACGATCGTGAAGCGAGTGAGTGGTATCGATCGCCGCATGCTCCCCAGCCTTTCTCGGATCTTCCGGTAACGCACAAGAAAACGAACGCCGTCAAGGGTGGCTAGCAACCATCCGGCAAGTCTAGCCAACCGGGAAGAGCAAGGCAATTCGCGACACACGTGTTCGATTCATGAGTTGCGCAATTAGTCGGGCCGTCGCGTGCACAGCCCAACGCCAACTGGCAAGATCGTCACCGCTCCGGTACGATGGTTTCACAATCAACAACGAGGCTGCGCCGGCTCTGGGGCGCTTTGATGCCCGGCTGCGGCCGGGCGGGACTGGACTCAAATCATGGCTCGTCGCCGCTCCTTTTCCACGGATGGTCATCGATCGAATGCGCGCTCAAAGTCGCACGGGCCGCGCCCCGGTGGCGGATCCCGCCCGCAGTCAAAATCACCGGGCGCTCATGGTCATGGTCAGCCGCGGCCGCGTCCCGACAGTTCCCCGGCGCCGCGTGGGAAGGCGGGCTCCGCGGGGGATGTGCCGGGCAACCTGGAACGAGTTCAGAAAGTCCTGGCCCACGCCGGTCTTGGCTCGCGCCGCGCCTGCGAAGAGCTGATCGTTCAAGGTCGCGTTTCGATCGATGGCGAAACCGTCCGCCAGCTCGGGACGAGGGTCGACCCGGCGCGTGCCCGGATCACGGTCGACGGCGAGGCGATCCGGTTGGAGTCAATGGTTTACTACGCCGTCAACAAGCCCAGGGGCTACGTCTCCACCAACTTCGACCCCTCGGGCCGGCCCCGGGTGGTCGACCTGCTGCCGGAGATCCCCGAGCGAGTCTACACGGTCGGCCGGCTCGACGAAGACAGCACGGGGCTCATGATCTTGACGAACGACGGCGACCTCGCCAACCGCCTGGCACATCCCCGCTACGGTGTCGAGAAGCTGTATCGGGCGCTTGTCGCCGGATTGCCCGGCCCCGAGACGCTGGCCAAGTTGACCGAGGGAATCTGGCTCTCCGACGGCAAGGTTCGCGCCAAGCGGGCCCATATCGTGGGCCGGCAGGGCGAGGCCACGCGGCTCGAGCTGGTGCTCGCCGAGGGCAAGAAGCGAGAGATCCGCAGGATGCTCTCCAAGCTCGGCCACAAGGTCATGTCACTCAACCGCGTGGCGATCGGGCCGGTCAGCCTCAAAGGGCTTTCAGCCGGGGAATGCCGCCCGCTCTCCCGGCACGAAGTCGACTTGTTGCGAAAAGTGGCCGCCGGCGTCGCGATTTCCGTCCCTCGGCGAGCTCCACGCGACCAGAGAGAAGGGACCGCCCGCCCGCCCAGAAACAAGCTTCCATCGAAACCAGCTCCTCATTCGAGGCCGGCGGCCGCCTCGAACCGCGTGGCGGCGCCCGCTCCACAAACCCAGCGGCGCATCATCGGCCTCGAGCCGGAGCCGTCCGCCCGAGCGCGTGGCGATTCGACCAGCGGGCGAGGCCGCAAGCGGCCTCCGCCGGGGAAGCGGCGGCCGCCCCCGCCGGTGGCGAGAAAGAAACCGGGCGGGCCGCCCGGGCCCCCTGGCGACGACGAGGGGACCCACACGTGAGCAAGGACGGTGCTCAGGCGAGCGTCTCTCCTCCACCCCGCGCGATCCATCGGCAGATGCCGATTCTCGAGAATGTGCGGATTGCCCGCGACACATACCGACTGCGTCTGGACGATAGGGCGATGGCCGGCGCCATCAAGGCCGGCCAGTTCGTGATGGTTCGCCCGGGTTCCGAGGGTGCGAGTGACCCGCTGCTGGGCCGTCCCCTGGCACTCTATGACGTCGCACGCGACCAGGCGGGGAATCCGGTCGCGTTCGACGTCGTTTACCTGGTGGTCGGCCGCGGGACGGCCGCGCTGGCCCGGCGGCGGCCGGGCGAACGGCTTGCGGTCTGGGGTCCGCTCGGAAACGGCTTTGGCCCGCCTCCGGCGGGACCGGCGGTCTTCGTGGCCGGCGGTATCGGCCAGACGCCGTTTTTGGCCCTCGCCCGGTCGTGGCTGGGGCGAGCGATTTCTCGTGAAGCGACCGCTCCGAGGGAAGCGTCACAAATCCAGGAAGCAGCGCCGAAGCCGGAGTCACCCCCCTGCCCGGTGACTCTGCTTTACGGCGTGCGGACGGCTGCGCTCCTGGCCGGCGTCGACGATTTCCTGCAGGCCGGCGTCGCGGTCGAGCTGGCGACCGACGATGGAACGGCCGGCCACCACGGGTTCGTGACCGACCTTCTGGCCCGGCGCCTGGAGCGCGGCGACCGCCCCGCCAAGGTCATCGGCTGCGGGCCGCCGGCCATGCTGTCAGCTCTGGCAAGCGTGGTGGAGCGTTATCAGGTTCCCTGCGACGTTTCGCTCGAAAACCACATGGCATGTGGATTTGGCGCGTGCTTCAGTTGCGTCGCCCCGATTCGCCAGGCGGACGGCTCGATCGACCTGCGCCGGGTGTGCGTCGAGGGCCCGGTCGTCGCCGCCGATCGAGTCGAATGGCGTCGGCTGGCTCATTGAGCGCTCTCTTGTCGGGGCTGTGCGGGTGCCCGGGGCAATGTGAACCGGGCTACCGCCGCGCCTGGGCCTGCTCACGAATCTGGTCGCGAAGCCTGGCGGCGTGCTCGTAGTCTTCTCTTGCGACGGCCTCGTCGAGCTGCTCGCGCAGGGTTTTTTCGACCGCGAATTTCCGGCGAATCTCTTGTTCGACCAGGCGGAGCTGTTCGATGAGCTGGGGGTTGGGCGAGTCGCCCGGGTCGTGATCCTCCCACCAGCCGCGCTGATGGGTGGTCAACTGTTCGATGCCTTCGCGGAGGGCATCGATGGCCTCTTCGGGCCGATGCCGCTCGAGTGCCAGCGCGAAGGCAGCCTCGGTGCGGTGGAACAGAACGATGCCGCGGAACTGTTCGTGTGAGGCGACGTAATCGTCTTCGATGCCATATCGCCTGACAAAGTCCATCAAGGCGAGGGTATGGTCGGCGTCCTGGATTGCCTTGTCGTGCCGTCCCAAGGCGCGCCAGGCGACGCGGCGATGGTAATACTGGATAAACTCGCGGTCGGCCTCGGCGCACTGGTGTGCCGACATGACCCAGTGCGGCGCTTTCCCCCCGGTCTCGGGCCCGCGGTTTGCCGCGGTATGGCGCAAGTAGTCGAGATAGGTGATGAACCCATGCGGCCGCAGCGCATCGGGGCGCCCCGCGACCTCGAGCTGGAGCACACCCAGCTCGACGCGAACTTGCAAGACCTTGCGCCCGTCTCTGGCACGCACCTCGCCGCGAGGTGTTCGCCGGGCTCGGGATCATACGGCCAACCCTGGATCACGTCATCCAAGTCTCGTCGCATGATTCGCTCCCGCCTCGCCGAATCAACAAGAATACCGCAGTCCGCTGCCACTCACTGGCAGCCGGAGCACCGCAAATCGACTCTCGACTCTGCCCGGATCGATCGTACCGTCAAAGCTTCCACCTGATAATCTACCCGCGATTGTATCATTTTCAAAGTCGCAAAGCCTACGGGAGGATCCGCAAACCCGACGTGGAAGCCTCGTCGATGTGCGTCTCCGGCAACATTGTTGCGCGCCGGAATCGTCGGTGTCCTGTCTTCGGGACGCGGCCGTAACGCCATCGCTCGTGGGATTTGACCAAAAATGAATGGTGATCACCCGGCGTCCGCAGACAATCTGGAGGCCCTGTCAAATTCCCCGAGAATGGGCTATTCTCGAACTCAGGTCCGGCGTGAGGTTCTTGCAAGCCGAGCCGGTGTTTGTCATGATAAATTCCCTTTCTCGCCGGTGTTACCGGCAGTGGGCCCTCCTAGCTCAATTGGCAGAGCAGCTGACTCTTAATCAGCGGGTTGAAGGTTCGAGTCCTTCGGGGGGCACTTGACTGTTGGAAACTATGGCGTGAGAAGGCCAACGCAGCCGCGAGCCCCGTTGTCCAGCGGCTGCGGGGCCTGGCCGCCGGGACAGGGACGAATGTGCAATGAGTCGGCCACGATTCCTGGCCGATCATAGTCTCAACGAACATATCGTGGTCGGGGTTCGCCGCCAGGAGCCCGTGATCGACTACTCGCGCGTCCCCGACCTTGGACCTCGGAATGAGTACGCTGCCCGACACCGAAATCCTCGCGTATGCCGCCCGAGAGGGATTGCTCGTTGTCTCCCATGACGTCAACACGATGCCCGCCGCCGCGTTCTCACGTCTTTCCGCGGGAGACTCGTTTCCAGGCATGCGACTCCAAGCCGACGATGAACGTCCATGCCCACCTCACGGCGTCCGACCGGCGTGGCGCTCGGTGTCGCCTTTAAACAACGTTAGGTTTTTTTCGTTTTCCCGTTCGTCACCGCCCGCCAAAGGCATGCGTAATCAAGCTGAAAGGTCGAATAACTTCTCTCTCACTCGCCCTTCTTTTCGGAGAACAGAAACGTGTCTCGCTCCCTTCGATCGATCTCCCGATTCCTGATCTCAGAAGACGGCCCGGCTGCTGTCGAGTATGCCGTCATGCTGGCGTTGATTATCGTTGCTTGCGTTTCCGTGGTTAACGCGCTCGGCCAGAGCATCAGCAGCACGTTCAGCACGATCAGCAGCGCGCTTGGCACCGGAACTCAATCGTGATGGAAGATGGAATCTTCCACCCAGGTCTTCACCGAGCAAGAGGGCGTCGAATTTCTCGACAATCAGAATCAGCGTCTTGCCGTGCTGAATGACCGAAGAGGGCGAGATCGAGCGCTCCGCGGTTGCGGAGCGCTTGGGTGTATTAACGCCTTCCTCCCAACGGGCTTGCGGTTCTTGAACAGCGCCGGCCGGTCACCGTGACTTGAGGTGAGGGTGACTCCCGACGTTTTCCCGCTCCCGGTTCCATCTTTCTTGGGAATCACCACGCACGGTGTCCACCCCAGCCGCGCAGTGCCGTGCCGCGCCGCGCGGACAGTCTCGTCCGTGAGCCTACCTCTGGTCGCCCCTCGGTCGGCACTCACGCTGCCCTGCGTCTTGATCGCCGCGATCCGCTTCATATGCTGTGTCCCCCACTTGCATAGCGGTCTGAGGGCTTCCGTGAGCGAAACGCCAAACCGCGTCAATGAATACTCCACTCGGGGCGGCACTTCCCGGAAGTCCTTGCGGACCACGATCCCGTCCCCTTCCATCTCCCGAAGACTCTGGGGGTAAGTCCTTGTCCAGAAGAAAGCAACGCTCTACATTTGCGTCGTAGGGCCATTGCGGGCGGGCAGCGGGTTCCATCAGGGAGAGAAGCGTGATGAGCAAGCTGAAAGACAAGGTGGCCATCGTGACCGGCGCCGCCAAGGGAATCGGTGCCTCGATTGCCGAGCATCTGGCAGCCGAGGGGGCATCCGTTGTCGTCAACTACGCCTCCAGCAAGGAAGGCGCAGACCGTGTGGTTGCCGAGATCGAAAAGCGCGGTGGCCGGGCCGTTGCGGTTCGGGCAAATGTTGCAAAGCCAGCGGAAATCGTTCGCCTTTTTGCCGAGGCGAAGAAGGCTTTCGGCCGTCTGGACATCCTGGTCAACAACGCCGGGATTTACGAGTTCTCCCCGCTCGAAGGCATCACGGAGGAACACTTCCGCAAGCTGTTCGATCTCAACGTGCTCGGCCTGATCTTGAGCGTGCAGGAAGCGGCCAAACACTTTGGTCCGGAGGGAGGGAGCATCATCAATATCAGCTCGGTCGTCAGCACGCTTGCGCCGGCGAATGTCTCGGTTTACAGCGCCACCAAGGCGGCCGTCGACGCCGTCACGAGGTCACTGGCCAAGGAACTCGGTCCGCGCAAGATCCGCGTCAATTCCATCAACCCCGGCATGGTGGAAACGGAAGGCGTTCACTCGGCGGGAATATTCGACAGCGATATGCGCAAGCACACCGAAGCGGCGACACCGCTCGGCCGCATCGGACAGCCGCAGGACATCGCGCCGGCGGCAGTCTTCCTCGCTTCGGCAGATTCCGCGTGGATCACCGGCGAAACGCTGTACATCTCGGGCGGTTATCGTTGAGTTGCGATCAATCCCCGGTCGATGGGGCCTTCTCCACGTAAGGCTCCATATGGATCAAGACTCCTGCCACACCGGGGACGGCCGCGCGAATCGCCCCTTTGACCTTGCCGCTCAGGACGTGGGCGTCCTGAAGCGGCAGCGTCTCGTCTGCCTGAACGTGCAGGTCCACGAAATACTCGGTCCCGACCTTTCGGACCCTCAGTTTTTCGATGGCGCGAACGCCCTCGACACCCTGCGCCACCGCCGCGATCTGCACCAGAATCGGCCCGACGGGCATCCGGTCCATCAGGTCATCGATTGCCGGGCGAAGCAGCAAGATGCCGTTGACGGCAATGACGCACGCAGCGAGCAAAGCGGCCCAGGCGTCGGCCGATTCCCAGCCAGGGCCGCCCAGGAGAGCGACTCCGATGCCGACCAGGGCTGCGCTCGAGGTGATCGCATCACTGCGATGATGCCAGGCATCGGCCTTCAAGGCCGTGCTGCCCGTCTCTGCGCCACGCGAATGACGCGCCGGTACAGGATTTCCTTCACCGGGATCACGGCCGCGATCACGGCCAGGGTAAACGGAGCCGGCATGTGACGCGTCGTCGTCGTGATCTCGCCGGCGGCGGCGACGGCGATGCCCAGAGCTGCCCCCAGAAGCATCAGCGAGACGACCGCCCCCGCCACGGCCTCGGCCTTCCCGTAGCCGTACGGATACTCTTCGTCGGCCGGCCGGGTCGTAATCCGCAGCCCTCCCCACACGATCAAGGACGAGAAGATGTCGGTGAACGACTCGATCGCGTCGGCGATCAAGGCGTAGGATTGGCCGGTAATCCCCGCAACAAGCTTGATGCTGACCAGAACGATATTGACGAGCAGGCCGGCCCGCGCAGCCTGGATTCCTCGGGAAACGTCACTCAACGGAGCACTCCCTTCGCCTCGACAGAAGGCTGCCATTCTACCTAGAATCCGATGTAGGAACGGCTCTCTCGCTGGAATCCCTGATCGGGGACTGGGGGTGGTGATGATATCGTCTGGCCGCGGATCGATCGTGCGGGTCTTGGTGCTCTTGGGCGGGCTCTGCCCGGTCATGGCTCGGGGCGGGCAAGAGCCCGAGGCCGCCCTTAAGCCCCTGGGTGCCACTGCGTTTGCCCCACTACCGTTGGGGACCATCAAGCCGGCTGGCTGGCTCCGGGATCAACTGCGGATTCAGGCCGACGGCCTGAGCGGTCATCTCGATGAGTTCTGGCCGGACATCAAGGAGAGCGCCTGGTTCGGCGGTCAGGCCGAGGGCTGGGAACGCGTGCCGTACTGGCTTGACGGCATGGTCCCGCTGGCCTACACGCTCGACGATCCCACCCTCAAGGACAAGGTCGTTCGAGCCGTCAATTTCATCCTCGAACACCAGCACCAGGACGGCTGGCTGGGGCCGGTGGGCGACAGTCTCAAGCACAAGCCGTACGACGTCTGGCCGTTGTTCCCCCTGTTCAAGGCCCTCGTGCAGTATGGGGAAGCCTCCGGAGATCCGCGAATCGATCAGGCACTTTTGAGGTGCAGCCGGAAGATCGACGAGGTGATCACCCGCGAGCCCTTGTATAGCTGGGCCAAGGTCCGAGCTGCCGATCTCGTCGTCCCGCTCTACCGGCTGGAGGAGCGCACCGGGGAGCGCTCGCTCAGGGAGCTGGCCAAGAAGGCGTTTGCCCAGAGCCACGACTGGCGCGCCGAGTTTGAGCACTTCCCGTTCACAACCCGGGCCGATCAGAAGAAAGGCCTGGAAAACCACGGTGTGAACACGGGCATGGGCCTGAAGTACGCTGGCGTGCGCTACCGGCTGACCGGCGACGTCAAGGACAAGGACGCCGTGTTCTCGATGCTCGACCTCCTGGAAAAGTACCATGGTCAGGCGACTGGCATCTTCACGTGCGACGAGCACCTGGCCGGCCGCAACCCTTCGCAGGGAACCGAGCTGTGCACTGTCGTCGAAGCGATGTACTCGCTCGAGGTCCTGGCCGCCATCCTGGGCGACCCGCGGCTGGGAGATCGCCTCGAGCTGCTCGCGTTCAACGCCCTGCCGGCGACTTTCAAAAAGGACATGACGGCCCATCAATATGACCAGCAGTGTAACCAGGTGATCTGCAAGACCGAGGGCGAGCCTATTTACGTCAGTAATGGCCCCGACTCGAATCTCTACGGACTCGAGCCCAACTTCGGCTGTTGCACGGCCAACATGCACCAGGGTTGGCCCAAGCTTGTCTCGCATCTCTGGATGAAGACCGCCGACGAAGGACTGGCGGCGATCGTTTACGCACCCTGCGTGGTGGACACAGTCGTTCGGAGCAAGCCGGTGCGGATCGAGGTCAGCCCGGAGTCCACCTACCCGTTCGGCGACGCGAGCGCATCCCGGATCATCATCAAGGTTCATTCACCGGCGAAAGTTCGTTTTCGTTTGTACCTGCGGATCCCGGCCTGGGGCGGCGGGACGATTTGCGGGATCTGGGAGGATGCGACGACATTCGAGCGAGCTTCCGAGCTCAAGCCCGGAGAGTTCTTGACTCTCGACCGGGAATGGGGCGGAGGCCAGCCGATCGAGATCACGCTGACGGTCCCGATGTCCGTGCGGCTGCGGGAGGGTTATCACGGGGCCGTATCCATTCAGCGGGGGCCGGTCGTCTACGCGCTCAAGATCGACCCGGAATGGAAGATGGTCAAGGACCGGCCCGGACTGCCGTTTGATGACTGGGAGGTTTACCCGAAGTCACCGTGGAATTACGCGCTTCAGATCGACCGGATGCATCCGGAGCAGTCGGTTGTTTTTGAGCCGCTCAAGGCGGTTGGCCCTCTCTTCACATCGGAAGGGGCTCCCCTGGCGGCCAAGGTCAAGGGCCGGCGCCTTCCTGCCTGGGGTCTGGAGCGAGGAGCAGCGGCACCGCCACCAGCGAGTCCCTTGCTCAGCGAGGAGCCGCTTGACGACTTGGTCTTGATCCCTTACGGCTGCACGGACCTGAGAATAACCGAGTTTCCCACCCTGGCTTCTCCCTGACATGCGCTTGTTCGTCCGGTCGTCGATTGTCTGGAAGCTGACCTTACTTGTCGGGGTTCTCGTCGCTTTGAGCTGCGCCTTGTTGATCGGCGTCGCCTATGTGACGACCAGCTCGATTCTGAGCGATCAGATTCACGAGCGCCTGTCGACGGTTGCTGCCGGGCGCCAGGAGATCCTGGTCCTTGCCTTGCGCCAGCAAATGGACCAAACAGCGCAGCTCGCCGGCGTGCCTGCGATTCAGACGCTGCTCACCCAGCGAGCGGGTGGGGCGACGGCTCCCGAGACAACCCGCCCGGAGGTCGCCACGATCCTGTTTCACGCTCAGGCGAGCTCGACCGGGGTGCGAGCTGTCTGGATCGAGGACGAGGCGGGCGACTTGATCGCCTCGAGCGGCCCACCGAGTCTGGTCGCGGAGCACCGCGCACTGAGACAGGCCGGCGAGAACTCTGCCGGCGGGCTGATCGTGCCGCCGAGGCGCACCGGCGGGCCGGTGCGCTTGTTGTCGTCGGCAACGGTCCGCGGGGCCGATGGTCAGGCGCTCGGGACGATCAAGCAGCTTGCCGACTTCGGGCCGACTGCCTCACTGCTGAACGCACCGCGCGGCCTCGGCGAAACTGGCGAGGTCCTGGTGGGCGTGAAAACCGGCGAGGTGTTCCGTCTGCTGTTCCCTCCGCGGCTCAAGTCGCCCGTGGCCGAGCTGACCTCGAGCGAGCTGCCGGCCCTGAGTGCGGCAAGTGAGGGAAAGACCGGCTTCGCGCGGATGACTGACTATCGAGGCGAGAACGTCCTGGTGTCGTACCGCCCGGTGGGCGAGGCGTATCCCGGCTGGGGTTTGATCGCCAAGATGGACACCGCCGAGGCATACGGCCCGGTCACGCGACTGCGCGGTTGGCTGCTGGCCCTCGGGGGAGTCGCGCTCCTCTTGGGGCTGGTAGCCGCCAATGCCATCGCCCGGCGGTTCGCGGCGCCGATTCGTAAACTGGCCCGAACCTCTGCGGCCGTCGCTGCCGGCAATCTCTCGGTGCGCAGCGATCCGACCTCGTCGGACGAGATCGGCGCCCTGAGCACGGCGTTCAACCGGATGACGGAGGAGCTTGCCCGCTCGTATGCGACGTTCGAGCGCCGGATCTCGGAACGGACCAAGGACCTCGAAACCGCCCGCGACGAGCTCGACTCGTTCTTCCAGATCTCAACCTCGCGCGTCGACCCGCATAACATCGACAAGACGCTCGATTCGGTGCTGGAATTCTGCTCCCGGCTGGGCTACGACCTGGCGATGATCTCGCTCGTCGACCGCGCGGCCGGTGTGATCCGGGCAGAGCGAGCTCTCGGTACCATGGCTCAGGTCGTCGAGCTGACGGTAAGGCCCCTGGGTGGCGACGACATTCTCGCGATCGTCGTGCGTGAAGGTCACCCGATCGTCGTGGCGGATTCCACACTCGATCCGCGGTGTGATCCGGCTGCGGTGGCCGTGTCGGGCATTCGGGGCCAGATCGTCGTGCCGCTCGTCAGCGATCAACTGCTGGGGACCTTGCAGGTGGCCTCGCACCAGCCCCTCGATCCCGGCCGCGTCGATCTCCGGCCGCTGGAGACCCTGGCCAGCCACACCGCGCGCGCGTTGACGGGTCTGCGGCAGATCGAGGAGATTCGCCGCCTCCAGCAGACCCAGGAGCTGCATGCCGAGGAGCTGGCCCGGTCCGAGGCGGCTCTGCGGGAACAAACCCGGATCCTCCAGTCGATTCTCGATTGCATCGGAGACGGAGTTGTCGTCGCCGACTCGAATGAGCAATTTCTTGTGTTCAACCCGGCCGCTCAGCGGATCATGGGCCACGGCCGGGCCGAGATGCCCGCCCAGGAGTGGTCTCGCCATTTCGAGATCTTGCTGCCAGACCGGCAGACCCCCTACCCCGTCGAGGAACTTCCGCTCATGCGGGCGATCCACGGCGAGGCAACCGACGAGGTGGAGCTCTATATCGCCTATCCCAGCCGCGATGATGGAACGTGGATCCTCGTGACCGGTCGTCCGCTGCGGGACGAGCACGGCGCGCTTGAGGGCGGAGTCGTTGTCTTTCATGACATCACCCTCCGCAAGAAGGCCGATCGCAGGCTGGCTGCGCAATACGAGACGACCCGCGTCCTGGCCGAGGCTGACTCGCCCGGCCAATCCGGCCAGAGGATCCTCGAGACGATCTGCGAGAGCCTCGAGTGGGACTTGGGCGCGCTCTGGAGAGTCGACTTCCACACGGAACAACTGCGATGCGCGGCAATCTGGCATGGACCGTCGGTTCCGGCCTCTGCATTCGAATCTCAGACGCGGGATCTCGCGCTCAGTCGAGGGGCCGGGCTTCCGGGCGGCGTCTGGCAAAACGCCGCAGCCGTCTGGATCGCAGACCTCGCCAGCGAGACGGATTTCCCCCGCCGAGATGCCGCCCTGGAAGACGGCCTGCGTACCGCCTTTGCCGTCCCCATCCTGCTCAGAGGCGACACGCTGGGAGTGCTCGAATTCTTCAGCCGCGACGCCCGGCCCATGGACATCGCGCTTCTCGAGATGATGAACAGCGTCGGCACCCAGATCGGTCAGTTCATCGAACGGCATCGGATGCGCACCCGGGTGATCCAGTCCGAGAAACTGGCCTCGCTCGGCATGCTTTCCGCCGGCGTGGCCCATGAGATCAATAACCCGCTTGCCTATGTCGCGAACAACCTGGCCGTGATCGAGCGCGATGTTGGTTTCCTCCTTGCCGTGCTGGCAATTTACGAGCAGGCCGGCGAGAGCCTGGCGGTTCTTGAGCCCGAGCTTTTCCGGAAGATCGAGCAGCTCGGCGCCCGTTTTGACCTGGCGTACGTGCAGTCGAATATGGAGAAAATCCTCCAGAGCACGCGGCAGGGTGTGAAGCGAGTGGCCGACATTGTGCAGAATCTCCGCGGCTTTGCCCGCCTCGACCGGGCCGCCGTTGAACATGCCGATCTGCACGAGGCGCTGCGAGCGGCCCTCGAGATGCTGCGCGGCCGTCTCGATCGCCGCAAGATCACGGTCGACGAGCACCTCGGCGACGTGCCCCCGGTCGCCGGCTCGCCGGCGCAGCTCAACCAGGTCTTCTTGAACCTGCTGGTCAACGCCATGCAGGCCATCGAGTCGACGCATCGTGCCGACGGTCGTATCACGATCACCGCGGCCGTGAACGCCAGCGAGGTCGTCGTCGGGGTCGCCGACAACGGCTGCGGGATACCCGAACACATCTTGCCGCAGATCTTCGAGCCCTTCTTCACGACCAAGGGCGTCGGCGATGGCACCGGACTGGGCCTGACCATCACCCAGGGCATGGTCCAGGATTACGGTGGCCGTCTCCTGGTCGAAAGCGTTCCCGGCCAGGGAACGTGTTTCCGCGTCATTCTGCCTGTGGCCAGGAGCTGAATGATTTGAATCCGGTTGCTTTCTCTTGGATTAAGCCCACCGCCCAAGATATGGTGGAGCGATCCCTGGCGGACGATTCGAGGCCTGAAAACACTCGCGCGACTGGCAAGCGGCGGTCGGTCGCTGGCACGCCCGAGCTTGAGGGAGACGAACGATATCACGCGGCATCGCCGGCTCGGCTGCGCGAGACTCGACCAGCGACTCGGCTTCTGGCGCGACGGAGAGCGGTGATGAATCATGCGACAACGTGGACTCCGGCAGGTCCCCAGAATCCGAGCCGGCTCTGGAGCCTGGTCATCGGCTCGATTCTGGTCTCGACGACCTTGCCGGAACGGTCGCTCGGCCAGGCCGAGCGTGGTCCCGCCGCCGGCAAGCCCGCCGCGGCCGCTCCCCTGGCGAGGTGTGTGCCGCGCCAGGGTTTATGGCTCTACCTGGAATTTGACGGGCTGGATGCCCATGCGGATTCCTGGCGAAAATCCGCCGCTTACAAGTTGCTCAATGAAACCAAGCTGGGCGCGCTTCTCGAAGAACTGAGCCTGCAGGCGATCGAGATCACTCAGGAGTCGGTTCCCGCCGAAAGAAAGATCAACGGGGTCGACACCGTCGATCTTGTCAAGCAGATCGCCCGGGATGGATTCGTCGTGGCGGCATCGGGCAAGCCACCGAACGACTCGCGGGTCGTCTTGGTGCTCCGTCGCGGCGACAGGCCGGAGCTCAAGCAATTGCTCGAAATCGTCGCAGCCAGGCGGCAGGCTCGAACCGATCTCGACCCTGATCGCGGGCCGATCCAGAAAGCCGGTCGCACGCTGAACCGGATCGGCACCGAAGGTGTCTGGTGGATCGAGAACGGGGACCTGATCTTGACCGATCAGAGTCGAGCCGACGAGATCCTTGCGGTGCTCGACCGCCGGAAGCCGAGCGCCCTGGACCATCCTCTTCGCGCCGAGCTAGGCAAGGCCGAAAACGGGTTCAGGCCCGCCGCGGTGGGCTTCCTCGACATGGCGGCGCTCGAGCCTCTACCTGCCGGCCTGGCCACTCTCGGACTGGACGGCCTCAAGCGGATCGAGTTGCGGTGGGGTTTCCAGGGCGACGCGCTCCTGAGCGTGCTCCGCCTGGTGGCGCCGGCACCTCGGCGCGGTGTGCTGGCCTTGCTCGACCAGCCAACCTTCGGCAAAACCGCGCTGGATCGCCTCCCCGCCAACGTGACCGGCTTTACCGTGATGTCGGTCGATCTGGCCAAGGCTTACGACCAGGTCGACACCTTGATGAAACAGGCAGACCCGGACGCGACGGCCGGTCTGACTAACCCCGCGTTGCTCGCTCAGCAAGGTCTGGACCTGCGCCGTGACTTCCTCGCTCACGTCGGGCCGATGATCGCGCTCTATACGCAGGCTCCGATCCGAGAGGAGTCACGAACCGCGGCCGACCTGCTCGCGTCGCGCGCCGCCAGCTCCGCAGTTTCGGTTCAGCTTCGTGATCAGGCTGCCGTGGCCAGGGCGATCGACCCGCTTGTTCAGGTGATCCAGCGAGGCGTCCGGCAGCAGCGTCAGCTTGCTCGGGTCGACCGGCTGCTCCAGATTCTGGTGACTCTGAATATCAGTAAAGTCGATGGTTCGATGCCGCACTATGTCGTGAGCTGGCCTCAGAACATGCTGCCACAGCCGTTCTCGACGGTATTGCGTCCGACGATCCTGCTTCATGGCGGACAATTTGTGGTGGGTGCTTCGACCGAGGCGGCCGAACGTGCCGTGGCTGCCGGCCCGCGCTGGAAGCCCGCCGGGCCAATGATCCCGATCATCGGCCAGTTACCCGCCGATCTGGTCTATGTGAGCGTCAACGACCCTGGCGTCGGCACGCCGGTTCTGCTCATGACCCTGCCGGTCCTGGTTCGCCAGATCAATGCCGAAATCGCTCTGGGCGAGCGCCGGCTGGGCAAGTCTCCCAGGGACGTTTACCTGCGGCTTGATCCCGACCTCGTTCCTGCGGTCGAGGATCTCAACAGCCTGCTCTTCCCATCCGTGACCACGCTCACCGTCGACCCCGGCGGGGCCACCCTGACCCATCGCGAGGCCATTCCCACCCTCAGCTCGCCCGCCGTGGGGGCTGCCGCGATCGCCAGTTTGATCCCGTCGATTCAAGCGGCCCGCGACGCGGCTCGCCGCGCCCGGTGCGTGAACAATCTCAGACAGATCGTTCTGGCGATGCACAATTACCATTCCGCGAACAATGTCTTCCCACGGGCGATCTGCGCCGATGCGGACGGGAAACCGCTCCTGAGCTGGCGGGTGGCGATCCTGCCCTATC
Source organism: uncultured Isosphaeraceae bacterium (assembly GCA_963781785.1). Lineage (GTDB taxonomy): Bacteria > Planctomycetota > Planctomycetia > Isosphaerales > Isosphaeraceae > CAWAHD01. The sequence goes on along the minus strand of CAWAHD010000002.1, from coordinate 3,267,706 downwards.
TTCAACAGAACGAGCTGTACAACAAATTCAAGCTGGACGAACCGTGGGACAGCCCGCACAACAAGGGGCTCTTGAAAGAGATGCCGTCGGTCTTCCTGTGCGTGGACCGCGTCAAGCCCGAGCCATTCACGACGAACTATCGCGTGCTTGTGGGGCCAGGCGCGGCGTTCGAGAAAAACCGCGACACGGGCGTCGTCGACTTCACCGACGGCACGTCCAATACCGTCCTGGTCCTCGAAGCCAAGGAGGCCGTCCCCTGGACCAAGCCCGATGACTTGAAGTTTGACCCGGCCGCGGCACCTTCGCTCTACGGGGCCGGCTCGCCCCACCCGGGCGGCTTCAACGCCGCCACCGCCGACGGCGCCGTGCGATTTATCAAGAACACGATCGACAGAATCGTGTTCCGACATCTGATCACCCGCAATGGGGGCGAGGTGATCGGAGCCGGAGCATTTCAATGAACAGGCTGAAAGTAAGTTGGGGCGAAAGTCTGGTTAGATTCGTCGATTTTATGAGAGCTGCTCGACTGATCTGCTACAATGGAATGGCAGCCGGCGCAACCAGGAGCTTTCGCTTCAGATGAGACGGCTGCTTTCACGCAGGGGTGGGGCGCGGTATGGAAAAGGTCGTGAACATTTCGAAATCCTTCGAGGAATGCGATCGCGCGGATAAGGCGTACTACCAGAGCCTGACTCCACACGAGCGCCTGAGAATCCTCTGGGAGCTGAACCGCCGCTTGCGGACTGGCGCCGATGGTAGAGCTGACGAAAGACTCGAGAGAGTTTATCGAATTATTAAACTCTCATGAATGATCTTCGTGGACAAGCAGACCCTTCTGGCTAACAAAGCAGCCTCTGGACGACCGAAAGACCTGGCCGATCTGGACGCCCTCTCGTAATCGTAGCCGCGATCGTGCCTGGCCGGCGCGAGGAGCAACCTTGAGCTCGACAACATCCCGGCGCTCGATCATCCGAGATTCCAGGTCGAGAAGGTCGACGACCAGGGCATCTCGGTCTCGAAATTCGACCCCGACAGCGATGCAACCCTGATCGACTCTGCGCACACCTGGCTGATCTCGTTCCGTGGCGCGCCTGGCCACGAAAAACCTCCGGCGACGTTTCATTTTGCAGCCGCCAAGGTCGACGGCGCCGAGCTTCTTTACCAGCGCTACGTGGATGCCGATCTCGCGAAGGTGGGTCCTGAGATCTCGCTCGAGTCGCGCTATGATCAACCGCGCTATGCGTGGCTGTGGTGGATCGGCGGCGGCCTTCTCGGCCTGGCGTTCGCCGCGGTCGCGGTCCGGATGCTCCGGTCCGGTCCCAACCGCACAGTCGCCCGTCGATTCGAGATGCCCGAGCTGGTCACGCCCTTCTCGGTGCTCGGCCTCTTGCGAGCGATCCAGCGCCAGAGCGGCCTTCCCGCGCCGCAGATGCAGGAGCTCGAGGGGTCAATCGCGAACATCGAGCGCCACTTCTTCGCCGAGTCCGACGGCGAATCGATCGACCTGAAACAGGTCGCGGAGGCGTGGATCAGCCGGGCGACGTGAGGACGCTCTCGAGAAGAGCACGTTTCCGCGAAGGGATTCAAAAACGGCGAGCTGGCACGCGCCGGGATCACGGACGCGTGTGTCAGCCTGGATCAGCCGCCCCGAGTATCTGTTTCGATGGATCGATCAAGGCCGTCCCATCCTCCTTGATCGTGACCCCGCTGGTCTCGTACTGAATCATCTGCGCCGCGAGCCGGGCGATTCGATTCGCTGCCTCGTCGGGAGCAACACCGCGGGCATGAATGTTGGAGATCACGTTTCTGCATGCGTCGTCATGACCGGCCCGGGGACGAAAGGCCATATAAGCCGACAGGCTTTCGGCAGTGGCCAGCCCGGGGCGCTCGCCGATCAAGAGTACGGCGACGGCCGGGTCGAGAATCTCACCGATGTCGTTGAGCACACCCACGCGACCGTGGCGGATTGAGAACGGCTGGCCGAACCGCCAGCCGCGGCGCTCGGCCTCGCCTGCAAGCAAGGCCAACAGCACCGGGACCTGAGCGCGCACGGCGGCTGCCGACAAGCCATCGGCAATCGCGACCTGAAAATCGGCTCCGGTCGGACACCGGCGGGCCAGCTCGACTCGCGCTGCTGTTCCCAGCGATCGACCAAGGTCGGGTCGGAGCAGGTGTTCTTGCTTGGTCGCTGCCAGGGTGGCAACCTCGAATAGGCCCCATTGGGCCACGAACTCCGGGCCGAAGTCGCCGGCGAGATCGAGCTCAGCTAACACCGCGTCCCGGGCTGCGGCGTGGTCGCGGCGCAGCTCTAACCAGCCTGCCGTTCGATAGGCTGCCCCGGCGCGCCGGCGAGAATCCGCGCCGGCGTCCGCGCGCACCTGCCTCGAGAACCCCCCGCAGCGCGGACGGCAGCCTCGCGTCGACATCCGGCAACGGTGATGGCGTGGGTTCGATCACCTGGGATTCCTCGTTCGCTCAAACCAGCGTTCACTTCTTATTGATCATCTCACCATGAACTCTGGTGAACGGCGGCCCTGGGAAACGTCGCCGCGCATCGGCATACCATGTTACGACCAGCACCACCGCAAACCCGCCCACGACCCAGGCTGCTTGCTGGTTGGGAGGCTGCATCGCCAGGCCGATCAGCCCGGCGCAGCCGACGACGCTGAGAATCGCGATCGGCCGGTACCAGCGGCCGAGATTCCACGGCCCCATCACGGTCCAGCGCCGGCCATACGCCCAGGCGCCCAGGGCGCTCGGCAACACGTACGAGATATACAGGAAGATGGTGCAAACCGCGGTGATGGTTGAGTAGATCGGGTTGTAGACGGCGAAAAGAACGGAAGCTGCGACAACTCCCCAGATCGCGACCGGTGGCGTCCGCCGCCGGGGGCAGACCCAGCGCACCTTGCTGGAGCAGGGAAGCCCGCCGTCGCGTGCGAAGGCAAACGCCATCCGCGAGGCTGAGGTCACAGTCGCCAGCCCGCAAAGGTACTGGGCCGCGACGATCGCGGCCAAGAGCACCAGGCTCAAGTTCCCGGGGAGAACGTCGCTCATGATTGCCAGGAAGGCTCGTTCGCCTTGCACTGCGGCCTTCGCCAGGTCAGGAGCCGCCAGCACCACCGTACAGAGTAACAGCCAGCCGGCCACGCCCGACACCAGGACAGACCGAACGATACCTCGCGGCGCGCTCTCGGACGCCTTGATGGTTTCCTCGGCGGCATGGGCCGACGCATCGAAACCGGTGATCGTGTAAGCGGGCAAGAGCAACCCCTGAGCAAACAGCAGGCCCAGTCCCGCGGTTGCCGGCCACACACTTCCGCCGGCTGTGCCGCTGAAGTTCTCAAACGTGATCAGCCGCGCCGGGTCGAGCCCCGGCGCGAAGGCCAGGAGACTGACACAGAGCACCACCGCGACCAGCAGGATCCAGTACCCGCTGAAATCGGTCAAGCGAGCGGTCAAGCCGATGCCCAGGTGATTGACGACCGCTTGGGACACGGCAATACCCACGACGCCCAAGGCCTGAGCTGTCGCGTCGAGCTCCACCGGCCAGGCGCCGTGGGATAGTGCCCCCACGGCAAAACGGTACGTCCCGACGTTGATCGCTGCAAGGACTGTCACAAGCCCCGCCAGGTTGAACCACGCAGTCGCCCAACCCCAGCCGCGACCTCCCAGAAGCGCGGCCCAGTGATACAGTCCACCCGCGGTCGGGAACGCTGAAGCAAGCTGTCCCATCGTTGCGGCGACGACCAATGCAAAGATCGCCACGAGTGGCCACCCCAGGCCGATTGATGCTCCGCCCACGCTGCTCAAGCCAAGGTGAAACGATGTGACCCCGCCTGCCAGAATACAGATGATCGAGAACGAGAGCGCAAAACTGGAGAAACCTCCTAATCGCCGTGCCAGCTCCTGGGCATAACCCATCTCATTCAGCCGCCGGACGTCGTTGGTCTGGATCTCGAGATCGTGGAACGGCTCTGGCTCATGACGTGTCATAGGGTCCTTTCCGTTTCGGCCAGAACCGTGCTCAACTGTTCGAGCATACGCCCGCGAAACGAGCCGTTTTCTGAGAGCTGAGCCGGCCCGGCCGACAGACCTTGCACGTCGAGCCACTCGTTGAACTCCGGAGCCGGGTGGAGGCCGAAGAGCTGTCGTACGGCCAGAGCGTCGTGAAAGCTGGTTGACTGGTAATTGAGCATCACGTCGTCGGCGCAGGGTACGCCCATGAAATAGTTGCAACCGGCGGCTGCCAGAAGCAAGAGCAGGTTGTCGGCCGAGTTCTGGTCGGCCTCCGCGTGGTTGGTGTAGCAGACGTCGACACCCATGGGCAGCCCCAAGAGCTTGCCCATGAAGTGGTCTTCCAGCCCGGCGCGAATGATCTGGCGCTCGTCGAACAGGTATTCCGGTCCGATGAAGCCGACGACACTGTTAACCAGGAAGGGATCGAACGCGCAGCGCCACGCCGTAAGCCCGAGCCTCGAGCGTGAGCTGGTCGACACCGTGATGTGCACCCGCCGACAACGCGCTTCCCTGGCCGGTCTCGAAGTACATTGCCTGGTCGCCAACCCACGCGAGATCCCGACCACGGTGGTGCTCGAGCACGCGCTCCTTCCCCTCGCGCAAGAGCGCGAGGTTGATTCCGAAACTGGCATTGGCCGCCTCGGTGCCGGCAAGCGACTGAAACAGGAGGTCAACGGGCGCGCCGCGATCGAGGCACGCGAGCTGAGTTGTGATGTGCGCAAGGCAACACGCCTGCGTGGGGATCGCCAGCACATCGATCAAGCGATTGAGCGCGTGCAGAATCGCTCCGGTGCACTCAACCGATTCCGCGGCCGGATTGACGCCGATCACGGCGTCGCCGCACCCGTAAAGCAGACCGTCGGCTGTGGAGAGCAAGATGCCGCCGATGTCATCGCTGGGATGATTGGGTTGGATGCGAATGCCCAGCACACCGCGCTGGCCCATGGTATTGCGACACCGGCTCACGACGCGGACCTTGCTGGCGGCCAGGACCAGGTCTTTGTTACTCATCAGCTTGGCGACCGCTGCGGCCAGCTCAGGCGTCAGACCGGGGCGGACGGCCGCGAGCATGTTCTCATTCGTGGCATCGTCGAGAATCCATTCGCGAAAGTCGCCGACCGTCAGGCTGCGGACAGGCGCGAAGGCTTCGCGGTCATGTGACTCGAGAATCAACCGGCTTACCTCGTCAAGGTCGGGATCAATCAATGGGTGCTCGACGATCTCATCAAGTGTCAGCTCGGCGAGGACAAACTTGGCGGCGACACGCTCGCGCTCGGAGCGGGCGGCGAGCCCGGCAAGCTGATCGCCGGATTTTTGCTCATTGGCTTTGGCAAAGACCTCGCGCAGGTCGGCGAAGGAAAAGCGCTCGTTCCGTATCGTGGTCGACAGGTTCACAACTCCGCTCCCGATGAAGTACTTCGAGGCACGCCGCTCATCACCTGGCAGATCACACCGACAACGCTACTGATCACGGCCGAGTATGCGCCGAGCGAGAGAGCAACCGCTTGACAGCATCAGGATCGTGGAGGTGGTTTTCGCTCAAGAATACCGCGAGCGTGTGCCGTCCGGAGCTGAAAAGCGAGACTCCTACGGAATCGCAAGAGCCGCCTTCAGGCAATTCTCGACTCGCGTCATGGTTGCCGGTGGCAATCTAACGATCATGCGCTTGATGTCCGCAATCGACACAGTGACCAGGTGCTCGCATTTGACAGCGGAGGTGTGCAGCAGTCCGGCCTGTTGCCCTTCGGGACTATTGATATCGATCAGGATCTGAGTCGCCTCAGTCGTCGCCCGGTGCGTCGTCTTGGTAATGATCGCCACAATCGTGGCATTCAAGCGAACGTTGTTGTGGTCCGATTGCACCACCAGAGCCGGGCGCAACTTGCCGCCGGTTCCCGTCGTGAAAGCAATGGGCAGCAGGACGATGTCGCCTCGCCGTACCCTCATGGCGTCTTTGGGGCATCGTAGTCGTTGTAGGCATCCAGCTCGGGATCGTCCCAACCGGCGGCGGCGGCTGACGAGGCCATGAGCGGATAAAGCTCGCGAGGACCGAACTCCTCTCCCTCAGCAAAGAGCGCGCTGAGATTCTCGTACTGCTCGGCCCGCATGAGCACGTAATGCACGTTCGTGTCCGCATCGACGATGCGCAGAGGGCTGCCACCCTCCTTCTCGATGGCCTGTCGTAGATCGTCCGAAAGTCGCGTAGTCATGGCATCGTCCCGTTAGTGAGCGATGATGTCAGTATAATGCGGGCCAAAGCGCGAGGCCAGCGAAGAAATCGCCGATTGATCGCGCACCGGACCCTTGCCCAGATCGATGACCTTGTATCCGTCCGGCTCTAACCGGCCTAGCAGGCGGCCCTCGTGCGAAAACGCCGGCTTGGCGCCGCAGTCCGGCCGCTTTAGCGCCAGGACGATTTCGCCGGTGGCCGCGTCGAACAGCCGCAGCACCTTTTCACACCCGGTTGCTGCGATCCGCTTGCCGTCCGGCGTGAACGCCATGCCCGCAACGAAGTTGTCGAAGGGGCCGCCATCGAACAGCGCCTTGCCACTTGCGAGATCGAAAACCGCCAGGAACTCGTTGACGTTCCCCCGCGGGGCGCTGGCGACTCGCTTGCCGTCCGGGCTGAACTCCAGGCCCATCGTATAGGATGTGTGCCGCATAGAAGCGGACTTCTCGCCGGTCCTGGCATTATGCAGAACGACGTCGAACATCCCGCCGGTCGCGATCAAGTCCCCACGCGGGTTGGACGCCAGCCCCTCACCTTCCGTCGCGGCATTTCAACCTGCGTCGTAACTGGTTCACCGCCGCCGTTACTTGTGATTCACTGAACGGGAGAGATCCACAATATCCGGCCGAACGTGGCCGTCAAACTCAAATCTGGCAACGGGTCGCCAGGAATTTGACCGGGCGGAGTGACTGAAATTGCATTAGCTTTCAGGTCGAGCATAGGCTCGTGTGATTTCAATGCGGGGCGACAGGACGGCTATTGAGCTCCTTAGCGCCGGGGTTCGGAAGTGGGACACCGGGCTGCGGCGACGGATTGACGACGATAAAATGCTGGGTGCGCCGATCAGCGCCCGAGTTTACCGCAACGCGAATCACACACACGCAAGTGACGGACATGACAGTTCAAATCCAGAATCAAATTCTTGATGCCCTGAAGAAAATCGATCGTCCGGGGACGTTTTGCACGAGCGGTCGCTTACCGGCAGTGCTTCCCGGTTTAGAGGTGGCAGACGTCGGGCCGATCGCTCTACCGCTTGAGAAGCGCCAGGCAAGTGCGCTCAAGAAACACGCACGGCAAGCGCCGTACGGCAAGGGCACCGAAACGCTTGTCGACACCAAAGTCCGGCGCGTCTGGGAAATCGACGCCGATCAGGTCGCTCTGACCAACCCAGAATGGGCTGGTGTCATAGTCCAGGCCGTCCGTGCCGCACAGTCCGACCTGGGGCTGGAGAAACAGAAGCTCAACGCCCATCTCTACAAACTCCTGCTCTACGAACCGGGCAGTTTCTTTTCGGCCCATCGCGACGGGGAAAAACTCGATCGCATGATCGGCACTCTGATCGTTGCTCTGCCAGCAGTCCATGAAGGAGGAGAACTTGTCGTTCGTCATGAGGGCCGTGAAGTGACCGTCAATTTTGGCAAAGACAGCCGGTTTCATACTCAGTTCGCGGCATTCTACGCCGATTGCGAGCACGAGATTCAGCCGGTGACCACCGGGTTCCGATTAGCGCTGGTCTACAACCTGACTTTGGCGCGCTCGACGCGGGCTATCGGCGCCCCGCGAAGCAGCGAGCACATCGCGGCGGTCGCCCGCATTCTCCAACGGTGGAAAAAGGAAGTTGGCACGGCCGCCGCTTCGGACCAGGTACCGCCGCCGTCCAAGCTGGCTATCCTGCTCGAGCACAAGTACAGCCCGACGGGGCTGGCGTTCGATGCGCTCAAAGGAATTGACCGGGCGAGGGCCAACATACTGTTCGCGGCGGCCCAACAGACCGGCTTTGACGCCTCCTTGTCGCTTGTGACGCATTGGCAAAGTGGATCAGCCGAACCGTCCGCCGACTCCATGTACGGCAATCGGCGTGGCTACGGATACGACTTCTACGACTCAGGCGACGACGATGACGGCGAGCACGAGATGGGGGAAGTATTCGACGAAAGCTTGGCGGCCCATCGCTTCAGCGACACCGACGGCAAGCGCTTGGCCTTCGGCAGAATTCCACTCGACGAAACCGAAATCGTTTCAGAGACGTCTTTGAGTGAAGGCGAGCCGGACAAGGAGGACTTCGAAGGGTACACCGGCAATGCCGGCATGACGCTGGAGCGCTGGTATCATCGCGCCGCCGTCATGCTCTGGCCGGAGGAGTCGCGTTTTGATGTGCTTTGCCAAGCCGGCGTGAAATCCGCCGTCGCGGGCCTCGAGCAGATGGTCAACGAGTGGAAACGGGCGCCAACAAATGAACAGATAGAGATCACAAAAGACCGATGTCTTGAATTTGCCGATCGGATTATCGGCCACTGGCCGGAGCAAGAGTTCGCCGAAGGCTCCCGTGGCAGCGGCTTTGATCCCGCCGAATACGATATGCTCGGCGACGAAGATGCAAACGCTGCCGATGATGAGTGCGATGACATTGCCGCCGCCGCCGATCTTGACCATCTCGAAAAAGACCATAGCCACGTTGAAGACTCCGGCACGAAGCAAGTCTCTCTGCTTTCGCTCCTGGCGACCTTGGGAGATGCATCACGGGTTGCGAACTGGATCCGCAATGTGCTGGCGAAGGATGCATCCGTCGATCCCGGCAAAGACCTGCTGGACATCTGCCGGCAATACGGTTGGTTGACGTTTCAGGACGATCTGCTGAATCTATTCGAGAACACTTCGAACGAGACTATCGAACGCAATGTGCGGCTGCTCGCTGACTGGTCGCAGTGCAAGGACAAGAACGCCGATCGAAGGCGACTTTGTGCGCTTCTGGCGCAGCGCATCATGTCAGCCCTGGAGCGCTCGATCCCGCGACAGGCGAAGAACGATTGGCGAGACAGGGAAGTCAGTTTCTCCGAGCTCCTGCCCCCGCTGGTGCAGTCGTTCATCGCGCTGGGAGAAATGGAACAGTTCGAACGGCTGACGACCACTATCCTCGACCAGCCGAAACGATTTGACTTGACGACAGGGCAAATCCCCGCGCTGCTCCACATGGAGACGTGGCTGAGGCAAAACGTGAAACGCACCTGCGCTCCATTGCACCGCTGGCTGGCGGCCGTAGTCGAAGAGCTGGAAACTCGCGGATCTCATCCTCCGCAGGAACCAACCGATTGGCGCCGTGAATCAACCACCGGCTGCGGTTGCGCGGACTGCAAAGAACTGAGCCAGTTCCTCGGGAATCCGAGCATGAAGACGCTCCGGATCCCCCTGGCGAAGGAACGGCGGCAGCATCTGCACCAGGTCATCGATGGAAAGAGGCTCGACACGACCCACACGACCGAACGCGTGGGCCGGCCCTTCACGCTCGTGTGCACCAAGACCCAGGCAACCTACGACCGCGCTCTCAAGGCTCATCAAGTCGATCTGGACCATTTGGCGAAGATCCGCAAGCTGTGCACCTGGCTCGATGGCCTGCGAAAAGTATGAGGTATGTCCCAGAATCATCGCGGCCGCTGCGCCTCAGCCAGATACTTGCCGAGTCGATCGACGATCTCGGTCTGGCTCTCGGCCACGTTCCGGGTTTCACCGGGGTCGGCGTCGAGATCATAAAGCTGCGCCACCCGATCGTTGCCGAGCTCGGTGTTTGTCAGCGCGAGCTTCTTGGGACCGTCCGAAGCCGGGATCAATTTCCACTTCCCCCGGCGAACGGCGAGGCCACCGGCGTGTTCGATCAAGGTGTCGCGGCCGACCGGGTCCTGGCCCAAAAGCGCGGGGAGGTGGTTGCGGCTATCGGGGGCGATGGCAACACGGTCAGGCGTACCGACGAGCGCCGCGAAGCTCGCGAGGAGATCGACCTGGCTGATGAGGGCCTTCGAGGTCCCGGGCTTGACCCGACCCGGCCAGCGCACGATGAAGGGGACACGCGTGCCGCCCTCGAACTTGCTGTACTTACCGCCGCGATAAGGGCCGGCGGGTTTGTGGTCGCCGAGTTTCTCGACCGCGCCGTCGCGGTAGCCGTCGTCGACGACCGGACCGTTGTCGCTGGTAAGGACGACCAGCGTATTCTCGGCCAACCCGTTCTCGTCGAGCGCCTTGAGCACCTCGCCGACCGACCAGTCAAACTCGACAATCGCGTCGCCGCGCGGGCCCATTCCACTCTTGCCGGCGAACCGAGGGTGCGGCACGCGCGGCACATGGATGTCATGGGTCGCGAAGTACAGGAAGAACGGCTCCGCCTTGTGCCGCTTGATGAACGCGACTGCCTCGCGGGTGAACGTCTCGCCCATGGTCTGATCGTTCCAGAGCGCCGAGCGCCCACCTTTCATGTAGCCGATCCGGCTGATCCCGTTGACGATGGCCATGTCGTGGCCGTGGCTGGGGTGCAGTCGCAAAAGCCCGGGATCGGTCTTGCCCGTCGGCTCGCCCGCGATGGGCTTGGCGTAGCTGACTTCGATCGGATCGGCCGGGTCGAGCCCGACGACCCGATGGTCCTTGACATAAACACACGGCACACGGTCGCCGGTCGCCGCCATGATGAAGCTGTCGTCGAACCCGACTTCGAGCGGCCCTGGTTTGATCTCTCCATTCCAATCGAGCGTGTCGCGCCCGAGGCCCAGGTGCCACTTGCCGACAACGCCCGTCCGATACCCGGCACGCTTGAGCACGGCGGCAAGCGTCATGCGCGCCGGGTCGATGATCAACCGCGCGTCTCCCGGCAAGACGTGAGTTCCGCGCTTGCGCCAGGGATATTCGCCCGTGAGCAGCGCATACCGTGACGGCGTACAGGTCGCCGACGCGGCGTGTGCATCGCGGAAGTTCAGCCCGTCCCGCGCCAGGCGGTCGACGTTGGGCGTGAGCCCCGCCCCGGCACTGTGACAGCTCACGTCGCCGAAACCGAGGTCGTCCGCGTAGATCAATACGATGTTCGGCCGGTCCGCCGCGACGACGGCGGGCGAGAGCACCAGAAGGACAAGAACGAGAACAGCCTGAACCGACCGGATCATGAGATGCGGCTCCGCTGGGAGACAATCGCTGCACATGTTCGCGGAATTCGGCCAAGCTAACCGATCCACAGGTCCGGCTCAACGGGTCGCTCGGGCCTTCACAGGATTGCAGTCCGTTCTGGCCAGTGACGATCAGCGCCAGCGGAGGCGCAGGCGAACAGCGGCCGGTATGAGCTCGCTCAAGAGCGGACTGCGAGTGTCCCACTGGAACTGGATTTGCCGGAACATCCAGCGTCCTTCGTGGCGAACCAGAGTGGCGGTGAACCGGAGCGGCTGCGGCGAGTCTCTGAAAAGCACTCTCCCTGTGGTGGCCAGCCAGGCGACATCGCCGGCTCCGGAAATCTCGGCGGCATGCACGTCAAGACGCACATCCCCCCAGTTCTTCCAATCATTGTCGATAAGGTTCTTGATCTTGTTTCCCCGAAACCACTCTCCGGGCTCTGTGCCCAGGATCAGACAGTCATCTGCTTCCGGAAAGAACCGGCACATAAACTCACAAAGATATGCGGGATCGCGTCTCGTATACCCATCCTGAAAGCCGGATAGCGCTTGGAGAACACCCTGGCGCACGGTCTCCGGCGCATCTCCGTGTGACGGCATGGCGCTTGGTTGTGCCGGTTGCTCAGGCGAAAACACAACGTGGCGACTGGCAACCCAACCGGTCAAGAAGCCGGTGGGAAGAAGAGCCAATACAAGAAGTGCGCCACGTGCGAGATTGTAGGATTCCCGAGGCATTGAACTCGCTTTGTCTGAAGTCCGCGCAGTTCGTTTGAGACGGCAACACTATTACTCATCCTGCAACGAGGGATAAAACGTCACCGAAGACTCGATATTTCTTGATGCGGATCTGAATGACGGCAACCACGTTCTCCTCGGGATCACGAAACGCGCGCTGGGTGGAGCGACGTTAAAGGATGATGGACCGAGGACCAACGAATTGAAGGCTGAAGGATGAACAGGAGCTCGGTCAGCGAACGGGCAGCGGCGCGTGGCGTCGGTCCGAACCGCCAGCGCGAGGCCGAAGCCCTCGCTGCCACGTCGGGCTGCTCTGGTGCAGGTCCGACTCTGTCTGCGCGTCGCACGGCCGACTTCAGCTCATCGAGCTGCCCGTCGGTGCTGAGCACCCAGGTCTGATCAAACTGCCCCAGTGGCCGATATCGGGTAGACCGCGCGACCACACTCGGCGGTTTATTCGTCATCACCTGACCGCGTCGTCGTCGATCGACCGAAGCCGAGCGCCCAGAAAAGGCCGCGGCGCTGCGCGGAACATTGCCGACCGAACCCAACTGCCAAATGACAGGCCACTGGCTCGTCTTCTGTCCCCGAAAACCCGAAGACGAAGCCAAATTGCCAAGATGGCGTGAACTTTGGCGATTGGGTATCGACTGACCACACGCTAGAATGGATCGAGCGGGATGCGTTTCGACGATCGCGAGGTTAGCAACTCCGATCCTCTGGAGCCCAGATCAACTCGTCCCTGAGGAGATGAGGCCATGTCAGTTGTTCCGACCGATTCGCTCCCCGTAGACGTCCATGAGACCCTGATTCGACTATCCGGCTCCACTGGCCTGACCCCCGCAGACGTGCTCCGCGAGGTGCTCGACTTGTTTGCCCGCGATTTGGAGGATCGGCAGGCGTTCGAACGGGCCGAGCGGATTACTCCCCGGGCGGCGGAGCTCGATGCCATCCTTGCCCGCAACCCACGAGCTTCCACCTTTAGATGAGAATCTGACGCAGGCATCGAGAGCAACGCCCTTGTCCACCGAAGAATCCCGCCAAGATCATCTGTCGCCTCTGGGCATTGACGTCGGAGTCTCCCGGCTGATTTTCCTGGGAATGCTCGGGTTGCTCTTCGGGGGGTTCGTGGCCTTCAGGTTCCTCAGCAAACCGGCCCCGCCACCGCCGCCGGAAGTCGCCAGGGATCCCCTCCTGTCGCAGGGCCGGGTCATCTTTCTGGCGCGGTGCGCGGCCTGTCACGGCAACGACGGCCGCGGCGATGGACCCATCGCCTCTCAACTCATCGGCCCGCCGGTGGGAAATCTCACCGACAACGAGTGGAAGCACGGCGATCGTCCCGACCAGGTCCTGGCTGTGATCGGGCAAGGTGTTCCCAATACCCGGATGGACGGGTGGAGTCGCGTGCTCGATCCTCCCGAGGTCAAGGCCGTCGCGGCATACGTCTATTACCTGGCCAAGCAGCCGGTGCCGGAAGCCATTCGCGAGCCGTGAGTCGGCAAATCCAGGTCGATCGTGTCGACCTGTTCGCTTGGCGACGACCGGCGAATCGACAATATTCCTATCTCAAGTGATCCGCTCGCTGGATTCATGGTGGATGACCGCGTCGGCCTCGATTTCCACGAGCGCCTCCGGGACGATCAGTTTCGAGATCTGAACCATGGTCGTCGCCGGCCGGATCGATTCGAAATACTCGCTGTGGACCGCGCCGCTTCACGCCACTGAGCGATGTCGGTGACGTAGATCCGGGTTCGGACCACGTCGGAGGCTTTCCCACCCAGGGCCTCGATGGCGGCGATGACGATCTCGAGCGCCCGGCGGGTCTGTTCCTTCAAAGTTGGCGCAAATCGCCCGTCGGGCTCGAGACCCAGTGTCCCCGTGACAAAGATGAAGTCTCCTTCGCGGACAGCGCGCGAGTATCCGACCACAGGTTCCCATTGCGAGCCCGACGAAGCACATTTCCGGCCGTTTCTCTCGGTCACCGTCAATTTCACTGCGGGAGTCATTGGTGTTTGTTCCAGCAGAGTCAGACTCAGCTCGAGTGAATCGTGTGCAATCACCCTCGAGAGCGTAGCCCAGCCTGGTCGCGGAAGCAACCAGGAGAGGTTCTCTGGGAACCGCTCTGTCGTCGGCGAGACAGTCGCCCCAGGACACGATATAATCGATGTCGCTCGTCCTGTCAGCATGACCGACACCGACCGGAGCGTTGCTCGCGATGGCCACGGCACAAGCCCCAAGACGTCCCCGGAATACCAAGAAGGCGGCGATCTCATCGCGCGGACCGCTGGCCGACGTGGCAAATCTCGGCGACCTCTTGAAACGGCTGGGAAACATCCCGGCTGCGCGCGTGCGGCTTCATCCCACGCCAGGCACGGCAACCGAGAAGGACGTGCTGCGCGTTCTGGACCATGAGAACCGCCCGTGCGAGCTGGTCGAGGGAACGCTGGTGGAGAAGCCGATGGGCTACGAGGAATCGGAAATCGCCGGCCTCCTGATCACGTTCTTGAACATCTTTGTACGGCCGCGGAAGCTGGGAATCGTCACGGGTGCCGATGGAACGATTCGCCTCTTCCCGGGTCTGGTCCGCATCCCGGACGTCGCCTTCGCCTCCTGGAGCTGCTTCCCCGAGGGCAAGCGGCCCAAGGCGCCCATCCCTCATATCGCCCCCGACCTTGTCGTCGAAGTCTTGAGCAAGGGCAACACCAAGGCCGAGATTGCCAAGAAGATCCGTGAATACTTCGAATCCGGTGTACGGCTCGTCTGGCTGGTGGACCTTCGGAAGCGGACGGTGCGAGTCCACACGGCCGTCGATCAATCGGTCCTGCTCACGGAGGGCCAGGCGCTCGACGGCGGCGCTGTCCTTCCCGGGTTCGTGCTCAGGCTTGACGAACTGTTCGCGAACGATGAGTCGTGAGGTGCAGCCCGACGGAGCCGGCCGGTTGAGGCGGTTCAGCGCTGTGGCCATCCGTTTTCGTCCGGAAAGCTACGAATCCGGGCCTTGGTCGCCAGCTCGTAGAAGCCGCGCGCGCGATCGTCCTGCGTGGAAAACTTGATGAATACGGTATGCGTGACTGCACCCTCCTAAATCGGAATCTATCCGCTGGGCGAGAACCTCGGCAAGGCAAGCTTGCTGGCGGCGTCCGGTGTTCCCGAAGTACAGTTCCTGAAAGATGAACCGCCGGTTTCTTCTTGCAGATGATCTCGGGGCATGCCGCGCGACTCGCACCCGGTCAGCATCCGGGCACCACGCTGCGGCTGGACGTTTGGTGATGATTGCTCGACAATAATTCAGGAGGAACGATCACCTATTATCGTTTCGTAACGACCCGTGGCGAAGAGCTGGCTTGGGACGACGAACGCAACCATGGTTCCCGACTATTACGCGAGACTGGGGGTCGATCCGCGGGCCGACCGGGCCGAAATCGAGGCTGCCCTCAAGCGGATGCAGCCGGCCTGGTCCATGGGCACGCGAAACCCCAAGACCCGCCATGCCAACCAGCTTTATCTCGACGAGATCCCGGCCTTGCGCAAGGCTCTCTTGAGCGATCCGGCCGCGCGCGCCGCCTACGACGCCGAGATATCGATGATTCAGGTCGCCGAGCGCGAGCGCAAGCTCGACCTGCTCCACCGTCGAGTGAACCTCCGTGCGGCCAAGGGGGGCTTGAACGCGTCGGACCGGCGGCTTCTGGGCGATGAGGCGATCAAGCTGGGCTTGACCGAGGACGACCTGCTCCCCCTGTTGCGGCCGATCCCCAATCTCGTCGAGGCCGTTCCCATCGACCATGAGGTGGAGCTGGACATCGACCCGCCCGCCGATGTGCTCGACCCGTCAACCAGGCGCCAGATCCGCGTGGCACTCGAACACCTGGGCTGCCGCGATCTGTACGATGCCCTGGGCGTCGCGCGATGCGCCTGTGACCTATATCACCACCCGCGCCGACGCCGAACGCCAGCGGTGGATGAAGAAAGCCCAGGTCACCGCCGAGAAGACCGCCTGGCTTGAAATCATCACGCATGCCCAATCCCACCTGGGCTCCACGAAAACCCGGGCTCGCTACGATCGGACCCTGGCACAGGAGACCGAAGAGTCGTTTGTCAACGTGGCCGAATTTGTTCTCAACGGTTTGACCCGGCTCGACCCGGGCACTCAATCCGCTTTGATGGAAGAAGCGGCCGCGGTCGGAATCCCCTCCGAGCGGGCGGATCGCCTGCTCCGGCGGATTTGCCGCCGCCTGAACGTGGCGCGCGATCACGGCGCCGTGACCCCGCACTCGCCAGAACACGGTCCCGCGGCTGGCGCCCTCGCGCCTCCCCAGAGCAACGGCGCCGCCAGGTTCACCATCGTGCGGTGCCGCCATTGCACGGGGGTGACCGAGATGAGCCCGGTGGCGCGAAAAGCCAGCATGGCGCGATGCCGGCACTGCGGGGCATCGCTCAAATGGGATTGCCCGGTCTGCAAGAAGGGCCTGTGGGTCGACGAGCGACGGTGCAGTTGCGGCTTCCGCCAGGCGTTCGCCGAGCCTTTGGTTCGACATTTCGAGGCAGCCCAGAACGCCTTCCGCAACTTCGAATTGGACCTGGCGCTCGAGCACCTGGCGCGGGTCCTGGAGTTTGCTCCGACCCTCGCCGGCGCGCGGAACGGGGTCGCCAAGATCAGGCAAAGGCAAGCGGCAATCACGCGCGTCAAGCTGGCGTACCAGACCGCGCGGGACGGCGGACGGCTGGTCTCGGCCCGCGCGGCTGTCGAGGGCTGGAGCCGGCTGGTCGACCCGACCTCACCGGAACTCCTGGATGCCTGGACCGACCTGGCTCAGCAGCTTCGCCAGGCCGAGACCCTGGCGGCTCGTGCCCGGAACGTGGAGCGGTCGGATCCTCCGGCCGCGCGGGTGCTCTACCAGCAGAGCCTGGCCATCGCCGCCGATCTTCCTGATGCCTTGGCCGGACTGAAACGGACTCCGCCCGACCCCCCAGGCGCGCTGGATGCCTTGGTCTTGGGTGATCGAATCCGGCTTTCGTGGACGCCCCCGCCCCTGGACGGGCTGGGGGCTCTCACCTTCATCATCGTCCGCAAGCGGGGCAGCGCTCTCGATCACCCGGGCGATGGCACCCGGATCGCCGAGGTCAGCACGAGTGAGTTTGACGACATGCACGTGACGCCGGGCGACACTGTCGCCTACGCGGTGCTCAGCAAGCGCGGCGGGGCCGAATCGATTTCGGCGATCTCGCTCGGCCCGGTCGTCTTCCTGGCCGACGTCAAGGACGTGCGGGTGGAATTTCGCCATCGCGAGGTCGAGCTGGGCTGGTCGTTGCCGCGAGGCGTGACCGAAGTTCGCGTCATCCGCAAGCAGGATGGACCACCCAAGAACCCGCGCGACGGCGACCGCATCCCGGCTGCGCTTGACCATGCACTGGACCGGAACCTCGATCCGAATGAGGTTTACTACTACGGCATCTACGCCATCTACTCGATGTCCGAAGGCCGGCTCTTCCCCGCGCCGGGCGTTGTGGTCTCGGCGCGGCCGCAGCCGCCGATCTCTCCGCTGGAAGCCCCTCGGCTCTTGCAGGAGCCAAGCGGTCGTATCCGGATCGACTGGACCGAGCCGCCACGCGGCTCGGTCAAGATCCTGCGCACGCTTCACCCGCTGCCCCATGCTGCGGGCACTCGCCTGACGTCCGCCGAAGCTGAGGCGCTCGACGGCTTGTCGCTCGATCCGGTTTCTCCGGATCGAGCCTTTGACGTCGAACCGCCTGAGGAGGGCCACTGCTATTACACGCCGCTGACCGCGTGGGGCGATTCATGGACGGTCGGGTACGCCGTGGCTCTATCCCGCGTGGCCGACCCTTCCGAGCTCCGGGCGACCCGTTCGGGTGCTGGCCTGGGCACAACGCCCGGCGGCATGCGAGTCACACTCCGGTGGCGGTGGGCCGCGGCAGCAGACGGCGCCTTGATCGTGGCCTGCCAGGGCTCACCGCCACAGGGCCCGGCCGATCCCGCCGCAATCAAGGCGACCGTCACCCGCGCCGACTACGATCGCCAGGACTGCTGGATTATTGGCTTGCCTGCGGCCCCGAGTGTCGGCGAAGCGATCGAAAAAGGCAGCTTGTCCAATGGGCCCGGGACCATAGCGACTTCCCAATCGGACCACGCAGTCGCCGGGCCGTGGCACATCAGGGTTTACAGCCTGATCGACCTGGACGGCGTCCGGTCCATTTCTCCCGGTCTGGAGCCGACCGCGGCCACGGCGTTGCCCGGACCGAATCCGGAGGTCACCGTCTCCTACAACCTCAAGAGGCCCTGGATTCCGGGCCTCCCCTGGTCGGTGGCTTTCCGGACGGAACCGCCCGGTTCCGCAGTCCCGCCAATGGTCCTCGTGACCCACCCTCGCGCGGTTCCCCTCTCGGTCGACGACGGCCAGATCGTCGCGCGGTTCCCCTCGGGCCGCGACGGCGCGAGCTTCCCGATCCGTGCCCCGCTGAATTCATCGCGACCGAACGCACGCGTGTTCCCGGACCCGAACGTCGAACCCGATGCACTCATCCCCATCCGGCTTCGACACCCAGAAACCGGTGCCACGCGGGTTTGATAGGACGCAACTCATCCGTCTTTCGGTCGCAGATCAAGAGCGATTCGTGAACCTTCTGCTGAATCCGCCGGAGTTCTCGCCCGCTCTGAAGCGAGCCGGGAAAGCCCATGCCCGACTGATCCGGAAACCTCGGTAATGACTGGGCAGTTTATCATTGAGGTAGTCGATCCAAGCCATGACAGGGAGAGTTTCTGCTGCGGCGTCGAGCCACTCGACCGGTATTTCCGGAAGCAGGCAGGGCAGGATGTCCGCCGTCGCGCGACGGCGTGTTATGTAGCGATCGAAACGCTGGGAGGCAAGGTCGCTGGCTACTTTACGCTTGCCGCAGCCGGCATCCCCCTGGCCGATATGCCGTCGGAGCTTGCGAAGCGGTTGCCGCGCTATTCATCCGTTCCCGTTGCACGACTCGGGCGGCTAGCGGTCGACCAGGCTTATCGCGGGCGCAAGCTCGGTGCGGCCCTGCTGTGGGATGCCGTACAGCGATCGCTGCGCTCGGAAATCGCCGTCTTCGCCATGTTGGTTGATGCCAAGGACGACCCGGCGGAAGCCTTCTACCGGCACCACGGCTTGGTGCCTTTCGGCAGCCAACCGAGACAGCTTGTGCTGCCACTCACCAAATTGAGGTAAACCCAGCATAGGGGTTCTTGCAGAGCGCCGCGAGCGGCACGGGACACGCATTGGAATTGCGGCCAGGGCGGGCCAGTGGAGAGTGCTGTCGCCCGTCATTCGCCGTGGTACACTCAGCCTATGAGCGACCGACGAAACAGACCCGTCCGGATTCGTGATTTCAGCCCGGAAGACCAGGAGAAGCTCCTTGAAGAAACCATCCTCGAATGGCAGGCGCTCGGGGCGCCGGCGGCATGGAACGCCATCTACCAGATGCTCGGCTTGTGGTTCACGGCTCGTGGCCTGGACCCCGAACTTCAACGGGTTGACCGATCTCATATCGAGATTCATCCCGTCCCATGGTTAACAAGTAACAAGGCCACTGAGGCGCGCGACCTCGCCACCTCGGAAGAAACCGCTCGTGCCTGAGCAACTCAGCAACGACATGAGGGAGCTCTTGGAAGCTCTGAACCGGTGGCAGGCTCAATATCTCGTCATCGGAGCCCATGCCGTGGGCGTGTACGCCGAGCCCCGCGGCACCAAAGACCTCGACATCTGGGTTAACCCGACGAACGAAAATGCCAAGCGTGTCCACGCCGCTCTGAAGGAGTTCGGCGCACCGCTTTTTGGCGCCACCGCGAAGGCGTTGACCAACAAGCAAGACTTCCTCGTCATCGGAGTGGCTCCCAACCGAATCGACATACTTAAAAGCATACCTGGTGTGGAATTCAAAGCCTGTTGGAGGAACCGTCGGACCTTCGATATCGGCGGCACGACGGCAAACTTCCTCAACCTGGGAGACCTCCTCACTGCGAAGCTGGCCGCCGGGCGGCCACAAGACCTTGTGGACGCAGCCAAGCTCAAGAAGGCCCTGGAACTCGAAGGCAAGCTGCAACGGGCCTCCCAGCCAGGGCCCGAGGTTCCAGAGCCAAAGTCCGGCCGGAGGCCGCGACGTCGGCAAAGCCCGCGCCGGAAACACAACAGTGACAAAGATCACGGTCCCAAGCATGAGCGCTGAGCCGATTCGGACCGGCGACAACGAGAACGGCCAGTGCATTCGCCCTCGCGGCGAAAATGAAGCGAAAAACGTGACCCTTCACGAAAAAAGCTTGACGATCCTTGTCATCGGCAAAGACCGTTTCTCGATTGTGGTCTCGGTTCATGACGTCGAAGCGAAGCCACTTCGAACCACCGGATGTTGAGTATCGATCGCCTTCTCGACGCGGCGTCAGGTCCACGACGGATACGGATTCTTCACCAATTCGCTTTATTGCGCGGGGCATCCGCCCAGATTGGCCAGGTCGTGCACCTCAATCGTCGCCTTTCGCTCCGCGAAAGTACCTGCTTGCGGCTGCCCGGCAGGAACCGTTCCAGCAGTCGCCCGCTTTTGAGCTTCTCCAGCCGGGCCTGCCAGCCCTCCGCGCTCGTGCCCAACCGAGCGAGAATTCCCGCCAGTTCGGCCGAAATCGCGCTCTTCCCCTCGCGGAACAGCCGCCCCGTGTATTCCGGGCGAACCCGATTCTGTCCCAGCACTCATTTCCTTCGGCCGGTTCCCGTGTTCACCTCCGTGTCGGTCCGTCGTATGGTAGTAGCGCACGTGTGTGAACCGATTTCGCCCGGACGGTTATGAGCCAGCGCGGGTTTGTCATGAAGATTCCTGTCCTGATCGAGCCGATTGCAGAAGACGGATTCCGGGCGAACGGTGGTTGTCCGTTCGAGGTCTCGGCCCAGGGTGCGACCCCAATAGAGGCTCTCTCGCGGCTTCGTGAGGCCATCAATCACCGAATGGTCGAAGGATCGGTTCTCGTTCCCATGGACGTCGACGCGACCGAGGAGAATCCATGGACCGCAATCGCCGGGATTTTCCGGGACGAACCGCTATTCGACGAGTGGCAGGAAGCAATTGCCGAGTACCGAGGCAAGGTCGTTGAGGATCAGGACGACGGCGATCCATGACGCTGTACATCCTGGATACGGATACCCTGTCGTTGCTCCAGCATGGGCATCCCAAGGTGTCGCAGGAATGCGCGGCCAGGCGCCCGTCTGATCTCGCGATCACCGTCATCAGCGTGGAGGAGCAACTCTCTGGTTGGTACACCGTGCTCCGGAAGTCCCGCCGACCCGAGGATCTTGCGCGGGCGTATCAACGACTCGTCGACACAGTTTCCGATGATCATTCGGGTAAAACCGGAATCGAAGGGGTAGCGGCGAAAGGCAAGGATTTGCAATGCGTATGCCGCGCAGAGGAGCCCGCTGAGATTCCCGCCGGTCGCAACTGGAGTGCAACACAGGCGTTGCGTAATGGGCCACGCGTGTGACTCCGCTTGGGCTCATTGTCTCTCCTTTCTTTTGCGGTACTAACGTGCCTGAACCGGTTCATCCATAAGTATAGGTAGAATGACACGCATTGTGAATGCGCCGGTTGCGCCGATCGAAGAGATGCACTACGGCGACTCGTCCCCGGAGGCGCAGGTTTTTGGAGGGTGCAGTTAATCAAAAGGAGCGGTATCCTCTAGGATTCAATCGGCGCACATCGGAACGCATGACCACTTCTGAGAAGACGTACTTTACAAATGTCGCATGTATAAGGGGTGAATATACACATAGAAAAAATGAAAGTTTCTACTGTAAATAATAAGTTACGTCACCTTTCCAATGTAAAGCCTGGACTAGAAACCAGATTTGCCGCGTGAAAGGAACGTGATGTCAGACCAACCGTTGCCCAAGTCGTCGCGCCGTCGACTTCGATTCAGCGTGTCGGGCCTGATGGCACTTGTCCTTGTTCTGGGAGGAGGGCTTGGCTGGATTCCTTACCGCGCCCGCGCGCAGCGTGAAGCCGTCGCGGTGATCAAGCGAGTCGGCGGCCAATTTGCTTGCAACTGGCAATGGTCGAACGGAACGCCTATCTTTCCGAGGCCCAAATCACCATGGCCTGAGTGGGTGCGCCGGACGTTCGATCCAGATGTATTCAATGCGATAACCTATGTACTCCTGAACGGATCCGAATGCGACGATGAGGCGCTGCGGGCGGCGTGTCGGCTACCCTGGCTCCAAGAGTTGACCGTCATCAACACGAGCGTGACCGATGCGGGTGCCGAAGAGCTTTGGCGACTCAAAAACCTACGGGCGCTTGACCTCCGATCGAACAGGATTACCGGGCGCTCACTTCTCCGCATCGGGGAGATGAGCGAACTTCGTAAATTGTCGTTGGCGATGAGGCTGTCGCCGGTACCTCTAACGGCTCATCGCGAGTTACCTGATACCAGCTCTTTCCAGAAGGTATTCTCGATCGGGAAGAGAACTCACGCCTGCCGCACCGGCCAGTGGAGGACCGACCCATGCGAGTGGACTCACCGCAGTCTTTACCGCCGATCGACAGTACGGACATGATAGCCGTCCTGCGAACCAACCGCTTGCGTTGGGGGTGGGACGAGCGATGGACCGACCAAGTCGTCGGTAAGCTCAGCCGTGGTGCGCGGGCGATCCCGCCGCTGGAGCCGATAGCGGCCGAGACGATCGTGGCGCTCTGCTGGGAGGGATGGGGGCTCCGGCAGGCCTTGAAGGCGGCGAGGGTCACCCAGCGCCGGTACTACGCATTCGTCGCCAAGAGCCACACGGGTGACCCAGATGCCGCGCCGTACCGCGAATTTCGCGACAGGCTGGTCGAGGCCTTTGCCAAGAACGCGGCAAGGACCGGGATCGAAGACCGTGGTGAATCATTGCGAATGCTTGCCCTCACGTGATCGTATTAAGAGGCGCATCTCATCGCTGTTCTTGGCCCATTTGCTCCGGGACGGGCGGATTCTCCGGCCCCAGGACCTCGGCGGTCGCCTGCTGGTGGGCGCGGAGCGATTCCTCGACCATCCAGGGTGATAACCCGGCCATTTTCTCCATCTCCCTCCGCATCCCGGCCAAGTGCGTGGCGAGATGTTCGCGCAGGGCCGTGTCGGTCACCCCCTCCTTGCGGGCAGCCTTGACGATTCCGGCGACCATTCGCTGCGCCACCTTGACCATTATGGCGCTTGATTTCGGCCGCGTTGTTGTGGGCTCCGCCAGCGCCTCGTCGATCGCCCGGTCCAACGCCTGCATCTTTCGGTCGCGAGTGTAGGTACCGAACTGGTCAAGGCTCCTGGCCATCTCGTTGAGGATCTGCGTACGAATCGACGCATCGTCGACGCCCGATGCGCGGCGGATCCGGACCCCCTCCTTGATCAACGGGGACAAGTCGAAGCCCGTGCCCAAGGGCTGGACGATCCGTGCTCCCGCGGGGCGATGAACGGGAAAGAAGCTGGACAAGATCCTCTCTCCGACATCCACGCCACCCTCGTCCCGGAATGCTTCCTCCGGGATGCTGATCTCTGTGGGGACTGACCGCGCCGCGACCTCGACCTCCTCGAGCTCCTTGGCCGTCGGCTCTCTCCCTTCCGCCTCGGAGCGGGCGCAGACCGCTCGCCCGACTTCCTCGCGAATGCGCGCGATGACTCCGGAGTAATTCATCAACCAAAACGCCGTCTCGCCGGAGCAGTCCTTGCTATGGATCCTGATGTCCACGATCGTGTCTCCTCGGCTTCTCAAGCTGGCGCTGACCTGATCAGCAACTCCGACTATCATCCTGGAAAGACACCCAACGGTCGAGACGGTGAGGGCTCAAATTGTCAGTGTAAATTCTGGACAAGAAATCAGACTTCCCGGGGGTGGGCCAAATAATTTCGTTCAAAGTGGGAGGGCATAACGCGAAAGCATCGCCTCGCTGCGAATCGTCCTTGGCTTCCCGTCGAGCCCGATCCTGAGGCGCCAACGCCGTAAGCTGTGAAATATGCGGGGCAAATCGAGATCCGCGCGTAGAATACTCTGATCAAGCCCAACGAATCCGCCTTTCCGAGATCCTTCGTGCGGCAACGATGAACAATTGCTGGCGCGGACAGTTTGGCGGGAACTATGACGGAAGGCGGAACACATGCATCGGCGGCGGAGCGCCGGAAACTACATGGCGTCCAGTCAATAGCGGCCGAAATCCCTGTTCCCTTGGTAGACCGGACGCCACATAACCAACTACAACGTCCGCAGGAACGCCATGACATCCTCCTGTTCACGCCAAGGTTTCTGAGGCTGCTCACCACCAACCTCACAGTTCGCCAGGGCCTTGGCCTTCATCTCCATATCAACCTCCGCATAAACATTCGTTGTGTTCAGCGAGACGTGACCAAGCCAGGCCCGGATCGTGTTGATGTCCGAGTACCGGGGACACCATACATAATTCCATTCAACGTGAACGAAATGGGCGACGCCACTCCAATGCGACACCGGGAGTGTTACCAAGTCCGTTCCGCACTTACCCCTGAAATATTCATCGTAAGTCCACTACCGGCGGTGGGAATCGAACCCACACGGGGTTACTCCCAGAGGATTTTGAGTCCTCAGCGTCTGCGACATGCATGGTTCACTCAAGTCCACCTCGGAGTGACACGACAGCCGATCGCTCGCTGCAGCAACTTCTCCGGTAGTAAGCCGCATAGCCAACCCGCACGAAGTACAAGGGGGCATCGCTCCCGGCGACGACTCGCTGAGCGATTACGTCTTGGATCGAATGGCCAAACCAGATTCGACCGCTAGCAGGGTCGATCCCAGCAGTCTGGCGGGCTTGTTCCGCCGAATCGTGGTGATGTTCATAGTCCGACCAGATCTGCTGGGCTCGCTCTGAATCGGTTTCAGTCCAGTTGGAAACGGTCATGTGGCTTTTCCTGGTGTACCGGGCAGAGTTTCCCAAGGTCCGCACGGCCCCGTCATACTCTACGCCGTCGTTGATGGGCTTCGGATTTCAGGATCGCGACAAGCGTGCCGAACTTCATGCGGCCGTTTCCGCGATGCCTGGAGTATTCTAGCCCTGCCAGCCGAAGAGTCCATTCGGAGTGGGGCATCTCAGAAGTTCCGCAGCGCGGTCGGTTTTTATCAACGGGAACGAGAAGGACAGGCATTGCGTGCTGAATGGCACGAGGTGAGCGCAACCGAGGTCGGCATCCGCAGGTTGAGTGATCGCTCGGTTCCAGCCCTGAAGTCTACGTCTGTAACATCCCCGCGCCGTGCGCGCATCTTTTCGGATTTGAGATTTCCGATTTCGTGCTTGGTTGCGGCTCAGCCGCATTGGGACGTCGTCGTGGCCGACTGACTCTTCTGGTCTGACGAGGAGATCGCGTCCCTCGTGCCGGACGGCGTCCTCGTCGCGGTCTCACTGCACAAACCAACGCCGCACGGTCGACCCTTCGCTAATGTCGCCCAACATTATTCGGGATAACACCCCAACCGCCAATTAGCCAAACGCGTGGGAGCGCGTCTCGTACGTTATACCGTGCGGTAGGTACGCCCCAATTTTCGACACCGTCGCATAATAATGGTACGGCGCAGAGAGAGCGCGCACGACGAGCTGGGCTCAATTCGTGGTCTGTCATCTGACGAGGTTCTCAAGCGCCGTCCGTCGCGGCCGTCGCATCCTCGCGTGTACTTTGACGCGCTCATCGTGGTTCAAATTTCATGAGAGAATTCGATTGCATTGTGGGCGTTCCGGAGTGGCCGAGGCTCATTGAGGCTAATCGCAATACCGTTGAATTCGTGATAACCCGAATTAGAAAAGGACCTGTGTCACGTTCCCTCACTCAGATGGCTGGCACTGGTGATCGTTCTTGCTTGGGTGCCACTGGTCGTACTCGACCAGTGCTTTTGCCGGGAGGACCGACGACCTCCGGTCATTGCCCGAGGGCGATAGCCGGGTTGCACTAAAGCGGCCATGAGTGGCCAGCGAAAGTCCGTCAAGCCATTTCATGAGCCCGGTGATTGCCACGAGTTGACTTGCTCATGCTACCGACGGATTCCACTCCTCACGAACGACGAAAGGAATGAAGCCACTGGTCGCGTACGACCAGTGGCACCCAGAAATGCTCACAAGTGCCATACGCCGTGGCACTGTGGAATCGCAACTCCTTGCCTCTGGCTCAATTAATGCTTGAGTTTGCGCAGGGGACTGCCGTCGCCATGTGGAGGCGCACCAACGAAGGCCAATTGTCCCACAATTGGCATGGTTCAATGGGTCGTCCGTTTGGGTAACGCTTTTCGGTCGCGTCCACGGCGATCACACCAGCCCGACGCGCGAGCGAGGGTTCGGCTTACCCTCGCTTGCGCGTCGGGCTGGTCTACTGGGGGTGTTACCCTGCGTTGAACCATGTCCAAAACCCGCGCATGAACTCGCACGAAGACCCGCCGAAAAACAGGCCACCGCGCGCCACTTTCCTGCCACTCCCGGAGTCCATCGCCACACGACCAAAGCTGAAATCTTGCTTGAGGTTGCGCAGGGGACCGACGTCGCCACGCCGGGTTGCGCTGAAC
Organism: uncultured Isosphaeraceae bacterium; assembly: GCA_963781785.1. Lineage (GTDB taxonomy): Bacteria > Planctomycetota > Planctomycetia > Isosphaerales > Isosphaeraceae > CAWAHD01. The sequence continues at coordinate 3,241,232 of CAWAHD010000002.1, read as the reverse complement.
CGAGCCCGCCAACGAGGGTGCCGCGGCGAGTTGAAAGCACGGGTGATTGCCGAGCAGTTGCTGCGCTCTGGTACTTTGGCTGGAGCGCACGATCGAGAGGCGTACCGAAGCCGGTTGGACGCGGAGTCGATCGCCCGGGTCGAGGGAAGTTTGCCGTGGAGAAGTACGGAGGAGGGAGAGCGGACGAATGCAGAAGAACGGCGAGAGGAACGACGAGCGGGATCGAGTCCAGCAGTCCATCCGGCACAACCGGCAGTCAGCTAACATTGATCCGCTTTCGGACAGAAGCCCCGCTTAAACAGGATGAGGAAGGCAGGAAGGCAGGAATAGCCCCAGGACGGGATGGCCCACTGGAAGCGGCACCGAAATCTTCGTTTCCGGATTTTCTGGCCTCCTGCCTTCCTGGGTTCCTTATTTCACCCTTCATCCTTGGTCAATACCCACCCCTACCCCTCTGCGAATTCGCTGAGGTGGGTGGGGCCAAGCCGTACTGTCTCAGCTCTGTCCGACCGACGAATCCTGTTGATGTCCTGGGACTGGGCGAGCTTCCGCAGCCCAGGATCGCAGCTCAGCCCATGTCCGAAGTCGAAGAAATGTCGTGATGCCCAGAGCCATCACAAAGATCCTATATTCCCCATTATACTATACTTTTGGTCGTGGCTCAAAAGCAGGTTGCCGTGAAGGCATGCCGCAGGGCAGACGCCCAAGTTCGATTATTCCAGGTCGGGATCCGCATTCATTTCGTGATCGGTCCGATTGTGGTAAAATTCATCCGTCATGACACGCACGACGCCGCAACCTCGCCGGGCGTTGTGGGATAGCCTCCAGTGAAGTTGCAGCTTGGGCGAGGTATGGGTGCCTTGCCACTCAGGATCTCCAAGATGAACCGTTATATTTCTGATGCCGATGATTTTTACGTCAATGTCCATCTCAATACCGAGATGGAGCTGCCGAACAACCGCGACACCGTCTTGCATTTCTTTGAACAGATGAAGAAGGGATTTCCCGAGCTGCGGAACTTTTACACGAGGGAAAGCGGTGACCTCGTCCTGGAAGGTGACAAAGAGCAAGAGGCTCATCGTTGGTTGGCGATCGAGCCGCGCAGGCTGTGCTCGGGGCATTTCAATCCGGAGTCGCTCGATGAGGCATTTCGCCAGCACGAGCTGGTTCTGGAGCTGGCTCCGCATTTGCTGACGATCAGCCTGCTGGACTGCGAGGCACTCGACGTCATGTTCGGCTTCGATTTTCACTATGAGGGCAACCACGATGAGGTCGTGGCCGAGGCGATGGGAGTCGGGCATGGGCTGGAAGGGCTCTTCGAGCTTCCCCGGGCCCGGGTGATCAACTTTGAGCCGGCGCTGACCCTGGCGCTCAACGAGTCGTGCCAGCTCCAGTGCCGGCTGGCGATCGAGACTCGATCGACGGCATATCAGGTTCGAACCCGCGAGTTCAACGAAGACCAGATCCGGGTCTATTTCACGGTGCGGCAATACTGGGGGCTCGGGCCCGAAATGACGTTCGTGGAGTCGCTGCACCGCCAGCGTGAAGCCGGTGAGGAGATTCTCCAGCAGGCAGTCATTCCCCGCGTCGTCAAGCGCCTTGCCCAGGTGATCGCGTCGCGATAGCACCGAACTGCGGCCGCAGATCCGTGGCTTGAGAATCAAAACTTCTTGTCGGATCAGATCACCGATTCTGGGCTGCCCCACCTCGCTCGATTCGATGGAGAAACGGCATTCATGGCGCGACTCAGCTCCCTGGCGCGGAATTTGACGGCCGAGACGGCCTTCAGCGTGTTGTACATTGCCAGATGCCTGAAAGCCCAGGGCAAGGACGTCGTCGAGCTGGAGATCGGCGATAGCCCATTTCCCAGCACGCCGGGCGCGAAGCAGGCCGGTATCCGGGCAATCGAGGATAATGAAACCGGCTATTGCCCGAGCCTGGGGCTGCCCGAGTTTCGCGCGGCGGCCGCCCAGGCCGTCTCGTCCGAATTTGGTTATTCTGTCACGGCCGAGAACATCGTGGTCGCCTCGGGCGCCAAGCCGTTCGAGCAATACTTTGGCGAGGCCGTGCTCGACCCGGGAGATGGCGTGCTGATTTTCAGCCCCCAGTTTCCCACGTACATTCCCAACATCGAGCGGCGCGGGCGCGCGCCGTGCTGGCGCCACTCCTGGTCGAAGAGGAGTTTCGTCCGTCGGCAGATGCCGTCCGGCGGTTCCTGGCAAGCGATCCCAAGCCCCGCGCGATCCTGCTCAACTCGCCGCATAATCCCACCGGCGGCGTGGCGACTCGCGAAGACCTGGCCGAGATCGCCGCAGTCGTGCGCGGGACCGAGCTCATGGTGTTCTCCGATGAGCCGTACTGCCACATGGTGTGGCGCGGCCGGCACGCGTCGATCCTGGCCGAGCCGGGCATGCTCGATCACACCGTGGCGGCCTACACCTTCAGCAAATCATACAGTATGAGCGGGTGGCGAATCGGTTTCGCGGTGGCCGCGCCCGACGTGGTGGAAGCGATGGGCAAGCTGATCAACACGACGGCCTCGTGCAGCCCTCCTCTGGCTCAGCGGGCCGCCCAGGCGGCGCTCCAGCACGACACCCCGACCCGTGACCTGTACATGCAGCGGTTTCGCCGCAAGGTTGAGCGGCTTTGCGACGGCCTCGAGCGCGTCGACGGCTTCCGGGTGGTGCGTCCCGCCGGCACGTTCTATGCGTTTCCGGACGTACGAGCCGTGTGCAACCGACTAAGGATCACCTCGCATGGTCTGGCACTCTACCTGCTCGAAGCGGCCGACGATTCGTTCGGCGTGGCCTGCCTGGGCGGCGAGTGCTTCGGCGCGGCCGGCCAGGGTTTCCTGCGGTTCAGTTGCGCCGAGCCCGACGATCGCATCGACCAGGCGATGGAGTTCATTCCCCGGGCGATTGAACGGCTCAACCTGGTCGGTCGTTACAAGGACGCCAATCCCCAGTACGTGCTCACAACGCCCTATAGCCAGGAGTCGGCGGCGACGTCGTAGCGGGGCCGCATCGTGTCATGAATGACTCTTCTCGCCCCCGTTCGGGGCGCACTCGCAAGGTTGTTCCCAGTCCCTCCGATCGCTGGGCGGCCGCAGTACGGCACCTGCGCCGGGCCGACCCGCATTTGCGAGCGATCATTGATCGAATCGGTCCTTGCCTCCTGGAACCTTATGCCGACCGGTTCAGTGCACTGGTGCGCTCGATCGTCAGCCAGCAAATCTCGTCCAAGGCTGCCAGGTCGATCAACCTGAAGCTGATTGCGATCGGTGGCGACCCGCACTCGCCCGAGAGGTTGATCGAGCTGGGGGAGACCCGGCTGCGGAGCGTCGGACTCTCCGGCCCCAAGGCCCGCTATGTGCTCAACCTGGCCGGGGCCGTCGCGGCCGGGGAGGTGCCTCTCGACGAATTTGACGATACCTGGGACGACGAGGCGATCATCGAGTCACTCACGGCGGTCAAGGGGATCGGCGTCTGGACCGCCGAGATGTTCCTGATCTTTGTCATGAATCGGCCCGACGTCCTCCCCGCCGGCGATCTGGGCGTGCGGTCCGCACTGCGGCAGCGCCACGGGCTCAACGAGTTGCCTGCTCCCCGCGATTGCCATGCCCTGGCCGAATCGTGGCGGCCTTATCGTACCGTCGCAAGCTGGTACATCTGGAAAGGGACGGATACGCCGAACCCCGATTCGGGTTCCAGCGGGCCCAAGCCCGCCGGGGCACCCGAGCCAGGCGAACCTTCATCCGGACCCGGCAAAACCCGCCGGTCGAGCAAATCAAACGCGAAACCTTGAAACGCATCGGACCCCGATATGACATTCGACCTGATCTTGAGGGGGGGCTGTGTGATCGACGGGTCAGGGGGACCTCTGTTTCGCGCCGACGTGGCGGTGCTTGACACCATGATCGCCGACGTCGGGCGGCTTGAAGGCGCTCCGGCTGTTCGCGTACTCGACGTTTCGGGATGCTACGTCGTCCCCGGCTTCATCGACGCGCATGTCCACGGCGATCTCATGCTCCTGGCCGACCCGATTCATCTCCCGGCCTTGCGCCAGGGCGTGACAACCTATCTCATCGGTCAGGACGGCAGCTCGTTTGCACCGGCGTCGCGCGGGACGCTCGACTACATGCGACGCTACACCGCAGGTTTCAACGGCAACCCCGCCGAAATATGCTCTGACTGGGGGACGGTCGACGAATACCTCGCCCGCTTCGATTGTCGCATCGCGATCAACGTGGCCTATCTGATCCCCAACGGCAATATCCGGATGGAAGTCATGGGGCTCGATCCCCGGCCCGCCCGCGACGACGAGATCCGCGCCATGCAGAAGCTCGTCTCGGAGGGGATGGACACCGGGGCAGTCGGGCTCTCGACCGGGCTCGATTACATACCAAGCCGCTACGCCGATACCCGTGAGATTGCGGCGCTGTGCGAACCGATCGTCGCATGCAATGGCGTCTATGTGACTCACATGCGCGGCTACGGACCGCTCGCCCCCGTGGGGATGCGCGAGGTCTACGATATCGCGAAGGCTACCGGAGTGCCGGCCCACGTGTCGCATTTTAACGGGCCGGCCGATCTCTTGCTGCCCCTGCTTGACGAAGGACGGGCGCTCGGGCTCGACCTGACGTACGACACGTATCCCTACTTGGCGGGGAGCACGATCCTGGGAATGCTCGCCCTGCCTGCGTGGGTCCAGGAGGGGGGGATCGAGGCGACGGTAGACCGGCTCCGCAGTTTGGCCGTGCGCGGCCGGCTCAAGTCGGAATGGTTCTCGTCGGACATGCCCTATTCGCTTGAGAATCTCACGATTGCGATGGTGGCTGACCCGGAGTGGCGCTGGGCCGAAGGGCACACGGTCGCCGCAGCGGCCCAAGAAGCCCGACACGACCCCGGCGAGTTCGTCTGCGAGATTCTTGCAGCTTGCGACATGGCGGTGGGGATCGTGGCCTTCCGTCCGGGAGATCGAACCGAGGCCGATGTCCGCGCGATCTTGCGTCATCCTGCGCACATGGCGGGCTCAGACGGCATCTTCTGCGGCGGGTTCCCACACCCGCGCGGCTGGGGTGCGTTCGCCCGCTATCTGGGTTATCACACTCGCGAGCTCGGCGATTATTCCTGGCCCGAGGCGGTGACGCACTTGTGTACCCACGCCGCACGCCGTTTTCGCCTGACCGACCGCGGTTTGATTCGTCCCGGCTTCGTGGCCGACCTCGCCGTGTTTGACCCGGCGACTGTGATCGATCGTTCCACCTACGCCGCCGGCCGGACGCTTGCCGAGGGGGTCGAGCATGTGCTCGTCAATGGGACCCTGGTTCTGGAAAAGGGCGAGCCGACCGGGGCGACGCCTGGGCGGGCTCTGAGGCGAGGGTAAGAGCCACGATGACGCGATGATGGCTTGAAGCCAAAGCGATTTGGCCGGCCCGGAAGTCAATTGTCAGTACGTTGTCGCGCAGGAAATCCAGGCCGAGCAAACCGTCGATCTCCGTCCATTCGGCCCCGAAATCTCGGCGGCCATGGTTACCTTCCCCTGCCGCATGGTAACTAACCGATGACCTCCAGCTTGGGCATCTTCGGCGCCTGGATGTTCCGGATGCTGATCTGTGCGGCGAGCTGTTCGACGACTCCCAGGAGATACGGCCGCGCGGGGGAGCCGGGAAGAAGCGATTGTTCCATCTTGCCAGCGTCGCCGGCCTCGCGGAGGAAAATGTTGAGCGGTACCTCGCCCAGGAACGGTACGCCGAGCTGTTCGGCCCGGCGGCGGGCGCCACCGTGGCCGAAGAGGTAAACCCGCTCGTCGCCGGGTGAGTCGAAGAAGCTTTTGGCGTCGATCAACCGATGGGCCTCGGGACCGCCGCGCTCTCTGAGATAGGCGACCACGTCGAAGAAGGCCATATTCTCGATCATGCCGAGCACCGGCACTTTCAGTTGGCGGAACATGGTGATCGCGCGGGTGGCGTCCAGGAGCGCAACTTCCTGGGGCGTGCAGACGACCACCGCACCCGTGAGCGGCAGAGATTGCGCCAGGGTCAGCGGCACATCGCCGGTCCCTGGCGGCAGGTCGATCACCAGGTAGTCAAGCGGCCCCCAATCCACCTGCCGGAGGAACTGCTGCATGATTCCATGAAGCATCGGTCCGCGCATGATGACCGCTTTCTCGGGCTCGAGCAGAAATCCCATCGACATCAGCTTTAGACCATTGGTTTCGATCGGCTGGATCCGCTCGCCCCGAGCCATGGGCCGCCCGGTCGCGCCCACCAGATGAGGAATCGACGGTCCATACACGTCGGCGTCCATCAGCCCGACATTGGTGCCATACGACCGCAGGCCGAAGGCGATGGCGGCGGCCATCGTCGACTTGCCTACCCCCCCTTTACCGGACCCGACCGCGATCACGTTCTTGATACCCGGAATGTCGCCGGTCTCGGCGATTCCCTTGCCCCGCACTTCGGCGCTCATGGTGATATGGAATGTCCAATCGCCGGGCAGGCGGCCCTGAAGCGCAGTGCGCAGCGTCGCGCTCGATCTGCGCTTTCATCGGACATGCAGGCGTCGTGAGATTGACCGTGAGCGATACGGCACCGTCACTGATGCGGACGTCCTTGATCATTCCCAGGTCAACCAGGTCGCGGCCGAGATCAGGGTCCTTGACCCCTTTCAATGCGTCGAGAACAGCCCGCTCAGTGAGCGTCGCGTTGGTCTTTCCAAACATCGGCAATCTTCCTTTGTAATTCAAACGGCGGGAATTAAAGGGTGCGAGACGTCCTCGTCCGTCAGGGGTGCACGGGGATATCGGACAAGCATTCAGTCGGCACATGCGGGCGCACGGCTTCGAGGGAGTGGTAGGAACTCATGTCAGACGAGCCCGGATCCCCCAGGTAATCCGCTAGCCAGCCCCACGGCTTCATCTCCGATTCTGGAGCGGCCGTCCTCGACCAGCCGCGCTGGTCGATGCGGTGCAGAGCCAGCGCGATCCAGCGAGCCAGAAGCTCCGCCACTCGCGGGGGCGGCATGAACCCCGACACCACATGGGTCGCGCCCAGCTCGCGTGCCAGGTCGGCCGCACCCGGGTGAGATTCAGGATCGAGCACGAGCACCCACGCATCGGGAGTTCGGAGGAGCACCTGCTCCAGGACCGTCAGGCCGGTGACCGGGTGCTTTCCCAGGTCGATCAACACGACCGGACAGGCCAGCCCGCCGATGACGCCCTCCAGGTCCGCCGCCGACCGGGTCTCGAACCATCGGATCGGCTGATCGTGCAGCCGGGGACGAAGTTGCCTGACCCAGTTTCCCAGCCGCTCGTGCAGGATCACCGCGACGCGTGTCAAGAATTCGATCTCCCTTGGCCAAAGATGATTTCATTGTATCCGCACGATCGCCTTGCTTCGAGGGTCTCCCCTGTCGTCTCGGACCAGGGCTGATGTATCATCAAGATGATCTCGGGCGCTCCGGCACACGAACGAGCAACAGCCCGGACGGAGGCCCCGAACCGTGAGACGCGGCATGCCACGCGCCCTGAAGATGGCTTCGAGCAAGACTCGATTCGGATGGCTGGTGACTTTCTGTGCGCTGGGCGCGCTGGCGCTGGGACTTGATTCTGCGCGCGGCCAGACACCCGCGGGACACGACCGCGTCGGCCTTCGAGTTATCCAGAAACTGCCTGGTCTCAAACTGCGGGTCGGCAACCAGTTCATCAGTCCGCTCAGAGTTGAGATCTACCGGGTCGTCGAGGATCACGGCCGCGAGCTGATGATCTCCGTCGACGACAGAGGCTTGAAAGGCATGGTCGAGTCCGACGAGGTTGTTTCTGTCGAGCACTCGCTCGATTTTTGCGCCCGTTATATCTCGAAGATCCCGGACGATCCTTGGGGTTATTATTTGCGAGCGATCGTCTGGCATCGCGAGAAGAGAGACCTCGACAGGGCTCTCAAGGACTTCAATGAAGCGATCAATCGCACGTCCGTGTCCCCAAGGTTCCGCAAGCAACGAGCGGTGATGCTCTGCGGCCGCGGCGTCGTCTGGGCTGAGAAGAGAGAGTTCGACAGGGCAATCGCTGATTTTTCGATCGCCATCGAGCTCGATCCGTCCCAGAGCATTTCGCGCCAGATTCGAGCGAATGCGCTGATAGCCAAGAAGGAATACGACAAGGCCATCGAAGACCTCGACGAAGCGGTTCTGCTTCGCCCCGAAGATGCGGTCGCTTTCTTTGACCGCGGCCGTGCCTGGCACGCGAAAGGAGACTACGACAAAGCGATCGACGATTTCTCTCAGGCGATCGCCTTGCGGCCGTACTACGCCCTTGCGTTTGTGAGCCGTGGCACAGCCTGGAACGCCAAGAAGGCGTACGACCAGGCGCTCGCCGATTTCAGCACCGCGATCCGGCTGGAACCAGACCATCCGAGGGGCTACAACGCGCGATCATGGTTACAGGCGACGTGCCCGGACCCAAAGCATCGGTCCGCCAGGTGCGCCGTCGAGTCGGCCGAGAAGGCCTGCGAACTGTCGCGCTGGAAATCTCCCGAATCACTGGACACCCTGGCCGCGGCGTATGCCGAGGCCGGTGACTTCGATGCGGCCGTAAAATGGCAGTCCAAGGCCATTGAGCTGTCGCGCGACGCGATCAAGATCAAGGCCTACCGAGACCGGCTCGAGCTCTTTCGACAGAAACAGCCCTACCGCGCGTCCGGGCCTTGATCGCACAGGGCTTCGCACGAAGAGGCGCATGCCCGTGGGGCGGTCGGGCTCTTGCGCGAAGTTGACAGCCGGCTGAACGACTTCTGGCGCTTGAGGATACGCTTTCGCTTGAATCGCCCTACGTGAGCGGAGTACAATTCTGCGGAATCGCAATCGGCCGGAGACGGTCTTTCCCACGCCATCCGATGGGAAGAGCACCGCCGGGAGGTGGATCCCATAACCCTTGATCCGGATGGCAGATCGGGCTGACGCACTGGCAGCCCGCGAGGTCCGCGCACGATGGCCCAACGCGATTTTTACGAAGTCTTGGGAATCGCTCGCGACGCAGCTCCCGAGGCGATCAAGAAAGCGTATCGCGCGATGGCGCGGAAATTTCACCCGGACGTCAATCCCGGTGACAAGTCGGCCGAGGCGAAATTCAAGGAAGTCCAGGAGGCCTACGACGTCCTCTCGGACCAGGAGAAGCGGGCGCGGTACGACCGGTACGGCCACGCGGCTTTCGAAGGCATGGCCGCATCCGGTCCACGGGCCGGCTCCTCCGAGTGGGCTTCTCGGTATGCGGAACCAGGTTTCGAGAACATCGACATATCCGATCTGCTCGGCTCGTTCGGGGGCGCGACTCATGGTGACGAGGCCGGCGGGCCCAGCATTTTTGAAGATTTGATGGGCAGGGTGCGCGGCGGCCGCACGGGCCGGCCGCGCGCCGGCCGCACCCTCGAAGCGAGCTTGAGCATACCATTCATGACTGCCGTCAGCGGTGGCGAGACGACCATCGACGTACAGCACGGCCACGGCAAGCGGGAGAGCCTGGTGGTCAAGATCCCGGCCGGCGTCGATACCGGCGCGAAGCTCCGCTTGAAGGGCCAAGGAGAGCCTGGCCCCAAGGGAGCACCCCCCGGCGATCTGACCATCACCATCCACGTTGAGCCGCATCCGTATTTCAAACGCGACGGGCGAAACCTTCAGGTCGAGGTTCCGATCACCGTCGGCGAGGCTGTTCTGGGAGCCAAGGTCGATGTCCCGGCGGTCGACGGCATGAAGTCGCTCACGATCCCTCCGGGTAGCTCCAGCGGCCAGAAGCTCCGGCTCAAGGGGAAGGGAATCCCCGCGTCCGGCGGCAAGCCGGAAGGCGACCTGTTCGTGTTGCTCAAAGTCGTCGTTCCCAAGACCGCCGACGCGGCGAGTCGCCGCTTGATCCAGGAGTTCTCCGAACGCAACCCGTCCAACCCGCGTGAGGGGCTGTGGTGACGTTTTCATGGGACCTCTCGCCATGACTCGACGGATCATCCCGCGTGACATCGTTGCCCAGGGGCTGGCGACCTCGATCACAACCCTCTCCCGCTACGAGCGCTTGGGATTGATCAAGGCCAGCCAGGAAGGCCCAGTCGAAGGCTACGAGCCAGCGCAGATTCGCAGGCTCTGGACGATCGTGAGCTTTCAGCGCAACCTGGGAGTCAATCTGGCCGGGGTCGAAGTGATCCTTCAACTGTTCGACCATCTCTCGGAGGTGCACCGCCGTGTGACCAGCGTCGCCGATGAGCTGCGCGAGTTGCTCGATCAGGTCGAAGCGACCTCACCGGCTGATTCGCATGATTGACGAAAAACGTCCAGATCCGAGTAACAAAAAGCCTGCACCGCGCAAACCAGGGCGCAGCCGCCTGCGCCGGATTCTCGACGAGCGCCCCGAGGCCCGGCCCAGGCTGGGACGAGCGATCGCCATCTTGCTCGGTACCGAGCTGGTATCTGTTCTTGCAATTGGTGCCCTCACGATCTGGCATCTGATGCGCCGCGGACGCCTGATCCGTCAGCGACTCAACGCTCCTCGCATGGTTCGGATGCCGGAGCCCCCCGGTCAAGAGGCCGACTGCCCCTCATGAACCTCAAGGCGACCTTCCGCCCTCACGAGCGACTCAAAGACCCGGGAGATTTTCGCCGCGCCTACGAGCGGCGGCGCTCGGAATCTGACGACATCCTGGTCGTCTACGGAGTCGAAAATGGCCGCAACCATCCCCGCCTGGGCATCTCGGTATCGCGCAAGAAGGTCCGTGCGGCCTTCGCCCGCAATCGACTCAAGCGCCTGATCCGCGAGGCGTTCCGCCTGAGCAAGGCCGATCTGCCATCCGGAATCGATCTGGTTGTGTTGCCTCGCCGGCAGAACGTATCGTTGGGCGCGGTTCGTCGATCGCTGGTCGTGCTGGCCGGTCAAATCGCCCGGCGTTTGAAGGTCCGCCAGCAGGGCGTGATTCCCGGTTGAATCTCGACGGCCAGCCGGTAGAAGAACGATGTGCAATTTGGCGGCAACATGGGCGCGAGTCAGGCGGTGGCCGGCAACCGGCCTGATCGCCGTCTTGATCGGTTTGATCCGGATTTATCAGGTCACACTCAGCCCCCTGCTCGGTCCGGCGTGTCGCTTCGAGCCGACGTGCAGCCGTTACATGATCGAATCACTCAGAAAATACGGTCCGATCAAAGGATTGGCCAAGGGCTTGCGCCGTGTGTCGCGCTGCCACCCGTGGAACCCGGGAGGCTACGACCCCCCGTAAAAAACACGCCCGGAAGCTGGCGAGAGAACGATCCCGCCAGCCTGGGGCGGGTGGTCGACAGGTTGAACGACATGCTGCGGCGCTATTCGGCCCGCACGCCGATCGAGGGAATCACGCGAGCGATCACCTGGCTCCGGACCGACGAACCTTGTCGAGTTCCGGCGGCAGCTTGGCGTCGGGGGCGAGGACGAACGGCTGCTCGCCGGTCACCGACCAGTAAAGCCGGGCCGGCCCGCGGGGATAGTCGGTCCCAGAAGCCCATGTATGGTAGACCTTGCCCCAGAGAGTACGGACCTTGGCGAGCGTCTGTTTTTCCTCGTCACCCGTCTGGGTCACGCTTTTGAGATACCCCGCGTCGACCTCGTACTTATGATCGTGCCAGAAGCTCTTCTCGTCCGCGGGCATCTTCTGGTAGACCGCGTCGCTCACCAGGTACTCGATGCCGATCAGCTTGGCGTCGGGCCCGGTCCCGTCATAGAGGACGCACTGGTTCAGGTCGCCGTTGACCGCCTTGCAGAAGTGGTAGGCGACCTGTGAGACCTCCGGCAGGTCCTTGAGCAGGTGCACCCCGGCAAAGGCCAGCGGGCAATGGAGCACCTCCTGGATCGGCGCCTTGGGGCCGCCCGCGGGGGCACCGTGGCCGTCGGCCCAGGCGGCCGAAGGCCGCGATGCGAAACTGAGCACGCCCCCGGCGGCCACGCCAACAAGGCAGCCCAGCACGCCGGACATCACCGGCCGGAATCGTCGGCGGGTCGTCGAATCTTGGTACAAAGGATGCTCTCCCCTAGGGGGTTCAGGGCTCAATGAATACCGGTCAACGGACGCCGGGACCTGTGCACGACAAACGGAGTGGAGACGGTCTTCGGCCAGGGGTATCGCGGCAGGTCGACGGCGAACATCACCTGCTTCCGCGAGAGCGCGCTCCGACTGCGCCTCTGGACACGGCCGTCTGCCGTGCTAGAATTAACTCAAACACTGATCTACTATACTGCCATCCGGATATACAATCAACCCCATGCGAGCGGCTATCCCCGACGAGTTCCTGGACCGAGTCGCCGACAAGTTTCGGATGCTGGCCGACCCAACCCGGCTGTCAATCCTGCGCACCCTCATGGCGGGGGAGAAGAACGTTGGCACGGTGGTCGCCGAGACCGGCCAGAACCAGGCGAACGTCTCAAAGCACCTGAAGATGCTGACCGAGTCCGGCATGGTTCGGCGCCGCAAGGACGGGCTTCAAGTCTTCTACCGCATCGGCGATCCGCTGATCGAGAAGCTCTGCACTCTGGTCTGCGGGGCGATTCTCGAAGAGGCTCAGGACCAGGTCGAGAAAAACCGGGAGATTCTCAAAGTCTGGAAGGGATTGGGGTGATTCGACGATTCGCTCGATCACAACCAATTAGCTCGATCGAAGCAGACCGAGCGAGCCAGGTCCAGCACGGCCGCGAGATGGATTCTCCTTGACAAAGCGGCTCGTTGTAGATACAACTCAATCATGGAACGACGACTTTCGAGCTGTGAAGCGGCTGATCGGATGGCGCGTGAGTGCATCGCCGTTCGGCTCCGGCTGATCAATCGGGTAATCACCGCGCTGTACGATGAAGCACTTCGACCGTTCGGGCTCCGGATCAGCCAGGCGAACATTCTCTCAGCCGTCGCCCACATGGGTGAGGCTCGGCCCGCTTTGGTCTCCCGGATCCTGCGGATCGAGAAATCCACCCTCAGCCGGGACCTGGATCTCATGAAGCAGAACGGCTGGGTGGCGTCAGTCCCCCCGACGGGGGGCCGGAACCAGACGATCCGGCTCACACCCCAGGGGACCAAGCTCCTCGGCAAGATCCTGCCAGCGTGGGAGCACGCCCAGGTCCAGGCAACGCGGCTGATCGGCGAGGACGGCCAGACGGCCCTCCGTCACATGGCCTCGCGGCTCGGTTTCGGAGAGCCGACTTCGTGACGCACCCCATCCGGCCGGTGCGATCAACTCAGTGCCTTGAAGTTGTATATACAACATATTTCTCTGTCGATGGGTACTTGAATTGAGGGGAGTTCTCGTGATGAAACTCGACGACCATCCGACCGTGATCCGGCATCGGCAGATTCCCAGGACGATGCCGCCGAAAGTGCTGGACGCCGAGCGGCTTCGCCGTCTGTGTCTGGATACGGGGGCAGACGACGTGGGATTCGTCTCGATCGGGCGACCTGAGCTCGACGACCAGCGCGAGGATATCCTCCGCCAGTTCCCCTGGACCAAGGGATTGGTGAGTATCGTCTGCCGGATGAACCGGGAGCCGATCCGCAGCCCTGCCCGCTCTGTCGCCAACCTGGAGTTCCATCACACGGGTGAGCGGACCAATGAGGTTGCAAGGGCCATTGTCGCCGCCCTCGAGGCCGAGGGTCACCGGGCGGTCAACCCGGCGATGGGTTTCCCCATGGAAATGGACCGCTCCCCCGGCAAGATCTGGGTGGTCGCTCACAAACCGGTCGCCGTCGCGGCGGGGCTTGGCCAGATGGGCATCCATCGCAACGTCATTCATCCGAAGTTCGGCAATTTCATCCTGCTGGACACGATCTTGGTCGACGCCGAGATCTCCGAAGAACGTTCGCCGCTCAACTTTAACCCCTGCCTGGAATGCAAGCTGTGCGTGGCGGCTTGCCCTGTGGGTGCCATCGGCGCCGACGGGCACTTTAATTTCTCGGCCTGCTATACGCACAACTACCGTGAATTCCTGGGCGGATTCGGCGATTGGGTCGAGAACATCGTCGAGAGCCGTGACGCACTCGATTACCGCCGCCGGGTCAGCGACAGCGAGACGGCCTCCATGTGGCAGAGCCTCGGCTTCGGGCCGAACTACAAAGCGGCGTACTGCATGGCGGTCTGCCCCGCGGGCGAGGATGTGATCGGGCCGTTTCTGGAGGATCGCAAGACGTATCTGGAGGACGTGGTCGACCCCTTGCAGGCGAAGGAGGAGACGCTTTACGTGGTGCCCGGCTCGGATGCGCAGGACCACGCGACGAAGCGGTTTCCGCACAAGAGACTCAAGCTGGTCGGCAGTGGGCTGCGGCCCGGCTCCATTCGCGGCTTCCTGGCGTTCTTACCGCGCCTCTTCCAGCGGAACCAATCACAAGGACTGGCGGCGACCTACCACTTCACGTTCACCGGGCAAGAGCCCGCGCTGGCCACTGTCGTGATCCGGGACAAGACAATCCGGGTCGAGCACGGGCACACCGGGTCGCCGGACCTGAGCGTCACTGCCGACAGTCAGACGTGGCTGGGTGTCCTGCGGAAAGAGCGGAGCCTCGTCTGGGCGCTATTGCGGCGGAAGATCCGCCTGAAAGGGTCTCCACGCCTGCTCATCGCCTTCGGCAGGTGTTTCCCGTCTTGAAGCGGAGAGGGTGGGATTCGAACCCACGGTACAGTTTGACCCGTACACGGCATTTCCAGTGGTGAATAGTTGATGCAAATCGCCCTAAGTCACTTTGAGAAAACCACTTAAACGACCCTGTAAAGGGCCGTATGCGGCATTCAAAATGCTGCGCGTGTCGTTTCGAGTCCTAGATTCGCAACTCGTATTGCATCCTGGGTATAGGCCAATATTTGGGCTCTCCTGAGCAGTTCCGAAACCCCTTTTGGGTTCCTTATCCACCAACATCGGTGCTTCGGCATTCGATCGTCAACGTGGCCATTCGACGTCTTGAGTTACGCAGGTCATGCTCAAACCTGGGCGCAGCCAGAGACATGTATGACGTCCCCGGAAAATACGGCGCGGATCCAGCCGGTGACCGTCCGCCGGCCGGGGGCCAGGACGGCGCCGAGGAACAGCCAGACCAGCCCGGGGGCGGACCGGCGATCGAGGACTCCGGCGAGGCGCGAGAACCACTCGCACGGTACGGGGACCTGGTGCGAAGATGTCATAGCTGGCTCCCGCCGGGTTGATGGATCGGCGTGGTAACCGCCATCATCCCGATGGGACCGACATCCATCTACCTGTCTCGGCTCGGGGGTTAGGGAAGCAAATCGCGGAAAGTACAGAACGGCTAAGAGCCTTTCGTTTCAGCCCGATTTGCCGAGTCGGCCACTGCGCGCGGAAGTGGTGCAGGACGTTCGAGGTCTTGTGGACCCAGCACCTCTGCTCCCTTGTCGTGCCCCAGACCTGGCGCATCGCCTTCCAGAAGCCCAAGGCCCCGTCGCCGATCGCCAGCGACGCCTCGACGGCCTGGGCGAGCATGCGACGGGCCCCATCCCGGAGGACCTCGGTGAGGACGTCCTGGCCGGTGGGCGTGGGCACGATGCGGAGGTCGGTGGTAGACTCGTTCATGGCGGGGGACTCTTGGGCCTCGTGGGCCAAATGGTGTGCTCGTAGCGGTTGCATCACCAAGGATACCCCGCCGCCCTTCCATCTCCCGTACACGACTTTCGGTTATACCCCCCTCCACGGGCATCAACATCGACTGCTCCCGTCCCTCTAAGGAGATCGGCCAACCCCTCTTGAAGGCGCTTGACAGCCTCCTCCAGCTCAGGAAACGCGTGTTGGCAGCCTGTCACATCCGTAGCACCCCCCAGTTCCTCCAACTGCAGGGCTGCCTGGTAGGCCCTTTGCGCACCGAAGCTGCCCAACGAGGCCTTTAACTTGTGCGCTGCCCGCACCAGTAACGCAGTCCCCGTGCAGGATCGAGTCGCGGATGTCGCCCAGCAGCTTCGGGCACTGGCCTAGGAACACCTCGACCATCCGCCGCAGCAGTCCCCGATCGCCGTCAACCACGACCAGGGCGGTCTCTTAAGTCAAACACCGCTCCCAGCGGCTCTTCCGGTCCCGGCGTCCTTAGCGCCACTTCGCCGTCCGAAGGGAACAAACCTGCAAGTACGACCCGGCCCAGAAAATCACTCGACCTACCGAACTCCCGTGTTCGCGCCCATCCATGGAGACGGTTATCCTCAAGGGCCGCGATGAGAGCCGGAACGGCGGCGCGGCCGATCCTCTGCAGAGCTTGAGTGAGAGCAGCCTCTTCGCCGACGTGACGGCCCGGTAAGAGGGGGCGTCGAGCCGAGGAGGGCGGGGATGGTTTGCCGTGAGGCGAGGGAGACTGGCCGAAGGACGAATCATAGGGGGCCGTCGAGGCATCCGGACGGGCCTCCGGCTTGCCGACCGCGCCAATCTCGCCGTCTTTTTGTTGGACCCAGGAATGCGGTTGGTGTCCAATGCGTGTTCAAGGGAGCCGGACGAGGTCCGGGTCAACAAGGTCAACGCTCATCTGGGAAATCCGGGCTGAGGGCTATCTGCGATGTTGTGCTCCAACAGGCTATTCTCGCTCAAGTATCACTTGCTCCTCCGCGGCCATGCCGGTGCGCGTCGCGGCAGGCGCCGAACTCGGTCTACACCCGGGCTGATGCAGCTAGAAGACGTCTGCCTGCTGTCGGCGTTCGTTCCGACGCTCCCGACCAATCCGACAACTGGCCTCCCCATGGGAACCATGCAATCGCAAGGCCTGGGCTCGGTGGTCTACAGCTTCCCCCAAGATCCGAACAATCCGAATGCGAACCTGCCGGCGGCCAAGCTCGTCACGATCATGAATAACAGCAGTGACGTGATATTTCCAATCCTCTATGGGTCCAATTCGACCGCGGATAACACCGCGGGGCAGGTGGTCCGCGTGGAGGCCAGCGGTGGGACCGGTTACACAGGCACCTTCAATGTAACTTTCAGCAATACTCACGGCGGGACCGCGGCGACAGCAGTCCTCGCCGGCAACAACAACATTTACGCCGTCCAGTCCTTCACCGCAGGTTCCGGATATCAACCGGGTGACCAGGTGACGGTCCAATCCATCACTCCCATTGGCGACTCCGTCGTCGGGACAGGCGCGACTATCCAGGCGTTTACCAGTCAGGTGACGCAAAACGGCGTAAAGGCCCTGTACGATCCCACGGATCCGTTGAACGATACCTACCGGGGCTACATCGGCGAGTACATAAACGGGCAGTACGAATTGGGCCTGCAACCCGGGCACCAGGTGACCGTGCAGGTTCCGATCGCCTTCTGGGACGGCGGCCGACAATTTATGGTTGACAACGGGCCGGTCCCGCTCACGAGTCAGTTCGACCCTGGGTACCCCTTGCAAGCCAATGCCGAGTGGTCGTACAACCCGTCCGCAACCCCGAACCCCCTGGCGGGGCTCGGGGCGGGATTGTCGTACATCGTCTATCCGACTGCCAGCAACCCGATGCCGCTCTACGGTGCCGATTTTAAAGACCCGAACACGGGTTATGCCAATCCCAACGGCGTGGTCATGTGGTACCACGAGGTCACCGCGGGGAAACCACACGTTTTTCCGGACAATCTCCCGGCGGTAATAACGGAAACGACATTCCGCGACCCGCTGCAGACGGTCATCGCTCCGGACATGCCGCCAAGTCAGACCATGCTCATCGACAATTACGACGTATCGTACGTGGACACCCTGGGGCTGCCGGCGTCCATGGAAGCGACTCTGGTCCCCAGCACCCCAGCGACGCCTGGGTCGGGCCAATATGCCTGGACCGGGGCAGACCAGAGCACCACGGATATGCAACAGTCTGTCGCGAACTTCACCACGAACAACACCAGCGTCAACACCGATCCCAATGGTGTTAACGGCCTCGGCACATATTTTAACGGCCTCGGCTGGGATCAGTTCTACCTGCCGCCCGGCAACAACGCGACCGCGGCCGACAGCATCAAGCAGATCATCAATACCATCGCTGATACGCCGGTCACGATTATCACCCAAAACAGCACCGCTGGGCTTCAGAACGGCTCGGCCATCAAAATCGTCGGCGTGACCGGGCAGACCGATATCAACGGCACCTGGGTCATCAGCAATCTTACCCCCACCAGCTTCGCGCTCGTGGGCAGCGTGTCGGAACCTACCCAAACTTCCGGCGGCGGCACCTGGGCGGTGGTTCCGATTACGGGTATCGACGTGCAGAAGCTGGCCGCTGCATCGGACGCCACGGCCCTGTCGCCGAACGTGAATTCGCCATCACCGTTCGATTCGACCAAGTTCAACCTGGTGAGCGGTGGCACCGTCTACAGTATCGACACCACCAGCACCGGCCTTGCGACCATGGGCCAGACGACCATCACGGGCGTTCTTGCGGCGCAAGCCCTCCAAATGGTGGTCGGAATGCTATGGAGTCCTGCCAACAACCTCGCCGGCCAGCAACTCTTCCCGACCGGCACCACCATCGTCAGTATCGCGCCTGATGGATCAGGGATGGGGACCTACGCGATCACCATGAGTGCCCCGGCCACCGCCACCGGGTCGCCGGGCAAGGCGGGTGTGGGGGGGAGCTTTGCATTCGTTGGTTCTCTATACACCTCGGCGACCACCCCCACCGGCCAGCCTACGATGACGCCGGGAAGCATTCCGATGAACAGTAATATAATGACCATCGACCCGAACATTGGGATGTACCTCCGCCCCGGAATGATGGTCACGGGCAATCAGATTCCCGCAGGCACCTACATCGCCGCGACCCCCGGGAGCATTTCCGCGAACTTCAAGACAATCACGCTGACCCAGAGCATTGGAGGAACTGCATCCTCGGGGCCATACACCTTCGTTGGAGCACCCGATTCCTATGTTCTCCAGACGCTGATTAACAACTGGTACGCCTGGGCCGACTACTATGTCACCCAATTGGCTTCGGGACCTAACGCCGCGCCCAGCGGAACGTTCCAGGCCACCACCACCACCTACACCAACATTTATACGATCGGTTCAACGGATCTCAACGCGGTCACCCTGACGAACATCCCCTCAAGCTTCGACATGAACCAGTTGAGGGTCGGCGACGTCGTTACCGCCGCGACAGCCGGGACTCTCAACGCGAACACGACCGGCTCCCCCGCCGGCACCCCCAACACGCCCGGCTACGACCCCAGTCTGAATTACACCATTGTGAGTTTCGATCCGGTGAATAGAACCGTGGAGCTGAGCCTCCCCGTGGCAGTCAAAACCGCCACGACCGACATGTTCACGTTCGCTCCCCCCCAGTATGTCGTACGGTCAAGCGACGCGCCGGCCGCTGCCCCAACTGCGATCAGCAGCATCGGCATTACCGCCAACCAGCCATACACCATTAACATGACCACCGGGAGTACTGCCGGACTCGTTAGCGGCGTCACGCAGGTCACGATTAGCGCCGTGATCGATCAGACGACTAAGCTTCCCGCGGCGATCAATGGCCAGTACATCGTCACGAACGTCACCGCCACCTCCTTCCAGCTACAGGGCACCAGCGCGAAGGGCACCGAGTCATTCATCGGGGGCACGGGCATCTGGTCAACCAGCGCGGGCACGATCCCATACTCGCTCAACTTCAACGTACCGAGCACCGCGATCACCGGGATCAGCAACCCCAGCGGCATGGCGATCACGATAACTACCGGGAGCACGGTCGGACTGACTCCCGGCGAGCAGATTACGATTAACGGCGTCACCGGCGGCTCGCAGAACATCAACGGCACCTGGACGGTTATCAACATAACCGCCACCACCTTCGACCTCGCAGGTCTCACGGGCGCCGTCGGGGGCCAGGGCGGACCCACGGGCAACGGCGACATGACTCTGACTGGCGGCACCTGGACGCCCGCCAATAACTTGCAGTTTGCCCAGACGGTCTACGACGTGATGCAAACCTTCAGCCTTCTGACGGACCCCACCAAGCTAGCGAGTCGGTCCGCGTTGCTGCTGACTTACATCATGGGTGGGAACACCGGTACCTTCGTACAAAACAATGATCCCAGCCGCCGGACCACGCTGCCGGACTACCGAACCTCCAATCAACTGCGCAACGAGCTCAAATCGCTGCTGCGCGGCGTGTACGACTTCAACGCCATTCCGGATCAATCCCAGTGGTATCCGAACCCGGCCACGCCAACCCCCAATGCCACGCTCAACGGGAGCAGCATCACCTTCGGAATCTACAACCTCGATCCTTATGTGTGGTTCGTCCACCGCGTGCTGAACAATTCCTCGTACGGTTTCTCGTTCGATGACGACGTCGCCAACGCCCAGGCCGCGTCAAGCAGTCTGGAGATTGCCGTCGGGGGCAACGCCTACACGGCATCACCCCCACCCGCGGCACCCTTTAACGGCCCGAACGTACTCGCAAATCCCGAAGGCTTCAGTCCATTCGCCCAATGGGGCACCCAACAGAGCCAGGGCTACATCGATACGACCACTCAGACGGCAAAAAACAACTTGGCTGCCGGCCTGACCACGATCGCCGGGCTGGATCAGTCGGCCGTCGCGAGGTTAACGGCTTCCAACCCGCAGACGGACGCTCCCGGAGCCTTCATCACCAGCGACATTGGCCTGCCCGCAGGAGTCACCGTCACGGTGGTTAACATCACGGCGCTTCCTCAAGTGAGTGCAACGATCACCGGCATTAAGAACTCGACGAACACCCCTGGGGCGATCACGATCTCGACTGCGAATACGGTGAATCTCGCCCCCGGGGTGAGTCTCGCCGACGGGCAGCTCGTAACGATCACCGGTGTGACTGGCATGACGAATATCAACAAGTCGTGGATCGTCACGAACGTCACGCCAACCTCCTTCGACCTGCAGGGCAGCACCTTTGATGCCAACCTTTCCGGCGGCAAGTGGACGTTGACCCCAAGTTCCGTCACTTTCGCAACCCCAAAGGGCTGGACGCCTCCGACGGACAACGCCATGCACCAGTTCACGTTCTCGATCTTCAACGGCACCACCGTGCCCACCGATATCACCGGCCCCACGGGAGCGGCGCCCGGGACCATCGTCACCATTAACGGCAAAGGCCTCACCGGGGTGTTTGGGGTTAGCTTCAACGGATACCCCGGCACCATCGTCGGCAGTTCCATCTCCAGCATCACCAATACCAGCGGCAGCCCGATCATGATCAATTTGCCTGCTGGGACGTCTGCCAACGGGCTCAGCGACGGGGACACCGTAACGATCAGCGGCGTGATCGATCTGAGTACGGGCAAGCCGGCCGCGGTCAATGGCACGTGGACCGTCGCCTACAACCCAACAGTCACCGGCCTCCTCAACGCCTTCCAACTGACGGGCAACGGCAGCAATGGGAACGGCGACGCCTTGAGCGGCGGGAGCTGGACCGATGGCACCGATGTGGCGGTCAAGGTCATCGTGCCTGACACCAAGTCGAACGCCACGCTGCCGAATGGGAACACCCCGACTAACCCCGGCCCCACGGGAAAGATCGGCGTCCGGAACGCATCGGGCACGGCTTATAGCACTGCTGACTTTACGATCACCGCTCACCTCACCATCACCCCGCCCCCCGCCCCCCGCGCCCTCGGCCGTGGTGATCGCGGGCCCGACCTCGGCGTTCGCCGCGGAACCGGTCACCCTGACCGCGAACGTCACCTCCCTGGTGCCGGGCGATCCCATCGGTCCGGGCGTGGTCACGTTCATGGACGGCGCGACGGCATTGGGGACCGTCGCCGAGAGCGGCGGTATCGCGTCGCTCCAGGTGCAACTGCCCGCCGGCCTTGACACCATCACCGCGGTCTACCAGGGCGACGCCACCCATAGCGGCAGCACGTCGGCTGCGCTGACCGTCGACGTGGGCCAACTCGTCGTGTCCGGTTCGAAGCTTGAGGCGGTCGATCCGGACGGCATGCGGGCGTTCACCGTCAAACCGTACGGCAAGACCGCCCGGGCGGGCTTCAATGTGGCGGTCGGCGAGGTCGACGACGACGGGGCCGACGTCTTCGTGGCCCCGAAGAAGGGGCGACGCGGGCGAGTGAAGGTGATCAACGGGCGGACCGGCGCGATCGTGCGCAGCTTCTTCGCGTTCGGCCGCGGATACAGCGGCGGCGTCGCCCTGGCCGCGGCGAACCTGATCGGCGTAGACAACGCGGACATCATCGCCGGCCGGGCCTCGGGCCGGCGGTCCCGGATTGAGGTCGTCGACAGCACCACCGGCCGCGTCCTCCGGACGTTCATCGCCTTCGACCGCGTATTCCACCGCGGGCTCTCGCTCTCCGCCCGCGACGTGAACAACGATGGCGGGCCCGATATCGTCGCGACATCCCGAGGCCGGCACGCCACGCTGGTCGAGGTCTTCGATGGCCGCACCGGCGCGCGAGTCGGCGGGATCCAGAAATTGCCGGCCGGACCGGCGAAGTCGTTCGTCGGCAAGGCGTCGCGGCGTTGATGGCATCCGGAGAACGCAAGGGCTTCGGCCTGTCCAGTGGCAACACCGCCCATTTCCAGCGTGTTCAACAGCTTGGCTATCCGCTGATCCTCGTCAACTGGCGTCTATGAATGCGAAGGCACAGAGCCGAACCAACGCCATTTCCGGTTGCCTAGATCATCTCGAAGACCCCTCGGGGCTAAAGCCGTAGGCGAGGGGGAGCTCGCCCAACTCAATTCTCATCCCCCTGTACCAGAAAGTGCCGCACAGCGTCGTGGCCAGCCCGGCCCCGCAAGCGTCCCGGATTGGTACAGAAATTGGTACAGGGGCATTTGGTACAGAAAAAAGGCCGGGTGCCAGCCGTGAGGAGAACGACATAACATCAGGCTGATCATACACTTAAGCGGAGAGGGAGGGACGGCAATTGAACTTTTTATCGCCGGGGTGCGGGGCTCGGAAGCTGGATTGCGGCGAATCCTCGATGCTTCGGCGGATGGGAAATGACCTTACGAACGCCGTGCTCAGCAGCCGGTTCACGCGGGGGAGACGTTGAAGCACGACAAACCACTACTCGCGTGGCCGGTCTGCTGCAGCACCTGGTTCGACGCGGACACGTTATGTTTGTGACGGCGACACATCGGGGCGCCGCTGCCTATTCGAGATTCGAGAGAGGTCAGCTGCCGCGGCTTACACCCGCCGCGGCGATTCTTCCCGCCGTCTGTGGGTTCTGCCATGAATGACCTCAGGTATGGCACAATTGCCGAGGATACTTCTCAGCGCCAATCGTCGATCACCATATTGCCCGGCAGACTGTACCCGGCGGAATTGTCGCCGTGCATCGTAACGCCTAGGGTTTCCGTTCGGAAGCCTCGGTCAACGAGAACCCGAAACGCCTCGATCCGACCGTAATTCATTCCGCAAGCCACGCGCTCGCACTCCCGCCGCGCCGCAAAGTGTTCACAGGCAGCGACCAGATGAGCGAACGCATCCACTGAGTGCGCGGAGGGCTGTACTGCTGCGAACTTGACGTAGCAGGTTCCGGTGCCGGCTTCCGTCTGCCGACCGCAATGACAGACAGCGAAACCCTCCAAGTGAGCATCGTCTCCCAATAGAATCGTGTCTCCCAAGGAGAAGCGCGCAACGGCTTCGATTTCAGAGGAGACATTGAGCCCCCGGTAGATCGCGTCGGTCAGGGATGCGCACCAACTGCCGACGCACCTCCCCTTTTCCTCACCCAGTTGGGACCAGAGGACGTATGCCGGGTTCCCGGAGACGGTGGGGGACTTCAGTTCCATGAGGGCGGTCAGGAAGCGGGGCCAGAATCCGAACTTCTGGTATAGGGAGATGTGCTTGGGGCTCTCCGGGAACGTAAATAAGCCGCGGTGTGTGATCCCCCAGAGGTCAAATTGATGCACCGCTTCGGCGACGAGGCGCTTCCCAATGCCCGTGTCCCAGACGACAGGATCGACGGTCAAAGGCCCGAAGAAGCCGACGGTTCCCCACTGCGTCGTAAAGTTCGATCCAACGATTCGCCCGTCCATTTCCGCGACGAAAGCGTTTTCGGGCTTCGCCTTCCACCGACCGTACACATAGTCAGCATCTCCGAAGGCGGCCATCGGGTTTTCAAGCCGAAACTGCTTGCCAAACGCGCAACGGAATATGCGCTCCGCTTCGCTCAGGTCGTTCTCCCCCATCGGGCGAACAATGGTGGCCATGACCCACCTTCTTTGGCTATGACGACCAAGCGGCCGCCTGCCGAACTTCTGTCTCTAACGAAACGAGTCTCATATATACTTGCGATTGGAAGCCCTGGCAAGCACCATACTTCCGTTTTTGCAAGGTGTTACGGAGAATTCGGCTGCGCGAATTGACCGAGCAAATCTTGCGCAGCACAATGGAGATATGAAGCTACTTGACCAGTACGAAGCGGCATGCAAAGTAAGGCGACTGGCTCCGCGCACTATCCCCACATATAGGCGCTGGGTTAAGGAGTTTCTGCGCTTTCATCATGATCGCACAGGCCGATGGATTCATCCCCAGGACATGGGCGAGCCAGACGTGGAAGCGTTTCTGACTCACCTGGCCGTCAACCGCCGCGTGGCCGAGAGCACGCAGAATCAGGCGCTCGGGGCGATCCTGTTTCTCTATCGCCATGTCGTTGGAAAGGATTTGGGTTCACTTGATGCGGTCCGGGCCAGGCGGCCGAAGCGGCTTCCGACCGTGCTTTCCAAGGACGAAGTCCGACGACTGATCGCAGCGATGCCCGAGAAGGGTGCGCATGGGCTCATCGTCGAACTCCTGTATGGCACAGGGATGCGAATATCGGAATGCTGCCAGTTGCGGGTCTGCGATCTCGACTTCGATCGCGGGCAGATCCTCATTCGCGGCGGCAAGGGGAACAAGGACCGGGCCACCGTGCTGCCACGATCGCTGGAAGAGCGGCTCAAGGCTCAACTGGAATTCGTCAGGCTGCGACACGAGCGTGACGCTGAGAAGGGCGCGGGCTACGCGCCGGTGCCGACCAGTCTCGAATACAAACGGCAAGGGGCGGCGCGCGAATTCCGCTGGCAGTTTGTGTTTGGCTCCACGGTCACTCGGCCAGATCGAGAAACAGGGCGGATGATTCGCTGGTACGCCCACCCCGGCGCAGTGGACCGTTCCGTCAAACAAGCCGCGGACATCGCGCTGATCGGCAAGCGGGTGACGTGCCATACGCTGCGGCATTCCTTCGCCACGCATTTGCTGGAAAATGGCTACGACATCCGCACCGTGCAGTAGTTGCTCGGCCACAAGAGTGTCGAGACGACCATGATCTACACGCACGTGATGAGCAAGCCGGGCCTGGGGGTGCGCAGCTCCCTTGACGGCTAATTGGACTTGGGCGGTTTATGAGTTGACCGCCGAAACGGACGATGGGATTTGAACCGCGGATGGTCTTACCGCGAAAGCAATTGCGTCAACTCATGCCGAATAGTGGATCATCCCGCGATGAGCATTGAACTCCGCGATCGAGTCCCAAATCCCGGCGTAACAGCGAGAAAATCCGTTGCCGTGCTTGTCAAAGGGCTGCTTCTAAAATCAAGCGGAGAGGGAGGGATTCGAACCCTCGGTGCAGTTTGACCCGCACACGGCATTTCCAGTGCCGCACCTTCGGCCTCTCGGTCACCTCTCCGTAATCCTTAAGATCTTGATGGCTAATTATTTTCGTCGCTGCGGTCTCGTTGACCGCCGTTTCTTACCTCCTGTTAAAGAAACGGATTCGCGCGTGCGGCAGTTTGCCAACCGCTATGCGGCCCTCCCAGGTTAGGAGGCCCATGCGCGAGGCTGACGGCGCACGCCGTCAGCTCACGCCGAGAGCATGTGGGAATGACCGGTTCTTCATTCAGAAACGGCTCACTTTTCCATATCCTTGGCCGTCGCCTTGCGCTTTTCGGCCGCATCTCGCCGACGTCGCTCGAGCGCTGTCTTTTGCGCAGGAGTCAAGACCTTCTCGCAATCCTTGATCAATAGAGCACGGGCATTCTCGAGCTGCTTTTCCAGATCGTCGATCTTGGGTTGGTGTTTGGCCTGGACCCTGTAGATCGACTCGCGCTGCTGCTCACTCAATCCGAGGTCACCAAAATAGCGAGGAACACGACGGGTGGGATCGGATCCCTTCTTGGAAGCGCTCGGCTTCGCGGCCTGGGACCTCGAGGAGCTGGTCTCCTGGGCACCCAGATGTAAACCACTGGAGAGAAGAGTGATGGTGGCGGCGCTGACAGCGACGGCTATCAGGCGACGGTCAAATAAAAGCATGATTCGGACCTTTCCTCGCACGGGGAGGCGATCAAGATGGGACGGACGGACGAACCGGATCATAATTTTACGTCGATCGGCGATGCATTGCTAGAAGCCAGTTGCGGGTCCCTCCGGAACAAACATCAAGTTTTCCGCCGCGGTGACGAACACATTCTTATGACGGACGGCCGCATGCTCGTCCGGTAACGCCTCGGCCAATGTCCAAGGCTTGAGGGACTTTACCGGCGAATGTGCGGGCGTTAGGATGTCCTCGCCTCGTCATCCGGCGCGCAAGCTGCGCGTGACGACGGTTCGCATCCCGTCGGAAATCGAGTCGATCTTTAGAGCGCGGAGTCTGCCTGTCATGTCAATGGACGCGAAGCCATCCCCTTCGTCTGCGACCCAGCCCCCTCCTCCGACCCATCACGAGAAGGGCATGAAAATCTTCACCTGGCCCAAGGTGATCTTCCTCTATCCCACCGCGATCGTGGCTTTGATTTGCGCCATGGGGATGTGGTTCATCGACGACCAGACGCAAGATCCGACTAAACCGCTCAAGACGGCCGTCGCCAAAAAGCACTTGACGGCGGCGCACGATACCTTACCCGACGAGCCAGCTACCGCACTGACCACGGTCGATCGGTTCCGGACGCCACAGAACCTGCTCGCCGTGCTCTTCCTGGCCATGCTGGCGTTCAACCTGCTGGTCATGGCTCTCGATTTCCCGCGGTTCTCCCTGGTCGCGGTGATCCTCGCGATCCTGTTCACGGTGTTCTTCATCCTCTGGACGAGCGCAATTCCACTGGAGTCTTTTGACACCGATCCACGCAATTTTCAGGAGCATCTACGCCGCGGCCAACACCGGCTTCTATCTCATGGTCTTTGTGACCTTGATGCTGGTCTTCGCCGTGATCTACATCACGCGATGGCTCGACTATTGGGAGGTCTTGCCCAACGAGATCTTGCACCACCACGGGCCGCTGTCCGACCTCGAGCGCTATCCGACCATGAATCTCAAGTTCGACAAGGAAATCCCCGACGTGCTCGAATGGGCAATGCTTGGTGCGGGACGGCTGGTGCTCCACGTGCCCAACGTGTCCAAGGCGCTCGTGCTCGACAACGTGCTGTTCATCAGCGCCAAGGAAACAGCGCTCAAGAAAGTGATGAGCCGCCTCGACGTACGCATCACGACCGACCAGGAAACCGAGGAATCGGTGACGTGAATCCGCCGTCCGACACCGGCTGTCACGCGCTGGCGGAAACGCGAAGTTTCTTGGCCGGCTCGTTCGGCAAGGACGGGTCGGACGACTGACCGATTCCCGGTATCGACCGGTCGCTCCGTAGCTCGTCGAGGATCGCTCCGTTCATGACGTCCTCGATATCGCGGAGCCTCCGCGCCACGTACGCCCCGTCGAGCACGCGGTGGTCATAAATCAATTTGACGATGACCCGGCCGGTGATCGGGTCGATCGGGCCGTACGTCAGCGTGGTTGTGAGGGGCGAGATGGGATGGATCTGCTCGGCCCCGAGCGAGCCATAGCTCGACAGGCCAAAAGTCCCGAAACGCTTGCACCGCTTCTGGCCCGAGAAGTTCAAGGCGCCCCACCACAACAGCCGGCGGATCGGCGTCGGCGCCTGGCTGAACCGCAGAGCCATCCGGTAGAAGCCGACTTTCTCCAGCGTCTCGTTCTTGTACCACGAGACCGACTGCTGGAGCTGGCTCAACGTCTGCTGCTCGGGTGCTCGGAAAAGCCCGACGAACACCCCCTCCTCGCCTTGATACGTGCGCTCGATTGCCAGCGCGCAGTTCATCCAGGGGTGCTCGTACAGCCGGGGCCAGGGAAACTCCAGGAGCGACCGCCGGAGCGGAGCATGCTCCGCCCCGACCAGCGCGTAGGCCTTCATGAACAGGCACGACCAAGATGGTCGCGCCGGATGGCTGACCCGCGGCTCAACGAGCGAGGCAACGTCAAACACGCGGCTGACCGGTGCCGAGGGAATCCGGCGGGCGAAATACACGAGGTCGCCAATGAAGCGCCGGGGCTTTGCCAGCGGAAGCCATCGTCCTTTCGGTTCGTGCATCCATGCACCTCAGCGACGAATCAGATTCCGGGACACGGAGGGGTACTCGGTTCGCCGGGCCGCGCGAACCAAGTGGACACTCAAACGGAGACCGGGAGCGCGAAGAGCCGAAGCCTACAAGAAATCCTCAAGAGCGCGAAGGCGAACGTGTCTCCAAAGCTGTACTCACGAACATCGCGCAGCTTCTTGGTCTCTCGGACCTGCGCGTCCCGAGCTCACGTCGCCCGTCGCCACCCCTGACGCGCCTCCCGTGACCAGCCCAGCAGGAATGGATTCCCCCGATCGGGTCCCGTATGCCATAATCTTCGGCGCGGCCGCATGAAAGGGATAGATCGCGTGACCACACCGATAACTCCAGGCATGGCACCGACCGATCGAGCGAGGGTCTTCGTCCACTTGCTCCCCAGCTTGATCCCGCCGGGGAGTCTCCGCGGCGGCGTGGCCGTCGTGGTCGACGTGCTCCGCGCGACGACGGTCATGGTGCACGCGTTAGCGGTCGGATGCGACGGCGTCATTCCGTGCGCTGAGATCGAAGAGGCCCAGGCAACCGCCGCCCGCCTGCCGCCGGGCTCGGCCCTGCTCGCCGGCGAACGGCAGGGATTGCCGATCCCGGGATTCGACCTGGGCAACTCACCGGGCGACTTTACCCCCGAGGTTTGTCGCGGCAAGACGGTCGTCATGACCACGACCAACGGCACCCGGGCAATTCTGGCCAGCCTGGACGCCGACCGCGTTTACATCGCGAGCTTTGCCAATCTGCGAGCGATCTCCAACGAGATCTCTGTCCAGCTTCTCAAGAAGGATCACGGATACCCGGTCCATATCGTTTGCGCGGGGACGGAGGGATTCATCAGCCTGGAAGATTCGCTCTTGGCCGGGGCGCTGACGGCGTGGATCTCGGCGCTGAGTGTCGAGGAGTATCCCGAAGGCAAGCGCCTGGGAAATGACGCGGCGTTCATCGTGTTGTCGCAATGGCTTGAAGTGGAGCGCTACCTGAAAAGCCGGCCCCTGTCGAGATTGCTGAGCCTGGGACGAGGCGGACAGAATGTGCAAGGTATCGGATTGCCCGCCGACATCACAGCCGCTGCCCGCATCGATAGCGTCGACCTGGTTGCCGAATTGTGCCGCGCCCCGTTGCAAATCGTGGCCGTCTGATCTTGTGATGGCCGAGTGAAACCGGGTGCGCTTTGCCGAGTTCGAGCCCCTTATCGAGGTAACGCAATGCTGGACGACATGGACAAGCTGGTCTCCCTCTGCAAGCGCCGGGGGCTGATCTTTCCGTCGAGCGAGATCTACGGCGGGATCAACGGGTTCTGGGACTACGGTCCGCTGGGCGTGGAGCTCAAGCGGAACATCAAGGAGGCCTGGTGGCGCGACAACGTCCGGATGCGCGACGACATGGTCGGGCTGGACTGCTCGATCATCATGAATCCACGGGTCTGGGAGGCCTCCGGGCATGTCGGGGGCTTCTCCGATCCCATGGTCGACTGCCGCACGACCAAGGAACGGTACCGGGCCGACCAGCTCTACGTGTTCGCCTATGTTTTCCCGGCCGTCAACCACAAGGGAGAGCCGGCGGAAGCCTGGCTGGCCGGGCTGGGCGGCTCGCCCGAGGAAGCGGGAGACCTTCCCGAGAAAAGGGCCGCCAAGCTGGCCAAGCGATTCGGCCAGCCGACAGCGCCCCCGTCGATCATTCCCTACATGCAGCTCGATCCGAGCGATCGCGAAAAAGTCATCGGCCCCTCGACCGACGAACGCGGCACCTTGACCGAGCCCCGCTCGTTCAATCTCATGTTCAAGACCTTTGTCGGCGCGCTCGAGAACGAGTCGAACGTAGCCTATCTCCGCCCCGAGACGGCACAGGGGATCTTCGCCAACTTCAAAAACGTCGTTGATACCGGGCGGGTCAAGGTCCCGTTCGGGATCGCCCAGATCGGCAAGAGCTTTCGCAACGAGATCAACCCGCGCAACTTCACATTCCGCTCGCGCGAGTTCGAGCAGATGGAAATCGAATTCTTCTGCCGGCCCGAAGAGGCACAAGAGTGGTACGCCTACTGGCGCAAGACTCGATTTGAATGGTACGTCGACCTGGGGCTGCGTTCCGAGCGGCTACGCCTCCGCGACCATGACCAGGAGGAGCTGGCGTTCTATTCGACCGCCACGGCCGACATCGAATACGCGTTTCCGTTCGGCATCAGCGAGCTCGAGGGAATCGCCCACCGGGGCGCTATGACCTGAGCCAGCACATGAAGTTCAGCGGCAAGGATCTGAGCTATTTCGACGAGGAGCGCAAGGAGCGGTTCGTGCCCCACGTGGTCGAGCCGTCAGCGGGCGCCGACCGGGCGACGCTGGCGTTTCTGTGCGAGGCGTTCACCGAAGACGAGGTCGGCGGCGAGCCGCGCACTGTCCTCAAGTTTCATCCGCGGATTGCCCCGATCAAGGCCGCCGTGTTCCCGCTCGTGAAGCGCGATAGCATGCCCGATCGAGCCGATGCGATCTACCGCGAGCTCAAGAGGCATTTTAACGTTTCCTATGACGAGAAGGGGGCGATCGGCCGGCGATACCGGCGGCAGGACGAGGCCGGCACGCCGTTCTGCATCACCATCGACAGCCAGAGCTTGAGCGACGATACCGTCACGATCCGTGACCGCGACAGTTGCCGGCAGTGGAGAGTGTCGACAGCCGGCGTCCTCCGGGCCCTGGGCGACCTGCTGGAAGGCCAGCCAGTCCCCGATGGCCCTTGACCCCCAAGGTCCGCCACGCGACCCTGACGGCGACGCACCCGACAGCCGGCTTCCGATTGCCAGTTCGGATTTAGGATTTCGGATTCAGGATTCCTGACACCCGTTTCGATGAAACCTTGCATCAGCCAAGCCACGATTTTGACCAGCCCGTTCGAGGCGGACCTGCCCGTCCTGTCCCGAAATGGGTGGACCGATGTCGAGATCTGGTTGACCAAGCTCGAATCGTTTCTCAATGGTCATTCACTGGCGGAGGCCCGCGCGATGCTGGAAGCAGACGGCATCAAACCCGTCGCGGCGGCATCTCAGGGAGGACTGCTTCTGTCGCAGGGGGCCGAACGAGCCCTCCATTGGGACCACTTCAGGCACCGGCTGGGGCTGCTTGCCGAGCTGGGTGTGCCGACGCTCCTCGTTACTCCCGACTTTGTCCCGCACGTCCGTGGCGACGACTTTCCACGGGCCGCGGCCGCTCTCGCCGAGGCAGCCGAGCTGGCTCTATCCGCCGGCGTGCGGATCGCGCTGGAGTTTCAGCGGTCCTCTTCTTTCTGTGCCTGCCTGGAAACGGCCGTGGCTGTGATCGAACAATCGGGCACCTCGAACGCGGGCGTCTGCCTTGACGTGTTCCATTACTACACCGGACCGAGCAAGCTCGAGGATCTCGCGCATCTCTCCGTGCAAAACCTGGCCTGGGTGCAAGTCTGTGACTTGAGCGGCACCCCGCGTGAGCTGGCCGGAGACAGTGATCGGATCTTGCCGGGGGACGGTGATTTTCAGCTCGGGCCCATCGTCGAGCACCTCGGGCGGATCGGTTACGCCGGCCATGTCTCACTCGAGGTGCTGAACCCTCATCTCTGGATGGTTGATCCCGATCGACTGGCCCACGCTGGCCGGCAGGCTCTCTTGCGCGTCCTGGAACAATCAAAGTCCGGCCGGCCGCAACGGCAAGGAGGGCCCTAGGCGTGTCGTCGGTCGCGAGCCTACAACCTGCGGCAGTCGTGTTCCGCGAAGAGCAACACTTCGACTGGCGCGTCTACGCCCTGATCGGACTCGGCGAAGTCCTCACGGGCCTCGCGCTCGCCCGCGGACGGATCTCCTCCCACGAGTTCACGCTCGGGCTTCTGGTCGGGCTCGGGCTCTTGATGGTTGTCTTTGTCTTCGTGCTGCACATGACCACCGCGGTGACTCATGCCAATGTCTACGTATGGTTCGGCTGGATCCCGTATTATCGGCGCAGCATGCTGATCGGCGACATTCGATCGGTCGACGTCGTGACCTACCGGCCGATCAGCGACTTCGGCTTCTGGGGGATTCGCTCCGGACGCGACGGTGAGCGGGCTTTGATCGCTCGAGGCAACCGCGGCGTCCGGCTCGAGCTGAGCGATGGCTCCAAACTGTTGATCGGCAGCCAGCGGCCCGAGTTGCTCGCCGCCGCCATTGATCGCGCTCTTAGATCCGGTGTCTGATGCCGGTCATCGGTCATTAGTCGCGGGTCTTTCGTGGCTGATCCCTTTCCCCCCCTTGCGAAGGGGGGGGTCGGGGGGGGTGGTCTCGGCGCAACCAGTCACACCGGCGCGAACAGTTTTGCTTCACCCTTCATCCTTCAGTGTCTCCATCACTTCATCACGCGCAAATTCAACGACCGCCGTACAGCAGTCGGCCGCGCCGTAGTACATCAAGAACGAATCTTCGGCTTCGATGATCCCGGTGGGAAAAACAACGTCCGGAACGAATCCACGGCGCTCGAAATCGGCGGTCGGCTCGAAAACCGAGCCGTCCGTCCGCCGGAGCACCTTCGCCGGATTGGTCGCGTCCAGGAGCAACACGCCCGTGGCATAGGCGCCCACCTCGCCGGGGTGTGTCGGCTGACGGTTTCCGTGGTAAATCTCGAGCCATCCGCCGGCCGTCCGCACGGGCGGCGTGCCCGCGCCGACGCGGCCGGTCTCCCACTCGGCTCCGCCCTTGTGCAGACACTCGTGCCCGCCCCAGTGAATCAGGTCCGGCGAGCGTGCCACCCACATCTCCGGGCGGCAAAACGGCGTCGCCGCGTTGGGCCGGTGCAGCGCGACATACTGGCCGTCGATTCGCTCGGGAAACAAGACGACGTCTTTGTTCTCCGGGCAAAAGATCATCCCGTGCCGGTCGAATCGCTGGAAATCGCTCGTCGAAGCCAGCGCCGTCCCCGCGCCATGTCGCGAGACAGCGACGTAAGTGAAAAAATACCGGCCGTCGATCGTGGTGATTCGCGGATCCTCGACGCCAAATTCCTCGAGCTCCGATCCGGGCAGGAACCTGACGTCTGTCACCTCGTTCACCGACCGGCCATCGCCGCAGCGCACCACCCTCAGATGCGAGAGGAAAGTCAGCCGCACCAGGCCGTCGCCGAGCCGTCTCACCACGCGAGGGTCGAGGACCTCGATCTCGTCATCGCGCACCCAGTCGATCACGATTCCTTCGCTCTGGCTGAACCGCGGCAGTGCGGTGAACCCCGACCGCCGCTCCCTCGGACGTTCTGCCACGCGAACCAGCAAGATGACCTCATCCCCGACCGCGATCGCCCCTGGATTGAATACCCCGACGATTTCGAAGTCGTCGCCCAGCGGCTCGAGATCAGACGGCCGCAGGAGCAATCGCTCGTAATGCCTCTTCAAAAGCATCACCGGCTCCTTCCATCAATTATTCCTGAGCGCGAGCCAGCCGGTCGGCGGCGCAGGCGGCCGCGAGCGAGTCGCGCCCGTTCTCCTCGGTGATTTTCCGGCGGTGCGACCGGTCGCGGATCCAGGCGAGCTGGTCGGCTAGCATGGACCGAAGCAGCTCGCCGTAGCGATGCGACTTGTTGGTCCCGTCGCCCCATGAAAGCTCGACCATCTGATACACGTCCAGGATCTTTCCGCGTCCCACGCAGCTTCGGTCTCTTGGCGCGTACGTCGCGGAGACGTCCAGCCGCGCGCCCGGAAACAGCTCGCAGAGCACGCGGGTCTGGGCCTCGTCGGCAATCGCGTGGATCTTTACCCTGGTGGGCACCCAGTCGTAGAGGGTCGCGTCGCCGCGCTCGAACACCAGCCGCAGCTCCTGCCTGTCCATCCGGCCGGTCTGGTGGAAGCCATGGTAGAAGTTGACGATGACGCCGGAGCCATACCGCAGCGTGCACTGCACGTGCTCTTCGATCGGAGGCTCTGAGCCCGCGCGAACCCCGCGGTCCGCGGCGGTGACCGAGCCGGGCCCGAGCCAGCCAGCGAACATGTCGAAGAAGTGCACGCCATGCTCGATGAAGATCCCGCCGCTCTTGGCCGGATCCCAGAACCAGTGGTCCGGCGGCAAATTCTCGTCGGAGGCGTAGTTCTCGAAATAGCCGTGCAACGGCTCGCCCAGCACGGACGTCTGGATCAGGCTGCCGACAACGTCGTACACCGGGTTATAGCGCTGCATCAAGTTGGCAACCACCAGCTTGTCGTACTTCCGGCCGGCAGCGACCAGGGCGTTGGCCTGCTCGAGCGTCATGGCCAGGGGCTTTTCACAGATGACGTGCTTCCCTTGTTCGAGCGCCGCCATGGCTTGAGGAAAGTGCAAAAACGGAGGCGTGGCGATGTAGACCAGGTCGACGTCGGTGCGCGCCAGCAGCTTCTCGACGGCTTCGATGTCGGGAATCCCGAACCGCAGTGCCGCGGCGCGGGCAGCCGGTCGACTGGTCCCGGCCATCGCGATCAGCCGCACGCCGGGCACCTGGGCGAACTGCTGAAGAGCATAGAGCCCGAAACCACCGCAACCGACGACTCCCAGTCCGATTTCCGGCAACTCCATGGCCACTCCGTATCCAGTCAGATTTCCGCCGCTGGGGCTCGCTCGATGTTCGAACACAACGGACAGCGTGATTGTCTCCCTTCGCCCCCGGCGGGTCAATTCGTTGAGTCCGAACCCGGTCGGTGATACGATGTGCCGGGATCTGCGACAAGGGTACTTTTTCGCGAGGGCGCAACCGTGGCGATCGTCGTTCGATGCGAGTGTGGGAGCGAATTCCAGACCACCGACGCCAACGCGGGACGCCGCGCGCGCTGCCCGGATTGCCAGCGCCCGCTGATCGTTCCGGCGTCGACGTATTTTCCCGACGTGGAGCTCATCGAACTCCATGACGACCGTCCACTCCGGACTAGCGGTAAGGCGATTGCCAGCCTGATCCTGGGATTGTGCTCCCCGTTCGCCTGCATTCTTACGGGCTTACCGGCGATCATCCTGGGCATGATGGGTTTGAATGAAATCAACAGCCCGAAGATGCGGCTCAAGGGTAAGGGGATGGCAACGACCGGAATCGTGCTCGGCGGCCTCTCGTTCCTGGTCGTGCCGATTGCTGTGATGACAGCGCTGCTCCTGCCGGCCGTGCAGGCCGCCCGCGAGGCGGCCCGCCGTGCGCAATGCACAAACAACCAGAAGCAGATCGCGCTGGCGATGCACAACTACGAGGACCAGCACGGCACATTCCCACCGGCGGCAAAGTGCGATGCGGACGGCAAGCCGCTCTTGAGCTGGCGGGTCCTGATCCTTCCGTACCTGGAACAACAGGTCCTCTACGACGAGTTTCACCTCGACGAGCCGTGGGATAGTCCTCACAACAGGCCCCTCGCTGACAAGATACCGAGCGTCTTCCGGTGCCCGTCCGAGCCGGTCGTATCTGACAGCTTGACGACATACCAGGTCATCGTGGATCCCCGTTCGATGTTCACCGGAGATCCGACAGGGGTAAGCATCGCGAGCATAACCGACGGGACATCGAACACGCTCCTGTTCGTGGAGGCGGCGAACGCCGTTCCGTGGAGCAAGCCCGAAGACCTCTCGCTGGCGTCCTTCGATCCCCTGTTCGGGGCAGGAAGCAAACATCCCGGCGGATTCAACGCGTCGATGGCGGACGGCTCGATCCGCTTCATCAAGATGTCGGTCGCCAAGCAGGTTTTCAGGGCGCTGGTTACGCGCAACGGAGGCGAGGTCGCCGAGGTGCCGTGATAATGATCGCGGGAATCGCTCGCTCGCCTCACTTCGCTCGCCGGCGAACGGCATATCCATACTGCGTCGGCCAGCTCGGGTCGACGCCGAGCTCGTGCTCGGCTCGCAACGCCCAGTACGGCTGACGCAACAGCTCTCGTGCCAGGAAGACCAGGTCGGCGTCGCCGCCGGTGATGATCTCGTTGGCATGCGCGGTCTCGGTGATCATTCCGACTGCCCCGGTCATGATCCCCGCCTCGTAGCGAATCTTCCGCGCGAACGGAACTTGATAGCCCTTGGCGACCGGAATGCGCGCTTTGGGCACGAGTGCCCCGGAGGATACGTCGATCAAGTCCACCCCGATTTCGCACAGCCTCCGCGCCAGAATCACCGATTGATCCGCGTCCCAGCCGCCGGTTTCCCAGTCGGTCGCCGAGATCCGTACGAAGAGGGGTAGCTCCTCGGGCATGAGCTTCCGCAGTTGGGCTGCCACCCGCAGGACCAGCCGCATTCGATTGTCGAGACTGCCCCCGTATTGATCCTGACGATAATTAGAGAGCGGCGACAGGAACTCATGCAACAGATATCCATGAGCTGAGTGGATCTCGATCAAGCGAAAGCCGGCCTCAAGCGCACGGCGGGCGCCGGATTCGAAGGCGGCGACGATCTCCTCGATCCCGGATTCATTCAGCGGGACCGGAACCGGGTCGCCTTCGGTGAACGGGATGGGGCTCGGCGCGACAACCGTCCAGCCCCCCTCCGCCTGAGTCTTCAGCCTGGCACCGCCTTTCCAGGGCAGGTCGCAGCTTCCTTTGCGCCCTGCGTGGGCAAGCTGGATGCCCGCGACGGCGCCCTGGCTGTGAACAAAGCGCCAATCCGGGCCAGGGGCTCGACGTGCCGGTCGTCCCAGATCCCCATGTCGCCCGGGGAAATCCTTCCCTCGGGCGTCACTGCTGTCGCCTCAACCATCACGAGCGCAACACCCCCAGCCGCCCGGCTCCCCAGATGCACGAGATGCCAGTCATTGGCCATTCCGTCGGTGGCCGAGTACTGGCACATCGGCGACATGACGATCCGGTTCCGGAACGTCGCGCCGCGGATCGTGAGCGGACTCAGGATGTCGATCTCCGGCACCTTGCGATCGTGTCTGCTCTCCGAAGAGCATCCATGATGTCCCTCTGATTCCGACTGATGATTGC
Source organism: uncultured Isosphaeraceae bacterium (assembly GCA_963781785.1). Classification (GTDB taxonomy): domain Bacteria; phylum Planctomycetota; class Planctomycetia; order Isosphaerales; family Isosphaeraceae; genus CAWAHD01. Next base: position 3,204,032 of record CAWAHD010000002.1, on the reverse strand, counting down.
CCTTGCTGATTTCGCTCACGGTGTTCGCCTCCATCACTGATACGCCGGCTCACAGAGCGGACAGGCGCTCGAGCCTCGGCTCGATCCGGCCACTGCGAGTGTACCCGATGCGGAGTTTTCGCATTCGGCGCGTTGACAGGGCGCACCTCTGGGCGTACAGTGTTCCTGTACATGTTTGGGGGTCGCAATGGGTACCGAAACTACGTATACTCACGCCCGGGCCAACCTTGCAGCCCTTTGTGACGAGGTCACGTCGACGCGCGAGCCGATCGTGATTCGCCGCCGGGGAGCCGAAGACGTTGTATTGGTCGCCGCAGCCGAGCTCCGCGGCCTGATGGAGACGGCCCATCTCTTGCGTTCTCCCAAGAACGCACAGCGCCTTCTGACCGCCCTCGTTCGTGCCCAAACTCAGGAACTCCCCGGAGAGACGGTCGAGGCGCTGCGGCGGGAGTTCAATCTTGGTCAAGCGCCGTGAAGTGGCCGAGCAAGCTCGGGCTCCGAGAGAGGCTGTTTTCCACCCGGAGTTCCTCGAGGATCTACGCTACTGGGTTGACACCGATCGCAAGGTTGCCCTGCGGGTGCTGGAACTGGTCGAGGCCGTGCTGCGTGAGCCATTTTCCGGGATTGGCAAGCCGGAGCCACTCAAACATCTTCTGGCAGGAGCTTGGTCGCGCCGGGTCACACAGGAGCACCGGTTGGTCTACCTGGTCCGAGGCAACCGAGTCGATTTCCTTCAATCGCGCTACCACTATTGAGAGACCGCGCCCAACGGTACCGCACGCCGGAAGTCCGTGGCGGCGAGTACCCGTTCCTCGTCCGCTCGATCGAGAACGGCGGTGCCGGTGTCGGATACGTGGATGGTCGAAATCTCGAATCACACGAGTATCAGCGTGCGACGAGGAGGCGTGGCTGACAACGCGCTTCAGCGGCCATGACTGGCACGAGTCCGACGCCTGACCTCGTGCTGCCGCAATTGCGGCGCGTTGCAACGGTTTCTGGTACGATCAAGCGCGCACTCGGCGGCGGCATCCGCTGAGCATTTTGGTCAGGGCAGCGCAGGCGATCGTTCGTGGCCCAATCCTTTGCCCAACTCGGCATCCCCGTCCCCCTGTTCGCGGGGCCATCCGACCCGGCCACTGACTACTGTGGCCTGGCCACTTGCTCCTTGTGCGGTGGCGAGCGAGCGCACTGCTTTCGACTTGACATCGGCTGTGCGTTGATGTGTGCGTGCCCCACCTGCGGTGCGGAACACGGTCTGGCTGCCCACGATCGCGCCGCTTGTCCATGCCGAGTCTGCAAGCACGCGGTGCCGTTCCCGGAACTAGGGGATCGCGTGATCAGGGCGTGTTACACCTGCCTGCGATCGGGCAGAGCCGCCATCACCAAGGATACAGAACTCGGCATGATCTCCTGGGACCAGGCGTTTGAAGGTGTGACATTCGGCGTCCCCGGACTGAATCGCAATGACTTCGAGATGGTGCCCCGAGACGACGACTGGGTCGGAGCCCGGCTTCCGCAGGGCATCATGTTCGAAGTACTGCGGACGCCGAACTACGACACGATTCAAGGCGAATGCTGGCAATTCTGTTGCCGGCAGCCGATGGTATTCATCGGCCAGTGGAATCATGACGAGTTCTCGCAGCGTGCGCCGGATGGCGACGGGCGACGTTACTTTGAACAGATCGTTCAAAACTGCGGGCCGGATCTGTGGGATAGCGAGTCCCTTGAAATTGGATTCTATGTCTTTCGCTGCAACTCGTGCGAAAGGTTGACAGCCCATTGGGACGTTGACTGAGATGCCTGGAAAGTTCTGCGTCACGCTCGTGTGCTTGATAGCCGCCCTTTCTTGTTTGGGCGGCTGCTCGTCGCATCGAGAGGGCGCAAGTGACTCACTCGCGACCAAACATGCGGCGGCGAAAACACCAGACGCTGCCGCTTCAGTGAAGCCGGAGAAAGAGGTGTTCGTCCTCCGTGCCAGATACTCACGAGCGAGGGGCCTATGCGTTCGGATCGGTGACGCTCTCGCGATGCCGATGATTGATTCCTTCGCCGTGGTCGAAGTCGTGAAGGGCAATCTCATGGCCAAGTGCATTCAGGTGCGGGCATTTACTGAACGCGGTCGTTCCTACCCGAAGGAATTGATCGAAGGACATGTCTACACGCTGCGGCTTACTCCCAAAGGGCCAACGAAACAGCAACTCAGAGCAAACGAGCAAGACGACGGTTCCTTTGTCGTCGTTGACGGAGACGAGATCGAGGAAGAGAAAGCCGGCATCGTCCATTAACACCCTCGTTCTTGCTTTCTGGTCCATTCACGGCTAATAGGGAGGCACACCGTTCTTGGAACCTGCATTCGTCGGATATGTCGGAGACGCCGACTTTCATGACGGCGCGGTCGTAGCCGTCGAGCAGCATGAGAACACGGTGCGCGTCCGAATTCGCGGGTACAGCGGCAGCGCGTTCGTCGTGGAGTTCGGCGGAGTCAGGGCCCTCAGGGCAAAGCGCCCGGAGGGTATGCTGCTCTATGCTCTGAGCGAACTGAGCAGCACACCGCCACTCCGGCGATTCGCGTTCGCGAACTGGGATGAGGAAAGCGAGGCATTTCTTGAGGTCGATGCAGAAACCATCGAAATCCGCCCGGAGTAGCCCATGGAAAGCGAGACGGTGTCTGGCGACATGAGGCCGCCCCCGCCTGTCCCCCACGCCGCTCGATCTTCCGCAGCCGCCGAGCGTGACGATTACGTTGCGGAGGCCAGTCTTTGACCTACGTGGCGCACACTTCCACACTCCACCGTCTGCTCGACATCGCGCCGGGTAATGCCCCGGAGCGGCTCTGCTCGCGCGACTCATGTATGGGCCTCGACCTCCTCAACCTGGCCGAAGTTGCTCCGGTCGTCGCGGCCTTCACTCTTGGCAGCTTGTACGGACCGTTCGGCGTGCTGGTTGCCCTTGTCCCTCTCATCCCTCTATTGTGGCTGTGCGAGCAATTCCGGATCTTCGAGCGGCGGGGTTGCGCTCGATGCCGGCGCGGCGAGTGCCCGTGGTGCGGACGGAAGAGGGGCGTGGAACCGGCTGTCTGCCCGTGTCGCGGCCGAAGCGCCGAACCTGGCAGTTGAGCGGACGCACGCCGACGCGGCGATTTGTGGTACGATCGGGTTTTGTCTCGGCTCGGCGGCCGACAGAGCCTGTTTGTCAGGAGTCGAGGAAGAGCGCACTCCGATGTGGGTCACGCTTTTTTGCGTCGCGTTGGTCGTCGCCATGATCTGGCTCGCCGCGCTCCTCCTCGCCGTCCGCGACAGAATTCGCGGCGACCGATCTTTGCTGCTCGCGAATTCGGATCCCGAACGAATTCCCGGCGATTTGATCTCGTGGCCGCTCTGGGAGCGCATCCTCGCCATTCCGTTGGCCGTTCTCGTCGGTCCGCCGGTCGCCGTCGTGGTCCTGGTGCTCGTCACCCCTTTTGTCCTCTTGCAGCTCGGGTTTCTTGGCTTTCATTGGCTCCGATACAAGCTGTTCGGAATCGCGATGCCGCGTTCGGAACTGCCGCGCGACACGTGATGTGACGCTGTCAATCAACCTTCTGCCTCTCCAACATCCCCAGCCATGGGTCGGTCAGGACCAGCTTGTCGCCATGTGTCTTCCACCAAGTCAGGAGGGCATCGAACGAGCTCTCCGTATGCCCCGCCGCGACGGGCTGCGGCACACCGCCCGCGCGAGCTGAGTTCGAGAGCAAAAGAAGCACGCGTTTCTGCAAGTTACGGTGTGGAACTCTCGCCATCGAAACCGCGTTCTGGTCAGCCGGCGCAAGTTCCCGGAACAACTGGAGTGCGCGAGGCACTGCATCCTTGCGGCCGCGCCTGGCCAGGGTGAGTGCCGCCCACGCTCCTGCGTCACCATCGACTGCGGTCAGCCGCGAGAGCGCGGCTGTCCCCGCCGTGGCGTCTTCGAAAGAGAGGTACACGGCACCGGCCACGCGGATGAATGGGTCCTTGGCCTCCGAAAGAGCAGCCAAGTGCTTCTTCCGATCCTTGCCGCACCGCCAGGCGAAATACGACCCCAGAACATACCCCTGGTCCTTGCTGCGCCAGTCTTGATTGGGATTGATCCACGCCACCAGATATTCCACGACTGGGCCGGGGTCGTGCCGTGTCAGGGTCTCGAACGCTTCGCCAAATCCCGCGGCCTTCTCTCCGCCTGCCAGGGACTTTCTCGCGCTGGCCAGCTCTTGGGCGGACGGAGCTTGCTCCTTCGCCGGGGCGTCTGCATTCGCCAGCGAGCCGGTGCCCTGCCGATCCTGCCGCTGCCGGATCTCCCCGATGAGCTCGTCGAGCTCATTCTTACGCCACGGCGATCGGTCCGGCACCAGTTTCTCTAGTGCGGCCAGGGTAACCGGTCCGCCCGCTTTGCCCAGGACCACCCGCACCCGGATCGCCCACTTTTCCGGCTGCTCATTGGCCATCCGGATCAGTTCGGTCACCAGGAGTTCCGTGGTGGTCAACTTCGTCAGTCGCGCGCGAAGCTCTTCGACCTTTGCCTTGTCCGGCTCGCCCCCACGCCATTTCGTGCCGAGGAAATCGTTCTCGATGACCGCCTTCAGCAGGGCCGCCTCCTGCTCGGCCGGCTTGAGTGCCAGCAGGGCGTGGGCAGCCTTCCGGGTCTTCTGAAATTCGGCACCTTGGTCGTCCCCGGGCGCGAGCAGCTTGCGCCCCTGAAAGAGCGGCAAGCTGTACTCGGAGGGGATATTCCGCCACCACAGTGGCACAGGCCCGCCCGAGGTCGTGCTCATCATCCGGAAAGGCGCCTCCTTGTAGGCCGTCACGAAGTATCGCTCACCGCAAAGCGTGGTCGGAAACTGAGGCTCCCAGTAGTTGACCGCCACGCGAATCTTGATTCGGCTGCCGGCCTTTGGCCCCTTCCACGACTCGATCACTGTGTACGATGCCACGATGCCGCCCGCTTGCTCGCACTCGACGACGCCGACGAAATCCGCCCCGAGCACCAACTCCTCGAACAGGAGCGGGTCGATCGTTGTGGCCAAAGCAGAGCACGGCCAAATCAGAGCGAGAAGCGCGAGATAACACGCCAGAGTTCGTAAAGCCGGACGCATGGATCAGGCTCCGCAGACGCCAGACGACGAACGATTTGAAGTGGGACGACGCCGAGTGATATTCCCAAGATAAAGCCCAGAGTCGATCGGAGCAACCGCCGAGCGTTGCCCTGGCGTTTTTCCAGATATCGCGAATCTGAACAATCAGCGGGCACCGCCCGCCACGACGGCCTCTGTGCGATCTTGTGTATCTTGGCGGATCGGTTCGTCGAGCTTGTCGCCTACAGCGTTCCAAAGCTCTACAAGGTGATTGCGCGCGAACCCGGCCCTCTGCGGCGCTGTCTGTGATATCATCGCTTGGGTCGGCGCGCCGCCACCCCGAGCCTGGTCCTCATGGCTTCACGAGCACCCCGATCATGAACGCGATGGAATCCGTTTGTCCCGGCTGTGCGCTCGTGATGCCTCGGCGTCCCGGCGCATTCTACGGCGGCGATTTCCATACTTCGCCCGAATGTTGGGATGTCTTCACAGAGGTCCTCGCCAAAGAGTACAGCAATGCGGTGCTGTTCGGACGGGTGCATCAGTTGACGGTGGACGCTTACGCGGTGCAGCACGCGGGCGGGAACCACCGCGACAAGTCGGTCATGGTTCATCTTTCCGGGCTCCATCTGGTTCTTGATCGTGGGCTGCGCCCGACCGCAGTTCCGCCCGTCCATCAGCGGCTAGCCGGTGTCGTGCGAGTTTGGCCCCATCTCGTTCCACCGGCGGCGATTTCGGCAATGACGGTTTTCGAAGTCGCCCTGGCGGAATCGATCGAAGATCACGCGAGGCTGGTGCGCAAGTGGGCCAATCTTGTTTGGCGAGCCTGGGAACCGCACCACCAGGAGGTGAGGGACTTCCTGGTGGCAAATCTCGGTTCGAGCACTGAGGCGCGTACGGCTGTTTCACACTGAACGACGCGCGGAGCGAAGTCGGGCCTTCCAGCCTGACGTTCCCGTAGGTCAGGCTTTTCAGCCTGACGTTCCCGTAGGTCACGCTTTCCAGCCCGACGTTCCTTGCTGTGTCAGGCTGGAAAGCCTGACCTACGACAAAAGGGATGAAAACACGTATGCCCTTCGATCTGAAACCGACCTTGAAAGGCGAGCGTCTTGAGCTCCGGCCGCTGCGACCGGAAGATTTCGATGACCTCTATTCAGTCGCTTCCGATCCACTGATCTGGGAGCAACATCCGAGCAACGATCGTTACAAGGAAGTGGTTTTCCGTGTGTTTTTCCGTGACGCCTTGGAGTCCGGTGGCGCATTGATCGTCATCGATTCCAAGGATGGCCGGGTGATCGGGTCGTCGCGATATTACGGGTACGATGAACGGCACAGTGAGATCGAAATCGGCTGGACGTTTCTGGCTCGGTCCCACTGGGGCGGGACCTACAACCGGGAAATGAAACACCTCATGCTGAGCCACGCGTTCCGGTTCGTGGACAGCGTTTACTTTCTGATTGGCACCCAGAATATTCGCTCGCAGCGAGCGATGGAAAAGCTGGGCGGGGTTCGTGAAGGAACACGAATCGACCGGGGTGGCCGAGAGAGTTTTGTCTACCGGATCACAGCCTCGAGTTTCGCGGGCGCGTCTCACGACCCGGCGGTAGGCGATCGGGCATGACCGCGGCCCGCAGGATAGCACGGCGGCGGCGGCTTGTGGTGACGTCACGTTCAATGCGAGAGCGCGAACGAATTCACCCGGCGTTTGGTCTCGGCTAGACTGGGCGGATGCTCGACTTGCGCGATGTCAATGCCCGTGAACTGCGTTTGCCTCCATCCCGCCGGCAGGGAGCCGACCCGTCCAAGCTCGCCAGGCAGATCTCTCTGTTCGGCCGCTCGGCACTCGGGATGCCGCCGCCGTGGGTGTACGAGGGGACGGATGGCGTTCTCATGCTGTACAATGGAGTGACTCGGGCGACTCGGATCGCGAAGCTCGCCCCAGGCGTTCTTATCCGAGTAGAGGTAATCGGCAAACTTCCCAAGGCGTTTGCCGCGGACCCCAAGATTGGGGACATGCTCCCATGAATTCGGAAATGCAGAAAGAAGCAATCGGCGTGCTCGCCGAGATCTGGTCGCTGTCACCCGATGTCCGGCTCGGCCAATTGTTCGCTCATCTCGGGTTCCTCGGCGAAGTTCATCTCGGCCGCGGGCTGGGATACATCGAGGATGATGAGCTCCTGGCCATTCTCTATCGCCATAGAGCGGAACTCATGGCGCGGATCGAAGGCGCGCCTGACGTTCCGCCCCGCACGACGGGTGCCGCCACATCCGCTTCCGGAAGTCCGATGATGCCGGAGGGGGTTTGAGCGGGCGAGACCGATCGCTCGTTGGCTCGGAGGGCATCCCGTGGGGTGGGCGACGGCGTACATCGAGAAGCTCAAGGGCGGCGAGGCCGTCTCGTTCCGACCGCGCGGCAACTCGATGGCGGGGAAAGTCGAATCCGGGCAGCTATGCACGGTCGAGCCGGTCGATCCGACCACACTTCAGGTCGGCGACATCGTGCTCTGCAAGGTCAACGGCCGCGAATATCTCCATCTCGTCAAGGCGATCCACGGCCAGCGGTTCCAGATCGGCAACAATCGCGGCAGAATCAATGGCTGGGTGTCGGCCGGGGTGATTTTTGGACGCTGCGTGAGGGTCGAGAGCTGATCCGACGGCTGGCCCTGCGCCGCAACAGGCACCCAGGGAACCTCCCTGATAGAATCAAGGCTCATCTCGGCGGGCTGGGCCGCTGAGCTTTGGCGCCGGGCGGAGTATGTCGCCTGCGTAATCGACTACTTTTCCGAGAAAACCAGCCGATGAGCAATGCCGTCCGCTCGTGCTTGTCCAGGGTGCGACCACTCAGGGTATAACGAATGAGCACAGCAACTCGGCCCGTTGCTGGAATCTTGGAGGGCACTGCGATCCTATTTGATTTTTTCGGCGATCATTGTCGATTTGCGTCGACCCGGTCCGACTCATGGAAAACAGCGGCGACTGACCAACCGCGAATGTCCTCAAACAAAGGAGACAGCCATGTCGATCCAGAAGATCACTCCCTTTTTATGGTTTGACAACCAGGCGGAGGAGGCCGTAGCCTTCTACACGTCGCTTTTTCCGGACTCGAAGGTGCTCCAGGTCGTCCGTTACGGCGCGGCCGGTCCCGGCCCGGCCGGCTCGGTGATGACCGTGGCGTTTCAGCTCTTCGGGCAGATGTTCGTCGCCCTGAATGGCGGTCCGCATTTCACATTTACCGAGGCGATCTCGTTTGTCTTGAACTGTGAGACGCAGGAGGAACTGGATACGTACTGGGAAAAGCTGAGCGCGGGAGGCTCCGACCTCCAGTGCGGGTGGCTCAAGGACAGGTTCGGTCTGTCATGGCAGGTCATTCCGACCATACTGGCCAAGTTATTGGACGCTGCCGACCCCGAACGAGCCGGCCGCGTCATGAAGGCAATCCTGACCATGAAGAAACTCGACATCGGGGTGCTCAAAGCCGCATATAACAACTCCTGACGTAAGTCCTGCTGGCGCTGAAGCGCAAGACTCCTTTTCGATCCACCGTCCGACCGTTTCTGATCGCGGTGCTTCCAGTCTTTTTCAACGAGGTCATCATGAGCAAGCCGACGCAACCGATTCCACCCGGGCAAGAACATCTGATTCCGCATTTGGTCTGCGAGCGCTGCGCCGAGGCCATCGAATTCTACAAGCAAGCATTTGGAGCCGAGGAAGTCAGCCGCATGCCGGGTCCGGACGGCAGAATCATGCATTCCGCGCTGCGCATCGGCAGCAGCTTCCTCTTCCTGGTCGACGATTTCCCTGAATACTGCGGCGGCAAGTCACAAACTCCCAAGGCCCTGACCGGCACGCCGGTGACCATTCATCACTACGTCAAGGATTGTGACGCCGCGATCAAGCGCGCCAGGACGCTGGCGCAACCATCTTGATGCCGGCAACCGACATGTTCTGGGGCGACCGCTACGGGCAGGTCGTCGATCCCTACGGCCATAAATGGTCGTTCGCAACCCACATCAAAGACGTCACGCCCGCGGAGATGAAAGCGGCGATGGATTGCGCCGGCGCGCCGAAGTCGTAAAGGAACTTCGTCGGTGCGCTCGATTGCCCGACGCCGGCGCGCTCGTACCAGGTCTCTCTTCTCGCGGGGATTATCCGAAAGCCCAAGATCGGAGCCGAGGCCGGGCATCGCTGCCCGGCCTCGCTCGTTCTCCGATTCCCCGCCGTCCGACACCACTTGCGGATTGCGAAGACTGGCGACGCAGCATTGTGGCAGCGACACGATATTGAGCGCAAGACGTCCTCGTCTCTCGCGGGTGCCAACCCGAACCAATTCTGGTTGCCGGCGAACTAAAACGTAGCGGCGCCTTGGCCGCCTGCTATACTCAGCAGATAATCCGGCTGTTACGTTCGTGTGCGCCGTTGCTCCGGAAACGACTCACGCCATGTCGATGACTCTGATGGTTCGCGACGAAACCACCAGTGGCGACTTGCTCCACGAGTTCGCCCTGGAGGTGCTGACCGAGCACATCACGGTGCGCAAGCTGATCCGCAGCCGGGTTTATCAGGAGGTGCAAGATTTTAACCTCCTCCAGCCGCAGGTCTATCGCGGGCTGGTGCAGCCGACCGACGCGGAAATCACCTTGAACGGCTGCACGCTCCCCAAAAAACGAACCATCGACTGGAAGCAGCAATACGACAAGGCCATCGAGGCGTTCGAGGCGAACCGCGTCATCATCCTGGTCGGCGACAAGCAGGTAGAGCGGCTGGACGAGGAGATCGTCATTCGGCCCAATACGCACGTCAGCTTCCTGCGCCTGACGTTGCTTGTGGGGGGATGATGTGGAAACCCAAGCGCGGGAATCGGTCAGCGAAGCCTCAGACAGCGATCAGGCTATCCGGTTGATCGATTCCTTTGTCAAAGAACTTGATTCCTCGCGCGGGCGTTCTCTTGGCCGGGTCGATATCAAATCGTATCCGTCCGTGCGGATCATTCTCGAACTTTCCAGCGACCAGCAGGTCGCGGTCGTCATTCACGCCATTGCCCGGCAAACCGAAGGCATGCCGCGATTCCGCGTTGCGGGTTTCAAGGAGCCAATCAGCGTTTTGCGTCGGAAGAATCTGCCGTTCCGACTCGAAGACGTCAACCGGCTCGTTGATCGACTCTCTGGCGGGCGACTCTACTCGTGGCAACTCTCTCTTGCAGGCATCATGCGCGTGCTGGAGAATTTCTGCCGGGAGGCGGGCATCCCCGACTGTCTGCGTCCTCGCCTGGCGGCCCTGAGGGACTATTGGCAGGCGCAGCCGGAGTTTGCGGAAACACGCAACGCCGTGAAACGACTGGACCAACTGCTGACTCCAGCACCTGCGGCAGCCCGGGGTTCCCTGCTCGCGACCGAAGAAGCCTGGACTCGGTACCTGCGGGGGCAGGTCGACGGTCTCGAGTCGCTCGCCTTCTCGGCCTGGCAGGCGCTACTGCTCCATTGCAATACCGCCAGTCAATCCAAGCCGTCCCGCAAATGGCTTCAGCAAGCAGGCGGCCTTGTCGCGGAGATTGGGCCAGCGGCGCTCACCAGCGTCTTGAAGGGCGCGCTGGCGGAGATTGGCAAACCCGGCACTCCGCAGATCAAGCAGATGGGCAGCCAGACGTATACACTCGATCCAACTTTGATTCACGACGCACACAGTGACCTCCTGCGCGGCCTGATCTGGTGTGCCAGCCTCATCAACGACGATAGCCTGACCGTAGCCGTGGGGGACGCCGCGGCTGCCTGTTTCAAGAAAATCCCGGAGTTTGGGCCGCGGGCGCCCAAGATTGGCAATGCCTGCCTCTATGCGCTGTCAGCCGCATCGTCATTGGCCGCCGTGGGCCAGCTCAGCCGGCTCAAGACTCGAGCGAAGCATGCCTCGATCCGTACACAGCTCGCCAAAGCGCTCGACACGGCCGCCGACAAGACCGGCATGACCCGGGAGGAAATGGAAGAAGTTGCTGTTCCCTCGTGCGGCCTGACCGACGTGGGCGCCCACCGTTTGCAACTGGGCGATTTTACCGCTTTTCTGGAAGTCCCCGGCAGCCTCAAGCCGGAGCTCACGTGGCTAGGTGCCGATGGAAAGAAACGGCAATCGGTGCCGGCCTCGGTGAAGGGAGCCTTCGCCGCCGAGCTCAAATCGCTCAAGCAGTCCGATTGTCGGTCGTTCTCAGCAAAGCCTTTCTCCTCGCCGAGGACACCAAGATCACGGATCCGACCATCGTCAATCAGATTCTGAGGCGTTAGTGATGAAAGCCGCGAGCAAGCTTCGAAGCGCCGCGATCCAGGCCCTTGTCCTGATGACAGCGAACGCATCCACAGGTGCACAAGACGTTGTCCGCAACACGGGTGAGCCGGCCGATCTCCGCGACAGCCGACCGGACCCGGCGATGTCGGGGACACGCCTTCAGGGCATTCCTCCCATCCGGCTTGCAGGCCAGTCCACATCTGCCGGCCTGAGGCGCAGCACTCGTGATAAGGCCGCGAATCCGCCCAACCCCGCTTCCAGGCTTCGTGGCCGAATCGTCTTCCACCGCTATACGAATTACGACGCGTGGGACGGCCGCCTCTATCTCTACGACTTCGTGACGAAGCGGCTCAGATGCCTGAGCGAACGCTGGGAGATCGACCATGCCATCAACGCCAATTGCTCCCCTGATGGCAAACAAATCATCTTCATGGGAGTCTCTCGAGGCCAACATCGCGGCAATGCGTGGGATATCTACCTCTGGAAGTTGGACGGCCGCGCGAAACCCCAGAACCTCACCGAGGCGCTCGGTACGCGCGACGAGGACCCGAGGTTCGCACCCGATGGCAAGCGAATTGTCTTCAAGCAGGATGGCGAGATCCGGATCATGGACGTTGCGAATCGGCAGATCCAGTCCATCCCGTTCGGCGGCGCGCGAGCCGAGCGGTCGATGCCGATGTTCACTCCGGATGGGGAACACGTCGTCTACGCCGAGGGAGCACGCAAGGATATGGATCTCTTTCTCATCGATAAAGCGAACGGCACGCGGCAGCCCCTCGCGATCGAGCCGGAGATCCAGGAATACTTCCCGGTACCGCTCGATGCCTCGCGCTTCCTCTACGTCCGCTGGACGAGTCGGACCGACCATCACGATCAGGTCTGGGTCAGTTCGCTGGATGGCCGAACACGTGCGCCGCTCCGCTTCAATCAGCTCGGGTCAGACAGCTCGGACCCTTTTCCGATCGACGATCGCCTCGTCGTCTATTCGAGCACCCGCGCCGGCGGAAAGGGTGGGTACGACCTCTATCTCGGCGATCGAGAAGATGGTGCAAGCTGGTCGCTGAGCTCGCTGGGAATCAACACTCCCCACGAGGAGCTGGGCGCGTGCTACGATCGAGCCCCGTTCAAAAGCTAACTCACGCTCTCCGTTGACCCGGGCTAGAAACTTCCAGACTCTCGGCAGGCTGATCGGCGCAGCTCATCGCTTGGACAGCGGAGGCTCTCCCAATTGATCGAGGCGCGATTTGAACCCGTTGGATTCGTCATCAACGGCTGTGCAATCTCAGAAGCCGTTGATCCGCGCCAGCTCCACGAAACGATCGGCAGCACCCCGGACCGGATCGTCGATCCCGCCGCACCGGCGCCATTCGGTCATCGGAATAATCTCATCCACGTCTATGATTCCCTGGGTCTCTACTTCCACGAGCACCACGCGACCCGCCTGGCGACGGATCTGGTTTTCGCCTGGTGGCCGGAGGAAGAGGGCTTCGCGTTCAGCCCGCGGTGCGCCTTCTCGGGTTGTCTTCGCCTGGGCGAGTATCGCGTTCCGCTCGAGGCAACCGAGTCGGAGGTCATCCGCAACTGCCCGATCCGCTTGACGAGCTGCGTGCGCGGCAGTTGGCGCACGGAACGCGATGGCTTCGGTCTCGGTATCACCACCAAAGGGCCGAAATTGAAGTCAGGCCGCCGCAGTGCCAGGCGTCGTGTGGTGAGTATTGACGTATCGTGGCCTCACGACCCGTGGCGGATTGGTTAGCCTTCCGGCACAAACAAAGAAAGTCCGGCGATGGGGATTCGGTGCAGCAATTCACGCGACGCACCTGTTTTGTTGCGCGTATTGCCGCTCCGTGAGTGTCACATCAGGAACCCAGGAAAGCAGGAGGCCAGAAACTCCTTGGAACATCAGCAAACAACGCCAGGTTTTCATCAGCCGAGGACAGGGCTCTGCGACGGAGCACCTTGAGCAGGGCCACAGGGACCAAGACCGGAACCGAGGCTGGGCACAACGGCTAGGCCTCGCTCGCACTGCCACTTGAGTTGGCCGAACGCAGATCGGCCCGCGGCAAACTATCCCCATCGGCTTGATTTGCGACTTCTGAAGGGGGGGCTTAGTGAGCGATCGCCCGACGCCGCTGGGCGGCACGTGCAGCGCCCGATTCGACTCAGTGCGCGAGCTGTTCACATCCAAGCTCGAGTCAGGCGAAGACCTCGGCGCCTCGTTCGCCGTCAACATCGACGGTGAGATGGTCGTCGATCTGTGGGGCGGTTGGGCCGACGAGGCTCACACCGCGCCCTGGACCGAGAGCACGATTACTTGCGTCTTTTCCACCACCAAGACGATGACTTCGCTCGCCGCGCTCGTACTGGTCGATCGCGGCACGCTCGACCTCGACGCGAACGTCGCCGCGTACTGGCCCGAGTTCGCGGCCCGGGGCAAGGCGGAGATCAAGGTTCGCCACTTGCTGTCCCACACCTCGGGCGTCTCAGGCTGGGACCAGCCGGTCACCATCGACGACGTGTACGACCGGGACAAATCGACCGCGATGCTGGCCGAGCAGGCGCCGTGGTGGGAGCCCGGGACGGCCTCGGGCTACCACGCGATGACCTACGGCCACCTGATCGGCGAAGTGATCCGGCGCATCACCGGCCAGCGCCTGGGTGAGTTCTTCGCCGCGCAGATCGCGGGGCCACTGGGCGCCGACTTCCACATTGGTCTGCCGCCATCGGAGTTCCATCGCGTCGCCAACGTGGTGTCGTGGCCTCCGCAGCCGTTTGACCCGACCGACCTCGACCCGAATGGCCCGGCGTTCAAGACCTTCACCGGCCCGGTCATGGACGAGAACATCGAGCGTAGCTGGACCGAGCCCTGGCGGCTTGCCGAGATCGGCGCGGTCAACGGGCACGGCAATGCCCGCTCCGTGGCGCGCATCCAGTCGGCAGTCGCCTGCGGCGGCGAAGTCGATTCCCTCCGGCTGCTCTCGCCGTCGACGATCAACCGGATCTTTGAGGTGCAAAGCGACGGCGTCGACCTTGTGCTCGGCTATCGACTCAAGTTCGGCGTCGGTTATGGCCTGCCCTGGCCGGAGGTGCTGCCGTTCCTCCCGGAAGGCCGCGTGTGTTTCGGGGCCGGCGCGGGCGGCTCGCTGGTGATCGTCGACGCGGATCGCCGCCTGACCATCGCCTACGTGATGAACAAGATGGCGCCGTGCCTGATCGTCGGACCCATCGCGGCGGCGCTCGTCGAGCGGGTGTACGGCATCGTGAATCGCTGAGCCACGCGCCGCGCCACAGCGGCGGTCGGCACCACCACGCGCGGACCATCGCACGACGGGGGACGAATACGTCGAAGGACAACAAAGCTGTCGGGATAAGATTCCCGAGGAATCACATCGCCGAACGAACGGTTGCCGTCGACCGGGCCGGCATCGTCGTGACTTGGGGTTTCACCGTCTCTCCGGGCGACCCGGCAAGTGATCCGAGCGTTCCCTGCCCGACGGGTTTCTTGAATCCCGCGGCAAGGGCGTCGAGGATGATCACCTGCTATGCGAGGGTTTCGACGACGGAGCAAAAGCTCGGGCTGCAGCATGATAACCTGAAGCCGGCATTCGACGCTTCCGTCGATCCGACCGCAGCCCTACGAGGTTGCCTCTGGCCGGAGGACGGTCGAATCACCTTCCATGCTGACAAACCTTCTCCGCTGTTGAACGGCCGTTGCCCTCGGTCCTGTAACCGCGCTCATCTCCGTCATCCAGACGGTTAACAGGTTGATCTTGCCTCCGCCGAGCGCAATCATCCTCCGCGTCCCGATTCGCGCGATTCAGCCATGGCCTGAGACATTGACGCCTGTCATACGACACCTGTAACATGGCCGTCCAGGACGGCTGACCATGTCGCGACGGTCCTGATTTGCCGCAACGCGCCGGGGGTTGGGGTCATATCGAGGTGGGAGAAACGGAGGGCAATCGCCGTGGGGAAGCCGACGTCGCGGAAGCGCCGGCAGAAGGGCGCGGGGGCCTCGGCCGGGTGATGGCGGCCGTGGCGTTAACGGCGGTTGGGCTGGCGATGACGCGAGGGATGCACCCGATGCACATCGGGGCGTTCGGGCCCCTCGTCGCGATTCTGCTCTGGCTGTTCTACACGGGCGTGATCGAGAGGCGGCGGCTGGAGGGCTTTCACTACGCGACGGCGGTCGTCACCGTCCTGGCCTCGGGCTTCCTGGCTCGGCAGATCGCTCTGGAGAACTTCCGGCCGCTCGGCCTGTTCGCGGCGGGCGCGCATGGGGTGGTTTTGGTCGAGCATCTGATCGGTGCCGCGCTGAGTCTGATGCTGGGGCTCGCGGCTGGCGTTGCAGTCCGGCGGCTGGAGGGAGCCCGGGGTTGGGACCTCGCGCCGTTCTTCCGGGGAGCGGTAGTCGGGTCGTTCGTTGCGGTCCCGATCGTGCTTGCCGCCCTCGACCAAGATTCGCTGACGAATCCGAACTCCGGCGACCGCCTCACGGCCTTGGCCGTCATCGCGGCCGGGTTCGCAATCGGAGGGATTGTCGAAACACTTCGGTCGTGACCGATGCGAGACGATTCTCGATCGTGCGGGGGACGGTGGCGCGGCTCGTCTTGAATTCACGGGTGTTTGCCGAGCGTGGCCACGGTGCGCTTCGGTCCGACGGCACCGAAGTCGATTGATCCGACATGGCTCCGGTCGATCAGACCGACGCGCGTTGTCCCGAGCAGATCGTGCGGTTAAGAGCGTCTACGATTTCCCTCTTGCCTCGTTGTCAACCACGAGCGAAGGGCTCTTGCCAATCGCACAAATCCAACCTTTGTCGTATTCCTCAATCACTTGAACATCCGTAAAGCCAGCGCAAGAAGAGGTCACGATGCTCATCGACACTCAGGTTCGCGTATGGAAAACCCGCTTCTTGCATCATGTCTGCAAATCTTTGAACACGCCGGTCGTATTTCCCACCCTTGTAGACTTCCGCGACGATGACCAGCACTCCGCCAGGTTTTAGTACGCGTGAGACTTCGCGCATATCCGCCGGCAAGTCCGGCCAGTAGAAGTGAGTTTCGACAGCAGTGGCGAGAGCAAACATCTGGTCGGGGAGCGGCAGATGCGAAACCGAACCGTGAAGAATTTCGACTCGTCGCGACTTGGTGCACTCCTCGTTCGTCTTCCGGGATGCAGCAACACTCGTTTCCGAGGAATCCACACCGTAAACCTTGCCCTTCGTGGCAATAGCAGCCAGTTTGTGAATGGTCCTGCCTCCGCCGCAACCGATCTCGAGAATCGCGGCGGCGCTGTCGATCGAAACATGCTTTAGTCCCCAGTCCGTCAATTTGGAATGCCGCCGGTTCATACCCCGCAGATTCCATCGTCCTAGCCAGCCTGTTGGGTTCCGTAGTTGGTTCAGCAACTTGCTCGCAAGGCTCATGATGATGCTCTCTTCTATGGATACGAAGCGTGGGGAGGCCAAGGTCACGTCGGCGTTTCCAGCGATCGTCGGGCATCTGGGTTCTATGCTGCGAGTGACTGTCAAAAACTCCACGGGTTCGCTCGTCGGTCGCGCCTGACGAACTGGTGAATTACGCAGCGCGAGCCGGTCACGATACTACAGCCCCCTGGCAGCCTCCAATGTCCAGTCCCATTCGACAGCGGACACACCTCGTCCCGTTTTGAACCCGCCTGGGCACGTCCCTTTGCGATCAGCTCCCATTGAACACGCCGTCGTTGTTGCGCGCGTCGGTCCGACGACACCGAAGTCGATTGAACCCAGCTTGCTTCGGTCGATGTGACCGAAGTGCCCAAGTGCCAGCCCCGTTCCTAGCCCTTGGAGATGCGCTCGCGCCGCGGGGACCTTCTCGGCCGCGAGTTCATCGGCTCCCACTGCTCGCTGAACCGCGCCCGTCTCTCGCTGAGGTTCACCTCGTCCATTGACCGGCTCCGGTTTTCCGTGCGTCTCGTTCCCTGTGCCCATTGAGGATAGAATAGCCACCGCCTGACCATGAGGAGAGTCACCATGATCCACGACCGCAGCACCTTCGAGAGCACCTACGCCGGCCAAGCGCCCTGGGACATCGGCAAGCCGCAGAAACCCTTCGTCAACGCGGCCGACCAGATCACCGGCGCCGTCCTCGACGCTGGCTGCGGCACTGGGGACACGGCGCTGTTCTTCGCCGGGCGGGGCTGCCACGTCACGGGCATCGACTTCATCGAGGAAGCGATCAACCGTTCCAGGCGCAAGGCAGCCGAGCGGGGTGTGCAGGTTACCTTCTTGGTCAAAGATGCCATGACGCTGAAGGAATGGACCGAGCGCTTCGACAACGTGATCGACAGCGGGCTATTCCACTGCTTCAGCGACGATGATCGGCGGCACTACGTCAAGGGGCTGGCGACCGTCCTGAAGCCGGGCGGTCGGCTATTCATGATGTGTTTCAGCGAAGAGGAGCCGGGCGACCAGGGGCCGAGACGAGTGTCGAAGCAGGAACTGCACGCCGCCTTTGCCCAGGGCTGGAGCATTGAGTCCATTGGGGCGACGAGGGCCGAGGTCCGGCACGACCGGAAGGACTTGAACTTCAGCGAGGGTGGTCCCAAGACGTGGTTCGTCGTAGCGAAGAAGGTGATTTGAGCGATCTCGTCATGCGGTAAAACACTGCGGCCAGGGCGAGATGAGATGCTGCAAGACCTTCTCCACCACCCACACCCGCCCGTTGGCCGTAAATGAGCGCAACACGGTCAGGGCCGGTCGCGCCGTCAGTCGCTCATCCCAGCAGCCGGTGCACATCCTTCAATTTGGCGGCGATGTCGATCTCCTGCACGCAGGTCGGCAGGCAGTCGCCGCAGCCGACGCAGGACGTGCCGTTCCGCGTCAAGGCGGCGTATTCCTTCCGCGCCCGGTCGAGGTCGTGATAGTCCCGGGCATACCGCTCGTACCGGAAGATGTCCGAAATCCCGATGTGTTCGGGGCAACTGGAGACGCACTGGGCGCACAACAGGCAGGTCAAGCCCTTGTTGTAGCCGGACAACAGGGTGAGCGCCGCGTGGTCCTGCGGGCCCATGGCCAGGCTGACGGCTGCGCCCACATTCTCTCGCAACTGATCAAAATTCCTGGTCGCGATCACCGCCGCGGTGAGGTTCTGGTTTGAATTCAGCCACTTGACCATCGCCGCGGCGGGGGTACTGCCCTGGTATTTCGGATCCGCCAGAAGCTTTTTGATCCTCTCATCCTGCGCCGCACGTCCCACACCGCCCATGGTCTTCATGGCGATGGTCCCGATGTCTTTCTTCTTCGCCACCTCGATCCATTCCTGTACTTCCTTGCGGTCGCCGTAGGTGTAGAAGAACTGGGTCGCCTCGTAGGGCCGATTGTCCGCCAGGTAGCCCATGATTTCCCAGGCCATGTCACCACCGATCGAGTTGTAGTGATGCTGTGAAATGGCCAGATGTTTGACCAGCCCCTCCTTTTTGAGCCGCTCGAACGCCCGGACCATGCCCGGGTTCTTTTTGACTTCTTCCACGGAATGATAGCCGAAATGGAATTTGAAGACGTCGTAGTATCCGACGCCCGATTCCTTCAACCGTGTCTTGACGAACTGGTAGTGCTGTTCTTCATCGATGGGGCCGTGGTTATGGTCACCGCCCACGCGGTCGACGACACACTCGAGGTAATACGACTCCCTCGGCAGATTCTTGAGGGCCGGCGGAAGCGTATCGGCGGTCCACCGCTGGGCCTTGTGCCAGTAATTGACGCCGGCGTTCACCGCTCTGGGAATAAGCTCCTTGGGCCAGTCGGACGCACCCACGAGCCAGCCGATCTCAAGACCGGTGCGGCCGTAGCGCCGCTTGGGCAGTTTGCCGGAGGCGGCCTTCTCATCCGCCATCACCGGCAAGTTGGCGATGCTTGCCGCGGCCACACCCGTTGCCCCAAGCCGCATCATGTCCCGGCGAGAAAGGTTCTGCGCCATCAGACATAGTCGTAATCCTCTCGTTCTGCTGATCAAACATGGAAAGCGGCCCGGTTTCGGCAACGAATTCAGTTTACAGTGCCAGCGCCGGCGGTCAACAGCCGGGTTTCTTAACTCGAGCGGCAAGGGGGTGAGGCATGATCATCGGATATCCGAGATTTTCGACAACAAAGCAGGCAGTTCCGGGGACATCATCCTCAACTCGGATCTTTCCCATTTGGGCCCGCCGTCTGGTGTCTCAGGATCCGGCGTGTGACCAGATACGCGTCCTCCGCGTCAGGTCAAAGACTCGGCGGGTGGGATCGCCCGCGGCCTCGTCTCAAAAGACAACGGCAAGGCGTGAGAGTGCTGCCGGCGCGGTCGATCTAGCACGCTCGAGTCAGTCTCCGCCGCCCTCGGACTTCGGCCCCGCCGGCCGCGAGGGCAGGATATCGTCGACAACGACCTGGCCGAGCTGTTGCCCGTCGATCACGACGGGGACCGCCGTTCCCCCCGGGAAATCGACGCGCGAACGGTAACGTTGCGGCCCCGGGTCGGTGTAGACCTCGATCTGGCGATTGACCAGGTTGACAAACCAGTAGACCGGGATTCCGGATGGTCCGTAGACCGCGGCGGCCATCTCGCGATCTAAACTCAGGCTCGAATCGGCAACCTCGACGACCATGGCGATGTCATCCGGCCCGGGATGCCGGACCTCGTAATCGCGGATCGTCCCGCGCACGATGCAGCGATCGGGCTCAGGCTCGCTATATCGGCCGGGGAGCCGGACCGGCTTGGCAGTCAGCAGGTGCCAACCAGGCGGGATGATCCGCAAGAGCGCGGAGCCGCAAAGTTCATCCGCGACCACGTGGGGAGGGTTCTGGGTCATCTTCGCTACCAGGTACCCGTTGATGAGATGGAACCGGTCGCGGGCCTTGAACGCGCCCAACTCGACCATCGCCTCGTATTGCTCCACGGTCATCCGGAAGAGCGGCGATGGTATCCACCCCGGATCCGCCGGCGGGATCGTCGACGGTGGAGGGACGATGGTGGACACGGGGTTGCCTCGCTTCCTCTCTAGGATCGCCATCCTGGCGGTCGACGACGGACAGTTTTCCGGTGCGACGTCATCCCTGGATCCTATCTGATCCACGGGTGGCCGGAAAGGTCGAACGGATCGGCGTGGCGGAAGTTGGCGGCTGCCACAAACTGGTCGAAGCGGATCCTCCGACCCCCGAACAGACCGACGATCGGCCCCGAGGCGCTCGAGCAAGCATTGCGAATTCGGTCAATCGGCGCTGAGTTTCCGCATCAGGCATTTGCGGGAGATGAGGGATCGCGGCAGGCACAGTTTTTCGCCCCAGGGTTCGTAGCCCGAGGCATCCACGCCGCCCGCCGCATCCCATCGGACCGATCGGTCGGATCAGTCCGATCAGTCCGATCGGACGCGGCGCTCGGAATCTGTGCTTCGGCCTCAGTGCGACCGTGTTGGTGGACGCGTTGTAAAGAGCGTGCTTCAACTTGATCACACCCGCGTTCTTGGAAGTGTAAGAGCCCTTTTTGCCCGGTGTGGCCAGTCGGTACGTGTTGATCGAGTCGGCCTCGATGGCAATCACCGGGCCGCTGAATATCACGTCAACTTCGGTGACCTGGTGCTTCTTGTTCAGCTTGTCGAAGACGTTGGTCGCGGTGACGAGCAGGGGCGAAGGTGGAGGGGGCGCCGCATTCGCTGGGATGACTTCGGATGTGGCCTGGGCCGAGGCCGGCGTTGGTTGAACAAGCCCGACATTGCCCATCGCGACGCTGAAGAACCTGTGGGTGTGATCGAACTGGCCCGTGTAGGTCGCAGCACGCTCAAGGGGGGAGCGCCACGTCGGCGGAGAAGGGATTGACGAAACGAACACCTTCGATTTCGCGCCCGTCCTGAAAGTCCTCGGTGTAAATGATCGCGACGCTGTTCTCAACAGCCGCCGACCAGATGAGTGCGTCCCAGAACGAGAGGCTGTACCGCGGCATGGCACCCAGAGCGCGGAAAGTTAGGGTGGTCGTAATCGGGATGACTCCACCGGTCGCCGACAGTTCGGTGAGGATCGCGGTTAGTTCATCGGGAGATAGGGTCGTTTTGCGTTTCGGCCGCATCATGGCCGAGCAGAACTCGTTGAGGACTTGGGTACTCCAAACCAGCCGGCCCTGGTTCGAGAGCCGTTCGATCAACTCGCGGGCGATGGTGTGCTTCCGCGGCTCGTCCAAATCGTAGGCGTAAACGACGACATTCGTGTCGACCAGAGCGCTCTGGCTATCGATCGAGGCGGTCATACAATTCCTCGCGCTTGGGATACGGCGGTCCGCCGAGATGGAATCCTTTCTTCATCCTCGCGAAGGCCTGCTGGCGGAGCGTTTCGCGGGACTGACCCTCGACAATCGTCTTCTCTTCAAGAGAGCTGTTCGCCGGCAGGAATGTCACGAGCACGCGTGCCGCTTCGTCAACGCGGTCGGGACGCTCTGCTAGCTCTACCTTGCCGTCCTTGTAAATCCCCTCAATCGTCAACAGCGCCATCGACGTAGTCTCCTCTCTCGCTCTGATCCGCCTGAGATCATAATACGGTGGACGCCAAGCGCGGGGCAAGCGATCTGGACGAGAGGACATCGTATCGCTTCGTCAAAGACGGCGCGTGCCGTGGCGCATCATACTTGACCGTGGTCCGGACAGCGAACGTCGCGCGCCTCCGGATCGAAATTACCTCAACGTCGCGCATGGCGCGCTTCGGTCGTGAACCCGAGGCGTCCGGATCCGTCCTCTCGAAATCGGGATGGGCAAGAAGGAGGCAATCGCAGTGGTTGAGCCTGGTCTGGTGATCAAGCCGTGCGCGCGGAGTCGGCTTTCTCGTAGGTCGGGCTTTCCAGCCTGACGTTTTGTATTGTCCTGCCGGAAATCCAGAGCTCGGAAGGTAACAGCATGGCCTCCCTTTGCCGGCCGTCTCCGCCAAGGCAAACGAATGTCCGAGCGACGTAAGACCCGATTCCAAGGTTGGCGGTTGGGTTCAGATACGGGAACGCCAGACAGGAAAGCCTGACCGACGAGTGATCCACGACTCGTTTGTTGTGGCCGCATTCATCCAGGCGATTGAACAGAAGCCAACGAAGTGCGCGAAGGAATACGTGACCCTGCGCGTCGCCGACCTGGCCGGTCTTTTCCTTGGTGACCTTGGCGACCTTCTGTTCGAGATCGGCACTCTATTGGTCGGCGCTCTGCGCAAGCATGTGGCGACAGTGTCAGGCAGGAAAGCCTGACCTACGATCAAGCGCTCGCTCTTTCTCTCGAACAGGCAGCGAAAAACCGTGATTCACCGCCGCTGTTTTCTCGTCAAACCAAATCCATCTAGAATCCGATCGATGCCTCAACGATCCTGATGGCGCAACTCGCGCCGCGGGCTGAAAGCGCTACTTAATTCCGCGAGCCCTCCGCGGGCGAGCAGTGCATCAATTGCCGATGTCCTGGCCGATTTGCCACTCGTGCGAACGGCCGGCACCGCATCGATTGTGACTCCCTTCTTGGCGATGATGGCGACGGCATTCCCGCCGGAAGTGCTGTTGTCGTCGCCGTCGATATCGCGGCCGTCGGTGTCTTCCAAGGCGTTTTGCCCGGTGCCGTACACGAGTACTTGCACCGGCGTGGTCACGGCAAACGCCTTCTTGGGCGCGAGCGCGACCAAGTCGCTCGAAGCAGTGTAGTGCGCTCGCTTGAGCTTGATCACGCCTGTGTTCTTGGCCGTGTACGAGCCTTTCTTGCCGGGAGTGGCCAGGCGGTGCGTGTTGGTTGAATCGGCCCCGGTGGAACTGACGGCGCGCTAATCCGACGGGCTGCCCGAGTTTCTTAACGAGTGCTATCGCAATAGCTCTTCCAACGAGTCGAAATACAGCTTTCTGTGCAAGTCACTCGAACCGACGCGCTTTCGAACCGCGCGGTATCCAATCGGCATGTGCTCGAAATGAACTGGGATGGATCACTCAGTATCGCAATCTCGATTGGCCCCTCGCCCAGGTTGAATCGTCGACCAAAGCGCACCCACACAAGAAAATCCGCCGTCAAGTCCTTGGCCTTGAACTCTTGAAATGCGTGCATGCCGGTGGCTTTGACTTCCACACGTCTTCGTTCAGGAGGCAATGTGTCGATGAAGCGGCTCGTGAAGTTCCTGGCCATTGCCGAGATCGAGATCGATCCAGAGGTGGATGCCCCCGTCGCAGAAGCGCAAGCAATACTTGACGCTTTCCGAGAGGCGACTCTGCCATCGGCGAACTATGGAGTCACGCTGTACCGCGCGACGCCCGACGATCTCACTCACGATCTGCTCCGGCGTCAGGTTGAACTCGTTCCTCTGTCCGAGTCGGATGGGGATTGATCGTGACACCCAATAGGACGATGTGGGAGCGGCCGCGACCAGGGAGTTTCAATGCAACCGTATCAAAACAGCAGCAACGTGGGGCCCACACCACCAGGCGAGACCATCTCGCCGCTTCGCGCCTGAATGCGAGACTCGGGCAAAAACGCCTGGCATCTTAGCCCCCGGGCGGGGGCGGAATCGTGTAGCCCGGTGGCGTAAGCCCCGGGAATGCTGGGGCCCACACCACCCGGCGAGACCACGTCGCAGCCTCGCGTCTAAATGCGAGACTCGGGCAAAAACGCCTGGCATCTTAGCCCCCGGGCGGGGGCGGAATCGTATAGCCCGGTGGCGTAAGCCCCGGGAATGCTGGGGCCCACCCCACCCGGCGAGACCATCTCGCCGCTTCGCGCCTGAATGCGAGACTCGGGCAAAAACGCCTGGCATCTTAGCCCCCGGGCGGGGGCGGAATCGTATAGCCCGGTGGCGTAAGCCCCGGGAATGCTGACCACGCATCACGGTGATTCGATTCTGCGGATGAGCGGCGCGCGCGACATTGTCTCTTGGCATGCGCTTCAGGCCGAGTTGATCCAATCCCGGCGGCTTCCCGACGGGCTCATCGCCGTGCAGCATCAAGGCGTGGACGGGTGCGACTATTATCTGCTCGAGATTGCCACATATCCCGACACGCGCGTCGTGGACCAGGTCATTGACGACATGGCGCTTGCGTACCTCGACCGCCGCGTTCTCCCGGAGGTCGTCATCCTTTTCCTGCATCCCAGGGGAAAGGTGGATGCCGCCGGCTCGGCGAGCATTCGGAGCCGCCGGGGCTGCACAGGGTGGGACGTCTCCTGGAGGGCGATCAAGCTCTGGGAAATCCCAGCCAGCGACTTACTGGAAACCGGCGACGTTGGCTTGATCCCCTGTGTTCCGCTCGCTCGATTCGACGGTCGCACGGAGCCGATCATTCGCCAGTGCCGTGCCCGTATCGACCGGGACGCGCCGCCGGGCGAACACGAAAACTTACTGGCCGTGACCCAGGTTCTCGCCGGGTTGCGGTATAATGATCCCAAGCTGTTCCAGATTCTCGGAGGACGCCAAGCCATGATCGAATCACCGGTGCTTCAGGAACTGATCGCCGAGCGGACGCGGGAAACCGCGATAAAAGACCTCATGACGGTCTTGGTGGCCCGGTTCGGCTCGAAAGCCGAAACTTTGGAGACCGAGCTCAACGCAATCGGTGAGGCAGGACAATTGAGCGAGCTGCTCGTTCACGCTGCCACCTGTCGCACCCTTAGCTCCTTTCGCAAACGGCTCGCGCCGTGATTCACTGGGCGCCAAGCCATGTTCGAATCATCGGTACTTCAGGAGTTGAAAGAGGAATGGACGCGGGAGGCGACGCGGCAGACGTTGATCAACAGCCTGATGACTTTTTTGGTCGGTCGCTTCGGTGCCAAGGCCACGAAGTCGGAGACCGAGATCCAGGCCGTCGACGATGGTGCGCGGCTGAAGGAATTGATCGAGCATGCCGCCACGTGCAGGACCCTTGCGTCTTTTCGCAAAAAGCTTGCGTCCTAACGGCAAACTGTGCGTCAGTGGTCCTCAATTTCACCGGTTGGTGGCTCGGTCACGAGGCCAGGCGGCAGCTACGTCCCAGGGTGCGTTACCGATCGAGCCGGGAGAACCCGAATCGCCCGCCATCAAGGGGGCGAAGCTCCCCTGGCCCAAAACCCTGCCCGAGCAAGCTCAGGCCGTCCGGACGGTGCTCGCCGAGCAATCGAGCGCCTTGACCCCAGAGCAACTGGCCCGGCTCTTCCTGCGGGCCAATACCAAGCTCGTCTCGGAGCTTTTGCAGACACTGGTCTCCCTGGGTCAGGCTCGTGCGCTCGAGGATGGGGGGTACGTTCGAACATAGAACGACGGCTACACCCTCAGCGTCCGTCCGTGCGAGGTCAAGTGCCTGATCACAGCGAGAAGGGAAACGCGACGCACTTGGAATAGACGAAGTGCGAATTCTGGACAAGCGTGATTGTGCTCGCCTAAGTGATCGGCGCCGACTTCACTTCTGCGCCCTCTTTCGCTTCCTGTGACTCAGTATATCGTTGGCAATTCTCCACGTTCCCGTCGGGCGAACCAGCTCTCGGACACACCGCCCGGCCGACTGTTTCCCTTCGGCGGCTTCTTTCGGGGTCGGGACAGATCAGGAAGGTCTTCTGGGTACCTCATCCACTCGACGAACGCCGCGTGGTTGTGTTGACTGAGAGTCGCTAGTGTTTCGAGCATCAGCTTCCGAAAGCGGGTGTGGTCGTCGCCATCTAGGCGTAAAAGTTCAACAAGCAATTCTCCGGTTGGGTTCAAGGCTTCGATCGTCCCATCAGGATGAACGCGGACGCAATCCCCAAAAGCAAAGGAGGATGGATCGGGAACTGCGAGAATCGCTCTTCGTTAGATTGCACGCCGCGCACACATAGAGGAGATTGTCGTAGGTGCACGTTTCGCCCGGCTCGATAACCTGCGGGACATAGTGATCCAGATGAAAAGATCCCAGGCGGACGTTCCATTGTTCTCGACGTAAACAAAACAAGCATCGAAACGAAAACTCATCTCGTAGCCAGTCGCGATACGACTCGTAGTCGGCATATCCCATCGGACCGTGTCGCCGAACGTGTGGCGCAATTGGGTATTCGAAGGCGGAGTTCGCGTTCATTCCGACGTATCTCCCACGACTCGCCGACGCGCCTCTTCGAGCTCCTCGAGGGGCAACGGCGCGAGCAGTCGGACGCGGGATGATGCCAACGATTGAAGATGTTCCAGCTCGGTGCGCTCGTCGGCTGAAATCGTGCGTGCAACCTTCTTTCGAATGAGCGCATTGCGCAGGCGATTGGTTTCCGGCCAATCCGACGTGATCGCCAGGTAGTCGGCGAATGAGATTGGATCCTTGAAATGTGCGGGGAGGTAGCGGTCGAACGCGAAAGGAATTCCTTCGCGCGTCCATCCAGCGAAGTAATCGAGCAACTGCCACTCGAGCTCGCGCGGCAGCGAGTAAAGTTTCAGCACCTCATTGTCCATTCGGAGCAACAGTTCTCGTGCGATCTTCCAGTCGAATGGGGGCTGGAGAATCTCGCTACCGGGCCGAACGTAGGCTAAGTAGCGACGCGCAGCCTCGGATACCGACTTGGCCGCTCCGCCAGTCAAGTCCGGAACGGGCATGGCGCGAACATCCCCGCTTCGTTGTGGCGATTGCCGGAATGACTGAACGCGTAGGCATTCGCAACGGGTGAATTGCACAACGCCCAAAGCAGCTCAAGAGACTGCGAACCCCGCGGTCGCACAACGTGAAATCGTCCAGTGACAGAATGCCCGGTCGAATCAATGAGTGCCTTCAGACGCCAAGCGCCACGACTCGAACGTGCTTCGTTAAGGAGCACCTGGGCGACGCCCGTGGTCGTGCCGTGGCGGGGACGAAGTACCGCTTCCTCACTCAGATTGAGCCAAACCCCCCGTGGAAGTTCATGAAGTGCAGTGCCCTCATTGAAGGCAAGAAAGCCACGTGCGGCGCCGGGAAAAGGACGGTCAGAGAACGTAACGGTACCGGGCCGAAGACCCTTCCCTTTGAACGTGAAGCCTTGGCCGATTTCGGCGATTTCTTGGAACGGCCTGAATCGGCGACAATAATCCCATACTGCTCCGAGATCCGGAATTCGCAAATCGTGCGACGCCTCAAAGCTCGACTGGCTTACAGACAAATCGAGCGTGGCTCGATACTCGTTCCGAAAGTCATCAATGTCCCTTTCCCGAACGCGGCGATAGCGGACTTTCGCGGTCGGTTTTGGGTGTTGCTTGCGCGATTAGAATCGCCGACTCCATGTCCGAGAACGTGAAGACTTTGTCCGGAAACAGGCAGATTTCTTGTAGCTCGAACTCAGTTATCAGAAGGTGACGGACACTCACCGCGTTTTTGCTGTGCAAGAAGCCTTGCGGCACAACAACGCCGAGCACAGCGCCTCGGGGGAGTTCGGGTAATACGCGAGCCAACATTTCTGTCGTCTTGTTAGGGTGCCGCAGTTCGACGCCGCGCTTTTCGTACGCACGGCGCGACTCGCCGGTAAAGTTCTCGAACGGTGGATTTGCCAGAAGAATCGTCGAGGTGCGCGATCTCGCTTCCAGGCTGTCTCCGTGGAACATGTCGCCCGCGCTCAAGTCCCAACCGTCGGGATTCGGGATGTCGGTCAGGCTGAGCGAGAGCCTCGCGATCTCGAGCGCGAATTCATCGATGTCGCACCCGTGAATGCGACTTCGCAGGTAGCTCCGTCGCTGGGCGGCCGCTGACTTCTCTTTTGGCAAGATTTCCGTCAGCAGTCGCATCGCCGACACCAGGAACGCCGCATGCCCGCAAGCCGGCTCGAACGCGTTTCTCCGTTCCAGCGGGATTTCGGCTATCCACGGTCTCAGCTTTCCGACGACATAGTCGACCAGGTAGGAAGGGGTGCTGTGTGTTCCCAGAGCCTGGCGCGTTGCTTTCGAAATCACGGCGTTTTCATACACGTAGGCCAAGGATTCGGTCGTTGCAAGTCGCAGGTTGCTAAATTGGGTGACGTCGGACGCGATTTCCATCAACGCCTCGAGTTGCGATTCGCTTTTGACGGGAATCCTTTCCGCGTCGTAATGTTCGGCGATTGCATCAAGGAGCGGCTCGACGTCGAGTGGGTCGAGCTTGGCGAACCGAGCGACTTCCTTGTCTCGGAGAATCTTGGCGGAGACGACCCAAAACACCGACTTGAGCAACCACTGTCCCTGCTTCGGGGTCAATGTCTCCCATCGCAAGATCGATTTGAGTTTTTGAACGTTGCGGGTGATCAGCGTCGTCAGCTCTCGGCCAATTTCCGCTTCGACCAATGGCATCAAGCCGAGATCTATGAAACTTCTTTGATACTCGGTGTCAAACCGTCCCCAGGTTTTCGCCCGATAGATCACGTCCGGACCAAATTCGCTGTGATGGGCCTTGAAGAAACCGGCCAATCCATCCAGGGGAATTGGAGCTCCACAGCGGACAGGGACCTTGCTCGATTGTTGCCACCATTCCAGGCCAAGCCTGCCGCAAACAAAGACCACCGGTGCGGCCAAGGGGCGGTAGTCAGCGACGATTCTCGCTGTCCCTAGTTCTGCCTCGATCACCGCTATGCAAGCGGTCCGAGCATCAGCGGGCGGACGAGCGAAGGCGACCAGCGGAACAGTTCGCCCGGTTCCCAGAGGAAATCGATGCTGGAGCAACGGACCGGTGTAGCCGAAGGTCGCCAGAAACGGCTTAACGGCTGCTGGCGACACGGGCTGTTGCGGGTCGGCAAGCGATGACATCACGGGATCGCCATCTTCTGTTCCCGCGCGGATCTAACTCGACTTCTGGCCGCGCCTGACAAGGATCTCGATCTATCGGCTGACGCTTTCAGAGCATTCTATTGTTTTGTACACCATTAGTCGAGACAATCTATCTCGTCCGTTATCGGTCATCAGTCCAGGTTTCTTGAGCTTTCGGCGATTCCGACCTCTGGGTGGCCCGCCTCGAGGCACGCGTCAGTGCCGAACGGATGGGTACATCCTTCTCTGAATTAGCCGGTCAGACAACCACGCGTCCTTCAAAACGCGGGCGCGGCGTTGATTGTGCCTGCCGTCGCACAGGTTTGGCGACGCCGGGAGTTCTCCTGGCCGACTGGCCTGCCCAACGGCCGCGCAACTCGGTGGCTCCGGTCAACGCGGCGCAAACCAAAGCCGAAACCCACGCCGTTAACCGAGCACTGCGGCGAAGCAGCCCTCTCGTGAGCCCCCGAGTGGCGACCGGCCACTGCCGCACGCCTGAGTTCGCAGCCAACCCCCCGGACCAGCAGAGGTCACGGTGGGCATTTAGGTCAATGAATCAAGTCGGTCCCTCTCGTCGCTTCGCGAGCCGATTCAGGGCTCGCGATGATGCACCTCGCGTCGGACATGCAGAGCCCGCACCAATTCCGGAAGCTCGTCCCCGCCGAGCAATGCATCGATCGCCGGAATCGCGCCGGAATTCGTGCTGGTCCGTGCTGCGGTTACCGCATCGACCATCGCGCCCTTCTTGGCGATGATCGCGACGAAATTGCCGCCGGGTGTCGCCGTTGTCGTCGCCGTCGATGTCGCGGCCTTCGGCGTCTTGCAAGGCGTTCGAACCCATGCCATAGACGAGCACCTGCACCGGCTTGGTGAGGGCAAACGGCTTCTTGGGCGTGAGCGCCACGGTGTTGGTCGATGCGGTGTAGAAGGCTCGCTTGAGCTTGATGATTCCTGCGTTCTTGGCGGTGTATGAGCCCTTCTTGCCGGGAGTGGCCAGGCGGTACCCGGCGATCGAATCAGCCTCAGCCGAATTGACCGGGCCGCTGAAGATCACGTCGACTTCGGTGACCTGGTGCTTCTTGTTCAGCTTGTCGATGACCCTGGTGAAGGTCAGGAGCGGGCACGTTCGTTCCCGTCCACCCCCCGATGCTTGCACTCCAACCGCCTTCCCGATAGGCTACATTCCGTACAGGTGACGATTTCACTGAATGAGAGCCAATGGCCGATTCGACTGTCATCCCGCCATCGTTCGACGAGTTCTTCCGGCGCTGGGAGGCCTCGGGCGCTGCCGAACGAGCGAACTACTCGATGTTCTTGAACGAGTTATGCGATCTCCTCGAAGTCCCCCGGCCCGACCCGGCGGGGCCGGACGACGAGAAGAACGCCTACGTCTTCGAGCGTGCGGTGCCATTCCCCAACCCGGATGGCTCGACCACCGTCAAGCGGATCGACCTCTACAAGCGCGACTGCTTCGTACTGGAGGCCAAGCAAGGGAGCGACAAGGTCGGGGAGTCCGAAACATTGTCGCTGGCTCCGCCCAAACGCATGCGGCGCGGGACGGCCGTCCGAGGGACGGCGGGCTGGGATGCCGCGATGTACGAGGCCAAGGGGCAGGCCGAGCTTTATGTTCGCAACCTGCCGGCTTCCGAGCACAATCCGCCGTTCATCATCGTGGTGGACGTCGGGCACACCCTCGAGTTGTTCGCCGACTTCGCGCGGCAGGGTCGCATTTACGTCCCCTTTCCCGACCCGCGGACCCATCGAATCAAGCTCCGTGACTTGGCCCAGGAAGAGATCCGCGAGCGATTGAGGCTCGTCTGGACCGAACCCCTGGCCCTCGACCCCAGCCGGCGCACGGCGAGGGTGACGCGGGAAGTCGCCGCCAAGCTCGCCGAGCTGGCCAGGTCGCTCGAGCAGTCCGGCTACGCTCCCAATCTCGTCGCGCACTTCCTGATGCGCTGCCTCTTCACGTTCTTTGCCGAAGACATCGGCCTGCTGCCGAAGGATTGCTTCACGTCGATGTTGAGCAGGCTCCGCGACGAGAATCGTTCGGCCGTCTTCCCCGACATGGCGGGTTCTCTCTGGACCACCATGAAGACGGGCGGCTTTTCGCCCATCCTTCTGGGCCCGATCCTCCGCTTCAACGGGACCCTGTTTGAGCAGGCCACGGCGCTGCCGCTCAACGACGAGCAGCTCGGCCTGCTGATCGACGCCGGCCAGAAGCAATGGCGCGAGGTCGAGCCCGCCATCTTCGGAACCCTGCTGGAGCGAGCGCTGGACAAGGACGAGCGGCACAAGCTCGGGGCTCACTTCACGCCACGAGCGTATGTGGAACGACTGGTCCTGCCGACGATCGTCGAGCCGTTGCGCGAGCAGTGGGCCAACGTCCAGGCCGCCGCCGTGACGCTGGCGAAAGGCGGTGACCTATCGGGAGCACGCAAGCAGATCAGCGAGTTCCTGGACACGCTCTGCAATACGGTCATCCTCGACCCGGCGTGCGGAACCGCGAACTTTCTCTACGTGGCGATGGAGCACATGAAGCGGCTGGAGGGCGAGGTCTGGGACATGCTCTGGGGCTTGGGCGAAACCCAGTCGGTTTTTGAGGGAACCGGCCATTCGGTTGACCCTCATCAATTCCTCGGCATCGAGATCAATCCCCGCGCCGCCGCCATCGCCGAGTTGGTTCTCTGGATTGGCTATCTCCAATGGCATTTCCGGACCTTCGGCGCGAAGATGCCGGCCGAGCCGATCATCAAGCCCTTCCACAACATCGAATGCCGGGACGCCGTCCTGGAATACGACCGCAAGGAACCGGTCCTGGATGCCGCGTGCAAGCCCGTGACGCGCTGGGATGGCCGCACGTTCAAGAAGCATCCGGTAACGGGTGACGACGTTCCCGACGAGTCAGCGACAGCGCTGGTCTACCAGTATGTGAATCCCCGCAAGGCTACCTGGCCGAAATCAGATTTCGTCGTGGGGAATCCTCCCTTCATCGGAAAACTGAGAATGCTGGATTCTTTGGGCGACGGATATGTAACAGCGCTGAAGGAGCATATATCCCGATGTGCCTTCCTCTGCAGACCTGGTTATGTACTGGTGGGCGCGAGCTGCGGAATTGGCCTCCGAGAGGAAAATACGTCGCTTCGGCCTTATCACGACGAACAGCATTACACAGCACTTCAACCGGAAGATTGTGAGTCAGGCGCTTACGGGTAAGAGGCCAATCAGAATAGCCTACGCCGTACCGGACCATCCCTGGGTTGACTCTGCGACAAGCGCCGCGGTGCGCATCGCGATGACGGTTGGAGAAAACGGGGAAGGTGAAGGCACCCTCTCGAATGTCGTGAAAGAGAAGGTCGGCGACAGTTCCTCGGAGATCGAATGCGTGAATCAAATCGGCGTAATCCACGCGGACTTTACCACGGGTCCGAATCTCACTTCGGCACGTTCACTAAAGGCGAACGGTCTCATTTCAAGCACCGGCCTGATTCTCGGGAGTCGGGGCTTTCTGATGACACGCAAAGAGCGTGATGAGCTGATCTCGCAGAACCCCCAGAGTGCTTGTCTGGTTTATCCCATCAAAAACGGAAGAGACCTGCTCGATATGCCTCGCGACATGTATGTGATCGACACCCACTCACTGGACATAGGCGAGCTGAAGGCACGTCATCCTGTCGTCTTTCAGCGTTTGTTGACCCGCGTGTATCCAGAGAGGCAGACAAATCGCGACACCAAACTGCGATCGCAATGGTGGCTCTTCCGACGCACTAATGAGCAAGTTCGGAAGGCCATTCATGGCCTCGCACGATACATAGTCACTTCCGAAACATCTAGACGTCGAATTTTCATGTTCCTCGACGGAACCGCGAAACCCGAGCATAAACTTGTCGTGATTGGTAGCGACTCTGCTTATATCCTGGCGGTTCTTTCGAGCCGAATTCACGTAGTGTGGTCTATGGCATCGGGCGGATGGTTGGGGGTCGGAAACGATTCTGTGTACGCGAAGTCGACATGCTTCGAAAAGTTTCCATTTCCTGACGGAACAGGCACGCGACGAACCCTAATCGGCGAACTCGGTGAACAACTCGACGCTCATCGAAAGCGGCAGAGAGCCCGGCAGGAAAAGCTCACGATCACTGACATGTACGGTGTCCTTGACAAGCTTCGCTCAGGAGAAACCCTCTCAGGTAAGGATAGGCTGGTCCACGAGCAAGGCCTTGTTTCCGTACTCCAGCAGATCCACGACGAGATCGACGCGGCCGTGTTCGACGCTTACGGCTGGCCGCACGATCTAAGCGACGACGAGATTCTTCGGCGACTGGTCGAATTGAACCACGAGCGAGCAGCGGAAGAGAAACGGGGCGTGATCCGCTGGCTTCGGCCGGAATACCAGAACCCCCAGGGCCGCCAGGCGGCAGCCGCGTCTCAGGGTGCGTTACCGATCGAGCCGGGAGAACCCGAATCGCCCGCGATCAAGGGGGTGAAGCGCCCCTGGCCCAAAACCCTGCCCGAGCAAGCTCAGGCCGTCCGGGCGGTGCTCGCCGAGCAGTCTACGCGCCTTGACCCCCGAGCAACTGGCCCGGCTCTTCCTCCGTGCCCACACCAAGCTCGTATCCGAGCTCTTGCAGACGCTGGTCTCGCTGGGTCAAGCGCGGGCGCTGGACGGTGGAGGCTACGTTCGGACCTAGCAACGGTCCCGGGTTGCTCGGCTCAGCGCGGCGCGAACGGAAGCCAAACTGGACTCTGTGTGTCGAGCCACGCGTCCAGGCAGCGACCTCGGCATTACCGAGTGGTAATGAAACACTGCCGGATGCGAGGGTTCGCGATTCACTCTCCGCCAAGGAGGCATTCACTGCAAGCATCGAAGCCTGTGAATCCACTCGCGTCCCATTTTCGTTTCGGTGCCAAGCAAAGAGGCCGGATGCCGCGAGGCTGTGCTGTCAGCCAACAGCCTCATCGATGTCAGAGAAGCCGACACCATCTTTGCCCTTTTCATGATCGCGGACCCTTGGCAGTAATCCTGGCTTTCGAAAGCGCGGTGAGTTTCGAAATGAGTTGATGGGGCGCGATGAACCGCTTGGTCTCTGCGGCGAACTCCTTGCCAATCAGGTCCGCGATTTCGTCATCGTAAGCGAGCACGTCAGAGCAGCTCT
Organism: uncultured Isosphaeraceae bacterium; assembly: GCA_963781785.1. Lineage (GTDB taxonomy): Bacteria > Planctomycetota > Planctomycetia > Isosphaerales > Isosphaeraceae > CAWAHD01. Next base: position 3,169,852 of record CAWAHD010000002.1, on the reverse strand, counting down.
CTAGAAGTGTGCCCCCACCATTAATCGTGCAGCGATTGGGCGTCAAAATGCCGGAGTAATTCGTCTCCTCGTGACATGAAGGAGACCGAGCTGCTCGAGGACGGGTTGCGCCGCGATCCGCTCGATCTCGGCTTGGGGGTAATGCGAGAGCGCGGCTGCTGGGTCGATCATGCGCTGTTCCAGGACAGTCGCGATCTCGCTCCTTAAATGTTGCCACATGTTTTTGCGTCTGTCCAGTGACAAAACGGTGCGCACCGCCCAGGTTTCTTCCGGAGTCAGTCCCGTCGGTCCCCATGGCCGACTCAGTCGGTTGGCGCAAGACGCGCGGTCAGGAGATCGTCGCTCGTCCAGAAGTCGCGGCGATCCGCTTGATCGGCAACGTGCGCGGTCAACTCCTTGAGCGTGCGGTTGGCACGCTCACAGCCGCCATTGTACTGGGCACAGTACGGCGGCGAGTACAAAGTGAAAACCTCCCGGCCGAGCAAGAAGCGCTTCGTCAGGTGGGCGCGGAACGCCGGACCGTTGTCACATTTCATGACCAGCGGCGCACCGTGCTCCTCAAACAAATCGGCCAGTGCTTCCACCACGGTCGCCGCGTCCTCACGCGCCACCGCCAGCCAGAGCAACTGCTGTCGACTCGCCAGGTCGCGCACGTTCAGGATCGCAGGCAAGACGCCGTCGATCAGGTAGAGGGGATGAGTGAAATCCATCGCCCACGCGCTGCCTCCGCAGAGCCACTCCAGCCGACACCGTTCCTCGACATGCTCTTGGAGCCACTCGGCACGATATTCCGCTTTGAGCTCAGCCAGTTCGGCGCGCGACATCGGGATACTCGGCCTGGAGACTCGATAGGCTGATGCTCGGGCCGTGCAGTTCCAAAAAGCCGGTGACCTCGGCTTGGCGCTCGACCGGGGCGATCTGCGGCGGCCGCCCCCGCGGACGCGGCGCCAGCCGATCTGCGCCCCAACCTCGATCCCAATTCCACATGGTGCGCGGTGAGAGACCAAGAGCACCGGCCGTCTCCTCCGTCGACCAGCCGTGGCCACGCGCGTAACGGCGAAACGCAACCGACCGTTTTCGGAGATCGCGCTCGCTCCATCGGCGCTTGGATTGGCGATCCCAACCGCGGCGCGGTACCTCACGGTTGTCGGGCGTTGGCACACGTTCGGCCTGACCGGCGCGATCGTCCAGTGGCAGCGAGTCTCGGCGACATCCCTCGACCGCCGCCTGACCGGCCCGCGCCTCACCACTCGCACACGGCGGCGTGCCGGCTGAATGGCCAAGGGGGTCTCCCGCGGTGGTCATCGTCCAGCCCGGCATGGCGGTCGCGATCGACAAGAGCGCGGCACCATCGTTGCCGACCCACGTGCTCGCGATGCTGCGGTCGTGACGACGTGCCGGATCGCTGGTCTCGTCGACCACGACCGCCGCAGTTTGGCTCTCAAGTTCGAACTCGAAGTCGGTGTCGTCCCGAGCGTCTCCGGCTACGGCGTCCCGGAACAGATCGGAATTCGTGGAGGCTTTCCTGGCCTCATGGTCTCGGTGAGGGACGCTGCCTGCATCTTCAACTGGATCCCTCACCGACTCGCTTTTTTTGCGGCTTGCTTGAGCTGCGGCTTGGGCCGAGACAGACCTTGGCGCGCCAGCTCCGCCCGTAACTGGGCCCCTCTCAGCTCCAGCTCCAACCGCTCAACTTTTTGTTCCAGATTCGCGATCTGTTGTTGCTCGGGCGTTTTCTCCGCCGAGGGACGCCGGCCGGGTGATCCCGGTTCCAGGGTTTTCACCCAGCGCTCCAGGCTCTCGTGCTTGAGATCGAAGAACCAAGACTCCTCGATTCCCAGATCGGCGCACGTGTCGGCGACGTTGATCTCCCCTGCGAGATTGGCCAGGATCACCCGCAGCCGGGTCTTGGCTACGGGTGATCCTGCCAGACGGTCGACTTGGTCAGCGATGCTCAATGGATTTCGGCCGGCCGGCATGGATAGACCCTCCGTGATCGCCCTGCGCTTCGGAGCGGATCGTCTCCAACGCCGCTGGTCGATTCCCATCGCCAGCGGGCCCCGCCGCAGGGGGTTTCCCAACGGGTCCTTGTACCGCAGCCGGCCCTTCCTTGCCAGGTGAATCCGCGGTTTGCAGCAACCGCGCGGCACGGAGTGCTCGCACGCACGGTTTCCGCCGCCGCCGTTTGGTTCCGCTGGACGCTTCCTGCGTTTTGCTGGCCGCCGGCGCCAGCCCCAACGCGCGTTGAGTGGTTCGGGCTAGCGCCTGATGGCGAGCTAGCTCACGCCGACTGACAGACAGCTCGCGCTCCAGGCGAGCCAGCCGCCGGTCGGTCGAGACCGTGCGCCCAACCGGACGGGGCTCACACGCCCAGATCAGCCCTCGAATGGCTCGCTGCTCCAGGAGATAGTAGCGCGGCAACCGGATTCCCAGCGCCGTCGCGGCACCAGCGGGAGTCCGCACTCCGGCCAGCACTTCGAGGACCAGAGCCGCGGCGCGTCTGGCTTCAGGGCCGATGTGCGGGGCTTGGGGACAATCCGCCGTCAGTTGCCGCCGGTAGGTTCCGCGCGATCGCTGCGCCGCGGCTTCCTTTTGTCGAGGCGCCGGGCCGTGCGGCCGGGCCGAGGCAGGGTTCGCCGTCATGGCTTGCCTCCTTCCTCGTTCGCTGTCTCGTCCGGCGTCGCCAGCGGGGGCCCTTGCGGCGGCAGCTCTTCGTGCGTCTGTGCCGGCACATCGCCGAGCGGTCCGGCGGCCGGAGAGCCATCTGGGCAGATGGCCTTGGGCATCGCGGCTGAGTCCGCGAAAGCGGCTGGCGGCACCAGATCCACTTCTTGCCGAACGCCCCCTTCGCGCGTCAGGAACACGCGCTCGCCTTCGGCATGCAGGCTGAAATTCTTGCCGCCCAGTTGGCCTGTCACGTAGAACGGGGGCTTGGGCAAGCCGTTGCGAGCCAGCTCCAGTGCGTTGGCGGCGACCCGATCTTTGAGGGCCAGCAGGACCTCGGGAGCCGCCCCGAAAAACCGGTCCGCCGGCACCAGGCCGTCGATCCCGCTGTGGGTGCGCTGGAAGTTATACCAGTCGATGAAGTGGCCGATCCGCGCGGGCGTCGGCCAGATCGAGGAACACAGCCGTCTCCACGCACTCGCGCCAGAGCGTTCCCCAGAACCGCTCGATCTTGCCCAAGGTCTGAGGATGGCGCGGCGCGGCCACGATCTGGCGGATGCCGCGCCCTTTGAGCTCCTTCTGGAAAGCGCTCTCGCCCCGCCAGGTCACGTACTGAGCGCCATTGTCGGTGAGGATTTCCTCGGGGACTCCGTAGGCCGCGATGCCCGCACGGAGAACCTCCAGCACCAGGGCCGTCGACTGGCTGGCGTGCAGACCGAAGCTGACGATGAACCGACTGTGGTCGTCGAGGAAGGCAACCAGGTAGACCCGCCGGTTCTGCCGCTTGAGCACGAAGGTGAACAGGTCGGTTTGCCAGAGCTGGCTGGGCCTGGCCCGCTCGAAGAAGCGGACCTTGTCGGGATGAGGTCGTGTGGGGGTTTCCTGCAACTGGTAGCCCGCCTCATGAAGCACACGGGCGACCGCTGGCGGGCTGGCCGGCAGTGCCGGGCCGCGCACCAGCATCTGGCTGATTCGCTCGCATCCCCAGTCGGGATGCGCCTGCTTGAGCAAGAGGATGGTGCGTTTGGTCAGGTCGGGCAAGCGGCTTCCTTCGCGGGCGCCTCGAGGCTGTTCGAGCAAGCCGGCCGGTCCCTGTTGGGTGAACCGCTGTTTCCAGGCATAGAGCGTATGCTTGGAGACGCCCACCAATGTTGCGAAATCCTTGGCGGGCAAGCCGCTGCGCTGCCAGCAGTCGAGGATCATGAGTCGCTGCTGGGGATTGTACGCCGCCGGCTTCACCTCCTCGGGTCGAGCCAGCCGCCGGCCGCGTTGCGTGCGTCTTTTGCCGGTCGGCAGCCCGAGCCCTTGCCGCCTGAGCTCAGCGACCGGGTCGAACTGGGCCGGCGGGCTGTCGAATTCGTTGGTCGGAACCCCGGAGGGCTCGTCCGCCTCCACACCGAGGTCGTCCCGGGCAGGCGACTGCGGGGCGTCTCCAAACTCCGGAGCGGTCTCATCCCCACGATCGGGCAGGCCCGGCGGCTCGGGTGTACGTTCATCGGGATGGACCGTCTCGGCAATCGAGGCGTCCGCATTCTCCGATTTCGTGTCGATTGCTTCCGGAAATGTGATGAGGTCAATCTGGGAATCGACCGCGTCCGGTTCACCTTCCGCCGCCGGATCATTCTTTAAATCGGATGTGGGCAGGACCAATTCTTCAGGCGGCCGTTCGCCAGGCGCGCCTCGACCACTCCACCACCGATTCCACTCGTTCCACATTTGCTCCTCGCCTCTGCGGCATTGCCGCGGCTGGGAGGAGACGTCGATTGCTCCGGTCAATTCTCCCAATTACGCGGCAAGGATTTTGGTTGGGAGGACACAGATGTTCAGTCTGCTTGACGGGATCGAGGAGAAAATCGGCGTCATCCCATTCAAGGTGTCCTTCGAGGACGAGACGGAAGCCGGCGTCGAGGATTTGCAAGTTTTCCCATCGACGGGTGCGGTTTCCTTCAAGACGCTGCAACTGACGGGTGTTTGATGAGCGAGCAGGGTAGACAGAGAAATGCGGGTTGGCCTGCCCGGATCAGCGAGCATGGATTGGCGGCAGCTTCTTGACGGCTGTGCACAGCAAATGGCTGATTGACCATCACGCTGATTCAATCCTCCGGTTGGCCGACCTGTGCAACTTGGTTGCCGGGCAATCGTTTCCCGCCGAGTCGGTCCAATCCCGGCGGCCACCTTGCATCGCGATCAGGGAAAGTAGATTCGACCCGCTCCCCGGAAGTCGTCGATCAAAGCGAACAACGGGTCTTTCCGAATCTCCTGGTCCTTCGCTGTCGCCCCCGGGATGAAAACCAGGCGTGGTCTAATCGTGCGCCTGTTTGGGTAACACATTTCGGACGCGTCCCGGCGCTCAAACTCGTGCGTCAACAATCTTAAATTGACGGGTTGCCCGGATGGAAATCTCCCGAGCGATGCCCTCGCTATGGCGGCACGAGCAAACTCCCCACAACGCCCCAAGCAAGAAATACGACGAGTTTCGTTGACAAGTACGATTCTTTTCGTATCATCACCGGCGACTGGGAGGAAATGGGAGGGAGCCGATCATGGCGAAGCGGGAGCGCTCGCGTCCGACGGACGCCGAGCTGGCGATTCTGAGGGTGCTCTGGCGCCAAGGGCCGAGCACGGTCCGGCAGGTGCAGGAGGCGCTGGAGAAGTTGCAGCCGACGGGCTACACGACGGCGCTAAAGCAACTGCAGATCATGGCCGCGAAAGGGCTCGTCGACCGAGACGAGTCGCAACGGTCGCACGTGTATCGCGCCCGGTCGGGTGAAAACGTGACGCAGCGGCAGCTCGTGGACGACCTGATGGAGCGGGCGTTCGGCGGCTCGGCGGAACGGCTGGTGATGCAGGCACTTGCCTCAAAGCGGGCGACTCCCGAGGAGCTCGACGCCATCCGCAGGTTGATCGACGAGCTGGAACAGGAAGGGGGTGGATCGTGAGAGGTCTCTCCTCGTCCTGGGTCGACACGATCGGCTGGATGTTGCTGCATTCGCTCTGGCAGGGGGCGGCCGTGGGGTTGGCCCTGGCCCTGGTGTTGCGCCTCCCGCACAGGGTTCCGGCACAGGCGCGCTACCTGGCTGCCTGCGTCGCGATGTCCCTGATGATTGTGCTGCCGGTGGCGGCCGTCAGGCGACTGGAAACGATCCCTTCGGTGGTTCCCACCCCTCGGGCAATCGAGCGCCAGCCGCCGCGGGCCGAGGAACCGGCCGATCCCGAAGTCTATAGCACGCTCGCGCTTCGTCCTTGGCGGGCTCGGATCGTCCTGGTCTTCCCGGCGATTGTCGGGCTGTGGATGACCGGCGCCGGCGTCCTCTCGCTGCGGCTCCTGGGGGGGTGGGCCTCGGCCCGGCGATGGGTGCGGCGCGATACTCGCCCGCTCATTTGCCCCTGGATCGATCGGCTCAAGGAGCGGATGGGGATTCGGCGCGCCGTCGCATTGCTGGTATCGGCCCGCGTCGAGGTCCCCATGGTGGTCGGCTGGCTTCGTCCTGCGATCCTCGTGCCGATCGCGGCCTTCTCGGGGCTCACCGCGCCCGAAATGGAGGCGATCCTGGCCCACGAGCTGGCCCACATCCGCCGTCACGATTACCTTGTGAATGTGCTCCAATGCGTTGTCGAGATTCTGGTGTTCTACCACCCGGCGACCTGGTGGATCACGCGCGTGATCCGCCGCGAGCGCGAGCACTGCTGCGACGACATAGCTGTGGCGGTCAGTCGCGATCGCCTCACCTACGCCCGGGCCCTGGCGGCGATGGAGGGCCTGCGAACCCCTCTGTTTTCTCTGTCCCCGGCGGCCAACGGCGGCAACCTGCTCGCCCGAGTTCGCCGCATTCTCAAACCGGAGGAGGAGTCGATGAAACCCGTCTGCAGCCTAACGGCCATCTCGCTGGCCGTGGTCGTGGTCAGTGCGGCCTCAGGAAGCGTCGTTGCGGTATGGGCTCCCAGGGCACACAAAACCACGCTCGCCTCAGCGCCGCAGGCGCGAGGCCAGATCGGCAAGCTTTCCAATGCCAAGATCTCCGAGGGCATGCGCTTTCAGGTCCGCAACGTGGTCATCGAGGGAAACACCAGGATCAAGGCGGCGGTGCTTCGCGAGGGAATGGAGCTGCACTCGGGCAAGCCCTATCTGCTGAACATGCGCGACGCCGACAAGAATCGGATCCTGACCAAGTACAACAAGATCGGCTGCATCGACGCGAAGGTCAGCGTCGAACCGTGGTTCACTTCACAGCCCGGCGTGATAGACCTGCTGTATCGCATCAGCGAGGGCGAGCCGTACTTGCTGGGCGAGCTGGAGGTCCTGAAGGATCACGACCACGACAAGATCGACGACGCCGAGGCGGAGAAGACCTTCCGCGTAGGAGTGTACTACAAGCGCATCGGCAGGGCCGGCTCTGCCAAGTTCTATTTCGGCAAGATCCTCCGGCGATGGCCCAACAGCCCATGGGCCGTCAAAGCCAGGGCGCAATTCCAGGCCGATCCGAAGCCAGCCGATCGCACGAGAGTGGAGTACTTCAACTTCCTGCTCGGTGGATTCTACTGACGTCGCCACCGGATGGCTCGATCGATCTCCTCCGCCCCTACGTCAACCTCGGCGAAACCGATTGGACGAAGCGGCTTCGCCGCGGCATGGGGAAGCGGTCTCCGTGGTGTGCGCGGGCATGGAGCAGGTCGAGGCTGGATGAATTCTGATGGGATACCCTGGGATTGGTCGGCCATTGTGGCTGGATTCTCTGCCTACGCCCGCAAGGGTATCGCGATTCTCCGTTTATTCTCGATCGATTGACCGACATGATCATCCCGATTGAATGCGATTCGTCGGATACGCGGGTTCGATGCCCCGTTCCGATCATTCCAAACTCATCCGCAACCCCAAGTCCTCTAACGAGATAGTACATCAGTGCGCTTTCACTGTCGAGTTCCGATTATTTCAAACCCGTTCACAAGGCCAATCCTGGTAAGGACATGTGCCGGCTCCCCATTTTCGCCCTTGAGTTCCGATTATTCCATGGAAATTCACAACGCCAATTCCTGTATTGAGATGCGGCAAGCGCCCGATTTGGTCCGGATATTCCGATTACTCCAAACCCTTGCGGAACTCCAACTCGTGTCGAAGGTTAGGAAACGAGCCTACTTTTTTCCGATTATTCCAAACCCTTGCGGAACTCCAACTTGCGTAAGGGGTTGGGCAACGAGGTGCTTTTTTGCTGAGACTCGTTGTGTGCGCGACGGAGTCATTGATCGAGGTCCAATCGTTCCAGCGACATGCCGATCTCCGAGGAACGGGCACGCAATCGCCCAGGGAAGCCAACTGCCAGAATGGCACGAATTCCGGTCGTAGTCGGGGTCAGAAAACTACCGACCGAACCCAACTCTGCCAGAATGGCACGGATTCTCGGGGTCGTTTCATGCGTGCGCTTGGATCGCCCGCAGGTAGCGATCGGCTGAGCGCCGGACGACGTCTTTACCGTTGGTCGGGACGATCCCCTTGCCACGGACGAAAAACGCGCCGTAGATCCGGTCGTACACGAGCGGATCGAGACACTCCATGATGTGGCGGATCTGACTGCCGTTGAGCGGGATGTAATTGGGATAGCTGTACATGAAGCTGACCTGCTTGGGGTCCATGCAGATTTGCGGCTGGTCCCCGGCCATCAAGGCGCCGCGGCCTTGGGCACCGGCCGGCCAGTGCAGGACCTGGTAGCCCTCGAAATGGCCGCCGGTGCTCACGAGCTTCAGGCCGGCGCGCAGCTCGTGCGTTCGTCCGGTCCAGAAGTGGATGCACGGATCGGGGCGCATGACCCACTGACGCTCGGCCTCGTGCAAGTGGATCGGGGCGCCGCCGCAAGCGCGGCTCCACTGGACCATCGACGTGTAGTAGTGCGGGTGCGAGACCGCGATCTCGGCGATACCGCCTAGCTCGGTGATCCGTGCGATCGTCGCGTCGTCGACCAGTGCGACGCAATCCCACAGGATGTTCCCCTTGCTTGTCTGGATCAAAAACGCGCGCTGGCCGATCCCGAACCTCGGCTCGGTGTTGATCGAGTAGAGGCCAGGCTCTTCTTGCTTGATGACGTTCTTGTGCGAGGATCGAAGCTCCTCGAGCGTTGTCCACTTCTGGCCGTCGGGATTGACGTACTGCCGCTCGTCCTGACAGATCGGGCAGTGCTCGGGGGGCTGCGCCGACTCCGAGAACTGCGTCCCGCAGGTGATGCAGAGATAGGGCGTGCCCTCGCGCGCCTGATGTTCGTCGCCGGCCGCTGGCTTGACACCGGAGAGTGCAATCAGGGCCGCGGTCGAGGTCGAGCAATCCTTCATGAACGTCCGGCGTGTCTTTTCACCCATGATCGCAAACCTCCCCGAGGTCGTGGTTTCCCGGCCGATCCATTCCTCTCCCGTCATCCGCGCCTACCGCGATTCTTGGGCGGGCGGTTGGCGCACGTCAAGCGATCGCTGGAATTGACGACGAAATGCCGTTATTAATGTTATCCACGGGGACTCACATGGCGGATCATCCGGGAACCAATCGACGGACTTGGAAGCGACCAACGGCACGCCATCGACCTTGACCGAGGCCAGAATGCTGCTCGTCTTTGCCTGTGAAAGCTGTGGCAAGCAATTTCAGGTTGATGAGCGCTTCCAGGGGAAACGCGGCCGGTGCTCGCATTGCGGGCATTTGATGAGGATTCCTCATACAGCCGCCGAGGCTCAAGCTGTGCCTGCAGCTTCTCCGGCGGCCGCTCCCGAAACCGCTGCGGCGGCGCCCGATGGGGCTGCGTTCAAGCTCAGTCCGCCCGAGCGCAGGCCGATGGTCCACGCCGAGGAACCGCACCTTCCCCCAGAGCCGGCCGGCCCGCGGCCGGTTGTACCCCACGATTCGGTGTTCGGCCTGGCCGCGCCCGTGCTGGCCGCGCACCAGCGCAAGGGCGAGCAGCACGTCCAGTTCGAGCTGGTCGACGTAGCTGCCGATCCGGCGGGGATCGTGCCGGTTTCACCGGAAATCGCCCGCGGTTTGCGCGAGATCGAGGAATTCCGAAAAGACCCGCGCGGGTATGCGATCGAAGGTGAGAAGACCGGTTTCCTCTGGCGGCTGGATCGGTCGCGGCCGGCGGGGTGGATTTACGTCAAGTGGCGGGCCGCGGTGGGGACCTTGCTCAAGATCCTGCGCTGGATCGATAGTTGGGCTTATCTCATCTCCGTGCCGTTCATCGTGCTGATGATCTTCGGGCTCGTCGCCCAGGAACGAAGATTGGTGCATATCGGGGCCGTGGTGACCGTGGTCGCAAATTACGGCCGGTTCTGGGCCGACGTGCTCGCGCTTTTCCTGCGCCCGTACAAGGACGGGCCGATTCAGGGTCTGGCATTCCTCTTTCCGCCCTACACGCTTTACTACCTGACCGCACATTGGGACCGGATGAAGCCGATCGTGCGGCGGATCGCGACGTCCTGCATCCCGATTGTCGCGGTCGTTCTGATCTACTCGTTTCTTGCGTCCGTGAACCCGGCGGTGAAGGATGTCAAAGGCATCCCCGCGCACCTGGGCGCTGGGAAACGCGAGCTGGACCGCGAGATCGGACAGGGCGTGGAGCGAGCCAAGGAGGAGGTTCGTTCGGAAGTTGAACGAGTCGAGAAGCGGGTTCGCTCCCTGAAATCTCCCAAGAACTCGGAATCCCAGTCGCCCGCACCGCTTAAAAAAGGATGAAGGATAAACGCCGGCGATCCCGCTGGATTCGCGGCTCGAGCACAATCCCCGCGCTGGAGCGTACAATTGATGGGGCGGCGGTTGCACCGCCGTGCCGCGACCAGAACAGATCGTGTGTTCGGGCGTTCAACCTGATGCAACGGGCGGATGACCAGGCTGAGCTGTGAAGATTTACTGGATGCTGATTGACCACGAGCGGTTTTTCTTTTATTCGGATGACTCGGAAGGGTCTGACGACGAAGGCCAAGCTGAGGTTTCCGATGCCAAGCCGCGATCGGGCGTGCGCGGCTGGCTCCAGGAGAAATTCCTGCGGTTCAAATCGGCCTGGAAACACGCCGACGAAGGTGCCTTGCACTGGATGCGGCGGGCGTGGGACTGGCTGCACAAGCTGACCCGTCCGGACGAGCCGATGCTGGCGCGGTTGAGGCCGGCGCGGCGCATTGATCTTCACCATCCTGCGGCATATGGGGGGGACGAGGTACGCATCGTCTGGCGCGAGTACCTCCGGAGACAGTGGTGGCGCCATCTTTTATGGATGAGCGTTCATGGAGTGATCGCGCCGGTCTCGGCGATCCTGGCGGTCTTGCCAGGCCCCAACGTGATCGGTTACTGGTTTGCTTACCGGGCGCTCCATCATTCGCTGGTCGTTTGGGGGATTAGGCGCGTACTGAACGAGAAGATTCCGATCGAGCTTCATTCCTTGGCGGAGCTCGATGTACCGATCGACCATGACGATCAGGGCGAGGCCAGGCACGCCGCACTCAACGGGTCGGCGGCTCGACTCGGCGACCACGTGACGTGGTGGCGCAGATGGGGCCGATGGATGATTCCGGGCCGGAGCCGGTTGCCGGTCAGGTCCGCATCGAGCCAGCCCAGGCTTCCCGCGAATCGCCCGGAAACGCGAGAAGACGAGTAACCATGCGCCTGCTGAGCTACAACATTCACAAGGGGATCGGCGGCCGCGACCGCCTCTATCGTCTCGAGCGGATCATCCAGGTCATCGAGGCCGAGAACCCCGATTTTATCTGCCTTCAGGAAGTGGACCGTCACGTCGCGCGGTCGCGGCACGATGACCAGCCCAGGAAGCTCTGCGAGGCGCTGCGGGCAACGGCCCACCTGTTCCAGCTCAACGTGCGGTTCAAGACCGGCGGTTACGGAAATCTCATCTTATCGCGCTGGCCGTTCCGGCACTCGCACCAGATCTCGCTCCGCCGCAAGCGGAGGAAACCGCGGGGTGCGCAGCTCGCGGTCATCGAGACGCCCAAGGGGCCCATCCAGCTCGTGAACTGGCACCTTGGGCTGGCCGAGCGCGAGCGGCACTGGCAATCCCGCCATTTGCTGGAGCACGCCCTGTTTCGCGAGTGGGCCCAGTTGCCGACCCTGGTTGTGGGCGACTTCAACGACTGGCTGAACACGTTGGCGAGAGGTCCGTTCGCATCCCACGGATTTGCGCAGGTCACTGCCCCGAGGTCTCGATTCCGATCGTTCCCGGCCTACTGGCCGGTCGTCTCGCTCGACAAGGCTTTCATCCGGGGGCCGATCGAGATCGGCCACGCCCGGATCGTTCACTCACGCCTGGCCCGCGATGCCTCGGACCACCTGCCGCTTCTGGTCGATTTTCGCCTGAATCACGACATTTCCCCGCACGCGCCGGACCGCGAAAAGCGTCGACTCGTGCCCAGGCTCGGCTTGAAGCGGCTGTTTCGGAAATGACGCGCTGTCACTTCGCCGTATACCCTCCGTCGGCCATGAGGTGCGAGCCGGTGATGAACGACGCCTCGTCGGAGGCGAGAAACAGGATGGCCTGTGCGATCTCGCGGGGCTCGGCGCAGCGCTGGATCAATTGTGCGCCGGCCCACTGAGGGTGAACGTCGGCGGCCGCGCGATCGAGGCCCATGGCGTGGGCCTGGCGCTCGACGATCTGGGTCCAGACGACGCCCGGGCAGACGGAGTTAACCCGGATATTGTCCGGAGCCAGGTCCATGGCCATACACCGTGTCATCCCCAGGATCGCGGCTTTGGTTGTGTTGTAAGTGACGTAGTTCGGCTGGGCGATGAACGACGAGATCGAGGCCAGGTTGACGATCGAGCCGCCGCCGGCTTTGCGAATCGCAGGCACGACGTGCTTGGCGACCAGGGCCGGTCCCATGATGTTGATGTCGAGCATGGGCCGCCACTCCTCGGGAGTCGCGTCGATCCCTCGAAGGATGAAAATCGCGGCGTTGTTCACCAGGATGTGGATCGCGCCAAAGGCAGCGACAGCCTCGGCGGCCATCCGCCTAGCGCTTGATTCGTCGGCGACGTCGGTGTGCACGAATAGGGCTTGTCCACCAGCCGTCTTGATGTGTCCAGCGGCCTCGCGGCCGGTTGATTCGTCACGCTCGGCGATCACGACGGACGCTCCCTCCTGGGCAAACAGCTCGGCAGTCGCGCGGCCGATTCCCGCGCCTGCCCCCGTGATGACGGCCACTTTTCCAGGCAATCGATTCATGGAAGTTTCCTCGCTGGTGAATCCGGGCGGGTCTGGCATCGGGGGAACCGAGCGATTATCACTCAGGAGCATGGGAGTTGCACGATGGTTGATCCGCACAAAACGACAGCCGCGTCCGGGACGAACAGGAGCGAGAGTCCTCGACGATGGCGGCAAGCGCTCGATATTCTGCCCCTACTTGTCATCTTGACGGTCGCCGCGGCGCTGCGGCTCTGGGACCTGGGCGGCACGAGCTTCTGGTACGACGAAGTGATCACGATGCGGGTCGCGAGGGCCGAAAGCCTGGGTGCTCTGTTCGCCCGGCTTGACCAGCTAGACGGCACGCGTGCTCCACTGCATCCTCTGGTGCTGCACCCCTGGCTGCTCGTGATCGGGGCGTCCGAATACTCTGGCCGATCGTTCAGTGCCCTGTGCGGGATTCTCACCGTCGTTGCCGTGTATGTGCTCGGCCGCCTCGCGTTCGATCGAGCAACCGGGCAATGGGCCGCCTGGTTGACCACGGTGTGTCCGCCCTTGGTTTATTATTCGCGAGAAGCCCGGATGTACGCCTGGCTTGTCCTTCTGGCATGCCTCTCGTGGATTGTCTTCTTTTCATTCCGTCGGTTCGCCAGGCCGGCGCACTGCGTGGGATACGCGCTGATTCTGATCTCCCTGGTTTACGGCCACCCGCTGGGTCTCTTCATGGTTGCGGCGCACGGTCTCGCGTATCTTCTGGTCCGACGCTCGCTCGTGCTGTCATTCCGCCCATGGCTGGCGATCCAGGTTGGGGTTGTCGTCGCGATCATCCCATGGCTCGGACGGTACCTCGACCATGGGACCGATTACCCCATTCCTCGCTATTCGATCCGGTTCTTGCTGGCCGTGCCGATCGAGTATGTCGGGGGGAACGGCGTCGCTTTTCTCATATGCCTCGCGATCGTCGTGCTGGGGTTGCTTTCCCGGGAACCCAGCCGCAGCGAGCACGCGTCCACGATCGCCAATATCCCTGAGAAAGTGATGCTCGTCACCTGGACGACGATGCCTCCTCTGATGATGTATTTGTATTCATCGCTGTTTCAACCGATCTTCGGACCGCCGCGCTACCATCTATTTATCGCACCGGCCTATTTGACCCTGCTGGCCCACGGCTTGAGCCGGCTGCCCGCTTTGATCCGCTGGCCGGCCGCGGCTGCTGGGCTGTTCCTTTCGCTTTCTTTGATCCGAAGCGGGGTGTACAGCCAGGGAGGCAAGGCCGACTGGCGCGCCCTGGCCGATTGGCTCAAGGGGCAAAGCGCACAAGGCATCGGAGGCAGTCTGCCGGCGCCGATCAAGGTCGCGGTCCATCCCAGCGATCCGCGATTCCCGCGCGATGAGATCGAAGCGGCCCGGTACTATCTCAGCCCGGCGATCCAGGTCGAGCTGGCAGGCGAGCCATATAGGTCCGCCCGATCCGAGCCGATCACGACCTACGACGCCTACTGTCTCGCGAAGACACGAGACGAACGGCCGGATCCGGACGCACAGCGCTTTCCCGGGCTAGTTGTGAAGAAGCGCAAGGCCGAATGAGCGACGCAGTGACTGGTGTTTCAACCGCCTTGTCGCAGGAAGGCGATGAGATCGGCCATTTCCTGGAGACTGATGGTTTGCTCGAAGCCCTCGGGCATGAGCGATTGGCTGGTGGAGCGAAGCTCCTCGATCTCGGAGCGGAGCAGGGTCTCCTCGAGGCCCTCGGCGCGGCGGAGCTTCACGGTGGTGGCAGATTCCTCGGCCAAGAGGCCCGAGGTGACGCGGCCATTGCGGGTCGCGACCACCAGACTCGTGAAGTCCGGCGCGACCTCGCGGTTCGGGTCGAGAACGTCGACGAGAAGTGCCTCGGGCGCGCGGCCGGCGATGCCCGAGAGGTCGGGGCCGACGCGATGCCCTTGACCTTGATGCTGGTGGCAGGTCTGACAATTTCGTGCGAAGACGCTGGCGCCCTTGCTTCGATCGCCGGTGAGCTTGAGTGCGGCCTGATAGCGCGCCAAGGCCGGCGCACGGGGCGGCGGAGCCGATCTGGCCATCAACGTCGTTGCGCGGAGCCTGAGCGCCGCATCCGCCAGGCGCCGAGCGCTTCTCGGGTGGCCGCGTCGAGCTCGCTCGGAGCAATCACATCGCGCTCGATGGCCGTGATCAGCGTTTCCGCGAGCGCGGGAGAGCTCGCCAGGGCGCTCAGCAAGTCGCGACGGGTTGCGAGTGAAAGGTCGCGCCAGCCTTCGAGAGCCTTGGAAGCCAGCGACGGCCGGCCCGCCCGCGCGACAGCCTGCGCCGCGGCCGTCTGGATCGCGACGGGCTGGCTCGCGGAAAGCAAAGAGGGGAGGATCGACTCAGCGAGGGCCGGGCGGCCTCGTGCCAGAACATCGATTGCGACAATGCGATGGCCGTCTGGCTCTTTCGAGACGGCAAGGGCCGTTGCGGTCGGCCACAGTCGATCGAGTCGCTCGAAGATTGGTTTCAAGTCGGGTGGCGCCGACGAGATCAGGGCATGCAGCCCCGGACCGGACCGCTCCAGTCCTTCGGCAAGCCCGTCAAGCAACGTCAAGCAGTCGATCACGATCCTCGAACCGAGTTCTGCGGCCCTGTTGCTTTCCCGTTTCGTGGCGATCATTCCCAGCAGAGACGCTAGCTCGGGCGTGCGCCGGCGGACTCCCACGATCGCGGCGGCCTGGGATTGGAGCTGTTCCCGTCCGGTCGCTGAACGAACCGAGTCGCAGAGCGGGATGAAGGCGAGCGCCGACTCAGCCAGGCCGCTCAAGATCGCCAGCCGCATCCAGGGGTCATCGGCATCCTTGACTGCGATCTTTGCCAGGGCATCGAGCGCGGCTGGCTGTTCTTTGGCGCGCTCGCCCAGCGCGAGGGCTGCCTGGAGACGGACACGAACGGCGGGGTCGTCGGCCAGCTTGATCAGGGTGCCCGTCGGGAGCACCTGTTCGTGCCGATGCGACTCAAGTACCGCCGCGACGCGAAGGGCGTGCTCGCGCAGCCCGGGGTGAGAGTCGGCGGTGACATCAGCCAGAACGGTTCGATCGAGACCGTACAGGGACTCCAGGGTCCACAAGGCATGGAGCCGCGCCAGAGGATTGGTGTGGTTCTTGAGCACGTCGATCAAGAGCGGCGCCCGCACGAAGGTGTCACGCTGAGTTCGCGCAACGTATTCACGTTCGATCAACAGCCGCTGGGCCGTGGTCCGCCACCAGCCGTTGGAGTGGCCCAGTAACCCGACGAGCTTGGCACGTCGGCCCGGCTCAGGTTCGGTAACCGATCACTCTTTGCCGCCTGCGCTTTGGGGCGTATCCGCCAGATTCGTCCGCGATCATGCCAGCGGCGGAAGTCCACGGCGCCGCGCGCCGACTCCGGGACGAACTGGGGGTGCTCGACCAGCTCGCGGTACATGTCGACGATGTAGAGGGCCCCGTCCGGACCGGTCGCCAGGTTCACCGGACGGAACGCGGGATCGGAGGAGGCCAGGAACTCCCGCCCCTGTTCGGCCCGGCGCGCGACGAAGGTCACTCCGGATGGTTCCATGACGCGGCGGTGTACCAGGTTCGCGAGCGGCTCGCAGACAAACGCGTCGCCGTGGTAGCGATCGGGCAACAGGTTGCCTTGCTCGATGGTCGGACCGCAGCTCGCGTTGAAATAGGCGACCGACTCGCGATTGAAACGAGCCTGAGCCGGACTGATTCCAAAAATCCGGCCGCCGTCGGCCGGGTCAAGGATCGTCGCGACCGACGAGGTCTCCGCCAGATACGGGTTTCGATCCAGGCTTTGCTGCTCGATGACGACGTGCCGAATCGGGATCGTATTCCACGACGGAAACCGGTTGCCCCAGTCGTCGTGGGCCAGGCCGAACTGGCTGAACCCGGCGATCGCTTCCGCACGCGCTACCCATTGCAACCTAGCCGGTCCGATCAGAGGGAGGAACGAGAATCGCAGATCGCGCAGGCCAATCGAGACTGTCCATCCGGGCGGATCACGCGGCGAATGCACCGCGCCGCCGCTACGCCCGTTGGCGACGTAGATCCGGTTATCCAGACCCCAAAAGAGTCCGTTGACTCGGAGCTGCGTGTTCCCCTCGCCGAAGCCCGTCAGCATCACCTCCCGATCTTCGGCCCGGCCGTCGCCATCGCGATCCTGGAAGAACCAGATATTCGGCGCCGCCGTCACGAGCACGCCGCCGAAGCGGGGCAGTACGCCGTTCGGGAATGGCAACCCGTCGGCAAAGACTGTCGCATGCTCGTAGCGGCCGTCGCTGTCGCGGTCTTCGAGCCGCCTGATCCGTCCAGCGGCCGGCGCGACCGGATAGTCAATCATCTCAGCGACGTAAAGCCGCCCGTCCTCGTCCCAGGCAATCGCCACCGGACTCGTCACGTCCGGCTCGGCGGCCACCAGCTCGATGGTGAGCTCAGGGTCAGCCAGGGCAAAGGCCTTCAGCGACTCAGAGGGCGACCTCGGTCCCGATGCCGGTGCTTCCGTACCTCGGGCCGAACCTACCAAAACCAGATAGGGTGTCAGCCATCGCAGGCACTGCCGAAGAGATCGCTTCATGATGGATTTCCATGAACGGCCGGCGCGCGCCGGGCAGGCGGATTCCAGAGTATCAAAAGAGCCAGGAGGCCGATCAGCGGCGTGAGGCCGGCCACGAACATGACGCGAGAGAACAAGCCCGTGCGGTCGATCCAATGGCCGATCGGTTCCTGGACAATCGCGTGAGCCATCCAGGTCAGGAAGCTCAGGACGCCCGTGACGTTGCCCATCCGCCGCGCCGACAGCTCCTGGGTGAAAGCATAATAGGTGGGAAAGAGCCCGAGCGAGCCAAACGCGATCACGAGCAGCGTCGCCAGTAATAGCGCCGAGGCCGGCAGCATCGCGGCGACGATGGTCAGAGCGGTGAGGAGTGAGCAAGCCAGGAAAGTCAGCACCCGCGCCCGGTGGACCACGAAGCCCCGGCCCGCCAGCCACTTGGTGAGAGAGCCGATCGTCAGGCAGCCCACGTCGGCGGCGATGTAATAGGCGATCGAGAAATACTGGACCGCGTGCGGCTCGTAGTGATATTGCTCGCCGAGCATCTTGGGCATCCATGCGCGAAAGAACTGCCAGCACAGGTTGATGACGATGACGACGATCCCCAGCGCGATGAATCGGCGGATGAACGTACCCCAGCCGGAGGCACTCGCACGGAAACCCTTGGCCGCCGCGTCGGTTGGCGATTCCGTCTCGTCAGGGGCCAGCCTTGGCAAGCTTGTCGAGTCAAGACGCAGGTCGCGCGATCGAACGATCAGCAACCAGGCGATAACCCAGGCCAGGCCGGCCGCGCCGATCACTCGAAAGGGCAGACGCCAGCTTCCCACGGCGGTTGTGGTCAAGAGCAGGACAACAGCGGGTGTCGCGATCGCGCCCAAGGATGCACCGCTCTGGATGATGCTGTTGCCCAGAGCGCGATCACGGCGTGAGAGCATGCGCTGCGCGGTTATGAGGGCGCACGGCCACTGACCGGCCTCGAAGAAGCCCAGGAGCACCCGGCAAACGAGGAGCTCGGAGTAGCTGGTCACCCACCCGGTCGCGAAACCGACCGATGACCAGCCAATGAGGACCGCCGGGTACAGCCATCGCGGGCTGATCCGGTCGGCCGCCAGGCCCGTGACAATTCCACCGACGGCAAAGGCAATCCCGAATCCTTTCTCGATGCGAGCGTAGTCTTCGTTGCTCAGATCCAGCTCGACACAGATCTCAGTTGCCTGCTGCGAGAGGGCCAGCCGATCCATGTAATTGATCATGGTCGCCAGCAGCATCAGGACGCAGATGCCCCAGATCCGAAACGATGCCTCTGGCTCGTGCTCGATGATCGGCTGTTCCCGGGAATCAATGTTCATCTCAACCATTTTCGGAACGGCCATCCCAGGCGATCACCCGTTCCAGGAAAGTGACGACGTCGTGGGAGAAGATGCGGAAGAGGGCCTGGCCTTTCTGAGCCGTGGCATGGCGCGGCTCGCCGATGTGGCCGGGAGCGCTGCGATCCCTGGTGATCCACCCCTGGGACGCCGGGTCGAACGGCATGCGAGCGGGGACGCCTTCGATCGCGCTCGGACTGCCGAGCAGGCCGGGCGAGAGGTGCAGCATCATCGATGTTTCCCACTCGCAGGCATGTCCCATATGGTCCTGCACCAGCGTCGGCTCGATCTCGCGCGGGCGGCTGCCCAGGAGCCAATAGGTCGCCGCGAGCAGCAATAGGTCGCTGCGGTGGCGGTAGCGCTGGCGTGCCTCGAAGACTCCCTGCTGAGCCGGCACGATATTACCCCCGTGGCCGTTCAAGATCACGACGCGGCGAAACCCATGCTGAACGAGGTTATCAACCAGGTCGCCCAGAAGGTCGAGATACGTTCGAGGGGCAGCCGACAAGGTTCCGGCGAAATCCAGATGATGGTGCGAGTTTCCGAGCCATAACAAAGGAGCCCAGACGACGCGGTCGCCCAGTACGTCGGCCGCCTGGCGTACGATCTCGCCGAGGAGCATGCTGTCCGTGGCGACGGGCAGGTGCAGCCCGTGCTGCTCCATGGCCGCGACGGGTAACACCACGGGCAAGTTGTTCGCAACTGCAGCGACTGCCGGCCAGCTCAGCTCCTCGAGTCGCACGAGCCCATCCCTCTTTCAAGTTATCTTTGACAGGGAATGACCGAAGCGATCGACGATAACCTGATCGCACGCGGCGGTCCAGGGTGGTGATGGACTACGCACTAGCCGGCGCCAAATATTGGAGAAACCACTCCCGGGCGAGGCGGGAGACTTCCTCCAAGGCTCCCGGCTCCGGGAACAGGTGCGAGGCGCCAGCGATGACCTCGAGCCGCCTGGGACATTTGAGCAAAGCATAGGCCGCGCGATTCAGCTCGAGGACGCGGTCGTCGTTGCCGCCCACGATGAGCAATGTCGGCGCGGTCACACGGGACAGCGCGTCGCCCGCCAGGTCAGGGCGCCCACCCCGCGAGACGATCGCACGGACCGACTCCGGCGCCTGGGCCGCCGCCAGGAGCGCAGCTCCTGCGCCGGTGCTCGCTCCGAAGTAACCGAGACGCAAACTCGCCGTTTCGGATCGGCTCGCCAGCCACCGGGCGGCGGCTTGCAGCCGGTCAGCCAGTAGCGCAATGTCGAAGACGTTGGCGCGGTCATTGCCCTCGCACTCCTCGAGGAGATCCAGGAGTAGCGTTGCCAGGCCGGCCTGCTGCAACTCACGAGCAACCTGCCGGTTCCGCGGGCTGAATCGACCGCTTCCGCTGCCGTGCGCGAAGACGACGACCGCAGCCGCTCCCCGCGGCACAGTCAGGGTGCCAAGCAATGTCCGCTCTCCGGCGGCGATTGCCACATCGTGCCGCTCGGTGGCGCTCGCCCTGTTCGGCTCATCGTCTTCCGGCTCTCGTTTGAACCTGCGGTCGTCCCTTCCTGACACCGGATCGATTCCAGGCTACTCGGCAGCGCCTTGGCACGGGAGGTGCGGCTCAACAGGTCGCATACCTCGACGTCGCCTGTTTGCGCGAAGTTGTCATACCACAATCCGACAGCGCGAAAGTGCTCGGGTGCAAAGGCGCAGACGCACTCATCGGCGATCTCCCGGAGCTCGGCGCAGGTCGACGCGGCACCGATCGGAACGGCAACGACGATCCGCGCCGGATCTTGTCGCCGCAGCGCGGTGACCGCGGCACGCATGGTCGAGCCGGTAGCCAGCCCGTCGTCGACAAGGACCACGATTTTCCCCTTTACATCGAGGGTCGGCCGCGCACCATGATAGATCGCCTCGCGCCGCGCCAGCTCTCGACGTTCGCGCTCCACCTCGGCCTCGACCAGCCGGGGATTGATCTTGAGCGCCTGGACGACCTCTTCATTGACCACAACGATATCGCCCGAGGCGATCGCGCCCATCGCCAGCTCTTCCTGACCCGGCGCACCGAGTTTCCGCACCAGGAAGGCGTCGAGCGGCGCCTCGAGCGCAAGAGCCACCTCATAGGCCACGGGAACGCCACCCCGGGGTAATCCCAGGACGATGACGTCGTCGCGGCCCTTGTACGCCGCGAGCTTTTCCGCGAGAACGCGGCCCGCATCCGCTCGATCGGCGAATAGCTTGCTCATGGCAACCATTCTCAGCGCTTCAAGCTGTACAGTCCCAGGTGCTCCAGTCCATCCAGCAGCCAGGGGTGAGTCCAGGGGTTGCGGATGGCATAGCCGACCGAGACGACCGAGACTCCGAGCGCCAAGAGCGCCATGCCGCGGACCCAGCTCCGAGTTTGCCCTTCTTCGACCCCCTTTGGCAACAAGGTCAGCCAGAACGGGATCAGCCAGAACAGCCAGCGCAGCCCCTGTGTCGAGCCGCCGTAATTTCGTGCCTTCGGGTTCCAGGTGTAAAATGCCAGGACCACGATGGTCAATACCGTGGTCAGCCAGGCCATGACCGCCATCGGCTCTCCCCCACGGCGCAGCACGGTCATGAACCCGCCGTTATTGCCGATCAAGCGTACGGCGCCCCAGGCTGAAAAGAGGAAGAGCGGCGTCAAGGAGAAGACTCCGTGATGGCCCAACGTCATGTGGAACAGGTAGACCGCATATGGCTCCGGGTGATCGTTGAAGTAATCGAGATCCAGGGGCGTCTTCCAGAGACTACCTTCGTAGAGGTATTCGTCTGTCCCGAACGCCTCGTAAGCCAGCTTGAACTCGCCGAAGACGGCATGCTGGGCGATGAAGAAGGCCGCGATCGGAACGGCAGCGGCCGGGATGAAATACATGAGTGTCTTGCGGGGAAAGCGGACGACGAGCACTCCCGAGAGCGTCGCGAGGTATGCCAGCGCCGGGAGCTCGTTCGTCACGGCAAACGCCGCGAAGAACCCCGCAATCGCAAAACGCCATCTTGAATGTTCACCGGCATCCCAGATCGACAGAAACGAGTAGAGAGCGAAAAACGCACTGAAGGCCGCGATCGTATGGTTGTTCAAAGTCTGCGTAAACGGCAGAAGATAGGTGCCGAACGCCGCAGCAAGCAGGCAGAAAAACCAGGTCCAGTCGTTGGCCGCGTAGCGGTCGAGCAGGCGGGTGAAATAGACGAGGAACAAGCCATACGGGATGACGTTCAAGAGAACGATGATCGGCTTGAAATAGAAAATGTAGACTGGCCATTTGACGGGGTCTTTGGGCGTCTCAAATACGCCCCTGACCTTGGTGGGTGAGTCGGGATCGGCCTTTTGAGTCCAGCGTTTCGCCCGCGGCTCAAGCACGACTCGGTCGAGCGGCACACCAGTAGCCAGCCGGGCGGGATAGAGGATGCCGGCGATCAGGGTCGGCAGGAGCGCCGGCTTGCTCGAATAATAGTGCTTCACGGGCTCCGTACCGGCCGGCCGACCGCCAGATTCCTTGGGTGCGCGGTAGACCTTATCCTGTGTGTCTACCTGCCAGGGGCACTCGTCGATCACATAAGTGCCCCGCTCGAGCAGGCTCCAGACCGTGCACCAGCGTGAGATGTCGTTGGCACCCATCTGCGTCGGCTGCCGCAAGCTGTGCCCGAGCGCAAACCCGGTCGCGGTCACGATCACGATCAAGGCAACGAATCGCCGCGGATCGGAACGCGCCGGCTTCTGCTCGACTTCGATCATGAATCGATCTCGGTCCGATTTTCTTGGTCGGAAGCGGGAATCACGTGGGCGGGAGTCGTCTCGGCGATGCTGTAAATATCCTGGTCACGAATATTATACGCAGTGACCAGCTCCGCCAGGATACCCAGAGTCAAAAGCTGGAGGCCGACGAGTAAGAGTGCGATCGAGTAGAACAACAACGGGCGGCTGCCGATCGGCCGATTGGCGGGATCGAGCCAGAGGATCGCCAAGGCGAGCATGCCCACGCTGCCGAAGGCGAAGAGGATCAGGCCGAATGCGCCCAAAAGATGGAAGGGCCGCTGGCTGAATCGAGTCAGGAACCGCACGGTCAACAGGTCGAGAAACCCTTTGAGAAACCGCGAGAAACCGTACTTGGACGCACCGTGTCGACGCGGGCGATGGCGAACTTCGACTTCGCCGATCTTGAAGCCTCGCGCATGGGCCAGTACCGGAAGGAAACGGTGCAGCTCACCGTAGATGCCGACCTCGCGCAGGACCTGAGCGCGATAGAGCTTGAATCCACAGTTATGATCGTGCAGGCTGCAGCCCGTCAAGCCGCTGACCATCCAGTTGAAGACCCGGCTAGGATAAACCTTGTGCCACGGGTCGTGACGGGTTTTCTTCCAGCCGCTGACCACGTCGTAACCCTGGTTGAGCTCGGCCAGAAACTTCGGGATCTCGGCCGGATCGTCCTGGAGGTCGCCGTCGAGGGTGAACACGAGGTCTCCCCGAGCGGCACGAAACGCGGCTGTGAGCGCCGCGGCCTTGCCGAAGTTGCGCCGGAAACGAATCGCGCTCAAACGCGAGTCGCGCTCGGCAAGCCGGGTCAGGACGGACCAAGATCCGTCGCGGCTGCCGTCGTCAACGAAGATGAACTCAATGGGCCCCTGCGCCAGG
The DNA here is from genome assembly GCA_963781785.1 of uncultured Isosphaeraceae bacterium. Taxonomy (GTDB): domain Bacteria; phylum Planctomycetota; class Planctomycetia; order Isosphaerales; family Isosphaeraceae; genus CAWAHD01. The sequence goes on along the minus strand of CAWAHD010000002.1, from coordinate 3,146,457 downwards.
CCCGTGCAGACCGCGTCCAGTTCGCCGTGAAGGATGGCAAGGCTATCCTGCTCGTTGTGAACGGGTATGACGACGCTGATCATGAGTGCTGCCGACCTGACTCCGGAATAGTTGCGATTGCGGGCGGGGGAGGCCGAAAGAAAGGAAGCTGGATGGCCGCGGCCACGAGTTCGGTCACCACCCAGACCAGACGCAGAACCACCGCCGCCACGACGGCGTGATCCGAGCCCAAGGCCGGCGCGAGGGCCGACATCAGGACACCTTCACGGACACCCAGCCCGCCAGGGAGCACGGCGACGACAAAGCCGGCCACGGTCGCCAGCGCGACGCTGGCGATCGCGACCGGTAAGAGCCCGAGAGCGATCACGGATGCCGCGCCGGCAGGATCAAATGCGCGGACAACTGCAAGCAGGCTCAAGCCGAGCAGAATCCAGCCGCCGACCGACCAGAGCAGGCCGTAGCACAGGAGCCGGCCTGTGAAGCGAGGCAACGCATCGGGCCCGACCCCGGGGATGGGCATGGTGATCAGGCCGGCCAGGCGGCGGAAAATCGACGGAATGACCAGCAGAAGCAACCCCAGTCCCAAACCAAGCCCGGCTACCGAGTCGATCTGGTATATCGGCAGCGCGACGAGCCCCCAGCGCGGGAGGGTGAGCTCGACGCGATGCGATCCGCCTGCCCCTGCAAAACCCGCCGCCGCAACCAAACCGCCGGCGGCCATCATCACCAACGTCTCATAGAACGTGGCGATCGCCGCCGTGGCTGCCCGGCCACCGTACGGAACCACCATGCCGGTCCGCACGACCACAACCATTGCCTTGCCGGGAACGTATTTCGCGAGGTGGCTGACCACGTACGCTCGCCATGCGACAACGAACGGGATCGGCGTTGCGCTAGCACTCAAAATCCGCTCGTAGAACCGCCCATAGGCTGAAAGGCCAGCCAGGTACAGAACGCCCGAACCCACCAGCCAGGCCGACTGGAAATGGAGCGGCGGGTTCTGATTGCGCAAGTCATTCCAGGTGCGAATCACGTTACGCCCGACGGCCCAGAGCACGAGCAGCGCCACCGCCCATTTGATTGCCGTGATCGCCAACCCTCGCCAGCGCGGCCGAGCCATGGGGCGGACCTCCGATTCGACCTCACCGCGATTGAGGCCGGAACGTCAATCAGGGACCAGGCTGCGGCCGACGCAATCGAGTCGGGGTCAGAACTCCGACGGGGCCGAAAGGGCCGTCAGCTCCTCGGGGGTCATGTCCCGAAAGTCGCGACCGTCGCGCTCGAGACCGGCCTTGAGCCGAAGTGCGATCTCATGAAGCTCCGGCGAGTCAATCAAGGTGGCCAGCTCGGCAAGCTCTGCGGGGTCAAGATCCCCCAGGAGCCGCCCGCGGCGGTCAAGCTCTTGTTCCATCTTGAGTGCGGTCTCACGAAGCTCGGCGTGAGTCTCGGCGGAGCCGCCGAAGATCAACGTCTGGTCACTTCGCGTCAAGCGATGCTGGTCGTCACCGTTATCAAGACCAAATCCGATCAGGGCGGCGCGGAGACGGCGCGGCCGTGGGCTGAATTGCTGCATCAGGGTCATCGCGCAGTAGGCCTTTCGCATGGGGAGTGCCTGAATCAATGCCGGTTCGAGCAGGGCGCCGGGTTGGAACCGCCGGTTCGATCATGCTCGTCACGCGATTGTCTTATCGGATTCTCCTCGGTTATCAAACAGCACTGACCGGGAGAATCAGCCACTCCCAGCAGACGTGACCGTTAGCGGTCTTACGATCCACCCAGGCATTCCTTTGCGACCGTGCGAGCGACGCGATAAGCGGCCCGGATCGTGATCGCGCGCGCTTCGATTTGCTCTTCACTGAATAGCCGGCCCTCACTGGTGGGAAGCCCCGCGAGCGAAACTGTCAGTGGCAGCAAGTCGAGGAATTGCCTGTACTTCTGTTGCAAGTCATTGGAAGCGGGTGATTGATCGGCCACGGGGTTGGCTCCTCATTCTATCGGGTTCAGGTATTGGTTTACGGAACGATCGGGACGCCGTCTCGATTCGATCCCTGCCGTGTGGGCAAGGCCAGCGGAAGATCGGGCTCGGGCGGACGCCCGGTAACCAGCCGCGACCCGAGCACCTTCCCCATCATAGACACTAGCGCGCCTGCCCGCTCCGGAGCAAGCCAATCATGGGCTTTTTCGGAGTCTACGAGCCAGCCGATACGCGCCGCATTATTTTGGCAGTGAGCAGCCAGGCAAAACCCGGCGTTCTGGTACCCAACGGCCGTCCGGAGGTTCTATTGCCTTTGACGAACTCGATTTAAACGGATAGGATGTCACGAGACGAATTGACGTCACAAAAGAGAGAAGCGGCTCTTCGAGATCTGGCTGGCAACCGATTGTTGCCGAACCGTTCCTGACTCGGCCGTAGTGTTTGGAGGATCGTCTCTCTTCTACTGGTTCAAAGTAGGACGTGACCGCTCTGATGCGAGCGTGATCGGCGATCCCGGTTGAGAAGCATTCACTGACGATTGTTCTTGGAGGATTGATTGATTCGACGAGCTGACGAGGGAGCCACTGTCGGGTTCCCGTCCATGGGCCTGAGCCCCAGTATGCTCAAGGCCCTCAAACACGCCCGCTACCTGACCCCCACCCCAATTCAAGCGGCCTTCATACCTCAAGCGCTCGATGGACTCGATGTCATCGGCCAGGCCAAGACGGGAACGGGCAAAACCGCGGCGTTTGGAATTCCTGTTATCGAGATGCTTGAATCGCGAGGCCGCGGGCCGCAGGCGCTGATCCTGGCCCCGACCCGCGAATTGACACAACAAATTGTCGGCGAGCTGCAAAAACTCACACTGGATACCCAGGTCAGCGTTTGCGGAACGTACGGCGGTGAGCCGATCGACCGGCAGATTCGAGCCCTGGCGCGCGGGGTTGACCTGGTCGTCGGCACGCCCGGCCGCTTGCTTGATCACATCGAGCGCCGAACTCTCTACCTGGGGGACGTCGTCCACGTCGTGCTTGACGAGGCCGATCGGATGCTCGATATCGGATTCCGGCCCGATATCGAGCGGATTCTCCGCAAGCTCCCGAGCCCTCGCCAGACCATGCTCCTGTCGGCCACCATCAATGCGGACGTCCGGCGCCTGGCTCAGCGTTACATGTATGAACCGGTCGAGGTCAACTTGTCGCGGGACGAGCCGTCGGTCGATACGATTCAGCAATTCTACGTCTCCGTGACCACCGAGCGCAAATTCGACTTGCTTTTGCTGCTGCTCAAGCGCGATCGGCCCAGGCAATGCATCGTGTTCACTCGCACCAAGCGAGGAGCCGACCGGCTCGCGGATCGGTTGCACAAATTGATCAAAGGAGTGTCTGCCATTCACGGAGATCTTCCCCAGAGCACGCGCGACCGCGTGATGCGCGGCTTTCGCGTCGGGCAGATTCCCGTACTGGTGGCGACCGACGTCGTCGGCCGCGGCATCGATGTCGAGGGCATCAGCCATGTGATCAACTACGATATGCCCGATGATCCGGAGAACTACGTCCACCGGATCGGACGGACCGGACGGATGGGAAAAGACGGCATCGCCTACTTGTTTGTCTGTCCCGACCAGGGAGAGCCGCTCACCGCAATCGAGAACCTCACCAACCGGGTCATCCCGCCCCTGGAGCTTGAAGGGTTTGCCCTCCCTCGGCCGAAGGTCGCACCCGCGGCCCGTGAGCTGTTCAACACCGCCGTCACGCGGTCACCGATCCTGGCCACGCGCTAGAGAAATCGAGCGCGACCCGTCCTGACGCGCCCGAGTGCCTCGAAAAGCATTCGGGCGCTTTGCCGGAGCTGCCTTCTGCGCCCGTGGCCGGACAGATCGCCGTACAAAACCTGGTCGCATCGGGCCGCAAGCCGTCCGGCCTGACTTGCGAGATCGAGACAGCCGGTCAGGTCTCTAACACCGTGCCAAGCTTCTTCCGGCGTGAGTGCACCGGTAGGCCTCCCCAGACCGATCTCAAGATAACGCATCAGCTCCTCACTCGCGCGCCGTGCTGCGTCATCAGCCGGGACTGAGCCGATATCGCCATTCGAGGCGACTCCAATCGACGAGCCATCGCCCACGCCCGGATCTATGGAGCCATAGCTCCGAGCCAGCCGCGCGGCATATCGCCGGGCCGCTGCCGGGCCGATCAATGGCCTGCGCCGCGCACGGCGGCGTACCCAGACGAGCGCGGCAGCGGCGCCTGAAAGGAGTACTCCCGCTACAACCCATGCAGCCAACGTTGATTGGGCTGAGTTGACCTTCGAGCCGCTGCCATCGATCGAGGTCGGATCGAAGGCAGGAACGGCGACGACTCGAATCGGCACGCTCGGCGTCACGCGCGTCACATATCGCGATAGCGTCGGATCGAACGCCGCGATCGCCACCGGCGGCAACACGGCTTCGCCGGCTCTCACCGGCCGCAGACGGTAGACAAAGGTTCGCTCCGGAGGTTCTTCAACCATCTCATCCGGCTTGGATTCGATCCGCAGACCCAGCGGCAGCCGGCCGAACCGGGATAGTTCAGGGTGGCCATTCATGCCCCAGGCTGCCGGTCCACTGACCTTGATGCGATAATCCAATTCCTGGCCAGCTCGGACAACCTTGGGCGACGCAATAGCGGTCAGCGTAAATTGACCGACGCCCCCCAGGAAGTCTGCCGTGCGGCCTGTTAGCGGAACGGCGCGGATAGCCACGCGGATCGGCTGGCTGTGGCCCGCGCGTCCGCCCGCCTCAGCCCGTATGGACGGGATCTCGAGCGTTCCCGCTCGCTCGGCTACCACCCGATAGCGAACCACGAACCGGCTTTCCTCCGCCAGGATTGAGCCAATGCCCGTCTTGCTGATCGACCTCGCGTCGACTCCGATCTTCCACACAACCGCACCGGTGATCCGAGGCAGATCGATCCGCGGCCGCTGGCTCGCAACCGCACCGACCCGCAGTTCGATTCCTTGTCCAACGAGATAAGTTCCCGCCGCAACCTTCGCCTCAACCTGAAGTGGCCCAGTCGCCTGAGCCACCACTTCGGCGACCTGCACCCAACCCAGAAAACTCAACAACAAGAGTCGATATGCACCTTGAAATATCGGTGATCTCGGTTTTTTACGCAAAGCCGGGGACTGAAAGATGAAGGACTGAGTTTTCCTTCGCTCGAATTCCGTGATTCTGGACCAGTTTTTTTCCATCGCTTCGGGCTTTTTGCAGTACCGGTGTCGATCGCCAAAGTTTATATTCGCTGTGCAGTCTTCTCAGATTACGAATTTTATCCTTTATCCACAGATGGCCCAGAAGGGCCGTCATTCAACGTTGACACTCGGCCAGGATCCCATGAGACGCTACCATCCTGTGTGTGAACAGATCGAGCCGCGGCTACTTCCCACCCTGGTCTTCGTATTCAACGGCAATGCGTTTGCAGCCTCAAAGCCGGACACGGTCCACACCGGATTTGCCGCTCAACAGCTCATCCTCCACGGCGACCGAGCGATCCAGTTGAGCACGCCGGCCATGGAGACCTCCAGCGATTTCTACCACCTCGCCGCCGAGATTCGGACGCTCAGTCAAGGGCAGCCCATCGGCCTGTTGGGCTTCAGTGCAGGCGGTGCGCTGGCGATGCGCCTCGCCGGAGTTGGCGACTTGAATGTCCAGGCGGTCATGAACTACTATGGCCCCCCTGACTTGAGAAATTGGCTGAACGAGCACCAGGGGGATCGTTACTATCGCTATGTCACGTCCCGCGTCCATTTTGACAATGCCTTGATCAACCTCATGAGCGGGCCGAGCCCGGCAACTGCGGATATCGTGAGTGCGTTCGGGCTTGACGACCAGAACGTGGTGAGCTCGGTCAGCACGGAAAGCTTCGACAGCGATTTTCAACATGGGCAGGTTTTTTACTATCCTGGTCCGCATGGGGTCACACTCTATGCCCAGCTACCGGCGTTCGACGCGTTTCTGTCAGACCTGTCAAACGAAACCGCCACGCAATGAGCCGGCCGCGGTTGTCTACCAATCCTTGCCATTATCGGGCGTAGAGTCCGGAGGCGGATCGTCCGGCAGCCGTCGGCTTTGAGCGGAGCGGATGTTTTCGAGGGCCGCGTCGAGACGGTCGTCGGGCGAGTCTCCGCGGGCACCAGGTGGCGTTGTTCCTGTGCCACCGGCGCCGCCGATGCGGCGCCTACGGGACGGAGGGCGGTCCGCGTTGCCCTGGGACTCGGCATCCGGGCTGGCGCCGCCCCCGCCGGGGTCGTTCTCCGACTGGCCCTCGGGCGACGACTCGTCGCCGCGCTTGTTGTCTTTCTGAGGGCCGCGCCGCTCGGATCGCTGCGACTGCGATCGGTCATCAGAGTTCATGCCCTGCGGCACGGCCAGCGCCTGAGCTTGCTCGAGTGCAAACCGGCGATTGATCGCGGCGTCGCTGCGAACCTGGTCGAGGGTCGCGCCCCTGGCCCTCGAGGCAAGGCATTCGTCGTAGGAAGCAATCGCGGCCGGGATGTCGCCCAGGATCAAGGCCGTGTTCCCCAAGGCATAATCGATCTTGGTCTGCAAGGAACTGCCGGCGCGCTGCCGCGATTCCAGATAGCGCTGGCGGGCCTCGGCATACCGCTCGAGCCGGAAAAGTGTGGCCGCGGCATTGTAGCGAGGGACGGCCAGCTCGGGTGCGCGGAGGATCGCCGCCTCGAATGCAGGCAGCGCTTTGTCCATTCGGCCGGCGTCATACGCGGCTTTTCCCCGCCCCAAAGCCTGAGCCGCCGACTCCCCGTGCGAAGCAGGTGGGGCATGGACGGCTCCCACGGTCATCGCGGCCATGGCAATCAAGAAACCAGCGTAGACGAATCCCCTCGCCGGCCGCCGCCAGCCCCAAGTCCAGCGCCATGTCCATGACCAACCACGGCCAGCGGGCACAGAGCCCGCCAGCATGAGCGTCAGCGCGGCGAACAAAAAGAGCGGGAACCGCTCGACCCGATTCGCAAGCCGCGAGGCATCCCGGCGCTGGCGAGCCAGCGGCTCGATCTTCGTTCGGTACAGCGATCCCAGATCGCTGGACGCCAACCCCAGCTTGACGATTGTTCCTCCGGTCTCGCGGGCGATGGTTTCGAGCGAGCCATCATACCGGCGCGAGAGGACGGGCTCTCCGTGATATCTCAGAGGCTGGGCCGTTCTTTCATCGGTGATGGGATGACCTTGGTCGGGGTCGCCGATCGCCACGGCGTGTACCACGATATCCTGCTGCCGAAGCCGATCCAACCGGGAGCTCCAGCGACCGGCGTGGTCCTCGCCGTCGGAGAACACGACGAACGCCCGCCCCTGAGCGTGCTCCTCCGGCTCGACAGCCTCGATAGCCGCGTCGAGGGCTGCCCCGAGGTCGGTGCCGCCGGGCTGAACCGCCCCGGGTCGCAGCCGGTGCAACGCATCGAGCACCGCCCCCAAGTTTTCGGTTAACGGACAGGAAAGCACCCCCCGGCCCGAAAACGCCACCAGTCCCGCACGGTTGGCCGGCTCACCCGCCAGCGCCCGGACCAGACTTTCGGCCACCTCGACCGCCTCCGCCAGGCGATTCGGCACCGCATCCTCGGCCCCCATGCTTCGGCTCACGTCGACGATCAACACGACGTCGTGGCCAGGCGGCAGCGCTCCCCCAGCACGACGTCCCCACCTCGGTTGAGCCAGCGCGACGATCAGGCACGCAAGCGCCGACACCACCGCGAGCGTCCCGTGACGCGAGACTCGCCCCCGTTGCGCCAGCGCAATCCAATCGCGCCGGTGCCGGCGGCGGCCCCGGATCACCCAGAACAATACAGGCAGCAACAAGGTCAACAGCCACAGTGACTCAGGATGTGCGAAGTGCATGACTCAGATCGGACTCTGGCTCGGGTTTCACAAATTGCTCACGGCAGCCGCCTCAGCCGGCCCAGCGCCAGCAGCCTGTCCAAGAGCAGCAAGGCCAGCGCTGCTCCCGCCCATGGGGCGTAATGTTCATCATAGCGGGTCAGGACCTGACCGCGTACCGGGCTCTTTTCCAGGGCGTCGATCGTCTGGAAGACCTGCTCAAGCGCATCCGCGTCGGATGCGATGAACGACCGGCCGCCGGTGAGCTGGGCCAGCCGCTCGAGAAGGGTTAGATTGGGGCCTTCCGCCGTCGCGCCGGCCGGGCGGTCGCGGTCCGGATCGATCCCCGGAGGCGGCCCGCCGATCCGCCCGATCGCGATCGTGTGCAGAGTCACGCCAAAGTCGCGAGCCAGAACGGCCCCCGCTTCCGGATCGAGCGGATGAGGCACGGCCGGCTGGTTGTGACCATCGGTCAAGAGCACTAGAACTTTCTTGGTGGGAGGGGCGATCAAGAGGGCGTCGAGGCCCAGCGCGATCGCATCGCCGATGTTGGTTCCATCGTCGCCGGCACGTGCCGGCCGCACCGCGGCGACACTCTCGATCAAAAATGCATGGTCGAGGATGGGAGGGCACGCGAGCTGAGGGTAATTGGCAAATACGACCAGGCCGATCAGGTCGTCCGACCGCCCCTCGACGAAGTGGATGAAGGTTGATTTGGCGGCATCCAGCCGTGAGATCAGTCGCGTGTCCCGGTCTGCCGGGAAATCGACGGTCCGCATGCTGGAGCTCTGGTCCAGTGCAACGATGATGGCAACTCCTTGCCCGGCGATCCGGGTCACGCCGCCGACGCTTTGCGGCCGTGCCAGTGCCACGGCGATGCAGCCGATCGCGATCCCTCGCAACACCGCCGGCAAGGCGCGGAACCAGACCCAACCGATGCGATGCCGGGCGCGAATCCATCGAGGTCAGGCCAGGCGATTCGTGGACGCGCTCGCTCCAGCAGCCAGGGAAGAGGCATGAGGACGAGGAGCCAGAACCAGCCGGGCTGAGCAAGAAACTGAGGGTGTTCCACGTGGCGACCAAGCTATAGGAAAACGGCGTCAAGCTCCGCGGTGGCCGGTGGCCAGTGCCCGTGCGCAGCCAGTACACGGTGAAGCGCGCAGTCCGGATCGGGGTCCAGAACCGTCAAGTGCCCCATTTTCCGTCCCGGCGTGGGCGTCCGCTTCCCGTACAGGTGCAGCCGGATGCCGGGATCGCGCTCGAGCGCAGCGTCCCAGCGAGGCTCTCCTCCGGCAAGAGCCCAGAGATCCCCGAGCAGATTGACCATTGCGGCCGGCATGACCAGCTCCGCTCGACCCAGGGGCAGCCCACACAGGGCCCGCACTTGCTGCTCGAACTGACTGGCGAGCGCCGCCTCGATCGTCAAATGTCCCGAGTTATGCGGGCGTGGGGCAATTTCGTTGACAAGCAGTCTGCCGTCAGCCGTCAAGAAGAACTCGACCGTGAGCACGCCGACCGTGCCCAGCGCCTGGGCGACAGCCAGGGCCAGGCCGCGCGCTTCCTGGGTGACGATCGGGCCGACCGGACCGGGCATGGTCGTGGCGTCCAGGATGTGGCGATCGTGGCGGTTCAGCGCGACCGGATAGCACACGGCGTGGCCGTCATCGCCGCGAGCCACGATGACCGAAAGCTCGGCGATGAAATCGACCCATCCCTCGGCGACACACGGCGGCTGGCCCAGGCTGGCCCAGGCGCCCTCTGCGTCGGCCGCCCGGCTCACCAGGGCTTGCCCCTTGCCGTCGTACCCCGATACGGCGGTTTTCAGTACCAGGGGCAGACCAACCTCTCGGACCGCATCATCGAGCTCGTCGGCAGTGCGGACCGGCTGCCAGGGCGCATGAGGAATCTTGTGCCGGGCCAGGAACCGCTTCTCACGCAGTCGGTTCTGGCAGACCCAGAGCGTGTCCCACGCCGGCCGAACCGGTCGTCGTCGCGCTAACCACCGCAGCGCGGCGGCCGGCACATTCTCGAACTCGACGGTCACTGCCTCGGCGAGGCCCGCGAAGGCCCGTAGCGCCGGCAGATGATCGGGGGGACCGATGACTCGCCAGTTGGCCACCTGCGCCGCCGGTGCCTCCTCGGTGGCGCTCAAGACGCCCGCGCTGTAACCCATCCGCTGAGCCGCCTGGATGAACATCCGGCCCAGTTGACCACTGCCGATGACGCCCAGCGCCGCCGGCGGGAATAAAGTGCCCTTCTTCGGGTGGTGCGCCGCGACCGCATGGGAGCTCATGTCGGCGTCTCTCTGACCGCGTCGGTCTGAGCCTGGCGAAACCGGGCCAGAGCCGCGCGGATCGCCGGATGGTGTCTTCCCAGAATCGCCGCGGCCAGGATTGCCGCATTGGCCGCTCCCGAGGCGCCGATGGCCAGAGTGCCCACAGGCACCCCTCGCGGCATTTGCACGATCGAAAAGAGTGAATCCACCCCGCGCAAAGTCTTGCTCTCCACCGGCACGCCCAGGACCGGCAAGAGCGTGATCGCCGCCAGCATCCCCGGCAAATGGGCTGCCCCGCCGGCACCGGCAATCAATACCTCCAGTCCGCGCCCCTCCGCCTCCCGGGCATACCGGAACAACCGCTCGGGCGTTCGGTGCGCCGACACGATCTTCGACTCGTGAGGTATCTCCAGCTCGGCGAGCAGATCGGAGGCATGGCGCATCGTCTCCCAGTCGGACTGGCTGCCCATGATGACGCCAACAAGGGGTAAAGACGCTCTTTCCGCTGCCATGTTGCTCTGGGTCGAGGTGCTTCTTCTCAAGATCCCGAAAACGCCCGTGAACCGATCGCATTTCTCTTCCACGTCGGGATCGCGCGACGTCGTGCCAGGGTCGTGGTCCTCTGTATTCTACCGGAACTCAGCGCGACCCGACGATCCGTCTTCGGCAAGCCTGAATTGACCGGCTCGGACTCGTGGGCGACAATGACAATGTCGACCTCGAAACTCGCGGAGCTCTCCAATGCCTTCCCCATTTCCCGGAATGGATCCGTATCTTCGCAATCAATCTTCATCATCTCGACGCCATATGTGTACGTAATAGTAGTCAGGGTCGTAGCACCAAGGATAGGGCGGCGGCTCGAACGCGTCTTCGCCGACCCACGGCTCAAACGTCTCTTCCGGGACCAACGCCTCGAATGAATCCTCTTTCTCTTGTGCGCCCCCCGGCGCTCGGGCCAAACGCGCTTGTGGTAACACTTCTTGCAAACCGGCCCCGGGTTCTTCACGTCACCCCGCGTCCAGACAGGACGCTTCTTGCAAATCCGGCATTTTCGTGGCTTGCGACTCACGTCCGTTGCTCCGGGCCTAGGGCGGCGGTGACTTGATCATCCGCCTGGTGGCTCAATCGCCTGCGCCCTTCTGGCGATTCACCGTCGCTCCGGACCGGTCGGTTCGATCACATCAAAATCCTGGCCCTTGACCCGACGCAGCTCGTCCAGTCCCTTGATCCGGCTGTCCGGGGCCACCGAGATCCGCCAGTCGCCGCCGTTGTCGGCGACGAACATGCCGTACTTCTTCAGCCCCTTGAGAACCGCCCGGGTGTGCGGTGAGAAGCCCGAGATGCCGAAGTCCTGCCGCAGCCGGAACCTCTCGCCCATCCGCGGCATATTCTTGTCGGTCTTTTGACTGGCGAAATGCGTGGCCGGATAAACATAAGCCCGGCGCGAGTTACGGATCGTGAATCGCATCGCGTGCTCCACCATGCCGCGGTCCACCTCGTCGAACCGAATCACCGACGGGAAAATCGGCAGGCCGGCCGCGTCGGACGACGTCCAGCCGTCCGGGCGCAGCCGGTTCGACTTCAGGTCAAAGACCGAGGCCTGCATCGCGGTCCAGCCGTCGGCCGTCTTGCGAGCCGAGTAGAACTCGAAGAGCGTCTTCTTCACCGGATCGACCACCAGCATGTGCCGGTCCCCTGCCCCGTGCCGCTGAATAGTCTCGAGCGGCTGTCCGTCGACCGGCCAGCCCTCGATGGGCGCGTTGTCGGGAACCGGATAGGGTCCGGGGTCGGATTCGTCGCGATATTCCGTGAGCTTCACCGGCACCCTTTTCTGGTCGGGCGGCACCAGGATGAACGCCATGTCCATGTTGTATGCCAGGCTCTTGAGAGCGCCGACCGAGGCGACCAGGTTCTTCGAATTGGGGTGCACAGGCCGGTTCGAGATGTCCTCGTTCCATGGGTTATCCGGAGGGAAAACCTGAAGCGCCGCCAGGATCCGATCCGCTTCCGGCGTGTTGAACATGACCGGACGCGTGATCTCCGGCAGCGGCCGTCGACCTCGCTCTGTTGCGGAACGCTGGCGACTGCCGCTCCCGTGCTCCGCGCCGACAAGAAGCGGACCGCTTTGCCCTCCGATCAAAACGACCGAGGCACACAACCCGAATACGACCGCCTTTGACCAGCGCGTCATGCCTTGACCTCCCAGACCAGGGCGATTGAACAGCGTCGACACGTGATCGTCGAACGGGGCTGTGTCTTCGTCAAGGAGCTGGCGGTCGCGAGTGGAAGTCGGGTCGCTACCGTGCTATTCCGCGAACCGCCGAGCAACGTCCATTGAGGCACGAAAACCAGTGTCTCACTTGGTATCGATGGCGCACTCCCTTCTAGCGATGGGTGCACGCTGCGCATCTGCAACGGCGTCACTGGTTTACCTGCTGTCGCGATGGGCTTTTTCAGTGTCTCAAAATGTCCAGAAATGTCACACTTTCAGCGGGTTTTTGAGACATTCAACCCGATCACGAAGGCCATCCCGGGCGAGCGCCGTTGGAAATACGCTCACGTACCAGCTCCTCGACTTCGGTCATGCGATGCTCGAGCCCTCCGAACTCTGTGACGGTGATCATGTCGGACAGCAAGGTTCGCAGCGCGCTCAGGCGGACTGATTCCGACGAGGCCTTGCTGGCGAGCGCGGTGATCCCGTCGACCGCCCAGGTCGAACGCTTTGCGAGCCGGCCGATCGCCCGATCGACGGAGCGGCGGCGATAAGATTCCACCGCGTCCTTGACCTTCGGCTCCTTGAGCCATCTGTGGGCCGTGCGCCGGCACACATTGTTGGCGCACGCCCAACCGGTCACCGACTTGCCTTGCGCAACCGCAAGGGCCAGTTGAGCTTTCATGCTTGTGCGAGTTTCTTCGTCGGCCATGGTAGGAAGTGGCACAGCGTGACAACCTGCCACCGTGTCTCCGTTGGCCCCACTCACGGCTCTCAGCCCCGGGCCCAGGCTGGCCGGTACGCCCCCAAAGGGCGAAGGAATTGAGGAAATGCACGCGTCTCGTGCTAATCTCAACCAATTATGCAACATTTTCCATTATCTGCAACAAGCCGACAAGCTATCGTGCAGATTATCGTACGTTAATGACTACTAAACAGTAGGTTATGTTGTTTTGCGGGAATTTCGTTTTTTGCGTGCGGACCGCCTGACGCGTAGGTGCTCGGCGCATTTATTGATGGATGATGGGTCATGCATTCCGGAGGCGCGGGACGGCTCCCGTATGAAACGCCGAACGATGATATCGCGAGTGCAACCGCCGTTTGGCCCTCGCGATGCGCCTCTCCTCTTGCATCGGCGAGGTCGGCGCTGCACCTTATTGTACCGGACACTACGCAGCAGGGCCGCGCTGGGGCGGAGACCGCATCCGGGATCAGCTTCGTGCCGAGGAGCTTCGTCATGATCGCAATGGTTCGCCGCATGGCGAGAAGCGTTGGCCTCCTGGGTGTTGTGTCGGCGGCCCTTTCTGCTGCGCGTGCAAGCGGTGCCCCCGATCCGCGGCTCTGGGGAACCTTGATGCCGGGACCGCATCCGGTCGGATTCGCGCGGTCCTGGCAGCTCGATCCTACGCGGCAATACGCTCCGGCATTCCGCGCCGAGGGTGCCCCACTGGGCCCACCCCCGGAATGCCCCCGACCCATTCTCGTCAACCTCTGGTACCCCGCCCGCCAGGGGGGCACCACGCCGATGCGCTATCGCGAGTATCTCGATATTGGCTCGGACCGCCCTGCGATTGCCCCGTTCGCCCGGCGGCTGGACGCCTTCACGCGGCGGACGATCGCCGAGGAGATGCTTGAAGAGCGTCCCGCCAAGATCGACGAGGCCGAGGCCGCCGGGATCAAAGCGTGGCTCGACGCCGGCACGTGCGCGTTCAAGGACGCTGCCGTCGCCCCGGGCAAGTTCCCCCTGATCGTGGCCCACCCGGGCCTCGGTGGGACGTTCGAAGACAACTCGGTCTTTTACGAGTACCTCGCCAGTCACGGCTATGTCGTGGTCGCCGCCCCGTACCAGGCGGAGAACGCAGCCTACTTGAACATCGACTGGGATCTGGACCGGTCGATCAAGGATATGGATTTCCTCGTCCGGTACGCGAAGGCGCGGCCCGGTTTCGACCTGGGTGCAATCGGAGCGATCGGGCACAGCTATGGCGCAGGCGGTGCTGGCCTGGCGAGCCGAGAAAAACTCGCCCTTGGGCGCAGTCGTCAGCCTCGACTCGACCGTGGAACACAACGCCGTTGACGACCCCGGTTTCGCCCCACTGACGGTGCGTCTCAAAGACGCCATGCGTCTTGCCGGCCCGATCATGACGTACGCGTCCAAGGAAGACAAACCGAACTTCCTCGGCCACTGGGGGCATTGGAAATACACGCGTCTCTACACCGTGGCTGTCTCCCATCTGGAGCACAATGACTTCGTGAGCCAGGGGGCGACTCGGTTCGCCTTCCTGCCAGGGCGAAGAATCCCACCGGAGCGGGCGGCCGCGATCCGAGCGGGGTATGACCGCGTCTGTCTCTTTACGCGGAACTTCTTCGATGCCCATCTCAAGGGAGACCGGGAGGCCGGTCTTTTTCTGAAGCGGGCGGCCCAGGGCGTTCGGACCGACGCGGCCGCCTGGGACGTGAGCATTCGCGAGCCCTCGCCCGTGCCGCCCACCGCCGGCCAGCTCGTCGACCTGGTGCTTCGAGACGGGCTGGATGAGGCGATGGGTGTTGTGCGGCGATTCGGGCCCGAGATTGACGAGGAAACCCTCCGCGACGCCGCAGATGCCCTGTATGGCGCAAACAAGCCGGCTGGAGGGATGGTCTTGCTCCGGCGCCGTTGCGAGCTGTATCCGAATTCTTGGATCGCGCAGAAGTTCCTGGCCGAGCAGTTGCTGGACGACGGCGACCGTGCCGGGGCGCTCGCCGGATATCGCAAGGCCCAGGAGCTGATCGCCAGCGGGGCGAAACCGGAAGCCTCCGATCGCGCCCGCAAAGCGATCGCCGCCGGCCTGAAGAAGGCCGAGGGGAAATGAGTCCTCATGCGACAGCCGAAAGTGCCGCGAGAATCCTCGACCACCCTTCGGTGCTCGGATCTTTCCATTCCGGCAGTACGCCGTCGTTGGTCAGGGTCAGCTCGCACCCGCTATCAAGTGATACGATCTCGATCGTGACCCGCGTGATCACAGGAGAGTATTTCGGTACGGAGAAGGTGAACACCAGACGCCGCGGCCGGTCGATCTCCACGTACTCGCCGACGTGCTCGACATCTTCGCCGTCCCGGCGGTCGGTGAAGTTGTATTTCCCGCCGACGCGTGGATCGATCTCGGCCCGGACCATTTGCCCGGCCTGCGTGGCGAACAGGAATTGCCGGGCCTTTTCGGGGTCGAGCCAGGCGTCGAAGACCCGCTCGGCCGATGCGCTAAAGCGGTGGGTGACCCGCACGGTGCTCGTCGTCTCTCGGGAACTCATCGTGATTCTCCAGGGTTGTTCGTGGCCGAATCTTCCGCGTTGAGCAGGCTATCGAGAGCCGCGAGCCGGGCTTTCCACAGGGCCTGCTGTTCGGCCATCCATGCCGCCGCGGCTTCGAGCGGCTTGGGGTCGAGGGAGAGCAGGTGCTCACGCCCGGCCTTGCGCCGCCGCACCAGCCGGGCCCGTTCGAGCAGCCGGATGTGCTTGGATACGCCGTTCAGGGACATCCTGAACGGTGCGGCCAGCTCCGTCACCCGGGCCTCCCCCCTGGTCAGCCGGCGCAAGATCGCCCGCCGGGTCGGGTCGGCCAAGGCGTGCAACGTCCTGTCCAGGTTCGCGGGAGTCGCCATGCCCATGATCCTCAACCAATGGGTTGAATATGATCGGTGCCGGGTCCGTTGTCAAGTCGCGTATCGCATCTTGGGAGGGCGTACTTTCGCGGAGCGAAAGGCGACAGAAAAACCTCGGCAGTATGTGCGATCACGGCACGGTTCAGCAGGCGCTTCGCCATGGCGAGCGCGCGCCAGGTCGAGTAAGCTCAGCGATCAAGCGATGGGCACGCTGTGCGAGGCGGCTCACGCCGATCGCCGATCCGGAGGCTTGCCATGACCATGTTCCTCATTGTTCGCCGGCGCCCGATGCCAGCGTCGGCATTCGCCCGGCTCGCGGCAGTCGGCGCGGCTGCATTGACCATTTGTGCTGGCCGGCCGGGGCCGGCCGCGGCCCAGCAACCGCCGCGGCGGTTCTTCGTCGTGAGCAAAGAGGCGGAGAACGTCAAAGACGGACTGGCGGTCATCGAACGCGACGGAAAAACCTGGACGCCGGTCGCCAAAGAAATCGTGCGCGGTGGCCAGCTCTCGCCCGATACGACGAAGTATGCGTGGCTTCAGCCCGGATCGGGAGACGGCCTGAAAACGACGCTGCTGGTGCGGGACCTGCAGAAACGGACCGAGCCCGTCTCCGTCGAGCTCGATGGCCTGGGCGGACGCTGCCAGTGGTCGGGCGACGGCCGCGAGCTGATCGTGACGACCCTTTCTGGTGCCCAGATCGAGCTGACTGCTCAGACCTGGCGAGTGGCGGCCAACGGATCGAAATCCACCAAGTTGCCGATCCCGGCGACGGAAACGGTTCAAGACTGGTCGCGCGACGGCAAGTGGCTGGCGACCACATCGTCCCGCCACGCTGCCGGCGGGAAGCCACCTGTCGTGACCCAGCGAGACGTTCGAATGATTCACCCCGACGGCACCGGCGACCGCGTGTTCCACCGGCTGGCCGGCTCTTCGAGCCAGGAGTCGCCGGCCGCGTCCACCAGCCGACAAAGTCCGCCGCGTTTCTCACCCGACAGCCGGTCGCTCCTCTGGCTCGAAACGTTGCCGGCTTCTGCCGGTGCGCCCGTCAACTGGAACATGTCCCGCGTGATGGTGCAGAGCCTCACCGACCCTGCTCCGAAGGAAGTCACGCGAGTGGCCGATCGAAAGAATCTCGTCGCCAGCGTGGTGTGGTCACCGGACAGCCGGTCGGTGGTGTTGCATCTCCAGGAGGGCTCTCGGCACGCCAGCGACGCCCGCTTCGAGGTGTACGATCTCAACGGCAAGCTGATCCAGACGGTGAATCCCAAAAGCGTGCCCGATGCCGGAACCCGCATGATCAGCTATCTGATCGACTGCCGATGAAGCGAAATCCGAGCGCGGCGTAGCCGCGACCAAGCACGAAATCCTAATACGACAGCGCTACTTGCTGAATTACGGGGGAACGCAGCAGGCCAAATCCGCCAGGAGAATCCCCATTCGCCTGAGCCGCGATAGCCTCGTCTTCGTGTGCGACTTTCGGGCGCACCGGTTCTGATCCTGAGTTTGGTGAAGATTGTTCGACGCCTTTTCGAGTCGTTCGGTGCGGGCGCGCTTCGGCAAAGGCAGCACATCGACTAGCACGTTCGCAGCGGTTCGGACCTGGCACAATGTGATCTCTAGGTTTTTCCCCCCGGAGCCGCTCGGTTTGGCGGGCGAGGAAGAGGTGGCTTACTTGAGTCACACTCAAATGTCTCATGATTGAATGATATTTTCGGACCTCGAAGTGACTCAGTCCGAGTTCGTCCTTCTCGTCCTCCAAGGTACGCTCAACGGGCCACCGCGCAAATGCCACGTGGACGATCGACTCCAGCGGAGTCCCTGGGCTTGCATTGGACAGGAAGTACTTGACCTCGCCGGGGTCCAGCACATTGCGGGCGTATATGAGCCAGTAGGGCCCCAGAATGCGGCCGTCTCGCGAGAGCCAGATCGGAGCGTGCTTGACCTCCCACACCATCGGCCCTTTGTCGGTGTCTTTCACGTAGACCCGCTGCCAGGGCTGCCGCATCATGGGAATGGAAAACGAGCACAAGTTCTCGACCGTGCTCAATTGGGCACGGGGCTTTTGTTGGGGATCGTACAACCAACCTCGGAAACTCTTGCGAACTTCAGCGACGTAACGCTGGTGCCGTGCCTCCAAGCCAGCGAGGAACTCGCCCGGGATCGAATACCATTCATCGAACGTGAGCCAGCCGAAAACCACGTTGTTGCCAAGCGCACGGTCGAGTAGTTCCAAAGCGATTTGCCACTTGGGCCGGTAGGTCAGCTCGGCCGGGATATCAGCCTCCTTACGACGCGCGGGATCGTCCCAGCCGTTTTCGGGAAGGAATAGCGCGCTATCGAGCATCGTCCGGAACCGAGTATCGTAGGTCGTGTAGGCAAGATGAACAGTGACCACGCAGTTGTCGATTTTGCCGGTGTTGCCACACCATTGCCTCTGGACACACGCCGTTTTGTTGCCTGACTTGGGATGTCCCGAGTCATCCAGGATACCAATGGCATGAGGGTCGGCATGGTCCCGTGCTACGATCATCTGGACGCGGTCGCGCATCAGAGCATGGTCCCAGTCGGACCAACTGAGGAACTCTTGCAAAGTCCGCCGCGGCGTACCGCTGAAATCTGCGATCGGCTGCACGCTCTTACGCGGCAAATCGGCGAGCTGGCCACGCACGTAGCTGGCCAAGTGGCCACGGGGTTCCGAACGTGCAAAACAGTCGTCAAACTCGTCGAGGAAGTCGGCGAGCTGCGACCCCAATGACAGGATCTGTCGTGGAGTCATCCGTAACTCCCTGGATCTGAAGTTCCATCAATGAGTTACGGAGAATAGCCGAGATGCCCGATTTTGCCAAGTAGCGCTGTCGTACTAAATCTCAAATCCAAAAAAATGCGCGCCCGACGCAGTGATCTTGCGGAGTCAGAACCTGGAGGTGTAGGCGCTGTCGCCAAGGTTGTCGGTGGCGAGGGGTAGCTCCCTCACGAGACTCTGCCAGTGCCGGGCCCAGGTGCCAGTCGTCACCGTCGTGTGGGGGTGGTGCGAGGCAGCGACGGGCTTGTGTTGCGCCGTGAGGACTCGACCGGGGCCGAGTCGACTTGAGAATCTCGCCAGACGAGCAGGATTTCGAGCGGATCGTGGTCCAGATTGCGGGGAGAAGGCCATCCGCCTTCATCCCTGCGTCATGAGCATCCCTTTCCGGATTTCGAGTCGCAGATTCAGGATTTCGGCTTCGATCCGCTCTCCTTCATCCTTCATCCTTACGTTGTCGCCCCCCAACCCTTCTTCCGGCCCGATCGCCTGCTGGCAACTGTCGCCGAGAGGGCAGATTTACCCGGGGCACGATCGTTCCGGGCTCCATCGCCCCCGAAAGCGTAGCGATGGTTTCCAGGCGCCGTCCGACCGATCCCATTCCCAGGTAACTTTCCGCTGGCCGGTCGCCTCACGACGGGGGGAACCGTCCCTCCTCAATCAACTCTTCGCGGAGCTCGACACGTAACGGATCATTGATGTCTACGTCTCATTCTGAGCGTTCGGCGTGCCTTGGACTTGAGGATGGCGAGTACATCACCCGCCTTCCCAAACGCGAAAAGCTCTTGCTTTTCGGCGGGCGACAGGGCGTCGTCCTGGTTGCGTACGACCAGGTCGTGCATACGAGCCTTATCCCGGTCACTAAAGCCAAGATCCAAGATGTGTCGGGCCATTTGATTGGATAGCCTCCCGCGCTCCTTGCCCAAGACACGCGCCAGAATACTCACTTCGCTTTCGCGGGCCGGCGTAGTGGTTTTCATTGCTGTTCCTCTGCGTGAACAGTGCCTACGGCGGATTATAGCACGGCCGACCGCCGGCAAGAAATCGAAATTCACAGTCCAGGCGTCCCTGCCTGAGCGTTGCCTCGATGCTTCGGGCGCCGCGTCACGCTGGCGGCCGCGCGCTCAAGGAGTGCGTTTCACTCACGTCCGTGCGGGACCAGCTTCGCCGTCCTCCGTCCTGCCTTTGAGCTGCCGCCCGTTTCGGCTTTCGAGCTTCGGATTCAGGATTTGAGGTCCGATACTGCCTCCGGCAGTGAGACCCCGCAACTCAGCCGGACCACGACATCCAAAATCTTGCCGCGCTGCGTGTCGCTCAACACTTCGGCCAGGGTATTTCGCTTTTTCCAGCTGAAATCTCTGTAGGTGTAGGCGCCCGCACCAAGGTATTCGGTGACGAGGGGCAGTTCCTTCAATGGCTTCTGCCAGTGCCGGGCCCAGGTGCCAGT
Source organism: uncultured Isosphaeraceae bacterium (assembly GCA_963781785.1). GTDB lineage: Bacteria > Planctomycetota > Planctomycetia > Isosphaerales > Isosphaeraceae > CAWAHD01. The sequence goes on along the minus strand of CAWAHD010000002.1, from coordinate 3,126,244 downwards.
CGTCACCGTCGTGTGGGGGTGGTGCAAGACGGCGACCGGCTTGTGCTGCGCGGCGAGAGCTCGAAACTGCGAAACCGCACTTTGCCTCCATGCGGGCGTCGCGACGGCGGACGGAAAGTCGGGCTCAGGGATCACCGCCCTGGATTTGCTCGACTTTGCCTCGGTCAAGAAGCGCGTCGACGTCCCGAGGTACTTCAGCGCTTCAAGCCGCATAGAGCACCACCCGATCCTTGGCGATGGCGCGGAGGAAGTACGGGTTACGGATGGCCGCCGTCTCCACCAGGTCGACGTTGCGCCCGAACAGGTCCATGAGCGCGAAAAGCAAGCCGAAATAGCAACGTGCATGTTCCGCGGGCGGGACGACGTCAAACTCGACGAGGAAGTCCAGATCGCTCGTCGCGGGATCGAAGCGGTCGCTCACGGCCGAGCCGAAGAGTTCGAGTTTGTGGACGCGATAGCACGTGCACAATTCCTCGATCTGTTCTTGTTTCATCTCGATGAAGGTCTTCATCCGTCTTCGATCCGATCCAAGAGAAGACGGGATCCGCACGATCCGCTTCGGATGTTCGCGACGCAATCATTATATCGACCCTCAGCTCGGGGCAAATCCTGAGTCACTCACTTTTCATGAACAGCAATCCGGGATTTCTCGGATGCCACTCACGTACTGCAACTCAGCCGGACCACGACATCCAAAATCTTGCCGCGCTGCGTGGCTCCCAGAACCACGGCCAAGGTTTCGCGCTTCTTCCGGCCCGAATCCCGGTAGGTGTAGGCGCTGGCACCAAGGTAGTCGGTGACGAATGGCAGCTCCTTCAAGAGACTCTGCCAGTGCCGGGCCGAGGTGCCAGAAGTCGCCTTGATTAGTACCGTTAACGGCACTAAGATGGCTTGGAAGAAACGATCGAGGCGATGATGATATACCACGATCACTTCGAGTGGGATCCCCAAAAAGCGAGGGCCAACGAAACGAAGCATGGCGTGTCCTTCGAGGACGCCAAGTCTGTGTTGGAAGATGATCGGGCTGAGCGATATCACGTGGAGACATACGACGACGCCCACAGCATGGGCGTAGCCGTTCATAGGGTGGGGTAGGTCGAATCAAGCAACTTTGGATCGCGTCCGGGTGAGTCGCAAAAGAGAGGGAAGGGCGTGGCCACGACGGTCTGCTTCAAAGCACGAAGTCAGGTAATCCAAGACGTTGTGGCCCTGTTGCCTACAGGTCGCCACCACTGTCAGCATTCGCTCGACGAATCGGCTCCCATGCACACTGTCGGTCCCGCCGCTGATCCGCCTCCAGATCACCGCATGCCGCAACGCTCGTTCCACAACGTTGTTCGTCGGTGCGATTCCCTGGACCCGCGCGAAGGTCCACAGACCTTCTTCCACCTTGAGAAGCTCGAAGCACGTGGCCGCCGTTTTCGCGCACGGGCACCTCGACCCTTCCAGAAGGGTTTGCTTGACCTCCCGACGCAAGCGGTGCATCCGCTCTTGAAACGCATTCCAAGGCAAAGTTCCGTCGCGCACTCGGTGCCAGTGGCGGAACAGCCGGTTCGACAACGAAAGCAACCGCTGTCCGATGCTCTCGCCTTCACCACCCCGGTCGATCATCGCTTGGAAGTCTCGGCGCAGATGCACCAGCAGACTTGACGCCCGAATGCCTTGATCCACTCATACGCGCTGAACCGGTCACTGCCGACGACCTGATCGTCTTTGCTCCCCAAGAGAGCCGCCGCGACTTCGCCACTACGACTTTTGGCGATGGTAAAGACCGTGCAAAAGCTGGTCACCGTGGCCCACAGCCAAGCCTTGTGACGATTCTCACGCCACGACGTCTCGTCGATATTAACCACCGAGGACTTATGGACCGAAGTCGCGAGTTCGTTGTAAGGGGCTTCAAGGGCGATGGCCGACTGCCGTTCCAGCTTGGAGACCATCCCGGTGGAGATCGAAAGAGTAAACAGGTCGCTTACCAACTGCTGGATCTGACGCTTGCTGAGGCGATAGGCCCCCGCGAGCACGGCCAGCACCGCCTGAAGGTACGGGCCGAAGCATCCAGTGGGGACGCCCGGTGGCAAGGCAGCGCAGGTCGTCTCGCCGCAGCCAGGGCAGGTCAGACGATGGAGCCGATACTCATCGACGATCGGCTCGATCTTGGGCAGTTCGGCGACTTGATGGATCAAGGGTTCGGGGTCGTCGCCGCAGAGTTCATGACCGCATCGGCGGCAAGCAGTCGGCTTACAGTGGGTCGTCCCGCGAATCTTTTCGGGTGGGACCAAGGCGCGGTGGGCCTTACGATGTCCGGGCTGCCCGCCGCGTTTCTTTCCGCTGGGAGAAGCCGGGGGCTTGCGCTTCATTCCGATCGGATCAGAGGATGGGGGCTTCGACGAGTTGGTGGAGTTGAGCTTCAGCCGATTCTCGAGATCGTTGACGCGCGCTTCAAGTTTGGCAAGGCGCAGTTCGTAGAACTCGACGAGCGCAAGAATCGCCGCTTGGACCTCGGGCGAAGCCGTCTGCCACAGGGGTTCTGGAATCGGGGGCGTCCATGCCATGCAGGTAGAATAATTGCGCCATTCGCAAACGACAACCCCAGACTGTGAACGCTTACGCATGGGCGAGGACCGTCACGTCACGACCGCATCCCATCCGGCTGATCGTCGCATCATCCTCTTGATCTGTTGGACAGTTCGGAACCATGGAGGCCAGAGTGTCACACGGATCATCAGCGCACGGCACGCAACTCGCCGTGAAAGGAAGCAATATGCCCAAACAATCCAAGGCAGGTAGGTTGATTCGCATTTCGGCCGGCGAGGGAAACCGAGCGACGGCGCGGGACCTCGCTCGCCTCAAAGACACGATGAAACGCCCCGTCCAGACGGACGACATCCCCGAACTGAAAGGGACTGAGCCGCCGGTGTGCCGGGACGCGTCTGGTAATCTACCGAAGCGGCGGCTCGGCCCGGTGCGCCAGGCTATTTTGGAATCGCTCGACGATCACGGGATGACGCGCTATGAACTATGGAAGAAAGCCCGCGCCCATTGTGGCACGTTGTCCCGATCCGCGGTTTATGAGTACCTGAGAGGCGTCCGAGATATCGGGGTTGAATATGCCGAGTCCTTGATGATGGCGGCAGATCTGATAGTCGTCGGAAAGAGCCGGACGAATCCGAAAGCGCCGAGCGCGGGGCACGTGAAAGGGTAGCAGCGAGGCTACCTGGCGAAGCAAGCGGGCCCGGCGACTGAGATCCGCATCTCGGGCTTCAGGACTTTGGATTCCCGACGAGCCTGTAAGAAATATTGTGTCAACGTAAGGAATCGGTTATCTCACCCTAACCTACTTACCTTACGGAGACTGTCGCATGGACGCGATTTTGACAGGCAAGGCCGAACAGTTGGCACGCGAGATCGCCTCGCAGGCCACGACACTCGCGGAGCTGAACGGCCTCCTCAAGCTCATGATGGGCTCGGCTCTCGAGCGCATGCTCGATACCGAAATGGACGTTCACCTCGGCCGCAAACAGTTGCCTGGGGCCGCTGAGGACCCGTTGGTGCCGGGCGTCGCGGATCCTTTTGCTGACCCGCCGTGTAAACCCCGTGCGAAGAATCGTCGCAATGGTCGTTCCGAAAAGACCGTGCAAGGCGATCTCGGCAAGATCATGATCGCGACTCCGCGCGATCGCGATGGCACTTTCGAGCCCCAGTTGATCCTCAAACATCAACGTCGATTGACCGGGTTCGACGAGAAGATTCTCGCACTCTATGCCAAAGGGATGACCACTCGGGATATTCAGGAAGTCGTGAAAGAACTTTATAGCGTCGATGTGTCGCCGACGCTGGTCTCGGAGATCACCGCCGACCTCGACGCGCAAGTGACCGCGTGGCGCACCCGGCAGCTCGACCCGGTCTGGCCGATCGTCTATCTCGACGGCATCGTGGTGCATGTGCGTGGTGCCAATGGTCGAGTTTCGCCTCAGACAATGTACGTGGCCCTGGGGGTGAATATACGGGGCCGCAAGGAACTTTTGGGCCTCTGGCTCGGCGAAACCGAAGGGGCCAAGTTTTGGTTGTCATGCTTGACCGATCTGAAGAATCGCGGCCTGAAGGACATCTTCATCGCCTGCATGGACGGCCTCTCAGGTTTCCCCGAGGCGCTCTGCGCAGCATACCCGGAAGCCAAGGTGCAACTGTGCATCGTGCATCTGGTGCGGGCTGCGCTGAAGTACGTGGTGGACAAAGACAGCGACCAGGTCATAGTGGACCTGAAAAAGATCTACCAGGCCCCGACGGTCACTGAAGCCGAAGAAGCGCTGGACGCTTTTGCTCAAGGTTGGGGTGAGAAATATCCGACCATCGTCAAACAGTGGCGTTTGAAGTGGCCGGACATCGCGGCTATGTTCGAGTTCCCGCCGGCGATTCGCAGGGCGATCTATACGACCAATGCCATCGAGTCGGTGAACAGCGTGATCCGCAAGTTCACGCGGAACCGCAAGCAGTACCCGAATGAGGAGTCAGCGCTGAAGCTGGTCTACATGGCGATTCACGAGGCGTCCAAGAAGTGGACGCTGCCAATCCCCAAATGGAGAGAAGCGCTGAATCACTTCGCGATCATCTTCGAGGATCGGCTCCCGCCCCTCGCCCGAAACTGACGCACGCAAAAGTCGTTCCCACCTGCGTTGACACAAAAAGATTTACAGGCCCTTCCCGACCCCCGATTGCCGATTCCCCTTCGCCCCTTGCGCGCTTTCCTTAATCCTTTTCATGTGGCCCGCCACCCTTCTTTTGAGCCGACTCCCCATTTTCGGATTTCGAGCTTCGGATTTAGGATTTAAAACCTGCGGTTCCCGATGTCATGAGTCTTCGATGCGTTGACTTTCTTGGTGTCGACGCCGAGCGTCAGATAGGCGCAGCGGGGCTTGAGCCGGCGGATCAGGTCATCGGTCAGCACGCTTCGAACCACTGCTTCGGCCGCCGCGGCCACTGGACGGCAGTCACCCGAAGTCTTGTTCTTCTGCAACGATTCTCAAGGCGGTTACCTGTACTCCGCGTCCGCATTTCGAACGTTCGGATTTAGAGTTTCGGATTTAGGATTTATCGTGTGAGATTTCGTGCTTGGTTGCGGCTCAGCCGCGTTGGGCCAGTCGAACCGCAGGAATGCCCCGCAGGTGCACAGGCAAGTCAAACGATCGTGGGACGCCACCGCCGCCGCCACATCAGCAGGGGAATGTTGCTTTCACTTGCCCCACGTGATTGGCAGGCGAGCGAGATAAGTCGCGAAGCACCGCCGTGCTTCCGAGACCGTCACGGCCTCGACTTCCACGTCACGATCATGCACGAGCATGTTCCGGTACTCGCGCGCTCTTTGAGCAGCGCCGATCACGTCGGCGGGGATTCCGCACCGGACCCCTACGCGATCAAGCAGGACCTCTGCAGGACGCCGGCGCGGGACTTGGTGGTTCTCCAGAGAGACCGGACTCCCGTCTCGAATTCCGCGAACATGCGGATGAGGTAGGTTCCCTCGAGGTTCTCGTCCGCCGATCTGAGGTCTCGAGGACTCGGGCCTTCTCCAAGGGCCCCCGAGTCGCGTGCCACGTCCGCTGACAACCGATCGACGGCTCTCCGCGCGGCATTGATCGACGACAATTACATTTCCCCACCGCGACAATTACAATTCCCCACTCGTCTGTTCCATTGTTCAGGCTCCTTTCTCGACCGTTTTCCCAGTGAGATTTAGTCCTGACGACAACTACCATCCGTTATTCGTTATCCGCCCGCTTGCCATTTTTGACACGTCGGGGCCTTGGTTTCTTAGGTCGCTGCTGACGAATCGGGTTCCTGAACCTGTTTGGCCTGCTCCAAGCGGTAGCTGGGAACGTTGAGCTCCAAGATCACGCTATGGTGGACCAGCCGGTCGATCGCCGCCGCGGTGGTCATCGGGTCCTTGAAAATGTTCTCCCATTTCGAGAACGGCAGATTGCTCGTGATCATCACGCTGCCTCGCTCGTACCGCTCCGCCAGCAGTGTGAATAACACTTCCATCTCCTCCCGACTCTGTTGGACGTAGCCCAGATCGTCGATGATGAGCACCTCGAACTTGGAGAGCCGTTTCAGGTATCGGCTCAACTTCAGGTTGCGCTTAGCAATCAACAGGTCTTGAACCAGCAAGCTGCAGGGACCAAACAGTACCTTGCGCCCCGAACGCACTAGCTCTTGTGCAATCCCGCACAGCAAGTGCGTTTTCCCACTCCCAGAACGTCCAAAAGCCAACACGTTCTCTCGGGCATCGACGAAGGCGCCGTCCAGCAACATACGCACCTGCCGGGCGATCTTTGCCGGCAACCGCTTCATGTCGAACCGGGCCAAGCTCTTCTCGACCGGTAAATCCGAATCCCGCAGCCAACGTTCGATCCGGTTCGTCCGCCGGACCTGACACTCCTGTTCGGCGAGTTCCCCAAGGTACTGCTCGTAGCTGAGTGATTCTTGGACCGTGCGCCGGGCTACGTCCTCGAAGCTCTCACGAAACGTGGGCAGGTGAAGTTCCCGCAGGCACTCCACGAGCCGCTGCTTCACTTCCGTCTGCGAAGCCATCCCACACCTCCTTGTGATTGAACAACATATCAAAACTCGACAGATCAGTTGCCTCTACCCGGACCTCCGTGATCGGACAGGGGGGCTCGGAGCATCCGATCCGTTCCCTCACCCCCTGCGCAGTGATCGCCTGCCCCTCCTCCAGCAGGGCTCGTATGGCGCTGTCCACCATTGACTCATTCTCCCGGGCCGCCAGCTCCAAGATTTGCAGATACTCACGCGAGGCCCGGCCGGGTGCGGTCTCGCGCAGCACGTCATAAGCCATTCGAAACCGGCTCGTAGGAAAAAGGTCTTCCCGATACCGATAATTCTCAAACGCGCCGGGCTTGCGCACCAACCAATCGATCACGTGCCTGTAGTTGATGCGATGCTTCCGCTGCCCGCGAAGGCGTGGAAGCCGTTCGACGACCTTGCCGGCAAACCACACTTCCAACTCGTCGGCGTAGAGCCGGACGTCTACCCGCTCGTCGATCAAACGGCTGTCTACCGAATAGACGTTGCGGTCCACATGAATGATGCTCCCGGGATAGACTCGAACCCGCGCCCGCTTGTAGCTCTCTAATCGCGTTGGGGGAGCGCACGCAGTACGGCCTGTTCCTCGGCGAAGCGCGACCGGCGGCCGGCATTGCGCTGGTCTAGGATCTCCCGTAGGAATCGAGCGTAAGCCGCGCGGTCCATGAAGTCACGGTTGCCACGTAGAAGCAGGGCCTGGTCCACAGCCTCCTTGAAGCGGTAATGGCTCTGCTCGGCGTCCCCGTTCTCGTGAGCCTGGCGTGCGTTGATCTTCTCCATCTCCAGGCCGTAGTGGTCCATCAGCGCCTGGTACCGCCCGGTGAACTCCTTAGCGCTAGAAGCGTTGTTTACGGCCAAGCTCATTCGGTCGGTTCGGTGCCGCTGGGGCGAGCCGCCCACCTCCCACAGGGCATGCTGCAACCCGTCGCTTAGGCTCTCGAAGCTCTCGGAGAAACAGATCGAGGCCGTCTCCCAGTTCGAGTAGGTCAGAACGAAATGATAAACCATGTGATCGAACGGCTGGCCGCCGAGAGTCACGGCCAAGCTTGTCATATGGGTGAAATCGGACGCACCCAACCGGCCAGGATGATGAGTCTGTGCGAAGAAGACCTCCTTGGGTGGACCAGAGATTGCTTCCCACTGACGCACTCGACGTTGAAGCGTGCGCAGTTGACCGTCTGCGAATCGACCCGGGTAGCGGCGTTGAAGCCACTCGAACAAGATTTTCGCCTGCAAGCCGGGGCTGAGTTCCAGTTGCTCACGCACCTCCTCCCAGACGTCTGCGAAGGGGTCTTCTCGAGTGCGCCATGTTCGCGGCCAGGTCTCCAGCTCGCTGGGGAGCTTCGCCTCGTCCCGGTACTTCCGTGCGGTCTTACGGTCCATGTCCACCCTCATTGCCGCAACCGATAGCGGCTTCCGTGAATGCAACAATGCGTGCAAACGCCTAACTTGTCGATCCGTGACAGCCATGGTGATCCTCCCTCCTGGTTGGAGAATCACCAATTTGATATCAACTGGCGTCGGTGGGGAATTCTAATTGTCGTTCGAAGGGATGCGGTGGGGAATTCTAGTTGTCGTCATGGGGAATTCTAATTGTCGCTGATCAGCGTCGTGAACTGTGGCGGATGGTCCCAGGTCTGGATGAACAACTGGCCCCATTCATGCGTCGGTGCACGGCTCAGTTTGAACGGGATCGCATAGAGAGCGCTTCCGCACGTCCCGTCGTTCATCGGGCGGCCAGCTTCGTCGACAAGCACGCCCTCGATCTTGATCGGCTGAAACTCTCCGTCCGCCTTCTCGTTCGTCGGGTAGAAATTCTTGGCCTCCTCGCGGATGGACTTCCGAAACTGTGGGGCCTTTCCTATCGGCGGAGCCTGATCACGCCTGTTGTGAAGAGTGATCAGCAAGTCGCGATACTCGTCTTCCGAGTACGGATCGCCCGAAAGATCAATCGAGTACTTGCCCTTTAGCCACGAGGGCATGGAGGTGTCCCAACTGCCCGAGCGTAGCACGGCTATGAACTTGCGGTCGTTGCGCTGGGTGAGCAATTCAGCCGTCATGATGTCGCCCTCGTATCCGACGCCACCCCTGCGCTCGTCCGATTTCTCTTTGTACTTCGGCGTGCAAACGATGAGGACGTAGCTGTTCTCGCGGATCGCCGTCTCCATGAACCTCGGGAGCTGATCACCCGGGACGACTCCCCATTGGTCGAGACCAACATCGACACCGTCGCCACGGAGCCTTGCGGCCAAATTCTTGACCCATTTCTTGTGCTCTGGGCAGTCCCATGAATACGAAGCAAATGCCTTCGGAGGATCCGGATTGGATCCTTCAATCGCCATAGCGCTCAACCCCGTAAGTAAAAACTGTTAGATGTCAAGTCCCGGGCTACCGCTGATGCGCTGATCGATTAATCCTCGGCCGGACGAAGTGGCACTGATCGTCTAAATTTGACCCCCCGTGCTCGTCTACGATTGACCCCCCTCGGTCCTTGAAATTAGCCGTTCTGGGCAGGCGCGGCTGTTTGGTTCGTACTGCTATTTTTTGCCCTTCTTCTGTTTCATCGACTCCCGGAAGCGATAGCTCTCGCCATTCATCTCGAAAATGTGGCAGTGGTGCGTAAGTCGGTCCAAAAGCGCTGCGGTCATGCGCTCGCCCTGGAAGATCTGGTTCCATTCGCCAAACGGCAGATTGCTCGTCACCAGCACGCTGGCACGCTCATAGCGATCGCCGAAAACTCGAAACAAAAGCTCGACACCGCCGCGGCTCATAGAAACATAGCCCAGCTCGTCGCAGATCAGCAGCTGTGCCCGCTCGAGTTGGCCCAAGAACCGGTCCAGCGTGTACTGCTTCTGGGCCTTCTCCAATCGTGTCACCAGATCGGCCGCCGTGAAGTAAAGCACTCGCAGGCCTGCTCGACACGCGGCCTGGCCTAACGAGATTGCGATGTGCGTTTTTCCCGTTCCGTGGCTCCCAATCAGACAGCAATTGTATTTCCGCTCGATCCATTCACCGCGTGCCAGCTCCAGGATCTTTGGCTTCGAAAGCTGCGGCAGAACGGTAAAGTCGTACGTGTCGAAGTCCCGCAAGATCGGGAACTCCGCATTCCGGATCCGCGTTGCGATTGCATTGGCGGCCCGTGTTGCCAGCTCGGTTTCAGTCAAACCGAGCAGGAACTGGAAAAAGTTTTGGTTAGTCCCAGTCGCATCCCGCGCCAATCTCTCGAACTCACGGCCCATTGTCGGCAGCCGCAACTGCCGGAAATGGGCCTTGAGCAGGTCGATCACTGCATCGGCCATCAGCATGGTCCTTCCCAAGAAAATGTCGAAGAACGGTTCGAACTCGCCGATCGAGTCCGAGACGCATCGCGAACACTCCGTCAGGTGAAGAACATGGTGACTCGTCTCTCACCAGAAGGTTCGGCAGCCACTACAACTTCTGGGTCATCGGGTTTTCCGCGGCAAGCCGAGCTGTCCAAGAGTTGGTTGAAACAGCTCAAATCAGGGAGCGGCACGTGAACTTGCGGCGTCGTAGTCAGCTCGGTCGTCCATGGAGTCGAACGACGCGGCTGTGCTTCACGGGCCGCCAGGGTGAGCGTTTGCTGAATCACAGCCTCGGCGCTGATCAGTTGCTCGCGCCGGCAAGTCTCAATCGCCTGACGGACTCGGGCCATAGGGTGGTCGACCAAAAGCTGCAACACCCGCACGTAGCGTCGTGCGCCAGCTGACAGCGCCATGGTACTCCTCAAGCTCCGTACGGAACGCAGCGAAGCATCCTGGGAGCTTCCATTCCCGATAAACCGGAGCGTGGTCAAGGGCCCCCGGTTTACGGTCTAGAGTCGCAAGATAATGCAATGGGTCGAGGACCATCGTGTGCGGCTGAAGACAGCGAGTGTGGGTGGCGATGACGTGACCTCCGGAGACGATCACGACTCGGTCCACATAGCCCTTGATGGTCACCATCTGGAATGCGAACGGCCTGGGAACGCTATAACGATTACGCTCGAAAGCGACAGTCTGATACTTATCCACAGGCGCGGCGGGGCGGATTACACATGGATCGAACCGATGTCGTGGAAGCGAGGCCGCTGAGGCTTGTTCGTCGGCGAAGCGGGCGCCGATCACGAAGGGACCGAACATCGACTGAACAGTCCGTGCTCGTTCGGCCTCACAGCGTTCTTGAAAATACCGGTTCAATTCGTCGAGGTCGTTTACGCGCGGAACCGGAGTTGAGAACCGGCGTTGCACCGCCCGCACAGTGTTCTCAGCATCGGGCTTTTCGTTGCCCCGAGCCGGCATGCAGAAGAGAGGATTGAAAACGTAGTGGCTGGCCAGCGCCGCATATCGAGGATGAAGCTTTCGTTCGCGCCCGAGAAGAATCGTGGTGGCTACAGTCTTGGGGTTATCCCACCACACCTCGTTGGGGATACAGCCAAAAAACTCGAAGGCTCTGACCATGCCTTCGAGGATTGCCTCAGTTCGCTCGAAGGGCAGAGCCAGAACAAACGGGTAATTGGAATAGGCCCAGGTGGTCACCAGGAATGGAACGAGCCTACGTCCGTCAGGAAAGTCGACGTGGATATGGCCGAAATCGGCTTCAAGGCGCTGGCCTGGAAGATGTCCCAGCGGAATGAAGGTTTCTTGTTCCCGCCGGCGATGCTTGAACAGGTAGCGCTGCACCTGCGCGTAGCCGCCGTGGTACCCGTGCTCGTCGCGCAGACGACGGACCACTTGAGCGGCGGTATGCCGCTGCTTTGGTGGCGCAGACTCGTCATCTCGAAGGATCTGGTCGATGATCGTGAAAAACGGTCCCAGGACAGGAGCGGTTCGGATCCTCGTCTGAGGAATCGGATTGGGCTCGGGGTTCGCGAGTACCTTGCGGATCGTGTTGCGCGAATGTTCAAACTCACGAGCGAGCTGTTTGATAGAGAACCCGTTGCGACGGGCTCTGCGGATGTCACCATAGTCGTCCACCGTAAGCATTCCTTTGCCTCCATGCATGGTGAGCGTTCCTTGCAGAAACGTTCACTGTACAGGAGGCGCCTACGGGGAGTCATTTTTAGACGATCACACTACCCCTAAAGGGGTCATTTTTAGACGATCACTTCCACGAAGCACTCATTCCAATCTCCAGTGACAAGTATAAAGAAGCCGAGGTATCCGCCCAATGGATCCGGTCCTCCTTGCGAGTATTGCGGTCGCGGTGGAACTCGATGGTCAATCCATGGTCTGACGCCAGTTTCTCGGCGTGGTTGCAGATTCGATCCCGGAGTGGTTCGGCCAACTTTTGTGTAGTCAAAGATATGGAACTTGTGGTTGAAGAGGTAGGTCGTCGCAGCTCCGGCATGACAGATGTCGGGGCGCGTCCCGCTAACGAGAACCCGATCCGAACACGATAGAACTGCGGCGATTTTTTCGGCGTGTCGTTCGACGAATTCAGCCACGGCCAACTCGGGGTTGGCGGAGAATGCCGATTCGACCTTGAGCGTACGGCTGATAGAGTCTAAGCGCAATCCCTGTTTGGTTCCGGCTACGCCGGGCTAGTATTTGCTGATAAACCGAGCTCCACGGTCATACCTAACCTAACCGGCCAGCGCACCGTGCCGCAATTCTCGGGAAAACGACGTCCCTCGAATGGACCTCCGAGCGGCTCACAATGCGGCAATCGGTCTATCAGTTCGGCGAATGCGATACACCCTTCTTCGCGGATCCATGAAATGTTTGGGGTGAACGGGGCGGCGCATGGGTCATTTTTGTGAGTCGCAACGCCCGCTTGGGAACCGGGCTACCCACAATTGCTCATGTTACTTCCGGAATTCCGAGCTCGGTGAGATAGTGATAAGTTGAATCATAAAATATGGGGGACCGTGTTGGATCACTCGAATCCCCTGGCGGAACATAAATCACCATTCCCTGCCGAGCGCGCGTGAGCAGAACTCGGTAAGCACTACATAGGTAGCGCTTGTTTTCCAGATTTGCGATCGTGCACCACCGGTTGCCGCGAAAATAATGGTAATTCCATCCGGAACCCGCGAAACGCAGGTCGCCGTCCCAAGCCACGCATGCCCAGTCGAGTTCCAGGCCCTGCACCTGAAATTCCGTGGCCGCGTCTTCGAGATAATAGCTAGATCGAGTGTCTTCCTTGCCGTTCAAAAACCAATACACTGGATTCACATCGACGCGTATGTCGATCGCATCAGGTTTGAGGCGGTGGGCCTTCGATGAAGCAACTAAGCCATACCTTTCTGTTCCTCTCGCCCGGTCGAGAACCCATTTCTTGGCTTGTCGCAAATCACGAGAGACGGCGACTGGATACCGGTCAGCAAGCTGACAGAAAGCATGCATTGCACCTCCTTTCTGGCATTCAAGAAGCGCCTCGACGAAGGCCGATACGTTTTCAGCTCGAAATGATCTCATGGAGACGGCGAGATGGAGCGAGTCGTCAAAGTAGCTGTGTTGCCTTTGGCGCACAGCCTCCAAAATCCTGCCGGCCGAATGTTCGCTATCCGTGAGCCTCGATGAAATATGCATGTCCCAATGAGCAAATCCGGAATGGATGGCGTCAATCCAGGCATCGATCCCAGCTTCACCCGTGTTGATCTCCTGTCCGCCTCCGACAAGGCAGACGATGACAGCCCAATCCTGGTGGCGATCCATGCAGGAAATTAGGAATTCCGGCTCCGATTGGGAGAACCCGGCACGATTCTTTTTTCGTCGCATGAAGTTCGCAGTTTGCTGCAAATTCCAGGCTCGTTGCGCTTCATCAAAGATCGCGACGTGCTCTGCCGGCGGCCCGACGTCGATCAAAAGGTCGTCTCGAAAATGGTGAACATTCTGTAGGAAGGCTTTGACACTCTCGGCGACTTTCCCTCTGCGCACCGGTGCACCACAATTTCTCTGCCGTGCAACTTCATCGCGAGTAAGTGCTGCGCAGTACCGCGACGAGTGGCCCGTTCCCTGAAAGAAAGACGGCATGCGTCGCTTGATCCGGGTCTCGTCGTTGAGTGGCTACATTCAGGCCAACGAGAGTCTTGCCGGCTCCTGGAACACCCGTGACAAAACAAATGACTTTGCGCTGATTTGCTCTGGCGTTGTCGACCAGCTCTTCAATGCGGCAGGACGTAACGCGAAGATTCTGTGTTCCAGCGTCGTAACGTGCGATTGCCTCGACAGAGTGCTTAGCGTAGAGCGCACGGGCAGCTTCAACGATCGTTGGAGTTGGATAGTATGGGGCACGAGCCCAGTGCTGCGCATCGAGCGCGTCACCCCTTACGGTTCGCAAAGCGTTGTCGAGTGTCTCGCGAAACTTCGTAGTATCCACTGATATCGGTCGGTAGACCTTGTCATCGTCAGGTCGCAATTCAATCAGCGGCGATGAGTTGGCGCCAGTAGCGATGAGAATAGGAACAATTGATGCCGAGTGGCTGGCCTCGTGGAAGTTCTTTAGGTCCAGAGCATAATCCCACACCTGATCGACGGCAGAACGATCAAAGAGCGAGTTGCCGACCTTGAACTCGACCGCGAACACAATCGGGCCGATTATCAGAACGGTGTCAATCCGCCGGCCCATGCGTGGGATGCTAAACTCCATGAAAATCGAACCTGTCAAGCCGCCAAGGCGGTCTTGCATCACACAAATCTGAGCCAGCCAAGCATCCTTTTGTGCCGGAAGGACGCTAAAGTCGCTGTTTCTCGTCAGCCGTCCTACGATGGCATCGGAATCGGTGTGAAGGAATTCCATGATAGATGCACCGTACCAGGCTCGGGACGAGGCCTCCGATTCGGGGTGAGGCGAAGGGGACATTGCAAATTGACTCCACTGAACAGGTAAACTGGGTTGGCTTCGACCCCTTCCGTTTCTCACACCGTGCGTGGTTTATGCCTCGTACGGCACGTGGTTCTGTTGGCGGCTATACCTATCATGTCGTCAATCGCGGAAACGCACGCTCCGCCGTATTCCACAAGTCGGACGACTATCACGCCTCTGTCGAGATCGTGGCCGAGCCATCGCTTCGCGTGCCGATGGGAATTCGGGCTTCCCGCCGCGTGCCGGATCGTTTTGTTCATCTCGCTCTCCGGCCCCGCGACGATGGCGACCTGAGCCGCTCGAAGCGCTGGCTTCCGGCCACTCATGTCCGTCGTTATCTGCGACATTACTACTCGAGCGACCAAATCCGGCAAAGCCGATTCAAAGTGTTCCCGATCGAGGGTGACAAGCACCTGCTGACTGTGCTCCAGCACATCGAGCGGAACCCGTGATGGGTCCGCCTTGACGATCGAGCCGAAGCCTGGCCGTGGTCTAGCCTGCAGTGGCCGTCGAAACCCGCGAAAGCACCGCTGAGGTTCGACGCGGGAACGGTGGCGAATGGTTTGCAATGGGTCGACGTCGTCAATGAATCGTCGACTAATCCTGACGTCGAGCGATTGCGTGAGTGCATCCGTCGCGATTGGACCTTCGGTTCTCCGCACTGAACGGTCGCGAGCGTTAATCGTCTTGGGCAGGAGTCGAGTCTGCGGCCGCCCATACGGTTTACGGCCCGGCCCGGACTCCTGCGACTGTTGACCAAGGGCCGCCAAGTTCGGGTTGATGGCCCCATCGTGCTGTCCACAGGCTCCGGTCGGACTTGGCCCAACTCGCCCAATCTCCCGCAGCAATTAGCAATGTCTCCGTCCTTTCTCCCCGGCGTGTTTCTGGCCAAGATAATCGATGGCTGAATCTCAACCGCTGAGCAACTTCTCCGAGGTCGATGTCGGGCGGACCAAAATGCCGCGGCTACGGAAACGGCCCAGAGAAGAGGCCACCGGTACTTCCACGGGACAGGCGAATCTCCCAGCGATTATCTGGACTCACAACGTGTCAAAGATCGTGACCACTCTCATTGGCGTCCTTCTTCGTGATTGAAAATGTGATGGGCTTGTACGGCTTCCACAAAAACCGCGCCTTACTTAAACGAAAGATATCGCAGCTTCACGAGCGCGGCTACGCAGTCGATTACAAGATTCTGAGTGCTTTTGAATTGGATGTGCCGCGATACCGCGAACGGCCGTTTCTGGTCACGTTGAAGGAATCCGCGGCTCATGGCACTGATTCTGCCGAGACGACGGCATCTGATATTATCTGCCCGGACGAAAGTAGACACACCGACACCGACCGCCGCGAGCTCTCCGAACCATGGGCAGCCTCACAACCTACTTGCAGAGAGAATTTGCCCGCAGTTGCCCGCCCGGCTGGCTGTGCCATCGGGAACTCCGCCTTCTTCCTCCGGAGATGGAAGCATTCCTCGGCTTTTCGGCACGCGTCGATGTGATGCTCGAACGGCAAGAACCAGCGAAGCGTCTCTGGATCGAATTCGAGGTGAGTCGTGCCGATCCAGTGGCCAATCACGCCAAGTTCGCCACGGCCCACTTGTTCCACCCCCCAATCACCACACGATTATTTCCTGGCGATGGTCAGTCCCCATTTCGCGCGGGCGCCGCAACCTGGCATGCACGACCATCGCTTTGATGCGGCAAATTGGCATGCGAGCGTTCCAAACGGTCTTGCTCCCTGCAACAGATCCGGCCGAGGTCAAGCGATTGAATCATCTGGAGCAGGCGGACCTCGATCGGGCCATGCTTCCGGTCGGGATCGAAATCGAACGGGCGATCGCGGTCACCGAATCACTGGGATCGATGTCAAACATCGATGTTCACTTTGCGGGCGATTTGCTGATCGTTTTCTTGAACCTGCGGCGCTGGAACGCCGAGCTGGTCGCGGCCGAGGGAAAACAAGCCTGGGGACGAAGAACCGTCACGTACTTTGTTTACGAGGCCGAATCGGGCTTGTTTGCACCCTCGAAGTTTTGCGCGTACTCTCCTGTTTCTCGGCCGGCGGCGGCTGAGTCCGGTTCCGCGTCGCTCGGGGTCATGACCGTCGCGGCCTACTCGCTGTTGAACGACGGCACGCACGCGCTCGATGGGCATGCCGCAGTCCGTCACCTGGAAGGCCGGCTGGGCATGATTCTTTGCGGAGGGGCAAGTGAGCCTGCAATCCTCGAAAAGTTCGCCGTGTGGCACAAGGATCACGAAGGCTCCATCAACGTTCACCCGGCTGGTCCGCAGTTTCTTGTTGCTCCCCGATGGTTCTCGTGAGCAGGTTAGAGCGGCATCCGCCGCGCGGCGTTTGCCAAGCTGAGTGGGCCCGCCGAAATAGGTGCGCAGGCCCCACGACTGGGCTCGGGACAGGCCCCACGACTGGGCTCGGGACAGGCCGGCCGCCGCGTCCGATCCGTCCGATCCGTCTGATCCGACCGATCGGTCCGAACCGATGCGGCGGCCGGCGGCCGGGTGAGGCTGGATCTCGGAAGCTCGAAATCCGAAACCCGATAACTGGAAGATGAAATCCGAAGCTCGAAATCCGAAACCGGAAATCCCGCCCGTTAGAGCCAACTTCCGTTGGATCTCTGCGTCGTGGTCACATCTTTTCGGATTTGAGATTTCGGATTTCGTGCTTGGGTGCGGCTATGCCGCGTTGGGATTTCGTGCTTGGTTGCGGTTCGGGCGCGTTGGGCTTGGGGTCTCGACGAAGAGCAGCAGGTGCGCGGTGGGCTGATGCAAACCGGGCGTAATATTGACACTCGCGGATTGCGGATACCGTCGGAATATCTAGCGCTCTCGGACAGAAGCCCCTCTCAAACGCAATGAGGAACGCAGGAAGGCAGGAATAGCCCGAGGACGCAATGCCCCAGGGGAAGCCGCACTGAAATCTTCGTTTCCTTCGCGTGCTTCTGTTCCAAGATCAGACCTGCACCATGCGCCCGCCATTGGCACCGCTGCCAATACGCCTTGAACAGAAGACAACGAAGGCAACAAAGAGCGAGATGGCAGCCAGATGCCGCAGCAAGACAAGCGACGCAAAATCAGAACATCGGCGAGAATGGCCTGCGGGCCTCGACCCTGAGCGCGATCACTGAAAACGACCGGAGTGTTACCCAACCTCTGGATTCTCTGGGCTCCTGCGTTCCTTATCTAATCCTTAAGGGGAGGCAATTCGCGCAACAGAACTGGTGGCAAGCGCGAAATGCTGCGGGGCCAAGTTTTGATCCCCCAGGCTCAAGGCATTCTGGCAGCTAACGAACGTTTGGGCTTATACTGAGCGAGAGGAGGTGCACCCGATGAAAACGATCACGATCGAGGTTCCGGACGAGATGACATCGTTGGGAGGCGGCACAGACGAGGAGTTGGCCGGAACAATGCGGCTCGCGACAGCCATCCTCTGGTACCAGCAGGGTAGGATCTCGCAAGGAAAAGCGGCGGAGATCGCTGGGATGAACCGTGTTCTGTTTTTGAACGCACTTCATGACGCTGGGGTCGAGGCGATCCAGGTCACAGAGGAAGAGCTCAGGCGCGAAATGGAGCTGCCGGTTCGTGCGGATCGTTAACGCATCGCCGCTGATCCGGGCCTGTAAATCTTTTTGTGTCAACGCAGGTGGGAACGACTTTTGCGTGCGTCAGTTTCGGGCGAGGGGCGGGAGCCGATCCTCGAAGATGATCGCGAAGTGATTCAGCGCTTCTCTCCATTTGGGGATTGGCAGCGTCCACTTCTTGGACGCCTCGTGAATCGCCATGTAGACCAGCTTCAGCGCTGACTCCTCATTCGGGTACTGCTTGCGGTTCCGCGTGAACTTGCGGATCACGCTGTTCACCGACTCGATGGCATTGGTCGTATAGATCGCCCTGCGAATCGCCGGCGGGAACTCGAACATAGCCGCGATGTCCGGCCACTTCAAACGCCACTGTTTGACGATGGTCGGATATTTCTCACCCCAACCTTGAGCAAAAGCGTCCAGCGCTTCTTCGGCTTCAGTGACCGTCGGGGCCTGGTAGATCTTTTTCAGGTCCACTATGACCTGGTCGCTGTCTTTGTCCACCACGTACTTCAGCGCAGCCCGCACCAGATGCACGATGCACAGTTGCACCTTGGCTTCCGGGTATGCTGCGCAGAGCGCCTCGGGGAAACCTGAGAGGCCGTCCATGCAGGCGATGAAGATGTCCTTCAGGCCGCGATTCTTCAGATCGGTCAAGCATGACAACCAAAACTTGGCCCCTTCGGTTTCGCCGAGCCAGAGGCCCAAAAGTTCCTTGCGGCCCCGTATATTCACCCCCAGGGCCACGTACATTGTCTGAGGCGAAACTCGACCATTGGCACCACGCACATGCACCACGATGCCGTCGAGATAGACGATCGGCCAGACCGGGTCGAGCTGCCGGGTGCGCCACGCGGTCACTTGCGCGTCGAGGTCGGCGGTGATCTCCGAGACCAGCGTCGGCGACACATCGACGCTATAAAGTTCTTTCACGACTTCCTGAATATCCCGAGTGGTCATCCCTTTGGCATAGAGTGCGAGAATCTTCTCGTCGAACCCGGTCAATCGACGTTGATGTTTGAGGATCAACTGGGGCTCGAAAGTGCCATCGCGATCGCGCGGAGTCGCGATCATGATCTTGCCGAGATCGCCTTGCACGGTCTTTTCGGAACGACCATTGCGACGATTCTTCGCACGGGGTTTACACGGCGGGTCAGCAAAAGGATCCGCGACGCCCGGCACCAACGGGTCCTCAGCGGCCCCAGGCAACTGTTTGCGGCCGAGGTGAACGTCCATTTCGGTATCGAGCATGCTGCTCGAGAGCCGAGCCCATCATGAGCTTGAGGAGGCCGTTCAGCTCCGCGAGTGTCGTGGCCTGCGAGGCGATCTCGCGTGCCAACTGTTCGGCCTTGCCTGTCAAAATCGCGTCCATGCGACAGTCTCCGTAAGGTAAGTAGGTTAGGGTGAGATAACCGATTCCTTACGTTGACACAATATTTCTTACAGGCTCCTGATCCTGCTGGCCCGCGTCGATTGCCTGGAGTTGCTACGTGAGCCTCCCGACTCGGACGTCAACGTGCCCGACGCGGCATTCCAGGAGGTCCTCGCGGGAGAGTTGTTCGACCCGAATGTTGGGGCCATCCGACGCGCCTCGGCTACCTGGTTGCACGTTGTCCCCGCCCCGCCTCCGGTCGCCGGACTGGACCCGGATCGACTCGACGTCGGTGAGCTCGCGGTGCTCTCACTCGCCGTCGCGAATCCTGGAGCGATCGTGGTGCTCGACGACCGGGCCGCCCGCGCAGAAGCCGTCCGGCGCAACATCCCGCTGCTCGGGACGGCGGGTATCTTGCTCAGAGCCAAGGAACTAGGTCGGATCATCGCCGTCAAGCCGCCCTTTGACGCAGTACGCCAGGCGGGCCTCTATCTGACGGACCGCCTTTACCGAATCGTGCTGCGGCTGGCCGGGGAGTAATCGAAGAGCCATCCCACGTACAGGAAGCTTGAAATCCGAAAACTCGAAATCCGAAAACGCAATAATCATTAGTCAGAACGCCGGGCCCTGATTACCGACAACCACAACTCACGGATGAAGGATCGAGGATGGCCGAGGCGTCCGCCTACGTTCATTTCGCGGATAACCGCGAGCGCAGAGTCCTGCTCGCACTCATGATCCGCCAGCGGCACAACGCGCGGCTTGCCTTGGGCATTTGTCACACCGGCAGCGGGTAGACGTGCTCCTGCTTCACCGTCTCCGTTGCGTAATGGAGCGCTGCCTGAATGTCGTCCTCCGTCAAGTGCGGGTAAGCGTTCACAGTCTGGGGTTGTCGTTTGCGAATGACGCAATTATTCTACCTGCATGGCATGGACGCCCCCGATTCCAGAACCCCTGTGGCAGACGGCTTCGCCCGAGGTCCAAGCGGCGATTCTTGCGCTCGTCGAGTTCTACGAACTGCGCCTTGCCAAACTTGAAGCGCGCGTCAACGATCTCGAGAATCGGCTGAAGCTCAACTCCACCAACTCGTCGAAGCCCCCATCCTCTGATCCGATCGGAATGAAGCGCAAGCCCCCGGCTTCTCCCAGCGGAAAGAAACGCGGCGGGCAGCCCGGACATCGTAAGGCCCACCGCGCCTTGGTCCCACCCGAAAAGATTCGCGGGACGACCCACTGTAAGCCGACTGCTTGCCGCCGATGCGGTCATGAACTCTGCGGCGACGACCCCGAACCCTTGATCCATCAAGTCGCCGAACTGCCCAAGATCGAGCCGATCGTCGATGAGTATCGGCTCCATCGTCTGACCTGCCCTGGCTGCGGCGAGACGACCTGCGCTGCCTTGCCACCGGGCGTCCCCACTGGATGCTTCGGCCCGTACCTTCAGGCGGTGCTGGCCGTGCTCGCGGGGGCCTATCGCCTCAGCAAGCGTCAGATCCAGCAGTTGGTAAGCGACCTGTTTACTCTTTCGATCTCCACCGGGATGGTCTCCAAGCTGGAACGGCAGTCGGCCATCGCCCTTGAAGCCCCTTACAACGAACTCGCGACTTCGGTCCATAAGTCCTCGGTGGTTAATATCGACGAGACGTCGTGGCGTGAGAATCGTCACAAGGCTTGGCTGTGGGCCACGGTGACCAGCTTTTGCACGGTCTTTACCATCGCCAAAAGTCGTAGTGGCGAAGTCGCGGCGGCTCTCTTGGGGAGCAAAGACGATCAGGTCGTCGGCAGTGACCGGTTCAGCGCGTATGAGTGGATCAAGGCATTCGGGCGTCAAGTCTGCTGGTGCATCTGCGCCGAGACTTCCAAGCGATGATCGACCGGGGTGGTGAAGGCGAGAGCATCGGACAGCGGTTGCTTTCGTTGTCGAACCGGCTGTTCCGCCACTGGCACCGAGTGCGCGACGGAACTTTGCCTTGGAATGCGTTTCAAGAGCGGATGCACCGCTTGCGTCGGGAGGTCAAGCAAACCCTTCTGGAAGGGTCGAGGTGCCCGTGCGCGAAAACGGCGGCCACGTGCTTCGAGCTTCTCAAGGTGGAAGAAGGTCTGTGGACCTTCGCGCGGTCCAGGGAATCGCACCGACGAACAACGTTGTGGAACGAGCGTTGCGGCATGCGGTGATCTGGAGGCGGATCAGCGGCGGGACCGACAGTGTGCATGGGAGCCGATTCGTCGAGCGAATGCTGACAGTGGTGGCGACCTGTAGGCAACAGGGCCACAACGTCTTGGATTACCTGACTTCGTGCTTTGAAGCAGACCGTCGTGGCCACGCCCTTCCCTCTCTTTTGCGACTCACCCGGACGCGATCCAAAGTTGCTTGATTCGACCTACCCCACCCTATGAACGGCTACAAGTGCGGGTAGTTCTTGAGTATCTGCTCGTGCGTCCATCCGTTGGCAAGCAGCTCAATGAGGAATTCGACCGCGATCCGAGTTCCTTTAATGACCGGCTTGCCCACGAGCACTTTCGGGTCGAGGCTGATTCGATCTTGCCAGTCCATTGTTTCGCTCCACTCGATATCAGTAAGTATGAACTCGAAAGCCTGGAGGATGAAGGATGGCGGCACACCCAAAGACTAAATCCTAAGCCCTGGATCCAAATTCCGAAATGGGATTCGCCTCAAATCGTTCGGACAGAAACCCTCTCAAACCCAATGAGGAACGCAGGAAGGCAGGAATAGCCCGAGCACGCAATGGCCCAGTCGAAACTTCACCAAAGTTTTCGTTTCCGGATCCTCCGGCCTCCTGCTTTCCTGGGTTCCTTATTGATTCCTTGATGGAGAGGCAACTGGCGCAACAGAACTGGTGAGAAGCGCGAAATGCCGCAGGGCCGAGTTTTGATCTCCCAGGCACAAGGCATTCTGGCAGCTAACGAGCGTTTGGGTTTATACTGACCAGCAGGAGGCTCGCCCAATGAAAACGATCACGATCGAGGTTCCGGACGACGTGCTGTTGCCGTTTGCGAATTCGGACGAGCACTTCGCGCGCGAGCTCCGGCTCGCCGCCGCGATCTTTTGGTACGAACGTGGCAAGATTTCGCAGGGCAAGGGCGCCGAGATTGCAGGACTGAGCCGAGCAGATTTCCTTGACGCTCTGTTCCGTGCGCAAGTGCCCGCATGCCAGGTCACGATCGAAGAGCTGAAGGAGGAGCTCGAAACGTGGCAACGCCTGTCCGGCGAATCGTCAATACCTCGCCCTTGATCTTGCTGGCCAAGGTTGGGCAGCTCGAATTGCTCCGGGCAGGGGTTCCTGAAATCATCGTGCCGGACGCCGTGCTCCTCGAGGTTGGCGGCCGTGGTCCAGCCGACCCGGTTTTTCAGGAGGTTCAACGGATGGCCTGGTTAAAGGTCGTCCCCGCGCCGCCGACTCCGACGCAGGTGCTGGCCTGGAATCTCGGTGCCGGAGAGAGCTCGGTACTTGCCGTTGCGATGACCGATCGGCAGTGTGAAGCAATCCTCGACGATCGTGATGCGCGGCGGTGTGCTCAGACCTTGAAGATCGGAGTCCGAGGGACGCTCGGTCTGGTCGTCCTCGCAAAACAACTCGGTTCGATTCCTGCGGCCCGTCCCGTGATCGAACAATTGCGGCGATCCGGGCTCTTCCTGACCGATGACCTGACCGACCAGGCCCTCGCACTGGTCGGTGAGTGATGCCTCATCCCGAGGATCTGACGCGTTCCTGTTACGATCCGGTTCCCGACGGTGCCTCTTGCGGTCGGTGTGACGCATGCTCGATCCGCCTGGCGGCGTTTGCCAAGCTGGGAATCGTTGACCCGATCCGGTATGTGTCGGCGTGCGCGTGAGGTTGCACGTCAGAAGGACTGACTCCGGTCGCAGTTGAAACTTCGAGAGTCCACAAGACGCGCACGGCGTGCTCGTCGTGAGGGGTGACATCGTCGGGTTCCGCTTCGTCGCGCGGCTTCGAGTCGCCGAGAGGGTGCAACAACGGACGAACAAAGTGGGAAGGATGAGTGCGGAAAAAGTCAAACTGCCCGCGGACTTGTCCCTCATCCTTTGTCATGCGCCCTGGTAACCGAAAACCGCAGCGGCGGCCGGCAGTCGGTTCGAACTACGGCTTGTTCGGCGGACTCAGAGATGCTCCAACCGGTTGCGCATGCGATCGCGGTCGGTCACACCGTGCAAAAGATCGAGAAGCTGGATGAGCATGCCGATCCCGTATTTCTGTTCCGGGCACCACGCGATCCCCGCGTGATTGATACCGGAGCGGTGCAAGGCCAGATAGTCGGAATCGAAGGTCACCATCACGCGCTCCTCGGCTGTCGCAAAGGCGAGCTGGTCACTGTCCGAAAAACCACAGTGTCCGGCCTCCTGGGTCGTCAACACGTCGATCCCCAGGCGACGTAAGCCCTGGCTCACCGGCGCGGGGTCGTGCTGGTCCATGTAATACCGCGCCGGCTCAGCCACCGAGCTTCACCTTGAGCTCGGGCGGGATCTGCGACGGCGCGTTCGCCTCAGCCCATTGCGCCCACTCCTCGTCTTTGCGGAACTCGCTCTGGATTTCCTCGGTTTTGTCAAAGTAATATGCCAGGGCGGCGTGTACGTCGGCCTTGGTGAGACCCGGGAACATCTCCACGATTTGCGCCACCGAGCAGTCGCGCATTTCGTGCCAAACCACGATGTCCTGGACGCGAATACGGTGTCCGGCGATGCACGCCCGGCCGCCGCAGATGCCGGCAGTCTTCGTGATGTGTTGCGTGACGACATTTTCCATCGGGGCCTCCGCCTTGGGCCAGGTCGTCGTGAGGAACGGCTTGCTTCATTTGATTCTAACCTTCGCTCGAGCGACAAGGAACGTGCCAAGCGTCTCTGGATTGAATTCGAGGTGAGTCGTGCCGGCCCGCTCGCCAATCACGCGAAGTTCGCCACGGCACACCTGTTCCACCCCCAATCACCACACGATTATTTCCTGGCGATGGTCAGTCCCCATGTCGCGCACGGGCGCCGCAACCTGGCAAGCACGACCATCGCTTTGATGCGGCAAATCGGCATGCGAGCGTTCCAAACGGTCTTGCTCCCTGCAACAGATCCGGCCGAAGTCAAGCGATTGAATCATCTGGAGCCGTTCAGTTGAACGACGGCACGCACGCGCTCGATGGCCACGCCGCGGTCCGTCACCTCGAAGGCCGGCTGGGCATGATTTTTTGCCAAGGGGCAAGTGACCCTGCAATCCTCGAACAGTTCGGCGTGTGGCACAAGGATCACGAAGACTCCATCAACGTTCATCGGGCAGGTCCTCAGTTTCTTGTTCCTCCCCGGTGGTTCTCGTGAGCGAGTTGCAGGACCAAGGACGACGTCTTCGTCGGCACGAACCGCATCAACCACAACCGAGAACGAGACGACGAACCCGTAGAACCTCCGGTCCGATTTCGCCGAGATGGGATATGAGCCATAGCGAGCAACCGCACTCCAGGTTCGTGTGCAATGACACCGTGATAAGAGGGCGTCTGTTTGTCCGCGAGAGTCTCGCGCGAAACGGCAATACTCGCAGACCGAGTCCTCGAGGCGCCTACGGAACAAACTTCGTCGACGCATGCTGCGGGTCGAGCGGTCTGCGAGTGGGCGTTCACGTGCTGTTGCGGTTCGCGCGGGGTCGGGCTAGCCGGGATGGCGAGAAAACCATTCCCCAATCTCTTTCTTGAATCGCGTGTTGATGTATGACCAATCCTCCGCGTTATCGGCGTTGAACCGCAAGGCGTTTAGATCAATCCCCGTCTTGTCGAGTACCTCCACCAAGAGGGGAACGAGCTTGGGGTTGGCCATAACGGCATCCAGGTCAATGGACGCGTGCTCTTGATTGAGGCACGCGGCAACGAATCGAAGGGCCTCGCTGGTGCTACTGACCCCACCGGGATAATCTGAGGGGCTTAGCGAATTGTTGGCATCAGTCAAAAGCGAGACAACACGCTCTCCGGGATCGATGATGATTGTAACGCTACGGAACGATTGCGATGGCTTGAAATCGAGATAAATCCTCCAGTTGCTCATCAGATCCGCATCATGCGCCATGTAGTCCTTTGTAAACCGTTGCAATTCCTCCCTCGTACCCGATCGGTTCTTGATCTCCAGAACTCCGCCATAGAATCGGTTCATCCGTTCTTTCATGTGTTCAAGGAATGCGACCTGATGGCTATATAAATCGAACACTGCGATCATTTCGCCGTTTC
This sequence comes from uncultured Isosphaeraceae bacterium, assembly GCA_963781785.1. Lineage (GTDB taxonomy): Bacteria > Planctomycetota > Planctomycetia > Isosphaerales > Isosphaeraceae > CAWAHD01. The sequence continues at coordinate 3,100,635 of CAWAHD010000002.1, read as the reverse complement.
GCTCTTCAGAGTCGATTCGGTAAAGCGTAGCAAATTCCTTCCTCTGGGCCCCACCCATAGTCCTCAGGGCCGCGCATCCCATTTGCCGGAGCACGAATTCGACTTGTGCCCCCACCATTATTCGTGCAGCGATTGGGCGTCAAAATGCCGGAGTAATTCGTCTCCTCGTGACATGAAGGAGACCGAGCTGCTCGAGGACGGGTTGCGCCGCGATCCGCTCGATCTCGGCTTGGGGGTAATGCGAGAGCGCGGCTGCTGGGTCGATCATGCGCTGTTCCAGGACAGTCGCGATCTCGCTCCTTAAATGTTGCCACATGTTTTTGCGTCTGTCCAGTGACAAAACGGCGCGCACCGCCCAGGTTTCTTCCGGAGTCAGTCCCGTCGGTCCCCACGGCCGACTCAGTCGGTTGGCGCGAAGACGCGCGGTCAGGAGATCGTCGCTCGTCCAGAAGTCGCGGCGACCCGCTTGATCGGCAACGTGCGCGGTCAACTCCTTGAGCGTGCGGTTGGCACGCTCACAGCCGCCATTGTACTGGGCACAGTACGGCGGCGAGTACAAAGTGAAAACCTCCCGGCCGAGCAAGAAGCGCTTCGTCAGGTGGGCGCGGAACGCCGGACCGTTGTCACATTTCATGACCAGCGGCGCACCGTGCTCCTCAAACAAATCGGCCAGTGCTTCCACCACGGTCGCCGCGTCCTCACGCGCCACCGCCAGCCAGAGCAACTGCTGTCGACTCGCCAGGTCGCGCACGTTCAGGATCGCAGGCAAGACGCCGTCGATCAGGTAGAGGGGATGAGTGAAATCCATCGCCCACGCGCTGCCTCCGCAGAGCCACTCCAGCCGACACCGTTCCTCGACATGCTCTTGGAGCCACTCGGCACGATATTCCGCTTTGAGCTCAGCCAGTTCGGCGCGCGCGACATCGGGATACTCGGCCTGGAGACTCGATAGGCTGATGCTCGGGCCGTGCAGTTCCAAAAAGCCGGTGACCTCGGCTTGGCGCTCGACCGGGGCGATCTGCGGCGGCCGCCCCCGCGGACGCGGCGCCAGCCGATCTGCGCCCCAACCTCGATCCCAATTCCACATGGTGCGCGGTGAGAGACCAAGAGCACCGGCCGTCTCCTCCGTCGACCAGCCGTGGCCACGCGCGTAACGGCGAAACGCAACCGACCGTTTTCGCAGATCGCGCTCGCTCCATCGGCGCTTGGATTGGCGATCCCAACCGCGGCGCGGTACCTCACGGTTGTCGGGCGTTGGCACACGTTCGGCCTGACCGGCGCGATCGTCCAGTGGCAGCGAGTCTCGGCGACATCCCTCGACCGCCGCCTGACCGGCCCGCGCCTCACCACGCGCACACGGCGGCGTGCCGGCTGAATGGCCAAGGGGGTCTCCCGCGGTGGTCATCGTCCAGCCCGGCATGGCGGTCGCGATCGACAAGAGCGCGGCACCATCGTTGCCGACCCACGCGCTCGCGATGCTGCGGTCGTGACGACGTGCCGGATCGCTGGTCTCGTCGACCACGACCGCCGCAGTTTGGCTCTCAAGTTCGAACTCGAAGTCGGTGTCGTCCCGAGCGTCTCCGGCTACGGCGTCCCGGAACAGATCGGAATTCGTGGAGGCTTTCCTGGCCTCATGGTCTCGGTGAGGGGCGCTGCTTGCATCTTCTACTGGATCCCTCACCGACTCGCTTTTTTTGCGGCTTGCTTGAGCTGCGGCTTGGGCCGAGACAGACCTTGGCGCGCCAGCTCCGCCCGTAACTGGGCCCCTCTCAGCTCCAGCTCCAACCGCTCAACTTTTTGTTCCAGATTCGCGATCTGTTGTTGCTCGGGCGTTTTCTCCGCCGAGGGACGCCGGCCGGGTGATCCCGGTTCCAGGGTTTTCACCCAGCGCTCCAGGCTCTCGTGCTTGAGATCGAAGAACCAAGACTCCTCGATTCCCAGATCGGCGCACGCGTCGGCGACGTTGATCTCCCCTGCGAGATTGGCCAGGATCACCCGCAGCCGGGTCTTGGCTACGGGTGATCCTGCCAGACGGTCGACTTGGTCAGCGATGCTCAATGGCTTTCGGCCGGCCGGCATGGATAGACCCTCCGTGATCGCCCTGCGCTTCGGAGCGGATCGTCTCCAACGCCGCTGGTCGATTCCCATCGCCAGCGGGCCCCGCCGCAGGGGGTTTCCCAACGGGTCCTTGTACCGCAGCCGGCCCTTCCTTGCCAGGTGAATCCGCGGTTTGCAGCAACCGCGCGGCGCGGAGTGCTCGCACGCACGGTTTCCGCCGCCGCCGTTTGGTTCCGCTGGACGCTTCCTGCGTTTTGCTGGCCGCCGGCGCCAGCCCCAACGCGCGTTGAGTGGTTCGGGCTAGCGCCTGATGGCGAGCGAGCTCACGCCGACTGACAGACAGCTCGCGCTCCAGGCGAGCCAGCCGCCGGTCGGTCGAGACCGTGCGCCCAACCGGACGGGGCTCACACGCCCAGATCAGCCCTCGAATGGCTCGCTGCTCCAGGAGATAGTAGCGCGGCAACCGGATTCCCAGCGCCGTCGCGGCACCAGCGGGAGTCCGCACTCCGGCCAGCACTTCGAGGACCAGAGCCGCGGCGCGTCTGGCTTCAGGGCCGATGTGCGGGGCTTGGGGACAATCCGCCGTCAGTTGCCGCCGGTAGGTTCCGCGCGATCGCTGCGCCGCGGCTTCCTTTTGTCGAGGCGCCGGGCCGTGCGGCCGGGCCGAGGCAGGGTTCGCCGTCATGGCTTGCCTCCTTCCTCGTTCGCTGTCTCGTCCGGCGTCGCCAGCGGGGGCCCTTGCGGCGGCAGCTCTTCGTGCGTCTGTGCCGGCACATCGCCGAGCAGTCCGGCGGCCGGAGAGCCATCCGGGCAGATGGCCTTGGGCATCGCGGCTGAGTCCGCAGGAGCGGCTGGCGGCACCAGATCCACTTCTTGTCGAACGCCCCCTTCGCGCGTCAGGAACACGCGCTCGCCTTCGGCATGCAGGCTGAAATTCTTGCCGCCCAGTTGGCCTGTCACGTAGAACGGGGGCTTGGGCAAGCCGTTGCGAGCCAGCTCCAGTGCGTTGGCGGCGACCCGATCTTTGAGGGTCAGGAGGACCTCGGGAGCCGCCCCGAAAAACCGGTCCGCCGGCACCAGGCCGTCGATCCCGCTGTGGGTGCGCTGGAAGTTATACCAGTCGATGAAGTGGCCGATCCGCGCGGGCGTCGGCCAGATCGAGGAACACAGCCGTCTCCACGCACTCGCGCCAGAGCGTTCCCCAGAACCGCTCGATCTTGCCCAAGGTCTGAGGATGGCGCGGCGCGGCCACGATCTGGCGGATGCCGCGCCCTTTGAGCTCCTTCTGGAAAGCGCTCTCGCCCCGCCAGGTCACGTACTGAGCGCCATTGTCGGTGAGGATTTCCTCGGGGACTCCGTAGGCCGCGATGCCCGCACGGAGAACCTCCAGCACCAGGGCCGTCGACTGGCTGGCGTGCAGACCGAAGCTGACGATGAACCGACTGTGGTCGTCGAGGAAGGCAACCAGGTAGACCCGCCGGTTCTGCCGCTTGAGCACGAAGGTGAACAGGTCGGTTTGCCAGAGCTGGCTGGGCCTGGCCCGCTCGAAGAAGCGGACCTTGTCGGGATGAGGTCGTGTGGGGGTTTCCTGCAACTGGTAGCCCGCCTCATGAAGCACACGGGCGACCGCTGGCGGGCTGGCCGGCAGTGCCGGGCCGCGCACCAGCATCTGGCTGATTCGCTCGCATCCCCAGTCGGGATGCGCCTGCTTGAGCAAGAGGATGGTGCGTTTGGTCAGGTCGGGCAAGCGGCTTCCTTCGCGGGCGCCTCGAGGCTGTTCGAGCAAGCCGGCCGGTCCCTGTTGGGTGAACCGCTGTTTCCAGGCATAGAGCGTATGCTTGGAGACGCCCACCAATGTTGCGAAATCCTTGGCGGGCAAGCCGCTGCGCTGCCAGCAGTCGAGGATCATGAGTCGCTGCTGGGGATTGTACGCCGCCGGCTTCACCTCCTCGGGTCGAGCCAGCCGCCGGCCGCGTTGCGTGCGTCTTTTGCCGGTCGGCAGCCCGAGCCCTTGCCGCCTGAGCTCAGCGACCGGGTCGAACTGGGCCGGCGGGCTGTCGAATTCGTTGGTCGGAACCCCGGAGGGCTCGTCCGCCTCCACACCGAGGTCGTCCCGGGCAGGCGACTGCGGGGCGTCTCCAAACTCCGGAGCGGTCTCATCCCCACGATCGGGCAGGCCCGGCGGCTCGGGTGTACGTTCATCGGGATGGACCGTCTCGGCAATCGAGGCGTCCGCATTCTCCGATTTCGTGTCGATTGCTTCCGGAAATGTGATGAGGTCAATCTGGGAATCGACCGCGTCCGGTTCACCTTCCGCCGCCGGATCATTCTTTAAATCGGATGTCGGCCGGACCAATTCTTCAGGCGGCCGTTCGCCAGGCGCGCCTCGACCACTCCACCACCGATTCCACTCGTTCCACATTTGCTCCTCGCCTCTGCGGCATTGCCGCGGCTGGGAGGAGACGTCGATTGCTCCGGTCAATTCTCCCAATTACGCAGCAAGCATTTTGGTTGGGAGGACAGACCCAATGAGGAACGCAGGAAGGCAGGAATAGCCCGAGCACGCCATGCCCAAGTGGAAACCTCACCGAAATCTTCGTTTCCGAATTCTCTGGCCTCCTGCTTTCCTGCGTTCCTTACTTAATCCTTACGGGGGGGCAATTCGCGCAGCAAAACTGGTGGGAAGCGCGAAATGCCGCAGGGCCAAGTTCTCATCAGCCCACGCGCGAGGTATCCTGGCAGCTAACGAGCGCTGGGGATTCTATTGACCAGCGAGAGCCGCCCCCGATGATTACGATCACGATCGAGATTCCCGACGACGCGCTGTTGCCGATTGCGAATTCGGACGAGCCGGTCGTGCGCGAGTTCGCGGGTCGTCTCTGTGCGACCTGCGAACGAGAGAAACGACCGAATGAGGCCCTGGCATGAATCAGGCACGTGGTTGCCAGGCCTGAAGTGTCCTACTCGGCGCTCCTGGAGCGGCGCCGCAACACGGCGATGCATCCGGCAATCTTCTCATCAATTTTTGACTCGAGTTGATTGCATTAGTCTGAAAACCCGAGGAAGACAGGACGATGAGATTCTCGCGCATCACGTTTAATCCCGACCAGATGGCCGGGGTGCCTTGTATCCGGGGTTTGCGGATCCCGGTAGCGACGGTTGTCGGCATGGTGGCCGAGGAGATGACCACGGCGGAAATCCTGGCAGCGTATCCGGACCTCGAGGCCGACGATATCCGCGAAGCATTGCAGTACGCGGCAGAGACCGTCCGTGAGCGCGAGCTTCCCCTGGTCACGGTCTCATGAGCTTCCTGGTTGACAACGCGCTCTCGCCAGAGGTGGCGCAAGGTCTGTTCGACGCCGGACATGATGCGATCCATGTCCGGGACATCGGCTTGGCCGCAGCAGCGGATGCCGAGATCTTCGACCGCGCGGCGGCCGAGGATCGAATCGTTGTCTCCGCCGAGACTGACTTCGGGACGCTTCTGGCGCTCCGCCAGGCGAGCAAGCCGTCAGTCGTGTTGTTCCGGGGCGCGACACCTCGACGGCCCGCGGATCAGGTCCTCTTGCTACCGGCCAATCTGCCGCGGATTGAGGGCGATTTGCTGACGGGCGCGATTGTCGTTATCGAGCCAGCGCGCCTCAGGATCCGTGCACTCCCCTTCGCCGGGGGCCCTTGAAACATCAGCAACTGCGCAGATGGCGATATCCAACAGGGGGAGCGAGCGGGCTCAGACCGACTTCCAAGTAGCCTGACGTGATTGGCCGAAACAAGGGACCAGCGAAGAGTCCCCTTCTTCCTTCATCCCCAAGAAGGCTTCCTCGCAGTAACGAGCTTCTGGGCTCATGCTGACCAGGAGAGGAGTACGTGCACCCGGTGAAAACGATCACGATCGAGGTTCCGGACGAGATGACATCGCTGGGAGGCGGGACGGACGAGGAGCTGGCCGGAACAATGCGGCTCGCGACCGCCATCCTCTGGTACCGGCAGGGTAGGATCTCGCAAGGAAAAGCGGCGGAGATCGCTGGGATGAACCGTGTTCTGTTTTTGAACGCACTCCATGACGCTGGGGTCGAGGCGATCCAGGTCACTGAGGAAGAGCTGAGGCGCGAAATGGAGCTGCCGGTTCGTGCGAATCGTTGACGCATCGAAATCACGCGGTATCCCGGATACAATTGGTCCATGCCAAATCATCACAAGCGGAACGATCGATGAATCCGGGCGAGAAAGCCGTTGACGTGCAAGTCAGCGATGATGAGTCAAACGTCGATTGCTTGCGGGACGAACGATTACAGTCATCGCCGCTCGCGTGGTATCCTCGCCCGCTTCATGCCACGGCGCGAGCGAGCGAGCGAATTGCCGAGGCCGGTAAGATCAGTCGACTTTCGCGCCCGAAAGACGAGTGTTCCGACAACGTATTGTCGCGCGGTTCCTGAGCGCACGGGCCATAACAGGGACGGCATTTCTTACGGCGCGGCTATGTCCTCGTGTCCGTCGCGCGTGACCAGCGCCCTCAGATCCTGGGGGCTGATCGCGTTTTCGCCCGACGTCTTGATGAAGCGGAACGAGCCGTCCGCCATCGCCGCGACAAACCCGCCAGGGTGCTTGCTCCCCATTCCGAGGAGCGGCTCGCTCGACGCAAGCGAGAGGTCCTCGGGCTTGGTCCAGGGAACGGGATTAGCCGCTTCCACGACCAAAAGCGTCGCCCTTGTCCCATCGCTCACGCTCGAGACGGGAACTTCCGTGGGCTCTCCGGTGAACATCGAACGGGGATCCACGACGACCTGGTACGTCGTCAAGCTGGGAGACGGTCGCTGCGCGGACTCGCATTGGAAAACCGTCGGCATCCGATCGGCGAGGGGCTTGTTGTGGGGGCTGTCCCAAGGCTCGTCGAGGTGGAACTGCTCGTAGAGGCCCTGCTGTTCCAGGTACGGCAGAATCAGGACTCGCCAGCTCAAAACGGGCTTCCCGTTCGCGTCATATTTGGCCGCAGGTGGAAATGTGCCCTGCTGGTCCACGTAGTTGTGCATGGCCAGCGCAATCGCCTTCAAGTTGTACTCGCACCCCGTACGGCGGCCCGCCTCGCGGCTCTCTACTCCCAGAGGAAACAGCGCGGTCACAATCGTCGTGACAGTGCCGAGCACAATTCCGGTCTTTGCCATCCCCCGGCCCGTGACCCGCTTGTGCGGGTTTTTCATGTCACTCAACCCCAGCAACCCCAGGATGATCGCCGGTACGCCAATACACCCGCCAGCGAGGATGGTCACAGGTATGCCAATGCAACATGCGACGAAGGAGCACAGCCCCAGGATCAGGCTCGCTCTGGCCTTCGCGCTTGTCCGGCGAGGTGCGTCGACATGGATTTCCACGAGCCGATCCTCGATGTGCCCTCGGGGGCTCCTGTTCCTCCCAGAGCGACCTAAAGTCCCGCAGCCTGTGCCGTGCGCTTGACCTCGCCCGGCGCGAGCTGCCATCGGTCACTCGACCCCGGAGCGCGGATCAACCGGAGCTCATCGACCTGCGCCTGGGCCATCTGGTTGTTGACGTGAAAGATCACGATCCGGATCTTGCCCTTGAGCACGGCCTTCTGCGGGTCGTCCGCATCCGGTTCGACCTTACCAACCGATTCGAACGATTCCCCTTCGAGACTCTTCCAGATGGCCGGGGTACCGAGATAATCGTCGACGCCGTATCCGGTCTGAAGGATGCGCGTCCCATCGCGCTCAATGAGCACGTCAATGTATCGCTGGCCGCTGAGACACGCGGACAAGGAGACAGCCAGCAGGATTGCCGGGAAGAAACCCAGTCGACGCTGCATCAGAATGTCCCTCTTTTTGGCGTCGCAGATGATCCTTCGTGTCATGGAATCAGGCAATGATTTCCCGGATCGGCTGGCCGAAATCAATCTCCAGCCGCTTATGGCCTGGGACTTCGAGCCGCCGCGGGTCGAGACCGAGCTGATGCAAGACCGTGGCGTGGATGTCGGTCACGTAGTGACGGCTTTCGACGGCGTGGAAGCCGATCTCGTCGGTCGCCCCGTGGACGACACCCCTTTTGAGTCCTCCGCCGGCCTCCATCCCTGGCGCCCCGAACCGAAGCGGTCAATGATGAAGCAAGAGCGACGGGAAAGCACATGGCGAAGCGTGGGCGTGGGCGCACTCGTCTGGGGGCTTAGATCGGCACCTTCTTCACGCTCTTGCGGGCGATGTCGACCAAGGCCCGCAACGCGGCATTCACTGCGTCGGAGTCGGGGAAAAACTCCGCGACATCGGGCGAAAGCACCACGATGTTCGTGCCCTCAGCGTATCGCTTGGAGTGCTTGCCCCGGATTCCTTGGCTGAAGTCATACTCGGCGAGCATGTCCGGGTCGCGTCTAGCTTTGGCTGCCTTTTTCATAATCCTTCCTCTCGCGACGGGTCGCTTCCCGTGCACTGATGATGCGAATCTTGTCGCCGCGCTCGGTGAAGACAACGACCAGCAACCTTCGGCGCTCGGACTGACCGAGGCTGATAAAGCGGTCTTCCGCTTCCGAATGCAACGGGTCATGAATTGTTCGCTCGAGCGGGTCACCGAAAATGGTGCTCGCTTCTTCGAACGACACACCGTGTTTTTTGAGGTTCTGCTCGGCTTTGTTTTCGTCCCATTCGAAAGCGAGACTCATGAAATCCCCGGGTGAGCAGGCGCCGGCGCGCCGCAACTCACAGCCCCCGCCGTCGAAGTCTAACGGCGTGCCTTACAGATCGCCAGGTTGGAGCACCGATCTGGTCCGGAGATCCGCTGCCGACACAGTCCGGCGGACCGGCCCGACGATTACAGCGTTTATGATACCAGAAGCTCCAGCGGTCTTACGCAATGATCTCCCGGATCGGCTGACCGAAATCGATTTCGAGCCGCTTGTGGCCGGGGACCTCGAGCCGCCGCGGGTCGAGACCGAGCTGATGCAAGACCGTGGCGTGGATGTCGGTCACGTAGTGACGGCTTTCGACGGCGTGGAAGCCGAGTCTCGTCGGTCGCCCCGTGGACGACGCCCCCTCTGAGTCCGCCGCCGGCCATCCACACCGAAAAGCCGAACGGGTGGTGATCGCGGCCGTCCTTTCCTTGCGACCCGGGAGTCCGGCCAAACTCGGTGGCCCAGACCACGATCGTCTCGTCCAGCAGGCCGCGCTGTTTGAGATCGGTCAGCAGTCCCGCGATCGGCCGGTCGACCTGGGCACACTGCGTGGCATGGTTTTGCCGCAGAGCACTGTGGGCGTCCCAGGCGCCGGCGCCGCCGTTGGAGCCGTGGAAGATTTGCACGAACCGGACGCCGCGCTCGACCAGCCGCCGGGCCGACAGGCACATCTGGCCGAACGGGCGCGTCGACGTCTTCGATCCAGCCCGTACAGCCGCGCGGCCACTCGTGACTCATCGTCAAACCGCAACACCTCGGGCACTGCGGTCTGCATCCGGAAGGCCAGCTCGTACGACTTGATCCGCGCCGGAGGGCCGGGTCGTCGGGATACTTGACGGCGGAGAGGCGATTCAGCCGTCCCAGAAGCTCGAATTCGCCGGCCTGCTCTTCGCGGTAGACGTCGCCGGCGGGCGCGGCGAATGGCAGGGGATTGCGGGGATCAACCGCGAGCTGGACGCCGTCGTGCTCGGGGCCCAGGTAGCTGGCGCCATGACCGCCCAAGCCGCCGCAGCAATCGGCGATCGGCGTGCCCATCACGACGAATTCGGGCAAGTTGTCGTTGAGCGAGCCCAGGCCGTAGTGGACCCACGAGCCGATCGTGGGAAACTGCCCTTCGAGCACGTGCCGGCCGGTGTGGAATTGAAGCTGGGCGCCGTGGTCGTTGTCGGTCGTCCACATCGAGCGAATCACGGCGATGTCGTCGATGCGACGCGCCGAGATGGGGCCACCAGTCGCTGATCTCGATGCCCGACTGGCCGTGCTTGTGAAAACCGACCTGGAGCGGGTAGAGCGTCTTGCGGATGTGGCCGTTGGCGTCATTCTCCACGAGCTTCCGCACGTTGCCCGTCAGCTTGTTCTTGAGCGACTCGGCGAAGGGCGTCTCGGCGATCGTCTTGCCGGCATATTGATTGACCGCGGGCTTGGGGTCGAAGCTCTCCAGGTGGCTGGTGCCGCCGATCATGAACAGCCAGATGACGTTCTTGGCTCTGGGAGTGAAGTGAGGCTGCCCGTCGGGTGGCTTCCAGCCTGCCGGGCCGAGATCGCCCGCCCGAGCAATTCCGTCACGATGAAGCATCGCGCCCAGGACGAGGCCCGTGAAGCCCATCCCGACGTCCGCGAGGAACGTCCGTCTCGTTATCATCAGAGAGTGCCCATTCGAGTCGTGCGGAATCATTTGCGTTTGCCGATGGCGCATGGTTATCGAATCGTGATGAAGTCGTTATGGTTGAACAGCACGTGCACCAGGTTTTCGCGGGCCCGCTCCAAGGGGTCCTGGGCAGCGGGAACGGCCGCTGCCGGTCCGGCGGCAAACGGCGTCAGGCGAGATCGGTCTGCCAATCGCCGCGACTGACTGGCCAGGTAGTCTGCGCACGCGGTGCGCTCCTCGAGCGCCGGCGGCCGGCCCAGCACACGCTCGAAGGCGGCGCTGATGAAGAGCTGATCATCGGGCCGGACTGACTGGCGCGACAGCTCGCTGCGCGATCGTCTTGGCCAGGAGCCGCGCTTGCTCCAGCGAGAGCGAGCTATTGGCCAGAGCAAGCGCCTGCTGGGGCATCACGCTCTCACTACGCCGGTAGCACGCGAGCACGTTCGGCGAGTCGAAAAGGCGGAGGAAACCGGCCCGCTTCTCCTTGGCATGCCGAAAGTACACGCTGCGGCGTGCAGACTTCATGGCGGTCTCCGGATCGATGTCGGGCCCGCCCAGCTTTTGATCGAGGTTTCCCGCGGCGTACAGCAAGTTGTCGCGCACGGCCTCGGCTTCCATCCGCCTGGGGTTCATTCTCCAGTAGAAATGATTGGCCGGGTCGCGGCTCAGGTTGGGGTCGTTCGGGCCTTCGCTGTCGGATCGCATGCGATAGGCGGCGCTGGTCACGATCAGGCGGTGGATGGGCTTCATGCGCCAGCCCTCGTCTTCCAGCCGCAGGGCCAGCCAGTCGAGCAAGCCCGGGAGATCGGGCGGCGTGCCGTTGCGTCCGAAGTCGGATACCGTCGGCACCAGCGGCGTGCCGAAGTGTCTCATCCAGATCTGGTTGACCGCGACTCGGGCCGTCAGGGGATTTTTCGGGTCAGTCATCCATCGGGCCAGGGCGAGCCGCCGGCCGGTGCTCGTCTCCGGATAGATCGGGGTCAGGGGCCGGTAGCCTGGTCGATTGTCGTCGCGAGACTTGCGAGCAGCCGCAGCCGCGTCTCTGGCCTTTTTAAGCCTCTCCTGAGCCACTACCGCCGCGGATTTGGCCTGGGCATTGCCAGGCTGCTTCTCCGCGGCGGTCGTGGCCTGGTGGTCTTCGATCACGGCGCTCAAGAGCGCCCGATCGGCTTCGAGCGAAGCATGCTTCCGGTCGAGTCGGGCGGCGATTCGAATGAGCGCCTCGGCTCCGGCAAGGGGCGGCCGGCTAAATCGGGCGGTGTCGGCGGCGATCTTGGCCTCGACGGCCGCCAGGCCGGCCTCTGCGGCTTTCAGACGTTTCTTGGCGAGAGCCACGGCGTACTGGGCATTCTCTGAAAGAGCGGCGTCGCGGGCTTCGGCAAGTGCTCGCTCCGCGGCGCTCAAGCTGCTTGTTTGCGCTTGAATGGCGCGGTTGGCCTCGGCGATCGCTTCCGCGCGGATGAAATCGCTGGCTCCCGGGTAGAACGCATCAGCCGGCAGGGAAACCGCGGTGATCGGGCCCAGCCTGACCTGATGCTCGAGCACCCTGGGCAGAGCGGGCTTGAGCGGCTTTTCCTTGATCGGAAGTTTTTCATCGCCCCGCTGAAACAGATAGGTCGGCGCCGCCGGCTGACCGTCAAAGATTCGCACCAGCCCGGCCCTCGCGGTGTCAGGCTCGCCCGGCACGCGGTCGGTACGGACGGTGTACGGCTCGAAGAACGCGCGGAACGCGTAATAATCGGTCTGCGCAATGGGGTCGTACTTGTGGTCGTGGCACCTGGCGCAGTTGAGCGTGATGCCCAGAAACGCCTTTGATGTGTGCTCGACGGTGTCTTCCAACCAGACGTTGCGGTTGAACTTGTACCAGTTGCGCACCAGAAAGCCGGTGGCGCGGAGCGACCCGGCATCAGATGGGTCGGCCTCGTCGGCAGCCAGCATGGCGACGATCATCCGGTCGTAAGGAACGTCTTGATTGAGTGACCTGACGATCCAGTCGCGCCAGCGCCAGATGTGGGGCTGGCTCTCGCGCACTTCGGCGCCGAAGCCGTCCCAGTCGCTGTATCGCCAGACGTCCATCCAGTGTCTTCCCCAGCGCTCGCCATACTGGGGGCTGGCCAGCAACTGATCGACCAGGGCGAGATAAGCCCGGTCGCTGGGGTCGGCGAGGTAAGCGCGGATCATGGCGGGGCTGGGCAAGAGCCCGGTCAGGTCGAGCGTCACGCGACGGACCAGGGCCGCGGGATCGGCGGGGGAACTCGGCTTCAAACCGTGCTTCTTGTGCTCTCCGGCCAGGAGAGCGTCGATCGGATTGGAAATCCAGCGGGCACCCGGGCCGAGCGCCTTTGCCGAGGGAACGTCGGGGCGCCGGGGTGCTTGAAACGCCCAGTGCGCCCGCGGGTCGGACTGCGGGGCCTCGTCAGCGGGGCTGCGGGCTCCCTGGTCAATCCATGCCTCGAGCTGGGCGATCTCCGTTGTGGAGAGCGGCAAGCCCTCGCTTTCCGGCGGCATCCGCCAGCCGTCTCGGCCGGTGATCGCATCCACGATCAAGCTCTCGCTGCTCTGGCCGGGAAGGAGCGCGGGTCCGCTGTCTCCCCCCTTCCGGATCAAGGCGGCCGTATCGAGCCTGAGGCCCGCCTTGTGCTCGAGGGCCCCGTGGCACGCGTAACATCGTTTGCTCAGGACTGGCTTGATGTCCCGAGCGTAGTCGACCTCCTGCGCCTGGAGAGCCCGCCCGGAAGCAACAGGCCCGCCATCACGATCAGGCCTGCTCGCTTGGTACTTCGTCCGGTGGCGCTCGTCTTTTGTCCTTTGTCATTCGGCATGATGAGACCCGTGCGCCGACGTCGAGAAGACCGCGGCAGCATGACCCGGAAACAGAACCGCTCAAAGCGCTCCTGCCGCCGTCAATGTTAAACAAGCATCGAATCGGAAGCGATCCCCCCCCTCGAATGGAAAGGATGAAGGATGAAAAACAAAGGAGAAAGGACAGAAGGTGCCCGGGAGCAACAGGCGGTCCGGAAATCTCGACGGAGTTTTTCAGTTTCGGAGGAAATGTCATCGAATTGATTAGGAGTACGATGGTAGAATGGCGCGTTGTCGAGGTTGAGCCGGGAACGACGTGACTTATTTCGGGCTCTGATCGCGACGGCTGTCCGATTGTTGGGTGGAGCGGGTTCGTGCTCTCACGAGGGTTTGCGTGCGTCCCTCCTGGACAAGGTGACCGTCCTGATTCAAAATCCGGCGCTGCCAGGTGACGATCCCGCGCCGGCCTTTGGCCTGGGGATGTAGCGACTCGACCTTCGAGAGGACGTGAATCGTATCACCGAAAACAATCGGGCGATGAAATTTCCATTCGAGGATCGCGAGGAATGCGAGTGTATCGATGGGTGGTGTCTGGCTGATCAAGCCGGTGGCGACCGCCAGCCCCAGGAGGCCATGGGCCACGGGCTGGCCGAAGATGCTGCGACTCGCAGAGGAATGATCGACATGCAATGGTCCGAAGTCTCCGGAAAGGGCTGCGAACAGGACGACATCGGTTTGGGTCACGGTCCGGCGCGGGCTTTCCCACTCGTCGCCAACGACGAGTTCGTCAAACGACTTCACCGACCATGAGTGGCGAGTCACGTGCTTCGGGCTCCACCGTAATCGTTTATTTAGAGATCGACGTGCGATGAGGATGTCTGCCGGGAGAAGAGCGGTCGTTAGGAGCAGCATTCTCCTTGCTGGCGAGCACCCGTCAAGGCCGTTTGAGCATGTGCAATACATCATGACTTGGCGAACCCACCAGTCCGTGATTGGTTGTACGAACGGCAGTCCGATGCCTCGTGATCCCAGTCGCCCGGGGTTTTTTTGACAAGGAAGGTTCTTTGCCGTTCAAACGGCACTGGATCTGCGTGAATTGATCCTCATCACCCCCAGCTTGTGCCTTGAGGAATTACTGCGATGACGCGGCCTTATCGTGTGTTGATCGCGGATGACGAAAAGACAGTCGCGGTCGGACTGCAAAACCAGTTGGAGGCGTTGGGCTACGATGTTGTCGGAGTGGTCAGCGATGGCCATCGAGCCATCGAAATGTGCCGGCGCACGCTTCCCGACGTGGTGTTTCTCGATATCGAGATGCCGACTCTCGATGGTCTGGCGGCCGCCCGCCAGATCGCGGTTGATCCGGGTACGCCAGTGATCATACTGACTGCCCACGGTCACCCCAACTTGATCGACCAAGCCGTCGAGGACGGTGTGATCTCGTACCTGCTGAAACCAGCCACCAACCCGAGCTTGCACGCAGCCATTCAAGTCGCCGTAGCGCGCGCCCGAGAACTGAAGGTTCTGCAAGAGGACATCGATCAACTGAAATCGACGCTCCGGGAGCGGAAGCTGATCGAGCGTGCCAAGGGGATCTTGATGTCGCGGCGTCAGCTCAGTGAGAGCGAAGCGTTCCGCTTGCTCCAGCGTCAAAGCCAGGACCGGCGGATCCCGATGGCCAAGCTGGCCGAGTCGATCATCCAGACGGACGAGCTGCTCGAGGCTCCCGATCAGGCAAGCCCGCCGCAGTCGCGGCCGTTGCGCCGCCATCTCGAGCTCCCTTCGGGAGAATAATATTTGACTCTGGTCCGGCCAGTCGCTAGTCTGTAAGCGCTTCGCACCGCCCGTCGATCGGATTCCTTGATTCCGTCAGGCTCGACCCACATGACCGACGGAATCGATTGATTGCCGGTTGGGATCAAGGATGGTACGAACGATTCATCTATAGATGGCTTAATGAATCGGCTGTTCGTTCCCAAGTCTCGAAGAGGTGGAATTTCGAGACGGCCTCCCAATCCCTGGTTCGGCATGCATTTTGCGGTGCCAACCAGGCCACATAGCTGATCACGTGGGAGACTGGCATGCCGCTCTATAACTTCAGTGCAGAGCTTCATCGATTCGGATCCGGCAAAAACTATCAAGAGCTTGCCCAGTTCATCGAGGGTCACATCAACCGCGTCGCCAACGGTCGGATTCGTGACCTTCATGTGGTGTACTCGGATGAGCAGATCATCGTCCAGGGGCGCTTGCGCACGTATCACGCCAAGCAGGTGGCTCATCAGGCTGTGCTCGACTTGACGGACGGGCATCCGCTGCTTGCCAACCAGATCGTCGTGTCGTAACGCGGCAGGGCAAATCCTGGAGTGAGTGGTCGGGAAGTCAGGGAGAGGCACCCGAGTTCGAATGGCGCGATCTGGTGCGTGCACGCGCAGCCCCGGGTCGGTGCAGGGACAACGAGGCCATGGAAGTCCGGTCGACGACATCAAATCACGCGCCCGAGCGCGCGGCAGGCGGTCGCTTATCGATCGAGCCGCGCGAGCTCAGGTCCATTCTGTCCAGCCTGAGCCACGAGCTCTGTCGCCCGCTGGCTTCACTTCGTGCCGGCTTCGACCTGCTCTTGTCGGAGACGCCTTCGGCGATCACACCCGGTCAGCGCGGCCACCTCGTGACGATGGTCTCGCTCTGCGATGACCTGCTCCGGCTCACCCGCAGCTATCTCGACTACGCCGCGATCGTCCAGGGCTCCAGGCCGCTCTGCCTGGGTTCGTTCACGATCGGGGCCTTGATCGCCGAGATCGACCGCCAGTTTGCCCCGATCGCCTCGGCCCGGCGGATCGAGTGGGAGGCTCGTGCCGAGCCTCCGGAAAGCCTGGTTATCACCGACGCGTCCCACTGCCAGCAGATCTTCGGCAACCTCGTCGCCAACGCCCTCAAGTACACGCCGGCTGGCGGCCGCGTGGTGGTGGCCGGGAAAGTCGACGCCGATTTGTGGGAAGTCGTCGTCTCCGATACGGGCCCGGGTATTCCCGTCGAATCGTTTGACCGCATCTTCGAGCCGTTCCTCCGCCTGGCGCGAGACGAGCACGCCGGCATCGAGGGGAGCGGGTTGGGGCTGGCCATCTGCCGCGAGCTGGTCACGCAGCTTCAGGGTGAGATCACCTTGGAATCGGCGGAAACCGGCACTTGCATCGCCGTCCGGTTCCCGCTTGCGACCAGGGGGATCGCCCATTCGGGCTTTCCCGACGCCGCCAGCCCGCTCGCGTTCCCGATCAATCAGCGAATCTGAATCGCACCGGTGTCTGTGCCATCCGCCACCGGCAGCCAGCGGGACGAGCCGTGATAAAACGAATGATGATCCAGGGTGTCGTCGACACGGCGCCTCGAGCGGCTCGGTTTGGCGTCGCGCGGCGCCGGCTCGCGCTCATCGCTGTCGTCTCTCTGCGGGACCTTCTCGCTTGGGCCGGAAATCACGGCAAATGGAGTCTTCCGGCGCCTTCGTCCTGAGGCACTGGCAGACGAGTCCTCCCCTCGGGGATCCATTCCTTCGGCGTCCGAAGCCCCCGGCACCTCACTGCCGCGCCGCGCACCAACGCGCACGTCCGCGTCGAGCCCGCGGTCTCTCAGCAGGTTGCGCGCGTCGTCCAGTCTGGCCGCCAGATCGCCATTGTCGATCTGCTCCTGGACCAGCCGATCCTCCATCGAGCGATTCTCCTGGTCGAGCTTGGCCACCGACCGCTTCAGTTGCTGATTCTCATATTCCAGGTGGCTGAGGCTGGTCTTGAGCTGGCCGACGGTCGGGCCGCCGGTGAGGAAGCTCGAGGTGCCCGAGCAACCCCCGGACACGCCGATCAACGCGCACAGCAGGGCGACGGCTGCCCGACGCGACTGCGGCGGATTTCGCCAGCCGTGCTCAATCGCTGCGCACAGGAGTTGGAGTGCTGGTTGCGACCGCAAACGCGTTTCCCGCCACGTCTCGAGATTCCGAACGAGAGGGACGTGTTGTCTCTCTCTCCATCTCTATTCGTCAATTTGACCAGTGAGCGTTGGGAAACCCCTCCGTGGTTTTCGCCGCATAGTCGGGGGGAGGCCGGTCGGCGGGCAGCTCGGTCGGGCTGGACTGGTCCGGCAAAGATTGCGAGCGCCTCACCCGGCGGATGGCGATGATCGCCGTCGTGACCAGGAGGGTTGTCACTGAGCCGACGAGTGCGCTCAAAAGAACGATGATGCCGACAGAACTGGTCAGCGTGCCGAGGCCAAATGGGAAGGCGACAGGGACCTTGGTGTCGTTGGCCCAGATGAACCAAAGCATCACGCCGAGGATAATCGCCGTACCAATCAAACGGCGATAGATCCAGAAATTGCGGAGGATAGACGGTCTGCGCCTTTTATACTCGTAAGCCATCGGCTGACCCCCTCTCGGGAAATGGAGGGATGGAGGCGTCCCCAATCCAGGATCATTGGTCGCGGTCCACGCTCCGCTCGTGACGCGGAATTCCCCTGGGGAAGCCATCAGTTCAGGGGATCCGTGTCGATGCCCAGCATCCACCAGAATATCACATACAGCATGCCAAAGAAGTTTCCAGCCCAGACTCGATAGAGCCAGGGCCAGATCAGAAGCAAGCTCGCGGCGGCCATGCTCAGGTAGGGCCCATAAGGGAGTTCGCTGTCTGCGCTCGATAATTTCTTGCCGCTCAACCGTTTTCGTACCTTCTTGAGCAGCTTCCAGAGCGCGTGGCCCAGTCCCAGAAACGGAGCGATAAAGTAGGTGAGGACGGCCGCCTGCCAGCCCAGGAACGCACCGACCATTCCCATGAGCGTGACGTCGCCCATCCCCATGGCCTCGCGCCGGAATACAAAGCTGAACGCTTGGCGGAAGGCATACGTCAATCCTGCCCCAACCAGAAGCCCGAGAATCCCGACGCCGAGCCCTTCGAGATGAGTCGCCGCACTGGCCGGCACCGGTCGAACTCGAGGCCCGACAGCCCCCAAGGCGACCCCCAGAGCCATGCCGGTGAAGGTAATCTGATCCGGAATTTCCCACCAGTCCAGATCGATAAAGGTTGCGGCGACGAGGAGTGCCAGAAAAAGCGCGTGGTAAGCCGCCGCCAGTAATTGAAAGGGCGGGATTTCTCCCCAGAAACCGCGCGGTCCGGCAATCACATCGACCAGATAGGCTCCCAGGAAGAGCAGGCCGACCAAGCCTTCGATCAACGGGTAGCGGATCGAGATCGGTGCGCCGCATTGCCGGCACTCGCCCCGCAAGATCAGCCAGCTCACGACGGGGATATTGTCGCGAGCCGCGATGGCCGCGTAACACTGCGGGCAGCGCGAGCTGGGCCAGACGACGCTCTTCTGCCAGGGGATCCGGTAAATGCACACATTCAGAAAGCTGCCGACGACCGACCCGATCAGGAAGAAGCCAAAACCCAGGGCGGCCAGGATGGGCCAGGTGAGAAACAACGAGCGGCTCCTGTTGGGTGCGAGGAAAAACGGGGAGGCTGCGGCAGTCAGTTATCCTCCGGCATTCCAGCAGGCGAGGATCGCGTCTGCGACCTGTTCGGGCCTCTGGCCGCCGGTCTCGATCGCGGTGTCGGCCACCCTTTCATACAGTGATGTCCGTTCGTTGAGAACGTGGGCGATCTCGGAAATGGGGCCCGCCGGGGTCAAAGCGGGCCGGCCCGGGGCGCCCGGGTGGTCGGCCTCCAGCCGCAGTGCGAGCTCGGCGGGATCGGCCTTGAGCCAGACGACCAGGCCGAAGTCACGCAGCCGGCGGCGGTTGATCTCGCGGACCACGGCGCCGCCACCGGTGGCAAGAACGGCTGCCGGATACTGCTCGATCAGCTCGCCCAGGATCCGCTCTTCCCAGTCACGGAACACGGGTTCTCCCCACTCGCTGAAGATCGCACCGATCGAGCGGCCGGCAACTCTCTCGATCTCGAGATCCGCGTCGCAGAACGGACGATGGAGCCGCCCGGCGAGGATGCGCCCCACGGTCGATTTCCCCGTCCCTCGGTAGCCGACCAGGGCCAGGCCGTCACCCGGCCTGCGGCGTGGGGGCAAGGCATTCTGGGTCATGTCTGGCGCAAGGGCGTGAGCTTGAGTTTCAGGGTGTCGTGCATCATGTCGACAGGCGCATCCTGCCCCGTGTAAAGCTTGAACTGAAGCGCAGCCTGTCGCAGAAACATTTCCACGCCGGTGATGGCCGTGCACCCGCGCTCGCGCGCCAGCTTGAGCATCATCGTGTTTTCGGGATGGTAGATCGTGTCGAAGACCACGATTCCGGGCCGGCTGAAGGCGGCCGGCGGCAGCGGCGTATCATCGACATTCGGATGCATGCCGACGGGAGTGCCGTTGACGTACACATCGGCGACCGTGCTGGCACGCATCGACCAGGTGACGCTGCGGCAGCCGACCTCTTCCGCCAGTTGGGTCGCCCGATCGTCGTGGCGATTGGTAATCGAGACGTGAGCGCCGCGGCGCACCAAGCCGTAAGCGATCGATCGCGCCACCCCCCCTGCCCCGAGGATCAGGCATTGCTTGTCAAAGACCGGGCTCGGGGAATCCTCGCTGACGCGGCCGCCCATACCGAGCTCGAGCGATTCCATCGCCGCCCGGTAGTCGGTGTTGTACCCGGTGCGGTGGCCCTCGTGATTGAAGATGACTGTGTTGCAGGTCCCGGTTTGCTCGACCGCGCCCTCCTTGTGCTGCAAGAGAGGCACGATCGCCTCCTTGTGGGGGATCGTGACGCTGCATCCCTTGATGTCCAGCCAGAGCAGCTCCTTGAAGAAGGCCGGCAGCTCGCCGTTCGGGACCATGAACGGCACCATCACCTTGTTCATCCCCAGATGACGAAACGCCGCATTGTGCACCGCGGGGCTCAAGCTCTGCTCGATCGGGTCGCCCATCACTCCGTAGATCTCGGTATTCGCGTCGATCTCGTAGTAAGCATAATCTCGCCTCATCACGCCGTATTGCATCATCCCGGCGGCGAACACCCGCTCGGGATTGAAGCCCGCATAGGTGATCGGCGCTCCGAACTTGCGGCCGAGAATCCGGGTGAAGACCCCGATTTCTCCCATGGCGATCGGAATCGTGGGTACCTTGCCTGTCGTACCCAGGTGCAGGACCCGGGACGCTTCGGCGATCGTCGAAGCCTGGGTCGCGATCTTGACCACGTCCGGGTCGAACTCCTCGCACTGCTCGGCAATGTCCTGGAGGTCGACCGGCGTGGTCTTGAGATTGTGGTAGCTGATGATGCGCTGGGTCTTGCCGTAGCGGCGGATCTTGGAGGCGATGTCCATTTCGAGATCGACGTATTCGACCCCCAGGGCGATCGCCTCGCGGAAGAGCTTCTGGCGCTTATCTTCGTTACCGCGCCAGAGCCCGCCGTCGACCCCGCGGCGAATCGTGAAGATCAGCGGCGTGGGGCGCTCCTTGAGGATCCGCTTCAGGTCCGGCTCGCGGCGGAGACAGTCGATCCGCAACTCGACCAATTCGATGCCGGCCTCGGCCGCCTTTTTCCACTCGTCCGCCAGCGAGGAATGCCGCCCTCGCCCGATCGTCACACAAATCATCACCACCCACGCCCGTACCCCGGGGCGCCCCCTCGTCGCGAGAACCGTGTCATCCCAAGATCGGCCCAGCCGGTCCACACCAACCAACGATTGTATGATACGGCCTTGGATCGGTGAAAGAGGACGAGCCGACATTTGTCCAGAAACACCGCGGGCCAGGATCCGGGCCTGGTCCCAAAGCGGGTTACAACTCACCCCGAGATGGGAAGCCACAGATGCACACTGGTGGACCCAGATCAAAGATCATCAAGGCGTTTCAACCGCGGAAGGCACCGGTCGACACGGAAAAATCGGGGACAAACGCGAGAGCGGCGAGCCACGACGGGCACGAACACGTCAAGGACCAGCGGTCGGCAAGCGTCGGGACGCCGGACGAGCGAGCACGCAGAGTTTTGTCGGCACAGGACGCCACGAACGCAGAAAAATGCGGGCAACGACGCGGTGGTCAGAACAAAGTCGCCTTTCGCTCCGCGAAAGTTGTGCATTCCCTCCAGAGGACGCCACGAACGCAGAAAAATGCGGGCAACGACGCGGTGGTCAGAACAAAGTCGCCTTTCGCTCCGCGAATCACGCCCGGATCAGGTCCGCCCGAATTGCTTCTCGAGATCCGCCTTCGTGAAGACCAGCGCCGTCGGGCGGCCATGGGGGCAGTGATGCGAGTTGGCGACGAGATGGCGGCGCTCCAAGAGAGCCGCGATCTCCGGCGACGACAAAGGCTGGCCGGCCTTGACGGCCGCCTTGCAGGCGACCATGTGCATCAGCTCGGCCAACAGACCGTCGCGGGTCGGAGGCAGCGGCTGGGTGCGCAGGTGCTCGGCCAGGTCCCGGACCAGGCGATCGGGGACAACGTGCGGCAGCATCGCAGGGATGCTCCGCACCAGCACGGTGTCGCCGCCAAACGGCTCGACATCCAGGCCGAGCTGTGACAAGAGGTCGATCTGCTCGACCAGCAAGCCGGCCTCGGCTGCCGGCAGGTCCACAGGCTCGGGAACCAAGAGTCGCTGCGATTCGACCTGTCCCCTGGCGACCCGTGTCCTCAGCTCTTCGTACAAGATCCGCTCGTGGAGGGCATGCTGGTCGATGACCATCATCCCGTCGCCGGTCTCGACGATCAGGTAACTGTCGTGGACCTGGATGGCCTTGCGAACCGGCTCGGCCCCGTCGTGCGCGGCCAGGGGCTGCTGGGGCAGGCCGTCCTCGGCCGGCAGATTCCCCGCTTCGAGCGGCTGGGAAAATGGCGGGACGGCGTCGCTTGAGGGCTGCGGAGCAGGCGTCGCGCCCGCCGGGACCGCGGCGTGCTCTCGGAGTGGACCGGCGGTCTCGACGACGGCTGGGCCTGCCTCGGTAGCCTCCGGGCCCAACGGGGGCCGGTCGATTCCGGGAACTTCGGCCCGCGGCTCGGCCCCCGGAGCGAATTCGTCGAATGCTTCGCCCGGCCCGGCGGCTCACCCCCAGCGGCAGCGACTGAGCCCACGCTGGCGCTTGCGGCTGCCCCAGGCCTTCGGGGAATCGGGGCTTGGTTCCACTCGGCTCGAACCAGGACGCCACCCGGTCCCGGTCGCTGGGGCCGCCGGCCAGCTCGAACGTCTGAAGACTAGGGCCGGCGGGGAAACTCGGGCCGATCGAAAGCGGCTTGACCGGCTGCACGCCCGCCTGGCCTGCCGATGGCCCCCCGGCTGATTCTGCCCCTGGCTCGGCGGTCGCCTGGAGCCGGGCATGCAGGTCGCTCTTCAAAAACGTTTGACGAAGAGTCGATAGCAGGTGGCTATAGACCCGCTGCGAGTCTCGGAAGCGGACCTCCACCTTGGTCGGGTGGACGTTCACGTCGACCTGCTCGGGGGGAATCTCCAGGTGGAGGAAGGCGACCGGCATTCGCCCCACCATCAGCAGGCCGCGATAGGCTTCATTGAGCGCGTGGCTGAGCGAGCGGTCGCGGACGTAACGACCACCCAAAAACAGGAACTGCCCCTTGGCCGTCGAGCGGCTCTGCGACGGGTGAGCGACGTAACCCCACAGGTGCATGTCGTCGAGCTGACCCTCGATCCACAAGCAGCGACTCGGCCAGCTCGCGGCCGAAAAAGATCGCGATCCGGTCGCGAGCCCCCGCGGCAGGGGGTAGGTCGTGCAGCGACCTTGCCTCCCGATCGATAGGTCAAGTGCACCGCCGGAAACGCAAGCGCGATCCGCGAGAACATGTCGACGACGTGGCCCGCTTCGGTCATGTCGGACTTCAGAAACGTCGCGGCGCACCGGGATGTTCTGAAACAGGTTGCGGACTTCGATCACCGTGCCCGTGGGGCAGCCGCACTTCTTCACGGGACCGAATGTGCCACCCTCGATCGGAAAGCTCGCAGCCCTGGTCGGCCTCGGCCTGCCGCGTCTGGCACCGGACCTTGGCCACCTCGGCGATGGCCGCCAGGGCCTCACCACGAAAGCCCAGCGTGCGGATCCGGAACAGGTCGTCAGCCTCGGCGAGCTTGCTGGTGGCATGCGGCTGAAACGCCAAGAGCAGATCTTCCGGACTCATCCCCACGCCGTTGTCGGCGACCCGGATCAGGTCTTTGCCGCCGCGCTCGACCGACAGATCGATCCGCGTTGCCTGGGCGTCGATGGCGTTTTCGAGCAGCTCCTTGACGACGCTGGCGGGCCGCTCGACGACTTCGCCCGCGGCAATCTGATTGATGACCGACGGCGGCAACTGGCGGATGAATTCCCATCGCGATCGATCTCCTGGCTCCCCCAATCCAGGTATTATACAACGTGATCTTCCGTTCAGAAAGAGATGCGAACTCAATTGATGCTGGTATTCCTTGATCTTGCGGTAGAGCGTCCGCTCGCCGATGCCCAGGAGCCTGGCCGCCTCCTCGCGGTTGCCCTCGGTGCGCTTGAGGGTCTCGGCAATGTAGTGCTTCTCGATCTCCTCGAGCGACTTGCCGACCAGGGAATCGCCGCCGGCGGGCCCGATCGATCTTGCCGCCGGTAGAGAGCGCCTGGAGGTCTTCGGTCAGATCGTCGAGATCGAGAACTTGCCGTCGGCGTCGATCACGACCATGCTTTCGATCGTGTTCTTGAGCTCGCGGACGTTGCCGGGCCAGGAATAGGCCATCAACACCTTGCGCACCGCCGGCGTGATCGCCGTGATCGTCTTGCCGTGGGAGGCTGCGAATTCCTTGAGGAAGTGCTCGATCAAAAGCGGAATATCATCACGCCGCTCGCGCAAGGGGGGCAGCTTGACGCTGACGACCTTGAGACGATGATAGAGGTCCTGGCGGAATTTGCCCTCGGCGATCGCGTCGGCCAGGTCGCGGTTGGTCGCCGAGATCAGCCGGACGTTGACCTTGATCGGCTCGTTGGTGCCCGACGCGCACGATCTCGCCGGTTTCGAGCACGCGCAGGAGCTTGATCTGGATTGCGATCGGCATATCGCCGATCTCGTCGAGGAACAGCGTGCCGCCGTTGGCGTACTGGAACCGGCCGATGCGATCGCGGTCGGCGCCGGTGAACGCCCCCTTGACGTGGCCGAAAAGCTCGCTTTCGAGCACGTTCTCGCTCAGCTCGGCGCAGTTGAGCGGCACGAACGGCTTGTTCTTGCGCGGGCTGTTGATGTGCAGGGCCTTGGCGACCAGCTCCTTGCCGGTGCCGCTCTCGCCGGTGATCAGGACCGAGGCCGAGGTCGGCGCGATCTGGCGGAGCCTGGCCACGACCGCGTGCATGGCCGTCGAGTTGCCGATGACCCCCTCGAAGCCGAACTTCTCGTTGAGCTGCTTTTGCAGCTCGATATTGGAGCGCTGGAGCCGTTGCGACTGCGAGGCCTTGTCGGCCTTGGTTCGCAGCTCGTTGATATCCAGCGGCTTGGTCAGGTAGGTGGACGCGCCGGCCTGCATGGCGGTGACGGCCGTCTTGATCGTGCTGTGGCCGGTCAGGATCACGACCTCGGCGTCGGGAAGCTCGCGCTTGGCCTTGGCCAGGACCTCGAGGCCGCCGACTCCCTCCATGATCAGGTCGGTGATGATGATATCGAAGACCTGCTCCTCGATCAGTCGCAGGCCCTCGGCGCCGCTGGTGGCGACGACGCAGTCGTAGCCGACTCGCTCGAGGCTCTCGGCCACGGCCGCGGCGTGGGGTTCGTCGTCGTCGACCACCAAGACGCGGATCTGCTGGTCCATCGGCCCTTGCTTCGCGTTTTCGTTCTGGCAAGCGGTTTTCGTGACGGCTTTCAAGTTTGTGGGTGCGCAACGTCATTCTGGGAATGAGAGACCGATAGGGAGGTCTCCCCTCGTGGCACGGGGAGCCGGACGGTGAACTGCGAGCCTTTGCCGGGCTCGCTTTGCACCTGGATCGTACCGCCGTGGGCCTCGATGATCTTGCGAGTCGTCGGCAAGCCCAGGCCGCTGCCCCCCGGTCGTGTCGAGAAGAAGGCGTCAAAGATCCGGGACCGCACGGTCTCCGGTCATTCCCATGCCGGTGTCGATCACGTCGAGCACGATCCACGGCTCCTCGTGCCGGGTCGTCAGAATCAGCTCGCCTCCGGAGGGCATGGCATGCTCCGCGTTCAAGACCAGGTTCAAGAGGGCCTGCTTGAACAGGTCTGCATCGATGCGTGACCAGCGGCAAGTCCGGCGCGAACCGGGTGCGGATCACGATCCCCTTGGTGCGCCGCGTGGGGCTCGTAGAAGTCTCTGAGCTCGTCGACGACGTCGTTCAGATCGGCCGGCTCGAGCTTGAGGTCCTGGACACGGGCGAACCGCAGGAAGCTGTCGAGAATCCCGTGTAGCCGGCGGACCTCGTGCCGCAGCCGGTCGACCCGCTGCGAATGCGGCGTGTCCCGCGTGGTCTCCGGGTTCTGAAAATCCTCGGCCAGGAGGTCGAGGTTGAGCGAGAGCGTCGAGAGCGGGTTGCGGATCTCATGGGCCAGCCCGCCGGCGAGCTGGGAGATCTCCGCATACTGGGCGCGGAGCCGCCGGGTGATCTCCGGTTCGTGGTCGACCGCCGGGGCTGGCGGCTTCGCGGGCGGCTGCTTGGGGAGTGCGCGGCGAGCCCGCCGGCCGCGTGCTCCTTTGGCCGGTCGCTGGCGGTCGGGCGAATCGGTCCGGGCGTGGGGGTCCGTCCGGGGTTCGGCCGGCGTGTCCGAGACGGTACTGGGAAGGAGGTTGGCCATTCTGAGATCTCGCCGGTTGCCGGATGAGTGGTCGGGAGGGCGCCTCACCCCGGGTCGCCGGCCAGGGCAAGGACGGTCCGGCCGGATCGATCAAGGGCGACGTGGCCCGCCGCGATCGCCGCCGCGGTCGCCGCCATATCCCCCCCGATCTCGGTCTCCTCCGCCGCGCCGCGGCGGAGGGCCGCCGCCACCGCGTGGGTCGCCGCCCGGGCCCCGCGGCTCGCTGCCCGGTGCGGGTCGCGGCCGGTTCGCCAGCTCGTCGACCTGACCACGCTCGGCCAGGGCTGCCTTCCGCGAAAGCTTCACCCGATCCTGATCGTCGACCGCGATGGCCTTGACCAGCATGGGATCGCCCACGCGGCAGACCTCGGTCACGCTCGAGACGTAGCCCTCGGAGAGCTCGCTGATGTGGACCAGCCCGTCCTTGCCCGGAAGGATTTCGACGAAGGCCCCGAACTCCTTGATCGACGTCACGCGGCCCTCGTAGATCCGGCCGACCTGGACTCCTTCGGTCATGGCGACGATCTTGTCGCGAGCGGCCTCGGCTCCGGCGGCCTCCAGGCTCGAGAGCGTGACGACGCCGGTGTCGTCGATGTCGATCTTGGCCCCGGTCTCCTCCTGGAGCCGGCGGATCGTCTTGCCGCCGGGCCCGATCACCATGCCGATCTTCTCGGGGTTGATCTGGATCTGGATCAGCCGCGGGGCATTGGCGGAGATCTCCTCGCGCGGCCGCTTGATCGCCCGCAGCATGGCGCGGAGGATCTCCAGCCGCGCCTCGTGGGCCTGCTCGAGCGTCTCGCGGATGATCGGCTCGGTGATCCCGTGATTCTTGAGATCGAGCTGGATGCCGGTGACGCCTCGCTGGGTACCGGCGACCTTGAAGTCCATGTCGCCGAAGTGGTCTTCATCGCCGATGATGTCGGTCAAGAGGATGTGCCGGCCGGCGGCCTCGTCCTGCACCAGGCCGATCGAGATGCCGCCGACCGGGTCGCTGATCGGCACGCCGGCGTCCATCAGGCTGAGCGTGGCGCCGCAGACCGAGGCCATCGAGCTCGAGCCGTTGGATTCGAGGATGTCGGAAACGACGCGGATCGTGTACGGAAACCGCGGCGGGCCGGGCAAGATCGACGCGACCGACCGCTCGGCCAGAGCCCCGTGCCCGATCTCGCGGCGGCCCGGGCCGCGGATCGGCCGGACCTCGCCGACGGCGAACGAGGGCATGTTGTAGTCGAGCATGAACTTCTTGCTGTATTCGTCCATGATGCCGTCGACCCGCTGCTCGTCGGCGCCGGTGCCGAGCACGGTGGTCACCAGGGCCTGGGTCTCACCGCGCTGAAACACGGCCGAGCCGTGTGCGCGGGGCAAGAGGCCGACCTCGCACTTGATCGACCGCAGGTCCTTGGGGCCCGCGGCCGTCGGGCCGCTTGCCGTCCAGGATCAGCTCGCGGACGACCCGCTCCTCGACCGACGCGAACGCCGCCTTGATCCGAGCCGGGTGTCACTTCCGAGTCGGCGGGCACCGGGCTGGGGGCCGGATCGCCACCGGGGGCTCGCGTGGTCCTCCGGGGAGTGCGGCGACGGCGACCACGGCGGCCACCGGCGCGGGACCAGTTCCTTGATGATCGTATTCCAGAATCGCCTTGGTGGCGCTGTTCCGCTCGGCCTTCATCACGATCTGCTTGGCCTCACGGAGCGGCTCGCCGTACCGCTCGTAAATCGTCTGCCGCAGCGGGTCGATCGTCACCGCGGGCTGCTCGAGCGGCGGCAAGCCCACCGCCGTCGATCAGCTCGTTCTGCAGCGCGATCAGCTCCTGGTTCAGGCGGTGGGCTTCCATGATGGCGTCGCCCATTTCGGGCTCGGGCAGTTCTTCGCCGAACCCCTCGATCATGACGATCGCCTTCTCGGTGCTCGAGACGATCAGGTCGAGATCGCTCTCTCCAGCTCGTCGGCGGTCGGAAACGCGATCAGCTTGCCGTCGATCCGGCCCAGCCGGATCGCGCCCACCGGCCCGAAGAACGGGCACCCGCGCCAGCATCAAGGCCGCCGAGGCGCCGATCATCGAGAGGACGTCCGGGTCGTTCTGGCGGTCGGCCGAGATCGGGCCCGGCCTGGATCTGGACCTCGTCGCGGTACCACTCGGGGAACAGCGGCCGGATCGGCCGGTCGATCAACCGCGACGTGAGGATTTCCTTGGTGGTCGGCCGCCCTTCGCGCTTGATGAAGCCGCCGGGAAACTTGCCGGCGGCGTAAGTCTTTTCGCGGTAATCGACCTGGAGCGGAAAGAAATCGAGCCCTTCGCGGCCCGGCGCGGCCACCAGGGCGACCAGCGTCATGGTGTCGCCCATTCGGACGACCACGGAACCGCTGGCTTGTTTGGCAAGATAACCCGTCTCGATGCTCAACAGCTTGCCGCCGACGGTCCGCTCGACAAGCTTGCGGGAAAAGAAAGTACTCGACATGGACTCTACCTGAGAGCGCCGCGGGGCCCGCGGCAAATGGAAAATAGATGATGACGGGAACACCGTGGCAGACGCCACGACGTCCTCCGCCCCTGGGATCGGCGAGCGGCACCGGCCGCTCTACTAACAAGTTCAAACCAGCCGAACAACGGGTGCGGTATGCGGGTTGGGCGGCTCATGAGGGCAAATAGCCCGTGAGCCAGCCGTTACTTGCGGATTCCCAGGCGGTTGATCACTTCAAGATACTTCTTGCGATTGTGGAGCCGCAGATACTTCAGCAGGCTCGACCGCTTCGAGACCATCATCAGCAGCCCGCGGCGGCTGGCATGGTCCTTGGCGTGCGTCTTGAAGTGATCGGTCAGGTCGTTGATCCGGGCCGTCAACAAGGCGACTTGCACTTCGGGCGACCCGGTATCCAGGTCGCCCCGGCCAAATAGTCCCGATGATCTCCTGCTTTTTCTCCTTCGTGATCGCCATCTCACGCCCCAAATACCACCGGCCCTCTCAAAGCCGTTTCGGAAACATCCACCTACACTTTAAGGCTTTCAGCATAGGCAAAGACGGCTGCCGATTGCAATCCCCTTGTCCAACCGTTCAGAACAAGATGCAACCAGAGACTTGCACCGCACTTACTTCCGAAAAGCCGATCGGTTTTTGAACCTCGTCCAGCCAACGCCCCGATGGTTGTCTTCGCTTTTGTTTCGAACGAAGGTTACACTGACCCAGGCGGGCTGAATGGTTGAGATCCCGGACTGCGAAAGAATGACTGATGAATCCGAATACCCGTGTCGCCGCGGTACTTGCGGGTCTTCTCGTCTTGCTCATGTTCGGGCGTGGTTCTCGGGGGGAACTTCCCGATAACCCCAAGGAATTGCTCGACCTGCTCAAAGCGCGGGATGCCCGATTCGACAACGTCCACATGTCTTACATCAGACGGGGAGTGTATACCCCGGACCCTTTTCCGTACTGGAAGTTCCCGGGGCAAAAGCCAGACGCCGAGCCATCGGAAACCGATGGCGTTCCGGTTCAAAGAGCAGATCATCTTCCGGGGTGCTGACACGACGTTCGTTCGGGACGTCTTTACCACGCCCTTGGCGCCGTCCAAGTCCAGCACCACGTTTGTATCGCACCAGAAGTGGAGCGATTCGGAAGGCTTGATCAGGGAGTTCCTGGAATCGAAAGAGTACGACGACCGCTCGATGACGATCAAAAAACGCGAATCGACCCCCATCAGTATCGTCTCCGAACAACGCACGAAGGTCGAGTTCAGCCTGGGTTTCGGGTTCGGAAGCCGGATCAAGACGATCTCGTCGTTCACGAGGAAGGGCGATCAACTTTTACTGCAGGGCTCTTTCCAGCTCTGGGAGGACGACGTCAGCCGCTTCCGCCTGTCCTTGGGCGAAGATCTGGTCGTTCGCGATGCCGTCATCGAAGTGGAGGCCGGTAATAACCAGACGCGCTACGACGTCTCGACCGAAGGTTCTGTCAAGGACGGCGATTTTGTATTTGCCAGGACCGGGCATCTCCAGCGGACGGCGCTGGGTTTGAAAAACTCATCCGTCAAGCACAAGGTCCCCTTCAAGCCACACATAACCGATGAGTTCTACGTTGACTTCAAGTCCGCAAAGTTCCATCTGGACGACAAAGAATATCAATCATTGACAACAATGGAGATTCCACCGGGAACTCACGTCACGGACTATGTCGGGAACAAACGGTATTTCGTTGACAATAACAACCAGGTCAAGAAAGTCAGCCCGCTCATTCCAGGGGGTCAAATCGGTCGCAAGAAATGAAATCCCGTCAACAGTTTTGGATGTCCAGGAGGTGGGAGCCGTCCGCGGGCCCGCGCCCTGGCGCCGGCTGATCAGGGGCTCTTGGCCTGATCGAGCACCCAATCGCCGATCACCTTGAGAGCGGCCGGGGCGATGGTTTCCTCGATCACGCCGTACTCGGCGACCGAGCCGGTCTTGCAGGTCTGGAACAGATGGTTCAGCCCCGGCAATTCCTTGACGGTGACCCGGGTATTGCCGGCCTTCTTGACCGCTTTTTCGATCTCGGCGAGGTTTTCCTTGGGCGGGACTTGCAGATCCTTCTCGCCGTTCAAGGCGAGGACCGGGCACTTGACCTTGGCCAGGGTGGGCCGGGGGTCAAATGACAGGAAAAAGCGGAACCAGGGAGATCCCACCATTTTGACCTGGGAGTCGACGAAGGCGTCGATATCGTCGACGGCCTTCTGCTCGTCGGGGGTCGCCTCGTTCATGATCTTTTTGAGTGCATCGCGCATCAGGGACGTGGCTTTCTCGCGGTTTGTCTCGCTCCGAAGGATCTCGAAGAGACGGCTCTGCAGCCTCCTTTGCTTTTCGAGCCCCTTCTGGTCGGCTCCCATCACCTTGGCGATCAACTGGCCCTGCAAGATCATGATCTGGTCGCCGGGCAGTCCGGTGCCGGCCAGGAGGACGATGAAGGCCGCGTCGCTTGACTTGGCAGCCACAAGGGGCGCGATCAATCCCCCCTCGCTATGTCCGATCAAGCCGATTTTTTGGCCGTCGATCTCGGTCCGGGTCTTCAAGAAGGCGATCCCCGCGCGCACGTCTCCGGCGAAGTCCTCGCTCGTCGATGCGGACGTCGAGCCCGTCGAGCCCCCGACGCCGCGATCGTCGACCCGCAGCACGGCCACGCCCCGGCGGGTCAAGTAATCAGCCAGCACCAGGAAGGGCTTATGCCCGAAAATTGTCTCGTCCCGGTCCTGGGCGCCTGAGCCACTGATCAAGATCACGGCCGGGAACGGTCCGGAGCCCTGGGGCTCGGTCACGGTGCCGGCCAGGGTGTTTCCTGCCGGAATATTCGAATACGTGACCGCCTCGACCTTGTAAGGAAACGGCGGCTTGGGGGTCTGGGGCCGGTTGACCACGCTCAGCTTATCGGTCTTCTTGAACGTGAGCGGCAGCTTGGCACCACCCTGGGAAAACGTGCCGACCGCCTCGGTTCCCTCGGCGTTCAGCTTGCCCTCATACGTGATGGCTGCCATTTTCATCGCGAAGGCGAGCCGAGACTTGTCCAGGGACACCGAGCTGAGTTTCATCCCCTTCTGGCCCTGGTCCAGGCTGTCGAACGTGCCGACCATCCCTCCCGCGTCCGTCTTCGAAAGGTGAAGCGCGAGTCGGAGCTCGATCCCTGCGCCGGCCTTGATCTTGCCTTCCCAGATCTGCTCCGGTCCCACGACTTTCGGCTCCGGTGCCGGTTTGTCCTTTTTCACGAAGTTGAGCGGAAGCTCGGCGCCCCTCTGTTTCCATGTGCCTGTCGCTTCGGTTCCCCGGGCGTTCATCTTGCCCTCGTATTGCGCCGCGGAAACCTTGAGCTCGAAGGCCAACCGAGATTTGTCGATCGTGACCGAGCTGAGCTTGAGCCCCTTGAACCCCTCGTCGGGGCTGTCGAGCGTGGCGGTGATCTCACCCTTTTCGCTATCGGTCGCAAAAATGAGCAGGCGCAGCTCAACTCCAGGACGCACTTTCAGCGTCCCTTCCCAGAACTGCTCGTTTGTTTTTGCTTTGGGTTCGTCGGCCCGCGCGGCGGAGCCGGCCACGGTCAGACAGAACATGAGCCCCACGATCGGTGCCCGGCACAGTCCCTTCATCAAGACCTCCGGCGGCCCGACCGGGCCGCAGTCCACAGAGTAAAAGACTGAGTGTATATCTCGATCAATCCGCGCTCGCTCTGCTTCAACCCATTCGCTGGCTGCCGCGTGATATTCGTGCTTTTGGGAGACATCGGGGAGCGGCATATCTTGTGTTCGAAGCACTGATCTTACCGTCTGCGTCGGCCGGCGCGATCCAGTCTCTGGTGAAAACGGATGGGAACGGTGCGGTACGCGCGGCGAAGCGACCGACGCTCCGTTTGTCTGGCCCGTGAGGTCGTGAGGTCGAATTCCGCCGCGCCGACTCTGGCTGTCGTGTTTAGACCGTGCAACCAGCTTGGTCATTTCTTCCTCTGTGACGATTGCGAGTCGCCACATCTGGTGTTTTTTGGTTACGATAGACAAGGTCACTAAGGAGCGTTTGTCATGGCAGATGCGGCAGTCGAACCGATCGGTTGGGAAAGGGCGCTCATGGCAGCGGAAAAGGTCAAGGAGCGGCTGCGCCGGGCAACCCGTGCGCTCGACGCGGCCGGGGTGCCTTACGCCGTCGCCGGTGGCAACGCCGTCGCCGAGTGGGTCGGCCGGATCGATGAGGATGCCGTCCGTAATACGCGTGACGTCGACATCCTCATTCGACGTCCCGACTTTCCGCCGGCAAGAGCCTGTCTTGAGGCGGCCGGGTTTATTTACTACGAAGTCCTCGATATCGATACTTTCATCGACGGGCCGCAAGGCAAGCCAAGCGGTGGAATCCATCTCCTCTACGCCGGTGAAAAGGTTCGACGGGACGACGACTACAACTTACCAGGAATCGACGAATCGGAACGAGCCCTTGAATTTCAGGTCGTCAACCTCGAAGCGCTTTTGCTGATGAAGTTGACTTCCTATCGACTCAAAGACAGGGTTCACATTCTCGACATGATCGGCGTCGGCCTGATCGATGCGACCTGGCCTTCCCGCTTGCCGGCACCGCTCGGCGATCGCTTGCAGAAATTGCTCGATGACCCGAACGGGTGATGGTCCACCCTGGGGCTGACGCCGCCAGGGTGTACGATGTCGCCGCTTTGCGGCTTCGTAAGCCTTGCCGGTGGCCTGGCGAGCTACAGCAAGACGCGTGCGGGGGCCGACGCCTCGACAGGGAACGCGTCACCGCGATGAGCACGGGCTCCCAGCCGAGACGTCGGCGCAGCCTGTCATGTAGACGATGGAGCTGATGTCGCTTAACCTGGTGTCATGGTGAGACTTGTTGGTCGCGGAATGGATCGCGCAGCGAACGGCGTCTACGAATGAAGACAACCCGATCGGACGGCCTGACTCACGGAGATCTGACCATGCCCACGATCCCGTTACCGGTCGCACCGCCGGCGAGGCGTCAGCGGGGCGGTACGCCCGAGGGAGATCAGCGCATCGCGATCCGCGGCGTATCCTGGGATCTCTACGACCGGCTGTCCGACGCGATCAGCGAGGACCAGCACGTCTTTCTGACCTATGACGGCAAGGACCTGGAGATCATGACCAAAGGGACGGATCATGAGGAGTATCGGGAGCTCATCGGCGATTTCGTAAAGGCCGTCCGGGCGGCCTGCGGCATTCCAGGCAGGGCGTTGGTTGAGTCGACGTGGAAGCGTTCCGAGGCGACGCGGGCCATTGAAGCCGACCAGTGCACCATCTTTGATGCCGAAAAGCTGGTGGCGGCCAATGCCGCCCGCGCGAAGCGGACAAATACGACCGCCGACTACCCCGACCCCGACCTGGCCGTTGAGATCGATATCTCACCGTCCTTGGTCGACCGGCCGGCCATCTATGCCGCGCTCAGAGTGTCCGAGGTCTGGCGCTTCGACGGGGACCAGGTCGTATTCGAGCAGCTCGGGCCCGATGGCAAGTATACCGCGGTCGAGCGGAGCCGGTGGCTGCCCGTGCGCCCCGAAGACGTCCGCCGGTGGCTGGTCGAGGAGGACAGCTCCGACGATGTCGAGTGGAGACGCCGATTGACCGAGTGGGCGAAGGGCCTGGCGGCCCGCGGCAACGGAGCCTAGTGTCACGTCCCGGTTTTCGTCCCGCTGCACAAACTGATCGCGCCCCGATTTGCGTCCCCCGAC
The DNA here is from genome assembly GCA_963781785.1 of uncultured Isosphaeraceae bacterium. GTDB lineage: Bacteria > Planctomycetota > Planctomycetia > Isosphaerales > Isosphaeraceae > CAWAHD01. Next base: position 3,066,529 of record CAWAHD010000002.1, on the reverse strand, counting down.
ATCTTCGGCTTGGACACAGCGTTCGCGATGGCGAACGGTGATCAGGGATTACGGACCCCGCGTCAGACGGTCCAGTCCTCAACAGCCAAGCCCGGAACTCGCCGAAAATCAGCGAGGTTCCGTGTCAGCACCGTCATGCTGTTGGCTAACACAGTCGCAGCGATCCGCAAATCCATCGTACCGACTCGAACTCGCTGTTTCCTCAATTCTTCAAACATGTCGGCTGCGGCTGAAGTGTACGGCAATACCTGCGAACGAGCGAAGTCGCCCAGGATTCCTTCCAACTTGCTGTAACCACGCACGGTGGCGGAAGAGTCTCTTGCTCGGGCCAGGTAGGCATTCCAACCCACGACCTGTTCATGAAACGAAACGATCGTCACAAAGAAGTCCGATTGAGCGTACTGAGATATTCTGCGAATCAAATTGCCAAACTGAGGCGCCGATTGCCGCTGCAAGATGCCGACATGATCGGTGTCGAGCACGAACATCTATTCGCTGTCCTTCGGCCGATCTGCGTCACGGAACTCCTTCCCAAGCCGCAGCACTTCATCAAATTCGGGATCGTCCTTGAACGTCCCGCAGATCAAGCTGATCCAATTCGGGTCAGGTTTCAGACGTTCAACTGCGCCCTTGAGTGCGGCAAGCTCCCTTTCGACATTTTCCAGGCGTTGTTCGATCGTCTTGGACATGGCTCGTGCTCCTGACCGGCAGATTCTTCACACAGGCCGGGTTGGGCCGCGGCCGATCCTCTGGCGCGGGGACCATTCGCCCATGAGTGCAGAGCGGGCAATTAGGTGATCACAACGACCGTCTTTCATTCTTCACTTCATCGCAGGACTGGCGGATCAGAGTGACGGCCAGTTCGACATCGCCAACCTGTTGCCGCATTGCCTCCCGCATCCAGTCGAGCCGTTCGGCAGCCTGACTCACGGCTGTGCCCCCACCATTATTCGTGCAGCGATTGGGCGTCAAAATGCCGGAGTAATTCGTCTCCTCGTGACATGAAGGAGACCGAGCTGCTCGAGGACGGGTTGCGCCGCGATCCGCTCGATCTCGGCTTGGGGGTAATGCGAGAGCGCGGCTGCTGGGTCGATCGTGCGCTGTTCCAGGACAGTCGCGATCTCGCTCCTTAAATGTTGCCACATGTTTTTGCGTCTGTCCAGTGACAAAACGGCGCGCACCGCCCAGGGGGTGCACGACGGTCTTTGCGCAGCAAAGTGGTTTTCGTTATGATGCGGTCGGGAATGCCGTTTCGTCTGGAGTCGCAACTACTGGAAGGAGCCAGGGATGGCACGCGTCAAGGAACCGGCGGTCGTCAAGGATGAACTGGAAAACCTGTTGGGTGGCCTCGCCAAAGAGTTGAATCGGCGCGTCTACGGCGACGGTGGCGTCCCGTGGGGTACTAAATTCGCCGACATCGAGGAACTCGCCGTCCAGATCGGTCAGGAGATTTCCCGGGAGATGATCGAACAGGCAGTCGGTCGGCAAGCAGAGGACGTTCCTCCCGAGGCCGAAAGTTGCAGTGGGTGCGGCGGCTCGGTTGAACCGGCCGATGCTTACGAACCCAGGGGCGTGCAGACCCGAGTCGGCACGGCCCAATGGAACGAGCCCAAACGTTACTGCCGCAAATGCCGGGCAGCTTTTTTTCCCTCAGTCCCGCGCGCTCGGGATTGATCAGGGGAATTACAGTCCCGAGGTGTTGAAGGCGATCGTTTACGCGGGTACGCAGTTCACGTCGTTCGCCCAGGGCAGTGGCGCGCTCAATGCGTTGGGCGGGTTGAGCGTCGCCACCAAGCAAGTGGAACGGATCACGGAAAAAATTGGGTGGGAACGTGTTGAACAGCGTGATCAGGCCGTTGATGAGTTTTTAGCGTTACCGCTGATGGACCGCTGCAAATCACCGGTCGCAAATCCCCCGCCCCCATCGACTGTGGCGACCGTGATGATGGACGGTGGTCGCCTACAAATCCTCGATCGCAGCAAGTGTGATACTGATCAGACCGCGACCGCCGATGACGATCCATGCGATCGGAATGGGCACTGGCGTGAGGATAAGATCGGTTTGCTGATGACGATGACCAGCAAGGTCTCAGTCAGCGATCCGTGCCCGGAAATCCCGGAGAATTTCGTCGATCCGACGCGGATACTCAAGCTCACGCGCGAGATCAAGGGGCACGTCGGAGGAGCCAAGGATGAATCAGCCGAGTCGCTCGCGCCCGAAACCAACTCGGCGGCCGAGGAGGAACAGCACCAGGACGCGGAGACCGCAAGACCCAAGCCACGGGTGCGCACGATGGTCGCGACGCGGGAGCGAGCCCAGCGATTTGGAGAAATCTTGGCCTGGGCCGCGTGGGCGCGAGGCTTCGCGGTCGCGGCTCGGAAGGCATTCGTCGCCGACGGTGCGACGGCCAATTGGACGATCCAGAAGCAATGGTTCAGCGACTATATTCCGATTCTGGATTTCATCCATGCGCTGTCGTATGTGTTCGCGGCAGCCATCGCGGGCCGGGGATTTCGAGCAGGCTGGGAAGTGTATACGGCCTTGATTCAGCAGGTTTGGAGCGGTCGTGTTGAAGAGGTAATCTCGGCGCTCGAGATTCGACAATCGGAGTTGGGAACCCCCGAAGAAGCAGACGGTGAAACCACCCCTCGCCGCGTCGTCGCCGACGCTTTGAGCTATCTGCGTAACAACAAGGATAGGATGCGTTACGATCAGTATCGAACGGCCGGATTACCGATCACGTCAAGTCACATGGAATCGACGGTGAAGATGTTCAACCGACGCGTCAAGGGAACGGAGAAATTCTGGTCGGAGAAGGGTGCCGAAGCGATCTTGCAATTACGCGCCGATCATCTGAGTGAGACAGAGCCCCTCAAGACATTCTGGGAAGACAGGCAAGAAGCAGCATCGGGGCGCCGGTATTATCGACGTACAGGCTGAACGCCGTGGGCTACAATCCCGGTCGTGCACCCCCGCCCAGGTTTCTTCCGGAGTCAGTCCCGTCGGTCCCCACGGCCGACTCAGTCGGTTGGCGCGAAGACGCGCGGTCAGGAGAATCGTCGCTCGTCCAGAAGTCGCGGCGACCCGCTTGATCGGCAACGTGCGCGGTCAACTCCTTGAGCGTGCGGTTGGCACGCTCACAGCCGCCATTGTACTGGGCACAGTACGGCGGCGAGTACAAAGTGAAAACCTCCCGGCCGAGCAAGAAGCGCTTCGTCAGGTGGGCGCGGAACGCCGGACCGTTGTCACATTTCATGACCAGCGGTGCACCGTGCTCCTCAAACAAATCGGCCAGTGCTTCCACCACGGTCGCCGCGTCCTCACGCGCCACCGCCAGCCAGAGCAACTGCTGTCGACTCGCCAGGTCGCGCACGTTCAGGATCGCAGGCAAGACGCCGTCGATCAGGTAGAGGGGATGAGTGAAATCCATCGCCCACGCGCTGCCTCCGCAGAGCCACTCCAGCCGACACCGTTCCTCGACATGCTCTTGGAGCCACTCGGCACGATATTCCGCTTTGAGCTCAGCCAGTTCGGCGCACGCGACATCGGGATACTCGGCCTGGAGACTCGATAGGCTGATGCTCGGGCCGTGCAGTTCCAAAAAGCCGGTGACCTCGGCTTGGCGCTCGACCGGGGCGATCTGCGGCGGCCGCCCCCGCGGACGCGGCGCCAGCCGATCTGCGCCCCAACCTCGATCCCAATTCCACATGGTGCGCGGTGAGAGACCAAGAGCACCGGCCGTCTCCTCCGTCGACCAGCCGTGGCCACGCGCGTAACGGCGAAACGCAACCGACCGTTTTCGGAGATCGCGCTCGCTCCATCGGCGCTTGGATTGGCGATCCCAACCGCGGCGCGGTACCTCACGGTTGTCGGGCGTTGGCACACGTTCGGCCTGACCGGCGCGATCATCCAGTGGCAGCGAGTCTCGGCGACATCCCTCGACCGCCGCCTGACCGGCCCGCGCCTCACCACGCGCACACGGCGGCGTGCCGGCTGAATGGCCAAGGGGGTCTCCCGCGGTGGTCATCGTCCAGCCCGGCATGGCGGTCGCGATCGACAAGAGCGCGGCACCATCGTTGCCGACCCACGCGCTCCCGATGCCGCGGTCGTGACGACATGCCGGATCGCTAGCCTCGTCGACCACGACCGCCGCAGTTTGGCTCTCAAGCTCGAAGTCGAATTCGGTGTCGGTGTCGTCCCGAGTGTCTTCGGCTACGGCGTCCGGGAACACATCGGAATTCGTGGACGCTTTCCTGGCCTCATGGTCTCGGTGAGGGACGCTGCCTGCATCTTCAACTTGATCCCTCACCGACTCGCTTTTTTTGCGGCTTGCTTGAGCTGCGGCTTGGGCCGAGACAGACCTTGGCGCGCCAGCTCCGCCCGTAACTGGGCCCCTTTCAGCTCCAGCTCCAACCGCTCAACTTTTTGTTCCAGATTCGCGATCTGCTGTTGCTCGGGCGTTTTCTCCGCCGAGGGACGCCGGCCAGGTGATCCCGGTTCCAGGGTTTTCACCCAGCGCTCCAGGCTCTCGTGCTTGAGATCGAAGAACCAAGACTCCTCGATTCCCAGATCGGCGCACGCGTCGGCGATGTTGATCTCCCCCGCGAGATTGGCCAGGATCACCCGCAGCCGGGCCTTGGCTACGGGTGATCCTGCCAGACGGTCGACTTGGTCAGCGATGCTCAATGGCTTTCGGCCGGCCGGCATGGATAGACCCTCCGTGATCGCCCTGCCCTTCGGAGCGGATCGTCTCCAACGCCGCTGGTCGATTCCCATCGCCAGCGGGCCCCGCCGCAGGGGGTTTCCCAACGGGTCCTTGTACCGCAGCCGGCCCTTCCTTGCCAGGTGAATCCGCGGTTTGCAGCAACCGCGCGGCGCGGAGTGCTCGCACGCACGGTTTCCGCCGCCGCCGTTTGGTTCCGCTGGACGCTTCCTGCGTTTTGCTGGCCGCCGGCGCCAGCCCCAACGCGCGTTGAGTGGTTCGGGCTAGCGCCTGATGGCGAGCTAGCTCACGCCGACTGACAGACAGCTCGCGCTCCAGGCGAGCCAGCCGCCGGTCGGTCGAGACCGTGCGCCCAACCGGACGGGGCTCACACGCCCAGATCAGCCCTCGAATGGCTCGCTGCTCCAGGAGATAGTAGCGCGGCAACCGGATTCCCAGCGCCGTCGCGGCACCAGCGGGAGTCCGCACTCCGGCCAGCACTTCGAGGACCAGAGCCGCGGCGCGTCTGGCTTCAGGGCCGATGTGCGGGGCTTGGGGACAATCCGCCGTCAGTTGCCGCCGGTAGGTTCCGCGCGATCGCTGCGCCGCGGCTTCCTTTTGTCGAGGCGCCGGGCCGTGCGGCCGGGCCGAGGCAGGGTTCGCCGTCATGGCTTGCCTCCTTCCTCGTTCGCTGTCTCGTCCGGCGTCGCCAGCGGGGGCCCTTGCGGCGGCAGCTCTTCGTGCGTCTGTGCCGGCACATCGCCGAGCAGTCCGGCGGCCGGAGAGCCATCCGGGCAGATGGCCTTGGGCATCGCGGCTGAGTCCGCAGGAGCGGCTGGCGGCACCAGATCCACTTCTTGTCGAACGCCCCCTTCGCGCGTCAGGAACACGCGCTCGCCTTCGGCATGCAGGCTGAAATTCTTGCCGCCCAGTTGGCCTGTCACGTAGAACGGGGGCTTGGGCAAGCCGTTGCGAGCCAGCTCCAGTGCGTTGGCGGCGACCCGATCTTTGAGGGTCAGGAGGACCTCGGGAGCCGCCCCGAAAAACCGGTCCGCCGGCACCAGGCCGTCGATCCCGCTGTGGGTGCGCTGGAAGTTATACCAGTCGATGAAGTGGCCGATCCGCGCGAGCGTCGGCCAGATCGAGGAACACAGCCGTCTCCACGCACTCGCGCCAGAGCGTTCCCCAGAACCGCTCGATCTTGCCCAAGGTCTGAGGATGGCGCGGCGCGGCCACGATCTGGCGGATGCCGCGCCCTTTGAGCTCCTTCTGGAAAGCGCTCTCGCCCCGCCAGGTCACGTACTGAGCGCCATTGTCGGTGAGGATTTCCTCGGGGACTCCGTAGGCCGCGATGCCCGCACGGAGAACCTCCAGCACCAGGGCCGTCGACTGGCTGGCGTGCAGACCGAAGCTGACGATGAACCGACTGTGGTCGTCGAGGAAGGCAACCAGGTAGACCCGCCGGTTCTGCCGCTTGAGCACGAAGGTGAACAGGTCGGTTTGCCAGAGCTGGCTGGGCCTGGCCCGCTCGAAGAAGCGGACCTTGTCGGGATGAGGTCGTGTGGGGGTTTCCTGCAACTGGTAGCCCGCCTCATGAAGCACACGGGCGACCGCTGGCGGGCTGGCCGGCAGTGCCGGGCCGCGCACCAGCATCTGGCTGATTCGCTCGCATCCCCAGTCGGGATGCGCCTGCTTGAGCAAGAGGATGGTGCGTTTGGTCAGGTCGGGCAAGCGGCTTCCTTCGCGGGCGCCTCGAGGCTGTTCGAGCAAGCCGGCCGGTCCCTGTTGGGTGAACCGCTGTTTCCAGGCATAGAGCGTATGCTTGGAGACGCCCACCAATGTTGCGAAATCCTTGGCGGGCAAGCCGCTGCGCTGCCAGCAGTCGAGGATCATGAGTCGCTGCTGGGGATTGTACGCCGCCGGCTTCACCTCCTCGGGTCGAGCCAGCCGCCGGCCGCGTTGCGTGCGTCTTTTGCCGGTCGGCAGCCCGAGCCCTTGCCGCCTGAGCTCAGCGACCGGGTCGAACTGGGCCGGCGGGCTGTCGAATTCGTTGGTCGGAACCCCGGAGGGCTCGTCCGCCTCCACACCGAGGTCGTCCCGGGCAGGCGACTGCGGGGCGTCTCCAAACTCCGGAGCGGTCTCATCCCCACGATCGGGCAGGCCCGGCGGCTCGGGTGTACGTTCATCAGGATGGACCGTCTCCGCAATGCAGGCGTCCGCATTCTCCGATTTCGTGTCGATCGCGTCCGGAAATGTGATGAGGTCAATCTGGGAATCGACCGCGTCCGGTTCACTTTCCGCCGCCGGATCATTCTTTAAATCGGATGTGGGCAGGACCAATTCTTCAGGCGGCCGTTCGCCAGGCGCGCCTCGACCACTCCACCACCGATTCCACTCGTTCCACATTTGCTCCTCGCCTCTGCGGCATTGCCGCGGCTGGGAGGAGACGTCGATTGCTCCGGTCAATTCTCCAAATTACGCAGCAAGCATTTTGGTTGGGAGGACAAGGGCCGTGCGGATCTCGTTCGACGGGCTCGGCCCGGGCGATCCCGATCGCTCGGTCATCCCGATGGAGCGGCGCAATGGCGAGGACCCCGCGGGCGAACGCGATACGAGCGTCATGCCACCGTCGGTCCCGGGACGCCCCGGGGTAGGTACCGAGCCCTCGGACGGCGGTCCGGGCGCGACGCCGGTCTTCGTGCCGGGGTATGAGATCCTGGGCACGCTGGGCCGCGGCGGGATGGGCGTCGTTTACAAGGCACGCCACCGCGGCCTATCACGGATCGTGGCGCTGAAGATGATCCTCTCGGGCGCCCACGCGGGCGCGGCCGAGCGCGAGCGGTTCCGCTGGGAAGCCGAGGCCGTCGCCCGGCTCAAACATCCCAACATCGTCCAGATCTACGAGGTCGGAGAGCACGAGGGCCTCGCTTACATCGCGCTCGAATCCTGCAGCGGCGGCACGCTGGCCGGCCGTCTCGCCGCGGCGCCGATGAGTGCGCCGGAGGCCGCCTGGACCGCCGAGGTGCTGGCGCGAGCGGTCCACGCCGCCCACCAGGCCGAACTGGTCCACCGCGACCTCAAGCCGTCCAACGTGCTCATCTCCGACGATGGCACCCTCAAGATCACCGACTTCGGCCTGGCCAAGAACCTCGCGGTCGCCGGGCAGACCCTCTCCGGGTTGGTGCTCGGCTCGCCGTCCTACATGGCTCCCGAGCAGGCCGACGGCCGGCATCGCCGGGTCGGCCCGGCGACGGACGTCTACTCCCTCGGCGCGATCCTCTACGAATGCCTGACCGGCCTGCCCCCGTTCCGAGGCGCGACGGCGCTGGAGACGATGGAGCTGGTCCGGCAAGCGGACCCACTGCCGCCAAGGCGACTTCGGCCGTACGTCCCGCGCAACCTGGAAGTCATCTGCTTGAAGTGCCTCCAGAAGGACCCGGCCCGCCGCTACGCTAACGCACTCGACCTGGCCGACGATTTGTGCCGATTGCTTCAAGGCCGGACGATCCTCGCTCGGCCGCATGGCGCCATCGACCGCGTGGCGAAGTGGGCCGGGCGGAACAAGTCGGCCGCCGCGGCTGCCATGAGCATCTTGCTCGCCGCCGTCATGGGGCTGGGCGGCGCCGCCTTCTGGCGGGACGGCGTGCTCCGCCGCCACAACAGCGAGTTGAGATCGGCGCTGGAGCTCGCCGAGGAGAATGAATCGGCAACCCGCCGGCTCTGGTACGACTCGCAGATGCGACTGGCCCACCAAGCCTGGGCATCCGGGCAGGCCGAGCTCGCCCAGGAGATTCTCGAACAGCTCACGCCCGAGTCGCCCGGTCGCGACCTTCGCGGCTTCGAGTGGCACTACCTTCGCCGCCTGTGCCACCGCGACGTCTCGGTCCTCGCCGACCACGAGACGATGACGATGATTCTCTCGCCCGATGGCCGGAACCTGGTCTCGGGCGATGGTTACGGCACCTTGGTCATTTGGGACCTTGCTGCGGGCCGAGAACGCAAGCGTTTTCAGGGCCATCCGCGAGAAGTCTCCGGCCTGATGTCCTCGTCGGATGGCGGAACCTTGGCCTCCTGGTCGACGGTGGAAGGGACGCCAAGCGAGGTCAAGCTGTGGGATCCGGGTACTGGCCGCCTGCTCGCCAGCATCCCGGGGATCAAGGGATACGTCGTCAGCCTGGCGTTTTCCCCGGACGGCCGCATGCTGGTTATTCTGGAACACGACGCGAACGGTGATCCCTCGAATAACATGGCGGTGCGGTGGAGTCTCGCTCAAGGCCCGGAACACCCCGTGCCTGGCGCGGCGCCGATTCTCTGTGACAAGACCGCCTACTCCGCGGATGGCCGATGGCTGGCCACGGGCATGCTCGCCGGTAGTACGGTGACGCTGAGAGACGCCGCAACCGGCCAGCCGATGAAGACCCTGCGCCACCGATTCCCAGCGATCGGCGGCATCGCATTCTCTCCCGACGGCCACATCCTTGCCGCCTATTCGTGGGGAATCACGTTCTGGGATACTCGCTCTGAGCGTGAGCTTGGTTCGCTGCCACTTCAAATGATGCGCCTGGCCGCGTTCTCTCCGGATGGAAATCGATTCGCCGGAGTCACGGCAACTGGCGAAGCGATCCAGTTGATCAAGGACGTCAGCACCAATCCCCGCCCAGTTCCGCTCGAAAAGGTCTCCGGCAGGGACTTTCACCTCGCCTTCTCGCCCGATGGGAAAACGCTCGCGGGCGGCGGAATCGGCCTGCCCGCGACTCTCTGGGATACGTCCTCGGGACGGAAGTTGGCCGAGTTCCCTGGCAAATCGGGGAGTGTGGGGTGCCTGGTCTTCGCACCCGAGGGAGATTCCCTGATCTTCAAGAGCGAGGACGGCCGTATCCGCTCCTGGCATTTCGTCAAGAAGCCCGAACCCATCTCCCGCCTCGCGGGGCATAAAGCCGAGGTCTGGGGACTGGCGTACACACCGGACGGCGCAACGTTAATCTCTTCCGCGGACGATCATTCGATCAAGCTCTGGGACGCTGGCGATGGCTCCTTGCTGGCAACGCTAAAGGGGCACGGTGCGCTCGTCGCATCGCTAGCGATCAGCCCCGATGGCACGCTACTCGCCAGCGCGGGCTTCGAGAATACGGTCCGGCTCTGGGACCTGCCCAGTGGCCAGCCGCGCGCCGTGCTCCGGGGACACACCGGTCCGGTGCGCGCGGTGGCGCTATCCCCGGACGGACGGCTCGTTGCCTCGGCTGGATCGGACAGGACTGTCCGAGTCTGTGATGTCGATCGTAGCGAGCCGATGCTGGTCTTTGAGGGGCATACCGACAAGGTCCGTGCCCTGGCGTTCCACCCGAGTGGCACGCTCCTCGTCTCAGCGAGCGACGACCGAACGATTCGGGTCTTCGACGTCGAGGAGGGCCGCGAAGTGTTCTCGCTGCCTTGTCCCAAACAGAATTCATCCCTGGTGTTCTCACCCGATGGGTCTCTCCTGGTGTCAGGGGACGACCAAGGCAAGCTCGCGATTTGGGATGTCGCGACATGGTCGCGGCGGAGGTCGGTCAAGGGCTCAGATACAGCGATTTGGGGCCTCTCGTTCTCGCCTGACGGCCGGACGCTCGCCGCCGCGTGCGGCGACGCGAAGGTGCGTCTCTGGGATCCGGTCACCGGCCAGTTGATTCTCGTGCTCGACGGCCACGCCCAGCGTGTCAACGCCGTGGCGTTCTCGCCCGACGGATCGACGCTGGCTTCCGCTAGCCACGACGGGGCAGTCAGACTCTGGCACGCAGAACCCCCTTAGTGTCACCGATCTTGATTCCGTGTTGATTGGTCGACGACCGATCGCGCTCGTCAGGCCAGGCCACCCATCCAAAAGCTCGCCCGACTTGCAGCAAAAGTTACAGCAGAATCTGTGGAAACCTTGCGAATCCCTGCGTTTCCTGTAAAATAAAGAATTGCCTAACCGCCGGAGGCCGCTCATTTTGCGGCAAATTGCGGTGTTGGCCGCTTTCATGCCATGCAAAGGGTCAGGGGCCTCTCCTTGAAACGAGTGATGCGATGGAGAGCACGGAGTGTGCGGCACCCTGACAATCCCTGTAAACACCGTACGGCAACACCGTGCAACGACGCGCCCGAGTTCAGATTATTCCCCGCACAAACGCAATCGGATCCTGACATGCGGAACGCGCTGCCAAGCGGCCTGCGCTCAGGCTTCTTGGCAAAGTCTCAGAAGTGATCGCACGGCTCCCGCGGCATCGGCTCTGATCGTTTCGTCCTGCGGGTCGCCAAGGAATTCTGCGACGCAGCTTCGTTCCCATCGGCGGATAGTCTGCTGCTTTAGTGGGTTTACGAGCCATGCTGCCCCCAATTGAGGAGCTTTCTGCGAAGCTCCACGGCTACGTCCTTGGCTCGTTCTGGTTGGTTCTTCAAGTCCAAGTAAGTTTGCACAGCACTCACACATCGAATTCCATCTTGTGACTGACTGCCGTGAAAGACGCCCTCGTCATCCGGAAGAACGAGCCACAGGTTAGCCGCCCTTCGGTTCGTCCGAGAACTCCATCGCTTTCAGCAACTGGCGCGTTGGCATTGACGACAGGTAGATGGTCACGAGTCGGAAAGCTGCAAAACGGGTGTAAAGCCATGCCGCACTCAGGCCAGTCGCTGCCCATTTCAGTTCCTCCCCCGGAAAGTCTTGAGCGACTCGTCGAAGCAGCTCGTCGCCGGTGCGTGCTGGCACATGTCCCTTGACGATGCGATGACGGTCGAAGTCATAGGCATTCTGCCAGGCGTCAAGCAACACGTTGGGATCGCGTGGTCGTACCGCTCTCTTTTCGTCCACGTCGACGTAGTACTCCTGTTCGAGCCGGCGAACGATTTTGCTGACGAAGCCATCTCCCAGTCCGGTTTGACGGGCCAAATCGGCTTGGGACTGGAACCGCCGGGGATCAAGCAAGAGTTGACGTGCGACCCGTGAACTCTTGGAAGCAAAAACGTTTGGCGGCCGGCCACGATCGCGGTACTTATTTGGGCGGCCCTCGATCCAAATCCTGAGCCCCGGTTTAACAATCTTGGCGTTCCCGCAGAGATCGAGCCAGGAAATCCGAAACCGGTCGCAAAGCTGTCGTCCGACTTCGCCCATATAGGGAACGATGATGAGCGGGAGGGCCCCGACTCGATCGGTCTCCGCGGAACACTTGAATCCATTGATGGCCGCGGCCACCGAACCGGTGGACGCGTTGCTCTTGTACTCTGCCATGAACCGATGACTGTCTACCGAAATTGCGTAGTCGTAGCGCCTGGTGGCGCCGACCTCTTGCGCCTCGATCGCTTTCGGCGAACTGCCGAACAGGTCGGTCAACAGGTCGATTATCTCCGATACAGCTTGTTTTTCGTTCGGCGGCTTCATTCCCTTACTAAAATATGCCACCTGAACGGTTTGTCAAGGCTCGTATTTTTATCATGACATTCGTCTCTGAACGCGGTGATTTCGACGTCATACTGGGACCAGCCACCAACACGAATTGAATGTACCTTGCCGGATTCACCGGTTGGATGCCCTGTTCCGATAATTCAAAACGCATACGCAACTCCTGGGTGACCAAGGAGATACAACAACAGCGCCACTCGCCCAAGAGTTCCGATTATTCCAAACACATGCGCAACACCAATCCCTGTAAACACCTTGTGGCAACGTCGTGCAACGACGCGCCGAGTTCCGATTATTCCGTGCACAGGCGCAACCCTAAACGATGCAATAGGATGCGGTCAGATCGTGGTTTCCAGTCCGTTTATTCCGATTATTCAAAACGCATGCGCAACCTCAACGCTGGTCGATCGTTACGACGCAGGATAGGCACTTTTTCCGATTATTCCAAAAACATGCGCAACGCCAAAGCGCACAAGGGGTTGGGCAGCGACGTGTCGATTTTCTTGCGTCGCGCGTGTGTTTGCGCAGTGCGTTCTCGGTGTTCGATCGCAGAGTTCCCACGCTTGGCACGACTCCCGGGCCGTGGACTCTCGGCCATCCGAAGAGTTGGCGGCAATGCCCGTGACCAACGTCTGCGCCCAATTCGCAACACCCGCCTGCCGAATTGCGATGCAGGGTCAGTCCAGCCAGTTCTCGACTCGAGGAATGGCGGCCAGTCGATCGATGAAACGGCGTCCGCATTCGCTTTCGGAATACTTGAGAAATGTGGCGTGATCAGTATCGATGACGATCATTCCGGACACTCGCCGTTCCGCGCCGCCTCGCGCTCGGCTTCGCGCATCCGTTGGCACTCCTCATCGACTGCGCGCATGAACTCGCTGTCGCCGAACATGCCAACCACTCTGCGCCAGTCTTTCGGCGAACGATTCGGTGGATTCGTCGCCAGTGCGATCTCCAACGCTTCGACTCGTTTTGCTAGCGATTCCAAAGTCAATTGCGTCATCGCGGTCACCTCCTGATGCTCCGATACATGATCCATCTTATTTTAGCACCGCCCGCTCGTCATCGGGAGATTGCGCAGCGAATCCATCTACCAAGTTGGCAGGCCATCCTTGCGGAATTGCGCGAACATCCCGTTTCGCCGTGTCAGCTTGCCGGGTATCGCACCCGTGGCGCGTGACAATCATGTTTTGGCGTCTGGGCCATCGGCAGGAAGGTCTCCGTCTAGACCAAGCTCCCGGCGTAACTGCTCCAAGCCGATTCCGCCCTTGTCCTGGAGAGTTTCCAGTACTCCAAAAAGACTCCCAGGGCAAGCGATAATCCGATACGATAAGGCTTTCGTACCGTTCAAGTTGGAAGTCGGGGGTTCGCCAATGTCGACAACCATGAAGTCGCTGGGCATCGATCAGCTCAACGTCACGGAACGAATCCTCTTGGTGGAAGAGATCTGGGACAGCATCATCGCATCCCAAGAATTGGTCCCGCTCACCGAAGCGCAACGAACCGAGCTCGACGAGCGGCTAGCGAAGTACGAAGCTGATCCCATGGTCGGCGCGACCTGGGACGAGGTCAAAGCCCGTCTGTGGGGCGACCGATGAGTCTTCCCGTCTGTGATGCGTGTGCGCCGCAATCCGAAGCGATAGCAGAAACGCGGTTGAAGCAGACCGGTTTCACGCACGAATTCGTATCTAGCAGGCGCTTCACGGCAGGTCCTCGCGGCGCTCGTACTCACCTTGCTCTGACAGCCAGGCCGCCCGATTTGTACCCGATTGACTCGACCCACCGGCTCCATTATGAATGTCGCCTGCATCGAAATCGCCTCCGCAAGAGCCCCACGATGGACTCACCGTTTCGAACCTGCCGGAGCCTCCGTGATGAACAGCGTCTTCTTCGGAATCAGCGGTCTCAACTACAGTGCCGGCGTCAAGCCGAGCTGCGCCATCAACAATAACAACGTCGTCGTGGCGATCCACACCAGCAGCAGTATCCTCAATAACAAACTCTATGCCAGGGTCGGCAGTGTCATCGGCACGGAGCTGGCACTACCCAGCGACAACGAGGCGACGATCGGCCTGGAAGGACAGTCCGGCGACAGCGGAGTCACTCCGGCGGTTGCCTTGAACGACAACGAGCTGGTGGTCGAAGTCCATGACTCCGGCTCCGGCGCGCTCTGGTACTGGCTGGGCACGGTGAGCGGTGTCACGATCGATTGGGTCGGGCACGGAGCGGTGAGTGCCTCGGGTGGATCCACGCCTGTCGCCGGCCGCAACCCGGCACTCGCGTTCGTTGGCTCCCAGAACTCCACGGTAATCCTGGTCTACGAGAATGCCGGCACCCTCAATTACGCGACGGGCACGATCGCGAACAACACCATCACGTGGACCACGACCGGCTCCTGGACGGGCGTTTCCGGGAACAATCCCTCGGTGGCGGTGTTCCCCACCGACCGGTCGAACCGCCAGTTCGCCGTCGTGGCCTATGAACAGACTGGAGCGAAGCTCTCCTACCTGATCATCAATATGACGCAGCCGGCGACTGTCCTGGGACAATCGAACTACGATCAAGGTCTGAACCCGTCCATCGCCGCGACTCCCGACGGCTACTTGATCGAGGTTCATCAGTCGCAGAATCTGAACTACCTCTACCAGCGGATCGGGCAGCTCACCGTGAACCCCATCGCCACCAGCGCCTCCATCACCTGGCTCGACTGGTTCGGCCAGAACCAGTACAGCTATCTCTTCGATAGCGGCATCGTTCCGTCGGTCTCCTTCGGCGCGGGCATGGCGATCCACGTCCACCAATCCGAGAACGCCACACAACTCTATGGATCGGCTTCGTGGTGGGTCAACCGGGCCGGCTGGATGTCGGCAAACATCGCGACCCTGGGCAATCTGCAACTGACACAGCTTGTCATGCCGGCCAGCCACGATGCCGGGATGTATCCCGGGTCGGGATTCTCCATTCTCGGCAAGACTCAGGACCTCTCGTTCTACGGGCAGCTCTGCGCAGGAGTGCGCTACTTCGATTGTCGGCCCGAGTACTTCTCATCCAATCAGTCGTTCGTTCTGAACCACAACGGCATTCACGGCGCCCCGCTGGCCAACGTGCTCGCCGACGTCAAGAAGTTCCTGTCGACCTATCCAGAATTCGTGATCCTCAAGTTCTCCCACTACAACTCGCTCGATCAAACCGCGTTCAATCAACTCTGCGTCCAGATCTACAACGGACTGGGGAGTTGCCTCGCCGCGCCTCCGCCGAAGGGGGGCCGGATGGCGAACCTGACACTGAGCACATTCACCACGAGCGGTACGGTTGGCGCAGCCTTGGTGGTTTGCGACGGCGCTTACTCGGGATCCGGAAACCGCCCCGACCGGCTCGTTCCTCGTGCCCAACAGTATTGCGGTCCAGCAGGGAGGTCAGCCGATCAACCTGCAACCCTACATCAAGTGTTACCGTGATTGGTCTGCAACCGATCCCCAGAACGGCGACTTGACGGTCTTCGATGTGTATTCGAACTCGGGTAGCCTCCAGACGATGGAGTACGGAACGGATCCGGACGGCGATCAGCCCACTCTGCCCGTGGGCCAGTTTCCCAAGTTTGATGACTTCAACGGGACCTGCAAGAACACGTATACGCCGGTCGGCGCGACGAGCCCGGTAACGGTGCCGTGCGACCTGTTCCTCTTGTCCTGGACGCTGACTCCTCCCACGGCGGTCCTGGGACAGAATGTCTGGGCGTTTTCGAGCTCCGCCAACAAGGTCCTGGGCAGCGATACGGCGAATATCGGTGCCAACTCGGCCGGACAGATCGTCAATCTGCTCTATGTTGATTACGTCGAGTATGCGCGTGTCTGCGACGTGGCACTGGCGCGGAACGGAATCACCCCGTCGCAACCCGCGAACTCCGTTCCGTGATGCGCCGGCGCCTGGGCGATCTGATCCGGTTGGTCGCGAGCTGCATCGTGGCCCGCGACTCTCTGATCATCTCCCCGCCCTTTCGGAGGGCCAGTCGGGCGTCCTTCCCGGAAGCATCAAGGTCGGCTACACTGGAGTTGAGATCGCACGAGGAGCCAGAGCCAAGATATCCTTTCACCACCGCGATGCGAGCATGTCCACCGCGCGAAACGGCGAGCCCTCAAAGAGTGGCGATTCAACCCGCCGGTTGAGGTTTGATGATCTGGGTTCGATCCTGGCCCGGAGTATCGCGCGTTCCGGCTCTACCGCCCAGGCGGAGGAACTGTCGGAGGGCCACTCGGGCCGACGGTTCGTGCTGGTGGCCGGCGCCGTGCTGCTGGTGATCTGGGGTGTGCTCTACGCGGTCTTCCACGAGTGGAAGGCGAGATATCGCCGGCGGGCCGCCTACGGCACCACCCACGTCGTTCCCGTGATCGACCAGCTCGCGACCATCGTCCCGCCCGACGTCAAGCCGGACGACTGGGCGGATGCTGTGCAACAAACTCATGCCATGTTGGCGACCGTCGTCGGCTCGAACCTGCTCGACATGGAGGAGATGGACAGCCTGCGCATCGAGCTGGAGCGCTGCGTAGAACGGTCGCGAGCCCACCCGGAGGCGGCCCGGGCCGAGCTGGCGAACATCTGGAACGAGCTGGCTGATCGCGCGGAATTCTTGTTCCAGGACAGCCGATCTCCCAGAGGCGAGCGGCACCCGCGGCCCAAGATCCTGCCGCCCAGACCGCCCAGGCCTCGGGCCAATCCCGCCGCCCGCAGCCTCTGACCCAAGCGAGCGAGCGGTCTATACTTCGCACTCGTCTTCCCCTGCCCGATCGCGGTCTCTTTCCCGGCCCGTACTTGGGACGGGCAGCTCGCCGAATCGCTCGCGGAGTGCGTGGGCCAGTGCGACGAACTCCTCGATATCCAGCACCTCGGCGCGGATCTGCCCACGCAGCCCGCGCGACTCGAGCCAGGTATCGACCTCGGCCTTGTCCCACTGGTCGCGCCAGATTCCCTGAAGCGCGTGGCGCAGGTATTTGCGCCGGTGCAGAAACGCGCGGCGAACGAATCCGTGGAAAAACGCGACGTCCCCCACAGCCGCCCGCTTGCCTGGATCAGGCCGGATCGCGATGATCGCCGAGTCAACCTTGGGCCGTGGCCAGAAGACCTCCGGGGGCAGCGACCTCACGAGCGACACGTCGGCCAGGGCCTGAACCACCACCGAGACCGCGCCGTATGCGGGGCTGCCCGCGGAAGCACACAGCCGATCCGCCAGCTCGCGCTGGATCGTCACGACAAAGAGCACCGGGCAGAATTCGGGATGGATCAAAAGGTTGGTGATCACCGGGGTCGCGACGTGGTAAGGAAGATTGGCCACTAGCTTGAACCGCTCAGCTTTGCCGGCGGCCATCCCGGAACGCACGCTGTCGAGCACCCGTGGGTCGAGCGAGTGCTTGGTCGAGAGCGCATCGACATTGAGCACACGGACGTTCGGGAGCCCCGCGGTCGACTCGGCCGTCAGCTTCGCCATCGCCGGGTCGACGTCCACCGCCACGACCGCCGCGCCCAGGCCAGCCATGAGCGACGTCAAGGCACCCGTCCCTGAGCCGATTTCGAGAACCACATCGCCTGCGCCCACCTCGGCCGTCTTGACGATCAGCTCATGAATGTTCAAGTCGATCAGAAAATTTTGGCCCAGCCGCCGCTGGGGAGAAATGCCCCGGCGGGCGAACACGCTGCGCAGGTACGACTGGGTCTGGCGGATGCGCGGCATTCATTTTCCCAGCAGTTTCTGGACGTGCTTGGCCAGGATGTCGATCTCGATGTTGGTGCGGTCGCCGGGCCGGGCGCCGCCCAGAGTCGTCACGGCCAGAGTGTGGGGGATCAGCATGACCGAGAAGGCGTCGGGCCAGAGTTCCACGAGAGTGAGGCTGACGCCGTCGATGGCGATCGAGCCCTTGCTCACCAAGAGCGGGGCCCAGCTCGGGTCGATCGCGAACGTGAGGAATTCCCACTCTCCCTCGCTATGGCGGTCGCGCAGGACGGCCGTGGTATCGATGTGACCCTGCACGAAATGACCCCCGAGGCGATCGCCGACCTTGAGCGCCGCTCGAGGTTCACGCGATCGCCGGGTCGCTTCTGGCCCAGGTTGGTGCGGGCCAGGGTTTCCGGTCCCGCCTGGACCTGGAATTCCGGGCCCGAGGCGGCCGTGACCGTCAGGCAACAACCGTTAATCGCCACGCTCTCGCCCACGAGGAGCGGCTCGCCCATGGGCAAGTCCGGCCAGACGATCGTGAGGCGACGGCCGGAATTCTCCTCGATCACCTGCTCGACCCGGCCCAGTCCTGCGACCAATCCCGTGAACACGCTGGATAGGCTCCCGTGACGGAGATGCGTTGACCCCACCCCTATGGTAGCAGGGCTCGGAGCTGGTTAGAATCGGGGATCGTCCCGCCCGACAGTCCGCAGCCTGGCTCGAGCAGGTTCGCGGCGCTCGGGTGATCACGAGCGATTCGACGTGCGATTCTGGAAACTTGGCCCCGGGGAGACTGACGCGATGACAACCCCCTTGAACCGCCGCAACTTCATGGCACAGGCCGCCGCCACCACGACGGCCGCGCTGGCCGCAACGGGATCAACCGGCTCGCCTGCCGCCGCGGCAAGCGCCGGCCGGAGCCGCGCCAATCTGCCCAAGAGCGCAACCGAGCTGGTCACGCTGGGTAAAACCGGCATCCAGGTGTCACTCGTCGGCATGGGCACCGGCTCTGTGGGCAGCGGCGGAGCCAGCAACCAGACCCGGCTGGGAGTCAAGGGATTCACCAGCGTGGTGCGGTATGCCCTGGACCACGGCGTCCGATTCTTCGACGTCGCCGACCAGTACGGCTCGCATGTTTATCTCCGGGAAGCCCTGAAGGGTGTGCCGCGCGACCAGTACGTGATCCAGACCAAGTCGCACGCCACCAATCTTGCCGACGCCAGGAGCCATCTCGAACGCTACCGGCTCGAGCTGGGGGTCGAGATGATCGACATCGTGCTCCTGCACTGCATGCAGAGACCCGGCTGGCCCCACGACCATCAAGGTGCGATGGAGTACTTGATGAGGGCGAAGGAAGAGAAGATCATCCGCGCCCACGGCACGAGCTGCCACGGCATGGACCCGCTCCGCACCTCGGCCCGCACTCCCTTTGTGGAAGTCGACCTGGCTCGAATCAACCCGGAAGGAAAGATCATGGACGACCGCAAGCCCGACGAGGTCGCATCGGTGCTTGAAGAGATGCACAATGCCGGCAAGGGGGTCGTCGGGATGAAGATCCTCGGCGAAGGTCAGATCAACACACCCGAGCGGAAAGACGCCTCGCTCCGCTTTGTGCTCGGCCTGGGAACGGTCAACGCCTTCATCATCGGCTTTCAGACCACCGAGCAAGTTGACGACATCCTCAAGCGGACCGGCGACGCCATCGCCTTCCTGAAAGGCTGACCGCCAGGCGCGGGAGCAAATGCGAACGGTAAAGAGGGGCGAATCCACCGGCCCGGCCCGGGGCGTCCCTCTCCGCTTCACCGCCACCACACATTTCAGTGAGCCGACTCATCCAAGTGATGGTGGTGGAACGCAATATCGCGGCACGTCGCAGTCTCGCATGCTCGACCTTGCTCCGACTCGGACGCCCTCACGTAGTTGGCAACGCGCGGCGTGACATAGATCACGGCGCCGACCACCAGGATCATCGCCAACCAGACGAGCGTGTCTCGCACCTGTCGCATGACGAATCGCCTCCTCCGTTATGAGACGTGGAGCAGACCGCGGTGGCGATCCGCTCCCGGAGCCCGCCACTTTGACCGCAAGCCGCTTCGCGCTATGATGGGATCAATCGCTTTGAGAGAACTCCATAAGTCCTTTGCCAACTGATGGTTAGAGTGGTTGCCGCCAACGAAAGCGCGCAGCACCAAGCCCAGCCTGCTCCATGGGAACTTACTATTTGACTCCGTGAGTTTTTCTCACTGACCCTTGCCGTGCAATTCCGTTGCCGAGATATCCTGAACTGCGACGAGATTCGCGATTTCGGTGGGCTCGCCGCTCTCTTATACGAACAATAGGCGATCTTTGGGTTATTGTCAGCCTCAAAATCGCCTATCCATTATTTAACCCTCGAACGGACCGGATGTGACGCATCGGCCGTAAAATCGATGTCTGAAGAGTCATCGTGCCAGCACGCAGCCGCCCGCGACGACTCGTGGCGTTTGTCCGATGTCGTTTGTCCTGTGCCCCTTGGGAGGACGCGTCGTGCCTGCAGAGAAGCGGTTGAAAGTGGGCGACACGGCGCCCGACTTTACTCTGCTGGCGGCCAACGGGGAAACGGTCACCCTGTCGGATTTCCGGGGCCGGGCCGAGGTAGTTCTCTTCTTTTATCCCAAGGACAACACGCCGGGTTGCACGGCAGAGGCTTGTTCATTCCGCGACAGTTACGAGGCGTTCCGCGAAGCGGGCGCCGAGGTGATCGGCGTGAGCGCGGATTCCGTCGATTCCCACGACCAATTTGCCCGAAGACTCAAGCTGCCGTTCCGCCTCGCGAGCGACCGGGATGGCTCGGTGCGGGCAAAGTACGGCGTTGCCAGGACCTTCGGGCTCATCCCGGGCCGGTCAACCTTCTTGATCGACAAGCTGGGAGTTGTCCGCCACGTCTTTTCGTCGCAGTTCCAGCCCGCCCGGCACGTCACCGAGGCGCTTTCGGTCCTGAGAAAGCTCCGCGAGGGAAAATAATTGGTGTCCGTTCATTGATCGGGAGAAGAACGCGTGGCGGTTGATTTACCCAATTCGTACATCCACGGATCGGCGCCGGCCGAGCAGCGGCGGTTGTCTCGGTTGAACGACCTGTTGAACGAGGCCGCGCTCGGCGAACTGAGTCTCACGGGTGGTGAAGCGATCCTGGACATCGGAAGTGGGATCGGGCAGTTCACCCGGGCGATGGCGCGCACCGCCGGGCCTTCCGCGCGGGTTATCGGGATCGAGCGCGATGCCGATCAGCTTGCCGAAGCGCGAGAGCAGGCGCTCGACGCGGGAGAGGCGAATCTCGTCGAGTTCCGGCAAGGGGACGCTCTGGCCCTTCCGCTAGCCAATGAAGAGTGGGGCAGCTTCGACCTGGCACACACGCGGTTCTTGCTCGAGCATGTCAGTGACCCCCTGGCCGTGGTTCGGGGAATGGTTGTCGCGGTTCGCCCGGGGGGCCGGATCGTGCTTGCCGACGACGATCACGACATCCTTCGCCTCTGGCCCGAGCCTCCCGGCCTCATGCCGCTGTGGCAGACCTATATTCGAAGCTATGACCGGCTCGGGAACGACCCTTTTGTGGGCCGGCGCCTGGTCAGCCTGCTGCACGCGGCCGGGGCGGTCCCGGTGCGCAACAACTGGCTCTTCTTTGGAAGCTGCGCGGGGTCTCCGGCGTTTGCCGACATCACGCAGAATCTCGAGAGAATCCTGGTCGGTGCTCGGCCGCTCATCGTTTCCACGGCTCAGATCGACGACGGAGCTTTCGATCAGGGAATCACATCGCTCCGAGAGTGGAGCAACCGTCCCGACGCGGCCTTCTGGTTCGCCGTGTGCTGGGCGGAGGGCCGGCGGCCGTAGAGCTTCCATTCATCCATGACGCGCCAGTGAGATAAAGCTGCTTTACCAAAAGGAGATAAAGCCAATTCACCTTAGCCGGTATCCATCTGCAAGTGCTTCTCCGAAATTGGGTTGCGTGGCGGGAAACACGGTAGGCTGCGCTCGGGAATTACGGTCCTATGGCCCTGAACATCTACGGAACTCTTCACACCGTCCTCGAGGACTACGCACTGCCCTGGACCGGCATCCATGGCGTCGCCCACTGGGCGAGGGTTCTCGAAAACGGGCTTCGGATCGCCGAGGAGTCCGGTGCAGTGATCGACGTCGTTCAGCTCTTTGCCGTCCTGCACGATTGCCGGCGGTTGAATGAGCATTCCGATCCCGAGCATGGTCCGGCGCCGCCGAGCTTGCCCGATCGCTCCGGGGCGAAGCCTTCGACCTGCCCGAAGAACACTTCCGCCTGCTGCACCGGGCCTGCTGGGGTCATACCCATGAGCGCACGCATCCCGACGTCACGATCCAGACCTGCTGGGACGCCGACCGCCTCGACCTCGGCCGAGTGGGAATGTTCCCCGACCCCTGGTACCTCTCCACCGAAATCGCCAAGCGGCCCGAGATCATCCAATGGGCCGACGAGCGAGCAACCGGGCAGTTCATCCCCGACCTCGTGCAGACGGAGTGGAGAGTCGACCTGAGGGAATGGAGGTAAGTACGATTGGAGGGGCCGTCAATCGGCGTGGTTCGCACCGGAGCGCGGCGCGGTCGTTCTTCCTGGCTCAAATCGGGGCACTCTCTCATGCGGCAAATTGCTGGTCCTTGGAGCTTTCGGCACATCGTCTTCCTCATCGTGCTCGCGGCAGCTTGCGCGGGTGGCTCCCGAGGAGGCGAGATCCAGATCGACGGCCGCACGATCAAGGTGCCCGAGGGCTTCGCGATCGAGCGGATCGCCGGCCCGCCGCTGGTCGACCGGCCGATCACGGCCGCGTTCGACGACCTCGGGCGGCTGTATGTCGCTGACTCGTCGGGCTCCAACGACAACGTCCAGAAGCAGGTCAAAGAGAGACCGCACCGGATCGTGCGGCTGGAGGACACGGACGGCGACGGAGTCTTCGACAAGCAGACCGTCTTCGCCGACAAGATGATGTTTCCCGAGGGCACGATGTGGCTCTCCGGCTCGCTGTACGTGGCCGCACCACCCTCGATCTGGAAGCTGACTGATACAAACGGCGACGGAGTCGCCGACACGCGGGTGGAGTGGTTCCAGGGCAAGACGCTCACCGGCTGCGCCAACGACCTGCACGGGCCGTACCCGGGCCTGGACGGCTGGATCTACTGGTGCAAGGGGGCGTTTGCCCGGCAAACCTATGAACGTGCGGGCCAGCCTGCGTTCTCCACCCGGGCGGCTCACATCTTCCGGTCGAGGCCCGATGGGAGTGAAATCGAGCCGGTGATGACCGGCGGAATGGACAACCCGGTCGACGTGGTCTTTACCCCTGGCGGGGAGCGCATCTTCACCACCACGTTTTTTGTGCACCCCGGCGGCGGCCAGCGCGACGGCTTGATCCACGCGATTTTTGGCGGCATCTACGGCAAGGTCCACGACCCGATCTTCGAGCCGGCTCACAAGTGGACCGGCCCCGAGGTCATGCCGGTGCTCTTGCACATGGGTCCGGCCGCTCCCTGCGGCCTCACCCGCTACGAATCCGACGCCCTCGGCAAGGACTACAAGGATAACCTGTTCGCCTGCTACTTCAATTTGCACAAGGTCAGCCGCCACGTCCTCAAGCCCGAGGGAGCCACGTTCACGACGCAGGATCAGGATTTCGTCACCAGCCCCGACCTCGACTTCCACCCGACCGACGTGATCGAGGATGCCACCGGCAGCCTGGTCGTGGTCGACACCGGCGGCTGGTACAAACTCTGCTGCCCGACCTCACAGCTCCAGAAGCCGGACGTCCTCGGGGGCGTTTATCGAGTCAAGCGAGAAGGGGCTCGTCCGCTCGATGATCCCTGGGGAAAGGGCCTGCGCGATCGAGAAAAAGACCTCGGCTCGGCCGCGAAGGTAAAGGACTTCATCGCACTTCTGGGCGACACTCGTCCGGCCGTGCGGCGGAAAGCCATCGAGATTCTAGCAGCGCCTGAGCGGAACGATCTCGTCCTGTCGGTGCTAGCCGACGTCGCTCTCACGAATCCTTCGCCCGACGTGCGCCGCAACTCCGTCTGGACCCTGGCGCGAATTGAGGGAGCTTCCGCGCGCGAGCAAGTTCGCCGGTTCTTGCGCGACGCCGACGAGACCGTCGTCCAGGCGGCGACCCACACCGCGGGTCTCTGGCGCGACCGCGATGCCGTCCCGCGGCTGATCGCATTGCTCGAGGCCTCCTCGATGCACAACCGCCGCGCCGCGGCCGAGGCGCTCGGGCGCATCGGCGACAAGGCGGCCGTGCCCGCGCTCCTGGCTGCTTGCGGCCTGCCGGCGGATCGCGTGCTCGAGCATTCGCTCACTTATGCCTTGATCCAGATCGCCGATCCCGAGGGAACCCGGGCCGGCTTGAATGCAAAGACCGGTCACGTGCGGCGTACCGCGATGGTCGCCCTCGACCAGATGAATGAGGGCGGTCTCGATTCCCAACTCGTCGCCGGTCTGCTCGACTCACCCGATCGGATGCTCAAGGAAACCGCGTCGTGGATTGCCGGCCGGCACCCCGAGTGGGCCAGCGCGTTGGCTGGTGCGCTCGATCAGCGGCTGGTTGGCGGAGCCGTTTCGGCCGCCGAGCGTGCGGAGCTTGAGCGGCAGCTCGGGCGATTTGCCCGGTCGGCCGCGGTGCAAGACCTGCTGGCTGCGCGGCTGCGCGACCCGTCCACTCCACTGGCTGCGCGGCGGAGCAGCCTGCAGGCGATGGCTTGGTCCGGGTTGAACGAAAAGCAGGTACCCGCCGGCTGGTTGACCGCCCTGGCGAGCGTGCTCGACGACAGTCCGCCCAGTGCCGACCTGGTTTCCCGGGCCGTGGCGACCGTCCGCAGCCTGCCGCTCTCGCGAGACCAATCCGGCGAGCTCTCGGCTCGCCTCCTGCACATCGCCGCCGCCGTACACGACGAAGCGCTACGATTCGATGCGCTGGCTGCAATCCCCGGCGGGCTCAAGGAAACCGATGAGAAAACCTTCACGTTTCTCCTCGGCAAGCTGCACCGCGATCAGACGGTCGTCGCGCGGACCACTGCGGCCGACGTGCTGGCCCGGGCCAGGCTCAGCAAGGAGCAGCTCGCCCGGCTGGCCGGTGAGCTGCGGTCGGCGGGGCCGGTGGAAGTCGATCGACTGCTCGCGGCCTTCGCCCAATCGACCGACGAAACACTGGGACTTGCGCTCTTGAAGTCGCTCGGTGAATCATCGGGCTTCGCCGGCCTCCGGCCCGACGCGCTCAAGGCCCACCTCGCAAAATTTGGCCCGGCCGTACAGAAGAGGCGCAGAAGCTCCTCTTGAGGCTCAACGTCGATGCCGCCAAGCAAAAGGCGCAGCTCGAGCGGCTTGTCCCCACGCTCTCGACCGGTGATATCCGCCGGGGCCAGCTTGTCTTCCACAGTGAAAAGGCGGCATGCTTTTCCTGTCACGCTATCGGCTACCGCGGCGGAAACGTCGGCCCGGACCTCACCAAGATCGGCTCCGTCCGGTCGGAGAACGAGCTGCTCGAGGCGATCGTTTTCCCCAGCTCGAGCCTGGTGCGCAGCTTCGAGCCGATTGCCGTGGCCACCAGCGATGGCAAGGTCTTTAACGGCCTGATCCGCGGCGAGACGGCCGATGAGATCCGACTCGCGACCGGCGTCAACCAGGAGGCTCGAATCGCTCGCAACACGATCGAGGAGATCCGCCCCAGCACCATCTCGATCATGCCTGCCGGCCTCGACCAGCAGCTCACCCACCAGGAGCTGGCGGACCTCGTCGCGTTTCTCAAAGCGTGCAAGTGACAGGTGGAAAAGATCTCGACCTTCTTCTCTCCTGGATCCTCCTTCCTCCGACGTTCTGACCCTTCGGTTCTCGCCTCCCGTTCTACGGGCGGGCTGCGTGCGATGCGCCCTGCACCCACATTGGCGCACGCCGCCGCGCGTCAATCGGAAGTACCGTGCCTTCCGCGATCACCCATGGCCCGCCACCCAGCAGCGTTCCCCGGGCCTTCTCGTGGTCACGACTTGTGCTCAAGGCGTGCCATCGTTCCATCCCGGATGCTTCGATTAAGCCCCGGGCTGGCATCTCGATTGCAGGATAGTCGAGCTCAACCGGCAGCAACGATGGCCGGATCTGTCGTTCGGCCCAGGAATCGCTGCCAGTAGACTCCAGGAAGGAATATTCCGTGTCCGGAACAAATGACGGAGGAAAGATGATGCGTAGACGTATTGGAGTTTACGGGACGATTTTCCTGGCAATGACGACTTCGGTCACGAGCGTCTGTCTTGCTGGCGGCAAGCAGAACGGTGGAATCGGACCGATCGAGAACGTCACGGACTTGCAACAGACGGCCAAGATGTTGTTCAAGCTCGCCGACGCCAACAACGACGGCCAGATCTCCCAGAAGGAGGCGGTTGACGCCGGTAACCTCCTGGTGGGCGGCTTCTTCTTCCGGGCTGACGCCAATGGCGACGGTGTGCTGACCAAGGAGGAAGCCACGCAGGCACGTGACGCGCTGTTTGCCCAGCAGCCACTGCTGAAATTCGTGCTGGAGCGCGCCAAATCGCCCAAGGCCGTTCAAGCCAACACCAACCAGCCGCGCGCACCAACGACCGCGCTCAGACCGCGAAAAACCTGGCGGCCAACCCGGCTCGGACGATCGGCGGCTTGCTCGATGAGAACCGCGATCAGAAGATCCAGGCCACCGAGCTGCGGCAGGCTGTCCAGAACGGAGTGCAAACGCTGTTCACGTTCGCCGACAGCAACCAGGACGGTCAGTTGAGCCCTTACGAGCTCAATGCCGCGGTCGGCGAGGCCGCCAGGTCAGCCGTCCAGACCGTCTTTCAGGCTGCTGATATTGACCGAAATAACTCTCTGAGCATGGACGAATTTGACAAAGCGCTGGCCGAGCCGGCGCATGCGTTGTTCCGCGTGATCGACGCCAATGGCGACAACCAGCTTTCGCTCGCCGAGGTGGAACGGGCCGAGCAGGTTCTCGCTGACCAATTCGAGCGGCTGCGCGTTCCCGACCCGGTGAACTCGTTCTGGCATCCCGCGCAGCGACGAGAAAATGCCGGCACGACGGGAAGTCCGAATCAACCGATTCAAGGGACGACCGTTAACCCCGCGACGGCGGCTCCGGTTCCGCGTTAGGCTGTCTGGCAACTCGGAAGAAGTTCGTTCTTCGTAGCCGCGGTTCCCGAACCAGGGCACTGTCCCTCGATTCGATCATGGTCGAGGCGAGAGTGCCCTTTCGTGCTTGGTGATTTGGCAGGTGACTTGTCGCAAGAGACTGTGGCCAGCGTGAGAGCCGTGGCGCGGCCAGATACTGGCTCCCTCTCCTTCAGCGAGAGGGAGCCAGAAACAACGCACCGGCCGCCGCTGAACCGTGAAGGGGCCTTCGGCCTCGACACCCGTTGCTAGCAAGATCCTACCCTGTGAGCACAATTTCGCTCCGCAGGCACGCCGCCAGAGACGACTCTGTCATCGGTCGTCCCCGCTGGTAGAATACCCGTTCGCTACGTCGAGCCCGACGCGTTCCCGCACCGGCGAGGATACCCGGCGATGCCCCTGAGAATTGCAGCCTTCCCCAAATGCTACATCGACCAGATCGCCGGCGAGCGATCGATGTCAGTCTTTGACTGGATCGAGCAGGCGCAGTCGCTTGACGCCGATGGCCTCGAGATGTACGACGGGTTTTTCACCAGTCTCGAGCCGGCTTATCTCGACCAGGTGGGCGACGCGATCGCATCAAACGGCTTCGCGATGCCGATGCTGTGCTGCTCGCCGGACTTCACGAATCCCGACAAGGATGCGCGCAAGCGCGCCATCGATCGCGAGGCGATTCTGATCGCAGTGGCGCGGCGGCTGGGGGGGCCAGGGACCGTGTGCCGCGTGCTCTCGGGCCAGCGTTATCCCGAAGTCGACCGCCGCCAGGGGCTGGAGTGGGTCGCCGACTGCATCAACCAGGTACTCGGCGTCGCACGCGAGCACGACGTCGTCCTGGGACTCGAGAATCACTACAAGGAC
Source organism: uncultured Isosphaeraceae bacterium (assembly GCA_963781785.1). GTDB lineage: Bacteria > Planctomycetota > Planctomycetia > Isosphaerales > Isosphaeraceae > CAWAHD01. The sequence continues at coordinate 3,038,672 of CAWAHD010000002.1, read as the reverse complement.
AGCTTCTGGAAATATCCCGAATTTGCCCAGAAGAAGGATGTCTTTCTCGAGCTTCTGTCCCTCGTTCCCGACCGGAAGCACTTCGGCGTGCAGTATGACCCATCCAATGCGATCGTCGCGGGTGACGACCCGATCGATCTTCTGCGCGCCGTCGCTGACCGCGTCGTCAGCATGCACGCCAGCGACCGCTACCTGGCCGAGGGGTCGACGCTCGACGATCTGCGCCAGAGCGACGGCACGCTGGGCTACTCGCCCAATCTCCGGCACGGGGTGACCGGCAAGGGCTTGAACGATTACCACGCCATCTTCCGGATCCTCGCCGAGCATCGCTATCAAGGCTGGATCAGCATCGAGGATGGCATGAACGGAATGGACGAGATGGCCGAGTCGTTGGCCTTCCTGCGGCGGATGGCCGCGACCTATTTTCCCGAGTGAGGCCCGACGATGAATCGGCTGCGGACCGCACTCGTGGGTTGCGGAAAGGTCGGGCAAATCCACGCCCAAGCCCTGGCGGGCCTGGCCGAATCCGAGTTCGTCGCAGCGTGCGACGTCGATTTCGACCGGGCGACCGCCCTGGCGGCACGCTACGGCATTCGTGCCTATCGTGACGTCGAACCAATGCTCAAGGAGAGCGGCATCCAGGCCGTCTGCATCGCCACTCCGCATCCACTCCACGCAAAGCCGGCGGTTCTGGCGGCGGAGTGCGGTGTGCACGTCTTGGTGGAAAAACCGATGGCCGCCAACCTGGACGATTGCGATCGGATGCGGGCCGCATCGCGCCGGTACCACACCAAGCTTGGAGTGATCAGCCAGCGGCGGTGGTACGAGCCCGTGCGGCGGATGAAGGCCGCGATCGATGCGGGTAAGATCGGCCGGCCGGTCCTCGGCGCCTTCGTCATGTATAGCTGGCGCGACCCTGCGTATTACCGGTCCGACCCGTGGCGAGGGCGCTGGGATACCGAAGGCGGCGGCGTGCTGGTCAACCAGTCGCCCCACATGATCGACTTGCTCCAGTGGCTGATGGATGACCAGGTCGCCGAGGTCAGCGGCTACTGGGCCAATCTCAACCATCCGTCAGTCGAAGTCGAGGACACGGCCGTCGCCATCCTGCGGTTCCGCCAGGGCGGCCTGGGTACGATCATCGGCCAGCCTGGCGCAGCAGCCGGGAATCTACACGAAGGTGCAAATTCACGGCTCGACGGGTGCATCGGTCGGCGTCGAGACCGACCGCGGCGCCACCTTCATCGCCGGGATGTCGGGGATTTCCGAGCCACCGCTCAACGACCTCTGGACCATTCCCGGCGAAGAGGAACAACTCGCCGGCTTCCAGGCGAAAGACCGCGCCCGCTTTCGAGAGATCGATGCCGTCAGCCATTATCACGAACTCCAGATCCAGGATTTTCTGGAGGCCATCGCCCAGGACCGGCTTCCCCTGGTTACGGGGAACGACGGCCGCCGCGTCGTGGCCCTCTTCCAGGCCATTTATCAGTCCAACCACGAGGGACGGTCGATCACGCTGCCGCTCGATTGAGTAAGAGGGAATCGTCGACATGAGAGGACTTGCGATTCTCGCCGGTTGTGGCGCGATTCCGTTCGATCAGGTATCGGCCGCTTTGCACACCGCCCGGACCTGGCGGCAGTCATCGTGGTGCTGGCTTTCGGCGCGTTCGTCAACGCCGCGGGCATGGTCGCACCAGTCCTGGAGTGGCGCGATCGGGTGGCGTCCCTGCTGGGGCAGCGGTCCCCGCTTTTGGTGACCAGCGGGTTCGCCGTTCTTGGACTGATTGTCATACCCGTTCTTATGGTGGGTAGTTCGGCGATCTGGTGTCGCTGGTTTGGGCGGCTCAGGCAGCCAACGCTCGAGCTGGCCACCCGCTTTTCGTGTGCGCTGGTCCCGCTCGGGTTCAGCATGTGGCTTGCGCACTTTAGCTCTCACTTCCTGGCGAGCTTTGACGCGGTGATGCCGGCCGTAGAGCTGGTGAGTTGGCATCGCCGCCTGATCAACTCACAACTCCCCCTTCAGTCCCAGCTCGTGGAAATAGTGCTTGACCGTGTCCTGGTTCTCCAGAAGCCAGTCGATCGTCGGCTCGTGGCGCATGGCTTTGCGAATTGCCTTTGCGGTGGCCTCGCGGTGAACCGCGAACAGCGCCGGGTGGTCGAGCTCGTCGACTTCGGTCACCGCGGGGTCGAGCCAGACCGAGTAGATGATCCCCAGGTCGTTGACCTTGTCCTTGGGGATGTCCCCTGAGCGCACCGCGTCGAGCACGCCGTGGGCGATCGCCGCCTGGACTGTGCCCATCAGGATATTCGTATATTTGCTGTTCTTGACCGTCACCTTGCTGACCATGACCGTTGCCGGCCGGACCTGCACGTCGCTGCTCAAGATCGCGAAGACTCGCGAGTGCCCCTTGACCTGGTCGCCGATCAAATTGGCCAGGGCCGTCCCGACCGGACCGTCCAGTTCGCCGATCACGACCTCCGGCTCGGCGCAGAGATAATCCAGGTCGCCCTCCACAAGTGCCTCGCCCGTTCGCAACACGATTCGCTCGCTCATGGTTTCCCCTTGTTTTTCAGCGATTCTGGTTCGCCCTTCTTGATCTCCGGTGTCAGACGCCCTATCTCTATTACGGCAAGTTGGTGCTCTGGGATATTGCCCGGCGACAAAGTTCGTCCTACGATACGACGTGCGAAGAATCTGTGAACAGTAGGTTGGGTTCAGATGAACAGTCAAGATGCCGCGATCGAGCGATCTTTCGAATCGATCGGGCAAACCCCTATGAGGTCGAAGTGGTCGTTGAGAATCCTCGTTCGCCCAGGTTGAAGTTCAAGCCGTTCGACCTGGGCGTCTCGGCTCAATGGCTCAAGCGCCAGCACAGCCGATCGCTAGGCCGTCTCGGGCTCAATCCGCGTGAGTTGGCCTTGGTTGAGCGAATCAAGCGTCTCAAGCGCGAGTCGGGCACACATTCCCCCAGTGCATGGACGCTCGCCAAGCTCATTCCCGAGCTTCGCCTCAAGGTGGATGCCTGCTTTCTGTCCAACCCGTACGCGACCAAGCTATTCATGATGCACTTGCATCGCGAGTTCATCCGGCCCAGGAAGCTCCGCGCGCTGCTGGAGCTCTACCCGTCGCAGAACCGGGTCATTGCGGCCAAGCTGGGCCGGGTGCTCGATCTGGACTGCGACTCGATTTTCGTCGGCAACGGGGCGGCCGAAATCATCCAGGCGATCCTCCATCGGTTCACCCGCCAGAAGATCCTGGTCAACCTGCCCACCTTTTCACCGTATTACGAATTCATCCGGCCCGACACTCAGGTCGTTTACAACGTCTTGCGCAAGGAAAACGATTTCCGATTCGATCCCCGCTCCTATCTGGACATGGTCCGTCGTGAGCGGCCCGACACGGTCGTCTTGATCAATCCCAATAACCCGGATGGGGGATATGTCCCCCACGCCGTGATGACGAGAATGCTGCCGGAGCTTCGTTCCGTTCCGAACGTCATCGTGGACGAAAGCTTCATCCACTTTGCCTGTGAAGGAGCGGGCTACGCCTATCGGAGCGTCGCCGACGAGGTCGAACGGTTTCCCAACCTGATCGTGCTCAAGAGCATGTCGAAAGACTTCGGTGTGGCCGGCATCCGGGCCGGGTACGCCGTGATGGCGCCCGATCGCGTCCAGAGCTTGCTCAAGAACGGTTACCTGTGGAACTCATCGGGGTTGGCCGAATACTTCTTCGACCTGTACTGCCGGCCCGAATTTCAGATGCAGTACGACCGGGAGCGCATCCGCTTCATCCGCAACTCGCAGCGCTTCTTCGCCGAGCTGGCCAAGATCGATGATCTGTATGTCTACCCCTCGTTCGCCAACTTTGCCCTGGTGGAGCTTCGCGGCAATTTGAGTGCCGACGAGCTCGTTTGCCGCCTGCTCATCCGCCGCGGAATCTACACCCGCACCTGCGACGACAAGAAGGGCCTCGAGGCCGGCAAGTTCGTCCGCATCGCCGCCCGCAACCGCCTCGAAAATGGATATATGATCCGTTCCTTGCGCAGGCTGATCGGGTAGCAGTCCCGGCGATCGAAGATCGACGGGGGAATACGCCGGACGGTATAACGACGAAAAGAAGAAGTCGGCACGCGCGATTCAGATTAGTCTTAGTCTTGATCTTCGTCTTGATCGTGTCTTGTCTTCGAATCCCTCTCGAGTTCCTTGTTCACGCCCGATCCCGTCACGGTTTTTTTTCCGCCATCCCCGGCACCTGGCTGAATGATGCCAGGTAGGCAAACAGGTCGCGAACTTCTTGCGGCGAGAGGTTTTCAAGCTGGCCCTCCGGCATCATCGAGATCGTGGAGGACTTGATGGCTTCGACATCCTCGCGTGGCAAGACGATCCGCTCGTTGGCCGTCTGGATCACCAGGGATCGATCCCTCTGCTCGCGGATGATTCCCGAGATCAGGCGGCCGTCGGTGGTGGCCAGATTCGTGAGCGTGTAGTCGCGGCTCACGGCGGCACTCGGGTCCAGCACGTTCTCAAGGATATAGTCGGGGTTGGCCCGGTCCGAGCCGGTCAGGTCCGGGCCCACGTCACCTCCGGCCTCATAGAGGCGATGGCACGACAGGCATGTCCGGTCGAAGATTGCGCGCCCTCGCGATGGGTCCGCCGGTTGGGGCGAATCGGCGGCGAGGATCGCTTTGTATTTGGCCACCAGGGCCGCCTTGGCTTGCGAGGTCGGCTGGATCTTGCCCCAGACCGATTCGAGCTGCGTGTTGATCCGCGTGTCGCCCAGAGCGTGCAACTGGCGGGCGATCGTGACACTCACGTCACGGCGGGGAATCTTGCCGTTCTTCAAGGCCTCGAGCAGGACGAGCGCCCAGGCGGGTCGAGCGGCCAGGGTCGCGATTGCGGCGTCGCGCTCCGGCGCGGAATACTCGCGGTATCGAGCCAGGATCAGCCCGGGAGTCGCGCGATTGTCGTAGGCTGCCAGCGCCAGGATCGCCAGGCCGCGCACGGCCACGTCGCCCAAGAGCGATTGAAGGTCGGGGGCAAGCCCGCTCGCGTGTCGTTCCACGAGGGCCGACAGGATTCTCCGCCGGAGTTCCGATGGTTCGGCGGGGTCAAGGGCCATGCGGCGCAACGCGGCCATGGCCAGGGGATCGCCGATGTAAAGCCCCAACATCAGGCTTTGCTCGATCACGTTCATGTCGCGCCGGCCCGCCAGTCGCGTGGAGACCTTCGACCACGTCTCCGGCCGCGCCACGTGCGTGAGCCCGCGCAAGGCTTCGCGCGCGCCCTTCAGGAAGTCAACGGAGACCGGGTCTTCCGTTGTTGCAAGCGCTGACACAACCGTGGCAAGCCCGGCCGCAGGGTGAGCCGCGACGGCCCGGCGGGCAACGTACTGGCGTAGAATCGGGACCGCGCAGCGAGCGGCCCAGGTCACGGCCCGCACGCGATCCGACGGGACCAGAGGCTCGATCCCGTACCAGATCATCAAGGGGAGAACACGATCGGAAGCGACTTCCAGGTGGCTCAAGAGTGGCTCGGCAACCTTCCAGCGCTCTTCGAGCGGAAGCCGCTGGAGAGCAGATGCCAGGCTGAGAAAAACCTTGGGACTCGACTCGGTTCTGGCCATTTCGGCGAACTTGCTCACTGCGGTAGGACTGGGCGCCCCGGCATCGCACAACAGCCGGACCCCCCAGGACCGGATGTGTTCGCTCGCGTCGTCGAGCAGCGCGCGGCAAGCTGTCTCGCCCAGGCCGCCGGTCGTGTGCAAGGCCCAGAGGGCACGGAGCCGGCGGCTGACGTCGCGGTTGCCCGCGAGGATCACGTCCAATGCGCGGTTTGCCTGGCTGAGGTCGCGCCCGGCGGCCGCCCGCTCAGCGAGCAGCCGGCGGGCCGTGCGCACATACCAGTCGTTATGTTGAAGCTGCATGGCCGCCAGGGCTTCGTCGCTCTCGCGGGCGAGGTCGACTTGCACGCGCCCCGGCGTGCCGTGGGCGATCTTGTAGATCCGTCCGTTCTCGCGGTGGGCGCCGTCGGCGTCGTTCTCATGACATTCGCCGGTGTCGTACCAGTCGGTCATGTAGACCGCTCCATCCGGCCCGTACTTCAGCTCGAGGCCGCGGAACCACGGGTCGTTGGCCATCAGGAAGTCTTGCTGATGGGTCGCGACGTAGCTGGATCCCCGCCTCTCCAGGTGGTCGCGGTTAATGCGTCGGCCGTGAATGTTGCAGGTGAACACGTCGTTGCGGAAGCTGTCGGGCCAGTTGTCGCCCAGGTAGATCAAAGCACCAACATGGGCATGGCCTCCCCCTGCCTCGCCGGTCTTTCCCCTGCCCTCGCGCGAATCCTGCCAGCGTCCGCCCGCCCAGTGCAGATGATCGGCGCAGCTCTCCATGAGGTCATAAGCGTGGGGTGAGAAGTCCTCGCCGAACATCCGCTGAAAATGAGCGCCCGGCACGACGTGGAACAGGTGCGGGATCACGCAATTGGTGATGAAGGCTTCGCCCAGGTCGTCGAAGTCGAGCCCCCAGGGGTTGGTCGTGCCGTGCGCCACCGCCTCGAAGACCTTGCGGGTCGGATGATAGCGCCAGACGCCGCAGTTGATCGCGACGCGGCGATCGGGCGAAGTCCCGGGCCTGCCGACCCGCGAGTTGGACAGAATGCCGTTGCAACCCCAGAGCCAGCCGTCCGGACCCCACCTGAGTCCATTGAACAGATTATGTTGTGCCTTGGTATCCCAACCATCAAGCTCAACCAGGGGTTCGCCGTCGGGCCGGTCGTCGCTGTCTCGGTCGGGGAAGAACAGCAAGTTCGGTGTGGCGCAGACCCAGACTCCGCCGAAGCCGAGCTCGATCCCGGTGAAATTGGTGCCGCGGTCATAGAAGACTGTGCGGCGATCGAACCGGCCGTCCTGGTCGGCGTCTTCGAGAATGAGGATGCGATCCCTGCCGCGCGGGCCTCCCAGCCAGATGGGATAAGAGTAGTTCTCGACGACCCACAGCCGCCCTCGATGGTCGATGGTCATGGCAATCGGCTGCACGACGTCCGGCTCGGCGGCGAACACGCTGACAGTGAATCCTTCGGGCAGCATCATCCGCTTCGCGGCCTCTTGCGCCGAGATCGGGCCGCTTGGCGACGAGCGAGGCTGCTGGGCGGCGGCAGTGCCCGCCAGAGCGCCTAAGCCCGCGATGGCCATCATGATCGTCCGCATGGCTCGGTATCGATTTCGCCCGGCGAAACACGTGTGCCCTGATGTCATGCTCGACTGCTCCCCGACCGAAAGAACGAAGGGATGCCACGGCCGTCATCCAGTGCAGAACACTGGATCGTCATCTGCGATCGGTTGATTGTACCAGCGTGCCCGGCGTCGGGCACGAACCAGGCAAATCACGCCGGGACCCGAAAGCCACGGTCCTCGGCAATCGAAGCTCGCGAACGAGGTCGGGATTTCGCAGTCCACGATTTCCGCAGTCCTGAACGGCCCCCGCACGCTGACCAAAGGGCAGGTCGTCAAGCTCGCCGGGCTCTTTCACGTATCGCCGTCCGCCTTTCTACCGGCTTGAGGACCGATACCGAAGGGAGGGGCTCCATCTCTCTTCGAGGCTACCACGAGCCGCCTCCGCCGCCGCCAAAGCCGCCGCCCGATGATCCACCACCGGAAAAGCCTCCGCTCGACCAGCCAAAGCCTGCCCCCGTCGGCCCGCCGGAGCCGCCCGTCCCGGCCGAGCGGGGAACGGTGGCAAAAGTGTGATTCATGGTTGCGACCGATTGGTTCACACCTTGCACGAGCTGCCAGGTCGCGAAATTCGACGCGTCGACCGGCTGATACCAGCTTGGCGGCTGTGTATAAAGGCCGGCAAAGGCCTTTGTCCACCGGTCGCCGATCCGGAAGACAATCGCGTAGGGCAACAGCCGCTCGAAGATACCCTGGCGTTCCTGGGCTTTGATATCGTCGATTTCGGCGCGCCGCATGTATTCCTCCAGCCCGGCGATCTTCTCCCAGGCAATCCGCCCTTTTCGCGTTTTCCGCGGCATGTAGTAACTCGTGAACAAAAGGGCGATCGCCGACAGCACTCCCGTGATCGCGGTGGGAACGACGAAAACCCGGCCGCTCAGTTGGTGTTGCAACACGGCAGCGAGCGAGAGCATGAGCACAAGCGCCAGCATGCCAAAGAACCCGTACGCGGTTCGAACGGTGAGTGGATTGCCGTCGAAGTAACCATGCTTGCTCAGGCTCGAATACAGGTCTTTCTTCACGGTCACGATCACCGGGTAAAGCTTGGATTCCAGGGTGCTGAGCAGGACGCTGTCGGCGTTTTTGGCGAACAGGCTTTTGAACAGTTTGGTCTCAAACGGTTTGAGATCAGAAGGGTCCTTGAGCCGCGTGAGCAGGTAATCGATTTTGGATGAGGGCGACGACTTCATCGGTTGTTCGGCGATTTTGAGATAACCGCGGACGGCAAGGTCGACGATCGAGGCGGAGATGTCGCGCAGATTGACGGACTCGTCGATCAATGTTCCGACCTCGGCCGGGCCCAGGCCCTCGGGCGGCTCGTAGTTGACGACGGTGGTGCCCTGACCGGGGAGGTCTCGCCCGCGGAGGAACCAGCCCGTCCAGCAAACCGCAATCGCCAGAGGGAAGAGTGCGTACACAAAGTTGTCGCGGAGCCACCACGACGCTTCGCGCCACCAGGAGGGCCAGGCCACGGCGTCGCCGGGCATGGACACTTCGATCGTGATCCCTTCACCAGGCCGAAACGGGCCGGTCTCGAAGACGAGCGTTCTCGCGTTTTCGCGCCGCTTCCTGAAGTCTTTTGACCGGGAGCCGTAGGCGCCCGTCCAGGCGTCGAAGTTCACCTGAGCATCGTCAAGCTCGCGCGGCAGCTCGACCGTCACGACGGTCCTGGCGATCGGGACGCCCCACTCCGTTCCCGTGGCGACCCAGCGCAGCACGGCCCGGGCATGGTCGCTCTTTTCCCACGCGCGGTTGCCTTCGAAAAGGATCGCGCGCAGGACGCGGTAGCGAACGCGATACCGCACGTCGCCCTGCACGAAGGACTCGGCGTTGCCGATCCGGATCTGGACCCGGTTCTCACGATCGGTGAGCTGGGATGCGTAAGGGTGGCCCGCTCCGTCATCGACCTGCCGGAACTGAAACGGCAGCGCGTACTGGTGCATTCCCACCGCGTAACGAATGGGGATATCGCGGAAGATTCCGTGCTTGGGTACCTGAAAGTTTGCGTCGATCGTCTCGGTGATATCGAGCGTCCCATCGGGCTCGATCTTGAGCAGCACGTCAAACTTCTTGATCGACCAGCCCGTTTCGCCGAGGGCCGCTGCGGGACTGAACGCCGCTAGGGTCCAGGCGACCAAGGTCGCCCAGAGAGACGTCGACACCGGAGTTTGCCGGCTCAGCCTGCGCATCGCTGCCCTTCTCCTGGGCTAGGCCGTCTGGCCGGGCTCGGCCGCAGTGGGCCGGGCAGCCGGCTCGGCCGCGGCTCCGAAATTCACTTGCGGGGCCGACCGCTCGGCCTCGACGAGCTGGAAGTAGGGTCGCTCACGGAACCCGGCCGCCCGTGCAACCAAGCCGGATGGAAATGTCTGCACGAGCGTATTCCAGTCGCGGATCACCGCATTGTAGTAACGCCGGGCATACTGGAGGGTGTCCTCGACGTCGACCAGCGACTTGTGCAGCCCGAGGAAGCTTGCATTGGCCTTCAGCTCCGGATAAGACTCGGCCAGTGCGAACAGGCGGCCGACGGCCGCCCCCAGGTTTTGCTCGCTCTGGCCGCGCTCCGAGACCGAGCTGGCCTGCGACGCCCGCCCTCTGGCTGCCACGACGTCTTCCAGCGTACTGGATTCATGCCGGGCATAGCCTTTGACCGTCTCGACCAGAGCGGGTACAAGGTCCCAGCGCCGCTTGAGCTGGACGTCGATGTCGCTCCACGCCGCATCGGCACGCTTGCTCAAGGAGATCAGTCGGTTATAGGTCCAGACCACGTATGCCACGACGGCGACAATCGTGATCCCGGCGATCCACCAGACCACTTCGTCACTCCCGAACCAATCAGATGCGTCGGCTCGCACAAGAAGGGCAGTCTAACCGGTACGAGCTGAAGGGGGTACCACCTGCGCGGGAAAATCCCGCATCGAGTATCGAACTCTAGCGAGTATCCACTCGATATGCGTTTGGGAACCGACTCCAATGATCAAATCGGGATCCCGTTCACGTCGATGAACCGACTGATGTCGCTCGGTTATCATTGACTGTTCGGTTGTCAGCGAAGGTATGAGGTGTGGCGCTCGGAGACGGACCCGTGGCGATTATCGGTCAACGGCACTCGAGGCGATCCCGATGAGGATTCCGATGCTCTGGCTGGTCAGCCACGGGATGGATGATGGGTCAAGCTCGGTGGAGTGAATGTTGACAGCCCAGCAAGCGATTGCCGGAGTCTTGATAGCAATCGGGGCGATCGTATCGGTCCTGAACTGGGCAACTCTGCTCTGTTCCCTGGCTACCGGCCGGTTCATCTCGGCGGTGCCACTGGTCGGGTGTCCTCCCAACCAAAATCCTTGCCGCGTAATTGGGAGAATTGACCGGAGCAATCGACGTCTCCTCCCAGCCGCGGCAATGCCGCAGAGGCGAGGAGCAAATGTGGAACGAGTGGAATCGGTGGTGGAGTGGTCGAGGCGCGCCCGGCGAACGGCCGCCTGAAGAATTGGTCCGGCCGACATCCGATTTAAAGAATGATCCGGCGGCGGAAAGTGAACCGGACGCGGTCGATTCCCAGATTGACCTCATCACATTTCCGGACGCGATCGACACGAAATCGGAGAATGCGGACGCCTGCATTGCGGAGACGGTCCATCCTGATGAACGTACACCTGAGCCGCCGGGCCTGCCCGATCGTGGGGATGAGACGGCTCCGGAGTTTGGAGACGCCCCGCAGTCGCCTGCCCGGGACGATCTCGGTGGGGAGGCGGACGAGCCCTCCGGGGTTCCGACCAACGAATCTGACAGCCCGCCGGCTCATTTCGATCCGGTCGCTGAGCTCAGGCGGCAAGGGCTCGGGCTGCCGACCGGCAAAAGACGCACGCAACGCGGCCGGCGGCTGGCTCGACCCGAGGAGGTGAAGCCGGCGGCGTACAATCCCCAGCAGCGACTCATGATCCTCGACTGCTGGCAGCGCAGCGGCTTGCCCGCCAAGGATTTCGCAACATTGGTGGGCGTCTCCAAGCATACGCTCTATGCCTGGAAACAGCGGTTCACCCAACAGGGACCGGCCGGCTTGCTCGAACAGCCTCGAGGCGCCCGCGAAGGAAGCCGCTTGCCCGACCTGACCAAACGCACCATCCTCTTGCTCAAGCAGGCGCATCCCGACTGGGGATGCGAGCGAATCAGCCAGATGCTGGTGCGCGGCCCGGCACTGCCGGCCAGCCCGCCAGCGGTCGCCCGTGTGCTTCATGAGGCGGGCTACCAGTTGCAGGAAACCCCCACACGACCTCATCCCGACAAGGTCCGCTTCTTCGAGCGGGCCAGGCCCAGCCAGCTCTGGCAAACCGACCTGTTCACCTTCGTGCTCAAGCGGCAGAACCGGCGGGTCTACCTGGTTGCCTTCCTCGACGACCACAGTCGGTTCATCGTCAGCTTCGGTCTGCACGCCAGCCAGTCGACGGCCCTGGTGCTGGAGGTTCTCCGTGCGGGCATCGCGGCCTACGGAGTCCCCGAGGAAATCCTCACCGACAATGGCGCTCAGTACGTGACCTGGCGGGGCGAGAGCGCTTTCCAGAAGGAGCTCAAAGGGCGCGGCATCCGCCAGATCGTGGCCGCGCCGCGCCATCCTCAGACCTTGGGCAAGATCGAGCGGTTCTGGGGAACGCTCTGGCGCGAGTGCGTGGAGACGGCTGTGTTCCTCGATCTGGCCGACGCCCGCGCGGATCGGCCACTTCATCGACTGGTATAACTTCCAGCGCACCCACAGCGGGATCGACGGCCTGGTGCCGGCGGACCGGTTTTTCGGGGCGGCTCCCGAGGTCCTGCTGGCCCTCAAAGATCGGGTCGCCGCCAACGCACTGGAGCTGGCTCGCAACGGCTTGCCCAAGCCCCCGTTCTACGTGACAGGCCAACTGGGCGGCAAGAATTTCAGCCTGCATGCCGAAGGCGAGCGCGTGTTCCTGACGCGCGAAGGGGGCGTTCGGCAAGAAGTGGATCTGGTGCCGCCAGCCGCTTTCGCGGACTCAGCCGCGATGCCCAAGGCCATCTGCCCAGATGGCTCTCCGGCCGCCGGACCGCTTGGCGATGTGCCGGCACAGACGCACGATGAGCTGCCGCCGCAAGGGTCCCCGCCGGCGACGCCGGACGAGACAGCGAACGAGGAAGGAGGCAAGCCATGACGGCGAACCCTGCCTCGGCCCGGCCGCACGGCCGGGCGCCTCGACAAAAGGAAGCCGCGGCGCAGCGATCGCGCGGAACCTACCGGCGGCAACTGACGGCGGATTGTCCCCAAGCCCCGCACATCGGCCCTGAAGCCAGACGCGCCGCGGCTCTGGTCCTCGAAGTGCTGGCCGGAGTGCGGACTCCCGCTGGTGCCGCGACGGCGCTGGGAATCCGGTTGCCGCGCTACTATCTCCTGGAGCAGCGAGCCATTCGAGGGCTGATCTGGGCGTGTGAGCCCCGTCCGGTTGGGCGCACCGTCTCGACCGACCGGCGGCTGGCTCGCCTGGAGCGCGAGCTGTCTGTCAGTCGGCGTGAGCTAGCTCGCCATCAGGCGCTAGCCCGAACCACTCAACGCGCGTTGGGGCTGGCGCCGGCGGCCAGCAAAACGCAGGAAGCGTCCAGCGGAACCAAACGGCGGCGGCGGAAACCGTGCGTGCGAGCACTCCGCGCCGCGCGGTTGCTGCAAACCGCGGATTCACCTGGCAAGGAAGGGCCGGCTGCGGTACAAGGACCCGTTGGGAAACCCCCTGCGGCGGGGCCCGCTGGCGATGGGAATCGACCAGCGGCGTTGGAGACGATCCGCTCCGAAGGGCAGGGCGATCACGGAGGGTCTATCCATGCCGGCCGGCCGAAAGCCATTGAGCATCGCTGACCAAGTCGACCGTCTGGCAGGATCACCCGTAGCCAAGGCCCGGCTGCGGGTGATCCTGGCCAATCTCGCGGGGGAGATCAACGTCGCCGACGCGTGCGCCGATCTGGGAATCGAGGAGTCTTGGTTCTTCGATCTCAAGCACGAGAGCCTGGAGCGCTGGGTGAAAACCCTGGAACCGGGATCACCTGGCCGGCGTCCCTCGGCGGAGAAAACGCCCGAGCAACAGCAGATCGCGAATCTGGAACAAAAAGTTGAGCGGTTGGAGCTGGAGCTGAAAGGGGCCCAGTTACGGGCGGAGCTGGCGCGCCAAGGTCTGTCTCGGCCCAAGCCGCAGCTCAAGCAAGCCGCAAAAAAAGCGAGTCGGTGAGGGATCAAGTTGAAGATGCAGGCAGCGTCCCTCACCGAGACCATGAGGCCAGGAAAGCCTCCACGAATTCCGATCTGTTCCGGGACGCCGTAGCCGGAGACGCTCGGGACGACACCGACTTCGAGTTCGAACTTGAGAGCCAAACTGCGGCGGTCGTGGTCGACGAGACCAGCGATCCGGCACGTCGTCACGACCGCAGCATCGCGAGCGCGTGGGTCGGCAACGATGGTGCCGCGCTCTTGTCGATCGCGACCGCCATGCCGGGCTGGACGATGACCACCGCGGGAGACCCCCTTGGCCATTCAGCCGGCACGCCGCCGTGTGCGAGTGGTGAGGCGCGGGCCGGTCAGGCGGCGGTCGAGGGATGTCGCCGAGACTCGCTGCCACTGGACGATCGCGCCGGTCAGGCCGAACGTGTGCCAACGCCCGACAACCGTGAGGTACCGCGCCGCGGTTGGGATCGCCAATCCAAGCGCCGATGGAGCGAGCGCGATCTGCGAAAACGGTCGGTTGCGTTTCGCCGTTACGCGCGTGGCCACGGCTGGTCGACGGAGGAGACGGCCGGTGCTCTTGGTCTCTCACCGCGCACCATGTGGAATTGGGATCGAGGTTGGGGCGCAGATCGGCTGGCGCCGCGCCCACGGGGGCGGCCGCCGCAAATTGCCCCGGTCGAGCGCCAAGCCGAGGTCACCGGCTTTCTGGAACTGCACGGCCCGAGCATCAGCCTATCGAGTCTCCAGGCCGAGTATCCCGATGTCGCGCGCGCCGAACTGGCTGAGCTCAAAGCGGGATATCGTGCCGAGTGGCTTCAAGAGCATGTCGAGGAACGGTGTCGGCTGGAGTGGCTCTGTGGAGGCAGCGTGTGGGCGATGGATTTCACTCATCCCCCCTACCTGATCGACGGCGTCTTGCCTGCGATCCTGAACGTGCGCGACCTGGCGAGTCGACAGCAGTTGCTCTGGCTGGCGGTGGCGCGCGAGGACGCGGCGACCGTGGTGGAAGCACTGGCCGATTTGTTTGAGGAGCACGGTGCGCCGCTGGTCATGAAATGTGACAACGGTCCGGCGTTCCGCGCCCACCTGACGAAGCGCTTCTTGCTCGGCCGGGAGGTTTTCACTTTGTACTCGCCGCCGTACTGTGCCCAGTACAATGGCGGCTGTGAGCGTGCCAACCGCACGCTCAAGGAGTTGACCGCGCACGTTGCCGATCAAGCGGATCGCCGCGACTTCTGGACGAGCGACGATCTCCTGACCGCGCGTCTTCGCGCCAACCGACTGAGTCGGCCATGGGGACCGACGGGACTGACTCCGGAAGAAACCTGGGCGGTGCGCGCCGTTTTGTCACTGGACAGACGCAAAAACATGTGGCAACATTTAAGGAGCGAGATCGCGACTGTCCTGGAACAGCGCATGATCGACCCAGCAGCCGCGCTCTCGCATTACCCCCAAGCCGAGATCGAGCGGATCGCGGCGCAACCCGTCCTCGAACAGCTCGGTCTCCTTCACGTCACGAGGAGACGAATTACTCCGGCATTTTGACGCCCAATCGCTGCACGATTAATGGTGGGGGCACACCCTTGGTATAGACGATGGGATCAAGTCGTGTCGTCACCAAAATAATCTCCCGGACGCGGTAGCCAGGATCGATTCGGGCCCAAAGGTTGGCGCGATTACCGTGCCATTCAAGACTCCGCCGAATGTTCTTAGAAGATGGCGTGGAGGACTTCGCCCCGGCTGATCGGGTGAGGCCGATCGAGCGGGTCCTGGTACTCAGTCTGCGGGGCATGGCCAAGGCAGTGAAAGATGGTCGCCGACAACTCCTCCGGGCGCACACGTCCCTCGGCAGGGTATGCCCCAATCCGGTCTGACGAGCCGTAGACCTGGCCGCCGCGGACACCTCCTCCCGCCAGAGTGACCGAGAATACCGAGCCCCAGTGGCCACGACCTCCGTTGCCGTCGAGACGAGGCGTGCGACCGAACTCGGCCATGCATACGACGAGCGTTTCGTCCAGGAGCCCACGACGGTCCAGGTCCTCAAGCAATGCCGAGTAGGCCCGATCGAAGGGCGGTACGAGTACCTCCTTCAGCCGGGCTGATTCCTTGGAGTGGCTGTCCCAGCAGGGGTTGGCCGCGGGCTCGTCGGGGCCTCGATACCAGTTGACCTGCACCAGCCGGACCCCTGCGTCCACCAAACGACGGGCCAGGAGCACACCTTGGCCGAACGGAGTTGCGCCATACCGATCCCGGTTCGCCTCCGGCTCTTCCTCCAGGCGGAATGCCTGGCGTGCTTGAGAGGAGCCCAGGAGATCGAACGCCTGGCGTGCATGCTCATCAAACGTCGCTGGCGACGTGATCGTGATCGAGGGTGCCGTGTCCCCGCCCGATTCCGTTGAGAAGGCATTTCCGTCGCCGCAGGCGACTTTGGTCAATGTCGGCGGGCAAGTCGATCTCCTGGATTGTGCATCCCGTGGGGGTCATTCGGGCGTTCAGGAGCCAGGGGTCGAATGCTCGCCCCAGGAACCCCGCGTCCTGGCCCGGCCAGACACTCCCATCGGTGTTGAAGATCCGATGCGGGAGCGTCACAGAAGGTGGCAACCCACCTCGGGCCCTGCTGATCCGGCGCAGCACTGCGCCCACGCTCGGAGCGTCATTCGGTGCCCCCGGATTGGCGTTCTCGAAGTTCATCGGCTGGTGGGGCTGCCCCGTGAGCATATAGTAACCGCTGGAAGAGTGAGCGTTGTCACCCGTCGAGACAGCCCGAAGGAGACACAGCTTGTCGGCAACCAAGGCGGTACGAGGCAACAGCTCGGAGATCGACAAGCCGGCAACCGTCGTGGCAATGGGGCCAAACTCACCCCGGACTTCGGCGGAAGCGTCCGGCTTGGGGTCCCAGGTCGAGTGCTGGCTCGGGCCGCCCATCAAGAACAAGAGGATGCACGACCTTGCCCTGCCAAACGACGATATGCTCGTGGTCGGGCCGTCTGCCGTGGCTGCCGGCCGGAGCAGGTCGGAAAGGTTCAACCCCGCACCCAGAAACCCCAGTCCGCCGATGCGTATGACCTCACGTCGGTTCCATCCATCGCAAAGACGCACGCCAGGGCCGAACAGACTGAGCATTCGAGCCTCAGTACGAGACGGGTTGAAGCGATGAAAAACAGTTGTTGAACAAAACTGACTGTAACGCCAGGAGGGGTTGGCTACAAGGCTTTTGGGCACCGACTCCATTTCCGGTTTAGACCAAACAGACCCCTAAGGCGCTCGCGCTAACAGAAAAAGAAGCTTCTGATCATCTCCTCGAACGCACAGGCCAGCGCGTGTGTGTTTCCCTCACCGTCCGGAAGCGTTTCTCTGTCACCTCTGCCCGACTTCGCGCCACTCTCTTGGGATGAGGGCCTGCCGGTTGGCAACGCCCGAGGTGGTCACCAAGATAGAGGTCGAGGAACATGATGACGATAACACCGCCAACCCGAGACGCACACGAGACAGATTCCAATCTCTGGCAGCTCGTCTGTCGGGGGAGCGCGCCGGCATTCGAAGTCCTGGTCCGGCGATACCAATCGCTGGTCAGTTCCGTGGCGTATTGTGCTTGCGGCGACCTGGCGCTCAGCGAGGATGTGGCGCAGGAGACTTTTTGGACGGCGTGGAGGAATCGGGCGTCGCTCAAGCAGCCGGACCGCCTGAACGCCTGGCTGTGCGGGATTGCGCGGAACCTCGCCAAGAACGCCCGGCGCAAGGCGTCGCAGCGGGTCGCATCCGCCGAGACGCAGGATGTCCTGACCCAGTTATCCACCGACGAGCCGGATCCCGCCGAGGAAGCCGTCTCGCGCGAAGAGGAATCCCTCGTCTGGCAGGCGCTGGAACGAATCCCCGAGGCGTATCGCGAGCCCCTGATCCTGTTTTACCGCGAGGACCAGTCGGTGGCCGAGGTCGCCCGGGCACTCCACCTGAGCGAGGACGCCGTCAAGCAGCGGCTGTCCCGCGGCCGCGGGATGCTGCGGGAGCACGTCGCCGAGCTGGTCGAAGTCGGTCTGCGGCGCAGCCGGCCGGGACGCCGGTTCACCGTGACCGTCATGGCCGGCCTGGCCGCGCACGCGACAGGCACCAAGACGGCCCTGGCAGGAGCCGGTGCCGGCGCGGGAGCGTGGAAGGCGGCGGCTGGAGCCGCTGGTGGGGGTGCCGCGCTCGGGGGTTTTCTGGGAACACTCGGCGGCCTAATGGGCGGATGGTTTGGAACCTGGGTCCCGGCCCAGGCCGCCCCCACCCGCCGTGAGCGCCGTGCGATCCTCCGCCGCGGATGGCGCATGCTCCTGGTCTCCGTTGCCTTCATCGCCGCCTTGCTCTGGTTGACTGACGCGTTCGCCGGCAAGCCCAGCTACTTGATCGCTTGGGGCGGGTGGATGGTTGCGTTCTGGGCGTACATCGCTGTCGAGTGCGCCCGCCTGGCCCGGGATGTCAAGCGCATCCGCGCCGAGCCGGATCCGGACGACAGACCGAACGAGACGGCGCTGCGCCGGCTGGACCGCGATGGCCACACGGCTCGGCGACCGGGTCTACCGGAGTGAACTGACCCTCCTCGGGCTTCCCCTGATCGACATCAACCTCAGCGCCTCCTTTGCCGCCGGGAGGGCGAATCCCGCCCGGCTCGTCCGCTCCCGACGGCCAGCGGCGGGTCGCGCGCGGCTGGATCGCAATCGGCGACGACGCCCGCGGCATCGTGCTGGCGATCGGCTCGACGGCCCGCGGCCTGGTCGCACTGGGCGGCCGAGCGTTTGGCGTCGTGAGTTTCGGCGGGCTGGCGCTCGGCCTGGTCGCAATCGGCGGCGTCGGGCTGGGAGTCTTGGGAATCGGCGGGCTTGGCGCTGGTGTCTATGCCTTTGGCGGCGGAGCGGTCGGCTGGCGGTCGGCCGGCGGACTCGCGGCCGGATGGGATTTCGCCTGTGGTGGCGCAGCATTCGCCGGGCACGCGGCCATCGGCGGGGCCGCGATCGCCCGGGACTATGCGGTCGGCGGCGCGGCGCACGCCCGCCACGCCAACGACCAGGCGGCGCGGGGCGTCGTCCTCGATCACCCATTCACGCGATTCGCGTTCACCGTGATCGGTCAACGGCAGATCCTCAGGCAACTCGCCGGTGCCGGCGCCGGCGTGCCGCGTGCCCCGGACTCCACAAGAGCGGCGCCGGGGCAGTTCGTGCTCGACAACGGCCTGACGGTGAGGCTCCGTCCCATCCAGGGAACCGGCAACGTGGCGCTCCTGGTGCTCTACAAGATCGGCGGTGATCACGACCCCCGAGGCCGATCTGGGCTCGCCCACGTGGTGGAGCATCTCTACGTCACTGAGGCGGCGGGCGCCGCCCCGGCCCGCACCGCCGGGGCCTTCTTCCAGCGCTACCGTGCCGGCTGCAACGCGCAGACCGGCGACCGCTACACGGTGCTCGCCACCGTTTTCCCCAAGGAGGATTTGGAGAAGGAGCTGACGGAGGCGGCGGCCAGGATGGGCGACCTCCGCATCACGGCCGCCGATTTCGATCGTGAGAAATCGCGACTGCTCGTTGAGGTCTCCAACATGTTCGGCGGCATCCCCGCCCTGGGGGCGATGAACATCGCCCGCGAGCTGATCCGGCCGACACCCGAAGGAGGACGAAAAGCGGGACTGCCCGACCACGTCAAGGCCATCACACTCGACGATGTCCAGGCGCGCTGGAAGCGATATTACAAGCCCAAAAACGCGATCCTCGTCCTGGTCGGTGCTCTGGACGAGGCCGCGGCGCGCCAGGCAGTGACGGCTCACTTCGCCAAGCTCGTGCCCGGAGAAGAGGTTCCCAAACCGGGCGAGCCCGGTTCGCCGAAAGCCGGGGCCGTGCGCGAGCTGGCCGTCAGATCCCTTCAGCCGCAGGCCGAGCCTGTGGCCTGCCTCGCCTACGCCGCACCCGAGCCCGGAAGTGACCTTTATGCGCCGTTCCTCGTCTTGGTAGCCCGGTTCTGGGCCGCTTCGGACCAGCCCGGCGGTGGCGGCGGGATTGGCCGGCCCTCGGTCTACTTCCCCTTGCTGGAAGACCCCGCCGTGCTGGCCGTGAGCGCAACGGCGAATCCGGGTGAGACGGCCCCGCGGGCAATCGCACGCCTGGAGTCGTTCGTCGCCGAGACGATCGCGCCGCATCTCCGCGACGGCGAGCTCGCGGCAACCCGCCAGGTGTTCGCGCAGTACCTGGGAACGGGGGAGATCCCGGATTTCGCCCTGGCCCAGAACCTGTACGGCGCGGCGCTTTCT
Organism: uncultured Isosphaeraceae bacterium; assembly: GCA_963781785.1. Classification (GTDB taxonomy): domain Bacteria; phylum Planctomycetota; class Planctomycetia; order Isosphaerales; family Isosphaeraceae; genus CAWAHD01. The sequence continues at coordinate 3,018,956 of CAWAHD010000002.1, read as the reverse complement.
CTGGCCCGGCGGGACCAATTGGGGATCGATTCACTCAAGCTCAGCCGCGCGTTCGACGCCCTCACCGAGCGGGACCTCCGCCGCGCGGCGGGCGAAATCTTCACCCAGGCCCGGCACGCCGGGGCGTTCATTTCGGTTCTCCCGCACTTTCGATGATTGGCGCTCGTATTGTAAGCATCACATGGCTATGTTCAGCCAACTTGCGCCGCATGCACGGAGGCTTATTTTTGTTCCCGTTAGAGTATTTCGGGGGTCCCGCCCAGAGTCGACTCGATCACTACGTCGAGGCTGGCACACTCACGCTCTCGCTGGAGACCACCGCTTCGACTGCCCCTTGCCCGATCTGCGGTGCGGAGTCAAACCGCGTTCACAGCCGTTATCACCGCGCCCTTGCTGACTTACCTTGCTTCGGCAGGGCCGTTCGGCTCGCAATCATGGTCCGACGGTTCTTTTGCACGGATGCCCAATGTCCACGACGGATCTTTGCCGAGCGCCTGTTGGGATTTGCTCGTCCGTATAGCCGTACCACCGATCGACTCCGCCAAACCCATGAAGCAGTCGGGTCTGCCCTTGGCGGCGAGCCCGGCTCCCGTCTGACCGTTTGCTTGGCCATCTCTACAAGTCCTGACACGCTTCTCCGGCGCGTGAAGCAATTCGAAGGCGGGTCTCCTTCGCCACCCCGATTCGTTGGTATCGACGACTGGGCGTGGCGCAAGGGTCAACGCTACGGCACGATCGTTGTGGACTTGGAGCGGAGTGATATCATCGACCTTTTGCCCGATCGCGATGCGACGACCGTCAAGAAGTGGTTGGACGACCATCCCGGAGTCGAACTCATCAGTCGTGATCGCTCATCGACTTATGCTCAAGCGGCCGCCGATTCGGCGCCCAATGCCCTGCAAGTCGCTGATCGCTGGCACCTGTTGAAGAACTTGCGAGAGGCCATCGAGCGGCTGTTTGAGCGACAGTCCGACGAGGTCAACGAAGCCGTAAAAGCGCCCGCAGCGGCTACGGAATCGCCGTGCAGTCCCGCGTTGCCTGACGCCGCGCGCGCCGTCACCGCGGGTGAGCCATCGTCTCCTCCGCAGCCGATAGCCGATCCAGGGCGATTGCACCTTAAGTCATGAGCCGATCAGCACTTTTTCAAGATAACTATCGTCCCAGCCGGCGGTGAGGCGTTTGTTCTTGATACCGACCTTCAGTGTGGTCTCGTTCTTCAGTAGGCTCAGCGCGGTGCGGCGGAGGATGCTGAAATTCGCGTCAGCGTGACCTTGGCGAATGCGGCACTGGTCTTCCTGAAAGGTGACATCGAGTTGCCAATGCAGACGGTTCTCGATGCTCCAGTGGCCGCGCACCGCGTCGGCGAAGCGACGGGCCGCGACAAACTTGCTCAGAATGTAATAGCGGTTTTCACCCACCCTCTTTCCGTCGCGCTGAGTTTCGTTGATGGCAACTCCAATCGCCTTCAGACCAGTCCAACGCGAACGGTCTGGCAAGTCCTCGGGAACGGGACAGATCATGTAGTAACGTGCCTCCTCCCGGCCGTGCCCTTTCTCGTCAGTCACGTGGTAACGCATCCGGATGCCCGCGAAATCGTCCTCCACGTGCTTCTCGAAGAAGTCGATGATCCCCTGATGCAATGTCGGTTGGTTATCCTTGACGGCCAGGCAATAATCCGCGCCTGCGCCGACGATTTGCTTCGCGATTTCGGTCTGACAACCCATCGCGTCGATAGTGACCATAGCGCCCGACAATTCGAGCATTTCCAGCAGTTTCGGAATGGCGGTGATCTCGTTGCTCTTGGCGTCGACGACGACCTGTCCCAAGCTGATATGATTGGCGGTCGCCCAAGCGCTCACCATATGAATGGCCGCCTTACTGTTGGCCGAGTCGAAGCTGCGGCGGAGCGTTTTCCCGTCAATGGCGATCACCTGGCCATCGGTGATTTCGTGCAAGGCCGTGATCCAACTCAGCAAACACTTCTCGAACTCCGCCGGCTTGATGACGGCGAAGATCGCATTGAAACGATCGTGCGACGGGATACCATTCTCCAAGTCCAGAAATCGTGCCAGCCACTCTCGCTTGGTTGTCCCAAATCTGGCAATGGCGACGAAATCATCCGCGCCAGAAATCACCGCGCAAACTGCAATGACCACCACATTGATCAGCGGATATACCACCTCCCGACGCCGCGGATCCGTGAGCTCCGCAAAATGGTCTGCAATCCGAACGGACTTGGGTTTCGACATGGCATGGATTCCGGACTCGCGCAAGCTTCTCTACCCCTGCTGCTTCGCAACAAGCGGCGACAATGCGTTCGCCCAATCATGCCAGATTACCCATCATGGCGCAATCGCCCTGATAGCCGATCCGACTGCGGAATCACCTCAACTCCAAGCCCAACGGGCGCGACGAAGGAAAAAGATCGAGCGGTTCGAGCAGGTCCACGAGCGCCATCGACGACGCCACTCGGCACGGCGGATCGCTCGGGAACTTGGCATGTCGTTCAACACGGTACGGCGCTACCTACGGTGCAAAGAGTGTCCGGACTGGAAACCGGGACGGGCATGGCGCTCCCGATGGGACGCGCACCGCGAATGGATCGACGCCCGTATTGCCGAGGGTTGTACAAACGCGGCCGAGTTGCACCGGCAATTGGTGACGAGAGATTTCCGCGGCTCGTACAACAGCGTGCAGCGGTACGTCAGGAAACGGCTCGGCGTGGCGGGGAAAAGACGTGAGCGCGCCGGGGCGGCGAGGCCATCTGCTCCGTCCCCTCCATCACCGAGGCAGTTGTCGTTCGAATGGGTCCGTCGGCCCGAGAATCGCAAGCCCAATGAGCAGAGGCGAATCGATGCGATTCGCGCCAGCAGTGACGAGTTGGCAACTGCGTTGGACTTAGCTGATGAGTTCGCGGACCTAATCCGAAAGCGCTCGTCCAAGACATTGAGCGATTGGCTGGTAAAAGCCGAAGTGTCCTCATCTCCAGATATACGGCGATTCGCCGATGGCATCCGGCGAGACGAATCAGCAGTACTCGCGGCTGTGACCCAGCGGTGGAGCAATGGCCCGGTAGAAGGACACATCAACCGCCTGAAGACCGTCAAGCGGCAGATGTACGGCAGAGCGGGGTTCGTTTTGCTGAGGGCACGAATCCTCTGCGCTGCTTGACCGTCATCGCCTCCCAGGGCTTGAGCCACGTGCGCGACAAACAAACGTCGCGCAGCCGACGGAATCGCGTAAGGTATTCGCTGTCCCAAACATCTCAGGACCCGGCGCCGGGCGATTGGGGAGCGAAACAGATCGATGACCAGCGCGGCTCAGTACTCCCGGCAATACTGCGTCGCCATCCGTACGCGATCGACACTCGATATGGAACGACATTCATCGCCGAGTCGTGGCCAGCGAGGGTGGGATCACCGAAAGTGCGGGAGAACCTTCATTTCGCCTGACAAGTAAACAAACTAAGGATTGCAGACACCCCATCAGTCACCGAAGTCGATGGCCAGGCATTGCATCGGGAACCTCTTTGCCATGAAGACCTTGCTGGGGTGTGCCGGTCCCAGCCCGGGTGCACCGAGCATGGGTGCATTGCTGTCGAGCGCAAGGGTGTCGTCGGACCGAAGCGGACAGTCTCCGCTGCGATCGGAACCCCAGCGTTACTTTTTCGTTTTGGCCTTCTCCCGCGCGGCGGCCTCGGCGAGGACCGATTCGGGGTCGTCTTTGAACAGGCTGCGGCAGCCGGAGCAGCAGACCCAGTAAGTCTTGCCCTTGTATTTGACCTGGATCGTGCCGCGGCCCTCGGTAACGACGCAGAGCGGGTACGACTCGCCCGCGGCGAAGGCGACCCCCTCGCGGGTGTAGCCGACTTCGCCGAGCCGGGAGAAGGTGTGGCGCTCGGGGTCCTCGGCCTCCAGCAGGACGAGCAAGCGGGTGTCGTGCAGCGGGGTGATCGAGACCCGGCGCACTCCCCCGGCCGGGGCCTCGGCGTCGGCCTTCAGGGCCAGCCGGTTCCTGTCCCCCGCCGCGCCGGCGAAGGTGCGGGACGTGCCGTCGGCGAGGGTCGCCTCGAAGACGAACGTGCCGGGCGCCTTGCCCGCCCGAAGCACGCCCGCCCTGAGGTACTTGCCCTTCTTGACCGTCATCTCCAGTCCGGCCGAGTCTCTGGTGAGCTTCCAGGCCCACTCCGCCGACTCCGTCCAGGCCCCGCGCCCCGTCCCCGCTGGACCTGCCCGGACCCGCGCCACGACCCCACGAGCGGGGCGTACGCCTTCAGCGCCTCCTGGTCGGCGCGCCGGCCCGGCGCGACCTTGTCCTTTTCCTTGTCGTCGACAGCCCGCACCGTGACCGCGGCCGCCGCCACGACCCAGAGCGCCGCCAACAGGCCGACGCCCGACGAAACCCTGGTTCTTCGCATCGTGGACTCGCCCCCCCTGAAGACCGACCCTCCCGTCCCCGACCCCGACTATTGTAGGATGAAACCCCGCCCGGAAGCCATACTCGATTTCGATTGATGGGCCGATCGGTCGGTTGACGACGCTCACCGTCGGCTCGGGGGTTTCGTGCTGGCATCGGCTGCTGTAGCGCGGCTAGCCCCGCCGATGCCCATCGCTAAGATCGCAGACACCCAGACAGTGCCGGCTCCATGATAGAGAGAACCACGCGGTCAGCACAGGGTCATCCACTCGCGCAGCCAGCGCGCGGCATCTGGATGTCGATTGAGTGCGCGACCCACGAAGGCCCGCGAACGGAACCAGCCAGGCGCTCTCGGCACTACTCGCCTGTTTCGGCCGAACGCAGTACGGCGCGATCCACACACACTCTGGCACGCGTCCCGCGTGTGGTCATGCTTCGAGACGCTTAAACGCAGTCGGCCCTGAACTCAGATCGGCCGCCGCGCGGCATCAATCCGCTCAAACCTCAACGCCGAGAAGCCCTGCACGCTGGCGAAGCCGGTCGAGCTTGCCTGTGTTCCTCCCCCCCCGGGGCGATAAACGAGTTGCGTCCCCGTTTCCGTCCCCGCGAATTCAACTCGTTGACGAGCGGCAACTTATGGGATCTTCACGCCATTCAGCTGCGTCCCCGTTTCTGGGCCCCTGGTTGTCCCGGTGCCTCAGGCGGAGACGATGGCAGAGTCCTGCGCCGTCCGCCGAGAGAGGCGGGCCTCTCGCGAAGCTGATCGGTGCGGGGACGAAATGAGTCGATGGCCATTCGGAGCTCTCGCCCGCCGGCGTCCTCGCCGAGCAGCGAGAGATCGCGGAGGCAAAGGCCCAAAGCCGGAAAGATGTTGAAAGGCAGTGAACTGCGATCGCTCACCGTGTCGACAAATTGGGCTGGTGTCAGGGTCTTGGATGCGAGCGAGGACTTCAGCGCTTGGAGGAACGCCAGACCAGCCTGGGCTTCAGACTCCTCGACGAACCGCGCCGGGTCCTGGTGCCGGTCCCGAGATCGCTCGCTAACCTGCTTCCATAACTCCGAGATCGATGCCGGCAGCGGGTCAATCCCCAGCTCGCGGGCCTTGCTCACCAGGCACGCCTGCATCTCGTCGTTGTAGGATGCCAGGCCCTTCACGAGCACGTCACGCCGCATCCAGATGCGATCGTCCCCGTCGCGGCGACTCGTCAAGATCGTCGTGAAATGATCGATATGGGGTGGTCTCTCCCTCGCAAAGAAGCCGCTGATCAAACACCTGAGGATGACGTTCAGGTCCCGCTTCAGCGCCTCCTTGGTAGCTGGTGGAAGATGCGGATCTGCCTTGAAGGCTCGGTCCTCCAGCAGCGAATGCAACTCTTGGGCGAAGCTCACGCACTCACTGGATCTCTCGTCAGGTTGAAATTTCCCGTCGCCGATCGGGGCCTCCTCGGCGCGCCTCGAACTGGAAATCCAGGGCATGGACGACCTCGGCCGTTCCCATGGAAACGGCGCCGTCGAGACCAACAACCCGCGAGGCCTCTTGAATGGAGTGCTCGACGTCGCGGACCTTGCTCTGGAATTCTCTCAGAAACTCCAATCGAGCTTCTTGGTGCTCCAGGCCGTCGAACACCGTCTTCACCATTTCCTTGTGCGCCATCGCTCTGGCCTGCTCAAGTTGCTGGCGCGAGCGGGGTAAGTCCTCGGGATCCTTGGAATTGACGTGAATCTCGTTCAGCATGGACTCCAATTTCGCCGCCTTCGTGCCGTCGACAGGCTGCTGAGCCGGGGAACACCCCTGGGCCGCCACCATCAGGCCAACCGCCGCGATCACGAGTACGAATCCGAGCGGACCGGCTCCGGCATTGAAAGACTTCCGACACATACCGCGTCTCCTCTCTGCGATCGAAATTTGTGAATATTATTTGCTCCGGACAACGTCCCCGAGTCCACGTTCCGAGGGCCCCGCGAAGGGCCAACCCAGGCTTGAGACTATTTAGAGTCCCACCCGCTGCCACCGCAGACGCGGCAATGGCCGGTGCCCCTCACCTCTGGACCACCCCTCACGTGGCGTTCCGGAACGCGCTGGGGCGACCTGACCGCGCGGATGTCCACTCGCTCGAGCCGCCGCGAATGCCCATCGTACGATGGACGTGCTTTGACTGGCCTTCCGGCGCATCCCTCACCGGTGGTTCAGGACTGGATGGCGGACGCGCCGGTTCGCCGGCGCGTCCTGTGCCACGTTTACGGATTGAACAGCGAGCGACGTTTGGGCTTGGGCGAATCGTCGAACTCGAGTCGCTTCTCATCCGAGGTCCCCGGTTTCGGCTTGGGGAATTCCTCGAACAAGGGTTGCTTCTTGTCTCGGTACCGGCGCTGGAAGTCGCTCAACTCTTCCATCAAACGCTTCCACTTCTCAACGTGCATCCGGTCGCGGTGACTCCTGTCCTCCATCTTCCTGTCGAGATCTTTCTCACGCATCTCGAGCCAATGTCGCTGGTGGTACAGGTTCTCCCAGGCAGACCTCAACCAGGGGGCGACTCTGCCCGCATCTCCGCAGCCGCAATGCCAGAAATCAACGCCATTGTGACAGCGCCAGCGGTGCTGGCGAACATACAGGTCAGCTTGTTCCTGCATGTTCTGGCACTCGGCTCTTACCACTTCATTTCTCTGCTGTTCCAGCCAGTCTCTCTCCTGTAAGAGTCGCCGCCCCTCCTCGTCCAGTTCTCTCCTCACCCTGTCCAGTCGCGCCCTCTCGGCCTCCTTGCCGAACGGCTGCTCCTCTTGGGCTGGGGCTTCCGGTCGCTTGCGAAAGATCTGTCCCGCCGAGAACGTCGGAGTGACGAGCAGGAGACCCACACCGAGCACGAGGATCGTTTTGAGTCGCTTCATGGTATCGTTCTCCATCATTCGGGTGCGACCCGCCTCGGCACTTGGTCCGGTTGCGGGTCGATTGAAATTGAGAGTCAGGTTCTTCATGCGCTTCACCGGGTTCCGAGGGTGGTGCCACGGGGCCGGTCGTTGGATCGAGGTCGACCCCGCGTGATCGCCGTCCGAGCACACAGCCTTGATGAAGATCGGTTCGGATCTCAGAGGTTGCACGGCAACCAGCACCCTCTCAGGCGGGGGGTTGCGCGACTCCGGTCGTTAACGGCATGAGCCGGCGCCGGGAGTTGCCGATGGTGGGCTGCGATGAGTCAACCGGCGGGCCGGCCGGCGGCTGGGGAGCACCGTAAGGGCCGGAGATCGCAGGAGCGGCAGGAACCGCACCTTGTGAAGCGGGTGCGCCGGGGGCCCGGACAGGACCCGGAGGAGCCGGCACAAGAGGATACCGTCCGCCTGGATCACCCGGGCCGACGGCCGGTGGGGCGGGGAGCTGTCCCTCGGCGATCGGATAGGCAGGAGTGGCCGGTGCGCGCGGGGAGATCGCGGCCGACGGACCGGTGTACGGCGCCGCCGCGACGGGAGCCGCCTCGATTAACCGAACGAGCTCCTGACCCTCCTCCTCGGTCAGTTGCAGGGAGGACCCGTCGTCGAAGCCGACGATCCAGCCTCCGTCCTGCATCCGATAGAAATGCGCCATCAGGTTGGGATTGAGGTAGAAGCGGCCCACTCGGGGCGGCTGCATCGCGACGAGTCTCTGGCCCTCCTCTTCGGTCAGATCCAGAACCGCGCGCCCGCGGCACACGACAGTCCAGCCCCCGCCTTCCTTGTGGAAGCCATAGGTGAGCGCATAGGGGTTGACGTAATTCCGGCCAATGAGTACCAGCGGCGGGCCGATGGGCCCGCGAGCAACGGACGGGGCCGATGCGGGCAGCCCAGGCCCAGCGACCGAGATCGGCGGTAACCCGGGCCCGTAGCCCTGGGCGCGGGCCTCATCCACGGGCGGCGTTGCCACGATCAGGGCGGCCGTCGCCAGACCCGCGGCGGCCTTCGATATCAATGACTTGAGCGATGGAACCATCGGAATCTCCTTGCACTTGGTGCGGACTGGTGAAACGTTCGTCACAGTTGGACGGCCCGTGACCTTCGCCATCTCTGGCCGTCACCCTCTACCCTCTGATCCCCCGTCTGCCCGGAACTGAGGGGCCCCCGGTCCGTTATTCCACGATCGCGCTCGCTCGGGACGAAGCACGACCGACCGGGCTCGCGCGTAGATCCTCCACGTGAGAAGGGGGTACGAGGAGCGATTGACCCCACGGCGCATCGCTTGTCGGGCCTCTACAGGTTGATGCGAAACGCCCCGCGGGCTGGACCGCCGGACGAGAAAAGAATCCCGGCGGCGCACTGCTTCCTACCCGACTCGTCCATGGGCCAGTTACAATGGGCATCCGCACGCGGGCGTGCATCACGACACCGCAGAGGGCGTGCCATGGCATCCCAAGACGACGGCTCCGTCACGCGCTGGATCGGCGACCTCAAGGCCGGCGGCGATTCCGCCGCCCAGCACCTCTGGGAGCGCTACTTCCACCGCCTGGTCCATCTCGCCCGCGCCCGGCTCCGCGCGGCGCGCCGTGCCGGGGCGATCGAGGATGAGGAGGACGCGGCCCTCAGTGCCTTCGACAGCTTCTGCCGTGGCGCGGCGCAGGGACGGTTCCCCGACCTCGCGGACCGCGATAGCCTCTGGCGGCTTCTGGTGGTCATCACCGTTCGCAAGCTCGCCGGCCAGTTCGTGCGCCAACGTGCGCGGAAGCGCGGAGGCGGCCGGCTCCTCAGCGAGTCGGCCTTGATCGGCGTTGACGCCGCCGAGGTCGGCGGTCTTGACGGCCTCGCCGGGGCCGAGCCGAGTCCCGAGGTCGCGGCGCTCGTGGTCGACGAATACCGCCGGCTACGCGACATCCTGCGGACCGAGGCGCTGCGCCAGGTACTCGACCTGCGGCTGGAGGGATACACGCGGGAGGAGATCGCCCAACGGTTGGGCTGCGCCGAGCGCGCGGTGAAGCGCAAGCTGGAGGTCATCCGCGAGGCATGGGTGCAGGGGGCATCGTGATGGACGAGTTGAGGCCGACGACCCCGGGGGCCCGTCCCCTGCGGCCCTCCGAGCGGATCGACGAAGCATGCGACCGGTTTGAGGCCGCCTGGCGGGCTGGTCGGACTCCACAGATCGAGGACTACCTCGCTCAGGCGGAGGAGCTGGACCGCCCAGCGCTACTGTCCGAGCTGGTGACCCTCGGCGCGAGCTGTGCCAGTCGGAACAGACCAGTGTGCGATCCGAGACCGCGGCGCTCTTTCCGGTCGCCGCAGCGCCGACCATTGCCACAGGGACCGTCCCGACGGTGCCAGTGCCGGACGCAGGTGCCACTTCGGTCCGCGCGAAAGCCACTCGACTCTCGAGCGAGACGATGGACCAACCCGTAATTCCGGGCACAGGCTTTTTGCCCGTGTCCGAGATGCCCACCCGCAGGATGCCCATTCCGTTTGACACCGCCATGGCACCCGGCCAAACGACCCTGGCCCAATCCGATGCGGCCTCACCCGCTCGCATCCGCTACTTCGGCGATTACGAGATCGTCCGCGAGATCGCCCGGGGCGGCATGGGCGTCGTCTTCCAGGCCCGCCAGGTGAGTCTCAACCGCCCCGTCGCACTCAAGATGATCTTGGTCGGCCAGCTTGCCCATGAAACGGACGTCAAGCGCTTCGCCACCGAGGCCGAGGCGGCCGCCAACCTCGACCATCCGGGGATCGTCCCGATCTTCGAGATCGGCGAGCACGAGGGCCAGCATTATTTCTCAATGGGCTTCGTGGAGGGGAAGAGCCTCTCCCAATGCCTTGCCGATGGGCCCCTGCCGCCCCGCGAGGCCGCCGCGCTGATGGTGAAGGTCGCCGAGGCCATCGAATACGCGCACGGGCGGGGCGTGATTCACCGCGACCTCAAGCCGGCCAACATTCTGATCGACGCCAACGGCAGCCCCCGCGTCACGGACTTCGGCCTGGCCAAGAAAGTCCAGGGCGACAGCGGGCTGACCGACTCGGGTCAGATGATGGGGACGCCGAGCTACATGCCTCCGGAGCAGGCCGGCGGCCCGCGCGATGCGGTCGGGCCGGCCGCCGATGTCTATTCCCTGGGTGCGACCCTCTACGCGCTGGTGACCGGCCGGCCGCCGTTCCAGGCGGCGACGGCGATGGACACCGTGCTGATGGTCCTTAGCGACGAGCCCGTGCCGCCGCGGCGCCTCAATCTCTCGGTGCCGGTGGATCTCGAGACGATCTGCTTGAAATGCCTACAGAAGGAGCCGGGAAAGCGGTACGCCAGCGCGGCGGACCTGGCGGCGGACTTGCGCCGGTTCCTGGCGGACGAGCCGATCGCGGCCCGGCCCGTGACCCGCCTGGAGCGCGCAGTGAAATGGATGCGGCGGCGGCCGACGATCGCGGCGCTGGTGGGGATGGTCGCGTTGGTGACGGCGCTGGGGCTCGGCGGCGTGCTCTGGCAATGGCGTGCGGCGGTCGGGGCTCGCGTCGTTGCCGACCAGAAGAGTCGAGACGCGAAGGATCAAGCCGATCTGGCCGAACGGAGGCGTCTCGAGGCCGAAGCTCGCCGGCAGGATGCCGAGCAAGCCCGGGCCAAGGAACGGGCGCAGACCGAGCTGGCTCAGCAGCGGCTCCGCGACACCCAGATCGCCCGCGCCCACGACCGGGAGCAAACCGAGCTGGCCGAGCAACGTCTCTACGACGCCCGAATGAATCTCGTCCAGCGGTGGTGGGACGATTATCACGGAGCCCTGTTGCAGCACGGGCTCGACGAGTATCTGCCGGTCAACTCGGGCGGCACGGACCGCCGCGGTTTCGAGTGGTTCTACTGGCGACGAAAACTCTCGTCGGGACACGTCACACTCAAAGGGCATGTCCAAGCTGTCGCCGGTGTCGCGTTCAGCGCCGACGGTCACACGCTCGCCTCCGCCAGTGCTGACCAGACGGTGAAGATGTGGGATGCCGTGACCGGACAGTTGATCCGCACCCTCAAGGGGCACACCGGCCCGGTCTCGAGCGTGGAGTTCAGCCCCGATGGCAAGGGTCTTGCCTCCGCCAGTGCTGACCAGACGGTGAAGGTGTGGGACGCGGCGACGGGGAAGGAGATCCGCACCCTCAGGGGACACACCGGCCTGGTCACGCGCGTGGTGTACAGCCCCGACGGCAAGGGCCTTGCGTCCGCCAGTGCTGACCAGACGGTGAAGGTGTGGGACGCGGCGACAGGGAAAGAGCTCCGCACCCTCAGGGGACACACCGACCTGGTTATGGGCGTGGCGTACAGCCCCGACGGCAAGAGCCTTGCCTCCGCCGGTCACGACCGGACGGTGAAGGTGTGGGATGCTGGAACCGGACTGGTAACCCGCACTCTCATGGGGCACGTCGACCCGGCGGTCATGGGCGTGGCGTTCAGCCCAGACGGGCACCGCCTCGCCTCCACCGGTAGCGACCAGACGGTGGAGGTGTGGGACGCCGCGTCCGGGCAGTTGATCCGCACCCTGAGGGGACACACCAACCTCGTCTCGGGCGTGGCGTTCAGCCCCGACGGACGCACCCTAGCCTCCGCCAGCTACGATGGGTCGGTGAAGATATGGGATCCCACGACCGGACAAGAAACCCGCACTCTCAAGGGCTACACCAACCCTGTCACCAGCGTGGCCTACAGCCCCGACGGCCGCCGCCTCGCCGCCGCGGGCCTTGACGGGACGGTGAAGGTGTGGGACGTCGTGGCCGGACCGGAAACCCTGACTCTCAGCGGGCACAGTGATGGTATCCACACGGTAGCGTTCAGCCCCGACGGACGCACTCTGGCCTCCGCCAGCTACGATGCGACGGTGAAGGTGTGGGACGTGGCGACAGCGAAGAAAATACGCACTCTCAAGGGACACACCAACATCGTCCTCGGCGTAGCGTTTCGCCCCGATGGCCAGTGGCTCGCCTCGGCCAGTAACGATGGGGCAGTGAAGGTGTGGGACGCCGCGACGGGGAAGGAGATCCGCACCCTCGGGGGGGCGCCGGCCCGGTCAGGAGCGTGGCATTTAGCCCCGACGGCCGCCAGGTTGCCTCCGGCGGCTACCAGACGCTGACGATCTGGGACGCCGCGACCGGCGAGGTGATCCACAACCTCATGGGGCACACCGGCCTCGTCTCGAGCGTAATGTTCAGCCCCGATGGCAAGCGCCTCGCCTCCGCGAGCTACGATGCGACGGTGAAGGTGTGGGATTCGGCGACCGGGCAGTTGATCCACACCCTCAAGGGTCACAACTTCATTGTTCACGGCGTGGCATTCAGCCCCGACGGCAAACGCGTCGCCTCTGCCAGTTGGGACGGGGACCTGAAGGTGTGGGACGCGGCGACCGGGCAGTTGATCCGCACTCTCCCGGGGCATACCGGTATGGTCTGGAGCGTGGCGTACAGCCCCGACGGCAAACGCCTCGCTTCCGCCGGCGCTGACGGGGCGGTTAAGATATGGGATACCGCCACCGGCCTGGAAACTCTCACCCTCAAGGGGCACAACGGCCGTGTCACGAGCGTCGCATTCAGTCGCGACGGCCACCGCCTTGCCTCCGCCAGCTACGATTTTACGCTGAAGGTCTGGGATGCCAGGCCGCTGGACCTCGAGCCGGCAATGCCGGGCCCAGTCTCGCGCTGAGAGAGACTCGGGGTGATTAGCTCCGAGGGCTCTGTCTGCAACGTGTGCGAGCGGTTCGGCGACGCCGACCTTCAGGCCAGCCTTGCCGTTGCGGCCTCGCGATCCGCCGCGCGCGGCGGCGCCGCGGAGGCGACGGCAACCTTCGCCCCCTCGTCCCGCCGTGCAGGTGAACGCTTGCGCATCGTCCACTTGCACCGCGAAGGCGGCCGCGTCTACCTCGACCCCGACGAAGAGCTTGGCCGGGAGGTTGCGCTCAAGGAGACCGACCCGCTCATCGGTTCCAGGATCGATACGGCCCAGTAATCCTTGACCAGGAGCGGAGCGGTCAGAATCGAGGCGTAAACCAGGGACAACATGATGAGGAGCCTACCCGCCAGATCCCAAAGACCCTGTGGCGACCAGAAGTCGGCAACACGGAGCAGTTCGGTCAGAAAACTTGCCACGACCACGGCGATGAGCGGCGGCGCGAGAGACTTCACAATCGTCCCAGGCCGCCGCTCCGCGATTCGCAGGTCCGTCGTTGATCCGGGAGCGACTTCGATGCGCAACGGCAGGGAGTGGACCCAGTCGATGGCCACCTCCACCGAGTGCACCCCGGGGTCGACGGGGAACTCGGTCGAGCTTGCTGGCGCGACAGAGCCGGCCCGGCGGCCGTCGATCGAGACTCGGTACCTGCGCTGACCCGCTCATCGACTCGATGGACCACGATGAGAGCTCGATCCGCTTGGTTCACGGCAAATTGCTCCTTTGCGTCGGTGGCGACCTTGCGGCTGTAGCAGGGCGCCGCTCCGCCCCGGCGGAATTGGAACCTTTGAAGGTTTTCGATGGTGCTAGCCCATTCCGAGTGTGAGGCGAGGCTCAGTCCCAACGGACCCGGAAGGGCGGGGACTGCGCGTCACCCTCCCGACCTCTCCAAACAGGTTTTTCAAGTCGGGCGACACGGCGTCCGTCCTCCAAAGGTAAATGCGAGACGACTGGAGGGGCGGACCACCTGCTGAGCAAGAATTACTCGACTCGCCTCAGAACCAATCGTTCCCGGGTCGCCTACAATACCCGACGCGTGAGCGTGCATCACCTCGCCGAAGAACGGGCCAGCCCCGCCGGCCAGTGAGTTTAGGTGCTGCTCAGGTCACTCCGAGGCGACACCCGATCCGGAACTTCCGATGGCGCTTCCCTGGCGCATTTGCCAGTGCAGGGATTGCAGACTCCCAGACAGGGGATTACAGACACCCAGACAGGGGGATTACAGACACCCAGACAGTGCCGGCTCCATGACAGAAAGAACCACGCGCTGAGCAATTTCATCCACTCTCGCAGCCAGCGCGGCGCGAACCGGAGGGAAAACAGGTGTCAGGCGACACTAAAAGGAACCCCCCGGACGACACTAAAAGTACCCCCCTCTCCCTGTACATTTGATTGGAGGGGCTATGGACGAGTTCGGGTCCGATGTGGTCAATCTGCATGACACGCAGGTGGGCCAAATGGATGTAACGAATGTCCGCCTGCGATCTACGCAGGAGGACACCGGGATGCTGAAGCCGGAAGTCGTGGATCGGATCCACGAGCTCTCCGACGAAGGCCTCGGCAGTAAACGGATTGCTCGACAGTTGAAAGTCTCGCGCAAGGCTGTCCGCCGTTATCTCGCTGGAGCCACAGTCGGTTTTCAAGAACGCCCCGCTGCACGTCGCCTCGACGCCAAGACGTTGATTGAAGTCCAACGTCTCTTCGGTACCGTTGCGGAGAGCAACGCCGTCGTTATCCAACAGGAACTCGCCAGTCGAGGAATCCACCTCGAGCTGCGAACCCTGCAACGAGCAGTCGCAACCCTTCGCCAGGAAGAACGAGCCAAGACCTTGGCCACAGTCCGATTCGAGACCTCACCTGGCCAACAGACCCAAATTGACTTCGGCGAGAGGGTCGTGCGAATCGCCGGCGAACCCGTGAAGGTCTATTTGATGACCGTGGTCCTGGGATACTCACGTCGGCTCTATTGCCGAGCCTTCCTCGCGCAACGGCAAGATGATTGGCTCGAAGGCCTCGACGGAGCATTCCGGCATTTCGGTGGCGTTACCGAGCAAGTTCTCTGCGACAACGCTTCGCCCCTTGTCACCTCCCACGACCGCCAGTCCGGCCGGGTAGTGTGGAATCCGGGCTTTGAGATCTTCTGCCGCGACCGGGACTTGACAGCCAGAGCGTGTCGTCCGCGTTGCGCTCGAACCAAAGGGAAGATCGAGCGGGGCGTAGGCTATGTCAAGCACGATGCCCTCGCCGGGCGATCGTTCGCCTCCTTTGAGGAATTGCAGCGCCATCTGTCGCGTTGGATGGTCGAGGTCGCTGATCGCCGGATTCACGGCACGACCAAGGAGCAGCCCGCTGTGCGGTTCGATCGCGATGAGCGAGAGGCTCTGCGATCCCTGCCGCCGCGCTTGCTGGCGGTCCGCACCCGCCGTCTGAAACGCCGGGTCAACGCTGATTGTTTTGTGGATATCGACACCATCCGATATAGCGTGCCGTATCGGCATGTTCGAAAGATTCGTCGAAGTTGTGGTCAAGGAGCAGGAGGTCGAAATCTGGCTGCGCGGCACCTGCATTGCGCGGCATCCGCGAGGCCACGAACCCCACGCGCTGATCCGTAACCCGGCCCACTTCGATGGGCTATTCCGGCCCAAGGCCAATGCGTCGACCCCGATTCCATCCAATCCGGCAGTTGATCCGATGTGCCGGCCGCTCTCGGTGTACACCGAGCTGGTGGAAGGGGGCCGACAATGAACATGCTCGTTGATCTCCCTGATCCGTCGGAGGAGCGAGTAGCCGCGGCGCTGAAGCGGCTTCAGTTAACTCACCTACGTGACACACTCGCTGCAGTGTTGTCCGAGGCTGCGAAGGAGAAATGGACCTATCTCGAGTTCCTTGATCGGATCTTGGGGCGTGAAGTGGACTCCAAGCAAGGTAAGCGGATTCAAATGGGAATGCAGATCGCCCACTTCCCTTGCGTTCGGACGATCGAGACTTTTGATTTCTCGTTCCAACCTTCGGTGGACGAGCGATTAATTCGAGAGTTGTCGACAGGAAACTTTATCGCTCATGGTGAAAACGTGTTGATATTCGGACCTCCCGGTGTAGGAAAAACTCATCTTGCAATCGGGCTTGGTCGAAAGATCGTAGAGCAGGGTCACACGGCCCGGTTCACAACGGCCACGGCTCTGTTGGCAGTTCTGGGGAAAGCCGAATCGGAAGGGGTTCTCTCGGACAAGTTGACCGAGTACGCCAAGCCTCGCTTGTTGATCATCGATGAACTGGGATATCTACCCTTCGAGCGACGGGCGGCACACCTGTTCTTCCAGTTGGTGAATCGCCGCTACGAGAAGGGAAGTCTGCTGGTGACGACGAACCAGCGGGTCTCCGAGTGGGGAACGGTCTTCGGGGACGAGGTGTTGGCCACTGCGATCTTGGACCGCTTACTGCATCACAGCCACACCCTCTTGATCACGGGAGAGAGTTTTCGGCTACGCGAGAAACGCAAGAGTGGATTGATTCGCTCGAGGTTGCCGAATACCGACCTGGAGCGACCGGAACGAGAGGCCGGACCCGAGAGTCGACGAAAGACGGAAAGAGGCGGAGAGAACCGATAATACGAAGGCATGCATGGAGTGGGGATCGGTACAGCTCTGAAGGGGGATCCTTTTAGTGTCGCCTGACAACAGGGACGCGATTAGTTTGGCTGTGAATCTGACCGCTGGGTGGAATCCGGGGCGGGAAACGCTGCCGCGATTAGTTTGGCCATGAATCTGGGGCCTGTAAATCTTTTTGTGTCAACGCAGGTGGGAACGACTTTTGCGTGCGTCAGTTTCGGGCGAGGGGCGGGAGCCGATCCTCGAAGATGATCGCGAAGTGATTCAGCGCTTCTCTCCATTTGGGGATTGGCAGCGTCCACTTCTTGGACGCCTCGTGAATCGCCATGTAGACCAGCTTCAGCGCTGACTCCTCATTCGGGTACTGCTTGCGGTTCCGCGTGAACTTGCGGATCACGCTGTTCACCGACTCGATGGCATTGGTCGTATAGATCGCCCTGCGAATCGCCGGCGGGAACTCGAACATAGCCGCGATGTCCGGCCACTTCAAACGCCACTGTTTGACGATGGTCGGATATTTCTCACCCCAACCTTGAGCAAAAGCGTCCAGCGCTTCTTCGGCTTCAGTGACCGTCGGGGCCTGGTAGATCTTTTTCAGGTCCACTATGACCTGGTCGCTGTCTTTGTCCACCACGTACTTCAGCGCAGCCCGCACCAGATGCACGATGCACAGTTGCACCTTGGCTTCCGGGTATGCTGCGCAGAGCGCCTCGGGGAAACCTGAGAGGCCGTCCATGCAGGCGATGAAGATGTCCTTCAGGCCGCGATTCTTCAGATCGGTCAAGCATGACAACCAAAACTTGGCCCCTTCGGTTTCGCCGAGCCAGAGGCCCAAAAGTTCCTTGCGGCCCCGTATATTCACCCCCAGGGCCACGTACATTGTCTGAGGCGAAACTCGACCATTGGCACCACGCACATGCACCACGATGCCGTCGAGATAGACGATCGGCCAGACCGGGTCGAGCTGCCGGGTGCGCCACGCGGTCACTTGCGCGTCGAGGTCGGCGGTGATCTCCGAGACCAGCGTCGGCGACACATCGACGCTATAAAGTTCTTTCACGACTTCCTGAATATCCCGAGTGGTCATCCCTTTGGCATAGAGTGCGAGAATCTTCTCGTCGAACCCGGTCAATCGACGTTGATGTTTGAGGATCAACTGGGGCTCGAAAGTGCCATCGCGATCGCGCGGAGTCGCGATCATGATCTTGCCGAGATCGCCTTGCACGGTCTTTTCGGAACGACCATTGCGACGATTCTTCGCACGGGGTTTACACGGCGGGTCAGCAAAAGGATCCGCGACGCCCGGCACCAACGGGTCCTCAGCGGCCCCAGGCAACTGTTTGCGGCCGAGGTGAACGTCCATTTCGGTATCGAGCATGCGCTCGAGAGCCGAGCCCATCATGAGCTTGAGGAGGCCGTTCAGCTCCGCGAGTGTCGTGGCCTGCGAGGCGATCTCGCGTGCCAACTGTTCGGCCTTGCCTGTCAAAATCGCGTCCATGCGACAGTCTCCGTAAGGTAAGTAGGTTAGGGTGAGATAACCGATTCCTTACGTTGACACAATATTTCTTACAGGCTCTGAATCTGACCGCTGGATGGAATCCGCGTCATTCGCTTATCGCCTCGGTCGGCGATTGGCTCGCTTTCCGTGGGCGGCATTAAGGACGAATGGTCTGCTCCAAGTCGAGATCTTTTACCGTTTCGCGCACCCACTTCTCATCGCCGTATGTTCGTCCTCGTTTGATGCTCACACGCACTCGGTCCAATTCCTTCGTGGTTAAAGGAGCGCCAGCGCGAGCCGTGCAGTTCGCCGGCCGTTCCACCGGCCAGGCGATTACAGTGCTTTGATCGCATCCGTGCCGCGCGTTCGCGACCACAGGCTGCCCCACCGCCCGAGCATCGCGAACGTCTTTTTGTCGCCTTTCGCTCCGCGAAAGACCTCCCTCGCAATAAGCAATATACGACATTATTCTGATAGCTGTGTTTGTTGAGGCGTTATTCGTCACTCGGCTGGAAGGATTTACCGAGCATCGGCGTGGTTCTTGTTAGAGCAAACGCACAACTTTCGCGGAGCGAAAGGCGACTTTGTTCTGACCTCGGCGTTGTTGTTAGCCGCATTCCTCTGCGTTCGTGGCGTCCGCTCGGCGGTCTCAACTCTGGGAAGGGATGTTCGTAGCCATAACCCACGACCGCGTCGGCGATCGACCAGGGCGCGTTGAACCGCGTGCTGAGTAGCGGCGACCAAAACAATACGATTTGCTTAATAGCTCACGTGATGAGGCACGAAACCGCTTACTGGTAGGGGCTTAGCGGCTACTAACGTGCCATTCAATTGCGTCCCGGTTTCCGTCCGCCGCTGTCCGTCCCCACTCCGCCGCCGCCGCCCTGATCGGGAAACAAACCGCGCCAGCGGCCGTCGGCGTTCGGATCGGGACGTCCGTACTGCTGATCCGGGATGTCCAGTTCCTGTATTGGCTTTGGGACAATCAGGTCGAGGTCCTGGGCATACCGCTCAGAGAAGTCCCTGGCGTACGCCGCCGGGTCGTGCCGAATCGGCCGGGCAGACGGCGGCGTGCCGATCATGGCCGGTGTCCGGAAATGGGCGGCGAGCTTCCGCGCCGCCGCTTTGATGCGAGAAAAGAGATCGCGGCCTGAGGCCATGCGGAGACTCGTCGGGTCAGACTGCTGGAGGGGAGGTGTCGTCTGCCCGCACCTTGTGCGTCACTCCGCCGGTTTCTGCGTGGAACTCGGTTGAATTGCCATGCGTCTCTCCGCTGCGACATCCCCAGTTCGCACCGGAATTCAAGAGCCTTCCAGTTCAGTAAAGCCGGACGATCTGCGGCGAGCAGGTGATGATGTTACCCTCCTCGTCGGCGGTCAGAAAGAAACTGTCAGATACCCGCGACGAACAAATGTCCTTGCCGACCATGACGTTGACCCGATAGGTTTCACCCCCGACGGGGTTCACCTTTACCTTGAGCATATCGACCGGAGACCCCAGCGAGTGAATCACGTTCTTGCCGATGATGGCGTTCAGCGCGTGACGCGCCATCGACTTAGACTCCGCATCGAAGTCGCTCTGCTGCTTGGTAGCCATGAATGTCCTCTTGAGTCCCAAATCGGGAAGGTCGACCGGCCGCTCTCGCTTACCGGCCGTGGGATCACTCAATCCGCGTCAGGCCGAGGGCGCGGCGAACAGCCCTTTCACACGACTTGCCTTGATCAGCCGCACCATGCGGTTCTTTCCGACCAGGTCGTCGGGAGTAAGCTGTCCCGCAGCGGCCAGTTTTTTGAGTTCGGAAGATGAACACGGCCCGGCGACCTTCTCCCCCTTACGCGAGTAATACCATTTCGCTGGCATCGATGCCCCCTAGAAGAAACACGGTGACCTGAATCAAGGTGCTATTATCCAGTAATTCATCTTTTTAATCAAGCCGATTTTGACATTTCGATGCCAATACGTTGTTTTGTCTGATCCGGATTTTATCCTCGTTGGCGAGATCAGGTGGGACTTGATCATCGAGGGCGTCCTGGGAACAGGCGACAGCGACGGCTCGCAAGTCTTTTCGCACTTCCATTTGACCGAGCGGCGCAGCGAACTCGTCGAGCACGGCGTCGCATCACCTTCGGATCCGGATGGGTATCACAAGCGGTTGGACTCAGACTCGCCAGGAAAAAAAAGGGCAGGCACAGCGCGAGCGAATCCGGCCCGCCGCGTCGCCGATCTCAAGCATGCCCCCCGCCTCGAAATCGGGCGCGACCGCCCGAACGCTGTTGGCGCCCAGCGATCCCAACCGTTTTGCATATGATTAGTTGCGGCGGTCGACCTGGGCCCGTTCACCCGGGCATGCTGGCATGGCAGTGCCTGTCCTTTCTGCCGATGCGGTGCACGGGCGCTTGACTGGAAAGGTATGCGTCGGTGCCGCGCGTTCTCGATCACAGGCTGCCCCACCGCCCGAGCATCGCGAACGTCGTTTGTCGTCTTTCGCTCCGCGAAAGTATGCCGTCCTTTTGTCGCCTTTCGCTCCGCGAAAGACCTCCCTCCCAAGAAGGCGTACGCGACATGATTCTGATAACAGTGTTTGTCGCTCAACGATTCGTCACTCGGCTGGAGGGATTTACCGAGCATCGGCGTGGTTCTTGGTAGAGCAAACGCACAACTTTCGCGGAGCGAAAGGCGACTTTGTTCTGACCACGGCGTTGTTGTTAGCCGTATTCATCTGCGTTCGTGGCGTCCGCTGGAACAGATGCACAACTTTCGCGGAGCGAAAGGCGACTTTGTTCTGACCACGGCGCTGTGACCCGCATTCATCTGCCTTACCAACCTCCCCTGCGGACAAGACTGCCGGTGCCTGCAGGTCCGGCATTCCGGCTCCTACCGACCGTTGGCGCCTGACTGGTTCTTTTTGTGTTATGGCTCTGCGCTGTTTCCCTCTCTCGCCTCTCCACTCGATTCTTCCGTGTAGGTCGGTGCCTTCCGTGGTTGAAACGCCTTGACCATCTGTGATCAGTGTTCATCTGTGGCTTCCTATCTCGGGCTTCGTCCGTCGTCACGCCCAAGGAGGGAAACAGGTCCCCGGGGAGGAAAACAGGCACGCGATGAGTTTGGCTATGAATCTGACCGCTGGCTCGAATCCGCGTAATTCGCTTGTCGCCTCGGTCGCCGATTGGATCGCTCGAACGCCTCAAAGCCGGACTCCTTGCGCAACATATGCAACCTGCCGACGGATCGGTTTAGGACGTGATAGACAAAGCCCCCAGGTGCTACCCTCGCTGTTCTTGGCATGACAATTTCTGCCAACAGAACCGAAGACCTCCGTCGATACCAATGGTGTCCCTGTTTCCGTCCCGGTCGGATCACGACCCGCATCCTGTCGAACGTGAAGTTTGCGTCGGACACAAGGGCTGCCCGCTTTCCCGGGGCACTCCCCGGGTTGGTCTTGAAAAAGCGCGGACGCGGTGCTTTAGCCGTTTTTAACCGAGCCTGGTCCGCTACGAGCTGTTGCACTTCGTTGCGTTTACGAGTGTCAGGCGTCCCTGCCCGGCAGGATGCCTACCTGGTCTGATCCCAGGTCTGGGCGTCGATTCCTGGGAAACGGTTCAAGTGCGCCAGGTTTGTCGTCGCGATGGTGACCATATCTCCAGGCTGGCCAGCGAGTGCTGCCTGGCCGGCAAGAATCGCGTCCGCATCAAGAGCTTCGGGCGATGCGGTCGGAACTCCGGACTTGCGGACAAAAGCCCAAAGCTCGGCTGCTTTGATGATCGAGTCGGTCGTTAGTGTCAAATGGTCAAAGCCACTATTGGGATCGAGGGCGTATTCGAGGCGCCGCAAGGTGGCGACGGCGCGGATCCTGATAAGTTCCCGGCGGACCTCATAATGCGCGATCTCGGGAATGACAACGATCGCCGCATTTGTCATCACCGCGTTGAGCCAAGCGAGGCGAAGTTGCACCTGCGGCTTGCCGGGATCGCGCACTATCAGACCCAGCGGCTCGCTGTCCAAAAGGATCAACCGCGCCATGATCAATACATACCTTCGAAGAGCCTTCGGTGAGGACGGTGCGCGTCAAGATCGCGCATCGCTTCCTCCCACGCGCCGGGAGGGTCCTCATCTGGCATTGCCAGCATCGTCTCGACAAACGCGGCTACGGCCCGGGCCTTTTCGGCTTGGTCCTCGGGTGTAATCGGTCGGATGCGGCCCGTTGCATCGTTGCAAGGCACCGGACGAGCAGGCGCGGCATTCGGAGCGACTGTCTCGGGCACGCCCGGCGACGCGCTATCGCAGGTTTCCCTTTTGGAGAGTCCCATCTCTTGCGTCCCCAAATCCGCAACGGCCGTTACTCGCGTTAATTATACGCAGATTCACCGCGCGGAGGAAGTCGGCACGAGAGGGAAAAACGACAGGCACTGCGCGAGCGCATCCCGCCCGCCCCGCCGCCGATCTCAAGCATGCCCGCCCCGCCTCGAAATCAGGCGCGACCGCCCGAACGCTGTTGACGCCCAGCGATCCGAACCGTTTTGTTATGAATGGGCTGCGGCGGTCGACCTGGACCCGTCCACCTGGGCATGGCGGCCTCGCAGTGCCTGTTCTTTCTGCCCGCTGCCGCTGGACCAGAGCGTGCTGTTCACGTTGCCCAACGCCACCGTGGCGTTCGATCCTGACCTCAGTTCCGCCCGCCGTCGCCAAAATCACTCGGTCATGATGAAGCGGACCCCGGCGACGCGCCATTGGTTGTCGACTATCTTGAGAGCATAAATCTCCCCGTAGGAATGTTCGCTGAACGCGTTAGTGACCGTGACGAGAGCAATTTTCCCGTCGTTCGAGAAACCCGGGATGGACACATAGACGAACCCCAAACTATCGCTCGGGTGGTCGCTGGCGCGCAACGGTTCGAGATCGCGGATCGCAATCCGCGGATTGTTCAGCCGAAACTCGGCGAGCGGTATCTCACCCTCATCGTTTCGATGTTGCAGATCCGCCGCCACCTCGATTGGAAGCAGCTCCGGGAGAATGTCGTCATCATACCAATCTTGAAACATCTCGCTGGGCGCGGTCAATTGATCAACATAGATGCGCGATGCAGTACGGTCGGGGTCGCCCGGCTCCAGCCTGCTCAATACGTGCTCAACCCTGTGCAGAAGGGTTGCTTCCAGAACCTGCCGATCACGTTCGCGATCCCAAGGATACGGCAACGGAAGACTTTGGCTTGGGCATCGCCAGAACTGGAACGCAGCACGTCGATACTCGTGCCCGAGCCGGGCATGCCGGGAGGCTTCCCTCTCCTCTTCCTCGGCCATAGAGGGCGTACCATCACCCAGCCTGAAAGGGCCAACATTGTTTTCCGGCAAGTCTCGCCGGTATTCTTCGCTGGCGGATCGGTGCAGCCGCGCTCTGCCGTCGTGGTACCTGGCACGGTTCATGTAATAGGAAACCTTCGGGATGGTGGCGGCGCCAAGAACCAAAAGTAGCGCAGCGATGGCAGTGCAGGACAGCGCAACGCGTCTGCTCAACATTTTCCGCGGCAGACACATTTTTGAACCCTCCAGGAATTCACGAGCCGTAGCCTGGCTCCCGCCTCTCGCCGATCGTCCGAAGCCCAACCTCGTCCCTCCACCATATTCCAAAGCAGTCAGCCCCGGCATGGGGAGCCCTACGGAGGAGCGACGGGGAGAAGCGACGGGATGAGCGCGTTAGCCTCGTTTTTCTTGTCGATGCGTCGCTCATCGAACAAAGCGCCAGGACACGCATTGCAGTGATGATAAAGGCGGGCAGACCGAGTCAAGTGGTCGCCGCTCTGTTCCAGTGCGACGACATCGTCGTCGCCGACTGACTCTTCTGGTCTGGCGAGGTGATTCCATCCGTCGTGCCGCACGGCGCCCTCGTTGCGGTCTGACTGCACCAACCAATTCTGCACAGCCGACCCTTGGCTAATGTCGCCCAACAATATTCGGGAAAACACCACAACCGCCAACAATCCGAACGCTTGGGAGCGCGTCTCGTGCGTTATACCGTGCGGTAGGTACGTCCCGATTTTCGACACTCTCGTATAATGTTTGTACGCGCTCGAAGAGAGCGTGCGCACGACGAGCTGGGGTCGATTTCGTGTTCCGTCACCTGACGAGGTTTGAGAGCGACGCGCGTTGCGGCCGTTGCATCCTCGCGTGTGCTTTGACGCGCTCATCGTGGTTCAAATCTCATGAGAGACTTCGATAGCATTGTGGGCGTTCCGGAGAAGCCGAGACTCGTTGAGGCTTATTTTCCACTTCCTTGTCCATCGAGGGCGTGCCGGCCAGCCCAGGCCCGCACGGCGAGCAGGGCGACACGGAGATTCGCTGAAAAACATGCCACCGCGTGCCACTTTCCTGCCACTCCCGGAGTCAATCGCTGCACGACCAAAGCTGAAATCTTGCTTGAGGTCGCGCAGCGTTCTGCCGTCGCCACGCGGGGGTGCGCAATCCGAGCCCGCCAACGAAGGTGCGGTCGCGAGCTGAAAGTACGGGTGATTGCCGAGCAATTGCTGCGCTGTGGTAGTTTGGCAAGAGCGCATGATCGGGAGGCGTACCGAAGCCGGTCGGACGCGGAGATGATCGCGAAGGTCGAGGGAAGGCTGCCGTGGAGAAGTGCGGAAAAGGGACGGAGGGCGGAACGATGAAGAAAAACGGCGAGGCAAACGACCAGCAGGATGGAGTCGAGCACTCCATCCGGCACAACCGGCAAATAGCGGATTCTGTAGCGCTCTGGGACTGGAGCCCCCGCTCAAACGGGATAAGCAAGGCAGGAAGGCAGGAACAGCCCCAGGATGCAATTGCTCAGTGGAAGCCGCACCGAAATCTTCGTTTCCTTCGTTTGCTTCTGTTCCAAGATCCGACCTGCACCATGCGCCGGCCATCCAGACCGCTGCCAATACGCCTTGAACAGAAGCAAACGAAGGAAACCAAGAAAAGAGCGAGACGGCAGCCTGATTCAGCAGCCAGACAAGGCACTCAAGATCAGAATGTCGGCGAGAATGGTTTGTGGTGCCAGACCCAGAGGGCGATCACTGAAAACGGCCGGAGTGACACCCAACTTCCGGGTTCTCTGGCCTCCTGCGTTCCTGGGTTCCTTGTCTAATCCTTTCGGAGAGTCCATTCGCGCGACAAGACTGGTGGGAAGCGCGAAATGCGGGAGGGCCAAGTTTTCATCAGCCCGCCACAGAGGATTGCCGTCCAGGAGCGGACTCAAAGAGGCGAGATGTCTGATTTATCCTTCATCCTTCATCCTTCATCCTTCATCCTTCATCCTTGTTCAATACACCCCCCAACCCCCCTGAGATTGTGTCAGGGTTTGGGGGTCAACGTTCACTTCAGCACTCTCCGACCTCGTACGCTGTTAATCGTCCTGGCAATGTGCGAGAGTCTCGCAGTCCAGGATCGCAGCTCAGCTCATGTGCGAAGTCGGAAATATGTCGCGATGCCGAGAGCCATCGCCGAGGCGCAGACTTTCCCAATTCTACCACATGGCGGATCGTGCGGCCTGGCGGGAAAGGATGCGA
Source organism: uncultured Isosphaeraceae bacterium (assembly GCA_963781785.1). GTDB lineage: Bacteria > Planctomycetota > Planctomycetia > Isosphaerales > Isosphaeraceae > CAWAHD01. The sequence continues at coordinate 2,993,268 of CAWAHD010000002.1, read as the reverse complement.
ATGGCGGCCGGACCCCTTTCGTTTGGCACAACCGGCAAGATCTCCCCGTCGGCGCGGAACGCACACGGAATTCCCGCCGCTTTTTGCTCCCGGATTGCAACCAGGAAACTGGCGGACCCGCGCGCCTTGCCTCCAGGACATTGCCGGACGACCGAGCACCACCTGTGAATTGGGCGGGCAAATCGGGTTTGCCGGTGCTGCCCCAAACGCGATCAGAACCGCACCGCCGATCGCTGTTGATACTCGCCCGGAGGAACCGCAATCACTCATCGCCGAGGACCGAATGGGACTGACATGGCACCGGCCTTTCCTGTGCATAGCTTTCACGTGGAGCCTCCGGCTCGGCGCCGGGGCGGCGGCCACCGTTTCCCCGCATGCCAGCGGGGCCGATTCCGCCCTTCGGCCGACCCCGGACGCCGGGCCGACAACCGCATGTCGCGTGTCGCGAATATTCGCCGAAAATGAGACACTGGTGGACATTCTGAGACACTCGAAAAGCACCTCGCCAAGACATGAAAGCCCCGGCCAGCATTGCACTTGCGGAAAAGTACCCCTTCGGCGCAGGGGGGTGCGCCATCGATCCTCAGTGCGACACTCATTTTGGCGGTCAATTCTCAGAGTTTGATCGTCTGTTTTGCACCGGCCAAGTGGATGTGACTGCACCTCTGTCTTCAATCATTCTCGCGGACTGTCGGCCGATCGTGTTCGGCCGACGTTCTTTTCTGCGCCCGCGGTGCCGCGGTGCCTCCGGGGATCGTGACACTGGACAAGGCCGCGCGGCTGATATCTAATTGCGGCGCTTTACCGGACGGCGTCCTGATCGGATCAATTGTCCCCGCCCCGCGTCGTGCGCGTCGTCCCCACGCCTGGATTCGTGGATGCTCAAGCGTTTACTTCGGTTATGGCTCGCCACGGTCTTGATCCTGGCGGCGTCGGCGGTGTTGCCTTTTGCGGACCGCGAGCGCCGCGCGGACCAGCGGGGACGATTCCGGAGTCGCCCGGGAGGGTTCGGTCGGTCGCGCTGGTCCAGCGCGTTTCCCAGGCGACCATGGAAGAGGGGACCCCGTATGCGCTGGCGGGGCTGGCGGATCAGCTCGATGGGACCGCCGCCCTACTGCTCCGGGCGGTCTACGTCTGAAATCCGAGGGAACTCACTCCCATGTCTTCTGAACCGATCCACTCCGACCCAACGGAACGACTCGAGGTGAAAAGCGGAGACTTCCTGCCGCCCTGGGAGGTCGGAGACCTTCCCGAGCCGCCACGGCCCGGCTGGAAGGTCTGGGTGGGATTGATCGGTCCGGGGGTCGTGCTCGCGGGCACGAGCATCGGCTCGGGGGAATGGCTGTTCGGGCCGGCGGTCACGGCCCAGTACGGCGCTGCTTTGCTCTGGCTGGCGCTCTTGAGCATCTTGCTCCAGGCATTCTGCAATCTCACGATGATGCGGTACACGGTCTACTGCGGCGAGCCGATCATCGTCGGAGGTCTGCGGCTGTGGCCGGGCCCGTGGTTCTGGATGGGAACCTGGGGGCTCTTGGAGGTCGCCTCGGTCTGGCCCTACAACGCCTCGAACGCCGCCGTTCCGGTGGCCGCCATCGCCCTGGGCCACCTGCCTCAGACAGACGCCGATCAAATGGTCGTGAAGGTCCTGGGACTGACGATCTTCTTGCTGTCGTTCGTTCCGCTCATCTTCGGTGGAACGATCTATCGCATGATGGAGAAGATCATGACAGCCAAGCTTGTCCTGGTCTTGGGCTACCTGTCGGTGGTCGCGATCGCGCTCGTTTCCTGGCCGGTGATTCGCGACGTCTGCACCGGGTTTTTCCGGATCGGCACGGTGCCCCTGCGAGCCGAGACGATCATCCTGGAACGCGACTTCACCCTTCAAGAAAGTCACGGTGCGGTGCGTTATCGTCTCAGCGGGTCCTGGGAAAACGGCAAGCCGACCGCGGAGTTCTCCGTCGTTTCCGGCTCCAGGAGCACCGTTTTCGATGCGAGGAAGAACAAGGATCTCGCACCGGAGACCCTGGCGATCCGCGATCGGATGATCGAGCGCGCCCGCGCTCTGGGGGCACCCCACCGTTTTTTTATCGAGACCGAGACTGGCAGAGAGGTTCTCGTCGCGGAAGGCGAAATCATCAACCACCACGTGTGGAAGCCGGAACGTCTCTCCGTCCGGGATGCTTCGGGCACGCGCGAATACAAAAGCCTGGCCGACATTCCCGCGCCGGTAGCCGCGCGGTTTCGCAATTTGCTCGCCCACGAAGGTGTCGAGTACGTTGGTGTCGTGGGCTACGTTCGGGAGACGGGCCGGCTGCCGTCGCTCGATTGGGGGATGGTGGTTGCGTTCATCGGGATTGCGGGGGCCGGCGGCTTGAGCAATACGCTGTTTTCCAACTACACGCGCGACAAGGGCTGGGGCATGGGCGCGTTGGTGGCGCGATCCCGAGTGCAATCGGCGGCCGCACGATCGGCCTGTCGCACACCGGCTGCGCCTTCATTCCGGAGGGCCAGAACGTCGTGCGCTGGCACGGCTGGATGCGGCACATCCTCCGCGACCAGGGAGTCTGGGTCGCGGCCTCGATCCTGGGGATGGCTTTGCCTTGCATGATGTCGCTGGAGTTCATCCGCAACGTCCCGGTCACGGGCGACCGGGTTGCGGCGATGGCCGCGCAAGGCATGGCCGATCGTTACCCCGGCCTGGCCTCGTTCTTCTGGATCACGACCCTGGCCTGTGGATTCCTGGTTCTCGCTCCGGGGCAGGTCAGCGTGGGGGACCAGATCGCCCGGCGCTGGACCGACATGATCTGGTCGGCCAGCACCCGGGCCCACCGTCTGAAAGGGGGCCAGGTGCGGTTCATTTATTATGGCATCGTGATCTTGTATGCTGTGTGGGGCTTCGTGATCCTCTGGTTATTTTCCGCGTTCCGGATCGCCAAGATCGGGGTGGTCCTGGGCAACCTGGCGCTGGGGTATTCGACGTTGCAGGCGCTCTATGTCAACCGCAAGCTGCTGCCGCCGGCGATGCGGCCGGGCGTCTTCTTGCAATTGGGAACGGCCTGCTGCGGCATCTTCTTCCTGGTGATCAGCCTCGCAGTGATCATTATTCTCTAGTCGGGTCAGTCCCGTTCCGCCGGCTCGTGGAATCGATGCCCGAGTCAATCTCTCCCTGACGGCGAAATCCATCATGGCGACGGCATGCTCGGTCGATCTGAGTCAACAACAGCTTCTGGCGCTCTATCGCTCGATGCTCTTGATCCGCCGGTGCGAAGAGCAGTTGGCGCGATCGCATCAGCGCGGCCTGGTTCACGGCGCGTGCCATACGTACGTGGGCGAGGAGGCGATCGCCGCCGGCGTGTGTGCGCACTTGCGAAAAGATGACGTCGTCTTCAGTACTCACCGCGGCCACGGCCACGCGCTGGCCAAGGGAGTGTCGGCTCGCCAGTTGCTCGCAGAGCTCTTCGGCCGCTCGACCGGCTGTTCGCAGGGACGGGGCGGCAGCATGCACCTGTTCGCTCCCGAGACCGGCATGATGGGCACCAGTGGAATCGTCGGGCCTTGCATCCTCCAGGCCGCCGGCGCCGGCTACAGCTTCAAGTTGTTCGAGACTGATCAAGTGGCCGTTGCGTTTTTCGGCGACGGTGCCGTCAACAACGGCGCATTTCACGAAGGTCTCAACATGGCCGGCATCTGGAAGCTGCCGGTGCTCTTCGTCTGCGAGAACAACCAGTTCGCCACCGAGGTGCCGTTTGCCTACGCGGCCGCCAATCCCAGCGTGGCCGGCCGCGGTGCCTCGTATGGAATTCCCGGTGTCGACCTGGATGGAAACGACGTTCGTGCCGTGTACGAGGCGGCGCACGAAGCGGTCGCTCGCGCCCGGCGCGGCGACGGCCCGACATTACTGGAGTGCCGCACCTACCGCACCCGGCGCATGCCGAAGGCATGGGCGATTACACCTACCGCACCCGCGACGATGTCGAGGCCTGGAAAACACGCTGTCCGATTCTCCGTCTCCGCGATGCGATGATCATCGAGGATGGGCTCGCGCCGGCATCGCAACTTGAAGCGATCGACGCCGAGATCGATGCGATCGTCGCCGACGCGCTCCAGTTTGCCGAAGCCAGTCCCTGGCCCGATCCCGCCACGGCCACCCGGTTTGTTTTTGCGGAAACGCAGCCGCCGGAGCCCCGCTCTCTTGAGGCCCGGCCCGACGGGGCCAGAATTCACGCGGCCGGAGGATCCCCGGCGCGGGAAATCAGCTACATGCAGGCGACCTTTGAAGCCCTGTCCGAGGAGATGGCGCGTAACCCTGCGATCTTCGTCCTGGGCGAGGGAATCGGCAAGCGGGGCGGCAATTTCAAGACGACGACCGGGCTTTTTGACCTGTACGGTCCGGTTCGGCTCTGCGATACGCCCATCTCGGAGCGCGGATTCGTCGGGCTCGGGTGCGGGGCCGCCATGACGGGGGCCCGACCGGTCGTTGACTTCATGTTTGCCGATTTCATTCTCGATTCGCTGGGTGAGGTCATCAACCAGATAGCCAAGATCCAGTACATGAGCAGCGGCCGGCTGACCATGCCGATCTTGCTCCGCGGCTGCATCGGGATCGGTCATTCGGCGGCCACGCACCATTCCGGAAGCTATTATCCTATGTATGCGCAGTTTCCCGGACTGCGCGTGGTGGTTCCGTCGACGCCGTACGATGCCAAGGGGCTCTTGAAAACCGCCCTGCGATCGAGTGACCCGGTGGTCTTCCTGGAGCATCGCGAGCTGCTGGGCGTGAAAGGCCCCGTGCCCGCCGAGGATTACCAGGTCGAGCTCGGCCGCGCAGCGGTTGTGCATCCCGGCAGCGATGTCACGGTCGTTGCCCTGGCCCTCATGGTGCACCGTACCCTCGGGGTCTGCCGGCAGCTTGCCGGCGAAGGCATCTCGGTCGAGCTGATCGATCCGCGGACCGTCGCTCCTCTCGATGTCGAGACGATCCGCCAGTCGGTCGCCAGGACCGGACGCTTGCTCATCGTCGACGAAACGTTCGCGCCGTGCGGTATTGGTTCGGAGATCGCCGCCCAGCTCGCCGACCTGGGCTTCGATGATCTCGACGCGCCCATCCGCCGTCTCAACGGTGCCTTCACGCCGACCCCGTACAGCCCCAGCCTGGAAGCCGTCGTTGTGCCCACGCCCGAGAGCATCGCTCAGGCGATTCGCGACCTCATTGCCGAATGAAGGTGCAGCCCAGTCATGGCGATTGAAGTGACGATTCCCCGGCTGGGATGGAACATGGAGGAAGGCGTCTTCCTCGGGTGGCTCAAGGGCGACGGCCAGCCCGTCGCCGCCGGCGAGCCCCTCTTCAACCTGGAGGGCGACAAGGCAACCCAGGAGATTGAAAGCCTGGAAAGCGGCGTGTTGCGCCTCGCACCGGACGGCCCGAAAGAGGGCGAAACGGTCGCGGTCGGCGCGGTCATCGCTTATCTCGTGAGCCCCGGCGAGGTCGCACCATTTCGAAAAAAAGGACAATTCCGCGGAGCCATCGCCGAAGCGGGTCGTGGAGACGCCAACAGGGGCATCTCCGCTACCACTTCGCGGTCGAGAGAACTCGAAGCGGCGAATCTCCCCCCGCGCCCGGCGCATCGCCCGGGAGCTGGCAGTCGACGCCCACGGAGTCGTCGGAACCGGAAAGAGCGGTCGCATCATCGAGCGCGACATCCGCGCGGCCCTGGCCCAGAGGACGGTCAAGCTCGGTGCTGGGACCGCCGTCAGCGTTTCTGCGCCAGCATCCGCTGCCAGGGCGCGTGCGGGAGTGGCCGCCGCCTTTCTAACGCGGAATGAAGCGCCCCGCGATTCGCACGAGCTCCCTGTCTCCAGAATGCGCAAAACGATCGCTGAGCGGATGCTTGAGAGCAAACGGACGACGGCCGCAGTGACGATCACGACGACCGTCGATGCCACCAACCTCGTCAATCTCCGCCAGCAATTTAAGGCCGTCGTTCCCACCGGATTGGTACCGCCAATCGGATACACCGACGTCGTCATCAAGCTGACAGCGATGGCATTGCAGAAACATCCCTTGGTCAATGCCCGCTGGGACGGCGACAAGATCGTGTGCTTTAGCGACGTCCATATCGGGCTCGCCGTCGACACCGAGGCCGGCTTGATGGTGCCCGTGATTCGCGACGTGCCCGGCCTGACCCTCCGGGAGCTGGCCGCCGATTCGCGCACCAAGATTGAACGAGCGCGCGCCGGCACGCTCACGTCCGCCGAATTCGAGGGGGGTACCTTTACCGTGACCAACCTGGGCCCGATGGGAATCGAGATGTTCACGCCTTTGATCAATCCTCCGGAATGTGCCATTCTCGGCCTCGGGCGCATTCAAAAACAGGTGGTGGTGGCGAGCGACGGTCAGTTCGCGGCCCGCGACCGGATGACGATCAGTCTCTCGTTCGATCACCGGATTGTCGACGGTGCACCCGCCGCGCGGTTCCTGCAGGCGCTCGGTCTCTTGATCGAAAACCCGAGCCCCTGGCTCTTACCTTGAGCGTACCGACAAGCCGGGCAGACGACAGACATTAGACAAGCACCGGAAGTCGAGAGATTCAGCGCGAAATTGCAGTCAGGAGGTCCATTCAATGCGCTCGGATTTGTCGGGAACGGTCAGCCTGGTGACCGGGGCGGCTCGCGGCATCGGCCAGGCGATCGCCGATCGCCTGGCCGGAAGCGGCGGCGTGGTCGTTTACAGCGATGTGGATGAAGCGGGAGCGCGGGCCGCGGCGGACCGTGCTCGAGCGCCTTCTCACTTCGACTGGACGTGACCAGGCCCGATGAAATTGCCGCAGTGATCAATCGCGTTGTGTCCGAACACGGCCGGCTCGACATCGTGGTCAACAACGCCGGGATCAACACACTGGCGCACCGGGTAACCCTTGACGAGTTTCCCCGCGAGGAGTGGGATCGAATTCTTGCGGTCGACCTCACGGGGCTCTTCGAGGTCAGCAAAGCGGCCGCCCGCGTGATGCGAGCTCAGGGCTCGGGCCGGATCATCAACATCGCGTCCATCGCCGGGCTTGTGCCGCTGCGGCTCCAATGCGCGTATGTCGCCGCCAAGGCCGGTGTGGTCAATTTGACCCGCGCGATGGCGCTCGAGCTCGGCCCGTACGGGATTCTGGTCAACGCGGTCGCGCCCGGCTCAACGCTTACAGACGGCACGCGGCGACTGTTCTACGGCCAGGATGGCTCGTTCCATGCTCACGTCCAGCGGATGCTCGACCACGTTCCGCTGGGACGGCCCGGGACCCCGGAAGAGATCGCGGTGGCGGTCTTGTTCCTGGCCGATCCCGAGAACAGTTACACGAGTGGTCACATCCTCACTGTCGACGGCGGGTGGACAGCCGGCTACACGCGCGATTTTTGATAGAATCGAGCGGGCTGCGTGATTGGTTCTGGATCAGCCAACCTGGCTGGGAGAATCCCGATGGCGACGGAAGAAGAGCTCAAGCGGGCGTTGAAAGCGTTCAAGAAGCGATTGAAATTGACCCGCCTCGACGACGAATCCGGCCTGAGCCGGGGCGGTGGGAAGAAGACCGGGATCATGGGGATTACTCCTCCCACCGGCCACCCGCCCGGCATCTGGGAGGAGCTTGCCAAGAACGGCAAAATCAAGCGCGAGATGGGCAACACGTACAGCCTGGTGGAAGGGGCTTGAATCAAAGATGGCAATCTCATACGAGCAGGCGGTGGCCAGGCTGGAAGAGTGGACCGAAAACCCCGCGCTGAAGAACCATGCTCGCGCCGTGGAAGCCGCGATGCGGCTGGCTGCTCATCGATACGGTGACGGTGCGACCGACGAGCCGCGATTTGCCCTGGCGGGGCTCTTGCATGACGCCGATTACGACCGATGGCCCAACGAGCACCCCCGGTTGATCGTGGCATGGCTTCGCGAGCAGGACGAGCCGGAGCTCGCCCAGGCCGTCACGGCACACTTCGATCCGGCGGCGGTGCCGGACCTGACGACTCTGGACAAGGCCCTCCTGGCCTGCGACGAGCTGGCCGGCTTCGTGATGGCCTGCTGCCTGGTTCGCCCCGACGGAATCCGCTCCCTTTCTCCATCGAGCGTCAAGAAAAAGCTCAAAGACAAGAGCTTCGCCGCCAAGATCAACCGGAACGACGTCTATCAGGGCGTCGAGCGGCTCGGTACCAATCTCGACGACCACATCCAGCTCGTCATCGACGCCCTCACACTGCACGCCGACGCGCTCGGTATCGCCGGGGGCGGGCGATCGTGAATGAGAGTCATACGCCTCGAGCACTCCAGTCAAATTTGGAGAACACCGGCTCATGGACAAACGCGAGAACATCTACGCGCGCCTTGGCATCAAGACTTTGATCAACGGCCAGGGGACCTACACGAGCCTGGGCGGTTCCCTCATGCCGCCGGAGGTCATCGAGGCAATGGTCGCCGCCGCCGGATCGTTCGTCTCGATCCCGGAGCTCCAGAAAAAAGTTGGGGCGAGGATCGCGGGCCTGCTGGGGGTTCCGGCCGCGATGGTGACCGCTGGTGCTGCCTCGGCGATCTCGGTCGCAACCGCCGCCTGCATGACTCGGGGCGACCAGAGGGCGCTCGACAAGCTGCCCGACACCGACCTTTTGAAGAACGAAGTCGTCATCCAGAAAAGTCACCGCTCCGGCTACGAGCCGCAAATCCTTTTGACCGGCGCCCGGCTCGTCTGGGTGGAATCTCAGGCTGAGCTGGACCGGGCGATCAACCCGCGTACGGCCATGATGTTCTTTCTGAACCGGCACGAGCCGCTCGGTCAAATCAAGCGGCAGGATTGGATCCGCACCGGCAAGGAACGAACAATCCCGCTCTTGAACGACGCAGCCGCGGATGTCCCTCCGCTTGAGCGGCTTTCGCAATACGTTCACCAAGGATTCGACCTGGTGGCCTTTTCGGGGGGCAAGGCACTACGAGGCCCGCAAGCGTCGGGGCTATTGCTGGGGCGACCCGACTTGATCGCGTCCGGTCAAGAAGCCATCAGTCCTCACATGGGTATTGGCCGCGCCATGAAGGTGGGCAAGGAGGAAATCGTCGGCTTGCTGGCTGCGGTCGAGCGGTTTCTCAAACTCGACCACGACGGGGAATATCGCTCCTGGGACGCCCGCGTCGCTGAGATGATTCACGTGCTGGGCGAGATCCCCGGCATGAACGCACGGCGCGATCTACCTGAGTTTGCGAATCATTCGCCGCACCTGGTGCTGGAGTGGAGCCGGTGGCACGCTGCACCCTCGGCCGAGGATGTCGTCAAGAAGCTGCGGGACGGCGATCCACCAATTGCCGTCCTCGCCGAAGGCGATCGCAGACTGCGCGTGGCGGTCTGGACCCTAGAAGACGACGAACATCGCCTGGTCGCCACCAGGATTCGAGCAATTCTCGAGAGGGAGAAACCGTGACGGTTTCCTGGTCAAAACGATCAGGGCGAACCGCTCGAGCCCGGCCCGGCAGGGGCATCGACCTCGAACGGGGATCGAGCGGTATCCTCGCTCTGCCGTTTGAGGTCCGCAATTCGACTTCTGAGCTCCTTGGCCTTCACCTCGAGTTCGGCGGCCTGGGTCTCGAGCGAGGCGATGCTCTTGGCGTGTCCGGAAGAGGGGGTGCCGTCATTCGTGGGTTTGGCTTCTTCTTCCTTGAGGGCGCTGATCGCACCTTCAAGGATCTGACGTGTGTAGCCGGCGAAGCCGAGGTGATCACGTGCAAGCCGGGCCTCCAGGACCGGCAGAGCTTTCTTCACCTTGAGCTGTCCCACGACCCCCCAGGCCTGAGTCCGGACCGAGCGGTCGGGGTCATCGGCCAGCTCGACCAGAATATCCTGGAGAATCGGGTCGTCCTTGGCGAGCCGGGAAAACGTGCCAAGGGCCGTCGTTCTGAGCGACTCGGGCTGGCCGATTCGCGTGTAGAGGACGGCCAGTTCGCGGGCTCTGGCTCCGGGCGCCTCGAGCAGATGCCCCAGTGCGATCGCCGCGATCCTGTTGTGGTCGGCGGAAACCTTGAGTGCATCGGCCATCAGTTTGTCGATGTCCTTGACCTTCCAGGCGGCCAAACCCTGGAGGGCGGCCCTGCGAGCACCGTAGGCTTCCCGGGGATTCGCCCAGGCCGCACGCAAGATCGCCTCGGCCGCCGGATCGTGTTTCAGCCTGGCAAGACCCTCGATCGCTGCCACGCGAATCCGGGCTTCGTGATCGTGGGCTCCTTCGATCAGGCTGGCGCGAAACACCTCGTCGCCCCCTGTGAGAACGCCGAACATCTCGCGGCGGGCAGGAGCCGATTTCTCTCGCTTCCACGCGGCGGCGAGTGCCCTGGCCGCGTCGGGCTGGTCCTTGGCAGTCTTGACGAGCGATCTCGCCGCGGCCAGCCGCCCCAGCACGGAAGCAGCATGCTCGAGCTGGTATCGATTCTCGTCGTCCGACTTTGCGAAGTCGAGCTCCTTGATCAGCCACCCAAGCGGGTCGATCTGCATCATTCTGGGCGGGCCCGCGGCGGGAATCACCAGCTCGTGCGCTGGGCCGTCAATCACGATCGGGATGACGGTGGTCTTGCCGTCGCTACCCGTCACTTCGAGCGTCGTCGGCAGGCGAAAGAGCGGCGTCTCTGCATCCACGGTTTGCGTCTGCTGAATCCGCACCCTCACCGTCTTGTCAGCTTCTTCAAAAGTCCAGCGGACCTTGAGCTCGGGATGCCCCGCCTTGTAGACCCATTGATCGAAGAACCACTTCAGGTCCTTGCCCGAGGCCGCTTCCATCGCCATGCGGAAATCATCGGTGTCGACCACCTGAACCTTGTGCGCGGCGACGTAGCCCCGAATGCCCTTCCACCATGCTTGTTCGCCAATCAGGCCTCGGAGCGCGTGCAACACGCACGCGCCCTTGGCATAGGTGACACCGTCAAACATGTCCTGCGACGATCGATAACGCGACTCGACGATCGGCCGGCGGTAGCCGCGATCAGAGGCCAGATAACCTTCAAGCGACCCGTTCATTTCGAGCCGGAAATGATCTTCGCCGCGATCGTATTCCGTGAACAGCGGGCCGAAGTACGAGGCAAATCCTTCATTGAGCCAGATCTGAGACCAGTCCTTGCAGGTGAGCAGGTCGCCGAACCACTGATGCGCCAGTTCGTGGGAGACCAACCCGTCGGCGTCGCCCTCGAGCTCGGCGATCTCGTCATGGAGCGCGCTATCGGTCATCGTGGTGGCCGTGATGTTCTCCATGCCCCCGGCTATGAAGTCGGGGACGCACACCTGGGCATACTTCGCATAAGGATACGGCTGGCCTATCTTCTCGCCGAAGAATCGGATCATTCGGGGAGTCTTGCCCATGAATCGCCGCGCCGTCCTTTCGTCGACGGTCCTGGCCACGTAATAATCCACCGGCAGGTCGCCCACGCGGTCGTGGAATACCGCGAAATCAGCCGCCGCCAGCGAGATCAAGTAGCTGACGTGGGGCGTGTCCATCTTCCAGTGGTAAGTCGTGGTCTTGTCCGCATTTTCCCTGGTCTCGACCAGCACGCCGTTCGACAAGACAAAAAGGGGCTGCGCAACCGTGATGATCATCTCGCTTGTGGCGCGCTCGTTCGGGTAGTCATAACAAGGGATCCACTGATGCGTGTCTTCCGATTCACCCTGAGTCCAGAACGAGAGCGGCTTCTCCGGGTAGGGGCCCTCGGGGACGACAAAATAAAGCCCCTGCTCCGGCGAGCCCGAATAGTGGATCGCCAGATCGATCGAATCAGCCATTCCATAGGGCTTGTCCAGTGTCACAGCCAGTTTGTCGTGCTTGATGTCGAATTTGCACGCGGTCGCGCTGTTCCCCACTGTCACTTTCGCAACCTTGAGCTTGGGCCCGCAGTCTAGCTCGAGACTGGTCAAGTAGGGATGAAGCGGGGAAAGTGTATGGGTCACCTTGCCTCTCACGTCGCGTTTTTTCGCGTCGATCGACAGCTCGGCCTTGATATGCTTGACGTCGAAGAACCGGATCCGCTCAGTTTGCCGGGCCGTGCCCGGCCTGGCAAAAGGCTGCCGCTTGGGGGTCTCCTTGCTGCTCTCGGGCGGGGCCTGACCCCGGGCGGTGGAGCCAGCCGCGCTGGCCAGGGCGAGTAGCCACATTCCGACTCGATAGCTGGTTCTCGACATGGTATTTCCTGATCAGTGCTCAAGCGAAGAATTGAGGGATGGGTCGAATGCACGATCCCTGAGAGATGCCGCTGGGCCATTGATGCACGTTCCTCCTTGTTCTACTCTCGAAGGTGATGCTCGGTCAATCCGCCCGCGCGACAATCGCCGGGCCGTCCAATCAACGAGCCGGGCAAGCCGATCCAGGTTCGCCCGGGCGACGCGTCAGGTGACCCGAGGGCTCTGGACCGGCTTAATTGATTTCCCATGAATCCGCATGGCTTCATTCGCATTACCTGTGCTTCGCCCCGAACCACCGTGGCCGACCCGGCTGCCAACGGCCGGGAGATCGTTCGCATTCTGATGCAATTGGCCGACAGCGACGTCGTGCTGTTTCCGGAACTGTGCTTGACGGGGTATACGTGTGCCGACCTCTTCGGGCAATCCGTTCTGCTGGAGGCCGCCATCCGCGCCCTCAAGGTGATCGTCGAGGCGACCCGGTGCCGAGCCCAACTGGTATTGGTGGGCGCCCCAATCCCGGTGGATAACAGTCTTTACAACTGTGCTGTCGTGATCGCCGACGGAGCCGTTCGTGGCATCGTGCCCAAGCAGCACCTGCCCAACTACAAGGAGTATTACGAGCGCCGCTGGTTCACAGCGGCGACCGGCGCCGAGCCGTCGGAGATCGACATGGACGGCGCACGCGTGCCGTTCGGGACCGACCTCCTCTTCGAGGCGAAGGGTATTGGTGGCGAGCTGGTTGGCCGGAGCGTCTTGATCGGTGTGGAAATCTGCGAAGACTTGTGGGTGCCGGTGCCTCCCAGCGCCGTGCAGGCCATGGCAGGGGCAACCATCCTGCTCAACCCTTCCGCGAGTAACGAGACGATCGGCAAGAGCCGTTATCGCGCCGATCTGGTGGCGGGCCAATCGGGCCGCTTGATCGCTGCCTATGCCATGGCGGGCTCCGGGCCATCGGAGTCGACGACCGACGTTGTGTTTGGCGGTCATTGCCTCATTGCAGAAAACGGCCGGATGCTCGCCGAGAGCCCCCGGGTCGGCGATGGCCTACCGATCCGCCGCGATTCGTATACGATCACCCAGGACGTCGACGTGGCCAAGCTGCTCACCGACCGCCGCACGATGACCAGTTACAGCGACGTTTCACCCCATCTCAGACCGTTTCGGCGCATCCCCGTTCGATTGTCGGATTCGATGGAAGGGCTGAAGCGCGCAGTCCCGGGCACGCCGTTCGTGCCGCCGGAAGGCCCGGAGTTGCTCTTGCGTTGCGCCGAGGTTTTCGGCATCCAGTGTGCAGGCCTGGCCAAGCGGATTGAACAGCTTCCCGCCGGCACGTGCTTGAATATCGGCGTCTCGGGCGGACTCGACTCCACGCTTGCGCTCCTCGTGGCCGTCACCACCTGCGATATGCTCGGCCTCAACCGCCGGCAAGTGCACGGATTCACGATGCCCGGCTTCGGAACCACGGCGCGCACCCGCACCAATGCGCTCGACCTGATGGAACACCTCGGCGTATCCTCCGGAACAATCGACATCAGCGCGCTTGCGCTAGAGGCTTTCCAGGAGATGGGCCACCGCCCCTTCGGGATCGACTGCATGGGGCTGGACGTCGAGTCGTTTCGTACTCTGCTGGCCCGCGTGCCGCCGGACGAGCGCTGCGACCTGACATTCGAAAACGTCCAGGCCCGCTTGCGCACCTTCCTCCTGATGTCGAAAGGATTCGTCGTGGGCACCGGCGACCTCTCGGAGCTGGCGCTGGGATGGTCGACATTTAATGCTGATCACATGAGCATGTACAATCCGAATTGCTCGATTCCCAAGACCCTGGTGAAGTTCCTGGTTCGGTACGTTGCGCTCAATCAGTTTCCCGCGGGGCCGGTGCGGCAGACGCTGCTCTCGATCGTCGACACGACGATTTCACCGGAGCTCTTGCCTGCCTCCTCCGGCGGAGAGATCGAGCAGTCGACCGAGGCCACGCTCGGGCCCTACGAGCTGCACGACTTTGTACTCTTTCACGCGATCCGCTGCGGATACTCGCCGGCGAAGATCTTGTTCCTGAGTCAGTTTGCCACATTCACAGAACAATATACACACGCGTTGATCGAGCGGACGATGCGGACGTTCTTCGAGCGGTTCTTCCGCCAGCAGTACAAACGGTCGTGCTTGCCCGACGGTCCCAAGGTCGGCACTGTCAGCCTTTCGCCGCGCGGCGACTGGCGGATGCCCTCCGATGCTGATCCCGCCCAATGGCTGGACTGGGGCTGCTCGTGAGACCCCGCGGTGCGGACGCATCGTCGCCGTGCGGCGATCATTCCAATCGCCAAGGCGAAGTGCTGATCGCGAAACGGAACAGGAGCCATCCCATTGCAACTGACATGTCTGGTTCTGACGGTGGTCCTCGTTGGTGATCGCGTTCGGGCAGTCGAGTTCAACACGGAAACTCCACCGGCAGCGTTCTCGGTGAACTACAGCCAGCTCTGATCAAAATGTCACAACGTCTTGAGAAATGCGACGAGGTCGGCGATCTCTTGCGGCGTCAGTGCAATCTTCCGGGGATGTCTTTCCTTCTGGAAAACCTGCTGGAGCGACCGGGCACGGCCATCGTGCAGAAAGGCATCGCGGCTGCTGACGCCGCAGAGCGAAGGAGGGTTGAACTCACGATTGCCCACCTCATCGGTCAGCCCGACGTCGTAACGTCCCGCCGAAGTGTATGCAGGCGGCACGTGGCACGTCGCGCATTTCTGCACCCGGAAGACTTCGCGACCTCGGTCGACGGCGGCCGAGTTATCTGGAGGGAGTTGCGTCACCCCGGCGGATCCGGGCGCAAGCGAAGTGAGAAAAGCGGTCAGGTCGGTGATCTGCGACTGCGATGGTTTCGGCCCCTGCATGGTTGTCGCGATGGACTTCCGTACCTGGTCGTCGAGCCGTTCGATTGACCCGAGCCAGGTCCACGGGCCGGTATTGCCGACTCCGATCAAGGATGGAATGCGCTTGGGAGCGCCGAACGAACCGTCTCCGAGCGTGTCGCTGGCCAAGTTGTTGGTGTGACCGTCGCTGTGGCAGCTATGGCAGCTCATCCAGCCGTCGTGCGCGAGCTTAGCGCTATAGAACAATCGCTCGCCCCGATCAACTGCCGTTGGGGCGGGACGGGGCCCGAGCGAGATCGTCGCCACACGCAGCCCCGTCTTGATCTCGACCACCGAGATCGTGTCGCCCAAGCTGTCGGCGACATAGACAACTGATCCGTCGGGGCTTGGTGCGACGGCCGTCGGATGGCTGCCTACGACTGTCCGCCGCGGACCTTGCGCGGGGCTCGCGGTGATCGCGATCTCGTCAACTCCCGCCAACGCGATCAACAGGTTGCCCCGGATGTCGAACGCGAGAGCTGACGGGTCGCCCGCGCCATAGCCAACATCGCCCAGGTCATACGCGCGGCTGCCGTCGAGGAGCCCAACGTCAGGGCCAGGCTTGAGCAAGGCATGCGTCTGCACAACGCGAATCTGGTTCCGAACCAAAAGGCCCCAATGGACATCGTCGAAACTCGCCTGCGCCAATCGATTGAGAACCTGATGCGTGATCACCAGTGTCTTGCCATCGGGTGCGAAAGCCAGCCCGCGGATATTGTGCGCCGGCAGCGCCCGGACTGAGTCAATCGTCCGGCATTTCGCATCAATCACCGCCAATCGACCGCCAAAGGCGTCGGCAACCACCACTTTCGAGCCATCGTCGCAGATAGTCAGCTCGCGCGGACAGAATGGCAGATCAACGCCCCCGGCTATCTTGAGCCTCGGTGGCGGTGCGGCGATATTGTCATGCGTCAGTTCGACGAACGTGAGCCGGCGCGACCAAATCGAGGCGACCGCGCAGTAGGAGCCGCCGGCCGCGACCGCCATTCGCACCGGGCCTGGGCTGACCTTGGCGCGCTCGATTACCCGGATCGACGGACCTCGATAATCGATGAGCAATAGATCGTTCGCGACTCGATCGAGGGCGAGCAGCCGGTGACCATCGCCTAGACGGGCCAGGTCGGCCAGCCCGCGAGCCAGGTCATGCTCGGCAACGACCCGACGCGATGCGGCATCAATGACCGAAATGCTTCCGCTTTGCTCGTTGGCGACGAGCACGAACTTGCCCCCCCCGACTGGGACGAGTGCAACCGGGCGCCGGATCTGCGGGATGGGCGAGTAGACGTCTCTGCCATCGCCCCAGGCGGCCGTTCCCAGAGCGACCAGCAGGCCATGCGCAACCAATGCCCATCCGACCGGAGTGCGCAACGATAAGTCTCTCATCCTTGTTGCCTCGATCATCTCACGCGGGGCTCAGGTCTTCTTGAGCGACTCTCGCAGGGTTTCCACAGCCTTCGAGACTGCGGTGTTGGGAAGGACTTCGATCTCGTCGGCTTCCCGGGCCGCTGACGGATAGCCGAGCATGCCATCGATCTTGGCAGGGGCTGGGCCCTGAACGGTGACATTCGGATGCACGCCTAACTGCCGGGCGATTTCGTGTGATCTGATCTGCGTCGGCACAGACTGGTCGAGAAGGGACAGAGGGCGTCCGTCTCCGCGCTCGAGTATACCTGTCGCCAATGAGACCGCCCATTCACCATCGACAGAGATCGCAGATGTGACGAATCCGAATCCGGGATTAGACTGGGCGCTGTATGTCGGCAAGCCGATCAGTATCGCGCGGCGGTTATCCTGAAGCGCGGCCGCGAGCCATTCCGCTGTTCCCGTCGTTGATCCGTTCACCAACACGGCCAGCGGCCAACCTCGAAGAATCGCCTCGGGCTCGGCTTGAAAGGCTGACTCCCCCTTGTTCGTCCGGATGCGGCCGATTGCGCCAGACTCAAGCAGGCTGTCGGCCACGAGAACAGTTGCGTGGGCCGACCGCCCATGAAGAGAGCGGAGGTCAAGGACGAGTGCCTTCAAGCCCTCAGTTTGTAGCTGTTGGGCAACCTTGCGGAGTTCGTGTGGCGTGCTCCCCATCAAATCAGTGATCTTCACGTAGCCGATCGGGTCGGGACCACCGAGGCGAAAGATCCAGCCGCCATCAGATCGCTTCCGCAAGCCTCTCAAAGTTTCGTGTGGATGCTGGCCGCGAACGATTGAATAGGTTCGCGATTCCTTCGCCTTCGGCTGCCGGACCTTGATCGTGACGCTCGTCCCCTCGTCGCCTCGCAGCCGGTTGACGGTCTCGAGCAATTTGACTCCCTTGGTGCCGACGCCATTGATTTGCTCGATCAGGTCCTCTGGCTTGACTCCCGCTCGGTCGGCCGGCCCTCCTTCGAACACCTCGGCAATCACGGGACTTTGTTGCTGCTCGTCGAACCGGAGGGTGATGTGGATGCCCACGTAGCGGTTGCCTGCAAACTGCTCGGCGACCTTTCGTTCCTTCTCCGAGATCAAGGTCGCGTCTCCAGGCACGCTGCTGAGCAACCCCTCCAGCACGTGTTCCTCGAGCTCGCTGCCCGCAGCCAGCTTGGCTGTCGACTTCGGCCATGCCTCGGCGAGCAACGAATCGAGCTGTTTTTGGCTCGTCACGGCGGAAACGCGGCTGCTCAGCCCGACCGGAACCGGAAGGCCGGCGGCCTTGTAGAGCGCCTTGATTCCTGAGAGGATCATCTGCTGCCGTGCCGGTGGGTCGATGTGATGCTCCAGGACCACGTCGGTGATATGCTGGATTCGCCCGGCCAGCCCGGACGGAAGGTGCGAGGGGGTCGATGTCGTCAGCTTCGGCTCATCGGCGCTTGCGGCGCGTGAGCCGGAAATCGCCGCCGCGACGACGATCAGGCCGACGAGTGCTCTTCCAATCCGTGGTTTCATGGTGACGGCTCCTGGCTGGAGAGGTTCTGATGCTGACGGAGTTCGACGCAACAGACATCGTCGGTTAGGATATCCGATCACCGGTGATGTCAACAACACGGCCGCAGACGGATCGCCGGCTGGGTGGAGAACTTCTTTTTCCTTCTTGGGCGGGCGAAAAGCGATCATGAGCGATAACCAGTCTCCAGAGCCGGCCTTGCCGACGTACGATTCCGAGGGTGGGCCAAAGCAAGTCGGGCGCCGCTACAACCTCGCTCGAACTCTGATCATGCTGGGCGTTTTTGTGGGAGCCTTACTGTGGACGTCACGGATCGTATGGGAACGCCGCCATCCGGCAGTCGCCGCAGCCCGCGGGCTCACCGCCGGCACGGTTTCGGAGCGATTGACGGCTGTCCGTAACCTGACTGATGCGGGGATCACCGATAGCGCGGTTGCCATCCCCCGCATGACCGCTGCACTCAATGATCCGGACGCCGGCGTCCGCGCCGCGGCGATCGAATCGGTGGGTCTACTCATCTCCTACTCGATCAGAAGCCGGGCCAGCGAAAACGAAGTCCGGGCGGCGGTCGTCCCGCTCCTCGCTTCATTGAAGGATACCCAGGTAGCCGTTCGACTCGCGGCCGTCCGCGTCCTGTCGATGATCCGCGCGGCTGCGCCGGCCACCTCGCGACAGACCCCCAAGAAGGACGCCGAGAAAGCGTCACCACTGATCGAAGCGAACGTCATGATCGTGGCCATGACCGCAATGCTCGGCGATCATGACGCCACCATCCGAGCGGCAGCAGTTCGAAGCCTCTGCGAGGCCAGCACCGCCGATCCGGCAGCCGGTCTTTCGACGTCGAGTGTGGCACTTGTGGACCAAGATCCCAGCGTGCGTGCAGCGGCGGCCGAAGCCGTCGGCGGATTGATCGCCCACGCGATCAGGAACCGCTCCGGAGAAAATGAAGCGCGCACGGCCGCGCCGAAGCTGGTCGCGTCGCTAAAGGATCCCGACGCAAGCGTCCGGACCGCTGGAATCCAAGCGCTGAGCACGATCGGCGCGGCCTCAGTCAGCGGCTCGCGGCCGAAACCCGATCAGGGTTCCCAGGAACTGCGCCCGCTGATCGATGGTGGTGAGCTGGTCGCAGCCTTCACCGAGTCGCTCGGCGACCAGGAATCCAGTGTCCGCGTCGCGGCCGCGCCGCGCACTGGGCCGGCTCCGGCCGTCGGGGATCCCGACGGCGGCCGTCCCTCGCCTGGTTTCGGCCCTCGAAAATCGCGACTCCGACGTGCGAGAAGCGGTGATCCGTGTGCTCGCCCAACTCGGGCCCCAGACCGGCGCAGCCATCCCTGCCTTGATCGCGGCCCTCAAGGAGCCGGTTGAAACCGACCACGCGATGGCCGCTTCCGTCGGAGCGATCCGGCCCAACTCACTCACGGGTCCCGCATATGCGGCAGCCGACGCTCTGGGACAGATCGCGCCCCGCACTCGATTAGCCAGGCAAGCTGTCGCGGCCCTGGCCGAGGTCGTGGAATCCGGGCCTTCCGGCCGTCGGCCGATCGCTGCCGGTGCATTGGGCCGATTCGGTGCCGAGGCCGCGCCGGCCGTCCCCGCTCTGGCCAAGTTCCTGCGAGACACCGAACGCTCCGATGCCGACAGCGATGATGGATCAACGGCGGCTGGCGCTCGGCCGGATCGCGCCGGGGACTCCATCAGCCGACGTGGCCGTCGCTGCGTTGACCGAAGCTCTCAAGTCGAAATCGGCCGGGACACGTGCAGCCGCGACGAAGGCTCTCGAGCGGTTCAGCCCCAAGGAGCGCCATGGCAATCCCTGAGCTTGCCTCCCCCGCAAACCGCACGAGAGGCGATCGGGTATATAGGCCACGCTTTCCAGCCTGACCGACGGCATACGTGCGTCTTCGGATCCAGCTAGTTGATTTGTTTGCCGCCCTTGGAGATCGTGAAGACTCCAGGCGCGGCCAGGAAGACGCCTGACGTATCGTCCAGTCCAGCAGCCTCGACCGTGAGCTGCCCGCCCTTCGGGAATGTCTGCTTGCCGTTGGGTGTCACCAGGACGGAGCTGCTCGTCACCTGGGACACATGCGAGCCGACCTGCACAAGTTGCAGCGTCTTTTTGCCCTTCTTGCCCTTCACAGGGAGCAGTTTTTCGATGTCGATGACGAAGTTGGAGCTGTTGCTGAGCGCCATCTGATCCATCGCCGTGTCAAACGTGATCATATAGCCCAAAACGACGTTCGGCTTGACCGGCTTGTGGGTCTTTTTGTTCAACTTGAGCATCACGGATTCGCCGGTGATAGTCGGCGGAGACGGCGGCGGCGGTGGCGGAGGTACCACATTCGTGACGTCGAAACCTTTCGTCGAGGTGGTGACAGTCGGGCTGATGCTGGCCAGGAGCGTATATCCAGTGCCGGGGTTGTTGAGCGACAAGCCGGTGAATGTCACCGATCCGGGAGTTCCGCTTGTAGACGAGATCGGGAGATTCGTCATGCCGCTCAGAATTGTTCCACTGCCACCGGGGTTGCTCGCCGGCAGCGATATGCTCACAGATCCGTTGAAGTTGGTGGCAATATCGTTGAACTGGTCTTCAGCGGTGACCGTCAGACTGAAGCCTTGACCCGCGGGTACGCTCAGAGGCGGCTGAGCCGTCACCACTAGCTTGGTGACCGTGCCCGGAACCACGTTCACATCGCTTGTCACCCCCACGGTGGGCGCGTCGCTCGCGCTGCTGGTCGCCTGGATGGTGTATTGACTGCCAAGGGTATCGATCGTCAAATTCGAGAACATGCGTGTGCCATTGCCCGCGGTCAGCGTCAGGTTGGGACCGCCGAGAGAGGTCGAGGCGCTTCCGGGATTATCGGCCAGAGAGACCGTCACGCTGCCATTGAAGCTTGTGTCAACGGCGCCAGAGCCATTCTCGGCCGTGACCGTCAAGTCGAATGCGCCTCCAGCCCCGACGCTCGAAGGCGGCTCAACGGTCACCACGAAGTGAGTCAGATTCACTTCCCCGATCGCACCGGACTCATCTGCAAACCACAGGTTGGTCGCAGTCGCGATAATTCCGACAGGGGCGGGGTTACCTAAGACGCCCCCGGTTTCTCCCGTGGTGGGAATCGGCAGCGCTGGGCCTAGCGTGTATTGTGAGGGACTGGACAGTCCCGCCACGTTCACGAATCCGATGTCGCCTGTTCCGGTTTCGGTGAACCAGATGTTACCGTCCGGCCCTTCGGTGATTCCCGAGGGTTGGGAAGCGGCCGGGAGCGCGAACTCTTCAACATAGCTTGGCGGGCTGTTCGCGTTGATCACTCCGACCGCCGATGACACAAAGCCCGTGCCTCCTGAGTTCGGCACCGACTCGGTGAACCACATCGTGTTGTTCGGCCCGGCAGCGATCGCCGTCGGCATCTGGGTACCGCCGGAAGTCGGTAGACTCACCTTGCCGATCACGGTGTCCGAGTTCAGGCTGAAAATCCCGATCGCACCGGGCTCTGTGAACCAGATGGTGTTATCCGGTCCCGGCGTGATTTGCGATTCGAAGTTTGCCACGTTGATGTTCTCGGGCGAAAGCGAATAAGGCGTGACACTCGACGTGGTCGGGGTAGAGAAGTTGAACATCCCCAGAGCGTTGCTCGAAGGCATCGCGAACCAAAGATCGGTGCCGATGGAAATGATGCCCGCGCCGCCAGGCAATTCACCCGCGCCGTTGAAAATCTTGGGAGCACTGGCGATGTTGTTCGGGTTGAGCATCCCGAACTGGCCGACCGCGCTCAAGGTGAACCAAATCGCGGCGTTCGACCCCGTTCCAGTGGCCGTGATCCCTGGAGGATCGGCACCGATCGTGCCCGATAGCGATTCCTGCGAGACCGATTGATTCGTCGGGTTGAAGATCCCGATCTCGTTAGCCGTCGGCTCGGTGAACCAGATGTTACCGTTCAGCCCCAATGTGAGCTGTTTCGCGTCACCGGGATGGCCGGCCGAGACCAGGACAGGATACTCGCTGATCGACGTCAGCAGACAGCGCGGTTCCAGCGAATCGAGCGCGGGCCGAAGCCCCCTCCTCGGGCGCCCCCCAGCCCCGTGTGTTGAGTCGTCTGATTCGTAAAAAGATCCCGCCTGCCCGAATTGACGCCGTTTTCTCATGATTCGCTGATCGACCTCCAAGGTCCTTTGTTCCGCACCGGAATTTGAGAGTCACGTAAGTCCAGTTTCGTGCACTTTGAACCGTTTCGCAAGCGCACGCCAACTTAGAATATATTAATCGTCGATTGCACGCAAGACATCATCCATTATTACGGGCTTGAACAACGGCGAGTCGGCTGTCGAGGCGTCGCGATCGGTTGGATCGGCATGTCCGTATGGGTATGGGGATTCAGTTACGCGTTCAAATGATCGGCAAAAGTCTCAGCCCGCGAAAGTCCGCGTGACCAATCCGACGATGCCCGCTGAGGGGAGAGCATCACAACCCAACCGGTCGGGAAAATCAGCATCGAAGCAGGTCGGCGCCGCTCGGCCGTCCGCGCCTGATCAGACTCGGTGCTCCTGGCTGTGATGTCACAGCGCAACGCACGGAAGCAACAATGTTCTTTTTTTTCAACACTGCGCAACTTCACACAAACAGACTTGATCAGTATCATCGGGCACGAGGGGAACCGCGCGAACCATGGTATATCCCAGCGAAACCGACGAAGACGGTGCCCCGGTCCCAAGCACCTGCTTCAGACAATCGACTCGACGTAACATAGTAGTTATCAGTCACTTCAGATCATCGAATTGCGCAAGCGCATCGTCGCCCCTAATGGACCGAAGCGTCGGATCCTGGTGGATTGGGAGCCAGTCAAAAACCCAGACAAATATCAATGACAAATATCGAATCCGAGCAACGCTCTCATTCATAACTCGTTTTGCAATCTGGTATTGCAAGCACGCCGCGGGTGCATCCCCTGCCTCGAAGTGGGGAATTCCGGACCGTCAGTGCCTGCAAACGGTAGCCGCGCTGACAAAAAGTCGTGCCGAATCTGCGAAATCGCTCAAGGTCGCAAGATGACTTCCGCTGCTTTGATGCGAAGCGCGTAGTATTTGGTGAACTTGAGTTTTTTTTGTTTGAATTCCGAATTCCGATCCGCTATCACATTAAATGCTCTGATTCTCCAGTCGAAAGGGCGCGAACCTTGTGTGCCGAGCACGGCTCGAAACACGCCATTGGTTCCACCGATGGGTCCTGATAGAATCCCCCCGCAAACGATCCAAATCGCTGGAACTTTCATGCAATCAGACACGGAACATTCCTCCCTCTGGGGGTTTGTTGTGACTCGATGAACCAACAGCTCTCTGACCTCTTCCGGAAAGCCTGTTCCGAAGCAACACCGAACTCGGGCGTCGGTACGGATTGAAAACGTGGTGGATTTGGACGCATGCCCGAGCGTCTTGTTGTCGTGGTTATCCCGGCGTCTTACTGCTGCTGAACAAAGGGTGTAATACCGTTCGAGTCAAGGCAAGGAGGAAACAGGGAGGAGCAGAAGTCCTTCGACTTTGTGTTCCGCGCGCAGGCCGATCATCTTGGGTCTGGTAACCGACCGTTCCCGATTCCACGAACTATTCCCAATAGTCATGGCCGGATAGGGAACGCGAATTCGCTGCTTGATGGGAATTGGCTCAATCAGCATTTTTTCGCCGGGAGCGATAAGTATCGAGCTGCAGTTGTCGTAGGAAACTTCTCCTATCGACGCTCATGGCATCCTCTGCAAGGAGATCTTCTAATGATGAAACGATCGTTCCTCTTGGCCTTGGCCGCGGGGCTGATCGCCACCTTGGCGTTCGCCGCTCCAAGCCAGGCGGGATCTGTTTTAGTCGACACGACGGCTAGTTTTACTTTGATTAGTCCGCCGGGTGCGACAGCTAGTGATTTCACTTTCACTTACAATTCGTCGGCCATCACGGACTTGACCTTGGTGTCTGGGCCTGCCGGCACCACGTTAACGACCAACGGGACGACGACTGTGACTGTGGACTTGTCCCCGCCGACCGGGGGGCCCGCTTCGTTTGAATGGACATTCATGGCCCCGAGCGGACCGGTTGGAGTCGTGACTGCCTTCCAATTCTCGGGGGCCCCTGTGACTTACGGCGCATCGACCAACTATGAAGTTACTAACTCTGCCGTGCCCGAACCGGCTTCTTTGGCCCTGCTGGGCATCGGCATGACCGGTTTCCTGGCGTTCCGCCGGTTCCTCAAGAAGAGTTCTGCCGCTTGAGGATTGGCGCAGCCAATCCGATCGGCGTTCGCGGCTGGCCTGACGCAACCGTGATCGGCCGACCCGGTAACCAGGACCAATTCCGCCGAGACGCGCCACTGACGACCACCACGTGGTGACGCGCCGGCCAAGACAGAAGCGGCAAGAGAGGCCTGATCACCTCCCTTGCCGTTTTTTTTTACCGATCGCGACCATGGACCCCCGCGAAGCTTACGTCGAGTTAATCCGTCGCGCACGAGAGCAGGCTGTGATCGGCTCATGCTCCTCCCTGCTCGGATGGGACGAGCAGACGTTCATGCCCACAGGAGGTGCCGGACATCGGTCCGGCCAGATGGGCCTGTTGGCAGGTATCCACCACGAGCGCGCAACCGACCCGATGGTCGGCGAGCTTCTCGCCCTCGTCGAGAGCTCAGATCTGGTCGCCGAGCCCACATCACCCGCGGCCGTCAACGCGCGAGAGCTGCGGCGCAGCTATGACCGCCGCGTCCGCCTGCCGCAGTCCCTCGTCGAAGAGCTGGCACGGACGACGTCCCTGGCCCAGCCCGAATGGGTCGCCGCCCGCGCCGCGTCTGACTTCAACCGGTTTCGTCCCTGGCTGGAAAAGATCATCCAGCTCAAGCGCCAGGAATCGGCCTGTCTGATGAACGTCTCCGCAGACACAGCCCAACCGGCGCCCGGCAATTCCCCGCGCAGCCTCGAAGAGAACCATGGCAGCACGGGACCCGCGCCGGTTTACGACCCCCTGCTCGACGAATATGAGCCGGGGGCCAACACCGCCGACCTTGCCAAACTCTTCCAGGCGCTCCGAACCGATCTTGTACCGCTGGTCGTGACGATCGCCGAGGCCAGTCGGCGCCGCTCGAGCGCGGCGTCCACATCCGGATCCCTGCCCGGTGCATCCGGAGCGTCCGCGACTTCGGCGATCCTCAGGCGTTCCTATCCGCTAGAACGTCAGAAAGTCTTTGGCGAGGCCGTCGCCTCGGCGGTCGGTTTCGACTTCCAGCGAGGGAGGCTGGACGTGACCGCCCACCCGTTCTGCTCGGGCATCGGGCCGGGTGACTGCCGGATCACAACCCGGTTCGACGAGCACAACTTCAGCGACGCGTTCTTCGGCATCCTGCACGAGGTCGGCCACGGCCTCTACGAACAAGGCCTGGAACAGGAGCACTACGGGACTCCGATGGGTGAGGCAGTCTCTTTGGGGGTCCACGAGTCGCAGTCGCGACTGTGGGAAAACGCGGTGGGCCGCGGTCGCTCGTTCTGGACCTACTGGTTCCCCATGGCACGCCGCATCTTCCACGAAGCGCTTGCCGGCGTCTCGCTCGAAGAGTTCCATTCCGCGGTCAATCACGTCGAGCCGTCGTTGATCCGCGTTCAGGCCGATGAGGCAACCTACAACCTGCACATCATCGTGCGGTTCGAGCTCGAACAGGCGCTGCTTTCCGCCGATTTGCCGGTCGCTGACGTTCCGGCTGCGTGGAATCAGAAATACCAGGAGACTCTGGGCGTGACCCCCAGAAACGATGCCGAAGGCTGCCTCCAGGACATCCACTGGAGCGCCGGGCTGATCGGCTATTTCCCGACTTACACCCTGGGCAATCTTTACGCGGCCCAACTCTTCGCCCAGGCCCAAGCCGAGTCGGGAGGCATGGATCAAGCCTTCGCCCGCGGTGACTTCAGCGGCTTGCTGGCGTGGTTACGCAGGAACGTGCACCGCGAAGGTCAACGGTTCCGGCCGGCCGAATTGATCGAGCGAATCACGGGCTCGAGGCCGAGCCACGGCCCCTTGATCGAAACCCTCCGGCGTAAGTACGGCGAGCTCTATGATATCTGATGACTGACTGGCTCGCTGATCTTCCGCAAGCGCACCGACGATGAACAACTCGCCCGACGATACCCAGATGAGCTCTCTTTCCGGCGTGGACGAGCCATTTCCGTCGCCGAAACCAACGGCGCCACGGCTGGCGTCGATCGATGTTTACCGCGGCCTGGTCATGTTTCTGATGATGGCCGAGGTGTTGCGGCTCTGCGACGTGGCCAAAGCGGTGAGACTTCGCCAGGCGGCGGCCAAATTGCCGGGTAGTCCCGTCTGGGAGCTGCTTTGCCATCATCAATCGCACGTGGAGTGGGTTGGCTGTTCGCTCCACGACTTGATCCAGCCGTCGTTTTCATTCCTGGTCGGTGCGGCCTTGCCGTTTTCTTTGGCTGGCCGGCGATCAAAAGGCCAGTCGATTGCGCGGATGATTCTGCACGCCCTCTGGCGGTCGCTGGTCCTGGTGCTCTTGGGCGTGTTCCTCCGTTCGCGCGGAAGCACCCAGACGTATTACACTTTCGAAGACACATTGAGCCAGATTGGCCTGGGGTATCCGTTCTTGTTCGTGCTGGCTCTTTTCTCGACGAGAGTGCAGTGGGTTGCGCTGGTTGTCATTCTTACGGGGTACTGGGGAGCGTTCGCGGCGTATCCGCTCCCCGGCGCTGATTTCCATTTCGCCGCGGTCGGGGTGCGCCCGGATTGGCCGCACCACTTGAGCGGCTTCGCCGCCCACTGGGACAAGAACAGCAACCTCGCCTGGGCTTTCGATACCTGGTTTCTGAATCGTTTTCCCCGTGAGAGGCCGTTTCGGTACAACGGCGGCGGGTACGCGACTCTGAGCTTCATTCCCACCCTCGGAACGATGATCCTCGGCCTCCTCGCCGGCGGAGTCTTGCGGCGCTCGTGGCCGGGCCCTGCCAAGATTCTCTGGCTGATCGCCGCGTCGGCCGTCGGACTGGCTGCGGGATGGGGGCTGGGCGAGCTCGGCATCTGCCCCGTGGTCAAACGGATCTGGACGCCAAGCTGGGTACTCTATAGCGGCGGCTGGTGCTTCCTCCTCCTGGCGGGCTTCTACGCCGTTCTCGACGTCCAGGGGCGGCGATCCTGGGCGTTCCCCTTGCAAGTCACCGGCATGAATTCGATCGCCGCTTACTGCATGGCCGCCCTCTTCGAAGGGTTCATCGCCCAGAACCTGACCATCCATCTGGGCGAGCACGCGTTCGGTGTGCTCGGCGGCCCGTATGAGCCTTTGCTCCATGGCGCCGCCGTACTCTTGGTGCTCTGGCTGATCCTGTTCTGGATGTACCGCAGGAAGCTGTTCCTCAAGATTTGACAGCGGTCCGTCACGACGACGTCATCACCGTGTTCGATCAGTGCGGTCGCGATGTCTCGCGAGACGTTGCTCGTTCATCGTGATAAGATCGACTCACGGGCCGCGAATTCGCCCGGCAGTCGACGTCGGCCGAACTCCATCCACAACGCGCAGGGAGAATCACGATGGAGACCAAGACGATGGGCAAGGTCGTCGTGACCGCGTTGATCGAAAACCTGGAGGATCTATTCTTCCTGGAAAAAGGGCTGCTGCCGGAAGACAAGGTCCGGCGACTCGAGATCCACGACGCGATCGTCGAAACCGGTGCGACCACTCTCTTACTCCCGAAGTGGATGATCGCGGCACTGGGACTGAAACCCCTTCGAACGCGGCACTCGCGTGGCCTCGGGGGTGACTTCCTGCAACACATGCATGGCACGGTACGCTTGACGATCCAGGGCCGCGAGTGCCCCCTGGAGGTTGGCGAAATCGGGGATGAATTCCCGGTCCTGATCGGTCAGATTCCTCTGGAAGCACTCGACTGGGTCGTGGACACGAAGAACCGGAAGCTGATCGGCAATCCCGACCATCATGGCGAGTGGGGGATCGACGCGTTCTGATCGAACAATTCGATTCATGGTCATCAAACTCACATGAGGCAAGCCATGATGGTCATCCATCGGACGGCGATGTGCACGCTCGTGATGCTGATGCTTGTCATCGGGCTCCCGGAGTCTCGAGGGGCTCGGGCTGCCGAAAGCCAGCTTCCCTCTGCCGCGGGCAAAGCCGTCCGGCTGGACGTGTCGCGCGACGCCTGGGTCTCCGAAGTGGGCCCGGAGGCCGACGGCAACAACGGCGGCGCACCCCGGCTCAAGCTCAAGAGCATTCAGGAGATGAGCTTGCTGGACATCGACCCAGCACCCTTTGTGGGACGGACCATTCGCTCCGCCGCGCTGCATTTGAAGAAGGCCGGTGAGGAACCGCTGAGGCGGGTGACGGTCAGCAGCGTCGGGGCCGAGTGGTTCGAGGGGACGGGGAGCGGTTATGTAATCCAGCCGGGTGGCGTGACGTTCCGGCATCGGCGGCATCCGGACCTTCCCTGGTCGATCGGCGGAGGGGACCTTTGCCACGTCATTCTGGGCAACGGCGGCACGACCTGGCGGATGGCCGACGCCTCGCCGCCGGATGCAGACGGCTGGCAGAGGGTGCCTGTCGACCCGCGAGTCGTGGCGGCGCGTGTGGCCGGCCTCAGCTATGGATTCCTCGCGTTTGACGACACCGGCTCGGAATGGACGCGGACCGGCGAGACGTTCAGACTCCGGCTCTTTCCGAATCGTTTCGTGTACAGCCGCGATCAAAATCGCGCGAGCGCTCCTTATTTCACCGTCGAGCTTGGGCCAGACGACCACCAACCCCCGGGGGCCGCGACCGATCTGCGGGTCGAGCCCAGCACGTCGAACTTGCCTCCCGGTGAGGCGCTCGTCTCCTGGGTGACGCCCCGCGACCAGGGCCCGGCCGGCACGCTCGGGTTCGTCGGCACAATCGACGGCGCTGCGCTGCCGCGAGAGCTGATCCCGCTGGCGGCCGCGCCGGGTGTGCGGGTCGAGATGCATCTGCGTGACTTGAAGCTCTCGCCTGGAAAAACGGTCAAACTGTCGATCCGGGCCGCAGACGGGGCCGGCAATCTCGGGCCTGCCACGGCAGCCGGTATCCGGGCCTCCGATCGTGCTCCGACCCCATTGCCCCGACTTGAGCCGGCGCCGCCGGGGCACCCCGGTGCCGTCGAGCTCCCGCGCCTGGCTGGTGCCGAGGTCGCGATCATCGACGAACTTGACAAGGTCCATCCCGTTTCCGGTGCGTTGATCCCGACCCAGCCCGATGGTTACCTCGCGGCCAATCATCTGTGGGATGCCAGGAATCGCCACATCAAGCTCCAGGCCGCTCGGAACGAATTCGTGGCGTTCCAGATCTTGCTGCGCGGCGACGCTCGAGCCGGGTCGATCACGCCCAAGCTCACGTTCGATGGACCGGGTGCCCAGACCATCCAGATCGAAGTCGGCCGCTATCACAACGTACCTTCACGACAAGGGCCCCTGCCCGATCCGATCGTGCCGCTTGGTTTCACTGCCCCCCCCGCGCCCGGTACCAGGAATCAGAGCCTGCACGTCGAGGTGTACGTCCCACACGACCTGGCGGCCGGTGAATATCACGGTACATTAATATTGAACGGCGCATCCCCGGGTGGCGGCTCCATTCCGGGAGCTGGCGGCACGCTGCGCCTGCCGGTCTCGCTCTTGGTCTGGGATTTCTCCTTGCCCGATCATCTCAGTTTTCTGCCGGAGATGAATTGCTACGGCCTGCCGGCGAACGAGCGCGATTATTACCGGCTGGCTCACCGGCACCGGACGGTGCTGAACCGGCTTCCTTACAACCAGAACGGCCGGATGCAGGACGGGTGCGCCCCCCGGTGGGACCCCCGCAGGCTGATGCTCGATTGGTCCGCCTGGGACCGGCGGTTCGGACCGCTCCTGGATGGCTCGGCGTTCCAGGACTTGCCCCGCAAGCGCGTACCGGTCGACGTGTTTTATCTGCCGCTCCACGAGAACTGGCCGAGCCCGATGGAAGGAAACTTCAACGGCGGCTACTGGGCCGATCAGGCATTTCCAGAGTCATATCGTCGCGCGTTCGTCGCGGCTTCCCGCCAGATTGCTGCGCATCTTCAGGCAAAGGGCTGGACCGAGACTCTGTTTCAGGGCTTCCTGAACAACAAGAACAACTTCAAAGCCAACGGCTGGTCGCGCGGGTCGTCCCCCTGGCTCCTGGACGAGCCAGCGAGCTTTCAAGACTACTGGGCGCTCCGCTACTTTGCCCGCGCCTTCCACGAAGGGATCAATCAGGCCGCCCTTCCGGCCGCACGGTCCTCGTCCAGGCCGAAGGCGGCTGGGCAATCCGGATCGTCGTCTTCTTCCGACATGCCGCGGCTGGTCTTCCGCGCGGATATCTCCCGGCCGCAGTGGCGGCGGGACAGCCTCGACGGCTTGCTCGATTATCACGTGGTCGGCAGCGCAATGCGCGCCTATCCGCGGGTGGTTTTCGAGCGGAAGCGCACTCTGGGTGAGATCGTACTGGAATACGGCTCGACCAATCCGGTCGAGGGCTCAAACGTCCAGCCGGTGGGTTGGTGCCTGGATACCTGGTCGCTGGGAGGCGACGGCATCATTCCCTGGCAGACCGTGGGAACGGCCGACTCATGGAAAAAGGCCGACGAGCTGGCGCTGTTTTATCCGGAGCCCGACCGTGGCCCGGCTGGCGTGTCCGGATCGAACGCCGCCCGGGCGGCGATTCCCTCCGTCCGTCTCAAGGCGTACCGGCGCGGCCAGCAGGACGTCGAGTACTTGACTCTCTGGTCGCAGTTACACACGGAGCCTCGATGGGCGGTCGGCTCTCAGGTGCGTGCGGCCTTGAGCCTGGCCGGCCAGCGCCGCGGGACGGGCTTTGAAGGTGGCGAAGACGCCGGCCGGATCGATTACGGCCGGCTCCGGCCCCAGGATCTGTGGGCACTACGATTCGCGATCGGCCAATTCCTGTCGCAAGCGCACCCCGCCGCCAAGAGCAAGCTCGTCGATTTTCGTGCTCCACGGCGCGATCCCGGCAAGCTGCCTCTTGCGTTTGTTGGAGAATCATCGCAGGCTTCAACAACTCCCCCGCGATCACCCTGAACAGAATAGAGGACCATCCCCATGTCGCTGACACCGTCGACGATGCTTCGGCTAGGAACCCGGGCCCCCCGCTTCGAGCTCCCCGATACCGACGGCAAGACGGTCTCCCTCGACGATTTCCAGGGCGCGCCGGGGCTTCTGGTCATCTTTCTCTGCAATCACTGTCCCTATGTCAAACACATCCGGCACGAACTGGCAAAGCTAGCCAAGGAATACCAGGCCAAGCAAATCGCCGTCGTGGGCATCAACTCCAACGACGCAGTCGGCTACCCCGACGACAGCCCCGCGATGATGGTCGAGGAAAAGGCCCGTGTCGGGTACACTTTTCCTTATCTCTACGACGAGACCCAGAAAGTCGCTCTCGCCTACCAGGCCGCCTGCACTCCCGACTTCTACGTGTTCGACCGCGATCAGAAGCTTGTCTATCGCGGCCAACTGGACGGCAGCCGGCCGGGCAACCCGGTTCCCGTCACGGGCAACGACCTCCGGGCAGCGCTCGACGCCGTTCTCGCGAGCAAGCCGGTCAGCCCCGACCAGCGGCCCAGCATGGGCTGCAACATCAAGTGGCGACCGGGCAACGCGCCCAGGTCGTCCTGAATCAAGCGCCAGCGCCGCTCACGGACGCTCCCGGAGGTGATCATCTTCACTGTGTCGACCAGTTGCTTGCGGCTGGGAGCCAGGCGCTGGAACTTTTCGCTCTCGGGTAGCTTGTCCCAATCCAGGTGGCTGGACGTCGTCTTCAACTGGTCACCGATGCCCGTCAATTCGTGTTCGAATTGCTCGATCTCTTCGAGCAATTCCCTGACCTACGGCAACTGGCGCCGTGGGGCGACAATCGCAGCCCGTTTATCGGGCCGTCGATCAATCCGTCGATTCGCGTGTGGACGCCTCACACACAAAAGCGCAACACACCAAAAACCAACACTTTACTCAAGTCTTTTCAGAGACTAGAGTTGCGCATGTCACGTGAATAATCGGAACCGATTTGTCGCCCTAAGCCTTGATGCAGCTTGGTCTTGCGCATGTCACGTGAATAACCGGAAATCTCGATACCATTTGTCGCAAGTAATTATCTGACAATCGGTTATCGCATGTCACGTGCACAATCGGAGTCTTCGGTACTCGGAGTCACAAGTCTTTAGCCACCAACCGTTTAGCGCATGTCACGTGCATAATCGGAACTTGAGGCTCGAAAACCGGGGTCTCCTGCCTCAACTCGTTACAGAATTGTCACTTACACCATGTCGGGGGCATGATCCGGAAAAAAGGTCCGACCGGCGCAGTCGATCCATCTGATGCAAAAGGGAATTCTTATAATTGCCCCGCTGGCGGATGTGAAGGCTCGGCTCAGTGCCTATGTGGACGAATGCGGGGCAGAGGGCCCGATCGTGATCACCCGCAACGGCAAAGCCGTTGCCGTGCTGCTGGTCCCCAACGATGACGATGACCTGGAACACATCCTGCTGGGGCGGTCTCCGCGGTTTCAAGCGATGCTCAATCGCTCAAGGCAGAGCATCAAGGACGGAGAAGGCCTGTCCGAGGAGGATTTCTGGAAGGCCGTGCGGAAGCGCGCTCAAGAACGAAAAGCAGCGGCGGCGGCGGGCCGAGCCACGAAAGGTTGAGAGGACGGGCGTCCCATTGTCGGCCCCATCGCCGGCCGCGAGGGAAATGACACGGCGAAGAAAAGGATCCGCATTAACGCTTCGGCTCGCCGACGGCAGGGCGAAGCGAGCTGATCACGGTTGGGGAGTTTCTCTTTCCCGCTTCGTACGTTTCGCGCGCTGGGCATCCAAGTGAGTTTATGGCGGCACACGGCCACGACGTTCGGCCAGGCTCATCCACCGGGTTCGGCCGTTTGAGTCGCGATGACAATGCGCGTCCTGTTCGCTGCTTTCGATGCGGCAGAGGTCGTCGAGTGGATTCAGCCTTCGGCCCAGTTCTCGACCTTTAACCTTCGACGTTATATTGGCGCATCCGTTCAGCGAAATCGGCATTCCGCTTGGCTTCATCGGGCGTCAATTCCAATGGCTCGAAGCTCTTGATCCATGCGTCCCAGTCCGCGAGGCTTTCCGGATCGTCGCGCCACTCGGACTCATCGATCCCGATCTTCTCCAGCGGGGCTATCGTTGGCTCGATCAACACCTCGGTTCCATTAGGCCAGTCGAGTGGCACCTTCAGCGCGAGCCGGCCCTGCATAACAGTCGCCTTGATCGGGTTCATCCTGGCTCCTTGCTGAAAAGTCTCGACTCCGCCGGGCTAAACAACGGGGTCGTATGGGTGCCAACTCCACAGGAGACTGGTTCGTCGCCGCCAAATCGTGCCTCGGGAACGCCCCGATCGAGAGTGGCGCGAAATCTCCCGCCGCGTGCGCGGCGAACTGACATCCGAGATTCCGCGTGCGGCCGATCGAAGACCGCATCCCCGGGCTGGATGCATGTTGTATTCTACTCAATGGGCTGGATCTCGTTCGATAGAGTGTGGCGGTCGGGCATGCCACGACGGCAGTTTTAGAGGCGACGAGGAACAACGGGACATTCCGATTGCTCGGGCGGTGAAACGAAGGACCCCATCGCCGAGCGGTTGAATTGGGCGATTACGAGAAAGGGCTCACGGGTGGGAGCAAGACAGGCTCGGCAGCCACCCGGCGGCACACCGCCAGGACCGAACTCCCGATCGGGGTCGACTTACCCGGCCGCGCCGTTGACATGAAGGTAACCTGCATCCGGCAACCGCAATCGTCCTGCCCGTTCAAGCAGGCGCGACAGAAGTTCTATGGGCTTGGGAAGGATGATCGTCCAAGCCGGTGCGGTACCCGCTATTACCCGGATACGGTAAATCAATGGCCTCTGCCAAGCTCGCTGCACTTCCGGATGAGTTTGGAGATTTTCAGACACCCGACGCTTTGGCGGCGCGGGCATGCCAGATTCTAGCTCGTCGTGGCACTCGTCCGGCGTCACTCCTCGAGCCAACTTGCGGCGTGGGAAATTTTCTCTTTGCCGCGATTGAGCAATTCCCGAAGTTGGTGACCGGCCTCGCGATCGACATCAACGACGATTACGTGCGCCGCGTCAGAGATAAGCTCATTTCCAGCTCATGCGGGGATAGGATCACTGTCCTGCGGGAGAGTTTCTTCGAGGTCGACTGGAAAAACATTCTTTGCGGTCTGCCAGAACCGATTTTGGTTGTCGGAAATCCACCCTGGTGCACAAATTCAACACTCGGTGCGATTGGAAGCTCAAATCTCTTACACATTTGCCCCGTGGAAAGTGGCGATCTCCGGCTTCTACAAAAAGCTTCAGTTCGCGACGATCGGCCCTCATGCGGGCAAGCCGGTCGTACTCGATGACACGTCGTATTTCGTGGCTTGCCAAAACGAGCGGGAGGCCCGATTCATCGCTGGCCTGCTGAATTCCGAGCCTGCCCGCGAGTTTTTCTCTGCCTTCGTGTTCTGGGATACGAAGCGGCCAATCACGGTTGACGTGCTTCGACGGCTCGACCTGGCAGCCTTGGCCGACGAGCTGGGTTCCGGAAGCACCTTGCGCGAGTTTCGAACCATGACCGCTCGGGGTCCCACGTTGAAACAAGCCGAGTTGTTCTGACCAGGTCTCAAGGGTTGCGGCCGAGGGGGCGCTGGCTCTGCTGGACGGCTCCGTGCTGATGCTCGGCGGGTGTGGCATGCGTCGTGGCCGAGGCTTGGGCTGGCAGCTTCGGAGCGCGATGGCAAACGTGGGCGCTCGGATTCCGGTCGATCTCAAACCGCGGCGGTGGCGCCCCGCGGGATTGTCGCGTGCATGATCCTGTCCTTCTGCCAGTGGGGCTTCGCTGGACAAGGGTAAATGCTAGACACCCACGTTCCCTCCTCCTCCAGCAACTTGCACAATGCATCCATTTTCGCCGGATCGCCTGGGATCTCGATGAAAGAACGAACTAGGATGGGCGTGCTCGGACGCTAGTCACCCGTCTAAGACGTTGACAAATTGCAGACGCCTGGTACTATACACGCATCTACCATCAGTTTTCGAACATGGAGCGCACAGGAATGCACGATCTTCAGAAGCTTCTCGCAGTCAAGGACGGGATCTCGCGAAAGGGGTTTTTGCATGTGCATCCGATCATGATGTCAGACGATCACGTCATTTTGCACGAGGGGACCCAACGGGCAAAGGTCGCTTTCGATATGGCATTGGAGATGATTCGTGCAGCCCCTGAAGTGGAAGCTCTGTGGTTATCTCTCGCGGAAGCCGGGGCTCTTTGGCCCATTTGGAGAGGCGGCCGAATGTAAACCGCTCTCGACGCTTGATGGTTAGGCCTGCGCCATGCCGCCAGCCAAGATGCGGGACGAATAGCTTGAAACCAGGTGTGATACCTTGGACGTCGCGGCCCCTGAGCCCTCGTGACTCGGTTAGAAGAAGTATGGGACGGGTCGCGGGAGATTAAGAACTAACTGATCAAGATTCTGTGCGGTCGTCGCGCGGTCCCGCGGTGCGAGCCACCGTGCGCGTGACGATGGAAAGGGCCAGTCTTGCGGGTCGCAGCGTGAAAGACGCACGATGTTGGGGTCGAGGCCGTTTTTTTTCGACCTTCGGTTTGCAAATACGCCGTCGATCGGGCGTCCGCTTGTGTCCTGGCTAGAGCGCGATGTCATGAACGAGTCCGTGTTTCGTGACGATTGGACTGGGGTCGATCGATGCCGGTCGAGATCACTTGCGACTGCGGAAAGCGATTTCGCGCCAAGGATGAACGCGAGTCGGCGAGGAATCTGCCCACCCTGCCAGCATCGGCTGTCGTGCCGCCCCTGGGCTGGTGAATGGCGGTCGAGGGGCGGCGGCCGCGTTGGTGAGACTCCCTTGCCCGTCCAGCATCGATCGATCAGCTATGCTTCTTTTCGAGGCACGCAATGCGCGAGCACGATCGCCAGCCGCATGCGCCGTGCGGTGCACTATGCCACGCCCGCCGCCATCCAGTCGACTAAGGCCTCGACCACGTCACCTCGGCCGTGGGTGCGCAAGCCCCACACCGTCAGGACGCCCCCGGTCTGGCTGATTGCCGACGCTATTGCGGTCGGCGTCGGATTACCGAGTGCGTCGAACCCCCCGAGTGATCCCAAGAGCTGGTCGCACAGAACCGGCGCCAAAGCGCATAGATTCGGGGACGAAGCTTACAGCAATAGTGAACCGACGATTCACAATGCAGCTAACAGTAGAACCGCACAGCCGCTGCGATTTGCCGAAGGTTGAACTCCGCTCTTGGTCGCCGAATAACCACCAGCGGTCACGATATCAAGTACCTCTTCTTCCGTGAGCGGCGGCCTGTATTCAAGGTGTCGCAAAACCATGCCGGAATTAAAATATTCGAAGAGAATCAGCTTGTCGTTGTCATCCACGGCAATGTCTAAACGCCCGAGGCACTGCACGAGCGGGTCAAACAGTGCACCCCACCAAAAGGATTTGCTGTTATCATATGCAGCTTCGCCCATGCCTTCCTTCATCGCTTTATCGATCGCCCCGGGGCCTAGCGGGGAATAGATCATGGGAATCCACTGAGTGAAGAGTCGCTCAGAGTTTTTCGCTGACTCTGGATGTCGCGCAATTGGCTTTGCCGCCACATACTCCATCAGATACTCCACGAACAAGTAACCAGCAAAGATCATTGACATAAATTCGCAACGGATAGCCGACAAAGCTGCTTCGTCCAGTTTTTGAAAGGCATTTCGGTGTTTCGCTGCGAATCTTGGCCAGAAGTTGGAAGAACGACCCATACCCCGATCGCCCGGCGTCAAATAATCAAGTTCCGCTTGGATGAACTTCTCCGCACTGGCAAAAGAGGCGTCTGTTATGACCCGCGATTCCGAAGATAACCATTCCCTGATTGAGGAGAAGAATGCACTCCATTCCTCCGTTTGCTCGTGCGGCAGGTCACTTATCGCCTCCGTGATAACGTTGACTACGTCAAGTAACAACGTTTTAGGCGTCATGGTGGGGCCCTCTTAGTGCCATCTTATCATCGGCCGACGATTGACCCAAGCAAGATCCGCCCTCCCATAAGTGCTATGCCTTTGCCAATCCGTCGAAGACTGCGGCGAAGCCATACAGCCCCAACACATGGCGCCGTCATCCATGCCGGCTAATGGCATCGTGCCGACTGCCCGCGGCCTGCCGTCGCCGCCCGCCGCGTCGCTACCGCCCGTGGGGCCGGGTCGACCGCGACTGACAACGCGCCGCCGGGCTTGGGCAGTAACTGCGGTGGTTGCTCTGCCCTGCCCTGTCGGGTCGGGGCGGTCCCCGGCTTGCCGCGTGTCGCCGCGGAGGTCTCACTCGCGCGGCCGCTTTTGGTCCTCTCGCCACGCGCAACAGGACCGGGCGACTGCTGCCAGTACCCGGGGGGCGGTCGGGCGGCGGCCGCGCGGCAGACGAAGGGAGCCGAAGAGCGCCACCGCGCCACCGCCAGGACCGCCAACCCGACCAGCGGCCGGTACGTGATCCACCCCAGCGCGATCGTCACGTGCTACAGCATCAGGCGGGTCCCCGCCGCGACGAGCCCCGCGCCTAACCGGATGACATCGCCGATGAACGGGATCACGTCGCCGAAGGCCGCCAGCGGATGCAGCACCATCCCGATCCCCACCGACATGAGCACGAACTCGACCAGCCGGGAGGCCCACGTCCACAGGATGTTCTGCGCATCCGCTGCGTGCAACATGTCGGCCGCCGAGACCAGCCCGAGCTGGAGCCGGTTGATCGCGTTGCCCGACTTCGTCTGGAACGGCCGCGCTGGCAAGGATACGCAATGCGGCTTTGAGAGGACTGACTTGAATGGCGCCAGCATAGCCGAGGCGTTCGGCTTCCATGGGCTTGCGGCAGCAAAGGTACACGAGACATCGTCCAGCCCTTTGGCTATCATTGAATACCGAGGAGGAACCTATGACGCCGATCACCCAAGAAATCAGGCAGGCCATCGAACGCGCAGGCGATGAGCCGATACGCCTGGAAGACCCGCAAACCACACAAACCTATGTTCTTGTAAGAGCCGAGCTATACGATCGCATACAGCGGATTTTCGCGGACGAAGATCGTCATTCCGCGGAGGCCGCGTTTTCAGGAATCCAGGAGGTGTTCGAGGACTGGAACGACCCAGCCATGGATATCTATGACAGCCTGGACCCTCGGAGATGAAAGGAGACGTTCTGCGATCCGCGTCCTCGGCTCCCTCTCCATAACAACGATGGCTCAAATCGATTGTTGTCTAAAAGCCGCCCACGGAATCCCTTGAACTGCTCGGCAACCCCCCGTCAGATCGGCCGCGCGGATACTTGCGCGGCGAGGCGTTTTGGTGCCGTCATGCGGTAGCTTTCCGTGACAAAATCCGCGACCTCCGCCCAGTCAATCTTGCCGACGTCGAGGCGCAGGCCAACCCACCCTCTCGACCCGATGTAGGCGGGACTGTAAAACCGTGTGGCGTCCGACGCCAGCAGCACCTCGTTCTGGCCAGGCTCCGTCTTGAAGCAGACGGAGATGATCCCGTCGCCATGATGGTCGTGGAGGTAATACACGAATTTCTTGTTGCGAACCGTGAAGGCGGCATGATCTCCCATCATCTCCCGCTTCGCCTCCGGCAGCGCGAGGCAAATCTCGGTCAGCCGGACCAAGCGATTGCCCTCGGTGCCCGATTTCTTCATCGGATTGATCCCTTTCCAGGTCGTGAGTCCCGACCGTGGCGCCCGTGGGAGCATCATCACCGCCCCGATCAGACCATCATTTGTCTCGCCGACCGGCCATCGCAACAATGCACCTCCGTGGCATTGTCAGACGCCAATAGAGCTTCGGCCGCGCTTGAATCGCGCGAGGCTCGTATCGGTCCAATCGATCGCCGATTCGCTTCGGAATGATCCGGCCAGGAACAGTCCGAACGGGACACGCTCGACCTGCTCGGCCGCGTGAACGTCATCAAGTTGGCAAGCGCCGAGCGCATCGCCCAGGGGAAAGAAAGGCCATGACAGTCCGGCGAGGGAATCAGTGACGGACAATGCGGTCGACCTCCCTGGATGGCCCCACTCACACCGGCGATCGAGGGGGGTCATCCCGGGCTTGATCACGACACTGGCGTCGACCACCAGGTATGACGGAGTAGTCTCCGGCGATCGCCCGGCGGCGTTCACCGCGCCCGGTCCTCGGCCAAGAGCTCGGCGCTGTCGGACTGAGGCCGGTTCCCAAGTGCGGCGCGGACCTCGTCTGCGAGGGCGCGGTACGCCGCCCGAGAGAGCCGCTCGGGGGCTGGCCGGGCCGCCTGCTCCAAGATAAGCTTCAACTCGGCCTCTAATGATCGGCCGCTGCTTCGGGCGCGACTCGAGTCGCTCGACGACGGCCTCGTCGACGTTGCTGACCAGAATCTCGGACATGGCGACCTCCGGTCCCGAACTTCCGGGAGATTAGCATGATCGTATCAGAGCCAGCGGACTTCGGCCAGGGCCGGGGTCGTGGCTGACCAACTCTCCTCGCTCAATTGGTCGATGCGAGATTGCTGCGTGCGGGAGGATGCGCGTAAAAGACTGACGGGGAGGGATTCCGATCATGCACGCGACGAGAGAGAGAACTGAGTCGCCTTGGGCCAACACGCGTCGGGTCGTGACGGGCTCGCCGTCGTCGGGTGATCCTCGCCCGCTGGACGCTCGCCTACCCTGCCGCGACGATCGTCGCGGCGCGACTCAAGGGCTCGGGCGGCACGGGGCTCAAGGTCGTGCTTTTCATGGCTCGTTCATCCTTCGATTCGTCATGTTTTTGCTCGATGGTGGTTTGCCTGACTCACGTCGTTACTTGCGCCGCTCGAGATGGTCTCGCAGTTCGCGTACGATCGTCGTCAGTTGCTCCTTTTCTTTCGTGCGTGCGTCGAGCATCTGCCTCATCCGCCCGATCTGTACCTGCTGGATGACTACCACCACGAATAGAGCAAGGATGCCGACGACGAGCAGCAGTGTCCTGAGTCGGAAGCGAATCCGTGGTGGTTGATTCTCTAGCATCATGGTGACCGCTCGCTCAGTACGACGGGCACAGTCGTGTCGCCCAACTGTCGGGGCTGTTCCTCTCTTGCATTCGTTCGTTGCGCTCGCCGAGGTAAGCCGGCCTGGCGATTTCAAAGTCCCGCAAGGCGGTCGTCATCCGGGCGACATTATACCGCCCGACGAAGTGCTGGCAGAAGCGGTGGAGGATGGACGATGCACGCCGGGGCGTCAGGGTTTTTCCTTTGCGGCGGCCGGCCTCGTTCTCGAGGCTGGAAACCGTGACCCTCGACCGAAAGGATTCTGCGGTCGCACCTGGAAAAACGGGACGCGACTCGCCGGATTCCTTGTCATGAAGCGTTCCGCCCCGTGCCCAGCTCGCGAACCGCTCGAGCGTGATTCTGCTCGGCGCTGACCCTCGTGGGATGATCAGCGGCCAGGATGTTCCGGGCCTCTGCCAGGGCTTGCGCGTAATAGCGCTCAGCCTGGACAAGGTCTCCCTTGTCGCGGAACACGTCGGCCTGGTTGGTCAGCGCGATGATAAAGTCCAGAATGCTGGAACCGCGAGAACATTGGATGCTGTGTGCATAGTCATACGCGAATTTCTCTGCACCAGGAAAGCGGCGCAGATCGCGCAGCACCCGGCTGAGCAAGTAGACGGACCGTAGCGTATCGGAGTGTTCGGGCTTGAGCACGCGGCCGCGGTCGTTGACATTCTTCCTGAGGACCGCCTCCGCCTCGTCCGTTTTGCCGACGTGCCAGAGAATCGCCCCCAACCGCTCGGCCGCGGCGAGTGAGATCGGATCATTCGGTCCGAGCGAGCGAGACGCCGTCTCCAGGTTGGCACGAGCCAGCGGCTCGGCCTGGGTCGCTTGACCCCTCTGGTCGAGGAGTGCCGTCATGAGGTTCCTGGCGCGGAGCGTGTCGGGGTATCTCTCGCCGTACAGGTCGGTGTCGAGCCGGATGGCGGTCTGGATATGTGGCTCGGCCTTGTCGTACTGACCGAGCGAAAGATACGCTCCACCCATCGTCTCGCGGATCTTGGCTTCCACGTCGCGCTGGCCGTCGAGCCAGCCGCCGAGCTGTGCCGCGGTACGGTCGAGTAGCTCGCGCACCGTCAGGTTCTTCGCCAGGGGGTCCATCACCGCCGACGCCTGGCCCAGCAGCCGCTCGGTCAATAGCTCGTTGACCGCTTCCACCTTGGTGCGCTCGCGATCGGCCTCGCGCCACTTCCAGGTGATGCCGGCCAGCCCGCCCAGTAGCGCCATGACCAGAAGGGCCGCCAGACCCGCCAGGGCGCGGTTGCGCCGGCACCACATCAGAGCGCGGGTCAGTGTTCCCACCGGCCGAGCCTGGATCGGCATTCCCGCGAGCCACCGCCCGATGTCCTCGGCCAGGTCTCGCGCACTGGAGTATCTCTGGCGAGGTTCCTTCTCGAGGCACTTCAGGCAGATGATTTCCAGATCGCGCGGCACGGCCCGGTTGACCGCAGATGGAGGCTCCGGCGCCTGCATCCGCACCATGTCGAGCGTGTCGACGAGCGTGGTGCCGGCAAACGGCGCACGGCCCGCGAGCAAGGCATAGAGAATCGTGCCCAGGCCGTAGACGTCGGTCGCCGTCGACAGACCCGTCCGTGTTCCGCTCGCCTGTTCCGGCGACATGTACGATGGCGTGCCGAGCAGCGCACCCGAGTGCGTGGCATCCTCGCCGCCGTTCAGACGCTTGGCGAGGCCAAAGTCGGTCACGTGCGGCTCGCCCTGCTCGTCCAGCAGGATATTGGCCGGCTTCAGGTCGCGGTGCAGGATGCCGCGCTGGTGCGCGTGGTGCACCGCCTCGGCGACCGTGATCACGATTCGGGCCGCGGCGCGTGGGTCGGCCGCGTAGAGCTCGAGCCGCTTGTCGAGGCTGGTACCGCTCACCAGCTTCATGGTAAAGAAATGCTGATCGCCCCACTGCCCCACCTCGTAGATCGGCACGATGTGAGGGTGATCCAACTGGGCAACGGCTTCTGCCTCGTTCTGAAATCGGATCACCTCCGCTTCGGTGGCGAAGCTAC
This sequence comes from uncultured Isosphaeraceae bacterium, assembly GCA_963781785.1. Lineage (GTDB taxonomy): Bacteria > Planctomycetota > Planctomycetia > Isosphaerales > Isosphaeraceae > CAWAHD01. Next base: position 2,951,138 of record CAWAHD010000002.1, on the reverse strand, counting down.
CCGACTTGACTACCTTGAGAGCCACGGTCCGGTTGAGCGAAACCTGGTGCGCCTTGAGGACCACGCCCATGCCCCCGCGCCCCAGCTCCTCCAGAATCTCGTAGCCGGCCTCTCGAGGCCCGCGCGAGCTCTTGAGCGAAAACCCTCCCGGATCGATTCCTCGGCTTCCGAGCGCGGTGGGTGAGTCGACGGTCGTCGCCTGGTCCCCGTCGCTTCGTCCGCGCTGCCCGGTTTTCTCGATGTTCTCGGCCCGCGATTCCAGAGCCCGTACAAGCTCGTCCTGGAATTCGGGAAACCGGCTCGCGTACACCAAAGCGTCCGGCTGCTCGCCGCGTTCACGGCGAAATTCCAGGTCGAGTCGCAGCAGATCGCGGAAGAGAAAGAGCCTCAGAGCGACCGGAGCTTCCTCCAGGTAATTGGCCAGGTCCGGAGCTTGTCCCGCGCCAGGCGGCCTCGAACCGGTCGCACGCGGCGTCGATCTGTTGCAGACCGGGCACGGGCGGCGCCGTCGGCATGGTCTCCGAGACTTTCATCACGTGATCTCCCGCTTTTCCCGATGGAACGGATCGCCGGACGCTTCCGCTAGTTTACCCGCCATCCGTTGATTGCACGAACATTCCGTCCATCCCGGAGACTCCTCGGCACCCGGTGAGTGCCGCGGCGTGAGTCCTATGGATATGGCCAGAACGTCCCGCGATCAGACAAATTCCGACGAAAAGACGGTTGTTCGCGCAGGGGCGGCGATCGGCGAATACCGGGGTGTATCCTGCGCCGGCTTACCTCGACCGTTGCCGGTTCCGACGCGGCAGCCTCGGGCGCAACGAACCCTGCTTGTAACCGTACCTGCGCTCTGATCAGATGGGCATGATCCGCTCCGAGATCATGGTTCCGGGCAACTCCGGACCGGCAGTCGGCGAAAACCCTGGTCAAGATCCGATCGCGCCTGAGAGGAGGGGACGCATGGGTATTGTCAATCGCTGTGGACCCCTCCGGACAGATCGCCACGTTTCGGCACTGTTGGGCGCGATCGCACTCACGGCCGTCGCCGGTTGCCAGAATAGCCAGCCGGTGCCAGCCCGACCCATCGCCAAGCCAGTCGCCACACCCATCGGCAAACCAGCGGCCCCCCAGGCGAAGGCACCCCTGCCGGACAAGCAGGGCCAGGAAGCTCTGGATGCCTCGGCAGTGCGCAGCCGGCTGGTCGTCGTCAAGGCCGGCAAGGACAACGGTGCGAGGCAGGTTGTCATTCTGGGACGGCCCGCCGGCATGCAGGATATCCCGGTGTACAAGCAGCCGACCAGGCCCGATATGCTGCCGCGCGAGATGGTCCGGCAGGCTGTGCTGGTCGCCGCACGCGACGAGCTGGGATTGGCCACTCGCGACCAGGTCATCGACGAGACCCCGGCTGACACCAAGGAAGCAGGCAAGGGCATCGTGGAGGTCGTCTCGTTCATCCGCGACAACCGATCCCATGAGATCGTCCGACGTCTTGAGAAGGAACAGACCGAAACGATCATTTCCCACGAGACGCCAACAGCCCCTGGCCCCCATCTCGACCTGATCAAGCTGCTCGCGAGCGCTGAAGCACTCTCGCGGCAAGAGTTTCCCAGCGTTTTGAAGGGGCTGGGGCTCGTGGGCAAGCCCAACTCGGTCAAGGATGACGCGGGACTGCCGGAGAAGGTGGATGACCGGCTCGCAAGCCTCGATTTCCTCGACGCACTCCTGGCTGTGCGCGACGTGCACAAGGCGATCCGAACCGATGGCGAGTCGCCTTCGCGGCTGGGGGCGCTGCGCGCGGCTACGCGCTCCTGGGAGTTCTCAGCGAATTCCACTGGCACCCTGCACATAAAGCGTTCAAAGCTCGGGCGCTCCTCTACGCTCAGCGATTGGTCGCACGAAATCCCGATCGGCCCTGGGGTCTCTGGAACCGTGCTTTCGCCCTGGCGCTCATCGGCAGGCATCGCGATGCGCTGGCCGACCTTGATGAGGCGAAAAAAAAGACAGAGACCAAGGGCTCGCCGATGGTCCCGGACTGGGTCGAGATTGTCGATGCCTACTGCCGTTTTGAGTCGGCGCGACTGGGACGCGCGCAGGGACCTCAAAAGAAGCTTGCGGCATTGTTGCGCATGTTCACCCTGGCGTTTCCCCGGACGACTGCTGCCGGGCTCCACGCAGCCAACGATGTCGTGATCCTGGAACCGTATTGTTTCCGCGCCCACGATGCGATGGCCGACTTCGCCGGAGTCTCCACCCAGCACGTCACGACGACGATCGGACCGCTGAGCTTTGAGCACTTCCTTTCCCAGAAGCTCCCCGCGGTCGAAGAGCTCCCCGCCAGCGTGAAAGAGCGTCTCGAGAGCAATCACGCGATCGTCCAGGTGGCCGGGCTTCTGGAGAGCGCAGGCAAGCCGGAGAGCGACGCGGGCGAGCCCGCCTGGAGTGTCATGGGACATCTGCTGCGGGAGACGCAGCTTTGTGCAGGTCTTTCGGCGTCTCTACTTCATGAGATTCCTGCTGGCGGTCCCCGTAAGCGACGCCTGGAGCGAGGTTCGCCCCGACGTCGCCGATCATCGCTATCGTCCCTACCTCGAATCTTTGGGAGTGTCCGGGCCCGATCTGGTCCTGAACTTCCGGAAATTCGCCGACGGGCTCGACCTGGTCGACATCGAGACAACGGAATCTCCGATGAACCAGAGCCTGTGGAACCTGGGCACACCCCGGGCCAGGGCCGCCTGGGACATCGCCATGGCCCATGAGGACGCGACCTCCGAAATGGCGCTGTCTCTCTGGCAGGCTTCCGAACCGATCAAACTCGAGATCGCCAAGGCTCTGCTCGCTGTCAGTCCTTTTCACCCGTTCGCTCGGGCGACCTTGATCAACAAGTCCTGGGACACCGTCAAGAATCAGGTGCCCGCGTGGGAGAAAGAATCCGCGGACTCGCCGGCTCTGTTCGCAGCGCTGGGTTTGCATTATTCGTCCGCCAAAGAGTACGACGACGCCCAGCGTGTCATTTCGCGGTACATCATGCTCTCGCCGGATGTCTGGGCTTACCAGACGCTGGCTGCAAACTTTAAGGCACAGGGAAAGATCGACCGCTGGCAGGAGACCCTCGATGAGTTCCTGAACAAGGTGGAAGACCTTGGCCTCGATCACGCCAAGGTCCGAGTGGAAATCGCCGAGCACTACATGGGTTTGAAACAGTGGGATAAGGCCAAGCCCTATGCGGAAGCGGCCGCGCAGACCTGGGCCGAGTGGGCCATGGAGTGTGCGGCCCGCTGCGCAGAGGGCCAGAAAGATTGGGAGCGGGCGGAAAGCTGGTTCAGACGTGCCACCGAGCGCTATCCCGATCATTCATGGGGTGTCTGGTATTTCTTCTGCAAGCGCACCGGGCAGGGCAACCTCGAGGCCGCTCGGGACTTCGCCCAGAATTACGTGACCGCCCGCGCCGGCCGTCCCGACATGCTGAACCCCGAGTATGCGGGCTGTTTTTACTGGCTTGACGGACGACCAGACAAGGCGAAGGAGGCTTTCGCCCAAGCTCATGAACGAAGCGCCTCGCCCTCGGCCGCCCTCTGCCTGGCGATGATTGCGGATGACGAGAAGGACACGAAACGACGCGACGCGATGCTCAAGGAGATGGTCACCAAACACGCGAATACAGCCCCCAAGTCGTCGGCGATCTGCAAGTTGCTCGTCGAGACGGTTTTTGACCCGAGTGGGGCAAAGCCACTCGACATATTGGCCCTGGACCGGCTGCTCGAGAGCGTCCCCGAGGATGGGAGAGGCAACGCCTATTTCTTCGCCGGTTGGTTTCTCAAGAACCATGGCGACGCCAAGAGCGCACGGAACTACCTGCAAAATTGCTCCCGATCGCGGCAGTCGGTGATCTGGTACCGCTACCTCGCCGACGAAGCGATCAAGCGCTCTCTAGGCGATTGAATGCGTCGGTCTTTTGCGCGGCAGCGTCGGGATGTCCCACGAAAAAGGCATAACTCTTTGTTGTGCCCGGCAGCTACCGTGGCGTCGAGCCGCCCAGCAACCCCCTTTCCTTCGGAGCGGCGATGCGTTCTAATCAAGATACGAGGCCTGACCGACTTCCGATTCGTTTGTTCACGGAATCGAGGAGGTCTGTCGTAAACCTGCCCCCCCAAATGGCTTTGTTGCGGTTTCCTCGGCGGCGATCCTATCTGCCGTCTTCGAGAGAGAACCGTCGGAGCCAGTCTCTCTCGAATGAGATTGACGAGCCCCCGCATGATTATCGAGCGCCGGCGTGGCAACGATTCCTCCTGTGGGGGGTTCACGTTGATCGAGCTCCTGGTGGTGATCGCGATCATCGCGGTGCTGATTGCCCTGTTGCTTCCAGCGGTCCAGGCAGCCCGCGAGGCTGCCCGCCGGATCCAGTGCACCAACAACATCAAGCAGATCGGCCTGGCCATCCACAACTATCATTCCACCTTCGACACGATGCCTCCGGTGGGCAGCGTCGACGTGAACGGCAACTCCACGGGCACGGGACTCGTGCCGCAGACCGCGTCGATCCACCTGCGCCTGACCAATTATCTCGAGCAGACGGCGCTCTACGACGCTTATAACTTCAAGCTCAGTGACGTGGCCGGCGGCAGCTCGATCGCGGCCAACACCACCGTGATGTCGACGATGGTCCCGGGCTATCTCTGCCCATCCGACGGCAACCCCGGCAGTACCGAGAGCTTGGCCGGGCGATTCGGCGGCCGGGTCACCTGCGTCAACTACACCGTCAATGGGGGAGTCAACCGCCAGAATCTCGGCGGCATGGTTAGCGGGGTCACCTGGTGGCTCGGTGGCAATTTGTTCTATGGCAACCGCGTGCGGCTCGCCAGCATCACCGACGGCACCAGCAATACGGCCGCGTTCAGCGAGTGGGTCAAGGGGAAGTCCGGCCAGAACAGCTTGGGGCCGAACCTGGTGTATGCGATTCCCCAGTACGCCAACGGCGGGCCGCAGAACGACTTCAGCCTTTGCGTCAAATCGACAACTCCCCTGTGGGATTTCAAGGGGGAGTACTGGACACTCCAGGACTCCGGACGCGGTGGCCCGTATTACCATGTGATGCCTCCGAATCAGACGGCCTGTGCGGTCAGCGCCGGCTTTGGTAATGTCGATTCCTTCATCGGCCCCAGCTCGTTTCATCCCGGCGGCGTCAACGTGCTCTTGCTTGACGGCTCGGTTCGGTTCATCAAATCCAGCGTGAGCCTGGTCACCTGGAATGCCCTGGGAACCCGCGCCGGCGGAGAAGCCATCAGCGCCGACGCCTACTGACCGACAGGAGCAGGAGCAAACAGCCCACCCACCCGAATGACAGCTACACCTGAAGGTCTGGTTTTCCACATGACTGCCCGCCGAGTCGCCGACTGCCCACAGTCCAGGTACAATAGCGTAGGTCAGGCTTTCCAGCCTGACGAAAGTGGCCCTTCGCTCGGCGAAGGGAGACAAACAGCACACTTTCGCGGGAGCGAAAGGCGACAAAGGGCACACACTTTCGCGGGAGCGAAAGGCGACAAAGAGCACACACTTTCGCGGAGCGAAAGGCGACAAAGAGCACACACTTTCGCGGGAGCGAAAGGCGACAAAGGGCACACACTTTCGCGGAGCGAAAGGCGACAAAGAGCACACACTTTCGCGGGAGCGAAAGGCGACAAAGGGCACACACTTTCGCGGAGCGAAAGGCGACAAAGGGCACACACTTTCGCGGGAGCGAAAGGCGACAAAGCGCGGGAACGTCTGAGGCCATCCTGTAAGAGGCTCGTGAAGATGCGCGTGAATCTCGTCAATGAATCGGCCCGGGGAAATCGGGGCCCGCTCGCGAGTGCACACTGGCTTTCGAATGTACTGGTTCTCTCCGTTCTGGCCTTCGCCGCGGGAACCGGGGCTGCCTCTGCCGCCGATCGGCCGGGTCTGGAATACAATCGCGACGTCCGGCCGATCCTGGCTGAGAACTGCTTCGCCTGTCACGGCCCCGACAGTGCCGCCCGCAAGGCCGATCTCCGGCTCGACCGCCGCGAGGCCGCCATAGAGGCCGGCGCCATCACTCCCGGCGACACGGAATCGAGTGAGCTTCTCGCCCGGATCAACGCCACCGATCCCAAGGAGGCCATGCCCCCACGGAAAACCGGCAAGACCCTGAGCGCAGGCGCAAAAAGATCTGCTCAAGCGCTGGATCGCCGAAGGAGCGACTTATCAACCACACTGGTCGCTCATTCCCCCCGCGCGAATCGAATCGCCCACGGTGCAAGAGCGTGCATGGGTCCGCACCCCGATCGACCGCTTTGTCCTGGCGAGGCTCGAGGAAAACAAGCTGAAGCCGGCACCCGAAGCAGACAAGAGAACCCTCGCTCGACGCTTGAGCCTGGACCTCACCGGCCTGCCGCCGGCTCCTGCGGAGGTCGAGTCGTTCGTGAGCGATCAGTCCCCCGATGCCTACGAAAGGCTGGTCTCCCGGTACCTTGACTCGCCCCGGTGGGGCGAGCACCGCGCCCGATACTGGCTCGACGCCGCCCGCTACGCAGACACCAACGGCTATCACTTCGACAACTTCCGCGAAGCTTGGGCATTCCGCGACTGGGTCATCAACGCCTTCAATCGGAACCTTTCGTTCGATCGGTTCACGATCGAGCAGCTCGCTGGCGATCTTCTCCCCGGCAGCACCCTCGAACAGCAGGTCGCCTCGGGGTTCAATCGCTGCAACATGACCACCAACGAAGGGGGCTCGATCCCCGAGGAATACCAGGTTCTCTATACCCGCGACCGCACCGAGACCGTCTCCCAGGTCTGGCTGGGACTCACGGCCGGCTGTGCCGTCTGCCATGACCACAAGTTCGACCCGATCAGCCAGCGCGAGTTCTACGAGATGTCGGCGTTCTTCAACAACACGACGCAACCCGTGATGGACGGAAACGTCAAGGATACCCCGCCGACCCTGTTCGTGCCGGCGGCCGCCGATCATTCCCGCTGGCAGGCTCTGCCCGCCAGGCTGGCCCAGGCCCGGAAACAGCTCCAGGAGCGCAAGGATTCGGCCCGGCCCGACTTCGCAAACTGGCTGAAGAACACCGATTCCAAGGCGCTGGCCGCTCTGGTTCCGACGAGCGGCCTCGAGCTGGCGGCGATCGCGCCGGAAGCTGCCGTGACGGTTCGGGCCGACAAGGTGACGGAGTTCGCCGATAAGGGCAACTTCGAAAAGGACCACCCGTTCTCGTTCGGGGCCTGGGTCAAGCCCCCGAAGGCGGGCCTGACCGGATCGGTGATCGCCCGGATGGACGATCGGCGAAACTACCGCGGCTGGGACCTCTGGCTCGAAAATGGACGCATCGCGAGTCATCTGGTCCATGAATGGCCGGGCGACGCCGTCAAGGTCGTCGCGCGCGGCAACCTGCCGCCGGGGGCCTGGACCCATGTTTTCGCGACGTATGACGGCTCGGGCCGGGCAGCCGGGCTCAAGATCTACTTGAACGGAGAGCCCCAGGCCACGGATACCCACGCCGACAGCCTGAAGCAGTCGATCCGCACCGATGTCCCCTTCAAGGTGGGTCAGAGGCACAGCACGGCGCGGGTCGATCAGACGGTCATTCATTCGGTTCGGATCTACGATCGAGCGCTCTCGCCCGGCGAGGCCGGCCGGCTGCCCGGGGCCGCCCGCGCGGCGGCGCTTTTGCAACAGCCGGTCGAGAAGCGCTCATCCCAGGAACAGGAAGCTGTGTTCGCCTGGTGGCGCGGCGCGGTCGACCCGGTCTCCAAAACGTTGCGCAAGGCGCTCACCATCCTGGAACAGGAAGAGGCCGCCATCAAAGAGCGCGGCACCGTTGCCCACGTGATGCACGAAAAGAGCGCAGCGGCGATGGCGCACGTCCTGTTCCGCGGCGAATACGACAAGCGCCGCGACCCCGTCAAGCCGGATACTCCCGACGCGCTGCCTCCCATGCCGTCAGGCCTCTCCCGGGACAGGCTGGGTCTGGCGCAGTGGTTGATTCGCCCCGAAAATCCCCTGACGGCCCGGGTTGTTGTCAACCGGTTCTGGCAGGAGGTCTTCGGTACGGGGCTCGTCCGCACCACGGGAGATTTCGGAGTCAGCGGCGAGCTTCCCTCGCATCCCGAGCTGCTCGACTGGCTGGCGGTCGACTTCCGGTCCTCGGGCTGGGACGTGAAACGGCTGTTCCGGTTGATCGTGGAATCGGCGGTCTACCGGCAGTCGGCCGCGGTCACGCCCGAGAAGCGCGAGAAGGACCCGCACAATCGGCTGCTGTCGCGCGGGCCAAGGTTTCGGATGGACGCCGAGATGATTCGCGATACCGCTCTGAGTTCGAGCGGCACCCTGGTCGGCAAGCTGGGCGGAGAGAGCGTCAAGCCTTATCAGCCCGAGGGGGTCTGGGAGGCTGTCGCCATGCCCGAGAGCAATACCCACTTCTATCGCCCCGATCACGGCGACCGCCTCTACCGGCGCGGGCTCTATACGCTCTGGAAGCGGAGCGCGCCTCCGGCCTCGCTCGATATCTTCAACGCCCCCTCGCGCGAGATCTGCACCGTGCGGCGCGAGCGCACCAACACGCCGCTCCAGGCACTGGTCACGCTCAACGACCCGCAATTCGTCGAAGCGGCACGGTCGCTCGCGCAGTTGGCTCTCCAGTACGGCGGACCCAGCACCGACCTCCGCATCGACTTCATCGCGCGCCGGTTGATCGCGCGGCCGTTCGGGCGCCGATGAGCTTGCGATCGTCCAGGCTTCTCTCGCCAGACTGACCGCCTTTTACCACTCACACGCCGACCAGGCGGAGAGGTTGATCAAGGTCGGCGAGTCTCGCGCCGAGGCGTCGATCGAGCCGGCGATTCTCGCTGCCTGGACCATGCTGACCAATGAGCTGATGAACCTGGATGAATTTCTCAACAAGTAGCCGCGAGCAGGCGGCGACGATCACACGGCCTTCGACCTGGAGTGGACCATGAACCTCTTCCACGACTACATCCGCTCCGAAACGCGCCGCCAGTTTCTGAGCCGCGGCTCCAACGCGGTGAGCTGGGCGGCGTTCGCGTCGCTTCTGGCGCGCGACGGCCTGGCTGCTCCTGCCGCGGCCGCCGGCGAAGGGCGCCCTGACGGGGCCGACGTGTCCCCGACGGGGACTCGCGGACTGGCGGGCCGGCTTCATTTTGCCCCCAAGGCCAAGCAGGTGATTTACCTGCACATGGTCGGCGGCCCGCCACAGATGGATATGTATGACTACAAGCCCGTCATGGCAAAGTGGTACGACAAAGACCTTCCCGACTCGGTCCGGATGGGCCAGCGATTGACCACGATGACCTCCGGTCAAAAACGGTTTCCGATCGCCCCGTCGAAGTACAAGTTCGCCCGGCATGGCCAGAACGGAATGTGGGTCTGCGATCTCTTGCCATACACGGCCAAGATGGTCGACGACATGTGCTTCATCCGCAGCATGCACACCGAGGCGATCAACCACGAGCCGGCGATCACCTACATGCAGACCGGCAACCAGATCACGGGCCGGCCCTGTCTGGGGGCGTGGGTCTCGTACGGGCTGGGGTCGCTCAACGACAACCTGCCGACGTTTGTCGTGCTGGTGGCCAAGCCCACCAACACCGAGCAGCTCCAGGCCATTTCGGCGCGGTTGTGGTCGTCGGGGTATCTTTCCGGCGAGCACGCCGGAGTGTCGTTCCGCAGTGGCGGCGACCCGATCCTTTATATCAACAACCCGGACGGCGTTCCCGCCGAGGTCCGCCGCAATACGCTCGACGGGCTCAAAGCGCTCAACGAGATGAACTACCAGAAGGTGGGTGATCCCGAAACCCACACCCGCATCGAGCAATACGAGCTGGCCTTCCGGATGCAGGCCAGCGTTCCCGAGCTGACCGACGTCGCCTCGGAGCCGGCCTCGACCTACATGCTCTACGGCGAGGAGGCCAGAAAGCCCGGTACTTTTGCTCATTCCGCGCTATTGGCGCGGCGGATGGTCGAGCGCGGCGTGCGGTTTGTGCAGATCTACCACAACAACTGGGACACTCACTTCAACGTCGGCGGCCGGCTTCCCAGCCAGTGCCGCGACGTCGATCAGCCTTGCTGGGGGCTAATCCGCGACCTCAAGGCGCGCGGACTCCTGGACGAAACCCTCGTCATCTGGGGAGGCGAGTTCGGCCGGACGATTTACTCGCAGGGAGGCTTGAGCCACGATAACTACGGCCGGGACCACCACCCCAGGTGCTTCACGATGTGGATGGCCGGCGGCGGCTCGCGCCCCGGGGCCATCCACGGCGAGACGGATGAATTCTCGTACAACATCGTCAAGGACCCCGTGCATATCCACGACTTCCACGCCACCGTGCTCAAGCTCCTGGGTTTTGACCATCAGAAGTTTACCTATCGCTATCAGGGCCTCGATCAGCGCTTGACCGGCGTCGAGCCGGCGCACGTGATCACGGATCTTTTGGCATGACCTTCTCGCGCCGAATTCTGGCCCTGGCCCTTGCGAGCTTGATGATGGGAGTGCCTGGGGCGTGGGCTCTTGAACCGGTGCCCTTGATCTTCGACACCGACATTTGCGGCGATTGCGATGACGTGCTCGCCCTGGGAATGATCCACGCGCTCCAGTCGCGCGGGCAGTGCCGGCTGCTGGCCGTGACGATCAGTGCCGATCACGACCAGGCCGCTCCGTTTGTCGATGCCGTCAATACGTTTTACGGTCGTGGCGAGATTCCCATCGGCGTGGTCGGCAAGGGCGGCGTGGTCGAAAAGAGTGCGTTCCTGTCGCTGGTCGAAGAGAAAGACGGCGACCACTTCCGTTTTCCGCGGTTTGCAGTTTCCGCCCGCCCGAGTGCCACGACGGTGCTCCGCAAGACCCTGGCGGCCCAGCCGGATCGCTCGGTCGTGATCGTTCAGGTTGGGTTCTCGACCAACCTGGCCCGGCTGCTGGAGTCGGCACCGGACGAGTATTCGCCACTTGCCGGCAGCGATCTCGTGAAAGCCAAAGTAAAGCTGCTCTCGCTGATGGCCGGTGCGTTCCAGCCGATCGACGGCAACTCCCGCTACCTGGAATACAACGTCATCAAGGATATCAAGAGCGCTCGGATCCTGGCTGAGAAGTGGCCGTCGCTCATGATTTACAGCGGCTTTGAGATCGGAATCGCGCTGCCGTATCCGGCGGTGAGCATCGAGCGTGACTATGGCTACGTGCCTCATCATCTCCTTGCCGAGGCCTACATCCGCCGCAACCCGCCGCCGCACAACCGGCCGACATGGGACCTGACCAGCGTGCTGGTCGCCGTTCTGGGCGATCGCGGTTACTTTGACTATTCGCCGCCGGGAAAGGTCACCGTCGAGCCCGACGGCTTCACACGGTTTTCGCCGACGGCTCAGGGTACCGACACCTATCTGATCCTCCGGCCCGAGCAAAAGCCGCGCGTGCTCGAGGCTTTGGTGCAGCTCGCCAGTCAGCCGCCCAGCCGCGTCGACGACCGCAAGCGGTGACTCTACGGAATTTGTGTGTTTGGCAAGCCCCGGAGGGGCGGCATCGTAAAGCCCAGGGCGTGAGCCCTGGGTCTCTGATTTTGTCTACCTCAGTCTGGAATACGTGTGGGTCGCGATTCGTCTCCCAGGGCTTGCGCCCTGGGCTTTACGATGCCGCCGCATTCGCGGCTAAAACCCCCCCTCTTTCTCCCCCGGCCTGAGAACAGACATTGTGAAGATAATCCGGAGATTTCGGTAGACAATCCGGCTCGAGCGGTCACTGGATAGATAGAACGCGACGTGACCGATTCGCTGCCCGGCTGGTCAAACGGTGATCGATGCGACTCGTTCGACGAGAAGTTGACGTGGAGCCGAAGCCTCTGGACGCTGGAGTGGCCGAGACGGACCTGGTCGCGTCGGCGCTCGCCGGGGACAACATTGCATACGGCCGCCTTTACGACCGGTACGCAGCGTTGATCCGTGCCGTGTGCCACGACACAACCCACGATCTGCACGAGGCTCAGGACCTGTGCCAGGAGGTCTTCCTCCGCGCCTACTCCGGGCTCGGCGAGCTGCGCGAATCCGAGCGATTCTCCGCGTGGCTTGTCGGTATCGCCCGGATGGTTTGCCGCGAGTGGCGCAGAAGGTCCGTCCGCGCCCGTGAGCACTTGCGGCGCAAAGCCATCGAAGCCAGCCCGATCGCCCCGCAAGGAGGGACTCTCGAGGAGGAAGCCGAGAGCGCTCGAATCCTCGCCGAGATCGCCAAACTGCCCGAACGCGAACGGATGGCAATCCACCTGTTCTATCTCCAGGAGCATCCCGTCGAGGATGCACAGAAAACCATGAGACTGTCGCGATCCGGGTTCTATCGCGTGCTGGACCGTGCCCGCCAGCGGCTCTCGCGAGCACTGGGGCGGAGAGAGGCATTATTGCCATGAGCGAACACGACGATGATCGGCTGCGGCTTCCATACCGCCAGTTCCATCGCGAGCACAATTCGCTGCGCGACGACCTGCTGGCGAGGCTCTCGTCGGTTCCGTCCCGTTCCGTGATGGATCGGAACACGCGGATCGATTGGCGGCGAGCAGCCGCGCGCACACGGTGGGCAGCCAGCGGTCTTGCCGCCGCAGCTTTGCTGGTGATCACGATCGGCTTCTTGCTGTTTCGATCCACAACGCCTGCCTACGCGCTCGACGACATCGCAGGCCGGCTGGCGAGTTGCCACAGTATCGACGTCGAGGGATGGATCTTGATCAATGGGACTCGCTACCCGCACCGGATGTACGTCGAGGAGCCGGGCTTCTTCTGGCACACCACGCTGGCCACGATGGACCATCAGACCACGATGGGGCTTTCGGCGAGCGACGGAAAGCGTTACATCCGAGTCAGCGATCACGATAAAACCGCCGAAACCGGCCAGGAAATTCCTCTCGCAGCCGAGTTGACCACCCGGATGCTGCTCCAGACGGTGGTGCCCGACCAGCTCATCGGACGCGACTTGATCGGCAACAAGAAAACGGGTACCGAGATCGTGCGGGGAATCCTCACTGACGTGTATCAGTTCCCGAGTGCGGCTGGAAGCCGCCGGGTCGTCTGGGTCGACCCGACCAGCGGACTTCCCCTTCAATCCGCCGTCTACGAGCAAGTCAAGGACAAGGGCGAACAGCAGGTGATGGCCTTCTCCATCGTTCCCAATGCCGCGCGCCCCGCCCAGGGGCTGACTTTCGAGCCTCCTTCCGGGTACGCGGTCATCCACCGCGACCGCACACCTCGGACTTCGATCGGAGTTGGCAGCGCGACGTCCGGCGATGAATCGGCAGGCGTGCTCCTGGCACTCAACATCGATGACCGTGCCATCCTGTTGTGCTGGACCCACTTCGTCCGTGCCGGTGGAGAGATCGTCGAAACCGATCTCGACGGTCCCGTTGGCCGGCTGCTTCCTCTGCGGGTGGAGTCAATCGACGGCCGGCATCGGTATCAAGCCTATCACCTGAGGGCTGACGTGTGGGATCAAGGACACCATGCCCGATGGTCGCTCGTCGTTCCGCAGGATCGCCAGGCTGGCATCGGGGATTGCTGTTTCATTGTGGAAAACCAACGGATGCACTTCCGGTGCGAGTTTTCTCCGCTGCGCTTCGAGAAGGGTCGACTGGCCCGGGTGGTCGCGGAGTCGCAACGGCTCATGCTTTCACCCGGCGCGACGCCGGACGAGGTCTTCACTCTGGATCAGCTTTTGAAGCTGGAGCGCGACTTTCGGCACGGTAAATAGGGCTCGCTATAGAACCTGCTGAGGCGAACCGGCATGAAAAGTCAGTTGGCATTCCCTGGACCGCCGACGTGGAAACCCAATTCCTCGGCTTCTTAAGGGCGCCTATCGCCGCGGCACCTGCGAAGCGGGGCCTTGACAAGCTGGCACACCGCCCGGATTACAACGCCAAGGTTCAGATCGAGCGTCGAGAGACCGAGGCGCAGGCGAGGCGCGCGTGGCGTAAATTCGCGTGCGTTACCCGCCCGCCGGAGCCGACGGTCAAGTATGAGAGTCGGGAAGCTCCAGGTCTCCTGGGCCTTGCACGTCTGCTCGCAGTCGCTGTCCTATCGGGTTCGTATCGTCTCTTCAGGATGCGCCCCGTTTCTGCTCACAATAATCCTCTGGTCGGCTTGGGGTTGCGCCGCCATTTGATGACCCTGTCATATAGTCAGGAATGCATTCGAATTGGGGCCAGCGGTCCGCGTTCCACAATAATTCTTTTTTTTCTTGACTGCCCTTGGCGGGGGGGGGGTATAATCCGGTTCGGAAGCGCGCCGTCCCCCTCTATCGTCGGCTTGCTCGAACCTGAGTGAAGAGATTCTGGGTGTCTCGTGCCGGAGGCTGCTATGTCTCACAGGCGCGGTCCATATCACAAGAGGTCAGCGCCTCACGGCTTCACGCTGATCGAGCTCTTGGTCACGGTTTCGATTATCGCGATTCTCGTGGGCTTGATCGTCCCCGCCGTCCAGTCGGCGCGTGAGGCCGCCCGCCGCGCAGTGCGTGACCAATCTGAAGCAGATCGGTCTAGCGCTGCAATCCTACGAATCCGTTCACGGCATGTTTCCTCCCGGACAGTTGACAGACCGGTACGGAGTCATGCGGAACGGCTACTCTGAGTTCGCATTGATCCTTCCGTACCTGGATCAAACCGTGCTCTTCAACGCGCTCAATATGGATTTCCATGAGCTGGAGAGAGCCGGGCAGCCGCTGCTGGTCAATCAAACGGCCAGAAATGCCAGCCTCTCCGTCTATCTCTGTCCCAGCGATGGTGAACCCAACCACCTGAGCTCATACCGCTTCAATCGGGGTCGATACGGCCAGCGGGGGCGTCTGGTATTCGATGGCCCGTTCGGGATGGGTGTGATCCCCCGACCATCCGCGATCACCGACGGCCTCTCGCGGACGGCTTTCGTCAGCGAGCGATTAAGCGGCGATTTCACCCCGGACTCGGACAGCATTCCGCGGAACATCAAGATTCCGGATGCTCAAGGCGCTTCCGCATCGAACGACGCGCAAGTGATTTCCATTTGCCTCGCGGCGCCTGCGGCATTCTGGGAATGCACGTCCGGCCGCTACTGGCTGTTTGGGGATTTCGTTAACACCGGCTACAACCATAACGGAACGCCCAACGATCGTCGTCCGACGTGCGGGCCCTTTAACTACTCGGCATCGGTCCTCGGTGGCTCCGGCGGTCTCGATCCGCCAAGATCGTTCCATTACGGGGCGGTGAACGTCCTTTTGGGCGACGGGCATATCGAGCGGGTCTCGGACTCGGTCAACGAGGCCCTCTGGACAGCACTCGGGACGTACAATTTTGGTGATTTTGCCGATTGAGAAGAGACTGGGCGACGCTGGTTGTTCGCTTTGAGCCGGCTGGTGTCTCGTGAATACGTTCGTCTGATTACTGCTCATCCGTTCCCACAGAGAGACCCGAACCATGAGAACGAAGCTGACGATTCTGGTGGTACCTTCCGCGGTAGCCATGGCATTCCTCCTCACGATCCTGGCAGTAGCGCGCCCTGGGTTCGCCCAGGCTACTCTGGCCCAGGCAGGTGGGTGCGTGAGCCCGCCGCAAAGCGACTTTTGCACGTCGAGTGCAACGAATCCTTGCACTGAAGTTCCACAGAACTGCTTCGACTACCACCGCTGGTTCGAAGACGCGCTGACTTGTGCTTCTGCCCCGAACATGGGCGTAGCCAGCGCAAATAACGGGGCCATCAATGGGAATTCCTGGACCATGTGCATGTCCAACTCCGTACCGGGCTACAACTGCACCAACAGCGAGCTGGACTGCGGGACGATCGGCACGTACTCGGGGGCCAACTGTCAAGTGGCAACGTACTGCGGGCTAGTGATAATGCAGGCGTGCATCGGCGACACGCCATACGACTGCCCTTGAGGCGTGTCGGTCAGGCCGTCGCCAGCGAGGTCGTGCGCGCTCGGGGGCCGTCTGCCGAGAGCGGAAGTGCTCCTGGAGGCACGGACCAATCCGTCGTCCGGTCGCGCCGATCGCCCTTGCTGTGATCCCGTCGGTCTTCTTCGGAATGCCGCCTGCGCCGTGCACGGATATGCCTCGAGGGCCCTCGGTGGGCACGCGGTCGGGCGCGTGGCGTTTGCATTGGTTCTTCGGCCGCCTGCATCGGGTGCTGGGGGTGAACCGCGATGATGGCTCTCTTGGTACTTCTCGTTTTCGGGCAAGTCCCGCCCGGTCCGCTCGACGCATTCCGAGCGAATTTCGCCTCGATTCGGGCCGATGTCGACTACACTTTCGAATTCGGATACGCGGATTCCGCCACGGCTGAGAACGGGCGACTCTGGAACGGCAAGGTCGTCGGTTTCACCGAAAAACCGGAACGCTCGGTGACTGGCCGTTGGTCCTACGACGGAGCCACGGAGCGCTATGAGGCACGGACGCCCGAGGCGGCGCTGCGGGACGCGAGGAAACGACGTGGTAACGGAGAGATCCAGCCCTTTCGTACGGAGCCCTTCGAGCTCATCTTCGACGGCGAGAGCGCCGCATGGCACAAGATCAAGGGAGAATCCACCGATCCCAGAAGCAATATTCTCGTCTACTACCCAAGCCTTCGAGAGCCCCCTATGCTTGGCGGTGCCCCCTTTTGCTGGTGGGGCAAGAGCCGGTTCCCCATCGACATCGAAGACGAGTTCAGAGACGCGCGCCGGGAAAGAATCCAAGCGGTGGTCGGCGGTTTTCGTACGGAGTTGGAGATCTACACCCAGAACACCGATCATGTCGACAGCCTCGAGGTCTACTACGATCCCTCGATCGGCTACATCCCAAGGTACGTTCGAGTCACCGGGCCTGCTAATGCTACACAGCAGGCGTTCAAGGATCTCTACATGCTGGATGCTCGGCCGTGCGCAGCAGGCGGCTTTGTCCCTCTCGAGTGGTATGAGGTCCACTATTATGTAGACGACTTCCCTAAGCGGTTTCCGTCTTACAATTACAAAACGGTCGTCAGACCCAGCTATCATCTCATCGGGATCGGACATTACAGGGCCGTGCGGGTAACCGACCGCAAGGGGCCGGTAACACTTGAGAAGTTGGCGGGAATCACCAGGATATCGACTAGAGAAAGAACCGTGTCCCTCGATGTTGTACCCGACCGCATGGGATTGGTTGACCTCGAGACCAGGCTCCGGCGGGCGCCGTCCTCGCCCAGACCTGCGATGCCCGCCGTCGACATCGAAGAAGCGAGAAAGTTCTCGAGGCCTGCCGCCTCGAGCCTCGGCTGGTACACGGTTCTGGTTGTCTGTTTCTCGGTCCCGCTCATCGCGGCCGGCTTTTTCGCTTTGCGCCGTCGCGGTCGCCTGATCCTGGTGATCGGCCTTTTCACAATCTGCGTGGGCTGCGGTCGGACCCCGGTCGTTGACAGACCGAGCTTGACGGCGGAAGTGACGCCACCGTTCCGAGTCTACGAGCCGAATGAGGGCCTTCTGAAGCTCTCCATCACCGTGAAAAACCGTGGCGGCGGTAGCATCAAGGTCCTTGAGGCAAATGGCGGCTGCACCTGCCGCAAGATCGATCAGTTGGCGTTGCCCGCTCAGCTCGATCCCGGGAGCCGCCTCACCCTGTCCGCCACAACGCGCGCGGAGAGATCGTACGAGCCGACAGCCTTCGTTGTCGCCCTGTCGACCGACCGCGGGCTCGTATCACTCCCGGTCAGACACCTCGCTATTCCGCGCCATCACTTGAGTCCTGGAGGCGTCACCCTGGGGAGCATTGTCGAGGATGACCAGGAACAGGAAACCTCGTTTGAGCGGGTACACCGAGAGGTCACGGAGAAGTCCAAGCCGCGAAGTCGGTCCACGATCGTTGTTCCCCCCGAGCTCTCCGCCAGAAAACGTCTGTCCCACCAAGAGGATGTTCCGGGACAGCCCGATTTCGCGTACCTCGATACGACATATGTGTTCTCGGTGGTCGACAGGGAGCACGGCCTGAAGAAATCCATCGTGGCGATCAGGGGGATGATGGGAGCATTCTGAGCGAAACCTCGGTGGTGTGGCAGCGCGTGCCATACCTCTCTTCAACTCCGGCGAAGATTAATCTCGGATCCCGCCCGATCCGCGCTTTTCTGAGATGCCCTGATGAAGCCGTTGAGCTTACGCGCGTCCTGTCGGCGCCGCGGGGTATCAAGGCGGTCGTGAGCTCAACCCGCGAGGTGACCGTCGCCGCGGATGGCGACGCTCCGGAAATCATGAGCGGGTCGGTCGAGATCGGAACCACCGCGCAGAACCGCCCTCCCCTCCGCATCCCTGTCGTTCGCTACGCCCCGTCGGCCCACCGAAAGGACAAGGAATGAGCAGCGAAGCTCTGGCCAAAGTGGATGAGTAAGGGGGTGCGATCAGCCCGATTGCCTGGGACTTGCGTCGGTTGGCCGCATCCGCCCTTCGGCCGTCAAACGGGGCTCGCGGCTGGCGGGCTGGCGTAAGGCGCCTCCGAAAAGAAGGAAGCCGCCGCGCGCCGGCCGCGAGCGCGAACGAACTCATGGATGGGCGTTTTGAATCACCGAATCCCACCGCCACGCGACGGCAAACTAGTCTGTGAACGCCACGCTAACTCAAAGACGTAAACAGCAGTGATCAGAGGACCCGCGCCGAGCCGCGGCCAAGCCAAAATGTGGAAGTGATCCGCGCCCTCTGACTCACCGATCACTGGAGCTTGCCGGCTCGCCGGATCTTGCCCGAACTGCCCATGTCCACGAACGCCTGCGCGGCCGCTTCGAGGAACTCCTCGAACTCGGAGGTATCGAGCTCTTCGAAGGAATGCCCCAGGATGGTGATCTCCTGGAATGGACCGAGCGAGTCGACCCTGAGCCGCGGCTGGTCCGAGAGGACCGGCGTCTCGCTCAGGTGAAACGGCACCAGATTGAGCTCCCGCGCGAGCGACGCCGGTCGAAAGCTATTGCTCGGGACGAAGAACCGCAGGGGGACCACCCATTCCGACGACGTGGTCGCATGAAAGAAGGGGAAGCTGATCCTTGTCTTGTCCGCCGCGTTGATCCGCACGACATTGCGCTGCGACCAGTCGGTTGGTGCCAGGCCGGGAGACCCATCGCTCTCCTCCAGCGCGAGGGCTTCAATCTGGTCGACAATCCGCTCGAGGATCCGCCCATCCCACCGCGCCGGGCGTCCGTTGCTGGCCACACGATCGCGGGTATGCCACGCCCGGCCGTCGATCTCCCAGGGCGCTGCGCATCGCCCGAAATCGCCGGGGCCTGGCTCGATCTTTTTGATTCGGCGAGCCGGCCGGCCGGCTCGCCCGCGTTCGCCGGTCTTCCGCTCTCGCCGTTCCTGTTTTCCGGCCTGCCGTCATCCGTGGCGATCACTCGTCCCCGGGAATCGATCTTCGGGGTGAACTTGACGCGCTCGGCCCGGGGACCCGCTGCCAGGACCGGCGCGAGGAACGTGGCGGTGTGGCTCCGGTGATTCTTGACAATCTGTTCTGGAGTTCCCTCGGCGACCAGGTCGCCTCCGCCCGCCCCGGCCTCCGGGCCCAGGTCGATGATCCAGTCGGCCGTCTTGATCACCTCGAGGTTATGCTCGATCACGACCACCGTGTTGCCCAGGTCGGCGAGGCGGTGGATCACGTCGAGCAGCTTGCGGATGTCGTCGAAATGCAGACCGGTCGTCGGCTCGTCGAGAATGTACAACGTCCTTCCCGTGTCGGGCCGGGACAGCTCGGCCGCCAGCTTGACCCGCTGCGCTTCACCGCCGGAGAGCGTCGGCGCCGCCTGGCCCAGCGCGACGTAACCCAGCCCAACGTCTGCCAGCGTCTGCAAGATCCGCCGGATTCGGGGCACGTTCTCGAACAGCTCGAGCGCGGCGGCCACCGAAAGATTGAGCACGTCGGAAATGGTGCGTCCCCGAAACGTGACCGCCAGCGTCTCGGCCGTGTACCTGGCCCCGCCGCAGGCGTCGCACGGAATCCAAACATCCGGAAGAAAATGCATCTCGATCCGCTTCTGACCGGCCCCTTCGCAGGCTTCGCACCGGCCGCCAGGCTGGTTGAAGCTGAACCGCCGCGCTGAGTACCCCCGCACCTTGGCCTCGGGAAGCTTGGCATACAACTCGCGGATCAGGTCGAACACCCCCGTATAGGTCGCCGGGATCGAGCTGGGCGTGCTGCCCAAGGGCGATTGGTCGACGCTGATCACCTTGTTGATCAGGTGCAGGCCATCGATCGCTTCGTGCGCTCCGGGAGTCAACTGCGCACGATGCAATGCCCGCGCCGTGGCTTTCCAGAGGATGTCCTCGACCAACGAGCTCTTGCCCGAGCCCGAGACCCCCGTGACGGCCGTCACCACCCCGACCGGAAATCGGACGTCCAGGTTCTTGAGGTTGTGCTGGCGTGCTCCGCGGATCACGATCGCCGGCGCACCTTGATCCCCTTCGGCCAGTCTCCGGTTGGACGGGACGGGTATCGCGGCCCGGCCGCTCAGGTAGGCGCCCGTCAACGATGGTTCCGATGCCTTGACCTTTCCGGGCGTCCCCGACGCCACGATCCGGCCGCCCTTCTCCCCGGAGCCAGGTCCGAAGTCGACGAGGTGATCGGCCGCCTCGATCACCTCGCGGTCGTGCTCGACCAGGACCAGCGTATTGCCCAAGTCGCGTAGATGTCTGAGTGCCCCCAGGAGCCGGCTATTGTCGCGCGGATGCAACCCGATTGTCGGCTCGTCGAGCACATAAAGAACGCCGGTCAGCCCGGTGCCGATCTGGCTGGCCAGGCGGATCCGCTGGCTCTCACCGCCGGAGAGCGTGGGCGTGCCGCGCGAGAGGCTCAGGTAATCGAGCCCGACATCGACCAGGAATGTCAGGCGGTCGCGCACCTCGCGCACGAGGTCGCCGGCGATTTGCCGCTCGTCGCCATCGAGGTCGAGCGACTTGAAGAACCCCAGGGTCTGCCCAAGTGGCCACCGGCTGATCTGCTCGAGAGTGAAGCCCTTGAACCGGACGGCAGCGGCATCGTCGCGCAGCCGCCCTCCCATGCAGGCGGCGCACGGGACATCATCCACCATCCCTTGGAGCTTGAAGCGATGGACATAGGAAACGCGCCCGGCTTCCTCGATCGCCGGAAACAGCCCCTTGTACTGAAACGAGAACGCGGGCGGCGCCGCCGACTTTTCGCTGTTGGATTTCTCGGTCCTGGACTTTCTGGCCGGCGATTTACTGCCCACGGACTTCGCGGCCGCGGGCCTTTGTCTGTCCGGCTCCGGCTCGACGCGGTACCAGGTGTCGCCGGCGCCGTGGAAAATGATCCGCCGGCTGCGGCTATCGAGATCATCGAACGGGGTATCCAGGTCGATCCCCTCGGCGCGGGCGAGCGATTCGATGTTCCGGGCAAAGGCGGGAACCGCTGCAAAATCCGGCCAAGCGGTGACGGCCCCCTGGCGGAGGCTCAACCGGCCGTCGGGCACCAGCACGGCCGGGTTGGCGCCTTGCTGGATGCCCAGCCCCTCGCAGATCGGGCACCAGCCCAGCGGGCTGTTGAACGAAAAATGGTGAGGCACCAGCTCGTCGAAGCTGCGGCTGCACCGGTCGCAGACCCGGTGCTGGCTATAGCGGTCGACCGGCCAGGCCCGCTCGTTCGACTCCTCACCCACGCGTGCGATGTGAACCACGCCCTTGCCCAGGTCGAGCGCAGACTCGATCGAATCGGCCAGCCGCGATCGTGTCGAGCGGCGGACGATGGCCCGGTCGACCACGGCCTCGATCCGGTGCTTGCGCCGGTGGCTGAGCTTCGGGGGCTTGTCCAGGCTGACCGACTCGCCGTCGACCCTCACCCGCGCAAATCCCGAAGCTCGCAGCTCATCCCAGAGAGCCTCGTGGGTCTCTCCATCGCGCCGCTCCAAGGGCGCCATCACGAAAACTCTGCTCCCCTCGGGCAAGTGCAGGACTTTTTCCACGATCTCATCGGCGGTCTGCGTGCCGATCGGAACTCCGCACTTCGGGCAATACGGATGCCCGAGCCGGGCAAACAAGATGCGCAGATAGTCGTAAATCTCGGTGACTGTGCCGACCGTCGACCGCGGGCTCTTGCTGGTTGTCTTCTGCTCGATCGAGATCGCCGGTGACAGCCCGGAGATCCGCTCGACCTTGGGCTTCTGGAGCGGCGCCAGGAATTGCCGCGCGTAGCTCGAAAGGCTTTCGACGTAGCGCCGTTGACCTTCGGCATAAAGCGTATCGATCGCGAGCGAGCTCTTGCCCGAGCCGCTGGGCCCGCTGCAAACCGTCATCTTGTTGCGGGGAATATCCAGGTCGATCCCCTTGAGGTTGTGCTGCCGCGCGCCCCTGACCTCGATGGCGGCCAAGCCAGGCTCACTTCCGCGCCTTCGACCGGCGCGGCGGCCCTGAGAATCCGCCTGACCGTTTGTCTGGGCAACCTGGCCGCGGCGGCCCCGGCCGGCAGCGCCTCCGCGCCGTGTCAATACCCGGCGCAAGGCTTGGCCGGTGTAGCTCGCGGCGATCTTGACCACTTCCTCGGGAGAACCCTGGGCGACGATCCAGCCGCCGTCTGCGCCTCCGTCCGGCCCCAGGTCGATGATCCAGTCCGCCGTCTTGACAACGTCCAGGTTGTGTTCGATCACGACAACCGTGTTCCCCAGCTCGGTGAACCCGTGCAGCACATCCAGCAGCTTGCGGACGTCGTCGAAGTGCAGGCCGGTCGTCGGCTCGTCCAGGATGTAGAGCGTTTTGCCGGTCCCTTTCTTCACCAGCTCGCGCGCCAGCTTGATCCGCTGCGCCTCGCCGCCGGACAAGGTCGGCGACGGCTGGCCCAGCTTGATGTAGTCGAGGCCCACGTCGTGCAGCGTCTGGAGCATCGCGGCGATCTTGGGGATGTTGGCGAAATGATCGAGGGCCTCTTGCACGTCCATGTTGAGCACGTCGCTGATGCTCTTGCCCTTGAAGCGCACGTGCAGCGTCTCGCGGCCGAACCGCTTTCCCTGGCACACCGGGCAGGTGACCCAGACATCGGCGAGAAAGTCCATCTCGAGACGGTTCGATCCGTTGCCGCCGCAGGCCTCGCACCGGCCCCCGGAGACATTGAAGCTGAACCGCCCGGGCTGATACCCTCGAGCCTTTGCATCCGGAAGCTGGGCGTACAGTTCGCGAATCTGGTCGAACAGCTTGATATACGTCGCCGGATTCGAGCGCGGCGTCCGCCCGATCGGCGACTGGTCGATGTCGATCACCTTGTCGAGGTGCTCGATCCCTTCGATCCGGTCGTGCTTGCCCGGGTCGGCAATCGCTCCGTTCAACTGGCCGGCAAGCGCCTCACGGAGAATGTCTGCCACGAGCGAGCTCTTCCCCGAGCCCGAGACGCCCGTCACGCAGACGAACAGCCCCACCGGGAACGCCGCGTCAATTCCCTTGAGGTTGTTGTGGCGAGCACCCGCGACCGTCACGAACCGGCCGTCGGGCTCCTTGCGATTCTTGGGGACCGGGATCGCCTTCTTTCCGGCCAGGTACTGGCCGGTCAAGCTCTGGGCCGACCGCGCCAGGTCGGCGATCACCCCCTCGGCGACAACCTCGCCGCCCTTGACGCCTGGCCCCGGCCCGAAGTCGACCAGGTGGTCGGCCGCGCGCATCGTCTCTTCGTCGTGCTCGACGACGACGACCGTGTTGCCCAGCTCTGCGAGCCGGCGCAGGGTCGCCAAGAGCTTGTCGTTGTCGCGCGGGTGCAGGCCGATCGAAGGCTCGTCGAGGATGTACAGAACGCCGACCAGCCCCGCCCCGACCTGGCTGGCCAGGCGGATCCGCTGGGCTTCTCCGCCCGAGAGGGTCGGGGCGGCGCGGTCAAGCGCCAGGTAATGGAGGCCAACGTCGACAAGAAACGTCAGCCTCGCCCGGATTTCCTTGAGCAGCTCTTCGGCGATCGTTCGCGAGACGGCGTCGAGTGGGATCAAGTCCGTGGCCGGCTTGTCGCCGGGTGGCTGTGAAGTGTCGGCGAGCTGATTGAAGAATCGGACGACGGTGCCGATGGGCATGGCCCCCAGCTCGACCAGGGTCTTGCCCCCAACCTTGACGGCGCGCGCCCGGGCGTTGAGCCGTGCTCCGGAGCAATCGGGGCAGCTCATGCTGCGCATGAACGGCTCGAGCTGGCTCTTGACCGGTCCGCCGGTGGCGCCTCGATACTTGGCCAGGAGCTCGTTGGCGACGCCCGCCCATTTCTCGGCGTGCGACCACACGCGGCTCCGGTTCTTCCACCGGTGCACGATCATCCGATCGCCGGTGCCATAGAGCCACGCTCGCCGCCATTTTTCATCGAGATCGCGCCACGGGCCCTTGAGCATCGTGCCTTTGCGCGGGCCGTCGGGGTCGGCCTCGAGGTTGGCGGCCACTCCCTCGAAGAGATGCCGGCGCCACCGCCCGAGATCGGCGACCCGCCCAAGCGGTGCGATGGCGCCTTCCCAGACGGAAAGGGAGGCATCGGGCACGAGCAGCTCCGGGTCGAAATCGTGGCGGATCCCCAGGCCATCACAGGCCAGGCACATTCCCTGCGGGCTGTTGAAGCTGAAAAGCTGCGGGCTGGGCGGGTCGAAGCTCAACCCGCAGGTGGCGCATGCGAAATGCGAAGACAGCAACAGGTCGGGCTGGCCGTCCACAGCGACGATCACCGTTCCGTCGCCCAGCTTGAGAGCCTGCTCGACCGCCTCGGCCAGCCGCCCACGCTGCGTGGTGGAGAGAGCCGGGCCAGCCGTCAGCCGGTCGATGACGGCCTCGATCTGGTGCTTGATCTGGCGGTCGAGTGCCAGGTCGTCAGTCAGATTGACCACCTGCCCGTTGACGCGCGCCCGGACATACCCGGCGCGGGCCAGATCGGCGAAGAGATCCTTGTATTCTCCCTTCTGGCCGCGGACCACCGGCGCCAGCACCAGGAACGGCGTACCTGAGGGCAGCTCCGGGAGCACACGCGCCACGATCTGCTCGCGCGTCTGGGCTGCGACCAGCCGCCCGCAATTCGGGCAATGCCCCTGCCCGACCCGGGCGAATAGCACCCGCAGATAGTCGTTGATCTCGGTGATCGTGCCGACCGTCGACCGGGGGTTGCGCCCGCCAGTCTTCTGCTGGATCGAGATCGACGGGCTCAGCCCGTCGATCCGGTCGACATCGGGCTTGGGCATCTGGCCCAGGAACTGCCGGGCATAGCTCGATAGACTCTCGACGTACCGGCGCTGGCCTTCGGCGTAAAGCGTGTCAAAGGCCAGTGAGCTCTTTCCCGAACCCGATACGCCCGTCAGGCAGATCAGCTTTCCCCGCGGCAGCACCAGCGACACATCGCGCAGATTGTGCTCGCGGGCCCCCCGAATGATGATATCCGACGAGCCCATCCCGGGTTATTCCTCATCCCACAAAGTCGGTGTTCCCAGCGCAGCCAATCGAAGTGGGTAGTATACACGTGTTGCCTTCGGCGTGTCCACGTTGTTCTGAGAAAGGCAAGCACGTCGCCTGCGATCAAACAATTTGTCCCGAGGAGCGCGCCCGATCTCGCTTGCTGGAATGCTCAGGTCAGGCAGTGCGTGCCAGCGGGTAGCCCGCCAGCCCCTCGAGAATCGCGATCGGGGCGATCTCGGGGCAAGCCAGGCTCGCGCGCCCGATGATGAAGGTCTGTTCCAGGGCGTACTGTCCGCTCAGGCAGGCGTGGCTGGCACTGTCGGTGAAGACGATCCACGTCGAGCCCGAGGGAAATTCCCAGCGGTCCTTGCGGCATGTCTCCTGAAATCGGGCGTCTTCCTTCATGGCATGATGAAACTTGAGCATGAACCGGTCGTAAGGAGGCCGATCGACAACCGGCAGACCCAGCCTCGCCGCAGCCTTGACGGTCAAGTCGCGGCAAGCGGCCAGCGCACCCGGCTTTCGGTTGAGCCCGATCCGCTCGGCGAACCGCCCGGCAAGTGCCTCGAAGTGGTCGGTGGTGATCCACACGCGCTCGCGCTCCGGATGGATGTTGGTGAAGATCCGCAGCAGCCGGTCGCCATGCGAGGGACGGGTCGGAAACGAGTCGAAATGCAACAGGTCGTTCCGGGAATGAAGCGCAGCCTGGCGGCCCGATTCCTCGATCGGCCGGAAGCTCGCGAAGTCGATCTTCCAGCCCGCCCTGTAACGCTTCAAAAAGCTGCCCATGAAGGCAATGGCACGCTGCGAATAGCCGCGCATGATCTCGTGGGTTCGCGCCCGCTGGCCGGCGTCTTCCTGATCCACCCCCTTCACGCGATCCTCGATGGGCCGGTAGCTGATGTTCTTGTGGTAGGAGGCATTGACCTGTTTCTGGGTCACCAGAAACGCCCGGTCCTCTGCGGGCAACAGCGGTGGAGAAGCCGGGAAATACAGGATGTCGCCCCGTTCGAGACCGCGATACTCCGCCGCGCTGGCCTCGGTCGCAAATCGCTCTTCGCCAAGCGTTATCCGTGACATGCTGGATCGCTCCCTGATCGGCGGCCACTCGAGTCCTGGATCGTCCACAACTCCGGGCATTGGCCGGAAATCATACCGCGATCGCGGAATCCGAGAAGAGGAACTCTCGCATGCAGGCACGGGTGCTTGGCGGCTTCCAGCTCAACCCGGAGGTCACGGCGCCGGCGTCGTCGAGGCCCCCAGCGACTTGAGCAAGGCGGCGAGCTGTGTGCGATAGGCTTGTTCTTCGGGATTGAGCCGGATGGCCTCGCGGATCTCGGCGATGGCGCCCTTGCGGTCTCCCTTCGCCTGGAGTGCCGCGCTGAGGGCCTCATGCGACCAGGCATGGTCCGGCCTGGCCCGGATCGCCGTGCGCAGGGCGGCGATGATCCCGTCCTGATCGCCTCGGTTCTTCAGGATGGTCACAAGATTCGTCAGGGCGCCCGTGTGGCCGGGTTCGATCCGGAGGGCTTCCCGGTTGGCGGCGATGGCTCCATCCTGATCGCCCCTGATCGCGAGCAAGTGGCCGAGGAGGTGATACTCCCCGGCATCGCTGGGCCGGCGTTCGATCGTCTCCCGGGCCACGGCGATGGCCTGATCGAGTGTCTTCAACCCCTCTTCGCGCTGGTGTCGACCCAGGAGGACCGTGCCGAGGCACCCGATGTTTCGCGCCTCCCCGGGCCGCACCTTGACCAGCGCGAAAGGTGGCGATCGCGTCCTCGCCTTGTCCCATCTGATCAAGCAAGTGGCCCAGGTTATGGGCCGTCTCCGGTCGCAGTGCCCGCGCTGCGGTGTAGTAACGCACCGCTTCTTCACGCCGCGTGGGTAACGCTGCCAGAAGCTCGGCCAGGTTGTAGTTGATCCAGACGTCGTCCGGGAAGCGCTGCGCGGCCGACTCGAGCAAGGAGACCGCCGCCGCCGGCTCACCTGCCTCTCTCAGCGCGATGGCGAGCTGGAGAATGCTGGCAGGCGGAAGCTCGACGACTTGCCGATCCTGGGACAGGGCCCGCAGGGCCGCGCCCTGTTTTCGGATGTCCGGGCGTTCGACCAGCGCGCGAAGCCGGTTGCGATAGGCGTCGGAGTCGGCAGCGCGGGCCACGACCAGGGGGCGCTGCCACTGGACCGCCGGTTGCTCGTCGTCACGGCGAACCAGCGACCAGCTATCGAGGTACGGCAGTACCTGGAGCACCACGGCGGGACGGGCACGGAGCCGGGCGGCGGCCTCGGCCGGGGCCAGGACGTCGAGGTCGATCCCAGCTCGCCGGAACGCCTCGGCATAGGCCATGTCCCTCACGCCGGGCTTGACACCCAGATGTCCACTGCGGATCTCTGCCAGCGAGTCTAGCCACTCGTGGTCGCGGCGCGCTGTTGCGATGCCGGTCTGGACTTCGCGGTGCAGGTCGGCGAGCCCGAGCCGGGCCTGGGAATGACCGTCATCGCCGAGCGCCACCTCCACGCGCTTGATCGCCTCCCCTGCCGCTTGCCAGCGGTTGAGGTCGTCGGGCGATTTCAGGGCCTGGTTGTGCAGTAGCGTGGCCTCGTTCAGCGCCAGCTCGACCTGCGCTCTGCGGGCCTGGCGCTCTTGGAGGTAGGACGTGGTGGCCAGGCCGCCGACGGCCGTAAGGGCCAGGACGGAGGCGGCCAGACCCACCTGGAGTCGCCGCCGTCGCCCTTCCTCGACCGCGTGCGCCTGGGCCTTCTGCACCAGCGCGTCGGCCAGGATCCGCCGCTTGGCCTCTTCCTCGGCCCGCGCGAGCGCCTCGACGCGGGCGAGCTCGGCTGTCTGGAGCCGGTGTTGCACGCCGGCCAGGTAGGCCGTCAACCGCTCGGTGACCGCGCCGGCGTGCCGGGGCCGGTCCTCGGGCTCGCATGCCAGGCATAGGCGTGCCAGCCCGGCCAGCTCGGCGTCGGCTCCACAGGCGTCGAGGCGGCCGAAGGCGTCGGTCAGGTCGCCCCTTGCGGCCTTGCGCTGAATCTCACCCACGGTCCGGCCGGTGAATGCCGGCTGGCCGGTGAGGACCTCGCAGAGAATCGAGCCCAGCGCGAACACGTCGGCCCGTTCGTCGAGCCGATCGAGATCGCCGCTGGCCTGCTCGGGCGGCATGTAGGCGGGAGTGCCCATGACCGAGCCGGCCTGCGAGAGCTCGGCGTCCGTACTCGTCCGGCCCGTCTGGATCACCGTCTCGTGCCGGATGCGCCCGGCTTCCTCGTCGTCGGCGAGCCCTCCCTGCGGCAACACCTTGGCCAGCCCCCAGTCCATCACCTGGACCTCGCCGAAACTGCCGACCATGATATTCGAGGGCTTCAGGTCGCGGTGGATGACACCCCGGACGTGAGCGTAGGCCATCGTCAAGCAGACTTGCTCGACGATGCCCAGCAGCTTCGGCTGGTTCACTGCGGGGCTGGCGCGCTCCGCCAGCAGAACCGCCAGGGTGCGGCCCTTGACCAGCTTCATGGCGAAATACGGCCGTTGATCGGCGAGGGTGCCCAGCTCGTAGACCGGGACCACGCCGGGGTGCTGCAACTGGCCGGAGATCTGCGCCTCTTCGACGAACCGTCGAATCAGGTCGGGGTTCTCGCGATGTTGATCGAGCAGGACCTTGATGGCCAGGTCGCGGCCAAGGTCGCTGTCGCGCCCCTTGATGATGACGCCCATGCCGCCGCGAGCGACCTCGCCGAGCAGTTGGAGCCGGGCCAGCCGGTCGGATGGGCCGGGCATCTCGGCAGACGAGGGACGGACCACGTGCTCGGGGCCGTCGAACGGATCCGTGTTGCGCAGGTGCACCCGCGGAATGTCCGCAACCGTTTCGGCCAGCCTTGCCAGGGTGCCCGGCGAGGATGGCGCTGTCAACGACGATGGCGACGCCCATGCCGCAGTCGCGCCGGGAACGTCGTGCCAGTTCCGGGTCCCCTCCGAGGCGCGGCTGGCCAGACCGGCCCGCAGCCGGCAGGCCGGGCACAACCCTCCGGGCACATCAGCGTGCCGCTGCTCGCCGCAGTCTCGGCAGCGATCCCGGTCCTCCATCGCCGAACCTCCACGCAATGTGGCACGGTGGTCTGCGTTGCCTCTCCTCTACTGTAACGAACCGCCCGGCGGAGGTCACACCATCCGGTGCGGATTCGATCTGGCTGCCTGCGGCGCGAGTCGGTCACATCTCTGCGTCTCACACAGCCAGTCCGGCGATCCGGAACTGCACGATCTGTGCCGAGTTGGTTTTTCACGGAGATTCAGGGGGGAATGAAAGTTTTCTGCGCCGTTCTCCGACGTGTATTCGCAGTTGTCCGGCGCCGGCCGTTCCGGGTTACCGCCAGCGGGGCTTCGCGGACGAAAACCGTCATGGGGCGGAGGCCGCGTTTTCGCGAGTCCAGGAGGTGTTCGAAGACTGGAACGACCCAGCCATGGATATCTATGATAGCCTGGACGCTCGGAGAGGAAAGGCGACGTTCTGCGATCCGCGTCCGCGGTTCCCTCTCCATAACAACAATGGCTCAAGATGATTGAACTCGAAAGAGAGAACTGAGTCGCCTTGAACGAAAAAGCGTCGGTTCGTGACGGGGCTCGTGGTGTTCGGGTGATCCTCGCCTGCTGGACCCTCGCCTATCTTGCTGCGACGATTGTCGCTGCCATCGGCTCGCAAGAACCGCCTGAGGAGCGACCCGTTGACGCTCCTTTAGCGGAGTTTTCATCGCGAAGGGCGTTTCAGCACATCGAGGCGATCGCACAAGAGCCCCGCCCGGCGGGCTCTTCCGAGATCGGCCGGGTCCGGGGGTACCTCGAGCACACGATCGACGCGATGGGCCTCATCCGGACGACACAAGAGCGCCGGATTTCGCTGCGGAATGGCAGAACCATCGACTTCGCGAACGTCGGGGCGCGGCTCAAGGGCTCGGGCCCCGCGGGGCTCAAGGCCGTGCTCATCATGGCTCATTACGACTCCGTACCGAATGCCCCGGGCGCTGCCGACGACGGCTCGGGCACTGCGACTCTCCTGGAAACACTGCGAGCTCTCAAGGCCGGGCCGCTCCCGAAGCGCGATATCATCGCGCTCTTTACCGATGGCGAGGAGGTCGGCATGATCGGCTCCAAACTGTTCGTCGGAAGTACCCGAGGCGGACTGGACGAGGGACATCCCTGGATGGCAGATGTCGGGCTCGTCCTCAACTTCGATGCGGCAGGCAATCGCGGCCCGTGCTGCCTGTTCGAGACCACCGACCACAACGGCTGGCTGGTCCGCGAGTTCGCCCAGGCTGATCCGGTCGCGATCGGGAACTCGCTGACACCCGTCGTCTACCGGTTGACGGGTAGCGCCACCGACTTGAACAGCTTCCTGGCGGCCGGCGTGTCGGGGCTCAACTTTCTGTTCTTGGAGGGAAAGCGATGCTACCACACACCGCTCGACACCCCGAGCAACCTCGACGGCCGCAGCGTGCAGCACCAAGGCTTGCACGCGCTTCTGCTCGCGCGCCACTTCGGAAACCTCGAGCGCAACGACCCGGGCGAGCCCGACGTGGTTTACTTCAACCCGGTCGGACGATGGTTCGTGGTCTACTCCGGCGCCTGGGTCAGGCCGCTGGCGATCGGAGCGGCGCTGCTTTATCTCGGTGTCGTGGTGTTCGCCTGGCGATCCGGCCGGATGACGGCGCGTGGGCTGGCCGCGGGTTTCGTCGTGTTCCCGATCGCGATCGCCCTGGGCACGCTCGCGACGTCGGGCGCATGGTGGTTGCTCAAGCTCGCTGGCGCGGAGGCCGAGCACAAAACGATTCCAGAACCGCTCGCGGCACTTTTGCTCGGCGTGGCGCTGGTCGTCTTCCTCTCGATTTACGCGTTCCTCTGGAACCGGGCCGGGATCTGCGCACTCGACTTTGGCGCGCTGGGATGGTGGACAGTCTTGACGGTGGGATCGGCGTGGCTCTTGCCCGCGGGAAGCTTCGGCACGCTCTGGCCGCTCGTGTTTCGCCTGGCGACGACCGGCCTGGCCTGGCGCATTCCCCAGCCGGCCGGCGCGACGTTGCTGACCGATCTGGGCACGGTGCCGGCGATCACGATCATCGGGGCGGGGGCTTACGTCTTGTTCGCGACCATGGGCCCGTCGACGATCGGGGTCTCCGCGGTCGTGACCCTCTTCGTTCCCGGAGCGATGCTCCCGCAGCTTGCCCGCGTGTTCGATCCGCGAGGAACATCGGCCCAGGCGGCCTGATCTGGTGGTCATTGACGTCACGGGGAGTGCGACGGTTTCAGGGTGCGACAGGTGCCTGTGCCAGAACCCCTCGGGGCGTTGCCCTGGTCCGCCTTGGTCAGGCCACTTCCTCGGATAAACAACTGGTTGTGTTCCGTGACACCGATCGCCAGGATCATCACCGTCATGTCCCGGCGACTTGCTTCGGCTTTGACCATTGTCTTTTCCAGACGGGCCTGATCCAATGGGCGTCCTGGCAATGGATGTGGCTTTCGTCTCTTCGCCATCAGGAGCGTCGATCATGGGATGCGTTCGTTCAGCAGCATTTGGGATGACCTGGCTCCTCGTGGCGGCCGGGATGGCGACGGCCCAGGACAAGGGCGTCAAGGTCACAGGACGCGTCCTCGACGGCGACGGAAAGCCCGTGTCGGGAGCGGAGGTTGCCAGCCACTGGACGGCGGGCGACGGCGACGTCCCGGTAGGAGGAAAGCGAGATCAGGTCCCATTCGGCGGGGCCAAAACGGACACCGAGGGGCGGTTTACAATCAAGGTCGACTTCTACGGCCGGCCCGCAGCGCTCCTGGCGATCGACTCCAATCGCACGGTCGGCGGCACGGCGATCGTGGCCGTCGCCGACGCCAAGCGAGAGATCGAGATCCGGCTCGCCCCTCTGGTGCGGGTGCATGGCAAGTTCGAGTCCAAGGACCTGGGCAGGGCTGTTCCCTGGACCAACGTTTACATGAACTTGCTCCCCGGCAAGATCCGCGTGATCCAGAATTCGTCGCGCAATGCCGAGTTCTCGATCTTGCTGCCGCCCGGGGAATATCACATGAACGCCTATGGCGCCGACGTGAACGGCATCAACAAAGAGCTCACGCTCCGCGCAGCGAAGCCCGACATCGACCTGGGGACGCTGAACCTGCCGGCCACCTTCCTTGCCCGTTACCAGGGCAAGGAACTCCCGCCCTGGTCGCTGACCGACGCACGCGGCGTCAAGAAGAACGTGACGCTTGCCGACTATCGCGGCAAGTGGGTGCTGGTGGATTTCTGGGGATACTGGTGCGGTCCCTGCGTCCAGCAATTGAGCGAGCTGATTGAACTCTATGAGGACCACGCCGGCGAGCGAGACAAGTTCGAGGTCCTCGCCTTCCACGACGGCACCGTCAAGGATTTCTCCGAAATGAATGCGAAGACCGAGCAGACCAAGAAGACCCTCTGGCACGGCAAAGACTTACCCTTCCCGATCCTGCTCGACGCCTCCAACGGCGAGCGCGGCGCGACGGTCGCGGCTTATGAGATTCACGCGTTCCCGACGACGATCCTGATCGACCCGCAGGGCAAGCTCGTCGGCCAGGTCAGCCCGGATTTCTTCGAGACGAAACTGACGCCAATCCCCCTGGCGAAGCGGATCACCCGGGCGCTCGATCGCGACGTGGCGCTGGGGATGGACGGCGGGAAGCTCGCCGGCAACGTCAAGTTCCTCAGCCAGGTCGCTCGCATTCCGATCAAACTCGACGAGGCGGCGATGAAGACGGCGGGCATCGCCCCCGACGTCGCGACGAACCTGACCACCAGCGCGAGCCTCTCGCTCCGAAGCTGGCTGCAGCTCTTGCTCGACCCGCTCGGCCTGGAGGCGATGCCCGGCACAGAGGGACTCGTGATCGTCCCGACCAAGCCGGGGAAGCCGCGTGAGCTGTCGGAATCCCAGAAGCGGTGCGCGGCCCGGCTCGAAGAGGTCTTGCGGCAGAAAGTCTCCTTCGATTTCAAGGACGCGACTCTGGCCCAGGTGGCGGCTCATTTCGAGGGCAAGACGCAAGAGACTTTTGTTCTGGACCCCGCCGGCCGGCGGGCCGGCGTGATCGATCCCGATGCCAGCGTGACCGGCTCGGCGAGTGGCGTCCCGCTGGGGCAGGCACTGGAGGAATTGCTCAAGCCGCTTGGCCTGGTCCCCGTCGTGAAGTACGAGGCTGTCGTGCTCGCGAAGCCGGCCACCCCTTGATCGTCTGTTCGGGTGTCAGTTCGCCGCGGTGCCCTTCAACCGCCTGCTCACGCGCCGTCGCGGCCATGCACCGAGCGATCGTGAATAGCATGAGTCCGTCCCTGGGTTCACGGGTCCCCGCGATGAGACTTCTCACCTCGCCGCCACCGCCCCACGATCATCATGCCCGTCGTCACGGCGAACAACAGCCACCAGGGCGTTTCTCCCAGATAAGCTGTATACAGCGTCTGCTCGTCGAGCAAGCGAACTTTCACCGCAACGGTGCCCGCGGTGAATGGGGGTATGCTGGCGATCGTCCTGCCCAGCGGGTCGACGACCGCGCTCAAGCCCGAGTTGGTTGAGCGGATCAAATAGCGCCGATTCTCGATCGCTCGGAATGCCGCGATCAAGTGGTGCTGGTACGGGGCCGCCGTGCGCCCGAACCAGGTGTCATAGGTCAGGTTCACCAGCAGCTCCGCCCCCTGGCGCGTCGCCCGCCTCGCCAGGGCGGGGACTGTGTCTTCGTAGCAGATCAAAGGTGCCGTCTTCATCGTGTATTGGCGGCCGTCGGGGCGCCGCATCGGAAACGGGAAGACCTTGATTTCGGTGCCGGCGCGAAAGACTCCGGCATGCTTGTTCAGCCGGTTGAGCCACGGGAAAACCGAAGCCCCCGGCATGTATTCTCCAAACGGGATCAGGATCTGTTTGCAATAAGGGGCCGGCACCGAGCCATCGGGATAGACCGCGAATGCCGAGTTGTACCGGTGCTCTTCGTCGGTGAAGGAATAGGCCCCCAGGAGCAATGCCGATCCATCCCCCAGCCAGGGGAGCAGCGGTTGTTTGGGCACCGAGCCTGACGCGGCCGGAATGTAAGTGGGAATGGCTCCCTCGGGCCAGACGATGAGCGCGCCCGGGCGGGCCGACTTGACTGTCAGGTCGTAAATCCGCCGGAGGGTGCGCTCGAGCGAATCCCGCTTTTTCGCGTCTTCGAGCGACCCGTTCGCTTGCACCACAATGACCTCTTGCTCGCGGTGGTGCGCACGAGCCAACTCGTCCATCACGTCCCCGCCATAACGCAGTGCCAGACCGAAGACGCAGAGCGGCACCAGGAACTCGCGCCGGCGCTCTCGAAACAGGATGACCCGCACGGCCGCTTCCGCCACCCAGAACAGAACGAACGAGACGAGGATCGCACCCCCGATACCCGCGAGCTGAACGAACGGGCGGAATGCGATCTGAGTATGGCCGTAGTGCCACGGGAACAAGCGAATCGTGACAAGCTCAGCAACTGCCATGGCGATCGCGGTGCGCAGTGCGAATCGGTCGACGAATGGATGGAGGTTTCGATAGAAGAACGAGAAGACCGGGAAAACCAGCGCCCCGAGCACGACGAAGACCCCGAGGACAATTCCCGAGATGATCGGTCCAAACCCTCCGAAGGTCGCGACGGTCGAATAGATCCAGGAAAAGGCGATCGCGTGGCCGATCAGACCTCCGCAGTAAGCCGGAAGGTAGGCTGGGCGCAGGCGCATCGAATAAACGAGCAAGGCGGCCCCGAGCCAGCCGAGGAGCGCGCTGAGCGCCGTCTCGGGCACCAACCAGGCGCATGCGGTGGCGATCGCGCCCCCCAAGGCCGTGAGATAAACGACGATCGCCCTGGGCCATGCGACAGGTCCACGGCTTTCTGCCTGCACCGGCCGCGCGGCGGCGCCGGGACGCGGCCGCACCGGGGTCGCTGTAGCGACCGGGCCCGACCCTGAAGAGCCTTCCGCAAAAGGCATCGACGGACTCCCTTCCACCGATTTGCCATAGCTCGGGCTTTGGCCTGATTTCATCAAATGTCAGGCTGAGGCTTGACCGACGAACGTGCGCGCAGGCTCGTTGACGATCGGCCGGATCATAGGCGGGACTTGTTATAAGGTCAATCTCGGCTTTGGTCTTGAAAAAGGCGCGAAGCCACGGCATCAATGCCGGAACTGTGGTAAGGGAAGGGCAGCGCCAGGGAATGTCATACCCGGGCGCGCCTGAGCGGAGGACTCCGTTTTTCGGTGACGTCCCAACGAGAAAGGATGACGATGAGGATGGATCACGAGTTCACAGCGGACCATCAGAAAGTGCTGCGGGACCAGGCGATTACAGACGAGCAGCCCGGCGCGGTGCTGCATGACTTCGGCATGCTGCTGGAGTTCTTGGGTACAGAGGGGGTCGAGGCCGGTGGAAAGTACAACCTGCTTCCCCTGAAATCCATTGCCGACCTGGACCGCAGACTGAGCCGGCCGCTCAAGCTGGAATTGCAGCGACCGCAGCTCCGGTCTCATCCCTACCTGTACGGGCTTAACCTGCTGCTCCGTGCCTCCGGTCTCACCCGGGTCGTGGGCGTTGGCGCCAAGGCGCGGCTTGTCGTCGACCCGGCGATGTTCATGCAATGGAAGCAACTCAACGCGACCGAGCAGTACTTCAATTTACTCGAGGCCTGGCTTCGTTTCGGCCGACCGGAGATGATCGGCGAGGACGGTCATCGGGGATCGAGCCTCCTTCTACGCTGCCTGCAAGCCTGGCGGGATTTGCAAGGTGCAGGGCGCCGGTTCGACGTCAAGACACCCGCGTACGTTTACGCTCACGGAGTCGGCCGGGATTTCTACCTGCTGGCTCTGATGGAGTTGTTCGGGCTCATCAAGGTCGAGCAGCCCCCCAGGGGGACCACGCCTTGGGTCCCTGCTGCGCTCGAGCGCGTTCCGTTCGGCGACGCGCTCTTCAGCCTGATTGTCGACCATGTCGATCCTCTCGGGTTGGACATGCCTCCTCAAGAGGACGACGGGGACGAGGAAGACGAGGAGCTCGAGAATGCGGCACTTGACGTTCCTCGTTTCGGCGCGTGGCAGCCGCAGTTCCAGCCGTATTTCCCGGAGTGGCACAACAACCTGGAGATCCCGCGGCTGGAACCTCGGGAGGGTACGTTCATCTTCCGAGTATCCCTGGGGAAGATCTGGCGTCTCATTGCCATTCCGGCGGACCTGACACTCGATGACCTGGTGGGCTCGATCCTCCGATCGATGCGTTTCGACAACGACCATCTCTACGAGTTCTCATATCGCGACCGCTTCGGGATCGATGTCTCGATCGTCCACCCAGAAATCGAGGGCGATTCTCGCGACGGACCTCACTCAGATCGGGACGCTCGCGCTTGAACCGGGGCACACGATGGAACTGCTCTACGACTTCGGCGACTCCTGGCGTTTCACGATCAAGCTGGAACGCATCGAGCCGCGCGGCGCCAAAATGAAGACCCCACGCATCCTGGAGAGCCACGGCAAGGCACCGGCGCAGTACTCGTGGGAATGATCGGATATGGTTCAAGCCCAATTTTGATTTGACCGATAGTTGCAGTGCAGTGCTGCTCGGCATGGCGGCCGTTCCATTCACGCCGGCGAAATCGCGCCGGCTGAATCCGTGCCGCGTCGTGAAGCCGACTCGAAGCCCGAACGCCGCAGTTCGGGTCCGCCAGCCCGGCGCTCGCCCTCGAATGGGCCGGAGCGCGTCCATGGCGATCTTCGCGGTGCTGGCCGCGGAGCATTTTGGTTCTACCATAGCCGGCGCGAGCCGCGTCGAGGAGGATGAACATGATGCGATTAGAGATCCCGCGCACATGGTCCGGCGCCCGCGGTGCCAGGAGGCGCTATCGCCCGGCCCTCGACGTGGTTGAATCCCGCTTATTGCTGTCGACGATCATGGTGACGAGCGTTGCCGACAACGGCCCCGGCACATTGCGGCAGGCGATCTACCAGGCCAACGCGGACGGGGGCACCAACACCATCGCCTTCGACATCCCCGGATCGGGCCCGCAGGTGATCACCCCCGTCTCCGAGCTGCCGCCGATCACCAGCCCGGTGATCATCGACGGGTACACCCAGCCGGGGTCGAGCCCCAACACGTCGACCACGGGGGATAACGCGGTCCCGTCCGTCGTGATCGACGGCTCGGCGATCTCCAATATCGGCAAGAGCCTTGGGCTGCAGGTCCAAGCCGACGACAGCACCGTGGAGGGCCTTGCGATCGAGAACTTCGGCGGGATCGGCGTCGTGCTGTCCGGTGCCGGCGACGTCGTACAGGGCGACTTCATCGGCACCAACCCGTCCGGAATGACCGCGCAGCCGAACAGCCTGGGGGTCGGCGTGATCGGCTCCGGCGACGTGGTCGGCGGGACCTCGCCCGCGTCGCGGGACCTGGTCTCGGGCAATGACATCGGCATCGCCATCGCCAGCCTGGCCATCGGCGGCTCGGCGCTGCTCTCGGCGGAGGCGGGGAGCACCGTCCAGGGCGACCTGATCGGCACCGACGCCACGGGCGCAGGCAACCTCGGCAACAAGGTCATCGGCGTCGTCCTCGCCGGTTCGGGGAATATCGTCGGCGGAACGGCGCCCGGCCAGGCGAACACCATCGCCTTCAATGGCGAGGTCGGGTCCGTCCTCAACATCGGGGTGGGGGTCGTCGTCGTGGGCCTCTCGCCGTCTTCCAGCTCGCCGATCAGCGTGCAGAGCACCGGCAACCTCATCAGCGGCAACTCGATCTACGACAACCACAACATGGGCATCGGCTTGCTCGACGTCCCCACCGCGACGGTCTTGCCACTGGTGACCAGCACGTCAACGGCGGATATCCCGAGCGTCGTCGCTAACTTCCTGGGCACGGTCAACCTCGGAGTCGTGCCGAACGCCCAGCTTCCGAGCGGCTCCGGGCCGAACGATCTCCAGAACTTCCCCGTCCTCGCCTCGGCGGTCACCACGGGCGGCGCCACGACCGTACGCGGCACGCTCGAGAGTACGCCCGACACCACCTTCCATGTCCAGTTCTTCTCAGACCCCGCGCCGGCGGCGCTGGGCTACGGCGAAGGCCAGGTCTACCTCGGCCAGACGACGGTCACGACCGGCTCCAATGGCCTCGCCACGATCGCCTTTACCCCCTCCGCCGTTGTACCCGTCGGCCAGGCAATCGCCGCCACCGCCATCGACCCCAGCAACGATACCTCGGAGTTCTCGAAAGCCGTCTCGGTGACGTCCACGGCCCCGAACATCCTGCAGATCGACACCGTACAGCGACTCGGGACCGGCTCGCAGAAGAGCACGATCGTGCTCACATTCAGCGAGGCCCTCAACCCGTCGAGTGCCGAGGGCCTGAGCAATTACTCGCTGTTCCTCCTGAAGAAGCGCCCGCATTCCCACACTCCCAAGGAGACGCGGATCCGGATTACCTCGGCGGTGTACGACCCGGCCACCATGACGGTGACCCTGGCGCCGCGCAGAAACTCAAGAGTCATGGCGAGTACTCGCTCACGGTGAGCGGCACCGGTCTGACCGATCTGAACGGGAATCCGCTGGCCGGCAGCAATGGCACGCCCGGTACCAGTTTCACGACCATCCTGGGCTCGGCCACCAAGGCTCCGGCCTTAGCCTGACCGGTCGCGACAGGCTCGGACGGTGCGGGCGGCCTGATGCGCGCACGCGGTGCGGGCGATGTCCGCCGCCGCCACGGCCCCGCCTTCGGCCCCCGTCGTCGCGGGCCGCGCCGATCGTCCCGACTGATGGCCCAACGAGGACGCGAGAAATGAGATCGTCCCGCCGCGCTTCTTTGCAGGTGCTCACGCTGGAAGGGAGGTCCCTGATGTCGGGGGCCTCGCCGCAACCGCCGGCCGTCGCCGCCCATCTGAATCGCGCTGTCCACGGGCATGGGCATCCCGTCGTCCTGAACGGCCGAACGACGGACCTCGTGACCGTCGACCGTCAGGGGATCGCCCATGTCACGGGGAACGGCCGGATGTCCGGCATCGGGCCGGTCACCATCTCCAGCACCGTCAACACCAAGGCCGAGAACTCCCTGCTGTCGAGCCCCTGGCTGCTCTATGCCGATCTCGTCATCACCAGCCCGAAGGGTCAGATCGATGTCCATGTCACCCCCGGGACCATCGGGCTCAATCCGTTCTCGCAGCCCGTCCACCTCCAGTATTCCGTCCACGGAGGCACCGGCCTTTACCGCCACGCGACCGGGAAGGGGCTGGTCGACCTGTCGCTGTACCAGGCGATCCCGACGAACCTCGCCGAGCTCAAGCAGATGGGTGTGCAGATCGATACGGTGGGCGTTCGCTTCGCCCTGCATTTCCATCCTGGTCATCTCGACCAGTTCGGCAATTTCGCCGGGATGTGGTACGGGATCATCGATTCCCTGGTGAAGAAACCCCGCGGGCACTCCAGTCAACGCGCGGGCAAGAAGAGTCAGGAGTGATGCCCCCGGGGATGGCTGGGGGTCAGACCTTGGGGTCAGACCTACTTTCAATTTACTTGCGATCTGACGTGATTGAAACTGGGTCAGACGCCAAGGATGAATCATCAAGGCGATCCATTTCGGCTAGATGTCCTCATCGCGAGTGAAAGCGATAAACCATGTCAGGCAAGAACATGCCATGACACACAAGAGCAAGAGCATGTATGGCCACGCTCGCACCATGCTCGCCAGTTGATTAACAACGTCGGAGGGTAGGGGTTTGTCGTTCTTCAGGTCATCATAGACAATGAACAGCGCTAGCATGTTATCCATATTCATCACTCCGATTATGCCTGGGATTATGTACGCAATAGCCCTGCATCCCTTGAAGACGTAAGTAGGCAAGTGTTTCCAATAGGCGTCAAAAATAAAACTTATGCTAGTAATTAAGAATACAATATGTATAATATACAGTGCGCAGACCGCGTTGTAAGCCTGTTTGAGGGAATCGGCTTCTTGACCTTGCGGGGTATTCTGGATCGCATGTCTGGCTTTACTGAGATCGGAAGGGCCGCAGACTTTCAACAGCCCTGCGAGGAGAAGAAAAGTCAGCACAAGATGCGCAATCGCTCGCGTTTTCATGGCTGGGAATAACCCGACTTATTTGCGTGCGGACGGCTGGCCCACGAGTTCGTCGAATACGACTTTCTTGAGCAGGTGAGGGGGCAAGAGCCCCTGGGCCAGGATGAAGTCGTGGAATGTCTTGGGGTTGAACCGGCTGCCCATGGCTTTTTCCACCTGATCGCGCAGCTCGCGCAGGCGGGTGTAGCCATAAAAATAGGCGTTGGCCTGGCCGGGGGACCAGAATGTGTAGCGCTCGACTTCCTGGTTGGCCATGGCGTCGGAGAGGACGACGTCTTTCTTCAAAATGGCCAGGGCTTCTTCGCGGGTCAGCTTTCCTCCTTGCAGCTCGCTATCCAGGAATGCCCGGGCGGCTCGCATCAGGCGATGCTGAAGGCAGATCAGATGACCGTCGGCGGGCTCGTACGGCTCCATGAGCCACTCGGAGTAGAGGCCCCAGCCTTCGACGTTGGTGCTGTTGAAGGCGAACATGGCACGGGCGTCGGAAACACCGTGTTCGATGACCGAGGCAAACTGGAGCTCATGGCCGGGACGGGCTTCATGGGCAGTGAGCGTCCACGAGGCGGCGGCGAAATTGAAGTCGTCGAACTTTTGCATTTTCCCGGACTTGTCGGGAACGTTGAGCGGCAGGACGAACTCGCCGACCTCGCCCGTGTTGCCCAGTAGCCGGGGAGGGTGCATGTTGGGCGCCGGCGTGGCAGCGCTCTCGGCTTCCGTGGCGATCCGGATC
The DNA here is from genome assembly GCA_963781785.1 of uncultured Isosphaeraceae bacterium. GTDB lineage: Bacteria > Planctomycetota > Planctomycetia > Isosphaerales > Isosphaeraceae > CAWAHD01. The sequence continues at coordinate 2,909,933 of CAWAHD010000002.1, read as the reverse complement.
CGGGCCGGGCGCCCCGGCAAGGTCAGGATCTCTTTGTCGCGGATGATCTCCTCGATCTGCTTGAGCCGGGACTGATAATGCGTGAGAATCGCGTCGCCGACGAGCTGTTCTTTCTTGAGTGCCTTGATTACGTCACGATAGTCGGAGGACGGCAGGCCCTTATCCTTCGCAACCCGCGCGCCACGACCTGCATCTGGACCTGGATCTCGGTAAAGGCCGCGTGAGCCTTGGCAGCAAGCTCCTCCGGAGGAATGTCGATGCCGATCTGCTCGAGATTGAACGCGTAAAGCTCCGGAGGCAAACGGAAATCCTCGCGCGATCGGGGCAAGACCTCGGACTTGACGAACTCACCCCAGGCGGCGAGCTGATCCTTGAGCTTGCTATAGGCCGGTTCGTAGCCCGGGATCTTGAACTTCTCGAACAGCTTGCCGACACCGGCGACGAAGAACGACGCCTGGGCCATGTCTTTCTCGACTTTCGACCTCACTGGTGCCAGTAACTTGGGGTTCTCCAGCCGCTCGCGGATATATGCCATCGCATGCTCGGTGATTGGCTTGGTGCCTGGCTCGAGGCCGGCGTACTTGCGCAGGCGCACGAGGGACGCGGGACGCCGGCTGGCCGCGACCTGATCGTCGAGAAGGCCGCGGAACGACCCGAACATGAGCTCGTCGAGGCTGAAATAGGGGATCTCGAGTCGTTCTGACAGCTCGGTGCCCTTGATCGAGTCGGCTGCGACCTTGACAAGGATTTCCAGGTCCTGTTTGACGTGCGGATCAGTCTCAGTCGCAAGTCGAGCGGCGAGCTGAGCGTGGACGTCGCGAGTGGCCTTCTGCTGCCGCTCGACGAAGCCGGGCGACAGGTCGCTGATCTGGTCGTCGTAGCCTTCGACTCCGAACTGCGCGGCCGCTTCAGGCTGCAACCTGGCCATCAATTCAACCATGAGCCTGGCGTTCTGGTTGCTCTTCTTGACCCAGTCGGCAACAGGCGGCGAAGTCGGTCTTGCGGGCGGCTCAGCCGGGACCCAACCGGCGGAGATCAGCGTGATGAAACCGACGACAAGATGAAAGGCAGAGCCGCGTGGCGTTGGCATCAGGTTTTCTCGCTAGAAACTGGTCCGATGGTAGAAGGCATCCCAGGCCATCCTGAACGACCGACCGACAGCAAACGATCGAGCAGTCCAACAAGCTCTTGTCCGTGCTGAGCAGTTTCTTCCTATTCGTCAGACGAGGAACAATATTGCAGCGGTTCGCGCCATCCCCAATCATGGGCCGCCGATCAAGATCTACACGCGAATTCGAGAATAAGGAAGCTCACGGGACATCGCAATCCGGCAGCTCATTGGGAAATGGACCAGTGACACCGTGGGAAGTCGGCGAGTGTCGCCACGGATGGTGCATTTGAAGGCGTCCCGGGCTGGGCAATGGAATTCTCGCGGCAGCACGGAGGTGAGACATTCGAGCGAAAGCCGCGCTCGCCGGAGGCCAGTGGCTGTCGATGCCAACCTTGGATTGGCGTAGAATGGCCGGCGGGGTTCAGCAAAGGAGAATGCCTGTGATCAACTTCCGTCCTTCGCACTTGCTGCTGGCCGCCGCCGGCCTGGTCGTGTCCGCGGGGTCCGCGCTTGGCCAGGCGCCCGAGTCAAAGGCCTACCTGCTCGACGTCGGCAGGATGCAGGTCTTTACCGACTTCGGATCCGACGACAAGACGAAGCCGGAGCTCGTCAAGGATTTCCCGGGGATCTCCGGCAACGCCGTCAAGGTCACTTTCTTCAAGGGCGATTCCGTCGGCGACCGCGTATCCAAGGTCAAGAACTGGAAGCCCTTCGCCGCTTTGCGCGTCAGCGTCTTCAACCCGGGAAAGGATACCGTCGAGCTCGGACTGAACATCTTCCACGCCCGCAGCACGAACTACGGCACACGCATCGAAGTGCCGGTCGTCCTCAAGCCCGGCAAGAATGAGGTCAAGATCGGCGTCGCCGAGCTGAAGAACACGAGCGGCTCCGCCCCGGCCCTGAGCGACATTCGCAAGTGGTACTTCGCCGACGCCCTGGGCAAAGGGCCGACGGTGTACTTCGGCGACATGGTGCTGGAGGGTACCGTGGCACGGGCGCAGGTCCACGGTGACCCGGCCCGGCTGCGCGCATCCGCGCCACCACGATGCCCCAAATCGAGAAGCCGATCCTGTTCGACACGCCGGAGGCCGACGCCATCGTGTCTGCACTGGAAGTGTTTCCTCCCGACAATTCGTGGAACCTTATCATCGAGGACTGGCCGCTCCATCCCAACTCGAAGAACATCATCGATTCGATCGGCGCGACCAAGAAGCTCCGCTACAACACCGACATGGGCTACGTCCTGGTACCGCCCGATCAGAGGAAGATCCACGTAAAGCTCGGCTCGGCCGCTGCCGAGTCGGACAAAGGCCCCTATCCGGTGCCGGACAACACGCCGATCGAAGGCTACCCGATCCATTACAAGGGGCTGACCCTGGACGAGGTGCAGCGCAAGGTAGAGCCGGATGTCGACCGGCACGCCATGGTGGTCGATCCGACGCGGGGGATCTTGTACGAGTTCTACCAGATGCGCCAGACCGACAAGGGGTGGTTCGCGTCAGGTGCGGCGATCTTCGACATGAAATCGAACAAGTTGCGGCCGGATGGGTGGACCTCGGCAGACGCCGCCGGCCTGCCGATTTTCCCCGCGACGGTGCGCTACGATGAAATCAAGCGCGGCATGGTCGAGCATGCCATGCGCATGGGGGTGAGCAAGACGCGCCGGGCCTACGTCTACCCCGCGACGCATTACGCCAGCAGAGACACCGACCTAAACCTGCCCCGCATGGGCGAGCGCCTCCGGCTCAAGAAAAACTTCGACATCAGCGGCTTCTCGCGGGAGGCGCAGGCGATCCTGAAGGGCCTGAAGCAGTACGGCGTGTTCGTCGCGGACAACGGTCTGGATTGGACCATCTCGGTCGCACCCGATTCGCGCATCCCGCTCTTGCACGAGGAATTCAGCAGGATCAAGGGATCGGCCTTCGAGGTGGTGGAACGCGATCCGTAACGTGATTGAAACCGGGCCTGGCCCCAGGGAGCCGATGACTCACCCGAAGCGAGAGAAGTCGAGTGTACCGCCGCGTCGCGAATAAACCATGGATTCGTTCGCGATGCCTCCCGCGGGTACCTTGCTGCTATCGCGGGCTGACGGCGAACGGAACGTTCGCGCAAGCGGCTCCCCCCTTGCCGTCGTAGAGATAGGCGAAAATCCTGTATGCCCCGGCCCGGGTCGGCGCCCGGAAGGTCGCGTCCAGCCCCTTCGCCTCGACGAAGCATTCCGGGTGCGCCGGGGGTTCCGTCTCCCGGTCACCTCCCTGCCGCCGGTCGGTACTCTCGGAGCGGATTTCCCAGCGAACGACCAGGGGATCGCCCTCGGGATCGGACGCGTCCAGCTTCACGGTGAACCGCGTTCCCGGTGCAAGCTGGGCGTCTCGGGCCTCGGTCGCGATGGCGTTCAGCTCCGGGGCGCGGTTCGCCGGCCAACTGCCGGTCCAGGCGAAGGTCATCGCGTCCACCGCTCCCAGCCGTTCGCCCGAGGGGAGAAACATCCCGAACCACGTGGCCGTTGCCTCTTGCTTGTGGCCCCAGAGAAAGGCATACGAGCCGAGGCATCGCCCGCGCTGGGCCGCGATCGAAGCGGAGTGGTGGCCGAGGTAGGTCCTTGCTTTCTCGGTGCTCGTCGGTTCGACCGGCGCGCCCCAGCTTGTCTTGCGGACCTCCCAGGGGCCCGGCGGGCCGAATTCGGTGATCACATAAGGCCGGTCCAACCCGGCGTCGGCGAGCCGTTTCGGCAGAGTCGCCAGGCCGCCGTACGAGTTGATGCCGAGCACGTCGACATCGGGACAGAGCGACATGAACTGGGAAATCTTACGGCCTCCGGCCTCGGCGATGACGGTCATCGTTGGATGGTCGGGGTCCTCCGACTTCGCAACCCTGGCGATCTCGTTCACGGTCCGCCAGATGACGGGGTTATCGCCGGAGCCCTCCATTTCGTTGCCCAAACCCCACATCAAAACGGCGGGGTGGCGGCGATAACGGCGGAAGAACGAACGTGCCTTCTCGATCTCCCGGCGGACCGAAGAAGCGTCACCGTAATTGAAGCCCTGGCGCTCCTGGCCGAGCCAGATCCCCACAGTGACGGTCAGCCCGAGCTCGTGCGCTCGGTCGAGGAACGGCTCCAGGTCGTCCTCGCCCCAGGTCCGTAACGAGTTCCCGCCCGCCTCTTTGAGGGATTCCAGGTACGTGCGGCCTCCGCCCCCTTTGATCACATATGGTCTGCCATCGCGCAGCAGATGGTAGCCGGTGTCATCCTTCTGGACCTTGACGACCGTTGACGTGCCCTCGCCGGCCAGCGCGGCGAGCGGGCATATCCCGCAAAGGAACGCAATGTTGACGGCGTGGGCGACAGATCTTCGCGGCAGGATCAAGACCCCGGTCAAACGACGTGGGCTCATTGGCGTCAGCCTCCGGGAGTGAGTTCGGGCGCATGCCCTGAGGGAAATGCCGCGGTTCCCTTGCGAAATCGCTGGCAGATCACCGATGCGTGACAACAACCTCGACGGATCGCGGAAAGCCTTCGGGCAGCGCGGGCTGCTTGGAACCGATGTTGAACTTGAGTGCCTCCTCGCGTGTGCGGGTGACGATGCCTGCGACCCGGAATTTCATGCCGTGCGGAGTCGACTCGTCACCGAAGACGACCTTGGTGCTGAACCTCCCGCCGTCGACCTTTTCGACCGCGGCCTGGCACCACCACGGCTGGCCGGGGATGTCCGCCTGGACGAAGATCACCGGCCATCCTTCGGATTCGATCCGCCCCGTGAGGTCCTCTCTCATATCGACCGTCGCCCCTTGACTCGGGTTCTCGATCACCAGATTCGGCTTGGGAACGCTGGGAGCACGCGCCGCGACGCTGGGGCTCTTGAGGTCTTCTCTCGTTTCGACCGCCGCGGTTTGCTTGGGGCGTTCGATCACCGGACTTGGCGGACGGGTGTCTGCCGTGACAGCCGGGACGTCGGGGCCGTTGTCCGCGTTCAATGTTCCCTGCTGGGATGCCGGACGTTCGTCCGGCGACGACCTGCTGAAAAGCATGATCGTGACGACGACCAGTGCAGCCGCCGCGACGGCAGCCGCGCCGAGAATGACGCTGGTCTTCGTCCAGCGTGAGCGGCCTTGATCCGGCTTCGGTTGCGACGAGTGTGTCCTGGCGGGGAGGACTGGCGCAAGGGCCTCGACGGTTGTCTCGGCCTTGGGCACCGGTTCGAGTGCGGGGGCCGTCGCCGGTACCCTGGGTGCCGAACGGCTGGCGGGCGCGTTCTTCGGTCGCAGCATGCTCCGCAGCGCAGCGGCGGCCTCGTCGGCCGTCTGATAACGGTCATCGGGGTTGGTCGCCATCAGTTTCTCGACCGTCTGTACCAGCCGTGACGGCAGTCCCGGCCTGACCTCACTGATGGGAACCGCATGCCCGGTGATGCGACCGACGATACAGTCCATTGACGACTCGCCCTTGAAGGGGAGTTCGCCGCTCAACAGGTGGTACATCGTACAGCCAAGCGAGTAAAGATCGCTGCGGCGGTCGATCTTGACCGTTCGGGCCTGTTCCGGCGAGATGTAGTCGGGCGTGCCGACAGCGAACCCGGCGGAAGTCAGTGCGGCCGGCAGCTCCTCTTTCTCCACCAGCGTGCTGAGGCCGAAGTCGAGGACCTTGAGCTTCCGGCCTTCGGTCAGCATGAGGTTAGACGGCTTGATGTCGCGGTGCAGGACTCCGCGCGCGTGCGCGTGGGCCAGACCCTCGGCGGCCTGGGAGGCATAGTAGACCACGTCGGCCGGAGGGAGTGCGCCACGGGTCTGCAACAGATCCTCAAGGGTCGGCCCTGTTGCGAACTCCATGGCGATGAAGTAGCAGTCGCCGACGCGATCGGCATCGAAGGCCCGGATGACGTTGGGGTGATCGAGACGCCCCACAAGCTGCATCTCGCGCTGAAACCGTGTGAGCGACCGGGTGTTGGAGATGTACCGAGAATCGAGAATCTTCAGGGCGACGACCCGCCCCATCATCCGGTGCCAGGCCTTGTAAACCTTGCCCATCGTGCCCTTGCCGAGGAAGTCGAGGATGACGTACCCGCCGAACAGCAGGCCCTCGGCATTACCCTTGAGGATCTGGCGGGCCTGGTATTCGGTCAGCACCCCGTCCTTGACCAGGCGGGAGGCCCGTTCGGCCGGCTCGGCGGAATTCTCCCCCTGGGCCAGGTGTGCTTCCAGCTTCGCGGAATGCCGCTCGGACAAGATCGACGATCCGCGGATCGCCTGGAGGAAGCCGGAGATCGCGTCGGCTGTCGCGTTGGACTCGTTGGGTGGCACCATAGCGACCAACTCCCTCGCTCGGGGCAAACTTGATCAACGTCGGGTCGCCCATTGAGAAGCCATTTCCGGGAAGTGAGCTGTCTGACCTGACGTGCCGGCCTCGCACTTCCGGATGACCTGTGGCTCCATTCGAACCGAACGGATGGCGGCATGCAAGAAAATTCCGGGCCGAAGGGCCGATCCCGTGTTCCGACGAATTTCGTTGACAACCCCTGGTGCGGCGATCGTTGTCTTCAATTGACGGCTCACTAGCTCGGGCTGGCGACGGGCGAGACCGAATCGCCCGGGCCGGGGCGGACCGCCAGCGGAAACAAAACGCGCCGGATGGCGGACTCCAGGCGGTTCAGGTCGATGGGCTTGGTCAGATGCTCGGCGAATCCGGCCCCCGCGCTGTGTTGCAGGTCCTCCTCGGAGCCAAATCCGCTGATGGCGATGCCGGGCAGTGTCCGGCCGCCGCCCAGACCGTGGATCAACTCGAGGCCGGTCCCGTCGGGAAGTTCGATGTCGCTGATCAGGATGTCGAACTGGGTTTCCGCCGCAGCGGCCAGCGCGGCCGAGACGCGGTCGACCGGGACAACGTTGTAGTTCCGCTTCTTGAGCATCAACGTGAGATAGCGCAGGGTTTCCGGGTTGTCCTCAACAAGGAGGACGTTCAGCCGGGATCGGCCAGGCGGGTATGACGGCGGCGGGATCGGTTCGGGCGCAGTCGTTGCCTCGGCGGGCACAGTATGGAGTTCGAGGCGGAAGGTGGACCCTTTTCCGGGACTGGAACGTTGCAGCGACAGGCGTCCGCCGTGCGCCTCGGCGATCGACCGGCTGATTGCGAGCCCGAGCCCGAGTCCCTGGGGCCGCCGGCGAACGTCAGTGTCCCCCTGATAAAAGGGTTCAAAGATGCGGTCGTGGCTCCTGGGGTCGATACCGATACCCGTGTCGGCGAACTCCACGAAGAGATCATGGGCGGGTCCGGGCCCGCCCGGGCCCGTTCCTGGCTCGTTGCCGAGGGCGGGCGCGCTCTTCGTCTTGATCGAGAGCGTGCCGCCCTCCGGAGTGAAGTGGGCCGCATTGCGGACCAGGTTCCAGACGACCTGCATGAGCCGCGCGCGATCCCCCCTGACGTGATGGTCGCACGCGGCGAGATCAAGTACGACGCTGAGTCCCGCGGCGGCCGTCTCGTCGCGGCAGATCTCCACGCATTCGCGGATCGCCAGGTGGACGTCGACCGTCTTCAAATCCAGGACCAATCGGCCGCGGGCGATCCGCGACACGTCGAGGAGGTCATCGATCAGTCGCGATTCCAGCTCGATGTTCCGCTGGACCATTTCCAGGACCGACCGGACACTCGGGTCGAGAGAACGATCGCGCTCTTCGAGCAGCGATGACGCGGCGAAGAGGACGGGAGTCAAAGGGGTTCGGAGCTCGTGGCTGAGCACAGCGAGGAAGCGGTCCTTCGCCCGGTTGGCCGACTCGGCCTCTGAGCGGGCTAACTGCTCGGCGGCGAGCAGACATTCCCGCTCCTGTTCGAGCCGTCGGCCGTCGGTCACATCCCGGAAGACCAGGACCACCCCGACGATCCTGTCGTCGTGGTCTCTGATCGGCGCGGCGCTGTCGGCGATCGGTCGCTCGGTCCCGTCGCGGGCGATCAAGGCGGCGTGATTGGCCAGGCCGACCACAACACCCTCGCGGATCACGTGAGCGACCGGGGGCTCGACCGGCCGGCGGTCGTCTTCCGAGACGACGGCGAAAACGTCCTGGAGGGGCTTGCCCTTCGCCTCCTCCTCCTCCCACCCGGTCAGGGACTGGGCGACCGTATTGGTAAAGGCGACGCGCCCTTGCCCGTCGGTGGCAATCACGGCGTCGCCGATGCTCGACAGCACGGCCGAGAGCCACCGCTCGTTCGCCTGCGCCCGCCGCCGCGCGGCGTGCAGCACCTCGACGAGTGCCGTGATCATCGCCCCGCCCGCGACGAAAAACGCGATCTGAAGGATCTGCCAGGCCGGGAAATCGCTGCCGCGATTGACCAGGACGATCAGATAGATGACGACGCCCATCGCGATGCTGAACACCCCCGGCCCGAGACCGCCGAACCAGGCACTGATAAAAACCGCGAAGAACGGTATGGCCGCCCCGCTTCTGCCGATGATCGGGACGAGAAGCAGGGAGGCCGTCGACCAGACGATGGCCCCCACGGCGATTCCGTATCGCAGAGACCAATGGTTCGTTCTCACCATCGCGGAATCTCCGCGCCGGCCCTGGATCAAAAAGGGGACCTGTCGGCTATCGTTCCGGACAACGGACGGCCGGACTGAACTGGGGACCAATTTGTCGAATTCACCGCCCAATATGTCCGTGTTTGAGGATGAATCAACTCACGAGCTTTCAATCATGTCTGGCGGAGTCGTCGGGCACGAGGACGCTGACCATTGACGTGAACTCTCCGAAGTCCCAGTCCGCGATGAGACGTCCGTCCTTGACGATGACGACGGCATCAGACCCCGTCTCTTCAGCCCTCTGTTTCAGCCGATGTAGAGCGCGAGCATCGACCCCAGCCGCGGTCGGGTCTACGAGCGGGAACACTCCGGCGTTCTTCGGTCCTTTCGCCTCGTGGTCATTGCCAAACCCGGCTGAGGCCGGCGGCAAGGCGAGGACTGCCGCGAGCACGGCGAATGCCGGCAGGAAGGCGGCCGATCGCATGGGTGACACCTTGTGCGTGTAAGGCAGCATGACTCGGATCTGTGTTCAGGGGATTGTATGCCACCCTGAGCGATTGCCGCCAGCCAGCAGTGACTGGAGTGGTGGGCGTGCTTCCATGTCGTGATCCTGGGACCTTCGTTGAACGCGAGTCCCGGGTGGTCGGCCGGATTGCTGCCACGGTGCTCGGTGGTCGTGCGCCGCGAGCCTGTGCTGGCAGATCGCATGACCCGACGCTTCACCTGGGCCCGGCCAGGCGGTATGCTGAAACACGCCGGGAAACATGACGCTGGAACCCATAAGGAGACTCCGCATGTCGAGACCTCGTCGATCGGTTGCCGCACTGGCTCTGGCGATTGTCTGTGGATGGGGCTCGATCGCCCTGGCCTGCACGAGCATCGTGGTCAGCCGCGGAGCGTCCAAAGACGGCTCGGTGATGGTCACCTACTCGGCGGACGCCCCGTTCATGCCGAAGCTGCTCTATGTGCCCGGCGGGACGCATCAGGCAGGGGAACTGATCCAGGTCCGGGCGTGGGAGGATGACCGGCTCTGCGGACCTGTCAAGCAGGTGGCGAAGACAAATTCGGTCGTCGGGCTGATGAATGAACACCAGCTTTCCCTTGGTGAGACCACGACGGGCGGCCGCCGTGAGCTGGTCGACCGCAAGGGGATGCTCGACTACGACGCCCTCATGTTACTGACCCTCCAGCGTGCCCGGACCGCCCGCGAGGCGATCAAGGTCGTCGACGAGCTCGCTCGGGAGTACGGCTATCGATCGTCCGGCGAGACCTTCTCGATCGCCGACCCGAATGAAGCGTGGATCATGGAGTTGATCGGCAAGGGCCCCGACCAGAAGGGGATCGTCTGGGTCGCCGCTCGGGTTCCGGACGGGATGATCACCGCACATGCCAACCTGAGCCGGATCACCACCTTCCCGCTCGATGACCCGGAGAACTGGCTCTATTCCCCGGACGTGATCAGTTTCGCGATCGACAAGAGATTCTATTCCACAGATTCCCAGAAGCCATTCAGTTATCGCGATGCCTATCATCCCAATATCGGCCCGTCGCAGAAGCGGTCATGCGCGGGCCGTGTCTGGAGCATCTATCGCCGCTCCGCGGCGTCCCAGCAGTTTTCCGACGCCTTTTTCCGGGGGAAAGACGGTGCCGAAGATTACCCGCTCTTCATCAAGCCCGACGCGCCCCTGGGTGTATCGGAAGTGATGGCCTTGATGCGCGACCACTTCGAAGGAACGCCCTACGACATGACCAAGGGGATCGACGCGGGCCCGTTCGGCACGCCGTATCGCTATCGAGATCTTCCCTTCAGGGTGAACGGCGCGACCTACATGTGGGAGCGGCCGATTTCCACCCAGCAGGCCGGTTTCGTCGTCGTCAGCCAGAGCCGCAAATGGATGCCGGACGGCGTGGGAGGCGTGACCTGGTTCACGCCGGATGACGCTTCGACGTCATGTTTCACCCCGTTTTACTGCGGAATCACGCAATTGCCCGCCCCCTATTTGAAGGGGGACTACAAGAAGTTCGAGTGGGACTCGGCGTGGTGGGTGTCGAATCTGGTGTCGAACCTCTGTTATGACCGCTGGTCACGGATCGCACCGGACGTGCAAGCGGCGCAGGCTCGGCGCGAGGCCGATCTGTTCAAGATGCAGCCGGTGATCGAGGAAGCCGCCGTGAAGCTGGGTTCAACGGATCCGGCATTGATGCGCGAGTTCCTGACCAATTATTCGGTCTCGACCGGCGAGGCTGTCTTCCGCAACTGGCAAGGTGTGGCCGAATCGATCCTGGTCAAGCATATCGATGGCTATGTCAAGAACCCCCAGGGACGAGCGAGGGGCGTCGGGTACTCTCCGGAATGGCTCAAGCGAGTCGTTGCCGACCGGCCTGAACAGTTCAAGGTCGAGATGAAGTCGAGCGAGACCGACCACTGAGGACGGTCCGGAGCGGAGTGAAGCGGCAATGGGCACCCCGAACACCGCGGATAGCCCCACCTGGAGCCTCAAGGCCGTCGCCGGTTTTCTGCTGGGCGGCCTGGCCCTGGGTGCGGGCCTCGTGGCCGCCGGCCAGAATGAACCCGCCCTCGCGGTCGTGATCCTGGCCTCGATCCTGCTCTCGTTACTCCTGGGCATCCTGGCCAGGGGCGAGGTTCGCCGCAGCAATGGCCTCCTTCGGGGATCAGATCTGGCCGCCTGGGGCATCGCCATGGCGGTCGGAACGATGTTCTTGCAGTTCTTGCCCACGACGAGCAACTGCGGCGTGGGGATGCGCGTGGCACAGGCCCGCAACAATTTGAAACAGATCGGCCTTGCCCTGAGGGCATACCATCAGGACCACGGGCGGTTTCCTCCGTCGGCCGTCTACAGCCCGGAAGGCCGCCCGCTCTATAGCTGGCGGGTGCTGATCCTGCCCTACCTGGAACAGAAGGAGCTATATGACGAGTTCGATCGAAACGCAGCCTGGGACAGCCCTCAGAACCTGAAACTCCTGCCTCGACGGCCGCCTGTCTACGACCCGGTGGGGATCATCGCCGACCCGACCATGACTTTTTCCCAGGTGTTCGTCGGGGACGGAGCGGCGTTCGAGGGCCGGCAAGGCACCAGGCTCGACGATTTCCCCGACGGCCCGGAGCGGACCCTCCTGGTCGTCGAGGCGGGCGAACCCGTCCCCTGGACCAAGCCCATCGACCTGCCCTGTATGGTCATCGCACAGCTCCTCTCTCTCGGCGGTATTTTCAAGGGCCAATCCAGGGCGTTCGGCGCCGGGGATGTTGACGGATGTAACGTGGTGTTCGCCGACGCTACGATCCGGTTCATCCCCAGGGGGAAACTCGCGGAGCCGGCCCTGAGGGCGCTTGTCACGCGCAACGGGAGTGAGTCGATCGACGACTCCGAATTCTGACGCGACCTGAATTCAAACCATCCAGCCGCGCGCGAACCAGGCTCCTTACCACAAAGGCCGTTCGAGACGTCCAGCCGACCCGGACGGACCGGCGGCGTTCACGATCCCGTTATCACAGCCTGCGAAATTGGGGTGGGACCTCCTTCCCGGAGTGCCGAAAATCGCGGTCAAGCAAGACAACCCGCAAAACCGATACAGAAAGAGTCACACCCAGGTTTCGCACGCGTATAGCGCTTGAGGAGTGCGTGCAAGGTTGGATGCATTGAGTGGCAGGAGGTATGGTATGCGGGAGCGCATTCGGGCAGCCCTCTCCCAAGGAAAACGCCACATCGGGGGATTGATCTCGAGACCGAGCCGGCGGTCCCGCCGGCTGCCTCAGATGGAGATCCTGGAAGACCGCCAACTCCTGACCGCCTCGCTGCAACCAATCACGAATCTCACCGTCCCCGCCCAGCAAGGATACACCTTGCCCCTGCTTGCAAACACGGGTGCGACTGATGATCAGACATTCACGGTCACGTCCAGCAATCCGAACATCGTTGCATCGATCGCTGAAGGGCCGTTCTGGACCCTCGGCGTATCCTACACCGACCCCTCAAACTCCGCGAATGACTTCACCGGCAACCTCACCTTCGACTTGTTCAACGGGCTGACGACCAACACGGTCAAGATGATCACCCAATTTACCAACGACAATTATTACGTCGACACAGGCAAGTATTTCCCCCGGATCGTCAAGAGTTTTGGCGGGACCGCTTTTACTGTCGTTCAGGGAGGCGCGAACAGCCTGACGGGCCAAGGCAGCAGCGGTCAGACGGGAACGCCGTTCGCGAACGAAAACTTTCAGCAGCTTGCGCTTTCCGGCACCGATCAGCTCACCATGGCCAACAGCGGTGGCACAGATTCCAATGATACGCAGTTCTTCATCAATACCGGATCGCTCAATTCGGAGCTTGGATACGGGTACACGGTCTTCGGCCAGATGGTCACCGGCCAGGCGACGCTCGGGCAAATGGCCGCCATCCCGACGATGAACAACACCGGCACCGGAGAAACGAACACGCAGCCGGTCAATCCGCTCACGATTACCGCGGCGACCCTCTCGAACACAAACCCGAACGGCACGTTGATCATCGATACGACCCAGGCGCTCGCAGGGCAAACGGCGACGATCGTCGTCACGGCCACGGACTCCGTGGATCATACGACAACTTCGCAAAGCTTCACGGTCACGGTGGGCGCCTACGGGGGCCCAGCCAGCCCGACCATCAACTTCCGGCCGTTCGCCAATCCCACCACGGCCAACGTCCCCAATAACGCGTCGCAGCAGATCCAATTGAACGGGGTCAGCGGCTATCCCGATACCGCCACCCCAGGCACGTTGACATACTCGCTACTCTCGCAGCCAGCACACGGCACAGTCTCCAACTTCAACGCCTCGACCGGAACGTTGACCTACACGGCTGACAAGGGATATAGCGGGCCGGACAACTTCCAGTACCAGGTCTCGTCCGTCGGTCCGTCGACCGCACCCACCCCCACGGCGGTCAGCAACCCGGGAACCGTGAGCATCACCGTCGGCATCGGCACGTACAATACTGGAGCCGTTCAGTTGATTGGCACGGCGCCCGACCAGGTCCTGGTCATCACGCCGCTGCCGCGCACCGACCGCGGAACCAACAAGATCGAGGTCGCCCAGGTCCCCGATGCATCGGCGACCGATGGAGCCGTCATCCAGGTCGAGGTCAACGGCCAGCTCGACTCGACGATGCCCGCTCTGGGCAACATCGACCGGATCATCGTGTTTGGCGGGCGGAGGGCCAAGAACGACATTGTCATCGATCCCAGTGTGCAAGTGGCGACGACCATCGACGGCGGCCACAGCCTGGTCAACTATCTCACCGGCGGCAGCGGACCGACCCGGGAGCATGGCTGGTTCGGAACCACGACTCTGATCGGCGGCCCGGGCGTGAATCAGCTCATCGGGCTGGCCGGGCACGTTCGCTTCAAGCCATCCAAGGCCACGAATGTCATTTATGCCGGCAAGCCGCATCGCCGCAGCACCAGTTGAACCCGCGCGAGTCGAGCGGAACCTTCTACCGGTACGTCGACGGCCGCCTCGTTCCCGTGGCAGAGGTCGGCCCGGGTTCACCGAACAATAAGCCGGCGGCTTGAGTTTCCAGGCACCAAAGCCAGAGCGGATGACCGAGCTTCCGATCGACGCCAGCCTGAACCGGATCATCGAGCAGCTTACTCCGGGTTCGCTCGTCCTGGTCGCGCCGCCGGGTTCGGGCAAGACCACGCGGGTGCCGCCGGCAATTCTCCGGTCGGGTCTCCTCTCGGCCGATCATCCGGCCGTGATCGTGCTCGAGCCGCGGCGCGTGGCGGCGCGGGCCGCCGCCGCGCGAATCGCCGAGGAACAGGGCTGGAGACTTGGCGAGGAGGTCGGCTATCAAATCCGGTTCGAGCGCCGGTTCTCGTCGCAGACCCGCCTGAGGTTTCTCACCGAGGGGATCTTGACCCGGCAGCTCCTGGCCGATCCCTTTCTCGACAACGTCGGAGCCGTCGTGATTGACGAGCTCCACGAGCGCAGCCTGCATGGCGATCTGGCGCTGGCACTTCTGCGCGAAATCAGGCAGGAAGTTCGCCCTGACCTGATCCTGGTCGCGATGTCGGCGACTCTCGACGCCGCTCCGGTCGCCCATTTTTTGAATGACTGCCCGATCGTTCGTGTCGAGGGAAGGGCTCATGAGGTCTCAATCCAGTACCGGCCGGCGGATCGGCCGGCGAGTCCCGAGACCATCGTTCCGGTCATCCAGGAGTGGCTGTCAGCTCCGGGCGGCTCGGGTCATTTTCTCGTTTTTCTGCCGGGCCTCGCTGAGATCCGCCGGGTGGCCAGACGGCTGGAGCCGGCGGCCGCCGGGATGGGTGCCCTGGTTCTGCCGTTACACGGTTCCTTGCCGGCCGAGGAACAGGACCGGGCGATTCGGCCCAGCGACCGCCGCAAGATCATCTTGAGCACCAATGTGGCGGAGACGTCGCTGACGATCGACGGCGTGACCTGCGTGATTGACAGCGGTCTGGCTCGAATTGTCCGCTACGATGGGCAGCGCGGCGTCGACCGCTGGGAGCTGGTGCGGATCAGCCGAGCCGCGGCCGACCAGCGCGCCGGCCGTGCGGGTCGAACCGGACCGGGCGTGTGCGTCCGGCTCTGGTCGGAACGCGACCACCGGGCGCGGCCCGCGTTTGAACAACCCGAGATTCACCGCGTCGACCTCTCGGCGACGGTGCTGACCCTCTACGCCTGGGGGGTTTCCGACCCTGCGCGGTTCGGCTGGTTCGACCCCCCTGCCCCGGACCGGTTGACCGCCGCCGGCCAGCTCCTCTTGTTACTCGGTGGACTGGCCGGCGACCCGCCGCGCATCACGCCGCTGGGCCGGGCGATGCTCGACCTCCCCGTGCATCCGCGGCTGGCACGGTTGCTGATTGCCGCCCGGGACGATGGTCGAGCTGACGACGGCGCGGCAATCGCCGCGCTCCTGTCGGAGAAAGACATCCGGCGCGCGCGGGCTCCGCTCTGACCGGCCGAGACCGGCCGGGGCGGCGGCCGGCGAGCGGCCTGTCGGATATCCTCGACCGGCTCGACTTGCTCGCCGAGGCCGAGGCGGCGCGGTTTGCTTCCTCGCTGCGGTCCCGGGGCATCGATCCGGCCGCCGCGCGCCAGGTCGCACTGGTTCGCGACGACCTGCTCGGCCGCCAGCGCCGCGGGCCGCGTACAGGTGCTCACCCCGGCAGCCATTCCCACGACGACGAGGCCATGCTCCGATGGCTGCTCCTGGCGTATCCCGATCGCGTTGTCAGACGCCGCGGATCGGACCGGACCGGCGTGATGGTCGGCGGCCGCGGAGTCCGGCTTGCCCCGGAATCGGTCGTGGGAGATGCCGAGCTGTTCCTTGCCCTCGACGCGCGCGAAGATCGCCGCACCGGCGTGCTCGAGGTCCAGGTCAGCCTCGCCAGCACCGTCCGGCTCGAATGGCTTGATGAGTACTTTCCCGGCCAGATCCGCCGCGAGCGGCTGGCTCGCTACGACGATTCGCTCGCGCGTGTCGAGAGCACGAGCCGGCTCTGGTACCGCGACCTTCTGCTCCGCGAGCACAGCGAGCCCGCCGCCGCGTCCGCCACGGCTTCCCTCGTCCTGGCGCAGGCCCTCAAGCCAAAGGCGGCCGGCCTGATTCGAAACAACCCGTCCGCCGCACTCTGGCTGGCGCGATTGGATCTCGTCGCGAAAGCTCTGCCGGAATCGAGCTGGCCCGAGTTCAACGATGACCTGCTGGCGGAATTGATCGAGTCGGTCTGCCAGGGAAAATCGTCTGTCGACCAGGTTGCGGCAACCGATTTCGTGCCGTTTCTCCAGGGGCGTCTCACTCCGGTCCAGTTGCGCGAGCTCGACGAGAGTGCACCCCAGGCGATCGTGATTCCCAGCGGACGTCGCGTCCGCCTGGCTTATGAAGCAGGGCGGCCGCCGATCCTGGCGGCAAGGCTCCAGGAGCTGTTCGGATGGACCGAGACGCCTCGTGTCGCCCGCGGCCGCGTGGCCGTGTTGCTCCACTTGCTGGGCCCGAACAACCGGCCGGTCCAGATCACGGACGACTTGCACAGCTTCTGGTCGACCACGTATCACCAGGTCCGAAAAGACCTGCGGCGAAGGTATCCCAAGCATGCCTGGCCCGAAGACCCGTTCCGAGCGGAACCCTCGAGAGGCGCCCGTCCGAGGCGAGGAGAGTAGTGGGCCGCACCAGCCCGACGCGCCAGCGAGGGAATCGCGGAAATCCCCCTCGCTGGCACTTCGGGCTCGTATTTCAGCCGGCGATGCGACACACCAGCCCGACGCCCCAGCGAGGGAATCGCGGAAATCCCCCTCGCTGGCACTTCGGGCTCGTGTGTCCGCGCCTGGCGTGAATCGAAGATTGAGTGGCGTCATGGTACCAACCAGGCACGCGGCGATCGGGTCTGACGGGAGCTGACGTTCCCACGGGGGCGTGGGTTCGCTAGAATCTGCACAATGCCGTGAAGCAGGGATGCTTTCGGCCACATCGTCGGTGAGCAGGAAGGGAATCCGGCCGCTATGCAGCATCGCGGGCGAATTCGATTCGCCTACGGTTTTCTGTCCGCAGGTCTATCGATGGTGGTGGGTTGCGCCACCATGCGCCGTGATGCGCCCAGCGCTGACCTGCGCCCGTGCACGGACGCGTATGCATACACCGAGGATGGTTGGCGGCTGGGGGTCCGGCATTATCGGCCGGAGCACCTTGACCCGGGTAAGCTGCCGGTGATTCTCTGTCATGGGCTGGGTCTGAACGCGACGTTCTGGACGATCACGGACAATCATTTGCCTTACCAGTTGGCGGCCCGCGGCTATGACGTTTTCGTGTTTGACATTCGAGGTTCCGGCGACAACGCCCGGCTTGGCCGGCATGATCGCGTGAACCGCCTGTTGCGCCAGACCTGCCTCCGAGAGCTGGGGGAGCGTAACTGGACCGTCGACGACCTGGTCCGTTACGACGTCCCGGCCATTCTGGACTTCGTCGAGCGCGAGACGGGGCACAATCGCGTCAACTGGGTGGGCCACAGCCTGGGAGGGATGCTCGTTTTCACCTTCCTCGAGCTGGCGCCGCACCCGGAGCGGATTGCCAATTTCGTCGGGATGGGGAGCACGATCATCCAGGCCGAATCGCCGCAGAAGGACATGCTCGCGGCGAACCGCGGGCTCCGGGTGCTTTCCCTGTTCGCCAGCCCGGGGCGACTGGGCCGGCCCCTGGCATTTTTCCGGGTCCCGGGAATGGAACGCATCGATCGCTTCTATTACTCCAACGAAAACGTCGACCGGCTCACCATCAAGCGATTCTACGGCTATACGCTCGAGGACACGGGGCCGGGGGCGTTGCGGCAGCTTGACCCTTATCTCGAATACGGGCACATGTTGTCGGCCGACCGCACGATCGACTATTCGGCCCGCTTGGGTGAGATCTCGACCCCCACGCTTTTGATCGTCGGCGACGGCGACATCATGTCGGACGTTGCCTCGACCGAGCTGACCTACGTCGGCTTGGGCAGTCCCGACAAGGCGATCATGAGATTCGGCAAGTCGAGCGGCCACAGCGAGGATTACGGCCACTGCGACCTGGTCTGGAGCCGCCACGCACCCAAGGAGATATTCCCCCCATTGATCGACTGGCTGGACCAGCGTCAGCCGGGCGTCGGGCCCAGCCCTCAAGCGATGAGTCCGCTCTATCGCGGGCCGGTTTCAGCCAGTCCTCAGAAATGAGCTGACGCAGATCTGCGACCAGGTTTCAAATTCCTGGCGGACGGTCCACACGGTCTCAAGCGGCAAGAACTCCGCATCGGCGAGCCCATCTTCCCGGGGCACGACGCGGGGCTCGGCGAGCTCGAAAAGATGGACCACGCCCAGGTGGACCTGCCCCACCGGTGTCGCATCGTCGTTGATCAGCCCGATCCGGCGCTCCGATCCCACAGTCTGGATCTCGACCTCCTCGCCGATTTCCCGCCTCATTGCACTTTCGTACGCGGCGAGACTTTTGCTCCCCTGGGCATCTTCTTCCGAGACGTGACCCCCCACGCCCAGCGATCGCAGCCGGTGCAGCCTTGCCTCGCCCTGTGATTGACCGCGCTTGTAACAGAACACGGCGTCCTTGCACCGGAACACGACGTAGGGAATGATCTGCTTGAACCCCGGGTCGTCCTCGACTTCCGACCGGGGCCGATACTGCATCAACTGGGGAACCAGTAGCGCGGTAAGATAGCGGTCGGCCTCCGGAGAGAACCCCTGGAACCGGCCCAGGCGGTCAAGCTCGGAGCTGGGAACGACAAGGACGCGCTCGTCGACTTTGGGGCTCATGAACTATCCTCGCGGGGCATTGTTGCAAATCATCGGGGCTCCATCATGATCGACGAAGCCACGCGGGGAAATGGTGCAGTGCCACGACTGCACGAGCGGCACGGCTGACCGCCAGAGTCGTCAACGAATCACCCGCCACAATTTGGAGATGACGATGAACCCCCGACCAGACCGGTCTACATTTGAGAGTATGTACGCAGGCCAGGCCCCCTGGGATATCGGCAAACCGCAGAAGGCATTCGTCGAGGTGGCAGGCCAGATCAGCGGCTCCGTCCTCGATGCAGGCTGCGGCACCGGCGAACACGCCCTGTTCTTGGCGTCTCGCGGATGCCAGGTCACGGGCATCGACTTCATCGAAGAACCGATCAATCGGGCCAGGAAAAAGGCAGCGGAGCGAGGTACGGCGGCAGCCTTCCTGGTCATGGACGCCTTGACGCTCGATGCCTGGTCCGAGCGATTTGACAACGTGATCGACAGCGGCCTCTTCCACGTCTTCTCCGACGACCACCGGCAGCGCTACGTCGCCGGGCTGGCGAAGGTCGTCAAGCCGGGCGGTCATGTGTTCCTGATGTGTTTCAGCGACGAGGAGCCGGGGACGCAGGGGCCGAGGAGAGTGTCAAAGCAGGAACTGTCTGACGCCTTCGCCGAGGGCTGGTGCATCGAGTCCATCGAGCCGTCAAGGTTCGAGGTGCGGCCAGACCTGAAGGATCTGAGCTTCAGTGAGGGTGGGCCGAAGGCGTGGTTGTTAGTAGTGCGGCGACTGGGGTGAACGATCGGGCAGAGAAGCGACGCCGGAAAATCGAGGACGTTTTAACCACGGAAAACACGGACCTACACGGAAGAAAATAGGCCGAAGTCTGAACCACAACCGCCCGGGACGCCTTGGAGAATTTGCAGAAATGCGGAACGGTCGCGGGGTCGAGCCACACTATCAGGAAATGAGCGCCGTCAGGAGGGCTGCTGGAACGTGAGGAATCGGGCGAGTTTTGCACGGCCTTTGCAGACACTGTTCCACGTCGGGACGGTCGCTGGGTTGACCGACGCGGAACTGCTGGAACGATTTGCGAATCGAGGGCACGAAGAGTCCGAGCTGGCGTTCGCGGCATTGGTTGAACGGCATGGCGCGATGGTCCACGGAGTCATCCGCCGCGTGCTCTCCAACCCGCACGATGCCCAGGATGCCTTCCAGGCCACGTTCCTCGTACTCCTGGAGCGCGCTCACTCCATCCGCAAGCGCGGCTCGATCGTGAGCTGGCTGCACGGGGTTGCCTTACGTGTGGCTTGGGCTTCGCGGCTCGTCACCGCCTGCCACCGAAAACACGAACAGCGAAAGGCGGCCGCGGCATCGCGCTTCACCGGATGCGGCGACCCCGACGGCGATCGCGGCGAGATCGGCCCGATCATCCACGAAGAATTGACCCGGCTTCCGGAGCGTTATCGGGCGCCCCTGATTCTTTGCTACCTGGAAGGTTTGACCCATGAACAGGCCGCCGCTCGGTTGATATGGCCAGTCGGCACGGTCAAGAGCCGGCTGAGCCGCGGGCGCGACCGGCTCCGCGATCGGCTGCTGCGCCGCGGCGTGGAGCCCTCGGCCGGTGTGATGAGTGTCTTGTCGTTCCGGAACGCGACCGATGCGGCATTACCCGCCGTCCTGGTCGAAGCCACTGTTCAGGCCGCCTTGGACCTTGCAACCGGCCGGCCCAATCCGGGCGGAGTTGCAACGACCGCCGCGGCAATAGCGGAGGAAGCCATGAAGTCAATCTTTTCCTTCAAGCTCAAGACGGCCGTGCTGGCGCTCACGATCGTCGCGGCAGGTGGCGTCGTGCTCGCTCAGAGGGCGGGCGCCTTTCGAGGCAGGGTCGAAGCACTCGATCCGGCCGCTGCGGGCCGCATCTTGGTCCTCGAAGCGCCTGGCGGCGTAGATCAGGACACTCCGACCACTGACGAGATCTGGAACAAGTTCGTCGAGAAAACTTTCCCCAGCCGCAACGTGGTGATCGAGAAGATCGGCGACCGGGCCGACGCCTGCAAGGTCTACCCGCTCGCCGGACCCTGTCAGTTGGTGCACAGGCACTACAGGTGCACGCTCCATTACGATGAACGCCGAGGCAACGAGGTGGAACACAGCGTCGCGGTCATCTACATCGACAAGGACTATCTGCGCCCTTGCACCGAGCACTCACACTCGATGAGCCCGGAGCCTGCTCGCGCGGGGGCCGCGGCGGGTTCTGCTCCTGGTACCACAACCGAGGACCCTGCCTCTCGTACCACAGACGCTGGCTCTGCGACTCGCCCGGGCGCGGCGCGAAATTCTCCTGGTCCGACCGCTGCGGACACAGGTCGCGGTGTCGAGGGCTTTACGCGGGATGACACAGCGCATTCGACAATCACGACCGAAACTCCGCGAGGCGAGATGCCAAGCTCAAACGGCGGCCGCACGACTTCGTCCGACCAGGAGCGCCGGTTGGCCGAAGTTGAGCGGAAACTGGATCGAGTGCTGAGATTGCTGGAGGCGTCGACGGTCGAGAAAAGGTGATCCGTTGTGCGGACCCGGATCCGGACTCAGCCCGGGGTCACGGCGCCGGGGTCAGACCTAGTTTCAATTTGTCATCGCGATGACAAATTGAAACTAGGTCTGACCCCCAGATGTTCACTGTCTTCGCTGAATCGACAGAGCATTGACCAAGCGTTACGACACGCTTTGCAATTATTGACACGGCTGACGATCGACGCCAGCCGTGCCGAAACAGCGTGCTCGCGTTTCGATACGTACCGATCGACAACTGGCGGGCACGCTATCCCCCCGGAGCCGCGCGACGCGGCACCGCACGTGATTTCGTTCATTCACGGCGTTCGTCTGGCCGCGTCTTCTTCACGGACGCGATTCACAATTGCGCTGAGAAAACGCCGCGTCTCGAATTGCACACGGATGAGGGCCAACCCGACTGACCGGGAGTCCGGCTGCTTCTGCTGCTCGAACTTCGCCCCCTGAGTAATCGAAGCCTCGGCGGAGGACCTGTCATCAAGCGCCAGCTCGGCCAGGCCTTTGTAATACCAGTATCTCGCGTCCCCATCGGAATAATCCAACGCCGTTTTGAACGCCGTCAGAGCGTCGCGGTACCGCCCCGACCAGAAGAACTGGTATCCATCTCCGTAAGCATTCTCGGCAACGACGCTGTCGATATGGCGCGCGGGCGGCGAAACTGGCTGGCGCTCGGCCGGACGACGCGGCGAAGCCGGCTGGCGCTCGACCATAACAGCCGGCGCTGGCGGCGCAACGGCGCCGGGAGCTCGCGACCGTACGCTTGAGGCAGCAGATCTCGGTAGGGTTCCGGTGTGATCCGCGCCGTGATCCAGGCTGTCAGTGCTTTTCGGTCGAAGTAGACCTTTCGCCCCGAGAACGGCAGGGCGTCACTCAGTTGTTCCAGGAGCGCGGCGCCAGATTGGAGCTCCTGGGGCGTGAAGACCGGTGTACTCCCCTGAGATCCGCAAATGCGTTCATAGTCGGCCTTGGCGCTCTTTGCGGCACCGGCATCGGTCACTCGCGAGAAGTCGATTTCGGGGTATTTGCCATCCGCCGAATTGATCAGCTCGACGTAAGACTTGACGTCGGCGGGCGTGAACTCGGGGAAGGGGTTCAATGCCATTTCGGGCTTCACGATCGTCAGGAAGGCCCAGACACAACCACCGGAAATGAGCACATCGTTGCGCCGGCCCAGCTCCGGAGTTTCCGCCAAGCGTTTTTTAAATTCGTCGCCGAATTTTTCCTGGGCGACTTGCCGCGCCGCATCGGCACGTGCGCCGTGCGCTTCGGCCACCTTGGTGTCGATCGCGCGCGACAGGCTCGTGGTGCCGAACGGCACCTCGAGCGTCGCGAATTGCTGCGGTGATCCGCTGTCGTCCAGAAACACCCCCCCCTTTGTATTACCCGATCCGATGTCGACGATCAGCACGCGTGTTCGCTGCTCCTTGGGCACGAGCGCAAGCGCGGTCAATGTCGCTTCTTCCTTGGGTTCGAGCTTGTCGACCCTCTTGTTGGTCCTCCGGCGGATGGCGGCCGCCAGGTCGGGGAAGTTGTCGACCCAGGGGACACCGCTGCTGGCGACGACCTGAATGTTTTCATTGGGCACGTGCAAGTCTTCCTCGAGCTTCTTGATGAAGCCTTCCACGACGATCGCGACGTCGTCGATCAGGTCTCTGCTGAATTTCTTTCCCTTGAGGCGCGCGAGCGTCACGTCCTCTGTCTTCTTCGTTAGCGCCAGCAGCTCGAGCGTCCGCGCCGGGCCGCTGCCGTCGACCTTGACCGCCGCTGCCTTGACTCCCTTGGCACCGATTTCCACACCACCGTAGATCTCGGCGGCAGCGACCCTGGCCGTCGCGATGGGCATGAAGGCGATGAGCAGAATTGCACTCAGACCCACGGATCCCGATTTGCCCGTGCGCCGTCCGGGCGTTGCGGCCGCTTCAATGCTTCGCCGGCGCCCATCGACGAAGACCGTTTTGTTCCTGTACCTTGAAAGTCGCATCACATTCTCCAGACATTTGTGAAAGTCGTGTCATTGATCCGACGTAGCGCAAGGCACCGCTCCGCGGTTAGCTCGCGGGTCGCCTCCTGGACTCGCAAGCCATACTGCCGGTCTCCCGGCACACGGGTCCGTGTATCCAGCTCGAGCGGAGCGGCCCGAGCGCGCGACAAAAGGGCCAAGAGCAGAACCGCGAGCACGCTGATAATCAAGGTGATCGAGACGGCGACGGCCACCATCCGCCCTGGTCCTGGGGGGACAAATGGGGCGAAAACGGGCTCCGCGCTGACGCGCTGCCACTCCGTTGCACCCGCCCTGCAGACAAAAGTCGCCCGCGATAAACTTTTCGTCTTGAGCAACTCGATCAACTCGTCTTGCGACACTGGTCCCATCCGCTCGCCGCTCAGATTGGCATAGTACCACTGGGGCACATCCGCGGGAGTTTCGGGGCGCGGCGGGGGAACCGTCGGGTGCGAGTCCGCGCTCGACGGGGGGTCGTGCCGGGAGCGACTCGGTTCGCGACTACTGCCCCACGCCGGCTTGGCGCCATCCAAGAATTGGACCAGCCCCGCCGCGGATTCCCAGTGAACGCGGTCGGGCGATATTTCGTGGATCGGCGAGATTTCGCCGCGTCCGCGCATCGCCCGCAGTTGATGCTCATCGAATGGGCCGGTGATCCGGATGCCGGAACGCACATAGCACTGGGTTACCCTCGTCCAGCGATCGAGACTCGACGAGCCTCGTGCCGGGCTGGGCGGCTCATCCGTCAGCCGGCGGACCCGATTGACCAGACTATCGTCGAGCCTGATCGGTGCCTCGACGCTGCGTGACTCACTCGATCGCCCAGTCGCGCGTTCGGGTGCCTTCGCTTCACCCGAGTTTCCCGGCGCGCGCGGCTCAGCGGTCGAAGACTTCGGGGTGGCACGCCGCGGTAAGAATGCACGCCACCATGAATCGGGCCGAACATACCACTCGTCTTGCAGGGTTTCAATCAAGAGCTTCATATCCGGTTCAAAGTCGCGACTGGGACGGATTTTGATCGCGTTGCGAAAAGCCAGGTCTTGGAGCGCCGAAGGCAGGTCCCGGGAGCTTGGCATCTGGGCACCGTCGATCACCAGGGGAATGACGGGAATTCCACGGTCGAGCGCTGTCAAGATTTCCTGGCGAACGTAGTCATCCTCGCGATCGAGCCGCCGTTGCCCGGAGTCGTCCTTCATCGCAACCCACTCCTTGCCGATGATCGCCAGCAGGACGTCCGACTGGTAAAGATAGTCCTTGAGCACGCGGCGAAAATCGTTGCCGGCCCGAATCGAATCCACGTCCATGAACACGGCGTGTTTGCCATACCGGCGCTTGAGGCTGTCGAAGATTCGATCGGCCGTGTACGCGCTATCCGCTCGGCGATAGGAGATGAAAATCATGTCGATGTTCCGATCTCGCTTGAGGCGTTCGCGATCCCTCGCCCGAGTCTCCGTTCTGTCCAGCACCGGCTCACTTTCGACGAGCGCTAACGTGATGATAGAAGAGCGAATACGGGCCAGCCGACGTAACCGCCGGCGGTCGTGTTGAAGCGGATTGTCGTCCGATCGTCCGAGACGAGCCCGAGGTCGATCCACTCGCCGCCGCCGACGGTGTAGAGACGACTTGGGCCGGCCAGACTGGCGCCGCCAAACTTCACGAGCGTCGGCGAATCGTCGCCGTCCCGGCAGATCCAGCCGATGGCAACCAGGCCATGCTTGATCGCCAGGAGGCGCTGTTCGTCGCGGGTTGTTGCGAGGGCGCAGATGCGCAGGAGCTGCGGGGCCGTCTTCAAGAGGGCGGTCGCCTGGTCACGCTCCTTTTCGAGGTCCTCCCCGGGATCGAGCCAGTTCCCTGTGATCAGGCCGGCCCGGCCCGTAAGCTGCTTGAATTCCGGCATCTCCCCCAGGGTTTCCTCATAGCCGGCGCTCGTGCGAACCGCCAAACTCAAGAACCTGCGGACCAGGTCGAGTTTGAGCAGGGGGTCCATATCGCCCATTTCCAGCAGGCTGTCGTGCGTGTCTGCGACATCCTGGATCCAATCCGTTCGTTGCGTCGATTGCCACAGCTTCGCCGCTTGCTCGGCGAAGACCGACTGGGGCGCGCGGCTCACGGTGCGCTTGCCATTAAACAGCACATCCTCTTCTCGGCCGATGCTGTCGAGCAGGACGGGCAGGAACTCTCGGTCTTCGCCCGCGGCGGGCTTCTTTTTCGTGTAATGACGCGCGTGTTGGCCCGCGCGGCGAACGACCCAGAGATTGACGATCTCCATTCGGCCCATATGCTCCTTGAGCCTGGCCGCCTCGGTCCCTTGGATCGAAAAGTCACGGTTGCGCAGCTTCTCCGCATAATCTGCGGCAGCAGTCAGCGCGCCGTAGGGGGGCTGGCCTTTCCAGTCTTCGTCGTTGAGCGGGTGAGTCATGAACGCACCGGTCTCTAACACCCGTTGCACCTCGAGCGTCTTGAGCCACGTGGGCAGCGCGCCCTTGGCGAGCCTGGCGCAGCGCCTGCTCCTGGTCGGGAGAGACTTCACCGACCTCGTGCAGAAACTTCGCCAGAGATTGGAACGCCCCGGTCGTACCGGGTGCGCCCTCCATTTGCTTCCGGAATTCCGCCAGCCGCGTCGCAAGCTCATCCGAGGAACCGGCTTTTTGACTCGATTTCTTCCGGGTCGGACGATCTTCCGGCGATCCAGCGGTGGTCGTTGGTAGATCGCTCTTCAGCTTGTTGTTTCCTGCGCCCGGCGGAGCCAAATCGCCTCGATTCGTCTCACTTCTGGTGCCGCTTGGCCACATGGCCCAGGCGACGCCGATGATGGTCGAAACGAGCGCGACGCCTACCGCGATGGCGACACCCATGACGAGCGTGCGGCGGCTGCCGTCAATGGCTGCCATCCTTGAGCGGAACTGCTGGTCCAAACGACCGTCGACCATGCCCGCGGCTTTGGCAGTCCGGAAGGCGCTCTCGAGGTCGATCTTGGTGGATGCTGGAGCTTCGATCGCTTGCTCCAGGCGATCGTGCGCTGCATTCTGCTCATCCCCTTTCCGCGATTGCTCCCGAGACTGCGCCAGCCAGTGGAACGCGTCGGCCACTCCAGAGCTGGCGTCGGCGTCGGCGCCGGCTGGACCGACGCGAGCCATCAGTGACTTCCAGCGCTCTTCCAGTTGTTCCATCGTTTCGACGGAACGCTGGGCGAACGCCTGGCGGATCTGCTCGGCAAGTGCAGGAAGCTGCGCGGCCTCAACTTTCGCCGCCACCGATCGTAACTGCGAGATCAAGGCCGAAGGAGGACTTTCGAGATAGCCCGCGTGCTCGAGATCGTCCCGAATCTCTGCAATCCACTGCGGCCGGCCCTCCTTGACGAGCGACTGGGCGAACCGGACGGCCTGCTTGAACCAGGCGCGCTCGAACGTACGGATATCCGCTTCCATGAACGGATGATTCGGGTTCTGAGCCAGCAGCCGCCGCATGACGGTCAATCGCGTCGGCAACGGCGCCTGCGCCAGGGTCAATCGGTGCAGCACGTTGCGGTTTCCCGCGGCGGTCGTATCCTTCTGATAGCTGTCTTGCACCGCAGCGACCAGGTCGCGGTTGACCACCACCGGAGGTTTCGCGCCGATCAGCTTGGCACCGGGCACCAGCATGTCCCGTTCCGGGATTTCGAGAAGCGCGCAGCGATCGAGCAAGTTGGGCTCCCGTTCCGCCAACTGAACGGCGTCGGAATACTGGCCGCGCTGGATCAGCGCAAAGCATTCGCGCAGGCGGCGATTGGCTTCCTCGCAAAGCTGGCTGTAAATCGACAAGGACCGCGGCATTTCGGCTTCGGTCTCAGGAGTCTTCACCTGCAGCGACTGCCGGAACTGCTCGAGGAACTCTCGCGGATCAAAGGCTTCGGATTCGGTGTTCATGGTCGTTGAGACCCCGTCAAACGGCCGCGCGAGCTCACGCGGCTCGCCGAATTGGAGAAGATCGACGGGCTCGTCAGGCGTGGTTCCATAATTGACGCGGATCACGATCGATCCATGGACGAGCCCGAATCGTTCGAACACGGCATGCAGCAATTCCTGTTCTTTGCCGACATAGCTCGGCGATTCTTGAGTTTTGCCCTCAGGACTCCTGGCGGCCCCTGCTGGAGCCGGCTCCGCACCCTGTTTCTTGACTTTCGTCGAGTCGTTCCGTTTGCCCGATGTTCTGGATCGTGGCGCGGTTTGTGTGTGGGTCGCCTCTTGGCGGCTTTCTGAGGCGGGCTCGAGCTTTTTCGCCTGAGGAACTGGAGTGGGAGAAATCAGGTCCGCCGAGATCGCCCGGAGGCCCTCGGTCTGCTCTCGGTCAACGTTGACGCCCACCCTGATCGGGGCTGACCAGGTGCCGGCGGGATGCCACCGCACGAGGAATGTCGGTTCCAATTTGAATGCGTTTCCGATCCGATCCTCCCGTTTCTGTTCGAGCGGCCATCCGGCGTCTCCTGGGTCGCCAATTGCGAGCGTCACCCGGCCGACGCGGACACGCACGTCGGCATACTGCGACTCCCGGTCGATCGCCCGGAAGAATCGGCGAGCACCGGCGGTTGTGACGGCCTTGCCGAAGGCACTCTGGACAGGCGCATCCTTGTTCTTGGACTCGCCAAGCGGAATCGCCGGCATCTTCTCGGGCGTGAAGGCGATCAAGAGCGGCGGATCGTTGGGGATACCGGTATCGATCTGAAGGATCGAGAGCTCTAGCGCCCCGATCAAGGCCTCGTTCGCCACCGACAACCCCTTCAATTCGAGCTTGTGGTTCTTCACGCGCAGCGCGATCCTCCGTTTAGCGCTAGGCAGGCCGCGGTACGCGTCGATACCGCTGCCGTACTGGTCGTCCGAGAACGGCGTCCATGAGAGCGCGAGCCCCGTGCAAGGCAGTAACTTGAGGGTGGGCTTGTCAATTCCGTTGATCTGGGTGTCCACTCCATCCTCAACCGGAACCGGGGCCCACTTCGGGTCGGGGTTCTCGGCATCTCCATCGTCGTCGGCCGGTAGAAGCCAGTGGCTCAAGTGGTAGATCTTGATCGGCGGCAACGGATCGCCGGGTTCCGACCCGATCAAGTGATTCGGACCGTTCGGTGACTTCGCTCCGGGTGCCGGTCCGGCACCCGACCGCGGAGGACCGACGAAATCCCCACCATCGCCGGGGCGATCCTTGTTCTGTGCAATACCACCGCCCACGCTCGCTGGGCCCGGTTCGGGGACGGCCGGGTTCGTCTCTTTGCCCGGAACAGCTTCGCCGCCATCCGGGTTCGTCTCTTTGCCCGGAACAGCTTCGCCGCCAGCCGGTTGCCCAGTAGCGACTTTCGGGCCACTTATGACGTTCCGGAACTGCCACGCCGCAAGAGCAACGATTGTCGCGGTGAGCAGCACGGCCAGCGCAATGATCGGCGCCCCGGTCATCGAGAAGGCGGAAGGCGGGAGAGGCGGAGGCGGAGGCGGAGCAAGTTTCTGCGGTGCCGGCTCATCGGGAAGGTCGCGGTCAGGGCGTGGGCGGATCTCATCAAACCAGATGGCGTCGAAATCCTGATCGTGTCTTGCCGGCGTGACGGGGGGTCCAAGGGCGGCGCTGTGTTTTTTCGGTCTTGTCGCCGCAACGGCCGCGTGCTCCTTGCGAGCAGGAGCCGGCACAGTCCCGGTGTACGGTTTGGTGAGATCCAGCGTCCGGTCTGGAAACCGCTGTGCAATCGATCGAGCCAGTTCACTGCCGGCGACAACTCCCATCCAATCGAAGTGAACTCCTGGTCGATCGGCGTTCATGTGTGTGATGAAGGCAACGTCGGCGGCGAATCTCGGGGAGTAGAGGGAGAGCGCCTCGGCAAAAAGGTCCAAGACGTCAGCGTTTCTGGGCACGATCAGAAAACTCGCGCCGCCGTCTCGGTGGTCCCGCGCGTCGCCCCACGCTTTCAGCCACGCGAGATGGCCAGGCCCCAGCTCGCTGGTC
Source organism: uncultured Isosphaeraceae bacterium (assembly GCA_963781785.1). Classification (GTDB taxonomy): domain Bacteria; phylum Planctomycetota; class Planctomycetia; order Isosphaerales; family Isosphaeraceae; genus CAWAHD01. The sequence goes on along the minus strand of CAWAHD010000002.1, from coordinate 2,880,497 downwards.
GTCCGAGCGGTTCGCACTTGAGCGAGGGCCGGAAGCTGCCGTGCGGGCAACAGGCCGACGTGACCATCCCATTGGGACACAAACATCGATGGTGCTCGAATCAGATCGATCACATTCGCCACGTGGAGTTCATCACCCGCGAGCGCCACATGGTGAGCGAGATAGACCGCGCGCTGAGAGTAGTCATAACCGCCGGGCGCGACCCTCGAGAGGACGTGCCATGTTGCGATGTGCTCCGAAAACTTCGCGTGGGAGAAGACGATCGGGCCCGGAACCGTTGAATCGGCGGGCCCTGGCAGGGCGAAGTCGTAGCGACTGAGCTCTCGAAGGAAAGTCTCAAGCCGCTCCGGCAGATTGGCGGACTTGGCCACGACGCCATAGCCTGACCCGTCGAGTGTCTTGGCCGCGGACGTGTAGATCAACTCGGCAATCATGAGATCCTACCCAAGAGATCGGCAGGCACCGGCTCGACTCCCGTCGCAGTTGGGTTCTACGCTGATCTTTTGTGACCGAAGCCGGGACTGCGCGATGAACCATATTGGAATTCGTTTCCTAACCTGTACGCCGCCGCAATGACGGCACGACTCGAGGAATCGCCTTGCTCAGCAGGCAAAGAAGCGGGACCAGCACACCGTGCGGCTGGCAGTTGGCGCCGACAAAACTCGGCAAGCCCGTCTTCGTGTCGGTCCCGACATCCCAGCCCACCGCCGCCACCGGTGCGTAGATCACGCTGTCGGAGACGCTCTCGGCCGCGGTGATGAACTCGCGGCAGTACTCCCAGAGAAGATTGCGGCAAGCGGTCGACGTGGCTTCCACTTCGTCCCATTCCAGAGCGTCGATCCGGGTGCCCGGGCAGGTTCTGAATGTCCTGCCGCGTTCAAGGTCGGGAACCAGATTCCGCCAGGCGTCGAACTTCGTCAGCACGACCACCAGCGTCTGCGGTATCCGAGCGGTTTGCGAGATTCCTGCATGCTCGCGGATGCGGTTGCAGGCCTCGATCAAGACGATGTCCTGGCGATCGAGGCCCAAACCCGTGTTCGATTGGTCCCCGAGGCGCCGGCGCAGCCTGCGATCCTTGGTGGGATCGAAGGTGTACATCAGCCCCTTGGACGCCGCGAGGTGACGGGTCGTGGGCATTCGCGATGTGTCAGCTCCCGGTCGAAAGTGCTCGCCGGCGTTGTCGTACAGGCACAACAATCGGGACAGGCGCTCGGCTTCGTCCAGTCGAGGGTGTCCTGCCGCCGGAGTCACCAAAAAGGTGTAAGGTGGAACAAAATTGGCGAGTTGGCCGTCGATCAGCGAAGTCCGGAACCGAGAATCTCCCTCGTCCTTCGTTTTCTTGACGGCGTCTTCGAACGGGCGAGCGCGCTCCGCTTCCGGATCGAGGAACATCTTCTGCTCGTCATCGGTCAACTGCTTGTTCAGCGTCAAGTCGGCATCCTGAAATCGCAATCCCAGACGGGTCGCCTCCTGCCGCATCGTAAAGATCATCGATGTGAGATAGACCGACTTTCCGCTGCCGGGAGCACCCAAGAGCGAGAGAACCACGCTCGGCATCTCCAGCGAAGCGCGGGGGATCTGGAGCCGGCACCGCGGGCAGGCAAGCTGGGTGCAGGGTGCCCCGTAGGAATCCAGCGCCCGGCATTCGACGTCGAAACGCTCCGGAATAAAACGCCGTTGCGGATTCGCCATCTGTGACACATCGAGCTGGGGCTCGCCAGCGAGTTTGGGATGAACCGAAATCCAGACCACCGCCTCCGGAGGGAACGAGTGCCAGCAATTGGCACAGGTCACGGTTCGAGTCAGCAGCGACTCCCGCACCAACCCGGCAAGAGGTAAACCTGGCACAGTACGTTCCCCGTTCTCAGAGCACCAGCCTAAAAGACGCTCCGGGGCACGCTCTCACAGGACTTAGGCTCTGCGAAGTGAGCGGTCGAATGACCGGTCGCGACCTGGCGACTTAAACGTGTGACCCATCCACGGCGGCAGACTCATGGGATATGCTACACACACCGAAGATCGTTCGCCAAAAGAAATCTGAAAAAACTGGAATTGACGATCCCGTCGGATTGCACCTCTACTTTGATCCGGCGCCAGCCTGATTCGGCGCGGTTCAGGTCTGGCCCGATCGATGAACAGGCAGCCCGAGCGCCTTGCGAACCAACTCGGGCAAATACTTCACGGGAATCGTTCCCTGGGCGAGCACGGCCTCGTGAAACCGCTCCAGGTCGAAACGGTCACCCAGCTCGCGCTGAATCTGCTGCCGCAAGCGATGGAAGGCCGTCCGGCCGACGAAGTACGTCGAAAGCTGGCACGATGTCTGCTTGGCACGGATGATCTTGCCCATGGCCTCGCCTTCGGTCTGAAACGCACGGCCCACCAGCAAGTCCATCGCCTCGGCATCGGTCATCGTTCCCGCATGCATCTTGTGGTCCAGGATCGCGTTGACCACCGTACGGTGATAGAACTTCAACTGCTGGAGCCGCAGGCCAAGGTCGCCCCCGCCAAATCCCTGGTCGAGCATCATCTGCTCGGTGTAGACCGCCCAGCCCTCGGCAAAGGTCCCGGATGAAAGCACCCGGCGGATCAAAGACGGACAGCGGTTGCTGTGCGCAAGCTGCACGTAATGGCCGGGGTACGCTTCGTGAATCGTCAGGATCTTGAGCATCGAACGATTGTATTCCCGCAGGTAGCTCTCGACCTGCCGGCTGCTCCAATCCTTGGGCGGCGGGCTGACCGCGTATTCGCTAAAGCCTTCGACGTCCAGGGGCGGTGCCGGGTTCAAATAGGCGACCGAATTCCCCCGGAGAAACTCGGGCATCTCGACGATCCGGCAGCGGTCAGGCTCGAGCAGCCGGACAATGCGCTGATCGATAATAAATCTTTTGATGTCGTTAACAGTGGCCCGGACATCGTGGACCAGGGTCGATGGCGTGCCGTGATCGTCGGCGACCACCCCGAGCACCTGCTTGATCAAATAGCGGCGGCCCTCCGGGTCGTCGAGGGGCACCGGCTTGCCGGGAAAGACCTTTCCCCAGTACTGCCGCGCGATCACGGCCATCTCGGCTTCCACTCGCGCGGCCTCCCGCTCGGCCTCCGCAAGCACCTCGTCCGCCGCGATTCCGGAGTCGAGCTCGAGCTCGAGCTTGTGCGCAAACCTTTCCGGTCCGATCCGCCAGTCGTCATTCGATCGCGGAAGGACCACGCTCTTGAGGAAGTCTCGGTGGTGCCGCAGCGCACTCGCGATCGGCAAGGCCCTCTCCCGGAGCGTGGCCGCGTCCTCTTCCGGGGCGAGATTGAACACGTCTTGTTCGTAGAAGCCGATGGCGCCTTCGGCCTGGCGGATCGCCGTCTCGACCTTCACTCGCGGCGGATTCTTGATCGTCGCCCGGGCGATGTCCATCACTCGCGGAATCTTGCGCCATCCGGGTCAACGCGTTCTTGACGTTGATCGCCTGCGGCCGCGATGACTGCGTCAAGAGCAAATAAACACTCTCGGTGATATATTCGCCGTAAATGCGTGGATCGTCGTCGAACGGATGAAACGTCTCGTCCAGCCAGATGGTACGCTTCAAATGACTGCCCAGAATTTCGTAGTCGATCTGACCGTCGCGCGACAGCTTTTCATGGCGTATCTTGCGGCTTAGCTGGGCGAGGGTCTCCACATCATGAGCATGCCTGGCCGCACGGGCGGCTACCGATAGGTCGTCGAGCTGATCGTCGAACCGGTGGTCGCCCAGCCGCGTCGCCATCATGGGCTCATGGTGAAACGCGGCTTCAAGGTATTCGCGGAAGAACGATTCTAGGACGGCATCCTCAGTGTTGGGCGGTTCCACGCCGCAAACCGTCGAAGCCATGGCCATCCCCCAGCCGATAAAGACACAACGATAGGTCAATCGCATCGATCGTAGACTCACAAGGATCAGTTGTTCTGGCCCGCGGCACGCCGCGGAGATCCGGGCCGCAACGTTACCGGCACAGGCCGCGCGCCGCGGAATCGCTTCGCCGCAAGTGCTCTCGCGCCAAAGTATAACGCCACACAGCCTACATTGACAGGCGACCGCCCAAGCGTTTATACTATTCGTTTTCCCGGAAGCTCTCACTCTGGCGAATCTGGTCGACTCTGCCGTGTCTGCGACCAGCGTCGAGGCGTTCGACGCGATCTCTCCCTGACCGGCACGGTCTCTTTGTCTGATCCCAAGAATGTTCCAAGTGGTTTTGATCCGGCCCGGCGCGACGGTTTACGACGAGCAAAATCGCCTCCAAGGCATCCTCGACATTCCGCTCAGCGAACGCGGGCACGGCGAAGTCACACGGATGGCACAGAGGCTGACCTCAAGCCTGGACGGCTCACCTCTGTCGGCCCTGTACTGCGGTCCCGGCGAGAGTGTGGTAGGGACCGCCGAGATCGTCGGCAAGGCGCTGGGCATCCGGCCCAAACGCATCGACGAGTTTCGCAACCTCGACCAGGGCCTCTGGCAAGGGCTCCAGATCGACGAGATCAAGCGGCGGAATACCAAGTTGTTTCGCCAGTGGATCGACGACCCGGAGACCATCTGCGCCCCTCAGGGCGAGACGGTGGAATGTGCGATGGGGCGCATCAAGGCGGCCTTTCGCCCGTTACTCAAGCGGCATCACGACGATGCCATCGGGCTGGTCGTCGCCGAGCCGCTGGCCAGGATGGTCGCCTGCTACCTGAAAGGCGAGCCGCTCGTCCAGCTTGACGAACACTGGCCCTCGCTCGGCTTCGAACTGATCGCAATCGCACCCGTCTTGCTGCGCAACGGAACGGCTTCTTGATCGTGTCCCGCCGCGGGGCAAGCGATTCCCGGAAGCGGCATCGCGCATTACGGAGTCAGAGGAGCGGAGAGTGGAGGAACCCAGCCATGGCAACGCGTGACGGACGAGCGCCGAATGCCTGGCATGGGCACTCCGAAGCCAAGCGCGTGCCCGAAGGTGTCTGGATGCGCTGCGACGGGTGCCCGGCGACTTTGGTGCGCAAACAGGTCGAGCAAAACCTTGGCATCTGCCCCGAGTGCAACCACCATTTCCCGCTCTCCGCGATGGATCGGATCGCCCACCTGCTCGACCCCGACACCTTCGAGGAATGGTTCGCCGGCCTGCAGCCGCTCGATCCTCTCGGCTTCAACGACCGCCGGCCTTACCCCGAGCGAGTCAAGGAGGAGCAGGCGCGCACCGGCCTCGATGAGGCCGCCGTCGTCGGGCAGGGATATATCAAGGGGATCCGCATCGTCTTCGGGCTCACCGACAGCAGCTTCATCATGGGGAGCATGGGCTCGGTCGTCGGCGAGAAACTCACCCGGGCTGTCGAGAAGGCAACCCAGGAGCGGCTTCCCCTGGTGATCGTCTCCGGGTCGGGCGGCGGAGCCCGGATGCATGAAGGGATCTTCTCGCTGATGCAGATGGCGAAGGTCTCGACCGCGCTCGGCCGGTTTCATGCCGCGGGAGGCCTGTACATCAGCGTGCTGACTCATCCCACCATGGGAGGCGTCGCCGCCAGCTTCGCCTCGCTGGGCGATTTCATTCTCGCCGAGCCCAAGGCCCTGATCGGCTTCGCCGGCCCGCGGGTCATCGAGCAGACCGTGCGCGTCCAGCTACCCATCGGGTTTCAGACCAGCGAATTCCTGTGCGAGCATGGGTTTATCGACCGGATCGTGCACCGCCGCGAGCTGCGCAGCACGATCGCGCAGCTCATTGACTACGCGATGCCGTGAGACCACGTCCATCCTGCCCTAGCAATTCGAGCAGCAGGTTATCCTGCGGGTAGGGATGGCCGCGATAGTGGCGGAATGCCTCGGCCTGGGCGGCTCCGATCTCCGACCCGAGCCGCGCGCCCCACTGCTCCTGGATGGCAAGGTACTCGTCCATCCCGTGCTGCCGGAGCAGCCAGTTGCGCTGGCTTGCGTGACAGGCCAGCATCTGCTTCTTGGTCGCGAAGACACGGGAAACGTCGACGTGGAAGTCGGGCGTGACGGGCCGGCCGTCGCGGTCGCGACCCTCGACCGGTGCCACGAAATAAAGGTGCGGAATCTTGGCCAAGGGGGGCGCCGGGTCCCATTGCCGCGTCGTGTAGTTCGGGCAAGGGGCGGCAAAGCACGCGTCGCGCACCAGCAGGCTCGTCATCTCGTGATCGGCGATGTAGTCCGCCGGCGGAGCCGTGAGGATGATCGCCGGCTGGATCCGGCGCAATGCCTCGGTAACCCGCCGCCGCGACTCGTCGTCGTTGAAGATGGCCAGATCGCGGAACTCGAGACAAACGTAGTCGGCGCCGATCAGTGCGGCCGATGCCCGCGCCTCCTCGCGCCGGATGGCCGAAATCGCCTCGGAATCGTGCTCGGCGCTGCCACAATCGCCAGGTGTCATCGTGGCAATCGTGACCGGGCATCCCTGCTCGCGCAACAGGATCAACGTCCCGGCACATTGAAACTCCACATCGTCCGGATGAGCATGCAAAGCCAGAATGCGCGGCGGCGCGGCCATGATCGGTCCCCTCAGAGGATCCGGAGTCTTCCGTCCCGTTGGGCGACCAACAGGAATTCATTCATCTGGGATGCAACCACTCCCGCCTCCCTTTGATGGGAAAGCTCCGTTCCTGGCTATGCTTCCACACGATCGGTGCCTCGAAGTCAGCGAACGTTACACGTTTTCGCTTTCGAAGAGCGTTTCAAGCTACGCAACGGCGATTTGTGAAGCTCCCAGGAATCACGGCGGTGGGACGTTGGAACCGATTTTCAATCGAAGGCAATCGGCGACGGGAGCGAGCGGAGCGGGGATCGGCCCCAGCGCAATCGCGCCCACGGCCACCCCCGCGGCCGACTCGTCCATCGCGCTCGCCTCGACCGCCGGATCGAGCGCTGGGCTCAGGTCATCGTCGTAGTCAAACATGCGCCGCGACGAGACAACCCCGTCGATGGCCAGCGACAACAAAGTTCCGGACGTTGGCGAGAGGCTCGCCGGGGACTGGGTCCTCTCGGGAGCCGCCGGCGCGGTTTTCAAGCCAGCGGTTCCGGTCCCTGGGCTCACCAGTCCCTGGTCGCCGCCTCCCAGGACGAACATGTATTGCTCTGATTGATTGACCTCATCGATCGCCAGGATCTTGATCTGGCTCTTGTTGGGGAATGTGATCGATGAGATCGTCTTGGCGGAGTTTGTCGAAAACGAGTATCCGTAGAGGTAGACCTTGCCGGAGGTGTTTCCCGCCGTTGTGTTGTAGGACAACATTGTGGAAGCGATTGACTCGCCGGGGGCCGTAGTTCCCCCGCCCGTATATCCGTTCTTCCAGTCGCTGAAAGTCTGCGTGAAGTTCGACGTTCCCCCGCCGACGTAGTAGACCGTGAAGGTGACGCTCTGTGCCGTCCCTCCCGTCGCCGCGCCCAGAAGCTGAATGCTCGAGAATGATCCCTCGGGCAGGGTAATGGACTGGCCGCTGGCCTGCACGGCGCTGTCGTTGAAAACCGGGCCGATGAAGAAGGTTTCAGAGTTCCAGGCGAGGCTGGACGCACTTCCATCGGCGGTGACCAACGCGTTGGCCGAATAGGTGTCGCCCGATCCGTCGAAGCCGCCGCCGCTGACCCCGGTGTGCGTGTTGAACGTGATGGCGCTGACATTGAACGGGGGCGTCGCCGAGTTGGCGACGTCGCCCAGGTTGACTTGCGCGGGCTCATTGATCTCGTCGATGGCCAGGATCTTGATATCGGCGTTGTTCGGGAACGCGATCGAGGCGACTTCCTTCGCCGGGTTCACGGGGAAGACATATCCATAAAGATACACATTGCCGCTCTTGTTCCCGCTCGAGTTTGTATTGTAGGAGGTCATCGCGGAGACGATGGATTCGCCGGGAGCCGTCGTTCCCCCACCCGTATATCCGTTTTTCCAGTCGCTCAACGTCTGGGTGAAGGTGGCGGTACCTCCTCCGACGTAGTTCACGGTAAACGTTCCGCTCTGGGGGGCGCCGCCGGTCGCCGTACCCAGGAGCTGAAGGCTCGTGTAATAGCCTTGTGGGAGGTTGATCGTCTGGCCGGTGGCCTGGACGGCGTTGTTAATCGAAAACGGGCCGAGCTCGAACGTCTGGCCGTTCCATGCCGGCGTCGCCCCAGAGCCGGCGGCGGAGGTCGCCATGGCATTCGCCGAATACGTGTCGCCCAAGCCGTCGATTCCGCTGCTCGCCCCATACGCCGAGTTGGTGGTGATGGCCGTGACATTGAGATAGGGAGAAGCCGACGCGGAAATATTGCCGAGATTCACTTCCGTCGGCTGGCTGACGGTGTCGATGGCGACGATCTTGACGTCATTGTCGTTCGGCGCGGACGTCCTCGACGACCTTGGCCGGGTTTGTGCGCAGAACGTATCCGTAAAGGTACACGTTTCCGGACGTGTTTCCGCTGGCCACATCCCGGTTGTACGAGCTCATCGGAAGCGCGATCGACTCCCAAGATGCCGTCGTGGTCGCGCCGTCGTAACCACCGATCCAGTCGCTCACGCCGAGCGTGAAGGTATCGGTGCTTCCGTCGGTGTAGTCGACGTACCACTGGTCGGAAACGGGCCCGAACGCCGCCGTCGCCAGGACCTGAATGCTCGTATAATGCCCTTGCGGTACCGCGATAGGGGGAGAACCGCTGGCCATGACCACGTTGGGAATATACGTCAGGGCGCTGGCCGGACTGACGTTGAATGTCTGGCCGTTCCAGTTGACGGTCGTTCCCAGCGCATTCGCGGAGAAGCTGTCCCCACCGCCGTCGATCCCGCCCGAGACCTGCGTCTCGGAGTTCATTGTGATCCCGACCGTGTTGAACGCCGGGCTCGCGGAGGAGACAGCATCCCCCAAATTGACTTCCTCCGACTGGTCGACAACGTCGATGGCCAGGATCCTGACACCGGCGTTGTTCGGCTCCCGCACGTCCTCCACGATCTTGTTCGGATTGGTCGGGAGCACGTAGCCATACAAATGGGTATTGGGAGGACTGCTGCTGCTCCCCGTGCTCGTATTGTAGTAGCTCATGGTCGCCGCGATCGTCTCCCACGGCATGGTCGTTCCGGCGCCCGTGAAGCCATTGTGCCAGTCGCTCAAGCCAAGGGAGAAAACATCGGTGCTGCCGTCGGTATAGTCGACATAGAATTGGCCCGACGTGGGATAGCCGCCGGCTGCCGTCGCCAGGAGCTGGATGCTCGTGTAATAACCCTGCGGAAGCTGGATCGGCGGGTAGCCACTGCCCTCGACGACGTTATAAAGCGAGGTATTGGCGGACGCCGGCCCCATTTCGAAGACCTGAGAGTTCCAGGTCATCGTGCTGCCCAGCAGGTCCGCCGAGTAGGAATCGCCGGACCCGTCGAGCCCGGCGCCGACGTTGCTCAGGCCGTTCATGGTGATCCCGACCGAATTGAAAGCCGGGGTGGATGAGTTCACGCCATGGCCGAGATTAACCTGTTCGGGCTGGTCGACCTCGTCCACGGCCAGGATCTTGATGTTGACGTCGTTGGTGATCTGTAAGTACTGGACGGTCTTATTGGGATTGAGGGGCAGCACGTAGCCGTAGAGGTCGGCCTTCTGATTCACGACTCCGGTCGAACTGTTGTTGTACGTATTCATCTGCAAGGCGATCGACTCGCCCGGTGCGGTCGAGCCGAAGGTCCCATTGTAGCCCGTGAGCCAGTCGCTGAAGTCCTGGGTGAACGTGTCGTAAGTTCCGTCGGTGTAGTGAACCCAGAGCATGGCGGTCTCGAAGTGGCCGCTCATCGACGCCCCCAGAAGCTGTAAGCTCGTGAAATTGCCTTGGGGCAGGTTAATCGACACGCCTCCCAGCGCCATCACGTCGTTGTACGCTGCAGGCCCGATGTCGAAGGTCTGCAGGTTCCATGAAACGGTGTTGCCGAGCCCGTAGGGCTGTAGGGCGGCGGAGAAGGAATTTCCCGCGACGAGGTTCGGGGTCAGGGTCGACGTGATTTCCTGCTGATTATCGGCGGTCGGCGCCTGATTCGTGCCGGCCGCCAGGTTGACCTGCGGCGGCTGGTTGACGTCGTTGATGGCCAGGATCTTGATGTTTACGTCGTTCGAGATCGCCAACTGGGAGACGGTCTTGTTGGGATTGACAGGCAGCACGTAGCCGTACAGGTACACCGTCCCCTGCACGGTCGCCGAAGAGGTGTCGTACGCGCTCATCGTGTCGACGATCGTCTCGCCTGGCGCGGTCGTGCCGGCGGTTCCGTTGTAGCCGTTCCTCCAATCGCTGAAGTCCTGGAAGAACGTGTCGTAGGTGCCGTCGGTGTAATAGACCCAGATCTCGCCGGTCTCGAACCGCCCGAACGTTGCCGCCCCCAGGATCTCAAGACTCGTGAAGTTGCCTGGCGGAAGCGTCAGCGGCCCTCCGGTGAATTCGAGGACGTCGTTGGTCCCAGCCGGGCCGACGTCGAACGTTTGCGTTCCCCAGGTGACCGTGTTGCCGATCCCATTCGGTCCGGCGTAGTACGAGTCTCCCGCGCCGTCCAGGCCTCCCGCGCCTCCGATCAAGGCTCGTGGTGATTCCGACGGCGCCGTAGGGAAGCCTGGTCGAGCTGCTTCCGTATCCCATGTTGAGCTGCGGCGGCTGGCTGATCAGATCGATGGCCAGGAGCACGATGGCATTGTTGTTCCCGACCGCCAGCCATGTCGCCGTCTTGTTGGGATTGACGGGAATCGTATAGCCGTAGACGTAAACATTGCCGCTGGTTTTGGTATCGACGCCGCCCGAGAAGGAATTGTAGTAGCTCATGCTGATGACGGTCGACTCGCCAGGCCCGTCGGTACCCGCCCCGTTGTACCCATAGCGCCAGTCGCTGAAGGCAAGCGTATCGAAGCTCACCGAGCCGTCCGAGTAATCGACGTTCATCGGGGCCGCCTCGTTGACGCCGTGCATGCTGGCCGCTAGCACCTCGATGCTCGAGTAGTTGCCGGGGGGAAGCGCGACCAAATCTCCGCTGGCCGGAACAACGTCGTCGGCGTTGGCCGGGCCGAGGTTGAAGGTGCTCGAGCCCCAGGTGACAGTGCTACCGCCCAGGGCCGCCGAGGAAAAGCTCGACCCGCTCGGACTGCTGAACTGGCCGGAGACCGAGCTGCCACTCGTGGTGATTCCGACCTGGCTGAAGTAGCTCGTCAGGTTGACCTGCGCAGGCTGGCTGATCTCGTCGAGTGCCAGGATGGCGATGCCCGAGTTATTCGGCAGCACCAGACCCGTGATCGTCTTGCCCGGATTCGACGGGATGACGTACCCGTAGAGATAGGTATTCCCACCCGTCTGCGAGTTGGTTCCACCGGAGTAGGTGTCGAAGGAGACCATCTTCAGCACGGTCGTCTCCCCCGGCGCGTTTGTGCCCGCGCTGCCGTATCCTTGAATCCAGTCGCTGAAGCCGAGCGTATCCTGATCGTACGAGCCACCCGAGTAATTAATGGTAAAAACGCCGCCCTGATTAGCGCCGTTCGTGGCGGCGGCGAGCAGCTCGATGCTCGAGCAGTTGCTGCAATTCAGGCTGATGGTCTGGCCGGTCGCCTGTACGACGTCGGCGGCGTTTGCAGAGCCGAGCTGGAAGGCGGCCGAGTTCCAGACGATGGTGGATCCCCCCAGGGCGCCGGAGGAATAGCTCAAGTTACCGCCGGCGCCGAGCTTCCCTTCGGTGCTGCTGCCGCTGGTGGTGATGCCGACCTGGTTGAAGTAGCTCGTGAGCGGGAGCTCACCGACCGGCGGCGAGACCGCCATGGTGCTGACCGTGGACGCGGTCGCGGTGCCCGGCGCGACCATTTGGATCTGAACCTGGAGTGCGAAGCTCCCGAACGCCGAGTAGGTTTGGGTGCCGCTGACGGCGAAGCTGCCGTTTGAGCCGACGATGGTTCCCGGGGTTGTCAGCCAATCGCCCCAATTGAGCGTGGCGGTGAAGCTCGACGCGGGGGTGGCGTGATTGGTGTCGGTGAAGGTCGCGACCGTGCCGCTGAAGGTCTGCCCCTCGATCAGCGACAGCCCCAGCGCGGTGGCCGCGAGGACGTCGGCTGGACTTCCGGTCGTCACCGGGAATAACTGGCTGAACGCGGAATTGACCGAGGTCGAGTTGCCGAACGAGGACGTCGAGCGCACGGCATACTCGTAGGCCGTCGCATTGGCCACGGACGCGTCAGTGTAGGTGGTCCCTGTGACACCGGCGGCGATGATCGTCCATGAGAGGGTTGAGCCGGCGGGGCTGCGCAGGACAATGTACGAGGCAGCGCCGGGAGCGGCCGTCCAGGAGAGCGCGACATGGCTCGACGTGACGGACGTGGCACCCAGGCCCAGCGGGGCCGGCGAGATCGTGGGAAGAACCGGCAGCGAGGGATTGAACAGCACGCCCTGAACGGGAATCGTGATGGGACCACCCGTTTTGTAGGTGAGCAGGACGGTGAAGGCATCGTCAAGATGGCTCGCGGTGGGTTGGATAAAGATGTCAGCCGTCGGCGCGCCGGTGCCCTGCGAGAAGACAATCTGCGGTGACGATCCGGACTCGGGATACACCCACTGCTCGGTGTCGGAAGTGTCGATGACCGTGACGCTCTGCACCGTCGCGGTCGGCGACAGGCCGGTCAACTCGATGTGCAGGTCCTGGGTGCCGTCGGGCGTGGGCGTGCCCGAGCCGGCGCCGACCAGGTCGTAGTTGTCCTGGCCCACCATGAGGGCCTGAGGGCTTTGCGCGAGTCCCCCTCCCGAGGCTTGCCCAGTGTTGATATTCAGGTTGTCAATATTGAAAGGATAATAATAGTCTGTGCCGTTGTAAGATTGGGCCGATACTTCCGGATCGACCACTGTACCGTTAATGGTTCCTTCATAGGCTTGTCCCGAGGGCTCCGGTTGCGGAGAAATCGTTCCGCTGGAATTGATGATCTGGTACGCGTTGCCCTGCATCGCGAGCACGTTTTCTGCCGGGTCGACAAAGAATGATTCCTTGAGGTGGGGATCGACATTGCCGACAGTGAAGGGGAAGCGCGGGTCACCGTACGGACCGGTTGGCCAAGGTGTAAAATGGAAGCCGACCGTAATCGTCGGCGGAACCTCGGTTTCCGCGGGGTTGTCGTTAAACACTGTAGCATAGTCGGTTTCCCAGGAGGTCAGAGCGGTTTGGTCCCACTCGAACACGTTTCCGGTCACGGACGCAGTCAGAAAGACGCGACCGGCTTCCGCCGTCGTCAGATTGGTTCCACCATACCACGAAATATTGTGCTCAACTCCAAGCTGAATCCCACCGACCACGTCTCGAATCGTATTGTCTTCGATCACCACGCCCAGATTGGGCAGTGCGGTCCAATTGAGCGGTAACGGCAAGGACGTTCCACTTGTTGGGGCCGAGTTCAGCCCGGCCCCAATCAGCATCGCCGTGGAAGTCGTCGTGGTCGAGTAACTCGTGTTTCCGATGATCTGGTTGCCGATGATCCGCGTGTCAAAGTTGCTGCCGTCGATCTTGATGCCGCTGGACTGCTTGGTCATATTGATAGTATTATTGATAAATGACGTGTCGACAAATGCATTCGTAATCTCAATCTCATAATAACCGCCTGACGGCATCTGTGGCAGAGGGTCCGCCATCAGCAGCTCGTTGGTACCGGTGGGAGCGTTCACGACCACCTGCGCAATCCGGAACCACTGGCCCGCGAGGCTCATATTAGCGGTTCCATTGCTGTTCACACCGGAAAGGATTGAAACGACGTACTGATGCGCGGTGTCGTTGGTCTCCGTGACGGGTGCACGCACGTTTTGAATGGCAAGGATCCGGCCGTCCGCCGAGACGGCGCCCGGCCTTCCTTCAAATATGACCGCGTTCTCCTCCTCGACGATGAGTTCGCCGTCATTGAGCCCGATATACTCGGGAGGTGTATCCGCGGCGTTGTACTGCACTTCGTCTCCAATCGCCCCAACGCCTCCGCCCACCCAATTGTCTTCGATCACGTTGTTCTCTCCGGCGACACTGATGTTCATGAGCCGGAACAGCGTCCCGTTCGGATCGGACTGGGAGACGGTGTTGCCAACGAGAGTGACGTCGTGCGGCGTCGACAATGCGAACGCGGCCGTCGAGTACGTATACGCCGTCGCGCCCAGAATCGTGTTACCGGTCACGTTCCACGGGCCTCCGGTCAGATTGATAGGGCCCCCTTGAAAGGTACTGCCGGTAATACTCCCGCTGTCGCTCATCCCTTGTGCCCCGTTCGTATTGACCAGTGCGATGTCTGGTTCGCCGACATAGACATCGCCCGAGGGTGCACCGGCTTGAATGCTCGGGAAGTTCGCTGCTTGAAATGCAGGAGGGCCGTATACTGTCATATCGATCAGCTTAATATTTTGGATGTTTTGAGACGTATTCGTGTCTCCCGTATCGATGACGGCGTGGTTGAGATTTTCGAACGCGTTGATGTTCGGGTCCCACCTCGCGGGTTGGGTGCCCGATGGGTTTGCCCAAACGATCGGCGCACTCATATTGAACTTGATGGTGAAGTTTTCCAGCTCGATCTGGATGTCGGTATACGAAGAATTATTCGCGTAAATGGCACCTCCGGCCGACGAAGGCCAAGCTCCGGTGCTGCCTTGGTTGAAATCGAGCGTCGCGTTGTTGCCGACAATTTGGACCGAGTGCGTGATTTGGATGGGTTGGGTGATGGTGATTGTCTGGTTCGCGGGCAAGTCGATCGTATCGTATTCCGGGCTTTCGGAATGGAGGTCCGCGTCGAGCTGGCTCTCGGTCGTGGGATCCGGGGACGGGGCGGGCTGATTGTTGAAACCGTTGGTTATCTCGGCAGGGTTCGCGGTCCCTCCCATGAATGGCGACACGTAGACTGTCGGGTCATTGGGTAGGGTGACCTGAAGCAGCATCGTGTTCGATGGCGACCCATTGACAGGCGCCTCGCTTCTCACCGGTGGAAAATAGAGATCGACGACCGCATCGGACGATTCCAAATATGCGTCGAGCTGATTATGTCCTTGACTCGACATCGTGCTGTCCCAGGTCATCCCCGCGTTATCGCTCAAAGTCCAAACAACCTGACTGAAATTGGAAATAAGGTTGCTGCTGAATGTCTGCTGGCCGGTCGGCGGCGTAACGTACAAGTGAGCATCACCTTGTTCATACGAATAATGATAGGTGCCATCTTGCCCCTTGTACACGACGTTGAAGTCGTTGACGACGTTGTTCGGTGTCTGGGGCTCGGTGATCGGGTCGGTTGCGGAGGTGAAGTTCGACGAGCTCAACGTAACCGTTGGGGCCGGCGTAACGTAGTTTGTTTGGCCCGAATAGTAAATGTAAAAGGTGAGCTGATTTCCGTCTTGCAGTGGAATCAAGCTCCCCGTCGAGCCGCCCAGCGGCAACGAGCCACCGGGTGGGGGCAGGTCGCTCTTGACCTGGGGGTTGATATAGACGTCGTCTGTCGACGGCGATGTCACAAAGTACTCCGCGAGCGCATACCCGTTTGGATCGGGCTCGCTCGCCCACTCGAAGCCCGTTGGTCCCTGGACCACGATGTGATCAACAGACGCTGTGAGTCCACTGATGGTCAGGCGAAGATCCTGGGTTCCATCGGAACCCTGGGAAGCATCGGGACCAACGATATCCGTGCCGTTCTGACCGTCGCTGACGACGGTAACCGCGAGCAGCCGGCGCGACTCAAGATGGGTGACCAAGGGAACGAGGCATCGGCGCCGGCGGGGATCTCGAGAGATCATGTGTGTCCCTGGGAAGTCGGCGTGAGACATCCGTGAGCGGACGTCCTTCGTATCCTTCCGAAGAACAAGTGGCACGACCTGATCAAGTGGCAGGGAGCTTAATCGGCGATTCGTGAGAAATCAAGAAACTTCGATAATAAATCACGCGCCGGTTCGCGGAGCTGGCTGCGTATCTGGGTGGATTGGCCGCCGCCACGGGCCGACGGAGTTATACGGTGCGTTCCGGCGGAGGTCATCATGGATGGCGCATCGCCCGTCAATACCCAGCGGTTCGCGGGGCGGATTTCTTTGAACTCGGAAAGCCCACTCAACTTGATCAACGGAACGCTTTGGCGGCGCGCGCTATGTCAAGAATTCGAGGATCGTCGGGGTGATGGCTGGCCCTCAACTCGCTGACGTCGCGCCGCGATGAAGAGCCCTGTCGCGGCCCAGGCCAGACACCAAAGTGCCAGCGCGCCCGGCTCCGGGACCTCCTCGGCGCTCGGCGTCATCAGAAACGCCTGTTCTTGGCCGTTGATCAATCCTTGACCAACGACCTGGCCAGCATCGTTGATGCCGGTCGCATTGAGGCTGCTCCAGCCGGAGTTAGCTGGTAGCAGACTCAGGAGCGCCTGGATGGACCCATTGCTATAAAGGAAACCGCTGCCAACGGCCTGGTCTTTGTCGTTCAGCGCCGCCGCGATCATCCCCGAGCCGCCGGGGAGTGCGGTCAAATTCGTCACCAGCCCTGTGCTTGCGTTGTAGAGGTATGAGCTCATTGGGCCAGCCTGCGACCCTTGCAGTCCAGTGAACGGTTGCACGGTGATGATCACGTCTCCGTTCTGGTTAATCGCGATCGCCCTGCTGTCGTAGCGCTCCCCGCTGGCGACCTTCGAGAAGAGGTCGGTGACTTGCCCATTCTGATAGACCGCTGGGTGGACATCGGTGAACCCAGCTCCGTTGACGACGACCAACCCGGCGGTCTGCCCGGAATTGTTAATGGAATACGGGTTGAAGAGGGGAGGAAGGTTTGTCGTCGTCCCACCACTCACCAACTGACTGATTACGTTCACGTTTCCGGTATTTATCCCCGACCAAGCCCCTGTAACGTACTGGCCCGAGTCATTGATCGAGGAATACTTGCCCCCGACGACTTGACCTTGGTTATTGATCGAAGTCGCTAGGCCGCCGGTCGGGTTGATTTGAGAGACCTGGCCATTGTTGTACAGGAACGACTGGGCACCGTTGCCAGTCATGTTGAAAGTCGGCGGTGCGGCTGTGGGAGGGCTCGGGACCGTTCCGAAGTAGCCATCGGAGCTGTTGTAAGAGATCCCGACCACTTGCCCTTGGTTGTTGATCGAAGTCGCGACACTCGATGTCTGGCCTGAGAGTGTGCCAAGGTCCGTAATCGAGTAGATCGCGTCGGCCCGGGCCTCTGTTGCGGCCAGGCCGGCGAGAAGGACAAGAGATCCGCACCACAGCGGACAGTTGATTGACTGGGTTGCGCGCGGCCTCATATACGTCCCTCCCTAGACTCGGCGACGGTTCCGTGCTGAGATCGGGCGGGTCCTGGAGAGCCCCAGCCCCGGGCAATCACGAACTTGTTCTATTCGAGGCACGTGGTTTTAAAAGACAAGCGGCAGATTGTCAAGCCGAAGGACGCGTGCGCAAGGAAACACCACGCTCGATGATCCCCTCGCGGCCGCCGCATTTCGAACCGTTCGTTGGGTAGCCATTCGCGCGGCGATGACCACGGCGATGATCCCCCAAATGGCCAATGTACCGGGCTCGGGGGTGGCCAATGAGATGGGCTGGGACGATACGCCTGCCGGTGTCAACAGGAGGGTGTCGAAAGTGGTTGTCTTGTCGTCATACGCTCGAAGCAGGATTCGCCCGTCGTCGTCGATTGCGAACGGGTTGAAGTTCGAATAACTCGAGAGAATCCCCGGCGCCTGTATGACGCTCGCCAAGTCCGTTAGTGTGTGGGAGTTGACATTATATATAAACGAGGGCGTCGTACTGCGTGTTCGGATAGGAGGTCCCCAAGAGTATCTGGCCAGCTTTGTTGAGCCCCGCGACACCCATCACATTCCCTGAGGAGAGTGTGGCTGCCGCCGAGAGGATTTGGGTCGGTTGGGTCCACGATCCGTCCGCATTTCGCTGGGCGTAATAAGCAATTGGGATCGTTGTATCTGAATTTATGTTCCACCAACCGAGGAAGGCGGCGACTCCGTTGCCATTAAGCAGGCCCCCACCCACATAGGAGGCCGAATAGGGAGTGTTTGTGGGGGCAGGGATATTGGGCGCGACGCTTCGTACAGAGTTCAGAGCGGTGTCCGCCGTTGTCTGGAAAGCATACGAGGACTGGCCGTTGGAGACGCTCGCGATTTGGTTATAGTTCAGGCTACTAGAGGCCGCGCCCGAATCGTTGGCGTAGAGCGAATTAGGTAGTCCAAGGGTTCCGCCGCTGGCGGTTGTTAGGGTGATGTTTCCCGCACCCAGGTCGGTGATCGTGTACATGGGGTCGGCCCGAACCGGCGTGCACACAGCCGTGACGAAAAAGGCGATGCATGACCCCGTCAGCCCACAAATCGAACGTCTCGTGCGTGGCGTCATCGACATTCCTCTTTCGATTCGGCGATCGTTCAACTTGGAGATCGGGCCGGTCCAGGAGAGCCTTAGCCCCGGGGAATCCGAACTTGTTCCATCCGAGGCACGTGGTTTTAAAAAACAAGCGAGAAGCTGTCAAGGCGAAGGACGGCGTCCTTGCCGATCTCGCCGATCTCCGTTCTCCAAAAAAATTCTCGCTTTTCGTAAAAATGTTCTCGCGTGCGCTAGCCGACCTGTGTACATTAGCAACCAAAGAGTCAGTTACTGATCGCCCGTGCCGGCAATCTGGTTCTGGTGGCAAGGGTGGTCCAACCCGCCTGGCAGTTTTTTTGAGATTGGGAGAATCAATCATGGCCGACCTGGATGCACTCACCCCCAGGCAGCGTGAGATCTACAACTTCATCCGAAGCAAGATCCAAGGTCGAGGATACGGGCCGACTGTCCGCGAGATCGGGGTGAATTTCCTGATCAAGAGTCCCAACGGGGTCATGTGCCATTTGAAGGCACTCCAGAAGAAGGGCTTGATTCACCGCGAGCCCAACATGTCGCGGGCCATCCAGCTCTTGGAAGACCCGGTGAACGCGCATCACATGGGTCTGAAGCTGGTCGGGCGGATCGCCGCCGGGCAGCCGATCGAAGCGATCGAGCAACACGAAGAGCTCACGTTCAGCGACTGGATGGAGCCCGGCGACAAGTTTGCCCTCCGCGTCTCGGGTGACTCGATGATCGAGGAACACATCGCCGACGGCGACTTCGTGATCATCCGGCGGCAGGAGCAAGCGCGCGACGGCCAGATCGTCGCCGTCCGCGACGACGACGGCGAAGCGACGCTCAAGCGATTCTATCGCGATCGAAACCGCATTCGCCTCGAGCCGGCCAACAAGACGATGAAACCGATCTACCGCGATCGGGTCAACGTCCTGGGTGTCCTGGTCGGTGTGGTGCGCAAGTATTGACCGAAAGAAAGGACGACTCGATGGGGATGGATGCCGGCGCGCCGAAAGTAGTGGTGCGGTTGTTCACCGACGGCGCCTGTAGCGGAAACCCGGGTCCGGGTGGATGGGCGTTTATCCTGAGGCATCCGGCTACCGGCAAGGCGCTCGAGCGCTCGGCGCCGAGGGCAATACCACGAACAACCGCATGGAGCTCATGGGGGTCATCCAGGGGCTGTCCGTGCTGAAAGAGCCCTGCCAGGTCGAGCTCGTCACGGACAGCCAGTACGTGGGCAAGGGGATCAGCCAGTGGCTTCGGAACTGGAAGCGCCAGGGCTGGCAGCGCAAGGACGGCAACCAATTGAAGCCGGTCCTGAACGTCGATCTTTGGCAGAAGATCGACGCGCTCTTGGGCGTGCATCAAGTCAAGGTGACGCACGTTCTCGGGCATCAAGGGCATCCCGAGAACGAGGCGTGCGACCGGATGGCCGTCGATGCCTACAAGAAACTGATCGAGGAAGGAAGCTCCAGGTAAGGAAACTGGGCTGGCGAGCCTCACCGGTTGGCATGCTATGAGGCTCGCCGGCCACCTCAACCGCCGGATGGACCAGCGCTTTTGCGTCTCAGCTCAGCACGTTCGAGAGGGCTTCCCGCGCCCGGATCATGAGCGGGCTGTCGCCGGTCTTGGCCCCCGGGAAATTGAACATCGATGCCGCCACGATCGGGGTGCGCCACTCGGGAATCGGTCGCCCAGAGCGATTCTTCCCACAAGGCCGCCCCATACTTGTAATCGTGGCTGTCCCGCCCCTTGTGGAAAATCATTCGCCGCGCCGCATCAAAGATCAGATCCGGCGAGCCGCCGTGGCCGAGATAGGCGACAGTCTTGGACGCGGCTTTCTTGCGGTCGTCGTTGATGGCCGCGAAGATCTCGCCGATGGCCTCGTCTCCACTGGCAACGGTCACGTCAGGGCTTGCCTTGAGGGTATCGATGCCGGTTGAGTCCGACAGCTTGGCTCGACCCCGGAACATCGGCTGCCAGCCGACCGCTTGAAGCAAGGCCAGCCGGCGAGTCGTATCGTCTCCACAGGCCGTGAACGTGTAATGAAGCGCATTGGTTGACGTCGTCGCGTGTAGCGCGAGGATGCCGGGGCTGTGCATCAACAGCTCGCACGCCGAGAGGACGGCGGCATCCCAGAGCGAACCCGGTGCGATCCCCTGGTTGAGGATCTTGACGGCTTCGGCCGAAGCAGCTTCTGGCGTCGCCTGACGAATCACCTGGAGCAAAGCCTGGGTGGCGGCGGGGTCATGGCGTCCGATCTGCCAGTCCGAGCGGATTTTCGAGGCCTGTTCCAGGTTGGCTTCATAGGGCCCTACCGGCCGCTTCCGGCTGTCCCCCTGAAGGTCCAGCATGCCGAAGACCAGGGACCGGAGCACCGGCTCGGCATGTTCCCAGCCGATCGTCTGCAAGGTCCGCCAGCTCTGGGCTGCGAAAATGGCTTTGTGGCCGATGTTGCGGTGGTCGCGCACTGCCATCCGCCAGAGGGGCTCCATCGTCTGGGCGGCTCCCGACGAGCGGCAAAGGGATGCGACGGCCGCGTCAGCCGCGCCGGCGTCCCACGCCTCCATCGCCCGGACAAATTCCTCCCGCGCCTGGTGCGGCTTGGGCAAGTGGGATTCATCGACAGCCTCGAGTACCCAGTCCCCTTCCTTGACATCCTGGGCCTGGGAAGACTTGAAATTGTCGAGCGCCCACAGAAGCGGCAACAGTCGTTCATTGACCGCCGCGGATTGTCCCAGAACATGCGCAGAGTTCATCACCATCACCGCATGGAACTTGAATCCCACCGGCCGCGGCTTGATGTTGCGGATGCCGGCCAGGAACAGCCCGGCAAGCAAATCCTTGTACGATAGGCCCTTCTTGAGCTCGGTGATCGCGACCTCCAGAGCCCGGTCGCGCGGAGTCTCTTCCAAGAGCCGCACCACCGGCTCGATCTCGGGGCGAAACTTGACTATCTCGGGCTTGACCTGGGCGTCCTCGGCCCGCAGGGGCGTGATCGTCCTCAAGCCGGCCCACGGAGCAAGCTCCGCGCCCAGGCCGAGCGCCGAGGCCATCTGAAGAAATCGCCGTCGCCTGAGTCGTGGGTTCATCACGGTTCTCCTTCTTCCCGGCTGACTGTTGTGGGAGGGATGTGGCATGTCTCCGATCCGGTCGATCGAGGCAGGAAGCGATGACCGGCTACGGTCATTATGGGAGCAGCCCTCGACCTTTGGAAAGCACGTCGTCCCATGAGCTCCCCAGCCCAGGACGCCGAACAAACATTCAATTATTTTATCATGGCCAAATTGGATAATTGCGCGATTTGCATAAATTGTTCACGATTCGGAGCTTTTTTGTTGACCAAGGGTTATGAGCGCTATATGTATGTTGAATAGGATTGGGCAAGCTAGACTGGTCCAGTGATTTCATGGTTGATAGGATGAGAGATGGGAGTACAACATCCGATGTCAGTATCCCTGCCGCGCCACGGCATTCTGAGTCAGCACGCGACGCCAAGCTCGCGCAACAAGCATTTCCGGCGGCGGTATGCGATCGAAGCACTGGAGAGCCGCACGCTCTTATCGACCCTCGCGTTCCTTACGACGGGGAACCTGAGCTACCAAGCTGCCGCAACCACCGCCAGCGCCCTGACGCTTTCTGCAACCGCCAACGATGGAGTCTATACGTTCACCGATACCGACCAGCCGATCTCACTCGACCCGACGGCCATCGCCGCCGGGTGGTCCAACCTCAACTCCCACGAGGTGACCGGGCCCACCAGCTCGGTTTCGTCGATCACCGTCGGCGGCACTTCGGCGGGGCAGAGTCTGACGGTCGACTTTTCCGGTGGCGACCCTCTGCCCGGCGCGGGCCTGAATTACGATCCAAAGGCAGCAACTGCCAAGGGCGCCGTCAACTCCCTGACGACTCAGGGCGGCTCGTTCAAGAGCGAGGCCTACACGGCCACGAGCGCCCACGACGGCACGATCTCCTATGATGGCACGAAGACGATCACCTACTCCAACCTGACTCCGGTCAATGACACGGTCCCGTCGCCGACTTTGATATTCAACGCGCCGGCAGGGGCCACGACCGTCAACGTCAACACCGGCCCGATCGTGGGGGGCACGCAGACCGACCAGATCAACGACGGTGGCACAGGGGCATTCGAGCTGATCAACTTCGCTAACAAGGCCGCCGTGACGGCGAATGTCCCGGCCGCTGCGGCGACCACGACCCTCAACATCCCTGCGGTGGCAACCGGCCTGACGTCATTGAGCGTCTTCTCAGGCGCCGGCAACGAAGCCGTCAACGTGCAGGCGATCCCGGCCGGAATCACCGTCAACGTGGACACCGGCGCCGGATCCGGTAGCACAACAAGCGTCGGCCTGGGCGGTTCGCTGGCCGCCATCAGCAGCCCCGTATTCGTCACGTCCACTGGGGGGGCCAATACGCTCGCCATCAACGACTCGGCCGAGGCTTCCGCCCAGACGTACAACATCATGGGATCGCAAGTCACCGCCACCTCGTTCCCCTCGCTCATCGATTTCTCAGGCGGAGGGATCACGACGCTCGATCTGACCAGCGCCGGCCTGGGTGACACATTCAACTTCACGGGCCCGGTGCAGTCGAGCGTCTTGACCTATAACTTCTCCGCCGACGGCGGAGCCGGCCCGAATGCGCTGAATGTGACTTCCAGCGTCTCGACATTGAGCTTCGCCACGGCCGGCGTGCTCGGGTTCGGCGCCAGCAATCCAACCGTCAACTACACCAACTTCCAGACGATCAACGTCACCAAGCCAGCCGTGTCACCGGCAGGCACCGGCGTCACGATCAACGCGGCCGAGGGCCAGACGCTCTCCAATATCGTCGTGGCCACTTTCACCGAGGCCGACCTCGGAAACGTTGCCGCCGACTTCACCGCGTCGATCAACTGGGGAGATACGACCACGTCGCCGGGCACGATCCAGGCGAATGGTCCGAACACCTATAGCATCGTGGGCAGCCACACTTATACCGCCAGCGGAACCTTCACGATCAACGTCACGCTGACCGATCTGGGGAGCACGGGAACGACGACGGTGGCTGGCACGACGATCAATGTCACCTCCACGGGGCCGGTCCCCTCGACTCCTGACCCAATCGTCTCTTCGGCCAGTATCGCGGCGACTGCGCTCTCGGCCCAGGGCGCGACCGCCAAGGGCCAGGAGGGGATCGCGCTCAGTGGCGTGCTGGTCGCCACATTCATGGACACTGGCGTGCCGGGAGCGCCGAGCGCTTACACCGCCTCGATCGACTGGGGTGACGGCACGACCACCGCCGCGACGTCGATCACGTCCCAGGGCACGCCTAACGGCGTCGTCTTCAGCGTCTTCGGCACTCATACCTACGCCGAGGAAGGCGTTTATCCGGTCAACGCCACGATCACCAAGACGGCCTCGGGCGCCACGGCGATTGCTTCCGGCCTGGCCGTCATCGGGGACGCCGCGCTGACCGCCGGCGCGGCGGTCGCCTTGACGCCGAATACGGGAGTGGCGCTCTCCAGCGTGGAAGTTGGCAGCTTCACGGACGCCAATCCCACAGCGCCGATCAGCGATTTCACGGCGACGATTGCCTGGGGCGATGGGTCGCCGAATTCGATCGGGACGATCAGCCAGCCGGGTGGCGTCGGCACGCCGTTCGAGGTATTGGGCACCCATATCTACTCGACGCCGGGCCCGTTTGCGACGACGATCATCGTATCGGACGTCGGCGGTTCGAGGGTGACGCTGACCGGCACGGCTACGGTCACGGATCTTGCCGTGACCGGCTCTACCGGCAACTTTACTGCCATCGAAGGCGAGAGCACCGGTCCTTTTGTGCTGGCGACGTTCACCGACCCCAACACTCTGGCCACCGTCGCGGATGTCAACGCACAGCTCGCGGTGGGCGGCTGGGGCGACGGTAAGCCGACCGTAGCGGGCGTCACACTGGCGGTCCAGCAGATCGGTGTCACGCCATTGACCGCGGCCGTCGATCCGGGCGCACCGATTTTCGAGGTTCTGGGCAGCCACACCTACACCGAGAAGACACCTCCGAGCGTGCCCGACACGCTCAGCGTCGTGATCGTGACCCTGGGCGGTGTGACCACCACGCTCACAAGTCCTCCCGGCGGAGGAGTCACCGTGCTCGACGCCCCGCTCACGAGCTCCAACGGCACCACGATCACGGGCATCGAGGGCAGCACGACGGGCACTTTCCTCCTGGGGACCTTCGTCGACGCCAACCAATTCGCGACGAATGCCGACTTCACGGCCGGCGGCGGATCGGTCGTGGTCAACTGGGGCGACGGCTCAGCCCCGCAGACGTTGCCCGCCTCGGGGGTCACGGCCAGCGGCTCGTCCAACGGCGTGATCTTCAGCGTCACGGCCGCGCACACCTACAGCGAAGAAGGGACCTACGCCTACAGCGTCACCGTCAGCGATGACGGCGGTGCGACCACCGTCTTCTCCGGGTCGGCCGTCATCGCCGACGCGGCCCTCACCGCCTCACCCACTCAGCCGACGGTCAGCACGACCGAGGCGGCCGTCTTCCCGATTCCCGAGTTCGGCAAGCCTGCGTTCACCGACCCTGTCGCTTCATTTACCGACGCGAATCTCATGGCCCCGATCAGCGACTTCACGGTCACGATCGACTGGGGCGACGGGTCGCCGCAATCGGCTGGCAAGGTCACCCAGCCCGGGGGCGTCGGCACGGCCTTTCTGGTGACGGGGTCGCACACCTACGCAGATGCGGGCGTGACCAGCGGTACGGGAACCTACCCCATTACCGTCTCCGTCGCGGACGTCGGTGGATCTCGGCTCACCATCACAAATATGGCCAGCGTCGCGGATGACCCGATCGTACTGACCGGGCAGCTCAACCCGGCCAGCGACAGCGGTCTAGCGACGGGCCACACCGACGTCACGGACGTGGCACAGCCGAATTTCTCCGGCACTTCCGAAGCCTTCTCGCACGTGAGCCTGGTCGCGACGAACACCCTCACCGGCGTTGCTCTTTCCATCGGCACGGTGCAGGCAGACAACTCCGGAACCTGGAGCCTCACCTCCACCGCGAAGCTGGCGGATGGCACCTACAACATCACCGGAACCGCGATCGACCAGTTCGGCGAAACCACGACAACCGCTCCGGTGACGATCACCTCCAACCTGGTCATCGACACGGTCGGCCCCGTGATCACCAGCGTCCTCTGGAACCGGCTCAACGGCCAGGTTGATTACACCATCCAGGACCCGGCCCCGTTCTCAGGCGTGAACGTGGCGACGCTCCTGGACTCGTCGAACTATCTGTTCACGAAGGTCCATGCCAATAAAGCGTATCCCGGCAAGTGGATCGCAACGAACATCAGCGTGAGCCCGGGAGCCGCTCCCGGCTCGTACAGCGTGGCCGTCACGTTCAACAACGGAAATCCGATCCGAGGCGGGTTTTACCTGTTCACGATCCGCGATTCGTCGAACGGGGCCTCGAGCGTCGAAGACAACGCCGGCAACCATCTGGACGGTGTGTTCTACGGTACATTCCCGTCCGGCAACGGCATTCCCGGGTCCGACTTCGTGGCCGAGCTTTCCGGCTACCACAACAAGATCTTCGCGCCCCAGACGATCGTGGGCACAGCCAGCGCGGCCAATGGCGGCGTCGGCGGCCCGCCGGTCGGCGCAGTCCACAGCGGCGACTTTACGCCGGTTGTGCCTCGCGGCAAGAGCTCGGTACTCGCGAATCGACGCGCGGCACTCAAGGCTCATCTGGTTGCCAGGGCCCACACACGCGCCAATCAGGCGAAGGCCCACGACAACATCGCGCACCCGAAGGGACCCCTTCATCGATGAGGCGATGAAAACGTCGTCGCAGAGGCTTGAGAGCTCGGTGGTCCTGGTTTATCGTGGTACAAAGGGGCGACGACCAGAAAGGTGCGGGTGCAGCGCGGCAGTGTGCGCGCCGGCTTCTCCGTGCCCGCATGACGGCCGGTGATTCCGCGGCTCAGTCAACCTTCGGTGTCGAGCCTTCCCGTGCAGAGAGTCATCCCGTGGATCACGAAGGTCGCGATCCGAACGGCCCCCAGACGCCGGCGCCCCGCATCATGGCTCGGGACGGGGCTTGCCCTGCGCCGGCTGGGGCATGGATCCTCGTGACTGCGGCGATCGTGTGTGCTGGGTGCCACGGCGGGGGGACCGATCGGGAGTCGGGTGATGTGGGTGCTGCGCCAGGCATTCTCATCAAGATCTCTGCGGAGCAGGCGAGGACGGCTTTGATCGAGACTCTCGAGAATCTTCCTGCCGAACCGGGTCTTCAAGGCCTGATCGACCGCGTCAGGACCGTGCCCGCCGAGCGGCTCGGAATCATCTGTCGCATAGACAACTTCGTGTTTAACCAGTCGTCCCTGGAGGTCACCTGGAATCGGCATGGGTGGGCGCCCGACCGCCTCGGCATCTTCGAAAAGAGGCCCGACGGGCGCTGGGCGGCAAAGTTCACCGGGTATGGTCCCATCCCGTAGCCGGTCTTGCCTCTGGCAAGCCGCCGCTCGCGTGTGCAGCCGCTCCAAGTGAGACCGCACAAGTGTTTCCATAGGTCAGGCTTTCCAGCCTGACGTTTTGAGTGCCGAAAAGCCACGAGTCAGGCTGGAAAGACTGACGTGCGCCACGTGTCGACGATTGCGGATCCATCTAGCTGTGCTGAAGCTGATTGATCTTGTTGTACAGGGTCTTCAGGCTGATTCCCAGCTCTCGCGAGGCCGCCGGCTTGTTGCCGTGGTGTTTCTCGAGGATCGTCTGGATGTACTTCATCTCGACGTCGCGGAGCGTGGGGTTTCCCTCGGGGACCTGGAAATGGGGCCGCTCCGGCGAGAGCTGGCCGTGCTCTGGTGCGACTTGCTGCGCATCGGGAGCTGGGTCGGGAGGTGCTCGGGCAGGATGGGGCCATTGCCGGCCAGGATCGTGGCCCGTTCGATCATGTTGGCCAGCTCGCGGATGTTTCCCGGCCAGTCGTGGGCCATCAGGACCTCGATCGACTTCGGGGGCGATCGCCGATTCCGTCAGGCCCGCGTCGCGAGGCATGACGGGCGAGCAGGTGGTTCGGCCAGGGCGGCAATGTCGTGCTCTGCGTTCGCGCAAGGGCGGCAGGTAAGATCTCGAACGTGTTGAGCCGGAAGAACAGGTCTTCGCGGAACAAGCTCGTTGGCGACCATTTCGCGCAGGTCGCGATTGGTTGCGCAGAGGACGCGCACGTCGACGCGGAACGGCTCGTTCTCACCGACTCGCCGGATCTCTCCGGATTCCAGAAACCGCAGCAGCTTGACCTGTACGCTCTTGTCGAGCTCGCCGACCTCGTCGAGGAAAAGCGTGCCGCCGTTGGCGACTTCGAACAGCCCTTTGCGATGCGTGTCGGCGCCGGTGAATGCTCCCTTGCGGTGGCCGAAGAGCTCGCTCTCGACCAGGTTTTCCGGCAGAGCGCCGCAATTGACCGGAATGAACGCCCGATCGGCGCGGCGGCTCTTGTCGTGGAGGCTCCGCGCGACCAGCTCCTTGCCGGTACCGGTCTCGCCCAGGATCATGACCGAGGCATCGGTGGGCGCGATCGTGTCGATCAGCCGGCGGACCTGCTGCATGGCCGGGGTGTCGCCGATCAAGAGCGGCATTCCCTCGGCGGCCTTGAGCCGTGTTTCCAGCGCGGTCGTCTTGTTGGCCATGTCGCGCCGTTCGGCGACGCGGTTCAAGATCATCTCGAGCTCGGCCCACTTGCAGGGCTTGGTCAGGTAGTCGAATGCGCCCAGCCGCAGCGCCTGCACGGCCGTGTCGACGGTGGCGTGCCCGGTCAAGATGATCACCTGGGTCTCGGGGCTGATCTGCCGGATCTGGGTCAAGACCTCGATGCCCGTCAATCCGGGCATCCGCAGGTCGAGCAAGGCGGCGTCGTACAACCCCTGCTCGAGTGCTTCGCAGGGCCGTGGCTCCGTCGGGACAAACGGTCACCTCGTGTCCCAGCCGCGGCAGCTCCATCTGCATGAGATCGCGGAGGTGGGCCTCATCGTCGGCGAACAAGATCCGCAATCCTCCCTGACGCGACTTTTCCATGCTTGGGTTCCTTCCTGAGCCTGGCTGGCCGACGGTCGATTGATGTTCTGGGTCGGCACTGCCTACAGGTCGCGGCCTCGGCTGGCTCGGAGCACGCCGGCTTCCGCTTCTGGCGATGGCAGACCGTCGCATCGATCTCGGTCGGATCGATCGGCAGCCGCACCGTGAACGTCGAGCCCTGATCTTCCCCCGGGCTGTAGGCCATGATCTCGCCGTGATGCTGGTTGACGATCCGGTGGGTGATCGAGAGCCCCAGCCCGGTCCCTTTGCCGTCGCGCCGCTTGGTGAAGAACGGCTCGAAAATGTTCTCGAGGACCTCAGGGCTCATCCCGCAGCCGTTGTCGGTGAAGACCATCTCGGCCATCCCGTGATTGTAGCGCACGTCGATTCTGCAGCATGCCGCCGGATTCCATCGACTCGAGTGCGTTGACGATCAGATTCGAGCACCACCTGCTTGATTTCCTGCGCGTCCACGTGCGCCATCACGGCCTCGCGCGGGTGGAAGACGATCGTCTTGCCCGTGTACTTGCCGATGTGGCGGATCATCTCGACCACGCCCTGGATCAGGCCGGCGAGGTCGATTCGCTCGCGCTTGATGTCGTTGCACCGCGAGAAGTCGAGCAGCTTCTCGGTGATGTTCTTGCACCGGAAGGCTTCTTCCTGGATCATCTTGAGATAATTGATGATGACCCGGTGATCGGGATCTCCGACGAGCCGACGAGTCGCCCGAGGCGATGGTCGAGGGCCTCGGCGCAGAACGCGATCGACGCCAGCGGGTTGTTGATCTCATGGGCCACGCCCGCCGCCAGGAAACCCACGCCGGCCAGCCGCTCCGATCGCACCAACTGCCGGCTCCGTTCCTGCACCTGCCGCTCCAGCTCGGCATAGGTCATGCTGATCTTGGCGGTCATGTCGTTGAAGGCCTCGGCAAGGTCTTGCATCTCGTCGCCCGATTGCAGGTTGATCTTGTAGTCGAACGAGCCCCGAGCCACGTGGCGCACGCCGCGCTGGAGCAGCCGCAGCGGAAACAGGACCCATCGCTGAAACAATAACATGAGCCCGCACAGCATGCCCAGCACCATGAACGACCGAGACCCAGACGATGACCCGGCTGGTCTGGTACTTGCATCTGCGACATCTTGCAGGACCGACCAGAAATCCTCGTGAGAGCTGCTTGGGAAGCTGCATCACCGTATCGTGCAAGCCGCTCGATCCGCGACTTCAGCCCGGTGGCCGGCTTGACCGCGGCAGCAGCTCGGGATGATGTTCGACGTAATACGCAGTGCCTGGCAAGCAGGCGTCTGGGCGGGGCCGGCCTGCGGGTCGAGCTCGATAGAGGATTGCCGCCAGGTCGTCGTCGATCAAGAACGCCAGGCCCAGCTCGTCGGTTCCGCTGTCGACGCGGCTCCCCTGGTTTGTGTTCTTCTTGAGCTGCTGGAAGTAAACCAGAAGGGCCTGCTGGGCCTCGTGCACCTGTCCCTTGAGCTCGGCGACCTCCTCGGGGGAGCCGGCCCGCGACGCGTGCAGATGGGCGGCCGATTCATCAGTCCGCCGACGCCCCGAGCTCGCGCAACTGGTCGACGAGCGTCAGGTAGCTCATGTGGAACGAGTGCAGCCCGAAGATCGAGGCACCCATCAAGATCAGCATCATCCCCACGACGACGCTCAAGCCGACGATCAGCTTGAGCCGAATTGGCCATCGGAGCATGACGACCTCCTTGTCGTGGGGACGGGTCGGGTGTGACGGGTTCCCGGCGAGTATCCGATCCGGCGGGGCGGTACTATAACAGAACTCGCCGATCTGGCTGGAAGGCACATTCTCGGATCCCACGCGAACGCGCGGCTGAGACTGCTCTCCGGACAGAGTGTTAAGACAAGAGCCCCACCGTCTCGCTGTACGAGGGAGAACAAGATCGCCGTGAGCAGAATCACGCCCAGTCCGAGCCGCAGCCAGCGAGACTCTGCGCTGAAACCGATGCTCGAGCTCCGGATGCCACTCGAGGCCCTCGAGAAATGCGATCCGGCTGGCGATGCTGCCGTGCCGCCACGATCGGCCGTTCGGGTCCAGGCCGTTACACCGCGCCACATTCGCGAGGGCGTCGGCAAAGATCCGGATTCCGACCGGGCAAAGTATCGGGCTTCCGGCCGCCGAGCCTGGCTCCGGGACAGGTCGTGGTCCAGATCGCTGTGGGGCGGGCAATCCGCCAGGTCACACGAAACGACCTTGCTGCCGAATACGTCCGCCTGGCGCTCGAATCGCCGGGAAAGCTGGCCGAAAACGAACCAGAAATACAGTCCCAGGGCGATCAACAGCGACACGCCCTGCACCATGTCACTGAGAACGGGCGGGCCGATGGGAGTCAGCCAGGCGATCTCGGTGATCAAGGGACTCGACATCGCGACGAGCTCCGGCGAACAGTGAGAGCACGCCGATGCTTCCCATGAAGAAAAAGGCGAAGTAGAGGAGATGGCGGTGGGCGATGTGGCCGATCTCGTGCCCAAACACCGCCGCGGCCTCGAGCGGCGACAGCGACTCGATCAAGGCGTCGGTCAGCAAGACGTAGCGAAAACGCGGCAAAATCCCCGTCACACAGGCGTTCACCATCATGTTGCCGGTGTCCCAGACCAGGACGTCGGTGAACCGGAAGCCGACGCGGTCGGGCGATCCGCTCGAGCCGGCGCCGCAATGGGCCGTGCGGCAACGAGCGGGTCGGCCAGGCCAGCCTGATGAACAGGGGCGAGATCGACAGGATCAAGAGTACCCAGCACGGCGATCTCGAAGCGGCTCGGCGAGCGCATTATGATCCCAACCGGGAAAGAACCGCCCGAGCACGATCGCGCCTGAGCACGTACAGCAAAATCACCGGCAGGATCAAGCCGACCGACTGCCGTGCCTTGAGCATCAGGTAGCGGCCCGAGCCGCGCTCGCCAGGACTCGATCCCTGACGAATCTGGAGCGCCCGCTCGGCGAAAAACAAACCCCACCAGACCAGGAGCTGGATCAAGAGATAAGGCAAGAAGACGACGAAATCATCGACCAGGATCAGCCCGCCCATGCCCCAGTTGGTGCGCACCAGCTTCGACCAGCCGACCGAGTGGATGATCCAGCCGTACACGACCAGCGACAGGACCGTGATGAACCCGGACTCCCAGGGCGTAGCGCCGGCGCAGCCGGGAGGTGGCATAACCCGAATGGAAGACTTGAAAGGCGACCCAGAAGCCCAGGCCGAACGCCAAGGCGGCCACCAGCGTGATCCCGCCGCATGTCTCGAGCACGCGCGCGACCGACGTCCGATGGCGGAACCCCGGTCTGCGGCGGCTCGATCCCAAAGGCAATCAAGAGCGCGATCAGTAAGGAAACGGGCATCATCGTTGGTTTGAGCCAGCAGGGCTGTCTCGAGGTGGACAGGTTGGCCTCGACGCGCCCCGAACCGCCATCTTTTCCCGTTATCCCGGCATAACCGCCTGCGTGCGGCATCCGGGATTCCTACTCATGCCGGCGCCGCTCCTACGACCACGAGGGAAACGGGGTAAACGATCGGCTCGCCCTTGCCCTTGACCTGGAGATTGAGTGGCACAACCACGCTCCAGGTGTTTTTCTCGGCATCGTGAATCATCGAAGGCTCCGTCTTCGCTGTTTCGGGTGGCGCCTCCAGCATCAGAAAAACGGCGGGGTGGCTGGTTCCTGCCGACTCGGCGCTCCGCTCCTCGAGCTGTTTCCGAGACGGCGGCTCGAGCGATCGATCCTTTGCGCAGGCAAGAGCAGCGAATAGTCACGATAACGTGCTGACACCGAGGTGGTCGCCGTTGACCGGCTGCAATCCGTACCGCATCGTGTAAACCCCCTTGGCGATCGGCTGATCCCGGTAGTCGTGCCCCTCGGTCGCGAACTGCAATTGCCCGATCAGCTCGCCATCGGCGAGAAACGGGAACTGGACGGCGCCCTTGGGCCCCGCCGGCTTCTCGCCGGCCGGAGTCTGCCTTCCGCAGCCAGATATCCGCCAGCGTCCGGCCCTGATCGTCCTGGACTCGAAACCCCTGGCCGTCCAGGGTCGCCCGGATCTCGGCGGCGATCGATGACGGGGCGGCCTGCTTGATCACGGACGCCTTGAATGATTCCTGCGCCAGCATGCCGTACCGCAGGTGGTCGCGAGAAAAGCCGTGACGTAGACAATCGGTCGCATGAATGAGCAGCCTATTCGCAGTTTCTATGGCGCAGTGGGCGCAATTGCCGGCTTCGCTTCTGGGCGCCTGAGGGTGGCCGGCGGTTTCCCCGGGTTTTTGTCTGCCTGGGTTTGGCGATCAGAGGGCAAAGTGACCGACGAAGCTGCTGCGGCAGTTGGGGTCATCCCAGCGGCCATTCAGTCCGTCACCCTTGAACTTGTGCCCGAGGGTGTAGGCCGGCTGGATCTCGACCGACCGCGAGAGCGGGGGATAAGCGACGACCTCGTTGCCACAGGTGTGGTCGCGGTCGTCGAGCGGACGTGTCACGATCTGTGCAACCCCGGCAGCCCAGAATGATGCACGGGGCGATTGCGGCATCCCATGTGCAGAGTGCTGCGCCGCCGTAGTGTGCGATCCGGCGTGATCTTCGAGCTTCAGGCTCATGCGGGCTCTCGTGACCAGGGTGATGTGGCTCAGCCGCTCGCCTCCCAGGTCCTTTGCCATCTCGACAAGCGCCTCGCGCTGCCGGGAATCGGCCTTGCTGTCCACGATCAATACGGCTGTCGCCCGTTCCGGCTTGTCTTCCGAGAATGTCGTCGTCCCGTTCACGGCGGCGGCCACGCACAGCCCCCGCAGGTCGACCCCCTTCCATGAGCCCTCGGTGACCTTCCATGCCATCACGGCGTGGTTGCCGTAGATGAATACCTCGGCATTCGAAAAACAAGGGCCGGTGAAGACATCGGCCGTGCGTGCCTCGACATAGTCGCCTCGAATTCCGGCCGCAGTTGCCGTGCCGGCGCCGAGAGAGAGTAATCCGATACCCAAGGCTGAAACCATCGTCCGCATTTGAGTTAGCCCCCGTACGTGTAGGCCAAGGTCTTCTCGTTGATTCGTCGTCACCCTGCAGGCTTATTCGTCATCACTCTGGATTATGTGGATTGATTCCGGCTTCAGTCAAGGGCCACGCTGGCCGCGATGAGGCGGGCCAGCTCACCGGCGGGCCTCGTCATCATCAGGGTTCCGCGGCTTTTTCGCGCCTGGCGACGGCGATCTACTGCCGGGCCCTCCACCCGGCCGCCCGGCCGGCTGGCTCCGGCTCAATCGCTGCGGCGCAGCTCCCGGCTCGGCGAGGCTCGAGACTCAGCTGTTTGTACGCTGCTTCCAGTTGCCCTAGATCTGCCTGATAGGCCTGTACGCTCTGCTCCAGGTGCTCGATCGCTTCATCCTGGACGGCCAGGCGGCGCGAGTCGTCGACCGCGCGGTCGGCATAATCTCGATTCTGGCTCTGGAGGGCGAGAATCCGGTCTTTCATCCGCGCGTTCTCGGAGCGCAGGGTATGGGTGACCTGCCGGCATTCGTCCATCTGCGACCGCGGCACGATCGCGCAGCCGGCGCTCAGGGCGACGATCGACAAAAGCATGAGCGATCTGGCGACGCGGCGTCCGCGAATTTGACCCATAAGGTGCTCGCGGCACCTGGCAGGGAGATCCCAAAGCACACGAACCATTCGTTCCGCCTCCTTTCAGGAACGACCGTTCGCAGACCGGCAGGGACGTCGCTCTTGACCGGTTCCGGCAGCGCGTCAGCTCGTCCCGGAACCGGTCAATCCGACCAGGCGACCCGAGCGTCCGTGAGCTGGCCGCCCGGGCCCCTTCGAATACCATCCGGTCTCAGATTTGATCAGCCCCCGAACATACCGGCGATCATGCGGACCAGCCCGAGCCCATGGTTCCGCCGGACTGGAACTCGTAAAGATTCTTGACCAGGTCATGCGCGACGAACGCCGCAAAGAGCAGGCAGACGGTCGTGAAGCCCAGCATACCGACCCAGAGGCCGCTCCATTCGGCCTCGGCCTCGCGTGTCATCATCACGGCCGGAGCTGCGCGGTCGGGCTGTCGAGGACGACTCGGTTGACCAGGCCGTGGTCATCTCGCTGGAGACGGCCGAATCGAACCCGTCGTCTTCCTCTTCGTCGTCCTCGGCGAAGGCCGAGGGGGCCATGGCCGTGGATGCGTTCTGATCGACGGCTTCCTCGTCGATGGCGAAGACCTCGGAGCCGGTGTCGCTGTCCTCCAGGTCGAAGTCGCTGGCAGCTTCGAGCTGAACCGTCTTGTCGTCGGAATCGCCGTCGGAAAGCGGGGACATCGACCTCGAAGTCGGTGTCGTCGAAGATGTCCTTTTCGCCTTTCTTGACGGCCGGAGGAGGGGTGGCCGCCAGCGACGGCTTGGGCTTCGACGGCGCCGGCCGGGAGGCCGGAGCGGTGGTCTTGATCTCCTCGTCGGAGAGCGGGGCCAGCTCGATCGAGTCGGATTGACCCAGGCCCAGGCCCTGTTCCGGTCTGGAGGTTGATCCCCGAATCGCTGGGGCGGGACAGATTGATCCCCGACAGCTTGGGGTCGGCGGCCGTGACGTCGGAGTCGCTGGCCTTCGAAAGGGGCGTGGCCTCGAACTCGTCGCTGCTTGCATCGAGCGCGCTCAACTCGAAGTCGCTACCCGAGTCGGGCTGAAGCGCATCGATCAGCTCGCTCGAGGGATTGAGCTCGAAATCGCTGTCGGATTCGCCGGCCGGCACCTCGGCCGAAGAGCCGGAGAAGGGGCTCACGCGGACGGACGTCTCGCTCGAGCTGCCGGCGGCCACCAGGCCGTGATCGGCCGTGTCTTCCTTGATCAGGGTGACATCCGAGTCGCTCGGCTGCTTGACGTTGGCCGAGGCGAGCTGGACGTCGGAGTCGCTTGCGCCCTTGAGCAAGTCGGGCACCAGCCGGACGTCGGAATCGCTGGGCCGGCTGCCCGACGGAGGGCGCACCGATGATCACCGAGCTGGAACCGGTCGGTCGGGTTGGGCGGCACCGTCAGGTCATCGAGCAGGATGTCGTGATCCGAGCCGGTGTCGGCTGACGACTTGCCGCGTCCCTTGCCCTTATCGGTGACTTTCGAGATGTGGGCGGACTCGGCGCCCAGGTCGGGCTTGGCGACACCGAGGTGGAACTCGGAAAGGTCAAGCTCTTCGAGCTCTCCGGACGCTCTTGCCGGCGGGGACCTCCAGGTCGGAGAGCCGCAGCTCGGCGTCGCTCCCCAGGCCGCGCCGACGAGCCAGCTCATCGACGTCGACAACCCGGAACCGCCACGATCCGCTGTCGAGGAACGCGCGGACCTCGCGCGATTGGGCCTTGGCTCTTGAGTTCCTCGGCGCTCATCCCCAGGACGCGGGCGGCTTCTTCCAGTGTATAAAATTGAGCCATGGACGTGCTCCTCGCGGTCGAGATCGGCCTTTGGGCAGCCGTTTCGAGTCAACTCTCGTGGAAAGAAGACCGCGACCCGTCACGTCGGCGGTCTCCGGTTTATTGCGCCGAGCGAGCCAGAGTCTCGACGGTCGCCTTGATCGCGTCGGGTTCTGGCGCCTGGTTGTTGTAGTGTTCGAGCTTCAGATCCCACTTGTACTGTCGCGAGGCCTCCAGCTTGACGATCCCCTTGGGGTTGGCCGGGTCGATCACGTACAGAGCGAATGCGCGCTCCTTGGTGTCGATCAGATAAAGCCACTGGGCCGGCCCGCCGGTTCCGGTGATCAGCGCCAGGGTTCCGTTGGCTTCGCCGCTGACACTCGCGCCGTGTCGCTGCCTGCCTGCCCGTTTCGGCAGGCCGTGCCCCCGCGGAGTGCGCCTGGGCCGCTTGGCCGGCTCCGCTCTGGGCGGCTGCCTCCGGGGCCCGCGCTCCCGAAACCCAGGCCAGCCCAATCCCCAGCACCAATCCCGGCAAACCATACCGCACCAACCCACCATCACGAATGACCATCGACGATCTCCTCCGTGAGCCTGGAAGGCCTCTCCGACACGCTGACCCCACGCGGACCACAACTCGCCGGCTCATGGCCGCCCCGGCAACCGGGCGCGAGCGCAAGCCCATGGAGAACCAACGTGTTCAGTCTACCACACCATTTGTCGGAACGTGGCGATAGACCGGGCACCATGGGTGGGGACACTCGCCCTCCCCCGAAATGGAATCCACTACTATGCTAATTGTACAGCCCGGGTCGCTTAACGCAAGTCCAGTCAAAATCGCGGCCAGAGCTCGATCGTCAAAAAATGTTTGACTTTTCTTGAAGATCCAGCCAATGTTGCGTTATGGTTGAACCTGGCTGTCTTTGACGCGATTGCAGCCCGCGATGCGCTGCCTCCCGAGTGCTCAGAACCGCCAGGGCTCCCGCCGCACCGCCCGCCCACCCACCATCCCCCAACGCCCGGAGGATCGACTGATGCATGCTCGATTCACTCGTCGACGCATCGTCGCGTTGTTCTCGCTGGCGTCGCTCGTGACGTTCTGCGATCTGGCCATTCAGCCGGCGCACGCAGACGAACGGGGCAAGGTCGCCACCCGCGGGGGTGAAGCTCTGACGATCACGCCGCCGCAGGCCCGGTTGATCGGCCGCCGCGCGACGGCTCAGCTCGTGGCCACCGCCACGGCCGCCGACCGTTCGGTCCAGGACCAGACGCGTTCGGTCGAATGGGTCTCGTTGAACCCAGAGGTCGCCGCGGTTTCACCGAAGGGCCAGGTCGTTCCCAAGGAGAACGGCACGGCGACGGTCGTCGCTCGCGGGGGCAGCCTGGAGGCCAGCACAACCGTCCTGGTCGAGGGAATGGACCGGCCGGCGCCGGTGAGCTTCCGCCGCGACGTGATCCCGTCGTTCAGCCAGGCCGGCTGCAATACGGGAGCGTGTCACGGCACGCCGACCGGCAAGGGAGGGTTCCGGCTGAGCCTGCGCGGCTATCTGCCCGACCAGGACTTCGCGACCTTGTCGCACGAGGTCGGCGGCCGGCGGATCAACCCGATCGCACCGGAAACCAGCCTGATCCTCCGCAAGCCGCTTGGTCAGAGTACCGCACGAGGGCGGCCTGCGGCTCGACCGCCATTCCAAAGCCTATGAATTCCTCCATGACTGGATCAAGGAAGGGGCCAAGGACGATCCCGCCGCCCCCAAGGCCGTCCGTCTCGAGATCTTGCCGGAATCGCGGGTGCTCAACGCGCCGGCGAATACGCCAGCAGGTCGTCGTCTTCTTGCATGGGGCCGATCAAGACGCTCCGCGACGTGACGCCGATCTGCTACTACGACTCGTCCAACCCCGCGATCGCCGAGGTCGATGCCGACGGCTACGTCCGCTTCAAAGCCCGGGGTGAAGTCGCGATCATCGCCCATTATCTCAACCTCGTCGCCAATATCCGGCTGACCCACCTGGTCGAGGTGCCGGGCTTCGCCGCGGCGGCCGTGCCCCAGGACAACTTGATCGACCGCGCCGTCTTCACCAAGCTCAACCGTATGCGGATCCGTCCTTCCGAGCCGTGCACCGACCGGGAATTCATCCGGCGGGTCTACCTCGATGTGCTTGGCGTGCTGCCCACGCCCGATGAGGTCAGGGAATTTCTGGCCGACCCACCCGAAGCTCGCCGCGACCCGGTGTATCGACCAGCTGCTCGTGCGACCGGAGTTTTATGATTTCTGGGCTCTCAAGTTTGCCGACGTCCTTCGCTCCAACGGCCGTTTGATCCAGACCAAGGGCGCCTATGTCTTCCACCGCTGGATTCGTCGAATGCCTGGAGCGCAACCTGCCGATGGACCAGCTGGTCCGCGAGCCTGCTGACTTCCGAGGGTTCGACGTTCCGGAACCCGGCGGCCAATTACTATCGGATCAGTCGCGACCCCGAATCGGCCGTCGAGACGACGGCGCAGCTCTTCCTGGGCGTGCGCATCCAGTGCGCCAAGTGCCACAATCATCCGTTCGAGCGCTGGACCCAGGATGACTATTACGGATTCGCCGCCTTCTTCTCGCAGGTTGGCCGCAAGAAAGGGAACCTTCCCGAAGAGGAGGTGGTGTACGCGACCGGCTCCGGCGACGTCCACCAGCCACGAACCGGACGCATGATGGAGCCCAAGGCCCTGGGCGGTCCCGTGCTCGAGCGACCCGGCCACCAAGGATCGGCGGGTGCGCCTGGCAGACTGGCTGTCCAGCGCCGGCAATCCGTTCTTCGCCAAGAGCCTGGTCAACCGGATCTGGTTCCATCTTCTGGGCCGGGGCATCGTCGAGCCAGTCGACGATTTCCGCGACTCCAACCCGCCCTCCAACGACGAGCTGCTTGACGGCCTGACGGCCGATTTCGTCAAGAACGGCTACGACCTCAAGAAGCTGATCCACTCGATCCTGCGTCAGCCGAACCTATCAGTTGAGCGCGACGACCAATCCCTTGAACGCCGACGACTCCCTCTACTTTTCGCATGCGCAGACCAAGCTGCTGCCGGCGGAAGTCCTGCTCGATGCCATCTCGGCCGTCACCGGGACGACGACGACGTTTAACGGCCTGCCCCGAGGCGCCCGGGCAACCCAGATCCCCGACGGCACCATGGACAATCCGTTCCTCAAGACCTTCGGCCGGCCCGCCCGCGAGCTGGCTTGCGAGTGCGAGCGCGAGAGCGAGTCAAACCTGTCGCAGGCGCTCCAGTTGATCGGCGGTGCAACGGTCAACGGCAAGCTCCGCGACGACGGCGGCCGGATGGCCACCCTGGCCAAGAGCGGCAAGCCACCCGAACAGATCACCCGCGAGCTCTACGTGGTCGCCCTTTGCCGCGACCCCAATCCGGCCGAGCTGGCCGCTGCCGTCAAGCATCTGTCGTCATCCAAGGACCTCCGCCAGGCCGTCGAAGACCTGGGCTGGGTGCTGATCAATTCCAAGGAATTCCTGTTCCGGCATTGAGCCCGGCGCGGCGCGACGGCATGCCGTCTTGAGTGCTCTCCCCACGGTGCGCGCGACGGAAAGAGCGCGAAGAGCATTTTGGCGAATGTCACGTTTCCGCCCTACGGATGAATCAGAGATGCGCACGAGGCACCTCAATGGCTCCCAGGGCGGGCGCAACAAGCGCACACCCCGAAATCGGCGCCACGGCGCCACGGCCTTACAGTCCCTGGACTTACGTGTGGCGCCTGAATAATCGGAACTCGTATTTTATGATGTAAGCATTCACGGCAAGTGATTTTACGGCGTGGCGCCTGAATGATCGGAATGATCGGAACGGCGCAGGAACGAAACGGTGATCAGCCGCGATGTGCGGGCTTTTCCGAATGTAACGTTTACGCCGCACGTACGAAGCTGGG
Source organism: uncultured Isosphaeraceae bacterium (assembly GCA_963781785.1). Lineage (GTDB taxonomy): Bacteria > Planctomycetota > Planctomycetia > Isosphaerales > Isosphaeraceae > CAWAHD01. Next base: position 2,840,809 of record CAWAHD010000002.1, on the reverse strand, counting down.
GAGCGATGCGGCGCGGCTCGTTGCCGAACATCGACGGAGTTTTCGGCCAGCGCGGCGAGCGGATGGTTATCGGATCCACGGCTTGTGCGAGAGGATAAGCGAGAAAGGATAGAGCGAAGTGAATCCAACCCGAGACACGATCGAGGGTCTTGCAAGACAGCTGAGAGGCGGTTGCGATGTCGTTTTGGAATTTGCATGCACTCATTCGTGCCGCGGCTCGCCGGCGCAGATGCTCCGTCCCATTCGGAGCGGGAATTGGTGGTCACTTTGCGACGATCGCTTCTCTTTCGTCCGGTCGGCGCATACAGCGACCGGGGCCGCGACCACCGCGATGCCGACTCGGTCCACTTACACCGCGATTGCCGGGTCCGGCTCCCTCGGCTTCGCCTTTGCTCGCAGCGCCTCGGCGATCGGGCTGAGCCGAATCTTGCCCAGAGTTCCCTCACGGCGCGGTGCCGAAGCCAAAAGCGTCGCGAACGCGGCGTGCACCGCCAGCACCACCCCAACTTGGGCCACGAACCGCCGCGAGCCCACCAGGTTGCCGTCGTCTACGCCCCAGAACACCTTCAACCGGGCATTGACGCGTTCCACTGCCGTCCGCCCCTTGTACATCCGCTCGAATTTCTTGGTCGCACGCGGCAGCGCCGGAAACCGCCGCAGGTCGACTTCACGCGGCACACGCACCGTCATTCCATACGGCTTGCCCGCGTTGCACACTTTCGACATCGGGCATTCCCAACCTTCGTGTTTGGCCGGACAACGGTACTTCAACGTCCCGCGGTCAGGCTCATGGCCGATATAGGCCATCTTGTGGCGCACGGGTGGGTCGCTCACTTTATCATAACAATATATTGTCCCATCCTCGTCGTACACCACGTTCGAGGAGCCATCGCGCCCCGGCAGAATCTTCTCGTGCTCGGTCTGCCAAAGTGCCCGCATCTGGATCAGCGGTGTGATCCCTTTGCCCGAGAGAAGCTCGTGGACAGCTTCGCTGTCGGCGGCCTTCTCATAGGCCAAGGCCTCGATCCGACCTGCTGGTAGGTTCGCCTCGGCCTGCTTGAGCAACACCGGCAGCGTCTCGCCGTCGCCGGCCTTGGTGTCGGTAATTTCGTAGGAAAGCACCACCTCGTTCGTCACGTCCACTAGCAAGTGGAGCTTGAAGCCGAACCACTCGACCACCTTGGTCACCCTGCCTTCGTCATCCTTGTATTCCTTGCGTCCGCCGCTGGCTAGCGGCAGTCCATCGTTGACATCCTCCTGCGCACCCTTTTCGGGTTTGCGCCGCGCCGATAGAGCCGTGGCGTCACCGGCGGTGTGCTGACCCAGATCGACGACCGCATTGCTCAGACGCTCGATCAGTGCGTTGAAGACCTCGTTCAGCAGGGTGCGATGTGGCTCCTGGCCGAGCACGTCTTCGAACCGCGAGATATTCCATGGTTTGGGCACACCGGCTTCCGACTCGATGCCGATGAGCCGGCGTAGGCCCTCGTTGCGGCGAAGTTCCCCGAGCACGGCCTCGGTCGTTATGTGCCGCAGCGCGACTCGCAAGACGACCACCCCCCAAAGCACGGACACCGGGTAATCATCGCGGCCCTTGCCCCGAGCAAAGCGGAGCGAGTTGAGCAACTTGCCATCGGGGAGCGACGCGAGAAGGTCCCTGATGGTTTGAAGCGATGGACTATCTTCCAGGCAGTCCCAGGCAAACAGGGGTTTGGCGGCGTAGATGATCATCATCGAAGGTTGTCCCCATGGTTAAGAGGCGAGCGAGTCGGTCCACGGTGTTTACTATGCAATAAATACCCTCCACGTTCGCGCGGTGGTCGAAAAATCGAAGAAAAAACGTCCTTGCGATGTAAACTCCTCGAAAAACAGCCGGACTCTGGGGGATTGTCGCTCGGAGCCCGATCGCGAGGCCGCAACCGCCAAGAACTTGCGGACAGAGCGACCGCCTCCCCCCGGCGACGCTCAACGAGCAGGCGGGGACGGGAATCTGGTACGATGGCCGTAGGGAAACCTGGTCGCGTTCCCAGCAGCGCGGCTTGCCGAGGAGGAGACACCATGGCTGTCGATCAGATGATCCAGAAGATCCGGGACGCATTGAAGCTCGGCAAGTTGAAATCGCAACTGCCGCGGAATCCCAAGGTCGTCGACGTCCGCGTTGAGGACTACGTCGACTCGGAAGGGGAGGATGCGCTGCGGGTGACGATTGTGATCGACGAGGATGTGGACGTCGAGAATGTAAGTGGCCAGGAAATCACCGACCTGAAGAGCGCCGTTCGCCGCCGGATTCGCGAATTGGGCGTCGAGCTCTGGCCTTACATGCAGATCGCGAAGCCGAGCGAACTCGAAGAGGACGACGACGAGGAGTGAACCGTGCACGAGGATCTCCTGGAGCAGGCCGTGCGGCTGGCAAAGCTCGATGCCAAGAAGCCGAAGCAGGCCAGCCTACGTCGTGCGATCTCGTCGGCCTATTACGCGCTTTTCCATATGCTGGTCGACGAGGCCTGCCGAGTCCAGGTCGGGGCGCAGCATAACCAGGCGCCGTACCGTCACGTGCTGGGGCGGGCCTTCGCCCACACCGTCATGAAGGATGCGTGCAAGTCTTTCGGCGGTGGGACACTCAGGAAAGGCGTCGCGAAGGGGCTGCCAGGGGGCTTCGCGATCCCCGCGGAAATCCGGGAACTGGCCGAGACATTTGTCGATCTTCAGGAATGGCGCCACCTCGCGGACTACGACCTGACGGAACGATTCAAGCGATCGGATGTGCTGTCCTTGATCAACGAGGTTGAGCGGCGAATCCAGGCCTTCGGGCAACTGGCATCCTCTAACGAGAAACGTTTCTTCCTGGCCTGCCTGTGGGCGTGGAAGGAGTTGGCGAATCGCTGAAACTCCCTTGGAACGCGGGCGATCAGGGCCATCCGCAATTCCTGGGCGCGATCGGTCGGGTGCTGGTGCGAGAGTCTGATGTGCGCCGCTGGGATGGGTGAAGGGCTCCAAGCCAGCCCGGCCGGTGGTGCCGGATCGTCACCGACCCTCCGTGGGCGCGTCGGGCGCCAGTCGGTGCGCTCTGTTCCCTGTCTTGGCTTTCGAAGGGAAAGATAGCCAGGAGGGAGCTGGCGGGGCCGGAGCTAGAAACCCATCCGAACCTGCTTCGGCCGCATCCGCAGGTCCCATCGGATGCCTCACTTCAGAACGTTTAAAGTGAAGTACAAGCTCAAGTGGCTCGTCCATCTCAAGGGGCCAGGGGGTCTCGCTCAAGCACGAGCCATGGACGAGCGGCTGCCGAGCGATACTTCCGCTCCAGTTTCGCATAGTAATCACGAAGGGCGTCCAGCCTTAGTGCGAAATCCTGGCTTAAACGACTGCGGGGAAGGTTACGTTCGTCGAGAAACTCGTCCTTCCAGCAACCGATCTCGCGGTTCTCGCCGTAGTCGAGCACTCGCGATGCATGTGCCTCCGCAATCTTCAAGAACGTGATCCGTCGGACCAGCAGCTTTGCGCCGCATGCCAGCAAACACGCGACGGCTGCCAGCAGCATCATCCCCCTGACAGTGCGCGCTTCGCGAAGCATAACTCGGTAACCCGGCATCCGCGCGGTCCTCTCTGGGTCAACGCATGCGCCCGATCGCTCGTGCTCGGACCTAAACACCGGACCTGTACTTCGCCTCCGGTTTCTTTGCAAGACCACTGAGAGCGAGCACGATCATAGGGCGAGCTGATGCAAACTCGTTTCCCTTGGCGAGCTCGATGCCGCCTCGCAGACGGCGATCGATCGACGTGCGTGCGCACGTGTAACCGACCGATCGGGGCCGCGCAACATTCTTCTGCTGGTCGCACCTATCAAGGGCAGCCGATTGTGACCGTAGCGACACGATGCTTTCACATCGGGACTGTCCTCCCAACCAAAATGCTTGCTGCGTAATTGGGAAAATTGACCGGAGCAATCGACGTCTCCTCCCAGCCGCGGCAATGCCGCAGAGGCGAGGAGCAAATGTGGAACGAGTGGAATCGGTGGTGGAGTGGTCGAGGCGCGCCTGGCGAACGGCCGCCTGAAGAATTGGTCCGGCCGACATCCGATTTAAAGAATGATCCGGCGGCGGAAGGTGAACCGGACGCGGTCGATTCCCAGATTGACCTCATCACATTTCCGGAAGCAATCGACACGAAATCGGAGAATGCGGACGCCTCGATTGCCGAGACGGTCCATCCCGATGAACGTACACCCGAGCCGCCGGGCCTGCCCGATCGTGGGGATGAGACCGCTCCGGAGTTTGGAGACGCCCCGCAGTCGCCTGCCCGGGACGACCTCGGTGTGGAGGCGGACGAGCCCTCCGGGGTTCCGACCAACGAATTCGACAGCCCGCCGGCCCAGTTCGACCCGGTCGCTGAGCTCAGGCGGCAAGGGCTCGGGCTGCCGACCGGCAAAAGACGCACGCAACGCGGCCGGCGGCTGGCTCGACCCGAGGAGGTGAAGCCGGCGGCGTACAATCCCCAGCAGCGACTCATGATCCTCGACTGCTGGCAGCGCAGCGGCTTGCCCGCCAAGGATTTCGCAACATTGGTGGGCGTCTCCAAGCATACGCTCTATGCCTGGAAACAGCGGTTCACCCACCAGGGACCGGCCGGCTTGCTCGAACAGCCTCGAGGCGCCCGCGAAGGAAGCCGCTTGCCCGACCTGACCAAACGCACCATCCTCTTGCTCAAGCAGGCGCATCCCGACTGGGGATGCGAGCGAATCAGCCAGATGCTGGTGCGCGGCCCGGCACTGCCGGCCAGCCCGCCAGCGGTCGCCCGTGTGCTTCATGAGGCGGGCTACCAGTTGCAGGAAACCCCCACACGACCTCATCCCGACAAGGTCCGCTTCTTCGAGCGGGCCAGGCCCAGCCAGCTCTGGCAAACCGACCTGTTCACCTTCGTGCTCAAGCGGCAGAACCGGCGGGTCTACCTGGTTGCCTTCCTCGACGACCACAGTCGGTTCATCGTCAGCTTCGGTCTGCACGCCAGCCAGTCGACGGCCCTGGTGCTGGAGGTTCTCCGTGCGGGCATCGCGGCCTACGGAGTCCCCGAGGAAATCCTCACCGACAATGGCGCTCAGTACGTGACCTGGCGGGGCGAGAGCGCTTTCCAGAAGGAGCTCAAAGGGCGCGGCATCCGCCAGATCGTGGCCGCGCCGCGCCATCCTCAGACCTTGGGCAAGATCGAGCGGTTCTGGGGAACGCTCTGGCGCGAGTGCGTGGAGACGGCTGTGTTCCTCGATCTGGCCGACGCCCGCGCGGATCGGCCACTTCATCGACTGGTATAACTTCCAGCGCACCCACAGCGGGATCGACGGCCTGGTGCCGGCGGACCGGTTTTTCGGGGCGGCTCCCGAGGTCCTGCTGGCCCTCAAAGATCGGGTCGCCGCCAACGCACTGGAGCTGGCTCGCAACGGCTTGCCCAAGCCCCCGTTCTACGTGACAGGCCAACTGGGCGGCAAGAATTTCAGCCTGCATGCCGAAGGCGAGCGCGTGTTCCTGACGCGCGAAGGGGGCGTTCGGCAAGAAGTGGATCTGGTGCCGCCAGCCGCTTTCGCGGACTCAGCCGCGATGCCCAAGGCCATCTGCCCAGATGGCTCTCCGGCCGCCGGACCGCTTGGCGATGTGCCGGCACAGACGCACGATGAGCTGCCGCCGCAAGGGTCCCCGCCGGCGACGCCGGACGAGACAGCGAACGAGGAAGGAGGCAAGCCATGACGGCGAACCCTGCCTCGGCCCGGCCGCACGGCCGGGCGCCTCGACAAAAGGAAGCCGCGGCGCAGCGATCGCGCGGAACCTACCGGCGGCAACTGACGGCGGATTGTCCCCAAGCCCCGCACATCGGCCCTGAAGCCAGACGCGCCGCGGCTCTGGTCCTCGAAGTGCTGGCCGGAGTGCGGACTCCCGCTGGTGCCGCGACGGCGCTGGGAATCCGGTTGCCGCGCTACTATCTCCTGGAGCAGCGAGCCATTCGAGGGCTGATCTGGGCGTGTGAGCCCCGTCCGGTTGGGCGCACCGTCTCGACCGACCGGCGGCTGGCTCGCCTGGAGCGCGAGCTGTCTGTCAGTCGGCGTGAGCTAGCTCGCCATCAGGCGCTAGCCCGAACCACTCAACGCGCGTTGGGGCTGGCGCCGGCGGCCAGCAAAACGCAGGAAGCGTCCAGCGGAACCAAACGGCGGCGGCGGAAACCGTGCGTGCGAGCACTCCGCGCCGCGCGGTTGCTGCAAACCGCGGATTCACCTGGCAAGGAAGGGCCGGCTGCGGTACAAGGACCCGTTGGGAAACCCCCTGCGGCGGGGCCCGCTGGCGATGGGAATCGACCAGCGGCGTTGGAGACGATCCGCTCCGAAGGGCAGGGCGATCACGGAGGGTCTATCCATGCCGGCCGGCCGAAAGCCATTGAGCATCGCTGACCAAGTCGACCGTCTGGCAGGATCACCCGTAGCCAAGGCCCGGCTGCGGGTGATCCTGGCCAATCTCGCGGGGGAGATCAACGTCGCCGACGCGTGCGCCGATCTGGGAATCGAGGAGTCTTGGTTCTTCGATCTCAAGCACGAGAGCCTGGAGCGCTGGGTGAAAACCCTGGAACCGGGATCACCCGGCCGGCGTCCCTCGGCGGAGAAAACGCCCGAGCAACAACAGATCGCGAATCTGGAACAAAAAGTTGAGCGGTTGGAGCTGGAGCTGAGAGGGGCCCAGTTACGGGCGGAGCTGGCGCGCCAAGGTCTGTCTCGGCCCAAGCCGCAGCTCAAGCAAGCCGCAAAAAAAGCGAGTCGGTGAGGGATCCAGTAGAAGATGCAAGCAGCGCCCCTCACCGAGACCATGAGGCCAGGAAAGCCTCCACGAATTCCGATCTGTTCCGGGACGCCGTAGCCGGAGACGCTCGGGACGACACCGACTTCGAGTTCGAACTTGAGAGCCAAACTGCGGCGGTCGTGGTCGACGAGACCAGCGATCCGGCACGTCGTCACGACCGCAGCATCGCGAGCGCGTGGGTCGGCAACGATGGTGCCGCGCTCTTGTCGATCGCGACCGCCATGCCGGGCTGGACGATGACCACCGCGGGAGACCCCCTTGGCCATTCAGCCGGCACGCCGCCGTGTGCGCGTGGTGAGGCGCGGGCCGGTCAGGCGGCGGTCGAGGGATGTCGCCGAGACTCGCTGCCACTGGACGATCGCGCCGGTCAGGCCGAACGTGTGCCAACGCCCGACAACCGTGAGGTACCGCGCCGCGGTTGGGATCGCCAATCCAAGCGCCGATGGAGCGAGCGCGATCTGCGAAAACGGTCGGTTGCGTTTCGCCGTTACGCGCGTGGCCACGGCTGGTCGACGGAGGAGACGGCCGGTGCTCTTGGTCTCTCACCGCGCACCATGTGGAATTGGGATCGAGGTTGGGGCGCAGATCGGCTGGCGCCGCGTCCGCGGGGGCGGCCGCCGCAGATCGCCCCGGTCGAGCGCCAAGCCGAGGTCACCGGCTTTTTGGAACTGCACGGCCCGAGCATCAGCCTATCGAGTCTCCAGGCCGAGTATCCCGATGTCGCGTGCGCCGAACTGGCTGAGCTCAAAGCGGAATATCGTGCCGAGTGGCTCCAAGAGCATGTCGAGGAACGGTGTCGGCTGGAGTGGCTCTGCGGAGGCAGCGCGTGGGCGATGGATTTCACTCATCCCCTCTACCTGATCGACGGCGTCTTGCCTGCGATCCTGAACGTGCGCGACCTGGCGAGTCGACAGCAGTTGCTCTGGCTGGCGGTGGCGCGTGAGGACGCGGCGACCGTGGTGGAAGCACTGGCCGATTTGTTTGAGGAGCACGGTGCGCCGCTGGTCATGAAATGTGACAACGGTCCGGCGTTCCGCGCCCACCTGACGAAGCGCTTCTTGCTCGGCCGGGAGGTTTTCACTTTGTACTCGCCGCCGTACTGTGCCCAGTACAATGGCGGCTGTGAGCGTGCCAACCGCACGCTCAAGGAGTTGACCGCGCACGTTGCCGATCAAGCGGATCGCCGCGACTTCTGGACGAGCGACGATCTCCTGACCGCGCGTCTTCGCGCCAACCGACTGAGTCGGCCATGGGGACCGACGGGACTGACTCCGGAAGAAACCTGGGCGGTGCGCGCCGTTTTGTCACTGGACAGACGCAAAAACATGTGGCAACATTTAAGGAGCGAGATCGCGACTGTCCTGGAACAGCGCATGATCGACCCAGCAGCCGCGCTCTCGCATTACCCCCAAGCCGAGATCGAGCGGATCGCGGCGCAACCCGTCCTCGAACAGCTCGGTCTCCTTCACGTCACGAGGAGACGAATTACTCCGGCATTTTGACGCCCAATCGCTGCACGATTAATGGTGGGGGCACAGCTCCAGGCGATCGCCTCGAAATGATTCCGCGCCGAGGCGTATTCCTGGAAGAAGTCGGCAACCCGGGTGTCCGGAGCCTCAAGGCTTTCGAGAAGATGCTGGCCGCGAAACGCGCAGCACCGTACGCCAGCGTAACCCATGTCAACGGGCGTTCCCTAGCAAGTGCGCCGAGCGGGTCCCACCCCATGGTCGAGCTTCCACAAACGCGGGAGCGGCTGCCTTCAGTACGAATCGGCGCTCAGCACCTCTGCGCCGGAACGGGTCGAGAGCGACTGCCAGACGCCAGACGGCGGCAGGCCCACCCACACGCCTTGTCCATTCTGCGAGGCCCCGGCCGGATTACCCGAAATCGGGGCGAACGGCCAGGACTGAATCGAGTCCTTGATGAACCGCACCGAGCCGTCGCCCATCAGGACGTTCAGGCCGCCGGGGTGCATGCTCGAGGCGGAATTGGTCCACGCCCTGGTCGCCACCATGGCGACCTTGTCGCACGCATTCAGCGGGTAGAGCGCCGTGATCAGCGTATCGCCCCAGTTGCCGGTGATGTACCAGCCGTGCTTAGCGGGAAACTGCGGGTTGACGGCGCTCAATTCCTGGAGGATGGTCGTCGCCTTCTCGGCCATGAAGATGGTGTTGGAGAGTCCGTCGGTGACGGAGGCCAGCCTCATCGGGGCCAGGTCGTTGAAGACGCCGTTGCACTGCACGACCACCGCGGCGGGCACGACGCAATTCGTGCTCGGCAAGGGCTGGGCCAGCACCGGCAGCGAGCCGACCATGCCGGCATAGCTGGTGAAGACCATGCGGGCCGGGTCGGGCACTCTGTATTTCGTGAGCGCGCCGAGGTTGAGATCGCGGGCATAACCCGCCATCGGGTCGCTGGGACACGCGAACGCGGAAATCGCAATGGCATGAACGGTGCTGTTCTCGCCGCCGATGATGGCGAGGCTCTGGTTGATTGCGTTGTAGGTGGTGTTTTCCTCCATGAAGCCCAGGGCGAATACCTCGATGCTCTTGTCCACGATCGACGAGGTACACGGCGGGTTAGGACCGGAGTATCGCGGGTCGTATGCTTTGATGCGCCCTGGAGGGAGGGAGCCGAACGCGTCGTGGTAGCCCTGTAGCGCCAGGCCGAATTGCTTGAGGTTATTCGAGCACTGGGCGCGGCGGGCGCCCTCGCGGGCGGATTGAACGGCGGGCAGGAGCAGCGCGATCAGGAGGGAGATGATCGAGATCGAGACAAGGAGTTCGATCAGCGTGAAAGCCGTCCTTTGATTGCCGCCTCCGAAACTACCATCGCGTACCCCCTCGGTAGTGACCAGCTCGATGGCTGTTACGTCGCCTTGGTTCGGCGAGCCACAGCGGTCGATGCCCTCGTCGCATTCATGCGATTTTGAGTGCTCCCAGAAGCCCTGTCTCAGGCTCCGCGGTCTACCGCACCAAGAGGGTACTTCGCTCTGGAGCATGAGATTCCGGTCACGAGGAAAGTGACGGCCTGCGTCGGGACGCGGCGATTTTAAAGGACACCGCCGCAGCCAGCGCAGCCAGCGCGAGGGCCAGAAGCCAGTAGCCCAAACGACCAGAGCGAGCGACTTTCGCCGGCTGCGAGACCGCTTCCGGGAGGCCGAAGGCGGTCAATGTGAACTCCTTGTCGGGGACGTCGGCGAATCGGAACTCCAGGAAATCGCGTGAAGCCGTGTCGACAAGCGCCCCTTCGGGGAGTTTCCATAGCTGATGGACTGCTCGCTTTGGGATAGGGAAACCCTCCGCGGTTCCCAGATACTCCATGGTTCCCTTACGCGAGAACCGCTGGCTCCCCCTGGTATCCCGACGCTCGAATTCATAAATCACCCACTTCTCCTCGGGAGAGACGAGTAAAAAACCCTCGAACCCTCCAGAGCCGCGGGCGGTCTTCCCTCGCTCCTCACTCGGAGGCGTGTAGGGGACATCGAATTCGACCTTGAGCAGGCTCTTCCCATTGCGGTCAACGGTCGAGACCCCACGGACGGCGAAACGAGGTTGGGAGAGGAGACCCACATTCGGCAATGGGGCAGAATACGGCGCCCATAAGGACGTCTTCAGCAACATCAGGGTCGTGCGTCTGGCTCCGCGATCAGAGCCGTTGGCCGCTTCCAGAGATTTTATACGAAAATCCGTGCCCTCCCCGCTCTTCCTTAACGCAAAAGAATAATTCTTGTTGCTGCCATTCACAGTTTCCTCCCGCTGCCCTTCCGCACCATTCGAGATCGAAGTCAGAAGCATCATGTCCGGCAACTTGCACTTGTACGAAAAGAGGACTTCCCTATGTGGCGTGGCCTTGTTCCTCGTATCGTCCTCTGTGTATTTGACGGTAGCCTCTACCCTGGAAGACCGAGCCTCCCACGCCTTGAGGGCCTCGGGATATTCCGATAGAAACCTCTTCTTCAGACGGTCGTCGGTGCCTTGCGCCCTTGCCGGGCTAACAAACATCATCAACAAAACCGCGATCGCGAGCAGCTCTGTCTTCATGGGAGGACCGCCGGAACAGAAAACGGTTTGCGAAACATTGAGAAGGGACGCCCACGAAAAACCCCGACCGCCCAACCCGCAGGTAGCCCCGGGGGAAAGGAACCCTGTGCTGCTTGCAGAGGGCGTTCCCCTCACTCCAATCAATCATCTGTGTTGCCGACGACCCCGGCGGAGAATCTCGAAGCCGTGCGACACAGGCGGCCCGGACGCCTCAGTCGGCCACGTACTGCGAACCCAACCATCCAGGGTCCAGAGCCCGAACGTTGGTGGCGTCTGCGCGGGAATCTGCATTCTGTCAGCGGCAATCCCCGAGTATGCGCACGGCGCAGGGACTCACCAAAGTAGAATCTAACCGGCCTCGCACACCTCGCCACTCACGCAATCCGTGTCCTGACAAATGCAACATGATCCTGAAATCAAGAGGAATTGGCCATAGCAGCAGTGCATCTCGACGCAAGCCGTGATCCCCAGCGGGCACGAGCCTTGCACGATTGCGCAGGCGGGCGGTTCGTCTCCGGGCGGCCCCAGCGGCTCGTCAGCGACCACTGGGCCACCGAGAACCAGCAAGCCGAGAACGAGCAGAACCACGAAAGCCGCGGAAAAGAAACTGGACGTAAGGGAGAGGGCACGCGACATTGGAAACTCCTTCCTGAAGGTCATACGATGTTCAGATTGAGTCCGCTGACTGTTCGAAATCCGAGAACGGGATGGCACGTCTCGATCACGGCTCCGCCGGGCGGACGACCCTACCGTTGATTCGAAGCGGTGTTTGCTCGCGCCCGGGAGCGTCACTAAATAAGATGACTTCGGTTGCGAACTCGCCAGAGAATCCGCCGGTGCTCGGACGTAAATGAAGACCCACCGTAGCGGAGCCATGAGGAGCAACCCGGACGGGGAAACCGGTCGCAGCAGAAACGCAACCCCAGGATACGCAGAAACCTGAAATCCCGAGCAGCTTGACCGGTCTGGACGACGTGTTCGTCACGGTGAAGTTAACAGGGACCGCCGCTCCGGGGGCCAAATCACCCAAGGCCCACATCCGGGGCTCGACCCGCGGCCCTCTTTCCGGAGCGATCCGTTCCGATGCTCCGCCCAGAAGCAAAGCGCCCAGACCGAACAGCAGCAAGGAGGCCAAGGCTGAGAGGAGCGATCCCAGCTGCAGAAGCGTAAGCCTTGGCATTGTTGTGCAGCCTCCAGACCGGCGTGCTACCGAAAGACGCCCCGGACCTCGAGGACGAAGTTCGACTGTCCAGAGTCTGTAAACAGCCTCAACCGCTCGGAGTACGGACCCAAAGTGGCCTTCGCGAGAGAACTCACCGTCAGAACGGCCGCCCCATGGGGCGGTATGACGATGGGAAGATCGCACGTAGCCAGACACGTACAAGACCGAGTCACACCAAGCACCTTGATCGGTTTCTCGGTGCAGTTCCGGAGCGAGTATTCGAGGGAAGGGCGTTCGTCACTTGCCACAGTCCCGAAGGACTTACGATATGCGTCGGGGACCAAGGGATCCCCGCGCAAATAGGCCAGTGCCGACGCTGCTGAGCCGAACCGTTGGATCCCGGCGACCAGTACTGATCCAAATCCAACGATAACCAAGATTATGGTTGTCGCCAACCACGCCATGGACCTTTTCTGGATTCGAGGGGCATGTGGCGCAGCGACCTCGTCCTGACCCTGCTCCGGTGAAACCGGCGATTCGACAACTCTCGGAATCACGGACGGCCCTCCCCGTTTGGATAGACAGCCAACTGCCAGGCGCCCTTGACAGTCGTGGTCCGGACCTCCAGCTCGACCAGAGTATGGAATGCCACCGCGTCGCCGTCATAGCCTGTTACGTCAATCGCGAGGCTGCCGCGAAAATCGGACTCTTGGGACGGGTCAAACTCGACCGCCAAAACCTTGCACTCGCCACGGCCGATCCAGATCGGTCCTGGCGTTGTCGTCAGGCAAGGGCAGCTTGTCTCGATGCGCTGCACATTTAGCGGGTGCGGGCCTCGATTGCGAAGCGAGATCGTCCCTTGGGCCGATGCGCGAGGTCGCAAGACTCCAAGATCAACGGGATCAGGGCTGATCTCGAGCGGAAAACGCTGACGCGCCGAACTTGCCGGATTCAAGGGGGGGGTATGATTCAGCGACAGCAGCACCACCGGAAGGGCAGTGCAGATGACGACAGCCCCGGCCGAGAGTACAGCCCAGCGAAGAGAACGCGGGCAGGTGTGAACGAAAGCAATTGCACGCATCGGCGGTGGCCTTTAAGCCGACGGCGACACCAACGCACCCAGCATCATGTAGGGTGTGAACCGGCACGTCAAGGCCAAAAAGAAAGAACACGCAACGTAGATCTTCTACGAAGCGATCGGATTTGGTAGCCTGGGTCGTCCCGGGAGGCTGCATCATGACTGTCGCTCGCTCGCAACTCGTCGATATAGCCGTAACGCGTTGGTATCATTGCGTGACTCGCTGTGTCCGACGCGCGTTCCTGCTCGGTGAAGGACCGTTGAACCGCAAAGAATGGATCGAGAATCGCGTGCAGGAACTTTCGGAAATCTTCGCCATCCCGGTCGGCAGCTTCTCGGTTCTGGACAATCATTTGCATCTGCTGGTGCGCCTCGACCCTGAAGCCTCTAAAATGCCTATTGCGGCAGAGCCGCAACCAAGCACGAAATCCTAAATCTCAAATCCGAACAGATGCGCGCACGGCGCGGAGTTGTGACGGATTCAGAATCTGAATCAGCCGCTCTCGCGGCTGGCCAATCGGCACGACAAACCGCACGGCGCGTTTTTCGAGCAGCAGTTCAAGAGCGTTGGCGTGCTGGATGAAGAATCGCTGTTGGCAACTTGCGCTGACATCGATCTCAACCCGGTGGCGGTGGGAATCATGGAGGTTCCGGAGGCCAGCCGAATGCAATTTAGCCACAGATGCGCACTGATGAACACAGATAAGACGCACCAGTCATAGATGCATATCGGAGGCGGCAGGGCGTCAACACAGTGAGGCCGAAGCGGATGAGTCGTTCCGTAAGCCCGTCGGTCGAGTGGACCTTTGCACCCGTCGTCGGCCATTTTCTTATCCGTGTAAATCTGTGCTCATCTGTGGCTTAAATGCCCTTTGTCACTCGGGTCTGTCCGTGACGGTGTGATCTGTGTGGGTCGGAGTGCCTGCGTCCACGACGATGGGTCCGTCAGGGACCGAATCAGCGGCCTGGCTGTTCGTTGGCCCTCGCGCGAATCGTACCCGCAATTTACTCGGCAAAAGCGCTCGCAGTTCCAACGCCAATCAGGCCCGATCGAAGACGGAGGCAGGCTGGGTTCGTCCGGTGAACGGATGCTGGAATGTCTCTCGCTGGGCAGCTATCTGATGCTGGTGGATTACACCGGGCCGGCTATTCCGCGAGGGGAAGACCGCGATTTCGGCCGAGCTGGCGGGAATTCTCGCTCGGCTCGGCGCGAGCGCGGAAGGCTGGCAGGCTCGGCTGGAGAAGCTCAAAGGCGGGCGACTGCTGGGCCGCTTCTGCGCCGCGAGTCGCGAGCGGCTGCGAGAGGTCGCTGCCCGCCTGGGTCCGCACCGCCTGGCCAATCTGGGCGGGTGCCCTGCTCGCTAGAGGCCAAGCACACGTTCCGCCAAGAAGCGGTTATGCAAGGAATCAGACTCCGTCCGATGTCTCGACAAGCACCTTCACGAATTCTTCCAACGCTTCTTTTTCGTCATGAGAGAGTTGAGCGGTCGACTCTGACCGCGCAGCGAATTTCAGTGCAGCGTTTTTGATTTCTGGTCGCGGAGTGGCAAGGCCGGCAACCTCCATGAGCGTACCGGGACTCAGTTGGAGCACCTGCGCCAGTTGATAGACAGTTCTGACCTCAGGAGTTGTCGTATCCTCCGTTTCAATCTCGACAATCGCCGCCAGGTCGATATCGGCTTGTTCGGCCAATTGCTCGACCGTAAGCCCTTGGTTTCGCCGTGCATACTCGACCAATCGTGAGAAAGCCGGCTGAACTCTTGCAGGAACCGACGACAGCAGTCCGAGATCGGATGCAAGTCCGCCTACTGACAGCGAGCGGCATGAATCTTCAGCCTCTCCAGCGTTCAGTAACCACTCGCGCGTTGGTCCATCGGTCTTGGTTGTAGGTGCCATGATTACTCACAAGACCATGACCTCTGCTTTGGCCTTCGTCAGGTCTTCGAAAAAGAGCTTCTCGCCCCGCTCGAGTCGGCCATCAACGATCTGGTACAGCCGGAGAGCTTGCCGAAGCACAGCCGTCTTCGACAAGTCTTTTTTCCGGCAAAGATCCTCTAATGCCGCCATCTCGGCATCTGTTAAATTCAAGGTCATCGTCCGCTTTGTGGACATCATGCCTCCTTCTCTAACTATTATGGAACACAAAGCCAAAGAGTCAACAAGATTTAGCTAAATTTGCACTACCAGCCCCAGCGGACCATGACGAACGTTTTGTCGTAACCGCATACTTCACCAAGAATATCAAGCCGGAGAAGGAATCACGGAGAAGCTGAGGGTCTACTACGATCGCCAGGGCAACACCCTGAGCCTCTCGTTCGACGATCCAAGACAAAGGCCAGGCTGGAGAAGCTGAGGGGTGGCCGGCTGCTGGGTCGCTTCTTCGCCGCGAGTCGCGAGCGGCTGCGGGAGGTCGCCACAGGGACGGCGGCTGTCATCGCCTTTGGCGAAAGAACGTACCCTCGCAGAGCGAAGGCCGACACGGGCGTGCGCCATCTGGCGAACCTCGGTGGGTGCCCGGCGCGATAGCTCAGTCGAAGTCGCGCTTGTCGACTGGCATCCCTTGCCTTGCCGAACTCGACTCCGCGCCGCAGGCGACGGTGCACGACGGCGGTCGTGCGCAGACCATGCCCATCAGGGCCCTCAGCGATCCTTCCCCGATGATCGCGCACCGGGGTCAGGCGATTGCGACTTTTCGGCCGCTCGTTGCCTTCGCATCAGCCCGACGTCGCTCATTGCGTCGGCCTGGGCCCATCGCAATGCGTGTCTTGTCGTCTCCGCGCTTGCCCGCAGGCGCACTTCCGGCGCACGTATCCGTCCTACGATGCCCGAAGCAAGGCCCTTCGGACTTTGGCAGGCACGTTAATCACCACGAAGTCCTTGGCGCGGTATAAGTAGTCTTCACCGCTCTCGTCAACGATCCGGATATCGCCCTTCTCGGCCGCATCGTCGTCAGGCAATACGCGGTAGATCTTGTGCAACTCGAGGGATGCCGGATAGTCCCGATTGTTGATGCACACGGCAAAGATCGGCTCAGGTGTGTTGGTTTTTTTCATGGGTTAGTCCAGATATCGTTTTCGCTTGAATTCCCGACGCCCGATCCCGTGTGCCTCGTACCAGTGCAATTCTGCGCTCCTGCACTCTCCCGCCCTGCAGCCGAGTCGTCGCGACTCCCTTAAGTTTGCGCCAGCGGCCGGTTCCATATAGTCGCCGCAGTCGGTGCAGCTCACGTATCGCTTTGCTCACCGCGATCGTCTCGATGTCCGTGATGTCACCGAGGATCTCGAAGTCCATCACGTTCAGTTTGCGACCTGTGGCCCGAGATTGCAAGCGAACCCGTTGCGCTCGAGTCGATCTATAATGGGATGCCGCGCCCCTCGCGGCGTGTCAGATCCGATCACCCCACGGGAGCCGATCATGGGCATCAAGATCAGCCAGGTCGACGCGTTCACGGATCGCCGTTTCGCCGGCAACCCCGCGGCCGTCTGCGTCCTCTCCGAGCCGGCGGACGAGCGCTGGATGCAGGACGTCGCGGCCGAGATGAACCTCTCCGAGACTGCGTTCGCCAGACGGTTATCCGGCACGAAATTCAGCCTTCGATGGTTCACTCCCAAGAACGAGGTTGATCTTTGCGGTCACGCCACTCTGGCCACGTCTCACATCCTCTGGGAGGAAAGGCATCTCCCGAAGGATGAGCCGGCGCTTTTTGAGACGCGAAGCGGCCTCTTGACGGCCCGGCCCGGCCCCGCGGGCATCGAGCTCGATTTTCCGTCCGAGCCGGTCGCCCATGAGCTCGAGGACCAGGCCGAGCTCGCCGAGCTGACTGCGGCCCTGGGGGCACCCGTCCGGTTCGCCGGGCGCAATCGCTTTGATCTTTTGGTCGAGCTCGACGACGCAGATCAGGTCCGAAGTCTGCGGCCGGACATCCGGCGGCTGGAGCAGTTCCCGGTTCGCGGCGTGATCGCCACGGGTCGCTCGCAATCGCCGGAGTGCGACTTCGTCTCCCGGTTCTTCGCACCCCGGGTCGGAGTCGACGAAGACCCAGTCTGCGGCTCGGCGCACTGCTGTCTGGCCCCTTACTGGGCGGAGAAGATCGGCCGGGATAGTCTGGTCGCCCACCAGGTCTCGTGCCGCGGTGGCGTCGTCAACGTGCGCGTCCAGGGGCCGCGAGTCATCTTGATTGGCCGGGCTGTCACCGTCCTCCGCGGCGAATTGGTCTGACGATCAAGCTCTCAGGCAATCTCGAGCTTGATTCCCAGGTCTTTGAGCGCCTTCTGCAAGGGCGCGACGTGATCGTCGGGGATTGCGACGGCGGTGGGGCCGAGGCGGCTTCCTAAGAGCTCGCTGGTCGACGGATGCTGCAACAAGCCGTCCAGGAGCAGGACGCTGGGGAGATTGAGGACCAGCTTCCGGGCGGCCGAGAGCGGCGGTACCCTTGTCGTCGTCGCGGCGAGCAAGAGCGCCACCGCCGGGGGAATCTCGGCGCCGGTCCGTTTCGCGAACCATTCCGTCAGCTTGAGCGGCGACAGACCCCGATCGAGCGCCCGCCGGATCGATGCTGCGCTGATCACGAAGCGGCGCTCTGCCGCGCCCGGCGCTGCACGTCAGCCGGCTCCGCCTGACCCGCCACGTCGGCAAAGCGCTCCAGCTCGGCATCGACCAGCAAATCCGCTCGTGCCGGGTCAAGCGCGAGCGACACGCCGTCGCTGAGCACGGTCACGCACACATCGGCGGGGCGTCGATAGTCGCGCGAGCTGCTGGTGCGCAGCCTGTCGAATGGGATGTTGCCCTCGTCTTCGATCAGCAGAAATCGATCCGAAACGGCGACCGGCGGAGCCGCCTCGCCGTCGGGCCAGGATTCCACGGCCCGATCGCGCTCGGTGGTCGAGCCGAACTCGATGAGGGTGGCGGCCTTGTAGAACGTGACGCGCTCCCTCCGGGCCGACCAGTTCTGGACCGCGTCGATCACGCCGGGCGGCACGGGCCGCTGGCTGTGCCGCGCCAGCAGGTCGAGCATCGACTCGGGCGTCAGGCCTCGGTCGAGTCCGTGCACGATCGACTCGCGCGTCAGCTTGAGCTCGATCGCCGAACCGACCTGGGTCCAGGCGGCAAACCGGCTCAAGAGCCCCACGAGCTGCGGCGTCAATCCCTGGCGATACGCGATCACCTCAAAATTGGGCTGGACGAACAGGAAGTGTTCAAAGGAAGGACGGGCAAGCGGTGCGGGCGAGAGCGCCAGCACATACCGGCCCAGGCGGCTGATCTGGACGGCGATCCGCCGGGTGGGGCGTTCCTCGGCCACGCGCACCAGGCCCAGCGGATACGCTGCGCCCAGGAGCAGGGCCTCCAGCAAGTTCGAGCCCTGCGGCGCGCGTTGCTTTTGCAGCTTGGTCCGTGTCCGGCCTCGCGGCACGGTGTCGCCACGAACGGCGTCGGCCGCGCCGGCGGGCTCTTCCGCAAGCATCACCTGGCTCCAGCCCGGAAATCGTCCTGTCAGGTGCTCCGCGAGGTCCTCGAGCGCGACCCATTCGTCCTCGGCCAGCGCGCTCAGCCAGAGCATGAGGGCCAGTCGCAAAAACGGCAGCACCAGGATCTCTTCGTCTTCGTGACGGACCTCTCCATCCAGCTCTTGCCAGGACCGTAGCGCCAGCCAGCCGGCGGCGATCATCTGGGGAAGGTGCACCGCGTTGTCGAACCAGAATTCCGGACCCGCGGCCAGGACCCGCTCGCCGGCAGGGTCGTACTCGACCAGGCCAATGTGGCGAGCCAGCGCCATCCACAAGAGCGGAGAGTCGGGCAGCGGCTTGAGAGCATCGGCGATCGAGCCGGCCAGCACCAAGTCCTGGCGGATCCGTTCGCTGTCGCGCTTGTACAGCGTTCCTTGCTGGGTCTGGCGGAGCGGCTCGGCGTCCACCCGCTGCCAGAGCGCACCCAGCCGCAGGATCGCTTCCAATCCGTCAGACTCGCGGATCTGGCTGACAGGGCCGGCGAGCCTGGGCAGGCCCGCAAAGGGCGGAACCGTCCGGACCTCCCGGGCAACCCCGGGATGCACCAAGAGCCGCAACCGTCCGGCATCTCTGCGGTCGAGGATTTCCCGAAAATCATCGATCATCCCGGGTTCGCTGTCGCGGTCCATCGCGGCCAGACCCAGCTCCAAAAGCAGCAGGATCGCCGCCTTGGGCTCGACATCCAGGATCCGGAGCGCGTGCGAGAGCGCCTTGAGCGCGATCGATGTCGCTTCCGTGAGCCCGAAGAGACTCAAAGCCAGGAGTGAGCCTGCGGGCAGCCTCGCAACCAGCGCCTCCACGGCCGCCGGCGAGTCGAGGTGCACGGTGATCTCGTCGGCGTTGCCGCTGGGACGAATGCGCGGTGCGCACGGTGCGGCCCCCTGCGTCAGACGGATTTCGGCGAGCCGAGCCGCCTTGTACCGCCCCAGCGCGGTGCGGTATGCCAGCCGCGGGCCGGCCTCCGCCGGCCCGGAAATGGCGCGCACCGCAGCAGCCCGCGGTTCCGCGGGACGCGAGCTCGAAGGCAAGTGCGAGGCCGAGGCCATCTCCACGAGTCCTTTACCGCACGACGCGCGGTGTGTGCCCCAGCCGCCGCAGCTCTTCGACAACCCCTTCACATTCATCCGGCTGAACCAGAAGCACCGTATCGGACAACCGCCCGACCACCCACCGCGCCAGTTGCTTGCGCGCCAGGAGCTCCTCGGCCAGCACCGGCTCGGCAGTTCGGATCAAGGCCACGTTCTTGTGCAGCTTGACGGGAATTCGTGCAGTCGAGGATGTCAACGGTCCCTCGCCTCAGCCTGATGGTGAAAAATCGACCGCCATGACGCGCTCAGATCCCGACGCGACCCGACCTTCTAGGCCGGCCGCAAGAGCCCCTGATCGGACAGATCGCATTCATCGACAATTTCATAACTATACCCTTGTTCAGTCAAGAAGAGCTGACGATGGTGAGCGAAGTCCATTTCGCGGGTGTCGCGGCTCACCAGAGTGAAGAACCGGGCGGGCAGCTCACCATCCTTGGGGCGGAGGATCCGCCCCAGCCGCTGGGCTTCTTCCTGCCGGCTGCCGAAGGTCCCCGAAACCTGGATCATGACGTTCGCGTCCGGCAGGTCAATGGCGAAATTCCCGACCTTGGACAGGACCAGCCGGCGGATCGCGCCGTCGCGGAACTTGCCGTAGAGGTCCTCGCGCTCGCTGTTCGGGGTCTGGCCGGTGATCAATGGCACGTCAAACCGGTCGGCGATCCGCCGCAATTGCTTGAGATACTGGCCGATCACGATCACCCGGTCGTCCGGCCCGTCGTACCGGTCGAGCAAGGTGGCGACCAGGTCTTCCTTGACGGGATTCTCGCTCGCCAGCCGGAATTTCTCGCGCCATTCGGCCAGGGCATATTCCATCCGCAGCCCCGGGGGCAGACCGAGCCGCACTTCGTGGCACTGTGCTTCGGCGATCCATCCTTTGGATTCCAGCACCCGCCATGGCACATCGTACTTCTTGGGCCCGATCAGGCTGAAGACGTCCTCCTCGCGATGGTCTTCGCGCACCAGAGTGGCGGTCAGGCCGAGGCGGCGCCGGGCCTGGATGTCGGCCGTGATCCGGAACACCGGCGCAGGCAGCAAGTGAACCTCGTCGTAGATGATCAAGCCCCAGTCGCGCTCGTCGAACAGATGAAAGTGGGGAAAGTCGCCGTCTTTCTTGGGGCGATAGGTCACGATCTGATATGTCGCCAGAGTCACCGGGGCCATTGTCTTGGAGTCACCGGTATAGGTACCGATCAGCGTCGCGTCGAGGTTGGTCTTGTCGAGGATCTCTCGCCGCCACTGCTCGACGGCCGTCGTGCTGGTGGTCAAGATCAGGGTCTCGGTCTGGAGCGCCGCCATCGCGGCGAGGCCGACGATGGTTTTGCCGGCTCCGCACGGCAAGACGATCACTCCCGAGCCCCCCGAGCATCGCCTCCCGCGTAGAATGCCTCCACGGCCCCCTTCTGATAGTCGCGGACCCAGAACGGCCTGCCCGACCGCATTTCCTCCCGCAGCGTGAGCGGCAAGGCGGCCCCGGCGGTGTATCCTGCCTGGTCTTCGGCCGGGTAGCCGACGGCGATCAAGGCCTGTTTGAGGACTCCGCGGTGGCTGTCGTCGACGGCGAAGCTGGTCTCGTCGAGCCGCTCGCCCAGGTAGTCGCGCACTCCGCGCTGTCGAGCCAGCTCTTCGAGGAGTGGCCGGTCGCCGGTCATCAACCGGAGCTGCCCTTCGATGCGCTTGAGCCGGACCCGCCCGTAGCGGCTGACGAGCTCACGCAAGTCGGCTGGAACGTTCGACGGAACTGGAAACTTGGAATAACGTTCCAGGGCCGCAATCATCTCGTCGGCCGACTGCCCGGCCGCCGCGGCGTTCCAGAGCGAGAGCGGGGTCAACCGGTAGGTGTGAATGTGCTCCGGGCTCTTCTCCAGCTCGGCAAACGGGGCGATCGCATCACGGGCTTCGGCGTAGAGCGAACTATCGACTTCCAGCAGGATCGTGCGATCCCCTTGCACGATCAGCGGATTGGCGGGATTGTACTGCATGGACTCCTTGCCGGCTTCGGGAAGTTGCGTGGTTCTGAGCGCCGTGCAGAACCGGCGTACTCATGCCCTGAGGGCGAACGTTTCATCGTAAACGCCCCGGCCGAATCTGGCAAGGTTGGCTGACACGCGTGAGCCTCAATTAGCTCATCGTCGCCAAACTCGCGCTGCACCTGCAAGTGCGCCGAGCGCTCCACGAAACCGGCGGCTGGCTGAACGTCGTGAATCCGAGCCGTGTCGCGGACGACTCCTCCGGTGACGGCCCTGGTCCTCTGGTTCGCCCTTATTCCTCTTCATCCGCCCCTCTGAGATCGACTTCGGCCAGGCCCATCTCCTTGGCGATCGTGCTCAATTGATCGCGAATCTCGAACATGCCCGCACCCCGCTTCGAAGGATCGAGACTCAGGGTCGTCAGGATCAGCTCGTTCAGCTTGGCCGGGATCCGCGAGTTGCTCTTCGACGGCGGTGCCAGCTTCCGATCCTGTCCCGGCTTGGGTATGTCCTGCTGGACGTACTTTCCTGTGAACATGCGGTACATGGTGGCGCCCAGGTTGTAGATGTCGGTCCTCTCGTCGATCGTCTTCTCGGTCGCCTGTTCGGGCGCGATGTACTGCGGCGTTCCCTGGATGCGATCTTTTTTCTGGCCGCGAATCCACGCTGTGCCGAAGTCGATCAACTTCACCTGGCCGGTCTTGGTCAGCATGATATTGCCCGGTTTCAGGTCGCCATGATAGACGCCGCGCCGGTGCATGTGCGCCAGCGCCGAGGCGACCTGGCAAAAGACCAGGACGAGCTGGCCCATTTGCGGCGCCTCGATCTCGTCGAGTGTCTTTCCCTCGACGTACTCCATCAAGAGCTCGACACCGTTAACCTTGAACCAGGATTTTTTCATCCGGCAATCGAAGATCTTGGCAATTGCGGGGTGGTTGAGCTTCTTGGCTGCCTCGAACTCGGTCAATGCCTGCTGGACGTAGATTTCGTCATCGTCGTCTTGCTTGCGAACGACCTTCAGGGCATAGCGCTTGCCGCCGGCCGTCTTGTCGCTGATGAGCAAGATCGTGGATCCCGCCCCGGTGCCCAGATTGCTGACGACGCGGTACTTCATGCCTTTGAACCGGGGCGTGGTCGAAACGTTGGCCATTCCAATCCTCATTCATCGGGGACGATATTGAGCAGCTCGAATTCGAAGTTCAGGTTGGCATTCGGCGGCACCGCGGGAGATTTCCCGCGCTCGCCGTACGCGAGGGCAGATGGGATCAAGAGCTTGCGGACCTCTCCGACCTTCATTCCCGGGAGCGCTTCATCCCAACCCTTGATCAACGTGTCCACGCCGATCTGCAGGGTCCTGGGCTGATTGGTGATACGCGTGTTATCAAAGACCTCGCCGTTTTCCAGGGTGCCCACATAGTGAAAGTACCCTCTTTGACCAGGCTTGAGCTCGGCCCCGCTCCCTTCCTTGATGGTCTCGTATTTGACCCCTCCCTTGGTCGATTTGGTCTCGCCTTTGGACGTGGGCAAGGCTGGCTTGTAATCCGCCAGCTTGACCGTTTTCGACTTGGACTGCGGGACCGAGGCCATCTCGCCCTGGGCCTGCGCCGGGTCGTTGTCGGCCGGCTGATTCTGGATGGTCGCACCCGGCGGCGTGACCGGAATGACCTCACCCGGCTCTCCGCACCCGGTGAGCCCCAGAAAGACGAGACCCTCCAGGATTCTCGCACGACGCACGATCATGGAACTCTCTCCTCAACCAACGCGGGCCAGAATGGGATTGGAAATGGAATGGAATGAATTCGCCCGTGGGCTCAATGCCGGGCATCACCCTATCACGGAGAGCGCGGTCCAGGCAATTCACCCGCGACTAAATAGCCTGCGCCCCCGGTCTCTTCCTGGAATTATGGCATGCCGGCCCCCTGCTCTTCCAGACCCTCCACGGAGGCGTGCAGAAGAGTGACGGCGATCCGTCCGCCGAAACACACGTCGACATCGCTCCCCGGGCGGCGGGCTCGCGCCTGGTAATTCCCGGCATAGACCGCCAGATCGGCCTGGACATCAAAGACCAGCGGCAGAGGGGAAGGATCGAGCGCGCAGAACACGACCTCCGGGTCGTGATCGCCGGGAGCGACGTGGGGGAAATTGACATTCCAGTACGTCCCTGGCACCCAGGGGCGTGCCATCAGGCGGCCAATGACGTCGCGTGCCCAGCCGGCCGCGCGTTCCCAATCGACGGCACGCCCACGGATGAGATACTGGGACAGCGCGATTCCCGGCACTCCGTGCAAAACCCCTTCGCGCACGGCCGCCACGGTCCCGGAATGATGGACGTCCGATCCCAGGTTGCCCCCGGCATTGATGCCCGACAAGACCCACCGGGCCTCAGGCGCCAGATGATGGAGCGCCAGCCGCACGCAGTCGGCGGGGGTGCCCGAGACCGCGATGCGGTCGGCGGCGGGCCGCGAGACCGTGATCGGCCCGTGTGTCGTCACGCGGTGCCCGCACCCCGAAACGGGGCCCGTGGGCGCGATCACGCGACAATCTCCCAGTTCCCGGGCCGCTCGGTGGAGAGCCGCGATGCCGGGCGCATCCCAGCCATCGTCGTTGGTCAAAAGCAGGATCGGCTCCGTCTCTGCCGGGCTCGATCCATCCACGCCCAGAACGTCTGGCGGCTTCGGCTGTGTCACTCTCGGACCCCGTACAAGCTTCCGCGTGGCGCCCCTCTGCTCCCGGTCTGACATTTTCCGTTCTCGTGAGAGCGACTGTCAAAGTCCCGGTCGAGGTTGAGGACTTCCGTGCGGCCCGGCGCAGCGCGATCGCCGCGTTGTGAGGCGTCGTACCGGGCCGAGTGGTGTGGTCAACACGCTCGCTACGTGATAACGTAATTGCGACCTGGAGCGAACGAAGAGGGGTCCAGGCCTCCGTGCGAGGCAACTGCATGCGGGAAATGTTTGGTCTCGAAGGCCGGGGGGCGCTGGTGACCGGTGCCGGCCGAGGCATTGGAGCCGGCATTGCCCGCCGCCTTCATCAGGCCGGGCGCGGATTGCCGTGTTCGACTGCGACGCCAAAAGCGCCCGGGATGTCGCCGGCGAGCTGGGGGGCGTCGATCTGGTCGGTGACGTTCGTTCCCTTGACCAGGTCACGGCGGCCGTGGATCGAGCCGAGTCCGCGCTCGGCCCGATCTCGATCCTGGTCAACAACGCCGGCATCACCGGCCGCACCGACCTGAGCTGGAACCTCGATCCGGAGGAGGTCCGTCAAGTCTTCGAGGTCAACCTGATGGGGCCCTTCCTCTTTTGCAAGACCGTGGTCCCGCGACTGCTCTCGCGCGGTTACGGGCGGATCGTGAATGTGGCCTCGATCGCCGGCAAGGAAGGCAATCCCACGCTCTTGCCCTACTCGGCCTCCAAGGCCGCCGTGATCGCGCTCACCAAGTCGCTGGCCAAGGAGCTTGCCGGCAAGGGTGACATCACGGTCAACGCCATCTCGCCGGCGGTGATCAAGACGGCCATCCTCGAAGGGGTTGCCCCCAGCACGGTCGACTACATGATCTCCAAGATCCCGATGGGGCGCACCGGAACGATCGAAGAAGTCGCGGCCCTGGTCCATTATCTTGTCAGCCCGGAAGCGAGCTTCACCACCGGCCAGTGCTACGACATCAGCGGCGGCCGCGCCACGTATTGATCATGCGACTCTCGGTAGATTGATGCCGTTTCGCCCCGAGCCGGCACCGGTTTCACCCGGCCATGAAAGGGCACTCCAGGAAGGACCCATGGACGACAATCTCGAGCGCTTACCCAAAGGCCGCGGTCTCGATCACGATGGCGAGGTGCTCGTGCCGGCCAGGCCAGGCCCGCCCCTGGCACCTGGCCAGCCGGTGGTGCCCCGGCGCCTGAAGTCGTGTCGCCGGCTCGCTTCGAGCCGCCTGTCTCGGCGCTGGGCCCTCTGTTCCGCTACCGCCTGGAGAAGATCCATGTGTGCCGGGTGACTCTCCAGGTAAACGTCAACTCTCGCCCCACCCGCCGCGTGCTCGGGGGCTACTACAAGTCGCGGCGCCTGGTGCGAGTCTACTCCCACGACCGCCTGGAAGGCCGGCGGCCGCTCGACGAGCTGTTCGGGACTTTCCTCCACGAGGTGGCCCATCATCTCGAGTACACCGAGCCCCAAAGCTTCGGCGCGCGGGGATGCCGCCGGGTTCACGGGCTGATGCACAGCCGCCTGTTCTGGCGCATCCTGGGCGAGCTCAAATGGCGCTGGGCCGAGCTCGAAGCCCGGCAGCGCCTGTGATCGTCGATCATCGGCTCGCCCCTGACGCCCGTCAATCCCCGGCGAGGCCGAGTTCTTTCAGCTTGTCGGCGACGTCCGTGCCAGCTTTCTCGGTGTTGACTTTCTTGTCGATCGACTTGATGATCCCTTCCTTGTCGATAAAGAAGGTCCAGCGATTGGCAAATCCGCGCCCTTTGTTCAGCACGCCGTAGTCCTTGGCCACCGACTTGTCGGGATCGCTCAGAATCGGGTAGTCGAGCTCGAGCGACTCGGCAAATCTCTTGTTGTCTTCGGCCTTGTCGACGCTGGCGGTGAAATAGGCGACCTTCAGCTCTTTGAGCGCCTTGCTGTTGGCACGCAGCGACTTGCACTCCTTGGTGCAGCCGCCGGTGAACGCCTTGGGAAACCACGCGATCACCACGGCAGACTTTCCTTTGTATTGCTCGAGCGTGTAAGTCTTGCCATCAGACCCCTCGAGCGAGAAGGCCGGGGCCTTGTCGCCGACCTTCAGTTCGTCCGAGGCCGCGCCGGCGGCGACCAGGACCACGATCGCGCCCAGGCTCGACAGAGCCGCTTTGCACGCTGCGCTCATAGACATTGAAACCCTCCTCGCGCTCCAAGATGGCCGACTGTTCTCCCAGGCTTTTCCGCAGCCGGGGCACGTGATTCCCCAAAGCCTAGCAGCCGGTTTCAACCGACGCAACCGGCCAGTCGCCGCAACCGCGATCCGCTGCCGCGTGATCGGCAATGATCGAGACACCAACGTCAGGTTTTTCGCTTGCATCGCGGGGAAACCTGTCCAATCTAAGTGAGTCCATGGTCATCGCGCGTCACGGAGCACACGTGCCGAGCCGCCGCGCCGTTGTGCCAGAGCCCGATTGATTCGATTCGCGGCCGACAGGCGGCCCCGAATTTGCTTGCCATTCAAATGCCGGCCCATCCGCTTGGTTGGGCACGGGGAAACGAGCAGCCATGATCTCCGAGCGCCCTTATCTCCGTCTGACAGCGCCCTTTTGGTTCGTCGTCCTGGGCCTGGGTGCTTCTGGTTGTACGGGCAACAGTTCCAGTGATAACCTCGCGCGGCTGCCGATCGCGGGCAGTGTGCTGATGGATGGCCGTCCGTTGGCCAAGGGTGCGATCCTTTTTTACCCGATTCACCACCCGGTTTTCGGCACGGCGGTTTCCGCCGGAGACGTGATTCACAACGGTCGATTCTCGATCCGCGCAGACAAGGGACTGATTCCAGGCAAGTACCGGATCGCGATCTCGTCAGCGGGAGTCCACCATCCCCACATCGGAGTACCGAAGCCCGAGCTCACTGCCGACGAGGTGATCCCCGACCGATTCAATGTCGAGACCGAGCTCGAGTTTGAGGTCAAGGCAGGGGGCATCAAGCACCTGAAGATCGAGATTGATTCGAAATAAGAATGACAATCGCCGGAACAATGGGTCGTGAGGCCCTCTCCAAATTCGTCAGGCGCCCGGTATGCGATCCCGTAGTCTCGGGTTTACCATGATCGAGAGCTTGATGGTCATTGCGATCATCGTGGTTCTGATCGCGATTTTATTGCCGGCTGCGCTGGCGGGTCGCGAGGCCGCCCGACGCATTCATTGCACGAACAACCTCAAGCAGATCGGCCTGGCCATGCACGACTACCATGACCAGCACGGGACTTTTCCTCCCGGAGTCAAAGGTTGCTGCTGGGGGACATGGCTCGTGTTCGTCCTGCCCTACATCGATCAGGAATCCGTTTATGACTCGTGGAACTTCGCGGGGAACAACCGCTGCGATCGAACCGTTCAAGCCGGGATGTTCGGATACGCCGGTGCCGCCAACACCACGGTCACATCTCACCGGGTGAGCGGCTACGCCTGCCCCAGTGATCCCAACAACGCCAATCTTGTCGGGCAAGGCGGGGTGACATCGCAAAACTACGTGGTCAACTTCGGCAACACGATCACCAGCCAGTCTCCGTACTACCAGTTTGCCGGCATGAGGCTCCCGTTCCGGGGCGCACCGTTCAGCGACATCGGCGCTCCGGACATCGACGTCACCTCGCAATTTGATTCCATGACGCGGCCTGGCACGATGAGTTTTGCCGCCATGACCGATGGCTTGAGCGGCACCATGGTCGCCTCGGAAGTTCTGGTGGGCACCGGCGGAGACCTGCGCGGATTTTCCTGGTGGGGCTTCGCAGCGCAGTTCAGCGGCCTGATGCCGCCCAACTCGTCGTCTCCCGATGTTTTGCAATCGTCCCACGACTGTGGCAAGCCTGCTTTCAATCCCCCGTGCACCGGCGCGACCGGCGAGGAAAACCAGCGCGGTATCTACTTCGGGCTGGGACTCTTCAACAACCCGCGCAGCAGGCACCCCGGCGGCGTGAATGTCGGCATGGTCGACGGCAGCGTCCGCTTTATCCGGAATTCGGTGGATGTCTTTGTCTTCCAGGCACTGGCTTCCACCAGCGGCAGCGAGCTCGTGAGCGGCGACGCGTATTAGACCAGTAATCTACGGCGCCAGCGGATGGCCGATCTCCCAGTGATGGCCGAACGGATCGACGACACGGCCCAGCCGCCACCCATACGCCTCCTGCACAGCGAAGATTTCTCGCGCACCAGCCGCAAGTGCCTGCGCTTGCATCGCATCAGGATCCGGCACCGTCAAGATCATTGGAACGGAACCACCGCCCAGAGACTCGGGACTGAAATTGCCATGTTCGGGTGACTCGTCAGCGAGCCAGAACTCCGCGCCATCAATCGACAACCGCGAGACCACCGCGCCGCTGGGATCTTCCACCCGGTAAACCTCGCGTGCGCCGAATGCCGACTTGTAGAATTCAACCGCTCTTGCCCCATTGCGAACGGACAGCATGGGCGCGACCGAACAGACGACCGTTGTTCCGGTGCGTGCGTTTCTGGCCATCGATTCCTCCGCCATCGTCTACGACTCGGCTTGCGGTGGGAAGTCGGAACGTAATCGAATCAGAAGTAGGGATCAACGACCGTGGGCTTGAAGCGGGATTGCTGCGCCGAACCTACCACCGCGCCCACTCGCCCGGCCATGAGCAACGCGTACATTGCGAGCGGTGGCCGAAAGGGATCGCCGACGGTGCACTCTACAGCAATGATAGCAATTATCGTTGATCCAATCCTGATGAGAAACCTTGACAGACGGCGGAAGCGGTGTGCCTCCACGGTGATCGTGATCCAGCCTACGAATACGCACGATCCGAGCAGCACTTCGACATAGGCGGGCGTCAAACGGGCAACGATTTCGGCCATCGCGGAACTCCCGACCAGAACGCCGATCGACGCCACCCTCGAGCCGACCGACCCGCCGATCGTGACCCTGATGATACCAGAAACCATCGCGGCAAGCCGAGTCCGCGCACGTGCGACGTATTTCCGGACCGCCTCGCGGATATCAATAGCTCAACCCGCAGTGCTGGCAGCCACCGTGGCGGAACGACTCGACGAAGCTCGCCCGCGCGCGGCAGTTCGGGCACTGGCGGAGGCGGGCGGTAACGCACCACAACAGGCAAGCCAGGACAGCGATAGCGAGCAATGCCGTGCGCAATTTAAGGCGAGGAAACCACACAGGCGTCCCCCATGGCGCCAGCAGTCCGCGCGCCGCCCGAAACACGACAGCCGCCATCCAACACGCCCAGAGTACCAATGATAGCTTGGCCAAGGCAGATCCGCGTGGAGGTTCCGCAGGCTGGGCCCAATTCTCGTCGTCCGAATAACGTCGGAGTTCTCAGCGTCTAGGTGTTGTGGCATACTCGCAATATCGAGGACGTTCCCATCCGTGCGAGTGACGGAATCCCCAGGAGCCAGTGCGAGAGGAGGGATTCATGCGCCGATCCATTCGCTTCTCGATCGCCGGGCTGATGGGGGTCGTGCTGCTGGCCGCCGTTGGCCTGGCCGCCTTGCGCAATTCGTCAGAAACCTGGGCCGGCGTGATGTTGCTCTTGACCTGCGGCGTTCTCGCCCTTGCGATCGTCGGCGTAATTTGCCGGGCCGAGTCCGAGCGGGCGTGGTGGCTCGGGTTTGCCCTCTTCGGGTGGGGCTACCTGGCTCTCGTGTTCTGGTCCTGGAATAACGATGGCTCGCCCAGGCTGCCGACCACGGTGTGGCTCGACATGCTTGCCGCGAAGCTGCACCTGCCCACCGATGGTATGGGCGGTATGGGCGGTGGCATGCGCAGCACCGGCATTGTTCCGCTCGGAGTCATCTGGGGAACGTTCGGCGGCTTTGGAGGAAACGCAACGGGAACTGGTACCTACGGCGCGTATGCACAAGTCGGTCACTGCCTCTGGGCGCTCTTGTTTGCCGTCCTGGGGGGCAGTCTGGCGAGGTTCCTGTTCGCAAGTCCTGCGAGTCGATCCGAGACGCGCCCGACCGACAGCGATCAAGCGGGCCGCCCAAGCCGGAAGCGGTTCGCCCGACCGGCGGTCGTTGGTGTCGTCGGCCTCATGTTGCTCGCATCGCTCTGGGCGGTGAGGTCGAAACCGGCTCCCGGGCTCTGGGCAGGCGCCACGTTCCTGGTGACGTGCGGGCTGCTCGGATTGACGGCCCTGGGGGCGATCCTGGATCGCGGCCGGCGCGGCGACATCTGGCTGGGGGCCACGCTGTTCGGCGCCCTCTACATGTTACTTGCCTTTAGCCGCGATCCGGTCCCGAATCCCTGGCCGCATCTCCCGACCGACCAGTTCTTGAGCGCAATCAAGCCCTGGCTTCCCCGGGCCGCCGAGGGCTTCTTCGTGTCCTCGGACGATGTTGCCGCCGCAAATGCACGCGTCTTGAAGGCACTGAACCAGCCGGTGCGAATGCACTTTCCCGAAGAGACACCGCTCGAAGATGTCCTCAAGCACATCTCGGAGGCGACAAAAGGCGCCGACGGCAAGGGCATTCCGATCTACGTCGATCCCATCGGGATGCAAGAGGCGGAAAAAACGCCGCAATCGGTCGTACACCTGGACCTCGACGGCGTGCCATTGAAGTCGACCCTCACGCTTTGCCTCAAGCAGCTCGATCTCGCCTACTGCATTCGTGACGGCGTCCTGATGATCACCTTCGTGGAGAACGCCTCGCCGGTGTACGAAGACCCCTTCCTGATCAGCGGACATTGCCTGATGGCCCTCTTTGCCGCGGCGCTGGGCGGCGCGCTCGCACCGCTTGTCTCCGACTGGCGCCGCGAGTCGCGCTGATCGATGGCGGCAGAATGCCGCGGCCGCTAGGGCACAAGTGCCCAGTCGAAACATGCCGCGTAGTCTGCGGCGCATCGTGATCGGATAGACTTGGTTCGAAAGGAATGCTCGATAGCCCGATCTGGAAAGGAACCGGCGCAACGTGGCCCGCAATCGCAAGCGGATCAGGACCGTTGCTGTCATGATCTCAGTGGGTGTCGCACTGGTGCTGATCTATTTGGCCTGCGCGCCACCTTATAACCAGTGGAGATGTGCAAGAGCGCTCAGGAAAGAGGGCTTTCTCGTGTTTGCGGTGCCCAGTCCATTGAGCAAATCCATCACAACTCTTTTCGACACGGTCACGACTGTTTATCCCGGCGGCGGCGCGCACCCTGGCTCCGCGACTTACGCGTGCTTTGAGTCGCTGAAAGGTCTGGAACGTGTCCAGGTTCGCGGTGCATCGTTTACAGATGCCGAATTCCGGCATTTCAGGGACCTACGACGGCTCGAAGAATTCCGGATATTTCAGGCACCTGTCACCGATCTTGGAGTCAAAGTGCTCGGCAACCTCCATCGCCTTCAGATCGTTTCGATCGTCGGCAGTGAGATGAGCGACGACGGAATGGCCGCCCTCAAAGAATTAGCCGCTCTCAAGATTCTTGAATTGACCCAGTCGAAAATCGATGGGCGAGGGCTGTCACATCTTCAAGGGCTGGCTCACCTGGAGAAGCTCGTACTTGCAGATTCCGCCATTACTGATTCGGGGTTCCAGAACATGCCAATACTGAAATCGCTCGCGGAATTGGATTTCAGCCGAACAAATCTTGGCGATGGGGCGATGACGATCGTGAGCCGGCTGGAGAACCTGGAACGGCTGCACATATCACTCACGAGGATCACCGATCAGGGATTGATGGAGTTAGCTCGGCTCAAGAAGCTTCGCTTTCTGGAGCTCAGTTTTAACAACGTGTCGGACGAGGCTGTCGAAGACATCCGGGGCTACCTGCCCAACGCCGATGTTCGCTTTCTGGGGCAAGAGGAACCGTATGTTGACGAGGGGGCGGAGCGTCGCTGAAAGGCCAGCGAACCACGCACTCATCTCAACAATCTGCGCATCGCGTGCTCGCTCCCACGATCAAATGGCGTGTGATCCAAAAAACGTCAATGCGCGGCGGTTGCTCGCCGATTGTGTTAAATTAGGCCAGTCGCGCGCGATGAATTTCGGGGCTGGTGGACGCCGCGGGCGAAACAACATACCCGCTCCAACGCTGCTTGGTATTCGACCCAGCGTTAGGTTATCGGATACTGTCAGAAATCGGTTTAGATTTTCTGACAAATGTGATCTCGGATCAGACGACTACTCAGTTGATAGAATTAGACTTATAGAGAGTCGTTGACTTTCGATGCCCTACACTGTACCGTAAGGATTGTCGTCAGAAGAACGCATACAATTTCTGACAGCCCAAGTTCTTGAGGGTTTGATGAGTCGAGTGAAGGACAGAATTGTTGGGCGAATCCGGGCGAGGGGTCGAGGTAAGGTGTATGTGAATAAAGACTTCCTCGACCTGGGAAGCCGTGCGGCTATTGATCAGGCACTCTCGCGAATGGTGAAAGAAGGGATCATTCGCCGCATCGGCCGGGGACTTTTTGATTATCCTCGGTCGAACGCCAATTTAGGTATCGTGTTGAGTCCAGATATCGACGACGTGGCGCAGGCTGTCGCGCGCAAACGCGGGAGCTTTGTCCAGCCATCGGGCGCTGTCGTCGCCAACGCCGTTGGCCTATCGACCCAGGTTCCCGGGAAGAACGTGTACCTGACCAATGCCTCCTCGGGAAAAATCGAGCTGGGGAAGCAGACCCTGACGATCAAACATGTGGCGCCGAAGATGATCGGAGCCCGCGAAAGAGTCGTCAGTCCGATGCTGCAGGCCCTTTACTTCCTGGGGAAGGACGGCATCACCGATGACGTCGTCAGCCGCCTCAGGGCGACGCTTGCCGAGAAGGACAAGAAAGAGCTTCTGAGACAGAGCCGTTATACAGTCGGCTGGCTGTCCGATGCTGTGCAGAGAATCATTCAACGAGAGGATGAGGGGAAGCTCGATGGATGACGTGGCGAGGATGAACCCCGGAGACCGGCGAGACCTGTTCACCGAAGCCGCGGCACGGCAAGGAAATATCAGCGCCGTCGTCATCGAAAAGGATTTCTGGGTCTGCTGGACACTGAAGCACATCTTTGCGATGGGTCCGGCACCCGCCCACCTCATTTTCAAGGGGGGAACGTCTCTCTCGAAAGTCTACGGCGTCATTGAACGGTTCTCAGAAGACATCGATCTTTCACTGAGCCGCGAGGACCTGGGCTTCGTGGGAGAACATGACCCCTACCAAGCGGGCTCGGGAAAAAAGAAGCAGGCTCTCGTCGATGAAATCGTCTCTGAGTGCCGGAGAGCCATTTCGACAGAACTCCTCCCTCGGCTTCAGCGCCGTTTTGAGAGCATCCTCGGGCCGGATGACGCCTCCGTTTCGTGGAGCTTGAACCCCGACGCTTCCGATCCGCAGACCATCGATTTCCGCTACCCGCCGGGTATCGAAGCGCGTGGCGAGAATCCCTACGTTCGCAAGGTCGTGCGGTTGGAGCTTGGGGCGCGTTCCGATCATTGGCCAGCGCACGAGGGGCTTGTCAGCTCATACGCGGCGGACGTGATGCCGGAGCAGTTCAAGGAGCCTGAATGCCGGGTCCGCGCGCTCGTTGCGGAGCGGACCTTCTGGGAAAAGGCGACGCTCCTTCACGCCGAGGCTCACAAGCCGCTCGAGAAACCCCTCGGTAGCCGGATTTCCCGTCACTACTACGATGTCGCAAAACTCTACCAGAGCCCGTTCGGGCCGAAAGCTCTCGCGGATCGCCGGCTCCTCGAGGAGGTGGTCGTCCACAAGAGCCTCTTCTTCCGTTCCGGCTGGGCAAGCTACGAAACGGCCGCTCCCGGTACGTTTCGGCTTATCCCGCCGGCCGAGCGTCTCGCATCACTGAACGCCGACTATCGGACGATGCAGACGAACATGATTTTCGGGGACTCGTATGAGTTTGAGGAGCTGATGGCGATCCTCTCCGAACTCGAGACGACGATCAACGCGTCGTAGTCGTCCGATGCGGATCGTCGATCGGCGACGAATTGAAGCTGCGCGGTCGCGGCGAGGACCAATGCAAAGACGCCCGCGAAGCGGCGTCTCAACCCCGAATACCGCGGGAGCGCAAACCGCAGGGCACTCGGAAGCGGATCCAGAATCTCGGCCCCACATTTCCAAATCAGGGTTTCGGGTTTTGAGCCTGGGGTTTGGTCACTGGCTTCTCCAGTCGCTCAAGCTCGTCCAATGCGATCGTGTATGTGGCGAACGCGGGATTGCCATGGTCGCGGACCCAGCGGAAGTGGGCGAGGGCTAGGTCCTTGTGGCCTTTGAGAGCGTAATCGAGGCCGAGGTAGCATCGCGCTTCGGTCCTGTTATCGTCATCGACCGCTGCGGCGAGCAGCGCGGCTTCGTCGATCTCACCGCGGAGTAGCTGGACGGCCGCATATGGCCATGCTGGGGCGCCCGGCTTGCGAGGCGCGCGCTCGATGAACGTTTTCGCTTCCTTGTCGTCCCGTGCCAGTCGCGCCGCGAAGTGGCCGAGGATCAAAGCGTAGACCGAAGAATCGGCATCGCCGCCGTCAAGCTCGAGGACGGTCTTGAAACCGGCAACGGCCCCTCCGCGACGCAGGATCATCTCGACCACGGAGCGGCCGTAGTAGGCTTCTGAATCCTTGGGGTCGAGTCGAATGGCCTCATCAAAGTCGGTGATCGCCTGGTCGTATCGCTTCCCGGCGCGCGAAGCGCAGCCGCGTCTGGCGTAGGCTTCTGCGTCCCCGGGGTTGAGTCGGATGGCCTCGCCGTAGTCGGCGATCGCCTTGTCGTACTCTTTCTGGGCATGCAAGGCGCAGCCGCGGCCGGTATACGCCTGCGAGGATGTCCGGTCGAGTCGGATGGCTGTCCTCCCAACCAAAATGCTTGCTGCGTAATTGGGAGAATTGACCGGAGCAATCGACGTCTCCTCCCAGCCGCGGCAATGCCGCAGAGGCGAGGAGCAAATGTGGAACGAGTGGAATCGGTGGTGGAGTGGTCGAGGCGCGCCTGGCGAACGGCCGCCTGAAGAATTGGTCCGGCCGACATCCGATTTAAAGAATGATCCGGCGGCGGAAGGTGAACCGGACGCGGTCGATTCCCAGATTGACCTCATCACATTTCCGGAAGCAATCGACACGAAATCGGAGAATGCGGACGCCTCGATTGCCGAGACGGTCCATCCCGATGAACGTACACCCGAGCCGCCGGGCCTGCCCGATCGTGGGGATGAGACCGCTCCGGAGTTTGGAGACGCCCCGCAGTCGCCTGCCCGGGACGACCTCGGTGTGGAGGCGGACGAGCCCTCCGGGGTTCCGACCAACGAATTCGACAGCCCGCCGGCCCAGTTCGACCCGGTCGCTGAGCTCAGGCGGCAAGGGCTCGGGCTGCCGACCGGCAAAAGACGCACGCAACGCGGCCGGCGGCTGGCTCGACCCGAGGAGGTGAAGCCGGCGGCGTACAATCCCCAGCAGCGACTCATGATCCTCGACTGCTGGCAGCGCAGCGGCTTGCCCGCCAAGGATTTCGCAACATTGGTGGGCGTCTCCAAGCATACGCTCTATGCCTGGAAACAGCGGTTCACCCACCAGGGACCGGCCGGCTTGCTCGAACGGCCTCGAGGCGCCCGCGAAGGAAGCCGCTTGCCCGACCTGACCAAACGCACCATCCTCTTGCTCAAGCAGGCGCATCCCGACTGGGGATGCGAGCGCATCAGCCAGATGCTGGTGCGCGGCCCGGCACTGCCGGCCAGCCCGCCAGCGGTCGCCCGTGTGCTTCATGAGGCGGGCTACCAGTTGCAGGAAACCCCCACACGACCTCATCCCGACAAGGTCCGCTTCTTCGAGCGGGCCAGGCCCAGCCAGCTCTGGCAAACCGACCTGTTCACCTTCGTGCTCAAGCGGCAGAACCGGCGGGTCTACCTGGTTGCCTTCCTCGACGACCACAGTCGGTTCATCGTCAGCTTCGGTCTGCACGCCAGCCAGTCGACGGCCCTGGTGCTGGAGGTTCTCCGTGCGGGCATCGCGGCCTACGGAGTCCCCGAGGAAATCCTCACCGACAATGGCGCTCAGTACGTGACCTGGCGGGGCGAGAGCGCTTTCCAGAAGGAGCTCAAAGGGCGCGGCATCCGCCAGATCGTGGCCGCGCCGCGCCATCCTCAGACCTTGGGCAAGATCGAGCGGTTCTGGGGAACGCTCTGGCGCGAGTGCGTGGAGACGGCTGTGTTCCTCGATCTGGCCGACGCCCGCGCGGATCGGCCACTTCATCGACTGGTATAACTTCCAGCGCACCCACAGCGGGATCGACGGCCTGGTGCCGGCGGACCGGTTTTTCGGGGCGGCTCCCGAGGTCCTGCTGGCCCTCAAAGATCGGGTCGCCGCCAACGCACTGGAGCTGGCTCGCAACGGCTTGCCCAAGCCCCCGTTCTACGTGACAGGCCAACTGGGCGGCAAGAATTTCAGCCTGCATGCCGAAGGCGAGCGCGTGTTCCTGACGCGCGAAGGGGGCGTTCGGCAAGAAGTGGATCTGGTGCCGCCAGCCGCTTTCGCGGACTCAGCCGCGATGCCCAAGGCCATCTGCCCAGATGGCTCTCCGGCCGCCGGACCGCTTGGCGATGTGCCGGCACAGACGCACGATGAGCTGCCGCCGCAAGGGTCCCCGCCGGCGACGCCGGACGAGACAGCGAACGAGGAAGGAGGCAAGCCATGACGGCGAACCCTGCCTCGGCCCGGCCGCACGGCCGGGCGCCTCGACAAAAGGAAGCCGCGGCGCAGCGATCGCGCGGAACCTACCGGCGGCAACTGACGGCGGATTGTCCCGAAGCCCCGCACATCGGCCCTGAAGCCAGACGCGCCGCGGCTCTGGTCCTCGAAGTGCTGGCCGGAGTGCGGACTCCCGCTGGTGCCGCGACGGCGCTGGGAATCCGGTTGCCGCGCTACTATCTCCTGGAGCAGCGAGCCATTCGAGGGCTGATCTGGGCGTGTGAGCCCCGTCCGGTTGGGCGCACCGTCTCGACCGACCGGCGGCTGGCTCGCCTGGAGCGCGAGCTGTCTGTCAGTCGGCGTGAGCTCGCTCGCCATCAGGCGCTAGCCCGAACCACTCAACGCGCGTTGGGGCTGGCGCCGGCGGCCAGCAAAACGCAGGAAGCGTCCAGCGGAACCAAACGGCGGCGGCGGAAACCGTGCGTGCGAGCACTCCGCGCCGCGCGGTTGCTGCAAACCGCGGATTCACCTGGCAAGGAAGGGCCGGCTGCGGTACAAGGACCCGTTGGGAAACCCCCTGCGGCGGGGCCCGCTGGCGATGGGAATCGACCAGCGGCGTTGGAGACGATCCGCTCCGAAGGGCAGGGCGATCACGGAGGGTCTATCCATGCCGGCCGGCCGAAAGCCATTGAGCATCGCTGACCAAGTCGACCGTCTGGCAGGATCACCCGTAGCCAAGGCCCGGCTGCGGGTGATCCTGGCCAATCTCGCGGGGGAGATCAACGTCGCCGACGCGTGCGCCGATCTGGGAATCGAGGAGTCTTGGTTCTTCGATCTCAAGCACGAGAGCCTGGAGCGCTGGGTGAAAACCCTGGAACCGGGATCACCCGGCCGGCGTCCCTCGGCGGAGAAAACGCCCGAGCAACAACAGATCGCGAATCTGGAACAAAAAGTTGAGCGGTTGGAGCTGGAGCTGAGAGGGGCCCAGTTACGGGCGGAGCTGGCGCGCCAAGGTCTGTCTCGGCCCAAGCCGCAGCTCAAGCAAGCCGCAAAAAAAGCGAGTCGGTGAGGGATCAAGTTGAAGATGCAAGCAGCGCCCCTCACCGAGACCATGAGGCCAGGAAAGCCTCCACGAATTCCGATCTGTTCCGGGACGCCGTAGCCGGAGACGCTCGGGACGACACCGACTTCGAGTTCGAACTTGAGAGCCAAACTGCGGCGGTCGTGGTCGACGAGACCAGCGATCCGGCACGTCGTCACGACCGCAGCATCGCGAGCACGTGGGTCGGCAACGATGGTGCCGCGCTCTTGTCGATCGCGACCGCCATGCCGGGCTGGACGATGACCACCGCGGGAGACCCCCTTGGCCATTCAGCCGGCACGCCGCCGTGTGCGAGTGGTGAGGCGCGGGCCGGTCAGGCGGCGGTCGAGGGATGTCGCCGAGACTCGCTGCCACTGGATGATCGCGCCGGTCAGGCCGAACGTGTGCCAACGCCCGACAACCGTGAGGCACCGCGCCGCGGTTGGGATCGCCAATCCAAGCGCCGATGGAGCGAGCGCGATCTGCGAAAACGGTCGGTTGCGTTTCGCCGTTACGCGCGTGGCCACGGCTGGTCGACGGAGGAGACGGCCGGTGCTCTTGGTCTCTCACCACGCACCATGTGGCATTGGGATCGGGGTTGGGGCGCAGATCGGCTGGCGCCGCGCCCACGGGGGCGGCCGCCGCAAATTGCCCCGGTCGAGCGCCAAGCCGAGGTCACCGGCTTTCTGGAACTGCACGGCCCGAGCATCAGCCTATCGAGTCTCCAGGCCGAGTATCCCGATGTCGCGCGCGCCGAACTGGCTGAGCTCAAAGCGGGATATCGTGCCGAGTGGCTCCAAGAGCATGTCGAGGAACGGTGTCGGCTGGAGTGGCTCTGTGGAGGCAGCGTGTGGGCGATGGATTTCACTCATCCCCCCTACCTGATCGACGGCATCTTGCCTGCGATCCTGAACGTGCGCGACCTGGCGAGTCGACAGCAGTTGCTCTGGCTGGCGGTGGCGCGCGAGGACGCGGCGACCGTGGTGGAAGCGCTGGCCGATTTGTTTGAGGAGCACGGTGCGCCGCTGGTCATGAAATGTGACAACGGTCCGGCGTTCCGCGCCCACCTGACGAAGCGCTTCTTGCACGGCCGGGAGGTTTTCACTTTGTACTCGCCGCCGTACTGTGCCCCGTACAACGGCGGCTGCGAGCGTGCCAACCGCACGCTCAAGGAGTTGACCGCGCACGTTGCCGATCAAGCGGGTCGCCGCGACTTCTGGACGAGCGACGATCTCCTGACCGCGCGTCTTGCGCGCAACCGACTGAGTCGGCCGTGGGGACCGACGGGACTGACTCCGGAAGAAACCTGGGCGGTGCGCGCCGTTTTGTCACTGGACAGACGCAAAAACATGTGGCAACATTTAAGGAGCGAGATCGCGACTGTCCTGGAACAGCGCATGATCGACCCAGCAGCCGCGCTCTCGCATTACCCCCAAGCCGAGATCGAGCGGATCGCGGCGCAACCCGTCCTCGAACAGCTCGGTCTCCTTCACGTCACGAGGAGACGAATTACTCCGGCATTTTGACGCCCAATCGCTGCACGAATAATGGTGGGGGCACAGATGAAGGATGAATAAAACCATTCTCCATTCGGTGGCTGTCTGATTCATCCTTCATCCTTCTCCTCGACCGCTCGTACCAGATTCCGGTGATACGTCAAGACGAGTCTTGCGCCCGGCATCACACGATCTCCTACCCTCCTCGCGAAATGTGGGAAATTGTTCGCCGCGAACCACCAGCTAAAGACCACGCACGAAGGCCTGGAAAATGCGGGCGTTCTGGTGTCCGACAGATCGCCGCTGTTGTCCTTGGGCGACGGGGGGATTCCCCATGCCACGCAATCTTGGTGAATCGCCGTGATCGGGATCCCCCACGTCGAATTTGACCGGCCCAGCAGCCTTTCGTTCGGGGCGCGGTGCTGGCCGAGCGGAAGAAATCGTAGCGCCTCTGTGACGACTCCGAGCGAGTCGGTGACGACACGCTTGTTTTGTCAAGCGGTACCGGGCAGACTGCGCTCATGATCACCGCTCGCCGTCGGACAGAATGGCTGATCCAAAGATGTCCTGCGAGAACGGCCGAGGAACCCATTGACCAGGTCGGGAGAACGGCCCGCAGGGTATTCCGAAACAATGGCGAGTCGGCGCATCTTCGGGAAAAGAACTGTGGAAAAGTTGAGGGTCTACTTCGACCGCGAGGGCAATACCTTGAGCGTGTGGTTCGACGATCCGAAGAAGGAACACATTTGCGAAGAGTCCGACGACGACGTCGTCCTGGTCAAGGATCGCAAGGGGCGAGTCATCGGCTTCGAGCGGTTGAACTTTTTGTCGGCCAAGCAGCGGAAAGAAGGCGTGCGCGTCCCCGTCGAAGTTCACATGGATTGACGACCCGGTTTGCACGAAATGAAGGCCCGGCACCGAAGCTGCCGACCGGACGACTCGGTCAGCCGGCCCTCCTGGCTCGTCTTGCATTGCGGCGAGGATTCATCATAATCGCGGTTCGTCGCAAGGTCACAGCCGAATCTCGTTGCCCGACAAGGTCGCGAACTCATGGAATTGATACGCGAAGCTCGAGGAATGAGGCGGAAGGAGACTCATGATGAACCGCGTCGTGATCGCAGTCTGTCTGATTGTCGTGCTGGCGAGCCTGTCGCTTTCCGGGCTGGTCGCCTACCGGTCGAATCAAGCCGTGATTGCCGCGGCCAGGGACCAGGCCGCCAGTCAGGCAAAAACCATCGAGCTTCTGACCCAGTCGCAGTCGACCAGCGCGGAGATCCTGCAACAATTGCAGACCTTGACCAAGGCGGCCCAAACGCCCCGATCACCGGACTGGATACCCGTGACGTTCAAGCTCACCCTGGAAACCCCCGATGGTCCCCCCGCGGCCGGATGTCACGTCTTGCTCCGGCAAGGCTCGTCGGGTCTCATCGGTCTCCCCCAGACCGTCAGCCGCGATTCGGATACGGCCGGCACGGTCGATTTCGGTGTGGTTCGCCCGGGCGATTGGGAGTTCGAGATCTCCAGGCCGCTGGATGATCAGGATCTCTGGACATGTTCCGGCAACATCAATGTGTTGCCCGGAACAAGCATCGCCAAGACGATCGTCTGTCCGGCGCTTGCGTCCGCTCGAGCTCCGGTCAAGCTGCGGGTCGAGTGGCCGGCCGATCTTGCCGGCAAAGACCTCTCTATCGTCGCGACATACGTTCAAGAACCGTCCACGCTGCAACCTCCCCTGAGGTGGAAAGTCATCGACTCGGTCGGTTTTGACCGGTCTCGGACCGTCCTCTACGGGCCGGGAGCGAAGCAGAACGAGATCACCGGAGCGACGAAACTCGACTTGTGGCACATCCTGTCGAGTGATAACGGGTTACCTTCTCTCTCCCGGGGCGATTCGGAGCTTATCGAAAGGCCGGTGTTCGGTGACCTTCAAAGTCGAAACGTCCGATCCGAATTGGACGCCGTTGCGATGGAGGTGGGGAGCTTCCTTCCTCAGCGTCTGGTCGTTCTGCGACCGTGCGCTCGCCAGAATCCGCCGACCACGGCTGATCGGTTCGAAGTGCTCGCTCACGCCGAGACATCCAACTTGCGTGCATGGAACGTGGCCGCTTACTCCGCTGATCCGGTGAGTGGCCAGAAACCCCTCCTGACGGGATTGTCACTGACAGCCTTCCGGGGCGCTGTCACCGTGGCTCCATCTTACTGGCGGCAGCTCGAGGGACGTTTCTCGGTCCGCCCCGGCCAGGTCAATGATTGGACGCTCACGCTGCCCGAGGAGCTGAGCGACGTCGTGCGTAAACAGCTCGAGAGCAAGAAGGATCCCAAGGCGGAACAGCCTCGGCGACAGCGTGGCGTAGACCTGGGTGCGAACTAGGTGAAACCGCGGAAGTGCCTTCGTAGGTCAGGCTTTCCAGCCTGACGTTTTTCTGAGGGAGACCTCCGGTCCAGCCGACAGCGGGGTCAGGAGACCCGCGCGGATCTCTTAATTTTATCGGCGCGGTCTGGTACCCGACGGTGACCAAGATCATGATGGGGACGAGGCAGCACCTGGGTCGATGGGTCACAGCCAGTCGGTCGAGATCCGTATGAACGCGAATGACAGCCTTGACTTGGCGTCCGGCCCAACCGGGACTGGGGTCGGGCGAGCGAGCCCGAATTACCGGTTGTGGATGGGCCCGCACAAACCCGCTTTCGAAGCGAGCGGGTCATCGTCCTCCGCGGGGGAAGCGGCACCGGATGACCCTCGGATCATTGCCGCGCTCGAGACCTACCTGGAGTCGTTGCGTCAGGGTCGGCCGTGGTCGCGGTCTGAGTTCCTGGCCGGTCATGCCGAGATCTCGGCCGCGCTCGTGGAATGCTTCTCGGGACTGGAGTTCATCGAAACAGCGGCGGCTGCGCTCAAGGCATCGGACAGCGTTCCCGGGGCGGCACCGGCCGAGCCGGTCCCGCCGCTTCACTCCCGGCTGGGCGATTACCATCTTCTCCGCGAGGTGGGACGAGGCGGCATGGGCGTGGTCTACGAGGCCCACCAGCTCTCTCTCGGCAGGCGAGTGGCCCTGAAGGTCCTCCCCTTCTCCGCCGCCGTCGACCCCAAGCAGCGCCAGCGGTTCCAGATCGAAGCCCAGGCGGCTGGCCAGCTCCACCATCCTCACATCGTCCCGGTGTTCGGTGTCGGCTGCGATCGCGGCATTCACTACTACGTCATGCAGTTTGTCGACGGCCGCAGCCTGGCCGCGTTGATCCGCGATCTCCGCTCGGGTGAGGCAGCATCTCCTGGCTCCGCGACGACGGGCCGATTGGTCCAGATCGAACAGGCCCTCGGTACGCCCTCCGGCACGCCCGGTGCTGGCCGCTCTTCGGCCGTCAGACTCGAGGCCGGGGCCGACGAACCGCTTCCTGACGCCAGACCGGTCGATGAGCCGCGTTCGGCCCCAAGCACCCTGCTCGGTGCTCCGGCCTCGGAGCCGACCTTGCTCGGTGCCGTCCATCAGGATCCGGCCTTCTTCCGGAACGTCGCCCGGCTGGGCATCGAGGCAGCCCTTGCTCTCGATCACGCCCATGCCCTGGGCATTCTCCATCGCGACATCAAGCCTGCCAATCTCCTGATCGATCGCGGCGGGTCTGTCTGGATCACCGACTTCGGACTGGCGCGGTTCGCCGGCGACAAGAGCCTGACCGGCACCGGTGACGTCGTCGGCACCCTCCGCTACATGAGCCCCGAGCAGGCGCTTGCCCGCCGCGGCGTGGTCGACCAGCGGACCGACGTGTACGCCCTGGGTGCGACCCTGTACGAGCTGCTGGCGATGGAGCCCGCCTTCGGCGGTCAAGACCACCAGGAATTGCTCCGCCAGATCGCGCTCGAGGAGCCGATCCCGCCGCGCCGCAAGAACCCGGCCGTCCCGCGCGACCTGGAGACGATCGTCCTGAAAGCCATGGCGAAAGACCCCGCCGGCCGGTACGCGACGGCCCAGGAACTCTCCGAAGACCTGAGGCGGTTCCTGGACGACGAGCCGATCATGGGCCACCGGCCGGGCGCACTGGAGCGCACGCTGCGCCGGGCGCGCCGGCGCAAAGAACTGGTGGTGACGGCGGCCGCGATCCTGGGGCTGTCGCTCTTGATCGGGTCAGCGGCGATCTGGAGGGAGATCCGCGCGACAGAAGTGCAGGCCCTTCAGGCAGAGGAAGCGCGCCAAAAACATCTCAACTACATCATCAAGAACTTTCCCCTGATCGACCGAGCCGCCAGGGACCAGGTGGACCAGGCCGCCTCGTTGCTGTCGAGTGCCGCTGGCCCGACGACACGCGGGCAGGCCCTTCAGATGTTTGATCACGCGCTGAAAGCCTTTCAGCAGGCGAGCGAGCTGCCGCCCACCGACATCGAGTCGCGCGGCATCATCGCGCGGGCTCTCTGTGACCTGGCCTATTCTCGTACGATGTTGAGCTTCGGCAAGGGGAGCGTCCAGCACCCCGAGCCGCAATTGCTGGCAGAGGCCAAGGCCAATTACAGCCGGTCGATCGCCCTGCTCGAAACGCTGCTAAACGAGTCACGCGAGGATCCCACGATCCGGCGCTATCTCGCCGATGCGCTCGGACTGAAGGGCATGGGCTGCTACATGCGGTTCACCCACCGCCCCGACGAAGCCGAGTATTATTACCGCCGCGCGATCGAGGTCCGGCGCGACCTGCTTCGAGGCGCA
The DNA here is from genome assembly GCA_963781785.1 of uncultured Isosphaeraceae bacterium. GTDB lineage: Bacteria > Planctomycetota > Planctomycetia > Isosphaerales > Isosphaeraceae > CAWAHD01. The sequence continues at coordinate 2,796,559 of CAWAHD010000002.1, read as the reverse complement.
GCTCCGGCCCCGCTGACAGCGATCGACCTGGGCTCGACATCGTTCGCGCCCGGGACGACGCCAACCTCCTCTTGTACACGGTCCAGGTGGTGGCCCTGGCGCTGGATCAGGCTGGCCGATCGGCGGAAGCCGAGCGGCTGCGCATCGAGCTGGAGCACGATTTCGCCGGGGTGGCCGCGCGATTTTCGGGGCCGGAATTTCACAGTCAACTCCAGGACTGGGCCGGTCATCTGATCGAGCAGCAAGATTCGGTCCCCATCCCGTCAAGTCGCCGGACGAAGTTGCTCTATCCCCGCCTGGCGACAATCCTCGACTCCGGGAATGCAACGGCGCACAACCAGGTGGCCAGAGCGCTCGTGAGCGTCCCCGAAGATTCCTGGTTCGACCCCAAGCGAGGACGGGAGGAGGCCACGAAAGCAGTCAAACTCGATCCGAACAACTCGACCTTCTGGAGCACGCTGGGTGTTGCGGCATACCGCGTTCGAGACTGGAAAACCGCCCGTGATTCCTTCAAGAGGTCGATCGATATCGCCGGCGGGAGCACCCTCGACTGGTTCTTCCTGGCGATGACGCACTGGCAAGAAGGCAACCGCGCTGAAGCCCGCAAGTGTTACAGCCTGGCTCTCGCCGCACTCAAGAATGGGCCGAAAGACGACCCAGAGCTGTGCCGGTTCCACACCGAGGCCTCAACCTTGATGGGCCTGCCCAGGCCGAAGGTCGAACCCAAAACCGGAGGAGCCACGAAGGCCGAAGCCACGTGCGAGACCGGCCAAGAGAACAGCACCAGCTCCCGGTGATCAGAACCCCTTCCCCCCCTTGCGAAGGGGGGGCCGGGGGCTCACGGGGAGGGGTTTTTCTGGAACGTGCCCGGTGGACCATCGGCTCCGCCACAGCACTCCCGCGGCTGATGGATTGTTTCTGGCACCCTCTCCTTGGGGAGAGGGCTGGGGTGAGGGGCCAGCGCCGCCCAGAGCCTTCGCAAGTTGAATCGCCTGATACGCATCCTCGCTCCACCTCGTCATCCGGACCCTCACCCCAGCCCTCTCCCTGAAGGAGAGGGTGCCAGTATCTGGCGGCGCCACGGCTCTCAAGCGGGCCACGGTCTCTTGCGGCGAGTCATTCGATTTGCGCGGCCGTGTTGCTGCAATCGACCTCTCACCAAAGCCCTTTCCTTGAGGAGAGCGAGATACTGGTGACGAAAACCCCTTCCTCGGAGAGGGCCGGGGAAGGTTAGTCCGGTGCCTCGGACATCGAAGAACAAGGTGGGCACGACGGCCTTGTGGCTGGCGGTGCCGGGACCACCCCCCTAACCCCCCCTTGGCAAGGGGGGAAAAAGGCGCAACAGAATCGCGGGGAACGCGCGACTTGCCGAAGACCAACTTTTCATCAGCCCACCTCAGCGGTGGACCGGCGCCGTGCGCGGCAGGTTCGTCAGCTCCTTGATGACCTCCGCCGTTAGACGGCGGTCGGAGATCGGCGGCAGAACCTTGCCTGGGCCACCGATGGCGGGCTTTCCGTACGCCGCTTCGAGCTGGGAGAAGACGGCCGTGAGCCGCGCCTTTTCACCCTCGGCCAGGAAGTAGGCGTCGTGCAGCTCGCCCCAGGTGCCGTCGCCGCGGGCCCTGGTGAGGCATTGCATTTTTTCCGGGCGAGAGCCGAGCCAGAGCCGGTACAGGGCAATCTTGGGCACCTCTTTATCCTTGCCGACGAAGTTCTCGAGAAAGGAATTCAGCCCGCCGCCCAGGGTGCCCACGCTGGGCTGGCCTTCCTCGGGGCTCTGGATCGTGGCGCTGTGCAGCCACTTCTTCACGCCGGGATCGTACAGGTAATACCGAGCATCGATCGTGCGCGGCTGGGTTCCTCGCTGCTTTTGGACGAAGAACCGAAACGGCTCGCGTTCCTTCCAGTCCCAGATCATGTGCGAATGGCTGCCCTCGCCCTCACCGCCGAAGCGATTGAAGATCGTCCGCGCGTCGGCCTCGGTGACGCTCGGATGGAGCTTGGGCGTGGTGTCCCAGATCGAGAAAATGGTCCGCCGCTCGCGCGGACCGTTGTGCTGGATCCCACAATAGCCGCCCGCGGGCTCGCCCGGGTGCCAGTTGGCCCCGCAGTAATAGATCGACGGATGAGTGGCCAGCACGATGATCTCGCCATAGAGACACGTCGCCTCACGCTGGCCGCCCAGGTTCCACCACAAATGCTGCGCTTGGACTCGTTCAGCGGGGAACAAGACGGCAGCAAGGACGAAGATCACGGGAACGATTCTCATGGCGAGAGGATCCACAAAAGGTTTGGTTGCGGGCAGCAAGGGCGGTTCTGCGGAACGCTTTTCCACCGGCTATGGCCGCGGGCTCCAGTTTGGTAAGCTAAGTTCCGCCAGTCGTAGGTCAGGCTTTCCAGCCTGACAGGTAGGCATCAGCCTGAAGTCAGGCTAGAAAGCCAGCCCTACGTCTGCGAAAGTGGCCGGCGTGCGATCCCATCGCCGCGACCTGGCAGGAGACGGCAAATGAGCGGTCCGGTACTTCCGTGGAAAACGACCCGCTGGTTCACCGCCACTTTACTGGTTTGCGGCCTTCTCTGCACGACCGGCGCGGCGAGGGCTCAGACCGGTGCCGTGGGCCAGAGCCCGCCGCCGGCGCAGTCCCAGGACAGGACAGCAGGCAAAGCCGCCAAGGCCGCAGGCAAAGCCGCCAAGGCTGATTCCAAAGCCAACACCACCAGGCCTGGGAAGGCGAAGGATGCACAGGATCAAGAGAAGAAAATGCGGTCCGAGCCGAGCGTGGCTTACCAGGAATCCATCCGTCAGACGGTCGAGCGGCGCCGCGCTCGCCGTGCCCGGCGAGAGGCCCAGGCTGGAGCATCCGGGGCCGTGGGCGGAATCGTCCCCTGGCCCATGCCCCCTGCCCTGATCATCCGCCACACCCGCGATGTCCACGACGACATCGGTGCCTTCCTCTTCGGATTGCGCTATTGAAGAAAGTCGCCTTTCGCTCCGCGAAAGATTTCCCTTCGCAGAGCAGAGCGCAGGACGACACATCGACGACATGCTCGGGCTCGCAAGAAGGTCAAGGAACTCGCGTACCAGGTCGCCACGGGGCCACTTCTCTGTCCCTCTTCGACGTTGAGACAACGGCTCCATCCGGCAGTGATACAACGGCTCGTTCGTGGTCAGGATCTGAGTAATGGATCGGACAAACATCGTCTCCGAGACTGAAGGCTCGCGATTACCATTTGAAGGTTCAGACAGCTCCGTGGATGAGACGAGGAGCTTGTCCAGAACGGAGCAGTCGCACCAGCCCGCTCTGGGCGTGAGTGACTCCCCGAACGGCGATCCCTCCGAAATTGGACGGTACCGGATCGTCCGCCGGTTAGGTCAAGGTGGGTTTGGCCGCGTGTATCTTGCTCACGATGACGACCTCGATCGTCCGGTAGCCATCAAGGTGCCGCACCCTGAACGCATCACGCATCCCGACGATGTCGAAGCGTTTCTCGCCGAAGCCCGTATTCTTGCGAAGCTCGACCATCCCAACATCGTGCCTGTTCATGACCTGGGGCGCACCCAGGACGGTTTCTGCTACATCGTGTCAAAGCTCATTGAAGGCAGCGACCTGGCGGTCAGGATGCGGCAGGCCCGGCTGCCGTTCCGGGATTCGGCGCAACTGGTCGCCACCGTGGCCGACGCCATGCATTACGCCCACACCCAGGGGCTGGTCCACCGGGACATCAAGCCCGCCAATATCCTGATCGACCCATCCGGCAAACCCTGCGTGGCGGACTTCGGGCTGGCCCTCAAGGATGAGGACTTCGGCAAGGGGAGAGAGCTGGCGGGCACTCCGGCCTATATGAGTCCCGAGCAAGCCAGGGGCGAGGGTCACCGGGTTGATGGGCGATCCGATATCTTCAGCCTGGGCGTCGTGTTTTACGAGTTGTTGACCGGTAAGAGCCCGTTCCGAGGAAGTTCTCCCCGGGAGGTCATGGAGGCGATCGCAACCACGGAGCCGCGTCCACCCCGGCAGATCGATGACACAATCCCCAAGGAGTTCGAGCGGATCTGCCAGAAGGCACTCTCCAAGCGAGCGTCGGAACGGTACAGCACCGCCAAGGATCTGTCGGAAGACCTTCGGTCATTCCTCCAGACCGCGCCCAGCATGCTCGCGCCGGGCGCCCCCCGGTTCCGACAAGCCCCGCACCCGCGTCAACCCTGCAATCCGGCCCGCTTCCGGTCACCGCGCGGCAATCGGTCACCGATCTGCGACCGCTGAAGATCGTTCCGAAGGGCCTGCGATCCTTCGACCAGGACGACGCCGACTTTTTCCTGTACTTGCTGCCCGGACCTCGCGACCGGGATGGCCTGCCGGACAGCATCCGATTCTGGAAGCGCAAGATCGATCAAATTGACCCCGACCTGACTTTCAAAGTCGGGGTGATCTACGGACCGTCGGGTTGCGGCAAGTCATCACTCGTGAAGGCGGGACTTCTGTCCCGGCTCGGCAAGCACGTCATTCCGGTTTACATCGAGGCGACTCCGGACCAGACCGAAGACCGGTTGCAGAAGAGTCTGCGCAAGGCGTGTCCGGAACTGCCACGAGGATTAGGGATCGTCGATTCGCTGGCGAACTTGCGGCGGGGCCGCATCCTGTCTCCCGAGCATAAAGTCCTCCTGGTCCTGGACCAGTTCGAACAGTGGCTGCACGCCCACGCCGGCGAGGACAACACCGAACTGGTCAGAGCGCTCAGGCACTGCGACGGCGAGCACGTCCAGGCCGTGGTGCTGGTTCGCGATGATTTCTGGCTGGCGGCCAGCCGTTTCATGCGGGACCTGGAAATCCGCCTGGTCGAGGGTGAAAACAGCGCCCTCGTGGATCTCTTTGACCGCCGTCACGCCAGGAACATCTTGATGGCCTTCGGGCAAGCCTACGGGACATTGCCGGAGAGACCCGGTGACCTCACCAGCGAGCAAGCATCATTTCTGGATCAATCGATTTCGGGACTTGCCCAGAACGGCAAGATCATCTCCGTGCGCCTGGCTCTCTTCGCTGAGATGATCAAGGGGCGGCCGTGGAACCATGCCACACTCAAGGAGGTGGGCGGAACGGAAGGAGTCGGTCTTACTTTCCTGGAAGAGACCTTCAGCGCCGCAACCGCCCCTCCCGAACATCGCTTTCACCAGAAGGCCGCACAGGCCGTGCTGAAAGCTCTGTTGCCGGGAAGCGGCACAGACATCAAGGGACAGATGCGGTCCCGCCAGGAGTTGCTCGAAGCCTCCGGCTACGGAAACCGGCCGCGAGACTTCGATGACCTGATCCACATCCTTGACCCCGAGCTCCGGCTGATCACACCCACTGACGCCGAATCAAAGGATGAAGGCGGAAGGACCTCGGAAAGGCTGAAGGCTGAAGGCGGAAGGATGAACGAAGAGAGGGAGATCGGGCCCGCGTCCGGTTCACCCGTCATCCTTCATCCTTCATCGTTGCAGCATTACCAGCTCGCACACGATTATCTGGTGCACTCCCTGCGCGACTGGCTGACCCGCAAGCAGAAAGCAACCCGGCGCGGGCGGGCCGAGCTGAGACTGGCGGAACGCTCCTCCCTCTGGAGCGCCCGGCCGGAAAACCGCCACCTGCCCTCTGTCCTGGAATGGGCGAACATCCGGTTCTTGACCAAGGAAAAACAGTGGACCGAGCCCGAGCGCACGTTGATGAAGCGGGCGGGAAGAGTGCATGGGCTGAGGATGCTCGGACTCTTCATCTTGGTTTGCTTGATCTCCTGGGGAGGGATCGAGGGCTATGGCAGATTACGAGCCTCGGCGCTGGTGGAGTCGCTCCAGCGAGTGGGCACGCCCGAAGTTCCTGCCGTGGTCGCGCAACTCTCGGGTTATCGTCGCTGGGCTGACCCCCAACTGGTGCGTCTGGCACAGAGCACCGATGCGCAAAGCCGGGAACACCTCCATGCCAGCCTCGCCCTGTTGCCGGTCGATGCGACCCAGGTGGGTTATCTCTTCGACCGGCTCTTGAAAGCCACTCCGGTCGAGCTCCTGGTCCTGCGAGATGCCCTCAATGCCCACCGTTTGACCCTGACTCCCAAGCTCTGGGCCGTGATCAAATCAGCGAAGCCGGGAGATGCCGGTCTGCTTCCAGCCGCCGGCGCGCTGGCGGTCTTCGACCCGAACTACGACAACTGGGAAGCCTCGGGCGCAAGCTGGCCGAGGCTCTTGTGTCGGTCAATTCGCTGTCGCTCAGGCCCTGGATCGAAGCCTTGCGTCCCGTGCGTGGCAAGCTGACAGGTCCGATCGCGGCGATCTTCGAGGAAAAGTCCCGCTCCGAGAGCGTGCACACGCTGGCCACGGATATCCTCACCGATTACGCCAGCGACGAGCCCGATCGGCTTGCCGAGCTGCTCATGGTTGCCGACCCGAAGGCGTATCGGAGCCTGTTCCCGGTCGCCCTCAAGAAGGCAGAACACGTCTTGCCGGTCTTCCAGGCCGAGCTTGCCAAGCAATCGGCGTATTCCTGGAACGATCCGCCGGTCAATTCGTCGTGGACGAAACCGGGCGTCTCCATCATGAGCCGGATCGATTCGGCACAGGGGTTGCTCGCCGACCGATTCGCGTATTGTCAGACGATGCCGCTCGACCAGTTCCTCACGACCGGCGAGGCCCTTCAAAAATCGGGTTATCGCCCCGTCCGCTTTCGTCCCTATGCCGATCTCGGGACGGTTAAAGTGGCGGCAATCTGGACCCGCGACGGACGGAAATGGCGATCGGCGTCGGGGTTCTCCCCCGAACAGATCCGTCAAGAGGACGAACAGAACCGGAGCGATGGGTTTCTTCCCGTCGATGTCGCCGGCTACATTGGGATCGGCAAAGACGGTAAGCCCACCGACCACTATGCAGCCCTCTGGGTCGAGAATTCCGCCGATCAAGACGCCCGGTTGTACGTGGGAATGGCCGCTGACCTTGAGGACGAACGACAGGACCAATTCAAGGATGCGCAGCTCGTCCCCCGGACGCGGCACGCGCTGACGGGGTCGGATGGTCGCACGAGATATTGCGGCGTCTGGGGACGCTCACCGGGCGTTGCCAGGACAAGCCAGACGGCGCGAGATCAGTTCGAAATAAACTTCGAGAAGAACCAGAGAGACCTGAATGACCTGTTACTCATCGACGTGGCGGTGAGCGAGGCGAGCAAACCGCAGACGATCCGGGATCGCGCGGTCGATGCTCTTGAGATCGCCAACAAGAAGCTCAGGCGGAAGCCCGAGGATCTCGATGCCCGGTTCTCTCGGGCAATGGCCAACTTCCGTCTGGGAGAGAACCAGAAGGCACTCGATGACTTTCTGGTTGTGATCGGCAAGGACCGGGACGCCGTCTCTGCCAAGGCGTACCGGACCTTCGCGCTGGCCCGACTGGCCAAGAAAGAAGACGCCCTGTCGGAGCTGGCGAAGTTTCAGAAAGAAGACGCCCCGGCCAGTTCCACGCTCTACCTGGCCGCCGTCCTGAGCGCGGAGCTTGGCAAGGGCACGGACCAGGCATTTGAGGCGCTCGAACGAGCGATCAAGGAACAACCCAAGGACGCGGACTTGCTCTATCACGCTGTCTGCGCCTTTTCCCTGGCGTCGCGAGCCGTCTCGCACTCGGACAGCACAAGGGGTCATCAACTTGCCCAGCGAAGTCTCCAATTGATCCGTGACCTGGTCAAGAACGGCGATGCCGAGTTCGCCAGGATGGAAGAGGACGCCGACCTGGATCCGATCCGGGACGACCCGGCATTCGACGAGATCATGAAGGCAGGTCACTCCGACCACCGCTATGCCGCTGTCTGGAACGCCGATGCGAACTTCGAGGCGATCGCGATCTCCGGTCATGATTTTGCGGCCCACGAAGAGAGGTGCCGGGAGCTAACCGCCAAAGGTTATCGGCCGGTGTCGTGGTCGGTGACCCGGACGACTCGGGAAGGACCGGTGGAGATCGCGTCTCTCTGGCACCGGCCCGTCGTCCAGGAAGAGGCCAAGAACCGGCTTGCCGAGCGTCAGGCGCGCTGATCGGTTGCGCTGGTTCGCATGGGCAAAGCCGAGGAGGTCTGGCAGCGGTTGCGGCACAGCGCCGATCCTCGGCTTCGTAGCTTCGTCATCAACTGGCTCAATCCGCTGGGTGCCGATCCAGAGCCGATCGCCGCCGCATTCGACCGGATCGACTCGGGCGCCAGGCCCATTAAGGCCCAGGGGCAAGGGTTGATGGACGCGATCCTGTTCGATCGGGAAACCTCACAGCGTCGGGCGCTGATCCTGGCGATGGGGACATACGACGTGGACGGGCTGTCCGCGGGCGTGCGAGAGCCGCTTCTCGGCAAGCTGCTCGACCTCTACCAGAACGACCCGGACAGCGGTATCCACATGGCCGTGGAGTGGACCCTGCGGAAGTGGGGGCTCGAGGATAAGCTCAACGAACTGGACCTTCGGTTGATGAACCAGAAAGACCCGGGCCGGCGGTGGTTTGTGAGCGGTCAAGGCCAGACGTTTGCCGTGATCGAGGGTCCCGTCGAGTTCCACATGGGTTCAGCGCCCACCGACACCGAGCGAGTTGCCCGCGAACCGCTCAAGCGCGTGGTCATTCCCCGCCGCTTTGCCATTGCCGCCAAGGAAGTGACGGTGGAGCAGTTTCAGCGGTTCTTGAAGCGGGCCAAGGTCAGCGGCGACCGCTATCAGATCGGTGCGAATTTTCTCACCAAGTACAGCCCCGATCCCAAGGGACCGTGGATTGCTCCCGACTGGTGCATGGCTGCCCACTACTGCAACTGGCTCAGCGAAGAGGAGGGTTTGCCCAAGGAAGAGTGGTGTTATCTCCCCAATGATTCCGGGGATTTTGCCGAAGGGATGACGATTCCCGCCAACGTGCTCAAGCGCACGGGCTATCGCCTGCCGACGGAGGCGGAATGGGAATTCGCCTGCCGGGCCGGTGCTGCGACCAGCCGTTACTTTGGCAGCTCGACCGCTCTCCTGGACGCTTATGCCCGGTATCAAGCCAACAGCAAGGACCATGCCTGGCCCTGCGGCAGCCTGCTACCCAACGACCTGGGATTGTTTGACATCCTGGGGAATCTTTACGAGTGGTGTCACGACAGCGAGGTCCCCTTTGGCTCGCGATCATCCACCAAACCGATACCATTCGCGATTGCAAATAGAGAAGAACATGTACATGAAAAGATTCCGCGTGTCCTTCGGGGCGGCGGATTCCACGTTCAACCTGCGGACGTCCGCGCGGCGGGCCGTTACTGGGACTCGCCGACGTTCCGCAATCCCCACGTGGGCTTCCGGCCGGCGAGGACGTGCCGCTGAGCCACTGAGAAGACTGTCGCTTACATCAAAGACCACGTGGAGAGTAGGTCCATAGATGTCTCCTAGGAAAGCAACAATACTAAAATCTATCAGGTGTTGGTATTTAACGTAAAAATGTAGTTAAGTATTTATTAGATGAACATGGCTTCAAGACGTGCAGTTCTTATCGGGCTAGGAGTACGTCTATCAAGAGCGACCATGCTGCCGGGTGATCTTCGATCGTGAGCGGCTCTGGATTGACGTGGAGGGGACCAGCACGGGTGTTGAGGTGCGAGGATACACCGGGAGGCGATGGGCGGCGTTTCGACCGTCATGATCTGGTCTCACAGCTCCGCTTCTGGTTCCTGCTTGTACGCCGAGCCGATCCGGCAGAGTTGTTCCAGCACGGCGGCGAATAGATCGAACAGACTTTTCAGTCGCTCGATATCCTTGATCGCCCCAACGACCTGGGAATGCAACACATCTGCGGAATCGGGGAGCCTGTGACCGAACCAATACGCGTTACCTCTCAACTCTAGGTGGATCTCGGGCTGAGCCTTGATCATCTGGCGGATCTGGGGATTAGCGCAGAGATCACGGACCTTGAACTCATCGTTCCCCTTGATGATAAACTCTTCGTCGAAGTCGGGGTCGCCTACCTCGATGTCCTGCATGCCCAGGAGTTTGCCCAGCCCACTGAAAATGCCCTTCCGGTAAATTGTGAATTGGAAGCCCTCGCGGTTGATGTATGGGGCACGCATCCGGGTGTAGGTGAAGGACGATTCGCCATGGGATTCGGTATAGGTGTCGAGGGTGATCGTCCAGTCTTTGACGTGCATCTGGACCTTGTCGCCCTTCCAGAACCCGCCGCTAACGAACTCAGCCCCAATTTCCTGGCTGAGTCGCCGCCACACTTCGTTTTTGCTGGGACCGAACCAGCTCATCGTCTTCTCTCCTGGTGTCACGCTCTCTCAAAGCGTATTCGCTTGAGCCATGTGTTGCTTGACACAGGCGGCGATCTGCCCGGATAGGGTGTCTCGATTTCCATTGAACACTTCCACGATCTGCACGTCAGGGCATTTTTTGACTTCGGCGATGACCCCACCGCCCCGAAGAGCGATGGTCGCCACGACTGGTAAGGGTCCCTCGAGCAAACCGCTCACTGCCTCGGTGAACTGCGATACGCCAAGAATGCACTTGATAATCCAAATAATCGTGCTTCTTGAGATTCTTATCTCTTGTATTCCCAGATCGGAAGTGATATGGTTGGCTCAGTGGGTGAACTAGCCCAGCCGGACCCCTCGAAACCGTAGCCCTTTGGGGTGGAGAACTGAAGGGACCGTCAGGCTGGGTGAGGGTATGCCGAACGACTCGCCCACATGGTCTGAAGGGTAGACGGATTCAGCACAGAGCCGAACGCAACGCCGACAATTTCAGGCTGGATGAAGAGATGCTCCGGGCGACGAAGTGACTCTTGAGCGCCTCGGAGGACACCCCCAGACCTCGAAAGAAAAGGCGATGCAGGCTGCCACGTCTCCAGGCGCCATGGTTCCTTTGCAGCCCGAGATCGGCTGGAGACAGACCGATGCGCCGCCGAAGCCCAAAAGACCAAGAGTCAGGGGTTTGGACTGCCTTGAACGGTCTGCCAAATTGCCTTGACCCGGCATACCCCAAATAAAATAAACGGATTTCCGTTTCCCCCCGAGGTTGTCCTTGGGGGGTTTCTTATTGACATGGATGCCCCGGAGGTCCCTTCGGATTGAGCCGCAGCCTGCACGTTCATGCACCTGCCCCGTTCAGAATCTATCGATAACCAGACCGCGAAGTGTACAGTGACCGCGGTGTCAGCTCACCTTTCGCAGCCGTTTCTGCTCTTGCTTGAGCGCCCGTGTGGCTTGTTTCGCCCGCTCGGCCCCAGGCGTCAGGCAGATCAGCGACTCACAACCATCACGGTGTCAGGCAGCACAGCGTCAGGGCGCAGAAATGACCATTGTGGCCAATTCGTATCCGTCTTCGGATGGGTGCACTTCCCAGGTGATCCATCCAAGCATCTTCAGGCGATGCCACTCTTCCGATTTATACACGACATAGCATTTCATCGTAAAAACTCCGGGGGGTGTTGTTCGCACCTCCTCGACCGGTGTGATAGGACGAGGACTGAATGCAGCCATGGATGGTACGCTTACCGCAAACGGTCGTGACCAGGATCATCGGTTTTTCCCGCTCACCATCCGCCGAAGCACATGGGAGCCCAAAGGTGCCTTCGCCTGACTCATGGTCTGTTTGACCGGCTCCCCGCCCCTAACCGTTTTGTCGTGATCACGTACCGAAAACTCGTTTCAACATCTAACAAGACTCCTTCCAAACCTCGTCAACGACCGATCGAAGCCCCCTCGCTCTCGTGCCACGCTGAAGGGAAATCCTGGCGATGTCCCTGATCGCCGCATCGGTGAACATCAAGTCCCCACCGAGGAACCTGCCGAGTTCTCGGAACTGCTGGATCAAAGAGTTTTTTGCAGTCTGAAGAATTCTGGCAAGGTCCGAACTCGATGATTACTTCATGTCGCTGAACCTGCGTCGTCGGCCGTCAGCCTAACCATTCGTCAAGAGTGTCGATTACCCGCTTCATCCTTGGGATGTCGGGCGGCTTCACGAAGTGGTAGTCAAACCCTGCCTCTTGCGACAAATGGACGTGCGTCGCGTCGGAATAAGCCGTGAGGGCGATGAGCTTCACACGATTAAGAGCCGGCTGCGCCCGCACTTCTCGGGCTAGCATGTAGCCGTCCAGCCCAGGCATGGCGATGTCGAGCAGCAAGCAGTCGGGTTGGTAGTCGCATGCAGCTTGGAGCCCCGCTGAGCCATCGTAAGCTGCACGGCACTCATATCCCCACAGTCTCACGAGTATGGATAAGCTGTCAGCGAGGTCCCTGTTGTCATCCACGACGAGGACTTTGAGTCGGCTCTCGGCAGATCGTAACCCTGTTCCTTGGTTGTCCAAGGGTCACCCGCTGTTTCCGAGGTTGTCCGCTATCTCGCATGAAGCAGGCCCGTCCTGACGTTCAACAAATCACATAAATATCACGCAGATTTCATGCCACCGCTAGGAGATATCGGCGGACGACAGGATTGCAGAAGCCATGCCGGCGCTCGCTGCGGTGTTGCCGGTCGGTTCGGCGTGGCGATCGATGCTCATTCCGGACGGGAAGCGACCCGGTGAGTGAACTGGGCGCTCCGGAAGTTGGCGGAACTCGGCGTTCGACCCGAGCAGGCAGAGCTATCGGTTTGCTCAGCACCCATCACCTGGCTGACCTTCCGCTCTTGCCTCTTTGACCTCTCGAACTTCCTCTTTCAATTCTCTCACGTCTTCCTTGATCTCTCTGATCTCTTCCTTGACTCCCTTCACGTCGTCTTTGACTTCTTTGATGAGTTCCTTCGTCTCACTCGCCAGAGCCACGTTTTGCCGGGTCATTTCCTCAGCTTTGCCCGCAAGCCGGACCAGTTCGTCGAGCGTGTCCATTAGCATCTCTAACCTCTTGATACCCACGTGTCCGATCGGCTTGAAGAAGTTGTAGTCAAAGCCCGCCTCTTCCGATAAATGGACGCGCGTCTTGTCGGAATAAGCCGTGAGGGCGATGAGCTTCGCACGATCGAGACCTGGCTGTGCCCGCACGCTTCGGGCCAGCGTGTAACCATCGAGCCCTGGCGTGTCGATATCGAGTAACAAGCAGTCGGGTCGGTAGTCGCATGCGACCTCTAACGCCGCTCGACCATCATGAACCGCACGGCAGTCATGCCCCCACAGTTTCAAAAGCGTGCACAAACTATCAGCGGCGTCCTTGTCGTGATCGACGACGAGGACGTGGAGTTTCTTTTCGGTCCGTTGTGACCGTGGGCCCTGGTCTTCCAATCGCCACCCGTCACCTACAAGCTTGTGCGGTTGCTCCCATTCCGTTTCGCCAGGTGGAAGCTCCTCCTTCGTCTGCCTCGATCAATGTCATGCAGATTTAATGCCGGGATTCTCGTTTCTTCCGGCTCGCCACGCGGATTCCGAGAGACGTCGGCGTCGATTTGGATAACTGCACCCGCTCAAACTTCAACCGTACATCTGATTTGCCTTGCCGTAAGTGATCTTGGGCGCTTTGACGAGTCCACCGGAAAGCTTCTCGCCGAGCGGGTCGACATACACGCGTCCCGGCCGCTTGGTGTTCTCGGGGTTTGTCTCGAGAACGTGGACGTTGAAGATGAACCCGCTCTCGCTCTCGGCGGTGAACCAGTGCACGTTGTCTTTGTGGTCGGAGATCGTGGAGAACTCTCCGGGTTTGAACGCGCGATCGATCGTGGGCCGGATGATGTAATGGTCCTTGTGATCCTCGACGCGGTCGTAATGGCGGCCGCGGAACTTCCCTTTCAGGACCAGAAAGCCCGTGGCCATGTTGTCGTGTCCGTGGGGGACGACCGACCGCCCCTTGCCCACCGCGAAGATCTGCCGGCCGAATGCCTGTTTGACCGGTAGCCCGCCCACGTGGGAGAAGTCGACCGGCAGGCTCTTGGCGCCCTTGGCCGGAAAGCTCGCCCCGGCCGCTAACTTGTCGAAGTCCAGGGTCTTCAGCAGGGCGTCCAGATTGACGCGCCCATACAGCCGCTCCAGCGACTTCTGGAACTCGACGTCTTTCGTGCGATGCTCGTGCACGTCCTCGCTGATCGCTTCGACCTCCTTGAACCAGTCATCGACGATGGGCCGTACGTCGGAGCCGAGCAGCCGGCGCGACCAGAGACCCTCGATCAGGACGAGCGTCGTCAGCGACTGGAGGGCATGGCGAGCGAAGTCGCGGCGGGTGGACGATTCGAAATCCTGCGGCATCACGGGCCTCCGAAGACCAGGGGCGTTGGTGGGGTGGGTGGGAATACAGGGTCGAACGAGCGGGGGACACCTGCTGTGGGTCGACCAACCAAATCGATCGACCGCGAGGGTATCCCAGTGTATCATCGATCGTGAATCGGCTCTACTCCGTGACTCGCAGTCAGTCACGATCATTCTCACGATGGAGGCTTTGGCCATGGCTGGATTTGGGCGTTTCAAGCTGACGGATGCACTGCCGGGGCAACCGGCGCCTGCGGCCGAGTCGACGTCGCAAGGCGATGTCCCGACCGCCCTTCCCGGCGGCAAGCTGAAAGGAAAAGGGAAAGGCAAAGGCAAGAAAGGCAAGGGAGCGCGGACTTCGGCTGCATTGACCGCCGAGCAGGTCCGCGAGGCACGCGAAAGCTCACAGGCGAAGCTCGCCGAGCCGACCGGTCGCGACCGCATGGTCGACATCGGTCGCGGCAATCAGCAAGCGGGGCGCCAGCGCAGCAGTGGAAAATGAGGATGGGGATGAATCTCGGCCTCTCCGGCAATGTGGTTGTCGTCTTCGGGGCCGCCAGCGGCATCGGCGCGGCGATCGCACGGGCATTCGCGGCCGAGGCCGCCTGGGTCGTCGCCGTCGATCGCGACTCGCGCGTTCTTGGCCTGACCGGCGAGAGCGCACCCGCCTTGGGCGTTGTGGCCGACGTCACCGATTTCGCCGCGGTCGGGCTGGTCGCCCGACAGGCCGTCGAGCGGTTCGGACCCGTTGACCACGTGGTCTTCGCAGCCGGGGCCGGCTCGGGCAAATTTGGCTTTCCGTTCTGGAACCTGGAGCCGGCCGACTGGGAGCACGTGATCAAGGTCAACTTGCTGGGCGGCGTCAACGTGGCCCACGCTTTCGGTCCAGCGATGGCCGAATCGGCTCGGTCGCAAGCCGCGGCCGGCCGGGATGTGTCGCCCTCGATGCTCTTCCTCTCTTCTGTCGCCGGCCAGATCGGCTCACAGACCGATCCTCCGTATAGTGCTGCCAAGGCGGCTCTGATCAACTTCGCGCAGTGTGCGGCCAAGGATCTGGCGCCCTTCGGCGTGCGGGTGAACACGATCTGCCCGGGCATGGTGAAAACCCCGCTCAATCGGGGGGTGTACGAGGCCTGGGCCAGCCAACAGCCCGAAAACGAACGTTCATCGTACGAAGAATGGACCGCCGAGAAGATCAAGAAGATCGTCCCATTGAATCGCTGGCAAGAGCCCGAAGACGTCGCCGCGATGGCCGTGTTCCTGGCATCGCGGTGCGGGCGCAATATCACCGGTCAGACCATCAACGTCGACGGCGGCTTCGTGATGCATTGGTGAAGGTTGACATGGGACGTCAAGTCTTCTATAGTATCTTGGACTGAACGAATGCATGCACTTCCCTGCTCGATCACATTTCGCATCTGATTTATTCGTGTACGGAAGGCAAGGAAGTGTCGCCAGGGGATGAGCCCCAAACTGTTGAGCACGAGTCGATGCCGATCCCCGAGCCGCCCAAACTCCCTGAGGAATCTGAGTCTGCGCCCGTCGGCTCGAGCGACGAGCCGCGAGGGGAGCAACTCGGGGTGATCCCCCCCGCCGAGTCGCCGACTGTCCACCGGGGCACCAGCAGCTCGGCACGCAAGCGGTTAGCCGCGCCTTCTCCCGCGGTGTCCACGGCGATCGCGCTTCCCAACCCCGGCGATCTGATCGACGGCTTCTTGCTCGAGGAATCGATCGGCGTTGGCGGGATGGGTGCGGTCTATCGTGCGCACGACACCAAGCTCGATCGCTCGGTCGCTCTCAAGCTACTGCCGCCGGATCAAGCCAGCGACGCCGAGATCGTGCCGCGGTTTTACCAGGAGGGCCGATCGGCCGCGCGGCTGGATCACGAGAACATCGCGCGTGTTTTCAGCATGGGGCAGGACGGCCCGTACCACTACATCGCGTTCGAGTTCATCGACGGGGTCACGATCCGGCATCGCGTCGAGACCGAGGGAGCGCTGCCGGTCGGCGAGGCCGTGCATATCGCGCTTCAGATCGGGCAGGCGCTGGTGCACGCTTCCGAACGAGGGGTCGTGCACCGGGACATCAAGCCCTCGAATATCATCATCACGCCCGGCGGCCGGGCCAAGCTCGTCGACATGGGGCTGGCCCGGCGGTTCGAGCGCGGCGGCGACCATGGCCTGACTCAGAGCGGCATGACGCTGGGCACATTTGACTATATCAGTCCCGAGCAGGCGCGCGATCCGCGCGACGTGGACGTCCGGAGCGACCTCTATTCGCTGGGCTGCACTCTGTTCCAGATGTTGACGGGCCGGCCCCCGTTTCCCGGCGGCACCGTGCTCCAGAAGCTGATCCAGCATCAGGAGGAGGCACCGGCGGACGTTCGCATGCTCAATCCGGCGGTTCCGCCCGAGCTGGCCAACATCATCGCCAAGCTCATGGCCAAGGACCGGGATCGCCGCTACCAGACGCCCGAGAACCTGGTTCGCGACCTTCTGGGCGTCGCCGGCTCGATCGGTCTGGCGACGGCATCGTCCGCGTTTCCGGCCTGGGCTGTTGACGGGAATCGGACTACCTGGGAACGGCACCTGGTCTGGCTGGTACCCGCTTTGGGTCTCTGCGCCGTGGTGGCGGGCCTTGCCTGGTGGGGGGGCCGAGAGCTGGGCGGGACGGCCGGCTCGGCGCCGCGTTCGCCCGTGTCCGCAGCCGTGCGGCGCCCGAGCGATCCGAGCACCGCGGCCGCCTCGACCGCGGCGAGCTCTGCACACACGGCCGACGCGGGCACCGGTCTTGTCGACACCGCAATTCCCGAGCCGGCCTACATTCGGAACATACCGGCCAACTCCAACGAAGACCTTCTGGAGATCCTCGCGAGCGCACCGAAGCGGGCGGTGATCGTCCTGTCCGACAACGGTCCGTATCAAATTGGGGGCCGGGCCCGGTCGTTCCGGGCGCCGGCTCCGCTGTCCAACGTCGACCTGACGATCAAAGCCGAGCTGGGCGTGCGGCCCGTGCTCAAATTTGCGAGCGATGCGCTCCTGGCAGATCGGCCGCCGACCAGCCTGCTCCACTTCATCGGCGGCCACGCGACCATCGAGGGGGTGGAGTTCGAGCTCGACCTGGTCCTGCCCGACCAGCTTGTGACGGCCGTTCGCGCGGATGCCACGGAATTGGCACTCCGGGGCTGCTCGTTTCGCCGCACCCGCTCGCGGGAGGGCCGAAACGTCGCTGCGGTGCAGGTCCGTGGCGGCCATGCGGCGGCATCGTCCGGCGATCGACCGGCGGCCTCGGGCGATCGACCGGCGGCCGTGCTGGTCGATTCCTGCCACTTCGACGGAGGTCAGGCCGGCATCGAGGCCGAGGGCCCTGCCGACGTGGTCCTGCGCGATTGCACCATGGGCCCAGGCCAACCCTCGGTCTGGTTCGATAACTCCCGCTCGCGGTCGACCGTGCCGGCTGCGCTGCGGCTCATCCACTCGAGCGTGCTCACCGGGTCCGAGCCGGTCTTCCGGTTCGACGGAACTCAGGCTCGCGTCTCGATCGACGATAGCGTGATCGCGCCCTCAGGCCAGTCGCCGGCGACCCTGGTGATGATCGACAATCCTCGAGACCTGTCCTGGCACGGCCGGTTCAACCTGTATGCGAACATCGGCGTGTACATGGCCCTGGCGAACAAGAACGAGCGCCAGGAGCCGATCGTCGACTTCAAGCGCTGGAGCGAGTCGGCAACCGATCTGCGCGAGACTGACACGACGCTGGCCACCGCACCGGTGTGGGACGCCCCCGACCCGTCGCAAGCGCTCCAGTCGGAGACTGACAATCCCACACGCGCGTTTCTTCTCAGCCCGAATTTCGCTGCCACGCGCGATGTCGGAGCGCGGCGCGGACCATTCGGGTCAACCCTCAAGGACGTCGCAATCGTCCAGCGGCCCAGGCCCGGCGGGGACGAGCCCCTGCTGGCGTCGTCTCATGGTGACAGCGGCCAGGCGGGCGCCCGCAGCCAGGCGCCGGAACCGGTCAAGGAAACCGACGAAAACGACAATTCCCAGGTAAACAGTCCGATGCCGATCGCCAACTCGGGAGCGACCGATCCGTTGCTCGCGCAGTCGACCGACGATCCCAGCAACATGCCGACAATGCCTCCCATGCCGCCGGCGACAGCCGCCGGTTCGCCGCCCGAGAAATCTGCCATCTCTGCCGAAGCCCGGACAAAGTCGCCCGATCCGGTTCAGCGCGAACGTGCCGGTGCGGGCTGCTGGGGACCCTGGCGACACGGCGCGTGCCGATCGCGAGCCAAGACCCTCGGCCGACGGCGAAAACCTGATCCGTGGCGGAGAGCAATTCCTGGCGATGTTCCGTCGGCTCAGCGCCCAGGGTGGAACCCTGCGGATCGCCGCCGGCGCGGAGATCGAGCTGCCCACCGTGCTGATCGAGGGAACCGGTCATTATGAGCTCATCGCCGAGCCTGGTCCCCGGAGAGCCCGCCTGCGATTCCGGCCCTCGCAGGCACCACAGCGCTCCCCGGCTGACTGGACCGTCCTGTTCAACCTGCGGGCAGGATCCCTTCACCTCCAGGGCATTGACCTGGTCGTGCCCGAACAGGACTCGTTGCGGACCGATCGCCTGGCTGCGGCCGGCCTCTTGCCCGGTACCGAGCTGTCGCTCACGGATTGCACGTTCACGCTCGCTGTCGACCGGCCCGCCGCGGCTCTCTTCGTCGTTCAACCCGAGATCGCCGCACCGAATCGTCAGGCAGGGCCAAAAACGGCCGGACAGGCTGCCATCATTCGCGTCCGCGACAGCTTCCTGCGCTCCGGTGGCGAGGGTGTCGTCCTTGCAGCCGGTCGACGGCTCGAGCTCGAGCTGTCCAACACCCTGGTCAGCACCGAATCAAGCCTGGTGCATGCTTTCGGCAATGCTCGACCAGGACGTGCCGACTTCCCGGCTGTGAAGGTCAAGATGGACCAGGTCACCGCGGTGGTCAGAGGCGGTTTGGTCCACCTCGACAGCACGCCGGAGGAGCCGGAGCTTCCGTTCGCCACCATCCTCGCCGAGAACTGCGTCATCAGCACGGCCAATCGCGACGCCCCGCTGTTTCGACTGGACGGGCGCGATCAGCTCGATAGCCTCGGAGACAAGATCCGCTGGGAGGCGGCCAAGGTCGCCTACGACCGGATCAAGACGTATCGCCGCGATGAGGTCGCCAAGAACGGTGTCTCTCCGCGAATCTACGACCGGGCAGACTGGACGAGCGCGTTCCTTCCCAAGGACGAGTCTCCCGTGCTCGGAGACGTGAGGTTCCTGCGCGAGCTCGACGCGTCCCAGTCAGCCTGGAAAATCGAGCGCGACGACCTGCGCCTGGCCCCCAAGAGCCCTGCCCCCGACATCGGCGCAGATGCCGGCCGGGTCCCCCAGCCACCCTCGGCCGACGATCTCTGATACGTCGATAGTCGATAGCCTGTCGCGGCCGTATTCCTTTCCCCCCCTTGCGAAGGGGGGGTTTGGGGGGGTGGACGCGGCGCCGCCAGTCACAAGGCCGGACATCCGTTTCCCCCCCCCTTGCGAAGGGGGGGTTTGGGGGGGTGGACCCGGCGCCGCCAGTCACAAGGCCGGGACCTCCCTTTCCGCCCCTTGCGACGGAGGGTTTGGGGCTCGCAGGGAGGGGCTTTTCTGACACCTGCCAGGCAGGCCATTGGCCCGCCGCAGCGCACCCGTGGCCGATGGATTCTTTCTGGCTCCCTCTCCTTGAGGAGAGGGCTGGGGTGTGTCGGTGAAAGGTCGGCGTGACCCTAACCGGCTGGGTGGGCTTGAGGGCGTTGTTTTTGTTACGCTTGATCCAACGATCTTGGGTGCCACTGGTCGTACCCGACCAGTGCTCTTGGCGGGAGGACCGACGACCTCCGGTCCTTGCCTTTGCACGTTTGTCGAAGGAATGAAGACACTGGTCGAGTACGACCAGTGGCACCCAGAAATGCTCACCAGTGCCACACGCCGTGGCACCATGGAATCGCAAACCCTTGAACAGTTCTTCTTCATCCTTCCCCTTCATCCTTCCTTCACGCCGTCGATCATCGCCCGGAGCCGCCGCGCCGCCGCGCCACGGTCGCCGGCCAACAAACAGGCTGTTGCCTGGCGGAGCGCGTCGACCTGCTCTGAGCGGAATGGCACAGCGCTTCCGGGCGGCGGCGGGTCGGGTACCAGCCGGTGGACAATCGCCTCGATCAGATCAGGAATCCCATCACCGTGTTCCGCCGAGATCGTCACGATCGGCTGGCGATCCGGGAGACCCGGCGGTCCGGTAGTCCACGCCGGCGGCAGGTCCGACTTATTAACGGCCAGGAGCGCTCGTCCGGTTGTTGCAATCAATTCCCGGTCGATCGGCTGAAGCGGCTCCGATCGATCGAGCACCAGGAGCACGAGGTCCGCTTGGCGTTGTTCATCGCGGGTCCGTTCGATACCCAGGTTCTCGACCGCATCGGATGTCGGGCGGATGCCGGCGGTGTCCGCCAGCTCGATGGGCCACCCGCCCAGGGATGTTCGAATGCTGACGACGTCACGCGTGGTTCCCGGCGCCGGGTCGACGATCGCGCGCGCGAACCCGGCGAGCGCGTTGAGCAAGCGGCTCTTTCCCACGTTGGGCCGGCCGGTGATGACGACCTTCCAGCCCGAGAGGAGCCGCAACCCCACGGCCGCGCGGTCCTCGATGGCCTGGACACCCGCCAGGGCCTCCGCTGGGTTTTCATCGATCGTGCCGATGAGCCGGCTGATCTCGTCGCGGAACGATCCGTTGGCCTGGTCGAGCAGGATCTCGGCAGTCGGCAGCGTCGGGGCTCGGGCCAGGTCGCAAAGCGCCAGGGCTGCGATTGGATCGGCAGTATCGGCTTCGAGCACGCCGGGCCACCCACTGTCACCGGGCTGAGCGCCTGCCTTTTCGAGGGCTTCCAGCACGAGCGCAACGGCCGCCGTTCCCCCATGGCATTGAAACTCCACGACGGGGTGTGTGGTCTGGAGCTTGACGGCGACGACTTCGTCGCCCAGACCCTGGCCGATTCGACCGAGCCGCAGCCGGCCGGCCTGGCATTGGGCGAGCGGGGCGGGGCGATTGGGCCGAAAGACGAGATCGGCGACTTCCACGGCTCTCGGGCCCCAGAGCCGCACCACGGCGATGGCGCCGCGGCCCTCGGCGGTCAGGACCTGGTAAAACGCACTGCGAGCGTCTCGCTGAGTAGTAGCCATGAAAGCTGCGTTTCGTGATGCGCTAGATCGAGTTGCTTTATTCTGGGACAAGGCGGACACGCCGGCGAGACGCTTCGTAGAACGGAATTCATTCCGTTAGCTCGCCGAATGCCCGGTTCGCCTCCAGATCACCCAGCGTCCCTATCGAATTGCGGACGTGACTGCATCGTACCAAACGGAACGAACGAACGAAGAATGGGGGAGTACGGCGCCGAGGGTTGGTAGACGTGACGTGACGGAAATCTCGATTGCCGGGGCGCGACGTCCAGTCCGCCGCGCGGGTTTTTGCGCCAACTCGCGTGATCGCGCGGGGCATCCGCCCAGATTGGCCAGATGGTGTACCCCAAAACGTGCGGCGACCTCAATCGTCGCCTTTCGCTCCCGCGAAAGTACGTGCTCGCGACTGTCCGGCAAGAATCGGCCGAGCGGGCGGCTACCCAAGAGCTTCTCCAGGCGAGACCACCGGCTCTCTACAGGACAACCGCCGAAATTCTGTTCTTTGGCAAGATTCTCATCGTGGTTCCCTCGACCCGGGATCTGCATTTCGGATTTTCGGATGCTGATCGCTTGTTACAGAGAACGGATTGAATTCCCTTCTACACAGTGGTACGATTTCGCTCAAACAAGTCGGACCTATCCGCCAGGGACCGAAACACGATCGCCGCACTCGTCCGGGGCATCCGTAGAGCTTTGGGAGCGAGGGGGAACCGATGAAGCAGGGGTCGAAGTTCACCCAGAAGGGTAAGAAGATCATAGCGGCCTTGGAGCGCTTTCGCGACGCGATCGAGGCAGGCGCGCCGATCGAGCAGCTTTACACTGTCCGTCGGGTGAAGCTCGACCTGACACCGCGGACGTTCGGTCCCGATGAGGTCAAGGGAATCCGCGCGATGATCGGCGTCAGCCAGCCGATTTTTGGCCAATTCCTGGGAGTCGACGTCAAAACCGTCCGATCCTGGGAGCAGGGGCGCCGGGTACCCTCGGGGATGGCATGCCGGTTCCTTGAGGAGATCCAGGCCTCCCCAGAGCACTGGCGTAACCGCTTGGACGCGGTCCTGGGCCCATCGGACAAGCAGAGGTAGAGCCGGCTGTCGGATGCCTGGGCCAGTTGCTGAGCGCTCGAACCGATCGAGAGTTCCCTCCGCCAAATCATCTCACGGCCGCTCATTGAATCCGGCATCCGCATTTCGAGCGTTCGGATTTCGAGTTTCGGATTTAGGATTCTGAGCTCCCATTTAGGATTTCGAGTTTCGGATTTCGTGCTTGGCCGCGGCCGACGGCCGCGGTACGGTTTTCGGGTTTTGCGTTCCCATTTAGGATTTCGAGTTTCGGATTTCGTGCTTGGCCGCGGCCGACGGCCGCGGTGTGGATTTCGTGCTTGGCCGCGGCCGACGGCCGCGCCGCGATTTACCGTGCTACTTCGTCGAATTCGACCGGCACGGGAACGAGAACGCGGTCGGGCACGCCGACCATCATGAAAAGGAACCGGACGCCGTTCTGGCTGTGCGCCCTCAGCTCTTCGCGATGCTCCTCCTGGAAAGACGCCGAGTCCCAGCAGTCGCAAAAGACGATCACGACCTTGATCGTGCCATTGGACTCGATCAGGCGGGTTTTGACCTGGCGGATGACTTTCGTGAAGGAGTGGGGCTCCTTGCCGCTCCACCCCTTGGTGACGGCCAGCAGGACCGGCCGGGACGCACCGGCATGGTGACCGGGGACGACCATGACATCGGCAGAAGCCAGCAGCGAGTCTTCGCCGCCGATGAGGTCGGGCGATGACAGGTCTTCTACAACGGCCTCGTAACCCAGCTCGGCGATCGTGGCCTTGAGCCGGTCGAGCAGCCTGCCGACGGAGTCCGAGATCGGCGAATGCATCCCAGGAAGCCCGGCGGGTGTTTGCAGAGGGAGCGACATGGGTTGCTTTCTCCAGGCAATGCTCAGCAGGGCCGAGACTCCCGGAGTGGAATAGACCAGCCAGGAGACGCCCAGGACGGAATGGAGGGAATGCCGCAAATGCACCCAAACCTGGTCCTGCACTCGTCTCGGCAATTCCTGCCAATACTCGAGTAAGGGCGGATTCATGCCGGGGTGAGTCCAGCGTTCCCGTGCGAAGGACGTGGACGCCCAGCGGCGTCGCATTCATCGGTAGTCCCGGTTTCAATAGGTCAGACGCTGTCTGACCTTTCCGTGAGCATGAAGGGCGGGCATATTGGTCAGAGGCTGTTTGACCTTTCTCAATTTCGCCGTAGAGCAGGAAGAACTTTCGAAACTGCTTGAGGTTGGTCAGGCTGAAGCCGTGCCCGAACCGACGGGCCAGGTCCTGGCTGAGCCTCTTCAGCATGCCCTCCCCGTATCCGGCGCGCTCGGAACCGCCCTCTTCGTACTCGATGACGCGGCGGCCGATCTCCCAGTGGGTTGCCGTCCTGACGGCGTTGACGGACCTCGCTGCGGCACGTCGAGCCGACTCCAGCCGTTCTTGTCACCACAGCCTGCTCACGCCATACAAGTCCAAGGCCGCATCGATACTGATGACGGGGATTGCCTCGATCATAGACTGTGCGATCAGGAGACTTGGGTGTCCAGAAGGAGGTTCACTCCATGTACTCCTTGAAGTCCTCTAGCGGCTCGTCGAAGTCGGGAGCCATGTGAATCTTGCCGGCGGCGCTACCGGCCTTGCACGGCCACGAGTTTCGCTCGGCCTTCTTGACCTGGGCGAGCGGCCGCCCTTGATCCACGATCAGGATTTGCTCGCCAGGTTGAAGGTGTTCGATGAGCTCACCAAGACGGGCCTTGGCTTCCTCTAGAGTGACCGTGGACATGGCGACAACGCTCCATTCATCGAAAACGAGAGAACTGGTTCGAACGTCGGTCGTTCTCACTTTCATTGTACCGGCCAGGACATTTCCGGTCGTGGACCAGGTGCTCGTCTGTCCGAATCTGCTGACTGAAGCGAAAAGTCACGCAAAAGATTCCTGGTCACCCGTCACATCGAAGACGCGCTCGCGGAAGACGACATAGCGAACCAAACTGAGCGATTCCCAGACCACGATCGATTTCGGATTTCGAGTTTCGGATTTCGTGCTTGGCGGCGGCCGGAGGCCGCGGTGTGGACTTCGTGCTTGGCCGCGCTGTGCTGCTGCCCAGCCGATCAAGGATTTCCGAAACCTCGGCTGAGATTGCGGCCTCGCCGTCACGGAAAGTCGAGTCGCTGGAGGGGCTGGCCGTTACAGAGCCGCACATCGCGTTACGTACGTGGTTCCCGGACTTGCCGGGTCAAGTGTTTCGATTCTGCCAGTCCCGCGCGAATTGCGCAGGCGAGGTTGGTCTCGCCCCAGCCTGAGCGGCAACAGCGTTCTCGGGCAGATCGAGAGTCCAGAGCATCTTGCCAGCGGCCGTCAGATTTCGACAAAGTCCATCGATTCGTGCTCAAGGGTTGGCGTACACGACGACGACCTTCGTGGCCAACGCGCCGACAAGGCCATTGCGCTCCTGGGCCAATTCCGCTGTGACGCGCTTTTGCCTTCCAGCGAATGGCGAGATAACCAGTATGCGCCGAGCGCCGACTCTCGACCGCCAAGGTAGCGGCAAACGCATGCGATCGAGCGACCTCGCCGGACAGTTGACGACCGGTTGATTGCCGCGCAGCAACAGATCGAGGCACTCCTTTTCCATCGGCGAGTGGAAGCCGACGACGACGGACACCGCGGCACCACGCAGCTCCCTCGCCAGATCGTATGTGCGCAAGATGACCCGGCCGGGGCAGCGCATCGAACAGAGCAGGCCCAAAAGCGGCTGGTCGAGCAGGCTCGCGCCACCGATTACCCAAAGATTCGGAAAAAGCTTCGCCGAACCCTTTTCTCGCAGTCTGCCCGGATAGCCGGGGGTTGAGTCATCGAGCTTGATCGCATGTTGTGGGATGGTTGGGTTGCCTCTTCGATCCATCCGCACACTCCGTTACAATCAAGATCGCCCTTTATTGCCGGAGTCAATGCGTATGGATGGACTGTCGCGACATTTGGCCGATCACCGGTTCGCCGAGCTGTTCCGTGACGAGCTCGGTTGGGACCGTACGTCGGGTAAAATCGCCATCAAGGTGGACGAGCGACAGCTTGCTTTTGAAGGGGTCGCCCAGAAGCGAGGATTTCAGGTCCTCCAGTGTATCGCCGATCGTCGTGTGCTCTTCAACCGAGGTTTGCTGCGCCGGGCACAAAGGCAGATCGCCAGAGCGGTTCACGAGCACATACTGATCTACTGGTGCAACAAACCGCCCAAACAAGTCTGGCAATGGGCGGTCCGCATGCCCGACGGCAGACATCTACGACACCGGGAGCATGCTTTCTTCTCCGCCTCGCCGCCCGAGTCGCTTCTGGACCGACTGAGGGGGCTGAGCTTCTCGCTCCACGAGGAAGCCGACGTCACCTTCGTCGACGCACTTCATCGGGTTCGCGCCGCGCTCGACTTTTCACCCGATCTCAACCTGTTCGCAAGGCGACCACGGTATGCCGAGCGCAGCGACGAGTTGGCTGTGGCGATGGCCAGAGGCGACAAGGATGCTTTCCACGCGTTCATCATACTCCACAGACCGCTCGCGCGCCACATCTCGAAGGGGCTGCAACGCGCGTACGGCATGGATGCAGACGACGCTGAGCAAATCGGCGTCATCGGCCTGATCAACGCGGCGCGAAGATTCGATCCAGAACGGGGAACGCAGTTTTCAACGTACGCAACTCACTGGATCAGACAAGCATGCCGACGCTATGGACCGGACGCCGCCTTGTCGATCCGCCTTCCGGCCCACGTCCGCGAGTCGTTCTTCCCGCTGGATCGCCGCCTTGACAAACTCGCGTCCCAGTACGGCCCCGGCCATGCAAACGACGAGCTGGCACGTTTGTCCATGGCGGACGCGCGGTTCTTCCACCAGTGGCTGGCGTTCGAGCGGGCTTTGAACGTGCGCTCGCTCTCCGACCGAGCCCAGCCCGAGTACCGCGAGGCGAGGACCCTTCGAGCCGATGTCGAGGATGAGCCACTTCAAAGAGAACTCACCAGGGAACGGCGCGACAGAATTCGCGCCGCGATTGCGTGCCTGAACCAACGTGACCGTCGCTTCTTGCGGCTGAGATACGGAATGGAAGGCCAGCCACGGACCCTCGAAGAAATTGGCCATGTCGAGGGCGTCACTCGCGAGCGTGTTCGTCAAATCCTCATTCGCGCCGAGGAGAGGCTACGAACGGTCGTGGGGCGGGACCACAAAGACCTTGTCCCATCGCCGGCGGGGGACGTCGCGATGCCGGAGCCGCCGCCGGCCGCCGAGGAAGTACTTCTTGATGGTGGCCCATACGCCAATCAATACCGAGAGGTCCGCACATCAATCGAGGCGCTGGCTTCGTTCGGCGTCCCGATCCTGCGCAAGAAGAGCCGCAATTGGTTGGGCTCAATCTCGAACGCAACCAAGAGGCGGCGGAGCATGTCGCGGATGCCGTTCGCCGATAGGTTGCATTCCACGAAAAGCCCCAGGTGCACCTCGAGGGCGTAGCGGAGTGAGTCCGGGTCGCGAGTCACGCTGTGATGGCCGCGATTGCTGATGAACTCGGGGTTATCGACAAGCGAGCCGAAACGGTCCGAGTCGCGCTGATAAAGCTGCCGGCACACCAGCTCGTACAGCCGCTGCCAGGTCGTAATGCCGCTGGTGGCCTGCCCGGCGAGGATAAAACCGTGGGGACGCTTGTAGGTAAAGTTCTCGTCAAGCAAGTGGGGCTCGTCGCGGTTGAGATCCCGGATGATTCGCTCGTTTCGCTCGTGGTCCTCCTGCCCGGTTTCCTCGGTGGCCTCGAGCGAGACCTGCGTGTACTGCTGGATGAGGGCCGACAGGTCAACGGCCAACCGGTCGAACTCGGTCATTTTCTCAACGTACGAACGCATGAAGCGAACCCCCTCGTCGAACGCCGTCAAGTCCTGGCGGTCGATGCCTGCCCAGATGTCGTCGGACAAGGCGAGCAGACTCTCGCGGACGGCTTCGAGATCCTCGAGGATCGCGCGAGTTCGATCGTTCATCTTTGGGTTGCCTTGGGGTGGATCAAAACGGCTGTCCTGTTATCCGCTGCGCGAAGCGGCAAAAACTTGCACAGTGACGGAGGCGCTTCAGACTCTGCAGGCAGCGAGCGAAATCAGCCGCATGCTGAACGTCCACATACCTCAATCCGCGATGTTTACGAAACAGACTCGTCATCGTGCCCTTCGGATTCTGCATCCGGTCAGGGTTACGCTGGGCGTCCACGCGCACGCGGTGAGCTTTGGTCGACAACACATCCGATAGCATTTGATGATCAAACAACAACCACGATTCGAACTCACGCTCGATGCATACCAGATGCACCGAGCGATCGATCACCTGGGCCTGGAGCAAGTTCGCCAGTATATCCCGCCGGTCGTTGTGCCAGCATAAGCATTCGCCCGCCGTCGGCCATGCCGGTCGCTCGTCCCACAGAATTACAACACGGTCGCAACCGGAAGCGAAAAGGCTGCCTACCACCGGCCCGCAGTTTTGGATGAGGTTCCTTTTATTGTCCATCGGCACGACCGGGTCGACTTGGAAAGCGGCTCCCGTCTGCTCGCGCAGCAGCTCGCAAATGCGAAGGCAGAGAATATGTTCCAGGCCGCGGCGGCCGCATTCAACAAGGATCCCGACGCGTGAAGTTGCCGTCTTTGCCATCAGTCGTCCCGCGTCAGGCGGCCCATGGTGTAAAGTCTGCCCGGCGAGAACGACTTCGACCACTCCTTGAGTTGCGCTTTGTTTGGTCGAAAAAATGTGGGCTCTCCGTCAACCCGCTCAACAACGACGATGTGCGACAGGTCGAGAAGGTCGAGAAGGTACGGCGAATGTGTCGTGACGACGATCTGCGTGTTCTTGGCCGCGATCGCGGCACGGAACTCCTCCACAAGCAGGTGGATGGTGCGCGGGTCAAGGCCGTTCTCGACCTCTTCGACCACGAGCAAATGAGGCGGGTCCGGGTGTCGAAGGCAAGCCAACAACGCCAGAATCCGTAGCGTTCCCGTCGACAGAAGCCAGCCCGGAATCTTGAAGTCCTCCTCGGTCATTTCGAGGTAGACCAGGCGCTCGATTTCTTGCGTGATGGCGACTTGGACGTCACGGGAATACGGCAATACGAAGTTCAGAGCATCGAGTAGGCCGTTGAAGGCATCGACGCTCGCCTCTCGCAAGGAGAATAGGTACTGGCCCAGATTGGAGCCGTCCCGGTTAAGGAGCGGCGGGCCGCCCGTCATCCGTTGGCGTGTCGGCGAGCCCATCGGCTCGGGCTGAAGCGCCAGGAACTGCCAGCGCCGGACGAGCGCTCCCCAATCAGGTGGGGATGCGGATTGACCGGGGAGAAGAGTTCCCATCCCGCCAGACCACACACAGACTCCAGTCTCGCCTCGATCGTAGCGCCTATTAAGGCCAGGGAACTCGATGATCTCCCTCTCGATCCTGTACAGGTTCCCCCCGGCTTCCAGGCCGGCATCCAGCGCCACGTTGAAATTCCCGAGCTTCAAGCGACCATTCAGCCGAAATATGAGCGGATTCTGGTAGGTCTCATGTCCAGCGGAAGTCCTTCGGCGACGACGCGAGGCCCGCTTATTTCTGACGTGTTCCATCCCCCTCCACTGGTGCATCGCGTCGTCGAGACCGTCAAGCACGATCGCGCGGTAGGTCTCTAGTGCCTCGATTAGGCTACTCTTGCCTGACCCGTTGTTTCCGATGAAGACCGTCAAGGGAGTGAGCTTCACGGTCCCGCTGCGGCGCACCGCCTTGAAGTTCTCGATCGCGACGGATCTGAGAAAGAACGAACGGCTCATTTGATGAGGCCTCGCTCAACGTCGCGATAAGCGTTCTGCGCGGCAACCTTGGCCGGATCAGGGAGCAGGGGAAAGGTCGAGAGGACGTGGGCGAATTCGAACTCGGTCAAGCCGTAGAGATGGGCGACAAGGCCGTCCAGTTCGGCGCGAAGCTGAGCGCGCTTGATTGGGTCGGTTACTCCTTGTCCATGATCCATGAGGCCGACTTCCCCTGCCAGATCATCGAATTCTCGGCTCGTGCAGATCAATTTCGCGGCTCGTCGGACGATCCCCGCATATGCCGGGTCGCTCATCGGGACACGCGGTACGGGGAGTTGACTCAACAGAAAAAAAGTGAGGTGGGCCGTGACTCGCTGACGGAGAACATAGTCGGCGATTAAACTATTCAGGATTGCACAAAAGAGCAGAGCGCTTCGATAGTCGTATCCTGGACGCGGCGGCGTGGTCACGATCACGTACGGCAGCGGATGGTTACAGAACACATTGGGCGGCAGCATCGTCATGATGGCCGTGCGAGCGTCAGTGTTGCGCGCCACGTCTCGAAACGCGAGCCGATAGCTTTCGTAGTCGAGCCGCTGACCCTCGTCCTCCATGCGACCGAGTAAAGCCTTGCGGCCCTCTTGCTCATCGATCCAGTATTTTGGCTCGATGACCCTGTGCGAGAATTGGTTGATCATCTTTCCTTCATAGAGGGGCAGGCGCCCCTTAGCGGGTGACGTACGGAAAAGATAACTGTCGTTCGTCATGTGGAACTCCGTGCCGAATCTGATGTTCCAAGAATCGGCGATTTGTTGTCCGAGCAATGGGTGCCGCAGAAGCTTCTTGGCGATTAAGACGTCAGATTCCGACTTGAATTCCATGATCGACAGGGAATCGGGTGACAAACGTCGAATCAACGGCACGCAATACGTTAGATGCTCTGACGGTGTGTGCAAGAACTGGTCGAGTCGCTCGGGTGACACGGCCTCACGGGGATTAATGCGGAACGCGGCCGAAAATGAATCTGTCCTGCCGCCTTTCAGAAACGCGAAAATGCAGATCACTTGGCGATGTTCGACCCCCTCGAATATGTATCGCTCGTTCGAGAGGCCGAAGAGTGGATCAAGCTGACATTGCGAGAAGAGCGTTTCCCGGAGTTGCTTCGCGCCCAGGTCACTATAGAGGCTCCCGGGTGTGATCATCCCACAACGACCACGTGGCCTCAAAAGGTTGAAGCATTGCTCAACGAACAGCTTGTAGAGATTAATGTCCGTCCCCACGCGCTTTCCGTTGACCGTGCTGATCTGGTTGCGAAATTGATGCGCCGAGCGATAATAGGCCGACACATGAGGGTACTCACTTAAATAAGCGAGCCAAGCATTTCTGACGTCTCGATCCTTCAGCAGAGTATCCCGCTCTTTCTCAAATTCGTGAATTGTCATCTTCTTCTTGGTCACCAGGTCGGAGAATTGCTCGAAGAACTCTTTGTTATAGGGCTTAAATGTCTCCCATGGCGGATTGGTGATGATGGCGTCGAATCCGCCTCGCTGGTTTAGCACTTCGTCGAACTCGAAGCCCCAATGGAACGGCCGGAGCTGATCGATATCTTCCGGCTTGATCGGTCGCTTCAAGGGTTTTCCCACGCCGTTGCTCTTGGCGTCCCACGTGGCCTGTTCGTACTTGATCCCAAGCTCCTCGAAGTCTCCCAGGAGGATCTCGTCGAGCGCCTCGTACGCCGATCCCTTCCTCTCCTCGATGTCGTCACGTAAAGCGGTCAGGTCCTCGGCGTACGTCGCCGCGTGCCGGTATGTATCGATCAGCCGGTTTTTCTCCTCGAGGACCTGGCGATAGCTCTTTCGGAATAGGTCCTGCTGGTGTAACCGCTTCTCGATATCGGCATCATCGACCCGCATCAACCCGATCAACGAGTTGCCGGTCTGGATGTTGAAGTCGACGTTTGGCAAGGGTTCGAGCTGGTCGGTGGTTTGTGCGGAGGCAACCAGGGCCAGGAACAGGCGGAGCTTGGCGATCTCCGTAGCCTCTTCCATGATGTCGACGCCGTAGAGGTTATCTGTGATGATCCTCTTCTTGATGAAGTACGCAATACTCGGGTGGTCGCGTTCGGTTCTCGACAGCCATCCCGAAAGTTCTCGGTCGCCCAGGAACTTGATCCTGCCAACCACACCTGCATAAAGATCGATGAGCGTCTTCATGGCCGCGACCAGGAAGGCCCCCGAGCCGCAGGCGGGGTCGAGCAAGCTGAGGCGCGGCAAAACGTCGAGAAGCAGCCTCTTGCAGATAGGAGCGTCAAGATCCAACAGCAGGTCGCCGACGGTTTCGAAGTGCTTGAACTTGATTCCGGGCGGTGGTTGCTCACGCAACGCATCGGGGGTATTGACCGCGTCGAGAACGAGCCGGTGAATCGTCCGCTCGCAGAGATAGTCCGTGATCTCAGGACGTGTGTAATAGGCGCCGAATGCCTTCTGGTTGATGTATTTCTCGAAGATGTACCCGAGCACGTCGGGGTTGATCTCGTCGTCCTTGCCTGCGGGAGTGTCGTCAAGATTCCAGGAATAGCGATCGAACAGCTGGAAGAGGCTGTCGAATGCCCGGTCCGGGACGTCCAACTTCGGGTTCTCCTGCTCGACCTTGTGGGGCAGGAAAAGACCGCCGTTCAGGTACGGGATCGCTCCGAGGCTCGCGTTGGCTTCCGTTGACCGTTTCTGCGACGGTCTTGCGAAGCCTTCGAAGAACAGGAGCTTCAAGAAGCCTTTGAAGTAGCGGTCCTTTCCGCTTTCCTTGCTGTGGTCCAGCCTGGTTTTCAGGTAATTGAGGTTGCCGCCGTCAAGAAACCCCTTCTTTTGGAGGAAGTAAATAAACATCAGCCGGTTAAGCAGGACCGAGGCGTACCAGCGGCGCTGCCGGTCGTCTGGGATGCCCCGGATCAACTCGAGGCAGGGACAGATGCTGCTCCTGAAACTGTCCGAAGAACTTCTTCGTGACCCGCTCCACATCCAGAGCGGCGCGACTCGACGCGCGACCTCGACGAGACCGACGTTTCCCTCCTGGTCAAACTCGCTAATATCGAAGACCATCTGCCCGAGCTTGCTGACGAACAGATCGCCCGGTTGGCCTCGGACGTAGAGATGATCCCTGGGATAGGTTTTGCCGTCTTGCCGCCTCGCCCAGTACCAAAGGCTCTGGGTCCGCTCGCGATCCACAAAGATCAGCACGTTTTCGTGGTGATGCTTGGCAACCTCCTTGTGCACTGCGGTTCGAGTCTTGGCGTCGGGAACGCGGCCCTCATCTCCGGAGACTTCGAAAACGACGACTCCTGCAAGCTGGGCAACCTGCCTCCTTTGAAATCGTTGATCGTGAACTTCGAAAGCGATGCTGTGTTTGAGGGAGGGCTGAGTCCAACCGAGCTCTTGGGTGAAGAGACGCTGGAAGTCAAACTTCCGCAGATATTCCCTGATTCGGCTGGGATTGATTGACATCGGACGGCTGGCTTCCTATGGCGATTTGAGTCCCAGCGAACAGATGATCCGCGGCTCCTGTGACTCTTCCTCCTCGTGGACGATGCAAAGGCGGCCTTCTTCGCGCAGTTCGACGACACGTTCGGCAAGGTCTTCGTCGCCGATGCCGTGGCGAAGTTGCCGGTTCAGGATATCAACGGCGAGCTTCCTCAACGGGAAGTTGTAGATGTCCTCGATGGCGCGACGAAGCTGGAGCGTGTCGAACAGCGTTCCCTTGACCGCGTCGGCGTATCCTTTGAGTCGTTCATAAGTGCGGGATCGCGCTCCGGAGGGGCGACCGAGTTGACCGCCGGCAAACTTCTCTTCGGCGGCGATGAGCTCAACGGCCTTGCGCACCAGGTTATGATGATTCGGGTGCCTGGGCAACGCCGGCGTTTCAGGCGAACATTCGGCAGCTTTGAGGATCGTGAACTGCGACTCGGTGACAGGTTGGCCCGCCTTGTCGAGCCAGGCCAACGCATCGTTGCCGTCGGCTGTACGAACGTAGGCGAGGACCCCTTCCGGCTGACCAGTAGCGGGCTTGTGTGGACGCGTGGAAAAGACGACGTTGGGTAAGTCGGGAATCGTCTTGTGGAGTGTGGGGTCTCGGTCGGTGGCATTCTTCCAGATCTGGTAGGCAAATGAGCCCAGGTCGACCTCGATATCAGCGTCGCCGTCGAGAATTCCGGCCTTCTCGGTGAACAGGTCACGAATCACGTCGTCGTTGCGGTCGTCCTCGAAGAAGGACTCGTCGGAACCGACAACCTCGGCATTCTCCCGTAGTCGTTGCCTGACGCGGGAGCGCAGCCGGATGATACGTTCGACCCCGTCCGCCGGGAGAAACGAGTAGCACAGAATCTCATCGGACTTTTGGCCGATACGGTCCACGCGGCCAGCCCGTTGGATCAAGCGGATGATTGCCCAAGGGAGATCGTAATTGACGACGACTGCCGAATCTTGCAGGTTCTGGCCCTCACTGAGCACGTCAGTGGCGACCAGGACGTCGAGTTCCTTTGCCGGGGAGATCTCGCCGCGTTTACCGTTGCTCTCCGGACTGAACCGCCACGCCAGCTTCGTTGGGTCTTCCGAATCCCCGGTGACTGCCGAGATGCTCTCGACGCCGCGATTCGCGAGCTCGTTGACCAGGTAATGGACGGTATCGGCGAACTGCGTGAACACGACGATCTTGCGACCGCGGTGTTTCTTCTGGACGAGCTCGGCGAGCTTGGCGAGCTTGGCATCACGCGCAGCGTCCCATTCCCCACAGCGGTCGAGCACTCCCAATAACTCGCCGACGTCGGCTTTGAGGTCTGCTGCGAGCTCAGGCAGAAATCGTGTCGACGCAAGCCAGCGGAAGCGCCGCTTCCAGGGGCCCGCATATTGCTCATAGACTTCGGCCGCCCGCTCGCGCAAATGCCCCTCCGCGCCCAGGCGAGCCCCGTCGGTATCCTCAATCGATGCTTCCTCGTTGTCGTCCTCGTCATCGGAGAGAAGGCCGCGATCGTCGTCGGCGAAGCGGGCATCGAGCAGACTGGCGTCCTGCGTTCCGATCGGGAGAGGCAAGCCGGCCTCAATCGCGTGCAGGTACACAAAGTTGCGCAAGATGTGCCGTTCAATGGACTGAATGAAGGCTTGCCCGCTGCTCTCCAGACGCTTGAAAAGGTTCGTGCGGCAGAAGCCCATCAACCGCTTCCCTGCGCGAGACAGATCGAGAATGATTCGCGCCTCGGCAGCCGTGGGTGGGTCGTGCGGGCGTTCTTGCAGGTAATTGCCGAGGCCGTAACGGGGTAGGGCGAGTCGATTGACGGCGTCGACGACGGGAGCGGAGTACAGGAGAGCGTACTGGTCATTGGGATTGTTGTCGTCGATCTTGAACTTCACTGTGCGCGGACGCCGCGTCGGGAAGTAGGAACGCGTACCGTCTGGGAATGTGAGATACTTGCGACCCGCGGCTTCATCCATCTCTGCGTAATTATCTTGAATGAACGAGCGCGTGCGGCGTACCAGATAGAGCCGCATCAGATCGCGCCAGTCGTCGGCGTGCTCGCTCTTCTCGAAGGCCGCTAAGCTCCGGACCGCGCACTGGTAGCGGTGTCTGAACTCATTTTCACCGATTTCTCGCAGCAGAGTTTCCGGCCGAATGCCGATGTCTCCATCTTCGGCCAGGAAGAGCCGTAGTTGACTGGCAAGATCGAGATATGTCTTGTTGTATGGTGTCGCTGAAAGAAGGATGACCTTGCTTTCGTTGCGATGGATGTAATCCCGAATGACCCGGTAGCGTTTGCCTTCGCGATTCCGGAGGTTGTGGCTTTCGTCGATGAGAACGAGCCGGTAGCGCTTGACCTTCTCCGGGAGTTCCTTGATCGCACGGCTAAGGGAAATGACACGTCCCTTCAGCCCGAACCGCTGCCGGTGATCTTCCCACATGGGAACCAGGTTTTTGGGGGAGAGGATCAAGGTTTCCAGACCATCGTCCTCAAAAATGCGAGCCACGGCTGTCGCCATCAGTGTCTTGCCGAGCCCGACGACATCGCCGATCAGGACGCCCCCTCGCTTGTTCAGGTGGTGGGCGGCGATCTTGACCGCCGCTACCTGGAATTCAAAGAGCTTGCCGACAAAATCCCGCGGTAGGCGGAACTCCGCGAGGCCGGCGCGGGCCTCTCTGGACAGGTGATACGCGATCTTCAGGTAGATGTGGTAAGGCGGGATCGGTTCCTCGCGGGCCCAACTCTGGTCAATGATCTCCAGAAGTTCCTTGGAGATGTCGAGACACCAGTGGTCGTTCCAACGGTCCTCGAACCACTTCGCGAGCTTGGCACACGCGTCCTGCTCGACAACATCGACATTGAGCTCGCCCTGTTGCGACAACCCCGCAAATGTCAGATTGCTGCTTCCCAGATAGCCAACGGACGGAGTGATCGGGTCGGGGCGAAAGAGGAGATACAGCTTGGCGTGCAGAGGATGCCGCAAATAGAGCTTTACTACGACTTTCTTGTCGCGGATTTGGGCGGCGAGCCTTCGTAGGCCAACCTCGTCTTGGTTCGTCGGGATGCCCACCGTCAATTGCTCGCTGAACTCTTTGGCGACCTGCCGTTTCTGGTGAATGGCGGTCTGGTTGTCGATCGGGTGCTCGGATTTCAGCACGCTGAGGGCATCACGCAGGTCTTCTTTTGGCAGTCGCTGCATACCGACCAACAGGCGGCAACAATGCCCCGGTCCCCCAGACCAGCGTTCGACGAGCTCGTCGATCTGCTTCCACCCTCGCAGGTTGAAATATCCCACACAGAAGTCCGCTCGGTCGGCCAGCACGAGCGTGTCGCGCAACGCCGGGAGAAGCGAGTTGTCGATGTTGTCGAAGATGCGCGGCATTTTTCGTGCGGATCCTTAGCAGCGATCTCTCGGAGCCACTGGGATGCCAATCCCCGATTCCAGGGGCTGATGCCAACACGCAGTAGTCCGCTCTCGCGGCGAACGGGACCCTCCTGGTTTTTCGTACGATGCACTTCTGTATCGCAACAGATAGCACTCGACGCTTGGTTAGCCTATCATAATACATCGACCAATGCGTTGGCATAGGCAGGGTTGTGGTTCATCAGAGCGACGGCGGTGCTCGAACGCCGGGCCACTGTCGCGTGACTGCGGTCTAGCCCTTAAGCCATGCCTCTGGCACCAGCTTCTTACCTCCCCGCCAAGTCTCGACGACGGACTCCTGGAACCACTCCTCGTTTAAATCGGCATGATCGGTGATGATCACCTGGAGGTCCGGAGACAGCTTGTCGGTCACAAGGAATATAAACTCAAACAGTCGGCGGACCGCTCGCCGATCCTCGTCGCCAAGCTCGTCAATCGAGCGGTCGGCAACGTTTTCAGGAGGGAAAAAGACCTGCGTCGGTTGATCGAGCATCAGTATGCCAGGCACCGGCCGCCGCCGCTGGCGAAAGAACTTGTGCAGCGCGATGTGGGTAATGACGTGGTAGCCCATCCAGTTCTTGCCACCACCCATCTGATTGAGCCGGATGGGACCGGAATCTCGGTGCGCGACGACTGTCAAGCGGTCCAGGTCGAACCCGAGTGGCCACTCGCTGTGCTCGAGCCCCAAGCGCTTGGCCCAACGCGTCATGTCTCGTCCGATAACCTGAAGGATCGAGGTCAGACGGTCTTCGACGACCTCATCCGATAGGGCGGACGCCATGTCCTTTATGCGAGCACGCAGATCATCGAGTTGGTCGTACAGGCCGGCGTCTTCCTCAACGACCCGCACGCTCTCCAAGAACAGGCTAATACGGCCGACCACACGGGCCTGCTCGATGGCTGTGCTCCGCTCACGCTGAAGCGCCTCCTCCTGCACCATGAGCGCCTCGATCGCGGCGTTGTTCTCACGCAGGCGGCGACGGATATCACTGACTCGGTCCTCGCGCTCGTTCATGAACGCTTCGAGCCGAGGACGTTGACGGCCCGCGGCGCTGATCTGGCGCACGAGGCTCGTCAGACTCTTGCGTATTTCCTCAATCTTCGGGACGGCCTCTATCAGGTCCTGTTCGCACAGCGGGCAACGACTGTGCGCCTCGGTCTTGTAGAGGTTGATGGATGCCAGTCGGTGCCTCTGGTCGATCGCTTCGTCCTTGTAATTCTCCTCGGCGGCGATGAACGACCGGGCCGCATCGATCTCTCCCTGGGTCGCCCGCAACTCTGTAAGCAGCGCCCGACGCGCCTCTTGCATCGTCGCCAGGGCGTTCCCCGGCTCCGTGTCCACTTTCGCCGACCTCCAGTCGGTGAGGCCTCGTAGCACTTCCATGGCCCCCTGGAAGTCGCCAGGTAGAGGCCCGGGGGCGCTGATCCCTACGTTCTGAGCTTCAGCAATCAGGGCCGTCGCCCTGGAGTTCTCCCGGCCGCGTACTGCTTCCTCGTCCTCCTGCCGACGCTCGAGGAAGCGGAGGTCCCGCCGCATCCGCCGTAGCTGTTGGAGCCGGTCGTACTGGTCGTCGCCGGTGGCGCCGAGGAAGTAAGGCAACGTGTCCTTGATGGACTGCGCGATGAACGGCTCTTTCTGGCGGTAGAAGAGCATTTCCCTGTCGGCGATCAGCGATTGGGGTTGAAAAAGTAGGAACCGGGCATGGCTGATGTTGGCCTGCAACGAAGCACGGGACTGACCTTCCGGCGGGACGTTGAGGTTGGCGGTGATGCCGACAGCCTCCGTGAGGAATAGTTCTACGGCAGCCGCATTCGAGTTTGGCCGGAGGGCGTCGAAATCGGGCAAAGCTAGTTCGCCGCCGACTTCGAGGTAGGCGACCCTTGTCGAGTCGGTTCCTTGTGGTGCCGGCCTGCCGATAACAGCCTCGCCCTCCGGCAACATTAAATGGAGTGCGTACCAAACCACGGTGTCGGAGATAACACCGGACGGAATGTTGTACCTCTCGCGACCCAAGCAGTAGTCTACGATGTCGATTAATGCTGATTTGCCGGTAAGGGATTCCCCAGTAACAATGTTAACCCTACCGGGTCGTAACAGCAGTTCTCGTCTCCGCCCAGCCCTATCATAGATTGCTATGCCGAGTACCTGTAGAGTCATGGACTCACCCCTAACAGCGTGAAAATGGTCGCAGTCGACCCGGCGAGGGCGAACCAACGACCTACAAACTCGGCCGATCCGAGGGCTTCGCGCACCTCCTCGCCCGAATCTCGATACGCCGGCGCTCCGAGCAGCCCGGCATCCCCTGCCCGAAGCAGTCCGCTTTCCTCGATGGCGAGCACCCCCCGCTGAGCGGCGAACATGATCGCTTCCCGGCCGAAAGGGACGAGGGCGGATGCTCTCTCGGCAAATGAGATTAAGACGTCCCGGTTTTCGGCACGTTGGAGCCAAACGTGTAGCGGAGTAGAAACCGCTCTCGGCAGTCGCCTGGCCGTTGCTGCATGCAGGCAGAAGGGCAGCACCAGGAAAAGAAGTTCGAGCGGCATCCCCTTCTGTGAATGCTGAGCATAACCATCTACCGCCCTTCGGAGCAGAATCCCGACGAATGCTGGATTCAGTAGGTTAGCTACCTCGGTCGGCCGCTCTTCCCAGCGTAACATCATTTCGAGATCCCCTTCCGCTTCCTCGGCAATTTCGAGGCTGGTGGCACGGGCGGGGTCGCGGGCGGAGCTAGTCGGGCTTGGTACTCGGGGTGCCAGCCGACCCGAAGTTGGTCCGCCAGCATGTGATACGAGCCTTTAGTCATGTACTCGGACTGGAAATCCAGGCGGATCCACAGGTGACTTCTCGACGGTGCCTCGGCGACGATCCAATTCAGGAGTTCCGAGCCGTGGTGAGCCAATGTCGGCTCGTCGCAAGCCGCCTGAACCCCCTCGACCATGATGAGGAAGCGCTCCTTCCAGCACGTCACAAGCCGAGTTTCGTATCTCACCATTTCGTCGAGGCCCACCAGCTTGTCTTTGACCCAGCGCGATCGCTGTGCGAAGGCCCGGTAGTGATCCTCCTGCGCCAACCGGAGCCGGGCTGCGGAAATTCTGATCAGGGTCAACTGGCGGACGAACACGCTCTCCTCGGTAGTATCGATTACGTCCTCCGGAATCGACTCATGGAGAAGATCGTCTGGCAAACGGTCTCGCCCGAACTGAGAACGGATCTCGTCGACTTGCTGCTGGACCAAGTAGATTGGGATGAGAGCCGGGTCCCCTTGGCTGAGGTGTCGGACGACGAGATCGATCCACCAACCTTCCAGGCGGTTGATGAAGGCGTCACGATGTTGAGACACGCACGCCGACCAGAGGCACCGGCCGATCTGGCCCTGAACACTCGTGGCATCGATCGATCCGGAGAAGAGGTACATTGCCGAGAACAGCTTCTTCCGCTCGGGGACGGTGAGCTTCGAGAGCGCTGAATACGCCTCCCTGACGACCTCGTTTTTCGACTCCGAACCCGCCTTTTCCAACGACTCCCTCGCCGTTTCGGGCTCCCGCTTCGACGGGTCGGGGTGCAACAGGCGAACAGCGTTCTGATCAGTCACTGCCGAAGTCGTGACGAGGCAAAGCTTCACTCGATCGAGATCGATTTGCCCAGTGGTGGCAGCCTCGGCCCAAACCCGTAGCGTCTTCCAGATGTCCGGGCTCTTGTCGCCGAGGCCACCCTGACGCTCAACGTGGAGCTTGTACTGGCGTAACTCGGTTGCCACGTTTGGAGAGTTGTTCGCTTCGTGGAAGGCGACGTCGTCGAGCTTCTCGACGCTGAGGCACAGGTACGGTTCGTCGTCTCGTTGCAGGGCAATGAGTAGGGCAGAGCGCAACTGGTTTAGGTAACCCAAGGCCGATGGTGAAGCGTCGAATTTCGAGCTACCCACTGTCATGCCTAGCCCTCACATCGTGAACTTCCTGGCCACCATGCCAATCAGTTCAGAGGCGGTCGTACGGTCGAGACCCAACGACCGTGTCACCAGCGGCGTCTCGAAACCACCGGTTCGAATTGGTCGGAGGCTTCGACGTGAAAACCCTCCCTCGGTGACGCAGGCCTCCGAGGAATGCTGATCCCGTCGCGGGTCGCCATACCCAAACGATAGACGCATCCTGCTGTCGCTGGACGAATACGACGAAATGGTCCGCGGTAGCGAAACAATTGACGTTACCCGAGCGAGGGCACGAGCGGCAAAGAGTACGTTTCCGTCGAACATGACAGAATCCTTAACCGGCATTGTCCACGGATCCCAAGTCGACGCCCCTCCTTTAGCATCGCCAGTCAACGCCGCACAATCTCCCCCGCAGCGTCCCGCCGAGACGCGAATCCGCTTGGAAGATATGGCCCACTCGACCGGTGAGCTGTTTCTTCAGCCGGGTGACAGTTAAGCTCCGCTCCAGAGCCAGCGCTCCCGGGCCCAATCCCTTTAGATTCTTTCCCCTGAACTTCTACGCAAGATGCGGAGAAGTTTTTGATCAGTAACTCTCGGCTACGCAGCGATTTTTGGCCAAGCGCTTTGGTAGAGCTGGACCGCGAGACCCAGCAACCGGCGGCCGCGTTCGGTAACGCGCCAACGCCGAGTGCGCGGTATCTTCGCGATCAGGTGGCGTACGTGGAGCCTTTTGAGCAATCGCCCCACCGCGGCGCTGGCACGGCGTTGCTGGCGCAGTTGCCGCGGGCTGCCGAACAGCGGTTCCCGAATGTCGCCGTTGCGAAAGCCACGCGCAATGTGGTTGCCCTCCAGCACCGCGAGAAACAGCCGCAGGTCTTCGGACCGAGCCGGATTGAAACCGGCATAGCTACGGGTGTCGACTACTTTGGGTTCGGTGAGTTGCCGTAGCTCTTGGTAGGCCGGTGCCGGGTCGTTAACCACCGCCAAGGCATCCAGGTAGCGGCGGTTACAGGCCAACGCCTGTTCTCGATAGTGGACCAAGGAGGCCACGCTCTTGTTCATGGGAAAATAGCCAGCCGATGACTTGCCGTCGTGGTGCTGTCGCGTGCGATAGACCCAGAATTCCTTGGGGGCGTTGATAACCGTTTCCACTCGCAGGATCAGGCCGAACTTGTCGTACATCTTCAGCCAGTTGGTCTTCATGCGGTGCTTGATGCGGGCTCCGAACCAGCGGTCCTCTTCGTAGTGGGTGTGCACTTCACCATCGAAGCGGCGATCCCACTTGCGGCCGAGGAAGCCGAGAATGTCTTTGGGGGAAAATGTGCACACCGCATAATCCAGGAGCGCACGGTACAAACCGGCCAAGGCCGCGCGACTTGTAAACAGCAAGTCGGTGGCGAACTCGGCTTGATCAACGA
Organism: uncultured Isosphaeraceae bacterium; assembly: GCA_963781785.1. Taxonomy (GTDB): domain Bacteria; phylum Planctomycetota; class Planctomycetia; order Isosphaerales; family Isosphaeraceae; genus CAWAHD01. Next base: position 2,755,053 of record CAWAHD010000002.1, on the reverse strand, counting down.
CCCAATGTATGGAGTAGCCCCGAAGCAGTTCGTGAAGCAACGGATTGACCTGCCGTGCCCAACGATTGAGGGTTTTGGCCCAGTTGAGCTGAGCAAAGCGGTCGGCCAGGCGCTGGACCTGGACCGGATCGTCGAGTTGTGTAAACGCGTTGTGCTGCTGAACGAAGCCCAGTCTTTTCTGCACCATTTGCTGGGCCAGCCATTCGTGGCCGTTGACATAGACCTGGACAGTGAACGGCAACCAGGTCTGCAGGCGGACGTGGATCAGGCCGAACTGCGGATCGAGGAAGTAGTAATAGAGGACTCGCTGCTGCCGGGGCCGGCTGACGAACTGAGGCCGGTCGCGGCCGGGCACGAGGGCGAAGGAAGGGCAGGTTTCTTGGGTGCAAAGGATGCCGACGAGTCCCTCGAGGATGCCTTGGTCGCGGACGAGGTTGAGAGCCCATTGGTCTTTGCGGAAGTCGCCGGTGCGATACACGTAGGTGCGACCAGCCTTCCGCGCCCAGGCCTGGGCATGTTGAACCAAACGCTCAGAGTACTGGGGCGCCATGCATTTGATGAAGTCGGTGCGGCGAACCTTGAGAACGAAATCGACAAAACGTTCGAGTTCGTGGGGAGAAGCCAAGGCCAGATGGCCTTTGAAGATGACCCGGTCGAAGCAATGGAGGGTGCAGACGATGAGGCTGGCAAACTTGACCAGAAAGGGCCATACTGTGTTCATGGCATTCTCCCCCGGGTGGTTGAAGTAGGTACCAACCAGTTTGTGGGATGAATGCCATTTTTGCATTAACGGAATTGGCATTTCCGGCTCTGGTGCGGATAAAACTCAGCACCGGACTCGTATGCAAGGGGAGAACGCGGTAATTTTGAGCCGGAACAGTGAAGAGGGAAGGGGGTGGGGGGTTCGGGGGGCGGGAACTGGGGCCTCTGGTCCCGCCCCCCGCGGCCATCAGCCGGGGAACCTCAGGGAAAAGCTTGCGCCTTTCGGAGTACAGCGGACGTCACTATATTCCAATCTGAGCCACCAGTGGATTGCTGCCCACACGACAGTCGGAAGAGCCCACCTTTTTGGTTGCGGCTATGCCGCGTTGGGCATACCCACAAATCATCTTCAACATCTTCGATGAACTTCTTTGTCGGCCGCATCCTGTCGTTGACGCACAGGTTCGTGACGATTTGCGGAACTGATCGTTCCATGAACTGAATCATCTTCTTCGTCGAAACGCGGAACCCCATCTCTTCGATCGGCGAGGTGAATGATTCCCGGAAAGTTCGCAAGTCGCGATCCCCGGAGATCGCAAGATCGTCAATATAGCGGGTAAACGCCAGGCCATGCTTCCGACACAGGGAATAAATCTGTCGATCGGCCGGGTCCAAGACCAGATTGGCGAGGAAGCAGCTCGTCGGCGCTCCCTGCGGCAGTTGATCTTCCAATGTCGTCAACCGAACCAACGCGCCGATCGCAGGCTCTTTGATGTTGAATCGCTCGAGTACCCGAGCAAACTTGGGCTGGTCTCACGGACGGGAAGAATGAATCCACGTCGAGAGTCGCGACCATGAATCGCCCGACGTGAGGCTCGGCGTGCGTGAAAATCGATCGCTTCGGGACACCGCCCATCATCCACCGCGGATAGCGCACGCGAGGCCCTAACATCCGGTATACGCGCTTCTGAACGACGCGAAGCTCCTTCTTTGGCGGGCGGATTAGACGAAATCCGCCGGACCTTTTCGGCTGCCTGAAACTCGTGTAGGACAGTGGTGCGCGATCAACGATCGTCGTCAGGTCTCGCTCGTTGAGACGTAGCGCCGTTGAAAGTTCGAGAACAGTCTCAATTGCTGGTTCAAACGGAGTTTTGACTGTCTGCGGTTCGGGCCGCATTCTCGTAAACCCTTCGCACAATAAGCTTGGCGAACTCACACATTCGTCGATCGTCTTCGTTCATTCCGCCAGGAAGCTCCACCGATTCCCAGATAAGAACCTCAGGCGCGACCTCCAAGGCGGCGGCGATGCGTCGCAGCACCGTAAAACTTGCCTCCCGGTGATCACCCTCGACTTGGCTCAGGAAAGACGGAGTGATCCTTGATAAACGGGCAAGTTCCTTTTGGGTCAAGCCTTTCTTCACTCTCAGTGATCGAATCGCTTGTCCGAGAGCAAGCATTCAGGACTTTCAAAAAAGGGGGTGTTAGGTCTGCTCATCGTCATCTAACCCGTCATAGGTAACTTCGGTCATCCATTCCACTGTCAAGGCGATTGCTTGCAGAAGCAGTCCAATATCCTTGACATCCAGTCGAGCCTGGCCGTCAATCTGGTTGCGCTTCGCCGTTTCCAGCATCTGCACCACCTTCATGAGAGCCTGACGCCGTGCGCCGATGAATAACTCCACCGCGCGAGGGTTCTTGAACCCAAGCAAGGCGAAGTCTACGTCGACAACCGGGAGCCAGATGGCTCCGCTCCGCTTCCGTACAGTTCGTTCCATAGAGACCTTTCTGCCGGGATCCGGCATCAGAGAACAAACGGGATTCCTGCCAATGCTCTGCAAAGGCACGTCGGGAACCGACCACCTTGGACGCCCGGGAACGCCCCGACCGTCCTTAGGAAGACACCCCGTTCTCAAACCAGCGAACTGTACACGAAAACACGTCGAAGACATGTTGCCGAGTCCCCCGAACAGACAACCGAACAGCGAGCACCAAAGAAACTGCGACGTCGCGAAAAACGTGCTCGGTCGCGTCGGTCCGGTCGCCGCCGTCCGCCGTTACCGGTCAGACGAGCGCGCCGGCCTGAAAACGCGTCGCGAAAGCGCGGTCGCGCACGTCGCTCCGGTCGCCGCCGTACGCGTTCACCGATCCGATAAACGCGCCGCGTGCGGCCCGGACCCGACAGGTCGGTCCGTTCGAAGGTGGTTCAATTCTTAGTGACGACGACGAAGTCGCCGGCACGTCGGGGCAGGAACCAATAACGAAAGCGGTATTCGATTGTCAAAGAGCTACCTGGACCTTCCCAGGTCGACATATTAGACAAACTCTTTGCAGTAATGTCAATGATACAGCGCGGGATTTTCTTGAAATCTGAGCGGCTCGCCCGAGCAGATCGCCGCGCTGATTTCGGGGACACCACACGTGATTTCTGGATCGCGGTCATATCGATGACGGACGACGTGATCGGCGCCGATTGTCAGGCGACGCGAAGAGTGACCCCCTTGGAGACATTTCATCCGGCACAACCGGCGAAACCCACACGGTGTCGTGCAGGAGAACCGGAATTCGTGCCGGTTTTGGTCCGGCACCGCAAAATTGGGAGAATGGCGGAGTCGCGCACTTCGCATCGCAAAAATTGCCGAACGACCGAGCAAGACTTCCTTGTGATGTGGGGGGCGGAATCGGCTTGCTGGCGCTCTCGCCTTGACGCGGTCAAATCCGCGCGGTGCATCGCTGTTGATGCTCGCCCAGGTCGGCCGGAACGACTCGTCGCCCGGGACCGAACGTGGCTGATCCTTTCTTCTCCGGATCAGAACGATGTGCCTGAGAATGACAGGAATCAGCGGGGCGAAATCAGCGAATATGCGACGAACGAAGCCGATTTCGGCGAAACGGGGAGCATCCTGCAAATACACGCTTCTGTTCAGGTTACGGCACTTTCTGGCGCTCTTCCGGGACTTGACAAGGGGGCGGATCAGCCACGCGAATCCAGCAAGCAGGAACAGGGGAAAGTCCGAGAGTCGAAGTCCGATAATCGGAAATCCGCGTAGCCGGCGAAGAAGCAATTGCGCGCTCGCACATCGCACGGCGGCCGCCTGTCACGGAGCGCGCCGCGGCGATGAGTGCCCGTCAGCCGCCGACCTACGTGACCCAGCAGCACCAGGCGGTCCATGCCGACCGGATTGAGGCCGCAGGCAGTCGGAAGCGGATGACGGGGAATCAGGGTCGGACTAGGCAAGGCGGCGCGACGGGGGGTTGGGGTACGAGTCGAGAACCGGCAACTGTCACGAGCGGGCCACGGCGGGGTGTATGACCAGTCGCACAGATCACATCTAACTCACCATTGGTCGTCGTTACCGAGCACAAACAACACCCACCCCTACTCCTCAGCGAATTCGCATGGGGTGGGCCAGGCCAGAACTGTCTCAGCACTCTCCGACGTCGAACGCTGTCAGGCGGCCTGTCCGTGTGCAGTGTCTCGCAGGGCAGGCGGCAGCTCAGCTTTGGTCCTGAGTCGGAGATATGTCGCGATGAGGAGGCATCGCCAAGGCGCTCAGTCGCCCAACTCTACCACATGGTCGGCAGGGGGGACGGGCATCTTGCCCGTCAGCATCCGGGGCGGCGCGTGGCGGGCGAAGGCCGACGAACCCCTTTGTTGGGCACAACCGGCAAAACCAACCGTGCGTCGCGAAATTCAGACGAAATCCGTGCCGGTTTCGCGTCCGGAATGCAACTGAGGAACTGGCGGAGCCACGCGCCCTCAGTCGAACCACATCGCGAACAACGGACCAGGACCGATGACTCATTTGCTAATGTCGCCGAACAATGTTCCGCAAAACACCACAACCGCGAATTACCCAAACGCTTGGGAGCGCGTCTCGTACGTTATACCGTGCGGTAGGTACGGGGGGATTTTCGATAACCTTGTATAATGATTGTACGCGCGCGAAGAAGCGTGCGCGCACGACGAGCTGGGGTCAATTCGTCTTCTGTCACCTGACGAGGTTTGAGAGCGCCGCCGTTTGCGTCCTCGGCATGTGCGTTTACTCGCTCATCGTGGTTCAGATTTGGCGGGGGACTTCGATTGAATGGCGTCCGTTCGGGAGAGGCCGAGGCGGGGCTGATGAAAATGGGGCGCAGTACGGACATTCTTCGGATTGCGCATACTGGCGGAATCTGTTGCGCTGTCGGACAGGAGCCCCACTCAAACGGCATGACGAAGGCAGGAAAGCAGGAATGCCCCCGGGACGCAATGGCCTAGTGGATACTTCACCAAAATATTCGTTTTCTTTGTTTGCTTCTGTTCCAAGGTCAGACCTGCACCATGCGCCCGCCATTCCGACCGCTGCCAATACGCCTTGAACAGAAGCAAGCGAAGGCAACCAAGAGCGAGATGGCAGCCTGATGCAACAGCGAGACAACGCACGCAAAATCAGGATGTCGGCGAGAATGGCCTGCGAGCCTTGGCGCAGAGGGCGATCACTGAAAACGGCCGGTGTGTGACCCAACGTCCGGATTCTCTTGCCATCCAGTGCCATTTTGTGCCACTCCCGGAGCACATCGCGGCACGACGCCAGCCGAACTCTTCCTTGAGGTTGCGCAAAGCACTGCCGTCGCCATGTGGGGGCGCGGCATCGATGCGCGAATGCGCACGGTCTCCGGTGCACCGGTTATGCGCTCGGACGTTGTCGGCGGGACCGCATTGCTGCGAGGCCTATAGCCGGTCCGTCGCGCAGAAGCGGACCAGAAGGGGCGAGAGCGGTGATTCACCCCTCATCCTTGGTCAATACGCCCCCCAACCCCCCTGAGATTTTCTCAGGGTTTGGGGGTCATTGTGAACTTCGGCACTCTCCGACCTCGTCCGCTGTTAATCGTCTGGCAGGGTGCGAGTTTTTTCGCAGTGTCCAGTCCGCAGCTCAGCTCATGTCCGAATCGGAGATATGTCGCGATCACGGCATCGATCGCAAAGGCCCTCACTTGGCGTACCCTATCACAGTTTTGGGCCCAAGTCAAAAAAATGCTTCGTATCTGCACGACCGTGGTTGCGAGCTGGAGGAGAACAGAACCGCCTTCGGTTCAGCAATTGCTTTTCGGAATGTTGGAACCAGAACCGCCTGCCGTTACATTACCAATAATCTCACGCAGAGAGCAGGCGCGGGGAGAGTCATGCTGATGGCGATAGGCAAGGATCGATTGTTCACCGAGCAGCTTCGCACCCTTTTCAACGTGGGAACGACGGGGGAGCTGACCGATGGTCAGCTTCTGGAGCGGTTCGCCGCCAGCCGGGGCGAGGCCGCCGAGCTGGCCTTCGCGGTTCTGGTCGAAAGGCACGGTCCGATGGTTCTGCGCGTTTGCCGTGGTGTGCTGACCGATCCGGGCGACCGCGAGGATGCCTTTCAGGCCACCTTTCTCGTCCTGGTCAAGAAGGCCCGGGGTCTCTGGGTGCGTGATTCTCTGGGTCCGTGGCTCTATCAAGTGGCGTTTCGCACCGCGTCGTGCGCCCGGTCGGCCGCCGCCCGGCGGCGCCGGCACGAGCATCTTGCGGCGATGTCGAGGCAGGAGAGCCGGCCCCAGGCCGGTGACGAGCTGGAGCGAATTCTCCACGAGGAAATCAATCGGCTCCCCGAGCGCTTCCGGGCTCCCGTTGTTCTCTGCGACCTGGAGGGGTGCTCCCATGAGCAGGCGGCGCGGCATCTGGGATGTCCGATCGGGTCGGTCAAGAGCCGGCAATCGCGGGGGCGGGAGCGTCTTCGAGAGCGGCTGGGCCGCCGAGGCCTCGGCCCGAATGCCGGCTTGCTGGCTACGGCGCTTTCTCCGGATGCGCGCCACGTGTTGCTGCCGCCCGCCCTGGCGGATTGCACAACCGGTGCCGCGGTCCAGTTTCTCACTCTACGGACGATTGCTCGCGGTTCCGCCGCGATGCTCGCCCAGGGGGTTCTCAGATCCATGTTGATCACCAGCGGGTTGAAAGTCGCTTCGGTCCTCTGCGCCTCGGTGTAACCGTCGCTGGGGCCGGCTTGCTTGCCCAGAATCAAAAGACGGAACAAGCGTCCGGTCCGCCGGCAAAGATCGAGGCGGCCCGCGCGGCGGACGTCCCGGTTCAGGAGGTCAAACCGGAGAAGCTCAGGATCGCCATCGTCGGCCGCGGGTCTGTCGAGGCGAGCCGCAACTACGACGCGGTACTGCAAGGTCGAGGGACAGACAACGATCATCGAGCTCAAGCCGGAAGGATCGCAGGTCCAGAAAGGCGAGGTCGTTTGCGTGCTCGACTCGAGCACGCTCAAGGATCAGCTCGTCAACCAGAGGATTGTTGCGGAGCGCGCCGAGAGCGCCTACAAGAATGCCGGCCTCGAACGTGAAGTGGCCGAGATCGCTTTACGCGAGTATGTCGCCGGTATTTATCCTCAGGATCAAGCGACCGTGCTTGAGGAGATCGCAACGGCCGAGTCGGCCATCCGCAAGGCCTCAGGGCGACTCGAGCGAATCGACCGAGCCCGCAAGCAGCTATCCGAGGCGCTGGCTGCGAACAAAGGTGCCCGCTCGTCCGCCGATATTCTGGCCGAAGTCGATCTTGAAGATCGCCTTGACGCTGCCGGGTTGACGATCGACCGCGAGAACACCGCGCTCAGGCTGGCGAAACAGAAGCGCGAAATACTCGAAAAATTCACCCTGAGCAAGAACACCAAGAAGCTGCAAGCGGACGTCGACCTGGCGCGGTCGCGTGAGCTTGCCATGCAAGTCGCCTGGAGCTGGAAAAACAGAAGGCATCCAAGCTGGAGCGGCAAATCGCGGCCTGCACCATCGTCGCGCCGAGTGACGGGATGGTCGTTTACGCCAACGACCCCACGCGAGCGTTCAATCGCAATCAGCCCCAGATCGAGGAAGGTTCGACGGTGCGCGAGCGGCAGAAAATCTTCAGCCTCCCGGACCTCAAGGGCAGCATGCGGGTGAACACCAAGGTCCCCGAATCATTCGTCGATCAAGTGAGACAGGGGCTGCGTGCCCGGATCGAGATTGATGCGTTTCCGGGCGAATCCCTGGCCGGAGTCGTCAATGACGTTTCCCCATTGCCGGACTCGCCCAACCTGTTCAATGTCGAACGCAAGGTTTACACCACACACGTCAATATGGGGCACGGGCCCAAGGGTCTCCGACCGGGCATGAACGCGCATGTGGAGATTCTTGTGACCGAGCTCGACAACGTGATCAGCCTGCCATTCAAGGCTGTCGTGCGCCTCGACGATAAGACGCAGGTGGCGGTCAAGAAACCCGACGGCGGGTTCGTGTGGCGCGAGGTGACGCTGGGACTGTCTACCGACAAGGTCGTCGAAATCAAGACGGGTCTTGAAAAGGGCGACCTTGTGGCACTCGACCCCCTGCCCTTGTTGACAGACGAGCAGCGGCAGAAAATTGCCGTGCCGGCTCAGCCAGCCGACAGGTCGGGCGTTCCCCGAAAAGCCACTGGCAAGGCCAACCGCTCAAGAGATCCCGACGGCCGTTAATTGTACCCCTTGTCGTTCTGGCTCTGGGCTCCGGAAGAGTTGAGCAGGCCACGGAAGACAAAGATGACCGTGCCCGAGCCCAGGGTCCCTGCCTGAGGATGTTTGTCGGGGACGTACTTGAAGGTCACGTCGCCCAGGCCCACGTTCCAGTTGTTCACGGTCGTCGGGCCCAGTCCGTTGTTGTTGGGATTACCTTGTACATCGAGCGGGCTGATGGGCACACCCTGGGGCGTGAAGTAATTCGTCGGGAAGTTCCCGAACGTCGGTTGGCCGTTGTTAAACGCAGAGATGATCAAACCTGCGCCGGCGCCGGCGAACGCCGTACCGCTGGCCCCGTCGTGGGCCCAGTAGAGGTGCGTGGGCAGGCCATCGACCTCCGTGCCCGTCGGTCCAGCCATGTCGAGGACCAGATTGGCCCCGTTTTGCAGGTAGTTGCCGGCCGTAAAGTTGATGGTTCCGTACACCGGTTGAGTCGTGTCGGTTGGCTCGTAGATCAAGAACTGGAAGTGCATCCTGCGGGAGAGATTGCTGGTCGCTGGCTTACCGTATCCGTGGATCGTGATCGACTGGCTGCTGAAAGCGCCCGGGCCGATCGTGTAGCGGCCCGAGCCTTTGGCTACGAATGACTCGCGCTGGACCTCGGCCGCGGTCGGCTGTGGGGTACCTGGAGGATAGAGGATCGGCACAAACTGCTGCACGTCCTGCGCGGGGTAATGATGGCCCGGCAAAGCCGGCCCGAGGGGGTGAGACGACGGCACTTCGCGGGCCTCAAGGCTCTCGATCACGGGCCGGCACCGCCGCCGGGAATGGCCGCCGCGAGTTCGGGGAGTGTACGGACGCATGGGAAACAACCTCATCCTGTCCTTCTCCTCACCCACCAGAGGCCGAATCGAATCTCTCCACCGGCGAAAACGATTTCAGGATCGGAATGGCGCCAGACGGCGTGCCGACCGGCCCTACGAGATGAACTTCGAGATCGCGCTGACGAGCCCACTGGTATTGATGAGCCCTTGGAACGTCACAATGGCCGTGCCCGAGCCCGGTGCGCCCGGTTGCGGATGGCGATCCGGGATGTACTTGATATCGAGGGTACCCGTGCCCTGCGTGAAACCCGCGCCCGCGACGATCCCCGACGGGGCCGAGTAATTGGCGGCGCTGGTGTTGGAGTCATACGTCCAGGTCAAGTGGGTCGGCAGCGCGTCGGGATTGGATCCGGGTGCCGGCACGGCATTCAGGTCGAGGACGAGGGAGGCACCGGTTTGAAGATAATTCTGAGGGAACAGGCCAGCCACGCCGGTGATCTGATTCGCGTACGGGTTACCCGGCGTTGGCGTTGCGCTGGGATCTGCCGGCGGGAAGAGTGCGATCTGGAACTTGCCGATCAGGAACTGGTTCGAGCCCCCGTCGACGCCATAAAGGTGGATCGTGCTGGCGCGGTCCGTGAACCGGGGCGGCCCGATCGTGTACTTTCCAATCCACCGCGCCGTGAAGATCTGGCGATTGATTCCGCGCTGGGTCGGCGTGCCTGGCGGCGATCCGGCAGGGTAAAGCTCGGCAACGGCCTGTGCGATGACAGCGGGATTGAGGAATGGGCCCGGTGAGCCGGCGCCGAGAAGTCCGTTGGGAGAATCCACATGAGCTCTCTCGAAGAGAGCCAGGGCCGCCGCGCGGCTGGCAACCGCTCGAGAGTCAGATCGTGCCGTCGCCGCTGGCGCAACAGCCGACAGCAGCTCTCGGGTCTCGAGGCTCTCAAGCACCGGGCACCGCCGCCTGGCACGGAGGTCTCGCCCGTTTCCGGGGCTCATACGAGCGGGATGCCCGAGCCCGTTTCGAGGCCGGCCGCGACCGGGATCATAGAGACGCATCGGACCACTTCTCCTCGTCGCTAATTGATCCCCTTGTAGAGCGCGTTGAGAGCTCCCGTTATATTGATCAGTCCCTGCACCCGCACGATGACGGTTCCAGACTGGGAAGCGCCCGCGCGGAGGTGGTTGGTGGGGATGTATTTGATGTCGATCATGCCCGCCCCTGTGTTGAAAGCGACCGCTCCGCCCGACCCGCCGGTGAGCGGAACAGTTGCCCCCGTGGCCGGGTCCGTGAGCGTGGCGGGGGTCGTCGTGAACGCGGGCGTCGAGTAGGTACCACCGGAGACGCCGCCAGGGTCGATCAGGAACTGCAGCCGCGACGGCAGGCCGTGGTCGAGCGCGGTCGGGTCGTTGCTGGCGACTCCCGGCAGGTTCGTGACCTGGGTAAACAGGGAGCTGCTCGACTGCAGCGCATTGGCCGGAAACGTGGTGAACAGGCCGGCAACCTGGCCGGTGACCGGGTCCAGGGTGGTCGGCGTTGCGGTCGGGTTGGCCGGCGGGGAGAGCAAGATCTGCGAGCGCCCATTGAGGAATTGGTTCGAAGTCACCGACCTCCCATCGCTGAAAATGTGGATCGTCGACGCCTGATTGGAAAACCGCGGTGGGCCCACGGAATAGTGCCCGACGAATTCGAGCCAGAAGGTCTCGCGCTTGAGCTCCCGCGGCGTCGGCTGCGGAACCGAGTAAGTGCCCGGCGGCGATGGAGCGGGATTGTTGCCGATCTGGATGGGCTCGGTCGTCGTGATTGGCCCGTAAAGCTGGCCGACCAGCGATTGGAGGTAACTTTCGTTGACCCAGGGCGGAGTCGAGGGGGCGTGGCCGTCGGTCGAGCTCGCGAGGGCGCGGCCCGCTCCACCGGACGGCTCGTTCTTATCCACGATGACGTTGAGCCTCGGTCCGGAGGCGTCATGCTTGGTCGCGGCGCCGCCGTGCGCCGCCAGTGCCGAGGGCACGTCTCGGACCTCCAGCCGTTCGAGGCTCGGCAGCCATCGCCTTCTTCGTCTCTCCATGGACCTCAATCCTTCTTCACGGCAAGATCCGCTCGCCGACGGCGGTGTTCAGGTCGAGGATGGCTTGCCGGTGCCGCACCAGCGCGTCTTTGTACACGCGCACGTATTCGTTGTAGTCTTGCTGGGCGGCGAGAAAGTCATCCATGGTGATGTCGCCGCCGAGCAAACGCTTCATGGCCGTATCGCGCACCTCTCGGGCCGGGGGAGGATGTCCTTGCGCAACTGAGCGACGGCGAACAAGCTCTGCTCGAGCTCCAGGGCCGCGTTCAACACGTCGCTGATGACCACGCGCTCGGCGCTCGCTACCTGAAGCTCGGACTGCTGGATATTGATCTTTGCCCGCGTGACGTTTCCCTGGTTGCGGTTGTAGAGCGGAATTGTGGCGGTCACGCCCAGAGTCCATGAATAGGCGCTCGGGACGCCGAGGTAGGTATTGTTTTGCAGCGTGTAGGGCTGATAAAGCAGATAGACGTCGGGGTATGCGTTGGCTTGCGCCAGCTTGAAATCAGCCTGGGCGCGGCGCACTCCAAACTTCCAGGCAAGCAAGTCCGGGCGCCTCGCCAGGGCTCGCTTCACCAGTTCGTCCCTGGGCATGGGCAGAGGTTGGAGCTGACCGATCGGATCGAACACATCGAGGTGATCGACGTCGTCCAGCGGCATGTTCAGAATCAGGGCGAGAGCACGATTCGCCTTGGTCTTTGCCTGCTTCGCATCCCTGAGCTGAACCTGGGTCGTGAAAACCTTGGCCTTGACCGCCAGATACTCCGCCGGCCTGACCTGCCCCAGGTCCAACCGCGACTTGGCCAGGGCCTCGAGTCTGATCAGTGCATTCAAGTAGATTTCCGAGAATTTAACCGTCAACCCGGCGGACACCACCCCCTCATAGATCGAGTAAAGGTTGTCGATCTGGGTGCGGACGGCGTCCTGGAGCTGGGCCTCGACCGAGCTTTTGGCCTCGCGCGCCGAGCGAGTCCGGGCCAGCCTCTTGAAGGTCACATCCAGCGGATAGTTCAAGTTGAGGTCGACCTGCGGAGGTCCCCCTGGCCTCAGGAATGAGAAGTGGCCATAGGGAACAAGCTGATTGTCGGCGTAGAAGATCGGATTGGAGCGCAGGTTGGCGGTCAGCACGTCGGCCTCCGCCATCGGCACCTCCATCTTGGCGGCCAGCAGGTCAAGATTTTCCCGGACGAGCTGTTCAATAGCGGTATCGAGGGTCATGTTGCCGGCGGTCCCGTACACCTTGATGTCCGAATCCATCTCGAGGTCACCGTAGTGCGGAACCGTTGCTGGCTGAACGAGAGGCGTGATGGTGGTCTGCGCCCCCACTCCCCGGAACGTCGGCACTCCGGCGCTTGCAGAGCGCTGGCAGGGATGTGGCTTCCCATCGGCCCGGGGCGGCCACTGAACGGTGCGCTCAGGGGTGACCCGAATTCCGGAAAGTTTGCGGCGCCCAGCGGTTGCCCGACGGTACTTGACCCTCCCGCCGAACCTGGCGGTGAGCCGACGTCGAACTGCGGCCCTTGTGCCCGGGCCGAGCTCGCCGCCAGGATCGAGATCGCCGGCACGCACACGGCCAGCACAAAGAGGCGGACGTGGCTCGTGGCTTCCCGATGATTCATTCCGATCGACCTCCTGTCGTTCGGACGACGACATCCGTCTCTTCCGGCCGAACGCCGGCTTCGAGCCCGCCCCGGCGCGATTTGACGAGTGGGATCGCGTTCGGAAATCTATGCAACGCCTAGCCTTACCGTAAGACCTCGAGTTCGTCACGAGATTGGAAATCGGCAGCGATTCGGGACGGACCGGTCCCCAGAGTTAGATCGACGTCAGATGAGGCAAACTCCACCGGATTTTCGGAAAATCCAGCAAAGTCGATCGATTCGCGACATCTTCGCCATCCGGCAAGGTCGACGAATCCTTGAGCCGGCGACTTCACGTGGGAAGTGCGGCCGTCCGGGCCAATGCAAGAAGAACGAGGTCAGGTTCGATCCATGCCTTCTCGCCTGCGACCGGCCCGGCCAGAAGCGCGGCGTCGCCCCCGGTCCAGATGATCCAGGGATCCTCGCTCAGGTCGCTGGCCTGGCGGGAGATCAGTTCGCGTACGGTGCCGACAGCTCCCCAGAAGATACCGGCTTCCAGAGCCGGTCGTGTCGAGGCTCCCCAGGCGGGCGGCGGCTGACGAGGCTCGACAAACGGTAAGAGGGCGGTATGAAGATGCAGTGCTCGGGCAGCCAGTCCCAGTCCTGGGGCGATCGCGCCCCCTTGCCAGATCCCGGCCGCGGTGATTCGCTCGACGGTGACCGCCGTGCCGCAGGCCACCACCAATCCTGGGCGGAGTTGAGATGCGAGCCGGACCGCGGCGGATACCGCCAGGGCCCGGTCGGCGCCGGCCGTCTCCGGGGCGTCGAGCTCGTGCGGGACGGCCACATCCGCCGCCGATCGCAGCCACGTCATGGAGATGTTGCCCTGTGCGTCAAGAAACGCCTCAAGTCTGCGCTGCCACGGGCGGGTTGACCGACGAGATCGTCCAGGCGGATGGACTCTTGCCGGAGCGATTCCAGTTCTCCCAGGCCGCAGCCCAGTCTGCGTGCCGTTCCAGCGGGAGTGCGAATCGCTCGACCAGCCGCCCGGACTCGTCGACCAGGCCCCACTTGAGCCGGGAGTTGCCCAGGTCAGCAACTGCGCGAAACACGGCTCAAGCGCCCGCGGCCGGCACGGCCGCGGCCGCAATCGGCACCGGCAGTGCTTCAACCGGAGTTGGCTCACACGGGCGCTCCCGCAAGAGCGTGATGATCCGCTCGATCAGTTGAGGAATCCCCTGCCCGGTCACCGCAGAGATTGCCAGAACCTCTCGTCCCAGCTCGGCCGAGATCCGCGCCCTCGCCTCGGTGGCTCCCGTCACATCGAGCTTGCTCACGACCAGAAGCTCGGGTCGCTCGGCGAGCGCCGAGCTGTATTCTTTGAGCTCGTGGCGGATTGTCCGGTAATTCGCGATCGGGTCCGACCCGTCCATCGGCACCGCCTCGATGAGATGGACCAGGATCGTGGTCCGCTCGACGTGCCGGAGAAACTCATGGCCGAGTCCATGGCCGGCATGAGCGCCTTCGATCAAACCCGGAATGTCGGCAACCACGAAATTCTGGTCGGTGCCGGTGACCACGGTCCCGAGGTTTGGATACTTGGTTGTGAACGGGTAATCGGCGATCTCGGGATGAGCCCGCGAGATTCGCGCCAGGAGCGTCGACTTACCGGCGTTCGGAAGTCCGATCAGACCGACGTCCGCGATCACCTTGAGCTCAAGGGTGATCCAGCGTTCTTCACCCGGATGGCCTTTCTCGACCTGGCGAGGAGCCCGATTCGTGGAAGATTTGAAATGGGCGTTGCCGTGTCCTCCGCGGCCTCCCCTGGCAACAACGACCAGATCACCGGGCGCTCTGAGGTCGCGCAGCAGATGACCCCGGTCGCGATCGCGCAAGAGCGTCCCCGGGGGAACGTCGATGATCGTGTCATCGCCTCCTCGACCGAAACAATCAGAGCCCTGGCCATGCTCGCCGCGACCGGCCGTCCAGTGCCGCTGGTGCGAAAGATGGGCGAGGTTGGTGTGGCCGTCCGAAGCGCGAATGACCACGCTTCCGCCATGGCCGCCGTCTCCGCCGTTGGGACCTCCGCGAGGCGCGTACTTCTCCCGTCGAAAGCTGAGGCACCCGTTGCCCCCGGCTCCTCCCCGAACGTGAATCGTGACGCGATCAACGAACATGAAAGTTTGACCACGGTCGAGGCATCAGACCTTTGCGGACGCCAGTTCCGCTGCCGGTCGCGCAGCCGCCGGAATCACGTTGATTCGCCGCCCCTCCTGGTCGAAATGAACCTTGCCCGCGATCAGCGAGTAAATGGTCCAGTCCCGGCCGACGCCGACGTTCTTGCCGGGGCGCAGCGGGTTCCGCGCTGGCGGCAGAGAATACTCCCGGGCTTGGCAAGCTGGCCGCCAAAGAGTTTGATTCCCAGCATTTGAGGGTTCGAGTCGCGGCCGTTCCGGCTGGATCCCTGTCCCTTTTTATGAGCCATGAGAAGGATTTCCTCGAGCGTACGTACGTGTTTCGGGTAGATGAGGCCGGCCAGCGAGTAACCGTAGCAGGCATCTGCCGAGGCCGCCGGAACTCAATGATCGAGCGGTACATTGCCACCGGCGCCGCAACCAACGAAGATAGCGGAAGAGCGGAAGCGGCGGCAAGACTGGTTCCACTGGCTACGGTTGGGACCAGCCATTCATTCGGTCTGGTGTCTCTGAGAAGGAAACGCGCCATGCCAGTGCCGCCACGGGCGGTTGTGCTCTTGAGCGGTGGGCTCGATTCGGCCACCACGCTCGCCGTGGCGGCAACCGCTGGATTCGAGCTTCATGCCTTGACCGTTCGGTACGGCCAGCGTCATGCCGTCGAAGTCGAGGCCGCGCGCAAGGTGGCTCGTGCCTACCGGGTCGCACGCCATGTGGAGCTCGATATTGACCTACGCGGCTTCGGCGGCAGTGCCCTGACATCGGACCTCGACGTTCCCAAGGATCGCAGCGACGAAGCGATGACGCACGGGATTCCCGTCACCTATGTGCCGGCCCGAAACACCGTCTTCCTGTCACTTGCCCTGGCCTGGGCCGAGACCCTCGCCGCCTTCGACATCTTCATCGGGGTCAATTGCATCGACTACTCAGGATACCCCGATTGCCGGCCCGAGTTCCTCGAATCATTCGAGGCCCTGGCCAACCTGGCCACGCGCGCCGGCGTTCTCGGGCACGGCCGATTCCGGGTCCACGCTCCGCTTTTAGACCTCAACAAGGAGCAAATCATCGAGCGCGGCCGGGCCTTGGGAGTCGACTTTGGGTTGACCCACAGTTGCTATGACCCGGACCGTTCGGGCAAAGCCTGCGGGCGGTGCGACGCCTGCCTGATCCGGCGGTCTGCATTCGAGCGCCTGGGGCTTGCCGACCCGATCCCTTATGCTTCTGGGGCCCCCTGATCGGGAGCGGCGCTCACCAGTAGACCCACTCAAACGGTGGATCGTTCAGATAGATCTCCTTCTCACTCACATGGTGCTCGTCGCCGCGCCGGATGAAATCGATTCGCAGGGTCTTGTACTTGATGGTCGGCTTGCCGCCGCTAGCCGGGACGACCTCTTTGTAGCCGTCAGAAAGGCCGCGTACGTAAATGCTGAAACGATCGGCCTTGAGGTCCCACTTGTCCCACGTCGCGACGCCATAGACGGCGTCATCCACGTCGGGCCTCGTGCTGGGTGGAATCATCCCCATGATGTTGACTGCGCCCAGGAGCGGAATCGTGGCGTCTTCTCGAGTTTGAATCAACGGGATTGCCTGGGGGACCACATTGTCGTCAAACTTCTCCCCCGCCTCGTTGACCATCACAAACTCAGGAACGAAGATTCGCGGCTTGCCGGTGCGGTTGCTGACCTTGTAGTAAAGGTAGTGCACCTGGCGCCGTCCCTTGCCCGGGATGTCGACCGTCTTGATCCGTAACGGTTTGAACGCGAAGTCGAGGACCCAGATTCCCTCCTTATCGCGAGGAAGCAATGCCGCGCTCACCAGTTGGACGTTGTAGACCGTGCGGTCGTGGGGAACGCGGACCGTGCGTAACGGGGGGACGAGGGTGACTTCAGGGATCGGGGGAGGGCCTGGCAACTTCTCTCCCGGCGCGACCGGCGCCGGGTTGGGCTCGGGCTTTTGCGCGGGTTCCTGAGCCAGGCACCGGACGGATGACGCCATCGCAGCCGCCATCAGGGCAGGCAACACCCATCGTCGACCAATCTCGACATTCGGTAACGCGGCGCGCCATGGAAGAATGGACACGGGATCGTCTCCCCATGATTGGGTGAGCGGATGTTTTGGAGATCAAACGAATGGGATGTGCCGCAGTCTGGAAATGAACGGCCGGTTGAGGCTCGCCCATAAACTGTCTGAACGGCCCCGATCCGTCAAGCCGATTTCCCATTTCCTGGAAATGTAGCAAATCGCGCGAAGATAAACAAACAATTCTTGCCGAGAGTCTGGGGACGTAAAGTCGCACAGGCAGGGTTGAAAGGATTGCGATGATTCTTACAATGGAGAATTGTACGATCACGGTCGAGGGGGAGTGGACCTGGCGGAGGAGGGTGTGTTGTTTGTTCGCTGGCTAGCGACGGGTGCGCTCTGCGGCTCGTTCTCGCTGTTGGCTTCGGGAGCGCGGGGAGCGGGTGAATTCGAAACAGTGCTCCTCAAGGATGGGCAGCGAGTGACGGGGGAGATCCTGTCGGAGAAGGCAACCGCGCTCTACGTGGACCTCGGATTCGACGTGCTCAGGATCCCGAGAGACCAGATCGTGCGTCGTGAGAAAGGGCTTGCCGTTTCCGCTGGCCCGAGTGTTGCGGCACGGGGTAACGAACTCGATGCGTCGGGTTTTTTCACGTCCGGAGTGATGAAACCCTCGCCGGTCAAAGAGCTCGTCAACCGATTTGGCGAGGCAGTCATCTCGATCGAGACGCCGTCTGGCAAGGGATCGGGTTTCTTGATTAACAGAGAGGGTTACGCGATCACCAACGACCACGTCGTGCAGGGCGAAAGCCGGGTATCGGCCATTCTGTACATGAACGCGCACGAAGGGTTCAGCCGGCGCCGCATCGACGACGTCGAGATCGTCGCGCTCAACCCCTTCTTCGATCTGGCGCTGCTCAAGCTTCCACTCCCATCCGACCTGAAACCGAGCCACGTCATCCTGGGTAGTGGAGACGACATCAATGCCGGCGACCCGGTCTTCGCGGTTGGCAATCCGCTGGGGTTGGAGCGGTCGGTCACACAGGGGATTGTCAGCAACCGGAGCCGGAGCCTGGAGGGCCAGCGGTTCATCCAGACGGACACGGCGATCAACCCCGGTAACTCGGGCGGTCCGCTCTTCAATCAGCGTGGCGAGGTGATCGGCGTGACCAGCCGGGGTGTTCGTGCCGATTTCGCCGACAATCTGGGGTTTGCGATTCCAATCTCCTATGTCAAGGAATTCATCCACCATCGGGAGGCATTTGCGTACGACAAGGCCAACCCGAATAGCGGTTATCGGTATGTCGACCCGCCGCGACGGCAGATCGCGAGCCGGCCCGAGGGCCTGACGGAGCGGGCAGGAGCCACGAAGGCGGCAAAGCCACCGGGAGAATCCGCTAGCAGCCCTCCGGGCCACAAAGCGGGAACCCGCTAGGAAGCAGGCTTTGGTCCAGGGAGTCATGTTCGTTCGAGAGCTGTAGGCTCGCCGGTCACCGCCGGCGGCTTGCCGGGCTTGGAGCCCGGCAAAGGGCTCCGGACCCCGGCACCTTCGCCGGCGGTCCCATCAAGTTCCCTCAGCCGGTGAGCGAGGGGTGCCTGAAACGGAGTGTTCTCTGATGCTTACCCCGAAACGGGCGAATCGTCCTCTGGCCCTCATCGGATGGTTGGGACTTCTGGCAGGAACCGGTCTTCCTGCAAACGTGGCTCAGGCTGCGGCACCACCGGAAAAGATCCTCCCCGATTCCACGGTGTTTTTGCTCAAGCTCAACGACGCCAAATCGTTCCGCGAGGCGTTCCTGAGCAGCCAGTATGGCCAGCTCTGGAATGACCCCGCCCTCAAAGATTTCCGGGATGAGCTCGCGGTCAAGCTCGACGAAGCGACCAAAGGCCTGAAAGAAAGAATCGGCATCAGCTTCAAGGAGCTGTTCGAGCTTCCCCAAGGGTCCCTGGCAATCGCCGCCATCGCGACCGAGCCGGTCGCTGGCGCACCGAAGCCTGAAGACGCTGCGAGGCCGGCCATCGCGGGAGCGCTCCTCGCCGAGACCGGGGAAAATCAGAAGAAAATGCTGGATGTGCTCGACCGCAGCTCCAAGCAGGCCGAAGGCGAGGGCGCCAAGTTATCGACCGAGTCGTTCAATGGGCTGACTCTCCACGTCGTGCAATACCCGACCCCCAAGGAGCAGCCCAAGGCCGAGGGCGATCCCAAGGAAAACCCGAAGCCGACTGCCCCTGCCCCTCTGGTCTGGACCAACACCGACAGCCTGTTCTTCATCGCCACCGATCTCCAGGTCATCAAGGACCTGACCTCCCATCGCGACGGCCGCGACAACTCGCTTGCGGCCTCCGAGTCGTTCGTCAAGACCGCGGCGAAGACCGATTCAAGCCGTGCCCAGGTGATCTGGTATCTCGATGTCAACCGCCTCGTCAAGGCCGTGATCAAATCGATGTCCAAGGGTGACGACGCCACGGCCCAGCAGAACGAAGTCCTCGTGCAGACCCTCGGAGGTTTTGGCCTCAAATCGATTGGTGGATCATTCACCCTGGGCACGGAGAGCTACGACAGCTTGAGCAAGACGTTCTTCCACGCCCCCAGGCCCGTCCAGGGCCTGCTCAAGGCATTCTCCATGCCGCCTTTGTACCTTCGGCCCGAATCCTGGGTGCCCGCCACCGTCGCCAGCTACCAGACCATGAGCCTCGACCTCGACAATGCCTATGTCGCACTCGAAGAGGTCATCAACAAGTTTCAGCAAGGTTTGATCCAGCTCGTGGAACAGCAGCTTGTCGGCCCCAACGGCGGGCAGCCACTGAGCTTTCAAAACGACCTGTTTGGTCCCCTCGGCGACCGGATCACCTTGATCACCGACTACCGGAAGCCCATCAAGGAGGACAGCCAGAGGATGCTCCTGGCCATCAGCCTTGAAAACACGAAGGCGTTCCAGAACACGCTCGCCCAGCTCTTCCAGATCGCTGGTGCCGCGCCCGAGAAACGCGAGTTTCAAGGTACCACCATTTACGACTTCAACGTGGATTTGCCTGAAGGGGCGGCGCCCCCGGCCTTCCAACCTCAAGGGCAGGTCAAAGGCACGATCAGCCTGGCCGTTGCCAAAGATACCCTGTTCATCACCCGCGACACAACCTTGCTCGAGCAGATTCTCCGTCCCGGCAACGCCCCTCTGGCCGAGAGCGCGTCGTTTCAGTCGATCGCGGCGCAATACCCGGAAAAAGCGAGCGGCATGAGTTACGTTCGTCCCGACGAGTCGGCCCGTCTGTCGTACGACTTGCTCAAAAGCGGCCGGTTCGAAAAACTCATCCTTCAGGGAATGGCCGCCCGCGGCATCGGCGGAGATGTCGCCAATCTCGGCAAGATGGTCCCGGTCGACAAGCTCCCGGATTTTTCGGTCTTCGCCAAGTATCTGTCGCTCGGTGGCGGCTTCAGCGTCATGGACGACGAAGGCTTCATGATGACGGGATTCTCGCTCCGGAAATCCCGACCGTAAGAATGGGCCGGTAATAACAAGAAGCGTGCGACGGCCTCGTGACTAGCGGTGCCGCGACCACCCCCCCAACCCCCCCCTTCACAAGGGGGGGAAACAAACGGCGCAACGAAATCGGGGGGGATCGCGGCTCGCGAACGACCAACTTTTCAGCAGCCCGCCAGCCGTGCCGAACCCGATCCTGGCTCATCCCCCGCGGACCATCGCACTCCGCGGGGTTCGGACTCATAACCTCAAAGGGGTCGACCTCGACCTGCCGCTCTACCGGGTGATCGCCGTCACCGGCCCCAGCGGCGCCGGCAAGAGTTCGTTGGCCTTCGACACCCTGTACGCCGAGGGCCAGCGACGCTACGTCGAAACCTTTTCGACTTACACCCGCCAGTTCCTCGCCAAGCTCGATAAGCCCGACGCCGACTCGATCGCCGGCATCCCCCCTGCGATCGCTCTCGGCCGTCCTCAGAGACTTCCGTCCAGCCGGAGCACCGTCGGCACGATCAGTGAGGTCCACGATTCACTGGCCCTGCTCTTTACGCGAGTCGGCCGTGTCGTTTGCAGAAACTGCGGCCAGCTCGTCGCCCCCGCGTCTCCCGCTTCGATCTCGCAGGCGATCGAGGGCTGGCCTGCCGGTACTCGCTACGAAATTGCCTTTCCCCTGGAGATACGCGCTCGAACCGACCGGACCGGGTTGCTGCGGTCTCTGCGCGCCCTTGGATTCACGCGATTGCGCACAGATGGCCAGGTTGTCACGCTCGAACAGCCCGATCTATCCCTGCCGGAGGACCGCTCGGTCGAAGTCATCGTCGACCGCCTCGTCCGGGGAAGCGATCCTCCCGAACGCCGTGCCGACTCGATCGAAACCGCGTTTGCCCACGGGCTGGGACGGTGCCGGATCACGGCCGGCAATGAATCGCAGACTTACGTCCGCGGTTGGCGATGCAGCCGATGCGGGACCGATCACCTCGAGCCCCAGCCCAACCTCTTCCGATACAACAGTGCCCTCGGGGCCTGTCCGGTTTGCGAGGGCCTGGGCATTTCGATCGAGCTCGACTGGAGCCAGATCGTCCCCGACCTTGGCAAGACGATCCGCAAAGGCGCAGCTTGCACCCTGGTCGACCCCGGGATACGAGCGCCTCCTCGATGACTTCATCGCTCAGGCACCTGCCCTGGAGATTCCGCTCGACGTCCCGTTTCATCAACTCTCCCCAGAGCAGATCGAGCGGCTGATCCAGGGCTCGCCTGCGAGTGGATTCAAGGGCCTCAAGAGTTTTTTTCGGGCCCTCGAGGGCCGTGTAGGCTCGCCGCGCAATCGGCTCTACCTCAGCCGATGGCTTGTGCATCGGCCCTGTCCCGCTTGTGAGGGTGCGCGGCTTCGACCCGAAGCCCTGGCCGTCCAGACGCTCGGCCATCACATCGCCAAGCTGTCGGCCATGACGATCCTGGAGATTCGTTCTTTTCTGGGGCGAGCCGAGACGCTCCGCCGCGATCGGGCCGCGGGAGGCATTCTCGCTCAGATCGAGAGCCGGCTCCGTGCTCTCGGGGATCTCGGGCTCGACTATCTGACTCTGGAACGGCCCGCCCGAACTCTATCCAGGGGCGAGCTCGCGAGGGTCACGCTCACCAAGACGCTTGCCTCCGGCCTGGTCAACACCCTGTACGTCCTCGACGAGCCCACGGCGGGTCTCCATCCTGAGGAGAGCGGCCGCCTGGTCGCGGTTTTGCACCGCCTGCGCGATCAGGGCAACACGCTGGTCATCGTCGAGCACGACCACGACGTGGTCCGAGCTTCCGACCATGTGGTGGACCTCGGTCCGGGAGCGGGCTCCTCCGGTGGCCAGCTTCTCTTCAGCGGCTCTCTTGCTGGTTTCCTGGCGATCGAGGCCTCCGCCACCAGTGATTACCTGAGCGGACGAAAGCGATTGCCGGTTCCTGTCTCGCATCGCCCGAAGAACCGCCGCGAGCTTCGCTTGACCGGCGCACGCGGCAACAACCTGAAATCGATCAACGTCTCATTTCCCCTGGGTCTCTTCTGCGCCGTCACCGGAGTGAGCGGCTCGGGCAAGAGCACCCTGGTCGAACAAACGCTCTACCCCGCCCTGCGCCGCCAGATCGCCGGCGAGCCTGCGTCTGCAGAACCATTTGACGAGCTGCGCGTCGAAGGCACACTCGCGAGCGTGGTTTTCCTTGACCAGTCTCCGCTGGCCCGGTCGGCCCGCTCGAATCCGGCCACCCATCTCAAGGTGTTCGATGAGATTCGCAGGACCTTCGCCGCGACTCACGAGGCGAGGCTGCGTAACTATGACGCCGGCCGATTCAGCTTCAATGTCGAGGGGGGACGATGCAACCAATGCCAGGGTAACGGCTACCTGATGATCGACATGCAGTTTCTGCCGGACGTGATGATCCGTTGTCCCGAGTGCTCCGGCGCACGGTACCGTCCCGAAATCCTTGACATCACGTACCGCGGCCGCAATATCGCCCAAGTCCTCGAGCTGACGGCGCGGGAAGCTTTCGGGTTCTTCCGCCATCGTCCCAAGGTCCAGCACCGGCTCCGACCCCTGCTCGACGTCGGTCTCGATTATCTGCGGCTGGGACAACCCGTATCCACCCTCTCCGGTGGCGAAGCACAGCGGGTCAAGCTGGCCGGATTCCTGGGGCGCTCGCTGGCGGCCCTCAATCGCCCCGGTGCACAGGACCATATTGTGTTCCTGCTCGACGAGCCGACCGCCGGCCTCCATCCCGTCGACGTCGTCAAGCTTCTCGAGGCGCTGAATTCCCTCGTCGATCGCGGCCATTCTTTGATCGTCATCGAACACAACCCCGACGTCATGATGAATGCCGATTGGATCATCGACCTGGGGCCGGGCGCTGGCGACGAGGGAGGCCGCATTGTGGCCCAGGGGACGCCGGAAGACGTGGCGAAGTCAGGCACGCCTACCGGAGAGGTCCTTGCCAGGAGGCTGGGACTCAACCCGATCCAACGTTGACCGCGGGAGGGCTTCTTCGCCTCTGGCGCGATCCGCGGCGACCGATTCTGTGTCGACCGATTGGTATCATGGCTGAGATGGCGGGATCGAGGTCCCGGAGCAGGACGGATTTTCACAGGAGCACGCAATGAGCCAGTCGGGAGGGTACAAGGGACCGCTCGAGCCGGCCGGCACATGTCAGTGGCGGATTCCCAGGAGCTACCGCTCTGACATGCGCGTCGACGGAATCATCTTCGCCGATGAAGCGCTGATCGAGCAGATCAAGCGCGACCAGGGCCCCGAACAGGTCGTCAACGTGGCGAGCTTGCCCGGCATCCAGAAGGCGAGCCTGGCCATGCCCGACATCCACTGGGGGTATGGCTTCTGCATCGGTGGAGTGGCCGCAACCGACCCCGAGCAGGGCGGCGTGATCTCTCCGGGCGGCGTCGGTTACGACATCAACTGCGGCGTGCGGCTCTTGCGCACCAACCTGATGTCCAGCGACATGACGAATCGGATCAAGCCGCTGATGGACCAGCTTTTTCGCGATATTCCCACCGGGGTGGGACAGAGCGGTCGCTATGAGTTCGCCAAGCCGGAGCTGACCCGATTGATGGCCGAGGGTGTGTCGTACGTGGTCGATCTGGGTTACGGAACCCAGCGTGACCTCTCGGTCACCGAGGCGGGCGGTTGCCTGGAGGGTGCCGATCCCGGGCGGGTCAGCGATCGGGCGTTCGCCCGCGGGCGGGACCAGTGCGGTACACTTGGTTCCGGCAACCATTTTCTCGAGGTTCAGGTCGTCGACCGGGTCCTCGACCTGGTCGCTGCCGAAGCCATGGGTCTCCACGAAGGCCAGGTGACCGTCTTGATCCATTCCGGCTCTCGCGGGCTGGGCTACCAGGTTTGCGACGACTACCTCGCGGCGTTCAAGAACGCCCCGAAGCGATACGGCTTCCAGCTCCCCGACTGGCAGCTTGCCTGTGCCCCGGTGCGGAGCCCGGAGGGTCAAGCGTACCTCGGGGCGATGCGCGCCGCGGCCAATTACGCCTGGTGCAACCGCCAGCTCCTTGCCCACCAGGCGCGCGAGGTTTTCGCGCGTGTCTTTTCCAAGACCTGGGAACAGCTCGGAATGGAGCTCGTCTATGACGTCGCGCACAACATTGCAAAGTTCGAGGAGCACGCGATGGACGACGGCCAGATGAAGCAGGTCTGCGTGCACCGCAAGGGTGCGACGCGCGCATTTCCTGCCGGGCATCCGGAGATTCCCTCGATCTACGCCGCGATCGGTCAGCCGGTGATCATTCCCGGCAGCATGGGGACGGCGAGCTGGGTGCTCGCGGGACAAGCCGGCAGCATGGAGCATTCGTTCGGGACGACCTGCCACGGGGCCGGCCGACTGATGAGCCGCACGGCCGCAGTCAAGCTGGCAGCAGGGAGGCGCATCGACCGGGAGCTCGACTCCATCGGGATCATCGCGCGGGCACGCGGCCAGAAGGGCCTCGCCGAGGAACAGCCCGCGGCCTACAAGGACGTCGATCGCGTCGTCGATGTCGTCGACAAGGCCGGGATTTCCAAAAAGGTCGCGCGGCTTCGCCCCATCGGAGTCATCAAGGGCTGACTACTAATCCCGCACCATCGCGTTCAAGACTTCATCGAGCGACACGGTGGCGAATGTGCTGGCATAGTCAGACATGGCGTACGGGATGATCAGCTCGCCGTTGTGGACCAAGGCGCCGCAACTGTATACGACGTTGGGAACATACCCCTCGCGCTCATTGGCGTCGGGCTCGAGCAGCGGCGAGTCCAGACGTCCGATCACGCGCGACGGGTCGTCGAGGTCGAGCAGGAACGCTCCCAGGGCGTACTTGCGCATCGGGCCGACGCCGTGGGTCAACACCAACCAGCCGCTCGGCGTCTCGATCGGCGAGCCGCAATTGCCGAGCTGGACAAACTCCCAGGCGTAGGTCGGCCTGGCGATCAGTTCCTTGGTGTACCAGAAGTGGAGCTTGTCGGAGTACATCAGGTAGATGTTCTCGTTGTCCTGCCGCGAGAGCATCGCATAAAGTCCCTTCACCTTGCGCGGGAAAAGGGCGAAGCCCTTATTGCGGACCTCGGGGCCGTTGAGCGTGCTCACCTTGAACTGAAGGAAGTCGTCGGTCTCGAGGATCTGGGGGAGTATGACCTTGCCGTCGAACGCCGTGTAGGTCGCGTAATAGCGGACCGAGCCGTCGTCGTCGTGAAACTGCACGAACCGGGCGTCTTCGATGCCGTTGGCCTCGGTGGGTGAGGATGGAAAGACGACCCGCTCGGAGATGCTGTTCTCGGCGGGAAAGCCGATCTCGTAGTTGGCCTTGGCCAGCGTGAGCATTCCCTGAACGCTCGGCTCGTTTTCGTGGTGCCGCGGCCGGCTCTGGTGCATCGTCGTTGTGATGGTGCGCTGGAGCTCGTCGAGCGTGAAGTGGTCGTTGAGCGTGCCCAGAACCTTGCCGGCGAACGGTCCGTCAACCCCCAGCTCGGCCAGTTTGCGAAAGAACAACGTCTTGTCGTAGAGCGTGTTCGGCACCTGCTCCGGCGCAGTCACGAACCGGGTCGGCTCATCCATCTTGATGCGGTTGTCGGAGTCGATCGTGCCGCTTCGAAACGTGATCGACGAGATATGCCCCTCGCCGGTGGCCCGGAGGCTCAAAATAAACCGGCTCGATCCCGCCGCCAGCCCGGACTGGTCGGGATTCCAGACCATCGATGGGTTGAAGAGCGCGGCCGATTCCAGCGCGTACTCCTGGGTGAAAAACGCTCCGATCAACATCCGGCGGTTTTCACTCAACGCCTGGTCGGTCAAGAGGTGTTTCCGGATCTGCTCGTAGCGGTGCAGGAAGAAGTCTCGAGTCTTCTGGTGGCGATAGTGGAACTCACGCATCACGTCGTCGATCAGGAAGTCGACTTCCGGCTCCGTGAGCGACATGAGCCGCGCCAGGATTCGCTCGATGCGCAGCTCGCTGGTCGGCTCGAACGGCCGGATCACGACGCGGCTGTTATTGGGCTTCAGCACGATGCCGGTGCGCCTGACATTCAACCGGAGCCGGCGCCGGACGGGCCCTTCGCCGGCATTCGCGGTGGGGTGGGTCGAAGGGGCCACGGGGGCAATCGTCAATCCGTTCGCATCCATGGGAATTCAGACTCCTGACCTCTGTGTCAAGAGAAACGTCCGTTCGGAAGGGGAAAAGGGACCCATTCAGTTAACCTGCACCTGGCGGAACGTGGCCAGGCTGCTTTCCAGTAGTTTCATTTCGCCCAGGGCCAGCAGAAAGGCCAGGGTCGACTCGGCCCCCTGGTTCAAGTTGACTCGGTCTTCCTGAAGTCCATCATAACATCCGCCGGTCTTGGCGTCGTAGAGGTCGAGTCCGAGATCATCAGCGCCCAGGAACCATTCGAATGTCAACCGGGTCTCCTGGAGCCAGCGCGGATCGTCGGAGGCGTGATAGGCCTCGATGCAGGCGGCGAGGGTGGCATGGGCTTCGATGGGCTGCTGGTCGAAGAGGGCCCGCTCGCGGCCGCGCGGGAAGAAGCCATTGGACCCGACCGGCCGGAAGAACCCCGTGGGAGACTTCTGCTGGTCGAGCAGCCATTCGAGCGATTCCAGGCCTAGTGACAGGGCGCGCGCATTGCCACCGCCGCGCCCGCTGGCGATCAGGGCGTGTGGCAACTTGGCATTGTCGTAACTGAGAATCTCCTCGAACCAGGGCCAATCGTCGGTGCCGTTCTTGTCGAGGGCCTCGATCAGCCGCTCGGTCAACGTGTCGCGCACCTGGCTGGCGGGACGTGCGCCGCTGAACCGTTGAAGGTAAAAGCCGACGCCGATCAATCCGAAGGCCCAGGCCCGCGGACTCGAGGTTTCCAGTATCGCGGGCAAGGCGAGGTCGAACAGTTGGGATGCCCAGTGCTGAAGGTCGCGGCGCCGCGACCGGCCCACGCAGGCCCCCAGCACCCAGAGGGCCCGCCCGTGGCAGTCGTCGGAGCCGGTCTCTTCGAGCCAGCGGCGGTCAAAGCCCAGAAAATTCCGGAACCGGCCTCTGCCCCGGTCGAAGGCGTAATTGAGGAACGCCGCGTAGGTGGTTGCCAGGCGATGCGCCTGCACTGTGCTCTGGCCGAGCTGTTCCAGGAGGACCGTGAGCAAGAGTGCGCGGGCGTTGTCATCGGTGCAATACCCTTCGGCAAAGTTGGGAATCGCGGAGGTCGCATGCTGGAGCATGCCCGCCGAGTCGGTCATGCGGACCAAGTGGTCAAGCCGCCAGCCGGGTAGATCGAGGGGCTGTTCGGCCAGCGTTCGCACCGCCAGCGGCTTGTAGGGAACGTCGAGGCGGCTCCGCCTGCGCGCTGGAACGATTCCATGTACAGGTGCGCCACGTGGCTCCAGATCATCTCGCGCCCGAGCATGTAAGCCTTTTTCCGCATGGCGTGCCGCCGCGGCTCATCGCGCAAAAGCTCGCAAATCTCGCGCGCCAACGCGGCCGAGTCGTCAAACGGCACCAGTACTCCCCGGCCTTCGGCCAGCAGTTCCTGGGCATACCAGTACGGAGTCGACACCACGGCCTTTCCGCATCCAAACGCATAGGCCAGCGTGCCGGAGGTGATCTGGGCCGGGTTCAGATAGGGTGTGATGTAAATGTCGGCCATGCCGATGAATTCGATCAGCTCGTCGATCTCCACGAACCGATTGTAAAAGCTCACGTTCGTCTTGAGGCCCAGGTCCTTGGCCAGCCGCTCCAGGCTGATGCGATACCGCTCTCCCTGCTCGCGGATCAGGTTGGGATGGGTCGCCCCCAGAACGATGTAGACGAAGTTGGGGAATTCGCGAAGGATCGCCGGCATCGCCCGCAACATCCGCTCGATCCCCTTGTTCGGCGATAAGAGACCGAATGTCAGCGCCACGAACTTGCCCTCGACCCCGAATTGATCTTTGTAGAAATTGGGGTCGACGAACGGCATGTCCGGGATGCCGTGCGCGATCAGGTCGATCTTGGCGTCGGGAACGCCGTAGACCTCGCGGAGAAACATTGCGGCACGCTCGGACATCACGATCAGCCGCGCCGACAGATCGGCGACCTGGCAGAGCACCCGGCGCTGGTCGGGGCTCGGGTCTTTGAGGACCGTGTGCAGCGTGGTGACGATCGGCATTCTGAGGTCGCGCAAGAGCCGCACCACATGACTGCCGGACGGACCGCCAAAAATACCGTACTCATGCTGCAGGCTAACGATGTCGGTATTGGCAAAATTGAGAAAATCGGCCGCCCGGGCGTAGGAATCAACCTCCTGCTCCTCGATCTCGAACCGGACCTCGGCCGGATACTCATACCCCTGCGGCACGTCGTTGATCGGCAACACGAACGAATCGGTCCCGGGATACTGGGTCGCGACCGACGTGCAGAGGTCGTAAGTAAAGGTCGCGATTCCGCACTTCCTCGGCAAGTAATCGCCGACGAATGCAATCTTCTGGATTTCGGTGTTACGTGTCATAAGGGGTGTGGAAACCAGGTGGCTCGCTGCCCGCAGGCGAGAGCCGCGGTAAGAGATCCCGCCACGCCGCCCATTCTGACGTGGCGCCGGGCGAGGTTTTTCCGCTCCGCATTTTCGAGGCTCTGTTTCGAGTACGACCTCGAAGGAACGGTGTTGCGGGCGGGCGTAATCCCTGCAAAGAGCACGCCGGGAATCAGACGGCGTCGAAAAAAGCCTCTGATACGGTACGTCCTCGTGCTCTGGTCACGCGGGCCCGACGAAGCGCCCCTATCATAGCAAGAGGCGGCGGACAAACAATCCTGCGTTCACGCTCTGGGTTCCGGGCGGGGTTTGTTTGACCGATTTAGCGGTGGTGAGCGACGGCAGCCATGCCGCAGGCGCCTCCGGTGCAAGTTTGAAAAGGAAGGAAACCGGAGCGTGCCGTGAGCGTGAGCGGCTGCTGGAAGGCCAGACCAGACCGTAAGGTCGGGTAGAAATTGTGCGAGCGGGCCGGCGCGGGCGGCTGGGGGGAAGGTTGGAGGGGCGCCGGCTCCTGCTGCCAGCTTGAGGTGCTCGGCCCCTGCGACTTTTGCACTTGGGCCTGCAAGGCCCGAGCACGATACGGGCGAAGCGGATCGGACCGGAGAGCCGTCCGCGAGGCGGATCGCACCGCTCCAGCACGGGCCGTGCGATTCAACTGCGCTGCGGAAGGGCTGTTCCGGGTCGTCGTGGTGACGCGATGAAAACTGCCGCTGTTCTGCGCAATCCCTACTGACACATTCCCCAGAACGGTCATCACCACCATCAAGCTGATTCGCTGGCACTGGTTCATGATATCGCCGACTCCGTTTCGCGACCGTGTTTCCACCATTATGACCTGCGCCAAGTCGAACACAAGCAACAACCCGGACCTCTTCAAGCGTTTTGAGCGATGCACGCATGGATTTCCTGCGGTCGGCAGTCGTTGGTAGCCAGTACGCGCTAGATCGTTGCCGCGCCCCAAGTCCTCTCGGGGGTTCTCCCGTCCTCCCGCTCGACTCGCTTGGCGGCGAACGGCGTTGGAGAGGAAACGGTAGATGCTCGCAATTGACGGGCCGATCGGCCACAATACACCGATCGACGGCTGTCGTGCCGTCACCGTGGTTTGTGTTTGTGCATCCCAATTGTGGCCCACCGGATTGATCCAGCGATTTCGCACTGACTTCCAGGAGCACTGTTCATGAACATCACGACGAACCGTCGGTCGTTTCTGTTTGGGGCATCGGTGGCCGGCTTCGGCATTTTTGCCCAGGGTCGAACGAGCTGGGCCTGGGGTGTGGGACCGAACGAGACGCTGAATCTCGCGTGCATCGGCGTCGGCGGCAAGGGCAAGAGCGACACGGACCACGCCGCGAGAGTCGGCACGATCGTGGGGTTATGCGACATCGATCAGAAGCGGCTGGACGCGATGGCCAGCCGGCACAAGGAGGCCAAGACATACGCCGACTACCGGGAGATGCTGCACGAGCTTGAGACCAAGATCGACGCCGTGGTCGTCTCGACGCCCGACCATACGCACGCTCCGGCCGCGGTGACTGCCATGCGGCTGGGGAAGCACGTCTATTGCCAGAAGCCGCTCGCTCACTCGGTCTGGGAAGCCCGCTTGATGCGCGAGACCGCCCATCAGAAGAAAGTCTGCACGCAGATGGGCAACCAGGGGACGGCCGACTCCGGATTCCGGCGTGCCGTCGAGCTGGTGCGCTCCGGCGCTGGGAGACGTCCAGGAGGTTCATGCCTGGACCAATCGGCCGTTCAATTACTGGAAACAGGCCCCTGACATCGTGGTGCGCCCCAAGGAGACAGTGGCGATTCCCGATTACCTCCATTGGGACCTGTTTCTGGGGACGGCCCCCGAGCGGCCGTACAGCCCCGAGGTCTATCATCCCCACAACTGGCGCGGCTGGTGGGACTTTGGCACCGGCTCGCTGGGGGACATGGCCTGCCACACAGCCAACCTGGCGTTCATGGCGCTTGAGCTCGGGCTGCCGACGCGGGTCTCGGCCCAGAGCGGCGAGATCAATTCGGAAACCTACCCGGCCTGGGCGACCATCACCTACGAATTCCCGGCCCGAGGCAGCTTGCCTCCCGTCAAACTGACCTGGTACGAAGGGGCAAAGAAGGGCAAGCGCAACCTGCCGCCCAGCCGGATCTTCCCCGACCGGGGCCTGGAACCGTCCAGCAGCGGACTGGTCTTGCTCGGTTCGAAGTGGCGGATGTATTCCCCCAACGACTACGGCGCCAAGCAGGTGTTCTGGCCCAAGGACGCGTTCACCGAAATCAAAGCGCCGAGCCGTTCCTGCCTCGGCATGAACACCCAGGCGACATCGATCAGAACCAGAAGCGCGAGTGGGTCCAGGCCATCCGCGCGGGCAAACCAGCGATCGCGCTTTCGAATTTCGACTACGCCTCGGTGCTCACCGAATCGATGATCCTGGGCAACGTCGCCGTCCGAGCCGGCCAGTCGATCGACTACAACCCCGAAACCGGCGATATCACCGGCAGCGAAGCGGCCGCGCACTATCTCAAGCCCTATTTCCGCAAGGGATGGGAGATCTGACGGAACAACGAGTTATGGGGAGAGCGTGATTTCCGGAACACCAGCGGGCGGGTCGTGGCCTCACGGCGACGGTTCTTGGCCGGCCGGCGAGCGTTCGCGTTAAGGGCTGGCAGCGGGCGCCGGCACGTAGACCTCGACGCCCTCGGACCACACGCCCTGCTTGAGGGCGAACACGTAAGAGCCGGTTCCCCTGCATGACTTCGATGTCCTGTGGAGAGGTCGACACGCTGGCAGGCTCTTTTCCGTCCAGATGAAGAACCGACCAACCCCCCTTTCGTGAGCTGAAGGCGTAGAAGTCGTTGCCAGCCTGATAGAGTGCCCATCCCGGCCCGATTGCCGGATTGATTTCCTCGTCGACCGGCTGTCGTAGCTTCTGTTCGAACCAGCGTCCCAGATAGGGGCTGAATGCGGCGACAGACGGGATCGTCTTTCCCTTGATCATCAGAGCCGCGACGTCGTCGCCCGCCAGTGGTTGTGCCGTGGTGCCCGGCAGCAGTCGGATCGTGCTCCACTGGGGTCGGTACCGGTCGAATTCAAGGCTCATGCCCTGCCAGGCGGTGCGATCCGCTGATTGCACGAGCACCATGGTCGATGTCCGGATCCACGTCCGGACTTTTCGGGGATCGATGTTCGGGGAATTCTTTAAACGACGCGCCGGAAATGACAAGCCCATGCCGGGGCCGTTTCCCTGGGCGGCGGGAACGAAGGCTTTACCGGCGAGCTTGGAGGAAGACTCGGCACTCTGGGAAGGATCCGCGACCTTGCCAATGTCCTTGGGCGGGTTTAGCTTGTCGGCCTGGTCCGCTCGATTCGTCGCTTGAGATGCCTGAATTCCCCAGATACCGGCGCCCCCGGTGACTCCTCCGACGAGCAAGACGACGAGCGCGGCCATTTTGATCTTGTTGAGCAGCATGGTATTCAACACTCCTTGGGTCAAAGACAGGACTGATGCGGAAATCGCTGGCCCCGCGGTCCCGACCGCGGCGCCGACGGTGGATTCGATCAGGGGGGGCGCCACGGCTGTGGACGTGCCGGTCAGCCACTGTCCCCCGAGGACGGCCGGTGAGACCTCGAGGCCGCGGCGTTTTAGCCGGGACCGCAGGAGCTCACGACCGCGCGACAGCCGCCCGCTGAGTGTGCCAACCGGCCAGTTCAACAGCCGCGCGGCTTCTTCATGCGTCTTGCCTTCGAGATGACAGAGCACGATCGGGTCCCGGTATTTGCCCGGTAGCCGATTCAGCTCTTCGTGGAGCACGGGCCGCAGGTCGAAGTGGCCGGCGCCGGCGGCGGGGTTTCCCATGGGATCCACCAGGTTCTCGACGTGGGCAGAGCGATATCGCGTGGCGATGGCCCGCGCCCGCCGGGCCGTGCGGTACGCCACTGCGTAGAGCCAAGGGGCCAGCGAGTCGCGCACCCGGATCGACCCGGCTTTGCGCACAAATACCAGGAAAGTCGCCTGGAACGCGTCGTCCGCGTCGTGCGGATCCTCGAGAATCTGGCGGCAAACCCCCATGACCATGGGGCCGTGGCGCTGCATCAGCTCACGGAATGCCGACTCGGCCGTCGCGTCACGCACACCCGCGAACCGACCCACAAGCTGGGCATCGCTCATGCCGGTGAGTGTCCCCGAGGTCCAGAGGGCCTCGAGTTGCCGGCCAACCGCGCTTGCCTTTACACGGATCATTTCCGTTTGCTCCTCCGCCTGACCGCATCGGTTAGAGAATGCAGCAAGTGCGACGCGTCATACGGAATTCTTGCAGAAATCTTTTTTTGTGGCGGCATCCACCGCCGCAAGCCCTGGCTGCTTTTTGATAACAACGGGTGATTGCTGCGGATGGGACGTCTGTGTATGATATTGAATTCAAATCGACCTGGACTTCATCGATTCGAAGACCATTCATCGTTGCGAACGGTGCCGGGTCCGTATTCAGGGTGTCCGCGCAGGACCCGCCCCGGACGAGAAGGATAGCCAGGCTGCTCCCATGATCATCTGAGGGACCTCGTTTGATTCCGCTGATGGAGCCGCTCAGGTGCGGTCCATCCGCGACGAAGCCGTGCGACACAGCTTCCTCGGGAGGCTTGAACATGCCGGCAGGCGACGACGTGAAGGGCGCGGGCTACGATCCTGCGCGACGGATCCAGAAGGGTGCGGCGCTCATTCAGGCCGCGGAACTTGCACTGGGCGGCGCCCGCGACGCGCCGATCAACCCCGCGCCTGCGGGCGTCGCGAACTTTGATGAATTCACGCGCGCCCTCGTCGAAATCGGCCTGGTCGACGAGACGGAGCTCGCCTCCTTTGCCGCCGATTCCGCCGGGGGAATTCTGGGGCTCTCTCGCACATTGATCGCGGCCGGCAAGCTGACCACGTACCAGGCCGCCGCGATTTATCAGAAGAAGACACGAGGCCTCCTGGTCGGCAACTACGTGATCCTGGACAAGCTTGGCCAGGGCGGAATGGGCAAGGTCTTCAAGGCGAGGCATCGTCCGTCGGGCCGCGTCGGCGCCCTCAAAATGCTTCCGCCCTCGTTCGCGCGTGACCGGAGCGCCGTCCTCCGGTTTCGCCGCGAGGTCGAGACCGCCGGGCTGGTCAAGCACCCCAACCTCGTCGCCACTTTCGATGCAAACGAGGACCGCGGCGTCCAGTTCATGGTCATGGATTACGTCGAGGGACACGACCTCGACCATTTCGTCCGCGAGCACGGGCCGATGCAGCTCAATCAGGCCATCGAATGCCTGATCCAGGCGGCGTGCGGCCTGGAAGCCGCCCACGCCAAAGGCATCATTCACCGCGATATCAAGCCGGGCAACCTGATGCTCGATCACGCCGGCTCCGTGCGCGTGCTCGACCTGGGATTGGCCCGTGTCGTCGACGCCGTCAACCCGTTCAGCAAGACCGAGGGCAGCCGGCTGACCGAGAGCGGTGTGTACATGGGGACCATCGATTACATGGCCCCGGAGCAGGCCCAGGATTCTCATCGCGTCGATCACCGGGCAGACATTTACAGTCTGGGCTGCACGCTCTACTACTTGCTCACGGGCCAGGAACCGTTCTGGGGTGAAACGGTGCTCAACCGGCTCATGGCCCACATGGGCCAGCCCGCGCCGTCGCTGCGGATCCTCCGGCCGGATGTTCCCCCCGGGCTCGACGCGGCCTATTTGAAGATGATGGCCAAGCGGCCGGAGGATCGACCGGGCTCGATGAACGAGGTGGTCGCCCTCCTGGAAGCATCGAAGACCGCTCCGGACTTGAAGACGGGATCGGGGCGCCCTGGCCCCCGATCCAAGCCAGAACTGATGGTCTTCAACGAGCAGCCGCTCAAACGTGCCGGTCCCGCCCGGACAAAGGCCGACCCGTCCGTGTTCGCCCGCCCCGAGCAGGACGTGGACTGGGTGTACAATCCCGATCTGGATCTGTCAGACCTGGTGACGGACTTCCGCCCAGCGTCTCAACCCACGTCGTTCGTTCCCGCAGGCGGGGCCGTGTCTGATGAGATCCAGCCGCTGAGCCGGGCCCGGCCGCCGCGCCGGCGCCGGCCGCGAATTCAAGGACTCGTCGTGCTGCTCGTGGTGCTGGGGGCGACGTCGGTCGCCCTGACGGCGGCTCTTGTCCGCGTTATGTTGTTCTCCGGATCGCAAGAGCGCAAGACCGCGGCCACCCAGAAGACAGGAAATGTCTCCCGCGGCGGCAACGATCGCACCGCCGTCACGCCTCCCGCACAAGCACCGCCCGTGAAGGCAGCGACCACGGCGGCGAACACTCCCGGGCCGGAAAAAGCTGGCCAGGTCGCGTGGCTGCCGGGGTCCAGTGACGCTCCCACGACGACCGTCGACCAGCGGACCGGGCTCAAGGCTGACGTGCGAGTGAAAGAGATCGTCGGCTGGGGCACGGTAATCGACCCGGTCGGAGACTGTCTAGTCAACGCAAATGGCGGCGCACTCACCATCACCGTCCCAGCCACTCTGCACGACCTGAACGCCGGGATCGGCCTGTTCAACGCCCCGCGGGTCCTGCGCGAGGTCGTCGGCGACTTCGACATCCAGGTCAGAGTCGTCGGCGACTTCACGCCGGGCGAGAGGTCGAACCGGGAGGGAGGGATCCCCTTCAACGGGGCCGGGATCATCGTCTCCCTCGGCGGCGACAGCTTCGTCCGGTTAGAGCGCGGGGCCGTCTTGAATAATGGGTATTTCAGTAGCTTCGCCATCTTCGAGCAACACACAGGCAGATCCGGCGTGATCGACCACAATGGCGACCTTGACCCGGGCACGGTCTATCTCCGGCTCGCGCGTCGCGGCAGCCGCATCCTGGGGTTCACCAGCAAGGACGGGTTGCACTGGACGCAACTCCAGCCGATCAGCACCAGCTTGCCGGGCAGGCTCAAGGTCGGTCTGGACGCCATCAATTCCAGCAGCGCGACGTTCACGGCGCGGTTCGAGGAGTTATTGTTCAAGACCGGCAAATGACGCGGTGCCCGGCGGTGATCCACCAACGCCTCCGCTCCGGGGCGGCGCCCTCCTTCGAAATGTAATGCTCGCAGTGCCGGCACCGCTGGCCGTCTTCGAGGACCTCTCGGCGGAGACCTGGGGAACGCGTCATTAATTACCCAACGATGGCCGTGTCCAATCACGACAGCTTGTCGGCCACGTCGGTGTCGGTGATCCACCGAGTTCCCGTGGTATTCAAGGTGATGACTGACGAATGAGAGCCGTCGTCGGAGGTGCTGAAGATAGACGTTGCCGGTAGCGCAGCGATACCGTCGCTGCTGCTGAAGTTGACGACGCCGATGGAGATGGCGATCACGTTGCCGTAGTCATCAGTCGGGGCGACGGTGAAATTACTCGTTGTGCCTGCGGTCTCACGGCTCGGGGTGCCGCCGACGACCAGCGCAGCGACCGGCGCGGGAATGACCGTAATATTGGATACGGTGGCCGACAAGCCGTTGGCGTCGTCGTCGGCCTTGATCCATTGCACGCCTGCTGTTTTGAGAGTGGGATAGTACGTGTGTCTGCCGGCATCCGCGGCAGTGAAAGTATAGCTCGATCGCCACACCTCCTGGGGATCGCTGGTCGTAAGCTGCACGGTGCCGGTGTAGCCGGGGGTGACGTTGCCGTATTGATCAACCGCGGTGACCGTGAGGCTGTGTTGTGTGCCTGCCGTGACGGTGCTGGGGAAGCCTGTGATCGTCAGCGACACTGGCGCGAGGGGATCGACCGTGATGTTCCACTCGGTGCCAGTGATGGTGCTGGTTGTAATGTCGGTCGCCTTCAGCACCTGATTGCCCGCCGTTTTGAGTGTGGCGGAGAAGATATGATTGCCCTTGTCAGCCGCCGTGAACGTGTAGCTCGCCGGCAGCGAGGCCCGAGGATCGCTGCTGGTGAATTCAACGGTGCCGGTGTAGTTGGTGATGACGTTGCCGTAGGCATCAGTCGCCGTAACAGTGAAATTGGTGGTTGTGCCTGCGGGATCAGGGCTCGGGATGCCGGCGACCGCCAGCACGGAGATCGGCGCCGGTCTGACGACGATACTGGACAGGGTCCCCGACAAGCCGTTGGCGTCGTCGTCGGCCTTGATCCATTGCACGCCTGCTGTTTTGAGAGTGGGATAGTACGTGTGTGTGCCGGCATCCGCGGCAGTGAAAGTATAGCTCGATCGCCACACCTCCTGGGGATCGCTGGTCGTAAGCTGCACGGTGCCGGTGTAGCCGGGGGTGACGTTGCCGTATTGATCAACCGCGGTGACCGTGAAGCTGTGTTCTGTGCCTGCCGTGACGGTGCTGGGGAAGCCGT
Organism: uncultured Isosphaeraceae bacterium; assembly: GCA_963781785.1. GTDB lineage: Bacteria > Planctomycetota > Planctomycetia > Isosphaerales > Isosphaeraceae > CAWAHD01. The sequence continues at coordinate 2,717,856 of CAWAHD010000002.1, read as the reverse complement.
TGATCGCCAGGGACGCTGGCGCGGCGGCATCGACCGTGATGTTCCACTCGGTGCCAGTGAGGCTCGCGGCCGTGGTGTCTGTCGCCTTGACATATTGCCTCCCAGCGGTCTTGAATGTGACCGTGAAGGTGTGCTGGCCGCCGTCGGCCGCCGTGAAGGTGTAAGTGGTCGGCAGGTCGGCCTGCGGGTCGCTGCTCGTGAACTCGATCGTGCCTGTGTAGCCGACAACCAAGTTGCCGTACGGATCAACGACGCTGACGGTGACGCTTTCGGCGGCGCCGGCGACGTCGGTGGTCGGAATGCCTGTGACAATCAGGCTCGCCGGCGCGGCCGGATGCGCGGTCTCCTCGACGGATACCACCGCTTCGAGCTTGGGCGTGTCCCAGTCGTAGTAGGTGGGCGCGGCCACGGACCAGCTATTGTAGTTGCCGGCGGACTCGTACTGGATCGCCAGAGTGCCTCCAGCACTGTAAAACTCGTCGAAACTGTCGATCACCAACTGCTCGGTCCGGGGGTCAAGGTTTGCATACATGCCTACGTTGGGGACGTCGGAGGTGTACCCGAACCCGTGCAACGGTTGGTTGAAATCGAAGCCACCCTCGTACTCGACGGCATGCAGGCCGTACTCCGCGGCGAGCTTAACGTCCGCCTGAACAGAGCTGGCGAGATTCCGGCTCATGGTTTGCCAGGCGGCCGCGGTTTCGTTGAACATCCCATTGACCGTCTGGATGGCGAGACCGTCGACGAAGACTGTGCCGGACTTCAGCGTGTTCGTGAAGGTCACCGTGTATGTGTGGTCCGAGGCGCCCGTATAGAAGGCTTCGGTCCGGTCCCAGGCGAATGCATTCTGGGCGCCGGAATAGGACGGGGCCCCCTCGCTTTCGGGGATGTGCAGCCCATTGTTGATGTCCGGTCCGCCGTTCGTGGGCGTCAGGGTGATGTTGAGGCCGTACGTGTAGCTGGCCGGCACGGTCTGGGCGGCGAGAAGCACGATGTCTGCGTATCCGCCGCTGAAGGTGACGTTCTGGCTGATGCTCGCGCCCGGCTGCAGATAGGCGGTCTGCATGCTGCTGCCCGTGCCGGTGACAGTCCCATCTCCCGAATTCGCCAGTCCGGTCAGGGAGTCGTCGTAGGTGAACGTGGTGAGCGTGGTGGAGGTGATCGTGAACGTCCCGTTATAGCCGCTGACCGTGACGCCAGAGACCGTGACGGATTGGCCGGCGACAAAACTGTGCGGGGTCGTGACGGTGATTGTTACCGTGTTGCCGGACTCGGTGGCCCCGTTCGTGACGGCAATGGCCGAGAAAAGAGGCGGGGCGTCGGGGTTGCCCAAACTGGATCCGTTGGCGACCACCCCCGCCGAGCCGCTGGCCGTCCAGTCGGTCAAACCGTCGACGAAGGATGGGTTAGCGAAACTGACATCACTGTAGCCGCCGGCATAATCGTCCTCGTACCAGTCGCCGCCGCCGCCGTACAGGTAATAGCTAACCGGATGCTGCGCGCCGTACATCTCGCTGATAAAACTCAGGGCGGCGATCCACCCGCCGCCGGCCTGCCACTCGAACACGGGGCGAACCCGGCTGTCCGTGTCGACGGCGCTCAAACCCGTCTCACCGAAGGCCGTCTTGAATGCGTTGCTGATCTGTACGTCGCGCAGCCCGACCCAGGTCTCACCGATGCCATAACCTTTCCGGGAGCCGGAGTTGTTGAAGTACTCCGGAGACCCGCCATCTGTGGACGGCGCGGGGTCGGGGTTGTACGTGCTCAGGAACGAGCTGTCATTGCTGTTGTTAAGGCCCCAGTAGGCGGCGAGCAACGCCCCATCACTGTAAGCGCTGCTGCCGCCACCGGGATACAGGGGGTCGTCCTGGTTGTTCGTCAGGTAATCGTAGACCGCGCGCTGGCTCAATTGGTTGGCCCAACCGTCGGCACGGGTCTCGGCCTGGACGAAGCCGTAGTTCCAGACCTCGTTGGAGAACTCGATGTAGATTTTGAGGTTCGAGTCGAGCGGCTTCCAAACGGGATCGGATTGGGCGCTGGTGTAAGGAGTGACGCCATTGCTGCCGTAGGCGAACAGGTCCGCCAGGTTCGTGAGGTAACTGACCGACGCATTAGACGGGACGTTGATGTATACGTCCTTGCCAGCCTCGTTGGCCAGCGCCACCACGATCTCCCACGGCACGCCGGCCGTGGCGTCGCCGGAGACTCCTGTATTGACGCCGGTCCCGCTGTTGAACTCGTGACTGGTCCAGTTATTATCCGACACGAGGGTCCGGTCGGACCAGTTGGAGGTCAGGTTGCCGTCGGTTTCAGTCACGTTAATCATCCGCAGCGCCGTGTACTCAGCCGCCATGCTCAGTGCCGCGGTGGTGAACAAAGTCCCAACGGGGAGAGGGGTGTTGCCGCCCAGCGTCGAGGGTTGCATCACGTACAGGTTGGTGATGCCGTTTTGCGGGTTAACGAGCGCTGTCGCGCCGCTTGGATTGGTTGGCAGGTTGGCTGTGTTCTTGTAAGTGAAGGTGTTGTTGGCGGTGTTGACGCTCGTGATCAAAAAGGTCCCACGATAGTTGGCTGCGTTACCGGTGGAGCCGCCGATGGTTACCTCCTGATTCGCGGCGATGCCCGCGACGGATGGAACAGAGACCGTGACGGTGCCGCTGGAGCCGCTGATCGCCAAGATGTCCATGGGGGAGTTTGGACTGCGGCTGGTGTTCGTGAAGGTCATGAAGAAGCCGGGCTGCGGACCTGGCGCGACGACCATCGTGGCGGTGGTTGTATTGGAGCTGGGATTGTAGCCCTGCCCGGCTTGCAGCGTGCCGCTGTTCAGGTTTGTTCCGCCCACCCACCAATCGACATTCTGCGACGTGTCGGTCACGGTCGCCATTCCGGTGAACTCGACCAGGTACGATCCCCCGGCCTCGATGGACTTCGCGGAAGTCCCGAGGAGGATCCCGGCATCCTCTTCCGGCCAGAAGTTGCTGTCGCTGGGGACGGTAACGGAAAAGTTTGGGTTCCACCAACGCGTTGCTTCGGCTCCGTTCACCATGTTGGCGAACAGCGCGTCACCTTCGATCGCGTCACCGCCGCCGAAGTTCAGCCCCACTTGCGTCACGGGCTCGATGTCCTCCAGGGGGGTGCTCGGGCTGGTCCACTGAAGCTGGACCTGCGGCGCGCTCGCGGTGGTCTGAGAGAAATCCAGTTCGACGGCGTAGTCTTGTCCCGCCTTGAGGGTCATTGTGGCCTTGTCGGTCGTCTGGCCGTGGACGGTCCAGTCATTGATAAGCGGATTGGCTCGCTGCTGTCCAACGGGGGTTACCCACAGCCGCACGCCGTTGCCGGCGGAGTTGATCACGAAGGTGTACGTCTGGCTGAAGTTGGCGGTCAGTGTACCGGTCCATTCGGCCAACCAATCCTCGGTACCCACCGTAGCGAAGGCCGGGTCGGGCGAGCCGCCGGGATCCAGGGTGCCATCTGGCGAGGAGAAGTCGATCCGGTCGTCCCAGCGCGTGAACGACGGGGTACCCGACAGGGCGGCATTGTTGTAGTACTGGCCCAGGACGCCGTCGCCCGATTCGCCGGATTGGGCGCTGTTGATCCAGCCGCCGCCGACCGAGGGTGTCAGACGGATCTCCAACTGTTCCAGAGCGAGAGGGCGCGGCGCCTGGGCGAAAGCTGATACCCTCGTTTGCGGCGAATTCGTCCCCATAGCGTACGAATGTTCCTGCAGCGGTTCACGACGCAGCTCACTTTCGGTGGATGTTCCCATGTTGCGGACTAATCGGTAGCGGCGCAACGATCGTTCTCCCCGGACTCTGCAGACCGGAGACACGTGTGCTGCGCGTTCGCAGACTTACGTAGGCCTCTTTCTTTCGCCGGGCTGAGCCTAAAAAAGGAGGCCCGTGATGCCATGAAATGAGGTGACTACTACAGATCTCTGCGGAGAATTCGTCCGGCTCGCCCGGAATAGGGATGCCGATAGCGTTCAATTTCGTGAACGATTCAATATCATAGCAAGACCGGCGTCAAGTGACTGGCGCGGTTTCGCCGCCACGACAATGGGGGTTGTAGCGACCAGGCTGGCCGAACAACCATTTCCCCGAATCGCACCCCACGCGGGATGGTGGCCGAGATCCCCCGGCTGCGCGGCAAAAACCCCGCATGAGACCGCTTCGGGCTCAGATCTCGTGTCACGTGAACGTGAAATCTGATTGGACTCCGAGGAGAAAGGGCGTCGCCTCTGGAATGTTGAGAAAAAACAACAGAATGCCACTTCTGATTATTTTTGTCGTCCTCGCGACGCCGCATATTCGAATAGCCGCCATACGCTGATGGGTCGGCTTGACATACTTAAAGAGGGAAGTTCCATCGGTTCACCCGACGTGCCACCTTAGACCAGTGACCTCACTCGCGTCGCCAAATCTCAACGCCCGATGTGCTAAATATAGGACGTTCTGATCGGCGCGGCTGAGAGAATTCCCTCGATGGCGATTTGCCCGCGAGAATAAATGAGCCGACGTCGCTTTCCCGGGGAGCAATCGCCGGAGCGACGCGACGCTTGATTCCTCGATGGCGTCTCGTCGAGACGCCAAGCGGTCAATGGTCGTCCGCGCGTTCAGCGCGGGACGTCTCCAGTCTTCGGAGTTGGCGGAGCGGCGGGCACGCGGGTCCAGAAGATGAAGTCGGTCTCCGCCGGCTGACCCCCGGAGGAGCGCACCCGCGCGGCGATCTGGCCGCGGTGGTACAGCGAATGCCCGTAGAGCTGAGTGAGCACGTCGACAACGATGCTTTGGAACCAACCTCCGTCGCCGATGCTCTGGTAGGTGATGACTCGCTGCAAATCTGCGTCGATCAATTTCGCGAAGCAGCGTCGGTACCAATCGATCTGTGTGGGCACCACGGTCACAGTCACCTCGCGGGCCAGGGAACGCCCCGGCCGTTTCAGGGGAATTTCGACTCACCACCAGACGTTCCATCGATAAACCACGTAGAGGCACGCGATCACGCCGAGGATGATCCACCAAGGCTTTCGCTCCGGGGGCGTGTCCTCCTTCGAGATGTAATGCTCGCAATGAGGGCAACGCTCCGCCTCTTCGAGGACCTCGCGGTGACAGTACGGGCAGGAGATGGTCGGCTCCTCGTCGTCATCGTCGGGCCAATCCTCGTCCTCGGGGTCATGTGCCATCCCGGGATCGTCGTCTTCCCAGTCTCCCCAGCGGGGCATGGCAGAGCCTCCTCTGATTCCCCAGCCCGCGCTGGATCATCAAGGATGGTCTCGACGATTCATTCACTCCGCGACGGTTACGTTATCATACAGGTCCCGCGCTTCAAAATCGAATCCCGAATTCGTGGGCGAGCCGCCGTGACCCTGGCGGACGGGCTCCTGGAATGACAGCTCGCGCGAAGGTATGGTGACATGGGGCTTCACGGCTGCTTCATCTATTCCGGCGCGAACGGTCGTGCGCTTCTTGAGAACCCAACGGACCCCGGAACAACTCGGACGTGATGGAACTGTCCGATGAAGACGATCATCGAGCCATTCAAGATCAAGATGGTCGAGCCGATCCGGCTTACCACGCCCGTCCAGCGCGAGGCGATCCTGCGCCACGCGCATTTCAACCCATTCCAGATCCGGGCCGAGGACGTGATGATCGACCTCTTGACCGACAGCGGCACCTCGGCGATGAGCAGCGAGCAATGGGCCGGGATCATGCGCGGCGACGAGTCGTACGCCGGCGCCCGGAGCTGGTATCATTTTGAAGGTGTGCTCCGCGAGCTGACCGGCATGCCGCATATCCTGCCGACCCACCAGGGTAGAGCGAGCGAGCGCATCTTGTTCGAGCTCGTCGGCGGGGCCGGCAAGGTGATCCCGAGCAACAACCACTTCGATACCACCCGGGCCAACATCGAGCATTCCGGCGCCGCGCAGTCGATCTGGTCATCGGCGAGGGGAGAGAGCCGCGGACCCGCCATCCGTTCAAAGGAAATCTGGATGTTGATAAGCTGGAGCGATTGATCGCTCAGGTCGGCAGCGACAAGATCCCAGTCTGCATGATCACCGTCACGAACAATAGCGGCGGGGGCCAGCCCGTCAGCCTCGCCAACATGAAGGATGTCCGCGCCGTTTGCCGGCGGCATGGGATTCCACTCTTCCTCGATGCCTGCCGGTTCGCCGAAAATGCCTATCTGATCAAGCAGCGTGAGCCCGGCCAGGAACACCGCACGCCCCGCGAGATCGCGCAGGAGATGTTCCGGCTGGCCGACGGTGCCACGATCAGCGCCAAGAAGGACGGGCTGGTCAATATCGGCGGCGTGCTTTTGATCCGCGACGATGCTTTGGCCGAGCGGGCCAACAACCTGCTGATCCTAACCGAAGGGTTCGTGACATACGGTGGACTGGCCGGGCGCGACCTCGAGGCGATGGCGCAGGGGTTCGTCGAGGTGCTCGACGAAGACTACCTCCAGTACCGACTGCGAAGCGTCGCATATCTGGGCGAACATCTGATCGCGGCCGGCGTGCCGATCGTCGAGCCGCCCGGCGGCCACGCGATCTACATTGACGCGGCGGCTTTCTGCTCGCATATTTCGGCCGAGCGGTTCCCGGGTCAGGCACTCGTGTCGCATTGTACCGGCACGCGGGCATTCGGGGCGTCGAGATCGGCAGCGTGATGTTCGGCCGCGTCGACCCCGACACGGGCGAGTCATCGCGGCCCGACATGGAGCTCGTTCGTCTGGCGATCCCGAGGCGCGTCTATACCCAGAGCCACATTGATTACACCGTCGAGGCGACCATCGAAGTCTTCCAGCGCCGGGAAACGCTCCGCGGCTTGCGGATTGTCGAGGAACCGCCGGCCTTGCGCCACTTCTCGGCGAAATTCGAGGAAGTGGGGGATGGGGGGTAGGCAATGGCCCACCGTCGGCCGATGGGCTTTTCTGGCTCCCTCTCCTTGGGGAGAGGGAGCCCGTATCTCGCGGCGCCACAACTCTTGCGCTGGCTATGGTCTCTCGTGGGAAGTCATTATTCCCGGCCCATTTCTCATTCTCGCTTCGCCGGCAGCCACGCCATCCCGTCAGGGCCGGGCCCGGTGTTGAGCCGGGCGACTTCCGAGAGTGTCTTAAGGTCGATGACCGCGACGGTATTGTCTCCGGTGAGCGCGATGTAGGCGCGTGCGCCATCGGGTGGGATCAGGATGCCGCTGGCACCGTGGCCGAGCGGCACGCGCTTCATCACAGTGTGCGTGCCGGTTTCGAGGACGACGATCCCGCCGCCACCCAGCTCGGAGACCAGCGCGAGCTTGCCGTCGGGAGTGAACTTCAAGCGATTCGCTCCCCTTGCCCCGGCATCGATCGTCGCGACGACCTTCTTGGAGGCGATGTCGATGACCGAGATGCGGCCGTCGCGCGATGTCCGCCGTCCAGAGCTGCTTGCCATCCGGCGAGACGTCGAAGCCCTCCGGCCCTTGGCCGACCGGTACCACCGTCTGCCTCCAACCCGGCCCCCCGCCCGGCCCGCCTCGAGGCGGCCCTCCAGGCCCCCCGCGCCCGCCCGGAGGTCCTCCGGGGCCACCCGGCGGTGGACCATCGGGCGGCGGTCCACCTGGAGGAGGGCCATCAGGCGGCGGTCCGCCACCCCCCGGCGGAGGTCCACCACCCGGTCCGCCTGGAGGCCCTCCTGGCCCGCCTGGGAATCCTCCCGGTCCACCGCCGGGCCCACCCGGCCCGCCGCGCTCGATGATGCTGATCGTGTTCGAGCTCACGTTCGAGGTGAAGATTGTCTTCTGGTCCTTGGAGACGACGATCATGTGCGTCCTGTCCTGGCCGAGGCCGAGCAGCCAATCGATCTTGTTGGCCGCTGGGTCATAGCGCGCGATGGCCATGCTCCCCTCGGCCGTGAAGTACAGCTTCCCGCCGGCGAACCAGAGCCCGTGCGGGCGGCTGAGCGGGCCCAGGTCGACCCGGTGCAGCTCCTTCCTCGCCGCGATGTCAATGACCGAGAGCGTGTTGCCGCCCCGCGGACCAGGACCTGCGTAATTGCTGGCGAACGCGAGCTTCCCATCGTCGGAGACCGCCAGCTCGTGGGGGTCTTGCCCGGTCGGGACGCGGCCCGCCACGTAGCCGGTCGCCGGGTCGACGATTGCCATCGCGTTCTCGCCCTTGTGCAGGACAAGCAGCGCCGGCGATGGCGTCTCCTGTGCCCTCGCGGCGGCGGCGCCGGCCAGACCACCGATAAGTACCAGCACGGTCGTGGTTCTCATGTTGTCACCCCCCAAGGAGTCGCGAGGTTTTGGTTTCCGGCCTCCGATGATACCGCGATGGGCCGCCGAACAGTAATAACGCACGCGGCATCGTTTTGGAGACGGCGAAAAATAGCATCAAGGATGAAGGGTGCAGCAGAGAATTGGGAATTCAAATTCCTGAGTGCTCCGCTTCACAATAGACTGTGAGCTTGACCACGACTCTTTGCGGAGTCAGCAAAGGACCAGCTCAACCCAGCCACGCGACACCACAGCGCCACAGTCAATTGTGAAAGGGGCGTTCATGACGTAACTCCTGGCGCCGCGGCTGCGCGCAGATTCACGCGGATCCATTCCGATGAACCTTTCGCTGAACGCCCTTCCCAACATTTTCTGAAAGGTTCCAGACGGTCTTGCGTACCACTTGGTGGAAAGGGCAGGAGAAGTCTCTTTTCTGCGCCTCCATGCGTCCGTGCGTCTCGGGAGATTGTTCGATGCCACACACTCAGCCACAGGATCTGCCCGATCGCCTCGGTCAGGATAGCACCTGGTCGAGTGCCTCCAAGCTCGGCCGGAAAGTCCGCGAGCTGGCCCATCGCTCGCACCGCGCACTCAAAACCTCTGCACCGCCAGCCGGCCCGGCCCATGCGGGCCCGGGCCACAGCTTCGACGATCTTCTTGATCTCTATCGTCAGGTCGCTCGGCTGCGGCAAAAGATTCATGATCGCCAGCTCCAGCCTCTGGTCCCCTGGGTTGACGCGCTCGCGCGTCAGGTCGAGAATATGCTGACACCTCGCGAACAGGAGGGCCGCGATGAAACGGGCGGCTCGTGAGAGGCTGAAGCTGCGTGGCGCCAGCATTCGCGACGGTGCGTCGCCCGAGCCGAGTAGTTACTTCCCGAATTGGGGACGACGGCACCGCGCGGACGTCAGATCCTGAGCCCCGGAGGGGTTCCGGTTCATAGGTTTCACGAGCATCGAAGTCATGGTCATGGGTCTCATGTGTCCGGAAGAGGCTGAGCTGCTGGCGGTGGCGGCCGGGGAAAAGCCGTCGGAAGAGCTGCGCGCACACCTTTCCGGGTGTCAAACGTGCGCCGGGCGGCTGGCGCAGTTGAAGGTCGAGCTGGCCGCGCTCCGGGAAGGAGCGCCCCGAGAATCCCCCTTGTCGCCCGCGACGGCGAGCGGGCCGGTGGATGTTCCCGCCACGAGTCACTTGCTGGGAAGTCAACCCGACGCCACCTCGACCAGGCTGTCCTCGAAATCAGCGGAGACGCGCTCGTCGGACGCCGTGACCGACCCCGGGTTTGCGTGCGAGTCCGGTCATAACCACCAGGCGGACACGCCGGCCGCGATCGGCCGGTACCTGGTGATCGGCCGGTTCCCTCGCACCGGGCAGGCGGACGTCTTTCGGGTCGTCCACCCCGGACTGGGGAAAGACCTGGTTCTCAAGCTCGCGCTCGAGCCGGTCCGGCCCGACGGCCGGTGCGAGATCATCGAGGAGGGGAAGATCCTCGCCGAGCTCGAGCATCCGAACCTGGTGCAGGTCTTCGATTCCGATTTCCACGAAGACCGTCCCTACCTTGTGATGGCTTACATTCGCGGGCGGACTCTCGAACAGGTCGCGTCCGAGGGGCGGTTGAAACCGCGCCGGGCGGCGGCGCTCCTGGCGAAGGTCGCCGCCGCGGCCGACTACGCGCATCGCCGGGGAATTACACACCGCGACATCAAGCCCAAGAATATCCTGGTCAACGAGTCGGGCGAGCCGAAGCTGATCGACTTCGGGATGGCGCGGCTGCGCCACGCCTACACCGACCAGCCGGCCCAGCCCGGCGGCACGTTTTCCTTCATGTCACCGGAGCAGGGCCATGTCGAGTCGCCCCAAGAGCAAGATAAAGTTGGCCCGCGGAGCGATGTCTTCGCACTGGGGGCCGTGCTCTACTTCCTGCTGACCGGCGAGGCCCCGTTTGCGAGCCGGACCTGGCAAAAATCAATGGATCGCGCGCGCCGCTGCGATTTCGATCGCAAGGCCCTCGATCGTCCCCAGGTTCCGCGCGAGCTGCGGCGCATCTGCGTGAGGGCCATGGCCGCCGACCCGGCCGATCGCTACGCGTCGGCCGAGGAGTATCAGAAAGCCCTCAAACGCTACGTCGTCAAGCCAAAAGTTCAAGCCGCGCTCGCCGGCGTATTCGGGCTCGCCCTGCTCGCCGGCGCGCTTTACGCCGTGACGAGGAGGACGGACACCCAAGCCGAGCGGCTCGGTGGCTCGGTCCCGGCCACAGCAGGTCCGCTCCAGTCCTCGATACCGGCTCTGGCAGCACCGATCAAGGGCCGGATCAATCTCCTGGTCGTCAAATCGAAGGATGGAAGCCGGCGCAGGCTCCGGCTTCAAGATCCCGGCGCAGTGCCCGTCCGCGCCTGGGACGAGGTCCGCGTCGAAGCGCGGCTCGACCGGCCTGCCCATCTTTATCTGTTCTGGATCAGCTCGGACGGCAAGGTGGCGCCGCTTTATCCCTGGAAGGACCACGACTGGTCGCAACGGCCTGTCGCGGAACGCAAGGTGACGGATGCCGAATTGCCCGAGATCTTTGACGACGTCCTGGAAATGCCCGTGTCGCCGCCGGGCACGGAGACGCTCGTCCTCCTGGCTCGGGAGCAGACGCCGCTGCCGCGCGATGGCGAGGGCAAGCTGGCCGAGGTCCTGGCCGGTGCGTCGATTTCTTCGCCCCTCGATCTGGACAAGCCGATCTGGATCGAAGATGGCGAGGAAGTGGCCTTCGAGCCGTCGGCCGCGGCGGGGAAAGTCCGGAGCGGCGATGACGCCCTGACCCGCGGCATCCCCAGTCCCAAAGCCCGCAAAAGCGATGACCCGGTGCTGCGGATCCACGCACTCTTGAACGAGAAAGTGAAACCGCTGGGAAGCTATACCCAGGCGGTGCTGTTTCCCAATCAGGGAGGATCGTGAACAAGGATGAAGGATGAAGGATGAAGGCAGGCCGTCCTTTTCCTGCGCGGAGGGCGGCTCGTAAGCCGTTTCGGGACACATATAACAACCTGCCGGCCGCCATCTGCAATTCAGGACCTTTCCCATGCGCGTCGTTGCTTCCGAACGGGCTCTTCTCCGACCAATCCTGTTAGCCGCGGCCGTGCTGAGCCTGTTGCTCACCGGTTTGAACTCACGGGCGGCCCGTGGACAGGATCCCCCCGAGCGGCTGACGGCCGAGCAGCGCCAGGAGCTGGAGCGCCAGGCAGGCGAATTGTTCAGTCCCGGCTTCCAACTGTATCAGAGCGGGGCGATAGCTCCCGCCTTGGAGAAGACCAGACAGGCACTCCAGATCCACGAGCGGCTTTATCCCAAGAGCGAGTATCCTGATGGTCACCCCAAGCTGGCCGAGCTCCTGAACGCGATGGGCTTCCTGCTCCACGCCCAGGGGTCCTCCGCCGAGCGCGGGGGTATTTCGAGCGGGCGCTGGCGATGCGCCAGGCCCTCTATCCCAAAGAGCGGTATCCGCAAGGACACCTCCACCTGGCCGGCAGCCTGAACAACCTGGGCAGCGTGCTCAAAGCCCAGGGGGCCCACGGCGAGGCCCGGGGTTATCACGGGCGGGCGCTGGCGATGTTTCAGGCCCTCTACCCCAAGGAGCAATATCCGCAGGGACATCCCTACTTGGCCGCAAGCCTGAACAACCTGGGCTTTCTGCTCCAGGCTCAGGGTGCCAACGGCGAGGCGCGGGGTATCTCGAGCAGGCGCTCGCAATGAACCAGGCGTTCTACCCCAAGGAGCGGTATCCGCGTGGACACCCCAAGTTAGCCTTCAGCCTGAACAACCTGGGCGGCGTGCTCCAGGCCCAGAGTGCCTACGGGGAAGCGCGTGGGTATTTCGATCGGGCGCTGGCGATGCGCCAGGCCCTCTATCCCAAAGAGCGGTATCCGCAGGGACACCCCGACCTGGCCCAAAGCCTGAACAACCTGGGCGGCGTGCTGCAGGACCAGGGGGCCTACGGGGAGGCGCGCGGCTATTGCGAGCGGGCGTTGGAGATGATGCTGGCCCTCTACCCCAAGGAGCAGTATCCCCAGGGGCACCCCGAACTGGCCATCAGCCTGATTGGCCTCGGAGTCCTACTCGACGCCCAGGGCCTGTACGGCGAGGCAAAGCCCCTCCTACAGGAAGGCGTGGACATGCAGCAGGGCCTGGCGGAGACCCTGCTGGCCGCCACCTCGGAGGCCGAGGCGATGAACTACCTGGCCCAGCTCCCATCGCTCCAGGACGGTTTGATCTCGGTCTGCCTCCATGTGCCCGATAGTGACGGAGCAAGCTATGCCGGGGTCTGGCGCGGCAAGGCGGCCGTTGCTCGAATGCTCGAGCGGCGCCAGGCCAACCTCTTCCACCGAGCTGCCCGCGACCCTTCCGCGCGCCGCGAGATCGAGACCTGGCGCGACATCCGCGGCCAGCTCGCTCGGCTGCTGCTGGCCACGGCCGACGGCCACAATCACGCCGAGCGGCTCGTCAAGATCCAGCAGCTAACGGCCGAAAAGGAGCGTCTCGAGCGTCACCTGGCCGAGGCGATTCCCGCGTTCGCCCGGCATAAGTCCATTGAACGAAGTCCGCATACCAAGCTCGTTGAGGCGCTCGCAGCGCACACGGTCGTCGTCGACCTGGTGAGCTACGGTCGCCTCGAGCAGGACCCGCAGATCAAGGGGAAGAAGGGTGAACGATGGACACCCAGCTATATCGGCTTCGTGCTGGCCAAGGGCCGGCCGGTGCGCGCGGTGGACTTGGGCCCGGCCGCGCCGATCGACCAGGCGGTCGAGACATGGCGTGAGGCCATCAAGGGGCGGCAAGCGAGTCCCGCTGCCGCGATCCTCCGCCACCTCGTCTGGGAACCCCTGGCGCGGCAATTTGCGGCCGAGACGACGACCGTGGTTTTTGCTCTCGATGGCCGCTTGACCGCGGTTCCCTGGGCCGCACTGCCGGGCGACAATCCCGGCACCGTGCTGCTGGAGCAATGTGCCTTGATCACCGTGCCGCATGCCCCGTTCCTGCTCGACCAGCTCACCGCGCCAGCGCCCCCGCCCGGCGACCGCGGAATCCTCCTGGCCGTCGGCAGCGTGGCCTACGACCAGGCACCCAAGCCGGACGAGGATGAGAAAACCAAACTCGAGCTGCTGGCCGTGCGCCAGGCCGAGACGAGTCGCGGCCGAGGCGATGGCTGGGGGAAGCTGCCCGGCACGGTCGACGAACTGAACGCCGTGACGCAGCTTGCCGGGTCGCGCAAAGTGATTCGCCTCGAGGGAAACGGCGCCGGCACCGCCGAGATTCTGAGGGAGTTGCCCCGCGCCCGCTGGGCACACATTGCTACTCACGGCTTCTTTGCCGATCCGAGCGTCCGCTCGGTGCTGCAGCCCGATCCCAAGCTCTTTTCTTTCATCGGGAGCGAACGTGTCGGCGCCGGCCTGCGCAATCCGCTCGTGCTCTCGGGCCTGGTTCTGGCCGGCGCCAATCGGCCGAGCGCTGACTTGGGCGGAACGATGCATGACGACCTGGGCATCCTCACCGCCGAGGCGATCGCCGGTCTTCCCTTGCAAGACCTTGAGCTTGTCGTGCTCTCTGCCTGCGAGACGGGGCTGGGAATGGTCGGCGGCGGCGAGGGGGTCTTCGGCCTCCAGCGTGCCTTCCACCTGGCCGGCGCGCACAACGTCGTTGCGAGTCTCTGGAAGGTCGACGACCAGGCGACCGCCGCCTTGATGGCGATCTTCTACGACCAGCTCTGGCGGCAGCGCAAGCCGCCAATCGAGGCGCTGCGGACTGCGCAATTGACTATTTATCGCCATCCGGAGTCGATCCCGCAGTTGGCCAAAGCACGGGGCACACCCGATTTCGGGAAGCTGGTGCAACGTTTGGACGCGGTCCCTGACAACGGCCAGCCCGCGCCGCAAGAACATGCTCGCGTCGATCAATGGGCCGCGTTTGTGCTCTCGGGGTGGGGTCGATGAGGGCGAAAATGATCACCGACCGGACGCATGGCGAGACAACCGGGCCTTTTCGTAGGTCAGGCTTTCCAGCCTGACGTCCCCAAGAGTCAGGCTGGAAAGCCTGACCTACAGTAATGCAGGTGCGGACCCTGTGCGACGACAGTTCTAGCCATGTATCGGGTCATTGAAAATGATGCACCGACGCGAAGACCAAGGCAAAGCCCGCAAGCCGGTGTTCACTGCGGTTCTGGCGGCCGCAGTGATTGCAAGCGAAGGCGCTCGAGCGCCGGCCTCCGGGCAAGCCGAACCCGAGCCGCTGAAAGGCGTCCTGCACCTGCGAGTCGACGACAAGTCCGACGCGCACGGCGCGACCTCCGGCTCGACCAACCCGGAGTGCTGCCCCTGCAGGCTGGCGACCGCTTCCGGATCGAAGCACGGCTGAGCCGCCCGGCTTTCTTGTATCTCTTCTGGATTGGTTCCGATGGCAAGGTCGGCGCGATCTACCCGTGGACCGAAGGCAAGTGGGAACAACGGCCCGCGCGGGAGCAGAAGGTGAAGCGCGTCGTCTTGCCTGCGAAGACTGATCAAGCGTGGGAGGTCCCGGCCGGAAGTCCCGGGATCGAGACCCTGGTCCTCCTGGCGCGGGAACAGACCGTGCTGTCGCAAAAGGACGCCCAGAAGCTTTCGAACCTGGCGTCGAAATCGAAGGTTTCGACCTCGTCCCTGATCAAAGAGGCGGTCCGGCTGGAGAACGGGCGCGAGATCACGATGGACCTCCACGATCGCTCGGCTCCCAGCACCAAGACGCGCAAAAGTGACGACCCCGTGTTGCGGATTCGACGGCTCTTGAGCGATCAAGTGCAGCCTCGGGTCGATTGCTGCCAGGCTTTGATTTTCCCGACTGCGGGAGGAAACCAAGAGCAGATCAGATCAAAGACAAATGCGGATTGAGCCGCGGATCGCCGCGGATGCGCGCGGATGAAAAGCAGGATACCGGGATGTAGAACCACTCTGCGCAGCGGCGCATCAATCAATCCGACTTCAACCGTCCGCTCGTACCTCGCTCGTGGCAACGGAGAATTGCACTGCTAGCATCGGTCCCCTGGAAGCGGTTGTTCCCGGTCTGCGCGGGCAAGGAGCTCGAAGACGTCAAGCCGACGGGCCCAGATCTCGAGGTATTCGCGATCCAGCGAGGCGTGTCGCGCGGGATGCCGTAGAGCGAGCTGGCGAACGACCCCCCGACCAGGTAGCGGATGGCGAGATCGTCGAACGTTCGCACGAGCCTCTCGACGACGATGAGCGGCTCGGAAAGCATCAGTATCCGGCCTCTCGAACATCCCAGCCAAAGGCGCGAAGCATCAACTCCGGCTCGATCCAGCGTGATGCCAGCCGGAGCGCCTGCTCTCGCTCGCTTGCATGCGGATGGCGACGCCGGATGTCAGCGAGTGCGAGCGATTGTACAGCCTGAGTGAGCGCGCGGACAGACTCGAGCTTCTGAGTGGGCGACATGCTGCGGTAGCCGTCGATCAGGAGCGCTTCGACAGCCGCGCCGGTGTCATTGGGAGTAGCGCTGGCCGCTGGCGCCCATGGGTTCATCTTGCTCAACCCCGTCTTGCGATGAGATTCGCTCGACTCGCCGAAAACCGCTGGCCTTGCCTCCGAGTTTAGGGCCGCGCGCCGGTCGAGGCCACTACGATTCATCTTAGCCCGGCACGCTATCAAGGCATAGGCGTTGCCGGTGCGGCCGAGGTTGACAAACGCGATCGCCCGTTTGCCGTCGAGCGAGATCGCGTCGGAGTCGACCTGATCGCGGATCGCGTGGCGGTCGGGCAGCGCGCCGCTGCGTGCGAGCTGGCCAAGGGGGCGCATCAGGACGGGGCAGGCGATCCGTCAGTCGAAACTCGGAGCCGGTCTGTGGTCGCATCGTCAATCATGGTAAATTGCCTCATGGTGATGTCGCGGCCCGCGGTCCATTCTCTCGTACTGCCGCCGATCCGGTTGCGCCCATAACATCATGCGCCTGGGAGCCCCATCGAAGGCTCCAAGAACGCCCGTGCGCGGGGCATCTGCTCGCAAATCTAAGAGCGTGATTGTCGTCAACCTTGAAGCAATTTCCCCATGAGTGAGCCGCCCACACCGATTTCGGAACGGGTCGAGAAGAACACGTCCTCAGTCTCGAGCGAGGTCCCGGCCCATTGTGCATCCAGGCTGAACAGCGAGCCAGTGGACAGCGGCCCGATCGGCTCCGGCGCGGACTCCGCTCCCAAACCGCACCGCCCTGCACCGGCCGAGACCGTCTCGACATTGGCGGACGAGCCTGGTTCTGCGCCTGAAGAGCGACTGGGCGAGACGATCGCTGATGCGGGCGGTGCGTTACCAGCGGACTCGACCGAGTCCGCTACATTTCAGCTCGAGCCGGGTCAACTGGCCGATTCGAGTCCCGATGCCGAGGAGCGCGCGGCGGCACCACGGGTGGCCCACGTTGCCGGCTACACGATCCTGAGAATGCTGGGCCCGGGAGGATGGGGGTCGTGTACAAGGCCCGTCAGCGCGGGCTCAAGCGAATCGTCGCGGTCAAGATGATCAGCGCGGCGGGGCATCACGGACCGGCCGACCTGGCTTCCGTGTACGGCGAACAAGGTGCGGCAATGGCCCGGAGCGACCGGGACGACGAAGCCGAGAAAGCCTTGAATCAGTCGCTCGACTACTCCCGTGCGGTGCTGGCGCAACCCCGAGGACGTGACCCAACGGCTCGTGACGGCTGGCGGCAGCGAGTGGCTGGCCGCCATTGCTTACGAGCGTGGCAAGCTGCCCGACGCCGAGCGACTCTGGCACTCGGCCCTCGAGATCCGGACCGAGCTGGCCCAGCTCGAACCCCAGAACGTGCCGGCACAAGCATCGCTCGCCCTGGCGCTTGCGCATTCGGGCCGTCGGGACGAGGCCATGAAAAACGCCGAGGTGCTCTTCAAGACCAACGCGGATCGACCGGCGGTTCTCTTCCCCGTGGCGCGGTGCTTTGCCGCCTGCGCGTCCGGCAGCACGAACGACTCGCTTCGCCCCCGCGCCATGGCGCTGGCGCTCGACGCTCTGGGCGCAGCCATTCGCAACGGATTCCGTGATCCCGTTGCAATCCGGACGGACCCCGACTTTACCCAGCTTCGTTCCGATCCCGCGTTCGAAAAACTGGTCGATGGCATCAAGCCGTGATCGCTCGGCAGTTGAGCATCGTCGCCTTTCGCTCCGCGAAAGTACGCTTCCTTCGCGGAGCGAAGGACGACAACAAGCCATCGCTCCGCGAGTCGATTGTCGTTCAGACCGCAACAGGTTAGGCTCGAATGGAGCCGGCGTCACCACAGCGAATTTGCCCACGAGTTTAGGATGTCGTCACGCCAGTAGCGACGAGGGATACCTGTGATGAAGACACCAGCAACAGGCATTGGATTGATTGCCGTCCTTGCGCTTTGTAGCAACCTGGCCTGGGCAGGAAACGTGCTCACGTTCGACGGGCTGAAAAACCTCGAGCCGGTCGGCGAATATTACAATGGCGGCAAAGGCGGAATGGGAACGGGTCCCGGCCCCAAATACGGGATCACCTTCTCCGCGAATGGGGTAGCCTACATACCGGGCAAGCAGTCCGGAAACGTCACGCCCTTCCCTGGTGATCCATCGCCGCCGACGGTGCTCCTCGACTTCAACATGGGGACCGGAGCCGGGCAGCCCGTCATGACGACCATGGACATCACCGGCGGTTCCTCCGGCGCCTTGGTTTTTTACTACATCGCCATCGGCACAAAGCCGAAGGTGCAGATCTACAGCGGGCTCGATGGCGGGGGGATGTTGCTGGCCAGCCAGAACTTCGCGGTGACTGGAACCGAACTCAGCAATGCCGTCTTCAGTAACGCAGAGTCCATCAAGTTTGCCGGGACGGCGCGTTCGGTGGTCTTCACGGGCGGAAATCAACAGCTCGCCCTGGACAACATCAGCTTCGCCGCCGTCCCCGAGCCCTCCGGCTGGATCTCCCTGGCAACCAGCCTGGGATGTTCGTACATGATCCTGGGGCGCCGGCGCCCTAAGACCCCCAATCGATCTGCCAAACACCGCACTCCTACCGGTCCTCCTCCTGGGGCGCCTCGTATTTCTTGATGGCCTCACGGACACGGTGCACGAGGTCTTGACGGTGCAGGTTGGGTAGAAGTTGATGCAAAACCTGCGCGGCCTCGGTTCGGTCTTCTTCATCGTCGCCAAGCATCTCTGCCAGGAGGGAGGCCGCGCGGAACCGGGCGTACTCCGCCTTATCCGTGGCAAGCGCCTCACGGAGCAGCGATTCCGCCTGCCCCGTTTGCTCCTCTTCGCGCAATGCGTCGACCTGGCGCTCCCGGATCAGAACACGCGCCAGGAGGGGGAGCGAAGCGTCATCCGCCAGGCGCTTGAGGATTGCTGTGAAGGAATCCTCGGCGGAGGCGGCGTCTTTCAACTGGTCCAAGAGTGCACCGACATTGTCCTCGGAAAGACCAGCCGAGTGTATCAGGGCAGAAATCAGCAGCTCCCGGCTGCGCCCAGCCTGATTTTCACGGGTCAGCATCGTGGCGGCGCGGAGGGTCAGGTCGAGCCGAGTGTCGCTGTCGAGATCCGGAAAGTCAGTGCCCAGGGATTCGATCGCGGCGGTTGCCTGGCTCTCGCGGCCCTGGCGCAGGTCGCGCTGGGCGACCAGCAACCGCCGCCAGCCCGCCTCCGCGGCATCGTCGGCCGCAAACCACTGTTTCATCCAGCGCTCGGCGTCGTCGTACTTGCTGAGCGCAGTGAGGCAATAGGCGCCGGCATAACGAGCGTCTGAGATGACTGCAAAGTCGCCAACCTCGTGGACCGCTGCTTCGCAATACGACAGGCACGCGGCGTAATCCTTGGTGGAATGAAACAGCACGTCGATCAACTGGAGCGCTGCGTCAGTGCGCAAGGTCGAATCGGGGTACTGCTGCCGCAACCGCTTCCACGCGGCCAGCGCCTTCTCGTCCTCGTCATGCCCACGGTACGCGTGGCCAAGCTGGAGCAACGCATCGTCGGCCCACTTGTCCTTCGCAAGCGAGCCTTCGAATGCCTCAAGCTCGTCGATGGCCTCTTCGTACTCATCCGACTTGACCAGGCCGTAGCCGATCCAGTACCGGGCTTCGGAAGCACGCGGGTCATTGGTATGCTCGCGGAGAAAGTCGCGGAACCGGGCGATCGCGCCTTGCCAATGGTCACGGGTCGCCAGCGCCTTGGCTTCGTCAAAGAGATCCGGGGCATGGGGCGGGCCGGTCTGGATCGCACTCGACTGCAAACTGGCCAGGCTCAGCACCAAGACGACGAAGACCTTCCCGTTCATGATCAGCATCTCCGGGGTTCCACCACGATCGACCGGATTACTCCCGAGGTGATTTGGCCCTTTCGCGACTTGCGTACTCTCGGACGCTGACCAGTTCGTCATGATCCAGCGCGGGTGCCACGAAGCCACATTCCAGGCAGATCAAAGGATGCACCGCAAGATATTTGAATGTTCCCAGCGCGATCGAGGCCAAGCTGGCGCCGCTCACGAGAAAGAGATTCTCACCCTGGCACAGGGGACACTTCTTCGTTTGCATCGTGGCCTGACCCTTTCGTGACATGACATAGCGTGCCTGTCCAACGGGTACCATCGTACCACCGCCTGCCGGCGAATGCGTCGCAGGTCAGGCTTTCCAGCCTGACAAAGTCGCCCTTCGCGCCGCGAAGGGCGACAAAGTGTTGTCGCGTCACGCCTGGCTTTCCAGCCGGACGGCTCCTCTTTGTCGGTCGGGCCGTCCAGCTTGATGTCGGGTTGGGCACCCGGGCCAGAGCGGCGCGCGCAAAAGAATCGTGCGCGACCGGATGGCACTCGATTCACGCAAGGTCTTACCAGATCACGAGTTACTTCTAACGACGGCATAATCGGAATGGTGAGCGCAGGTTTAAGTGTTTGTCCTTGCTGATGTTGAATCCAACGTCGGCATAATCGGACTTTTGCGCGAAAATCAGGTTGTTTTGTTATATCATCTTATGTGACTTATATTTCGGGCGTTACGACGGAATAATCGGAACTCGGTGCGCGAAACCGGACGCGCGCCGACATAACTGATGCTGTATGAGACTGTTGCGGCGTTACGACGGAATAATCGACACAGGCGATTCCGACGGCGCTGCTGGGGAAATCGTCACGTAGACGATTCACCTCACGCGAGTGAATGGCACCGTCCCCGCGTTCCCGCTGATTTCTGCGGCCGGTCGCACCTGGTGCGGTCACACGGGGGTGCCGTTGCGGCGGCTGCCGAGCCTCGGGGGACGGGCGTCCCGCCCGTCAGTCTGCCACGGGGGACAGGCGTCGCCACAGATTGATCAGACCGACAGAAGGAGTTTTGCCACAGATGCACGCCGATTCACACCGATGGGAAAGGCAACGGCGGTGAGGGTCGCCGAAGCCAGGAATTCGAGGCCAGCCGATCAGCAAACACCCGTCCCGGCCGCCGGCATTGCCGCTGGCCCGAAACGGCAAGTCCCGCCCGATTTCATCCAGGATCGCTGTAGGGAAATGTCATTGTCGTCGATCAGAGCCAGGTCGCTTAGAATCGATCGTTGGCCCGCTCATCAGCGCTTGCGAAGCTGCTCGCCAACTGGCGATCCGTAATCGAAGATGCTGTCGTCACTCGCGGAGAGCGAGCAGAGCGCGAGCGCGGCCAAGGAAGGCTCTTCGAATGACCCAAGTTTTCAGGAGAACGTCTCATGGCCGAACGGCAAGGTCCGCACGAGCGCGATTGGCGCAGCCGGATCTCGATTAATCCGGAGGTTTGTTTCGGCAGGCCCTGCATCAAGGGAACGCGAATCTGGGTCTCGCTGATCGTTGACAATCTCGCGGAGGGAGTGTCGGAGGCGGAGTTGCTGGATGCCTACCCGCAACTCGTGCCGGAGGACATTCGCGCCGCGCTCGCCTACGCGGCGGAATTGACCCGGGAGCGTTTCGTAGCCATTTCCATCGAAACGGGTAGCGCATGAAGATCAAGCTGGACGAGAACATCGACGTTCGGCTAGCACCGATCATGGCGGTCGCCGGTCACGATGTGGACACCGTGAAAGCGGAGGGGCTGTCGGGAAAGCCTGATGAGATGATTTACGAAACTTGCCGCGCCGACGGGCGAGTCGTCGCCACTCTGGATCTGGATTTCTCGAATCCACTTCGATTTGATCCGGCCGTCACTGAGGGGACCATCGTTATGCGCGTACCGCGTCCCCTTTTGCCCATTGTCCGCGCGACTGTTCTTAGCCCACGACCAAAGCCAAGTATTGGAGGCAGTGGAGATGGAGCCAACAATAACGATGCGAGCCTCGACCTGCGGCATGCCTGCGTCCGACCACCAGAAGCGGTTCATCGACAGGTCTTGGTCGTAGCGCTCGAAGTCGCCGATGCCAAACTCGTCGCGTGCTCTGGCGATGCGGGCGCGGAGATCCTCGGTGGCGTCGCTGACCAGTTCGCGAAACTGGGACTCGTTCATGGTTCGCAGGCGGCCGGTTTGCTACACAGCTAAATCGTATTCCTTCGGTGAATGAGCGCCCATGGTCAGGCGGCAACCCTTACGGAGCAACCCATTGGCTTGGGGGCCTACCCAGTACCCCTTGATGCGGATGAACTCCTTGGCAATCGCTGACGAGAAAGCGCGAAACAACTTTTTCGCAACTGCCGAATCCGAAACGGTGGCCACTCGGCCATAGAGAAGAATCTCTGGGCTGAAAAAGCCACCGTGCGAGAAGGTAATCGAATCCGGGTTGATCAACTGATCAACGGCGTAACGTATGCCACCACTTTGCTGCGGAACTTCGCGAATCTGTACTTTGGTACCCTCCAAAGTCACGAGGTAGGATGGGCAAGCAATCGCGTTCGGAGCTTCCATCACATCACGAAGCGTTGGAATGTCGGTGCCCTTGGAACGGAGGAATTGACGACGGGCAGGATGCCCGTCCCCCCTTGGAACGCCTGTTGCCTTCGCGCTCTTCGCACCTTCGCGGTGAGAACGTTCGGTTTGATACTCCTCAGCGTCGCGGTGAGCTTCCAACGCCCAGGCGCGCTTCAGGGCACCGTCGTATCGTTCCGGGTTTTCGTCATCGGAGGCCGTCTGGTCGAACACTATGAACCGGCGACGGGGCCGCGGCCGTGTGTGGCCGCAGGGCCGGAATATGCGATTGAGAGCCGGCGACCCTGGTGGTCGTGGTGGAATTCGATCGAGATGTCATGCAGCCGGAGCTGAGGAGCAATGCGGCGGAGCTCGATGCCGAACTGCCGTGCGTCCTTGGGCCAGCGGGCCAGCGCCTCGGCAATCTTCCGCCGCACCGTCGTGGGGCTGCGGTCGCAGCATGAGTCGACCGCCCGCTCCTGGACATAGGTCGTCAGCCGGGTGAGCACCGTCATCGCGGATTGGTCCTGCCACTTCGGCCCCGTCAAGCGGGGGCCGAGCTTGAGCAAAACGGCCGCGACGGGGGAATCGATGACAGCCGGTATGGTCGCCATTTTGCGGTTGGCGGTGTACGCCGACAGAAACGCGCCCGGGGACCATCCCAGGCCCCGGCCCACGGCTTCACCCCATTTCGCGAAGTTAGCCATGCGCGGCAGCTCGGCAAGAAAAACCGACGGCAGCTCGCGGATGCCGCCGGCCACGGCGTCGAGCACGGCCCCGAGAATGCGTGGGTAGTCGGCGTAGAAAGCCTTCCAGAAATCGTCCTCGGCTCGCCGCATGGCGGGCGTGATCACCGGGAGCCGGAGGATGATCGAGCGATCGATCAAATCGCCGCGGTGCACAAACTCTTCGATCCCGTTCAAGAGGATCGGCCGCTGGGCATAGATGACGCTGCGATCGTCGTTGGAAAAGAGCTTGCGGGACGAGTCGCCCCCGCCGGAGACGAGCTGGCACAGGTTGTTCGATAGAAATGGCGATAAAACGCTTATATTGTCATATGACAGTAACCAGCCGTTCAAGGCGGTTGCCATCAAGTCGCGGGTGCTCCTGGGCAATGCCAGGAGAGGGCAGGATTGGGGGTCGACCAGGAGCCGGAGAATCCTGGCCAGCGTGGACTTGGCGGCGCCTTGCTCGCCGTAGAGGACAAGGACCGGGTACGGGCCGACCGGCCGGAGTGCGGCCGTGAGCCAGGCGACGAGCAGTTGAAAATCCGTGTTGGTCACGTTGACGTAAGGCCGGAGGAGGCCGATCAAGCCGCCGGAGACGGGCGTGGGCAGAGCCAGAAGGCCGTCGGGACGGTTGAACTGGACGGCGGGCTTATCGACCACGTCCCAGCCCTCGCCGGAGATCCGGATCGCCCGCCCGGTGGAATCGCCCAGGTCGAGGTGGTAAGCCGGGTTGCCGTCGTCGGGCTCAGATCCGACGCGAATGAAGGCGGAGGGCGCGGCGATCTTGAACCGAGCCTCGGCCTCGAGCACGCTGACGACGCGCTGGATTGCCCAAGGGGAAGGCGGCTGGCGTCGCTCGGCAAAAAACGCCTTGATCAGCCAGTGGCGGAACCCCGCTGATTTGAGTGCATAGGTCTCGAGTCGATCGTCGACCAGAACCCGGGCATGGAGCCGGCCATCGGGCGAGCGCAAGAGCCGCGCCGTCGATGCGAGGCGCAAGAGGACGTCGACCGGTTTCTCCACCGGTCGAGCCGGGTCGGTAATCTCGTCATCCGACATGGTTATTCGCCTTCCTTGGCTAGTCTATAGGCGGCAATCCTCCCGGATCCGCGGCACCAATGAGCCTTTTTAGGCATCATTCGGGCTTTTGTCAATGCGAGCGATGGCCGCGGATGCGTTCAGTGTTGGATCGGAAACGTGAGTGAGCGAGATTGCATGCCCGTCGCTGGCTTCGGTAAGAGCCCGACCGCTGCCGCTGCCGGACGTGATCAAATGGGCGGAACGGGAGCTGAGCGGAACCGCGGAATTGCATGGGTCAGTCGTGCGCGAACAGCGCACGGTCAGGCGTTTCTGGCCTGAAGAACGCCGCTGGCGGCCGCGTCGGATCGGGCAGATCGGTCGTGGGAATCGGCGTGCGTGATTTGGTGTTCCCGCCTCGCGGTAAGCTACCGATCATGGATTCCGTGGCGATGGTCCTCTCGCAGTCGGATCGCCTTGACAGCGTCGGGCTTGGGAACCTCTCATCGAAATGCCGTCGATGCATCTTTCACGTCTTCGCGAGCGAGACGCGCCGCTTTCCAGCGTGGCTCTCGTGGGACGGGTGAGGACAGTCACTGCATGGAAAAAAGGATAGTCACTGCGTGAGCGCATCCGGCCCGCCGCGCCGGCGATCTCAAGCACGGGCGCCCCGCCTCGAAATCACGCGCGACAGCCCAAACGCTGGTGACGCCCAGCGATCCGAACCGTTTCGATATAAAGAGGTTGCGGCGGTCGACCTGGACCCGCTCACGCGCGCATGCCGGCGTCGCAATGACTGTTCTTTCAACCCAGGCGGATTTGAGTTGGTTTTCGGCCACGCCTGGCGGAAGGTCTCCGGCTCACCCGGTCTGCCACTCCCAGCTCAACGCCGTCTCGCAATTTCATGCGTATTCTCTGTCCGGGGACACTGGCCTGGGGCCACGCGGCGGGCCGTCTACGGCCGCCCGGGGGACCAGGAGCCGAGGCCAGTTAAGATGACTAATACGATGGGCCAATTTCTGAACGGCTTTCGCATCGTCCAGGATCGCGAAGGCGCTGTCGTCCAGCGGAGGTCCCCTCGTGGGCGAGCATCGCTCGGTCGTCGGAGGCGGAACCGCTGAGCTCGGACAGCACCCCCTTGACCGCCGGGCACGACGCGTCAATCATTCGGTGGGCGTCGGTCTCCGTCGTCTGCCTTCGGGGTCCCCGGCGATGCGTGCAGTTCCTCGCGCCGACGATAACGACCCGCGCGATCCGCCGGCAGAGGTATCCACTCGAGACGAAGAGCAGCGCGCGTTCTGCGGGCGCTCGTCGTCGCTCCTGCATCGGTTGTGGACGAGTCAAAGATGCGTCGGTTCCCACGCTCAGGGCTTTACACTCATCGAGGTCCTGGTCGCGATCTCGATCATCTCACTCTTGATCGCACTGCTTCTTCCCGCCGTTCAATCGGCTCGCGAAGCGTCACGGCGTGCCCAGTGCGCGAACAATCTCAAGCTGTTCGGCCTGGCTCTCCAGAACTATGAGGGTGCGTTCAACTCTCTGCCACCGGGCCGCATCAAGTCGTATGACCCGCGCTACTCGGGCCCAAAACCGCCCTGCACTTCCTCGATCGTCGACAAGAGCATCGAGGTCTTCGCACTCGGCTTCATGGAGCAAATCACGACCTACAACGCGATCAACCAGAGCCTCGCGATCATCGGCGGCGAGAACAGTACGGTTCATGCGATCGCCATTTCCGCGTTCGCTTGTCCTAGCGACCCGCTGGCCGGGTCAGCCCGCGATCTCGATCCGGGTGCGCTCACAAAGTACGGCGTTCCGGACCCGGCGCGCATGGTCTTCACCAGTTATGCCGGGATGATCGGACCGCTTCCGGTGCTGGCCCAGCCACTGCCCGGCACGAAATGCGTCGTGCCCGCCGCACTTGTGTTGCAGTGCAACGGCGTGTTTAACGACCTGGCTCCGATGCGGCTTGCCTCGGTGACGGATGGGCTCAGCAACACGATCTTCGTGGCCGAGAAGTCGACGACAATCCTCCAGGAGCTGAGCGTGGCAAACCCGCAGTTTCCGGCGCAGCACGGCTGGTACGTGACGGGCAACTGGGGCGATACTCTGATCACGGCGCTTTATCCGCCGAACGCATGCGATAGGGTTGCCCGCGTCGCGACCACGGCGTGGGCCAATTCCGCCTCAAGCATGCACCCCGGCGGGCTGAACGTCCTGATGGGCGACGGCTCGGTCCGGTTCATCAAGGATTCGATTCAATCCTGGCCGTCCGACCCGGTCTCGGGCAACCCTGCCGGGTCGTCTCAGAATGGCCAGGGCGTCTGGGTGAATCTCCCGCCGTCAGGGATCTGGCAATCGTTGTCGACTCGTTCGGGCGGTGAGGTCGTCGAGCGCCGACTCCTACTGATCACGCTTGGTCCGGTGTCGCGGAAGACCGAGTCATGGGATGGGATCCATTCGCGGCATTTCCCAGGGAACGCCGGTGGATCTGGGCGACCCTGGCTTTGTGGTGCTCCGTGTTTCGCGGCGGGTATTTTCTCGAATGCCTTCAGGCTCCGGACACGTGGGTCCCCGACTTCTTTCAGGAGTACGCCTCGGCCCGGAACCATTTCGAGGGGCTGCCGGTCTATTCCAGTCACTGGTTGACCATGAAGCGCTATCTCGGGTGGGAACCTGCCCGGAGCTGGACCGTGATCACAGTCAACGCCCACCCGCCAACCTCCGTCTTGCTCGCGTTCCCGTTCGTTGGCCTGGATTTTCCCACGGCCTTCCTCATCTGGAATCTTCTCTCGCTGCTTGCCCTCGGCATCAGCATCTTGCTATTGGCAAAAGGCCTGGGGATTCCAATCTCGTGGTCGGCGATTTTTTCGCTTGTAACCATCTCAGTCCTCTGCAATCCGCTCATCGAGCAGCTTCGGCAGGGCCAGCTCAACCTCGTCCTTCTCGCGCTCATCACCGGCGTCTGGGCCTGCGACCGCTCGGGCCGCCAGCGGACGGCGGGCATACTCCTCGGGACCGCGTCCGCCATCAAGCTGTTCCCCGCGCTTCTGGTATTCTACTTCCTGCTGCGCCGCCGCCGGCAACTTGCAGCATGGGCAATCGGCACCTTCGTTGGTTTCACCGCAGCAACCGCTTGGATTCTCGGACGCGAGGCTTATCGGTCCTACGTCGTCGAGGTAGTCCCCCTTGTTCAGTCGTTCCGAGGCGGGTGGGACAATTCGTCGCTGATCGGGTACTGGACTCGCTTGTTCGACACCAGCCCAAACCGCGACCTCCATCTCTGGCCAATGCAGCCCCTCTGGGAGAACCCCGGCCTGGCTTGGATCGCATCAGCCGTGTCCATTGGTCTCATCATCGCAGCCGCCGGATGGCTCGATCGACCGAAGCGGGCGCGTGATCCCGACTCGCCGTTCGCCCTTGCCGTGACGGCGACGCTCCTGGTCACGCCGATCGTGTGGGAGCACTACTTCGTCATGTTGGTGCCATCGCTCGCGATCGCCTGGTGGCGGCTGCCAAACACCTGGCAAGCGCGCGGCCTCTTTGCTTCGATCGTGTGCGGTCTCTGGCTGCCGCCGCAGCTCGTTTGGCGGCTGATTGGGCTCGGCGCGCGCACGGCCGGGCCGCTCGACGCGCTCGGCCTGCTGTCATTCCAGTTCTACTCCCTGCTCGCACTGTTTTTTCTGATTGCGTCGGAACTTCATCACATGGGCCGCTCGGCGGGCTCAAACTGCGATCACCGACAGACATGAAGCGCCCTCCGAACGACCGGCATCGAGCCCGCAGGGCGCCGCTTGCGCAGAAGGCAGGCGCTCTGCGGCGCGAGGCGACGAAAGCTCGGCCGCCACCACGACTCCCAGCGCGGCGAGCATGACGGCGACGATCAACCAGGCAGTGAACCGCGTCGAAGCGGTTGCGAAAAAGAGAGGCAGCGGGCCATACAGACCCGCCAAGAGGACCGTCGTGAGCATGGGCGGACGGCTTTTCGCCGCTGCGACCGCCATGCCCGGCACCAGCAATAGCGCCGCGCTGTGAATGTGGTTGTGAAAGCTCGCGAGCATCATGACGATCCCTGTCGCCAGCATCTGGAAAGCAAAACGATCGCTCCCCGCGCTCCATGGTCCGCGCCAAATGACGGCAAGCGTGGCGGTGGTCGCCGCCGAAAGTGCAAGCGTCAAGCCAAGCCCCGTGCCCTCGGAGACCTCCTCGGGGAGAATCCCTGCCAGCACGCCGCGCCAGTTGATCATGAGCGTGGGGCTCACAATTCGAGGCACGTCCCGAAAACCCGACATCGGACGCAGCGTGGCCTGGTAAGCCCGCATGCCGCCCGGCCCGGCGACGGCCAGCGATCCCAGCACCACGACAAGGCCAGCCACCAGGAGGCCCGCGAGCGCCTGCCATCGCCGCTTGAAAAGAAACACCAGGACCAGAAACACCGTCAGTTGCGGCTTGATGTACAGCGCACCGCTCCATAGCCCCGCTCGGAAGTCGCGCCGCGCTCGAGGCAGCGGTAGGCACGATAAAACCCGTAGACGAAGAGCATGCTCACCTGGCCGAAGAACACGGTGAAACCGACGGGAAAGAACAGCACGCACGAGGCGACCAAGCCGGCGCGGGGCTGTGCGAACCGCGCCGCCATGCCACGAGCTACGACCGACGCCAGCCCGACGCTCAGCGCGCACCAGATAAAAAGTCCGGCGGGAGGCGAGCAGGCGGTGAACGGGACGAAAGGAAGGATGAAGATAGCCGGGTAAACCCACGGTCCGAAATTGAGGCCGTGGGCATCGTGTCCGTAGTGGCGCTTCAGTTCGCGCTCGCGCTCGGCGAGCGCGCTGGGATCGTACATGGCTGGTGCGCCGTCTCTGAGGAATGCCTCAGCCGCGGACCGATAAATGCCAAAGTCCCCGCCCGGGATGTAGAACAGCCCGTAGTCGCGCAAGGCCGAGTGGAAGACGTGCACCCAGAGCATCGCCATCACAGCAGCTCCCAGCGCAAGCGCGTGCCGTGTGTCGGCGGGCAAAGGTACAGCGCACCCCGCTTCCCGGCGTAGCTCGATCAGGATCAGCGCAGCGAACGCCAGCAGCGCGTAGAACTGATAGGACAGCACGGTCACCGAATGCAGGGGCTTCGCCGTCCTGCCGTTCAGGTCGAACGCCGTCCACGTGAGGGGGTATCCGATCCAGAAGGCCACGACGATCACGAGGAAAAGCGCCCGGGCGAATTTGGACGGTGGCAACTCCACCCAGACGACGGCCAGCGGGACGAGCAGTAACAGCAGGTAGTGTTCCCAGCAGATGGGCGAGACCAGCAGCATCGCCGTGACTGCCAGCGCGAAGGTCAGGTCCTTCTTTCGCCCGTCCGCATCGCGCCGCACCGCCCACGCCAAGACCGCAACAACCGCGGAGCACGAAATCAGGGAGAGAGACTTCGCTAACGCCGGGCTGTAAAAGACGGGCTCGGTGAGCGATCGGTCGCGCGCATGTTCGGGTGCCGGATCAAACAACCGGCTCCAGAACCCCCAGAGCGAGTCGTTGTTCCAGCCGACCCGGAACCATTGGATCCCAGGCAGTACGTTCAAGAAATAATCGCGATAACAATCCGTGCCCAGAACGGCGGCTGTCAGACCCGTGAGTGCGCTTATCGTGACCAATCCCGCCGCCAGAACTCGCCAGCGGCCCCGCAGCGCGTAGTAGAGAAGAAGGAAAGCCGGAAACAGCTTGATTGCCGCGGCGCCTCCGAGTAAAGCCCCCGCCAACCACGGGTGGCCACCACGCTCCGCCGCCCAGGTTGCCGTGACCAGGAAAAGGAGAACGAGCGTAAGCTGCCCCAGGCGGCACTGCTCCCAAAGCGGAAAGCAGAGCAAGAGCAGTGCGACGAGCGGACTGAGTGACCACGGAGAAAACGGTATGCTCAGTTGGCGCTGGACGATCCACAAACTCGCCGCCAGCGCGGCGAGCGAGATAACATTCCAGGCAAGGAAAGCCGCGGCGAAGTTGAGGGTGGCGATCGGGACGGCGAGCAGGACCGATGTGGGAGGGTGTGCGTTCACGAACACTTGAGCGCGTTGATCGTTAAGCTTCACGCCCAGCAGGTGCGGCACCGTCTCATGATGATCGGCGTAGATCGGACGGCTGTCGAACCAGTTTCTTGCCGACGCATATTCCTGAAAAAAAGTCCGGGATGAAGTTTGCAAGTGACCCTGCCTGGACTGCCTCGACGAAGCCTGGCCCGCGCAGAAGCAGCACCCAGCCAGCGATCGTGGGCCAGATCCAGCGCCGCTCGTTGGGCCACGCGCTCAGCGGATTCCACGCCATGACGCTGCCTCTCTTTTGCGGTCTGGATACCGGCTTCGACCTATGCGAGAAAAAAATAAAAACAGGGGCCTTGACAGGCCGAACGGACGTCTAGATGATTTGGGCTGCGTCGGTCCTCGGTTTTCCCTTCGAGGGTCACGGCGATGCAGGCGATCCCGTTTCTCCACACCCGCCCGCGTTCTCTGCGCCGGGCGTTACTGTCGGCTGGGGTAGTCGTCGCTTGCACTGCCGCTCCGGTGGTGCTGCTCTCGCTGGATCACACGCCCCCCCCCCCGTGATTTCGGCAAGGCCGGGGTCTCAGCATTTTCCGCTCGAGATCAGCCCTGATCCAATCAGTCTCGGGACGCTCCGGCCAGGGGAGTCGAGCTTCGCTTCGTTGCGACTGCGGAATGCTGGGGACACCCTGCTAACCGTGAGCCGAATCGCCACAAGCTGCCCGTGCGTGAGCATCGAACCGCTCCCGACGAGCGTAGCACCGAGGCAAGTTGTTAAGCTCACGGTTCACGTCGACCGGGAGTCGGATCCCGAGTTCGAATCCCCGCTCGAGGTTGAAGTCACGGGCTACCTGACGGACGAAACCGTAGCGTTTCGCGCGAGCGTGAGATTTCAAGCAGGCCGTGCACTCGACAGGGAGGAGTCATGTTCCTGGCCAAGATGATCGATGGCGTAATCTCAATCTCTGAGCAACTTCTCCGACGTCGGTGTCGCGCCGACCAAAGTACCCGCAACGACGCAAGCGGCCCGGAGAAGAGGCCACTGGTACTTCCACGGCACGGTGACATCTCCCATCGCTTATCTTGACCCACAACGCGTCAAAGATCGTGACCACCCTCAATCATAACCCGGCTGGCTCGGCGGACGAAGAAAGGCCGGTCGCAGATGTCGACGGAACAGGAATCGCGTAAACGAGTTGTTCCCAAATTGGGCATGGCGGCGCCGAACTGGTTTTTCACGCTGCTGGTTGTCACAAGCTTCTCGCTCGTATTGTGCGCTGCCTGGAATTTGACCGGCTTCGGCTCGATTCGCGAAGCCGTGAGGTACTCGATGGCAGGGCAAACCCTGCTCGTCGATTCGACCGCAAAGTCCTTCGGCACCTTAGCCCCGCGCGACGAAGTCCGGGTATCGTTCCGATTGACGAACCGCGGCAGAGGTCAAATTCGGATCGTGGGCTGTCAGTCGTACTGTAACTGCACTCTTCCTGAAGACTTACCGTTCGTTCTCGAGCCGGACGAGACGCGCGAGTTCGTACTGCTTATCCGCGCACCAGGTCCTCAATTCGCAAAAGCAGGGACGTCCGGCCGCCTCGAGCTGCGGATGGTCCTCTTCACAAACAACCCGTTCCAATCTCGGATCCCACTCTTGATCAGTGGGAATGTGCGCCAGAACCCGGCTCAGACGAATCCTGGCTCCTGAGACTGACGTCGCGCGCGTCTTCGTTCGAATAACCCAGGTTCTCGAAGCCGACACTTGTCACACGAGGAGAATTGCCATGCGAGCTACGATTTGCGGTTTCGGATCGGCCGTTTTCGCAGCAGCCGGATTCGTGATGATCACCGCGTCGCTTTTTTCGCTGTCGGCCGACGTTCTCGCCGACGAGCCGTTGAACAATAACCAAAACGTGTGCGAATACCCGAGTCCGTGCGATTTACAAAGTGTAGGGGACGACTGCAGCGTAGGAACCTGCGAGGCCTATGCAGTTGACTGCCAGAAATGCTGCGCCTGCCTTTACAACTCGGCGAGCAACAGTTACTACTGCCAAAACGACAACCCTGGTGACCCAAGTTGCGGCGGCGGTGGTTGAACTCTTGGTGCCCGTCCGAAGCGCTCGCACCAAGCGATCGAACCGACCCGGACGCAGTTCGAGAGGCATGACGCATCGAACATTCACCTTGCGCATCCCCTACCTCACAGCACGCACCAAGACCGCGGCGCGTTTAACCAGCCCGCGACTCGGAGGCCGTGCTTTTGGGAATTTCCGATCGCGGAGTATCTCTATGAGAGTCGCATTCCTGGCGAGCCCCTCGGGCGCTGGTTTGAACATTGTGGCCTTCGGGTTCTGTGTGATTATCGCCCACGGCGCACTGACTGCGGGCGTCGGTGCCGAATTGGACGGCGCGAGGCTTTCGCCAACTGAATTCCTACCTCGCTACCGGCAGGCGTTGAGGGAACTGGAAGCGTGTTACCGCAACGCTCAGATCGACGGCAGAGAAAGCACCTACAAACGGTCTGCGAGCCTTCCAATTCAAGGTGCCTCCGACACCTCACAGAAACCGCCGCGTGAACGAGGCTTTCGGGGGTTTTTTTATGTCTTCAGTGAACCCAATGAAAAACTTTGGTTGACTAACGCAAAATACTTCAATCGGCTCAAGGAGCCGAAGCTCTACATCGACAGCGTCATCGTGAGCGCGGGCTCACACCAGTTCATGGTGAGCCGTCGCGCGCCGGGGGGTCCATACTTCCTGGTGCGAAGTGAGAATGGAACCGTAATTCCGTACAACGTTCAGACTTTCCGACACCGCGTAAAGAACGCCCCTTACTGCCTGGCGGGTTTCCCTGACTTTGTCGAATACGTGAACTCCCCGCAGTTCCACGTAACCGAAGTCTCGAACACAACCGATTCAGGACGAGCGCTCACAAAGGTTGTCTTTGAGTACGCCCCAAACGATTTCAAGAAACCCAATATGGAGGGTTGGCTCCGTTTGGAAACGTCATTCAACTGGGTCATTCGGGACTACGAAATAAGCGTTACTCACACCAAGCCGGGCCAACCTCCAATCATCAGCCATATCAGCGGTTCCGTGGACTACAGGCAGGAACAAGGAACGCCGATACCTATCCGTATAAAATATGACGGGTGGGACGACTTTAGTACAAAAAAGAAAAGATTCTTTGAGGATACCTTGTACGAGCTCGATCGCTTCGCACTGGGCGCCACTCCCAGTGAAGACTTTTCCCTGGCGGCTTTCGGGCTGGGTGATTTTGAGCGCCCTTCCGCCCGGGCGTCCAACCGAATCCCGTACTATCTCGTGGTCGGCGCTTTGGTCGCGCTGTTGATCAGCGCGGCCCTAGCCCGGATTGCGAGGTTATACCGGAACCGGAACAGCGAGTCCACGGCGCACCGCGCTCCCGAATGCAAAGGATAGGCACTGCGCATATTGCGTCGGGCCGTTCGTACGGGTAGATTCGGTGGTCCAGCGAAGCCAACACCCGAGAAGGCTGCATCATGACGGCGGCGCGTTCACAACTGATCGATACAGCCATAACCCGTTAGTATCATTGGATCACGCGCTGCGTTCGACGTGCGTTCCTCCTGGGCGAAAGCGAAGGCCAGAAGAGCCGAAAACAGTGGATCGAACACCGATTGCAAGAGCTCGCCGACATCTTTGCTGTATCGGTTGGCGGCTTCTCGGTGCTGGACAATCATTTGCACGTGCTCGTGCGCCTCGACCCGGAAGTGGCCAATGGCTGGTCGGATGAGGAGGTCGTGCGGCGGTGGGGACGGCTCTTTCCCCCTCGCGACAAGGCCCGGCAGACCCTGCCGGTGTCGACTGACTGGGTTCATGCGCGGCTCAAGGACGCTGAGTGGGTGGCGAAGACCCGCGGGCGATTGCAGAGCCGCAAACAAGCACGAAATCCCAAATCCTAAATCCTAAATCTCAAATCCCCAAAGATGCGCAGGGCGCAGAAGTGGTACGGAAGTAGTCTCAGATGCGGCAGAGCCGCAACCAAGCACGAAATCCCTACGCGGCTAAGCCGCAACCAAGCACGAAATCCCAACGCGGCTAAGCCGCAACCAAGCACGAAATCCCAAATCTCAAATCCGCAAAGATGCGCGCACGGCGCAGAGATGGTGCGGAGGTAGACTCGAATGCGGCAGAGCCGCAACCAAGCACAAAATCCTAAATCTCAAATCCGAAAAGATGCGCAGCGGCGCGGAGTTGTGACAGATTCCGAATCTGAACCAGCCACGGTCTCGGGTTAACCAACCGACAGGACAAGGCGCGGGCCGTTTTTCGAGGCGAGGTTCAAGTGCGTTGGAGTGCTTGATGAAGAATCGCTGCTCGCGATTTGCGTTTACATCGATCTCAGCCCGGTGGCCGCGCGTATCGTGGAGGTTCCGGAAGAGGGCCCTCACACCTCGGTGGCCGCGCGCGTGGAGCACGTGAAAGCCCAGGGGCGAACCGGCGACCTCAAGGCGGCTGAGCACGGGAGCGTGGCCGGATCGGCCGCGTCGGCCGGCCTGGAGGAAACAAATCTGGCTGTGCCCGGTCGAAGATCGACGCAAGCTGGATTCACCCCGTGAAGGCATGGTGGAAGGTCTCTCGCTGGGCAGTTATTCGCTCCTCGTCGATTACACGGGGCGGCTGTTCCGCGAGGGGAAGTCTGCGATCTCCGCTGAGCTGGCGGGGATCCTTGCCCGGGTTGGCACCAGCGCTCAAGGCTGGCAGGCTCGGCTGGAGAAGCTGAGGGGCGGCCGGCTGCTGGGCCGATTCTTCGCGGCCAGTCGTGAGCGGCTGCGAGCAGTCGCCGCGCGATTACGTGTGCACCACTTGGCGAATCTCGGTGGTTGCCCGGCGCAGTAGCTCGATCGAATTCACGAAGAATCGTTTCGATTTATTCCCATTCCCCGGAGAACCCGACGTCGTGCCGCAGACGACGATCGCCGACCGAGGCTGCGCGCGACAGCGATTCAAGCCGGAAGCGGTGCTTTGGGTGACGCATGCGCCTCGGTCAGCCGATCGTAAACGCGACGACAGGTTGCCTGCGCGTGGGGCGAACGTCGGGCCGTCGGTCGCGCTGTCCCCCTCCAGAAAAATGCATATCCGTTTTTTTCATCGACGGGATGCGCTGAGCAGCCCGCCCGATTGGCTCGATTGCACACAAGGCCGAAAGTGCCTGCCCTTTCTTTTCTTGACCGGAGCGCGCTCCATCTCGGATGGTCAGATGGCGTGATGAGAATCGTCTATATCTTCTCGACGACCATGAGCCCATGCGGTGCGGTGGCCGTCGGCGTGCCATCGAAGAGAATGCGGATCTTGTCCACGACGCCGGTCAGACCCAAGAGAGTTCTCGGAAACCTCGGCGGCTGGTTAGGGTCGAAGGGCGCATCAGGGTCGCCGATGAAGTAGCACGGAAACGCGTACTCGCTCGGGTCCATTCCGTCGACACGAGCCCGAATAAGACCAGCTCGGACCTCTCGTATTGCACCTGAGACATCGAGGCCGCCGGGAACCGGGTTCATCGGCATCGGCAGGTCAAGGGAGCGGGCAAGCGATGCCGGCATGGACGTCATCTCGGTGCCGGGGTCCACGCGGAAGGTCGCCGTCTGCCAAGCCCCGCGGTTGTCTTTGATCAGGAGGTCGAGTTCAGCTCGTAGTAGGATATCCCCGGTCGCCCAGACCGGTTTGCCAAGAAGCGGGACTTCGAGTCGCGACATAGATTAAGGCTGCCTGACTTTGATTTTCAGGCGCTCCTGCTGGTCCATACCACGCAGGAGCCGGCCAATCTCTTCGTCTCCTACTGCCAGCACTTCCGGCCCTTGTGGTGTCGGACGGTAGGCCACGTAGAAGCCCTCGTAGTAGTATTGCATCGTGAACGAGTCTACCATTCGTTGCCGTGCTTCTGGTGTCGGCACAATGCCATGCTCGTTCAAGAGCCGGGATTCTTCCTTGGCGATGATTTGCGCCACCTCCCAGGGGATGGGCAACAAACCACGCGGCTTGGGCCGGGACATCACAACAGGCACACCCTTCTCGTCGACTTCCCGGAATTCCTTGCCGATTCCTAGCTCGAGCTCATCGCCGCTGGGCGCTGTCTGCGGCTCGGTGCGGTCGTGCTCTTGCTCGGGATTCATGAGGTCGGGACTATCGGTTCGCCTGCTCATTGTCAACCCACTCATGTGAAACGATTCGCTTGCCGTAACCTCTTCGCTCAAACTCTGCCCAGCCCCAGACCGACGTTGAGATGTTCGAGACTGGTTGTAAGTCGGTTGCCTTGTTTCACTCTAACAAAGAGTTGGGGGACGGATAAGGGAAAGCGTCGCTGCGGAGAGCCCGAACGATCGGGCAAGTCTCTCGAACGATGTCGTGGTGACGGTCGCTGCTTTGAGTCGTTGATCGCGTGCTTCTCGCGTTCGTGGACGGACTTTTAGAGTGGAGAGGGTTCGCTACAAATGGGCATCATCATAAGCGACTCGTCTCGCCAGCGTGTCTGCAGCATAAAAGAAAGATACTATGCGGGCGGGCAGCGAGTGGTAGGTGACGTGAGTCGCTGCCGGCGAGCTCGAATTGGCGATATCAGCACCCTCTCTCGAGGAGTTTACTCATGACAGCGACCCACAGTCTCAGTTCTGCCGCGGCGGTCGCGGCGGTGCTTTACGTTGGTTTGGAGTTGAGCGAAGGTGAATGGAAGATGGCCTCGACCGCCGCCTGTGGTCAGAAGGCTCGTCTGGTGACGGTGCGGGCTCGCGACACCGATGCGTCCTGAGGAGAACTCGCTCGGGCCAAGGCCCGGTTCGGTCCGACCGAGAGCGCAGCGGTCTTCTCCCGCTACGAGGCCCGACGCGATGGCTTCTGGCTCCATCACTTTGTGCATGAAAAGGGTATCAAGAATGCGATTGCTGCTTCATCGAGCATCAAAGCGAATCGTCGTGCTCGACACGGCAAGGCAGACAGGTTGGGCCCTACCGGTCGGACTGTTCGTTCGCTACTGGGAAGGCGAGACGAAGGCAGAGACCGATCTGCATGGATTGGCACGTCAATGCCTATCCGACAGCCTTCGTCATCGACGCCGAAGGCGTTGTTCGCCACCGAAACATTCGCTGTGCCGAGCTCGAGCGGAGCTTAGACCAGCGCCTCGCTGAGGCCGCGGGCTTGCCCAAAAACTGATTCAGCAGACTCCGCGAACCAGGGGCATTGTTCGCTTCGACCGGCCGGATCACCTCAAGAAGCCACGCGCGACCACAATGACACCGAGCGCAACTTGCCTTGCCGTGTGACGCAAAGATCTGCGAATTTCCCTCGGGCAGCGCGTACCGGACCACCGCTTCGCTCTTGTCCGTGCACAGCACGATCCCGATAGGCGGATTCTCGTCCGGGGCCGTCAGCTCGCGCTGGTAATCGTTGACGTACATCTGCATCTGCCCGAGGTCCTGATGCGTGAGCTTCCCGACCTTGAGGTCCAGGAGGACGAAGGAACGCGTGAGTCGGTTGTAAAACACCAGGTCGATGAAGAAGTGCTCGCCATCGAGGGTGATCCGCTGCTGGCGACCCATGAAGGCGAATCCCTTGCCCAGCTCGAGCAGGAAGAGCTGGAGCTTGCCGATCAAGCAAGAGCCGGTAATGGGTCCACGTCAATTCGCGACGCAGTGCGTCACGAATCGGGTAGGTCACGAAGAACGCTCGCATGTTCCGCAGGTTTGACGGGTCATAGCCCTTTCCGAACTCCGCCTGCAGACGCTTGGCGAGTCCTTCCAGGACCCGCTTGCCATAGCTGGCCCTCTGTTTGCCGGCTTGTTCATCTTCGACGATGGCGCGACCGACCTCCCAGTAGGCGTCGACCATGATCGTGTTGACCGACTGCCAAGCCCGCTCCCTGGCCGTGGCGAGGATCTCCCGCACTTGCCGATGAAGCGCATCGAGGCGGTGGTCGGCCGCTGTCTGCTCCGCGGGATCGGAAAGGACCGCGGGGGGTTTGGCCGGCTGTCTCCTGGGAGGACTGCGTTTCCTTGCCATGGCACCGGTATAGCATCACCACGCGAGCTGAGCGAGTGGATTTGTGTGCGTGGTCGAGGTAATCGGCCCGGTAATCCCCGGCGCACGCCGACGGTGCTTCGGGACAGCTACTTTTGATAGAATAACTCTATCTAAGTTGTGGAGCGATGTTCTGAGTGAATCGACTTCCAGTACCTGACCGGAAACCGTCCTGATCCAGCAAGGCGGCGATCTGGCGGTCGGTATGCTCCGATGTCAGAACTCTGACTCTAGCAACGATCGCCGGATCAGTTCGGCGCGCCTCGTAAGATCGCTTCGGGCGAGGTACGTCGAGCACCGTGCAAGCCGTCAATCCTGGATAGAGGGGAACGGCACGTGGAGACCTGTCGGTCGGCCGCGGGGCGGGGTCGGGAGACCCGCGCCGAACAGCGCGGAGAGCGGGGTCGGCGGGCCGACGGCCGGAGGCTGGGGAGTCGCGCCCAACAACGGGTCAATCGAAGATTGACGGGACACTCGCTGGCGGTGCCTCGCGATGCTTGCCGAGAAACTCCCGTCCCATAGCCGAAACGCGCACACAGGCTGCCTGACCGCTCTCGTGGCTGCGCTCGACGAAGCCGCGTTCATCGGCCTCCTCCCAGACTGGCAGGCGGGGGCACGACGTGCGCCAGGCTTCCATCACTTCAAAGTACGGCCGCGGGCTCGGACCGATCCATTCGAGCAGGTCGAGGATCAATCGGTCGACGGTGGTGGCCACGGCAGTCTCCTCAGGGATACAAGAATTCCGTCTTGCCGATCCGGCATCGTCCGGCGACCGTGGGCTCGACAACAAGACAGACCTGCGGACATCGTCGCGCGACGTGGGAAAGTCCTCCGATTTGGTGGTCCTCTTTCCAGGACTTACTTTCGAAGCGCCCACCCGCGACGGGTCATTACTCCAATTGTAGCGGACCGCTCCCGAGGCTACCGCTGTTCTGGCCGGACGGCGACGACTTCGCCTCGGGCCGTGAGTTCGACTTTCATCGGCGGCCGGCAAGAGAAGAGGTCGCAGGCCTGATAGCCGAACGCGCAGAATCAGGTCGATCGGGCCCTGAGCCGCAGCTTTTTCGACGCGGAGCTTGCGGCGGAATTCCAGCGTCCCTTCGTAGATCATCTGGCCCTTCTTCCCCCGGACCGGATCGGGGTAGGCCCACTCGCCGTCCGGCTCGACTCCCTTCGGAAGTGTCAGCTTCAGCGTCGTGGCGACGCTGGGTCCATCAGACCCTTGGGCGGCGTAGATGTGCCAGGCCGGCGCGAGTTTGACGCTGATGATGAATTCCAGGGTCTCACCCGGATGCACCTTCACGGGAGAAAGACCAGCCTCGACAACGATCGGGCTCTTCGCACCGGGTATCCCGCCGGCCTTCCGGTTGGCCACGCGGCTCTCCGAGGACTCGGGGGTGACCAGGAACTTGAAGCCGCCGACGTCCGTGAAGAAGAGGCGGCGGCGGTTTGACTTCAGCCAGGACCGCCACCCTCCGGCATCCGGATAGTCTTCGGTGGTGTACCGCTTCAGGATCCGCAGGGCCAGCTCGGGTCGATCGTTCCGCTCGAGCATGGCGATGCAACGGTCCAGCAGATCGAGCTTGCGGTTGGAGAGCCCCAGGCCCTTGACGTCCTCGTCCACTTCGAACGGAAAACTGGAGCCGGTCTTGGGTCGAAGGAATTCCAGGTTATTGCGGTAATACTCGATGTATCGATTCGGGTCGGTCCCGAGCTGCCTTCGGGCGTCCTCGGGAAAATAGGCCCGATACGCCTCCGCCTGCTTGCGATGAAGCTCCGCGACCTTCGCCGCGTCCTTGCGCACCGCCTCCGGCTGGAGCTCCGTGAATCGCTCGCGATTCGATATATCCTTGTAAAAGAATGGATAAGCGAGCGCCCATTCGCGGGCCATGCGGCCACGGAACTTGTGCACGATCGGCTTTTGGCCGTCAAATTTCCGGATGTAGCAGATCGCGTTGACGAGGCACTTGCGGGCCTCGGGAGTAAGCGCAGAGGGAGACCCGTAGAAGCCCCAGAGCAGGAAGTTTCCGTGCCGGCCGATTGCCACGGAGGCGGGGCTCTTCATGTTGATCCCGCCGGAGATGATCTCGGCGTCCGGCGAGTCTTCAAATCCGTAGGGATCGGAGACCATGCCCGGCAGCATCGGGACACCAATCGGCTGTTCGATGGTCCATCCCCGCTCTTGAACCTTCCAGACCTTGATCGCCCTACCGAGCTTTTCGCCCTCGGGCCAACTGCGGTAGGAGGACGGCGTGGGGCGATCTTCCAGGGCGATATCGACTTTGTAGGGCTTGTGAAAGATCTCGTGCTCGGTCCGGATGCCGTGGGCAGCGTCGCCCAGGCAGATGCACAGATCGTCGACTTTCAATTCGAGATGTCGTCCCACGGCGAGCGTACCGCCGCCGATCAGGATGGTCGGTCGGTCATAGTCCCGTTCCAGGGCCGGGCGCTGGAATCCTTTGTCGTCGCGGGGCGGCAAGTCGGGCCAGTCCAGGATGACGACATCATAGCCCTTGGTACCCGCCGCACTCAGTGCGAGATAATCGCCCACGCCGACTTTGGCGAAGTGCGCCTCCAGGAAGGCCCGGAAGTCGGCCGTTCGCGCGCGATTCGGCTTGCCCGCGTAGAGCACCTTGAGGGGAATGGGCTCGTCGAACGCCGGCAAGGCCGCCCCGAGCGTCATCAGGGCCAGCGCGGCGATGGGCATTGCGGTACGCATCCGGTTGACTCCTCGGTGGTTTGCGAGCGGATCAATGCGTCGGCGAGTGGAGCGGCGACAGTCTCCTGTCGCCCGGGCGCAGACCACGCTCTCAATACGGACGACGCGAAGTTTTGAGGCGTCCGTCGTCATCGCAGATCATGATCTCGATTGTCAACGATCGGACCACGAAAGTCACGATGATCTCGGGAACTGGCATTCATACGGTCGTTAAGCGACAATGGCCTGAGCGGACGATTGTCCGCAGGGGGTTCGGGTGGCGCTCTTGCCCGGGCCGGGTTCAGAAATCGTGCCGTTTCGACGACCGGAGACTTTGCTCATGCGCGTGGTCCAGTGTGGGTTCGTGGCGATGATCGCCTTCACGGTGGGGTCTGGCCCGCTCGAATTCCGGGCTTCTGGTGATGAGCCCGTCAAACCGACCGCGCCGGCATCGGAAGCCAACCCGGCCGTTCCCGCTCCCGGTCATTCGGTGCACGGCGAGGCATTCAACGACGGGCCAAGACATGCGGCCTACTTGATGCCGGGCATGGGGAAAGTCCACTTTGCCGTCACCACCAAGAAGCCTGAGGCACAGGCTTTCGTTGACCAGGGTGTGGGGCAGCTCCACTCGTTTTATTACTTTGAGGCCGAACGATCGTTCCGCCAGGCGGCCACGATCGACCCGGACTGCGGCATGGCCTACTGGGGCATGGCGATGTCCAACGTCGTCAATCCCAGGCGCGCCAAGGGCTTCCTCAAGGAAGCACGCAAGCGGACCGCCAAGATGAGCCAGCACGAGTTGCTCTATCTGGCCGCGCTGGAATCGTATTTCCAGGACGGCGCCGCCGACCGAGCGCGGCGGGACGGGTTGCTCCGCGGTCTCGAGACGATCGTCCAGGATTTTCCGGGCGACATCGACGCCCGGGCCTGGCTGGCCATGGTAACCTGGCAGAATTCATTTGGCGGAGCCGGAATCGGCAGCCGGCAGGCCGTCGACACGTTGCTCGACACGGTCCTTCAAGTCGAGCCGATGCATCCCGGTGCCCATCACTACCGAATTCATCTCTGGGACGGGCACAAGCCGATCCGCGCCGAGAAGTCGGCGGCTCTTTTTGCCAGGTCCGCCCCGGGAATTGCCCATGCCTGGCACATGCCCGGACATACCTATACCGAGCTAAAGCGGTATGCCGACGCGGCCTACCAGCAGGAGGGCTCGGCCCGGGTCGACCATGCCTACATGATCCGCGATCGGGTCATGCCGTTTGAGATCCACAACTATGCGCACAACAACCAGTGGCTTTGCACCAGCTTGAGCCATATCGGGCGCGTCCGGGATGCGATCGCGGTCGCCCGGAACCTGGTGGAGCAGCCTCGCGACCCGTCCAAGAACGGGCCCAACGACGGCGGCTCGCCGCAACGGAGCGGCCGGTCGAGGTGGTCAGAGCTACTCACGCGGTACGAGCTCTGGGACGATCTGATCGACGCAACGACCTCTGGCGCGCTCGACTGGTCCAGCATTCCGTACGAGCAGGAGCAAAAGGCGTACACGCTCGGTCAGGCTTATGCGGCCAAGAACGACCAGGGCAAGCTTGCTGCGCAGGTCGAGATCTTGCGAAAGCTCACAACCCCCGGGGCAAAGGCAGCGCTCGCGGAGCTCGAGGGCTATTCGCTGCTCTGGCCGCGGCGAGATCGGCCCGGCGTTCGAGCAGTTTGGCAGGGCGAGTTCGATGCGGACCGAAGCCCTGGCCCGAGCACACCTGGCGGCTCGCAATTACGGTTTCGCCGAAAGCACCGCTCGGCAGGCGGTAGCCAGGAACCCCAACCAGGTCCCGCCTGCGGCCGCTCTGGTCGAAATCCTCCACGCCGCGGGCAAGGACAAGGAAGCTCGCGACGCGTATCGTTCGCTCGAAGGGATCGCCCGCTGGGCCGACCGCGACGTGCCGGTCTTTCGCCGCATCGAGCCGATCGTCGCCCGATGGAAGGCCGAGGGCACCTGGACGGCGTCACCTCCCCAACCGGTCAACACGGGCGGCACCGACGAGACGGCCGTTAACCGCATCGACCTGACGACGCTCGGTCCTCTGGTCTGGGCCCCATTCGCAGCCCTTCCGATTCTCGCGGCCAGACATCACGGGCACCGCCTGGTCCCTCGCCGGTCACAAGGGAAGAAATGTCCTGGTGCTCTTCTTCCTGGGAGGCAAGTGCGCCCACTGCATGCAGCAGTTGCAGCTCTTCGGCACGGAATACGAGAAGCTCAGGAAACTCGACATCGACACGGTTGCCATCAGCACGGACGATTCCGCCGCCTGCAAAGCCCTCAAGAACAACAAGGACGACATCAAGTTTCCGATACCGTTCCTGGCCGACCCCAAGCAGGAGCTATTCAAGCTTTACCGCTCCTACGACGACTTTGAAAGGCAGCCACTGCACGGCGTATTCCTGATCGACGCCGAGGGAAACGTCCGCTTCCAGAGGGTCTCGGCCGACCCGTTCCTGGACGTGGAATTCATCAAGGCCGAAGCCGCCCGGGTCAAGCGGATTTTGAAGCCGCGTTGAGGCACGGGGGGTCGAAACGAAGGAGACGGGATGCCGCTGCTCGACCATTTTCATCCACCGCTGGCGCCGCGCCGGCACTGGGAGTCGTTTCACGTCAACTGGGCTGGCGCAATCGCCGATGCCTTGAACGAAACCCTGTTGCCGGAGGGCTACTTTGCCGAAGAACATGCGCAGCTTGGAACCCGTGTCGAGATCGACGTGGCGACGTTTGCCGACTCGGGTCCGTCGGGTCACCCGGCTGGTGGGACGGTAACACTCTCTCGCGCCTGGGCACCCCCTGCCCCGGTGCTCGTTGTTCCCGCCGCATTCCCCGAGGGCGTCGCAATCCTGATCTTCGCGGACGAGGGAGGAACTCGGCTCGTGGCCGCGATCGAACTGGTGAGTCCGGCCAACAAGGACCGCGACGTCAATCGACGGGCTTTCGCGGTCAAGTGTGCCAGTTATTTGTGCCAGGGCGTCAGCTTGATCGTGATCGATATCGTCACGAGCCGCGACGCGAATATTCACGACGAGATGATGCAGGTGCTCGGCCATGCGGGGGCATTCGCGCTACCAGCCAAGCCAGTTTTGTACGCGGTCGCCTATCGACCGATCGTCCGCGACCAGGCGGAACAGATCGAGGTGTGGCCGGCGCCCTTGGAAATCGGCCGGCCCTTGCCCGTGCTGCCCCTTGCGCTGGACGCCGAGCACTGTCTGCCCATCGACCTCGAGGCGACGTACATGGTCGCGTGTCAGCGCCGCCGCCTGGCGTGAAACGACAACCACCGCCAATTCGCTGAAATTGCGCCGATTGCTGACGATCAGACGCCCGGTGGTACAATGGTACAGATTCGATCAATCCGAACGGAGCCTTGACCATGAGCACGATCACGCAACCCGCGAGTGCCCCCACCGGACCGCTGACCCTTCCGCGAACTCAATCCCATCCTGGACGAACAGCGGATCGTGATCCGGGGTTTGGACTGGGAACTTTACGACCGTCTTTCCGACGCGATCGGCGAACGGCAGCACGTTTACCTGGCGTACGACGGCAAGGACTTGGAGATCATGACCAAGGGACGCGAGCACGAAGGCTTCCGGGACTTGTTCGGTTGGTTCGTCAAGGTCGTCACGTTTGAGTGGAGGATCCCTTGCCGAGGCCTCGGTGAGACCACATGGAAGCGGCCCGAAATCGCTCGCGGGCTGGAAGCCGACCTGTGCTACTACTTCGATCCCGAAAAGCGGGCGGCCGATGCCAGGTCGTTAGCCCGCAAGTCGAACTCGATCGCCGATTATCCCAATCCCGACCTGGCGATCGAGATCGACATCTCGCCGTCCCAGATCGACCGCCCTGGCATCTATGCGGCGCTACGGGTCGCCGAGCTCTGGCGGTTCGACGGCGAATCCCTGGTGATCGAGCAGCTCGGGCCCGACGGCAAGTACGTCCCGTCCGGAAAGAGCGAGTTCCTGCCGTTACGGGCCGAGGAAGTTGTCCGATGGGTCGTGGAGGAGGATTCCAGCGACGAAATCGCTTGGGAGATCCGACTGCGGGAATGGGCCCGGGGCGAGCAGGCAGCCCGGATGAAAAAATAGGCGATGAGTGGGAACCAACGCGGATCACTTTGGGCAGGAACACTCATGTCGTCCGGATCGTTGCTTCAGGATCGTGGGAATGGACCGTTGTCACCTGCGGTTGCTCCGGGCGGCCCTCGGCTGCCGATGGTCACACTTCCTCCCCAGCACGACCATCGCCTGAAACCGCTCGAAGGTAAGCCGGCCGGGACTCTGCTCGTCCAC
The DNA here is from genome assembly GCA_963781785.1 of uncultured Isosphaeraceae bacterium. Lineage (GTDB taxonomy): Bacteria > Planctomycetota > Planctomycetia > Isosphaerales > Isosphaeraceae > CAWAHD01. Next base: position 2,672,882 of record CAWAHD010000002.1, on the reverse strand, counting down.
GAGATCTACCGCAGCCTTCAGGGAGAGAGCACGTTCGCCGGTTTGCCGTGTGTCTTCATCCGGCTGACGGCGTGCAACCTGCGCTGCGTGTACTGCGACACGCCGCATGCCTTTGGCCAGGGCGAGGTTCTGGAAGTCGATGAGGTCCTCGCGCGAGCGCTGAAGCTGGGCGACAGCTTGGTCGAAATCACTGGCGGCGAACCCCTCTTGCAGCCCGAGGTCTACCCGCTCATGGAGCGACTTGCGGGCGCCGGCACGACGGTCCTGCTCGAAACCAGTGGTGCCATCGACATTTCTGCGGTGGATCCGCGCGTGCGGATCATTCTCGACATCAAAACGCCCGGCTCCGGTGAAGTGGAGGCTAACTTCTGGGCCAATCTCGATCGGCTCAAGCCGATCGACGAGGTCAAGGTGGTCGTTTGCGACCGCGCCGATTTCGACTGGGCCGTGGGCATTGTCGGCGGCCGGCGTTTGACGGAGCGCTGCCCCGTTCTATTCAGCGCCGCTTTCGGCCAGGTCAATCCCACCGAGCTGGCCGAATGGATCCTGCAATCTAGGCTGCCAATCCGGCTTCAGTTGCAGCAGCACAAGATTCTCTGGGACCCGAGCGCCCGCGGGGTCTGAGTGCCCGACCCCCGTGATCGCGGCACGGATGGATGATCGGGATTCCGGTCGTTCATCCTTTATGCCATGCCCTACATCCGTGCGTTTCAGGGCCAGCCGAGCAGCGCGTGAGCCCCGATCCAATACTGGAGCGTCGCCAGCGCGGCGGCATAACCCATTAGCCTAAAGACCATTAGCGAAAAGTTGCCAGCGACGTGCCGCACAAATGTTCCCGAGACTGGGCGTTCAATTCCGCTCCGGATCGCGATCAAACCCCCGCCAAGAATCAGAATCGCGACCGGGATGACCTCCCAAGCCTCTCTGAGCAGACTTCCCCGCGCCATGGTTCCCGAATACTCCCGTACGTGACGACGATGTCCTCATGGATTTGACAGAGGCGTTCCCGCGCCGGGCCATGGCCGGCGTGCAACCGCTCTGATGCGACGAAAATGCTGATCCATGTATTTCGATTAGAGGCTACAACATGGTCAGCGTCGAGGGGAAGAACATACAATTTTGTAGAATTTCAAGTCTGTTCGTTTGAGATTGTGACGATCAGGTCGACCGGACGGATTGCGCTGATTCTACTGGGTGGACTGAGCGCCCGGGAAACTTCTCGAAATCCGTCAAGCCGTTATAGTGAGCAAACTGCGCGCCGAGAAGTGCTGTTCGTCGCGCAACGATGTGCACTGAGTGGGGCGACAGAGAGATCAGAGGGTTTCGCCGCCGGGCAGGCGGAACAGGCTGCGGGCGTTGGCGGTGGTCACCGTCGCGAGGTGTTCCGGTGAGACGCCCCGGATTTCAGCGAGTTTCTGGGCCGTGACGGCGACGTAGGCCGGCTCGTTGGTCCGGCCGCGGAATGGATGAGGGCTCAAATAGGGGCTATCGGTCTCGGTCAGCAGGCGGTCAGGGGGCGTGCGCGCGGCCACTTCGCGCAGCGCGTCCAGGGCCTTGTTGGCGAAGGTCACCATGCCGGCAAATGACAGGTGCAAGCCCAGGTCCAGGAGAGCCTGAGCGTCGTCCCAGGTGCCGGTGAACGAGTGCATCACTCCCCGGACGGGCCGGCCGAGCTTCTGCAACTGCTCGATGATGTCGCTCTGGCACTCACGGCTGTGGATCACGACGGGGAGGTCGTGCTCGCATGCCAGCGCGAGGTGCCGCGCGAACCAGTCTTGCTGTACCGGGAACGGCGTGCGGTCCCAGTATCGGTCCAAACCGGTCTCGCCGATGGCGACGACGCCTGGACGAGAGGCCAGCAGCGCGATTTCCGACCAGTCGTTCTGGCCAGATTCAGCCGCGTCGTTGGGATGAATTCCCACGGCGGCGAAGACTCCGCGGTGGGCCTGTGCCAGCTCAACCACGGCAGCGCTGCTGGCTGCCGTGGTGGCGATGGCGATGACCTGGGTCACGCCATTCTGTTGCGCTCGGCTCGAGTACACCGTTCAGGTCGACACAAAGGCGTCGATCATCCAGGTGGGCATGGGTGTCCACCAGGCCGGTCATCGATTGGGAGTGAAGATTCATGAAGTCGGGCCCGCATGGTATGGCGAGATTGCCGCGTCACCCCCGGTTGTACCTGATCGTGTATTCACTAAAGGGCGATTGGCCGGCAGGGTGCTCGTTGCGGAAGCGAAATTGCTCGAGGCGACCGGTCTTGGCCGAAAAGCCTGGATGGCCGGGCAGCAAGTCTTCCCCATTTCGATGGTTGGTCTGTCGGGCTGAGCTCGTGGCCGCCGGCTAGTTGTCGGGGCCTACACAGAAGCCGGGCGTGCGCCGAGAGCGCGCGGAGCGATTGGTCGTCCAGTGGCAGGGATTCCCACGTACGAGACCATTGTCGGGGCATGGCGCACGGACGTGTCGCGGGTATCCCTCCGAGGGCGGCCATCAGTGCGCACTCGCGCGGCCGCAATTCCTTCAAGGCAATTACCTTTCCATTGTTCGGCCGCTTGACAGCGCTGTCAACCTCGTGTTAGATTGCACCCTGGGGCCGGAGTCTGTAGGTCGATCGTCGGGCTCGGCTCGCCAGGGGCTTGGTTCGCTCCCTGCGCCTGGGTTTCCGTGCGGCCCGGGCGTTCGAGCGCTCCCAGGGAGGTGTGGCTCACTTCGGCGCACCGCAAGAATTGGAACTCCGAGCCCCTTTCGAGCGGGCCGGGCGTTCCTGCGGTAGTCGCCCGTTCCGCTTCGGCCCGGCACCCCGCCAGCCAGCGGTTAAGTATCTCGAGCACGCCTCGGAGGATATGAATGAGCGTCGATCTGGTCCGCATTGTCGATAGTATTCACCGCGATAAGAATATCGCCAAGGATATTCTGTTCGAGGGAATTCAATCGGCACTCACCACCGCCGCACGCAAGCATTACCCGGACGCCGGGGAGATCGACGTCCGCATCGATCCGGACTCAGGCGCCATCGAAGCCACCAAGGACGGGTCAAGGATGGACCCTTCCGAGCTGGGCCGAATCGCCGCCCAGACGGCCAAGCAGGTCATCATCCAGAAGATCCGCGAGGCCGAGCGCGACAGCCTGTTCGACGAATTTGAGGACCAGAGAGGCGATCTGGTCACGGGGACGGTGCAACGTTTCGAGGGAGGGGCGGTCATCGTCAACCTGGGCAAGACCGACGCCATCCTGCCGCGGAGCGAGCAGATCCCGGGCGAGAGCTATCATCCCGAGCGAGCGGATCCGCGCCATCATCCTCGACGTTCGCAAGGTTGGGCAGCGAGTCAAGATCATCCTCAGCCGGACGCATCCTGACTTCGTGCGCCGCCTTTTCGAGCTGGAAATCCCCGAAATCGCCGATCAGATCATCGCGATCCGAGCTCTCGCTCGCGAAGCCGGCTACCGGTCGAAGGTTGCGGTGACCTCGATCGACACCAAGGTCGATGCTGTGGGTGCGTGCGTGGGCGTGCGCGGAACTCGAATCAAGAACATCGTCGATGAGCTGGGGGGCGAGCGCATCGACATCGTGCGGTGGAACGAGTCGCTTCAAGTCTTGATCCCCAACGCCCTTCAGCCAGCCGAGATCGACGAGGTCATGCTTTGCCATCTTCTGGGCCGGGCGATCGTGCTGGTGCGTGACGATCAGCTCTCACTGGCCATCGGCCGCCGCGGCCAGAACGTGCGGCTCGCCTCCAAGCTGGTCGGCTGGGACATCGAGATCATGACCGCCGAAGAGCTCGACGAAGTCATCGAGAAGGCGGTCAAGTCATTCGAGAAGATCGACATCGTCGACGTCGAGCTGGCCGAACGACTCGTCGAGCAGGGTATTTTGAGCTACGACGACCTGTCGGTCATGGAAATCGCCGATCTGGTGAACACAATTGAAGGATTGACCGAAGAACATGCCGTCGAGATCGTCGCCAAGGCCGAGGTACTGGCCGAGGCGCAGACCGAGGATCTTCCTCGGCGCAAGGGGTCGCGGGCCGCCTCCAGTGAGCCGGCGGTCGCTGTCGAGACCGCCTCCGAGAGCGAGAGCCAAGAATCGGCTGAACTGAGGGCAGCGCAGAGCCAGACGACGGCGAGCTTGCGGCGCGGCGCCCGGTTCTTTCGGTGATTCTGACCTCGATCTGGACGCGGCCGTACAATTGGAAGAGGAACCCTACCCCGACCTGGATGAGCCTGCCGATAGCCTTGAAGCTGCGGACGCGGAGCTGAGTTCGGCTTTGCCGACCGAACCGGCTGGCACGGCCGCGGGCGAACCATCCCCTGACGACGCAACCGATACGGAGCGTGACGAGGCCAGCGAAGACGAGATCCACGACGTGGCGCTGGCGACGGAGACATCGAGCTACACGCCCCAGGGGCATGAGGTGACCTCCCCGCCCAGCGAAGACGATCAAGGTGACAGCATCCGGATCGTGACGGAAGCGGTCGAGGACAACCGGGCAGGCCGTCCGGCGCGTCGGCATCGACTCCGGAGCCGTCTGGGCCGCCCCGTCCGACTGGTGCATCCGCATCGACAACACGCTCGAACCGCCGGTCTGGCGGCAGCCAGGACCACCCGGTAGACGGTTCCTGAACAGGAAACTTCACGAATCAACGAATTCATTGCCGCCAGGATCGCGCCTGGCCCGGGAGACCGGAATCAAATCCGGGAGGAGTTGCCTTTGTCGACGCGAGTTCACGAGTTGGCCAAAGACCTGGGCCTGAAGAGTCAGGAGCTGCTGGAGCACATCCAGAAGTGGGGACTGGACGTCAAGGCCAACTCCTTGGCCAGTCTTGATCCATCAACCGTCGAGCGGATCAAGGAGCTGATGCATTCGCCGGGTCCTGGGCGAGAGTCCGGGGGTTCGGTGACCGCGCCGCGAACCGTCGCCGCTCCCGTTCAATCGCCGGCGGCGCGCCCGGCGGACACCGCCGGTTCGGCCGCCGCCAGGCCGGGTGGACCGTCGAGCGTGAGCTCGTCTCCGGCTGCGCCTCCGTCTTCGGTTCCGGTTTCTCCGGCTCATCCCGCTCCGGAAAAGGGAGCCGCCCCGGCGCGCCTGCTCGTACCGCCGGGCCGGCTGCGGCGGCTCCGGGTCGCCTGATCCCTGGTTCCTCGCCTTCGGGGACTGCACGTCCAGCGCCGACGACTCCGGCCCCGGCTGCTGCGGCCAGCCCGCGACCGGCTCCCGGCGCACCACCCCCGCTGGCCCGCCCGGGCGGTTTCTCCGGGACTCGCCCCGGCGCTGGCCCGCTGTCGGCACACACGTCTCATCGCGGGGTCAGCACGCGCCCGCGGTCGCCGCCTTCCGGCCAGGGCCCGCGCCGGAGTCGAGGGCAGGTCAACCCTCTTCTTCCGCTGGGGCCGACGGGGGCTCGAGCTTGCAGCCCCTCAAGCCGGGTGACTACATGTCGTCGGCGGGCATCCGGTCGACGACCCCGCGCGTAGGGCCTTCCGCGCAGTCCCCCGGCGGGTTGAGAAGGCCGGGCACGGAAGGGGGCGGTGATGGCGGACGGCGCGAGCCTTCTCTCGGGCCCCGGCGTCCTCCTCTGCCGACGGTGGCGGCGCCGATCAGCCAGCCACGACCCGGTGGTCCGCCGCGGCCGGCGGCACCCGGGCCGGTCAAGACCCAGCGCCCCGACAAGTCGATGACCAAGGAAGAGCTGCTGGTGCTCGATGCGCTCGGGTGCCTTGAATACCGTCCAGGCGCCCGGTGGCGCTCCAGCCGGCCCGGGCGGCGGTTCTCGGACCGCGGCCCCTCCGCGTGGCAGCGGACCCCCTGCCGCGCCGCCGCGCGGCGGAGGCCCCGCACCCGGCGGCACCGGACCGGCCTTGCGCCGCGGCCCCGCGTCCGGGCCAGGAATGCCGCCACCGGTGCCGATCGTCGACGAGGCCGACGAGCGCAAGGGCCGCACCGGGCGGTTGGGCTCCGTCGCCGACCGGGCGGGCCGCCGCGCCCGGCGGAGCGAGCGCGCCGGCGAGCGCCGCGTGGGCTCGCCGGTCCCCGCCTCGGCCCTCCTGACCGAGGAAGAGGACGTTCGCCGTACCCGGTCGGGCATCAAGAAGAACCGGGGCCATCGCGTGTCGGCCATCGCCGAGCGCAAGTCGCACATCCAGATCGAGCCGCCGATCACCGTGCGCAGCCTGTCCGAAGCAATCGGGGTCAAGGCCAAGGACCTGATTCGCAAGCTCATGAACATGAATCACATGGCGACCATCAACGCGTCACTGGACGAAGAGATGGCCGTGCTGTTGTCTCTGGAATTCGGGATCGAGCTCGAGATGGTGCACGAGCGTACCGCTGAAGATGATCTGCTGGCTGCATTCGAGACCGAGACGGCGCAAGAAAACCTGCGGCCGCGGCCGCCGGTCATCACGATCCTGGGTCACGTTGACCACGGCAAGACGTCCCTTCTGGACCGGATTCGCAAATCGAATGTCGTCCAGTCCGAGAGCGGCGGCATCACCCAGCACATCGGCGCCTACCAGGTCGACTCGGGCGGCCGGGCGATCACTTTTGTCGACACCCCCGGTCACGAGGCGTTCACCTCGATGCGCGCCCGCGGGGCCAACGTCACGGACATCGTGGTCTTGGTCGTCGCCGCCAACGACGGCGTGATGCCCCAGACGGTCGAGGCCATCGCCCATGCCAAGGCGGCCGCGGTGCCGATCGTGGTCGCGCTCAACAAGATCGACCTGCCCAACGTCGACACTCCGGCCAACATCAACAAGATCTACGGCGAGCTGTCGCAGCAGGGCTTGAATCCCTCCGAATGGGGCGGCGACACCGAGGTCGTCAAGACTTCGGCCGCCTCCGGCCAGGGGATCGCCGAGCTCTTGTCGACGCTCGAAACCATCGCCGATCTGCATGATCTCAAGGCCGATCCATCGCGGCCTGCCAGCGGCACGTGCCTGGAGGCGTCGCTATCGGAGGGAAGGGGCGTACTGGCCTCGGTTCTGGTCCAGGAAGGAACTCTCAGGGTCGGCGACGTACTGGTTTGCGGCGACGGCTTCGGCCGTGTCCGCGCCCTTTTTGACGACAAGGGTCGGTCGATCGAGGAGGCCGGGCCGTCGATGCCGGTCGAAGTCTCGGGGCTGGACATCGTGCCCTCGGCGGGCGAGAGCTTCGCCGTGATCGACGACATCTCGCGCGCCCGCGAAGTCGCTGAAGCCCGGCGCGTCCGCGCCCGCGACCTGGCCCACGCTGATCGCCAGTCCGTCACCCTGGAAAACCTCTACAGCAAGATGGCCGAGCAGAAGCTGAAGAGCTTGAACCTGATCATCAAGGCCGACGTCCAGGGGTCGATCGAGGCCCTGACCAAGGAACTCGAGAAGCTCGTCAACGAGGAGGTGCCGATCCGCGTCCTCTTGAAGGCAGTGGGCGGCATCTCCGAGAGCGACATCGTGCTCGCCGATGCCTCGCAGGCCATCGTGATCGGGTTCCGGGTCGCACCCGAAGACCGCGCGATCACCCTGGCCGAAGAGAAGAAGATCGAGATCCGCCGCTACGACATCATCTACCAGGTCACCGACGACATCAAAAAAGCCGTTGAAGGGATGCTGGTTCCCGAGATCAAAGAGGTCCACCTTGGCAGGGCCGTCGTCCGCCAGGTCTTCAAGATCTCCAAGGTTGGCGCCGTCGCCGGCTGCTTCGTCACGCAGGGGACGATCGAGCGCTCGGCCAAGGTCCGGCTCATCCGCGAGGGGCGCGAGATCTACAAAGGTTCGATCGAAGCCCTCAAGCGCTACAAGGAAGACGTCAAGGAAGTCCCCCAGAACTTTGAATGCGGAATCAAGATCGGCAACTTCGATGACATCAAGACCGACGACGTCATCGAGGCCTACCGGGTCGACGTCATCCGCCGCACGCTTTGATCCCGGCCGCGGCACGACTGACAACACGCACGCGGCACAGCCGTTCTCGAAAGCCGGGGACGGACCGGGTTCCCCTCGCACACGCGATTGACTACAGGTGAATGCGATGCCCACACATCGAAGTCTGCGAATGGCCGAGGCGATTCGCGAGGTGGTCGCCACTGCAATTCTCTTCGACGTGGCCGATCCGCGCGTGCGCTCGGTGACCGTGCTCCGCGTCGAAGTGTCGGCCGACTTGCACTTCGCGACGGTCTATGTATCGATCATGGGCGACGGCGGTGAGCGGAAGCGAGTTCTCGAGGGACTGCGGCATGCCACCGGCTTTCTGCAGGCGCGCGTGGCGGCCCGGCTGCAATCCCGATTCACGCCGGTCTTGAGCTTCAAGCACGACGACAGTGCCAAGAAATCCGTGGAGCTGGCCAGCTACATCGACAAGGTCATGGCCGAGGATCGCCAAAAGGCCGCGCACCCTGATCCCGGTTCGGCCACCGCCGGCGTGGAAGAGGCGCCGATCGATTCTCCGCACGATCATCTCCTCGGGAGGGCGGTCAAGGAAGGCTCGTGAAGGGGGCGGTCGCTCATCCCGGCCGCCCAAGAACAGCACGGTCTTGTCGCTCGGAAAGGGCGCCGTCTGCTCGGCCGGCTCAAAGCCCGAGCCCATCGTTTTTTCACTCTGGCCCGTTCGCGTCCAGTTTTCACGATCAAACCCATGGCAACACAAAGCAAAACCCAGCTCCTCAGCAACGTGCACACCTTGCTGAAACGCCGCTACAAACCCAAGGCCGATCGGAACGGATCGAGGCTCTCGGTCCTCAAGGCCGTCGTCTACGGTATCTGTCACGAAGACACAACGCGCGAGCACGCCAACCAGGCGCTCTCCCGGTTCAACGACGAATTCTTCGACTGGAATGAAGTCCGGGTCAGCAGTCTCGACGAGATCCAGGAGAGCTTGGCCGGCATTCCCGACCCCGAGCAGCGAGCGCACAAGATCCGCCGTTTTCTCCGCCAGCTCTTCAATCGAACGTATGGCTTCAGCCTCGACGCCCTGGCCAAGAAGCCGCTCAAGGAAGCCCTGAAGATCCTCCGAACGTACGACGCTTTTGCATCAGACTACGTGACCGCGACCGTGATCCAGCAGGCCCTTGGCGGCCATGCCATTCCGGTCGACACCCCAGGCCGGCGCGCCTGGAGCGATTGGGGATCTCGGAGTCTGAGGTGCAGGCCCTCCGCGCGGTCCTGGAGCGCGCCGTGCCGAAGAATCGGGGCGCCGAGTTCCTCGACTTGATCGAAGATCTCGCCAACGACACGTGCGTCGAGGGCGAGCCCGATTGCCCTCATTGCGAGCTGCGCAAGATTTGCACGTTCGCCATGACCAGGAAGCACGACGTGCGCTCCTCGAGCGCGGCTGGCCGGACGGGCGCGGATCGGAGTGTCCCTGCGGCCAAGTCCACGCGGACCAAGACTGCCCAGCCTCCCACAGCGCAGCCCCAAGAAGAAACCGCCGCCCAAGGCCGTCAAGCCGTCGCCTCGAACCGCGAAACCGCCTCGAGGCAAGCGCCCCGGTGCCAGGTAGGCAAGCAGCCGGCGGAGCGGGCCAAAAGTGAAAAGAAAAGTGAAAGGACAGGCATCGCGCTGGATAGGTCAGCCCCGACGGGCGATCGATGGCAGCCTCAAGCAGGCCCAACGCGCCGGCGCAGTCAGAAGCGGCCGCCTTGGCCGTGGTCCGTCACTCGGCACGCGGTGCGCGCTCCTGATCGGCCAGTTACGAGCGTCATTCGCGCTCGATCACCGACCCCGACGCGACGTCGATTTGTCAGGCGAAGGCGGCAAGGAAGCTGTGAGGATTTTTTGGCGCTATCGCGCCGGGCATCCGCCCAGGTTCGCGAGGTGATGTACACCCAAACGCGTGGCCACTTCGCGCAGCCGGTTTCGAGTGGCGGCGAAGAACCGGCCCAGCAGCCGGCCACCCCTCAGCTTCTCGAGGCGAGCCTGCCAGCCTTCCACGCTCGTGCCCAACCGAGCGAGAATTCCCACCAGCTCGGCCGAAATCGCGCTCTTCCCCTCGTGGAACAGCCGCACTGTGTAATCGACCAGCAGCAGATAGCTGCCCAGCGGCAGACCTTCCACCATTCCTTCGCGCGACGAATCCAGCTTGCGCCGATCTTCGATCGGGCACAGCCAGATCGTTTCCTCCAGCCCGGCCGATGCGGTCGATCCGGCCACACTGCCTAGCTCGGACGCTTTCAAATCGCTGGTTCGGCCCTGAGCCTTCACGTGCTCGACTCGCGTCGTGACAGACGTATGCGGGCTCTCCTCCGGAACCTCCACGATTCCCGCCGCCACCGGGTTCAGATCAATGTACGCACAGGTCGCCAGCAGCGATTCCTCATCGAGGACCGCCACGCTCTTGTAGCGTTGTTCGAAAAACGCTCCTCGGACTTTGTCCTGCCTGTTCGCAAGTCGCGACAACGGCTCCTTCAAGGATTTCATGAACCAGCTCAGGCTCTGCAACCGCCCGCGGATCTTCGCCACCCATTCCGCGTCCTTGAGCCGCGACTGAACCCAGTCGTTGGATACCGGCAATGGCTGCCGGGACTTGTCGCGGGGCGGAAAAAGCCGTCCCCACCGCCGGACGACTTCCTCATCCGACCATCCGTTCGTGGCTTCCGGGTCGAGGCGTACCAGAAGATGCAAGTGATTGTCCATGACCGAAAATCCGCCCACGGAGACGGCGAAGATTTCGGCAAGTTCCTTCACGCGATTTTCGATCCATTCTTTGCGGTTCAAGGATCCTTCGCCGAGCAAGAACGCACGGCGAACGCAGCGAGTGATGCAGTGATACCAACGGGTTACGGCTGTATCGACCAGTTGCGAACGAGCGACCGTCATGATCCAACCTCCGCGGGTGTTGTCTTCGCTGGACTACCGAACCTACCAAAACGGACGGCCCAATTCAAGAGGAACGTTGCGTGTCCTTTCTCTTAAATTAATAAAAAGTGGACGGCCCAATTCAAGAGAAAACTTTGCGTGTCCTTTCTCTTAAATAAAAAGTGGACGGCCCAATTCAAGAGAAAACTTTGCGTGTCCTTTCTCTTACAAGAGAAAACTTTGCGTGTCCTTTCTCTTACCAAGAGAAAACTTTGCGTGTCCTTTCTCTTACTACAATACAATACAAGAGAAACTTTGCGTGTCCTTTCTCTTCGGTCCTCGTTCGCTGTCTCGTCCGGCGTCGCCGGCGGGGACCCTTGCGGCGGCAGCTCATCGTGCGTCTGTGCCGGCACATCGCCAAGCGGTCCGGCGGCCGGAGAGCCATCTGGGCAGATGGCCTTGGGCATCGCGGCTGAGTCCGCGAAAGCGGCTGGCGGCACCAGATCCACTTCTTGCCGAACGCCCCCTTCGCGCGTCAGGAACACGCGCTCGCCTTCGGCATGCAGGCTGAAATTCTTGCCGCCCAGTTGGCCTGTCACGTAGAACGGGGGCTTGGGCAAGCCGTTGCGAGCCAGCTCCAGTGCGTTGGCGGCGACCCGATCTTTGAGGGCCAGCAGGACCTCGGGAGCCGCCCCGAAAAACCGGTCCGCCGGCACCAGGCCGTCGATCCCGCTGTGGGTGCGCTGGAAGTTATACCAGTCGATGAAGTGGCCGATCCGCGCGGGCGTCGGCCAGATCGAGGAACACAGCCGTCTCCACGCACTCGCGCCAGAGCGTTCCCCAGAACCGCTCGATCTTGCCCAAGGTCTGAGGATGGCGCGGCGCGGCCACGATCTGGCGGATGCCGCGCCCTTTGAGCTCCTTCTGGAAAGCGCTCTCGCCCCGCCAGGTCACGTACTGAGCGCCATTGTCGGTGAGGATTTCCTCGGGGACTCCGTAGGCCGCGATGCCCGCACGGAGAACCTCCAGCACCAGGGCCGTCGACTGGCTGGCGTGCAGACCGAAGCTGACGATGAACCGACTGTGGTCGTCGAGGAAGGCAACCAGGTAGACCCGCCGGTTCTGCCGCTTGAGCACGAAGGTGAACAGGTCGGTTTGCCAGAGCTGGCTGGGCCTGGCCCGCTCGAAGAAGCGGACCTTGTCGGGATGAGGTCGTGTGGGGGTTTCCTGCAACTGGTAGCCCGCCTCATGAAGCACACGGGCGACCGCTGGCGGGCTGGCCGGCAGTGCCGGGCCGCGCACCAGCATCTGGCTGATTCGCTCGCATCCCCAGTCGGGATGCGCCTGCTTGAGCAAGAGGATGGTGCGTTTGGTCAGGTCGGGCAAGCGGCTTCCTTCGCGGGCGCCTCGAGGCTGTTCGAGCAAGCCGGCCGGTCCCTGTTGGGTGAACCGCTGTTTCCAGGCATAGAGCGTATGCTTGGAGACGCCCACCAATGTTGCGAAATCCTTGGCGGGCAAGCCGCTGCGCTGCCAGCAGTCGAGGATCATGAGTCGCTGCTGGGGATTGTACGCCGCCGGCTTCACCTCCTCGGGTCGAGCCAGCCGCCGGCCGCGTTGCGTGCGTCTTTTGCCGGTCGGCAGCCCGAGCCCTTGCCGCCTGAGCTCAGCGACCGGGTCGAACTGGGCCGGCGGGCTGTCGAATTCGTTGGTCGGAACCCCGGAGGGCTCGTCCGCCTCCACACCGAGGTCGTCCCGGGCAGGCGACTGCGGGGCGTCTCCAAACTCCGGAGCGGTCTCATCCCCACGATCGGGCAGGCCCGGCGGCTCAGGTGTACGTTCATCAGGATGGACCGTCTCCGCAATGCAGGCGTCCGCATTCTCCGATTTCGTGTCGATCGCGTCCGGAAATGTGATGAGGTCAATCTGGGAATCGACCGCGTCCGGTTCACTTTCCGCCGCCGGATCATTCTTTAAATCGGATGTGGGCAGGACCAATTCTTCAGGCGGCCGTTCGCCAGGCGCGCCTCGACCACTCCACCACCGATTCCACTCGTTCCACATTTGCTCCTCGCCTCTGCGGCATTGCCGCGGCTGGGAGGAGACGTCGATTGCTCCGGTCAATTCTCCCAATTACGCGGCAAGGATTTTGGTTGGGAGGACACTGTCATCTGACGAGGTTTCAGAGCGACGCCCGTTGCGTCCTCGACGTTTGCGTTGACTCGCTCATCGTGGTTCAAGTCTCATGAGAGACTTCGATTGCATTTTGGGCGTTCCGGAGAGGCGGAGGCTCATTGAGGCTCATTTTCCACTTCCTTGTCCTTCGAGGGCGTGCCGGCCAGCCCAGGCCCTCGCACAGCGCGTAGGGCGACACAGAGACTTGCTGAAAAGTGCCATCGAGTGCCATTTTGTGCCACTCCTGGAGCACATCGCGCCACGACAAAAGCCGAAATCTTCCTTGAGCTTGCGCGGTGTACTGCCGTCGCCACGCCGGGTTGCGCTAACCGAACTCGCCAACGAGCGTGCCGCCGCGAGCTCAAAGCACGTGTGACTGCCGGGCAATTGCAGCGCCCTGGGACTTTGGCAGGAGCGTGCGATCGGGAGGCGTACCGAAGTCGGTCGGACGCGGAGTCGAACGCGAAGGTCGAGGGAAGGTTGCAGTGGCGAAGTGCGGAGGAGGGAGGGCGGAAGAATGAAGAAAAACGGCGGGAGGAACGACCAGCGGGATCGAGTCAATCAGCCCGTCCGCCACAACCGGCAAAAAGCGGACTTTGTTGCTCTGTCGGGCAGAAGCCCCGCTCAAACGAAATGAGGAGGGCAGGAAGGCAGGAACAGCCCCGGGACGCGATGGCCTAGTCGAAGCCGCACCGAAATCTTTGTTCCCGGATTCTCTGGCCTCCTGCCTTCCTGGGTTCCTTATGTAATCCCTGAGGAGAGTCCATTCGCGCGACAAGACTGGTGGGAAGCGCGAAATGATGCAGGGCCAAGTTTTCATCAGCCCACTACGGAGGATTGCCGTCCAGACGCGGACTCAAAGAGGCGAGATGTCTGATTCGTCCTTCATCCTTGGTCAATACCCACCCCTACCCCTCTTCGAATTCGCCGAGGTGGGTGGGCCAAGCCAGTACTGTCTCAGCACTCTCCGACCGACGAATCCCGTTGGTGTCCTCGCACTGGGCCAGTGCCCCGCATCCCAGCGCAGCGATTCGACCTCGGAGATATGTCGCGATGCAGAGAGCCATCGCCGAGGCGCAGACTTTCCCAATTCTAGCACACGGCTGGCGGGGGGGACGGGCATCTTGCCCGTCAAAATCCGGGGCAGCGATTCGTGGGTGGTTGGCGGTGTCATGCGGCAGAAAAACACACCCCTGACGACATTTCATCCGGCACAATCGGCAAGATCTCCCCGACGGCGCCAAACGCAGGCGGAATTCGCGCCGGTTTTGCTCCCGGATCGCAACCAGGAATCTGGCGGAGTCCGGCGTTGCATTAATCGGCCAGGCGTGCGATTCCGCTCGGTCTCTTCGTCCCACTAGTGCCTGTCATTTCCTTTTCTCGAAAGGAGACGGTGGAGTTGCACAGGAGAGCGTCGAGCGCAATCGAGAACGCAGGAAACGACCGCGGCGGAGCGCGGCGACGTCGTGGTCATCCAACGGGGAAGCGGATGCTTGCGGAGTCCAGCTCGTCGACCGCGCCGGCAAGAACGATGGCTTTGCGTTTCGGCCTCCTCGGCGGGACCACCGCCGGAGGTCGGGAAGGCGCGCCGATCGATGGCCGCACCGCTCATTTTGCAATTTGCAATTTTCATCTTGCATGTTTTGATCACGCGTCGCCAGCGCTTTGACGCGTGGAGCTCGGACAACGCCCCGGGTGAGCTGCGCTGGAGATGGCTTCACCGTACTGCGCACGAAACTCTTGGACCCTTCAGATGCCTGCGCCGTGGTCCCGCAGGCTTGCAGGCCTTGGGAGCGGCCCGGTCGAGCGCTCCAGGTCTTGGCAGTCCGAGCCGCGGCATGATACGATATTTAACCGCCTGGGAGATCTAGGCTTGTTTTGTGGAGGAGAGGCGACCATGGTGGGCTGGAAAGGGCGGACAGGACTGGTGCTGGCACTGCTGGCTTCGGCCGCCGCGCTGGGGGCGAGCTGGGCGGCATCCGGCGGTGGACCGGCTGCTCCGCCCGGCGGAGCACAGGACCCGGCTGCCAAGAGCGACGCCACGGGTCAGCCTGGTGCCACCGGCCCTGGAGCCGCACGGCCGCCTGCGTCCGTCACCGATCCATCCGCGTACTTCTCGCAGCCAGCCGATGATGTGCCGCAGCCGTTCGTGCCGCTCCGTCCCGCAACGGTCGATGACCGGCGCCGCCTCGAGGTGGTTCGCCTATTCACCGCAGCGCGATCGCTGGAAGATCGTCGCGCCTGGGTCGACGCGGTGGGCCTGCTTCAGGAAGCACTCAAGCTCGATCCGGAGTCGATCGCGGTGGCCCGCCGGCTGAGCCGGCTCTACATCGGCGCCCTGGGCGCCCCGACCAGGCGATCGAGTATGGCAAGCGGGTGCTGGCAGTCGAGCCCGGGCGATAGCGATACCCTGATGCAGCTCGTCGACTACTATCGCAAGACCGATCCCGCCGGGTGCCGAGGTGCTACTGAACGAGGTCCTGGCCAATCCGAAGCTCGATGCACATGCTCCCGGGCGGCTGCTGGCGGAGTATGAGCTGGGCAGGTTGTACTCGGGCCGGCTTCACCAGACCGATAAAGCGGCCGATGCCTTCGCCAAGGTGCTTGACGGCCTTGATGACAGATCGGCCAACCGGCTTTCGCCACTCGACCAGTTCCGAATCCTGGGGAACGACCCGGCCACGGCGTATCTCAACTTCGGGTTGGTGTTCCTGGCCGCGAAGCGGTACGAGCTGGCGGTCAAGGCGCTCGAGCGCGGCCTGGTCTATGACGAAGACAATTCGCAGATCTCGCTGGTCCTGGCTGATACGCTGCTGAAGCTCAACAGGGGAAACCAGGCCCTGGCCTTGGTCGAGCGGCACATCAACCGGCAAACGACATTCGTGGAGGCTTACGAGCTGCTGACCAAGGTCTTGAAGGCGCTCCACCGTGAAAAGGAGATCACACCCCGGCTCGAGGCGGCCGCGCGCCGCGACTCCAAGAACATCCCGCTCCAGTACATTCTGGCCGACCGCTACCGGGAGACTGGGGAAGTCGAAAAGGCCGAGGTGCTCTACAAGGAGCTGTTGAGCTCGCAGCCGACCCCGCAGACCTACCGCGCGCTGGCCAATTCGCTCTTCAAGCGGAAAAAGGCCGCCGACCTGCTCAAGGTGATCAGCCAAGCGTGGATGAACCCGGAAAGCCAGGACGCCATCAAACCGCAGCTTCAGGCCGCCGCCCTCGATGACGAGATGGCCGAGGCCATGCTTGACGCCGGACTGGCCCAGAGCGCGACCAGATCAGCGAGTCTGAGCCGAGCGGGCTACGAGGTTCTGTCGCTCATCGCCAATAATCCGGGCCCGGATTCCAAGAACAAGACCCGCCGGCTCGAGCAGCTGC
Organism: uncultured Isosphaeraceae bacterium; assembly: GCA_963781785.1. GTDB lineage: Bacteria > Planctomycetota > Planctomycetia > Isosphaerales > Isosphaeraceae > CAWAHD01. The sequence goes on along the minus strand of CAWAHD010000002.1, from coordinate 2,656,567 downwards.
TCAGTCTCGAGCGGCTCCAAGCTGGAACAGAACCCCAGCCCGATCGTTTACAGCGAGATCGGCGACACGTTGCGGCGGATGGGCCGGTATGCCGAGGCGGCGACCGCCTTTGAACAACTGATTGCCAAATATCCCAACGCGAAGTCCGTCCAGCTCCTGGTATTCCTCGCCGATTTCCACCGCCGCGCCGGCCACAACGAGGCGGTCAAGGCCGTGCTCAAGGATGCGATGCAGATCGAGCCGACCGACGGCACGTGGAGTCTTCGCCTGGCGAACTTGCTCAGCGACGTGGGGCAAGTCGACGATGCGGTCGCAGTCTTGCGCGACGGCGAGCCACCGCGAGCCCGCCAACCCGCTCTATGACCTGGTCCTGGGGGGAATCCTCACCAAGTATTCCCGTAACGAGGAAGCGATCAAGCTGTTCGAAAACCTGCTGAAGCGCTACGCTGACAACGATGATGTCGTGAAGGCGGCTCGCCCCAGCCTGTCGGTCATTTACGTGAACCAGGGCGACTACGAGAAGGGCGAGGCCGAGCTCGAGCGGCTGCTGCAGCGCTATCCGGACGACCCGGGCGCCAACAACGACCTGGGCTACCTCTACGCCGAACAGGGCAAGAACCTCGAAAAAGCCGAGTCGATGATCCGCAAGGCCCTTCAGGAAGACAAGGACAACCGGGCATACCTTGACAGTCTGGGCTGGGTCCTTTTCAAACGAGGCAAGGTGAAAGAGGCCCTCGAGCCGCTGAAGCGAGCCGTTGAAAAAACGAAGGAATCCTCCGAGCAGGATGGGACCAGCCCGGATGCAACCATCCTCGAGCATCTGGGCGACGTCTACTTCCAGCTCCACGAGGTTCGCCAGGCCGCCGATGCCTGGCGCGAGGCGGCCGGATGGGCTCAGGAAGCGATCCCTCCCGACAGACGTTTGCCGGAAATCCGCAAGAAACTCCAGTCTCTGGAACAACTCGGGCCGATACCCAAACCGGCTTCGAGCACGACACCCTGAACAATGGCTTGGTGATTCAGAAATGGCAGGACATTCCCATTCAGCGAACATCGCCCATCGCAAGGGGCTGGTCGACGCCAAGCGCGGTCAGCTCTTCACCAAGCTTTGCCGCGCTGTCTACGTAGCCGCTCGGACCGGTGGGGGAGACCCGTCCGCGAATATGCGGCTCCGCTACGCGATCGACAAGGCACGGTCGTTCAGCGTGCCCAAGGAGAACATCGAACGATCGATCAAGAAGGCGACCGGCGAGCTGGGTGCCGAGAACTTCGAGGAAGTCGTCTACGAAGGCTATGGCCCCGGCGGCGTGGCGGTGCTCTGTGAGGCACTGACTGACAATCGCAACCGCACCGCCAGCGAGCTGCGCCGGCTGTTCGAATCGGCCGGCGGCAACCTCGGCGCCAGCGGCTGCGTCGGCTACCTCTTCAACTTCAAGGGGTTGTTCGTCATTGATTCCAAGCACATCTCCGAGGAACGCTTGATGGAGGTCGCCCTCGACGCCGGCGCCGACGACGTCGAGCTCGTCGACGGCTATTTCGAGGTCACGTGCGACCCCAAGATCTTCGATACCGTCCGCAAGACTCTCGAAGAGAAGCAAGATCGCCGCCGAGAGTGCCGAGACCAGTTATATCCCGACGACTTCGGTTGATCTCGACGTCGAAAACGGCAGGAAGATGCGCAAGCTCAGAGACTTGCTTGACGAGAACGACGACGTCCAGAACGTCTACGCCAACGACAACATCCCCGAGGAGGCGATGGCCTCCTGATCTGGCGATTCCTCGGTGACGAGCGCGCCCTAGTGAGCGAATTGAACGCAATTCCCGTCGACAAACCCCTGACTTGAGGGCCAGCCCCGGATGGCGACGACTCAATTCGTGAAGTCGGAACGGCTGCGGAAGCTTCCCCCTTATCTGTTCGCCGAGATCGACAAGAAGAAGAAGGCGGCCATCGCCGCGGGCCGCGACGTGATCAACCTCGGAGTCGGCGACCCCGATCATCCGACCCCGGCGTCGATCATCCGCAGCCTGCAGCACCATGCCGAGAACCCGGCGTTTCATCAGTACGCCCTCGACCAGGGAGCCCCCGAGCTGAGGCAGTCGATTGCGGCATTCGTGCAAGCAAACGGTACGCGGTCGACCTCGACCCCGAGACCGAGATCCTCGCACTGATCGGCTCGAAGGAAGGGCTCGCTCATCTCCCCTTGGCCGTGCTCAACCCGGGTGAGATCAGTCTGGTACCCGACCCCTGCTATCCGGTGTATCGCTCCAGCAGCATGTTTGCCGGGGCTGACGTTACACTGATGCCGCTTGAGCCAGCCCTCGGCTTTCGCCCCGATCTCGATGCGATCCCGACGCCGATGTCTATTCCCTGGCCCGGCTCATGTTCCTCAACTACCCCAACAACCCGACCGGGAGCAACGGCCGACCTGTCGTTTTTTGAGAAGGTGATCGAGCTGGCGCGATCGCACAACTTCGTGGTCGCGCAAGACGCCGCGTACAACGAGATGTACTACGAACAGGCCCCGCCGAGCATCCTCCAGGTTCCCGGGGCGAAGGATGTCGCCATCGAATTTCACAGCCTGTCCAAGACCTTCAACATGACGGGCTGGCGGATCGGCTTCGCGATCGGCGGTGCGCCCTTGATCGCGGCCCTGGGCCAGATCAAGGCCAACATCGACTCGGGCGTCTTCACGGCCATCCAGTTCGCCGGCAAGACGGCGCTCGACGACTATCATAACCTGACCCCGCCGATCCGCGCCGTTTACAAGGAGCGCCGCGACGCGTTCCTGGGCGCTCTCGACCAGATCGGCTGGAAAGTCCCTGTTCCCAAGGCCACGTTTTACGTGTGGATCCCCTGCCCCAAGGGCTACACTTCGGCCGAGCTGTGCACCCGGTTGCTGGACGAGGCCGATGTCGTGACCACGCCCGGCATCGGATTCGGCCAGACCGCCGACGGCTATATCCGCGCCGCCTTGACCGTCGAGACTCCCCGGCTGCTCGAGGCCGTCGAGCGGATCGGTAAGCTGAAATTGTAGCGTCAAAGTGGTCGGCAAGGACTGATTCTGTTGATTCCCGGAATGAGCCGGCCGGTTCCTCACCATGCCTTCCCTCGCATCGATCGGCCTGGGCAGCAACCTGGGGGACCGGATGGTCAACCTGGGCGGTGCGATCGCCGCTCTGCGCGAGACCCCCGGCGTGGGCATCGCCAAGGTCAGTTCGTTCCGCGAGACCGACCCCGTCGGCGGACCACCAGGCCAGGAAAAGTTCCTGAACGCCGTCGCCCTGCTCGAAACGACCCTCGAGCCGGTTTCTTTGTTGCATGTCTTGCAGGAAATCGAAGATCGGTTCGCCCGGGTCAGGACCGTGCGCTGGGGTCCGCGCACCCTCGACCTCGACTTGCTGCTCTTCGACGATCGCATCATCCAGACGCCGGAGCTCACGATCCCTCACCCGCGAATCCACACGCGCCGCTTCGTCCTCGAGCCGCTGGTGGAAATCGTGCCGGACGCCGTCGACCCGGTCACGAACCGGGCGTTCGCCGACATTCTGGCGGATCTGGCCCGGGACCCCGGCTGATCAGATCTGCCGCCCTGGTCCACTTGCCGCCGGCAGGGCGCCCCCTTATCATGCGTTCGCACCAGCGAGGGCCGCGTCGCGGCCCGCGAGCTCGAAGGTATCAAGCTGTAAGATGGCCAAGAAGAACGCGGAAAAAACCAAGGCGGCGGCCAAAGGCGACGAGGGCGGCATCAAGATCGTCGCCCGCAATCGCCGCGCGCGGCACGAGTACGAGCTGATCGAGAAGGTCGAGGCGGGGCTCGTCCTGACCGGCACCGAGGTCAAGAGCCTGCGCAACGGCAAGGCGAGCCTGGAGGAAGCGTACGCCGAGGTCGATCGCGGCGAGGCTTGGCTCCTGGGCTGCGACATCCCCGAGTATCTCCAGGCCAACCGGATGAACCACGTCCCCAAACGCCCGCGCAAGCTCTTGCTGCACCGCCGCGAGATCGCCAAGCTGATATCCAGGACAGCCGAGAAGGGCATGACCCTCGTACCACTGTCGATCTATTTCAAGAAGGGTATCGCCAAGGTCGAATTGAGCGTGGCCCGCGGCCGCAAGAGCTTCGACAAGCGCGAGGCGATCAAGAAAAAAGACGCCAAGCGCGACATCGATCGGGCCATGCGGCGGAGGTGAGCCAGGATGAGAATCGATCGTCGCGACTGGCTGCAACTTGTCGTTGCTGGCGTCGTAAGCGAGCGATTGCACGCGCAAAGCCGGGCCACGAATCTTGCGCCGTCGAATCCGCCGCTCAAGATCGTCAGCCTTGATGTCACTCCCATCGCCCTGCCCGACCCTCCCCTGCTCGCCGCGAGCGGCTGCCACGGGCCGTACTTCCTGCGCAATATCGTGGAAGTGCGAACCGAGGCCGGAATCGTCGGCATCGGCGAGACGCACGGCGGCGAAAACGTCACGAGGGCGCTCGAGCGCGCGAAGAAACTGATCAGCGGACAGAACGCCTTTGCGTACCGGAAATTTGCCCGGGAACTGCAGGTGCTCGGGATGTCAGTTTACGCGGCAATCGAAATGGCCTGCCTCGACGCGTGCGGCGCGGGCAACCGGGCGCCGCTTCTGCGAGCTACTCGGGGGTCCGGTGCGCGACTCCGTCGAGTTTGCTGCCTATCTGTTCTACCGGTACGCGGCCGATCATCCGGTTGTCTTGGCCGATCCCCATCTGGTCGAATCCCGTGGGCGGGGCGACCGCAGTCCCTGGACGCGTGGGGTGAGGTGCGGACGCCCGAGGCGATGGCAGACATGGCCGCAGGTTTCCGAGACCGCTGGGGCTTTCGGGTCTTCAAGCTCAAGGGGGGCGTGCTGGCCCCGGACCTCGAGCGCGACACCATGAAGGCACTGGCCCTCCGGCTGGGTCGCGACGCGTTGCTCCGGATCGACCCCAACGCCCGCTGGCGGGTCGCAACGGCCGTCAGGATCGGCAAGGAGATCGGTAAGCTGCCGCTGGAATACTATGAAGACCCCGTGCAGGGTCAGGCGGCGATGGCCGAAGTGCGGCGCGAGACCGGCCTGAAAATGAGCACAAATATGTGCGTGACGAGTTTTGCTCACATCCCCGAAGCGCTGAAGTTGAAACCGATCGACGTCTTGCTCTGCGACCACCATTATTTTGGAGGGTTCGCCGGCTGCCAGGCTCTCGGGCCAATCTGTCGAGCGGCCGGCTGGTCGATGAGCCAGCACAGCAACAACCATGCGGGAGTCACGATGGCGGCGATGATCCATCTGGGCGCCTCGATTCCGGAGCTCACGCTTGCCAGCGACACGCATTATCCATGGCTGGTGGACGGGACTGACATCATCGAAGGGCCAAAGCTCACGATTCGCGGTGGACACATGCAGGTTCCCGCCGGGCCCGGGCTTGGTGTCATCCTCGATCATGACAAGCTGGGTCGTGCCCACGAGACCTACGTGAAGTGCGGCATGCGCGGCCGCGACGACCGCTCGCTGATGCGGCGGATCGAGCCGGGCTGGAACGGTGAACTTCTGTAGCCGGCCGTGCTGAAGGCCTTCACCAGTCGAGGCCTATCGCCGCCAGCTCGCGGCGGATCTTGGGCAGGTCCCAGAGCTTGAGCGTCCCGTCGCCGGCGCCTGAGACGAGCGTGCGGCCGTCGGCACCATAGACCAGCGCCGTCACGTTCGCGTCGTGAGCTTCCCAGCGCGCCAATGCTCGGCCGGTTGGCAACTCCCAGAGCCGGATCATCCGATCTTCTCCGGATGATGCCAGCGTGCGGCCGTCGGGGCTGACGGCCACCGCCAACACGGTCCGATCATGCCCTCTCCACGTGACGCCAGGCGCGATCATCGTGAGGTTGGGCGCGCCGATGACGCAATGATCGTCGCGAACTGCCGGCTCGCCAGGTACGGGCTCGACGGCGCCGATGTTGAGGCGGCCGTTTTTCGCACCGTAGTAAATGTGCACGCCGTCGGGGCTGAGCGCGACGCACTGGGCCGAGGCGCCCAGCCAGCGGATCGGTTTGCCGTCAGGGATCCTGTAGATGACGACGCCTTCGCTGAACGCGACCGCCAGCCATCGTGAGTCGTTGCTCCAGGCGAATTGATGCGGATCGTTGACCCAGTAGTTCTGCGCGATTTGCTGGAAGCCGTTCGCGCCTTTCCGCAGAAACGTCTGTTCCCGCCAGAGGACGCACACGGGCTTCGGAGTCTCCAGGTCCCAAAGCTCGACCTCGTGCCACCCCACACTCTGCCTTTGGGCATTGCTTGCCAGGCGCTGCCAGAGAATGGACACGAATCGCCCGTCTGGACTGAAGGCCGCGACCTGGCCATCGCTGCCGTAGGAAACGCCGTCCGCTCGCTGAAACGTGGGCAAAACCAGGTCACGGCGCTTCGGTTCAAGTTGCCAGAATGACGTCGGCTGCTCGAATTGCTTGAGAGTATCTTCTTTTCTCAAACGCGCGGCGTAGAGACCTCCCGACGGGGTAAATGCCAAGAGATCGGCCGGGACGGGAGGCATCACTCGTTGCAAGTGGTTGGGTCGCGTGCTTGTGACGACATCCCAGATGCAGTCGTCGACGGCGAGCCGGCGGCCGTCGCGAGCCGGCGAGATTGCCGCGATGGGCCGATCCTGCCGGTACGTCGGGGTGGCGTCGGCGACTTCCCAGACATTGACCGGCCCATCGGTCGAGAATTCCAGGTTGTCCTTCCATCGCCTGGAGATCGTCACAAGGTGCCGGCCGTCGAGGCTCCAGACGGGAGATTTGCAGTCCGCCAGTGTCGCGATCTTGCGCCCGATCTCAACATCCCAGATCTGAACCGTCGGCTCCGCGCCGGGACCGATCCGAGCAAAGGCCGCCAGCAGCCGGCCGTCGGGGGCGAGGGAGCTGCGGGACTCTGCGCCGAAAGATACGACGCCCTCAATGCGACCGCGCGGAACGCGCCGCACGGGATCGTAGAGGAGGATCTCCCCGGCCGCGACCGAGCGTTGAACGCCAGCAGAGAATGTGGGGCCGCAAGGCGGAGACCGAAATCATCCGCGACGGCGTCGTCGACCCGGGCGATCTGTTTACCGGTCCGGACGTCCCATAGATTCACCGTCTGAGGAGCGGCCGTATCAACCAGCGTGACGACCGATCCGAACGCGACCCCGCCCTGGAGGTTTTGTCCCTCCGGGATCGTGAACGTGAACGACTCGCTTCCCGTGTGGACATCCCACCCCTTGAGCTGGCGGCCCTCCTGAATCAACACCTCGTCGTTCGAGACGAAATCCTTCAAGCCAGCCGCTGGCCGCGACTGCTCCTCGCGCAGATTCTCGGCATTCACGGCGCAGAGGCGGCCGGCCTTCTTCAGCGCCAGCCACGATCCATCGGGGCTGAAGAGGAAGTTTGACTCGTCTCGAGATGAACCGGCGCCGGCGATGAGGCCGATATCCTTGCCTTTAGCCACGTCGCGCACATGGAGTTTCGACTGGCCATCCCGGCGTTCCAGGAAGGCCAGTGTCGTGGATCGTGGCCGGAAGGCGAATTCGTTGGAGAGATCGTCGGTCTGGCCCAGATCGATGCGATCGATCTCGCGGCCGTTCGCGACTTGATAGACGACGATCTGAGAGTAGGAGACCACCTGAGATAGGGTTTGAGTCGGGGTGCTCGGGTGGTTTGGGTCTTCTTTGTTAACGGTGCGATGACCTTCAATGGCGAAGAGCGACCCGTCGCCGCTGAACCGAACCGCGTCGACCACCCCGCCCTCGGCAATCCTCTGAATGCGGATGCCGGGCGTAGCGAGCGGCTCGCCAGCCTGGCCAAATTGGATGACGTGCCGCAGGCGAACGCCAGGCGTGGCAAACGCCTGGATGGCCTGCTGGCGCAGGTCCTCGGAGGTTTTTATCTTCGCCGCATCGCCCACCGCTTTGAGTGCTTCCCAGCGCGCCGGCGAGCCGCTGCGCCTGACCTTGTGCAGTCAAAGACTGCCAGAGCTGGTCCCGGGCTGTGGCGCGCTGGCGCTCGGCTTCAGCCAGGGCCACGGCTGTGCGCATCCGCTCGACGTCGGCGACCCTCAACGCGGCGGAGGTTCGGACGGCACTCCACGTGGCGATGATCGTCGTCGCGAGCAGCAGGATCATGCAGTTGAGCGTCATCGCCGCCAACCACGGGTTGCGCCGGCTCCACCGCCACAGCCGCTCGGTCGCACTGACTGGCCGCGCCAGGATCGGCTTGCCGGTCAGGTAGCGGTCCAGGTCGCTGGCCAGCTCGTGTGCCGTGCGGTAACGCCGGCCGGGGTCCTTCCGAAGGCATTTCAGGACGATCGTCTCCAGGTCGCGCGGCACCGCGGCGTTAAGCTGCCGCGGAGACACCGGCTCGCGATCCATGACCTGCGACAACGTGTCGGTCCGGCTCGACGCCTGAAACGGCGGCCGGCCCGTCACCAGGCAGTACAGGATCGCCCCGACGGAATAGACGTCTAGCGTGGGCCCTATCTCTCCGCCCCGGCCCGACGCCTGCTCGGGCGGCATGTAACTGGGCGTCCCCATGACCTGGCCGGTCGCCGTCAGACCGTGATCCTCCTGAATCCTTTTGGCGAGGCCGAAGTCGGTGATGTGGGGCTTGCTCTGCCGGTCGAGCAGCACGTTGGCCGGCTTCAAGTCGCGGTGGATCACGCCGTGCTCGTGGGCGTACTGCACCGACTCGGCAACCTTCCTGACGATCTCCGCCGCCTCGCGCGGTCGCATGGGCCCTCGAGCCACCCTCTGCGCCAGGCTCTCGCCCTCGATGAATCCCATGCTGAAGTAGTGCTGGCCCTCGTGCTCGCCAACCTCATAAATGGGCACGATGCCGGGGTGGTCAAGGTTCGCGTGCGCCTCGGCTTCGAGATAAAACCGGCGCACGTCGGCGTCGCCGGCAAGCTGGCCGGTCAGGATCATCTTGAGCGCGACCGTACGGTTCAAGCTGGCCTGTCGCGCCTTGTACACAACCCCCATGCCGCCGCGGGCGATCTCCTCGAGCAGCTCGTAATCACCGAAGTAGCGAACCGTGCCCAAAATCGCTCCGGCGGACTGAGGCGCGAGCGTGGCACCGTTGGTGTCGCCAACCGACGACCATGCGGCCGTGGTCTGGGTTTCGCCAGTGAAGGCTGATGCCTCGCCGCCGAGTTCGGTGTCGTCAGGGCGGCCCGACGAATCGGGCTTGATGGTCGCGATGCCGGTCGCTTTTTGTTCGGAGGCCAGCCCGGCCAGCATCAAGCACGCCGGGCAGAGGCCCTCCGGAGCGTCGTTGGGCAAGCTTGCGCCGCAGTCGGGACATCTTCTCGGGTCGGCCATGGGAAGTCCTCCCAGCACTTTGAAAGGGTCTCTACCCCTCTCAGAAGCAACCGCGCCGAAAGCTTACAGAGGCAACCGGATTTTCTCAGGACGCCAGCGCTGCGAACAGGTCGCGGATCTCGTCGTCGATCTGCGAAGGGTCATCGACGGTCGCGGCAATTCGATTCCGCAGGGCCTCGCGATACCTCTGGCGCAAGCGGTGGACGGCGACCTGCACCGCGCCCTTGGTCATGTTCAACCGGACTGCCAGATCACCGTGAGGAACGCGGTCGCCGGTCAACATCGCCTTGAGGACTTCGAACCGCTCCGTCTGGCCGGCGCGGCGGAATTCAGCACGCAGGTCGTCCATGGTCTGGTCGAGGAGCAAGATCGCCCAGCGGCGGGCGAACAACGCCTCGGGCGTGAGCCGGTCGACCGGTTCCAGCCCGTAGCTCCGTTCCGCATCGTCCTGGTCAATCGAAACGAACTTGCGATCGCCCCCGCGCTTGAGGGCACGCTGGCGGTCACGCTCGTTGGCGAGAAAGTGCGTGCAGGCCGCCAGCAAGAACGCGCGAAACTTGCCCTTGGAGCGATCGACATGAGCCAGGTCGTTGGATTCCAGCAGCTTGGCGAAGAACGTCTGGGTCAGGTCTTCGGCTGTGTCATGATCGTGGCCGCGGTGGCGGATGAATGCGTAAAGTGGGTACCAGTAGGCGCGGCACAGATCGGCCAGGGCCGCGCGCGCCTGGTCTGATCCGCGGTTGCGTGCCGCCAGGATCAAGCTCCAGCGCGTGCTTTCGAACGGGTCGTGGGCCGGCATATCCTGATTGTATCACGATCGATGAGCGTGGCGCGCCAGCCTGCGGGCTCGCGCGAGCCGGCTGGAAAGCCGCGCCTGGCCTCTGGAGTTCTCGGAGCCGGGATGAGATTATCGTGATGCGAAGTTGGGCGGTCTCCGATCTGGGTGCCGGTGGGTCCAGCTCGGGGATCGCACCGCCTCGCGGGTCCCATCTTCGCCGTGCGAACCTCTTCCTGAAGGTGACATCGAATGATTCGTAGACACCGCCGTGACGTGATTCCCTTCTTTGGCCTTTGCTGGCTGGCGGCGGTACTGGCCGTGAGCGCCCGCGCGGGCGGCACGAAACGTCCCATCACCGCCAAGGACCTGATGCAGTTTACCTGGGCGGCCGATCCCAGGATCGCGCCCGACGGTTCGGAAGTGGCGTTCGTGAAGGTCAGCTGTCGACGCAGAGAAGGACGATTACTTGACCTCGATCTGGGTCGTGGCGGTTCCCGCTCGGGGAGCGAATGCCGAGCCGCGGCGACTGACCAACGGCCCGCGTGACACCGCGCCCCGATGGTCACCCGATGGGGCCCGGTTGATCTTCGCCCGGACCACCGAAAAGGACGGCAAGCCGCAGCCGCCCCAGCTCTACCTGCTGTCGTTCGCCGGGGGCGAGCCCAGACCGCTCACCGACCTGCCCAAAGGGGCTTCGTCACCGGCCTGGTCGCCCGACGGCAAGACCGTCGCTTTCCTGAGCGGGACCACGCCGGCAGACCTCGACAAGGCCCGGCGGGTCAAGAAGGGAGAGAAACCCGAGCGTGAGAGCGACGTCCGGATCGTCACGCGGGAAGAATTCCGCCGCGATAACGCGGGCTATCGCGACGTCGTCCATCCCAACCACATCTGGACGATTGCCGTTCCCCGACCGGTTCACTCATCCGCCGACGCCTTGCCCGAGCCGCGCCGGCTGACGAGCGGGCCGTTCGAGGAAGCCGCCCCGACCTGGTCCTCGGACGGCGATGCACCTCTATTTCCTCTCGGATCGCGACCTCGAGCCCTATCATCGCCCGGACCGCACCGCAATCTACTCCATTCCAGCCGAAGGAGGAGCGATCCGCAAGGTCGCGGCCATCGCCGGTACGATCCAGGACCTGGCGCTCAGCCCCGACGGCAAGCGGCTCGCGTTTCGCGGTACTCTCGGCGAGCCCGCGCGTTCCTTTGCCCAACCCGACCTGTACGTGGTCGACACCGCGCCGGGCGCTGTTCCACGGAACGTCACTGAGGGCTTCGACGGCGACATCGGCGCCGGGCTTGCCGGCGACCAGCACCCGCCTCGCGGCGCGGCCCGGGCAGTTTCGGTCTGGAGCTCCGATCAGACGGCGATCATCGACGTGGCGGCCGAGCGGGGCCGGGCCAACATGGTGTCGATCGACGTCGCGTCGGGCAAGGTCACGCGCCTTACCGAGGCCGACCAAGAGGTGATCGCGTTCACGGCTTCCGCTGACGGCTCACGCTTGGCCGTGCTCGCCGCCACTGCCACCGAGCCGGGCGATCTCTTCCTGGTCCAGCCCGGCGCCGGGCCGCCCCAGCGGCTGACTAACCTGAACGCCAAGCTCTTCGCTGAGCTCGACATCATACCGCCCGAGGAAATCGAGTACGCCAGCTTCGACGGGCAAAAGATCCAGGCGTGGATCCAGAAACCGGCGGGATTCCGGGCTGGCACCCGATATCCGCTGATCCTGAATATCCACGGCGGCCCGCACGCTGCCTATGGCCATACGTTTTCTCACGAGTTCCACCTGATGGCCGCGCGAGGGTATGTCGTCTTGTACCCGAACCCGCGGGGCAGTAGCAGCTACGGGCCCGAGTTCGGCAACATCATCCAGTACCGATATCCCGGCGACGACTACAAGGACCTGATGGCCGGCGTCGACGAGCTCGAGCGGCGTGGGGTTGCTGACCCGAAGAAATTGGGCGTCACGGGCGGCAGCGGCGGCGGGCTGCTCACGAACTGGACGATCACGCAGACCGACCGATTCGCCGCGGCGGTATCGCAGCGCTCGATCGCCGACTGGTCTGCGTGGTGGTACACAGCCGACTTCACGCTCTTTCAGCCCCACTGGTTCCGGTCGCCGCCGTTCCGCGACCCCCGGGAATACGCGGGCCGTTCGCCGCTGACTTTCGTCGAGAAGATCAAGACGCCTCTGATGCTGATCGAGGGCGAATCCGATTATCGCACCCCGCCCGGGGCTGGGGGTGAGGCGATGTTCCGCGCGCTCACATTCCTCAAGAAGCCGGTGGTGATGGTGCGGTTCCCCGGCGAGCCGCATGAGCTGTCACGGTCGGGAAAGCCCTGGCATCGCGTCGAACGGCTGGAGCACATCGTCAACTGGTTCGACAAGCACCTGCTGGGCAAAACCATGCCCCAGTATGACTTGCCGGCCGTCACGGAATGAAACACACAGATGGCAGGCAGCAACTAGCCCGCTGCCCGGAATGCAGGATGCCATGGAAATGGGTCGTCAATCGTCGCGACTCGTGGAGCATGCGAGCGATTATCGGCCACTCTCAACCCGGCGCGGACCACGCCAGGTCGGAAACAAATGGCGCCGCAAGACCACCAAGCAGGGCGGCGATGAGCGCCAGCAGGCAATGTCCGGCGATCTGAAAGGGATCGTCGGTCGGGAAGATATCCAGTTTGTCTTCGGCGTCCGCGGACGTAATCAAGATGAGGCCGTCTCGGACGCCATACGTGAGATCAAGCTGTCGCAAACACAGCCGCAACGTCGTTCGCAACGCGACGCCTTGGAGTTGGACTCCACGCAACGTCGAATCCATGGTTTTGTCGGCCTCAGACAGACCGATCGGGTCAACATAAATCGGGATCACCTCGCCATTCGGGCCACTTGTCTCCTTTTGAACGTACCGGAGGAACTCCTTCAGTGTCGTTCCGTCGGGAAGGTCGATTGGGACCGGCTGGTTCAGGGCTTTCTCGACGTGAGTGCCCGTAGCGGCCATGCTCTTGAAGTCGGTAGAAAAGCGGCCGACAAGTGCCGCCAGTCGTGGACGCATGGCTTCCAAAAAGCGGGCAGTCGGCAGAAAATACTCGGGTTCCTCGACACCATGAGGATACGGACGAATGAAGATCAGGATCATGAATCCCGTGCCGAAAAGGCTGGCGCCCATCCAGAACTCGCGGCGCCGGCCGCGCGCGGAGAGCGCGCCCAGGCACGTCAGGCCGATCAGCCACCACGTCAGCAAATACGTCGCGCCAGCCGAGATCCGAGCATCCAACCGCGAGCACGCAATGGCGATCGAGGCAATCAGCAAGAGTCCCGACAGGACGATCATCGCAGGCAATGCCCATGACCTCTTGGAAGCCCCGACGCCGGTCTGCGAGCTTGGCGTCGCTTCGAGCGACCTTGCTCGAGCGGCACCGAAGGTGGCCAGGGCCAGCAAGCCGCCGGCGACTGCCGCGACCAGGGCCAACAAGTCGTGGGCGATCATGAATAACAAGAAGTCCCCCGGGTTGTTTGCGCGGAAGGGTAAGCTGTCGTCGATTGATACGCCGATCAGCGAGGCGAGCACCTTGACGGCGATCCGAGTCGGCTGTATTTGCGGCGTGTATGTAAAACTGAGCGGAAGGCCCAGATACGTCCATCCGAGCGCGGCGAAGCCGAGCCACCACGTTCGTTCGGCCCCAGTTCGGCAGACTCCGCCGACGATCGCGAGGCAAAGCACTCCTTGAGTCACCAGCGAGACGACGGCAGCCGTGGTGTCGGAGGCGTTTCGCAAGGCAGCCGCGCCGAGTGCAACCAGAAGGATGATCCCCATCAGCGCGGCAATCGAAAAGCGGAGCGAGCGCATCGCGATCATCCCCCCGACGTGAGAAGCCACGGCCAATCGGTCCTTGCGTCGCTGATCCAGATGCCGTTGGGCGCGCTTTCATTGTACCGCGACCGTCGCCGGCCGCGGAGTCGGCTACTTGAGACTTCGATCTCTGTTGCTCCTCGCGGATCACTCCGGCTATGTTGGTCTGCGATCCATGCGTTGTCGCCTGAATGTTTTCTGTGATCGGGCCTTCGAGGAATTGACCAACCGACGCGTACGGAGGACCCCGGACATGGATCGATCAACCGCCGTATTCTGTTTCAGCGCGACGCTCGGCGTCGTGCTGATCGCCGCCGAATTCACGGGCGCCCAAACGCCAGCCCGCTGGGGTAAGGCCATCCTCCGCCAAAAGCCCGAGTGGTACGCCTCGGCCGGGGCGCGCGCGATCGCGGACAATGTCGTTCACTGGCAGTCACCCCAGGGTGGTTGGCCCAAGAACACGGACCTGGCCGCTCCGCCGCCCTCGCCTGAGGCCCTCGGCGAATTGCTGAGGCATGGCGGCACGAACACCATCGACAACGGCGCCACCACGACGCCGCTGCGCTATCTCGCGCTGATGGTGCAGGCGACACGCGACACCCGGTTCCGCGCGGCTTTCGATCGCGGGTTCGATTACCTGCTCGCCGCCCAGTATCCAAACGGCGGCTGGCCGCAGTATTTCCCGCTCCGCAAGGGATATTACTCGCACATCACGTATAATGACGACGCGATGGTCAATGTATTGACCATCCTGCGCGACGCCGCCCTGGGCAAGCCGCCCTACGACTTCGTGGATGCCGGCCGCCGAGCCAGGGCTGCCGCCGGCGTGGTACGGGGCATCGACTGCATCCTGCGCACCCAGATCAAGCAGGACGCCAAGCTCACGGCCTGGTGCGCCGAGCATGACGAAACGACGCTCGAGCCCGCCTGGGCGCGCAACTTCGAGCCGCCCACGCTCTCCGGTGGCGAGAGCGTCGGCGTGGTCCGATTCCTGATGGAGATCGAAGAGCCCACGCCGCAGATCGTCGCCGCCGTCGAAGGTGCTGTCGCCTGGTTCCAGGCCGTCGCGATTCACGGCATGCGTCTCGAGGAATTCACCGCAGCCGACGGCAAGCGCGACAAGCGCGTGGTCGCCGACCCGACCGCCAAGCCCCTCTGGGCGCGGTTTTACGAGCTCGGCACGAATCGCCCGGTCTTCACCGGCCGCGACAAGGTGCTCCGCTACGCAATCAGCGAAATCGAGCAGGAGCGCCGAAACGGTTACGCTTATTACGTCACCAGCCCCGCCAGCCTCCTCGGCAAGGATTACCCCCGCTGCGCGCAAATCACCAGAACAGACGTTGACCAAGAAATCTGTATGAAACAAACCGCCTCGGGGAAGTTGATAGTATAGAAATGCGACCGCCTGCTCCCTGAGGAGGACCGCAGAATGCGAATCGGCTCGTCGATTACGGTCGGTAAGGACCTCCAGGCGCTCTACGGGCAGGGAACCAGCGGCGGGCTCTCGGATGGAGAGCTACTCGAGCGGTTCGCGGCGCGGAGGGATGAGGTCGCGTTCGAAGCCTTGGTGCGGCGACATGGGCCGATGGTCTTTGGGGCCTGCCGGCGGATCCTCGGCAACAGTCACGACGCCGAGGATGCATTCCAGGCCACGTTCCTCGTCTTGGCCCGCAAGGCCGCTTCGATCGCGCGCCGGGAGTTGGTGGCGGGCTGGCTCTACGCCGTTGCGCGCAGACCGCGAAGAAAGCCAGGGCGCTCAATGCTAGGAAACAGACCAGGGAGAGGCAGGTGGCGCAGTTGCTTGAGCCAGAATTGGTCGCTCGGGACCGCTGGGATGATCGATTGCAGCTCCTCGACGAAGAGTTGAGCCGGCTGCCCGATCGCTATCGGCTCCCAGTCCTGCTCTGCGAGATCGAGGGCAAGACCCACCAGGAGGCAGCCGACCAGCTTGGCTGGCCGGTCGGAACGGTTTCGGGGCGCCTGTCACGGGCGAGAACGATCCTCGGCGAGCGCCTGTCCCGGCGCGATCGATCGCTTTCCAGTGCGTCGCTCCCAGCCCTGTTTGTCCTCTGTTCCGCGCCGGCGAGCTTGCCGTTCTCGGTCGTCTCGGCGACCGTCAGGGCTGCCAGCGCACTTGGTGCTGGCACAGCCACAACCGGCGTGATCTCGGCGGAGGTGGCGACCCTCACCAACGTGATGATGCGCGTGCTGTTGCTGAAGAGGCTGGGAATCCTCGTGCTGTTCTTGACCATCGGCTGCGGAGGCGGGCTCACAACTTTTCGTGCACTGGCATCGACGCCGTTTCCGTCAGGCGAGGCTCCAGGTTTCGTTGCGAGGGGCTCGACTCCCGAGCCCAAGTCGGAACAAGACCGGAAGCAAGCCAGGTCGGCGCTGGATCGAGCGATCAAGGATGTCGATGCCATCGAAGACCTCACGCAGCGGTGCTGGATCTTGAACGAAATCGCACGCGCAAGCGCGGGCCCGACTTTGGGACGACCTCGCGAAGACTCAACGAAAACTCGTCCAGGCCGCCAACGAAACCGAGCATACCCACCGCCTGATCGACGCGGCCCAGTGTCTGGCGGAGACCGGCGACCTGAGAACTGCGGTCGAAATCGCCACTGCCCTCCAACCGGATTTTCAGCGAGACCGGGCACTCGCCGAGATCGCCTCGGCGCAGGCGCGTGCCGGAGACTTCGAAGGGGCCAAGCAGACCACGGCGATGATCCACGGCGCCGGCGATCAAGGCATCGCCGCGCACGCCATTGCCAAGGCTCATGCCGAGCGTCGCGACTTCGAGCGGGCTCTCCAGATCGCGCAGGCGATGGCGAGTGAGTTCGACAAAGTCAACGCCCTGGCTGATATCGCCGCAGCACAGCTCCACGCCCGAGACCCAGCTTTTCGGCAAACGTTGAATCGCGCAAAAGTGGCTGCCGCGGTGATTCCGATCTTTATCGGAAATAGCAAAGAGCCCAGCGACTCCAAACCCTACGCACTGGCGCAAATCGCCGGGATCTTGGCCGAGGCAAACGCCGTCGACGAAGCGAAGCAGGTGGCCAGCGGCATCACCAAACCTCCCTGGCAGGACATGGCCTGGAAGAACATCGCCAAGGCGCAGGCGGACCGCGGTGAGACTGACGCAGCGCTCAAATCCACAAACTCCATTCAGAACGCCGATCAAAAGAGCGAATCTGCCAAGAACATCGTGGCCGCCCTTGTGCAGCACCATGATTTGCCCAGAGCCACGTCGCTGGCCGGCTCGATCGCGGAGCGACTGTGGAGCAGCGCGGCACGACTGGAGATTGCCAAGGGGCAAGCTCGTGCAGGGCAACCGGCCGCGGCCGCCGAGATTTTCGATCAGATCCTCGCGGAAGCGCGGCAGCGGAAAGATGACTCCGAATCGGGAGCCATCCAGAGAGCAAGTCTGTTCAAGCTGGCCGCGGCCCAAGCGGAAGTGGGCGACGAAACGAAAGCTCTTTCCTGGATCGAAAACCTGGATTCGCCGCACACCCGAGCCTGGGCGTTGGTGTCGCTTGCCACGGCCATTGCCAAGCGTCATCCGGATGTCCACCCGCCCACGCCAGCGATCGCGCGAGCATTGCCATTGACCAATCGGCAACATCCGCTGGACAAAGCATCTCGCGGATCGATCGACTCGTTCCGCGGCAGGATCGTCCTGATTGGCTCTGTGCGCTACGACGATCTGGCGCAGTCCACCAGCCGGATCGAAGTCATGAACTCGAACGGCACCGGATTGACAACGATCCTCATCTTGAACAAGGGAGAGAATCCAATCGGGGGGCGGGTGTCACCCGACGGCAGGTATGTTGTCGTGGGCCTTGAGCACGGCGACACCGCCAGACGGGCCGATCTCTGGTCGGTGGATCCCAGCGGTAAGCAGTCGAAGATCGAGGCCCAGGGATGGCCGAGTGCCTGGTCGCCGGACGGCAAGTTCCTGGCGTGTTTCAGCGGGTCGCCCAACGACTGGGAGAGCGTCATCCTCGAAGTCAAGACCGGGCAAGCTCGGCACCTCGCGATCCCGTTCTCGGACTGGGTGGAAGACTGGTCGCCCGATGGGAAGACCTTGGCAGTCGTGGCCGGCAATCCCGAACGACTGTTCAAGCACCCGACGAAGGGCGACTATCCGCTGCGACAGATATACCTCATGAACGCGGACGGAACAGGCCGTCACGATCTGACCACCGGGCCGATGCTCGATAGCATCTGGGCTCGCTTTTCGCCGGACGGAAAACAGCTCGTCTACCACGAGCGGCGGCATCAGGATGGCCGGGTGCTGCACTTCGCCGTCGTCCAGAACGGCGACGGCACCGGGAGAAGAGACCTCATTTCATTCAATGATGTGTACGCGGGGAACGCCGGCTACAGGCCCAACGGCCATCCGTGCTGGTCGCCCGACGGAACCCGCGTGGCCTGGCTGATACCCCGCAAAAAGCTTCGGGATGGCGATACCCGGATGGAGCTGCTCGTCATCCTGCCTTCGACCGGACATGTCGAGCGCGTCGACCTGCACTCAAAGGGAATCATGTGGGTGCAAGCGATGGACTGGCGCTAGTCGTCGGATTGGACAGCGAGCTGATGTGCTCGCGGGGCGTCATGCGATGGGCGGTCGCCGCCCCATCACCGCTCTTGGAGGCACCGCAGGAACCGCTGGCGCACCTGTAGGTCAGGCTTTCCAGCCTGACGTCCGGCTGGAAAGCCTGATCTACCGAACACTTGCATCTGCGATCTCACGGAGCCTGCTTGACGCCGCGCTGAGAGTGGAAATAATGAAGGAGAACGAGCGAACGGCTCGTGTGAAGTGTTTTTTCGTTCACAAACGGGGGCGAACCAGGATCGACCGGATGTCCGAAGCGACGTGTGGCGTGCCGAGGTTGGTCAGCAGGCCTCGTAAAAAGCAGACCAAAATCTTAACTGCCAACAGCAATGTTGCACAGTTCCGTATGGCTGCCTAAGAAACAGCCACGGCCTCGCGCCGCGTTTTCTCCCGCGAGACGCGGCCGGGGACGCTAATGCGGGATCGCTCGAGCTTAACCTCCTGTTGCGGCTTGGGTTAAACTCATGATGGGATAAGCCGAAGGGGACCTCGCCGATCAGGGCCCCGAGGCCGACAATCAAAGGATTGGCTACGCACGTAGAGGCCGTCGCCCAAGCTTCTCGGGACGCGGGTGCAATTCCCGCCGCCTCCACTGAAAGGCAGCTCGCGATCGATCGCGAGTTGCCTTTTTTGTCTCGAACGCGCTACGCCCGAAATACAGCGTCGTCGACGACCGGACTCTGGAAGCGTTAAACGCCGTTTGGCCCCTCGACTGGTACTCGAGTGCCAATCGTCCGAATAATGAGTTTGGAGACAAACCCAGGATCGGGCTCAAAGCCATACCGCTTCGCGACCACTTCCATTCGTCTTCGACGTACCTCAAGTGGGAGGCTCTTCACGGAGGCTGGCCGATGATGATCGCCCAGCGGCTCAATTCATTGCTGCCCAAGGAATACATTGCCCAGCCGAGTGTTCGGCTAGGGGACATGATGGCGATTGACATCGCCGCACTCGAACGCGAATCGGGCCGAGGTACGTTCAGCCCCGTCGCCGACGAGGGGAGTTTGATGGTCGCTTCATGGGCGCCCCCGCAGCCGCAGATCCTTCTGGACACCGAATTCCCGGAACCATCGGAATATGTGGTGAATGTCTACACTCACGATGAATTCCGCTTGGTGGCGCCCGCTCTGCTGGTCAGCCCGTCGAACAAGGATCGCGTTGAGAATCGCAAGACATTCGTCAACAAGTGCGAAGCGCTACTGAAGAAGGATGTCTGCGTCACGATCGTCGACCTGGTAACCGATCGGGAGACCAATGACGGATCACCTCTTGCCCTCCTGAGAGAGGAGGCGTAACTTGTCTTGGGTCAGCTCCCTGAGCCACGCGGCTTCCGCCTCCGGTGGGACACCGGCGTTCAGGTAATCCGCTTCCACACCATCGCGGGACATAGAGAAGCGAGATCCGTCGTACTGAAAAAACAGCTTCTTGGCTTCGTGCATGTCGATAGTCATCGCCGGAGAGGATTATCGACGGAGTTGGTCGGACGTGCCGGCGAGTGCGGGGCGGGCCGAGGCTTGGTACGAAAGGACACGCACTGCGCCGGCGACTGGCTCGCCGCTTGGGTCCGCTCTGACCGGACGGACTGGACGACCCAATTCTCAACGGCCAAATCCGAAAGAGCTTCAAAATCCCGATCGGTGGTCAGAAGGGCGAGCTTATGCTGTCGCGCCAGGGCCGCGAGCATCATGCACCTGCGACAACACGCGGCCTTGGCGATGCAATTCGACGTAGACCGCGCCATAGAGCCGGGTCGTTTCGCCGTCCAAGGGCCATAAACGCACGTGGCGCAGCAACTGGGTCAGCCGGCGGCGAATGTCGTCCGGCTTCGAGGTCTGCTGAATCCCAACTTCCAGCTCACA
Organism: uncultured Isosphaeraceae bacterium; assembly: GCA_963781785.1. Classification (GTDB taxonomy): domain Bacteria; phylum Planctomycetota; class Planctomycetia; order Isosphaerales; family Isosphaeraceae; genus CAWAHD01. The sequence goes on along the minus strand of CAWAHD010000002.1, from coordinate 2,636,128 downwards.
GAGAACGGGATGGCAGGAACTGAAACGTTGGCCCGCCGTGCGGCCCTGGTGAATGCGCTCGCGCACTGCCAAGACTTTACGCAGCGCAGCCGACAGATGGTTGCAGTCGAGCAGGTAGTCTGGCACTAATTGAGCCCCGTGCCCTGACGAACCTGCTCCTTGGCTTGACGGCGTGCTTCGTGCAGCGCCCTGTCCTACTGATCCTCGCTCGCCGGCTCGCTCTCCGAGCACAGGCTTGCGAGGACGGCGAAATCACGGTTAATCTCCTCAACCGGCATCTCGCTGTAATCCGCCTTCTCAATTCGCAGCGGCTGACCCTCTCGCCAGTCAGCCGGCAACGGCTCGAGAGGACGGATTTCACCACAAGGGTCAGTCGTCGCCCGAGGACCCAGATGTGCACAGCGCGTTGGCTCCGTTCGGCACCTTGGCAGCTTGCCGGTCGACCGCGCCGGACTGTACACTCTTATCCACGGGACAGAAGGGTACCTGTGCCACCTACGCAACGTACTTACCTGTGGAGACGGAGCCAAAAGATGGGTTTTCCTACCGACCGAAGTGAAGATGAACCGGGTCGCGTACATGGTTCGGGCCGGCAGTCGCACGCTGATGGGCAGCGGCAAGAGTCTGATGCGCCGGAATTCCGCAAGCGCAGTGCAGTCACACCAACTGCGGACCACAGTCTGCGAACGACGCTGACGAAGCCAGTCTTTTGCTCGCGTCAGGCCCCGTTGATAGCGGCCTGAGCGTGGAGGACCTCGAGCTGCTGCGTCGCGCAGCAATTGCGCCGTGATTTGGCGATAGACAGTGTTGAACGGCCCGGCTTTGGCGCGACTCCTTGGACCGAGAGGCGCCGGCGATGGAAGCGCGCCGAACGCGTACTGGACCACGTCGGCTGCAAGGCCATTATGAGCGAATTCATCGACTGATGCTTGAAATTGCGTTCGCTTTGGCGTTCGGATTCTGGTTCATCTGCACGGTACTGCGCCAGCTCCCGTGTCGAGCCGGTGCGGCGGTTGCTCAATATGACGTCGCTTCCCTTGTCCCCATCTGGACGTTCTTCGCGCCAACGCCGATTCGGTCCGATCTGCAGATCTACTTTCGAGACTATGGCATTGAGGCTAGCCCGTCGCGATGGCGCCGGCTCCGGATTGTCTACCGCAAACGATTTATGCACTGCTTATGGAATCCGGACAAGCGGACTTGCAAGGGGCTATACGACTTGGTTTATCATGTGCTGGCGCTCCGAATTCGACTCGCCGAACGTCCGGAAACGATACGTCTCAGCGTTCCATATCTGGCACTCGCGAATGTCGTGCTAGCCCAGCCGCGCCCCTCTGACGCCATGGCGCGCGAGTTCATGATTTGCGAGGGGCGCGGATACCTTTCGGATCGCCCGCGCAGCGTGCTCTTCAGGTCGGATCGCCATGCGTTTCATTCAATCGCTTCAAGACCTCAGCGGGTTGCCACTCGTTGACTACCTCGATGCCACGAGACTCCTCGTGTGTATGGGGCTCGTGATCTCGACGTCCGAAATGGTTGCGAGACTTCGGTTGTTCCGATCCGATGGACCGTTTGCGGGACATGTTTTCGCCACGGCATACGGTCGGCGCGGCGGTAGGTGGGCCCGCAGAGCCCGCCAGGTGCTGTGCCGTGATGGTGTCGTGCCCGCGGTCATGGCGACGCGCCTTGTTGCGCTCGCCATCGCAACGATTCCGGGATTGGGTCCGCCCAGTTATTCACTGCTGCTTCTCGTTGTGTTCATCACCGGTGCCCTCTTGAGCGTGCGCTGTTGGTACGGCCTCGACGGGTCGGACCAGATGAACCAGATCATCGTGGCCGCGCTGACGGCGGCTTATGTCCTCGTTTCGCGCGGCGGCGCGCCCGCACTGGCACTATGGTTCATCGCCATGCAGAGCAGTTTGTCATACGCCACAGCAGCGATCGCCAAGATAGTCTCGCCGGTCTGGCGGAACGGTGCGGCGCTACGCCAGATCTTCAACACCAAAACGTTTGGCAGCAGACGCATCGCGTCGGTGTTAAGAGACGTGCCGCAGTTCGCGTGGGCAGCCTGCTGGCTCGTCATTCTTGTTGAGCTGCTGATCGCGTGCTCCATACTGTTCCCGCCGCCTGCAACCGCGGCGTTGCTCGCCTTGGGACTGGCGTTTCATCTGGCAAACGCGATTCTGTTGAGCCTGAACACGTTCCCGTGGACGTGGGCCGCGACCTATCCTGCAATGTTCTTTTGCTCGATTCAGACACACGCGGTTTCCTGACGCCAACGCTCGATTCACCCGGACGGCGCAATGAGCGACCTGTTTATTTGCCACGCGTGGGAGGATAAGGAACTTATTACGGGCTTTCTGGAGAGCCTCGCGCGGACTGGATTTACTGGCCGTTTCATCGACCATGAGGGGATCAAACCGGGGCAAGACATCGAAGCTGAGATATATCACCAGTTGAAACTGACGAATGCGATGCTAGTCCTTTGCTCGAGAAATCTCCTTCGCTCTTCTTGGTGCTTTTTTGAGGTCGCGTATGCACGAGCAATGGAGATTCCTCTTTTCACGATTCACGTGGACGAGTTTGAGCCTGAGGGTCAGCTTTACGAGCTCCTCACCGACCGGCTGCAGGTCAACTACGCACGCGACGGTTCCGCGGCGCTGGAACGGCTCGCGCCGAACTGAAGAAGGTCGGGGTTACGCCGATAAAGGACGCCCCACCCCCCGGGCGAAGTCCGTTTCCCGGGCTCGCGCAGTTCGAACGTGACGACTTCGCGAATTTCTTCGGGCGCGATAGCGAGACTAAGGAACTCGTCGAAAAGCTACGTGAGATGGCACGCCGCCGAAAACAGAGGCTGCTAATTCTTAGCGGAGCCTCAGGGTGTGGCAAGTCGTCAGTGATGCGAGCGGGAGTCGAGGCGACACTCCGCCCTGACAGAGAGCGCTGGCTCGTCCTACCGCCAGTTGATCTGGGGGGCGAGCCGTTTGAAGGGCTTGCCGATTCGGTTGCAGAGTTCATGGGTGAACGAAAAGATCCCGAGCTGAATCGGTTTCTCAAGCAGCTTCAGCAAGAGGCCGTGGCGGAAGCTGGCGATTGCGCAGGTTGCCTGAAAGCAATCGCGGAGCGACTCGTAGACGTCGGCGATCAACCGAGCGCCTCTGTATTGCTCATGTTCGACCAGGTCGAACAGCTATTCAAATCGGGCACGGACTTGACATCCGGCGACGATTTGCGCGGAACGAAAGACGAGGTCTTCGCCGACGGCCGATCTCGCTCGGACCACGCCGTCTGCGATCGATTCATCCGTGTTCTGCGTGGCGCGCAGCAAATCTCGAGCGGTCGATTGCTCGTGCTAGTCGCGGTCCGTTCGGATTACCTCGAGAGTCTCGAGAACCACAAAGAAATGAAGCTGCTCGCTGAGCGACGCGTCGTTCGGCAATTGGGCCCGATTGGCGGAAACGAAATCCGCGAAGTCATTGCGCAACCCTTCCGCAGGGCTGACATCTTGCTCGAGCCGCAACTGATCGACGCAATTGCCAACGAGACCGCCGAGAACACGTTGCCCCTGATGGCACTGACGTTGCAGCAAATGCATGATATTACAGTGGATGAGAATGTGCGCAAATTTACACTTGATATGTACAGAGCAAGGGTCGGCGGGATCAAGAAAGCGATCGGCCGCGTGATCGCGACCATCAAATCGGAGTTGGGACTGCAGACCAACTTGAACGGGTCCGTCGCGAGCTCGTGGGGCGCCCTGGAGAAACCGCTGCGGTCTGCATTGCTCCAACTGGTCTCGGTCGATAAGGAAAATCGAATTCGTAGCAAGCCAGCCCCGATGGATAACATGCCGAAGGAGGCCGAAAAGGCGCTGGAGATGCTTCTGGAAGCAAGGCTCCTCTCGAACCCGCCTGGCCGTCGTGGGAGATGGGTCGAAGTCGTCCATGAGACGGTATTTAACGCTTGGCCGGAGTTCAATGAATGGATCCAGCGGTACAAGGAGTTCCTCCAGTGGCGAGAGCGCTGCGAAGCGAGGATTAAAGAGAAGGAGTGGCTGCGCCACGGAACCCTGGACCAGGGGAAGGAATACCTCAACGAGGAGCCCGGACTGCTAACCGTTTCGGAGAGAAACCATGTGATAGCAAGCCTGCGCGCGTTCCGCAGCTTTGTGAGCTTGCTGGTAGCGGGCTCGGTGGCCCTTGCCTTGCTATCCGCTGTGACCGGCCTCGCGTTACGCAGCGAATCCAACGCGAGAACTCGCGCCGACAGCGCGTTAACGAACGAATCCGAAGCGAGAACTCGCGCCGACATCGCGTTAACCAACGAAACCGAAGCGCGATTTCGCGGCGAAATCGAACGCGTCGCCGCGCAGTCGCGCGCGGCGTCGACAGAGGATCCCGTCCGCGGCTTGCTCCTGGCGGATAAGGCTTACGAGCTTCGGGGTGATCGGCAAGGACTCTCCTCGGTCGATGAATCATTGCATAACGCCTATCGATTCATCGGTGGGGTTGCTCTTCCGTTGGGCGGAGGCAGGGTCCTGTCGGGTGCGTTGAGCCGTGACGGATCCCGCTTGGTGACCACCGGAAACGACGGGGAAGCCAGCTTTTGGCGCCTTGACCGTCTCGAACCCCCGCCCGATCCGATTCTCATCACCCGTGATGCCAATCGGCCTAGCGTGCTCGCCTCCACGTGGATTGGCGATACCAGTCGTGCGGTTACCGCGAGTGAAACGGGACGAGCCGAGATCTGGGACCTCTCGAAAATCTCCGACACCAAAAAAACACTTCAGCCCGTCCAATCACTTGAGCACTCGAGTCCGATTTACGCGGTGGTTAGTGGCATCTCCGGGAAATGGGTGGTCACTGGCGGAGAGGACGGACTGGTAAAGATTTGGGATGTGCAACGCCCAGAGCGCAAGGATCCGATTCAGATCATTCCCGCGAGCGAGCGCGCGATATTCACCTTGGCGATCAGCGACGACGAATCTCGCCTTGTTACCGCAGGGGAGGAAAGGGTAGCTCGAATCTGGCAGATCTCCAGCGACGGCAGCACCTCGCGCCGGACTGGAGAAATCACGCTCCAGGACCCAGTGTTCAAATTGGCCCTGAGCCGTGACGGCCAGTGCCTTGTAACCGTTGGTCAAGGCCGCACGGTCTGGATCTGGGATCTTGCCGGACTGAAACCCGGGGAACAGCCCAAAGGGATTCCACTCCACGGACACACCGCTTCAGTTTGGACGGTGGCGCTCAGCCGAGACGGACGGCGGCTCATAACAGCCGGTTATGATCGCACGATTCGGGTATGGGACCTGGTACATCCTGAGATACCCCCCATTATCCTACGGGGGCACGACGGTCTCATTCTGGTGACGTTGTTGAGTGAACACGGGCGCCGCCTGGTCACCGGCAGCGAAGACGGGATCTTGCGAGTCTGGAACCTGGACCGGCCAGAAACCGAGCCGATGGTATTGCGGGGTGGATCAGGCCCTGTCTACGCGCTGTCCTCGATCGGAGGCGACGGTGCAAACATGATCGCGGCGGGAGGAAAGGACGCCATGGTCCGTGTATGGAACTTGAACTCTCCCGGAGGGCCGGAGAAGGACAGGTCTCTGCGAGACCTTGGCGTCCTCGGGCTCGGTCTGAGCGCCAGCTCGAGGCGATTGGTCTCTCTGTCCGAGTGGGTCGAGGCTTCCCCAGCGACTCAAGTTGACGCGAGATCTTCGGTGCAAATCTGGGATCTCTCGAGCCCAGAAAGCCCACCCATCCAGGTAGCACATGGGCACGGCGGTCGCACTGGGCCCGCGGACGTGAACCGAGACGGCAAACGGTTGGGACCCGCGCGCAATCGCGCTCAGCAGGGACGGAAATTGGATGATCACCGGGGGCGAGGATGGCATCTGCAAAGTGTGGGACCTGCGCCAAAAAACCCCCACACTGTCTCGCGAGTTCGACGGAGGCTCACCAATCCGCGCAGTGGCAACCGATGCTAACTGTTCGTGGGTCGTCGCGGTCGACGAGGACCGCCGGCTAAGGCTGATTCGGCGGACCAAGCCGGACGCAGAGCCGATGGAGCAGAAATTTCTTGATCCAAAGCGCAACGACTCCGTCAGATGCGTGGCGATAACGGCGAATGGTCGTTACATTGCGCTCGCCGGTGCGGGCTTGGGCGGGAAAGCGGAGGTTTGGGAAACTGCGCCCATTATCAGGTCGCTGCACAACTTTCCTTGCATGCAAGGTTTCGTCTATGCTGTCGCGATCAGCGAGGATGGAAGCAGACTGATAACTGGCGGAGAAGACGGGACGGTGCGAGTTTGGGATCTCTCTCAACCTCGTCTGATTCCGGTCATCCTTCGAGGCCACGAAGGTAGGGTTACGGGACTGACGCTGAGTGAAGATGGCAAGACTCTTCTCTCCGGCAGCCTGGACGGCACAGTCCGGGTGTGGAATCTCGACCTCGAGTATCTGCACCAGAGGGCAAGAAAAACCGCAGGACGCGATCTCACTCAGACAGAGAAAGTTCTGTACGCGGTGGAATGACCGAGAAGTCTCGGCACGTCTCATCGCTCTGGACTGAGAACCGGTCACGGGGCCGCGCGCGAAGGAATAACGAAGAGTCATTAGCGTACCCTCGCCCTTCTTCGAAAAGGAAACGGTCATAAGCGAGTCGAGGCCGAGGGTACGGCCCCGTCCGCGCCCCTTCAACGCAGCAGCGGCCGGAGAATTTCTTGAACGATTTGTCGAATTCCGGTCCGGCCGTTCGTCCATATATTGAAGGCAGGGCAACCGGTCCGCCCCAAGACTGTTACAGGAGAAGTCATGACACCGTATTTGGTTGCTATTCACCACCCCGACGACTACGACCCAGCCGTCGCAGAGGACGAAGCGATGCATCGCGATATCGACGCGCTCAACGACGAGATGCAGGCTGCTGGTGTCAAGATTTTTGTTGGCGGCCTGCACCCTGCAAGTAGCGCGAAGTCGCTACGGGCGCAGCCCCATGGTAAGGTGCTCATCACCGACGGGCCGTATCTGGAGACCAAGGAGCACATCGGCGGTTTCTGGGTGCTGGAAGCCGCTGACATGGACGAGGCGCTGGGGTGGGGGCGTAAGGCCGCCGTCGCCTGTTGGGCGCCGGTCGAGGTGCGCCCGTTTCACTGACAGCGGACCCGACGGAACCAACTGAGCGCCATGGACGCAGCGCAGATCGAGGCGATCTTTCGTCGCGAGTACGGCTGCATCTCCATCCGGTCGCGGAGACATTGCGGAAAAAGTCGGCAAACTCAAGCAGCAACAAGGGCCGGATTTGCACGTTTACGGAAGTGCAAAATTATCTTGAATTACGAGCGAGCAGGCGCGATCACAACCGGAAGTTATTGAGTTTCGGGAGAACTCCGTGCCTGATTTTGAACATGGACTCGATTTTCGAAGTCTTGATGATGCCGTCGCCTATGCGCGACGGTGCCAGTCAGCGGGCTATGATCAGACCGGCAATTGGGACCTGGCTCAGACATGTCGCCATTTGGCGGACTGGCTGCGTGCGCCGCTCGAAGGGCCGCCGCCGATGCCATGGTCGAGGAGGCTACCGATGGCGATCATTCGGCTCACTTTGGGACCGAGAATTCTGAAACAGTTTCTGGGCAACCGCCGACTCCCCGTCGGCATGGGTACAATCGACGCAACCGTCCATCCGCCAGAATCAAATGCGAATGCAGCGGTCGCAGCATTTGCCGCGATGGTTGCGCAATTCAAAGCCCACACCGGCCCGTTCATGCGCCCATCTCCATTGTTCAACAGGCTTGAGCGAGAGCAGACGCTGGACTTGCAGATTGTTCACTGCATGCACCACTTTGGTCGCCTCAAGCCGCACTTGGGAATCGTCGCGACGTCATAGAGAGTGTGTTGAACGCCAATTCAAGAACTCACCAGGCGCAGGACACGGCTCGCGTCACGTGACCGCGAGGTTACCCTGGCCAACTGGACTTACGAGAGCCGCCATGTGCAGAAACATCAAGACGCTATTCAACTTTGAGCCGCCCGCGACGGAAGCGGAGATTCGGGACGCATCGCTCCAGTTCGTGAGAAAGATCTGTGGATTCACCAGCCCGTCCAAAGCAAACGAACTTGCGTTCGAGCGCGCGGTCGAAGAAGTTACGGCATCAGCCAGAGCACTTATTCGGTCGTTGGTCACCACGGCTGAGCCGCGCAACCGCGAGGTTGAGTCTGAGAAACTACGGGCCCGGTCCGCCGTGAGGTTCGGGCCGAAGCAATGACGTTCAGTTCGTCGGTTGATCACATGACCGTGGCCGAGATGCTCACACAACAAGTTGTACAGCGTCTCTCAGTCGATCTCAATTTCGCCCAGGAACTGACGGGCCTGAACCAGGACGGCCTGGACGCGTCGGATCGACTCCTCCGATTTCGACCTCTTGAGCAGCCGCTCGCCCTCCACGATCGCTTTGCGCACCGCTCGGGAGACCAATGACGGATCACCTCCAGCCCTCTGCACCTTGTTTGTATAAACGAGAAACTCCTTGAGGAACGCGCAGCGCTGCCACAGCTTACCTTTCGGATCAGCCTGCACGACCTCGGCAAGATGCCCAGTGTCTGCATGATCGTTGAGGAAATGGAGAACCCACCAATTGCCCTCCTGAGAGAGGAGGCGTAACTTGTCTTGGGTCAGCTCCCTGAGCCACGCGGCTTCCGCCTCCGGTGGGACGCCGGCGTTCAGGTAATCCGCTTCCACACCATCGCGGGACATAGAGAAGCGAGATCCGTCGTACTGAAAAAACAGCTTCTTGGCTTCGAGCATGTCCATAGTCATTGCCGGAGGGGATTATCGACGGAGTTGGTTGGCGTCACGTGCGAGAGACCGCCCAGATCTTTTTCGTCAATCGGCCCTCTATTCCGCCGCGAGGTTCTCGCATGGGGTAGCGGAGCTACACAGCGCGGCGGAATACCGGAGAATTGTTAGTCACGGGGGAAATGGAACACACGCTGCACGTGTGAAATTCTTTCCGGACAGGAGATCCCTGGGCCATCTCATGAGCCATGACTTTGCATTCTGGGACTCCGACGAGCCTCTCGAGAACGACGAGGCCGCTGACATTTACGCTGCCCTTCTGGAAAAGGGTGCATGCGCGCGGGCTAAACCCTCGGCGAAAATCGCGCAATTAGCGGAGCAGATCGCCACACACTGGCCCGATCCCGACCCCGGACTGGAAGATGATTGGCCACTGGCAGCGCCAAGTGAAGTCTCAGACTCGCATCTCGTGATTTGCATCGTGCCGTCGCGCCGGTGGGACGTCTGGCCGATTGTGGGCGAACTCGCGCGGCAACTCGAACTGGTCATGTATGACCCTCAGCAGGAGAATGTTTTCTTGCCCCGTCGGCTCTCCCAGAAGCGAACCCGATTGAGGGCCAAGAAAAAGAAGAATAAGCCGCCGCCTGGGACATGAGAATCGTCAGAGCCGGTTGTGGGTGTTCTGGAGGCTACGACGCCGCGCCACAGCGGAGCCGTTCCGCTCGCTGGTTTTCTCGTAAACGGATAAAGAGGGAAGACCATCTGGGCTATCGGTTTGCGGCGAGTTATCGCTGTGGCCAGCGGGTCAATCATCGTCATGATCGCGGCGAGTCGCAGCCAGGATGCAGCGTGTTCAAAGTGCGCGCGTCTGACTTCCACACCGTCGGCCGCGCAAGGATAATAGTAGTAACCTGCGTGCGTCGCTTCAACACCAGCAGTCAGGCCGGGAACTCGGTATGTTGTCCTGGAACCCGGACGGAAAATCGTTTGTTGAGCAATAAATCGGGAACGCCCGAGGCCGCTCGCGGCGTTTACTTGTGAGATTTGCGAAGGCCCGACCGGAACTGACGACTCATGGTGGTCAAGCGCCGCAATAACGCGCTCTTGCATCTGCGGACGCTCTTCAACGTGGGCGCGATCGGCTCTCCCACCGACGGCCAGTTGCTCGAGCGGTTCACCACCGCCCGCGGTGAGCCGAGAGAGTTGGCCTTTGCCGCACTGGTGGAGCGCCACGGGCCGTTTGTCCTGCGCGTTTGTCGTTCTATCCTGCGCGACGAGAACGCAGCCGAAGACGCATTTCAGGCAACGTTCTTGGCCCTGGCTAAGAAGGCCGGATCGCTCTGGGCACAAGACTCACTGGCCCCCTGGCTGCACCAGGCGGCTTATCGGGCTGCGATTCACGACCGATCGGCCACTATCCGGCGCCGCGCGCACGAGCACGCGGCGGCCGCGCTCCGGCCCGGATTGGTGGCGCCGCCACACGATGGCAACGATGACGAGTTCAAGCAAATCATCCATGAGGAGATCGACCGCCTGCCGGGTCGCTACCGGGTTGCGCTGGTGCTCTGCGATCTCGAGGGCCGCACCCACGAGCAAGCCGCGCGCCACCTGGGATGCGCGGTCGGAACGATCAAGAGCCGCCTCGCCCGCGGAAGGAAAAGGCTGCGCGGGCGGCTCGTGCGTCGGGGCCTGGCGACAGCCGCTGCGATGGCGGCCGGATCCGTCGGCGGCGCTCTTCGAGCGGCTGTGCCGGCAGGCTTGGCAGAGTCGACGGTCAGTTACGCTATAGCGGCGAGCGCCGTTCCAACATCGGTCGCTGTCATTACCGAGGGGGTCCTGAGATCCATGTTCCTGAGCAAGTTCAAACTCGTGATGAAAGTCGTAGCGGTTGTGGCAGCGCTCGCGGCCGGTGCCGTCGCTCTCGCCCAATCGGGAATCGGTAAGTCGAAGGATGGGTCCGGCAAGCCCCAGGACGCCGGCTCACCGAACTGGACCTACCACATTCTGGTCTCTCGCAACGGCGAGCCGCCGCGCAAGGTGGCGGTCGTCGAGATGACCGGCGACACACCGATACGCGTCGACGCACCTGGCGCACTCATTCTCTTTCAGCCCAAGCGTGACGGCGAGCCCGAACGCCAGACAGCCGCGGCGAGACGCTCCGGCGACATCCGACTCGAGGTCACGGACGAGAAAACAGGCCGTTTTCCGGCTGAAGCCGCCGCGACCTCCTCGGGTGCGAATTCCTCCCAACCTGACAACGACCAGAAACACCGTAAGATCGTGCTGAGCAGCCCCAAGGCAATGGACGTCGTCGTCACCCGGCGATATGTCTGCCAGATCCACTCGCGGCGCCACATAAACATTCGTGCCTTCGACAAAGGGTATCTCAACGAGATCAGAGTCAGGGAGGGCCAGGCGGTGAAGCAGGGCGCTCTGATGTTCAAGATCGATGCAGGACTCAAGAAGGCAAACCTGGACGCCGAGATGGCCGAGGCCAATTACGCCCAACTGGAGTTCGATAACACCAAGAAGTTGTTCAAGCAAAAAAACCCGGTCGTCTCTGAGAATGAGCTGCTCCTGTTTGAGGCAAAACTGAAAAGGGCGAAGGCCAAGGCGGAACGCGCGAAGGTGGAATTGGACTTTGGCGACATCGTTGCGCCTTTCGGCGGCGTCGTCGGCCGGATGCACGCGCAACCGGGCAGCCTGATCCAGGAGGGCGATGTCCTCACGACGTTGTCGGATAACAGCGTGATATGGGTGTATTTCAACGTACCCGAGAAGCGATACCTCGAATACATGGCCAGTTCGATCCAGGAAAAGCAGGATCAGACGATCGAGCTCGAGCTGGCGAACCACAGCAAGTTCCCGCAGCGCTGCGTGAACGTCAACTTCGAGGGCGAATTCAACAACGAGACCGGGGGCATCGCCGCCCGGGCGGATTTTCCCAACCCGAGCGGCCTGCTGCGTCACGGTCAGACCGGCACGATTCTGGTCCACCGAAAGTTGCAGAACGCGGTCGTCATTCCGCAGCGGGCGACGTTCGAGATCCTCGACAAACGATACGTTTGGGTCGTCGGCAAAGACGACGTGGTGCATCAGCGCGAGATCGCCATCCAGAACGAAACGGACGACATCTTCGTCATCAACAAGGGAGTCGGTGTGGGTGACAGGTTCGTTCTCGAGGGGATCCGACAGGTTCGCGACGGCGAGAAAGCGGAATACGAGTCTCGTCCGCCGGACGAGGTGATCCGAAAACTAAAAAATCAACATCAATGACGTCCGCCAAGGCGGCGGCCGGCAGGCTGCATCCGACACGCATGGTTAGCGTTCGCCGCGCACCAATCGCATGATCGCCGCCCTGACCTCCGGCGCCTTGCGGTGCGAACCCGCGACAAGCTCTGCGAGGCCCGCACCGGCGCAGACATGCTGCAACCACGGGCAACCACGCTCGACGCTCCCGCCTCGGGCTGCGAGTTCACGCAGCCGAACCTCCGGCTAGGGCGCGATGCAAATCAAATCGTGGGCGTGATTGCTCAGAAACGGCACGTCATGGTTGGTCGCTTTGCGACCGAGACCACATACCACGCCTTGACTGCCGCGCGAACTACCGATACAAATTACGGGAATTGGGGTTCGTATATTGTCAGCCTGCGTGTATGATTGTCAGGGATTGGCAGTTGCTATTCATCACTGGGCTGACGCGATTCAAAAGACGGTCATCTGCGAATCGTCGGTTCTTCCGTGGAGGAATGGGCGTGATCGGGCGGCTGGCCGTAACCTGGGAAAATGCATCGTTTGCGGTCGTCGCAGTACTCGCGTGGTTGTCCGCAGCGTGTGTGTGTTGCCCGCAGCTCGGCGTCAAGTTCATTTCCAAGGCTGGCGTCGAGATCAGCGCGGCAATACCGCCCTTGGGGCCGATCATGGATTCGATCGAGGACGACGATCGCGAATTTCAAGAAGACGGTCTTGAGCTGTGCGGGCTGCCAGGAGTGCGGCGTGTTTCGCCCCCCTCTCTCACTCTTTCGCAAATCACGCCGCCGGAGAGTGTCTCGCTCTCCGTTCTCACTCCGGCGCAGCTCCCGCTGCGTTGTTGATGAAAGCGCGCGCCCCTTGGGCCGAGCCATAAGTGGCCCTTCCGCGGGGAAAGGCCGGGCTCGCTTGCCGCGGGTTGTCACCCGCAAGTCATTCGAGATGACAACGCTTGTGCGATGTGAGCGCGTGTTTGCCTGTTGCGTTCGATCTCGAGCCTGGATCTGTTGCCTGCGACGAGTCATGTTGGAGTTTGCTCGATGAATCCCATTGTATTTGTCATGCGTCGCCCCATCACGTCCCTCATGCTGGTCGCCGCGCTTGCAGGTGGCGGCGTCCTGGGGTTGGCGAAGATCGGGATCGATCTCTTTCCGCCGCCCATCACGCGCAAAATTCACGTCTGTCTTGATTACATTGGCACGGGCGCCAACCTGACGAAAGGGTACATCGCCAGCAAGTATGAATCGTTTTTTCAGAAGCACAGCGAGGAGGCCCACGAGGAGCCACGCAAGGTCGTGGTCACCAGCCCCAAGGCAATGGACGTCATCCTCACCAAGGGCTATGTCTGCCAGATCCACTCGCAGCGCCACATCAACGTCCGCGCCCTGGACAACGGATATCTCGCCGAAATCACAGTCAAGGAAGGCCAGGCGGTGAAGAAGGACGAGGTGATGTTCAGGATCGTCCCCATTCTTTACGAGGCAAAGGCCGAGGCCGAGAATGCCGAGGCCAAGCTCGCGGAACTGCAATACAACAACACCAAGATGTTGTCCGAGCAAAAAAGACCGGTCGTCTCTATGGCTGAGGTAGCACTGTTCGAGGCCAAACTAAAAAGGGCCAGGGCCAATGCGAGGCTGGCGCAGGCCGAATTGGCCTTTACCGACCTCAAAGCACCGTTCGACGGCATCGTCGATCGCCTGCACGAGCAGCTCGGCAGCCTGATCAAGGAGGGTGACATCCTCACGACCTTGTCCGATAACAGCCTGATGTGGGTTTATTTCAACGTACCCGAGAAGGAATACCTCGAATACAAGGCCCACCTCAAGGAGCATCAGCAGGAGGACAAAGTCGAACTCGAGCTGGCAGACCACGAGGTGTTCCCGCAGCCCTGCATCAACCTTGTGATCGAGGCCCAATTCAACAACGAGACCGGGAACATCCCGTTCCGGGCGGATTTCAAGAACCCGGATCGCCTGCTGCGTCACGGTCAGACCGGCAAGATCCTGATCCACCGAAAGCTCAGGAATGCTGTCGTCATCCCCCAGCGGGCGACGTTCGACATCCTCGACAAGCGATACGTTTGGGTCGTCGGCGAGGATGACAAGGCGAAGCAGACCCTGATCACCATCAAGCACGAGCTGGAGGACATTTTTGTCATCGATAAAGGACTTGACGTGGGCGACAAGATCGTTCTGGAAGGGGTTCGGCAGGTTGAGGACGGCGCCAAGGTGGAATACGAGTTTCGTAAGCCGGAAGAGGCCCTCAAGAACCAAAAATTCCGCGCGGAATAAGAAGGGCTCACCGACATTCGCGACACCGAACACGACGAGACTGGTCCCTGACCATGTTCACGAAAATCCTCCATCGGCCGGCACTCGCGATCGTGATCTCAATCATCCTCTTATTCCTGGGGGTGATGGGGATCTACACGCTTCCGATCGCACAGTTCCCCGACATCGCGCCGCCGACTGTCATGGTTTCCATTTCTTATCCGGGCGCCAGCGCCAATGTCCTGGTCGAATCGGTTCTGATTCCGCTTGAGCAATCCATCAACGGCGTTCAGAACATGCGCTTCATTACCTCGTCCGCCACGAGTGCCGGCGAGGCGGCGATCATCATCTACTTCGAGCCGGGCACGGATCCCAACATCAATGTTGTGAACGTGCAAAACCGGGTCAATATCGTGCTGTTCCAACTCCCGCCCCTGGTGGTGCGCGAGGGTATCCTCGTGAGCCAGGTCGTGCCGAGCATGCTGATGTACGTGAATATTTTCAGCACGGATAAGAACGCCGACCAGAAATACCTTTTCAACTTCGCCAACGTCTTCGTCATGCCCCGGCTCAAGCGGATCAAAGGCATGGGCATCCCCAGGAATCTCGGCAACCGCATCTTTGCGATGCGGGTTTGGCTGGATCCCGAACGCATGCGCGCCTACAACGTGTCCACCGAGGATGTCATGAAGGCTCTGCAGGAACAGAGCATGATTGGTTCGCCCGGACGACTCGGCCAGGCCACAGGGAAGACGTCGCAATCAAAAGAGTACGTGTTGACCTATATCGGGCGTTATAACAAGCCAGAGCAGTATGGAAACATCATTCTGAAAGCAAATCCCGACGGGGAGATCCTGCGGCTCAGTCACGTCGCCCAGGTGGAGCTGGGTCCACAGTTCTTCGATATTTACTCGGACATCAACGGCAATCCCGCGGCGTCCATCGTCCTCAAGCAGGCTCCCGGCTCCAACGCCGCCGAGGTCATCGACTCGATCAAGGAGGAACTCAAGCAGATCAAGAAGGAATCATTCCCGCCCGGAATGAACTACGAATTCGCCTACGACGTCTCCAAGTTTCTGGACGCCTCGATCGATAAGGTGCTGCACACCCTGCTCGAGGCGTTCATTCTGGTGTCTCTCGTGGTCTACATGTTCCTCGGGGATTTACGATCCACGCTGATCCCGACACTCGCGGTTCCGGTGTCGCTGGTCGGGACGTTCTTTGTCTTGCGGTTGATGGGCCTCTCGATCAACCTGATCACACTTTTTGCAATGGTTCTCGCGATCGGTGTCGTGGTGGACGATGCGATCGTGGTGGTCGAGGCCGTGCATGCCAAGATGGCCGCGAAGCATCTTTCACCCTATCGGGCAACCGGGGAGGTCATGCACGAGATCTCAGGCGCGATCATTGCCATCACCCTCGTGATGACGTCCGTCTTCGTTCCGGTGACGTTCATTCCCGGGGCGGTCGGCACCTTCTACCGCCAGTTCGGGATCACGATGGCCACGTCCATCATTCTGTCCGGTCTGGTGGCCCTGACGCTGACGCCCGTACTCTGTGCGATGATCTTGAAGCCCCACAGCCACCCCGGCACTGACTCCCACACGAACGACAACGGCACTGACCCCCACACGAGCGACAACGGCACTGACTCCCACACGAGCAATGGGGAAAGGCCGCGCCGACTGGAAGTCAAGCTGCTTTTTGCGCTGGGAGGGCTTTTGGTCTTGGGCGGAATAACGTATCTGGCGTATGAGTTGTGGGGGCCGGCTGGCCTCCTGCTCATTCTTCTGCCCTTTGTGCGGGGTCCTTTTGACCGCGCCGTCGAGAAGGTCACGGGCGGTTATGCCGCGATCGTGCGGCGGATCGCCACGCGCCGTACGCTGACCCTGGCCGTCGTCGGGGGCTTTGCCGCCGGTATCGTTATTGTCAACACGCACCTCCCGACGGGTTTTATCCCGCTCGAGGACCAGGGCATCATCTACGCCGTCCTCCAGACGCCTCCCGGGTCCACGCTCGAGTACACCAACGCCAAATCCCTGCAGCTCGAGGAGATCGCAAAGGAGATCCAGGAAGTCACCTCCGTGACCTCGTTGGCCGGTTATGAAGTTCTGACCGAAGGCCGCGGCTCGAATTCGGGAACCTGCATCATCAACCTGAAAATCTGGGCCGAGCGCAAGCGGACCGCACGCCAGATCATCGTGGATCTCGAAGACAAATGCCGCCAGATGAGCAACGTCAAGCTCGAGTTCTTTGAACCGCCCGCGGTTCCCGGCTTCGGCACCGCCGGGGGTATCTCGATGCTCGTCCTCGATAAGACGTTCTCCGCTAATTACAAGTATCTCGGAGAAGTGACCGATAAGTTCATGGCCGCCCTGAAAAAGCGTAAGGAGGTGACGAACCTGTTCACCTTCTACGCCGCCAACTACCCGCAGTACGAGCTGCTCATCAACAATGACGTGGCCATGCAGAAGGGCGTGTCGATCAAGGCAGCGATGGACAGCCTCAACATTCTCATTGGCAGCACTTGGGAGCAGGGATTCATTCGTTTCAATCAGTTCTACAAGGTCTTCGTCCAGGCCAAGCCGGAGTTCCGGCGCTACCCAGAGGATCTGAGCAACCTATTCGTCAAGAACGACAAAGGGGAAATGGTCCCCTACTCCGCGTTCATGACGCTACAAAACAAGCTGGGTTTGAATGAGATCACCCGGTACAACCTGTACACCTCCGCCTCCATTCAATGCGCGCCGGCTGCCGGCTACAGCACCGGTCAAGCCATCCAAGCGATCAAGGAGGTCGGCATTGAGACGCTGCCTCCCGGTTTCGACGTCGGCTGGTCGGGTCTGGCCTATGACGAGTCAAAAAAGGGGAATGAGGCAGTTATTATCTTCCTCATCGTCGTCGCCTTCGTCTATCTCGTGCTGGTCGGGCAGTACGAGAGCTTTATCCTGCCCTTGGCCGTGATCCTGTCGCTGCCGGTGGGGCTTTTCGGTTCTTTCCTATTCCTGCAGGCCTTGGGTTTGGCTAACGACGTGTATGCCCAGATTGGTCTGGTGATGCTGGTCGGTCTGCTCGGCAAGAACGCGATCTTGATCGTGGAATTCGCAGTCCAACGGCGGCTGGAGGGTGTGTCTCTCAAGGAGGCGGCCGTCGAAGGCGCAAAACTGCGCTTCCGGCCGATTCAGATGACCTCCTTCGCCTTCATCGCTGGTCTCCTTCCGCTCGTCGTGGCCACCGGCGCCGGGGCGATCGGCAACCGAACCATCGGCACCACGGGAACTGGCGGCATGCTCGTCGGCACGGTCGTCGGAGTCTTGATCATTCCTGGCCTTTATTATTTATTCGCCCAGCTTGACGGCGGGCGCAACTCCTCAAGGACGAGACGCATGTCCCTTTCAGCGAGGCTGTTGAGTACAACGAAGAGGATGGGCACAACGAACACGAGTCATGAGAAGCACCTGATCACCGTGCCTCTTTGCCGACGGCCACGCTGTCTGGTCTTCGAGTTTCATTCTGCCGCTGGCCGTGATCCTGTCCCCCCGATCGGCGCCCTTCACCCGGGCTTGACGGTTCGACGAAAATCAGCTAGACAATGGACGATAATCATTTCGCAGATCGTCCGCGGGGCGATGCCCGGTCCGGAATCGGGCATGCTTCCTAAATCCGCCCGCTTCCCGTCGTAAGCCCTCGTGTCCACTCGGGGCTCCGTCTCGATCGAGGAACGTCCGCGTCCGAGACGATTGCCACGCCGGCGGCACGAGGCTCAATCCTCACCGGGAGGGTCATGACGCCCGAGATTTGGTGGTCGTTTCAGCTTCCGCCGGCGGGTGGCCGAATCCCTTCCGTGGTGAAAATTACAAGGACGAGGCGGATGAATGGGCTCGCGAGCTTGTCGAACACAAAGCCTAAGCAGCGCGCTATCGCGATGGCGATCGTTTGCGGCTTACTGCTGGTTCAGCCGTCCTGCATTCCCAATCTCCGTAAGCCGAATCCGGCACCGCCCGTGCCGGAAGACTTCAGTCGACCGATCAGCCCGGACAACTCGGCTGAGGTTCGGATCGAAGAATTTTACAATGATCCGGTGCTTCTGGGCTTGATCGACCAGGCACTGGCCGGCAACCAGGAGCTGAGGATCCTGAATGAGAACATCCAGATCGCCAGCAACGAGGTTCTGGCGCGGCGAGGGGCATACCTTCCGTTCGTCACTGCCGGGGGCGGCCCGTCGTTTAACAAAGCCAGTAGCTTCTCGCCTGAGGGAGCCGGCCTACTCGACGACCCGTTTCGCCCCGGGATGTTTATACCTAATCCGTACGGAAACTTCCTCCTCGGCACCAACCTCTTCTGGCAGATCGACATCTGGAGGCAGTTACGCAATGCCAGGGACGCCGCAGCGCAGCGCGTGCTCGCCGCCACTGAAGAGCGGAACTACTTTGTGACCCGTCTGGTCGCAGAGGTTGCCGAGAATTATTACGTGCTCATGGCGCTCGACGCACGACTTGCGAATCTGAATCGAATCATCGAGCTTCAGGAGCGAAGCCTCGAGATGGCCTCGGCCAGGATGCGAGCAGCCCGTGGCACCGACATGCCTGTCCAGCGGTTCCAGGCCGAGGTTCGCAAGAACCAGAGCCAGAAGCTGATCGTTAACCAGGACATCATCCAGACCGCGAACCGTATCAACTTCGTCCTCGGTCGCTTCCCGCAGACTGTGACGCGCACGCCTGTGAACTTCATCGATCTGAAAATGCACTCGCTGAGCCTGGGAGTGCCCTCCCAGCTACTTCTGAACCGACCCGACATCCGCCAAGCTGAGCGCGAGCTGGCGGCTGCCGGGCTCGACGTGAAGGTCGCCCGGGCTCGCTTCTTTCCTGTGGTGACCATCACCGGGAGCGTTGGCTACGAGGCCTTCAATTTCAGGTATCTGTTCCTTACTCCGGAAGCCTTGGTCGGCAATATCGCTGCTGGCGCGATCGGGCCGGTGATCAACTTCAAAGCGATCAAGGCCGACTACTTGAGCGCCAGCGCCAAGCAATTGCAAACCGTCTACCACTACCAGCGTGTCGTCATCAACGCCTTCACCGAGGTTTTCAACCGCATGGCCAAGGTGGAGAACTACGGCACGAGCATCGAGATCAAGAGGCAGCAGGTGCAAGCGCTCGAGGCAGCAGTCGCAGCCGCCACCTTTCTTTGGCAGCTCCCCCGCGATCAGCTTCCCGTGGGCGAAGTTCCGATCGACTACTTGGACGTGCTAACCGCCCAGAACGAACTATTTGACGGGATAAGGGACTTGATCGACACCAAAAGCGAGCAACTATCTGCCATCGTAAACACCTATCAAGCCCTCGGCGGCGGCGCTTATTTGTTGCCGATGCCCATCTTGGATTCGCTGCGATCTCAGCATAAGAAGCATTTACGACGCTTACAGGCGAGCGAGGCGGCGGCAATGGGTCCGGGACCATCTTCAACTCCGGCGGCGGCAATGGGTCCGGCACCGCCTTCAACTCCCTCGGCGGCGAGGGGTTCGGGACCGTATTCAACACCGGGGGCGGAAACGGGTTCGCAACCAATTCCAGCACCGGGGGCCGAAACGGGTCTGCCACCGCTTCCGCCACCGGGGGCGGAAACGGCTCCGGGACCGTATTCAACACCGGCGTCGGGTCCGAGTCCGCAACCGCCTCCACCACCCGGCGCGGAGCCGGGTCCGCAACGGCCAGCACCACCACCGGCGTCGGAGCCGGGTCCGCAACGGCCAGCACCACCACCGGCGTCGGAGCCGGGTCCGCAACTGCGTCCTACTCTGATGGGAGACGGAACGGGGCCAGGAGCCGTTTCCACAACACCCATTGGTCCCCCGGCGTGATCATTGATGGCTCGAGGCGGGAGGAAGAAAAGGGGTCAGGAGGAAGAAAAGAGGCGAGGAGAGGACAAGGGAGGACAGGCAATGCGGGTTGGTGGAGACCCTCTTAGAGCACACTCCTCCGATTCCCGGCCGCAACCACTCTTTCCGACAGGATCCGCGGAATGCGTAAATGTTCCCATCAACCGGGCAAATAAGTTGCCACCTCAGGTCGATTCTCCAGTCGCCCGCCACTTTCTCTGAAGCGTGTCGAACTCCGCCTCCGCTGCCGTGAAATGGCGGAGAATATCAGCATCGGTCCGGCGATCAGCCGACTGCCACGAAAGTCCACCTCCCACCTCCGGCACAGTCGTTGCTTCACCCCTCGCTTGTCCGTGAATCATCGCCTCGATGGCCGAGTCAGCCGGCCGGGCCATGCTCGGTGACTCGTTGTCACGCTTAGTCATAGTGAGAGCGGTTATAGTCTCGAACCGAGGAACGACGACACCTCGAAGGGCATCTTGATGATCACCGTGACTCGTTGCTCCTGGGCAGCCGGAGTGGTGCTCTTCTTGACCTCACTCAGTGCGGCCGGTGATTTGCCCGCGGTCGCGATCAATTCTGATCGGACCACCGCGCTGCTGCTGCGCGATGAGCTGCCGGAGCATGACCGAGGCCGGCTCGAGACGCGCCAGCCCTATGAGCGAGGCAAGGTCCCTGTCGTCTTTATCCATGGTCTCTGGGGCAGCCCGCGGAACTGGGACCGGATGATCGAGGGCCTCGAGGCCGACCCTGCACTCCGGACAAGGTTTCAATTCTGGACCGTGGGCTACGCGAGCGGGGACTCGATCCCCTACTCGGCCCACTTGCTGCGGCAGTCCCTGCGGCGGACGCGTCGAGTCTTTGACCCCGATCTCACGGACGCGGCCTTCGACCGAATGGTCGTCGTGGGCCACAGCCTTGGCGGCATCTTGGCGAAGATGATGGTCCAGAGCGGCGGACCGCGGCTCTGGCAGACTGTCTGTGCGCGTCCAATCGACCAGGTCATCGAACCGACCGCGGAATGCCGGTCCCTGCGACAGGCATTCTTCTACACCCCCGTGCCAGAGGTGCGCCGGGTCATCTTCATCGCGACCCCCCATCGCGGCAGCCCACTTGCCAGCGGCCGCCTTCGAGAGCTTGGTACACGGCTCTGCTGGCGGCACAACCGGTTCCGTCAAGCCCAGGAAGTGCTCTTGTCGCACAACGACCCCGACATGTTCGCTCCCGGATTCCGCGGCGACCTCGCGACGAGCGCCGGCGAGCTTGCCCCGGGGCACCCGCTCCTCTTGAGACTCTGTGAGCTGGGCATTGATACTTCGGTCCGCTCCCATTCGGTCATCGCGGACCTTCGTGACCCACCCCAGCCCGACGGCACCGACGGGATCGTTCCCTATTCGAGCTCGCATATGGACGGCGTTGCCTCGGAATTGCTCGTGCACGGCCTGCACATTTGTGTGAACCATCCCGCCGTGATTGAAGAGGTCAGACGCATCCTGATGGAGCACGCCACTCCCCTTCTAGAGCAGAGTTCGCGGAACTGACACGATCCTTGCGTACCTTGTGACGGACAGTGGACCGCCAAGCAGGTCCACGCCAACCGTGGCTGCCTTTCTTTCGCTTCCATTTGTCGAGAAGGGACCAGACCATGCCAGACGCAAACGAATTCCATGCGCGGGTCACGAAAGTGCTGGTGCAATCGCTGGGTGTCGAGGAAGACGACGTCATCCCCTCCGCCACCTTGCAAGGAGACCTGGGGGCGGAGTCCATCGACTTCCTGGATATCATGTTCCGGCTGGAGCGTGAATTCGGCGTCAAGATCGAGCGCAACGAGTTGTTCCCGGACCCCATCTTCCCGGATGACCCGATTTTCGCCCGGGACGGCCAACTGACCGACGATGGCCTGACCGCGCTCCGCCTCCGTATGCCCTACGCCAACTTCAGGGATCTGGAGTATGATCGTCAGTTGAACCGGGTCGATGACCTGTTCACCGTCGAGCTCTTGACGAGCTTCATCACGTGGAAGCTCCGTGGAAACGGCCAAGCACAATACGATGTTCCCGTCCCGGCCTCACACCAATCTGCCGCGGAGCCGACAGCAATATCTCACTATCCTGCAAGCATTGCTGAGTGAGCAGCGGAGACTCATGTCGTCGCGAAAGGTAGCACGTTCGTAGTCCACCGCCCACGCCCCGTTATTCAGAGACGAAGGGAGAGATCCGATGAGTAAGCAACTAACTGTCGCCGATTACATCGTCCGGCGGCTCGCACGTGAGGGGATCACCGACTGCTTCGGCGTTGCGGGAGACTTCGCCTTCAAACTCAACGATGCGGTCGCGCGGAGCGAGGCGATCCGCTGGATCGGCTGCTCGAACGAGTTGGACGCCGCGTACGCGGCCGACGGCTACGCCCGCGTGCGGGGTTGTTCGATGCTCTTGACCACGTATGCCGTCGGCGAGCTGTCCGCGCTCAACGGCGTGATGGGGGCCAAGGCCGAGCGGTCGTGCGTCTTCCACCTCGTCGGCATGCCGACGATGCGCAACCAGCGAGTCCGCAAGATCATCCACCACACGCTCGGCGACGGGGAGTTCCAGAACTTCGCGAACATCTCGGCGCAGGCGGCGTGCGTCTCGGCGGTGATCACTCCCGACAACTGCGCCCACGAAATGGAGCGGCTGATCGCCACGGCTCGGGCGGAGAGCCGGCCCGCCTACATCCTCGTCGCCTCCGACTATGCCGTCACACCGGTCGCGGCCTCCGACCCGGTCCCGTACCCGAAGCCCGCCAGCGGTCCCGACCTCGCCAAGGCCGTCGCAGCAATCACGGAGCGGATCACGGCCGCACGATCAGTGGCCGTGCTTCCCGCCTACACAGTCTCGCGGTTCAAGCTTCAGAGCAGGCTCCAGGCATTGATCGAGGCACTTGGCTGTCCATTTGCGGCGATGTCGATGGACAAAGGAGTCCTTTCGGAGACTCACCCTCAATTCGTTGGGACCTATTCCGGAGCCGGGTCGTCCCCCAACCTGCTCGAAGCAATCGAGGGTGCTGACCTAGTCATCGACGCCGGCGGGGTCAACTTGAACGAGATCAATACGGCCGCTTACTCCAGCAGGCTCTCGCCCGAGAATCTGGTTACCATCGAGGTCGATTACGTCCGGATTGGCAACCGAATCTTCAATCCTGTCCGGATGGGCGATGTCTTTGAGATGCTGACCAGCTCGGTGCGTAAGAACTTCGGGTACTCGGCACCGCCCAGAGAGGTTCCCGCAAAACCGGGCGGCAAACCAAGCGACCCGATCACCGCGGTGACGATGTACCCCCGATATCGAGACTTTTTCAAGCCAATTGATCGGATCGTCCTCGAGAGCGGCAGCTCGAGTTCAGGTATCTACCCGCTTCCACTTCCCGACGGCGCGGAGACACAGAGTGCGCCACTGTGGGGTTCGATCGGCTGGGCCACCGGGGCGACGCTGGGTATCGCCCTCGCCGATTCATCGCGACGAACCGTCCTCTTCACCGGGGAGGGTTCGCACCAGATGACCGCTACCGCCATCGGGACCATGGGACGCTACGGGCTCAAGCCGATCATCTTTGTCCTCAACAACGACGGGTACATGGTCGAGCGAGCGCTCGAGGCGGATCCGGATTGGGTCTACAACGACCTCGCCCCCTGGAACTATCACGCCCTGCCCGCCGCCCTGGGCTGCCAGGGCTGGTTCACGGCGAAAGTCAGCACGCACGGTGAGCTCGACGCCGCGCTGCTCAGGGCCGCCAAGGGCGATTCAGCGTGCTACATCGAGGTCCTCGGAGGCAGGACGGACTACCCGGGGGGACTTGTCGCGGCCCACGAACGGCTCGAAGCCCTGTACGCAAATGATTAGAGCGCGAGGGATCTTGCGCGAACTCGCCCGCTGGCCTGAAGCAATCCTGAGAACGTCACCCTTACGTCTGAAGGTCTATGGCTAGGTTTTTCACCTCAGGAATTGGCCGCGCGTTGACCGGGGATCATCTATGCCTCAGGGCGCTGCTACTCGTATGACGGCCCCTGGGCGCACCGCGGCGGTTTTGACATGGAGGCTCTCTGTTCAAGCGGGTTCACTATAGAGGGAGGGACGCCAGATCGGCCCGCCTTCCCGCCACCGATGATCATGAACGATTACATTGCCGGCTATATCGGCGCGGCCGGAGTCAGGCAGCCCTGATCCGACGCGCGAATCTGGCCCGTGACGTCGTGGATTCCAATCCGGGCGCCCCGAAGTCGCCGTCGTTTTTGAACCATTCGCCCGGCTTTTGTCAGCTCGTCATTGGTGAAATCCGGCCCCTATCCGCTTCCTGCCCCGCTCCGCGGAGTGCGAGTCGCCAGACCTCGTGTTTTGTGGTTACGATGGAAGAAGTCACAAGGAGCGTTTGTCATGGCAGATGCAACTGTCGAGCCCGTCAGTTGGGAAAGGGCGCTCATAACAGCGGAAAAGCTCAAGGAGCGGCAACACACAGGGCAACCCGCGCTCTCGACGCCGCCGGCGTCCGTTACGCGGTGGCAACGCCGTAGCCGAGTGGGTCGCCCGGGTTGACGAGGACGCCGTCCGCAATACGCGCGACGTCGATATCCCGATCCAACGTTCTGACTTTGCCGCGGCAAGAGCCTGTCTTGAAGCGGTCGGGTTTATTTATTACGAAGTCCTCGCCGTCGATACTTTCATCGATGACCCGAACGGGTGATGGCCGGAAGTGACTCCGAAAAAATGGCGTTGCCTTGATTGGTTGCCGCCGTCGCCTATTCCTCATGTCTGATCCTGAGGGCTTTGATTCGCGATGCCAACGTCGTCGGCTTCATGCCAAGCCGGGCTGCGGCTCCGTCAGTGCCGTAGATCTTTCCGTGGTAGGATGCAAGGGCCGCTCGGATGTTGTTCGCCTCGAACTGACGCACCTCCGCGGCGGTCACTCCGATCGAACATCATGGGAGTCCATCATGGTCAATGAGCTGCACATACAAGAACCGCAAACGGTCATCGCGCCGCCGTTCAGCTTCGAGACGGCGACTCAGAAGGTTCGGCTTGCCGAGAATGCCTGGAACTCTCGCGATCCCGATCGCGTGGCATTGGGCTATACGGAGGATTCGGTGTGGCGGAATCGGAGCGAGTTTATTTTGGGGCGCGATCAGATTCGCCGGTTTCTCTCAGGCAAGTGGATGCGCGAACTCGATTATCGCCTGGCCAAAGCCCTCTGGGCTTTCACCGAGAATCGGATTGCGGTCCGGTTCCAGTACGAGTGGCACGACGAGGGCGGCCGCTGGCATCGCAGCTATGGCAACGAACTGTGGGAGTTCGACGAGCGTGGACTGATGCAACGGCGCGAGGCCAGCATCAACGATGTGCCGATCGTCGAAACTGCCCGCAAGTTCTTCTGGCCGGCTCCCGGCCCCCGGCCTGCGGACCATCCAGGCATCACCGACGTCCAGTAACAAGGGATCGCGACGAAGCTGCATCGAAACAAAAACAGGATCGCTTGCGAGCAGGCGATTTCGCGACAATCCTATTGACCCGATCTTCGGCTTTCTACGGTTGGGAGAAATCATGAGCGAACAACAGAAAACCGCGATCATCACCGGCGCATCGCAAGGCATCGGTGCTGCGCTCGTGCAAGCGTTCGCCGAGCGCGGCTATGGCGTCGTGGCCAACTCGCGGACGATCAAGCCAAGCGGCCTTCCCAACGTGATCGCAATTACCGGTGATGCGGCCGATCCGCAGACCGCCGAGCGCCTGGTCGGCGCCGCAATCGACCGCTTCGGTCGCATCGACACGCTTGTCAACAACGCCGGCATTTTCATCCCCAAGCCGTTTGTCAATTACACGGGCGACGACTTTAGGGCAGTGCTATCCGTGAACCTGGCCGGTTTCTTTTTTATCTCCCAAAAAGCGGCAGCGCGCATGCTTCAGCAGGAGAAGGGCCACATCGTCAACATCACGGCCACGCTGGCGGAGCAACCGATCAAGGGCGTACCGGCGGCCCTCGCCGCGTTGACCAAGGGTGGGCTCAATGCCGTCACCCGCTCCCTGGCGATTGAATTTGCCGACAAGGGCGTGCGAGTGAACGCAGTGGCGCCGGGAGTGATCCAGACCCCCATGCACACGCCCGAGAGCCACGCTTTTCTCGCCGGCCTCGCTCCCATGCATCGCGTGGGCGAGATTCAGGAAGTCGTCGATGCCGTACTCTATCTTGAGACGGCCGCCTTCGTGACAGGAGAGATCCTGCATGTCGATGGCGGAGCCCACGCGGGCCGCTGGTAGGTCGTGGACGCGATAACAGGCGAGGGTGGTCGATGAGCACCTTGCTTTTACTCGTTGCGATCGTTCGAGCCCATGACTAAGGTTCTCGGGTAGATGGTCGGTCCAGTGTGCACATGGCACGTTTCCGATTTAGCTGAATCGAAAGCGATCTAACCGGATTCAATCGCCGGATTCGGCGGATTGAATTCTGTCCGATGCAAGTTAGGCGGCGGAGGAACGTAAGATGGTCAAGGCGGTCAAGCTCGACTTCTTCGCTGCCGGGACCGACCAGCGGGCGCTCTTCGACTTCCTGTTCGCGTCGACCGATGTCCGGGTGTTCGAGTCGTACTCAGAATTCGAGGCGGACCTGCGAGAATTCCGGTCTGTGGACGAACTGGCCTCTGCGTTCCCGATCGGCTTGGACCCTCACGGCCACGGGTACGCGGTCTGCTTGGTACTCTCGTCGCCGTCTGCCCTGTGCGAACCGACCATCGTGCGGTTCGCCCTGGATCCGGCGAAATGCGGCGGCGCGACCTTCCGGCATAAGATCGAAGGAGAAGCGTTGATGTTACTCTACCTGGGAGGCGTCTGCGGACAGGTCATTACCAAGTCGCACTTCGGCCATCAGAACAGCGTGTGGGCGGAGAGGCGGGGGTGTGCCGGGGTCGACTGGGAGGCGTTCAAGACGATCTCCAACCGGATCCAGTATCATATCCGCAAGCGGCTCGCGGTGGGCAAGGTTCCCGGTCGCCCGGTGTTGCCAGAGGCGATGAGGTTGGCCCAGGCTGGTTACGCCCTCAAAGAGATGATCCAAAGCCCGGTGCAATACGAGCTGCAATCCCAGGGGGGGACCGCCTGACAACCGGCTCTAGCGGACGGCGCTCTAGGTGACCCCTGCCCGCCGCGTCGCTATACTGGGTTCACTGCCCAACCAGAGGGCCGCGGCAGGTGAGCTTGGGCGTTATGCACCCAGGTAAGACTCCCATGGCAACGCAAAAAGAAACCCGCTCGCTTCGGGACCTCATTTCGGACCTGGCGTACCGAAAGCGCCGCGCTGCCCAGGCGCGCTTCGCCGGAACTCCACCGGGCCAGGAATCGCCGCGCGATGTCTACCTGGCCGCATGTGCGTCGATCGGCTCGTACCTTGAAGAGTCGTATGGCTTCAAGTACTCGAAAAGCGGACCACATGCCCGCCGGAAATCGGGGGATTTCACGTTTGAGATCATGTTTCAGTCCGATCAGCACAACGTGGCCGGAGAGCGAGTTGGCCTCTGGATTCACGGTATGGTTCGGTCTTCAAAAATCAAGCAGTGGCGTGAATCGCAACCGCTCCTGCACCCCTCTGACGCTGTTGCCGGGGGGCAAATCGGCAATCTCCAGGCGGATCATTGCTGGCTCGATTGGAACCTGGCTGAGCCCCTCAAGCGAGATGAGGTGATCCGCGATGCAATTGCGGGAATCGAGGAGTTGGCCGTGCCTTATTTCGCGAGGTTCGAGGATCTCCCGTCGTTGTTCGAGCGACTCGTCACAGAAGACCTGCCAGCGATGACGATTGATCGCGTCGTCGAATTTCTGATGTGTTTTGCCGATCCCAAAACGGCGCGGCTCGCCACGGCGAGTTTTCTGAGGAGGCGACCGGACCTTGTTCGAGCCTATCGGCGCGATTTCGAGCGTTATGCCGAACGCGGGCTCGACTCCAAGCATCCTTCCGGCTACGCCCCGCAACTGGCGTTTGCGTCCCATGCTTTCAAGCTCGGCGACTTGACTGCGGAGGGCACGTTGACGAGCGGCTGAAGCGGATCGGGGCCGCCATCCTGGTTTTCCGAGCGAGAGCGTCCTTCCAGGCGGCACCGGCAGCTTGGCCGAGCGTTGGGCAGAAGGGTGCATCGCGATGGAGATCCCGAGACTCGGCGCAGTGATTCTGGACGACCAGTTCGGCTGGTATTGCAGCGAACCGATGCCGATCCACGCCCTTGGAGGGCGGATATGCCGCATCGTCGTCGCAGGCTACGATGAAGATCCGAATCAAGAAGACTTCCACGCGGCCATCACGAACTTCCTCTCCGCGGAGCGTGACTTGCTCAGCGAGGCGGAGCCTTACGTGTACCAATACTACGAGGATATGAACTCACATTGGAGTCCAGGGGATGACGAGTACGTTGCGATCGATCGTGCGGACCTTTGGAAGCACGTCCGACTGAACGATGAGCCCATTGTCTCCCGTCGCGTCTACCGGGATAAGGGTGTTTATATCTCGCTCGAATGCAACTGCGACTGGGAGCCGGAGCATGGCCTGCAAATTGTCTTCAAGGAAGGACGAACGGTGAACAAAGTCGGACCGTACGACGGCCACTTGAGCCACTCAGATGCCTTCGGCGACGACCGGCTCGAGAACGTAGTTTACCTATCGATGTAGACTCCGCAACCGAAAACGTGCCGGTCCCTTCAACCTGACGGTCGACATCGGTTTCTGACCCGCCCCAGATCAACGTGAGCGTCGGCCGCGAGTGCGGTGCGTCACTTCGGGGGCTCGCCGCCGCTCGAGGCGGCCAGGTACTGGCGCAGGAACGGCTGGGGGTCGTCGCCACCGATCGAGCGGGCCAGAAACAGCCAGCCTTTATCCCACCACAAGACGCCCTTCTGGTCGGGCGGGCTCATCTGGTACCAGAGCATTTGGTCCTGCGCCGTCCCGTGGACCACGCGGTAGTTCTGCCAGTTGACGTTTACTTGACTGGGAGGCGACGTCCCGCCTGCCTTGGGACCCTCGATCGCTCGCTTGTACAGGGCCTCCTTCTCGAGAGCGGTCGCGCGAAAGACAAAGATCTCGACGGCCGTCGCTCCCTGGCCGTAGACCGCGTGCTTGCCGGGGATGTCGATACCCAGGTCGCGGAGATCGACATCGGTGTCGTGATGGTCGAGGCGGACGCCCGCGACGACGGCGGGGAAGAGGCGGTCGGGCCCGGCGTCGGCCGGCGGGGGTTTCCAGACGCGGGCAACTTCGGCCCAGGCATTCTGCCGCTTCGACTCTTCGGTGACAGCATTAATCACCTTCGGAAGCCCCTTCCACACCAGCATGACGATGCCGGCCACGAAAAGTGTGATGAAGGCGAGGGTCAAGACCCCGCATCCGGCGAAGGCCTTCAGACATCCCGACATCTTCGGGCGCGGCTGGGACTGGGACAGTGTGCGCGCCGGCGCAGGCGGCTGCGCGAGTGTGGGTCTGGCCACGGTCCGGGCTCGTGGCGCCGCGGCTGCACGAGGGGCCGCGGCCGGAGACGAGGTCCCCTCGATCGACGCCAGAGCATCGGCCACCGCGCGGGCCGACGCCGGACGGTGGTCCGGGTCTTTCTCCAGGAGTTTCATGATGAGCAATGAGAGTTCCATCGGGACCGAACGATCGACCTCGCAGGGCGGGCTCGGGTGCGCCGATGCCACGGCCACGAGCGTCGAGATCGGGTCGGACCCCGCAAACGGCGGCCGGTTCGTGGCGAGGCGGTAGAGGACGCAGCCGAGGCTGAACAGATCGCTGCGGTGGTCGACGGTGGCCCCGCGGGTCTGCTCCGGCGACATGTAGGCCGCCGTGCCGACGATCGTGCCCGACCGCGTGACACCCGATTCGTCGCTGGCGGAGCGCACGAGCCCGAAATCCAGGAGCTTGACCCGCCCAGTTGGCGCCTCGAGCCACATATTCGCCGGCTTGATGTCCCGGTGGACCAGGCCAATTCCGTGCGCGTGCAGCCAGCCCCTCTGCGGCCTGCCCGCCGATTCGCAGGATCTCGGCCAGAGGCAGCCGGGGCTTCTCGGCGAGGCGGTCTTCCAGCGTCTTGCCACGGAGCAAAGGCATAGCGAGGAACGGCACGCCGCGTTCCTCGCTGACCTGGTAGATCGGTACGATGTGGTCGTGCTGAAGGGCGGCCGTTGCCCGCGCCTCGCGGAAGAATCGCGTGAGGTTCTCGGGGGCGACCGCCAGCTCCGGGCGGATCGTCTTGAGCGCGATCTCACGGTGGAGCTGCGCGTCCTCGGCGCGGAAGACAACCCCCATGCCCCCGGCCCCGAGGACATCGAGCACCCTGTACGGCCCGAGCCAGCCGAGTTCCCCCGGCTCCCGCGGCGGCGCGAGCGCCGCGAGAAGAAGCCGGAACTCTGGGCCCAGGTCCGGCACCCTGCCGGTCAGGGCGTCGCTTGCCGTGGTCGGGCCGGTATCGGTGGGAGCCAGGGTTTCCGCGTCGTCGATGCGCGGTCGGTTGCCCTCGAAATCGACAGTGTCAGACGCCCTCGGTGGGGTGGTCGCGGCCTCGGTGGACACTGCGGCGGTTGCCGCGGTCTGGCGAGTCCCGGCGTCCTGCCGCAACTCGCAAACGAGTGCCTCGAGCTTGACCCGCAGCGCCGGGCGACCTTCGACGGGGACGTCGGCCAGGAACTCGTCCACGCGCGGTTGCTTGCCGTCACGCCAGTCGGCCTCGAAGCGGCGGCAGGCCGCGTCGTCGAGGCGGCTGGCGTCGCGTGGTTCCGGCGTGTCCAAAGAGATGCTCCTGCCCCGCGGGGCGCTCAGCCATGGCATGAAGGAAACCCGCCCTGGGCCATCCCTGCTCACAGGCAGTCAAAGGCGCTCAGCGCGGTCTCCTCCTCGTCGCCGTCGTCCCTGCACCGCACCGAGCGGAGCTTCACCTGGGCCAGCTCGACGACGCGGGATAAGTCGTGCTCTCCGAGCGGTTGCACGGCCGCCGCCTGGCCCGCCTTGAGGGCGGCGATCCAGCGCGTGATCGAACCCGGATCGTCACAAGGCATGGGTCGATCTACAGACCAGGTCGAGCTAAGTCTCGGAATATCATACCGTTTGATCCGACGACCCGAAACGATATTTTCGGAGAGAGAAAGCTAACTCCTCATCTCGGGGAGCCAGTAGTTTCTTGGGTTCAAATCGCGCCGCCACGACGTGAGACACGAACGGCTCGTTGAAATGATTTGCGGCGAGCTGATTCCGGAGGTTATCGGCCAAACTTCAACAGGAGATCGCCGCGGATGTCAGAGACTGACCGCACCTGTGTATATAAAGGATAGAGAAGACGAACATGATGGACTCAACGCCGGACACGCGACCAAGCTTGCTGATCCGCGTCCGCGATCCCGCGGATCAGGCGGCGTGGCATGAGTTCGTCGAGATCTATCGGCCGGTCATCGTGCGGCTGGCTCGCCAAAAGGGAATGCAAGAAGCGGATGCGGATGATGTCGCTCAAGAGATTCTGTTAGCGATCGCCAAAGCCGTGCTAGAGCGGGAACACGATCCGGAGCGGGCGAGGTTCCGCACTTGGCTCAATCGGGTGGCTCACAACGGAATTCTCAATGCTCTGACTCGCGGAAGGCCAGACCGCGGCTCAGGCGACTCGGCGCTCCTGGCGGTGTTGAATCAACAGGAGTCGCGCACTGGCCCCGATTCCGACCTGATACGGCTCGAGCACCGGCGTGAAGTGTTCCGCTGGGCCGCGCGGCAGGTTCGCAAGGAGTTCCATCTGGCCGTGTGGGACGCGTTCTGGCTGACCGCTGTTGAGGGACGCTCGGTCGAGGTCGTGGCCGAGGAACTCGCGAAAAACCCAGGAGCGATTTACGCCGCGCGCAGCCGCGTGATCCGGCGAATCCAGGAGAAAGTGACCGAGTACGAGCAGGACACGTAGGCCGGCGTGTCAGATTCCGCCGGCTGGTGTGTATAGTTTGCCAGGAGGTCGCAGCGTGAACGACAACCGAATGAGATGCGATCCGAATCGGATCGAGCTGTTCCTGCGACAGCAGTTGGGCGACGCGGAACAGGCGGCATTCGAGATGCACCTGGATGACTGCAACGAATGCCGCCGCCGGCTGGAAGCGACCGCCGCCGGCGACGACATCTGGGCGGGAGTCAGCGATTCTCTGCGGGGCCAGCAACTGTCACCCGATTCTCTGCGGCCCGGTGACTCTGCGCTCGATTCGGCCACGGGCGGCGACGCGTCGTTCAGCCACGCCATGGTCCTCAAGCTGTTAGCGCCGACGGATGACGATCGGATGCTCGGCAGGCTGGGGACGTACGAGGTCGTGGGAGTGATTGGATCCGGTGGAATGGGTGTCGTCTTGAAAGCGTTTGATGCCGCCCTCAATCGGTACGTTGCGATCAAAGTGCTCGCGCCCCATCTCGGCAGCAGTGGAGCCGCACGGAAGCGTTTCTCGCGTGAAGCCCAGGCGGCCGCGGCGGTGGTCCACGACAACGTGATGGAAATTCACGGCGTGGCGGATCTGGAGGGGCTCCCCTATCTCGTCATGCCTTATGTGCGAGGGCCGTCTTTGCAGCACCGGCTCGATAACGACGGGCCGCTCGCGGTCGTCGAGATTCTGCGAATCGGAATGCAAGCGGCGGCCGGCCTGGCCGCCGCCCACGCACAGGGACTCGTTCACCGCGACGTCAAGCCGGCGAACATCTTGCTTGCCGATGGCACCGAGCGTGTGAAGTTGACCGACTTCGGGCTCGCCCGCGCAGCCGACGATGCCAACCTGACGAAGACGGGCGTCATCGCCGGCACGCCCCAGTACATGTCGCCGGAGCAAGCGCGCGGCGAAGCACTCGACCAGCGCAGCGACTTGTTCAGCCTGGGCAGCGTGCTGTACGCAATGTCTACAGGCCGCGCCCCGTTCCGGGCTGAAACGAGCTACGGCGTCCTGCGACGCGTCACGGACGAAGAGCCCAGACCGATCCGCGAGATCAATCCCGACATCCCCGAATGGCTATGCAGAATCATCGCCAGACTCATGTCGAAACGGCCCGACGACCGTTTCGCGTCAGCCCACGAGGTCTCACGGTTGCTGGAGCAATGCCTCGCCCACCTCCAGCAACCGACTGCCGTGCCGCTGCCGGCTTCACTTGTGCCCCGATCCAAAGTCGGTCGTCTCCTTTCCGTCTCACGTCGTTTGCCAGGAGTGATTGTCATCATCACGGCACTGGCTCTGGGTTTGCTCGGAAGATTGATCTGGCAGACGTCGAACGGCCCTGACTCGAGCGGATCTCGCTCGACTCCGGGTGCGGAGGCTGCCCAAACACAACCGGCCGAATCACAGCCGAAAGCGATGGAAGCCATGCCAGGACGCGTGCTCCATTTTCCGGGCCTCACAAAGGGCCATGGCATCAGGATCGCGTAT
The DNA here is from genome assembly GCA_963781785.1 of uncultured Isosphaeraceae bacterium. GTDB lineage: Bacteria > Planctomycetota > Planctomycetia > Isosphaerales > Isosphaeraceae > CAWAHD01. The sequence continues at coordinate 2,602,511 of CAWAHD010000002.1, read as the reverse complement.
TCAGCGGACGGCAAACTGATCGCCGTTGCGAATGGTAACCCGACGTTGATCATGGAAGGAAATGGAACGAGCCGAGTCAAAAATGACTGGACGCCATCGGCAGACATTCTGGACGCCGAGACGGGGAAGACCGTCGTCTCGCTAGAGCTCACCGCGGCCGATCTCGACACGGTGCTCGCCGCGACCGAACGAGTCTCCCACATGGAACCAACGGCACTCGCGTTTGCGCCCGATGGGGACATCGTGGCCGTTGGGACCAGTATCGGTCAGGTCAAATTCTTCAAGGTGCGGACCGGCGAGCTCGTGGGGTCACTGGATGACGTGATGGCGAGGCTCGCGGACAAAGGGACGCCGGAGAATTGGAAGCCGGTCAGGCGAGCGATGGGGAGCGTCGCGTCCCTGGCGTTTTCGCCCGACGGCAGCCTTCTGGCCATGTGCGGCAGCTCGTTTGCTGACTACTCTCGCGTGTTTGACAGCGCACAACGGTTAGGCGAGTTGAGTACAGGTCCGGGCCGGCTAAAGATCTGGGACGTCAAGACCGGGACGCTCAAGCACGATCTGGTCGGGCATAGCCATGCCAGCGCGGTCTCTTTTTCTCCGGATGGGAGATTACTGGCCAGCGCCGGAAGCTGGCTGGACGATCGTCAATCCGGGACCGGCGTCGTCATCTGGAGTGCCCAGACCGGCGATCGGATTCGCAGCTTCGAGTCAACCGCCAACGGCGGCACACATGCCATCGCGTTCTCGCCGGATAGCACGCTGCTCGCGATCGGCACGCAGCGTTTTGACGATGGCGGGCCGGAGAACCCCAGCACGGGTGACGTGAGCCTTGTACGCGTTTCGTCCGGCATTGAGCGTTGGCAGGTCAACGTTCCTGGCTGGGCCACACCGATCGCATTCTTGCCCGATGGCACAAGCATCGTCGCGCTTTGCGGCGGACGATCGATCCGGTTTCTGGAAACCGGGACAGGGAATCTGAATCGCGAAATCCGGCCGGCTGACTCCCACCAGGACGCACGATGGAACGATTTCGCGATCGCGCCACAAGGCCGCATGCTCGCGATCGGCGCAGTGGACAAACAGCAAAAAGGCAGCGTCGAGGTCTGGAGTATGCGCAGCACTGGCAGCACCAATGCGCCTGCAGCGACTTCAGCGGGGAGCACGACGACCCCCCAGTAAAACGCTGTGAACAATTTCAAGACGGGAGCGAGCGCCAGGACCATCGCGTGCTCGCAGGATCGCGTCGCGGCGTGGCGCAGCCACCTGAACCGTGTCATGATCATTCAACCATCGAGTTCCCGGTTATGCTGGCGGATTACGCCAACGCGCGAATCGGTCACCAGTCGTCTCCCCGATGCTCGCGTCGAAGCTTACCCAGCTCGGAAACAATGTCTGCTTCCATCTGCTGGAGCGTGCGGAACAGCTCTTCAAACTGTTCCGCGCTCATATTTGATCGAAGCGGGAACAGGGCACCGCGGGCGAACGCCGCGCCGCGAAGAGCGCGCTTGAGCTGCACCACTCGCAGGCCATAAAGGCCGGCATCGTGGTCGTGATGGGACAGTGCCTGGGCCAGGCCACCCATCGCATCGCCGGCGCCTTGATAGAGCATTTTCAGGGAGCGACCAGATCGCGGGCTGTCGTCGGGAAAAAATGTATCGAGACGCGCGAAGAGGTCCAGTGCCTTTTGCAAGAGCGGATGGCGCTGATCCTCTGCAGCGCCCAACGGGTCGTCGTCGGCTTCCCGGAAAGGAGCGTCTTCCTCCGCAGCCTCTTCCGCGATCGATTCACTGAAAGGCGGATGCTCGTCGCCGCGCCACGGCTGGTCGGACCGTTCGGTATCATCGTCGGGCAAGTCCGGGACGACGTCCCGTAGCGCTTCGCGGAGCGCCGATTCCACGTCGAGACCACGGCGCCGCCCTTCTTCGACGGTGCGCTGCATCCGTTCCTGTTGGCGGCGGTTCTGTTTCGCCAGTTCGTCCCAGAGCTTCTCGGTGGCTTCGGGATCCGCCGTAGTGCCGAAGCCGTCGTCATCCTCGAATTCGACTGGGGCGTGTTCGGACGGGCGGCGCAAGGTTCGGTGGACGTGCTCCGCGACCCGCTCGACGTGCCGGAGCAAGATGCTCGGATCTTCGGCCGCCTCACGACTGATTCCGTACCGCCGGAGCCCGTCGGCCAAGCCGTCGATGGCTGCCTTGATCAGTGAGCGTCTTCGGACCAGCTCGGCAAGGTCGCGCGTTCCCCAGTAACCCCCGTCGTCTGAGACTTCCAGATCGGGCAGGAATTCGCGCTGGAGAGCTGCGAGCAGCTCAACGACCGCCACATGGCCTTCGAGTGGGCCGAACTGGGTTTTGACGAAGCACCACGGGGGTTCTTTGAGTCGATCATTTTCCGCGTCCTCGATATCCGTCAAGCCGACGAGCCATCCCTCGGGTGATACGAGCAGACTGGTCGATTCCTGACCCGGCGCAACGCCGAGGATGACGCCTCGGACCATGCGCTCGGGATTGTCGTCTGCCCAGCTCCGCCAGATTTTCGCCTGGCCGCCCAATTCAAGCGCGCAGTCGACCAAGCGGTCCTCGAAATCCTCGATTCGCTCAAGATCCGCAAGCCGGCCGCGGTACGCAATCGTGACGCCCATGACGCATTTCTCTCGGGTCGTGCTCAGGGCCTTTGGCGCCTGGGATCGGACGGATCCGACCTACTGTTTGAGTCTTCTGTGCGCCGGGTGCCATTGGAGGCGGGGTAGCTCGCACAACCCCAGAGCGGCCACTCACTCTACCAGCTTGATCATCGCCGTCGCTAGTATTCATCGGATCAACCCGGACCGGAGCGAAGAGTCTCGAATGCCTGAGGTCTTGACCCGGAGCCGCAAGCTCGAGCCGAGAATGCATGAGCATCGCTTTGTCCGCCGCATCCTGGCGGGCCGCGTTTTCCCTGGCTATAATCCGCGAAACGTCCGCTAAAAGTTGAAACGGGGGAATTCGCCATGCGTCAGTTGCTCGTGCTCGGTTGGATTCTCGTGGGCGGGCTGCCCGCGGCTGCACAGACCGTCAAGGTCGCCTCGATCGAGGGAGTCACGGAGTACCGGCTTGCCAACGGGGCGCGGGTGCTGCTCTTTCCCGAAGCGTCGCGGCCGACCGTGACCGTGAACATGACCGTGCTCGTCGGCAGCCGCCACGAAGGCTACGGTGAATCCGGCATGGCTCACCTGCTCGAACACCTGGTCTTCAAGGGGACGCCCGACCACCGTGAGGTGCCGAAAGCACTGCGCGACCACGGGGCCAGCTTTAATGGCAGCACGAACAACGACCGCACCAACTACTTCGAGACGCTGCCCGCAAACGACAAGAACCTCGAGTTCGGCATCGCTCTGGAATGCGATCGGCTGGTCAACAGTTTCGTCAAAGGTGAGGATCTGTTGTCGGAAATGACGGTCGTCCGCAACGAGTTCGAACGCGGCGAGAACAGCCCCAGCTCCGTCCTCAACCAGCGGATCACCGCCGCGGCCTACGAATGGCACAACTACGGCAAATCGACGATTGGCAGCCGTTCCGACATCGAACGCGTGCCCATCGAGAACCTCCAGGCATTTTACAAGAAGTATTATCAGCCGGATAATGTCGTGTTGATCGTGGCCGGCAAGTTCGAGGAGGCGAAGGCCCTCGCCCTCGTGGAAAAATACCTCGGTTCGATACCCAAGCCGACCCGCAAGCTCGATGCCACCTACACCGAGGAACCACCGCAGGATGGCGAACGCACGGTCACGCTGCGCCGGGTTGGTGCGGTTGCCTCGGTCGGCGTCGCGTATCACATGCCCGCAGCCTCGCACGCCGATTGGGCACCGCTCAATCTGCTGGGCGGCATCATCTCGCAGTCGCCGAACGGCCGGCTCTACAAGGCCCTCGTGGAATCGAAACTGGCGACCACGGCAACCGGCCGTTCGGAAAACGCCCATGATCCCGGCCTGTTCGTCGCTTCGGCATCGTGCCCGCCGGAAACACTCGACGCGGTGCGCGATACCCTGGTGAAAGCGCTCGAAACGCTCGGCGACGTGCCGTTCACCGACGACGAGGTGGACAAGGCGAAGGTCCGCAATAAGCGGAACGCCGAGATGCTCCAATCGAACAGCCAGGGTATGGCACAGGCGCTGAGTGCGGCGTCGGGCCACGGCGACTGGCGGTTGCTGTTCATCCAGCGCGATCGCGTCGCCCAGGTGACGGCGTCGGACGTCAATCGCGTCGCGAAAACCTATTTCCGGATGCCCAACCGCACGGTCGGTCTCTACATCCCGGCGAAGGAGTCGACACGTCTGACGGTACCGAGCGCGCCCCCCATCGACCTGGTCGTGAAGGACTACAAGGGCGGCACCGTCGCGTCGGCGGGCGAAGCCTTCGACCCCACGCCCGCCAATCTGGATTCGCGCACCAAAGTGATCGACGAACCGGGCTTGAAAGCCGGCCTTTTGGCCAAGAAGAACCGCGGCGAGACGGTCTCGCTCGTGTTGACCTTGCACTACGGCAACGAGGAATCACTCAAGGGCCAGACGACCGCGGCCGGAATGCTCCCCGGCCTGATGATGGCCGGCACGAAGAAACACAGTCGCCAGGCCCTCCGCGAAGAGCTCGATTCGCTGGGCATTCGCATCGGAACCGGCGGCGGCGGCCGCGGCCGCGGAGGCCGCGGAGGTCGTGGCGGCGGCGGGGGCGCCGGTACCGCGGGGCAACTCACTTTCTCTGTTGAAGCCAAACGCGACACGCTGCCGCAGGCGCTCCGGCTCCTGGGCGAGATCCTCCGCGAGCCGGCCTTCCCGGCGGAAGAATTCGAAACCTCCAAGCTGCGCATGGCCTCGATGCTCTCCGGTGGTCGCACCGAACCGGGCACTCTCGCCCGAAACAAGCTCAGCCGCGCCCTGTCGCCATACTCCAGCGATGACGTGCGCTATGTGCCGACCCTCGAGGAAACGATCGACCGCCAGAAGCACGTGACGCTTGAGCAGATCAAGACGCTTTACGAAACGCAGATCGGGGGATCGCACGCCGAGCTCGGCGTCGTCGGCGACTTTGACCCGGAGACCACGCTGCAGCTCGTGAAGGAGATCCTGTCGGGATGGGAATCGAAGGTGACGTACAAGCGGATCGACCACAGGGTGGCCGACAATGGCACGGGATTGAAAGAGGACATTGTCACGCCCGACAAGTCGAACGCGGAATACCTCGCGGGGCTTTCGTTCCCGGTCTCCGACAGCGACCCGGACTACCCCGCGCTGCGGATCGGTAACTTCATCTTCGGCGGCAGCACGCTCGCCTCGCGGCTCGGCGACCGGATTCGCCAGAAGGACGGACTCTCCTACGGTGCGACCTCATCGCTGGTGGCGTCGTCCCGCGATCCGGTGGCCTCGCTCACGGTGACCGTCAGCACAAACCCCACGAACATCGACAAGGTCACAAGCGCGGTCATGGAGGAACTCCAGCGGTTCCTCAAGGACGGACCGACGGACAAAGAAGTCGCGGAGGCCAAACAGGCATTCGTGGAAGCCCAGAAGGTGAGCCGAACAGCCGATGGGGCAATTGCCGGGCAGATCGTTTCGAACCTGAACACCGGCCGTACGTTCGCCTTCACCGCCGACCAGGAAAAGGCGATTCTCGCCCTCACTCCAACCCAGGTCGCCGGCGCCTTCCGCAAACACGTCGACCCGCATCGGCTGGTCGTTATCCGCGCGGGGGATTTCCAAAAATGAGGTCAGGAGATTGATTCAAGCGTCAGCACAAAGATGAGGGTCGAATGGGCCGGAATCGGCCCATTGGCCTTCGCACCGTAACCTTCTGCCGGTGGAATTGACACGATTCGCGTCTCGCCAACTTGCATGCCGAGTGTCCCCTCGTCAAACCCGGCAATGACCTGCCCTGTCCCGAGCGTGAAGCGAAGGGGCGCTCCGCCGTCGTTGATCGAATCGTCGAAAATATCGCCGTTTCTCGCGAGGTACCCGGTGTAAAGAACGCTGGCGGTCTGTCCGGATTGAATCGACGCGCCCGAGCCTTGCGCGATGGTTGCGACCTTCACGCCGCCGGCCAGCGTGGTGAAAGCGGGCTTGCTCACGGTGAAGGTCCGCCGGCCGATGCTCTTCGAGAAATTACCGCCGGGGATGAACTCAGCGGTGATAGGATGCCTCCCGAAGAAGAAAGCCGCGCCGCCGGGCGGTTGCGTCAGGGTGTAGGTGGCGTCGCTGAAGGCATACCGGCCGCCCGTTGACTCGATCGGCGACAGCGTGAGCGTTTCAATCACCTGGCCGTGGTTGAGGATGTTGACTGTTCCCTCCGGCGAGCCCGAAGCGCCGGGTGCTCGCACCGTCACGGTGAACGTGATTGGCTGGCCGAGGGTGCCGGCGCTGATCGTCAGCAGCGTCTGCGTCGGCGACTCCCCGGCGCTCGTCGCGGCGACCACTTCGGCCGTCTGATGAAGAGGCTTGGCCGAATCGAATGCCGACGCAACCCCGGACAAGAGAGTTCGGCTTTCCAGAGTATCCGTGAGGACGAAAACGGCCGGCGCGAAACGAGAACGTCTTCTGTTCATGTGGTGCTCCTGCGAAACGTTTCGAGAATCGGCTTTTTGACCGGTGAAGCTCGTGGTGCAACTCATCGGGTCAATCGTTCATCATCGCCGAGGCTTGAGTGCCGGTGGTGAGCCTGCTGTCCTCGGGGCGATCAAAGATCTCACGCCGATGATCCGGTACCAGATGTTGCAAATCTCCGAGGGTCGCCAGTATACACACCGCCCGGCTTGGGGAAACTGGAGTTTTCCGAACTTACGATCCACTGTGCAAAAATAGGGAAGACACAGCCAACTCTGGCCAGACCTGGCCTGTTGCTCGCATGGCCATTCTGGGTGCCATCGCGCCGGGCCAATTCGATCTGGAGCGAGCCCCTGATTGACAGTGGGCCGCTGGCAGGATTACGCTACCGCTGCCATCACCTTGGGAGAGTCGCGGGCGACGAACGTTTCAACATCCAGAGCAATTGAGCGCGACATGGGCGCCGGTTCCAGGGACCGCCAGACGTCGACATTGCTGGTCGACGAGAGCTTCGCCACCGAAGACGATCGATTTGTCGATCGCGTTCGGATGGTGACTGCGCCCAAGTACCTGGCTGCGCTCGCAGACCGATGGAAGAAAGATCCGCGGCCCTGGGCGCGTCGCCAGATCTTCCAATATCTGGCGCTGCCCCTGGATCGGGCTGGGCACCATCCCCTGGTCAAACGGCTCTTCAAGCACGCAGAAGCCGGGAGCGACGACGAGCTGATGGCGGCATTTCTTGTCGCCTTTGATCGTCTGGTGCGGCGACGCCGGCGGATGCGCTATCGCTACGATTTCGCGACGCGCCAATCGTGGCAGGAAGAAGAGCTTTTTCTGCCCAGTGATCAGATCTTGGCAGCCGGGAAGGACCGTGAATTCAGAAACCCTCGTACGGGAGAACGGATCAACGTTCCGGGCCCGTTGCGAGTGCCTGCACACGGTCGACTCTTCTCGTACAGAACGCGCGGATACCTCCGGCGACGGGCATGGCGATATTTTCGCCGAATGGGATTCCAGCGACCCTCGGACTATCCTCGGGCCGTTGCCAGGGCGCTCTTGCTCTACCGCGACGATGACGTGGCCAGGGGGGAGAATATCCTCGACAACTGGTCGCTCTTGCACATTACTTTCCGGCGCAGCCCGGTGCTCCAGTTCAAACGAACGCGTGTGGAAGTCTCGGCCGGCCGATCACTTGGCGAGCTCGTCGCTGCGCCGCAGTTCCACCATCTCTGGAAAAGACCCGAATCCGCGGATGTCCTGCTCAATCTCGTCGTGCAGGCCGAATCAAGGCTCGTGCGCGTCTGGACGATCCAACTGTTGAAAAGAGACCATGCGGCCACTCTGCAAGCCATCACTGCGCAGCAACTGCTGGCGCTCTTGAATCATACCGACCAGGACGTGCAACAGTTCGCCGCCGGCCTACTGGAGACGCTCTCGGGGGTGGACACCTGGCCGATCGCGATATGGCTCGAGTTGCTGGAGACGCGGAGCGTCACAGCACTCGCGACGATCTGCCAGGCGATGCGCGAGCGGGTCAACCCGGAGCGATTGAATCTTGAGCAATGCGTCGCGTTGGCCTGTGCACGCGCCACGCCCGTAGCGCGATTGGGCTTGTCGTGGCTGACCGGCCGCAAGGTCGCTGGATTCCAGGACCGCACGACCATCGCGCGGCTGGCCGAAGCCCGGTGCGCAGCGGTCGGCGCCCTCGCTGCGACCCATGCGCTATCAATCCTGGGATCGCCGGAGGCGTATCGCCTGGAGGATGTCAGCCCGTTCTTTGACAGTCTGAGCGCAGAGGTGCGCCGCGGGGCGTGGGAATGGCTCACGCCATCGTCGCCCGGGTATGACGATGCGGCGCTGTGGAGCCGGCTGCTGGAAACGCCGTATGACGACGTGCGGCTCCCACTCGTCGAGGAATTGAACCGGCGGACGCGCGCAACGAACGCCCCAAGGGCGCTCGAACATCAGGACCTCTCGATGGTCTGGCTGACGGTGCTTCTGGGTGTCCATCGCGGTGGCAGAGCGAAGCTGAAAGCGCTGCGGCAGATCTCTCAAGCGATCAAGGAGCAGCCGGATCGGGCCGAGCGTTTGGTGCCGGTGCTGGCCGTCGCAATCCGCTCGGTGAGGCCGCCCGAGGCCCGCGCGGGGCTCTCCGCGATTCTCTCGGCCGTTTCGGCCAGGCCGGATCTGGAGGCAACGCTGGCGCGGCACATCCCCGAATTGCGGCTGATGCCGGTGGGGGTGGCACCGTGAGGGTCAATTTCGCCTACCTCGGCCGCAGCCGGTTGGTCGAGTCGTCCGCCGGCAACGGACGGACGCTGTCCATGTTGCCCAATCTGGCCAGGGAGAAAGTGAGTTTCGACGCCCCCCTGCTCCACCCGCTCGAGTTCCGCGAGGCGATGAGCGCCTTGCACGACGTGGTGATCAACGACCTGCGATTCAAGCCGCGCGACAAGACGGCGTACGACGAATGGAAGAAAGAGCAAGCGACCGCCAAGCAAGCTTTCTACCAGAGCGAACTGGAGCGCGCGAAGCAGGACCTCGCCAGGCAGCGCGGTTTGACGTCGCCGCCACCGGGCTTTCAGGCACTCTTCGAGCGCACTGCGCAAGCGTTACTGGCAAGCGCGGTTCAAACTCGCGGATCTGTTGCGGCGCGACGATCCCGAGCTTTGGCGCTGGCTCATGCCGTGCGACCCGGTGATCACCGTGGCCGACGACGTGGTATTCTTCGAGTGCTTCTCGGCAGATGAATCCAGCTACGGCTGCTTGAGCGTGTCTCGCGAAAGGTTCGGGACCGGGTCGGCCGTGCAGCTCGGCACAACCAACGTGGATTACTCGTGGGACCTTTATCACCACTTCCAATCGTTGCGATCCTATCGGCAAACTCGGTTTCTGATCGATCCATCCGGGTTCGAGGTCAAGACCGAGAGCGACCCGGGATATCGTGAGGAAAAGATCGACCTGCCCGGGGGCTGGCTGCGGGGCTTCATGACCACGCAGGAGGCGATGGGAATGCCGGGCCTGTCGGTGCGTTTATCGCGGGAGGCGGTCTATTCGGCCCTGGCTTTTCTCAAGCGACACAAGGCAAAGAAAAGCCCGCGTGCCATCCGATTTGAACTCTTGCCCGGCAAGCCCCCGACAATCGTGCTTGAGCCGTGGGAAGAGCGGATCGTTTCCTACGGGACGATCTACGACGGCCCGGCGACCGAGCCAATCCGCATCTGGGGGGCTCGGCGGCTCTTGGTGCTGGCGCGATTGTTGCCTTTGGCCGAGCGGTTCGACGTCTTGCTCCTGGGCACTGGCTTGCCGAGCTTCTGGGTGGCCTGTATGGGTGAGATGCACTTGACCCTCGGGCTCTCCGGCTGGACGACCAACGATTGGACGCGGGGGTCGGCGCTCGACCTGCTCGCGCCGCCGGCGACAATCACCGAGGATCTGCTAGCCAGGGTCGGCCGGCTGCTGCAGGATCGGAGGGCCTTGTCGCTCACGCAGTTGACGATCGGGACGCAGGCGTCGGCCCCGGCAGTGATGGCGGCGCTGCGGCGGCTCGCGTTCGCCGGTCAGGTGATCCACGATCTGCCGCACGGAGTCTATCGTTTCCGCCAGGTGATGCCGGTGCCGCTCGGCGAGTCGGAGCTGGGACCGGAAAACCCGGAGCTCACCGGGGCACGACAGCTCATGCTGACTCATGATTCGACGCTGGAAACGGCGGAGCGCACCGAACGCGGAATGGTGCTGATCGGCAAGGTCGAGTCCACGCCGGTGGAAATCCTTGTCGACCTCGATGGCCGCATCCGTCGGGGCAAGTGTCTCTGCGGACATTTTCGTCAGTACGGCATTCGCAATGGACCCTGCCGGCACATGATTGTGCTGCGCTGTCTGTCGAGTACGACTCGTTCCCCTGGAATATTGAAGAGCAACGGCTACGCGTCCCATAATTAGCTCCGGACGGGAGTTTGCGATCAACATGAAACAAGAGTTGGGAGGATGTGAGTCCGGCTTCCTGAGACCATCTCTACGGCGTTACGCCGTGGGTGAGATTGCCTACCCATTGCATCCCCAGGCCCGTTGTTCGTCTGGCCGTGCACGCCGGTGTTGCGTGCGACCAAGACGAGCCAAGGCTCCCGCCCGCAACACCGGCGTGCACGGCCTTGGTGAACGGACCTGGTCCGCAGTATGAAGTCAAGAAGCTCCGCTCCTCCTCCCGCTCTTGGTTTCCAAACTTTCGAAAGGTCGCGCGTCCCCGGTGCCGGGTTTTCGGCGGATTGTCTGCGATGGGCTTTTTCGACTTCATCAAGCGTCTGTTCAATGTACCGCCTCGGACGCGCGGGCCCCAGCCGCCGAACCGGCCTTTGCAACCGATCGGTGCTTTTCCAGGCCGGCCGGTCGTTCAGGTGGCGCCAACACCGCCCAAGACACTCAATCTCGACGCCTCCCAGTTTGCCCCGATCTCGTCTGCGAGCGCCCTCGCTCAAGCGCGGGCATCGACGACTGTGCGGTCGAATCCTTGGTGGGGTCGACTCGACACCATTCCGCCGGCGAGTGACGAACGGACGCTCTTGATCGATCGGTCGCTGGTGGCCTACGGCCTGTTGAACCCGGAGGACCTGGTCGAGATCCACAAGATCGGCGACCAGATGCTCGAGATTTCCGGCGATCAGGCGGTCGCGGCCGAGCGGGCTCGCGCCGGCGTGGCGGCTTCGGAAGCGGATCGCAAGCGACGGAAGGAACAGAAGAAGGCGGAAGCCGCCGAACGGAAGCTCAAGCACGCCGCCGCCGTCCAGGAGCGCAAGGCCGCCGACATCATTTTCCTGGGCCGCGGCGTCTCACGCGGGCTGGCGGACCGTCGCGCCAATGTTGAGAAACTTCAGACGGCCAGGCTGCCGGTTCTCTCCTCGCCCGCCGATCTCGCGCATGCGCTGGGAATCTCGATTCCTCGATTGCGCTGGCTGGCATTTCACTCCGACGCCTCGGAGAAGATTCACTACGTTCGCTTCACGGTGCCGAAAAAATCGGGCGGCGTCCGCGAGCTTTCGGCTCCGCACCGCGACCTGGCCACGGCTCAGCGCTGGATCTTTCAGAACATCCTCCTGCGGCTGCCGACGCACGCGGCTGCGCATGGTTTCGTGCGCGGCCGATCGATCCGAACCAATGCGTTGCCCCATGTCGGGCGGCACGTCCTGGTGAATGCCGACCTGAAAGACTTTTTTCCAACCATCACCTTTCCCCGCGTCAAGGGCGCCATTCAACAGTTGGGCTACTCACCCGCGGCAGCCACAATCCTCGCTTTGCTCTGCACCGAATCGCCGCGACGAACGGTCGAGTACGCGGGCCGGACGTTTCACGTCGCCACGGGGCCTCGCGCTCTTCCCCAAGGCGCCTGCACCAGCCCGGCGCTGTCGAACCTCATCGCGCGCCGGCTCGATTCACGTCTTGACGGCATCGCCGTCAAACTCGGCTGGCGCTTTACCCGCTACGCCGACGACCTGTCATTCTCGGCCGACGCGGAGGCCGATCCGGAGAAAATGACGGGATACCTGCTGGCACGGATTCGCCACATCGTTCAAGAGGAGGGCTTTTTCGTCAACGAACAGAAGACGCGCGTGCTCAGGCGGAGCTCGGCCATGGCCGTCACGGGAGTCATCGTGAACCGTCGACCCGGCGTACGGCGCCGGCAAGTTCGTCGTCTCCGCGCCATCCTCCACAATTCGAGGAAGCACGGTCTGGCTGCACAGAACCGCACCGACGACCCGCATTTCGAAGCCCGGATTCGGGGACAGATCGCCTTCGTCCAGATGATCAACCCGGACCAGAGCCGCCCGCTTCTGGCGGCCTTCAATGCGATAGAGCGGTGACCTTCCGCCCACGCCATCGTCCCGCGGACAACTTTCCGCATACCCACGCATCAAGCCGAGGACCGAAGATGCAGCAGTATGGTTCCGCCGTGACAGCGGTGGTGGTGATGGGTTTCCTCGCGATCCTGATGGGTGCTGCCCGGCGAGGACAGCCGGTCGCCGATCCCATCACCGGCCTGCCGGTTCTTCGCCACAACTTCCTCCTGCGGGGATTCTCTCTCTTCGCGGCGTTTGGTATCCCGATCGGGACCACTGCTGCCGATGATTGGGGCGCCTATGCGCTGATCCCGGCGAGCGCTCCGAAACTGGTGCTGGAGGCCGTCGGCTCCGGAACGACCGAGGGAACAGTGATCTCGATCGGCAATCCCGCGGGTACGCCCAATCAGAAATGGGTGATCTCCGCGACGGGGAACAACCTGTATTCGATCAAGCCGTCCTACAGCTTGGCTCTCGTGCTCGCCGCCGCGAAAGGCGGCAACCAACTCGGCACTGCCATTGTGCTGGAAACCGATCGCGGCAAGCCTTGGCAGAAGTGGAAACTCAAGAAGAACGACAACGGATCCTATTGCCTCATTCCCCAGCACGCTTCAGAAAAAGGCTTGGACCACCTGCGCGGCAACCCCGTACCCGGGGCAAAGATCGACTTGTGGGCGAACCAAGCCGGCGATCCGCATCTGGAATGGATCATCAAGCCGCTCGCGGGCACCATGACGGCGGCCGCCCCTGGTGCGGGAGAATCCCCACCCAGCACCTACGTTGCGCCGGAAATCAGGCCCGAACAGATTCGCAAAGGCAAGCTGAAGAACGTCACGTTTTCGAGCAGCACGATTTTTCCGGGTACCGTCCGGCAAGTGACGGTCTTCATCCCCGCGCAGTACGGTGGTTCGAAGCCGGCTTGCGTCTACGTCAAGACCGACGGTTTTGACCCGAGGGAACAATCGCTGCTCGAGACGATGATCGCCACCAAGGAGATGCCGGTGACGATCGGCGTGTTCGTGAAGCCGGGTGAGCTTCCGGCCGCGGCGAAGAACACGATAGGCCGGCGCAATCGTTGTTTCGAGTATCACGGCGTGGGGGACAATAACGTCCGCTTTCTCATCGATGAGCTGTTGCCGTTCGTGGCGAAAACATTCAATCTCAAATTATCGAGGAGCGGGAACGATCGGTGCATCGCGGGGGGTAGCAGCGGCGGGATCGCCGCGTTCAACGCGGCGTGGGAACGTCCAGACGCCTTCAGTCGCGTCTATGCCAATAGCGGCAGCTTTGTCGCGTTCCGTGGCGGGCATGAGTTCCCCACCCTCGTGCGGAAGTTCGAGGCCAAACCGATCCGCGCTTATCTCACGACCGGCATGCGCGACATGGAGAACTGCGCCGGCGACTGGTTCCTGCTCGATAAAGAGATGGATAAAGCGCTCAAGTTTTCCGGGTACGACTATTCCTTCCGGATCATCAACGGAGGGCACGTCGCTGGGTACTACGACTACTTTCAGGAAGCGATGAGCTACCTCTGGAAAAACTGGCCCCAGCCTGTCAAGGCCGGACCGAGCGCTCCGCGGGTGCGTGACATCATCCTGCCCGATCAGCACTGGCAGCTCGTCGCCAAGAATCGCCGGGATGTCCGCGGACCGGCGACGGCCTTGAGCGGCGAAGTCTTCTTTGTGGATGCCGGCGACAATAAAATCCACCGCATTGATCTCGACGGTCACGTCAAGGAGTTTTTGTCCGACGCCGATCGTGCCAGTAGTCTGACCGTCGGACCTGACGGGCAGCTCTACGCCGTGTCGAGCACGACCGGGAAGATCATGTGTTATGACGGATCGGGAAAGGGGAGCTTGGTTGTCGCAGGCATTCGCGGCCAATATCTGCTCGCCACGCCGAAGGGCGGCCTGTACGTCACCAGTAATGGGGACAAACCGGGTGATTCGGGGAGCGTCTGGTTTGTCAAGGACGGCCGGAAAACGCAGGTCGACACAGGCCTGAAATTCGCAACCGGTCTGGCCTACCGGCCCGACCAGTGGCTGTTGTCGGTGGCCGATGGGCGTTCCAAGTGGGCATACAGTTATCAGATCAATGCCGACGGCACACTCGCGAACAAGGAGCGATTCTTCTGGTTCCATGTACCCGACTGGGAAGACGACGCCGGCGCCGAGTCGATCTGTTACGCCAGGGAAGGTCCAATGCTGGTCGCGACTCGCTGGGGGATCCAGGTGTGCGCCGACGATGGTCCCACTCAGGTCATTCTGCCGGTGCCCGACCGCAGCCGCGTCATCGGCGTCTGCCTGGGCGGCCGCGAGATGGATACCTTGTTCGCTTTCTGCGGTGACAAGATCTGGAAGCGAAGGGTGAAGGTCCATGGGATCGGCGCATTCAGTCCCTGGACAGCCGCGAATGCCTCCAAGCTGTGATCGCGCCTCCGGCTTACCAGAACGTCAAGCCTCTGCCCGGAAAATCAATCTTAACGGATTCACAAATGATCTGTCATATTCTGGTCTTATGCCTTGCACCTTTGACTCTTACGTCGATCTTGCGAGCCGGCGGCGACTTTAACTCGCCGGTTGCGTTGCCGGGCGGCCCTGCCGCCTTCGCGCAGGCGCAGGAGCCGGCGGACGCGATTTACCACGGCGGGGAGATCGTCACGATTGACGACACAAACCCGACCGCCCAAGCGATCGCAATCAAGGGCGGCAAGATCGTCGCCGTCGGCAAGAAAGAAGAAGTGCTCAAGCACAAGGGCGATCGTACCCGAGTGATCGACCTGAAGGGCAAGACCATGCTGCCCGGGTTTATTGACGGGCACAGTCACTTCATCAACAGCCTCCAGGTTGCCCGGCAGGCGAACTGTTTCTCTCCTCCGGCCGGCCCGGCCCGGTCGATCGCGGACGTTGTCGCCCAGCTCAAGAAGCTCAAGGATCAATACAAGATCCCCAAGGGAGAGTTCATCGTCGGCTACGGTTACGACCCGAATGTGCTTGCGGACAAGCGTGAGATGACCGCCGCCGATCTCGATATAGACTTCCCCGACAACCCGGTGATGGTTCAGCACGTCTCGCTGCACGGGGCAGTCTTGAATTCGGCTGCGCTCAAGAAGTACGCGATCACGGCCGATACTCCGACACCCAAAAGTGGGATCATTCTGCGCAAGCCTGGGTCGAACGAACCGGCCGGGTTGCTCATGGAGACGGCATTTCTACCGGTCTTCGCCAACATGCCGAAGCCGAGCGAAGCCGAGATGCTGGGCTGGTTCCAGTCCGGGCAGGAAATCTACGCCGCCGCCGGCGTCACGACCGCACAGGAGGGAGCGACGCATGCCAGGGATCTGGAGCTACTCCAGAAGGCAGCCGCACAAGAGCGATTGTTCATCGACATTGTGGCGCTGCCGTTCATCACGGAGGCAAAGGAGATCATCAAGAACAACCCACCCGCGACTTTTGGGATGTACCAGAACCGCCTGAAATTGGGCGGGATCAAGATCACCTCGGATGGCTCTCCTCAGGGCAAGACGGCCTTCTTCACAACCCCTTATCTGACCGGGGGCCCAAACGGGGAGAAGGATTGGAAGGGTGAGCCAAGCTTCCCCGAACCGGAACTCCAGGGGATGGTTAAGTTCGTCTACGACCAGAAGCTCCAACTGTTCATCCACTGCAACGGCGACGCCGCGATCGACATGTTCTTGAACGCCCACGAGATGGCCGCCGCGGATCGCACGGCCGACCTGCGTACGACGGTCATCCATTCTCAGTTCGTGCGCCTGGACCAGTTGAAGAAGTATGTGGATTACAAGATCTTTCCGTCTTTCTTCACGGAGCATTGTTTCTTCTTCGGAGAAACGCATATCCGGAACCGCGGTCGCCAACAGGCCGAGTTCATCAGCCCGATGAAGACCGCCCTCGGGATGGGCATCCGATGTGCCAACCACACGGACTTCAACGTCTCTCCCATCGACCAGTTGTTCGTGGTCTGGTCGGCCGTGAATCGCGTGTCCCGCGCAGGTAACGTGATCGGTGCCGGCGAGCGGATCACCCCGCTACAAGCCTTGAAGGCGATCACGATCGACGGCGCTTCCATGTACCGGGAGGAGACGACCAAGGGGTCTCTCGAGATCGGCAAACTGGCGGACCTGGTCATCCTCTCGGATAACCCGCTCACGGTCGACGCAATGAAGATCAAGGACATCCGCGTGATCGAAACCATCAAGGAAGGCAAGACGGTGTACGTCACGAACGAATCAATTAAATAATTGGCATCGCCGTAGGTGCCATGAGGATTTCAAAGCTGAGTCTTGGCGCCAAGATCTCCGCGGTGTGATGCTCAAGAGCGGCTTGCGAATCGGGTGTCACTTGCGACACGCTGTTACTCTTTATTGTCCTTGGGAGTGCCGGGCTTCGTCGAGCCGTTTTTCGATACCGCGGGCTTGGCGCCATTCTCCGACGACTCATCGAGCGCTAGTAAAACCTCTATTGGGACATCGAGTTTCAGCGCCTTGCACACTTCGATCAAGAGCCGTTTGTGTGTGCCCTTGATGGAGGGCAGCCGGCTGTCTGCGGTTTTGCCCGATACCTCGGCCCCGTATGCGGCTTTGAGCTTTTCGAGATTGTCGGCGAGCTGACCGATTGTGTTACGAACCGCCTCGGCAACAAGCTGGTCGTCTCGGACGCGGGCGACTGCCGCTCGCAGCCTCGGGAAAGTCTGCTGATCGAGGTGGGCGATCGCCGCGTCATAAAAGCTGATTTGCCGTTTGCCTTTGGCCGCGCCAGAGGCGAACTGGCGTCGATTGCTGATCGCCGTGCAGTACAGCGCTCCGCTGCCGCCCAATCCTTTCACGGCGAGAATCAGCCGATGCTGCGATTGCTGCCGCTCGATCGCGTCGTCGGGAAACGTGACAACCTTATCGATCGCGAGATTCAGGTCTTCGATGGGGATGCAGAAGGCGAGTGCCTCCTGTGCCGCACTCTTGCGGGTCACGACGCCGATGACGGCGCCATGAGAGTTGAATACGGGCCCGCCGGAATTCCCCGGGTTGACCGCGATCGAGAGCTGATAGTACCGCTGCCCCTCCAGTGACGTCTTGGTGCTCATGAGTCCGCGGCTGATCGCGTTCTCGAGAATCAGTTCGCCGCCGGCGCCGGGGTTGCCGATCACGGTGACGTCTTCGCCTTTCCGGAACGTATATGACGGGGCAATGCGCAGCGGCGGCAGCTTCGACTTCAAGCGAAGGAACGCCAGATCACGGTTCGTGTCTTCATAGAGAAGCTCTGCGGGCATTGGACCTTGCTGCGCCTTTTCGGCGGAGGGGAACCGCACGCGCAAGGTCGTGATGAATTCGCCGTCAATCACATGCGCATTCGTGGCGATAATGCCTGGTCGGATCAGGAATCCCGTCCCGACCGAGCCGTCGCCGGTGATCATCGCGATGGACGGCTCGGATTCCGAGGCAATCTCGGCCGAGGAGAGCAGGCGGCCGGACTCGGCGCGACTTTCGGACGCTGCACTGGCGGCAGGCATCGCGCACGATCTTGTGGTGTCCGCCGATTCGCCGGCTGACGGCGCGGCCGAGGCCACCGCGCGCTTGCTGGCCGAGCCTCTTGCCCTCGCCTTGGCGGCGATCGCTGCCGGCTGCGCGGGGAACTTCACACCCGAAAGCCAGTGCATGATGTTGAGAGCGAACTGCCGGTTATCCGTCCCTGGCACGTTCATCCCCATCGGAGCGCGCATGCGGCCGTTGACCTGCGCCGAGAGCATCCCGGCCTCTCCAAGCACGACGACCTTGCCCCGCCCCGAGGAGAATGCCAGCCCCTGCGCACGGCCCGAGGCCGAACCATTGCGACCCGGAACCGCCGGACGTGGCTGGTCGACGGCTGACGATCCAAGCTTGAGCAGCGCAACCGACCCGCGAGGTCCCTTGAGCGATTGTCCGGCAAAGGTGAGGACCCGATCGATTCGCTCGGAGCCGTCCCGGCCCATGAGGATCGGGTGGTCGCCAATCAGCCTGTTCACCCGCGAAAAGTTCAACTGGGCAAGTAATCCCGTCTCGGAATTGACGGGATCAAACGTCGTGCTCTTCCCCATCTCCACACCGAGCCGGGACGCCAGGCGGTCGTTCGACGCACCCCAAGGATGATGGTCGGCGATCAGCAGGATGGATCCGCCTGCCTGCACCCAGTCGCGAACCGCGTTGCACTCCGCGTCGTCGAACGCGGAATTCGCCGCCTCCGGGCTCCTCATCAAGGGCATCCCTGGGCGTTGGCAATCACCAGGACCGCGCAATCCTTCAAGGTCTCCGAGGTGAACTTGTTCTTGTTCGGCTTGACGTCGTAGCCGTCGTTTCTGAGGAGGTCGGCGAACGGCTTGTACCGGCCGTCGGCGGTGTGGAAGTTATTGTGGGCCTCGTCGAGGAGCACCACGGGGTGTCGATCCGGATACGCGGGCCGATCAACCTTCGCGTCAAATTCCGGGTCCGCAAACTGCTGGGCTATCGCGCCCTTCGGGGCGGTCACGAGCAAGGAGATCGCAAACGCGAGGCGAGCGACGCAGCTTCATGGCTGGTCCTCATCACGGTGGAATCGGTGCAGTCTATCCAGAATAGTCCCTTGGACGAGCTGGTCACAAGGCGAGTCTCCCGGCTCGAACAGGTCGAGAGTAACGGTCGCCGGGGCGGCCAAAAAATCGCGTCTGGACCCCTTGACCCGCCATTTAGAGTGATAGGTACGCGGATGCTTCGAGGTCTGCCGTCGCGCTCCGAGCAATCGCGGCCGTGGGAGGCCGGGAATAGGGCTTGCCAGCGGCCACAGAGACCGTCGCCCTTCGTTTGGTCCCTCAGGAGGGTCCATCGACCACGATGATCCAGGAACCCGTTCCGTTTGATGTCAAGGAGTTGCTCGAAAACCAGCAGCTCAATGGAGTCCCTGTCCTCTTGTCGACGTCCAGCGACATGTCCTTGGCCGGTGATCAGACCGGACACAGGATCGTCGTCACGCGCGACAACCTGGCCGTCGTCGCCGACGGCTCCAAGCCGCGACTGGTCAACCACTTGCCGCTGACTCGCGTGGAGAAGTTCCGCGCCCAAGGCGCAATTGGGTCGGGGTTTCTCCAAGCCTATGTGGACGACGCTTGGGTCGATCTCGCGCGGTACTCGAATACGCTGGCGGCGCGGTTCCGCTTGCTGGCCGACAAGCTGGAGGACTTGCGGAAGTCTGGCGAGGTCATCGTGCACCCGGACGAAGAGCAGGACAGGATCCATTGCTCGCGCTGCGGTCTGCGTCTGGCGGCGAGCGGCGATTCATGTCCGCGCTGCCTGCCCAGGAAGGCGATCACGGGCCGGCTCTGGACGCTCCTCAAGCCGCAGTGGCCCACGGCTCTCGCGATGTGCTTCATGATGCTTATCGGCGTGGCGATGGAGCTTGCGCCGCCGAAGCTTCAGCAGTATCTCGTCGACGGGATCCTGTCCCAAGGTGATGCGACGCCCAGCGCACCCTCGCTGGTGGCCGCGCTTTTATTTGTCGTCCTGGCACTTGCAGCGACCCGCGGGCTGCTCAGCATCGTCAACTGGGTCAAGGGGTTGCTGGCGAACAAGGTCGGCGTCGAGCTCACATTCGAGCTGCGCTCGCAACTGGTACGGAAGCTGCACGCGCTTTCGGTCGGCTACCACGACCGCCACCAGGTCGGTCCACTCGTCAGCCGCGTCGCCCACGACAGCGAGGTCCTGCACTCGTTATTGCAGCAGATTACCGGGGGCTTCCTGCTTCAAGTCGTTCAGGTGATCGCGGTGGGGGTCATGCTTTTCAGCCTTAACCCCAAGCTGGCTCTCTATACCCTCATTCCCACCCCGCTCGTCATCGGTGGCAGTCTCTTCTTCTGGCGGCGCATCTATCCCAAATATTATCGCTACTGGGATTCCACCAGCAAACAGGCGGGCACCTTGTCGGGCATGCTGGCGGGCGTCCGGGTGGTCAAGGCCTTTGCCCAGGAATCGCGAGAGTTCGACCGCTTTCACCGTTCGAGCGAACACTTGCGGGGGTCGCGCATCACTGTCGAAAAAGCCACCACTGCGTTCACGGCCATCATGGCTCTGATCTTTAGTCTCGGGGGCTTGATCGTCTGGTACGTCGGAGGCCGCGATGTGCTGGCGGGCACGATGACCTTGGGCTCGCTGATGGCGTTTCTCGCCTATCTCGCCATGTTTTACGCTCCCCTTTCCACTCTCTCTCAGTTGACGACCTGGCTGACCAGCTTCCTGACCGGATGTCAGCGCGTCTTCGAGTTGCTGGATGCGCCGACCGACACGAACGACCCGGCGCGGCCCGAGTCCTTGCCACACGCTGGCGGCGAGATCCGATTCGACAATGTTTCTTTTGGCTACGAGCGGCATCGACCGGTACTCAAGGAGGTCAACTTCGTCATCCGGCCGGGCGAAAAGATCGGTATTGTCGGTCACAGCGGCAGCGGCAAGACGACACTCGTGAACCTGATCAGCCGCTTCTATGATGTCGACTCCGGACGGGTACTGCTCGATGGAGTCGACATCCGTGAGCTGTCCAAGAGCGACCTCCGCCGGAATGTGGGCGTCGTGCTCCAAGAGCCGTTCTTGTTTCGCGGCACGATCTACGACAACCTGGTTTACGGCAGGCCCGACGCCGGCCTGGCCGATGCGATCACCGCCGCGCGTGCGGCCCTGGCACACGACTTCGTCCTTCGCGCGCCGCTCGGATACGATACGTGGCTGGGCGAGCGTGGAGCAGGCCTTTCCGGGGGCGAGCGGCAGCGGATCTCGATCGCGCGTGCCTTGCTCTACGATCCCAAGGTCTTGATACTCGACGAAGCCACGAGCAGCGTCGACACCGAGTCGGAGA
Organism: uncultured Isosphaeraceae bacterium; assembly: GCA_963781785.1. GTDB lineage: Bacteria > Planctomycetota > Planctomycetia > Isosphaerales > Isosphaeraceae > CAWAHD01. The sequence continues at coordinate 2,581,242 of CAWAHD010000002.1, read as the reverse complement.
AGGCGATCCAGGAAGCGCTCCACGTTCTCACTCGCGGCCGCACGACGCTGGCGATCGCCCACCGTCTGAGCACTCTGCGCGACTCGAACCGCATCCTGGTTTTCGACCAGGGCCGACTCGTCGAACAAGGCACGCACCACGAGCTCTTGAAGCTCGACGGCAAATACGCCCGGCTGGTGAAGATTCAATCGCAGATTGCCCGCGATGCGCGGTTCGAGGGCCTTCTGAACGGCCCGGCCGACGCCTTCGGTGACGAAGTCGAGAGCCAGTCATCCACGGGTGACGATCACGTCCGTGCCGACTTTGCCCCCCGCTGGTTCGAGCCCGGCGAGATTGAGCTCCGTCAAGGTCCGTACCAATCCCTCGAAATCGTCATGCCCGATGGGGCGGTTCACCGCGGAGTCTTTGCGGTCCGCTGTTTCCCCGCCACCAACCCGGACGACTTCATCAGCCTCCGGATCTCGGACCGGGACGGGAAAGAGCTTGAGCTGGGAGTGGTGCGGCACCTTGAGCGCTGGCCGGGAAATAGCCAGGAGCTGTTGCGGGCCGCACTCGCACGCCGCTACCTTCTGCGCCGGATCACTGCAATCGAAGACATCCGTCAGGAGTACGGATATCTGCGATTCGGTGTGAGAACCGATCAGGGTAGGGCGCAATTCACCATGCGCGGGAACCAAAGTCACACGCAGGACTTTGGCTCCAGGGGAAAGGTATTGCTGGACATGGAGGATAATCGGTTCCTCGTGCCCGACGTGGATGAGCTACCAAAGCGCGAGCGGGAGTTACTGGCAGCGGTACGTGTACTGGTAGATCACGCTGGCCTGCGATTTGTGCACCATCTGTGGTCATCGAAAGTTCTGGTCGAGCAACGGCAGATGGTGAGCGGGCACACACCTGGTTTCGTACGACTTGCGTGCAGTCGTCGGAGCCGCCGTCCGTCGATCGAATCGCGTCGAGAGGTTCAATCGGCCGGTCGGACACCGACTCCTGCGACCCACGCATGGCGTCGGCCCGGCCGATCGCATATCCTGGCCAGATGGCACTCGTTTCGCGACCGCAATCTTGACCGGCCGCGATCCGCCAGCGCGTCGCGCGCACTTGGATCAAAAAGCCGGCCCGCCGGGGAGTTGTCTGATGAAAAAAGCAATCATCTACGCCGTTGGTCTATCATTCGCGGGCCTGGCGATCGCGGCCCTTTCTCAGGCGATCGCACAACAACCTTCCGTGAAGTCGCCGAGCCCCGATTCCCAGTACCGGCTCGGGCCGGACTCCCTGCCGCACGACGGCGTCCCGAAAGGAGAGATCCGCGGGCCGTACACGCTCCCCAGCCAGGTGTATCCTGGCACGCAGCACACGTACTGGGTCTACGTTCCCGCTCAGTACGACCGCGCCGTCCCGGCGGCCCTGATGGTCTTCCAGGACGGCCAGGCATTCAAGGACGAGAAGGGCGACATGCGGGCGCAGAACGTGATGGACAACCTGATCTACCGGCGCGAGATCCCGGTCATGATCGGCGTGTTCATCAACCCAGGCCGCCGGCCCGACCAGCCCGAGCCCACGCTGCGGAACTGGGGCGACCGGGACACGAACCGGCCGACCGAGTACAACTCGCTCGACGACCGGTATGCCCGGGTGATCACCGAGGAGCTGATGCCGGCGCTGGCGAAGGATTACAACATCTCGAAGGACCCGGAAATGCGCGGGATCGGTGGCTCGAGCTCGGGGGCGATCGCGGCGTTCACGGTCGCCTGGCAGCGGCCCGACCACTTCCGCAAGGTCTTGAGCAACGTCGGCAGCTTCGTCAATCTGCGGGGCGGGCACGTCTACCCCGAGAAGGTGCTTGCGGCCGAGAAGAAGCCGATTCGCGTCTACCTGTGCGACGGAAGGAACGATAACCGCGGCCTGCGCAACGGCCGGTACGACCAGACGCGCGACTGGTTCTACCAGAACGTGCGGCTGATGAAGGCCCTCACGCAGAAGGGTTACGACGTGAACTACTCATGGGGGATGAACAATCACGGTCAGAAATTCGGCGGGGCGATCCTTCCGGAGATGATGCGGTGGCTGTGGCGGGATGGCCCGGTATCCAGCGACCCGAAGGACGAGGTGGAGCGGCGGTTCCGCCAGCCGGCAGCCAGGAAGGGTTAACGACCGACAGCCTGCCACGTTTACCGCGAAATCGATCTTGAATCATTCAGGGAGGCCGTGCGACCGGTGACACGGCTAACGACGTCTCGAGCGAGAGGCCCCGGATTGCGCTGCCGGCGACCATTTTACCTAAGGCCCCTGGCTCGGAGATTTCGATACCGCACGAGCTATTCCCGGATCGCCAGCACGACTCGAAATCGTGCCTTGCCGCTCATCATGCGGTCGTATGCCTCCGAGACCCGTTCGAGCGGATAGACCTCGTTCATCGACCGCACCCCGGCCCGCACGCTGAAGGCGAGCGTGTCCTGCGAGTCGATCGACGTTCCGGAATACCAGCCTTTGACCGAGCGGCACCCCATGAGCAGCGACAACGGAGAGACTTGCATCGACTCGGCTGCGCCGACAATCAGCAGCGTGCCGTTGACGGCCAGTCCGCCCTGGACGGCGCTCATCGCCTCGCCGCTGGTCGCGGTCGCCAGGATGACCTTGGCTCCTCCGAGTTTGAGGAGCGCCGCGGCGGGGTCCTCCGCCTGGCTGTCGATGTAAATCGACGCCCCCAGCTTTTGAGCGAGCGGCTCCTTGTCATTCCCGCGAGCAATGCCGACCGTGTGAAAGCCCATTTTCGCGGCGTACTGGACGCCAAGGTGGCCGAGGCCGCCGAGCCCGAGGACTGCGACGACATCGCCCGGCCGGGCACCGCTGTTCCGCAGGGCGTTGAACGTGGTGAGGCCGGCACACAAGAGCGGGGCCGCTTCGACAAACGGCAGCTCCGGCGGCATGAGCGCGACCGCGCTCGCGGGTGCGACCAGGTACTCCCCGTAGCCGCCGTCGTATGTGACGCCGGTGACCTGGCCGCGCACGCAGGCGAAGAAGTCGCCACGGCGGCAGTGGTCACAGTACCCGCAATAGCCGCCGTTCCACCCCACGCCCACCTTCTGGCCCGGCTCCCATCCGGCAACACCGGGGCCGACCGCATCGATCACTCCAGACACTTCATGGCCGGGAACCCTCGGGTACTGAATCCAGGGGAAAGCACCCTCTTTCGTGAGCGAATCGCTGTGGCAGACGCCGCAAGCGTGCACCTTGATCCGCACCGTGCCAGCACCCGGCTCGGGGATTGGCCGTTCAACAATTTCGAAAGGGGCTTTTGGGGCGGGGATCTGCGCGACACGCATCATCGCCATGTTTCCTTCCTCCGTAATCGATCGTCAGAAGATGGCCCGCGGGGTCGTGGCATGCGCTCCTTCGAGGCGAAGTCTCTGACGGCCCGCCCTACGTGAACGCCCCGGCCCCCTCTCACCGCGCACATCATCTTACGCCGTCGGCCTGCGTGGGCAAAGTGCCAGCCGCCGCTAACGTCTGGCCAGCCGTCTTCTCCTGTGCTCTCGACCCTGCCGGCCAAGATTGAACCGGCCGAGTAGATGCCGCCAGGGTCACGATCGCGAGGACAATTGCTTGCGGCACGCAGCCGGCTAGCCGACAATGAACTCACCAGTGCCGCAATCTGGTGTACGAACGATCGGACGTCGGTGCGGCTGGAGAGATTTCATGGTCCGGTGGTGCGTGTGGGTCGGCTTGTGGGCCTCAGTCGGTTTGACGCTGCGTGACATGGCGGCGGTCATGGCGTCGCCGCCGCGTGTCGACCACACCGCTGACTCGGATCATTTCGACAAGCAGTTCCGGCCGCTTCTGGTCCGCCATTGCGCCCTCTGTCACGGAGCGGTCAAGCCCAAGGGCAAGCTCCGGCTCGACAACCTGACGACCGATTTTGCTGACGACGCCACCCGCGCGCACTGGACCGCCGTGATCGAGCGTCTCAATGCGGGGGAAATGCCGCCCAAGGGAAAGCCGCGTCCCCCGGTACAGGAGATTCAAGCCCTGACCGGCTGGCTTGCCCCTCGCGTGGCCGCCGCCGATCAAGCCGCACGGGCCGCGCAAGGAAGGGTGATCCTCCGCCGGCTCAATCGGGTCGAGTACGAGAACACCGTGCGCGACCTGCTGGGCATTCCCATCAACGTGAAAGAGCAGTTGCCCGAGGATAGCTCTGCCGACGGATTCGACAACGCGGGCGCGGCGAATCACACGTCATCCTTCTTGATGGAGAAGTATCTCGACGCGGCCGACACGGCGCTCAACATGGCGATCGCGAATCGTCCCAAACCGCCGTCAAAGACCACCAAGCGGCATAGCCTCAAGGACGGATACCCCGTTCGCGGATCCACCGAAAACGTGTATCGCTTTCTCAAGGACGGCGAGGTGGTGTGCTTCTGCTCGTCGGAATGGCACAGCGTCGGGCCGACCGAGTTTTACCCGTCTGAGGGAGGCAACTATCGTTTTCGCATATCGGCATCTGCCTTTCAAAGTGCCGGCAAGCCCGTCACGTTTCGAGTGGTGGCAAACGGCACGCGCCTGACGGGTAAGAGCGGACTGATCGGCTATTTCGACGCCTTGCCCGGCAAACCGGCCGTAGTTGAGTTTGTGCGGTACATGGAGCCGCGGACGACCATCATGATCCTCCCCTACGGGCTCGTGAACGCAAGCACGGTGCACAAGGTCGGTGGCGAGAAATGGGACGGACCCGGCCTGGCGGTCCAGTATATCGACGTCGAAGGGCCGCTGAACCCGATTTGGCCGCCGGAAAGCCATCGCCGCATCTTCGGCGGCCTGGCGCAAAAGACGTTCCGGGATAACTACTACGGAGACCGCGTGGAAGTGGTCTCGGATCAGCCGCTGGTCGATGCCGAGCGAATCCTCAAGGACTGCACCCGCCGGGCGTTTCGCCGGCCCGTGACGGCTGACGAGGTTGCGCCGTTTGTGGCGGTTGTCCAGGCCAAGCTGGCGGATGGTTACGCATTCGAGCCGGCGATCAAGGCTGCCCTGAAGGGTGTGCTGATCTCGCCCGAGTTCCTGTTTCTGCGCAAGCGCCCGGGGAAGCTCGACGACTTTGCCCTGGCCTGCCGGCTGTCTTACTTTCTCTGGAGCACGATGCCCGACGACGAACTCTTCACGCTCGCCGAACGGCAGAAGCTGACACAGCCAGACGTCCTCTCTCAGCAAGTCGAGCGATTGCTCGCGAGCGCCAAGGCGGCAGCATTCACCGAGAATTTTGTCGGCCAGTGGCTGGGGCTGCGCGAGATCGACGCGACCGAGCCCAGCCATATCTTGTACCCCGAATTTGACCACTTGCTGAAAGTCTCGGCGATCCGCGAGACCGAGTTGTTCTTCGAAGACGTTCTCAAAAACAACCTGAGTCTCACCAACTTCATTGCCTCCGATTTCACGATGTTGAACGGCCGGCTGGCCAGGCTTTACGGCATCGCCGGAGTCGATGGCTGGGAGTTCCAGAAGAAAACGCTGCCGCCCGAGAGCCATCGGGGCGGACTCTTGACGATGGCCAGCGTGCTCAAGGTGACGGCCAACGGCACGACGACCTCGCCGGTATTGCGCGGGGCGTGGGTCCTGGATCGCATCCTGGGGACGCCTCCTCCGCCTCCGCCCGACAACGTGCCGTCGATCGACCCCGACATCCGCGGTGCGAAAACGATTCGCGAGCAGTTGGCCAAGCACCGCTCGATCGAATCGTGTGCCGGGTGCCACCGCAAGATTGATCCACCCGGATTCGCCCTGGAGAGCTTCGACTGCATCGGCGGCTGGCGCGACAATTACCGCGCCACCGGCCTCGGCGAAGACGTCGTGAAGAACGGCCGGCGGATGCCGTATTTAAAGGGCAAGAAAGTAGATCCCACGGGCGTCACGGCCGACGGCGAGCGGTTCGAGAACGTCGACCAGCTCAAACAGATCCTCTTGCGAGACAAGCCGCGACTCGCAAGAGCCTTGACCACGAAGCTGATCACATACGCCACGGGCCGAGCGCCTCAGGCATCCGACCGGCAGATGGTGGAGGCAATCGTCGCGAAGATCGCCGCGAAGGATTATGGATTGCGGTCTCTGGTCCATGAAATCGTGCAGAGTGAGCTATTCCGGAATAAATGAATTCAATGAAAGAGTTGCCGATGAGATTTCACCGTCGGACGTTCCTTCGCGGTGCCGGCGTGGCAATGGCGCTGCCGCTTCTGGACGCGCTGTGCCCCAAACATGTCCGCGCCGCCCTATCGGGCGCGGTTCCCCGCCGCATGGTTTGCATCAACACGCCGCTGGGCTTGCATCCGCCGTTCTTCTTTCCGGAAAAAGCAGGCCGCGATTTTAAGCTGTCGCCGTACCTCGAGGTCCTGAAAGACTTCCGCGACGAGTTCACGGTGATCTCCGGGCTGTCGCACCCCGACATTGGCCCCAGCCACGATTCCAACCAAAGCTTTCTCACCGCGGCCCCGCATCCGGAACGGCGGGCCGGGTTCAAGAACTCGATCTCACTCGACCAGTTCGCGGCCAATTTTATCTACGGCCAGACGCGTTTTCCCACGCTCACCTTGTCTTGCGAGGGTTCCGGCCTTTCCTGGACCAAGAGCGGCGCGCCCGTGCCGACGGAGGATTGGCCGTCGCGCGTGTTTGCCAAGCTGTTTCTGGAAGGCCGCCCCGATCAAGTCAAGGCCCAGGCTCGGCGGCTGGCTGATGGGCAGAGCGTGCTCGATGCGGTCCGCGATCAAGCCCGGAAGATGAAGCGCGACCTGGGCGCCTCGGACCGTGAAAAGCTCGACGAGTACTTCACCAGCGTCCGCGAGCTGGAGCAAAGGCTGGCACAGGCCGCAGCCTGGTCGAAGAAGCCGAAGCCCAAGGTGAATGCCCAGCCGCCGGTCGACATCCAGAACAGCGCCGACTTGATCGGCAAGACCCGGCTCTGGTTCGACCTGATCCACCTGGCCCTAGAGACCGACTCGACGCGCCTGGTCACCCTGGAACTTCTGGGAACCAGCAACGTGCCACCGATTCCCGGGGTGAACCAGGGCCATCACGATCTGTCGCACCACGGCCAGGATCCGACCAAGATCGCTCAGCTCAAGATTCTCGAGCTCGAAACGCTCAAGACCTTGCGCGAGTTCCTGATCCAGTTGCGCAACGAAGGAAGCAGGCGAGAGATTGCTCGATCGAACGATGGTGTTCTTCAGCAGCAACCTGGGCGACGCCTCCAAGCACAGCGTCAAGAACATGCCTGTTCTCCTGGCCGGCGGCGGCTTCAGGCACGGCCAGCATCTGGCTTTTGACGAGAACAACCACCCGCCGCTGTGCGATCTGTATATTAGCATGCTTCAGCGGATGGGCATCCCCGCCGACAGTTTTGGCAGCGGCAACTCGACGTTGACCGGGTTGGAAATGCGGGGTTGACGGTCATCCGCACTGACAGGGCCCTTTAACCAGCCGGCACGCTCTTGGGTGTCGGCTCTTGGCGGGGCACGTTGTTCAGACGGTGCCGCATCTCGGAGAGAGCGACGTACACCGCCCTCCTGACTCGGTTGATCCCGCCCAAGGGCCTGTGCTCAGGGAGGGAGTGCCAGGGGTTGAAGGCCAGATTCTGGCAGAACTCCATTCGTTGAGGGCCATCGAAGGCCTGGCGCCGGATGTGGATTGTCGCGACTCTCTCGTAAGGAGCTTGCAGCTCAGTCCACTCATGTGTCGGGTCTTCGATCGGAGTCATGCGGACGTCAGTCTGTGCTGGACGCAGAACTCGAAGCTCGCGTCTCGAGTTTGAAGATTGGTTTTCATGGCCTCTCGAAGTTGGTCTCGCGAGGGCGCGGGAGCAGCGATCGGCGGCCCATTGATGACGGGCTTCGCCAAATACTTGACGGCACAACCACCGAGTTTGTAAGGCGTGGTGCTCCAGTATTGGGTCTCGAGAGGGTTGGACGCGACGTTGCCTTCGATTTGTTGCAAAATCTTGAGTTCGCCGAGATGTGTCAGGAAATAAGCGCCGATGGACAGCTTTCCGAGCCACGACTCGGTGCGCTCCATTTTGACTCGGGCCGCTTCGAAGCGTGCATACTCGATGGGGTTCTTGATAAAGAAGACAGGGCTGTCCAGCAGCATGAAGTCCTGGGTCTGCTCGTCTTCCTCGCCCTCCAAGAGCTTGAGACCGGGGACGTCCATAAGCTTGACGGCCATGCCGTGCCCGCCGGGGTGCTGATCGTCTTCGACGCGAGCATTGGAAAAACGAATCAGGGCAGGGAAGCGCTTTCCGGGCTCACGGAAAACGCCGCAGCGCAACTCGTCGGGGATGGCATCCGCGACGACGAAGTCAGCCGTGACGCACCCGTGATGCTTGGGATGCTGTCCACGGCGAACTGGCTTTCCCGGACCGGGGAGATGCTCGTGATCGATCCTCAACTGGAGAAGCTGTCGCTCGAACTCGATGATTTTTTCGATAGCGTGGCCTTCTCCCTCGGGGATTTGCTCCAAGCCAAGTTGGTTTTCGCTGGCAGGCGAGTTCATTCAGATTCTCCCGTTTCTCAAGGAGTCAGGGTCTGGGACGTGACAGCATCGCTTGTGTCATCGTTGGGGCGCCCTGAGACGCTCTCGATCAAAGCGCGACAGAGTGATCGGGACGCCCGGGCGCGCACGACGATCGGTCCAAGCGAGCGCAGCAGCTCGGATTGGAGCTGCTTGGCCAAGGTTATACCGACATCGAGCTACTCCGTAAGGAACTTGAGATCGAAAAACCGAACTCGAAAAATCCAAAAAACCACGAATTCTGTCGGCGACGGCTGCTGCCAGGCGAAAACGCCCCAACCGACAATTCCATTTCGCCGGTTTCACTCATTCTTTCCTGGGCGATCCGAGTCTTCTCCCAAGCCGATCACCGGCAGTCACGATCGGCTCCGGAAAACTTGGCCCCAGGGGCTTGACAACCCCGACTCGACCGCGTAATCTGTACTATAACAACTAGTACAGATGGTGAACAATGTCCGCCTTCCACATCAACGTCACGACCGGAGCCGGCACGCCGATCTACCGTCAGATCATCGATCAGGTGCGTCTGGCCACGGCCACTGGTGCCCTGCTCCCTGGCGAAGCGATGCCTAGCGTGCGGAGCCTGGCCGAGCGATTGGTCATCAACGCGAACACCGTGGTGAAAGCGTACGCAGAACTTGTGCGCGATGGAGTGCTGGAGTCCCGGCAAGGCACGGGCTTCTTTGCGGCCGAGAAGCGGCAGATCTACAGCAAGGCAGAACGTCTGCGGCGGTTGCGCCTCGCCGTCGACAACTTTATCCATGAGGCCGTTTTCCTCGACTTCAGCGCCGAGGAAATCCGCAAGGTCGTGGAACACAAGTTGACTGAGCTGGACTGGCAAACCAAACCACTGGGGGAGAAGACATGATCGCAACGGAACTTCCTGACCACGCCAGCCCCACCGATGCGTGTGACTCGGTGATCGAGGTCCGCGGGCTGACACGCTACTTCGGGTCCAAATGTGCTGTCGACAGCGTCACCTTCAGCGTGCCGCGCGGCAGCGTCTTTGCATTCATCGGCCGCAACGGCGCCGGCAAGACCACAACCATCCGCATGATCTTGGGCCTCCTGGAGCCGACGCGCGGCTCGTCGACGATCCTCGGCTCCAAGAGCGCCAACCTCCCTCCCGAGGCCCGCGCCCGCATCGGTTACATGGCCGAGGGCCATCCCGTGTATGACTGGATGCGGGTCGGCCAGTATCCCGGCTTTCAACGCGGTTTCTACCATCACTGGAATCAAGAGATCTTTGCCGCCGTGGTCGACTATTTCGCGATCAACCCTCGCACCAAGGCCGGCCACCTGTCGCATGGCCAGCGCAGGCCTCCACCTGGCCATGACGCTGGCGATCGAGCCGGAGGTGCTGATGCTTGACGACCCGGCCACGGGGCTGGACCCCTCCGCCCGCAGGTCCCTCTTGGAGGCCATGATCTACTTCACGCGCAGCCGCGAGCGCACTATCTTCTTCTCGACCCACCTGCTGGATGACGTGGAGCGCGTCGCCGACCATGTCGCGGTGCTCGACTATAGCGTGCTGCGGGCCTGCGCCAGCGCCGACACGTTTCGCGACCGAGTGCGGCGGCTGGTCGTGCGCTTCCCCGCCGAGCCGCCTCACAAGCTGCCGCCCATCCCCGGCCTGCTTCGCGTGACTCGGGCCGAGAACGAACTGTCTCTGATCGTGGCCAATCTCAACGGTCGGACCGAGCGAGATCTCGAATCCCTGGGGGCTGAAGCCGTGGACGAACAAGCGATCAGCCTGGAAGACGCCTTGATCGCCCATGTCGGCAGGCAGGGTGACAAGAGTTTCTTCTTGAAAACGCTGGGAGGCGCACAATGAAAGCTTTGATCTTGAAAGAGTGGCGGGAAAACCTCAAGTGGGTTCCATTGCCGGGCCTGGTAATTCTTCTTGTCTTCCTCATTGACAAGCCCGATCAGCCCATGCCCGCAGCCACCGACGCGTACTATCTCTGTCTCACCGCAGTAGTCTTCGGCGCTGCGCTCGGGTTTCTGCAGATCTTCTTCGAGGCGCACGGCGACAAACGTTCGCTGCTCTTGCATCGGCCGATCAGCCGGTCGCGCATCTTCCTGGCGAAAGCACTCGCCGGTGTCGGGCTTTACGCGCTGGCGCTGGGGATTCCGTTCGTCTTTCTGGAAACTTGGTTGGCGACGCCGGGACGTGTCCCGGCGCCGTACCATTGGCGAACGAGCCTTCCCTGGCTGGCGGACATTCTCTCGGGCCTGGTCTTCTACTTCGCGGGAATGCTCACGGCGCAGCGCGCAGCGCGGTGGTACGGCAGCCGGGTCTTGCCTCTGGTCGCGGCCTTCTCTTGCTCCTGCCTCGTGTGGGCCCTGCCCGAGTTCTGGCAGGCACTCCTGGGGATCGGAATCGCCGGTTTGCTGGTGGGCGTGGCGGCATGGGGCAGCTTCTTGACCGGCGGCGCGTATGCTCCGCAGCCGCTATTCACAAGGGCCGCTTTGGCCATGACCTTCCTTGCAGGGCTGCTTGTCGTGAGCGTGATGGGAAAGCAAATGATCGGGGAATGGTTCGAACCCGGGATGCTATACCAAGTCGACGTCGACTACCAGGGGCGTGTGCTTTTCAGCACCCATAAAATGGCCGGCGGCGAGATCGCCGTTACCAACCTCAACGGACAGGCGAAGAACGATCTCATCGGGGGCGGATGGCGCGCTGAGGGTACCATATTGGAGACGCCGGTCCACTGGGGTTACCGGCATAATAGCCGATTCTACGTAGAGTGCGGAAATGGTTCGAAGCCAGGCAACGAGCGCTGGTACTACGACCAAACCCAGGGCCGCCTGTTCGGTTACGATAAGTATTACCGTCAGCTCCTCGGCAGCATTGGCCCGGACGGTTTTACTCCCGCCGGCCAGCAATCGGCGGAGCGGTTCCGTGGCAAACTTCGATACCGCACCAATCGAGGACAGGCTATGGAGTCGGAGTACCTGGCCTTTCCAGGCGGCGTGTACGCCGTGGATTTTGCCCGACGCACGATCCGAACGCTTTTTACTCCTGCCGCCGGGGAGACCGTCACTTTTGCAGTCCGGTGGAGGGAACGAGTTGTCGTCTGCACGGACAGGTCGTTCCACGTTCTGACCAAGGAGAGCGCGCCCTTGGTTTCCGTGCCCAGGGTCTTCGACTTTGAGAAGTATGGGAATGTCATCATCGGCCGGCTTGAGAATCCTGGGCGCTATTATGTCTGGTACGAACTGTCGTACTGGGTCCGGGAGCCGGAAGAGTACAAGTCCGAGCCGAGCCATCTGCTCGAATACGATGCCGCCGGCCGCGAGCTCGCCCGCCGGACGGTGCCGCCATTTCCCTTCCCAGCGGCTTCGTATGCCGAAGCGTTGTTCGGTCTGGTGACGCCGATGACGGAGGCCGCGACGCTTGTCGGTGTGTCCCAGAATCTGCGCTCCAAGGAACGATCAAAGGGAAGCACCCAGAAGTCCTCGCTGCTCGATTATCTTGATGGCATCCAATCTTTCATCCCGGGAACCTCACCGACCGTCGTACAGTCGGCGGCCAAGGCGACGCCAACCGGATTGATTGCCGGCTACATTGCTCTGATTCTGCTGTCGGCCGCGGCCAGTGCACTCGTCTGTTTCCTCCTGGCCCGCCTCTCTGCCTTTTCCCGGGCCCGCTCGATCGGCTGGGCGCTCGTGGGCTTCCTCTTCGGATGGGTCGGCCTGGTGCTCTTGCTCGTGGTACAGGAATGGCCCGCTCGCATCGCCTGCCCGAAGTGCCGTGAGCTCCGCGTGGTCACACGCGACACGTGTGAACACTGCGGCGCCTTCATGCCGCGCCCGCACCGGACGGCACCGAGGTCTTTGAGTCTGGCGCCACCGTACAACACGTCGCGTTGACCACCAGTTGACGCGGCGGCGAAACGAGTTTCTTGCTCAAGCTCATCTTGGAGGCGCGCAATGAAAGCGCTGATCTGGAAAGAGTGGCGGGAAAACCTCAAGTTTCTCCCACTACCCGGCCTGGCGATCCTTCTCGTCTTCCTCGTCGAACGCCCCGTGACGCCCATGCGTGGTGTCTCGGGGGCGTACTTTCTCTGCGTGATCGCAGCCGTCTTCGGTGCGGCGCTCGGGTTTCTGCAAATCTTCTTCGAGTCGCGGGGCGACAAGCGTTCGCTGCTCTTGCACCGGCCGATCAGCCGGTCGCGCATCTTCCTGGCCAAAGCGATTGCCGGTGTCGCGCTTTACGTGCTGGCCTTGGGGATTCCTTTCCTGTGTTTGGAAAGCTGGTTCGCGACGCCGGGAAAGATGCCGGCGCCGTTTTATTGGCGGACCGGTCTTCCCTGGCTGGCAGACATTCTCTCGGGCCTGGTCTACTATTTCGCGGGGATGCTCACGGCGCAGCGCGAAGTGCGCTCGTACGGCAGCCGGGGCCTGGCTCTGGCCGCGGCATTCTTCTCTTCCTACCTCGTGTGGACCGTGCCTGAGTTCTGGCAGGCGCTCCTGGCGATCGGGATGATCGGTCTGCTGGTGGGCGTGGCGGCATGGGGCACCTTCTTGGCCGGCGGCGCGTACGCGCCGCAGCCGCGCGTCGCCAGGGTCGCCCTGGCCATCACCTTGCTGGCAGGGCTGCTCATCGTCAGCGTGCTCGGCAAGCAAATGATCGGGGAGTGGTTCGATTCCGGGATCGAATGGGAGTCCAACATCGACCGCCAGGGGCGTGTGCGGATTGCCCCCTTCAAGGAGAGCTTGGGCCCCATTGGTCCCTGGATGGACTTGAGCGGACAGAGGCTCCCCGGTCTCAAGAGTAACGTGATGGCGAGCAGGCTAGTCGCCCCGCGGGCCGGAATGGAGATGCCGCTCGATTGGAGTTACCGAAATAGCGGCCGATTCTACGTCGTATGCACGAACGAGCCGATGCCAGGCCAAGAAATCTGGTACTACGACCAAGCCCAGCGCCGCCTGCTCGGTTACGATTCGATCTTGTATCAAAGCCTTGGCAGCTTCGGCCCGGACGGCTTTACTCCGGCCGGTCAGCAACCGGGGAAGCCATTCCAGGGGGAGCTTCGATACCGCACGACTCGTTGGCAAGCTCCGCCCCAGCATTTCCTGGCCTTTCCAGACCGCGTGTACACGGTGGATTTTCGCCGCCGCATGATCCGAACCCTGTTCGTTCCCGTCGCGGGGGAGACCGTCACGTTTGCACGTTGGTGGAACGATGACCTGGATACGAGACAGCCGCTCGTTGTCGTGAGCACGGACAAGTCGGTTCACTTTCTGTCGGAGCAAGGCTCGCCGATGGTATCCATACCGAGGGACTACGAGAAGCACAAGCTTATCCTCGTCGGCGTGCTGGATGAACCGGAGCGCTATTTTGTCTGGTACCTTCCGATGCCGCCGCTTATGGAGCCTGAAGCGTACAAGACATCACCGAGCTTTCTGCACGAATACGATGCCACCGGCCGTGAGCTCGCGCACCGGACGGTGCCCCCGCCTCCCTACCTGGCGGCTTCGCAAGCGGGGGCGCTCTTCGGACTGTTCACGCCGATGGCAGAGGTCGTGACCCTTGTCGGAGCAAGCAAGTACCTGCGCTCGGAGGCGCGTTTGAATGGAAGCATGCGGAAGCCCGTGCTCCTCGATTATCTTGAGAACAGCCGGTATTACATCCCCGGAACGGCATGGTTCAAAGCGACGCCGCGCGGGTTGATTCCCGGCTACCTCGCCTCGGTCGTGCTATCGGCGGCGGCCTGTGCGCTCGCCATTTACCTGCTGGCTCGCCGCCATGCCTTCTGCCGCGCCCGCTGCACTGGCTGGGCGGTTCTGGGCTTGCTCTTCGGATGGGTCGGCTTGTTACTGACGCTCGCGCTCGTGGACTGGCCGGCGCGCGTCGCCTGCCCGAAATGCCGCAAGCTCCGCGTGGTCACACGTGACCTGTGTGAGTACTGCGGCCAACCGCACGCCGTGCCCGCAGCCGATGGAACGGAAATCTTCGAGCCGATCGGGGCAACCCCGCAGGTGGCATTTGTCGAGAGATGACCCCCGTTTCCTATGCGATCTCATCTTCCCGCTCCTCTTGACCGGACATTATCCGTTGTGGATCAGTTGACAAATGTTCCGTATTCGAGGATACGATCGGCAGTGGCGTGAGACCAGCTTGCCCTGACGGTTCTTGTGGGTCACGACCTCGCTGTTGGTGATGCTCTCTTGCGGGAAGGTGATCCGCTTCAGGTTGGCCTTCATCAGCTTCTTGAGATTCTTGTTGGCGCTCGCGTCGCACGCCTTGTTGACGATGGTGTATTGCCGACGGCTCCCCAGTATTCCAGCAGGCCGATGTTCGAGTCGCGGATCGGGTCCACCTCGAGGCGGTTGCAGACGGTGCTCAGGCACGTCGCGAGCGCGAAGGGGAGGCCCGCCTTGCCACGCTCGTCAATGAACACGTGGCCGTCCCACTGGACGGCGATGGGCATCAGCAACTGCTTCTTGTCCTCCGTTCCCACCCGAGACAGTCACCGTGCGCACGAATCTAACTCGTCCACATGTCAGACGCGACAACGTAAGTTGACGGATATTTCCCGGTATGAGCGCTGACCTGTCCGTCGACGACAGCGTCCGGCCCTCCTCGGTCCGTAGTCGATGCCAACCGAATGACTTTATTCTATACTGGCTCCCGCCGGCCTCGCGCCGGATGACAGCAAACGGATTATCCGGGAGGACGAAGGCCATGATCGCAAAAGCCGTGACGCCAATCCTGAACGTCTCGGATATCCAGCAGAGCTTCGCGTGGTTTGCGAAGCTCGGCTGGCAGAAGGGCTTTGATTGGGGCAGCCCTCCGACATTCGGCTCTGTCTGCTCCGGCAAGTGCGAGATCTTTCTCTGCCTGGGAGCGCAGGGCGGCCGCGGCAAGAGCAATCTCGCGACCACAAAGGATTCTGGCGAAATGGCGGATAAAGGAGTCTGGATGTCGATCTGGGTCGACGACGTCGACGCTGTGCACCGGCACTGCCTGGAGCAGGGCCTCGAAATCACTTATCCGCCCACCGACGAGCCATGGGGTGTCCGGGAGATGCACGTGCGCCATCCCGACGGACACGTCTTCCGGATCAGCCGGGGAAGGGAGTGCACGGAATAGGTCGCCAAGCAGGACCGCTGGCGTGCCTGGCGTTCGGGTCATTATCCTATTTAAAACGCCCCACGAACGATCCGCGCCGAGGTAACGATGGGCAAGTCTTACGACCAGTTGGACGATAGCTTGATCGCCTTCATCGGGAGGCAGCACCTGTTCTTCGTCGGGACGGCCCCGGATTCTGCGGACGGCCACCTGAATATCTCTCCCAAGGGACTGGACACGTTTCGCATTTTGGGACCGAAGTCAGTGGCCTATCTCGACCTGACCGGCAGCGGGATCGAGACCGTGGCCCACCTTCGTCAGAACGGCCGGATCACGATCCTGTTTTGTGCACTCGAGGGCCGTCCGCTCATCCTGCGGCTCTACGGCGAGGGGCGAGTCGTCGAGCCGGGCGATGCGGATTGGGACCGATTGATCGCCGAGTTCCCCGAATATCCAGGTATCCGCTCGGTGGTCGTGATGGAACTGGAGCGGATCGCCGACTCGTGTGGGTTCGCCGTTCCTCTCTACGAGTACAAAGGCGAGCGGTCCCAGTTGATCGATTATGCCGAGAAGAAAGGGCCAGACGCTCTGGCGACGTATCGGGCCGAGAAGAACCGATCGAGCATCGACGGCATCGCCGGCCTTCGGTCGCCGGGGTCGGGCATTTCGCGAGGCTGACCGATCGGGTTGGTGCAGATTCTCGAAAGGCCGTCGGTCTCGTTCTTGTCAGCTTTTCGAAGAGCCCCCTGCCCTTCGCGTCGCCTTCGTGGGCCTGGGACGCGTCCGGTTGGGAAGCGGATCGCCCGTCTCTCGGTCGAATTCATCAGGGCTCAGCTTATCGGGCACAACGTCACCCGTTTCTCGGGTCCACCTCGTCAAGGCCTGCCTCATGTCGCCCAGAACCTCGGCGAACTTCGGGTCTCCGGCCAGGTTGGCCGTCTCATTCGGGTCGGCGTCTACGTCGTAAAGCTCCTCGACAGGCCGAGGGCTCACGAAGCACGAGCGTTGAAGCACGGTCAGCTTCCCGTCGTCCCTGAGCCGGCGCATCGCCTGGAAGGTTGGGCTCCGCACCGCATCGGCGGGCGGCGTGAGCGGCTTCTCGCGGTCGTCGTTCCGGATGTACTTGAACCGCTCCGACCGGGCCGCCCTTCCGTGCGAGGCAAAGTCATGCCAGTTCCGCTCGGCGAAGATCAGTTCCCGTACCTTCGCCGCCGGGTCCTTGAACAGCGGAGCGAAGTCCTTGCCCTGGATGGTCGGGCCGGGATCGACGCCCGCTAACTTCAGGATCGTCGGGGCGATGTCGACGGTGCTCACCAGGCTCCTCGAGCGGCTCCCTGGAGCGATGTGCCCCGGCCATCGGGCGATCAAAGGGGTCTTGATCCCGGAGTCGTAAAGCGTGGTCTTGCACCGCGGGAACGGTCGCCCATTGTCGCTGAGGAACAAGACGAGCGTGTTTCCGGCCTCACCCTGGCGCTCGAGCTCCGCCAGCACCTCGCCGACGAAGTAATCGAGGCGGCCGATCTCATCGTAGTAGAGGGCCAGGTCCTTACGAACCTCAGGCACATCGGGCAAGTAGGGCGGAACGAAAACGTCTTCGGGGCGGTGCGGATGGGGGATGGCGCCCGGCTCGTAGTCGCGATGCGGGTCGAGAGCGGCCAGCCAGAGGAAGAACGGCTTGTCACGGGGCCGGCCCCGCAACACGGGCACCCACTGATCGCAACCGCTCTGAACCGCCCCCGCGCCGGCAGCGGTCATTCGGGCCTTGGCGTCCTGACCCGACGGCAGTAGGAAACCCGACGGGTTTGCCTCCCGCACGAGGTCGAATCGCTGCTTGGCGGCGTTGCCGAGGTGCCATTTTCCGGCCGCGGCGGTCCAGTAGCCGGCGGCCCTCAGTTTCTCGACGAACGTGACCTGCTCGGGCGCGAGCGGCGAATGCAGCTCCTCGGCATCGGTGCTGTGCGGATAACGCCCGGTGATCAGGCTCGAGCGGCTCGGGCTGCACGAGCTGGCCGTGACGAATGCCCGGTCAAACCGCATGCCGCCTCGGGCCAGCTTGTCGATGTTGGGGGTCCTGATCTTGGGGTTTCCGAACGTCCCGCAGTCGTCCCAGGCCATGTCGTCGGCGATGATCAGGACCACGTTGGGACGCGGCGGACCCTCAGTGGCAAGCGCCGAGGTGAGCGATAATCCCCAGAGCAGCCCTGCCAGCACGAATTGCTTGATCATCTGCACCATCCTCCACAATCAAACAGCCGGGATGATTGCCGTCGGAAGTGCCGAACGCTCGGAATGCCGCTTCACTCGGCAGTGGCAGGATCGCTCTCGCCACTCTTCAGCCGGCCCGTCGCCACGTAGTGCCGCGAGTACGCCGCCTCGAGTGCCGGCTCACCACTCTTCGAAAAGCGCAGTATGATGCGTTTACCCCCGCGGCCCCACTTGTGATAGACGGTCTGCGACGGCTTCAATCCCATCGCTCGTGCGTGGTGATCAAGAATCCGCAGGATGGCGCTGAGCTTGGAGAGATTGCCGGCACAGACGCGCTCCAGATACGGAATCCGGCCGAACCGCCAGTCCTCGCACTGCTGTTTCGTGATCCGCTTTAAGCGCAGCAGGAGTTCAAGCGGAGTGACGAAGTCGCTCGTTTTGAGGATGTCCGCGACAGCCCTGGCGACCGCGGGATAAAGTTTGTCCTTCTGGTAGTTCGCTACGGTGACCTTTTTCATGACTGCCGTTAATTGAGGAACGGGTCGGAAACAACGTCCCGATCTTAGCCAACCTGGGGCTCACGCCGCCAGGCTGTACGCTGTCGCCGCTTCGCGGCTGGGAACAGAATCCCCGGCGGTCGACCAACCTGGGGCTCACGCCGCCAGGCTGTACGCTGTCGCCGCTTCGCGGCTGGGAACAGAATCCCCGGCGGTCGACCAACCTGGGGCTCACGCCGCCAGGCTGTACGCTGTCGCCGTGTCGCGGCTGGGAACAGAATCCCCGGCGGTCGACCAACCTGGGGCTCACGCCGCCAGGCTGTACGCTGTCGCCGCTTCGCGGCTGGGAACAGAATCCCCGGCGGTCGACCAACCTGGGGCTCACGCCGCCAGGCTGTACGCTGTCGCCGCGTCGCGGCTGGGAACAAAATCCCCGGCGGTCGACCAACCTGGGGCTCACGCCGCCAGGCTGTACGCTGTCGCCGCGTCGCGGCTGGGAACAGAATCCCCGGCGGTCGACCAACCTGGGGCTCACGCCGCCAGGCTGTACGCTGTCGCCGCTTCGCGGCTGGGAATACGTTGCTTCGCTGATCTGGGCGTTGAGGTTGTTTGGGAGCCCCCGCAGCGGGGCGGAATCGTAAAGCCTGGTGGCGTGAGCCCCAGGTATAGGCCGGCAATCCATTATTCAAAGCCCCCTGTCGGGGCGGCAGCGTCGCCTCCTCGTGAACGGAGGTTGATTCCGCGTCAGCGACGGCGCAGAAGAGCGGCCCTCCCGGTGCAACGGTCGGACCTTCCGTCGACGTGGAAGGCAATCTGGCGGCGCAGTCGGCCGCGTCGGGTTGGGTACCCTCCGGCGGCTGCAACTCGTCGATCAGAGCCTCCAGCTCCGCTCGAAGCGCGGCATGGCCTTGCTCCGCATTTCGGCCAGATAGTCGTCGATGGGCCTCCGCTGTCCCTCGCGCCAGTCGGTCTCGAGCCGGCGGCAGATCGAGTCAATCCGCCGGGCCAGTTCGATCTCCATTCCGTCGATATTCCGGCCGGACTGCTCGCTCATCTTGGTCCGCCCTTCTTCTTCTCTGTCGAAACCCGACTGTTCTCTGTCCCCATATTGCGGAGGCGATTGCCGATCATGACGAACACAACAGCCCATGTGACCCCGAACGCGATCGGGGACCAGCGCAGGTCCAGATGCATGAAGAGAGCCAGCGCATAGAAGGCCACTCCGAAGGCATAGCACCGGCCCCAGTAGCTGCTGCCCAGGACCACGAACGCCATTCCGGTTACGGCCGCCATGAGCGGATACAGGTTCACCTCGATCGGCGTGGTCCAGCCGGCACCGATGCGATAGCCCATGGCCAGGATGAAGCCGCAGGCGATGTAGCCGAGCCAGGTCGACCAGAGCAGGCGTTCGACACCGCGCACAGGCAGAACACTGGATGGCCGAAGGCACCAGTAGATCAGCCCGAAGCAGGCGACCCGGCCGATCTGGAGCACCGGGATGAGCCACACCGGCTGGTCAGTGAGGATGACCACGTTCAAGATCATTTCCGTGAGCAAGACGACGACGGCGAAACCCCAGAGGATGGGGCCGTATGCGCGGAACTGGACGTCGTACTGGCTGCGCCTCGAGCGCCGAGTCCACGCGCTCCAGCCAGTTGACGCTCTTGGCGCTGATGGTCTCGCCGGACAAGTAACGCTCGAGATCCAGAGCGAGAGCTTCGGCATCGGCGTAGCGACGAAGCGGGTCTTTTTCCAGACACTTCAGGCAGATCGTCTCCAGGTCGCGCTCGATGATCGGATTCAAAAGTCGCGGCGGCGCCGGCAGACGATCCATGACCTGGAGCAGCGTATCCATCGGATTGTCGGCCCGAAATGGAGGACGACCCGTGAGCAGCTCGTACAGGATCGCTCCCAGGCCATACACATCGACCGCCGGCGTCAGGCTCTGGTTGCCGGCGACCTGTTCGGGGGCCATGTAGCTGGGAGTTCCCACGATCACGCCGGACTGGGTGAGCCGGCTGTCGGCATCGACCTTTTTGGCCAGACCGAAGTCGGTGACGTGGGGACGGCCCTCGCGGTCGAGCAGGACGTTGGATGGCTTCAGATCGCGATGGAGGATCCCCCTCTGATGAGCGTGGTGCACCGCGCGGGCCACGTCGATCAATAATCGGGCCGCGGCCTTGGGGTCGTCCTGGAACCGCGACACCTCGCGAGCGAGGCTGCCGCCCTCGACCAGCCGCATACTGAAATAATGCTGCTCCTGGTGCCGGCCCACTTCGTAGATCGGCACGATGCCGGGGTGGTCCAGGTTGGCGGCCGCCTCGGCCTCGTGATAGAAGCGCTGGACGTCAGTCTCGTTGGCAAGCTGACCGGCCAGGATCATCTTGAGCGCGACGGGTCGGTTGAGGCTCAACTGCCGGGCCTCGAACACGATTCCCATGCCGCCGCGGGCAATCTCGCGAACGATCTGATAGTCGCCGAACTCGTGAAAAGTGCAGGAAGGTAGAGGTGCGGGCACCTTGGACGCGGATGCTCCCTGGTCGATGGTGGCTTGCTCGCGGGGGGGCAGGCTGGCCTCCTCATGGGAATCGGCCGCATCGGGGACACGGCGAGTGGGTGCGATTCCTGGCGAGATCGTCAGCGCTTCGGAGACGGCGGGCGACGGTGCATGGGGCTTCGGAATCGTGGCGGCGCCGGCATCGTGGTGCTCGCCCGTCTCATCAATGGATCGCAGCTCGCGCTCGAGAGCATCGAGTTCTTGCCGCAGGATAGCGCGGCCGTCCTTCGGGACCTGGTCGAGGTAGCTGTCAACGACCGCTCGGCGACCCTCCCGCCAATCGGCCTCGAACCGGCGGCAAACGGCGTCGATCCGCCGGGCGAGCGCCAGCTCGAGATCGTCGAGGTTGGGATCGGTTTGCTCGCTCATTGTCCGTCTGGACTTTGGTCCGCCGTGTCGTTTCGGGATCTTTCACGGTGTCGCCGCCCTGGCCCGGTCTTCCGGTCTCAGCGCCCAAGATCGACGCCCCCGGGGCAGAGCGACTTTCGACTACGGTCCCACAATAGGATGATGTCCATCGGATCGAAAGATGTGACACCCCGGCATTTTCCACAAATCTGGTGCGTCGCTTGGGCGAGTGGCCGCGGAGGTAGAGGGGATCGGCGTGTCGCCATCTGATCCCGCATACGCTTGAATTGCGAGAAGCTGTCAGCGCTTGGGCGGGCGTCCGCGCCGTGGAGGTCTTCGTGTCGGATGCAACGTCTGCGCGAACGATGCCAGGTGGTTCAAACGGTCTCCGTATGTGGTGTACGGCATGGCGGATCGAGTCGAGCCCCAGAGCGCCTGTCCACCGACGGCGACGGCCACCCCGATCTGTTCAGCAGCTTGATAGAACTGCCGGTACTCCCGGAGGAAATCCGCCGGTTTCTCGAGATGCGAGACGGACAGCCACACCAACCGGGGCCGGAGCTCTCGCATGGCTCCGGCCAAGCTCGTCAGGGGAGTATCGGGTCCCAGGTTAACGGGCTCCCAGCCGGCGTCCAGGAGCACCATTTGAGCGAGGAGCGTTGGCAGCAGGTAGGGGTCGCCTTCCGGAGCCCCCCCGACGGCGACCGGGCGGTGCCGCTGGGCACGTCGTTCTAGCTCGTCTTTCAGCTCGTAAAGCGCCGAGACACAAAGCTGAGTCGCCTGGTGCTCCTGCCAGATGTCAATGCGGCCGCATTCCCACTGCTGGCCCACTTTCGCCAGCACCGGCGCGATGACTCGGTCAGATAAGATTGCGATCGCTGCGCCCGAATGATACGCGGTACGGATCAGTGCACTGACCTCGGTCCCGTCTCTCCGGAGCACGGCCGTGAGCAGGGCCGCCGACACGGATTCGAGATCCAGAGGCTGGTCCCCGAATGACGCGATACGACTCAGGCTGGTCAGGTCGCGGCGCGGCAACTCGCCCTGTCGGGCGAGCGCCAGGAGATCGGCTCGGAGCAACCTGCGGTGGCCACCCGCGGTTCGGTGCGCCGGCAGAATTCCATCGTCTACCCACCGCTTGACCGTGCTGATGCTCACACCCAGGGCGTCGGCCGCCCGCAACGTGCTGATGTATCGCGTCTCATCGCCCAACTGCGCCGCCACTGTTCCATCCTCGCACCCATCGATCGTCCACAAACCAACAAACGCACAACCTTATTTTGAACGTTGTGAATCTTTTGTTCTAGATCGAATTGCGTGTTTTCTCGTGTTTTTTGGTTGACTTTCCCGATGCCCCTTCGTAGAAATGTGAACGATATGAACGTTATTCAGCGATTGACTGTGCGTGAGAACGCGGTGTCTGATTTCGGCTACTTTTGCAAGGAGCATCACTCATGAAGCGCATCTTTTCCGTGGCAAGCGTGCTTGCTGGGCTGTGCCTGGTCGGCGCTCTGACGGCACACCGGATGGCGGCGGCCGCGAACGACGACAAGGACATCGTCCAGACCATCACGGACGACGGTCAGTTCAAGACGCTCGTCACAGCGCTCGAGGCGGCCGGTCTGGTCGATACGCTCAAGGGAGACGGCCCGTTCACCATTTTCGCGCCGAACGACGAGGCCTTTGCGAAGCTTCCCAAGGAGAAGCTGGAAGCACTGCTCAAGGACAAGGAAGCTCTGAAGACCATCCTGAATTACCATGTCGTCGCAAAGAAGGTGATGGCGGCAGAGGTGGCCAAGCTTGACTCGGCGAAGACGGTCGAGGGGAAGTCCGTTACGATTGAGGCCAAGGACGGCAAGGTCAAGGTCGGCGGCGCGAACGTGACGAAGACGGACATCGAGTGCAAGAACGGCGTGATCCACGTGATCGACACCGTCCTGACGCCCCCTGAAGACACCAAGGAATAAGTCCGCCCGCCAAGGTGTGCGACCTTGTTCGGGCTGGCACGCGGCCATGAGCGCAGCGACTGGTTCACTTGTCTGGTTTCGGCACGACCTGCGCCTCGCCGACAATCCGGCGCTCCTGGCCGCGGCACGCCGCGGGGGGCCAATCATCCCTGTCTTCATCTGGTCGCCCGAGGAAGAAGGCCGATGGCAAACGGGGGCGGCAGCCAAGTGGTGGCTGCACGAGTCGCTCGCTCGGCTGGACGCCTCGTTGCGTGAGCGCGGCTCGCGCTTGATCATCCGGCGCAGCTCGGCACTGGGAGCGATCCGCGAGCTGGTCGCTCAATCGGGCGCGACCGCGGTCTACTGGAACCGCCGGTATGAGCCAGCAGCCATCAAGCGCGACACTCGCGTGAAAGCCGCTCTGGAGCAGGATGGGCTGGTGGCGCAGAGCTTTAACGGCGGTCTGCTCTTCGAGCCATGGACGGTGCGACGTCAAAACGGTCAGCCTTACCAGGTGTTCTCTGCGTTCTGGAAAGCCTGTCTGGGGCAGCCGAAGCCCGCATTGCCGGAGGACGCGCCTGTTCGGATCGCAAGTCCGGCGGAATGGCCGGCCTCGCTCGAACTGATCGACCTGGGTCTGGAGCCGACGATCGACTGGACCGGCGGGCTTCGTGCCGGGTGGCGTCCGGGCGAGCGAGCAGCTTCCGAACAACTGGACCGCTTCCTCGCGGGAACGCTCTTCGAGTATTCGATCGAACGAGACTGGCCCGACAGCCCGGGCACGTCGCGCCTGTCGCCCCACCTTCATTTCGGCGAAATCAGCGTGAGGCAGATCTGGCACGCCATTCGCGCACAGCGGCGTGACGCAGCCACCCGCGAGGACGCCGAAGCCATCCGTGTTTACTTGAGTGAGCTCGGCTGGCGGGAGTTTGCGCACCACCTGATGTACCACTTTCCGCACACGCCGGACCAGCCGCTCCGTGAGGAGTTTACCGCCTTTCCGTGGAAACCAAACCGAAGAAACCTCCGTGCGTGGCAGCGTGGCCGCACCGGCTATCCCATCATCGACGCCGGCATGCGCGAGCTGTGGCACACCGGTTGGATGCACAACCGCGTGCGCATGGTTGTGGCGTCGTTCCTGGTCAAGGACTTGCTGATTCCCTGGCAACAGGGGGCGGCCTGGTTCTGGGACACCTTGGTGGACGCAGACCTGGCCAATAACACGCTGGGCTGGCAGTGGACCGCCGGTTGCGGGGCTGACGCCGCCCCCTATTTCCGGATTTTCAACCCGGTGAGCCAGGGGGTGAAGTTTGACCCGAGAGGTGGCTACGTCCGCCGCTGGATTCCCGAATTGGCCAGGTTACCGAACGAGTGGATTCACAAGCCTTGGGAAGCTCCGGCCGGGATTCTGGCCGGCGCGGGTATTGAACTGGGACGTACCTACCCACAACCCATTGTGAACCACCGAGAGGCTCGCGGACGCTGCGCTCGAAGCCTTCGAGCGAATCAAGAAGTGAAGCCGATGCTGTTCGAATCTCGGCCTGGGCGTGCCGAAACCGAGCACTTCGCCTCGAAGGTGAGGGAACAGGTCTTCCTTCGGTGGGATCGCCCAGCCGTACAGATCGACGTCACTGGTATCCGAAGATACGCCGTACGCAACCGACCCCATGATCGTCTCGTATTGGACATTTCCGGGCAGCCAGCGCGGCGGCTTGACCAGTCCCTGGTCGGTCAGGCGCTCAAGCGTACTCATGGCGAAGGGTTCCCGAGCAGGATTTCCACACTAAACGTGATACTGGGACTCGCCGCCTGGTTCGGTGACACACACGATCTTCGAAAAAAGATGGAGAACCTGTCGACTTCCGCACCGGTCGTTCGACATCAAGATGAGACGCTGGACCAAGGCCGCACTCCGCGCACCGAAGCCCGGCTCGCACCCACAAGAACTTTCGAGGAGCGATAACGATGCGATTCATGATCATGCGCAAAGCCGACAAGAGCACCGAGATGGGCGTCATGCCGAGCGAGCAGCTCTTTGCGGAAATGGTCAAGTACCACGAATCCCTCGCCCAAGCAGGCGTACTGGTCGATGCCGCGGGGCTCCAGCCAAGCTCGAAGGGCGCGCGTGTCAAATTCTCGGGCGGGAAACCGATCGTCATCGACGGCCCGTTCAGCGAGACGAAGGAACTGATCGGCGGCTACACGATCATCCAGGTGAAGTCGAAGGAAGAGGCGATCGAATGGGTCAAACGCTGGCCTGTTCTCGATGCCGACGGAAATGTGGAGATCGAGATTCGCCAGATGTTCGAGCTCGACGATTTCGGCCCGAGCGAGGCGGTCGACCGGATGCGCGATCTGCGACTTAAGGGTCAAGCGTAGTCATCGCGAGCGTCGGCATTCTCTGCGTTTGTCATGGTCAGCTCGCCGGGGTCTGATATTTCTGCTTCTCTTCTTTGATGGACAAGCTCGCCAGCTTGTTGTCGGCCCCGTCGAGCAAGATCAGTTCATCGTCGTCTTTCGGGATGAGCCCTTTGGCAACACAGGCATCGAGCCGTTCGAAATCGTGCGTTCCGAGACGGAGAAAGCACTGCTCGATGTTTGCCCGTCGTCCGGTCCCCCAAGAGACCAGCTCCGGAGAGAACGCGAGCCAGCGGTCCAGACCCTCAGCGGGCAGGAAGGCAGAGACGACGGGAAGGCGCGTACCCGGCGTACGGGGATGAGAGGGCAGCGAGCTCAATGACAGGCGTTGGAGTCCATGGTAATCGGGCCCCGTTCCGTCACCCAGGGGGGCGAGGATCACGATGGCAAGCGGCTTCTCCGAAACAACGACGCCGGGGGTCAGCAGGGCATTCTTGAAATATCGGGCGGTTGCGTTGTACCCCATGACCATCAGGGCGATGACGATCAGGTCGATCAGGACCAAGAGCACACCCAGGCCATAGACCGGCCACGCGAGCAGCCCAGGCAACCACGCACCAGACGTGGCAAGCGCATGGCCTCCTGCGAAGCACCCTGCGGCGAAGAGCGCGACGACCAGGCCGAAAATGAGCAGGATTCGCATCGCCGGCTGGAACAAGATGTAGCGTATGGGCTCGGGATCGAATCCGGGACACACTGTGGCCGTCGCTCCTCCCAGTGCCTCGCCCCGGTACGGGTGCTCCTCACCAGAAGTCTCGCCGGAACCATGAGACGGGCTCTCGCCCTCCGCGCCGCGATCGGTCGACATTGCGGTTTCCTCTTCAGGTGCGTCGAGCTGCGAATCCAAGCTGGACGATTGGACGGATGGATGAATGGTAATCGCCTCGATGACGGGTCGCAAGACTGTCGACACGGTGGTGAACCCGACGCCATGTTGTGGCCGGAATGCTGGTGACGGCGAGGGGAACCCTGGAGAAACCAGGCCGCCTCTGTTATGAAAAGGGTCGATCCTGACAGGCGGAGCGTGTCGTCGAGTCGATGAGGTTTGAAGGTGGTTTTTCATGCCAGAGCAACAAGTCGCGGATCTGGGAGCGCTCAGCGATCTGTGTACGCCGTGGTGTATCCACGTCGTGGCGACCTTGCGGATTGCCGACCACATCGCCGCGGGCCGAGAGCAGATTGGCGACATCGCGGCTGCGGCAAGCTGTGATCGCTATGCCCTGCACCGGCTGCTCACATACCTTGTGGGTAAGGGCGTTTTTGAGGAGACGAGCCCGGGCCGGTTCGTTCTGAACCAAGCCGCTCGGGGGTTACTCGACCCGTCGCAGCGTCTCGGGCTCGACCTCGAGGGCATCGGTGGCCGCATGGCCCACGCGTGGGGCACGCTCCTCACCTACGTCCGGACCGGCACGCCGGCCTACCCTGAAGTCTTCGGCCTGCCGTTCTGGGAGGACCTGGAGGCCCATCCGGACGTCGGGGCGAGCTTCGACGCCCTCATGGGGCCGCCGGGACACGGGACTCCGAACGCAGAGTTCGCGATCAGCGGGGGCTGGGGATCGGTCCGGAGCGTGGTCGACGTCGGCGGAGGTACCGGAGCGATGCTCGCCGAGATCCTCCGCCGGTGCCCGCAGATCCACGGGACGCTAATCGAGTTCCCCCGAACCGCGGCTCTCGCGGGCGAAGTGTTCGACGCTGCCGGCGTGGCCGCCCGCGTCACGATCATCGGGCAAAGCTTCTTCGACCCGCTGCCCTCCGGCGCTGACCTGTATCTTCTGAGGAAAATCATCAGCAACTGGCCCGATCGTGAAGCGAAGCTGGTCCTTGGCCGCTGTGCCGAGGCAGCGCGACCCACCGGTCGAGTCGTTGTGCTCGGCGGCGTCGGACCCGACGATGCGCCCATCAGCCTGTCGATCGAAATGGTGCTCGTGGGAGGTAAGCATCGCACTCTATCTGAGTTCCGGGAGCTCGCGGAAGACGTTGGGCTCGACGTGCTCGCCGCCGAGCGCCAGCCATCGGGGTACTTTGTCGTCGAGTGTCGTCCATGAAATTCCGTCAGGCGATGGGGGAATTTCATGGTAGCCCAGTGCCGCTAACAGCTTCCAGGCCAACGCCGAGCGCCTGAAGCCGAGAACCCGCACGGATTGACGCATGGGCCTCCGGTCGCACCCGGTCAGGTCGTGCGCCGGGTGACGAACAAGAGCCAATCAGGTCACCAGTTGTTCCAGAAACTCCACAAAGGAATCGGCGACTGGCTCAAATCTCCACTCGCCCGTGCCATGCGCGGACGTCCATATCGGAGCATCATTACCATCCGAATGCGACAGATCGAGAACCCACGGATCGCCGCCATGACTGGCGATGACCACAAGATGCGCAGGCCAGTCCGATATGGGTTGCTCGTCGATGGGATTGAAGGAATAACCATTCTGCGCTTTGAGCAGTTCTGCCGCGCCAAAGAGCCAGAACGGATTATAGAACCGGCGAGCCCTGATGTTCACTCGGAGAGGAGAAAACCGTGTCAGAAAATCAAGATAGGTCGCCGGCAGCTCCCACCTGGCTTTGATGCGGTCGATGTCATGACTGTCAGCGATCACAAGCCAGTTGGTTGGCTCTGCCAGATCCTGCTGCCGCTTCCGATGTTTGGCCAGCTTCTTGTCGAGTCTGTGGACGATTTTCTCGAATTCCGTTTGCGGCCTGTCCAAGGCAGGGTGCCGTCTCGGTTGAGGATATTCGATGCCCTCCGCAAAGCCACTCTTCGCCCAGGCGCGAAGCTCGGCAAGTCGCAGGTGTTTTTCCTTCCAAAAACCCGGATCAGACGGTAAGCCCCGGTCGAACTTCTGCTTGCTGAATCTCGCGAGGCATTTGATGGCGTGGGCGCGTTCCTCGAAACGGAAGCTGTTATCCTCGGCGATTTGAATCAGTTCCTTGTAGGCGGCCTTTCCGGCAGAATTGATGTAGCCGAGAATGCTCCAGTACCGGACGTCAGGATCGGCCAGCCCGACCTGAAACACTGCGGCGAACTGGGCGTGCGGCTCCCTGATGGCTTCCGCAAGACCCGAGCACGCGTGTGCTCTCATGTGATTGATCGCCCCGTCTTGAACGTAGGCAGCCAGCACGCTCTTCGCTTCCTCGCTGCCTTTTTTTGCAAGCTTCGCCAACTTGTTGATGGCTTCACAAGCATCCCGACCGTCAGTCGCCGAAAACAGCTTGGTTTTGAGATGATCGAGGCTCATTGATTCACTCGTCGCGCGACACCACCTGCCAGCCCCTACCCCCCCGCGATCGCCCCCACGACCAACAGCGGCTCCGCCCCGGTGGCAACCGCCTCGGGAAGCGGGGCGTCCGGAGGGTCGTGCGACAGGTCGAGGGCGCAGGCGAAGAACCGCAAGAACGGTCGGCGCCGCTTGGTGTCGTGGTCGCGGATCGTCCCTCGCAACATGGGAAACCGTGCTTCGAGCGCGTCGAGGACCGAGCACAATGTGACCGGTCCCTCGACGAACAGCTCTACCTCACCGGCGACGTGCGCCAGCGTTCGGAGATGGGTGGGGAGCACGACGCGGATCATGGCAGTGTCTGAACCTCGACGGAGAGAACGGCCGGCAGATTGCGCACGATCGGTGCCCAACTGTCGCCTGAGTCGGCCGACGCGTAAACCTGGCCGCCCGTCGTTCCGAAGTACACGCCGCACTCGTCGAGCGAGTCAACCGCCATCGCGTCGCGCAGGACGTTGACGTAGCAGTCGCTTTGCGGCAGCCCCTTCGTGAGCGGTTCCCAGTCGTTGCCGCCGGTCTTGCTGCGATAGACCCGCAGTTTCCCATCGAGCGGAAAATGCTCGCTGTCGCTCTTGATCGGCACGACGTAGATGGTTTCCGGCTCGTGCGCATGCACGTCGATCACGAACCCGAAATCGGTTGGCAAGTTGCCGCTGACCTCGTGCCACGAATCGCCGGCGTCATCGGTGCGCAGGACGTCCCAGTGCTTCTGCATGAACAGCACGCCGGGACGCGATGGGTGCATTGCGATCCGATGAACGCAGTGACCGACCTCGGCCGTCGGGTCGGGGATGTATTGCGAGTGCAGCCCGCGGTTGATCGGCCGCCACGTTTTGCCGCCGTCGTCGGTCCGGAACGCGCCGGCCGCCGAGATCGCGATATAGATCCGCTCGTGATTGCTCGGGTCCAAGAGGATCGTATGCAGGCCCAGACCGCCGGCGCCCGGCTGCCAGCGGGGCCCTGAGCCGTGCCCGCGCAGACCGGGCAGCTCCTGCCAAGACGTCCCGCCGTCGGATGAGCGGAACAGCGCGGCGTCTTCGACCCCGGCGTAAACCGTGTCCGGATCGGAGAGCGACGGCTCGAGATGCCAGACTCGCTTGAACTCCCACGGATGCGGCGTGCCGTCGTACCACTGGTGGGTGCCCGGAACGCCGTCGTACTTGAACTCGTTACCGACCGGCTCCCACGTCTTGCCGCCATCACTTGAGCGCTGGATCATCTGCCCGAACCACCCGCTACTCTGCGACGCGTACAGCCGGTTGGAGTCAACGGGCGAGCCCTTCAAGTGATAGATCTCCCAGCCCGCGAAGAACGGGCCGCTGATATCCCAACGCTGGCGCTGGGCGTCCGACGTCAGGACGAAGGCACCCTTCTTTGTTCCAACCAGGACCCGTACTCCGCTCATACCGTTCTCCTCGAGGAAGTCTCTGCGACGGAATGGATGACTGATCATCGTTTCAGCTCATTGATGCCCCCGGCTGCCATTCAGTCGAACGGGCCGACGCCGGATCGACAACTTGGCGGGAGAATATTTTCATCGTGGGGGTGAGCCCCTCTCAAGGGGGTACCGTGAGCGGAGCGGCAATCGCTCCGCTCGGGTCACCCTGGCCTGCTAATCCTTCGGCAGGCCCTCGACCTCCATCACCGGCCGGATTTCGACGGTGCCCCAGCGGCTCCCGGGAAGTCGCGATGCGATGCCGATCGCCTCGTCAAGGTCTTTGGCCTCGATCAGGAAGTAGCCGCCAAGCTGTTCGCGAGTTTCCGCGTACGGACCGTCGGTCACGAGCTTCTTGCCATCACGCGTCCGGATACTGGTCGCCGTTGATGTCGGATGCAGCGGGTTGGCGGCCAGATATTGCCCGCGCGATTTTAACTCCTGTGCGAGCTGCGCCGACTCGACGTAGCAGTGCTCCCGCTCCGCCTCGTCGTCGGCGTGCTCTTCACCGTAGATCAGCAACATGTATTTCATGACGAGTGATTCTCCCAGAAGGCGGCGAGATGGGCGTTCGCCGCTCGGTTCGTGTGGCACACTTCGCTGACCAGGGCCATCAGGGCCGAGATCAGGACGGCCTGGGGTTGTTCGGTGGCGCAGATGCAGCTGGCGAGCGGCTCGATCACGCGCTCCAGGCCGGTTCCGCTCGCCCGTTCCCGTTCATGGTTCAACTTGCTCATGGTAGGTCTCCTTCAAGATGTTTGTCACTCCATCAGCAAGTCGAACCGCGATCGCCCGGATCGACACTCCCGCGGAAATTAATTTATCATAGGGTATGCACGCAGACTCAGACGCGACGGTTGAGGCAGTCTATCGCTCCGATTGGGGCCGGATCGTCGCCACGCTGATTCGCCGCTATGGCGACTTCGACGTGGCTGAAGAGGCGGCGCAGGAAGCATTTGCAGCGGCACTCGACCAGTGGCGCAGTTCCGGCGTCCCCGAGTCCCCTGCCGCGTGGATCATCCAGACAGCGCGCCACAAGGCGATCGACCGCATCCGCCGCCGTACCCAGTTCGAGGAAAAGGTGAAATCGCTGGTCGCGTCCGGTTCGATCACGGTGATCGAGGAGCCGGACTCAGGAGCAAGCGAGATCCCCGACGATCGCCTGCGGCTGATCTTCACCTGCTGCCATCCAGCCCTTGCGCTGGAGGCTCAGGTTGCGCTCGACTCTCCGGACGCTCGGGGGCCTGGAGACAACCGAGATCGCTCGCGCGTTTCTCGTGCCTGTGCCGGCGATGGCGCAGCGGCTCGTGCGCGCCAAGCGCAAGATCCGCGACGCCGGCATTCCGTATTCCGTGCCCGACACAAATGACATGCCTGCGCGGCTTGATGCCGTGCTGACGGTGATCTATCTCATCTTCAACGAAGGCTACACCGCCACTCAAGGCGAAGCGCTCGTTCGGACCGATCTCTGCGCCGAGGCCATCCGCCTGGGACGGCTCGTAACGACGCTGACCAAGCCCCAGCCGCCTGGCGAAGCGACGGGTCTTCTGGCACTCATGCTCCTTCACGATTCGCGGCGGGCCGCCCGACTCGATGAGGCCGGCGATCTCGTGCTTCTCCAGGACCAGGATCGCACGCGCTGGGACCAGCGGCAGATCGCCGAGGCGCTTCCCTATGTCGACGAGGCGTTTCGCGGCGCGCCGGGTCCGTTCGCGCTCCAGGCGGCGATTGCGGCCTTGCATTGCCGGGCGGCGCGGCATGAAGATACGGACTGGCCCCAGATCCTCCGGCTCTACGATCTTCTCGAGCGCCGGCAGCCCTCTCCGATCGTGGCGCTCAACCGGGCGGTGGCCGTCGCCATGGTGAATGGCCCGCTGCCGGCGCTCGCGCTCATCGACGCGCTCGCGGCCAGCGGCGATCTCGACCAGTATCACTTGCTGCATGCCGCGCGCGGTGATCTGCTCCGCCGCATCGGAAAACGGGCAGCCGCCGCAGAGAGCTTCGCGCGGCGCTCGAGCTGGCCACCAACAGCAGCGAGCGCCGGTTTCTCGAGCGCCGGCTGCGTGACGCTCAATCGCCAGAAACTTGACCTCCCGTCGCTCGGCCATGTTCCTGCTCCTTTTCGTTGCAACACCGGGGAATTGTTCGATCCACGACACCATGCCTGGAGCTGATGATGGCTATTGCTTGGACGCTGATCGCCGCGCCGCTTGTCGCCTTGATCACAACCGCCGCGCCGGCATTGGACGGGCCCGCGAAATCGCCGGACCAGGACCTGCCCCCGCACATCACCCGGTTGACCCATTTCGGCGAACGGGCTGACTTTTCGCACGACGGCAAGCGGGTTCTCTTCGTCGAGAAGACATTTGGCGACGTCTATGAGATCGAGCTGGCGACCAGGGCCATCCGGCTTCTGACAGGCCACTACAAACATCTCGGCTATACGCGCGCTCTCTACCTCGCGAGTGGCGACATCCTGCTTTCCGGCCCCGATCGCTTCGACCCGAAGAACCCGGGGCCAAGTCGCGTCCAGTGCTTCCTGCACGTCCTTGGCAAGGACCTGACAAGACCGCCCGTCCCGCTGGGCACCAAGTGCTCGGAGGGCCCGGCCGTTTCGCGGAAGCGGATGCACATCGCCTGGACCCACGTTGCGGAGCAGTACCCCGACGAGATGCCGCGCGGATCATCGCGCATTCACGAGGCCGATATCGTCATCGAGCGCGGTACGCCGAAACTTGCGAACGAAAAGGTCGTTCTCGATAGTCGCGATCTCCCCTTCCGCTGTACCCTGGAATGCCAGAACTTCGTGCCGCCGGCCGAGCGAGAACTCATCTTCAGCGCCTACGGGTATCAGGGCACCGACGTTTGCGGCGTCGACCTGGAGACGAAGAAAGTCACCAATTACTCGGACGCTCCCGGCCAATACGACGAACCGGAAGGAGTCTTTCCCGACGGCCGATGGACTCTCGTCGAGTGCGACCGCGAGAGCCAGAACGGCCGAGGTCCCGGCCATGTCGACATCTGGAAGTTGTCGCTCGATGGTCGTCGTGTCTGGGAACGACTGACCACCTTCAACAAATTCCCGGGGTACAAGGCGTCGAACCCGGTGGTCAGCGACGACGGCAAGTTCATGGCCTTCCAGATGGCGCGATCGAGCGATCCGGCGGGCGTCGGCTACGGCATCTTCCTTTACGACTTCGCCAATGCCGCCCAGCCGCGCTGATTGCGGCTTTCTAACGCGCGCTTGGGAGTCAGGCGTGGCCGTTCCGTTCTTGAGGAACCGGCTGAGCACGAAACCCCCGTCGCGCAGGGGGAATCCCGCCCAGTAAACGGACCATGCTTGGACCGAATCGGCTCTCATGTCCCCTGGGTCTCGTGCTTCTGAGGAACCGGGAAAGGGCAACATCGCGGACGATTGCGGCATCCGCTGGTCGGAGTTGCACTTCGGACGAGCTGCCCAGGTTCGGAAAGAGTCGAGCGGAACGACTTTGACGCAAATCCGATTGCTCGGTGTCTTCGTCCCGGTCCGGGCAAAGGACGTCATCACCGGACCGCCGCCGCGATCAGCAGAACGCTGTCGAGGTCACTGCCGGCCGAGCTTCCGGCACGGCCGTGTATCGGCCCGTCGCGTCGACCATGAAACCGATCCGCTGAAATCCCTCGGTGTCGTCGGACGCGATGGCGACGACCTCCAGGACGTGCTCCCCCTTGTCGAGTCGGTCACCGGGCAGCGGCCCCGACCAACGGCCGTCGTGCGCCGGCTCCAGACCGGCCCAGGCTCCCTCGTCGATGCGGTAGCGGACGGCCCAGACCTGCGACCCGGACCAGGTTCGCACCACCACCCGGTCGTGGCCGGTGACAATGTGCCGCGGGCCGGTTGCCAGCAGCCGTTCGCGGGGGTGAATCACCAGGGCGATCGGGCCCCGATCCTCCGGCGTGCGGTAGGTCACTGCCAGGTCGTCGCCGTGGCAGTACAGGAGCGCGTAGCCGGGCGGTCCTCCCTCCGGGTCGCCGATCGAGCGCGTTGCGACGGAGACGTTCCGGCCGTCGTTGGCGACCTGCCAGTAATGAGTGTGCCCGCAGACGATCGCCTCGATCCGCCGGGTGTGTACGACCGCGCGCCAGTCGTCAATCCCCGGCCCGGCAAAATCCTCCCAGATCTGATAGGGGTAGTTGTGCTGAAACACCACGACCCGCTCGCCACGAGCGAGCGCAAGGTCGGCCTCTGCCCGGAACCAGCCGGCCTGCTCCGGTGAGAGCCCCAGCGGCCGCGCCTCCTGGGTATCGAGCCGGATGAACCGGAACCCGCCCAACGAGCGCGCGCCGTACGGCTCCCCGACGTGCCGACGGAACCCCTTCGCACCGGGATCACCCTTCACGTCATGGTCGCCGACCAAAGCGAAGTGCGGGACCTCGAGACGAGCGCGGATGTCGTCGAACAGGCGGAACTGCTCCTCGGTCGCGTCCTGGACGTTGTCTCCAATGAACTGGACGAAGTCCGGACGGATCAGACTATTGACCTCCTCCACGACCCAGCGGGCGGTCCGCACGTTATCGAATTCGGGTTTCGTGAGATGCAGGTCGCCGGGCACAGCAACAACGACGGGCGTGTCGCGATCGATCATGGCATGCTCGCCTTCTTATCATAGGAAAAAAGAGGTCCGGCGATTGCCGGCATCGGGCCGGTCGTCAGGCGCTCAACGACCACCTCAGGCAATCGTCGGGTCTCAGGCATCGCCAGGGCGAAGAACACCAGTGCAAACGCGGCGATCGCGGCGAGCGCGAGGAACCCGGTGTCGAACCCCGCCGCCTGGACGACGGCACCGGTCACCAGATTGCTGAGCGCCGCGCCGAGGCCCGTCGCGGTGGCCAGTGCACCCTGCATCAGGTTGAACCGGCCGGTCCCCCGCGTCAGGTCGGCGATCACCAGCACCCCGACGACCCCGAAGATCCCCGCCCCGACGCCGTCCAGGAGCTGCACGGCGACCAGGTATCGCGGGTCGGCGCCGAATGTGGACAAGACGCCGCGGATCGGGAGCACGGCGAAGCCGATGAGGAACGTGGGCTTCCGTCCCCAGGACTCGGCGAGCCGGCTGGCCAGGAGCGCCACGGGGATCATCACGATCTGGGCGGCGACGATGGCGGCCGCCATGGGCACCGCGGCCCCGCGGGTCAAGCCCGCCGTAATCTTCTGACCGACCAACGGAAGCATGGCCGCGTTGGCGAAATGAAACAAGACCACCGCGACGCCAAAGGCCGCGATCCGGCGGTCCGTGACCAGTTCGCCAAGGCCCGCGATGCGGGGCGCCTTGACCGTTGTGGCGAGCGGTCGCGCGTCGAGCTCCTTGTCGAGCATCGGCTCACCCGAGACCCCCGGTGGTACTGCCTCGCCTCCGCGAGCTCGCGCATGATCGATCTCGGATCCGCGGATCAGTGCCGCTGCAACGGCCCCGGCCAGACACATGGCTGCGGCCAGGACAAAGATGCCTCCGTAACCGACGGTATCCCCGATCACGCCGGCCAGGGCGGCGGCGGCGACGTTGCCAGCGTGATCCAGAGCCTGATTGCGGCCCATCCGGCGCGCCAGACCGGCGTGACCCACCAGTCCCAGACTGACCGCCGCCAGGGCGGGCCCGAAGACGGCCCCCGCACTTCCGATCATCGCCTGGGCCGAGAGGACGACAGGCGGGGTCGGCCGCGCGACCATTGCCAGAGCACCGGCGGCGACCACGGCAAATGCCATGGCGATGACCGTTCGTTTCTCCCGCACGGCGTCGATCAAAGCCCCGGCCGGCGTCTGGGCCACCAGCCCGGCGACCCCCATCACGGTCATCGCAGCCCCGATCCGGGCCGGGTCCCACCGGTGGACCGAGGCGAGATAGACGGCCAGGAACGGACCCAGACCGCCCCGCACATCCGCCACGATCAGGTAGATTGCGTCGAGAGCGAGCAGGCTCCTGCGCGATGGACCCGCGGGCGCCTTGTTCATCGCTCCTCCACATTCGCCGGCCGCCACGTTGGTCAAAACATCACGAATGGGTCACGAGCCGTCCGGGCCGTTGACCTCGCCGCAGCCCTGGCCAGGAAGCCCGACATGCCATTCCGTCGGTACTGTCCCGTGGACGGTCGGGGGCGCTCATCGGTCCCAGAAGAGGCGTGCGCGGGCTTCGGGCCTCCACGGCTGCCGCCGCATACCTTTTCCGCTAGCTGATTCGCCGCGCAGTCCCTTGCCGGCGGTCATCGCCAGGCGATGCCATAACTGGGCCGCCGAGATCAGGAAACTCCGGCCAACGGCCATCACCACGAACCAGACGGCCAGTTGCCGGCACAGCGGTAGAAAGAACAGGTCGAAAAATTTAGTCATGATCATATGATGATAATATTGACGTTGTCCTCGCTACGCCAATACCATGTCCATACGATTCGATGAGCGACGTCGTCGCCTTCGCGGCCGTTTGACGCCTGACAAGAGCACGGTTCGTGCCGCGGACCGAGAATTTGCCGGTCTTCGCCCCGTCGGGCCAATTATTGCCTTCTGATCGATTGAGGTGAGGCCGTTGTTCGGCGGTCGTGGGCGGAAACCTCCCGCCCCATTGGGGGGAATCCGCTCGATCGCAACCCCTGCGGCCGCGATGAGACTGCCTCCTCGCGATCTCCGTTCGTGAGACACATAAAGAATGATACGTTGGAATCGGAAATGCATCCGGTCGTCCCGGCCGGGCACATAGGCTCTGGAGGCGATTCCCCGGGATCAGCCGTTGGTGCGCGGTCTTGCCGTTATCCGGAATGGGGCGATGCGAGCGAAGATTGAGCTGCCGAAGGATGCGAAGAGCTTCACCCTTCGAGGGTGACAGTGATCGAAATCGCGTGATTGGATGAATGTGCTGAATTCCGGCGGCCTCTTCCCTTGTGTCCCGGATCGTGGTTCCGTTCCCGCTTATCTCTAGGTGGGGGAACGGGGAACGGACCGATGATCTCGCTCAGACCGTCGTTGATCGCGGAACATCATTCTGTGGCGAACCTCAACGACCCTGCTCGCGAAGCCTTGCCATGCTCGAGGTATCTCCGCCCAGCTTGCGATGTAGACACAACATGCACCGGAAGAGGTATCGGCCTCTTGGAGTCCCCACGCGCGGCACCCTGCACCAGACACGGCCCGTAGCGGTCGACGGACACGTTCCAGGCGGCCTGGTCCAGCGGGCTTGCGGCCAGCCGGCCGAGTAGTGTGGGACTCGTCTTGGACTCATTGCCGGCCGTCATGGCAATGCCCGTGCAGAGGCGGCGGTCGCCACCAGCCGGCACGAATCAGCCAACAGGGCGATCCATCACCGGTATCCGCGTCCGCCGGCCACGGATCCGACCCGGTTCATTTCTTGTTCGACCGCAAACCCTTAGAAAACAAGCACTTTGACCGTGAGCACCGACGTACCACGGGGTCTCGAAGGGTTTTTTTTCAACAATCTGGGCGGTACCCTCTATCGGGCGTATGCTTAACAGATTACCGGCCGTGCCGACGTTTGGCAAACGCGGAGTCTCCCGATCGCGTCGGGCCGGCCGTCCCCGGCACCGACGGATTAGGGAAGAACACCGGCGGCATGTGGGTCGGGCACGTCAAGCCAGGATCGACATCGGGGCCGCCGTGACGAATTTTAAGTGGGGTGTGCGATGGCGCGTTTCCCTGTTGCCACGCTTCGTGGCAAAATGAGATGGCAAGGCACGGTCCCAAGGCGCCGTTGCCGGACGGTGCGGCCGATCGCGGAGCTCCTCGAAGAGCGCCTCGCCCCGGCTATCTTCAATGTCGTGCCGACCGCCACCGACGGATCGGTAGGCAGTCTCCGGTACGCAATCGACCAGGCCAACGGCAACAACGACTCCAAGAACACGATCAACCTGGCGGCCGGCAATTATCAGCTGACCGATACCACCGACGGCAACCTGCTCATCCAGGACGATGCGGGCATTCCGAGCAAGACCCTCAACATCATCGGGGCGGGCGAGACCAAGTCGTTCATCGAGCCCGCCTCGGGTAGCTGGCAGACGCGCATCTTCGAAATCATCGGAAAGACGGGCGCGAGCGTCTCGGTGGTTTTCTCGAATCTCCAGATTTCTGGTGGCAAGGCGCGTAACGGCGGCGCGGTCGGCGGCACCGTGGCCTTGGGCGGCGGGCTCCTGATTCAAGGGGCCAACGTGACGCTCAAGGATGTCTGGGTGAACGGCAACTCGGCCCGCGGCGGCCTTGGTGTGCACGGTCTGCCCGGCGTCGGCAGCGTTCCCGGCGGACCCGGCGGCGCGGGCGGAAACGCCAAGGGAGGCGGTATCTACCTGACTGGAGGGAAGCTCACACTGATTGGCTCTGTCCTCAATGAAGACTCCGCCGATGGCGGCTCCGGAGGCTCCGGCGGTGGCGGCGGTCCGGGAAACAGCTCAGCCGGCCAGACCGGCCCCGCCGGGTCCGCGGGGGCCGCCGGCAAGGCCGGCATCAATGGTGAGAATGGCGGCCCTGGCGGCCCCGGCGGCAATGGAACGAAAGGCGGCAAGGCAGGGAAGGGGACCAAGCCTCCTCTGAAGTACGGAGCCGGAGGCGCGGGGGCGCCGGAGGCTACGGCAGCGGCGGCGGGATCTTCGTCGCGGGCGGTACCGTCGTGATCTCAGGAAGCTCGATCCAGAATGACTTCGCCTTCGGCGGGCCCGGCGGAGCGGGCGGCGCGGCTGGCGCGGTCGGGATCGACAACGGGCACTCGCGAGCCGCCCTGGGCGGTCAGGGAGGCGTCGGCGGAGCCGGCGGCATCGGTGGCGGCGGGGGTCACGGAATGGGGAGCGCCGGCACGAATGGCGGTAACGCCGGCAAAGGCGGCAACGGCGCCACCGGCGGCGTGGGAGGCACCGGGGCCACCGGATTCAATGGCGCGGCCGGCGGAGCCGGCGGAGCCGGCGGGATTGGCTCCGGCGGCGGGCTCTATATTTCCGGCGGGACCATCATCGTCACGTCTGACCAGTTCGAGAACGATCGAGCGGGGGGCGGAGTCGGAGGCCCCGGCGGGATCGCCCATCTGGGATTCGCAGGCGGTACAGGCGGTGGCGGCGGCTCTGGCGGAAAAGGGGGCCCCGGCGGCGGTGGCGGTGAGGGTGAATTTAACAACAGCGGCAAAACCGGCAGCGGCGGTAACGGTGCGACCGGCGGTAACGGCGGGATCGGCGGGATCGGCGGTAAGGGGGGTAAAGGTGGCAATGGCGGCGCTGGAGGAAATGGCGGAAAAGGTGGAAATGGGATCGGAGGCGCGCTCTACATCGGGGGCGGAACGCTCTCCCTTACCACTTCGACGTTCGGCGGTAACGAGGCGGCCGGCGGTCACGGCGGTCGAGGAAGCGCGGGAGCCGAGGGTGGCGGCGGCGGATTGGGAGGATTCGGCGAAACTGGTGGGCAGGGTGCTCGCGGTGGTAACGCGGGGATGCCAGAATTCCTTGTAACCGGCGCAGATGTGGGCAAGCCTGCAATTGGGGGCAAGGGTGGGGTCGGTGGTGCCGGTGGTGCGGGCAATGCCGGCGGACCCGGTGGCGCCGGCGGCGCCGGCGGCGCCGGGGGTGATGGCGATGGCGGCGCATTGGCAATGAATGGCAAGACCACGGTCGTCACGCTGATCGGAAATACCTTCAGTGCGAACATCGCCACGGGAGGGCCTGGTGGAATCGGAGGCCAGGGAGGAAATGGCGGCGTCGGTGGTCCAGGTGGTCCAGGAGGACGGGGAGGTCGAGGTGGTTCCGGCGGCAATGGCATTAACGGCGCCAATGGTGGTGATGGCGGCAACGGCGCCATTGGCGGGACAGGAGGAAATGGGGGAAAGGCCGGTGTCGGCGGTGATGGCGGAATGGGAGGTACAGGCCGGGGTGGCGCGATCTATGTCGTGGGTGGATCGCTCTCGATCGTCAATGGAACCCTCGCCGGCAATACGGCGCAGGCGGGAGCATTCGGTGCCGGCGGCGGCGCCGGGAACGTGATCTTCTTGCTTTCCGACGGCTCCTCGGGACTCGTCACGCGGGGAAACTACGGTCTCGGGGGGCATGCGGGATCTGGCGGTACCGGCGGATTCGGAGGGCTGCCATCCGGGAATGGGGTCAATGGAGCAAAGGGCAAGAAAGGCGGTTCCGGAGCCGGCGCCGATCACGGGCAGACCGGCACAGCCCAGAACGGCGGGGTGCCCGGCAAGTTGGGGGCGGCACTCGGCGGTGCGATCTTCATCAACTCGGGGACCATCACGCTCAACCACGCCACGGTTGCCTTGAACAAGGCGGTCGATCCGCCCGGCGGATCGTCGTTCGCCGGCGGCGGGGTGTTCGCCTCGGGCAGTGGCGGAGTCTCGGCGTCCAGCAGTCTCTTCGGCGGCAATTCCGCCACGAAGGGGGCCGACGTCTCCGGCAACATCAACGCCACCAACAGCCTGTTCCAGACCACTCCCACCGGCACGCTTACCGGGTCGAAAAACCTCACCGGGGTCAATCCCGGGCTCGACCCCGCCGGCTTGCAGGACCTTGGCGGACCGACCGAGACGATCGCCCTGACCAACACCAGCCCGGCCCTGGGCAAGGCCGGCAATCCGCGCGATCTGTACACGGACCAGCGCGGCTACGGTCTCCCGGGCGGGGCCGCGCCGGACATCGGCGCCTTCCAGGTTGGGGCGGTGGCCGACACCACGCCACCCACGGCCGCGCTGTCGGCCCCGACGGTCACGGCCGCGAACGCCGAGGGCCTGTCCCCCTATCCCTTCACGATCACCTTCACCGACAACGGTGCGGTCTCGATCGCTTCGCTGACCGGGGCCGACGTGCAAGTGGTGGCTCCCGACGGCGTCGCCATCGACGCCGGCCTCGAGTCGGTGACCCCGTCAGGGCGCGGCGACGCCCTGGGTGATGCCCCGTCGCTGGTGGCCACTTATCAGATCAGCCCGCCGGGCGGAACGTGGGCGGCTTCGCCGTTGGGAACGTACTCGGTGATTCTGGCGGGCGCCCCCGTCACGGACCTGGCCGGCAACGCGATCGCGACCACCTCGCTCGGCGAGTTCTCCGTGTTGGTGGGCACCCCTCCGACCCAGGCGACAACGATCGCCCTGAACGCCTCGGCCAATCCGTCGAATCTCGGACAGACGGTCGACGTGACTGCGGTCGTCGGCCCGCAGTTGGGAACGGGCGTGCCGACAGGCACCGTAACCTTCACGATCGATGGCGGCACACCGACGATGATTGCGCTCCAGCAGGTCGGCACCAGCGATCAGGCGACACTCGTCCTGCCCGTCCTGACGGTCGGCACTCATACGATCACCGCGGTGTACAACGGCGACGCCAACTTTGCCGCCAGCTCAACCGTGTCGATCTCGCCGACCGTTCGCGTCTCGCCCCCGACCATCTTGGGCGAGCAGGCCCTGTTCACTCGCAAGCTGAACAAGAAGCACAAGTCGGTCGGCAAGCCCGTCCTCGCCGGGTTCGTGCTCGACTTCAGCACCGCGATGGACCCGGCCACGGCGGGCTCCGCCGCCAACTACCAGGTCGATTGGATGTCCACCAAGCGGGTCAAGCCGAAGAAGGTTCAGGTTCTGCATCCCGTCCCGATCAGGGCGGTCTACAACGCCGTGGACCACTCGGTCAGCCTGCTGTTGAGTGGAAAACAAGCCTTCGCGTTGGGCGGGCAGATCACGGTTATCGCCGCCCCGCCAGGCGGCGTGAGCAGCGCCTCGGGCGTGCTGCTGGACGGGAACGACGGGGGCCAGGCCGGCGACAACGGCACGTTCACGATCCTGCCGCGAGCCCGGGGCATCGATCGAGACTCGAGCGCCTAGGCTCGGATCGATCATGGTCACGGGGACTCAGCCCCTTGACCCGATCATCGGTACTCACAGTCGCCTTGCGTGCTTCGGTCCGACGACACCGAAGCAGTTTCTGCCAAGCATCAGGCGTGCCCTCGCTTGGCAGTTCATGCACATCCCGACAGCACCTTGGAGATGGAGGCGACTGAACTGGGTGCCGCGATTCGCTGCCCTTTAGTCGGAGACTCTACCTGAGGAACGGAGACGGCTGAACCGCTCACCTCCACCCCGGCGTTGTGAGGACATCGAAAGAGGACACGCCATGCCAACGCTCTCGCTCGATCACGGTAACTGATGATAGTTCTCGCCAAAACCTCGAATAAGTTGATCAGAATCCGCAGTTTTCACATCGATTATCTCGGCCACGCTCAAGTGAGATCGTCATCATGTTCTTGATCGCCTTGGCAACTGCCGTCGGAACCGTCGCCGTAGCCATGCTGAGCTACCGGCGGCTCTTCAACGAGCATCACCAGTTTCAAGGCGAGCTCATCACCGAATGCGCCTCGAGCAGAGAACGGCGAAAATGAGGGGAGCGGATCGGTGCCGTTACCCGGTCACGCTCCGCCCCGCATCAATAGGACACCAGCGCGAGCCAGGCGACACCGACGAGTGTCGTCAGCATCGTTAGAGGGACACCGACCTTGAGATACTCCAGAAAACTCAGCTCGGTGCCCGCGCGACGGGCGTTCTCGACCACGATCAGGTTCGCCACCGAGCCGAGTACGGTCAGGTTCCCGGCCAGCGTGCTCGACATCGCCAGGGCCAGCCAGGCCAGTTCCTGCTGTGGCATGACGTCCATGAGCGGCTTGAACAGCAGCACCGCCGGCACGTTCGACACCAGGTTGGACAGAAGCACCGACAATCCGCTGACCAGGACGACCGGCGACTTCAAGAGGCCATCCCACCGCTCCAGTCCCCAGGTGCGGACGACGTTCGCCTCGAACGCGTGGACGACGACAAAGAGACCGGCAAACATGACCAGAAGCGACCAGTCGACCGACTGGTAGACCTTCTCGGGACGAACGCGGCCGAGCAACAACACCCCCGCCGCAATGAGTGCCACCAAAGCGATCGGCTGTCCGGCAAAGAACAGCCCGACCGTGGCCACGGTGACCGTGACGCTCTTGATCAGAAGAGTGCGATGGACTCTCGGCCGCGACAACACGTCGACCTGTGGCGGACCTTGTTCCGTCTCGCCCAGGATCTTGCGGTAGACCAGGGCCACGACGGCGAAATTGAGCGCCAGGCCGATGAGCGCCACGGGGCCCAGCCGCATGGCGAACCGCAGGTATCCGATTTGTGACAGCGAGCCGATGATGATGTTCTGCGGGTTGCCTGTGATCGTGGCGACCGAGCCGATGTTCGACGCCGTCGCCAGGCCGACCAGGTACGGGATCGCCGGCCGGTTCAGCCGCTGGCAGAGGTGCAAGACCAGTGGTGTCAAAGCGACACAGACGACATCGTTGACCAGAAACGCCGAGAGGAAGCCGGAGAGCGTGATGACGACTGCCAGCAGGGACAGCGGCCCGGAGAACCAGCGCGTGATCCGCTCAGTCGCCAGGGCAAAGAAGCCGGCCATGCGCAGATAGGACACCACGACCATCATGCCGAACAAGAGGACGATGGTCTGGTAATCGACGGCCCTGGCCGCGTCCCTCATCGAGAGAACGCCGCAGCCGAGCATCGCGGCCGCCCCGACCAAAGCGATCCCCGCCCGGTCGATCCGCAGGCCCGGGAACTTGCCGAGGGCCAGGCCGAGATAGGTCACCCCGAAGATCATCGAAACCAGAGGGATCAAGGCCGCGTTCGTTGTCATGTGTCGTGAGCTCTGCGGATCCGGGTCGTGGCGGGACGCCGACACCGTGCCGAACGGAATTCTATCATGGGATTGTCGACAGCTCGTGCGTCGTTGCCAGCGATTCGACGGCCGGTCCGTCGAATCGTACGTCGCGACCGGCCAACGTCTCCGGTACGAGGAACACAACGATCGCCGTCGCAACGGCACCGAGCGACGCCAGCGCCAGAAACAGGCCGCGGTATCCGAGCGGTCCGACCAGGAAACTCGCGGCCGCCGGTCCGAGCGCCGATCCGAAGACCAGACACGAGCCAACGATCACCTGCGCCTCGCCCGATCGGCGCGGGTCGGCCAGCCGGTCGGCCACCCAGGCCGCGGCAAGGACCGCGAACATCCCGTTGGCGAGGCCGTCGAGTGCCTGGTTGGCGATCACCTGCCATGGCGTCTGTGCGATCGCAACCAGACCGAGACGCAAGGTCATCACTCCCCAGCTCGCGATCAGGAGCGGCCGGCGGCCGGCGCGGTCAGCCAGCCAGCCCGCCGGCCACACGACGACCATCCAGGCGGCCATGCTGACGGCGAACGCATACGCCAGCATCCGCTCGGGGGCATGGAGGTCGCGGTTGAGGAAGAGGCCAAGATAGACCCCCCCGGGCGCATTGGCCGCATGGAACAAGATCATTGCCGCGATGAACGCCCAGAGCACCGGGTCCCTGGGCAACCACCTTGCGACGGGCTGAGCATGCGCTCGCGGTCTCGAATCGCGTTCCTTCGGGTCCTCGTGGATCAGGAGCGAAGCGACTACGCCCATCGCCTGAACGACCGTCAGAGGGACCAGGATCGAGCCGACACCGTTTCGCTGGGCGATCACGCTCCCCGCCAGAGCCATGGCGATGATGCCGACCGGCTTCCAGAACCGCAAGGCCCCGAGAGCCGCACCCACTTCGCCCTTGCGGGCAAGCGCGGCGGCC
Source organism: uncultured Isosphaeraceae bacterium (assembly GCA_963781785.1). Taxonomy (GTDB): domain Bacteria; phylum Planctomycetota; class Planctomycetia; order Isosphaerales; family Isosphaeraceae; genus CAWAHD01. The sequence goes on along the minus strand of CAWAHD010000002.1, from coordinate 2,536,312 downwards.
TCCGCTCCGGAAAGGCTCTCGACCACCGCACGGCAGACTCCGTTTTCCGCAAACAGGACCACGAGTACGCCCACCCAGAGCGCACCATGGACCCCGCGCAGCAACGCCGTTGCGGCGGCAAGTGCCGCCAGGGCAGCGACCAGGAACGGCTTGCGCCGCCCGATCCGGTCGGACCAGAGGCCCACCGGGAATTGGGCGAGGCCGGCGATCGCCGCCAGGGTCGAGATCAGGCCGATCGCTCGGTCCGACAACCCCTCCTGGGCAAGGTAGAGCGGCAGGTACGGCAGCGTGAAGCCGATCCCGGCGACGCCCAAGAAGTACGCTCCATAAAGTCCGACGCGGTTCCGCAAGTCCATGATCTCATGAGTCCTCTCTCGGGCACGGTCTTGATGGAATGGGAGTGGCGGCGCCCTTCTGGCGCCGCCCCGACCTGGTGTCAATTACTCGGGGGGAAGAATGGGCGGCAGGCTCGAACCGGGCCGGTCAAGTGGTTCGAGCGGCCCCGCCTTGGGATCGGGACCCCGGGCTGGCGGCGCGGGAGCGGGGCGGGTCTCGACCCGGCCGCGGACCTCTTCGATTTGCCAGAGGTGCTCCGGCACGTGGGTCATCGCCTCTGCCGCGCGGGCAAGCTCACCCCCGCGCTCATCGCGCCCCGCCTCGAGATCACGCCTCGCAGCGCGATAGAGGTCGCGGGCCGCCTTGATATAAAAGTCGGAGCCCGGAGCCGCTTGCCAGGTGCCGAGCCACTCAAGCCGTTCGTAGGCCCGACGGAGATCACGGCGTGCCCGGTCTCTTGTGTCGTCCAGACCGAAATCGTCAGACGGTGGCGGCAGATCAGGGTCGGGCCGGTCGAATCGCGCGGCGTTGCGAGCGTGGTCGATGGCCCGCGCCAGGTCGTGAGCGGCGGTCCCGTACTCGCGGGCCTGGAAAGCCTCCGAGACGCTCAGGGCCTTCAGCCCATCTCGGTAGAACCTGGTCGCGCGATCGGTCCACTCCCGGAGCCGTTCCTCGGGGCGGCCTGCGGAATTGTCGTCGGCGCGGATGCGGCGGAGCAGGTCGTAAGCCTTCCTCAGGTCCCCCCCGGGCTCTTGTGCACCCTTCTTCTTCTTGCCCTCCCCTTTTCCCTTGGCCTTGGGAAGAGGCGGGCCGTCCCGCTGCGGCGGCGGCGGCTGGAAGAAGGCGGTCAGGCCGAGGCTGACCAGGACGGATGAAACCGTTGCGAGAAGCTTGAGCATGATCGTTTGTCCCTTCCGAAGTTTGACTGTGCTTTGGGTGGCTTCGATCCGCCGGCGACACCGGCCGGCCGGCCGGACAGGGCAATAAGCACAGCCGATGCCAAGGTACAAAACCGCGGATTTCCTGGAGCTTTGCAGGGCGCAAGCCCGCCGGCTGGGCGCAATTCCCCCCGAGCGGCGGGCGGATTTCGCCCAGCCGGGTAACGGGTCGCATTCGAAGCGAAGATCCAAGTTGCCGCCGGGGGAGGCAGACGGAGGATGCGACTGGGTAAAATCGAGATCGAGGCCAAACGGCATGGGTGTTGCGAAGGTGTCCTGAACCCCGCCCGCGCGCCCATCGAAGTCCCGAGGGTCGAGTGATGCCATCCGCCCTGGTCAAGTTACGGCTGCCGCTTGGCGTCCAGGTCGGCGTGGTCGCGGCGCTGTTCATCGCGGCCCTGGTGGTGCTCTGGACAACCGGGGCCCAGGTCGTCGCCCGGGAGCGACGCCGCGCGGAGGCGAAGGGCCTGCTGACTCGCGCGGGTGATGTCCTCGCCGCGCAGGGGAGCCAGATCATCAGCCAGCCGGACGAATTCCCGTACTTCCCCGAGGATCGCGTTTGGTCCGAGCTCGACCACCGACTTTCGTCAAAGGCTGTCGCCGCACTCGCCGATTTCGACGGCATCGAGGGGGGTTATTTCGTCCTGGGGTTCAAGAGTTTTTTCGGTACCACTCCGCCTCGGGTTCGTGAGCAGGGCATCGAGCCAGGGAAGAAGACCGGCGAGCCGGCAACTCGCGGGCGGGGCGAGTCGAGCCTGCCACCGGTCGAGGCTGACCTCATCGATATCCAGGTCGACGCCGCGATCCGGAAGCAGCATGTGCTCTTCTCGATCGAGGAGCTGGAAGATCACAGCCCGGTCACCGTGGCCATCCGCACGGCACCCATCACGATCAACGGTCGCGTGGCCGGGGCGACGTGGGTGATGACTCGATTGGTTGACCCGCCATTCGTCGACAGGTCGCTCCAGGGCTACCGGCTGGCAGCCGGTCTGGCCCTGGGAGGGATCGCACTGTCGTTCGGGCTGACCGCCGGGCTCGCCCGGACCGTTCGCCGCCAAGCGATCGAGCGCGCGCGGCTCCAGACGGAGCTGCGGCGCTCCGAGCGGCTCGCCGCACTCGGCAAGCTGCTGGCGGGCGTCGCCCATGAAGTCCGCAACCCGCTGGCCGGCATTCGCTCGACCGTCCAGCTCTGGGAGCGCGGGATCGGCCCCGACCACGAATCGTTCGTCAATCTTCATGATGAAGTCGATCGACTGGAAGGGATCGTGGCGCGGCTGCTTCATTTCTCGCGGGCTGACGCCCAGGACCACGCGCCCGGCGACCTCAATTCCGTCGTGGCCGAAGCAGCCCGCCTGGCCGGCGGGCCGGCCGAGTCGCAGGCCGTCAAGGTCGAGCTTGAGCTCGACCCGGCGCTTCCGGAGGTGGAGATGGCACCGCCGGCCCTGCTCCAGGTCTTCCGCAACCTGACGACAAACGCCTTGCATGCCATGCCCAAGGGCGGGGTCTTGCGGCTGGCCACCCATTTCGATCCTGCCCGCCGGCTCGCCCTGGTGAGCGTGGCCGACACCGGGCCGGGGCTCGGACCCGATATTCTCTCACACTTATTTGAACCATTCTACACGACAAAGGCCGGGGGCACTGGCCTCGGCCTGGCAATCGCGCGGGAGATCGCCCTGGCCCACCGCGGCGATCTCGACGCCGCCAACCGGAGCGGAGCTCCCGGTGCCGTTTTCACACTCACACTCCCGGCCGCTCCGTCCGGAGGCAATGGAGAACCCCGATGATCGACACCCCTGCCACCGTACTGGTCGCCGACGATGACCGCACGATCCGCCGCAATCTCGTCTTGCTGCTTCAGGCCGAAGGATATCGCACCATCGATGCGACCGATGGCGACGAGGCCCTTGCAAAGATCCGGACCGGCAATCCCGATGCGGTGCTGCTCGACCTCAAGATGCCCGGACGCGACGGCCTGGAGGTGCTCGCCGCGCTGGGCCCCGCCCTGGTCGACCTGCCCGTGATCGTCGTCACGGCATACGGCGGCTCGGCCCCTGCGATCGAAGCGATGCGCCGCGGGGCCTACGACTACCTGACCAAGCCGTTCGATCTCGACGAGGTCCGCTTGACGCTCAAGCGGGCGCTCTTGCAGCGCGCCCTGGCTTTCGAGGTCGAGGCCCTGCGGGCCGAGAAGCGCGCAGAGGCTGGTGATGCAAAAGACGAACCGCCCTGCGCCGAGCCCGAGCTGATCGGCCAGAGTGCCGCGATGCGCGAGGTCTTCAAGGCGATCGGCCGCGCCGCCGCGACCGACGCCGCGGTCCTGATCGTCGGCCAAAGCGGTACCGGCAAGGAGCTGGTTGCTCATGCCCTGCACCGCCACTGGGACCGCGCCGCCGGCCCGTTCATCCGGGTCAACTGCGGGGCATTACCCGAGGGCCTGGTCGAGAGCGAGCTGTTCGGCCACGAGCGCGGCGCATTCACAGGGGCCGATCGCCAGAAACTCGGCCGGTTCGAGCGCGCCGAGGCGGCACCATCTTTCTCGACGAAGTCGGCGAGCTGCCGCTTCCGTCACAGGCCAAGATCCTGCGCGTCCTCCAGCAGGGCGAATTCGAGCGCCTCGGCGGGACCGAGACGCTTCACACCGACGCCCGAGTCATCTCGGCCACGCACCGCGACCTGTCCCGGGAGGTTGCCGCCGGCCGTTTCCGCGAGGATCTCTTCTACCGCCTCAACGTCGCGCGGATCGTGATTCCGCCGCTCCGCGACCGCCCCGAGGACATCCGGCCCCTGGCCGAGCACATCCTGGGACGCATCGAGCGCAGGCACGGCTGGGGCGCGCTTTCCGTCTCTCCCCAGGCTCTTTCGGTCATCCAGGAGCGCCCCTGGCCCGGAAATGTTCGACAATTGGAGAATGTCCTTCAGCGGGCAGTGATCGCCGCACACGGCCGGACGATCTTCCCCGAGCATCTCGACGCCGACGAGCTGGATGATCCGGCGATTCCCATGCCGGGCGACACGTCCGAGTCGTTGCCCCTGCGCGCCCTGCTGGCCGAGGTGGAACGACGGGCAGTTCACCGCGCCTTGCTCGCCTGCGACGGCAACCGTACCAAGACAGCAGAGCGCCTCGGTATCAGTCGTCGCCAGCTCTTCGACAAGATCCGGGAGTATGGTCTCCATCCGTGAAGCCCCGAGCCTCGGCCGCTCGCGCCCTGATTGCCGCCTTTATGTTCACCGCATCCCATCCCGGCAGCATTTGCCCGGCCGGACCGGCGCAAGCTTTGCAGTGAGATCCATCGGGCGGTCGAGTCCGCCAGGATCGGACAGTCCGGCCCGCGTCCGAAGGCCGGAACGCCCAGTCATTCATTAATCGCGGCGGAGACCGTTGATGATGAGAGGCTTGCAACGAGTCGGCGCAGGGGTGTTGTGGTCATTCGTGATCGCGTGGATGGGGAGCGCCGCCGCATTTGCCCAGATTCCGGGCCTTCCCTCGACTGCCGCGCCAGGAAAATCCACAGCCGCCAAATCATCCCCGGACGGTGAGAAACCGAAGGCGGCGGTGGCCGCCGCGACGGGCCCGATCTCCGTTCATCAACAGGTTTCGGACCAGACACTTCGACGGTTCCTGGTCAAGTTCTTGCCCAAATATCCCGGCGTGCGCGAGATCAGCGTCGCCGTCGATGACGGGGTAGTGACCCTCGGAGGGCGGGTCGACGACGATGACTCGCGCGGCGAGATCACCGATGTGGTCAGGCGGGTGGAAGGGGTGCGGGTCGTGATGAACCAGATGAACACCAACGACGAGGTGATGACCGCCTGGCAGTTCGCTGCCCGGGAACTGGGCGCACTTGCCGATTATTTCCGGCGGAAATGGCTGGTGATGATCCTGGCTGTGGCGCTGGTTGCGGCGTCGGCGCTTCTGGCACGGCTGTTCGCGGCACGGTCCGAGACGATCCTCGCGCCGTTCGTCCAGAACGTCCTTTTGCGCTCGGTTATCGGCTCGGTCATCAGCTCGCTCCTGGTGGTCGGTGGCGTGATGCTGGCTCTGGAGGCGCTGCGGCTGACGCATCTGGTGCTCTCGGTCGTGGGTCTGGCGTCGATCGCGGGCCTGGCTGTCGGTTTCGCCTTCCGCGACATCACGGAAAACTTCATCGCCTCCCTGCTCCTGGGCGTGCGCCGGCCGTTCCAGATCGGCGACTTTATCACCGTCGCCGGCCAGGCCGGCGTGGTCCGGTCGCTCAATACGCGGGCGACCGTCCTTGTGACGCTGGAAGGGAATCACGTCCGCATTCCGAACGCCACGGTTTTCAAAGAGATCATGATCAACTCGACCGCCTCGCCGAGCTGCCGCAACAGCTTCGAAGTCGTGATCCCGTACGAGGCCTCCACGGCTGACGCCCTGGGCGCGATCAATCGCGCCTTGAGCGAGCAAGACGGCATTCTCGCCGATCCGCCGCCGCAGGCGCTGGTCGAGGCACTCGAGCCGGATGGAGTCAGGATTCGCGCGAACTTCTGGGCACCGACCCGGAACATGGACTGGTCTCTGATCCTGAGCGAAGCCAAGCTGAAATCCAAGGTCGCCCTTCAGCAAGCGGGTGTGATCCGGGGAGCCGCAAGTAGCCTCCCGGCCCCGAGCGGTAAACGTTCCGAGACGGTCGACATCCCGCTCGCATCCGGATCAGTCACGGTCGAGCAGGCTGCCACCAACCTCCGGCGCGACGCGAGGGCCGCGATGTCTGCCGCGCCCGTGAGCGGCAACGGCACAGAAACCCCTGTGGAGCGAGCGCTCGACCAGCCCGAGACGCGGGTCAGCCAGGAGGGGACTAACCTATTGAGCGAGAGCCGGTCCGAGTAGGGTGCATTGGGCGTGGCTGCCGGCCCATCAGGAGGCGTGGTGCTCGAGAAAATCCCTGAGGAGACGGGCGCTGTTGTGCTCCTCGTCGCGCGCGGCGTACACGAATGTGACAATCCCGCCCCCGCACTTCTTGCGCAGGTCCTTGACCGCGTCCTGGTTTTGCTCGAGCTCAGCCCGATAGCGCCTCTGGAACTCGCTCCACCTGGCCGGTTCGTGGTTAAACCACCGGCGCAGCTCCTGGCTGGGGGCGACGTCTTTCATCCAGTGATCCAGGGCGGCGCGCTCCTTGGTCAGCCCGCGCGGCCAGAGCCGTTCCACGAGAATCCGCACGCCGTCATCGGCCGCGGGCTGCTCGTAAGCCCGCTTCAAGCGAATCTCCGCCATCGCCGGTCATCTCGCGAGACCTCGTTCGAGGTTTTCTGCCTCGTGCGATCATATCACACCGGCCGCGGTCAGCGAGAGCCGGGTTCCCACGGCACCGGACTCCAGTATTCCGGCAGATCCCGCTTCGTCTCGCGGAGAATCTCCAGGATCGCCTCGCGATCGTCCGCGGCGAGATGAGGGTCGTCCTTCTCGGTTCCACGGTCGTTCAGGATCTCCCAGAGCCGCCGATAGACGTGCTCTTTTGCCGCGGCGGGAAGGGTATCAAAGGCCCGGGAGTAGATCAGGTAGCTGCACGGGTAACGGAATAGCCGCGTTTTGAGGTCGAGATCACGGAGCGATCGGCCCTTCTTGTCGCGCGGGCCGCGTCGAGCGAAGTCGGACGCGAATGACGACGTCCCTTTGACCCGGTCGGTCAGGCGAGTCTCGTCGTGGAACAGCATGTATTCGACGACCGCCTCAGAGGCGCTCTTGATTCGGGACCGGGCGCTGTCGGACGGCTCGTTGGCCGGTTGGCCGAGCGCCTCGTTAATCTCCTGCTCGTAATGGAGCGCCATGCGCGTCTCCATCCCGGCGCGGGCCAGGCGGTTGAGCATTCCGGTTTGGTGCTCAAGCACCATGAGCGCAACGATGTCGCTGTGCGGCGTCAGATAGAAGGAGGTTGTGAACCGATCCTTCAAGTCAGTCACGTTCACTCCATCGGCGTTGTCGATCGCCCTGGGTCTGGTCGGTTCCTGGCAGATCATGTTCCCCATGTGCTTCTGGCCGCCGCTCGTGCCGGACACATACCAACCTCCCCACCGCTCGACGAGCGGGCTGGTGTGATCGGTCCGGAACGAACCGCTGGCAAGGAGCGGAGTGCCCTGGCGGTCGACATAGAGGGAACGGACGAGATGCCCGGGGAACCCCTGGTTGGCCGATGAGCTGTGGCAGAGCAGGCACGACTCGGTCTGTCGATCCGGAACCGGCTTCTCGTCGCGCGTCTGGTCGAGCGTATAGAACGCCGTGCCGATCAGGTCGTCGGCCGCCGCGATCTCCATCACCTGACCGCCGCGGCAGAAGCCGACCATCACGTCGTCATTGAAGTAAATGGCGCGCGGAGTCTCGGGTGAGATCCGCTCGCGCTGGAGGCTCGTCTTCGAGAAGACGAGCACCTGCGACGACTCGGGAATGTCGAGTACACCCAGCAGCGACCGCAGGTAGCCGTGGTCCGGCTCGAAATCGAGCTTCGCCGTGCCCGTGGCGAGTCGTTCCCGGAGCTTCGTGACCGCATTCCTCGGCGTCGCCGCGCTATAATTGATCGGGGCACGCTCGATATCCTGGGCAGGGGCCCTTCCCGCCGCGAGCGCCGCCAATCCGATCAGGAGGACGCCGCGTCCTCGCCGCAGACCAACGGCTGCGCCGCCGTGTGCCCGTCCAGGGTGAAAGTCAGCCATCAATCTGCCTCATCCGTACTTTCGACGAGCGTCCGGCCCGATTCGTCCCCAGGTCCCGAATCCAGGTCGAGTACCCGGTCACAGGGACAGACTTGTAATTTGTATTCTGAATCCATATTATACGACCACAGCCGTCTGTCAACCGGCCGACTTGATTTCTCCGGGCTACCGAGTGTCTCGAGGTGCTTCTGTGCACATAACCCAATTTTCTGACTACAGCTTGCGGCTGGTGCTCTACCTGGCCTGTCACCCCGAGAATCTGGTCTCGGTTGATCAGGTCAGCCGGGCGTACAGGATCTCGCGGCATCATCTGGTGAAAGTTGTGCAGATGTTGACCGAGCTGGGGGTGGTCGAGTCGCAGCGCGGGCGCGGCGGCGGCATGCGGCTGGCGGTGCGCCCGGCGGAGATCAACGTCGGCTGGCTGGTCCGCCGCACCGAGCCTCATTTCAACCTCGTCGAATGCTTCGACCCCGCGACAAACACGTGTCCAATCGCCCCGGCCTGCGGATTGAAGGGGGCGCTCTTCCGCGCCCAGCAGGCATTTCTGAAGACCTTGGATGAATACAACCTCGATGATCTCGTCTCGCGGCGGTCGGACTTGGTGCACCTTTTGGGCGAGTCGCTCAGGCGCAGCGCCAGGTTCGATAGGCGGTCGGAGAATGACAGCCGCGCCAGCCCATGACCCAGACGCGTACCGAAACAAGTGCAGATACAACGAAAAAACATAATTACATCGTGCCACTTTAATGAAACGGCGGCTGACCCGGATTCGCCTGGGCCGGTGCACAACGATCGAGTCTCGCGCCGGCTTCTCGTGGTTTTCGACGACTCTCCTCCCTTGAGCAGGATCAACGAGCATGACAAATCGCCGACCGATGACGGTCTCGCCGCTCTGGTTACAGGGATCGATCGTCACGTTCATCATCGGGTTCTCGCTCCTCACGTTCTCGGCGATCCGCATTTACCAGGACTACGCCCCGATCCCCGAACGGATCGTGGACGAGACGGGGAACGCGCTCTTCACGAAGCAGCAAATCCTCGACGGGCAGGAGCAGTTTCTCACGTACGGTCTCATGCAGTATGGCACCGTCTATGGACACGGGGCGTATCTCGGTCCGGATTTCACGGCCGACTACCTGCATCGGATGGCCTTGTACATGAACAGGCGGTACGGCGATAACGAGGCTGCGCGTGGGCGGACCATGCGCGAACTGCAAGCCAATCGGTACGACCCGCAGACAGGGACGCTCGTCTGGACCGACGCTCAGGCGGCGGCCTTCGATGAGATCCACCAGCACTTCAGCGATCTGGTTTATCACCGACAGGTGAGCGGCGAGGGCCTCAAGCCGGGCATGATCGCCGAGGCCGCCGACGCCCGCGCGATCACGGCGTTCATCGCCTGGACGGCCTGGACAGGCGTTGCGCCGGCCGGGCAAGACCTACTCGTACACAAACAACTGGCCCCCCGACGAGCTGGTTGGCAACACACTCACCGGCGACGCAATCATGTGGAGCGCCCTCTCCCTGGTGACCCTTCTGGGCGGAAGCGGGCTCGTGCTGGGCATGTACGGCCGCCATTTCCATTTGGTCGGCTGGCACGAGACCGAAGAGCGAAAAGTGCGGTTCGTGCCGCCGGCCTCCGTCGCCTTGAGCCCAGCCCAGCGCGTGACTGCCTGGTTCTTCCTGGTCGTGGCGGTGCTTTTCCTCCTGCAGAACCTGATCGGGGGCGCGACCGTGCATTACATGGTCGAGGCCGGTGGCTTCTTCGGGATCGACCTGCCCCGATACTTGCCGTACAACCTGACCCGAACGTGGCACCTCCAGATGGCGATCTTCTTCGTGGCGACGGCCTACCTGGCCGCCGGGATCTTCCTTGCGCCGCTGATCGCCGGGCGCGAGCCGCGCGGCCAGGGTTTGCTCGCCGCCCTGCTGCTGGGCGCGCTGGCGGTTGTCGTCTTCGGCAGCCTGGGGGGAGAGTTCCTGAGCTACCACGGGCTCTTGCCCCGCGCGCTCCGGTCGGTCTTCGGAGCGCAGGGATGGGAATACCTTGATCTCGGGCGCTTCTGGATGTATCTGCTCATCGCCGGAATGGTGCTCTGGGTGATCATCATCTACCGCGGCTTACGCCCCCGCCTGGCCATCGAGAGCAGAGGCAACCTTCCCTGGCTGTTCCTCTACAGCTCGCTATCGATCCCCGCGTTCTACGCGATCGGCCTGATGACCCACACTCAGTCGACGTTCGCGATCGGCGACTTCTGGCGGTTCTGGGTCGTCCATCTCTGGGTCGAGGACTTTCTGGAACTGTTCACGACGATGCTCGTGGCCTTGATCTTCGTGCTCATGGGAATCGTCTCGGAACGATTCGCCACGCGACTGATCTATTTTGACGTGATGCTCTACTCGGTCGGCGGTGTGGTCGGAACGCTCCACCACTGCTATTTCAGCGGAGGACCGGCCGTCGAAATGGCCCTCGGGGCGTTCTTTTCGGCGGCCGAGGTCATCCCGCTCACGTTGCTGACGGTCGAGGCCTGGGCGTTTCTCCAGCTCGGCAATCGGCAGCAGGTCGCCGGGGGTGCGGCGTTTCCCCACCGCTGGGCGGTCCTGTTCCTGGCCTCGGTCGGGTTCTGGAATTTCCTCGGGGCGGGGGTCTTTGGTTTCCTCATCAACATGCCGATCGTCAGCTACTACGAGATCGGCACGCTGCTCACTTCGAACCATGGTCACGCAGCCTTCATGGGCGTGTACGGCATGCTGGCTCTGGCCTTGCTCGTGTTCTGCACCCGCTACCTGGCGCGGCCCGAGGACTGGAGCGAGGGACTGGTGCGTTTTTCGTTCTGGGCGACGAACGTCGGGTTGATGCTGATGATCCTCGGGCACCTGTTTCCGCTGGGCGTCCTCCAGCTTGGCGACGTTGTCACCAATGGTTACTGGCACGCGCGGACCGAGTGGTTTCGGAATTATCCCTGGCTGGCGTGGGCGCGGATGCCGGGCGACGTGGTGTTCATGGCCGGCTCCGCCCCTTTGGTCTGGCTGACCCTCAAGGTCGCGCTGCGGACGCGCAAGACCATGGATCCGGCGGACCAGACGGGCACACCTCTCGAGGCCACGCTGTACACCGAAATCAGTCCAGCCGGTACTGCCGGGCGGGGCTGACCGAGGGGCCACCGAACCGATCCGCGCAAGAGGAGCTCACTCGATGCTGCCGACAGTGACCGCCTGGGGCTTCACGCTCGACCTGGGGCTGGTGTTGCTCCTCTTCTACGTGCTGGTACTGTGGCTGGGCGGCTGGCTCCTGAAGCGCGTGGCGAGGGCTCACTTTCACCGCGCAGAGCGCTATGCGCACACCGGGTTCGCCTATGACATGGAGCTCGACCGATACGAGTGCCCGCAGGGGGAATTACTGACCCTGCACACCTTCGACGACCGGAACAAGCTGGCTATCTACAAGGCCCCGGCTTCGACCTGCAACGATTGCGTGCTCAAGGCGTTCTGCGCCCGCACGACGCGGGCCGGCACGTCTATCGCTCGCTCGCCGAGTTTCACGAGACCGATGTCGGCCGGTTTCACCGCTGGCTCTCGTTGGTCATCCTCGCGGTGGCGCTGGCGTTCTCGGCGGGGGGCGTACTCGCCTGGTGGAACAAGCCGGGCGTTTGGCTGCTGGTGATCGCAACCGCGATCAGTCTCGTCTTGCTCTGGCTCGACGCCCGCAACGGCCGGGAAGAGTCAGGCCAAGAGCCGGATCCGTTCGCGAAAGCTGTTCCCGACGAACCGTGGCTCTTCGACGGCGACTTGCCCGTCCCGTAGCCGCACGGGCGAGACAGCCGGCGCTTCTGGCTGCGACTCTCAACGTGTTCCCGTTTCAGTCCCTGTAGCGACCGGCGGCCGACCCGCCGGTCCCAATCCTCAATCGACAAAGGAAGCGATGATGACGACAAAACTGGGCCGCGGGGCCCTTCTGGGTGTGGGATCGATCGCAGCCGCGACATCGGCCGTCGTTCTCGGTGCAGCCTTGTCGGGACCGCTCCTGCGCGCGAGCGGGCCCGCGGCCGATCCCGCCCTGGAGCGAACACGGGAGCAGGTCAAGATGCTCGACGAGTTGTACAAGAACGCGGTCGTGTCGATCACGAACAAGTACGACGGCCCGCCGGCGATCAAGGTCGCAAAGGAGGTCTTCGCCGCCATGGAGAAGAGTGGGTGGCACAAAGCCAAGCTTGTCGACGCGTCCGGCAATCCGCAAAACGAGGCGAACCTGCCGCGAACCGACTTCGAGAAGCGGGCCGCACTCGCGATGCAAGCGGGAAAGCTTTATTTCGAGGAGATCGAAGGTAAAGGGCCGGAACGCAAACTCTACGCCGCGACCGTCGTACCGGCCGTGACCAAGAAATGCGCGACGTGCCACGGTGTGAAGAAGGGCGACCTGCTCGGGTTCATCCGGTACGAGATATCTGTCAAGTGAGCGCGGCCAATCCGGCGAACGGCAAGGGCTCACTTCGGGCCCCTACCGTTTGCGCATCAAATCCCGGCGAACCCAGCATCGACGTCGTGATCCCCCTCGAACAACCCCCGTGGCCAGCCCGAGGCCCGGGCCAGCGCGGCGGTGGCTAACCTCTTGAAGGGGAGCCACCGCCCACCAGTGAGCTGGCGCAGCTCGCTGCCAGATGTTGCACAAGGTTGTAGGCGATGATCGGCAACAGCACCAGCGGCTGCGAGGCCAGAGTGACCGATGCCAGGACCAGGCCCGTCCCGTTGTTGTTCATCCCCATCCCGAAGACGAGCGCCGCGCGCCTCGCGGTCGGCTCCGAGCAGGCGGCCCAGCAGATGGCCCGAGGTGAAGGTCAGGACGCACAACCCCACGGCGAAGCCGGTGGTGATGGCCAGAAAATCCCAGTCGGGATTGCCAAGGGCCTTGGGCAAACAGGCGCATGCGTTGGTGTAGCAGAGCAAGAGGAGCACGACCGGTCCAACCGGCTTCAAGCGCCGATCGACGGCGAGCGCGCGTGCCTGTCCCATGATCGCACCGACCAGAATTCCCGCGATCGACGGCATCAGTACCCAGAGTGCGAGGAAGGCCCCGGCATGGCTGTCGGCGAGGAGGCGCAGTTCCGCGGCCAGGCCATCGGGAGCTGCCGCTCCCAGCAGCCTGAAGGCGGCCGGAGTCGTGAGCGGACTGAGCAATGTCGAGGCCAGGACCAGGCCCAGACTCAGAGTCATGTCGCCACCCGAGTGCTGCGCCCAGCCGGTCGAAGAGCCAGCCACGGGCATCGCCGCGACCAGGGCGAGCCCGAGCAAGACGATCCCTGCCTCGCGGGGGTTGTGCCAGGTGCTCACGATGGGCATGATCGTCAGGATGTACGCCAGGGGAACTGCCAGATTGGCGACCAGACCGACCAGCAGCACGGTTGGCCTGCGGGTCATCTCACGCACCCGCTGGCCGCGCACCCCTCAGCCCCGCGTGGAACAGCAGGAACGAGAGAAGTAAAGTCGGCACGGAGACGGCCGATCCGGCGTTGCCGTGGGCGACTCCCAGGATCCGGACCTCCTTGAGCCAGAGCCCAAGTGCCGGACAGATGGCGGCAAGGGCATAGCTCAGGACAATCAGCCCCAGCAAGTGACGGTGCAGGAAATGCGAAACCGTCCCGCGTGCGTCCATCGTTCGGTCCTTTGATCGGGAAACCGTGCGGAGGGGACCACTCCCCTGACAACGAGGCAATCCTAGCAACCGATGCTGAGAGGACGGTGAGGGTAAGATAAGATCGAACTTATCTTCGCCTCATGGTCCCCTGATGGAGCCTGGTGTATCCTGCGACCAGCACGGGAGGACCTTGCTCGGCGGGCCGGGCGGTCGCCGCGCTCAAGTTTCAGCCAAGAGGAGTAACGATGATGAAAATCGGTCTGGTCGCAGGTGCCGTCGTGGCGCTCGTCTGGCTCGGCTGCGTTTCCGCCGTGCGAGCCGATGACGAGAAGGTGGCTCTGAAGGACTTGCCCACTGTTGTGATCGACGCTGTAAAGAAGAAGTTCCCCGCCGGTGAATTGACCGGCGCCGAGAAAGAGACCAAGGATGGCAAGACCACCTACGAGGTCGCGCTTAAGAACAAGGGGAAAAACGTCGACGTCGCCCTGTCCGCCCTTGGCAAGATCACGGAGATCGAAACAGAGGTTGCCCAAGCGGACCTGCCCAAAAAGGTGGCTTCGACCATCGAGGCCAAGTACCCCGCGGCAACGGTGAAGAAGGCCGAGGAGATCCTCGAGTTCAAGGGCGAGGAAGAGACCAAGAAGTACGAGGTTGTCCTGACGATGGAAGACAAGAAAACGCTCGAGGTCGTGCTCTCTCCGGAAGGCAAGATCCTCGAAAAGGAAGACGGGGAGGACTGAGCCGCAGGCCGGCCCCGTGGGACGGCCACTGCCGCCAGGTGGGGTTGGCTGACAGGATCGCTCCGCGGCCGTGGGCGGCGGCTGTCTCTGGCGGGAAAGAAGCCATTCGCCATGGGTATCAAGGTTCTGGTCATCGAAGACGACGAGGAGATCGCCGATTTCGTGGTGCGCGGATTGCGTGAGGAGGGCTACACGGTCGAAGCCGCTGCCAATGGCGAGGACGGCTGGCATGCCCTCCGGCACGGCTCCTGGGACGTGGTGGTCCTCGACTGGTGGCTGCCGGGGACCGACGGCCTGACCCTGCTCAAACGGTTTCGCCAGGCGGGTCACGCCACGCCCGTCCTGTTCTTGACCGCCCGTGATGCAGTTTCCGACAAGGTGCGCGGCCTGGACAGCGGGGCCGATGACTACCTCTCCAAGCCGTTCGACTACGAGGAGCTGCTGGCCCGAGTCCGCGCGCTGGCTCGCCGGCACGGCCCGGCGACAACAACCATCCTGAGTGCATCGGACGTTCGCATCGACCTGGCGACCCACCGGGCTGAGCGGGCGGGCCAGCGGCTTGATCTGACCGCCAAGGAGCAAGCCCTGCTCGTCTTCTTCTTGCGACACCCGGGCGAGGTGCTCTCTCGTACAAGGATCTACGAGCACGTCTGGGACGAGCGCTACGATGGCGTCTCCAACACGCTGGAGTTTCACGTCATGGAGCTGCGGCGGAAGCTCGAGGTCCACGGGCCTCGGTTGATCCACACCCTCCGGGGCCGCGGCTACCTTTTCGGCGCGCGGCCCGAGAAGGGTCAAGCGCCATGAATATGCGGCTCAGCACACGGCTGACACTCTTCGTCCTGGCGACACTCGCCGTCGTCCTGGTGGGCTTCTCCGTCACGCTCTACGTCATGGCCGAGAAGTATCTTGATCGCCAGACCGATGAGCGCCTGGAGGCGGCCCTGAATACGCTGGCCGCCGCCGCGGAGATCGGCCCGGAAGGCGTCGAGTGGGAACCGCAAGAGCGCAGCCTTTCCTTCGGACGACGGACGATCGAAGGCCAGTTCTCCTGGCGCGTCGGCGACGACCGGGGGGAGCGGCTGGACGGCTCGTCGGCCGGTGAGATGGACCGCATCCTGGCCCAACGGGGCGGCGAGACGGGATCGGGCCGGCGAGCCAGGTCGAGCGTGGACTTCTCGGGAATTCCGTGGCGCGTGATGACTCGCCGGCTCAACTGGCCGCTGGGCGGCCGTGAAGGATCCGACGCCAGAGGTCAGAGCACAGGCCGGCACCGCGCTCTGGTGTTCGGTGCCGCCGTGTCGCAGGAGGGCGTCAGGACGACGTTGCGCAACCTCGCAATGGCGCTCGTCGGCCTCTCGGCGGCAATCTGGATACTGGCTCTCGTGTCTGTGCGCCGGCTCGGCCGCAGCGCACTGCGCCCCGTCACGATGATGGCCGAGGCAGCCCGGGCGATCGGCGGCCACGACCTGGACGAGCGATTGCCGGCGCCCGGCACCGGGGATGAGCTCGACGAGCTCGGCCGGTCGTTCAACGACCTCCTGGACCGGCTGCACGAGTCGTACGAGCGGCAGCGCCGGTTCACGGGCGACGCCTCGCACCAGCTAAGAACTCCACTCACCGCGATCCAGGGTCAGGTCGACCTGGCGCTGCGTCAGGACCGCTCGGCCGAGGAATACCGGCGCGTGCTGACTCTCGTCCAGGCGAAGACTCGCCACGTCCGGCAGATCGTCGAGAGCCTGCTCTTTTTGGCCCGCGCCGATGCCGAGCGCAAGAGCCGCAACTGGAGCCGATCGAGTTGCTCGCGTGGGTCGCCGATCACCTGCAAAGCTCGAGCGGACCACGAGCGTGCGACATGCGACTCGCGGCGTGCCCAAACGGACCTCTCTGGGTCCGGGCTCAGCCCGCGCTCCTCGGCGAGCTGGTAGACAACCTGCTGGAGAATGCGGCGAACTACAGCGAGCCGGGAACCCCGATCGTCGTGGAGCTTGGACGTGAACGCGACGTGGCAACGCTCGCGGTAGAAGACTCCGGTATCGGAATCGCCGCAGAGGAGATCCCGCACCTCTTCGAGCCGTTTTACCGGTCACCGGAGGCCCGCCGCCGGGGTTCGTCGGGGCTGGGGCTGGGGCTGTCGGTCGCTGCCCGGCTGGCGCACCTCTTTGGCGGTCGACTCGCGGTGACCAGCCAGCCGAACCGGGGAAGCCGGTTCACGCTCACCTTGCCGCTTGTGGAACCACCGGGTTCAGAGGAGCAAGCCGGCTCATGATTCAAAACGCGATGACTGTGCGGTGCTGTATCGCGGGCGGCGGACCAGCGGGAATGATGCTGGGCCTCTTGCTTGCGCGTGCCGGTGTTGACGTCTTGGTGCTGGAAAAGCACGCTGATTTTCTCCGCGACTTCCGCGGCGACACGATCCATCCCTCGACGCTGGAGATCATGTACGAGCTTGGCTTGCTCGATGCCTTTCTGCGGCTGCCGCACGAGGAGGTGCGCACCTTCGGCGCGCAGATCGGCGAAACATCGATCGATGCTGTGGACTTTGCCCATGTGGGGACGCACTGCAAATTCACGGCGCTGATGCCGCAGTGGGACTTTCTCGATTTCGTCGCGGCGGAAGCCCGGCGGTATCCGAATTTCAAGCTCCTCATGGAAACGGAAGCGACCGACTTGATCGAGCAAGACGGGCGAATCGCCGGCCTCCGCGCCGGACCAACCAGGGATTGCTGGAGATTCGTGCCGACCTTGTGGTCGGCACGGATGGGCGGCATTCGACCGTACGCGCGCGAGCGGGACTGGAGGCGATGGACATTGGCGCACCGATGGATGTGCTCTGGATGCGGCTGTCGCGGCAAGAGTCCGATCCACCACAGCCTTTTGTGCGGATCGATGCCGGGCGAATGATGGTCGTGTTCAACCGCGGCGACTACTGGCAATCCGCATTTGTCATCAGCAAGGGTGGGTTCGAGGCCGTACGAGCTTCCGGCCTGCCGGGGTTTCGCGAGACGATTCGCACGCTCTTGCCGTGGCTCGGCGATCGCGTCGACGAGCTCAAGGACTGGGATCATGTGAAGCTGCTGACAGTGAAGGTCGACCGGCTCAAGCGCTGGCACCGGCCCGGCCTTTTGTGCATCGGCGACGCCGCTCATGCGATGTCGCCGATCGGCGGTGTCGGCATCAACCTGGCGATCCAGGATGCCGTCGCAGCGGCGAATCGGCTTGCGCCCTTATTATTTCGCGGTGCGCCCAGCGAGACCGACCTGCACGCGGTACAGCGCCGCCGGCAATGGCCGACCGCGATGACCCAGCGCGTCCAGGTGATGATGCAGAACAGCCTGATCGGTCCCGTACTGGCTGGTGCCAAGACCGACAAGCTGCCGTTGCCGTTCAAGCTGCTCAGATGGTTTCCCTTCCTGCGGCGTGTTCCGGCGAGGATATTCGGCGTGGGATTTCGACCAGAGCACGTGCGGACCCCAAGGCAGGCCCAACCGAGATGAGATCAGTGTTCGCAGTTCGAGCTTGGTCCTACAAGAACTCGACGCGGTCCACCATTTCCTCCGGCTCATAGACTTCCCAGACAAGAACCAGTCGGTTGATGATTTCACCGAGGCCAAGCGTGTCCTTGGCTCGGTAAACGATACCGGAATGCGGTGTTTGTGCAGCCTGCAGGCGAAGGAAATCGGTGTCGTGCGTGAATATGACCCGGTTTTGGACCAGCCCATACGCGGCTTGCTCTTCATCCTCGGCCTCGAGGAGTCCAACTTCTTGCGTCGTGGTGACGTCGATGTGACGCCGGCGAAGACCGTAGGCGATCGCCGGGTCACAACACTCATCCAGGTGAAAGCGAATCGTCCGAGCCATCGGTCTCCCTGGCCTTCAGGAGCTCCTGGAGCTTTGACGGTGGAGACTTGGCCTTCAACTCGTCGGCAAAACGCTCCCCTTCCGCAATATCAGCGTCGATTTCGTCCTTGTGGTCGTAGTAATAGGCGAGGGCTGCGTGCACCTGGGCAAGCGTAATGGTCGGATGGCTCGTCACGATTTCGTCGGCAGTCATGCCCATCCGCTCGTAACAGACCGCGATGTGGGCGACCTTGATGCGATGCCCGTCAATCCTGGGCTTGCCACCACAGGTGCCAGGAGTGCTGACAATACGCGGCATCTCAAGCGTCTTTGTGTGTGGTGCGGATGTAGGTTCCATACGTTTCATTTTACACGAAAGATCGTGAAAGCGAAACTGGCTCATCGGCTGCTACATCGCCGAGTACCCGCTTCGAGGCAGGGACCGCGCGGCATACGGTGAGAAACTCCTCGATTCCCTGGCGGCAGAGTTGTCCGGGCTCAATGTCAGCAACAGCAGCCGACGCCGGCTCTATCGCTTCCTTCGGTTCTACCGGGCCTACCCGGGCATTGTGGAGACGTTGTCCCCACAATTCCGATCCGCACGCAGAAAGATCGTGTGCTTGTCGAGTATGCACTCGCCGAGATGGACGATCAGCTTTTCGTTTCAAAGTGTCTGCGCACGAAATCCCACGTGGCGGTCCTCGCCATCGGCACCGGATTTCTACTCCACGGCGACGCTGGTACAATCCCGTGGATTCTCGAGTTCTGATTCGAAAGCGAAAGGGAAACACCGGTGAGTGAACGCATTTTCGATCTTTCCGGTCGCGTGGCTCTGGTGACCGGCGGCAGCAAGGGCCTGGGCAAGGCGATGGCCCGCGGGCTGGCCGAGGCCGGGGCCGATATCGTCATCTCCAGCCGGCATGAGGACGAGCTTCAGGCCGCCACCCGCGAAATCGGCGCGGGGCTAAAGGTCCGCGTCAAGTACGTCGTGGCCGACCTGTCCCGTCGAGCCGAGGCACCCCGTCTGGCCGCACTGGCCCTCGCAGCGCTGGGCAAGGTCGACATCCTGATCAACAACGCCGGCACGAACAAGCCGCAGCCCATCGACGCGATCGACGACGACCTCTGGAACGACCTGGTCGAGCTCAACCTCAGCTCGTGCATGGCACTCACTCGCGCCCTGGCACCCGGCATGAAGGAGCGGAAGTGGGGCCGTGTGATTCACATCTCGTCGATCATGGGATACAGCTCGGCCGCCGGCCGCAACGCATATTCCGCGACCAAGTCCGCGCTTCTGGGCTTGGCCCGCGCCAGCGCCAATGACCTGGGCCCGTTCGGCATCACGGTCAACTGCATCGCGCCCGGTCCCTTCCTCACCGATCTCCCGACCAGCCTCCTCTCGAAGGAGCAGCAGGACCGGTTCGCCGAGCGCACCGCGCTGGGCCGCTGGGGCCAGCCCGACGAACTGATCGGCCCCGCACTCCTCCTTGCCAGCGACGCCGGCAGCTACATCACGGGCACCTGCCTCACCGTGGACGGCGGATGCCTGTCGAAGATCTTCTGAGATCTTCTGAATAATTCGGTTGAATCTTGTTCAGACCCGGCCGCCACCCTGTAATCACGTCCCTCGTCAGGGCTACGCAAACAAACTGGTCATGGCCTCGGCCTTGACCAGCTCGCGGGGTTGATTGAGGTGGTTGAGGACGATGGTGGCCGGGTCGATCCCGAAGCTGTGGTAGATCGAGGCCAATAGCTCGCCGGGGTGGACGGGGTCCGACAGCGGGGCCGAGCCCGTCTTGTCGGACTGGCCGTGGATGTGTCCGCGGCGGATACCGGCACCAGCCACGACGGCCGTGTAGCAATACGGCCAGTGATCGCGGCCGTCGGCGCTATTGCCGTTGCCCGAGGTGCTGACGCCCCTCTGCGGGCTGCGGCCAAACTCGCCCACAGCCACCACGAGCGTGTTCTCCAGCAGCCCCCGCCGGTCCAGGTCGGTCAAGAGGCCCGAGAGCCCCTGGTCGAGCATCGGGCCCGATTGGGTCTTCATCCGTTTCGTCAGATCGACGTGGTGGTCCCACGAATGGTTGTCGGAGTTGGCCACCTTGGGCCAGATCACCTCGACAACCTTGGTGCCGGCTTCGACCAGCCGGCGAGCCAGGAGGCAGCTCTGGCCGAAGGTGTTGCGGCCGTACAGGTCGCGGGTCTCGGGCGATTCGGCCTGGAGGTTGAACGCATCGCGCGCCCGGCCCGAGATGACCAGGCTCAAGGCGCGATTGTAATACTCGTTGAGCTTCAAATCACTGACGGCCTTGTCGATGTCTTTCATGCCGGCGTTCAAGGCGTCGCGGAGCTTCGCCCGCCGCTCCAGCCGCATGGCAAACACCTCGGGCCGAAGCTGGAGGTCGTCGACCTTGATCCGATCCATCTTGGCCATGTCCATGTCGTCGCCGTCGGGGTAGAGCGTATAAGGATCGTAGGATTTGCCGAGGAAGCCAGCCGCACCTCCCTTGCCAACCACGCCGCTCTCTTGCAAGGGACGCGGCAGCATCACAAACGGCAGCATCGGCACCGTTGGCGGTTTGAGCCGGATCAACTGCGAGCCGAAGTTGGGGAAATCTTTGGGGCTGGGCGGCTCGAGCTGACCCGACGGGCTGACCTTGTCGGTCGTATAGCCCGTCATCATCTGGTAGATGGCGGCCGTGTGGTTGAACAGCCCGTTGGGCGTGTAGCTCATCGAGCGGATGAACGTGAACTTGTCGGTGATCTGCGCCAGCTTGGGCAGGATCTCGGTCACCTGAACGCCTGGGACCTTGGTCGCGATCGGCTTGAACACGCTCCGGACGTTGTCGGGGACGTTGTCCTTCGGGTCCCAGAGGTCGAGATGGCTCGGCCCTCCCTGGAGATAGACCATGATGATGCTCTTGGCCTTGCCCCACCCCGGGCCGCGGCTCGCTTCGCCTCCATCGGCGGCCATCGCCTGCAGCTCGAGCATCGACCCCAGACCCAGCCCCAAGAGCCCCGACCCGCCAACCCGCAGGATGTCCCGCCGCGTCACACCCAGTTGCGAATCGCACAGGTCTTTGCCAGCTTGCCCGGGTACGATGATCATCGCTTCGCTCCTTAGTGCGTTTCGAGCCCCTGAGCCCCGGTATACCGATCCCGGAGATGTCAAACAAATATTCTATCGTGCTAAAGCGGCCTTGTCCTCCTAAAAATGTCGCGGGGCTCGAAGTTTTATCGAGATCGGGTACGGGGGAATGAACCGGCTGTTTGGACCGTGGGCTTCTTTGGCAGCACGCAGCCGCGTGAATTGTCGCCGAGACTCGCCAACCGATATGATAAGGCAAGTGGGATTTTCACCCGTGGTTCGGGCCAAGACCGCCATGACCGACGACAGCGACGATTTCGAGGAGATGCTGCATCGTCTGCAACAGGGTGAGCCCCAGGCCCTTGCGTCATTGTTTTCCCTCTATCGAGACCGGCTGCGGAGGATGGTCGAGCTGCGGCTTGATGCCAGGCTGCGGGGGCGGGTCTCGGCGTCCGACATCCTGCAGGAAGCCTACATCGGAGGCGCTCGAGCGGCTGGCGCATTACCAGGCGAGCCCGGACATCCCCGCGTTCGTGTGGATCCGATCGGTGACCTTGCAGAGGATGATCGACGTCCATCGCCGGCACCTGGGAGCGCAGGTGCGGGCGGCCGGGCGGGAAGTTCGATTGGGCCAGGGGGACCAGCTCGGGGCCAGCTCGGAACAGATCGCCGCGCTCTTTGCCGATCTCACTTCGGCCAGCCACGCCGCCCGGCGGGGCGAGACCATGGCCCAGTTGCAGCACGCTCTGGATCAGCTCGAGCCGATCGATCGCGACGTGCTGGTCTTGCGGCACTTCGAGCAGCTCAGCAACCAGGAAG
Organism: uncultured Isosphaeraceae bacterium; assembly: GCA_963781785.1. Taxonomy (GTDB): domain Bacteria; phylum Planctomycetota; class Planctomycetia; order Isosphaerales; family Isosphaeraceae; genus CAWAHD01. The sequence goes on along the minus strand of CAWAHD010000002.1, from coordinate 2,514,253 downwards.
CGGCCGCCTGCCTGGGGATCAAGCCCACCGCCGCGAGCAAGCGCTACGTCCGTGCCATCGAGCGCCTGCGGGACGTGCTCGAGCAGATCCCGGGTTTCGAAGGGGGCGTGCCATGAGCGACGCGAGTGCAAATGCCGCCGCCACCGACCCGACTGCCGACATGTTCGACCGCGACCGCGATCCGCTCGATCGCGTCGCCGAAGAGTTCACCGAGCGGTGTCGGCGCGGCGAATCCCCCTCGGTCAGCGAATATGAGGCACGCTATCCCGAGTATGCAGAAAGGATCCGCAAGCTGCTGCCGGCCGTCGCCATGATCGAACAGCTCGGCCAGAAGACGCTCGTCGCCGACGGAGCCCAGGCGGCCCGCATGCTCCCGTTGCGCCTCGGCGAATTCCGCGTCATCCGCGAGCTGGGACGCGGCGGCATGGGCGTCGTGTACGAGGCGCTCCAGGAATCGCTCGGGCGCAACGTCGCCCTCAAGGTCATCCACCATGTCTATCTCGACGCCAGAAGGCTGACTCGCTTCCAGCGCAAGGCGCAGGCGGTCGCTCGGCTGCACCATACCAACATCGTTCCCATTTACGGAGTCGGCGACCACGAGGGGCTCCCCTTCTACGTGATGCAGTACATCGAGGGCAAGGGACTCGACGTCTTGCTGGAGAAATGGCGACGCGAGCCTCCGGCCCCGGGCGAGGACCGCCGGCGCATCGTCGCGCGGATCGGCATCCAGGCCGCCGATGCGCTCAACTACGCCCACGAGCAGGGCATCCTCCACCGCGACATCAAGCCGGCCAACCTCTTGATCGATGAGCACCAGGCTGTCTGGATCACCGACTTCGGGTTAGCCAAGCTCACGGGCCACGACGACTTGACCAGTACGGGCGACGTCATCGGCACGCTGCGTTATCTCGCCCCGGAAGCGCTGGGCGGCGAGACGGGCCCTCAGAACGACATTTACAGCCTGGGGCTCACTCTCTACGAGCTGATCACCCAGAGTGCTCCCTTCGGCGACCTCAGCCCCAGCGAGCTCTTGCGTCAAGTCAGCGAAGGCCAGCCGGCGCCGCCGCGAGTGCTCGACCCGACCATTCCGCGCGATCTGGAAACGATCATCTTGAAAGCGATCGCCCGCGAGCCGGGCCATCGATACGCCACGGCCGGGGCGCTCGCCGAAGACCTGAGGTGCTTCCTCGACGACCGCCCGATCCGGGCCCGGCGGGCCACGGCTTTCGAGCGCCTCTGGCGATGGCGCCGCCGCAACCAGGCGACGGCGGCCCTGGTGGCGACGGCCGCCGGGGCGCTGTTCCTGGCGGCGATCGTCGGGTGGGCCGGCTATGTGAGCACCAAGCAGGCTCTCAAGCGGTCCGACGAGAACGTGGCTCTCGCGCTCGAGATGTTCGGCGAGGTGTTCGACAAGCTGTCCGATCACGACGACCCGCTGCCGCCGCCCACGGGCCGGAATCACGGCCGGATGCGCCCGGGACCAGGGTTCCTTCGCGACGCTCGATCGCACGAACAGCCCGACCGCCGGCCGCCGCCGGAGCTCGGTTTCGACGCCGGACCACCAATCCCCAAAAAATCGGGCCGCCCTAGGCCGCCTGCGGGCGACCCGCAGAAGCCCGCGGCTCTGGACCCCGGCTTGATGGGCAAGCCACCCGGTGACTCGCCGCGCGCCGGCCCGGAAAATGACACCGCCCTGCTCCGAACCGTCCTGACTTTCTACGAGCGGTTTGCCCAGGGCAACGAAACCAACCCGAGGCTTCAGGGCGAGGCCGCGTGGGCTTACTTCAAGGTCGGCAGGCTCTGCGAGCGACTGGACCGGCCCGCGGAAGCGAAACAGTCGACCGCCCATGCCGTCGATCTCCTCGAGAATCTGGTCGCTCGATTTCCCGCCGACCGCAAGTATCGCTCCAGGCTGGTCCAGATCGCCATCATGACCGACCCCTGGTCGGTCGATCCGTCGGCGCTTGAACTGCTCGAGCCGCGTCTCAGCGAGGCCCGCACCTTGATCGATCAGCTCGCCGGCGAGCTGCCCCAGAACGTCGATTACATCCAGGATCAAATTCACGTCCATGCCAAACTGGGCACCGTCTTTGAGCGCCGCGGTCGGACGGAAGACGCCGTGGCCTGCTATCGCCGGGCGATCGATCTCGCCGGCACGCTCATCGACCGCTTGCCCGGATCTCTGCGCCCGGGTGGACCGGGCCGACGTACGGGACGCGCTCGCCTATCTCGAGCAGACCCGCGGATTTCCGGACGAGGCACGGGCTTTGCTCGAAGCCGCCGTCTCCGACCTGCGCTCGTTGCCGGCTGGTGCGATCGGCCATTTGCTGGCCGACCGCCTCGAGAGCTTGGCCGAGGCGTTCCGGCGACTCGGCGATATCAAGCGCTCCGAAGAGATCGCCCGCCTGGCCTCCGGCGCCGCGGAGAGGCGTCCCCGCGATTTCCCCGGTGGTCACCGGGGCGAAGATTTCTGAACCGCCATTTTTCCGATCTGCCTGTCTCCGGCGCGAGACGGTTCCCGTTATTCACAGTGGGCACCGATCGATTCATCTCGGAAAAAGGACATTGCATCCATGCCGATCCCGATTCACGTCCCGACTCGCCGCGTCATCCTGGGTGCGCTCGGCGCAGCCTTCTTGACGACGCGGGGCCTGTTTGCCGACGAGCTTTTGCGCACGCCTCCCATGACGGAAGGCCCGTTCTATCCCGACAAGCTGCCGCTGGACACCGACAACGACCTCTTGATCATCAACGACAAGATCACGCCGGCCGTCGGCGAGATCACGCACCTGACGGGCAAGGTTCTCGGACCGACCGGCAGCCCGATCCGCAACGCCACCGTCGAGATCTGGCAGTGCGACGCCAACCAGGTCTACCTCCACTCCGGCGACACCGGCTCGGCGTCGCGGGTTCAGGACAAGAATTTCCAGGGCTTCGGCCGGTTCACGACCGGCTCGACCGGCGAGTATTACTTCCGGACGATCAAGCCGGTTCCGTACCCGGGCCGGCCTGGCCCCCACATCCACGTCAAGGTCAAGCGCGGGGGCCGCGAGCTTCTGACGACCCAGATCCTGGTGCGCGGCCATCCCGGTAATGCGAGGGATGGCGTCTACCGAAGCGCGGGCGACCTGCTCGACCGCGAGCTGGTCCTGGCCGACTTCGAGCCGATTCCGAATTCGAAGATCGGCGAGCTGTCGGCCTACTTCGAGATCATCTTGGGCCGCACGCCGGACGAGCGGTCGCTAGCGAACCGGCAGACCTCCGCAGGCTGATCGACGGAACACAATCACCCGAATCTCACATGAACGAACGAACGAGGAGATCAATGCGAAAGACTTCGAGCATACTGGCGATCGCCGGTTTATTGACCGCGTCGTCCCTGGTGTTTGGCCAGGACCAGAGCAGCGGGCGGCGGGCAACCGCGAAGTCGTCAACCGGCAGCGACCTGGTCACCCGGATGATGAAGTTCGACAAGAACAAGGATGGGAAGCTCACCCGGAGCGAGGTCACCGACGCGCGGTTGAAGCGCCTCTTCGACCGCGCCGACGCCGACAAGGACAAGGTTGTCACGAGGGAAGAGCTCACGACGCTGGCCGCCAGCGAGCCGGCAAATGCGCGCGGTGGTCCTGGCGGATTTGGCCCCGGCGGCCCCGGTGGATTTGGTCCTGGCGGTCCTGGGGGTCCTGGAGGATTTGGTCCGCCCCGGATGGGCCAGATTCTGCCCAGCTTCATGCAGGACCGTTTGAGCCTGACGGCCACGCAGAAGAAGCAAGTCGCCGATCTGCAAAAGGAGGTCGACGCCAAGCTGGCGAAGATCCTGAGCGCCGACCAGAACGAGCAGCTCAAGGAAATGCAGGAACGCGGTCCCGGCGGCGGCCCTCCCGGCTTTGGCGGTCCCGGCGGAGGCCCTCCGGGCGGCCCCGGCGGCCGGCCACCCGGCGGCTTCCCGCCCGGTGGCCCACCACCGGATGGCGGCGATGGCCCGCCTCCTCCGCCCCCGGATGAAACGAAGTAACAACAGCGGGCTCGACTCCTCGGGAGCGCCGCGTAGGTCAGGCTTTCCAGCCTGACACAGCAAAAGACGTCAGGCTGGAAAGCCTGACCTACGAAAACCGTCAGGCTGGAAAGCCTGACCTACGAAAACCGTCAGGCTGGAAAGCCTGACCTGCGAAAACCGTCAGGCTGGAAAGCCTGACCTGCGAAAACCGTCAGGCTGGAAAGCCTGACCTGCGAAAACCGTCAGGCTGGAAAGCCTGACCTGCGAAAACCGTCAGGCTGGAAAGCCTGACCTGCGAAAACCGTCAGGCTGGAAAGCCTGACCTACGAAAATCGTCAGGCTGGAAAGCCTGACCTGCGAAAATCGTCAGGCTGGAAAGCCTGACCTACGAAAACCGTCAGGCTGGAAAGCCTGACCTACACCGCCCAGGGCGGGAGTTCGGGATGACCTCGCGCACCATCGACTCGCGCGGGGAGATTCCCTGACTTCCCGCCCTTTTCATGTGAATGCGCCACAGTTCTTGAGATCACTCCGACGCCAAATCTGATCAACGTTCGATTAGATAGTAGGGTGTGCTCGTCAATTCCGCTTCAGTCCACGCTCCCGATTTTGGAATGCGGCACCGCTCGCACCGCCTCAGCCGGTGCGGCGGTCGGGCTGCGCAAATTGGCCCGAACACCTCATGGCGACGACTCAACACATCTTCGGAGACTTTTGCGATGCGACACCCGATCAACGTCTTGCGAAGTCTGATCTTTGGCCGGGCGCGCCTCCAGAGTGAGCGGGCCCGGCGTACCCAGAAAGCCGCCCTCTTGTGCGAGACACTCGAGGGGCGTGTCACTCCGGCCCACTTCCACGGCGTGCATCATGCGCTCGCCGCGGTCTACGGGCACCACCACGGCGGTCATTCCGAGAGCACATCGTCAACCACCACGGCTATCTCCGCGACCAGCACCACGGCTGCCACGCTCAAGAGCAGCACGGCGGCGGCGCAGACGTCGAGCGAATCAACCAGTTCCGCGAGCTCGACCTTGTCGAGCGCTCTCAAAACGCTCAGGAACGACATCCAGACGATCGACCTTGCCTCCGGCACGACGATCGGCGAGCTGACGGCGATCCGGGTCGCCATGCAAACGCTCAAGAGCGATGGGCTGTCTCCCAGCAGCAACTCGGCGCTCCAGTCGTTTGAGGACAGCCTGGTGACGGCCAACGCATCGGGGACGGATCTGGCGACGGATTCGACTTTGCTGAGCCAGTTCGAGGCTCTGTACACCAGCTCGCCGACTACCCAGGAGACGACCGACTTGACCACGGCATACAACACTCTGGCCGCGGCCGTGACATCCGCGGGAATCACGTCGACGGATATCTCGACCATCGACACCGCCTGGGCCGCCGTCCAGGCCGCGCAGGGAGTCACGAGCACCACGACCTTCCCCTACTTCTCACTCGTGACGGGTCAACAAGTCCCTGGTCCCGGCGAGGGCGGCGGCTGCGAGGGGATGGGCTCGTGAGAGTCCCAATCGAAGGATGAAGGAAGGCGCACAATTTCCCAGACCGTAGCCACGCCTTTCTCCCCGGTTGCCGCTGGCGCCAGCCGATCCCGCCAGTAAAGCAGCGAAGCCCGCGGCGCTGCTCGCCGCGGGCTCCGCTCAAGGCAAACGTTAAGAGGTGGTCGCCCTTAGTGGTCGCTGACCGAGACGGTGCTCGAGGCAGTCGCCATCGCAACCTGGGTGTAGGTCAACGTGCCGAAGAGCCCATCGCTCTCGTCATTCAAGCCAGCCGTGAAGTACAGCGTCCCGGCAGGGCCGGTGCCGGTGGGGAAGTCAAGGAGTGCCCAGAGGCCCTTGGAATCGGTGCCCTGGAATCCACCGTTCATTACCAGCGGCTCACCGTTCTGACCGTCAAGCTGGCCCAGGAATGCGCCGGTTGTGGGATTGAACGCGTTGATGTGGCTGTCGCCGAAGTTGCCCACGAGGATCGCGTTGCTGAACGGGCCGAAGCTTGCCGGGGCCGTAACCACGCCCCAGGGCGAGTTGAGCTCGGGCTGGGAGCCGCCGCCGCCGAGCCGCTGGAGGAGAACTCCAGTCGGTGAGTAGACGTCGACGTAGCCATTGCCTGCGCCGGCCACGTCGTCATGCTTCGCGCTATCCTGCTTGGCGTACGTCACGTAAAGGTTGCCGCCAATCGTCTGGATACCGATGGGGGCGAATCCCGCCGGGATGGCCGGGTCGGTGAACGCGCCGGCTGGCAAGTTCTCCGCTGCGAAGCTTGAGCTATAAGCCTCGATGGTGCCGGCATGGAAATTCGTCACGAACAGAGTCGGCCCAGCCGCGAGAGCGGTTCCGGTCGGAACGTTCAAGATCGCCACGCCCTTGTAGACGGCCCCAGTCGCCGAATTGTCGACCGCGAGCACCGCATTGGTTGACGGACCAGCCCCGGTTCCTCCGACCTTGGGGTTCCAGCCCGAGATCGTGCCGTCTTCGGTGACAAAGATGAATGCGGCGGGTCCGCTCGCGGATCCCTGGCTGACCACGAAGGATGACGTGCTGTTGCTCACGATCCCGGACGGAGCAGACGGTCCGGCGGCGCCGGTGGGAGGAGGCACCTTCACGGCAAAGAGCGCAGGCGCTGATATTCCCTGAGGCGTCAAAGACCGTCGAGGTTCCGGTGCCGTTGTTACTATCCCAGAAGTCGGTGGGCTTCGGTGCGGCGAGTCCCCATGGGTTCACGAAATTCGGGTCAATATGATCCGCGCCGACGAGCCCGTCGGAGATGATATTCGATGGCGTGAAAAACGATGTGACGGGCCCCTTGCCCTGCTCTATCGCGGTCGTCACCGCGAACTCCCCGGTCGACTTGAAAGTGTGCGAGCCAAGGACCTTGAACCCGCCGATGGCCTTGTCCGCCACGATCTTGCCCTTGGACGTGTGCCCGTCTCCCCAGTGGATCGTGGCGCTGAAGGCCGATGCTTTGAGGCGGGTGTCGGCATCCGTGAAGGTCGCCACGGTCACGTTGTCGAGGGCGAGCTTCTTCCGCGCTCGAACCGCCACGGCGGTCGCTGTGAGAGGAGCCTCGGTCACGATGTTGGTGGTGGAAGCCGACGCGGTGTCGTTGTCCGAGTCGCCGATCTGCACCGTCGCGCGGATCGCTCCCGGGTGCTGGTAGGTATGACTGCCCATGACGTCGAAACCCCCGGCCGGGTCTGCGACGACTTTTCCTTGTGTGACCTTGCCGTCTCCCCAGTTGATCGTGGCCGCATACTGGGCCGGGTCCGAATTCCCGTCCGAGTCGGTGAACTTGGCGATCACCGCGGTGAACGGGATCCCTTCGACCGCTCCGGGAGCGATCGGAGAGCTGCTGGCGACCAGCGAAGACGCCATCAAGCGGCGCTCTTCGAGTAAGTCGACGTTGAGCCGCCGGCTCCGGAGCGGACCGCGCGAGTTGCGGCGCAATTCGAACGGTCGATGAGCGAAAAGACGAAGCTGGTTCATAAGTGTAAGTCCTTGAATCTGACAGAGATGAAGGTTCTCACTTTCCGAAAGCCGGAGAATTCCAGTCGGGCGGTGAGATTCACCCGATCATTTCAAGTCTCCGACCCTCGTCGCACCAGGTTGTCTGCCCGGGTGCCTCTGCCTCTAAAGTGGCACGTGTTGCGGTTGCGGTTACACATTGATCCCGCCGCCATCGCCGCGGGATTCCGCCCCGGGTCGCCTCGGCGTAGCCAGAACGGGTCAAGGCGTGATATAAGAGTTCGGAATTTCGCAGCGGGCCGCCGGGCCTGCAAAGACGAGAGAGCCTTCGGAAGGGCTCCGCTTTTGTCTGTCAACCGCCGCGCGAAAACTCGCCGCCGGCTTCACCTCTTCACCACTTGTTTCGGGGATAAGAGATGAGATTCGCTACTGCCATCTTCGTACTAAGCACCGCCGGGTTCCTGACCGCCGATGACGCGAAGAAAGACGACGCGGAATCGTTCAAAGGAAAGTGGAAGGCCGTTTCGATCTCGATACAGGGTGAGCCAGCACCGGACGAATTTGTCAACGAGTTCAAGTGCAACTTCGACGGCAAGGACTACACCAACACCTCCAGTGCAGACATGGTTGAGGAAGGATCGTATACAATCGACGAGACCAAGTCGCCCAAGACAATCGACTTCGACATCAAGAAGGGGCAAGACGCCGGCAAGAAACAGCTCGGCCTCTACAAGCTCGATGGTGACAAGCTGACGATCGTCGTGACCGAGGCCGGCTCCAAGGAGCGACCGAAGTCGCTCAAGGTCGAAAAAGGAAGCGGTCTCTTCGAGTTCGTTCTCGAGCGCGTCAAGTAAGGCTTGCACGTCGTCCGCTTGATGCGGCGACCCACTTACCTCGGGTATTCCGAGCTCTGGCCCTCGGAGATGGGTCGGCGGATTATTCGCCAGCACTGGCGAAGGTTTCGCCGTCCGCGCCAGGAGCGCAAAAGGTCGGAATGGCGTAAGCAGTTTGAAGATTAGCCTTTCCAATTGTTCACCAAGTGGCATGAATATTGCTCAATGGCGAGTTCTGGACGCGCCTGGCTCGCCGCTCTGGGCTGGAGAGCGCGTCGCAGACGTTATCGAGCGGTGCACCCGGCACGGGGGAATCGAGAGATGAAGAAAAGCTCGCGGCGCGTGTTTCTTGGTGGCGGCATTCAGGCGGTTGGACTGCTGACGATCGGTGCGCGGCCGGCGCGGGTCCATGCGGGCGGACCGGTCGAATCAGGGGAGCTGGAGGGGAAGGCCGTCAACTTTCTACGTGCGCGCCAGTCCCGGGACGGAAGCTGGTCTCCGGACCGCAAGGAACCGGGGATCACGGCCCTGGTTGTGACGGCACTCATTCGCTCGGGGCGGGTTGCACCCGCCGATCCGATCGTCACACGCGGCCTGAGCTTTCTGGAGCAGTTCGTCGGACCCAAGGGGGGCTTGTCCGAGGCTCCTCACTCCAACTACACGACGTCGGTCGCCATCATGGCTTTTCATGAGGCGAACGATGGCGGGCGTTACGACCGCATCATCAAGGGGGGGCAGGAGTTTCTCAAGCGTATGCAGTGGGACGAGGGTGAAGACAAGGGGCATGACAGCGACGTCTACGGCGGCGCGGGCTACGGGGGCAAGAACAGCCGGCCCGACCTGTCGAACACCGCATTCATGATCGAAGCTCTCCGTGACACGGGCCTGCCCGCCGACGACCCCGGGCTTCAGAAGGCGCTCATCTTCGTCTCACGCTGCCAGAACCTGAAGAGCGAATTCAACGACCGGCCCTGGGCCGGCAAGGTCAACGACGGCGGCTTCATTTACACTGCCGCAGGCGGCGGCTCGAGCGCCGCCGGCAAGACCGAAGCCGGCGGCCTCCGGTCGTACGCCGGAATGACCTATTCCGGCCTGAAGAGCATGATCTACGCGGGCCTCACTCCCGACGACCCCCGCGTGAAAGCGGCCTTCGGCTACATTTCCAAGCACTACACGCTCGACCAGAACCCGGGCATGGGCCAGCGCGGGCTTTACTACTACTACCAGACATTCGCCAAAGCCATGGCGCTGGTCGGCAAGCCGGCACTCGTCGACAACGCGGGCAAAACGCATGACTGGCGGGCCGACCTCGTGGCCGCACTCGCCAAGCGCCAGAACGCCGATGGAAGCTGGGTCAATACAGCGGATACCTTCATGGAGGGAGACCCGAACATCGTAACCGCTTATGCACTGCTCGCCCTGTCCCACGCGCGGTCCAAGCTTTCGGGCGCGGTCAAATAACACCGCTCGCAACGCGCCCTGATCCCGCCCGCAACGCGTCGGCGAACCTGCCCGCCTATCCCAGCAGCAGAGCGGATTGTGCCCTGTCGGTCGGGCTTGCCGGCCTGACATCATGCTCGCGAAGCCCGACCGACCACGTACGCGCTGCTCCAGTGCCACCGACTCGATGAGCGGACGCAATGTGTTGACACCGAGTCTCAGGAGTCGTACACTTTGCCTCTATTGAGATTGAATCTCAATATCAACATCGGATGTCACCCGGTTCGACCCTGGTCCCGTCGACTCGGAATTCCTTCCGTATTTCAAGGGTCCATAACATGTTACGTATTCCTTTGGTAAACGGCACGTCCGCCAGAGAGAGCACTTCGTCGAGAGGCTCGGCGGGTGCGGGACCACTCTCCGGCGGCGTGCCGGCCCATCATGGGTTTCCTGACGATCGCGAGCGCCGCCAATTCGTGCCGGTTTCGCGACACTCGCGACCGGTACGGACCAACGGTCGTCACGGCTTCACTCTGATCGAGCTGTTGGTGGTGATTGCGATCATCGCGGTCTTGATCGCGCTCTTGCTGCCCGCGGTGCAGGCTGCCCGCGAGGCGGCTCGACGGATCCAGTGCGTCAACAATCTCAAGCAGCTCGGGCTCGGGATGCACAACTACGAAAGCACGAATGGAGTGCTGCCGCCCCAGATGGTCCTGACCTTCAGCAGTTCGGGCGCGGTGGCGTGGAAGTCAAGCTGGGGCGCCTCCTCGCGCATCACCCCCTTTCTGGAGCTGGGGACGATTTATAACGCTCTCAACTACACCAACAAGACGAGTGACCCGTCGAATGCCACGGCTGTCTCCACGCAACTGAAGGTGCTTCTCTGCCCGAGTGAGCCCAACCAGCAGGCGTTTACAAGCACCAGCGCTGCCGGCGTGACCACGACATACGGCGTCTCCAGCTACGGTTGGTGCGAGGGGATCTGGTACACCTTCGGCGGATTCGCGGGCGGGGGGCCCAGCACGGGTGCGATTGGCTCCAACGCGAGCCGCAGATTCGCTTCGTTCACCGATGGCTTGAGCAACACGTTGCTCGGCGCCGAGGTCAAAACGTATACGCCGGCCTATCACGATTGCGGCGCCGTGCCTCCGCCCGGGCCGACGAGCCCGCTGTCTTACCCGGATGTCCCCACGGTGCTGGCGAGCATTGCGGCGGCGCCGACATCGGGGTGCAAGCTCGCCACGACATCCTCGGGGATGCTGGGCGGCGGCCACACCCACTGGTGCAACGGCAACTCGTTCTACGATGGCTTCACCACCGCCCTGCCCCCGAACACCAGGTCCCCCGCCGGGACACTGGCCCTCGACAGCGACATGAGCTCCGAGGACGAGGATGACGGCGGACCCACGTACGCCGCCATCACGTCCCGGAGCTATCATCCCGGCGTTGTCAACGCCCTCTTTGCTGACGGCAGCGTGCACGCCGTCAAGAACTCGGTCAGCTTTCAGACGTGGCGCGCCCTCGGTACGATCGCCGGCGGCGAGGTCGTCTCGGGCGACGCCTACTGAGCTGCGGGTTGAAATGTGAATCGAGAATCCGGCGAAATCGGTGTCCGTTCTTTTTTTCCGACACGCCTCTCTAGCGCTTGTCGAGGAAGCCGCGCGACTTGAGCCACGTTGCACAGAGGATCGGCCATGCTTCGAATGACGGCTCGGGCGCGACGTGGTGCCGCTTCGAGCCTTTGCCCAGCCCGAGGCCATGCGGCCCGCGCTCGAAAATGTGCAGCTCGAATGGCACCTTGTGCTTGCGCAGAGCCATCGCGAACGACACGCTGTTCTCCATCGGTACGCCGTTGTCGGCCAGCGTGTGGGCCAGGAACGTGGGCGGGGTCTTCTCGTTGACCTGAGTCTCGTTGGACAGCTCGGTCAACTGCTCCTTGGAAGCGTCCGGACCGAGCAGGTTGTTGGCCGAGCCCCGATGACTGAATTCGGCCGTGAAGCTGATCACCGGGTAGACCAGGATCGCGACGTCGGGCCGCTCGGTGAAGCCGTTGATCGCGTCGCCCGGATTGGGATCCGCTTCGCGCCAATGGGTGGCGAGGGTCGAGGCGAGATGCCCGCCGGCCGAGAACCCGAGAACGCCTACGCGATTCGGGTCGAGGCCCGCCCCCTTCGACTTCCAGCGCACCATGCGGATCGCCCGCCGCGCATCGTCCAGGGGCGCCGGGTGCTTGTACTTGGGAGCAAGCCGGTACTTGAGGACCACGCCCGCGACACCCAGCGAGTTGAGCCACTCGGCGACTTCCTTGCCCTCGTGCTCGGTGGCGAGCATCCCGTAGCCGCCGCCAGGGCAGATCAAGATCGACGCCCCGGTCGCCTTCTCCTTGGGAGGAGGGTACACGGTGATCGTCGGGATGTCACCAGCGTGGGTGTCGTCGCCGGCGTCAGAGCCGGTCGCGCCGGGCGCACCGTCCGGCCAGAGGGGATACGTCTGAGGTTCATCGGCCCAGGCCGGAGCGAACAGCGACAGGCCGACCAAGAAGGCAAGAGATCGGAGCATGGCGGAGAGTCCTCGATGGGGAGGGAGGGACGATTGCCCGTCCAGTCTCCCCGGCCGCTACCGCCGTGTCAAACCCCCAAAGCCCTGCGCCGCAGCCTGCGTGGTCCGCCATCGTACCTATTTCGATTTCTTGACCTTGCTCGAATGCGCAACTACCTTCGGGTGCTTGGCAACCTTGTGAGCTGGCACCACGACCTTGGGCGCCTTCTTCTTGGCGTGAGCTTTTGACTGAGTCGTGTGGGTCGACGTGGTCTGGATGGCGGCGACCTGGCTGGTGCTCCCCGATTGAGCACTGCTCGCGGCGGATCCCGTGCCGGACCCGGTGTTCTGCCCGGTGGCCGGTGGATTGAGGCTCGGGAGGTTCGGGATGTAGTGGTAGATGACGGTGATCGTGGCGGATGTCTGGGTCTTGAAGGTGTCGGAAATGTCGCCACTGGTCGCGGTGGCGGTTCCCGTCGCATGCCCCGATACGGTGATCGGGATCCGGAAGCTGCCGGTGAACGCAGCCAGGTCCGCCGGCGATGTCAAGACCGCTGTCTGCACAGCGGAGCTGCTCGTTTCCGGTGTGAACGTCTTGCCGCTCGTGCCGCCGTCGTTGTCAGCGCCATCGTATGCCGAGGCATTATAGCTCTCGGTCACTGCAGGGATGGTCACCGGAATTGCTCCGGTCGGGACGTTGATCGACAGGTTGCCGCTCGTCGTTCCCGTGATCTTGCTGCTCGAAGAGGCCAGGTTCTCGGCCGAGAACTGCGTGCTGAATGACCCCGAGGTCACCACGTCCACCTCGGTCAAGGTGCCCATCGTCGAGCTGAAATACAAGAGCGCCTGGGTGGCCACGTTGGGCAGCGACTCGAGATTCGGAAACGTCGCGGCCTGGGTCATCGTCGCCGTGGGCGCGGTCAGAAGCCGCCGTTCCTCGAGAGGCCGAACCTCGGGCGCCAATTGGCGACGGCGCCGGCCGCCGGCCAGCCGCGAAAAGATCCGGTCGAGTGCATTCCGTATACGCATCGTGTAGTCCTTTACTGCCGAGATTCCACCCCGAGAACCGTGCGCAGGACGATCCGGGAGACGGCGCTCGGGGAATTCCGTCTTGCGGGCAGCTTCCGTCCTCTACCAGAGAACCTAGGTCGCCTGCCGGTGCTGGCAACTCCGGTGCGACGTCCCCAGGCGTAGCCACCCTGATGTCTTCTGCCTCCTTCTGAGACAGCATGAGGTTCCCACCGCGTGCAATCGCGTGCGGGCTCGCTCTCGTTGACACTCACGATCCGACTAAGAATTCCAGCCTCCTGCGCGACGTCCGGGGCCGCTTGATCTCAACGGCCTTGTGCTCTCGGCGCGGGCGAGCCTTCTCTTCCTCGATCTTGCCGTGATGGACCGGTATGAACACGCCTTCGCGGTTGTCGAAGCCCGTGATTCTGCCATTCTTGACCGAGACAAACTCACCACGGTGATTGTGGAATCCGATCAGGGAGTCCTTGCCGCCGAACGGAATGACCACGGTTTCGCCGGTCGGCTCGTTCGGGCAGGGAAGCACCACCGACAGCCGGAACCGATCGTGAACGTTGAGCCGTTCGGCCGGTATCAATGCCACAGCATTCGTGGCCGGATCGTACGTGGCCGACTTGATCGAAATTGTTTTGCCCGACGGCCTGATCACCGCGTAATCGCCGGGATCATCGGCCTTGGCCGGGTCTACGGGACCGTCGAAGGTGACCACGAGCAGCGTGCGCTGATGGTGGACGCCGATCCGGCGGATTCCCGACACGGTCGGACACGCCGGGAGATAAGTATAGGTCACGTCCACCGTCGACGACGCCGAGGACTGCGTTGTCGTCAGTAGATTCCCATTGGGGGCACTGGCCGCGGCGCTGGCAGTCGCGGTCATCGTGAGTGTGGCCGTCGAGCGGCCGGTCGAGCTGGTGAAGAACGCCAGGCTCGACGGGTCCGTGTACGTCGTCGTCGACGAGTCCGTCAGGACGAACGGAGGGAACGTGACCGTGTCTGTACCCGAGCCGAACGGCCCTGCTGGCATCGGAGCACTCGTCAGCATCTTGGTCGGCTGAGCGATCGGCTGGTTCAAGCCGTCGATTCTCGTAGCTTCCGGAGAACGTGGCGGTGATCACGGTCGGCGATGACGGGCTCAGGTTCTGCGACGTGACGCTGCCCTGTACCGTCGCCGTGTGACCGACCGTCACCGAGAGCAGTGTACCCAGCGATGGATCAAAGAGGTTCAACTCCGGAGACAACGGCTCGTTCGCGAAGTTCGTCGGCGTATTGGCGAGCGACACCGCCTGCGCGGGCGAGGTAACGGGTGCCTCGTCCGCACTCATGGCGCTTTTGTACGAGACGTGCGGCTCGGGGACGTGCCTGACCAGCCGGTGAATGCGTGAATGAGCCAGATGCTCGGCCGCGTGGGTCGCCATCGGGACGCCCGTACTCAGGAGCGCCACGGCCTCGAGGGGCTCGAAGCTCGGGATTGTCTGTCGTCTTCGCCGTGGGTGCGCGCGCAGCCGGCTTTCCCAGGTCAAAGCGATCCGGAAGAGTCGACAGAGCCACGTCCATGCGGCGGCGGCCATGGCAATCGCCCTCCGTTGAACCGAGTCGTTGGATCAGGCTGTTCCGGACAATCCGCCCGGATTCCGGAGTGGTCATTCCGGCGAGCGAATCGACGTTGTCAGCTTGGTCGGTTCCGGAGGGTCTTGCTCACCAGCAAAAACGGGGACGCTTGAGAACGATTGTCGTCCTCCCCGTTACCATGCGTCCAGGCCGAATGCCGGCGGTACCGCCGGATCTTCTTATGCGTCTTATGATGAACATGCCGAAGGGCGCCGGAGCCGGCAGGCAAGAGCGCTGATTCCTATCCCCAGACCCAGGAGGACAACACTGGCGGGTTCAGGAATCGAGGCCGACAGGTAGACATACTGAATCGTGGCGGTGGCACTGGCCTTCGTGATGACGCCTCCGCCGCCATTGCCGCTGCTGGAGTAAAAACTGGAAAAGGCCGTCGCGGTGACGGGCAGGTCAACCATGCCCGTTCCGATGAAGTCCGAGAACAGCGCAGCGGAATCTGCGGCGGTCAGCGACCGCGAGAACGATTGTTGCGCGATCGTTGGCTCAATGTAATTGGGACTCGTGATCGGAAGCATGGACGAGAAGGTGCCACTCGATTCGGTCAACTGCACGAGGTCGACCGGTTGACTCGTCCCCGGTGGGCCGAAGAGCGGCGTGACGCCGTTCGGAGCAAACAGCGTGACCGTCGGTCCATCCGTCAGGAGTGCTCTCTGGGCCGGGTCGGCAAGCACGCTCGGGTTAGTGGTCTGGGTTGTGGCGACGTCGATTGTCGTGATGATGGGCGTGGGAACGAAAGTCAACACGTAATCATTACGGATGTTCGTGGTCAACGTGATGTCGATGGCAGTCAAGGTACCCAGCTTCGGGTTGAACTGATTGAAGTCGAAGGGGTTGTTGATACCCGTTGTTCCCTGGCTCAGATCGGTCGCGACCAGGACGCCGGCCGGAGAGGTCGATTGCGTCTGGAGCGGAGTCACGGCCATTCCTCCGGCGACGGCCTGACGGCAAACCCACAAGAACGCCAGGCAATAGATTCCAAACGCGATTGCTCGCTGGCCTATTGGGACGCCCGGTCCCGGGCCGCGGAATCCGCCAAGAACGTCGCGACCGTTCGCCTCGGATTGTGGGCCATTGGTCATCGCATCTGCCATCGCTCTGACTCCCTCCCTGCTCGACTGCTTCCGAGCACTCGATCGACCTGCTCAAAACCGATCGGGGTTCCTGGATGCGGCAACCTTCGCCGCGGAATCAAATCCCTTGGCTGATGCGACTGGAGTCGCTCGCACGACAGCCGTCCCTGCAATAGGAAACCCGACGACCCGCGCGGAAAGCGCCCCGGCCGGGCAAGTTCCCTTTTCACGCGTGTTCAATCATTTGCAGCGTAACGGTACACTCTCGGCGAGGTCAAGGTGGAAGTTCGTGTTTCGACGGGATCGGCCCGCAACCGGTCGATCTGTGTCGACAGAACGCAACGCGCCGCCCATACAAGCCGTATAATCGCACCAGGCCGGCATGCCAGGAAAATCGTTGACTTCGGTCGTCACGCCGGTCAAAGTGACTTCGTACCGAATGCGTACTTTTCGTCGGCGTTCAACCGAGAACGATCGAACAGCAAAGCCGCAAACGGTGTGCCAACTCGCCGCCGTTTCGAATCGCAGCGAGCCGAACCGTGACTGACGATCTTCTCGCGATGTTCCGCCACCTCGACACGTTGACCGAGCGCCCCGACCTGGCGCGTCTCGTCGATGAGCTGTCGCGGTTCGAGATCGACATCGACAACCTGTCTGAACACGTGCACTTCGCGGAGCACGGCTACCGGCGCAACCTGGTTCGCGCCGCGCCCCATTATCACGCGTGGGTGATTTGCTGGAGGAATGGCCAGCGCTCGCCGATCCATGACCACACCGGCTCGGCGTGCGCGGTGCGCGTGCTGAAGGGTACGCTCACCGAAACGCTCTTCGAGCTAGCGCCCAACGGCCACGTCAAAGCGGCGTTCTCTCGCGACTTCGCCGAGGGTAGTCTGATCGGCAGCGAGGACGCCGACATCCACCAGGTGTCGAATCTACAGGCGGAGAATGCCGACCTCGTGACGCTGCACATCTACGCCCCGCCATTGAATCGGATGAACACGTTTTCGCTCTATGACGCGAGCCGCGGTGTCGAGGTATGGGATCCGGAGTTCAGCGATGCCGCGGGTATTTGACTGGAAAACGGGGCAACGGCCCGCGACAAGCCCGTAAAAGCGCCGCGGGTGCCCGAGTTGTGATGTGCCCCAAGCTCGCTTGTCTCAATGAGGGGGGCCGATGGCCGAAGAGCGCAAGATCGTCACCGCCGAACCGGAGAACAGCGAGACGCCCCTCGCGAGCGTGCGGAGCTGGGTCACGCCGACGCGCCTGTTCTTCGTGCGTAATCACTTCGCCATGCCAGCGATCGACCTCGACGGGTGGCGATTGTCGGTCGAGGGCTGCGTCAAGGAGCGCCGCACTTGGACCTGGGAAGAGTTGATGGATCTGCCCGAGCGCACCGTGTTCGCCACCGTCGAGTGCGCCGGCAACGGCCGCTCGTTTCTGGCCCCGCGGCAGGCGGGTGTGCAGTGGGGCGCGGTGCCGTCGGTCACGCCGAATGGACCGGCGTGCCGCTCAAGCTCGTGCTGGAACGATCGGGCCTGGAGGCCGACGCGTTGGAAGTGCTGTTCGAGGGGGCCGACGTCGGCTCGGAACCGGACCATCCTTCACCGATGCCTTTCGCGCGCAGCCTGCCGCTCCTGAAGGCGCTCGATCCCGACACGCTCCTGGCGTCTCGCATGAACGGCGAGTTCCTTGATCCCGTTCACGGTTACCCGTTGCGGCTGTTCGTGCCGGGGTGGTACGGCGTCGCATCAGTGAAGTGGCTGCGGCGCATCGAGGTCGTGAATCAACCGTTTCGCGGCTATTTCCAGTCAGTCAAGTACACGGTCCAGAAGAAGACCGAGCGCGGCCTGGAGACGGCAATTGTCGGGCCGATGATGCCCAAGTCAGAGATCATCCGCCCGCGCGCCGGCGACGTGCTGGGGCTCGGGAGTAATCGCCTGTTCGGCGTGTCGTGGGCCGGCGAGGATTCGGTCAGCCGCGTCGAGATCAGCACCGACTCGGCGCCGACCTGGAGCGACGCCACGCTGGTCGGACCGCAGGCCCCTTATTCATGGACGCTGTGGGAGTATCTGTGGGACGCGCAGTCGCCGGGCGAACACATCATCCTCGCGCGGGCCACGTCGTCGCGCGGCCTGGTCCAGCCGGCGGAGCACGATGCGCTCAATGGTGGTTACCTCATTCACCACAGCCGCCCGTTGTGCCTGCGCGTCAGCGCCGTGCCCGGATCAGCCGATTACGCGATGGCGCACACGATCGTGTACGACATGAACGCCTACGCCGAAGACAACATGCGACTGCCGCTGGACGTCGGTCTGGAATTCACGGCCGGCGAAGGAATTTAGCGGACGACCTGTGCCTGGGTTCAAAGAAGCCGCTCGACGCCGAGACGTCCTCGCATCGGATCACTCACTCGCCGGCTGGGTTGGCGATCGTCTTCACCTGGAAAGCGCCATAGCGCGTCGTGGTCACTCCATCGAAGATGCCGACCGGGGACGGCTCTCCTCGCCAGACCTCTTTGCCCTGGTACTGGAGCCACGCTTCGCAGTTGGTGAATCGCGCAGGAGCGTAACACCACCGGAGCCCCTTGTCCGTGCTCCGGGCTTCGATGACAATGAGCACCTCCGGGTCCGTCCCGGCTGTCCAGAGAAAGGCAAACACAGCCCCATCGACGATTGGCGAATCCTGGTCCGACCGTTCGTAGCGATAGATGGGCTGAGGCATCAGCCGCATTTCCCACTTCGACTTTTCCCGCTGCACCTGTGCGGTGAAGCGTCGCGCCAGGTCACGCATCTGCGTGAGGCGACGCGCCTGGGTGTTGGCCGGCTCCGGTGTGCCAGCCAATGGTTCCAGCTTCATGCCGGGTTCCTGAGGAAGCCATCCGGTTCCACCCCCCTCTCCTCGATAAAGCGGATTCGGAGCGAGGGAGTGGAACTCGTGCATGATGCGGCGTGCATCCGTGCCTTGCGGCCCGGAGAAAACACAGCCGACGATCGCGGCCGCCCCGTGATCGGTCCAGACGTAGACCTCGCCGTTGTAGTCGCCGTCGCTCGTCCACCGCATGACCGGCTCGCGCCGCAGCTTCAGCTCCTGCCGCTTCTGGTCGTCGAGGAAGAAATTGTACGCCGAGGCCTCCCGCAGATAGACCTCATGCAGCCAGGCGGCTCGCTTGCTCTTCTTGGACTGGTCCTTGGGCGCTTCGCTTTGCTCTTGCGCTATCGGGCCGCCCCAGCCGGATGCGAGAAATGAACACAAAATCATACATAAACAGTTGATGCGTGCCATTGTGTCCTCCCGGGGCTCTGGCGATCGGATCGAAGAGCGCCCTGACCGAATAGCTTAGTGGACCGGCCACGAGGATGACAAGGCAGCGCCAACTGCGAGCGTGGGCGCCATTCCCTGAACGCGGCAACCCGCGAGTTGTACGCCGCTCTGAGGCCAGCGACGGTTCCTGATATGTTCTCTCAGCCCGATCGTCTAGGCATCAGTTGGAGGAAGCGCGCTGGGCCAGATCGTACGCGGAAGGCCGGAGCGCAGCTTGCGCCGACTCGTAGGCTAGCAGATAGATCTGCTGAATGCTCTCGACCGTCATGTTCGCAGCCGGCCCCGACATCGGCCAAACAACAAGAGTCGGAACCGAGACCATGGTCGACCGGAAAACGGGGGCTGACGCTCCTTCGCCACCCACGACGCGTAGTGGATGCATGATCTGCCTCGTGATGGATTGATCGATTCAATGTACCCCGATTTCCTACTAAGATCATCGATTTGATGGACATCGGCAAGCAGGATCGAAAAACTCCATCACGAGTTGTCTTCCGGCATCCTCCGCGGCGACAAATGCTGCATATGTCATTTGGATACTACGTTAGCTCAAGTCGCCCGCAGCATCGCATCTCTTCGCAAAAGTGTCTATCCATCCTATTTTACCTGCATTGTCAAGACGAGGCGAAAACGCGTCTTTATTTCATTGGTAATCTTTCGCAATGGGTTGGCAATAAATTGCCACCGTTTCCGGCAGAAACCCTTGAATTCAGTGGTCAAGATTGCCAATGTGTACTCGGTTTGACTCCATGGGTTCATCTGCAAGATCAAGTGTCTTCACGAAAGGAAACCACGATGACATCTGCGATCATGATGGAACGCGCCGGCATGGGGATGCCCGGAATGCCCATGTCGAGTCCGCCCGGAATGATGGGCTCGCCCGCGACCGGTAACGCGGGCATGAATGTGATGATGGTCCCCCGCTGCACGATGACCTTCAAGAAGTGCACCGGTGGAATGAAGGTTGTGTGCGCGTGCGAAGACAAGGCATCGGCGGCGATGCTTCAGAACCTCTGCACCATGATGGCCGGCGGCCTGTGCAGTTGTTGCTGCATGTTGAACGGCATGATGGTCTGCTGCTGCAACTTGACGATGGGCCTGTGCAAATGCGAGCCGACCGAAGACGGCGTGTGCATGACATGCACAAGCGGCGATCCGGCGTGCTGCGCGATGATCGAGGCGTGCTGCGCCTGCATGGCCGGCATGGTGAAGTCCGGCTGCACCTGCTGCCTCTTGATCAACAACATGCCGGTGTGCTGCGGCTGCTGAACCGTGGTGACCACGGTGGAGCTGCGCCGGAAGAACGGCGTGCGCGGTCGTAAGTCAGGCTTTCCAGCCTGACACGTTCGTAGTTCAGGCTTTCCAGCCTGACCTCGGGAGCGCTGTTCTGCGGTCCCGTTAGAGACGCGGCTTTCGACCCGGAAGACCGGCTGGTTCCTCCGGGTCGTTTTGTTTTCCGGCAGACCGTGATAATAGACACCGCGTGATCCCGCGTTTCCGCCCCCGTGCGCGTCGCCTTGAAGGCAACCGCGTGCTGGCGTTAAGATGAGCGGGGTTCCACCCCGCCTTAACCGGAAATGGCCAGGTCATGTCTGAACGCAGTCTCTTGGGCAAGACGCCCGGTGCGCTCGTCGCGGGCCAGCGGCTCGACCAGCCGACCTTCCATGCGCTTTACGAGGCGATGCCGCCTGGCATCCGGGCCGAGCTGATCGGCGGAGTCGTGCACATGCCCAGTCCCACCGGTCGCGCGCACGGCCGCGCTCAAATCCCCGTGATCGTCTGGCTCGACTACTATGCTGAGAATACCCCTGGGGTGGAGGTTCTCGACAGCACCACGGCCATCCTGGGCTGGAAGAGCGAGCCGCAACCCGATGTGATGCTTCGCATTCTTTCCAGGTGTGGTGGCCGAACGGTCGATGCGCGGGGATTCGTGCGCGGTGCGCCGGAATTGGTGGTGGAAGTCGCCAAGGCAACCCGCTACGTGGATCTGGGTCCCAAGCTGGCCGACTATGAGCAGGCCGGCGTTCAGGAGTATCTCGTGCGTGCGCTCGGCCCCGACGAGATCCTGTGGTTCCAGCAGCACGAAGGCAAGCTGGCTCGAAAGCAGGTGGATGCGGATGGCATCTATCGGTCCGACGTCTTTCCCGGTCTCTGGCTCGAGCCGCAGGCCCTGTTAAGGGGCAAAAGACGCCGGCTTCGTGCCCTGATCGACCTCGGCTGCGCCACGCCGGAACACGCCGCGCTGGTCGCGCGCCTGGCTGCAGCTCGGGACCGTTCCTGAGACGGGCTGCCCCCCGTAGAGCGTCCGCGCTCAAATCCGGATCGCCGGGACCCTGGCTACAGGGTACTGGCATTCGATGCCTCATCTCGGAATAATGGGGCGCTTCCGAGATGAACCCCTGCGAACCACGGAGGAATTCGACGCCATGGCGAGCGCCGTTGCAGAGTTCAAAGTGCCGGTCGAGGAGAGCGAAGCATTTCACGAGCTTTTGACGCGGGCGGGCCGGAAAACCGGCAAGATTCCCGCGGAATTGCTCGTCCGCCAGGTGCTCGGATGCGTGCCCGCCTCTGAGTGGCCGACCCGCGTCGAGGCATTGGACGCGCTCTTGCGGCGGCTGGAATCAGCCCAGCGCGACAAGATGCGCGTGGAAGCCCGGCCCTCGGGCGGCCTGCTGTTCGGGCTCTACGTCACCCGGCGCCCGGCGCGGGGGCACGGCCCTACCGCACGATCTTGCAGGGCGTCGACCCGATAGAGGGCCGATGCGATTGTCCGGACTTCCTCAAGAATTCACTGGGCGTCTGCAAGCACATCTTGGTCGTGATCGAGCACCTGCACACGCGGCCGCGGGTGTTGCAGCAGGCCCACAAGGAACAGGAGTGGTGCGACGAGCGGCCGGAGTGCGGGTTCCGGTGGGACCCGGTCCGCCCGCTGACCGGAGCCGGCGACTGGCTGGAGCGCGTCGTCTGGAGAGGCGATCGCCAGGCCGCCGGTGTGCGGGCGACCCGGGCACTCAGGTGGTTTCGCGCAAGCCGAGACGGCTGCGCGGTCCTGAAGAGCAGCCACCTCGACAAGCCGGACCGGCGGCTCGAGCTGATCGAGGACTTGCTCAAGGCCATCCCGGCCGGCCGATCGGATGCGCTCTCGGATCCCGCCGTGCGCGCGCTCCTGGAGAAAGAGCTCAAGCGACTCAAGCCCCTGGTGGAACGGGCACTCACCGCCGGCGAGATTCGCGACGGCTACAAGGGACTGAAGCGTGAGCTCTACGCCTACCAGCGCGAGGGAGTCGAGCGCTTCCTGGCCGCTGGCCGCCTGCTCCTGGCCGACGACATGGGGCTGGGCAAGACGGCCCAGGCCATCGCCTGCTCGAGCATCCTCCGCCAAAGCGGCCGCATCCGCCGCGGCTTGATCATCGCTCCGGCCAGCCTCAAGCCTCAATGGGCCCGCGAGTGGGCGGTGTTCTCAGACCTCCCCATCCAGATCGTCGACGGCGACCCCGAGGAACGGCAGGCCATCTACGCCGCGCTGCGGGAAGGATTCTTGATCATCAACTACGAGCAGCTCCTCCGCGACCTGGAGACCGTGCGCCGGTGGAACCCCGACCTCGTCGTGCTCGATGAGGCGCAGCGAATCAAGAACTGGGCGACCAAGACCGCGCTCACCGTCAAAGGCCTGGCGCCCCCCTATCGCCTGGTGCTCACCGGCACGCCGATGGAGAACCGCATCGACGAGCTGGCGTCGATCGTCGAATGGGTCGACGACATGGCGCTCGAGCCGAAGTGGCGGCTGGCCTCGCTGCACGCGATTCGCGCCGACGGCCGCCGCGAGGTCGTCGGAGCGCGAAACCTCGACACCATCCGCGACCGGCTGCGGCACTGCATGGTCCGCCGGGTGCGCCAGGAGGTGCTCGACCAGCTTCCCTCCCGCACCGACACCCGCGTTCCGGTCGAGATGACCGGAGAGCAGCGCGACGAGCATGACGCCCTGACGCAGCCGATCCGGATCCTGGTCGAGAAATCGACACACCGGCCGCTCACCCAGGCCGAGTTCCTCCGGCTGATGAGTCTCTTGACCACCCAGCGGATCATCTCCAACGGCCTGGCCCAGCTCCAGTTCGAGGACACCTGGCCGACAATCCACGGCCGCCGGCCCGAGGAACGAGTCTTGCAAGGCCTGTTCGCCCCCAAGCTGATCGAGCTGCGCCAGCTCGTACGTCAGATCGCGCTCGAGCAGAGCCGAAAAATCGTCGTCTTCAGCCAGTGGCGGCGGATGCTCTCCCTGGCCCAGTGGGCCGTCAGCGACCTCCTGGGCGAGAATGGCCTGCGCTCTGGTTTTTTCACGGGCGCCGAAGGACAACGGCGGCGAACCCAGAACATCGTCGAGTTCCACGACGACCCCGACTTTCGGCTGCTCTTCACCAGCGACGCCGGCGGCGTCGGTCTCAACCTCCAGCGCGCCGCCAACTGTGTGATCAACCTCGAGCTCCCCTGGAACCCCGCCGTTCTCGAGCAGCGCATCGGCCGGATCTACCGCCTGGGCCAGAAGCTGCCGATCGACGTGTACAACCTCGTCTGCGAGTACGGCATCGAGTCGCGAATCGCCGCTCTGGTCGGCTCGAAGCAGGCGTTCTTCAAGGGCCTGTTCGACGGCGAGACCGACTCGGTCAACTTCGGAGAGGCCTCGAATTTCCTGGCCAAGGTCCAGAAGCTCTACGAGCCGGCCGCGATCGATGCGGTCGCGGCGACCGGAAACGTCGCCGATCTTGACGCCGACCTGGGCGATTCGCGGCTCGACGACGACGCGGTTGATCCGTTCGCCGAGCTGATCGACGCGGCCGACGAATCGCGCGACCAGGCCGCACCAGCCGTCAACGGCGAGCCCGCGACCCCGGCGGTGCCGCTGGCGCCGGCCCCCGCTTCATACCGCGAAGAGACGTGTGTGTCGTCGGCCGTGGCGGCGCTCCCCTCGGCCGGCGAAGTCCGTGACTTCTTCTCGCAGCTTCAGGTCCGCCGCGAGCCCGGCGGCAACGTGGTCATCGAGGCACCGCCCGAAGCTGCGTCGACCCTGGGCGCCCTGTTCGAGGGAATGGCGGCCTTGCTCCAGGCGGCCGCGCGCCCAAAGACTGAAACACGCCGCCTCAGACGCCCCGCCCCGCCCCGCCCCGCCCCGATCGGCCGTCAGAATCGGGGGCGCGACCAGAAGATGGCTTTTTTCGCCGTTCTTTTGCAACAGGCGATTGCACGCTCGGCCCGAACACGGCATGCTGGATAGGATCGCCGGCGAGTCTCGGACATCCCGGGCTGTTCTCGCCGGCGTCCCACCCAGGCCCTCGACCCACCCCGTGACGTGACGCGCTCACGCAGATTGACTCGCCCTCGAACCCCCCGGAGTCTCCCTCATGGATCGTCGTGACTTCTTCAAGCACTCCGCAATGGCCGGCACCGGCTCGCTCCTGCTCGGGGCCGCCGCGGCCGCCGCCCCACCGCCCACCAAGAGCCCGAACGAGAAAGTCCACTTCGCCTGCATCGGTGTCGGCGGCAAGGGCGACAGCGACACCAACGACGCCGGCCGTCACGGCGAGATCGTCGCCCTGTGCGACATCGACAGCAATGTCCTCGACAAGATGGGGAAAAAGTACCCCAAGGCGAAGAAATATTTCGACTATCGCAAGATGCTCGACGAGATGGGCAAGAAGATCGACGCGGTGACGGTGAGCACGCCCGACCATACCCACGCCCCGGCCAGCGTGATGGCCATGCGCATGGGCAAACATTGTTTCTGCCAGAAGCCGCTGACCTGGTCGGTCGAGGAGGCGCGGCTGATGCGCACCCTCGCCGCCGAGAAAAAGCTCTGCACCCAGATGGGCAATCAGGGAACCGCCGAGGGCGGGTTCCGCTCGGGGGTCGAGCTCATCCGATCCGATACCCTGGGAGCGATCAAGGAGATCATGGTCTGGACCAATCGCCCGATCTGGCCCCAAGGCATGGGACGCCCCAAGAGCACGCCCGGAGTGCCCAACCACGTCCGCTGGTACGAGTTCCTGGGATCGGCCCCCGACCGCCCCTACCACCCGGACTATCAGCCGTTCAACTGGCGCGGCTGGCTCGACTTCGGCACCGGCGCCCTGGGCGACATGGCCTGCCACACCATCAACATCGCCTGCATGGCGCTCGAGCTATTTGACCCCGAGTCGATCGAGATCGTCGACACCTCGGGGATTGTCGACCACGAAAGCTATCCGGTCTGGTCGATCATCCGCACCCGCTTCGGACCACGCAACGGCCGCGGACCGGTGACCTTGACCTGGTTCGACGGCGGCGACAAGTTCCCCTCCGACAAGAAAATCTACAAGGAACACCTGCACGGCGAAAAAGTCCCGGACAGCGGCCTGCTCTTGATCGGCGAGAAGGGATCGTTCTTCAGCAAGAACGACTACGGCGCCGAGCACGTTCTGCTTCCCAAGGAGAAGTTCAAGGATGTGCAGAAGCCCAAGCGCACCTTGCCGCGGTCGCCCGGTCACTTCACCGAGTGGGTCAATGCCATCAAGTCGCACGATCCCAAAAAGGCGATGTCAAACTTCGAGTACGCCGGCCGGCTCACCGAGACGGTCCTCCTCGGCGTCGTCGCGCTCAAAACCGGGACCACGATCGAATGGGATCCCGTGGGACTCAAGGCCAAGAACGTCCCATCGGCCGATCAATTTATCCGGCGCGACTACCGCAAGGGGTTCTCGATTCACACGTGAACGGGCAAATTGATTCTCGTCGTCGGCCGACCGGCGACCACGAGCCGTGGTCCGTGGCCGCCGGTGTTTTTGCGCAGAGCTTGATCATTGCCTCACCCAGAGCGTTGCCGACAAGCAAATAGGTTTCGGCATTCCCGAACTCGTGGTGCCCGTGCCCGGGGTTGGGAGACTCGTCAGCCGGCCGGACGAAGTCGTGCGTTGCGACGAACAGAACGTTGTTCTTGAACTCCGGGCGGGCGGCGGCCGAGGACTGGGCTTTGCGGAGCAGTGCCCACTCGTCCGGCGCCTGCACCCACGGGCCCGTCAGTTCACCGATCACGACCGGCAGCTTGGGGGCCTTCAGATCCTTGCGGATGTCGTGGATGAGGTTCACCAGGTTCTGCTCGTACTCCGGCACAGCGTGCTCGGGATCGACTCCGTCGTTCCAGCCGTGATACCAGACGAAGCCGGCCAGCTCGTATCCCCGGTCGCCGTACCCCGGAAAGTCGGTCTTGAGGTTCGCGAGCGCCACGCGAACCTCGGCCAGCATCTTGGTGTAATAGGGCCCGACCGCGCCTCCAGAGCTCGGGGGGCGGAAGTCCTTGTACAGGCTCTTACCGCCCCACGCGGTCTTGATGAGCAGGACCTGATTCGAGAAGTGATCTCCGACAACATGGCCGAACTGCAATTCGGGACCGAAGTGGTGCTTGTCGCCATACACGGTGAATCCCAGCCCCAGCGGCCCGGCGAGCAGCGGACCCTCTTCTGGCTGGTACCGGACCCAGACGTCATCACGAACTGACCACTCTCCCTTCTCGGTCTTGAGGTGCTTGACGAGCCCGGCCTTGGCCGGATCCTTGAACAGGGCGGCGAGTGTACCCTTGCCGTCGTTGTAGTCCTTGCCGTCCAGGTCCACGACGGCTTGCCCTTCCATGTTCGATTGTCCCGCGAGAATGAACACCTTGAGCGGCGGCGGTTCGTCCGCCGCGCGATGCGCAGAATGGCCGCATGCCAGGAGACTGACAAAGACAAGGCACGCATTTTGTCGGACACTCATTGCGGTGTTCTCTTTCCATTCGTCGTTCGGCTCATGCTCTTGCCCGCCGGAGACATCCTTCTTGAATCCACCAAGAAGAACGTGTTACTGAGAACCGCCGGCAACCCGCCGGCCGGGCCGCCACCGCGGATCTTTGAGTTCGGCGGCCCACGAATTCCACAGCCCCTGCAACTCCTCGGCCTTCTCCGGATGCGCGGCGGCCTGATCTTCCTTCTCGCTCGGGTCGCGAGCCAGGTTGTACAGCCGCGGCCCTGTCACCTGCGCCTCGGTCTGGGCGTTTGACACGGCACCCGCCAGGTCGGCGGTCCGGTCGTAGCGTACCAGCTTCCAGTCTCCTCGACGAACGGCCGTCTGCTGGCCCAGCCGCCAGTAAAGCGCGTCGTGCGGCGGCCCCGATGCTTCACCCTTCAGATACGGTAGAAGGTTGACGCCATCGAGCTTCCATTGCGATTCAACCTTGACCCCGGCCGCGGCCAGGACGGTCGGCAGGACGTCGAGCTGGATCACCGGCTGGTCGTACACGAGCCCTTCAGGGAGCGAGCCCTTCCAGCTCACGACGAACGGAACGCGGATCCCCCCCTCCAGCGTGGTTCGCTTCGACCCGCGCAGCGGGTCGTTGCGTGACCCGTTGATGGTGGTGCCCGCCATGGTGGGTCCACCGTTGTCGCTCAAGAAGACGATCAGCGTGTCTCGCTCGATCCCCGTCGACCGCAGCTTCTCCAGCACGTTGCCGACCGCCTCGTCCTCCGCGGTGAGCATCGCGGCATAGGTGCGGCGCGACTTATCTTTGATGGACGCAAACCGCCCGAGTCGATCGTCGGTCGCGTGCATCGGCGTGTGAACCGAGTTGAATGCAAGGTACAGAAAGAACGGCTCTTTCTGGTGCCGCTCGACGAACGACACGGCCTCGCGGGCGAAGGCATCGGTCAGGTACTTCTGTTCCTTGACGGCCTCGGTCCCACGGTAAATCGGTGCGCCCCGGCCCGGGAAATAGGGATGGGCGCCGCCCAAAAAGCCAAAGAATTCGTCGAATCCCCGGTGCTGCGGGTGAAACCGGGGGGCGCTGCCCAGATGCCATTTGCCGACGATTCCGGTCGCATAGCCGGCCGATTTGAGGCGATCGGCGATCGTGATCTCCGCAAGCGGCAGGCCGAATCTCTCCGGGTCCGCTGCACCCGGGTTGAACTCGTGGCCGAACCGCTCTTGGTACCGGCCCGTCACGAGGCCGGCTCGAGTGGGACTGCAGTATGGCCCCGACACGTAGCCGCTGGAAAACCGTACGCCGCCGTGCGCGAGCGAATCGAGGTTCGGGGTCGGGATATCGCGGCACCCGTGGAAACCGACGTCGGCGTAGCCGTGGTCGTCGGAAAGGATGATCAGGATGTTGGGCTTCCGCGCATCGGCCGCAGGCGCAGACCCGGGCGCTAGCCCGATCACGATCGACAGGCCGGCGATTGCCCGCCAGATCTGTGCAGCCGGTCTCATTCTCGAACGCTCCTTCCCTGTTCGTTGTTTGCGAGCACGCATGAACGGGCATTGGGATCGGTTCGTGTTTTGCGAAAAGAGAACCGACACCAGTTTATCTCGACTCGCGATCTTTCGCTCCCAGGATCGGCATGATTCTATTGTTTGAAGAACCATCCGGTTACGATGTTCGTGAACGGCGTCGCCAAGTCGCGGCGAAGTGGTCGCAGGAGACATCCGGTGCGGACCATCCTCATCCTGGCAGCAAACCCCAAGGGGACGAATCGTCTTCGCCTCGATGAGGAGGTCAGGAAGATCGAGCAAGGGCTCGAACGCGCGAAAAAGCGTGATCAGTTCAAGCTGGTCGTGAAGTGGGCCGTGACCGACGACGACCTGAGACGGGCGCTGCTCGATAACGAACCGGAGATCGTTCACTTCGCCGGGCACGGAACGCGGGCCGGTCAGAGTGGCACCGGCCGCGACTTGATCCCTGCGGCAGACGTCGACGCCGGCGGACTGGTCTTCGAGGATGATGTTGAGCGTATGCAGGTCGTCTCGGCTGACGCCTTGGCCGGGCTCTTCAAGTTGTGCGCCGACTCCGTGAAGTGCGTGCTCCTGAACGCTTGCTACTCGGAGGATCAGGCGAAAGCCATCGTCCGGCACATCGATTTTGTGATCGGGATGAAAAAGGCGATCGGCGACCCGGCAGCGATCAAGTTCGCTGTCGGCTTCTACGACGCTCTCGGTGCCGGCAAGGATTTCAAGAAGGCGTTCGAGTTCGGGCGCAACGCCGTGAATCTGAAACGCATTCCCGGGCACCTCACGCCGATCTTGATGAAGAAACGTAGACGTGTCACCGCGTCCCCGGCCGAGCCGTTGGATAACCCCGGAGAGGACGCTCGGAACCGTATCCGCGACAGCATCGAGAGGCGGCTGAAACGCCTGGGCCTGCCCGAAGTGACAAAATACCCAGCACTCAGAAACCTTGAGAAGGAACTGCGTTCCCCTGATGACGATTCCGAGCTTCCGGAATCCAACGATCCGATTCCGGCCATCCTGGCGGTTCTGATGGAAGAGCGGAGCCTCAGAAACATCCGCTCGCTCTCGGAAATCTACGACCAGCTCTTGAGAGTCAACGACCTGGCCGCGGCCAAGATTGTTGCTGAAATCATTGATGAGGTGACTCCCCTCATGATCCCGCCCGAGCTTGCGACACGTATCTGGAAGGACATCAAGGTCCAAAAAACGGCGCTGTTTTTCTCCCCCGTCGATCGCAGCGCGGCCGCCGAGGTATTGATGGCGTGCGCCGATGGCAAGAGCATGAAGGTGAAGCCGCCCAACGAGTTTCCGGTCAAGGACTTTGACGGCACGCCGTTACTTCGGGGTGGGGGCACTCCGTTCGGCCGGCCGGTCACGGCGGAATCTCTGGCGCAGAGCATCCTTCTCGACCTGTGTGAGGGTCAAGGGCTGCCGGGGTCCTCGAATCCTGCGCATACGCTGGATGTACTCGTCGAGCGATTTGCAGGAATTCTCATTGACAATAGCACCGGCGTGAATCGAGGGAGAACTCTCCATGGATTCCATAAAATGCCGGAGAATCCTCGGGACCATCCCGTCCACGCCGACGCACTGACCCTCATCCGTGACGGGCTGGCCAGGACCAGACGGGACAAGCCCAATGAGTTCCGAGGCTTGCCCGGCTTCGTGTTCCTCGTCCTTGCAAAGAAGAGCGAACATGAGGGA
Source organism: uncultured Isosphaeraceae bacterium (assembly GCA_963781785.1). GTDB lineage: Bacteria > Planctomycetota > Planctomycetia > Isosphaerales > Isosphaeraceae > CAWAHD01. Next base: position 2,483,943 of record CAWAHD010000002.1, on the reverse strand, counting down.
TTGCAAACCGTCGTCGTACAGATGTTGAAACGGCGCTTCGAAAGTCCAACAAACCGGCCCGCTCATGGCGCGAACGACTGAAAACCCAGGTTTCTCGATCCTTCCAATTGAGGAGTTCCTCAAAAGGCCCATCCCGCTCGTCGACCGCGCAGCGGTTGCGGAGCAGTGGCACGTTTTCGATCGCGATAGCGCCCAGGCGATCCGTGCTGCGCTCGCTTCGCGGCGTCCGTTGCTGGTGAGGGGCGAGCCCGGCGTCGGCAAGACGCAACTGGCGGCGGCCGCGGCGTACGTCCTCAAGCGGCCGCTCGTGAGTCGCGTGGTCGACTCCCGCACCGAGTCGCGGGACCTGCTCTGGACCTTCGATGCCGTGCTGCGGCTGGCCGACGCCCAGATGACCGCGTCCTCGTTTTTGCCCGCGCTGACGAAGCCCAGGGCGAACTCCGGCGAATCCCCGGCCGAACAGTCGCGCGTCGCCAGGCAGAGCCTCCGGAAAGTGCTCGACGTCGCCGACTACGTGCGGCCGGGGCCCCTGTGGTGGGCGTTCAACTGGGAGAGCGCGCTGAAGCAAGCGACCCGGAGCGAGACCGCAACCCCCGTGGTGCGCGGCAACGCTGACCCCAAAAACGGGCGGGTCGTCTTGATCGACGAGATCGACAAGGCAGACACAGACGTTCCTAACGGTCTCCTGGAAGCGCTCGGCGCGGGCCAGTTTTCGCCGCAGGGCCAAGCGGAACCTGTGGAAATTGTCGAGCCATTCCCCCTCGTGATCGTCACAACCAACGAGGAGCGCGTGCTTCCCGCCGCCTTCGTGCGCCGTTGCTTCGTGCTCCATCTCGGACTGCCCGACGACCATGAAAAACTGATGGAGCTGCTGATCGAGCGCGCCAAGGTCCATTTCCCCAAGGCCCGCAACGGTCGTGAGGGTCTCTTCAAGAAGGCTGCAAAGCTCATCGCCGACGAACGCGCCGAGGCGCGGGAGCGATTCGTCAAGCCTCTGCCCGGTCAAGCCGAGTTCCTCGACCTTCTTCGGGCGGTGCTCGAGCTGGGCCCGTCGGGAGGCGATCCCACGGAGCTTCTCGATTCGATCAAGCACTACGTTTTGAGGAAACAGGAGAGCCCGGGCGCATGAGGGGCACCGGCTTCACACGCGGCATGACCGGCCGGGCCGACCTGATCCGTGCCCGCTGCCTGGGAGACCCTGAGCTTGAGGAGTACCTCGCCGGACTGCTCGGCTACCGGCTCGTCGCGCCCGAACCGCCGCGGATCAAGCCGCTGGCTGGAGCGATCGACGACGCTCGACCGGCGCCCCCGCGCCGACTTCCGCCGTCGTGGCCCGCGACATTCCCTTCTGGCAGGCCACTCAGTTCGAGGTTCGTATCCGGCCTTCGGCCGAAACCGAAGGAATCGCAGGCGCCGCGGCCCCTGCCAGCGACGAACGGTCGACGATCCAGCCAGAACGCAAGCCTGTCGATCTTACCTTCTTGCCGCTGTCGTCGACCGCGAGCTTGCTCACCCGATTGCGCGCCGCTTCGCCCACACAGGCGATCAGCCGCGAGATCGACGTCGACCGGATCGTCGACGCGTGGAGTCGGGGTCGGTTGCTCGCCGCGATTCCGAGATCGTCACGCAAGAGCTGGGGGCGATCGGTCCAGGTGTTCGTGGATCGGTCGCGCCGCTTGATCCCGTACTGGGAAGACCAGACCCGCGCCTGGCTGGCGATTCGCGACATTTATCCCCCCGAAGGGCTCTCAATGGTCTTCCTGGCGGAAGGTCATCTCGAGCCATACTCGATGAAGATCGGCCGTCAAACATTCGACTACATGCCGCCTCAACCAGGATCGGCGGTGGTGGCGCTCAGCGATCTCGGTGTTCTCGCGCCAACAGCTCGGGGCTCGTGTCTCTGTGGGCCGAGCGGGGGCGACGTCTCCGCGATCTGGAGGTGCAGCCGCTGGCAGTCGTCCCCTTTCGTCGCGCGGCCTGCCCCAAAGAATTGAGCCGGTACTGGACCATCCTGCCCTGGGAAACCAGCGCCGACGCTCCCGCGCTCAGCGACGAGGGAACCGATGCCCTGGTCCGGCAAATACTCACGCTTCTCTCGTTCACGCTGAGGATCGAGCCTCAACTGATCCGCTTCGTCCGCCGGCTTCTGCCGGCGAGTCGCGGCGAACCAGGCATCGAGTCGCGGGTCTGGCAGCACGAAGCATTCGGCGACCCCCATTGCGAAGCCGCCGGGTTCGCGACCAGTCTCCAAGCCGATCGTTTTCGCACCGGGCTCCCCAGCCAGAGCCGTGAGCTTCGGCGCCCGGTCTACGAGCGCGTCGAGGCGTCTCACAACAAGGTCTACGAGGGCCTCTGGTATGCGGAGATGGGAAACGTCCGATTCGACGCACTCGTGTCGGAGGACGAGCGCGGCGAGATGTGCGCGTGGTTCGAAGCACAGGCTGCTTTGCTCGAATCGAAAACAGGGTTCGCGGAGCTGGGTCCACTGGCAGCCTGGCATGGGGAAATCTCCCAGCGGTTCCTGGAAGTCGCCAATCAGGGTCGCGATCGGTTGAGCCGCGCGTTGCACCGGATCTGGTCGATCGTTCATCGCGATCAACCCGATGCCGTGCTTCCCGACGGAGCGGATCCCCTGTTCTTGCCGCCGGAAACCGAACGCCGGATCGAGCTTCGCCAGCTCGGCGATCGCCTGACCGTGGGCCCGGCATCCCGGGGCGGCAGTCCTCTCGTCTTGCTGCGCACGTTCCAGAGCCGCCTCAAGATCGAGCCGCTCGACGACTTCTGGGAAGGCGGCATCGCACCGGCGTGGGCCGACGGCTGGGGGAGAGATGATCTCGGGCCCTGGGTCGACCTGCGCGTGCAAACAGTCAAGCAGCGCCTCCGCTGGATTCCACCGGGCACGTTCTGGATGGGGTCGCCAGAGGACGAAGACGGACGCAATCCCAATGAAGGACCGCGGCACGAGGAGACGATCGCGTCGGGTTTCTGGATGTTTGACACGCCCTGTACCCAGGCCCTGTGGGACGCGGTGATGTCGAAAAACCCCGGCGAATTCCGAGAGCCGATCCGGCGCGTGGACTTGATGGAATTGATTCACGATTCGATCGCCAACAATTTGGACCTTTCCATCGATGTACGGAACGATGCGAATTTAGACCGCATCGAGATGGATCTGAACCGCGAGCTGATGGTGCAAGTGCTGAACGAGCTGGTTCTGAATGCGCGGAGTGTCGGCGGCGTGAGAATCTCCTTGGCGGTCACGCTACTGAAGAAAGAAGACTCGGATTGGGTTCGCCTCATCTTCAGCGATAATGGTCCGGGCGTGCCGCAGTACATGAAGGCGAGGATTTTCGAATCGGGCGCCCGTTCCGACGATCGTCCAGCGCGGGGTCTGGGTTTGCCGTCGGTGCTTCGGATCATCAACTGGCACAACGGCACGATCTACGAGGATGGGGGCGCTGGACAGGGGGCTCGCTTCGTCATCGAGTTGCCGAGGGTTCAAGCGAAATCGGATCGTCCCGCTCAAAACGTGAGCTGGAATCAGTGTCAGGAGTTTCTCAAGCGGTTAAACGAAACGTGCGAGGGGCTGGAATTAACGCTCCCGTCGGAGGCGCAATGGGAGTACGCCTGCCGCGCGGGGACGGATACCCCGCGCTATCGCGAGGACCTGAACGAGATCGCCTGGTACTGGGACAACAGCGCGCGGGAGATGCACCCGGTCGGGAAAAAAGCACCCAACGACTGGGGCTTGTTCGACACGCTCGGCAACGTTCTTGAGTGGTGTGAAGATGCCTGGGCTGCTCATTTTAACGCGAAGAAACGCGCCCCCGCGTCCGCCCGCGGCGTGATTCGGGGCGGCTCGTGGCGCGACGTCGCGTTCAACGTGCGCGCGGCATACCGCTACCCTCTGACGCGCTCCGGCCGGTTCAACAACCTGGGCTTCCGCTGTGCCGAGATCAGAACCCCGGGGCCCTTAGGTCGCAATCAGAGCGCCGGGCGAGCGGGCTGGATCAATCTCGACACGCCCGGAAAAGACGGCGTGTCGTTCGCGGGGCTGGCGCCGTTGCGCGTGAGTTCGGACGTCGAGCAAGTCGTGCTCCGCACGACGACGCGTCCGAAGTGGGCCTCAGCCATCGGTCGAGACAGGTATGGGCTCTGGGCGGAGTTCACAATCGACGCGAAAGTCGCAAAGCCGTCCACGAGACCTTCGGCCGGGAAGAAAAAAAACGCTCCGCCCGATGCGCCGCTCCGCCCCGTCCGCCAACGCCTCCGCTGGATCCCGCCGGGTCGGTTCATGATGGGTTCTCCTCCGGACGAGGAAGGGCGATACGCGGACGAAGGACCACAACACGAGGTTACGATCGCGGAGGGCTTCTGGATGTTCGCTACACCATGTACGCAGGCGCTCTGGGAAGCGCTGATGGGCGGGAACCCGAGTCAGTTCAAGTCGCCGGATCGGCCCGTGGAGAAGGTGTCGTGGGACGATTGCCAGAGATTCGTCGAGATAATCAACGAACGGTTCAAACTCGAAAACGCCAGTCTTTCTCTCTCGCTGCCGTCGGAGGCCCAGTGGGAGTACGCCTGCCGCGCGGGGACCACGACCGCGACCTACGCCGGCCCTCTCAAGACCGAGGGCATCAACTGCGCGCCGATCCTTGACGAAATTGCCTGGTACGGCGGGAACAGTGGGATCGACTTCGAGCTGAGCAACGGCTGGGATGCTTCAGAATGGCCGGAGAAGCAGTTCGAATTCGAGAAGGCCGGAACGCACCCCGTGGCCAGGAAGAAGGCAAATCCTTGGGGCTTGTACGACATGCTGGGGAATGTCTTGGAGTGGTGCAAGGATCCTTGGGTGACCGACGATACGGAGAAATCGCGCGCGGCTCCGTCGGCCGATTCCGCGTCCGCCCACCGCGTGGTCCGGGGCGGCTCGTGGCTCACCCTCGCGCGACTCGTGCGCGCGGCGTACCGCTACCGCCCCGTGCCCCCGTTCCGGGACGCCGATCTGGGCTTCCGCTGTGCCGAGTTCAGGCATGGGCTCGTGAGCGAAGCGAGGCAGGGGAGCGAGGCGACGGTTGCGGAGCAACCCGGAGACCGCGACCCGGCGAGCGCAGCGCCCCGGCGGAGGAGAAACCCGTATTTGAGCAACTGAGCGAATTGAATCGCTCTTCCTGAGGCGCAAAATGTCGACGACGCGTCATCCTCCAGGAACGTGGGCCCATCCTCTACAGCGGGGCGTTCCGCCGGCCTGGGCGTCAGAATGGGGAGAGGATCGACTGCATGGTCCCTGGTGTGCGATCAACGTCGGCGACGTCGTCCAGCGCCTTCGCTGGATCCCTCCCGGAGTTTTCTGGATGGGTTCCCCGGAGGATGAGGAAGGCCGGTTTCCGGATGAAGGCCCACGGCAACTGATGTCGATCGAATCCGGCTTCTGGATATTTGACACCCCTTGCACACAGGGCCTCTGGGAAGCCGTCATGGGAGCGAATCCCAGCCGTTTCAAGGTGGCGGATCATCCCGTCGAATCGGTGAGCTGGCAAGAGTGCCAGGAATTCTTGACGTCCCTGAATTCGCGGCTTGATGGTCTCCAACTGTCGCTTCCCTCCGAGGCTCAATGGGAGTATTCCTGTCGCGCGGGGACGGGGACTGCGCGTTATTCCGAAAACCTCGATGGTATCGCGTGGTACGGCGCGAACAGCGGACGTCAGACTCACTCCGTCGGCAGCAAGGAGGCGAATTCCTGGGGCCTGTACGACACGCTCGGAAATGTGCGGGAGTGGTGCGCCGATGTTTGGGCGGATGACTATTCCGACCGAGCTCGCGCGTCGGCGTCCGAATCGCCGTCCGCCCGCCGCGTGGTCCGGGGCGGCTCGTGGCTCATCGGCGCGCAGGGCGTACGCGCGGCGTTCCGCGACCGCCAGGAGCCTTCGGCCCGGGGCGTCGATCTGGGCTTCCGCTGTGCCGAGTTCAGGCCAGGGTCGAGAGCGGAGGGAGCCAGGGGAGCGTGGCGAAGGGGGCGGAGCACCCGGCAGCCCGCGACCCGGCGAGCGGCGCGCGGCGCCGCCGAGGGCCTGTCGCGTGCGCCCAGCGACGCGGGCGCGCCGGGAACTTGAATCCGGTCGGATGTGAGTGCTCAAGGTAATTGACGCACCGTGGCTCAAGATGATCGGTGGGACAGAGGCTTTCTCGACGCCCTCAGCCAAGTTGCTCGGGAATCGCCGAGTTCCCGCCAATTATCTCGGCCACGCACAGGGTCGTCAGGTCTCGGTGCTTCCTGGAAGATCGCCCGATCGAGCAAAGGCTTGAGCTTCGGGGCCGCCCGGATCGTCAACATCGGGCACGCCGAAGGGATTCCGCTGCTTGCGGAAGGCTTCCTTGACGTCGTCGCGGCCAAGGACCACCAGCGCCCAGATTCCGATCAGCAGTCCGATCGGCCAGAATAGTCCGGAAAGGGGCGAGAGAGCCAGCACGCCGGCGGTGTTTGACCAGACGTAGGATCGGATTCGCAACATCTTCATGGCCCCGACCACCATAGCGACGGGAACAGCCAGGAGAGCAAGGAAGAAATAAGAGGACAACATGAACCCGGGCAGGTGGGGCTCGTCGGAAAATTGCCTGGTGAAGAGGAATCCGAGCATCGCAATCGGCTGGAGACTGGCCAGCACGCCGGCCACGATCAGCCCGATGGCTGGCCCAGCCACTCGGCGCCGCGCCTCCTCGATTTCCGGCGTGAGCAGCGGACCGACGACCGGCCGAGGAGCGGACGAAGCAGCGGGCGTAAGAGCCGACCGCGAAATGCTCTCCACATCGGTCTTCACCTCGCCGGCCTGTTGATAGCGTCGCGCCGGCTCCTTCTCCAGCGAGCGCAGCACGACGTCGTCGAGCCGGATGTCCACCTGGACCTTCCGCGACGGGGGGGCGAAGCGGCCTAGCGGCAGCTCGCCGGTGAGCATTTCGTAGAAGACCACTCCCAGCGAATAGATGTCGGCGCGGTGATCGACGGCCAGCGGCCTCTCCATCTGCTCCGGGGCCATGTAGTGCGGCGTGCCCATGACCTGCCCCGAGCCGGTGAGCGTCCAAAGTCGAGGTGAGGCCGGTTCTCCCTCGGCACCACGATGGAGCAGCTTCGCCAGACCAAAGTCGGCAATCTTCACCCGACCCTTCTTGTCGATCAGGATGTTCTCCGGCTTGATGTCGCGGTGCATGATCCCTTCATCATGTGCGTACTGAAGGGCTTCACAGATCTGGGGCACGATCGCCAGCGCCGCGCTCGGCTCGAGCCTCCCAGCGGCGATCAATTGCCGCAGATTCATCCCGTCCACGAACTCCATGATGAAGTAGTACAGATCGCCGGCCCAGCCAAAATCGTGTATGTTGACGATGTGTTGATGGCTGAGCCGGGCGAGGACACGGGCCTCCCGGGTGAATCGTTCGGCGAACGAGGGATCGTGAGCGACCCCCGGGGGCAGGATCTTGAGCGCCACCAGACGATCCAGCGCCGCCTGGCGCGCCTGGTACACCGCCCCCATGCCGCCGGAGCCTAGCAGCGCGAGAATCTCGAGCTGGGGAAAGTGCCTGGCCAGTTCCCGAGGCTCGGGCGGAACGAAGCGACTGGACGCGGTGAAGGGTGCCCTCGGCCCGGCTCCCCCTGGAGTGCCCGAGCCCGTCTCGGCCGCCGCGGGACCGGTCGTCTCAGGACCGCCGGTTCCGCGGCACAAGCCCTGTCTCAGCAGGCATTCGGGGCAGAGGCCCTCGGGGGCGTCCGCAGCCAGATCGGCATCGCATTCCGGACACCGAAGTGTCTCCGCCATCACGCAGCTCCCGTCGCGACCGTGGTGTGTCCACTGTTGTACTTACGGAAAGCCGCCCGAAGGTTACACCACCCGGGAAACCGCGCTAGGTACTCCCACCGCGCAAGGCCGCCAGCAGGTGCGCCAGCTCGTCGTCGATATCTTCCGGCTGAGCAACCGTTTGTGCGACGGCGTCTCGAAGCAGCTCACGGTACCTCTGTCGCAGGCGATGCACGGCAACCTTGACCGCACCTTCCGTCATTCCCAGGGCGCCGGCGACCGTGGCCAACGGCGGCGCGGCTGCGGTTCCCGTCAGATAGGGCTGAAGCTGTTCCCAAAGACGGCCTTTCCGGCTGGCGGTGTACTGAGCACCGAGTCGTGCCAAGACCTGATCCAAAATCGTCAGAGCCCAGCGCCGGTCGAAGAGGCGCTCCGCCGTCCAGTCGTGGGACGGCTCACACTGATAGCGTTCCTCGCCCGATGGGAAGTCGAGCGAGAGGACGGTTCTTCCACCGCCACGCTTGCGCGCTCGGCGCGCTCTTGCTCCTTGGCGAGGAACCGCTTGAATACGGTCAGGAGGAATGACCGGAACCGGCCCCGACGGCGGTCCGCCGCCTGGAGATGCCCTTTCTCGAGCAGTGTGGCGAAAAACTCTTGCGTTAAGTCCTCCGCGTCGTGTTGCCCATGGCAATGCGAGCGCAGGTAGGCGTAGAGCGGATACCAGTACGTGCGGCAGAGCGCGGCGAGCGCGTTGCGAGAATCGGCCGGCGCACCCTCGGCGGCGGCCACGACGAGACTCCAGTGCGTCGTCGCGAACCCGCGCCGGCGAGAATCGGAGCCCGCGCTTCCACCCGGCTGATTCATGACCACCATCCTGTGAGAGTTCCCAAGGTAAATGACTCACCGTGGTTGAAGATAATCGATGAGACGGGGGCTCTCTCAACAGCCTCAGCTAACTTGCTCAGGAATCGCCGATTTTGCAGCAATGATCTTGGCCACGCACACCGGTCATCTTCCGTACACGGGAGCGTTGAATGACGTGCGCGCCTACTCCGTCTTCAGCTTTTCATGAAACACCTTTTTGAGCTTGTCGAGCTTGGGCACGATCATGAACCGGCAATACGGCTGCCGCGGGTTGTCGTTGAAATAGTTCTGATGGTAGTCCTCGGCCCGATAAAACTCGGTGAACGGGACGATCTCCGTGACGATGGGATCCGCGAATGCGCCGGACGCGTCGAGCTTCTTCTTGTATTTTTCCGCAAGCTCTTTTTGCTCGTCGGAGTGAGTGAAGATCACCGAGCGATACTGCGTACCCACGTCGTTGCCCTGGCGGTTCAGAGTGGTCGGGTCATGCGTCTGCCAGAAAACTTCCAGAAGTTCTTCATACGACACGAGCGCCGGGTCGTAAGTGATCTGGATCGCCTCGGCGTGCCCGGTGGTGCCTGTGCAGACTTCCTGGTAACTGGGGTTCTTCACCGAGCCGCCGCTAAAGCCCGATACGACCGATTGCACTCCCAAGAGCCGCTGAAACACGGCCTCGGTACACCAGAAGCAGCCATTGCCGAATGTCGCTTGTTCCATCCCCGGCGGCTTTCGAACAGGTTCGCGAACAGGTTCGCGAACAGCGGGTGTTTCCGACATCGCAAACTTTCCTCTCACATAAAGGGCGGCAGACAACCCCAGAACCACTCCCACGAACGCCATCAGCGATTTCTTGGACTGCATCCGCGACCTCCTCACCAATCGATGCGGCCTGACCCTCTCCGCATTATAGCGCAGAGCCAGCGGCCGTTCACCCCGGTCTTGGTCTGCAAGCGTCTGCCCTGTTCACGCAATTGTTTTGAGGAAGTTGTATGAGTCAGGGCTCGACCCGGTAATATACCGGATAGAGGCCCGGCACGATCGAAGGGGCGGCGCGGTGGAGCACAGCGGCATGCATGCGGCGATTCGAGAGCTGGGCACCCTCTTCAACGAGGGCGCCGTCGGGATGCTCTCGGACGGGCAATTGCTCGATCGGTTCGTGGAACGGCGTGAGGCCGCGGCCTTCGAGGTGATTGTCGAGCGATTTGGGCCGCTCGTCTGGGGCGTCTGCCGCCGTGTCCTCCGCGATCACCACGACGCCGAAGACGCCTTTCAGGCCACGTTTCTGGTCCTCGCACGCAAGGCAGCTTCGATCATGCCGCGGGAGAAACTCGGCAACTGGCTCTACGGGGTGGCATTCCAGACGTCCATGAAAGCGAGGGCGACCAGGGCGAGGCGGCGGGTTCGGGAACGCCCAGCCCGGGAGATGATCGAACCCAAAGCCGTCCCGAAAGAGCACGCGGACGATTTGCCCTCGCGGCTGGATCGGGAGGTGAACCGCCTGCCCGAGAAGTACCGCATGCCCGTCATCCTCTGCGAGCTTCAGGCGAAAACCCACCGGCAAGCGGCCGAGCAGCTCGGCTGGCCCGTCGGCACGGTCTCGGGCCGGCTGTCGAGGGCCAGGGCGCTCCTGGCGCGCCGATTGTCTGGGCCCGGCACGCCGCTCACGATCGGGGCGCTGGGAGTCCTGCTCGCAGATGATGTGGCGCGGGCCGGCTCGCCATCCGAATTGGTCCGCTCGACGGTTCAAGCTGCGAGCTTGGGGGCGGCGGGCCAGGCGGTGACGGCGGGGATGGTCTCCGCGGAAGTCGCTGCCCTTACACGGGAGGTTTTGAAGACCATGCTGCTCAACAAGCTCAAGCTCACCACGGCGATGCTTCTGGTTGCGTCGGCGCTCGCCGCAGCCGGGACGAGCCTCACCTACCGGGCTCACGCCACGGATCCTGGGAATCAAGACAAGGAATCCGAGAAACCCAGGGAGCGATCGAATCCGGCCCAGGAGGCGCAGAAGGTCGTGCCGCCGCCGGCGGTCCAACCGAAACTCGCTGAGGCAGAGAAAGAGGACATCCCGAACGACACAAACGCCCTCCCCGCGGTGGACACAGACAGCGAGTCTCCGCCGGCCGACACCCCGGAAGGCGTACTCCAACCCACCCGGCTCTTTGGTGGCTACTCGTTCACGGCCTCGCCGACGGGGAACGTGGCCTTCGCCTACAATGTCGAGACTAATGCGGTGAAGGCCGTTCGGCTGAACGCGACGGACGGACACCCGATCAAGGTGACGCCGACGGTGAGCCCGCGCGCGCACGGTCGTGGGTCTGCGTCTCGAGGGGCCGAAGATCACCCGGGTCGCCCTGTTCAACATCGAGTCAGGCAAGTGGTCGCCCCTGGACCTGGACGAACCGGCCAGCGGAGTCGTCGAGCCGATGTCCCTGGGCCACGGCGCCTGGGCGTACAATGTCGGTAAATCTGTTTACATGTATCAATCAAAGACATCCACGTGGGAGCGTCTGGACCTCCAGGGCATTACGCAGGGGCAGCCGATCCGGGTGACGCCCACGGAGCTCCGGAACGCGGGGGTCATTGGTCTGCGTCTCGAGGGGCCGAAGATCACGCGGGTCGCCGTGTTCAATATCCAGTCAGGCAAGTGGTCGCCCTTGGACCTGGACGAACCGGCCAGCGGAGTCGTCCAGCCGATCGCCCTGGGCCTGGGCGCGTCGGCTTATCAAGTTGGTCGACTTGTGTATGTCTACCACGCGAAGACATCCACGTGGGATCGCCTGGATGTCGGTGCCAGCGACGACAAGCCGGATGCGCATGCGACCAAAGGCCGATGAGGCGTGCCCCGGGATTCCGCTTGCGACCGCTCGCGGGCCGGGTCAGGGGATCCATGCGGGGTAATATGTGCCCGGCAGGATCATCCTGGCGGTCTCCTTGCCGACCAGGCCCGGTATCAGCTCGAGAACGATTTCTCGGATCGACCCCCGGGCGGCGAAGAACGTCCCCTCCAGGCCCTTGGCCAGGGCGCGAGCGCGGGCCTCCGCACCAAGGCCCTCGGTCGAGCGGATCAAGGCGCGGCCGTACTTGTCGCCGATCACCTCGCGGACCCGGATGTTGGGCCGGAATGCCTCGCCGCACGATTGCTCGTAGGGATTCGGCAGGTCGAACAGGAAGATGCGTTGCAGGGCATAATACAGGGCGACCCCGGTCCCCGGGTTGGCCTCGCCCTCGGCGATCCGGCGCCGGACCGTGGCCACGGCGGCCGTGGTGAGCGGAACGAAATCGCCGCGGTCAAACCGCGTCCGCGACGGCTGGGCGTCGAGCACGGCCGCGAGTGTACGAAGCGCCCGGCGGTCTTCTCCGGCCAGCACCTCGCCGGCCGCGCGGAGCACCAGCGCCTCCTGGAGAGACTCGCCGCGCAGCTTCACCCGGGCGATCAGGGCGTCGACCGTCGCCGGGTCGATCGCGCAGGTGTGCGGGTCCAGCCCGGCCTGGAATTCGTCGAGCCCGCGGCGACCGTCCAGGAAGGCGAGGTAGCCGGTGGGATCCGATGGCTCGGCCGCCCGTAGCTGGGCGACGCGGTCGCCGTAGAACCTCGGGACGAATCGCGGGTCGACCTCGGCTAGCCCGCCGGCAAGCGCCTCGGCCTGCTTCCGGCCGGTGAGCGTCCCGGCCCGGGCCAGTGCATCGCGCAGTCGCCGGCCCCGCTCACGAAGCGACGCAAGGTGCTCCCAGTACGACTCGGGGGTCCGCAGCGCCTCGCGGTACGTCGTCCGCGTGTAGGGCCGGCCGTCGGGTAGCGCCAGGACGACCGTCGGAACCGTGGTGATCCCGTACCGCTGCTGGAGTTTCTGATAGCGCTCTTTCCGGTCGGAGGGGATGGGAGTACGGCTCGTCATTGGCAGGTCGATGTCAACGAGCACAAACTCTCTACCGGCCCGCTCGACGAACTCCGGCCTGGACAAGACTCGTTGCTTGAGCCACCGGCACGGCAAACACCAGTCGCTTCCCCCGAAGTCGATCAGCAAGTCTTTGCCGCGGGCTTCCGCGGCTGCTCGACCTGCCTCAAATTCCAGATACCACGCCTCCCCCGCCCGGACCTCCCGTGCGCCCGGCACCGCCAGGGCAAGAACCATGGCTGAGCGGAGAGCGAGCTGCATGGTGACCTCCCGGGCTCGGATGCCGGGCGAGCGCGGGGCACCACGCCCGTCCCATCTGCTATTGGGTCCGACAGATGTACTAATGTAGCCAGTAAGTCGCACCGGATCAAGGAGGCGTACGAAGATTACCCAGCCCAGAAGCTCGAGATGATTGGGGGGAGTTCCGACGATGGATGCTTCTCGTCTTCGGGTTCCTTCCTCGGCTCAGCGTTGTGTGTTGTCCGATTGCGACGGGAAGGCCAAGTCGGCGTAAGTCGAACAATCGCCGTTAGGCCCTCGAGATCGAGGACGGTCTTGGAACCGGCGACGGGGATCGGTTTGTGACGCTCCGATCCGGATTCATCGCCGACCGAAGCCGGCGGGAGAATGCGTCACGTGGGTCTTCCCAAGAAGCTGCGCACGCCGGCCGCCGCGACGGATCCGTCCGATCCGTCCGATCCGTCCGATCCGATGCGGCGGCCGGTCTGGTTCTTGAGGCGAGAAACCCCGACGCGGGACCCAAGCAATTCAGTGGTCCCACTGAGCGCTATTTCCCGCGTTGGAGACTCATTTGGCAGCGTGCCCGGGTGATCCGGCGACGCCTCCATGAACGGAAGAAGGCCGGTCCGTTGCCGTGCGGGTCGATCAAGAACAAACAGGGCGCGGCCAAGAGAGATCAGGGTTCCAACTCGTCGCGGGCACTGTGACGCACATACAGGATATGGACAATGTCGTCGCGGATCGTGAATATGATCCGATGCTTGTGATGTTTCTGCCTGCCGTGCAGCAGCTCGCGGATTTCTTCCGGGAAGTTGTCGTTCTCCATTGCCAGCGGGCAACGGGTCGGATGAAACTTTAACGTGTCGATTTGCTTGATCAGGCTATTGAACCACTTCACCGCGACGGCGGGGGAAGCGTGTTCGGTTTTCCAGCGGACGGCGGCCCGGATTCCCCGCTCGGCCGTGGGCTCGATGATGATGCGGTAGGTCATGAGTCAGCGGGAAGGTCGAACTCACGCCGGATATCCGCGAACACTTCCTCCGCGGGCCGTCCTCTGCCGTCCCGCACGTCATCCAGGCCCTGGCGAATGCCCTCCAAGACGCGGGCTTCTTCGGCCTCTTCACGCTCCCGGAGCAAACGCACGGCCTCGGTGATCGCCTCATCGGAGGAGCTGAAACGGCCGCTCCGCACCTTGGCGCGCACGAATTGCTCCAAGTCTTTGGGTAGTTGAGTATTCATTTCACCAATTCTCCTTACCTGTTCAGTTTATCCCCGTCGCCGCGTGTTGTCGACCCAGTCAGTTAGTGCGCTCAATTCAGACGGACTGTTGGGAACGGGTCGATCCAACCCGTTCTATTTCTCTGATCCGCGTGAATCCACGTTTATCAGCGGCCAGGTTCCGCATTCTCTCCGGCCCGTTTCTCTGCGTCCCTCATCACCGCCGCCGGCGCCACCCGGCTGCACCCGCGGCGATCAGAAGGCCGGTCGCGGCCTGGATCAGTGCCGACGGCTCGGGCACCGCGAACGTGGAGATCGCGCCGTTCATGACCGTGAACGGGATATTGTTTCCGTTGATATCCGTCAGTGTTGTGGCAATACCCACGTTCGCGATCGTGAGCGCGTCCGTGCCGCTTGCGTTGGAATCAACCGTGTAGGAGACGTTGGCCAGCCCGAACACGTCCCCGGGATTCAACGTCCGGTAATAGTTGGGAGGGGCGTTTTCAATGTCGCTGGCAATGAAGTCAGTGTTGGGAAACGTGCTGGTTGAGAGCGGCAGTCCAGAAGCCGCGTCGGTCGATTGCACGTAAATATACATGACGCTCATGTTGATTGTCGCATTCGTGAACGTGAAGCCCGCTGCTCCCGTCAGCGTCAGCTCGAAATTATCTTCGGCCACATTGTAGCCCGGGCTGCCGGCCGGATCGGTGTCGCGGAGCAACACGTCGAACGAGCCGCTGGAGCCGGGTGCCACGTTCGTCAGGGTGGGCAGCTCAATCACCAGCCCCCCGGCGCGGCAGGGAGCCGCGAGCGCCAGGCTCGTTGCCAGAGCAACAGCCACCAAAAAGCCGAGCCGCCCTACCGGGACCACTCCCCGGCCTGAAACCTGCGAGGCAGGCGGCCGACTCGACGGAGTACATGTATAAGTGCAGTTCATAGAAAGTGTCCTCATGTCCTGACGATCGATCACCACCGTCACTGAGTACGTCGGTGGCAACGAAAGTCAACGATGTTGCCGCGAATCATCACGCAGAATTCGAATGCGTACATCCTGATCATTGCGCTCGATCAACCGCTGGTGGATCATCTTGCCTGTGGACATGGTGCCCAGCCTGGATCCTCGCCGGGATAAATGAATCTCGGCCCGCGGATGTGGCCGGGCTTGGCTCGCCGCCGTGGGCTGCGACGCGTGACTCGTACCGATCTGCACCACCACCGGACCAACCTGGCTCGTCGCGGCAACGGCGATCGGCGCAGCGCTGACCGAAGGGAGAGTCGCGACGATCTGCACCACCGCAGGACCAGCCTGGCTCGTCGGCGCAACGGCGATCGCTGCATCCACCACCGACGCGGGAACCGCGCCGATCTGCACCACCGCGTGACCAGCCTGGCTCGCCGGGGCAACAGCGATCGATGCATCGCTCGCGGACGGCAAAACCGCGCCGATCTGTTCCCGCACGTCGTTGTAGTCCGTGACGTTGACGACTCCGTCGCCATTCAAGTCACCGAAGATGGTGGGCACGGCGCCGTTGATCCCCAGCCATTCGTTGTGCACACCGACGAGGTCCGAGCCGTTGACCACGCCGTCGTCGTTGAAATCACCCGGCAAGACGTCGAGCCGGCGGGTGAAGGTGGCAATGGTTGTGGTGGCAATCGTGAGTGTCACCAGGTTGGCCTTGTCGATCGGCTGGGCCAGAGTGATCGTGTAGTTTGTCCCCGAACCGGAAACCGTGGCCGGGCCGTAGTTGACGCCGAGTGCGCTCGAAACCGTCACGTCTCCAGCGGCTAGTGTCTCGGCCTGGCTAAGCGTGATCTGCAACTCGTCGATACCCAGCCAGGGCAGGTCGATGTTGCGACCCGCAGGTAGAAGTCGGAGACCGTCAGCGGCAGTCTGGAGCGCGGCGGTCTGGGTTCCCCAACCGACGGAGGTTGCGACGACGAACGCGCCCTGGAACTCGTAAGCACCGATATCGACGATGCCGTTGACAATCCGCGGGAATCCGGGGCCGCGCTGATCATACAACAACGGCTGTCCGGTCGAGGGATCGACCGCCAGGCCGTTGCTTCCCTTGTCGATGGCAAAGCTGCTAGCTACCAGGGCGATAGTCTCGGTCGGCCCACCGTTGTTCGCGAGGCCCGAGGCCAGGCCCACGTTGGCGCTGGCGACGCCGACCTGGTTGCCGTTCTCGCCGTTGGTCAGGCCGCCGGCACCGCCGGTGCCGATCAGATTGTATGCGCTTGCCGCGGCGACAGTGCCGGCGATGTCGTCGGCCTGCGCCGCTGCCGATCCCAATGGTGTTGAGTGCGACGATCGTGTTATCCAGAGAGGCTGTGCCGCCGATGACATCCAGCCCTCCGCCCGCACCGCCGCTGGCGACGACATTGTCGGCGATCGTTGTGTTCACCAGGCTGGCGCTGGCACCATCGACGTCGGCGCCACCGCCAGAGCCACCGCCAGCAGCACCGGCTTGACCTGGCCCACCGGCGTCACCCGCAGCGCCACCAGGGCCAAAGCCACTCGCGCCGGCCCCCCCTGCACCGCCAGCTTGGGCTGAACCTCCTTCGGCACGATTGCCGGCAAAAGTGTCATCGGCCAGCGAGGCCAACGCGCCCGCGATGTACGCGCCGCCGCCGTTCCCTTGACCGCCGTTGCCGCCATTACCTCCATTGCCGCCATTGCCGCCATCCCTGCCAGCGCCCCGGCCCGACCCGCCGTTGCCGCCATCGCCGCCCAAGCCGGCGGCACCGCCAACGGAAGTATCATTGGCGATCGTGGCACCGATCAGAGTCAGCGTGCCGGCGCTGACAAGTAAGCCGCCGCCCTGGCCAAAACCGCCGGCGCCGCCGGCACCACCGTTGCCGCCGTTGCCGCCGGAGCCGCCATTGCCAGTGTACTGACTGTAGCCGCCTGAGCCACCTCGCCCGCCATTATTGCCGGCGCCGCCAGCGCCGCCGCTGGCCAAATTATTAGCGATCGTGGTTCCGTTGAGAATCAACGTGGCGGCGCTGACGAGCAGGCCGCCGCCCTGGCCCGATCCACCGCCGCCGCCCTTCCCTCCCCAGCCCCCGGAACCGCCCCTGCCGGCGGCGAAGGAGGCCCCGCCGCCGCTGCCGCCGGGACCGCCAGCCCCCGCGCCGCCGCCGGCCCCGCCGGCTGCCGCATCCTGCTCAACGCGATCGCCCGAGAGAGTGAGTTTCCCACCGACGGCGTACACGCCGCCGCCCTGACCCAATCCGCCCTGACCCCCACCGCCGCCGTAACCGCCGCCGCCACCGCCTTCACCGAAAAATGGTTCTTCGCCCTGACCACCGCCGCCACCTCTACCGCCGCCGCCGCCGACACCGCCTATGGCGGAATCGTTGGCGATCGTGGCGTCGTTGACAGCGATCCTGGCCGCGCTGGCGTCGAGGCCCCCGCCCTGGCCCAGACCGCCGGAACCGCCGTTGCCGCCAGCGCCACCAGCGCCGCCGCCGAACGTGCCGTGCCCGCCGCCGCCGCCGCCACCGCCAGCGCCGCCAGCGCCGCCAACGGCTCTATCGCTGGCGATCGTAGCCCCATTCAGGGTCAGCGTGCCGGCGCTGACGAACAGGCCGCCGCCCTGGCCCGGCCCGCCGCGGCCGCCGCCGCCGCCATAGCCGCCGTCCCCGCCAGGCAATAGGACACCGTCGAAAGCAGGGCCCATGCCGCCACCGCCACCAGCGCCGCCGCCGCCAGCTCCGCCAACGGCGGAATCGTTGATAATGGTTACATGGGTCGGGGCCAGAATGGCGTCACTGACGTAGAGGCCGCCGCCCCGTGCCGACCCGCCGGCCCCGCCGCCGCCGCCAGCGCCTCCGAACAAGCCGGAATCATAGCCGCCGCCGCCCGCGCCACCGCCCCCAGCGGCACCGCCGCGCGCGGCGTTGCTTGCGATGACGTCGTCGTTCAGCGCGAGGATGCCCCCCGCCACGAACATACCGCCGCCATCGGCATTTCCGCCGTCTCCTCCTCCTCCTCCTCCGGCACCGTTGTTGCTGACGACGTCGTTGTTCACGGTCAGAGCGCCGCCGGCCGACCAGATCCCGCCGCCCAGGCCGTTACCGCCGTTGCCACCGGGGCCACCCGCGCCGGCGCCGCCGATGCCGCCGAGTTCGAGACGACCTCCGCCCCCGCTCCCGCCCTGGCCACCGGCGCCCCCGCCACCCCCTTGAGCGACATTACTGCTGGCGACATCATCCGTCAGGGTCAGGCTGCCGCCGGCCGACCAGATGGCGCCACCCAGTCCGCTGCCACCGTTGCCGCCGTCACCGCCGGCGCCGCCGCGACCGCCGCCAAATGATCCTCTGCCACCAAAGCCGCCCTGGCCACCGGCGCCCGCGCCGCCGCCTTGCGCGACGTTCCCGCTGGCGACATCATCCGTCAGGGTCAAGCTGCCGCCGGCGAGGTAGATTCCCCCACCGAAGCCGCTGCCACCGTTACCGCCGGCCCCACCGTCGCCGCCGCGACCGCCGCCGATTCCTTTGCCACCATTGCCGCCCTGGCCACCGGCGCCCGCGCCGCCGCCTTGAGCGACGTTATCGCTGGCAACATCATTGTTCAGCGTCAGGCTGCCGCCGGCGAGGTAGATTCCGCCACCGAGCCCATCCCCGCCGTTGCCGCCGGCGCCGCCGGCGCCACCATCACCGCCGACATCGGGCCCACTGCTGCTCGAGCCTATGGCGGGCGCCCCGTCGGCACCATCGCCGCCGTCTCCGCCACGCGCGACATTATTCGTGATCGTGTCGTCGTTCACGCTCAGGCTGCCCCCCGCCAGGTAGACCCCACCGCCCAAGCCGTTGCCGCCGTTGCCGCCGTCACCACCCGCGCCGCCGCGGGCGCCGGTGTTGGTGTAGACACGACCTTCGCCTCCGCTCCCGCCCTTGCCGCCGGCGCCTCCGCCACCCCCTTGCGCGATATTACTGCTGGCGACATCATTACCCAGGGCCAGGCTACCGCCGGCGAGGTAGATGCCGCCACCGAGGCCGCTGCCACCGTTGCCGCCGGCACCACCGGCGCCGCCTGGGCCGGCGGGGCCGAATTCGGTACCGCGGAGCCCGCTGCCGCCCTGGCCGCCGGCGCCCCCGCCACCCCCTCGTGCGATGTTACTGCTGGCGACATCATCCGTCAGGGTCAGGCTGCCGCCGGCGAGGTAGATGCCGCCACCGAAGCCGCTGCCACCGGAGCCTCCGCTGCCGCCAGGGCCACCGGCGGGAGCGAAACTGTTGGCGCCCGCGGCACCGGACGCCCCGTCGGCACCATCGCCGCCGGCACCGCCACGCGCGATATTACTCGTGATCGTGTCGTGGTTCAGCGTCAGGCTGCCCCCCGCCAGGTAGACGCCACCGCCCAGGCCGTTGCCGCCCGTGCCGCCGGCTCCTCCGGCACCCGAACGGGTTGCGGAGCCGGCAGCCCCGTCGGCTCCCACAGCCTCGTTGTTGATCACGCTCACATTCGTGACTGAGACCTTCCCGCCGTCGACTGAGAGGCCGCCGCCCTGAGGGGCCAGGCCGTGCGAGATGGTCAGGCCGACGAGTTTGGCCTGGACGTTGGCGTCCAACGTGAAGACGCTGAATTCGGGAGTTCCCGAGGCACTGCTACGGGCCAAGGTCAGGCTCGCGGCCCCGGGGCCCTCGATGTCGATCAAGCCGGTCGTGTTGCTCAGGTCCGGCAGGGCCGAGTTGAGTGTGATCGTACCGGTCACGGAGAAGTTGATCGTGTTCTTCCCCGTGGTCTGGTCGACATGGGTGATGACATAGCGCAGGTCGCCGGACTGGCCCGTGCCGGTGCCGGAATCGCCCAGGCTGTTCACGGTCCAGATGTTCGCGAACGGCAAAACCGCGCCGATCCGTTCCCGCACGTCGGTATAGTCCGTGACGTTGACGACTCCGTCGCCATTGATGTCACCGAAGATCGTGGGCACGGCACCGTTGATCCCCAGCCATTGGTTGTGCACACCGACAAGGTCCGGGCCGTTGACCACTCCGTCGTCGTTCAAGTCTCCGGGCAAGACGTCCAGCCGGCGGGTGTAGATGGCGATGGTCGGGCTGGCGATCGTGATCGTGACCCGGTCGGGCTCGTTGATCGGCTGGGCCAGCGTGATCGTGTAGCTGGCTCCCGACCCGGAGACCGTGACCGGCCCGTAATTGATCCCGATGGCGCTTGTCACCGCGACGTCGCCAGAGGCCAACGACGTGGTCTGGTCGAAGGTGAGTAAGATCTGGGTGATCCCGAGCCATGGCATATCCGTGTTCCTGCCGGCCGGGAGCAGACGCAATCCATCGCTCTGGGTCACCAACGGTGGGGAGACCTGCGTGCCCCAGCCCACCGCGGCGCTCATGATGGTTGCCGGCTGCGTGACAGTGAGCACCGCCGCGCTGGTCGTCACCGAGCCCACGGAATTCGTGAACACGGCGCGATACTCATTGCCGTTTTGGCCGATGACGGCCGCGAACGAGTAGGTGTCGGCGGTGGCGCCCGAGATGTCGGAATAAGTCTGCCCGCCGTCGGTGCTCACCTCCCATTGCACGGTCGGAGCCGGCTGCCCACTCGCCGCCGCCGTGAAGGTCGCCGTGTTGCCGGCGGCAACACTCTGGTTGCTCGGGCCGGTCGTCACAACTGGCGCCGTGTTGACGGTCAGGGTGGCCGCGGCGCTGTTGACGAAACCCACGCTGTTGGTAAAGACGGCGACGTACTGATCGCCGTTTTGGCCGGCGGCGGCCGTGAACGAGAAGGTGTCAGCGGTGGCGCCGGAGATGTCGGAGTAAGTCTGCCCGCCGTCGCTGCTCACCTCCCATTGCACGCTGGGAGCAGGCTGACCACTTGCGGCCGCCGTGAATGTCGCCGTCTGGCCGGCGGTGACGGTCTGGTCGCTCGGGTTGGTCGTCACCACCGGCGCTGTGTTCACAGTCAAGGTGGCCGCGGCGCTGGTCGCCGAAGCCACGCTATTCGTGAAGACGGCGCGGTATTCTTCCCCGTTCTGGTCGGCGGCTGCCGTAAACGCGTACGTGTCGGCGGTGGCGCCAGAGGTATTGCTGAATGTGGTGCCGCCGTCGCTGCTGACCTGCCACTGGACGGTGGGCGCCGGTTGCCCGCTCGCGGCGGCCGTGAACGTGGCCGTCTGGCCAGCGGTCACGGTCTGATCGCTGGGGTTCGTGGTCACCGAGGGCGCCGTGTTCACCGTCAACGTGGCCGCCGCGCTGGTCGCCGATCCATAACTATTGGTGAAGATCGCGCGATACTCGTATCCGTTTTCGCTGGCCGCGGCCGTGAAGGAGTAAGTGTCGGCGGTCGCACCGGAAATGCTGCTGAAAGTGGTGCCGCCGTCGGTGCTCAACTGCCACTGGACAGTGGGAGTCGGGCTGCCGGCCGCCGTCGCCGTGAAGCTGGCGGTGGAACCCGCCGTCACCGACTGGTTGACAGGCTCAAGCGTGACGACCGGGGCGTTGGTCGACGTAGCGTTGGTCAGGTCGAACACGGCCGGGCTCGTCGCGCCGGCAGCACTTGCCGTCACTTCGTAGCTGCCGGCGACGCCGTCAGCCGTCGCCGTGACGCTCGCGGTGCCGCCAGAGGCGATCGTCACCGGATTGGCCGGCGTCAAGCTGGCGCTGGCGCCGCTTGCCGGGGCCGTGAAGCTGATCTGGCCGCCTTGCACCGGCTCGAGGCTGTTGTTCGCCGTGACCTGCACCACGAGCGGACTGTTGAACGCAGTGTTGAGCAACGTCGACTGGCCGCTACCCGAGGTGGCCGTAAGCACGAAGCCCTGCGACTCGAACGCGCCAATGTCGACGGTCTCATTAACGATTCGTGGAAATCCACGCTGGTCGGTGCTCAGGGCTTGCCCGGTCGAGGGATCGACGGCCAGGGCGTTGCTGCCGGCGTCGATGGCGGGGCTGCCCGGCAAGAGGGCAATGGTCTGAGTCGGCCCGCCGTAATCGCCGAGCGCGCTAAGCCCCGGGTCGGCGACGCCGACCTGGTTGCCGTTGACGCCGCCCGCCAGGCCACCGGAGCCGCCGGTGCCGATCAGGTTGTACGCGCTGGTTGAGGACACCGTGCCTAACATGTCATCGGGCGTGGTGCCGCTGTCGGTGTTCAGCGCGACGATCGTGTTGTTTAACACGGCCGTCCCGCCGAGGACAAGCAGTCCGGCGCCCGGCGTCCCGATGGTGTAATTGTTGGCGATGGTGGAGTTGGTAAAGATCATCGTACCCGAGTTGACCTGGCCGGCGCCGACGTTGTCGGCGATCGTGCAGTCGACGACGTCCGTGGTGCCGGAGCCGCTAGCGATGCCGCTGCCCCGGCCAGAGGATGAGTTGTCGGCCACGGTGGAGCTGACGACCGTGAGAGTGCCGCCGAAATTGTTGAGTATGCCGGTGGCAGTCCGTGCCCGGTTGCCGTCGACGGTGGAGTCGGTGACGGTCATCGTCCCCAGGTTGTCGAGGCCGCCGCCGTACCAGGCCCAGTTGTTGTCGACGGTCGAGTCGGTGACCGTCGCCGTGCCCGTGCTGTAGAGGCCACCGCCCCAGCCTTCCTGCGGAGTCCAGTTGTTGTCGATCGCGCAGTCGGTGACGGTTATCGCTCCCGCGTTGTAGAGGCCGCTGCCGCCGCCGCCGCCGCCTCCGTAGGCGCCGGAGGCGAGCCAGTTATCGGTGATGGTGGCATCCGAGAGGGTCAGCGTGCCACTGTTGTAGATACCGCCGCCGCTGACGTCGGCTGAGCCGCGCGCAATGGTCGCGCCCGCGAGGCTGGCGGTCACGCCGCTGGAGACGGAGAGTACCTCGACCGCGTCATTGCCGCTGATGGTCACGAGGCTCGCTCCGGGTCCGTCGATCACCTCCGGCCCAGCCGTCTCGGAGAGCACCAGGGTGCTCGAAAGCGTGATCGTCTGTGGTGAACTGAAGACGGTCGGATCGAATTCGATCTCGCTGCCTCCAGGATTCGAGTTTGCATTGGCCAGGCCGATGACGTACACCAGGTCGCCCGCGTTTCCCGACCCCGCGCCGCTCGCGCTGGTGAAGTCTACCGTGTAGATGGTCGGAACGTTCGAGGCGCGAACGTCGAGGGCACGGGAATTCGACGCGGCCAGACCGGCCGCCGAGACCTGCAGGGTGTATCCGGTTCCCGGCTGATTCAGACTCAGTCCGGAGAACGTGGCCACGCCATTCTGGGGGGTCGCGGTCAGGGTGCCGCCCAGCGTGGCACCTCCCGGATTGTTCGACAGTGCGACGGCCACACTGCCGCCGAAAGTGGCATCCGCGTTGCCGAACGCGTCCTCCGCCGCGACGACCAGCCCGAACGGGCCGCCAACCCCGACGATGCCGGGCGGCTGGGCGGTGACGACGAGTTGGGCGGCCGCCGCTGGCGTCACGTCGAAGGCGCTCGTCCCCTCCTGACCCTGACCGTCGGCCGAGGCGAGGAGCGTGTAGCCTTCGGCAGCCTTGTTGAGCGTCAGTCCCGAGAAGCTAGCCACACCGTTTTGTGCCGTCAGCGTCAGCGTGCCGCCCAGGGTGGCCCCGCCGGGGTTGTTCGATAGCGCCACGGTGACACTGCCGTCGAACGAGCTGATCACGTTGCCCGAATTGTTCTCGACGGTCGCGGTCAGGCCGAAGCCGGCCCCGGCGGTGACGCTGCCGGGCGGCGGCGCCGTCACGACCAGGAACGTGCCCGCTTCGTATTCGAACGCCCCGATGTCGACAGTTCCGTTGACAATCCGCGGATAGCCGGGTCCGCGCTGATCGTAGGCTAGCGGTTGACCGGTCGATGCATCGACGGCCAGTGCATTGCTGCCGTCGTCGATCGCGGGACTGCCGGCGAGGAGGGCGATGGTCTGGGTTGGACCGCCGTTATTGGCGAGCGTGCCCAGCCTCGGGTTGGCGACGCCGACCTGGTTGCCGCTCACCCCGTTCGTCAGACCGCCGGAACCGCCGGTGCCGATCAGGTTGAAACCGCTGGTTGAGGACACGGTGCCGCCGCTCAAGGAAATGTCGCTGCCCGTGAAGCCGGTGGTCCCCTGCGTGTTCAGCGCGACGATCGTGTTATTGAGAGTGGTCGTCCCGCCGCCGACTTCCAGCCCGCCGCCCGTCATCCCAGCGGCGACCTTGTTATCGGCGATGGTGGAGTTGGTGATCGTCGTCGTGCTGGTAGCGAAGATGCCGCCACCCCCTCCGCGGGCCGTGTTGCCGGCGACGGTGGAGTTGGTGATGATCGCCGTGCCCCCGGAGGTGAAGATGCCGGCGCCCTGGAAGTAGGCCGAGTTATTGGCGATGGTCGAGTCGGTGATCGTGAGCGTGCCGTCGTCAAGGATGCCGCCGCCCTGGGCCATGGCGAAGTTGTTGGCGACGGTGGAGTCGGTGATGGTCAGCGTGCCCGCATTATAGAAGCCACCGCCGGCGCCGTAAGCGTCGGCGGCGTTTTCCGCCACGGTCGAGTTCGTGACCGCCATCGTGCCAGCGTTGTAGAGACCACCGCCACCGCCGAATGGGCCGACGCCGTTGCTGGCGACGGTCGAGTCGGCGAGCGTCATGCTGCCCGCGTTGTAGATACCGCCTCCATTGCCATAGTAGCCGCTGGCGCTGGCGCTGTGGTTGCCGTCGATTGCGGAGCCTGTGACCGTTAGCGTGCCATTGTTGTCGATACCGGCGCCGGCGCCGGCCGAGCCGTTTGAGATGGTCAGGCCCTTCAGCGTGGCCGTCACGCCGCTTACGACGGAGAACACCTCGACGGCGTTGTTGCCGCTGACTGTCACGAGGCTCGCTCCGGGGCCGTCGATCACCTCCGTCCCGGCGCTCTCGGACAGGGTGAGTGTGCCCGAGAGCGCGATGGTCTGCGGCGTGGAGAAGACCACCGGGTCGAAGTTGATGACGCTGCCGGCCGTGTTGCTGTTGGCGTTGGCCTGCGTGATTGCCCAGAGCAGGTCGCCCGAGGGGTTGCCCGTCGTCGCGTCGGTGCCCGAGCTGGTGCCGGTGTCGCTCAAGAGGTTGACCGTGTAGTACGTGGGATTGCCCGAGAGCAGGAGCCGGTCCTCCAGGTCCTCCACCATCCAGAGTCGCCGCCTGCCCCGCGCGCATGCGTCCTTTGCCTCGGGATGCTCCCGACTTCACCGCCAAACCGCCTCGATGATGGCCGACCATGGGAACGCTCCGTGACGATTCGCCGGGTTGAAGTCTCTGAACCTTGGAATGGGATGGCGCAAAAAAAGACCCGCGGGCGCGCCATCCCCTGGGCACGCTGCGGGCCACCCTGGCCGGGCTCCATCGACCGCTCATAAGCCGACGGAGCAGAGCAACCAACAAAAAAAACAGGCCCACCGGTGTGCATCGTTCTGCACGCCGCGGGCCACCCTGGCTCGGCCTCATCGACCCCTCGCGAGCCGACGACACAATTCCGATGTTCGCGATTGTGCTCCCGCGCGGGTCGATTTGTCAAGCGCCGATCCGATTTGATCGCCGACCGCCGCGGGCGACGGGATGTGTCAGATGGGGCTGCCGAGGAAGCCGCGCACGCCGGCCGCCGCGTCTGATCCGTCCGATCCGTCTGATCCGTCCTTCTAGACATATGTCTGACCGGCTAAACTCGGTCAACACTTGTTTAGAAGGTGCACCCGATGGGCGTTCGCAATCGAAACCGCGAGGTCATCGAGAGACTCGATTCCAAAACTCTCGACTCTCGCTTCACCACAGAAATTGAGCAGGGACTTAACTGCTCCCCGTTCGAGGCCGAGGCCGTCCTCGACGTCGTCAAAGACGTCTACTTCCCCTTCATTTCCACGACGGGCACAGAGCCCGCCCCTGGGAAGATCTCCCTGGTCGTTGTGGCCGCCGACGAGCCAGCGGGAAAGCCGGTCGCGGACTGCCAAAAACAGACGATCTGCCTGACCCTTCATCGCGGCAAGGTCGACGACCTGTTGTTTCAGAAACAGGGTCCCGCCGGCTTTCGCCAGGCGCGAATCCTCGACCTTTGTCAGCAAGCTCTCAGCCAGGGGCGCTCCTCACTGCCGAAGACCTCGCCTATCGCGTCTTCTTCGTCACTCCGAGAACCATCTCCCGAGACCTCATCGTGGTGCGACAGGCTAACCCTGGTGTGCTGATCCCCATGCGAAGCACGCTCCATGATCTGGGACCGGTCCTCACGCATCGCACTCAGGTCATCCGGCTCGCACTCCAAGGCAAAACCACTTCTCAGATCTGCCAGATCATGCACCACTCTCCTGAAGCAGTCGCCAACTACCTTTCCACATTCACCCGCTGCCCCCTGCTGGCCAGCAAGAAGATGCAGGTCGGACAGATCGCGTTCCTCCTTCGCCGCGGAGTATCGCTGATCAAGGCCTATCTCAAGATCCTCGACGAATGCCGACGCGATCGGAACATGGCCTACCACCTCGATGAGCTCCTCAGAATCGGCTCCTGCGGAGTCGAAAAAAAAACCACTCGTGGGAGGTCCGCCCATGAGTAGAAAACCTGACATGCTTGGCAAGAGATTCGGACCGCTCCGTGACAAAACCTTGAGGAACGCGCTCGCCCACCGGATCGTCAAGGCTTTCCCACGCATCGGCGGACGCCGCATATGCGAATTGTGCGCCGACATGATCCTCGAGGTTGTCTACAAGCACATGCGCGCCAAGGACCATCTTGTACATGGTCAAGTGCTCTGGATGGCCGTCAGTGTCAACGACCCTCCCGCTCGTCAGCAACGCATTGCCGACACCGAGCTGATCCCCGTCCTTCTCGATGTCTCCACCGCCGAGGACGTGGAGCAACTCATCAATCGCCTACCGGCTCGCGAGCGAATGTTGCGGAAGGCATCCGCCTCTGCGAGCAGGCCTACCAGCAGGGGGGATTGCTCTCCAACTGTGACATTGCAGAGCTGCTGAGCACCGACGACACTTGGATTGCCAAGTTGCTGTCCCACGACGAGCGCACTTCCAACACGGTCGTTCCTCGGCGCGCCACTCTCCACGACGTCGGATGATGATTGACTCATAAGCGCATTATTTGCTGGAAGCGATATGCCGAAGGCAAAGAATCGCACATCATCGCTCGCGAGACCTACCACAGCATTGAAGCAGTCGACCGCTATCTGGGACAGTACGATCGGGTCCGCCACTGCCGTCTGGAGGGCCTCACCCCGGAGCAAACGGCTCACGCCTTGGGATGCAGTCTTTCCCTCGTGAAGGAGTATCTCGCCATCGACGACCTGCTGACGAACAAAGGAGCTTAGCTCTGTCGAACCATGGCGTCCCAGACCGTTCAGCCTGCACCACGGGAGTTGCCCCCGATTGGCAGTCGGGGTTAGCATTGCAAGCTCCTGGGCGGAGGATAGGGCAACGCGGGGACGCGACCTGAGCGCCGACCCAGGGCCAAGACCGGTGAGGGCGGCACGATGCCGCCCCCTCCGCATACCGGGATTGGCCCGAAAGCGATAAATCCATCCCCAGTTCTCTAGTCACTGCCGGGCCACCGGTCAGACATATGTCCGGATCGTCTGATCCGTCCGATCCGTCAGCATTGTGCCATTTGGCTTTCGGAAGATAACCTGTAGTGTACAAACAAGGTTCCCTTCCGGAGGCGATTGTCATGATTCGAACCAAGTCCATCGAGGATCAGCTCCGGCACGGACGTCTCAATGCCAAAACCTTGCACAGCATGTTCCGGCGCCGGATCGAAGAAGGCGCCAACTGCTCGCCGTTTGTGTCGGAAGCCATTCTGGGCGCCGTCAAGGAGGTCTTCCCGATCGGCCGCGACGAGCCGGACAACCAGCTTGGCCTCGGACAGATCCAACTTCTGGTCGTCGCGGCTGAAGAGCCCGCCGGCAAGCCGCTGGAGCAATGCCAAAAAGTCACGGTCCGTCTCACTCTTGATGCCGGCCAGGAGGACTATCAGGTCCGCCTGGCTCACGGAGTCGAGGGCTTGCGACGTTGTCGAATTCTCCGCTTGACTGCGGAAGCCCGCGACCAGGGAGGACTGCTCAGCTACGAGGACCTGGCGTTTCGTCTGTTCAACTGCGGCGTTCGCACCATCGTGCGTGACGTTCAAGCCCTCCGCCGTCGCGAGCTCGAAGTTCCCAGCCGGGGACAGCAGCAGGATATCGGCCCTGGCCAGACACACCGCGTGCAGGCCGTGCGTCTCTTTCTCAGGGGTCGCCAGCCCAACGAGATTGCCCGGCAGTTGTACCACACGCTCGGTTCTATTGAAAACTATATCACAACGTTTGCACGTGTTGTGCTCCTCGTGAACAAGGGCTACGCCGACGACGAGATCGCCTTCATCGTGCGCCGCTCCACTCCCTTGATCGCCGCCTACCGCAAGCTCTACGGCGACTTCCAGGACAAGCCGACGGCGGCGCGGCGGATCAACGAGATCCTGGCGCGCGTCGACGCTCCGGCCAACCCCGGCAAAAAAAGGGGGCACTGACCATGGGAATCCGATCCTCAAAACGCTGGAACCCCTATGATCCCAGCGGTCGCAAAACCTTTAAGAGTTCCCTGTGCCATCTGCTTCACACCGAGTTTCCGGGAGTGTTCGGTCCGACGATCAGTTGTCTCTTTGCAGACAAGATCGACGAACTCTACGAGCGGTTTCATCCCCCCCGAAGCCGCTTCAAGGCCGGCCAGCTTCTCTGGACGGGTGTTGCGATTGACGACCCGCCGTGCCGAGGCAAGCGCATCGAAGACACTCGGTTGGTCCCAGTCGTCCTGGACCTGGTGGCGCTCGAGGACATTGAGACGGCCAAGGCGAATGAGCGACGATTCCTTACCCGCGGCAGAAAAATCATTCGTCTCTTCCGTCAGGCCCACGAGCAAGGCGCGGTACTCGGGCACGCCGATGTCTCACTGCTGCTCAACATGTCGATGAGCAGGCTGTCCGCGTACGTGATCGATCACGAACGCCAGACCGGTGAATTGGTTCCACGCCGGGGCACGATTCACGACATGGGCACCTCGCTCACCCACAAGGCGATCATCTGCTACAAGAGCCTGGTGGAAAAAAAGCCGACCAGCCAGGTCGCCGCCGAGACGTTCCACAGCTTCGAGGACGTTGAATACTATGTTCAATGCTTGAGGCGCGTCCAACTCTGCCGTGACAAGGGAATGTCACTGGATGAGATCGCTCAGGCGGTCGGCCACTCGCAAGGTTTGGTCCAGGAGTATCTCGATCTGATCGACAAATTCCGAATTCCTCCATTGCCCGATCCCGCAAGAAAGGAGGCCCATGCACCTGCCCGAAAAGGGGAACAGAGATGAGGCTAGCAGGGGTCCGGGGGCGGCAATGAGCCCCCGGTCGCCGGCACGGAGCCGGCGAAGTCTTGCATGGATGCCTTCTCGAACGAAAGCATACTGTACAGAGCCAGTCAGTCGAAGGCCAAATGGCAGTAACCTCCGTGCCACCCGACACTATTCCGATCCGTCCGATCCGATGCGGCGGCCGGCCCCGGTTTTCAGGCTATTCAAAAGAAGAAGTGTCAGGCCGCCAGTTTGTTCCCGTCATTTTATGCCGACGCCTTCAAGGCATCGGGCGCTATTCGCAACAACCTGGGAAGCGCCCACGGTCCGGGGGCCGAATCCGACGCGTCAGATTTCCGACGAGCAGGCCGATCACATAATTCAAATGACGTCCGCACACATCACGTATTCGGTCAGGGTTGCTGGGGTCTGATGACAAGGGAACGGTGTGCCAAAGTTCGGCGCCGGTCGCGAGACCCGCAATGCCCGGGCCCATCAGATGGCTGACACAATGGGCTCGCGCTCGCGCAGCTTTGCTTCCGGCTGCTCCGGCATGGCCTTCGTCTTCAGCCAAACGAAGAATTCCTTCTTCTTGATCGCCGGAGTCCGCAAGGAGGAGTGAAACGACCGTTCGTTGAGCTGTTTGCCGTAGTAGTCA
This sequence comes from uncultured Isosphaeraceae bacterium, assembly GCA_963781785.1. GTDB lineage: Bacteria > Planctomycetota > Planctomycetia > Isosphaerales > Isosphaeraceae > CAWAHD01. The sequence goes on along the minus strand of CAWAHD010000002.1, from coordinate 2,454,044 downwards.
ATGATCAAACTCTTGGCTACCCACGACCAGGCGTCAATTACAGTCTACGTCCGGAACCTCCCCGCGCCGTGCGCATCATTTCGGATTTGAGATTTCGGATTTCGTGCTTGGTTGCGGCTCAGCCGCGTTGGGCGTGGTGTCCCCGGAACCCAGGCGTCAATTAGGGATGGTGTCCCCGGTACCCTCCTCAATTAATTCGACGGCATTTTCCGCGGCCTCCCGGAGTAGTGCCTGGTACTTCACGGCATCTTGAAGAGCAGGAATAGCAGCAGAGGCGGCTAGTCCGATCCTACCGAGGGCAACGATGGCCTGATACCGAACAATATCGTAGATTGGACCATCGGCGCACGTCATCGTGGGCCACGTGTTCGTAGGCTGCCAATCGTCCAGCAATGCGGCCATGAGTTCGGGCACAGCTCCGGCTGCGAGCGACCCCGTCTTCCCCAGAGAATCGGCGACGGCGGCGCGGACATACCAATGCTCGTCCTTCAGAGCTGCTGCAAGGGCCGGGACCGCGGTCCCGGCCGCGGGGCCGAGCTTCCCAAGATTCTCGGCAGCCGCCTTTCGGGCAGAGCTGTCGTCGTGTCTCAAGCACACGCAGAGAGCGCTTATCGAGAACTCGGGATCGCAGCCTATTGCGACCAAGGAATTTGCAGCTTGAACGCGAACAAGTCCGTCGTCGTCAGTGTTCGTCACATCGATCAAGTGTTGGATGGCTTCTGTCGCAGCGGGACCTATTATCCCAATGGCCTCGGCGGCGGTCCGGCGAACAATTCGGTCGCGATGCACTAACAGAGCCGTGAGCGCATGAACAACGACTGCAGCGGGTCGACCGATCTTACCCAGAGCCGTAGCGGCCGCGTTACATAGATGAGCGCACTCCAGGGCGCCAATCAGAACGGGTACGGCAGATTCGGCCGCCGGTCCTAAATCTCCCAAAGCATAACATTCACATACGGCCAAATCTAAACCATCACGTGTCAAAGGTTTTGTGAGGGCTTGGAGCACCTCTTGAGTTGCCGATCCGATCTTACCAAGGGCTCGAGCTGCTGAATCGCGAAGTCCAGGATCAGAATCTTCGTGGGCTTCGATCAGATCAGGAAGAGCCTCGCTGGCCGGCGTACCAATCTCGGCGAGTGCTCGGGCAGCGGCTGCGGCAACAGTCTTATCGCCGTCTTTCAGTGCATCGACAAGAGCAGAGACAACATCCTGCCCAGCATCGATCCTTGCCAGCGCAACGGCAGCCTCTTGGCGAGGCCGCGATTCCGCATTTTTCTTGAGAACTTTCAATAGGGCGGCCTTCGACTCTGCAGCGGGTGTCCCAATCTTCCCTAATGTCAGTGCAACCATCCAGCGCACCTCTGGGTCTACATCGCCCAACGCGCCGATCAGACCCTGGACTGCGACGCCGGCATCCTGTCCGATGATCATCAAGCTCCTGGCTGCCTCCTGTCGAACCCGCACATCGTCGTCATCGAGCGGACCGAGAAGGGCAGAGACCGCCACTCGACCTTTCTCCGCGAGTTGCTTCACCGCGCTCTGGCGAATCTCAGGGGCCTTGTTCTTAAGAGCTTCAACAAGTGGCGCAATCCGGGCTCGGGCCAAAGCTTCAGCTAGACCCGCCCGCTCAGCAAGTTCCTCCGCCACAAATACCGGGATGTTTAGTTCCATCGACTTCGCCAGACAACAATCGCGGACCGCCAACAGGAAGCCCTTTATTGTTTCAGGGGCTCCCGGCATTGAATCGGCCTTCTTCAAAAAGGACTTCCAACGGGCGCTGTTACCCTTGTACTTTTCGACGACGTGCAGACCAGCGAGATACTCGGCCAATGGGTCGAGGACAAATTGGATCTGAACATCGTCGGGGGAGACAGTGCGGATGAGACGCAGGCGTGCCTCAAGGTATATTAGCACCTCTCGAGCTTTCGCCACGTCGGCCAGGGTTTCCAGGATGTCCTGCTTCCGCGCACTGCGTGGACGGTAGCTTTGATTCAGGCAGGCCCAAGCGGCTGTCTTCGCGACTTGGTGTAGTAGCGGGTTATCTGGGTCGCCGGCAACCCGATCTCTATTGATGCTATTAACATAAGTTACTATTAACGACGGGATAGTGTCTGGGAGGTCGTGCAAGTCCTTCTTTTCCCCAAGAAAGGCGATCATCTCCTCAACGTACAACCTGGCGAAGAGGGGCGTTATATCGCGGCCCATGCCCATCATCTCTGCTAGCCGCCCGCAGGCTCGGTAGAGTTCGGAGTCCTTGAGTGCGGAGATTCCGGCCTGCGTCAGATATGCGTTCATGAACGGGAGGAGATGGTCACTGTCGAGTCGCCTCGGTTGAATGGTGATCGTCGCCCCCCGGATCTCGGTCCGCGTTGTGATCACGAAAGCAGCAACCGGGAATTCCGGATGCGTCGGCCGGACCCGTTCACTCGCCGTTACCTGCGGGTCGCTGAACATCTCGGACTGGCCGTCCAAGATGACAAGGAGACGTCGAGTTCGTAGCAACCGCGCGAAAAGGTCTTCGGGGACGGAATCTGCGACACCGATCAGGGCCTGAAGTTGGCCGCGAATGGCGTGCGTAAAACTCGCGATGTCCTTGCGTACGTCGAAACCAAGACCTGGTTCGATCAGAACCGGTATCATGCGGTGATCTGTGACCAACCGCTTGGCCTTGTCTAGTTCCATGGCCCAGAGGGCAATCTGACAGGCCAGCGTGGTCTTCCCCACACCGCCTTCGCCCTGGACGGCGACGAACCAACGATCCTTGTTGCACGTAGCCCGCAGCGCCTCGGTGGTAAAGTTGGATATCTCGATTCCGTCGAGGACAACGGGGATCGAGACGTAAGTCTTGCGGGCCAAATACGTGGTGCCCCTGGTGAAGTCCTGGTGGGCAGCCCCGACATGTCTCTCGACCCACGCATCCAGCACGCGGTAGTGATGGTGAAAAAAACCTATGAGGATGAGATATCGGACGGAGACCTTCAATTCTCCGAGTTCTTTGGGTAGTTTGAAGTCCGCGTACGGCTTCAACGATTCGTTCCATGCCAATACGCGCAGCGGAAAAAACGGCACAAGTACGAACTGAAGGGTCAGCAACCAAAGAAAGAAGGCCGTGAGAACGACCGCGATTCCGATGACCCATCGATTGCGGATAGCTCGTTCAAACAGTCGATCGCCCCAGCTAGCTCTCTCGATGTTCTCCATAGCGGTGATGGCGCGAGACAAACGATGCATAATCTCTTCTCGCGCCTCCAAGGTTGCGAACTGTACGACTTTTATCGTCGCCACTGCCTTTTGCAGGTCATCTATCGTAGAGGTATCCTTCTTGTCCGTGAGGGCCTCGGCAATTTGTGCCAAGGCCGCGGCGGCACTCTGCTGCACTGGGGAGTCGCCATCTTTCAACGCACCGATGAGCGCGGGGATGGAGGCTTTAGCATCGGACCCGATCGCGGCCAGCGCACCAGGGATCATTCTTCGATCCCATCGGCCAACATCCTTTAAAGCTTTGATAAGGTCTGGGACGACATCACGGGCGCCCGGGCCAATAGCAGCCAAGGCCTCGACGGAATTGAGTTGAACAAACTGATCGCTATCGTTCAACCTTTCGGCTAACGCGTAGACGGCGGGTTTGGCACTAGGCCCGATTTTCCCCAACGCCGTGGCTGCGTGTCGCCGAACATTTTCGTCACCGTCATTCAACGACTCAACAAGGGCGGGCACAGCCAGCACTGCGTCGCGCCCGATCAGAGCTAAAGAGAGTGCCGCACCCCTTCGGACGGAGACATTTTTGTTTCTCAGCGCACGGATGAGCGGGACTACGGCCCCCCTCCCTATTTGCCCCAACGCAACGGCAGCCGGCTCACGTATCGAGAGGTCCTGGTCCGCCAACCTGTCGATCATGGCGGGAACGGCATCTGCGGCCCCCTGGCCAATAGCCCCCAACGCTCGTATTGCTCCAAGCCGGATCGACCCGTTGTCGCTCATGAGCTGTAAGATGAGGGCGAAGACGGCGTCGCCAGCGCCCGGGCCGATCCCTTCGAGCGCCTTGGCGGCGCTCATCGCAACCCGCAGGTTGTTGTCCTTGAGCGCGGCGGTAAGGTCGGGCACAGCGGGTCCGGCATCGGCGCCGATCCGCCCTAACGCTAGCGCGGCGTACCTTCGAATCTCCTCGTTATCATCCTTCAGTGCGGCAATCAGATTGGGAACCGCAGACTTGGCATCTGGTCCGACTCGGCCGAGGGCTTGGATAGCATACCCTCGCACCAGTCCGTCTCCGTCCGCCATCGTCGCAATGAGGCTCGGGACCGCCGGTTTGCCGATCTCAACGAGGGCGAGAGCGGCGGAATTCCGGACCATCAAGTCATCGTGCTTGAGCGCGTTGATTAGCTCGGGGACTGCCCCGGTTCCGATGCTGGATAGAGCCTGCTGCGCAGCATCCCGAACCTGTTCGTTGAGGTCCCGCAGCGCGGCAACGAGGGCTGGCACGGCGGGCTTGGCATCGGCGCCGATCTCCCCCAAGGCCACGACCGATGACAACCGAACCGGCTTGTAGTCGTCCTTCAGTGCAACTATGAGCGCGGGGACGGCGTCGCGGGCACCCGGCCCAATTCTCATTAAGGTAAAGGCAATGACTTGCCGGACGGACGGATCGTCGTCCTTTAGGGCGATGATAAGGTCGGGAACCGCCGTTTTCCCGATTGCGGCCAACGCTCGTTGCGCATTTACACGGACGGATTCATCGTCATCCCGCAACCTTCGGATGAGTGCCGGGACGGCAGTCTTGGCATCGGGGCCCTTTCTCATCAGGGCCTGAACGGCGACTAGACGAACGCGCACATCTTCATGCTCAAGCTGCTTGATGGTGTGGGCTACATCGCCGGATGTCTGTGCAGACGCGATAAACTCCGAGTTTAGGCAGAACAATACGAAGCCCCAGACCAGCGTCCAGGCGCAAGAATGCATCGATGGCGAGTCGGGACCATGAGTTCGACCTGAGGTATTATTCCTCGAACCTGCTTGAGGTCACTATCTTTCCGGTCCGACCTGGTGTCAAGGTTACGCAATACAGCTCTCAACGGAAGCCGCGTTGACTCACGGTTTTTGTTACCGAAACCGGGTCGTTGCCTCACACGAATGTTACCAACGACAACGGAGGGCCGCGCCGTATTCCCTGATCGTTGACGCAACCCTGAGTGGGAAGCATCGTCGAGGACGAGCGCGACAGAACTGGCCTTGAGAATAGGACCCGAGGCCGGCGCCACATCCCATAAGCCATCGCCACTGGTTAACATTTCCGGATGAGGCAACACGCGGGGAAAACTAATTGTCGTCGATCACTCGGCGCCCGCGCACGGTTTCAATCCCCGCGGTTCACGTCTCACGACCGCGGCCCCAACGGGAATCATTCCGCATCCCCTTCTTCCCCTTCAACCGTCAAAACCGGAAAGCATGCTCTAGGGGAGGCTGCAAAACATTATTTTGGAAAACCATCCTTCCTTTGGCCCGGAAGTCTCTTAGGGCGAATCCGGGAGGCTCCTCTGCGTCAAGCGAGTTGCAAAAAAGCAGTATGCGCTTCATAATCTCCAAAAACATATCCACAAGAGTAAGCGCGCAAGTGTCGGCAACCGTGTGCCGCGAACGTCTTGATCTCGCCGACGCGCATGGCTGGAGAAAAAGAAAGGCGACGCGAAACTAGATGCACCAGAACAGGACCGCTCTCTCGCGCGTCGTGATAGTGCCGCGCATTCCCGATCACCGTGGTCACGAGTACGGCGATCCGGTACCGCCAAATCTGGAAGGCGCCACAATTGTTCGATTTGGAACTGTCGACAGAGAAGTCGCCCGTCGCAGCGAAACTCGCCTCGAAGGAGGTGGGCTCCTCCTCGATTATATCCCCTTGCACGGCAGTTCACTATACCGGGTTGCTCTGAGCTTCGGCACGACCGAAACCACATCGCGGGATAGCGGCGGTTCCACCCGCCAGGCACTGCCGGTAGATCACCCGGATAACGCTAGCGATACTGCGAAATCCCGCGTCATTCTGGCATGAACTGTTGTCCGTTGCAATCGAACATGAACCGTCTGTAATGTGCTGCGGGGATAACGTTTAGCCGGCCTAACGGTGGTGCCGAATTCGTACCGTCGAAGCGAGCCATTCGGCGGTTCAACTCGCCAGGGCGCTGCGCGAAAAAAAGTGTCGCCTTTCGCTTCGAGGCCGTGCATTTTGAGGTTTTGCGGAACCGCCGCTGTGGCGACTGGTGGGTTCTGGTTCACTCCTCGGCGGCGCCCTCATGGCCGCTGGTTGTGGCAGTCACGCGAGATGTGCCCGGCATATGGTCGCATGTCCAGGCAAATCGGTCACTTGCAGACCTCCGACGGTCGCTGTCTGACGAGTGCGTGCCGATTGTAGCGATTCTGGACCAAGAACTCAGGGACGCACCGGGTTGCGACGGGGCGCATCGCCCCGGAATGATGCGGTTTTGCGCCGTTTTCGCCCAGCGCCACCAATTTTCTCGCACCGTTTCTGGGATTTTTGTAGATCGTACTGGGTGGAAAGCTAGGCGAAGTCTGAGGACCGAGCAAAATGTACGGCATCCCACCAGAGCTGGAAATCGAGGTCATCAAGTGTCGCTTTTCGCTCCGCGAAAGCAAGTGTCGCCTTTCGGTGCACGAAGCCATTGTCGCCTTTCGCTCCGCGAAAGTCCTCTCTTTCACCCCGCGTAATACCACAGTCCCAGCAACGTATTCTCGGCGAGTTCCTGACTTCTATCCATCACCAAGGAGTACAACAACATGCCAGCATCACAAAAACGTATCAATGCCAGTCGCTTGAATGGGAGCCGCTCAAAAGGCCCGACGACAGTCGCTGGAAAATTAATTTCTCGGAAAAACGCCGAGACTCACGGGTTCCGCTCGCGCCGCTTTCTGATTCCAGGCGAGCAGGACGCGGAGGTCGAAGAGCTCATCGACGAGATGTTCTCCTCGATGGGGCCTAGGAATTCTGGCGAGCGCTCGCTGCTCCTTTCGACCGTTCAATTGTCCGTCATTTTCCAACGCACGCTCGCCGCCCAGGCCGCGCGCATTTCGGCCAACATCGACGACGCGGACCATCGTCTCGAAACCGAGGCCAAGAGCCTGCTCAAGCGGCTCTTCCACAGTCGTCAAGGACCGAGTGAAACCTACGGAAGTGAGCAATATTTGAATGGAGGAGAGCGCGTCTCGTATAGCCCCGTCCCGGATGATCCGGAGGACCCCGACACTCTGGTTTCTTCCTTGGAGCGCACGGTGCCCGGGTGCCGGCTTATGCTTGCGGAGTGGGCCGAGCTCAGGGCACTCCTGGAGCCGCCCGGTCGCTGGCAAGCGGTCCACAGGCTCAGGGCCATTCGATTACTCGGTAGAAATCCGCTTGCCGCGATTTGGGACCGTCGGGTTCTTGAAATCCACTTCAGGGCCTGGACGACCAACCCGGCGCGACCAAGCCTGGCTGGAGCTCCGGGGCGAATTGACGCGCGTCGAGTACAAGCGCTATCGACGAGCCCTCGACCGGCAGTACCCGGATTTGCTCGACTCGGGTGACGATGAGAAAGAGCGTCAGGTGTTGCGATCGATCGTTGATCGAGCGGTCGAGCAGCTTCAGGCAAAGCTCGCTGTGGCCCAGCAGCGCGCCTTAGCGGAGGCAGACCGCAAGGTGGCCCTCCTGTCATTCGACGACAGCCATACCGGAGAACTTCTGAGGCGCTATCAAACAAGTAGCCAGCGGGCGATGGTCAAATCCCTGGAGGCATTCGCGAAGCTTCGTCGCAAGTCGAAGGACGAAGACGGCGAGCCGCAGCACGAAGCCCGCGAATTCCGCGATCCGAGCGGACCCGGACCCTGGGATGAGATTTACGATACGCCCAACGAAGGTTACGTGGCGGAGATGGAGCGCCGGGCCCGGATCGCGGCCCGGGAGGCTTATGGGCAACCCGACGAGTGTCAGGCGAAATCCGAAACTCTCGATCGGAAATCCGAAATCGGACAACACACACGGGAGTACTATGACAGCTCGACCGATCCGCAGGCAAAATCCGAAACTCTGAATCCGAAATCCGAATTCGGAGGGCAGGCTGCCGAGGGCTGCCCCGATCCGCAATCTCACGGCTCGCAACCAGCAACGGAGAGCGCTCCCGGTCTCTTCGATCCGACCAGCACGATCGCCACGCTGGTCACGATCGATCCCAATCATACGATCGCTCCGGGTCATCCCGAGCCGGTCGATTCGATAGAATCGATAGAAACCGAACTCGAGCCTGGCGGCCGCGAGGTGGCTGGATTTTCGACGGAGACCAGAAGCCACGAGGTGGCTGAATTTCCCAGCGAACCCAACCGAGGAAAGGTGGCTGGGTCTCCCACAGAGACCAAAAACCGCGAGGTGGCTGAATTTCCCAACGAACCCAACGACGGCGAGGTGGCTGAATTTCCCGGCGAACCCAACGACGGCGAGGTGGCTCAATTTCCCAGCGAACCCAACGAGGGTGAGGTGGCTGAACTTCCCAGCGAACCCAACGACCGTGAGGTGGCTGCGAGCGAGGCGGGTCCGACACGGCAGGTTACGTTCGCGCGGGAGCTGATCCTGTCCGTCCTGTTTCTGTTGACTGGCTCGAGTCTTCTGGCGGCAGGTTTCCGGCCCGAGTGTGGGAGCGCGGCGTTGGTTTCGGCTTCGGCCCCCTCACCCGGCCTTCGGCCGACCTCTCCCTTGCCCTCACCCCCCACATCGTGTGGGGACCTCTCCCACCGGGAGAGGTGGAGCGAGGTAGAGAAAGCAAACGCCGCCGTACGACGCAGCGGTACAACGTCCGCCACTCGTCGCCGTCGCCCCGGCGGGGAGAGGGATCGGGTGAGGGGGCGCGGCCAGAAAGACCCCCGTCAGCGCGCGGCATCGGCTTCGGCCCCCTCACCCGGCCCTCGGCCAACCTCTCCCCGCGGGGGCGAGGTAGAGAAAGCAAGCGCCGCCGTCGCTCGCAGCGATGAGCCGTCCGCCATTCGTCTCAAGCTGAGTCGCACAATGCGCACGAGCACAACAAGAACGTCTCCCTCAAGCTCGTACCGCCGGGACCGTGAACGCCCACTTCGAGGGTCTCGCAAGATTTCCGGAATTATTTCGTTGACAAACTGGCCACGCTGGTGATATTTGTAGTCGTGCGACTTGATCCGTAACCTTTAGGGAAGACACTGATGTCTCGCGACACACCCGACACGTTGACGGTGGCCGAGTGGAAGGTGATGAAGATCGTCTGGCGACGCAAGAGCTGCTCGGCGCGAGAAGTGTACGAGGAAGCCCGCGAAGCACACGGCTGGGCGCCGACCACGACGAAAACGCTGCTGCGCCGGCTGGTTGAAAAGAAGCACCTCACGGCGACCCCGGTGGGATCAAGCTTCCTGTACCGTCCGGCGCGGCCTGCCTGGCAGTCGCTTGCCGGCGCGGCCGACACGCTGCTGGAAAACACATTGGAAGGTATGGACGGCAAGCTTCTGGCGTACATGGTCAAGAAGAGCCGGCTGACCCCGGAAGACCTGGACCAGCTCCGCGCGATTCTCGTCGAGCATCAGGTTGCGGCCGAAGAAGGGAGCGAGGCGACGCCATGATCCCCGTGGAGCTGCTGAACAACTGGGGCACAGCGTGGTTCGGGCTCATGGCTCGCACCTTGTTCGAGACCACGGCGCTCCTGGGGCTGATCCTGGTGGTGTGGCTGCCCCTGCGGCGGCGGATGTCGGCCCAGCTCGCACACGGCCTGTTCTGTCTGGTGCTGCTCAAGTTGATTGTCCCGGTTTCCCTGACGGGGTCAGGGTGGCAGCCGCTGGCATGGGCGCGTCAGGCGACCGAGCGGATGTCGGCATGGGCGCAGCCGGACCAAGCGCCTCCGGCGGCGGCCCCGGTCGCGGCGGCGCCGGTTGTCTCCTGGTCTCTGCCGGCGACGGGCGATGTCGGTGCGACCCTGTCGGAGGTTTCCGCTCCCCAGCCGGTCGCGACGGCTGTGCAGACGATGTCGCACGACCCAGTCGGGACCGGCGTCACGGCCAGTTTGCCGGCGCCGCGCCCCGCGGTGGCGCGGGCGCCGGCGCGCGTTGCGCTTTCGATCCAGGCGGCTCTGATGCTGGTCTGGGCCGGCTGCGTCGCCCTCCTCCTGGCACGGTTCATTCGCGCGATGGTGCGGACGCGGCGGCTCATCCGTCAGGCGGTGCCGCTTCCCCTGGGGCGGCTGCCGATCGATCTCGAATCGCTCGGCCGCGCGGTCGGCCTGCGCACGGGCGTTCGGTGGGCGGTCGACGCCCGGCTCGACTCGCCGGCCGTTGGCGGCCTGTTGCGGCCGTCCGTCATCATCCCGCCCGACCTGAATGAGAGCCTGACGCCCAACCAGTTGACCTGGGTTCTCCTGCACGAACTGGCCCACGTCCGCCGCGGCGATCTCTGGGTCGTCATCTTCCAGCGGGTTGTGCAGTCGGTGTTCTTCTTCAATCCCGCCGTTCATCTGGCCAACTGGATCATTGACGAGCTGCGGGAATACGCCTGTGACGACGCGGCACTGGCCGCATGCAAGACGTCGCGGAACGACTGCGGTGAAGGGTTCCTGGCGATCATCGAGCGGTCCGCGGGGTGCGGCCCGGTCGCCGCGCCGGCCCTGGGTCTCTTCGAAGGGCGGATGCTGATCCGCCGTCGCTTGATGCGCATACTCGATGTTCACCGCACGGTCCATGCGCGGCTATCGCGGCCGGCGGCGCTCGGCCTCTTCGGCCTCGCGCTGGCCCTCTTCGTGCTGCCTTACGGCGCGCCGGGGAAAGCCTCCGCCGGTCCGCAGAAGGGCATCCGGGCAAGTCGAAGCGCTAACTTTTCACTGCAAACGCCGAAGATCGGCCCGGACGAGCCGGCGAGCTATCGCCCGGGCGTGGTCTGGCACCATCAGGCGGAAGACGAGGGGAACCGGGAAAAAGCCGGGACGAAGTCTTCGAATCGCCGCGCCGTGGTGCTCGCTGTTGCCTATTCACCGGATGGCTCGCTACTGGCTTCGGCCGGGGACGACGCCGTGATCCTGCTGCGAGACCTGGCCTCGGGCAAAGTGGTCGGCCGGCTCGAAGGGCACGGCGATACCGTTTCGTGCCTGGCCTTCTCTCCCGACGGGCGAACACTGGCCACCGGGAGCTATGACCGGACTGTGAAGCTCTGGGACGTGGCCACGCGCCGGCTCAAGGCGACTCTCTATGGGCACGCCAACTGGGTGTTTTCGGTGGCATTCGCGCCCGATGGTGCGACTCTGGCCTCGGGCGGTCACGACAAGACGGTCCGGCTCTGGGACGTCGCCACCGGCCGCGAGAAGGCGATTCTGGCCGGACACACGGCCTCCGTGCGCGCGGTCGCGTTCGCTCCCGACGGTGATGAGAGCCTGCTCGCCTCCGGGGGTGCAGACCAGCTCGTACTGGTGTGGGATGTGCGCACTCGCACGATTCGAGCTCGCCTGGAAGGGCACAAGGGGATGGTTCGTGCCCTTTCGTTCGCGCCCGATGGAGCGACTCTTGCGACGGGTGGCGAGGACGGTGAGGTGCGGCTGTGGGACTCAACCTGGGGCCGGCTGCGCGTAGCCTTGGCGGGGCACATCGACATGGTGACGTGTCTGGCGTTCTCGCCGCGCGGTGGAATCCTCGCCACCGGCAGCCTCGATGCCAGCGTCAAGCTGTGGGAGACGGCGACCGGTCGGGAGCGCGCGTCGCTCGCGGGGCATCTGGACGGCGTCTCTGCCGTGGCGTTCGCGCCGGATGCTCGGCAGATGGCCACGGGGGGCTTCGACGGCTCGGTGCGCCTCTGGGAGCCCGCCGCCCCGATCTTCTCGCCTGCTGCGTGCTTCCCGTATCCCGGTGAGCCCTGTGGTCTGGCCTTCGCGCCCGACAGCCTGTCGCTTCGCGCAGCCGGCCTGGCGGGCCTCGTCCGCTGGGATGTCCGGGCTGGCTCGGCCTTGCCGCGTACCGGCAAAGAGCAAGTGATGGCGCTGGCCGCCGCCCCCGACGGCACGTGCTACGCCACGGGTGGGCCGGCCGGAAAAATCGTACTCTACGACGCGGTCTCCGACGAACAACTCGCCACCCTGGAGGGGCATGCCGGCAACGTGCAGTCGGTTGCCTTTTCGGCCGATTCCCACCTGATCGCCTCGGGCGACCAGAACGGGGTCGTGCACCTCTGGGACGCAATCGCCCGCCATCGGCTGGGCTCATTCCCGGCGCTCGAACGTGCCATTATGTGCGTGCAGTTCTCCCCAGACGGGAGGACGCTCGCCGCCGCGACCGGCGATGATCGCGATTCGTCCCGCGGGGGCGCGGTGACGCTCTGGGATGTCGGAACCCGTCGCATCCTCGGGAAACTCGAGGCACACCGCGGTGCCCTGTCGGTCGCGTTCTCGCCTGACGGCGCGACAATTGCCACGGCCGGCGCCGATGGGGTCGTCCAGCTCTGGGACGCCGCGAGCCGCTCGCTGCGCCGATCTTTGACGTACAGCGCATGTCAGTCGGTTGCATTCTCCCCGGATGGTCGCATTCTCGCGTCGGCGCATGAGGGAGGGGACGTGGTTCTCTGGGATGCCTTGAGCGGCCGGCAGCTTGGCCTGCTCAAGGGCCATCACGACCGGGTCGATCAGGTTGTGTTCTCGGCTGACGGCCGGTCAATCGCCACGGCCGCCAGGGACCGGACCGTGAAGCTCTGGAGCCTGGCCACTCGCCGGCAAACGGCGCGAGCGACCCTCAAGCGGGAACTCACTCCGGTCCGATGTGTGGCGTACTCCCCGGACGGCAAGACCTTGGCGGCCGCCGAAGGTCCGCTCGACTCGGGCGGCACAGTCACGCTCTGGGACCTGGCCACGAGGACGCTGAAGGCGACTCTCGACGGGCATGAGCGGGGCGTGGTCGCCGTCGTCTTCTCGCCCGACGGGACGACTCTTGCCTCGGGAAGCTGTGACGGGACGATCCGGATCTGGGACGTCGCGACCGGCGCGTACCGCCATGAGCTGTCGGGGCTGAGCGGGCTCACCGAGCTGGCGTTCTCGCCCGACGGACGGCTGCTGGCCTCGGCCGGCGAGGGGAATATCGTCACGCTCTGGGATGTCGAGAGCGGCCGGGAGGCGTCTCGGCTCAGCGACCTGCGCTGGCCTGTCTACACCGTCGCCTTCTCGCCCGACGGCGCGTTCCTGGCGACCGGCGGAGGCGCCCCCAACAACCGGCCCGGCTCACCGAGTGAGCTGAAGCTCTGGGACGTCGCCACGCAAAAGGTGGTCGCGACGCTCGATCGCCACGCGGGGGCCGTGCTGGCAGTTGGCTTCTCTGCCGACGGCCGGAGCCTCGCCAGTGGAGGTCTGGACGAGACGATCCGGCTGTGGGATGTGACAAACGCACGGGCGCGGCTCACTATCGGCGGCCTGGGCAACTGCGTCCAGGCACTGGCGTTCTCGCCGGACAGCCGGAAGCTGGCCTGGTCCGGCCGGCAAGACGGCCTGGTCTCGCTGCGCGACGTCGCCACCGGCCTGGAGCTGCTTCGATTCGTCGGCCACACCGGCCTGGTGCGGGGAATCGCTTTCGCGCCGGACGGCACGGGCCTGGCCACCGGCGGCGACGACCGATCGATCAAATTGTGGGACGTGCCCGCTCACGAGTCGTCCCTGTCTCTGTCGGCAACGCGTTAACGGGAAAGCCCACGGGAGTTCGAGATGAAGCACGACCGATGGTTCTGGATCGGGACGGTGTGCCTCGTGCTGGGAGCGATGTGTGCGTTCGCGGCCGGGGCGGATGATGTCAAGACGGGCGAGGCGCCGCGCACGCCGGACGTCCCCGGTGGCGCCAGGGCGAGCGCTGCGCGAGCGCTCGCAGCGGAGATCGACCGCCTGCTGGCGGCCAGGTGGGCCGAGACGAAGGTGCAACCTGCCAGGCCCGCCGACGATGCCGAGTACCTGCGCCGCGTTTATCTCGACCTGGTGGGGAAGATTCCGACGGCCGCCGAGGCCCGCGATTTTCTCGACGATCCGAGCCCGGATAAGCGCACGCAGCTTGTTGAGTCTCTGCTCGACAGCCCAGCTTATCTGTCGCACGCCACCGAGTCGTACCGCATGCTCCTCTTGCCCGAGGCCGACAGCGACGGCCAGCTTCGCGGCCTGACACCGACCTTCGAGGCGTGGCTCCGCAAGAAGGTGGATGAGGAAGCCGGCTACGACCAGATTGTTCGCGAGGTGCTCACGGTCCGCCTGGGTGCTCTGGGGCGCCGGGGCGGCAACGCGCATGATCCCCGCGCCGCGCCATCGCCCTTGGCCTATTACGTCGCCAAGGGTGCCAAGCCCGAGAACCTCGCGGCCGGCACCGCCCGGACTTTTCTGGGAATCCGCCTTGAGTGCGCCCAGTGCCATAACCATCCCTTCGACCACTGGAAGCGCGAGGAGTTCTGGGGTCTGGCGGCCTTCTTCGCGGGGGTCTCGAAGCAGGGGAAAGACGACGCTTACGGGCCGATCCGCGAAATTGCCGACCGCCGGGAAGTCGCGATCCCCGAGACCAAGAAGATCGTCAAGGCTGCGTTTCTCGATTCCACCAAGCCGCAGTGGGGTGGGCGCCGTACCTCCGGGCGCGAGCTCCTTGCCGACTGGGTCACGAAGCCGGACAATCCGTATTTCGCCCGCGCGGCGGTCAATCGCGTGTGGGCCCGATTCTTCGGCACGGGCATCGTTGAGCCCGTTGATGACCTTCGACCGGATAACCCGCCGTCCCATCCCGAGCTCTTGGACCTCTTGGCCCGTGAGTTCCGCACGCACGACTACGAGCTGAAGTTCCTGATCCGCGCGATCACGGCCACGAAGGCTTATGCGCTCACGAGTGCCGTGGGACGCTCGGAACTGGCGCCGGCGAACCTGTTCGCCGCGATGCCGGTCCGCACCCTTTCATCGGGACAGCTCTTCGAGACGCTGGCGCAGGCGACGGGCTTTCGTGACGGATCCCCGGGCTATTTCAACTACGAAGGATCCGCCAAGGACCGATTCGTGGAGCTTTTCAGCAACCGCAATGAGAAGCCAACCGAAGGAGAGACATCGATCCTTCAGGCGCTGGCGCTCATGAATGGTCCGCTCATGGCCAGTGTGACGAGCCCGGAAGGCAGCGTGACGCTGGCCGCGGTGGCCGAGGCTCCGTACCTCGACACGGCGGGGAGAATCGAGACGATCTTCCTGGCGGTGCTCACCCGCCGCCCGCAGCCCGGCGAGCTAGAGCGGCTCGCGGCTTACGTTGACCGCGGCACGACCCCTGACGATCGCGCCAAGGCGCTTGCAGACGTCTTCTGGGCGCTCCTCAACAGCCCCGAGTTCCGGTTTAACCACTGACATCGACTGACTCGATCCTCCCCGCCGGGGCGGCGCGACCCGCCCTGGCCGTTCCCTTTCGAGGAAAAACGATGAACCGTACCAATAGATTCACCTGCGAACTTTCGCGCCGTCAGATGTGGCGGCTGGCCGCGGCCGGCGTGGTTGGCTACTCGGCCTCCGGCTGGCTCGAGGCACTGGCGGCCGATGCGGGCTCGGACCCTCGGCGGCGCAAGTCGTGCATTTTGCTCTGGATGACCGGCGGTCCCAGCCAGACCGATACGTTTGATCCCAAGCCCGGCCACCCCAACGGGGGCGAGTTCAAGGCCATCGAGACGGCCGTGCCCGGCATCATGATCAGCGAGCACCTTCCCAAGCTCGCCAAGCAGATGAAGGACATTGTCATCGTTCGTTCGATGAGCACGAAGGAAGGCGATCACGGCCGCGCGACCTTCAACCTGCGGACGGGCTATCAGCAAACTGGTCCGATTCGTTACCCGTCGTTCGGGTCCTTGGTCTCCAAGGAGCTGGGTCGAGACGACGCCGAGCTGCCGAATTTCGTCAGTATTGCGCCGGTCCGTGCGTTCAATCCAGGCTCGTTCGGACCGGGCTTCCTCGGGCCGCAATATGCACCGCTTGTCGTTGGCGAGCGCGCCGTCCTCGACCCCCAGGGGGGAACCGACGCGCGCAACCTGTCGTTCAAAGTGGACGACCTGAGCCTGCCGCCGGGTGTGGACAACCACCGGGCCGACAACCGGCTCGAGTTGCTGGATTCCTTGCGCAAGGAATTCCTGTCCAGTCATCCCGGCATCGGCCCCGTGAGCCACCACGATGCTTACTTGCGCGCCGTCCGGTTGATGCGGTCGGCGGCGGCCAAGGCTTTCGAGCTGGAGGAAGAGCCCGCCAAGGTGCGCGACGCCTACGGCCGGACGGCGTTCGGCCAGGGGTGCCTGCTGGCTCGGCGGCTGGTCGAGCGGGGCGTGCCGTTCGTGGAGGTTACGCTTTCCTCGGCGCAGGGCGCCGGTGCGATCGGCTGGGACACACACCAGCAAAACTTCGAGGCGGTCAAGCAGTTGAGCTCGGTGCTCGACCCGGCGTGGGCAGCGCTCATGGACGATCTCCGCAGGCTGGGACGGCTGGACTCGACTCTGATCGTCTGGATGGGTGAATTCGGCCGCACTCCCAAAATCAATGCGCAGGCGGGTCGCGACCACTTCCCCGCGGCATGGACGACCGTGATGGCCGGCGGTGGTTTGAAAGGCGGCCAGGTGATCGGCAGCTCGAGTTCCGATGGGATGGAGGCGAAAGAGCGGCCGGTGGCCGTCCCCGACTTGCTGGCCACCGTCTGCAAGGGGCTGGGCGTCGACCCCATGACGCAGAACGAGTCCGGCCTGGGACGTCCGATCCGGCTCGTCGACCCCAAGGCCAAACCGATCCAGGAGGCTTTGGCATGAACGCCTGTTTTGCCATGCTCGGGACCGCCTTGGCCGTGCTCGCGGTTGCACCGCCATCGGCCCGCGCCGACGACATCCATCATGCGCAACCCAGCGCTTCCGATGTCGAGCGAAACGCAGTTCAGGACGTCGTCTTCATGAGCGACGTCCGGCCCATTTTCATCCGGCTGCGGCTCGATGCAGGGGGCAAAGCATTCCGATCGGCGTGGCTCGACACGGTGAAGGCCATCCATACGTATCTCGACCGTAACAAAGACGGCATCCTGTCCAAGGATGAGGCCGACCGCGGCAATTTGCCGGTGATGGTGCGCGCCGCGACCGGCGGTGCAGCGGCGCTTCCCCGAGCCGACCTCGACACGAACCCGAAGGACGGCAAGGTGTCGCTTGAAGAGCTGGCCGACGTCCTCAGGCCTGGCCTGGGACCGTTCCGCGTCCAGATCGGCCGTGTCGCCGTCGAGCGGAACGACGCCCTGTTCAACCTGCTCGACAAGAAAAAAGACGGCATGCTCACCAAGGACGAGCTCGGGGCGGCCGTCACGTCTCTCCACCGGTTCGATCTGGACAGTGACGAGCTCATTGATCCCAATGAGCTCGAGCCGTTCAGCAACCCGATCGCCGCAATGAATGAAGATCAGACGCGGCGGGGCAGGTTCTCGGCGGTGCCACCGGTGATCGAGCTTTCGTCCGATGATCCGTCGTTTCGTCCGGTCCGGCTCTTGCTCAAGAAATACGACAAGGGAACCAGCCAGGGCGAGGCCGTTGGCGACAATCGCCTGAGCAACGCGGAGTTTGCGATCGACGCCAAGGAGTTCGAATCGGCCGACATCGACGGTGACGGGGCACTCGACACCGAGGAGCTGCGGCGGTTTCTGAGCCGGGTCGGTCCCGATCTGGAGCTGAATGTCAAGCTTTCAGGAGCCGCGGGGACCACCACGACGATCGCGGCATCGGCCGCGGGCGGCAAGCCTTTGCCGCCGGAAGTCCACGTTCGGAGACTCTCCGAGGGCGACATCGAGATCGCGATCGGCGAGCTCAGCCTGGAATTCCACGCCGATGGCGGCGAGCAGGCGGTTGCGAACGCCAAGGGCTATTATGCCGGCCAGTTCCAGGCTGCCGACAAGGACAACAACAAATATCTCGAGAAGTCCGAGGTGAAGGACCATGGGCCGTTCACAGCTCTGTTTGACACGATGGATTCAGACGGCGATGGAAAGCTTTACATGAAGGAGGTCGACGAGTTCGTCGATCAGCAGACCCGCGCTGCCCAGAGCCAGATGGTGCTGTCGGTTGCTGACCAGGGGCGTGCGATCTTTGCGATCATGGATTTGAACCGCGACCGCCGGCTCTCCGTACGCGAGATCCGCAACGCGGTTTCTCGCGTCTCGTCATGGGACCGCAACGGCGACGGACACGTCCGTTCCGACGAGATACCTCACCATTTCGAGATGTCGATCGGTAGGGGTCAGATCACCGGAGTCGGCATGCCCGCGATCGCCGCCGCCAGGATGCTGTCGGCGCCTGCCGCGAGAGCGGTGCCGGCGGGTCCGTCCTGGTTTCGCAAGATGGATCGTAACGGCGACGGTGACGTCTCCCGGCGCGAATTCCTGGGCCCGCGCGCCGATTTCGAGCGCCTCGACGGCGACCACGACGGGCTGATCAATGCCGACGAGGCGGCAAAGCCGAAGAAGAAATGAACAGTAATGCTTGATGGCATGAACCGATATAAAAGATCATCACGGGCTTTTAGGATCATGGCGCGTCGTCGCTGGCGGCCACCCATCTGTTCATGTACGTTTCGCGCTGGGAGGGCGGGTCGGCGTACGGTTGCGTCCAGACCTCTTGGCCGTCGAGTGCGACCGAAGCCTCGGCGCCACCGAGGCGCCCAGATCGTAGTTCCACATCGGGCGTGCTCCCGCCGCTTGCCTTCGCGCCTCGAGGATCAAGAGGACATCGGGATTGGTGCCGTAAGCGAAAGCGAAGAGGGCACCGTCGATCAGGGCGGAATCCGCGTCCGTGTAGCGGTGGAGGGGTTTGGGCATGAGTCGGAGCTGGAGCCGGCCGCGCAGGACCGGCGTTTTCGCTCGCGGAGAAGCGATGCGCCAGGTCCCTCATCTGGCCCAGACGGAGTGCCTCCGAGCCGGCGGGCTCCGGCGCGCGCACGATGGCGCGTAGCTCCTGGCCAGGCCGGTGCGAGGTCCACTGCTTGCCGTCTTGAAACTCGACCGCAAGGCGATTGGGCGCTAGCGACACGAGACCGAAAACCCACCGCCGCGCAGCATCATGGGCCGGGTACTGCTCGACCTTCAAAACCGCGCGCGGGCGGCCGCGTTCACCCCAAGCCCAGAGCGTCGCGTCGTGAATGCCCCGGGGCGCATCATTGTAACGTAGCAAAGGCTCGGGGCGGAGCGCAATCGGTGGTCCTGGCAGCTCGTCCGCCATCTTCGAGACCTCGATCGACCGAGCCAGCCGGCGCATCGACTTGAGCCGCGCGGCCGCCGGGTCACTCCGGAAATCTGTGGTCTCCTGTGCCCTGGCTCGGCGGCCGAGCGTCTGCTCTCTTGCCGACGCCTTGAGCAAAGGTGACGCCGCGACAAGCAGAGACATCAGGATCAATCTCCTCGCCATGATGACTCGAGGGCAAGGGACACCCAGCATGGATCAGCTCCCGCTCATTGAGCCGGTTCGGTGGGCGATGGTGGGATGTTCGAGTTCCGGGCCGTCTCCCCGAAGAAGTAGGTCTCGTTGGAGAGGTACCCATACTTGTTCGGCGAGGTCCAGACATCCTTCTGGTCGAGTCGGAGCGTCGGCGCAGCGGTCGTCAGTGGCGCAGCCGCATACGACCAGATCGTGGCGCCACCCGGACCTCGTCTGGCTTCGATCAAGACGAGGACCTCCGGGTTGGTCCCGTTGGCAAAATTGAAGATCGCTCCATCGATCACCCCGGAGGCGGGATCAGTGTAGCGATCGATCGGGTGAGGGAGCAGCCGGAGCACGTAGTCTTGCTTTGTGACGTCCCAGAACTCGCTGGCTGAGAACCGATTGAGAAGCTGTCTCATCTGTCGCAGCCGCTCGGCTTCGCGAGCCGCTGGCGGCGGCGCATCGGGGATCTCGCGGAACGTGACGCCGGCCTTGCGGGGCGTCCATCGCAATCGGCCATCACTGGCTTCCGCCGGTTCGAGCGATAGTGAGACGAACTCGAACGACCAGGACTCGGGCTTGATCGAATGCCACTCAATGGCCATGACCGCGATCGGTCGCCCCGACGACCGCCAGGCCCAGAGCGCGCCGTCGTCCTTGTCTCGAGTCGGGTCGGTCCAGCGATGGAGTGGCTCTCGGACCAAGGGCACAGCAGTGCGAGTGTCGCCCGTGACGGCGGAGCACTTGAAGGAGGCCACGGTCAGTCTCATCTCCTCGAAGATCTTGCTTCGGGTGCTCTCCTTTGCGGGAGGCGGCGCGGGAGTCTGCGCTGGCCCCATGAGGTGGCGTCCCGACCGCGACGATCGAAAGAGCGACCGCCGTGAAAACGTTTCTCGCGCGAGCCAGTTGCCGGCTCATAATACACTTTCTTCACGATGGCCCGGAGTGGGCCGAGGTTCTCGACATCTCGAGATGCAGTTCTATGGTCGATCAGCTTCTCGACATCCTTGGTTAAAAGAAGTCACTCCTGTTTTTACCGGAGAGGTACGATCCGGCGGACCCGGGAGCCGCGGCCTCTGAGGACGTCGAAGTACGTATCTATAGAGGTGGTGTCTTCCTTGGTCGGGCTGCTCCAGAAGTCCTTGCCGTCGAGTTTGAGAGTAGGCTGGGCACGAGTGAGCGGGGCGGCGGCGAAAGACCAGGCCGACGAGCCCTTGTCCTGACGCCTGGCTTTGACCAGAAGCAGGACTTCGGGGTTGGTCCCGTTGGCATAAACGAAGATCGCTCCATCAACCACGCCGGCGCCCGGATCAGCATAACGGTCGATGGGGTGGGCGAGCAGGCGGAGGGCGTAGGTTTGGTTTTCATAGAACTCACTTGCCGAGATCCGCCTCACAATGTCTTTCATCTGCCGCAGCCTCTTGAGCTGATCATCCGCGGGAGCCGGCGAGCGAGAGATTTCACGGAACTCGACGCCGGCTTTCCGCGGCCTCCATTGTAACTGGCCATCCTGGGCCTCGACCAGCCCGGTCGAGAGCGAGACAAATTCGAGTGACCAGGCTGCATAGAGCTCGATACCCATGATCGCGACCGGCCGGCGCCCGGACTTGCAGACCCAGAGCGCACCCCCGCTGAACGGTCGAGTCGGGTCGGTCCAGCGGCGGAGTGGGTCGGGCACCAGCTTGGCGGGAGTCCTGGTGGCCCCGTCGACCGTTACGAACTCGAAACCGTGCGCGATCTGCGTCATCTCTGCCAGCCGAATCGCTGACTCGTCGTCTTTCTTGGTGGAAACAGCAGAATCTTGCGCGAGCTTGGTCTCGGGATGCGCCGAAGGTGATCGATAATGCAGCGAACGTGATCGACAGACTTCTCGAACGAGCCGAATGCCGCTTCATCGAGGATTTCCTCCGATCACGGCGGCGCTGAGCCTGCCCCGGATCACGCCATGCCGACACGCCGGCGCCAGACCCATTCGATGGTGAGCAGAACGATCAGGAGCGACAGCAGCCACCACACGCTCCAGGCTGGTGTCGATTTGATCTCGGGTGATCCCGTAAGCCTAGGCAGTTTCTCGACCATCGCCGTGAGGTCATTTGCTCCGGTCAGGACCGTGCCGCCGGACTGACTGGCAATCCGGCGCAACAGGTCGTGGTCCGGTAATGGGTTCTGTTGCTCGGACGGGTCGTCCAGTACCTGGATCTCGATGGACGTACTATCGACCTGAGTGTTGTCTTCGTAGGCGGTCAGCTCGATCCGCAGCCCTTGCGTCAGGCTCACGCCGGCAGGGAGCGATTTCGCCTCTGCGATCGGGAGAGTCGCCCCGTAGGATTTCTCGGATGGGTTGCGCACCAGGTCGAATTCCTCGCTCCAGGGCAGGAACTGCCCATGAGCGCCGGTGGCCGTCGAACTGCTCGACGGGCGGCGAAGTGGCGAATTGTCGGAGCTCACGTCGCTTGCCGACCGGGGGTCGACGGTCACGGCCACGCGATAGTCGAGAGTCGGTGCGGCGTTTTCATCGAAGGTGCGAGCACGCAGAACGATCGGCTCGCCGGGGCGATAGAGGCGTTTGTCGGCCTCGGCGAGCAAACGGCGGCGGCCGATCGAGGAGTTTTCGGTCAACCAGTAAACGACGTTGCGCCAGAACTTCTTGTAATAGCGAGCGTCGTTTCCGCCCCACGACTGGGTGAACTCGTTCGCCCAGCGGCGGGTGATGGGCATGGTCATCGCCATCGTGCGGCCGCGGCCGAACGGCTGGACGGCGACCGCGGCCGGAGATTCACCGTCCGCTCTGGCCGACTCGGTCTGGGCCAGCATGTCGGCCCCCTGCTTCAGCCGGCCGAAGCGATTGCGGCCCAGGAAGCTGGGTAGCGCCTTGAGCGCCGAGCGGTTCTGCGCGTCATCCGATGAAAGGTGCCACACCGGGTGGCTCGTGCCTATCGTGGTCACCTGGATGCTGGTCGGTGCCTCGTCCCAGTCTCGGGTGGCGGGGAGAAGGTCCACGGGCAGCATCTGGCCAACGGACGTGTCGTTCCAGCGGCCGGAAGCGAAACTGTTGGGCCCACCGACCATACAGAGCCCGCCGCCGCGCCGGCCAATCCATTCTTCGATCCAGGCAAGATGCTGGTCGCTGAGGACATCGCGAGGGACGTTGCTGAGGATAATCGCGTCGTAGGCGAAGAATTGCGACGGGTTTTCGGGGAGCCTGCGGTAACGTTCGTCAGTTTTCACGAGGTCCGAGAAGTCACCTCCGGCCGCGCCGGGCACGAAGGCGGTGCATTCGACATCCGCGTCTTCCATGAGCGCCCCTGGAGCGATGAGAATGCCCCGCGAAATTCACCGCTGCCCTGCGCCACGTAGCTTTCGGCCGCGCCTTCGAGATAGAGCACGCGGATCTTGGTGTGGTCGATTGCCAGGTCAGCTCCGAAGGCGTTGTTTGTCACGGACACCTCCCCCGGCTGGGAGTCGACCCGAGCCTCGATGCGGCGGTCCTGGTCACCTGACTCGAAGGCGAGCGAGTAGCTGGTCAGGCCCTCCTGGAAGACGACCGGCGTGCGGGCGAGCACCACGTCCGGCTTGCCGTCGGCCCCTACGGCGACGATGCTCAACTCGGAGCGTTTGCCCTTGTACCCGTAGCAGCGCACGAAGACCTGTGCGGAAACCCTCGAATACTTTCGCACCTGATTGGGAGCGACCATGCTGACGATCGCAACGTCTCCGCCCACGTTCTCGTCGCCGACCGGAAGGACATGCACCGGCACTTTCATTCGTCCGTAAGCGCGCGCGATTCTCTCCGCACGATCAGAGTCGCGGGTCCGGCCGTCCGAGAAGAGGACCACGGCCTGAGGCGGGGTCTGTCCGAAACGGTCGGTGAGACTTTCGAGCGAAGCGCCCAGGAGCGTGTCGGATTCGGTCGGGCCTGGAGGTTGCTCGGTGGGCCGTGATGCCTCGGCTGCCAGAACCGCGCCGGGCGCGCTCTGGGGAGCGGGCTCGGCTCCGGCCGGCCGCCAGAATTCGGGGTCGACGGCGGCCAGTCGGCCTCCGAACCGGAACATGCTAACGATGGCCCCGGCCCGGGGGTCCCGAGCCGTTGCGGCGTTGCGGATGGTGTCCACGGCCTGATCCCAGCGGGTCGAGTCCTTGCCGATCGCCATGCTTTGCGATGTATCCAGGAGATAGAACAGTTTCGGCAGCTCCACCGTGCCGGGCGTCTCATCCACCCGCACGGGGTTAATTATGATGAGACCGAGGATCGCCAGGATCGCCAGCCGGATGACCAAGAGCCCGATGCGGCGGGCGGGCGCAATCGGTTGGCCCAAGGTAAAGCGCAGAAGCACGAAACAAGCCGCCGCACCCAAAGCGAGCGCCAGCACCAGCCCGAGGGAATAGGGTGTCGCCCATTGAATCGTCGACTTGAAGTTCATCAGTCCTCGCCGGTGTATTCAATCGATTCCCGCCGGAGGAGAGGTGCTCCCTCCGAGTGGAGTTCTGGCCTGGGTTATTGGCTGCCGCCGGTTTTCGAGAGTACCTCGTAATAGCGCTCGACCAGCTCCTTGAAAGCGGGCGGTGTCGCCTCGTCGCGGGCCGACACCATATCCTTCAGGATCATGTCCTGGATCTTACGCTCAAGAAACGTGCTGATTGACGACAGCACGTTCAGATAGCCCTCGGGCCCGAGATAGCGACCGTTACCGCCGGCAGACAAGAGCGCATCAGCCAGCGGCTTGGCACTCGCGGTGAGGCCCGCTTTCTCGAGGTCCCGGACCAGAAGGTCAGCGAGCCGGTGCCACTCCGCAATTTCTACTTCGGTCTTCGCAGTCTTCAATCTTTCAATCAGCTCGGCAACGCGCCTGTCCAGGTCAACGAGCTTGGCGAGCTCGGGCGCGACGATGCCTCGGTAGAGTACGTCGAGCTGACGAGCGAGCATTTCGAGGATGCGTGCCAGCTCTTTCGCATCCCGTCGGGCCTCCAGCTTTTGTTCGCCCAGGTAGAGCTCGCCGATCCGCTCCATGCGCTCGACAACCCGAGTGGCGTCGCCGTCGTCGATCAATTCGCGAATCCGCTCGGCCGACTCTCCTTCGGCGCCCAGGCTCGCGTCTTTCAGCCAATGCTCAAGCGTTTTGCCAGCCTCTTTCAACCGTTCGAGTTGCTCGGCCTCGGTGAGGTCGCCCTGGCCGTCACGTCCTCCCCTGCCCTTGCCTGGCTTGCTCGGCTTGCCCTTGCCGTCCTTGTCGCTTTGATCTGAGCCCGACTGCGGAGTGTCGCCCGGGGTCTGGCCGAGCTCGGCCTCGCGCTCGGCCAGCTCATCGGCCAGGTCGCGGGCCATCGCCAGCTCGGTCGCGACCTCTTGAGCGAGCTCGCCCTTGATCTGCCGGGCCAGCTCGTGGAGCTTTGCAGCACCCGCCTTGGCGTTCTCGGTTGCCTCGTTCGTGTTGCCGCGCGACAGGGCCCCCGATGCTTTCTCGGCCGTCTCGGCTGCGCTCGCCATCCGGGCCTTGGCGAGGTCCGAGGCGTCTTCGAGCTTCTTCAGCTTCTCTTCGAGCTCGCGGAGTTTGTCGACGATCTTGTCTTGCCGCTCGGCGGCCTCGCGCCGCTTGTTCTTCTGCGGCTCGCCGGTCGTGTCATCGTCGTCCGGCTCGGCTTTCTCGCCGTCCTGGCCCTTACCTTCGCCAGGCCCCGAGCCTTTCGCACCCTTGGGTCCCTTCGGTCCTTTCGCGGCCTTCTTGGCTTCGGCCTTTTTCTTGGCGGGGTCCATCTTCTTCTCTGCATCCTTCTTCTCTGCATCCTTCTTCTCTGCATCCTGTGCTTCGGCCGGTGCGTCCGCCGCGGCGGGCTTGGCGTCTTCCTGTTGTTGCTCCATCATGATGCCGCTCAGGGTCGCATAAACGAAGTCTTCGTCCTGGGCAAGCTGTTCGATTTCCTCGGCAATTTCCTCGGCCTCTTCCTGGTCTTTCTTCGGCTTGCGGATCTTCTGGGCCTGCGTGCGGTCAAAGCCGCGCATCGCCTGGCGGGCCTGGGCGTCCTGTGCGATATAGATCCGAAGGGAGTTGCGAGCTTCGATCAGATGCCGCAGGGCGTCTCCCATATGAGCTGGCGCTCGCTCGTTCTGGCCGTGATCGAGTGCCGCGATGGCCGCCAGCATCGACTCCTCGGCTTCGTGGAACGGCTCGATCCGTTGGCCGACGATCCCCTCGAACCCCTCGGTGACCTCGCGCGTCAAGCCGACCAGCGTTTCCTCGAATCCTGCGATCTTGAGCGGGTCCTCGGCGAAGGTCTTGTCGGCCGGCTTGTGCCGGGCCAACCGCTGAGCCCGATTCAGATTGAACCGCTGGCGCGCGATCAACTCTGCGAGCGTTGCGAGCTCGCCTTCCCCCTCCTCGCCGGCGCTGCCGAGGTCGGCGAGCTTGTATTCACGCTTGAACGGGCGGATGTCGATGAACCGCAGATCCGTCTCTGTCCGCCGGGGCCCTGCGGGGTAGTTATCCTCGGCAAACGCATAATACGTCATGCTGTCCGTCGGCGAGGCGGCGAGCTTCTCCAGGAGCAGCATCTCCTGGAGAGCCGCAGTCGTCCGGTTCTTCGCGGGATCAGACTTGAAGTCCTGGACGATCAGCTTCTGCTCGTCCCCATTGTTGAACTGGAAGACGATCCCGGCCTTGGTCAAGCCGAAGTCGTCGCCGGCGCGGATGCGACTCAAAACCTCGGCGACCGGATGGACCTCCAGCGCCTCGTCGGGCTGCTCGAACGCCACCCGCGGCGCGCGATCTTCGAGAACGTCGATCTTGTAACGGTTCTTGAGCGTGACCCGGCCATCGGCGGTCCTGGCCTGGATCTGATATTCCAAACCCCTGGTCAGCTTGAGCCCGGCGGTGTAGGCCGCACCGCTCTGCTTCAAAGGAACAACGCGCGGGGCGGGAGGCGTCTTGTCCTTCCTGGGATGGATGGAGGGATCGGTCAAGACCAGGGACGCCTCAGCCGGCGGTGCGTCGAACGTGATCTGGAATGTCGCGCCGGTTCCCTCGATGACGCGAAGGTCGCCGCCCTTCACGGTGCTCGGCTTGACGCCGGTATACGCCGGCGGCTCGAGCGCCACGTTGAACGCGGTGAGCGCGAGCGGGTATCGGACGTCGAGCCGGTAGGTCGGGCTGGACGATGGACCGGCGGTGACGCGGTAGTCAAGCGGGCTCTCGACCTTGTCCAGCTTGGCCTGGCGTTCGCTGGCCGGGCCCTGATCGGGGGCATCGAGCTCGGCGCGTTTCCAGGCGGCATCTGGCTGGCCGGCAGGCCGGGTGTAGAGCATGACGTCGCGTTTCAGCCGCCCGTGCAGCTCCACGGTAATCGGCACGGAGTCACCCTGATCGACCATGACGTTTCCCGGCGCGACCGAGAGCGTGGTGTACGGCCGGCGGCTCAGCAAGGCACGCTCCAGGGCGACTCGCCACTCGACGTCTCGCGCCGTCGCGATCAACAGGAAGAGCACTGGTACTGCCGCGACTGCCGCGAGCGCCCAGATGCGGCGCCAGGGCACGATCCGATCGAGTGCCAGAGGCTGCACCTTGATCTGGGTCTCACGCTCGAGGGCGTCGACAAGACTCGGGGCCGCACCTTCGAAGTGGATCAGTTCCTCGGGAAGCTCGGCGTACTGGACGACGGTGCGAATCCGCTGGCCGAGCTGTGGGAACCGGCCTTCGATCTCGACGGCGGTTCGCGGCCTCGTCCACCATCGCAGGGGCGCGATCACGCGACCGCCGAACACCGCCAGCGTCACGAGAGCTCCGGCGAAAAGACCGATCACCCGCTCGCTCCAGGGCAGCTCCCATCGGAAATCGGCGGCCGTCAGCACAGCCAGACCCAGCGCCGCCGCCAGGAGCGTCCAGCACAGGCCCTGGCAGACTTGGTACCGGCGCAGCGATGTGCAGACGTGCGCGAAAAGAGCGAGGAACTTTGATTCCTTTGGTTCGGAGATCGCGAGGCTCATGAGCGTTCCTTTCACGTCAGGCCGCCGTGCGGTTGGCGAGGAAATTCTCCACGAGAAGCATGCCGGCCAGGATCATGGCCAGCCAAGGCCACAGTTCATCACTGCGCAAGCGGTCGTCGGCAATCCGCTTGCCGTGCCCGGCGGCAGCGCGCACAACCGGCTCGGGCAGCTTGAATCCGAATCGGCCGGCAAACTCAGCCGGCGTGCACCGCGCCATCTCGGACTCGAGCGAGTCGGTGTTCACGACATGCACGATGCCGTCAGGTTGAGCGATGCCGGGTTTTTGCTCGGCGCCGGCAGTCTCCTGGCGGATCCTGCCCTCTTCGCCCAGGCCCGACACGTAGTTGATCATTTGATGGAGCATGGGCAGATACATTCGGCCGCGCGGCCAGTCGCCCCAGGCGCGGTCGCAGGCCGAGGTGAACCAGAGGATCTTGCCCCGGCCCCTGGTGCGCTCGATGAGGGCGGGCTCACCACCGCGGAACCACGCCAGCACCCGCGCGTCCTGGTCTGGCTTGATCTGTGTGATCGACGTGAACATCGGCCGCCGCAGGTCGCCGTGCTCGGGGTCGTCGAATGGCTTGAAGACAGGGTGCCCGGCCTGCCACCGTTCGAGCCGCCACGGCAGGTCCGTGGCGGTCGCCGGCCCGAGAAGTGTGCCCACACCCAGGCCCGCTCTTTCCAATTCGCGAGTTCCTTCGGGCCTGACGCGGTCGCCCGTGAAGACGACCAAGCCACCCCCGCGCTCGACGAACTCGCCGAGGCGGCCCGCGTCCGATGCGCTCAGACGCTCGACATTCGCCAGCACGACGGCCTCGGTTTTGTCGAGATCAGGGAGACCCGCACCTCCCGCGAGAGCGACCGTCCGCGGATCGAACGGCGTCTTATCGTAACGCTCGCCGGGCGGCGCGAGTCGCAGTGCGGCCTGGAGAAAGTAGGTCTCCGACTCGTAGGAGGTTCGGCCCGGGTCTCCGTCAGCGATCAGCACGCGCGCCGGGGGCGCGACCGAGATCGCCAGGAAGCGGCGATCGTCAAATGGTAATTCGTCGCCCGAAGTCGCCTCAACGTGTCCCAGCCAGAGCCCTTCGGGCAACTTG
Source organism: uncultured Isosphaeraceae bacterium (assembly GCA_963781785.1). Taxonomy (GTDB): domain Bacteria; phylum Planctomycetota; class Planctomycetia; order Isosphaerales; family Isosphaeraceae; genus CAWAHD01. Next base: position 2,425,534 of record CAWAHD010000002.1, on the reverse strand, counting down.
TCCAGCGAGAACGCGACGCTCGCCGTCGCGCCCCCTTCGAGATCAATCGCCCTCTCCTGGTCGCGCTTCCGCTCGCCGGCTTGGACGTGGAGCCGGACGGGACACTTCGCGATCGGCAGGGGTGAGGTGTTGAGCACGGTCGCCGTGACCGAGGCGGACTCGCCGGGCCGGACGGTCCTGGGTGCGATCGTGACGCCCGTCACGGCAACATTCTTGGGAAATGCGCGGCCGAAGTCGCGGAGATGGACCTCGATGCCCTCAGGGAGGGTCACGGTCTCACCGCGGTCGAGCCCGGAACGCTGAAGATCAGTGAGGATGTACAGTTCCTTGATACCTTTGCGGGAACGGACCAGAATGTCGCGAGCCCAGGCCATTGCCACGCTGAAGTCAGTTCCGGACGGCGTCGGCTCGAATGCGGCCGTGCGGAGATCGGCTGGCCGCGCGAGGGGCCGGACCGTGTCGCCAAACGTGCCCACCTCGAGTTGCGTGTGGTCGCCGGCCCTTCCCATGATCGCTCGTGCCTCCGTCAGCGCTTGATCGATCGGCCGGGACCCACCCTGGAGGCCCATGCTGGCCGAATGGTCGAGCAGCACCACCATCAAGCGATCGCCAGCGGCCGGCTCGGTCGCCAGCATATACGGCCGGGCGAACAGGAACGCGACCAAGGCCAGGCATGCCATCCGCAAGGCGAGTAGAAGCCAGCGCCTCAGCTTCCGCCGCCGCGCGTTATCCCGCAGCACGATCTTGAGGAACTGGAGCGTTCCCAGGTCGACCGGGCGTGCCCGCGAGCGGAACATCAGGTGAATGATGATCGGAATCGCCAGGGCGCCCAGGGCACCGAGCATTCCGACTTGAATGAATTGCATTGTGCCTCAACGAGAAACGGGAATTTATCTCAAACGCGCTCACGTCCGATTCCACTGCCAGTAGGCGGCTCGTCACCGCGGTCACTCACCCTCGATCGGCCTGGTGAAGAGCCAGTAAGTGTCACCAGGCCCCTTGGTGGGGCCTCCCCGATGCGACCAGATCTCCCTGCTCTCGAAATCTACGTGAAGGTCCATGACCGAGATCCGTGCGAATCCACAATGCCACGCCGGCCCCGAGGAGCCGTCACGGCGCGCTTCCACCAGCATCACGAGCTCAGGGTTCAAGCCGTATGCGACGATGAACATGCCTCCGTCGATCAACCCGGAGTTCGCGTCGGCGTACCGGTGAACCGGCTGAGGGAGGACGCGAAGCTCGTAGCGCTTGACCGCACGATTCTCGCGGGGCCTGGAGTTCTCATGGGCTTTGATCAGTCGCACGAGGTCCTTCATTTGGCGCAACCGTTGCTTCTCGTCTTGGGCAGGCACCGGTGCCTTCGGGAGCTTCTCCATGACGACCCCTGCGCCGGCTGGCTGCCACGTGCCGATCCCTTCGATGGCCGCGGAGATCGGGCCGGGCGCCAGCGACGTCAGCTCGGTGAGCCAGTGGAGGTCCTCCGCGGGCGATCGATGCTTCGTCAGCGTCACCACCGCTCCAGGCCGACCCGAGTCGCACCAGACCCAGACCGTGCCGTCCAAGGTTCGCCGCGCCGGGTCATTGAACCGATAGACCGGCTGGGCCAACCGCTCCAATCTCTGATGCGGCCCCGGCGAGGCCGTCTCGATCGTGACGCCGGTGGCAATCGCCTGCATCGCGCGAAGTCTCTCGGCACGATCGTCGGAATCCTGGCGCCCGCTCCCCAAGGTCGCGACGCCAAGGCACAGAATCAGTGGAACTCGCGGATGCACGGCGTGAGCCTTCAAGGATGCCTTCATGAAATCGAGGCGCTCCGCGGGTGTGCCGTGCGCACTTCGGCCCGTGGCGGTCTGGCCAACAATGCTGAGGATCACGGCGAGGGAAAACGGCAATGCCATCGGCTGTCTCCCTGGGAATCAAAAGGTCTTGGCCCGTTTCACGAGGTAATCGAGGAGTGCCCGGTCGGTCGGGTCTTGAGTGGTCAGCTCGATGCGGTCGATGGCGCGCTTGCGGCACTCGATCTCGAGCTGTTGCCTCCACTCGTCCACGGCCTCAAGGTACGCCGCGCGGACACCCTCGGCCTGCGTGGTCAGCGTTTCGCCGCTCTCCAGATCGCGGAAGCGGATGTGACCATCCACCGAGAGATCGCGCTCCCAGGGATCCATGATATGCCAGATGGTCACGTCATGGTTATTGTACCGCAGGTGATCGAGGCCGCCGACAATCGTGTCGAGATCGCCGAAGAGGTCGCTGAACAGCACGACCATGCCGCGCCGTCTGGCAAACTCGGCCGCCTGGTGCAGGGCGCGGTCGTTGTCGGCCGCCGGGCGGACCTGGGCAGCAGCGATCGTCGCGAGCATCTCGTCGAATTGACCCGGCTTGGCGCGGAGCCAGGTGGGATGTCACCTTGTCGGAGAACACGGTCAGCCCCACGGCGTCGCGCTGCTTGAGCGCCACGTGCGCCAGTGCGGCTGCGAGCGACGCCGCGTAGTGGAGCTTGCTCCTGCCGGTATTGGCGCAGCTCATCGAGGCGCTGGCGTCCAGGAGCAGGTAGAGATTCATGTTGGTGTCGGCGTCGTACTCCTTGATGTAGAGCCGGTCATTCCGCGCATAGAGCTTCCAGTTCAAATGCCGGATATCATCGCCGGGGGTGTACTCGCGATGGGAGGCGAACTCGACGCTGATGCCGAGATAGGGGCTGCGGTGCAAGCCGTGCATCGACCCTTCGACGATCGATCGAGCGCGGAGCTCGATCGATTCGAGCCGCGAGAAGAACACGGGGTCGATCAACGATCGGGGGTCGAAAAGCATCAGAGCTCAGGCCTCCTGTTTCACGGTTTCGACGAGGCGGCCGATGATCGCATCGGCGTCCACGCCGTCGGCGCGGGCGTGGAAATTGAGCACCAGCCGGTGCCGCAGCACCGGACCGGCCAGGTTCTTCACATCGTCGAAATCGACGTGGTACTTGCCGGCGAGGATCGCCCGTGCCTTGGCGCCGAGAACCAGGTATTGCGACGCTCGTGGACTTGCGCCGTAGAGCAGATACTTGTGGATCCCCTCGATCTCCTTCGATTCACCCGGGCGCGACGCGGCGACCAGGCGGACGGCGTAGCCCATGACCGAGTCGGCGATCGGGACCCCCCGCACCAGGTCCTGGAGTCGCAACAGCTCATCTGCCTTCAGCACCGCCCGCGCCTCCCCGGTGTGCGTGCCGGTCGTACCCTTGACGATCAACTGCTCCTCCTTGAGAGTCGGGTACTTGACCTTGAGGTTGAACATGAACCGGTCGAGCTGGGCCTCGGGCAACGGATATGTGCCTTCCATTTCGATCGGGTTCTGGGTGGCGACCACGAAGAACGGGGGATTGAGCGGATAGGTCCGTCGCCCGATCGAGACCTCACGCTCCTGCATCGCCTGCAACAGGGCGGCCTGGGTCTTGGGAGGCGTGCGGTTGATCTCGTCGGCGAGCAGGAAGTTCGTGAAGATCGGCCCGGGGAGGAATTCCAGCTTGCGCCGGCCGGTTGCCGGGTCTTCCTCGATGATGTCCATGCCGGTGATATCCGAAGGCATCAAGTCTGGCGTGAACTGGATGCGGCGGAACTCCAGATCGAGCGTCCGCGCCAGGGTGTGGGCCATCAGGGTCTTGCCCAGCCCGGGAACGCCCAGCAGGAGGAGATGGCCGCGGCAGAGCAATCCGACCAACAAGTGGTCGATGACCGTCTCCTGGCCGACGATCACCTTGGCGATCTCTTCGCGGATGCGCTGGCGCGCCTCGCACAGGCGAGCAACGACAGCCGCGTCTTCGTTCGAGACCGTCGCGGGGGCGTTCGGCTTGGTGTCGCGGGTTCGCGGAGTTTCCATCAGTTGCGGGCCTCTCGGGTCAGGGAATCGCGTCAGGTTCGGGTTTGCCTACGTTGGAATGGGATCGTCCAGGTCGTCGTTCGGTGCCAAGATTGGTCAATGGTCTCACGGCTCGCCCGGCGCCAGCTCGTAACGGAACACCGTATACGGCTCCCGGCCGTCCCACACTTGCGACCAGGGGATCTCCTGGGCGCTCCACACCTCGCGGCCTCTGTGGTTGAGGCGCAGATTGATGCTGTTCATCCGGACCGCACCGAAGCGCCACTCGGGGGCACTGCCTGGCTTGCGGCGGGCTTCAATCAACAGAAACACCTCCGGGTCGGTGCCCAGCACGAACACGAACAAGCCTCCGTCGATCAGCTCGCCCTTGGTGTTTTCGTAACGATAAATCGGCTGGGCCAGCAGGCGCATGTCTCGGTCCACTCCTTCGCGGTTGGTCTGGCGGCCGGTGAACTCCGCCGCCAAAGCGCGCATCTGGCGGAGACGCAAGGGGGCCGATTCAGCCGGCGCGATCGCACCTGGAATCGGTTTCAGCTCCAATCCCGGTCGGGAGGGCATCCAGACGGTGGTCCCGTCGCGGTCGGCGGTCACTTTGCCCAGTGCGAGCGAGTGGAACTCGTTCGCCCGGTGCGTGAGCGGCGAATAGAATTTGTAAATCGACGCGACGGCCTCCGGCCGCCCCTGGTCGGTCCACACGAAGACATCGCCGTAAATCGTGCCGATCACGGGATTGGACCACTTCAGAACCGGCTCGGGCTGGAGCTTCAGCGGCCGATCGCTCCCTTCACGCCGCAAGGTATAGGTCGTGGCTTCCCGCTTCGCGAACTCGCGAAACTCTTCGGCGAGGGCTTTCTCATTCTGGGGGGGCTGAGCCCGGCTGACGCTGGTCATGCCGAGGAGTGGCGCGAGAATCAGCAGGACTCGCACCGGCAATCGAGCAATCATCGTGATTTCCTCCAAGGCGTTCGTGCACACGGTGGTCGCTGACCGTCTCAGGGTTTCTGTGCCTGGTCGAAAAATGGCTGGGACGGATCGTACGAAGGCTCGCATGGTCAGGAACTCGCCAGCCGGTTCAAGGCTGGTAAACACAGCTAAAGAACGTTCGTAACGGGTTGGCGGTACTGCGCGTGGGTAGGCTCCAGACGGATCGGTCCTTGTGCTCGGCCTTGAGAGCCCAGCACGTCATCGGGGCGAAGGCATATTGCCACTGAAGGCCGCTCGAGCCCTTGCGTGCCTCGATGAACAGAAACGCCTCGGGGTCGGTTCCCAGCACGAACGCGAAGAGAGCGCCGTCTTCGGGGGTGGCGCCGGCCTTGCCGTACCGGCTGATCGGAGTCGGGAGCAGCCGCAGAGCATTCCATCCGCGATCCCAGAAGTTATCAAGAGCGCGGAACTCGCCGGCCAGGTCTCGCATCTGCCGCAGGCGTTCCCGGGGTGTGCCGGCCGGCTTCGGCGCGCCGGGGATCGGCTGGAACGCCACGCCCGGCACCATCGGCGACCAGCGCGCCTTCTCACCTTGCACGGCCCGAAGCGATCGGGTCGATAGCGAGGTGAACTCGTGCCGCCACTCACCACCGGACCGCCCCACATCCTTGCAAAGAAAGACCTGGGCCGCCGCCGCGGGCCGGCCGACATCATCGGTCCAGAGGAAGATCGCGCCTTCGAGGACGACCCCATCCCCCTGCTTGCCGAGCCGGAACGCCGGATCGGGCTGGAGCTTGAACACCGCGGCCTTCTGATCACCTCTGACTAATTCGTAGGCCTGGACGGAATCTTTCATGAATTTCAGGCGCTCGGCGCTCGCGTCGGCAGGACTCCGCCCGCTGTCCGGAGCCTGGGCGAAGGCGGTGAGTGCCATGGCCAGGAAAATCGGAACGACGAAAGTCATCCTCATTGTCTCACGGCTTGGCCGCCTCCTTGATGTAGGTCTTTGACGCCAGGGCGCCGTCGTCCTTGGGCCCGATCTTGGGCTCACGGCCTTTGCCGGCCACGCCCCCGAGCTCGGGCGGCAGGTAACTCTCCTGAAGCTCGCTACCGTGGCCGTCGCCGTTGTCATCGAGCTTGGCGTGCTCCGTCGCCAGGTTCTCAGCGTCGGTGTATCGCTTCATCACATTTGCAACCACGGCCAGGTACAGCTCGAAAACTGAAATCTTGCCGTCCTTGTCGCGGTCGGTGCCTTCCGGAGGAGCCTCGAGCACGTCGGCCAGGGCAAGGGGAAACAGTGTTTCATTGACCTCCTGGTCGGGCTCGGTCGCCGTGATCACGATGCGGCCGCTTGCTGCGAGCGGCTTGAGGAAAAAACCGCTCGCGGGCGTCGTGATCACGAAGAGCTGCTCGCGTACCTTGATGCCCTCGAAGAGTTTGGCGAATGCACGCTCGTCCAGATCCGGGCCGGGGATGTTCAGGTGGGAATGCCGGCCGTCGTAATGACCGTGCCCGAGCACGATCACCCAGAGCGTGTCGTCCGGGCCCAGCCGCTTGCGCAGCTCGTCCACATCGGCCGCGACCCCCTCCCGGTTCGACAGTCCGCGCGCCCCCGAGATCGCGGGTCCGTCGCCCGCCTGCTTGTCCACTCCGAACCGCACCAAAACCTCCGAGGCGGCGAACCCAAAGCGCTCGGTCAGCGCCTTGTACAGCTTCTCGACGGTTTGGGCGAACAGCTTGCGGTGCTCATCGTCGCCAGGCAGACCACAAACGATCAGCGCCCGCTTGGTTGGGGCGGCCGACGACTGAGCAGCCTTCGGCGCAGGAGGATCGTCCGCTCGCGCGGGTCCGCCGGGTGGCCACACGGCCAGAGTCGCGAGCATCCCGGCAGCCGGCGCCAGCACCCAGAGCCGTGAGCGAAGGTGAGATCGGTTCATGGGTTCCCCCCATCCGCGCAAATGACGTTCGGCGATACTCGAGTGGCTGGCCGCACCGGGTCTTCGACGGGAGGGAGCATCCGGTCGCTGATCAAGCGGTAACGGTGCTTGGGATCCTGCCGGGGCAAGTCGTGCGGAATAAAAGGGGCGGTGAAGACCACCTTGCCCTTGTGCCGCACCCTGAGGTTCAGGTCAGTGAACCGGGCGACGGCGAAGTGCCAGACCGGCTCGCGATTGGCCGCCGGCTTGCGTGCCTCGATGATCAGAAGCGCCTCGGGATCGGTCCCTGCCGATGTGACGAACGAGAACAAAGCACCGTCGAGGACATCGGGGTCGGTGCTCTCGTAGCGGTAGAACGGCCGCGGGAGCAGGCGGAGCTCCCAGCTCCGGTCTTTGTCGTCCTCGGTGGAAGCGGAGAAATCACGCGTCAGCGCTCGCATCTGAACCAGCCGCTGCGCGGTAGACCGGGCGGGAACAGGTCCGCCCGCAATCGTCACCAGCTCGATGCCGGGCGCCTCGGGTGTCCAGGTGTGCGGGCCGGGGCGGCTCACGTCCAGCACCGAGAGCGAAAGGGAATGGAACTCGTGGATCAGCTTGCGCTCTCCGACTGCCGGGAAGGAAAACATGCTGCCCAGGACTTCCGCTCGTCCGCGACAGGTCCATACGAAGACGACCCCATCTTGCCCTCCGTCCCGAACCGGGTTGGTCCAGAGATAGACCGGCTCGCGCTCGAGCGCGACCTTATGCTTGCGACTGGCATCGCGGTAGATGGTATACGCGGCCGCGTCGGTGGTGTGGATCTGCAGCAGCCGCTCGCGCTTCCTGGTGGCAGCCTGCTGGGCCGCGGAATCGTCCTGCGGCGCGGGAGCCTGCCCCAGCAGCAACGGCAGGAAGAGCACGAGCCAGGTCGGTTGCATGATCTCACCTCGCACCATGGGAGCTGCCGTCGCCGATCTCAGGGATAATCCGATCCTGATAGAAGCGAAACCGGTGCTTGGCGTCGTGATAGAACGTGTTCTGGTCGTCCCGGATGGACTTCCAAACTTCCTTGCCTTTGTGCTGGAGCCAGAGGTTCATGTCCGAGAACCGCGCGGCGCCGAAGACCCATTGGTGGCCGGAGCCGCCCTTCCTGGCCTCGAGCACAAGGACGATCTCGGGATCGGTGCCGGCCGATGACACCAGGGTATAGAGCGCGCCGTCCAGGACGTCGGGGTCGGTGCTTTCGTACCGGTAAAGAGGCTGGGGCAAGAGACGCAGCTCCCACTCCTGCCCCTGATCGCTCTTGCTTCTCCCGCTAAACTCGCGAGCCAGACTGCGCATCTGTGCCGTTCTTTGCACGGATCTGGCTGCGGGAACGCCCGCCCCCTCGACCGGTTTCAGATCGACGCCAGGCGCCTGGGGCTCCCACCTCTCGGCGGCATCCCGGTCCACAACCAGCACCGCCAGCGAGAGCGAATGCAGCTCGTGGCAGAGAACGCGCATCTTGCCGTCATCTGTGGGGTGCGAAAAGATGCTGCCGACGACTTCCGGCCGGCCGCGGTAGGTCCAGACGAAGACATCGCCCTCCTGGCCACCAACCCTCGTGGGATTGGTCCAGCGATAAACCGGCTCGCGCCTCAACTCGAGTTTCTGCGCGCGCTGCTGGTCGCGAAAGATCGAGAAACTCGCCGCATCGGTGGTGTGCAGCTCCCGTAACCGGTCGGTCCTGGCCTTCGCAGCCTGGGTGCCCGGCCCCGCAGCCCCCACCGGCACCTGGCCCGAGCCCGCGAGCACCAGGATCAGGATTGTCGTTGCATTCATCGAAGCACCCGCCCCCGAGGAATTTGAGGGCTGCCACCGACAGGTTACGAATCCAGTCGTATGACTACAAATATCGCCACTATGCGGGTATTGTCAACGAAATTCTTCGGAAAGTTGTCAGAGGTTTCACTCGAAGTCCGCAGGCGAGTCGCTTGGCTTGCGGATCACGACGAGAGTTTGATAGATCTCGGTCGCTCCACCGAGTGTGTGTGGTCCCGAGAAGACCTCATGGTCCTTGAGCCGGACCCGGAGCTCCAGGTCGGTGAACCGGGCGACGGCGTAGTTCCAGTGCGCGTCCTTGCCCTCGCCGCGTGCTTCGAGAACGACGAACGCCTCGGGATCGGTCCCCTGGACCAGAGCGAAGACGGCCCCGTCATCCTTGCTCTCAGAACGGTAGAGGGGCTTGGCCAGGGGCCGTAGCGGCCAGGTCGAGCCTTTGTCGTCGATCGTGTTGGCCGAGAAATCGCGCACCAACGCTTGCATCTGGCGCAGGCGAGCGGGGGCAGTGTCTGCCGGGGCGGTGGCGTTCGGGACAGGCTTGAAGGTAAGGCCGGGCCGCGAGGTGTGCCAGACCTTATCGCCCCGCCAGGCGGCCTCCACCGGCCCGGCCGCCAGGGAGTGCCGTTCGTGCGTGATACAGCGCGTGCCGTCGGCAAATTTGAACGTGAAGAAGGTCACCACCGCAACCGGCCGTCCCTCGCGCTCCCAGAGGTAGAGCGCACCGTCATCGCCGCCCCGCACCGGTTGCCACCAGCGCAGGAGGGGCTCGGGGAGCCTCCGGGTCTCGCCACTGGCGTCCTCGCCGACTCGGATCCTGTATTCGCCCGCATGGTGCTGAAAGAGAGGGACCCACTTCCCCTTTTCATTCTTTGCCTTGGAGGCGGCGTCCTGTCCGTAGCCGGGCGGCAACTGGACCAAACCGGCCGAGGCGATCAGACCCAGAGCCAGCGTGATTGCGACGGGCCGGCTGAACTTGGGTGCCAACATCAGATGATTCCCTAATGAATGGTGAGGAAGTAAAACCGCGGCCGGCGGTCGGGGTTTCAATTCCGAGTGTCGGCACCACGGATCGAAACGTACGGAAGCGTCGGATTGCGGAGCTCGTTGGCCCACTCGGCTTTCCAGACGCTGCGATCCTTGTGCGCCGCGCAAATTGACCATCGACATGCGGGCAAATCCATAATGCCAGACCGAGGCGCCGCCGACTGAGCGCGCCTCGATCAAAAGCAACACCTCGGGGTCGGTCGTCAGGACAAACGCGAACAGGGCGCCGTCGGCCAGGTCGGGGCGCTTGGTCTCGTATCGAAACAGGGGCTTGGGCAAAAGCCGAAGCTCTGTCCTGTCCTCCGGCGCGTCGAAGAACGCATGGAATTCCCGCGCGAGCGTTCGCATCTGCCGGAGCCGCTCGGCAGGCGTGGCGGCCGGCTTCGGAGCCCCCGGGATCGGGTCCAAACGAATGCCCGGCGTGCGCGGAACCCAGACCTCTTGACCCTTCCGAGTGGCCGTCAAGCCGGTCGTCGCGAGCGACTGAAATTCGTTCTCCTCCACCTCCTTCCCGTCCTCCGGGTATCGGTAAACCGACATGATGACCTCCGGACGGCCGTCCGCCAGCCAGACAAAAACCGCGCCGGCGACCGTGCCGCGCACGGGATTCGTCCAGCGCAGGACCGGCTCGGGCGCCAGCATCAGTACCTTGGGACGCTCCGTGTCCGTGAGGATTCGATAACGCGCTGCCGATCGCTTGAACTCATCGAGCTCCCGGTGCTGCGCTTCAGCACCGGCCGAGGACGACCCATCCTTCCCCGGTGTTGCCCCGTTCGGCTCTTGCCCGGCTGAAACCTGCGCCGTCACCGCCGGTATCGACACCCCGATACCGAGCACCAGAATCAAACCCCCAACGGAATTCATCCGATCACCCGCTTTCATAAAAAAATCGAGATTTCAGTTGACCGGACCAGACGGGTTACGAATCAAGTCGTCTGACTACAAATATCGCCGACGATCCGGCTCTGTCAACGACATTCTTGGGCGGTTGACTCGACGAGCGGTCCCTTGATGGGCTCAGTGATCAGCCGCGCGCCGCGATCGAACGTGATATACGACCAGGCCCACTGGAACATGACGAGCAGCCGGTTGCGAAAGCCGATCAAGAAATAGATGTGAACAAAGAGCCAAAGCAGCCAGGCGACGAGTCCCTTGGCCTTGATCGGACCGATTTTGGCGACGGCCGCGCCGCGGCCGATCGTGGCGAGCATGCCCTTGTCAACGTAGCGAAACGGCAAGCGGGGCTGGCCGGAAAGGGCGCGGCGGATGTTCTGGGCGGCGTGGCGGCCGGCCTGGAGCGCGGCGGGGGCGACCCCGGGCACGAGTCCACCGTCGACTTCGATGTGGGCCAGATCGCCGATGACGTAGATTTCCGGATGGCCGGGAATCGTGAGGTCGGGCTCGACCAGGACGCGGCCGGCGCGGTCGAGCGGGACGCCGAGCGTCCTTGCCAGCGGGGAGGCGGCGACGCCGGCAGCCCAGACGACCGTGCGCAGCGTGGATCCGCTCGGGCCCGATGAAGACTCCCTCGGCGTCGATCCCTGTGACCTGCACTCCGGTCCAGACCGCAACGCCGAGCTTTTCGAGTTGAGTGCGGGCAGAGTTGGACAGGTCTTCGGTGTATGCTCCCAGCACCCGCGTGGTCGCCTCGACCAGAATCACCCGGGCCGCGGCTGTGTCGATGTGGCGGAAATCGCGCGCCAGGGTCTGCCGCGAGACCTCGGCCAAGGTGCCGGCCAGCTCGACGCCGGTCGGCCCACCCCCCACGATCACAAATGTCATCCAGGCCCGCCGCCGCGATTCCTCGGTCTCGCGCTCCGCCCTTTCGAACGCCAGTAACACCCGCTGCCGGATCTGGAGCGCATCCTTCAAGGTCTTCAGTCCCGGCGCAAACTCGGCCCAGGCGTCGTGGCCGAAATAGGCGTGAGTCGCCCCCGTCGCCAGGATCAGGACGTCGTAATCGACCGCGCCGTCGGCCAGCACAACCTTTTTACCCGCGACGTCGATCGCCGTCACATCGGCCAGGATCACGGTGACGTTGGGCTGATGACGAAAGATCCGGCGAATGGGCGCGGCGATGTCAGCCGGGCTGAGCGCGGCCGTGGCGACCTGGTAGAGCAACGGCTGGAACAGGTGATGATTGGAACGGTCGACGATCTTGATCCGCACGGGCGCACGCCGCAGGCCGTGAGCGGCGGCCAGGCCGCCGAAGCCCGCACCGACGATCACCGCGTTTGACTCTCGCTTGTTCGGCAATGACGTTGTCTCAATGGAGAATTCGATGACGGACGACACTCCCAACATACAGAATGGGTCAAAAGCGAGCGACGTATCTCGAGCGTCGCCGGCTTACGGAAGCCTTGATCGTGAGCGTTCGTGGAACCTTACCGACTGCGGACTGGGGCCGGTATTGAGCACCGCTGCGCGGTACGGCGGCGTTTGCTCTTTCTACCTCGCCCCCCCGGTGGGAGGTCGGCCGAAGGCCGGGTGAGGGGGCCGAAGCCGATACCGCGCGCCCCGCTCGGGCCGGAGACCTGCCGCCAGGAGACTCGACCCAGCGAGCAGAAACACAACCGACAGGATTAGCTCCCGCGCGAGTGGAACCTGCCGTACCGGATCCGCCTCGCTCGCAGCCACACCACGATCGCCCGGTTGATCTTGCGACGGAGTCACCTCACCGTGGTTGGGTTCGCTGGGAAATTCAGCCACCTCACGGTCGTTGGGTTCGTTGGGAAATCCAGCCACGTCGTGGTTTTTGATCTCTGCGGGACGTCCAGCCACCTCACGGTTGTTGGGTTCGCTGGGAAATTCAGCCACCTCGCCGTTGTTGGGTTCGCTGGGAAATTCAGCCACCTCGTGGTTTTTGGTCTCTGTGGGAGACCCAGCCAGCTCACGGTCGTTGGGTTCGCTGGGAAATTCAGCCACCTCGTGGTTTTTGGTCTCGGTGGGAATCCCGGCCACCTCGGGGTTGCAACGCTCGGGTTCGGTTTCTATCGATTCCATCGAATCGACCGGCTCGGGATGATCTGAAGCGATCATATGATCGGGATCGATCGTGACCAGCGTGGCTATCGTGCTGGTCGGATCGAAGAGACCGGGATCGCTCTGATTTGCTGGTTGCGAGTCGTCAGATTGCGGATCGGGGCAGCCCTCGGTGGCCTGCCCTCCGAATTCGGATTTCGGATTTAGAGTTTCGAATTTCGGATTTAGAGCATCGGATTTTGCCTCCCACTCGTCGGGTTGCCCATAAGCCTCCCGGGCCGCGATCCGGGCCCGGCGCTCCATCTCCGCGACGTAGCCCTTGTTGGGCGTATCGTAAATCTCATCCCAGGGTCCGGGTCCGCTCGGATCGCGGAATTCGCGGGCTTCGTGCTGCGGCTCGCCGTCTTCGTCCTTCGACTTGCGACGAAGCTTCGCGAACGCCTCCAGGGATTTGACCATCGCCCGCTGGCTGCTTGTCGAATAACGCCTCAGAAGCTCTCCGGTATGGCTGTCGTCGAATGACAGGAGGGCCACCTTGCGGTCTGCCTCCGCTAAGGCGCGCTCGTGGGCCACAGCGAGTTTTGCCTGAAGCTCCTCGACCGCTCGATCAACGATCGATCGCAACACCTGACGCTCTTTCTCATCGTCACCCGAGTCGAGCAAATCCGGGTACTGCCGGTCGAGGGCTCGTCGATAGCGCTTGTACTCGACGCGCGTCAATTCGCCCCGGAGCTCCAGCCAGGCTTGGTCGCGCACCGGGTTGGTCGTCCAGGACCTGAAGTGGATTTCAAGCACCCGACGGTCCCAAATCGCGGCAATCGGATTTCTCCCGAGTAGTCGGATGGCCCGGAACCTGTGGACCGCTTGCCAGCGACCGGTCGGCTCCAGGAGTGCTTTGAGCTCGGCCCACTCCGCAAGCATCAGCCGGCACCCAGGCACCGTGCGCTCCAGGGAAGAAACCAGAGTCTCGGGGTCCTCCGGATCATCCGGGATGGGGCTATACGAGACGCGCTCTCCTCCACTCAAATATTGCTCACTTCCGTAGGTTTCAATCGGACCTTGACGACTGTGGAAGAGCCGCTTGAGCAGGCCCTTGGCCTCGACTTCGAGACGATGGTCCGCGTCGTCGATGTTGGCAGAAATGCGCGCGGCTTGGGCGGCGAGCGAACGCTCGAAAATCACGGAACATTGAACCGCCGAAAGGAGCAGCGTGCGCTCGCCCTCAGTCCTGGGCCCCATCGAGGAGAGCATCTCGTCGATGCGCTCTTCGACCTCCGCGTCCTGCTCGCCTGGAATCAGAAAGCGGCGAGCGCGCAACCCATGAGTCTCGGCGTTTTTCCGAGAAACTAGCTTGCCAGCCACTGTCGTCGGGCCTTTTGAGCGGCTCCCGTTCAGGCGACTGGAATCGATACGTTTTTGTGATGTTGGCATGTTGTTGTACTCCTTGGTGATGGATAGAAGTCAGGAACTCGGCGAGAATCTGTTGCCGGGACTGCCGTCGTTGGCGGGGTGAGAGAGAGGACTTTCGCGGAGCGAAAGGCGACACTAACTTTCGCGGAGCGAAAGGCGACAATGGCTTCGTGCACCGAAAGGCGACACTTGCTTTCGCGGAGCGAAAAGCGACACTTGATGACCTCGATTTCCAGCTCTGGTGGGATGCCGTACATTTTGCTCGGTCCTCAGACTTCGCGTAGCTTTCCAACCAATACGATCTACAAAAATCCCCGAATCGGTGCGAAAAAATTGGTGGAGCCGGGCGAAAACGGCAAAAAATCGCATCAGTCGGGGCAATGCGCCCCGTCGCAACCCGGTGCGTCCCTGAGTTCTTGGTCCAGAATCGCTACAATCGGCGCGCACTCGTCAGACAGCGACCGTCGGGGGCCTGCAAGTGACCGATTTTTCTGTACATACGACCATATGCCGGGCACATCTCACGTGACCGCGATGCAAGGCTGCCGTGCTCTGTCAGCGTGACCGCCGCGGCCCGGCTCAGCCGCAATGCCACACGCGAGATGTCGGCGCTTCAGCCACGGGTCATGGCTCTCTCTCCTTGGGGGGTGGGCTGGGTTGAGGGGCCAGCGCCATCGCGGGCCATCTCAAGTTGAATCGCCCAACGCGCATCCTCGTTAAATTTGATCAACCGAGCCCTCAACCCAGCCCGCGGATCGTCACCTTGAAGGGGTTGAGCGTTTCACCGCCGCCGGAGTCGACGACCGCGCCGACGTCGTCCACGAGCGTCTGGATCGATGACACCGATTCACCGGCCGCCGCGAACAAGGCCGGAGCATCGGCGGCCAGACGATCGATCGACGCGACCCGCCCCGCGGTCGCGACCGGGCCCAGAATCGTGATCAGGTTGGAACGGAGCTGCGAAACATCCTGAGCGGTCGGGGACCCGGCGGCGAACGCGGCGACGTAGGTGCTCTCCAACTGCCGGTTGGTTGCGCTCGGCACCGCCGCGCCCAGGCTCTCCAGCAGATGGAGATCGCGGTGCAGCACGGCAGCGCCGGCGCCGGCCGCGCTCGCGGATTGAATCGTCCGCAGGTCGCTTTGAAGCTTCGCCTCGGCCGCGACTTTCTGCGTGCCCCAGCTTCGGAAAAAACCGCGGAGATGCTGGCTAAAATAAAGACCGGGGTCTTCGAAGTGGTAGTACGGATTGGCCGGCAGTGTCGACTCGCTGTCGCGCAGCGCGTAGAAGTCGTTTGTGAACGTCTGAAACTCGGCCGGGCTGACCCCGGCAGAGCCGGCCAGGGCTTTCATGTCGGCGAGCGTCTGGTCGATGAGCGGTTGCGGGACGTCCAGGCTTTCGAGGTTCGCCGTCACCCGGGACGACACCACGGACCAGCCCGAGTCGGTGGCCAACCCATACAGGGGCGACCGGTCGAGCTGGAGCGAAACGTCGACGGCCGTGGTCTTCGCGGCCGCGGTGCCGATGGACAGATTCGCCGCACTGGCAGCCGCTGAGATCGCGCGAGCGTCATCCCGAAGCGCGAGGAATTCCTGCGGCGTCGCCTGCGAGTTCAGCTCGAGCGACTTCAACTCCCCGACATACGTATTGTACTCATGCCGGACGATCGCCGCCTGAACGGCTAGTTGCTGGCCGGACGAGCCGTACGACGTCGAGCCGGGGAACAGGTTAAAACTCGAGATCGGCGTGAATAAAGAAAGGAGCTGCCGTGACGGGAGCGGCTCGATACCCGGTGCAAGAGAGCGGCCGCGACGGCGCGAGCGGTCCATGATCCGAATCCCTTCCATGGGTTGATGCCGTGATCGAGGGCGACGTTGGGACGTTGCTTCCCGCCGGGCTGAGCCGGTCTGGTCGGGCTCAGCCTGTATCGGCGGGAGCAATCAATGTGGTTACGTCACGATCGCGGAATTGGTTCATCGCCTATCGGAGCTGACATGACAGATCGCGGTGTCAAGCGTTCAGTCCACCCGCGGCGTTTGCGTTTTGTGCTTCATCCGTTATCTTTCCACTGTCCTGCTCTTTGGGCGACCCGCCGCCGTGGGGCGCGTCAGTCAACAGGTCTTCGCCACTCTTGAGGGTTGGTGTGTCGTGGACACTGACGATGTGAGTGGCGCCACGCAGACCATTGAGCTTTACCTCAAATCGGAGCTCACCCGACCGATCCAACGGAATGTTCATGAGGGCCACCGCCGCCCTACAGCGTCTGACTCCCTTTGAGAGATTCATGGGGATCAAGACTCCTGCCGGATTGCCGGGGAGATAAACCTCGAGAGTGACCTGAAAATCGGTATCGGCATCCTGGGGGTCCAGATTCCAGAGGCTCACGGCCTCGATTCTTGGCAAGACGTATGGAAACCCGTCTGGGAAAATGTCCTCGAGTACATGGAACAGACTGATCCGGTTGTTCTCGGCATCCACCGAGGTTGATTCGCAGACGATGAAGTATTCGAGCTTCGCCATCACACGTTCCCTGTACATTCGGAGTACTGGAGCACAAAGCGTGGGGTACGTCCGGCGCCCCACTGCCGTTCCTTGTGCATCAAAAACCGAATGTGTGGTTTGGCGTGCGCTGGGAAAGTGAACGACTTGGCTTGGTGCTTCGGGACTGAGCATCGATTCTTCAAGCATTCACGCGCCACGTTAATGCTGGTGCTCATCTCCGCGAGACCAAGGCGGGCCAAGTCATGAAGGTACTCCTCTGCAAAGTCGGTTGGTCGTAGCTCAAGCACGACCGCGAGCGCCGCCAGCGCCAAATCGTTCCTGAGGCGGTGGCCGGCTGAGAAATCCCTCATGATTGATGAAACGAATTTACGGAGCATTCCCTCCGTGATGGAGCCGAATCGGAGCGCGGCGGCTACATGTCGGACGAACGGAGATTGCAAAAGACCTCGCCGGACCGTCGCCGGGGTATGGAGAAATCCGATGGCAAAGTTGAAGTCGTCGCTCTTCAATCGGTCGAGTAGTGGCGATGTCATCTCCCGATCCTTTCGAGGGAGCGGTCGGTCCAGAACTCTGGCTGGATCGCCCTCGCGAACGGGCAATCCCTGAAGTGATGGAAGACTTCTCCCGATGCGTCATCCCACTTGCTCAGGATAAACGGGGTCTGCTGGGGGCTTCCGGCCGGGCCTTCTCTGATTTCACATACGATGCCGACGTGCCAGAATCCCTTACGGCTCTTCGTCGAATCCCAATAGGTAGCCAGATCTCCGAGGGCCAAACCTTCTCTCGGCCAATCCACCACACGGTAGCCGTCGTCTTCGAACACATTCAGGACTTTGGCTTCAAGATCCGGGAGGTACACGGCGGTTCGTCGGCACGCCCATACATGGCCGAAGCAATTGTAAACACCTGTAGAGGGCTTGCGTACCCGCCAGCCCGGATGCTGTTTTGACAAGCACGTGAATTTCCTTATGGAGGTCTCATCCGGGTCGAGAGCGATCTCGTTCTCGATCGTTCGGCCACGATGGGTTTGCAGGACGATACTCCGACCGTGGGCCCCAGTAATCTCGCGGCTTCGAACATCTGAGATCATCTCCAAACTGATAACGAATATTATGTTGCGAGTTTGGTCGGGCTTCAATGGGGCCACGACTATGACCGCGAAAACCACCAGCCCGACGCGCCAGCAAGGGGCTTGTATTCGGCTTCCATGGTGCGACGCCAATAACCCGCGGAAAGCGGTTTATCCTTCATCCGTGCTCATCCGCGCTGGTGAGACGAGACCACACGTGATATGTAGACCGTCATCGATCATCGATCACGGGTGTACGTCCACGAGCGATAGCACCTTCGCCACGACCTGGTCGAGGGGAAGGCTCGTATCGACTTCGTGCCCGGCGACTCTTCTCAATGCCGGCTCGATCGTTTGCAGCAGGCCCAGCACGCGAGCGACTTCCTCGGGACGTTTGCCGTACGAATTGGTCGTCCTGGCGGCCAGTCGAGCAACGATCACGGCGGCAGGCGCAGTCAGCAGAACGATGTGGTCGAACTGCGAGCGGAACTTCCCCATATTCGCCGCACACCCGCTCATGAACAGCACGTCGGCATCTTCGGTGGCTAAGAGGTCTTGAATGCGGTCCTCGCGCCAAATCCAGTCTCTGCCCGGTTCCACGGGCGACTCCGGAGAAGTGGGGTCGCCGGCGAAGTCGACCTCGACCCATTCGGACCACTCGTCGGCGTCGAGATCGACGGCCTTGTATCCGCGCGCGGCAAGCTCAACGATCAGTGTGGATTTGCCGGTCCCCGACATGCCCGTGATCATCACACGTTTCACGAGATCACCGTAGCGTAGCCTTCACGAGCGCCGTGACGTGCGGGCGCTCACGGCAGAAGCAGAAGTCTTGGAGGCTAGAGGGCGTATCGGACCGGAGATCGCCCCCATTTCTAAAACTGGTCGCGCAATAACCCCCCCACGACATACGACGCAGCCTTCTGGACATGCGTAGGCTGGACCCGCGCCGATCCGTCGAGATCGGCGATGGTTCGGGCCACCTTCGCGAGACGGTCCATCGAACGAGTTGTGAGGCAATTCTTGTCGATAGTTTCTCTATAAGGCCCGACAGCTTCCGGACTGAAATCGCAATACTCCATCACCACGCCGCCGGGAATTGCGCTCGCAAGCAAGGACTTTCCGTCACCAGGGGGCCCGGTCAAGAGCATGTTGTGGCCCCCCGCTGCGGCAATGCAGGCGGCATCCTTGGCGCGTTGGTGGCCCCTGATCCTGCCCAGGTCGAGGGCTTTTGGTGAGAGCCATATTCGCCGCCGTGGCCAGTGAGTAGCTCGTCGCGGCCGGGCTGCCTGGACGAATGGAGTGACGATGGCAGAAATTGTGCACGCATGATCACGACTTCCGGCACCGGTTCGGGGCGGCATGCTGGCGATGGTCAAGGCCGCGGTAAAGGTTGGCAGGAAATGACTGAGTGCACCCATCTTTTGCAATCATTGCTAACAATCGGCACAATCCGCAGGATCCCCACGCTGTCGCACGAATTACCTTCGAGCGACGCCGGTTTTCCGCCTGGTTAGCAACTAATGATCGGGTGCACGACCGGGATTGTAGCCCACGGCGTTCAGCCTGTACGTCGATAATACCGGCGCCCCGATGCTGCTTCTTGCCTGTCTTCCCAGAATGTCTTGAGGGGCTCTGTCTCACTCAGATGATCGGCGCGTAATTGCAAGATCGCTTCGGCACCCTTCTCCGACCAGAATTTCTCCGTTCCCTTGACGCGTCGGTTGAACATCTTCACCGTCGATTCCATGTGACTTGACGTGATCGGTAATCCGGCCGTTCGATACTGATCGTAACGCATCCTATCCTTGTTGTTACGCAGATAGCTCAAAGCGTCGGCGACGACGCGGCGAGGGGTGGTTTCACCGTCTGCTTCTTCGGGGGTTCCCAACTCCGATTGTCGAATCTCGAGCGCCGAGATTACCTCTTCAACACGACCGCTCCAAACCTGCTGAATCAAGGCCGTATACACTTCCCAGCCTGCTCGAAATCCCCGGCCCGCGATGGCTGCCGCGAACACATACGACAGCGCATGGATGAAATCCAGAATCGGAATATAGTCGCTGAACCATTGCTTCTGGATCGTCCAATTGGCCGTCGCACCGTCGGCGACGAATGCCTTCCGAGCCGCGACCGCGAAGCCTCGCGCCCACGCGGCCCAGGCCAAGATTTCTCCAAATCGCTGGGCTCGCTCCCGCGTCGCGACCATCGTGCGCACCCGTGGCTTGGGTCTTGCGGTCTCCGCGTCCTGGTGCTGTTCCTCCTCGGCCGCCGAGTTGGTTTCCGGCGCGAGCGACTCGGCTGATTCATCCTTGGCTCCTCCGACGTGCCCCTTGATCTCGCGCGTGAGCTTGAGTATCCGCGTCGGATCGACGAAATTCTCCGGGATTTCCGGGCACGGATCGCTGACTGAGACCTTGCTGGTCATCGTCATCAGCAAACCGATCTTATCCTCACGCCAGTGCCCATTCCGATCGCATGGATCGTCATCGGCGGTCGCGGTCTGATCAGTATCACACTTGCTGCGATCGAGGATTTGTAGGCGACCACCGTCCATCATCACGGTCGCCACAGTCGATGGGGGCGGGGGATTTGCGACCGGTGATTTGCAGCGGTCCATCAGCGGTAACGCTAAAAACTCATCAACGGCCTGATCACGCTGTTCAACACGTTCCCACCCAATTTTTTCCGTGATCCGTTCCACTTGCTTGGTGGCGACGCTCAACCCGCCCAACGCATTGAGCGCGCCACTGCCCTGGGCGAACGACGTGAACTGCGTACCCGCGTAAACGATCGCCTTCAACACCTCGGGACTGTAATTCCCCTGATCAATCCCGAGCGCGCGGGACTGAGGGAAAAAAAGCTGCCCGGCATTTGCGGCAGTAACGTTTGGGCTCGTTCCATTGGGCCGTGCCGACTCGGGTCTGCACGCCCCTGGGTTCGTAAGCATCGGCCGGTTCAACCGAGCCGCCGCACCCACTGCAACTTTCGGCCTCGGGAGGAACGTCCTCTGCTTGCCGACCGACTGCCTGTTCGATCATCTCCCGGGAAATCTCCTGACCGATCTGGACGGCGAGTTCCTCGATGTCGGCGAATTTAGTACCCCACGGGACGCCACCGTCGCCGTAGACGCGCCGATTCAACTCTTTGGCGAGGCCACCCAACAGGTTTTCCAGTTCATCCTTGACGACCGCCGGTTCCTTGACGCGTGCCATCCCTGGCTCCTTCCAGTAGTTGCGACTCCAGACGAAACGGCATTCCCGACCGCATCATAACGAAAACCACTTTGCTGCGCAAAGACCGTCGTGCACCCCTAATGATCTACAGGGCTTTCTTGACATTCGTCTAGAACTAACCGAAGATTTGACTAGCAGAATCTGCTGGTGTGGTGTTCGATGGGTCAGAAAAGCCACACAGATCCCGACAACGAGGCTTTCGCCGATTCTGGATCGCCCAAGGGAGGAGGTAGCGCCATGTCCGACAGACTGTTAGCTCTCATTGAAAAGGCGCGCCACGTCCGGCTGACTCCCGAGAAAGAACGGGATCAGGAAATCGGTTTTGCGTTCGGCAACGTGCATTACGAGAATCGTAGAGTAACGCGAGAAATGGTGGCGCGTTCACTTCCGGAATCTGCACGCAGCGAGCCGAGCGCGAAGTTGGGCCAGTGAGGTGGGTCGCGGTCGACCCCTGTACCGGGACCAAGTGACGAAGGATCTGCTGGAGGCCAGGAGTGGCCGCCTTCAGTACGCGCTCGTTCAAGATCTTGCCCGCCAATTGCATCTTGAGCCGGATCCGATCAAGGTCGCGTCTTACCTCATTTGGCGACTGAATTGGATTCACCCATTCGGAGGCGGAAACGGCCGCACATCCCGGGCTCTCGCGGAGCTGTCCCTCCGCGTGCGACTAGCTAACGAGCTTCCGGGGAAAACTACACTGCCAGAACAGATTGTCAAAAATCGGCGCGGGCGATCTACCCGCGTGAACGCACCATCGTTAGGCGTCAGCCTTACCGTCGTGGGGGTCAGACCTATCCTGGAGGTCAGACCTATTTTCGAGTTTGTTGTCAGACCGGGAACAGACGGGCGGGTTCGGTGGACACCATACCGAATTACCGGGTCCGAGTTGAGTATGGTGTCCCCGGAATCAGGTGGGAGTTGTCATTCGCTGTCGATTTTGATTGAGATACGCTCGACGATGTTGCATGCGGCTTACTGCCGCCAGCTAACCAGTGTGAGGGGGTAGCCAAGCTGCTGGATGCGTTGATAGTGCGAAATGTTGCCGGTAGCCAGCTCGAGATTATGGGCTAAGGCAATGGCTGCGATCATCGGGTTGGCCTGACCAATCCGCTGCCCCGTGCGTTCCAGGTCACCCCAGATACGGCCGGCTAGAACGGCAGCCTGTTGCCCGAAGTCCAGAACTTCCTCGGAAGCAACATAGGCGAGCAGATCGGTGATTTTCTGTTGACGCTGGACTTGCTGGAAGCCCTTGACCATCTCCATGACGGTGATGACGGAAAGGGTGAGGGCGCCGTACGTCTGACGGTAGAAGCCGGCGTAGGCGACAACGGTGGGATTCACTGCCCGGAGGATTTCGGAGTAAATGTCGGTGTCGACGAGCGTCTTATTCATCCGGCGGGAGCCTTAACGTCCGTGTCTCGCGGCTGTGCATGATGGACTGGGTGACCTGGTCGAGCAGTTCAGCGTCGTCGTGCATGGCCCCAATTGAGCCCATGCCCGATGGCTTGGCGACGAGCTGCTGTTGCAGCCGTTGACGGAGGTACGCCCGTACTGCGGCGGCGACCATGTCGTCTTCGCTCGCAAAATGGCCGCTGAGCACTTCCGCCCGGACGGAGCTTTCCAAGTCTCTGGGTAAATTGATGGTCATAGCACGATTCTCCTTTGCATCCTTTAGCCTAGCATATCCCGATGGTTATGCCAAGCTTTTGTCCGTGTACCGCTGGACACAAGGCACTTGACGGAGAACCGGCGCCACTCGATGTAAACGGGGATTGGCACGCAGTAGCGTGTGATCGTGACTGGCGGCAAGCCGGGCAGCACCTCGTCGAACATCTTCTCGAATACCTTCGGGTTGGCCCGACACGTCGCTCGGCGATCAATCGGCGCGAGAGGTCGAGGTATTGCGCGACAACCGTGCGTCAACAAGAGGTTCCCTCGGGCGTCGTCTGGTTCCGGAACTGGCCGGGGTTTGCACGCGGAATGCCTTTTACCTCTTCCACCGATCTCTAGTTGGCATCTGAGTTTCATAAACCAGTCCACTACGATTGTTTCCTCTGCAGGAGCTACAACCGATTCTGTCAAGAAAGACATCGGAGTCAGGGTATCTGCTATGATCTGAATGGAGCGCTTCAACCACGACCGGAATGTCCGCAATGGTGTGTGGGTGGCCAGCATGCCGGCAGAACCCGCTTCGCGTTCCTGGCGAAGATACCTGCGCGTGAGCGTGCGAGGGCTGATCGCCCTCGTCGTTGTGATCGGGACTGGGCTGGGTTGGCTCGTCCGGAGCGCGCGAATCCAGCGCGACGCCGTGGCGGCGATCGAGAACGCTGGAGGCAGCCTCGTCTACGACTGGGCGTGGAGCAGCGGTATGCCTGTTCCTGGAGGAAAGCCGTGGGCGCCACAGTGGCTGGTGGATGCGTTTGGAGTTGATTATTTCGGCCACGTGACCGCTGTTGGGTTCCCGCCGTCCTCGCGGGCACCCGATGCAGCGATCGCACACGTCGGCCGTCTGAGCCGGCTTCAGACACTGAGTTTCAATTACTCGCCCCTCAGCGACGAAGGGCTGAAGCACCTGAAGCGTCTGACCAGACTATCAGAACTTCATCTCGCCGATACCAAGGTCACGGACACTGGGCTGGCGGAGCTCAAAGGGCTCACTAACCTCTCGGTGCTCACCCTCGGCCGTACTAAGGTCACCGACACCGGGCTCGCGCATCTAGACGGGCTGAACGAACTCCGGCGGCTCGACGTCCGCGGTACACAGATCACCGATGCCGGGCTCGCGCATCTGAGTTGGCTGACCAAGCTTTCTTACCTGGACCTCGGTGGTACCGAGGTCTCCGACACGGGGCTGGTGCGCCTGAAGAGCCTGACCAACCTCTCGGAACTCCATCTTGACGGCACGAAGATTGCCGATCCTGGACTGGTGCATCTGACAGGGTTGACCAACCTCCGAACGCTGAGCCTGTCTGATACTCACGTCAGCGACGCTGGGCTGGTCGTGCTGCAAAAGGCTTTGCCAAAACTGACGATTATCCGGTGATTTGCTGCGCACCCAAACGGCTTGGAATCGGCCGCCGTCGGTTTTCCGGGGCACGCGCTAAACTCAAGTTGCGAGAAGACCGCCTCCGCGATCTGGATGGTGAACCCGCGGCGAATGTCCGCACACGCGAACTCACCAGACAGTCGCTGAAAAGAATTGTCAATCAACTGAAAGAAGAAATCGTTCGCTTCGAAGCCCATCAGGTTTCTGCAACCAAGTAAGTACGTCATGGCGGTCATGGGGTTCAGACCTGCTGTGCGCCGTGCAAACAAGGTGCGGCAGAATGAAAGCCGATCCGCCGGAGAGGGCCAGGGGCAACCCAGGATGGCGCGTCGTTTGTGTCAGATCGAAGTGGGCAAGAGTGGGTATCAACGCGCACTGGTGGGGGCCGTGTCACGGCTTCACGGCCGTTCAATATCGATGAGCGGCAGGCCAGTTGTCCATCATGCCGTCGGCACAGCGGGAGCGAGAATTGAGATGACGGTATGCCTCAAGGCCGTTGCCTGCTCCCCCTGTGCAATGAGATGCGCTATCTCTGGATCCGCCAACTGGGTGTAAAGCACGGTCACTTTGTCCAACCCACCTTTCCGCCCGAGAAGTGCGGCCAAGGTCTTGTGCGGAATCAGCAACCCCTCCTCCACAGCCGCTGGCGGAACAGGCTCACCAAGCAGGCGCTCAAGTGCCGGTGGTGCCTCGAAGAATATCACTTCGATTTCTGGTACGAAGGCAAAGACCCCGACCCCGCGATCCCTGCCATTCATGATGCCGGGAATGAGGCTTTCAACGGCTGCCCGTGTGAGCGCCTTCTGCTCCTCGACCATATCATCCATGGTCGTGTCCGCATCCATCACGATGAGGACCGGACCACCCTCGTGGAAGAACAGGTTTCGAGCAACGGTGACGAGGGAAGTGCGACCCTGGGCGGCGAAAACGCGCGCTCGTCGGGCCAAGTCGGCCCCCAAGATTGCGCGGATAGCCATTGCGTCGGTCTTGCCCTCCACCACGATTAGAAGGTTGGAGTCTGCCATGCTCATACTTCCAGATCTTTGTAGTAGGGGGAGTGGTCGGTAAGTCCATACTTGCACAACTGGCGGTATTTATCCTGGAGAACACCCGCAAAGTTCCGGTTCTTTAAACCGCCTTCAATATCTCCCCTTGACCACAACAGGATTCGCTGAGGAGTGGCGAAATCAGCTACGATAACGGCTGCCGTCGTAAAATGCTCTCTCGTGAAGACGCATCCGAGCGTCGTATCCGGTCTTCTCATGAGCTGATTCCGCAACTTGGCGATCGCCTCGATGTCTGTGGCCTTCTCATCCTTGCATTCCAGTAAGTAGATATGTTGGGGAAGATAGATAATGCCATCGATTTGCTCAAGCGGGTTCCCCGCTGGAGGTACATGATAGGGATACTCGACCTCCAGACCACCAAGCTCGAAAGCGCGGACCACCAGATGCTCCATCGCTTTGCCGTCACCCCAGCCTGGGGTGTTTCCGCTCGTGATATTCTCCCAAAGGCCACACAACTCCGGCCACTGCATCGCCCTGATCCAGCCGATGTATTCGAGATCCTTCTCGCTCGGCTTGGCCACGGCAACCTCGCTCCCCTAGCACCCCCGCCCATCTCTCTTGTGGCTATGCTCTCGCGCCAAACAGGGCTGGTCAAGGGGAGTTCTGATCCTGACGGTGACCGGCCGTTGGCGCCTTCCTCTCGAGCGACCTGCGGGATATCCACCACGGTGGACGGCGCAATCGTCCGGTCCAAAGCCATTGCTCTTGTGCGCGTCGGTCTGATCAACCGGGCGTCGTCGTGGTGATCGGTATCCGGAAGGCGCGAAACCGGTGTGCGGATCCGCGAGCATTGGCTCTCTCCTATTTCGCTTGCTCTATCGAAAAAGTCCCGTCTTCGCCGACCTCCACTTTCAGAGCTGGGTCCGGACGATTGGCCTGATACCCGACCAACTTGCCGTCCCGAAAAAAGAACCGCCAGCCCCGCTTCGCGTACCAGTAATGGTCGGGATGGATCTGGGCCTGAGGCTCTCCGTAAGCCTTCTTCACATCTTCCGGTGACGCCCCGAGCTCGATCCCCGCTCTCGTCTTGCCCTGGAAGCCACGTACGCTGGGCCCCATGGATGCCTGGTTGAAGCAGTGAATCGAGTGCAGTCCACTTCGATTATTGATCGTGAGCCGGAAGCCGCGAGAGTCATGGCCCAGCTCGGTCACCACGTATTTTGCTTGTCGGGCGTCCTCGCCGCGAAGCTCGGGCCGGGGCTGGAGATTATCGGCATATCGGTGCTCCTTGCGCCAGTTGGGTTCGCCGAGCGCTCGCACGATGTCATCCCTGCTCATGCCGAACCTGGCCGGGCCGATACCGGTTTCCGGCGAGACGACCAACGAAGATGTATCTTGCGGGTTCGGTTCTCCCCTCGTGTGCCTCGCGACCTTGTAGCCGGCGGGCGGCACGACCCGGAACAGCGACTCGTCCAGGCTCGCATCGAAGACGAAGTCCGTGGTGACTTCACGGATCGCCCTGCCGCCCGGTTGGGGCGGGTGCGAGACTTCGATCCGGATTGGCAATTTCGTCGAAGCGTCCACGGAGACCTTGGATTCGCCTCCGTCGAATCTGACGGAAAAGTCGATCAACTTGCGGCCGTCCACCACGCGCTCGCCGAGCATCCTCGTCGCGTGCCTCGGCACGTTTCGTAGCTTCCGCAAGAAATCGACCTTGGCACTCGAGTATTCGGTCGAGACGTACAAGGGCTCGATCATCGCCGTACGATCCCGGTCCTGGGGGTCAGACCTATTTTCAAGTTTTTTGTCAGACCGCGTGAGAATTGAAACTGCGTCCGAGAACCCAGACGGATGCCCAGCTCTGTGATGCTGAAAGGCGTTGAGAACGGGAAATCTTTCGCGGAGCGAAGGGCGACTAATCAATATGCCCATGTCTGTGCTGGCGGGAGACGTTGAGAACGGGAAATCTTTCGCGGAGCGAAAGGCGACTCACAGGATGCCGTGCTCAACGGCGATCTTCGTTTCGCCAGAGATTCTCATCTCACGGCTCGGGCGGGTCGGGAGCGACGGGGAGCCAGGGGTAGCGGGCGGCCCGTTCATACTTGAGTCTCATGTCATCGTGATACTTGGTGATCGCCGGCACGAACGGAGGTCCGGCAGGCCACGGGTATCTCGCAGGCTGTCCTTCGCGCTGCCACGTCCAACGGGACTCCCAGTAGGTAATGCTATCGGATGAGCTGAGCACATAAGCCCGGAAACCCGCATGGTCGGCAGCCTTCTTGAGATAGTACTGGCGCGCCAACCCGAGGCGAAACATCCAGAACGAGAGTGCCACGATCGTGGTCGCGACCATGATCCGCCGAACCGTGAACAAGACCCGTACGCGGGAGGTCTTCATCGTATTGACGTCGGCTCGACCGGTTGAGTGGGAAGCCCCGTTCGTCGATCGTTCGTTCCGGAGTTGCGCGCGACGACGCTCGTTGCGTCGTCGTGATGCTCCCACTACGTACGTCGCGGCCGTGAGTTCGATCGCGCCCGGGAAAACGTCGGTTATTCGCTCTCGCAGGCCGCGCAGTCACCCGGATTTGGTGCGCCGTCTTTTGCCCCTTGCGAAGGGGGTTAGGGGCGGGTCGTCGCGGCGCCGGCAGTCACCAGGCCGGCGCGCGCTCTTTGTGTCGCCTTTCGCTTCGCGACAGTTCCAGCTCCCCAGATCCCTTTGTCGCCTTTCGTTCTGCGAAAGGCGACAAAGTACTTTCGCGGAGCGAAAGGCGACATCACGTCAGGCTGGAAAGCCTGACCTACGAAAAGACCGGTTGTCTCGCGCGACGAACGAATCCGCCACGTTTCTTCAAGTGTTGATCTGACGATTTGGCCAATGGATTTGCCATTCGTTTCCGTTCATCTGCGCCGTCTCACTGCGGGCCCGGACGGAAGCCTGACTGGATCACCGCTTCGCGGCCAGGGCGGCGGTCACGTCCACGCTGAAGCCTGGGAGCAGCCTGGACGTCGTCTGCTCGCCACGGCCGAACTTGCCGTGCACCACGTACTCGGCGCCCTCAAGGGCCAGGACGGTGACCTGCCCTTCGTCGGGGTCGACGATCCAGTACTCGGGGATGCCGGCCCTGGCATACGCCTCCCGCTTCTCGACCAGATCGCGATGGCGGTTGCCGGGGCTGCCGCTGACGACTTCCATCACGAGGTCGACACCGTCGGAATAGCTCTCGCTCATCCGCGGCGCGTGCTCCGAGGAGACAAAAAGGACGTCGGGCTTGCGGTACTCTGTCAAGGGTCGTGCCAATCTTCGCCGTCGGGAAGCAGGCGATCGGCCTCGCGCGGGCCCCAGGTTCCGATCTCGTAGAAGAAGAGCGGCGCCACATGGTCGAGCACCTGGTCGACGATCTGCCACTGGGTCTCGACAATGTCGGCGCGAGAACAAGCTCTGATCGCCGGCCATCGCGGCCTGGAGCAGCCGGGCGTACGGTGGAACCTCGTCGACCGGCTGCCGGCTGACCATCAACTCGACCGGCTTGAGCTCGTCACGCTCTCCCTCCTTGCGGATCACCGCACCCAGTGCGACGATCTCCTCGGGATTGAATCGAATGCGAAGATAATTATGTGAATGATCGAGTGGCTGGCGTGCGAAGAACCGCTGGGGGGGCGAGTGGAACCGGACCAAGACCTCGGTAGCCGTCTTGGTCAGGCACTTGCCGGCCCGGATCAAAAACGGGACGTCGGACCACCGCCATGAGTCCATCTCCACGCGCACCGCCGCAAAGGTTTCCACCTTGGAATTGGCGGCGACGCCGTCTTCGTCGCGGTAGCCGCGGTACTGGCCGCGGACGATGCTGGCCGGCCCGAGCGGCTGGATCGAGCGCAAGACTTTGACTTTTTCGTCGCGGATGCCGTCCGGGGCGTGGCTGCCCGGGGGCTCCATGGCCAGCAAGGAGACGACCTGGAGCATGTGGTTCTGGACGACGTCGCGAATGGCGCCGGCTTCTTCGTAGAAGGCGCCTCGGCCCTCGACGCCGAACTCCTCGGCCATGGTGATCTGGACGCACTCGATGCAGTTCCGGTTCCAGATCGGCTCGAGGAACTGGTTGGCAAACCGGAAGCTCAGGATGTTGAGCACCGGCTCCTTGCCGACGTAGTGGTCGATGCGGAAAATCTGCGATTCCTCGAACTTGGCATGGAGGATCTTGTTCAGCTCCTTGGCCGATTTCAGGTCCCGGCCGAACGGTTTCTCGATCACCACACGGGCATTCTGGCCGCCTTCGGCCCGAGTCAGATGCTCGGCGACCGTGCCAAAAAGGCTGGGAGGAATGGCCAGGTAATGAATTGGCCGTTTCGCTTCGCCCAGGGCGACCCGGAGCTGCATGAAGGTCGCGGCGTCGTTGTAGTCGCCATCGACGTAATGCAGCCGCTTGAGGAGCTTGGCGAAGGCGGCCTCGTCGAGGCCGCCGTGCTTCTCGAGGCTGTCGCGAGCCCGTGCACGAAACTGTTCCAGGTTCCAGCCGGACTTGGCGACGCCGACGATCGGGATGTCGAGATGGCCGTGCTGGATCAAGGTCTGAAGTGCGGGGAAGACTTTCTTGTAAGCCAGGTCGCCGGTCGCGCCGAAGAACACCAAAGCATCAGATTGGGCCATGGAGGTGGGCATGAGGGTCGCTCCAGGTTCAAGATTTTTTTTCGAGGTGGCCGCCAAAGGCATAACGCATTGCGGAGAGCAGCTTGTCGGCGTAGTCGTTGGCGCCGCGCGAGCTGAATCGGGAAAAGAGGGCCGCGCTCAAGACGAAGGCGGGCACGCCCTCGTCGATGGCCGCGTCGATCGTCCACCGGCCCTCGCCGGAGTCGGAGACGCGGCCGGAGAACTCCGCGAGCTCGGGGCTCTTGAACAGGGCCTGGGCCGTCAGGTCCAGGAGCCAGGAGGCGATCACACTGCCGCGGCGCCAGACCTCGGCGACGTCGGCCAGGTCAAGGTCGTACTGGTAGAACTCGGGATTCACAAGCGGCGCGGTCTCGGCGTCGACGTCCTGCTTGTGCTTGCCGATCCCGGCGTGCTTGAGGACGTTCAAGCCTTCGGCATAGGCGGCCATCAGGCCGTACTCGATGCCGTTGTGGACCATCTTGACGAAGTGGCCGGCGCCGCTGGGTCCACAATGGAGATAGCCGTTCTCGGCGGTACCGCCGGCCTTCTCACGCCCGGACGTGCGCTCGGCCGTGCCCAGGCCAGGCGCGAGTGCGTCGAAGATCGGGTCAAGGCGGCGCACGACGTCAGTTTCGCCGCCGATCATCAGGCAGTAGCCGCGCTCGAGTCCCCAGACGCCGCCGCTGGTGCCCACGTCGACATAATGAATTCCTCGCGGCTTCAAGGCCGCCGCGCGGCGGATATCGTCGTGATAATAGGAATTGCCGCCATCGATCAGGATGTCGCCACGGTCCAAGCGGCCGGCAAGCTGCTCGACGGTCTGGTCGACGACCGCCGCCGGCACCATCAGCCAGACCGCGCGCGGAGGCTTCAGCTTGGCGACGAACTCATCCAGGCTTTTGGCACCCACTGCCCCCTCGGCGACCAGAGGCGCGGCCGCCTCGGCGTGGACGTCGTAGACCACGCATTCCTGCCTGTGGCGAGCCAGCCGCCGCACCATGTTCGACCCCATCCGCCCCAGTCCGACCATTCCGAGCTGCATGATTTCCGTCCTTTAGTTCTTTGTGTTTCGTTCTCTGTGTCAGAGCGTGAGGATGTGAACGGCAATCGCCAGGCCGACCAGTGCCAGGATGGCGGCCATGATCAACGAGGTCCTGATGTTCAGTGGCGGATTGCTGATGCCTTGCTGGAGGGCGCTGATATACGCGTGATGGCGGACGGCTGCGATCGCGCAGACGACGACTCCGCCGCACACCATGCCGAACCCCAGCCAGGTCGACATCACCCCCTGGTTGCCGGGGGCCTGGGCCCCGGCCAGACCATATTCGCGAATCAGAAGCGCGAATCGCGCGATCAGAAAGCCAAAACCCATGAGTGCGATCGAGGTGCGGACCCAGGCCAGGAATGTCCGCTCGGCGGCCAGATAGACCCTGGGGTCGTCGACGGGGCTGGAGCTTGACGACGAGGCGCTCAATGGGTTTTCAGGTGGTCCCGCCCTGCTCCATGAGTCAATGGTGGCGCCAGATCGCAAAGAAGAAGACTCCTTCTCCAGCAAAATATGGACCGGGGGCCGCGCCATTGTCAAGAATGAGTCCTGGCGTGGCGGTTTTCCCAAGACACATTGAGTGCCGAGGGTGAAGCGCGGCCGTCTCGGCAAAGGTCCAGCGTTACGGGGCTAAACGGGGCAGCACTGATGACAAAGGTCAAAAGACAATGGATCATGGTTGTGCTCGCTTCTCTGGCCGGGGCTGCGGCTGCGGCTGCAAATGGAAGCGAGCCTCGGCTGAACCAGATCCAGGTGATCGGCAGCCACAACTCGTATCACGTTGCACCGGCAGCGGAGATTCATAAGCTGATTGCCGCCACTGGCCGCAGGCGGGCTGAGGGACTGGAATATACGCATCGGCCGCTGGCCGAGCAATTCTCGCGGCTGGGTATCCGGCAGGTCGAGCTGGACCTGTACGCCGATCCCAAGGGGGGGCTGTTTGCCGAACCGTCTGCACGCAAGATTGTGCGCGGGCTTGGCAAGGAGCCGGGCCCCGATCCGAACTCGGGCGGGCAGCTCGCCAGGCCCGGGCTCAAGGTGCTGCACGTCCCGGACGTCGACTTTATCTCGACGGCCCCCACTTTTGTCGACGCCCTGAAGCAGATCCGTGCCTGGTCCCAGGCCAACCGGCGGCACGTGCCGATCTTGATTCTGGTCGAGCTCAAGGCCGAGGTCGTTCCGGGTCTGCCGACGCGGCCGGTTCCGTTTGACAAGGAACAGCTCGAGAACGTCGAGGCCGAGATCCTGTCCGTTTTCAAGCGGTCGGAGATCCTGACCCCGGACCGGGTGCGCGGGCGGTTCGATACCTTGCCGGAAGCGATCCGGGCCCAGGGCTGGCCGGCCCTTGAGGCGGTCCGTGGGCTGGTGATGTTCGCGCTCGACAACGAGGGCTCGGTGCGCGATCGGTACCTGGACGGGCACTTTGCGCTGCGCGACCGGCTGATGTTTGCGACCGTCGAGCCCGGGCACCCTGCGGCCGCCTGGTTCAAGATCAACGATCCGATCGCGGGCTTCGAGCGGATCCAGCAGCTCGTCAAGCAAGGCTTTCTGGTGCGCACGCGGGCCGACGCCGACACGCGGCAGGCCCGCACCAATCAAGTCACCCAGCGCGACAAGGCGCTCGCGAGCGGAGCCCAATTCGTCAGCACCGATTATCGCGAGCCCAACCCCGCCTTTTCCGACTATTCGGTGCGGTTCCCGGGCGGTCAGGTGGCCCGGTCCAACCCGGTGAGCGGCGACCCGGCCTGGAAGGACGTCGACCTCGAGAGCGCGAAGCCGGCCGGATCCCCATGAGCGTCGGCTATTGCGCCCCGACGCGGGCGAGAGTGTCCCGGGCATCGTTAGCCCCAAGGGGGCTTGAGCCAATCCCCGGACAGCTCGTTCAGGTCAAAAATTCGAAGGATCTGAGCAGTGCCTGGACGGCCTGGTCACAGGCGGTTTCCGCTGGCTTGCCACCCACGTTGGTGGCGACCAGGATCGCGAAGTTGCGAACCGGCGCCAGCCAGATCGTCGCGTAAAACGTGGTGTTGCTGCCACTGTGGGTGAGCGCGCGTCCGCCAGCCCAGGAGCGCTCGAAAACAAGCCATCCGCCGGCATAATCCCGGCCCGGCGGAGGTGTATGCAGCGTCTCCAGCGTCGACGGTTTGAGGAGCCTGGGAGTTCCCGTCGCATTTCCCAGGTGGAGCGCGGCAAATTTAGCCCAGTCGGGCACCGAGCAATGGACGG
Source organism: uncultured Isosphaeraceae bacterium (assembly GCA_963781785.1). Lineage (GTDB taxonomy): Bacteria > Planctomycetota > Planctomycetia > Isosphaerales > Isosphaeraceae > CAWAHD01. The sequence continues at coordinate 2,392,805 of CAWAHD010000002.1, read as the reverse complement.
TGCCGGCCGGGCCCAGGGACGTCGCGTTGTCGATCTGAACGGGCCTGATGTCCTTTCCGACCAGACGATGACCCCAGGGCTGGCTGACGTCTCCGAGATGGCCGGGTATTCCGAAGCCCGCCGACGCCATGCCCAGCGGCTGGAACAGCCGCCGCTCCAGAAGCGACTCCCACGACTCGCCCGTGACCTGCTCGGCCATCAGCCCCGCGAACGCATAACCGACATTCGAATACGCATAATTGGTGCCTGGACGGAAAAGGGGTGCCTCCTTGAGGATCTTGCTCAAGAGGAGCGAATACCGCATCTGGGTGCCGGTCTGGCCCGGGAGCTGCCACCACGGGCCGTCGTGAGGCAGGCCCGCGCGGTGGGTCAAGAGCTGAGAGACCGTCACACCCTGAAACTGGGGATGGAAGGTGGACGCCTCTTCGGGGAAGATGTCGCGAAACGTGGAATTCCACCCGAGCTTGCGATCTTCCACCAGCATTCCGATCAGGGTCGCCGTCATCGTCTTGGTGCATGAGCCCAGGTGCACCTGGTCTGTAACCGTGATCGGCGCCGGGAAGCCGATCTTTCGAATTCCGAGGGCTCCAATGGTCGCGAGCCGGCTTTCAACCAGGATGGCGCCGATCAGGCCGGGAAGGTGATGCTCGTCGCGCACCGGTGCCAGCACCCTGTTGGTTCGCTCGTCGGCCTGAACCGGAGATGCCGATGAATCGACCTGGGCTCGAGCCCGCTTCTTGGCAGTCTTCTTCGAACGGGATTGAGCGAGCGCCCGATCGGGCCAGAACATCACGCTCGCGGCCGCCCCAGCACACAGAAGAGCACGACGGTTGATCATGGTAATTGTGTCCTTCGCTCTCCATTCGACTTTATACTCTCGCCGGGCGGGATGCAACTTTCCGGGGGCTTCGAATGGAGGAGCCGTCGCAATCGAGAACGCTCGCCTCGTGCCGGAGCAGCCATTCCTTGCGGTCGAGGCCGCCGCCATAGCCGGTGAGCGTTCCGTCGGCGCCGATGACCCGATGGCAGGGGACGACGATGGAAATGGGGTTACGGCCGTTGGCGGATCCGACGGCCCGAGCGGCGCCGGGCCGGCCGATCCGGCGGGCTTGCTCGGCATAGCTGATCGTGGCGCCGAAGGGAATCGTCAAGAGTCCGTTCCAGGCAAGGCGCTGATACGGGGTGCCGGCCATGCGCAGCGGCAGCTCGAAGGTGCGCAACTCGCCGGCGAAGTAGGCCCGCAACTGATCGCGCGCCACGCGAAACGCCGATTCGTCCGGCGCGCGCCGGCTCGGGGCAAGGAGCCGGCCTGCCGTCGCGGTCGGCCATGACGAGGCCCGTCAAGGCTTCACCATCGGATGTCAAGAGCAGGTCGCCGATCGGGCTGGAAACGTACGCATAGAGGGAGGTGGACTCATTCATCGTGATGCTCCTCTTGAAGGTGATGCTGGCTTTCCCAGAGATACATGGCTGCATAGGCGCGCCACGGACGCCAGGCTTCGGCCGTCTCGCGGAGCCGATCCGGCGAGCTTGCCCCCGAGGCCTTGAGCAACCCCAGATCGGCCGCCGGGAACGCGTCCGGCCAGCGCAAGGCCCGCATCGCGATATATTGCGCTGTCCAGTCGCCGATCCCGGGGAACGTTTCGAGCAGTCGCGTGGCCGGCTCGGGATCGGGGCCGGGCTGGAGGTCAAGCTGGCGGTTGATGACCGCCTGAGCGATCGTGGGGATGGTCATGGCGCGCGAGGCAGCAATGCCCAGCGCCGTCAGATCGGAATCGGCGGCTTCTGCCAGGACTTGCGGCGACGGGCTCAACCGGTTCAAGTCCGGGAATGGCGTTTCCAGTGGCTCGCCGAACCGCCCGGCCAGCCGCCCGGCGAGCGTCGTCGCCGCTCGAACCGAGATCCGCTGACCGAGGATCGCCCGCACGGCCAGCTCGAAGCCATCAAAGGCTCCGGGCACTCGCAAGCCCGCGGAACGGGCGGCGATCCCGGCGAGACGTCCGTCCGTCGCGAGGTGCGACGCGATCACGTCGGGACGTGCGTTCAAGTCGAAGAGGTTCTTGACGCGCGCCAGAACCTCGGGCAAGACGGGGACCAATGGGGTGGAGAGCTCGACGGCGAGGACATTCTGCCCGGCGACCGGCTCGACCTTGAGCCAGCCGCGATGCTTGCCGACCGCGGCTGTGCGATAATAGGCCCGTTCGGCGACCGATTCGACGCCGGCGGTCGCTCGCCCCGCGAGGAACCGCAGGAGTGCATCCCAGTCAAGCGGCGGCCGGTAGGAGAGGCTGAGCCGCACGCGATCTCCGTGCGATCGCGAGATGGACGCTCGCCGCATCCGCGTCGGGGTCAGACGATAATGCGAGCGAAACAGCGCATTGAACCGGCGGACACTGTCGAACCCGCTGGCGAATGCAACCTGGATGATCGGCAGGCGCGACTCGGCCAGAAGCTGCTTGGCCAGGAGCAGTCGCCGGGTCTGGGCGAGCTCGACGGGGGTCACGCCAAATTCCTGCTTCACCGCGCGGCGAAGCTGACGGCCACTCTTCCCCAGGTCGCGGGCCAACTGTTCGAGGCTGCCACCATCATTCAGGGCACCCGCCTCGATCCGCCCGGCGGCCGCCTGGGCTGTGCGCCTGAGCGAGTCGATCGGGGCATGACCGGGGGCCAGCTCGGGCCGGCAGCGCATGCACGGCCGAAACCCATCCTTCTCCGCCAGGGCCGAGTTCGAGTAAAATCGGCGATGAGACCGCCCGACTGTCCGGGCCGGGCAGATCGGGCGGCAGTAGATTCCGGTGGTCGTCACCCCGACGAAGAAGAGCCCGTCAAAGCGGGCGTCCCGCGCGTCCAGGGCTCGGTGGCAGATCTCGTCGTCGATTCGCATCATTGTCGGGGCTTGTCAGGTCCAGGCTCAAATGTCGTGTTCCCTGGCCGAAGTCTATCCGCAGCGGCTGCGGGAGTCTGGCCGTTTTCGGACATCGATATGAATTTCCGATTAGTACTGAACGGCTGCTCCTATTCCATCGGTCATACATTTACACACAACCGCCATTCAGTCCGCATCACCCACGCGCCCGCCCGATCCCTTGCCTCGGTGACCTGAACCGCGAATTCGTGCAAGCTATCACGCAAGCATCAAACGTATGATCCGAGACGTAACCCACTGAATGGCAAACACAACGGACAGGCTTGGGTTGAGCTTTTTGGGGTTCAGGTGTTGTGGTAGCATGTATCGACGAGTTACAGACAATCCGGGAAATCGTTTCCAATTTCAGGTTGAGATCGTAGTGAACGACAACTCAAGATAGGTTAGCACGATGACTCAGCTCGAGTTTTGGCAAGAGAAAGGTGATCGCGTGTTTGCCCGTCTCAGCGTCCGCGATCAGAGCGCGGTTCCGGGCGTGGGCGACCACGTGTACGTTCCGGATTCCAAGGAGTCCGGTGTGTATGCCTATGCGAAGGTGGTCGGCCGGCAGTTTTACTACAGTCAGGCCGGCGATCTCACGATGATCCGGCTGTCGTGCGACATTCTGGTGTAACCGTGAAGTTTGGCGAGTGCTCTGCCCGGGGGTCGAGCGTGTGTGGATCGAATTGATCGCGCACGGAACGAGCCCCGGGGGCTCGCCGCCGCCCTGGTCACTCGGAGTTTGTAGGTGACCGGAGCGGAAAGGCCCCGGTCCGATGGTGCTGGGCCTGGGCAACGTAATGCTGCCAGCCGTGCTCGATCATCTGTCGCATTTCCTCATCGATAGGCCGCAAGACCTTGGCCGGAAAGCCCACCACGAGCGATCCGGGAGGCACTTCCATTCCCTCGAGCAAGAGCGCTCCGGCGCCGATCACGGAGCCGCGTCCCACGCGGACCCGGTTGAGTAAAATGGCTCCCATGCCGATCAGGCAGTCATCCTCGACCTGACAGCCGTGCAGGATGACCCGGTGGCCGACCGTGACCCGGCTTCCCACGGAGCACGGGATCCCCACGTCGGCGTGGATCATCGAGAGGTCCTGGACGTTGGTCGCTGCGCCGATCGAGATCCGCGCCGTATCGCCGCGCAACACACTGTTGTACCAGACGCTTACGTCCTTGCCGAGTTGAACGTCACCGAGGACAATCGCGCCTGGGGCGATATACACGCTCGGGTCGATCATCGGGGCGGGGCTCCGGGGGGTTGGATCGCGGTTGGTTGGTCGGCGGTCGTTTGAGGGCGGCAGATCTTACGGGGAGTCCCGGCACGCGGGTCCCGGATATGGCCCCAGCATTTCTATTATCACAACCGATTTGCCGAAGAAACATGGTGCGCCGTTCGTCCATGACCGACGAAGGCTTGATGGACGAACGAGCCGATGCCGCCGCGGCGGAAGGCAGTGGCGAGAAGGAACCAGGCAACCCTCGCAGAATCTTCTGGAGATCGGGTCGATGAAATTGCGGCTGACTTGGGTCGTCGGATTATTGCCGATTTTGTTGAGCGCCTTGACTGCCGGAGTTCCCGTCTGGGCATCCCCGTTCGAGCCGATCTTGTGCTCGGTTTTGACCGTCGATTCGTCCCAGGCGCCCACGAACCAGGAATCGCAGCGTCTGGGCCGCAAGATCGACGAGCTGGTGCAGAGTGAGCTGACCCATCACTGGTATCCGCACGCCGTGAACCGCGCGAGAGGCGGGTTCCATCAAACGATGGCCCGAGACTGGTCGCTGTCTCCCGATGACGACATCTTTCTGGTTTATCAGGCGCGGATGACGTGGACGGCGGCGGCGTTTGCGGGTTACTCCGCCCTTCATCGCCGCGAGTTTGAAGGCTACGCCCGCCATGGAATCGCGTTTCTGGATCGGGTGATGCGCGACAAGGAGCTGGGGGGCTTCCACTGGGTCCTGGGCCCCGACGGCCGTGTCGACCCCGCGCGGGGACGAAAAGCACGTTTACGGCATGGCATTTGTAATCTATGCCGGCAGCAGGGTGCATGAGCTTCTGGGCGACGAGGTCTCCGGGCGAGTCGCCCGCGACGCGTTCGACTGGCTGGAACAGCACGCACATGACGGCAAACACGGAGGCTACCACGAAGCGCTCCGCCGCGACGGGACACCGATCGTATCGTGGAGCCCGGATGCCCCGATCCCCCGCCGGCTCGACCGGCTCGGTGTGTACTTTGGCTACAAGACAATGAATGTGCACATACATATGCTTGAGGCCCTCACCGAGCTGTCGAGGATCGACCCGCGGCCGATTGTGAAGGAGCGGCTGAGCGAGCTGTTTGCGATCGTTCGCGACCGGATCGCCGTCGAGCCCGGCGCGCTCAATCTATACATGACACCAGACTGGCGGGCGGTACCCGCCCATGATTCATTTGGGCACGACGTCGAGACGGCGTATCTTCTGGTCGAGGCGGCGACCGCGGTGGGGAAGCCCGATGACGCCAAGGCGTGGCAGGTTGCCCGTCTCCTGGTCGACCACGCGCTCGATTGGGGCTTCGACCTGGAGCTGGGCGGCTTCTACGACAAGGGGGAGTCGTTCGGGGCGGCGTTCGATCGCAAGAAGGTCTGGTGGACCGAGGCGGAGGGGCTGAACGCCCTCCTGCTCTTGCATCAGAAATACGGCACCAGCACCGATCGCTACGGGAAGGCGTTCTGGAAGCAGTGGGCCTTCATCGAGAAGCACCTGCTCGATCAAGAGCACGGCGGCTGGTATGCCGAGACGGCTCGCGACGGCAAGCTCTTGGGCGGCGACGGCAAATCGAATCCGTGGAAGGCCAATTATCACACGTCGCGCGCCTTGATGAACGTGGCGCGGATATTGACCCGGCAGGACGCGCAGACGATTCTCGCGCGACCTGGCCCCCGATTCGAGTGGGCTGGAATCGGTTCGCATCAAAGCGCCCCTCGTGCTCTCGTCAATCGAGCCGACGGATCAAGGCCGAGCTTGACTCCCGGCAATTTCCTGGTGCAGGATTAAGAAGACTTGAAAGGGCTCATGGGAGGTCTCTGATGTCCATGATGGGTCAATTGTGCCTGGTGATCGGCCTGTTGCTCGGGGCTGACAATCCGCGGAAGTCAGCCGCCAAGAACGAACTCGACCGCTTCCAGGGCGGGTGGTCGATGGTCCTCCTGTTCGCGAATGGCGAGGAAGTTCCCGCCGATCAGGTCAAGACGGGCGAGCTTGTCGTGATCGACGACGAGTATCACTCGGCGCTGAGTTCCAGCGCCGAGACCGCCACCATCAAGGTCGACGGATCCAAGACTCCCAAACAGATCGACTTCACGTACACGACGGGCTTCCAGAAGGGCAAGACCGTCAAGGGGATTTACAAGATTGAGGGCAAGGATCTCACGATCTGCCGGGCCCAAAGCCCCGGCGACGAGCGCCCGGATCAATTTGCGGCTCCCACGGGCTCGAAGCTCATGCTGGTGGTGTGGAAACAATCCGACACGGTTGGCGGCAAGAAGCTCAAGGCGATCCAGGCCGAGCTCAAGAAATTCGAGGCCACATGGAAATTCGTGTCGATCGAGGTCGAAGGTGATCCGGTGCCGGAGGACAAGTTCGTGGGCGACCGGCTGGTGCTCAAAGGGCGGCAGTTCACGTCGAACGTCCAGGGGAATACGACTCATGGCGTCTTCAAGATCGACCCGACCGTGAACCCGAAGACGATCGACCTGACGTTCACCGACGGGCCGGGCAAGGACAAGACCCAGAAGGGCATCTACGAACTCGAAGGAGACACGCAGAAGATTTGCTTCTCGCTACCCGGAAGACCGCGTCCCACCGAGTTCGTCAGCAAACCCGACAGCAGGCAGATGATCCAGGTCCTGGAGCGGCAAGAGAAGTAGAGTCATCCATGGAACATCTTGTGTCTCGCTGGGAATGGCGCACATTTGGGCAGAATTTCGGGGCGGCCGAGCCACGATTTGCAGCACTGGCGGCCCTGAAGGTCCAGTCCAGCGAGGAAATCTATCTCCTGGCCGCAGGTTCCGACGCCAACGTCAAGGTCCGGGATCAATTACTGGATATCAAGGTTCTTGAGCGAGTCGATTCCAATGGCCTGGAGCAGTGGCGTCCGGCGCTCAAAGAGCCGTTTCCCCTGGCGGCTCCGGCGATCGCGCAGGTGCGTGCTGCGCTCGGCCTGCCGGCTAAGTTGCTGACCGGGGACACAATGCCGCTCGAAAAACTGCTTGCCGAATCGGCCGCGTCCCATGGTGCTGTCCGCGCCGTCACCGTCAAGAAGACACGCACCCGATATGACATCCACGGCTGTGTTTCCGAGCTGACCGACGTGTTCGCGGATGGGACTCACGTGCGGACCGTCGCGATCGAGGATGCCGATCCGGCGAAGGTGATCGCCGCCGTCGTGGCCATGGGCCTCGACGGTTACCGCAACACCAGCTACCCTCGTGGGTTGAAGCAGGTCGTGGGCCTGCCCAACCGGGGCACGCACTGATGAGTCGCCAGGCCGTTATCGACGTGGGAACCAACTCGGTCAAGTTTCACGTTGGCCAGCGCGAGGCCGACGGGACCTGGTCCAGCGTGGCCGACCGTGCGGAAGTGACCCGGCTCGGCGAGGGGATAGAACAGACGGGCGCGATTGCCAGTGCCGCGATGGATCGGACCGCCGCCGCAATTTGCGAGATGGTGGCCGAGGCCGGCCAGCTCGGCGTCGATGGGGTTTGTGCTGTCGGTACGATGGGCCTACGGACGGCGACCAACAGTGAAGCGTTCCTCGACTTGGTCGCGCGGCGCTGCCGTCTGGCGATCGAGGTGATCTCCGGCGAGGAAGAAAGCCGGCTTGGTTACCTGGCGGTGAAATCGGGATTGGGGCTGGCCGGCGGCGACCTGGTCGTCTTCGAAACCGGCGGCGGGAGCTCGCAGTTCACCTTCGGCCAGGGATCGCAGGTCATTCGTCAATTCAGCGTCAACGTGGGTGCGGTGCGCTATACCGAGAGGTTTCGCCTCGACCAGGCGGTAACGGCCGAGGTGCTCAAGGAGGCGCAAGGCGCGATGGCCGCTGATCTCTCGGTGCTGGACGGCGCCGCCGGCCCGGCGCCCTGGTCGGCATGGGTGGAGCGGTGACAAACATCGCGGCTGTCATGCACCACCTGTCGCGGTACGATCCCGAGATCGTACAGGGATCGGTCATCGACCGGCGGGAAGTGGAGCGGCAGATCGAGCAATATCGGGCGATTCCGGCGGAAAACCGGCGGCAGATCGTCGGCTTGCAGCCGAAGCGGGCCGAGGTGATCCTTGCCGGGGCCTGCATTGTACGGACGGTGATGGACAAACTGGGCAGGCCGACCATGTCGGTCAGCGATCGTGGATTGCGCCACGGTCTCTTGATCGATCGGTTCGGCGGCGAGCTTGCGGGAACGCACCGCGCGGGCTGATCGCGGGTGTCGGCGTCTATGCTGGGCTGGCGGGCTGGACCTGGCGGTGTTGGTTGGCCGCGTGTTCCAGGGCCCACCGGGTCTTGGCCTGCTGGTCGCAATCGCGTTCAGCCCCGAATTCGGCGAGAAAGGCCATGAAGCCGGCGGTCGCCGCGGCTGCCTGGACGACCGGCGTCTTGATGGAGACCTCGAATAATTCGGATCCATCCTCGCGCTGCCAGAGCTCGCCGGTGATCGGCCAGGGCAAGCCGGGGTGGTTGTACTTCCACCGCCATGTGCGAATCGGACCCATCACGACGGCTTTGTCGTAGTCGATCTTCTTGTTCGCCAGGCTGAACAGAAACAGAAGCTGCGCTTCGGTAAACAGGCTGGCGATCGCCTCCTTGCCGGCTGCAACCCGCTTGATCAGTCCCTTGGCCACGGGCATCGTCAGTGATGCCGACTTCACCACGCCGTTGTCACCGCAGTCGGCCTCGATCTTGAAGCGGCTGTATTTGCGCCACGCGGCAGGCACGGCATCCGGGTCAACAGGGCGAAACTTGATGGTACTGTCGTGGGCGTCGCCCACGATGCGCCGGGCCCGCGCGATCACACCCGATTCAAACAGCTCCAGCTCGGGCGTATCGAAGAAATAGATGTACCGCTCGTTGTTGTCGCGCTCGAGTCCATAGATTCGCAGCGCGGCCTCGATCTGGTGTTGGGGAATGGTGGCTTTGATCTCGACGCCCCCCGCGCCGGCCATCTTCCTGGCGACGGCTCCCTGTGTTTGCTCCGCAGTAGCCATGCTGTCACCTCTCGACAATCGACGATGATTGCGCCTCCCTTCGCCGTGAATTTCCGTCCAGACGAATTGCGCCGCTCTTGACCCCCGCCAGAGACGTTCTACCTTACTTGGGTCCGAGAGCAGATTGTAGTGGGTCCCCAAAAAACTCGGGGGGTCGAGCGTTGACATCGGCCACGGCCGGGTCGCCGGTTGCCGCCGCCTGGGAGACCAGGACGAGGGGGGATTTCTGCTTGCCTCTCAGTTTGGGGGGGTCGCACTGGACGATCGCACACTGAGGGTGGATACCCGCTCGCGAATAGACCGTCTGATGGCAGACCGGGCAGCTCGCTCTCGTCGAGACCGGCTTGAGCGGGGTGTGGTAATACTTCGGTGTCATGGTCACCCTTTGGTGAGTGTGTGAACAACCGCGCCGCCTCTGGCCGGGGCGGGCTAGCCCGGTCGGCAGATGGAATCACCGGAGATCGAGCGATTGAGCGGGGTCGGGAGCCGGATTATTCGAATGATGCGGGGTCTTTTCGGCCTTGTGAGGGGGTGATCCAGGGCGCGTCCGGCCGGGGCTCGCGATGGGTCAACTAGCGCCTTTTGGGAACACGCTTGGCCACGGAATCGGGCGATTCCTTCTGACCGAGCGGTTCCCAGGTAATTTGCACGAGAGCATCGCCCGTGGCGGGATCGGTTTCTTCCAGATCGGTGACATTGGTGAGGATGACACGGACCGAGTCGCCGCCCTTGACGAAGCAAGGCACCTCGTTCGCTTGCGTATGGGCGAGCGCGAACAGGATGGAATCTCCGGCGGCGAGAGATTCTCCGGGGTGTAGTGGAAGTTTCGCACTGAAGCTCAGGCCTCGCTCGACTTCGGAGATCCTTTGCTCGTTGGCAGGGTAGATGTTCATCAGTGCGTCGCTCCCGGTGCCGGATCAATAACGCCTGCCGCCGCCGCCGTAACCACCGCCGCCACCGCGACCGCCGCCGTAGCCGCCGCCACCGCCGCCGGAACGCGCTTCGCGGGGCTTTGCTTCGTTGACCGTCAGCCGCCGGCCGTCGTGCTCGCGCTCGTGAAGGCCCTGGATCGCGGCCTGAGCCTGATCATCCGTATCCATCTCGACGAAGCCGAATCCTTTGGAGCGATTCGTATCTCGATCGACGATGATCTGTGCGCTTTGCACAGTCCCGAACTGGCCGAACAAGTTTTCCAGGTCGGACTCGGTCACGTTGTAGGTGAGGTTCCCTACATACAGTTTCTTTGCCAAGACTCGAACTCCTGATAGAGGAGGCGTGACGACCCGCGGGGTGCTTTCCGGGTCGAGAAGAAAGGGGTTTCGATTGAAGCCCGTTGGGCGGGAAAGGCGAGAAGGGAAGCAGGGACCGGTTCAGCGAGAGCCAGCTTTGCTACACAGTCGTCAAACCTACCAAATGCAACCTATAACAGATTAAGAGAGTTTTGAACAGCAGCTCCCGGTTCCGCTGGTCCGTTTGGCACCGAGGGAAGTTGCGATCCGGGCTGGGTGGGAGCCACGTTCAAGACCGATGTTTGCAGACTCTCAAATGGAGTCTGTTCGCCGGTCGGGCCAGTGACTAGGGAGCGAAAATTCCGCTTGATCGGTTTGATGGCGTCACTCTCTCGGGACGGACGCGAAATGATCGGATGCCCTGGGACCGGACGGAAGGTGGATTCTATTTTGGAGTTAATTCGACCAAAGTGTTCGGGATTTTCGACACCCTTGATTATCAAAAGAGAACCGAGTATCGTGATTGCCTGCGGGATTGCACCGATACTCGATGCGATGGTCGTTTGGAAAAACGCGGCGACGCGAGACGACCCTTCGCCTGGAGGGTTCCGCCAGGAAAATTGGTGCGTCGGTCTTTCGTCCCGCGCCGCTTTGATGACTGATGGTGATCCTCCCCTCACCGCCGGCTTTGGGAACCATCTTCGAGAACGAACGGGGGCAGAACGGGATGATCTCTTTGGCCGACGCAACGACGGGGCTCCCACCCGGGCCTGATCTGCCCGGTCGAAGGGTGGCCCAACTCTGGATCGAGCAACCGGTGGAGTTCTGGGAGGAATGTGCCTCTCGATATGGTGACACGATCACGATCGAGCTTGGCTCGCTGGGAACGACGGTCCTGTTCGGGCATCCCGAAGCCGTTCGCCAGGTCTTCCAGCTTTCCCCCGAGACCTTCGAGTGCCGCCCGTTCAACGGGCCCTACGAGGCGCTCATGGGGTCCAATTCGCTGATGGTCGCAGACGGTGGAACCCACCGTCGCATGAAACGCATGATCCTCCCTGCGATCAATCGGCGAATCGTGGAGACGCATGGGGATGCGATGCGCGAGCACGTGCGCAGCGCCATCGCCGAATGGCCGGTCGGGCAGCCGTTCTCCCCACGGCCCACGATGCATTTGATCACGCTGAAGATCATTCTGGACATCACGTTCGGCGGACAGCACGAGCTCGCGCGAGATCTATCCAATTTTTTCGCGGGATGTTTTCCAGAACCTGGGGTCATTCACGTCATGGACGCGATTTGCGCCATAAACCGAGGTTCCGGGAGCTGATCGCCGAGTGCGTCAAGGAACGACGTGCCGCCTCGGAAGCCCCGGCGATGACATTGTTCGATGCGATGGTTGTCGCGCGGGATGAGTCCGGAAGCTTGCTGCGCGACGATGAGATCCAGGACCACATCTTTACGATGCTCGTGGCGGGGGTTGACCCCGCGGCCCTCGCTCTCTCGTGGGCCCTGTACTGGATTCATGAGGACTCCGATGTCCTTGGTCGGCTTCGTCAAGAGATCGACGACCTGGGCGCCGGCGCGAGCTCCGAGCGCATCGCCCGGTCGCCCTACCTGGCCGGGGTCTGCTCGGAAACGCTCCGGATGTATCCGATCGCAACCACTCCGACCGGCCGCAAACTGCTCGTTCCGGTGGAGATCCAGGGGCGACAGTATGCGCCTGGCATCACGCTGTTGCCGTGCACGCACATTGTGCATCGCCGGCCGGATTTGTATCCCGAGCCCGCTCGGTTCCGGCCCGAGAGATTCCTGGACCGGCAATTTGCCCCCCACGAGTATTTCCCGCAGGGCGGTGGGGTGCGCACCTGCGCCGGGTCTTCTCTGGGCCCGATCGAGATGAGACTTGTCCTGGCTGAGATCGTACGCCAGTGCGACCTGGTTCCGGCCCATGACGGCCCTGTCGTGCCGGCCCACCACGGTCTCTTGCTGGCCCCATCCGACACGATGAAGTTTGTTCTGACAGGCACCCGGTGCAAACGATAAGGCACGAGATGCGTCACCTGGCCGACGGGACTCTGGTTGATCTGCTCCGCGAGCGAGCGTCTCACGACGGGGACTCGCACGCATACACCTACCTCGAAGACGGGGACATCGAAGCGGCGCGGACGACCTACGGAACCCTGGACAAGAAGGCTCGTGCCGTGGCGGCCCGCTTGCAGGAGGTAAGCCGACCCGGAGACCGGGCGATTCTCCTGTACCCGGCTGGGCTCGATTTTCTGGATGGTTTTTTCGGATGCCTGTACGCGGGCGTCGTCGCGATCCCGACGCCGCCTCCGGAAGCCTCTCGCCTGAAAAGAACCGGCCCCAGGTTGAACGCGATCGCCGCGGACGCCCAAGCCACGCTCGTCTTGACGACCCCGAAAATCCGGGACCTGATGCAGCAGGCGGACGCTCCATGCTTCGGCGAGAAACGAATCCGATGGGTGGTCACCGACCTACAGGACGACGGCCACGCCGGGAGCTGGCGTGAACCTCGGCTCTCCGGAGAATCGCTGGCGTATCTCCAGTATACCTCTGGATCGACGTCGGCTCCGAAGGGCGTGATGATCGGGCATCACAACCTGCTGTTCCATCTGTCCCAGTTGCAGAGCGTATGCGGCTACGCTCGCGACAGCGTGACCGTGACGTGGATGCCGAACTTTCACGATTACGGGCTGGTCGAGGGGCTCCTGGAGCCGCTGTTCAATGCAACGCCCTGTTATTTGATGTCGCCCTTTGCCTTTGTGAAGCGGCCCGAGTCGTGGCTGCGGGCAATCACGAAGTATCGGGGCACGCACAGCCAGGCCCCTAACTTTGCTTACGACTTATGCGTCCGCCGGATCCGAGCCGAGCGGCGTGAGGGGCTTGACCTGTCGAGCTGGCGCGCCGCGGGTAACGCCGCCGAAATGATCAATCCCAGAGTCCTGGCTGCGTTCCAGGCCGCGTTCGCCCCGCATGGTTTCCACCGGTCGGCATTCCGCCCCGCCTACGGCCTGGCCGAGGCGACCCTGCTCGTTTCCTCAAGCCCACTGGCAGAGGAACCGGTGGTCGCTCGATTGCAAACCGCGGCACTCGAGGAGCACCGCATCGTGGAAGCACCTGGGGACAGCGAACAGGTGCGCGACGTGGCTGGATGCGGTCGCGTTTTCCCGGCGGCCCGCGTGGAGATCGTCGATCCCGAGACCCGCACGCCATGCGCACCGGACCGCGTCGGTGAGGTCTGGGTCAAAGACCTCGCGGTGGCACAAGGCTACTGGCAACGTCCGGACGAGAGCGAGCGAACCTTCCGGGCGACACTTGCCGAGACGGGCGAGGGCCCGTTCCTGCGCACCGGCGACCTGGGCTTCATCCTGCGGGGTCAGCTCTTCATCGCGGGACGAATCAAGGATTTGATCATCATTCGCGGAGCGAACCACCACCCGCAAGACATCGAGTGGACTGTGCAAGCCAGCCACTCTGCGCTGCGTCCCGAGGCCGGCGCGGCGATTTCGGTCGTGATCGACGGAGACGAGAAGCTGGTCATCGTCCAGGAGGTCGAAAGGGAGCATGCTGCGGCTCTCCAGGTTGAGGAAGTTGCGGGGGTGGTCCGCCAGGCGGTCGCGGAGTCGCACGATCTCGAGCTGTTTGCGCTCTTCTTGTTGACGCGGGGCAGCTTGCCCAAGACAGCCAGCGGCAAGATCCAAAGGCAGGGCTGCCGCAGCTTCTTCTTCCAGGGGGGCGCCCAGGTCCTGGCTCGATGGGTTGCGCCGACGCGGAACCCGGCCGCCCTGCCGAAGTGGTTGTCGGAGACCTTGGCAGCCGCCGGCCCGGCGCCTGAGGCTCCACCACCAGTGCCCGCGGGACGAAAGGAACCTGAAACGATGCGCGCGCCCGATAGGCCAGCAGACGAGCAGATCAGCCGGCAACGGGCCGATGAGTTGATTGCGTGGCTACGCGACTACGGCGCGGACCGGATCAACTCCCGGCTGATGGACGAACGGCGGTGTATCCCTCCCTACATCATTCTCGATTTCGGCAACCGCGGAATGCTGGGAATGCAGGTGCCCGAGGCGTACGGGGGCCTGGGCCTCAGGCACCTCGACTGCCTGCGAGTGCTCGAACAGCTCGCCGCGATTGATTTAACCCTGGCCGCGGTCGTATTCCTCAACGGGACCAACGGCATCCGGCCGATCCAGGGATATGCGACGGCCGCCGTCCGTGAGGAACTGCTCCCGGTCCTGGCGAGCGGCCGCGCGCTGGCATCCTTCGCTCTGAGCGAGCCAGTCGCCGGTGCAAACGTCGGCGGGATCGCCACCCAAGCGCGCCCCGATGGCAAGGGCGGCTGGCGGATTCGGGGCCTCAAGCGCTGGAATTCGTCATCCTGGGCGGGTGTGGTCAGCGTCTTTGCCCGACTGGTCGATGATGGCGGGCGGTTGGGGGGCCTGACGGGCTTTGTCGTCCGTCAGGGAAGCCCCGGACTGCGGATTGGCCCGGAAGCATTGACCATGGGGTTGCGGGGAAGCATCCAGAACTCGCTCTTCCTGGACGATGTTCCGGTCACATCGCTCGACTTGCTTGGAGCGCCCGGACGGGGAATGGAAGTGGCTGAGGATGCCCTGACGATCGGTCGCCTGTGCATCGCGGCGGTGTGTCTGGGGGGGATGAAGCGCTCCATGCAACTGCTGTTCCGCTATGGTCAGCGGCGAACGGTCGCAACCGGGCAGTTGCTGGTAAACCCGGTTGTCTTGGAGACACTCGGCGAGCTGGCCGCATTGATCGACGCTCTCGAGGCGCTCAAGGATGACATCGCGGTGCGTCTGGACTGCGGGCAGCCGGTCCCCGCCGAAATTCCGATGGCTGCGAAGGTGATCGGCTCCGACGGCTTGAACTGGGCAGCCGCCCAGCTCATGCAGTTCCTGGGCGGGCGCGGGTACATGGAGAACAACCTGGCGCCCCAGATCCTTCGCGATGCGCGGGTGCTCAGCGTCGGCGAAGGTCCCAACGAACCACTCACGACTCAGGTCGGCCGGAAGGCCCGCCATACCAGCGCCATCAGCGCGTACCTCAACACCGATCGAGACGGCTCCGAGGTGAATGCCGTGCTGGCCGCAGCCTTGCCCGAGATCGCGGATCGGTGTCTTTCGCAGGACGGCCCGTTCGCGGACCGCTCGACGAACCAGCTTTGGGCCGAAGGTCTCATCGGCCGCGTGACCTGTGAGGCGTTGCTTCTGGCTGCCCTCCGCGGGGCTGTTCGACGCTCGCCCATCCCGCGGCTGCGCCGAGCCCTGGATTGGACGGAGGAGCGGTTCGCGAGGGCGTTGCGACGAGCGCGCGACGGTCGTCCCGAGGATCGACTGATGCCAACACCCGGCGAGATCGCCACCCTCGTCGAGCGATATGAGGGCGCGATCGGCGATGTCGAGCAGAGCCTTGCCGGCGAGGAGGAGGATCTGGATGCGTTTCTCCGCCGCAAGTCCACTTCGGCCACCGGCAAAAGAGCGGACAGCCTACCCGGCCACGCGGACGTTGAGAACAACGACACAATTGTCTCAGGCACGGCTGGCGCATCGGGGCAAGCCGACGGACTGACAGCGATCGAAACCAAACGCGAACTGCTGGCGAAGGCCCTTCGCCTTCGGCTCAACGCGGCCTCGACTGAAGTTGCAGAAGTATGACCATCCGAGGGGCTGCTCCAGGGGCAAACCCTCTCCTTCCGGAGATCGAAATGAATCAGAACGGCTCGATCAGCTCGGTTTCGGTGGACTCGCTGAAGTCCTGGCTTTCCGGCTGGCTGGGCGAGGAGCTCGCGATGGACCCCACGGAACTCGACACGGGGCAGACCTTCCTCAGCTACGGATTGGACTCGGTGCAGGCCATGTCGATGGTCGGGGACCTCGAGGCGAAATTCAGCCGGCGCCTGGCCCCGACCTTGGCCTGGGACTACCCGACCATCGATGCCATGGCCGAGCACTTGGCCGATCAGCTTCGTAGCGAGGCCGTCGCGCCCCATATGGCTGTCCAATCCGGGACGAAGCCAGACGCCCCGCGCAAGGAAATCGAGAGCCTGTTGGCCGGCATCGAGCATATCGACGAACAGGAAGTCGATCGCCTGCTGGCACAGTATCTCGGCACGTCGTCCTGACGACGTCTCGGTCGTGATCGGATTCGCGTCGTTTCCGGAACCGTTGAAAACTGCTTGCGGTCAAGCTAGCATGAATGTGTCAGAGGTTTCATCGGCTTCGATCGGAGTGATGGGTTTGCGTATGCGAATCCAGGCGATATCGCTACGCGTCGCGTTGATGTTGGTCGTTGTGAACGGAATCGCGCCCGACTCGCAGAGTCTCGCTTCGCTTCGGTCTCTCCAGTTGTGCTGTCTAGTCAAGGATGCACCGATCCCCTGGGACGACGAAGGGAGCTCATCGGAGGAATTGAGCGCACCTGCCGTTGCGAAAAGGACCCTGCACCATCGTGAGCAGGGAGACGACGCGTCGAGTTCCCAGTGCGATCCAGCGCGATTGTCGTTGCGTTTGACCCTGCTTGGTCCGCCATTTGGGCGCGGCCGCCGCGGAGACGCGCGGTTCAATCGCCTGATTCGCCATCTTTGCCGCCTCGACTGCTGAGATCCACGTTCGATCTGCGTGGCTTCTCGACTACGCCCGCCAGAGGTTCCCACGACCATTTGAATCCGATCGGCCTTGCTGGCCAACGGCCGTCGTGGTTTTGGCTGAATGCCCTCCTGGCACTCGAGATCCACTGCCTTTTCGTTCATCGCGTATTCGAGTCGTAACATGTTGTCCCGGAGCTGAGCTCTCCACCGATTCGGTCATGGCTTCGCAAATTTGACGGACGGCGACACGGCTTCGGATAGGTCGGCAAATGGTTGAGTTGAAAAGAACAATCCGCTACAAGAGGTTGAACCATGAGTCCTGAATTGCCGTTGCTTCCACTCAATGAGAAACGGGCGCGGTTGGCGGAAATCCTCAAGCAGCAGTCACTCCAACCTCGGCACGTACCGCTGTCGCAGGGGGAGGGACGACTCTGGCGACTCCTCCAGCTTGATCCAGAGAGTCCGGTCTATAATGTCCCGTTCGCCTATTTACTGAACGGCCCTCTGGACGTCGGCGCACTGGAAAAGGCACTGCATTCGCTGACACAACGGCACGATGCGCTGCGTACGGCGTATGTTGTGATCAACGGCGTCCCGAAGCGAGTGATCTCATCCGATCCAGCGGTTCGGTTTGAGCGCGTGGATCTGAGTGCGATGAGCGAGCCCGAATTCTCGGTCGAATCGCGCCGGCTGGCGATCGAGGCCGCACGATCTCACATCGACCTGACGAAGCCTCCCCTGTGGCGGTTTACTCTCCTTGAGCGCTCCGATTGTGAAAAAGTCCTGCTGATCAACACTCATCACATCATCTCGGATCGGTGGTCCGTCGGCCTTTTCATCCAGGAGCTTGCCGCGGAGTACACCGCCCTGGTGCGCGGCGAGCCGTCGCCGCTCACGAAATTGTCGAGATCGGCCAGCGAGGAGTGGCAGATCGGATCGTCGCTCTCGGAGTCGGAGCTGGAGGAGAGTCTCGCTTACTGGCGTGCCCAGTTTAGCGGTGAAGTCCATGAATTGATCCTGCCGACCGATCTGAAATCAGTTGGCGAGACCAACTACAAAGGGATGCGGCGGACATTCACTCTTCCCGCAGACACGGCTGCGAAGCTCGGCGCCCTGGCTTCCGGCGATAATGTGACGGCCTACGTGGTCATGCTCGCGGCGCTGGCCGTTCGGTTGCACCTGGATACCGGTCAGACCGATCTGGTGTTCATGACGCCGGTGTCGGGACGCCACCATGCCGCCACCCGAGGGGTCATCGGTTATTTCAACAATCTGCTGCCGATCCGTCTGACGATTGCCGAGGGGTCGTGTTTCCGCGATCTGCTGCGTTCCGCGGCCAAAACGGTCAAAGGGGCGTTCGAGCACCAGGATGTCCCGTTCCAACGGATTGCGGAACAGCCAGGCCTGAATCGAATCCGCCTGGGTCGCTGCGTGATCTCGGTACAGAACACGACTTCGCTGGCGCTGGATCTCCCCGGAATCACGTCAAGCTACTACGACGTGCCGACCGACACCGCGAACTTCGATCTGGCCGTCTTTTTTGAGGAGCACGCAGGGACCTATCGCGGCTGGGTCGACGCCAAGACCGAGCTGTGGACTGCCGGTGCGGTCGACCAGTTCATCGAGCGGTACTTGGCCGTGCTCAAGACCCTGAGCAGCGAGCCTGGTTGTCGACTCGCCGAGCTATCGGAGGGACCGCGCGACTGGGGCGCTCGCCCGCGCCGGGACTTGAACGGCTCGACGACCCAAGCGACCCGGATCAAACCCGAGCCCGACGGGCAGGCCGCTCTCATACGAAACGAACTGGAGCGCCAATTGATCGGTATCTGGGAGGACGTGATCGGACAGCGGCCTCTGGGGCCGCACAGCCATTTCTTCGAACTCGGTGGCGATTCTCTGGTGGCGGCCCGGCTCTTCGATCGAATCGGGCGGGCCGTGGGACGCGAGCTCCCTCTGGCCGCAATTATCCAGGCTCCAACCATCCGAGAGCTGAGCGAGCTGATGCTCAAAGGCGGTGATCTCCCGTGCTGGGCGGCCTTGGTCCCCGTGCAACCCCGGGGGACCCGGCCACCCTTCTTTTGCGTGCACGGTGGGGGCGGGGGCGTGTTGTCGTACACTGGCGTCGCCGACCACCTTGGCCCGGACCAACCGCTCTGGGGTCTTCAAGTTCCGCGGCGGCTATGCGATCCGGTTGACCTGCGAGTCGAGGAGATGGCGCAACAGTACATCGAGGCGATGTACACGGTCAGTCCGGACGGGCCGTTTGCTCTCTGTGGGCACTCTTTCGGGGCCCTGGTGGCGTACGAGATGGCGCGGCAATTGACCGAACAGGGGAAGCGAGTGAGCCTGGTCGTGCTGATCGATCATCCGGGACCGGACGCTCATGTCACGTGGATCGACAAGCTCCGCTGGCTCTCCTATAGCTTGTCCCAGCTCGATATGAGAGGGAAGGGAATCTACATTCTGGAGCGGATCAAGTGGAGGATCAAGACGAATTCCCGGCTTCCCCGCGCGCTACGGAGGATGGTGACCCACCAAGCGGGTCAGAAGAGAGATTCGAAAGGAGGCGCCGACTATCGGATCAGGACGGTCAACGAGGCGATGACGGCGATGAAGCTCTACCGCCCGGGCACCTATTCGGGTCGCGTGACCCTGTTCCGTGCGCGCGGCGGCAGCCCGGCGATCAACACGGATCCCCTCGGAGGCTGGGGGGTGGTCGCGCAGGGTGGAGTCGAGGTCCACGACTTCACATGCGATCACATGGATTTGTTCGGCCCGGCTCACTGCGGTGAGTTGTCGGCCGCGCTCGGGGACTGTCTTGATCGGGCGCAGCAGGTGCGGCAAGCTCATGTGACGGCCGAGCCGATGCAGTTGCGGACTGCTGGCGCACTCTGAACCCTGGTTATAGGCCACCCTTGAGTCGTGAGGTCGAGCGGGGAACACGACACTCCCATCCGCGAATGCGAATCCATTCACGGTCACCGGTGCCATCAGCCGGTGCCGGCGGCTCCCCACCCCGATCACATTTCACGGAGAGCTCACGCGCGCTACAGAGCAGCCGGCGCAGGTTCGGGGGCCAGGCCGAAGTGCCCTCTTCCGGCAGCCGGTTGTACGTGTGCCGAATCATGTTCTGAAAATCGCAACCCCGCTCGAGCTTGACCACAGAATCGCTAATTGCTCTATTGACTTTTTCATACTGAGCAGTGAAATGCAATCGCGGAAGTGGTCCCAAGTCCAGGCCAAGACGGATCTTTTGACTCCTAAGTGCTAGTGCTGCGGTAAGTGTGTAGAATTGCATGCACTTGTCGAGAGCAACCACAATTCGATCCTGGCGTCTCGATTAGGAATTTCATGAGGAGTAGAGAGACGTTGCCTGACGAGACTTCATGTCGAAAACCTTCGTTTCGCCAAGGAAGTTCGATTCGACTGGCCGATGGTCAGACCTGGACGCTCCCCGCGCCGCCGAAGGGATCGGAATGGAACGTTCTGCCCTTCGGGGACGACTACCCCGGCATCATCCGGGCGATCCTGGAGGCGGAGGACGGCTCGGAACGAGGTCTCGCCGAGCTGGCTTTCGCGATTCACCTGCTCGCGCACAATTATCATTTATCGCCAGCCGACTTCGATTCTCTGCTCGGTTCGACCCGGGTGTCGGCTGACTCGAGAGACTGGCAACGCGCTTTTCATCAGATCACTCAAGATCATCTTCGTTCCTTCACCGATATCTCCCAAGCTCCGTGCGAGAACGCACGGCACCTGGATACCGACGGAAGGTTCTCTCGCCTTCTGGCCTGGCTCCGGAGTCACTTGCTGTCGCGCTGGTTTTCCTATGAATCAAAAAGACGATAAGGCAACCCGATCGCTCACCTGTTGATCGTGCTGAGAATTCGCTGCCAGTACCCTTGCCGCTCGCGCTGGAGCTCTGCGATGCGTTCGGTCAAGAAGGCATGAACCTGCGCGTTTCCCGGCGAGCGGGGTCCGTTTGAGGCAGAAACGCCCGAACCTTGAGCGGAAAGGGGATTGGGCGCCCCATCCCATGATCGGCCAGTCGGCTCGGTCGCGTCGGATTCGGCCGGAACATTTTGGTCCGGTTGATCAGGGACTCGCTTCCTGGCGCTCGCCTGCCGATCCGTGGTCCGAGCCGGTCCGCGTTTCGGGACCGGCCGAACGGCACTGGCCGGAGGGCCGGCGCTCTCCGATTCCGCAACCTGCGCCGACCGGGCTTCCAGCGCGCTCAGTTCCCGCGTGAGTTTCTGGACCATATCGAGCTCATGGCGAACCGAAGCGGAATGCTCTTTGTGCATCGCGACGAACATCTGCATCATCAGGATCATGTCGTTATGAAAGGATTCCATCAACTGCATCTGCTGCCGCCACATCACCATGGGATTCGCCGGGAACGGCATCGACTTGAGCAGCTCTGCATGCGAGGGAACGATGGTGTCTGGCTCGACCGCTAACGGCGCGTTTTCGGCCTTCACGGACGGCAGCGAGGGGCCCCGGGGACGCACAGCCAGGGCACGTCGGCCATTGCCCGGAGGTCCGTTGCGCAGGGAGAGCTCGGTTCCCGGGTGTCCACCAGAAGTGGCTCCTGCGATCAGCGGAACGTGCTGGCGGGTGATCTGGTCCGGCGCAGTTTCATACCGCAGTATGAACGTGAATCGGCCGATCCGGAGCGAGTCGCCGTCGGCGAGCCACGCCCAGCGGACACGCTCACCGTTGACGAACACGCCTTCTCTGGCCAGCAGGTCGACCACCCACAATCCGAGGGGCGTGGGGACGAGCACCGCGTGGAATCGCGAGACGCTGTCATCGGTCAAGACGAGCTGGCACTCGTCGGCTCGACCGACCATGGCCAGCTCCCCCTCCACCGGCCAGAGCGAAGGGCTGTCGCACACCCGGATCGGCAGCTCGAGCGCGGCACGAGGCACGGGCCTGACTTCCGACTGGTCCCGGCCAGTTGGCCCGAACAAGGCCTGTAATCCGTGATCGTGATTCTCACTCTCCTGGCCGGTCCAGCGAATCCAGTGCGTGCCGACCTGGATAATGCCGTTCGGGTGAAGCCAACCGCACCGCCTGGGTGCTTCTTCACCTTCCCAGTAAACCTTGGTACGACTGTCAAGATCGGTGACCAGAATCCGACCTGAGACGGCATGCAGGAACGCGTGGCGGCGGCTGACTTGCGCGTCGTCGAGGACGAGATCTGCGCCCGGGTCTCGACCGATCAAAACGAACGGCGTTCTCAGCAGTCGCTCAGTAAAGCCCGTCCCCGATTGGCTCGCGCCCTCGCACTTCAAAACGAGCGGAGCATTGAGGCCGCAGGCCTTGCGAAACCATTCCAGGGCTTGCTCGTACATGGCTGACGTTGAATTCCGATGAAAGTGCGAGCCGAGGGTGTGTCGCGTTCGACATTCCCCGCCTTTTCCCCTGGGAGGCTCACGCCCGGACGATCGTGCCGCGCGGGGAATCCACGCCTCTCATGGCGTTGCGGGTGTCAACAATCAACGAGGCATGCTGGGCGATCCACGACCAATTGTAGGCAGAGTGGTCCGTCACGATCAACACGCAATCAAGGGATTCAAGGTATTGGGCGGTGAGCTCCTGGCTGGACATCAGCAGGTGGGGATAGCGGCGCATCGAGGGAAGGATGGGGATGTGGGGGTCGTTGTACTGGACGACGGCGCCCTTTCGGAGCAAGAGATCCATCAACTCGAAGCCGGGTGCGTCGCGCGGGTCGTCCACGTTTTTCTTGTAGGCCATGCCCAAGAGTGTGATCTTGCTACCATTGACTGGCTTGCGCTGGGCGTTGAGAGCTTCCGCGACTTTGCCGACGACGTAGGTGGGCATGGATGTATTAATCTCGCCGGCCAGCTCGATGAACCGCGTCACGAGGCCATGTTTGCGTGCCACCCACGTCAGATAGAAGGGGTCGATCGGGATGCAGTGTCCGCCCAGTCCAGGCCCGGGATAGAAAGCCTGGAAACCGAATGGTTTGGTTTTGGCTGCCTCGATCACTTCCCAGACATCGATTCCCATCCTGGAGTAGATGATCTTCAGTTCGTTGACGAGGGCGATGTTGACGGCACGATAGGTATTCTCAAGGATCTTGCAGGCCTCGGCGACTTCCAGGCTCGAGACAGGCACGACCTGAACGACGACCTTGCTGTAGAGGGCGGCGGTGATCTCGAGGCTGGCCGGATCGAGGCCCCCCACGACCTTGGGAATGTTTGGTGCTGAGAATTGAGGGTTGCCCGGGTCTTCCCGCTCGGGACTGAAGGCGAGGAAGAAGTCGACGCCCGGTTTCAGCCCGCTGGCGGCCAGGAGCGGAAGGACCACCTCGCGGGTGGTGCCGGGATATGTGGTGCTTTCCAGCACCACGAGCTGGCCTGGCCGTAGTCGCTCGGCGATGGCCTTGGCCGAGTTGACGATGTAGGTCAGGTCCGGCTCGCGCGCATCGGTCAGCGGAGTCGGAACGCAGATGATGACGACGTCGGGCTCATCAAGCCGACGAAAGTCGACCGTGGCCTCGAATCGGTTATCGCGCATCGTGCGGATTGTCGCGTCAGGGATGTGCCCGATGTAGCTTTCTCCGCACTCGAGCCTGGCGACCTTCGCCGGGTCAACATCGAATCCCAGGACCGCGATTCCTCGGTGGCTGAAGGCCCGGGCCAAGGGCAGGCCGACGTATCCCAGGCCAATGATCCCGACACGCGCCTGCGCCTTGTCGATCGCGGTGAGAAGGGATTGGTGGATAGGAGAACGAGGACCGGCATTTGAGCGTCGTGCTCCTCCTTCGGTGCCGGAGACCTCGCATTCGTCGTCACGGGGCATTCGTGCTACCTCGATCGAATGAGCAACCGCTGCGCCTCGCCGAGCCGGTCAAATGCGGGCGTCGCTGGCGGCCAGCGTGGCGCCGGGCCCACCGCACATCGGGTCGACGCGGTCAGGGTCGTCATCAATTATACCGACGGGGAACGACCATCTGGTATTGATCGGGATTCGTGATAGACTCTTTTGCTCGTGGGTAAAAGCCCCACAAAGCCGATGGCGATCAAAGCGATGCGGGCGCAGCTTCTCCTCGCGCAAAAGTCCGTCGACGTCGCATCAGCCGCTCGGCGCGCACCCCCAACTCGCTGCGCGGGATGGGTTGTGTTGTCATTCGGCAACACGGGGCACCGGGTGTCGCTTTTTGGCATCAGTGTTTAACCAAAGCTCCGGGTCCTCGTAACAGGAACACGACCCGCCAAGAGAGAAGCCTTGCTGGGAACAAGAGAGCCGGTGCCGCTCGCTGGGGCAAGCTTGGTCGAGGCGATTGCGCGTGTCCGGTGTCGCACCAGTGCATGAGAGCTGTTCTGAACAAGATAGCATGTGAGCTTATTTTAAGTCAATTATGCTTAATTGTGCCGTCAGTAATGCGTGCGGGCGCACCGATAGGGAAGCGATGAGCGGAAAACTCGAGTCATGCTTTGGTGGCTGAAGCGTGAGAGACGTCGCGGAGCCCAAGAAAACTCGCTCGTTCACGCGAGTTGTAGGGGCGGGATTGGGCTTGGCGGCTCCAGTTGATTTGGGGCGAAGCGGTCTGGATCTGCGAATGATTGATGAGGGAAGTTTGAAAAAAGAATTCGCTGTCACGAGTTGAAAAAGGTCTCGTACCGTGTCATGGTCGCGGGACCGCCACCCAGCTCTTCTTCGAGCGCGGTTTTCTACCCGCGATCATCAGAAACATCCTCGCTTACACACATGATTGCTCCCTTTGGGCCTGACAAGAAAGGTTCCGGACAGCCTTGCGCACGCAACTGGCGTGTCGTGGTGGCACCACGTCGAGTTGCTCTGCTCCGCAGGATGTTCTATGGATGGAGTAGAGGAGAGACAAATGCCTCCTGACAATCTTCACTGCCGCTCATCCTGCCTCGGTGCTCCGATCCTGATTGCACCATCGCACTGATTCAATGAACGTGTCTTGCATGAGCGATCGCAACCTGAATCAAGGGGACGGATCGATCTGCGCTTGCACCTGGCCGTCACCAAGTTGATGAACATGTGAGGTTGCGATGAATTTACCGATGTACGACATCGGCCGAGTACGGGAGACAGGGGTGTGGCCGTCGCGTCCACGTGAAGATTTTCCTGGTCGCTCTGAGGCACGTCGCCTCGCCGCGAGTGAAATCGCTTTCGCGGTTGCCTTCGCCCAGTGACTTTAGCGACTGAGCAAGCTGCACCGACTGGCGTTTGCGCGCCTCGGCCCTCTGTTCGAACCACCAACAAGCTACGACCACAAGCGTCGGGCTCGGCTTACCTGACCGACAGTGCTGGCCTGACGTTCGTTTTTACGAGGACGACTCCCATGCGGTTACCGGGGACCGGCGTTCGAAAAGACTCACGATCGCTCTTGAAGACCCGTCGCCGATCGCGCCGGCCGAGGAACGTGAACCGGCCGCGCTATGAGGTGCTCGAAGAGCGGGCCTTGATGACGGTGTACAACATTGGTCCCGGCCAGTCGTACACGACGCTGGGCTCGTTTCCCTGGAGCGGCTTGCAACCGGGTGACACCGTTGACATCCACTGGCAGGCTGGCGGCTACCACGAAAAACTGCTCCTCTCCGAGAGCGGGACGACCAGCCAGCCGATCAACATCGTGGGCGTGCCCGGCCCCGAGGGCCAGGAACCGGTGATTGATGGCGAGAATGCCACCACGTCCAGTCAATTCGATTATTTCTACAGCGGGATTGAAGAAGACTCGGTCGTTCTGGTTGCACGTTCGGGCACTCAAGCCTATGGTTACCAGCCGAGCAACATCAACATCTCGGGCCTGGAGATCCGCGACGCCTACCAGGCCTACAACTCGACAGACGCCTCCGGCAACGTGACGGCCTACCCCACATTTGCGGCTTCTCTCTATCTGATCGGCTGCAACAACATCACGATCCAGAATTGCACCCTCGACAACTCGGGCCTCGGGCTATTCATCCTCTCCGACAACGGTTCGGCCTACCAGTCAACGAATATCATGGTCGAGGGCAACCACATCTACGGCAACGGCGTGCCGGGCTCGTACGGCGAACACGACGTCTACGCCGAAGCTGATGGGATTACATACCAGTACAATGACTTCGGATCGCTCCGCCCCGGGTCGGGAGGTAGTGAGCTGAAAGACCGCTCGGCGGGGACCGTTATTCGGTACAATTACTTCACCCCCGCGGCAAACATGCTCGATCTGGTCGACCCCGAAGACGCGTCATACTTTGCCGCGCTGCCATCATTCGCGAATACGTATGTATATGGTAATATATTAAACGATACGGGCCCGATGGCCACCTCGTCGATCGTTGAATTCGGCGGCGATAGCGGCGACAGCTCGATTTACCGGCCGAACCTGTATTTCTACGATAACACGGTGGTTTCCGAGCTCGATCAATCGACCGCGTGGCGCACGGATATGTTTAACCTGGATACGAGCGGCCAGTCGGTGTATGCCGCCAACAACATTTTTTACAGCGCATCTGCCACGGTCGGTGCCCCCGCCTCCACTTTCGAGTTCGCCGGAACGGTGGGCAATATTACATTCTCGGGAACCAACTGGGTGAGCCCCGGGTGGCTCGCCAGCGAGTCTGCCGAGCAAGGATCGTCTTACACCGGGACCATCACCGGAACGAATACCTTCTTCGTGGACCCGAACAATAACCCCGGTTTCGTTGACCCCAGCGCGGGCGACTACCACCTGTCGGGCACATCGAATGCGATCGGCATCGCTGGGACCCTCGGTTCAAGCTGGCCGGCGGTCACCCAGGAGTACGCTCCGTTCGCGTCGTACACGTCGCGACCTTCGGGCGCGGACGATGGCGGCTTCCAGGCGGCGCCCTTGATTCCGACGGTCATCGCCGAAACTCCCGTGCCGGGCGGCACGAATCTGTCCGTCGGCACGTCGTTGACTGTCAACTTCAACGAGCCCGTGCAGGCGAGCACGATCGGCTTTACATTGAAGAGCAGCTCGGGTACCTCGGTACCGGTGACGCTCAGTTACGACGACTCGCTGGACACGGCCACCTGGACTCTCACGGCACCCCTGGCCGCTTCGACTACATACACCGCGACGGTGAGTGGTGCCGAGAACCTGTCCGGCGGCTCGATGAGCAGCCCATTCTCGTGGTCGTTCACCACGTCATCCGACGCTGTGATCCCGACGCTCGTGAGCAAGACCCCGGCCGCAAGCGCCACGGGTGTGGGCGTATCGCCCACGGTCTCCGCCACATTCAACGAATCCGTGCAGGCCGGCACCATCAGCATGGCGGTCACGACCAGCGCGGGAACTTCGGTTCCAGGGACCGCTGCTTACAACAGCACGACCAATACGATCACGTGGACGCCCTTCTCGAACCTCCTGGCGGCATCGGTCTACACGGTGACCGTGAGCGGCGCTGCCGATGCGCTCGGCAGCACAATGATCCCGGCGACCTGGTCGTTCACCACATCCTCGTCGGTCGGAAGCGGACCGTTCAGCATCTGGAACCCGGTGGCGGCGCCGGACAACCTGAATCAAGGCACAAGCGGTCAACCCGTCGACGTTGGGGTCGATTTCTACTCCGACGTGAGCGGCTTCATTACGGGTATCCGCTTTTACAAGGGGACAAGCGATACCGGCACGCATACCGGCGACCTCTGGACGATCGGCGGTACCCTGCTGGCCTCGGCCACCTTCACGAACGAGACAGCTTCGGGGTGGCAGCAGGTCAACTTCGCCACACCGGTGGCGATCACCGCCGGCACGACCTATGTGGCGTCGTACAACGCCCCCACGGGACTGCATGCGCAGGACGACTACTACTTCGGCTCGACCTACTCGAGCGGTCCGCTCCACGTGCCGGCCAACGGCGGGGTTTACACGTATGGTGGCCCGGGCACTTTTCCCGGCGCTGTTTCGAAGCGTGTAACTTCTGGGTCGATGTCGTGCTTTCAGCGAGCTCAAGCTCTGGTACGGGTCCCACGGTGACGAGTGAGTCCCCCGCGTCGAACGCCACGGGGGTGGCCGTTTCCTCGCCGGTCAGCGCAACTTTCAGCGAGGCCGTGCAGCCCGGCACGATCTCGTTCACGGTCGTCAACAGCGCGGGTACGTCTGTGGCTGGGTCTCTCGCTTACAACAGCACGACCAACACCGAGACGTTCACGCCCAAGGCGGCCCTGGCGTACGGGACGACCTACACGACGACTGTCAGCGGAGCCGAAGACACCTCCGGCGACCCGATGAGCGGATCGGTGAGCTGGTCGTTCACGACTGACCCGGCGCAGCCTGCGGTCAGCTCGCACACGCCGGCGTCGGGAGCCAACGGAGTTGCGGTGTCGGCAACGCCGAGCGCGACGTTTAACGAGGCAGTGCAGGCAGGGACGGTCACGTTCACGCTGGCCACCAGCGCGGGAACTGCGGTGGCTGGGACGGCGTCGTACAACACGGCAACCAACACCGAGACGTTCACGCCGAAAGCAGCCCTGGCGTACGGGACGACCTACACGGCGACTGTCAGCGGAGCCGAAGACACGACAGGCGACTCGATGAACGGATCGGTGAGCTGGTCGTTCACCACGGACCCGCTTCAGCCTGCGGTGAGCACTCATACGCCGGCCTCGGGCGCTTCCGGATTGGCCGTCTCATCGATCATCAGCGCCACCTTTAACGAGGCCGTGCAAGCCGGCACCATCGCGTTCACGCTGACCAACAGCGCGGGAGCCGCTGTTGCCGGGACCGTTTCGTACGCGAGCGCAACCGACACCGCAACGTTTTCTCCCAGCACCACGCTCGAAATGGACACGAGCTACACCGCGACCGTGAGCGGTGCCCAGGACACGGACGGCGATCCGATGAGCGGATCAACGACCTGGACGTTCACCACGGACGCAATCACGCCTGCGGTGAGCTCGCACACGCCGGCCGCGGGCGCTACCGGCGTGGCCGTGGCGGCAACCCCGACCGCGACGTTCAACGAGGGCATGCAAGCCGCCTCGATCGTGTTCACGCTGACGACCAGCACCGGGACTGCGGTCGCGGGCACCCTGTCTTACAACGGCTCGACGGACACCGACACGTTCATGCCGACCGCGCCGCTCGCTTACGGGGCGACCTACACGGCGACCATCGGAGGGGGCAAGAACACCGACGGTGATCCGATGACCGGATCAACCACCTGGTCATTCACCACGGATCCGCAGCAGCCCGCGGTGACCTCTTATTCGCCGGCCTCGAGCACCACGGGCATCCCCGTCACGTCGGCCGTCACTGCAACCTTCAACGAAGCCGTGCAATTCAGCACCGTCACGTTCACGCTGACAAGCAGCGCCGGGGCTGTGGTCGCAGGTGCACTCTCATACAACAGCACGACCAACACCGAGACGTTCAAGTCGAGCGTAGCCCTGGCGTACGGGACGACCTATACGGCCACGGTCAGCGGGGCGGAAGACACCGACGGTGATCCGATGAGCGGATCGACCAGTTGGTCGTTCAGCACCGACCCACTACAGCCTGCGGTGAGCTCGGTATCGCCGGCCGCGGGCGCCACCGGCGTTGCAGTCGGGTCAGCCGTCAGCGCCAGCTTCAACGAAGCCGTGCAAGCCGGCGCCATCAGCTTCACGCTCACCGGCAGCACGGGGACTTCAGTCGCGGGTGCTCTCGCATACAGCTCCAAGACCAACACCGAGACGTTCACGCCGACATCAGCGCTGGCCCCCGGGACATACACGGCGACCATCAGCGGGGCCACGGACACGGCAGGCGATCCCATGAGCGGCCCGGTCACCTGGTCATTCAGCACGGTGGGCGCGATCACGCTTCAGACCGGCCTGGTTGCGGAGTGGCAATTCAACGAAGGGAGCGGCACCACCACGGCCGACAGCACCGGAGACGGTCATACCGGCACGCTGGCCGGCAGCGTTTCCTGGACCACCGGTTTGGTCGGGCCGTACGCACTCAGTTTCAGCTCCTCCAACGACGGCCACGTCTCGGTTCCTGACTCGTCGAGCCTGGATTTTTCCGCCACCCAGAGCTACTCGCTGTCCGCGTGGGTCGACGTCCCGTCGTTGCCGAACGCGTGGAGCGCCGTCGTCGAGAAGTCGCGTGAAACGGGGAGCGATTTTTACGGCATCTGGATCAATCCGAGCAACCAGTGGGTGGCCGGTTACAACAATCTTAATGGCTCGCAAGTCAGCACGGGCTGGAGCCTGGTCACGATCGTTCAGAATGGATCGGCGGGGACGCGCGGTCTTTACGTGGATGGCGTCGAGGTGGCCAGCGGGGCGGCACAGGCGGCGAACGCGACGGGAGCTTTGTGGATTGGCGGCGACCCGCTTGGCGAGGCTTTTAACGGGACGATTGACGACGTCCGGCTCTACGATATCGCCCTCTCAAACTCGCTGGTGCAGAGTCTGTACGCCGCCGGAACGCCCGCCGTCAGCGGGGAGTCGCCGGCAAACGGGGCCACGGACATCGCCGTGTCGTCTTCGGTTACGGCGACGTTCAGCGAGCCGATTCAGGCGAGCACCCTCAACATGACGATGGCCAGCAGCTCGGGCACCGCGGTGGCAGGAAGTATCACCTACAACGCCTCGACGGACACGGCGACCTTGGTCCCGAGTTCGGCCCTCGCCGCCGGGACGACTTAC
Organism: uncultured Isosphaeraceae bacterium; assembly: GCA_963781785.1. Taxonomy (GTDB): domain Bacteria; phylum Planctomycetota; class Planctomycetia; order Isosphaerales; family Isosphaeraceae; genus CAWAHD01. The sequence goes on along the minus strand of CAWAHD010000002.1, from coordinate 2,362,161 downwards.
ACGGTCACGCTTAGCGGTGCCGAAAATGATGCCGGCCTGGCCATGAGCACACCCGTGACATGGTCGTTCACAACGGCAGGCGTCGCGACGCCGCCTCCGTCGGTGAGCAGTGAGACCCCCGCGCCGCAGTCGACGGGAGTCGCCGTTTCCGCCCCTCTCAGCGTGACCTTCAACGAGGCCGTGCAATCCGGCAGCGTCACGTTCACGCTCGTGAACAGCGCGGGGACTTCGGTCGCGGTCTCTTCCTCTTACAACGCGACGACCGACACCGAGACGTACACGCCGACGGCTGCGCTGGCGTACGGGACGATCTACACGGCAACGGTCAGCGGGGCCAAGAACACTTCTGGTCTGGCCATGACAGGCCCGTATAGCTGGTCGTTTACGACCGATCCGGTTCAGCCTGCGGTAAGTTCCGAGACGCCGCCGTCGGAAGCCACCGGCGTGGCGGTGGCGTCGCTGCCGTCCGTGACCTTTAACGAGGCCGTGCAATTCAGCACGATCAACTTCGCCCTCAAGAACAGTGCAGGAATTGCAGTGTCAGGGACCCTCTCTTATCACCCCGCGACATTCACCGCCGTGTTCACGCCGGCGACGGCGCTGGCGTACGGGATGACCTACACGGCCACGGTCAGCGGAGCCGAAGACACCGACGGTGATCCGATGAGCGGCTCGACCAGTTGGTCGTTCAGTACCGACCCATTACAGCCGGCGGTGAGCTCGGTTTCGCCGGCTTCGGGCGCCACCGGAGCGGCCGTGTCGTCATTACCGAGCGCGACGTTCAACGAGGCCGTACAGACGGGGTCGGTCACGTTCACGCTGGCCACCAGTGCCGGAACTGCGGTGGCCGGGACCGCATCCTACAGCCCGACAACCAGTACGGAGACATTCACGCCGACGGCGGCACTGGCGTACGGGACGACCTACACGGCGACCGTCAGCGGGGCCATTGACACGGCAGGCGATCCCATGAGCGGCCCGGTCACCTGGTCGTTTACCACAGCGAGCGTCCCGACGCTTCAGTCCGGCCTGGTTGCGGAGTGGCAATTCAACGAAGGGAGCGGCACCACCACGGCCGACAGCACCGGAGACGGTCATACCGGCACGCTGGCCGGCAGCGTTTCCTGGACCACCGGCCTGGTCGGGCCGAACGCACTCAGTTTCAGCTCCTCCAACGACGGCCACGTCTCGGTTCCTGACTCGTCGAGCCTGGATTTTTCCGCCACCCAGAGCTACTCGCTGTCCGCGTGGGTCTACGTCCCGTCGTTGCCGAACGGGTGGACCGCCATCGTCGAGAAGTCGCGTGAGACGGGGAGCAATTTCTACGGCATCTGGATCAACCCGAGCAACCAGTGGGTGGCCGGTAACAACAATCTCAATGGCTCGCAAGTGAGCACGGGCTGGAGCCTGGTCACGATCGTTCAGAATGGATCGGCGGGGACGCGCGGTCTTTATGTGGATGGCGTCGAGGTGGCCAGCGGGGCAGCACAGGCGGCGAACGCGACGGGAGCTTTGTGGATTGGCGGCGACCCGATTGGCGAGGCTTTTAACGGGACGATTGACGACGTCCGGCTCTACAATATCGCCCTCTCAAACTCGCTGGTGCAGAGTCTGTACACCGCCGGTACGCCCGCCGTCACGGGGGAGACGCCGGCTAACGGGGCCAAGAACGTCGCCGTGTCGTCGGCGGTTACCGCGACGTTCAACGAGCCGATTCAGGCGAGCACGATCAACTTGACGATGGCCGGCAGCGCGGGCAATGCGGTGGCAGGAAGTGTCACCTACAACTCCTCGACGGAGACGGCGACCTTGGTCCCGAGTTCGGCCCTCGTCGCCGGGACGACTTACACGGTCACGCTCAGCGGTGCCGAAAACAATGCTGGGATGGCCATGAGCGCACCGGTGACATGGTCGTTCACAACGGCAGGCGTCGCGCCGCCGGCTCCGACCGTGACCAGTGAGACCCCCGCGCCGAAGTCGACGGGAGTCGCCGTTTCCGCCCCCGTTACCGTAACCTTCAACGAGGCCGTGCAATCCGGCAGCATCACGTTCACGCTGGTGAGCAGCGCGGGGAGTTCGGTCGCGGTCTCTCCATCTTACAACGCGACGACCAACACCGAGACGTTCACGCCGACGGCGGCACTGGCGTACGGGACGACCTACACGGCGACCGTGAGCGGGGTCACGAGCACGCTCGGTGCCGTGATGAACGGCTCGACGAGCTGGTCGTTCACGACGGACCCCTTGCAGCCCGCGGTGAGCTCGCACACGCCGGCTTCGGGAGCCACCGGGGTGGCGGTGTCATCGATCCCCGGCGCGACATTCAACGAGGCCGTGCAGGCGGGGACGGTCACGTTCACGCTGGCGACCAGTGGGGGAACGGCGGTTGCCGGGACGGCGTCGTACAACGCGACGACCAACACCGAGACGTTCACGCCGAAAGCAGCATTAGCGTACGGGACGACGTACACGGTGACGGTGAGCGGTGCCGAAGACAGTATTGGCGATGCGATGAACGGCTCGACGAGCTGGTCGTTCACGACGGACCCCTTGCAGCCCGCGGTGAGCTCGCACACGCCGGCTTCGGGAGCCAGCGGAGTGGCGGTGTCATCGATCCCCGGTGCGACGTTCAACGAGGCCGTGCAGGCGGGGACGGTCACGTTCACGCTGGCGACCAGTGGGGGAACGGCGGTTGCCGGGACGGCGTCGTACAACGCGACGACCAACACCGAGACGTTCACGCCGAAAGCAGCATTAGCGTACGGGACGACGTACACGGCGACGGTGAGCGGTGCCGAAGACAGTATTGGCGATGCGATGAACGGCTCGACGAGCTGGTCGTTCACGACGGACCCCTTGCAGCCCGCGGTGAGCTCGCACACGCCGGCTTCGGGAGCCACCGGAGTGGCGGTGTCATCGCTCCCCGGCGCGACGTTCAACGAGGCCGTGCAGGCGGGGACGGTCACGTTCACGCTGGCGACCAGTGGGGGAACGGCGGTTGCCGGGACGGCGTCGTACAACGCGACGACCAACACGGAGACATTCACGCCGAAAGCGGCATTAGCGTACGGGACGACGTACACGGCGACGGTGAGCGGTGCCGAAGACAGTATTGGCGATCCGATGAACGGTTCGACGAGCTGGTCGTTCACCACGGACCCATTGCAGCCTGCGGTGACTTCATACACGCCGGCATCAGGAGCCGCCGGAGTGGCCGTTTCGACCGCACCGACTGCGACGTTCAACGAGGCCGTGCAGTCGGGGACGGTCACGTTCACGCTGGCGACCAGTGGGGGAACGGCGGTTGCGGGGACGGCGTCGTACAACGCGACGACCAACACCGAGACGTTCACGCCAGCAGCGGCGTTGGGGTACGGGACCAAATACACGGCGACGGTCAGCGGAGCCAAGGACGCCGCTGGCGACCCGATGAGTGGATCAACGAGTTGGTCATTCACGACCGACGCACTGCAGCCTGCCGTGAGCTCTCATACACCGGCGTCTGGAGCAATGGGAGTGCCGGTGTCGTCGGCGCCGACTGCGACGTTCAACGAGGCCGTGCAGTTGAGCACGATTTCCTTCATAGTCAAGACGAGCTCGGGGAGTTCAGTCCCCGGCTCGATCTCATACAGCAGCACGACCAACACGGCAACCTTCACGCCGACCGCAGCGCTCAAGTACAATACAAGCTACATGGTGACCGTCAGCGGGGCCAAAGATATGGCTGGTGATCCGATGAGTGGATCAACCAGTTGGTCATTCACGACCGACCCGTTGCAGCTTGTCGTGAGTTCTCATACGCCGGCATCTGGAGCGACCGGCGTGGCCGTCTCTACGGCTCCGAGCGCATCGTTTGATGAAAAAGTACAGACCGGCACGATTGTTTTTACCGTGAAAACCAGTGCAGGGGCTACCGTCGCGGGGACTCTCTCTTACCACCCCGCGACCTACCTCGCTGTGTTCACGCCGTCCAAGGCCCTCGCCTACTCGACGACCTATACGGCGACCGTCAGCGGGGCCTTGGACTCAGACGGAGATCCGTTGAGCGGTCCCGTAACCTGGTCATTCACCACCGTCGCCGGTATCGGCGCGAGTCCGGGAGTCGAGTCTGCAACCGCTGCTCCGGCGACTTCAAGCCCGCTTTCGAGTCAAACCTTGCAAGCGGCTCCGGCTACGGTAAGTGCCGCGAGCGCCGGCACCGCGCAGGCAACTTCTGAAAACGGAGCCCACGCGGCTTCGAGTTCCACCGTGGCAATCAGCCCCCAGAGCGCGCCTCAGAGCATCGCGGTCGCGAGCTTGACCAGCAACGTCCCTGTCGGAATTCTGCCAGAGCCTCTCTTGACTGCAATCGCTCAAGATATGCTTCAGCCGAAGCGAAAGACCACGATTGGAAGCGTGTAGCGAGTGCCGCAACAACGCCGGCTGATCAACTGATCGATGTCGGCTCGAGCCTCAGACAAAGTAAGAAGCCTCCGCGTCCGGCCGATTTCTTCGGCCGGACGCGGAGGCTTGTTCTGCTGTCGAGATGGTGAACAACCCGGACGCGATTGATCAGGTATTGACTCGGTCTACTCGGCGAGGACGAGCGGTCGAGTCAAGGCACAACCCAGATGGCTTTCGAGTCGATGTGCGGGTTAGGCCCCGCTATCAGGGGGGATCGGATCCCGGGCAGCAACTGGACATCGAAAACCTCTTCGATGCCCGAGCGGAATTCCAGGAGGGCGACCTGACGGCCGGAGGCGAGCTCGACGATGGCGACGCCGCTCTTCAATGTCTCGGGGCGCTCGGCGATCGGTACTCCGCCGATGTCTGAGTTTGTCTCACGGATCCTCGACAGGCCGACAAAGGCCAAGGGACCCATCACGGCGAGGCCGCGAGTGTAGCCCGGCAATTCGGCAACGGTCTCGACCGTCCCGCGCGCCAGGTCTGCCGTAACGAGCCGGCCCCGTCCCGAATCGAGGAGCCAGACTCGCCCTGCGTGAATGCGGGGCGAATGCGGCATCGCCAGGCCTCGCACGACCGTCTCATTGCTTTCCAGATCGATCAAGCAGCCGCTCGTGGCCTTGGTCGCGCGCCAGCCCTCCTTCTGGTCTGTTTCCGCGAGCGCGGTCACCAATTTGGGGCGGCCATCGACCATGGCCAGCCCGCTCAAGTGGCAGCGATCCTCAGCCGCGAGCGTGGTGACGAAGCTCGGGCGCCAGCGAGGCACAAAGCTGTGCCGGTCGTCGAGCGTGCAGAGGCACGAGAACCGCGTGTTGACCACCCAGAGCTCGTCGCCTGACCAGGCCAGCTCATGGCTCTGGATCTCGCCCGTGAACCGTGCCGACCGCGCGAGGAAACAGTCATCGTACCGGCCGGCCGGCTCGATCCGCGCCGCGAGTTCGCGGTCTTCGGCGAGGAACCAGATTGCGGTCTGCGTCCCGACGGCGATCCGGTTACCCTGGACTGCGATGCCCATGGCTCGCTGGAAGTGGTGGAACGACACTTCCAGCCCGTCCAGCCCGACGCCCAGGGCTACGAGCTCCCCCGCGTGGTACGACGAGACCAGGAGCGAGGCCCCGAGATGACTGAGGATTGGAGCCCAGTTGGGCGTGTACTCACAACGGAACTCGCGCCTGGGGGGAGCTGCGGCAAATGGCATGTAAGCATCCGGCGATCGGTCGGGGAACCCATGGGCGTGGGTCGATGATGAGTCGCAATCGGTGAACCCCGCCGATCATAACGGATTAGCTGCGCATGCGGAATCGCCGGATTCGCGATCCGCGCCGTCTGCTGCGCGACCGCGAACCGACTCCGCTGGACTGCGATTCCCACGGGCCGGCTCGATGGTGTTCTCGATCGCGCAAGGGCCGGCTGCCGTGCGAAGTCGATGCGCGGCGCCGGGAGGCCCAGACCCGGTCTCGGTCAGATGTTCACTGGAAAGCGCCGCCGAGACCATGGACGCCGTCATGGACCCCGCGGCGGCGCTGCAAGAACGAATTGACGATCGTGGCCAGAAATGTGCCCGCGAGCAGGCATACGAGCGGATCGACAATGGCTCGATAATTCGGCGAGACGTGTGTCACGTAGTAGGGCATGGGCAAGGTCAGAATCCCCAAGCCGAGCGCCAGCCGCCCGGGACGCGACGGCCAGCGCCAGAGACCGGTCAAGGCGACTGCCAAGAGCAGGCTGTTGGCCGCGGCCTTCAGCAGGTTGAACCCGAAAAACATGGGGACAAACTTTCCGAAGAGCCGTGTCGGCCTGCTGACATCACCGAACCAGTACAAACAGGCTCTCCAGGCTATTAGCTTGAGAAACCTGACGGGTGACGATCTGATCAAAGTGATCGCATCTTTGGTCCTCATCTGCATGTAGGAGCTTTCGCCGATCTGATCAATCAGCCGCTGCTCGGGGACGCTGTCCATCGGATGTCGTCGAATCGCGCTGCGTCCGTCGGCGCCCGGTAGATTGCCAAGCCAGAGTTCCAGGCCGAGGTTGTGCCGGATCGGTATCAACCGGTGGAACACGATCGCGTTACGGACAAACCAAGGGGCGAGGCAGAGCGACCAGGTGACGGCGACGACCAATGAAAGGCGGAGACGCCTGCCCTCGGCGGACAGCCTGGCCGCCGTTGCGGCGGCCAGGAACGGAGCCACAATCGGGTTGAAGAGGGTGGCAAGGCCGTCGAACAGACCCACCGCTGCGTACCAGAGCGTGGACCGGGGCTTCGGAGCGGGCGCAGCAAAAGTCGCGCCGACCGCGACGGCCAGAAGGGCGTAGGGCGTGTCCCAGAGGATCGCCGATTGTGTCACGAGTGTGGGCAAGAAGGCTGCAAGCAGGCCGACGGTCCAGCCTGCTGACAATCCGGCGGCACGACTGCCGGCCAGCGCCAGCAGTCCGGCAGCAACCGATCCGGAGACGATGCTCAGGATACGGCAAATACGATAAGGCAATTCGGTGTCACTGGTCGTGAGCCTGGCCGCGCGAATCAACCCCGCCAGAAGAAAGGGGAAGCCGGGCGGTGAATGGGCCGATGGAGACAGGCCGAAATGTCCTCTTGTGCCGAACGGAGTACGAAACCCACGACCCTCCGCGAGGTCCCGCGCGATCCGGACCTCCTCCAGACTGCCCTCTCCCGGTCCGAGCTCGGAATGGCCCTCGGCCCACCAGCCGATCGAAATTACCTCGAGCGTGCGAGTGAACAGCGATACGACTAAAATGGTATAAAATAAATACTTCATTGAGTCGGATTCCGCGACGGAATCAACTCGACGAGTTCCCAGCCATCGTTGAGAACAAAGAAATCCACGTCCGGGAGCCACCGAGAAAAAGGCCTGAAGAGCGGCTTCAGCACCCGCGGTCTTTGGATCGTTGCATGCCAAGCTCGAGCCGCAACCCAGTCTTGCAGCTCGGGCTCGACATTTCGCCAGTCGGCCTCGTGATTGTGGAGGAAGGCCGTCACTCCCGAAGTGTCCGGGCGGATGGGCACTTTTTTCGGCTCTCGGTTGACCTGCAAGCACTCGTCGGACTTCGGACCCGGCACGCAAACGACGTTGTCGGGAAGACGGCAGTCGTTGGCGATATACATCTGATTGAGCGTGCCGACATCGGTCACGAACCGAGTCCGGGGGTGCGCGGCCGCATAATCGAGCATTTCCCGGGCGTTTCGGCTCGATTGCTCCCACCGCCCGCCGCTGGTCAAGCACACGAAATGAATCGCCACGATCGCGCCGAGAAGAAGCCGAGCGACACGGCGGGAAAATGCCGCCCTTAACGCCGAGGGGAGAAGGTAACAGATCGGCAGAACGTAGGGGAATAGCAGACGGATCTCTCGCGACGGCGGTTTGTACTCCCAGGGCGTCATCGGCCCGTAGCCCGCCCAGATCCAGTAGCAGGCCGCGATGACATAGAGCAGCCGCTCCTGGCGCGTGAACGACCGGAACGCGGCGGCGCCGACAGCGAACAGCGCGATCAAGTCAATCCCCGTGCTTTTATTGAACAGGAGCTGTTGCAGGGGCATCAAGAAATAACGGACCGCGCTGCCACCGGCCTCGACGGCGATCCGGTCATCCCCCATGCCCGACGCCGAGAGGCGGAAACGATAGGTCGCCTGCCCGAGCTGAGAATGATAAACCAAACACTCAAGACCAATATAGGTCACAGACAGGAAGGCACAGAGCGCAGCCGGCCGGAGATAACCCCGAGAATCGAAGACCACGGCCGTCAGGCACGCGATCGCCACGAAGTAAAAGCAGTATTCATGAGTAATGAATGAGAGACTGAGCAGAACCGCACCTGCGCTGCGCCATCGGGCGCCCTCCTGCAAGAGCGCGGCCGTCCCGAGACAAAGAAACCCGGAGGCCATGCTGGTGGCGACCGGATAGGTGCTGCAGATGACGTCGACCGGGATGGTTGCGGCCAGGAGCGTCGCCGACCAGCCTTGCCAGGTCGGGTATCGGGGCCATCGGGTCAACCATGCGACGGAAGCCAGGGTCAAGAGAGAGGAAAGAAGCCCGGGAATCCAGGCGACGTACTCGGAGTAGCCGAACACGAGGAAACACGCGCGAAGGGACCAGATATAGATCGAGCGCGCTTCCCAGTGATTGATCGGCGCACGGTGCATCAAGTGCGCGTATCGAACATAGAACGTGTCATCGCTACCCGACAGGCCGGAGCCGAAGTTCCAACGACAGATGAACCAGATCGTCAGTACGACGCCGACGGACAGGATCTGCTGAGTTAAGTGAGCGCTCGGAACGGCCGACGATCGGCTTGAGACATCACGATCCATTGGTCACCAGTGCTCGCATAGGATGACGCCTCGAACGCAAGGCTTCGCTCAAGAAGATCTGCGATGTCGGATCAGAATCAGTGGGACGGTGCTTATTTCACAGAGGCGCGATAAGCACCCGATCGCACGCGCTCAACCCATGTACTGTTGGCCCGATACCAATCGACCGTGGCGGCGAGCCCTTCATCGAAGGCGACAGTCGGATGCCATCCCAGCTCGGATTCAGCCTTGGAACAGTTAATGGCATACCGGCGATCGTGGCCCGGCCGGTCAGTGACGTATCGAATCAGGCTGTGCGGCTTGGCGCAGAGATCGAGGATCGTGCGGGTGACATCGATATTGAAACGCTCGCTGTTGCCGCCGAAGTTGTAGGCCTCGCCCGCACCGCCACGGCGGAGGGCTGCATCAATGCCGCGGCAGTGGTCCAGCACGTAGATCCAGTCACGCACCTGGCGGCCGTCACCGTACACCGGAACAGGGATATCGGCCATGACATTCGTGATGAAAAGAGGAATCAGCTTCTCCGGAAACTGGTACGGGCCGTAATTGTTCGAGCAGCGGGTGATGACGGTGTCCAGGCCAAAGGTATGGTGGGCGGCTCGCACCAGCAGATCGGCGCCGGCCTTGCTGGCAGCGTACGGGCTATTGGGCGCCAGCGGATTCGTTTCCGAGAACGCCGGGTCGTTGGGCTCGAGCGTGCCATAAACCTCGTCGGTCGACACCTGGACGTAGCGGGGGACCTGCGACTCCCGCGCTGCGTCAAGCAGGCACTGCGTGCCGAGGATGTTGGTGCGCAGAAACGGCGTGGCGTCGCTGATTGAACGGTCGACGTGGCTCTCCGCGGCGAAGTTCACGATCGCGTCGAAGTTGCCGTCCGCCACCAGTTTCATCACGAATTTCCTGTCAGCGACGTCGCCCTTCACGAAGCGATAGCGGGAGTCTCCGTCGATTCCTGCCAGATTGTCGGGATTCCCCGCGTACGTGAGGTCATCAAGGTTAGTGAGCTCGACCCCGGGGTCGTTCTCCAATTCAAAGCGGACGAAATTGGCGCCGATAAAGCCACAGCAGCCCGTCACCAGGATCCGCTTGATCGGAACCTTGCTTTCCATGTTAATGACTATCCTTCCCCCCTGGTCGAGAATGCGGGCACCACACGGCGAGGTGCCAGGTCCCAGCGCACGAACGTTTCACCCGGTTCCTGCCAGGCCATACTGATGGTCAAACATAAAGCCCGTTCGAGTGCAGTGTCCAGTACCCCGCGCGGATGCTCAGAGGGTAAAGCAGGGCTGCGAGCGGGAAAGTCGAATCACTGTGCGTCTCGACCTGGTTCTCTTGTCGGGATCTCAGGAGCAAGCGACCGATTCGCGAATAGAGGCGATTTCCAACCGAGTTTATGGCAGTACCATTGGCCGATGGAGGCCAGTGTGAGAACGCCGTATCGGCAACTGCGCCGGAAATTGATGCTCGAGGCTTCCTTGAAATAGCGCACGGGGACGGGCACATCGCCGAGACGGAACCCAAAGTGAACAGCCTGGACCAGGAACTGCGAGTCAAAGACGAAGTCGTCGGAATTCCGCTCGAAAGGCACCGTTTCGAGCACCTCGCGGCGATAGACCCGAAAGCCCGAGTGAAAGTCGCCCAGGTTCTGCCCGAGCGCGATGTTCTGAATGCCGGTCAATCCGCGGTTCGCGATGTACTTCCACGCCGGCATACCGCCGGACAGGGCTTCGCTCCGGGATCGAACCCGGCTACCCAGAACCACGTCGCAGATTCCCAGCTCGATGAAGTTGACCGCGCTGGGGATGACGCGGCTATCGTACTGGTAATCCGGATGGATCATCACGATGACGTCGGCCCCCGTCTCCAGGGCGTACTTGTAACAGGTCTTCTGGTTGCCGCCGTATCCTTTGTTCTTGCCATGTCGAATGACCGTCAGGCCCATCTCGGTGGCGACTTCCACGGTGCGATCGCGGCTACAGTCATCGACGAGGATGATATCGTCCACCGATCCCCTTGGAAAGTCGGCGAGAGTTGCGGCCAAGGTCAGCTCGGCGTTGTACGCCGGCATGACGGCGACAACTCTGTGCGACCGCGCGGGCATCTCGGGCTGATAAAGTTCATCGACCCGAAAAAAGTCTTTGGTGGGTGCGAGCGGGGCGACACGAAGAAGTTTGTCCGACATGGGTACCTCGCGGAAGTTCGAAAGAAGTCAACGATCAGTTGGCACACCGCCGACCGATCCGTCAAGATGAGAAGGTATGATCAAGTCGCCACAAGAGTCTAACGTTTGCCGCGGGCTTTGCGGTCATTCGCTTCGTAAGCGCCGATGTCCGGGCGGGCACCGAACGGGCGTTTCTTGCTTTCGATGTCGGAATCAGGCGCCAGCGCCGGATCGGCTGCATCGAGTGCTGGACTCCCGGCGCGGAGATTGTAATCGCTCGAATCGGGGTGGACGAACAGATCTTGCGGTCTGGCCACCCGGGAGTGCTGATCCAGCCCGGTGGCGGATCGCCACTCTGCCAGTTGGATGAATCGGCCGCCGTCGTCGGCCGAGAATCGATCAACGACAATGTTATGGTCGCTGCGCAGACCGGGCAGCGAGTCGGCGGACACGGTGATGCTCCCCTTCGACCCTTTGTGGAGCAGGATATTATTCGCAATCAGGTTGTTCGTGCTCTGGCCCGTGATGTTGACTGCCCACCGGGCATCGGCCGCCTGGACGATCGTGTTGTTGATCAGGGAGTTGCCGGTCGAACCGGCTGCTCCGTCGCCCCGGAACAGCGAAATTCCACCAGCGCGGTTATTATATAAAAGGTTATTCTGAAATTTCGAGTCCTGCACGCCGTCGCAGTTGATGGCCGACCCGCCTCCCTTGCCATTCTCGAAGATGACGTTGTTCTCAACGAGTGCTCCGGAGATGATTCCATCCCCCCCCTGCCCGAGATCTCCGTTCATGTGGATGCCGCATCCCCGATTGTTTGAGAGGATATTCGCGCGGATCAAGGGCCGATCTCCACTGTTGCTGACGTAGATCCCGTGCTCTCTCACGGAACCCGAGACCTGGTTGCCGACGATCGCGACATCGTCGCAATGGGCCGTGAAGATTCCCCAGGAGTTGTTGCCCTCGGCATGAATTCCGATGATCGTCAGATGCGAGCCGACGGCGGCACGTACGCCCGCGCGCGGCATCTGGTTGACGATGAAGCCGCTCATGACGACGTAGTCGGCACCCTCAATATTGATTCCGTCGGGAGTCTTGGCGTTCCGCCGCACGATCCGGGCGCGTTTCCCCTCCGCTTTGAAGACGATCGGTGCACCGCGGGTGCCCCCGTGGCGTACGTCAACGCCTGCATAGTCGCCATCGAGAACGTGCACGGTGTCGCCGGGGCGAACTCGGTCCGCCACGAACTGAAGAGTCGCCGCCGGGCGGGTTCGGCTGCCCTGGCCCCTGGCGTCACGGCCCTTGGGACCAACCCAGTAGTCGGCGGCCGGGGCGCCAGGAGCCCAGACCCACGTCCACGCGAGGGCCAGCGCCAGGATTCTTGCCCAGGCTCCGGTCGTTTGTGGGGCCGCCACGTGCGAGTGCGCGACGATCGCATCTTTGTTGATCATGGCATTCGGTGCTGCAAGCCTGTGGCTGAACAAGAGCGCCATCCGTGAAAGATTGGCCGTTGCAAACAAGTCAGGGACCATGCCCTCGCGTCCCGGACGTCAATCGTCGCGTGGAGAAACATCGGGAGCCGAAGGACGAGACGAGTGTGCCGTCCCGACCGGCCGTCCCTGATCGCAGCATAGCGTGGGTTCGCGAGGCTGGCTGTGGATGGAACGGTTTGCGCTGGTCCCCCGAACCGGGCTACCCGCCGGTGCGCGGGGCCAGTTCTTCATACAGAGAAACGTACTCGTCGACCATTCTCGTGATCGAGAACTCCCGTTCCGTTCGTTCCCGCGCAGCGCGACTCATCCGCAGCCGGAGCTCCGGGGCGGCCAAGAGCACGCGGATCTGGCGTTCCAGGTCCTCGACGTCCCCGTTGCGAAAAACCAACCCGTGGCGGCCGTCGCGGCCGATGACCTCGGGAATGCCCCCGGCGTCGGAGGCGATCACCGGAGTTCCGCACGCCATTGCCTCCGCCACGACGAGCCCGAAGGCTTCCTCCCACCGCGAGGGGAAGACCGCCAGGTCAGCCGATCGAAAAAGCGCCGGCACATCTTCGACCTGACCGACGAACTCGACCTTGCCGGGAAGCAGCTCGCTCGCGAGCTGCTCGAGCGCGCTCCTTTGATGGCCTTTGCCGGCAATTTTCAGGCGCAGGGGTTGTTCCGTCCCGTCCGAGACACGTCGTAGTGCCTGAATGAGCAAATCAACGCCTTTTTCAGGGATGAGCTGGCCGGCAAAAACAATCGTCACCGCCCCGTTTTTCGCCGAGTGGTTGCCATCGGGGTGGAACCGCTCGACATCCACGCCGTTGTAAATGGTCCTGACCTTCCCGGGCGGGAGCCCGTTGTCCTCGATGTCCCGCCGCGCGACGTAGTCGGAAACGGCGACCACGCGGTCGATGACCCAGTCAGCCATCGCTCCTCGCGCCCTCGCTGCGAGCTTCTTGACCGCGTTCTTCGGGGAGCAAGCTCCGCTCGAATGGTCGGCGACAACCCAGTACCGTGCGTGGCTCGCCCGTTTCAACCACCAGAGCGGAGCGTCAAACGCCGACATGAATGTGGTCTGGATGATCTGAGGGCGATAGGGGCGGATCAGCCCGGCGAGCCGCTTGGCGCGCCGCCAGTTGATCGGAAAATCTGACAGATGATAGACAGAATCGATCGCCTGGAGCCTTGCTCGGAAAGGTTCCGGAGGATCGCCACTGAAGATGTGGACCGTGCGCCAGCCGCGATCACGAAGTGTCTCGGCCACCCGTAACAGAAAAATGTCCATCGTCCGGGAGCTCGCCGGGTGAAAGTCGAGGAGCTGCACGACGGTGCGATCCTGGTCTGTGCTCATGACAAGTCGATCCCCTGAGCGGTCGCCCGCGACAGCCGCTCCGCCGGCTGAGGCAGCCAGTCAGAGTCATCGATTCCCCCAGCCGAAGGTCAGTCGTTGGGCGGCATTCTGCCCGAGCCACGGAGCAGTTCTCGATAATGTTCCTCGTACGATAGAGCCATGACCCGCAGATCAAACCGGGACCGGACGTAGGCCCGTCCCGCCTCGCCGAGCCGCCGAGCCTCGCTGGGATCGGAGAGCAGCCGGCTGATCGCCTGGCTGAGGGCTGCCTCATCCCCGGGATCGAACAGGACGCCCGTCTCGCCTTCCCTGACGATGGCAGGCACACCGCCGACTCGCGAGGCGATGACCGGCAGGCCCGCGGCCCAAGCCTCGAGGATGGCCAGCGGCATCCCCTCGAGCCGACTCGTCAAGGCGAAGATATCCATCAAATGCAGGAAATGCTCGGGACGGGCCTGATAGCCCGCGAAGTGAACGCGCTGCGCAAGTCCAAGCCGTGCAGCCAGTCCTCGCAGGGATTCGAGCTCAGGTCCGTCGCCAACCAGAAGCAAGTGAGGCTGCGGATCAAGGCTGGCGATGTTTGCGAAGCCGCGAATCAGCAGATCCTGCCTTTTCACTTCGTGCAGCCTGCCCACGGTGCCGATGACCGGGACACCCGCGGGAATTTTCAAGCGCTGCCGCAGGGAATCACGGTCGCCGGTCGAATCAAACGCGGCCGTGTCGATTCCGTTCAAGACGACGCTGACCTTGCGGCGAGGGACCGTCCCGTAAGCTCTGGCCGCCTCGGCAACGTCTTCGGAGACGCAGCAGAATCGGTCTGCAAAACTCCCGGCCAGTGCCCAGAGCAATCGAGTGCGAACCTTCTTGTTCAGGGTCGGGCTTTTGGCAACGTTGTTGATGTGCTCGGTGTGCACGACGACGGGGACATTTTCTCGCCGCGCGGCCGGCCCCGCGTACAGGAGCGCGCCGATCTGATGGGTGTGGACGACGTCGGGCTTCAACTGTCTCAGCAGTTCGCGGAGTCGACCGACGGTGCCGAATCGCAGACCCGGTCGCTTGTCGGCACACAGGACAGGGATCCCGAGCCCCTCGACCTGGCCGGCGAGGGTGCCTGGCCGTTCCAGGCAGATCACCGAAGGATCGTGACCTCGCGCACGACCAAACCGGATCAGATCCACAACGATCCGCTCGAGACCACCGGTGTCGAGAGACACCACCACGTGGGTAACACGCAGGGGAGAGCTCAGGCGATTGTCAGCGCTGGGGATTGATTCCAGGAGAACCGAGTCTGGTTTGCTCATCGTAGTCTGTAACCGTCTTGCTCTTTGGGTGCTCGTGAACGCGCCTTGGGCAGCACCGAGATTGCCAGGCTTTTCATGAGAATCCGCCAGGCGACCATGGAAAGGGGCTGGAGGCGCACGTGTGCGAAGGCGTATTTGATCGCATCGCGGGGCCTTCCCTGCGCCAGCAGGTTCCCAGCCCATCGACCAAAGGTATGAGCCTCCCAGAACCGGAGCCCGCGAGGGCCCAGGAGCGTCGCGTTGCGGCGGACGACGCGCAGCATGTTGGTGCAGTCGACGTCGAGGCTGGACCGCGACAGGGACCCGGGCTCCAGTACCCAGGTCGCCAGCGGCTGGGCCTCCATGAAGACCGGGCCGGAGAGAATCAGCCGGACCCAGAGATCGCGATCCTCGGCCGGTTCCAGGCCCGAAACAAAGCGATGGCCGTTGAGACTCGAGCGTCGAACGAGAACCGTCGTCGTCCAGACATTCATTGCGATCTCGAACGCTTCGGCTCCGCCGAGCACCAAAACCCGGCCGAACCGCCCGTCGTCAAGATCGGGAAGCAGCCTGCTTCGCGCGCCACCGGGCGGTTGGGCAAAGAATCGGCCCGCGACCAGCACTACCTCGGGATGCGCCTCCAGGATCTCCAGTTGCCTCCCGAGCTTGGTCGGTTCCCAGTAATCGTCGGCGTCCAGGAATGCGAGCAGCTCACCGTGTGAATGTTCGATTCCCAGATTGCGCACTGGCAGCGCCGCCATTCGTCTTGCGTATGAGCGCGACCCGATCACTGTACTGAGCCAGTGCGGTAGCCAGATCGTCCGGGCTGCCGTCGTCGACGACGATGATCTCGTCCGGGACCCGGGTCTGGGCCAACACGCTATCGATGGCCCTGGCGATCGTGTGGGCTGCTCGAAAAGCCGGAATGATGACGCTGACCGACGGCTCACCCAATGTCGGTAGTCCTAGAGTAGAAGCTCGTCCCGGCACCCGTTGGAATGACCAGGAACAACATCAGCGCTGGGTTCATCGCGATGGCTCAGCGAGGCCAAACGAGCCGCATCGGACTGCATACCAGGATACTCGATCAAGTCAAACGACCCATGGCGGGAAAGCAGCCGCGCCGGATTACCGACCACCACGCCGCGAGCCGGAACCGATCGGGTCACGACGGCACCGACGCCGACGAGCGCGTCGTCACCGATCGTGATCGGGCCAATGATCGCCGCGCCGGGCCCGATATAGACCCGATCGCCGATCGAAGGACTTCCTCCGGATGAGTCGCGACCTCCGCCAGCGTGTCCGATCGTCACGCCTTGCGTGAGCGTGCAGTTCGCGCCGATGACCGTTTGCGAGTTCACGACGATGTAGCCGGTGTGCGCGATATAAAGACCCGGTCCAATCCTCGCCCTGGCCGGCAACGTGATACCTGATGTCACTTGCGCGAACAACGACACGATTGCCGCGAGCAGGCTCAAGGGTTTTCGGATCAGCCAGTGGGCCTTCAGCGCGTAGACCCACCGACAGAACCGGTAGCCAACGACAGCCCACATCGCGGGATTGGACGCGATTTCGAACACCCGCTGTCGAGGGGTTTCGCCACAGCGCCGAATGTCATGGGACAGGTTAGGCAACACGAAAAGTTCCCGCTAACAAGCACCCGTGGGCTGGCCACACGACGGCAATTCCAGATCAGTTACCCGATTCGATCAAACAGGGCGTAAGGCGAAGTCGGGCTCATCGCGGGGTCCCGGGTCGTCGATCACGGCCTTCAGGTACCGGCCATAGTCGTTGGGGATCTTGGCGGCGAGCTGGTCGACTTGCTCGGCCGAGATGAAGCCCATGCGGTAAGCGACTTCCTCGATGCAGGCGATCTTCAGTCCCTGGCGTGACTCGATCGCCTCGACATAGTTGGCAGCCTGGATTAACGACTCGGTCGTGCCGGTGTCAAGCCAGGCAAAGCCGCGACTGAAGACCTCAACTCGAAGTTGATCGCGGACCAGGTACGCACGATTCACGTCGGTGATCTCCAGCTCACCCCGTGCGGACGGTTTCAAACCGCGGGCGATGTTCACGACTTGAGTGTCGTAGAAGTAGAGTCCGGTGACCGCGTAGTGTGACCTGGGCTGCGGTGGTTTCTCCTCGATCGAGATAGCCCGCTTGTGGGAGTCGAATTCGACCACGCCGTATCGCTGCGGGTCCTTGACGGGATAGGCAAAGACGGTTGCTCCCTGTTTCCGGCTGCATGTGCGACTGAGCATTGCCTGAAACCCCTGCCCGTAGAAGATGTTGTCGCCGAGGATCAGTGCCACGCGGTCGTGGTCGATGAATTGCCGGCCGATCAAAAAGGCCTGGGCCAGACCGCCAGGATTGGGCTGGACGGCATATGTGATCGAGATTCCGAGCTGATTGCCGTCCCCCAGCACTCGTTCAAAGCTGCCGATATCCTCGGGAGTCGAGATCAGGAGCACCTGACGAATACCGGCGAGCATCAGGGTCGACAGAGGGTAATAGATCATCGGTTTGTCATAGATCGGCAGGAGCTGTTTGCTGACGGCGCGTGTGATCGGATAGAGTCGCGTGCCTGAGCCACCCGCCAGAATAATACCTTTGCGAAAGATGCTCTGAGTATTCATCGCGGTCACTTTTCCAGGTGAATGGTTCGAGCGGCCGGAACGAATTCCGACGATTCAATCGGTTTTTCGATCAGGCGGGAAGCCTCGGCACCGTTCTGGACCAGCTCGAAATCGAGCGCCTCGGCGACGGTGCCCTGCCAGCCGGCTTCGGCGGCGCGGACCAGGTTGTACATCTCTCGCGCCGTCACGTAGTGGAACTGGAAGCTCGGGTTTTCCCTGGCTCGCCGGGCCAGCGCGCGATGGAAGTCGCGCATGGGCTCGCCCAGGAGCACGCGCTGGTTCCCCTCGGGAGCGCCGTGGGTGTGGAGCTTCACGAAGAACCAATCCGGCCGCGCGGCGATCTGAACGTGCGCGCTCAGCCAGTCGTCGAGGCGGCCGGGGTCCGGGGGCTGATTGCCCTGAAGACATCCATTTTCGATCCGAGGAAAAACTCCGCACTTGCGCCGCCGCCAGTTCAGGACCAGCGGCCCCTGGATGATCATGAGCCCGTCGGGCGGCACGGCGCCCTCGCCGGCGTCGATTCCCCAGTCGTGCGACTTGGGCCTGAGCGGATCGTCGATCGCATAGTAAATGCTGTTGATCTTGCGCGTCTGAGTCTGGCTGGGGGTGGACGGGAGGGTGAAGTCGGCATAGCAGCCGGTTGCGCGGAGGATGTCGATCTCGTTGTTCACGCCGCACCGCCGTCCGTCCGGACTCGAGTTATCAAGAGCCCAGTTGCCGTGCACGAAGCCGTAGGCCAGCGCGCCGGTCTGGCGGTGCCGGGAGAGCAGTCCATGCCGCCGTGCCAGTAACTTCTTGAATGCGACGAGCATGCGCTGGAGGTTTTCCGCCGTGTCGTTGTCGTGATGGAGGTGAATCTCGACCTCGCCCAGCCCGAGGCGGCACAGCCCGGCCAGGGCATCGACCTCGGCCTCGTTATACATCTCGATCGGGTAGAAGAACGTGTGTCGAGGTGCACGCCCGTCACTGTCACGCAATCCCTGGCATAGCCTGGGATAGTCTTCCACCCAGCGCTCGAGCCGCTGGCGGGCGACGGCCGGAGTGACTCCGCCGTTGCCCGGCTCGAAATGATCGGCGATGCACAAGAGGAGGTGCACCGGTTGGCCGGCCCGCGGCCCATGCCGCCTGGATCGCTCGCGGATGTAGGTGAACAACCAACGATCGAGCCCTCGTCGCCGCGCGACCAGGGCGGCCATGCCGCCTCCCGCCGAGGCCAGGAGTACTGCGGCGAGGATGGCCAGAGCTAGATAGCTGCCGCTCATCGGAGAGCTCCGCTGACTTCCGCGACCCGCGCCGTCCGTTTCCAGGCGGCGTTCTGGCGCCTGCTGATCCAGCGCACGAACCCGACCAGAAGCGCGGCGTTCATGCTCGTGAACATCGTCATCAAGCGAACGAGCCTGGGCAGCTTGACCTCCTTGGGCGCGAAGGCCGCGAAAAGCGATATGCCGTAGAACCCAAGTTGTGCGCCCAGGACCCATGCAAAGAATGGTCGCCCCCAGAGCATCACGTTGCTTGCGAGGATTGCGATCAGGAAGAACGGGCACAGCCAGCGCAGGACCTTGTGGGAGAAGAACGTGAATGCGACCCATCCCCGGCGGGGGTCGAGCAGTCTCCAGAGCAGGGCGATGCTTTGAAAACCACCCGCACCGATCCGGGCCCGGCGGTGAAATTCAGACGAAATGGATGGCGCGGATTCCTCGCGGGCGACCGCGTCGGGCTCGTAGACGATCGTGCAGCCCGAGCGGAGCTTGGCCAGCAACGGGATGACAAAATCGTCGACGATGGTATCGGGCGGAATCGGGACGTAGAGGTCGCGGCGGATGGCGTAGATTGCGCCATTGGCACCAAGCAGTCCTCCGGTGCGCCCTTCGCACCGCTTCAAAAACGTCTCGTACCTCCAGTACAGACTGTCGACGTTGCGCCCGATCGAGGATCGGTCAGGATGAGCCTCCCCACGGCGGCCCCGACCCCGGGGACCGCGAACCAGCGGACCAGCCGGCGCGCCGCCTGCGGGTCGATCTCGGTGTTCGCGTCGGACAAGATCACAATCTGGCCCTCGACCTCCTCCATGGCCGCGTTCAAGACGGCGGCCTTGCCCCGGCGCTGTGCATATTCGAGCAGCCGGACGCGCCGGTCGGTGAAAGGGCGCACAATCTCCGCCGTCTGGTCGCTACACCCGTCCAGGCCGATCACGATCTCGAAGCGGTCGTGTGGGTAGTCCATCGCCAGGGCGTTTCGGACCCGCTCCTCGATGACGGCCTCCTCGTTGTACGCCGCGATCAACACGGTGACCAGGGGATATTCCTGGTCTGAGCTCGATGGCGCAGGACAGGCGGGCTCGATCCTTCGAGACAGGCACCAGATCAGAACCGGGTAGGCCGCGTAGACATAAGCCACCAGTGCCACACTGGCCCAGAACACGGTGACGGCACATAGCCAGTAGATGCTCATTGGGTATTCCTGGTTTCCTTCGCTGGCGCGAGAATCGCCATGCAGCGGCACGGTCCGAGGCATCTCAACGGGTGTTCACGGGCTCTAGCATCAGCGAATTCGCCTGCGTACGTCGAGATAATTCCCGAGGCCGAACCAAGACGCGGCGCAGGTAACTCATCGTCGGCTTCTCGAACCAGACATGAATGGCAAGGGCAGCGGCTGATGGAAGCACGAGCAGCGCGAGCACCAGGAGCCCGATCGGCACCGGTCCAAGGCCGGACGTGGGACCCACGACCAAGCGTAGGACTCCGTAGATCACATAGGGGTGGATCAGATAAAGAATGTAGGACGCCTCGCCCAGCAAGAAGATCAGCTTGTTCCGGGCTTGGACGTTGTAGAGCTTCTCGATCAGGATCGCGCCCAGGACGATGATCAGGGCCGGGATGCCGCTGGCGATGGCACGCGGCAACCCGAACCCGCCACGAATCCCCTGGACGACGAGGAATACCGAGGCCGTGAGCGTCGCTGCGTACAACAGCCACCTGAGCCATCGGATACGACCAAATTCGTCTGCGCGACGATCAACGAACAACACCGCGTAATACACGAATATTCCGAAGATGAACTCGAAAACGATCGGTCGTGCGTAGAACCTGAGTGCTTCATTCTGGGTTCCCGACGCATCGATGGCGAGCACAGTCAGCGTGAGCAGTGCGCGTACAGATCAATGGCGCCAAGCGGGGTGAGACGACCAGGGCGATCGCAAACAGTGCGTAGAAGTACATCTCATAATTGAGAGTCCAGCCCAGGATCAGCGTGGGGAACATCTCGCCGTTGGCGGCGGCGTGCGGAATGAAGAACAACGAGTACGCAAGATGCAGTCGATCGGGCCTGGTCTGCCGCAAGATCTGGGGGAATAGCCAGGCGATTCCGAAGACAAAGAGCGACGCCGACCAGTAGAACGGCACGATCCGGATGATCCTGCGCAGCAGGAACTGGTCGGGGCTCTTCGATCCGATATAAGCGATGATGAACCCGCTGACGACGAAGAAAATGTCGACGCCGAAAGTACCGAAAGGCAGTGGCAGATTGAGGCCTGCCTCCGAGGCGATGTGAAAATACACCACGGCGAGCGCAGCCAACACACGCAGTAAATGTACGTTATAGATCATGCCGACACCGCGCAATGAGTGTGGTATTCCGAGTTATGCATGGCGCATGATATACTGGGTAACCTCGGCAAGCTTGGCGCGCCAGCTTTGATCGCGCACCATCTCGCTCCGCCGGCGGCAGGGGCCTGGTTCCCCGAGGGCCTCCTCGGTTTGCCGGAGGAATTCCTCATGATCGCCCGCGGTGGAGCACAGCCCCAGCACCTCGACCTCGGGGATCGCAGTCGAGACGACCGGAAGCCCGGCGGCCAGGTACTCGCGCGCTTTGAGCGGATTGGAGTTGAGTGTCACTTCACTGATCGGGAACGGAATGATCGCGGCGTCGAAGCCCTTGCAGTAAGCAGGCAAAGAGTGATACGGCTTGCGACCGAGCAAGTGGACATTTGGCAGCGCGCGGAGTCGTGAGACATCCATCGCGATCTTGCCGAGCATCACCAGCGAGCCATGGGAGAAGCGGTGGGCGAGCTTGACGAGCAGCTCGAGATCGATCCAGTCCTGCGAGATCAGCCCGAAGTAACCGATGATCGGCCGGGGGAGCCCGGCGATTTCCTGGGGGATCTCCGTCTCGCGATCCAGCGCGCGGTGAAAATGGTCGAAGTCGACTCCGTGGCGGACCAGGTAGGTGCGGGGGTTCTCCGGCGCCTTCGACTGATAGAGGCGGTCAGCGGAGACGATGACGAGGTCAGCATCTCGCAATAACTTGCGCTCCGTTTCGGCCAGCGCGCGGGAAGGGACCCCGGAAAATGCCGCGTATTCGTCGACGCAATAATAGATCAAGAACGATTCACCCAGTTTCCGGGCTATGACTCCGGCTGCGGGGTTGAACACCCAGTTGATCGCGCTTTTGAATTCGAGTTTCCGCATGGCTCGAAGAATCTGAAACCGGAGCAGACGCTCGTTGACCAGCTTGCCGGCGCAGTCCGTAGAACGGGACGGCCAGGGGGTTGAGAACGAAGAGATTGGGTTCGGGCTCTCGAATCGGCAAGGCAACCGAGAGCAGCTTCTTGACCGCGCGGCTCATGTCGGCCCTGGACGCGACCGAGGGGGTGCGGTAGCCAATCGAGTTGACCCACAGGACGCGATTATGCCGGGACAGAAGCCGCATCAGGTGCGTCTTGGACAGGGGGTCGCCGGTCCAGTCGTGGCTGAAACAGAGGATATCGCGGCCGCTGAGCGCGGGCACATCGTCGATCGTGACGTGGTTCTGCTGGGTCACTGTATTCATCACCATCGAGAGCCCTTTTCATTGTGCGTGGTTTGGCTGGTCATTGCATGCGACTTCCTGCTGGGACCACGGTGCCGGGCACGGGAGCGAGGCGCCGGATCCGCGCGCATCGTGGTAGCCACGACGGACGATTTCGAGGAAGCTCGTCAGTTCGCTTGCTTCTTCGTCGTGATTCTTGAGCCGCGGCTGGGCCGCGACAGCTTCACCTGAGGCCTTGTCCTCGTCGATCGAGAGTCGGATGGCCTGAGCCAGTTGTCGGGGGTCCTCCGGCCGCACGAGCCGACACGGCCCGAGGGTGGCAAGTTCAGGGATTCCGCCGACCCGCGTCGCCACAAAGGGAGTGCCAGAAGCCAGTGCTTCCAGGAGGACGGTGGGCAGCCCCTCGGATCGGCTGGGAAGAACGAAGAGGTTGGCGGCGCGAAACCAATCTGGTAGCTGGCCATTTGGTCTGGTGCCGACAAGTCGAATTTGTCCGGCCAGTCCCGAGTGCGCGATTTGCCGTTCGAGCGTGGTGCGCATGGGTCCTTCGCCGATCAGATAGCACGTGAACTGCGTACCGGCTTCTGCGAGCAGCGAACACGCCTGGATCAGGACGTCGAGTCCCTTGACGGGCACGAGATTTCCGATGAACAGGAAGACCAGACCGAGGTCCTCGATGCCGATCCGCGCGGGCCTCTGATCTCGATCCCGGATGGAACAAGCGTGAGTCGATGCCGCTCGTGATGACGCGAACCTTGCCTGGGGCACCGTTGAGCTCGATCACCTGGTTCGCCAGCTCGTGGCTCACGGCGACGACTCCGTCGGCATGCCGGAGACATTCGACGGTCCTCTGCCGGCGACCGCGCATGCGACTGAGGACGCGAATGTCCGATCCATGCACCTTGACGACCACGGGCAGACCGGCGGCGTGCCCCAAGCGGACGGCGGCCCAGCCGTCGGGATAAGCCCACGGCGCCAGCACGATGTCGGGACGAAATTCTTCGAGTGCCCTCGTGAAAGCCCTGCGCCTGAAAAGCAGTAGAAATGGCCGTACCAATGCCTGAGCATTTTCGGGACATAGAAGTAGATGGGATGGTCAACGACCGTGCCGTCGAACGTGACGCGACGATCCCGAGCCAGTGCGCCTCCTCGTCGACGTCCCACCAGCTCGTCAGTCCAGGCGATCGGGGAGATGATTTGCAAGGGATGCTGCCGGCTCAGGGCCTGAAACAACTGGCGGTTGAATGAGGCCCTGAGCGGTTGATAGGGGTTGGGGCAGAGGTTGGTGAGCGTGAGGATCCGCATAGGACGATCGACCCTTCTCTAGCCGAGCAGGCGCTCTTGGTTGGACGGAGCAATTCTCTGCGGTCGGGGCGATGCGGGCGTCGCGCCGGCGGCGCCGCAGCGAGGCGGTTGCTGCCCTTGCCGGCGGAGTTCACTCAAAACGCACCGTGAGCCGCACGAAGAGGTACAGGAACAACGTGCAAGCCACGCCGACCAGCAGCAGTCGCTGGATGAACCGCGCATCGAATCTCAGGCCCTCCAGTGAACTGTTGGTCTCCGCCACGTGGAGGTAGGCCGCGACAATGCCGAGTATTGTATAAGTTGTTATCGTGTAGGGCCTGGACAGAGAAAACATGCCCGCGCAATACGAAACAATCATCGCCAGGATGTAGGGGTACAAGCGTGGTAGTGCCGGATCGCGGAAGGCGCCTGGGTTCTTTCCCAGCCGGGCCACTCCTATGTAGCCGGCGTAAAAGGCGCCCACAAACAACGTCCCGCCGAAAAACCCCAGTTCGGCATACGTGTGCACAAAACTATTGTGGGCGACGATTCCGTGCGCTCGTTGAATTCGTTCATGCCGACACCAAAGACTGGACTCTCGCGGAAGAGCAACAACCCACGGGACCAGATCTGGATCCGGTGTTGAGATGTGTCTCCCGTGTCTTCGATGTCCAGCTTCGTCATCCTGCCCCCGAAAAGGATGAGCATGGCCGGAAGCAGCACGGCCGAAACCAGCATCGTTTTCTTCCAGCCCAGCCTGTACCAGGACACCACCATGAGGCTGATCGCAAAATTGAGCAGTCCGCCGCGCGAGTATGTGAGCTTCAGGGCGTACAGGAAAGTCGCAATCGGCGCCAGCCAGAGGAACCGTCCCAATCCCCGACGCGCGTTGTCTATAATATACAGACATATGATAACACCAACAATCAGGACCATTGACAGGTCGTTGGGATCGTTGAACACGCCGGTGCTGCGCAGGCGGGGGATCACCTCAATCTGGCCGGTAACACTGTTGAACTCGTACTGCTGACAGGCCGCCAGGCACTCGATCGAGACGAGCTCATGCCAGTGAGCCAATGCGAGCCCGGTGAGCACCAGGGTGAAGACGACGAACCAGCGAAGAAACGATTGCAGACGCGCGGGGCTATTAACGATTGCCACGAAAACGAGGTAGTAGATAATGATCTTGACGAGATAGATGCCATCTTCCACCGCCCGCCCGAAGTAGGCACGCGACATATGCGAAAGGAGACACGCCGCCACCATACCCAGGACACAGGTCGTGATGGGGGACTGGCGCCAGGAACGTGCCACTTCGACGACCCGCGGGCCCGCCAGGATCAGGCACGCGATCATCGTGAAGTTGTAGACAGGGAAGTCGGCTGACTGCATCAGGTCGCCCGGGCGGACGAAGAAGGCTGCATTCAACAGGACGAAGAAAAACCATTCCATCGTGTGGTCACAAATCCAGATGTTTGATTGGCAAGCCTGGTCCGCTCGTGCCGGGCGTGACGACGCCCAGGTGGGCAGGCTCGGACAAACCACGTCGTGAATTCTGCGCACGACCGCTGGGCGATCGCGCGGGCATCATCTATCTATTGGAGGTTCGAGACCCGTCGAGTCCCGGTCCGGTGCCTGCACGGCTCGCTCGCGAACTTCCATCGGCGGTGGCCGTCGAGTTCGCGGTACTCGAATCGTCCGTCGAGGCGCTCTCTGGCGCGACAGCGATGCTGGCATCATCGAGAAACTCCCTCGGTGAATACAGCGGCATACTCTGCTTGCCATAGAGACCGAGGCCAAACTCACGGCACAGCCGCAGCACTTCTTCGCCTTCAGCCTCCTTGAGGGGAGCGTACCATGGCCGCGGCTTGTTCAAGTCGTTAATGGGCTTGTCGACAACAAGTCTCTTTGTCCTTGCGGTGCTTGAGCTGGGCTCGAGGCCCAGGGCGTCAAAAACCCGCTCGAATGCAACATCCCGGTCCGCGAGGAAATCCTCGTAGCAGCACATCAGCCAGTCTCTTGAACTGGCCTGGCTGAGGGGGACAAGGTTTTCGACGCACCACATGATCGTCTGGCGCTCGAGCAGTGTCGAGGCTCCGTTGATGGTCTTGCGGAACGGCTCGAGGAATTCCGCCATGAGGGAGGACTGGCAGAGGATCTCGTCCATATCGACTTGCCAACCTTGTGCCGGCTGCTGCATCCGGGACCCGATCGTTGCGCAAGGGTGGCGGATCACGAACATGATCCGAGCACCGGTGTAGCTCACGAGCCAATCCAGCATCAAGTTTGCGCGGATTTCCTTGACGACGTAGCGATTGCTGCGCATTTTCAGGAGCTGATACCGGGTCTTGGCCAGGCGGTAGGCGATTCGCCCGGGAAGCCGCCAACGGGTCAAGGACTCGGGGACCCGGCTCCAGTCCATCCGCGTCCACCAGTTCGTCAACTGACCCGCGAGGATTGCGTCGAAAAACGCTTCCCATTGAGGATAGGATCCCCGGCTGCGCAGATAGGGGCCGGGGAATCCGCTCTTCCGCCCCCATGGCGGGCTCACGCGTGCGAGTTCCGGCTGAAGGGGTTCGAATATCGGAGCGCATCCCGAACAGGACGCGATCGTGCCTCCGATCCAGGTCGTACCGCTACGACCGGAGCCGACGACGAAAATCGGCGGCAGCGTGTGTGCTTCTGACATGGATTGGAACGCCCGGAAAAAGCCTATCGCACCGTGGTAATGCCCACATGCTCATTGATTTATTACGTCTGGAATCAGGACGATCGTCGCGCGTTGCGACGTACCAAGAAAAAACCGAACATCATCATCTTGTTGGTCAAAGGATCAGCTTCACATCGTCAGAGCGGCGCGGGCTGACACTGCCGAGCACGGCCCTTCGTAAAGCATCGGTATGGGCTTCTGTCAGTCGAGACAGGGCGTACGCGCCCACCAAGACGCCGCCGACGATCAACCACCAGAGCACCACGTGTCGGCCGTCGGGCTGCCAGCGATGGGCCGGGCTCAGGCAGAGTCGCGTGAACGCCAGGATCGGAAGGTGCACCGCGTACAGTGTGAACGAGAAACCGGCGACGGTTTTGGCGAACCAGCCGTAGGCCCCCGTCTGTTTCGGTCGGTCGTCATCCAGGAGACCGTACAGGAGGACGGCCACGGCGAGTCCCAGGGCCAAGTCGATGGCGAACCATAACTCGGGGTGCCGCCATCGTAGTTTGATCGTGCCGACCAGCACAGCCAAGACGAGAGCGAGGCCGGCTACGCCGTTGGGCCGAAAGCGCCGGTGATTCGGGCCGGGGCGCGCGAAGCGGAGCAGGCACACTGCGGTGCCGAGCAACCAGACGATGAAATACAAGGCGATGCTCCAGCCGACCATGACCAGCGCGGCGGCGCCAAGGCCGCCGTGAAACAGTTGCCTCTGCCATCCTGAGCGTCCGGTGAAGGCCAACCACAGGCAAGGGAAGATGACATAGTACCAGCCCTCGTTGGCCAGACTCCACAGCGGAGCGTTCGACCCCAGCGTGGGCACGAAGATTGCCTGGAGGAAGAACAGGTTACCGAGGACCACCGGTGTATTGAGACGGTCCCGGATGGAATCGGGGTTGACCCAGGCGTTTCCGGGGTCGGCGGTGTCGACCAAGCCGGCGAACAGCGTCAGCCCAGCGCGATCGAGGGCGAACGTCAAGACCAGCGCCGGTACCAGTACCAGGTACAACCGCGTGGCGCGCGACACGCCGTACGTGCGCCACGACCAGCGGCCCGCGCGGACGTCCTGGATCACGCTCGACGAGATCAGCAGGCCGCTGAGCACGAAGAAGACCAGCACCGATTCATGGCCGAAGCTGACGGCAAACCGATGCATCCGGACGTAGAGCGGCTCCGCCGACGAGTTCGGTATCCCGATGAAGAACACACCCCAGGAGTGATAGAGCAGCACCTCAATCGCCGCCAATCCCCGGATCAAGTCCAGATGGACCGACGCCCGCGTTCCTATCGTACCGGGTCCATTGCCGGCCATCTTCCCCGAGGGCTGCGGGCCCATGGAGTCGCATCCGACCTCCTCCAGCATGGCTGTCGTCGATGATAAAATCGCGAAAACTCCACATCCCTGTGACACCGGACGTCACCAGGCGACGCTCCTCTGGGAGCGAGCGGCTTTTGCCTGAGATTCTGGCCACCCGACTCGGTCAGGGAACGCCGGATGCCAGAAGCATGGGTCGCAGCAAAACGATTTCGTCTGGCGAGAGAGACGACAAGTTCTCCGTCGGGTCCGCTGTACCTGGCCGGTCGTCCCGGGTCGCCAGACTTGCCAGTCGACCGGGGCTCGATGACTGTGCAGTGCTGATCCGACGATGTCGTGCTGGGGCATCTCAATCGCCTCCATGAGCCGATTGACGCCGAAGTATTTACAGCCGGAGGGAAAATCAGTCATGTTAGTTGTACGCGCGGCCTTGGAATTCAAGACGCGATGGTCAGCCGACTTCGGGGGAAGGCGGCATAGAGATCGCGCTGGAATCTCATCCCGATGGTTGACGGATAGGGCTCGTCACCGTGCGCCCGTTGTCGCCGGTGCAATCGCACGGTCCGTGACACCCACACCGCGAAGCGCGGTACCACGAGTGACCTCATGAGCATTCCGCAAGACCGTTCGAGTGAGCAACGCGATAGCGATCGCGTGAGCTTGCTCGTCCCGCTGGTCGTGCTCATCGTTGGCGCCACGGCGATCCCGGTGGAGCTGCGGCGGTTTGACCTTGCGACGCTCTCATTGCATTTCGGACTCCGCGACGTCGTGGTGAACCTCTTACTCTACGCCCCGGTCGGCGTGATTCTGGTGAGACGGGGATTCTGGCCCACCGTGATGATCGCGACATTTCTGTCTCTCTCTGCGGAACTCTGCCAGTTTTTCACGGTGCACCGGTTTCCGTCGCCGATCGATCTGGCCTTGAACGTCACTGGAGCAATCGTCGGTTGGATGATCGGTCGGCGCTGGCGGATCGATGTGCCGGCATTCCGGGTGAATGTGCGAACCGCCTCGCTTTCGGCGCTGGCGGCGCTGGCGATCCTCGCAACGGCAGCGACGTCGGAATGGGGAAAGCTGTTCTGGAACTGCCGGGGAGCCATTTTGCCCGGAGCGCTGGAAGCGCACTGGACGTTCGACGAGATGGCAGGCGGCATCGTGCACGATTCTTCCGATAACAGGCTCGATGGTACGCGTCGAGGCCGCGCGATGCTGGCCGACGGAATCCATGGCTCAGCCGTGCGCCTGGACGGCAAGAAGGACTACATTGACTTTGGCCATCCGGCCGATTTGCGGCTGATGGGTAGCATGACCATCTGCGCCTGGATCAACTCGACGTCGTTTCCGCGCGATGACGCAGCGATCGTTTCGAGCCTCAGTCCTGGCTACCAACTGGACACGACGGTGGACAGGGGGCCGCGCACGATTGGCTTCAAGCTCACCGAACCGTGTGGTAAGGGGATGGCCCGCTATGGAGCGAGCGAGCTGGGCCGCGACACATGGTATCACGTGGCGGGAGTTTACGACGCCGATGCTCGGACACTGCATGTGTATCTGAATGCACATCTGGACGACGGATTCCTGGCGGGGCCTGTGGCCGCTGCGCAGAGAACGTCGAGCCAGCGAGTTTGCGTGGGAAAACGAGCAGAAATCAGCTCGTACGAGTTCGCCGGCCTCATCGACGATGTGCACATCTACTCCCGCGCGCTCGACCAGGTGGAAATCGAGAAAACCATGAACGGCGTCAGGATTGACAGACCAGCGGCGGCGAAAGCGGCATACGCGCTGCCGGGTCAGATTCTGAAGAAACGATTGCACGGCCACGTCGAGCGCTGTTATCAACCGACGCGGGGCGAAGACGCGATGGCGCCGGGGTTAATGGTGACAGTGGGTGTATTGGCGGCACTGGCGTGCGCCGGCTTCTGGCCTGGGCACAGGCTGTGCATCCTGGGCGTGAGCTTGGCCGTCGGCTTGCTCGTGGTTCCTGCCGCGGTGATCATTTTACCCCCGTATGTCCCGTGGATGCTTCCACTCTTGAGCCTGACGGGAGGCGCCTCCGTCGCGGTTTCCTTGACCAGGTCCGGTGGGCAATCCACGGCAGGGTGAGGATTGATGCGGGGTGGGGAGAATCGTCATCGCTCGGGACGACGGAAAGTCCCGTCAGCCTGCTGACGCTCCGCTGGCTCAAGCCGACGTCGGTTGTCATCGCTTTCGTGCGACGACAATCAGTGTCTGCCCAAGTCCACATTTCTCTTTGCAACGTTCGATCGATGGTTGCGGAATGATCTTGGCAAGTAGTTTGTTTAACTTGATCGAGTTCACGACGCGGAGAAATCCGCGGTTTCCGGACGGTTGTATCGTGAACGCTCTTAAAATGTGAAAGTGCGGTTGGAGCATCCGACGCAGCTCACGCATTGTGGGGGGCCGATGAAATCGCCCTGCAGCAGGGGGGCGCCAGTGGCTTTGGCGCGTGTAGACGGTCCGATTCGGAGAGGTAAGAATCAGGTAGCCAGCCGGTTTTAGCACGTGCGCCGCCAACTCAACGAAACCACGCTGATTCGGGACCTCGGAAATGGTTTCAAGCGTGATCACAACGTCAAAAGCCTGAGGGGGTAAATCCAAATCCATCAGGTCGCCGGCGTAGAACGTCCCGCTGGGCACCCTGTGGCGAGCGTGCTCGACCGCTTCATCGGAGATATCCGTTCCGGTGACGGGACCAAACTCGGCCAACCTTTCAGCCATCCACCCATTGCTGCAGCCTAATTCGAGCATGTGGGGTTGCTGGAGATTGCAACCCTTTAGCAGCGAAATCACGGTTTCGCCGCGCCGTAACGGCTCGCTACCAATGGTCGTATACCGGCTATCGCGATTGTGCCAATCGTTCCAGTAGTCCTTCCCTTTTTCAGAATCCCACTTTGTCGTGGAATCGAGGCTCATCCCACTTGTTCCTTTCCCGCCCCCGAGGGAGCGAACACTCGCCGGAGTAGAATACCCCGACTTCTTCCCGATGGATCCTGACTCGTTCGTCGATTACGTGAGTTCGGGCACCGCCGACCGCCCCGATCACTTCTCAATGTTGTCCACCTTCAACCCGTTCGAGCCAGATCTCGCGCCAGTACGGCGGGATCGTGCGCGGGCATAGCAGACGGCACTGGCTGTACTCGGACCTACAGACGACTCCCTCGAGAATGATACACGGCTGCTTCATGTGGAGCAGCTTGCCGGTCTTCTCATCGACGATCCGTGTGACGTGGTCTCGCACCAGAAAGGTCTTCCCGCAATAGGGCGTCATCTCCGGGTCGAAGCTCAGGCCGCGATTATTCTCGTTCTCATCGAGGGTCTCTTCAATTTCACGTTGTGTCTTGATGCGAACGAGCTCACCCGGCTTCAGATCGAGCCGGAGTGTCGGTGTGCGGACCCCTGGAGCGAGTAATCCGTGGACGACCGAGGTGTCGCGTCCGGTCAGGAGTCGGTGCGTCCGGTCGTAGAGGAATCTGGCCACTCGATAACCGTAAGGGATCGTGCGCAAGAGCCATCCCAGCGGAGCCAGGAAAAGGATGCGGGCGGCTCTGCCGAGCGAGTTGTTTCGGGTCGCGACATCGTAGAAATACTGGCGTAAATCCCATCGGGGTAACGGCTTGGTCGCATCGAGCAGCCGGGTTGCCTGGCATGAGTATCGCTGCTCTTCTTGATCCGCGCCGGAAGGCACTCGGGTACACTCGTGCAAGCGGGACTCGGTCACTCCGGCTGACGGAGGATCGAGCGGCCCGATGGCCGGATTGACGTGTCCGTTTGTGTCGCCGTTTACCGGTTTTAACCACTGGTCCTTCCAGAACAGATTGCACGCCGCCTGGCAGCCGCCATGAGCCGAGCCATCGCAGCGAATGCCAGCGAGATGGACCGAGGACTGAAGGCGAAGGCCCCGCACCTGCTTGATCGTATCGCAGGTCTTATGGGCGACGGCTCCCACGCGAATGCGCTGCCCGCAGAACTGGAGCATCTCGGGCATGAACGGCATTCCGCCGAGGCAACCATCATCGTCCAGAGTCGCCAGGATTTCTTCCTTGCTCCGTACCTCGACGAGATCGCCGGCGCGGAAGCGTGATAATAACCAGCTCATGATAGGCCCTCTGATTCTCCCTGGTGCGGTCGCGATCCGTGGCTCGCAGCAGGCAGTTCATAATTCGGTGGAATCCCGCTTGATGAGCCCCGATTCGATCATTCCCACCGCGAAAGTCGCCCCAATCTTCTCCGAGCCCTTCTCCGTCGAATGAATATGGTCGATGAAGAAATCCCGGGTCTTCGGAACGTTAGACTCGATATCCAGGCATACGACGCCTCGCTCTTTGGCCCATCTGCGTTGTGCGAACTTGATCGTGTTGAGACCTTCGACGAAGTCGTGCACGGATATGGATTGCCCTCGATACTGGTAGCGGAAGACCTCCCACATCAAGGGTACCTCGCTTGTGCTAAGCTCCTCGTTGATCATGGTCGCCTGGATGCCCACGACCAGCGCGAAATGGTTGCGCGCGGCGAGATCGTTCAGCCGATCCAAGCCGGCGATCGTCGGTCGCTCGACGCCCGTCAAGTCGATCTCGGCCTTGGTCGGTGATCGCCAGTAGGCGATCGTGTAATCCCTGCCCTTGTTGCCGCTGTAATAAAGAAGCCTCATTCCACGATCCAATATCGATGACCTGCAGAGCATGCGTTCCAGCATGCCCGGTTCGCGATGCTCGTAATCGACGAATGAGTGATGAACGCTTACTCCCAATTGTTCAGTGAGAAATAAAAAGAAATCATTATTTGCATGATAGACGATGACGATGTCTGGATCGAGCCGCAAGCCGTTGGCCGCGAGGTTCTTGGCGCTGTTTGACGTCGTGTAGCCAGCCACGCCGAGGTTGACGACTTCGACCTTTTCTGCTCCGAGCAAGGCGTTCAGACGCCGCTCTAGAATCTCCGGCCAGGTTTTTCCATCCGCGACAAACGGCTCTTCCGTACTGGACCCGCCCAAAGTCAGGATGCGAACGACCCCATTCGGTTTCTCGATCGACTTGGGATTGGGGCCGCGGAACCCGAATCGGTTCAACGAAACGGTGTGAGGGGCGGTATTCCTCCAAGCGACGGTCACGCTCACGTTCTTGTGGTGAGTTACGCCGAGAGTGACGTCGTCGGCGTATAGAGCCGCTTCCAGGGATGGCTCTCTTGTCAGCTTGCTGTACAGGCGGAACAGTAGCTCCGTCGATAGTAAGGCTAGTGCGAATACGCATAGAGAAAAGACAATTTTCTTCTTTGTGGTGATTTGCCTGGCCATCAGACACCCTTTCACTCTCCCTCAACAGTGCGACGAGCAATCCCGGCGTGCATGGCCAGCGAAGGGAGACCGATCTAAGACGGCAAGCTGTTCGTAGCGACTGCCCGACAAGCGTGGTCGGCCGACACAAGCGCTGCGGCGAGAACCGCTGACGAGGCCGCCGGCTTTCGATGCTCGAAGAAGCGCTTGAGCCGCAGGAAGTGCTTCTCGTAGAGATGATAGCTGAGCCAGGCGGCGGCAAAGCTCGCGGCTGAACCCCAGATCACGGCCAGCAGCTTCGAGATCAGCCCGGGAAGATGAATGACGGAAGCGAGCGCCTGCTGACCTGCCGACAAGATGAAAAGGTGAAAAACGTACATGCCGTAGCTATACTTTCCGACGGCTCGTAAGCCGTCATGCTCCAGCACGGTCCGCAGTCGACCCCCCTTCTCTGCGTCGACGGCCAGCACGATCAGTCCCGAGAAAAGAACGGCGAGCGCCGCGATCCCGAGAGTCACCACAGGGCCACTGTACAGGCTCACCTGGCTCAGCACCATGACCAGCAACAGACTTCCCGAGCCGCATACCAGCCGCCGCGCATTGCGCCGCAACCTTGCCCAGTCGGCTGGATCGCGTTGGGCCAAAGCCACGAACGAGCCGGCAAGCAGGGTGTCCAGCCGGCAGGGAGTGGCGTAGTACGCAGTCAAGAGCCATGCCCCGGACTCGAGCACCATCAGGCGCAGAACCAAGGAGGTAGCAGCCAGAGCGACACAGAGCTTCATCAGAGAACGGCGGCCCATTCCCCAGACAAAGAGCGGCCAGAACAGATAGAAGTGCTCTTCGACGGCCAGTGACCAGAAAATCCCTGAATCATTGGTCGCTTGCAGTAACACCATACGAAAGTTCGTCGTGTATGAACCGAGTGCAAGAGCGTCGTTGAGGGAGATCGATGGGAGGAACGACAAGCGGAGGAGTCGGGATCCCACGATCAATAAGACCAGGAAGCCGAAGTAAAGCGGCATGATTCGGAGGGTTCGGCGTGCGTAAAAGTTTCGAAAATAGTGGTCACCCCCTTTGGCATCGAAGAGAATCCCGGTGATCAGGAAGCCCGAGAGGACAAAAAAGAGATCGACGCCAACCCAACCCCAATCGAGGAAGTGGCCAAGAATCCCACCAAGGCCAACGGAACGGGATAGACGCCGGTAGACAAGGCTGGAATGGCAGACCATCACTGCAAGGATCGCGAGGCCGCGCAGTCCGTCGAGCGCGGGAACATGCCGGTCGGAAGTATACCTTGGCTGCATGGCCCGAGTCTCACTTCCAGGCCGGCCCGCGCAGAGTGAGATCATCGAACACAAGATGATTTTGAATCCGGAGAACGACGGCTACCCAGTTGCTCGATCGACGCGCTTGAGCCAACGACTGCAACGAAGTGTTGTCGCGCGACAGACAAAGCCGATGCCGCCGGGCAGTCGAGAGCGGCTCAGCTCAACGTTGGCTCGGCTGCTCTGCGGCCGGGCGATGAGGCCCGAAGAGGCGCTTTCTCAAAGTTTTCAGTCGATCGATCTTGGCCTGGGACAGACGGCGTTTCAATGAGCCGACCACTGGTTCCTCGCACTCATAGTACAGGTCGCGTCTCTGATCCCAAAGCCACACCATCAGATGTTTATAACACTGGACACGTTCTTTCCACGGGAGGCGAGCGGTCCTGATGGCATCGAGGAATCCTCGCGCGTTGATCAGAAAGGGAATGAAGAAGGTACCGGCACGATCCGGGGCGTGGATCAGCATGACCTCACGGCTTGAGCGACTCCGATGGCTGACCTCATCGGAGTGGTGCCGCCTCAGGAACAGATGGTCTGGAATCAACTCGAATGGGCCATGAGTCGCCATCTCGCTGAGCAACACAAGTTCGGATGGGATGATGTATCGGTGCAGCGCGGTTTTCTTGAGAGTTTCGATCCTCATGAGGCCGAACTCGGCGTCGCCCAGGGTGTGCCCGCGCGCCAGGCTCTTTACCCTGCTCGAGGGACTGCTGTTGTCGAAGTGGTTCGAGACCTGATCGATCTCTTTTCCGTTCTCGTCAATGATGAGCGTGTTGGTGAAGCTGAGGACGATCTTGGGGTCGTCATTCAAGGCATTGACGCACCGGTCGAGGTAGTCTTCGGCGATCAAATCGTCGTGCTCGATCCACATGAAGTACTGTCCGCGTGCGGATTCGACCCCGCGATTGTGGTTCCAGATCAGGCCGCGATTCACGTCAGAGCGAAGGTGGCGCGCCCTCTGGTCCTGCTCGACAGTTTCCCGGCAGATCTCCGATGTGGCGTCGGTGGAAGCGTTGTCCAGGAGTAAGAGCTCGAAGTCTTCAAATGTCTGTCTCAAGACCGAGCGGATCGCCTCGCGGAGATAGTTCTCTCCGTTGTAGACGGGCAAGGCGATGCTGACTTCAGGAGACCCGTTATTCATGGCTGCACTCCGGGAGCTCGCGGGAGGCGCGACCAAGGATTGCCGAAACGCCCCGACCGGTTTTTGATCGCCCGGATTGCGCTCACGTGGCAGATTCCGTGTAGTGATTCAGAGCCTTGACGGGCTCTGGAATGTGACGGGCGGAATTCCCGAGCGGGATGCTGAGCGTGCTCGGGGTCCAACGGTAAGGCAAGAAAATCATCCCGAACTTGGCGTCGAGCCGGCCGGTCCCATAATAATCCGACGCTTCGATCTCGAGCTTGGCGGCGTTATCCAGGTCGTCGAAGACATTGGCACCCTTGAGCCACAGGCCGATGTAGTAGAGCCCCGGCATGAGATTGAGAAAGTCAATGTCGAGGTCGATGCTTCCGGGTCCTTCGGGAGCCCACTGGACGGGTTGAGCGGTGGTCCAGGTGTTGGCATCGGTGATGAGTGCGCCGAGGTTCGATGAGATCCGGAACCCGAAGTTGAGATTCGACAGATCTCTCTGGCATTCGTAATGGAGCCTGATCCGGAGCCGATCGCCGCTGTGGACCACGCTTTGCGCCTCGTCTTCCTGGTTCAAGAACTCCATTCTGGTGAAGCGGGCTGTTCCCGTGCCCCTCCGCTCCTTGATCGCACCGAGATCCAGCGTATGCCCGTCGGGCGCGCCCAGGCTAGTCAGATAGGCACGAATCACGTCGGTCGTGGGCCCGTCCGCCTTGACTTCGCCGCCATCGATCCAGATGGTTCTCCTGCACAGGTTCTCGACGGCTGCCATGTTATGGGACACGAAGATCAGGGTCCTTCCCCCATCACCCAGTTCGCGCATCGTGCCCAGGCATTTCTTCTGGAAGTTGACGTCTCCGACGGCGAGCACCTCGTCGACCAGGAGGATCTCGGTCTTCAGGTGGGCCGCCACCGAGAAACCCAGCCGCATCCGCATGCCGGTCGAAAACCGCTTGAGTGGCGTGTCCAGGAACTCTCCAATGTCGGCGAATGCGATGATTTGATCCATCGTCGCGTCGATCTCGCGCCGACGCATGCCGAGGATCGACCCGTTCAGGTAGATGTTCTCGCGTCCTGTCAGCTCGTCGTGAAACCCCGTTCCGACCTCGAGCAGTGAGCCGATGCGTCCGGTGACGTCGAGTTGACCTCTGGTGGGGTGAGTGATCCTCGACAGCACCTTGAGCAGGGTGCTCTTGCCGGCGCCGTTGCGACCGATCAGCCCGACCAGTTCACCGCTTTCGATCTCCAGAGAAACGTCCTTGAGTGCCCAGATCACGTCTCTGGACGACTTGCTTGTTCTGCCCAGTAACCGAGCGAATGCGCCCATCAGGTCTTCGCGCAGCATCCCGATGCGGTGCTCGCCGATCTGATAGCATTTCGAGATGTCTTTGGCCAGGATAGCGCGTGGCATGAGCGAATCAGCCCTTTGCCGTCAGATGATGTCGGCGAAGAAGCGTTCTGCACTCCGAAAGAACAGGAATCCCGTGATGAACACGATCACGCACGAGGTCAGCGAGACGGCGGTTAGCATCGGATCCAGCCTGGTCCCCGGAAACAAGCTCGCCCGAAAACCTTCGACGATCCCCGACAGGGGGTTGAGCGCGGCGAGGGTCTGATAGCGCCTGGGGATCAGGCTCATCGGATAGATGACCGGCGTGATGAAGAGGCCCAGTTGAATCAGAAAAGGGACGGTGTATTTCACGTCACGAAACCGCACGACCAAGGCTGACAGGAGCAGGCTGCTCCCCAGCGTGAGCAAAATCAGGCCCAGGAGAAATACCGGTGCCCATAAGAGCGCCCAGCCAGGCTGAATCTGGTAGTAAACCATGAGAGGGACCAGGAGGCACAGGCCGATCGAGAGATCAAGCAGTCCGCTCAGTGCGTTGGCAGCCGGCATGAGCACTCTGGGAAAATAGACCTTGGTGATCAGGTTGATGTTTCCCAGCAGACTCTGTGCGGCCAGGCTGAGAACCCCCGAGAAATAGGTCCAGAGTACGAGTGCGCAGTAGGCGAACACGGGGTACGGCACGCCGTTGCTCGGCACTCCCACCAGCTTCCCGAAGAAAAGTGTAAAGACGATCATCGTCAGGAGTGGCTGGAGTATTGCCCACGCCGCGCCGAGCACGGCTTGCTTGTAGCGTACCTTGATATCCCGCCAGGCGAGAAAGTAGAGCAGCTCACGGTACCGCCACAATTCCGACAGCCATCTCGTGCGCACTGCGCTTGACTCCTTGGTTTCATCTCGACGAGAGCCGTTTGGATCACGGCTAAGAGCGCCCGGTACTGGCTACCACGGTACCATCAAGCGCCAGCGAACGCGCTCGATCATGGGAGAGAACGAACCGATAATACTCGAGGATCTGGTCGACGACCTGGTCGCGCGAGAAGTTTTCGACGCAATGCTGCCTTGCGAGCGCGCCGCACTTGCGGCGGCGGGGCGCGTCACCCAGCCAGGAGTGCAAGCTGCGCGCGAGCGCACCGGGCTGGGACATGGTGATCGGCTCGCCGCCTGGGCCGACGATCCATTCGAGTACGGGGTGGTTGTTCACCAGGCAGGGGAGTCCGGTCGCGGTCGCCTCGATCAGGGCGATCGGCATCATTTCCATCATGCTCGTGAGCGCGAAGAGATCAACCGACCGATACAGGTCCGGCATCCGTTCGCGTGGGAAGTTGACCAGAGTGCGCAGGCGGTCACCGAGCAGACGATGTCCGTAAGCGACCAGCTCGTCTGTGTCATGCTCCCGCCCGCCGGCGAGCACGAGCCATGCTGGAAGGTTCGGGGCCAACGTCCGCAACCGGGCGAATTCATCGAGGAGATAATCGATCCGCTTATGCTCCCGCCTGATTGCAGCGGCGCAGAGGACGACGAGCCCGTCCGGGGGGATCCCCAATTCCGTCCGCAGGGCGTCGCACCGGCCGGGAAAGAACGTATCCGTATCGATAAAGTTGGGGATCGCTGTCCATGTCGGCTTCCAGACCCCGGCATTGCGGGCCGCCTCCAGGTGGTACGGCATCAGGTGTTGCAGGTAGGTGACCTTGCGGAGGAATTCCAGCGGTTCCTCGGTGCCGTGGCCCAGGATCGTCCGGCACTTTACCAAGCCAAGCCGCCGCGCATGTTGCACGTAGAGGGCGACCGTCGGATCTTGCACGTGCACGACATCGATCGCCTCGCGCCGCAATAGCTTGAGCAGAGGCCAGGCAAACGTCGTCTGCTCCAGATCATACACCGAACCGAGGCGCAGTCGCCAGAGACCACGCCGGGTCCATTTCGCCAGCCGCTGTGTCTTGGGCGCCAGCCTTTGCCAGCAGGGAAGGACGCGCTCATACGGCGCAAGGGCGAAGCCTCCGCCCTTACAGAGGACGAGGGAATGGCCGCGTTCGAAGAGCGTACGTCCCAGGTCTGCCGCCCATGCTTCAATGCCACGGGCGACATGACCGAGTCCGCTTGACGCGATCGCAATTCTCATCGGTTCTTCATCGCGGTTGGCTTCAATCCCCTGGTCTGGCAGCAAGACGACGACGGCATGGCGGCCAGCTCGATCAGGAAGGATGCATAGGCGAAACGATCTCGCCGGGGCGGCGCTCAAGAGCGCGTCTTCACGCCAATCAATCGGAGGGAGTAGACAATCAAAGCTTTGGGTCGAGCCATGGACTGACCGAGCTCACCCGGGCCAAAGGGAAACGGCCAGAGGAGGAAGGAACGAAACAACCGTGCCAGCGCCGAGATCTGCTTTCCCCCGCCCCTGGAGCAATCGTTGGATGCGGAGAAGATTGCATACGCCAGCGCCTTGGGCTTCAAAAGGCGTTGGCGAAGGGATCCACCGGTTGGAAACCGAGAGCGTACGGCCGCGATGGTGGCTCGCTCCTGTTTCTCGAAATGCAGGACGGATGCCATATGGCCGTGATTCCGCTGGTAAAACGGTGCGACGTCGGGGCATTTCGTGAGGGGAAACGCCTGGGAGATCCGCAGCCAGTACTCGAAGTCTTCGGCGGTGTCGAAGCGGGGATCGAAGCCACCCACTTTTTCCCAGACGGTTCGCCGCCACATGACGCACAGGCCGACGCCGTTACGAAAGGACAGGACCTTGTCCGGCTCGGGTACGGTGCAGCGCCCGATCACTGTGCCGTGTTCGTCGATGACATGGCTGTCGCAGTACACGAGGCCGGCGTCCGGGTTTTGTCGCAGGTGGCGCAGCATCACTTCGATGGCGGATTCGCCGAAGTGATCGTCCTGCGCCAGCCGGGTCAGGTAGGCGCCTTGCGCGGCCTCAAAACCCGTGTTGAACGCCCGTGAGACGCCGCCGTTCTCGGCTCGGCGGATGACGCGGACTCGCGCGTCAGTTTGAGCGTATCGATCGCCGATCTCTGCGCACTGGTCGGGGCTCGCGTCATCGACCACGATGATCTCGAGCTCACGATGCGTCTGGCGGAGGCAGCTTTCGATGGCTTCCGCCAGGAATCGCGAGCCACGATAACACGGGATGATAATCGAAACCAGGTTCTCAGCCATTCTCCCTTTCCCGCTAAGGTTTCACAAACCGGCCCGGCTGAAAATCCATGAACTCCGACGATCGGTTCCTGACCATTGCTCGATCGTCCGGGAGTAAAGCTCGGCAGCCTGGTGCGCCATGCGATCCACGGTGAAGAGGGTTTCAACTCGACGGCGGCCCGCCTCACCCAGACGGCGGCGGCGATCCTCATTCCGCAGCAGCCCCAGAATCGCCTGTGCTAGCTGGCCTGGCTGACTCGGAGGCACGAGCACGCCGGAGTCGCCGTCCTCGACGACCTCGGGTATGCCGCCGGCAGTCGTGCCGATGACCGGAGTTCCCCACCGCATCGCCTCCAGGAAAACCAGCCCGAACGACTCATACAGGGAGGGAGCGACGAAGAGGTCGGCGGTCTGTAACGAGCGATTAACTTCCTCGTCCGGCAACAGGCCGGTCAGCGTGATCCGACTGCGAACGTCGCAAGGAAACTCGTCTTCGACGTATTGCGCGTGGGTCCGGCGTCCAGGACAGTGCGGCCGGTCCGCCCCGATCAGAATGAACCGAGCCTCTGGCACAGCGCGAAGGACCTCCGGTGCAGCCCGCAGGAGGTCGATCGTACCTTTGCGATGCTCCAGTCGGCCTAGAAAGACAACAGTCAGCTCAGTGCCCGGTCGCGGCGGCCGGCTGAAACTCCGGTCGACGGAAATACCGTGAGGAATGAGAGCGATGCGCCCACTGTCGGTAGCAAGCTCTTCGGCCATCCGCCGACGATGTGCGTCCGAGTGCGTCACGAGCGCATCCGCCGCCCGGGCAAACCATCGCTCGCGGCGGACGTCCCACCGTATAGCCCGGCTCTCGATCGTTCCGTCGATGTGACCGGCCTCCAGCGAAGATGTATGAAACCTCACGACCAGCGGTGCGGGTCGATTCATCGCATACCAGATGCCGAGGCCTTCCCAGCACGCAAACTCGACGACATCGAGCCGATATTGCTTGGCGAGGCGCCTCATCGCCGCGCTGACGTGGTAAGAGGCCCCTGATCCGGGGACGATCCTCTCGACGATCGGAAAATGATCGGCGCGAGTCGAATGGACCCAAACCGGGCCGTCACGCACGATCGCTGAGGGCAGCACCTTCGTCAGAACGTGAACTTCATGGCCGAGGGCAGAGAGGCCATGCGCGAGCTGGTGCGAATAGGTTGCGACGCCGCCTGTCGCAAAGGGCGGATATTCTGGTGCATACAGGCCGATGTTCATCGTCGTACCATCAAGAATCTTGTCCCGGGCGTCGGTCCGGC
The DNA here is from genome assembly GCA_963781785.1 of uncultured Isosphaeraceae bacterium. GTDB lineage: Bacteria > Planctomycetota > Planctomycetia > Isosphaerales > Isosphaeraceae > CAWAHD01. The sequence continues at coordinate 2,320,842 of CAWAHD010000002.1, read as the reverse complement.
TGTGCGATCGTCACGTGTGAAGAAACCAGCGAGATTCGCTAGCCTGCACCTAAGGTCTGTCTCGCACACCACAGAGATCATTCCTCGTCGAAGTCGAGCGAACCGGGTCGATCGCACCGGTGCATGAACCAGCGAATTTCTCGAACGCAGCATTGTACACGTCAAGAGTCGACCGGGCGGCGGCCTCCCAGGTGAACTGGCGGGCGTGCTGTAGTCCCTTGTACCGGAGCTCGCCACGGAGCTCCAGGTCGCCGTCGATTCTAGCAAGAGCCGAGGCGATCTGCGTCGTGTTGCCAGGATCGACGAGCAATCCCGCCGCCCCCACCATTTCCTTGAGCGCGGAGTTGTCGGAAACGACCACGGGTGTGCCACAGGCCATGGCTTCAAGGGGCGGGAATCCGAATCCCTCATAGAGCGAGACCAGTACCAGCGCACGGCTTCCTCGATAGAGTGCCGCAAGGTCTTCATCGGCCGTGTACCCCAAGCACCTCACGAACGGAGCCACTGCCGGATCCTGCAGGCGGTCCGAGAAACAGTCGATCCGCTGGCTGGTTCCACCACTGAATACCAGCGGCGCTTGCAGGCCGTGCTGGTGACGGGCCAGCAAATAGGCATCGAGCAGCACGGCAAGGTTCTTGCGCCGCTCGAGGCCGCCCACATGAAGAATGTAATTGCCGGCCTGCAGTCCGTACCGGGAGAGGATCTGGCAGTCGTTCGGCCCCTCCGGCGTAAACATTTCACGATCGATTCCGTGCCGCACGACATGGATCCGTTCAGCGCTGGTTGGGAACAAACTCACCACGTTGCGCTTGGTCGCCTGGGACGGGACGATGATCGCGTCAGACTCATCCAGATGCACATCCAGCATGTTCCGGAACTTTTCCGCTGCGACCACCGAATCATTGGGGAAGAAGAGCGGAATCAGATCGTGGATTGTGGCGACCCGGCACGTCCCACCGCCGTTATGGTGCGCCGAGAACAGTGTATGATACAGATCGACGCGACCGACGCCGGACCGCACGAGCCACTGCCTCAACCCGCTTGAAAGCAGCGGGGGCAGGATGCGGTCCCAGGGCAAGTAACGACCCTTCCGCGTCGCCAGGCTTTCAAGACGATCCAGGCAGGCGTAGAGGTTTCTCGCCGCCACGGTCGCGCCGGTCGCTCGAAGCTCGCTCACGCGTTCCGGAGGCAGCAAGTCGAAGCAAGGGATGCGGATGGCACCGGGGGGCAGCAGCTTCACCAGGGATCGCGCCAGCGAGATGCCGTATCGCCAGACGCCTCCGCGCCCTTCCCACTCACGGGTGAAGTCCAGCGTCACGCGCGGGGTCGTGTTGGAATTGGCAGACATTCAAATGCCTTGCACTACGGCAGTGCTAAAGTCGCATTGGGGATTCCATTCCGTGCGACATGATGTTGGATCGATAGCTTGCCCAATTGCATCTGAGCAGGTATGTGCAATGATTCGTGACGAGTACGGCTGGCACGTCACCCAGACTCAGTGGAACATCATCGATTCGCAGGCAACCAGGGGTCATCGCTGAAAGACGAGGTTCACCCACGCGTCCTCTGGCGTGGCGCAACGCCCCGAGTCGGCGAGAAGCAGATCCATGATCTGATCAAACGTGACGTATTGCGTCTTGCCCTCAATCAGCAGAATCGACGCTTTGAACCCAAAAGACTCCATCAGGCTGAAGAATTCAAGAGGCGAGGACCCGGCCTCCGCCAAGCCTGAAGGCCAGAACTCGCTCATCACGACGAGAGGACGGTCATCCGCAAGCGTCTTTCTCATTCCCTGGGTCACATGGTACTCGAATCCCTGCACATCCATCTTGATGAAATCCGGCCTCGCATTGAGTGAGCTCAGGAGGTTATCGAGAGTCTCGATTCGAACCCGAATGTTTTTTCTGGAGTCATCGGATCCAAAGAGGCGGTGATCTCCGAGATTGTCGCTGGACAGGTGGAGTAGCCCACTGCCCGGGCTCGATCCCAGGGCCAGATTGTGCAGGCTTACATTCTTGAGGTGGTTGCGGAGAGTGTTACTGCTTAGCAACATATAGTTATAAGGATCGGGCTCAATTGCGATGACCCGACCCGACTCACCGACGGCCTGGGAAGCCAGAGTCGAGTAATAGCCAAGGTTCGCCCCGACGTCGACGAAGCACATACCCTTCTTGAGGGCGAAGCGCAAGAGAGCAGTCTCAGACGATTCGTAGGATCGATTGACGTACAGTGGAAAACCCACACCATTATCTCGCAGGTTGACTTTAAGCCTTAGCCCGTTCACTCTGACGCGCGCGGTCCCTTTCCCCAGCGCCAACATCAGCTCGGCGGTAGCTCTGCGCCGCTCTTGCGTGCTCTCCCGGAAGATCGTTGTCCGCAGGAGCGACTTCATGTGCCAGATCGGTGTGCGCATCGAGCTCGGGACCGCCCTCGAGTATAATTCTCGGATCATTGATGATGTCCTGTCAGGTGGAACGCTCGGTCGCCGTTTTGGTGGAGCCCGGTCGGAGCGACGCGCCATGGTAGAATTGGTGTTACCGCGCCCAGTCGCCGATCGTGGCATTTCGGGGAACCGATCTCGGAGACTTCAAAATTCAGGACACGATCGACCAGGTCGTGCTGGGGACCCATCGGATTGTTGGCGGCAACAAGGAGGTGATAGCGGCCTGGAACCAGAAAAGGCGCCGGTAACTCACAGAGAGCCGTGTACGAACCACGAGCAAACCGGCTCATCCGTTCGCCGGTCTGGTCTGAATGCGCCGACGTGAAGACCGTTGTGCCATCTTCGTTTCTGTTCAAACGGAACGCGATCTGGACGGATGAAGATTCATGAACATCATAACATATCTCAATCGTGATCGGGTCGTCCGCTCTGAATTGAGCGGTCACGATCCCGCGCGAATCTCGAACCCGCACCGCTTTTATGGAAACCCTTTTGTCGGGCGCCGGACTGGTCGGAAGCTCCCATTCGGCTTGGGATTCCAGGTACTCGCACGTTGAGAGATAGTAGCGTACAACATCTTCCGTGCATCCCTGCTCGATGAGCCGACCTTTTTCGAGGAGTAGCGAAGTTTTCGTGAGCTTCGCGATGGCGTTCATGTCATGGCTGACGAAGAGAACGGTCCGTCCGTCGTGTGCCAGGCGGCCCATCTGCCCGATGCATTTCTTTTGAAAGGCGGTGTCGCCCACTGCCAGCACTTCATCGACGACCAGAACCTCCGGTTGGAGCTGGGCGGCAACCGAGAACGCCAGGCGCACAGCCATTCCACTGGAGTACCGTTTCACGGGTGTGTCGAGGAATTGCTCGATCTCGGAAAAGGCGACAATCTCGTCGAGCTTGCTCGCAATCTCTCGCCCGCTCATCCCCAGGATGCTGCCGTTCAAGAAGATGTTCTCTCGCCCGGTCAATTCCGGATGAAAGCCGGTTCCAACCTCGAGCAAGCTGCCGACGCGGCCGCGGATCAAGGCTCGACCCGACGTCGGCTCGGTGATCCGGCTGAGAATCTTGAGCAGCGTCGACTTGCCGGCCCCGTTGCGGCCGACGATCCCGACGACTTCCCCCGGTTGAATCTCGAACGACACGTCGTTCAAGGCCCAGTGGGTACCGGCCGCGCGACGAGCCGCATCCGCCGCGTCGTCGCGGCGTCTGAACTGCTTGGCGAGCGAGGCAAGGCCGCCGCTGATCGACTCGCGCAGCGTTTTGTAGCCGTTGGCCCGGGTCACGCCGATTTGATACTGTTTGGTGAGGTTCTCGGCGGTGATCGCTGCATCCATATTCTTGAATCGCTTCTCAAAAGATAGCTGATGCGACAGCGAATCTGCGCGGAGGAGAAGGGCGGAGCCGCCCGCTCAGATGATATCGGCGAATTCGCTCTCGACCCGGCGGAAATAAAAGCAACCGACCAGGAGCAAGATCGCGCTCACCGTCGTGGAGACGGCCAGGGAATACCCGTCGATCGGGCCTCCCAGCATCGCCTGGCGCAGATTCGCGATCAGGCCGTACGCTGGATTGAGGGGCAGGATGCGGTTGAGACTGGAGCTGGCCGGGATGCCGGTCTGCATGTAAATGCACGGAGTGGCGAACATCCAGAATTGCACCAGGAACGGGACCGCGTGGCGGAAGTCGCGATAGGCCACGGTCAAGGCCGACAGGAGGGTTCCCACGCCCAGAGCGGCGACGACCAGGCCGAACGTCAAGCACGGAACCAGTAGGAACGACCAGCCAGGCGCGATGCCGTACCAGAGCATCAAGAGCACAAGCATGGCAAATGAAATTGCGAGGTCGACCAGGCCGGCGCCAACCGCTCCCATGGGGATCATCAACCGAGGGAAGTAAATCTTCGTTACGAGGTTCTGATTACCCACCACGCTCTGACCGGCCTGGGCAATCGCGTTCGAGAAAAACATCCACGGAACCAGTCCCGCCAAGACAAACAAGGGGTACGGCACGTGACTGGAGGGGTTGCCGACGACTCTGCCGAAGAACAGGCTGAACACCAGCATCGTCGCCAGTGGCTGCAGAATGGCCCAGGCTGCGCCCAGGGCGGTCTGCTTGTACCGGACCTTGATGTCGCGCAGGGTCAAGAAGTAGAGCAGCTCGCGATAACGCCAGAGCTCTTTGAAATCGATCACCTGCCAGCCGGGCTTGTGCTCAAGGACGGTGATGGACAACCCGGCCGGCAGAGGGTTTTCACCCTGATGCCGTTCGAATTCCAGCTTCGCTTCCACTTCGACTAAGACTTCACTCGCGCCGCTCACGACACCCCCGTGGCTTTGCTTCTTGATTGAGTTCCAATGGCCGAACAAATGGGCTTCGGGCCATCCGGATCATCGGTTCGGCGCACGCACGGCCCCGTCGGTTGCATACGCCGATCTCGAACCGACACACGGCCCACCGCCGTGGCTTGCAGACAACGACTCTTGCGTGTGCTTCTTTTCCACAATAGCTCGTGGATCAGGGAACGCTTTACCCGGGACGCTGCATCCTTGCTTCCGGGCCTGCATCGTTGCTGCGATCTATTTAACATCATCAGACCCCGGATCGTCAAGTATGCGTGATCGGACGAACAGAAGCCTGGCATCCGCATTCACCGGACGTCTCAGAGGGCGCGCCGAATGATGTTCACGCGCCGCCTCAGCGAGTGGGGCCCGAGCCGAGCAACGCCGTTTCTGACGCCCTTCCCGATCCGGTGCGACAGCGACCACAATCTGCGCAATGCGGGGGTTGAAGCGAGTTCATAACCATGGCGCGACATTTCACTCGAGGCGATCGATTCGATCGCAGCGACCTGCAACGATCCCAGTTCTTCACGCCATCCGTTTGCCGAACCGTTGCGAACGACACCCGAGAGTCCGTTTCTCATTGACTCTGGCACGCGCAGCCCAGGATGGGCGCCGTTCAATCCCTGGATCGAGCACGTCTGGAAGGCTTTGCGACAAAGCGTTTCGTCTCGTTCCAGTTTAAGGAATTCGAACAGTTCGTTCAGTGTCTCGACCGGCGTAGACAGCAAAGACTCGTACTTTACCTCAATCGATCGTTGGGTCAGCTTGCTGATGGCGTGGCCCGCCGATATCGACCGCTGCCAAAGTCGAGCGCAGTTGACGGGCGTGCGCGGCGCCCAGTCGTTCCCCGGCAATCGACTGATTGCCAGGAGTGATGCAGTCACCGCTCTCGGGTCTGCGCACCAGGTGAATGAATCGAGCTTTCGGAAACAGTTGCAAAATGAACTCCGCGTGAAAGACGTGGCCCGGAGTTTTTTCGAGGATGATCGTCTCCTCGCCAGAAACGCGCGCAATTCTGTCGAGGACCGCGGCGGAAAAGCGCCGGCATAGATCCAAGAATGTACCCTGGACGAGCAGTGTGTTCAAACCGGTGACGTGCTTGTTTGAAATCTCTTCCTGCCATTTCGACCACATGGGACCCATGTACACGTTGAACAGATTGGTTTCTTGTGACGTGGACACGCGGGGGTGCTGAGAGAGGAGTAACTGCAGCCAGGTCGTCCCACTTCTCGCACAGCCCACCAAGAACACGAGTTCCCGATCTTGCAAGTCATCGATCATCGTTTGTCCGCTGATAAGACGAGCCAACTGGAGCGAGGACAGCCACGAAAAGTCCGGCCGCAGTTACCCGAGAGCCTAGAGAGATCTGTCAGGAGCCACGATCCTGCTGGCTAGAACGGCGGCTCGCTGACGCTGGAAATGACCGATAGATCAATAGCGGGATGGGGGTCGGTTCCACGTACCGCCGCCCAGAATCGATCTGCGACCGCGGTGAGAACCGGCGACTCTTCAGGGAGATTGTATTCGTCAATCCGCCTCACCTTGACGATCTCGGCGAGAGTACCAGCAAGCCGCAGTTCATCGGCTATGTACAGCTCGGTGCGATCGATGGGCCTCTCGATGAAATCGATTCCCAACGATCTGCAGAGTTCTGCCACGATCTGAACAGTGATGCTCTCCAACCGGCCTTCGGATGGGGGAGGTGTGATGACCTGACCATTGCGGACCATCAGCACGCACGCCCCGGTTGCCTCCGCGACGCGGCCCCATGAGTTCAGCAGGATCATTTCCTGAAAACCCCTGCCCCGCCCCTCGATCCGAGCCAAACGCGCGACCTGGTAATTGGCGCTGGTCTTCACGCGGGGCGGCAATGAATGATCAGACGATCGTTGCCACGTGCTGACCCCGATATCGATTGGTTCCGGCACGGCCTTCTCGTGGTGGTACGCCGTGAGCACAAGGTCGGCGACCGTTCCTTCGCCCCAGTGTCCTTCCACGACATAGAGTGTTGCCCGGATCCACATGTCCTTGGTCTTCTGGTACAGCGCCTTGACGAGCTCATGGCAAGCTGCCTCAAATTCCTCGAAACCGAGCAAGCACGGAATGTAGAGCAATTTTGAGGACTGCTTCAAGCGGGCAAAGTGGCGTGGCATGGCGACGATCCCGAAGCTGCTCTGGTCATGGCGCCAGTAGCCCTTGAGCCCTTCGAAGACGTTCAACCCACGGGTCACCGCCTCCGTGGAAATGTGCAATACGGCCTCATCCCAGCGGCGGAGCTTTCCCTTCATGTAGACCCACGGGGGCTGTTGAAGCTGAACCATACAGGCCTCTATACTCTAGCTTTCGAATGGCAAATCGTGACGGGAGCGTCAGGCAGACGCGGCCCGGTTCGCGCCGGTATCGTCTCACGAGCTGTTCGCGGCCGGTTTTACGAACGACTCCCGCTTCGGCCGAGGGCAGTTCCGGGGGAGCAGGCCACTGAGAACACGGCTCAGCTCAAGGCCCCCGAATTACTCGCGAGCCGCTCGCCGAAATAGAGAAGACGGCCCTCGACTTCCGTGCCATCGTCGTAGAGCTTCAAGACATCGTCAGGCAGATGCGCCAGATCGGTACTTCGAAGATCAGTCGCGCATGGTGGTGCCGGTAGAGCGAGAGTCGATATTCGGTGCGCCGCGCCGCGCCACGACGTCATCATAGTGGACGGTGCGGAAATCGATGCTGTACCGCGCGACCCCGGACGTGTTCTCGACGGTCTCGTGCAATTGCGCCGGAGAACACGATGATTGCGCCGGGGGGCGGTAGCAAGCGCACGGTCACGCGGTCGAGCTCCTGCTGCGGCTTCGGTTGTTCGCGCGTATCGGCTTTCACGTGCTGGGCGGCCGTTGCTCGGCTCTTGGTATTCCACTCGTAGTAGTTGAAGACGTCGGAGTTGTTCTGGACCGGCTCGCCGAAATAGCGCGGGTAAAATCCCATGGAGTTGTCGGGGTCGAGCGGATAGATCGGCATCCACCAGTTGAGCTGGCACATCGGTGCGGAATACCACGTGTCACGATGCGGATGGAAGGCGTAGGCGATTCCCGAGCGGAGGAAGCAAGGCGGATAAGCCGAACGCATCCGCGGCACGTCGAAGTAAACCTTTTCGAGATCACAGCCGTTCTCCGCGAGGATCTCCGGCAGGAGGATCTTGCACTTCGGGTGGTGAATGAATTGCGGTTTGAGCTTGGAAAGGATCTCGGCGACCTGCTCGGGCGTCTTGTACTCGTGGATCCGCCGAGGGTCGTGCGGGGCGAAGGCGGTTTCCAGCATGTTGCGGCCCAGCGCGACGAGGTCGCCGCTGGCGGTCGACTTCGACAGGACGAAGATGTCGCCCGCGTAGAGCCGGGAACGTCGATCCTCGTCGGACAAGCGAGCGTCAAAGAAGATCGAAGTGTTCATCGCAACCTCACTTGGCGTCAGGGATCCCTCGTTCGAGCGGTATTCGGCGAGCTAGGGCTCCATCCCTGCCAGGAACGACAGCGACCGGTATTTCGATCAGGCTCCGGCCGCCGTGCCGAGCGATTCGATCGCCCCGGTCTTGTGGGTTCCGTTATTCGAAAAGTCGCGGTGGCCGTTCTGCCGCGCAGGTTTCGATGCTCAGCCGCGGAGTTGAGATCGGCCGGGTCGTAAATCTGAAGCTCGGGAATGGGCACCACGAATCGCCCGCCCCACTCGCGGATATACCCGACCTGTTTCATGATCTCGTCCTTGAGATTCCAGGGCAAGATGAGCACGTAATCCGGCTTGGTTTCCCGGATCTTCTCGGGCGGGAAGATGGGAATCAAGGTGCCGGGCAAGAACCGGCCCTGCTTGTAGGGATTCCGATCGACCGTATAGTCGAGGAAATCGGTGCGGATTCCGCAGTAATTGAGCAGCGTGTTCCCTTTGCCCGGCGCACCGTAGCCCACGACTTGCTTCCCTTCGCGCTGGGCGGCGATCAAGAACTCGAGAAGCTGTCGCTTGGTTTCCTTGACCTGGGTGCTGAACGATGCGTAGGAGTCGAGCCGCTCGATGCCGGCGGCACGTTCGACGCTCCGGAGTGCCTCGACCCGCGGGGTCACCGGCTTGGTTTCATCGCCCTTGTGGCGGCCGTAGATCCGTAACGAGCCGCCGTGCGTCGGCAGCACGTCGACGTCAAAAAGTACAATCCCGTGCCGGGCAAAAGCGCGTTCCGCCGTGAGAAACGCGAAATACGTGAAGTGCTCGTGGTAGATCGTGTCAAACTGGTTCTGACGCATCAGCTCCAAGAGATAAGCGAACTCCATGGTGAGCACGCCCTGGGGCTTCAAGAGGAGCTTCATCCCGGCGATGAAGTCGTTCAGGTCGGGTGCCTGTCCAAACACGTTGTTGCCGATCAACAAGTCGGCCTGGATACCCTGGTCGACCAGCTCGCTGGCGGTCCCCTTGTTGAAGAACTTGACCAGAGTCGGGATTCCCTGGTCAGCCGTCACCTTGGCGATGTTGGCAGCGGGCTCGATTCCCAGGCACGGGACGCCGAGCGGCACGAAGTGCTGGAGCAGGTAGCCATCGTTGCTCGCGATCTCGATGACCTGGCTCTCTCTACCGAGCGCGAAGCGCTCGGTGACCATCGCGACGTAGCGCCGCGCGTGCTCGACCCACGTATCAGCGTACGACGAAAAGTAGGCGTATTCGGAGAAGATCTCCTCGACCGGAACGTACTCCTCGAGCTGTGCGAGGAAGCACTGGTCGCAGACATAGACGTGGAGCGGGTAAAAGTACTCGACGTGGTTCAGTTCCTGCTTCGTGATGTAAGTCTCACAAAGAGGTGTCATGCCGAGGTCGACGAAGATGTATCGCAGCTCGGCGCCGCAGCTCCGGCACGGGATGCCGGAGGCGACTTCCTTGAGTCCCTGGTTGCAGCTCCGGTCGGCGGCGACCGCTTTGTCGCGGGAAATCGGCTTATTGGGGAGTCCGTTGTCAGGTTTCATCCGGGTCTCCTGGGTTGATAAGTCGTTGGATGCGTTCGATCGGCAGGAACACTGCCCTTTCGCCGTCCGGCCATCGACGGTGGTGAAGACGAGACGGACGACCGGGCGCTCCCATGTCCCGGTCCAGCGTCACGAGTGGCGCACGACGCCACGCCGCGGTTTCATGGAGGACTGTGCCCGGGCTTGCGGCACTGTGGAAATGGCACAATGATGGGTACAGCATGCCTGGGAGTTAGAGCTCTCGGGTCCGCGGTTTTCCAGGGGATGATTCGCGGTTCACCGTCGGCTGTGGATATGAGTTGTCGTTCTTCGTCCAAGGCCGCGGCGGTCATGACCGAGTGGTCAAGGGTGCGGTGTCGACCGCTCTGGGGAGGCGACGAATGAGTCAGGCTGACGAAGGACCCGGTGGAGAGATTTACGATCTCATCCGGGAGCTGTACCCGATCTGCCGCAGCATCACGGGCAATGGCCTCCGGGAAACGCTCGGGCGGATTCAGAGGCTGATCCCCATCCAGGTTCATGAAATTGCCTCCGGGACGTCGGTCCTCGACTGGACCATTCCCAATGAATGGAACATCCGCGACGCCTGGATCAAGGATTGCTCTGGAACGAAGGTGGTTGACTTCCGGCGTTCGAACTTGCACGTCGTGAATTACAGCGTTCCGATCCACCGCACTATGCCCTTTCAGGACCTGCGTGCGCACCTCTTCACGATTCCCGAGCACCCGGATTGGGTACCATACCGAACGTCGTATTATCGAGAGACGTGGGGCTTTTGCCTGTCACACAACCAATTGCGGCAGATGAGTGACGGCGAATACGAGGTCTACATCGACTCGAGCCTGGAGCCTGGTTCCTTGACTTACGGCGAGCTGGTCGTTCCGGGTAGAGAGGAGGACGAGTTTCTGATTTCTGCACACATCTGCCACCCCTCGTTGTGCAACGACAACCTGTCCGGAGTCAGCGTCGCGGCCCATCTCGCCCGACAGATGCTCGATCGGAACGACCGGAGACATTCCTATCGGTTTCTGTTCATTCCGGGGACGATCGGGGCGATCACCTGGCTGGATCGCAACAAGGACCACTTGGAGCGGGTTCGTGGCGGCCTCACGCTCGTTTGCCTGGGGGACGCCAGCCCGCTCACATACAAGCGAAGCTGGCATGGTCAGGCGGAGATTGACCGCGCGCTTTCCCATGTTCTGGGCCATTGTGGAGAGCAGTCGGCGATCATCGATTTCTTTCCGTACGGATACGACGAACGGCAATTCAATTCCCCGGGATTTCGTCTGGCCGTTGGTTCGCTCATGCGGGCGCGCCACGGCCAGTTCCCTGAGTATCATACTTCAGCGGATAACCTGGAGTTCGTCGATCCCGATCAACTCGCAAAGTCGTATCACGCACTTCGTCGATTGATCGAGATCCTCGAGGGAAATCGCTGTTATCAGAACCTGTTCCCGTACGGTGAGCCGCAACTGGGCAAACGGGGAGTCTATCGCGAGATGGGTGATGCCGACCAGAACAAGCAGCTCGCCATGCTCTGGGTGCTTTCGCTCTCAGACGGCCGACACTCGCTGCTCGACATCAGCGAGCGGTCGGGCGTCGACTTCGACTTGGTTCGAGCGGGCGCCGACCTCCTGGCCAACTGCGGAATTATCAGAGAGATCGGCAGCCAACACACGCTCTGAGACTCGACAATCGATTTGATGGCCGAGCATCAAGTGGAAGAGACGCGATTGCTCCGATGAATCATGCCAGATTGGCCCGGGGGCGCGGTTCGACGCCTTGGGGAATCGTGTCCATCTCTCCGGAGCGATCGCGGTAGGCCCTCTCGACCGTGTCGCTGTCGGGAATGGCCAGGAGCGTGGAGATGAGCGTAGGCGGAATTCTCAGGATGCCCATCGCTGTTGCGAGAATGAGCCTGATGTCAAGCCACATGCTGCGATGCTCGATGTAGTAGAGGTCGTACGCGACCTTGCGGCGCACGCTCTCCAGATCGGTGTCTGGGGGAAGCTGCACCTGAGCGAGTCCGGTCACGCCGGGGCGAACCTGCAGGCGGTCGCGATAACACGGGATTGCCAGCTCCAGATTGACCGCGATTTCAGGCCGTTCCGGCCTGGGGCCGACCAGGCTCATGTCTCCCTTGATGATGTTCCAGAGCTGGGGAAGCTCGTCAATATGAGTGGCGCGGAGGATCTTGCCGATCCAGGTCACGCGTTTGTCACCGGGGGTCGACCAGCGCGGCCCTGTGAGCCGCTCGCAGTTGTGATACATGCTGCGAATCTTGTAGATCGTGTACCGTCGGCCGTTCAATCCCAGGCGAGTCTGAGAGTAAATCAGCGGGCCTGGCGACGTCAGGTACACCAGGATGGCTGCGAATCCCGTCACAAGCGCCGCCGGAAAGATCAAAACGCAGGCGAGGGCAAAATCCAACGTGGATTTGCAGATCTGCGGTCCAGTCAGCGACCGCTCATTCGTGCTCTGACTCATCTCGGACACCAGACTCATGGTGGGGTACTCCTCCGCAACGGTCGTCGTGGTCAAGAGGTCGCTCGATTCGTGTGATTGGGTGGTTCGCAACAAGAAGAAACGGTCCCGACGGTCGTTTCTAGTATCGGTAATGTGTGTCGACATTGGTGCCGGACAGCACGGCGCCCAGGATCGGGACCCCGAGCGCCGTCATTCGTTCCCGGGCGGCTTGAATCTTGGGGATCTGACTCACGTCCCGCAGGATGGAGAACAGCGCGCCGTCCACGTGCTGGCCGAGCAACAGCGTATCGGCGACCGGCAAGACAGGTGCCGAATCAACGACGATGAAGTCGAACTGTTCGAGCAGCCGATCGAACAGCCTTCTCGATTCCGGCCGGGCCAGAACCGACAGAGCATGTTCGTCATATTCGCCGGCCGTGATGACCCAGAGGTTGTTGACTGACGTTGGGCGGATGACGTCGTTGACTGTTGACTCGCCGCGAATCAGCTCGCAGAAGCCCGGTCCGGGGGGTTGATCGTAGATCTGATGCACCATCGGCCGGCGCAAGTCGCAGTCGACCAAGAGGGTCCTCTGGCCGGAGCGGGCCAGGCTGGTCGCCATGTGACCGGAGAGTGAGGTTTTGCCCTCGCCGCCGACGGCGCTCGTGACCAGCAGCACGCGGAGCGATTCGGTGCGGGCGGTGTTGCGCCAGCATGACGCGGGTCGCATCGACCGACTCCATCAACTGGTGCTGCCAGAGTTGCTCCCGCGGGCTGCCGGGATTGGGAAGTGCCCTGGTTATCCTTCTGGGTTCCACGGGCACGGTGCCGACGACCTTGATTCCCAGCCCGTGGATCACTTCGTCGAGCGAACCGATCCGCTGGGCACGGAACTCCCAGAACGAGATCAAGAGGATGATGGCGCCGAAGGCGCCGATCCCGGCCGTCGCCGTGAGCTTGATCTGCTTGCTCGAGTCCAGGTGGCGTGGTGCCTTGGCCTCCTTGATCAGGCGCACCCGGTCAGGCGCTTGCAACTCGATCTTGAGCACCTCGAGCTCGCTGCCGATCAGTTTCGCCATCTGCTCGGCGCTCTGGATCTCGGCCTCGATCGATTCCATTTCGAGGGCCTGCGAGTCCAGCTTTTGAGTATCACCGGAAAACTTGCCGACCTCCTCTCGAAGTTCGCGTTCCAGCCCGGCCATGACTTCGATCTGATCCTCGAGCTGGACCAAGCTCGACTCGGCCCTCTGGCGCGCTTCGGGGGAGGCGCTGTTTTCTCTGCCTGCAAGTCGGAACGCAAGCGATTCTCGAACGCCTGGCGTTGTTTCTGGACCCTGATCAGCTCCTTCTGCGGGTTCCGGACCGACGGATCGCTGGGATTCCGCGCGACGTGCTTGTTATTGGTAACGACGGCTCGGAGATGGTCCTCCTTCCTGAGCAATTCCTGCAGGTCAGGGTCGCTCTGGACGGCCTTTTCCAGATCATCGTCGCTCAGGGGAGCGGCCGGCTCTTCCTTTGGATCGGCTGCGCCCCGCTTCTGCTCGCGGTTTTGCAAGACTTTCAGCTCGGCCATGGCGCGCTTCAGATCGGACTGGGTTTCCAGCAGCTCCGACTCGGCCTTGCTCTGGCGAGAGACCGCAAGTCGTTGCTGCGTACTCAGAGTCTGCTTGTCCTTCGAGCCCACCGTCGCGGACAGGTCTCTCAGCGTTTTTCGCTTCGACTCGAGCTGTTTCTCGAGTTTCTCGTAGTGTTCCTCCAGGCTCCGGTTCCGGTCGAGCCGCTGAAGTTTCTCCTTGTTCGCGACCTCACTGAGGTAGGCGCGGGTCACGGACTTCACCACCGTGGTCACGTCGTCGGGGTTGTCACCGGTCATCGCAAGGCTGAGGATCTTGCCTTTGAAATCTGCTTTGATCTGTTGCTCGAGCCAGTCGGCCGGGTCTCCCTGCTGCTTGATGATGTTCAGCTCGGCCACTTCGGGCTGAGCGACGGCCTTGCTCAGCACCAGGCTCTTGATCAATGCCAACTGGGTCCGGTGGTCCGTTTCTGGGTCAGAGCGGTATTCCCTGGTTGGCGTGATGAGAGTGGGCTGCTTTTCCTCGACCAGAAGGAGTGCTTCGGCGGTGTACCTGGTGGGCGGAAGGAAACGCCAGGTCAGAGCGACGACGATCGGTGTCGCGACCACTGCGAGCCCCACCGCCAGTCGCCAGCGACGTTGGAACGCCTTGATCAGGCCGCTCGCGCCGGGTGTCGCCGAAGGGGTGGAAGGGGTGGATACGGCCGCGGCGCGAAGGCTCGACGAAGGCGCGTGCTCGATTCGACCTTGTGTCAGCTCGTCAACAGCGAGTGGCTGGCCGGCGATGGATTTCATACGTTGGTCACCTTAGGGCGGCATCATTTACAAATTGCTTGTGCGAAATCAGTCCTGGCGTAGGTAATCCGATCGGAGTCCACCGCTGAGTTCGACGTCTCCACTGCTCGATTCCGCGCACACTCCGTGCCCATCGGTTGCGCGACGACACTCGTGATCGCTGCACCAGAATCTTGTCTGCCATCGCCGCGCACACTCCGTCCCCTTCGGTTACCCATCATTGTTTTCAACCGATGAGAGTCACCGGAGCGGCGGGGGGTGACTCTTAGATGTAGCCTAGGACCGACTTTTGTCAGCCAGCCCATAATCACAGTGCGCTCAAGGGACCGTGCATCTCTGCGTCTACACCTGCATCATTGCGAGACACTATCTAATGATGTAAGGTAGGTCCCTGTCAAGTCCGTGCCGGAAATAATTGCAAGGAAAGTGGGTCTTAAATAGACTTTTCCTCCGAATTCTTTGAATTTGTCCTGATCAGAGGCCAAACATTTCCAGTGACGGGCCTTCGCAGCAAGCTTGCGCCAACCCGAGATCTTTCCTAGACTACCGTCGCCCTTTCCCCTGAAAGGCAAAGACGAAGTAATGTGTAGACGATCTGTCGGGACACAGATCGAACTCCAATGGTAAATTGGGAATACTGCATGGGATGCAAAAATGGGCCACTGCCCCGCTCCTCTCAAACGGCACTCGGCTTCGTGAGTCGTATCGAATTGTTCCGAAAACAATGGAAACCGTGTCCCATAACGCGACGTTTGCATTGCGGACGAATGTGTTTCTGTACACATAACAAAGACCGAAAGGCTTCCGAGAAGACGCAAACCGATCGAATCAGAGCACGAGACTTACCGATTCCGCACACACACTGAGCGGACCGGATGGATGAAGAGAGCTCGCAACGGCGTCGTTGACGCCGCTCTACCTCACCGAGGCGATCGGGCGGAGATGCGTCGTCAACAAGGCGTGGGGAGACCCGCTGGGGGGGGCGACAGCCTGAAACGTTGAGCGGCTAGCGCTTGGTAGCCCAAGGAGTTGTCGAAGAAGCGGACAGCGCGTTCAAGGTTCTCGCTCACCGTGGGTCCCCGGAGTGACTGCCCTGAGGGCTGGGAAGTTTTTGTTCGCCGGGTTTACTACGGCCACAACCTCGCGAACGGACCAGGGAAAAACCACCCGTGCTAAAAAATGAACAGGGAAAGCTCCCCGCGATGTCGCTTTTTTAGGAGTTCGTTGTTTTTTGTCATCATCAGCCAGCGGATCTGTCATTGAGTCGGGGGAACGGTGTGATTCTCCGGGACCAGCATTTGACGGGTAAGGCATTCCGCGATTGAGCTTGCCGTGAAGGGCCAGAAGTTTTAGAAGGACCGACCGTGGTGACCGGCGACCGCATGATCGGCAACCGCGGGCGGCTGCCGATCGCGGGGATGGATCGTCCCCCGGAGAGAGTTCGTGAATCCTGGAGGCTCGTCTATGAGCTCTGGATTAGAGCCTGTCTGCGCCAAGGAAACGCCGTGCAAATGCTGCGGGGCTCAGGCGTTCCTTTACGGGGTGGTGGACTTCCACAAGAACTGCGAGCTTTACCGGCGGAACGCGCTTGAGATCTCGGGCGTGCCCATTTACTATCACCGATGCCCGGCGTGCGAATTCATCTTCACAACCGCTCTGGACCATTTCACAAACGAGGATTTCCAGCGGCACGTCTACAACGACCAATACCTGCTGATCGATCCTGACTACCAGGACGTCCGTCCCAGGGCCAATGCCGCCCTGGTGAACCGATTGTTCGCACGCGGCCGGCCCGGGCGAGTTCTTGATTATGGGGGCGGTAATGGGGTACTCGCCGAGACGCTCCGTCAAGCCGGCTTTCCGCACGTGGAAACCTACGACCCCTTTGTTCCGCATCATTCCGCCAGGCCGGCCGGTCTCTTCGATTGTGTCGTCTGCTTCGAGGTGCTCGAGCATTCCACGGTTCCTTCACAAACACTCTTCGACATGATCGACTTCTTGACGGACTCCGGAATCATCCTGCTGTCGACCTTGCTTCAGCCCGGCGACATCGACCGGCACGGACTCGCCTGGTGGTATGCCGGCCCGAGGAACGCTCATGTCTCGCTCTATTCCAAAGCGAGCCTCGCAAAGGTGGCCGGGGACCTTGGTTTCAAAGTGGATTCACTCGATCAAAGCTATCATGTGCTCTATCGACCGAAGACCGGAGGATAAAAGCCAGTCGCTGCGCCCCGGGCCGTCTATCGGCGACCGGGCGCACGCAGCCGGATTGCTCAACCGTTGAGGTAGACCACCATGTCGAGACCACAAGGGATCGTCCGATCTCTGGCGCAGGGATTGAGCTTGGCCTCACTGGCCTTTTTCGTCGGGTCTCCGGCGCGAGCCGCCCAGGAACCGCCACCAGCCCGACCGGCTCCAAGCCGATCAGAAGCGGCGGTGCGCACAGGGACCGCTGCCTCACCGGAGAACGAAGCTCGGCACCCGCTCGATCCGCTCGAGCCGGACGAGATTCGTCTGGCTGTCGCCACGGTCCGTGAGCTCAAGAAACTGCCCGCGAGCTTTCGGTTCGTGACGGTCTCCTTGAACGAGCCCGCCAAGGCGCTCGTCCTCTACCCACGAACGACCGAGCCCGCCAGCCGCGAGGCATTCATGGTCCTCCTGGATAGCGCGAGCGGCACGGGTTATGAAGCCGTGGTGAACCTCAAGGCGCGATCGCTGATGCGGTTCGAGGCACTGGCGCACGGTGTCCAGCCGTCGATCATGCTCGACGAGTTCGCCGAGTGCGAGGAGGCAGCCAAACGATGCCCCGCGTTCCGGGAGGCCCTGAAGAAGCGCGGAATCGAGGACATGAGCCTTGTCATGGTCGATGCCTGGTCGGCGGGACACTATGGCAATGAGCCGGCCGAAGATCTGGGGAAGCGGCTGGTTCGCTCGCTGAGCTGGGTCCGCTCCGAGCCGATGGACAATGGTTACGCCCGCCCGATCGAGGGGGTGGTCACGATCGTCGATCTCAACCGCAAGGAGGTCGTGCGTGTCGAGGACCACGGCGTCGTTCCGCTGCCGCCGAAGGCCGGGAACTGGGGGCGTTCCTCGATCCCGCATCCCCGAGCCGGCCTCAAGCCGCTGGAATTCTCCCAGCCCGACGGGCCGAGCTTCACCGTGCGCGGTCACGAGGTCAGGTGGCAGAAGTGGTCGTTTCGAGTGGGGTTCAACCCCCGCGAGGGCCTGGTGCTGAATTTGGTCGCCTATGGCGGACGCCCGATCATGTATCGCGGCTCGATCGCCGAGATGATCGTCCCCTATGCCGACCCCAAGGAGTCAGCCTACCGCAAGAACGCGTTTGACCTCGGCGAGTACGGCGTCGGCATGATGGCCAATACGCTCGCTCTGGGGTGCGACTGCCTGGGCACGATCCATTACTTCGATGGCCACCTGGCCGACAGCCAGGGGCGGGTCGTGACCATCAAGAACGCGATCTGCCTGCATGAGGAAGATTTCGGCATGCTCTGGAAGCATACGGACTGGCGAACCAGCCAGTCGGAAACGCGGCGATCGCGCCGGCTAGCCGTCTCGCTGGTCGCCACCGTGGGCAACTATGATTACGGGTTCTACTGGTACTTCTACCAGGATGGCACGATCCAGATGGAGGTCAAGCTGACGGGGATCGTGAACACCATGGCGCTCAAGCCGGGCGAATCGCCGCGCCATGGAACAGAAGTCGCGCCGCGACTGAATGCGCCCTATCATCAGCACTTCTTCAATGCTCGTCTGGACCTTGACGTCGACGGCGAAGTCAACACGGCGCATGAAGTCAATACGCTGAGCGTCCCTCCAGGCCCCGAGAATCCCCATGGCAACGCATTCTTCGCCGAGGTCACACCGCTTTCCCGGGAATTGATGGCCCAGCGCACCACCAATCCGCTTTCGGCCCGGTTCTGGCGGGTCGTGAACGAGGCCCGGAAAAACGAGCTGGGCAAGCCGGTGGCGTACCGGCTCTGTCCCGGCGACAACATCTTGCCGCACGCTCAGCCCACCGCGGCAATCCTCAAGCGGGCGGGCTTTCTCACCAAGAATCTGTGGGTGACGGCGTATCACGCCCAGGAGCGTTATCCCGCGGGCGAGTATCCCAACCAGAACCCGGGAGGCGATGGCCTGCCCCGATGGACAGAGGCCGACCGCAACATCGCTGCGACCGACCTGGTCATCTGGTACACTTTCGGTCAGACCCACATACCTCGCGTGGAGGATTGGCCCGTGATGCCGGTCTCATCCATCGGGTTTCTGCTCCGGCCGGACGGTTTTTTTGACGCCAACCCCGCGCTCGATCTGCCCGCACCGCCCGGATGAAAAAGTGGGCCCGGCCTGCAAACCTCCAGGCGAAGACGAGACATCTTATGTTAAAATATCGACTTGGTGCGGCTGCGGCTCTTGCACTCATCATGGCCGCGCCGATCTGCTCAGCCAATGACGCGCCGCCCGATGGATTTGTTTCGCTGTTCAACGGCAACGATCTCACGGGTTGGAGAATCCCCGAAGGCGACGGCGGTCACTGGAAAGTCGTTGACGGCGTGATCGATTACGATGCGGCAAGCCAGGCCCAGGGCGACAAGGCGCTCTGGAGCGAGCGTGAGTACGGCGACTTTGTACTCTTGATCGACTGGCGGCTCAAGGAAGCCCCGTTCATCAACAAGAACATCCCGTATATTTTGCCTGACGGGACGCACGCCAAGGATATCCACGGCAAGGAACTGCGGATCCCGCTTCCGGATGCTGACTCGGGCGTGTACCTCCGAGGCGACGGGTATTACCAGGCCAATATCTGGTGCTGGCCGATCGGGTCGGGCGAATTGTACAGCGTCCGCACCGATCCCAAGACGTCGCCGGAATTGCGAGCAGCCGCAACGCCCAGCACCCAGGCCGACAATCCCGTGGGCCAGTGGAACCACTTCGAGATCACCGTGAGGGGCAAGACAATCAAGGTCGCGCTCAACGGGAAAACCGTGATCGCGGGAGCCACCGTGCCCACGATCCCCGATCGCGGCCGGCTGGCCCTCCAGCACCACGGCGCCAAGAACAAGGATGGCGCCTGGGTCGGCCCACCCAGCCTGGTTCAGTTCAAGAACATCTTTATGAAGGAGCTTCCCGGCACCGGGAGTGCGGCTGCGCCGGCGAGTACCGAGCGCGGGCTGCCCAGCGGAAACGCGGTGAGGGGACTCTTGATCACCGGCGGCCATGACCACGACGCTGCGTTTTATTCGCTCTTCGATGGTTATCCGGACATCGAGTCGCTGCCGGTCATGACGAGTGCCGACGCCTTCAAAAACGACCTGCGGAATAAATATGATGTCGTGATCATGTACGATTTTTCCCGCGACCTGGCCGACGCCGGCAAGCAGAACCTCCGCGACTTCGTGGAGCACGGCGGAGGAGTCGTCGTTTTGCATCATGCCCTGCTCGATTACCAGAAATGGACCTGGTGGACCGAGGAAGTGGTGGGCGGCCGGTATCGCCTGCAGCGAGAGGGCGCGAGTCCCTCTTCCAGCGTCAAGAATGACCAGCAGATCTTCGCGACGCCCCAGGGGGAGCATCCGATCACAGCGGGAATTTTGCCCTTTCATATCACCGATGAAGCGTACAAGAATTTGTGGATGTCGCCAAGAATCCGGCCCCTCTTGACCACCGACAATCCCACGAGCGACATGAATCTTGCGTGGATCGGGCCCGGCGAGAAATTCCGGGTTGTCGCCATCCAGTTGGGTCACGGCCGCACGGCATTCGGAAATCCTTCGTATCGAAAGCTGGTGCACAACGCCATTCTCTGGGCCGCGAGGAGGATCAAGTGAAACTGGGACTGTACAGCATCACCTACCTGGGCCTGTGGTACCGCGGCGAGGCACTGACTCTGCCGCAGATGATCGCGAGGGCCAGGAAGTATGGCTACGACGGGATCGAGATCGACGGCAAGCGACCGCACGGCAATCCGCTCGACTGGCCGGCACCGCGGTGCCGCGAGCTGCGTTCAATCGCCGATGGCGAAGGGATCGACATCTTCGCGGTCGCGGCCAATAACGACTTCAGCAACCCCGTACCCGAGGTCCGCGAGGCGCAGATCTGCTTCGTTCGCGAGCTGACTCGCATGACGGCCGATTTGGTGCGCCCGCTTTACGCGTGTTCCTGGCCTGGTGGGGCGTGACCCGTCACCCGCAGTTGGCCACTTACGACATCGCCGAGGGTTACTGGCCGATCGTCCATGAAAAATTCTCGACCGAGGAAATGTGGGAATGGTGCCGCGATGCTTTGGTCGAGTGTGCCCGCTACGCCGGCGACTTCGGTGTGACGCTGGCATTGCAGAATCACCGCCCGATCATCAAGGACCATCATGATGTCCTGCGAATGGTCAAGGAGGTCGGCTCACCGGCTCTGAAAGCCTGTGTCGACGTTCCGCTCATGCTCGACAAGAGCGCAGCCGCGATTCGCCAGGCGGCGCACGATGTTGGCCCGCTCCAGGTGCTGTCGCACTTCGGCGGCGAATTCGAGCGGCGTCAGGACGGAACGATCCGTGGTTTTGACCGGATCGACGGAGTCGTCCAGGGTGATACCAACCAGTATTACCGGGACTTCATTCGCTCCATGGACGAAATTGGCTACAAGGGCTACGTGAGCTATGAGCTCTGTCACCAACTGCCGGTCGTCGACGGCCAGACCGTGAATATCGAATACGCCCACCAGAACGCGCAGCTTGCGGCCGAGTTCATGCGTGACCTGATCACCACGGAAGCGCGATCGGCGAGCGGCCGCTCATGACGACAAGGAGGCTTCAATGAGACGCCAGCCGTTGATCGCGGTGCTCGCGCTCGTTCTGGGATCTGGACTGGCTGATACGGCTTTCGCGCAGCAAAAGGAACGAAGGCTGCTGGTGATCGGTCAGAGCAAAGGGTATCAGCACGATTCGGTCTCGACCGCCATGGCCACGCTGTACCAAATCGGGCGGAGCTCGCGGCGCTGGGACACGACTTTCCGCACGGATTGCACGGCCATCACCAAGAAGCGGCTCAAATACGAAGCCAAGAATATCGACGCCTTTGATGCCGTCGTGTTCTTCACCGACGGCGACCTGGACATGGATGACTCGCAAAAGGCCGACTTGCTGTCATTTGTCCGCGATGACGGCAAGGGTTTCATCGGCATCCACAGCGCGGCCATCACGTTCACGAAGTGGCCAGAATACGGCAAGATGATCGGCGGGTACTACGACGGTCACCCCTGGGGCGTGTTCGATGCTCCTCTCGTGGTCGAGGACGCCGCTTTCCCCGGGATGGGGCACTTCAGTCGCCATTTCGTCCTCGAGGACGAAATCTACCAGATCAAGGATTTCTCACGCGAAAATGTTCGTGTACTGCTGCGCCTTGATGCCGGCAAGATCGACCTGTCCCGAAAGGGCGTGAGCCGTAAGGACCGAGACTTTGCGGTCATCTGGGCTCGCAACTACGGAAAAGGGCGCGTTCTTTACAACGGCCTGGGGCACCGGCCGGAAGTCTGGGAACGGCCCGATATCCAGAAGATGTGGCTGGAAATGGTGCAATGGTCGATGGGCATCATTCCGGGAGACGCCACGCCCAGGCCTGCGCCTTGAGGTGACAGCGGTTTGCCCAGGATTGAGTCTTCTACAAGCTCCTCTGATCGGGGGTCCACAGGGACAAGAATCTCTCATAGAGATAGCGCCATCGGTCAGCACCATCCCGAGCGAGGATCTTGGCGACCTGCATCCGCGCCTGGTTCTTGGTGGTCTCGGGGTTGGTTCCCCCTCCGGGGCCATCAGGAAGAGCAAGAACCCGCTCGACCGCCTGCTGGGGATCGATCAAGGTCAGGGCCAACAAGACGTTAGTGATCGTGTAGTCGGTGGCGCTGGCCCGGATCGAGCGGGTTCCGATCTCCCGGAGGTCGGGCTCGAGCAGACGAGCAGCCAGTCGGCGATCGTAGCGGGCAACCATCATCACCAGCACGGCCTTCCTCCACGCGGTTGTGACCTCGCTGGGATCGGTTTGATTTCTGCTTGCCGGCCTGAGCGCAAGCGTGCGACCCAGGTACTCGGCCAATCGCTCCGGTTCTATCTGCTCGACGATCGGGAGCAAGCCGGCGGCCACATTGAGCGCATCGTTGCGCGCCACCGGCTGCCCACCGGCGGCAAGGGCTTCCAACCCGTGATATGCGTCGCTGATCAGGCGAGAAGCTCCGGCCCTGTCCGCACCTGCGATTGCCTGGGCCATCAACCCCAGAGTGTAGGGCCTGTAGGCCGGGGCATCGGGTGAAATCCGGGAATCGGCGATGCGCCGGGCGCGCGCCAGGTCCTTGGGCGCCATCTTGAAGCAGACCGCGGCGACCCGCTCGACCGTCAGCATCTGAAGCGACAGCCTGTTGAGCACTCGCTCCGCATCCGCCGGCGATTCGGCGGCCAGATTCTCAGCGAAAGCGCCCATGAACCGATCGAGAATACGGGTCATGTCTCCGCTCTGGTTCCTGCGAGCGGCTCGCTCAGCGTCGTCGAGGATCAAGAGCGCAGCCGGCAAATCGATCCGTGCGAGAACACCCGCAGCTTGTAGGGAGTAGGCAGGCGCGTTGCGATTCTTGGTCATCTCCTTGAAGGTCCGCTCCGCTTCCTGGAGCAGCTTCCGCGCCTGCTCGGTTTCGCCCAGGTCGATCAACCGACCGGCGATCTTCTCCAGCGCAACGATTCTTACTGCCGGCCGTACTGCGGCCGTTCGGGCATCAATATCGCCTGGGCGATCAATTCCTTGACACGACCGCGAGCGAGGTCGCGCCGTACCTCGCAGATCTCCGCGTATCCCTGAGCGCGGAGCGTGGCATCGGTGCTCGCCTCGATCAGAGCTGTGGCCTCATCGAGGTGGTTGCGCGCCAGGGCCCCGACGAGCCTGAACTTGATCGAGCTCATGTAGCCGCCATCGTTGAACTTGACGGTCCCCAGCCATTCCAGCACCGCGGATGGATCGACGTCGATCGCACTCAGCAAAAAGCGGGCCTTGTCGTCGTCATCTCCCTCGGCCAGCATCTTCTCGGCAAGGGGCTGCATCAATCTTCGGGACAGTGCTTTCTCTTCCTCGGATGGCCGGGCTGACGGCAGGGTCTGGTATCTCCTCGCCGGTGCTTCCGTCGTTCTAGCGAGCACGATCTCGGTCGGCTTCAACCCATCATCGATCGGTTGGAACTGGAAGGGAAAGCCATCCTTCTCGGCGAACAACACCGCTGGCCCTTCCAGGACGCCCGCAAGTTGAAAATGCCCGTCTGGCGCCGTCATTGCTCGGGTCGGCATCGGGCCATCGCCTGACTGGCGGACCACTCCGCCGGCCACCGGCTTGTTTTGCCGATCGACCAGGTGTCCTTCGATCGTCCGCACCCGGCGCAGCAAAATGTCCGGCAGCTCATGGGCGTGTCCCGTCAGCTCAATCGCCCTCGAGAAACCGGCGAGCGCTGCCGGCGCGATGGCATGGGCAAAGTATTCGCCGCCCACGGGGAGGCGCCGTGCGCGCGGTAGCGCCCTTGGGAATCCGTGCGAATGCTCCGGAACAGGTCCCCGAAGAGGATGGGCTCGGTGACCATGTCGCGTCCGTTCCTGGCGCGCACCCTGCGCCACAGTTGAACCCGCGCCGGCCACGGGACTGCCTGCCAGATCGACGACCCGGCCGCCGACCGGCACGGTATTCTGGGGGGCGATTGTCAGAACGATGGGCCCTTTTTGTGCCGCCTGGGCACTGATCGTCACCTCCGCGGCCGTGCTGGCAGAGCCGTCCCAGGCGGTGAGCCGCAGCTCCGCGATGGGATCGACGCCGCAAAGTTCGAACCGGCCAGCTTGGTCGGTGTGCGCCACGATGGAGTGGACCATCTTCGTCGAAACGTCCCAGCAGGCCTCGACCCGTGCACCGGCAATAAACTCTCCCCGGTCGTTGACGACCGATCCCTTGACATCCACGCCGCGTGGCAGCTCAAGTGGTGGCAGCACCAACTCGCTGGTCCCGGCCGGAGGCATCCTTTGTATTCCGAGGGCCAGGTCGCCAGGTGGATAGTACGGCGCGGGTATTCGGAGCGGCCAGGCGAATGGCTGGGTTACGTCTGGGCTGATCCAGCCGGACCATGTTCCATCGGCACCCGAGATGGCGTAGCGGTCGCCGCCATACTGCCCGTTCAAGAGGATCTTGACCCCTGCGATCGGCCGCTTCGTCTCCCGCTCGCGGTACTGGCCGCGTACCTTGATGGTCGGTCGCAACCGGATCGTGACCTGCGTCGCCTGGCCGGCATTGACCAGCAGCTTCTGCGGCGGCTCGCCGCGAAGCGGCGTGCCATTCTCTCGATCAAACACCAGCAGAAGCGTCAGGGGCCCAGCGGCAATCGCCGGAATCTCAAACCGCCCTTCTGCGTCGCAGCTCACCTCGGCCGACCCCCCCTGCCCTGAGCCAATGTAACCCCCGACCTGCGTCGTCGCTCTGACAGTCACGCCCTTGATTGGCTCGTTCCGAGGTGCGACGAGCCGACCCACGACACGTCCGACGGGGGCAAGCGTCACCGTGACCGTGCGATCGGTGTCCCCTTGAATCTTGGAATCCGGGATCGTGATTGTCTGAGCCCCGAAGCCTGGTGCTGCCACACGGATCTCATCGGGCACGAGGCCTGAGACGACAGCGATTCCTCTGTCATCGGTTGTGGCCGCGAGCGCAAGGCCGAGCGGTTCGGGGACCGGAATGTCGCTCGCGCGGCTGGGAATGATCCTGGCCTGGGTGAGAGGGCGCTGGGCGGCATCGAGCACGATGATCTGGATACGCGAGGGCGCCGCCGGCTCGAGGCGAAGGGGCGGTTCGCCGGCCCCGCCGATTCGCAGCAGAAGCTGGGATGCGATCCGTGGATCGGCACCGGTGGTTGCGGTCCAAATAGCCAGCACCGGCGGTACGCGCCGCGCGACGACCTCCGGTGACAATTCGAGCGTGAATCGTCCCGCAGCGTCGGTACGGCCGTGGACGAGGACGGGAATCGTTCCCTCGCTGGGGTTGGCCTGGCTCGACCAGACCAGCTCCATTCCGAATCGCCGGCCCTCGTCGGCTGTGAGTGCGTCAACCAGCCAGACGTCAGCTCCCGTCGCTAGCCGGCCGGAAGGCTCGACCACGATGCCCGTGATCGGGACAGGCTTGGGGTCGGCCGAAGTGGGCGCCGCCGACAACGCGACGTACGAAAGGACGAGGGCAATTGAGGGACTCATCTCGAGTACTCTGCTGTCTTGAGCCGTTTTTCGGATCGGACCTCAATCAACATCAAGCCATGACTGTAACAATGGTAGCGGTGAATAGACAGCAGCCCGCACGTGCAGCTCAATTGTCCGTCCCGCGGCTGACGTCGTACGATACCTGGCTGCCGTTCACGTTAATAGTCAACCGGGCCAACCAGGATGGCAGACGTGATGCCTGGGTGCCAAAGCCGTCCGACACCGGCAAGAAGAGGAGGACGTGATGACTGGGGACGAGAAGCCGGCCTGGCTGAGCGCAGTCCAGCGCCCTCCTGCCTCGGTACCACCAAACGCGTCCGGCCCCGTGCCGTTGCTTTTCGACGCCGAGAATCGCCCGATCACGACGGCCCTTGGCTGGGCCCGGCGGCGAGCCGAGCTGAGCCAGGCTTGGCGGGACTTCATCGGATCGATTCCGAATTCTGGTCGCGACAACTCTGTGAAGGTCGTGAAGGAGGATCGACCTGCCGGAGTGATCCGCCAGCTCGTCACGTTCGAGCCCGAGGGCGGCTTGCCGGTCGAAGCTTACCTGCTGCGGCCGGCTGGTCCGGGTCGTGGGCGGCCAGGAGCCGTGGTGCTTCACTCGACGGTCGACTGGACCATTCGCCAGCCCGCCGGGCTGGAAGGGCCCGAGGCCTTGCACATCGGGCTGCATCTGGCGCGGCGGGGATACGTCGCATTCTGTCCGCGGAACTACCTCTGGCAGTACCGGCGCGATAACAAGCTGGAAACGGCTGTCACGTGGCTGCGCCAGCGTCATCCCGGCGTGAAGGGCATGGCCAAGATGCTGCTGGACGCGACGCGGGCCGTGGATGTGCTCGCCGCCCAGCCCGACGTCAATCCGCGGCGGATCGGCGCGATCGGGCATTCCCTGGGAGCCAAGGAAGTCCTCTACCTGGCCGCGTTCGACGAGCGGGTTCGAGCCGCGGTTTCGAGCGAGGGAGGAATCGGCCTCAAGTTCTCCAACTGGGACTGCACCGTGGTATCTCGGCGAGACGATCGGGCGCCCCGGCTTCAGTCTGGACCACGGCCAGGTCCTGGCCCTGTGTGCTCCGCGCGCCTTCTTGTTGATCGGAGGCCAGTCGGCCGACGGCCCGCGGAGTTGGCCGTACGTGGCGGCGGTGCTCCCGGTCTGGAAGATCACCGGCGCGCCCGAAGCGGCCGGACTCTTCAATCACCGCCAGGGACACGCCTTCCCGGCGGTCGCCCAAACTCACGCCTACGAGTGGCTCGACTGGTTTCTCCGCGCGTGATCGCACCCGGGGCCAACCGTTTTCTCGAGCCGTCAATCACCCAACGTCAAGGGCGGCGAGTCTCCGCGGATCGGTGCACGCTGGTTGCACGCGCCGAACGCTCGACCGAAGCCTTTTTCGTTCTGGGCGTCTTCGAGACCAGACTTTTGGTCGCGTCGCTGGCGACGGGGACGAGCTTATTTCCCTGGACAACGTAGAGTGCGTTCTGATTGAGGGGGCCGCTCGGTCCTGTGATCTGGACTGCCAGTTGATGGCCGGGCAGGCGGATGGTCTTGACCTTGAATCCCGATGCCGGCGTTCCCGGAGGCACGAGCGGACTGGCCGACGAATCTTCCGGCAACGGAGCCGTGCCGATTCCGTGGATGTAGTTGATTCGCGACACGAAATTCCCGCCCGGAATGTTGTTTCCGCTGGGGAAATAGCCGTAGAACTCGCCGTCCATCGCGACACCTGCGACGTCCTGGATGCCCGATGCTCCGCCGGAAGTAATCGTGAATGTGAACAGTCCGCCGCGCAGCCACTGGCCGTTGTTGATCGTGCCGATCACGGTTTGCGTCGCGGTGGGGCTCAAGGGAGTCGTGGTCGTGAGGCTGGTCACGATGAACTTCTCGCCCAGCTTGAGATGGGTTTTGTTCAGCATGGTCGTGACGCTGTAGTTCACCCCGTTCAACAGATCGCTCTGGTTGAGCCCGGCCAGGTTGTCCTGGAACGTGACCGCGAACTGACCGGTGAGCGGGTCGAACTGGAAGCCTGTGACTTTCGGTCCCACGGTGTCGATCGTCAGCGGTCCCTGGGTGGCATCGGGCAAGACCTGGATGGTCGTCGAGTTCACGCCGCCCTGATCGACGGCCGTGGCCGTGACGGTGTACTGGCCGTCGGCCAGTGGAGACGTGGAGGTGATGCTCCAGGCACCGCTTGAGGCGGTCTGGGTCTTGCCCAGCAGGATCGGGTTGCCGCCGCCAGTGGGAGTGGCGTAGACCGAAACCGTCACGGAAGACTCCGAAGTCCCATAAAACGCGGGTTGAGCGTCGCTGGTGATCGCGTCGGTGTGCGACTCGCCCGTATCCGTGGAGGGATTGAGCGACCCGGTGAGCGGGATCGTGATCGCCGTGACGGTTCCCTCGCTGGTGACCTGTGCCGAGGTGTGGCCCACCAGGTCGTTGACCGTGATGGTCACCGGGTAAACGACTGACGTCGCCGAAGGAATGTCGGCGTAAGTGTGAATTCCGGAGACGAGGTAGCCGCCCGGGACTAAAGCGACGGTCCCTTGGGTGGGCGGGGTGCCGTCTCCCCAGTCGATCGTCGCGAGATAATCGTTGGGCGGTTGCGTGACCGTGCCCGCCGCAACGATAAACGAAGCGATCACCCCGTTGAACTTCTGGCGTTCGGGCGTTGTGAAGTCGATCGTGGCGACGCTTGGAGGCACGTATGCGACGGTGGCCTGTCCTTGCGCAAGGGCGGCGGGCAGTGTGTTGGAGTCGATCGTCACACCGGTCGCGAAGTTGCCGCCGGATTCGTACGTGTGCGAGCCCTCGACGGCGTAATTCGCGCCGCCGACATTGACCAGCGTGGCAGCGGTTGGTGAACTGCCGTCGCCCCAGTCGATCGTGGCGGCGTAGTTGGTGATGGTCTGAGGGCCGCCGGAGTCCGTGAACGTGGCGACGACCACGTTACTGAGGGCCGTACCTTCGGTCGCCACGACGGGAACAGCCTGTGCCGCGATATTCGAGTTCACGACCGTGGCGGGGGTCGTCGGTGAGAGCACGGCCGAGCTACCGCCGGCATTCTGGATCGTGACGCCAATCGGGAACGAGCCGACGGTCGCATAGGTATGAGCGCCTTCGATGTGGAAGACCATGCCTGCATCCTCAACGATCACGCCGGGCGAGTTGGGGGAGCCGTCGCCCCAGTTGATCGTCGCGGTATACGTGCTCGCCGTCGCAAGCGGATTGGCGACCGTGAAGGTCGCCACGTCGACGAGTGGAGTTTCGGTGCCGCGAACTGCCGACACCGTCGTGGGCGAGGCGATGATGGACACGTCGTCGACGACGGCCATGCTGTTCGCGACGCTCGGAGGCGTGCCCGGCGGGTCGGTCGAATCGACGATCGAAACGGTGACGCTGTCAGGGATCCCGGGAATCGTCAGCGAAGTGAAGGTGTTGGTGCCCGTCACACTGTAATTGCCGCCGCCGTTGTCCACGAACGACCCTGCGGTCGTATGGCCGTCGCCCCAGTTGATGGTCGCGCTGAATGGCCCGGCATCCGTGGCGACGAACTGGGCAACCGTTCCCGTGTAGGAGTTTCCCACCAGCGGGTGCGGGGTGAGCGGATTGATTCCCGTGACGCTGGTGATCGACAGCAGGGCGCGCTCTTCGAGGTTGTCGAATTGGGGACGTTGCTGGATCCGATTGGACCGATGGTATGCCACCTCGGCTCGGAACAGACGGCCCCGATGGCGTGACGAATGCTGGGTCCGGTCGCTGGACATGGATGGAAACCTCGCAAGAGAAGGATTTCCCTGACAAGTGCCGTCCATGGCAGCATGCCCCGGGCTTTCTTTCCGGTGATGAACTATATCACCTACGGATGACACAACGGGAAAACTCTGATCGGACTTCGGCCGCCACTCTAATGGCGCAGCGGTGCGCGGGAGATCGACTTTCGCTCGGCGGATCGGAAGAGCTTGAGCGGCCCTCGGACGGTATCGGTCGTAACGGTCGTGACGGCGACTTTCGGCGCGGTTGCAGACGCAGCCGTCGGCCCGCCCGCTCTGGCCAGCTCCACTGCGTCGATGGTCACACCCTTTTTGGTGAGGACGACGACCGCGTTACCTCCTGCCGTGCCGTTGTGGTCGCCGTCGATCAAGCGCCCGTACGTGTCCTCCAGGCCGGTAGCGCCTGTCCCTGAAATCGTGAGCTGGACCGGTTTCGCGAGCGTGAACGGCTTCTTGGGCGTGAGGATCACGGTATTGCCCGCGCCGGTTTCCTGCGCGCTTCTGAGCCGGATGACGCCGGCGTTCCTGGCCGTGAACGATCCCTTCTTGCCGGGAGTTACGAGGCGGTAGTTCGAAGTCAGGTCGGCAAGGGGAGCGTACACGGCACCGCTCAAGGTCACCACGATCTGGGCGACCTGATGTTTCTTGTTCATCACCTCGGTGACATTCATCAGAGTTACGAGTGGAGGAGGAGGAGGCGGCGGCGGTGGAGGCGGCGGCGGTGGAGGAGGCGGCACGGGAGCGTGCACGACGACCCCATCGACCGTGACCTTGCCGAGTTGACCGGCCGAGTAAGTCCCGGTGACGGCTGTTCCAACCGTGAGATTATTGAGGGCCCCGGTCACCTTCACCTGCCCCGCGAGGATCTGTTTGATGGCCAGGTCGTTCACGTTTCCGGCCGTGATCGTCCCGGTCGAAGTCAGCGAGTCTCCGATCGAGATATTCTGGATGGTGGTGAAGTCCTCGACCTGACCGGCCACGTCCTGTCCGACCGTCAGCTTGGTGAGCGTCCCGACGTATGTGACTTTTCCCGTGCTGGTGATCGAGCCGGTGACAGTCAAGCTGCCGGGCACGCTCGCCGAAGTCTCCGTGACCGTGCCACTCAAATCACCGCCGATTTGCAGCGACTCGATCGCGGGCGATTGAACGGCGCCGGTCGCGGTCACCGAGCCGGTGATCATCATCGAGTCGATCTGACCGTTGGGCTGCGATGGCGGCGGAGTGCCTTGAGAGATCGGATGCACAATGACCTGGCCGCTCAGGTCGCCACCGATGGTAAAGGACGTGATCTCGGCGAAGTTCAGGAGCGTCAGGAGGGCGGTGAAGTCGCCCGCGATCTGTGCAGAGAACATGTTGTCGCCCGACCAGCCGTCGATGGTCGCCGCCGTCATGACGGGGGAAAGTCCGGTGAGGTCGAAGGTATCGTTGCCCTGGCCCATGCGCACACTCAGAGACGCCATGCTCTGGTAGTTGATGCCGGCTCCCAGCCCCATCCCGGTCAAGGAGGTCGCGGACAGAGTGGCCGTGCGGGCGGTCGCATCGCCGCTGTCGTCCACATTCAGAGTATTCGTCCCGGCGCCGGGGTTGAGAGTGAGGGCGCCGACGATGCCGCCCAAGGTGCCGCCCATCGTGGGCATCTGGCTGCCGACATTGAATGTGCCGTTACCCGGGCCGGTGGAGATCGAGAGCGGACCCGCGGCCGCCTGGATGTTAAACGTATCGTTGCCGTTGACGGTGGTGATCGTCGCTCCCGCGCGCCGGTGCCGGCGACGGTCAAATTCACTGTGCCCGACCCGAGTGCCAGGTCGACCGACGACATTCCGGATTCGGTGATTCCTTTCAGCATGCCCAGACCCTTGAGCGACGTCGCGGCCAGGATGCCGGTGCGGGCCGCCATATCCCCGCTATCATCGAGGTTGAGTGAAGTCGATCCCGTGCCGCCGCTCAAGCTCAGGGCGGCCGCGATTCCAGCGAGCGTTCCGCCCGAGGCAGGGGCCAGCGAGCCGACGTCGATCGTGTTGTCTCCGGAGCCCATGTTGAAAGTGGCCGGACCTGCGATCGCCTGGATGTTCACCGTCGTCGCGCCGCTGCCGCCATTGACCGTCGTCTGCCCGAGCGGTGTGCCCTCGACCAGGAATGTGTTGGTTCCGGACCCGAGATTGACCGTGAGCGCGCTCACCAGGCTCATGGCAATCCCGTCGGCCATCCCCAGACCGGTGAGGGCCGAGCCGGTCAACTGTGCCGATTCGTTCGCCGGATCCCCCGAGTCGTCGACGTTGACGACATCGAAATACTGGCCCCCTTGAACGGTCAGGAGAGCCGCGATCCCCGCAAGCGTACCGCCCGGAGCCGGGGTGTGCGATCCGACGTTGATCGTATTGGGGGCAAATGTGGAATTGATGGTCGTCGGGCCGCTGATCGCCTGAACGTTGAAGATGCCGCTTCCTGTTCCGGTGTCGACGCTCGTCGTCCCGGGGATGGTGCCGGCGATTGTGAAATCGTAACTGCCTTTGCCGAGCGAGAAGTTGACCGCCGACATGCCGCTATAGTCGACGCCGGACGGGCTCAAGCCCAGCCCCGTGAAGCCCGTCGCGGTCAGGGTGCCCGTCCGCGCCTGGGCGTCACCCGAGTCGTCGACATTCAGTGTGTCGGCGCCGCTGCCGTTGATCGTCAAGGGCGCAGAAATGGTCTGGAGGGTGCCACCGTTGTTGAGCGCGGTGCTGCCCAGATAGACCACGTTGGGCCCGGCTTGCGCATCGAGGTTGAGCGGGCCAGCGATGCCGAGCACGCTGACTTGATCCTGACCCGTGCCGGTCTTGATCACGGTGTTGGTGACGGCGCTGGTCGCGACCACGCTGAAAGTGTTGCCGCCCGAGCCCAGCGAGATATTCAGATTTGTCAGGTTCTGATACGACAAGACTCCGCCCATCTCGAGGCCGCTGAGGGCGTTTGCGGTGAGCGTTCCCGACTTGGCGACCGTGCTGCCGGTGTCGTCGACGTTGACGGTGTTCACGCCGGAGCCGCCGTCCACCGACAGGACCGCACCGATCAGATTGACGACTCCGCCACTCGTGGGCGCGGTGCTCGACACGTTGATCGTGTCACTCGCGCCTTGACCATTGACGTTTGTCGGGCCGCTGATTGTCTGGACGTCGATCGTATTGGTTCCCGTGCCGGTGTTGAGGATGGTCTGTCCCGTGTGGGTCGTTTCGATCAGGAAGGTATTCCCGCCCGAGCCGAGGCTGATCCTGGCGGTCGCGAGGCCAGAGTAGGTGATGCCCAGCGGGCCCATGTTCAGTCCGGTGAGCGTCGCCTTTGTGAGCGTTCCCGACTTGGCAATGGTGCTGCCGGTGTCATCGACGTTCATGGTGTCGGCGCCGCTGCCGTCGACCGTGAGCGCACCCTGGATGCCGTCAACGATGCCGCCAACCGCGGGGCTCAAGCTGCCGACGTTGACGGTATTGGTCCCGCCCCCGGTATTGACCGTCGTCGGGCCGCTGGTCGTCTGGACATTGACCGTGTCATTGCCCGTGCCGCTGTTCACAAACGTCTGGCCGGCAATCGTGCTGGCGATGGTGAAGGTATTGCCGCCGGAGCCGAGATCGATGTTGACGAATGCCAGGCCGCTAAACGTGATCCCGTCGGGGCCCATGTTCAGGCCGGTGAGGGTCGAGCTTGTGAGTGTTCCGGTCTTGGAGATCGTGCTGCCGGTGTCGTCGACGTTGAGCGTGTCGGCTCCACTCCCCATGAGGATTTCCGCCCCCTTGAGGTTGTCCACGATTCCGCCCTGCAAGGGCTCGTTGCTGCCGAGGTTGAACGTGTTGACACCCGTGCCGGCGTCGATCGTCATTGTCGAATTCGAGGCGGTCGCCTGGATGTTGAAGGTGTCGGGTTGATCGTTGCCCATGAGCGTGACAATCGGAGCGACAATCGCGGTGTCGATGTCGAACCGGATGCCGACCGGGGGCACGGCGTTCACGTAGTTGCCGTTGATCGTCACGCTCTGGCCGGCGGAGAACGTGCTGCCGGCGGCGATGAAGACGCTGCCACCCACCCTCAAGAGCACGTTGCCGTTGCTTTGGCTGGTATCGGGCGCGCTGATCGTGCCTCCGGAGATGAGCTCCAGACCCTCTCCCGTCGGTGACGTGTTGTCGACCGTGATCTCAAGATTGCCGGTGGTCGCGACAGCCTGCGCCACAATCAGGCCGCCGGAAACCTGCGTGAGGTACACTCCGGTCTGGCCGACCGCCGTCAATTCGCCCGTTAAAATTCCCGAATACGACGTCTGGATGAAGAGGTTCGCGCTGGGGGTTCCAATCGAGCCCGCCACGGCCGTCAGGGTGAGATTCACGCCGTCGACATTGCTCGTTGTGACACCCATTCCGTTGTCGGAGAGGATCGAGCCTAGGGCGCTCAATACGACGTCGGACGTGTCGGAGATGACGGTGACGACCGTCATGTCGCCCGACACCTGGTCAAGGTTCACGATGCCATGGGCATGAGCGGTCACGGTGCCCGGTCCCTCGTCGGACGTGATGATCCGTACCGGGGCCGATACCAGTCCGATCGTGCCGCTCGTCGCAGTCAAGATCACGCTGGTTGCGACGATGTCGGTGTCCATTCCCGAGGTCGCGTCGAGGATCGAGCCGAGCGCGGTGAGGGTCACGAGGCCGAAGGGATCGCTGATAAGGGCGAGATTCGCGTCGCCCGTCAAAACCTGGACCGTCGCATTGCCGGTGGCGGTGCTCGCGTTCAAGGAATTCAGCGTGCCGAGGCTATCGATAAAGAGCCCGTTCAGGGCCATCGCGGTGAGCGACAGCGACGTGGTGTTGAGAGCCGGGATCACGACCAGAGGCTCGCTCGGGCTGCCGATCGAGCCGTCGGGGCCGCCTGCTGCACCGGCCACCAGCTTGACGCTCGGGGCGGAAACGTTCCACTGAGTCGCCGTGGGGGTTCCCCCCGTCAGCATGTTGCCGTTCTCGATCGAGCCGTCGGCGGTGATCGTGGCGCTGCCTCCGGCGACGATCTGTTCAATGATCAGATTGCCATTTGCCGGGCCTTGCCCCGCTACCTGGTCGAGATTGATGTCGCCGCCCGCGTGGGCCGAGACCAGCGTCCCGCCGATCTGGACGACCAGGGGCGATGTCGAAGTCCCCAGATCACCGCTGCCGGCCAGGAGTGTCAGGTCGCCCGGCGTCGAGATCTGTGGAGTCGCCGTTCCCGCGCTCAAGATGCTCCCCGCGGCCGCCAGCTCCACGCTCATCCCGGCCTGGATCGAGCCGAGAATCAGGTTCTGCGTGCTGCTCTGCACGTAGAGCACGCCGCCGACATTCGCATTGAACGCGGTCGCGGCCGACACGAAGAGCGGGGAGGTCTGCACCACGTCGATCCCCGTGATCTCGGTCACCTGGGGCGGCTGCTGGCCATAGGCAAACGTGTATGTGTTGCCCTGTGGATCCTGCCCGATGTACAGCACATCGCCGGGTGCCGTGGCCACGGCGAGCTCGGCCTTCTGTTTGGGGGTGAGATTTCCGGATACCAGATCCGTGAGGTTGATCTGGACCGGCGCGGCCGTCGTGCCGATGCCGCTCTGGGCGTCGATCGTCACGACGTTCCCCACGACGTTGGGAATTCCGACTCCGACCGGCGCATTGGGATTGAGTGCGATCTGGTCGACCGCGGCCGTCAGTTGCTCCTCGGTCCAGACCGCATTCTGCGTGAGGGCGGGGATGATCTGCGCAGCCGTCACGACGTACTGGAATTGTGCACTGAACGCAGCGAATTCCGGCAGGCTCATCCAGGACGAGCCGAGGTTCGTGGCAAAGAATGTCACGATCTGTTGATACAACGTGCTCGCGTAGGCCTCGACCTGCTGAGGTGTCGGATTCATGATGCCGAGCGCGGCGGCTGCCTGGCTGGTAAAGGTCGGCACGCTCGAGGGATTCAGGGTGAACGTGCCGCTATTCACGCTGCCATTGGCCACGAGTACCCAGTATTGCTGGTAGTTGACGTTGATCAGATTCTGGAACTCGGCGACGGTGAACTGGTAATTGCTGTTATACGTCTGGAATTCCGGCTGGCTCATCCAGGTGGGACCGAGGTTCTCCTGGAAGAAGGTCACGGTCTCCTGGTACAGGTTGGTTGCGTAGGCGTCTACCTGGGCCGGCGTGACGCTGCTCACGTCGATATTGAGCGAGTTGGCTGCCTGCGCTGCGTAGGCCGACTCGACGGCAAGGGTATACACGCCTCCGGACACGGATCCGTCCTGAAGCAACTGCCAGTACTGCTGATAATTGGTGGCAACCACGGGCTCGAAGTTGGTGACCGAATACTGGAACTGAGGCACGAACGTCTGGAATTCGCTCAGGCTCATCCACGAGGCACCGAGGTTGTTGACGAAGAAGGTCACCGTCTGGTCGTACAGGGTGCTGGCGTACGCTTCGACCTGGGCGGCGGTCGGGTTGGCGATATCAAGAGCGGCGGCCGCCTGGCTGGTGAAGGCCGGCACGGCCGAGGGATTCAAGGTGAACGTGCCGTCCTGCACGCTGCCGTTATCGATCAATTGCCAGTACAGTTGGTAATCGCTGTCGACCAGTGCCTCGAAGTCGGGGATCGAGTACTGGAACTGGGCATTGAAGGTCTGGAAGTCCGGCAAGGTCGGCCAGGTCGGGCCGAGGTTCGTGACGAAGAAGGCAACGGTCTGCGTATACAGTCCGCTGGCGTATGTCTCTTCCTGCCCGGCGGAAACGACGGAGTAATTGCCCAGGATCTGCGTGCCGGAGCTCTGCGTGGGGTCGAGCGTGATAAACCGGCCGGCCTGCGCATCGCCCAGCGAGGCCGCCAGTTGAATGATCGAGCCGGAGAGCGTGGTTGCCGGTGGCTGTACCAGAGCCACCGACAGACCTCCCAGCGTCTGCGTCCCCGAGCCCTGCGTGGGGTCGAGCGTGATAAACCGGCCGGCCTGGGCATCGCCCAGCGAGGCGGCGAGTTGGATCCTCGATCCGCTCAGCATGGCGCTCACCGGTTGGACGATCGCCATCGAGAAATTGCCCAGGGTCTGGGTGCCTGAGCCCTGAGTCGGGTCGAGCACAATCGGAACGGGCGTTGCCTGGGTGGCGTCGGCCTGGGTGGCGGCAAGCTGGATCACCGTCGGGCTCTGGACGATCACGTAGTACGTATTGCCACTCACCAGACCGCCGATCGCGGTGCCGGTTGAGTTGTAGACGATCGCCTGGCCGGTCGTCAGGTTCGGGCTGGTGTTGAAATGGATGGTGCTGTCGGTTCCATCGACGTACGACTGGAACGAACTCGCAATCGCGTAGTACGTCGTGCCGCTCGTCAAACCGCCGATCGCCGTGCCCGTGGAAGTGTACTCAAGCGCCTGACCCGTGCTCATGGTGGGGCCGGTCTTGATGTGGATCGTGCTGTCGGTCGGATCGACGTACGAGTCGAACGGCCCGGCGATCGCGTAGTATGTCGTGCCATTGGCCAGGCCGCCGATCGGCGCACCGACCGTGGTGTACTCGAGCGGCTGGCCCGTGCTCAAGTTGGGCATGGAATTAAAGCGAATGGTGCTGTCAGAGCCGTTCGCGTATGCATTGAGGCCGAGCGCGCTGGCCGTCCGCGCCGCAAATCCCGGTATGGCCGACTCATTGAGCGTGAATGTCCCACCCTGAACGGTGCCATTCTGGAGCAGTTGCCAGTACTGCTGGTAATTGCCGTCGACACTGCTCTCGTACGCCGAGACAGTCTGGTTCTCGCTTTGCTGAGCGCCGGTGAGTGCCGTCAACTGGAGGTTCTGTGCGATCTGCTGAATCTGGGTCTGGCTGAGTGCCTGGGCCGCGGTCTGGCCGTGCGCGTTGAGGACCTGGCCGTCGGGAACGTCGAGATAGACATTGCCGTTGGCGGTCGAGGCGATCTTGCCGACCAGGAGATCGCCGCCGACCTGCTCGATGCCGATGTCATCGAACGCGGTGATATTGACGACTCCGCCCTGGGTGCCGCTGGCGGGCGGCGCCGATCCCGCGGCGATGACCAGGGGCGCGGCCTGGGAGCCGACTCCGCCGGTGCTGCTGGTGAGCGTGATGTTATTACCGATAATGTTTTCGGTGCCGGCCGGCAGCCCGGGGTCTGGTTCCAGGGCGCCGGTCGCATTGATGACAACGTCGCCGTAGCCATCGGTCGCGTCGCCGGAAGAAACCTGGTCGACGAGTGCCGATGAATTGATCTGGATGTACACGCCCAGGCTGCCGCCCTGGATATTGAGTACCCCGCTGGGGGGCAAGGTCACCAGGAACGGCTGCGTCGGGCTGCCGATGCCGTCGGAGTCGTTCAGGGTGAGGTTGCTCGTGTTGATGGTCACGCCAGGCGCCACCGACACGCCGCCCTGGGCACTGACCGTCGTGGTGCCGCTGGGGTTTGTGATCGTTCCATCGAGGCTCACGTGGGCATCGGATGTGATATTGATCGAGCCCGTCGCGGCACCGAAGAAATCGACCGCAATCGGATTGTCCGCCTTGACCGACATGGTCAACGTGAGCGTGGCGGAATACTCGTAGTTAAAGATCCAGAGTCCGTACGTCTGGCTATCGCTGGAGTCGGGGCCGCTCGTCATCTTGAAGCCATAATGGCCGGTATCCCCCACGTTGCTCGCGCCGTGATAATGGACGTACTCCTGGAAATAATAGGAAGACGCGCTGATATTCTCTTGAAAAACGGTGTTCTCATCGCCGGAGTCGAGAGTGGTCCAGCCCTGGGGAACGGACGCGTAATTGACGATCGGGGACAAGTCGCCGGACTGGCTCTCGTATTGCCAGGGGTCGTTGGCCACACCGACTGGCTCTGACCAGGTCCAGTCCTGATTGAGCGGTATCCCGGTCGGGCTGGAACCGTTGTACCGGCTGAGGCTTGCCGTCTCCATCCACTCCCACCGCAATCCTGCCTCGGGAGTGAAATCCGTCGACGTTCCCGCAACGGCCGAGAAACCGCCGTCGCTCGCACTGGTTTCTGCCAGGACCTGCAAGCCACTGGCGGTGGCGGCGCTCGTGAGTGTGATTTGAGAATCGGCCGGGTCGATCGCCTGGATCGTCGCGCCGGCGGGGATACCTGCTCCCAGCACGTGCTGACCCACCCCCAGGCCCGTCGTGTTGGACACGCCGGTCACCACGCTCGAGCCGCTCGTGAGCGTGCCGGTCAGCGTATTGAATGTGTCGGTGTAGGCACCTGTGAATGTTGAGATCCCCTGGCCGGCCTGATAAACGTACAGGGTTTGTGTGCCCTGGCCGGAACCCGGAGAGCTCAAGTCCTTGATATCAACCTGGCTCACCGTGGCGCTGCCGGGCAGGGTGCTGCCGGCGTTCACGTTCTGGACCGTCAGTGGGATCCCGGTCTCGTTGGTCACGTTCACCTGGCCCAGACCGCCGTTGACGTGAAGCTCCCCATAGAGATTGGTGCTGATAATCTGCCCGTCCAGGTAGATGTTGGCACCGCCCGCGGATGCGGTGATGTTGTTGACGATGATCTGGTTGGTCTGGGCGTTATACTGTGCGGTGATCTGGGAATCGCCGGACGGGAGAGCCCCCAGATCCGACACAGGAATATCGAACAGCGGGTTTGCCTGAGGGTTTGTCTGGATCTCGCTCATGTACTCCTGGAGGTCATAGGTCAGGATGCCCTCGGTCTGGGTGGCCTGATCGTAGGGCGCACTCAGCGAGGCGGGGAGATCGAGCGCCCAGTTGTTGGGGGGGCCGACCGTGATCGGGCCGTCCAGATCGATGTAGTCGGCCTTGATGGCGACCTGTCCGCCGAAAATTGCGCTGCTGTTCTGGCTGCCGGAGAGGGTGGCGGCTTCGTACTGCTGGGACACCGATTCCGAGCTGGGCGTTGCTTCCGAGACCGGCACGACCGGGATGAGCGGGAAGAATCCATCGCTGTTGTTGGGCCCGCCGCTGCCGATCCGGTAGTTTCCGGAGCCGGCGCCGATTTCACTCGACTGCGTGCTCGCCGTGCCTGGAGAATCATCACCAATTCCCGTGTAGGGGAGGCCGTCGCCGAAGAACACGTAACTTTGGAGATATGTCACGACATTTGCAGAACTGGACTCCCCGGCCGTGCCGATCAGGTACCCTGTGAGACCGGAAGCGTTTGTATAAGTACCGCCGGAGTTATACTCGGCATTCGCGACATAGGCGATGGCCTGGTCCGCGCTGTACGTCGACGGGTAGCCCGCCCCTGTCGGGTTTCCGCCTGGCCAGTTGATCGCGGTTTCCCATTCCGAATAGGGGTTACCGCCGGCGAAATACGGGGTACCCGGCGGCTCGACAATGACGGCAACTCCGTTGGGCACGTCGATATTCACCTGCTGGCAGTCGATCTGAGCGGCCTGGCCCCACGACCCGTACACGTTTGTGATCTGGAGCAGCCCTCCCAGGTTCTCGATCGGGGCCGTCACGAAGAGCGCGGGCCCGTACTGTCCTCCCCCCGGGGGCGTTCCCACGTTGTTGGGATACGCATTGTCGATCGTGATGCTTGGAGTTTGACTGGCCCCCACGGCATCGATCGTCATCCCGGCGCCCGTCGCGCTACTTTGCCCGGCCTTGCCGGTGAAAAGCACGACTCCGCCGGCGAGGTCCGGGATCGTGACCGGTCCCAGGATGAGATAGTCCGGGCTGTCATTCTCGACGTCGATGGTGGCTCCGCCGTAGGAGACGATCCTTCCGGTGCTGGACGTGTCGAAAGTATCTGCGTTCACGGTCACGGACCCGCCGGAAGCAAAGAGACCTGCCCCCTGGACGACGGTGCCGTCCGGGCCGAACGTCGCACCCAGGACGAACGCGCCGACGTTGCTGCTGGAGGTTCCCTTGTCCAGCAGCATGGCCTCGATCGACGCCCCCGCGCTCGATGTGAAGGTCAGGTTTTCCGACGCACTGGCGGTCGCGGTCGCGTTCAAGGTGACCTGCGTGCTGGTGTCGACGGAAACGATTGTCGTGTTGGCGGGGATGCCGGTTCCCGTCACCGATTCGCCGACGGCCAGTCCCGACGTACTCGACAGCCCGGTCACAACGTCCGACCCGCTGGCGAGCGTGCCGGCCACGGTGACCTGGGAAAGGAATGTGAGGGCCTGGGTCCCGCTGGCGGTCGCAGGCAGGCTGAGGGTCAACGTGGGAGGGAATGTCAACGTTTCCAATCCGCTGGCGGTCGCGGGCTGGCTCAGGATCATCTGAGGCGGCGAGAACGCCAGGTTTTGCGACCCGCTGGCGGTTGCGGCCTGGTTCAGGGTCACCTGTGAGTTGGAGACGTCGATCGAGCTGATTGTCGTGCCGACGGCAATCCCCGTACCCGATACTTCCTCACCGACGCTGAGGCCCGTCGTGCTCGCAAGACTCACCGTCGTCGAGCCGCTCTCGAGCGTCCCGGTCAGGATCATTTCCGACGGCAGCGTGAGCGTCTGCGATCCGCTCTGGGTCGCGGCCTGGCTCAATGTCACATAGGGCAGCAAGCTCAGGGTCTGCGAGCCGCCCTGGGTCGCAGGCGTGCTCAGGATCAGATACGAGAGGAACGTCAGGGTCTGCGCGCCGTTCGAGGTCGCCTGATGGCTCAGGGTTACCTGGGAAAGACCGGCGTTGATCGCGGTGATCGTCGTGTTGGCGGGGATCCCGTTCCCCGTGACTTCCTCGCCGACCACCAGCCCGTCGGTACTGGACAAGCCACTCACCGTCGGCGACCCACTGGCGAGCGTGCCGGTCAGGATCAACTGCGGCAGGAACGTGAGGCTTGATGCCCCGGTCGAGGTCGCGGCCGCACTGAGGGTGATATACGCGGGGAACGTCAGAGCCTCCGAAAAATTGGTCGACGCGTTCTGGTTGAGCGTGATGTACGAGAGGAATGTCACGCTCTGCTGTCCGCCCGCGGTCGCCGCGGCGCTCAGGGTGACATAAGGGAGGAACGACAGAGCCGTCGAACCGCCGCCGCTGGCGTTTGCGCTCAACGTCACCTGGGTGGTGGAGTCGACCGAGAGAATCGTCGTGTTGGCGGGGATGTTGGTCCCCGTGACGACTTCACCCACGGCCAGCGCCGAGGTACTCGATAACCCCGTCACGACCGCAGAGTTCTTGGTCAGTGTGCCCGTCAGATTGGTTGTGGAGGAACTGATCTGGCTGATCGTGGCTGCGGCGGGGATCCCGGTCCCCTGCACAAACTGGCCGAGGACCAGGCCGGTCGTGCTGGATACGCCCACCGTGAACTGACCGCTGGTAAGCGTGCCGGTCAGGGTCGTCGCCGAGTTGATCTGGCTGATCGTGGAGCCCGCCGGCAGACCGGCCCCGACCACGGCCTGACCGACGGCCAGGCCGGTTGTACTCGTCATCCCCACCGTGGCCAACCCGCCGGTGAGTGAGCCGGTAATGATCAGCTCGGGGAGGAACGTTAGGGTCTCCGACCCGGTGGCGGTCGCGTTCTGGTTCAGTGTCACCTGGGAGCTCGAGTCAATTGACAGAATCGAGGTATCGGCGGTGATGCCGGTCCCCGTGACGGCCTGGCCGACCGCCAGCCCCGCGGTACTCGACAACCCCGTCACCGTCGCCGACCCATTCGTGATCGCGCCGCTTTCGGTGAGACTGGCGGTTGCGCTTGAGTGGCTGATGGTCGTGCCGGAGGGGATGCCAGTCCCGGTGACTTTCTGGCCGACGAGCAATCCGTTTGTGATCGGCAGTCCATTCACGATGGTCGACCCGCTCGTGAGTGTGCCGGTCTCCGTGACGGAGGAGCTGACCTGGCTGATCGTGGTGCCGGGCTGGATGCCAGTGCCCGTGATCGACTGGCCCGCCGTCAGCCCGCTGGTGCTCGAAAGCCCGGTCACCGCGGTCGACCCGCTGGTGAGCGTACCGGTCAGTGTGGCGCCCGAGTTCACCTGGCTGATCGTGGTGCCCGTGGGGATGCCGGATGCCGTCACGGGCTCGCCCGGCCCGAGCCCGGTGGTACTCGACAACCCGGTCACGATGGGGGACCCACTCGTCAGGTTGCCCGTGATGCTGGTCGTCGTGGAATTGATCGCGGTGATCGTGGTACCGCCGGGGATTCCGGTCCCGGTGACCTCCTGGCCGACGGCCAGGCCGGTCGTGCTGGACAGACCGGCCACCGAGGTCGACCCGCTGGTGAGCGTGCCGGCAAGGGAGGTTCCGGAGTTGATCTGGGAAATTGTCGTCCCGCTCTGGATGCCGGTTCCCTGCACCCCCTCGCCGGCGGTCAACCCACTCGTGCTGGACAGCCCGGTCACCGCGGTCGAGCCGGTCGTGAGCGTGCCGGTCTGGGTGTTCGAGTTGAAATACTGCGAGATGAGGTTCGTCGGACTGAAGCTCGAGTCATAACTGTAAGAGAAGGGCGCACCGCCGGACGCGATGCCGAACGTGACGGTTTCCGCTCCTGATTGCGTGGCGGCCTGGCTCAGGACCACATACGGCAGGAACGTCAAGATTTGCGAGCCGACTGAGGTCGCGGCCGCGCTCAGGGTCACCTGGGTGCCCGAGTCGATCGAGCTGATCGTGGTGCCGAACGGGACACCGGGCCCCGTGACTGCCTCGCCCACCGAGAGCCCGTCCGTACTCGACAGCCCGGTCACCACCGCCGACCCGACGGCGAGCGTGCCCGTCAGTGCCGTGGATGAGCCGAACTCGCTGATTGTCGTACCGGTCGGGATGCCGGTACCCGTCACCGTCTGGCCGATGGACAGCCCGAACGTGCTCGACAGGTTGTTGACCAGGTTCGAGCCGCTTGCCAGCGTGCCGGTGAGGGATAACTGGACGTTGTTCGTGATCGTGGAAGTGAAACCGTTGTTCTGGTCGTTGGGAATCGTGATATTGAGGTCGTGGTAGATGCCTGCTGTGAGCGTGCCATCGTTGGTCACAGTCGACGACGTGGTTTCATTCGAAGGGCTCGAGCCGTCGGTCACTGGAATGAAACCGAGCTCGTAACCGTGGCCCGTGCCGTCGGCCGAGGGTGCGGGAACGCCCGGGAAGCCGCCGATGACGATATTCTGTCCGCTGCCGATCTGGTCGCCGGCTCCAATGGCAAGGGCGGCGTTGCTATTGAGATTGGTGGTCGAGGTCGCGGAAGGGACGGCGATCAGGCCGCGAACGTAACCCTGCGCGCTCGATCTGCCGGTCACGGTCGTCGTCTCGGAGTTATCCGGAGCATTACCGGGCGTGAGATCGACGTTCCCGAAGGCCGTCATGTCGGTGTTGGGATCGACGGTGACGTACTGATTCGTCGTCACATCGGTGGTGGCCAGCGCGACGCCCACGCCGGCGAGGCCGTAGGTGCTGACCTCGGAGGAATTCTGTGCATCCACCAAGGTATAGGTACCCAATCCGATGTTACCGTAGCTCGTGAAATTGTCCTCCGAGCCGATCACGACGTTGTTGGTCAAAGTCGCCGACAAACTCGAGTTCACGCCGGCACCTTCGAGGGCACCTCCGGTCGTGAGCGTGACCTGATCGGACGAGTTGAGGATGCTCGAAGCGATGACCGAGATTCCGCCGGGGTTGGTAGCGGGGTCGGTTCCCGTCTGGACGTCGATGTTGTTGCCGAATGTCACGGTGGCCTGGCCGGAGAGCGTGGCCTGGCTGAGGGCTGCCGAGCCGTTGATCGCGCCGCCGGCCCCCGCGGTCGCACCACCCCCGCTCAATTCATCGAACTGGTTCTGCGCCGAGACCGTCAGCGTGCCGAGGATGGTGAGGTGGGTGGGTGCCGGCGACGTCCCGGATGCTCCAATCATGACAGCCACCGTCGGGCTGTCGTTATCCGTGGCCGTCGCGCCGCTGGCGCCGATCGCGGCGGCGTTCACCGAATTCGCACTGGGCTCGTATTCGCTCTCGTGCGAGGCCGTGACAACCACGCTCGCGGCCGAGATGGTGCCACCCTCGAGGTTGGCCGCGACGCTCGAAGTATCCGAAGTCGTCCCGGACGCACCGTCGCCCGCGATGACCCCGCCACTGCCGGCCGTGCCCGCCGCGGCGTTTTGATCGACGCCGGCTGCAATCACTTGCAGAGTCCCGGTCGTGTTCAAGCTGGTGCCTGGTCCCAGTGTGGCCACAGTGTCGACATTCGAGCTGGCGCTCGCGATGGCGGCGCCCACGCCGATGAATCCCACGGCCACGCCCGTGGAGGTTGCCGATTGATCGG
Source organism: uncultured Isosphaeraceae bacterium (assembly GCA_963781785.1). Taxonomy (GTDB): domain Bacteria; phylum Planctomycetota; class Planctomycetia; order Isosphaerales; family Isosphaeraceae; genus CAWAHD01. The sequence goes on along the minus strand of CAWAHD010000002.1, from coordinate 2,276,033 downwards.
TCCGGTTGATGGCGCTCACCGAGATGTCACCGTCCGGGAGCTGGTCCCCGCTGCCCGTGTAGGCCTGCACTTCGCCGCCGCTGGACGCTTCCGCGCTGGCTCCATCTGCCCCCAGGAGGAGGCCGCCGGCGCCGGCAATTGCATCGGCGTAGGCCGATGGACTGTTGGCGGCCGGGAATTGCTGGGCGATGATGGTGAAGGCGCGCGTGCCATTCTGATCCGCCGCACTGATCTGGCTGCCGTCGCCCAGATAAGCGCTCACGTTCGCAGCGTTGTCGGCCTGCGCCAGTGAAACGCCCAGCCCGGCGCCTTCACCGATGGCCACGCCCGTACTGGTCGCCGAGCCCGACGGCGTCTCGATGGCGCCGATCGCGACGCTGCCCGTGGTCGTCACCTTGGAATCGGCACCGATATAGGCCTCGACAGTCGGAGCGATCGTGGTCTGAGCATAGTTGACGCTGCCGGCCCCGACGCCTGCGGAGACCCCGATCGTATTCGCCGTTACAGAGTCGGTGGACGCGGCCGAGACGTTCACCGAGGTGACGGATTCATGCGAGGATTGGCCGATCTGCGCCTCTGGGCGATGCCGGCCGTCGCGCCACCGGTGGCACTGGCGATCGCCACGGCCACCCCGGCTGCGATGCCGCCGATCGACCCGCCGATGGCCTGGCTGTCGAGCGACCGGTTCGAAGAGGCCGTCACCTGAACCTGCTGGGCCTGCGGGATGATTACCCCGCTGTTCAAGGTCGCCGACTCGGTGCTGCTGTCCTCGATGTCGACGACCTGGGCGCCGACCGCGACGATTCCCGCCGTCCCGGCGAAGGCGGTGCCTGTGGCGTTGTCGCTCACGAGCTCGGCATCGACGGCGATGTTGCCGACTGCGCTCACGGTCGAGCCCGTGTCGATGTAGGCCTGCGTGTTTCCTTCGATGTTGGCGATTGCGACCGAGCCGCCGACACCAACCGCGCCGACCGCAAGGCCGCCCACGATCGCGGTGTACGCGACCTCGCTCTTGGCCCGGACGTTCACGTTGCCGCCCGCGGTCACGCTGACGCTGGAACCGATGAATGCGACCGTGCCGGCCGGAACCGACGTGCTGTTGATCGCCGAGTCGATCGGGTCGCCGGTGACCGAGTTGTTGACGCCGCTCTGAGCCGATCCCACGTTACCGGAGATGAACTGCGTGTTGCTGGCCGCCCCGTTGTTGCTGGGGCTCGTGATCGAGCCGACCAAGGACGATGCACCCCCGGTCTGGCTTTCTGCCTGCGAGCTCGAGCCGGAGAGACCGCCGCTCGGAAGGCTCTGGACGGTTCCGTCGCTCGAGTTGCCGTCGGTGTAGCCGGCACTATAGGCCTCGCCGATCGACCAGACCGAGACGGCGCCAACCAGGCCCACGGCGCCGCCACCGATGCCGAAGACGAAGCTCTTCACATTGTCATCCGAAAGCGCGTAGACATCGACGTCTTCCTTGGCGTGGACTTGGGCGCCGTTACCGATATAGGCCTCGGTCGAGTTTTTCATGAGGCCGACATCGACGCCGCCGGCGATGCCCACGGCACCGATACCCAGCCCGCCGCCGAACGAGAAGTCGGATGCCTGGTTGGCCGCGGATACATTGACAGACTGGGCCGAGCTCGCCCCGGTCGAGCTCGCGTTGATATGCGCTATTGCCGATGAACGCCTGGGTGTCGGAGCTGAACAACTCGACCGAGACGCCGCCCGCCAGGCCGACGAACGTCCCTCCCGCTCCCGCGGCCGCGAAGTTGGAGACGTTCTCGCTGGTGGACGCCTGGACGGCCAGGCCGTGGAAGCCCGAGACGGTTTCGAAGCCTGAGCTGGTGTCATTGCCGTCGAGGATGTCCGACAGGCCGTTCGGATCATCCAAATTCGAGTTGCCCAAGGCATTGACCGTCGCGTGGCTGCCGATGAAGGCGTCCGTGGTCTTGTTCAACATGGCAACGCTGACGCTGGCGCCGATCCCCCCGCCTCCGAAGCCGATCGAGATGGCGCCGGTGATCAGGTAAGCCACGGTGTCGTCGGTGGCATCGACCAGAACGTTGCCCCCCGCGTTCACGACGGTGCCGGCCGAGTCACTCGCGGCGGTGTCGCCGATATAGGCCATGGTTGTGTCAGTCAGATCAACGAACGCGATCGAGCCGGCGAGGGCGACAGTGCCGGAGCCCGAGCCGGTGATGGCGACCGTGAAAACGTCGCCGCTGGAATGGGCCACCACGGCGACGTCGCCTCGCGTGTTTACGATCGCGCCGTCATCAATGTAGGCCAAGATCGTGTTGTTGATCACGAGCACGACAACGCCGGGCGTCACGCTGACCGCCCCTGAGAACGAGAGCGCGCCTGCGATACCGAGGAACGACGTATCGTTGCCGGCCGCGACCAGGACTGCCTGGGTCGCCGCTGCGCCCGTATTGGTCTTATTGATCTCGGCGCCGAGCCGATATCCGCGCTGGTATTGTTCGTGATCACGCCGACCGAGCCGCTCAGGTTGACGGCAACGGCACCCGAGGCACCACCGTCGACGCCGACCCCCTGGATCGCGTCCTGGTTATCGGCCGTGACCGCCAGCCCGTGGAGCGTTTGCGTCAGGGGCGTCGCAATCCGCTGTCCTGTGAACCGGGGGCTGTTGAGATCATTGTTGCTCGAGTTGGTCGAGCTCGACACATTGGCGCTCATCGGCGTGGGCTGGATCACGCCGGGCGAGGAAGCGTATGAGCCGTAGGTGATCTGGAACTGGCCGTTCTCGGCGCTGATCCCGGAGCCCAGTCCCAGGGCGGTGACCTGAGCATCCGCGCCGATGAACGACTCGGTGGTCTTGTTGATGACCGGGACGGTCGCGGCTGCGCCGGCGCTCACGGTTCCGGATCCCGAGAAATTACCCGAGAGCAGATTGAGCGTGGTCGCTTCCATCGCCGCCACGAGAATGCTGCCGCTGGCGTAAACATCGGTGGTCCCGGGGGTCGGGTTATCGGGGTCGTCGCCGATGAACGCCCGGGTCGTCACCTTGAGCACGTAGACCCCGGCCGAAGCGGCGACGCCGACGTCACCGCCGACGCCGACGGATGCCGTGAGCGATGTCAGATTCTCGGACGACAGGGCAACGACCACGATGTTGCCGTCGGCATTGACCGTGGCCGTCGAGATCGAGGCCTCGGTGTCCTTGGTGATTGCCCCCACGTCCACGCCGGCGCCGAGTCCGGCGTCGCCGCCGGCGGCCAGGCGCCTGCGGTGCTAAAGAGCGTGAGCGGGTCGGCCGCCAGGACCGTCACGCCCGGGCCGGTTCCCGGTGAGCCGTTGGTCGCGGTCACCTGGGCGCCGAGCCGATCGTGGCAGTGGTGGTGAAGTTGAGCACGTTGATCGCGGCCGAGCCGGATACGGCCGCGTCGCCCGCGGCCGCCCCGCCGGCGGCGATCGTCTGGAGGTTGGGGAACGTGACCGCCGTGACCGCCACGCCGGTGGCCGCCTGGGTATCAGTCGGCGTGTCGCCGACCGGCACCTGCATTGTGCCCCGATTGCCGTGGGCGGTCACATTGTCGCTGGCCCCGAGACTGGCCTGGGTGACGTCGGTCTCGACCACCGTCGACACGGAGGCACCGATGCCGGTACCCCCCACGGCGACGTTGCCGTCGATCGTGTTGATCGTCGGCAGGTGGCTCGCTTGCACGAGCACATTGCCCTGGGCCGCGATGGTCGAATCGTGGTCGACATAGGCCTTGGTGGTCAGGTTCAAGACCTCGACCGTGATCGCCCCCGCGAGCCCGGCGTCACCGCCGATCGAAAGCTGCACAGCAGTCGACGTGATGTTCTCGGTCGAGGCGGCCAGCACGCTGATGCTCTGATCGGCGGAGACCGCGGCTCCATAGCTGATGTAGGCTTCGGTGTCCTCGGTGATGACGTTGACGTCGAGCCCGGCGCCGGCGCCGGCGTCGCCGCCGGCGGCGAGCCCACCCGCCAGGTCGTCGATCGTGAGCGTGTCGGTCGCCTGAACCTGCACCGATTGATCAGCGCCGGGGCTGCCCGCCTGGTTGATCTGATCGCTATTGGAAATATACGCGTAGGTATCTTGCGTGATGACATTGATCACCGCGGCGCCCGCGACACCCGCGCTCTCGCCGCCGCCGGCGCCGACGGCCAGCGACGAGGTGGGCAGGGTGAGCTTCGTGTAATCGGCGATCGGGTACGGGTCGTCGGATGGGGCGAGCGATCCGGTCGCCGTGATGGCGATCGGCCCGGCGACGTTGGCTGTCACGCTCGAGTCGAGATAGGCCTGGGTGGTGTCGTTGATGACGTTGACGCCGATGGCCACGCCGACGCCTGCCGTTCCGGTGCTGAGGCCTGCGCTGGCGGCGACGTTCTGGAAGGTCTGCGTGGTCGTGGCCGTGAGCGTGAGCCCGCCGGACGAACTCAACATCGAGCTGGCACCGATGGTCGCGGTGGTGTTGTTCGTGATGACGTTGATGCCGACCGAGCCCGCGACGCCCACCTCGCTTCCGACCGCGATGCCCAGGGCCTGCGCCGAGAAGTCGTCGACCTGGGTGGAGGGCAAGACCGCGGTGACGGTGATCCCATCGGCGGAAACCGTGGTCGACGAGCCGATCATGGCCTCGTTCGTGATCTTGACGACATTGAGCGCGAGGGCTGCGCCGATCGAACTCTCGTTGGCGTCCGCCTGGCTGTTGCCGACGGCGGCGGCGCTGGTTTGATTGGTCGTGCCCACCGTCAACGAGTGTCCGCCGGTGACCGTGACGGTGACCCCGTTGTCGATCTCGGCGATCGTGCTGGTGGTGAAGACGTTCACCGCGACGGACGCCGCGATCCCGACCGACGACTCTCCGCTGTCACCGCCTGACTCGCTGCTGGCGTCGCTGGAGGGCGAGGTCATCTCACTGTTCGCCGAGGGAGGTGCTGATACGTCTGGTGAATCCGAGCCCCCTTCGGTCATGGCGAAGGTGGACTGGTTGGACGTCTCTTGATCGGCGGTGCCGTCGCTGCCTCCGGTGTTGGCGCTGGTGCTGGGGGCGCCGCTCTCGCTGGCCATGGCGGTGGCCTGCCCTGATCCCGTGCCCGTCGCGGTGATCGAGACGGCGCCGCCTGCCGTCAAGTTGCGGTCCAGCTCGGCCAGGAACGAATCTTGCGCCACGTTCACGACCACAGTGGCCCCGACCCCGACGCTTCCACCATTGGTCGCGGCGGCGGAATCGGCTTGCGAGATGACCGTGAACGTCCCGCTGGCACTGAGTGTGACAGCGCCCGATGCATGTAGCGTCTGGCTGTCGGAACCGATCTGGGCGATCGTCTGGTCGCTGGCGATCACGATGGCGATGCCCGCGCCCACGGCCACCGAACCGGAGGCGCCGTTCATCGCCGTGGTCGTGATCGTGTGGGGCGAGCTCGCCGTCAAGGTCACCGCGCCGGCGTCGACCAGGGACACGCCGTCCTGAATCTCCGATTCGGTCGTATCCGAGATGATGTTCAAGCCGAGAGAGGCGCCGACACCGACACTTGAGCCCGATGCTCCCGTTGTCATCGCCGGAACGGCCATGGCGGTGTCGGCCGAATTGTTGACCGCGGACATTGTGACGTCGCCGCCGCCGGCCGCGACCGAAGCGCCCGTCTCGATCAGAGCTTCGCTGGTGTCGTTCACGATGTTGATCGCAACCGACCCGGCCACGCCGATCTTGCCACCGCCGGCCCCCGATGTCGCGGTCGCCGAGTAAGTGTTCGAGGGGTTGTTGGCACCCGTCATCAGCGCCTGGACGCTCAGGCCATCCGACGAGATCTGGGCCCCCTGGCCAATCGTCGCCTGGTTCGTGGCGTTGACGAGGTTGAGCGCAACGGCGGCACCGATCGCCACACCGGAGCTGGACCCGGACCCCGATCCCGATCCGGACCCCGATCCCGAGCCCGATCCGGATCCGGATCCGGAACCCGAGCTGCCGGTGGTGACCGCGGAGCCGTCGCCGACTGCCGTTGCGGTCGTGGTATCCGATGAGACCAACGTGAGCAGGCCGTTCGCCGTCACGATCGTCGAATTCGGGATCGTCGCCGTGGCGTTCGATGTCACGACATTCACGCCGACCGCCGCCGCCACGCTGACACTGCCATCCGACGTCGACGCCGACGGCGCGGCGGAGCTGGAGCCGTCGGTGCCGGACGGCGCCTCGCTGCTGGCGTAACCCTGCTGGTTGGAGACCTGCGAGTTCACACTCGAGCCCTGGGACGACGAGTCAGTCCCGGGGGCGCCGGCAGCGCTGGCCGTGGCGTTGGCCGTGCTGGTGGCGGAGTTGGAAGCAGAGAAGGTGACGGCGCCGCCGGCAGTGAGATTCTGCTCGGTGGTGGCCGTGGCGGTGTCCGTGGCGAAGGTCAAGGCGACGGAGGCGCCGACAGACGCCTTGGCGCCGGCCGCCGAGGCCATCGTCGTGGTGTTGGAGGCGCCGGTATTGGTCGCCGAGACCGTGAGGTTGCCGCTGATGCTCAACGGTGTGCCGCCGGCCGTGCCGAGCTGCGCCGTCGTGTTGTCCTTGACGATGGCCAGTCCCACCGAAGGTGTCACCGATACACTGCCGGCCGAGCCCATCGATGCCGTGGTGGCCACCATGTCGCTTGATGTGGCCGTCAGCGACAGGTTGTTGGCGCCGGTGAGAGTGGCGCCGTTGCCGAGCTCTGCGCTGATCGTGTCGTTGACGATCGCCACGGCGATCGAGGCGCCGATGCCGACCTCACCGCTGGTGCTGCTGTTGTTGTTGGTCGAAGTCGGCATCGCCGAGGTAGTGGTCAGAGCGGTGTCGGTGGCAGTGAGGGTGACATCTCCTCCGCCGGCGTTGACGGTGGCGTTCTGGTCGATCAGGGCCTCGGTGGTGTCGTTGACGATGTTAATGGCGACGGAGCCGGCGATGCCGATGTTGCCGCCGCCGCTGCCGGAGGTGGCGCTGGCGGTGAAGTTGTCGGCGGGAGTGGCGGTGCCGGTATTGGTGGCCTGGAGTGTGACGCCGTCGGCGTTGACAGTGGCGCCCTGGTCGATCTCCGCCTCGTTGGCGGCGGGGTCGTAATTGACGGCCACGGCTGCGCCGATGGCCACGCCGGATGGGGATCCGGATCCCGACCCTGAGCTGGAGCTGCTGGTGTTGACGGCGGAGCCGTCGCCGGTGGCCGAGCCGGTAGTGGCATTGGAGGAGGCCAGCATAAACAGTCCGTGGGCCGTGATGACGATGCCGGCGGGGATCGTGGCCTGTGCGGTGGAGCTGGAGACGTTGACGGCGATGGCGGCGGCGACCGAGATCGGGGTGCCGCTGGAGGAGCTACCGTCGGAGGCCGAGGCCGAGGGTGCTGCCGAGCTGGAGCCGTCGGTGCCTGCGGGTGCCTCGGTGCTCCCATAGCCCTGCTGGTTGGAGACCTGCGAGTTCACATCCGGGCCCTGGGAGGACGACGAGCTGGTGCCCGGTGCGCCGCGGCGCTGGCCTGGGCCATGGCGGTGCTGGTGGCGGAATTGGAGGCGGAGAAGGTGATGGCGCCGCCGGTGCTGGTGACATTTTGCAGTGTGGTGTCGGTGGCCGTGTCGGTGGCGAAGGTCAAGGCGATCGAGGCGCCGACGGCGGCCTTGCTGCCGGCCGCCGAGGCCATCGTGCTGGTGTTGGTGGCGCCGGTATTGGTCGCCGAGACCGTGAGGTTGCCGCTGATGCTCAAGGGTGTGCTGCCAGCGGTGCCGAGCTGGGCTGTGGCGCTGTCCTTGACGATGGCCAGTCCCAGCGACGGTGTGACCGACACACTGCCGGCCGAGCCCATCGATGCCGTGGTGGTGACCGTGTCGCTCGATGTCGCCGTGAGCGACAAGTTGTTGGCGCCGGTGAGTGTGGCGCCGTTGCCCAGCTCGGCGGAGACCGTGTCATTGACGATCGCCACGGCGATCGAGGCACCGATGCCGACGTCGCCGCTGGTGCTGTTGGTCGAAGTCGGCAACGCCGAGGTGGTGGTCAGAGCGGTGTCGGTGGCGGTGAGGGTGACATTTCCGCCGCCGGCGTTGACGGTGGCGTTCTTGTCGATCAGGGCCTCGGTGGTGTCGTTGACGATGTTGATGGCGACGGAGCCGGCGATGCCGATGTTGCCGCCGCCGCTGCCGGAGGTGGCGCTGGCGGTGAAGTTGTCGGCGGGAGTGGCAGTGCCGGTATTGGTGGCCTGGAGTGTGACGCCGTTGGCGCTCACGGTGGCTCCCTGGTCGATCTCGGCCTCGTTGACGGCGGGGTCGTAGTTGACGGCCACGGCAGCGCCGATCGCCACGCCGGATGGGGACCCGGATCCCGACCCTGACCCCGAGCTGCTGGTGTTGACGGCCGAGCCGTCGCCGGTAGCCGATCCGGTGGTGGCATTGGAGGAGGCCAGCATAAACAGTCCGTGGGCCGTGATGACGATGCCGGCGGGGATCGTGGCCTGTGCGGTGGAGCTGGAGACGTTGACGGCGATGGCGGCGGCGACCGAGATCGGGGTGCCGCTGGAGGAGCTACCGTCGGAGGCCGAGGCCGAGGGTGCTGCCGAGCTGGAGCCGTCGGTGCCTGCGGGTGCCTCGGTGCTCCCATAGCCCTGCTGGTTGGAGACCTGCGAGTTCACATCCGGGCCCTGGGAGGACGACGAGCTGGTGCCCGGTGCGCCGGCGGCGCTGGCCTGGGCCATGGCGGTGCTGGTGGCGGAATTGGAGGCGGAGAAGGTGATGGCGCCGCCGGTGCTGGTGACATTTTGCAGTGTGGTGTCGGTGGCCGTGTCGGTGGCGAAGGTCAAGGCGATCGAGGCACCGACGGCGGCCTTGCTGCCGGCTGCGGATGCCATCGTGCTGGTGTTGGTGGCGCCGGTATTGGTCGCCGAGACCGTGAGGTTGCCGCTGATGCTCAAGGGTGTGCTGCCAGCGGTGCCGAGCTGGGCTGTGGCGCTGTCCTTGACGATGGCCAGTCCCAGCGACGGTGTGACCGACACACTGCCGGCCGAGCCCATCGATGCCGTGGTGGTGACCGTGTCGCTCGATGTCGCCGTGAGCGACAAGTTGTTGGCGCCGGTGAGTGTGGCGCCGTTGCCCAGCTCGGCGGAGACCGTGTCATTGACGATCGCCACGGCGATCGAGGCACCGATGCCGACGTCGCCGCTGGTGCTGTTGGTCGAAGTCGGCAACGCCGAGGTGGTGGTCAGAGCGGTGTCGGTGGCGGTGAGGGTGACATTTCCGCCGCCGGCGTTGACGGTGGCGTTCTTGTCGATCAGGGCCTCGGTGGTGTCGTTGACGATGTTGATGGCGACGGAGCCGGCGATGCCGATGTTGCCGCCGCCGCTGCCGGAGGTGGCGCTGGCGGTGAAGTTGTCGGCGGGAGTGGCAGTGCCGGTATTGGTGGCCTGGAGTGTGACGCCGTTGGCGCTCACGGTGGCTCCCTGGTCGATCTCGGCCTCGTTGACGGCGGGGTCGTAGTTGACGGCCACGGCAGCGCCGATCGCCACGCCGGATGGGGACCCGGATCCGGATCCTGACCCGGAGCTGCTGGTGTTGACGGCCGAGCCGTCGCCGGTAGCCGATCCGGTGGTGGCATTGGAGGAGGCCAGCATAAACAGTCCGTGGGCCGTGATGACGATGCCGGCGGGGATCGTGGCCTGTGCGGTGGAGCTGGAGACGTTGACGGCGATGGCGGCGGCGACCGAGATCGGGGTGCCGCTGGAGGAGCTACCGTCGGAGGCCGAGGCCGAGGGTGCTGCCGAGCTGGAGCCGTCGGTGCCTGCGGGTGCCTCGGTGCTCCCATAGCCCTGCTGGTTGGAGACCTGCGAGTTCACATCCGGGCCCTGGGAGGACGACGAGCTGGTGCCCGGTGCGCCGCGGCGCTGGCCTGGGCCATGGCGGTGCTGGTGGCGGAATTGGAGGCGGAGAAGGTGATGGCGCCGCCGGTGCTGGTGACATTTTGCAGTGTGGTGGCAGTTGCGGTGTCAGTGGCGAAGGTCAAGGCGATCGAGGCACCGACGGCGGCCTTGCTGCCGGCTGCGGATGCCATCGTGCTGGTGTTGGTGGCGCCGGTATTGGTCGCCGAGACCGTGAGGTTGCCGCTGATGCTCAAGGGTGTGCTGCCAGCGGTGCCGAGCTGGGCTGTGGCGCTGTCCTTGACGATGGCCAGTCCCAGCGACGGTGTGACCGACACACTGCCGGCCGAGCCCATCGATGCCGTGGTGGTGACCGTGTCGCTCGATGTCGCCGTGAGCGACAAGTTGTTGGCGCCGGTGAGTGTGGCGCCGTTGCCCAGCTCGGCGGAGACCGTGTCATTGACGATCGCCACGGCGATCGAGGCACCGATGCCGACGTCGCCGCTGGTGCTGTTGGTCGAAGTCGGCAACGCCGAGGTGGTGGTCAGAGCGGTGTCGGTGGCGGTGAGGGTGACATTTCCGCCGCCGGCGTTGACGGTGGCGTTCTTGTCGATCAGGGCCTCGGTGGTGTCGTTGACGATGTTGATGGCGACGGAGCCGGCGATGCCGATGTTGCCGCCGCCGCTGCCGGAGGTGGCGCTGGCGGTGAAGTTGTCGGCGGGAGTGGCAGTGCCGGTATTGGTGGCCTGGAGTGTGACGCCGTTGGCGCTCACGGTGGCTCCCTGGTCGATCTCGGCCTCGTTGACGGCGGGGTCGTAGTTGACGGCCACGGCAGCGCCGATGGCCACGCCGGATGGGGACCCGGATCCGGATCCTGACCCGGAGCTGCTGGTGTTGACGGCCGAGCCGTCGCCGGTAGCCGATCCGGTGGTGGCATTGGAGGAGGCCAGCATAAACAGTCCGTGGGCCGTGATGACGATGCCGGCGGGGATCGTGGCCTGTGCGGTGGAGCTGGAGACGTTGACGGCGATGGCGGCGGCGACCGAGATCGGCGTGCCGCTGGAGGAGCTACCGTCGGAGGCCGAGGCCGAGGGCGCTGCGGAGCTGGAGCCGTCGGTGCCTGCCGGCGCCTCGTTGGCCGCGTAGCCCTGCTGGCTGGAAACCTGCGAGTTGACATCTGGGCCCGGGGACGACGAACTGGTGCCCGGGGCGCCGGCTGCGCTGGCCTGGGCCATGGCCGTGCTGGTGGCGGAGTTGGAGGCAGAGAAGGTGACGGCACCGCCGGTGCTGGTGACGTTTTGAAGTGTGGTGGCAGTTGCGGTGTCAGTGGCGAAGGTCAAGGCGATCGAGGCGCCCACGGCGGCCTTGCTGCCGGCTGCCGAGGCCATCGTGCTAGTGTTGGTGGTGCCCGTGTTGGTCGCCGAGACGATGAGCGTACCGGCGATGGTCAAGGGCGAGGCGCCGGCGGTTCCGAGCTCGGCGGTGGTGATATCCTTGACGACCGCGATGCCCACGCTCGGGGTGAGAGCGGTCCCACCGGAGGCACCCATCTCGGCTGTCGTGGTCGTGGTGTCGCTCGACGTGGCGCTCAGAGTCAGGTCGTTGGCACCGGTCAATTGAGCGGTGTTCTGAAGCTCGGCCTGCGTGGTGTTGTTGGCGATGTTCAAGGCGACGGAAGCCCCGACGCCGATATTCGAGCCGGCGCCGCCCCCCGAGAAAGGAAGGGCCGACGCCGTGTCGGTCGTGTTGTTCTGGGCGTTCAGCGTCACGTTGTCTCCGCTGGCGACTGCCAGCGTGTTGCCCGACTCGACGACTGCGTCGTTTGTGTTCGAAACCAGGTTGAGCGCGAGCGATCCGGCCACCCCGACATCCTTGCCGCCTGCTCCGGACGTCGCCTGGGCGCCGTAGCCGCTTGAGACCGGCGTCAGAGCCTGGATCGTGATCGACGGCGCCGCCAGGTGCGCATTCGACTGGATCGAGGCTTGGTTGGTCGCCTTGGCGATGTCGATGGCGACGGCAACCCCCACACCAACCGTTCCGGTCGTCGCGCTACCGTCCGCAACGGACGAGTCATTCGTGGTGGAGGATGTGCCGATATTGATCGCGGTCGTACCGGTGATCTGTCCGGTCGAGGCGATGTATGCCTCGGTATCACGCGTCAGATCGGTCACGGCCAGAGCACCGACAACGCCCACCGGTCCGCCGCTCGTGTTCGCGTTGTAAGTCATCAGGTCGTTCGTTGTGGATGTATCGTTGGCACTTGCCCCCTGGTCTGTCGACTTGGCGGTGGTCGTCGCGGTCGTTGTCGATGTCGATGAGACGGTGACGGTGTTCCCCGAGGCACTGGCCGTGCCGTCGATGTAGGCTTGGGTCGTGGTCTTCACCACCGAGACTGCCACGACTCCGCCCCCGGCACCCCGTTGCGCCGTCCCGTCTGCGTTTGCCGTGGCGTTGGTGGTGTTCGTGGCCGTGAGAGATAGGTTGCCCCCGGCCGACACCGATGCAGCGCCGGAGATATGCGCGACGGCGCTCGTGGTGACGGTCGAATTGGCGACTGACGCGTCGACACCGGTCTGCCCCGGTGCGTTCGCTGAGGGATCCGCGTTAATCATGGCCGTGGACGTCGCCGCGATCGTCACGTCGCCGGTGCCGCTGATCTGGGACGCGGTACTCGGAGACGTCGGGTCGATCGCGATCGTCGCACTGGAGCCGACGTTCACATTCGCCAGGTTGGCACCCAGCGCCCCGTTGCCGGCGGTCGAGGCCGTCATCGTCCCGTCGGCGTCGATCGTGATGTTGTGTGCATGGATCGCGGAGCTCGAGATGGTGATTGTCGCCGCGGCCTGGCCCGTCGTGCCGCTCAAGCTCGTCGTGCCCACCTCGCTGTCGGCAACCTGGAAAGAGACGTTTCCCGATGTACTGGTGCTGAAGCCGCTGCTTTCGACGGTCAAGGCGGTGACGTCGGACACGCTCACTATCGCGCCCAGATTGATCGGCGTGGCAACGCTGCCCAGGCCAGTGAACGTGACACTCTGGTCGGACAGGCTACTGCCGGTCACGCTCAAGCCAGATGTGAACGACGTAGGGAGGAACGTTCCTCCACTGTAGCCGGTGCCGCTCACGTCGACGTTCGTCCCGTCGTACGTGAGCGATGCGCTATCACCCGCCGCGCTCAAGGTGACATCGAGCACACCGGCATTGATCATCGCGTTGACACTGAGAAGGGTCCGGTCTTCCAGTGCCTGGACCATCAGATCCAGGAACTGCGACCGCCGGCGCCTCTCCGGAGAGCCGGTCCGAGAGCCTACGGACTTCACCTGTTTCGACCCAGAACGGTGCAACCACTTGCGAGCCATGGGTGCGATTCCTTGGTGTCATGAAACTCAGGATGACGATCGTTCCAACCACGCCAACCCGCCGGGCTTCTTCTCCGACGCCTTTCAAAGCGACAATGCTCCCCCGACGGCCGACCGCGGTCGCCCGAACCGGTATGCACGACCATGCACAGGCTAGAACAGCAACGGTTTGCACGCCAACCAATGCACCACTCAGTGCGGAACCGAGATCCGATTCTTCTCGACTGTGAGACTAACGAATCAGCGAATTCTCACGATGACACACCCGTCAGCAACCACGCAAGGAAAAAAATCTCCCGACCGTCTATTTTTTCCAATTTACCGTGGCCAGATACGAAAAATGTCATTTGACGCTTAAGTAACGTACGTGCGACCGTCATATGTTTCTTTGGCGCCCATTTTGTTCCGAATGCATCGTTGCTCGTTACCATCCTGCCATGCAACGTGGTGAGCAAGGATGCAGGCAGCTAAGCCGGTGACATGAACGTCATGAGCGGGCACGCGCATCAAGGAGAGGCTGGTGCGCGCGGATGAGGCGCGGGGAGTCAGTTCTGTCGAGGCCGCCGGCCGCGGTCGAGCAAGTCTGAGAGGCGAACGACGAAGCCCGGCAAGACCGCACCACCGTCGAGGTCCTGGTCCGCGCGGACGAGGACCGACTTCTGGGTCGTCGAAAAGACGCGGACGGTGCGTTTCCTGGAGATCGATCAGCCAGACTAGCAGGACACGGGCGTCGAAATACTCCCGCACCTTCCGGGCCATCTCAGGCTTGGTGTTCCCCTCGCTGAGCACTTCGACAGCCAGGTCGGGCGCGAGGTCAGGGATCGCCTCTCGGGGGCATTCGCGGCCAGGGAGCCTGTCCCACGAAATGAACGACAGGTCGGGAATTCGCACCAGGCCGGGAGCGATCCGCATCATGCCATCGGCTCCGACGCAGATTCCTAGGTCATTCCGGACGAGATAAGACTCGACCAGATACAAGAGCTCGCCGGCCAGTCGCGACTCCTCGAAAGCGCATCGAGAAAGTCACGACATAGATTTCGTGTTTTCGATATAGCATAATAGATCAGGAGTCACGGGGAGGGAGGTCAGTAAGCGAACCGATGGCGAACGGAACAAACTGGACGTTTTTGAGCAATCACGCCAACGTGCTGCTCTCGATTGCGCGCGAGCCGGGCGTGCGTCTGCGCGACGTGGCCCAGAGGGTGGGGATCACCGAGCGGGCGGTGCAGCGGATCGTCGCTGACCTTGAAGAGGGCGGGTATCTCTCGCGTGTCCGCGACGGGCGGCGCAACCGCTACGAGGTGCACGTCGAGGCGCCACTCCGTCACCCATCGGTAGCGCATCGCGAGGTGCGCGTTCTGCTCGATCTCATCCTCGGCCCAGATCCGGCGGAGCAGTCGTAACCGCACGGCCGGCTCGAATGGTACCCGGGCCGGCGGACCTCGGACTGGCGCTCGCCTCCGCCACAGGGTCGTCCCGCCGAGTGCGAGCGGACCGGAAAACGTCGACTCGACGGGGAAAAGGCAAGGACACGCAATGCCCTAGGCGGGAGGCGCCGCGCGAGTGAGCGACGCCGGGCTGGGGCGAGCGCATCGTGCCGGTACAGTCAAGCGTGGCCCGCACCCTGGGCAGACTCCGTCACTTCGTGGCGGGGCGCTCCTGAGCGGCCAGTTATGCGCACGACGTCGGCCGTCGATCAGCGACCGCGACGCGGCGTTGAGTTCTTCAGGGCAAGGGCCGTGATGCGGTATCAATTCTCCGGAGCTATCGTGCCGGGCATCCCCCCAGATTGGCCAGGTGGTGCACGCCCAAACGTGCGGCCACCTCGCGTAGCCGCTCTCGACTGGCGGCGAAGAAGCGGCCCAGCAGCCGGCCACCCCTCAGCTTCTCCAACCGGGCCTGCCAGCCTTCAGTGCTCGTGCCCAGCCGAGCGAGAATTCCCGCCAGTTCGGCCGAAATCGCGCCCTTCCCTTCGCGGAACAAGCGCCCCGTGTAATCGACCAGGAGCAGATCAGCTGCCCAGCGAGAGGCCTTCCACCATTCCCTCGCGCGACGAATCCAGCTTCCGCCGATCTTCGATCGGGCAGAGCCAGATGGCTTCCTCCAGCCCGGGCGATGCGGTCGATCCGGCCACACTGCCTTGCTCGGCCGCTTTCAAATCGCTGGTTCGGCCCTGAGCCTTCACGTGCTCGACTCGCGTCGTGACCGACGTATGCGGGCTCTCCTCCGGAACCTCCACGATTCCCGCCGCCACCGGGTTCAGATCAATGTATGCACAGGTCGCCAGCAGCGATTCCTCATCGAGGACCGCAACGCTCTTGTAGCGTTGTTCGAAAAACGCACCCCGGACTTTGTCCTGCCTGTTCGCAAGTCGCGACAACGGCTCCTTCAAGGATTTCATGAACCAGCTCAGGCTCTGCAATCGCCCGCGGATCTTCGCCACCCACTCGGCGTCCTTGAGCCGCGACTGAACCCAGTCGTTAGATACCGGCAATGTCTGCCGGGACTTGTCACGGGGCGGAAAAAGCCGTCCCCACCGCCGGACGACTTCCTCATCCGACCATTCGTTCGTGGCTTCCGGGTCGAGGCGTACCAGCAGGTGCAAGTGATTGTCCATGACCGAGAATCCGCCCACGGAGACGGCGAAGATTTCGGCAAGTTCCTTCACACGATTTTCGATCCATTCTTTGCGGTTCAAGGGTCCTTCGCCGAGCAAGAACGCCCGTCGTACACAGCGCGTGATGCAGTGATACCAACGGGTTACGGCAGTATCGACCAGTTGCGAACGCGCGACCGTCATGATCCAACCTCCGCAGGTGTTGTCTTCGCTGGACTACCGAACCTACCAAAACGGACGGCCCAACGCAAGAGGAACGTTGCGTGTCCTTTCCATTTGGGTGCACGACGGTCTTTGCGCAGCAAAGTGGTTTTCGTTATGATGCGGTCGGGAATGCCGTTTCGTCTGGAGTCGCAACTACTGGAAGGAGCCAGGGATGGCACGCGTCAAGGAACCGGCGGTCGTCAAGGATGAACTGGAAAACCTGTTGGGTGGCCTCGCCAAAGAGTTGAATCGGCGCGTCTACGGCGACGGTGGCGTCCCGTGGGGTACTAAATTCGCCGACATCGAGGAACTCGCCGTCCAGATCGGTCAGGAGATTTCCCGGGAGATGATCGAACAGGCAGTCGGTCGGCAAGCAGAGGACGTTCCTCCCGAGGCCGAAAGTTGCAGTGGGTGCGGCGGCTCGGTTGAACCGGCCGATGCTTACGAACCCAGGGGCGTGCAGACCCGAGTCGGCACGGCCCAATGGAACGAGCCCAAACGTTACTGCCGCAAATGCCGGGCAGCTTTTTTTCCCTCAGTCCCGCGCGCTCGGGATTGATCAGGGGAATTACAGTCCCGAGGTGTTGAAGGCGATCGTTTACGCGGGTACGCAGTTCACGTCGTTCGCCCAGGGCAGTGGCGCGCTCAATGCGTTGGGCGGGTTGAGCGTCGCCACCAAGCAAGTGGAACGGATCACGGAAAAAATTGGGTGGGAACGTGTTGAACAGCGTGATCAGGCCGTTGATGAGTTTTTAGCGTTACCGCTGATGGACCGCTGCAAATCACCGGTCGCAAATCCCCCGCCCCCATCGACTGTGGCGACCGTGATGATGGACGGTGGTCGCCTACAAATCCTCGATCGCAGCAAGTGTGATACTGATCAGACCGCGACCGCCGATGACGATCCATGCGATCGGAATGGGCACTGGCGTGAGGATAAGATCGGTTTGCTGATGACGATGACCAGCAAGGTCTCAGTCAGCGATCCGTGCCCGGAAATCCCGGAGAATTTCGTCGATCCGACGCGGATACTCAAGCTCACGCGCGAGATCAAGGGGCACGTCGGAGGAGCCAAGGATGAATCAGCCGAGTCGCTCGCGCCGGAAACCAACTCGGCGGCCGAGGAGGAACAGCACCAGGACGCGGAGACCGCAAGACCCAAGCCACGGGTGCGCACGATGGTCGCGACGCGGGAGCGAGCCCAGCGATTTGGAGAAATCTTGGCCTGGGCCGCGTGGGCGCGAGGCTTCGCGGTCGCGGCTCGGAAGGCATTCGTCGCCGACGGTGCGACGGCCAATTGGACGATCCAGAAGCAATGGTTCAGCGACTATATTCCGATTCTGGATTTCATCCATGCGCTGTCGTATGTGTTCGCGGCAGCCATCGCGGGCCGGGGATTTCGAGCAGGCTGGGAAGTGTATACGGCCTTGATTCAGCAGGTTTGGAGCGGTCGTGTTGAAGAGGTAATCTCGGCGCTCGAGATTCGACAATCGGAGTTGGGAACCCCCGAAGAAGCAGACGGTGAAACCACCCCTCGCCGCGTCGTCGCCGACGCTTTGAGCTATCTGCGTAACAACAAGGATAGGATGCGTTACGATCAGTATCGAACGGCCGGATTACCGATCACGTCAAGTCACATGGAATCGACGGTGAAGATGTTCAACCGACGCGTCAAGGGAACGGAGAAATTCTGGTCGGAGAAGGGTGCCGAAGCGATCTTGCAATTACGCGCCGATCATCTGAGTGAGACAGAGCCCCTCAAGACATTCTGGGAAGACAGGCAAGAAGCAGCATCGGGGCGCCGGTATTATCGACGTACAGGCTGAACGCCGTGGGCTACAATCCCGGTCGTGCACCCTTTCCATTTGGGATCGTGATCGACGGCGCCGCCAGGTGCGCATTCGACTGGATCGAGGCTTGGTTGGTCGCCTTGGCGATGTCGATGGCGACGGCAACCCCCACACCAACCGTTCCGGTCGTCGCGCTACCGTCCGCAACGGACGAGTCATTCGTGGTGGAGGATGTGCCGATATTGATCGCGGTCGTACCGGTGATCTGTCCGGTCGAGGCGATGTATGCCTCGGTATCACGCGTCAGATCGGTCACGGCCAGAGCACCGACAACGCCCACCGGTCCGCCGCTCGTGTTCGCGTTGTAAGTCATCAGGTCGTTCGTTGTGGATGTATCGTTGGCACTTGCCCCCTGGTCTGTCGACTTGGCGGTGGTCGTCGCGGTCGTTGTCGATGTCGATGAGACGGTGACGGTGTTCCCCGAGGCACTGGCCGTGCCGTCGATGTAGGCTTGGGTCGTGGTCTTCACCACCGAGACTGCCACGACTCCGCCCCCGGCACCCCGTTGCGCCGTCCCGTCTGCGTTTGCCGTGGCGTTGGTGGTGTTCGTGGCCGTGAGAGATAGGTTGCCCCCGGCCGACACCGATGCAGCGCCGGAGATATGCGCGACGGCGCTCGTGGTGACGGTCGAATTGGCGACTGACGCGTCGACACCGGTCTGCCCCGGTGCGTTCGCTGAGGGATCCGCGTTAATCATGGCCGTGGACGTCGCCGCGATCGTCACGTCGCCGGTGCCGCTGATCTGGGACGCGGTACTCGGAGACGTCGGGTCGATCGCGATCGTCGCACTGGAGCCGACGTTCACATTCGCCAGGTTGGCACCCAGCGCCCCGTTGCCGGCGGTCGAGGCCGTCATCGTCCCGTCGGCGTCGATCGTGATGTTGTGTGCATGGATCGCGGAGCTCGAGATGGTGATTGTCGCCGCGGCCTGGCCCGTCGTGCCGCTCAAGCTCGTCGTGCCCACCTCGCTGTCGGCAACCTGGAAAGAGACGTTTCCCGATGTACTGGTGCTGAAGCCGCTGCTTTCGACGGTCAAGGCGGTGACGTCGGACACGCTCACTATCGCGCCCAGATTGATCGGCGTGGCAACGCTGCCCAGGCCAGTGAACGTGACACTCTGGTCGGACAGGCTACTGCCGGTCACGCTCAAGCCAGATGTGAACGACGAAGGGAGGAACGTTCCTCCACTGTAGCCGGTGCCGCTCACGTCGACGTTCGTCCCGTCGTACGTGAGCGATGCGCTGTCACCCGCCGCGCTCAAGGTGACATCGAGCACACCGGCATTGATCATGGCGTTGACACTGAGCAGGGTCCGGTCTTCCAGTGCCTGGACCATCAGATCCAGGAACTGCGACCGCCGGCGCTTCTCCGGAGAGCCGGCCCGAGAGCCTATGGACTTCACCTGCTTCGACCCAGAACGGTGCAACCACTTGCGAGCCATGGGTGCGATTCCTTGGTGTCATGAAACTCAGGATGACGATCGCTCCAACCACGCCAACCCGCCGGACTTCTTCTCCGCCGCCTTTCAAAGCGACAATGATCCCCCGACGGCAAACCGACGTCGCTCGTACCGGCAAGCACGACCATGCCCACGCTAGAACAGCAACGGTTTGCACGCCAACCAATGCACCACTCAGTGCGGTACCGAGATCCGATCTTCTCGACTGTGAGACTAACGAATCAGCGAGTTGTCACGATGACACACCGCTCAGCAACCACGCAAGGAAAAAATCTCTCACCCATCTATTTTTTCCAATTTACCGTAGCCTGATACCAAAAATGTCATTTGGCGCTTAAGTAAGGTACGCACGAGCGTCATATGTTTCTCCGACGCCTATTTTGTTGCTAATGCATAGTTGCTCGTTATCATCCTGTCATGCAATCTAGTGAGCGAGAATGCGGGCACCGAAGCACGTGACATCGACGTCATGATCGGCAGCACGCAGCAAGGTGAGGCTGGTGCTTGCAGATGAGGCGCGGCGAATCAGCTCGGCCGAGGGCGACGGCCGCGGTCGAGCAAGGCTGAGAGGCGAACGACGAAGCCCGGCAAGACCGTACCACCGTTGAGGTCCTGGTCCGCCGGACGAGGACCGACTTCTGAGTCGTCGAAAAGACCCGGGCAGTGCGTTTCCTGGGATCGATCAGCCAGACTAGCACGACGCCGGCGTCGAAGTATTCTCGCACCTTGCGGGCCATCTCAGGCTTCGTGTTCCCCTCGCTGAGCACTAGGGCAGCCAAGTCGGGCGCGAGGTCAGGGATTGCCTCTCGGGGGCATTAACGGCCAGGGAGCCTGTCCCAGGTGATGAACGACAGGTCGGGGATTCGAACCAGGCCGGGAGCGATCCGCATCATGCCATCGGCTCCGACGCAAATTCCCAGGTCATTCCGGACGAGATAAGACTTGACCAGATACAAGAGTTCTCCCGCCAGTCGCGACTCTTCGAAACGGCATCGAGAAAGCCACGACATAGATTTCGTGTTTTCGATATAGCATAATAGATCAGGAGTCACGGGGAGGGAGGTCAGTAAACCAACCGATGGCGAACGGAGCAAACTGGACGTTCTTGAGCAATCACGCCAACGTGCTGCTCTCGATTGCGCGCGAGCCGGGGGTGCGCCTGCGCGACGTGGCCCAACGGGTGGGAATCACCGAGCGGGCGGTGCAGCGGATCGTCGCCGACCTTGAAGAGGGCGGGTATCTCTCGCGTGTCCGCGACGGACGGCGCAACCGCTACGAGGTGCACGTGGAGGCGCCACTCCGTCACCCATGGGTCGCGCATCGCGAGGTGCGCGTTCTGCTCGATCTCATCCTCGGCCCAGATCCGGCGGAGCAGTCATAACCGCACGGCCGGCTCGAATGGGGCCCGGGCCGGCGGACCTCCGGCTGGCGCTCGCCTCCGCCACAGGGTCGTCCCGCCGAGTGCGAGGGGACCGGAAAACGCCGGCTCGACGGGGTCCAAATCACCGAGCTTGGGTCGTGACCCTTGGTGGGAGTCGCTCTACCGGCCGCTTCCGCTCATCGTCACGGCATCCCTCTTCGTCCTGTTCGCGATGCCGTTAATGGCGAACATGCGTTATTGAACCGACCAGAACACGAGCGTCACGCAGAACGCGGTGTTTGCCGACGGGGCCCGGCCATCAGCGCCGCCGTGGCCGCCGGCCTCGGTCGAGGAAGTCTGAGAGACGAAGGACGAACCCCGGCAAGACCACACCGCCGTCGAGGTGCTGGTCCGCGCGGACGAGGGCTGACTTCTGGGTCGTCGAAAAGACGCGGGCGGTGCGCTTCCTGGGATCGATCAGCCAGACCAGTATGACGCCGGCGTCGAAGTATTCGCGCACCTTGCGAGCCATCTCGGGCTTGGTGTTCCCCTGGCTGAGCACTTCCACGGCCAAGTCGGGCGCCAGGTCAGGGATCGGCTCTCGGGGACTTTCACGGCCAGGGAGCCTGTCCCACGAGATGAACGACAGGTCGGGAATCCGCACCAGGCCGGGAGCGATCCGCATCATCCCGTCGGCTCCGACGCAGATTCCCAGGTCGTTCTGGTCGAGATAAGGACTGACCAGATGCAAGAGCCGCCCGGCCAGTCGCGACTCCTCGAAACCCATCGCTTTCTCCACCAGGGTGCCGTCGACCAGCTCGCAGAGACGGTTCTCTCGTGCCTCGGCCTCAAGGACATCCTTCTCCGTGGCGGTGCCCGGCGCGGGGCGGAACCAGATCCGCTTCAGCGGGATCCCACCCAGCCGCTGGCGCAGGTCAGCCAGGGTCTTGATGTCGGGAGGAGCGATCGTCGCCAGAGACATGACGGCTTCCCCCGGTTCCGGATACCTCGATCTATGTCGCCACTATTCTGACAGCCCGCGGTTTCCCCGGCAAGGGACGGCGATGCCGAGGCATAAGCCCAGCCGGACGTCGCCGGCCTTGAGCGCCTGATTCGCCCCGGGCGGGTCCCAGCGGGGCGGATCGATGATGGCGCTGTCGCCAGGGCCGCTCGGCCAACCGATTGTGACCGTGGGCGAGCCGAACTATACTCGTTGCGAACGACGGTTCCCTGTGAGTCCATCGGAGACGACGGATGTCCGCGCGAGAAAAACTGCTCTCCAAACTCAGCCGACGAGGCCGCGCCTGGCTCCTCCGAAGGCGACGCGACTCAGCCGCCGGGCGACGCGCCGCAGGTCGTCGCGGTTCCCAGGGCGCCGGGCCGCTACGAGCTGCAGGGCGAGATCGCTCAAGGCGGGATGGGTGTCGTCTACCGCGCGACCGACACCGCGCTGGGCCGCGAAGTCGCGGTGAAGGTCCTTCGAGATCGCTTCGCGCCTGACTCCTTCGCCGCCCGCCGATTTGTCGACGAGGCCCGGATCGCCGGCCAGCTCCAGCACCCGGGCATCCCCGCCATCCACGACGTGGGCGCCGGGCCGGACGGCCGCCCGTTCCTGGCCATGAAACTGATCAAGGGCCGGACTCTCGACGAGCTGCTTCGGGATCGGCCCGACCCGGGCGCCGACCGCGGGCGGTTCATGGCAGCCTTCGAGCAGATTTGCCAGGCGGTCGCCTTCGCCCACGCCCACAAGGTCATCCACCGGGACCTGAAACCGCCCAACATCATGGTCGGCTCCTTCGGCGACGTCCAGGTCATGGACTGGGGGCTCGCCAAGGTGCTCACCGCCGCTCCGCGCGCCGACGTGGCCCTCGACGAAACGCTGGCGACGGAAATCCGCTCGCTCCGGGAGCCCGACGGTGGTGAAACCCAGGCCGGCAGCGTGCTCGGGACGCCCGCTTTCATGCCCCCGGAGCAGGCGGTCGGCGCGATCGATCAGATCGACCAGCAGAGCGATGTCTTCGGCCTCGGGGCCATCCTGGCGGTCATTCTCACGGGCAGCCCTCCGTTCGTCGGCGAATCGGCCGAGTCTACCCGGGTCCTCGCCGCCCAGGGCAAGGTGCACGACTGCTTCGGCCGGCTCGACGCGTGCGGCGCAGAGCCGGAACTGGTCGCGCTGTGCAAGCGCTGCCTGGCGCCGGAAAGGGCCGACCGGCCACGCGACGCGGGCGAAGTCGCGGAAGCCGTGGCATCGCTGCGTGCCCAGGCCGATGAGCGGGCCAGGCAGGCAGAGCTGGACCGGGTGCGCGCCGAGGGCCAGCAGGCCAAGGCCCAAGCCGAGGCCCGTGAGCAGGCCAAGCGCCGGCGCGTGCAGGCTGCTCTCGGGGTTGCGCTCGTGGCCGCCGGCGCCCTCGTCGCGTTCGGCTTATGGCGGGAAGATCGCCGCGCCGCCAGCCTGGCCCGCGAGCGCGCCGCCCTTCAGGTCTCGGCCCGTGAACGGCTCCAGGCCTTCCTCGACCGCGCCGCCTCCGCGTTCCGCGACGACCGCCTGGTCGAGGGGCGCGCTGCTCTTGACCGTTCTGGCGAGCTGCTCGACCTGGCCGATGCGATGGACCTTCGGGTACGTTACAACCAGCTCCGGGCCGATCAGGATGTCGTCGCCGCGCTCGACCGGATCTGGTCCAGCGCCAACGCCATCGTGGACGACCGGGCACCGGGAGCCAGCCGTCGAAGTCCGGGCTCGCTCCGCTTCAATGACGCCGCCGCCCTGACCGGCTACCCGGCCGCGCTGGCTGCCCGCGGACTCGACTTGAGCGGCAATGGCGACCCGGCCCGAACCGCCGCCGAGATATCCCAGTCGGTGGTGCAAGAGCGGCTGATCGCAGGCCTCGACGACTGGCTGCCGGTCGCCGCGCCCGCTGACCGAGCATGGCTCTGCGACCTCCTTGCGCGCGCGGATCCGGAGCCGTCCCGCAACCACATCCGCCGTGCACACGCCGAGCCCGAGCGTTTGCGCACTCTGTTCGCTCAGCCGCCTGGAGAGGCCGCGCTCAAAGTCGCCGCTCGCGCTGCGAGGTCTCCGGAGGTGCCGGCTTCCCAGGCCCTCTCGGTGCTCGCGGCGGCCGCCGCTCGCTATCCCGACGACTTCCGGATCCTGTATGCGGCCGGCGTCCGATCGCTTCGCTCCGACCCGGCGACCGCGGTCGGATATATGCGGGCCGCCGCCGCAGTGCGCCGGACAACCTGGCAGCGGTGAGCGGTCTCGGCGTCGCTCTCCATCGCTCGGGCAAACACCAGGAGGCAGCCCTCTATTACCTGCTGGCCATCGAGCTCGACCCCGGCTTCGACTCGGCTTATCTGAACTTCGCCGACGCCATCAAGCTCGGAGCCGACCCGGCCCCGGCAATTGCCCGCTTCGAGCGCGAGATAAAGCGCGATTCGCTACAGCCGATGTCTCATTTCGGTCTGGGCATGGCGCTGCGCGACCACGATCCGGCGCGCGCGGAAGCGGCGTTCCGCAAATCGCTCGCACTCGACAATACCTTTGCGATGGCCCACAACTACCTGGGCTACGTGCTCAGTGGCCGGGCGCCGGCTGACGAGATTATCCAGTGCTACCGCCGGGCGATCGAACGCGACAAGACCTTTGCCTTTCCCCACTACAACCTGGCGAACGTCCTCGTCTATGCGAAGGGCGACACCAAGGGTGCCATCGCCGAATACCAGGAAGCGATTCGTCTGTTCCCTGAGCACACATTCAGCCACCTTGAGCTGGCTCACGTGCTCACCAGGCAGCGCGACTGGAAAGGGGCGGCTCTTCACCTGCGGCAGGTCATCGCGATCAACCCGAATTTCGCCGACGCCAACCGGCACCTGGGGGAAGTTCTCCTGGCCTCGGGCGACGTGGACGGTGCCGTCGAGCAGTACCGAACATGCGTCCACAATTTCTCGGCCTGGCACGCGGGATACGACGGCTTGCTGCTGGCCCTGGGCCGCAAGGGCGCGAATGTCGAAGGCGTCCGGCTTTACCACGAGGCCGTTCAACGTGCCGATAAAACGTGGCCGGTGGAGGTCCAGCGGCGGCTCCGATATAACGCAGCGTGCTGCGCCGTTCTGGCCGGCAACGGTTCCGGGCAGGACGCCCCGCCGGCGGCCGACCGGTTTATCTTCCGGCAGCAAGCCCTGGATTGGCTTCGGGCCGAGTTGTTGGCCTACAGCAAACACGCCGGATCCAACCCGGCCGCAAGCGTTGCGACTCACGAAACCATGACGCACTGGCTGAACGACCCCGACCTGGCCCCCGTCCGTGAAGCGGACGCCCTCCGGTCGTTGCCTCGGGTGGAAGAGGACGACTGGAACCAGCTTTGGATCGACGTCCGCCGGCTCCACGCGGCCGCGACCCCTGCGTCGCGCCCGGGGAAGTAACTCACTGCAGTCTCCGCTTCGGCGCAAACGCGTGACTACGTTGGCGTCACGGAATCGGCAAGGGGATACCACTTGCGACTCCGTGGTGGTTCTTGTGGTGACGCTCAAAAAAATGCTGCTCGGTCAATTCCCGATGATGACTCGTCGCCCGCGATGCGGAACACTGAAACAGACGGCTGCCGTACGCTCAAACAAGGTGTCATCGCTATGAACATGACACGAATGGCGTCGGCGTTAAAGGCCGATATTCCACTCGTCCCGTGACCATGATCCTTCAGACACCGCTCGGAGTGAAAAGCCGCATGAGCATGCAAATGCGACATGCCGTCCCAAATTACCCGAACTTCCCAGTTGGTGATTTACCGAGTGGGAACGCAGCGGATACACTGAGCTCTGGGTGACTCGCGTAACGGCTGAACCAACCGGAATTGACCGAGGAGTTTTGCGATGCGATCGAGCTTGATCATTACGGGCGTGGCCCTGTTGCTCTTGGGAACGCTGCTGGTCTGGCCGGTTGCGCAGGCGCAGCAGGTACCCGGCGACGAGGGAAGTGCGGGGACGAAGAAGGACGAAGCGGGCGCACCGGCCAAGCCAGCGCGCGAAGCGACGAAGATCAAACCATACGACAAAGTCATCACCAAGGACGCGAAAACGTCGGCGGGGTTGTTCCTGGTTCACCGGCTCGACGAGAAAGTCTACTTCGAGATCCCGACCGAAGAGCTGCGCAAGGAAATGCTCTGGGTGACGCAGATCCAGCAGACGCAGACGGGTCACGGTTACGGCGGTGCGCCGGTCGGTAACCGCGTGGTGCGCTGGGAAGCGCGCGGCAACGACGTTTTGTTGCGCGACGTGAAGTACGAGATTCGCGCCGACGTGAGCGACCCCATCAAGGATGCGGTCGAGGCGACCTCGCTGGAATCGATCATCGCGGTATTCCCGGTGCAAGCCTTCGGCAAGGACAAGCGGCCGGTGATCGATGTGACCTCGGCGTTCACTTCCGACCTGCCCGAGTTCAGTGCCAAGGGCCGCTTGGGCGCCAGTGGAATCGACGCGCGCCGCACGTTCATCGAGAGCGTGAAGGCGTTCCCGACCAACATCGAGGCCAAGGTCTTGATGACTTATCGTCCGCGCGGCCCCGCCGGCCTGGCGGGTCCTTTGGGCCTGCCGCAGCTTGGCGAGTCCGATTCCGGTGGCATCACCGTCATGCTGCACCACAGCATGATCGAGCTGCCTGCGCAGCCGATGAAACCCCGGCGCTACG
The DNA here is from genome assembly GCA_963781785.1 of uncultured Isosphaeraceae bacterium. Taxonomy (GTDB): domain Bacteria; phylum Planctomycetota; class Planctomycetia; order Isosphaerales; family Isosphaeraceae; genus CAWAHD01. Next base: position 2,249,670 of record CAWAHD010000002.1, on the reverse strand, counting down.
ACGACCGTGTCGGTTTCTTCAATGTCTCGTTCGAGGATTACGGCAGCCCGAAGCAAGAGGTCGAAAGGGTCGCGTACATCACCCGCTGGCGGCTCGAGAAAAAAGACCCGAAGGCTGCGGTCTCCGAGCCCAAGAAACCCATCGTCTTCTATGTCGGCCGCGAGGTGCCCGCGAAATGGCGCCCCTGGATCAAAAAAGGGATCGAGGCGTGGCAGCCCGCTTTCGAAAAAGCCGGATTCAAGAACGCGATCCTGGCCAAGGAACCCCCCAGCCACCGCGAAGACCCCGACTGGGATGCCGAAGACGCCCGCTACTCCTCGATCCGCTGGCTTCCATCCACGATTGAGAATGCCATGGGTCCGCACGTCCACGATCCCAGGACCGGCGAGATCCTCGAGTCAGACATTCTGTTCTATCACAATATCTTGAAGCTCGTGCGCGATTGGTACTTCGTGCAGACCTCGCCCAACGACCCGAAAGCGCAATCGCTGCCCCTGCCGGATGACCTGATGGGCGAGCTCTTGGCGATGGTCACTTCACACGAGGTCGGCCACACTCTCGGGTTCCGGCACAACATGAAGGCCAGCTCGGCTTACTCGGTCGAGCAGCTTCGCGACCCGGTTTTCACCAAGAAGTTTGGCGTCGAGGCGTCGATCATGGACTACGGCCGCTTCAATTACGTCGCACAGCCCGGCGACCTGGCCCGGCTGATCCCGATCATCGGCCCGTACGACGAGTTCGCAGTGGAGTGGGGCTACAAAGAGTTTCCGGACGCCAAGACCTACGAAAAGGAGAAAGAGGAGCTCGACAAGATCGTTGCCCGCCAGCTCGACGATCCCAGGCTCCGTTTCGGCGGCGGGAATCCGGCCGAAGACCCTTCGGAGCAGACCGAGGACCTCGGATCCGACGCCATCCGCGCCACCGAGCTCGGCCTCAAGAATATCGATCGCGTCGCGCGCTACCTCGTGAAAGCCACCGCCAAGGCCGGCGAGAACTATGACCTCTTGCGAGCCGTTTACACCGAGCTGATCAACCAGCGGAACCGCGAGCTCGGTCACGTCGCCAACATCGTCGGCGGCCTGGTTCAGAACAACGTCTGGTTTCCCCACGGCAAGAAGGTCTATAGTGCAGTGAGCCGCGACCAGCAGAAGAAGGCCGTCCAGTTCTTGAACCAGAACGCGTTTCAAACTCCCAGGTCATTGATCGAACCCGACATCGTTGACCGGCTCGAGTCGCACGGCTCGGCCGACCGCATTCTGACGAGCCAGCGGCTGCTCTTGCGGATGCTGCTCAATCAACGTCGGCTCAACCGGATGAGCGAGCTGGCAGCCCGAGCTCCGGACTCTGCCTATCGCCCCTGGGACTTGATGAGCGACTTGCACGAAGGAGTCTGGAGTGAGCTCTTGCAGCCGGCCGTGGGCGAGATCGACCTTTACCGCCGCAACCTTCAGCGCGCCTACGTCGACCTGCTCGCCGCGACCCTCGACAACCCCAGCGCCGACAGTGATTTGCCGGCTCTGGCGCGCGCCGAGCTGGAGCGGGTTTTGAGAGAGATCAACCCGCGCCTGTCCCCGGCGACCGCAACGAGCTCGATTGCCCAGGTTCATCTGCGAGACATCAAAACGCGCATTGAGCACCGCGCTGGACCCGATCCCGTCGGCGCCGAGCCAGCGGCCCACACCGGGGTCCATCCTGCGCCGCAGCACGGGAGACCCCACCCAGCCGCTCTGAAGCCCGGCGGGCCGGTCAAGCGCGGTGGTGCAAACCGCAGAGTCGCCTGGCCATGGTTTGCTCACCCAGGCGCTACGGTGAGCCCTTTCTTCGAGATCGAGAGCACCCCGTTGTCGCCGGCGATGCCCTCGTTGTTCCCATCCAAGAGCACGCCCGTCGCGCTACTGACTCCGCCGGGCCCCATGGCGATGACCGTGATCTGGCCGCCGTCTGCGAATGCCTCTGTCTTGAGCAGCGTCAGGGTGGCCGTGTCGGTCGTCGTGTTGTACTGCACGCGAACGGGCACGCTGTGGAGAGTTTGCTTGGGCGGCTTCTTTTTCACCTTCTTGATGCTGATCCAGTCGACCTGGTAGTTGTTCAGGCTGCCGGCCGTGGCTGAGTCCATCGCCGTGCTGTACTGGATTGTAAAACCGGTCAAGATCTTCTTGCCGACCGGCTTGTGGTGCTTGTTGGGTTTCTGCGAGAAGTTCGACGATTCACCGCCGATCGTGGGTGGTGGCGGTGGAGGCGGCGGTGGGGGGGAGGCGGCGGCGGGGGTGGAGGCGGAGGCGGCAGCGTTCCCGTGACGTCGACCGGGGCCGGAAGAGAGTACGTGCCGCCGGTCTGGGCCTCGATCTGGTAACCGCTCGCGGGCTTGTTGATGCTGATGCCGGAATAATCAGCCACACCGTCCTTGGCCTGCACGGTCACGGTGCCGCCCAAGGCGGCAGCATCGGGGTTGGTTGTGAGCTGGATTGTGATATTACCATTAAAATCCGTGTCGATGTCGTTGTCCTGGTTCTCGACGGCTGCCGTGAGCACGAAACCCGCGTTGACGCCGACCGAGGTGGGGGGCGGATTCGTGATCACGACCTTGAGGCTGCCCGTCTGCGTGTTGCCGCCGGGAGATGAATCATCGTCGCCGCTGGCGGTACCGTCGGCTCCTGGCGTTCCCCCCGTGCCCGGCATTCCAGGATCGCCCGCCTTGCCGGGCTCTGCGTTCTCGCCGGGGTTTCCATTCCGCGCGAACTGTCCGTTCACCCTCTGGGCCCCGTTACCCGCGGTCCCACCGCGTCCTGCAACCCCGGATGCGCCGGAGGCACCAAAATTGCCGCCCGCGGCTCCCGCACCGCCGCCCAGGCCGGCGGTCGCGGTATTGCCGAGATAGGTAACGGTGGTGAGATTGAGCGAGCCGCCCGTGATATAGATGCCGCCACCCTTGGCGTCACCGCCCGAGCCTCCATCGCCGCCATTGCCGGCATCGCCGCCAAGAGCGCCGCTGGCACCGTCGGCGCCATTGCCACCGTTGCCACCCGCGCCGGAGTAGTCGGCGCCGTTGCCACCATGCCCGCCTTGGCCGCCACCGCCACCTGATCCTCCATGGCCGACCCGCACGCCGTTCGCCGAGTACATATCAGCCCCATCAGACCCGCCAGCCGCGCCGGCGCCCCCGTCTCCTCCCCTGACGGTATTACTCTGTACGAGGTCGAGCGTCAGGTTGACGGTGCCGCCAAGAATGGCGATGCCGCCGCCGGCGCCCAAGCCGCCGGCACCGCCCGCGCCGCCGCTCCCCGCATTGCCTGCCAAGGCGCCGTCCGCACCAACACCGCCAACGGCGCCCGATCCTCCCGGGCCGCCATGCGCAAACTCGGTATTTCCCTCGCCGCCGGAACCGCCGCGACCCCCGGCCCCGCCCGCGCCGCCCGCGCCGCCGCCACCTCCATAACTGAGGTCGACCGCATATCTTCCACCAATTCCACCCCGGCCTCCCTCGGCCTCGTTTTCAGAGACGCCCGAGGAAGTCAGGTCGAGCGCGCCACCGGTGATGTAGATCGCACCGCCGATCCCATTTCCGCCGGCTGCCCCGGGCTCTGAGATTCCGGCGTCGCCACCTTTGCCAGGGGCTCCGCCATTGCCGCCGCTTCCGCCTTTCGCGCCGGGGTCGCCAACGCGCCCCGAACTTCCCTTGCCGCCCTCTCCACCGACACCGCCCGCGCCTCCGTTTCCGCCGGCTCCGCCGGCACCTCCACCGTGGTTGGTTGCGAACGCCCTTGAGCCCTCGGCGGTACCAGCGTTTCCGCCGATCGCGGCATTCTCCAAGAAATTCACACTGTTGAGAGTCACCGTGCCGGCGGCGATGTACATCGCACCGCCGTACCCTACGCCAGCCGTGCCTACTTTCCCACCGGCGCCCCCTGTCCTCCGTTTCCTCCGATACCGCCATCGCCTCCTTTCCCGCCATCCCCAAGCTCGCCGGCACTCCCGTCCTCACCATCGCCACCATTGCCACCCTTGCCGCCATAACCGCCCGAGCCTCCATCGCCGCCGAAGCCGCCAATACCATTGTGTCCGCCTTTGGCGCTGTTTAGGGCGATGAAGCCACCGGTTACAGTCATCGTCCCAGCCGCCACGTAAACGCCGCCGCCCCGGGCGTTGCCGGCGTTACCTGCGTTCCCAGCGGCGCCGCCATTGCCGCCGTCTGAGCCATCTATGCCCGTGCCTCCGCTCTTGCCGTTCCCGTGCGGGGCCGACGAGGGGCTAAAGCCGTTGAGCCCCCTCGAGCCCACGCCGCCGTGTCCGCCATCGCCGCCGTTGCCACCCATGCCGCCGACAGCGGCGTTTTCCAGAATGGCCCCTCGGTAATCGCCCGAGTAGCCGGCCGAATGAGCGCTCGACGATGTGATGAAGAGCTTACCGCCGGCCATGTAAATTCCGGCGCCAGTCGCTGAGCCGCCGTCGCCGCCATTGCCGCCGGCCGCCCCATTTTGTCGGTGATGCCCGCGTCCGCCCGCGCCGCCGTTGCCGCCTCTGCCGCCTTCGGCAACGTTGTTCTCGACGCTCGTGTTGAACAGCGTCAGTTCCCCGCCGACGACGTAGATTCCAGCGCCGCGAGCGGAAACGCCGTTGCCGCCGTTGCCCCCGGCTTGCGGTTCGGCGCCTCCCACACTGGTCGCCCCGTCGGCGCCCTTGGCTCCATCGGCACCATTGGCGCCGATGGCGCTATTGTGGATGACGCTCGCGTCGCTGAGCGTGAGGTTGCCGCCATCAAGCAACACCCCGCCACCGCCCGCGACCGCATTACCCAGTATCCCGCCCCCGTGGGCAAGCCCCTTGGTGATCGTCAAGTCCTTCAGAACCACGGTCACGCCGGCGTTGCCCGCTCCGACGACATCGAGCACACCCGTGTTCAAGGTCGCCGAACCGGAAAGCACCGTCTTCGACGGACTCGAGCCCTGGCCCTCGATCACGAGTGTTTTGGGCGCGCCCGTTGTGTTGTTGACCTCGAGCTCCCCGCCGTCCCATCGGTCAGCGTGATCGAAGCCGTGAGGTTGATCGTATTGGACGCTGAACTGTTGGTTTCCGCCGTGGTGATCGCCGATCGAAGCTGGGTTTCGGTGCTGACATTGAACGTGCTCAAGGCAATTCGAGATTCCAGCTCTTCCAGGAGCACCCGAAGCGTTCGCTGGCGGCGAACAGTCTTGCATCCAGAAGTCCGATAGCGCGCACGGACCATGTGATTACCTCACTACATGGAAGTCGCCGCCTGTTGGAAGGCTTGCCCATGGAAATTCGTATCGACAATCGATTGATACCGCTCGCTCCTTTGCCGCGCCGCTGGCGTGACGCCGCGGAGTCAAAGGTCACTTTCCGTGCGCAGCCCAAAACCTCGCGGACACTACCACGAACTCATGTTAGCATGCCCGCATTGGCGTTGCAAGTCGTTGATGGGACGCACCGTGAACGAGCACCGAGCTCAGTTGCTCACATATCGTTTGCACAACGTCCCCTCTTTCGCCCTGGCCCGTGGCCTGGCGCGGCGCCCTGTGTTATCGTCGAGCCGCCCGATCGACGACGAAAAGCACCCGACGGATGAGTCCCATGACCCTGGCAATCGAAACGCATCGGCTCACGCGGTATTTCGGCGAGTTTTGCGCGGTGAGTGGCATTGAACTGGCCGTCGAGCGCGGCACCTTCTACGGCTTCCTGGGCCCGAATGGCGCGGGAAAATCGACGACGATGAAGATGCTGACCGGGCTCCTGGCGCCTTCCGGCGGGCAGATGTTCGTCCTCGGAAAGAACATGCACTATCCCAGCGAAGCGCTCGAGGCGAAGCGCAAGATCGGGGTCATTCCGGAGGACCTCGCGCTGTTTGACAACCTGACGGCGCACGAGTACCTCACGTTTGTCGGCCGCATCCACTTGATGCCCCCGGATACAATCCGCAGTCGCTCTCTTGAGCTGCTCTCGATTCTGGATCTCCAGGACGAGGAAAAGAAGCTCACGCTCGAATACTCGCACGGCATGAAGAAGAAGTTGGCGATGGCCGCGGCGCTCCTGCCCAATCCCGATCTGCTGTTCCTCGACGAGCCGTTCGAGGGGGTCGACGCGGTGACGTCGCACGTGATTCGCGATCTGCTCGCGGGATTTGTGGCGCGCGGGTCGACGGTCTTCCTGACTTCGCACATCCTGGAAATCGTCGAGCGGCTCTGCACGCACGTGGGCATCATCGTGAAGGGAAAGCTGGTCGAACAGGCGTCGCTCGAACTGATTCGCCAGGGCGGCTCCCTGGAAAATTGCTTTCTGCAAAAGGCGGGGGCCGATCACGAGGCCACCCGCAAGCTCGACTGGCTTGCGGAGGCGGCCTCATGAACTGGCAGCACTTGCAGACTTTCATCTGGCTGCGCTGGCGGCTGGTGGTCAACCAGTGCCGCCGCGCCGGCGCCTTGAATGCCATCTTGATGATGATTCTGGGCTTCGCCGCGCTGGCCGCGATCATCCCGTTATTCATCGGCTCTTTCGCGCTCGGGCTCTATCTGATTCCCAAGGCCGCACCCGTGCACTTGATGTACGCGTGGGACGCGCTCATCCTGGGTTTTCTGCTCTTCTGGACCATCGGCCTGATTGCCGAGCTGCAGCGGACCGACCCGCTCACGCTCTCCAAGTTCCTGCACTTGCCGGTCTCGGTCACAAGCGCGTTTCTCATCAATTATCTCAGTTCGCTGTTCCGCCTGAGCCTGGTCGTTTTCGCGCCGGTGATGTTCGCGTTTTGCCTGGCGCTCTTATTGACCAAGGGGATGGCTCTGCTACTGGCTTTGCCGTTAATGGGGGCTTTCCTCTTGATGGTGACGGCGCTCACCTATCAGTTTCAGGGCTGGCTGGCTGCGCTCATGAGCAATCCCCGGCGCAGGAGAACGGTGATTGTCATCGTGACGGCGAGCTTCATACTCCTCGTTCAGCTACCGAATCTCCTGAACTTCATGGCGCCCTGGGGCCCGCAACGGCTGGCCGACCAATCCGCGGGATTACGGGAAGAAATGGAGAAGGTCAATCGCGATGCTCCATCGCAGAAATTGACTTCCGTCGAGCTCGAGCGACGGCAGCAGGAAGTTCTCAAGAAGCATCAGGTTGCCCGCGAGCAGGTAGAGCGCGATACCGTCGAGTATGTCGAGCAGATGGCGCGGCTCCTGAACCTGGTCCTGCCGATCGGTTGGCTGCCGTTGGGCGTGATGACCGCGGCCGAGGGGCGTGTCGTGCCGGCGATTCTGGGGCTCTTGGGTATGTCGCTGATCGGATCGGCCAGTCTGTGGCGGGCATACCGAACAACAATTGGAATTTACACGGGCGAGTCGACGGCCAGGAAAGGGCGGCGGGCGCCCGCGGTTACCGCTGGAGCAATCACCCGAAAGCCGGGCGGCAACCTACTCGAAGCACGTCTTGCCGGCTTTTCGGAACCGGTTTCGGCGATTGCGCTCGGGGGATTCCGCTCACTCTTGCGGTCGCCCGAGGCGAAGATGATGTTGCTCACCCCGCTGATCACGAGTGTCATCTGCGGCGGCTTCTTGATGAAGGGGCAGCAGAACGTCTCAGACGCGTTTCGCCCGCTCATCGGATTCGCCGCGATGGTCGCTGTGCTCTTCGGCGTCACGCAGTTGATGGGCAATCAGTTCGGCTTCGACCGCGATGGATTTCGCGTGTTCGTCCTGTGTGCGGCGAGTCGCAGGGACATCCTGCTGGGCAAGAACCTGGCATTTGCCCCGATCGCCCTGGGAATGGGCGCACTATTCCTGGTGATCGTGCAAGCGCTCTGTCCCATGCGGCTGGACCACGTCTTGTCGATGATACCGCTCTATCTCAGCATGTTTCTCCTGTACTGCCTCTTGATGAACCTGATGTCGATCTATGCGCCGACCTACATCGCACCGGGTTCGCTGAAGCCGTCGAACCCCAAACTGGTCACAGTGCTCTTGCAACTGGTAATGTTTACTTTCATTTTTCCGCTGACCCAGGGGCTGACTCTCTTGCCGCTCTTAATCGAGGTCATGCTCAGACAACTGGGCTGGGCGCAGCACGTGCCGATTTGTCTGTTGTTGTCTCTGGTCGAATGTGCGGCGGTCGTCGGCATCTACTGGCTCTTGGTCGAGTGGCAAGGCAGCCTGCTCCAGGACCGCGAACAAAAGATTCTGGAAACGGTGACGAACAAGGCGGGTTGAGGCCGTTCGATGACTGCTCTAGCGGCGAAACGGGTTGCCATCCCCGCAGATCAGCAAAATGCTCTCGTCCACGGCCTCTCATCGCCTGAGTCGAAAATCGCACTATTTCGCTCGCTTTTTCGCGGGCGAGACGACGTCTATCCTCGCCGGTTCGAGAGTCGCAGAACCGGCAAATCCGGCTATCAGCCCGCGTGTGCAAACGAATGGGCCCGGGGATTGTGCGAAAAACCCAGGATCAAATGCACGGCATGTTCGCATCAACGCTTTCTGCCCGTGACGGACGACGTCATTCGCTGGCATCTTTCCGGCCACGATGACTCCGGGCGGGACTTCGTGATGGGGGTCTACCCACTCCTGCGCGATGAAACCTGCTTTTTCCTGGCAGCCGACCTGGACAAGGCCGCGTGGCCGGAGGATGCGCAAGCCATCCTGGAGACATGTCGCCGGATCAACCTGGCTGCGGCTCTGGAGCGGTCCCGCTCGGGCAACGGGGGACACATCTGGCTGTTCTTCGAGCAGGCGATTCCGGCAACGCTGGCGCAAGCTCGGCGCCCACCTGCTGACCGAAACGATGGAACGCCGGCCAGGCATCGGGCTCGATTCCTACGATCGCTTCTTCCCCAATCAAGACACATTGCCCCAGGGCGGTTTTGGCAACTCGATCGCGCTGCCTTTACAGAAGCGGCCGCGAGAGCGCGGCAACAGCGTCTTTCTCGATGACCGCCACCAGCCGCATGCCGACCAGTGGGCGCTCTTGTCGAGCATCAGGAAGATCGATCGAGCCACCGTCGAGCGCATCGTTTCCGAAGCGGAAAAGAGGGGTCGCTTGATCGGCGTGCGAGTTGCCCCCGCGGACGAAGCCTCTGCCGCGCACTGGGCCTCGACTCCATCTCGGCGCTGGTCAGACCCTCAGCTCGCCGGACCGATGCCCGACCGGCTCGAGCTGGTTCTCGGCGATCAGATCTACATCGCCAAGGAGGCGTTGCCGCCGGGTCTTTACAACCGCCTCATCCGCCTGGCTGCGTTTCAGAATCCCGAGTTCACCAGGGCGCAGGCGATGCGCCTGCCGACCTACGACAAGCCGCGCATCATCGCCTGCGCGCTGGACAGCGCCCAGCACATCGGCTTGCCACGCGGTTGCCTGGGCGAGGTCCAGGAGCTCCTGTCGACCTTGCACGTTGACTTCGTGATGCGAGACGAACGCACCTCCGGCACGCCTCTGGACGTGCAATTCCGGGGCGACCTGCACCCCGACCAGTTGATGGCGGCACGGGATCTGCTGGCCCACGACACCGGCGTTTTGTCCGCCACGACGGCCTTCGGGAAGACCGTCATCGCCGCATGGCTGATCGCAAAGCGCGGAGTCAATACGCTCGTTCTCGTGCACCGCCGGCAGTTGCAGGAACAATGGGTGGAGCGATTGTCGGCGTTTCTGGGGCTGCCGCCAACGGCGATCGGCCGGATCGGGGGCGGGCGAAAGAAGCCGAATGGAGTCGCTCGACGTGGCGATCATTCAGAGCCTGGTGCGCAAGAGCGTCGTGAACGACCTGGTTGGAGACTATGGACATCTGATCGTTGACGAATGCCATCACCTGCCCGCTCACAGTTTCGAGCAGGTCGTCCGCCGGGCCAAGGCAAGGTTCGTCACGGGCCTGTCGGCGACCGTCAACCGCAAAGACGGCCACCATCCGATCGTGTTCATGCAATGCGGACCTGTGCGTCACAAGGTCGACGCCAAGGCCCAGGCGGCCGCCCGACCGTTCACGCACGCGGTCCATGTCCGTCCCACGGGGTTTCGCCCGTCCGGAGCCATGGCCGAGGATATGCGAATCCAATTTCAAGAACTGTACTCGGAGCTCCTCGCCGATCGAGCCCGCAATCAGCTCATCTGCGACGAAGTGCTGGAGGCCGTTCACGAAGGTCGCTCGCCGCTGGTGTTGACCGAACGCAACGAGCATCTCGATATCCTGGCCGAGCACCTGTCGCCGGGCATAAAGCATCTGGTTGTGCTTCGCGGCGGGGTCGGAAGGAACGAAACGGCCGCTCTGATCGCCCGGCTCGCGGCCATCCCCGAGAACGAGCCGCGGGTCTTGCTTGCGACCGGACGACTGATCGGCGAAGGCTTCGACGATGCGCGGCTGGACACCTTGTTCCTCACGCTGCCGGTGTCCTGGCACGGTACGATCGCCCAGTACGCGGGCCGGCTGCATCGCCTGCACGACCGCAAACGTGAGGTGCGCGTGATGGATTACGCCGATCTGAACGTGCCCATGCTGGCCCGGATGTTCGATCGGCGGTGCCGCGGCTACGAGGCTGTGGGCTACACGATTCTGCTTCCCGCCAGCGCCGTGCCGGGATGGCCCGCGGAAGTTCCGCTGCCGGTCGATCCCCAGTGGAAGACCGAGTACGCGGCCAGTGTCCGGCGACTTGTGCGGGACGGGGTCGATGTGCCGCTCGGGAATCTGTTCGTCCACGCGGCACGCCAGGTTGCTCCGACCGACGAGGGAGTCAGTCGCGCTCGGAGCGCAACCGAGGCTTTTCTGTATCGCCGCCTGGAGACCTTGCAAGATACCGCAGGCCGATTCCGCCTCAATGTGACATTGCCAATTCCATTCGATGGCATGGGCGGGATGGAAGTGGACCTGGTCTCTTCCGATCGACGACTGGCCATTGAACTGGACGGAGCGCAACACCTGGACGGCGAGGAGGCCTATCGCCGCGATCGGCGCAAGGACCTCCTCTTGCAGGAACACGGGTACTTCGTGCTCCGGTTCCTCGCCGCAGATGTGGGCCGGCACCTTGACACAGTGCTCGATACGATCCTGCGCACGTTGTCACACCTGGGGCGCGATTGACGACTTTGACGAGACGATCGCTCGTCGTGTTTTGAAAGGCACGCCGATTCCCGCGATTCACTTGATCACAGCCCATCACTCCACCCGCGCCGGGCTACCCACGACCTGGCCGGCCAGGGGTAAGCAGCGCCGGCGATCAGCACAACCGGGACCATCAAGAGAGCGGTCATCTGCAGATTCAAGCCGACGAACAGGCCGGGCAAGATCGTCGCGTGAATAATCAAGAGCGGGACGGCACTCAGCCATGACGCCAGCATGGCGACCGTCCCGCCCCGCGGCACCAGGAACGCGACGGTCTGGCCCGCCAGAATCGCCAGCAAAGGCCAGAGGAACGCATAGCTCGCGCCCGGCAGCCAGAGCGAGGTCGCAGCCGTCGCGGCCAGCCACCATCCCAGGATGCCCAGGCCAAGGCCCTCCCACGACCCGCGCTGGCTCACCCGGACAAACACAGCGCCCGCAACCAGCACCGCGACGATCGAGAAGAGCGGGAGGAGCGGGTCACCGTGCCTCATTATGGGCACGAAGAGGCTTAGCGCGATGTCCCGTACGACCAACCAGAGCAGGTCGGCCGCGATTATCGCCGCGACCAGGGACAGGAGGAAGGCCCCGAACCCGACAACGATTTCCCCGAGTCGGACACGTCTCCGCGCCAGGCCCAGGGCGATCACGATCAGGTACGCCAGTGCGGCGACCCCCATCAGGGGGATCACCCAGCTCATGGGATAGATCGCCACGAATTGTTGGAGCACCGAGAGATAAACGACGTCATCGCGCCGGACGTCGTCGAGATCGAGCCGGACCAGGTGCAGGGCCATCGCCAGCAGGTTTTCACCTTGATGCTGGAGCGCGCGCGGGTCGAGGTTCGCGGGCGTGTCTTCGGGTGAATGATAGTAATGCAGCCCACCAATGAAAGCGAAATTCAGTCCCGGCATGCCGTGGTTTTTGAAGATCGTGAAATCGGTATCGTTGCCCATGATCCGATAGACGGCGCCGGTCAGTGAGGTGGCCATCGGATGCGGGAGCGCCTGGGCGAGCTGCTCGATCAACCAGCCGTTGCCGGCGCTGGCCTCGAACATGTAGGATGCCCCGGAATTCCCGCGGGCATCGAAATTGAGCGCGACGCCGACGTCCTTGGCCCAGGGGTGCTCCTCGGAAAAGACGCGAGCCCCGAGCAGCCCGGACTCCTCACCATCGGTGAAGAGAGCGATCACGTCGCGATCCGGAGGCGGGCCAGCCTTCAAGGCGCGGAGGGACTCCAGGATCGCCGCCACGCCCGAGGCATCATCGCCGGCTCCCGGGCCGCTCGTCCGCGAGTCATAATGGGCCGAGAGCAAGAGCGCCTTCTTTCCGGCCGGCCCAGTGCCGCGCCAGCGGGCGATGATGTTTCGCACGTCGCGCCGCGATGGCAAGGACTTTGGCTCGGAACCGCCGATCGTGCGGGCATCGTGCGGCTCTTGGATCTCCGGCTCGAAGCCCAGCGCCTTCAGCTCGGCCAGGAGATACGTGCGCACCGGCTCCGCCGCGGCCGTGCCGAGCGGGTGCGGCTCGCGTGCGATCGCCGCGACGTGCTTCATCGCCCTCATCGCGGAAAAGGCGTCTGGCCGAGCTTCGGCCGGCAGCGCCGCGGGCGGTTGCTGGTGCGCAAGCGCAATGCCGCACACGATCGTCACGAAGACGACGGTTGCGATCACGGGCAGGAAACGGCGCCCGGCAGGCGGGCGGTCCAAAGAGTCGCTCGTCACAGCAGCGGCCTCGCTGGATCAATGGTCAGCTAGCGATGGTCGGTGGTCATGTCTTCGTGGCCGCCTCCTTTGCGGCGGCGTCCTTGGCCTCGCCGCGATGGCGCTTCGGTTTTGCACACGCGGCCTGACTCTCCCGGTTGAGAGCTTCCAGTATCGCACAAACGTAGTATCCCAGAGATGGTCCTGTCAAGTTCGGCCCCTCAGGCGCCGTGAATCCTGCTTGCGTTTGCCACTGCGCACGCTGAATCGAAGACCCTCGAACAAAGAGCTGTTCGATCCGACCGTCGCCCAGTAGTTCGTTAAGAAGACCGCACAAGCGGGCCTCTCGGCAGCCGACGTGCCGTCACTTCTCAGAGAAGAGAAGCGGGGCAAACTCCGCCAGATAGTCGCGCCAGTTGATCCATGTGTGACCGCCGGCGGATTCCTTGGAGACGACATCGAACTTGTGATCCTTGAGCATGCTGACCGTAGCGCGGGTCGTCTGGATCAAGAAGTCTTCCTTGCCGACGCCGAACCAGACCAGTTTCAGGCCAGGCTTTAACTCCGCGTTGTCCAGAACGGCCTTGTGCTCCTCTTCCCATTTCTTATTGGGACCGGTCCCCCCGAATCCGCCGGCAATTCCAAAGATGCCCGAGCTGTAGACGCCGATGAACCCATATTCGTCGAGATGCGAGAATGCGATGTTGAGCGTCTGCGCTCCTCCCATCGACAGCCCGGCGATCGCACGATGCGCCCGGTCCCCGAGCACGCGGTAGTTCTGCTCGACATGCGGCTTCAAATCCTTGACGAAGTCGTCCACAAATTCGTTGAGCTGGCGATCGAAGGAACGATCGCCTGGGGGGCCAAACCGAAACGGCCCCGTGTGACCCGCCGGCATGACCACGATCATCGGCTTGGCCTTTCCGGCAGCGATCAGGTTGTCGAGAATGAAACCAGCCCGGCCGACGGTCGTCCACGATGCATCGCAATCGAGCGCACCGTGTAGCAGGTAAAAGACCGGGTACCCGGCCTCGCCCTTCTCGTAACCCGGCGGCGTGTAGACATGCATCCGCCGGAACCGCTTGAGCGTACTGGAATAATACGTGACCTGGGCGACCGCACCGTGCGGCACGCTCTTGACGTCGGAGATCTCGGAACCCGGAACGTAGACAAGGCTCCACGTGTTCGCGTTGGCCTCGCTGGTCGCCGGGTTCCTGGGATCGATGACGGCAACGCCGTCGACGTTGAAATTATAGCGGTAAGCACCGGCCCCAACCGGTCCGACCGACACTTCCCACACTCCGTTCTCTCCTTTTGTCATCTCGACGCCCCGGCCGTTCTTGGGGATGTCGCTGCTCGAAAAGCGGACGTCCTCGGCTTTTGGTGCATGAATGCGGAAGGTGATCTTGCGCTCGGTCGACACCTCGGGCGAGACAAACTGCGGAGGTCGTGGACCGCCGCGTTCCTGTGCCGCTGCCAGGGACGCCACCGTCAATAACGCTGCACAGAGGGGCAGGGCAAATCGGACCGAGTGTCTCATGATAAACCTCGTTTCAGGGAAAGGCGAAAACGGCTCGCTCAGAGATCGCGATTTAACTCTCGACACCGACTGGCGGATGGCGCCTCGTCCTCGATGATTCGACTCGCTGCGTATCGAGTGCGGCCACGATCTTGCGCAGTTGCGCGACCAAGATCTCGGCCTCATCCGGGCCCACCGCCGTGACCAGCGCTTCTCGGACCGGCTCACTGGTACGCCACAGCTTTCGGAAGACTCTCCATCCATTCTTTGTCAACGAAACACTGCGCGCACGCCCGTCGGTCGGGTGCGGACGCCGCTCAACAAGACGGCGGCGCTCCAGAAGAACCAGCATCGCCCGCAGCGTATTCGGGTCCGACCAAGTCCGCGACACCAGGTCTCGCTGAGTCAGGGCGACACCCTCGCTCAACTCCGCAAGCACCACGAACTGGTCGGCGGTCACCCCCGATCGCAACAGAATCGAGTCCGTCCTCCGGTGCATCGTCAGATAAGCCGCCCGAAGGGCGATGGCCAGTTCATGCCCAGACATGAATCATCCCCTCAGCCGGCAAAAGCGACGTATACGTACTAAATAGCGAACTCCAGACCGCGTGGCAAGTATCGACTCCATTTCCTACAGTCCCGGAACGCGCCGCCGCATGTCACGCCTGCGACGAACCGCTCCTGGAGAGCGCGGCAATGCCGATGACCGCCGGGACACCCGTCGACGCGGCACCGAAGATCCCGCAGGCGATCGCGTGGACCACTGTGTTCGCCATGACCTCCGGGCGCGGACCGGCGCCGGCAGCACTCGCCATTTCCAAAAACGACGCCAGGCCGTTAAACATGCTGAAGAGGGCCATGACCAGCGGCACGAATGATAAGAGCGCCTGCGCAGTCAGAAGCCCCCGGTTCCGGATCAGCACCAGATTGACAAACCCCCACAGTGTCAGCATCAGGCCAAGGACAACAATCCCAAAACCATCGGGTCCGCCTTGGCGCAACAAGAGAGATAACATTGACATACGATGAGCCTCGGCCTCAGCCATTGGTTACCTCCGAGATTCGATGGCGAACAGCCGTCAGCCTGCACCGGGCTGGTCGGAGTTTCATCCCCACAATCAAGTGTGGTAACATTCTAGCCGCGCTTTGGCGGCGTGATAAGTAGCTCGCGGGCGGCCGGGACGAGACGGTTTCACCGGGTATCGAACCTCGCCCGTCAGACTTGCGTATCACAGAGCGGCGGCGAGCGAATCGACCGAGTTGCTTGAGAGAGCCGCAGGTTGGATCAAGGACTGGAGCCCCCTGCCCCGCGCCGGCCCGATCAAGGGTGGCGGATCCATGGATCGAGCAAAAGAGACCGGAGGTTTGATCGGATAAGATGAGCGTCGACATCCAGAAAATCAAGGAGCAGGTTCTTCAATACGCAGACCAGCTCGAACGAGTCAAAACCGAGGTTCGCAAGGAACTGATCGGCCAAGACTTGATGCTTTCGCGACTGTTGATCGCGCTCCTGACCGGGGGGCACGTCCTGCTCGAGGGAGTGCCCGGTCTGGCAAAAACGACGGCCATCAAGGCGCTGGCGGCCGCGATCCATTGCAAGTTCAACCGCATTCAGTTCACGCCGGACCTGTTGCCGGCCGACCTGATCGGCACGTTGATCTATAACCCGCGCGAAGGCGCGTTCAGCACGCGCAAGGGCCCGATCTTTGCCAATCTCGTCCTCGCTGATGAGATCAACCGCGCGCCCTCGAAAGTGCAGTCGGCGCTCCTGGAGGCGATGCAGGAGCATCAGGTCACGATCGGCGACGAATCGTTTGTTCTCGACGAGCCGTTTCTCGTTTTGGCCACGCAGAACCCGATCGAGCAGGAGGGCACTTACCCGCTGCCCGAAGCTCAGGTCGACCGGTTCATGCTCAAGGTCGTGGTCAGCTATCCCAGCACGAGTGACGAGCGGAAGGTTGTGGATGTCGCGCTCGACGGCCTGCGGCGCGAGGTCCAGCCGGTTCTGAACCCCGACCAGCTCTTCGCCATGAAGCAGACGGCCGCCTCGATCTATCTGGATGACAAGGTGAAAGACTACGTCCTGGACTTGGTCGCCGCGACCCGGCACCCCGAACGGTACCGGTTGAGCGATTTGAAGCCCCTGATCGAATATGGCGCTTCGCCGCGGGCGTCGATCAACCTGTGCCTGGCTGCCCGTGCCAATGCGTTTCTCGTGGGCCGAGCGTATGTCACGCCCCAGGATGTCAAGGATGTGGCATTTGACGTCTTGAGGCATCGCGTGCTCCTGACGTACGAGGCTGAGGCCGAAGAGACGACGTCCGAGGATGTCATCGGCAAGGTGCTTGAATCCGTTCCCGTGCCCTGAAGCGAACGTTCCATGCCTGCTCGACAACTGGAAGATGTGCTGAAAGAAGTCCGCCGTATTCAGATTGTCGCCCGGCGGCAGGTGAATGACCTCTTGGCCGGCGAATATCTGAGCGTCTTCAAAGGACGCGGGATGGAGTTCGACGCCGTTCGGGAATACGTCCCCGGAGATGAGATCCGCTCGATCGACTGGAACGTCACCGCCCGGACGGGCACACCCTTCGTGAAGACGTTTTGCGAGGAGCGTGAGCTCACGGTAGTCCTGGCGGTCGACATTTCGGCGTCCGGTTCGTTCGGCTCGTATCGCTTGAGCAAGATGGAGACGGCCGTCGAAGTCGCGGCGGTGCTCATGTTCACCGCGCTCAGGAATCACGACAAGGTTGGCCTGCTCTTCTTCACCGACGACGTGGTGAAGTACATTCCGCCCCGCAAGGGACGAGCCACCGTGCTGAGGTTGATCCGGGAACTGCTGGCCACCGAGCCGGTGAAGGCGCAGACCGATATCTCGAAGGCACTCGACTTTCTGGGGCGGGTGCAGCGGCGGCGGTGCGTCGTATTCGTGATGAGCGATTTTCTCGGACCGGATTGCTCGCGTGCCCTGGCGATCGCCAACCAGCGGCACGACTGTGTCGCCGTGACCTTGGGTGACCCGCGCGAATCGAGCCTCCCGGATGTCGGGTTTCTGACCTTGCGCGACGCCGAGACGGATGAACTGCTGGAGCTCGACACGCGCCACCCGCGCGTGCGGGCACTGTTTGCGAAAGCCGCGCGCGAGCGGGAACAAGGATTGGCGGGCTGGCTCCGCCGCGCCAATGTCGATCGCCTCGAGATCCGCACCGATCAGCCCTACGCGCTCAGCCTGCAGAAGTTCTTTCGCATGCGGGAGCGGCAGCGATGATCGCCAGGTACGCCGGACGACGGTGTTTCGCAGCGCGATCAACTGAGCGCGTGCGCCACCAGGTACTTTCCCCCCCTTGCGAAAGGGGGGCAAGGGGCTCACAGGGAGGGGTTTTTCTGGCACGTGCCAGGGGAACCATCGGCTCCGCCATAGCACTCCGGGGGCGGGTGGATTGTTTCTGGCACCCTCTCCTTCGGGAGAGGGCTGGGGTGAGGGGCCAGCGCCACCCAGCGCCTTCGCAAGTTGAATCGCCTGATACGCATCCTCTCTCCACCTGGTCATCCCGACCCTCACCCCAGCCCTCTCCCATAGGGAGAGGGTGCCAGTATTTGGCGGCGCCACGGCTCTCAAGCAGGCCACAGTCTCTTGCGGCGAGTCATTCGATTCGAGCGGCCGTGTTGCTGCAATCGACCCCTCACCACAGGCCTTTCCTTGAGGAGAGGGAGATATTGGTGACGAAAACCCCTCCCTGTGAGGGGGCAAAGGGGGGTGGGGCCGGGGCCTCGAACAGGTTGTCTGCCGGATGCCGTGCTCTGGCGGCGCTCCTCGTCACGACCTCCGGCCTGCTCCTCTTTGCCGGCTGTGGAATGACGCGAACAAAGGAGGGCGCGGCCACAAAGGCGCCAGACAGTGCAATCGAGCGCTCCGCTGAAAAAGGGCCCGTGAAACTCTTCGTGCGCGTGTGGCCGCGCGAGCCTCGGCTGTCGGATCTGGTAGAAATGGAAGTGAGAGTCGAGTCTCAACCCGGCACCGAGATCAAACCGCCGGCTTTCGGCCAGGCCGTCGGAGACTTTCTGATTCGCGACTACAGCGAGCGGCCCGCCGAGGCGGGCGCGAGAAGGTGCGCAGGTTCCATTATCAGTTGGAGCCGGCACACGCGGGCAAGCACCTGATCCGGTCGGTGTCGGTCGAGTTTGTGGACAATCGCCCGAATTCGGAACGGCGGGGTGAACCGGCCCTGGTCGAGACGGATCCGCTCGAAGTGAACGTCACCTCCGAGCTGGCGAAGGGAGCGCCGAGTCTGGCCAATCTCGAGCCGATGGTGCCGCCGCGCGAGGTGCCGCGAGCCGTCGCGTTTGGCTGGCTGATCGCAGCGGGGGTGGCCGGCTTGCTGGCGGTCCTTGCGATCGTGGCGCTCGGCCGCCGCAAACGGCGGCCGGTCGAGCCGCGGCGCCAGACTCCCGAGGAGATCGCACAGGCGGCGCTCGCGCTTCTCCTGGCGGAGAATCTCCCTGCGCGCGGCCTGGTCAAGCTATTCTATCTGCGGCTCACCGGGATCGTCCGCCAGTATGTCGAAGACACGACGGGCATCCGCGCCCCCGAGCAAACGACCGAGGAATTCCTGCGCGATATGCGGTCGCGCGCGGCATTCCCGCCGGAACGCTCGGCCCGGCTCGCGGAGTTCCTGGAAGCCGCCGACCTGGTCAAGTACGCTGGACAGGAACCGCAGGAGGGTCAAATTGATGTCGCCATCGCACGCGCGCACGAGTTTGTGAACAAAAAGCCCGCGCCGGCTGCCGTGATGGCCGAGGCCCGTCCGAATGGACGGTGAACCAAGCGGAAGAGGGTCGTTTCTGTGAACCTACTTCGATTCTATTCTGCGTACTGGCTGGTCCTCGCTCCCGTGGTGGTCATCGCACTCCTGTGGCGATTTCGCCGCCAGGGACGCCCAGCGGCGGTCTTCTCCAGTGTGGCCGATCTCAAAGGTCTTCCCGTCACTCTGGCACAACGGCTGCGGCACGGCCTGAGGTATGTCTACGTGCTGGGCCTTTGCCTGGTCTTGATCGGTCTGGCTCGGCCGCAAGCGGGGAAGGCCCAATCGCGGATTGCCGGCCAGGGAATCGCCCTCGAAATCGTGCTCGACACGTCCGGCTCGATGGAGGCCATCGACTTTCAGCTCGACGGCCGCGACGTCAGCCGGCTCGATGCCGTCAAGCACGTGATTCGGGATTTCGTTCTGGGCTCCCGCTCAAGCGGCATGTCAGGGCTCCCAGATGATCTCGTCGGACTCGTCGCCTTCGGCGGATTCGCCGACAGCAAGTGTCCTCTGACCCTCGACCACGGCGCTCTGGTCGATATCGTGACAGGGCTCGAAACGCCCAAGCCGATCCGCGACAGTCAGGGCCGAGTGATCAACGCCCAGGCGCTCGCGGAGGAAATGGCGACGGCCATCGGCGACGGCGTCGCGGTAGGGGTCGACCGCCTGCGCGGGGCGAAGGCCAAGAGCAAGGTGCTCATTCTGCTCACCGACGGTGACAATAATGCCGGCGTCGTCGACCCCCGCGAGGCGGCTCGAATCGCTACCGAATCCGGGATCCGGCTCTATACAATCGGCATCGGCACGACCGGCACGGTTCCCGTTCCTCGCGAAGACGAGTTCGGCAATCGCGTCCTGGTGCCGGCGCAGTTTCGCATCGATGAGGAGCTATTGCGCGAGATGGCCCAGACCGGTCGAGGCCGGTATTTTCACGCGGCCGATACCGAGGGCCTGGCGCAGGTCTATGCTGAGATCGGCAAGCTCGAAAAGTCGGAGCTGGCGGAGACGAAATACTCGGAATACACGGAACTGTTCGGCTGGTTTGCCGCGCCGGGGCTGGCCCTCATTCTGCTCGTGGGCGTCTTGATGGAAACCCGGTTTCGTTCGCTGCCGTAGGGAGCAATCGTTCGAGATGGAATGGCTTTATCCGCAATGGTTGTACTTGATCCTGCCCCTGAGTTTGGCCTGGATGGCGCTGTCGGTCCATTCCCACCGCAAGCGGCGGCGGGCAGCCGAGGCGTTCGTGGCCCAGGCGATGTGGTCGCGGATCTTGCCGGCCAATTCGCCGGCCCGATTCTGGGTGAAGCTGCTGGTGCGCGAACTGGCCCTCGTGAGTGGTCTGGTCGCCCTCGCCGGGCCCCGGTTCGGGAGGCAGTACGAAGAGGTCATTCCCAGGGGCGGGGATCTCTACGTCCTGATCGATGTCTCGCGGTCGATGCTCGCCGAGGACGTTCCCCCCAGCCGGCTCGGCCGCGCCAAGGCCGACGTGGCGGCTTTGCTCAACCGGCTCGACGGCGAGCGCGTGGGCCTGATCGCCTTTGCCGGACAGGCGGTGGTGAAGTGCCCGCTCACCGTCGATTACGACTCGTTCCGCCGATCGCTCGACGAGCTCGACCCGATGAGCGCGCCACGTGGAGGCACGGCCATCGGCGACGCGATTCGCAAGGCACTCGAGGTCTTTCAACCCCAAGCCCAGCGCGATCAGGCAATCCTTTTGATCACCGACGGCGACGACCAGGAGTCGTATCCCCTCGAGGCGGCGGCTGTCGCCGCCGAGCGGCACGTCACGATCTTCACCGTCGGCCTGGGCGACGCCGATCACGGCGCGCGGATCCCCCAGGGAAGAGAGGCCAAAACCTTCGTCGAGTACCGGGGCCAGCAGGTGTGGAGCAAGCTGCACGGCTCCCTGCTTGAGGAAATCGCGCTCAAAACGTCCGGGGTCTACGTCCCCGCGGGAACCCGCGCGTACGATCTCGGTGAACTGTATGCGAACTACCTTCACGGCCGGCGCGGCAGCGACGAAAAGGCCCAGACACGAACTCGCCGGGCGGACCGGTTCCAGATTTTCCTCGCGCTTTCGCTACTGGCCCTGCTGGCTGATTCATTCACGCGCCCCTACCCCGCTGCGGCAAAAGGCTCGGAACAGGGACTCTTGCCCTTGGCCGGCGGGCGACGGGCACCGGACCGCAGGCATCGTCGGCCCGCCGTGCCGGTCGGAGCAGCGCTCGTTCTGGTCGCTTGGCTGGCCGGAATCAGCCGGGCCGACAATCCTGGCGATGCGATTCGCGAAGGATTGCGGTCGTATGGCAAGGGCGAATTCGACAAGGCGCGGGACCACTTCGCGGCAGCCCGCGAGCAATTCGACACCCGAGACGCCGCCAAGGCCGCCATCGCCGCTTTCGACCAGGCCTGCGCTGCGCATCGCAAGAGGGACGTCGCTCAGGCCCGGGAATGGTATTTCAAGGCTGGCCTCGCGCGCGACAAGGCACTGGCAGCCTCCGCCCACTTCAATCTCGGAACGCTGGCTGCCGAGGAAGCTGGCCGGCTTTCCGGTGAACACCCGGAGAGCGTCGCCCCCGAAAAGCGGCCGGAGATTCTCGACCAGTTGAAGGCGGCCGTCGCATCGTTCCGTCATTGCCTGGAATTGCAGCCGGAAAACTCTCGGGCCCGCCACGACATCGAGCTGGTGCGCCAATGGATCAAGTATTACACCGACCAATGGCTCGCACATGATCGGGAGAAGCGCCGTCAGGAAACAAACCTGGTGGCGTTTCTGGAATTCTTGATCGAGACGCAAAGAGCCCTCAGAGAATCGGTCAAGGCCTTCACGGCGACCACGCCGGCAGACGCCTTCGCCGAGGTGAAGCGGATGCAGAATGAGCTTCACGACGAGATTCCGAGCCTCAAAGAGAAGATCGAGTCCGAGCTGGCGCCCAAGCACGGTACGGGTGGGAGTGCTCCGCAAGCGAATTCTCGTGAGCTGGAGCAGGGAATCAAGATGCTGCGTGATTGGGCTGGCGCAGCCGGTGACAAGATGTCCGCCGCGACGGGGAAGCTCGACCAGCGTCAAACCGGGCCGGCCGCCGCTTTTCAGCAATCCGCGATCGACGAGCTGGAGAAGATCTGGGATGCCGTGATCCCCTTTCACGCCTTGCTCGCTCGCGATCTGGCCGACCAGACGACGATCGCTCGATCCCTCGACCCGGCTTCTTCCGCCAGCGCGAAATCCGCAACGAACGCGGCCCCTGCTAAGAACGGGCTCAAGCGCGGTGAAACCAAGCCCGCACCGCAAGCCCCGTCGCCAGGCGCCGGGAGTCAGGCGCTCGGAACCGAATCAGAAGATCTGGCGCCGCTCACCGAAGCACAGGAACGCACACTTCGCCGGACGCAGTTGCTCAAGCTCAAGGCCGAGGCCGAACTGGAACAACTCCAACAGCCGCAGCCACCCGAAGCAGGCAAGAAGGCGTCTGAGCCAGCGGCTGGAAAAGACGATTCGAAAGGTCCGGCGCCCGGCGGGTCAAAACCGGTCGATCCCAAACAGAAGAAGGCCGGTCTTGAAAAGGCGATCGAGCTGGCGCCGAAAGCCGTCGAACAGATGGATCGAGCCATCAAATCGCTCAAGCAGAAGGCCCCGCAGGCGGCCTTCCCGCCGGCCGAATCGGCCCGCAAGATTCTTGAAGAAATTCAAAAAGCACAGCCGCGCGACGAAAAGCAGGATCAGAATCAAAAACAGCAGGACCAGAACAAGAAGAACGAGGACCAGAAGAAACAGAACCAGAAAGAGGATCAGAAGAAGGACGAGCAGAAGAAAGACCAGCAGAAGAAAGACCAGCAGAAGAAAGACGAAGAGAAGAAGGATCAGGAACAGAAGAAAAAGGATGGTGCGGAGAAGAGCGACGAGAAGAAGGATCAGAACCAGCGGCAGCCGCAGATCTCGCGCGATCAGATTGAAGATGCGCTGCGCAGAGTCCGCGAACGTCAGCAGGAAAAGCGCGAACGCGACCGCAGGATGAAAGCCCGCATCCTGGGCAGGGCTCCCGTGGAGAAGGATTGGTAATGCGTTATCGATACCGTGCGATGATCGGCCTGGCCGGCGTGGCGTTCCTTCTGATTGCCGGACCGGCGATCGCGGCCGACGAACCGGAAATTGTGGTCGAGGTGGGTGCCACGGAGATCTTCGCCGGCGAGAGCGTCGACTACGTCGTTGAAATTCGCAATGTGCAGGATCCGTCGCGGCCGGACCTCCGGCGCTGCGCCAGGATTTCGATGTCGTCTCCGCCGGTGACGAGTCGCATAATCAATCGTCCACATTGATTATCAACGGCAGATTCAGCCAGCAGACCAGCTTCGGTCACGCCTACCGTTTCCGCCTGACTCCCAAGCGAACCGGTAACCTCGTAATACCTGCCCCGACGGTGACGATCGACGGCAAGACGGTATCGGGCCGGGCACTGGCCCTGAACGTGGTCGCTCCGGAGGCGCAGGACCTGGTCATCCCCGAGATCAAAGCGGATCGCGCCAAGGTTTACCCCACTCAGCCGTTTGACGTGACGCTGCGCGTGCTCGTGCGACCCTTGGCGGACGACCCCGACCGCGACCCCTTGATTCCGCTGCGCCGCCGCCCTCCACACCTCGACGTCAACTGGGTCGATCTGCCGGCCGGACTCACCGGGGAGGACAAAGCCCGGTGGCTGGAGCGACTCCTCGCCGAAAACGGCAGCGGGTTCACGCTCAACGACGTCACGACGCGCAGCGGCTCGTTTTTTGAAGGGCCGCGGCTGGCGGTATTCAACCTCTACCAAGGGCGTGAAAGCCGCAAAGGGCTGGACGGCAGTCCGGTCAATTACTTCGTCTATGAGCTCAAGCGCAGGGTCACGGCCCAGAAGGCGGGAACATACACACTCGGGCCGGCGATTGTGAAAGGGTCGTTCGTCGCGGGAATGGAAGGAAGCAGTTACACCGGCCGGCGGCTGGTCGCGGTCGCTCCCGCCGTGGCCGTCGAGGTGCGCGAGGTGCCCGATCCTCGGCCTGCGACATTTTGCGGGGGAATCGGCAATTACCGCCTGGCGGCGTCCGCTAGTCCGACGGCGCTGCGCGTGGGCGACCCCCTCACCCTCACTCTTGATATCGAACGCGGACAATCCGCCGGCTCGCTGGACCTGATCTCGGCACCGGACCTCACGGCCAATCCCCAGGTCGCTGCCGATTTTGAGATCCTCGACAAGAATCCCACCGGTCGCAAGGAAGGCGACGTAAAGCGATTCGAGTATGCGCTGCGGCCCAAGCGGGCCGGAGTCGGGATTCCCCCCCTGGCCGTCACGGTATTCAACCCCGATAACCAGAAGTTCTCGGAGATCGCGACCAAACCGATCGGGCTCGCCGTATCCGCAGCCAGCGGCCTGGGCGCGGCGGACCTCGTCGGGTCGCTCCCGGGTTCCGGGCCACAGGAGATCAAGTCGCGCGCACAGGGAATATTTCACAATGTCACCGATCTCTCGGAACTGCACGATGACCGCGTGAGCGTGGTTGCGCTGGCGGAGATGACGGCCGGAGTCTGGTGCGGCGTGGGGTTCCTGATCGCGGTGGTCTCCGCATATCGCCGCAAGTCCGGAGACCTGGCCTGGCAGCGAAGACGGCACGCGGTCCGCGCGGCGCAGCGCAAGCTGGCCGAGGCCCGCGAAGTCCTCGCGGCCGGACGATCGATGGACGCACTGCGGGTCATTCGATCGGCCCTGGTGGGGTTCATCGCCGACAAGCGAAACATCGTGGCTGAGGGGCTGACGGCATCGGAAGCCGACGCGACGCTCGCCCAGACGACGGTTCCCGCCGCCCAGCGCGCGGAGGTCTCGCGATTGCTGGAGGCCATCGAATCCGCCGAGTACGGGTCGGGAACCCTGTCCGAGGCCCCGGCGATATTCGAAACGGCTGCGGGATTGATCCCGAGCCTGGCACGCTACCTGGAACGGGGCTCCTGAGCGATGCACAGGTTCGTTCCCTCCTTGGTCACAGTGATCCCCCTCATGGCGGCCGGGGCTTACGCTCTCGAGCCGGGGGCGCGCGAACGAACGTTTGTCCGCGCCCTCGAAGTCTACGACGCCGCGAAGACTCCCGCTGAATACCGCGAGTCGGCGGCCTTGCTGGAATCGTTGCTCGCCGACGGGTTCAAGAGCGGTGCCGTGTACTCTAACGTGGGAGATGCATATTTCCGGGCAGGAGATTATGGCCGTGCGATCGCGGCGTACCGCAAGGCGAAGCCCTATCG
The DNA here is from genome assembly GCA_963781785.1 of uncultured Isosphaeraceae bacterium. GTDB lineage: Bacteria > Planctomycetota > Planctomycetia > Isosphaerales > Isosphaeraceae > CAWAHD01. Next base: position 2,224,310 of record CAWAHD010000002.1, on the reverse strand, counting down.
CCCGCGCGATCCGTATCTCGATGCGAATTTGAGGCAAGCGCTCTCGGTTGCGCCGGGCCGCTTGCCCGAACCGCCGCCCCCATGGTGGAGACACGTCTTGTTCTGGAGCGGATGGTTGTCGTTTCCCGAGAAGGCCTACGCGTCGTTCGCCGCCTTTCTCCTGGGTGCACTGGCGTCGTGCGCGGCTCTCTTGTTCCGCCGGCCGCGTGCGTACTGGATCAGCGCGGCACTCGTCATCGTTGCGGTCGTCTTGAGTCTCGATACCGGCCTGGCCTACGCCGAGCTCGCCTGGTCGCGGCGCGGCGTCGTTACCCGCGAGACGATCGCCCGCAAGGGGATCGGCAAGGATTACGAACCCGCCTTCGACCAGCCCCTCAAGGACGGCGCCGAATTCACGATCCTCTCCCAGAACGGCGACTGGATCTTCGGCCACTTCGAAGGAATCGGCGACGGCTGGCTGCGCCGCGATGACACGGTGCAATGAATCGCTCCGCGGATCCATTTCATCACCTGTCGACGCCGGGAGGTCCGCGCTCCACTCGGTAGCGAAGGTGGGCGATCATCAGCTCGTCGCCGGGAAGGAGACGGCCCGCGTGGATCGATCGGCCATTGATCCGCGTGCCGTTGGTGCTGCCCAGATCGCTCACGTGTACGCCGTTCTCGACCGCGGCCACGCAGCAGTGGAACCGCGAGACCCGCAAGGAGTCGATACGGGCGTCACACCGCCGGTCACGTCCCATGATCATCGGAGCGGAATCGAACAAACTGATGTCCGTTCCTCCGTCGAGCGAGACCAGTCGGGCCGGCGTGACGGTTTCTCTGGCAAGGGATTCGTCCTCGCACTCGTGCCGGGACAAGCAAACGTCCGGCGCTTCCGCGAGCCCGATCGTTGGGCGTGGAACACGCCCTCCGGAGCCAGCCGCGTGTGAGGGTGCCGCCTCCCCCGGCGCGGGTTGAACGCTCCGGCGATGATCAGGGCAGCCCTCAGAGCTGCAAACGTCTTCGGCGCTGTAACCATCTTCCCGGCTCATCCGATCATCTCCTCTGTACCCGGCGTGTTGCCCGTGAGGTTGGCGGACTTGACCGCATTCTCGTCGGTCAACGCATGCGGTCGTGGATTGCCTGGGAAAACGTTCCACGCCTCGATCTCGCCTAACTGTCAGATTGCGATTGAGAGCCGAAATCAGACACGCCGGGCCGAAAATCTTCTGAAAGCAGTTGGCAGGCCAGTCAATCGGCGATTGACGGAACATCCGACCTATCGCGACCCTCGGACGCCAGGATCTCTGCCTCAAGCTGGGCGGGGTCAAACTCCCGGTTCAGCAGATCGCTGATACTGACTCCCTTGTGATCGAGAAGATACGCGACGAGCAGGTGATAGCGCAAATAGAGGCCCGATCGCTTTGGGTCCAATTCGCGATCACCCCTCTTGAGCTGCTCCCGCGCTCGCCCATAGTCGAAGTCGCCGCCCTTGGCCACCACGTCGGCGTATCCCTCATTTTTCCACGCGGGAAGCTGCCACTGTTTCAAGATTCCAAGTTCCCGCGCGACGAGGATGTGCATGATCTCGTGGGCGATATAGTAGCTGAGCGTACGCGCCCCGGCTGCCTCTTTGCCCGAATAACCGACCAGGCGATTGGCATCGAGGTGGACCTCCCTGAGAAAGATATTGCCGGAGAGCGGGGCGTACGCGAGCCCGGCGGCCTTGTACTTGGTGTTCGCGAACAGGACGAACCGCCACCGGCGATTACAGATATAGATTCGCAGTCCCTTGATCCGAGGAGGGGCGGCCAGCGGGCTCCGGACCAGGCGCCGCTCGACGTCTTCGAGGATGCGTCCGGCGGGCCCGACCGGTATGGGCTCGTCCGAAAAAAGCGTGATCCCCTCGCGCGTGAACGAATAGGAAAAAAAGAGGCCTGGATGGGACAGCAGCCCGAGATACAAGACGAAGATGCCGGAGATCCCCAAGATCGACAACCCCACCACCTTCGCGATCTTCTTGCGATTCACCTTGCCTCGTGCTCCTCGCTGAACCGCTTGAAGAACGAGGAATCCTTCCAGTGCGGCCGGTCCTCGCGGTTGGCGACGCGCTTGAGCAATTCCGCCACGAGCGCGTCGAACGCCCCGGCGGCCTCCTTGTCCACCGGCTGGAGGACGTCGTCCGACGGCGCGTGGTACCGCTCGGTCAGCCACTTCTTCTGGACCTGCTCCTGGGGCGACCCCTTGTCGAACCCGACCTTCAAGGCCAGCGCCGGAACCCCGCGCCGGATGAAGCTATATTGATCGCTACGAATAAAAATATTCCGTTTCGGCTCCGGGTTGCGCTGCGGCTCGACACCCAGTCTTTCCGCCGCCGCCCTGGCGTCATCTCCCAGGTCAGACTCGTCGACCCCGTAAATCGTCAGCTTCTTGAGTGGGAACAAAGGAAGGAACATATCGGTATTGATGTTGGCGACAATCGCCCGGGCGTCGACCGTGGGCGCGTGCGCGAAGAATTTCGAGCCCAAGAGGCCCTTTTCCTCGCCCGTCACGGCGACGAACAGCACCGAGCGGCGCAGCTTCGTGCCGCTCTCCTTGAGCATGGCGGCGACGTCGAGCATGGAGGCGATGCCCGATGCATTGTCCATCGCGCCGTTATAGATCGCATCACCGTTTATCGGCTTGCCGATCCCCAGATGATCGAGATGCGCCGTGAACACGACGTACTCACTTTTGAGCTTCGGGTCCGAGCCGCTCAGCACGGCGACGACGTTGTGTGAAACGACATCCGAGCGCTTGACGGCCGCCCTGGCCTTGAGCCTGGCCGGGATGGCGAAGTGTGGCAATGGCTTGCCTGCGCTGGCGGCTTCGAGGATCTCGGCGAAAGTGTGACCTGATCCTGCGAGCAGCTTGTCGGCATGAACCGGGTTGATCGTGACGGCCAATTTCAGGCCCCGCAGCTCGTCGAGCGTGGGATCGGCCAGGCTCATCGATGGCATGAACCGCGCCAGGGCCGATCGCTCCCAGGGGATATCCATGTTTTTGGGATTCACGATGCTCACGATGCCGATCGCGCCCAACCGTTTGAAGAGCGCGGCTCGCTCACCGATAGACTGCATGTGCGCCGCCAGCGGGCCCGGGATCGACGGGGGCGCTCCCCTCAGGATGACAACCAGCTTGCCGCGGACGTCCAGTCCGGCGAAGTCGTCGTGATGCGCTTCGGAATTCGACAGTCCGTAGCCGGCGAAGATCATCTCAGCCTCGATGTCCCCGGCCGGATCGACCCCCGAGCTGATGATCGCGTCGCGGCCCAGCAAGAGCGGCTCCTCGCCACCGGATTCCTTGACGAGCGCCAGGCTGGAATGCGCCTCGTCGAGCTCACGTGCGATCAGCCGGACCGGCTGGAAGTACCCCTCGGTCCCCGCGGGCTTGAGCCCGGCCCGCCCGAACTCGGTTGCCACATACTCGGCTGCCTTCCGGTGGCCGGGCGTGCCCGTGCCGCGCCCCTCGAACCGGTCATCGGCCAGGACCAAAACGTGCGACCACCAGCGCTCTCCGTTCGCCTCTCCGGCCCCCCCGGAGAGCGCAATGCCCGCCCAGATCGGGGTCAATACCGCCGCGACCGCCAGCCTCCGGAACATCATCGGCTCACCTGATCCTTTTCACTCGTAAGATTAGCATCGAAAAGTACAAATACTTGCAAACTATTGTCGTGAACTTGTCGTGTTCGCCGCATTTCCAGCCGATCGCTCGTCACGTTTCGCTTGCTCTTCTGCCGGGCGGTTTCACGGTCTGGAGAGTCATCTGGACCTCCTCGATCAGGTTGTTATACGGGGCGCTATGCCGCAGCATGGTCATCGGTTCCACCGGGAGCTCCGGGTAGAATTGGTGCCAGAGCTCGGTCGGCTTGAGCTTGAGCTCGATCAGCTCGAAGTCAATCCCCAGGTAGATGGCCAGCGGCGAGTTGGAGATGCCCGTCGCGATCCAGTGGCGGTTCAGCCGCTGCGAAAAAAGAGTGATCCCCTCGGCCGTGACGGCACGAACATGGGTCGGGTCATTGAAGAAGTATTCATGCCGGTGGTGAGGCACGACGATGAGGATCGTCGCGCCATCCTGGCACACGCGGTACAGTTCCTTCCAGATCTCGAGGTAGACGGTCGCGTCGCGGCCGAGATGCTCCAGTACATGTATCAGAAGGATCTCGCTGACCGAGTCGTCCGGCCAGGGCCAGGGGAAGACCTCCAGGTCGTGCCGCACGTCGGGTTCGCCGTAGCGATCGACATTGAGGTACCCATCGACACGGTTCATGCCACAGCCCAGGTTCAATCGCAATCCGCTCATGACTTGGCTCCGTCCGGGCTGCGACCGCGCCGCCGTTCACGGCACCACGAGCATGTCAATTCCTCGTGGCGAGGTCAAGGAGATCCAAAAAAGAGGCACCTTCGATCGCTCTGGCGAGCCAGATCGGAACAACCCGTGGCTCCTGCGTGTTCGCCGCGGCAAGCCCGGCATCGGCTCACGACAGCCGGAATCGAGTTCTCGGTTTATGTACCGCCAATCCCGTACATGGGTCAAGCCGCTACATCGCGGCGATCCGGATCATCTTCAGCGTTTGGCCCGGCCCCGTGTTGTGGGGCCTGCCTCGCCAAGCGGCAAATACTCGACAGGCACGAGGCCGTAGTTGAAGCCATCCGGACCACGCAGGTTGACTGTCGCACGAACCAACCGCAGGAATGCGGCAACGTCGTCGGCGATCCGGAAGAGGAGAGCATCGAAACCCTTCGCAATGGGCCGCAAGATATTGAACGGCGGTTGTGGAGCCACGTAGAAAACTTTTCCGGCGTGGTCGCCATCGAGGAAGATCGTCAGGCAGAGGGGCCCCGATTCGATCTCCGCGAACGCCAGCCAGGAAGCCGGGCCCCGGTACAGGCTCTGGCTCTTGTTGTGGTCGATCGTCCACGCGAGATCACCGCCGGCTCTATATCGATTGGTGAAACCGGCCAGACTCTCTGCGGGTTTTAGCTCAAGGATCGGGCGCACCTCATCATGCCTGGAGTCGAATGTGTTGCAAAACTGCAACCCGTCGTGCTCCTCGTAGAACGCGACGAGCTCGGCCAGCGCAGCATGACCGCGAAGCGAGTTGAGGTACTCGCGGCCTTCTCGAGCTGGGCGCGACCCGAGGCAATGCGCCACCTTGACCGTTTGCGGTTTTTCATCGGACTCCGGGTCGAACTTGATACGGAGCGCTGGCGACGCGTCGAGGGCCCGATCGAGAAAAACCTTGGGTACAGGCATAGGATCTTCCAATCAGCCGTGAGTTCCGGCCGTCCATGACCAGCCTGACGGGTCTGCCCTCAGAACCACTGGTTGCTTCCCTGTTTCCCCTTCCAGAAGGGGCAAAACGGACAGTCCTCGCCTTCGGGAAAGTCTTCGCCCTCCTCGTGCGGACAACCCATATTCCCATCGCTCATTGAGACCGACTTGACTCCGTGCTCTTTGAAGAATTCCAGAATCTCTCGCTGGATCTTGGGGTTGGTCGTCACGTCGGTCGCAACCCAGCGCTTGATGATCGCCTCGGAATTCTCGGCCGTGAACACACCCGCGGCGATCTTGGTCGTGGTCTTTTCGTCCGGGCCGTAGAACGCCATGGTGCCCAACGGGTACGTCATGGGTTTCTGTCGCTTTGAGTGCTTGCTCCGATATTCCTCGACGGCTGATTTCCATTCCTCCAGATTCTTCTGTGGGATCAAATGCTGGTTCTCCTCCGAGACGAGCAGACCAGTCTGCTCGAAAGCATAGATGAAGGCAGGGTCCAGACCCGTTGACTTCATGTCGCCAGCTAACATGGCCTCCAGATGCTCCAGGTGGGGCAAGTCGGTGAAAAGCAATTCATCTGGCTCAGGGTCCCGGCCATGCTTGTCGATGAACGCTTGCCGAGCTTGCTCAAAGACTCTGGTCATATCCTCGGTCATGGGAATGGACCTGCCAACCGCTCCGTCCTCGTCCTCGACCCACTCGAATCCTTTCCCATAGCAGCACTTCTTGTACTTCTTCCCGCTGCCGCATGGGCACGGGGCGTTTCGTGAAACTCTCTGCTTTGACATGACCCTCCCTCCCCAATTCTTATTGAGATGAACCGAGCCCCCCGCGTGCCCATGCCTGCCGACAGAATTCCCCTACCGTACGTGAATAGAGCTCTGGGGACGAGCCCAACAGGTCGCCATGGCCGGCACTCGGGAACAATTGCAGCCGGCCATGCGTCGCGACCTCCTCGTAAAGAACTCGAGCTTCTTCCGGGCGCGCCAGGGGATCGCGTTCACCGGCCAGGATTAAAACCGGCACGTCATCGGGAATGGCCGTGATCGCCTTTTCCGGTGAAATCTGGTCCAGGTGCGGGAGGAAGATGGGCCCGACAATCCTTAGCCCCAGGTAGGCAGCATGGCTCAGGCCTGGCGGCAAGTAAGCGTTGGTTCGATTCCACACCGCCACTTTCAAATCCTGGTATGGGCTTTCGAGGATGTAGCCCGTAACGCGATGGCCGAGCGTACCCGCGGCAAACACCGCGGCGGCCGATCCCATCGAGGTACCGATCACCATGATGGGGCGGCCCGGTCGTCGGGCTTCGAGGAATTCGACGGCAGCCCAGACGTCCTGGCGTGCTCCAAAGCCGACGTCATGGTACTGGCCCGTGGAATCGCCATGTGCCCGCAATGACACCATCAACACCGCGCAGCCTTCGGATGCCACCAGTTCGGCCCGGCTCAGGCTGTTCCGCCGGCTGCCGTTATTGCCGTGCAGGACGAGCACACTCGGGCCGTCGGTTCGACTATCGACAAACCATGCGCCGATCTCCTCTCCGTCACGCGTCTTGATTCGATGGCCCTCGACCTGTCCCCACGCCACTCGTGGCGAGGGCTCTTCGAATCGAGGCCGGCGCCGCGTTGTGAGCCGATAGGCCACGGCTGCGGAAGCAACCAGCCAGATCGCAAGCATCACCACCGCGAAGAGTGCCCAGCGCACAATCCGGACCCGCGATGGAGAAGATAATGCTCCGAGTCGCATCAGAATCTCCCAAGTCCACGGCCACGATCTTCGCAGCGAGTTTGCCTGACGGGCAGGATGCCCGTCCCCCCCTCGATCGGCGGCCTGCTGCGCATGCCTGCACAAAACCTCTCACGCGTGGTACGCTGAGCTTTCGACGCGGGAAAAAAGGAGGACCGACATGCTCGATGATCGTATCGCGACGGTTCGTCCTGTTGACGACCGCGCTGCGACCAGCAAGGTCGCCGCGATTTTTGCCGATATAAAGCGCACGAAGAACATTGATTTCGTACCGGCGTTCTGGCGCACGCTCGCCACCAACCCGGTGCAGCTCGAGGTGGTCTGGAACAGTTTGAAAACGCTGATGCATCCCGAGGCGTCCGGCCGCGACTCGCGGCTTGACGCCAAGACCCGTGAGATCATCGCGCTGGCTGTCTCGGCGACCAACGGCTGTCCCTATTGCATCAACTCGCACACTGCCGCTTTGCGCAAGCAGGGAGTGGACGAGGAAACACTCGGGGAGATCATGGCCATCGTGGGCTTGTTCAACATGACCAACTCGCTGGCCAATGGCTACCAGATTGTCCCCGACGTGCGGCCCGCGATCGAATGACTTACGTCGTCCTTTCTGTCGGCCACGAACTCCGCGGTCGAGAACCGTGGTCATGTTCTTGCCCCGGTTTTTGCCGATCGATGACGCCCGCGTTTTCTTGCGCGCTCATGCGCCTGTTCCTCCGGACGGGCCCTGACCGCGCTTCGCCAAAAGTTCCTCGACCTGGGCTCTCAAGCTCGCAATTTCATCCTTGGTCGCCAGGTTGAGCCGTTTGACGACTGCGTGCACGGCATCGTCGAGCTTCGTCTGGAAGTCTTGGCGCGCACTCTCCGATTGCTTCACGAAACCTTCAAACAGTTCCTTGCCTTCCTGCTCCGAAAGCTTGGCCTGCTGAGAGAGCTCCTTCACGAGCTCTTCAGCCCGTTCCTTGGTGAGCACGGCCAGGCCAACACCTGTATAAATTGCCTTCTTGATCAGGTCGACCATGTTCATCTCCTTGCCGGCGATCGGCGATTCTGGGATGGAATTCAGGATCTTATCATACACCAAGCTGCGCGCTGCGCCGGGATTATTCCGTCGATCTACTGCTGGCGGGCGGTCCCAAGTAATACACGAACAGCCCCGGCCGAGCCCGCTTCAAGGCCAGGGTTCCTCCCTCGGTCACCCGCGTACCCGCCGCAAACACATACTGCAAGCTGCTGATGGTCTTGAGGGAATCCAGCCCTCGGTCGCTGATCGATGTTCCTTCGAGATTGATGGATAGGATGTTCGACATTCCCTTCAGTGGCTCGAGGCCGGCATCGGTGACACGCGTGTTCTGCAGTTGGAGACGTGTGATCTGCTCGATCTGCTTGAGGTGCGGCACAAGCTTCGCGAGTAACTCGTCGCCAGGCACTTTTTCGCCGATCTGGATATCGATTTCAGCGGTGCGCCCCTCGCCGCCGGCGCGAATGACGACCCCGCCGAGATCTTCGATCTTCTTGAAGGCACCCGGCTCCTCGGCCAGCAACGTGGGCCGGGACTCGTCGCCATCGAAGCGATTGAGCGCCTTTGACTGGGGTGTTTCGAGTGGCGCGCCCGCCAGCAGCGTCTTGATTTCCGCTCCCAGCGCAGCCGTCAGTTCTGCCCCCGTCCCGACGTGGGACGTTTGCACGATGCCCTTGCCATCGAGCAGAATAACGGCCGGCAGCCCGGCGACTGGTAGGAGGTCGGAGATCGCTCCCGTCGGATCAACGGCGATCAAGCAGCCCGGAGCCCCCTCAAGCGTGACCTTCTTTCCCGCGAGAGCCTGGCGCACGCGGTTGCTCAGCTCTTTGATGTCTTCGGGATCTTCGTCCACATTGAGCGCAACAAGGACAACCCGGTCACCCGCGTTTGCAAACTGAACGATCTTCCGGATCTCGCGCAGCGCTTCAAAGCATGGTTGATTGTGAATCGACCAGTACGCGATGACGACGACCTTGCCCGCCAGGTCGGATCTGGAGACCTTGCGGCTCGATCCCATGTTATCGATGACGGTCAATGTGAACTCGGGGACGGGCTTGCCCAGGCGAACCATGAGCGGTTGGTCGAATCCCGCCGCGGCGAGCAGAGTAACGTGCTTGAAGTTCCCGACCCGGGTATAGTCCTGAGGAGGCTGGTAATGAAAGAGGTCTGCCGGAGCGGCTCCGGTCTGGATACTCGAGGCGGTCCACGACCTCTCGATTTTCCAGCGCAACGCGGGCTCCTCTTTGTCGATCTGCGCAAGATCTTGAGGGGAGTACCGGTAAAACTCCTGAATCTGCCTTACGAGCTTCGTGTCCGGATCGATGAGCAGGCGAATGCTGGCCGACATATCCAGATCGACGAGCTCCGTATAGAGCACCGAATGGAGCATCTTTCCATCGAGTTTGCGATCCGGTTCGACGACCAGTCCCGCCCCCGAGAATGGCGGAATTCTTGCCGCTTGAGCACTGCCCGACAGCAGGGCCATGACCAGAGGGAAGTGCGTCTGATCTGCCGACAGTGCGACGGTTCTCGTCGCGTCGTCCATTCGATGTGTAAAGGTCGAGTAGGTGATCGACTCGGGTGCCTTGATCTCGATGTAGCGCCGAAACGGCGCCCACGCGATCGAAAGCTGTTTGCCGTCACACACTAACTCCGTCCTCGCCGAGCGAAACGCCAATCGGTTCGGCCGCGAGAACGCGAGGCTGACGCGCGTACTGGTCGTCCGCTGCTTCCCGCGGAACCGCGTCACTTCGGTAACTTGCCCCTCTTCGACGTACGCAGGAAGTGCGCGGTAGGTTTTGACGACCCCGTCGATGATGCGTCGTGCGCGAGGATGGCCGTCGCCCGCCTTGACCTCGCCGGCGCACGCTGTTTGCCCTGTCCAGACGAGCGCGACCTCTGCGACGGCGAGCCCCACCAAAATGGTCGCCGCGGACCTCAGCCGCCACGTCGAGAACGAAGAAGTGGCGTCTGCGGCCGGTAGCGAGAAAGCACAGCGCACGTGAATTGACATCGCACGGCTCCGTCCAGCGAAGGGTGTCGAATCCTGTTCAGCCCTTCGGCCGTTATACACCGTTCCGCGCTCGGCGGTCCACGCCAATGATCGCCGAATCGATACGTCGCCCTCGAGTGTCGGCGCCCCGCCTCATCATCGTTCCACCCGGGCGAGCCGTCGTAGACGGAGCGGTAGCCCCCGAAGTGGGGCGGCATCGTACAGCTCGGCGCAAGCCCCGAGGCAGCCCTGCGACTTCGCCGGGCGCCGGTATGGGTAGCCCCCGAAGTGGGGCGGCATCGTACAGCTCGGGGCGTAAGCCCCGAGACAGCCCCGAGACAGAAGCTCGTCAAGATGGGGCCCGAATCCGAAGCTCCGTAAATCCTTGCTCCGGATCACCCGTGCCGCGAAATCCGATGGTGGGCCTTCCGCGCAGATTTCCTCTGCTCTGCGTCAAAATATGCATGAATGAACCTTCGTCATCCAGGCACGAGCCTGGGAAGTCCTCCGGCCGCTTGACGCGTGCCGCTCTCCCCGCGAGAATCAGTCCAGTGCGCGTTCGGGCGCCTCCCGTCCGCGGCAAGGGAATCCTCCCACCCAATCGGGTTCGCGGACATCTCGCTGAACCTTCTTCCAGCCTGTATTCAGCGGACTTCAGGCACGACGGAGGAAAGGTTCCATGAGCGACAAGTTTGCACGCCGGCGCAGCCTCGAGAGTCTCAAGAAGGAAGCCAAGCGCTGGCTTGATGAACTGCGCCGCAATATCCCCGACGCACGGACCCGCTTCGAGCGAGCGGTTCCGCACCCGCCCGCGCAGCCGACCTTGCGAGATGTCCAGTATGCGCTGGCACGGGAGCACGGATTCCCCGGCTGGACGGAGCTCAAGCACAGGCTGACAAGAGACGCCGAAGAAACCACCAAAGCGCTGAGACAGTTCGAGGAAATGGCCGAAGCGCTCCTCGAGGCGTATCACACGGGGACCCCCGCGGCGATGGAACGTCACTGGGCGCTCACCTGGCACCGTCGGAACCACCAGGCGATGCGAACCTACGTGCAACTCGACCTCGGCCGACACGCAGGCGCCGGCGCTCAGAACGATGAGATCACCCTCGACGACGCCCGTTACCTCGTCGCGCGGGAACACGGATTCTTGCGCTGGGACGCTCTCGTGATGTTCTATACGACCGTGCCGGTGCAGCCGTCGCTCATCAAGACAAAGCCCATCGGGCTCTTCGCCGCCGAGGCGGTCGGTGATGAGTCACCAGCGTGGAATTCGCGCAACTGGAGCGCCGTCGTTTCCCGCCTGAACGAGCGCAACGCCACCGGCATCGACGCCGCGGGCCAGATGACCGATGCGATGATCCAGGACGTGTCGGGCATCGAACACATCACCGCGCTCAAGCTCGGCGGGTCTCGCAGCGTGACCGACGGCGGTTTGTGTCACCTGACGCGGATGTCACGGCTGCGATACCTCGACCTGAGCGGCACCAGTATCACGGATCAGGGACTCGACGTCCTGCGGGCGCTGCCCGACCTGGAGACGGTCTCATTGGCCTGGACGAGGGTCACGGACGCCGGGGTCACGAATCTGTCGGGATGCGACCGCCTCAAAAACGTTGACCTCCAGGGCACCTCGTGCGGCAACGGTGCCCTCCGTGCACTCGCTGGAAAAGCGCGGTTGTGTCAACTCAGAACCGGCAACGCGGTCACCGACACCGGTCTCGCGTTGCTCCACGAGATACCGATCTTCAAGAGCTGGCATGGAGGCCAACCGACGATGGGTCTCTTGAGCTACAACGCCGGCCCAAACTACCTCTTGTTGCGCGGTCCGTTCACGGATCGCGGAATGACGCAGCTCGAGGGCCTTTGTGGCCTCTTCGCCTTGAACCTGGGTGCGTCCGAGCTCGGCATCACCGCGGCGGGATTGGCGCCGCTCGTTGGGTTGCCAAACCTTGGCTGGCTCGCCTTCGATGCGACCGACGACGCCATGCCGTACATCGCCCAAATGCCCAGACTCCGCTTCCTCGGCTGCCAGGATACCGTCGCCGGTGACGACGGGTTCGTCGCGCTGAGTGAGTCCCGACCGATCGAGTTTATCTGGGGCCGTCGCTGCCACAATCTGCGAACTCGCGGGTTCGCGGCACTCGCAAAGATGCCGGCCCTGCGCGGGTTGTCCGTAAGCTGCAAGAACGTAGCGGATGCGGGCATCGCCGAGCTTCCCAGGTTCCCGGCGCTCCGGGAGCTCATGCCGATGGACGTACCCGATGAGGGCTATCGCCACATCGCGCGCTGCGAGGAGCTTGAGTCACTGATTCTCATGTATTGCCGGGAGACAACCGACGCTGCGACCGAGCACGCCGTGTTACTGCCGCAGCTCAAGTCCTACTTCGCGAGCTATACCCGGATCACTGACCGGACTCCGGAGCTGCTGTCGCACGTCGATTCCCTCGAGCGGATCACGCTGGACGGGTGTAGGGGTGTGACAAATACCGGCCTGGCGCAGCCTCGCCCGGCTCCCCCGATTGCAGGAGTTACGGGTGTCTGGACCTCAGATCACCCCGGACGTTGTGAGCGATTTCCCGTCCCGAGTTCGCGTTCGTTACTCGAGCTGACGTTCGGTCGCGCCTTGGGCGGGGTCGGCGAGCCCACGGCCGGAGGCCGGGGAGTCGCGCCCAACAACGAAGGAGACGGCACGATCGATCACCGACCCGCCCTGACCAGCCGCTCAATACTGGCTTCGAATCAATGCGCGGTCCCATCCCGCGATTGGGGCGAATGATGCCGCGGTAGGTCGGTGCGAACGTCGCGATGGACATGCTCCCGGCTGCTTGTTGTGGTCTTCCTGGAAGATCGGGGCCCTTTCGGTACGGGCCCCGTGAACTCGCGGATATCCGCGATGGGGTTCTTTTTGAATTGATTGGTCCGCTGGAGCGTGAAATACTGGCCGTTGTTCGCTGCATTGTACAACAAGATGCCGTAGGCGTTGTTATCAAACAAGTTGTTCTGGATTTTGTTGTCCGACGCCGAATTCGCTTTCCCGAAGATGTAAACCCCAGCGTCCGCGTTGCCCAGGATCGTATTGCCCATCGCACTCGTCGCGCCCCCGATCAAATTCGAGGAAGCGCCCTGGACGCCGATCCCGGCTAACTGCTGCGCTGGATGTTTCGCAGCCAGCTTCTTCGGTGTCACGGGCTGGCCGATCCGGTTTCCCTCGACGACATTGCCCATGGATTGGGAGCCGAAGAGGTAGACGCCATAGTCGGTGTACCCCATGATGGTGTTTCCAGCCGCGCTTGTGCCCCCTCCCACGAGATTGTAGCCCGCACCATTGATGTAGATGCCTATCACGTTCGAATTGGTCAGCACGACCCCGTTCAGAGCGGTACCGATCTGGTTGCGTTCGATCGCGTTGCCCGACGCATTGAAGGAGGAGATATTGACGGCCACACCGAAGCCCGAGATGACGTTACCCGCACCGGTCATCGTCCCGCCGATCACGTTCCCTGGCGAATCGTTGATGAGGATCCCGACGGGAAACCCGCTCGTCGCATCGGGGTGGGTGAGCACGTGAGTACCATCCTTGTCGATGCCGATCAGGTTGCCCATGACCAGGTTGCCACTCGCGAGGCTGTTCGCGATCTGGATGCCGATTGAGGTGTTGCCGGAAATCACGTTGGCGGCATCGGAAGCGGTCCCGCCAACACTGTTGCCCGTGGCTGCGCTGATCGAGATTCCGTCGGTGTTGCCCACGGCAGATTCGCCGTATACGTCGGTGCCGATATAGTTACCCATCACAAGGTTGCCGTTGGCGGCCGTGGCCAGATCGATCCCGCTCAGCCCGTTTCCCGAGATGACGTTGCGGTCGCAATTTGTCGTCCCGCCGATCGTGTTTCCGGTCACACTCGCGAGGTACACACCATCGCCGGCGTTGGAGAGAGATGTCTTTCCCAATTTGTTCGTGCCGATCAAATTGCCGAGGACCTGGTTGCCGGACGCGCCTGCGGTGAAACTGATGCCGCTGGCCGCGTTCCCGGAAATGACGTTCCCAGCGCCTTCGGCTGACCCGCCGATGGTATCCCCCGTTGCCTGGTCCAGGTCGACGCCATCCACACCGTTCTTCAGTGAATTCATGCCGGACGAATCGGTGCCGATAAAGTTGCCCACGACCTGGTTCATGGTCGCTCCGGCCTCGAGAGTGATTCCGCTCAAGCTATTTCCCGAAATGACGTTTCGGCCGCCAGCCCCGATTCCTCCAATCGTGTTGTTCGTCGCATTCGCAAGATACACGCCGCTACCGCCGTTGGGCAGCGGGCCCGAGCCGGCTCTATTGGTGCCGATCTCGTTGCCCAACACCTGATCCATGTTCGCGCCGCCGGTGAGACTGATCCCGTCGCCAGAATTCCCCGAGATGACGTTCTGCAGCACCTGATCCCCTGTCGCGCCTGCGTAGATGTCGATGCCGGCGCTCGTATTCCCCGAGATTGTGTTGCCGGCGCCGTCGGATGTACCCCCGATCATGTCGTCGAGATCATCAATCAATTCCACGCCCACTCCGTTACCGGTGATCTGGTTACCCTCAACGAAGTTGTTGTTCGCTGAAGCGTCGATCGCGACGCCATCTCCCAGTAAACCCATGATCGAATTGCCGGTTGCGGGCGTCGTGCCACCGATTATGTTTTCATAGCTTGAGCCAGCGAGCTCGAAGCCGCTTCCAGAGCCGCTATTTGAGCCGCCGGACAGGTGATTGCCCTCGAACAGAATACCGACCGACGATTGGATCCGTACGTCGTCCCCGTAGTTGCCGGGCAGGATGTTCGCCTCGACAGTGGTCCTCTCCGAGATCGAATTCAGAGAGACTTGCTCGAGCTCGATACCGTTGCTGCCGTTTGCCGAAATCTCATTACCCTCCACGATGCTCTGCGCCGATGTGGCACTGATCAGCACGCCATTCCCCACGTTCCCGGTGATGGTATTGCCCAGGGTCCCACCGATTGTATTGGGCCCAGCCGGTTTGAAGATCCAGATGCCGTTGTCACCGTTGTACTCAAGGGTATTCCCGCTCACCACGTTACTGCCGCCGCCGTTGGTGATCAGGATGCCCTGGCCACCGTTTTCAAAGATCAAGTTTCCGGTTCCAGGGATCACGTTTCCGCCTGCGTCCAGGGCAACGCCGATCCTATTGCTCGAGCTGGAGTTGACCTCGATGCCGTCGCCATCGTTGGAAACCGCCACGGTGCCGCTTGAGTCCGCGCCGATAAAGTTTCCTTCGACTTGATTATTCAGAGCGCCGGCGGACAGAAGGATGCCGTCACCCACGTTCCCTGAGATGATGTTGCGGTCCGCAGTCGCCGTCCCGCCGATCAGATTGGAGGTGCCAGCGTCGATCGCGATGCCGTTGCCACCGTTGGCAAGCGCCTTCTCGCCGGACGAGTCGGTGCCGATCAAGTTACCCTGCACCACGTTGCTATTCCCTGTGATCACGATGCCATCCTGAGTATTCGCCGAGATGATGTTCTGCGCGACCGTCGTTCCGCCCATCGTATTCGATGTGCCCGATATGACGACGCCATTTTCGTTCGCGTAACCGTAGGTTCCGTCGGTGCCAATAAGGTTACCCTCCACCACATTGCCGCTGGTGAAAAGACCGGAGATCAGCACACCGTTGCCGGCGTTCAACCAGATGGAGTTCGACCAGATGGAATATCCGCCCGTCACCGCACCGCCGATCACGTTGTTCGACCCGTTGGAAATCTCGACGCCGTTGCCACCGTTGGCTTCAATGGTGTTGCCCTCGACCGCGTTCATACGGGCGCCGAGCGTCATCTCGATCCCTTCCTTGCTATTGTTCTCGATGGTGTTGCCGGCGCCGTCCGTGGACGACCCGCCAATGATGTTGTCCATCACGGGGTTATCCGATGGTCCTACATCGACCTCGACTCCCGTTCCATTAAATTCCAAGGTGTTACTTTCAACCAAATTCGAATTAGTTGTGATATTGATTCCGTTGCCGCTGAAAAGGTGGATGCTCAGTCCCTCGATCGTGCTCCCGGCGGACCCCGTGGCGAGGACCAGTCCGTCGGAGCCGGTGCCGGCGTTCGTGCCGTCGATTTCGATGAACGGCTTGCCGGTGTATCCCGGCGGCGTGCCGTCAATGACCACAGGGTTCGTGATCTGCGGCAACGGCGAAAGCGGGCTGATCGTTGCGGCGCCGCCACTGCCGATGTCGAAGCTGATGGTGTTTGAACCTGTGGCGGCATTGGCATTCCAGATCGCCGCGCGGAGGCTGTCCGTTCCGCTGTCGCATGTGTTCTTCACGACGAACAACGTCGATAACAGCCGCCGATTTTCCAGGAGCTCGACACGGAGACTCGGCCGCCGTGTGCGTCGGGGCATTGCAGAGCGGTGAGATCGGGAGGGTCTGGGCATAGGTCGTTTCGATCGGACTTTGGCAAGCCGCGCGTTCCCCCCGATTTCGTTGCGCTTTTTTCCCCCCTTGCGAAGGGGGGGTTAGGGGGGGTGGTCGCGACATCGCCAGTCACAAGGCCGTCGCGCGCATTTTGTTCTTCGATGTCCAAGGCTCTGGCCCCACCCCCCCTGGCCCCCCCTTCGCAAGGGGGGGAAAGGGTTCTGGTCTCGCGCCCTCGTTCGATCGCGCACAACAAAAACACCGCCGTCAAGCCCGTCCGGCCGGGACGGCTAACGCCGACTTTTCATCAGCCCAGCCTGACGGCGCTGTTTCGGAAGAAGAGCGCCAGATCAATCATACCCGAGATCCCAGCGTCACGGTAAGAAACCGATCGGGCCGGTGGACTGCAAATCGACCCATTCGTCGGGCGATCGAAGCGTACCACGGTCTTGGCCAGATCGTTCGCATGACACCGCCGCATTTGAATCAGTCGTCGTTCCATCTTCGTTAACTGGGAAAATCCTCAAAATCAGACCAAACCTTGCAGACGAAAAAGTCGATAACACCTTATATAGGGAGGTCCATGGTGAGAGCGAACTCCCGGTTAGTCGCCGCATGTCTCATCTTGCTATCGACTTGCAGCCAAACCTCGGGTGATGAGCCGCCGCGAGGGTCTGATGCCGGCGCCAGACGTCCTGGAATACGCTCGCGGCTTCGTGATTGGTGGCTCTCTCGCACGGGTGCTCGAATCCAACCGGCCAATCCTGCGCCACGGGATCGCCAGTCAGCACGTGTCGACTCAGCAAAAGTCCAATCGCCGATCCTTCCGGTCAGTCCCCCGGCGCGGCTTCAAGCCGAGGGAACTGGCGCGAATGCCGTCCGTGATCCCGCGACGATCACGGCGGATTATCTGGACGCGACGCTCCTTGGAGAACTTGTCGAAAACACCGCGCTGGCTCAGGTGCCGGCCCAACGGCCGGCCTCTACGGCGCCTGGTACTCGGCCGGTTCCGTCCGGCAGTCCGGCCCAAGGCGCGGCCGGCCCGGGCTCCGCGCGGCCATCGGCACCCTCGGCTCCGGCCGCGGGCACCGGTCGCCCACCCGCGGTGCAGCCGCTCCCAGGGGCGACCGCCACTCCGGCAACGCCGGCTTTGCCGGGTCCGGCGCCGACGCCGGCTCAACCGGGTCTCACCGCGGCAATTCTGCCCCCGACCGATGGCGCAGCAACTCTCTTCCCGGGACAGAGTGAACCAGCCGACGATCTGCTTGACGTGCAGACCTTTGAGCCGCCTCCCTTGCTCGGAGACCTGTCCCCGTTGACCGTATTCCAACGGATCCAGACTGTCCATCAGGCGACGCTCCCGCAGCCATTCCCTCCCACCCCACTACCCAGGCCGCCCAGCCCCAATCACGCCACTTCGCTCGCCCCGTCGACCCATGCCTTCAAGATCAGCGACAACCAGTCGCCGATGCCCCAGGATCGCGTCTATTTCACATTCAACTACTTCAGCAACCTCAACAGCGTCCTGGACCGGCGATTTCAGTCTTCGGTCGATGAACTCCGGGCTTTCCGTTATATCTTCGGCTTCGAGAAGACGTTCAACGAAGGTCAAAGCTCCCTGGGAATCCAACTGCCACTCGACAACCTCACAGCCGAGTCGGCCATCAGCGGGAATTTCGCCAAGCAGGGAGGCAGCAGTACATCGCTCAATAACCTGACGATCTTTGCGAAGTCCATCCTCAAAATCAACAGAGAGACCGGGAGCCTGATCTCGGCCGGACTGGCGGTGACACCGGCCACCGGTCCCGACACGTTCGCCGGAGCGAACTACGTCAACGGTGTGAACGACACGACGGTGCAACCCTTCATCGGTTACCTCTGGCGGCGCGACCGATTCTTCCTGCACGGTTTCGTTGCGCTCGATGTCCCCACCAGCGTGCGCGACGTCACGATGGCCTACAACGACCTGGGCATCGGCTATTACCTGTACCGGAACCCCGAACCCAGCGGGTTCTTGACGGCCCTGGTTCCCACGTTCGAGGTGCACGTCAATGATCCGCTCACCCACCGCGACTATAACAATCCGCTCGATCTGACCGGGACACCCGACATCGTCAACCTGACCTACGGCCTGAACGCATTGATCGGTGAGCGGTCTCTGTTCACGTTTGGTGTCGTGACGCCCGTGACGGGCCCACGTCCGTTCGATTATGAGATCGTCGTCCTCTTCAATTTCCGCTTCGGCCGGACGCGCCGCCCACGATCACCGGTGCCGATGATCGGTGGCTGACAGAATGAAGACACTGGTCGGGTACGACCAGTGGCACCCAGAAATGCCAGTCAGCACGACCGTTCGCAACCTGACAATCAGCCGCCAACCGCCGGTTTGAGGGATTGGCGAAGCCTCTGGAAATCGTCTCGACTCTTCAAGAGATCGAAGGTGCGATCATCGAGATCCACGGCTGCGCGGATGACGCCATCCTCCACGCCTTTCTTGAGAACCTTCACGGCGCGGTCGAAGTACTTGCCCCCGTCTTCGCCGGATGCTTGGGCGCATTTCACGAGCAACGTCGCACCCCAGACATAACTACGGCTGCGATCGGGCAAGACGCCTGGAAGCTGCTCCGCATCCTCGGCCGCACCCTCGATCTGGCGGCCTCGCGCCTGAGCGTCTGCCTCGACCTTGGCGCGTACTAACAGGATGCGAGTTTCGTAGTCATAATCGTCCCAGAGCGACTCGCGATATCGGGGACTCTCCGGGCTGAAATCCAGTGCCGCCTGGTGGTAGAGCATGGCTTGCCTGATGGCCGAGCGCGCCGAGGCGAAATCTCGCGCCAGGGTCCTGGCCCATTGGTAGAAGCTTTGCCCGAGGGCCACGTTCAGGTATTCGGGCACCTTGGGATAGCGCGCTTTCAGCAGGTCGAGCTGAGCGATCGACTTGCGAGCAAACGATTCGGCCGCGGCCGCGTCGCGCTGGGCGAGCAGATTTGCAGCCAAGGCGCGGCAGACGCGAGCGGGGAGCATGCGGTATTTGGGGACATTCGGGAATCGGTCGGCAAGCTCGCTGGCAAGGCCCAGCGCCAGTTCCAGCTCGGCTTGACCCGCCTTGCCTTGGTCGAGCCGTCCCAGGAATGTGCAGACGTTGGCGAGCTCCTCGCGATAATTCGGCACTTCCGGGAATTCTTCGCGAAGGCGTTCGAACGCCGTTCTTGCCGACTGGATTTTTTCCAGACTCCCGGCAGCCTTTGCGTTCTTGGCAGCCTCTCTGTCGTTGAGCGTACGCAGCGAGGGGAGTATGCCCAGGTTGTAAGTGGCGCGGGCATGCTGCCAGCGCGATCCGGGCAGGCTCTCCGTGTCCGCCACCACGTTGATCACCTCGCGGAAGGTCTTCTCCGCCTCGTCCCAGCGGTGACCAGCGGCCAGGAGGTTGCCCAGATTATTGAGGTATCGCCCGAGCTTTGCCCGCTGTCCGGGCTGGCCGTGGCTCGATTGCACGAGTCCCGTCTGTGCCTGGATCGCTCTCTGATAGACCCGCTCGGACTCCCCACCGGGACCAGTCGTTTGCGCAGGTGAGGCGCCGCGCTGCTCCTGCAACTTCGACAGCACCACGCCACGCTGGTAGTCGATCTCCGCCAGCATCTGGTGATCGTCGGTCTCGCCCGTGGCCTCCAGCCGGCCCCGGAGGGCGTCGGCGGCCCGCAGCTCATCCCCGGCATCCTGGTAGCGATACAATTCCTTGAACAGGATGCCCAACCCCAGGCGGGACCGCACGAGGTCGCGCAGGTGAGGAAGGAAATTGGGTGATTCCGCCCGCGGCTCCTTGAGCCGTTCAATCGCCTCGTTGTAGGAGCGCTCGGCCGCTTCAAAATTACCGAGCATCGCGTCGATGTCGCCCAGGCGACCACAGGCCCTGGCTGTCAGCCAACCCAGCTCGGAATCGTTCTCGGCCGTCGCACGACGCCGGAGGCTCTCGTATCCGCTCCTCGCCTTCTCGAGCAGGAGTCGCCGTACCGATTCCATCTGGGGAATCTCGGCCAGGTCCACGTCAGCGACCTGGGTTAAGAGATCATCCAGCCCTTTGCAGGCAACGCGCAGGCTCTCCTGCGCCTCGACCTCGTTGGCTTCGGCTTTCGTCTGATTGACCGCCGCGATCTGGGCCTGCTTCTCGGCTTCGGCCTGGTTGATCTTCGCCTGCCTGCGCGCGTGGATCGCAAACAGCGTCACCCCCGTCAGCCCGACCAGGAGCATTCCCAGGACGACCGCCGACCGCACGAGAATCTTGACGCGCTGGCGGGCGTGGTCCAGCTCGCGCTGCCGCGCGCTTTCACGCTCAATCTCAGCGCGATGGATCTCGGCTGCACTCTCCCGCACCAGGCGGCGAATCGGGTCATTGTCGGGCAGGTCGCGACCGTCGGGGCCGGCGAGAAAGCTCTCCGCTTCGGCCAGCCCTCCGGTGCCCAGCAGTCCTTCGGTGCCGGTTCCGGCGTCGATCCATTCCTGAGACTTCCGCTCGAGCTTGCGGCGCACTTCCTCGGCCTTGCGCGATTCTTCGATCCAGCTCTGAAGCTGAGGCCAGCCACGGATCAGTGCCTCATGTGCGATATCGGCACGCCGCCGGCCTGTCTCGCGATCGGCGGTCAGGGTGATCAGACGGTTGTTGGCGAGAGCCCTCAAGGTCGCCTCGAAATGGACTGGATCGTTCCCAGCGCGGAGCTGTGCGACCGACTGCTGACGCCGCGTGTCGGGTCGGCCTTCACCGAACTGGACCAGTCGGACGAAAATGCGCCGCGCGATCTCGACGCGACCCGGGTTGGCGATTTCGAGCCGCTTCAAGACGCCGTCGGCATGGCGGGCGATGGCGATCTCGAGTCCCGTGCGCTCCTGGCCGTCCTGATGGTGACCATAAGCCATGCGCGGCAACACGAACTCCGCATAGGCGCGCAAGGGCAGAACGCGCCGCTCGAGTTTTTCCCAGAGCTGGACCAGAACTTCCTGGACCAGCGGCAAGATCCCCTGCGATCGTGCCTCGATCGCATCGGAAGCGAGTCGTTCGACCAGGGCCGATTCCACATAGACGCCCACCGTTTCCGCCGGGCGATAGATCGCGTCCCGCAGCCCGGCTTCCTCCAGCGGGCCGACGTCGACCCGGTTTGCCTTGATCTGCGGCCAGAGCGGCGTGCCCATCAGCTCGGCGTAGAAATCGGCCCGGACGGTCAGGACCACCGCGACGCTCTCGACGTTCAGAAGGCCCTGGAGCGCCTGACATAACTTCTGCGACTTCCCCTCTGGGCGGGCCACTTTGCCGCCATGGAACGTTAGAGTCGCATCCGCTGCCGGCTCTGGCTTCCCCGGGTCGGGCGCGAAGACCTCTTCGAACTGGTCGACGACCAGGAGGAGCCGCGTTGCCTCCGGGTCGGCTTTGAGCACGTCGGCCACGGCGGTGGCCGGATTGCCCGGGTCAGCGCCCAGCGCCCGGGCCAGCTCGGCGACGGGCTGTTCACCCGGCCGCATCGACCGGACGAGCCATTTTCCAGGCCCAAACAAGTTTGTCTTCCTGAGCCGGGGCACTAACCCGGCGAACACCAGCGACGACTTGCCGCTGCCCGAGCCCCCGATCACGGTGAGGAACCGGCTCTGTCGCAAGTGCTGAAGCAGTTCTTCGCACTCGCGGTCCCGGCCGAAGAACGGTAACCCGTCGTCCAGCGTGAACGCGCGCATGCCGGGGTAAGGACACGTCGGGCTAGCGGCCGCGGCGGGGATCGGCCGCTGGAACAGGCTGCTGAGCTTCTCGAGCACCCGTTCGCGTTCGTCGGGGTCCGTGGCGTCGAGCAGCGTCAGCATGGCCAGGCGGGTCGGCAGCTTGACCGGCTCGAGCCGCAGCGGGATCACGGGCCACGTGGCTGTCTCCAGTCCGTAGGTCTGAGCCAGGAGATCGACGAACGCGGCCGTATCGGTCGCGAAATAGGCTGGCGAGAGGACCAGCAGGATCCGGGAGCTCGATCGGACGGCGTTCTCGAATTCCGCCAGCCTGGGGACGCCGACGGCAAAGGCCGCCTCGCGATGGCACCGCACACCTGCCCGCTCGAGCCCGTCGATCAAAAACCCATCGACCCACGCGCGATCGGCGTCGGCGTAGGAAATGAAAACATCGTACAGCGAGTGCTCAGGCCCCATGGTTCATTCCCGGCGACCGAGCTCGCGCCGCTTTCTTGTACGAGAGTTTCTCGCTCGCGAGAACTGCCTTCGAGAGGTAGCCTTTGTTGTACATCCGCTCGGCCCATTCGATCCGGTCGGCTGCCCGCTGGTAGTCCCTCAGCAAGAGCTCGAGCCTCGCAATCTCACGATCGCGGCGCGCCGACCTGATGCTCTGGACGACGAGGGCCGACACCAGAGCGATGAAGACGATCAGGACCATCATCTGCCGCACGCTGAACCGCACGCGGAGCCATGGCATGGTCAGCATCCCCTGGTCATTCCGAGATCAATCAGCTCCATCCCGATACCCTACCATCGGCGCGAGCCATCACGCCACGCCCGTGCCCGTTTTGTTCCCCTGCTTCTCACCGCTCGGCTCCGAGAATCCACGCCGCGGGCGTTTCCTCGATTCTCCTGCTTTCGATCAATCATCGTCAATGATCACGGAGATTGAGATAAGATAATAGGCAGGCGGTCTCCGATCAGGGGGCAAGGGTTGGGAGTGACTGGAATCATGGCGAAGAAACCACCAAGCGACGTGTCCATTGGCAAGTTCGACATCCTCGCCACGTACGTCTACGCTCGTGCCCTGCTCGACGGGCTGGATGACGACGAGGCGAAGCAGCGGGGCATGGTTGCCGCCATCATGGGCGCTCAATCCAGGCTGGGCATTCGCAAGGAACACCACGAAGAGTTCCAGGCCCAGAAGGAAGCCGCCGAGAAGAAGAAAAAAACGACGATCACCGCGGAATCGTTCGACAAGCAGGTCGCCAGCAAGATGGGCAAGTTCTTCGAGGACGAGTTTCTTCCGAGCCTCAAGAAGCTGGTCGAAGCCCACCGCTCGTATGAAGACGTGAAACGGTTGGTGAAGATCCCGACCACCTGGGGTGCGAAGATCACCGGGGAGCAATTCCAGGAGCGGGCGTCTGAAGCGCTTCGGAAACCCAAGCAGAAATGACCGCGGAAAAGCAAGCGTCGGACTCGGCCTCCTCGGGTTATGAGCGGACATGACTCCACACCGACTGGATCAGGAGCATTCCCCCGATCACCACCAGGCCGACGTGAACGTAGACGAGAAACCGCCGCTCATCCATACGTTGATTGAAAACCCGGCCCAGGGCGGTCGCCGCCAAGACCACGGGCAAGGAGATGAGGTAGTACCGGGTGACGGCGGGGACCCAGAGACCAGCCACCCAGTACCCGGCCATGCCGACCACGCTGGCGGGCAGGAAGTACCCTTGCAAAGTCGCCCGAAACCGCTCAGGGGACCAGCGCCGCAGCGCCCCGTAGGCCACCAGCGGCGGCCCATTCATGCCGTAAGCGCCCCCGAGCACCCCCGCCAGGAACCCGAATAACCACGCCAGGCGGTCGTCCTTCAACTCCAACGCGCTGCGTCCCAGCAGGCGGTACGCCGAAAATGTGATGATGACGACGGCGAGAACCGCCTTCACGATGGGCTCGGCGACCGAGGTCAACATCAGCAGGCCGAAAGGGATGCCGAACAGGGTGGAAAGGATGAGCCTCCCGGCGCTAAGGGCATGGACGGCCCGCCAATCCCGTAGTAAGACGATCCCGGCGACCGTGACGGAGACCAGGACGGCCAGCGGGGCGGCGACCTCGACCGGGATGATCAGTGCGAGCAGGGGCACGGCGACCAGGGCCTCGCCGAACCCGAACGCCGAACGGATCACGGTGGCGAGGCCGATGACCGCCAGCACGGGCACGGTTGTGTGATCCGCTAACATGAATGCCCACCGCGGCTGAGCCGCAATCAAGCACGAAATCCGAAAGGATGCGCGGACAGCGCGGGGACGTTACAGACGTAGACTCCAGGATCCGGATGAGTCCTTGGATACCCTGACAACAGAGCAGGACGCCGTCAACCGTGCTGAGAACGGAGGAGCACCCGCTCGGCCGCGGCGCGGTCCGGCGCGTCGGGACTGGCCTGGACATCTTGCGAGCGGGCTGACATCCGACGATGATGACCGATAGGTGGGGCGCACCGCACACGGCCGGGCAACACGGTCGTGCTGACGGCCTGCCGAACCGAAGAGAAGGGAAAGGCAAGCGATCGATCAGGTAAGGAGAACCGCCGTGGATGTAACGCTCGAATACTGTGCACTTTGAAACTACGAGCCTCAAGCCGTCAGTTTGACGGCCAAGCTCTTGCCTCGTTTCAAGCGCGCGATCACCCGCTTCGTGATGATTCCATCCGCGGGAGGCTGCTTCGAGCTGACCGTGGGCGGCAAGACGCTCTATTCCAAGCTCGAGACGGGCGAGTTCCCCGACGAAGACGAGTTGGTCAAAGCCGTCGGCAAGGCGATCGGGGCGTAAAGCCGGCTTGAGACGGACTCCTAACGCGGCATCGCCGCGATCAAGCACGAAATCTCAAATCCGAAAAGATGCGCGACGGCGCGGGGATGTTACAGATGTAGACTCCAGCGCGGCTGAGCCGCAGCCAAGCACGAAATCCGAAAAGATGCTGGCACGGCGCGGGGATGTTACAGACGTAGACTCTGACCAGCTACGCCTGGTCGTGGGTTGAACTCCTCACGCAGCCACGCGGATCGATGGTCAACAATGCCTATTGTGAGCGCTGGCCGGTGAAGTGCCCGGGCGGATTGACCGGCGGCACGATTCACATCGCCGGCCTTGGCGCGACGATGACGGACTTGCTCGTGCGCTTGGAGCGTCTCGACGGCAGCACGCACGTGGCCGTGCTTACGCCGTCCGTTTCGTCGTTTGTGGTCGCGGCCGCGGCTGGCGCGATCGGCGTCGCCCGCACCTACACCGTGCTCGGCCTCGAACATAGCATGTCGGGAATGGATCATATCCTGCTCGTGCTCGCGCTATTGATCATCACGCGTGGCGGGTGGAAGCTGGTCAAGACCATCACCGCTTTCACCGTCTCACACAGCATCACGCCGCGCCGGCGGCGTTCCTCGCAGTGGTCGGACAAACCTCGCTTTCAGCGCGTGAACCGAGGTCACAGGTCGACAAGCGATCGTCGCCTATCCTGGGGGTCATCCTGGGGGTCAGACCTATTTTCATCCTCCTGGGGGTCAGACCTATTTTCATCCTGGGGGTCAGACCTCCTGGGGGTCAGACCTATTTTCATCCTGGGGGTCAGACCTATCCTGGGGGTCAGACCTATCCTGGGGGTCAGACCTATCCTGGGGGTCAGACCTATCCTCCTGGGGGTCAGACCTATCCTGGGGGTCAGACCTATCCTGGGGGTCAGACCTATCCTGGGGGTCAGACCTATCCTGGGGGTCAGACCTATTTTCAAGTTTTTTGTCAGACCGTCCTGGGGGTCAGACCTATTTTCAAGTTTTTTGTCAGACCGCGTGAGAATTGAAACCGCGTCCGAGAACCCGGACGGATGCCCACCTCTGTGATGCCGAGAGGCGTTGAGAACGGGAAATCTTTCGCGGAGCGAAAGGCGACTAACAAGATGCCGATGTCTGTGCTGCCGAGAGGCGTTGAGAACGAGGACGCAGTGGCCAAGTTTGGACGCAAACCGCTTCGCGCCAATCCTTGGATAATCGCCGCATCGATTACGGTTCCTCTTTCTTGCCCCTGAGTCGATGATCCCGCGTACTGGGACGGATGTCCGAAACGGCTGGTTGGCCGCTTTCATGGCGCGGGGCAAGCGAGTCCTTGGTGCTTGGTGCGACCCACGTTTCTGGGTCGGTCGCGGACTTCCGCCGCAAGGATTGACTCAGCAGCCGTCGATCATCGCCGTAACGTCGGAGGCGTGCTTCACCAGAGATCACGACCATCGTCGGCCCCTTTCGCCACGGAATTGGCGCAGACGTCGTGTCTGAGCTATATTCCGGGAGACGCGTGACGTGGCGTGTGAGCGGCCCGATCCAACCGGCTGCAATCGTAGGACGACGTCAACTTCCTGTGGGACGGTTTCATTCATTCGAACATCCCACTGAACAGGGAGTACACAGCATGAATTGCCGCTTGTTCGGTCGACATCTCGCGCTTGCCCTGATGTGCTCGACCAGCATGGGATTTGCCCAGGACGCTCATCCTGAAAAGACAAAGCACGACGAGCTCACGACCAGGCGACAAGAGTTGATGCAGAAGCGGGTGGCCAGCGCACAGGCGAGTTCCCGCGAAGACGGCTTTCCCCAGAGATTCTCGGAGAAGCCGATCTTCCGCTACAGAGATCCCGCCCGGCAGTATGTTGCGGCAGCCGTTTGGAAATTGGGAGATACGGGCCGACCACGTGCGATCGTGACCACGGAGCTGCATCGTCAATATTTCGGCAAAGCACGTATCATTTACGGTAAGCGTTCACAGTCTGGGGTTGTCGTTTGCGAATGACGCAATTATTCTACCTGCATGGCATGGACGCCCCCGATTCCAGAACCCCTGTGGCAGACGGCTTCGCCCGAGGTCCAAGCGGCGATTCTTGCGCTCGTCGAGTTCTACGAACTGCGCCTTGCCAAACTTGAAGCGCGCGTCAACGATCTCGAGAATCGGCTGAAGCTCAACTCCACCAACTCGTCGAAGCCCCCATCCTCTAATCCGATCGGAATGAAGCGCAAGCCCCCGGCTTCTCCCAGCGGAAAGAAACGCGGCGGGCAGCCCGGACATCGTAAGGCCCACCGCGCCTTGGTCCCACCCGAAAAGATTCGCGGGACGACCCACTGTAAGCCGACTGCTTGCCGCCGATGCGGTCATGAACTCTGCGGCGACGACCCCGAACCCTTGATCCATCAAGTCGCCGAACTGCCCAAGATCGAGCCGATTGTCGATGAGTATCGGCTCCATCGTCTGACCTGCCCTGGCTGCGGCGAGACGACCTGCGCTGCCTTGCCACCGGGCGTCCCCACTGGATGCTTCGGCCCGTACCTTCAGGCGGTGCTGGCCGTGCTCGCGGGGGCCTATCGCCTCAGCAAGCGTCAGATCCAGCAGTTGGTAAGCGACCTGTTTACTCTTTCGATCTCCACCGGGATGGTCTCCAAGCTGGAACGGCAGTCGGCCATCGCCCTTGAAGCCCCTTACAACGAACTCGCGACTTCGGTCCATAAGTCCTCGGTGGTTAATATCGACGAGACGTCGTGGCGTGAGAATCGTCACAAGGCTTGGCTGTGGGCCACGGTGACCAGCTTTTGCACGGTCTTTACCATCGCCAAAAGTCGTAGTGGCGAAGTCGCGGCGGCTCTCTTGGGGAGCAAAGACGATCAGGTCGTCGGCAGTGACCGGTTCAGCGCGTATGAGTGGATCAAGGCATTCGGGCGTCAAGTCTGCTGGTGCATCTGCGCCGAGACTTCCAAGCGATGATCGACCGGGGTGGTGAAGGCGAGAGCATCGGACAGCGGTTGCTTTCGTTGTCGAACCGGCTGTTCCGCCACTGGCACCGAGTGCGCGACGGAACTTTGCCTTGGAATGCGTTTCAAGAGCGGATGCACCGCTTGCGTCGGGAGGTCAAGCAAACCCTTCTGGAAGGGTCGAGGTGCCCGTGCGCGAAAACGGCGGCCACGTGCTTCGAGCTTCTCAAGGTGGAAGAAGGTCTGTGGACCTTCGCGCGGGTCCAGGGAATCGCACCGACGAACAACGTTGTGGAACGAGCGTTGCGGCATGCGGTGATCTGGAGGCGGATCAGCGGCGGGACCGACAGTGTGCATGGGAGCCGATTCGTCGAGCGAATGCTGACAGTGGTGGCGACCTGTAGGCAACAGGGCCACAACGTCTTGGATTACCTGACTTCGTGCTTTGAAGCAGACCGTCGTGGCCACGCCCTTCCCTCTCTTTTGCGACTCACCCGGACGCGATCCAAAGTTGCTTGATTCGACCTACCCCACCCTATGAACGGCTACCATTTACGAGTATCTATCCCTGACTCCTGCGAGGTTCTCTGTCACGGGAGGCGACTTCGGCTGGATGCCCGAAGGAACAGCGCTGGAATTCAAACCCGTGCCGGATGCTCCGCCTCCCGACGAAACGGCCCCACGGCGACTGCGTCAGATGTGCGCGATCGTCCATCGCTTTACCGGGGCAGAGGAGGTTGCGAAGCAAAGGTGCGAGTTGCGCCTGCTACCGCAACCGATCGACCGCTACATGCCTTCCTCCGTCGATCGTGCCGACGGAGCCATCTTCATTGCCACGTTTGGCACCAATCCCGAAGCGGTGCTGTTCATCGAATCGGATGGGAAAGCATGGAATTACGCGGTTGGCCGACTGTGCGGCGCACGGACAATCTCCTTGTCTATCGATCGCAAAACTGCCTGGGAAGGCGCACCAGTTCGCTACAGCGTCGATTCCCCGTACACGGCTTCCAACGCTGATGCCGACATTCCCGGTCTTGCTCCAGATGGCAGCGAGATCGAGCCGTAGTCGGCAACTCTGATTCCGGGGACACCATACCCAACGCGGCTGAACCGCAATCAAGCACGAAATCCCAACGCGGCGAAGCCGCGACCAAGCACGAAATCCGAAATCCCAAATCCGAAAAGATGTGCGCACGGCTCGGGGATGTTGCAGACGTCGACTCTGACCAGCTACGCCTGGTCGGGGGTTGAAATCCAGTTCTGCGATGCCGAAAGGCGTTGAGCCCGGAACCGAAGAGACGGGCGGGACGCCCATTCCCCAATGCCCACCGCTGTGATGCCGAAAGGCGTCGAGCACGCGAAATCTTTCGCGGAGCGAAAGGCGACTAACAGTAAGCCCATGTCTGTGCTGCCGAGGCGCGTTGAACGCACGAGTACTTGAACCCGTGGCCCGAGCGGGTAAGAATGACGGTATGGAAATTCGAGGTCGAGTTCATAACGGTGTGGTGGTTCTGGAAGGCGAGCTGCCGTTGCCCGAGGGCACGATGGTGACCGTCTCATACCCCGGCTTGCCACCAACGCAGCCGCGGAATTCGCGTCGGCGAGTCGCATTACCGATGATGCCGTCCGATCGCCCAGGGAGTCGCCGGCTAACCGCCGAGCGCGTCGCGGAGCTTCTGGAAGACGACGATGTTTCTGCCTGACGTCAACCTGTGGTTGGCTCTGGCCTTCGAATCCGCGTGGTCAAATCCGGTAAACGGGGTTCCGTTGAACAGCGAACGTGTCGATCCCTTGCGCGCCTGGCTGTAGCGCGCGTTGGTGTCGTCGGACCGATGCAACCATCTGTGGAATACGATGATCTTATCGTTTCTCTGCTTGCCGGCGCGGGTGGACATGCCGGGTTGGTCCGGCTATGATCGCCGACTTGACAACTGCGAATCGAACGCGCGCTGGATTGTAACCCATGACCAATAT
This sequence comes from uncultured Isosphaeraceae bacterium, assembly GCA_963781785.1. GTDB lineage: Bacteria > Planctomycetota > Planctomycetia > Isosphaerales > Isosphaeraceae > CAWAHD01. The sequence continues at coordinate 2,194,395 of CAWAHD010000002.1, read as the reverse complement.
CAACGAGATCGCCCCCGATCTTTTTCGGCTTTCGATTTACCTCCCGGACCATGACATGCAGTTCAACCACTTCCTCGTGCGGGACGAGGAACCACTGCTTTTTCACGCGGGACTGAAGGCGATGTTCCCGGAACTGCGGAAGGCCCTGGTCACGCTGATTGATCCCGTGAAACTCAAGTACATTGCCTGGAGTCACTTTGAATCTGACGAATGCGGCGCGCTCAACCAATGGCTGCAACTCGCGCCCGATGCCCAGCCGGTCTGCACTCTCGTTGGCAAGCTGGTGAATGTGGATGATTTCTCTATCCGCCCCGCGCGGGGCATGACCGGCGAAGATGTGTTGAGCACGGGCAAGTATCGCTACCGGTTTTATCGTTCGCCACACATTCCGCATGGCTGGGACGCAGGTGTGTTATTCGAGGAAACTGCGCAAGACGTTGTTCTGTTCCGACCTGTTTCATCAATTCGGCGATGTCGCGCCAACAACGTCTTCGGACCTGATTGAGCCGACGCGGAAGGCAATGCAGCACATGCAGCAAGGGCCGCTGGCTGGCTACATGCCTTACACGCGACAGACCGAAGGCGTCCTGCACTCCTTAGCCGAACTGAAACCGGAAACGCTGGCCGTGATGCATGGTTCGTCATACCGGGGGCAGGGCGACCGCCTGCTTAGGGACCTGGCTGGCGTGATCAAGGAAAACTTCGATCAGGCCCAACGCGGCTAAGCCGCAACCAAGCACGAGATCCGAAATCTCAAATCCGAAAAGATGCGGCACGGCGCGGAGATGTTACGGAGGTAGACTCTGAACGTGTGCCGAGCCGAATGACAGTCTCGCAAAGCCCGTTGGCAGGTCGGCCGGGTCGGTGTGGACCGTCGTGAAGTGGTCGGCACGCGGTGCCGGGGTCGTCGAGGCGAGCGAGGCTCTTGACCGTGCCGGGGGCCAGCCCGAGAATCGTGGCCATGGCTCCTGAAGGGTGGTTGTCAGGGAGTTGTCACGCATCAAGGATACCCGCTTTCAGGGAGGCGCATGGCTTACATGCATACTTTCGGCAGGAGGAGTCACCATGTTCGACCTTGAGCAGGTGATCCGAGAGCGCCATTCAACGCGGCTGTTTTTGCCCCAGCCGGTGCCTCGGGCATTGGTCGAGGAGGCTCTGGTTTTGGCTCAGCACGCGCCGTCGAACTCCGACATCCAGCCGTGGCACATGGTGTTCGCATCCGGGCCGCCTCGCGACCGGCTCGTCAAGGCCCTTCTCGAAGAGGCCCAGCGTCGGCCACCCAACATCCCGCCCCTGCCCGAGGCGTTTCGGCACTATCGCCACGAGCTGGGCGCCCAAGTCTACGGGGCGATGGGAATCGCCCGCGAGGACAAGGCGGGCCATGATGCCGCCGTCTTGCGCAACTGGGAGTTTTTCCGCGCGCCGCTGGCCGGCATCGTCTGCATGCACCGGGACCTCGGCCTGGTGGACGCCCTGGGTGTTGGGATGTATCTGCAGACGTTGCTGCTGGCCTTGACCGCACGAGGCCTGGGGACTTGCGTCGAGGTCTCGATCGCGGGGTATCCCGAGATCGTCCGCGCGGAGCTGGCGATCCCGGCGGAACTGTCGATCCTGTGCGGCCTGGCGGTCGGCTATCCCGACCCGGAATTTCCCGCCAATAAGCTGCACGTCGGCCGCGAGGCCATCGAGAAGAACGTGGTGTTCCTCGACAATTGAGCCGGGGGAGAACTCGGACAGACAACCCCGCCCAGGGTCACCTTCCTGGTGGTCAGACCGATTTTCATCCTGGTGGTCAGACCTATTTTCAAGTTGTTCGTCAGACCGCATGAGAATGGAAACTGCGTCCGAGAACCCGGACGGATGCCCACTTCTGTGATGGCGACGGGCGTTGAGCCCGGAACAGAAGAGGCGGGCGGGACGCCCATCCACCAATGCCCAGCTCTGTGATTCCGGAAAGAAAATAATGTCGTTTCATACCGGCGCTTGAAACGACACGTCTGGGTCAGGAGTAGCCCGATCCGATCGCAGCGCGCATCGCGATGACAGACAGACAGATCAGCGTGGCAGCCGGGGAGCCACCTCAGCCTGGACCCACGCGCGCAGCCTCCGCGCCCATGCTGATCCATCGCGGAAGTCTTGTTCGAGCACCCAGCGCCCGATCTCCTCGGCTCTCACCGGCAGGAACGCGCTGCCCTCGACAGAGTGGTAGGCCCCAACGTCCGCCAGCCGCTCAATCATGATCCGCCGGCGGTCGCGGTCGAACCGCCAGACCTCGGCGACGCAGAGCGCGGCATAAATGCCCGGCCGGTCGATCTGGGATGGAGTGAGCTCGACTTCGATGGCGAGATCGGGATTGGGGTAGTCGGCCCCGTCCATGGACATCCGCATCCTGGCCTCGGCCGCCACCGTTAGCTTCTCCTGTGCGAAGTCATAGCATTCATCCGACGCCAAGCCGCAGGCAACCTCAGGCCGTTTCCAGGTTGCCTGACCTAAACCCGTACAAGGGATTTGCAACTCCTCAGCCGTCAACTCCACGAAACACCCCAAGCGTTTCTTGACTCCATCGTGAAGCTCGCTGAGAGTCATGATCTCCACATCGTTCCCGTCGTAGTCCACGTGGATATTGGCACCTTCGGGGATTGAGTCCACGAGCTGCTCGTAGAATACCCAGTCTACGCACTGGATGACGACTCGCTGGTCGGGGACGGATGTCATCTGGTAGAGCTGGTCCAAGGTCGGGACGGACCGAGGTGCGGGCGAGAGAGGTGGCGCCGCCAAATACTGGCAACCTCTCCTTTTGGGCGAGGGCTGGGGTGAGGGTCGGGATGATCACGTGAACGACCGCGGCCATGGTCAGAGCGGTGGCGCCGCCAAATACTGGCACCCTCTCCTTTCGGGAGAGGGCCGGGGTGAGGGTCGGGATGATCACGTTGAGCGACGATGCGCATCCGGCGATCCAACCTGAGAACGCTGTGAGTGGGGCTCGGCCCTCACCCCAGCCCTCTCCCGCGGGAGAGGGAGCCAGAACAATCCATCCGCCGCCAGTGTGCTGTGGGGCTCGGCATCGCCGTCACATTCGGCAAGACCCACAAATTACGAATGATCACTCTCGCGTTTCGACAAGGTTCCGATTATTCAGCCGCCGCGGTCTAACATCATTCGTATTAAACCATTACATCCGAAATTGAGGGTTCCGATTGGGATCGTCCCAAATCGGAAGATCGCAGGTTGACACTTTTTACGTCAAGCCGCGACAGCGTTTTCTTTGGCTTTTGCCTTAGCTCTCGCGAGGGCGGGCATCATCTCTGCTCGGAGCAAGCGCCAAAAGTCATAACTGGGCAGCTTGAGGCCCAAATGCTCATACGGACAGCGGCCTTTTCGCTTCCCCCCGACAAACACGCGAGTATTCCAGTACAGCCGTTTCAGGTCCAACATCGGTTGCGTCAGCGTTCGATGCCGCGACTGATGCATCCGCAAGACGCTGTTCATACACTCCACCGCGCTGCTGGCACGCACCGTCTGACGCAGGACCGCCGCGACCCGACGGTACGATTCCCGCCAGTTCGGGTCCAACTTCTCGCAGAGGATCTGCTGTACCACTGGAGCCACATGGCGATAACCTGCGACCGCCGTGTCGGCCGATTTCCTCGGCCGTTGCCGGCGCAGCCACCACAGGTGGACCAAGGCGTCGCGCGACGTCTCCGGTAGCGACAGTCGACCCAACTGGTCGTGCAACCGGTCCAAGAACGTGAATGACTCCTTGTTCTGAAGGAAACCACGCACCTTGGCCCATACCGAGCCCACGAGCCGGGACAAAGCCCACTTGACTTGCTCTTGCGCCCAAGCCCGATCGTTGAGTCGACCATCGGGACGAAAGACATTCAGGGCCAGCTCGGCTCGTTGCCAAGCCTTCTCTCTCTTCTCATACAGTTCAAAGACACGTGATGCTTTCTCCCATTTCACGCGGACCTTGTGAGTCAATCCCCACAGGCCGCGCCCCTGCCGGCTCCTCTGGTCGAGGGCTCGGTCGGCGGCCTCGGCTTGCTCCCAGCACCGCTCCACCCGAGCCCACAGCATGCCCAAGACCCGCCGGGCTTCCCGCTTGGTGTGGAACACGTCCAGCCCCTTCTCCAGAGGGACTCGGTTGGTCGCGCGTTGGTACCGTTGCAACTGGGCCAGTCCCACCCGCAATCCTGCGCCTGCGTCGGAGGTCACATAGCGCAACCAGATCCAAGGCTGCAATTCCTTGAACCAGGTCGATCCTTGATAATTGTCGGCTTTCTTCCCCAGGAACCACATCATGCTGCGAGGTTCGACCCCCACCAGCACCGGTCGTCCGTGGAAGAAGATCTCATCGAGACAGCCCTCCAGCACCAACTCCCCGCAGGAATGATCCAGTCGCTCGAGGACCACACCGGCGGCGTCACCGGCGGCTTGGGCCCAGCGATGGATCGTCGAGCGACCGGGTGCCGCCTGTGCACCCAGGACGATTCTCAGTAAGCCGAGGTTTTGGTTGAGGCTCAGCCCCATGGCCAGGGCCGTGACCGTGAACTCCTGTTGCTTGACCTCGGGAAACTCAACGGTTTGGAACAGCCAGTCCCACAGTTGCGCGTTTTCTCGGCGGAGAGCTTCATTCTCCCGGACCAACTCCTCTCGGGTTGGTCCGCCACTGTGCTGGGCCTCGAGGGCGGCGACGACCTGGTAAGTATGCACGTAGACAGTCTGGCGGCTACAGCCGCTCAGATGGGCCTGATCGGTGACGGCGCCATAGACGCCCGTCAAACCGGCAGCCGCGTTGGTAATCCAGCAACCAAAGGGTAGGGTATGCATGGGGGTGGTTCCTGTTGTGTGTCGGAGTGGTTTACAACCGCACACATCAGGTCCGCCCCCGCAAAAATCAAGGGCCTGCTGGTAAAAGCTTGCCAACTGTCAACCCGCACGACGCCCGATTCGCCCTTTTTGGGACGATGCCTTCCGATTATTCAGCCGCCGCGTGTAAGTCCAATGCCTGTAAGGCCGCGGCGGCCGCGGCGGCGTTTTTGGCCCCTCGCAGAGTTTGCGCACGCTTCTGGCGCGAAATGATTGACTTTGCACCACCCACCACGACTCACCTGATCGTCTAGCGGCGATCCTGGCGACGGCTAGCGAATTCCAGGGAGGCCGATGAGCCGAGCGGGCAGGAAATCTCACGAATCGCGGGACAGCAGCTCAACACGGCTGATGACAACTCTTCGTTCAGCCAGGAGCGCCTGGTGCAGCCGGCGAGCCTCTTCGACGGTCACTTGGCGAAACTCGACGTGGTCGCCTGACCGGAGCTGGCCCAGCCGGTCGATGTCGGCCGAGATCACGTGGGCGACGTGGGGATAGCCCCCCATCGTCCCACAGGCAATTCCCAGGACGATCAATTGACCGCCCGCTATCTGGACGGCACCCTGCGCAACCGGGGCCGAGAGCCTCTGCGCCGGAGCAGAGACCGGAACCGGCTCGCCCGCGAGCCGGATGCCCATCCGGTCGCTGCTCGAGCCGACGCGAAAGCGCCGGCCGGGTCGGAACGGGTCCTCGAGCGCAAAGATCAGAGGGCTGTCGGGCCCCGGGATCACGCGAATCGGATCCTCGGCGGGATTTCGCCAGACCGGCTCGCCGAGATGCCGCGTCGGAATGGCCGCCGGGCCCGCCGGGAGAACATCGCCTGGCTGGAGCCGCTGTTCCGTCGATCGGCTGCCGAGGCTCTGGTGGGTTTGCCAGCCTCCACGGACTGCCAGGTAAGTTCGCGCTCCGGCGACGGCCCGGCCCAGGGCCAGGCGCTCCCCGTCTCGGAGCGAAAAGCTGAGAGGGAGCCGGAGAACCTCGGAGCCGCCATCCGGAGAAACGATGCTCGACTCGATCGGAGCACCGGCCAGTGCCAGGGCGAGCGGCCCAGCGGCCTGATAGCTGCCGCCCGTGAGCGTCAGCTCGAGGACGGCGCAATTGGGCCGGTTGCCGAGCAAGGCGTTGGCCAGCGCGGCCGAGCCCCGGTCGAAGGCTCCGCCCACGGGCACGCCCCACTCGCGATAGCCGGTCCGGCCCATGTCCTGGACCGTCGTGCTCAAGCCAGGCTCGATGACGATGAGTCCCATCAGGGCGTGCCAGCCGTGAAAGGGCGGATGGCGATGCCGTGCTTGTCCAGGATGCTGCGCACGAGCTTCGCGTTGGCGACGGCCCGCGGGTCGTCGCCGTGGATGCAGAGCGTCGCGACCTTGCCCTCGCTCCCGAGTCGAACGACCTGGGCCTCGATCTCGCCGGGATCGACGAGGATGGCATCTTGCTCGCTTCGGGGCACCAGCGAGCCATCGGGGCGGTAGCGCCGGTCGGGGAAACCCTCGGCGATGAACGGCACGCGATGCTCGCGAGCCGTGGATTCCAGCACGCTTGCCGGCTGTCCCAGCAGGGGCAAATGAAAGATCTCGGCGGCGAAAACGACCGCAAGAGCCACGTCAAGCTCCCGCTGGGCCTGGTTGTACAACGCTCCGTGCGGTTTCAAGAATACGATGCTCAGCTCGAGCTCTTCGGCAACATCGATCAGCGAATCGAGCTGGGAGCGGATCAGGTCAACGACTTGTTTTCTCTTCAGGTTCTGGTCTCGGCGGCCGAATCCGTCGCGGTCAGCATAACCCGGGTGGGCACCCACGACGACCCCGCGGGAGGCCGCGTCGCGCAGCGTCTGCCGGATCACGTCGGAGTTGCCGGCATACGCGCCGCAGCAAATGCTCGCCGAGGTCACCAATTCGAGCAGAGCCCTGTCGTTGGGGAAGCCCTCGCCCAGGTCGGCGTTCAGGTCGATTGACCTGGCGTGAGCCGCTGGTCCATTACGAGAGTCGTTCATATCTTCTGGCCTCGAATTCCGATTCGGAGATCGGCTCGAACCGGAGACGGTCGCCAGCCCGGATCGGGAAATAACCGTCGTCGGGATCGGCGATCGAGAGCGGGGTCGTTCCGAGCAAGTGCCAGCCTCCGGGCGAGTCGCGGGGGTAGATCGCGGTCTGCCGGCCGGCGATGGCCACCGAGCCCGCCGGCACTCGCAGCCGGGGCGTTTCACGACGAGGCAGGCCAGCCAGCGCAGAGGGCAGCTCACCCGCGTAAGGAAACCCGGGCAGAAATCCGATCGCGTGGACCCTGTACTCGACGGAGCCATGGAGCTCGATCACCTTGGCCGGGCTCAAATCGAGCCTTGCGGCGGCGTCGGCAAGGTCGAGTCCATCGTAGAGGACAGGGATCACCACAGTCCGGCCGGTTCGGTGCGATCCCTGATCGGCGACGATCGCTCGAAGGCAGGATTCGAGATCGGCCAGGTCGGCGTGTGCCGGGTCTGCAAAGACGGCGACCGTTTGATAGGCCAGGACCACATCAGTCACTCCCGGGAATTGCCGGTCCCGCACCGCGGCAGCCCAGCCGCTCGCGGAGGGCTCGCTCGCGAACCGGGCCAGGAGCGCACAATCGCCGAGCGGCTCGATCTCCACGGATTTCATCGGGAAAACCCCCTCGAATGAGTCGGCGCCCGATTGTGCGTCGACACCGTCTGGCGACCCGAACCCAAGTCCCGTGTCTTTCCCGCCCACGAAAGGGTTATCATGCGACAAGAGGCCCATCACGTTCCGTTAGTTCAGTTTAACCGACACCCGGGGACGAGGCATCAACGATGACCGCTCAAACGTGGCTCCTGGGGTTCCTGCTGCTGAGTTACCAAGGCGCCGGGACACTTCGTCGGGGGATGCCGCCGACCGGATCACCTTGCGTGATGGCAAGATAGTGCGGGGGCTGGTGACCGGGATGATGCCGGGGCCGCGGCTCGGTGGAATTCCTGGTCCGGCGAGCATGGGCCGAACAGAAGCTCTCGGACCATCTCAAGCGGTGGGACCGCTCGACTGCGGGAACGGCCCGTCAGGCCATCGCGCAGCGGAAGAAGCGGCTGGAAGCGTGGCGCAAGGAGCGGGCAGCCGGCGCGCAAGCGGGCGATCGGATCGTGTCCTGGATCGACAAGGAGATTCCGCGTCTGGCGGCCAAAGGGCAACCGCAGCCGTCGATCCTGGTCGGCGTGCGGCTGTCGCGCAGCGACGTGCGCGGGGTCGTTCTGCGGCGGGCGGGTACCGAACGGCTGCTGCCCCTGGCCTGGCTCTGCAACCTGCCCGATCCCGAATCGATGCCGCTCGATGAGCTGAAGGATGCACTCGAGTCTCGCGGCTACGCCGCCCTTGCGCCGCCGGGCGCGCAGCCGCCGTCGCTGAACGGTCTGCTTCCGCTGACCCAGGAGCCGGAGTCCGTCTGGCTGGCCCGGCGGGCCGCCACCGAGCTGGCGGTCGACCCGGACCTCCGATTTCTGAGATTTCAGGATACCGTCATTCCCGAGCCCGGGGCGGGGCAACCGCTGGGTGGCCTCGGGCTCTCGTCAGCGCTCTCGGAGCTGAAGCGCCTGATCGACCCCGATCAAGGTCAGCGGGCCGATCCTCTGACCGAAAAACTCGACGCCGTGGCGGCCCGCGGCCGGGTCGGCGCCGTCGTGACCCGGCTGGAGATCCAGCCCGATCTGAGTAGCGTCATCGTCGAATCCGCCCTGTGGGTCCGGAACAGCGGCCGGTGGACGCCTTTCGGCTCGCGTGCTGCCACGGTCCGGCCCGAGGATCTCGGGCAGGACGCGGGCAAGAGCATCGAGGCAGACCCCCAGGTTCAAGGCGTGTTCCGGCTGGTCGAAGGCCTGGGCCTGGGCGCGGTCCCGGCGGAGCTCAAAGACCGCAGTCTGCGCATCGGCGCGGCAACGCAAAAGGCGTTGGGAATGGCGCGGACGGCTTTCAACCAGGACCTGCAATCGCTGGCCCTTCCGGTCCTGGAACCCGAGAACAACCGTCCCGCCGCCGAACCTGACCAACGGCCCGCGAATCCCGGCCGCGATCGCCCCGCGGCCCGAGAGACGAGTAAACCCTGATGGGAAGCAGGCCGCGGGCGTAGGTCAGGCTTTCCAGCCTGACAAAGTCGCCGTTCGCTCCGCGAAAGTCCAATCTTCCGGCAACTTGCGTTCGCGCAGCTCCTGAGTGCTCTCGCGATCCCATCGTCCTTCGCCTGGAACCGGCGATCTCGTGTCGCCGCTGGTGGCCTGCATCGCCTCGAACTCGGGACGTGGGTGGCCATCGCCGCGATTCAGATGTCGACGTACGGTTTCGATCTCATTCGGTGACGAGGCCACCCGCCAAGCAAATCAAAACAGGCAATGACATCCATGTTAAATATTCATGAAGTCATCCTTCATTTTTCATCCTTTCCCTCCGATTGGCGTGTCCCCGGTAACCGGATAAGATAAACTTCCCGTTGTGCTCTACCGGATCGTCAGCCTGGTAAACCGGCGGGTCGAGGTATATGCAGGTCAGTAGCGCGGCCGGATACCGTCGCCGGCAAATCTTGAAGTCCGGCGGGGCCGTGACAAGCGCGGTCGGTGGTAACAAGTTTGGTCCCATCGCGGCCGCCGCGAGTTCTTCCGCGGAGGCCGTGACCAGAAGGAATCGCTTCGCGACGCCAATGCAGCGACACATCGCAAGTCTGGCGGTATTCATTCTTGGACTGGCGCCCTTCGGTTCAGGCAGCGCCGTGCGACAGCAAGAGCGCGATCCGTCGCCTCTCGTGACCCTCAAGGGCAATGTGCTCTGCAACCGGGCAAGGGACACGAAGCCGTGGTTCTGGGACCCCAAGGACGGCGATCACACGCCCATCATGTATGCCGTCGAGGGCACGCCGGCGATCGCCGAACAGGTACGGACGATCATGGCGAGCTATCCCGACCGAGGCTTGGACGTTGACGACGCGCTCAAGATCCAGGACCAGTTCACGCGCCACCTCGTGTACTTCATCGCCCCCGGGCCGATCGCCCACGAGATCCACAAGTCTGTGGAGGCGGGCTCCGGCTTGCTCGCCCTGACCGGGACGATCCAGAACAAGGACGGAAAGAATTGGATCACGGTCGCTCGGTATGAGCCGGCCAACGTGAATTACCCTGCCAGGATGCTCGCCCGCGATCGACCCTTTCTCCCGGCGGGTCAAGAACCGTTGGTGCTCGAGATCGGCAACAAGCTCGCACTCCAGTGCATCCTCCTGCCGGCGGGCCGGTTCCTTCAAGGCTCGCCGTTCTATCAAAGGCGTTGTCAGGACGAGTACCCTCACGAGGTCGTTCTGACCAGGCCCTTCTACATGTCGGAGATCCCGGTAACTCAAGAGATCTTCGAGGCCGTGATGGGGAAAAACAATCCGGCCTGGAGCAAGGGCCCGAAATGTCCCGTGGAGCAAGTGCCGATTGCAGGCATTCGGGAATTCTGCCGGATCCTGTCGCAGAAAAACAGAGTGACGGTGCGGCTGCCGACGGACGCCGAGTGGGAGTACGCCGCCCGGGTTGGCACGTCCAATCCGTGCTTCACCGAGAAGTACCGGGACCAGATCAGCGAAGCGGGCAGCCGGCCAACCACCGCGCCCGTCAAGAGCAAGAACGCCAACGCGTGGGGCCTCTATGACATGCTATGCGGAGGCTGGCACGTGACCAATGACTACAAGGCCGACAACGTCCGGGTGAAACAAGTCGACCCCAAGGGGCCTGCGAGGAACGACAGCCAGGTGCACGGAGACGCCACCGGCCGCCTACACAAGACCCGCGGCGGATGGCACTACGACCACATGCGCCCCAACATGCACGGCGCCGCCACCGACATCGGAACACTCTGGGAAAGTGGGTCAGAAATCTTCCGGGTGGTCGTCGAGGTTGGGACGACAGGCAGGGCAGGTCGCTGAGCACGAGGGCCAGAATGCCACACATGTTGCGTGGGCGCCGCGCATGTGCGTGGCAAGAGGACGGGTGCTTCCTCGTCGTCCCCACCAAGATCGAGCGCGTCCTGGACAGTCTCAGCCCTGTTCGGTTCGTCTTCTGCGCCGCAGGCCCGGGCTCATGGGACCTTGTTTTCGACGGGTGGTATATCCCTGTCGGTAAACGCGCGGTAGCGGTGCTTGGGATCTTGATACGGCTTGTCATAGAGAATGATTGGTGCGCGAAAGACCTCCTTGCCTTTGTATCGCACTTCAAGCTCTTGATCCGTGAATCGGGCGGCGGCGTAATGCCACACCGGGGCGTCGGTCTTAGTCGACCTGCGCGCTTCGATCGCCAGCAGTGCCTCGAGATCGGTCCCGGCGGAAGTCACGAATCCGAACAATGCTCCGTCGACCACGCCGGGATCGGTGCTCTCATAACGGAAGAGGGGCTGAGGCAGCAGCCGCAGCTCCCAGCTCCGCCCCTGATCGTCTTTGGTCGATGCAGAAAAATCGCGCGTGAGCGCTCGCATTTCCGACAGGCGCAGAGCCGAAGACCGGCCGGGGTCCGGCGCCGCCGCAATCGGTCTCATCTCGACGCCCGAAGCCTCCGGTGTCCAGGTCAAGGCATGCGTTCCCTGGCGCTGGACGTCGAGCACGGAGAGCGAGAGCGAATGAAATTCGTGCGAGAGGTGGCGCCGACCGGTAGCGGGGTAGGAAAAAAAGCTGCCGAGTGCCTCCGCGCGTCCCCGGCAGGTCCAGACGTAGACCGCGCCGTCCTGACCGCCTCCGCGCACCGGGTTGGTCCAGACGTAAACCGGCTCGGTGCGCAGTTCGACCTTCTCTTTGCGACTGGCGTCACGGTAGATCGTGTATCCGGCCGCTTCCGTGCCATAGATTTCGAGGAGCCGCTCCCGCTTGGTGCGGGCGGCCTCTTGCGCCTCCCTCTCATCCTTCGCGGCCGGCGGCTGGCCGGGCACGGCCGTGAGCGCGATCAGGAGCCAGGCGGGACTCATGAGGCTAACTCCGAATAGCAAACGCGGACAGGTTACGAGTCACATCGGATGACTACAACTATCGCCGGCGTGGCCGCCTTGTCAACCATCTCCCTGGAGCATCGCGAGCAATCCGCAACAACTTGGGACGTGCCCTCGGCCGCGAGCCGAGTCCGACATATCAGGTTTCCAAGGAACAGACCGACCACATGATTCAAATGACCTCAGCTCAGATCACGCATTTGGTCAAGGTTGTTGGGGTCTGATGCCGAGGGAACGGCGTGCCCAACAATTGCCGCCGGCCGTGAGGTACGGGCCTGCGCAGGCCTCTCAGGCGGCTGAGAAGAGTGGCTCGTGCTCGCGCAGTTCGGCGGCCAGCGGCTCCAGGATGGCGTTTATCTTCGGACGCACGAAGAAATCCTCTTTCTTGATTCTCGGGGCTCTCCAAGGACGAGAGGGGCGACCGTCCGCTGAGATACGTGCGGCGGTAGGCGCAAGTCAGGTCTGACCCCCAGGACAAGCTAGACTTATGGCCTTCGCATCGCATATCAGAAGAGTGGGCGTTGCCGATTCTCCGGGGCCGCTCCATCATCGGCCTCATGCTCCAGGCACAACGAAGAGAACGCTGGGAAGCGATCTATCAGACCAAGGGAGCAACCAACGTCAGTTGGTTTCAGGATGACCCGCGGCTCTCGCTCGAACTCATCGGGGCCTTTGCTCCGGCTGAGGGCGGGCGAATCATCGATGTGGGGGGTGGGGCCTCGCTACTCGTCGATAGGCTCCTTGACCTGCCTTTTGAGCGAATCGCGGTCCTCGACATCTCCGAGACCGCGTTGAGCAAGGCCAGGTCGCGGCTTCGTGAGCGGGCCTCTGGGGTCGACTGGATTGTTGCGGATATCACCGAATCTGAGTCGCTTGGCACATTCGATGTCTGGCATGACCGGGCGGTCTTCCACTTTCTGACTGATGCGACGGACCGCTGGAAGTATATCGAGCTGGCCCGACGAACGGTCTCGGTGGGTGGCCATCTCACCATCGCGACGTTCGCCGACGATGGGCCGAAGCGGTGCAGCGACCTCGATGTCTGCCGCTACAGCGCCGAGACGATGGGGGCGGAGCTAGGCGAGGGCTTCTCGCTCGTGAAAGATGCCCGCGAGATGCACACGACGCCTTGGGGTTCATCGCAAGCCTTCTTCTATGGGGTGTTCCGGCGACAATGAGCCGAATCCTGGTGACCCATCAATCTTCGATTGAAGAGTAATTGGGCGCGACTCTCCGGCCTGCGGCCGTGGGCCCACCGACCGCGCCCAGGGCGCGACCAAAGGTCTCCAATCCTCCGACGCGCCAATCTGCGGGATCGGACCCGTCTTAAAACCTTGATCGGATAGCCGGCCGGTCACGGCCGGACGTCGTTGACGTGGACGCTGTAGAGACGCACGTGGATGAAGTGAGCGGACCGCGCGAAATCGGCGAAAACGCGACGAACGAAGCCAATTTCGATGAAATCATGAGTAATTTCGAAGCGCAAAAGTCTGTTCACGCTACGGCGAATTCGGGTGTTCTTTCGGCACTTGACAAGGGGGTGGATCAGCCAGGTGACGAGACCACGCAGGAACTGCTGAAAATGGAAGGATCGGGATCCGAAAGCGGCGATCCTGAGCCTCAGACGTCTGAATCGAGCGCTCGGGCGGGTGCCGCAACCGTGCCCACGAGGCTCTCGGAGCGGGAGCAGAGGCAGTCAGGACGCGAAGAGGAGAGACCGGCTGTGGAGAAGATGGTCGAAGACCCACTGAAGGCGGGGTGCAGTTCGTTCAGTGCTCTGGCATTGCCGCCGTGAATCAAAGGATGAAGGATGAAAAAAACGGGGCGGCGGCCGTGAACGACCGCGGCCATGGTGAGAGCGGTGGCGCGGCCAGATACTGGCACCCTCTCCTTTTGGGAGAGGGTTGGGGTGAGGGTCGGGATGATCACGTGAACGACCGCGGCCATGGTGAGAGCGGTGGCGCGGCCAGATACTGGCACCCTCTCCTTTTGGGAGTGGGCTGGTGTGAGGGTCGGGATGATCACGTGAACGACCGCGGCCATGGTGAGAGCGGTGGCGCGGCCAGATACTGGCACCCTCTCCTTTTGGGAGTGGGCTGGTGTGAGGGTCGGGATGATCACGTGAACGACCGCGGCCATGGTGAGAGCGGTGGCGCGGCCAGATACTGGCACCCTCTCCCACGGGAGAGGGTGCCAGAAACTCCATTGGCCGACCGTGTGCTGTGAGGCTCGGAATCGGCATCACATTCGGCAGAAACCACAAATTGCCGATGATCACCCTCTCATTTCGACAAGGTTCCGATTATTCAGCCGCCGCGGTCTAACATCATTCGTGACAAATCATTACATCCGCAATTTGGGGTTCCGATTATTCAGGCGACACGCGCAAGTCCGATGCCTGTAAGGCCGCGTCGGCCGCGTCGGCGTTTTTTGACCTTCACAGCGTTGCGCACGCCTCTTGACGACCAGAACGTAGGTCAGGCTTTCCAGCCTGACGCACCGAATCTCTGCTTGCCGTAGGTCAGGCTTTCCAGCCTGACGTTCTTGCCCGTCGCAACTCTTGCATACGCCTCTTTACGAGCAGAGGAGACGATTTGTCCGTCTTCGCTACTTCTGGGAAATCGCGACGATCAGCGGGTGATCGCTGACGGTCAGCTTCAGCGAATCGGCCCCGTGGACAGTCTGGATGGGTTCTGTGCCGATCGTCGGATCGTAAACCGTCACCGATGGGTAAGTGCCGCCCAGATGCACGGTCAGATGATCGGCGCCCTTGAGCCGCTCACCCCAGACCACCAGCTCAAACGTGCCGTCGCTCTTTTGCAAGAGCATCTCATGTACGGTCGCCGGCTGCTCCGCGAGCGAGTAATTCAGTTGGCCGGGCTTGGCGAGCGCGCTCTTGTCGGCTAGAATTGTCGTGAGATTGTGGAGATACACGGCGGCCTTGCGCGGCGTGTAATCCGTTTTGAAGAACCCGAAGCTCTGGTTGCCGCCTTCGTCGGTGCGGTCGCGCAGCAGGTACACTGCCGTGTGGCTCCAGCCCCGCTTGAACTGATCCAGATACATGCTCAGCAGATTGAGCGCCTGGATCTCTTCCGTGACGGGCCCGTCGATTGTGCAGCCGGTCTCGGTGGTCACCCGCGGCAGAGTGAGCAATTCGGTCTCCGAGTAGCCGCGGAAGTGCTTCCCCCAGGTGACGCCGTAGTTGCCGTACAGGCCGTCGACCCTGCACGCCGAGGTCGGATCGGCGGCATTCCACGTCTTGTTGTCCTGCAAACCAGGCGAGGCAGGATGATAAATGTAATTGTGCACGTTGGCGAAGTCGGCGTACTGTGTTCCCTCGGGCATCGAAGTGCCGGTGCCCTCGGGGATGGTCAGGAACTGCAAACCGACGTTATCGATCTCGGCGCCTCCTTCGCTGATCGACCAGACAGGATATTTCTTCAAGAGCGGATCGCTTTTGACGGCCGTGTACAGATCGCGCTGTAACTTCGCGACGGCCATCCACGAGGGCGCGTGGCCGCCGCCGGGCTCGCCGTGATAGGTGACACCCCAGTTGTTCGGCTCATTGTTTCCCTCGAAGGCCAGGAGGGCGCCGGCCGCCGCCAACCGATGGGCGGATTCGATGAGCTTCTTGAGATCGGTGCCGCCGCTGACCAGGCCCCAACTGAACCGGACGCCGGTTTGCCGGTGCAAGTCGAGATAGGTCTGCACGGTGGTAGGGCCTCGGGAAGTGAGGCCCTCGATGCCGCCTCTTACCCAACGAAATCCCGCGTAGTGGATCATCTCGATCGTCTTCGGGAGGGGTTGACCGCGATCGGGAAACGTGGAGTCGATCCCGATGCTGAAGAGGAAATCGGTCGCCGGGATGGCCGTCAAAGCCGCGAGGTCGCGGCTGGCAGCCACGAGGTGGATCTTGTTGAAGACCTGTTCATCGAAGTTCTGGGTGCCCAAGAGCACCAGTTGGCTGAACGAGCTGGTGGTGGCGTCGCTGAATCGCACCGTCGCGCCGGAGCCCTTGTTCCAGTCGTTGCTGGAGATGCTCCACGCACCGTCGGATTCGCGGGTGATCGTGAGGCGGCTCAAGCCGCCGCCGTCGCGAACGGACGGGTGGCTGGCGTCGATGTCCTCGGACGCCCAGGTCTTTTCCTCAAGCGGAGCGCCACCGGCGACCTTGCCCCACTGCACGGCCCATCGCGCCTTGGTACGGTGGACTTCGAAGACATAGCCATTGCCTCTGGGATCCAGGAGCAGGAAAGAGACTGCGTCGGCGCCTTGATCGGGGCCTCCCCAGCCCCAGCCGAAATTGAGGGAAAGCGTCAGCTTTTTGGGGTTCTTGATCTCAGGAAAGGTCTTGGTGAGCGAGCCATTGGGCTTGTTGGCCGCGAAGCGTGCGACAGGGCCGGAGTTGTGGGCGGCTTCCTTGGGGTAGACGAACACGTCCCAGTCGCCCTTGGCCTTCCAGCCGAGGGCCGCGAAGCTCCCCCTGGAAAAATCAGAATCGATGACCGTCTGCGCCGTGCAGGTCGTCTGGGCGAAGCCCCCCACGATGAACAGGGCCGCCACCTTCGCGATCGATGGTGTTCTCATTTTGACCCCTTTGGCGCAACTCTCGTGCCGACAATGACCAAACCCCTCGACGTTGGCGCCCCAGGTGGGTCCGCAAAGTCGTCGCGTGGCGTAGGTCAGGCTTTCCAGCCTGACACGAGGCGTTTCGGCTGGAAGAACGTCACGCTCGAAAGCCTGACCTACACGAACACTTCCGCGATATCACTCAAGTCTGTTTCCGGGAGCCCTTGGACCCACTGGCGGCAGCGTCTGCCATCTGCGTGACCATCCTATTGTCAAACAGTGGATATTCGCCGTCGGGGTTGATGTAGACCGCGACTGGCCCGCGCCTCGCCAGCGCCTCGGGGTGATCCACCGTGAACCGAGCCCCGCTCGCCAACTGGGCAAGAAAAGGCGCGTATGGGCGGCGCTGACTGAAGGCTCTCAGGCTGCGCTCGAATGCGTCTACCTTCATCGGTGCGTTCCATTGGCGCGTGCCTTCAATACCAGTCGGGGCGACAAGATTTGAACTTGCGACCTCACGGTCCCGAACCGTGCGCTCTATCCAGGCTGAGCTACGCCCCGCGCGAATGCATGCTCTCTCGATCTTAGCGACGTGGCTGCTGGTGTCAATTGCATCAGCTTTTGCGCCGAGCCGATGCGCCCGTCGATTTACCGCCTGATTGCTCCGCCCTTTTATGCTGCTCCAGCGGTGTGCGGACCGTTGCCATGAAGGCTCGCCAGTCTTTTTCGAGGCGGTCGAGATCCGAGCCGAACGCACGCTGAAATGCGCCGAAAATCCGGTCGCCGCCGGCCGAGGGGATTTCGAGCAGGCCCTCCGTCGGGCCGCGGAGGAGATCGATGAAGGTGAGGAACTGGGGCGACCGCTGGGTGCGCAGATAATAGACCAGGGCCCAGGCCTGGGCGTAAAGATCGCGCTGATAGCCGCGGCCAAACCCGGCGTCCCGCACCAGCCGCTCGAGCTTGAGCGGCTGCTGCACCTGCCGCCAGTCCGGCAGCCTCAGGTCGTGGGCCCGGCTGATGCCGGCCCATCGGCCGCCGCGGATCACCTCAAACTGCGCCGCGAGCCCTTCGTGCATCCAGTGGGGGAAGGCGCCATGTTGCGGCACGAGGCCGCTTTCGGCGGCAAGTTGATGGATCATCTCGTGCGCTGCGGTCCCCAGGTCGATCGAACGCCGGTCCAGATCCAGGAGCAACAACTCGCACGTGATCTCTTCGTTCAGGCGAGCGATGACCGCCCGCGCTTCCGTGCGGCCGACGACCCGCGCCGGCTCTCCGCCGAACTGGATGCGGACCCGGCTCCGAGCGGGAGCGCCGTCAAGCTGCTCCTCAAAACGGTGCAGCTCCTCGCGACGGGCCGCCTGCTTCTGGCGACCCGTTCGCTGCTGATCGGTGCTCCGTGCATCGAACGACACAACGGCGTTCCAGGTGGGGTGAAAATAGCCCCGCGTCGACGCAAAGGCGTCCGAGTTTTCTGCGTGCAGGAAGGCCAGATAGTCGCTTTTTTCCGCAAACCAGGCTGATACCAGCCTCGTCGGCGGGACCGACAGCTCGATTCCTTGTGCCGCGAAGACCAGGTAAAAACCGGCGATCACTTGCTCCAGAAGCGCGATCCGCTCCTGGGCCTCGGCGTCGGAGTGCTGATTGAGCACGATCACGTGCGGCCCGCGCGCGACATTTGCCTCGATGCCCAGCGCTTTCTGAAAGCCGCTGAACTCGGGATCGGAGCAGGGGCGTTCCAAACGCTCCAGAACCGAGGCCATCCTCGCTGTCGGACCATGCTTTGGGTCGAGCTTGTTGAGCTCGCGCACCAGGGCGGCCGCCTGGGACGTCAGACCGTTTTCGAGGGCCCACCAGACGCAGGCGAATCGTGCACCGAAGTCGCCTGAGAGCGCATTTCGCCGCCGCTCATCCCACTCATTCGCCGGCCAGAAGCCGGGCACCAGCTCACGGAAATTTTCGCGGGACAGCTCGACCTTGGCGTCCGGCATGGCGATCACGACGCGATTCCCCGCGATCGTGGCGGGAACCTGGGCATCCCCACCCTTGCGAAAATAGACGAGATCGGCACGCGCCGTATGCCCCACGAGCGCGAAGCCGATCGCTCCGAGCACGGCGGTTTCGATCATCCGGTTGACGTGCCGGCGAGGTTTCATGCCAATCGTGCGTCCTATCCTTGAGCGACCTCGCGAGCGTCAGGCTCGGCTCGCTCGGCGCGGAGTGTCCTGGGTGCATCCGGCCGGGTCGAACTTAAATCAATTCGGTCGAAATCACCAGGGCAACCTGGCCCGTGGAGATCTCCGAGTCGGTTGAGTCCGCACGACCTCGGTCCGCTGCATTCTGGAAGAGGGATGCGCCCTCGTTCGCAGACTGTTCTACGCTTGAGTCGGAGACGGTGTAAGGGCGCTGTGCTTCCACGCCGCGTTCCGAGACGTGCCAGACGACTTTGGATGATGTCATGCTCGGGCTCCCTGACGAACGTTACCGCGAGCTGAAGCAGGAGTCGTGGCGTTATCAGGCGCTCTGGGCCCATGCAACGGGGGGTCTGGGAGATATCTTCATCGCCGAGGATGGTGAGCTTCAACGCCGGGTGGCTCTCAAGGTGATCCAGGCGCATCACGCCCGCAATCCGGTCAGCCGCGAGCGGTTCATGTCCGAGGCCGAGATCACGGGAAACCTGGAGCACCCTGGAATCGTGCCAGTCTACGGCTTGGGGTCGTACACGGACGGGCGTCCGTGCTACGCCATGCGGTTCATCAAAGGGGAAAACCTGGCGACGGCCGCCCGCCGATTCCACACGGGAGCCTCACCCGACTTCCAGGGCGCGAGTTCCGCTGGCTCCTGCAAAGGTTTATGGATGTCTGCAATCCAATTGCCTATGCACACAGCCGAGGTGTCGTTCACCGCGACTTGAAGCCCAGCAACATCATGCTCGGGCCATTCGGCGAAACGCTGGTGATGGACTGGGGAGTGGCCAAGCTGATCGACCGAACCGAAGCGGGAACGACCGCCACGGATGAATCGCCGGTCGTGCCCGACGAACCGCCGATCAAGTCCTGGTTGGGGGAAAACTCGGTCACGATCGCGGGTCAAGCGGTGGGCACGCCGGCGTACATGAGCCCGGAGCAAGCAGCGGGGCGGCACGCCGACGTGGGGCCGGCGAGCGACGTGTATAGCCTGGGTGCGACGCTCTACGTGTTGTTGACGGATCGACGGCCGTTCGACGGCGAGGTGGTGGAGATTCTCGAAGCGGTAAAGGACGGGCGATTTCGTGCGCCTCGGGAGATCAAGCCTCGCGTGCCCGAAGCTCTCGATGCGATTTGCCGCCGGGCGATGGCACGCGAGCCGGCCCGGCGGTATCCCTCGGCACTGGCTCTGGCCGAAGACATCGAGCGCTGGCTGGCGGATGAACCGGTCTCGGCGTGGAGCGAGCCCTGGCCGAACAGGGCGCGGCGCTGGGTCCGCCGCCATCATCCGCTCGTGGCAGCCTGGGCGGCCGCAGTCATCGTGGCGCTTCTGGCGCTGGGCCTGGCAGTGCCGCTCCTCTCGCTGGCCTGGGGAAACGAGTCGGCGGCGCGGTCGAACGAACGGCAGCTACGCATTCTAGCGATGGAGAAGGCCGCCGAAGCACTGGACCAGCGCAAGGAAGCCATTTCCAGCCTGGAGGCGGCCAGCCGCGAGCGTGCGCGGGCACTGGAGAGTGAGGCCAAGGCCAACGAAGAGAAAGACCGCGCAGAGAAAGCGCTCGCGCTTTTGGTCGCGGCGTTCCGCCGGCCCGATCCCTCGATCGACGGCCGCTCTCTCAAGGTCGTCGATCTGCTGGATCGCTCGGTGCGCGATCTCGAGACCTCGCTCAAGGGTCAACCGCTCATGGAAGCGACGCTTCTGAGCGCAATCGGCGAGACCTTCGGCGGGCTGGGGATGGCGCGCGAATCGTTTTCGGCTTTTCAGCGAGCTGCCGACCTGCGTCGCCAGCGGCTGGGCCCGGATCACCCCGAGACGCTGAAATCGCTGCAAAACCTGGCGATGGCTTATCAGGATGCAGGCCGGATCGACGAGGCGATCCCGATCCTCGAAGCAACGCTAGCACGGCGGACGGCCAGGCTCGGCGGCGAACACGATGACATGATCGAATCGATGAACGACCTGGCCGTGGCCTACTGGGAGTCGGGACAGGCTGCCAGGGCGATTCCGCTCTACGAGGCGGCACTCGACAAGATCCGGCCAATCCGCGGTGACGACGACGAGGCTATACTGACGATCATGGATAACCTGGGCGTGGCCTGTGTGGCCACCGGAGATTCTCGGCGGGCCATCGTGCTTCATGAGGCCGTGCTGGCGCGGTCGCGGATCAAATTCGGTGATGACCAGCTCGCCACGTTGGTGACGATGAATAACCTGGCGCGGGCTTATGAGGCCGGCGGCAACGCCGTCCGCTCGATCGAGCTTTACGAATCGACCTTGCCAAGGTTGCGAGAAAAACTGGGCGACGACCATCCGACGGCACTCACCACGATGAACGGCCTCGCTCGTGCATACCGGAGCGGAGGCCGTCTTCGTGAGGCCATCTCGCTCTTCGAGGAAACCCTGGCCAAGCGGCGAGCCAAGCTGGGCCCGGATCACCCCGACACCCTTCTGACCGTCTTCGAACTGGCGAATGCGTATCATGCTGTCAAGGAGTTTTCGAAGGCTCTCCTCCTGACTGACGTGTTCCTGGAGCGGACCAGGAACGGTTCGGTTAGCGTCCCCGCGATGATCAGCGAGCTAATCCCGCGGGCGACGCTTCTCCGGCAGACCTTGGCGAAGGGCTCGGAGCCTGGCCAGCCTCACGCCACTGCACGCTAGGAAGAGGTTCGCGGCCGGACCTCCGGTTCGAGCGACTCTCTGTCGAGCCGGCTCGACCGGTCCGCTCAAGCGCGGTCAATACGTGATGTCGAGGACAGCGATCTTGTGATGTCCGACGGCATAAATCCTGTTGCTCTTGTCGTTCAGCGCCAGGTCGTGGAGGTACATCGGGGCTTTTTCTTGTGCGAGAGTTTTCTTGGCGGCGAGGTCGAAGAACATGAGAAAGCCGTCCCTGTCGCCGCCGCCGGCAGCGAGCAGCCAGTCGCCCTCGGGGTGAAAGCCCAAGTACTCCACCAGTCCCTTGAACTTGTCGCTCGAGAACACGTGAGTCCGCGTGCCGTTCTGCCAGTCGAACACCTCGACGCGAGCCTTGCCGTCGAGGTGGTCGATGTTGGAGATCCGGTCACTGCCGCCGACAGCCAGGCGCGTTCTGTCCGGCGAGAAGGCCAGGGAGCGGATCCCGCCGATCGAGTGACGTCGTTGTACCGGGTCCCAGGTGTAGAGATCTGGAGCCTCGACGGCGGCCAGTTTTCGACCTGATTCCACGTCCCACACGCAGACGTGGCCAACCTTGTCGCCGGTCGCGACGAGGCGACCGTCGCGCGAAATCGCGCAGGCGAAGAGCATGGATGGAAATTGGCTTGGGGTCAATTCCTGGTGGCCTTTCAGCTCGTGGATCATTCGGCCGCTTTCCACTTCCCAGAGCCGGCAGACCATGTCGTCGGCCACGCTGGCCACAACGCTTCCATCGGGTGTCGCAGCCACGCGGCGGATCCACTTGGCGTGAGCGTCCACGTCCCGGATTTTCGAGCGGGATTCGATGTTCCACCAGATCAGTCGACCGTCGTAGCCTCCTGAGACCAGCGTGTTGCCGGCGAGTGCCATGCCGGTCACGTAGCTGTCATGGCGACCGAGTTCCGCTGTCTCCGGCTTTGCCTGGTCCAGGTCGATCTCGCGAACGGCGAAGTCGGAGCCGCCGAAGAAGACCCGGCAGGTGTGGGGCTTGAGTGCGAGGGCGAACGCGATATCCGGGCGTGATAGCTGCTTGACGACCTTCATTGTCTTGGGGAGCGCGGCGGACATCGTCATGACCTCGGATTGGAGATGGGCTCTGTTCGAGCTTCCGGACTGAGGAAGGAGGCCGCGGTCGGGCCGGATGGCGGCTAAGCAAGCACCGCGCGGATCGGTTCGGTGCCGGCGTCGGTGAGCGGGACGGGGCGCGCTCCGACCATGTAATGTTTCTGATGGTCGATGCCGAGTGCCTGGTAGATCGTGGCGAACAGCTCGGCGGGACCGACTTCGCCATCGACGACCGCCCGGCCGGTTGCGTCGGTCTTGCCATGGACGGAACCTCCTCGGATTGCACCACCGGAGAGCGTGGCGCTCCAGGCGGTGGCGAAATGGTCCCGGCCCAGGGACGGGTTGATCTCCGGAGTGCGGCCGAACTCGGCAAGCGTGATCACCAGCGTGCTCTCGAGCAGTCCGCGAGCTTTGAGGTCGTCGAGGAGCGCGGCCATGACGTGGTCCAGCTCCGGAACCATCTCCTGGTGCGTCTCGAAGTTCTGCCCGTGGCTGTCCCACCAGGCGCGGGCCACGCGGACGAACGGCACTCCCGCCTCGACAAGTCGGCGAGCCACCAGGACCTGCTCGCCGAACTGCGTCGGCCCGAACAGGTCGCGGACCTTCTGTGGTTCCCGAGAGATGTCGAAAAGCGCTTCGCTGGCCATGAGGCCACGGACGCGCTCGTACGCCACGTTGTGGCTGCTCAACACGCGTGACGACCGCCCGCGTTCGAACTTCCTGCTCATGAGGTCGCGAAGCTGGGCGCGCTCGACGTGGTCAAGTTCCGATATTTTGTCGAGGCGGCGGAGGTTCTCCGGGATCATTCCCGTCGTCAACTGCATGGGGGCGTACCGCTCGCCCAGGAAGCCGCTCGACCCGGGTGCCATGGTGCGACCCTCGGTGGCGGAATAGAACGAGACGTAGTCGGGGACCTGGCTGTGGATCTGGCCGAGCTCGCGAGCCAGGACCGCCCCCAGGTCGGGATATCGCACGCTCGCATCGTCGCGGCGCCCGTGCATCATCAGCCGAGCCCCGCCGCCATGGTCGCCGTTCTTGGTGTTCAACGAGCGGATGATGCACGTATGCTCGATTCGCTGGGCCATCTTCGGCATCAGCTCGGAGATCTGGATCCCAGGGACCGATGTCGGGATCGACCGGAACGGCCCGCCGGTGGGCGTGCCCGGCTTGGGGTCCCATGTCTCTAGTTGGCTGGCGCCCCCGGCCAGCCAGAGGAGAATGACCCGCTTGTCATTCCGCTTCAGCTCCCCAGCCAGGACCGGGTCTTTCAGAATATCCAGCACCGTCATGTCCGCGGCGAACGCTGCGGCACCAGCGGCAACGGAACCGAGGAATCCGCGCCGGTTGAGGGCATGGTCCGGCGAACCGCAGAACGTCCGGCGTCGAAGATCGGACATGGAATTCGCTCCCGTGTGTCCTGGCTGGTTGGTGAGCCGATTCGTTCACATCAATGGTTGAACCGAAATTCAGAGCTTGTCAGCAAAGCCCATACAAGCTGCTCGCACGCGTCAAACGGCCGGTCGGTGCGTTGCTCGAGGTAGGCGCCGAAGACGTGGACCTCTTCGTCATCGGGCGGGCGTGAAAGCACGTTGCGAACGGCCAGGTCAATCACTTCGGCCTGTAGGGCGGTCTGTTTCAGGCGCCCGACAAGCCGATCCGCCCCGTCGGCCAGGAGTTCGCTCATGATCCGCTTGCCGTTGCTGAAGAAGAGCGCCTCGGCGACGCCGATCTGAGAATCGCTGCTCGACGTCTTGAAGGAGATGGCGAAGGATGAAGCCCGCTCCTCGAGGGCCTCGACCCGCTTCTCGAACAGTTCGGACTGGAAGTCCGTTGCAAGACTTGCCGGATCGACTGTGGCCATCTGGAGCGAGGTCGCCAGTTGCATCGGTGTCAGGGGACGAACGGCAGCCACGGCGAACAGCGACGGCCTGGGCGTCTCCGCGCCTTCCCAGCGTGAGCTCCGGGAATAGGCCCTGCTCAGCACAATGCCTCGAATGAGCCGGCGAAGATCGTAGCCGTGCGTGGCCGCGTCACGGGCGAGCCAGGCAAGCAGCTCAGGGTGGCTGGGCGGGTTCGCCGAGTGCATCTGGTCGAGCGGCATGACCAGTCCTTGGCCGAAAAAACGAGACCAGATGCGATTCACGATTGCCCTGGCAAAGAACTCGCGATCCCCGCGTTGCAGGGCCACCTCCACCAGTTTGGCGCGGGCGCTGAACCTCGGCGGCGGGGGGGGAACCTTCTCTTTCTTGGAGCGGTCGAGCGCGGCCTTCTCCTTCTTCTGGTCCTCTCTGGACGATTCCTTGGCGTCGGGCTCAACGACCCGCTTTCCGGTCAAGAACATCATCCCGGCTTGACGCTCCACGTCGTCGGTTGTCTTGAACCGGATCGTGCCGTGTGCGTGCTCTCCCAGGAAACCCCCGTTTCCGTCGCCGTTCCCGTTCCCGTTCACAAACGTGCGGCCGAAGAACGCCTTCATTCCGTAAAAGTGGTCTTGCTTCCAGTCCCGGACGAGGGGGTGGTCGTGGCACTGGGCGCAACTGATGTTGACGCCGAAGAAGATCGAACTGACGTCGGCGGTGAGCCGATCAAGGTCCTTGATCCCCTGTCGAAGGAATTCGGCGGCCGTCTGTTGGACCTTGTCGGTCTGGTCCGGCAGCATCAGCTCGCGGAAGATCCGATCCCACGAGCGGTTCTCACGGGCGGCGGGGATCAGGTAGGCGCGGAGGCTTCCCTTGCTGCCGGCCATCAGCATTCGATCGAGCTCCGTCGCCTGGTGGCGGACAAACGCCGGAGATGCCATCAGCCGTTCGACCAATCGAGGTCGCTTGTCGGGATCAGTCGATTCGATGAAAGCGCGGGACTCGGCGGCGGTGGGAATCCGCCCAGCGAGATCGAGCGTGAGGCGGCGCACCAGGGTTCCATTGTCGGCCGCGGTCGCTGCCTTGACCGCTCCCTTGCGGAGGGCCCCGTCGATGTAGTGATCGACGACCTCTTCGATCGGACGATCAGGAGGGAGCAGGTCGCCAGCCCGCGCCGGAGAGTCGAGGACCAGGAGCAGGGCCGCGATCGCAACGGCCGGGCAAACCATCGTCATTGCGGGGAACCTCGCGCTCGTGATCATGCGGGATGTTATCGAGCCCCGTGCTGGAACAGCGAGCCCAGCGCAGCCCAAGCCGGCAAAATCATCAAATCCAAGCGCTGACTAACAATTGTTGAATTCTACTGAGACCTGGGTTCTACCGCCACATTTTTTGGGGAGGAATCCTTAAAGATCGTGTCGCCGAAAGTCGAACGGCTACGAAACTATAAACAGCCGTGACGACAAGGGCATGACACGCGACAGGGATTGCCAGGAGGGAAGGATGCTGGTTTTGAGCCGTAAACAGTCGCAGCAAATCTTGGTCGGTCGGGATATTCGGATCACTGTCGTGAAGGTCGAGCGCAACCAGGTTCGCATCGGGATCGAAGCGCCGCGGGGCATTTCCATCCTGCGTGAGGAACTCGCCAGTGAGTACCTCGTCCCGGAACACGATCAGCGTCCAGACAGCAACGCCCCGACACCTGTTCAACGAGTACAGCCACCTCGTGGCCGCATCGACGAAGAAAGTCGAGCGACCGTCAGCTTCTGACCGAGGGTGGCCAACGGGTCGGATCCTTCCGGTTCCGGCCTCAAATCGGCGGCGGCGCAGCTCCACCGCCTTCTTCGCCTGAATCCAGGTCACCGCCCCCTGAGAAGGCTCGGTTCGCCCGTTCGCCGACTGCGAAGCTCTCCAGGCACAGGCCGATCTTCGGACTCATATACGAGACCTCTTTTTTGGGATACTCGAAGATCAAGGCCACCTCGTACGTGCTGTTCCCGTCTCCGTAGAAGTAGATCTGCACTTCCTTCGACTCCTGCTCGAGCTTGTGGGCTTTATAAGCATTGTCACGGTTGGCGTGACTCTTCTTTTCCGGCTTGAGCATCGAGGCTGTCAGCTCGACGTTGTAGGCTGTCTTGACCAATTCAAGCACGTCGTCGACGAACTTCCCTCTGGGAGTCGGCTCGGCCTGGGTAGTGGCCTTCTTGGCACCAGCCGGGGCCTTCGGTTTCTTGACCCGTGCCAGAACATGAAGGGTCGCTTGTTTTTCTTGGTCGTAGAAGCTGTTCTCGAGGTCAAACCTTCCACTCTCGACGGGAGCCAGAGTGAACGCCGGGGCGAGGACGAGACCCTTGGGGGGGCGGACGTAGATCGCATCCTGCTGAAGCTTGCCGTTCTTCGGCGCATCAGCCAGGTTATCATTGAGCCGCTTCTGATACTTCATCTCCGCAAACGTCTTGTCCATTCGAATGTCGTAATCGCTGCACCCGATCACCAGGATGAGTGACGCGCTGGAGAAGACGGCAAACGCCTGTTTCATCATTCACCTCGAGCAACCAAAACCGGGCAGGTGACTCTTCCGATCTACGATTAACTGTCGGTAGGATCGAGCAGGATGTCAAGAACTCGGCGGCGCCCGAGAACCTCCCTGAGCTTCGAACGGAGAGAAGCCGCGACGGAAAGAGGGGCGGCTCCGATCGGGACTCTGGTGAAGAAGAGAAGGCGGTGATATGGAGCACGACGAGTCGCGCGGCGCCCGGTCACATGCCAACGATCCATCGTCTCTTCTGAGGCGCGGGCCAGTCGTCCAAATCATCGCCTTGGTCAAACCGTTTCGGGCCCAAGCCGTCCTCAAGGCGCTGGAGAGCGTGGACGTGCTCGGGGGAACGGTTCGCGAAGCGATGGGCTATGGGCGACAGAAAGACCGCCTGCACCAATACCTTGGCAGCGAGTACAACTCATCCTTTCTGCCCAAGGTCGAACTGGCCGTTTTCGTGCACGAGCAAGACGCCCCGGCGGCGATCAAGGCAATCGTCGGCCAAGCTCGCACTGGCCGAATCGGCGACGGCAAGATCCTGGTCCTACCGTGTCTGGACGAGCATCTGAGCTGGTAGTGAGATCTTGGGCGGCAATCGCTGCGAGAGCTCGCCTTGGTTGCGGCAGCTCCTATCGGATGCCGATCCGTGGACCTTCGACCCGCAGCGCTTCATTTCACTCATTAGGAAAGGATTTCCCGCCGGTTTTGGTTCGCCGAAACGTTAACCGATGCGTGCTCGCATTCGTCACTGCCTGGGCGGGAGCAGGCAGCGAGGATGGGGAGCACGCCGATCAATGAGGCGTATTGAACCCGAGGACGCGGCGAAATCGCGGTGTCTGCTTGGGGTCTTCGAGGTCGACGAGGACCTGTTGAGGAACGGCGCTGGGATTTTGAGCTCGGAGCAGGGCAAAACGGCCGCAATGCTGAAACCAGCGGACGACGGGTTGGTTGTCGAGCCAGGTAACAACCAGCTTGCCGTCGAGTTGGGGAGGGTCTTCCCCGTTTTTTGCGTAGGCGACCGATGCGCCGTCGGCAACAACCGGCGCCATCGAGTCCCCGTTGACGACAACGCATCGGTTGTTGCGCTGGGCAGCGAGCCACTCGCGGCGAGATTGTGAGAACCGCGAGCCATCGTCGTTGAAGTGCGAGGGATCCTCCTCGCCCGGGTTATCGAATTCGGCGAGCTCATGCTGGGACCGGTTCTCGAAAGCCGGAAGGCCGAGTTCGGCGCTGGGAGGGAACGCCACGCCGTCGGGCCCCTCCAGCGAAATCTCGTGATCCACACCGCTCGGGTCGGCCTTCTCGAGGAGCTCGAGAGCCGTCCTGAGCAAGGCGCCGATGGTTACCGAGGAGGCCGCCCCAGAAGGCCCACGTTCCGACCGTCCGTGACGGAACTTCGGTCCTTCTCCGTGCAAGAGCCATCCCGCCTCGACCGAAGTCAGCTCGATGATTTTCAAAATGACTTCCGCCGGAACGGTCACGCCTCCCTCGTAGTTGTACCAGGTCCGAACAGGGATGCCCAATCGCCGGGCCATCTCCGGTCCGCCCCGGTCTCCGTACAATTCGGAGCGCAAGGCCGCGAGTCGCTCAGCCAGAGCGAGCTTCGCACGAACCGATTCAGGAAGTGTTTTCCTTCGAGCCATGGAGAGATTCCTGCAAGCAGACGTGTGCCAACAGGTCAAAGGCCAGGTGCCAAGCGAATCGGCACACGTGATCGAGCACCTGGAGCTATTTAAAGCGATTTGCCGTAGAAATCAATACGGTTGTCGACAAAGCTGCCAAAGTTCAACATTTCCGTGAGTCGGAACGGCAATCGAGGTGCGAAGACGAGCCGGACCTGCCGCGCAAAACTCTCCTCATCGGACGTGCTTAGCGGCGCCGGAGCACCTCGGTCATCGAGATTCCGCGCGTGCCCGCCATGACATATCCTACAACATTCGCTTTCAAATGCGAAGAGATTACGGAAAATAGCAGAATAAGCGCGGAAATAGGCAGTTATCTTTGCTCAAACCACCTAACCTAACAGAATTCGCGATAGCGGCTGGATTCCAACCACCCATTGTGCCAGAAGATGCGTGAGCCACGGTGGTCGACAGAGCGACCGGACTCCTAACAACTACGCTCGACGCGGCAGGCGGTTCGTCCGCGCGAGGTCGCCCCGGGACATACGTACCTTGGCGACGAGCGCCGATCCTCCGTTTTCAGGAGGAAGGGGAGCGAATCACTCGTCTTCGTCGATGTCGAGATCCAGCAAGAACTCGGCGATGGCGTCGTCTTCTTTCCCAGCTTTGGGTTTGGGAGTGGAGGCCTTTTCGGCTGTCGGCAGCGCCGCCGTCGGTGCGTTGGTTGCTGCGGAGGCAGGAGCTTTCGATGCGCCAAGCTGTGTCGGCTCGTCGTCGGCCAGCGGAATTCCCTCGATCTCGGGCACTGGATCGCCATCGTCGAATTCCATTTCGAATTCTTCTTCGTCGTCATTCACGGCAGGGATGGCGTCGACGACGGCGGTGTCGCCGGCCTTGGGCTTGGAGAGAGGACTGGCCGGTCCGGCGGGGACGGGTTGGCCGAGCCTGGCCACACGCAGCGTGACTGCCCCGACGGTCATTTCGTCGCCGGGCTTGATCGCCTGTTGCCCGATGACCCGTTTCCCGTTCACAAATGTTCCGTTGGAACTCCCAAGGTCGCGGATCGTGAGCTGCCCGCCCATCTCGAAGATCTCGCAATGGCGCCGGCTGACCTGCGACGACTTGATACGGATCACGCAGTCGTCGTGACGGCCGATGCTGGTGACGCCGTGGTCAACTTGAGGGTGGTCGAGGCGCTTCGGCCCCGGACGACCTGAAGTACGTAATTCATCGTGGATAGCCCGTTGGTTTGCAAAATAGCCGGCGAAATGATCGATCTTCCTGTAAGCTATCGTCCTGTGGTTCGGTACGCAAATGGAAAGCCGGGAAGGTTCTGGGCCAGCGTTGCTCATTCCGGAAGAAGGCTTGCATTCCCGGGTCGCCGCGCTATACTGATTTTGGCAACGGACCGGGAGGGGCTTTGGGCCGTCGGCCCGTCGGCCGGGCGTACCTTTCGTTCGCGCCGTGACATGCGGGAGTAGCTCAGGGGTAGAGCACCACGTTGCCAACGTGGGTGTCGAGGGTTCAAATCCCTTCTCCCGCTCTGGATCAATGCCATCCCGGTTGGCGGCTTTCGCTCGAGCGCTGCGGTTGCGTGATGGCGGATCAAGCCATCCCGGCCAGATTGCTTCTTGAGGAAATGCCTTCGATGAGCACCGATGAACTTCCAGGCGGCTCCCCGCTTTCAGTGGCAGATGCGCCGACTGCGGCGGAAGCCGAGACACCAGCACGCAAGCTCGACATCGCCGTGGCAATCACCGACGCCGGCCCGTGCAGAAGCATCTCAAGATCACGATTCCTCGTTCGGAGATCGATCGCCAGTACGAAAAATCGCTGGAAGATCTGCGGCGCGACGCGGTCGTCCCGGGTTTTCGCCAGGGGCGGGCTCCCCGCAACTGGTCGTCAAGCGGTTCCGCAAGCAGGTTTCCGACCAGGTCAAGTCGATCCTTGTTGATGTCGTCGCTCGAGCAGATCGACAAGGACTACAAGCTCGAGCCGATCGTCCAGCCTCGACTCGACGTCGACGCGATCGAGCTCCCCGAAAAGGGCCCGATGAATTTTGAGATGGATGTCGAAGTCCGGCCGCAGTTCGATGTGCCGACCTACAAGGGGCTCAAGGTCAAGCGGCCGGTCGCAGAGCTCACCGACGAGGACGTCGACACTCAGCTCACGTTTTTCCTCGAACGCCACGGCCAGATCGTGCCCAAGCTGGAGGGGGCGGCGGAAATCGGCGATTATCTCACGGCCGATCTCCTGTTTTACGGTCCCGGCGGGCAGCTCCTCGATACGACTCGAGGAAGCCCAGTTCCGACTTCAATCCGAGCTTCGTTTCCAGAATGGCACGATTCCCTTGATCGGCCAGGCGCTCGAGGGCGCCAAGCCGGGCGAGACCCGCGAAGCCGAGGCGAAGCTGGGCACCGCCGTCGACGATCCCGCGCTGCGAGCAGCCAAGATCAGGGTGCAAGTCCGCGTCAACGACCTGAAGCGACTGCGGCTTCCCGAGTTGA
Organism: uncultured Isosphaeraceae bacterium; assembly: GCA_963781785.1. Taxonomy (GTDB): domain Bacteria; phylum Planctomycetota; class Planctomycetia; order Isosphaerales; family Isosphaeraceae; genus CAWAHD01. The sequence continues at coordinate 2,163,531 of CAWAHD010000002.1, read as the reverse complement.
ACCAGTCGTTCCTCGATTCGATCAACTTCGAGAGCGTCGACAAGCTGCGGCGAGCCGTACGCGAGAACCTGGAGCGGCGGATCCGCAGCGAGCAGCGCCAGGCGATCCGCCGCCAGATCCTCGACATACTGCTCTATCAGACACCGTTCGAGCTTCCAGCCGAGCTGGTCATGAACGAGGAAAAGAGCACCATCAGCAAGCTGGTGGCGCAGCTCAAACGGGAAGGTATGTCGGATAACGAGATCCGGGCCAGCGAGGCCCAGATCCGTGCCAACGCCCACGAGTCGACCCTGCGGTCACTCAAAGAATTCTTGCTGCTGGCCAAGATCGCCGAAGCGGAAGGAATCAAGGTCGAGGACGAAGAGCTTGAGCTGGAGATCGAGGCGATCGCCGACCGGACCGACGAAAGCGTTCGCCGTGTCCGTGCCCGTGTCGAGAAGGAAGGAGGGACCGACTCCCTGGCGAGTCAGATCCTCGAGCGAAAGGTCATCGACCGGATCCTGGAACATACCGCGATCGAAGATTCCCCGACGAAGCTCGAGCGCCCGGACGACGTCGAGACCCTGGACTATACGCTCACAACCGGAGCTACCAAGGAGACGCAGCCCACGATCAGTGTCCCTCAGGAGCAGGAAAGCCCTCATGAGTCCTCGTAAACCCTCGACGCCCTCCCGTCGGCCATCCGGTCCGGAGAGCCTTCACGTGCCCCGCGTCCTCCGTCCGGTGGGCCCGGCCGCGGTCGCCGGATGCCGGGGCCATGATTCCGAAGGACTGTTCCATGCCGTTTGAACCGCCCCTCGCCGATCCGTTGCTCCAGCGCTATCGCGACTACGCGCGGCAGCGTCAGATGACTCTCGGCGATCTGCTCCTCGAGAATCGCATCGTCTTTCTCGAAGGGGTCATCAATGACGCCGTCGCCAACCTCGCCGTCATGAAGTTCCTCTTCTTGCAGTACGAAAACCGTACGCAAGGAATCAGTTTCTACATCAACAGCCCGGGCGGAAGCGTCACCAGCACGCTGGCGATCTACGACACCATGCAGTTCATCGAGTGCCCGATCGCGACCTACTGCATCGGCCTGGCCGCCTCGGGGGCCGCGGTCTTGCTCGCCGGAGGGTCCAAGGGACGGCGCTACGCCCTGCCTCACTCCAAGATCATGATCCATCAACCCTATGGCCAGGTCGGCGGCCAGGTGTCCGATATCGAAATCCAGGCCGAGGAGATCGTCAAGAGCAAGCAAGTGATCAATGACATCCTGGCCAAACACACCGGGCAGCCGATCGAGCGGATCGCCAAAGACACGGAACGCGATCGCTACCTGACGCGCCGTTCAGGCCAAGGAGTACGGCCTGGTCGACGAGGTCGTGGGGCGGATCGCCGGCACCGAAAAAGGTTCTTCGGGGTCTCCCCCGTCTTGATTGAGTAGGTGAAACCAGACTGGCAAACAGGCAACAGACCACCCTCAGGGCGGAGACCGCCGCCATACTGCAGACCGCCTCAGCACGACGCCGGCAATCTCACTACCGACCGGACGATTTCACGAAGTGCGTCCGCCCGCCTCAGTAATGGGTCTGAGGCCGGCGGCTCCTTTTCGAGAAGGGCTTTCCACCATGCCACTGGTTCCGATCGTGATCGAACGGAGCGGTCGTGAAGAGCGGGCGATGGATATTTATTCCCGCCTGCTCCAGGATCGCATCATCATCCTGGGCTCGACGATCGACGACACCGTCGCCAACCTGGTCGTCGCCCAGATGTTGGTTCTGGCCCACCAGGACGCCAAAGCCGACATCCATCTCTACGTCAATAGCCCCGGCGGCAGCGTGACCGCCGGCCTCGCCATTTACGACACCATGCAGTGGGTCTCGTGCGATGTGGCGACCTACTGTATCGGCCAGTGCGCCAGCATGGGCTCGCTCCTGCTCGCCGCCGGGCGCCAAGGGCAAGCGCAACGCCCTGCCTCACAGCCGGATCATGATCCATCAGCCCCTCGCCGGCATGGAAGGCACCGCCACCGAGATCTTGATCCATGCCGAAGAATTCATCCGCATGAAGAAGCAGCTCAATCAGATCTATCAAAGGCACACCGGGCAAACCCTCGAACGGCTGCAGGAAGACACCGACCGCGACCGCTTCATGTCGCCCGAGGAAGCCTGCGAATACGGCCTGATCGACAACGTTGTGGATCGCGAGCCCCCGATCCCCCTCAATCCGAATCCCGTGCCGTGATTCAAGCAGTTCGTGACCGTACAGACTGCCGGCGGCTCGGTGCGCTCGAGAAAGTGGGAGCGCGGCGATTCTTCACGGCTCAGGGCCCGACCCGCTGCATCCTGTGTTGTCCTGCGGTCCCTCCTGGCACGCAGTCCGACCAGCGAGCTCCGCGATGATCGCTTCGTTGGCTTCGGGGAATCGAAGCGCTGCCAGATCGCCTGAGGAGACCCAGCGGAAGCCCGAGCCGGCAGCCGGCTCGGCCAGTTGATCCCGAAGGGTGCAGTCGTAGAAAAACAAACCGACCAATCCGTGAGGATAGCGGTACGTCGTCGTGCGCCGCAGCCGGCCGGCCCGAACGATCAGGCCGGTCTCCTCGAGGCACTCGCGAACCGTGGCCTGGGCGGGATCCTCGCCCGGCTCACATTTTCCCCCCGGGAACTCCCAGTAACCGGCATAAACACTGCCTGCCGGGCGCTGCCGCACCAGATAGCAGCCCTGGCGATGGACCAGTGCAATTCCCGCCGGGATGGGACGATCGTCACGGCCAATCGCAGGTTCCGGTTTCATAAGAAAATGAGAACACGCGGCGGCAAGCGTCTCAGCGAGCGGCCGCCTTCGCGGCCTCGATGGCACGGCCGGGCGAGCCCATCACACTGTAGCCGCAGTCGACGTGCACAATCTCGCCGGTGATCCCGCTGGCCAGATCCGAAAGCAGAAACATCCCGGCCGCGCCCACCTCCTCGCGAGTGATGTTCCGCCCCAGCGGCGAGACCGCCACGTACAGGCCGGCCAGGTCTTCGAAATCGCCAACGGCCGACGCCGCCAGGGTCTTCACCGGTCCCGCAGAAACCGCATTGACCCTGATTTTTTTGGGCCCAAGGTCATAAGCCAGGTACTTGACGGCCGCATCGAGCGCGGCCTTGCAGACGCCCATCAGGTTGTATCCCGCCACCACGCGCTCGCCCCCGAGATACGTGAGCGTGAGGATCGCGCCGCCGTCGCGCATCACCCGGGCGGCGTGGCGAGCTACGATCGCCAGCGAGTAGACGCTGATATCCATCGCCGTCTTGAAGCCCTCGCGTCCCGCGTCGACGAACGGGCATTTCAAATCGTCAAGCGGCGCAAACGCGATCGAGTGCAGCACGAAATCGAGCCCGCCGTAAGTCTGCTCGGCCTGCTCGAACACACGGGCCACGTCGTCGTCTTTCTGAACGTCGCAGGGAGTGATCAGCTTGGCGCCGATCGGGTCGGCAAGCTTGCGCACGCGCCGCTCCATCTTTTCGCCGGGCAAGTGGGTGAACCCCACCTCCGCCCCTTCGGACAAAAGCCTCTGCGTGATCGCCCAGGCGATGCTGAAGTCATTTGCTACGCCCAGGACCATTCCCTTCTTCCCCGAGAACATCCCCATCCGCTGCCCCTTTCTGTTCGCTTGCAATCCCATCTCGTCAGCATGGCCCGGTTCTGTCGCTCACGGCGCCACCAGGGCAAGCTGGCACGAGCCCGAGCCCTCGCGATCCATTGCGACCAGCAGAAGACGCCCTTGCACCGCCAGCATCCGGACATGCTCCAGCGGCACGGGCGACGATTCCAACAAAGTCGTCCAGCGGTTCGATGCCGGGTCGTATACCTCGATCGAGCGCGCGGGCTCGAAATGCCCCGCTGTGGACGTTACGAAACCTCCGGCCATGTACAGCTTGCCGTCGAGTGACACCAGATCGGCGAAGACCGGCGGATGGGAGGGAGAGGCGATGCTGCTCCAGGCCCCCGTCTCGAAGTCGAAGACGTCCACCGGCGCGACCGGTTTCATCGTGTCGCCAAGCCCGCCGACGAGAAAGTACTTCGAGCCCAGAGCCGCCCCAGCAAACGAACGGCGCTTGTGGGGGAGCCGCACCTTGGCCGCCTCGAACGCCGCGCCTTCCTTCGTCAGGTCCCATCGCAACACCTCTTCGGGCATCCCGCCCGTCGGATGGCCCGGCGCGGGTCCCAGATGCTGCCGCCGAAAATCCAGACGACGTTGTTGTAAATCGTCGCACCAAACATCCCCCGGCCGTCCGGAATGACGCTCGAGAGCTTGTCCCACTTGCCTGAATCAACGCTCAAACGCCAGACGTCGCCCAGCGTCCGCGAGAGTCCGCCGTCCGGGCCAATCCCGCCCAGCAAATACACATTGCTCTTGCGCCCGGTCCCGTCGACTAACAGGGCAGCCGATTGCCTCGGCTCGGTGAGCGCCGCCGTGGGGGCGGCCGTCATCGATCCCAGCCAGATCCGGGTGCCTTCTCGTAACAGATTGTCCGGCGAAAACGCGTGCGGCTCCGGGCTGCGGTTTCCTCCGAACGCGACCACCGACGAACCCACCACCCCCAGCGCCTGCCCCTGGCGCGCCTCGCCCGGCAGGGAAACCGGCCAGGCGATCGCCTTCGGGCCCGGGTGAGATTCTCCGAGAGAGATCGATTCGACGAATCGAACCGGCGCGCCGGCAAAGTTGCCGCCGACGGCGAGCAAGTCGTTGTCGATTCCCGGCAGCAGACGGTGCGTGAGCCGCGGCATGGCGAGCCGGCCCGCAACCTCCCAGCGATCGCCGGCTTCATTGAGCCGACGGACGAAGCCGTCAAACCCACTCACATAAAGCTTGTCGTCCACCTCGAAAGCAGACGGAGCAAACCCCTCCAGCTTGGTGCCCGGGAGTTCAGGTCCTGTCGACCAGGTCCGCGCCGCCGGGTCGTAAATCGCGACCGATTTGACCACCGTGCCATCTTCTTCCAATCCCCCCAAGACGTAGACCTTTCCCTTCAAGGACGCGACCGCCAGCGCCCGGCGGCGAAACGGCGGGGCCGGCAGTTTCTCCCACTGAGGTTTAGACGCAGAAAGATCGAACACCAGAGCGTCTTCCAGGAACTCGGCGTTGGTCGAATCGCCCCCGCGCATCGCCCACCCGCCGACGACGTAAAGCTTGTCGCCGATCACGACAGCGTCGTGAGTCGACCGGGGGGTGGGAAGTGGCGGCAGGGTCGTCCATGCCTTGGTGCCGGGATCAAACCGAGCGAACTCAGCCGTCGACACCAGGTCGTCGGGCTGCCCCGGCTTCTGATGGGCCGACATGCCGCCGATCCGGTAGAGCCGATCTCGACAGGCGACGAGTGTCACGCCCTGGAGCGACGGCCCGCACGGTAGGTCTTCCCAGGTCGTCCGGTCTTTCAGGTTCAGACGGCGGAAGTGTGGTGTCGTGGTTCCCGTATGATATTTGTGCGTCGGCCCAGTATGCCCGCTGTAGACGTATAACCAGTCGCCCAGGACGGCTCCGCCGAAGCTGTTTATGGCCTCGGGAAGCACCGCGAACGGGGCGGTCCCGGCCTCGGCCGTGACGTCCGCAGGGGCGGGGTCGACCGTCAAGGTCGCGTAATGACGAATCTCGTCGAAAGGCTTGTCGTCCAGCTTTCCTGCCATGTTTTCCGTCCATTTCACGAGAACCGCCGTTTTGCCCTGGGCGATTCCCGGGTAATCGATGTGCCCATCGCTATCGGTTTTGAGCTCGATCGGATCTTTGTCTTCCGGATAGACCTTGACCACTGCACCGGAAACGGGCCGGCCGGCCAGCCGGACGGCCACCGTCGGATTCTGGCCGGGCCGCGACACGAGCGCCGCCCAGAGGTGATCGTCGGGCGAGGCACCCGAGGGCCGGGCCGGGCCGAACTGCACCCTGGCCGTGTAGAGCAGCCGGAAGACCTTACCGTTGCGCTTCATGAGCCCCAGGTCGCAGAAGCCCTCGACCGACGGGGGGCCCGGTTTGGGCAGGTTCACCCGGAAAGTCTCGTCGCCTTTGGTCCAGGACAGCAATTGCCCCAGGGCCGTGATCCTGGTCTTCTCGATGTGCTTGAGGAACTCCGGTCCTGCGGGCAGCGGCGTTTCGCTCAAGAACGCGCGGATGACCGGACCACCGGATTGGCCCTCGCGCTCGCTGGTGAGCCAGAGGAAGTGCGCCCGGGCTTCCGGGACAAAGACGACCGCAAGCCCGAAGCACGCCGCAAGCCGGATCGGCCAGGCCGGCCGGTTGGTCCGTGATGATGGGAGTTGTCGCATGATGGTCCTCATCGGGTCAGCTCGACCGGAAAATCGCCGCCGTCCTTTGGATCAATGTCGCGCAGATCATTCTTCCTGACCAGTATTGATCTGTCGAGAGGATTTCGCCACCAGGGACAGCCGAGAATCCCGGGATTCGTTGTTTGAATCTGCCGTTGTGTTTTGAGTATCCTTTTCGAGCAGAGACGGGCGAGGACGGCAGGCACGAGCGAGCAACGAGGTGTTTTGCGATGTTCGGCAGATGGTCTCGAGCGGCACAGGACAGTAGGATCGGCAAGAGGTTGTCGTCGTTCGGCCAGATCCAGGTCACAAGCGAGACGTGGACGTGGATTCTGGTTGCCATCGGCGTGCTGCTTCGGATCCTGGAGTATGCCGACCGCCGCAGGCTCTACATGGACGAGCGTTCGCTGCTCGAGAACCTGGTGGGGCTCGGCACCTTTGACTTCACGTCGACCTTGACCGAGCACCAGCTCGCTCCCCCGGGCTTCCTCGTCGTCGAGCGGCTGATGGTCCGATCGCCGTTTCCGGTGATCCCCGCCGCTCGGCTGGTTCCGCTCGTGAGCGCGATCGTCTCGATGTTTTTGATGCGCTCGGTGGCGCGCCGCTTCCTCGCGGCCCACGCCGTCCCGATTGCGGTGGGACTCTTCGCACTGAACGACTGGCTCCTCTATTACTCGACCGAAATCAAACAGTACTCCACAGAGCTGGCCTTGACCCTGGCGGCCTGGCTGCTCGCGGCGGGGCCCGGGGGGACGTCGCCCCGCGGACAGCCAGCGGCCATGACGAAACGCCGAATGCTGCTCCTCACCGTTGCGGGTGCCGCCTCAGTCTGGTTCTCTTACCCGCTGACCTTCGGTCTCGCGGCGATCGGCACTTACTGGATCGCAGATGCTGCGCTCCGCAAGGAATGGAGAAAAACGCTCGGCTTCGTGGCCATGAGCCTGGCCTGGGCGGCGAGCTTCGCCGTTTGCTACCACGTCTCGCATGGCATTCTCACCAAGGAACGCTTCATCTGGGACTGGTGGTACTTTGCCTTCTTGCCGATACCCCCGCGGTCGCTCGAGGACGTTGTGCGCGTCTCGTTGCAGTTGCTCAACTTGCTCAACTCACCCTCTGGCGTTCTCACGCCCCTGGGAGTGATCCATTCGGCTTTCCTGGCACTGGCACTCTTCCTGCTGGGCGGGTATTCGCTGGGCAGGCGCTCGCTCGGCGGTCTCTACCTGGTGGTCGCTCCGCTTCCATTTGCCGTGCTGGCCTCGGCCTTGCACCAGTATCCCTTTCACGGCCGGCTCTTGATCTTCCTGGTTCCGATGGTTCACTTGCTGGTCGCCGAGGGCGCCGCGGCACTCGCCCGCAAAGGGGGTGCACTCCTCGCATTGTTCCTGGGTGCTTTTTTGCTGTTTCAGCCCGCCTTTGATGTGGTCTGGCACCGTGCGGTCGTGCCGCGTCTTCACGGCGAGTATGATTCGCACGGCGACCTTGCACCCGATCTCCTCGATCATCTGGAAAGTCGCGAGACGCGGCGGAAACGGGCCCTGCTCGAGGAACAAGCACGGAACAAACCTCACCGACCGCGGGAGAACCATCCGCAACCCGGGCGGCCTCCCCAGGAGGCGCCATGAGCGCGCTTTACCGGTGACGCGACATCACATTGTCGCCTTTCGCTCGGCGAAAGTTGTGCATTCGCTCCGCGCAGGACAACACCGGATGTTCGGAGAATTCTTCCAGAGGAACGGCCAATCGGTCGTCCATGAGCGCCGATGTCAGAATAAAGTCACGTATCGCTAATTCTGTACTTTCCGCGATTTTGTTCGCTGACCTCGCGAGACCACTCGGGTAGACGAATGCCGGTCCGTCCGGGACGATGGCGGTTACGAGACCTAACCATCAAACCGGACGGAGCCGACTATGACATCTTCGCACCAGGATGTGCCCGCATGCCAGTGGTTCTCGCGCCTCGCCGCATTCCTCGACCGGAGATCCGTCCCCAGGCTGGCCTGGCTGTTCCTTGGGGCGGTCTTGGCCCGCGGGCGGAGGACTGTCACAAGTTGGATCCGTGCCGCTGGCCTGAGCACCCAATTCCGACCCTGCTACACGACGGTCGCAGCCGCCGGCAAGAAGGCCAAGGACATCGCCGCCCGCCTGGTCTGCGAGGTAGTCGAGCCTTTGGTCGCCGACCTAGCGAGGCTCACCCTGGCAATCGACGACACGCCAACTCCGCGCTACGGGCCGCTCGTCCAGGGAGCCGGCACCCATCACAACCCGACTCCTGGTCCGGCGGGTTCGCCACATGTTTACGGCCACATCTGGGTGGTGCTCGGGCTCCTGGCGGTTCATCCCCTGTGGGGAGTCATCGCGCTGCCGCTTTTGGCTCGGATGTACGTCCGAGTGAAGGACGTATCCGCAATCGACCCGCAGCATCGGCCCGAGTTCCAAACCAAGCTGGAGATGGCTGTCGAGCTGCTACGATGGGCACATTGCTGGCTTAAATACCTGGGCAAGCCGCTGTGGGTCGTGGTCGACGGGGCGTACGCCAAGGCCCCGTTCCTGAAGCCGGCGATGTCGCTGGGGATGACGGTTGTGAGCCGCCTGCGCAAGGACGCGGCGCTGTGGACGGTGCCGGGGCCCCGCGTGGCCAAGCGGCGGGGCAGGCCGCGGATCTATGGGGAGAACCGCATCGCGCTGGCCAAGCGAGCCGGGCAGCGTCGCGGCTGGACGACCGAGGTCTTCGAGCTCTACGGCAAGCCGGCGAAGAAGCGGTACAAGACGTTCGTGGCCACCTGGCGGCCGGTGGGCGGCCTCATCCGTGTCGTGCTGGTTGACGAGCCCGATGGGTGGGTGGCCTTCTTCTGCACCGACCCGAATGCGACTGTGGCTGAGATCCTGGCGACGGTCGCCGATCGGTTCGCCCTGGAGACCACGTTCCGCGATTGCAAGGAGATCGTCGGAGCCGGCCAGCAGCAGGTGCGGTTCGTGTGGGCAAGCATCGGTGCATTCCACATCTGCCTCTGGACGTTCACGATGACCGAGGCTTGGGCTTGGGCCCGGGACGAAGGCGAGTTAGTGGACCGCCAGGCGTCACCCTGGGATGATCCGAACCGCCGCCCGAGCCACGCCGACAAGCGTCGGGCCTGGCGTCGCGAATTGCTGGCTGACGAAATTCACGGGGTTCTCCGACCGGGGGTCACCGAGGAAGAAATTCGAGCCGTCGCCGAGCGGCTACTTGCCCTCGCGGCTTGAGAGTACACTCAATCGCGGAAAGTACAGCTGAATTGGGAACGCATACTTTCGCGGAGCGAACGGCGACACTTGTTTTCGCGCGACGCAGCGCCGATCACCCCTCCTTGGGCGGACCTAAGCCGCGCTCGAGAATCGGCGGCTCGCGAACGACTGTCGAACACAATTGACGGTGTATCCACTGGGGCGACGTGCCGCACAACTGCCGACACCCAGTTCATTGGGGAGCTGGTCCGGTGACTGTGGTTCAGCAACTCGAACAGCGTGTCGGGACTTTCGATCGCGACATCCAACTGGCAAAGGTCCTGGAGAGCCCTAACGACGAAGATGACCTCGCTGTCAAAGCGGCAATCATAGGCTTTTCATACAGCTCTTCTGCGGGCGAGTGGGCGAAAGAGCACTTCGATTTCGTCAAGGCTTGGATTGAACACGACTACGCGACAGAGGAGTTAGCGGAATACGGTGAAAACTCGGAGAACGTCAAGCTATTCTTTGCTCTGGCAATCGGTTATTTGCTCGGCGTATACGAGAAAGGCGGGATCAGTGATCAAGCCTTCAAAATGGCGGAGGTGCAAATTCCCTATCTCATCATGATTCATCTTGGGCGATTGACGGCACATCGCGTCTAGCGGCAGAGGATGTGGATCTCCCCTGACTCGTCGCGGCCCGTGCACTCCGGGTACATGACCGGAACAAACGCTGGCCAGATCAAGGCAAGTTCGAGCAGTCGGATCAACGGACGAACTTCAACTTGGGGAGCGCTTGTTGCAGTCGGAAGACACCAAGGTCGGTGACGCTCGTGCCGCTCAGGACCAGCGTGTGGAGGCTGGAGGTTCTTCTCAATTGCTCCAGACCGGCATCGCTGACAGCCGTGTTCTTGAGCTTGAGAATCTGGAGGCCGCGCAGCGTGCTCAGATGAGCGAGACCGGCATCAGTGACCTTTGTACGGTCGAGGTACAGAATGACGAGCTTGTCGTGCCCAGAGAGGTGCGACAATCCCGCATCACCCACGCTCGTGCCCGTGAGCTCGAGCCAGCCCAGGTCAGTCAGTGTGTCCAGGTGAGCCAGCCCGGCATCGCTGATCGCAGAGCCTTCCAGACCCAGGAAACTGAGATGCACGAGGCTTTTCAGGTGAGCCAGCCCTGCGCTCGTGACTTTGGTCTTGTACAGAGAGAGCTGCTGGAGGTTGGCCAGGCCCTCGATGTGGGCCAATCCGGCGTCGGTGATGGCGGTCCGCCCCAGATCCAGCGTCTTCAGATTCGTCAGCACTCGCAAGTGCGCGAGCCCTGCGTCACCGATGTTGGTTCCCTGGAGGGTCAAGTGTTCTAACCGACGGAGCCGCCCTAATGGCTCCAACGCGTGATCACTCACCTGGGAGTAGTAAATGGACAGATTGCGAAGGTCGGCCAGCCTCGTGAGAGGATCCAGTCCTCTCGCGGTGATCGACGATTTGCGGAGGACCACTGTCACAAGACTCTTGAGTTTCCCCACCTCAAGCATTTGCTCGTCGGACCCTCCTCGAGCGAACTCGACTTCGGCGATATGGGCGAAGTCGTTGGGTCCGATGTGATCCACCAGCAATTTCGGCCACCTGGGCATTCCGCCGGGATCGGGCAGCCGATCCTTCCACTCCCATTCGTACTTCACGCGGCCGCCGGCCGATTCGATCGCCGCCACCGCGTGACGCTGGACCTTGGAACGGTTAACGATCCAGCCCAGCCCACCGCCGACCACCAGGACAACGACGATCAGCCCGCGAAGACTGATACGCAGGTAGCGCCGCCAGGGACTTGCTCGGACGAGTGTCGCCATGACCGGAATGCTCCAGATTCCCGTACGATCTCAGCAATCGGCTGACACTTCAAACGAACCGGGGAGTCGCGCCCAAGCTCATTGGGGATTTCCGCAATCGGGCCGTTAAGAAAATCGGGCCAGGGTGATCGGAACTCCAGGTACGGATCCATGCCCGGAAACACTCCCGCCATGCGTAACCTCCCGACCCCAGCCGCCCACTTAGCTCCTCGACCAGGTGCCGGGTGCCACCCCTGGCCGTCGCAGCTCTCCATTCTATCGTAGCCTTCGGGCTCGAATCGCGACAGATTCAGTGCTCGCAAGAAGGAAGTGCTCGCGCTCCTCGCAGTCGCGCTTCAGCCACCGGTTCCGGGCCGGGAAGCCGCTGGTTCAAATCCGGGCGCCCGTCTGGGCTGTGGCAAACCGTTCCTTTGCGGTAAATTGGCCTGGTTGGAGACGTCTCATGACCAGCGAGTACATCAATGGACTCCGAAGCTCACGATGTTCCGCTTTTCGCTGATGTGAACGAGGCCGATCCTGCCGTTGTCGAGGCTGTGAGTGAGGCGAGGAGGACCTTCCCTCATTTGTTGGACGCCGTATTGAATATGCGCTTTTCACCGGCGATCTATTTGGTCAAGGTTCCGTTCATCGACAGAAGCGAGACGGGGGAACAGGCTCTAGTTCGCACCCCGGAGACTGCGGCCAAGAACCCAACGCGACCGACTTGCCATCTTTGGTTAAGCGTCACTTCGATAATGGATGACCTGATCTTCTGCTCGGTAGGCGAAGCCCCTGATGCACTGCACCTGAAGAGGGGCGCCAGTTTTGTCGTTGCGAGTGAGTCGATTGAGGACTGGATGATCAATCACGGCGGGATAGCCTTCGGCGGATTCTCGTTGCGCGTCATGAGAAGCCGCCTCCGCAAAGAGGAGCAAATGAAGTTTGATGCGCATGCCGGAATCCGCGAGTTCAAGAAACTCATGCCCTGACGGAGAGCTGAAGTTGACCGCCGAGACTATGCCGCGATTTGCAGAGGTATTCGTCGAGTTCACACCGACCAGCCAAGGAGGCAGACATTCACCGGTCTGGCTGGGCGAAGATGCTACGCCTCACTACAGGCCACACTTCGTTGTCCACGACGGTGACGGCACCTATCTCGGCGTCGAATTCGTCGACGGACCCGATCATGCAGTCAATCCCGGCGACCAGACGTATGCAACCGTGAGGTTCATGTGCGAGCCGGACGTTTCCTACGAAGCGCTCGTCGAAGGAACAACCTTCGATATTCGGGAGGGAGGACGCACGGTCGGTTCGGGTCGCGTTACGCGTCGTTAGCGTCGGGAAAGAAAGGACAGGCACTTTTAGAGGGAAGAGACGAAGCGGAATCACACGCGTCCGATCACGGCACGCCTGCCTTGCTCTTGAGTTGCGGCCGGGACTGAGTCGTGACCATCGAGCTTCGAGATTTACGATGGGCGATTGTGCCAGGGTGTCGCCGTGGCCGCCTCCAGGGGTGCGTTGGCCATCGCTGCGTCGGTTGATTCTATGCACCACTCCCTCCAGCTCGCGATCAGACATCCGCTCAACCAAAGACGATCTTGACTTGTTGCCCAGACAGCTTGGTCACGACCAACTTCTCCTTAAAAAACTCACCCACCCCCTTCACAAGCCCGATATAGATATATATCATATTTCTATATGACTCATATGTAACAACTAAGGAGTTATCGAGCTCCCAATTGTAATTGAAGCGAGGAGGATGAGCAGTTTGTATTGTTGATGTCATCATTATATGAACAGTATCGAGTCCTAGAATCATGTCCTTGGCGTTCTTGAACTGCTTGACGATCGGGGAGTAAAGTCTGGGAGCATAGGTACAGCACCAGTACGAGCCAAAAGCATCCGCCGCTTGCTGGGACGTGATTTCGAGGACTTTGCAGGTGGAAGCAAGGAGCTTGTAGACTTGATCATCCGGAACGTCAGATGGTGACAACCGGAACTTGCTGGACTGCGATTGAAGTCCCGAGTCGGTCAGGATCGCATTCCACTTGTCTTTTCCAAACCGGGTCTCGACCAGTTCCGCCAGGCAGTTTGTAATCGTTGCTTTCATGGATTGACCCGCCAGTCTTAGACGCCTCGTGTGAGGCTTGGTCAAAGAGTGGGCTGAAGTTTTCCGCGGCTGTCTGACACGAGCCCTCGATCATGAGCATGCCAGACTCCCGTTTCGACGCTGCTCTCTATTGCGATCGCGATGCCAAGCGACGAAACTGGACAGGTCCCGTCAGCGCAAAGGGAGGCGTAGCATCGGTTTGATTTCGCCGGCCATTCCACCCGAGCCGTTCAGCCGGACGCCTTCAAGCGACAGTCGCCACGGAATGTCGTGGGCACCACGAGCGCTCGTGAGAGGCAGCGGATCTGGGCCGAGCTTCGCATCGATCACGTCCCTGTGCGTGGCCACGTCTGCGTGGCCGTTGTTCAACTCGCGCGACGTTACCTTTGCAATGTAAAGTGACCGTGAGTGCTTTGCGGCAAAAGCTTTCGATTTCAGAAAACCTTCCACTGCCTAGCGAATCGGAGATGCCGTCGGTCGGCATATTTCGCCCCAGGACCTGCCCACGACCGAGCGCCAAGGTTGTCTTTGCGGAGGTCGACGACGTGGTGAATCGGCTCGGTCAACGCGGTAGAGATGAGAGGGGGGAGGGGCGGATGCTGACTCGGTTCAAATCCAGTCGCCCCAACTTGAAATTTTCGATATACATTGAGATGTCGGGGATAAGTTGTGCGTCTCGCTTTGCAAGAAGGAGTTGGACTATCCACTCAAAGTCAAACGGAGGCGACAACCTCCTGGCGACTGAACGTCACTGGTGCCCACTTTCGCCGAAACTCCTGACTCGCGCCGCCAAGAATCGGCGGGCCGTGACCGAAACAGGCATTCTCGAAAGTTAGCGCCGAGATCTTCGCGAGACTTTGCCGGCCAAGGTCGAGATTCTCGTATCCGATGCTGAGTCTCAGGCCCCAAATATTTGCCGCGGTGTCGGCTGCAAAGAGAACGCCTTGGTGGCGATTCCAGAGAAAAGCCATCTGACCGGCGCAGTGTCCGGGAGCGTGGATTGCACGGATGCCGCCAGCGATCGGCAGCTCCTCGCCGTCCCCGATTTCTCGATCAACGGGCGCCGGATCGATGCGGCGGGCCGGGGCATCGTTGACGAACAGCGGAAACAAAGTCCGGTTGAAGAGCCCCGGCGATGGGAAACACGGCCGCGCGCAGAGTCCCACGCGAACCAATGCGGCATCGTCAGGATGCATATAGGTCGTCGCCTTTGTACCCGCTTGGAGGGCTGCCAGGCTGCCGGCATGATCCCAGTGGCAATGGGTCACGAGGATGGCGCGGACGTCTTGGGGGCGTCGCCCGCATGCCGTGATCCCCTTTAAGATGCCCTCGGCGCTTCCGGCGCAGCCAGTGTCGATGATTGTGACGGACTCGCCGTCAACGATCCAGAAGACGTTGACGACGATCTTGCTGCGCATTGTGAAGAGACCATTGAGCAACTGTTTCGGACGCATTGCTATCTCCGGATGGCTAGTGCCAAAAAATCAGAATCTTGCGCCGTCGCGTGTTTCATTTTTGTGCAAAGGACGTGCCGTTGAATTGCTTCGGCCTACCGTCGTACAAGGCCGCACACTCCCGTGTCCTGGCGCCGGCGGGTCCGAACCGAGCGATTGCCGGCCATCAGATCGTTTGAGAGATTGTCAATGCGGACAGTGCAGGTTGACCGTCGCCAGGCCGCGGGATGCCGGATCAAAGCCGCAGCCGAATCGGTTTGGCCCCAATGAAATGACCGGACAGTGCTGGTCGCGGATCAGCTTCCTCCGCCTGGCTCGCCGCGCGTCCACTGGTTGAAACCGAAACATCGGTGTAATTTAATTGGACGCGGGCGGCGCCCAGATCCGGCATCGGGCTGCATCCCGCACTAGCTCGTTAGATAATCACAAGTTAGCCCGCTGCAGGAGCACGTAATGCGAGCCCTTCGGTATTCTATCAACGTCACATTGGACGGGTGCTGCGATCATCGTGTCATTCCACCGGGGGAAGACTTGCATCGAAACGCCATCGAGAACCTCAACCGGGCCGATGCGCTCCTCTTTGGCCGGGTGACGTACGAAATGATGGAGGCAGCGTTTCGGCCGCCGGCGCGAACGGGAGCGAGGCCTGATTGGATGGAACCCTTCGCCCGGACGATCGACGCGGCAAAGAAGTACGTTGTGTCGAGCACCCTGGATCGGTCTTGTCTTCTTAGAGAGGGCCGGTAAAGGTGGCTGGGCCGTGTTGCACAAAAGCCGAAGCCACACGCTGGACGAATCTGGAAGCATCCGGCAACCTGTGACGCAAGACTATTGTGTGGACGCGGTTCCATCGTTCAATCTTTGCCGCAGTCGGCATCGTCCCAAAAAGGGTGAACCGCCGGAAGTTCTTTCGGCATTGGTAAATACGTGGATCGCGCAATGGCTGTATTTCGGCATGCCGCCGCGTAGAATTCTGTGGGACAGCGATGCCGGATGTGCGGGACGACGACTGAGGCAGGACCATACATCTTGGGTGCGCTGCGCGGACGGCATACGTGACAGACAGGCGATAAAGTGGCGTCCGTGTGGTACTGCCGTTTCAGTGCCGATCTGCCCGCTGCCGGGCTAAACCCTAGGCCGGAGTCACAGTCATGAGAGTCTTCCAGTTCTGCCGCATGGCCCCGCCAAGAAAGGATAACCGATCAGATGACCCCACTCGAATCCGCAGTCAAAGTGCCGGCCTATTTTGTCGCCCTAGTCGAGATTCATGACCCAGCAGGATTTGAATCCTACCACAAACAATTTGAAGCCACCCTCGCGCCGTTTGGAGGACGGCTGGTCTCTTTCGGGGCGACGATCGTCCCTCTGGAAGGGATGGACGGGTCGACTGCGAGAGCGGCGATCGTCGTTTTTCCGTCCCTCCAGGCGGGACGGGATTGGTTTGAATCGCCCGCCTATCAAAAAATTGCACCGCTCCGCCAACGATCCGCACGGACACGGGGCTTCTTCGTCGAAGGACTTCCCGTGCCGTAGCAAGGAAGCAGCAGGAGCGATTCCCCGTCTCGCTTGTCCGGGAGATAGCGATGAGAGTCGTTAGAGCTGCAGCCGTCCAGCTAAGTCCGGTACTCTATAGCCGCGAAGGAACCGTCGAAAAAATCGTGCGGACGATTCACGAACTTGGCCAACAGCGGGTGCAGTTCGCAACATTTCCTGAGACGGTGATCCCTTACTACCCGTACTTCTCGTTCGTCCAGTCTCCTCTCCAAAACATCGTCGGAGCTGAGCAGCGGAAACTGCTCGATCAATCGGTGACGGTGCCATCTGTTGCCACCGACGCCCTTGGCGCAGCGGCCCGACAAGCAGGCGTTGTCGTGTCGATCGGCATCAACGAGCGTGACGGTGGAACTGTGTACAACACACAGCTTATCTTCGACGCGGACGGCGCGTTGATTCAGCGCCGACGGAAGATCTCGCCCACCTATCACGAACGGCTGATTTGGGGCCAGGGAGACGGCTCGGGGTTGCGCGCCGTCGATAGCCGCGTCGGCCGCATTGGCCAACTGGCATGCTGGGAACATTACAACCCCTTGGCGCGATACGCGATGATGGCCGATGGCGAGCAGATCCACTCGGCGATGTATCCCGGCTCGATCTTCGGCGATCTGTTCTCAGAGCAGACTCAGGTCAACATCCGGCAACATGCCTTGGAGTCGGGGTGCTTTGTCGTCTGCGCGACCGCTTGGCTGAACCCCGATCAGCAGGCCCAAATCATGATGGATACCGGCTGCACGATCGGCCCGATCTCCGGCGGTTGCTTCACGGCAATCGTCGCACCTGACGGATCTCTCGTGGGGGAGCCGATCCGCTCCGGTGAAGGTGTGGTGATCGCCGATCTCGACTTCACCCTGATCGACAAGCGCAAACAATTGATGGACTCGCGCGGCCACTACAGCCGTCCGGAGCTGCTCAGTCTGATGATCGACCGAACTCCGACTGCTCACCTGCACGATCGCGTTGCGCCACCCGCCTGGGGGGCTGTGCACCCGTCTGCCGGTGGTTTGCCAACGCGAGAAATCCGCGTCCGGAGGTTCACCATTGTCTCCTCCAGGCCATTCGACGAGGTCGTGCGACGGCTTACCGCAGCCGTCGGTCGTCCAGACACAAGCGCGTTTCACGACGCCATTGCCTCGGCAACCAACGTCGCGGAGTTGGAACAGGTGGTTCACGGGGCGATCGGATCCTCGGACCTGATGGAGTTCGCCCGCTTCGATGCCGGCGAGGTTTTGCGTAAATCGCAAGGCGGGCACGGGCCCAAGATCCTCCGTCTCGTCGTTGGGAATCCGCTCATCATGAAGGAGATGGCCAAGACCGTCCCCGACGCAGCAAGCTATGCGCCAGTGACGATTCTCGTGGATGAGCGCGCAGACGGAGTCCACCTATCGTACGACGCGATGGCGAGTTTGCTCGCTCCCTACGGGAGCCAGTCAGCACTCACGGTCGCCAGGGATCTCGACGCGAAGGTCGAGAGTCTGCTCAAGACCGCTGCGAGCTGAGAGCCAAGGGCCAGATGCTCGAGTTATCGAGGAACGAAATGAAGTTGCCATGAAACGCCTCGAATCATGCCCATGATCAGCGCCCTTGTGCTGCTCCGGTCACATCGACCGAAGTCATCTTCAGGGTGCGCGCGTGGGCCAGCCCCTCCGCGGCGACAAGGCCAGCCGTATCAGCCCAGGCCGAAAAATTGTCCTGCCAGGAAAATTCGGCCGATAGAGACCATGTCTCGGGTTTTTCGTTCGTCGGTGCCGACCTGCGAGAACGGCCGTGGGGAACCTCCGAAAATGCGAAGATTCCCACTGGCCATCCTCCTCTGGATCGTCGTTACTACCAGTTCTGGATAGTCCTGTACGCCACGGGCGAGCCGATCCCGGTGGCGGCCGCGCACCTGCGGGAGACCCTGCGCGAGGCGATGGCGACCTTCGACCCCTCAGGCTCGGAACCCGCCTTGCGCCAGATGGTGGTGGTCGGGCACAGCCAGGGGGGGCTGCTCACCAAGATCCTCGCCCAGGATTCGGGACTGGCCGTCTGGGACGCGGTCGTGAATCTCCCCTACCCGGCCTCGCGGCTCGGCCCCGAATCCCGGGCCCTCCTGGACCGGGCCCTGATCTTCCGGCCGGAGCCCTACTTGCGCCGCCTCGTCTTCATCGCGACACCGCATGGCGGCAGCCCGATGGCCGACGGCCCGCTCGGTCGGCTCGGCTTGGCCCTTTCTCGTCCTCAGGGCAATACAGCACGCATCGGCGATGAGCTGGAGGCCGCCTACGGGCCCGGCAATTACAACCGAGGGCTTCGCGGCGAGACGTTCAGCCTGCGCAACCTCAGCCCATCCAGCCGGGTCATCCTGGCGGTGCGCGGGACCCCCATCGACCCGAGGCGTGCCCCACCACTCCATCGTGCTCCAGTTGCAGCATCCTACGACCCACGGGCGTGGCGACGGGGTGGTCCCCTACGAGAGCTCGCACCTTCCCTCGGCCTCGTCGGAGGTGCTCATTCCAGGCTTCCACCTCGAGGTAGGCAAGCAGGGAGTCACGGACGAACTCCGTCGAATCCTGCGGATCCACCTTCAGGAGGCGGGGGCGGACCTGCCGGCCGGGAGACCAGGACAAACCGGGGGCTGATCTCCGACGTTGGCTTCGGGTGCGCTGACCCAGGCCATGGCCGATGCAGAACGCACATAACTGAAGAGGCGGACAGCAGCGGTCGATCCGTTCCGTGCATCGACGATCACAACCCCTTGTTCCCGGGCGCTCGGGCGGTGTGCTGAACCGAAGAACGTCCCGATCGGCATCGCGGTCGAGCGTTCTGACCATGGCGGCATCTACACACCTCGGTACAGTTCACCTTGCGCCTTACGAGCGGAGCAACTCGATAATCTCGTGATGCCCGCGCTTCGTAGCCCATGCCAAAGGCGTTGCCCACCGCTCGGCATCAGTCTCCAATCGATCCGCGCCGCGTTCCAGGTACAGTCTGACAAGCTCGATGCGGCCCCAACGGCAGGCCCAGCCGAGTGGCGTCGATTTGAGCAGCGGATCGCGTTTCGTCAAGGGCGCGCCGGCATCCAGCAGCATCGTCGCGCGGATGACGCGGGCCTCTTCGTTTGACGCTCGGCAGTCATCCGACGCGAGGTGGTGCAGGACCGTATATCCCGCGTCGTCGGCCATGTCGGGTTCGACACCATGTTCCAGAATCAGCTTCAAACCCTCGGGCACCTTGGCATTGAGGAGCAGACAATTCCACCACGGATCGTCGCGCTTTCGTGTGATATGCGGCAAACACATCCGCACGAATTCTGGATCGCCGCCGCCCATCATAATCAATGTGCGGGTTGAGCAGGTCGAGACGCGCTTCGGCGAGCCGCCGCACGGCCGCCACGTCACCCGCTTCGGCCGCCGCGAGGAGTGCCGCGAAGTTCACGCCATGAACGTGATTCTCGAGCGAGGGCCAGCTCGAAAAGCCATAGGCGCGCGCAAGCACTCGCTGCGCGTCGGCCCAAGCGAAATCCGCTGGATTGGCGTTCCGATGGAACCGCTCGACTTCGGTGACGAATGTATCATTGCCGGCGACGTACGAATCGAGCAATTCCTTTGCCTGCTCGCGGAGTTGGGCAAGGCTCGGCTTGTCCGGGAGAGTGCGCGTGGGGTCAGAGTGAGAAGACATGACGTCCCCCTTTCCGCGGCTGCTGGCCGCATGGCTCGGTGTCCGCGTCGCGAACCGACTCGTGAGATGAATCTGACAATCCCGATTTAGCGGATCGGGCTAGTCCTCAACCAAGCGTGATATATACTTCGCCGACGTTAAATTTTAAGAAAAAGCTCGAAAACCTCCGGGGTTTATGGAATAATGTAGGTTCAATCACATCCTCACTATTCCAAGACCAAAGAGGCTTTCGAGTGACTGCTACTCTCCGAAAAAAACGTCTGGCTCGCAAGAAGAGAATGTTTCAGGAAGGACGGCGGCGAATTCGTCTCCGCCTCGAGAATGTGTGCGAGGCCGAGCGGCCCGAACCCATGATGACCGCCACCAATATCCACTACGAACACGCTCATCGCGTCAAAGGGCTCTGTGCCGGTGGTATCGGCGCCATTTTCATGATGGCTCGAGCGATCGGCTTAGTCGACGGTATCAATCGGGACCTCCATCTTCTCAAGCGACATTTGCCCTATCACGAATCCGACCATGTCCTGAACATCGCCTTCAACACCGTTGCCGGCGGCCAGCGGATGGAGCACCTTGAACTTCGGCGCAACGACGAGGTCTATCTCGATGCCCTGGGCGCCAAGCGGATTCCCGACCCCACCACCGCGGGTGATTTCTGCCGGCGATTTACACCTGCCGACGTCCTGACCTTGATCGACATCATCAATGACGCCCGCCTTCGCGCCTGGGCACAGCAATCCGCCGAGTTTTTCGAGGAAGCTTTCGTCGATGCGGACGGCACCATGGTCCCAACCGATGCCGAGTGCAAGCAAGGCGTCGACATCGACCACAACGGCGACTGGGGTTATCAGCCCCTGGTGATCTCGCTGGCCAACACCGCCGAGCCGCTCTATCTGGTCAATCGTAGCGGTAACCGTCCCTCACACGAGCAGGCCGACGTCTATCTCGACAAAGCGGCCGACCTCTGCCGTCAAGCCGGGTTTCGCAAGATCACCATGCGGGGCGACACCGACTTCACACAGACCAAGCACCTGGACCGCTGGGACGACATGAAGGACATCCGCTTTATTTTCGGCTTCGGCGCGCATCCCAAACTGGTGGCCTTGGCTGAAGACCTCCCGGAGGATGCCTATTCCTACCTGGAACGTCGACCGAAGTATCAAATCAAGACGGTTCCCCGCCAAACGCCCGAGCGGGTCAAGGCCGGGATCGTCCAAGCTCGCGGGTATGAGACGGTCCACACGATGGAAGAATGGGTGGCCGAGTTCGATTATCGACCGGTGGTCTGCAAAAAGGGCTATCGGCTCATCGTGGTCCGCAAGCGGCTCGAGGTTGAGAAAGGGCAGTTGGTGTTGTGGGAACGGTATCGCTATTTCTTTTACATCACCAACGACCGCACCACTCCGGCCGACGAGATCGTGTTCTTGGCCAACGGCCGCTGCAATCAGGAGAACTTGATCGCGCAGCTCAAGGGAGGGGTCAAGGCACTGACGACTCCAGTGGATAACCTGGTCAGCAATTGGGCCTACATGGTGATGGCATCGTTGGCTTGGAGCCTTAAGGCCTGGAGCGCCCTGCTGGTGCCGGTAACGCCTCGGCACGCGGATAAGCATAACACCGAGAAACGGACCTTGCTGCGAATGGAGTTCGCGACGTACTGCGCGGCTTTTATTCAGATGCCATGCCAGATTGTGCGGAGCGGACGCCGATTGATCTATCGCTTTCTATCCTGGAACCCCTGGCAATCTGTATTCCTACGGTTGGTGGACCGGCTGCACGGCTCCCTGTTGTGTTGAGCGAACACAACCTTGAAGTCGGAGTCTGGATGCTCCGATGCACCTGGGCCGCCAAGAGAAGAGAGGAGAGATGTGCATGAAAAGGCAGGTTGAGGATGACGAACGGGGGCCGCGCCCCCCGGCATGTGGAAGCTGCGCCTGTTACCCACGCATCCACATGCATGGATTGTAGGTGTGCTCGGTTAATATATCACGCTTGTTTTGGGGCTAGTGCGTCCTCAACTCTTGATTTTGGGGTAGAGGCGTTTCAGTTTCGTGCGGGCGTTTTCGATGCGGAATTGCCAATCAACGCCGCGTTGCTTGGCGTTGGTTTTGTCAGACCATGCTGCGATTTCGGTCTGCAAGTCTGTCAGTTCACCGATTCGGCGTCCGCGGAGGCATTGGCTTGTCAGGCAGCTCAACTCGCATTCGGCGACATTCAGCCAACTGCCGTGTTTCGGCGTGTAGCAGAAGTCGATCCGGTGCAGGTACGCGCGGGCTCGCTCTGGTGGGAACGCTTCGTAGAACGCCCCTTTGGTGTGCGTGTTGAGGTTGTCGCACACCAGCGTCACTTTCGCGCAGCCGGCGTAACGTCCATCCAGTAACTGGGCGACTTCGATCGCCCAGTCTTGCTTGGTCCGCCGCGTGCGGGCTGTCGCCTGGCGGAAACCCGAAAGTGGTTCCGCGAACATGAAGATGCTGGCCGTGCCGTTACGCTCGTATTCGTAATCGACACGCTGGCCATGCTCCTTCGTTGCGGGGATCGGCACCCGCGTCTCCTCAAGTAACTGGACCGGTTGCTCGTCCATACACAGCACCGGTTGCTGCGGATCATACGCCTGCGCATAGGTTTCGAGCACTTCTTCCATGCAAGCGACGAACTCGCCATCTTGCTCCGGCGGGATCACCCAGTACTCGATCTTGCGCTTGGTCATGCCGTTTTTTTTAGAGTCTTGCGGACCGTCTCGTGACTGATCGAATCGACTACTTCCAACGCTACCAACTCGTCGGCGAGCAATTGCAAAGTCCAATGTCCGTAACCCGCTGGCGGCTTGCCCAGCCGCATGGCAATGAGCTTCGCTTCACCCTCACCACCGAGCTTCGGAGGCGTCGGCGGCGAGGGACGTTTCTTGCCGTCCAAGGCCAGCTCGAAGCTCTCGGTGACCAGCCGCTTGCGGAGATTCTCAATCGTTTGCACGCGACAGTCGAACGCCTCGGCGATCTTGCCATCCGGCCATGCCGGCCCATCGGCGTCGGCCTTGAGCAGGATCTGGGCGCGGCGAGCCTTCTGCGACGACCCCTTGAGCTTCTTGATGAGTTCCTGACAGATCCTACGCTTTTCATCCGACAGCCGCACGATGTACTTCTTGTACATGGGACACCTCCTTGTGACCGGAAGTTTCCCATCATCCATTCAAATCACCAAGCCCAATTCCTAGTCTTGAGGACGCACTAGGGTCAAATTGTGTAACCCGTTCGACAAATCCGGGTCGGCCGATCAAGGCGTTATGAACCGGCTGACCTGGCAGCACCACCTTCTGCCAGAGCATGGGGCTCCCCGGTTCACCATGCGCGTGCTGGGAGTGAAGGGATATCACGCTTTGAAGCAGGCGGCTTTTGGGTCACGGCGCCGATCAATTGTTCTCCAAGATCGGTCGAATGGGCGAAGATCCCATTCTTGATCTCAAGAAATCCATGCTGCCTCAGTTGTTCACAAGCTGCCTGCGCATCTCCGAAACCCCATCGTTTCGAGGTGTTCGCGAAGTGCATGGCCAGTGTCTGAAATGCCAGACCATCACCCGCCTTCCGGCTGGGTTCGATCTCGGGGAAAGCGGCCAAGATTTCGCGATAGATCTCTGGTAGCTGCTTCGCATAGTCCTCCAGGCGATTGTTCGGCATAATCACTCTTCCTTCTCAGATAGCATCAGACCGAAGCTCTCCCCTTTCCCGATTGAATTATAGGCTCACCATGCTAGGGGCGGTAGCCACGGCCGATTGCTTCGCGGGGGCCAACCCCCAACTCCGGCGATAAAAAGTTCAGCGGCTTTGTCGCGATGAAGCTGTGAGTCCAAGCCGCAATTCATTCCCTGTCCTCCTTGGCGGCGCGTCGATTTACAACTCGGTCTGACCGCCCGGCCGCGGCAGCGGGCGGTCCTATTGTGCGAGGAACGGACGGACGCGGTCTGCGAGCAGCTTGTAGCCTTCGGCGGCGAAGTGCAGCCTGTCTTTGATGAACAGCTCGGTGCGGGCACGGCCGTCAGGAGCGAGGCTGATGTCGTAGGCATCGACAAAGCCAACTCGCGGCATGTCCAAGGCAAGCTCGCGGATCAGCCTGTTCAATTCGCGGTTCTTATCCGCCTCGCCCCATCGCGCGGGTGCCGGGCTGAGGCCAATGTAGAAAATCTCCGTTTTGGGCAGTCGGGCGTGAACCACGCGGACGAATTCTGCGAAATCGGCCGCCACTTCTCTGGGAAGCCGCCCCGCGTGGATGTCATTCCCGCCGGCTCGGAGAAAGATCTGCTTGGGCTCGTGCGGGAAGATGAGGCGATCCGCGAAGTGGGTGGAATCGACGATTTCCGTGCCGCCAAAGCCGCGGTTGATGACCCGGTGATCCGGGAAGTCGGCGGCGAGCGTTCTCCAGAGCTTGATCGTCGACGAGCCAATAAAGAGGGTGCCACCCTTGGGAGGGGGCTTCTGGCGATCGGCCGCCTCATATGCGGCGACCTCTTTTTCGAATTTCGCGTAATCGCGCGTGGCGGCGTACCGGCTTCGCGACGCCTCCTGGCCGGATAAGCGCAAGGGCGGAATCGCGGCCAGCAGACTCAGGGCCATTGTCGCGCACTTTACCAGTTTGGTCATGTGTCCGGACCTCAAGCCAAGACCGCCGTCTCATTCGCTCAACGCACCGCTACGTGTTTGCAACTGGAGATCAGCGGTGTGGCTCCATCGTACAAAGCCGTTAAAGGCTCGCAAGGGGTCGTGCGCGTTTCTACGCCGCCATCGGCGCAACTGGTCTGTCCGCCGTCTTTCAGATCGGGTGGCCTTCTCGTCCGGGCGCTCGATCGACTGCTCCGGCCGCTCTCATGGTCATCCTCGGCGCCGACCAGCCGCTCAGAGCCGATGAGCGGAGACTACGACACGGAGATTCGCGCAGTCCGCAAAGTATTAACCCCGTTCGATATCTACGAGTACGAGTCCGCCTCATGGCCCCAGCACTAAGGACGCATTCGGCACGAGCTCGAATCGCGCGGGGCAACGATCGGCGCGATGGACCTGCTCATTGCCGCACACAGTTTGGCGCTGGCCGCGACACTTGTGTCAAACAACCTGGCGCATTTCTCGCTTGTCAGCGGTCTGACGGCTGTGAGCTGGCTTTGAAGAGTCATTGGCATCGAGGAAAACGATGCACGATGGATTGCCGACGGCGGCGTACTGGCCGGTGAACTTGAGGCCGCCCGTGTCGCGATCGACACGGAACACGGTGATGTTGTCCGCTCGCTGATTACAACAATAGAAGAACCGGCCGGTGGGGTCGATGTTGAAGCTGCGCGGATAGTCTCCGCGCGTCCATTCTTCCCCGACAAACGTGAGCGTGCCATTTGCGCCAACAGAAAAGATCCCGATGGTGTCGTGCAGCCGGTTGCCCGCGTAGACAAACCGTCCATCGGAGGAAACCATGATCTCGGAACAGAAGTTCGTGCCGGCAAACCCCGGTGGAAGCGTGGAGATCGTCTGCCGCGAGGCTAACCGCCCGGTTGCGGCGTCGTAGTTAAACAGGACGATGGTCGAGCCTTCCTCCTGAATCGAATAGAACCATCGGCCATTGGGGTGAAAACAGAAATGCCGCGGCCCGTCACCAGCCGGCAGCGACACCGCGGGCGGGTCATTCGGAGTGAGCACGCCCTTCTGGTCGTCGAACTTCCAGACGAAGATTTGATCCAGGCCCAGGTCCACGTGGAGCACGAAGCGTCCGGAGGGATCGGCCTGGACCATGTGCGCGTGAGTGCGATCGTGTCCGCTTTTTGCAAAGCTGCCCGGTGGCGCGCTCGCCGCGCTGGTGGGCCCAATCGTGCCGGTATCCTTCTTGATGTCGGTGGCGGCGCCCAGGCGACCGTCGGCTCGAATCGGCAGCACCGCGATAGAGCCGCCAAAATAGTTGGCCACAAGCACGAACCGTCCGGACGGATGGACGCTCACATAGGTGGGACCGGCGCCGCCAGAACGGACCGTGCTCAATACCTCTAATCTCCCGTCAGATCGATTGATGGCAAACGCACTGACCGTTCCCTCCTTGTCTTTGCCCACGCGATCGGTTTCATTGGCGGAGTACAGGCGGGTTCCGGAGCGATTCAGAGCCAGGCAACTCGGGCTCGTGCCCATCTCGTGGATGCCGGCGGGCGTCATCGCCCCGGTGTGACGATTGATCTGGAAGACGTGAATGCCCCGACCATTGCCCGGCGGTAGATCCACCTGCGTTGGCAAGACATCCCGAAGTGGAGAGCTGAAAGTCCCAACATAGGCGAAGAGCGGCCCGGCCGCTTTTCCCGATTGCGCCCGGACCAGACCGTCCATCAGCGACGCGCTCCCCGCAAGTGCGACCGAGGAATGCAAGAACGAACGCCGGGAGCCGTCGAGAGGAATCATGTGGAACGACCATCATCAAGGAAGGAAGCGAGACCATTGAGCACCAAGCCAAAGGCGCCCCTAGACATCGATGAGTATATCGCGGGGTTCCCAGCGGATGTTCGCGAGATCCTGGAGACGATCAGGACAACAATCAAGAAAGCGGCGCCCGACGCCCAGGAAACCATCAAATACGGCATGCCAACCGTTACCCTGGAGGGCAACTTGGTTCACTTCGCCGCTTTCAAAAATCACATCGGTTTTTTCCCGCCGGTAAAAGGTGATGACAAGTTCACGAAGGAAGCATCGCCTTATAGAGGGCCAAAGGGTAACTTGAGGTTTGCACTCGATGCACCCATCCCGTATGCCCTGATCGGCAAAGCCGTGAAGCTCAGAGTCACGGAAAACTTGGAACGAGCCAAAGCCAAGGCGAAGAAGCGATAGACCGAGAGAGGGAGGATGCGGTGGACTTGTCAATGGAACGCTGGGAAGGGGTGACAGCGCGCGAGTGTGAAGTCCGCCTTGTCACAACCCCGGTCGGCCCAAATGGCGAGATCAATGCGGCAAGGAGTTGCGATTCCACGGTGACAACCACGTGAGCGAGGGAACGTGACACAGGTCCTTCTCTGCATTGGGGGTTATCACTGATTCAACTCGCCATCAGCTCATCAAGGAATTTCTGATTGTTGTTGGTGATCCGGAGGATGTTTTGTTGATCCTCTTGCGACAGGACGCATCCGTGCTCGAGCAGGATGCGGAGCGTGCCCAACTGCCAACTGTGAATGGCGTATCCCACGGCGTTGAATTCGTACAACACGTCGCTCGCCGCATCTGGATGAAGCGCCAGCATCCGGCGCGTCCCCGCCTCGTCGCCGCAGGCGACGTAGCAACACAGATGCGCATCGGCCCCATGGTCGATCAAGTACTGGATCAATTCGTCGCTGCACTGTTGCGAGGTGCGGTGCAGTGCCGCGATGCCGACGGCATCCGACCGATTGAGGTCAGCGCCGCGCTCGACCAGTCGCCTGACCGCGGCGAAGCGGTTGTTCTGAGCGGCATGGTAGAGCGCGGTTTTGCCGCGCTGATCCGGAGTGTCAATCACCGTGTCGTCGCGATCGAGGATTGAATCGATGAGGTCGGTCCGCCCGGTCGCGGCGGCCTGGATCAGATCGACCTGTGCGTTGTGGTCCAGCAGCAGTTGAATGATTTCTTCGGCTGGTTCGGACTTCCACGGCCCGCCGTGACACGCTTCCATCAGAGCGGTCATGCCGCGGCTATCGCGAGCGTTCACGTCGGCATGATAGCGCACGAGAACGTCGGCGACGTCCAAGTACCCCAATCGGGCCGCATAGTGCAAAGGGGTCATTCCGTTGGGGGTGGTTGCCCGTGCCAGGTCGGAATCTCGCTTGAGCAGGAGCTCGGCGTCGGCCGCCTTGTCCAGGTAGGCGCAGGCGAAGATATCCACGACTGCCCCATGCTCGAGCAGCAACTGGATTGCCTCCCGGTTGCGAAAAAGCCGGGCGGTGTACAGGGGCGGAAGACCTGAGTCGTTGAGTTGATTCACCGATTCCGGATCTTGCGCGACGGCCTGTTGCATCGCTTGCAAGTCGTTCTTGATCACGAGCTCGTGCATGCTCGGAACTGGATGCGAGCTCGATTCGACGTGTTTCCTCAGCTTCGGCCAACTTTCAAAGCCCAACTCTCGCGCGATCACGAGTTGAGCGTCCGCCAGGACGATCTTACGGGCGGCGATTTCGCCCTGAGTCGAGCCAGAGAACTTCGGATGAGTTTGTCTGATCCGGCCAATGGCCTGGGGATCGCCTTGCTGGCAGGCATTCTTGAGGTCTTTCGCCTGGTTTTTCAACTGGCTCAGGTTGGCGCCGGGGGGAAGCGAACGGGGGCGCGACATGACGAACTCCTCTCACAGCCGCCTGGTGTCCGCATATCAGGCTGAAAGAAGTTCGTTTGACGCAGATTGTTAGCGAAGGTGGCCTCAGGCCTTTCCGCGGACCGGCAGCGCCCAGAACGCTACGTACAAGATTACACGATTCCCGTTGCTCGTTCAACGGCCGGCGCGCGGTTGTCGTCGCCGTCCGGGGCAGGCGGTCACTTCTTGAGTGCATCGCCGACAAACTCGAACAGCGCCTTCGTGCCCGGATCATCGGGCAGGCCGATATCCGCATTGATCTTGTTGTGAGTGGACTCCCGCGCACCGTAGACTCTCACCGTGACACCCGCGTCCTTGAGCACGCTGGCGAGGCGCTGCGCCTGCGCCTGGTGTCGGGATGGTCGGCGACGTGCATGATAAAAAATGGAGGAATACCCTTATCTTTGGCCACATGCGTCACGGCGGAGAAGTCGCGATGCTTGGCCGGATCGTTGCCAAACTTTTCACGGTGACCGAACTTCAGTTGCGGCTGCCCATGAACCCGGCGACGCGTCTCTGCCGTCTCGATGATGGCCGGCACGTCGTAGGTGTCTCCATCGACGGGAACGCAGGCTTTGATGATCGCCAGCGACAACCCCTCGGCCTTCAAATAGCGATCATCCGTGGAGACCAGCGCGGCGAGCTGCGCACCGGCGGAATGGCCCATGATCAAAAGACGCTGGGGATCGCCGCCAAACTCGGCGATATGGTCGTGCACCCAGCGGATCGATTTGGCGACGTCGCGGACGATGGTTCCCATGTCGACGCCCGGCAGGAGCCGGTAGTTGGTGGAGACAAAGACGAACTCCTTGTCCATGAACGCCTGCGGCTTGTGCTGAACGCTCGACTTATCGCCGGTCTGCCAGCCGCCGCCGTGAATCCAGAACACGACGGGCAAGTTCTCGGCGTGAGATGGTGCGTAGATGTCGAGAACCTGGCGCGCCTCCGCCGGGGATGCATAAGGGATGTTGCGCTTGATCTCCTGAGCTTGGGCGCCGAGCGAGAGGGCGAAAACGAAGAGCAAAAGTAAAGAGTGTTTCACGGTCTGTCTCCTTGCCGGAGTTGTGAACTTTGATCGTTTAGTGGTGTCCAGATGGGACTGACTCGTTGATCGAATGTTTCCGCGGTGGTATGCCGCCGGCAACCAGGGTGGCGCCTGCCTGCGATCGGATCCGGGCGGTGCGATGACCGCTCGAGCTTGCGGTACTGTTCTCCGGTTTCGCCGGATCGAGTGTCATCGGTCCGAGAACCGCGGCCGAAGCGGCGAAAAAGGTGGCGGCCGCCGTGGGATCCGTGGGGCGACGGGCTTCGCTGGCTCTGGCGGTGACGGGCGTGTTGCGCTTGCGAGCTCGAGCCGCAGGCGATGCGGCCGCCCTGCCCTTATTTCGCGGCTCCTTGACGTTCTCGACGATCGTCGCTTTGCTCGCGCTCGACGTCGGCCCACCGCCGTAGATCACCTGGATCGTGTCGCGGCCGAGCGGCAAGCTCGTTGTGGTCATGGTCGCCTTGCCGCTCTCGAGCGCCTTCGCGCCGAGCATCGCGCTACCGTCCCAGAACGTGACCTGACCAGTCGGTTTCCCGGCGCCGCGGCCGCGATCGGTGACATTGACGCTCAGGACAACGGCTCTGCCGAATGTCGCCTGCCGCGGCCGTGACGTCAGGACGGTCTTCGTGGCCTGAATTTCCGAGCTCTGCGGAGCCGGGCGTGGTGGTGCGGCCGGCGGCGGGGTGGACGCGGGCCCAGAGGCGTTCCGCGTGGATGTCTGCGTGGGAGCGTATGTCGGCGGCGTGGATATCGGCAGCAGCACCGGTCCAGGGCTTGGCATCGGGTTGGGAGTCGGCCGAGTCGGGAAACCCGGGACACCGTAGCTGACCAGGGCAGGGATCAAGAGATTGCCAATCGGCGAGCCGCGGCCGGTGACCAGGTCATAGGCCTCTCCCGCGCTGAACCCGTTGTATCCCGACGTGATGTCATGAAAATCTCTACTGGGCAGGCTGTACAGTGCCTGCAAGGTTTGCAGCGGATTTGCAGGGCTATTGAGCGTCGGGGTGTTGTTGGCCATCCGTCCCTGGTTGGCAATTGCGATCAGCCCCGCCCAGCAGGGGCTTGCGAGACTGGTCCCGAAGCTGCCATAGCTCAGGCCGCCGTCGAAGTAGGTGATGACGCCGCTGTTTTCGCTGGCGTCAAAGGCCACGTCGGGAGTCGTGCGGAACCCGGTGGTCTGGACGGGGAGCTGGTACGAGGGCTCCGATTCAAATGGGGTCGGACCGCCGGTGCTTGCCCAGGCCTGGGCAGCGCCGACGGCGTCGGCGACGACGGTGCCGTTGGCCGACTGGGCATTCAGCACCACGGTCAATGTGCCGTAGCCGCTTGAATTCAAAGTCGGGAAAAACACGCCCAGCTCTTGAAACTGAGCGCCGTCGTCAAGTGTGCCGGCCGGAGCCTTGGTCTGATTGACGACCACGGTACCGAGGATCGTGCCCGACTGCGGGGTACCGTCGTAGACGGTGTACGTGGCATTGGTCGCGTTCGTTGCGCTGGGCGTCCAGGTTGCCGATACTTCGGTGCCCCAGCCCGTGTTGGCCGGTGTGACCGCAATCGTCCAGGTCGCAGAGCTCAAGCTGCCGCCCGCCGCGGTGCTATATGTCCCACTGAACCCGCCGGAGTGCGCAGTCCACGAGCCGGATTGCGTGTAGGAGGAGCTCCCGTTGGTGACCGTATTCGCTGGAGCGGGATAGCTCCACCCGGTCTCGCTGCCGTACCCGTCATTATTGAGAGTCAGCTCGGTGCCGCCGACCGACACCACGTCGGGCGAGGTGGCGGGGTAATAGCCATCATTCCCGACCGAAGGCGGGGGGCTGGTGGGCGGAGATGGATAAACATTGGCTCCATTGTCGTTGCTCGCCGTCAGGAAGGTCACGCCCGGGTGACCACTCGGTGTGACGAAAATCGATGAATCGTCGGCGGTCTCGCCGCTCCACTCGGTCAAGCCATAGCTGTTGGAAACCACGGACACGCTCGGCAGGCCTGCGGCCAGGATATTGCCGTTCAGGATGTTGATCCCCCAGTTCGAATCATCATTGACTTCAATGATGTCGATTCTGGCCCCCGGAGCCATCGCGTGCGCCCATTCGGCGTCCAGTGTCTCTTCGCCTTCCCAGTGGCCGGTCGGGTCCTGCGCAGGCACTCCGTTCGAGCCGCTGTCACCAAGATATAGGGTGATGTTCGCGCCACTCTGATTATACACGGTGACGAACGATGATGCCGGCCCGTACTGCTGAAAAATCGTCTTGGTCGAAGTCGTGGTCAAGCTCATCGCCTGGTCGAAGCCGTCGAGGTCCGTGAGGATATTGGGATCATTTCCTGCTTCCTCGAGTGCGATCGCCTGTCCGGTGCCGTCCGCCGTGGCGGCTCCGAAGCTGGGGAGGCTGTTGAGCCCGTAGGCGTTGCGAATCTGGGCGACGGTGAAGATCGGATTTCCCACCGCGGGCGATGCCGCATTGAAGGTAAAGCTCATGCTGTTGTCTTGGTATGTCGTCTCCGGCACAGATTGGTCGGGATCGACGACGGCCGTGACCTGGTTTGTGCCGGGCGTCGCGATGAACGCGCCCCAGTCGACGGTCCACGACTGGGTCCCCGAAGCGCCGGCACCCCAACTGATGGAGCCGGCGTCCCTCGTCAGTCCGTTGACCGTGAACCCGACGCGATAAGTTGCATCGCTCGGCAAGCCCACAGTCGTGAAGCTGGCCGAGATGTACACCCACTCGCCGGCGCTGACCTTCGTCAAGGGCGTGTCATTCGCGTCGACCACGGAGGCAGCGGTGATCGTGATGTTGCCCGTGAGCGTGAGCCGCGGCTCCAAGAGCTCAAGCGCCGGCGGACCGGCATACCGCCGCGTCTGGCGCACTTTTTGGAATCGAGCCGGCGTGCCCGCGCACGCCGCTGGCTGAGGGTGAACAAAACGTGTGAGAAGCGGGTCATGTCCAGATGCCAGGAACGCGTTGCAGTCGTTGACGACCATCATCCGTCGCCCTTTGCGCTGAGTCAAGTTAGCAGGGGGCTAGCCCGTGGCAGGGGACGGCTGCTCGGAGCTAGATCGCCCGGATCATGAGGGGAATCTGCCAGATCATGAAGCGAATTGGCCAACCAGGCGAACCGCGCGATAGACTGGATTGTCAATAGACGGACCATCTTCCTGGTGGTGGTCGACTCGCCCGGCACGGGCGAGCCGTCGAGCGCGACTCTTCTGTTGGCCCCGGCGCAAGGGGAGTGAGCCGAACACGACCTGTTGCCGGGCGAGGAACCTTCCATGAAAGGGGTTTAGATGGACAGGCAACTGATCGAAGACTACGTGGCGTGCGGGAGCCGGCTCCGCCACGCGGTCGTCGGGCTGAGCCCGGAGGATTTGACCGCGCGACCCGGGCCTGGAGCCTGGTCGATCCTCGAGCTGGTCGTTCATTTGGCGGACAGCGATTCCATCGCGATCGACCGCATGAAGCGAATACTGACCGAAGATGCCCCGCAGCTCCTCTACGCCGACGAGACGGCATACGTAAAGCGGCTGGCGCCGCACGAGCAGTCGCTAGACGACGCGCTCATCCTCTTCGAGGTGGGTCGCCGACAATTTGCCCGAGTGCTGCGGTCCCTGCCGGACGAGGCATTCGAGCGCCGCGGCACGCACAACCGCCGCGGCGTCATGACCGTGGGGGGCCTGGTGAAAGACTACATCGAGCACGTGGACTACCACCTGAAGTTCGTCGCCGGAAAGAGGGCCAGGCTGGGCAGATGAAAATCGGGCGTATAGGGTCCCGACAGGACGGCATCAATACGGGTGTTTTTGTTGCGCAATTGAACAACGACGCGAACAACTTTCCCCCCCTTGCGAAGGGGGGGTCAGGGGGGGGTGGGCCCCGCGCGACCAGCTGAGCTGCGCCTTCTGCGTAGGGGCCAAGAGGGCGGGGCCCGACGCTCGAGAATCGAAGAATCGAAAGCGTGTGACGGCGTTGTGGCTGGCGGCGCCACGACCACCCCCCCTTACCCCCCTCACAGGGAGGGGTTTTTCACAAGGTGAGACGAGGTATTGAGTTGGCAAGACACAGCCACCTACGTAGAACAAGAGGTAGGAACAACCATCTTGGTCACGGAGGGTTCGGCCATGTCTTGCCAAACTCCACTCTACTCGTGGATTGGCCAGGTCGTCTCGGCTTTTCCGCATCTTTCTCGGCCGCAGGCGACGGTGCTGGCGCTTTACAGTTTCGGTGCGATCCTGGCTCAGCGGTGCGGTCTGAACAGCGTTACGGTGACCTTGGCCGCGTTGCTGGGCTTGGGTTATTCGACCATCCGATCGCGCTTGCAGGAGTTCTATCAACCGGCCTCGGCCAAGTCCGGAAGACAGCGACGCGAACTCGATGTCGCCGCCTGTTTCGCTCCCCTGTTGGCTTGGACCTTGAAACGGTGGCCGTCCAAGCGACTGGCCCTGGCTTTGGACGCCACCAGCCTGGGTGCGCGTTTCACCGTCCTGTCGATCAGTGTCGTCTATCGCGGCAGTGCTTGCCCCGTGGCCTGGAAGATCGTGCAGGCCAACGTCCGGCACGCTTGGAAACCCGAATGGATCGCGCTGTTGCGCTCGTTTCAAACTCTGGTCCCCGCCGACTGGACCGTGATCGTCATGAGCGACCGCGGGTTGTATGCCCGCTGGCTGTTTCAGGAGATCGTTGCTCTGGGTTGGCATCCCTTGATGCGAATCACTCACAGAGGCAAGTTCCGCAAGAACGGATCGCGGTCGAGCCTTCCGGTCACAGCATTCGTCGCGAAGGTCGGCCAGCGATGGCAAGGACGTGGTGTGGCCTTCCCGAAGGTGGCTCGGCGACGGCTCGATTGCACGCTCTTGGCCTGCTGGGAATCCGGTCACGACGAACCGTGGTTCGTCGTGACCGACTTGGGGCCGGACCAGAGCGACAGTTTGTGGTACGGGATGAGGGCTTGGATCGAACACGGGTTCAAACTGCTCAAACACGGAGGCTGGCAATGGCAGATGACCCGAATGACCGACCCCGACCGCGCGAGCCGACTGTGGCTGGTGCTGGCCGTCGCCACGCAGTACGTGCTGGCCATTGGTGGGGAAGCCGACGCGGGCGGCACAGAAGTTGAGACGCTCCCTGCGCCACCACCGACCTCGCAAACCACGCGCGCCGCCACGCGAACCACTGGTCGATCGGTTCAAACGCGACGACCTATTGCATGCCCCGTACTTCCGGCGCGAGAGCCTAAGAAGCGAGCGTCCGGGACCAAACAACGCTTGGTGAGCGTCTTTCGACAAGGATTGGCGGCATTGGTCAGCATTCTGATCGCAGGGCATGCGTTGCCAAAACCTCGATGGAAACCAGAGCCGTGGTTGGCGATTCGAGTCAATTCAAGAACATGCTATGATCAACCCCCGACAACTGTTCCGAAAAACCCCTCCCTCTGAGCCCTTACCCCCCCCTTCGCAAGGGGGGGAAAAGACGGCGCACAAAACCGGGGGGAAACCGCCACTTGCGAGGATCCAAGTTTCCAACACCCCAGTGTTGCCCTGCATTGAACCATGCCCACTTTGGCCCCAAATCATTCCATCTCGACCTGGGCGTCTGGAGCGAGCGATTCGGCATGCTCAACAGGTCGATCAGGTCGATCGCTGACAAGAGGCTCTTCCGTCCGGAAGAGTTCGTGCTGATACCCATTCTCTTGCCGGCGCGGCCGGCTGCCACGTTTCTTCTTGACTGGATTGCTCGCCGGCTTCGGCGTGGCCGGTGCACTGACGAGCGGCTCCGGCGCGCCGGCGAGGGCGTCACCGGCTCTCACGCTCTTCGTCCGTGCCACGCCCTGTTCGACATATTCGGGAGATAGTTCAAATCCAAGAAAAGTGCGCCCTAATTTCTTCGCGACGGCCAAGGTGGTTGCACTGCCCGAGAATGGGTCGACGACCAGCTCGCCTGGATTGGAACACGTTCGAATGATTCGTCCGAGAAGCTGCTCTGGCATCTGACAGCCATGAAACCCCGCCCGTTCGGAGAAGGTTCCGGCGACGCGGGGGAAATACCAGGTGTCTTCCCCGGGAGTGAAGCAGTCGGCGAGGTCTTGCGGGCGGAGAATCCACGTGTCATCCGGCAAACGCCCAAGCGGATTGGCGCGGCTGTCGTTGTAGACCAACTGTCGAGCGGACGGAACTCGGTTCTCAAGATCGTCGTCCCGAAATGTAAACTCATTCGGGTCTTTTACAAAGTAAAACAAGTGCGCATGCGATCGCGAAAACTTGCGAGTGCAATTCACTCCAAACGTGTAATACCAGATCACCCAGCTACGCGTGGTGAAGCCAAGCTCGTGGCAGAGGACCTTGATTTCGGCAGCGTATTCATCGCCGATGGCGAGCCAGAACGTTCCCGACGGCTTGAGAACCCGAAAGACCTGTTCGATCCACTTCCGAGTCCACGCGAGATACTCGTCTGGCCCCTTTTTGTCGTCGTAGACGTCGTACTCGTATCCGATATTGAAAGGCGGGTCTGCGAATACCAGATCGATGCATCCTGGTGGAAGCTTCGACAGTGATTTGACGCAGTCCCCCTGCACGATCGAGTTGAGAATATCAGGCTCGATTCCATGCCCCATGGTCGACCTTTCCTTGTGCGAGCCGCAAACGGTGACAAGAGAGCACGTTCAAGTAGTTCATAAGCTTTGTGCAGTCAAACTTCAAGAAAGCTGTCGGTCAGAGGAGATCATGCCTTCCCGCGTCAAGCCGTTTGGCGTCGAGGAGTGAATGCGGACACAATCAGGACAACACCGAACAAAACTCCGCAGAGGTAAGCGCCCTTCGAATGAGACGTTGCCTCAGCCAGCCGCGGCACGATCATCTCGCTCAAGATCATGACAGCGAGTGAGGGAGCGAAGACCAGCAACTTGCGAAACCCCTGGACGCGCGCGGCTGCCAGCAGTCCCATGCCGAATAGCAAGCAGTAGGCGAACTGCGAAACAGCAGAAGCCGGATGGGATGGCGGCATCACGATCCACACGACGCCAAGTACGGCAGCTTCGATCACGGCGCAGATCAAAAAGCCACGCCAGTTCAGCGTGTTCAGCGACAACGGCGACAGAGCGAACTTGTCGGGTTGCTGTCGTCTCAACTTGATCATGAGGGTAAACACATAGTTTCTCGCTTCCGGCAGACCCGCTTCCGGCACGGCCTCCCGGTAGCGCGCGATGGCGGCTGTCATGTCGCGACTCTCCAGAGCTTGGCGGATCGGCTCGATCTGCTCCGCAGGCAATTCCCGCTTCGAGCTGCCCGGCAAACCGTAGTGAATCAGACGGTAGTCTCGGATAACGAGCCCGAGCGTCGCGAGCCCCGAGTAGACCAGGAGGTAGATCGCGGCAAGATGGTCGCTGATGGATTCCGCTTCCCACACAGAGGCTTGGATCGTCATCGCCAGGAGCACCACACCATAGGCGATGAGGATGAGACTCCCCACGATTGCCCAGCTCCGGGTTCGCTCATGGAGAGGCTCCAAGGGCAGGGTGCGCAGATCGGGCGGGCTTCTGAATGGGTGTCGCATATCGACCTGTTGCTGCCACGACAAACCCCGCGCCTGTCTGAGCACCGTGAGCCACAGAAAGCCGCCGGCAAGGAACGCGAGTTGACCGATGGCGCTCCAGACCTTCAAGGCTTGGTGAAGCGGGCCAGGGATGCGGGCTAACGTGGGATGGGCCTGCCGGGCGCACAGAACGCGTTCTCTTCGAACAGGTAGAAGACGCCGATCGCGAGCGCGACAATGGCCAGCGCTGCCGCGGCAGCCAGGACACCCGGATGCCGGCGAGCCCAGCTCACCGTCTTCTTGACCGAACTTGCCGGCCGGGCCTGGATGGGATCGCCGCTCAGAAAGCGGTCCAGCTCCTCGGCCAGCGACCGCGCCGAGGAATAGCGAGCCGATGGCGATTTTTCGAGGCACTTGAGGCAGATCGTTTCGAGATCGGCAGGAATGTCGGCTTTCAGCCGGCGCGGTGCCGTCGGTTCGGCCTCCAGCACCTCGATCAGCGTAGACATCGCCGTGGACTCGCGGAACGGCGGTCGCCCTGTGAGAAGCTCGTAGAGAATCGCGCCCAGCGAATAAACGTCGCTGGCGGGGCCGACGTCGCCATGACGGCCAGCGGCCTGCTCCGGCGGCATGTAGCTGGGGGTGCCCATGACCGCGCCGGATTGCGTCATTGAGCTGTCGGCTTTCATGAACTTGGCGAGGCCAAAGTCGGTGATCCTGGGCTGATCGGCGGAGTCGATCAGCACGTTTTGCGGCTTGAGGTCGCGATGGAGCGTGCCCCGCTGGTGAGCGAAGTGCACCGCCACGGCGATGATCTTCACGTATCGGGCCGCGCACGTGGGCGCCAGCGGCCCGTTCTTCACCAGGGCTCCAAGGTCGCGCCCCGCCACATAGTCCATGGAAAAGTAATTCCGGCCGCCGTGCTCGCCGACTTCGTGGATGGCGACGATGTTGGGATGCTGCAAATTGGCGGCCGCTTCGGCCTCACGGAGGAACCGCGCGACTTCCTCCGCTCGCGCCAGGGCGCCAGCGCGGATCATCTTGATGGCCACTTCCCGTTTCAGGCTCGTTTGCCGGGCCCTCCAGACAACGCCCATGCCCCCCGTGGCGATCTCGTCGGGCAGCTCGTAGTCGCCGAAGTACTCGACATGCGTTCCGGATTTGGGTGCGACCGCAGGTGTCGCAAGAGAATCCGGAGGAAGCGTGGCCGCCGAATGGACGTCCGACTGGTCCACACGCGCCACGCCGAGAAGGCAATCCGGGCAGAGACCGTTTGGGCGATCGGTGTGCAGGGGCTTGCCGCATTGGGGACAGGCGTCTGCGGTGGACATGATGTCTTGCCTTTCGTCGTGGGTTGTGTCGCGCACACTCAGCGGGCTCGGCCGCGAGCGGAGGCCCGCAGCTTGCACAAGAGGTGAATTTCTCCGCAGTGGCAGGCCTCGTCATGCAGGGCGTGCAGGATATCGTACCGCACGGCTTTGGCGGGATTTCGGCCTGATGGCTGATCGAGCTCCTGATCGGTCAATCCGCGGATGGTCTGGCGCATTCGCTTGTGCTGATCGCCAAGGGCCGCGATCACCTCGGACAGAGGCGGCCAGCGGTCGGCCGGGACCTGGCCGGGAAGGCTGTCCCAGCTAAACATCTCATACCAGCCGGCGGGCATCCGGACCCTGCGCCCAGCGCTTTATTCGCGAGCCACTCCACCAGGAAGTAGGAGTGGCCGGCATGCCAGAGAACCGTGTTTTGCAGTCCAGGCGGAGCCCACGTGGCGTCTTCGGGGGCGACGGCTTCCATCAGCCGCAGGGTCTTTCCGCGCACTTCGTCCAGCAGCAAAAGCAGGGATGGGTCAGGCATGGGCCGTTCCTCGAAAAAGTCGCCAGATTGCGATTGAGCTATGTGGTCGCAGGCTCACCGACCCGTCGCGCTCCGGAACGGTCGTGACAAATACAGACTCCTGGCCTCGAAGCCCAAGCAGTCTCAGGGCCACGGGGAACGGACAACCTGTTGGGCCCTTTGAGGTAACGCAACCGCCGATGGCGTGGATCCCAGCGTTTGATCTTGCTCGATTCCGCGACTTGAGTTAAATCTTCGCGAAATCCATATCGAGGGTATCGGCCGCTTTGTGGCGGGGTCAATGAGTCAACCGGAGCGCGGGAGGTTGTTCCCGGGCTCGAATCCGAGGTTGTCTGATGGTGCTCGATCGCCAGTGCTGGCGAGCCCTGATCGTATTGATCGGGCTTTTCTGTTCGACCGTCTCGAACGGCTGCCTCAGGTCGTCGTTCGTTCGTTCCGGGTCCGCCCCGGATCCCGCTTCCGCGTCGTCCGCGATCGCCGGACCCGCCGATCGCGCGTCCGCACTCCCGTCCCCTGCCCCAGAGATTTCCTCGACGTCCCCTTCGTCGCCCGAGGCCACGGCCGTGCAGACGGCTGGACTACTGATCCCACCGCCTCGTTCTGCGACCGCGCCATCGCAGCAGACTCTTTCGGCAGCTCCCATGGAGCTCGAGGGAGCCCCGGTCGCGCATGACTCCGCTCCACAGTCGACTGGAACTCGAGACGTCAACGAATCTGACGCAGCGTTGGGCGCCGCTCCTCCCGCCTCCAAAGGCACGCCCATGCTCGATGCCGCGATCAGGCGAGTTGCCGCCGTGACCGACCAGCAACGGGAGTCCCTCGCCGCCGACCCGGTGCCCGCCGCCCCATACAAGGAAAAGCCGCTCCAGGTCACTCACCCAGTTCCGGCCGTTGGTTCGGCCGGGTCAAAACCGCCCATTCCGGAAGCGCCGACTGTCGCGTCGCCGCCGCGGAGTTCCAGCGAGCCCTCACAGGGCAAAGGCAAGTCGCCGGAGCCGCCACTGGCCGTTTCCATCCTTGTCGATCCGCCGTCACGAACCTTGCCTGCCGCCCGGTCTTCGTCTCCCGATCCGGCCCTTGCCCAGTCGCCTGTTCCTGCTGCCGCTCCTGCCGGTTCAGTCCCAGAGCCCGTGCTCAAGGAAGGCGCTCGAAAGCCCGGTGATCTCGCTGACGAGCGCACGCCCCAGAGCAGCGCTCAACCGCAGACTCCGGACCAGACCTCTGATGCCAGCCGCAGCATTCCCTTGGAGGTCAACGAGCTTCGGCTCTGCCGGAGTGTCATGGGCTTCGGATCCTTCGAAACCACTGAACAGAAAGACCCTGAAGGCGGGAGAGCGCCTCCTGATTTACTGCGAGTTGACCGGCCTGGAATACGAAGCGAGGGGGGCAGACTTCGTGTCGCGGATCTCATCCCGGATCGAGCTCAGGCCCGAGGGTGGTGGACCGGTCCAGTGGGAACGGGAACTGGGTTCCGCGCAAGATTCATGCCACCATCGCCGGCAAGACTTCTACGCGAACTATATCGTCGATCTGCCGCGGTCTCTGTCGCCGGGCTCTTACCAGCTTCGGCTGGTCCAGACTGATCTGGTCGCGATCGGATCGGCGTCGGCGGAGATCCCAATCAAAATCGCCGAGTGATCAGGATTCTTGGGATTGTTGTGCCCAAGGGGGACGGAGCGTCTTGTCAAACTGCGTCAAGTGGGAAACAATGATTTGATGCAGTCGCTCCCGTTCCGACACGCCTTGGGGACGAAACCATGTCCAAGATCCTCGGGTCGCCGAGTTTGAGCAGGATGCTGTTGCTCACCACGGTCGGATTCGCCTCATTTGGGTTGTTGGTGTGCGGCGCGCCCTTTTCGCTGGCGCTCTCACCGGCAAGTCCAGACGCCGTGGCCCAAGACCCGGGTGGGCAGGACAACCCTGGTGCAGACCGTTCGGGTCAGCTTCCGTCTGACGAGATGCCCGCACCGGGCAGCAAGGCGAAATCGAAGAGTTCTCGCAAGAAGGCCCGGCAGGCTGACAAGAGCAAGAAAGCCAGCCCTGGCGGAAAGCCCAAGAAATCGTCGGGCGCGGCGGGCGGCCAGGTCACGTTTTCTCAGGAGATTGCTCCGATCCTGGTCGCCAACTGCGTGGGCTGTCACAGTGGCGACGGGAGGGGCCTCACCAAGGGCAAGCTCGACCTGTCCACGTTCGAGAAACTGCAAACGGGCACACCCGATCACAAGGTTGTCACGCCCGGCAGTCCGCAGGAGAGCTCACTGGTCTTGCGGATCAAGGGCGAGGAAACGCCGCGGATGCCCCAGGGAAATAACCGGGTGCTGGCAGACGAAGCGATCGCCCGGATCGAGCAATGGGTGAAAGAGGGGGCCAGGCTCGATTCCGGAATCGATCCCAAGAAACCGATGGCGTCGTACGCCGCCAGCCCCGAGCAGGTACGCCGCGCCCAGATCGCCCGGCTCCCCGTCGAGGAGCGCAACAAGGCGGTCGTGGCGGCGGGGCAGGACCGCTTTAAGAAAGCCAATCCCAAGCTCAAGCCCGACATCGTGCCGAGCGAGCATTTCATGCTCTTCGGCAACATGGCGCGCGAACGATCCGTGAGTACGCTGAAGGTCCTCGAAACGCAACACGGGCATCTCAAATATTTTCTCGGCGCAGCGGCGACCAACTGGAGCGAGCGAGTCGGCGTTTATGTCTTTGGCACAAGGAAAGACTTCATCGAGTTCGTCCGCTCGGTGGAGAACCGCGAGCTGGAACCGGATGAATCGACCACGGGCAACTTCACGATTCCGGAGCCCTACGTGGCGGCAGTCGATCCGGCGGGTGGCCAGAAGGAGGAGCCCGGTGCGCCGAAGCGCAGGCCGCGGTCCAGGCGCAGTGAAGATGGGGCGCCAGGGGGCCTGGCTTCCGATCGAACGCTGAATGGTTTGCTTACCGAAGCGGTGGGTTCGGCTGCCGTGAAGTCGGCGGGCAATCCTCCCCGCTGGCTGGTGGCGGGAATCGGCTCGTTCCTGGCGTCTCGGGTCGAGCCCAACAGTCGTCACTACAACCAGCTCCGCCAGACCGCCTTTGCCAACTGGCAGCAGGGCTGGGCGACCAAGGCCAATGAGGCCCTGGGCGGCTCCGAGCAGATCACCGTCGACAGCCTGAACGCGATTGGCTTTGCGCTGGTTGAAGCCATGATGTCCGGAATGCGCGAGGGATTCCCTGCCTTCGTCAGCGGCATGCTCCAGGGGGGAGAAAAGCTCGACGATGTTCTGATGAAGGTTTATCACGGCTCACGCGAAGATCTGATCACCGGGACGAGTGAATGGATCGGGGCCAAATACGGGGGCCTCGAATGACGGGCCCTGACCCCGGAGGCGAGGCGATTCGTCTAGAGACCCCGGAAGTCTATTTCCTTCCGGCCGGGTCGGGATCGAGACACGTGATCTTTCCGGGCGTCGAGATTCAGACGATGGCCGGCACGAGCCTCATGCTTTCGGTCGTCCGGTTCGAGCCCGAATCGGTCGTCACCGACCACGCCCACCCTCACGAACAGATGGGCATCTTGCTCGAGGGAGAACTCGAATTCACCGTGGGGCACTTGACGCGGCTCCTGGGGCCGGGTGACATGTGGCGCATCCCCGGCGGAGTCGTCCACCGAGTCCGGTCCCTGAAGAAGCCGGCCGTCGCCCTCGATGTGTTCCACCCGATCCGCGAAGACTACCTCTGAGACCTCGCCCTCATGCCCCGCATCGTCGTCTTCGGATCGAGCAACACGGATATGACGGTCCGTTTGCCCCATCTGCCGGCCCGCGGGCAGACTGTTCTGGGCGAGAGCTTCGCCACGGCGCCCGGCGGCAAGGGAGCCAACCAGGCCGTTGCGGCTCGCCGCGCCGGCGGCGAGGTCTCGTTCGTCACGGCCGTCGGCAACGACGACCTCGGCAAAGCGGCCCTTGCCATCTACCGGCAAGAGGGGATCGACGTGAGCCACGCCCGGACCGTCGGTGGTATATCGTCCGGCGTGGCGCTCATCTTCGTGGGCGACGACGGCGAGAACATGATCGGCGTCGCTTCCGGTGCCAACCTCAAGCTGGAACCCGGCGACGTCGACCGGCTGCCGGACTCATTGTTCCGGGCAGGCGATGTCCTGCTCGCCGGTCTGGAGATTCCCGTCGAGACTGCGCTCAGGGCGATGGAGCGCGGCGTACGTGCGGGTATGCAGGTCGTGCTCAACCCGGCTCCGATGCCCTCGCTCGTTAACGACCGGGCGACGGCATTGCTGAGGGCCGCGAACGTCATCACCCCCAATCAGGTCGAGGCGCTGGCCCTGGCAGGGATGGACGCAGGGCCCGCGCGGGAGCCGGATTGGGAAGAGTGCGCCGATCGTTTGCTCGAGGCCGGCGCCGGTGCCGTGGTGATCACGCTGGGAGCCCGCGGCTGTCTGGTGGCGATGCGGGACGGAATGTGCCGGCTGCCGGCATTTCGCGTCGAAGTATGCGACACTGTCGGTGCCGGCGACGCGTTCAACGGGGCCCTGGCCGTCGCGGTTGCGGAAAAGCGGACCCTGGTGGAGGCCGCCCGATGGGCGGGCGCCGCCGCGGCGCTGGCGGT
Organism: uncultured Isosphaeraceae bacterium; assembly: GCA_963781785.1. Lineage (GTDB taxonomy): Bacteria > Planctomycetota > Planctomycetia > Isosphaerales > Isosphaeraceae > CAWAHD01. The sequence goes on along the minus strand of CAWAHD010000002.1, from coordinate 2,120,106 downwards.
CACAGGGCACGGTGCTCAGCCTTCTCTGCCGTTTCGCGATGCCATCGACCGCCTGGCGGCCCGGTCCGCCGAGCCCTGAATTGAGGACTCTGGCCGGGAGCGACTCTCGTCATGCGGGACTTCATTCGAAGGACATCGAAGATGGGTCATCGTTGCGATCTTGCCTCTTCGTGGCTCTGGATCATTGCGGCAACCGCGGTCGTATGGCTCGAAATGGGCGGCGGACGCCGTGCCTGGGGCCACGACCGCCCTTCCGGTCCGCCGCACAAGACCCGCTCGGCAGTGATGGCCCGGCAGGGCATGGCCGCGACGAGTCAGCCGCTCGCGACCGCGACTGCCATCCGCGTCCTGCAGAAAGGCGGCAACGCCGTCGATGCCGCCATCGCCGCCAATGCCGTTCTGGGCGTGGTTGAGCCGATGTCGTGCGGGCTCGGGGGCGACCTGTTCGCCATCGTCTGGGACGCCCGCTCGAAACGGCTCTTCGGACTGAATGCCAGCGGCCGGGCTCCGGCCGCGGCCACCCTCGATTTCTTCAAGGCCAAGGGACTGAGCGCCATTCCCACGCACGGCCCCTTGAGCTGGTCGGTACCCGGGTGTGTGGACGGCTGGGACCAGCTCAGGCGCCGGTTCGGCACCAAGCCTCTGCCCGAGCTCTTGGAGCCGGCGATCGCGTATGCCGAGAGCGGGTTCCCGGTGAGCGAGATCATCGCCGCCGACTGGAAGCTGGCCGAGCCCAGCCTCCAGAAGATCCCCACCTCGGCAAGCTGCTTTCTTCCCGGCGGGCATGCTCCTCCTGCGGGCTCGGTCTTTCAGAACCCCGCGCTGGCCCGCTCGCTGCGGACGATCGCCCGCGACGGCCGCGACGCCTTCTACCGCGGTCCGATCGCCGAGGCGATCGTCCGCTATTCGCGGTCGGCCGGCGGCCTGTTCGCCCTCTCGGATTTCTCGGAGCACACCACGACCTTTGTCGATCCCGTGTCGACCAATTATCGAGGCTACGACGTCTGGGAGCTTCCTCCCAACGGCCAGGGTATCGCCGTGCTTCAGATGCTCAACATCCTTGAATTCTACGACCTCAAGAGCCTGGGCGCGCAATCGGCCGGGACGCTCCACTTGATGATCGAGGCCAAGAAGCTGGCCTACGAAGATCGGGCCAAGTACTACGCCGACCCCGAGTTCGCTCATCCGCCGGTGGCGGCGCTCATCTCGAAGTCGTATGCGAAAGGGCGGCGGGCTCTTCTCAGGACCGATCAGGCCAACCTCGCGCCCACCCCGGGCGAGCCGTTGCAGGCCGACACGATCTATCTGACCGTCGTCGATCACGAGCTCAACTGTGTGAGTCTGATCCAGAGCAACTTCCATGGGTTCGGGTCGCACCACGTACCGGGCGACCTGGGCTTTGCGCTCCAGAACCGAGGTTCGCTGTTCGCACTCGACCCCGGTCATTTGAACCGGCTCGAGCCGCGCAAACGTCCGTTCCACACGATCATCCCGGGTTTTGTGACGAAGGATGGGATGCCCTGGCTGAGCTTTGGCCTGATGGGGGGCGACATGCAGGCGCAGGGCCATGCGCAAGTCATCTGCAACCTGATCGACTTCGGCATGGACGTTCAGGAGGCCGGCGATGCCCCGCGGTTCCGTCACTTCGGGTCGTCGGAGCCAACCGGGCGGCCGGCCGAGGGGGGCGGCTCGGTGGCTCTCGAATCGGGAATCTCGAGCGAAGTGCGCCGCCGGCTGGAAAGCAAGGGGCATCGCCTGACCGGAGCCCCCGGCACCTTCGGAGGCTATCAGGCGATCCGAATCGATTGGCAGCGCGGCGTCTTGATTGGCGGCTCCGACCCGCGCAAAGACGGCTGTGCACTAGGTTATTAGGATTCTGGATACTGGTTGCTTTTGGCGGATTATGTGTCATAATCAGCCCATCTTCCCCATCGCTGAGCTCGCCGCAACGGATTCTCGGCACACGGCGCTGGGCCTTTCGGCTAGAATAGGCTCTCGAAGCACAGCGAGGCTCGTATGGCTAACTCCCGATTGCGGCGCGCGTTGCAGTCCAGTCAACTTGATCGGGAATCCCGACCGAGTCGCGGGCGGCTGCGGCCGAGTACCGAGGTGCTTGAGCCAAGGACCCTGCTGTCGGCATACAGCTCGTCGCTGGGCCAGTTCACGATGGTTGCCGCGACGCCGTCTGACCCGGCGGCCTTCACCCTGCACGTCAGCAAGTCAGATTTCACGTTTCACAACGACAAGGTGCTCCTGGGTCTTGCCATTCTCGCACCTGAGGGCAGCAGCGGTCCGGTGACCATGACGATGACGTCGCAAAACGGATCCTCGCACCGGATTCTTGTCGAGAATGATACGCCCTCCGGCGGTGCCAGCGATGTCATGGTGGTCAGCGTCGGACCGGGCAATTACACCGTGCTGGCGGAGATGCCGGACGCCACGGGGCCGTTGGAAGTCAACGTGTCGCTGGTCGGAGACGTCACCGGTGCTCACAAGGTGACGGCCGAGGACATGCATCTCATCCGGAATCTGAAGGGTGTGAGCGCGGGTGAGGTGGGCTATTCGCTCACTGCCAACCCAACCGCCAGTGGCACGATCAACCGGCGCGACTGGTCTCTGGCTCTCCGCAATCTGGGGGCCGCGATGATCGTCCAGCCGCTCACGTTGACCGCGGGGCTCGACCCGTCGTCCAACCCGGACTTGAATGGCGTGGTGACCAGCCCGAACGTGACGATCTCCGGGCAGACGGAGCCGGGTGCGACGGTGCGGCTCGACCCGGGGGACACGGGCACGTTCACGCAGACCACCACGGCCGACGCGCAGGGGTACTACGAGTTCCCGGTCTCGGTCGGGATGGGCGTGACACAATTCCAGGTCGAGGCGACGGGCGGCGGCCAGGATGTGACCGCCGTGACGAAAGTCACTCGCGGTGACGTGATCATCGCCTGGAACCAGACAATGCTCGACGCGATCCGCGCGACGATGGATACGCTCGGCCTGTCCACGCGGACGATGGCGATGGTGCAGGCGGCGATGTACGACGCGGTGAACGGCATCGACCATTTCGGCAGCGTCTACATGGTTTCGGTTCCGGCTGCCCTGGCGGCGGGAGCGTCGCCGGAGGCTGCCGCCTCGGAGGCTGCGTTTGACGTCCTGTCGAGCCTGATCCCGCAGGAACAGGCGCTCGTACAGCGCCACGCTCCAAGAGTCGCTGGCCGACATCCCGGACGGGGCGGGCAAGACCGCGGGGCTCGCCGTGGGAGACACCGTCGCCGCCGGCATCCTGGCCGCGCGGGCAAACGACGGCTCGAACGTCCAGGTGCCGTACGTGCCGGGGACCGCGCCGGAGAGTGGCGGCCGACCCCTCCGGACTATTCGGTCGCCTGGGGACCGGAGTGGGGCCAGGTCACGCCGTTCGGGATCCCGAGCGCCAAGCCGTTCCTGCCCCCTCCACCCCCTGCCCTCAACAGCCGCGCGTATGCGTCGGGCGTGAAGCTGACGGAGATGCTGGGAGCGAAGAACAGCACGGTGCGGACTCCCCTGCAAACACAGATCGCGGATTTCTGGTCTTACGACACGCTGGGCATGGGGCCTCCGCCGGTCCATTTCAATCAGATCATTCAGGATGTTGCACTAGAAGAGCACAACACGCTCGACCAGGACGCCCGGCTTTTCGGACTGGCGGATGTCGCGATGGGAGACGCGGGGATCGTCACCTGGGACGCGAAGTTCGCTTACGACCTGTGGCGTCCGATCACGGCGATTCGGGATGCCAATCAGGACGGCAACCCTGCGACCGTCGCCGACCCCAAGTGGACGCCGCTCGGGTCTCCGGGCAATGGGGTCAGGGCCAACTACACGCCGAGTTTCCCGTCCTACGTATCGGGACACTCTGGCTTTGGCGGCGCCCTGTTCACGACCCTGGCCGATTTCTACGGCACCGATAACCTGACATTCACCATCGGCTCCGACGAGGAGCCGGGCACCTACGAAACCTTCAACAGCTTCAGCGCCGCCGCCGCGCAGAACGGCATGAGCCGGATCTATCTCGGCGTCCACTTCATCTTCGACGATAAGGCGGGGATCACCGAGGGAGACGCAATCGGCAACTACGATTACCAGCACGTCATGACGCTCAACTGAACCAACAAGATGTTGCTGCCCAGATCGAACAGCATGCGTTTCCTGGTCGCACCGCTTCTTGTTCTGGCGAGTTGTGCGTCGGTGGCGGCCCAGCCGCCGAAGGTCGAGACACTGAAGTGGTACACGCCCGACCGAGACTTCAAACCGGTCGAGCCGGCGCCCTGGGTCTATGAAGGGATCCAGAAGGCATTCGTCGGCGATTTCGCCAACCCCAAGACGTTGCCGTACATTGATGAGCTGGCGGCCCTGGGCGTGACGGTCATCCACCTCGGCGGACCGGAGCCGTATTACCCCCCGAAACGCGCAGGCGGAGCCTACTCCACTCCCGCAGAGCGCGCCATGATGCACGCCGCGTTTGAGCGGATCAAGAGCCACGGGATGCGCATCGTCATCGGTGTTTCGCCGTACGCACCCCCCGAGATCGTCAAACAGCACCCGGAGTGGCGGCTCAAGTCGTCGCCGAACGAGACGGTGCTCGACCCGAGCCTCGACCTCACCAGGCCGGAGAACGTCGCCAAGCGGAGCATGAGCCTGAATACGCCGTACGGCGATTACCTGATCGAGAACATCGCCGAGATCTTCGAGGACTACAAGGTCGACGGCGTCTCGTTCGATGGCAACTATCACATGTCGATCAATTACACTCGTTACGACATGGACCTGTACCGGAGAGAGACCGGTCGGGAGTTTCCGGCCAAGGTCGACCTGGCGGACGAACAGTACAAGATCTACCTGCTCTGGGCCGACACCAAGCTGGAGAACTGGTATCGCAGGCTGCACGCGCGGCTGCGCCGGGTGAACCCGCAGGCCGCCGTGTACACCTGGACGACCAACGCCGGACGCTACGGCCATTTTCTCACCACGCCGCGGGTGATGTCCGCGCGGATGAATCTGCTGTTTGACTGCCCCGTTCAGGAGTGGTGGCTGGATGAGGTCAATCTGGGGGCAAGTGTCGTGCCCGCGTTTGGCGCTGCCTACGTGCGCGCGCTCACCGGCGGGCGCACCGGGGCCAGTGAGCCATACATCATGTCGCGCGGCAATCCGTACAGCGGCTCGAGCTTTCCAGGCCACGAGCTGTTCGTGCGGTGCATGATGGCGATGACCAACGGGTCCATCACCCCGATCGCTCTGCCGACGGGCGCCGGCAAGGAGGCGGGCGACCAGACGATGCGGGAGATCGGCAAGCGCAAGAGGTGGTGCATCCAGACAACCCAGGAGCCCTGGGCGGCGCTGTTGGTGAGCGAACAAACCCGCCAGTTCTACGCCGGGGGCCAGGTCATGGAACGGTTCCTCGCGCATCCGCTCGGCGTGTTCCGCGTGGCATGGGAGGAGCATCTGCCGATCACCCTCTTCACCGAGCTCGACCTGCGCGGGGAGCGTCTCGAGCCGTACAAGGTCTTGATCCTGCCGAACGCTGCCGCACTGTCGGACGACCAGGTCAAGACGATACGCCAATTCGTTCAGAACGGCGGCGGCCTGGTCGCCACGTGCGAGACCTCGTTGTTCGATGAGCTGGGACATCCGCGTGCCAACTTCGCGCTCGCCGACCTGTTCGGCGTTGATTACCAGGGGCGGCCTGCGGCCCCAGCGAAACGCACCGCTCTTGACGCGAACTTTGCCATCGTGGCCGACGACGAGTACTGGGCCAATCGCCAGGGCGCCGCCGAGATGCGGTGGGGAGCCGGCGACGTGCTGACGAGCGAGCTGATCGATGATCCCCGGCTGGCGCGAATCGTGAACGGCGTGCAGGCCAGCTTCAAGGGGCCCATGGTGCGGATGAGCGATGCCCGCCCGCCGATGAAGCGGGCGATGATCATGTTCCCCGAAGGAAGGGAGCCGATTCCGGCGGTCGTGATGGGCGACCAAGGCAAGGGACGCGTCGTGTACATGGCGGCCGGCTTCGATGCGGCGAACTTCAGCTACGGCTACCCGTACCAGCGGATCATCATGGCCCAGGCGATCAAGTGGGCTGCCCGCGAGCCGATGCCGGTGATGGTCAAGGCGCCGATGTGCGTCCAGAGCACCGTTTACCGCCAGAAAGACGCGCGCGGCGAGCGGCTGGTGGTCCACCTGTTCAACGGGATCAACTCGACGAGCGATCACGGACTTCCGGAAGCGGACGTGCCGCTCCGCGAGGAAGCGGTTCCCGTGGGCGGCATCACGATGCGGTTCCACAAACGGAAACCCAGGCGCATTCACCTTGAGCCCGAGGGCGTAGAGCTCGGACCGGTCGCCAGAGACGACTGGACCGAAGTTTCCCTGCCGCCCCTGGCCGTGCATACTATGGTGGTGGTGGAACTGTGAGGGTTGAGTATTCCGTCGCGTGAGGCGAAGTCTTACTGAATCGCGTCACGGTCGACACTGGCAACCGTTGGAGGAATTTCGCTGTGAGCAGGACTCTGGCCCTGGCAGTCTTCGTTCTCCTTTCCGCGACCGTGCGCTCCGAAGATCTCCCTCAGCGGCTCTCGGCTTACATGGACGCCGCCGCGAAGGAGACGAAATTCAGCGGGTCGGTCCTGGTGGCGAAGGACGGCAAGATCCTTTTCGCCAAGGGTTACGGCCTGGCGAACGCCGAGCACGAGATTCCGAACACGCCCGAGACGAAGTTTCGCCTGGGGTCGATTACCAAGATGTTCACCGCAACGGCCATCCTGGTATTGCAGGACCGCGGCAAGCTCAAGGTGAGCGACCCGGTCGGCAAGTACCTCACGGATGCGCCGAAGGCCTGGGATAAAGTCACGATTCATCACCTCTTGACCCATACATCAGGCGTCCCGAGCTATACGGACGATCCAGCGTACGGGAAGTCAATGACAAGGCCCGAGACGGTCGAGTCGATGATCGCACGATTCAAGGACAAGCCTCTGCAGTTTGAGCCGGGCTCGAAATTTCACTACAGCAACTCAGGGTATTTTCTCCTGGGAGCGGTGATCGAAAAGGTTTCGGGCGAGTCGTATGAGGCGTTTCTGAAGGAGGCGATTTTCCAGCCTCTCGCCATGACGAGCACAGGCTACGACCACCCTCTCACGGTGCTGCCCAAGCGGGCTTCGGGCTACAATCGTCTGGGTAGTGGGCTCATGAACGCACCGTATCTGGACATGAACCAGCCTTACGCCGCGGGTTCTCTCTACTCGACGGTGGGCGACCTGTTCAAGTGGGACTGTGCTCTGAGCGCTGGCCATTTCTCCAAGGGAATCACGGCGGCGCTGTTCACTCCGTTCAAGGAGAGCTACGGCTACGGCTGGTCGATCGGTGACCGCAAGGGGCACAAGCAGGTTGGCCACGGTGGCGGGATCAACGGCTTCGCATCCGATTTCGAGAGATACCCCGACGAGGGTGTTTGCGTGGCCGTCCTGTGCAATGTCTTGCCCGCGAGCCCGGGAAAGGTCGCGCGGGACCTGGCCGGGATCGTCTTCGGGGAGTCAGTGCCACTGCCCAGGACCCGCGTCGTGGCCAAGGTCGACCCGAAAATCTATGACGGGTATGTCGGCAAGTACGAGCTTACGCCGGCTTTCGCTCTCACGATCACGCGCGAGGGGGACCGGCTCATGACCCAGGGCACCGGTCAGGGCAAGATCGAGATCTTCCCCGAGTCCGAGACCGACTTCTTCCTCAAGATCACCGACGCGCAGATCACGTTTGTCAAAGAGGCCGGCAAGGTGACGCACATCATCCTGCGCCAGAACGGACGAGACACCAAGGCAAAGCGGAAGTAGCGTCGAGATCGCTCCACGCCACAACCCGATCAAGCCAAACTACATACGCGCTGGTCATCCAAACGCCACGGACGGTCGTCCTCGGCTCGCGCGCGTGCGATATTGGTTTTTTCGTGTTTGCGCTTCTAGTGTAACCATGTCTCGAGCAGAGGGATTGGGGACCGGGAATCGGGAAAAGCTTGTGATTCGCCGCGACTGCACAAAACCGGAGACTCGACACCAAGGATGCCTCTGGCGTGTCACCGCGCGAACCCGATCCAGTATCAACCCGATCGATGGGTCATCCGAAAAGTCTAACTCGTCAACGCTGACGGGTGTCTTTTGCCGAGATCCTCAGCCGCGACGTGGAGAATTCCATGCCCGCCCGCAAGCGCCCGCTCCTTCCGCGCCGTAAGCGATCGGTATTTCCGTTTCTGGAAGGCCTGGAGATCCGGGCGACTCCCGCGGTCTTCAACGTGACGGCGGCGACGTCCGACGGCGCAGCGGGTAGCTCGCGCGATGCCATCAATCTGTCCGATACCAATGGCGATGCTCAGAATACGATCAATCTTGCCGGGGGAACGTATACCCTCACCGACCAGTCGGCGGGAGACCTGGAGTTGAGCGACCAGGCCACCGGCGTGGCGGCCAAGACGTTCACGATCGTCGGAGCCGGCCCCACCACCACGATCATCGATGCCAGCCAGCTTGGCGACCGGGTGTTCCGGATCATCAGTGCGCAAGGTGCGGCGGTAACGGTTGTCTTTCGGAACCTGACGATCGAGAACGGCCGGGCTCACGACGCCGGCGCCACCCCAGGAACCGGAGCCCTGGGAGGCGGGGTGCTGATCGATGGCGGCGACGTCACGATGTCAACCATCGCGGTCCAGAGCAACGACGCCGGCTCGCCACCGACAAGTAACGGCAGCGGAGCCAAAAGCTCTCACCCCACAGGAAACGGCGCCGCCGGCACGACCGCGCGCGGCGGAGGTATCTACCTTGCGGCGGGTACGTTGACCATGAACAACACCGCGGTCAGCGGAAACCACGCCTATGCCGGGAAGGGCGGCAATGGGGGGCCTGGGGTCCCTACCGGCACTGGCGCCGGCAGTGCCAGCAAGAGCGGTGGCGATGGAGGCGCGGGAGGGATAGCTGCCGGCGGGGGACTGTACATGGCCAGCGGCGTCGCCGTGCTGGCCCGTGATGCGTTCACACTGAACCAGGCTGTTGCGGGAGCGGGCGGATTCGGCGGCCAGGGCGGCGGACTCAATGGCGGTAACGGGGGCGCCGGCGGATCGGCAGCCGGCGGGGCCGTCGGCATGGCTCAGGGGAGCCTCACGGTCAGAACAACCGAATTCAGCAGCGATTCCGCCCGGGGCGGACGCGGCGGCACGGCCGGTGCCGGAGGGAATGGCCGGTCCGGCAACACGGGTGTCGCCGGCGCCGCCGGAACGGGGATCGGTACAAAAGGCAACGGCAACCCTGGCTCTGGCGGCGGCAACGGCAACGACGGCGGTGCTGGCGGCGCCGGTGGCCAGGGAGGAGCGGCATTCGGGGGCGGCCTGTATGTCGGCTCGGGCACAGTCACACTCGATAACGGCCAATTCGTGATGGATCGCGCCGAAGGCGGGCCCGGCGAATCCGGAGGAGCCGGTGGCGCGGGCGGCGCCGGCGGACGTGGCGGCGCGGGCGGGACCGGCGCGGGCGGCAAGAGCGGAGGCGACGGAACGAGCATTCCCGGCGGCAGCGGTGCTCGTGGCGGATCCGGCGGTGCGGGAGGCGCCGGCGGCAGCGCCGGCCAACCCGGCAGCGGTGGTAGCGGCGGCAGCGGTAAGGGAGGTGCGGTTTACCTGGCCGCGGGGTCGCTGTCGATCGACAACACCACCTTCCATTTGAGCGATGCAGGAGGTGGCGCCGGCGGTGCCGGCGGGCACGGTGGTCAGGGCGGCGCCGGCGGAATTGGCGGTGCTGGCGGCGGCGGCGGTGCCGGTGGAGGCGGTGGTCAAGCGACGAAGGCGAGCCATCCGTCGATCCCCGGGGGACCCGGTGGTCGCGGCGGCGCCGGTGGCCCGGGCGGCGCGGGCGGTGCCGGCGGGCCCGCAACCAAGGGCGGCACCGGCGGTGCGGCTGGCCCGGGTCTGGGGGGCGGCATCTTCGTCGCGCAGGGCACAATGTGCGCGACGTTTTCCATCAACACGTTCAACAGTGATGAAGCATCCGGTGGTCGCGGAGGACTGGGCGGCCAGGGCGGTTCGGGCGGCGTCGGTGGCGCTGGAGGTAACGGCGGCAACGGTGGCGGCGGGGGATATGGCGGAGGCGGAGGCGATGGGCTCCGCGGTGGAACCGCGGCACATATCCACGGGTTTAGTGGCGGTAACGGCGGCACGGGCGGCGGCGGCGGAGCCGGCGGAAAAGCAGGGACAGGAGGCTCCCCGGGTCTGGGAGGGCAAGGCGGCACAGGGGGATCCGCCGCGGGCGGTGGGCTCTACGCGTCCGGCGGAACGGCTTCGCTCTCGAAATCGAGCTTTCGGTCGGATCAAGCCGTTGGCGGCACGGGCGGCCTGGGCGGCCAGGGAGGGCGAGGGGGCAACGTGCCATTCGGGGGCTCGGGCGGAATCGGCGGCGCCGGCGGTGCCGGCGGAACGGCCGGGCGCCGGGATCCACCGCTCTGGGTGCGATGATCGGCCAAGGCGGCCACGGCGGGGCGGGCGGCAGGGGCGGAAACGGCGGGAACGCCGGTTCCGCCGGCTTGGCACGGGTGGGCGACGCGGGGGGAAACGGCGGTATCGGCGGCGCTGCCTCTGGCGGCGGCGTTTACGTGGCGGCCGGCACGGTCACCATCGCGGGCGGCACGCTCCAGGGCGACTCTTCCATGGCTGGACGCGGCGGCGCGGGTGGCTCGGGCGGCACCGGGGGTGCCGGGTCCCAGCGCGTGAATCCTTCCGGCCCGGCGGGCCGAGGAGGCTTTGGCGGCCGCGGTGGAACGGGAGGCAATGCCGATTATATCTCCATCAGTCATAGCGGAAATCACGCCGTTTACGCCGGCACCGCTGGAAACGGCGGGGCCGGGGGCAACGACGGCATGGGCGGCCCGGGCGCTGCGGGCGCGGCCGGCGGCGCGGGCGGTGGCGGTGCTCCTGGCGGCGCAGGCAAGGGCGGTGCCGTGTACATCGTGAGCGGAACGATCACCCTGGCGGCTGACACGCTTGACGGCGATGCGGCCGCAGGCGGTACCGGCGGGACCGCTGGTGCAGGAGGTGCCGGCGGCAAGGGCGGGGTTGGTGGGACGGGAGGTCCGTTCCCGGTAGACAAGAGTGGGTCAATCCCTTCCTATTCATTCAATCACGGGGGCAGTGGAGGCGCCATCGCGAGCTATCCGACCAACGCGCATCTGGCCGCCGGTGTCAGCGGCCACGGCGGCGCGGGCGGCAATGGCGGCCACGGCGGGATTGCTGCCAATGGCGGCGTGGGCGGCGCCGGGGGCGTGGGCGGCGCGGGCGGCACGGGGGACGGCGGCGGGATCTACATTGCGGGCGGTGCGCTGACGACGTTGAACGACACCATCGCCGCCAACTCAGTGGCGGCCGGAGCCGTCGGCCTTGCCAACTCCGGGGGGCGTGCCGGTGTCGGCGGCGCGGGTGGCTCCGGCGGGCACGCCGGTGCCGGTGGGCTTGCAGACCGCGGCCATGGTGCGGCGGCGGCCGGCGGATTGGCCGGCACCGCCGGCAAGAGTGGTGCCGCAGGCACCGCGGGAGCACCTGGGCAGGACGGAACGCCCGGGTCAGCCGCCGCCGGCGGCGTCGGGGTCACCGCGGGGTCGGCCAGCCTTGAGAATACCACGATCGCTCTCAACACCCAGGGAGGAGGCGTAGTCGAAGAGGGCGGCACGGTCACCGCGGTGAGCACGCTCTTTGCCGGCAACGGGCCGCTTGATTACCAGGGTGATGTCACCGCCAGCAATTCCCTGTTCCAGACCATGCCGAACGGCACGATCAGCGGCTCGAACAATCTCGTCGGAAAAGACCCGATGCTCGACCCGAATGGTCTTGTGAACAACGGCGGGCCGACGGAAACCATCGCCCCGCAAGCAGGCAGCCCCGCCATCGGCACCGGCGCCAATCCCGAAAACCTCTTCACCGATCAGCGCGGCCTTGCACCACGGACCGGTGCTGGCGGCACCGACATCGGCGCTTACCAGTTCGCCGCGACGCCCGACACCCAGGCCCCCACCGCCAGCTTGCAGGCAACCCTCGTCAATGCCGCCAACGCGGCCGCGCTTTCACCCTATACCTTCACGATCGCCTACAGCGACAACGTGGCGATCGCGCCGGCCAGCCTTGAGGGCACGACCATCCAGGTGGTTCCTCCCGGCAATGGGACGGGGATCACCGCGACCGCTGTGAGCATGACGCCGATCGGAGCGACCGATCCGTGGGGCGACGCCCAGACGATTGACGTGGTGTATCGCATCACGCCTCCGAGCGGCTCCTGGACCGAAAGCGATGACGGCGACTATACCGTCACGGCCGGAGGAACGCTTCCCAGCGACCTGGCCGGAAACGCTCTCTCCGCCGGGACCGTGGGCTCGTTCGTCGTGCAGGTCTTCACAGGGACACTCGTCGTTACCGTTGAGCCGCAGAGCCCGGTCACGGCCGGCACTCCCTTCGGCTTCACCGTCGAGGCGAAAAATGCCAGTGGCAGCGTGATCCCAAACTTTGACGAAATTGTGACTCTCAGCCTCACGAGCCAGCCAGGACTGGGCGGACTTTCCGGAACGCCCAGCCAGGCGGCCATGGACGGCGTGGACATGTTCAGAGGAGTTGTCCTCGACGAGGCCGGAAACGGCTACGCGATCCAGGCGGCCGCGGTCGGTCTGACCCCGGCGACGACTGACCTGTTCGATGTGGCAGCCTCGACTGCGACGACTCTGATGGTGACCGCTCAGCCCACCACCAGCGTCGTCGCGGATACCGGCTTCCCGCTCACCGTCCAGGCCGAGGATGCCCATAACAACCCGGTCTCGACTTACAGTGGGGAGATCACGGTCACGATCCAGAGCGGCCCTCCGGCGCAGCGCTCGGTGGCACGAACCGCACGGTCCTGACCAAGAACGGTGCTGCGACCTTCCCCGGGCTGACCCTCGATACAGCGGGCGCGTACGTGCTCGAGGAGAGCGCCACGGGTCTGGCGCCGGCGACCACAATGACCATCAACGTCACCCCTGCGGCGGTGCTTCAGTTCGATTCACCCGAGTTTACCACGAACGTCACCGCCCTGTCGGCGAACATCCAGATCGACCGCTCGAGCAACCTCGCGGCGACCGTGAGCGTCCTGCTCTCCTCCCCAGGTGTGCCGAATGTGGTCACCGCTTTCTCGCAGATGGTCTCTCTTGGCCCGAACGTGACGAGCCAGGCCGTCTCGGTCCCGATCGTCAATAACGGCGTTTACGGCGCGAGCGACGTCGATATTCCGCTCAGGCTTTCGTCTCCAAGCTCGGGGGCAACAGTCGGCGCGGTGAGCGCCGGCACCCTGGTAATCCATGACAACAACCCGCCGCCGCCCCCACCTCCGCCGCTCGTGACTGTGACCAAGGTTGTGGACAAGACAAACAAGAAACACCAGGTCGCGGAGGTCGACGTGATCTTCAGCGGGCTGGTGAACGCTTCCGAGGCCGACTCACTTTTGACCTACCGCCTGGCCACTCCCGGCAAGAAGGGCTCATACACCGCCAAGAACGCCGGAGTCATCAAGCTCAAGTCGGCCGTATATACGGCGTCGACCAGCACCGTTGCGCTCATGCCCAAGAAGCCGTTTACCCTCACCAAGCCGGTGGAGTTGCTCGTCTACGGCACCGGCCCGAACGCCCTCGAGGATGCAGAAGGACGTTTGATCGACGGCGACCACAACGGGACCGCCGGCGGGAACGCCACCGCGATCATCGCCAAGACTGGCGTCACGCTCGATCTTGTGTCGCTTGCACGGACCGGCGGGAAGGGCATCACGGCGTCGGCCATCGACGACTTGCTCGCGAGGGGCGAGCTGGCTGGCCTGCGAGACTCGCATCGCGTCAATTTGTTGGCCATTCGTCCGATCATTTGATCAGCGGCCGGATCTCGATCTTGCGGAAGATGATCTCGGCACCTTCGGATTGGAAGATGATCTTGCCCTTCTTCAGACTCGACCCGGTGCCGATATTGACGACGCGTCCGTTGACGATATTGGTGATCGAGCCGCCGTCGCAGATGACCTCCATCCGGTTCCACTCTCCCGCTGGCTTCTCCACGTCGCGGGTGCCGCGAAAGCCCAGGACGTCGTTCCAGGCTGGATCTCTCCCCCACCAGTTGTATCTCCCGGTGTTGCGAGTGACCGGCTTGCCCCCTTTTTCGAAGTAGAATTGCCCGTCCGGCCCGACGCGAGACTCGCAGGTGAGGCTGGGCTTCTCATCGCCACCGCCGACCATGATCAAGTCGCCGCAGCCCCCTTCGATGATCTGGCATTCCTGTGATGCCATCCAGTTGCCCCCCGCCGCGCCGTCGCGGCCCACGCAGTGCAATAAGATTCCCGAGTCGCGAGCGCTCTCTTTGCGCGGCTTCCAGGTCCGCTCGCCCCACATCCATTCTGTGATCAGGTGATAATTCTGATATTCGTCACGGGTCGTCAATCCGCCGAATTCCTCGCCGGTGATATGAATCAAGCCGTCCTGCACGAAGAAGACCTTGAGTGGATCTTCATATTCGTGATCACGCAAATAAGTATAAAAACCGCTCAAGTCCTTGCCGTTGAACCGGAAGATCGGCGGCCCGGTTCGAACTGCGGGCACGTCGTGCGCGAAAGCCGGAATCTCCTGAGCGCGGCCGGGCTCTCCGCGTGCCAGGGCGCAAAGGGCGCACCAGAGTCCGATCAGCAGGTCACGCATACGGAGGCGATGTTTGGGCGGCATGCGATTGCTCCACAGGAGCCTGATCGTCAGAAAAGCTGATTGTGCCACGAGTCCGACCTCGTCTGCCAGATGATCTGGTCGCGTCGATCCTCGAGTTCCGGATTCCTTGTGTTCGAGCGGTCGTACTGGTAGACTCGCGACTGCCATTTCTGCCAGAGTCGCCCGGCGAGACGGCCGGATGACCGGATGCACGTCAAGCGACGCAACCGAGAATCGACTCGACAATCCGCGGGGGTGATTGAGCCATGAGCAGGCCTCCCATCAAGAGACCGTTCCGGATCGTCGACCTGATGGTGCTGGTGGCCGCGACCGCCGTCGCCTTCGCGATTTACCGCAATGGAGTGCGGCCGGGTATCGCCTTCACCACCTTCGGAGGCAACAACGAGGCCTGGCTCT
Organism: uncultured Isosphaeraceae bacterium; assembly: GCA_963781785.1. Taxonomy (GTDB): domain Bacteria; phylum Planctomycetota; class Planctomycetia; order Isosphaerales; family Isosphaeraceae; genus CAWAHD01. The sequence continues at coordinate 2,104,932 of CAWAHD010000002.1, read as the reverse complement.
TCTTCTGGATGCACCAGGTCACGATGTTTCCAGCGATTTGGTCGATCGCCGTCTTCGTGATCGACTTCTTCGACCGCAGGAAACGCCGGCGGCGAGTCGCTCGCCATGCCGGAGTCATCGCTTGCTGCGCTGCATCCGTAGCCGTCGTGGTCTCGTCGCTCGTCTCCTCCTCGTTCTACATCGTCCACTATCTGGAAGACATGCAGGCGATTCCCAAGATCCTGTCGCATGCGAGGCAACTGCACCCTCCGCCACCGCTCGGTGAAGCTCCCTTGGAGGCGTTCGTCGGCGCGGGGGTCCTGGGAGCGTGGTCGGCACTGGTCATCTCCCGCAACTGGCGGACCGAGCCGTCGGGGATCGACCGGCTGGGGCGCCTTCTGGGCGTGACCTGGATCGGACTGTTCCTCCTCTACCTCTATGGCTACACAGGATGAAACACTCATTGCGGCGTGCGCATTGCGCAGCGACGATATGGCCGGCATGAGCGTCGTCGCGATCTGGCGGTCAGCTCGATTGGGTGCCAGGCTCAAGAGCGCTGGCGGTGGATCCGGCCCCCTTGCTGCCGGCAGACTGACTCGACCTTGGCCAGCATTGTCTCGTCGGGGCAGGCGATCGAGAGGACCATCCCCTGCCCTCCCTCGATCTGTTCGGGGGGCGTGACGCCCAGGCGGTCGTTCGGGATGCCGAGCTGAGTCACGATCTGAATCACGAGGTTTCCGAGCGCCGAGTTCGGAAAGAAGACGACGACGCGGGGCATACTCTCGGCCTTTGTGACCAGACCAGGCCGAACTTGCGGCGTTTCCATGAACAAGCCACTCTCTGGATGGGTATCAAGCGGGGTGTGATCATCCGTCGGCTGCCGGCGCCTTGCCGTGCAGTCCAGCAAGTTTGACGTACGCCCAAGCCATCTGCAAGCCGGTTGTGCTTGCGGCGGGGCGGAGCGAGGTCCAGGAATCTCCGCCGCGGGCCGGCGGTGGTCAATGGCCCGTCCCGTCTGGTACCATGAGCGCGCCGACCGCACGATTACCGGAGCGTCTCCCTCGTGTCCATTGCGTATTCGATCCTCGCGCTGCTCGCGATGAGCTTCGAGTCTCCCCCAGGGCTCGAGCTTCGGGGCCGGCTCGACCGGCAGCTCATGCCCGAGGCCTCAGGCATCGTCAAAAGCCGGCGGTTCGCGGACATCTTCTGGGTTCACAACGATTCGGGCAACCCTCCCCTGCTCTTTGCCGTCCATTCTGATGGCCGCGTTGTTCGCCAGTTCCGGCTCGAAGTGCCGAATATCGACTGGGAAGACATCGCCATCGACGACCAGGGGCATCTCTACCTGGGGGACATCGGCAACAATAGAGGCGTCCTTCCGCTGCGCGCGATTTATCGCATTGATGAGCCCGACCCGGCAATGCCGATCGAGCGTCCGCTCAAGGCGTCGGCCGCCACGTTTTATTCGTTGCCCCGCTCGATGCGATTCGACGCGGAAAGCCTGGTCTTTGACCGGGGAACAGCCCTCCTCCTTGCCAAGTACCTGGACGGCCGCGAAGCCGAGCTATTTACGGTGCCGTTTGAACCGCCGGCGCCTCTGGCCCGTCCGGCCCGTCCGGTTTCTCTGGGCCGGCTGGGCGGGTTCGTCGAGCCCGCCACGGGTGCCAGCTTGCACCCGGCTCGAACGCTGCTGGGGGTTTGTTCCTACAGGGTGACCCGCGTCTACCGCCGTGAAGACGGACCTCCGCCGGCATGGCGCTTGATTAGCGAAGTTCGGTACGACGCGACGTCAATCGAGGGAATCGCCTGGGACGGATTCGATCTGGTTCTGGTCGCCGAGGGAGGGCCGATCTATCGGCTTGCCGAAAAAACCTGGCGCGGCTTGCTGCCGCTCGGCACCAAGAAAACGGGGCAGGCCCGAGAGAGTCAGAGTGGGCAGAAGCGGGATGCCAAGTGATGACCGAGGTGCGCGACGTCGTCATCGTGGGCGGAGGAGTCGTCGGCCTGGCGATCGCTTATGCCCTGGCGCGAGGGGCTCTGTCCCACGGTGCTCGATCGTCGCGACCTGGGCCGCGAGGCCTCCTGGGCCGGCGCCGGCTTGATCCCGCCGGACGTCGAAGGCTCGGCGGAAACTCCGCGCTCGGGGTTCCGGTCCTGGAGTGCGGGGCTCTACCCGGCGTGGTCGGCCGGCCTGCGCGAGGAGACCGGAATCGATATCGGCTATCGCCGCACCGGAGGAGTCGACGTCGCGTTCACAGACCAGGAGGACCAGGCCCTGCGGGCCGCGGCCGGCCGCTGGCGGGCCGAGGGGATCGCGTGTGAGCGGCTGGCCCCCGGCGACGTGGCTCGCGTCGAGCCGGAGCTCAGCCCTGACCTCAAGGCTGTCTATTTTCTACCCGACCGCGCCCAGGTCCGGAATCCCCGCCTGCTCCGCGCCTTGATCGCCGCGATTGACCGGCGCGGCGGCCGCCTCGAGCCCTGGCGCGGCGTGACCGGCTTCGCGGTCCAAGACGGTCGTGTGACGGCGCTGCGAACAACGGCGGGCGATCTCGCTTGCGGCATGGTGGTCGTGGCGGCTGGTGCCTGGTCAGGGCAACTTCTTGCGCCCGTGGGCGTCCACGCCCCCACGCCTCCGCTCAAAGGTCAGATCGTCCTCCTGCGCGGCGAGCGCCCTTTGCTAGGGCGAATCGTCGAGCACGGCAAGAACTACCTCGTTCCCCGCGACGACGGCCGTATTCTGGTCGGTGCGACCGAGGAGCGCGCGGGATTCGACACCCGGACCACCTCGCGCGGAGTTCGCGACCTTCTCGACCATGCCTTGAGACTTTGCCCGGTCCTGGGCCAGGCGGAAGTCGAGGCATCCTGGGCCGGGCTGCGCCCGGCAGCGTCGATGCCCGGCCTTACATCAGCAAAGCGTCGGGCCTGAATAACGTGATCGTCGCCACCGGCCACCAGCGCGCTGGATTGCAGCTCGCACCGGCTACGGCCCTTCTGGTCGCGGACCTCGTCTTCGGCCGTCCGCCGCGCCTGGACCTCGCGCCGTTTCGACTCGATCGACCACCTGACCCGGCGGCCGACGAGTCGTTTCGCTCCTGAATTGTTGGTGTCCGTTCCTTGTATCAAAAGAACGCACCAAATCATTCGCCGGGAAGAGAAGGGTGGACCAATACCTTGCCGGCGGCGGCGGTGCCCAGCGCGATCGAGCGGCCGCCAATCCGGCAGACGAGCGCACCGGCTTCGGGGCGGTTTTCCAGCAGGTCTCCGGCCGCGTTCAGCTCGAGCCCGCATTCGCTGAGATAGCGCAGGAAGGCCGGGTCCTGGTCGATCACGCGCACGACGCGAAACGACTGTCCGGCCGGACATCGCGCCAGCGCGATCCCGTCGATCTCGGCGAGCGAGCCATCGGCGCGGGGGATCGGGTCGCCATGAGGGTCCACCGCCGGGTAGCCGAGGTAGGCATCGATTCGGTCGATGAGACGTTCGGAGGCCGCGTGCTCCATGTGCTCGGCTTCCTCGTGAACTTCGTCCCACGACATCGTGAGCGTCTCGGCGAGGAAGCGCTCGAGCAATCGATGCCGCCGGATCACCTTCATCGCCAGTCGCTGGCCCGAGTCGGTCAGACGCGCCCCTTCGTAAGGTGTATACGTCGCCAGGCTGGCTTCGGAGAGCGTCTTGAGCATCCCCGTGACCGTGCCGGGCGAAACGTTGAGCGCCTGCGCCAGCTCGCCGGTTGCGACGGCGGTCCCGGACGGACTGCGTGCGGCGATCAGGGCGATCGTCTTCACGTAGTTTTCGACAGTCAGGCTGGCCACGGCGCGATCCGGTCTCCCGCGAGGCACGACGAGCGCGGAAACGGTCGAAGACGCTTCGATCGAATGTCCTTCGTAAGACGTTCTATCGTACGTCACCATCTCAGATTAAAGAAAGAGGCAGAATTGTGCCTCGCGCCGCCGCCGTTCTGGCCGCTCATGTTGTTCGCAAGCGACGGCTGGCGTCTCAAAGACGCCGGTGGGAGTCGAACCCACTTGAACCGGGCTGGAGGTAGTCGCCGAAAGTGACCAGTTCGTCAGCTTCAGACCGAGGGACGCCAGAGGTTGCTCGACTACGTGCGAGTCACCGAAGACTTGAGATACCCGAACGAGTTCTCTTAAAGTCATGGTGTCGCAGATCAAAGTGGACGCGGGAATAACTGAGTCCGGCGAATGATTCAGCCCACAACATCGACCCACGCCGCACGGCAGATCGAGCGCTGGCAATGGCTGACTGTCGGGCTCCTGGTGCTGGGCTACGCCGGGTATTATCTGTGCCGGTCGAACCTCTCGACCACGATGCCCTCGATCACCGAGGAGCTGGTGGCTTCCGGGATGGCCCGTGGCGAAGTGAACGACCGGTTGGGGTGGGCCGTCTCGCTGGGGACGATCGGCTATGCCCTCGGCAAATTCGCCGCGGGGCCCCTGACTGATCGTCTGGGCGGTCGGCGCACCTATTTGATCGGCATGATCGGAGCAGTTGTCTGCACGATGCTGATCACGCTGGGCGCCTCGGTACCGGTCTTCACGCTGATCTGGTTCAGCAACCGGCTGGTCCAGTCGCTGGGCTGGCCGGGGATGATCAAGATCACGTCGCGCTGGTTCTCGTATTCGACGTACGGCAGGGTGATGGGTGTGATCAGCCTGAGCTTCCTGTTCGGCGACGCGGCGGCGCGCGCGTTCATGGGGCGGCTGATCCGCGCGGGTCTGGGCTGGCGCGAAGTTTTCTGGGTTGCGGGCGGGGTCCTCGCGATCATGCTGGTCGTCAGCGCGGTTCTGGTGCGCGAGTCGCCGCGGGATCTGGGCCTGCCCGAGCCGGAGACGAATCCCGATAATCTCTTCGGCGCACTGGGAGATGACCCTCACCCCGCTGCCGCAGGTCCGCTCCTGGCTACACTGCGCGCAGCCCGGCCTTCTGGATCGTCTGCGTGCTATCGCTGGGCCTCACTCTCTTGCGCGAGTCGTTCAACAACTGGACTCCAACCTACCTGGTCGAGGGCGTCGGTCTGAGCAAGGCAGCGGCCGCCGAGATGAGTGCGCTGTTCCCGTTCTTCGGCGGGATCTCCGTGATCGTGGCGGGGTACTTCGGCGACCGCTTTGGCCGACGCGGGAGGTCCACGATCATCTTCGGCGGCATCTTGCTTTGCGGCCTGGCGCTTTTGTTCCTTGGCTCGACCAGCTTCGCGGGACGATCGCGCGAGGCCCTGGTGCTGGTCGGCGCGGTTGCGTTCTTGTTGATCGGTCCGTATTCTTACCTGGCCGGCGCGATCTCGCTCGATTTTGGCGGCAAGCGAGGCGGCGCGACCGCCTGTGGGATCATCGATGGCGTCGGCTACCTGTTCGGCGGTGTCGTGGCGGGCAAGGTTGTCTCCAGCGTGTCGTACACGCGGGGCTGGCAGGGCGTTTTCCAGATGCTGGCCGCTGTCGCCCTGCTGACCGCCCTGGCGGCTTGGTTCTTCCTGGTAAACCAGATGCGACCGGCCGTGGCGGCGGCCGGCATCGAATCCGACGAGCGAGGAGACGCACCATGACGATTGTGGATTCGATCATCGAATTGTTTGCCCGTCGGGGCGCGTCGGCCTATCACGGCGAGGCCGTGTCGCAGGCCGAGCACGCGCTCCAGGCCGCAGACCTGGCCGAGCGGGATGGGGCGCCGGACCGGCTCGTCGTGGCAGCGCTCTTGCACGATGTAGGGCACCTTCTCGAAGGCCAAGACGAGGAACTCGCCCACCGTGGCATCGACGGCCGCCACGAAGAGGCTGGCTGCATGTGGCTTGGGCGGCACTTTGAGGCTGATGTCACCGAGCCGATCCGGCTCCACGTCGCCGCCAAGCGGTATCTCTGCGCCATCTCCCCCTCGTATCTCGACGCCCTGTCTCCCGCCTCGCGCTTCAGCCTGGATTTACAGGGCGGCCCGATGAACGACGAGGAGCGTGCACAGTTCGAAAGCAACCCGGCCCACGCCGACGCCGTCCGCCTACGGCACTATGACGACACGGCCAAGGTGCCGGGACGGGACGTCCCTGGGCTTGAGCATTACCGTGACCGAATCGTGAAATCTGCGGGCCGCATCGCCAACGGGCTGCCTACCCACGAAACCTGACGCACCCGGGCCAGAGCGGCGCGCGCAAAAGAATCCTGCGCGACCGGATGGCACCTGATTCACGCAAGGTATTGCCATTTAATGAGTTAATTCTAACGACGGCATAACCGGAATGGTGGGCGCCGGCTTAAGTGTCTGCCCTTAAGCACGTTGGGGCCAACGTCGGCATAATCGGACTTTTGCGCGAAACGCGGGTTTTCTTGCCAGATCTCCTTAGGCATAAGAGATTTGTGCCGTTACGACGGAATAATCGGAACCCGATGCGCAAAATCGGCCTGTTTTCGATATAAGTCTTGATTTAAAAATATGTTGCGGCATTACGACGGAATAATCGAAACAGGCGATTCAAACGGCTCAGTTGGCGAAATTGACAACCCGTTGTTCGCGGGCTCGTACATCTAACAGGAGCGCCTCGTACCTTTGAGCCAGCGCATCGCTGTCTCAGCGCCGTGCCTCGAGCCTGGCGCGCTCACGGTGGCTCGGTTCGAACTCCGGGTCGTCCCAGGGCGCTCGATGACAGCGACCCAAGGAGCGACCTCCTGCGTGGTCGGCATCACGCCGCCAGTGGGCGTGCACCGCGCGGGGATCGTGATCACGAACCCGGCGTCGCCCAAGGTCTCGGGTCGTGCACCGCGCTCGCTGGCCAGCGGGAGTATTTCGTTGGCCATCGCCGAGGGAAAGACCACCGCCGAGACATCGGTAAATCCTCGGCGGTTATCGCCGAATTTGTGCAGGTGGAAGACGACGGCCACGCCGGCGACCCTGGCGGTGCGCATCAGCTCCAGGTTGACCGGGTGGCCGGCGTAGGTCACAAGTGCCTGGGACCGGAACCGGTTGACTACCTGCCCGGCCAGGTCAAGGAACAAGCCCGCCTCATAGGGACTGGGCGCCCGCTCGCCCCGGCTATGCGCTGTGGGTCGCAGCGCGAACGCGCGCACCGGCGAGCTCGAGATCGAAGATCTCGGCTTGCCCGCCGCGGATGAACGCGGATCAGACGCCAGGGAAACGAGATCCAAAAATTGGGGAATCTTTAACCACGGAAAGCACAGATCTACACGGAAGAAGACGGTTGTAAGAACGATCCGCGATCTAATGATGACGATGGCCGCAGATGGGTCTTTTCGTCGCCTTTCGCTCCGCGAAAGTATGTTGTCTCCTTGGGCGCTTGGCCTCTCGGCTCGAAGGATTCATCGAGCGTCGGGGACGTCGTTTGTCGCCTTTCGCTCCGCGAAAGTATGCCCTCTCAATGAGAAATATATTATTTTATTTCTACATCGTTGCTTGATGATGACCGATTCGTCACTCGGCTGGAAGGATTTACCGAGCATCGGCGTGGTTCTTGGTAGAGCAAATGCACAACTTTCGCGGAGCGAAAGGCGACTTTGTTCTGACCACGGCGTTGTTACCTGTATTCGTCTGCGTTCGTGGCGTCCGCTGGAACAAATGCACAACTTTCGCGGAGCGAAAGGCGACTTTGTTCTGACCGCGGCGCTAGACAGCGCGCGTTCCGCATGATCGCTACCAGCGAAGCTCGGGGGGATCAGCGATCCCAGCCTGAAGGGCGATGCCGGCCGCCGCATCTCATCGGACTGATCGGTCGGATCGGACGGATCAGACGCGGCGGGCGGATTGCGCCGTTTGAGCGAAGGGCTGGATCACTCAGAGCAGAGGCCCGTTGTACGCCGCCTCGCAGGGAGATGAGGGCGGCCGTGTTCGGTCTCGGGCACGCTGACAGCGTCCGCAACCTGACCGGCCGCGACGACCGCGCGCTGCCTGATTCGAGAAAGTTCCGACGAGGCATTGCTGGAATTCGCCGCCAGCTTCTGGAAACTGTGAACCGGATCCGACCCCCTGTACTTTGTCGAATTCGCTACTTCCCTCCGACAATATCGCGGATGTTCTTCATCGTCTTCTTATCGAGGTCGACAAAGCGAATGTATGGATGGTCGTCGCTCGCGCCGATTGACAATCTCTCTCTCGCCTCCTCGTCCAAAATGGAGAAAACCGGCGACCCATCGGGCTTCAGCTTCCACGCTGTCCGCACCTGTTTGTCATACAGCATGATCGCAGGCGCACCATCGTTCAATTCCAGCCCAATTCGCGGCTCTTTGCTTTTCGCGAACAAGTACGCTCGAGGTTCACCTTGCTTGGAAAGACCGATCGAGACCTGCCCCTTTTCCGATCGACCAATGGATACCCATGGACCACGCTCTTCGTGCATGGAAAGGGCAATCGCCACCTGTCCTTGAGCATCAAAAAGATAGAGATAAGTCACTTTCTCCTTGATATCCATGCCGATGCGCAGTCTTTGATTAGTCTTTTCATCGAGCATCGTGATTCCGGGCGTACGGTCCGGATTCATTCCGACAGCAAGGCGAAGTCTTCCCTTGTCGTCAAGGAATTCAAGTCTCGCCTGTCCGGCTTCGTCCCGGTACAACATCGCCGATGTCTTGCCGTCGGCCCCGGGAAGCTCGTATTTCTCGGCAATCACAGTCTTGGTTTTGAGCACGTCTTCTGCCTTCTGCTTTGCACGTGCGAGCTGTCCAACGGAGACCGTTCCAACGAGCACTGCCACTGCCCATCGGAACCGATGCAGGGTCATGGCGAGGACCGGCAAGCCACCTCTTCCGGTCCAAGACCTCACTTTGCGGTCATCAGCCGCGGATGGGGAATCGCTCATCGCTTCTCCCGTGACCGAACACCTTGATTGTCACACAACACCCTGGAGACGTCGGATTGAGACCTGAGCACCGCGAACGAACTCTCCCAATGTCGGCGCGGTATGCCGCCAAGCTTCCTACCGATTCGTTCAAATCGAATTACCGGATGATCAGCGACAATTAGAATTCCCCATGACGACAACTAGAATTCCCCACCGCATCCCTTCGAACGACAATTAGAATTCCCCACCGACGCCAGTTGATATCAAATTGGTGATTCTCCAACCAGGAGGGAGGATCACCATGGCTGTCACGGATCGACAAGTTAGGCGTTTGCACGCATTGTTGCATTCACGGAAGCCGCTATCGGTTGCGGCAATGAGGGTGGACATGGACCGTAAGACCGCACGGAAGTACCGGGACGAGGCGAAGCTCCCCAGCGAGCTGGAGACCTGGCCGCGAACATGGCGCACTCGAGAAGACCCCTTCGCAGACGTCTGGGAGGAGGTGCGTGAGCAACTGGAACTCAGCCCCGGCTTGCAGGCGAAAATCTTGTTCGAGTGGCTTCAACGCCGCTACCCGGGTCGATTCGCAGACGGTCAACTGCGCACGCTTCAACGTCGAGTGCGTCAGTGGGAAGCAATCTCTGGTCCACCCAAGGAGGTCTTCTTCGCACAGACTCATCATCCTGGCCGGTTGGGTGCGTCCGATTTCACCCATATGACAAGCTTGGCCGTGACTCTCGGCGGCCAGCCGTTCGATCACATGGTTTATCATTTCGTTCTGACCTACTCGAACTGGGAGACGGCCTCGATCTGTTTCTCCGAGAGCTTCGAGAGCCTAAGCGACGGGTTGCAGCATGCCCTGTGGGAGGTGGGCGGCTCGCCCCAGCGGCACCGAACCGACCGAATGAGCTTGGCCGTAAACAACGCTTCTAGCGCTAAGGAGTTCACCGGGCGGTACCAGGCGCTGATGGACCACTACGGCCTGGAGATGGAGAAGATCAACGCACGCCAGGCTCACGAGAACGGGGACGCCGAGCAGAGCCATTACCGCTTCAAGGAGGCTGTGGACCAGGCCCTGCTTCTACGTGGCAACCGTGACTTCATGGACCGCGCGGCTTACGCTCGATTCCTACGGGAGATCCTAGACCAGCGCAATGCCGGCCGCCGGTTCGCGCTTCGCCGAGGAACAGGCCGTACTGCGTGCGCTTCCCCCAACGCGATTAGAGAGCTACAAGCGGGCGCGGGTTCGAGTCTATCCCGGGAGCATCATTCATGTGGACCGCAACGTCTATTCGGTAGACAGCCGTTTGATCGACGAGCGGGTAGACGTCCGGCTCTACGCCGACGAGTTGGAAGTGTGGTTTGCCGGCAAGGTCGTCGAACGGCTTCCACGCCTTCGCGGGCAGCGGAAGCATCGCATCAACTACAGGCACGTGATCGATTGGTTGGTGCGCAAGCCCGGCGCGTTTGAGAATTATCGGTATCGGGAAGACCTTTTTCCTACGAGCCGGTTTCGAATGGCTTATGACGTGCTGCGCGAGACCGCACCCGGCCGGGCCTCGCGTGAGTATCTGCAAATCTTGGAGCTGGCGGCCCGGGAGAATGAGTCAATGGTGGACAGCGCCATACGAGCCCTGCTGGAGGAGGGGCAGGCGATCACTGCGCAGGGGGTGAGGGAACGGATCGGATGCTCCGAGCCCCCCTGTCCGATCACGGAGGTCCGGGTAGAGGCAACTGATCTGTCGAGTTTTGATATGTTGTTCAATCACAAGGAGGTGTGGGATGGCTTCGCAGACGGAAGTGAAGCAGCGGCTCGTGGAGTGCCTGCGGGAACTTCACCTGCCCACGTTTCGTGAGAGCTTCGAGGACGTAGCCCGGCGCGCGGTCCAAGAATCACTCAGCTACGAGCAGTACCTTGGGGAACTCGCCGAACAGGAGTGTCAGGTCCGGCGGACGAACCGGATCGAACGTTGGCTGCGGGATTCGGATTTACCGGTCGAGAAGAGCTTGGCCCGGTTCGACATGAAGCGGTTGCCGGCAAAGATCGCCCGGCAGGTGCGTATGTTGCTGGACGGCGCCTTCGTCGATGCCCGAGAGAACGTGTTGGCTTTTGGACGTTCTGGGAGTGGGAAAACGCACTTGCTGTGCGGGATTGCACAAGAGCTAGTGCGTTCGGGGCGCAAGGTACTGTTTGGTCCCTGCAGCTTGCTGGTTCAAGACCTGTTGATTGCTAAGCGCGACCTGAAGTTGAGCCGATACCTGAAACGGCTCTCCAAGTTCGAGGTGCTCATCATCGACGATCTGGGCTACGTCCAACAGAGTCGGGAGGAGATGGAAGTGTTATTCACACTGCTGGCGGAGCGGTACGAGCGAGGCAGCGTGATGATCACGAGCAATCTGCCGTTCTCGAAATGGGAGAACATTTTCAAGGACCCGATGACCACCGCGGCGGCGATCGACCGGCTGGTCCACCATAGCGTGATCTTGGAGCTCAACGTTCCCAGCTACCGCTTGGAGCAGGCCAAACAGGTTCAGGAACCCGATTCGTCAGCAGCGACCTAAGAAACCAAGGCCCCGACGTGTCAAAAATGGCAAGCGGGCGGATAACGAATAACGGATGGTAGTTGTCGTCAGGACTAAATCTCACTGGGAAAACGGTCGAGAAAGGAGCCTGAACAATGGAACAGACGAGTGGGGAATTGTAATTGTCGCGGTGGGGAAATGTAATTGTCGTCGATCATTACCGGATGAGTAGCTGTTCGTTGGCGTCGGGACCGAGGAGCAGGACACTCGTTCCACGGACGTCTCTCCTCAGTTCGAGTCGAGAGGCCTGATTAGGACCGAAAAAATTCACCGACGTCTCAGTTCGCCTGTGATGCATCGAGGAACGCATGGCTTCCATTTGATCGAATAGAAATAAAAGCGGTCCTTCAGGAAGCCCGCTCAACGACAGACGAGTTTTTCCGAGTTTGTCCGTTAACGTGACTATGGAGCCGTCCTTCGTCACCGCTATCCTTGCGCCATTTCCGCCCACTTCCTCCCCGATAGATAAGTTACACTCTCCATCACTATCTGCCCGGACGGAGATCTTGTTCGAAGCGTTGCGCCTCAGCCTCAGAGACGGCGATCCGTCTGGAGCGATACTAAGGACCACGTTCGCGGCCCCTTGCCGTCGGCGGAGATCGATGATGAGGTCGCGATTTGGGAGGACGCCCAAAAGTACGGAACCGTCTTGCCGTGGGCTTTGCAATGCGAGGACGGGAACACCTCGGCTCCTTGTGAAAACTGCCACTTGTCCACCGTCAGGTCCTTGTACGACGAATTTCTCGGCCACGAGGACCTTGCACCGAATGACATCGGGCTCTGGCGGCGCAGAGCGCTGGACCAAACTCGCGCCGAGAAAAGGGATCGATAGGATGACCAACAACCAAGTAACTATTTGACTGAATGCTTGAGAGCGGCAATGACCGGATTCGTGCCCTTTCCCTGGGAAGGAACCGCAACCGACGCCGATCTGTGCGCCTCGAATCCATTCCAATATAAGCGTCCTTCCACCGCGGAGTCAGACACCGCCCCGATGTCATCATTTAATCTGTGCACTCCCGCACCGGCGCGCCCCCACAAACGCAACGTGCGGTCGACATCCAATTACGACGAATGGCATCGAGCCAGCCGCATCATTGCGCGACGCTCGCTCGAGTTGCAAGAGAGAACTGGAGTTTTCCAGTCTCACGAGGGCCCTAGCTGGATGATCACATGATCTAGCGGTTGTTCCCTTTCCACCACCTGCTCGTTGCCAAGGACAGGGTCGTCCAGCGGGTCAGATCCGTCCCCGGGGTAGGATCCGGTTGTCGCTTTGTGCCGACCCCGGTTCGCTTGACCTCAGCCAAAAACCGTTAACCGGATCCGGCCCCCTGGACGGTCGTTTCGCAGCGGACGCGTCTGGCGGCGGTCCCGACCTTGCCGTCGCATCGAGGCGGCTTGACAATAGCGCGGATGTCGGGCAGTTTGGTTGGAGGACGCGAATGCTGACGAGCAGTGAGGAAGTGGCCGGCGATGCCTGAGCGAGTCTACATCGAGACCACCGTTGTCAGCTACTTGACGGCCCGCCCCAGCCGCGACGTGGTGATCGCCGGCCACCAGCAGGTCACCCACGAATGGTGGGACACTCGGCGAACAAGCTACGAGCTTTGTGTGTCCCAGTTGGTCCTGCAGGAAGCGGGCGCTGGCGATGCTCAAGCCGCTCAAGAGCGGCTTGCGGTGTTGCAGCCGATGACCCTTTTGGAGACGACGGCTGCGGCTTTGGCCTTGGCGAAAGAATTCATTCGAACGGGGATCTTGCCCGCAAAGGCAGGAGACGATGCGTTGCACATTGCCATCGCAGCCACGCAACGAGTACCCTATCTATTGACGTGGAATTGCCGCCACCTCGCCAATGCGACGATGCGGCCGCTGATCGAATCCATGTGCGCCAGCAATGGAACCAAGGCCCCCATCATCTGCACGCCGGAGGAACTCCTGGAGACGGGACCATGAACGACCCGATTGTGGAGGAAGTACGCCGCGTGCGCGATGCGCACGCCGCCCAGTTCAATTACGATTTGGACGCGATCTATCAAGACATCAAAGAACAAGAGAAGAAGAGCGGGCGCAAGTTCGTTTCGTTCACATCCCCCGAAGTTGAGCCGAACCGGGTGCTGCCGCCGACCGGGGTCGCCAGTACGGCTGGTCAGGGATCGTAGCCGCGCCGGTGGGTGCGTAACGGTGCGCAGGGCGTCAGCGGATCTTCCACGCCGGGGCGGACCACCAGCGGCTTGTCGATGGGTTGGCTCTGACGGTCGGTCGGTCCGGCTGGGAGTTGTTCAGCTTCGTGCTGATGCCCAACCATTTCCACCTCGTTCGGGTACGCCGCCTGGCAGGGGGATGTGGGCGGCCACGATCCTGAGACGGCGTACCGCTTATTCCTTTGGAGGAAGGTCCTGGCACAGAACACTATATGGATGCTTCTCAAGAGTGGAGACTTGGACCAATGCTCGAGGCCAAGATCATCAAGACCGGGCGCACGCCGCGAATCGCGGGGTCGCGAATCACCGTTTTCGATGTACTCGATTACCACAAGGCGGGATGGCACAGAGACGAGATCGCCACGCTTTTTGACCTCAGTTCGCGTCAGGTCGAGGCGGCGATCCGATATATCGAAGATCATCGAGACGAGGTCATGGCGGAATACCAGGAGATCCTCGCGCGCGATGCTCGGGGGAATCCACCCGAGCTTCAGCCCAAGCTTGACGCCGCACACGAGCGGCTTCAAGCCTTGCTCCGATCAATCACCAGCAGGGGTGCAAGGATTTGAACCCTGTCCGCGAGTTTTGGAGGCTCGCTGCTCTCCCAGGAGCACACCCCTGAACTGAAGGATGAAGGATGAAGGATGAAGGATGAAGGATGAACAAAGACAGGGTACGCGCTTCCCTGCGGTATTCATCCTTCATCCTTCATCCTTTGATTAGATGAATCTGGCCCAGCTTTCGGTCCGTCCGCCCAGCGCGGCGTAAAAAGGCTTCCACTCGGGTCGGACCGGCCGGCGCCGCAGCTTCATTCCGGCTTGGTCCGGGGTGCGGTCTCCCTTGCGCGCGTTGCACTCCGTGCAGGCGGCGGCGCAGTTGGTCCAGGTCGAGGTGCCACCCTGCGACCGTGGGACGACGTGGTCGATCGTGATCGACTCGGCCCCCGGCTGTGCCCCGCAATACTGGCACGTGTAGTGGTCACGCTTGGATACGTTGCGGCGGCTGAAGGTCACTGCGGCGCTCGGCAGCCGGTCGTAGTGCGCCAGGCAGATGATCTCGGGCACCTTGAGCCGCAGCCGCGCCGAGCGGACGCAGGGCGCGCCCTCATCCGGAACAAACCGCGTCCAATCGTCCCAGGACATCAGCCGAAATTCCTCGGGATCGACGACCTTCGCCGCATCGTTCCAGAGCAAGATCAGCGACCGGGCCACGGTCGTGACGTGAACCGGCTGCCAGTTCCGGTTCAATACCAGCGTCGGTTGGTCCAGCACGGCAGTTGTCATGAAAAGTCTCCATTTCCGGCAAACCAGAGGGTGCCCGGCGGGGGTTGAACCCGGCGCCTTGAGATTCACAATCTCATATGCTTCCGTTACACCACGGGCACCGTCGAATACAGCTTCGATTTCGATACATTGCGGACAAAAGAAGAGCGGAAGGGGCGGGAGTCGAACCCGCAAGGCTCATCGCTCACCCGCGTTCCAGGCGGGCCCCGTCGCCAGTCGGATAGCCCTTCCCAAATTGAAAAGGAAAGTCCAGTGGTCCCGGGTGGACTCGAACCACCGCTTTTCCCCACGTCAAAGGGACGTCTTCGCCGCTAGACGACGGGACCCGTCAATCCGCCAACCATGCCCTGGCCAGGATTCGAACCTGGAACCCCTCGTTAGAAGCGAGGGATGATCGTCCGTTTCACCACCGGGGCGTTTTGCTTAAAACCCCTGTTTTCAAAGAAGTTACGATGATTCTACGGATCGTATATTTTCCATGCGTTCGCCTATTTTCTCCCCGATTGTCACCAAAATGGTGACTGGTTTGGTGACTGAATGCCGGTTTGGGCGAAGAAGCTGAGCCCGTCCAACGGCAAGGCCCGGTGGCTTTCGACACCGGGCCTCGTGGTCTCGGTGGGGTATGCACGACGGGCCTGGTATCAACAGCGGTGGGCGTGACGCGGACGGGAGCTTGCCGAGCAACGGACGCCCCGTCTGCTGCCTTCATGCGTCAGGTGGTACAGTCGACACGCGCCGATCATTGAAGTCCGATCCCCTCAACTGATCTTTAGACCGGGCGGAGCCCCATCCCGCTATTCTGGCAGTCACCCTCGCCTCTGGTATCTAAAGGACGCACAAACCGGCCTGGATGTTCGCGCCAGATGGCCGGGTTTTTGAAACCAGCGGCGTTACGCCCGATGTGTTTGCCCACTCTATTTGATCGAGGGCCGCATGTCGCGATCCAACCGTTCCGGCGGCACATAGCGTGCCGCTACTTGAGCAGGAAGATGGTGCGAACGACCCGCCCCAGTTCACGCAGCGCGAGGTATAGCTTGTTCTTGCGGCTGTACGTGGCCAGTCGCCGCAGAATCGTTGAAGGCATGATCTTGCCGGCTTTGATGGAGAGCACCACTCGCAGCATGTCGGGCAACATCGTTTCGATCAGATCCCTCCGGGCAGCGTTGGCGGCGGTCCATCGTCAGCATGTTTATTCACAAGCGTCGATACCGTCCGCTCCGATACCCGCCATTCACGGGCGATGGCTGATAAGGTATCGCCAGCACGCAAGCGGCGCGGAGAGCCACCATAGCGTGCGATCCGTCGAGCAACCGCGGACGGCCCAGATGCTTGCCCCGCTGACGAGCAGCGTGAATGCCCCGCCGTTGCCGCTCTCGGAGCACTTGTTGCTCGAACTTCGCGAGACCGGCCATCATTGTCAACACCAAACCGCCTGCTGGAGTCGCCGTGTCGATCCCGAGATTCAGGAAACGCAAATGTATCCCGCGTTTCCTCAAATCGTCAGCCAACAACAGCACCTCGGCAGTCGTTCGGCCGAGGCGGCTGACCTCGGTGACGGCTATGGTATCCTCACGGTTGAGTGATGCTACCAGCGAATCCAACTGCCGCCGTTGTTCAACGCCAGATGCCTTCTCCGTAACGATCTCGGTAATCCCGGCAAGCTGCAAGGCGTCGATCTGCCCATGTTCAATCTGGTCTTCGGATGAAACCCGGGACTACTCCACTATTCTGCCAGAACTGGCAACAGTGATCTTATACCCTTATTATATCATCGAATTTGTGTCACCAATAAAACAGGAGCCGTGCGCCGTCTTGGTAACTCAGGCAAAAGGTAAACCTCTTGCCACCATCAATTGTTAAACAACTAACCCTGTGTGTGTGTGTGTTACCGGAATCCTTACCGAAGTCCGAATCAGTGCGACGACCTCCGCGCCCGTGGCGGCGTCCCGGTTGCCGTCGCAAACGTTAGCGCAGTGGCGGTGGGACCCCAATCTGGACAGGCTGCGCGACCCCGACGCGCTCGAGAAAGTGAGTTCGACAGAATGCGAGGAATGCCACAAATTGTGGGGTGAAGTTGACGCGTTGGTCAAACGGGCGATGGAACGAAAGCGATCATGGAAATCTCCCGACTCAGAAGGCCGCGCGTCGCCGATCTCAGAGTTCCTCGATGGCATAGGCCGCCTGATCGTCCTCGGTCGTCAGATTCCACGACGGCAGCGGAATGATTAACAATGCAGATAAGGCGGACAGGTAGATGCCGTAGCGCCCGACCAGGCGCAGAAGCTCACTGGAGGCTCCGGGTCTCAGGCTCAAGGACAAGCCCGAACCCACGAGCGCTGCCCGAAGTACAGGCAGGTCGCCCTCACTCAGCCTGGACTGACATTCGGGATCGACCTCAATACAGAGCGCACCTGTCAGGTCGTTGACCAGGCGCAGCCCCATGCGGTAGGTGATCCTCGCCTGGGCCGCAAGCAGCCCGTCGCTGCCCGCGATCAAAAGCGCGCACGTATCGAGGACCGTGGCCAAGGAGACCAGCCAAGATTGACTCAAGTGCTGCGCGCGGTAGAACGAGAGTGCAGGATGCGCGAGATGACTTTGGAGGGTCTCGGCGATCCAGCGCTCAGCCTCGCGCAGGTTGCCCCGCAGTATCTCCGAGCGGTCGGCGCCGGAGTAACGCTTTAGAAGCGTGATCGCGCTGGGAGGATGTCCGGCACGCGAGTGGATCAGCAAGTTTCCGATTTCACGCGCCTGGTAAGCCTGCTCCAGCAGGGGCATATAGGTAATCATCAGGGCCAGGAAGATGTAACCAGTCGCCGCCTCGAGGACGATGAAAAGTCGACCGATCGGGCTCGAGGAAGTCATGTCGCCAAGCCCGAGGGTCAGAAACGTTGATGCACTCGTGTAGAACAGCGTGGCGTAGGTGACGGATCCAGTAGAGGACAGAAATCGAGAGCCCAATCCGTGGTAAATGAACGTGAACGAGACGACGACGAGAAGGACCCAGATGACGAGCAGGCGAATCACCGAGAGGGGGCCGTAAATTGCGAGGAAGCTCAGACGCAGCTCCGGCCGCGAGATCTTGCGTCCAATCGCGGCCCAGAATCGCCAGGTCCATTTGTAGAACCTTCCAGACGTGCGTCTCATCGGGGCCACGGTGCGGGGCAGGACGATTGTCGCGAAACCGTCCCACAGAACGCCGCACCAAAGCAACAGACCCACGGCAACCTCAAGCTGCGAGAGCATCGTCGTTGCGTTTCCTCGGTAGGCGAGCGTTACTCGGCCAGTCGGGAGCTCGCCAGACTTGAGGCGAGTAGCGCCCGCTGGCTGGCCGGTTGCCTCTGGCGGTCGACGTGATGACGATGCGAGACCGAGGCGCCCCTCTTCCTTGGCAGACCGACCTGGGAGGTCGGGCTCGCGTTGCCGCCGTCAGTTCTTGCCGATGGACTGGCCGTGGTCGTGCTCGACACCATGTCAGTGATGAGCAACGGACCGTTCGGCGAACCGAGACCGGTCGCGATATTGGCAGTTTCACCGTTGTAGCCGCCGCCGAAGAAGTCTCCCAGGACTGATGAGAGCCCGCCCGTGCCGAAGATCCCATTGTTGGGTGTGACGCAATGAAAATCGCTCGCGGGAAGTGAATAGAGCGCGGGCAGAGTCTGGGTCGGACCGTCGAGACTGTTTTTGCCGGCAAGGTCGCGCCCCTGGTCAACAATGGCGATGATTCCGGCCCAGCATGGGGCGCCGAGGCTCGTCCCACCGTAAACCTGCCACGATCCTTTGCCCGTTACGGTCGATGTTTCGTAAATCGCAACACCTGTACTCGGGTTGGCGTCGAAGGCCACGTCGGGCGTGCTGCGCTGGCCGGTGGTTTGGACCGAGCGCTGGTAGCCCGGCTGTCCCTCGAACAGGCTGTAGCCCCCTCCGCTGAAGTACCAAGCAGTCTCCGAACTGTAGCCCCCGGAGCCTGTGAGTAAGAGCGATGTACCTCCGACCGAAAGAACGTTGGGAGAAGCTGCCGGATACCATGAGAATCCGTAATCCCCACTGGAGGCGATGAACGTAATTCCCTTATGGCCTGCCGGTGTCGTGAAGTACGAATTGTACGACAACTCTTTCGAAAACTCGGCGAACCCCCAGCTCATCGAAATCACCGCGACGCCTGCGGCGTGCCGCGCAGTGTTTTCTGCCCGCAACTGGCTCTGCAATTCCTTCATCTGCGAATTCGCGGGCGCGGCCTCGACCACCAGGATTTTCGCGGCGGGGGCAATCGCGTGAGCCCACTCCACGTCCATGGATTCCTCGAGCGCCCAGTCGTTGTTCGTCCGATCGCCAGCCTGGTTGATCACGGAAAGTGAGGGATTCGGCAGGCCGAATTTGGCGTCAAACACTTTGAGATCGGCCTGGATGTGTGGGTCGTGATACTCCTCGATCAGGGCAATCGTCTCGCCTGCACCATTTCCATTCACCAGCGAGTCGGCGGGTGACCTGAACGTGATCGCATTCAGACCGTACGCGCCGGTGATTTCGGCGGGGGTGTACCCCAGGGCCGGGGGCTGCAAGAAGTCCGCGAGCAGGCAACGAGCGCCGAGGTGATCGAGGAGTGGGATTGCGCGGCGAGAGCGACGCGGGTATCGCATCAGGGTGTTTCTCCATAGTGAGCGAGAGCGCTTCGCTCGCCGAATAACTCGCCCGGGTTGAATCTATACCGTGAAGACTGCGGCAAAGCTTGCCGTCGCACCTGGCTTGTCCGGGACGTTCCACCTGGTAATGCGTCCCTGGCTCGTGAGATACGGAAGGTACTTGCCGGTGGCGGACACGACGGTGATTCCAAATGTATTCGTCGTTGTCTTGCCGACACGCTCGGTATAGAAGGGGCTGAGCTGAAGCTCAATGGTACCTTGGCTGTTGCTCAAGTTGACGTCGCCTCCTTGGAAGGCCTTGCCCACTTCCGTGCCGGTGCCGGAGCCGGTAAAGCGGTCAGGCCCGATGTGGCCTCTCAGATTGGTGGTGGTCAACGTCGGGCCGTCAGTCGAGACGCGCCCCGTGAATGAGGCCGGAATTGAGCGTTGCGACGCACGCACAATCGCCTCATGGATATGCGGAGAGGCCACGGCCATCCCCGTGCTCAATGCCAGGCGCCCCTCGAGCGCCTCAAAACCAACCGCACGCTGTCGCTTGGGACGGATTCGCGTCATGATCGTTCGCTCCAGTGCAAGTGAGGTATGCTCATACGAGAAAAGTCACGTTCCACACAGACCGGTGAGACAACACGTCTTCTACGGTGTTGCGTGTTCCTTCAGAATCCGGGCCACCTCTCCGATGACTTCCGGGTTGTCGAGGCAGACATGGCCGGCGTTCACAATCAGCTCGGACGTCGCCCCGACGTGATGCGCGCTGGCATAAGACACCAGGCCGTCGCCCTTGCCTGGGCCGGGATACCTGCCCTGGACGGCGATAATGGAATGTCGCTTGATATTGGATTCGATCGGCAGACCGTCGATGGCCAGGAGCAGCGGATTGTCCCACGCGAGCTGATCAAGGCTCATCGCGAATCCGGCGAGAAAGATCGGCGTGAACGCGTCCGGCCCGTTCGGGGCCAGGAGCGCCGCGCGGTCCTGCCAGCAACCGCTCAGGCGGGGCGGCGAGACGGTTTCCGATTTCTCTCACTGCCCCGCATACGAGACGGCTGCCTCGATGTGGTGTCGCGATGAAGATCAGACGCCGGGCTTCGGTGACCGGCTCGAAGATCAGCTCCCGCCGCAGCATATCGCGGGCGTCCGTCGGCCCGGCCAGCTTCTCGAACGGGCGCCGGGCCATCAGATCCCAGAGCTTCGAGCCGCTGTCTTGAACCATCATCTTGCAAAGCAGTCCGCCCATGCTGTGGCCAATCAGGATGGTGCGATCCCACGCTCGGACCTCGTGCCCGGCATCGATTCGGTGGCGCAGGGATTGAAACTCTCGGCGAAGTTGAGACGCCGAATAGGTGATCGAGCTACCCCCTGAGTACCCAAACGTCAGGGCCTGGTAGCGCTCCCTCAGGAACGGGTCGGCTTCGAGAGCGCCAATGATCCCGGCCCAATTTCGGGGGCTGCCCCAGAGCCCGTGCACGAATACGACCGGGACCTTGCCTGCGACGTACGGGGCGCACCAACGAGAGTCCCAGCGGCTGAAAGCGGATCGTGCCTGGTCCGGCCGGAAGCGCCTCGCTCCCGGCTCGCCACCCGGCCGGGCTCGTCCCCTCGAGTGGACCTTCCGACCTCGTCGACTCCTGTCCGGCGGTGAAGCCAGGCGCGAGCCCGCCATAACTCGCAACTGTGGCCGCCACGATCGTCAGCATTTCGAATCCGCGAACCACGGTCGGCCCCTTCGATAAAATCTAAATCACGAGCACTTCGGCGAGCACAAGCCGCTGGATGTCGGAACGGTCGAAAGCAACAACTGTGCCAAGATCGACGACGGCCATCGCTCGCTAAAGAAATCCGGCATCTCTCGGGCTGAAAAACAAATCGGCGTTGCCTGAGAGGCAAAAGATTACATTGGAATCGCACGAGCACACTCCGATAAATGTCCCGACGTCATGCGCGGCGATACACCGATGTCAAAACGTGGTAGCCGGCTTACCCGGCTGGATGGAAATCTTCCCGGCATCCCGTCGGCACCTCACATTCCCGAACGCGGCGCACGGCAGCCTTCGCGACGGACTGACGCCCGAAGCTGCCGTTAGAGAGGAAGACGTGGCGTGCGATCTCACTCGAATCTGAGGGCTTCGATCGGATCGAGTCGTGATGCCTTCCACGCCGGGTAATAGCCGAAGATCACGCCAACCGTGACCGAGACCGAGACGGATGCCAGGATGGCGACCAGCGAAGGTTGCGTGGGCCAGTGCGCGAGCAGACGGACCAGGCAGGAAGCGCCTCGGCCGGCCAAAATGCCGACCGCGCCGCCCAGCAAGCAGAGCACGACGGCTTCGACAAGAAACTGGCGAAGGATATCGCGTGACCGCGCTCCGACGGCCATGCGTAGACCGATTTCACGGAAGCGCTCGGTCACGGTCACGAGCATGATGTTCATGATCCCGATTCCACCGACAACGAGTGAGATGAGAGAAACGCAGATGAGCAGGCTGGCGACGAGCCCGACGGTCGACTGGACGGCGTGGACAACTTCGGTGAAGTCTTGCACCGCAAAGTCGGCAGGCTCGCCAGGTGAAATCCGGTGGCGCTGGCGAAGCACGCCCGTGATCTGCCCCATCGCCGCCGGAATCTCGTCGGTAGACACCGTCTTGATAAGAATCGAGTCGACGTTCGAGAGGCGGCCGAGCTGGGGCGTGTCAATCGCCTGCATGGGTGAAAGGGAAGGGAAGAGAGCTTGCCGTCCGCGCGGGTATCGCCGCCCTCTCGAGCTGAGCGAATCGCCGAGATCCAATCGCGAAGCGTCCCTGGCTCCTTCTGCCGAGCCCGCGGAGGAGCTGATGCGGAATTTGACCGTCGTCCACGGCGCGATGAGCAGGTCATCTTGATCTTCGCCGATGATGTCGGCGCCCTTGCGGCTGAGCACGCCGAGGACGCGGAGCGGAACGTCGTTCACGTAGACTTCCTGGCCGACCGGCGAACGCTTATCGAAAAGTTCGCGCGCCAGCGTCTGGCCGAGCAAACACACCGTGGCGGAGTCGTTGACGTCGCGTTCGGTGAACGACTGTCCTTCGTCCATATCTTGCCAGTCTCTGACGCGGAGGTAGTCGGGAGTGGTGCCGACGAAGGCATTCGGCACCCAGTTCTTGTTCCCATGAACGACCTGTCGGCGCGCGAAGATCATGGGAGCCAGGCTGCCAACGCTCGGGCATTCGCGAAGGATCGCCTCAGCGTCCTCTGGAGTGAGGGTCTTGACGCTGCCGCTGCCCAGGCTGACACCATTTCGCGAGACCGCGCCAGCTTGGACCACGATGTTATCCACACCGGTCTTGGTCAAAAGCGTGCGAATCGCCGTCCACGCCCCCTTGCCGATTTCTGCTATCGCAACCAGCGACCCTACACCGATGATGATGCCGAGTGTTGTGAGCGCCGAACGCATGACGTTGCGGCGGAGTGAGCGTAGGGCTGACGACGTGGTGCGGGCGAAGAAACGAATGCTGTCGCGCGCGCCGGCGAGCCTCCGAGGCTGGTTGGTCGGCTCGATCGCGGGGCCGGTCGCGCGGTTCTCACCACTTCCATTTCGGTTCCAATGGCAGGCCCGCTTGCCGAGCTCGTGATCATCATCATCAAAGACCAGCCCATCGCGCATCCGGATGATTCGATCAGCATGTGCTGCGACGGTCGGGTCATGCGTCACCAGCACAATCGTAAGCCCATCTTCAATGTTGAGCTGACGGAACAACGCGAGAATCTCCTCGCCCGTTTTCGAGTCGAGGTTGCCAGTCGGCTCATCGGCGATCAGCACGGAGCACCGGTTGATGAGCGCACGCGCGATCGCAACTCGCTGTTGCTCGCCGCCTGAGAGGCGTGAAGGCTCATGTTCAACGCGGTCTCCCAGACCAACCCGCTCGAGGAGCGTGCGCGCACGGTCACGGCACTCGCGATCGGATAAATCATGCGACCCGTACATGAACGGCATCATCACGTTTTCGAGCGCCGTCATTCGCGGCAAGAGATTAGAATTCTGGAAGACGAAGCCGATCTGGCTTCCTCGCAGCCAAGCTCGCTCAGCCTCGCCGAGCCGCGTGACGTCGTGATTGGCGACATAGTGCCGGCCGCGAGTCGGGCGGTCGAGGTAGCCCAGGAGATTGATGAGCGTCGTCTTCCCGGAACCTGATGCGCCCATGAGGGCGACCATTTCGCCGCGCGCGATCGAGAGCGAAACACCTTTCAACACGGGTACTTCAATCGAGCCCCGCCAATAGGCCTTGTGAATTCCCTCCAACCGAATGAGCTCCGCGTGCGAGTTTTTGCGACTCAGGCTTGGGTCTTTGAGCCGGCCCGAGGGCATCGCGCGACTTACCGTGCAAGAATTCATTGACCACGCTCCCAATGTTCATCTTGTGGGAATTCTCTTTGTTCTCTGAATGACTCAGTTCCGGAGTTGTCGTTTGTTGCAGCCGCGCGTGCTATTTCTTCGGCTCACTCCGAGCATGGGGAAGGATCGAAAGCGCGTCGGGATCGGAGTCGGCCCGGTTTGCACCGATTACGATTTCAGCACCCTCATTCAAGTCGTCGCCGGAGACCTCCGTGGTAATACCATCAGAAAGGCCAACCGCGACGTGCAGTGGCTTGACCAAGTCGCCATGTCGGAGCCAGAGCACTCCGGCACGGTCGTCGCCGGAGGGCAACTGCGGCCGGCCCCCTAGAGCCTTTTCAGTTACGCGCCGCCGTAGCTCAGCCGCATACGTTCCGCGCACTTCTGGGGCCACGTCTTGTTCTCGTGGCTGCCAGCCAAGGGCGGCGCTTGGAACCAGCAGAACATGCTCTCGTTTCTCGACCTCGAACTGGATTCGAGCCGTCAAGTAAGGAAACAGGCGCCCGCTTGAATTATCAACGGAGATGACCACCGTGTATGTGACGACGTTCTGCGCCATGCTCGCATTGAGTCGGATCTTCGACACTTTTCCCTCAAACTCTTCGTGCGGGAGAGTGCCAACCGTGAAGCGCACCTTCTGGCCGTCGTGGGTCGAGCCGATGTCTGTCTCGTTGACCGACGCCCAGATCTCGAGGCGGCTCAGGTCCTTCGCGATCAGGAAAAGGCTGGGAGCATTCAAACTGGCGACCACCGTTTGGCCGATATTGATGCGGCGGTCGAGAACGATTCCCTTGACCGGTGATCGAATCGTCGTGTAACCGAGATTGACCGTCGCCTCCTCGAGATCCGCTTCAGCGACGAGAAGCTCGCTTTCGTTAAGTTTGAGCGTTGCCTGGGCCGACTCGTAGTCCCCCAGATCCGTGTCGTATTCCTGTTGCGGGATGCTTCGTCTGGCAAGCAGCTTCTTGGCCCGGTCCAATTCGCGCTCGGCCTGCCGGAATTTAGCTCGGGCCTGCTCGATATCGGCCTTCGCTTTGGCAACCCGGCCGCGCGCTTGATCCACGCGCGCCTTGAAAAGTGCACTGTCGAGCCGTGCGAGCACCGTGCCTTTTTCGACGTGCGTGCCGTACGTAACGACCTTACTTGCGTTCCGTGGGTCAGTGCCGAAACTCTCGATCAGACCGGCCACCTGTGCGCCGACGTCGACGACTTCCTCCGGCTCGAGAGTTCCCGTTGCGTTGATCGTCGAGCAGAGGTCGCCTCGCGTGATCGTGACGGTCCGGTACGTCACGCTCTGCCCGCGTTGATCGGTCCAATACCAGAATCCGTAAGCGCCGCCGCCCCAGAGCACACCGAGCAACATCAGAAGTTTCTTCATGTGCAGAATCCTTGTTAAAGCGTTGAGGCCCACTTGGGGTCGACGGCCAGAAGCGACTCATCGACGAGACGGCCGTCCTGGAGCCGGATGACGCGATCGGCGACGTCGAAATAGCTTTCGTCGTGGCTGATCACTAAGAGTCGCCTTGCCCGCGGCACTGAGCTCAGGGAGCAGCGTGTAATAGAAGAAGCGTTTGAACGAGACATCTTGATTCGCGGCTGATTCATCGAAGATGCAGATCGGCCTATCTTCCAACCAGGCGCAGAGGATCGCCAGGCGCCGGCGCTGTCCCTGCGAGAGCTCGACGGTGGAGAACGAGTTCCCGTCTACAGCAACATGGTCCGCCAGGTCGAGTCGGTTCAGTCCAGCTCGGGCCCTTTCTTCAATTGCTCCCGTGCCGACACCCTTCAAATCCGAAAAGAGATAACCGTCGGCGTAGACGGCTGAGAACAGTTGCCGATAGGACTCGCGATTGTCGTCATCTACCACGCGCCCGTCGATGCGGACGACTCCGCTCGATGGAGCGTAGAGGCCCGAGATCAGCTTGACGAGCGTTGTCTTGCCGCAGCCGTTTCCGCCAGCCAGGACGACAATCTCGCCGCGCCGGAGAGCCAGGTCAACGGGCTCCAGTGTGAAGCCCGTGCGATTGCGCTCTTCACGATACGTGAATGTCACACCCTCCAGACGCACCGAGTCAAGAAACGTGAGTTGTCTTCGGTTGTCTGGCCGACCGTCTGCTCCTTCAGCAAGCGGTTCCAGTCTTGGGATCAGCTTCTGAACCTTTTGGAGTGATGCCCGCGCCCGCCCCAGAATC
Source organism: uncultured Isosphaeraceae bacterium (assembly GCA_963781785.1). Taxonomy (GTDB): domain Bacteria; phylum Planctomycetota; class Planctomycetia; order Isosphaerales; family Isosphaeraceae; genus CAWAHD01. Next base: position 2,078,888 of record CAWAHD010000002.1, on the reverse strand, counting down.
GGTAGCCAGGTGAGGATGATATCGAGCGGGCTCATCAGATAGAGCACGATCAGTACGGCGGAGACGAGCGTCGGCCGGCCGATCGGCTCGATTCGAGCGATGGCGAAGAGCAAGACGCCGATGAAGCCGAAAAACGCGAGCTGGCTCCAGCCTTCTGCGACGGCGAACCCGGTAAGGCCGTGGACCATATCCCTGCGGACTGACGCCATGGTGGGCTCTAGACTCTCGGCGAGATAAGCGTCGCGCCGCCCCCGATGGAGCTTGAGCTCGCGAAATCCGCCGATCAGCGCGCGGAAATGGCCGACGAGCACGTCCTGACGAGCGCGTGCGTCGCGCAGCTTACTCACGCCCAGTGATGATAAGACCACGGAGATGGCAATGGCCGGAGCGGCGAAGCAGACACCGCACACGAAGATGATTGGCGAGAGCCAGCCGATATAGATCACGCAAGCGATGAGGATCGGGACATTGATGCAAAGGTGCGGTATCCCAACGAGGGCGTTGGCGATCAGGATGATGTCCTCGGTGAGCACTGCCAGCAAACCTGAGCTGTCGATCGCCTCGAACGCCCGCAAAGGCAAATTCAGCGCGCGACCGACGATTTGTAGGCTGAGGTCAGTCACAGCCTGCTGTCCCAGTCTGACCATGCCAATCTGCCCGATCACTCGCGCGACTGCCGAAATGACGCAAAGCGCCGCGAAGGCCCAGACCATGGTCCCCGGTGCGGACGATTCGCGCCAGCTCGATTTGGATGATCGCGATGAGCCCAATTCCGGTCGCGCCAGCGACCGCCCCGGCGATCGTCGCAACGATCACCGTACGACGCGAAGATTGGAGTAAGAACCGCATGAGATTCATCGACTTTCGACCTCTCCCATTATCCGTTCGAGACGTTCGATCTCGCCCGAGAGGATTTCGGCAAGGTTTTCGACAGTCGGCCGCTGCATGATCGTGTAATGGTCGCCGGGGAGATGGTGGGTCGTGACGCCACCGAGCACGAGGGCATTCCACCCTGCGCTGAGCCATCGTCAAAAATGCCAAGGTTCGACCGCGCGGATGAGGACCGCGCGGCCCGGGTATGGGCTAGGCTCATAGCCTTCGAGCGCGAGTCGGTTCGCTCGGTATACGCCGTGTAGCCTTTGCAGACGTTCCGCGCCGATCTCGCGGGCGATTTCGCTACCTTCGATCGCTCGCGGCAAACTGCCATGTCGTATTGCCTCGAGGTCGAGGCCGCGGAGTTGCTCGAGCGATGCCAAATTGTCGCGGCCCGCGGTGCGTGCCAGGTCGGCAGCGAAGTCGACCAAGATCTCATGGTCGTCTAACGAACGCGGGAAGCGTCCTCGGCTGGGAACGGGAGAATCAATCAGGAATACGAGCGGCACCTCGTCTCCGGCAGCAGCGAGCTGCCTGGCCATTTCGAAGGCCACGACTCCCCCCAGCGACCACCCGCCCAGGAAATAAGGTCCCCGCGGACGCTTTAGGCGAAGGGCTTCGACGTATCGTGACGCCATGCGCACGAGGTCGGTCTCATGTTCGGCCTCACCCTCAAGGCCATGCGCCTCGAGGCCAAGCACGTTTCGCGACCCATCCAGGCAACGGGCCAAGGCGTTGTAGCACAGAATGCCACCGCCGATCGGATGCACCAGAATGAGCGGCCGGCCCGGCCCCGCTGCGCCGAGATCTACCAGCGGCGAGCCGCCCCGCGAGACAACCGGCTCATCAAGCCGAGAGGCCAGCAGCTCAATCGTTGAGCCCTTGAGCAGGTCCGATAGTGCAAGCGATCGCCCGAATCGTTCCTCGATCCGCGCCGCCAGGCGCACCGCCAGCAGTGAATGGCCGCCGAGGTCGAAGAAATCTTCGGTCACGCCGATCGGCCGGAACTGGAGCAGCTCTTCCCAGATCGCAACGAGCCGTTCCTCGACTTGGTTTCGTGGCCGCACGATTCCATCGGCCGTGGTGAAGACCTCGGGCAGCGACTCCAGCAAGGTTTGACGATGGACCTTGCCGGAAGGAGTTCGTGGTAGTGCAGCGACGATCTCAATTCGTGATGGGATCATCGGGCGGGGGAGCGTGTCGCGAAGCAATCGTCGCAGCTTGTCGACACGGTAGCTCTGGTGGTGCGTGGCGACGACGCACGCGATCAGCCGCTGACCGCCGGCTCCGTCGTCCTCCGCGATGACGGCGGCCTCGCGCACACCTGGACACGAGGCAATTGCGGCCTCAACTTCCGCGATCTCGACACGGCAGCCCCGCACCTTCACCTGGTCGTCTCTTCGCCCCAGCAGCTCGATAGCGCCCCCCTCGCGCCAGCGCGCTCGGTCGCCCGTGGCGTACATTCGCGATCCGCGCTCGCCGTGCGGATCCGGCACGAAACGCTCGGCCGTCTGTGACGGGTTGCCAACGTAGCCCCGCGCCACTCCGGGCCCGCCGACGTAAAGCTCGCCCACGACGCCGGAGGGGACCAGCTCGCCTCGCCCATCCAGGATGTATGTGCACGTACCAGGGAACGGTTGGCCGATCGGTACAGGCCCGTCCTCGCGGGAACCCTTTAGCGGCCCCTCGAAGTACGTGCTGTCGATCGTCACCTCCGTCAAACCGTAGCTGTTGACGACTCGCCCGCGCTGCCCCACCAACTTTCGCAGCCTCGCGTAAAGGCCACCGCGGAGCGAGTCGGAGCCGACCGCCAATAGCCGCAATCCACCCAGGTCGCGGCCGGTCTGTTCGCAATGCGCGGCCAGGGGTTCGGCCAATGCAGGGACCAGCTCCACGCATCGGATGCGTTTGCGCTCGATTAACTCGGAGAGCGCGCGGGGATCGAGCGCCACATGAGTAGGACAAGTGATCAGAGTTCCGCCAGTGGTGAGCGCGCGAACCCAGTCGCCCGTGAAGACGTCGAAGGCGAAGCCGGCGACTTGGAGGTGCCGCAGCGGGCCTTGCCGCAGTTGGTAGGACTCGTCCCACGCAGCAGCGATCGAGAGCAGGCTGCGATGCGCGACCATCACGCCCTTCGGCCTCCCGGTGGTGCCGGACGTGAAGATGACGTAGGCGAGGTCGTCGGCGTGTATTCGCACCGACAGATTTTCGGAACTTTGGCCGTCGACGGAATCGCGGTCTGCGTTCAAGTCGACGATCGTCGCCCGGGTTCGCGAAGCACTGCTAATCCCACCACCGTCGACGATCACAATGGATGCACTCGCAGCGTCCAGCATTCCCTCCGACCGCGCCATGGGCAGCGATGGGTCAATCGGGACATAGGCCGCCCCCGCCTTGAGCACGGCGAGTACGGCGACGATTCGATTGATCGGCGAGCCGACGACGAGGCCGACCCGTGCGTCCGGCGCGCGCCCCGCGAGCGGAGGTGACGTGCGAGCCGGTTGGCGCGTGCGTTCAATTCCGCATAGTTCAGTCGCTCGCCGTCGGATACCAGCGCCAACCGGTCGGGTGTCGCCTCGACCTGGGTCTCGAAGCGACCGTGAATGCCCGACAGAGCGAGCCGGTCGCGGTGATCCAAGAATTCGGACTCGTGCGATCGAGGGCGACTCCATGCCACGACCTGCTGACGTTCTTGGTCGCAAAGAAGTGACACTTCGGACAGCCGCCGCTCGGGATCAAGAATCAAACCTTCGAGCACTTTCACGAATTGCCGCGCGAAGCGATTGATGGTGGTGGCCTCGAACAGATCGGTGTTGAATTCCAACGACCCAGCGAATCCGTCGCGGTAATCCTCAAATCCCAGCGCGAGGTCGAACTTGGATGTTCCGTTCCCCTGGTCGAGATCGAGCGGAGAAATCGTCAGGTCGAGCGAGCCGACCTCGGGCAACGCGTTGTTCTGAAGGATGAACATCACCTGGAATAGTGGAGAACGACTGGCGTCGCGATCGGGCTTGAGCGCGGGGATGAGGACCTCAAGAGGGATCTCCTGGTTCTCAAATGCCTCGAGGGACACCTCGCGCACCCGCGAGAGGAATTCGCGTACGGTCGGATTTCCCGAAAGGTCGGCGCGGAATGCGAGCATGTTGACGAAGTAGCCGAGCACGCGTTCGGTTTCGGCCCTGGTCCGGTTGGCAACTGGCGACCCGACGGCGAAGTCGTCCTGGCCGCTCCACCGGCCCAGTAAGAGCTGAAAGGCAGCCAGCAGCGTCATGAAGGGGGTAACACCTTCGCTGCGGCTGAGGGCCCTGACCGCGTCAGAGAGTTCTGACGACAGCACCAGGGGATGCTGGGCGCCCTCAGCGCGGCGGACCGGCGGACGAGGGCGATCCGTTGGCAGCTCAAGAGGCGGCACGCCCGCGAGTCGGCGTTTCCAGCGCTCGATCCGGTTAGTCCAAGCTCCGCTTTGGAACTGCTCGCGCTGCCAGCGGGCGAAGTCGGCGTACTGGATCGGCAGGATCGGGAGCGGCGATACGCGGCCGTGGCGAAAAGCCTGGTAGAGTGTCATCAGCTCTTCGCCGGCGAGGTTAAATGACCAGCCGTCGGTGACGAGGTGGTGCATCGTCAGGAGCACCATGTGTTCGGCATCGGCTGATCGAAGCAGGCTGATCCGAGCGAGTGGCCCGCGGTTCAGGTCGAACGGACGTCGTGCCTCGGCGATCGCCCTCCGCGTGGCTTCGGCCTGACGGTCCTCGAGCGGCAAATTGGAAAGGTCGACGGTTTCGATATTCAGACTGTGGTCCGGCGCGACGAGCTGATAAGGCGATCCGCCGGAGGCGCCGAAGGTCGTGCGAAGCGACTCGTGGCGACGTGCCAGCTCGTTGACGCTCCGCTCGAGAGCGGGCCTGTCAAGCTGTCCCACGATTCGCAAGGCCGCAGTGACGTTGAAGGTCGGCTGTCCGGGCGCGAGCTGATCGAGAAACCACAGGGCCTCCTGTGAGAACGAAAGTGGCAGCGCACCACCGCGCGCAGTGGGCTCGATCGGGCCCAAGTCGCTCGATGCGCCGCCGCGTTTCATTGAATCGATCTGCGCCGCCACACCGGCGATGGTGGGAGACTCAAAGAGCGCGCGAAGCGGGATTTCGACGCCAAACGCCTCGCGCAGTCGCGAGACGACCTGCGTCGCCAGCAACGAATGACCGCCGAGATCGAAGAAATTGTCGTGCGCGCCAACCCGTTCCACGCCCAAGAGCGATCCCCAGCTTGACGCGACCATCTCCTCGACCGGCCCGCGTGGCGGGACGAAGTCGGCGGTCTCCGTAAGCCTGCCTTCAGCCGGGTCCGGAAGAGCCTGCCGATCGACCTTGCCGTTGGGTGTCAGCGGCAACGCCTCCAGGCTCACGAACGCCGATGGGACCATGTAGTCGGGAAGGTGGCCCTGGAGCCACCTTCGCAAGTCGGCCGCGCTACTCGTGTCTGACCCGTCACGTACGACGATGTACGCGGCCAGGCCCGTCTCGCCGCTCGCATCCGGACGAGCCGCAACCGCCGCCTCGCGCACCCCCGGATGTCGCGCCAACGCCGCCTCGATCTCGCCAAGCTCCACGCGATATCCCCGAATCTTCACCTGGTGATCAATCCGCCCCAGGCATTCCAGCGTCCCGTCGGCTCGCCATCGGGCGAGATCGCCCGACCAGTACAGTCGACCGCCCGGCGTCGCGCCGAACGGATCGGGAATGAACCGCGCAGCCGTGAGACCAGCGCGATGCCGGTATCCCCGCGCCAGGCCCGAGCCGCCAATGTACAGCTCGCCGATGACACCGACGGGCACAGCACGCAGCCGTTTGTCGAGTACGTAGAATTGCGTGTTGGCGATCGGCCGCCCGATCGAAATCGGGGTCTCGCCCGCTTCAACCCGACAGGCCGATGACCAGATGGTCGTCTCGGTCGGACCGTAGACGTTCCACAATGCGGCTCCCTTGTCCAGCAGCCGATCCGCCAAAGCGCGGGGAAGTGCCTCGCCGCCACAGAGCATCGTGAGCGCCGGTTGACCCTGCCAGCCCGCTTCCAGCAGCAACCGCCAGGTGGCGGGAGTGGCCTGTAGAAACGTGATCCCAGGGTCGTTCAAGCGACCCACAAGTCGCGCGCCGTCGGCAGCCACGTCGCGATCGATCAGCTCGACGCGGGCACCGACAATCAAAGGGAGAAAGATCTCGAGTGCCGCAATATCGAACGAGAGAGTCGTCACGGCCAGCAGCGCATCCCGTTCATTGATCGACAGCAGCCTGCGCATCGATTGCAGCAAGTTGGCGAGTGCCCCATGTGTGATCTGCACTCCTTTGGGCTTGCCAGTCGATCCCGAGGTGTAGATCACGTAGGCCAGGTTCCCCGCGCTGGCTCCGCCATCGAGATTCGCCGCGCTCTCCCGGTCGCGGGCCTGGGACTCGGAGTCTAGGCAGAGGATACGTGCTCCGACGTTGGGTAGTTGGTCGCGCAACCGCTCTTCCGTGAGCAGAACCGAGACCTGCGCGTCTTGGAGCATGAAGGCGATTCGCTCGGCGGGATACGCTGGGTCGAGCGGTACGTAGGCTCCCCCCGCCTTGAGAATGGCCAAGAGCCCGACCACGGTTCGCGCCGACCGGCCGGCGCAGAGCCCCACCAGCACCTCGGGCCCGACCCCCATGGCGCGGAGGCGCCGTGCCAGGCGATTGGCACGGGCATTGAGCTCGGCGTACGTGAGCGATTCGCCCGAAGAGACGACCGCGACGGCGTCTGGCCTCAGCCGAGCCTGCTCCTCGATCCAGCGGTGGACGCACCGTGGCTTCGGCGGGGACCGACGAGTCATTTCCTGTGGCGGCTTCCGCAGCATCCCTTCCGCGGCGCGGGCAACGCGGGACCTGGTTGCGCTAGTCATTGGTCGCGAGCTCCGTGCTGGAGAATTCGTACATGTCCGAGTCCAGATCGTCGTACTCCAGATCGTCGAAGTTCTCTTCGTCATCGCCTGGCGCGAGAAGATTAAAGCCCTCCAGGATTTGCATTCGCTCATGCGGCGTGAGCATGGGAATAGCACCGATCGATTGATCAGGATCTGCGACGATTTCTTCGAGCAGAATCTGGAAATGGGCAAGCATGCGGCCAGCCGTCGCCGAATCGAATAGGTCGGCGCTGTACTCGAAATTGAGCCGCAGTCCCTCGGGAACTTCGGTCGCGAAGAGGGTCAGGTCGAACATTGAAGTTGAGCTCGATAGCTCCAGGGGCGTGAGGACCAGCTCAGGTGCGTGCAGCTCAGGAGGCGGCACATTCTGGAGCGCGAACATCACCTGGAAGAGTGGCGCGCGACTCGAATCGCGATCAGCGTGCGTGACGCTCACGAGTTTCTCAAACGGGACGTCTTGGTGCGTGTACGCCTCGATCGCCGTGCGACGGACCCGGCGCAACAATTCGCGGAACGCCGGATCGCCCGAAAGGTCTCCGCGCAAGACGAGTGTGTTGACGAAGAACCCGATCAATCTCTCCAGCTCGGGTCGCGTTCGCGCCGCGATCGGCGAACCGACAGCGATATCCTCTTGCGACGAGTAGCGGTGCAAGAGTACCTGGAAAGCCGCCAGCAGTGTGATGTACAGCGTCGCGCCCTCGCCTCGCCCGAGTGCTCGCAGCGCCTCCAAGGTCGCTTTCGGCAACATCGCCGTGCGTTCCCCACCGCGCTGGCTCGCGATCAGTGGCCTTGGCCTGTCGGTCGGCAGCTCGAGCTGAGGCACGCCCGCGAGTTGGCGCGTCCAGTACTTGAGCTGGGCCTCAAAGCCCTCGTCCTCGAGCAACTTCCGCTGCCAGGCAGCATAGTCGGCATACTGGACAACGGGTTCGGCAAGCGGCGAGGGCTCGCCCCGCCGAAACGATCCGTACAACGCAGAGAGTTCACGGATCAAGATTCCTATGGACCAGCCGTCCGAGATGGCGTGATGCATGGTCACGATGGCAAAATGCTCTTGTTCGCTCAGTCGCAAGAGCGCAGCGCGGATGAGCGGTCCGCGTGCCAGGTCGAACGGGCGCTCGGCTTCTTCGCGGAGCCGTCTTAGGGCTTGCGACTCACGTTCGTCTTCGGGAAGTCTGCTGAAATCCTCGGTCGTCCAGAGCAATTCGAGCCGATCGGCGATGATCTGCCGCGGAATCCCACTCTCGGGGACCAGCGTGGTCCGCAGCACTTCGTGTCGGCGGATGACCTCGTTGAGCCCTCGCTCGAGCGCGCTGAAATCGAGCTGCCCGCGCAGCCGGACGGCGGCCGGGATGTTATACGATGCGCGTCCGGGTTCCAGTTGATCGAGGAACCAAAGCCGCTGTTGCGGAAACGAAGCGGGCATCGGGCCATCGCGTGGGACACGGACAAGCGGCGAGTCGCTGGCAGCTCCCCCTTCGGCGAGCGCACGTTCAACGGCGCGTGCCAGCCGCGCGATGGTCGGCTCACCCAGAAAGTCGTCGAGCGGCACCTCGACGTCGAACGTGCGTCGCACGCGAGCCAAGAGCTGAATGGCCAAGAGCGAGTGGCCGCCGCGCTCGAAGAAGCTGTCGTACGAGCCGATCTGGCTCTCACCCAGTAGCGCTGAACAGATCTCGGCGAGGGCCGCTTCGACCGGTCCGCGTGGCGGGACAAAGTCGGCACCGCCAACAAGCCTTCCCTCACCCGGGTCTGGAAGAGCCTGCCGATCGACCTTGCTGTTGGGTGTCAGCGGCAACGCCTCCAAGCTCACGAACGCCGAGGGAACCATGTAGTCGGGAAGCTGGCCCTGGAGCCACCGTCGTAAGTCGGCCGCGCTACTCCCCTCCGCCCGATCTCGCACCACGATGTAGGCGGCCAAGCTCATCTCACCGCTCGCATCCGGACGAGCCGCAACCGCTGCCTCGCGCACCCCCGGATGTCGGGCCAGGGCCGCCTCAATCTCGCCAAGCTCCACGCGATAACCCCGGATCTTCACCTGGTGATCTACCCGGCCCAGGCATTCCACGGTCCCGTCGGCGCGCCAACGGCCGAGATCGCCCGTCCAGTAAAGTCGACCGCCGGGCGTCGTGCCGAACGGGTCGGGGATGAACCGCTCGGCCGTGAGACCAGCGCGATGCCGGTAGCCGCGCGCCAGCCCCGTGCCGCCAATGTACAGCTCGCCGATGACGCCGACGGGCACAGCACGCAGCCGTTTGTCGAGCACGTAGAACTGCGTGTTGGCAATCGGCCGCCCGATCGAAATCGGGGTCTCGCCCGCTTCAACCCGACAGGCCGATGACCAGATGGTCGTCTCGGTCGGACCGTAGACGTTCCACAATGCGGCTCCCTTGTCCAGCAGCCGATCCGCCAAAGCGCGGGGAAGTGCCTCGCCGCCACAGAGCATCGTGAGCGCCGGTTGACCCTGCCAGCCCGCTTCCAGCAGCAACCGCCAGGTGGCGGGAGTGGCCTGTAGAAACGTGATCCCAGGGTCGTTCAAGCGACCTACAAGTCGCGCGCCGTCGGCAGCCACGTCGCGATCGATCAGCTCGACGCGGGCACCGACAATCAAAGGGAGAAAGATCTCGAGTGCCGCAATATCGAACGAGAGAGTCGTCACGGCCAGCAGCGCATCCCGTTCATTGATCGACAGCAGCCTGCGCATCGATTGCAGCAAGTTGGCGAGTGCCCCATGTGTGATCTGCACTCCTTTGGGCTTGCCAGTCGATCCCGAGGTGTAGATCACGTAGGCCAGGTTCCCCGCGCTGGCTCCGCCATCGAGATTCGCCGCGCTCTCCCGGTCGCGGGCCTGGGACTCGGAGTCTAGGCAGAGGATACGTGCTCCGACGTTGGGTAGTTGGTCGCGCAACCGCTCTTCCGTGAGCAGAACCGAGACCTGCGCGTCTTGGAGCATGAAGGCGATTCGCTCGGCGGGATACGCTGGGTCGAGCGGTACGTAGGCTCCCCCCGCCTTGAGAATGGCCAAGAGCCCGACCACGGTTCGCGCCGACCGGCCGGCGCAGAGCCCCACCAGCACCTCGGGCCCGACCCCCATGGCGCGGAGGCGCCGTGCCAGGCGATTGGCACGGGCATTGAGCTCGGCGTACGTGAGCGATTCGCCCGAAGAGACGACCGCGACGGCCTCCGGCCTGCGCCCGGCCTGCTCCTCGATCCAGCGGTGGACGAGGCTTGGTGCGCAGGAGTCTGACCCAGCTTTCTCGAGCAGCAGGCGGGCGACCAGCTCGCGCTTCTGCTGGAGCGACAATTCGATGCCATTCGCGACAAGACTCATCGTTGTTTCCTCATGCAGAGCCGAGTTGAGCCATCAGTGAGTCGAGTTCCATTTCAGTGAGCTGATTAAGATCAACGTGATCGAAGCCGGATTCGCTCTCGCTTCGCTGCCACATGCCCGTCAACTGCTCTTGCTCACTCTGGGTCATCCAAGGCAGGTCGACGAGTCGCCGGTCGGGGTTGGAAGCCATTGCGTCGAGGACTGTACGTAGATGACCGAGTGTGCGCTCGATGGCGTCAGCACCAAATCGCCGCGAGTCGAAGCTGATCTTGATCGTCAGCTCGTTACCGGGCATGGCAGTGACGGTGAGCGGATAATGGGTACGCTCGAGGTATCGCGCCGACTCGATACCCAGCCGGTTGCCGCGTTCTTGGAGCGAAGCCAAGAACGGCAGGTTCTGCACGGTCAAGATGCTCTCGAACAGTGGCAGCCCCGCCGGCACATCGCTCCACGCTTGAATCTTCGAGACTGGGATGGCTTCAAATCGTCGCAGCTCAACCATGGTTGCCTGTAGCTCGCGAAGCCAGTCGAGTAGGTTCGACTCTTCCGTCACTGCTAAGCGCATCGGTAGGACATTTATGAACATTCCGACCATCGATTCCACGCCCGATAGCTCAGGAGGCCGTCCGGAAACCGTGACTCCGAAGAGGACATCCGTCCGCCCGCTATACCGAGAAAGCAGCAGTCCCCATGCGCCCTGGAGCAGCGTGCTCAGCGTCAGTCGACGTGATCGCCCCAGCTCTTCAAGCGCAGCGGTCAGTTCTGCCGGCAACCCGGTCGCAAGCTCTGCGTGAGCCTCCGCCGACCGGCACCTAGCGGGCTCAGCGCTGCCTAACCCTAATGGAGTCGGTGCGGTGAAGCCCCTTAGCACCTGACTCCAATGCGCTTGAGCACGCTCATCGGCTTTTTGGCCGAGCCAGGCGACATAATCGCGAAACGGCCGGCTCGGCTTCAGCTCGGCAGTACGGCCCTGGACCACCGATTCGTAGATGCTGAGCATTTCGTGGAGCAGGACAGACAGGCACCAGCCGTCGATGACGGCGTGATGGATGCTCCAGACGAGCTGGTGGAGATCGTCCCGGAGCCTGAAAACAGTCAGCCGGGATAACGGAGGCCGGGATAGCTCGAACCCGAGCTGACGGTCTAACTTCAGATAATCGGTGAGGCGGTCGTTCTGATCGGACTGGGTCAGCCCGCGCCAGTCCTGGCAATCGATCGGGTGGTTGGTTCCACGATGGACAATCTGGTAACACTTGTCGAAATCGCTCCAATGGATCGAAGAGCGCAGCGCGGGATGCCGCCCGATCAGTCCGTGCCACGAACTTTCGAGAGCGGCCGCGTCGAGCTCGCCCCGCAGACGACAGACGAACTGCTCAACGTAGTGCCCCGCCTCGGGGTCAGCGAGCGTGTGGAAGAGCATCCCTTCCTGCACCGGAGTGAGGGGGTATAGATCCTCGATGCCCCCTTCATCCGCAAACGCTTGTGACAAGGTCTCGAGGTCGACGCCGGCTGGAGCCAGTTGAAACGGAGCGATCGCCGTCCGAGATGCGTCGCTCGAATTCGCACCCTTCGGTGTCGAATCGGCCGCCGCCGCAAGTTCGGCGATGTTCGGATGGCGGAAGAGGTGCGCGGGCTCGAGGGCCAGCCCTGCTTGTCGCGCTCGTGACACGATTTGAATGCCGATTATGGAGTCGACACCGATCTCGAAGAAGTTGTCATGGATGCCGACACGGCCCCGTCCCAGCAGGTCGGCAGTGATTCCGGCTAGCACTTGTTCTGCCGTGGTTCGCGGCGGGACGTAAACAGTCCCCGAGTCATCACCCTCAAGGGCACCAGGCGGCGGAAGAGCGGAACGGTCGAACTTGCCGTTGCGTGAGAGTGGAAGCGCGCTCAGTAAGACGTACCACGATGGGAGCATCGGCTCGGGCAGTCGATCCTTGAGCCAACGTCTCAAGTCCGTCGCGGTTGGGCGGGAAGCGGTCGTGGGCACGACGTACGCTGCGAGCCGCTTCTCTGCCGACGGATCTTCAATGATCGCGACGACTGCTTCGTGCACTTCAGGGTGGCGAGCGAGCACGGCTTCGACCTCGGCGAGCTCGACGCGGAACCCGCGTACCTTCACCTGGAAGTCTTGGCGGCCTAGCAGTGCGAGCACGCCTGCGCTGCGCCAGCTCGCGCGGTCTCCGGTCGCGTAGATCCGTGATCCTGGCCGACCGTGAGGGTTGGGCACGAATCGTTCCGCAGTCAGGCGCGGACTGCCGACGTAGCCGCGGGCAAGGCCGCAGCCGCCTATGTGGAGCTCGCCCGCCACATTCACGGGGACTGGCTCAGAGCGCCCATCCAAGACATAAGCCCGGGTTCCCGCGAACGGGCGACCGATCGGGACCGGGCCGTCGCCAGGAGTGTCGTCCCGCGCGGCCTCAAAATAGGTGCTGTCGATCGTCGCCTCGGAAAGACCATAGGAATTGACCACCCGGCCGCCGGGTCCCAGCAGTCGGCGCAGTCGACCGTACAGCCGCCCGCGCACCGTGTCTGATCCAACGGCCAGGATCCGGATGCCCTCGAGACTTTGATCAGCCATCTGCTCGACGTGGGTCGCGAGTGCATCGGTGACAGCCGGAACGAGCTCGAGGCATTCGACGCGCTCGCGCCGGATCAGACCGAAGAGTGCTGCCGGATCGAGCAGCACCGAACGAGGACAAGCCACCAGCGTGCCGCCGGTCGTCAGCGCGCGAACCCAGTCGCCAGTGAATACGTCGAAGGAAAATCCCGCCGCCTGCAGGTGGCGCATTGGCGGGAAACGTAGCGAATAGGCGGCCTCCCATGCGCAGGCCGCCGCGACCACGCTGCGGTGAGAGATCATGACGCCCTTGGGCCGCCCGGTGCTCCCGGAAGTGAAGACGAGGTAGGCGAGATTGTCAGGATGCAGGTCGATCGAGGGATTGCCCGGATCCTCCGCGACTGTCGAATCGTCAAGCGTATGGACCGCAATCACGCTCGAGGAAACCTCCGAAACTCTGCCGCGCAAGTGTTCCTCGGTCACCAGAACCGTCGCCCCGGATTCCTCGAGTATCGCAGCGACTCGATCCATCGGATGCTCGGGGTCGAGTGGCAGGTAGGCCCCTCCCGCTTTCAGTACACCCAGAACTCCGATCAATCTCGAAGGCCAGTTCGCGAGATACAGCCCAACCACGGTTTCGGGCTTGACGCCCAGCTCGATCAGGCGATGGGCCAGCGAATTGGCTAATCGATTGACTTCGCAATAGGTGAGCGATTCGTCACCCCAAACGAGCGCGATTGATTCGGGGCTGGCCTCGACCTGCCTCTCGAACCGGTGATGGATGGCGACGTCCTCGTACGGGACGGCTGGTGTCTCGGCCCACTTGACGAGCAGTTGGTGCCGGTCTGGCTGCGCCAGCAAAGGAAAGTCCGCAAGCCGCTGCCCAGGTTCCTTGACAACGGCCTTAAGCAGGTTTCGGAAGCAGTCCGCCATGCGTTCAATCGACGCCGGCGTGAACAGGTCTGTGCTGTACTCGAGTGCGACGCAGAGCCGGTCTCCTTCGCGAGCGGTCATCATCGTCAAGTCGAAGAGCGCAGTTCGTCTTTCGAGCTCGATCGATTCCGCGGTGAGTCCGTGCAAGCGCAGCTTCGCGCCGGCAGTGCCTAGCGCAAACGGGGCCAGGCCTTGGTCATCAAGACGCTGGGCTTTCTGGTGCGCGAACATCACCTGGAACAAGGGCGAGCGGCTGGGATCGGGATTTCTCTGAAGCCGATTGACGAGCAGACTGAAGGGAAAGTCTTGGTGTTCCAGACCGTCGGCGACAGTCCGGCGAACTTGCCCGACGAATTCGTCAAAACGCGGGTTGCCCGAAAGGTTACTTCGCATGGGCACCAGGTTGACGAAGTAGCCGATCAGCCCCTCGAACCCGGGACGCGTTCGACCCGCCACTGGAGTGCCGACGACGATGTCGTCCTGGCCGCTCAAACGGCCGAGAACGACCTGGAAGGCCGCCAGCAAGGCCGTGTACAGACTAACTCCCAGCGAGTCACACAGCTTGACGATCCCGCGAGTCAGTGCGGAATCCAGACAAAAGTGCTTGGTTGCACCGGCATAGCTCTGCACCGCGGGCCTGGCGAAATCCGCAGGTAGCTCAAGGACGGGTAGCGGCCCGCTGAGCTGTTGCCGCCAGTAATCCCAGTGCCGCTCGCCTTCTTCTCCCGCTACCATCGTGTGTTGCCAGCGCGTGAAGTCGGCGTATCGGGATCGCGAAAGCGAGAGGTCGCATGCTCGACCTGCCAGCTCATCTGAGTAAGCCTTTCCCAGGTCGTCAACGAGCACAGCGGTCGACCAGAAGTCGGCGATGATGTGGTGGACGACCAGAAGAACAACGTGCTCCGAAGCGGATCGGCTCAGGAGATGGAGCCGGAAGAGCGGACCTCGTTCCAGGTCGAACGGCCGCTCGGCCAGCTCGGCCAGCTTCTGCTTGATCTCGCGATCGCTCAAACTTGCGATGTCTTCGATCAAGAGCCATTCATTCTCGCGCAGGACGAGCTCGCTCACAGGGAGAAGATGGATCACAGGTTTGTCATCGATGACAGCGAAAGTCGTGCGCAACGTTTCTTGCTCGGCCACGACGCGCCGAAACGCCCGACGGAACGCATTGATCTCCAGCTCCGCGCGGATTGTCGCAGCGCCGGTGATATGATAGGCGGCGCGGTTGGGCGTGAACTGATGCGCGTACCAGAGCAATTGCTGCTCATGCGAGAGCCGCTCTTCGCTTTCTCCGGGAATAGGCGCGACGGCCGTCTCAGACAGTCTGGCCGGAGTGGCGGCAAGGAGCGAATTTGCGCGCTCGGCCAGCCCGCGGATTCCGCCGCTTTCAAGGAGCGCCGAGAGCGGGAGCGCAGCGCCCAGAAAGCCGTCGATCTCGAATTTGAGCTCCATGGCCGTCAGTGAATCAAGTCCCAGATTCAGCAGTGGCCGGTCCAGGTCGACCTTGTCCGGGGCTAATTCGAGAACGGCTGCGACGCGATCGCGGAAGTACTCGATGAGGCGCTCGCGGCGCTTGTCGGCCGCCAGCTCCGACATACCAATGGGTTGAGCGTCGACTGAGCTCGCCCGGATGTTGGTATTCGAAAACGCGACATGCTCCGCAATCGGCTCTAGAGCACCGGTGTGCGAAGCCTCCGTGCCATTCACCGGCGCCGAGTGGTAACCATTTGACACGCCGTTTTGATGAGCCACTGCAGTCGGGCACGAGGCATCGAAATCGACGATTGTCGTTGCACCGATCTGGTGTGGTTCCCGTACATCCTCGATCCAGAAGCGTTCGCGCTGCCAGGGATAAGTCGGGAGTCGAACGAACCGGCCAGGAGGCGAGACGCTCGACCACGCGAGATCAAAGCCATTGGTATAAAGGACCGCGGCGGAAGTCAGAAGCGTTTCCGCGCCCGAATCCGCTCGTTGTAGAGAAGCAAGAATGAGCGGCGCTTTTGCACGTGCGCCCAAGCACGCTTTGATGGTTGTAGCAAGAACCGGATGGGGTGCCACCTCCAGAAAGACGTCGATTTCCTCATTCGCCAGCTCGTGGACTTTTGCCGCAAAGGGCGCGGTCTCCCGACCAGGGCCAGCGGCAATGCCGGCCGCATCCTCCAGGCTCAGATTTCCTGCAAGATACGCCGCCGCAACTTCGCCAACGCCGTCACCGAGTAGCCGGTCGGGGACGATTCCCCACGATTTCCACAGGGCCGCCAGACCGAGCTGGAGAGCGAACTGGATTGGTCGAGCCCCGGCGGGATCAACAAGCCGGGACGATGGCCGCTCGCTCTCTAGCTCGGCCGCCGGTGACCAGCCGAGATGGCGAGTCAGGATAATGTCGCACTGCTCGATCGCAGTTCGGAAGGCCGGCTCGGACCCGAACAGAGCTCGCAGAGCGCCGGCCGCAAGTTTGCATTCACCGGAGAAGACGAAAGCCAGTCTCGGACGACGTCCCGGAAGCCTTCGTCCTTGTACGCTGCTCAAATGCGGTTCGCCGCGGCGGAATGAGTCCAGAGCCTCGATGATCTCTTCACGACTGCCTGCGACGATCGCCAGGCGGTGGTCGTGATGGCCGCGGCGAGCGCCCGCGGTGTAGGCCAAGTCGCGGAGATCCGCGTCGCAGGAACCATCGGAGAGGGCAGCACGGATCGAACATGCCAGCGCCCACAACGCCGCTGGCGATTTCGCGGAGATCGGCAAGACGAACTCCTCGGTTCTTCGAGGATCGGGGCGATCCGTGGAAGGGTTCCGTATCAAGGGAGCTTCCTCCAGGACCATGTGCGCGTTCGTTCCTCCGAACCCAAAGGAGCTGACGCCGGCAATCGCGCGCCTGCCGTTTTCCGGCAACGGTTCGAGGGCAACCTGAACTCGAAGCGGCAGGGCATCGAACGCGACGTGGGGATTCGGCTTCGAGAAATGTAATGTCTGAGGGATCGCCCGGTGGTGAAGCGCGAGCGCCGTCTTGATCAGCCCAGCGATCCCGGCCGCCGCTTCGAGGTGACCGATATTGGTCTTGACCGAGCCCACCGCACATCTCATCCCGGCGTCCCGTCCCTCGGCAAGTACGGCCCCGAGCGCGGCCAGCTCGATTGGATCGCCGAGCTGCGTCCCGGTACCATGACCTTCGATGAGGTCCACCTGACTCGGCGAGACGCCCGCTCTTGCGTACGCGGCACGCAGGACTGACTCCTGCGCTCCTCGGTTGGGAGCCGTCAACCCGTTGCTGCGTCCATCCTGGTTGATTGCTCCACCGCGGATCACCGCGTACACCCGGTCGCCGTCGGCCAGGGCGCGGGACAGCGGTTTGAGTACCACCATCCCCGCGCCCTCGCCGCGGACATAGCCATCGGCCTGAGAGTCGAACGTCTTGCACCGCCCTTCGGCCGATAGAAACCCCGCTTTCTTGAAGCTTGCGAGTACATCGGGCAAGAGAATCAAATTCACGCCGCCCGCCATCGCGAGCTTCGATTCGCCGTCCCAGATGCTTCGGCACGCGAGAATCGACCGCAACGAGTGACGAGGAACAAGCTGTGTCGATCGCGAGACTCGGGCCGCGAAAATCGAAGTAGTGCGAGATGCGGTTAGCCGCGATGCTGGCCGCACATCCCGTGATGCGATAGCCGTCACTTGCCCCGCCTCGCATCGCCTGTAATTGCGCGTAGTCGTTTGTGGCAATTCCGACGAAAACTCCGACGGCAGCTCCGGCCCAGCAATCGGGGGCCTGACCGCCATCTTCGAGTGCCTCCCACGCCACCTCGAGGAGTAGTCGATGCTGGGGGTCGACGAAGACAGCCTCACGGGGAGATATGCCGAAGAAATCGGCATCGAACTGGTCGACACTCTCGAGGAATCCACCGCGACGCGGGATATCCAGGTTTCTGAGAGCGTAGGCGTCCCACCGTGATGTTGGAATCGGGCCAACGCCATCCGCGCCATCTCGCAACATCTTCCAGAACGCCGCGGGGCTATTCGCGCCGGGGAACCGGCATCCGATCCCGATGACGGCGATCGGCTCGGGACGATCGGCCGAGACGATTCCTGTTGTCTGGCTGGCGGCTCGCAGCAAGGGCTCGTCCGCGAGAAATCGCGCGAGTGCGTCGATCGTGGGATGATCGTATGCGAGCGTCGGGGTTAGCTTACGTCCCAGCCACTCCTCCAGGTCGGCCGCAAGTCGCACGGCTTGCAGCGAACCGATGCCAAAACTCGCCAGCGGCCGCGTCAGGTCGACCTCCGACGCCCGCATACCGAGTGGCGCGGCGACTCTCTCGGCCAGCCAGGCGGCGATGCTGTCTCGCGAGGGCTTGCCGGGCAGCGTTGCCGATGCCTTATTGCTGCGTTCAGCCTGTCGTGCCTCGATTGACTGCGTGGCCAGTAGATCCGTTGTCGCTCCGGGCCCGGGCGCCTGAGCATCCTGCCGGTTCCACGTCGCCACCACGTCTAGCGCTCCTGCCAGGAACGCTTCCCGACAGGCGCGGCGCTGGACTTTCCCGCTCGATGTTTTCGGGAGACTCAACATCTTGATCAATCGGATCGCGTGGACCTCGATGTCGTGTTGCTCTGCCAGTGCGCATCGGATCGCCGTGATTGCCTCGGCGATCACTTGCCGATCGGAATTGCGCTCGATCTCCTGGACGACCGCCAGCCGTTCCTGGCCGTCGGCCTCGAACGCGAAGGCGGCGGCGCCGAAGGCGCGAAGCGCGGGGTGAGACCGTTCTGCCGTCCATTCGATGTCCTGCGGATAGATGTTTCGGCCACGCAGGATGATCATGTCCTTGAGCCGGCCAGTGACGAACAGCACGCCATCCCTCAGAAAACCAAGATCGCCTGTCCTGAGGAACCTCAGATCGCCAAGAAGACCGGCTCGCAGCGCGTCCTCCGCCTGTTCGGTTCGCCCCCAGTAGCCCTGCGCGACGCTCGGGCCCGAAACCCAGATCTCGCCGACGCGATCTTCCGCACACTGAAGGACGGTTTCGGGGTCGACGATCATCACGCGATGTCCGTCGGCGACCTGGCCGCTGCCCGCGAGTCGCTTGCCGGAGCCGGCAAGTGTCGGTTCGACGATTTCACCGCGACCGAGGCCTTCGGTGTCAACCGACAGCGCCGCTGGCGGTTGGCCCGCCGGTCCGCCCGAAACCAGCAATGTCGCCTCGGCGAGACCGTAGCAGGGCAGAAATGATTCCGGGCGGAATCCGGCCGGAGCGAATGCTTCTGCGAAGCGATCGAGTGTTTCTGGACGGATTGGCTCGGCGCCGTTGAAGGCCACGCGCAAGAGCTCAGGTCCAGAATAGCGCGTTGCTCGGGCGTTATCTTCTCCACACAAAGCTCATAGGCGAAATTCGGCGCCCCGCTGATCATCGCCCTAGTGTCTGAAATGGTCTGAAGCCATCGGATTGGTCGCTGGACGAACGAGACCGGGGAGAACAGCGTGCTCGCTCCCCCGCAGTAGAGGGTCTGGATCACACCGCCGATCAAGCCCATGTCGTGGAAAAGCGGCAACCAGAAGACCCCGCGGCTTTCCGGGCCCGAATCGAAGCAATGGCGGATCAGTGCCGAGTTATGGAGTAAGTTGCCGTGGGTGATCATGACACCCTTGGGCAATGATGTGGACCCTGAGGTGTACTGGAGGAACGCAAGCGTTTCGCGCTGTGCATGCGGATCGCGCCACCGCCCGGCCAGCTCATCCTTGTCGCGGTCGGCGACGTCCGTGACCAGCCGTCGAACTCCTTTTAGCTCCGGAACGCCCGCCTCCCAGCGCAGCGAGTCCAGGCTCTGAGAGGCGCAGGTCAGGACCGCGCAGGGCTGAGCATCAACGACCAACGACCGCAGCCGGGTCATGGGCCGATTGACACGTGGGAGATACGCAGGGACGGCCACGACTCCGGCATAGAGGCAGCCGAAGAACGCCGTGATGAACTCGAGCCCGGGCGGGTAGAGAAGCAAGGCACGCGCACCGGAGGAATCGGGTCCAAGCTCCTGCAATCGGGCGGCGATCTCGCGCGCCTGGCGGTCGAGCTCGCCTCGTGTGAGAGTCGGGCCGGTTTTGTCATCGCCGTCGGGCAGAAAGGTAAAGAGGCTTCCCTCGGGTTCTTCCTGCGCGACGGCGAAGGAGATCGACGAGACTGACCCATTCATCGCATGTCGTGTCGTGGCAAGTCATGATGTCACCGGGCTTCATCCATCTGTTTCCTGAGGCTCTTGGGACGCATGTCAGTCCAGACTTCCTCGATATAGGCCAAGCACTCCTCTTTGGGACCCTCCTTGCCCGCGAGATGCCAACCGCTGGGCGGCTCGCGGTCCGCAAACCAGATCGAATACTGCGCTTCGTCGTTGACGACGACCTTATATGTATCGCTGGTATCACCTGCCATTTTGACCCCCCTGTGCGTCATCAAGTCGTCCGAGAAAATAGTTCTGCCGCCCTGCGAAAAGCAACCGCCATGCCAACGACGTGCAGACTGGCACAGAGTGATGCGGAGATCGCGCGGAAACGGCAACCGCAATGGATGCTTCTCTCCCGTAATTCGAGCAGTAGGAAGCGATTGGCAGGCCACTTGGGGTGCACGTAATCTTTCTGCGATCCTGTGCGACTCACCCAGTCGTCGACATGACACTTCTCTTACCCAGTTGGCTCCAAACGGACCCATCTTCAGGACATGCAACCGCGTGGAGAATTGGCGAACTCGGCTTTTCAGAGCGGCGGTTCGAGCGTTCGACGCTCCCTTCTCGTCGGTTTCGACTGAGCGCGCGACCTACCAATTGGCGTCGGGCAGTCGGCGGCGCGGGTTTTGCTCAAGGACTCCCGCGCGGCGCGTGAGTTGTTTCTCGCGTCGATCTTCCTCGCAGCAGCCGATTCACAGAAAGAGAGACCACGATGATCCTCGATCAGATGAATTACGAGGCCCTGCTTATTCCGCTCAACAAGTTCTACGACCTACACATTGGCGGTGCACGGCGACCGGTCTTCTTCGACATCATGGCCACCCGTCCGGAACTGCTCGAGCTCGACCGGAACTTCGCTGTCATTCGGGAGGAGCTCTTGGGGATCCTGCCCGAGAAGCGGTCGATCCCGCGGTATCACGAGCTGGACCAGATGCAGTACAACATCTCGGCTCGGGTTGACCCCGACCGCGACTGGAAGGTCTATCCCCTGAATATCATGGGGGTGAAGCCGGACGCGTTCTGCGGGCGCTGTCCGACGACTTCGAAGCTGCTGGACGGGATTCCCGGGCTATTCGAGGCATTCTTCTCGATTCTGGAAGGGGGCAAATCGATCCCGGCGCATGAGGGTCCGTACCGAGGCTATCTGCGTTATCACCTCGGATTGGTGGTGCCTGAGAGGAATCCACCGTCGATTCGACTGCGGGATCAGGTCTACACCTGGAAGGAGGGCGAAAGCGTGCTCTTCGACGACAGTTGGAACCACGAGGTCTACAACCAGTGCGAAGAGGACCGCGTGGTGCTCATCGTCGATATTCGCCGCCCGATGCCGCAGCCGTTCGATGCTGTGAACCGGCTCGCGCAGAGCATCATGAGGCCGCTCTACGGGCAGCACATCATCAAGCGGCTGGCCGCCATGACGCCGCCAACGCCGAGCGAATCCACCGCAGTCGCGGTGGCGGCGTGTGCGGGAGCGCAGGCGGTCGCCAGTGGCGCATGATCGACAAGACTTCCGGCGTCATGCCGATCGACCCGGAGCTTCCCCGCACTAAGCCTCGCGATCGCCCAGCGTCGAACACGAGGTTCACCTGCCGCCGAGCGGCAGGGTCAGCAACGGACCGGCAGTTCTGCCATCCGATTCTTGGAGCCCGAACACGACTTCGAGGATCGCCAGGGCCGCGCACGAGTTTACGTCGTTCCGGGCGATGTAGAACCAGTACCCCCGGTAGTGAACGGCCACCTCCGCAATGCGGGGCCGGTGTTTCTGAACGTGGACCACGAAATTCCCGGCGGTGATCCGCGTCCAGTCGTAGGGCTGACCGCCCGCGTCGGGCGTCACCGGCGCCTCCCCCGAGATGATGTGCTCCTGCGGGAGACACACACCCTTGGAGAGAAAGGTCATGATCTGCAATACCGAGCGCAGATTCATGTAGATCGTGTCGTCTCCCAGCGGGCTGCTGAGTTTCCCGTGGACCTCCTCAGACAGTTCCGACTTGATCCGGTAGGTGCTCAGGCCCGGCGTCAGTCGGAAGATTCGCGCCACCTCCTCCATCTCGGGAGAGTGGACGTACGGAGCGCGAACTCGGAGGTAGAGTCCCTTTTCCCGCTTGAGCAAGGTCACGCGCCCCTCGCTGTGGGTGCGATAGACGTAGCCGTCACGCGCGGCGTTCAGGAGGTCGCGCCCGTGGACCGAGCCCTCGGGCATCGGGTCCGAGCAGGCCTCGGACTCCTCGTTCGTCCCGAACGCCAGCTCGGTGGCATCGCGCTCTTTGAGCGACGCGAGCAGCCGGATGCCCCGGAGGTAGAGTGCGTTGTCATCAGGGACCTTAGGTACCAGCGTCGTAGCCTGGGGGGCATTCGGCACGTCGTTGATGTCGTTCATGGCGAACAAGAGGAGCTGCTCAAGGTTGGCCCCGGCGTTGACCACGATGAGCAAGTCGGGCGACAGGGGAGTCAACAGGGCCTTGGCGATCTCCCGCCCCTCGCGCGGATGGTAGCTCAAGGTCGGCGTGTCACGGGCGCTCAGGCCGCCCAAGCCCAGGCTCGCCCTGCCGGGTGTCTGATTACCGTAGCCGCCCAGGTAATTCCCCTGGCCAGCTATTTCAAACTGGCTGGTGATGTTCGGCAAGTCGACGAACACCGGCGAGTCGGCGTAGCGAAGTCGCACGATGTTGATCAAGAGCTGCTCGTCGTTCGTGTCGCGGAACACCTCGTTGTACCGCATACGCGTGTAGCGGACCGCCTTGGGGCCGACGCAGCCACTCACACCGGCCCAGGCGGCGAGCAGGACCACAAGTTGTAGAAACGACCGGCGCCCTAGCGCCGGACGCCGACCGCGATCGTCCATGAGAGTCTCTTAAATCCACCAGCCACTACGGCTCCCCAGGCCTCAATGGCGAGGCGCTCCGGCGCGCTCTGCAAGTGTTATCGTCGACAGATCCGGCAAACTTGACGAATGCGATGACGCCTTGAGGGTCATGCGGAGCCGAGGGGCGGTTGGCGCCCGAGCTGGCGAGAGCGAGTCGGTCAGTCTTTGTCGCTGCGTTCCTGCGGCTGGGTACATCATGTGTAGCCTGACCCGGGCGGTGCCCGCAACCTCCGCGCGTCCCGGGCCAGCGCGATCGCGACGACCAGCCCGATGGCGAGCATCATCAGGCTCAGGAACCGCAAGCCACTGCGGAATCCATGGGCGACGCTTTCGAGCGTCGCGAAACTGCCCAAGACCCTGCTCGTTTCCTGTTGGAGGCCGGCCCCGCTCAAGCCCCGCTCGTGGAAATAGTCGGCGACTCGAGCCGAAGCCAGCTCGACGGCCGGTCGGTTCTCGCGGAGATTGAGGCGATAGACGTCCAGCGCCCGGTCGGACCAGGCCTTGATCACCGTACCGGTCGCCGTCGGCACGGTGACGATCGGCACGACCAAGCCAACGATGCCCAGCGCTCCCGCATAGAGCATGTCCTTCGGATCCAACCCTTCGATCTCGTCGGTGAGAAACACCGGGGGAATCAGTCCGAGGAAAGCTCCCCAGCACGCCAAAATGATCGCCAGGTACTCTTTCGGCGTGTAGTTATCGATCGACGACAGCCACCATACGCATGCCGCGGAACCGACGATCCCAGTAATCAGCCAAACGTGCCGCAACGATCGCCGGTGGGACCAGGTCGTGAGGAACGTCGTCGCGGCCATGGTCACCGAGGTCGGCACCATGAGCCAGCCGGCGGTGATGCGCGGGTAGCCGCGCAACTCGGTGCAATACAAGCCGACGATCGTCAGAACGGCCACCATATGCAGGAGCATGAGCCCCCGCGTGGTTAGCGAGAGCACGTAGATTCGTGTGCGGAGTATTCGTTTCAGGTGCTCGTCGGGGCTGAAGCCTGACCCAAGCCAAAGCACCAGAAACAACGGCAGAGCACCGCAGAGAACAACTGTGGCGACAAAGGCGTTAGAGGACCATCCGCCCCATTTCCGGTACCAGCCAAAGGCAAACACGATGGCGACGACCCAAGCGACGAACGTATGTATGGAGAGCCAGTCAACCGACCCGCGAATCGGTTTCGGCGGTCGATCGGGGCGTATGAACTTCCATACCAAGGCCGCAGCGATCAACCCGACGGGAACATAGCCCCAATACATCCAGCGCCACGACAGGTAGACGTCGAGATACGCATTGACGAGCGGGGTGATGTGCCGGGTTGAGTAGGCGAAAATGCCATAAAATCCGATCGCTACCCGCAGTGCACGGTCGAATTGCTTGTAGAGCGTGACCCGACAAATCGCCATCGCGAGCATCTTTCCGAAACCCTCGACGAAGCGTCCGAACGCCAGACTCGCGAGCCCAGTCGCAGCGCCGCAGAGGACGTCGCCGGCAGAGAACACGAGCATCGCGATGACAAGCGTGTACCGCTTGCCGATCTGCATAGACATCCCGAGTCCGGAGAATACGCCGTAGATCACCCCGACGCCGTAAGCGACGGTGACCCAGATCATGTCGTAATCATCGGCTTCGATACCATTGCGAACCGCGTCGTCCGTGATGACCGTTTGGACGAGGGTCTGGTACGGCGCGAAGAAGACAAACAAAATCGCCAGCGCGGCGAACACGTGCCGTCGCTCGAGCAAGAGCGGCGCGGGCTCGCTCGCAGCGATTTCGCCGTGGGATTGAGCGGCAAGCGCAATCATGGTGTCACCGCGCGGGTCGACTCGGGCCTGCTCGCTTCGCGACCACCCTCGTTTACGGTTTCCGGTGTGTTGTATCGTGTCTCGAGCTCTGCCATCGTCCGGGCTGCAAGAGCGGCCCACGCGGGGTCTCCCGGTCCATGGCCGATCGCCACTCGTGCCGACAGTCCTGCGCGAACCTGGGGCCAGCGGTCGTCGCGCTCGATCTGGATGCGCACCGGCACGCGCTGGACAACGCGTGTGAACTCGCCTGAGACGACATTCCGCGGCATCAGTGCGAACTGGGCACCTGTTGACTTGTTGATCCAGACGACCCGGCCCTCAAAAGGCGCGGCGAAGGCGTCGAGCTCGATCTGCACCGGATTGCCCGGCGCGACGCCCGGCAGCCGATCCTCCTCCAGGTTCGCCTCCACGTAGAGCAGATCCGGATTGTACATGCTCAGGAGGGGCGATCCCGGCGGGGCGAAGTCGCCCAGGTGCCGGTAACGCTTGACGACGATTCCGGGAAATGGCGCACGGACGTGGGTGTACGCCAGGTCATGTTCGGCTGCGTCGAGCGCCCGGTGCGCCTGCTCAACCGCCTGCTCCTTGACCTTGACCAGCAACTCGAGCTCGCGGATCTGTTCATAGCCGATTTCCGAAAGATCAATGCCTTTGATCGCCTTCTGCTCGGTCTTATCCGCGGCTTCGACCGCCCGCCGGGCAACGTCGATCTGCGTGCGAGACGCGAGGGCCTTGGCCAGCCGTGCCTGCGCGACGTCGAGTTGTGCGCTGGCGGAATCGCGGGCCTCCGTCACGTGCTGCTGTCGCTGCGTTGTGCTTGCCTCTTGCTGCGCGAGCCGCGTGAAGCGTCCGTATTCGAGTTCGGCCAGGGTCAGGGACGCCTGGGCCGCCTTGACTCCTGCCCTGGCTTCATCAATGCTCTTCTCGACTTCGTCGCGAGTGTATTTGAGTGATTCCTCGGCACGACCCCGATCTGCCAGGGCGGCTGCCGCAGTGCGCCGCGCAATCTCGATGTGGATCGGGACCTCTTTGCGAACTCGTTCGAGATCGGCTTTCTGTCGAGCGAGCTCGGCCCGCGCTGCTTCGAGCTGAGTCCGCGCCACATTGACCTTGTCGAGGTAAGGCGTCGGGTCAACTTCCGCGATGATCTGCCCCTGACCGACGTGGTCGTTCTCGTCAACGAGAAACCGAATGATCCGCCCGGAAACGATCTGTGGGGCGACATTGACAATGTGGGATTCGACGAAGGCGTCGTCGGTGATCGAGTGGGTGCGCCGAAAGTCGACCCACCGGACTGCCGCCGGAAGTCCGAGCGCAAGCGCAGCGACCACCAGACCGAGCGAGACGAGTCGGCCGGGACGAAACCACGTGCGACGACCGTCGGGTCGAACGTGTGCCGCCGGAGACGATGGCACTGCGTCATGGCCGTGCGCGGCCGGTGGAGATTGGGTTGTACTCATTGGTGTCGTTCCTGCTGTACGCACTCCCTCTAATGATGAGCGGAGGCCACGGTCACGGGGACCTCGCCGACTCCCATGGCGAAGTGGAGGCGATCCATCGCGATCAAATAGTTATAACGCGCATTCAGAAGGTTTTGCTCGGCGCGAGTCAGCGAGGCCTGGGCATCGGCAATTTCGGTCGGCGTCGCCGCTCCCTCGCGGAGCCGCAGTTGCACAAGCCGGAAGTTCTCGCGCGCCTGAGCGACGGCCGGCCGCGCGTCGGCGATGCCAACCCAGGCTGTGACAGCCGCGCGATAAGCTTCGTTAACCTGAAAAGCAATTTGATCGGCGATCGACTCGGCCTGTGCCATGGCGTGGCGAACCTGGGCCTCTGCCACCCGAGTCGCAGCGATTCGCCGTCCACCGTCGAAAAGCGCCCACTCCAGCCGGATGAAGCCCATGCGGAAATCGACTTCACCGTTATTATGTTGCTGCTGAAAGTCGAACAACGTCCCATCCGCGATCACCCTGGGAGCGAAGTCGGCCCGCGCGACTCGGGTACCTTGCACAGCGATCTCGACAGTGCTTTGAACCACGCCAAACTCGCGACGCTCGTGGACGGCCGTCTCCAGGCAACCGGCCAGTGAGAGCGCCGGAGGCGGAACGTCTGTCGGCTCGAGGACACGAACCGGCTGATTGCACTTCAGTCCCATGGCGAGATTCAGGGCGGCCAGAGCTACGAATTCTGCCTCGGTCGCGGTGTGTTCGGCCTGAAGAGTTTCGGCGCGCTGCACCTCGGCCCGCAGGACGACTTCGCGCTCGACGACGCCTTCCATCTGCGCTTGCCCGCATCCACAAGCTCTTCGTCGGCGCGGCGGAGGGCGTCTTGCGTGGTGCGCCGCAGCGCCTGACTTCGCAAAACGTTGTAATACGCCACCGCGACTTCGTTGGCAACGGTCTGGTAGGCACGGCCGGTTTGCAGCCCTGCGATTTCAGCAGCGAGACGCGCTTGCTCGTATCGGCCGAGGCGGCGTCCGAAGTCCAGTAGAAGCCACTGGACCTTGAGCTCGGCGAGCTCAAAGCTTGTGCCAATGTTGAGTCCAAACGGCACAGCACCCGCGCCGGGAACGAAATTGAATCCAGGGAGCCCCTTCGGCAGGGGAATCGAGTTGCCCCCAACCCCAGGGCTGAACTCGCCTACGTCATAATTGGCGGATACGAAAGG
Source organism: uncultured Isosphaeraceae bacterium (assembly GCA_963781785.1). Lineage (GTDB taxonomy): Bacteria > Planctomycetota > Planctomycetia > Isosphaerales > Isosphaeraceae > CAWAHD01. Next base: position 2,051,720 of record CAWAHD010000002.1, on the reverse strand, counting down.
CAAGAACGTTGAAAACGCGATCTGCTGAAGCCCACGCGCTTCAGCGATGTGCTCGAGCTGTGCGCGCAACCGTGGTTGCAAACGGTAAGCGTGATGAATCGCGTCGGCAAGCGATAGCGGTTGCCCGCTCGTGGCGATCGCGTCAAGGGCGGCTTCGTCCGAGTCACTCGGAAGAGAAACTCCGGAGGTCAGAGCTCGATCGGAATCGACACGCCGTGCAGGAGGGGTGATGGCTGGTGAAAGTGGGCTGTTGGGATCGGTTTCCCTCTGGGCCGCGCTGGTCGTCACCGGTTGCAATGCATCCGCCGGCTGCACGGTTGCGTCCTTCGTGGCTCGCTTTGCAGCGTCAACCTCGATCGCGCTTTGCGAGCTGGCCGCGCCGACATCGGGCATGACGCGGCAAGCGAGTCGATCCTGGAGGTCAGTCTGAGAATGCACGCAACCAACGTGACGAACAGGCCGATCAGCCAGACCTGCCGGTAGACAGGGTTCGACGGCTCCCACCGAGGCATTCCGTTCTGGCTCCAGCATGCATGATTGCGCCTGTCACCTCGACAGAGATCTATTGAAGTTATCGGTTCTGAGTCTGTGAGCATGAACGCGGTCGCGCAACTCGGAGCGCCGCTGTCCTAATCCTCGAGGCGCGCCACTTTGGCAAGACGACGAACGTGTCGCTCGGCGCCACTGAACTTCGCCGAGACGAACGCTTGTGCGTGATCCCACGCGACTTCGATACCCATGACTCGCCCGCCGAGGCAAAGAATATTCATGTCGTCATCCTCGACTCCCTGACGGACGGAATAATGGTCGTGGCACAAACCGGCACGGATTCCCTTGACCTTGTTGGCGGCAACGGAGGCCCCCACGCCGCTTCCGCAGATGACGATCCCGCGGTCGACTTCGCCGGCTGCCACTGCTCGCGCCAGAGGAATGACGTAGTCCGGGTAGTCGTCTCCGGAATCGGGTTTCGAGGCGCCGAAGTCAGTCACCGTGTGACCAGCCTGGTCCAGTCGTGCCATCAGCACGGCCTTCATGTCATATCCGCCGTGGTCAGCGGCCAGCGCGATCTTCATCGAGATGCCTCCTCATCGGCAGCGTGCGACCGCGTTTTCGCGGTTCCCAATTGCGCCCTCGCGGCTTCAACGACGCGTTCTACCGTGAAACCGAATTCCCGCTGAAGGTCCTTGAGCGGGGCGGATGCCCCGAAGGACCGAATGCCGATGCTCTGGCCGGTCGCCCCGACGTACCTGGCCCAGCCGAAGACCGACGCCTGTTCCACCGAAACCCGAGCCGTGACGTTGGGGGCAAGACCGAATCGCGATAGTTCGCGTTCTGGTCGTCAAAAAGCTCCCAGGATGGCATGCTGATGACGCGCGATTGGATGCCCTCGGCGACCAGTCGCTCGTGCGCTTGAACGCAGAGCGCGATTTCGCTGCCCGAGGCGATCAACAGGACATCAGGTTTGCCGCTCGGGGCTTCTGCCAGAACATAACCGCCCTTCGCCAACCCCGAGGCCGGCGCAAACGTCGAACGATCGATCGTTGGAACGTCCTGGCGGGTGAGAACGAGAACCGTCGGCTGGTGATGGAGCTGCATGATGACCTTCCAGGCCTCGACGACTTCATTGGCATCGGCCGGCCTGATCACAACAAGACCGGGGATTACCCGTAGCGATGCCAGTTGTTCGATTGGCTGGTGGGTCGGACCGTCTTCACCGACCCCGATCGAGTCGTGGGTAAAGACGTAGATGACCGGGATCTCCATGATTGCGGCCAGGCGGATCGGCATCCGTCCGTAGTCGCTGAAGATCAGGAATCCGGACCCAAAGGCTCGGACCTTGACCAGTGCCATGCGGTTCAAAATTTCTCCCATCGCGTGCTCGCGGATGCCTCTGGAACTTGATGGTCGGGCTCTTGCCGATCGGGACGGTCATGCGTTACCCCCTCGGGGCGCAGCCGCAGCGCTTGTAGCGCCGGCTGCTTCAAAGATGTCCACCCATTCTCGATAGCGCCGCGCGATTTCCTTGACCACCGCCTCCCGCGCAATTCGGCCGTCCTTCCACTCGGTGAGCGGTTCCCAGAAGCTCGTCCGGCCCACGGCGAAGCCGATGAAGCCCGGGACGGCCGCGGCGGTCTTGAGCCACTGGCGGACCTTGGTGTCGTCCTCGCCGCGGCCCAGGACGATGCACCCGACGCGATCCCGGCCGCCGCGGCGCACGGCCGCGACAACCTGGGCACAGTCCTCGGTACGGTCGATCCCCTCGATCTTCCAGACATCCGGCTCGACGCCTGCATTTTGCAGTTCCGTGATGGAGCGCACCATCAGCTCGGGCCGAAGCCCCCGATCGTACTCCTTCTTGTCGTCGCTGGACCGGCGGAGCTGTGCCGGCGTCGCGGGGACCAAGAGCTCGAACATGAACTGGCTGGCGCCGCCGGAATGCAGATAGTCGGATAGCCGCTTGAGACGTCCGGCCTGCCGACGGTTCGTCACCGAATCGCCCTCGGGGTTGTAGCGGACCAGGACCTTGCAAAAGGTCGTCCGGAAGGCTTCGATGTGGCGGGGGAAATCCTCGCCGTACTCGAAGTCGAACTCGTCCTGACCGCTCTTCTCGGCCGGACAGGCCGTGACGTATCCTTCCTGCGCGGCGTCGCCAAGGATGTCGGCGCCGAACTGCTCATCCACCAGGATGCCGGCCTTTGCCCGGGGGACGCCGTCGGCCACGGCTTGCTTGAAACCGTCGTAGATCACCCGCTTCATCGCGGCGATCTTCGCCGTCTGGTCGGCGGCGAGGGCGCCTGTCCAGCCGAACATGTTCTTCTGGAACGTCCCGCGATGATCGAAAGGCAGGATGTAAAGCTGTCGCTGGTAACCGGTGGCCATGACAATCGATCCTCCACAAGAAGCGACGTGAAAACTTATTACGAACACCATCAAAGGAGCGAATTTCCAGCGCTCACGCGCAGTTTGTCCCCTCCCAGCAACACGACCACCGAGCGGGGCAGTACATGGTAACGCAATGAAGTCACCGGAGTCTCCTCTCCAGCATCGGCGATGTCGAGAGGACTGTCGAGTCCCGTATCGATCGCCCGCCGCCAGCCGCCCGGAGGGCTCTCCTGGATCTCGAAGTCGAGCGGCTCGTGGTACGCATTGATCATGACGTAGTGGTCGCAGTCGCCCTGCGATTGACCGTGCAAGCAATAAGCAACGCTGTGCGAGTCGAAGGACAAGTCGACGGACGGGCCGACCCCGTACCAGCGGACGTCGTCGCGCCAGAACTGCGGGCGGCCGATAGCCGGGTGCAACTTGCGAAATGCGATCATCCGCTTCGCGAATCGAAAGTGCTCGGCATGCAATTCCTTGCGCGACCAGTCTAGCCAGGTCGTCTCGTTGTCCTGGTTGTATGGGTTATTATTCCCCCGCTGAGTCCGTAGGAACTCGTCGCCGGCGGTGAACATCGGGACGCCATTGGCGAGGAACATCAGGCAGAAGAGGTTCTTCGCCTGCCGCTTGCGGAGGGCCATGATCGCTGCGGGCACCGCGTTGTCCCCCTCCCACCCACAGTTCCAGCTCAGGTTGTCCGACGTCCCGTCGGTGTTCCCGTGACCATTGGGCCAGTTGTTCTTCTCGTTGTAAGCGACTGCATCGTAGAGTGTGAACCCATCGTGGCAGGTGACGTAATTGACCGTTTCAAAGGGTCTACAGGCATCGCGGGGGTTGTCGGGAAACAGGTCGTCGCTGCCGTAGAGCCTGAGCATGAGCGCGCCGACCATCCCGGGATCGCCGCGGACGAATCGGCGGACGTCGTCCCGGAACCGGCCGTTCCATTGACACCACCCCGGACCTGGGAATTTGGTCCCGAGCTGGTAGGCCCAACCGGCATCCCATGGCTCGGCGATCAGGTGGACATGGCGCAGAATCGGGTCGGTGCGGATCGCGGCCAGTAGCGAGTAATCGGCGCTTTCGAACGAGCCATCGGGGCCGCGAGCCAGCACAGAAGCCAGGTCGAATCGGAAGCCGTCGACGTGCATTTCGGTAACCCAGAAGCGGAGGCTCTCAAGGATCAACGTCCACGTGCAAATACTGGTGCAAGCCAGCGTGTTTCCGCAGCCCGTGTAGTCGCGGTACACGTACCTCGCGTCGTCAGACATCACGTAGTACGCGACGTTGTCGATTCCCCGGAAACTGTAAGTCGGCCCACCCGCGCCCCCTTCGGCCGTGTGGTTGTAGACGACGTCGAGGATAACCTCGATGCCCGCGTCGTGAAGGGCATGGACCATCGCGCGAAATTCATCGCGGGCAATCCCGGGATCCGCCGCATAGTCGCCGTGCGGCGCGAAGAAGTTCAGGGTCATGTATCCCCAGTAGTTACCCTCCTGCGGATCGAATTGTTGCACGGGCAGCAGCTCGACCATGGTGACCCCCAGCTCCTTCAAGTAGGGAATCCTGTCCACGACGCCGGTGTAGGTGCCCCTCCGCTCGGGCGCGACGCCGCTGGTCGGGCTCCGCGTGAAGCCGCGGACGTGCATCTCGTAAATCACGGCGGACTCCGACGCGTGCCGGGGAGACCTGTCCCGCTCCGGGGCGAGGTCCGGCCAACGGCGCGGCAGTACTCCCAGCGGCGCCCGACCCAGGTTCGAGCCGGGCAGCCGCGCGGCCTCGCGGTCAAACCCCGGCGGGAAAAAAACTTCGTTCGCAAAAGGGTCGAGCAAGACCTTCTGCGGGTCGTAGGCGTGCCAGCTCCCGGGTCCGGCGGCGCGAGGTCCGTCGATTCGGTAGGCGTAGTAGCAGGCGCTCTCCGCTTCGCCTGTCAACCGGCAATGCCAGACGTTCCACGTCTTGTTCACCAGAGGATCGAGCCGATATTCAAGCAAAGGATGATCGGTGTCGTCCTCGGCGAACAGCAAGAGGACCACGCTCTCGGCATGCTGGGCGTAAAGCGAGAAATTGTAGGCCCACTCGTCCTCGACCCACGCAGCCCCCAGTGGCAGGATCGAGCCTTCCCGCGAAGCGGATCTTCCCCGAGGAGGGCGTTCCTGATTCTGCGACGGATCGTCGGGGCGGCTCAAGGGTCCAGGCCTCTTGGCGACAAAGCTCGCGGGGCTGGCCCGAGAGGGCGAAGCCACGGTCTCGTGGTGTTTCGGCATCATCGCGAAAGCTCCTGCGGACCGAGCGGTCCCTTGGAGGAGGTGTCGATCGGCTGCCCGGCCTGTGGATAGCTGCCGAGCTCCAGACGCAACAGTCTCTCATAATCTTCGATGGCCGCCTTGATGAAGGCGTCGGTGTGACCGTCGGCTCCCACGGCTTCAAAGGCCGCCGAGAAGGCGTCGCGCGCGGCCAGGTCGGCCGCGACATCCGCCAGGTGAGGCAAGGGATCGGACTTGGCGGCCGCAACCGAGCGCGATTTCTCACTCTCGCTGCGGAGTTCGATGGCGCGCTGAGCGTTCGCTACCGCGCGGGCGGTCTGGAGGACCGCAGCCATCGCGATGTCGCGCACAAACTCTCCCTCGGTGACGGCCCGACTCGCCTCGACCTCCCGGACCACGGATTCGAGCGACGAAGGGGACAATCCGTTCGCGAAATCCTCGGCCAGCCGGATGGCGTCGGCCACCGCGCTTCGGCGCCTCTCCTTATCCGGGTGGTCATCGGGCAGGAGAGCCAGGCGCTCGACGCGCCGCGCGCAGCGTGCGCTCAACGCGACGATCGCCCGAAGCGGCAACTTCTTCAAGTCCTCCGGCGTGTAGTTCGTGACGATCATCTTTGCCTCGCTCGGTTGGGTAACGACATGCGTGATTTCGATCTAATCGCTCACCGGTCGCGTTGGATCGGCTGGAGCGGCCAGGGTGGACTGAATCAGCTTTGCCCGCTCCAGGTCGACGTTCGTCTTGAGCACCGTCCCGCCGAGTCCGCGAATGCCGCGCAGGATTGCGTCCATATTCCCGGCTTCGTCGAGGACAAACAGGACCGAAGTCCCTGGCTTGATCATGCCCGCGATCTTTCGGACGAATTCGTCGCTGATCCCGACCGCGGGCGAGTCGACGCCAAGCCGGCCCAGCAAGGCGCCGACGGCCGCGGCGCAGAGCGGCGGTGCCCCCAGCGCCAGATTCGCGAGGAAGCTCGTGCGAGTCCCGCTGAGGACGCTGGTCACGACCGGGAAGCGCTCTCCATTCAACGTAAGACATCCATCTGGGTAACGCACGGCAACCGCCACGTCCAGCAGGACCAGGCCGTGCTTCTCCCACGCGAGCTTGACGATTTCATCGCGGACGCCAGCGGCCCGACCTGTGTCGTCGAACCCGATGGCCCAAAGGTGACCGGACTTTGACATTACTAGTCCTCCCGTGCGGGGCTTTCGGTGAGTACTTGCTTTGACGTATTCATATAGATTTTCCTTTCGTTGCCATTTCGGTTCACCGGCGACGAATCTTGGCCGGAGTCGAGAGTTTGCCCTCGACGCGTTCCTTCCAGAGGCGAAATCCTCCCAGGAACGCATTCGCGTTGTCCCCGGCCCGGCAACCGGGTGGCAGCTCTTTCAGTTTCTTGACGTTGCCACCCCCCAGGACGACGTCGCCGGGTTCAAGGGCGGCGATCAAGCGGGCAACGACGTCCGCGACGTAGCGCCGCCATTTCTTCTTGCCGACCCGCTCCAATCCGCGAATTCCCACGTAGTCCTCGTAGGTGCCTTTCCTGTAAGGAAGGTGGCCCAGCTCCATCGGCTCGACGATACCCTCGACAATCAGGGTGGAACCCAGACCGGTCCCGAGTCCAAGGAATAGCATCTTGCCACCCTGGTAGCTTCCCATAGCTTGCATGGCCGCGTCGTTGATGACCTTGACCGGGCACCCGAACCCAGCTTGGTAGTCGAACCCGACCCAACCCGGGACAAGGTTGTGTGGCTCGGCGACCGGCCGACCGTGCAGAACCGGCCCCGGGTAGCCGATCGCGACCACGTCATACATCCAGTCCGCGGCAAGCTCCTTGACTCCGGCGACCATCGTCTCTGCGGTCAGGGTCGTTCCAGAATCGAACTCCCGAACGTCGCTCTGCCCGGTGGCGAGGAGTTTCACGTGAGTCCCGCCTATATCAACAACGAGAACCTTCATGGCGCACTCCCTAACTGGCCTTCGCAAGGGCGGAGCTCTTTGAGGCGATCACCGCCATGAGCTCGTTCCAGGACTTCACGAACGACTTCGCTCCGTCGTCCTGGAGCTCGGCGGCCAGCGCGCCTGGTCAATGCCGGCCCTGGCGAAATGAGCCAACACGTCCTCGCAGTCGCCGCCGTCTGCCGGCAGCATCGCGCCAATCTCTCCGTGATCGGCGAATGCCTTGAGCGTGCCCTCCGGCATTGTGTTCACCGTGAGCGGCGCGGCGAGGGCCCTGATGTACAGCACGTCGGAGGCTTTCGGGTCTTTGGTTCCTGTACTGGCCCAAAGCAGGCGTTGTGGGCGGGCGCCGGCACTGAAGACGCGCTGCCAGCGTGGCGAGTCGAGGATGTCGCGGTACGCCTTGTAGATCCTCCCGGCCATGGCGATCCCGAGGCGGTCGCGCAAAGACTCTGGTACTTTGTCCATGACCGCAGCGTCCCATCGGCTGACGAACACCGAGGCCACCGAAGCGACATCGGGGTTGAGCCCGGCGTCGATGCGCCGCTCGATGCCGCGCAGGAATGCTTCGGCGGCCGCCAGGTAATGCTCGCGCGAGAACAGTAGGGTCACGTTGACCGGCACTCCCGCAACAATCGCCGCCTCGATGGCGGGCAGCCCTTGCTGGGTGCCCGGGATCTTGATAAACAGGTTGGGGCGTGCTGCCTGGGAGTGCAGGTAGGCCGCGGCCGCCATGGTGCTTCGCGCATCGTGAGCCAAGAGCGGCGAAACCTCCAGAGACACCCACCCGTCCACGCCATTGGTCTTTTGCCAGATGGATCTGAACAGATCGGCGGCCGCTGTGGTGTCTTCGAGGGCGAGCTCGAAGAAAAGATCTTCGCTCGATTTCTCGGCGTTTCGTTTCGTACGGATCGCGTCGTCGTAGGCGGTGCTGTTCTTGATGGCGTGGTCGAAGATCGTGGGGTTCGACGTGAGCCCCGTCACCGAGAATTCGTCAATGTAACGCTTGAGCGTGCCCGTGGTCAGGAGCTCGCGTGTGATGTTATCGAGCCAGAGGCTCTGGCCCAAGTCGTGAAGCTTCTTCGTCGGTTTCATTGTGTTGCCTCGACGGTCTAAGGGATCGAAAAGGGGAATCGGCAGGGATCTATCACCGCAGGGACGATGCCTCTGAGAGAGCACCCGATCGGTGCGATGATTCGGTCAGGTCCCGCAGCCACTGGAAGGCGGACACGGACAGCATGTCCTCGGTGCAGCGCCAGCGCCAGTTGCCGGCGGTTCGACCGGGCACGTTCATCCGGGCGTCGCTCCCGAGGTTGAGCACGTCTTGCAATGGAGCCATCGCCAGCGCCGCCGGCGACGACCACGCCAGGCCCATGAGCGCGGGTGCTGCCGCGAGGCTATCACTCGCTGGTCGCCCCACGCAGCGCCACAGGTTTTGCCGCTCGGATTCGGGCAACGTCTCGAACCAACCGCGAGTCGTGTTGTTGTCGTGCGTGCCGGTGTACACGACAGCGTTGGGTATGTAGTTGTGTGGAAGGTACGGGTTGTCGTCGTGGCCGTCGAAGGCGAATTGAAGCGCTTTTGTTCCGGGCAAGTGGAACTCGTCGCGAAGCGCGCAACATCCGGGGTGATCAACCCGAGATCCTCAGCGATGAACGGTAGACCGCCCAGCTCTCGCTCGACTGCGGTGAAGAACTCTGCTCCGGGGCCGGGCACCCACTGGCCCGATTGGGCCGTCGGCGCGCTGGCCGGCACATACCAGGCGGCCGCGAAGCCGCGGAAGTGATCCAGCCGAATTACATCCACGTGGGCCAGAAGGGCGCGCAATCGGTCGATGCACCAGCGATAGCCCGACTGGGCTAGTGCGTCCCAATTATAGACAGGGTTGCCCCAGAGCTGACCCTCGGAGCTGAAGTAGTCCGGAGGCACGCCGGCCACGAACCGCGGCCGGTGCTGCTCGTCGAGCAGGAACAGTTCCGGGTTGGCCCAGACATCGCTTGAGTCAGGGGAGACGAAGAACGGCAAGTCGCCGATCAGCCGCAAACCGTTCGCGCGGGCGCGCTCTTTGAGGCGTGTCCCCTGGCGGAATAGCAGGAATTGTGCGAAGCGAACCTGATCGATCGGGCCCACAAGGTCTCGGCGAGCCCTGGCCAACGCGGCCGGGTCGCGGCGCACCAACTCGGCCGGCCACTCGAGGTAATAGACGCCGTGGTGCCTCGCTTTGAGCGCCCGGAATAATGCGTAGTCCTCTAACCAGTGCGCCTGCTCGTCGGTGAACTGTGCATAGGCGGAACGCAGGTCGGCGCGAGATCCGTCAAGGAAGTGGTGCCAGGCCGTTTCGAGTAGCTGCTCTTTGAATGGAATGACGGCGCCGTAGTCTATGGCTGTCGCCGGGAAGGAGTGGCCGTCGCAGTCATTCACCCGCAACAGTCGATCTTCGATGAGGGAGTCCGGACTGATCAGCAGGCCGTTGCCGGCGAAGGACGACAGGGATTGATACGGCGAGTTGCCGTACCCAGTCGGGCCCAGCGGCAGCGCCTGCCACCAGGTTTGACCCGCGTCGTGGAGCCGGTCGATCCACGCCAGCGCGGCCGGACCGACATCGCCAATCCCGTAAGGCGAGGGCAGCGACGTGACGTGCAGCAACACGCCAGACGCGCGATAGTCCGGCGGGAACGGAGGAAGGCTCGTCGGTCCGTTGGTGGCGCTCATGGTAGTGCTCAAACCTCCAACGCCTCGAGCGTCTCGCGGCGAGCAATCTTGCGCAGTTTGCTCTCTGCTCGTCCGGCGATTTGGCTGACGCGCTGCTTGCTGATCCCCAGCTCGCGGCTGATCTGTGCCAGAGTTCGCTCGGCGACACCGCCCAGGCCGTAGCGGTTCGTGAGGATCCACCGTTCACGCTTGCCGAGGCGAGCGAACCAGCGGCGCACCGCGGAACGCCTCTGGTCCTGTACCGCTTCATTTTCGAAGTCGGCGACGCCGGGATCAGCGGCCGTGAGTAATGCCTCGTACCGGGCGAGGGGGCGACCACGGTGACGGCCGTCATTTTCGGCCTTCGACGCGAGCGCATTCCGGATCGCCCACGTGGCGTAGGTGCTGAACCGATTGCCTCGCGCGAAATCGAAACGATCGACGGCCTGGATGAGCGCGAGGTTTCCGTCGCTGACAAATTCGGACAGTTCTTGACCGGCCCTGATGCGTTTCTTGACGACGAAGACGACCAGTGGCAGGTTCATCTCGACGATCCGGTTCTTCACCGCCTGCGCCTCGGATTTGAGCTGGTCGATCTCTGCAAGAATGACCGGGCTGGGCCTTGCCTGATTGACTTGCTCGGAAAGTCGGTCGGCGCGGCACTTCAGGTAGTTCATCTTTCGGAACAGGTGGGCTTCCTGCTCGCGAGACAGGATCGGCGTTCTAGCGTGGCCAATCGGCAACGAAGCGAGCCTCAAACGAAGCGTCATCTCGTCGCCAGCCGGCCCGGCCAAGGGCGCAAGAATCGCCGTTCGCGCCGTCGGGTCGTCGAAGCTCGGGTGATCGACGTACTTGATCCACGCGCCGCGGATGCGGCCGGCTCGGGCGCCCGGTCCCACGCCTGCGGCCTGGCGCTCCCACGGTGAGCTCTGGCGGATTGTCGGTTGGGCAAACATGATCAGATCCCAGTCGAAATGACCGATAGCATCGGGTCCTTGCGGGAGTGATGGAGGGCCTGCGCGGAGGCATCGCCGCGCAATGCGCCGCTGACGGCGAGCTTCCACGCTATGTAGCTCGACAGCAGGCCGACGGTGTAAAGATCGTTGATCTGGTTCAGTTGGCGGTCGCCCTCGAGATCGCTCCAGTCCGCGAAGGGCAATAGCGCGCGAAGCGTCTCCAGGCCCAGGTCGGTCACTTGGCCGTCCTGCAAGATCTCTGTGGCACCCAGCAAGACCAGCTCCGAAAACAGCTCGCCTCGTGGGATCTTGATCATGAACTCACGCTCCAGACGGAACGCGATGTCCAGGAAATCAATCGACTCCGCGCCGAGATCGCCTTGCAACGTCGCGGAAGGCTTGATGTCTTCTTCGTCAACGCCCAGTGCTTGCACGAGCACTTTCGTTAGCCGTGCATCGATTTCGATTGAGGCTGGCATCATCTGGTAACTCCTGGACAACTTGAGGCCGGGGGATCAGAAATGTTTGACTGGACATGCGTCAGCCGTCCAGATGCTCCGGGCGTACTCCATGATCGTGCGATCGCTGGAGAACTTACCGGAGTGTCCCACGTTCTTGATCGCTCGCTGAGCCCAGGCATCGGGCGTTCGATAGAGCGCGCCGGCCTGTTCCTGGATCTTCACGTAGGACGTCAGGTCGGCGAGGTGCATGTAATGATCGCCGTGGGTGATAAGCGTGTCCAGGATCGGGCCGAAGACTCCGGGCTCACCGCGGTCGAACGCACCGGCGCGGATCAGGTCCAAGGCGCGGCGCGTCTCCGGCTCGTGCTCGTCGTGCCAGCGGGGATCGTACCAGTCCCGGCTGTTCTGGACTTGCTCGGCGGTCAGGCCAAAGAGAAAGAAGTTCTCCTCCCCGGCCGCCTCCGCCATCTCGATCGTCGCCCCGTCGCGGGTGCCGACGGTCAGGGCGCCGTTCATCATGAACTTCATGTTGCTCGTGCCGCTGGCCTCGTAACCGGCGGTGGAGATCTGTTCGGAAATGTCGCTGGCCGGGATCAGCCTCTGCGCCAGGCTGACGCTGTACTCCGGCACGAAGACGACCTTTAGCCTGCCGCGTGCCGCGGGGTCGGCGTCGATCACTGCCGCCACGTTGTTGATCAAATGGATAATCAATTTTGCAAGCGTATAGGCTGGCGCCGCCTTGCCCGCGAAGAAGACCGTTCGCGGTGGCGCGTCCAGGCCGGGGTTCTCGCGCAGCCGGTTGTAGAGCACGAGCACGTGCAGCACGTTCAGCAGTTGCCGCTTGTATTCGTGAATCCGTTTGATCTGAGAGTCGAAGATCGTCTCAGGATCGACGACGTCGCCGGTCGACGCGCGCAGCCAATCGGCGAAACGGGCTTTGGCAGCGCGCTTGGTGCGACGGAACGCGGCGCGGAACGAGGCGTCGTCGGCCAGGGGCAGGATCTGCTCCAGACGCGAAAGGTCGACGATCCAATCCTCGCCGATCGCCTCTGCAATGACGCCGGCAAGGTCGGGGTTCGCCAGCAAGAGCCAGCGCCGCGGCGTCACGCCATTGGTCTTGTTATTGAAGCGATCGGGGAACTGTTCGGCAAGGTCTTTGAGGACGGTCTCTTTGAGCAAGTCAGAATGGATCGCGGCCACGCCGTTGGTGCTGTGTGATCCAACCACGGCCAGATGCGCCATTCGCACACGCCGCGCGGGCGACTCCTGGATGAGGCTCACGCGCTGTACGCGTTCTTCGTCGCCTGAGTAGCGCGAGCGCACATCGTCGAGGAAGCGTCGATTCACCTCGTAAATGATCTCGAGGTGCCGGGGCAGAGCGATCTCGAACAGAGCGATCGGCCAGGTCTCGAGGGCTTCGGGCAAGAGCGTGTGATTGGTATAGGCCATCGTCCGGACAGTGAGGTCCCACGCGTCTGACCAGCCGAGCTTGGCTTGATCCAGCAGGATGCGCATGAGCTCGGCGACGGCGAGCGCTGGGTGGGTGTCGTTGAGCTGGATCGCGACTTTTTCGGGGAGACTGTGCCAGTCGTTGCCGCGGCGCCGGAAGCGCGCTACAATATCTGCAAGTGAGCAAGCGACCAGAAAATATTCCTGGACGAACCGCAAGCCCTTGCCGCGGGACGTAGAGTCGTCGGGGTAAAGAACCCGCGTGAGCGACTCGGCGGCGACCTTTTCGTGAACGGCGTCAAAGAAGTCGCCTCGGCTGAATTCCAGGAAATTGAAGTCGCAGTGTGTCGCCGCGCCCCAGAGCCGCAGCGTGTTGATGGTCCGGCCGCCGTAGCCGGCGACAGGCCGGTCGTAGGGAACGCCGATCAAGGTTGTCGGGACGTTGCGGACGACGTCGAGTCTCCCCTGCTTCAACTGGAACGCGCAATCCAACCCGACATCCGCGGCCTCCATCGGGCGGCTGATCTCCCAGGGGTCGGGGCGCCGCAGCCAGTGGTCGGGATGCTCGACCTGCTGTCCGCCCGCGATCTCTTGGCGGAAGATCCCGTACTCGTACCGCAGCCCGTATCCGATCGCCGGGATCTGGAGGGTCGCCATCGAGTCGAGAAAGCATGCCGCGAGCCTGCCCAGCCCCCCGTTGCCGAGGCCCGCGTCGGGCTCGGTCTCGACGAGCTCCGCCCAGTCGAGCTTCTCGCGCTCCATCGCCTCCCGCACGATAGGCTCGACCCGGAGGTTGAGGATGTTGTTGGCGAGCGACCGGCCGATCAAGAACTCCAACGAGAGGTAGTAGACCTGTTTGGGATTGGCCCGATCGTAGGTGGTGTCTGTCTGAAGCCAGCGCTGCGACAGTAAGTCTCGCAGCGCCCCGGCCAGGGCCTCGAAGCGCTGCCGCGAGTCGGATTGCTCGGGACGGACAACATGATCGAAGACTAGCCGGCGCTCATAGGATGCTTCGGGGTTTCCCGAGAACGCGAGCCGCCCGCACTGGTACTGCTCGAGGAGCATCTGGGTTCTCGCGCGGTCCTCTGGCCCGGCCGCCGTTTTCTTGGTTTCCAGTACTGTTGCTCCACGCTTTGCCATCGGATGAACTCCTTGCTTGGGATCCAGAACCGTCGAGCGTAGTCAAAGGGAATCGCAATCTTGGCGACTAGCGGGGAGTCGCGTGCCGGTCGTCGTTCCAGAGGAGGATGGCCGGCTCATCCAGAGTGTGTTCGTAGCCGAGAATGCAAAGCGCCGCCGTGCCGAGCCAGAAGTGACGCGCGTCTCCCGGTGGCAGGCCCAGCCAGCGCGCGCCCAAAACGCGAAAGAAGTGGCCATGTCCGAAGAGGATAACGCGGCGGGAGGCCTGTTTCAGCCGATCCACAACGCGGTCGGCCCGCGCGCCGACGGACTCTACGGACTCGCCTCCAGGACAGCCGTCGCGAAAGAGCTGCCAACCCGGCCGCCTGGCGCGGATTTCTGCCGTCGTCAGGCCCTCGTCATCCCCATAGTCCCACTCGAGCAAATCAGCGTCCGGCCTGGCCCGAGCTCCGAAACCGGCCAGCTCGCATGTCCGACGAGCGCGAGAAAGCGGACTGACAACGACGAGCTCGAACGTTTCACCCTTGAGCCGCTCGCCCAGACTCCGGGCATTCGCTTCGCCACGCGCAGTGAGCGGAATATCCGTCCGCCCCGTGTGCTGGTGCGAGATGGTCCACGCCGTCTCACCGTGCCGTGCCAGGTAGACGCGAGGGAGCGATTCGTTCATGACTTGCACCTCGATGCGTCTTGCTCGATACAGAATCGGAGCAGCTCGGCCTGGACCCAGGGCCGCCCGGGCCACGCCCACCGCGAGGGCAAGGCGGGCCAGGGTCGGGATCGGACCGGCACGGGCATCGGGCCTCGTGCCGGGATCACCACATTGAACATGAAGAAGATGTGACAGGCACTGCCGGCGATGACGAACAGATGGAACAACTCATGGGCGGCGAAGACTCCGGGATAGAGGACCGGCCATTTCGCCAGGTTCAGCGCTGCGCCGACGGTGTACAGAATGCCCCCCAAGAGGAGGGGAAAGAGCCTGCGGTGGGAACAGGTTCGCGCCAACTCGCGGTAGCAAACCAACGCCCCCCAACCCATCGACAGGTAGGTCAACGTCGATATCCAGATGGGGAGCACGCCGTCGTGCCAGACCCGCGCGACCAGAAGCGCGGTGATGGTCCAAACGGTTGCCAAGGTTCCCCACCGCCAGGGTCCCCGCAAGAGCGACCAGGCCACCGGCGTATAGGTCCCCGCAATCAACAAGTAGATTCCGATATGATCCAGCCGCCGCAGATGGCTCCGCGGCTCGTCCTGGAGCCAGACGGCGTGGAAGGTCGTGCTAGCAGAGTAGCAGAAGATCAGGGTGATGCCGAAAGCTAGAAGAGACAAGGCTTTGAGCTGCCGATCCCAAGCCGCGCGACGTCTGCACACTGGCGGAGAGCTGAGAGTCGAACTGATCGCGCAAGAGCGTGACGAAACCTCGCAAGGATCTACCGCGTCGCACCGCCTCCAGAGTATCCACGTGATCGGTACTGCCAGCATCATCCCGGCACCGTGGCTCACGGCATTGATCGGCTCGCGAAGGTCGAAAAGGTACATGATGCGGCCTCCGACAGATAAGGGCTCGAATCGATCTCGACGGTTCAGCGAGACGTCGAGCCACGACTTAGACTCGCCGGCGCGATGCGCTTTCGTGCTGTCAGGGTTGGATCGCGCAGACTCCGTCCCCGTCGGTTGCGCGACCGAGCGCGTCACAGGAACTTCGGATGATCATTCGTTGCTTCGTGTGCGACCTTCCAGTCGTCACACCGCGGATTTGCCGAAGGTCTTCACGACGTTTTCGTCGTGCGCCACTTCCATGCGCGGATCTCAGGCATGTCCTCGCCATACTTGCTGATGTACTGCTTGTGCTCGATGAGCTTGTCGCGCACGGCTTGTTTGGCGTACGCGGCCCTGCACCCGAGCTGCGGAAGGCGATCGACCACGTCCGCAACCAAGTGGAAACGATCGAGGTCGTTCATCACGGTCATGTCGAAGGCTGTGCTGATCGTGCCTTCCTCCTTGTAGCCGCGAACGTGCAGGTTTTTGTGATTGGTGCGGCGGTAGGTTAGCCGGTGGATCAGCCAGGGATAGCCGTGATAGGCGAAGATGATCGGCTTGTCTTTGGTGAAGAGCGTGTCAAAGTCGTGGTCGTCGAGCCCGTGCGGGTGCTCGGTCGCGGGCTGGAGCCGCATCAGGTCGACAACATTGACGACCCGGATCCTCAGCTCCGGGATGTGCTGGCGCAGGAGCTGCACGGCGGCCAGTGTCTCGAGCGTCGGCACATCGCCGGCACAGGCCATCACGACATCCGGCTCACCGCCGCGGTCGTTGCTGGCCCACTCCCAGATCCCGATCCCCGCAGTGCAATGGTTGACCGCCTGGTCCATCGTCAGCCACTGCGGAGAGGGGTGCTTGCTCGCCACCACCACGTTGACGTAGTGGCGGCTCTTCAGGCAATGGTCCATCACCGAAAGCAGGCAGTTCGTATCCGGCGGAAGGTAGACCCGGATCACCTCGGCCTTCTTGTTGACCACGTGGTCGATGAACCCGGGATCCTGGTGAGTGAACCCGTTGTGGTCCTGCCGCCAGACGTGCGATTCGAGCAGGATGTTCAGCGAAGCGATCGGCCGGCGCCACGGCAAACGCCTGGTGACCTTGAGCCATTTTGCGTGCTGGTTGAACATCGAGTCGATCACGTGGACGAACGCCTCATAGGTATTGAAGATTCCGTGCCGGCCCGTGAGGAGGTAACCCTCGAGCCAGCCCTCGCACTGGTGCTCGCTGAGCATCTCGATAACGCGCCCATCAACTGATAGGCGGTCGTCGGTCGGTATGACCGTGCCCATCCACTGCTTGTTCGTCACCTCGAAAACGGCGGTCAGGCGGTTGGAGGCGGTCTCGTCCGGGCCGAAGATCCGGAAGTTGCGTTCGTCGGCGTTGAGTTTGATCACATCGCGGAGGAACTTGCCCAGGGTGCGGGCATCCTCGTTCATGAGGTTGCCCGGCTCGGGTACCTCGATCGCGTAGTCGCGGAATTCGGGCAACCGCAAATCGCGCAGCAGCAGCCCGCCGTTGCCGCGCGGGTTGGCCCCCATCCGCCGCTCGCTCTTGGGAGCCAGCTCGCGCAGTTCAGGGATGAGCCGGCCACGTTGGTCGAAAAGCTCGTCGGGCCGGTAGCTGCGCATCCAGGCCTCGAGGATCTTGAGGTGCTCAGGGTGCTCGGTCGGCTCGGAGAGCGGGACCTGGTGCGCCCGGTAGGTACCCTCGACCGGCCGGCCGTCGACTTCCTTGGGGCCGGTCCAACCCTTGGGCGTCTTGAGCACGATCATCGGCCAGCGCGGCCGCTCGGTAACGCCCCGCTCTCGAGCGTCCGACTGGATCCGCCGGATCTCGGCGACGACCTTGTCGAGCGTCGCGGCCATCAGCCGGTGCATCGGCTCCGGCTCGTGCCCCTCGACAAAGTAGGGCGTGTAGCCGTAGCCGAGCAAAAGATGCTCGAGCTCCTCGCGGCCGATGCGAGCCAGGACCGTCGGGTTGTCGATCTTGTAGCCGTTTAAATGGAGGATCGGCAGCACGGCTCCGTCGGTCGCGGGGTTCAAAAACTTGTTGGAGTGCCAGCTTGTGGCCAGGGGGCCGGTCTCGGCTTCGCCGTCGCCGACGACACAGGCGACGATCAGATCCGGGTTGTCGAACGCCGCGCCGAAGGAGTGGCTCAAGCTGTAGCCCAGCTCGCCCCCTTCGTGGATCGAGCCCGGGGTCTCGGGAGCGACGTGACTGGGAATGCCGCCTGGGAAGGAGAACTGCTTGAAGAGCTTCTGCATCCCCGAAATGTCCTCGGAAATGTTCGGGTAGATTTCGCTGTAAGTCCCTTCCAGGTACACGTTGCCGACCAGCGCAGGTCCGCCGTGGCCGGGTCCCGAAACGTAGATCACGTTCAGATCAAACTCCTTGATGACCCGGTTCAGGTGGACGTAGACAAAGTTCTGGCCGGGAGTGGTTCCCCAATGGCCCAGCAACCGCGGCTTCACGTGCTCGAGCTTGAGCGGCTCGCGCAAGAGCGGGTTGGCATAGAGGTAGATCTGGCCGACCGAAAGGTAGTTGGCGGCCCGCCAGTAGGCGTCCATCTTGCGCAGCAGGTCCGGCGCGAGCGGGGCAATGGCAGAGTCATCCACCGTCACTGTTCCCTTCCCGCGCCGGGTCTCAGTTTTGAGAGTCGTTTCCATCGCTTGGATCCTCCATCGGTGTCAATCGTCTGGGTGACTTACTGATTTGTTCATGTGTGCTGTAGCTCATGGTCTCGTGACTGCATTCACCTGAGACTGAGGGATGAGTTTAGCCGCGGCGCTTGCAATCAGCGACTCTTCATCGGTCGGGATCACGCGGACGGCCACCCGGCCCTCCTGGGTCGAGATGAGCTGTGCGCTCTCCGCATTGCGACGTTCGTCCACGGTGATGCCGAGGAAGTCCAAGCCATCGCAAATGCGTCGCCTGACCACGGGCGAGTTCTCGCCGATCCCGCCCGAGAAGACCAAGGTATCCAGGCCGCCAAGCGCCGTCGCCAGTGCACCGATGGCGGACCTGGCCCGATAACAGAACAGTTCGACCGCCTCGGCGGCCCGGACGTCGGTTTCCTGCCGGCCCAGGAGATCGCGGAGGTCGGAGCTCGTCTCAGAGACGCCCAGCAAGCCGGACTCGTGATTGACGAGATCGTGGAACTGGTCGATCGATAGCCCGCCCAGCCTGACCAGGAACCGGACCAGGCCGGGGTCGATATCGCCACACCGTGTGCCCATGACCAGACCGGAGGTGGGTGTCAGGCCCATCGTCGTGTCGATGCAACGGCCGTCGCGCACCGCGGCCAGGCTCGACCCGGAGCCCAGGTGGGCCAGTATGACGCGGCCTCGGCCCGCTCCTGGCCCGGCAAGGCGGCTCAGCTCGCCGATCAGGTAGGAGTAGGACAGGCCGTGAAAGCCATAGCGACGCACTCCAACCTGCTCGTATCGCCGCGGAATCGGGATGATTTGAGCCACACGCGGCATCTCGTGATGGAAAGCGGTGTCGAAGCAGGCCACCTGAGGCAGGCTGGAATCAAGGCGCAGGAACGTTTCGATCGCTCCAATCTCGCCGGGCAAGTGGTCAGGATCATAAGGGACGATGGTGCGCAACTCTTCCAGCATAGAAGGTGTGACGAGCGCTGGACGGTAGAAACGACTGCCACCGTGAACGACGCGATGACCGACGACGGCGATGTTTCCCAAACCGACCAGGTAGCCGAGTACCTTCAGTACCAGTTCGATGGCCGCGGTCTGAACCGGCGCGTTGACTGTGCGGTCCTCCGCCTGAGCACCATCGGCGGCGACCATGACTAACCGCGATGGGGGCATCCCGATCCGCTCGACCCTACCCGAGAGTAGCCGCGACGGGCGGGCGGATGCTGCGAACAGGGCGAACTTGAGACTCGAAGAGCCGCAGTTGATCGTCAAAATGCACGACTTGTCCAACCGCGGTACGGCGGTCCGACTTGAACCCGGCTGCATTTCGATGCTCTGGAGTGACATGGCCGACGTCCGTTTTCAGGAATCTCTGCTTCTTATAAGCGTAATCGCGGGACACGTTAGACCTTGTTGAGTCAGGACAAATGCGCGGCCTGAACGAGAAGGCCGACCGTGATGAATCGCTGACGGCACGTGGGATCTCGATGGTTCCGGCGGACAAGGGCTTGATTATCGGCCCGTGCGAACCACCGGCGCGAACGAGTGTGGCACAGATTGAAAACCGACCTCGTCGGCTTTTACGCGGGCGAAGGCGGCGTGCAGGACTGCCTCTAGAGCCTCGCCGAAGGATACCGATGCGTCGTAGAGAGCGGCAGCGGCCCGAGCTTCGGCTCGGCTGGCCCGCGCCCTCAGCTTGGTCGCTTTCCGCCGGGCCCACCAGCCGGCGGCTTTTTGACGTTCGAGTGCCCGCCGCTCGGTGGACAACATGTCGGCGCCATTGCGAATTTGGCTGGGCTGAACACCGGCGATTACGCTCCGATTGCGATACGTCTGCTCGATCTTCGCCGGTAGGGATTCAAGCGTGGCATTGACGATCCACAATCGTCGTCGGATGGCAACGAGCTGGTCGCGCAAGGACTCGGATGGGACGAATGAACCTTCAGCCGAGGTGTCCGCTCCCGGCGACTTCAGTCCAGTTCCGTTACGGCTGTGCGCCTCGGAAGGATGACCGCGTCGAGTCCGGGAGTGACTGAGTCGTGACCCCGGCACTCGTCCCCAACGCGGTTCGACAAGGCTCTGCCGAGAGTGCGCGGGAAATCGGTGGTTCTCGATTGAGATCGTTCCATAGTTTGCTCCGAGACAGGTTTCACATCATGACATTCAGGATCAACGTCCCGATCACATGATTCGATCGGCCGGCTAATGCAGTTTTCGTGCCGTACGTCTCGTAGCGCACAACCGGCTGAATTTAGGTGCTTTCCGAAGGCGACCGAACGGACCGGGCGTTGATGGGCACCGGGACTTACCCCGCGCGCATTGTCGAGATGCCCGCCTGGAACCGTATTGACCCAGTGTGCGTCTCGGACGACGAGTGAACGGGTGCTAATCGAATTGATCAGCCGTCGTCGCCGTCGGCTCCCTCGCCAAGCTCCAAGGAGCGCTGGATTGTGATTCCCAGCTCGCGGAGTTTGTCCCGGAGCGTCTTTCGCGCGATGCCCAGGATTCGAGCGGCCTGTCGTTGATTGCCCTGGGTGTGTTCCAGGACCATTGGCAGGAGTATCCTGTCAACCCAGCGGTGCGTTTCCTCGTGCACTCCCTCGGTGCCGGCGGCGAGGCCCTTCCGTATGAATGCTTCCAGGCTCGGGCCGTCTTCGGCGGGCCTCTCAGCGTCCGTGGATCTGCGCTCGTCGGTCGTGTGCGAGAGCTCGGGAAGGAACTCGGGAAGCAGCGTTCGACCGCGCGCACGCAAGAGTGCCTGGCGCAGGACGTTTTGCAGCTCTCGGATGTTGCCGGGCCAGGCGTAGTCGCGCAGGCGATCGATCGCCGCGGGGGCAATTTCGACAACTTCCCGCCCCAGCTCTCGGCCGAACCGGCGGAGGTAATGACGCACCAGCATTGGCAAGTCGTCCCCGCGCTCGCGCAACGGGGGAAGCTCGATGGTGAAGGCACTCAGCCGGTAGTAGAGGTCGGCCCGGAACCGCCCTTCGTCCAGCCAGGCTTTCAGGTCGCGGTGGGTCGCAGCGATCAGCCGCACGTCGGTCCGGACGGTCTCGTTACCGCCGACGCGTTCGAACGCCTGCTCGTGCAAGACGCGCAGGAGCTTGGCCTGGAGGGCCAGCGGCATGTCGCCAACCTCGTCGAGGAAAATCGTTCCGCCATTGCATTGCTCGAACTTGCCGATGCGACGGCGATCGGCCCCAGTGAAGGCGCCCTTCTCGTGCCCGAACAGTTCGCTCTCCAGCAGTGTCTCGGGGATGGCGGCACAGTTGAGCGCCAGGAAGGCTGCTTGGGCCCGGCAGCCGTGTTGATAGATAGCGCGGGCGACCAGTTCTTTGCCCGTACCGCTCTCGCCGGTGATCAGGACGGTGACGTCTTGGCCGGCGACGTGGCCGATTGCCTTGTAGACCTCGCGCATGGCCGGGCAGACGCCCAGGATGGCGCCGTCCACGTCGGGATCGGACGAGGCCTCGGCGACGATGGCCGGCTGCCGCATCCGGCGGGACACGTCCAGCGCCTCGTCGACTACACGCCGTAACTGTTGCTGGCCAAGTGGTTTGAACAGGTAGTCGTAGGCGCCGTGTTTCATGGCCTCAATCGCGGCGTCGGCACCCTTGGCCATCGTGATGAAAATAACCGGAATCCGCGCGTCCATTCGGCGGATCTGCTGGAATACGTCCATCCCGGACTGGTCGGGCAGGCGAAGATCGAGCAAGATCACGTCAGGCGCATCGGTGCGGACACACCCCAGCCCCGCGGCCCCCGTGCCGGCAACCTCGACCCGGTGCTCGGGAGGCGGGAACGCCTGTCGCACCTGCTCCTGGATCAAGGCCGGGTCGTCATCGATGAGCAACAGATGGGCCATAGCTGGCTCGATCCCACATACCTCAAGGCGTTAAGCCGATACATCTCACGCATATTGTCAGGACGGCGGCACGGGCTGTCCAGCGAAAACTAATGGCAAGGAACGGCAGGCTGAAGGTTCGGCGACCCGTTTGGCATTCGTTTCGCATTCGTTGCTCGTCCAGCGCGGCGCTCGATCGCGCTCGATTCTTGTCGACGCCATGCCCATGGCGGTTGCTGGCCATCACGGCGAGAACCGGCAAACCTAACCAGGCCGTGTCATTTTTCCCTTTGCCCGATTCCCAACAAACTCGAGCAACATCACTTACGAAGCCGTAGGGTTTATAATAAAAACTCTATGCATCGATGATCCGAGTTTCGTTGCCGGCGCCGCCAAGAGCGACAAGGGCGGTCTTCGTCGTACGAGGTTGGAATGCACGAACGATCACTCGCGCGACTGGTTGCCTATGGCGTCGCGGTGCTGGGGCCTGCGCTCACGTTGTCGGTCCGGTGGCCGCTGCCGGCCGTGCTGGGGGATCGGGCCCACTTCATGGCTTTCTTTCCAGCCGTCCTCGTTGCCGCATACCTGGGAGGCTTTGGGCCCGGGTTGCTCGCCACCTTCTTGAGCGCCTTGGCCGGGACCTACTTGCTCGTCGAACCGCCTTACTCACTGGCGATCGTCACTGTTGCGGACGCGGTCGCACTTGCGCTCTTCCTGCTGGTCGGAACGGTCATCAGCTTGCTCAGCGAATCGGTGCACCGGTCGCGGTACCGCATCGGCGCTATCGAGCGGCGGCGAGCCAATCCAGTCCTGCGCGAGACCGAAGAGGCGTTGCGTGAGAGCGAAGAGCGGTTCCGCGGCACCTTCGAGAACGCGGCCGTTGGCATCGCTCATGTTGACCCTGAAGGGCGATTCCTGCTCGTGAATGATAAACTCTGCGAGTTCGTCGGCTACACGAGAGAAGAGCTGCTCGTCACGGGCTTCCAGGACATCACCCACCCTGAAGATCTGGCGGCCAGCCTCGATCATTTCCGTTCGCTCATGCGGGGGGAGCTTCCGAACTTCTCACTAGAAAAGCGATATGTTCGCAAGGATGGCTCGGTTGTCTGGGGAAACGTATCGCTATCGATCCAGCACCGCAGTGCGGGAGAACCCGCATATGGCATCGCGATCCTCCAGGACATCACCGAGCTCAAGAAGGTGGAGGAGCAATTGCAGCGGGCCAGCGAACGCCTGGAACTCGCGGTACGCAGCTCGAACGTCGCCCTCGGAGAAATGGACTTGACAGCCGGCCCGAATGGCCATGTTGAATGGCTCAATTACTGGGAGCAGTGGGGCACCGGAACCCCCGAAGACTACCCGACAGCCGGCTCAATGAGGAACCTGCTGCACCCTGAAGACCGGGACGAGGTGTCGCGCCTCAGCGACGCGTATTTTAGGGGCGAAGTCAGCGAGTTTAAGTCCGTTCATCGAGTCCGGCACAGGGACGGATCCTATCACTGGGCGTTAGCTCGGGGCGTGCTTTTCCGGGACGCCCACGGGAGGCCCATTCGCTCATCGGGCAGCATCATCGACATCAACGACCTCAAGAGGACCGAGGAGGCGCTGCGCGAGAGCGAACAACGTTTCCGGATGTTCGTGGACCATGCTTCGGATGCGTTCTTCCTGCTCGACGGCAACGGGGTGATCCTCGACGTGAATCGTCAAGCGTGTCGCAGCCTCGGATACACGCGGGATGAGCTGGTCGGGATGACCCCGGGAGACCTTGACCACGACGTCACGGCAGCCGACAGGGAGAACCTCAGAAGGAGGCTCGACGCCGGAGAGGCGATCGCGTTCGAGTCGCGGCACCGCCGCAAGGACGGGACCGTTTTCCCCGTCGAGGTGCGCGCCCACGCGTTTCGTGAGGCCGGGTGCCAATTCACGGTGGCGCTGCGCGCGACATCAGCGATCGGAAACGCGCGGAGGAGGCCCTGCGCGAGCGAGGAGCGGTTCCGCGGCACCTTCGAGAACGCCCCCGTCGGCATCGTCCACAACGACCCCGCCGGCCGCTTCCTCCGCGTCAACGGGACGTATTGTGCCATCGTCGGCTACTCCCGCGAGGAACTGCTCCAGAAGACCATCCAGGACATCATCCATCCGGAAGACGTGCCAGGCTTCGTCGAGCTTTACGAGTCGAGCTTTGCGCGGGGCGAGTCGCCCGACTTCGGGCTGGAGAGGCGTTACCTGCGCAAGGACGGCTCGACGGTCTGGGTCGAGGTGTTCACCTCGTTCCAGCGCGACGTGTCGGGCCGGCCCGCGTACGCCATTGCGGCGGTCCAGGACATCTCGGAGCGCAAGCGGCTGGTCGAAGAGTTGCGCCAGGCGAAGGAGATGGCGGAGGCGTCCAACCGCGCCAAGAACGATTTCCTCGCCAACGTCAGCCACGAAATCCGCACCCCCATGAACGCGATCCTCGGCATGACCGAGCTGGCGCTTGACGCACCCCTGGCGGAGGACCAACGGCAGCACCTGAAAACCGTCAAGTCCGCGGCTGACGGTCTGCTGGGTATCCTCAACGACCTGCTCGATTTCTCCAAGATCGAGGCGGGCAAGCTTGAGCTGGACCAGGCCGACTTCGGACTGCGATCGATTCTGGGCGATATTCTGCGGACGTTGGCCATTCGCGCCCACACGAAAGGACTCGAATTAGTCAGCCACGTGCAGCCAGACGTACCGGACGCCCTGATTGGCGACGCCAGCCGGCTGCGCCAGGTCTTGCTCAATCTGGTCGGCAACGCCATCAAGTTCACCGACATGGGTGAGGTGGTGCTCAGGGTCGAGGCCAACAGCGACGCGGTGCACGAGGAGGAGGCCATTGTTCGCTTTGCCGTCACAGACACCGGAATTGGCATTCCGTACGAAAAGCAAGCAACGATCTTCCGTGCCTTCGAGCAGGAGGACAGTTCGACAACCCGGCGATATGGCGGCACCGGCTTGGGCCTTACAATCGCTTCCCGCCTGGTCAACTTGATGGGCGGCACGATCACCTTGGAAAGTGAGCCGGGTCGAGGCAGCACGTTCGCGTTCACGGCGCGGTTCGGGCGGCAGCCGCACCCCCCGGAACCCGTTGCGGACAGGCTGCCGGGCTTGCTCTCCAACATGTCGGTGCTCATCGTCGATGACAACGCCACCAACCGCCAAATCCTGGAAGAATGGCTGCGCGGCTGGCAGATGAAGCCTGTGGTGCGGGGTGACGGGCTCGCGGCGCTCGACGCGATCTGGCACAGCGCAGCCAGTGGCCGGCCCTTCCCGCTCGTGCTTCTAGACGCCCGCATGCCCGACACGGACGGCCTGACTTTGGCTGCCACCATCCGGGAGCGGGTTGAGCTCGCCGCCACGCGGATCATCTTGCTGACTTCGGGCGACTTTTCGGGCGACCTGGCCCGCTTCCGCGAGCTGGGGATCGACGCCCACCTGCTCAAGCCGGTCCAGCAGGACGAGTTGCTCGAGACGATCTACCGGGTCATGAGCCGCGCCAACGGCAGCACTTCGACGGCAATCCGGCTCGCGCCAGGCCAGAAAGCCGGGTCGGCGCCGGCGGCCACCACGGCATCCTTGGACATCTTGGTGGCAGAGGACAACGAGTTCAATGCCGAACTTCTGGAGCAACTTCTGGGCCGGCGCGGCCACCGCGTCCGGGTTGCCAAGAACGGCCGGGAAGCGCTTGCCCTGACCCAAGATCGAGTCTTCGATCTGTTGCTTTTGGACGTTCACATGCCGGAATTGGACGGCTTCCAGGTCGTCAGCGCGGTCCGAGAGCGAGAGCGAACGTCGGGTAAACATTTACCTGTCATCGCCTTGACCGCGCGCTCGAGAAAAGAAGACCGCGAGAGCTGTCTGGCGGCCGGTATGGACGATTTCCTGTCCAAGCCGGTTCGCGCGGCCGACCTGTGGACAGCGATCGACCGGGTCGTGGGCGCCCGCGCGCCACGAGAGCGAGTGAGAGCGGGCTTGCTCGACCCGCGGATACTCTGGGAAGTCTGCGGGGGCGATGCCGGAGCTCTCGACAGGATTTGCGCCGTATTTCAGACCCACATACCGGATCATCTGGCAGCCGTGCAAGATGCCTTGTGCCAGCGCGACGCGTCCCGATTGCGTGAGGCTGCTCACAAGCTGAGCGGGATGCTGGCCGCGTTCTCGGCCGTCGCCGGCGGTGTGGCTTCGGATCTCGAAGATCATGCCGCTTCAGGTCGGCTCGACGAGGCACGGCCGCTGGTGCAGCAGCTTGAAGTAATGGTCCACAAGCTCTTGCTTCTAGTCCGCGGCCTGTCGTTGGAGACCCTGCGACTCGAGGCAGAGGCTACCGAGGATCCCTAGTTATCGAAACGCATCCGTCACCACTTCCAAGGCTACAACGGGTCGACGAATTGCGGCCCCGGACGGGCTCGGGAGTTGCATAAGCACGGACCGGCAAGGGGTCTCGTGGTCACTTTCGAGAGGGTGGACGATCCTCAAGGTGGTAAGAGATTGACCCGGGCGGCTAGAACGAGACCCGTCCCGAGAGGGCGCTCGCCCCGTGTGGACTGCAACGGGCGCGAGTGGCGAAGCACGATCTCCAAGCCGACCCGCCCGCTCGTTTCAAGACACGCCCCTGGCGAGCATGCTGGTGCCGGGAACCGGCCCGGGTGCTGCTCCCGCAAGACTTGTTCTGGCTATATCGTCGCACGGCGTTGTAACGACAGTTCCGCAGGTGGTGCCAAGTGGGTTTTTTGAGCAACTTGTTTGACACGTCGGACTTTCCGCCGCGCTGGCACTGCGGATCATGGACGCTGGGGCACGGCTGGTTGCACATCCTCTCGGACCTGGGAATTTGGTCCGCCTACCTGGCCATCCCCTGCGTGCTCGGCTACTTCGTCTTGCGTCGGAAAGACGTGCCATTCCCCGCGATCTTCTGGCTGTTCGTGACTTTCATCCTTGCGTGCGGTACCACGCACCTGATGGAAGCGGTTATTTTCTGGTGGCCCGCGTACCGCTTGGCCGGACTTATCAAGTTGTTAACCGCTGTTGTCTCGTGGGTTACCGTCGTCGCCCTGGTTCCCATCATCCCCCGCGCGCTCGCCATGCGCAGCCCGAAGGAATTGGAGCAGGAGATCGCCGAGCGCACGCGGGCCGAAGCGCAGTTGCGCGCAGCGAGGAGCGGTTCCGCGGAACGTTTGAGAACGCCGCCGTCGGCATCGCTCATGAGGACCTCTCCAGCCGTTTCGTTCGCCTCAACGAGCGGTTTTGCGCGATTCTCGGCTACCCGCAAACCGAGCTCGTTGGCAAGACGCTCGCGGAAGTCACGCACCCGGAGGACCTGGCTGCTGACCTGGCAAGGTTCAGCGCCTTGACCCGACGCGAATCAAAAAGCTACACGATGGAAAAGCGATTCATCCGCAAGGACGGCACGCCGGTCTGGGCTCACCTGACTGCTTCGCTCCAGTTCGATGCGGAGGGTAAGCCCGCCTATTGCATCAAGATCATTCAGGACATTTCGGACCGCAAGCGGCTGGAGGACGAGCTGCGACAAGCCAAGGAGGCGGCGGAAGCCGGCAATCGTGCCAAGGACGAGTTCCTCGCCAACGTCAGCCACGAGATCCGCACCCCCATGAACGCCATCCTCGGCATGACCGAGCTGGCCCTCGATACACCTCTGGCCGACGAGCCTCGCCAATACCTGAAGACCGTCCAGTCCGCCGCCGACAACCTGCTCGGCATCTTGAACGAACTGCTCGACTTCTCCAGGATCGAGGCCGGCGAGCTCGAGCTTGACCCCGCCGACTTCTCTCTGCGGGCGGCCCTCGGCGACCCGATTCGGACCCTGGCTACGCGCGCCCACAAGAAAGGACTGGAGCTGGTCAGTGACGTCGAGGCCGACGTGCCAGACGCTCTGGTTGGCGACGCCCCGCGGCTGCGCCAGGTGCTGCTCAACCTTATCGGTAACGCCATCAAGTTCACCGAAGGAGGAGAGATCGAATTGCGGGTGGAAGCCGCGGGCGGCCGTGCGCCGGAGGGACATGTCTTGCTTCACTTCTCGGTGCGCGACACCGGCATCGGCATCCCGCGCGAAAAGCAGGAGAGGATGTTCCGGGCCTTCGAGCAAGAGGACACTTCGACGACGCGAAAGCACGGCGGTACTGGACTGGGCTTGACGATCGCCGCTCGGCTCGTGGCCCTGATGGGTGGCAGGATCACGCTGGAGAGTGAACCGGGCCGGGGCAGCACGTTTGCCTTCACGCTACCGTTTGAGCGTCAGTCGCTCCCCACGAAACCGGTTGCCCCCGCGCCGCCGGTCCTGCTTCACAACTTGCCGGTTCTCATCGTCGACGACAACGCCACCAACCGCCGGATCCTGGAGGAATGGCTCCTCGGCTGGCAGATGGAACCTGTGGTGCGGGGTGACGGGCTTGCGGCTCTCGACGCGGTCTGGCAGGGAGCCGCGAGTGGCCGGCCGTACGCACTCTTGCTTCTGGACTCCCGAATGCCGGACACCGACGGGGTGACGCTGGCAGCTACGATCCGCGAAAGGGCCGAGCTGGCAGGTACGCGGATCATCCTCTTGACCTCCGGCGAGCTCCCGGGCGACCTGGCTCGCTTGCGCGAGATGCGGATCGACGCCCATCTGGTGAAGCCCGTCCAGCGGGAAGAGTTGCTCGATACGATTTACCGGGTGATGAGCAAGAATTAGGGGCACGCGCCGGCGGCTGTCCGGACTGAGCCGGCATTGGAGAACCAGGGAGTTCCGATCTGAGCGTGTCGTAAGGATCGCCGGACCAGTATCAACTCGCCGCACGGCGCCCGGTCATCTCGTCGAGAAAGGAATTGGCCGGCACCTGGGCCAGAAAGCGGCCACTCGGGAACGGCGGCGTCCGAGGCGGCGAGCAAACGGCACCTGAGAGAGTTCTGGATGCAGCGCGGCACGCGAATTGCCAAGCCGTTCATGAAAGACCGGATGCGACTTGACACCGCCTCGTGGATCCGAATGCTCCAGGAGACGGCCCGGACGCTGGCAGCTCATCTTACTGGCTGTTACACTACTGCGATCGTACGATCTGTATCACGCTTCTGGATGGCACCAACTCCTCGCGAAACCCCTGCGTCCCTTATCCACGAGGCTAGCGGCGCAGTTGCCCAGGCGGGCATTGGGATGACATGAACCCTGATGGGCCCACGGACCGCGATGTCACCCACGAGAGGGCACAGGACGCGCTCGCCTCGAGCGAAGCCCGGATGCATGCCATCCTCGAAGCTGCGGTCGATGGCATCATCAGCATTGATGAGCGGGGAGCCATCCAGACGATCAACCCCGCCGCCGAGCGGCTTTTCGAATATCCGCAGGATGAAGTCGTCGGCCAGAACGTCAGGATCCTCATGCCGTCGCCTTATCGGGAGGAACACGACAGGTATCTTTCTCGCTTCATGTCCACGGGAGAAAGGAGGATCATCGGTATTGGCCGGGAGGTAGTTGGACGGCGGAAGGACGGCACGACCTTCCCCATGGATCTATCCGTGGCCGAGGCCCGGGTGGGCAACCAGCGAATCTTCGTCGGCATGATCCGCGACATCACCGAGCGGAAGCGGACCGAGCAGGCGCTTCGCGAAAGCGAGGAGCGCTTCCGAGGCACCTTCGAGAACGTGGCCGTCGGCATCGCTCACGAGGACCTCAACGGCCGTTTCCAGCGCGTCAATGAGACGTTTTGCGCGACACTCGGCTACCCCCCCACGGAGCTACTCGGGAAGACACTGAAGGAGGTGACGCACCCCGATGATCTGGCGGCCGACCTCGCCAAGTTCGCCACCCTTGCGCGGGGGGAATCGACGAGTTACAACATGGAGAAACGATTTCTCCGCAAGGACGGCACCTCCGTCTGGGCCCACATGACCGTCTCGCTCCAGTTCGACGCGGCGCGAAAACCTACCTCCTGCATCAAGATCATTCAGGACATTTCCGACCGCAAAAGGCTGGAAGCGGAGCTTCGGCAGGCGAAGGAGGCGGCGGAGACGGCGAACCGGGCCAAGGATGAGTTCCTCGCCAACGTTAGCCATGAGATCCGCACCCCGATGGGTGCCATCCTGGGCATGACCGAGCTGGTTCTCGACACGCCCCTCTCCGAAGACCAGCGGCGGTGTCTGAAGACGGTCAAGGCGGGGGCCGACAACCTGCTGAGTATCCTCAACGACCTGCTCGACTTTTCCAAGATTGAGGCCGGCAAGCTGGAGCTCGACCGGGCCGATTTCTCCCTGCGGGCAGTCCTGGGGGAAACGATTCGGATGCTGGCCACGCGGGCCCATACGAAGGAACTGGAACTGGTCAGTCACGTGCAGCCGGACGCGCCCGACGCCTTGATCGGGGACGCCGGTCGACTGCGTCAGGTGTTGCTCAACCTGATTGGAAACGCCATCAAGTTCACGGATCACGGTGAGGTCGTCGTGCGCGTTCAAGCCGACGCCGAACTTGCACCGCTCGGGGAAGCCAGACTGCACTTCAGCGTGCGCGACACCGGCATCGGCATCTCGAAGGACAAGCAGGAGACGATCTTTCGAGCCTTTGAGCAGGAGGATACATCGACCACGCGCAAGTACGGCGGCACCGGGTTGGGCCTGACCATCACGGCCCGCCTGGTGGCAATGATGGGCGGCACGATCCACCTGGAAAGCGAGCCTGGCCGGGGCAGCACTTTCGCGTTCACGGCGCGGTTCGGACTTCAGTTGCATCCCGCGGAGCCGGTCGCCGCGCTATCGCCGCCCCTACTGCACAACCTGCCGGTGCTCATCGTGGACGATAATGCCACCAACCGCCACATCCTCGAGGAATGGCTGCGCGGCTGGCAGATGGAACCGGCGTCGGCGGGCGACGGGCTGGCGGCCCTGGATGCCCTCTGGCACGGCGCGGCCAGCGACCGGCCGTACGCCCTGGTGCTGCTCGACGCTCGCATGCCTGATATGGACGGCCTGAAGTTGGCCGCCGTGATCCGGGAAAGGGCCGCATTCGCCGCCACACGCATCATCCTGCTGACCTCCGGTGACCGGCCGGGCGACCCAGCCCGGATTCGCGACCTGCGGATCGACGCCCACCTGCTCAAGCCGGTCCAGCAAAACGAGCTGCTCGAGACGATCTACCGAGTGATGAGTCAGCCGAACGGCAATGCACCGACAACGAACCCGCCAACCAGCAAAACCGGCATGGTGCCGATTATGGCTGCTACCCCGCTGCACATTCTGCTGGCGGAAGACGACGAGCTGAGCGCGCAAGTCGTTGAGCAATTACTCACCCGGAAGGGTCACCGCGTGCGGCGGGCGAGCAACGGCCGGGAGACGCTGGCCCTGGCGCTGGAAGGGGGCTTCGACTTGCTGCTTCTGGACGTCCACATGCCGGAGCTGGACGGCTTCCAGGTCGTTCTGGCGGTTCGGGAGAGGGAGCTTGGGGCGGCAGGACATTTACCCGTCATCGCCTTGACGGCGCGTTCCCGGCCGGCGGATCGCGAGCGCTGCCTCGCCGCCGGCATGGACGATTTTCTGAGCAAGCCGGTCCAGGCGGCCGACCTGTTGGCGGCGATCGCCCGCGTCCAGGATGCCCGCCGGGGGGGTGACTGATCAAAACGAGTTGACCAGCCGCGCCTCGCCGACGGCCATCGTCCGGGCCATGGTATAGACGTGATAGTGCATGACCATGTGGAAGAGATAAAAGAGCGTCAGGCCAGGGCGGCGGTGGACTTTCAGGAACCGCCAGAGCCGCTTGAAATACTCACGGCGCAGGGAAGCCGGCTCGATCCGGTAGATCAGACGAAGGAACAGTCCGATCGCCGGCAGCACCATCTTCGCCTGCGTCCAGGCATAGAGGAGCCGGTGCCGCCGCCAGTAGCCGGGACGAACTTTCACGTAGCCGATTTCGAAGTCGGGGTGGAGAAAGAGGGCCTCGGTGCGGTCGAAGTAGTTCTCGGGGTCGAACAGCTCGGTCATGACCCGGAGATATCCGTCGCGGAGCTCCTCTGGACTCATCTGAAGTGGCCGGATGTTGGTGACGAACTCAGGGCGGTCGGACGGGTCAAGGCGGCCCTCGGCGAGCACGCGCTCGTACAGGGGGGTTTTGGGAATCGCGTGAAGCAGGCCGGTCATCGCGAACGGAATCCGGGCCTGGTGGATGAATGCGACCTGGCGATCGAAAATGCCCGAATCGTCACTGTCGAAGCCCATGATCATGCCGCACCAGACCTCCATGCCGGCGTCCTGGATGCGGTGGACCTTCTCGAGCATTGTCCCGCCCGCGCGCACGTTTTGAAACTTCTTTGCCTCGCGGAGCGACTCCTCGTCGGGGCTCTCGATTCCAATGAACACCGCGATGAAGTCCGCCTCGGCCATCATCGCCATCAGCTCGGAGTCATCGGCCAGGTCGATCGAAGCCTCGGTGAAGAATGACAGCGGGTAGCCATTCCGCTGTTGCCAGGCGATCACGTCTCGCAAGATCGCCTTGATGGCCTTCTTGTTGCCGATCAGGTTGTCATCGACGATGAATACGATTCGCTGGCCGGTCTTCCTGATCGCCTCGAGCTCGGCAATCACCTGAGCACCGGTCTTGAGCCTCGGGCGGCGTCCGAAAGTGACAATGATGTCGCAGAACTCACACTGGAACGGACAGCCGCGCGAGAACTGGAGGCTACCGAAGGCGTACCGGTCCATTTTGAGCAGATCGAACCGGGGGACCGGTACCCGGGTCATATCGGTCTTCTCGGCCTGCTCGTAGCGGGCGGCATGCCGCCCTTCTTCCCAATCGGCAAGAAATTGGGGCCAGGTCTGCTCGGCCTCGCCGATGAAGATGACATCGGCCAGGTCGTCGAAGTAATCCTCCTGCACGGTGACCCACGGGCCGCCCACGACCGTGAAGCATCCCCGGGCTTTCAGCTCGGTGAGGATTTCGGTCATCCGGTAGCGCTGCACGCTCATGCCCGTGACCCCGACGATATCGGCGCGGGCGCAGCGATCGAAGTCGATCGGCCCGACGTTCTCGTCAATCAGGGTGATCGTGTGCCCTTCGGGCGCGAGCGCCGCGAGCAGGGGTAAGGCCGCGACAGGTAGGTTGGCCCGTTTCCCGATGTAGGGGAGAGCATACTCCATTCCCCAGTACGAGACCTCAAACCTGGGATTGATCAAAATGATGTCAGCCATGCCCAATGTTTCCCTTGAATCCGCGACTTTTCAAATCAGAATCAGGGTGAGAGCGCCGCAAGACTTTGATGTCATTGGCCAAGAGCGGGATGTGCGTCGCCTGTACCACGAGATGCTGGGCCAACTGTTTGACGTGGTGGCTGCGGCAGTGCCCTTTTAGAACGAGGCCGGTGTCCCGGAGCAGCACGCGAAGTTCATCCACCCGCCCGGCCAACCGACACCGCACAGATTCTTCCAGCTTGTCAAACCCCGAGTGTTCCATGCGAGCTCCCCAAGCATTCATCTCGTCGAACGCTCATCCGCAAGGAATGACCTCTCTTCGAGTCTGCGACACAATCTCGATCCTGGCGCGGACGGGTAACGCAACTCTTGTACCGCCCTGTCATTGACCGCTCGACCGGGCCAGCCCGCTGCGCCCGGCAACGGCCAGCACCGACCAGGTCACGCCGTTCACGATGAGTTCGATGCCGACCAGCATGCTGAGCAAACGGACGCCAGACCGGGGCCCCAGCCGCCAGGTGGCAACACCCAGCAGGACGGTGACGACGCCGTTAAACAGTACCCAACCCCAGGACGGGAGGTGATCGACCAAGGCGAAGGCGATGCGGAACAGGCCGACGAGCAGGAAGAGCACCGCGAGAATCAGGGACAGACTTTCCGTGGCAAGCACCGGGTGCTCTATCGTCAGGAATCCGGCGACCCCGTAGAGGAGCCCGAGCAACAGGAACAGGAAGAACCCGTCCCAGTCGTGCGCCAGGAGCGCCGCGGCTGTCTGTGCGACCCCGGCAATGAGGAGCAGGACACCGAGGGTCACGACGGAGGCGAGCGTCGCACTCAAGACGAAGCCGACGGTCGAGGTGCCGGCGATGATCTGGACGATTCCTAAAGCCAGGAACCAGCCCCAGTTCTTCCAGATTCCGGTCGCTTCCGCCGTCAGCAAGACGGCAGACCGGTCTTGTGCGCCGGCAGTCACGAATGAATCTCCAATGAAATCGTCAACCCATCGCCAGAAATCATTGTGACGACACGACTCTGTGTGGTGGCATTGCACGTCCGGTGCCGTTGAGTCAATCAACGTCTGTTCGGCCACGGCGGGTTGTCTTCGCGCTCAGGAAAAGTCCACGAGGAGAAGCGGTGGCGTGGAATTGACCACACCTGGGGCAAAAACTGGCCACCGGGAGCCGTGGCGTTTCATGGCAAGCGGACGATGACGTATACGCTGCGCCAGTGCTGGCAAATCCTCGCCCCGCGCAAGACCAACGCGACGGAGAGTGGACGGTTGCCCGTCATCGCTTCTCAACGGTGACCGCCAGCACAATCGGCACGATGTCGTCCGGGCCTTTGATCAACTCGATCTGCTCGATCTTTTCCCCGTGCCCGGGAAAAATCACGAGATAGCGGATTTGTTGATTCTGCATCTCGAACGCGAACTTCGAGCCCGGGACGTCCACTCGACGAATGTAATCTGCAAAGTGCTCGCCGTTCTTGAGTGGGTGGTCCTCCGTGTTGCCCCCCTCAAAATGAAGCCGAACAATCATCGATACGGAGCCTCTCTCTCCGAGCGGAAAGCCCCAACCGCTCACACCGCTCAGGAAATGAATCGCACGAGCTGCCGCATTGGAGGGCACACGAACCGATTTCGGCATCTTGGGCGGCAATTTGCCGAGCGGACCATAGAGCAAAATGGCGTTCGGAACTTTTTCCCCTTGGGGATCGATTAAGTGAAAGGGCACTCCCTCGAACATTTTCGGAGACCAGTCGCCGAAGATCAGCCGCTCGGCTTTAGACTCCTCGTCATAAAGCATGCCGCGCGTGCTCACGACAGTGGCGGCCTTGTTGAGACGCAGCGGCAAATACTCGCCCCTTTGTGTGAGAACCCGCTCGATTCGGGTAGCGATGTCGGTCCACAGAGCTAGGCATTTCTGACGTTCGTCAGGGGGAAGATTACCGAGCGTGTTAGTTTCGCGCAGACCGGCCAAGTCGGGATCCGTCCGCCATACTGCCAGCATGCGCTCGACCGCGGCGCGATCCGCGCCGGGCCGCCGTTCCAGTTTGCCGGCCCAGGCGTCCACGTCAGCCCGTAGCCACGCACGCGCCTGGCGGCGCCAGCGAGCCCGCTCCGTCTCCCTTAGCCTGGCCCCGTCCGCGCCGCCACCGGCACCGGCCACGGCGGCGGCGCACGCGGCCCGGTAGCGAAGTTCAGTTTCTAACTGCTCGGCCAGTTTCGGGTCTGCCGCGAAGGCCGAGGCGTACAGGCCGGCTTCGGCGCCGCGCAGGTCCTTGAACTGGCAGACCGCCAGCAGACACAGCCGCTCGTCGTTGTCAGACGGCTGGTATTTTCCCTCCAGGAATACCGGCAACATCGGCAGAATCAGCGCCTCGGCCTCGCGGCGGAGGATGTGAGCGACCCAGGCCGGATCGCGATTATCCGCTTTCGCTGCGCTCCAATCGAAGGAGAGAACAGCCGCCGCGAGACCCTTCAGCGCGCGTTCCGATCGTCCCGCGCGTTCGTCAGCCATGGCGACGACGATGTGGGGGGCGGGGCTCCAGAGCTGGGAAGCTACCCCTTCGATCAGGGCGATCGCACTCTCAAACCGCCCCAAGCGATACTCCGCCAGACCCTTAGCAAACACGGCATGAGGGTAAGGTCCCGGGTACTTCGGTCCCCGTGCTACCACAGCGTGGTCGGCGATTGCGACCGCCTGCCGCAGCTCGTCCTCCGGCGCAGGCAACAGCAGACTGGTCCGGGCCGTTCGCTGGGCGACGTGCAGGTCCGTGCTGGCCTCGAAGCGAGCGAGAAGGTCGCTTCGGGCGCGGCGGTACTCTTTTTCGTCTCCGAGAAACAGGCACAGCTCGGCGTAGCCAAACCAGGCGTCGTGATGGGGCGGATTCGCAGCGAGCTCCTTCTGCCAGGCAAGGCGCAAATTAACCCCCAGGCCGAGCCGAAGCAGAAGGCCCTGCAGGTCCGGCTTGGCCGCGCAGTTCGTCGGGTCGAGGCGCAGGGCCCGCTGGCACTCGTCGCGCGCCTCGGCGAGCTGCCCCTCGGCTTCCAGGGCCAACCCCAGGTTGCAGTGGGCAGAGGCATAATCAGGGTCGAGGCGGATCGCCTCCCGCAGGTGGACGAGGGCCGGGACTCGCCGGTTGGCGGCGAACGCGACCATGCCAAGGTTGTTGTGGACCCATGGCGCAAGCGGTGCAAGATGGGCAGCTTGCTGGAAATGCTGCGCTGCCTCGGCCATTTGGCCGTGGTGGAAGTAGAGGACACCGAGCCCTCCGACGACGGGTGCTGTCTCCGGCCGGATCGCCAGCGCCGTCCGGTAGTGACCTATCGCATCAACCGGGGCTGTCTCGTACAAGAAATAGGCCATTTCAACGTTCACCCAGAAATCACCGGGATGAGCCAGCACGACTCGCCCCATGAAAGCCGTTGCGTCGCCGTCGGTTTCGTGGAACCTTCGCCCCAGCATCGCCAGTAGTTGAGGCGACTGCTCGGCCACCGGCGCCGTCTCGGTCAAGTCGGCCAGCACCGGAAGATAGTCCCAGGTCGCGGGTTCGCGTACACGGTCGCGCCATTTGTCAGGGTCGGCGAGCCGGGCGACCGTGAGGACCCATGCTCGTTGGTCGCGATCGGTCGCGCAGCTCGCCCAGTCGTCCAGTGCTGCCACCAGGTCCGGGCGGATGGGTGAGGCCTCGACCCGAGAGGGCACCACCGCGGGGTCGTCGTGCACATTCCCCAAACCCGCGTTGTGGAATGCCTCTTCGTATTTCATGGCGGGCGGCGTCCGGTCTAGACGCGACTCGGCAAGGACCGGCCGCCTCACCACAGTCAAAATGAGCAGCCGATTCAGGTGGATGGCGTCCAACCGCTTCGCCAGATCCAGGTTGTAGGACGTCAGCCGAAGGCGGTCCCGCAGCGTCGCTGGGCCGAGAGCGCCCAGCCGGAGCTTCGCTCGATCGAGTGCGCTTGCTTGCTGCACCCCGGAAGTCGAACCTTTGCTGCAACACTTCTGCGTCGCGCAGATGCTCCTCAACTTCCATGATGGCTGCCTTCGCCGCCGCCGATCGCTGCCACTGCCACCTGAGCCCAAGGTCCGCCAGGGACAACGCCAAGACCGTGCTTGCTGCGAGCGCCGCTCCCAAGGCCGGGCGTCGCCGCAGCCAGCGCAGGCCGCGTTCCACCGATCCCACCGGGCGGGCCACAATCGGCTCGCCGCGCTCGAAACGATGCAAGTCCTCCGCAAGGGCGGCCGCGGTGGCATAAC
The DNA here is from genome assembly GCA_963781785.1 of uncultured Isosphaeraceae bacterium. Classification (GTDB taxonomy): domain Bacteria; phylum Planctomycetota; class Planctomycetia; order Isosphaerales; family Isosphaeraceae; genus CAWAHD01. Next base: position 2,014,440 of record CAWAHD010000002.1, on the reverse strand, counting down.
GCCGACGCGGCTCCTTTTGCAAACACTTCATGCAGATGGTCTCGATGTCGCGCGGGAGCCCGGGGATTAGACGTGAGGGTTGCACGGGTTCCTGAGTGATCACCTGGAGCTCGGTTTCCACCGGGGTCTCCGCCTGGAACGGCGGCCGGCCCGTCAGCATTTCGTACAGGATCGCACCCAAGGCGTACACGTCCGTCGCCGGCCCGATCGCATCCCTCTTGCCCTGGGCTTGCTCGGGGGCCATGTAGCTCGGCGTACCCAGCGCGGCGCCGCTGAGAGTGAGCCCGCCGCCGTCGTCCAGTCTTCGAGCCAGGCCCAACTCTGTAATCTTGGGCATGCCGCTGGCGGTGAGCAGGATGTTGCCCGGCTTGAGATCGCGATGAATGACCCCGCTCAGGTGAGCGACGTGGATAGCCTCGGCTACCGTAGCGACCGGTGCGGCCGCCTCGCCGGCCGGCTGGGGCATGCCCGCCACTTTCTGAGCCAGGCTGCCCCCCTCGACGAGTTCCATCGTGAAGTGCGGTCGCCCATCCGTGTCGCCGACGGCGTAGACTTGCGCGATATTCGCGTGACGCAGGCTGGCCATGGCTTCTGCTTCGCGCAAGAACCGCTCCAGCTCCTCGGGCCGGGCGTAGGCTCCGGCGAGAAGCATTTTCAGGGCGACGGCGCGCTTGAGGCGCAGGTGCCAGGCTTTTAGACGACGCCCATGCCGCCGCGGCCGAGCAGTTCCTACACGTCGTAACCACGAATTTGCGGCAGATCGGTGGTCGCATGCGCACGCGGTCGCGATTCGTCCGAAGATGTGGACTCGGGAAACATCGCGCCGACCTCGGTCTCGAGGGCGCGCAATCGCTGCCAGCGGGCGCGGACCTGAGGCAGCAGGTCGGGGTGCGCACGGCAGACCTCTTCCGGTGAGCCACCCAAGTCGAGGAGTTCTTCCAGCAGTTCGTCTACAAGTGGATTGTCGCGCATGCCGAAGTCACCACTCTGCTAAGCGGCGGGCCAGGTCATCAAGGTCCAATCGCGCCTGCCGAGTGAACCGGGCGAAGAACTGGTGCACGGTTTGCAATCGATGATAACGGGTACGATGTCCGAGTGCGACGCTCAGGAACTCGCGGGGAAGCAACCGATTTACCCGGGGCTCCGTCCGGCCAGGGAGTTATGATGCCAGCTCGTGTCCGGATCATCCGCGCAAGCGAATTCCTGATCGCGACGCCGAAAGGGCACATCGATTTTGCGAAGAGTAAGCGTCTGCTCATGTCGGTCGCGCCGGCAGCAGCGACGCTTGTCGCCCACGAAATACTGCTGGATATGCGAAGTGCGCAGTCAAAGCTTTCTGCGACCGACCTCTGGAATCTGGCGCGGGCACTCAGCCGTCATCGGGTGGCGTTCAGCGGCAGGATCGCCGTGCTCTGCCGCTCGAGCGGCGCTGGCCGAGCTGCCTTTTGCGCACTCTGCGCCCAGAACCGAGGCTTTCCGGTCAGCGCATTCACATCGTTCGAGGACGCCATAGAGTGGCTCAGTGCGTCTGCGCCCATAATCATCGAAGAGATCGTCTGATCGCCCGCGGATCGACCGGCATCGTGGCGCCTTTGCTTCCCTAGCTCGGGCGCAAGTCTTCCAGTTCTTTGGCCAGCAGCATCAGGGAACGATTCAATCGCCGCTGCACCGTTTTGGCAGAGACGCCAAGGACTTCCGCAACCTCGGCTTGCGTCAGCCCATGGATGCGCACCAGGTCGAATACTTCACGCTGCTCTTCCGGAAGCTTGTCGATCGCTTCCAGCATGCGGTGACCGTCCGGCGTTAATACGGTAGCGCTGCTGGCTGGTGCCGGCACCAAGCCTTCGCGCAACTCCACCGCGCTCGACTGTTCATCTAAGCGGCGGGCCAGGTCATTGAGCTCCCAGCCCATGTGCTGGTTCACCAGCGCGAAGAACTCGCGCACGGTTTGGGGATGGACCGAGCGCATGGCCTTGAGCAAGCGCTCCACGACGGCGCTCAGCATCTCGTCGGTCTGCAAGTTCAAGGGTGGCAACGTCAAGCGCCGGTACTTTCGGTGCAGAAGATTCCCGCAGAGAAGCTGCAAACGCCGCACGGATCGGTCGAGGAGCGCCCGTATGATCGGTTCGGCGGGCTGGTCACCGGCCAGAGCATTCGAGTAGAGCTGAACCGCGGCGGTGGTGTTTTCTTCGGCCATGTCGAGCACCCTTGATGACTGACTCACGGTGCACCGGCGTCAGGCCCGCAGCGCGTGCGATAAAATCACGAATCTCGGTGTGACGATTGTTACGGCGCCGGCTCTGACACGTTTCGGTGTCCACCTGCGACGCTTAGGAAGTTAGCCGCGAAGAGCTGACGCACACATCGATCAAACGAGAATATTCGGAGACCAGTCATGCCGCTAACCCAACTCGTCGAGCCGACTCGCGGCGAATTCTCTGGCTGCGAACCCGGCCAACGACAGACAATCCTCGAGCGGCCTTCGCGTCCATCCCCCGACCGGCAGTCAGCAAATACAGGGCATCATCCTTCCAGCGCCACGGCGAGCCGCAAGGCCGCGTGTCCTACGCTGCATCATTTCGGGCTGAAGACGTCAAACCTGGACGCAATGGTCGATTGGTATGGGAAGGTCCTCGGCATGAAACCAAACCATCGGACTTCAGCGAGCGCAAGGCAAGGCGATTCCCGATGGAGGATTGCGTGGTTCACCAACGATGACGCCAATCATCGCATTTCCATCATGGCCCTTCCGCGCCTGGCGGACGATGAGCAGCGCAGTCGACACAAGGGGCTGCATCACATCGCGTTCGAGTACACCACACTCGACGACTTGCTGGCGACGTATGCGCGACTGAAATTGCTCGCAATCGAACCGGTCTGCGCGGCGGATCACGGTGCAACGACCTCATTCTACTACGAGGATCCCGACCACAACAGCATCGAGCTCTTGGTCGATAACTTCGGCGACGGACGCCTGTCGAGCGAGTTCATGCGGATGTCGGCAGAATTTGCCAGCAACCCAATGGGTGCCGACGTCGATCCCGAGCAGATTTTCGCAGCTCGCGCTGCGGGGACGTCCGTCGCTGAGATCCACGAGCGAGCCTACGCTGGCGAGTATTGCAGCGCGAGCGGCTACTTCCGTCACTACCTGGCCTCAGCGGCCGGTCGAAACGGTGGCCGGTAGAGGCCGTCCCGTCTTCGGGACCACTTCCGATCGCCGCGTTGGCAGTTCCCCTGCCATCCGGGCACGGAATCGACCAGCCGTCGCTCGTGGTTCGACCTGCCATTTTGTCCGTCCCTAAGACGGAGGGATCATTAATCCCCATCCGTTTCGTCTTCGCGCTTCGTCTTGATGCGCGGGCACTCTTTGCCATGGCATTCCATTCGCAAGACCCATCTTCACCGAACTTTCGACGGTGTTGCGATGCAAGGTGTTCCCGATGGGTGCTCTGTCCAGCCTGCTTGACACTTCAAGCTTTCCCCGGCGCTGGGACTGCGGCCTCTGGACGGCGGGACACGGCTGGCTGCACATCCTCTCAGATCTGGGAGTGTGGTCCGCCTATCTGGCCATTCCCTGCGTGCTTGGATACTTCGTCTTACGTCGCAAAGACGTCCCATTCCCCACGATCTTCTGGCTGTTCGTGACCTTCATTCTCGCCTGCGGTACCACTCACCTGATGGAAGCCGTGATCTTCTGGTGGCCCGCCTATCGCCTGGCCGGCCTGCTCAAGTTGTTCACGGCCGTCGTCTCCTGGGCGACTGTCGTGGCCCTGGTTCCGATCGTTCCCCGCGCCCTGGCCATGCGGAGCCCAAAGGAACTTGAGCAGGAGATCGCCGAGCGAGTCCGTGCCGAGGAGGGGTTGCGCGAGAGCGAACAGCAGTTTCGCGGCACGTTCGAGAACGCCGCCGTGGGCATCGCTCATGAGGACCTCAACGGTCGTTTTCTGCGCTTGAACGAGACATTCTGTGCGATTCTCGGCTACCCCGCCACAGAGCTCGTCGGCAAAACCTTGTCGGATGTGACGCACCCCGAAGACCTTTCTGCCGACCTGGCATGTCTCCAGGCGTTGACGCGAGGTGAATTGCCCAGCTACACGATGGAGAAGCGATTCATCCGCAAAGATGGCGCGCCCGTCTGGTCCCTTCTCACGGTCTCGGTGCAGGTCGACGCGGCAGGCGAGCCTGCCTACTGCATCAAGATCATTCAAGACATCTCGGAGCGCAAGCGGCTCGAGGGCGAGCTCCGAGAAGCCAAGGAACTGGCGGAGGCAGGAAACCGTGCGAAGGACGCGTTCCTGGCGAATGTCAGCCACGAGATCCGAACGCCCATGAATGCCATCCTCGGCATGACCGAGTTGGCCCTCGACACGCAGCTTGCCGACGAGCAACGCCAGTACCTGACGACAGTTCAGTCCGCTGCCGACAATCTACTCGGCATTTTGAACGACCTGCTCGATTTCTCCAAGATCGAGGCCGGCAAGCTCGAGCTCGACCCCGCCGACTTCTCGTTGCGGGCCGAACTCCGCGACACGCTTCGCGCCTTGGCCACGCGTGCCCATAGAAAAGGTTTGGAGCTGGTCAGTCACGTCGAGGCCAATGTGCCCGACGCCCTGGTCGGCGACGCTTCGCGGCTGCGCCAGGTGCTGGTCAATTTGATCGGTAACGCCATTAAGTTCACCGAGAAGGGTGAAGTAGTTCTGCGAGTCGAGATCGAGGCCGACGCCGGCTCCGCACCGATTCGTGAGTCCTCGATCCGATTCGTGGTGAGCGACACCGGCATTGGTATCCCGAGCGATAAACGAGCGATGATCTTCCGGCCGTTCGAACAGGAAGACACCTCGACCACGCGGAGATACGGCGGCACCGGCTTAGGACTCACCATCGCCGCCCGGCTCGTGGCGATGATGGGAGGTGCGATAAGCGTGGAGAGCGAATCGGGTCGGGGCAGTACCTTCGCATTCGCCGCACGGTTCGGCCTTCCGCTGCGACCGGTCGAGCCCGTCTCCGACCAAGCGCCGAGCTTGCTCCAAAACTTGCCCGTGCTGATCGTCGACGACAACCTCACCGATCGCCGAATTCTGGAGCAGTGGCTCAAGAGCTGGCAGATGGAACCCGTGGCGCACGGCGACGGGCTGAGCGCGCTCGATGCGATCTGGCATGCGGCGGCAAGCGGCCGGCCCTACGCCCTCGTGCTGCTCGACTCGGGGATGCCCGATGCCGACGGCCTGAACGTCGCTACCACGGTTCGAGATCGACCAGAGCTGGAAAAGACAAGGCTCATTCTCTTGACTTCCAGCGAAGTCCAACTTGACTCGAGCCGACTACGTGATCTGCGGATCGACGCTTGTCTCGTCAAACCCGTCCAGCCGAAGGATTTGCTCGAGGCGATTTACCGAGTCATCAACCGCGCTTAGCTCGCCGCCGCCCGCCGTTTCATCTCATCGAGAATGGTCGGCCGTCGTTGCCTGTGATGTCTCAAAAAGAGTTCACCAGGCGCGCCTCGCCGGCGGACATCGTGTGGGCCATCGTCTGGAGGTGATAGTACATCACCATGTGGAACAAATAAAATAGCGTCAATCCCGGGCGTCTATGCACCTTGAGGAATCGCCAGAGGCGCCTCACGTACTCGCGGCGAAGCGAGGGCACCTTCACTTGGCTCAAGAGGCGAAGAAACAGCCCGATGGCGGGAGCCACGAGTTTCGCCTGGGTCCACGCGTACCGTAACCGGTGCCGACGCCAGTAGGCCGGCCATACTTTCACGTAGCCGATCTCGAAATTCCGCCGCAAGAAGAGCGCCTCGGTACGGTCAAAATACCTTCCTGGGTCGAACAGCTCGCTCATGACTCGCAGATAGCCGTCGCGTAGCTCCTCGGGGCTCATCTGGAGCGGCCGAATGTTGGTGACGAACTCGGGCCGGTCTGCCGGATCGAGTCGCCCCTCGGTGAGCATACGATCATAGAGCGGCGTCTTGGGAATCGCATGCAATAGCCCGGTCATCGCAAATGGGATCCGCGCTTGCTGGATGAACGAGACCTGGCGATCGAAAATACCGGAGTCATCGCTGTCGAACCCCATGATCATGCCGCACCAGACCTCCATGCCGGCGTCCTGGATGCGCTCGACCTTCTCCAGGATCGTCCCACCGCTACGCGTGTTCTGAAACTTCTTGGCCTCGCGCAGCGACGCCTCGTCGGGACTCTCGATGCCGACGAATACGGCGATGAAATCGGCCTCTGCCATGAGCGACATGAGCTCCGGGTCATCTGCCAGATCGATCGACGCCTCTGTGAAGAAAGATGGCGGGTATCCGTTGCGTCGCTGCCTCGCGATAACATCCTTTAAGACGGCCTTGATGGCCTTCTTTTTGCCGATTAGGTTATCATCCACGATGAAAACGATCCGCTGGCCGGTCTTACGGATCGCGTCAAGCTCGGCGATCACCTGGGGGCTCGTCTTGAGCCGTGGTCGCCGGCCGAATGTCACGATGATGTCGCAAAACTCGCACTGAAACGGGCAACCTCGCGAGAACTGGAGGCTGCCGAACGCGTAGCGGTTCATCTTCAGCAGGTCGAAGCGCGGCGTTGGCACGGTTGCCATATTCGTCTTGCCGTCCTGTTCGTATCTCGCGAGTTCGTCACCCCCTTGCCAATTGTCGAGAAAGCGGGGCCAAGTTTCCTCGGCTGCTCCGATGAAGACAACATCGGCCAGCTCCGCGAAGTAATCCTCCGCCACAGTGACCCAGGGACCGCCGACAACGGTGAAGCAGCCCATTGCCTTCAGCTTGGTGAGGATTTCCGTCATTCGGTACCGCTGGACACTCATGCCGGTAACCCCGACGATGTCGGCCCGCGCAGCGATCGAAGTCGATCTGTTCGACATTTTCATCGATCAGAGTGATTGTGTGCCCTTCGGGCGTCAACGCAGCGAGCAAGGGCAGCGCCGCCACGGGGAGATTGGCTCCTTTTCCGATGAACGGAAGCGCGTATTCCATGCCCCAGTAAGAGACTTCGAACTTCGGATTAATGAGCACAATGTCAGCCATGCTGGCACACTTTGATCTCATTAGCCACGAGAGGAACCTCGGTGGCTTCCCCGATAAACTGCTGGGCTAATTGTTTGATGTGGTAGCTGCGGCACCACCCCTGAAGCACAAGGCCATTGTCTCGCGTCAGGACACGAAAATCGTGCACGCGGCCAGACAATCGGCAACGCACACACTCCGCCAGCTTTTCAAGTCCGCAGCGCTCCACGTGCGCACCCCCGCGCACGATCCCGCCGAACCCGCGCGGTAGGACGTAACCTCCGTGCGGGTGTGCAACTCGGCTCCAGTCTGTGCCGGCAAGCGTAATGCAAGCCTCATGCCAACCCGGCGTGGGCATCCGTCAACGAGGTCTACGTCGAGGATGTGAGCTGGCATGACATAGATTGGGCTACGCTGCGAGGCCTAACCAAGTCGCGCCGGTGGCGTGCGTCCGCGGAAGCCGACAGTTACGAACTCGTTCAGCCGATCGCGAACAATCGTATGTATGGCAGATGTTGTGTCCGATCGGCCAAGAACCTAGCCAACTAACTGGCCATGAATCACTCGACCTCGCTACCGACGATACGTAATCATGCCGCCATCACCTATCGTTCCCACCGGGTGCGCCGGATCTGGATGCGCTGGGCTGCGACCTCGGCGTCTTCCTCCTTGCGCACGAAGTAGAGCTCCGTTGTGCGGATATCACTGTGGCCCGCGAATTCCCGTACCTCGTGCATCGTCGCGCCGTTGCGGATAGCGTCGTTGATCGCCGTCTTGCGCAAGCTGTGGATTCCGATGCCGCAGGCGCCGAAGCGCCAATGGTCGATGCCGGCCGCTTCGCAGTATTTCTTGACCAATCGCCAGGGCGTCTTCCGATCGAAATGCCGCCGAATCAGCCTGGCGGCGTCCGGCGTCATAGGGCGGACCAACGGCCCCTCCCGGTCAAACTTGATGCCGGCCCGCTGGAGGTAGGCCAGAACCGGCCGAGCAGCATCGTGGAGGGTTTTGCGGTCCTTCTTGCCGAGTTTCTCCGTGACGTGCAGGTAATGATCCACGCCGTCCGTTTCCAGGTGGCCGACCCAGGCTCCGGTGACCGCTGACGCCCGGCAGCCGGTCAGGAAGAATACGCTCATCATCGCCAGGTCGCGGATGCCCTGTAATGTATCGGTGGGGACGGCCTCCAGCAGGGCGATGGCCTGCCGCTGGGTCAATGACGGCGTGGCATCCTTCTGCACGCCGGGAGCATTGACGGCCCCAATGTCCGGGGCGGTCTCCCAGGAGATGAGCTTCTTAGAAGCGAGGGATGATTTTCCGTTTCACCACCGGGGCGTCTTGCGGAAGGCGTGGCACGCGGGCCGTCGGCCCCCCCACAACACACCGGCTGCCGATCTCTTGTTTCTGTCTCCCTCTCCTTGGGGGGAGGGCTGGGGTGAGGGGCCAGCGCCACCGAGAGCCTTGTCAACTCAAGTTGAATCGCACAATGCGCATCCTCGCTAAACCTGATCAACCGGACCTTCACCTCTCCTGTCTAGAAGACGCAGGAGCCGGTCCGGATGTTCGCGCAGCGTCGCTGGATTTTCGAATGCATAGCGGCGATTCAAGCGAATGGCACTTGGGTTATAACCTGTGCCGAGAGCATCGCGATTGGGAAATTACAATGTCCGCGCTGACCTTGATCGATCCCAGTCGGAATCGCGTTCAGTCCCGGTGCTTTGCACGGGTGCCCCGCAGGATTCCCAAGGCGGCTCCCACGGCCGAGGTGGTCGCCGCGACAACGACGTCGAAATACAAGCCTACACACCGCTGGACGCCGAGAAGCACCTTCTTGTGGAGCGGAGCTCCGGCATCGGCCCGGCCGCCAGGCCTGAAGGCGTCGCCGAAGACCCGACCGCAGTAGCGGCATTTCCTGGCAGCGTCCTGAATTGCCACGCCGCAGTAAGGGCACGGTTTCAACAACTCCTCGCGCGTCAGACGCAGCACAGGCTGAGTCTGCCCTACCGACGGAGCAGGCTTCGGGTCGGCCACGGCCTCGGGCGGCGATCGTCGCTCTACCGTCGCCGGCGGCGGCACGTGCGTCGTTCCTGGGGCCGACGAGCGCTTCAAAGCCTCGGGCACCGCGGACTGTGGCTCGCTCTTCGGCGGTGGAATTGACGGGGCGGGTGCTACGCCGGTGAGTTCGATGGCCGCACCGGCCGATTTTGACGCAGATGGCGTCGAGAGTCCCAGGAGCTGCTCGGCGAGCATGCCAGCGTCGGCAGGGCGGTAGGCCGGATCGCTCTCGAAGCACGAGGACAGCAGGTCGATTGCCGCATCGTTCATTCCTCGGCTCCGGAGCACTTCGATCCATTTTCGCCCGGTTGGGGCCGGGCTGGCCAGGTCGCCCCTCAGGAGTTGATACCAGATCACGCCGAGGGCGTACACGTCGTCCCGCGGATCCGCCTTGTCGCCGCGCATCTGCTCGGGCGAGGCGTAGAGCGGGGAATACGACCCCGTGAGCACCGACGACAGGCTCCCCTCCTGCGATGATTTCGTACGCGACCGGTCCAGCACCGGCTGGGAGGCGACCGCGCCGATCCCGAAGTCCGTGACGCGCAGCATGACTTTACCATCGGCAGAGCGCTCGACGAGGATATTCGACGGCTTCAGGTCGCGGTGGATAAGTCTCGGCGTCGCCCGGTGGGCTGGGCCGACGATCTGGGCAATCCGACGAATGATCCGCTCGACCTGAACCGGGGTGAACGAGCCGGACGACTGACGGCACTCGTCGAGCAACCGGACCAGCGTACCGCCCTCGATATAGGGAAACTCCAGGCACGGCGGATCGTTGTTCAGATACGCGTGCAAGAGCGGCACGATCCCATGCGAGCGGATCTGCCGCTGGGCTCGCAGCACCATGTCTGCCTCATGATGGAGCAGCTCCCTGGAGCGGGAGTCCAGCTCCAGGCAAAACTTCAAAGCTACCGGCGCCAGCCCGGGCAAGTCGGGATTGTGGGCTTTCCAGACCTCGCCGAAGCCACCCTTGCCCAGGAGCCGTTCCAGCTCCCAGTCCGCTCCCTGGATGGGCCGGTCACCCGGCTTGAATCGCAACCACTTCGGCTCGGTCTCACCGGGTCGATCGACCGGCTCGGGAGGGCGTTCGCCCGATTGAGCGGCCGGATTCTTGGTCCCGATTCCCAGGGCCCCGAACGCCTTGATCACCTGGGGCAGCCACTGCTCCGGTGGCTGCGAGTGCGCGTCGATCCACTGACAGCCGACCAGGCAATAGCGAAATCGGTCCGGGATATCCATCGTGGGGCAGAGCCAGACCGGGATGTAGCGCCTGTGGTAATGATCCCAGGTCAAGAGCACCTCGCGGTGCACGTTATCCGACTGAAACGCTTGTGGCGAACACATGAGCATGACGACCTTGGAGTGGGCGATCGCATGCACGATCTGCTCGCCGTAGTACTGCCCGCCGAGAATGCGCTCCTCGTCGCGCCAGACGGTGGCGCCCTGCTGCTCGAGCACGTGAGCGATCTGGAGGACTTTTTCGGCATCCTCGTGGGCGTAGCTGATGAAGACCTGTGGCTGCGCCTTGACCAGGCTCCCCGCGGTTTCACGAATCATGGTGCATCTTTCATAGCGGGACTTGACCGGGACCGATCTGCGTGTCACACATGTCCGCCGTGGACCTGGGCTGGGATGTCTCACCGGTGCCGCAGCAACATGAATTGTAACACTCCGAATCGATCTGCCGCCAGCAACCAGCGGCCTTCAATCGATTAAGAGGCCAGGTCCGCAGGGAAATGATCCGGGCGTGAAGAGTGACAATTGATCGACAGTTGGCACTCGTTACCGGTATTCCCGGCCGTCCTGGTCATGAGAGTCCAGGCTTGCCTGGTGTTTTCCGTCATTTCATGATCTTTTTTCTGGAGAACCGTACGATGATCGAGCATAATTGCCTCGGGCCTGTCAGCGGGTTTCTCTGGTGCACTTCGAGCGGGAGCGTGAGATCCGCGCGGTCGGGATGTGTGCTGAGGGGACAGCCGGGCCTGGCGGCGCCTCTGTGAAGCGACCGCCCGTCTCTGGCTCGTCGATTCCGTCTCGCGATCGATGGCATGCCGATCAGGCACCAGGACTCACCGGAGCCCACGCACCATGAATCGGAATCGGATCGAAGCACTGATCTACAGCGGCCGAACGGCTCGACGGTTTACACAGGACACGCCGATCCTGCCGGACGTCTGGATCGAGTACGCGGTGCACCCCGGCGAACCCAAGCACCTGCTCCTGACACCCTGGCAGGGCCCCGGGCACTTGCACACGACGCCGGGCCACCTCAGCGTTGTGGTGCGGCGGCGGCTGAAAGCCGAGCGGGGCGGCGCCGCCCCGGCACCAACGCCGGCGCGGCGCGGGTCGAAGCCGGCGGCTGCACCCGCGCAACGGCCCGTCCAGGTCGCTTACAATAACTCGACCGTCCTGGTCGAAATGACGTTCGACGAGCTGATCCGCGTCGTCCTGCCGCTGTCGGAATGGTGGCACACGCGGATCTTCGAGGCGGGGTTGCAGGAACGGATCGCCGACCTTCGCGACCTGAGCAAGGACAAGAAGTTCCTCAGGGCCCTGGATGAGCCCGGCCTGCTCTTGCCCCGGCGGAAGGAATCGCGGCCCCAGGCGAGCTCGCCCGCGCAAACCCGGACCGGGTCGGATTCCGACGCGAAATATCAGTTGCCGCCGGACCTGCTCTGGATGATCCGCATCATCGGCTCGGTCGCTCTGGCCGACCGCGCCGCCCGGAAGGACCGTAAGCTCCCCCGGGACTGGCCGCCGCAACGCGCGGACGACGAGGATCCGTCGCCGGCACTGCTGGAGCACCTCGGCGAGGTCGTCAGGGTCGTGGCGGACCTGTTCGAGGGGATCGTACTCGAGAAATCGGATTGCAGCGGTCGCGAAGAGGATTCCGGGGAACCGTCAACCGACGTTCGGGTCCACTCGGTGAGCCTCAACCGGCCGGCCGCGACGACGCTGAGCGATTCGCGGATGGCGGTCAAGGCTGACGCCGCTGTCCAGCTTTTCAACATCTCGTGCAAGGAACTGTCATGGGCCGTCGTCGACAGCGGCATCGACGCCCGACACCCCGCCTTCCGCGCCCGTGACAAGGGCGGCAATGCCTTCGCCGATCCGTTTGTCGACGGCACGAACCGCACTCGCATCACCGCAACCTACGACTTCACGCTGATCCACTACCTGTTGAGCGCTGACGAAGACGTCGAATCGCCTCCGAACAAAGACCTCCGCGGCCGGCTCGACGAGATCCGCCGGCGCGTCGAAGCGGCCAAGAAGCCCGGGGCCACCAAGGCCGACAAGGTCTTCCTCGACCAGTACGAGCGGCTCAAACGGAGCTTGCTCAAGGGCCAGGCGATCGAGTGGACGCTGCTGTTGCCGTTCATCACGGTGCCGCAGGTCGACATCGCCACCTATCGACCGCCGACCAATGAGCACGGCACGCATGTCGCCGGCATCATCGGCGCTGACTGGCGGACCACGGACACCGGCGACGCGAGCTACGAGGCCCCGGCCGATACCGCGGTGACCGGCATCGCCCGCGACATCAACCTGTACGACTTTCGCGTCCTCGACGAGAAAGGCCGCGGCGATGAGTTCAACGTGATTGCGGCGCTCCAGTTCCTGCGCTACCTGAAGGCACAGAAGGATTACATGGCCCTGCACGGGGTCAACCTCAGTCTGTCGATCCGGCACGACGTGGCCAACTATGCATGCGGCTGCACGCCGGTGTGCGACGAGTGCGAGCGCTTGGTCGGCAGCGGCATCGTGGTGGTGGCTGCTGCCGGCAACGACGGCTACAAACAGCTCTTACTGGCCAAGGGTGAGACCCTGGACAGCTTTCACAGCATCAGCATCACGGACCCGGGCAATGCCGAGCACGTGATCACGGTCGGGGCGACCCACCGGCTGATGCCGCATACGTACGGCGTCAGCTACTTCTCCAGCCGCGGGCCGACGGGCGACGGCCGAGCCAAGCCCGACCTGGTCGCTCCGGGCGAGAAGATCACGGCCCCCGCGCCCGACGGCACGCTCTTGACGCTCGACGGCACGAGCATGGCCGCTCCTCACGTGAGCGGGGCCGTGGCGCTGCTCATTGCCCGCCACCGCGAGCTGGCCGGCCAGCCGACGCGGATCAAGCAAATCCTCCGCGAAAGCGCAACCGACCTGGGTCGCGATCGCTACTTCCAGGGGTCGGGCATGGTCGACATCCTCCGAGCCATTCAATCCGTCTGACGCGATCGCGCACACGAACCGCCGTGACTCAACCGGACTCATTCCTTCTCGAGGACACCGACCATGTTCTTCACACTCGAAGCACTCCAGGCCGAGCACGGCGACGCACTGCTGCTCCATTTCGGAGAGGCCGACTCGCCCGGACTGATTGTGATCGACGGCGGCCCGAGCGGCGTGTACGCCAAGACGCTCAAGGGCAGGCTGGCAGCGCTCAAGGCCGCCCGCGATCAGGACGGGCGGCTGCCGATCCGCCTGTTGATGGTGAGCCACATCGACGACGACCACATTCACGGCATTCTCGACCTGTTCGACGAGCTGGTTCGCGAAGACAAGCTGGGCAATCCGCTGCCCTATGACATCGGCACGCTGTGGCACAATAGCTTCGAGGCCCTGGTCGGCGGCGGTCCCAGCAAGCTCTCGGCCTCGATCGACACAGCCTCGCTTCAGGCGGCCTCGGCCGGCGATGCCGTCCCGGACCTTCCCCTTTCACACCACGGAGCGCTCGTCCTGGCCAGCGTCGCCCAGGGCAACCGGCTCCGCGAAGCTGCCACGACCCTTGGCCTCAAGCTCAACAACCCTTTTGCTGACCTGGTGACCGCGCCTGCCGATGGCAAGAAAGACGTCGACATGGGCGGCGGCTTGAAATTTACCATCCTCGGCCCGAGCGGACCTCGCGTCGAGGAACTTCGCAAGGAATGGCTCAAGCGCATCGCCAAACCCAAGAAGGTCAACAAGGCGTCGGCCGCCGAATTCGTCGACACCTCGGTCTACAACCTTTCGAGCATCGTCGTTCTGGCGCAGGCCGGCAAGCGCCGCATGCTCCTGACCGGCGACGGCCGCGGTGACTTCATGATCGAGAACCTGAAATCCGCCGGCTTGCTCAAGCGCGGCCGCATCGAGCTCGACGTGCTCAAGCTCCCTCACCATGGCAGCTCGCGCGACATCGCCGACCTATTCTTCGAGACGATCTTCGCCGATCATTACGTCATTTCGGCTAACGGCAAGTACGACAACCCGGACCTCGAAACCCTTCAGATCCTGACCAAGGTCCGTGGCAAGGATCCGTACACCATCCACCTGACCAACCCGGTCCCACACGCCCTCAAGTTTTTCGAACAGGACAAGGCCAAGAATAAAGGACGGAAGTACGACGTCGTCGTCCGGGGCAAAAAGGCCCCGTCGGTCAAGGTCGATCTCGCCGACCCGTTCCCGGGTTGAGCGCGACGGCCTTTCAAGGTCGGTCTGTCCGTTCTTGCTGCATCTGCTTTTCCATCTGCTGGATTTCGCGGTACTCTTCGAAGTATTGTGACCAGTCAGTCCCCGTCCCGTTTTCCTGTCCGCTGTCGTGCCAGATGGGGCGGTGCTTGGCGAGCGTGGCCAGGTCGTCGAGCCGTCCGCAGAGATCGCAGACGTACAGCCGTGCCGTCCCATCGCCGCTGGCGGTGATGACGGTCCGGCTGTCGAGGCCGAATGCCGCTGAAGTGACGTCGCCCATGGCTTGGAGAAAAGAGGTGATCCCAGGGATGAATCCAGCACCGGGCCCGGTGTATCCTCCCTGGAAGATGGACAGTTCCCGGCTGCGTGCGACCTTGGCGATTTGCTTGCCGTCGGTGCCCTGATAAGTTGTGACATCCCAGATCCGGGCGGTGCCGTCCTGGAGACTGGTCGAGAGAATGAACCGGCCGTCGGAGCTGAAAGCGACGTCACTCACGTCACCGCGGTGGGCATCCAGGACAGCCAGCGACTTTCCGTCCGTTGCTTTCCAAACCCAGGCGGTGTTGTCCCGGCTGGCCGTCACCAGGAACCGGGAATCCGCGCTGAAGACCGCGCCGATTACCATTTCCTTGTGTCCGATCAGGACCTTCGGCTGTCCCCAGGAGTTCGTCAAGGGGTCTCGTTGCCAGAGCTTGGCCGAGTTATCGGGCTGGAGAGACGAGGTCGGCTGGCCACTGACGGTCGCAATCATGCTGCCGTCGGGACTGAAGGCCGCCGCGTTGACAGGATCGTCGTGCCCGAGCGGCTGGCCGATTGGCTCGCCGGAGCGGACGTCGTACACGACGGCCGAGTTGCGTGCGAGGTTCTCGTTCTGGAGCGCCTGGCCTCCCCAACCCAGGATGACGCCCGAGCCGTCGGGCCGATAGGCGAGGCAGTTAAGCGGTAGTCCCGCGGCGCGCTGGCTCAATTCCTGAACCTTGGGCATTTCCAACTGCCTGGCGGTCTGCGCGTCCCAGATCCGGACGATCCGATCGAATCCAACCGTGGCGATCTTCTTGGCGTCGGCACTGAAGGCGGCCCGGGTGATGCCGGACGAACCGACGAGGACCTTGGGCACCAGCGGCTTCTGGTCCAGGTCCAGGAGCGTGAATGGGCCAAAACTGCCCCCGGTGACCAACCATCGACCAGCCGGGCTGAAGACCGGATGAGTCCCATTGATGGGGACGACGAACGTGGGGCCCCGTCCGAAATGCTCCTCCTGGCCGGTCTGGCTATGCCAGATCCGCATGTTGTTATCGGCGCTTGAGGCTGCGACGAGCTTTCCGTCAGCGCTGAAGGCGACGGCGGTGACCGTGAATCGAAGCCCGACCAGAGGGATCGGGCGTTTCTCGTTCTCAGCCTTGGGAAGAGCATTCCACACCCATGCTGAGCCATCGCTCCCGGCGGTGACGAACAGGGGGCGCTCCGCGACGGGACTGAAAGCCACCGCCGAGACCATTCCCTGCGCGTCGAGCAGCCGCGCTCCGGGGAGTATTTTCCCGGGTTCATTCTTGTTGAGGTCCCAGAGTCGAGCTCCCAGGTTGCCGTGCTCGGCGACGACCCAGCGTCCACCCGGCGAGATGGCGATCGCCGCATACAATCCGGAGAGCCCGGTCAGCCGAGCCAGGAGCCTCCGAGGATCCTGGGAGCGGTCCGCCAGATCGGTGAGGTCCCAGACGATCGCCATGCCATCGCGGGCTTCGCTGACCAGCCTCAGGCTCCCCGGATCGAGCACCAGCCGGGCGACATCGCCGTAGTGGCCTTCCAGCCTGGTCAACAAGGCGCCGCTCTTGGTGTCCCAGGCGCGGACCAGGCCGTCGCTCGATGCCGTGATGCAGAAGGAGCCATCCGGGCTGAAGACGGCATCGTTGACCGTGACCGCGGCCGCAGGATCTTTGGGGTCCTTCAGATCCACTTGCCGCGCGTCCTTGCCGGTATCGCCGGACCAGTCGAGGAGGACCGCTCCGCACGGCGGCCGGGCCGTCACGCGGCGGATCCCTTCACCCGGCACGACGATCTTCGAGCCGTCGGGGCTGAAGACCGCACTGGTCAGCCACGTGGTGTAGCCTGTCATTCGCTTGTCCGGATGGAGCTCTTCCCCGGTGCGGGTGTTCCAGAGCCGCATGGTGCCATCTTGTCCGGCAGTGACGGCGAGCCAGGTCGGACCGTGGCCGGGCAGGTCGACCTTCGAGGGGCTGAAGGCGATGCCGGTCACCCGCTCGTTGTGACCCCGGAGGATCCGAAACCCGGACGTATCCGTCACGCTCTTCTGCCAGTCCCAGACCCGTGCGGTGCCGTCGAAGCTGGCGGTCGCGACGAGCTCGTCGTCGGGGCTGAAGTCGGCGTCGGTCAGGGGCCCGGTATGGCCGGCGAGGATCTTGAGGCGTTTCGGGCGTCCGCCTGGCTCGGCGCTCGCCTCCCAGATCCAGGCCTGGCAGTCGAGCCCGGCGGTCACCACGAAGCGCCGGCCGTGGGAAAGGGTCGCAATGTTGAGCTGAGCGTCCGGGCCCCGAAATTCGGAGGTCACGCGGTGCTCGACTTCCCAGACCCGGGCCGTGCCATCGTCACCGGCGGTGACCACGGTCTGGGCGTCGGGGCTGAAATCAGCATATCTCACGGCTCCGCGGTGCCCGAGCAGGCTGGCGTAGAGCACTCCGGTACGGGCCTCATAGACCCGTGAGGTGCCATCGAAGCTGGCTGTGACGATGAACTGGCCCTTGGCTGCACGGGCTGCGTCTCCGGTATTCTTGGGGCCGAAGCTCGCCCTGTAAATGAGCGCGTTATGACCGCGCAGGGTAGAGACCAGGGAATGCGTGTTGGTATCCCAGACGCGGGGCGTTTGATCGCGGCCTGCCGTGACGAGCAACTGCCCGTCGGCGCTGAACTCGGCGCTCGCGAGCGGACCCGTGTGCCCGCGGAGGAGCGTCGGGAACGGGGCAACCTTGTCGTTATCCAGGGCCCAGGTGGCGTCCCAGAGCCGGACGAAAGGGTCGGTGCCCGCAGTCACGACGAGACCTCCGCTGGGACTGAAGGTGATGGCGGTGGCCGTTCCCTGTTGCCCCGGAAGCGGGATCACCTCGTGAGACGATCCGGCAACCGGATCCCACTTCCAGAACAAGGCTCCCACATTGTTCGCGCTCGTCGTCACCGCATTGAATTTCAAAATCGTGGAGTTGGTATCCTTGTTGCGGTCGCCGCTGGCAACGGCGATCAAGCCGGCCTGCTTGGGATGGAAGGTCACGGCATTGATCGGCCCGGTGTTGGTGCCGGCGGGCAACGTCGCCTTGAGCTTGGCGGTCTCGGCCTCCCAGACACGAACAATTCCCGCGAGATCGCCCGTGGCGACGAACTTGCCGTCGGGGCTGAAAGCGATGGCCGGAACCGGGGCCTGCCGGGTCGTTCCGGCGACTTTCAACTCGACCATGCGCCGCGCCGCGCCGGGACCGGAGCACCAGACCAAAGCTTGCCCGAAGGCATCCGGGTTGTCTGAGTCGCCGCACGCCAGTGCGATTCGCGGATTCTCGGCTGTGGCGTGCGAGTCGAACACCGCTGCGTTGATCGGCACCGGCTTACCCGACGAATCGAATGGGGTCTGGAGCCAATCGGCCTCGGCGATGTCCCACGGATTGTGGTTGGTCGTTCTCCAGAGCCGCGCGATCCCGTCCTTGCCAGCGGTCACAAGGAGCCTGGACTCGCTCGCCTGGTTGTAGGCCGCCACGGTCGCGCCTCCCGGGTGCGCCTCGGTCGCGCCCTTGGTGTGGCTCTTGGGCATGATGAACCGGACTCGCGAATCGCGTAGTGCGAACCGCAATGCCTGTTCGGTTGCGGCCACTGTCCGGTCCGGTACCTGGGATGCCTGCTTGACCAGCTCGGTTGCGCGCTCGGCGAGGTTGACACTCAGGTCGGGGTCGGTTTCGATCAATCCCCAGGCGTCGGACACCAGGCCACGGG
Source organism: uncultured Isosphaeraceae bacterium (assembly GCA_963781785.1). Lineage (GTDB taxonomy): Bacteria > Planctomycetota > Planctomycetia > Isosphaerales > Isosphaeraceae > CAWAHD01. The sequence continues at coordinate 1,995,935 of CAWAHD010000002.1, read as the reverse complement.
CCAGCCCCGTTTTGGCGTATTTGAGCGCCTGTTTGCCGCTCTCCTTGGCCAGGGTCTCCTCACTGACTGCCCGCTCCGTCTGCACACGGGCCTGCCTGCCGTACCAGACGGCGATGGCCACCCACAACATGGCCATGGCGCACGCGACGGCGAGGCCACCCAGCGAGAACTTCAAGTCGCGGACATAGCGGGCCTTCCTCGCTTCGACCTGTCGACGTATCTCATCGCGGCTCACCTGGACGAACTGGCGGACCGCGTCGCTGGTTCCCAGGTCGACGGCGTCCTTGGTGCTCAACCAGTCTTCGGCTTCGATCAGCTCGTCCTCGGCCAGCAATCCCGCGCTGCCCTTGCCGTCTCCGCGCGCGCCCGACCATGCCTTGGCGCGCTCCTCAAGTGTCTTCAGGGTCCCGGACCGCTGGGACCGCCAGTTGCGGTTGGAGTCCTGGATCGACTTGATGAACCGGTCGTGCGCCAACTCGTACCAGGTCGCGCCGTCGCGGATCTCGGGCTTGATCAGGTGAAGCCGGTCGAGTACCTGCACGGCACGATTCTGGATGCCTTCGGTCTGGTCCTGCCCCTTGTAGACGGTGCCGCGCGTCCCGGAGGGTGTGATCAGCTTGGTCTCGAACCAGCGCCGCAGCTCCCCCTCGCGGACATCCGGGCCCGCCGTCTCGGCCAGGCATTTCTCGTAGTACTTGAGCAGAGCCTCGCTGACGTCGGCGAACTGGCGAATGTCGTCCTTGGTGATGATGACGGGATTCTTTTTCGCGACGGCTTCCCAGAGGCCGGCGCAGACGACCTGAAGCTGGACCGGCTCGACAAACTCTTCGCTGCCCATCAGGTTTTGCACCAGGGCTTCAGCCGCGCCCTCCTCGAAGCGTGCCGGGACGCCGCGTTCCTTGAGCGCTTCGACGGGCCCGGTGACGGCCTTGAGGGCGGCCCGGTCGCGGAGTCGCTCGAGCCGGTACCGGACCTGAAGCTGTTCCGGCAGCAGCGAAGCATAAGGGTCGAGCTCGGCGATGAAGTCTTCGCGCATCGAGAACAAGACGCGAAGCAACGAATCGCCCTCGACCGAGCGAGCGATGTCGTCGGGGAACGCCACCTCCAGGAGCTTGCGGTTCAGGCGGGCGAGGTCGCGTGATCGCTCCTTCGATTGGACCAGTTCGAGCATCTCCGGGGTGAGCGGGGCCCGCTCGCCTCGCGGACCGCGATAGAGCTCGGCATTCTGGATGATCCGGTTCAAGCTGGCGATCAAGATTCCCGTTCCCAGGTCGCCGGAGCCCGGCGCGCCGTCGAGTCCCATGCGCTTGTCCGGGGTTTCCCGGGCGCGTCGGTCGCGGATGTAGGCTGCAAGGGGCGTTTCCCCGTGGGTGATCCTTGCCGCCAGCCGGGCGGGATCTTTGATCTCGTCGGGACTGAGGGTCGACGGACTCCCTTCGAGCGCGTCGCGGACTTGCTCGAAGAAGCCGCGGCGGTGGCGCCACTGCTCGGGAGAGCTCGTGAAGATCTCCTCGAACTGGTCGAAGATGACCACGCACAGCCGGGCCTCGGAATCGGGACCCGCAGGGCTCCTCCGGTCGCGAAGGAAGCCGGCCAAGGTCTGCCCGGGCCGGACGTCGTTGCCGGCCCATTTCGGGTTGCGGAGGACGTTGCTGACGAAGACGTTCTTGATCAGGGCCCGGTCGGCCGATGCCGGCAATTCCATCTCGCTCCGGACCCGGACCGGCGGCAAGACTTCGGCCGGTACCTCGCGGAGCAGCGAGTCGAGCCTGGTATTGATCAGCGAGGTCTTGCCCGCCCCCGAGCTCGCATAAAGCAGCACCGCCGAGTGGGCCGTGACAAGCGCAGCGAGCTCCTCGGCCTCGCGGTCGCGAGCAAAGAAGCGCTCTTTATCGTTAGTAGTCTGCTCGAAAGGCCGGGGGCCGACATACGGCTGCACCACCGAGGAATCAGACGGCGCTTTGCGCGTTTTCCCCATCCCAGCGCCTCCTGAGCTCGGCAGCGAACTGATGGCAATCGCCCCAGAAGACCCGCACATCGTAGTCGTTGAAGTACTTGTCCAGGAAGTCGACGGCTTCGGAAATCCGGTCGGTCTTCGCGTCATCCGCCAGCGGCACGATTTGCACGGCCACGTTCACCTTCTTTTCCAGCTCCGACCTCCTGATGTAAGGGGCCAGGCTGCGGAACAGGACGCGAAAATCCCAGTCGTAGACCCGATAACCCAGAAACAAGAGCGACGATTGGCTCAGGATCCCCTGGATCTGCGGCGGGATCAGCTTCTTGTCAGCGGCCAGGTTGGTCAGGAAGTCGAGGTAGTCATCCTCGGTGACCACCATCGACTGCAGTTCATTGGCGTGCCCATGGAAGTAGTAGACCAGCGGATTGGCCGCGTTGATCCGCAGGTCCTTCGTGTCCTCCGTGTCGAAGATCGTCGGGTCGCGCCTCAATCCGGGGTGCCAGCGGCAGTATTCCCACTTCGGATCTTTCTTGCGGTACTTGAGCGCCTGGAACATGAAGTCGTCGTAGTTCGTCGTCATGTACGCCTTCAGGTCAAGATCCGCGAGGACGCGATGGGGCTCCAGCGGGTTGGAGAAGTCGGGGGGAACGGCAGCGCGGATCTGATCGGCGATCTGCTCCTTGGGAAAGAAGCTGTCGTCGTTCTCGATCGCGACGAACCGCGCAACCCGGGCCAGGTCGTTCTTGTCGTCCAGCGGGTAGCCATAGGCTGTGGCCCATTGCTCCGCTAGCTCGCAGCCCGGCTTGATGCCGCGGGGCCGGTGCATGGCCCCCCCCAGAAACGGTACGCAATTCTGCGATTTGATCCGCTTGAGCAGCACTTTCCAGTGCTTTTCCTCGAGGCTCCGGGCCAGGTGAACCCTGGGCTGTTCCGGCGGCGGTGCGATTTCGACAGTCAAGACGACCTCCCTTGGTTTGCGATCATGTGTCAGAGCGGGCTCGTTCAAGCCCCCGGGGCTAGGACAGGCGGCGTCGCAGCTCGGCGCAGAACTCCCTGGCAGTTCCCCAGTACACTTTCAGGTCCATGGCGCTGTACTGCTGGCGATAATAGCGGATGATATTCTCCTCGTTGGGGCCGCCTGGAGGCTTCATCACCACCAGCCCTGAGAACCGGCTGATCGACCTGAGACACTGGTACATGACCCGGAAGTTCCAATCGGCCAGCCGGTAGCCGATGAACAAGAGCGACGAGTTGGTGAGCGCCTCTCGGATGGGGGGTGGGATCAGCGCGCCGTCCTTGACCATGTTACTGAGAAACTCGAGGTAGTCGTCCTCGGTCAAGACCAGCGAGTGCGGAGTATCTTGTTCCCCGAGCCGGAGCATGCCGTGGAAATGGAAGACGATCGGATTGGCCGGGGTCGGCCGGTAGTCCGGTTGGGTTGCAAAGACCGATGGAATGCCGTCGAGCCTATCGCTCCAGCGGCACAGCTCGCGGCGGGGGTCGCTCTTGCGGTCAGTGAGAGCCCGGGCCATGAAGTCGTCGTAGTTGGTCGTCAAGTAAACCGGCAGACGCAGGTCGGCGAGCAGCCCGTGCGGCTCGTCCGGCGCGTGGAAATCGGGTGGGCTCGCCGTCGCAAAACGATCGCTGATCAACTCCTTGGGATACGTCCCATCAAACTCGATCGACAGGAATTGTGCCACCCGGACCAGGTCCGTCGAATCTTCGAAGGGATACCCGAATTCCTTGGCCCAGTCCCGGGCGATGTCGGCACCCAGCGGGAGAGCGCCATAACATGCGCCGGCCCCGAGAAAGGGTGTACACCTGTTGGTCTTGAGCCGCTGGAGAAGAATCTTCCAGTCGTTCTCGCGGAGTAATTCCACCGTCTGCCTGTTCCCACTGGTCAAATCGCCCGGCGCCCTGGCACGCACGAACTCAGTTCACTTTATCATCAAAACGATCGAGACACCGAAATCGTTTTTTTTTATTATGGCGATGCGACGAATGTCCCGCCAGCGCCACGTGTACAGGTCCACATGCCAAAAAACCTTGTAATTTGCTGTGACGGGACGAACAACCAATTCGGCCCTGAGAATACCAATGTCGTCCGGCTCGTCCAGGTGCTTGGCCGCGACCCGGAGAGGCAGCATCTTTACTACGATCCCGGTGTGGGAACGCTACCCGAGCCGGGGGCGTTCAGTCGCATCCAGCAAAGAGTCTCGGAGGCGTTCGGCCTGGCGTTTGGGGCCGGGCTCGTGTGGAAGGTCGGGCAGGCGTATACGTTCCTGATGGATTCCTGGGAGCCGGGCGACCGCATCTACCTGTTCGGCTTCAGCCGCGGGGCCTACGCGGTCCGGGTGCTGGCGGGTCTCTTGCACGCTCTCGGTCTCTTGCCGCGCGGCAACACCAACCTGGTTCCGTACGTGTTGCGGCTGTTTGCGGCTGTTCGCGGCTCGGCGCTGGGGGAGGAGACGGCGGCTCGAACTACTGGAAGCTTTGCAACATGTTCCGCTCGACATTTGCTCGTGCGGTGTCCCAAGTTGATGACCAGCGGCGTCTCCCTGTGCACTTCCTTGGGGTGTGGGACACGGTGTCGTCAGTCGGGTGGGTCTGGGACCCCGCGACGTTCCCGTACACCGCGTCCAACCCGAGCATCAAGATCGTGCGTCACGCCGCCTCGATCGACGAGCGGCGCTGGTTCTTCCGGCAGAACCTGATGCAGCCCGCGAAGGACCAGGACTTCCGGGAGGAATGGTTCCCGGGTGTGCACTCTGACGTCGGGGGCGGCTACCCCGAAAAGGACGGCGGGCTCTGGAGGGTGCCGTTCGGGTGGATTCTCGACGCGGCCCAGACGGCGGGATTGCTGGTCGATCAGGCGCGGTTGCAGAGAGTCCTGCAAGCGACTCCGGCGTCGCCGAGTCCGTGGAATGACACGAAACACGAGTCACTCACGTCGCTGTGGTGGCCGGCCGAGTTCTTTCCGAAGATCGTCTGGCGGCCGGATACGAGAAAGCGGGTGCCGGACATCGGGCCGGGCGCCACCGTTTCATCAAGGACGGCGATGTCCTGCACAAGTCGCTCTTGCTGCGCATCAGAGAGACCCCCGCTTACGCCCCGCCAAACCTATCGGAGGCGTTCCTGGCGCGGGTGAAGAGTTTGGAAGTCGTGCCCGACTCGATGCCGTACGAGCGCTGACGGTACGTCCCGGTCAGGGTTCTGCCCTTCGGTTGATTGGGATCGGTCGCGGCGGCAGGTCTGCGCAGCGTTCCCGGCGGACGATGTTCGTCCCGCCAGGGGCTGATTCGGAGAGTGCGGGCTCGTGCACGGCCTAATTGTTCTTTGTCTTTGCTTCGAGATCGGCCGCCAGATTCTTGAAGTCGTCGCGGTCGCGCAGAGCATCCAGGTCCTGGTCCTGGCCCATGTTTCGGGCATCCTTGTACCCCGCAGAAATCGCCTTCTTCAGCCAGCTCATGGCCTGGTTGGCCTGGGCTCTGGCCCGCTTGGCGCCTTCGGGCGACTTGTCGGCCGATTGGAGTAGGGCGGCGGCGATGGCCCGGTAGCGGGCAGCGTGGTAGAGGCTTCTGGAATCAGTACGATTCAGCTTCTCGAACTTTTCTGTAGCCTCCAGACAGTCCGCGACGGCTTCGGAACTGCGGCCGAGCTGGGTCAGGCTGCGCGCCACGTTCATCCTGCTCAGAAGCGTGTCGGGGTGATCGAGCCCCAGTGTGGCCGTGAGCAATGCGAGCGTCTCCTCGTGGAGCGTGAGGGCCTCGGCGTGCCGCCCCAGGGATCGGTAGCTGGAAGCCAGGTCGTTCCTGCTCGCCAGTGTGTCGGGGTGGTCGGGGCCGCAGTGCCGTGAGTACAGCACGTAGGCTGCCTCAAACTGCTTCGCCGCGTTCGCGGGCTCGCCCAGGTAAAGGAACGCCAATCCCAGTGTCCGCCGCAGGCGGGCCTCGGTCAGCGGCTGGTTCGAGAAGCTCGTTTCCAGGTGCGGCAGGGCCGCTTGCAACGCCTGGCGCAGCTTGACCTCGCGGTCCAGGCCGCCCGCACGCCCTTCCCGGCGCGAGGCGGCGAACACCTCGCTCTCCACAAACTCCAGCACCGATCGGGTCTCGGCCTCACGCGCCTGCGCCGCCGCGTTCGCCTCCCGTTCCGCTGCGGCCGGAACGTCCGCTGACCCAGCACGCCTTTCCCGGTTCGCTTGCCACGCGCTGATCGCCGTGCCCGCGACCAGTACCTGGAACACCGCCGCCGTCAGCGCGGCCACAGCCCGATTGCGACGGCCCCACCGCACCAGCCGCTCCAGCGGAGAGATCCGCCGCGCTTGAATTGGCTCGTCGGCAATAAACCGCTGCAAGTCGTCGGCCACGTCGTCCGCCGACTGATAGCGGTGCCGCGGGTCCTTGTCGATCGCTTTCAAGACGATCGTCTCCAGGTCGCGCGGCAGCCGCGCGTCCATTGACCGTGGTGAAGCCGGCTCCGCTTGCCGGATCTGCTCGATCAACTTGAGCCGGTCCGGCGATGCAAACGCCGGCTTGAGCGCCAGGAGCTCATACAGCGTCAGACCGAGAGAATAGATGTCCGCCCGGACGTCGCATTGGCCGCGGAACCGCTCGGGCGACATATAGCGAATCGTCCCCAGGATGTCGCCGGTGTGGGTCATCGCGACATCGCCTGTCTTGGCCAGGCCGAAGTCGGTCACCCAGACGACGCCGGCAGCGTCGAGCAGCAGGTTTGACGGCTTGATGTCACGGTGGACGACGCCGCGCGCGTGGGCGTAAGCCAGGGCGCTGGCTGTCTGGAGTCCGATCTGCGCTACGCTCCGGTAGTAGGCCCGGCGGTTGCTGCGTGCGCTCGAGAGGTCAGATTGTCCGAGCAGTTCGGCCGACGCCGGGGCAGCCCCTTCATAGGAGAGTGTTTCTTCCTGTGACGCGGAAGGCGAGCCCCCTTCGATGGTCGTCTCGCCGAAGGCCAGATTCTGCTGCTCGAATCGCCCGCGCAACAGCGATCCCGCAACGCTCTTGTCGGGTTTGTGGTTCTGGCTGGCCGGCGCGCCGGGATCGGGTCGCGCAGCCGCTTGAGGTCATCGATCACCTGGTCGAGACCCTTGCCGTGGATCATCTGCATGGCGTAATAAATGTGGCCCCCGTCGTGGCCGACGTCAAAGACCGGGACGATGTTGGAGTGGTGCATGCGGGCAGCGGCCCGGGCCTCGCGCTGGAACCGCCGCCGCGCCTGATCATCGCCGGCAAGAGTCATCGGCAACACCTTGAGCGCAACCCTGCGGCCCAGCGCTTCCTGCTCGGCTTCGTAGACCACGCCCATGCCGCCGCGGCCGATCTCACGCAGAATACGATAGTCGCCGATGCGAACCAATTGCTGGCTGTCGTTCCGGCGCCCCCCTTGAAACATTCGCCGTCGAGATCGGAGCCGGACTTGAGCTCCTCGGCCAGCGTGAGCGCCTCGAATGCGTCGCGTATTTCCTGCGCGATCTCCGGGTGGCGTTCGCAGTATTCGCCGATCGTGGGGTGTTCTCCCTGGTTGCGCCGTGCGACGAACTCCTCGGCAAGCAGCTCGACCGGACCACGCTCGTGGCTAGACGTCGCCATGGTTACTCCCTGTTCTGATCGAGAAAGTTGTGCTCAGGACGCAGGGATCCCGCGGAAGTCGACGCTCATCCTTCAGCCGCCCTTGCGGTGAGATCAAGGAGACAAGAGGACGATTGCCGATCGGGCCGCGATGCGATAGCTCCTTTCCTCCAGCACCGGCTCGGTGCCAGGGTCGGCGATGTCGCGCGGTGACGGAAGAGCGGTATCCACGACGAGGCGCCACCGGGATCCCGCGAGCGGTTCCGGCAGCTCAAAGTCGAGTCGCTCCCAGAACGCGCTCAGGGCGACATAGAGAGTTTCACCTCCGCCCGGATCTCGAAGCGAGAAGGCCAGGCTGTGCGAAGAGTCGGACCAATCGGGCGCGTCGGGTCGAACTCCGTGCCAGGTGATTGTCGGCAGGCCGTCTTCAGCGGGCGCCGACCACGGACGAACGCGGCGGAACAACCGGTGCTCGCGCCGGAAGCGAAGCATCAGCCGAACGAAGCGGAGCATGTGGCTTGTTCGCGCCTGGCAATCCCAGTCGAACCAGGTGCCGGCGTTGTCCTGGCAGTACGCGTTGTTGTTTCCGTGCTGTGTTCGCCATACCTCGTCGCCCATCAGGATCATCGGCGTACCCTGCGAACAGAGGAGGATTGTCATCAGATTCTTTGCCTGTCGCTCGCGCAGCGAAAGGACGAGCGGGTCGTCGGTGTCGCCTTCGGCACCGCAGTTCCAACTGTGATTGTCGTGTGTCCCGTCACGGTTGGCTTCTCCGTTTGCCTCGTTGTGCTTGCGATCGTATGAGACCAGGTCGATCAGTGTGAATCCGTCGTGGCAGGTCACGAAATTGATGCTGCGAGCGACCCGCGGCTCGTTCGCAGGGATAAGGTCCGGACTGCCGACGATGCGAGCGGCCAGTTTGCCGGTCATGCCCGGCTCGCCCTTGACGAATCGGCGCACGACGTCGCGGAACTGATCGTTCCAGATCGCCCACCGGTCTCCGATGAACGATCCCACCTGATAGAGTCCGGCGGCATCCCACGCCTCCGCGAAGATCTTGGTGCCGGCCAGGATCGGGTCGGATTCGATCTCCCAGAGCAACGGCGGCTCGGTCTGCGGGACGCCCCGGCTGTCGCGCGAGAGCACCGATGCGAGGTCGAACCGGAAACCATCGACATGCATCTCTTTGACCCAGAAGTGCATGCAGTCCGTGATCATTCGTCGCACGACCGAGTGGTTCCCTCGGAGCGTGTTGCCACAACCCGTGTAGTCCGCGTAATGAACATGATCCGGCTGGAGGAGGTAGTACTCGCGGTTTTCCAGCCCGCGGAACGACAGGGTCGGTCCCTGGTGATTACCCTCGGACGTGTGGTTGAAGACCACGTCGATGATGACTTCGATTCCCGCGCGATGGAATGCCTTGATCATGTCGCGGAACTCGAACACGGGGCCCAGAGGCTCCTGCGCCGAGCTGTAGCCGCGATGTGGGTGCAAAAAGCCACCGGGTTATAGCCCCAGTAATTGCAAAGCGGAGGTGGGACGTCGTTCGGGTCGAACTGCTGCACCGGGAGCATCTCCACGGCGCTCACCCCAAGCTCTTTCAGATAGGGGATCTTCTTGACCAGGCCGGCGTACGTCCCGCGCGTTTCTTGCGGCACGCCCGAATTCGGATTCCGAGTGAACCCGGCGACATGGAGCTCATAAATGACGGAATCTGCCAGCGGGTGCTCAAGCGGCGCATCTCCCTCCCAGTCATAGCCGCGATGATCCATCACCACACATTTCATGGCCTGCGGACAGTTGTCGCCTGGGTGCCGGGCGGCCTCGCGCGAGTAACTCGGGCCAAAGACGACGGCCCGCGCGTACGGGTCAAGCAAGACCTTGGTCCCATCGAAACGGTGACCCGCGCTGGGATCGTATGGTCCGAACACACGATAACCATAGACCTGCCCGGGGTTGACCCCGGGCACATACGCGTGCCAGTAGCAGAACGTTCTGTTCCGCACGGGATCCAGCGGGACGATACGCCTGGGCCGAGCGTCCTCAGGACGGTCGAACAGCAGCAATTCCACGGAGGTCGCATGCCGCGAAAAGATGCAGAAGTTGGCGCCCTCGTGATGGAGTGAAACGCCCAGCGGAGAACTGTGGCCGTTCATGGATTCGCCGATCACACTGCGCCTGACACGCGATGTCGGCCGCAGCACCCAAGGATTCATGGTCAAGAGTGTCCTTCCGCTTCCGGCCGGTCGTGACAACCGCGCGCCCTGGCGGCGGCAAGACCATTGCCGGGTTCTGTGGATCCGGGCCTGTGACTCGCTTCCCCGTCGGGAGGTCCCGGATCGTTCACGCGAGCGAAGAGCGCGGTCAATTCGAGGCAGCCGACAGCCAAGGAATTCCGTTCTCCGTGCAAGGCCTGGGCGCAATGCGACGTCGAAGCGCAGCAATCGACATGGCAACTGGAGAGCACTCCGCGCGCCGATCGCACCAGTCGGACACGCTCGCACGCACACAAATCCGCGCAGAGAGCGGGAACGTGAGCCGATCCGCGTGGCCGTGCACAGTTTAGGGCGCGACGGGTATTTGGGCCGCTGGCGGTCATTTTCGGCGCCGCGGTGCCATTGGCGCGATTTTGAAGGACGGCAATGTCAACACACGTAAAGAAGGTGTCAATGTTTCGTCCGTGAGAGTTTGACACTTTTGATGACCCTCCGGCTGCGAGGGCTACAGTTGGCGGCGGGCCGGACCTCGGATTCTGTCGCGGCATCGCGATCGAGCCGCTGTCGACGCGTGGCCTCGTCACGCATTCAGGGCCTTTTGTGCAGCAAGTTTGTGTAATGCAACAAGCGCCAATCATGTGTCAAGGGAGTTGACATGCCAATGCAAAAGCCGCCCAGAGATGTCCTGATTCGGTCTTGGTGCGCTCACATTTCACAATTCTCACGATCTTCGCAAGGGTGTTTGTTCGCTCGATTTGCGTGCTGGTTGATCCCGCCCGAAGCAACGGAAGCCAATGCCGAGATGCAATCGGCACGGTCTCTGCTTTGGTACCGGCATGTTCGAGGCATGACCTGGAGTGCGGCGGAGAGCGGCTCGGTCGGCCAGGGCCCACCTCGACACGTTATGGTGACGCGGAAGTTGCCGTGGAGAGCTCATCACATGAGAAGGATCAGCCGTAGCGTGATTGCGGAGCAATTCGCCAGAGACGATTCGGGAGCCGTGACGATCGATCAGGGGCTCGTGGGCTCCCTGGCCTGCGTGGGGTGTTTCGCCGTCTTCGACCTGTTCGCTACGCCGTTCGCGAACGTGGTGGGTAGGGTCTTCGTGCTCTCGATCGCGATTGCTGCCATCGCCGGCATCTCCGTCGCGTACAGAAAAATGTACGGTTTGGGTCGGCAAAACAAGGTGGACGCACGAATCACCCCCTGAAATCGAGCAAGCTGTCGGTCCGGATGGCGGTCCGACGGGAATCTGTGCTCTATCGGCCGCGGCGGAGGCTTTGCATCCTCGCTGTTGCCGGCATTCCGAACTCAAGGAGAATCGCATGAACGCTTTGAAATGTCATTGGAATCGGTTCGTGAGCGAAGAGGAAGGGGCGACGATGGTCGAGTACGGCCTGATGGTCGCCTTGATCGCCGTGGTGTGCATCGCCGCGGTGACGCTGCTGGGCACATCGCTCAGCGCGCTGTTCGGTCGGGTATCCAACAACGTGTCCAACGCCGGAACGAGCTGACCTCATGGGACCGCCGGGGGCGGATCCGGCTCCGTCCCCGTCTCCCCAAGGATTCTATCGCGAGAGACGACATGAAACACCTCACCGATCGCTGGAACCAATTCGCGCGCGACGAGGATGGGGCGACGATGGTCGAATACGGCCTGATGGTTGCCTTGATCGCCGTGGTCTGCATCGCCGCCGTCACGCTCCTGGGAACCTCGTTGAGCGGGCTGTTCGGCGGGATCAACAACAACGTGTCCAACGCCGGCACGAGCTGAGCTTGAGGGACTGCCGGGGGCGGATCCGGTTCCGTCCCCGCCTTCGCCAAATGAAGAGTCACGAGAGAGGCGATGAAACGCTTCTCCGGTCGGTTCACGTTCATCCTGCGCATCCGCGGCGAACGGCCGCTCGCGGGGGAGGGACCAAGAAAATGAATACCGCGGACATTCTGCCGATTGCCGTTGTCATCGTCGCCACGGGAGGCGCCGCGGTCACGGACATTCGCGCCTTCAAGATCTATCACACGATCACCGTGCCACTCCTCTTGAGCGGGATCGGATTCCGGGTTCTGGTCGGCGGGTGGCCCGGCCTGGGAGACAGCCTTGCCGGAGCGTTTTTCGGCCTCGGATGCCTGTTCATATTTTACGTTCTCGGCGGGATGGGCGCCGGCGATGTCAAGCTGATGGCGGGCGTGGGTGCCTGGCTGGGAATGCCGCTGACGTTCCACGTCTTCCTTGCCGCCTCGCTGGCGGCCGGGGTCTATGCGCTCGTGCTCCTCGTCCTGAACCACGGGGTCGGTGAAACTCTGGTGTATCTCCAGCTCTCCTGGCTGCGGTTAGCGGCGCTCGGCCGCCGCTTGGGCGCCGACTCGAGGATCGAGGACGAAGTCAAGCGCGACGATCGCAGCCGTCGATTGATCCCCTTCGCCGCGATGATCCTGGTCGGGATCGTCGCCGCATTGATCTGGGACCACTCCGGCTCCCTTCGTCATTGAATTCCAGGCTGGACGATGACGAAAGTCGCCGGATCCATCTGGATTGAGGTGGCTCGTGAAGTTGCAAACCGTGCTCATCCTGGTCGTGGCTCTCGCGCTGGGCGGAGCGGCCGTATGGTTGATCGCGCCGGTCGTGATGGCGTCCCGCGGCACAAATGGCGGCGATAACGTCGCGGTCGTGACGGCCGCCGTCGACATCGCCCGCGGCGGGACGATCCAGGCCGAGATGATTCATGTCGATTCCGTACCCAAGCGCTGGGCCAACCCGAGGGCGATCTCGCAAACAAACGAAGCCATCGGTCGCGTGGCGACGATGCCGATCCTGGCCGGAGAGCCCGTGCTCGACTCCAAGATTGCGGCGAAAGGAGCCGGCGTCGGGCTGGCGGCGATCATACCCAAGGGAATGCGCGCCTTTACTATCCAGACGCCGACGGTCGCCACCGGCGTTGCGGGGTTTATTCTGCCCGGCAACAAGGTCGACGTGCTTCTGACCGTGAAGGAAGCCGGCGGCGGGCCCGGCGTCCACGGCGGCACCATCATCCTGCTCCAGAATCTCGAGATCCTGGCCGTCGACCAGCGGGTCGGCGCCGAACCCACCGCCACGGAAAAGGTTGTCGGCGGTGCCGCCAAGGACCTGCGATCAGTGACCCTGCTCGTGTCACCCGAGCAGGCCGCCAAGCTCGACCTGGCGGGGAACCTGGGCACGCTCCATCTCACCCTGCGAAACCCCGAGGACACCGCCGAAGTCAGCTCGGCTCGCCTGGCTACGATTGCCGAGCTCAGCCAAAGTCATCCCGGTCTTCTGACCGAGATACCGAAGCCCGCGGCTCCTCCGACCCCCCGGCCTCCCGCAGCCGCGCCGCCCAGGCGCGAGAAGCCGCCCGAACAGATCAGGACAATCCGGGGAAACCAGGAGGGCATGGTCAAGGTGTTCCGCTAGGCCATACGAGGCCGCCCAGTGAACCGTAGTATCCAGGTCAGCATCTCATGAATGTGGTTATTGTTTCCGATGACGCGGCGTTCGGCGAGAAAGTGCGCATGATCATCGTGGCCGAGGGCTTCGACTGCCCGTCGTCAAACATTCTTCCGCTCAACACGGCGGTCCACGTTCTGGGGAAAGAGAAACCCGAACTGATCGCGGCGGTTCTCGAGCCCAATCCCGAGCGCACGCTCGCCTTGATCTTGACCATGAAGGGCCAGGGCCCTGTCCACGTTCTGGCCATCGGGCCGGCAACCGATACCAGGCTCGTCTTGCGCGTGCTGCGGTCCGGGGCCGATGACTATGTCGATTCGGCCTCCTTGGGCGCCGAGTTGAAGGATGCCCTTGCGAGGTGGAAGACCAAGGTCACGAACACGACCGCGACGGGGAAACTCATCAGCTTGATCGCCCCCAGCGGCGGATGCGGCGTGAGCACGCTCGCCACCAACCTGGCCGTCACTCTCGCCGGCCGTGAGCAGCGAGTGCTGCTCCTGGACTTGCATCTCTACACCGACGACCTCGCATCGCTCTTGGATTTGAAGCCGACATACTCGATCGCCAACCTCTGCCAGAGTGTCTCCGGTATCGACCGCTCTTTATTTGACAAGGCGCTGACGCCGCATGAAAGCGGCGTCGAGCTGCTGGCTCCTCCGCGTCGCATCGAAGATGCCGCGGCGGTCACTCCCCACGGGGTGTGCCAGGTATTGGTGGCGGCTCGCTCGGCCTTCCCGTTCGTCGTGGTTGACCTGGACGTCGAGTCGGGCGAAACGATGCTGGAAGTTCTGATCCAGTCCGACCTCATTCTGCTTGTGATCAAACCCGACGTGGTTTCGCTGCACAACGCCAAGCGCCTGCTCGACCGACTCGAATGGCTGGGAATCTCGGCTATCTCGATCCGGACCGTTCTTAGCCGGGTCGGACAGCCCGGCGAGGTGTCGACTGCAAAGGTCGAAGCGGCACTGCGAGCCAAGGTCTTCCAGGTCGTCCCGGAAGATCTGAAGGTCGTGAACAGTTGTAACAACATGGGCGTTGCCGTGACGACAGAGGCGCCCAGGTCGAGATTTGCCGCCGCCGTCCACGCCCTGGAGTCGGAAATACAAAAAGTGCTCGAAACGGCACCTGCACCGATCCAGGCGACCAGGGCGGCCAAGATCGCCGCGGATCGCCGGGCGATCACGATCGAGGCACTGCGAGCGACGCCCGACCGCGCGGCGCCGGGATCGCTGGCATCGTGAACTGGGCACGAGATCAAAGGCATATGAGCGGACGTTAAAAATGCGTGACAGTTGACGCGGCCCGCGAATGGCGCCCGGCCGCCGCCGAGGAATTGAGGAGTTGAGGATGGCAATCCAGCCAGGGCACGACAACGTCCCGGGCCGCCCTCTGCCGGCGATCGATGATGCGTTCGCTCGGCAGAAACAACAACTGCACGCGAGGCTCATTGCCGCCATGGATCTCTCGACACTGGGGAGCATGGGCGAGGAGGAACTGCGCCACGAGGTTCGCAGGGTGGCCGAAGAGATGACCCGCCAGAGCGCCGAGCTGATGGGCATCCGCGAGCGCGACCGGCTGGTCAGTGAGGTGCTCGACGAGACCTTCGGGCTGGGGCCGCTCGAGCCCTTGCTCAAGGATCCGACCATCAGCGACATCCTGGTCAACGGACCGAGGGTAACTTACGTCGAGCGCGCGGGGCGGCTCGAACGAACCGACGTCACGTTCGTCGATGAGAGGCACTTGCGCCTGATCGTCCAGCGGATCGCCGGCAAGGTCGGCCGCCGGGTCGACGAGTTGACACCGATGGTTGACGCCCGATTGGCCGACGGTAGCCGTGTCAATGCGGTCATCCCGCCGATCGCGCTCGACGGCACGCTGCTCTCGATCCGGCGTTTCGGCGTCAGGCCCTTGCTTGCCGCCGACCTGGTCGCCAAGAAGGCGATCACTCAGGAGATGATCGATTTCCTGTCCGCGTGCGTGAAGGCGCGTGTCAACATGGTGATCTCCGGCGGCACGGGCAGTGGGAAGACCACCCTGCTCAACGCGTTGTCCGCGTTCATTCCAGCCGATGAGCGGGTGGCGACGATCGAAGACTCGGCCGAGCTTCGCCTTCAGCAGCCGCATGTTGTCCGGATGGAGACTCGGCCGGCCAATATCGAGGGAGCCGGCCAGATCACGACTCGCGACCTGGTGCGCAACGCACTGCGGATGAGGCCCGACCGGATCGTCGTCGGCGAGTGCCGCGGCTCCGAGGCCCTCGACATGCTGCAGGCGATGAACACAGGCCACGACGGCAGCCTGACGACGATCCACGCCAACGATACGCGCGACGCATTGAGCCGGATGGAAATGATGATCGGCATGGCCGGATTCGACTTGCCGATCTGGATCATCCGCCGGCAGATTGCCTCGGCGGTTCACTTGATCCTTCAAGTGGCGAGGCTTTCCGGCGGCGTGAGACGCGTCGTGAAGCTGTCAGAGATCACCGGCATGGAGGGCGAGACGATCAGTATGCACGATCTCTTTACATTCAATCAGACAGGCGTCGACAAGGATCGTCGCGCAATTGGCCAGTTCAAGGCCGAGGGCATACGGCCGCACTGCCTTCGGCGGCTCGCGTCCAGCGGCAATGAGGTTTCCCCGGCGCTGTTCGAGGAGCGTGTCCTCGCCAGCGTTTGAAACGGGAGGGCCATTCCATGTCTCCGGCAGTTACCCTCGGCCTGACATTCGGCGCCGTCGCTTCGGCTGTGCTCGGCGCGTATTCGATCGTATCTGACCTGCGCAAGGGCACCCAGGCGCGCATTCGCAGGCGGGTCGATGAAGCGGCGCGAGAGGGTATCCGCGATCGCGTCAAGAAGTCGGCGCTTTTCAAGGACCTGAGTCAGTTGGCCGGCGGGGCTCTGGACCAGCGCCATCTGGCGCCCTCGCTCCGCGAGCGCTTTGACTTGATGGTCGAGCAGTCGGGTCTGGGCATCACCTCGAGCGCGGTGATCGGGATCGCGGCGGTCAGCGGGTTGGCGGCCGCGATATTCGGTTATCTACTCGTGCCCTGGTTCCTCGTCCCGCCCGTTGCGCTTGCCGTGGGAGCGGCGCTCCCGTTGTATTTCGTCAAGAACCGCCGCGCCGCCAGGCTGGAGAAGCTGCTCTCGCAACTGCCCGAGGCATTCGACCTCATGGCGCGAGTGATCCGGGCGGGACAGACGATGACGCAGGCCTTCCGGTCGGTCGCTGACGAGTTCGCGCCGCCGATTGCGAGCGAGTTTGCCGTCTGTTTCGAGCAGCAGAATCTGGGCATCGCTCCTGAAACGTCTCTGCGCGACCTGGCCGAGCGAACCGGGCTCCTCGAGCTCAAGATCCTGGTCGTCGGCGTCATCGTTCAAGAGCAGATCGGCGGCAACCTCGCCGACATGCTCGACAAGCTGAGCGGCGTCATCCGCGAGCGGTACCGGCTGCGCGGGGTGATCAAGACGCTGACCGCCGAGGGCCGGATGCAGGCCGCGCTGCTCCTGGGACTGCCGCCGGCCCTGTTCATGATGATGCTATTCATGAATCGACCCTACGCGCTTGAGCTCTTTGATCACCCGATTCTGATCACGATCACGGCGATTTCCGAGGCAATCGGTGCGCTGTGGATCCGCTCCATCGTTAACTTTTCGATCTGAGGATGTGCGGGAGGCCGCCTTGAATGCTTCGATGAAGATCGTCTTCGGCTCGCTGCTCTTGGTCGGCTGCCTGGGCTTGATCGCGTGGATCGCGTTCAAGGGGCGGAAGACACGGGTTGACGCGCGGATCGACGAGCTGAGCGGTCGCGGCGGGTCCGTGCCCGAGCGGAAGCTTTCGAGCCAACTGGCACGGTCACTTCCCCGGGTCGGCACGCTCATCGAGCCCTCTGAGGGAGAGGAACGCTCGCTCCTCACGACCCGGCTGGTCCAGGCTGGGTACTACAGCCAGCCGGCGATGCAGGTCTACCTGGGTGTCAAGGTGCTCTTGATGACGGCCCCGACCATCGTCGGGCTGATCCTGGGCCTGCTCGGTTTTTTCCCGCTCAGGATCGCCGTTTTGACAGGCGGATGCCTGGGAATCATCGGCATGGTCGCGCCGAGCTTCTGGCTCGATCGCGCCAAATCTCGCCGTGGCGGCGTGCTCAGGCGCTCTCTTCCCGATGCCCTCGACCTCATGGCCATCTGTCTCGAGGGAGGGCTGACGCTGCAATCCGCGCTGCAACGGATCTCGGAGGAGCTGCGGACCGCCCACCCCGTTCTGGCCGGTGAGCTGCTCATCGTGCAGCGCGAGGTGCAATTAGGCTTGAACGATAGCGAGGCGATCAAGCACATGGCGGATCGCACCGACCTGTCGGAGCTGCGCAGCCTGGTCACGGTGATCACCCAGTCCGAGCGATTCGGGGCTAGCCTGGTCAAGGGACTGCGGGTGCATTCCGAGTCTCTCCGTCAAGACCGCCGGCAGCGTGCCGAGGAGCTGGCGCAGAAGGCGGGGACCAAGATCTTGTTTCCGACCCTGCTCTTCATCTTTCCCGCGATTTTTGTGGTCATCCTCGGGCCGGCCTTTTTCCAGATCATGCGGGCCTTGGGTTCGGTGATGCAGTGAAAGCCCACCGATCTGATGGAGGCGTAAGATGAACATTCGGAAACGATCGTCGGTGCGAAGAGGATCGGCGGCGGTCGAATTCGCCTTGGTTCTGCCCGTCTACCTGTCTCTTCTTCTGGGCGTACTCGAATTTGCCCGACTGGGAATGGCGATGCAGGTGCTCAACAACGCGGCGCGCGAAGGTTGCCGCGTGGCCGCCCTGCCGGGCAACACAGCGGCCACCGCCCAGGCGCGGGTGAATGCCGTACTCAGCGGCTCGGGAATTCCCACGACCACGATCACCCTCACCCCCGCCGACCCGACCACTGCGGCCGGCGGAACGCCGATCACACTGGCCATGAGCGTGCCGTTTTCAAGCGTGAGCTGGCTTGGCACGTCGACCTTCATGATTGTTACTCTTCACGCTTCCGCTTCGTTCACGAGCGAGAGGCCCTAGGGCGGGAAGACCTGCGGAGAATATTCCATGCGATCGAAACTGTACACACGCCGTTCTTGCAAGCGTTCCGGCAAGATCATGGTCCTGACGGCGCTCCTGTCACCCGTCTATTTCGGCGCCGCGGCGGTGGCCGTCGACATCGGAATGCAGTGCGCTGTGCAGTCGAAGTTAAGGACGATCGCCGACGCCGCCGCGCTGGCAGGCGCGGGGGAGCTGGCTCGGGGAGGATCGGTGAGTGACGCCAGCTCCGCGGCGAATACGATCGCCACGGCCAACCTATACACGGCCGGCGGGCAGACATCGACCGTGACGATCAACATTCCGCCGTCCGCTCCATCGGCGTTCGCCGGCCAGACGGGTTGCGTCCAGGCCGTCGCCCATTTCACGCAACCGGCGGCATTCAGCGCAATTTGGGGCGTCACAACCATGTCTGTCACCGTCGAGGGTGTGGCCAAGGCGACCCAGGCGCCTGACTCGAACGCCGCCATTCTCCTCCTCGCTCCTTCGGGGCCCGCGATGACACTCTCGGGTACGACACAGGTTGTCGCAGTGAATGGCAGCATCATGGTCGATTCGACCTCGGCTTCGTCGATCATCTCGTCTGGCTCGAGTTCGATCACAGCGCCCGCGCTCGATCTGGCCGGAGGCATTCATTACTCCGGGACGAATCCCGATAATGCGACTGTCACAAATTACAACCAAGCGACTGTGCCCGACCCCCTGGCGAATATCGCGGCTCCCAGCTCCACCGGCATGCCCGTCGAGAGCAGTTCCGCGATCAACCTCTCCGGCACGACATCCCGGACGTTGAACCCGGGCATCTACACGGGCGGTATCTCCATGAGCGGTTCCTCGTCCATCACCTTGAACCCGGGCGTCTATTACATCAACGGCGGCGGGATCAACATGAGCGGCTCGTCCAGCATTGTCGGCAACGGTGTATTCATCTACAACACAGGCGGAGGGACGATCAACCTGAGCGGTACGGGTAACATCTCGCTCAGCCCGATGACCACTGGCAGTTATTCCGGGATCACCATCTTTCAGGACCGAGCCGACTCCGCCGGGGTCACGATGTCAGGAGGATCCAATATCAGCAACACCGGCACCTTCTATTTCCCGGATGCCGCGCTGACCTTGAGCGGCGGCAGCGGCGTCGGCGTCGTCGGCTCGCAGTTCATCACCAAGACCCTCACTTTCTCGGGAACTGGGGGTATCAATGTGAATTTTGCGGCCAACACGGTTGCAAGTACTTATACTTTTAGTCTTGTCGAATGAGACGGTAAGCAACCGATGCTCGCCGGCTCGGGCGAAGCCGGGCCAGGACGCCCCCGGGGACCGCGGGCCCGGCAACGACTGATTTTCGCGCGGCATCGATGCGAGACAGGCAACGACCATGACGGCGGACTGGAAGGGATCGGCGATTCGCGCCCTGCTCGGCCTTCGGGAGGCAACGGACCCCCGACTCTGGGCGTACCGGCGCGGCCTGAAGCCATGCGTCGAGCCGACGGCGCTGGCGATCCTCGCGCTCGGGGCGGCGGATGACGGAGCCGTACCCGAAGAAACGGCGGCCGCGGCCCACGGCGCGGCTGGCTGGCTCGCCTCGATCCAAAGGCCAAACGGCTCATTCGGAATCTCCGAAGTGTTGCCCGAACCCGGTTGGGGAACTGCGTACGGATTGCTCGCGTGCAAGGCGCTGCCTGGATACGAAGACGAGCGCACGCGAGCCGTGGCGTGGTTGCTGGGCAACGCGGGCGCGACGATGCCCAGGGAGGAAGGGCCTCGACCGGTTAACGCGCACGATCCGTCGATCGTCGGCTGGCCCTGGGTGGACGGCACGCACTCTTGGGTCGAGCCGACGGCGCTGGCCATCCTGGCGCTTCGGCGCGAGGGGCTGGGCGGCCATGCCAGGGTCCAGGAGGGCCTGCGCCTCCTCTGCGACCGCGCCATCGTCACCGGTGGCTGGAACTGCGGGAACAAGGCGACCTACGGCCAGACCCTCCGGCCCCTGCCCGCTCCGACTGGGATCGCGCTCCTGGCCCTGGCCGGGTCCAGGCCGTCCCGGACTCTCGCCGAGCATGGCGCCGATTATCTGCTGGCTGCCTTGCCGAACGTCCGGGCGGCGGCCTCGCTCGGCTGGGGAATCCTCGGTTTGCGCCTGGGGGGCCGTGCGCCCGTCCTGGCCAATCGGTGGTTGGCGGAGTCGTTCGCCAAGGTCGTCACACGTCCAGACGCCGCTCCGAGGCTGGCGGTGTTGCTTCTGGCCGCCGGCGAAAAAGCATTGGAGCTCTTCGATGCAGAATGAGGAAACGATGATCGCTCCCGGCGGCCAGCGCCGATCGAAGATGATCACGCGGCGCGGCGTTTTGTGCGGCGCCGAGGCGCTGGCTGCCGCCGGCCTCTGGGGCAGGATCATCTACGACTCTGATGAATGGTCTCAACGATCGGCGGTCTATATCGCCAGGGCCGAATCGTATGATGTTGATATCGAGCGGAAGGTGCGCGAGGGACTCGTGGAGCTCGGCATCGGATCGGCCTGGGTCTCGGGTAAGTCGGTGCTGCTCAAGCCGAACCTGGTCGAGCCCAGCCGGGAATCGCCCCACGTTAACACTCACCCCGCGCTCGTGTGCGCGACAGCCGAGGCATTCCGGTCGCTCGGGGCACGCGAGGTCCTCGTCGCAGAGGGGCAAGGACATTGCCGGGATTCCGACTGGGTGCTCGACGAGTCCGGTCTGGGCAAGGCCCTCGCCGTGGCGAAACTTGCCTTCGTCGACCTCAACCACGATGACGTGTTCTTCACTGCGAACCGTCTGCGGTTCTCCCCGCTTGGCCGTTTCGCGCTGCCGGAGACCCTGAACCGCGCCGACATCATCGTCTCCATGCCCAAGCTGAAAACACACCACTGGGCGGGCGTGACGTTATCGATGAAAAACCTCTTCGGCGTCATGCCGGGTGTCTACTATGGCTGGCCCAAGAACGTGCTTCATTTCGCGGGGATCAACGAGTCGATCCTCGACATCACGGCGACGGTCGGTCCCCACCTCGCGATCGCGGACGGAATTGTCGGCATGGAGGGCGACGGCCCGATCATGGGAACCGCCAGGACTCTGGGCGCGATCGTCATGGGAGCGGACCTGCCGGCAGTCGACGCGACGGCCGCGCGGCTGATGGGAATCGACCCGTGGCGGATCCTTTACCTGGCCGCAGCGTCCGGTCGACTCGGGCCGATTGCGCAGGGGCACATTGCTCAGCGCGGAGAGTCGATCGAGTCGTTGGCTCGATCGTTCGTACTGACCGAGCCGCTGGAAGCCCTCCTGCGGCCCCAGGCCCACTTGCGCTTCTGAGGCTTGCTGGCGGGGGGATCGCCGGCGTGCTCTCGGATGGCGGAGGCCGCCATGACTTCGGCATCAAAGTGTGGCTTCCGCGACTCTGCCTGGAGCCTGTCCGCGACCTTGCCCAGCTCGGCCAATCGCTCGCGCGCCGTCGCGGAGGACGGGTCCGCCGCGACCGCCAGCTCGTACTGGCGGCGCGCTTCGTCCCAGCGTTTCTCCATGCTCATGACGAATGCCACATTCTGGTGCGCTTCGGCGGGGCGGCATCCGGCCGCGCGGAATTCGGCGAGAGCCTCGTTCACCTTGTCGTCTCGCGCCAGCAGAAGACCGAGGTTGTTGTGTGCTCGCGCAAGCTTGGGCTTGAGTGCGATCGCCTGCCGCAGGCAGATGTCCGCCTCGGCCCAGCGCCGCTGAAGGTAAAGGCTGTAACCTTTGTCGCAGAAGATCTCGGCATCGCCCGGGGCCTCGGCCAGCGCCTTGGCGTAGTAGTGGGCTGATTCCTGGAATCGGCCCAGGCGGTCGTGCACGACCGCGAGACGCTGGTTGGCGTCGGCGCGATGACGGTCGTTCTTGAGTGCTTCCGTATATGCCGCCATGGCCGTGTCGAGATCTCCGGCCTGCTCGGCAGTGCGGCCCAGCGCCACCTGCACATTGGCATCCTGGCGCGGGCTGATCCGCTCGGTAGTGGTCGCAAGGGGTGATTTCCGCGTTGCGCTTCGATTTGCCTGCTGGCATCCCGTCGCCAGGCAAAGCAGAGCCAGCGCGAACGATGCGCGACCAGATCGTTTCCGATCGCATCGGCTCTCCTCCTTCAGGGCACCATGGCCGAGCCCATCCCTCCGGACTGCCCCCCGAGGACCGCGTTGCCCGTCATACCAGACATGTCAAATCCGGTCGGCATGCCGCCCCCGCCCATTCCGCCTCCGGCTCCCATCATCATCCCCGTCCTGAAGCCCGTGCCGGATAAGACCCCCATCATCTGGTTCGTCGAAATGATCGCGGCCTCGGACCCGCCGCGGCCGATCGGGATCGGTTTGCCGACAACCACGCGTTCCTTGGGAACCGGGAACTCACCGCGCGACAACTCGGCCAGAAGCATCGCCCGCCGGGCGTCGGCGAGGGTGGGTCGGGCCGGAGTTCGCTCGACGAGCACAGGGGCAAAGCTCATTGGCAGCATCGCCTTGATCTCCTGGAGCTTGTCCATCCCTTGAATGTTCAGGCGGGCCGTGCCGTCAACGAAGTCGTATCGATAAAAGGTCATCCGGGCGGCATCCCCGTTGGCGACCTGAGCCTGGCAGTTTGCGTAGAGCGCGGCTCCGAGGGGCCATTCGTTGAATTCTTCGCGGAAACCCAGGAGCTTTCGCTCCATGCAGCGCTTGCAATGGGCTCTATGCAGCATCCCTCGGATCGGACCGCGATGCTTGTCGCAGTCGTCGGTGAGAGTCTGGCCGGGTGCGCTGGCGGCCCCGCCGGGCGGGAAAGCGTCCTGACGGCCGTTCCAGGGCGGATAGGGCGGAGTGGCCACCGGAGGCTGTGCCGCGGCTCGCCCAGCCAGACCGAGCGACAACAGGAGAGAAATCGCCAGCGTCCCGATCCGGAGCTTTGCCGTCACCATGACCCGTTCGCTCCCTTCGCGCATCGTTTTTTCAACCGCGCGGCACCCGGCTTTCATTGCGAGAACCCGCTTGGCCCGGCCACGTAGTTCTTCTCCAGATCGAGAACGTGCGTGACATGGAATGGGTCGTCCCATGAGGTGGTCGACCGGACATCCCGGCCCGTCCTCCCCTCGATCCGGTTCAGCAAGTAGAGCTCCAGGTCGCTCGGCTCCTTGACCTCGTCGCCAGGCCCGTACGGGACCTGTGCTTTGTGCATCGGCTCGACCAGGTACGGGGTGACGAGCACGACCAGCTCTTTCTCGGTCCGTTGTCCCTGGGTATTGCTGAAGAATGGGCCGATAATGGGCAAGTCGCCCAGGTACGGAACGCGCGTCGTCGTTCCGTCAAGCTCGAGCTGGAGCAGGCCGGCGATGGCGAGCGTCTGTCCTTGGCGCAGCTCGACGGTCGTCTAGGCCTTGCGGGTGTTCAGACCCGGGACGGGGCTGCCGCCGGCGACCAGCGTGACTGCGATCGAGTCGTCGATCGCGCTCACCTCGGGTGCGACGGCCAGGCGAATCACGTCGTCATCGATAATCGTCGGCAGAAAATCGAGCAACACCCCAAATCGCTTGAACGTAACGGTAATGGTCGGCGCGACGCCGCTGCCACTCACTTGCGGGATCGGCACCGGGAACTCGCCACCAGCCAGAAAACTCGCTCGCTGGCCGCTCAGGGCAACGAGATTCGGCTCGGCGAGGATCTTCACCAGGGCGTTCTGCCTCAGTGCGCTCAACATGAACTCGAATTGATTGTCCTGAAAAATTCCAAAGACCGTGGTGTTGGTGACCGCGGGAAGCTCCGCGGCGCCGAAAAGTTGCCGTCCCTTCGCCTGGGGCAGCGTGGTGGATTGGCCGATCAGTCCCAGTGCCGTGGTGGGTGCCGCAATCTGCGAGCCGATGATGGCGCCGGTCTTGGGATCAACGCCCAGGAAGTTCGCACCGATCCGCCGCAGCGACGATCGGTTCAATTCGGCGACACGCACCTTGAGGAGCACCTGCTGCGAGGTGGGAATCCGGATCAGGTTGATGATACGAGGCGGGCCCATCAATATACCGGCCGATGTCATCGTGGGATGCAGCTCGGGCGTCACCAGCGCCGCCGGGTTCTCAAGCGGCACCGGCGCAGCGGGAGTTGGCGATGGAGCGAGCTGATTCGGAGAGACCGCGCCGCCAATCTGGCCGCCGCCGCCTTCGCTACGCACCGCAGGAATTGGCGCAGTAAGTGTAGATACAAATAATGTAACGATCTGAATAACTCTGGATACTTGAGCGGAGCTGCGTGCTTGTCCTTCGACCACGACGTTTCCACTCGCCTGGCTGAGCGTCAGGCTGGCGTCTGGGAACAGGGCCTTGAGACGCATCTCGAGCAGACTGAGGTCGGCGACCACGTGTACCTCGAAGTTCACGATCTGCCCGTCGGCCATCGTGATCGAGAGGTCTGTCGTGCCGAGTCGATGACCGGTGAGCCGGAGCTGTCGCGGGCTGAGCACCACGAAGTCCATCACCGAGGGGTCACCCAGTGCGATCACTGCCTTGCTTGCCGGGCCCGAAAGGTCGGACCGCGTCGTCAAGATTCGGCCCTGGCCCAGAACCACCTCGATGAACGCGTCGTTGCCTTTGAACCCGGCGACAAACGACGAAACCGCACCAGGGCCCGTCTTCGGCCGTGGCGGTGCGAGCGGGACGGTCGGAAGCACGAGCGCGTCCTCTTGCCCGTCGAGTCCGTCCGGGAGGGGCGGCAGAGGTAGAGTCTCCACTGGGTGCTGATCGTCGAAGACGTGGCGCGGCAGGGGATTGGGCCGCGGCCAGCACCCAAGCGAGTGCCCCAACCGCGAGGCACCACCGGAGGTCTGCTCGTGTTCGCAGAACTCGTAAGTCCGGTGGCATTTGCACGATCCTTCCCGTCTTACCGACAAAACTCTTATTATCCCACTCGTCCTTATCGGTAGCATGCACGTCTCGCTTTACGCGCACTCACCCGATCCAATGCCTTTCTGGGCGTCAACTTTGCGTGCGGTATAATATAGCGTGTATCAATTGGCGATTCCTGAGCAAGTGCACCCAAGCATCGAAATTCGGAACGCCCGGCTCGGTTCCTCGATTGCACGCAGAACGAGCCGCATTTCGGCAAGTAACGGGACCGCGTAGCATCTAGCAACATGAGTAATCAAAGTGACTTGGATCGCCAACGCGATCGTCGTTCGTGCGGATCCTGAGATCCACTCGCCGGGGAAATCCCGACATCGACAGCGGAACGCCCCTATTGACTTCGGGATCCATCTTAACTAGGCTTACTTGTAACGCTCATATGGCTCGCGACGGGTCATATGCGCCGGTCCTGGCGGGCCTCGCACGTGCACGTTGCGGCACGAGCGAGTTTTTTTTTATACCCGACGTCGAGATTGTGTGCATGGTCGATAGGCTCAATGATTGAGTCTCGGAACGATGAAGGTCGTGCTTATTGGAGACCATCAATGAAGAGCCCAACGACGCTGCTCGTCGGCGATGACGCCGGCCTGATCCGCTTCCTGAGCGAAGCGGTGCATTCGACGGGACGTTCCGCCGTTGAGGTTGTTCCTCGGTTGGACGATGCCTCTGCCAGGGCAGCCGACGATGATCTGGCGCTGGTGATCGTTCACCTGCGGGAGGGCGACGAGATCCGCGACATTGCTCGGATGCGCGCGTACTTCATGGACCGCGGCTCGGCGGGGGCTTTGCTCATTGTCTGCGATCGATACCGCGCGTCCGAGGCTCGCGACTCGCTGCTATTTGGCGCGATTGATTATTTACCCCGGCCGCTCGACTTCAACCAGGTCGCCTTCCTGGTCGAGATGCAAGCTCTACGGATCCTACGGCGGAGGGAGTTGGGTACCGCGACAAAACCCGCACGGGCCGATCGCGAGCTTCGAACTCTGGGATCGAGCGAGGCGTTTCTTTATACGGCCAATTCTGTGGGCGAGCAGGTGGCCAATCTGGTCAGTCGTGTGGCGCCGCTCTCATCGACCGTACTCCTGGAGGGGGAGACAGGGTCGGGTAAGAGCCGACTGGCGCGGCTGATCCACGAGTTGTCTCCGCGCCGGCACAAGCCGTTCCTCGTCGTAAACTGCGGTGCTCTGTCGGGCAGCCTGATCGAGAGCGAGATGTTCGGGCACGCCAAGGGTGCATTCACGGGCGCCGACGCGGTTCGCATCGGAAAATTCGCGGAGGTGAGTGACGGGACCTTGTTCCTCGATGAGATCGATTCGCTCATGCCACCACTCCAGGCCAAACTGCTCAGGGCTGTCGAAGAGCGCGTGTTCGAACCGGTCGGATCGAACAAGACGCAGCCCATGCGAGCTCGGTTGATTGTTGCCAGCAATCGTCCGCTGGAAAAGGAGGTTCAGGCCGGTCGATTCCGCTCCGACCTGTTCTTCCGGCTCAACGTGATCTCCATCGAGGTTCCGCCGTTGCGTGCACACGGGCGCGAGGTCATTCAGGAATTGAGTCGCGAGTTCCTGGAGATGTTCTCCAGAAAATCGCAACGACGGTTCGTCGGGATGACTCCTGAGGTCCTGCTTGCGCTGGTTGCCTATCAGTAGCCGGGAAACGTTCGTGAGCTACGGAACGTCGTCGAACGGGCCGTTGCGGTTTCGAATGGAGAATCCATCGGACTGGACGATCTGCCTGGCCAGGTTTCGAACCGCGCCGAAGTCAAGGGCCGACAGACCGAGGCGCTGGCTTCGGAGCAAGTCTCGAATCCACACACGCTCTCGTCGACGACGGAAGCCAAAGAAGAAGCCGAGATTCGCCGCATCACCGAAGCGCTGGAACGACACGGGAACAATCGTCGCCGCGCGGCTGCCGCCCTGGGAATCAGCCGGATGACGCTCTATAACAAGCTGCACAAGTACCATCTCGACGCTCCCAACATGCTCTATCGGCATTCGCCGCCGCTGCTCCATGCCTGATCATTCTCTCAGGCTTGAATTCGATATTTCGAACCTTGCGAAGGATAGGCTGACCGTCTGGAGTGTCCGATGAGCTCACACGCTGGACCGGCGCCAGGAGCCTCAAGGAGCGCGGATGGTCAGGCGCCGCTCTCGGCCGTCGCGGCGGATCGACCGGTCGAGACCGGGATCTCCACGGCAACCGAGTATCAGCGCGGCTCCCGCTCGCACTCTTTGAGCGTTTGCCGCGCGTGGGAGCCGGTCGTTCGACGGGTTGGGCTGCTTGTGGTCCTCTATGCCTTGCCTCTCATCTTCCTGAGCCAGCCCGTTCTCGACCCGGACATCTGGTGGCATTTGAGGACGGGCCAATGGCTGGTCGAGCACACCCGGGTCCCCGCCACAGACCCGTTCTCCACATTTGGCCACGGGCGCCCGTGGGTAGCCTATAGCTGGATGTTTGAAATCCTTGTTTTCGGTCTCTTTCGCACGTCTGGGCTCCTGGGAATCTGGCTGCTTCGCACGGTGATGGTGTACGCGGTCGCCGTCGCTTTGCACTGGCTGCTCGGCAGTCGGGAGCCAAGGTTCGTCAGGATTGCCGTCCTGCTGGCGGCCGCATTCCTGGCACTCTTGACGATTGACTCGGAGCGTCCCTGGCATTTCTCGATCCTCTTTTGCATCCTGACGCTCGCGGCGATCGAACAGATCCGCTCCGGACGACGACCACAGTGGATCTGGCTACTGCCGCCGATGTTCGCTCTCTGGACCAACCTTCACATTCAATTCGTCTACGGGCTCGGCCTGCTGGGCCTCGCGGTTGTTTGTGGGTTCATCGACGACCGCGTCCTCGAGAGGGCCGCCCAGCCCAGGCGACCCGGCGGCCGACTATTGCTTCTGAGCATGCTGACGGCGTGTCTGCTCGCGACGGGCATCAATCCGTACGGATTCGGGGTGTACCGGCCGGTGCTCGAATATGGCGGCCACTCTTTGGTGTTCAACTGCATCCAGGAACACCGAGCGCCCGAATTCCGCACACTGAGCGACTGGTGCCTCGTCGGCTTGGCCGGAGCCGCGGCTTTCAAGTTAGGGCGGCGCCCTTCTCGCCAAGCGTATCTTTTGACGCTGCTCGCCGTCGCGGTTTACCTGGGGTTTCATTCGGCCCGCGACGGGTGGGTACTGGTTCTCGCGGCGCTCGTCGTTCTGACGAGCGAAGTCCCGAGATCAATTTCGATTTCGGAGAGGTTTGTCTACACTTGGCCGCGCGTCCTGGCAGTGAGCGGGCTGGTTCTATTGCTGGCCGGACTCACTGCGTGGTGGAACGACATCTCGCCGGGCCGTCTAGAGCGAGCTGTGGAGCATACCTATCCCGAACAAGCTGCGGATTACCTCGTGAGAAACGTGTCACCCGGGCCGATCTACAACCAGTTGAATTGGGGGGGGTACCTGATCTGGAGGCTCCCGGGTTATCCCGTGACGATCGACGGACGAACGAATCTGCACGGTGACGAGCGAATCGACCGCTCGGAACGAATCTGGTCTGGGAGGTGTTATCGCTGGACCGACTCCGAGTTCCAGACGGCTCGTATCATCGTTGCCGATCGCACGACCGCTCTGGCGGCAATCCTTCGACTCGACCCGCTATTCGAGCCGGTTCACGAGGATCACGTTGCCGTGGTCTTTCGTTCCAGAGCCAGAGCGGAGAGCCCGCGTAACGGCAGCAGCGACGCTGGTTCAATCCCGGCATACGGGTCGCATCGCCGGATCGGGCTCAATAGGCGGCGCCGATTGATCGCCGCGGGATCCGCGGTTCGCCCGGTTGGGTGGGACTCGAGGCTTTCACGCCAGTGAGCCGTCGGTTGGATCCAGGGTCCTGGCGATTCCGCTATAGCTTACAGATTATCCAGACGACCAGCGCAACGCCCGAGATGCACGAGCCGACCGATCATTCCGATTTTTCCACAAGTCTTATCATCAATCACGATCAAGTTTCGCGCTCGCTGAGACGACATTGGCGGCCCGCGCTGAGCCGTTCATTGCCGCCAAATCCCAAGGCCCAAATCGTGGGTTAGACTACTACAACGAGCGAGCCGCAGGCGGACTGAGCGAGCCGCGAGCCTCTGCCTTCGCACCTCCATGGCGTAGCCGCCGAAGGGAGTTCCACGCCATGTCCCACGAGCGCCGTCGTTGGGCGCGGAGTCCGGGCATCCGACGATTGATCGGGGATTGGGCGCGCGCCCGTCGGGCGGCCGCGACGCCGCGACGGCGCTGCCAGAACGCGCGGTTCGGCGTGGGCATCGATGAGATCGAGACCCGGACGATGCTGTCGAGTTTGACGATCGTCGGTCCGCCGCCGCTGCCACAGCCACCCGTTTCGGCAGCTGCGGACGCGACGATCAACCTGCAACTCCAGCCGGGTTCGGCCATTTCCCAATTGATGCCCCTGATCACGTCGGAGGACGCAACCGTCTCGCTGACGGCGATCTCGGGGCTGTACACGGTCGGTGGGCCCACTGCCAACATTGGCAAACTTGCGGCGGCTCTTTCGACGAACCCGGCGGTCGAGTACGCCCAGCCGGTGCAGACCGTCGGGCTGCTCACGGCGCCCAACGACCCGGACTATGTAAACGGCAGCCAGTGGCAGTTGGATGGCACCTGGGGTGTCAATGCCCCCGCGGCATGGAACGTCACCACCGGCTCGGACAAGGTGATCGTCGCGGACGTCGATAGCGGCCTGAACTACAACCTTCCCGATATCTACGACAATGTGTGGCTCAACCAGCCCGAAATCCCCGCCACCGTGATCGGCAACCTGACGGACGTCTCTAGCGACGGGGCCATCACGTTCACCGACCTGAATAATCCGATCAACCAGGGCCTCGGAAAGATCGAAGACACGAACGGCGACGGCTTCATTACCGGGGCGGACGTCCTCGCCTCGACGAGTGCCGGCGGCTGGGTGAATCCCAGCGTGCCAAACACGCAGGACGGCGACACGGCAGACCCCAATGACTTGATCGGTTGGAACTTCGTCACCGACACCAACAACCCGCTCGATGACCTGGGCCATGGCACCTTCACGGCGAGCGAGATCGGTGAGATGACCAACAACGCGACCGGAGGCGCAGGCCTGGTCTGGAACGCACAGATCATGCCGCTGGCATTCATCGATTCCTCGGCCAACGGGACCGACACCGCGGCCGCCCTTGCAATCGACCACGCGGTGGCTCACGGCGCCAAGGTCATCAATGCCAGTTGGGGCGCGACGGGAAACGATCCCACGCTCGAAGCAGCCATTGAATATGCCGACGAGAACGGGGTGATCATCGTCGCGGCGGCCGGCAACAGCGGCGCGGACGATGACACCGTTTTCTTCAGCCCAGCGGCGTATTCGGCGCAATACCCCAACGTCATCTCGGTCGCAGCCATCGACAGCAATGGGGCCCTGGCGTCCTTTTCGAACTACGGCGAGACCACGGTCCAGCTCGCCGCACCCGGCGTGAACGTGTACAGCATGTTGTCCGATGGCAGCTACGGGACCCAGAGCGGCACGTCGATGGCCGCGCCTCTTGTCACCGGCACGGTCGCCCTGGTCGAGGCGGCCCACCCGAGCTGGACGATGAGCCAGGTCATCGACGCGCTCCTCGATACCGTCACCCCAGACCCTGCGCTCGAAGGCAAGGTGGCCACCGGCGGCGTTGTGAACGCGGGGGCCGCCGTGGCCAACACCGACGGACCGTACGTCGTCTCCGCCAGCCCCGACGGCTCGATCAACCGCCCCGGCAGTCTGGCCACCGTGCAGTTGACCTTCAACGAGGAGATCAATCCCGCGACCTTCACCGCCGCCCAAGTCACCTTGAGCGGCCCCGGCGGGGTCATCCCCACAAGCGAAGTGAGCGTCAACCCGGTCTCCACCACGAACGATCACGAATTCCAGGTCTCGTTCCCCGCCCAGACCGCCGCCGGCACCTACACGCTGAGAGTGGGCTCCGACATCCAGGACTGGTACGGCAACGACATGAATCAGAACCGCAATGGGATCAACGGCGAAATCTCCGACGCGTTCACCGAGACCATCCGGCTGACCGCCTCCGGCTCGACCGATCTGCTGAGCATCGCGGGCGTGCCCGCGGTGACCCCCGCGGGAACATCAGAAACCTTCACCGTCACGGCGCTTGATCCCAATGGCGGCACAGACACCGGTTATATCGGCACAGTGGATTTCACCAGCACGGATTCTCAGGCCGTGCTACCGGCAGACTACACGTTCACCGCGGCCGACGACGGCATCCACACGTTCAGCGTGACGTTCAAGACCGCCGGCACCCAGGCGATCACCGCGACCGACAGCGCGAACCCGGCCATCGCCGGCACCGAAGATAACATCACGGTCGCGCCCGGCGCCGCCCAGTCGCTCAGGGTGACCGGGTTCCCGACCACGGACACGGCGGGCGGTCCCGAGACGTTCACGGTCTCTGCCGTTGACGCCTATGGCAACGTGGCCACGAGCTACGTTGGCACGGTGCAGCTCACCAGCAGCGACAGCCGGGCAGTCCTCCCGGCCGCTTACACCATCACCCCCGAAGAGCAAGGGATGGTCTCGTTCACCGCGACGCTCGAGACAGCCGGGTCGCAGTCGATCACCGCCACCGATTCGACGACGTCGGGCATCACGGGTTCCCAGACCAACATCGACGTGAAGCCAGCCGCGGCGAGCAGGCTGACGATCGCCGGCTTCCCGACCACAGATACCGCGGGGTCGGCCAATCAGGTCACCGTCACCCTGTATGACGCCTACGGCAACGTGGCGACCGGCTACACCGGCACCGTGAGCCTCTCGAGCAGCGACCCTGGCGCCGTTCTGCCGGCTACCTATACCTATGGCGCCGCCGACGCGGGAACCCACATGTACGTCGTGACGCTGGATTCGGCAGGGACGCAGATCATCACCGCAGTCGATACCAGCGCAACCAGTCTCACGGCCAGCGAGACTGGCATCACGGTGCAGTCCGCCGCGGCCGCGAGCTTCGCGGTTGCTGGGTTCCCGCAGTTGGACACCGCGGGGGCGGCCAATTCCGTCACCGTCACCGCGTATGACGCCTACGGCAACGTGGCCACCGGCTACACGGGCACAATGGCCCTGACGAGCAGCGACGGCACAGCCGTTCTGCCAGCCGACTACGCTTTCACCGCCGGCGACCTTGGGACTCACACATTCGCGCTCACTCTCGATCGCGCGGGGACGCAGTCAATCTCCGCTCGAGATACGATGAACCCCGCCATCACCGGCGCGCAATTGGGAATCAACGTCAGTCCCGCCGCCGGCAGCCAGGCGGTCTTTGTGCAGGAACCGACCGGAACAACCGCGGGCGAGCCCATTGGCCCCCCGGTGACTGTCGCAATCGAAGACGCCTATGGAAACGTCGTCCCGAGTGACAGCTCGACGGTCTCTCTGACGCTGAACGGCGGTACGTTCTCAGGCGGATCGAGCACGGTCACCACGGCCGCCACGAGCGGTGTCGCGACATTCGCCGGCCTGACGATCGACAAGACCGGAAGCTACACCATGTCGGCGTCCGACGGGCTCCTGGCCTCTCCGGGCGCGAGTAACAGCTTCGCGATCAGCCCGGGTCCGGCCGCCCGGTTGGTGATCGCGACACAGCCGTCCTCGACCGCGACCGCCGGCCAGGCATTCGTCATCCAGCCGGTGATCGACGAGGAGGATCGCTTCGGCAACCTCGAAACTGGGGACAATCATTCGGTGGTGACTGTGTCGCTTCCGAGCGCGACAAGCGCGCTCAACGGTTCGATCATCGCGACTGTCTCGGGCGGCGTGGCCACATTCGCCAACCTGGCCCCGGACACCGCAGGGACCATCTCGATCACGTTCGAAAGCGGCGTGCTCGATCCGGCGAAATCGAGCTCCATCAACGTGGAGCCGGGCGCTGCAACGAAACTGGTCGTGACGACACCGCCGCTCGATCCTCTTGCCGCGGGTCAGGTTTTTGAT
The DNA here is from genome assembly GCA_963781785.1 of uncultured Isosphaeraceae bacterium. Classification (GTDB taxonomy): domain Bacteria; phylum Planctomycetota; class Planctomycetia; order Isosphaerales; family Isosphaeraceae; genus CAWAHD01. The sequence continues at coordinate 1,962,757 of CAWAHD010000002.1, read as the reverse complement.
CTGGTCATCTCTGCCGAAGACCCGTACGGCAACGTGGCCTCCGCGTTCGACGGCAGTGTGACGGTGTCGGTCCCGAACGACCCGGCCTTTACAACGACGGTGCAGGCCAAAAGCGGAGTGGCGAGCTTCAGCGGTCTGACGCTGAACGCGGCAGCCAATGGCGAAACGATCCGCGCAGTCGCCGGCGGCTTGAGCGCCGCGGTGACCAACCCGCTCACCGTAACGCCGGTCGTACCACCCCCGACGATCATCAGTGAGCAGGTTGTTTTGATCGACAAGAGAAGTCGGCATGGCAAGCCGCGCAGCGCACCGGTATTCGCGGGCTTTGCTCTCCGATTCAGCACTGCAATGAATGCCGCCACCGCCGGTCTTGCCGCCAATTATCAAATCGATTGGACAACGAAAAAGCACCTGACGAAAAAAACAGAAACCGTACAGAAGCCAGTCGCCTTCACGTCGAACTACGACCCATCGACCGACACCGTCACGCTGATGATCGACGGGAAGCAGAAGTTCGCCGGCGGCGGCCAGATCGCAGTCATCGTAGCAGCCCCAGATGGTGTGGCGAGCGCAGCGGGTGTTCTGCTAAGCGCAACCGACACGACGTTTGCAGTTCTTCCCAGGACGAAGGCAATCACACCATCTCGGTGAGCGGAATTGTGGCACACCGGAGCCGAGTTTGCTCATCGGGATGATAATGAGATCGATTCCATCCCGGCGGAGCACAGCCATGAACGTGATTGCACCGGTCGGCATCGCCGCGTGTATCGCCGTTTTGATCGGCCTCTTTCCCACGAGGAAGTGGAGGCGCGCGAGGCTCGCGTCGCTGCCCTGCTCACCTCCATCGCGGCTCGATTCGCATGTTCCGGCCGCCGCGCAGCGAGCCTTCGAAGTGCCGCGCCCGGCGTTCAGTTCGTTCGCGAATTGGTTCCACCGCGCCAATTCGTGCCCAGCACGAGCGCGCCGCCAGCGCCCAGCGCCATGAGAAGAAGAGATGATGGCTCGGGTACCGATTGTAACGCGTCGAACCGCTCGTCGATGAAGTTGGTGGCACCGCCGTCGCTAATGGCCCACGAGCTATCTGCCGTCCAGTTGCCGGGCGTGCCGTCACCGTACCACATCGTGTTGAGCGCAGCTTCCCACAAGAGGAGGAGCGACGGCCACGAATGGGCCCATCAATTGCCCGGGCGTCGTCGTGCTGTAGCTCGAGCTCACGATTGCGGTCAGCGAATCAGGCACCAGAATCGGGCTGAAGTTCCAGTCGATGCCGTAGGCACCGTTACCGGGCAACGGAATGTTCGAGGCCTGGGTTGTAACCTCTGCTATCAGCGTGCCCGGTTCGTGCAGGCCGCTGCTCGGGTCAATCGGACCGTCGTTCTTGTATAGGTCCAGCGTATATGTGTCGATCTCCTTCGGGCCAATCGACGCGAAGACGACCTGCACGTGATCGAGATAGCGGGCCGTACCGGCGAAGGTGATTTCGTTGCCCATGCGACCGCCGAGGGGACGGTTGGGCGTGCCGTCATTCTCAAATGGAACGAAGTCGTCTGAGCCCGCCGCGGTCACGTTGTAGATCAAGTCGGCGCGGGCGTCCGGTGGCCAAGGCGGGACGATGGCCATCCAGAGAACAGCCACCGCCGCGACGGCAAAAACGAGTACCCGGCGGGAATCAAAGTGTGTCACGGTTGCAAGCTCCTGTAAAAGGCCCGTTCGTTGCGTCCTGTACGCACCGGCGGGCCGACTCCGCGCGCATTCCCAGCGCAGGCTCGTCGGCGGCGCGATCGAAACGACGCGACGGCTGCCGGGCGAGCGTTAGCGGATTCAGAACGGATGCATAGATCGAGCTAATTGCCCGATCGAACGGATTTCGGTTCGGGTGCGCTTTCTCGCAACCCCAGCAAAGATTCGGCCTCGGCACGGAACGCGGCGAGCTGGGTGTCGCGGGGTGCGTGTGTTTCCAGCCATTTTAGCGAACGTTCGTACCAGCACGTGGCCTCATCCGCCTGTCCCAGCCGGTGCCAAACCATCGAGACAAACAGCCAGTCATTGGCGTCGCCGCCAGCTCGCAGCCGCATCGACTCTCCCAGGGTTTTCTCGGCTCGACTCCACTCGCCGCAACGATACTGGGCGACTGCCAGGGTGTTCCAGAACGTGCCGCACTTTGGTGCGAGGTCGACCGCCTTTCTGGCGAGCGCAGCCGCTAGCGCGACGTCTCGTTTCGCCGATCGGGGACGGCTCCCCAGGAACCAGGACAGGTTGTTGCAAACCCGCGCGTCGCTCCAGCCCTCTTGGATGGCTCGCTGAGCGGTTGCGCGAATGCGCTCTCGAACTTGCAATGCCTCGTCCGACCGACCGTGCGCCGCCAGTTGCTCGCACAGCTCGATCTGAAAATAGGCCAGGCTGATCGCGTTGCTCCAGTTAGCGGGAAAGTCGCTCAAAATGCCCTGCCGGAGCGTCACCACGTCTTCGAGCCGCTTGGCTGCCTCGGAAGCGCGACCGCTTTGCCGCTCGAGAACCAGCAGGTCACTGTGCGTGACTGCCAGCTCGCAGCGCAGCTCTTCACTGGCTGGATCGCTCTGGATCAAGCGCTCGTAGAGCGCGATGGACTCTTGAAACGCCTCCCGGGCCCGGGGCGCTCGCAAGATGGTGCGGATGAATCCGATGCGGTGCAACGCTGCTGCCGCGACGGCGCGCGTCGACGGATCATCGCGATCAGCGATTGCGATTCTCTCGTAGTACTCCAGGGCCGTGCGGCAGAAGTCGCGGTCCTGCGCTGCCTCCGGCAGAGCGCTCGCGGATCCGGGCGCAGCGCTGGCGTGAGCGGCGACTCTGGCGAGCGCTCTGCCGGCGATCTGGTCCGAAACCGAGAATGCGAAGAGCAGCGCCTGGCGCTCGCGGGCCCTTGCTGCTCGCGCGTTGTTGAAGGCAGCCATCGTGAGCCGCTGTTCCTGCCAGAGCCGCGCCATTCCGGCCGCACACCCAAGGGCGATCGCCACGACGAGGGCGCTGGCGGCGACCGCGGCCTTTCGATGCCTACGCGACCATCGCGCCAGTCGCCCGGCCAGGTTGGGACGGCGGGCCCGGATGGGGCGGTCGTCGCAGTACCTGCGCAAGTCGAGCGCGAGCTCCCTCGCCGTGGCATACCGTTGATCGGGCTCCTTGGCCATCGCCTTGCAGACGATCGTCTCCAGGTCTCGCGGAATCGCCGGGTCGAGCTTGCGCGGGGCGACGGGCTCGTCGTCGCTTATCTGTCGGTATAGCGCCTGCCGGTCGGTGCCATCGAACGCAGGCCGGCCCGTCAGCATCTCGTACAACGTCGCGCCCAGCGAATAGACATCGGTGCGCGCGTCGAGGATTCGACCGCCGCCTGCCTGCTCAGGGCTCATGTAGCGCGCGGTGCCAAGTAAGTCTCCACTCGCCGTCAGGTCGCCACTTCCGTGCAAGCGGGCCAAACCGAAGTCCGTCACCCACAGGTGGCCGCTCGAATCGACCAGCAGGTTGGCAGGCTTGACGTCCCGGTGCAAGACGCCGAGGCCATGCGCATGCTCGAGCGCCTCTGCCGCTTGAATCGCCAACTCGGCGGACTCGCGCACGCGCTGGCGCGCCGCCCAATCACCGTCGGTCCTGACGATCGCCTGGGACAAACCATCCCTGGCATCCCGCCGGCGCTCGGCCAAGAGGGCCGCCAGGCAGCGGCCCTCGATGAGTTGCATGGCGTAATAGTGCACACCCTGGTCGCACCCCACGGCGAAGATGGGCACGATGTGGGGATGATGCAAGGCCGCCGCGACCTGGGCCTCGATCTGGAACCGCGCGAGCTGCTTGGCGTTGTCTCCGCCAGAAGAGAGCAGCACTTTCAGCGCGACCCGCCGCCCCAGCGAGACTTGCTCCGCCTCGTACACGACGCCCATCCCGCCGCGACCGATTTCACGGATCACGTGAAATTCGCCCAGCACGCTTGGAGCAACCACGCGCGCCTCACCGGGTTCATCCATCGGAGCCAGCGTCTGAATGATCCGCAGCACGGGAAGAACCTGGGGCAGCACGCTGGCAACCTGCGGATAGCGCGCCGCGTAGTCGGAAAGATCGGGGATCTCGCCGCGCCCGAGCTGCTCGAGGTATTCATCGGCTGCCTGAGCGACAATTGACTCCATCGACGCCGTACCGCTTGGGTTTCGATTCACAGGTGCGACTCCGTGAGACCTTCCGCCAGAAGCAAGACGCGCAGGCGAAGAGCGCCCGCCCATAACGCTTTCGCGCCGCGGCGGGTTCGATGTTCAGAAGCGCGCCTGCGTCCTCGTAAGACAAGCCATCAATGGCCCGCAGCGCGAGTATGGCACGGTCGGGCTGGCCCAGGTGCTGCAATGTCGCGTGCAGCCGCCGCGCGGTATCGTGGGCGGTGGCCTGCTGGCTGGGGGATGGTCCAGCCACGGCGAAGGTTTCCGGCGGCGGAGCCCCGGCTGACGAGCCCGCTGATAAATCAAAGTGGCGGTCCCGCCCGGCGTCGCGCCGGGCCGCCGTCGCGTGCCGCCTGAGCTTCAAGAGTCTTTGCAGGGCAGTCCGCAGAATCCACAGCCGGAACGGCATCGGCCTGCGCGATGAAATCCGGAAGCCGAAGGGCGGCGTCGAGCTGCGCTTCCTGCACCACGTCCGACGGGTCCACCCGCGATCGGAGTGACGGCTCAATCCGCCGCGCCACGGCTCGATAGAGCGCCGCGCGATGGCGGGTGAAAAGCTCGTCAAACGCGCGTGGATCACCACCCTGGATCCGGAGCAGCAGATCCTGCGTTTCGTCCTCCTCTTCCGGCTTCGCTTGGTCTCTCATGAACGCTCTCTCCAACCACCTACCTCCCGGATCGATGTCCATTGTGACTGCGCCTGCCCAAAAAATCTTCCGGCTCGAGCGGTCTGATCGTTTTTGAAGCGCGTCGCCGGTTAGCCCATCGTGCCTTCTCGATCGATCCATCGCACTCGATGGAGCGGGAATCCGCACACTCCACCTTGACTGGCTGGCGAGAACTCCGAGCTCTTCCGCCAGGCCCGTACGGGATTCTCGAATTCGGACCTTGAGTTGAAATCGGATCTCGTGCCTTGCGATTCCGGATCGTTTGATGTGGCTCAGGAGGGATTCGAACCCTCAGCATCTCTCGTTTTGAGCGAGAGTGGTCTGCCGATTGCCTACCGAGCCATTTGTCGCAGTACCCAGAGCGGGTTGAACGCAAGCGATGACAAGACAGAGACGCCGGTGGGAGTCGAACCCACTTGAACCGGGTTGCAGCCGGTCGCCTTGCCGTCTGGCTCCAGCGTCAGAACGAGTGATGTCCCCGCCAGGAATTGAACCTGGTCCCCGACCTTCGCAGAGTCGTGTGCGAATCCGTCACACCCCGAGGACATGATGCGATGGGCATCCCCCGCCCGGGAATCGAACCCGGCCTTGCGGCTTCGAAGACCGCCGTGCTCCCGACACACTCGCGGGAATCGAGCGAAAGAGTGCCCTTGCCAGGAGTCGAACCTGGTCAGCGACCTTCGGAGGGTCGCGTGCGAATCCGTCACACTCCAAGGGCGCGAATCGTCGGTCAATCGGGGCGCAACGAAACCCGCCGTGCGCTCGACCATGCCCCGACCAGGACTTGAACCCGGGACTCCTCGTTAGGACCGAGGTGTGATCGTCCTCTTCACCATCAGGGCGTAAGAGCGGAAGGCAAGGGATTTGAACCCTCATTCCACAAAAAGGGAAACCGCGTTAGCAGTGCGGCCCGGCCAACCGTATCCGGCTACCTTCCATCCTGCTCAGCTCCGTCAGGGATCGAGTGGACCACCGGGGAGTCGAACCCCGATTTCCTGGTTGCAAGCCAGGCGTCGTTCCGTTGGACCAGCAGCCCATCTTTCTCGAAAACCAACCAAGGTCCGCCCGAGAATCGAACTCGGTCCCGCTCCTTACAAGAGAGCCATGCGGCCAGCGCACTCGCGGACCATAACCTTGCACGAACCCGTTGAGTCAAGTCGTCCCGGAGGGAGTCGAACCCCCGTTTCCTCTTTGTAAGAGAGGTGTCGTCGCCATTGGACCACGGGACGTTGCACGTCGTTTCACATCGATTCGAGTAGCACGGGTGGGAGTCGAACCCACAGACATCAGTCTCTCGAACTGATCGCTATGCCAATTCGCGTACCGTGCCGTCGATTGCTTCGCTCGCGTCGCGTTTTGCACCAGATTGCGGGCCCGGGAGTCGAACCGCGGAATCCGAGCTTATGAAACTCGGCCGAGCACCGGCCCGCCCGCATGTCCCAGGCCCCGGTATCGAACCGGACAAGCCGGCTTTATGAGAGCCGGTCGGGCACCAGCCGCGCCTGGGTCAGAGCATTGATCCTCCAGTCCACCGATCACGTTCTTGCCAGAGCAGCCCCGGCGGGAATCGAACCCGCGTTTCCGCCTTGAGAGGGCGGTGTCCTGAACCGGTAGACGACGGGGCCAAAAGGAAACTGGGTGGTGAAGGAGTTGAACCTCTCGCCTGCCGCCTCACAACTTGATGGCAACGGCTTTACAGGCCGCCGTGAGGAACACCACCCCCGATCGGGTTTTCTCGTTGGGATTTGGCGTAGGTCAGGCTTTCTTGCCTGACGTCAGGCTGGAAAGCCTGACCTACGAACTAAGCGATTCTGACGCCCCGCTCGGTTCGGGTGCCGTGCTGATGCAATTCATTCAGCGCCCTCGATGGGATTTGAACCCACGATCTCCACCTTGACAGGGTGGCGAGCACTCCGGGCTGCTCTGCGAGGGCAGATTCCAGAATCGGCGGGATGATGCCGGATGAGTAACGGCCGATTGACCATCTTTTTTTCATCCTTCATCCTTCATCCTTCATCCTTCATCCTTTTTCCATAGTGGCTCAGGAGGGATTCGAACCCTCAGCATCTCTCGTTCTGAGCGAGAGTGGTCTGCCGGTTGCCTACCGAGCCAATAGTCACGTGACTGCTCAGGGTGGGAGTCGAACCCACAGTCACCTGGTCTTAAGCCAGGCCGCTCGGCCGATTGGCGTACCTGAGCGAGCGAGAAGGCGGAAGCCGTGGGACTCGAACCCACAAGCAGCTCGCGCCGCCACCCGTTTTCAAGACGGGCCCCTGATCCGGCCGGTTGGCTTCCGTTGTCATTAAAGAGTTCCGGGGGCTGGAATCGAACCAGCGGCCTCCACGTTCAGAGCGTGGCGTCACTACCAGCAGCAACTGCCCCGGAATTGTCGATTCGGGAAGAAGGATTCGAACCTTCACCACCTGATTCAAAGTCAGGCGGCCTGCCGGTTAGCCGATTCCCGAGAGCGCCCCGCGGGAGTCGAACCCGCCTATCGGACCTGGGAAGCCCGCGCCTGACCGCTCGGCCAGGGACGCATCGCCGCTCGTCCAGTGCGGGATCGGGGATTCGAACCCCGGTCGCCTGGTTGGAAGCCAGGAATCGTGCCGCTGGACCAATCCCGCAACAGAGAAAGGATGAAGGATGAAGGATAAAGGATGAAAAAGGCGGAAGGAGAGGGAGTCGAACCCCCAAGGCTCATCGCTCGCCCGAGTTCGAGTCGGGTGCCGTCGCCAATCGGCTTGCCCTTCCGTAATTGGGAATGCTCGATTCGTGAATCCCAGCTCGATCGGTCCGAGCACCGGCGGGAGGAGTCGAACCTCCAGTTGTCGCCTTAACAGGGCGCCGCCTTACCGTTAGGCCACACCGGTATTGAAGGCCAAAGAATCGGGATGGCCGGATTTGAACCGGCGGTCTCCTGCTCCCGAAGCAGGCGGATTGAGCCAAGCTATCCTACATCCCGAACCGAAGTGCCCAGCGGGAGTCGAACCCGCGCTTCCGCCATGGCAAGGCAGTAGGCTACCACTACAACATGGGCACCTTGACCGACGCCGAATTGTCAAAGAGAACCAAGAGCACCGGGTGGGACTCGAACCCACGTCGCCGCATTACGGGTGCGGAGTCCTCGCCACTGAACGACCAGTGCCATTCCGATTGGGACCAGAGGGGCTCGAACCCTCACCCGCCTGGTTAAGAGCCAGGGGCTCTGCCACTAGAGCTTTGGTCCCGAAGCGACGTTCGTCGGAATTTCAACTGCGCGAGTCGGCCCGGAAGGAGTTGAACCTTCGTCTTCCGGTTATCAGCCGAATGCTCTCCCCTTGAGCTACGGGCCGATCGATTTCAGTCGGGTTCGCCCGTTCCACAAATCAGAAGACTGGGGCCGGAGGGACTCGAACCCCCACCTCCCGGCTTAAAAGGCCGATATGCTGCCGTTACACCACGACCCCGGGGAAATCCGCTCCAGGGCCGGCGTTTGAGTCGAGTGTTCATGTTCATGTCAGCTCCTTTCCTCATCAATCAGGGCGGCCGGATTCGAACCGGCGATCTCCTGCTCCCAAGGCAGGCGGATTGCCAGGCTTTCCCACGCCCTGCCAGAACGAATAGCCCGTGAGGGAGTCGAACCCTCCTCCCCGCCTTGAAAGGGCGGAATCCTCGAACCGATAGACGAACGGGCCCCGATCGTGCCGATCCTCATGTGGGTCGGGTGGCGCTCGAATCCACGTCTGCGGCTTTTCAGGCCGCTGCTAAACCGTCTCAGCTACCGACCCAGAAAAAGAACAAGGCCCGGTGGTCGTCGTTGACACCGGGCCTTGTCAAAACTGCGGGGTCTGATCGGAATGGCCGGGCGTCAACAACGTTGGGGATAAAGCGGCAACAGAATCGCCGAGCGTTCGGCGAACCGCTTTGTATCTTGAAAACACGGATTCAATGGGCAACTCCCGCCGTTCATCACACCCTCAAAAAAAGCGTCCCTTGGTCTCGATCCGATGCGGATCAGCGATCTCGCCGGGCCGCATCACTCCCGGTTTACACCAACTCAGACGCACGACCCGCCTCTTATGTTCGCGCCCTCGCGAACTTTTTTTGCAGACCGAGGCCAGGCGATCGTTTCGATCGACCATCCGGTCTTCGTGCGGTTGCGTCCGGCACCGTGGGGCTCGTGAGAGCCTTGGTGTTCCCAGCAGGAAAGCAGGCTGGTATGGTGTGCTCGTGCCCAGAGGAGTGGACGATCGCTTCAGCATCACAAAGGAGATTGGCCGATGAACAAGCCGATCATCGCGGCGGCGGTCGTCTTGGGCTTGGGCGTCGCCGCGATCGCCCTGGCGCAGGGGGATGGTGACCGGCACAGGCAGCAGTCTCCCGACAGGGCGAGGCTGCGTTCCCAGGTGGTCAAGCTCCGGGTCGATATTGAAGTGCTGCAGCTCGATCACGATGCGGACAGGGAGATCATTGTCGCCTGGATGAAGAGCATGCGGCCGGCCGAAGGTATGCGCAGCGCTGACCCGGATGGCACAGGTTTCGGTCTGAGCCTGGGCATGATGATGCTCGAGGCAAAAGCATCTGCCGGAGACGCTGGAGCCGTCAAGGAAATGGAGAAACTCGGGGAGGGAAGTGCGGGCGATTCGGACGCCTATCGCAAGGCGCTGGCGAGGTCAGCCAAGAAGCAGGAGGATGGCATCCTTGCCTACATCGCCCGCAAGCGGAAGGACTACGCCAAGCAGGCGGCGGAATTAGCCGACAAGCGGCTCGAGTTGGCCGAGGTCGAGAAGCAGTACACCGAGTCCAAATGAGTCGATGTCGATCGGCACGAATCGTTCGGGTCGCGGCTCCAGGCGGGTTTTCCGCCACCGGATCGAACCAATTTGCCAGCACAGACCGCCTTCACGCGTAGAAACGACAACCAGGGCATCCTCCATGTCATGCCGCTCCGATAACTCGCTCGCATACCAGTTGCTGTATCAAAGTTCTCTGGTCAGCGTGCGCAACTACTCGTGCCGCGCGTTGCGCGGCGGGCCCGGGGCCGAGGAACACTCCGAGGGCAACCACGTTGTCCTGATGCGGCACGGGGCGTTCTGCAAGCACTTCGGCCGGCGCAGCGTGACTGCTGACGTCAATCAGGCCGTCTTTTTTTCACAGGGATCGACCTATCGCGTCAGCCATCCGGCCGACTGCGGCGATCGCGGCACCGTTTTCGTCCCATGCCCACGCGTGCTCCACGACATCGTTCGGGAACTCGATCCTTCGGTCGACGATCACCCCGGGCAGCCGTTTCGGTTCGTCACCGGCCCTTGCGATCCCGGCGTCTTCTGGCGGCACCGCGAGGTCGTGCAACGACTCGAGGCCACCCCGACCGTTCCACTCGAACCGCTATGGGCGGACGTGACAGCGCTTCAGCTCGTCGCCGATGTGCTGGAAACCGCATTTGCGCGACAGGGCCTGGCGCGCAGGCGGCGGCGCAGCGGTACAGATGCCGCTCACACCGACCGCATCGAGGCAGTCAAGACGTACCTCGCGAGCCGGCTGCGTGAACCGATCACGCTCGATGACGTCGCGCGAGCCGTGCACGCGTCCCCTTTTCATCTCGCCCGGGTCTTTCAGCAGCGAACCGGCGTGCCGGTCCATCGCTACCTCACGCGGCTGCGTCTCCGCGCCGCGCTGGAACGACTGGCAGACGGCACGAACGATCTCACTGCGCTGGCCCTCGAGTTGGGCTTCTCCAGCCACAGCCATTTCAGTGACTCATTCCGCCGCGAGTTCGGCCGCACCCCCTCCGACGTGCGGCGCCAGGCCGGTCCCCCTGCTCTTCGAGAAATGAGCAAGAATCTGAAAGTCTGAATTCGTCTCCTTGAATATGATGCCTTCACTGGAATCGCCCGCAACCGTCGCGGCGAATGATGCGTTTGGCTCCAAATTCGAGGACATCTCATGACGACGAAAAAGTGCCCTGTGTGCGACTGGGAAATCAAGGATGGTGGAATCAAGGTCAAGGTCGGCGGCAAGGAAATCACCGTCTGCTGCGACGACTGTGCGCAGAAGGCGAAGGAGAGCCCGGCGAAGTATGCCGGGGCGGCGAAGTGATCGAGTCATCCCGGTGAGATCTGCGCCACCAACCCGTCAATTCCGATCGATGGGTTGGTGGGCAGGTTGGCTCAAGGCGCGTCCAACGAGGGCGCACACCGTAGGTCAGGCTTTCCAGCCTGACGCACGCCAACGTCAGGCTGGAAAGCCTGACCTACGCGTTTCCGCTTAGAACGCGACGGCGAACCCCAGGAGGCCGATGGTGTGCGGAGATGCCGGGGTCACGCCGAAATTGTAGCTGCCGAAGATCGCGACGCGGTCGTTGACCGTCCAGATCGCTCCCGTACCGACGACTGTCACGGTCGGGATCTCTTCTTCCGCTCTCAAGCCCTGATTATCACGCACGACCCGAAACTGGGCGGCACTCGGTAACGAGGCTTCATTGTAAAAGCCGTGCACGAAGATATCGAAGTCCTTGACGACCTCGCGCTGGAACGACCACTGAAAGCTGAACTGGTAGACGGTCGCGCCCAGCCCGTTCTGCGTGCCAGCGATTCCGAAGTTGTACTCGAAGTTGATCCCCAAGGGCAGTGTCTGGTCAAAAAGAAGGTTCATCGAAGGCTGGGTGCCGGTGTTGAACGCGGGGGACCCGAAAGTCGTCTGGAGATAAAGCTCCGCTCCCATGGCGGGGATGTGGTATCTGGTGTTCTCCTCCCAGAAGTTGGCCTTGAAGTCGAACGCCAGCGGCGAGAAGCCGGTCGTCGCGGGCTGCTTGCCTTGCTGCGCTCGCGTTGTCAGACCGTTTGAGAAGATGCGGAACTCGAGATTGTCCGTCAACCCGTATCGGATCAAATAGTCCCACTGGTAGATCCGCGGCGTGTTCTTGCTGGCGCCGTAAAACCCCACCGGAGAGCTTTCGATGTAGAGACGGCCTTTGGGCAGGGTGTACGCACCGTTCGGGAAGTTGGCCGTGTCAGGGTCGGGGTCGCGGATGTCAACCTTCATGCGGCGCCTGAACTGGTTTTGAACGGCCACCTCCGGTTCGCGCTCCGCTAACAGCCAGCGGTCTTCAAAAATCAAGTTCATGAGCCAGGGGAAAAGGAAGCGGTCGTGCTCCTCGTCGATACCGAATCGGTTGCTATAAATGTTCGCCGGATCGGCATGGATGTCCGGATAGTTGAATTCTGGTTGCTCTCCCGCCCCAACTTCGCCCAGAAGGCGGTTGCGGAGGATCGAGCTCATGCCGCCTGTCCCTGGGCTGGCGCGGCCCACCGTGAGCGGTCCGCCGGCGGCGCCAGCCGGCGCTCCGCCGGAATCGGAACGCGCAGGAAAAAACACTCGGTTGGCGCGACGATTCCGGGCGATCGAGCTCAGGCCGCTGAGCCCCGCCGAATCGGGGACGACCGCCGCGCCAGATCCGGAAGGAAGCGTCATCGCGCCGGCCGGCGGCTGATCGGTCGTCGAATCCACCGGTGGCGCGGCTACGGGCGCCTGAGCCGGATCGGAGGCTGGGCCTGGCAGGCTCGGGTCGGGAAGCGGCGGGATCGAGGGCGGCGCCTGTGTCGCACCCTCTTCCGCACGCTCGGGCGAGGGACTCTGCAATCGCGCAATCGCGACCGGCGCGCTCAACGACACGCGCCGGGAAACGGAGGTCGCGGCGCCCGCGCCTGAGCACTGCGCGGTTCCACCCCCTTGTTCGGTGGCATACTCGGCCGTCGTCATGCAGCCCGATACAGCCAGTGCCGCGACGGCCAGAGACCACCTGAACCACTTCGCAAACGAATAGCCTTCACAGGCGCAATCGCGTGAATCCCCGCGCTCAGACGCGGTGCGCTGACCGCTTGGCCTCGATCGACGGCCAGTGACCGGCTCCGTCTCGGCGATCATCACCCGTCGCGGTTGGGGCATCGGGTATGATCCGTGTCTGACGCCGTGAGCGTTTGGGATTACCGACGGAAGGGATCTCGTGAGACGCGATCTCGGTCCGGGGCAGGCGTGTCTCGGTACTCCAGCCGCGCCGAGGCTCTTCGGCCTGCGCGGAAGTTGATCGCATGGATGTGTGCTCGCAGGCAGCTCACGCCGGCCGCGAGCTTTATCTAATCGGAATCGTCAACCCAAGACGCAATCTTTACCTTTAAGGACGAGAAAGGCATATGCGTCGATTGAGCTTGAATTATCTGCTGGTTTTCATCCCCGTCGCGATCTGGCTGAGCTGGTCGGGACGAGACCCGCTCCTGGTCTTCGCGGTGGCTGCCCTGACGATCCTGCCGCTCTCGAAGGTGGTAGGGACCTCCACGGAGACGCTGGGGTATTTCCTCGGTCCGACGCTCGGGGGGTTACTGAATGCGTCGATGGGCAACGCACCCGAGCTGATCATCGGCGTCTTCGCACTCAAGAACGGACTGATCGAGGTTGTCAAAGCCTCGCTGACCGGGTCGATCCTCGGCAACTTGCTGCTCACGCTGGGGTTGGCCGTTTTCGCGGGTGGTATGCGCTATCCGAAACAGAAATTCAACCTCCAGGCCGCCCGGCTGTCGATGTCGATGATGTTCCTCGCGATTGCCGGGCTGATGGTGCCGGCCCTGTTTCATTTCACGTCTCGTTCCGCCGAGCACGAGATCAGTCTGCAGATCGCCGCAATTCTGCTGGTGGTCTACGGCCTGAGCTTGGTTTTCACGCTGGTTACACACCGCAAGTTGTTTGAGATCGCCCAACCGGCCGAGCTGGACGTGGCGAAGACCTATTCCTGGAAGGTCGCGCTCGGGTATCTCGCGGCGGCAACGCTCGCGCTTGCCTTCATGAGCGAAGTCCTCACCGATGCGCTCGAGCCCGCCACCAAGCAACTGGGCATCAACGAGGTGTTCGCCGGCGTCATCCTGCTGGCCTCGGTCAGCAACATCTCCAGCGTCATGAACGCGGTTGTCTTCGCTCGCAAGAACCAGATGGACCTGGCCGTGGGCAGCGTGATCGGCGCGGCCACCCAGATCGCGCTCATGGTAGCCCCCGCCCTGGTATTCGCCAGCCTTTTCATGTCCACGCCGATGGACTTGCTCTTCGACCGACTCGAGCTGGTCGCTCTGACCATCGCCGTCTTCATCACCAGGAACATCACAATCGATGGCGAATCGGACTGGCTGGAAGGCGCGATGCTGATCGCAGTCTACGTGATGCTTGGCATCGGATTCTATTTCGCTGGCTAGCCAGCGCCCCCACCTTCTCGCACCCTTTGCCGCCAAACAAGTCACGATCGGAAAACGAGGCTATTCCGTTTAGGCATCCTTGACAACCCAGAGTTCCCAGTTTAACCTTTGGGAACACCGATCGGAACCAACTGAATAGAGAGACTTTCTTCGATGGCAAAGACTCGGGCCGGCAAAGCATCGTCCCCTGATCCGCTGAAAACCGTGGCGGATGCGCTGGACAAGGCTGCCAAAGCAGCGAAAAGTGGTGCCGCGGAAGCGAAGACCAGAACGGAAAAGGCCCTCCCCGCCGCCGGCCGTTTTCTCACGTGGTGCGTGTACAACGCGTCGTACGCGGTCTCGTACGGGATTGTCTTTCCGGCGGTGGTGATCGCCAAGGCGGTGCCCGCGAACAACGCGGTCGTCCATGGATTTGTCGATGGTGCGCGGGCCGCCAGTGATACCGTCGATCAGTGGAAGCACCGTCAAATTGAGGCATCTGCCGGCCCGCCCCCATCGCGTGCCAAATCGACACCCGCGTCGGATCCCAAGCCGACTAGACGGCGGCGGAAGACCGCAGAGTGAGTCGGTCTGTCTCGTTCTCACTTCGCCAGCGCGATTCGGCGAGATGCCGAAGCGGCGAATGCAGCGAGTCGATCAAGGAAGCTCTCCCAGCCGCAGCCAGGCGGCCTTGAGGTAGGCGCCTTCGAGGGCATCGAGTGCGACCGGATGGTCGGCGGCTGCGCCGCCGAGCCGCAGGAGCTGGGCCTGGCGTCCCGCATTGCGCACCGCGGCGCCGAGCAAGGCCAGGAATTCGGGGGCGTCGAGCAGTCCCGAGCAGGAACACGTGACCAGGAGCCCCCCGGCTCGATCAGCTTCATCGCCAGGACGTTGAGATCAAAGTACTTTCGCTTTCCGGGGGCGATCTCGAGGCGGTCGGGGATAAGCTTGGGAGGGTCGAGTACCACCACTCCGTAGGTGCGGCCGTTCGAGCCCATCTGGCGCATGTAGCCGAAGGCATCGGCGTGGACGACTTCGAGCCGGACATGATTGGCATTGCCGTTCTCGCGCGCCAGGGCGACCGCCTTCTCGTCCAGGTCGACGCACGTGACCTCGCGAGCCCCGCCCCGGATCTGTGCGTTCAAGCCGAAGCCCCCCGTGTACGAGCACAGGTCGAGCACGGTCCGGTCGGCGCAGAACCTGGCAAGTTCGCGCCGGTTGTCGCGCTGATCGCAAAAGAAGCCGGTCTTGTGGCCTTCCTCGAAATGGATGCGATAACGGATCCCGTGCTCGTGCACGGTGATTCGGGGCGGTAACTGCTCACTCAACAGTGGTCGTCCCGAGAAATCTTCTTGAAGCGCTACTCGCTCGTCGACGCCGACGCGATAATGCGAGGTTCCCAGCCGATCCGCGCACAGGGACAGGATCGGTCCGATCCGTTGATAGATGCCCAGGCTGAATACCTCGACAGAGACGACGTCGTCGAACCGGTCGACGATCAGTCCCGACAGGCCGTCTCCCTCGGAATGGACAACGCGGTAGGCGTCAGTTTCTCGATCGATTCCCAGGACACTCGTCCGCAGCGCTGCCGCCCGATCAATGCGGTGGCTCCAGAACTCCGGTCCGGGCGGTGCTTGAGCGCACGACAAAAACCTCAGGCAGATCTGGGAGCGTCCGTTCCAGAGGGCGTAGCCGAGGAACTGACTGTCGCGATCGATCACGCGCACGAGGTCGCCATGGTTGGGGATGGCCGCCCCGACCGGTCCCTCGATCATCTTTCGATAGACGAACTGGTGGGTTCCGGCGGCACGAATCGCGACGGTCGGCAGCGGCTCTTCCGGCGTCAAGCTGCGGTCGGGGACGCGGGGAGCCGAATCATTCGCTCCGCGGGGGTTTCGAGGACGAGCCATCCGTTCAGTCCTCGTGCTCTTCGCGATCGAGCGGATCGTCATCATCGGAAACGACCGCTGATCCGCCTTCCTCCTGTCGCTTCAGCCGGCGAAGCCGCACGAGAAGAGCTGTGGCGTAGCGTCCCACGGCCAGTTGCTTGGTGAGCACCGCGTCGTCAGCCGCCGCGAGGGGAATGGCTGCCATCAACCGGTTCGCCTGGCACAGAGCTTCCCATCCCACGTGGAATGCAGCCGGCATCGGCCCGGGATGTTCCTTGGCGTGTTTCAGGACTTCTCTCGCGCACCGCAAACCGGCCTGCGCTTGCTGGAGATTGCGTAACGTCGCCCCTGGACTCATATCCGGCATCATCCCTCCCACGCAACTGTGCTTGACACGGAAAGCTCGAAATTCACTTTGTCATCTTGGCCACAAGAATCTAGATTAGAAGGAAGTTAGCACCGGTACAATCGCCCATGGAGTTCTGTGAGATGTCTGGCGAGCAGGAATCGGCCACTGCGGTCGTCGAGCCTGAAGTCACAACGCGGTCTCGGCCCGACTCTCAAACCGGGTCGGAGACGCGCCGGCTGCCTCCTTACAACGTCGTGATCCTGAACGACGAGGAGCACTCATTTCCGTACGTCATCGAGATGCTGGTGAAGCTCTTCCGGCATTCCTTGGCCAAAGCCGAAGAACTGACCGTGCGGATCGACACCACGGGCCGCGCAGTGGTGTACACGACCCACAAGGAGCTGGCGGAGTTGAAGCGCAACCAGGTACTCGCATACGGCCCCGACCCGCTCATGGCCATCTCCAAGGGACCGCTCCGCTGCTACGTCGAGCCAGCCCCGGTCGATTGACCCCGTCACGAGGGCGCGCAGTCGGGGGGATTCCCAAAGAGAGCGGCCGGCAGACCTGTCGTGATGTCGGGATAGAGCAGGTCGACCCCCAGTCCTGACTTCATGCGGCGGTTGGCGATCCGCTTGCTGGTTGCGTCGCGCGCCTCTTCGAGGCTGCCGGGCTGCGGCGGCTCGAACCGAGGAGCTGGCGCGCCGACGAGCGTCGCCACCACAGCGTAGTACTCCCGCCGGGTGACGGGACGGTCGTCGCATGCCACATAAAGGGGATCGGGCGCGACGGCCGCGAGGGCGGCGTCGGCCACCCTGGCGGCGTCGTCGATGTGGATCAGGTTCAGCAGCTTGTCGGGATCACCGGGAATTGGCTCTCCCGATTTCACGAGCCCCAGCCGCACGATCCGGTCCGGGCCATACAGCCCGGCGTACCGAATCACGATCGCCGTGGGAGAGCCACAGCGCTGGCCAGCCCAGTGGCGGACGCGCTCCTCGGCCTCCAGGACGATCTTGCCGGACTGGAAGAGCGGCCGCGTCGGCGATTCCTCATCGACCCACTCGCCAAGGGTTTGTCCGTAAACGCCGGTCGAGCTGGCCTGCACGAATCGCTCGACGACTCCCGAACGATTCAGTCGCTCGAGCACGTTTTGGAGTCCATCGATGTAGACTTCCCACATCGTGGCTCCGGCTGCCCGATCAAACCCGACGCAGTAAAAAACCCGTTCGGCCGCCGGCAGCGCTCCCAGTGAGTGCGGCTGGAGCACGTCGGCGATCACCGGCTCGATCCCCAGCGATGCGATATGGTCGGCTCGTTTCAGGGATCGCACGGTGCCGACGACGCGCTGCCCCCTATCGCTCAGCAACGAGCCGAGGCGCTGGCCCAGGTAACCGCAGCCGATAATCAGTGTGGTCACGATCCGATATCGACCTCGTCAGACAAAGGCGCCGCCTTGGCCTCTACTTCCGGGCAGCCGGCATCGAGGTAGCTCTGAAGGATGATCTGGGCGGCGAGCTTGTCGCGGAGCGCCTTGCGTCTCTTTTTGGTCAAGCCGGCGTCGAGCAGGCTTTGTTCGGCTTCGGTCGTGCTGAATCGCTCGTCGAAATAGATGACGGTCCGTCCGGTCGTCGCGGCCAGCCACTCGCCGAACCGGCGAGCTTTCAAGGCCAGGGCGCCTTCCCGGCCGCTCAAGTGCAAGGGAAGGCCCACGACGATCCGCTCGACGTCATGTTCCCGGACCAGCTCGCGAAAATAGCGCGCGTCCGGCTCGGGACCTCGCGGTTCGTAGACCTCGGCCGGAAACGCCATCGTCCGCCCCGGATCACTGAGGGCTGATCCTACCCGCCGCGTGCCGTAATCGAGCCCGAGAATACGGGTCATGGAGGAGATTCCCGGTACGGTAAAGCCCTGAGATCCCGTAATCCGTGTGAGAACTGGTTCCATCATTCCATCATAGCGGTTGCTTCTGTCGATTTCGCCGCGAGTTCCTACCGCGAACCGGCGTGCACATGTGGTACACTGTCGAACGCGTGAACTGCCCGCCGAGCCGTCGTTTGAACGCTGCCGTGTGAACAAGCACAGGCAACACCATTCCGCATGCCAGGGAGTTGATGTAATGGCGACGATTGAGCAGGTCCGCAATGCGATGCACGCGGTACCGTTCAAGCCGTTTGTCGTCCGCTTGGTTGACGGCCGCTCCTATTCGGTCAGGCATCCGGACTTCATCTCGATACCCGCGAATCCCCGCGGGCGGGACCTCACGGTCCACGATGATGACGGTCCGCATTGGATCGATCTTGGTCTCGTCGTGGAAGTCCATCCCGAGCCAGTCGTTTCCGGATAGGACCATTGACGATGGCGACGGCAACTCAACCCCCGACCGAATGGCCGTCCGGCGAAGGGCGGCTGCTGCTTCACGACGTCGGCTGGAACGACTATGAGGCCATGCTCGAAATCGTGGGCGAGCGGCATATTCGTGTGACTTTCGACCGTGGGACGATGGAGGTCACCGAGCCTTCGCCAAGGCACGAGCAGGCCGCTCGATTACTGGGGCTTTTTTTTCCGAGACTTGCCGAGGAGCTGGATGTTGCCTACGAACCGCTGGGAATGACCACCTGGAGAAAACCGGACGCCGAGAAAGGGTTGGAAGCCGATCAGTGCTATTACATCCGGAACCAGGCGGTGGTGCGAGAGCGAGACGTGCTGGATCTTGAAGTCGATCCGCCCCCCGACCTGGCGCTCGAGGTTGACATCACCTCCAGCTCGTTGAACCGGATGGCGATCTACGCCGAGCTCCGTGTGCCGGAAGTCTGGCGCTACGATGGGCGTACCGTGACGATGTTCGAGCTCCAGGCCGATCTTCAGTACAGGAAATGCGCCGAGAGCCGGAGCTTTCCAGGCCTCCGACCGGCTGACGTCGAGCGATTTCTCGAGCTGGGGTCGACAATGGACAAGGTCCGCTGGTCGCGCGAGCTGCGCGACTGGGTTCAAAACGAGCTGATTCCCCGGAGGCGTGCCGGGGAAAAGCCGGTTTGACCATGACCCTCTCCCGGAACATCAGACTGGGCTCACGGTGAGCCAGTCCACTACGGTAAGCTGATGGGAGGGACGGGAGTCGAAGCATGGGCTCGTGTTTGGCCGGATCCGCAATTGAGTTTCTCACACGAGGGGGCGTACCCGATGGGGCACATCATTGCTAGCGGCAATCGCCGCGCTTTTCTGGGCACGTTGACCTTGGGGGCGGCCGCTCTGGCCACGCGCGGCGTGTTTGCCGATGAACTGGTGCGCACGCCCAGGCAGACCGAGGGACCGTTCTACCCCGACAAGCTGCCGCTCGACACCGACAACGATTTGCTGATCATCAACGACACGATCACGCCGGCCGTCGGCGAGGTGACGTACCTGACCGGCCGCATTCTCGACGCCAAGGGCGATCCCATCCGCAATGCGCTCGTGGAAATCTGGCAAGTTGACAACCATGGCGCATACATTCACACCAAGGACCCGCATCGTCGCGATCACGACGAACATTTCCAGGGCTTCGGCCGGTTCCTGACTGCGTCCAATGGCGAGTACTCCTTCCGCACGATCAAACCCGTCCCTTACACGGGCCGGACGCGGCACATCCATTTCAAGATTCGCCGCGGGCGCAAGGAGCTGCTCACCACCCAGTGTTACGTGAAGGGCGAGCCCCAAAACGAAAAAGACGGGATCTACCGCAGTATCCGCGACAAGAAAGCACGCGAGTCCGTCACGATCGATTTCACGCCGATCCCCGATTCCAAGATCGGCGAGCTGGCCGCCCGGTTCGACGTCGTCCTGGGCTTCACGCCCGAGGCGTGAGCGGACGTCTGAGTACTCCATGCCGCGGGACATCGTTGTCGTGAAGCGACCGAGCCCTCCCGCGAACCTGGTTCGCATCGCACTTGGCGATCCGCTCCAGGAACTGTTGCTTTGAGATTCACTTTCGCGGCGAGCCGGCTCAGCCAGAATCCTGCAGCCACCTGACGCCGGGCGCTGCGGCCGGCGAGCACAATGGCGGAATAGCACCCGGCGCCGCTTGAGCATCGGCACGAATGTTAGCGGTTGCCCTGCGGGCAACCGGATCGCCGAGCTGGATCTGCCTTCGTCGCCTGGTCTCGCGCCTTCATCCACTGATCCCGCGGCAACTCTGTTGAAGCGGCGAGCCCTTTGTTTGCTAATCCCCTCCCGCATGCCAGACACGGAACCAAACAAATTTGTCTAAATATTGCTATTGCGGGTGTCTGTGACGTTCATTACAATTCAGCGGCGCGAGAGTATGCTTGACTATTGACACGATAATGAGTGAATGTAATCTCCCACACCGGGATTAATCGATGCACTGTGGCCGCCGAGGTCACCTCTGCTCTAGGCTGCACCTCCTGCTTGGTGCATCGTCTGTCGTGTTGGTTGCTTCGGTGCTCTCCAGACCGTGGCCTCTTTCAGTTGGCGCACCCACTCAACCTCCTGAGCACTCCGCAGTGCTCGGGGTGCCAGCGCTGCCACTTGAGGTCAGGCCCGATTCTCTCTCACTCGGGGTTCTGGAGTCAGGACAATCCGCTCGGCGAACCGTCACAATCCATAATCCAACCTCCCACAAAATAGACGTCGAGCGAGTCGAGACTAGCTGTTCATACGTCTCAGTGTTTCAACTCCCCATTGCAATTCAGCCATGCGACACCGCCGAGTTGACCGTCGTATTTGACCCAAAAGACGAGCCTGAATTTGTGGGTCAATTGTCGATCGGGCTGACTGGCATCGGGAACGCCGACTTGCCGGTCTTTCGAGAACGGGTCGATGTTGACGTACGATCTCCGATCCTGAAAAACGTGGAATAGTTCCAAATGAGCAAAGTATTCTCCAAATATGGGCCCTTTATTCTGACGACCGCAGTCCTTACGACCGCGATCCTGCTGGTTCTGGCAGGCCTCGCCTTGACGTGTTACGGCTCAATTACAGTCGCCATCGGCGCGCTCCGAGGTCAAACGATCGCTCTTGATCGAGATACAATATCGTTTGGTACCGCAACCGCTAAGCAGAGGCTTGTGGTTTTTTTGAGCCTGACAAATCACTCGGGTACAGATTCGAGGATCGTTGGAAGCCGCAGTGATTGCACCTGTGTCGTCACCGACTCGTTGCCGGTGAGCATCGCACCAGGGGAGCGGAAAACGCTGGCGTTCCAAGTTGCTGCTCCTGCAGTTGCGCTCAAGTCTGATTATCGATCCTCGGTGCGCCTGATGACTAATATTCGGAGTCAACCGGAGTTGATTTTCCATATTGTGGGAGAGGTACGGCCCGAGATCCCGCAATGAAGAGCCTGTCGGCCGTCTAAAGGCAGTTGACGGCGGATTCGCGTCGTGCCGGTGTTCTGACTAAAGTCGCAAGAACAATCTCGATTTCGCAGAGGGAGACAGATCATGACATTTCATCGCACTGCATCTTCGCTTTTTGCTGCCATCTTCGCCGTTTCGATGAGCTTGGCTGCAATGACATTTTCCAAGCCACTGAAGGCGGACCAGTTTGGATTCTGCGATCCAAGCTGCATGGCCATGGCCGACGTCCGTCTTCCCTGTTGGAGCCTCTTCCCCCTTAACGTTTGCCAGACCGGATGGCCCTGTAACCAATGCGCGTGCGTTCTAGGTCCTTGGTTCCTCTACGTCTGCCAGTGAAAGATTTCATCGAGTTCCGGCGTAATCGACGAGCGCCAGAGATCGAGGATTACCGGCTTGAGATTCCCGTTGGCTGGTTCCATGATTTGGGTAACGAGCAGGATTGTTCAGTCAGGTGCGTCGATCCACCAAACCGGGGCCTGGTGATCACTGAGTGTCTGTCCCAACCTTGAGGTTCGTCATGCGTCGCATTCCAGTGCTGTTTTTGGCCGCGGTTCTCTTCTACGTCGGTATGTCGCGCCTTGGTCTGACGTCTGAAACAACCGACTTTCTTCGAACGTACAGAACCGCGATTGACCAGATGCGTGTCTGCTTCGACGAGGTGACCGCGGAAGGGATCCTCACGGAGACTCAGGAAACGAAAGAGGGTTCCGGCCCCGGTAAGTTGGAAAGGAGCCGGGATTCGAGATTCGTTTATTCAACCTCTCGTGGCCGTACGCGATTGACCAAAATCATCGATACGGAAATCAAAAGAGGGGATCAATCCGTGCCGTATTACGTTGAGTTTGTCTATCTAAACGACTCAGAACGCACATTCCTCGCGAAGCGACCCACCAAGGACGGACTTTTCGCGCTGGTCTCTCGTGGTGGTCCTGATAGCCGATACGAGGACAGCCTCAGGGACGACGTGAATCAGTTTTTCCGGGCGTACATGTCGATGGGTGTGAGATTTATACCCGATCTGCTTAAAATGAGAGAATTTGAAATAGCTGAGGTATCACGTGTTTCGCGCGAAGGTCGGGAGTTGACGCGCGTCGCATTCCGCTATCTGCCCAAGGGAGATCCTCGGCAAGGGTTCACCGGATGGTGGCTGCTCGACCCGGCGCGAAAATGGGTCCTCGAAGAGTTCGAACTGAGGCCTAACAATAAGGAGCTCAATGCAGTCTACCGAGGTTCCGTTACGTACGCGCCGGTGCGCGAGGGCTACCCGCTCCCGGAATCGGTTTCGCTCTCCACGGAACAAACTCTCAACCTCAAGGACCACCACGCAACACATAAGCAGATCGCGCTTATGAAATTCTCTCGGTTCCGGAGGGAAGCTACGCCCGCTTCGGATTATAGTCCGGCCGCGCTCGGTCTTGCGGACGCAGATTTCCCCCCGGCGCCCCGTCCAACAGGACGTCGTTCTGGTTCATCGCGATCGGCCTGGTCGCGCTCTTGTGCAGCACTTTTTTCGTCTTCCGTGGAAGGCGGCGGACAAGTTGATGAACTCGGTTCCATCAACCCAAGTTCTCAATGCGCTTGGAACGCAGCCAATGAAAGGTGTTTGCGTCATGGTCGAACGCACTCGTCTACATCGTGCACAATCTGGTTATACACTGATCGAACTCTTGGTCACTGGCGGGATTATCTCGATCTTGATCGGTCTCTCCTTGCCCGCGGTCCAGTCCGCGCGCGAGGCCGCGCATCGCGCACAGTGTACCAACAATCTGAAGCAAATCGGTTTGGCGTTGGCTAATTACCATGATGCGTTCGGCAGTCTCCCACCGGGAAGGATCATGGTTTTCGACCCCCGGTTCGCGGGGTCCAATCCGCCCTGCACATCGATCGGACCGAACGAGAGCGCGTGGATAATGATCCTGCCGGAACTGGACCGATCGCCGCTTTATAATTCGATCAATCACAGTCTGATTTTACTCGGGTACGAGAATAGGACTGCTCAGACCGTCGTCGTGGGATGCTTGGCTTGTCCGAGTGACCCCGAGTCGGGAGTGCCCCGGTTGACCGATGTTCAGCAGATGGTTCGTCTCGGGGTGGCCGCGCCGGAGAAAGCTGGGACGCGGTCTTCACCAGTTACTCGTGTTGTTATGGGTCGTTTCATCTCGTGCCGTGGAATTACTGTCAGGGACCCCGCCCTCAGATGATCGCCCAGGCGAACGGGTGCTTCAACGATCGGTCTCCGTATTCTTTGGCGTCGATTACCGACGGCTTGAGCAACACGATAGTCGCGGCCGAGAAGTCAACGACCACGTTTAAGTCCCTCAACGACGTCGACCCGGTTTACTTCACACGCTATGGCTGGTATTTCATGGCCAACTGGGGCGACACGCTCCTGACCACGTTCTACCCGCCAAACTCGTTCAAGAGAGTGTCAGTAGGCGCGGTGCATGCCCAAGTCGCTTCTGCGTCGAGTTTGCATCCGGGTGGTCTCAACGTTCTAATGGGCGATGGTTCGGTACGTTTCATCAAGGAAACGATCGAGACCTGGCCCTATGATCCGATC
The DNA here is from genome assembly GCA_963781785.1 of uncultured Isosphaeraceae bacterium. Taxonomy (GTDB): domain Bacteria; phylum Planctomycetota; class Planctomycetia; order Isosphaerales; family Isosphaeraceae; genus CAWAHD01. The sequence goes on along the minus strand of CAWAHD010000002.1, from coordinate 1,938,565 downwards.
AGCGGCCTTCCTGTTGGTATCACGCGCAATGTCGGCGGCTGGTGGGAAAACGTCCCGCCCCTGGGAGTTTGGCAAGCTCTCGCGTCGCGCTCGGGGGGTGAGATTATCAGTTCCGACGCCTATTGAGTTGCTGGAGCCTCAAGTCCCACACGGGCTTTGACGGCAGTCCGCTGGAAGACGACTCCACCCCGGAGTTTTTGCCATGATCTTGGCACTGGTCTTATGCTCGGCATTTGTCGCCGTTCCTCCGGCAGACCTTTCCGAGGCGCCTTCGTCCGACCTGAAAACGTACCATGAGGCCCGCGGCCGGGCCGGGCACGATGCCCAGGCTCATGTGCGCCTGGCCCTTTGGTGCGACGCACACGGCCTCAATGCCGAGCGTGTAAAGCATCTGGCGATCGCCGTGTTAATCGATCCCAACAACCCAAAGGCGCGCGGTCTGATGGGAATGGTTGCCGATTTTGGCCGGTGGCGGACGCCGGAGGCTGTCGCCGATCGTGTCCACGGCGAGGCGGTGCGGGTGGAATACTGCGATCGGCGCACCAGGACGCCGAACACCCCCGATGCACAGTGGCGGCTGGCGCTATGGTGCGAGCAGAAAGGGCTGCTGGGCGAGGCCCGGGCGCACCTCACGGCGGTGACACGGCTCGATCCGGGCCGGGAGGCCGCGTGGGCGCGCCTCGGTTTCAGGAGGCACGCTGGCCGTTGGATGACTGATGCGGAGATCATGGCTGAGAAAGCCGAAGCCGCGGCGCAGCGGGCGGCAAATCGCCGCTGGAAAACCCGCCTCGAACAGTGGAAGCGGTGGTTGGACGACAAGCGAAGACGTTCGGCCGCCGAACAGTTCCTCGTCGGAGCGACTGATCCCCGGGCCGTACCTTCAGTCGTCGCCGTGTTCGGCGCGGCGGCCCCATCGCACCAACTCGTCGCCGTCCAATTGCTCGGCCAAATGAACGCGGCGACCTCTTCGCGTGCTTTGGCCGCGCTAGCGGTCTCATCGCCATCGCCCGAGGTCCGTCGCCGCGCCATCGAAACGCTGGTGCGGCGCGACCCTCGCGACTTTGTCGCTCCCTTGATCGCCCTCTTGCATGACCCTATCCGCTATCAGGTCCGGCCCGTTCGGGGACCCGGTTTGCCCGGATCACTGTTGATCGAGGGCGAGCGGTTCAACGAGGGACGGATTTATTCGCCACCCCCACTGCCCGACGTGGCGATCACCCCCGGCTCAGCCTGGGAAATGGACGCCGAGGGCGTCCCTGTCCTCTGGGTCACAACAGGCGCATACGGCGGCGTCCTCGGCGACTTGGCGACCGTGAGCACCCTCATGGAACTTGGCAATAAATATCGCGAGAGAGTCCCACAATTTCTCGCCACCGCCGCAGGCAGAAATTCCGGGCTGCAACTTTTGGCTCTTTCAAACCCTCGGCTCGACTCGCCACCCCTCACCCGCACGACTGGTTCGGGAGCGACACAGGTTCAGATCCCGATTGGCCGAATCTTCACGGAGATCCGGGAGGCCGCCTTGTGCGCGCAACAGCAACTGCTCGATGATGTGAGGTTCCTCGAGCGGCACAATGCCGACCTCCGCCGCGCTGACGAGCCCATCCTTCGGCTCCTGTGGGCCGTCGTTGCCAGCGAGCATCAACGGACACGGACCGACTGGGCCAAGTGGTGGTCCGAGGAGCGCGGGTTCCTCTACGCGTCAACTCCTGCCTCAGTCAAGCCGACGGTCGTCGAGGAGGTACCCCTCGCCTATCAACCTCAGCCGGTAGGTCAATATTATTTCGATCCCGTGATCGGTTATTTCCCCCTCCCGGGAAGTTGCTTCGGAGCCGGGACGCCCGTGTGTACAATGATCGGCCCGCGCGATCGAGTCGGTGGCTGTCGGCGACCAAGTTCTGACCCAGGACACGGGAACCGGCGAGTTGAGCTACCAGCCGGTGCTTTCAATTCACCATAACCCACCAGCGCCGACAGTACGTGTCGAGTGCGGAACAGAGTCCATCGTCGCGACCGGGATTCACCGGTTCTGGAGGTCTGGTCAAGGCTGGGTGATGGTGCGCAGCCTTCAATCCGGAGATGCGCTCCGCGCCCTTGATGGCCGAATCCGCGTTGTTTCAGTGAAGACCGAATTGGTCCAGCCGGTTTTCAACCTGGAGGTCGCTGCAGGGCAGAGCTTCTTCGTCGGCCATCGTAGAGTGCTGGTCCATGACAACAGCTTGGTCCAGCCTGTCACGGACGCCTTCGATGCCGAACCTGACATCGCAATGACGGTCACTCGCTCCGAGTGATCGCTCGCTCCCTCCGCAATCCTTGCAAGATTCAGGACCGGCGGCCTGGACATGGTCAGCCCACTTCCACCGTTTGTGTGCCGATGAACTGCGACTGCAACTCGGGCTCGCCATCCTCAAGGAGCATCGCGATCACCTCTCGGATATCCTCGCGTAAGTCGTGCAGGGTGTCGCCCTGGGAATGAGCGCCCGGAAAGCCTGGCACATACCCGATGCACAGTCGGGTTTCGGGGCAGTGCTCGACTACAATCGTGAAGGACTTCACGACACCCCCGAGGCTACGGACCATCGACCGTGGAAAAGTTGGAAGACAACCGCGAAGTGCGCGTCGTAACCGTCGTGTCAAGGGGGCCACGGCGGTGATGCCGCGAAAACAGTTTGTTTTTAGCTACTGATATGGTACCCAATCCGCTTCAATGGGGCTACGGCGAAGGAATCGCGCGCAGACGGCGACAGCAGACATTGCCTATCCTGGATGCGTGACGGTTCTTGAACTCTTAACGTCTTCGCGGGGAGTCCAGAAACACGGTCCATTCGATCGCCTCGGAATCCACGAGAATGCTGCTCTTGGTCCAGGGATCGTCACGAAACAACTCGGATGCCTCGACCGCATCGCGAGCCTCAACGACCAGCAAGACGCGACTGTTGTCTGCGTAGGGACCACCCAGGACGATCCGTCCTTGTTCGAACAGGCGATCCATGAAAACCGCATGCTCGTCCCAGAGAGGCTGCTGACGGCTCGTCAGGCCTTGCACCCACGATGGGCCGGGATTGCGGAAGACGAGGTACAGTGTCGTGGCCATGGCACGCTCGACCCTTCGCCGGCTGACGATCAGCTCACCAACGGTTCTTGATTCCGGGCGGTCATCAAGCGCATTCGCGATGCCAAAGCGGAACAGACCCACGCGCTGAACTGAGCGTCCGAAGACACCAGAAACGAACGCTGCGCGTCGGGTTCGCCGCACTAAGACGTCAGGCCGGATCACCGGTCGGTTGCCCGTGTCGCCAGCTCAGGTATTCGCGCAGTGCGGAGTTGACCGCGGCCTCATCTGCGAATGCGGCCGAGACATCCGCCGCGAGCCGAACCACCCGCAGTCGCTCCCGGTAGCGCTCGGCGTACTTCCCGCGGACGACGCCGCGCAGCGAACGGAAGTCGTATTCGGGTTGGAGATCGTCGGTCGGCTCGAGATCGTCAGGGGAAGTTGCCATCCTCGTAGTCCTTTCGCTCCCGTCGTGTCGCCTTCCGGGCACTGATGATGCGGACCACATCGCCACGATCTGTGTGCGAGAGGACCAGCAGGCGCCCGCTTACCGACATACCCATGGTCAGGAAGCGGTCCTCATCGTCATTATGCCCGGGGTCGTCGCCGGTGATCGAAAGCGGATCGGCGAACACCGTCATGGCTTCTCTGAAGTTGACGCCATGTTTCCGCTCGTTCGACTCGGCTTTGGTTTCGTCCCACTCGAAGTCCATCAGTCCGCCCGTACCTTCCTCTCCAGCATAACGGAACTGATGCCATGTGAAGAAGAGCGGCTCGCACCAGGCGGGCGAACGACTGAGCTCACCCACCGGGGGCTATCCGTGAGTCGTTGAACGCTGGAAAGCCTACATGCGGCCGCGGACGGCAGCAGCGCCGGTTTTCGGGACGCATGCTACCCGACTCCGCAACGAACCCGAACCCAACCGAGCAGCGACTGATGATACCACGAGAAGCGCTGCCGCGGGCCGAGCCCGCCGTAATGCCGCGTCCGTCGAGACGGTTATCGGAATAAGTCCAGCGCGCTATCATCCCAGGCATGGTCAAAACTCGTTCATGCCCACGAACAGGCCAGATACAGGCTCCCTATCTGGCCAATGAGAACGACAGGTAGTGCGAGCGCAGAATTGTGGACCGCCCGAAGGTTGGGCTGCGCGCGTTCTCCCGGCCTTGGCGATTGGACGGCATTTTTGGACCGCGCACGTTATTCCAGCGCTCAAGAGTCGCTCGCGCCCATAGATCTCATAGATCTCACTCTCGTGTACCGTGAGATCTATGAGATCTATGGAGCCGCCGTGAGATCTATGGAGCCGCCGTGAGATCTATGGCTGAGACAAATTCATGCTGGGGTGCATCACGTCATTGCCAATAAGTTCGACGGAGAGGACAGGCAGCGCACGATCGGCGGTGCGCGCAGGGTGCACAGGCGGTCGACTGAACCACAAGTGAACTGGCGGGAAAACATCGAGGGAACATGCCACTTTATGCCACATTTCTGCCACTTCGAGAACGCCCCACGAGTCGATTATCGTTCGCCGTATGTCGTTAGAATAACTTGGGATCGGGCTAGCCTGAGATTTGCCTGGGGGTCAAAATCGCGAGTGCGCAGTGCGCGCGCTAAAACTGCCATCGTGCAGGCACACCGAGTGGGTCCCGATTCGGTCGATGTCTGGTCTAATCGAGTCCCGCACACCGCCCGGCACCGCACTGTGGCCGGCCGCAACCGCCCCCGGCGGCGATCGGCAGGTCGCCGCCTCGCCCGCGCCCCGTCTGCGCCGCAGCCGGCACGCTGAACTGCTTGCTGACCTCAAGATTGCCGCACTGTGGGCAACTCGGCCGATCTGCCGTGCTTCGGACCAAGGTTTCGAAGGTATGGTCGCAAGGCTTGCAGAAATACTCGTAGAGTGGCAACGAACCGACTCCCTTTCGCTCGATCGAATTGGGACCGCGGTACAAAGGGTGCAGTAGGTCAGGCTTTCCAGCCTGACCTACGGGGCGCAACCGGTTCACTTCGCGTTGAAATCTGTTCCAGCCGCGCACCCCTTGATCTCGGTATTCTGAGAGAGGACGCGATGGTTGTCAATCGATGGAATTTCGGGTTAACTCGTGATGAGACTACCGCGAGGTTTCGGAACAATCTTGAGGAGTTGCCGAGATGACCGTTCGGCTCCGGCCGCTGTCGCGTCAGGAGGTTCGTCAACTGGACGTTCAGGCATCGTCCGAGCTGGCACTGGCGACGTTGATCTTGATGGAGAATGCCGGCCGGGGGGCTGCCGGGTGGTTTGCCGAGCTCGTCGGGGCGATGGCGCCGGACGCCGGGGGACGCCCATTCTTGCCTCTATCTTATCACCAGGGCGAGGACGTGCCGCGCGGACCAGCTCGACCCAAGGTGCTGGTTCTCTGTGGCCCTGGAAACAACGGCGGCGATGGCGCCGTCGTCGCCCGCCATCTGAACGCCTGGGGATTTCCCGTGCGTGTCGTCTGGTTTGTCCGGAGCGACCACCTTCGAGGAGATCCGGCCGCGCAGTGGTCGATCCTCGAGAAGTCAGGCATCGCACAATCCGCCTGGTTCGACAGTCATGGCGAAGATTCTCAATTTGACGTCACAGAGCTCGCGGCGATTCTCGCTGATCACGATTGGCTGGTGGACGGGCTCCTGGGCACTGGGTTGTCGTGCGCCGTCGAGGGTCCCCTGCGCAGCGTCATCGAGGCTGCGAACAGCGCTGGCAAGCCGATCTTTGCGTTGGACCTGCCCTCGGGCCTGGATGCGGACACCGGCCAGCCTCTGGGCGTGGCCGTGCGCACCGTCGCGACGGCCACCTTTGTTGCGGCCAAACAGGGTTTTCTTGCTCCGGGCGCGACGGATTACACGGGCGAGGTCGCCGTCATCGATATCGGCTTGCCGCGATGCCTCTTGGCGCCTTTCCTGTGGCCTAATCCGCCCGCCACTGAAGCTAGCTGAGACGAGAGTGTCAGCGCTCGGCCTCGCCATGCAGGTTGTCATCAGGTCCCGGCGCTCCGTGGCTGACGGGAACGGTTGGTTGAGCCCAGAAAGGGGCGCCATCGTAAAGCTCAGGACATCAGCGCCGAGTTCCCAACGCAGGCACAGTGACCCCAGACGGCCGCCCCAAAGCCCGGCTCAGCCGGGCTTTGGGGCGGCCGAATGCGAACGCGATTGGTGGTGTCATGCCACTCGGGGCTGACGCCCCGAGCTTGACGATTTCGTCCCGTTGGGACTTTCAGGCTCCGACCCGCCGGTCACCTTCCTGGTCCGCGCTCTCGACCCTCGGCTCCTTCCCGTCCACGGTCCACTTCCGGCTCTCCACAAAAATGATCAGGAAGTTTGCGGAGGTCGTCGTCCCGTTGTCATTGCATGGCAAGCGGCGCTTTTGTTGCTTGGATTTGCGTCGTGATGTTCGCCTCTGGGCTTGAAGGTTGAATCGGCCGAGGCGAGACCGGACGCTGGCGAAATTCTCCTGGTGCCACTATGACGGAAGAAGTCATTGATCCTGGTGTGCTCGAGCAAACGAAGAACCAGATCCGCAAGCTGGTGGCCGAAATCGCCGACCTGGCGGAATCGGACATCCAACCGAACGAATTCTACGTCGAGTTCCTGAACCGGTCGGTCGCGGCGGTCGCCGCGACCGGCGGCGCGTTCTGGATGATGGATGGCCGCGGCGGGCTCAGGCTGCAATATCAAGTCGAGTTCGGCGTGACCGGGATGATGGACGGCCGTGTCAAGACCGCCCCTCATGATGCGCTCTTGGGCTGCATGCTCCAGGCCACGCAGGCGCAGATCATTCCCCCCAGTGCCGTGATCGAGGGATCTCCTCAGGCGTTCAACCCCACCGAATTCGCTTTGATTATCGCGCCCTTGATGGTGGACAAGCAGGTGGTGGGCCTGCTTGAGATCTTGATGGATCCGACCCGGCGCGGCGCAGCAGAAGAGCACGTTGCGGTTCGTGAGCGATCTCTGCGACCTGGCGGCGACTTATCTCAAGAATCGCCAGATGCGGCAGATGATGTCGCAGCAACGGCTGTGGAACCAGCTCGAGGGGTTCACGCACCAGATTCACGGCTCGCTCGACCTGAAGGAGACCTCCTACGCGGTGGTCAACGACGGCAAGCGGCTGGTCGGCTGCGACCGGCTGACCGTGGCGCTCAAGATCGGCGGCAGGACGATGGTCGAGGCGGTCAGCGGCCAGGAAGTAGTCGAGCAGCGCCTCCAACCTGGTGCGCGAGCTGACCAGGCTCTGCAAGGTCGTGATCCGTTCTGGCGAAGACCTGGTTTACACCGGCAACACCGAGGGCCTTGCACCAGACCTGCGCGACGCGCTCGAGATGTACGTCGACGAATCGGGATCGAAGGTCGTGGTCGTCACCTTGCTGCACAAGCCCGAGACAGAGCAGGTGACCGAAAGCAAGGAAAAGATCCCATTCGGGTGCCTGGTGGCCGAGCAAATTGGCGACGAGCTGGCACCGACGGACATGCACGCCCGGACCGAGGTCGTCTCACGGCATGCCTCGACGGCTCTCTGGAACTCTCAGGAACACCACAAGATTTTCCTCAAGCCGCTCTGGAGGGCCATGGGCTCGCCGTGGCGAATGTTCCGCGGCCGCACCCTGGCCAAGATCGGCGCCGGGCTGGCCGCCGTGCTGGTTTTCATCCTCGCCATGGCGTTCATCCCCTGCACCCTCATCATCGCGGGCGACGGGGCGATGGTGCCGGAACAGCGGCATAAAATCTATGCACCCGTCAACGGCATCGTGATCGAAGTCCCCGTCGACCACGGCGAAAAAGTCCACAAGGGAGATATCGTCGTCAAGCTCGACAGCCGCGAGCTTCAGAAAGAGCTGAAGGGCTTGATCGCTGAAAAGCAGAAGGCCGAGAACCAGGCCGTTTCGCTGGAATTGCAGGTCAAGAAACTGGAATCGGCCCAGGACGACACCGATATCCTGCAGGTCAAGGCGCAGCAAGCCGAGGCCAGGATCACCGCCAAGAGCACCAAGGAGCGGATCGACATCGTGCAGGAACAGATCGAGTCGATGAACATTCGCTCGCCCCAGGATGGGATCGTCACGACCTGGGAAGCCCAAAAGCAGCTCATGGGCCGCCCGGTCGAGATGGGGCAGGAGCTCTTGCAGGTCGCCGCCATCGAGGGCGACTGGACCCTTGAGGTCGAAATCCCTGACGACGACATGGGGCCGATCCTGGCCACCCAGAGCCGCCTCGAAGCCGACATCAAGGCGAATCGAGTGAAACCGAGCACCGCGGTGCCGGCTGACTTCGTGAGCATGACCGACCCCGAGCATCGTTATGACGCCTATGTCATCCGCGTCGCCCCGAGCGCCGAGACGATGGCAGAGTCGGAGCAATACAAGAATCGTTATATCGTCAAGGCGACGGTCGGCTTCACGCCCGCGGTCCTCAAGGATTATCTGGTCCGCAACCAGATCGACGAACCGCGGCCGGGATCCGAGGTTCGCGCACGCATCTACTGCGGCCGGACCAACCTCGCCTACTATCTGCTGCGTAAGCCGATTCAGGTCTTCTACGAAACGGTGGCATTCCGCTGGCCGTTCCTGCAGTGAGCCCAGTTTCGAGCGCGCTAATATTCGGCGCGTCGTGGTTCGATTTCCGTGAATACTCGTTCAAACCCAGGACCGCCTGGCAACACCCTGGAGGCGAGGAGGCTCGTCCAATCATGTCACTATCCAAACCGATCGCCGTACTGGCCGCAAGTTGCTTATTGCTCGCGACCGTGGCGGCGCTGGCCCAGAGCGGTGGGTCCGCCCGGGGCTCAGGCAATGCTGATGCCCAGGTGCTGGTGCTCGAAGAGCTCGCCCGGATTGACTGGGTCGAAACGTCCAAGGTCGCGGCTTTGCGCGAGGGCGTGATCGAGAAGATGGAGCTCCAGATCGGCATGCCCGTCCAGAAGAACGGCGTGATCGGCGTCTTGCACCACGAAATCGCCGAGCTGACCGTCCGGAAAAACCAACTGCAAGCCGATGCCATCGCTCCCGAAGAAAAAGCCGAGGCACAGAGGGAAGTTGCGCTGTCGGTCGTGGCACGCAACAAGAATCTTAACACGCGCAAGCCGGGCCTGGTGTCCGATGAAGACGTTGCCAAGGCCAGGGGAGAGCTCAAGGTTGCCGTGGCCCAGCTTCATGAGGCCCGTGAGAACCGCGCCATCGCCCAGGGCGAGCTCGCGCTGGCGAAACGGATTCTGGACGAGCATACGATCCTTGCCCCGTTCGACGGAGTCGTGCTCGAAAGGATGAGAAACCCGGGAGAAAGCGTCCGCGCCAACGAAGCTGTCGTCAAGCTGGGTAATCTCAGCAAGCTCTGCGCCGAGACCTACGTGCCGCTGGCCTATGCTTATCGCGTCAAGGAAGGACAGGTCGTCGAGGTCCAGCCCCGCTTGAATGTCGGTCGCGGCGAGCCGCTGTCGATCGAGAAGAAACATTATCGCGGCAAGATCACCTTCGTCCATCCCACGATTCAGCCGGTGGCGGAGACTGCCGTCCGGATCCGCGCCGAGTTCGAAAACCCTGGTGATCTCCGTCCGGGGTTGAGGGTCCAGATGACGATTTTTCTCACTCCGGACGCCGCGGCTGGCGGTTCCGAGGCGGCCGGCCCGACCCGCACGGCCCGCGCACAGTAACGACGCCGCGGCCCGGCGGGGCAGATCGTTTCGGCCGGCGCTGCCGCGGCGCCGCGCAAGAGGTTTTCCAGCACGAGGGTTGCCGATTCAATGAGCGCTGCTCCCACTCTGGCCCCCGCCCTGCCCTTCGGGCAGGCCGCCGAACATCTCCAGGTCAGGCTCCGTCCCGACCTGGTCGTCCAGCCCCAGTTCTACGAGGGGATGACGCACTACGTGGTCAAAGACCCGCTCGCGCTCAAGTACTTCCGCTTCAAAATCGAGGAATACTTCCTGCTTCAACAGTTCGACGGCAAGCTGACGCTTCAGGAAGTGAAGAAGGCGTTCGAGCGCAAATACCGGCCGCAGACGATTTCGATTGAAGACCTGACCCGGTTTGTCGCTCAGCTTCACGAAGCGGGGATCGTCCAGATCGACAGTGGCGAACAGGCCAAGGTCCTGATCCGCCGCCGCAAGAAGAATCGCTGGCGAAAAGTCTGGGCATTCCTGGCCAACATCCTCTTCATCAAGATCCCGATCATCGACCCCGAGCGGCTCTTGACGCGGATGTATCCCTACTTCCGCTGGATCTTCACCCGCACCTTCGTGGCGCTCAGCCTCACGTCGATGTTCGCCGCCATCGTGCTGGTCGCCAGCCAGTGGAAGACGTTCTACGACATGCTGCCCAACATTCAGAGCTTCTTCGACTGGTGGACCATCTTCTACTTCTGGATCTGCCTGGCCGTCGTGAAGATCATTCACGAGTTCGGCCACGGCCTCACCGCCAAGCATTACGGTGGGGAAGTGCACGAGATGGGAATCCTGTTTCTGGTGCTCACCCCGGCCCTGTATTGCGATGTGACCGATAGCTGGCTTTTACCCAACAAATGGCGGCGAATCTGGATCTCGGCGGCCGGGATCTACGTCGAGTGCTTCCTCGCCAGCATCGCGACCTTCGTCTGGTTTAACACCACGAAAGGGCTCATGAACAGCCTGGCGATGGCCACGATGTTCATCTGCTCGGTGAATACGATTCTGTTCAACGCCAACCCGCTGTTGCGGTATGATGGATACTACGTCCTGGCCGACTGGCTCGAGATCCCGAACCTTCGAAATCAAGAGCACGCAGTTCTTCGGGTACTTGATCCAGGAAAAAGTGCTCGGGCTGGAAATTCCGGTGCAGAGCTATCTGCCCCGGTCGCGGCGTATCTTGTTCGTGACGTACTCCGTCGCGAGCTACATCTATCGCTGGGTCGTGTCGTTCGCGATCCTCTGGTTTCTGTCGCAGTTCCTCAAGCCGCACAAGCTGGAATCGATCAGCTACCTCCTGGCAGCCGGCGCGCTGGTGCCGCTGGTGGGAGTTCCAATGTATCAGATCATCAAGTTCCTTCGCACGCCCGGGAGGTTGCGCAAAGTGAAAAAGGCACGTGCGGCCGCCTACATTACCGGTGCGGCTGCTCTCATCATTGGCATTCTCTGCATTCCCACGCCGCTGCGGATTCAGGGGACGCTCGTCCTGAGGCTGGCCCACCCGGAGGAGGTCTACGCCGAGGTCGAAGGCCGGCTCGTCGAGCTCAAGGTCAAGAACGGCGATTGGGTCACGAAAGACACGGTCCTGGCGAAGCTCTCCAATCCCACCAAGGAAAAAGAGTTCTCCGAGCGCCAGCAGGAGCACGACGTCGCCTTTCACAAGGCAATCTGGTATTTCCAGAGCCCAGAGCTCGAGAATCGCGCTCAGGCCAAGCAACAAGAGGAATTCGCCGAAGAGCTCGAGCAGATGATCGAGAAGATCTCCGACCAGCTCGGCAAGCTGACCTTGATCGCGCATCGCGACGGCCAGGTCGTGGGCTCGCCGCACCAGGAGACGGTCGGCCAGTTGCTCAGGCCGGGCAAGCCGATCGTGCGTGATCAGCGCGCGTTCTGCGAGATCGGCGATCCTCGTCAACTCGAGGCTCACGTGATCGTCGACCAGTCCGACATCCACTTGATCGATGCCGGCCGTCGCGCCTGGATCAAGGTCTATGGCCGCGCCGAGCGGACCTACAGGAGCCGGGTCGAAGAAGTCGCCGCACATACGCGCGAAGAGGTGCCCACCGAGCTCTCCAACATGGCAGGCGGCGAGGTCCCCTCCAAACCGGACGCCAAGACCGGCGCGGCCAAACCGATCTCCAAGGTCTACGAGGTGATCGTCCCGCTCGAAAACACGGACTTGAATCTCGAGCCGGGCCTGCGCGGCACCGCCAAGATCGACGGAGGCACGTACAAGCTCGGCTGGTGGATCTGGCGCTGGGCCAACAAGATGTTCAAATTCCTGATCTGAGTCAGTCAGGCGATCAGAGGGCCTTCAAGAGCTGGGTGCCGTCGGCGACCCCTAGCCCGCTGCACGGGTCCCAGCCAGGTCCTGCCTGGTACGCTCCATTGTTGCCGCTGGTCACGTCCCGGAACACGCCGCCTGTCGCGGTAAGGCTGTAAATCGTGGGGTTCAAGAATCCCACCGGTTTGCCCAGGCTCTGGTTCAGACGTGCGATCAATCCCGCCCAGAGCGGCGCGACGGCGCTGGTGCCCCCGATGACCGTGTCCTGCCCATCGACGCGCACGGTGTAGCCGGTCGCCGGGTCGGCGTCAGCGGCAACGTCAGGCACGCCCCGGCCGACCTGCGAATTCGAGTTGGCCGATGGGGGGACGCCCGCGTTTTCCTGGTAGACCGGCAGCGGAAACTCGTCGCTGATGCCACCGCCGGTGGCACCGTCGCCGGGCTCGTTCCAGACGACTTCGCTGGAGATCGTCGTGGTGCTGGCGTTCAACCGAGTGCCCCCGCACGCCAGGACGTTGGGGCTGGAAGCCGGGAAATCGACGTGCGCCTGGCGGTCGTTCACGCCGTCGCTGGAGCCATTATCGCCGGCCGCGACGCAGATCGTGACTCCCAGCGCGGCCGCGGCCTGAAACGCCTGGTCGAATTGCAGAAACGACTGCTCAGTCCAGTTCGACTCGGGGCCGCCCCAACTGATCGAGATGACCGACGGCTTGTTCACAGTGTCATGAATGGCAAACGTGATCGCATCGAGGAACCCCTGCGAGGTATTGGGGGTGAAGTAAACGACGATCTTGGCGCCGGAGCGACGGCGCCGGCGACCTCGATGTCGAGCATGACCTCGCCGTCCGGTCCATCGGAGTTCCCGGTCGGGCTGTTGGTGCCGTTGTCGACCGAGACGCTCGAAACCTTGGGCATGGGAATGCCCAGGTTTGAGAAGTAGGACTGCAAGTCGCTCGTGTTGAACCCGCCCCCCAGCTCGATGATTCCGATGCACTCACCCGTACCATCGAGATTCGTGGGAAAGTTGTAGAGTTGCCCGACCTGAACCGGCGTGAACTGCGATTCGCCGGCGGCCTGGTTGTCCCGGCTCAGCAGAGGTTTGTGGACGCGGAAATGGGGGCGAGCTTGAGGGCGGTTGTCCAGGCCGAAGACTCCGACCACGATGCCATCGAGCTCGGCTGGAATCGTGAGCGGGCCCGTTCGACCGCGGAAGGTTCCGCCTTCCGGGTGCTGGTACTCGTCTAGTTGAACGCCGAAGGCGGCGCTCATCTGGGCGACGGTGCCGGCGAGCCAGACGCTCCGGCGCGCCTCGCTTGCATGGCTCACCGCCAGCCCGTGCTCCCGGGCGAATGCGGCGACCTTGGCCATATCCTCCGGCGACGCTCCATGGTTTGCCCCGAGCTCTTCTCGAGTCAGGTACTCACGTTCCTTGTGATGCCGCCTGAGGGTTGCCGCCCGGCGCTTGGGCGGAATTTCCGCCCGAGCCCGGACCCGTAGCGTCACCTCGATGTGCTCGTCGGAATGGGCTGGGCCAATCACCGCACCCGGTGGTGCGGCGCGATGGCTTCCCGTCAGCTTCACGCGCTTTGGCGTCGATGCCATGATCCCTCTCCCGAAATGATAAAGTTGAAAGAGACTCCAACACGGGTCTTGAGGTGCGCGGCGATTCTCATCGTTCGCGCTTTAAAAGGCAATACCGGCTTCGGTGGCCCGCGCCTTGGGCTGTTGGGGATCAATTGGCCCTTGACCTTCTTGCCTGCTCAATCAAGATAAGGCGTCAAGCGGCGCAATCGACCCCGGTGCTTGATGGGAATGACGCGAGATGGCGGGACTCCGCTCGAAAAGGCGCGGCGATCGTGTGCTACTCACCGGCGCCACGGGTCTGCTCGGGAGTCATCTCGCTGAACGGCTGAGGCAAGAGGGTGAGCCGGTGCGCGGCTTCAGTCCGCCCGGGAAGCTCGACGTCGTTTCTGGATGCGCTCGGGGTCGAAGTGGTCCGAGGCGATCTGATCGATTCCAAAGCGTGCGCCGCCGCCGTTGCAGGGGTTGGGACAGTCTTTCACTGCGCCGCGAAGGTGGGCGACTGGGGAAGCTGGCGCGAGTTTCAGACCGGTTGCCTTGCGGCAACTGAAACAGTCGCCCGGGCGGCGGCGGGAGCCGGGGTGGGCCGATTTGTTCACATCAGCTCGACCAGCGCTTACGGCCATCCTGCCGATAGGTCAGCGCCGATCGAGGAGTCAGCCCCGTTGGGTCAGAATGTGTGGATGCTCGACTATTACACGCGGAGCAAGGTCGAGTGTGAGCGCTTACTCTGGCCGATGTTTGAAGCCGGAGACTTGCCGTTGACGGTGATCCGTCCGAGCTGGCTCTTCGGCGAGCGCGACCGGACTACGGTGCCACGGCTGATCCGGGAGTTTCGCCGAGGCCGGGTGATCCTGGTTGGCAGTGGCGATAATCCCCTGAGTGCCGTCCATGCCGGGGTGGTGGCCGACGCTGCGATCCTGGCGGCCCGCGATCCGGGATCGCAGGGGGAGGCCTACAACATCACAGGCCAGGGCCCGATCACGCAGCGGGCGTTCCTGGACCTGTTCGCTGACGCGATCGGTGTTCCGCGGGTGACCCGGCGGATTCCGTATCCGCTGGCCTACGCAGGGGGATTTGCGCTCGAGCTTCAGGACCGGCTGTTGCGCCGGGCCCGGCCACCCCGGGTGACTCGCTACGGCGCCTGGCTCCTGGGGCGTCGTCTGGAGTACAGCACCGAGAAAGCGCGGGCACGGCTGGGATGGCAGCCTGCGTGCAGTTACCGGGAGAGTATCGGGCGGACAATTCAGTGGTTTCTTGATCAGGAAAGCTGATCAGAACGGCGCAGCCGCGGGATCGGGTGCTGTGCGTGGGGCCGTCCCTGGCGGCGCGGGCGCCGACGGGTTGACGGCAGTCGGGGTTGCGCCGGGGCCTTCCACCATGAGCACACACCGAAAGCCCAGAAAGGAAAGCCGGGTATCTCGCCGGGATCCCTCGCGTGCGGTGATCGACCAGTTCTTGCGCCCCCCCGGATCACGACGAGCTGGTCCTTCGGTCGGCTGTTCGGTCCCGCCGGGTTTTCGGGAATGCTATGTCGAAACTGATGATAGTACTTCGAGTCGTACCAGTCCCTGGTCCATTCCTGGACGTTACCGGCCATATCGAAGGCGCGGCAGGGCGAGACGTCTTCGGCGAATGACATCACGGGATTGATCTGACGGAGGTTGCGGGTGTGGGATTTCTCCAGCGGCTCGTTGCCCCAGGGAAAGCGCCGGCCGTCGGCCGATCGCGCAGCCATCTCCCATTGTGCCTCGGTTGGAATCTCCTTGCCTGCCCAGGCGGCGAAGGCATTGGCGTCCGGAAAGCTGACATAGGTCACGGGTAAGGTCTCGCTCTCTCTCGCCTTTTCCTCCGAGAGCCACTTGCCGGCAGGTTGGCCCTTGTAGCCGGTTTCTCCCAGGAAAATGCGGAACTGGCGGTTTGTCACCTCGTGCTCGTCGATGTAATACGTCGACAATCGTACGGCATGAGCGGGTCGTTCCGAAGGTTGTCCGTCGTCATTTCCCATGGTGCACGTGCCGCCCGGTACCAGCACCATCGGTGCCCCGTCACGAGCGCCCACGATCACGCGCGGCCAGCCCGACTGGTGGATACCAGCCTGGAGATTGGCCTGGAACCCTGCGGGGAGAGTGCGTGCCGATCCAGCGGCTGCTCCCGTCGTCGTTCGGGCCGGGCTTGCCGGCGGCACCACAACAGCCTCGGCGGGGTTAGATGGGAGCACGAGGGCGGCCTCGCCCGCTCCGCCATCGGGCGGGTTCGGCTTGAGCGCAACGACCGTCGGAGGGGCTTTGGGGGCCGGTGGCGGTTTGACCTCCTCGGCTTGGGCGACGACGATGGGCCCCTGCGAAAACAACGGGAGGTTCTTGCTGAACCGATCGAGTGCCGCCTTGGCTGCGAGCGCAGTCGGTGTGTCTTTGTAGACTTTGATCAGGCTTTTCAGCATGGCGATCGCCTGATCCTCGTGCCCGTGCTCGGCCATATTCCGCGCTCGATCGAACATGAATTGGGCCACGCCATCGGGCGACAGGACCGGTTCAGGAGCGGTCGTGGCGGTGATCGGATCCTCTGCGGCCATCACGGGGCTGGGGTCATAGAAGAAGCCGGTGTAGATGATCCAGCAGAAAAGCAGCACACACACCACGGTGAGAGCACCCACCAGCATCCGGGCCCGGCGCCGCGTTTCGTACGTATCCAGAGTCGGAGTGTCTTCCTTCAATACCTTGTTCGCGGCCGACTTCTCCCCGACAGGGGCTTCCTTCTCCTTGACCGATTTCGACTTTCCCTTCGATTTCGACGGGGTGGAGGACCGGGAGACGGCGTCCTCGCTCGCCTGGGATGATTTTTTGCCGGATGGCAACGCGTCATACTCGTCCGACTCGGGCTCCGTCTTCCAGAGGCGGGGCAACGGCGCCGGCTGCGCCGGATTTCGTGGGGACGTGGGCGGCTGGAGGTCTTCTTCTTCGTCTGTGTCGGACATGGGATCGCACTCCCCACTATCGCGGACCGGGTCGGGAAGTTGATGAACCCTGCTTTTTCGCGGACTTGACTGCACTTTTGTTAGCTGAATTCAGCGTACTACCCCCCATCTCGATCGGCAAGTCGAACCGATCGGCGAGAAGCTTTATTTCTTTTCAGACCTTGCGATGGACGGTCGTGACGGCTTGGCCACCCTCCGGCAGATCGATCAAGGAGTAGTCGCCGAAGAGATTGGGAGCTTCACGAGAGAGGAGCTTGTAAACGGCGACCGCGAGGCGGCGGATCTCGACGTCGGCTGCGGCGTCCCCGCGCATCTCGATGAAGTGCCGTAGCGCCCGGGCATTGGCGGTGACGAAGATCTTTGTCTCGGTGGCGTTGGGCAAGACGCTTCGAGCGGCCTCGCGTGCTTTCTTGCGCCTCAATGTCCGGTCGGGGATTTCCTTGAATGTCACGGTGAGCCGATCGGCCAGCGCGCGATAGGCAGCCTGGCTGGCCCGCATCGCCTGAAGCCAGATCCGGTGCAGATCCGGATCGGCCGCGATGTCGGCCGGCTCGACAAATGAGCACTTGGATTCATCGACGAACCGCTGGCTCAACTGCGAGAATCCAAAGCCCGCACGATGCCGCACCAGTTCGTGGGTGAGACTGCGGCTCACGCCCGTAACGAGCAGGTTGAAAACGGCGTGCTCGAGCACCGAGCCGTGCCCGACTTCGAGCAAATGGCTGATATAGGCTTGGTTTCCGCCCGGCGCGGCCGCTGGAACGACATGTAGCACACCCGCCCGGCGGTCTCGATCAACTTTTCGCCGGCGACCGGGGTGTCCGTGGTCCAGTGGTCGACTTGATGGTCGACAAGAAACTCGGCCAGAGCCTGCTCGTCAACAATTTGACGGCCCAGAAGATAGACCTTCGGCTCGCGGATGATGTCCAGCTCGGGCTCGGATTCGTCGCCGGCCATGACCGATCGCTCCTTGATTTGATTCGACGGTGATTCTTCGGATCCCACTCTCGCCAGCCCCGATCAGGACGACCCACGGGCCTAAAGCCAGCCGCGCGCCGAACGCGGCATGTTCAGGCGTCGCGCAGCCTTGGTCGACCACCGCGCGGAGCCGCCGGGTGTCGCCCTCGAGGAGTGCGACGGCATCGAGCCATCGTCCGGGAAACGTACTGGGACGGAGTTCCACCGACTCGACGTGCGGGTCAGGGAGAACTCGCGTACGGGGCCTGAATCATCATACCACAGCCCCGCCATTTGCCGTAAGGCGACCGGCTGGTCAAGCCTTCCAGTCAGCAGGGCCGCCGCTGCCCCCGGCAGCGCACGACCCCATCGTGGTATAATACGTCCTGCTCGGTGATCAGGAATGCCCGAGAGTTCTCCCACGCGTTCGGGCCGTAGCATGCGGAAGATTCGACTCAAATCGCCCTTGAACGCTCGCCTGGCCGCCCAACTGGAGCGCGAGCTGAATGACTCGCAGCGCGAAGCGGCGACGGCACCGGGTGGTTACAACCTGATTCTGGCTGGCCCGGGGTCGGGGAAGACGCGAGTCATCACGTACCGGGTGGCTCACCTGATCGCCTCCGGTGTGCCCCCCGGATCGATCATGCTGGTCACGTTCACCCGCCGTGCCGCGCGCGAGATGGTGAGGCGCATGGAATCGCTCGTCGGACAACAGGCGGCCCATGTGTGGGCCGGGACGTTCCACCACATCGGAAATCGCTTGCTCCGCCGCGCCGCGACTCTGCTGGGATATCAGGACAATTTCACTATCCTTGACAGCGAAGACCAACTCGATCTGATCAAGCTAGCCATGGATGACGCCGCGCTCGACGGGAACGGGCAAGCTTGTCCCCAAGGCCTCTTTGATTCACCATCTGATCAGCTTTGCCGCCAACGTGAATCGGCCCCTGGGCGAGTTGATCGCCGAGCGAAGCGCCGAGCTCGTTCCGTGGCAGGCCGGGATCGAAGCGGTCGCCACGGCCTACGCCGAGCGCAAGCGCACGGCCAACTGCATGGATTATGACGACCTGCTCTTGCAATGGGCCCGGCTCGATCCGCGAGTTTCCCGAGGAGCGGGTCGCCGAAGCACGGAAGTTCGCGCACATCCTGATCGACGAGATGCAGGACACGAACGCCGTTCAGGTCGAGGTGGTTGAGGCGATCGCCGCCGCGGGAGCTGGCAACCTCACAGCCGTCGGCGATGACGCCCAGTCGATCTACCGATTCCGTGGCGCTGACTACGACAACATTCTCCGATTCCCCGAGCGGCATCCCGGGCGCGGGTTTTCCAGCTCGAGGTGAACTACCGCTCGACCCCGCAGATCGTTGCCGTGACCCGGGCATCGATTTCGCACAACCAGCGCGGGTTTACCAAGGATTTGACCTCGGCCGGGCCTGATGGGCCGCTCCCGCTCCTGGTGGCCACCGAAGATGCCTACGAAGAAGCAGCGCTGATTTGCCAGCAGATCCTCGAATCGCGCGAGAAGGGCCTCGCGCTGGGCAAGATGGCCGTGCTTTATCGCAACCACCACGACAGCATCCTGCTGCAAGGCGAGCTCTTGGCGCGGGGCATCCCGTATACGGTTCGCAGTGGACTTCGCTTTTTCGAGCAGGCCCACATCAAGGATGTGCTGGCACACCTGAGAGTTGTGGTCAACCCCCGCGACGAGGCTTCGTGGCGGCGACTGCTCCTGCTTCTACCCGGCATCGGTCCGGCCAAGGCCGCGGCGGTCTTTCAGTTTCTGTCGCGGAGCGGACGGCCTTTCGACGCCCTGGAGTCGGCCGAGGCAATGGCACTGGCTCCGGCCAAGAGCAAGGGTTTTTTCGCGGCGTTCATTGCTGATCTCAAAAGCCTGCGCGCGACCGACCCGGAGCGCAACCCGGCAGCCGCGGTCACGGCCATTCTCAAGGGTGGCTATCCCGCGACGGTCCGACTGACGTATGAGCGGCCCGAGAACCGCATCGCCGACATCGAGCAGTTTGCCCTCCTGGCTGCCAAGTACGACAGTCTTGAGCGGCTGATCTCCGAGCTCCTACTGGCCGGCGACGTCTACGGGATGGACTCGGTCGCGAGCGAAGATCAGGGCGAAATCCTTGTCCTGAGCACGGTGCACCAGGCCAAGGGGCTGGAATGGTCGCATGTGTTCGTTCCGCGCCTGGTCGAGGACAGCTTTCCCCACCGCCGGTCCCTCGAGGAACCCGGCGGAGAAGATGAAGAACGGCGCATCTTCTACGTGGCGATCACCCGGGCGATGAATGAGCTGACCCTGACCTACCCGCTGTCCATCGCGCTGGGAGGCCGCGGCCCGACCGTGTTCACCGTCCCCAGCCGGTTTCTCGCCGAGATCGGCGATTCGCTGGTCGAACGCGCCGAGATCGAGACCGAGAAGAGCGACGATTTTGGCTTTCCCTGGTCGAGCCCGGGCCGTTCGAGCCGTCGAAATCGCGGGCGATCGAAGCGATCGTGGTTCGCCGAATAACGCCTGAAGGAGGGTTGCACACGATGTCGGCGCTGGGCTTGTACGGCCGCGGTGGCTATCGTGATGGCGGGTGTCGTGCCGACCTCGGCGCGAGCGGCTGGATCCGGTGATACTCCCAGCGCGCGCCCCGTCCGTTTCGGATCCAGGTCGTCGAGGAGGGAACCGGCCGCGGGGTTCCGCTGGTCGAGCTCCGGACTGTCAACCAGGTGCGCTATGTGACCGACAGCAACGGAATCGTGGCGTTCGACGAGCCGGGGCTGTTCGACCACAAGGTCTATTTCTCGATCAAGAGCCATGGATATCAGATCGAGCCCGACAGTTCCGGCTGCAAGGGCGAGGCTTTTCAGATCACCGAGGGGGGCTCGGCGCAGGTCGTCATCCGCCGGCTCAACATTGCGCGCCGGCTTTACCGGGTCACGGGGGAGGGTATCTATCGTGACAGCATCATGACCGGCGTGAAGGCCCCGATTCGCGAGCCGCTTTTGAACGGCCAGGTCTTCGGCCAGGACAGCGTGCTGAATGCAACCTTCCTGGGCAAGCTTTACTGGTTCTGGGGCGACACCAATCGTCCCGATTATCCGATTGGTAATTTCCACGTGCCGGGGGCGATCTCCGCGCTACCCGGACGCGGCGGACTTGACCCCGAGGTGGGCGTCGATCTGAGCTACTTCGTCGACGAACACGGCCTGGCTCGTCCCACTGCCCCGATGCCGGGCGAGGGCCCCACATGGCTCACCGGTTTGACGGTCCTCAACGATCGCAGCGGCCGCGAGCGTATGTTTGCCGTTTATGCCAAGGTCCGTAAGGCTCTCGAGGTTTACGAACGCGGACTCGCCGAGTTCAACCCTGAGACGCAGCGGTTTCAGAAAGTCGTCACCTTTCCCAAGGCTTCCGCCCGTGCCGGCGAGTACCCCGACGGGCATCCCTTCCTGCACCAGGAATATGGGATCGACTACGTCTATTACGCCAACCCGTATCCCTTGATTCGCGTGCTTGCTGACCCGGCCAGGCTCCAGCAGGCTGAGTCGTTCGAGGCATATACGTGCCTGGCGCCGGGGACTCGCCTGGTAGAACGGCAGCTCGACCGCGGTCCCGACGGGGGCGTGCGGTACGAGTGGAGACGGAACACCCAGCTCGTCCGCCAGGAGCAGCAAGCCAACCTGATCACGTCACGACAGATGTCAGCCGAAGAGGCGCTCTTGAACCTTCGAGACATCGACTCGGGCAAGATGGTGGTGGCGCACGGCGGGTCGACCTACTGGAATCCCTATCGGAGCCGCTGGGCGATGATTGCTGTGGAATCGTTCGGCAGCACCTCGTCGCTCGGCGAGGTCTGGTATTCCGAGGCCGACACGCCCGTTGGTCCCTGGGTCTACGCCAAGAAGATCGTGACTCACGACAGGTACAGTTTTTATAACCCCAAACAGCACCCGGCGTTCGACCAGGACAACGGCCGGATCATCTATTTCGAGGGGACGTACACCACGACGTTCTCGGGAAATCTCGACCCGACGCCCCGTTACGACTACAACCAGATCATGTACCAGCTTGACCTGTCCGACCGCCGCCTCGCGCTTCCGGTCGCGGTCTATGCAGGTCTGTTGCGTCCCGGAATGCCGGCCCGCCTGACAGTGCAAACCGCGGGGACCGATCGGCAATTGAATGTTCCACAGGCGGTCGCCTTCTTCGCGCCCGACCGGGAGGGAATCGCCTCGTTGCCGGTGTACGAGCAGTACGACCCAAAGTGGGGCCAGGCCCTGCACGTCGGATCGTCCGTCCGGCGGGCAGATCCGTCTGAAGCCCGACCGCTCTTCTATGTGTTGCCCGTCGACGTGAAGGAGTACACCTCCTCGACGGTTCCCCTCTACGAGCACAATCAGGAAGGTGGTAAGGGACGGCTTTACTCCACCAGTTCGCGTGGGCCAAACGGCCAGCCGCGCTCCGCTTCAAAGGTGCTCGGCCGCGTGTGGCGAAACCCGGCGCCGTCACGGTTGTGGTAGATCGGAAAGGATGAAGGATGAACGATCAAGGAAGAGAGGCGACGGATTCCGCCGGGTTTGGCTTCCGAATCATCCACCGCTGACTACCGGGAAGGCTCGGTGGGCAAGCCTGCATCGGGCGAACAGGAGGCCGCGAAGAGCGAGTTCGGGGTACTCGGGTTCATTGCCAATCGGCTCGAAAGCGCCCCGGAGGAATGCTGGTTGGCACTCGAAGGATTTGCAGCGCTCGAGCTGGAGTCTCGGCTAGCGATTGTCGATGAGCTGTCGAAGCACGATGGCTCGCCCGCAACACGGGCGCTCTTCCGTCTCATGGCGACGGGAGACGATCTGGAGATCCGGAAAGCGGCCCAGGCCGCGCTTTCCCGATGCGGCGACAAGCTGAGCAGGCGCAAGGGCGGCGAGGCGTCGGTGCTGGCGGTTGCTGATTCCGACCGGCTCGAGCGTGTACGACCACGTCGAATCGGCGGTAAATCGCCCTCACAAGGGGTGCCGACGATGTTCGAGTGTCCGCGGCTCTTGGGCTCTCTGGTCACGCCCCTGAACGGCGAGGGACGGGGCTCGATTGTGGTCTCGGCAAGCGCGATCAACCAGCGCCGAACCGCTGCGTTTCTCTGCGACGTGGAACGTGGCATATGCGATGTCATCGGCGCAGTTGAGGGCGAGTCGTCCGGCGCCGGCAGTCTGCTCGACCAGATCGACTGCCAGACGGGCGCTGACGGCGTCCGAGACGTTCCGGAGTTGGCCCTCGGGCTGCTCGCCGGGTGTTTGACGTTATGCGCACCGCAAATCCCTCAAGCGGTGCGCGACTGGCTGGACGGGACTGTGGGGCCATCGTTTCGAGCATCAGCGTTCCCGGCGACGGTCGCTGGGCTCGAGCCGTCGTCGATCTCGGCCGCCGACATGCCGCGACGGGTCGACGCCCTGCTCGACCGGTGCCCTTCCTGGCTCGACTACTCACCCCTCACCTTCGACCTTGCCGAGGAGATTCTGCTGCGCGAGGGATGCCCCGTCGCTGACCCCGGCGCGACGCCGGCCTTTACCGGTTCTTGTTCGAACACCGGCTAATCCACCGACTCGAACTCTATCGGCGGATGCTTTTGTGGATGGCGTGGGTCTGGAAATGTTCCGCCCAAGCTGAGCTGTCGGCGTCGGCTGTTGCGATCCTGTCTCAGCTTTCGGACGACCAGTATGCCGTGCCGTCTCATCCGTTCACGGTGGGCCTCACGACCCGCAGTCTGATGGCCGCCCAGCGCTTTCTCGGGACAACTGTTGCGTCGCCCCCGCGGCCTGGCGAATCGCGGGAAACGCAGACCGGTTGAAAGGAGGCAGGCGCTCGAGCGCAAGAAAAAACCGGAGCGAAAGGCCCGCGACTCAAAAGAGCGGTGCGCCCTCGGCTCCGGGCGATGAAATTCTGTGGAGGAGCGATTACTTCTTTCCAGTCTTGACATCGGGCTTCGCCGAAGGGGCTACCACCTTGGCGTCGGATTTGCCTTTGGCGCCCTTCTTCTCGGCAGCCTTTTTCTTCTTGGCGATATCCCGCGCGTCGCCCATAGCTCAATCCTCCTCGTGAACGTAGTCAGACATTCCGGATCCGTACTGAGCTTGCCGTCTCTTTACCGGAAGAGAACGACGAGTCCTAGAATGCCATCCTATCTTTTGCCTATCAAGAGAGATTGTGAAGAAATATACCCCGAATGCTGGAGCCTTTCAAACCGCCGTTCACAAAGGCTCGTAGCAAGAACGCGCCGGGTCGCGGCAGAGACGGCCGCCGACCAGGTCGTCGTCAGGCCCAAAATTCTTCATGGTCTTCATGCACCAGTAGACAGTTCCGCCATCGTCCTCCTCATCCTCGCCGGCGGTTCCGTCGGTGTAAACGTACATTCCCTTGTTGCGAAGATGGAGGCAAGGCGAAGGCAGCTCCACGACCGGAAGCTCACCCGGTTCAGTATTGGCGGCCATCGAAATCAGGCGGTCAAGCCTGCTCCCAGTAGCGATTGCCGATGGCGGCGAGCAAGGCTCGCTTGACGACGCTCTTGGTGAGCGGCACCTTGTATCCGTTCATCGACAACGGGGCAGCGCCAAGGGCGGCGGCCTCACCTGCCTGGGCGGCGGTTTCGATCGTCAACCGCTTTCCGGTGATCGACTTCTCCGCCGACGTGCTCCGCCAGGGGATCGGTGCGACGCCGTAGACCACGACCTTGGCCGACGAGACGGTATCGCCATCCATCATCAGGTTGACTGACGCCAGCACGAGCGGCCAGTCCTGAGCTTGCTTTTGGCGCGCCTCGTACGAGGCGTTCTTGCCCTTGGCAGGCGGGATGGTCACCTTGGTCAAGATCTCGCCCGGTTCGATCGTGAGCTCGAGCTCGGTCTCGACCTTGGGCACCCGGTAGAGGTCCTCGACCTTGCAGGTGCGCTCGCCTTTGGTGCCCGGTGATCGTCGCCTGGGCATCGAGCGCGCTCAAGGCCACGGCCAGGCTTGACGGGCTGACGAACAGTGCGTTCCCGTCGGTCTGGAAGATGGCATGAAAGCGGTTGTCGCCCTCGCGAACCAGGCTCTTGCCGTCTTTCATGGCCAGCAGGCCGTGCCCGGCCCGGAAATACCAACACCGGGGCCGTTGGAGCAGATTGCCTCCCAGGGTCGCCATGTTCCGGATCTGGGGCGAGCCGACCTCGATGGTTGCCTGCCAGAGCGCCGGATAAGACTCGCGAATCTGACCGTTGGCCACGATCTCGGTGAGCTTGGTGCCGGCGCCGATGGTCAAGCCGCTCGATTTGGCATCGCCCGAGATGCCCCCGAGCGATTTGATGTCCTTGAGGTAGACGACGCGATCGGGAGAGGTCACGTAGTCCTTCATGCGGCTGATCAGGTCGGTCCCTCCCGAGAGGGCGGCCGAGTTGGGCGCGCTCAGGAGCTTGACCGCGTCGTCGACACTGGTTGGGGCGGCATACGCGAAGGATTTCATGGTCTTATGCCTTCCCTTCTTTGGAGACTGTGGCAAGGGCGTTCAAGACGTTGCGGGGCGACATGGGCCACTCGCTCACTCGCACACCGATGGCATTGGCTACCGCATTGCCGATCGCGGCCGCGGTCGAAATCGTGGGGGGCTCGCCGACGCCGATCACACCCCGGGCCTTCTGATCGGGGGGCTCGTAAGCCCGTACGATGATCTCGGGGATGTCGGCTGCGCCAGCCAGCTTGTACCACTCCATGTCGGGGTTGACCATCGTACCGGTGGTCGGGTCGACCAGCCGTTCTTCGAACAGGCCGTAGTTCAGGCCGCCGATCACGCCGCCGTAGATCTGGCTTTCCCAGGTCAACTTGTCGATGATCAGACCTGAGTCCTGAATGGCGACGATCTTCTGGACCTTGACCACCCCGGTTTCGACGTCGACCGTGACCTCGGCGAACTGACAGCCGGCCACGCCCACGCCGGAGAGCCCCTGCTGGAACGAGCCGGTTTCCGAGACAGGTGTCATGCCGAGCTTGCGGCAGGCGTCTTTCCAGGACATCACCGGCTCACCCGCGACATAGAGCTGGCCGTCCTTGAGCGACAGGTCTTCCGGCGGGGCCTTGACCGAAGCGGCGATCTTTTTGAAGAGGGCGTCCTTTGCCTTGGTGACTGCGTCGAAGGCCGGCGGAGTCATCGAGGGTGTCGTGGTCGAGCCTCCCGAAGCCTGACCCGGCGGAAATGTCGAGTTGCCGATGTTCGAGAAGATGTCGGTCGGCTTGAGGCCCAGGATCTCGGCCGCCACGATTGCCAGCACCGTTCGCGCGCCGGTGCCGATGTCCTGGGTCGCACTGCGCATCTCGACCGAGCCGTCGGGGTTGATCGTGCACGAGACTTTCTTGTCGCGGGCGCCGCCGCCGCCCCACTGGTGCAGGGCCACGCCCATCCCGCGCTTGACCGGGCCGGGACCGCTCTGGCCCCGAGGTTTGCGTTTCTCGCGCCAGCCGATCAGCTCGGCCCCCATTTTCAGCTCGCCTTCATAGATTGGCGTATGGAAATCGGTCGGCAGCAGATTCTTGAGTCGGAATTCGAGCGGATCGATTCCCAGCTTGTCGGCGAGGTCGTCCATCGCCGCTTCGGTGAGAGTGCAGCTCTGAGGATGGCGCGGGGCCCTCATGGCCCGCGAACTCCCAAAGTTGGTCATGACAGTCGACTGGGCCACCTGGGTGTTGGGCACATTGTAGACGTAGGGCAAGATCACGTCAGCACCGCCACCGACGCCGCCGGTCCCCCTGGCGTCGCCGATCAATGCGACCAGTGTGCCGTCGCGGCTTGCACCCAGCTTGATGTGCGCCCAGCCGCTGGGACGATTGCCCGCCGCCAGATGTTCCTGCACCCGGTCGAGGAACATCTTGACGGGCCGTCCGCCAGCTTGCTTGGAGAGCTGGGCCGCGGTTCGACCCCACAAGTCGGCGCCAAACTTCGAGCCGAAGCCTCCGCCCATGTAATCGGTGTAGACCGTCACATTTGCCTGGGGAATCTTGAAGAGACCAGCCAGGTCGTTGGCGACGCCGCTCACGTTCTGCGTGCTGGCCCAGCAGACGATCTTGTCGTCGCCATCGAACTTGACGGTCAGCCCGTGCGACTCGAGGCAGACGTGGGTGATCATCGGCACGGAATACGTGCCCTCGATGGTCACCTCGGCGGAGGCCATGGCTTTTTCGGCCTCGCCGCGCGTTTGGCTGCGGCCTTTTCTCACGTTGCCGCCCTTGAAGACCTCGGGCGCCCCTTCGGCCATCGACAGGGCTTCGGTGGCGACGTGGGCCAGGACCTCGTACTCGACCTTGATCGCGCGGACCGCATCGCGAGCCTGGTTTTCGGTCTCGGCCGCGACGGCTGCGATATCGTCGCCGTGGTACCTCAGGGTCGTTCCCGGTTGGGCGATTGCGACGACCGCCTTCACGCCCGGCATCTTCTCGGCCGCTGAGATATCGATCGACTTGACCTTGGCATTTGCGTGTGGGCTGTAAAGCATCACCCCGAACAGCGTCCCTTCGGGCCGGACGTCCGAAGGATATTTCGCCCGCCCCGACGCCTTCGCCAGACCGTCAAGCCGCGGAATTCTGCCGCCGATCACCCGGGTGGTTTCGGGCCAGCTTGCCATGGATCAAGCTCCTTTCATGGCTTTGGCCGCGGCGAGCGCCGCTTGCATGACGCCAATATACGTACCGCAACGACAGATGTTGCCCTCGAGCCCCTTGCGCACTTCATCCAGGCTCGGGTTCGGGTTCTTGTCGAGCAGCGCTTTGCACGACGTCACGAATCCCGGTGTGCAGTAACCGCACATGAGTGCGTCGTTCTGGTGGAACGCGTACGGCACACCGCGCTCGCCGGTGTCAAAGCTTTCGAGCGTTTCGATCGATTTGCCCTGGCACGAGATGGCGAGCGTTGTGCAGGAGTAGACCGGCTCGCCGTCGACGATCGCGGTGCACGCGCCGCAGCTCGCGCGATCACAGACCCGCTTGGGACCGGTGACATCGAGCTGATGGCGAAGCGTGTCGAGCAGGGTGCCGCGCGGCTCGACCGTGCAGCCACGATCCTGCCCGTTGACCTTGAGCGTGATCTCGACAGAGCCCGAGAGCAGCTTGGGCTCGTCCTGCGCGGCGTGGGCTTCGTCGACGGCCAGGGTCGCCTGGCCGGTCAGTACCGCGGTGGCTGCCGCCACGCCGGATCCTCGCAGAAAATCGCGCCGGCTGTGGCCGGGCGGCGCTCCGGGCTTTTTGGGATCTGGTTCTCGCATCGAGCGGATCTCCCGTTTCTGGTGTCGAACTGAGAGGTCACTCCCCTGGAGGCTTCACCCCGTTTGCGTAGCTCCGGCAGCCGGGTTGGCCGGGTCCGCTCCAATCCCGGTTCGATCAGAACAACCAAGGTACGTCCCACCTCGCTCGGCGGCAAGAGCCCTGCGGGGTCAATTCTGGCGCGCCGTCGCGCTCGACCCCGGGGAACGTCTTCACGCCGGCACGTGCAGACTGGGGTCGAATTGGTCGAACCGTGAAGCGAGCGCGACGAGGAAAAGCGGCAGCTCGGCGGCCAGCACAAACCAGGACGTCGCCAGGAATACGGGAACGGAGAAGCCCGATAACGCATAGGCAAGGCCCCCGATCGCCGCCGGTATGCCCAGGCATGGCAACACGATCAACATCTGAAGCATCGCGAACAGCATGAACCGGCCGAGAAACTGAAAGTCCGTCGAAACCCCCGGCACTGCCCGGACCGGGTAAATCAGGAACAGGGTATTCGAAAGCGCGAGCATCAGCACGTCGAACAGGAGCAGAAACGCAAACCCCACCAGGTTGACGACCAGATGTCCCTGCGCGAGGACCAGGCCTGCCAGTACGAGGAACTGGATCCCGGCCAGGATGATCACGCCGCCGGCCAGCTCCCCGACTGCCAGCGGCAAGGATGCCACCGGCAGCGACTTGAGGCAATCCATGTGATCAATGTCGCCGCGGAACGCCCAGGGTACCTGCAATGTGAGCAGAAAAGTCACATAGGCCAGAAGCGCGATTCCGAGAACTGAAATGATCGGGATATTGTTGGTCGGACGCGGCCCAAGAAAAGCCACAACCAACAGCCCGCCGCCGAGCAATGCGATTACCACGAGCGGGTGTTTCGATTTGCGGAGAGCCAGGAGAACCTGCCTCCATGCTTGGGGCCCGCAGCCGCCGAGCCATGGAAACGCGGGGACCTGGATCCGCGCCGCCTTCTGCGAGACCGGCATCGCGAAACCTCCCCCCTGCTTCATGCGCTGCAATTTGTCGTAGACCTTCTGGCTGATTGCCGCGGCCGACTCGAGATAATCGGCATCGAGCTTCAGGATGAGAGCCAGCAACCCCAGGTCGATCGCCGCCGCGGCCGCCGACCAGCACAGGAGGTCGGGGAACCACCTTGCGGCCGCGATCACATGGCTGAAGACTTCGAGCGGCGCCAGCAGGATCCTTCCGGACCAGGACTCGCGAAATCGCTCGACGATTTCGGAGAAGCCGTGCACCGGAGTCTGCAACAGCACCTGGGCAAGCCCGGCGGCCACAAGCACTCCGATACAGAGCAGGATCAGCCGGCGCCGCGCGGTGAACGCATGCTCGGCGACGATCTGCCCGATAAACGAGGTCGCCATCGCCAGAAACTGGACCAGTGTCAGCGTCAAGAAGATTCCCACGAACGCCGAGAGCCACGACGGCAGATAGATGAGAAATGACGTCGCCAAGATCAGCGCCATGAAGAGCACCCCGATCATCGTCTTCGTCAGCTTGTAGATGAGCAGCTCGTGGCGGTCAAAGGGGGCGGGAAACAGGAAATCCACTTCGGCCGGCGTGAAATACATCGCTCTCTCGCCCGCCGCCGTGAAAACGAACATTGCGCACAGTCCGAAGAGCATGACAGGTAAGTACGGATCGATCCATCCAGTCATGGCCAGTACGCCCGGGCGGTCGCGCAAGAGGGCGATGGCCAGCGAGGGCCCCAGCATCATCGCCAAGAATCCGATGACAAATAGAAGCAGCAATGCTCCCCGGACCGACCTGGCGCCGCGGAATAACCGGCGGAAGCTCGCCTTGATCGACAACGCCAGCAGCTTGGAAAGGGCGGGATGCAAAGGGTTCTCGGTAAGAGACCGGTCGGAAATCAATAGACTGGAGTTCTCGCCGCTCAGGACGGCGCCGACTCTTCCGTGGCACGGAAGAAGACATCTTCGAGCGACGCCTCTCCTTGGAGGCCGGCGTACCGCGACCGCGCTTCGGCCAGCGAGCCGTAGAACAGCCGCTGGCCCCTGTTCAGGATCAGCAGGTGGGTGCACAGGTCTTCGACGAGTGCGAGCAGGTGAGAGCTGACGACGACCGCGGCTCCCGCCGCGGCTCGCTGGGCGATCGATCCCTTGAGCGTCCGGATGGCGTGCGGGTCAAGCCCGGTCAGCGGCTCGTCGAAAAGAATCGCCCTGGGATCGTGCAGGTAGGCGCAACAGATCGCGACCTTCTGGCGCATGCCGCGTGACAGTTCTTGTGCCATGGTGCGCCGCTTTTCCAGGAGCTCGAACTGTTGCAGGAGGAGCTCTCCCTTGGAAGCGAAGTCGCCCACGCGATAGGCCGCGGCCATGAATTCCAGGTGTTCCCAGACCGTCAGCGCGTCGAACAGTTTCGGGTCGTCGGGGATGTAGGCGAGCTCGCGCTTGGCAGCCAGCGAATCGATCACGACGTCGTGCCCCGCAATCGACAGTCGTCCCCTGGTGGGCCGGATAATGCCGGCGAGCGCGCGCAACGTGGTCGTCTTGCCTGCGCCGTTGGGGCCTACCAACCCCAGGACCGTCCCGGCGGCGACCTGGAAGCTCAATCCAGCGACGGCCACGGTCTCACGGTACGTTTTGTGATAGTCCTCGACGCGAATCAATTCTTTCCTCCAGCAATATCCTGGCGAAGCGGCCGGCGCGCGAGCCTGCGCACCCGGAAGAACCATCGAGCCGGAGCGTCACGACTCGACCGGGAGATCGAGGCGGCTGCCCCACTCATTCCAGGACCCATCGTAGTTCGCGAAAGTAGCGTAACCCAGCCGTGCCAGGTTGAATAGCACCACGGTAGCGGCGACGCCGCCGTTGCAGTAAGCGACCACTGGCCTCTGGCCGGATAGCCCGCGCTCACGGACGGTCCGGCCGATCTCGTCCAGCGGAAGGAAGCCGCCGCCCGGTGCGAAGAAGAGCTCACGGGGAACGTTGATCGCGCCAGGAATGTGGCCGCCGCGCGGTCCTCGGCGGCGGGCCCCGGAGTATTGCTCGGGGTCGCGGGCGTCGACGAGCAACCCTTTGAATTCCGGATCGTCGAGCAGCCCGGCCACCTCGTGGGCGTTCACGCGCAGCTCTGGGCGGGCTCTGGGTGTGAATACCGCGCGCGCGACCATCACGTTGCCCGCTTCGACCGGACGCCCCTCGGCGACCCACTTCTTCCAGCCGCCGTCGAGCACACCGACATTATCGTGGCCGTAGTAGCTCAACGCCCACCAGAGCCGCGTCGCATACTGGCCGCCCGAGTGGTCGACCGCGACGACTCGCGTCAGGTCGCCGATGCCGCGCATCGACATCGCCTCGGCGAACCGACCTGCCGGTGCGAGCTGCGCGGGCACCGGATCGTCGGGGTCGGTGATGTCGGTCGTCCAGTCGACGTACACCGCGCCGGGAATGTGGCCCGCGAGGTATTCGTCACGGGCCCCCTCATAAACGGCCGCCTCAGCTCCGGCGGCGATCAGGCGGGTGCTCACATATCCGCGAATGTCGACCACGCGGACGATCGGATCACCGAGGTGGTTCGCCAGCCAGTCGGTCGTCACAAGAAGATCCGTGCTCATGGGTTCTATCCCGGGAGGTTTCCGCCTTGAATGGGACGGCAGGCAGAGGTATTCCGTAGTTCAGGCGATCCAGCCTGACGAGCCGATGCCGGTCCGGCTCTTAGCCTGACCAGACGTATGCGCAATCCATTCGTTTGGTGCACTTGGCCTCGTCGGTCGTTAAGATTGGCGAGTCTGCTGGCGGATTCTCCAGCTTCCCCGGCCTACGTGGTCTTATCAATGGGCGGCCGCCAAGAATCGTGAGAGTTCTCATGAAAGCTGCTGTCTTTGAATCGTTCGGTGAGCCCGCCAAAGTCTTGGCGGCTCGCGAGATGCCCGACCCGCAAGCCGGGCCGGGACAAGTGCGGGTCCGGATGATCGCCAGTCCGATCAATCCGTCAGACTTGATGGTGGTTGAAGGTCGATATGGCGTTCTGCCCAAGCTTCCGTCGATTCCAGGGTTCGAGGGAGTCGGCATCGTCGATCAAGTCGGGCCGGGGCTCCTGGGCCGCTTGCTGAACCTCGAGGGCAAGCGGGTCGTAGTGATGAACGCCGAGGGCGGAAACTGGGCCGAATTTGCGGTTGTCCCAGCTCGTCAGGCCCGTCCGCTTCCGGACGACATCCCAGATGATCAGGCGGCGACCTTTTACGTCAATCCCGCCAGCGTGCTGGCCATGGTGCGGCATATCTTGGCCGTCCCGAAAGGAGAGTGGCTGCTCCAGTCGGCGGCGGGATCGACCTTGGGCCGGATGATCATACAACTCGGCCGTCACGACGGCTTCAAGACCCTCAACCTCGTCCGCCGCCACGAGGCCTTGGACGAGCTCAAAGCACTGGGCGGCGACGCGGTCATTTCCTCCTCGGACGGACCGATCGCCGAGCAAGTCCGCCGGATCACCGGCGGCGATGGAGTCCGATACGCGATCGACCCTGTCGGCGGCGAAACCGGCACCGGCGTCTTTCAGTCCCTGGCCACGAACGGCCGGCTCATCCTTTACGGAACGTTGTCCGCCGAGCCGATCCAGGTCGATCCGCGGCTCGTGATCTCCGGCCGGCGAGTCATCGAAGGCTTCTGGCTCGGGCACTGGCTGCGCGAGCGGTCCATTCCTTCGATCCTGCTCCTGTTCCGAGAAATCGCCCAGCTCATTCGCCACAACGTCCTCCGCTCCGAAATCGGCAAGACTTATCGACTCGACGAGATCAAAGCGGCCGCCCACGAGGCCAGCATCATCGCCCGGCGAGGTAAAGTTCTTCTCAAACTTGGAGATACTCACTGATTCGCTATCCTGTGCAGTCTTCCTAGTTTCGTCCGCATGGCTGAGAGACGGCCGGAGCTGGCGCGTCGGCGCGGCCGGATTTGGGCCGACGATTTCGGAGGAGTTTTCTAGATTTCATTCGCCGGGAGTGTGGGATCTCGGTACAATTCAGCGTAAGTTCATGATGAGGATGGTGGTCGGTAGGACGCGCTCAATTCGAGGGATGATCAAGCCGGCGACCATGCTCTCCCGCCAATTGACGGGTCGGGCCGCCTTGGCCCTTCCGGTTAGCGACGGTCAGCTTTTTTTCGCGAGCCGTCGTGCGTGCCGACGCTTTAAGTCCGACCGAGTTTGAAGATCAAGTCCCGGCGCCACGAAATCGGTTGATGCCGAAAACGCAGATTCCGCCCTCAGGATACACCCGCGCCGGAATGGAGCAAACTGACGATGAGTAGTGGAACGATAGGTGCTCAAGATTGGAGAGCCGTGGCCTGCCTGGCGCCGAGTGGCGAGCGGTTACTTTGCGTCGGCGAGAGTTCCTCGCAAGTCCGCGCCGCCTACACCGGAGCGTGGGGCGAGGTGATTCGAGACGAAGATCGCCCGACGGTTCGTGCGATCTCGTTGCAGCGCTGGACCGGACAGTTCTGGTCAGGGCAATGGGAGCATCAGATGTATCTGGCTGTACCGACGGCTCGGGGCACGAAGAGCGGCGCGGGAGACTCGGATTCGCCTGAGGAAGAAATCGAGGGGGAAGCCGCGACTGACAGCGAGGTTGAAATCGAGGACGAGACCGACGACTCTGCCGCACCGGAGTCCCCTGCCAAGTCGAAAAAGAAATGAGCGAGCTGGCCGAGATCAGGATCGAGCCGGCGAGGAACGAGGCGCCGGCCGGTCCGTGTCGATGACGAGGAATGGATCGCATTCCACCTGGCTGGGCCAGACGGTGAGGGCCGGGAACGCGCGGGCAATTCGCCCCGCCAGTTCTTCGACGCCGGGTCGCTCGGTCGCGTGATGGCCCGCGACCAGCAGGGCGATACCCAGTTCCCGTGCCTCGATGGCGCGGTGAAACCGCGCTTCACCGGTCAGAAGGAGGTCGGCGCCGGCGGCCGCCGCATCGTTCAGAAAGTCATCGCCGGCTCCGCAAGCGACGGCCACGCTCGCGACGCGATGGTTCGGATCGGCGGCCAATGCGACGACCGTGCACCCGAGCGTCCGGCCCGCTCTCGCGGCAAGCTCGGCCGCGGTGGACGGCTGTGCCAATCGGCCGATCCGCCCGGCTCCGGGGCACGTTTCCATTTCCGCCTCGGCCTGGTGGAGCGAATAGACGTCGATCGCGGGCTCTTCGTAAGAATGATGTGCGCGGATTGCCGCCAGCACGGCGGCGAGCCGGGCTGCGGGCGTGACGAATTCCAGGCGTAGCTCGCGGACTGTCTCACGGCGCCCCCGCTCGCCGACGGATGGATTGGCCGCGTCGGTACCGAAGAACGTGCCTTCGCCGGGGATTGCGAACGAACACTCTTCATACGCACCGATCCGTCCCGCGCCCGCCCGGAACGCACCTGAGCTCACGGTCTCTCGATCGGGTTCCGGCGTGAACACAACCACCTTGTACGAGAGCGGCGATCCCGCCGATCCTTTCTCAGCCGCCCCTGCCGGCCGTAGCGACCTGACGTCGACCAGGCCGAGCTTCGCACACAGGATGTCGTTGATGCCCTGGTTCGCGTTGTCAAATGCCGTGTGCGGGCTGGCGATTGCGATCCCGGCTCGCGCAAGCATCCATAAATGCCCGGTCGCCGGCAAGTCGGCGCGGATTCGCTTGACCGCGCGAAAGAGAACTGGGTGGTGGCTGACGATCAGTTGGGATCGCTCCTCGATTGCCTCGGCAGCCGTCGCATGGGTGACGGTCAAGCAGGTCATGACTCGATCGACCGGCTGGGCCGGGTCTCCCCAGAGCAGACCGACATTGTCCCAGGGCTCGGCCAGTCGGCCAGGGGCGAAGTCCTCAAGCCAGCCGGTCACATCCGCAACTGTTGTCATTCTTCATTAGTCGGTTTGCGGCACCAACTTCCTCCGCGATGATGACGACTGCGGCCACGATCAAGAATTCTGCTCGTCAGCGACGACCTGAAGGTGTCGTTTCTCTGCCAGGTGCCACGTCGGCTCGAGCCAGTGGCTTCCGCCCCGAGGACCGCCGTCGATGTAGGTGTGAAACAGTAGCGGCGCTCGATCCGTTCCCGATCCGTGGTCACTACCGAGGAAAAATGTGTCGATGACGACGACGCCTGACAGTTCGCTCCGAGCGACCAGCTGTCTCAAACCACTCGCACCAAGCCAAGTGGTTCGGCTCCAGCACGGGGATCCTTCCTCTGAGCACGTAATATGTCGGGCCTTTTGACCGTGATTGTTCCATCGATCAGGGTCCTTCCTCCTCGCGGTTCACTCGCCGGCCCCTCGACGGCTTTCTAGCCTTCGCTACGTCATCGGGCGGTCCCAGTCTCGCCGTTTACGGGCGCTCAAGACCGCATTGCGCCGCAGGGTCAAGAATCGCGCATTTTGATCTCTAACTGGCATGACGCACCGGTCATACTACCACATCAAAGGTCGGCGGTCTTTGACAGTTCCTTCGATTCCCTTCGGAGTCTCCGGCATCGGAATTCGCTGACGTCGCATCCGCAGGCCAAGTGTGTCCACCTGGCCATAGCCGGCCAAGCCGCACCGCAGGTTCCGCCGAGCCCGGCTTGCTCGAATGGCCGCGGGATCGTAGCGTGATTGATCGAGTGTCTGCTCCCGGCGTGCTGGGCGGGGCTGGACGCACCTGGGAGGTTTCGTCCGGGCTTTGTCTCCGGGAGTGGACACAATCGACCGGTTCTAACGGAGGCGTGAGCAGCCACGATCATGTTCCGAGTGACACGAGAAATCGAGTTTTGCTATGGGCATCGCCTGCTTCAGTACGAAGGAAGAT
Source organism: uncultured Isosphaeraceae bacterium (assembly GCA_963781785.1). GTDB lineage: Bacteria > Planctomycetota > Planctomycetia > Isosphaerales > Isosphaeraceae > CAWAHD01. Next base: position 1,902,989 of record CAWAHD010000002.1, on the reverse strand, counting down.
GCCGCCACCTTCATGGGCATAACGGCCGGGCGGTGATCGCACTGGAGGGTCCGGTGCTCGACAAGCGAGGGATGTTAGTCGATTTTGCCGACATCAAGACGAAGGTCCAGCTCTGGATCGATGAGAATCTCGACCACAACATGCTGCTCTGCCGCGATGACCCGCTGCTTCCGGTGCTCATCGAGCGGGGCGAGCGGGTGTTTGTCATGGACTGCAATCCGACTGCGGAGAACATTGCGCGGCTGATCTTTGAGCATGCCCAGCGATCGGGCCTGCCGGTTGTCGAAGTAGTGGTCTGGGAAACCGAGCATTGTTTCTCGACCTATGCTCCGTGAATGGAGCGCGCAACGGCTTTGCGAATGCAAACGGACAGAAACCGGCGGTCTCTTGCGAGCGCCAGTTCAGCTAATGCTCACAACCGGCAGATCAGAAGCTCGCGTTCGTATACGGTCTCGGGCGGCAGGCGGTCGTGGAGGTCGATGAAGAGTTCCTCGTGCGCCAGCACTTCGGTCCGCCAGGCGTCGCGATCGACGGATTGCGCTTGCTCGAACTTCTCCTTGGGGAAATCGAGGCCGCGCCACTCGATGTCTTCGTAGCGCGGCACCCAGCCGATCGGCGTCTCCTTGCCCAGTGCGCGCCCGCGGGCGCGGTCGACGATCCACTTCAATACCCGCATGTTCTCGCCGAAGCCCGGCCACAGGAATCCACCGTCCGCGCCTTTCCGGAACCAGTTTACATGGAAGATGCGTGGCGTCTCCGAGAGAGCACGCTGCATTCGGATCCAGTGCCGGAAGTAATCGCCCATGTGGTAGCCGCAGAACGGGAGCATTGCCATCGGGTCGCGCCGCACCGTGCCGACCTGTCCCGCGGCAGCCGCCGTCGTCTCCGAGCCCAGAGTAGCCCCCATGTAGACGCCAGCGCTCCAGTTGAACGCTTGATACACCAGCGGCATCGTCGTGGCGCGACGGCCCCCGAAGACTATCGCGCTGATCGGGACCCCTTCCGAGTCTTCCCAGGCCGGGTCGATCGTCGGGCACTGGGAGGCGGGGGCGGTGAACCTTGAGTTGGGGTGAGCGGCCTTCTCCCCGGTCTCCCGGGCGATCTGAGGAGTCCAGCGCTTTCCCTGCCAGTCCAGGCACACGTCGGGCGGCTCGTCCGTCATGCCCTCCCACCACACTCCGCCTTCGGGTGTGAGGGCGACATTGGTGAAGATCGTGTTGCGTGACAGAGTTGCCATCGCGTTCTTGTTCGTCTTCCACGAGGTGCCCGGCGCCACACCGAAGAAGCCGGTCTCGGGGTTGATGGCCCGCAGGCGGCCCTCGGCATCCGGCTTGAGCCAGGCGATGTCGTCGCCCACCGTCCACACCTTCCAACCCGCGAACCCTGCCGGCGGGATCAGCATGGCCATGTTCGTCTTGCCGCAGGCGGACGGGAACGCGGCCGTGATGTAGGTCTTCTCACCCTTCGGGTCTTCGACCCCGAGGATGAGCATGTGCTCGGCCATCCAGCCCTCGTCCCGCGCGATGTTCGAGGCAATCCGCAGCGCGAAACACTTCTTGCCGAGCAGAGCATTGCCCCCGTAGCCGGAGCCGTAGGACCAGATCTCGCGCGTCTCCGGGAAGTGGACGATGTACTTCTCCGGGTTGCACGGCCAGGGCACGTCCTCTTGACCTAGTGCCAGCGGCGCACCAACCGTGTGCATGCACGGCACGACCCGCTTCTCACCCTTGTCGATCTCCGCAAACACGGGCAGCCCCACGCGGGCCATGATACGCATGTTCGCGACGACGTACGGGGAGTCGGTGAGCTCCACGCCGATCTGCGACATCGGTGAGCCGATCGGCCCCATGCTGAACGGCAAAACGTACAGCGTTCGCCCGCGCATCGAGCCCTCGAACAGCCCCTTCAGCTTGCGCCGCATCTGGAAGGGGTCTTCCCAGTGATTGGTCGGCCCCGCTGCCTGCTTCGAGAGCGAGCATATGAATGTGCGATCCTCAACCCGCGCGACGTCGCTCGGGTCGGATCGGGCGTAGAAACAACCTGGCCAAAGCTTCTCGTTGAGCTTGATGAAGGAGCCCGACGCGACCATTCGCATGCAAATGGCGTCGTACTCCTCCTGCGACCCATCGACCCAGTGGACGGCCGCGGGTTGCGTCAGCCGGGCCATCTTCTCGACCCATCTGAGCAGGTGCGCATTCTTGCTTAGCGGGACGGCGGGGTCACGGCCGCGCGATCGTTCGCCGAGGCGCTTTGTCGTGGATTCGTTCGTGTTCGCCGGAGTGCTCATGCCGGGTCCCTCCCAAGGCCAAGACCGGGTCGCTCGATTCGGCCCGGTTGGTGACATCGGCGAGACTGGGATCGTCGTCGAAGACCGAGGGTGCACACGATCTTCCCACATCGCACCCGGCGGCGAAATCCAGCTTTTGGGACGGGTCGATTTGTGGATCAGTGGGCGCCGTGGCCGTGGCCGTCGTCCACGGGTGCCACGGGCGCCACGTAGGTCTGGGGTTGATACGGAAACTGGACGCTCTGGGTCCACCACTCGTATTCTCGACCCACGGGCCTCGCCTTGATGATCGCAAGAGCGTATTGCGTCTTCTCAGGGAAATCCTTGTTCCCGGGACCGTTCACCTCGTAAAGAGCTGCTGCGTAAATCTGCATCTCCAACCCGTGGCCGTCGTCTTCTCCCACACCTTCGATCTTGACGAAGTGGATATCTTCAGATTTTGACGCTGCCAACCGTTTTCGAAGCTCGATCAACTGGGCAAGCGGTCCCATTTTCGCTTCCATCATTTGCCGCTCTTTTGGCCGGCTCTCGTGTTCCTGAAGAAGCTGGGCGCCGGTCTTTTCTTTCCTGATATCCGGATGGGTATTGTACCAGAGGACATCACCCAGACTGGGCGATTTCAGGACCTCGGCATACTTTTTGGCATACTCCTCGGCTTGCCGCAGCCGCACGAAGTACTGCACCGCGGAGACCGTGCCCGAGATCAATCCGAAGACGAGCCCCAAGGCGATTCCCGCATTGGCGAGGCCGGAGCCGGTGAGCATGTCCGGATAACGCCGGATCGCCCGTTGAGCCAGGATGCCCAATCCGATGGCGAGGAAGGAGAATACGAAGAAGGCGGAATGCGCGAAACTGCAGACGGCAAGAGAGCCGCATGCCACGCTGAAAATCGCCTGCTTGCTGATTGCACGATAAGTCGGCAGTTCATTCTCGATGGCTGGCTCGACTGGTGTGGTCCCGGGAAGGGCGGTGCTCGTTCTCTGATCAGTCGCCACGGATAAAACTCCTCGGGCTGAACATGCTTCCAACGGGATGGATGCGGATGACAGATTGAAATAGCGAATCCGCCCTGGGATGAGCCGCACTCCAACACAGGGCGGACGATGCGCCATCCCATTATGATCGAAGCTAATCATCGCCGCCAAGGCCGTCAAGGATCACTGCGCCGCGGCGCTGCCCGCGCGGCTTCTCGTGAGTCCAGGGTCACCCTCCCACGTCGACCAGGATGTTCATGATCGTCTGGAACTCCGGTCGCGACTTGAGGGCCTGGATATCGGGGTCGGCTTTGACCTTTTCGGCGAGCTTCGGGCTGGCGTCGATCGCTTCGCGGAGCAGGACGACGGCGCGAGAGAGGTGATTGCGAGTCGAGCGGTCGCGCCGAGTTGCGCGACCGTGCTGTCGGCACCAGCGTGGGTGACCACTCGGGCCAGGACCAGATTGAGAAGAGTGCTTGCCAACTGGTCACGGTACTGAGGCTTGTCGGGAAACTCCTTGACGAGTGCCTCGGCGATCGCTCGCGACTTGAGGTAACAGGGCAATGCTTGGCGAGCGTCGCCCCTGGTGTTCAGGAGCTCGCCCAGGTTGTGATGGGCCTTGGCCAGGTCGAGCCGGATCTGGACATCGCGGGGATTCTGGGCGGAAATGGCCGTGTTGACCTCGATAGCGCGGCGGAGGAATGGCTCGGCGTCCACCTTGCGGTTCTGGCTGCTGAGCACGTTGCCGAGGTTCATCACGGTTCGCGCCAGCTCGCGGCGATGCTCGGGGCGGTCCGGGAAGTCTTGAACCAGCCGCTCCACCTGGAGCAGCTCGCGACGGAAGTGGCCTTCGGCGTCGGCCAGGCGGCCCGTGGTGTCTTCGATCAGTCCCAGGCTGTTGCACGCCTTCGCCAGCACCTGGCGATGGCGGGGTACGGTGGGGAATTCGGCGACCAACGGCTCGAGCAGCTCCAAGGCGCGGCGATAGTCGGCTTCGGCCTCCGCGAGGTCGCCGAGCTCACGGTGGATCCAGCCCAGTGCGTCAAGAGCCAGCGCCAGCTCGGTGCGGATGGCGACGTGCTTGGGCTCGGCAATCCGCGCCTGATCGATCACGGTGACCGCCTGCTCATACACGGGCCTGGCCTCGGTGAACCGGCCATCCAGCCGCAGCAGGTCGGCCTGGTTCTTCTTGGTCTGGCCCAGGTACAAACGATCAAGGGCAGTGAATGCGGGGTCTTGCCGATCGCTCGCCATCGCCTGCTGGGCATCAAGTGCCCGGCGATAGAGCATTGCGGCCTGGCCCGTGTCGCCGCCGCGCCTCACGAGCAGATCAGCGAGCAGGGTGCGCGTCCGTGCCAGGTCACGCGTCGCATCTCGTCCCACACCTGCGGCACCCGTCAGCGGATCGAGAATTTCTATCGCCCGGCGATAGGCCGCTTCTGACTCCCCGAGCCGTCCCAGCTTGCGCTGGATGTTCCCCATCTGCTGGTAGGTCCGGCCGTGCTCCAGCCGGACCGCCCGGTCGCCGGCGACGCGGCCGGTAAACTTCTCGTAATAAGCCAGCGCGTTCTCGAGGAACTCCTTCTGAAGCGGGTCGAGCTGATCGTCGAGCGCGATATCGGCGCCCTTGGTTAATAGATGGACGGCCTCGCGTGCCTGCTGGCCCTGAATCTCGGCCTCGTTCTTCTGGATCTCGGCCTCGTGTTTCTGAATTCGCGCCAGGTTCCTTTGACGTTGAGCCTCGTTCCTTTCGCGGACGATGAGCGCAGTGCTGATTGCCAGGGTGATGGTCGCGGCGACCAGCAGTCCGGCGGCGGCCGAGACGGCTGTCCTGTGCCGCCGCGCCCACCGGATGACACGTCGCGCCCAGGGCTCGGGGTAAGCGTGCACCGGCTCGTCGGCCAGATGGCGCTGCACCTCCTGCGCCAGCTCCGACGCCGAAGCATAGCGCTCCGCTCGCTCCTTCCGCAACGCCTTGAGACAGATCGCCTCGATGGCCGGCGCGATCGTGCCGACGATCTGCCGTGGTGCGGTCGGGGCCTCCTGGTAGACCTTGCGGATCACTTCCGAAGTCTTGGAGGCAACGAACGGGGGCCGGCCGGTGAGGATCTCGTAAAGGATCGCCCCCAGGCCGGAGACGTCGGTCCGCTGATCGACCTGGTCGTGCCGTCCCTGCGCCTGCTCGGGGGCCATGTAGGCGGGCGTGCCCAGCACCTGGCCCTGGATGGTTCATTCCAACCCAGCTCCTGACTCACGCTCCACGTCATGGCCGGCGCCGAGGCGGGCATCGCCGCGATACGTCGTGTCGTCGCTTTCGCCGAAACCATTTCCGGTGCTCGAGTCGTGGCCAAGGCTGGCACCGTCGCCGGCGGGTGGGCACGTGAGCGCGTCCGAGGCGTGAGGGTGATTTGAGGGCGATGCGGCGACCTCGGCCGTCGGACTCCCGCCGCGCAGCCCGTCCACGGCCACCCGCTTGGCCAGGCCCCAGTCGAGGACGATCACTTCGCCGAAGTCGCCCAGGACTACGTTCTGGCCCTTCAAGTCGCGGTGGATGATCCCCCGCGAATGGGCGTAGGCCACGGCGTGGCAAACTCCCACAAACGACGTCAAGAGCTCGACCATCCCCAGTGAATCGGCCTCTCCGGCGGCCCGCTTCTTGTGATAAGCCCGGCTGGCCTCGTTCAGCGTGCGCCCCGCACGAACCGCATCGTGTAATACGGCGTCTGGCCCTCTCCCTGCTCATACACCGGGACGATCCCGGGATGCTCGAGCTGGGCGGTGATCTTGGCCTCATAGAGGAACCGGGAACAGGCGCTCGTGTTCTGGACGTGGTCGGGGTGCAGTTCCTTGAGCGCGATCTGGCGTCCCAAGGCGCCGTCCTTGGCCAGCCAGACCCGGCCGATGCCTCCGTTGGCGTAGAGCTGGGTCAGCGTGTACCGCTGGCGAGTCGTCGTCTCACCCTGCGCGAGGATTCCCACCGCGACTTGCCCGTCACGTCCCGAGAGCGGCCCCAGCCTTCTGTCGAGCTTGAGCGCGGGGCCAGCCCCGGGGACCTTGCCCATCACCTCCAGCGACCGGCCGTCGATGGTCGCCTCCAGCGTTGTCCGCGGATCGCCTCCGTGGCACGCCAGCTCCTGCGCCACGACCTCCTCGATCTCGGTTCTCTTCTCGAGCGTCAAGAGCCCCCGCGCGACGAACAAGTCGGCCATCGGTTGGGCGGGCTCTTTGATCCAGGCCGCGCAGGTATCGGCAAGGCAATCCGCGTCGACCGCGCCGCTCTGAAACGCGACGACCCCGAAGAGAAGGTTGCGCTGGGTGTCCATTCGAGAATTCTAAACCAATTCGCGACGGATTGAAAACAAGCCTTGAAGTGCCAGCTAAGGACGGGCTGGCGGCTCTTCGTGTTGTGGGAACCTGTCGGATTCTGTTTCTCGTAGAACCGCCTGCGATCCCGCCGCGATGACGGCCGGTGGCAATGGCTGCTTCACGGTTATCGGGGCCGGAAATGAGGCTAGCGTTCGACCACAAGGTGCCTCGCCTGACCCGTCCTGACAGGGGGAGGGGGCGTGCGTACGGCCGGCCTTTCACACCTGTCCACACCCAGGCTGGTTCACGAATAATTGCTCAGGAACCACGAGCAGAATGCCATGCCGACCCAGAAAGTGCTGAGCACCCAGCCGGTCACATTGGTCCAGGACCAGTTCCAATCGGCGAGGCCGCACTTCCACCCGGCTAGAAGCATCGCCAGGATGGCCAGTCCCATTGTTCGCTCGTGGAGGGGAGTGGCCCAGTGGATGGTGCGCCATTTCCCTTGGATAACTCCGTCGATGTCGAAGGCCCAGACTATCAGACCGCCGGCCAGCCACAGGAGCTCCCCCAGGCTTCCGTCAATCTTTCCGGAGCGGTAGAGGATCAAGGGACCGACGAGGGCCAGGCAACCCGCCAGGGTCGAAAGGCCGGAGAGCAAGGGGTATGGCGGCCAAGTCAGGCGCCCTCGCTGAATCAAGAGACCCGCGCCCAGAGGAGCGCCGCTCCCACCAGGAGGGCGTTGCCAATTGCGTGGCTGGTTGGCGATGTGGTGCGTGTGGTCTGGGTCATGGCGCGCTTTGATCTCACGAGGTTCCGAAGGTCGGCGGCCGGCGATGGGATGCCCTCGGGTCTGCCGGATCTTGCTTCGGCCGGAGACACCCTCTGCGATCACACCCAGACCCGGGCTTGCAGGGATTTGTCCGCTAGAAGCCTCGCGATCGATCTTTTCAGCGCAACACGGCGACCGTGCCGGTGAGAGCGGCGGGAGCGGGTGCCGTCTCGCTGGGGAGTCCGTCGTCTTGCGCGACAGCAGCGTCACCCTCGAGAGCTCCGCGCGAAGGATTGAGCACCACCTGCTCGCCCTCCTCCAGTCCGTGAGTCACTTCGGTGAGCTCGCGGGTGGCCTGGCCGAGCTGGACCTCCCGCCGTTCCAGGCCGTCGTCGTGCACCACAAAACAAATGTCGTGGCCGTTCTCGATCCGGATCGCCTCCGACGGAATGGCCAGCACATTCTCGCGACGCGGCATGGCGAGCTCGACTTCGGCGGTCATCCCCGGCTTGAGCCCGCTGGGAACGTTCTCCAGCTTGACGATCCCCTCGAAGTACTTGACGTCCGTTCGCCAGTTGAACAGCGAAATCGGCGCGATCGACGTCACGTGACCCTCGATCCGCCGATTCCGGAACGCCTCGATTTGAACGTGGGCGCGCATTGCCGGACTGACCTGTTCGACGATCGACTCGTGCAGCATCGCCACGACCTCCATTTCGTTCAGGTCGGGGAGGTAGAAGAGCTGCTGGTGCTGGCGGACCGGCATCCCTTCCTCGATGTAGACCTCGCGATTGTTGTTGTTGGCGTAGATCACGAAACCGTCGTGCGGTGCGCGGATCGTGCAGTTTGCCACCTGCTCTTCCAGCAAGGCCAGCCGCTGACGATGGCGGCGCAGCCGAGATTGCTGGTAATTCAGGACGTTCTCGGCCGCCTTGACAGTCCCTCTCAGGATCTTGAGATTCTTGGGAGCGGTGTATTTCTTGAATAACTCATAGGCCGACTCCTGCTGCCTCAGCGCTACCGACAATTGCGCATTTCGGTATTTCTCGGAACTGAGCATTCCCGCGGCGATGTACCCTTTCTGATACATGCGCCGACACCAGGCCAGGCGGTCGCTCGCCCGCTCGAGATCCGAGCGGGACAGAAGAATCGTGCCTTCGAAGTCCTCGATCGTTTCGCGCATCGTGCCTTCCTCGAACTCGCGGACCGCCAGCTTGGCGATATCGAGGTCGAGCTCGGCTTGGACCTTGTCGGCGGCGGCCCGCTCGACCGTGATCTTCTGGAGCCGAAGCAGTTCTTCGTAATCCGAAGAGTCGAGAACGGCCAGCACCTCGCCCTGTTTCACGAGCGACCCCTCGGGAATCACGCTGAGCAACACCGCTGCGCCGCCGGCCTGAAGCCGCTGGCCGCGTACGCCCACGGCGATGTTTTCGAGCTTGCATTCGATCACGGTCCGTTTCGAGCTTTCGACCCGGCCGCTCGCGGTCAGCGTGGGAAACAGATCCGCGCGCCGCACCCCCGTGGTGATGTACCGTTCGGCGGGCGGGGTGCGCTCGAACCGCCGTACCCACACCACGGCCAAAGCTGCCATGGCCAAGATCGCGACAACCATCCCCACCAGCCACCTCGATGACCGGAATGTCCGACGCTTCGGCGGCTTGTTCATGACCAATTTCGACGTGCTCCTGGCGGAGTCTCCCGCGTGCTGACTCCGCGGGAGAACGTGGGGGTGGGTTCAGATTGCGCTCGTTCTCGGTCCCAGTCAGCAGCCTTCACGCGGCGATCCGTTGCGGACGCGCCATCAATTGCCATTCGGCCAAGCCAAGCGCCTTGCCGCTAGACTTTAGAACGGCCCTGAATACATCGGACTGTAAAACAATAATTCTACAGCCGCAATACCGCTTCGACGAGTTCACCCAGTCACGCATCGCTGATTTGCTCGATGGATGGCGAGTTGGCACGATGCCGTGACGGCGGTTCGACACCGCTCGACCTGGCGTCGTTCCGTGCCCCCGGCGGTCACGTGCCCCGCGGTTGGATTGGCTGCTTCTCGGAGGTTTTCCGCGGCTCGTTCGCTTTCGAGTGGTCGTTGACCTCGAAGTCGAACAGGCCCTGGATCTTGGTGTGTGTAAAAGGAGGATTGAGGACGACGAGCTCGCCTTCTTTCACGCCGTCCTTGACTTCGACGAAGGCCGTCGTTTCCTCGCCGATTGTGATGTACCGTTGTTCGAGACTATCTTCGTGCGCGACGAAGCAGACCTTTTTGCCCGCATCGGTTTTCACGGCTTCCAGGGGAACCGCCAGTACGTTTTTCCGGGGTGCGAGTGCGATATCGGCGCGCGCTGACATGCCGGGCTTGAGCCCTGGCGCAGTTGTGGTCGAGCTTGACCAGGCTGAGGAAATAACGGAAGTCTTCGCCGTCTCGACCCGGGCTGGCCGGAAGCTGGCCGACTGTAGCCACGTGTCCGTCGAGCACGAGCTTGGGAAGTGCTTCCAATCGGATCTGGGTGACCTGCCCAACCTTGACCCGATCCACGATGGATTCATTGAGGGCGATCTGGACTTCCATCTCGGAGAGGTCGGGCAGGTAGAAGAGGTTTTGCCGCTGCCGCACCGTCATACCCTCTTCGATCACAGTAACCGTCCTGCTGCGGGGATTGGGCTCATTATAATAGTAGAGAATTCCGTCGTGCGGCGCGCGGATGGTGCAGCTATCGAGCTGTTTCTTGACCAAGGCCAATCGTTCGAGCTGACGCGACAGCCGGAGTTGCTCGTTGTGGAGGGTCGTCTTGGCGGCGAGGACCTGGCTTCCGAGCGTTTTCTCGGTCTTGGGCAGTGTGAACCGCTGAAACAGGTCGTACGACATCACCATCTTCTGGAGGTTGTTCTCGAGCACGCTCAGGCTCGCCTTTTCCGAAGTGATGGTCGCGACCGATGCGTACCCTTTCCGGTTCATCCGCTTGGTCCAGCTCAGATGGTCCATGGCGCGGGTGAAGTCGGATCGCGCCAGCGCGATCGAGCCTTCCATCGACTTGATCGTTTCCGGGACCTTTCCGTCCTTGTATTCGTCGACGGCCAGCAACGTGATCTCATAGCCGAGCTGGGCTTGAAGGTGGCTGGCCTTGGCCTGCTCGACCGTGATGACTTGCTGGCGATACATTTCGTCGAAACTCGAGGCGTCGAGTGTGGCGAGCACGTCCCCCTTCTTGACGTTTGTTCCCTCCGGCAGGACGGACAGAAGAGTCGACGAGCCTCCCATCGTCCCGGACCCGCTGCTCTCGACCTGGCAACGGATCAGTGTTCTCTTGGAGCTCTCGAGTCGTCCGGGTGCGTTGAGAGTCGGATACAAGTCGGTGCGGATCACGGGCTTGAGTGTATAACGCTCCGATATGGGCTGGCGGTCGATCCAGGACCAGGCTCCGAGTTGATAACTCAATGTCAGGAAAACAAATAGAACGACAAGGGCGCTGACTACGCGTCCGACCATCTTCCGGATCCACCGCTGCCATCTCATTCTTTTCGAGCCTCACTCGGCCAGTTGCCAACTCGAATGGGGACCCTGCCACCCGTCCCGGGCTGCTTGACTGCGCCTGGTGCTTCTGCACCACGAGGAATCGGACGGGCTCCCAACTGGTATAAGGCGTCAACAGAACCGCGAATGGCCGAGACAAAAATCGGGATTCGAGAATCGGGGGTCGGGACCGGGCCATGGTGAATCGAAAATCGAAAACCGGGCTGGGCGTGCCTGCCTTCCAGACAGGCTGCCCGCCGGCTGGAGCGCGTCCGCAGGCTCGGTTAGGATCTAACCGTGGGGGCTCTGCGCCGAGGAATCTGGCGTGGGCTACCGATCTCCCGGACGAGAGAGCGGCTGCTCGGGGCCGGCGAGCCGGGGCCCGCCGCCTAATTCTCTTGGGGTGCCCGCGGTGTTCGATGCCTGCATTCGTATCTCCCAACTGGGAACGACATCCATGATGAAACCCATCTCCGTCTGCCTCGTCCTTTTCTTCGGTGTCTCGGGTTTTGTCGCTGCCGGCGAGGCGAAGCTGGTGCGCTACCCCGATTATCACCACGGCACGATCACTTTTGCCTACCTCGGCGATATCTGGACGGCCGACGAAGAAGGCAAGCACGTCGAGCGCCTGACGGTCCACACGGCCCGCGACGTTTATCCGAAGTTTTCCCCTGACGGCCGTTCGATCGCCTTCTCATCCGACCGCGAAGGCAACATGGACGTCTACGTGATCCCCACCGAGGGGGGCGCGGCCAGGCGGCTCACGATCCATTCCGCCGACGATACTGTCCTCGATTGGTCTCCCGATGGTCAGAGCATTCTCTTCGCCAGTCAGCGTGGTGAAGACTTCATGGGCAAGCTCTACGTGGTGTCGCTCAAGGGCGGAATGCCCCGCGACGCCGGTCCCGACATGGGAGTCTGGGGCAGCTACTCGCCCGATGGTACCAGGCTAGCCATCAATCGCAAGTCCCAGGCATACTGGCGCAAGTATTATCGCGGAGCCTATCAGAGCGACGTGACCGTCATGGACCTGGCCGCCAGGACCTTCAAAGACCTGGCGCCATTTGACGGCATGGACTCGTGGCCGCTCTGGAGCCGGGACGGGTTCATCTACTTCGTGAGCGATCGCGAAGGCAAAGGCCAGACAAATATCTGGCGCGTCGGTGAAAACGGCGGAGAAGCCGAGCAGATCACCCATTTCCACCAGGGCGACGTCCGCTTTCCCGGTATCAGCGGCGATGGCGCGACGATTGTGTTTGAACACGATTTCGGCGTCTGGAAACTTGACCTCAAGAGCCGCGAGACGAAGCCGATTCCGCTCCAGATCATTGCCGAGACGCAGCAGACCCTGGCCGAATTCCGCGATATCAGCTCCACGGCCGATGATTACGACGCGTCCCCCGACGGCCGGCACATCGTCGTCAGCGTCCACGGCGAGTTATTCACAGCCCCGACCGACGAGGGAGAGCTGCGCCAGCTCACCGATGGCGCCGCCCGCGATCGCGACGTCACGTATTCACCCGATGGCAAGTCGATCGCCTTCATCTCGGACTTGAGCGGCCGGGAGGAGATCCACGTGATCGCCGCCGACGGCACCGGCCAGGCCCGCAAGGTCACGGACCTCGACACCTTGAAGACGTCTTACGTCTGGTCGCCCGACAGCAAGTCCATCGCATTCGTGACCTCTGACCGCAAACTGATCACGATCAGTGCCGACGGCAAGAACCAGAAAGAGCTCGCGTCCTCCACCTATGGCTCGATTGCCAGCCCGGCGTGGTCGCCCGATGGCAAGTTGATCGCCTATGCCAAGACCGACGTCTCGCGTTCCACCGACGTCTATCTGATTCCCAGCCAGGGGGGCGAGGAAAAGAAGATCACGTTCGACTCGGCCGGCGAAGGCAACCCGCGCTTTTCCGCTGACGGCACCAAGGTTTACTTCATTCGCCGCGAGGGCGAGTTCAGTGCCGACGCGCGCCCGTCGTCGCATCTTTTCTGCGTCCCGCTCGAGAAGCTCACGCGCGATCCGGACGAGGCCGACCAGCGGCCCGATGGGGCGTCGCCGGCAACCGGGCCCGAAACGCGCCGGCCCGCCGTGGCGGCGCGTGCCGTCACGCCCAGGACGCCCAAGATCGACTGGTCCGGTTTGAAACGGCGCACCCGGCAGGTCACCCGGCTGGCCTCGGTCTCCAGCTACATCCCGGCCAATGACGGCCGAACCTTGATCTTTGTCGGCTCGGAGACCGCCCCAGGCGGTGGAGGAGGAGGATTCGGGGGCCGGGGGGGCGGCGGTACCTCTTCGATCTACACGATTCAGGACACCGGCCGCCGGATGACGCGAATCGCCGCGGGCACCCCCAGGCCCGCCGCCCAGGACGACGGCGACCGTCCCCGCGGCTTCCGCGGCGGGTTCCGCGGAGGCATCTCGAGCCTCCGGCTCACCAGGGACGGCCGCACACTCTTTTTCCAGGAGGGCGAGTCGGTGTTCAGTACACCGGTCAGTGGTGGTGGCGGTGGCGGCGGTTTCGCGGCCCTGGGCGGCGGCGGGCGCGGCCAGAGCCAGAGCGACGCCGGCGCGGCTGCCGGTGGCGGCGGCGGCGGTGCTCGCCGGAGGATCAGCTTCGACGTGACCGTGCGCATCGACAAGCGCCAGGAATGGGACGAGATGTTTGACGACGCGTGGCGATGCATGAAGTATCGTTTCTACGACCCCAAGCTGCACGGCACCGACTGGGATGCCATGCGAGCCAAGTACAAGCCTTTGGTGGCGTTCGTCGCCGACCGCCATGAGCTGATGAACGTGATCAACGAAATGATCGGCGAGCTCAACGCCTCGCATACGGGTGCCTCGGCAGGCCGCGACCGCGCCCCCGGCGCAAGTGGTCCCGTCGCCGTGACGACCCGTCACCTCGGGCTGGATCTTCAGCCCGACCAGACGGCCGGTCTGTACAAGATCACCCACGTCTATGAAAACGGTCCCGCCGACAAGGACTGGATCAAGATCGACAAGGGAAATTACCTGATCGCCCTTGACGGCAAGCCGGTCAAGGCGGGCGACGATTACAACAAATTCCTCGGCCGCCGCTTGAATCGCAAGGTCGAGCTCACGATCAGCGACAAGCCGAAACCGGAGGGCGCCTGGAAGGTCAAGTACGAGCCGATCCCAGGGGCGGCCTACGCCAACCTGCGTTACGACCGCTGGGTCAAGGAGCGGCGTGAGCTGGTGGACAAGCTTTCCGGCAACCGCGTCGGCTACCTGCACATCAAGGGGATGGATCAAACCTCGCTGGCCAAGTTCAAGAAAGAGCTCGCCGAGTTCCGGCACAAGGAAGGCCTGGTGATCGACGAGCGCTGGAACGGCGGGGGCAACATCGAGCAGGAGCTGCTGGCAATCCTGGTGCAGCGGCCCTACGAGGTCTGGCAGCCCCGCGGCGTCGAGCCGACCGAACGGCCGTTCACCGGCTATTTCGGCCCTAAAGTTGTCCTCCAGAACTGGCGGAGCGCTTCCAATGCCGAGATGTTCCCGGCTGGCTTCCGCGCGCTCGGGCTCGGCAAGGTTGTGGGGACCCAGACGATGGGTGCCGTGATCGGAACCGGTAGTTATTCCCTGATCGACGGGTCGTCGATCCGTACGCCGGGCGTGGGTGTCTTCCTGGCGGATAGCGCGGCACACGAACATGGAGAACCACGCCGTTCAGCCGGACGTCTACGTCGAAAACACCCCCGAAGACAACCTGGCCGGGCGCGACCGCCAGCTCGAGACGGCCGTCCGCGAGGTCATGAAAGACTTGAAGCCCACAAGCTCGGTCGCCGACCGGTCCAAGCCGTGACGATCTGAGCGGAAACCATTATTTGATCTCGGCTCGGCGACGGCTCCGGCCGGGTCCTTTTCGGCGCCGCTTCCGCCCCGAGACGATGTTCCGAACGTGTCCTGGCCGCGAATGCGGCGGAATCGTGAAGCCCAAGGATTCAGCCGAGGGCTTCACGATGCGGCCCCATCCGGGGCGTTCGAAACGGCTCCTGGGTCGGCTCGAGGCGCGTGCGCGGCGCGGCCGCCGAACCCACGGCCGACACACTCGACTTCACGATGCCGCCCAGGCGCTTTGCCAGAAGCCCCGATCGCATTCATCGCTCGGAGCCCCATCCGCGGTTGAGTCCTCCTGACCGCACACCACGGTAATCCATCTTTTTGCACCCCCCTTCCCTTCACGTCTGTCCCGTCGTATGATTGAATCGTTCAAAACGTTCATACGCCCGTGCGCTCGGGCTAGGGCATCTGTCGATAAAACGCTCAATTCGTTCTTGGGAACTTCCGATGGCTGTAGGCGACCCGCTTTTGAAAACCAGGCAGATGGCCGATGCGATCGGGGTGAGCGTGAGCACGATCAAGCGCTGGGTGGACGCCGGCGACTTGAAGGCCAGCCGAACCGTGGGAAAGCACCGGCTGATCTTGTTATCCGAAGCGATCCGGTTTAGTCGGCGGCAAGGACTCCCGGTCGAGGGACTCGAGGCCTTCGGGCGTAGCGACGAGGAGATTCCGCGTGTCGTCGACGATCGGCTGCGGGCGCGGCTGACTGATGCGCTGCGGCAGGGCGACGCGTTCGCGGCGAAATCGTTGATCCGGGCGGTACTGGCCTCGGGCTTGGGCGCAGCCGCGCTCGCCGACGACTTGATCCGACCGGTGATGGAACAAATTGGCCATGGCTGGATGGTGGGCGATCTGGACGTTTTCGAAGAACACCAGGCATCGCATATCGTCGCGGCCGCCTTGACGGAGCAGATTGGCCGGGCTTCCCGGGGTCGCAATGGCACGCCGCCGCTCGCTCTGGGGGCGACTCCCGAGGGCGATTTCTATCAACTTGCACTCCTCTTGGGTGAGCTTGTGATGCGCGAGCTCGGTTGGGAAGTTCGCAACCTCGGAGTCAATTTACCACTCGAGTCGCTGGGCCACGCTCTGGGTCAGTATCACCCGCGATTGGTTTACATTTCGGTGAGCCACCTTCATGAGGAAGGGCGTTTCCTGGAGGAGTATCTCTCCTTCTTTGAGACGGCGACCGCCGCTGGCACGCCGGTCATCGTGGGGGGACGCGCGCTGGGCCCGGAGCTGCGCACTCAACTTCGCTATGCGAGTTACGGCGACCGGATGATGCATCTTGCCGAGTTTGCGCGGCACATCGGCCCGGGCAGGGTCGCGGTGAGTTGAAGAGCGCGCACCGCTCGGGCGTGGACTAGGAAAGACCATGGGGCCCGGCGTCAGGTTCCCTTTCAGGAAGGAGAGATTCTTGATGGCCAGGACCAAGCGCGTTGTGATCATCGGAGCAGGCCCGGGCGGGCTGGCCTGCGCCATGTTGATGGCTCGAGCCGGCGCCCGGGTCAAGCTGCTCGAACGTCAGCCCGTGGTGGGCGGGCGAACGTCGACCCTGACGGGTGGCGGCTTTCAGTTCGACGTCGGGCCGACTTTTTTCCTTTATCCCCGTGTCCTCGATGAGATTTTCCAGAGTGTCGGCCGCAATTTGCATGACGAGGTCGAGCTGATCAAGCTTGACCCCCAGTACCACCTCATTTTCGGGGCCGGCGGCGACCTCTGGGCGACTCCCAACTTGCAGCGGATGGAACAGGCCATCGCCAGGCTCTCGCCCGCCGACGCCGGATCGTTTCGCCGCTTCATCGCCGATAACCGGGTCAAGATGGATCATTTTCGTCCGATCCTGGAGGCGCCGTTTGGGAGCTGGCGCGATCTGCTCTCGCCGAGCGTGGCGAAGATGCTGCCTTCCCTGCGCCCGTGGCGGTCGCTCGATGGCGAGCTGCGCCGGTACTTTGGAGACGAGCGGATCCGGCTGGCGCTGACGTTCCAGTCGAAATACCTGGGAATGTCGCCGTTCAATTGCCCCAGCCTCTTCTCGATTCTCGGATTCCTCGAATACGAGTACGGCGTCTTTCACCCGAAGGGAGGCTGCGGCTCGGTGACCCGAGCGATGGCGGGAGTGGCCGAGGATCTTGGCGTCGAGATCTCGCTTGATGACGAAGTCGAGGAGATCCTCTTCGACGGCCACCGCGCGACCGGCGTGCGGTCGAGATCGGGTCTGCACCGCGCTCACGCCATCGTGATCAATGCCGACTTCGCCCGGGCGATGCACCGGCTTGTTCCGGACCGACTCCGGCGTCGCTGGACGAGCGCCAGGATCGCCCGGAAGAGGTTCTCCTGCTCGACGTTCATGCTCTACCTGGGAATCGAGGGATGCTATCCCCACCTGGCCCATCACACGATCTATCTGGCGCGCAACTACCGCGAAAACCTCGACGAGATCGAGAGCCGGCACGTTCTGTCGAGCGACCCTTCGTTCTATGTACAGAACGCCTGCTCGACCGACCCGGCCCTGGCGCCCCCGGGCATGAGCACGCTGTACGTGCTGGTTCCCGTGACTCATCAGCATCCCAACGTGGACTGGGCCCGAGAGAAGGCGCGGTTCCGCGATCTGGCAGTCCGGCAACTGGGCAAGATCGGCCTCGACGGCGTGGAGCAGCGGATCCGGTTCGAGCGCGTGGTCACGCCGGCCGACTGGGACCACACCTACGAGATTCACCGGGGGTCGACCTTCAACCTGGCGCACAACCTGCGCCAGATGCTTCACTTGCGGCCCGGCAACCGATTCCACGACCTGGAATCGGTGTACCTGGTCGGAGGCGGCACGCACCCCGGCAGCGGCCTGCCGATCATTTTCGAAGGAGCTCGGATCACCTCGCGGTTGCTGGCGGAGGACCTCGGTTTGCCGGCTTGCCCGATCGAGGCACCGGCTCGGCACCAGGCCTCGCGGAAGCCGGCCACGATCGAGATGAGCTGATTCCTGATGCCGATCTAGGAGGTTTTTCATGAACATTTTCCATGAGCGTAAAATGCCGACGGAGTGGAACAAATCCGGCCGCGTCGGGATGATTGGCGCGGGGCTCGGCGGCCTGGCAGCCGCCTGTACCCTGGCCGCGCGTGGTCACGATGTCGTTGTCTTCGAGGGGCGGAGCCGCTCGGGCGGCAAGGCAGACGTGCTCGACGCCGCCGGATTCCGGTTCGACATGGGGCCAACAATCCTCTTGATGCCTTCGGTGCTCACACGGATCTTCGCCGAGGCAGGCCGCGAACTTTGCGATGCACTCGAGCTGGTTCCGCTTGACCCGCAATGGCGGTCGTTCTTCGACGACGGTTCGGTCCTCGACCTTCACGCCGACGTCGAAGTCATGAGCAGCACGCTGGCGGCGTTTGCACCCGGACAAGGCGTCGAGCACGATTATCGGAGATTTCTTGGTTTCGCGCAGAGACTCGATGAGATCGCCGATCGCTATTTTTTCTGGCGCTCGGTGGGGTCGCCTCGACAGATGCTTTCGGGCACTACGGTTCATGCGAAGCTCCTGGCCGACGTGCTCCGGGCGCGCCCTGGCAGACGCTCGCACAGGCCGTCCGCTCGCACGTGTCCGATAGGCGGGTGGCCCAGATGCTCGATCACTTCACCCAGTACGTCGGCTCGTCTCCGGAGTCGTCGCCGGCCGTACTCTGCGGCATCGCCCACATGCAGAAGAGCGAGGGACTGTGGTATCCCGTGGGAGGGACGCGGGCCATTCCGGAAGCGCTCTTCAACCTGGCGCTCGAGCTCGGCGTCGAGTTCCGCCTGGGGACGGCCGCGCGCACCATCTTGCTCGATCAAGCCGGCGGAGTTGCGGGCCTCGAGACCGAGAACGGCGAGCGCGTCCCCCTGGCGGCGGTCATCTCTAACGTTGATTCCGTGCGGACCCACCGCGATCTGCTCAAGGGCGAGCGAGCCGCCGCTCGGTTCGAGAGGAGGCGCACCTACGAGCCCGCCTGCTCGGGCGTCGTGCTCTATCTCGGGCTTGATCGCCAATATGACCAGTTGTTGCACCATAACTTCGTCTTCTCGCGCGACCCTCATGAGGAGTTTCAGGCTATTTACCACCAGGGCGTGCCTGCTCCCGACCCGACTTGCTACGTGTGCGCCCCGCCCGCACCGAGCCGGCGGTCGCGCCGGCTCTGGGAGAGGCCCTCTACGTCCTCGTCCACACCCCTTATCTACGCGAGGGCCACGACTGGACCGAGATGCTTCCCGGCTATCGCCGGGTCATCCTTGACAAGCTCGAGCGGACGGCCGGCCTCCACGGCATCGAGAAGAGAATCCAATACGAGAGCTGGCTGACCCCGCGCGACATCCACGACCGGTACGGCGTCCTGAATGGAGCGATCTACGGGCTCGCGAGCCACGGCCGGATTCGCGGCACATTCAAGCCGGCCAATCGAAGCCCCGACGTGGAGCGGCTCTACCTGGCAGGCGGCGCCGCCCATCCCGGTCCGGGGATGCCGCTCGTGTTGATGTCCGGCTGGATCGCGGCCGACGCCCTGCACGACGACCGACTCGGCACTCGGGCCAGCCTGGCACGTTCGAACGCGTCCTGGGAATGAGCAGGGTCATGAATAGATCGGTGAAAACGGGGCGGCAGAGCTGGATGTTCCGGGTGTTTCGCCGTCATGTAGGGCGGTACATGGCCCGGCATTTTCACGCGGTCCGCCTGGCGCGGGACGGCTATCGACCCGACGCGCGCTCGACCGGACCGGTGGTCGTGATCATGAATCACCCCTCGTGGTGGGACCCATTGACGGGATTGGTGCTGACCGGGCTCTGGCCCGAACGAGCCCGGCATTATGCGCCGATCGAGGCAGCCTACCTGGCAAGGTATCCATTCTTGGAACGCCTGGGCTTTTTCGGAATCGAGTCGGCTAGCCTGGGCGGCTCCCGGGTGTTCCTCGGGCGCAGCCGCGCAGCGCTCGCGGACCCCGACACGGTGCTCTGGGTCACCTCTCAGGGTCGATTCGCCGATATTCGTGAACGGCCAGTGGGACTGAAGAACGGAGTGGGTCACCTTTTCGGTCGCAACGTCTGCGGGTTGGTTCTGCCTCTGGCGCTCGAATATGTCTTCTGGAGCGAGCGCACGCCCGAGGTGCTCGCTCGATTCGGCTTACCGATTCATGTGCACGGGGCCAGGCAATTCTCATCTCCGGCCGCTTGGACAGCTCGGTTCGCGAAAGCCCTGGCATCGACGCAAGACGCCCTGGCAGTGGACGCAATGAGCCGCGACCCTGGGCGGTTTGAAACGCTGCTGAAAGGGCGGGCCGGAATCGGCGGGATTTACGACGGATGGCGGCGAGTCAAAGCCGCCGCTAGCGGGCAACGGTTCATCGCCGAGCATGGACAGCGACCGGCGCCTTGAAATCCATCGGACTTCCTCGCGATGCTCACGATCCTCTGCTTCGGGGCACTGGCGCTTTCCGCGATCCCAGCCCTCTTGTTCTTCCGGAACCTTGGCGTGTTCCACCCCGCCGTTGTCTCGCAAGCAGTGAGCGTGCGGCCTTCGGTCTCGGTGTTGATTCCGGCGCAAATGAAGAGCTGTCGATCAAGGCCGCGGTCGAGTCGGTGCTGGCGAGCCGGGATGTCGACTTCGAGGTCATCGTTGCCGACGACCATTCGTGCGACGCCACGGCTTCGATCGTGCGGGCGATCGCCGTGCGCGATGAACGGGTCCGGCTCTGCGAGATTCCGGCCCTGCCGCCGTTCTGGTGCGGCAAGCCACATGCGTGCTCCTTGCTGGCCGCACTGGCCGCGAATCCGCTCCTGGTTTTTATCGACTCCGACGTCCGGCTCGCCCCCGATGGACTGGCTCGAATGGCTGCCAGCCTGGAGGCTTCTGGTGCCGATCTCTTGAGCGGCTTTCCGCGGCAAGAGACCCTGGGACTCGTCGAGAAGCTGGTGATCCCCTTGATCCATTTCATCCTGATCGGCTTTCTGCCGATCCGGCGGATGCGGACGAGTCCGATGCCAGGCTTGGCTGTGGGCTGCGGTCAGCTTTTTATCACCAGGAGAGCGTCGTACGAACAAGCCGGCGGACACGCCGCGATCCGCTTGACCCTGCATGACGGTCTGAAGCTGCCCCGCGCTTTTCGAGCGGCCGGCCTTCGTTCCGACATTTTTGACGCTACCGACGTGGCGGTTTGCCGGATGTACCGGAGCACCGGCGAGCTCTGGCGGGGCCTGGCGCGCAATGCGCTCGAAGGTCTCGCCGCACCCGCCCTCATCGTCCCCGCGACCGTGGTCTTGCCCGGGGGCCAGGTTCTGCCAATCATCCTCCTGGTGTTTGCTCGTTTTCTTTCGACGGCCGAAATCGTGACGGCCGCGGTCGCTGCCCTGGTCGTCTACTTGCCACGCTTCGCGGTCATCCGGCGATTTCAGCAGCCCCTCCTGGGAGCCATCCTTCACCCCGTCGGGGTCGTCGTCCTGCTGGCCATCCAGTGGTACGCGTTGACCCGAACTCGGCTCGGATGCCCTGCAACCTGGAAAGGACGTCATTATCGGCCGGGCGTCCCGTAGCAGAAGACGGCTGGGCGCGAAAGCGTTCGACGGACGTCACGATCGCTGAGGACGGTCTTCCACGACAAAGGCTCAACGATTGGCGACAGCCCGCTCATTTCGCGAGCTTGCTGGCACATCTTGGCGACGAACGGTCATAGTACGCTTGTGCTGATCGGGCTGCTTCATCATGGCTCGAGGGGCGCCTGTCGCGCGCCTGGCCGCCGCGCTGCTCTCGTGTCGATGATCGCGGCGCACGGGCGGGCGAGTCCAAAACCACCGGTCTATCGTGCCACGCGTATGAAGATGATATGTTGAAGCCCGCCATGACGTTTGGCGCACCGCTGGTTCACGACGCGCGAGTTGCCAGACCAGGCCCATCAAGCTTCTCATCTGTCAGAATAACGATCGCCGAAAGTCGCATTCATGTTCGAGTTCATCCAGCTCTTCGGTTTTCTGTTCAGCACTGCGGTGGCACTCGTCCCGATCCTGATGGTCGTCTGGCAGTATCTTCTGCTGCGCCGGCAGAAAGAGGCGGGCCAGCAGCTAAAAGGCTGGCGAGACGAGATTCGCCGGGAGCTTCAGCAGAGCCGGCGGATGACGGAAGAGCTCATCCGCCGGATCCAGCCGGCCGGCGCGGCCGTGGCCCGCGAGGCTCAGCCAGAAGCTGGCGGCGCCTTGGAACCGGTGGTGCTCGCGCCCGTCGTGCCCGCCGAGCCAGCCATCTCTGAGCTTGCCACACCGCTTGAACCAGCGCACCAGCCGGTCGCGGAATTCGACCGCGAGCCCTCCACGGTCGGGCCCCTCCAGGAAGCCGCAGCCCCGGGACCAGTTCGGCGAGCACCGCCGGAGCTGCGACCTGTTCCGGAGTTCGTGCCCCCACCGGCGCGGCCCCCGAGGCCCCCGCGGCCTGCGCGGCAGCCCAGCCGCTTCGAAACCGCGGCCAACGAGATCCTGATGAAGATCTGGAACTGGATCGCCGTCGGTGAAGAGCACCGCCCGGCCGGATATTCGCTGGAATACGCGGTGGCGAGCACCTGGCTCTTGCGGGTGGGCGTGGTGATCCTCGTCATGGGCATCGGGTTCTTTCTTCGATACTCGATTGATCAGGGCTGGATTGCCCCGACCGGTCGAGTGGCCCTGGCGATTTTGGTCGGCGTGGGACTGCTCGTGGCGGGGATACGGCTGCTCGGCACGCTCTACCACTTGCTCGGTCAGGGATTGATCGGCGGCGGCATTGCCACGCTCTACTTCAGCGTCTTCGCCGCGGTGAGTTTTTATCACCTGATCAGCGAGTATCCGGCATTTGCCCTGATGGCACTGATCACCGTTGCCGCCGGGGTGATAGCCGTACGGTTCGACTCGCTGTTGATCGCCGTCCTGGGAAGCCTCGGCGGATATGGAACGCCAATCCTGCTGTCGACGGGCAGGGTTGACTACGTTGGGCTGTTTGCCTACATGCTGCTCCTGGGATGCGGCATCCTGGGCATCGCGCTCAAAAAGAACTGGCACCTGCTCAACTACCTCGGGTTCGTCTGCACTTATGGCTTGTTCGCAGCGTCGATGAAGGATTATCAGCCGGCCCAGTTCTGGAACGTGATGCCGTTTCTGGTCGGCTTCTTCGTTCTTTACTCGACAGCGCTGTTTCTGTTTAACGTCGTCCAGCGGACCAAGAGCACGCTGCTGGAGCTGATCGGGCTGTTGCTCAACGCCGGTATCTTCTTCGCCGCGAGTTATGTCCTGGTGCGGGACGTGTACGGTGCACGTGCCGTCGCGGCGGTCACGCTGGCGCTGGCCGCGTTCTACGCGGCCCATGTGTATTACTTCCTGGCGCGGCGGATCGCCGACCGGGAGCTGCTCATCGGTTTCATGGGGCTTTCGGTGTTCTTCCTCGGTGTGACCATCCCGCTGGTCCTCTCGCACGAGTGGATCACGGTGAGCTGGGCGATTCAGGCGCTCGTCTTGCTCTGGCTGGCCGACAAGCTCAGCAGTCAGTTCCTGCGCCAGGTGGCCTTTCTGCTTTACGTCATCGTGCTGTTTCGGTTTGGGTTTGTAGATCTGCCCGCGCAATACGGCAGGCCGCTGCCGCGGGCCGGGGACCTTGCGCTGGGCGATTACATGTTGCATCTGGTCGAGCGGCTGGTGGTTTTCGGCGTGCCGATCGCCTCGATGGCCGGCGGCTACTTCCTCCTCAAGAAGCCCCAGGCTGCGGGGAGCCTGGCCGTCGACCAGGCCAACGACGTGGCCCAGTGGGTGCGGACGCAGTGGGCCGTTCGCTACTCGATCATCGTCGTTCTCGGGATGGGATTTCTGTTCCTGCACCTGGAGCTCAGCCGCACGCTCAACTATCTTTTCGCCCCTTGCCGCCTGCCGGTGCTGACCTTGCTCTGGCTGGGGATGTGCCTGTTCTTGCTCTACGAGTATCTCGCCAGCCCCAGCCGGGCGGTCCTGGTGTTTCTGGTGCTCTTCGTCTCGGGAGCGCTTTGCAAGCTGGTGTTCTTCGACCTGCCGTCGTGGGAGCTGGGCGAGGCTTTCGTGTACGGCGGCGGCTACTCCTTCCTGGACGCCGTGATGCGGCTTGTCGACTTCGGGGCGATGACGGCGTTCTTCGTCCTGGCTTACTGGTCGCTCAGGGGCCAGCCGGCGACCCCGATACCTGCCGCCGCGGTGGCCAGTTGGATGGCGCTGGGACTGGCGTTTGTGTTCCTCACTCTGGAGCTGAACACGTTCTTGTTGACGTTCATACCGGCCCTGCGGGCCGGGGGCATCTCGATCCTATGGTCCCTGTTTGCCCTGGGATTGATCGTGACGGGAATTCACCGGAACGCCGGGGCCCTCCGCTTCACGGGGCTCGGCCTGTTCACGGTGGTCGGCTTCAAGGTGTTCCTTTCCGACCTGGCCAACCTGGATCAGTTTTATCGCATCGTCGCCTTCATTCTCCTGGGTATACTCACGCTCTCGGGCGCGTTCCTGTACCTCAAGTACCGGCAAACCTTCGCCGGCGGGACGGCGTCTGGCGACCAGGGAGGCACACCATGACCGCACGACTCGCCGTGATCTTCTGGTTCGGGCTCTCGGTTCTGGCCAGCGCCTCGGGTGGTGAGCCGCGCATGCGATTCAGCAAAGAGCTGGATCGAGGCGCCGCAACCGGCGAAGAGATCCTGGCCGTCGTCCTCGACAGCGACATCTACGCCGCGACCCGCGACGGGTATCCGGACCTGCGCATCGTCGACGACCGCGGCACCATGGTCCCCTACCTGCTCGAGCCGGTCGCAGAGCGCCGGACCACCCAGGTCCGGCAGCCCTGCGCGAGCAAGGTCGTGTCGCTCAAGGTGGATGAAGGGAAGGGCCTCGAGATTGTGGTTGAGCTGAGTGAAAAGGCCCCGGCTGCCACCGGGGCGACCTTTCGAACGCCGCTGGCCGACTATGAGCGTCACGTCCGCGTGTACGGCTCGCAAACCGGCGCCGACTGGGCCCCTCTGGTGAATGACGGAGTGATCTTTGATTACTCGCGGTTCATGGACGTCCGCAACCGCGATGTCGTCCTCCCGGCCAATGACTACCGGCGGTTCAAGCTGGTGGTGGAGCACGAGGTTGACGACCGTGAGTCCCCGCTGCGCGAGCTGATCCGCGGCCAGGTTGAGGGCAAGAAGGACACGCAGGTCGAGATCACGCAGGCACTGCGGCGCCCCTTCCGCATCGACGGAGTAGACCTGTGGCGAACGGTCGAGACGGATCGTGCCAGCAAGGCCGAGACCTTTACGTACCCCACGGTGGGTTTTCGGGTCGAGCCTGATCCCAAAAAGCAGGTGTCTCGCGTCGAGATCGAGAGCCGGCGCGAACCGCTCACGCGCCTGGCGGTGAGCACGGCCAGCCGGAACTTCAGCCGGCCTGCCGCCGTCTTGATTCCGGTCAAGGAGGGGGTGCGCACCGAATGGGTGGAAGTCGGCCACGGCACGCTGTCCCTCATCCAGTTCCGCGCGTTTCGCCGCGCCCTACTCAAAGTCGATTTCCCGGAACAGCGCCAGGAGCAATTTCAGCTCGTGATTGAAAATGCCGACAATCCGCCTCTGGAAATCACCGGAGTCACAGCCGAGGGAACCGGCCACCGGCTGGTTTTCCTCGGGACGGAAGGTCGGACGTACCGGGTCGACTATGGCTCCGACGCGGCCGAACCGCCCAGGTACGACACCGCGGCTGTACTGGAGTCTCTGAAAAAGGGATTTCACCCCGTGACCGTGAAGCTGGGACCGCAGACCGTCAATCCCGGGTACAAGACAACGCGCGGGCTGCGCGATATCTTGAACAGCACGGTGTTCCTGGTCCTGGCCATCGTGGTGATGGTCCTGGTGCTCGGCTGGGCACTGTTCCGCGCCGGCCAGCGAATCAAGAGTCTGCCGCAACAAGAAGTCTGAGACGAGTTTTTCCATGAGCGGCGCGACCGGTGGGTACTGTCTCTCATGAAAACCGCACAACTCGTGGTATCGATTCTCACGGGGCTGTTCGTCAGCAATTCGGTGTTGCTGGCTGCGGCTCCATCGCGCGTGGTGGGCCATCCACAACTGGATCGACCGACGTTGCACTCCCTGGGCGTTTACTGGATCGTCCCCGAAGTCGGCCGCGATGCCACGGTTCACCTGGGATATCGCAAGGCGGGGACATCGAGCTGGCTCGAGGGTGCGCGTCTCTTGCGCGTCGAGCCCAAGGCGCACCTGACGGATCGATATGGCAGCAGCCTCAAGGTGCCCGAGGACGGCTGGCTATTCGCCGGCAGCGTGCTGCTTTTGGAGCCCGGAACAAAGTATGAGCTCGTGTTGACACTGGTGGGCGGAAGACGCGGCGGAGCGCAGGTTTCTCCCATCCTGCGCGCCCAAACCCGGTCCGAGCCCTTGGTCGCTTCCAGCGCCCGCGAGCGTCACGTCGTTCCGGGCTCCGGAGGCGGCACGGGAACAGCCAGTGATCCGTTCCGCGGTCTGGCCTCGGCGACCAAGGCGGCCGTTCCGGGCGATCTGTTCCTGCTCCATTCGGGTGTCTACCAAGGGCCCTGGGTGATTAACCGGAGCGGCACGCCGTCGCAGCCGATCGTGTGGCGGGGCGCGAGGCAAAAGGGCGACGGCGGCCCGGTCGTGATCGACGGCCAGGGCGATTCCGCAACCCGGCCGGCCCACGCCATCGAGGCCTCGGGCACCCACGACGTCTGGATTGAAGACCTCACGGTGCAAAACGCCATGCACGGCGTGACGTTCCACGACGCCGCCCGGATCG
The DNA here is from genome assembly GCA_963781785.1 of uncultured Isosphaeraceae bacterium. GTDB lineage: Bacteria > Planctomycetota > Planctomycetia > Isosphaerales > Isosphaeraceae > CAWAHD01. Next base: position 1,876,477 of record CAWAHD010000002.1, on the reverse strand, counting down.
TGGTGCGACGCTGTCATATCCGCAGTGTCGAGTTCGGCATGAACGCCGCCCGGAATACGCAGGGGATCGCGCAAGATCACTTGATCGCCGACAATGTGATCGAAGGCCCGTCGACCTGGCCGCGCACCAAGGGGATCGAAAACGCCCGGGGCATCCAGATCACGGGCGAGGGACACGTCGTTTGTTACAACCGCATTCACGGCTTCGCCGACGCCATCGACACCTTTCCGTCTCCGCGCTGCTCGGCCATCGACATCCATAACAACGAGCTGAGCGAGCTCACCGACGACGGCATCGAGATGGACTACTCCGAGCGCAACATGCGCTCTTTTTTCAACCGGATGACGAATGTGTTTCAAGGGATCTCGATGCAGCCGGTATATGGCGGGCCGGTGTATGTGTTTCGAAACGTCATCAACAACGTGGCGGTCGAGCCGTTCAAGCTGCACAACAGCCCGTCAGGTTGCGTGATCTTCCACAATACGTCGCTGAAAAAGGGCGTGCCGACTCTCCTTTGGACCCCGGAGCGGGTGCGCCATTGCGTGTCGCGGAACAACCTGTTCATCGGTACGGCCGGCGATTATGCATTTGACTCGACGGCCCCGATGGTCGACTGCGACTTCGACTACGACGGGTTTGGCGGCGGGCCGTTCCGGTTGTTCCTCCGCTGGAATGGCACACGGTATCGGACGCTCGACGAAGTGCGTGCGCAAGCGCCGGCGTATCAGCACGCCGTCCAGGTGGATGCAGCCACGGTGTTTGCTTCGGGTGCGCGACCTCCTGCGGACGTGGACAAGGCACAACCCATCTCGGTCGACTTGCGGTTGGCGAAGGGCTCGACGGCCGTCGATAGCGGAGAGGTGCTTCCGGGCCTGAACGATGGCTTCCGCGGGCGCCGGCCGGATCTCGGCGCGTACGAGCTGGGTGACGCCTTGCCCCACTACGGACCGAGAGTGCCCGTCGGCCCGTGGCGGCCCGCTGCTGCGAGCGGCAGCGAGTGAGACCATTCCGATTCTGTCTGGAGAGGACCTCTTTTGCTTCCTCGCCAGGGTCTTGCTCGCCGGCCTCCATCGGGTGATCTATCCCCCTTGTCAAGCGCCAATTGAGCAGAAGAATTCGCTGCATCTTCAATTCGAGTTTGTTTTTGTGTATTCCTAATAATTTCATCGAAATCGGCTTCGCTCGTCGCATTTTCGCTGATTTCGCCCTCGGGATGCCGCCCGGCCGCCGGGTTGGATCCGACGGATCGAACGGATCGGAGGGATCGGACGGATACGACGGATCGGACGGATAAGACCCGGCGGCCACGCAGCGCGGAATAAACGGAAATGACGGGCGCTTCAGGCCGGAAGAGACCGAGCGGAATCACACGCCTGGCCGATCAATGGAACGCCTGTCTCCGCCAGATTCTTAGTTGCGATCCCGTTGCAAATCCGGCGCGAATTCCGCCTGCGTTCTGCGCCGTCGGGGAGATCTTGCCGGTTGTGCCAAACGAAAGGGATCGGGCGACCATTCGCATTTTTTCCCACCACGCCGTATGACTCGCCATGCGGTAGAATTGGGAGAGTCTGCGCCTCGGCGATGGCTCTTTGCATCGCGACATATCTCCGACTTCGGACATGAGCTGAGCTGCGATCCTGGACTGCGAGGCACTCGCCCAGTGCCAGGACGTCAACAGTATTCGTCGGTCGGAGAGTGCTGAGACAGTACTGGCTTGGCCCACCCACCTCGACGAATTCGAAGAGGGCTAGGGGTGGGTATTGACCAAGGATTAAGGATGAATCAGACATCTCGCCTCTTCGAGTCCGCTTCTGGACGGCAATCCTCCGCAGTCGGCTGAGGAAAACATGGCCCTCCAGCATTTCGCGCTTCCCACCAGTTTTGTTGCACGAATTGACGCTTCTTGAGGATTAGATAAGGCACCTGGGAAAGCAGGAGGCCAGAGAATCCGGAAATTGGGTCACACTCCGGCCCTTTTCAGTGATCGCCCTCTCGGTCGAGGCCCGCAGGCCATTCTTGCCGACATTCTGATTTGGCGTGCCTTGTCTCGCTGCTGCATCAGGCCGCGATCTCGGTCTTCGTGGCCTTTGTTTGCTTCTGTTCAAGGCGTATTGGCAGCGGTCCGAATGGCGGGCGCATGGTGCAGGTCTGTTGTTGGAACAGAAACCAACGGAGGAAACGAAGATCCCGCTGAAGCTTCAACTCGGCCATTGCGTCCCGGGGCTGTTCCTGCTTGAGAACCTCGTCAGGTGTCAGAACACGAAATTGACCCCAGCTCATCGGGCGCACACGCTCACTCCGCGCGCGTACTATCATTATACGAGGGTGTCGAAAACTTGGACGTACCTACCGCACGGTATACCGCGCGCGATGCGCTCCAAAGCGATTGGCTAATTGGCGGTTGTGGTGTTTTCCGGAATATTGTTCGACGACACTAGCGGAGGAAAAGCGGGACAGGTCTGTTCTTGGCAATATGGGCTGGTTGGAAGCTCTCCTGATTTAGCAATCGAACCTGTCCCAAATCTCGAGCAACACTTTTCCGTAAGACCCAATGGCTGGGGATTGATTGCGGCGATTACAGACCGGCCATGTACAGGATGGTCGTCTACGCGGGGATCAAGCATTCGTCTTTCGGCCAGCAAAGCGAGGCCCTCGCGGCGCTTGCCGGTCGGACGACGCCTCTTTTCCCTGTCTGCCTTGTCGTGCGCCTCCTCATGTCGCCCCAAGAGTCCGCCCGAGTTCGTGACACGAGCCTGTACATGGCCCACTCACCCGGAACGCTCGCCCGGGGTACATCGCAGTGCGTCGCGAGTATGATCTTGATTGAACGAGCACTTGAACGACGAACGCCCGCGACTCGGCACCGCCCCGCGGCTCACCCGGGCTGTTTCCAGGCTCAAGAGGAAGACGCCGTGCAAAGCGACCCGCGCGACGAAATGTGGCCGATCGAAGATTACCGCGACTACCTCTTGCTGCTCGCTCGGCTTCAGATGGGTGTTCACCTGCAAGCCAAGGTCGACCCCTCCGATGTGGTTCAACAAGTGATTCTCCAGGCCCACCAAACGCAGGCGCAGTTTCGAGGCTCGACCGAAGGTGAACGGTTGGGCTGACTCCGCGCCATTCTGGCAAATGTTCTAGCCGGTGTCTTCCGACACATGGGCGCGCAGTCCCGTGACCCCGCGCGAGAACTCTCGCTCGATGTCGAGCTCGAGCGATCCTCCTCGCGAATGGAGACACTCCTCGCGGCCGACCAATCATCGCCGAGTGGGCGAGTGGTTCGCAGCGAAGAGCTCCTCCTCCTGGCGCATGCTCTGGCGCGGTTGCCCGACGACCAGGCGATCCAGGTGACCGAATTTGATGATCAATTCCGGATCTTGACCAGAAAGCCGGTTCCTCAGCCGTGATCATGCTTGCACAAAAGCCCCGAGTTCCTCTATTGACGATTCCGAGGCATTCGCAGAAGGCGCACAAGCTGATGTGCACCCGAGATCTTACAAGCGTCCATTCCATTCATGTGTTGGACTCGCTAAGTTGGTCTTCTGAGCAGACTGTTCCGGGAGGGGATCGGGCGATCCCTGAGCGCCCTTGTGACTCAGAACGCTCACCAATGGCCGGCCTCGCGGCTGGTGGGCCCTTCGATCGCTCTCAATATCGGTCCGTGTTTCGCAGGCAGTGGACCCTGCACGTCGTACAACATCGCCTGACCGGCCTGAGGCCCGAGGAGTCGAGGATGCTTCGGTTTCGTCAGACACTCATCGTTGCGGCGATCGCAGCCGCGCTCTCGGTCCCGGGCAGCTACGCGCAGGCCCAGCGCGGCCGGAGTGGGCGCGGTGGTGCTGGTGCCCAGGTTGGGCCCGTCGGCACCAGTGGCTTGATCCTCAGCCTGGCCCGGTATCCGATCGTCCAGGCGGAGCTAAAGCTGGAAGGCCCCCAGAAGCAGAAGATCCAGGCCCTCGCCGAGTCGTCCAGTCAGCGCCAGCGCCAGTTCCGAGATCAGATGAATCCGCGGGGACAATCGGGTCAGGCCGCGGCCCCGGGCGGGAATGGCGGCCAGAATGGCGGACGCGGACCCGGCGGACAGGGCAACGCCCGCATGCGGGCTGCCGAGATGGCCGAGCGCTTCGCCGCGATGCGCGAGGCCCAGATGGTACTCGATCAGGACATTGAGCAGGCGGTGGCCTCGATCCTCGATCGCGGACAGTACAGGCGCCTCAAGCAGATCCAGCTCCAGGTCGAGGGTATCAGCGCGCTGGAGCGGCCCGATATGATCGAGAAGCTGAAACTGGATGAGTTCCAGGTCGAGCAGATCCGGGAGTTGCTCGACCAGAGCCGTCAGGCCCAGCGCGAGAGCGGGCGGGTCACGTGGGACATGATACGGACGGGCCTGTCCGATCCGGCCAAGAACGGTCGGAACCCCGGCGGTGGCGGACCCGGCGGGCCGGATATGCGCGATCCGGCCGTCCAGGAGGCCATGAAGGCGTTCATGGCGAGACCGGAAGTGAGGGCCAAGATGGGCGAGATGCATGCTCAGAGCAAGAAGATCCAGGGCCAGCTTCTCGCCGTGGTGGTGAGCCGAGTGTTCGGCAAGCGCCAGGCCGCCGCGTACAAGGCGATGCTGGGTGCGCCGCTGGAGCTCTCACCGACCCGCGGCGGTCCGGGGCAAGGGCCCGGGAACCGCCCCCCTGGCGCGAATCAATCGGATCGAGCCAACGCCGCCGGCACGGCCGAGGCATCCGATAGAGACGATGACGAGGCCGCGACGGCCAAGCCGGCCTCCAAATCCAAAGGTACAGACGCGAAAGCAAAGGCCAAGCGGAAGAGCTTGCGGGAGCAGCGCGGGGTGGATGATTGAGCTGCCGAGCCAGTCCTCGCTGGACGGCGCGCATCGCAGCATCCCCTCCTCCGACTGCGTCGGGGCGAGGGCGACCGCCTGGCGCCTGCCGGGAAAAGCGGGACAGGTCCACTATTGGCAATATGGGCTGGTTGGAAGATTCTCTAACTTGACGATATCGGACCTGTCCCGCTTTCCTCCTGAGACGTAAGCAAGTCGTACCGCCCGAACTCGCTGGGCTGCTGCTCTCCACGCACCGCCAGTTCGCACGACACGTAGGTAATGAAGCGGTCACCCCGGTCTCGGCCTATCGTGCAAAAATTGAGCGGTCCTCCCGAGTCGAATCCGATGATGGCAACGATCGTGTCACGATCGATCGGTCCGAAAATGCGTTCGACCGGCGCGAGGAGCAGGCGGTAAAACTGTTCGTCGTCCATGGGGTTCTCCCGCGGCGAGGGCGGAAGCCTGCGTGGCGACCTCACACGATCCCGTGCGAAGTGCAGACGGCACCTGGCCGTGCCGCTTGCAGGCCGGTGGATTCCGGGAGGCGCTGGTGCCGGTATTACGCCCGATCACGAGCCCAACCTCGCTGGTCTGCGCTTGCCAGCGGCAATGAGGAAAATGATTGTCGTTAGCGTCCATGTGCATGTCAAGCAGCCGTCTTTTCCTGTGCTTACACCCAGCTTTCGTTCGTTCGGCGCGCATCGACTGATTACCTTTCTGACGACAATTCACCTTCGCGCTGGGCCAGGCTCGTGGACTCGGTCTGCGCCTTGAAGGGGATGCGTGTCCTGACTCTCCGTTCGCGTGTCCTGACTCTCCGTTCTTAACGGGAGCCGTTGATCGGGATTTCGTGCGGCCGGTCTGGCCGGTATGCTGTACTCCAGCGCGGAGTTTCACCAAGGATTGGAGGCTTCCTGATGTCTCGATGGGGAAAATCCTTCAAGGCCGCTCTTGTGTTCATGGTCGTCTTCGGCCTGTGCGGCCTGCTGGCCCTGCCAAGCCTCGGTGGCGGACCACCAACACCGGCGGAAACTCGCCTGCGGAACTGGGGCCCGGTGCTCGTCGGCGCAAGCGGGTTCCTGACGGCGCTCGTGATGTGGTGGGCCATCGTCGGCCGCGCCCGCACGGCGCCGATCCGGAGAGGTCTGATCAGCGGAATCGCCAGCGGGGTGCTGATCCACCCGGTTTGCTCGTGTCTCGTGACTGCGGGCAACTGCCTGACGGTCCTGCTCGGAGTGTCGTCCACGGATCCTCTTGCCGAACCGCTGCTCACCTTGGGCCACGAGTTTTCGGCAGTGTTCAACTTCTCGATACTGAGCCTGCTCTTTTTTGGATGGCTGACCGTTGTGGCCGGGGCCCTGACCGGCGGACTGCTGGCGAGTTGGCAGGACGGCGGGAGCGCTTCCGACGGCGCTTGAGCCATGAGCGCACGCCACGCTCCCGGGGTGACCGGCCTGCGCAAGAGACGATTACGTCGTGGTGCTCGCTTTCTATTTTTGAATTCGGCGACGGGCTGAAGGGGACTTGACCGGTTCCTGACCGTTATCGGGCTCGAGCGGAAAGAGGGGCTCACGACGGGCAGTGCCCGTCCCCCTGAAGAGCCGCCGTAGCCCGGCGTTATTCCCCTCGCCGGCTCTTCCGGCTAGCTGAAGGGGACTTGACCGGTTCCTGACCGTTATCGGGCTCGAGCGGAAAGAGGGGCTCACGACGGGCAGGATGCCCGTCCCCCTGAAGAGCCGCCGTAGCCCGGCGTTATTCCCCTCGCCGGCTCTTCCGGCTACTGGTGATCCGGTGCACGCTCGATGGTTCCTCGCTCTACGAGATGCAGGCTGGGGCCTTTCGGGAGCAGATCCGGCGCCTGGCGGTTGAGTCCGCCGATCCTGGCGGGGCGGACTCGGGCGGTGCCCTGGCGGCGGATCTGAGAGGGCTCCAGATGGCTGAGGCGGATGGCCAGGGGCGGAGCCGAGCAGCCAGGCCTGGCTCCTGTGAAGAGATCCTACGACGCAGTCGGCGGGGTCGGCGGCCGTCGCGATCCGAATGACCAGACCCCGTGACGGTTCCTCGCATGGGCCGGCTGCTGGGTCGATTTTTCGCCGCGAGTCGAGAGCGACTGCGAGCAGTCGCCCTACGATTGGGAGTGTGCCACCTGGCGAACCTGGATGGATGCCCCGCGCGATCATTCGAGTTGATGCGCATTCCCTACTGCTCATGAGCGCTGGGCCCGACAGGGCCAGCCACACTTCCTCACAATCGGCAGAACCGGTCAAGTCGCGGGGTCTGGCGTCCGATAAAGGAGATGTACCCGGGAGTCGCGGGCTCGCGACGGTCCGGGATGGGTGATGGAGTTCGCCCGCCGATCAAACCGCCCTCGATGGGGCTGACGACTCCTACCGCGAGGCACCGATGCCTCCCGGTAGGAGTCTTTTTTTTGGAGCGCTCGATTGGCGAAACCGCGTCACGTCGCTGCGATGACACCGCATTCGGCGCGATTCCGGCACATTCTGGCCGTTGCGCTGGCAACGGGCGGATGCGCGGCGGGGTGCTCGACGGTGAATCGGCCGGTTCAATCCTCGATCACCGCGACGAGCAGCACGTCCCCCGCTGCTGCCACTGTCCGAGCTCAAAGCGGCGAGTTGCCGGCGGTCCCGGCCGTCTCGGGATCGGCCGCAACCCCGTCGCTGTCGCCGTCGCCGGCCGCAGCGGCCCTGGAAGACCCCGCCGTGGGCCCCCCGGACGGCGCACTCGATCCGCAGCCGCGAGGCTCGCCGGCGCAGCCTTTTGTTACCGGTCCGCTCGACACGGTGGTCGAGTCGTTGTTCGGTGAGGCGCCTACGTCGGATTGGAGTCCGTTGTTGTTGAGCGAGCTGTTCACCGAGGGCTGGAACCAGCCGTTCGTGTTTTCACCGGCGAGCGATTCCGGCGCCTTGCGACAGGAATGGATCAACGCGTCTAACGGGGTGTTCTACCGTCAGTGGGTCCTCGATTACAACTACCGTGATCACGTCGATCCCTCGGGAAACCGCGATATTGGCACGTGGTCCGTTTTTGCACCACTGAGTCGCCGGCTCGAATTATCTATCTCGGTTCCGTTTGTCGATTACCATCGCGTCGCGGACCCGGTCGCTGCCGGTGGGCCTGCAAACCTGCTGAATCGGTCGAGTGCGGCGAGCTCGACTTTGGCCTACAAGGCGACCTTCGGAGACTTGAGCATCACACCTCAGGTCATGCTCCACGAGACCAAGAATACCTCGATCATGTCGGTGTTCACGATTCGGACTCCGACGGGCTCGACCGACGCGGGTAACGGTGATACAGCGTTCGGGCCTCAGATCCAGTTCTGGCAAGGTCTGCCAAACCGCTGGGTGATCCGCGGCGGCGCCGGACCGACGATACCGCTGACGGCGACCGGCTTGCGCACAACCTTCGACACCAACTTGACGGTCGGCAAGTTCCTCACGCTCGATGAGGTCAGGTTTTTCAAGGAATTCACCGTTTGGTTGGCGGTCAACAACTCGGCGACGACAGACAACCGTGCTTCCGGTGGTGATACCTTGACCATCCTGCCGGGAATCCGGTTTCGGATTGCTGCGAACACCTGGTTTCTCTACGGCGTCGAGATACCTCTGGTCACGCCGAGAAATGAGGATTTTGGCATGTATTTTCGGCTTGTGAGGCGATGGTGATGGCCTCTTTGCCTGGCGGGGGCTTCGACGGCCATCGCCGTTGTCGTCAAACGGTGTACCCGCAACCTCGGCGTCTGCACCGGCCGCGGGGATTTGCAAGATACCCCCCAACCCGGAGCAGTTCTTGGGGCTGTTCGCAGCCTGAAGGTGGTCTGCCGGCGCGGCTTCGAACGGCCGTGGTGAAGCGGAGCGACGTTGACAATCTGCGGGCGCGGGATAGACTCGGATATGGCGATGGGGTTCGCCATTAACCGCGGCAGCCGCTCTTGCGGTTGCGGCTGATGACCCCTACCGAGTCGTTCGATCTCGGAGGGGTGTCGCTCTCGGTGCTCAGGCCCTCCGCGAAACGTCGCTCGTCGCGGCGCGTTTTTGTGTGAACCGAGGGTGCGTATGAGGCTCATCACAGTCTCCCGCGAGTACGGCGCCGGCGGCGGCGAGGTTGCGTCGCCGCTCTCGCGAGCGCTTGGATGGGAGTTGCTCGACCGCGGGCTCTTGCACCGTGCGGCCCAGCTCGAGAATCTCGCCGACGCCGAGCTCGAGGCGCTCGACGAGCAAGCCGTCAGCGTGGCCGACCGATTCCGGCACCACCCGCTCCATGAGCGGTCTATCCACGGGCTCGGAGCGAAAGGCGACGAAGGGAACTGAGGAGTTGAAACTTTCGCGGAGCGAAAGGCGACAAAGGGAACTGGGGAGTTGAAACTTTCGCAGAGCGAAAGGCGACAAAGGGAACTGGGGAGTTGAAACTTTCGCAGAGCGAAAGGCGACAATGGATCTGGGGAGGCTAGAGGGCGGTGGAGATCTGGACCAAGGTCATCGTGCTATCGATCGGCGGGACTCTGGGTGTGAATGCCCGCTACTGGCTGGGAGTCTGGATGAGCCGATGGACCAGCCCTCAGTTTCCCTGGGCAACCGTCGTCATCAACGTGTCGGGGTCGTTCCTCATCGGCTTCCTGACGGTTGCCCTGACGCGCTGGATGCCGCATCCGAATACCCGGCTCATGGTGATCACCGGGTTCCTCGGGGGCTACACGACTTTTTCCACGTTCGAGAATGACTGCGCTCAACCTGTGGGAGCGTGGAGAGCGTATACTGATGGCGGCTAACCTGGTCGGGAGCGTCTTGGCCGGCTTTGCGGCCGTGGTGCTGGGTACGGCCCTGGCCCGCGGGCTGTCCCAGCCCGAAACCAGACCAGCCGCGGCCGCCTCTTCCGGGATCGAGGCCAGGGGAGTCGAGCATTTCAGTCCCGCTCCGAGCGGAGACGATCAAGCGGCGACCGCCCAGGTTGACATTGCCGGCGGAACTCGCCGCCATCGCGATCCGAACCACGAGGGCCCGTGATGATCCCTCACGAAGCGAGTCTTCTCCGTGTCTACTCCCAGGCCATCGACAAGTGGCATGGCGTGCCGCTTTATCGCGCGATTGTCGAGGCGGCACGCCACAGGCACATGGCAGGTGCCTCCGTGTTTCCCGTCGAGCTGGGCTACGGGTCGCACCGAAAGCTTCACGATATCGCCAGCGAGTATGCTTCCTTCGACATCCCGATCGTGGTCGAAGTCGTCGATGCGCCCGAGCGCGTCGCCGAGCTGGTCGTCGAGCTGGAGACCATGATCAGCGAGGGTCTGGTCGTCGTCGGCCAGGCCTGCGTGCTTCGCTATACCCACGGAACCGAGCGCGAGGGCGCCTTGCCGCGAGAATCCTCGCCGGACCACCCGTCGCGACTCAAGCGAATCTCTGGCGAAGAGGGCACCACTGCCATGAAGATCGAAGGCGAGGGAAAGCGGATGACGGTATATGTCGGCAGCGCGGACACCTGGAAAGGCCGCAATCTGGCTGTCGCTATTACCGAGCGATGCCGCGAGCTGGGACTGGCGGGGGCGACGGTCTCGCGAGGCGTGATGGGCTTCGGCAAACATTCCGTCATCCACAAAGCCCACTTATTGGGCCTTTCTGACGACCTGCCCGAGAAGATCGAAATCGTCGACAGGCCGGAGGAGATCGATCGCGTGCTGCCCGTCATCGACGAGATGATCGGGGGCGGTCTGATCGTGGTCGAGAATGTGCACGTGATCCGGTATCTGCACGATCCCAAGCGCGAGAAGGGAACTGTGTCGTGAACCGGCGAACGGACCGTGGCCGCGCTCATGACTCGCTCCAGCAGACCAAGGCCAGCGTGGGCGCCGTGGCGCCGCCAGATACTGGCTCCCTCTCCCTGCGGGAGAGGGCTGGGGTGAGGGTCCGGTTGCAGCAGCACCGGCCTTCGAATCGAAGGACTCGCTACAAGAGACCGTGGCAGGCGCGCGAGCCGTGACGCTGTCAGATACTAGCTCCCTCTCCCTTTGGGAGAGGGCTGGGGTGAGGGTCCGGTCGATCATGATCAGCGAGGATGCGCATCGGGCGATTCAACTCGAGAAGGCTGTCGGTGGGGCTCGCCCCTCACCCCAGCCCTCTCCCCAAGGAGAGGGAGCGAGAAACAGCCCGTCGGCCGACAGTGTGCTGTGGGGCTCGCCCCTCACCCCAGCCCTCTCCCGCGGGAGAGGGAGCCAGAACAATCCATCGGCCGCCGGTGTGCTGTTGCGCTGGCCCCTCACTCCAGCCCAGGCGTCATTTCGATCGTGCGCTCCGGGTCTGTCGTGCGACCAGCACGAACAGCGGAATCGCGGCGAGCTGCGCCAGGACGGAAAATGCGACCAATCCCGCGAGCGAGGTGTCGTAGAGATAGCCCATCAACGCGCTACCGAGGAACCAGGCCAGCCCATAGCCCGCGTTAAAGAGTCCGTACGCCGTCCCCCGCCGTTCGGGGGGAATCATCGTTGCGATCGAGGCCCTCAAGATCGACTCTTGCGCGCCCATGCCGACGCCCCAGAGGGCCATCCCCACGACGGCAAGAGCGCCATTGCCCGCGAAGACAAGTGGTGCGAACGGAGCCGAGAGCAGGGTGGCCACGATCAGCACGGTAAGCCCGAACTTGTCGAAGAGGCGGCCGAAGACGAGGGCGGCGAGCGCATCGACGCCCATGGCGACCGCGTAAAGAACCGGGATCCAATCGGCGGCCACGATCGCACGCTTCCCGAGATGGTAGGCGATGAGTGGGAAGTCGGCATACCCCGCGGCGATCGCCGCAGCCGCAGCCAGGTACACCCAGAACGACGCGGGAAACACCCGGCCGTCGCCCGGCCATTGGACGGCGACCGATTCCAGATCGGCCGGCCGGGGATAGGCTCGCCACGCGGCGAACAGGACGCCCAGTGCCAGGAGAGCGGGGATCAATAGGACGGCAAATCCCGTGCGATAGCCCTGCCCCGTCGCCATCACAGCCGCGACCAGAAGCGGACCGAGCACCGCCCCGACCTGGTCGAGTGCCTCGTGCAATCCGAAGCCCCAGCCGTGGCCGACCGTGGTCGTGGCGTGCGAAAGCATCGCGTCTCGGGCGGGCGTGCGGATCGCTTTTCCCACCCGCTCGGAAATCATCAAGACGGCGGCGATCTCCCAGTGGCCCGCCACCGCCAGTACCGGGACGACGAGCAGGTTCACCGCGTATCCGACAATGGTGAGCGCCCAGTATCTTGCGGTCCGGTCGGCGACAACGCCGGAAACCAGACGAAGCGCGTATCCGATCAGCTCGCCGGACCCGGCCACCAGGCCCACGACGAACCCGCTGGCACCGAGGGTCGCCAGGAACGGCCCCGTGATGCTCCGCGCACCCTCGTAGGTCATGTCTGCGAACAGGCTCACAATCCCCAGGAACACCACGAACCTGATCGCGACGCGGCGCGCGAGCGCAACGGTGGGCTCCGTCGAATCGGTGCGTTGTTCCATGTCGATCCTGCTCTGAGCATTTCTTTCGCGTAAGGCCGGGTGAAGGAAAACAGCTAACGTCAGTCGCGATAGGTGGTGCGGTCGGGAAGACCGGCGTCGCGGAACCCATTCTTGCGCTCCGCACACTTGTTGCACGAGCCGCAGTGGATCCCATCGATGGGATTGATACACGAAAATGTCAGCTCGAGAGGAAGCCCCCGGCCGCGCAACAGGACATCGGTCTTGTGCAACAGGTTGAACGGGCGGATCAGCCGGAGCGTGCCTCCCATGGCCTGGTTCAAGAGAGCTTCGAGATTCTCGAAGAATTCGGGTGTGCTGTCGGGAAAGGGGTTCGAGCCGAGCGAGCCGACGGCGAGCGTGTCAATCTCGCGCAGCCGGCACCAGACCGCCGCCTTGACGGTCAAGAGGAGATTACGGCCGGGCAGATACACGGCTTCGTCCGGCGTGTCCTGCCCGGGCACGCCGGGCGCGCTCGTGCTCCAGTGAGTGCCGTAGACCAGGGCGATCGGCTCGTCGAGGACAACCAGCGGTTCCAGCCCGTCGCGGGCGACCGCGCTCAGGAAGCGGCCAAGGGCCGCGAGCTCGGCGTCTTCCCACCGCAGCCCCGACCGGATAAAGAGCGGGACGACACGCGCAAACTCGCGCAGCAGGTCGACGGTGAGGATGGCGCTGTCGAGTCCACCGCTCACGAGAACTGCCGCCGTCTGCGAGGATTGTCGGTTCATGGGGCGAGATCCGCGGTGATCAGTCGTTTGGCTCCGATCCCTTTCCCCCCCCTTGCGAAGGGGGGGTCAGGGGGGTGGACTCGGCGCGATCGATGACGATGCCGCCAAGGGTTTCTTCATCCTTCCCCGCATCGTGCGGGATTTCCCTGCGCGACGGCTTCTGCCTGCGCGAAGACGCCGGCCTGACGACAAGCTCGCCCAGGCTGGAGTCGGCGGCGATCCGCTGGTCGACCCAGGCCAGTGCCTCGCGCTTGTTCTGGATCTTACCCTCGAGCTGCGCCTCGCGAACACTGTCGAGAAGGGCTGCAAACGCAGGGCCGGGTACGAGGCCGTGCCGCACCAGGTCGTGCCCGGTCAAGAGTGGCGGCGGGTTGATCGGGCCGGCGGGCTGGGCCCGGAGGTAATACCGGCAATAATCGACGTCGTCGGTATTGCCGGTCGAGGCCAGTGCATCGGCGCGATGCAAGGCCAGCAGATCGTCGATGCCGGGTTCCGCCAGCATTTGCTTGAGCTTCGACTCGCGCAGCTTCCTGGCCTCGCCCAGGTATTGATGGAAGGCGACTAGCCAGGTGATCCGCTCGCGCTCGTCGTTGGAAAGCTTGAGCTCGCGGCACAAGCGGTCGGCGATCCGCGCGCCGGCTTGCTCATGGTTATGGAAGGTCGCGCGTCCCTGGTGGGATTCCCGGGTTGCCGGCTTGCCGGCGTCATGCAGGAGTGCCGCGAAGGCCAGCGGAAAGCTGGGCCGCGCGGGCAAGAGGTCGAGCACGAGCATCGTGTGATCCCAGAGGTCACCCTCGGGCTGGACCGGCTTACCTTGAAAGAGCCCCTTCATGGCGACAAGCGGGGGCAGAATGGCGGCGACGAGACCCGTGTCGAGAGCGAGGTTCATGGCGCGGCTCCGGCTCTGGTGCACCAGCATGCGCCGCAGCTCCTGGGCAATCCGCTCGGCCGACACGGTCACGATCTGCGCGGTCATTGCCAAGAGCGCCTGCCAGGTCGCTGGCTCGATCTGGAGATGAAACCGCGCCGCCAGCCGGACGGCGCGCAGCGCGCGGAGCTTGTCTTCGCGCAGGCGGGCCGCCGGATCGCCGATCGCCCGGAGAACCCGCTTCGCAAGATCGATCTGGCCTCCCACGTAGTCGATCACTTCTCCGGTCGAGGAGTCCATGAACATGCCGTTGATGGTGAAATCGCGACGCGCGGCGTCAAGCTCGGGCGAGCTGAAGACGACCGATTCGGGCCGGCGGCCGTCGATATAGGCCCCGTCGGAGCGAAAGGTCGCGACCTCGACCTCCACGCCCGCCAGCCGTGGATGGCGGACGCGAACGACGCCGAACGAGATACCCACGGTCACCGCCGGGAACGGCAGTACCGCCAGCACTTGCTCCGGGGTCGCCTCGGTCGCGATGTCGTAATCGGCCGGGGTCTCACCCAGGATCAAGTCGCGGACACAGCCGCCGGCCCAGAGCGACCGATAGCCCGCAACGCTGAGCCGGCGGGCGACTTCCAGCGCAAAATCCCGGCACGTTGAGATGTCAATCATCCCGCAAATCCGATCAAATCAAGACGCACGACGGCCCTCTCGAAATGGCGCCTGGCTCAAAGATACGCGCCGTGGCCCTCTTCAGACAATCGTTCGACCAGAGCCTTGAGCTGGTCAAGCTGATCTCTCGTGGCTACGAGGGTGGCCCCGCCCGAGTGCACGACGACGAGGTCTTTCACGCCGAGGGTTGCCACCAGGCTGTCATCGTCGGAGATGATGATCGAGTTGGTCGTGTCGCGCGCGACCACGTTCCCCTGGATGGCGTTGCCGCTCGTGTCGCGGTTCAGCAGGCCGGCCAGCGCGCGCCAGTCGCCGACGTCGCTCCAGCGGTACGGGACCTCGAGCACCACCACCCTGGCGGCCTTTTCCATGACGGCCTTGTCGATCGGGACCCGCTCCAGCCTGGGGAACAGCCGCGCCAAGGTCTCGGGCCCGGCCGGCGTGTTCCACGCACTCAAGATCGGCTCGAGCGCGCGAGCGAGCTGCGGGCGATGCGCTTCGATCTGCGCAGGATGGTGCGGGCGCGCCACACGAAGATCCCGGAGTTCCAGACGAAGTTGCCCGCGGACAGGAATCGTTCGGCGGTCGCCCGGTCGGGCTTCTCGCGAAACTGAACAACCTGGTGAACGGAAATTCCGTGCCTGGTCTGGAGGAGTGTGCCTCGCTCGATGTAACCATAGCCGGTTTCGGGGTGAGTGGGCGTGATCCCGAACGTCACGAGGACTTCGGGGTCGTCGTCCACCACGGAAACCGCGGCCTGCACGGTCGCCCGGAACGCGGGTGCAGGCTCGATCACGTGGTCGGCGGGCATGACGATCATCGTGGCGGACGGGTCAAGAAGCGCGACGGTCCCCGCGGCGAGCGCCACGCACGGCGCGGTATCGCGGGGAGCCGGCTCGGCAATCACGTTGGCCTCGGGCAGGCCCGGAAGCTGGGCTCGCGTGGCCGCGGCCTGGTCCATGCCGGTGATGATCAAGATCCGGTCGCGCGGCACCAGAGGCTCGATGCGCTCGACTGTCTGCTGGAGCATCGTCGTTTCGCCCGACAGGCGCAGAAGCTGCTTGGGCCGGTTGCGCCGGCTCTTGGGCCAGAACCGAGTGCCGCTGCCGCCGGCCATGATGATCGCGTAGAGCATCGTCCCTTGCCCTCCTTCCTCGCCCCTTGAGAATTTCAGCGCAGATAAACGGGCCGCTCGATCACCATGCCGGGATCGATCTTCGACTTGAGCTCGACGGCATCGAGTGCGAACAGCGGGCTGATCTCGATGCCAAAGGGGACCGAGCCGTCGGGACGGCGCGGTACCGTCGCGCCGGCCTGCTCCAGCCAGTTGCCGAACTGGTCGCTCATCCGCTGGTGGACGGTCGCGGGCGAGTCGGGCCCCACCGCGTTCTTGAGCGGCTCGAACTCTCCGGCGCGGTCGGTCTCAACGACCGTCCAGCTCCGGGCCAGCGGCAGGGCGTCGAAGATGAACTGTTCGAATTTCACCGCATTCGGCTCGGGCGGATTGACGACCCGCCCCCGGTCGTCGACGAACGGGACTTTCTTGACCGCCCGATGGAACGGCAGCCGGTGCTCGCCCGCCAGCCGCTCGATGAACGACCGCTCGAAGATGTGGACGGCGATCGAGCCGGCCGACAATTCGAGTGCTCCGTCGGACCGCCGGCGGCCGGCCAGCTCCGGGGGCAGGTCGGAGTACTCGATCACCTGCGGCCGGCCGCCGAGCGTGACGACGACCCCCAGCTTCTCCTCCGGCGACTGCCGCTCGACGACCTTGAAAGACAGCTCGGCGCCCACTTCCCTGTGCAGGCCGATGAACGAAGGCTCGGCGATCCGCACCAGCGGATTGTCGACCTGAAAGTAGAAAAGAGTGCGCACCCCGCGGTCGCGCATCTCGTCCAGGCAACTGTCCGTTCCTCCCGGTCCGGGGGCCGCCAGGGCAGCGAGCGTTCCGCCGTGTCCATCCGGCGAGAGCGCAACCCGGTCTTTCGCGGCCAGCAGAACCTTGCCGGTCGCGCGATCGACGGCCGGCATTTGACCCTGGATGAAGAAGCGTGCTCGCTCCAGGCCGAACCGGCCGTGGTCGTCGAAGAAGTCGACGGTCGCCTGGTGGTTCTCCGGGCTGGTCATCACGAAAAGCGGAATGGTCCGGCCGTAGCGCCGCGCGAGAGCGGCGATCTTTTCGGCGTGGATCTGGAACAGGCTCGCCGATGACACCGGCCCGATCGGAAAGGTGCCCTTGGGCCCCTCGAATCCCAGCCGCGTGCCGGATCCTCCGGCCACCAGGATGACGCCGACCTCGCCCGCGGCCAGCGCATCGGCTCCCATCCCCCCTGCCCGGCTCCATTTGAGGCGCTCGCCGTCGGTCTGAGGCAAGCCGACGATTTCGATGGGCTCGACCTGGTCGGCGGGCGGCGCTGCCGCAGGGTTTCCCTGCACCAGCTCGCCGATCAGCCGGTCGAGCTGTTCGAAGTCGATCGCACGAACCTCGGCCGCCAGCCGGGCCTGCTCCGCGTCATTCAATTCATTCCACCACCCGAGCAGGTGACTTTGTCCGCGGCGGGCAAGCGTTTCGACGAGCAATGGGTCGGGAGACATCGGATGCCATACTCCTCTAAAAACGAAAGCGCGGCTCGAGTACCGGCTCGAGGTGCCGCGAAGTCGACTCAGAATTCCAACTGAAGCCCGTCGTACGCCAGAGCGACCCTGGGCGGCAGGGACGCCTGCGTCGGGCCATGATCGAAGCTATGCGAAAGATGCGTCAGGAAAGTGCGCCCGGGCTTGAGCTGTTCGATCACTGCGAGGGCCTCGCCCAGCGAAAAATGACTCGTGTGCGGCTCGTGGCGCAGTGCGTCCAGCACCAGGGTGTCCAGCCCCTCCAGGAGCGACAGGCTTGGTTCGGGAATACGACTCACATCGGTGCAGTAGGCCAATCCTCCGACGCGGAAGCCGAGGACCCGGAACGGCCCGTGCTCCAGCCTGATCGGCAGCACGGTCTGCCCCAGGATCTCGCACGGAGACCCCGGCTCGATCGTCACGAACCGCAGCTTGGGGACAAATCCCGCGGGCCAGTCTTCGGTGCCGGGTCGGAACGCGTAGCTGAACACGCGCCGGATCGTTTCCTCGGTCTCCCGCTCGCAATAGATCGGCACCGGCCCGCCGACCCAGCGCGGGAACAACCGCGCGTCGTCAAGCCCAAAGAGATGGTCGGCATGGTGATGAGTGAACGCGATCGCGTGCACGTGCCGCACGCGCTCGCGGAGCAGTTGCACGCGCATCTCGGGCGTCGTGTCGATGAGGAGATTACCGCCCTTGAGTGAGAGGAGGACACTGGGCCGGGTGCGCTGATTGCGGGGATCGGTCGAGGTGCAGACCGAGCAATCGCAACCGATCATGGGAACCCCTGTGGAGGTTCCGGTACCGAGGAAGATCAACCGCCGCGTCCCTGCCGCCTCTGGTTCGCTCAATCGTCTCGTCCTCGAAGGGAGGCCGGGGCAGAACTCGCTGCCGGAAGTGCACCCTGGCGCGCTCTGATGGATTCTACCACGGCGCTCACGGAGTTTTCAGTTCAGATTGGCCAGGCGGCATCGGGACCTGCGCCGGGCTGGCGAGATAGGCGACGAGTGCGCGGATCTCCTGGTCGGAGAGGGGCTTCCAGAGGTCTTCGGGCATCATCGACTGCTCGCTCACCTTCCGCTCGTCGATCTCGCTCCTGGGAATGGTGATCGTCTCGTTAGCGGTGACCAGAGTGACCGATTCCTTTTCTTCGGCGCGGATGATCCCCGTGAGCACACGGCCGTCGGCCAGGGCGATGACGTGGGCCAGGTAGTCCTTGCCGATCAATGCGCTCGGGTCGAGGGCGTTGGACAGAATATAGTCGAGGTCGGCGCGGTTGGAGCCGGTGAGGTCCGGCCCGACCTGCCCGCCCACGCCGAAGAGAGTATGGCATTGCTGGCAAACCCTGGCATAGACCGCTCGGCCTTGCGAGCGGTCTTCCGGGCGCCCGGGCTGGGCGGTCAGCTTCGCCTTGTAGCGCGCAATCAAGCGGCGCGGTCACTGGTCGTTTCTCTAATCGTTCCCCAGACTCGCGCGAGTTGCGCATCGAGATCCTTGTCTTTCAAGTTGCGGATCTGGCGCACCAGGTCGGCCGTCAGATCGGTGCGCGGCAGCCGCCCGGCCTCGACCGCCCCGAGCAGGGCGCCCGCGGAGCCCTTGCGGGCCGCCAGCGAATTGAGCGCGTCCCGCCGCTCGGACGGGCCCAGCGACGGATAAGCCTCGATCAGGACGCGCGGCGTTGCCGGGTCGTCATAGGTCGACAGGCCGCGGACGGCGTGGCCGCCCAGCCGCGGATCGCGGACCAGGCCGAGGAGCACCTTGGGAAGCGTCGGGTCCTTCGCCTTGAGAAGCGCTGCCAGCGCCTGCTCTCGCTTGCCCGTTTCTGCCTGCGCATCGGAGAGCACCTTCAGGAGCGCCGATCGCGCAGCCGGATCGCCGAAGGTCAGTCCCAGGCCGAGCGCCCGTGAGCGGACGCCTGGATCGGTGTCGGCGGCCAGCGCCCGGTACACGCTCGGCCAGGCGGCCGGCATCGCGACCTGGCGGCGGCCGCGCAATCCCTCCTCGATCCCGATCAGCAGTGACGAACGCTGGGCCGAGCCCTTGGCCTCGCCCACCTCTACGACCAGGAGCGCCAGCGACTCGGGGGTTCCGAGCGCACCCAACCGCCGCGCCATGAACTCCTGGATGAGCGGAATCCTTGCCGAGAAACCCAGCTTGACGGCACGCGAGGGGTCGAGGGCCGCCAGCGGCTCGGCGGCGTACCAGTACATCAAAGGCAGATTATGATCGCCGGCATCCTCGGCATGGCTCACGAGCCCGGCGAGGGTCTCCCAGCGATTCTCCAGCGGCAACTTCTGGAGAGCCGAGGCGAGGTAGAGCCGCACCACCGGCGAGGGATCGCTCCGGGCCAGCTCCGTGAATTTCGACAGGATCGCCGCGCCGGGAGGCCGCTCCTCCGTCACGAGCTGGATGGTCCACGCGCGGATCGTGGGGTCCGGGTCGGCCAGGCGCCGATCGATCGCGGCACCGTCGTCGAGCCCGCCGACGGCGTACTCGCACAGGAGGATGCGCAGGCGGATCGCGGCCTGTGTCGCGTTTTTCCGGTCCAGGTCATTGAGCATCCGCGCAGCCGCGGCGCTCTTGCCGCGCTCCTGGAGAACCCTGCGTGCGTGCCGCGCGTACCACTCGTTGGGGGAGGTTTGCCTCTGGACCAGAGCTTCGCTCGTCTCTTTACCGAGATCGACCAAAGCCCGGCGGGGACTGCCGAAGCTGACCTGGAAGATGCGTCCGTTGGTGCGGTCGTGGCGGTCGGCCTCGTTGAGATGGCACTGATTCTTGTCGTACCAGTCGATCAAGAAGAGGCTTCCGTCGGGACCATATTTGAGGCTCACGATCTGCGACCAGGAATCGTTGGCCAGGAGGAAGTCTTTTTCGTGCGACCCGACCAGCCCCGACCCGCGGGGCGTGAGAATATCCCGATTGATCCGAGCTCCATGGATGTTGTTCATGAACAGCGAGCCGTTCAATTCAGGCGGCCAGGCGCCGCCCAGATAGATCATGGCTCCGGAATGAGCGTGGCCGCCGCCGGCGGAATCGGATCGCCCGTTGCCGCCGTGCGGGTTTGCACCCAGGTAGTGCCGGTGGTCGGCGATGGTCTTGATGTCGTCGTAGGTATAAGGATTGAAATGCTGGCCGGCCTGGCGCTGGTAGCGGCCCCCCAGGACCATGTGGTAGAGGTGTGGAATCACGCAGGCCGTGATGACCATCTGGCCGCGGGCGTCGAAGTCGATGCCCCAGGGGTTGCTGGTCCCGTGGGCGAAGACCTCGAAAACGTGGCGGCTCGGGTGGTACCGCCAGATGCCCGCGTTGATCGGCACGCGGTCCCGATCCACGGTGCCGGGCTTGCCGACCCGCGAGTGGGTGAAGACGCCATGGCAGCCGTAAAGCCAGCCGTCGGGGCCCCAGATGAAGCTGTTCAAGGTTTCGTGGGTGTCGTGGAGGCCCCAGCCATCGAGCAGCACCTGGGGAGGTCCGTCGGGCCGATCGTCGCCGTCGGAGTCGGGAATGAACAGAAGGTGCGGGGCCGCGCCGACCCAGACGCCTCCGAATCCGACCTCGAGGCCGCTGACCAGGTTCAAGTGGTCGGCAAACACCTTGCGGGTATCGAAGCGGCCATCGCCATTTGTGTCCTCGAAGATCAGGATCCGGTCCTTGGCCTGGCTCGCGGGAACGCGCTGGGATACGAATAAGCCTCGGCAACCCAGAGGCGGCCCCGGTCGTCGATGGCCATCGCGATCGGCTGGACGACGTCGGGCTCGCCGGCGAACAGCGAGACCTGGAATCCGGGCGGAACCGTCATGGCGCGGGCGGCCTCTTCGGGGCTGAGTCCGTGATGGGTATAGACGTCAATCGCGGTGGGCCGCCGCCGTAGCGGCACGTCCGGCCTGGTGTCGTGGAGCCGGAAGTCGTCGAAGTTGATGTGCCCCCAGCCGCCCGTGTCCTCGTCCACCAGCCGGATCACGATCTGTTTGCCCTGATGGGCCGATAAATCGGCGACCACGCGCTCCATGTCCTCACGATCGTCCCCGCAGGCCCGGAACACGACCTGGTGGGTGTCGCTCTTGACCAGCTCGACGTAAGTGGTTTCGTGCGAGCCTCCGCCGACCAGGAAGCTCGCGAACGGCTTCGACACCGTGAACGGCACGGAGGTCAACCGTCCCCTGGGCTCGTCACCGCCGTTCTCGAAGGTTCCGACCCAGTATCGCCCCCGGTGGCCGCTGTGCATGTCTCCCCGCCGGCGGCCGATCGAATCTCCATCGATCGGTTGGCCCTGAAACGCGGTGCCCTCGGCCGTCCAGTCGGTGAGAGTGCCGCTCTCGAACCCGAAATTGAGCGGCCGCCCCTGGGCGCTCGTGGGGACCGTGCCTGCGGGAGTGGGCTCGTCTGCCCTGGAACCGTGGGCCGCCAGCGCGGCGGCCCAGATGAGAGCGGCAGCCCCGATTCGCCCCGACACAGTCGAATGCCTCATGACTCGTCCCCAACAGGAGTGACCCGCATGCAAAGCTCGGCCCGTGTGCCGACCGCCCAAACGAGCATCCATGATAACGAACTCATGCTCCAGGGTCTCGAATCTCGTAGCCGGCCGCGTTATCATGACGTCCTTCCGGGTCTGACTCACATCTCAGTCATTTCGCGAGGAAAGCCATGCGCTGGAAAGACCAACGCCGGAGCGAGAACGTCGAGGACCGGCGCGGGCTCACGCCGGGTGGAATCGCGATCGGCGGCGGGATCGGCACCCTGATCCTTGCCCTGGTCGCCATCTTCCTGGGAGCCGATCCGCGGCAAGTGCTCAACCTGCTCCAGCAAAACAACCAGCAGGCGGCACCGAACCAGGCCGGCGCGGCGGCCGACCCTGCCGAAGAGGAACAAAAGGAGTTCGTCTCGACGGTCCTGGCCGACACCGAAGATGTCTGGACCGACGTGTTCCGAAAAGCGAACAAGGAGTACAAGAAGCCGACCCTGGTTCTGTTCAGGCGTCAAGTGGAATCGGCGTGCGGGATCGCGAGCTCGGCGGTCGGGCCATTTTATTGCCCGGGCGACGAGCACGTCTACATCGACCTGGCCTTCTTTGCCGAACTCGAGCGAAGGTTCCACGCCCCGGGTGAGTTCGCGCGGGCCTACGTCGTCGCCCACGAAGTCGGCCACCACGTGCAGAACTTGCTCGGAATCAGCAGAAAGATCCAGGCCGAGCAAAACCGTTTGAGCAAGAAAGAAGCCAACGAGCTTTCGGTTCGGCTGGAGCTCCAGGCGGATTTCCTGGCCGGTGTGTGGGCGAATCACGCCCAGAAGAGCCGGCAGATCCTCGATCCCGGAGACTTCGAGGACGGCCTGAACGCCGCCTCGGCCATCGGCGACGACAAGCTTCAGCTCGAGGCTCAGGGCAGGGTCCGCCCCGACTCGTTCACACACGGGACTTCCCAGCAGCGAGTCGCCTGGTTCCGTAAAGGTTTCCAGACCGGTGATATCAACCAGGGAGACACCTTCGGCACCCGCGATCCGTAGATCATCGTCTCGAAAGCAGTTCACTTCCGAGCGCGAAAACGCCGATCTAACGAAGTGCACCCAAGGAAGGGATTGAGCGATGTGGGTCAGGCTTTCCAGCCTGGCTTACGGTGTACATTCTCTTGCGGTCCCGCTAAGATACGGGTCGACGCGACCGGTTTGGGCCTGAGCCGGCTCGTTGCTCAAGTTCGATTCGCTGCCGGACTTCGGAGCAAGTCCGGGCCTTCTTCAGGGAACGGAATCCCTTCATGCGTCACGGTTTCCGCATCCGCACTTGCGGCAGACGACGTGTTCACCCGGTCGCCGAGCCGCTCGAGTCGCCGAGCGCTTTTGAATGGATCGACGGGCGGTGCCCACAGTCCGGCCGCCGTGACGATTCAAGTGCCCGGCGAATACATCAGCCAGGAATCGAGCGCCTCGAGGTCACTCTGGTGCGGCCGGCCGGAGCCGGGCACGGCGGTTCTTTGAAACCGCTTACCGTCGAGTTTTCCGCTCAGCCAGGTACGCTCCGTGGTGGACTTGTGCCCAGCACCGCCACCACGGGTCAAGACTTCACGCCGGTGACGCTGCCGGTGACGTTTCCGGCTGGTGCGACGACGGCGACGGCCGTCGTTCCGGTCAACCCCGCAGCTCCCAATCCCGGGCTGGTGCCGATTCCGCTTTCCGTGACGCCCCGGGGTCGCAGCCGGGCCGCCACCACGACGACCGTGTATCTCGCCAGCGGGCCGTCTGCCGTTCCTCCCTCGATCGTGAGCGCGCAGCTCGTCCGGCTGGGCCCGGAAAACCTGGCCATCGCCCTCACGTTCAGCAAGCCGATGTCGCCGGCCACGGTCAAGAATATCCATAATTATTCGATCACATTCCGGTCGTCGCAGCAATTTGGCGTCTCCGACCTGAATGGTCTCGGTCTGGTGCAAACGATCGTCAACCCGCGTCATACCGTTGCGCTCAGGGCGGCGAGCTACGAGGCGGCCACGAGCACCGTCACCTTGATCCCGAACATCAAGCTCAAGATCACGGGTTCATATGAGATTCGGAGTCCGGCCAGCCTGGGCTCGCGGCGTCACTCGGCGAACCAGGCGCAGCCGCTCACCGATGTCGACGGCAATGCGATCAACCTGGGCACGACCTCAGTGATCGGCGCCTTTGCGATCTCGATCAGCCGCGGACATCCCTACTTCGCGGCGGAGCCGACCTTCGCGCAGGGGAGTTGATCGCCCTGACATTCCGCGGAAGACCGAGGCGAGCGTTTTCCTTGACCGTCGCCCGGAGTCAGCGGCTCGATAGACCGCCCATCGGGAACCCGAGCGGCATGGTCGCCGGTTTGCGGCGCCGGGCCGCACAATAAGGTGTGGCGGCGCCTACCAGCGTGGATTATCCTGTTGATAGCCTGCCTCAGGCTCGGGATCAGCTTGCTGTTCGGTGCCCTTGCGCCGAGCGAGAGACCGCGAGGCCGAACCCTGGCGGTCTTGTCGCGAGCCAGCTTGGCGACCCCGCCCGCCGCAAGGGAACGACCAAGGGCGCATCACACGGGAAGGGACCTCATGATCGACCGCACGCCGACCAAACTGTTGCGCATTGCGCTTCTGGCTGCAAGCACCTCCGGCATCGTGCTCGGAGTTGCGGTGGCCGACGGCCCAGGCACGTCCTCGGGTGTCTTGACCGGGCGCGAAGCCCTGGGCGACTGGACGACCGACGCCCCCGGCGTGCGCCGGCGGATCACGCTCGATGACCTGGCGCAGCCGTTCGAGACGAAATCGGCAAACAATTTCCCGAGGGTCGCGCGGCGGCCCGCTGGCGCCATGCCCCGCGCTCCCAAGGGCTTTCAGGTCTCCGAGTTCGCCACTGGCTTTGGAAACCCGCGCAAGATCGTCACGGCCCCGAATGGGGACGTGTTCGTGGCCGATAGCTTGGCCAACCGGATCATGGTCCTGCGTGACGCGGACGGCGACGGCAAGGCCGAGCTGAACGAGGTCTTCGCGTCGGGCCCGGCGATGCCCATGGGGCGCCCCAGGGCCAAGCGGGCCGAGGCCGTCGCCTCGGACGTGACGATGCCGTTCGGGATCGCGTTCTACCCGGCCGGACCGAAGCCGGAGTTCATCTACGTCGGGAACACCAACTCGGTCGTTCGGTTTGCCTATCAAAATGGAGACACCAAGGCGCGGGGCCCGGCGGAATTCCTCGTCAAGAATATCCCATCCGGCCAGGAGCGGGTCGGCGGCGGCGGCCACTGGACCCGCGACGTCGAGTTCTCCAAGGATGGCAAGACTCTGTTCGTCTCGGTGGGCTCCCGCTCCAACGTCGACGACGACGTGCGCGAAAACCGCCGGGCCGACATCCTCGCCTTCGACATTGACGGCAAGAACGAGCGGATCTTTGCTTCGGGCATCCGCAACGCGGTTGGCCTGGCCATCCATCCGGAGACCGGCGCGCTCTGGGCCTCGGTCAACGAGCGCGATTTGCTGGGCGACCATCTCGTGCCCGACTACATCACGCATATCGAGCAAGGCGGCTTCTACGGCTGGCCCTGGTATTACCTTGGCCCGCACCAGGATCCTCGCCACGAGGGCAAGCACCCCGAGCTCAAGGAGAAGGTGATCGTGCCCGACGTGCTGGTTCAGTCGCACTCGGCATCCTTGTGCATGACGTTTTACACGGGCGAACAGTTCCCGCGAGAGTATCGGCTCGACGCCTTTGCCGCCGAGCACGGCTCCTGGAACCGCGCCCGCCGCACGGGTTATAAGGTGATCCGCGTTCCGTTCAAGGGCGGCAAGGCAACGGGCGAGTACGAAGACTTCCTGGTCGGTTTCGTCACGCCGGAAGGCAACGTCTGGGGCCGCCCCGTCGGCGTTGCGGTTGCAAAGGACGGTGCCCTCCTGGTTACCGACGACTTCTCGAACATCGTGTGGCGTGTCGCCTACACCGGCTCGGTTCCGAACTGACCACGGCGGGCCAAGGGCGCCGCCACGACACCCCCGCGGCCGATGGATTCTTCTGGTCTGACTCCCTCTCCTTGGGGAGAGGGCTGGGGTGAGGGACGAGCCCCACCAAGAGCCTTCTCGAGTGGAATTGCGCGATGCGCATCCTCGCTAAACTTGATCAAGCGGACCCTCACCGTACGCCCCGGGGCAATGCTTCCGGTCTGAATCGGATTGCGCCCTTGGCGGCGGCGATCGCATTCACATTCCTCGTGACGGCACCCACTCGTGCTCAGGGCGACGACGGCTGGACCGGCAAGCGCGTGGTGTCCCGAGAGCGTGGGCTGACGCTCCGCGTCAACGACGAACCGATTGAGCAGAGTTCCAGTTCCCTCAATACGTATGTCGTCGAGCAGGTCGACGGCCCGTCACTTTTGCTCAGGGCCGAAGGCGGGCGTGCGAGTGGTTGGGCCGCGGCCGCGGTGGTCATCCCCATCGAGCAAGCGGTCGATTTCTTCTCAGCCCGGATTCGCAGCCACCCGCGCGACGCCTTCGCTCATGCGATGCGCGGCTTCATTCACTTTCAAAGGAACGAGCTGGATTTCGCCCTCCGCGACTACAACGAGGCTCTCAGCGTCGATAATCGTGATCCCGCCGTCTATTGCGCTCGCGGGACCGCCTGGCTGTCGAAGAAGCAGTTGGCCAGGGCCATCGCCGACTTTGACGAGGCCCTTCGGCTCGACCCCAAGAACGCGGTGGCCTATATCGGCCGCGGCAAGAGCCATGCGGACGGCCGCGCCGCGACCAAGGCCATCGCCGACTTCAGCGAAGCCATCTGGCTCGATCCACTGTCGCTGGCAGCCTACTTCCACCGCGGCAACGCCTGGCAGGCGAAGAAGGAGTGGGCCAAAGCGATCGTGGATTACAACGTGGTCATCCGGCTGGACCCCGAGAATGCACCGGCCTTCCGTGAGCGCGGAAACGCGTGGGCGGCTGAAGAGAAGTACGAACAGGCGCTCGCCGATCTGATCGAGGCTGTGCGGATCAGCCCCCGTTCCGTCGAGGCCCACCGCGCAATTGCCTGGCTCCTCGCCACGTGCCCCGATCCTAGGCTCCGTGATGGCAGGAAAGCCGTCGAATCAGCGACCAGAGCGTGTGAACTGACAGACTTCGGAGACGCCGTTTCGCTCGATGTCCTGGCCGCGGCCTGCGCCTCATCGGGTGATTTTGAATCAGCGGTGAAGTGGCAGAAGAAGTCCCTCGCATCGGTGCCGGCAGCGAGCTTAAGGCTGAGCGTCAAAGGCGGCTCGAGTTGTATCGGGACAAGAAGTCTTACGTCGGTCGCTAGTCTGTATGCGGTCGCTTCAGACCCAGGGGCTCACGCTTTGGGCTTTACGATTCCGCCGCGATCGCGGCTATGACCCATTGGTCGGATGCCGCCGCGATCGCGGCCAAGACCAGCTCAACGCCTGCTCTCAAAGGCCGCTCAAGTTGAGCGCCGTCAATTTGATCCCCTTCCTGAGGCCCAGCTCCTTGACGGCCTCCTCGCTCGCCGGCACGGTCAAGCTCTTGCGCGGCGATACACAGATCCCCAGCAAAACCTTGGGAATCTCGTCCGGACCGCTGGTTGTGCCCACGGCCGCGAGCCCGTTGAGAATCAAGGGTGACGCATTGTCGATGCGGATCGAGTAATGCATCTTTCCCTTGTCCTTCACCCCCTTGCTCAACTGTGCTCGAACCAGCCGGTTGAGAATACCCTCGGACAGGTCGCTGGCAAACGCCACCGGATCAAACTTCCCTTTGTTCGCCGACGTGGGGAGGGCGAATTTGCCCAGGGCGATCCAGCTTTTGGCTTGTGCGTCGCTGCTGTTGACCCGGACCAAGGCCTCGCCGCCCTTCACCTGAACCCGGCAGGCGACCGCCGGACCATCGGGGCGGGCCGGGATCCCGATCTCGGCCACCAGGCCCAGGACCTGCTTGCCCCGGATCGCTTTTTTCAGCTCGCCCGCGATCGACTCACTGGCCTCGTCGGTCCCCGTCACCTCGAACAGGATCCGCCCCGTTTCTCCCTCGGTCAGCGTTTCGAGGTGTTCCACAAAGTTCGCGGCCAGCATGAGCTCGTAGCGATTCGCCCACTTTTGCGACATCTGAGCGATCGTATTCCAGTCCAAACCGGCCGCGAGCTTCCACATGACGAGCTGACAGATCGGCGTGGGGGCCATCTCCGCGGTCAAGCGCTCGAGCGCCTTCTGAACCAAAGGACTGTTGCTCGTCTCGGCAATGTCGCCGAGCTGGAGCGGTTCTCCCTTTTGAGGCAGAACCAAGCCGACATCGGGATCGGGCGGCGACAGGCTGACCAGCCGTGTTGGTAAATTCCGGCTTTGCCCAGGATTGAGCAACGCAGAAGGAAGATCGGTCGCCGGAACTGACCGCATACCACCTCCCATGCCACCCATCATGCCCATGCCGCCGCCCATACCGCCACCCATACCACCCATCATGCCCATGCCGCGCATACCCATCATTCCGATCATCAAGCTGCGCATGTCCCAACTCTCAGGATCTCCACAGAAATACATAATCATGCGGGCGAGCATCATCATGCCCATCATCGACGGCATCGTGCCGGAGGAGCGGCCCATGCTTCCCATGCCCCGCATGCCGCCGCCCATACCGCCGCCCATGCCGCCCATACCGCCGCCCATACCGCCACCCATGCCACCCATCATTCCCATACCACCACCCATACCGCCCATACCACCACCCATACCGCCCATACCGCCGCCCATACCGCCCATGCCGCCGAACTGCGCAGTGGCACTTTGAGCGATGATCCCGGGAGGCAGCACGACGCGCAAGGGGCGCCGAGTCTGGTTCGTGATCGAGACCGTCATGCGGCCATCGCCGCGCCCTTCGGCTTGCACGGAAATGAGACCGTCACGTGCCGCGTCCAGGAGGTTCACCTCTTTTGCCTGCTGGTCGGATTTCAGACGGGATGACTCCGATTTTGCCTTCGCGGACATGTGCTTTGCCGGGGACTTATCCTTGGTGTCGCCTGCCCGGGCTGCGGACGGCAGTACCGCGACCAAGCTGGTCGCGAGAAACAAGTGAATCACATTCTTCATCGGAAGGACCCTTTCTGCGGATTGGAGTGAGCTCGGCCGCGAGCAACGGTTTCAGAAGCCGGCGGGATCGGGTCGTTCCCAGGTCATGGGGCTATTGAATGATCAAGAATGACGCGCCCAGTCCCGGTCACGAGCAAGCTTCCGATTGGTTACCCGGAGGTCGTTCAGAGAAAACAAATTCAATGCACAAGTCGGAATTCAGAGCGTTTCGCTGCGACGAAATCTTCCATCGCATCGCCCGACGGTGCTGCAACGCGCAGCGCAAAGGCTCGCTCAGGGAGACTCCGGCGCAGGTCGTACGCGGCGGAAGCCGTCACCGGCCTCGTTGGCTCGCAAGCCGAAACAAGGTCGGAAATCGGAGATCGTTGCGCTGGCGTGGAGAAGCCAGCGGGCAGAACGCCCGTTGTCGACACTCGGAGTGGGGAAGCCGGATCAACACCGGAGAGGGGGGCGCGACGAGAGGCAGGGAAGCGTGAGGACAAGCGACGTGGACGTGCTATGAGCGCTGGGAACGGGAGCCGGACCCAAGTCCGCTTCTTCGACAACCGGACGATCGCTTTCTCCCAGCACGATCTTGGGCCGCGCCCTCCACGCTGCAAACCGGGACACTTTTCCGGACTGCGCTGATCGGAACAAGACCACGTGAGTGGTCCCGGTTGCCCCGTCGTGGGCCAAGGTACTGACACCGGGGGTGATCGCGCGCGGCTTGCCGGACGGAGCGCCGTGCGCGGACGGAACGAGCAAGAGGGTTCCGACCAGCACCAGGATTGCCGATCGACCAGGAAACATGGCGCTGGCCCTTGAACCAGAACGCGGTGGGAGGGATGCCGGGGCGCTCGCGAGGGAAATCGATGAACAATCTTAACTTATCTATCGATCGCGGTCAAGCTGCCGATCAGTCATGAGTCACGAGTCTCAAGGATTCATGACTCATGACTGATCACCGGGTGCGTCAAAGACCGCTCAGGTTCAGTGCCACCAGCCTGATTCCCTTCTTGAGGCCAAGCGACTTGACGACCTCTTCGGTGGCGGGAACCGTCAGGCTCCTGCGCGGGGAAACCGCGATGCCCAGCAACTCTTTGGGTTTCTCGGTCGCCACGTCGCTTTCCGTACCCAACACAGCCAGGCCGTTGAGAATGAGGGGCGAGGCATTCTCGATTCGGATCTGATAGAGCCGTTTCCCCTTTTCCTGAACGGTGCCCTTGGTCACCTGGCGCGGACCAGCCGATTGAGGACCCCCTCGGACAGAAGGGCGGCGAAGCGTTTCACGTCGAACTTCTCCTGGCCCTTCGTGATCGGGAGGGTGAACTTTCCGAACGGCACCCAGGTCTGCGCGGCCGCATCGCTGCTCAAGACCTGGACCGATGCTTCGCCGGCATTAAGGCGGACCCGGCAGGCGATCACCGGGCCATCGGGCTTTGCACCGATCTCATCGGTCACCTCGGCCGCCAGGCCCAGCACGATGTTGCCCTTGAGCGCCTTCGTGAGCTCCTGCGCGATCGGCTTGCTGGCGTCATCAGTGCCGGCGATCTGGAACACAAGTCGCCCCGTTTCGCCCTCGGGCAGCG
The DNA here is from genome assembly GCA_963781785.1 of uncultured Isosphaeraceae bacterium. Lineage (GTDB taxonomy): Bacteria > Planctomycetota > Planctomycetia > Isosphaerales > Isosphaeraceae > CAWAHD01. The sequence continues at coordinate 1,846,150 of CAWAHD010000002.1, read as the reverse complement.
AGTCCAGACGATCGACGAAATCCTTGGCCAAGGTCAGCTCGTGGCGGTTGGCCCAGGTCCGCGAAAGCCGGGAAATCGTGCTCCAGTCGAGATCCGAGGCCACACGCCACATGACCAGTTGTGAAAGCGAGGTCGGTGCCATGTCAGCGGCCAGACGCCGCATTGCTGTCTGAACGCGGGCGTCGCCATTGACCTCTGCGACGTCACCCACGATCCGGAGCGGTTCGTCTTTCTCGGGTAACCGCAGGCCGCTGTCGGGATCGGGCGCGGTGATGCTGACAAGCCGCGTGGGCAAATTCCGCGTCTGCCCCGGACTGACCAGCGCCGACGGCAGCATGGTCGGGGGAACCGACCGCATCCCTCCGCCCATGCCACCCATCATACCTCCGCCCATGCCGCCCATGCCACCGCCCATGCCGCCCATCATTCCCATGCCACCCATCATCCCGATCATCAGGCTGCGCATGTCCCAGCTTTCGGGGTCACCGCAGAAATACATGATCATGCGGGAGAGCATCATCAAGCCCATCATCGACGGCATCGTGCCCGACGACCGGCCCATACCACCCATGCCACCCATCATACCGCCGCCACCCATGCCACCCATGCCGCCGCCCATGCCGCCCATACCGCCGCCCATGCCGCCCATGCCGCCGCCCATGCCGCCCATACCGCCGCCCATGCCGCCCATCATTCCCATGCCACCCATGCCACCCATGCCTCCGCCCATGCCACCGAACTGGCCGGTCGCACTCTGAGCGATGATTCCCGGAGGAAGGACAACGCGCAACGGGCGATGGGTGTTATTGGTGACGGACAGGGTCATCCGGCCGTCCCCTCTTCCGACGGCCTGAACCGAAACGGAGCCGTCGCGAACGGCGGCGAGGAGATCGATCTCGGGCGCATCCTGTGCATTTTTGGCGTGAGCCTTATCCGACTTGGCTCGCACCTTGGTGACCTTGGAATGCGCGGCTGCGGCCTTGGTTTTGGATGGAGCCTTGGAGTCGTCGGCCTTTGCGACTGCCAATGGCAAGAGCAGCAACAAGCTTCCCGCACACAACGAATTAAGCCGGCCCATCGAATGACGCATGACGATTGCCTTTCCTTCAATCGCGATCCCGACGTTCACACTAAAGCCACTAGAAGCGAGACGAATCGGCATCCGATGGCCGATCTTCCGTTGGCGAAGCCCAGTCCGCACGACCAGCCCGAGCCGGCCAAATTGAGTCAGCGGGAGACGTACCGACGCTCGACCGCCGCCATCAGAATCCGTTCGAAAATGATTGACGATCAACCCGGGCGATCTATTCGGTGCTGCCGGAAGACGAGATGCGGTCGGTTATTAGCGAAGTGGCGAGGCGGAACGGAGTGTCGCGTTCTCGTGCGTGAGTCGTGATTCGAGGAAGGGTGTCGCCTTGCGCTCCGCAGACGGGCATGTTCGTGCGGAGCGAAAGGCAACACGAGGGCCACCAACGGGATGCGCTCAGAGCCCGCTCAAGTTCAGCGCCGTCAGCTTGATCCCCTTCTTGAGGCCGAGCTCCTTGACGGCTTCTTCGCTCGCTGGCACGGTCAAACTCCTGCGCGGCGAAACGGAGATCCCCAGCAGAACCTTGGGAGTCTCATCCGGGCCGCTGGTTGTGCCCACGGCCGCGAGCCCGTTGAGAATCAAAGGTGACGCATTGTCGATCCGGATCGAGTAATGCATCTTTCCCTTGTCCTTCACCCCTTTGCTCAACTGCGCTCGAACCAGCCGGTTCAGGATACCCTCGGAGAGCTCGCTGGCAAACGATGCGGGATCGAACTTGCCCTTGCCCGCCGTCGTGGGGAGGGCGAACTTGCCCAGGGCGATCCAGCTTCTGGCTTGTGCATCGCTGCTGTTGACCCGGACCAATGCCTCGCCGGCTTTCACCTGAACCCGACAGGCGACCGCCGGACCTTCGGGGCGGGCCGGGATCCCGATCTCTGCCAACAGGCCCAGGACCTGTTTGTGCCGGATCACTTTCTTCAGCTCGACCGCGATCGACTCACTGGCCTCGTCGGTCCCCGTCACCTCGAACAGGATCCGCCCGGTTTCTCCTTCCGGCAGCGTGTTGAGATGCTCGACAAAGTCGGCGGCCAGCGCGACCTCGTGGCGGTTGGCCCACTTTTGCGACATCAGGGCGATCGTATTCCAGTCCAGGCCGGCCGCGAGCTTCCACATGACGAGCTGGCAGATCGGCGTGGGGGCCATCTCCGCGGTCAACCGCCGGAGCGCTTTCTGGACCTCGGGACTGTTGCTCGTCTCGCCGACATCGCTGAGCTGGAGCGGTTCTCCCTTCTGCGGAAGAATCAGGCCGAACTCCGGATCGGGAGGCGACAGGCTGACCAGCCGGGTCGGCAGATTCCGGCTCTGTCCAGGATTGAGCAGGGCAGAAGGAAGGTCACTCGCAGGAACAGATCGCATACCACCGCCCATGCCGCCCATCATGCCGCCGCCCATACCACCGCCCATACCACCCATCATGCCACCACCCATGCCACCGCGCATGCCCATCATGCCGATCATCAGGCTGCGCATGTCCCAGCTCTCGGGATCTCCACAGAAATACATGATCATCCGGGAGAGCATCATCATGCCCATCATCGAGGGCATGGTGCCTGACGAGCGGCCCATGCTGCCCATGCCACGCATGCCACCGCCACCCATACCGCCACCCATGCCGCCGCCCATGCCGCCACCCATGCCACCCATACCGCCGCCCATGCCGCCCATACCACCACCCATGCCACCCATGCCGCCGCCCATGCCGCCCATGCCGCCCATCTGGCCCGTGGCACCTTGAGCGATGATCCCGGGAGGCAGCACCACGCGTAGTGGATGCCGCGTGCGATTGGTAACCGAGATCGTCATGCGGCCGTCACCTCTCCCTTCCGCCTGCACAGAGATCAGACCCTGACGCGCGGCGTCGAGGAGATTCAGCTCCTTGACCTCTCGGTCCGGTTTCGGATGGGTAGACGCGGATTTCGCCTTGGCGGACCCAGGCTTCGCCGCGGATTGGTCCTTGGTGTCACCTGCTCGGGCGGAAACTGGCAGTGCTGCCATCAAGCCGGTCGCGAGGAACGCGCAAATGAAATTTTTCATGAACAAAATCCCTTTAATAAACAATTGTAAGTAACTCGAACGACAAGGATTCACTGGCTTCCGGCCGTGCTGTCCAGGTCTGCCCTGGGTGCCGGAAGGACTTTTGCCGATCTGGGTCGAGTGCAAAGGCGCGGCGGCGTACAAACTAACCCGTCGAGCGCGGGCTCAGGCTGGCGAGGCGTCGGCCTCGAAAGCCTCCCGCGGATCCGCAAGGTTTTTGGTTGGAGGAGATTTCGAATCGCACCGCAGATGGAGCCGCCAGGCGCGAGTGGAAGAGGCGCTCGAAGAGGAGACGCTCACGGGGGATCAAAAGTGGGAGCCGTCACGGACCACATTCGCTAGCACGCCGAACCAAGGTCGGAAAACGGAATCCTACGCGCTCGGCAACCGGGGGCGAACACAGAGAACGCCTGTCGCCGGCTTCGAAATGAATGAGGAAAGCCGGATCAACAGCGGAGAGGCGTGGGCGTCGAGAGGCGAGAAAACGTGAGCACCGTCGGCGTGGAGAAGATGAGACCGCTCGCAACGGGCGCGGGACCGAGGTCGGATTCGTCAACAACCTGGCGATCGCTTTCCGCCAGGACCATCTTGGGCCGCGCCTTCCAGGCCGTGAACCGACTCAGCCGCTCCGAGTGAGACGCTCGGGAGAGGAGCCGGCAGACGACGAATCCCCCGGCGTGATCCGGAGCGGCGACGATGCTCGTGACGGCCGACGACCTGGCTGCCGGATCGCCGTGCACGGACATGGCCAGCAGCAAGGATCCGACCAGCATCAGGATTGCCGATCGACTGCGACTCATGGGGCTGGCCTTCGAAGAAGAATTCGGTGGGACAAACGGCGCGGCGCCCTGGAAGACGGAGACAAGCAACAGTAACCCATCCGATGACGGAGGTCAAGCTGGCACAAAATTACCTTTTTAGTCATCAGTCATTAGTCAGTTGACTAATGACTGATGACTGGCGGGTGTCACAGCCCGCTCAGGTTGAGCGCGGTCAGCTTGATCCCCTTCTTGAGCCCGAGCTCCTTGACGGCTTCCTCGCTCGCCGGCACGGTCAAGCTTCTGCGCGGCGATACGGAGATACCCAGCAGGACCTTGGGAGTCTCGTCCGGGCCGCTGGTTGTTCCCACGGCCGCCAATCCGTTCAGAATCAACGGTGAAGCATTGTCGATCCGGATCGAGTAATGCATTTTTCCCTTGTCCTTCACTCCCTTGTTCAACTCGGCTCGAACCAGCCGGTTGAGAATCCCCTCGGAAAGTGCGCTCGCAAATGACACCGAGTCGAACTTTCCATTGTTCTCCTTCGTGGGAAGGGCGAACTTGCCGAGGGCGATCCAGCTTCTGGCCTGTGCGTCGCTGCTGTTGACCCGGACCAGGGCCTCGCCGCCTTTCACTTGAACCCGGCAGGCGACCGCCGGACCTTCAGGGCGGGCCGGGATCCCGATCTCGGCCAACAGGCCCAGGACCTGCTTGCCCCGGATCGCTTTCTTGAGGTCGTCGGCGATCGACCCACTCGCTTTGTCGGTCGCCTCCACCTCGAACAGGATCCGCCCGGTTTCTCCCTCCGTGAGCGTATCCAGATGCTCGACGAAGTTCGCCGCGAGCGCAAGCTCGTGCCGATTCGCCCACTTCTGGGACATCAGGGCGATCGTATTCCAGTCCAGGCCGGCTGCGAGCTTCCACATAACGAGCTGGCAGATCGGCGTGGGGGCCATCTCCGCGGTCAAGCGCCTTACGCGCCTTTTGAACCTTGGGATCGTTGCTCGTCTCGGCGATGTCACCGAGCTGGAGCGGCTCTCCCTTCTGGGGCAGGATCAACCCGGCCTCCGGATCGGGCGGCGACAGGCTCACCAGCCGCGTCGGTAGGTTCCGCGTCTGTCCGGGACTGAGGAGCGCTGACGGCACTTGCGTCGGGGGCACGGACCGCATTCCACCCCCCATCCCACCCATCATGCCGCCGCCCATCCCGCCCATCATGCCGCCGCCCATCCCGCCCATGCCACCGCGCATGCCCATCATGCCGATCATCAAGCTGCGCATGTCCCAGCTCTCGGGATCACCGCAAAAATACATGATCATCCGCGCGAGCATCATCATTCCCATCATCGATGGCATCGTGCCAGAGGAGCGACCCATGCTGCCCATGCCTCTCATCCCGCCTCCCATGCCGCCGCCCATGCCTCCCATGCCGCCGCCCATGCCGCCCATGCCACCGCCCATGCCACCCATCATGCCTCCCATGCCGCCGCCCATGCCGCCGCCCATGCCCCCCATTCCGCCTCCCATTCCACCCATTCCGCCGAACTGGCCGGTTGCGCTCTGAGCAACGATCCCGGGAGGAAGAACGACCCGCAAGGGACGCCGGGTGCGATTGGTGATCGAGACGGTCATGCGGCCATCGCCTCTCCCTTCGGCTTGCACCGCGATCAAACCCTCTCGTGCCGCGTCGAGCAGATTCACCTCCTTCGCCTGCTGGTCGGAGTTCAGCCGGGATGGCTCCGGCTTCGCCGCCGCTGGCGCTTGCTTTGCCCGTGATTCATCCTTGGTATCACCGGCTCGGGCGGACACAGCCAGTACTGTCAGCACGCTGGTCGCGACCAGTACACGAATAAAAGTGTTCATGAAAGCCCTTTCTGTGGATTGCGATGAATATGCCAGGAATAGCAATTCCAGAACCTTGCGAGAAAACAAACTTTGATTCACAATTGTGAATAAGAGAACCGCACCTCGGCGAGATCGCTCGACGAGCGGCCCGATGAAACCGTCCGGCCATAGCGCAAGAATGCGGGGTGGTCGAGCCAGCCGGGGTCACGCGCGGCGATGGTCAGGGACCTCGCTCTGGGCACCAGCCGAAGCGAGGTGCTAAAAGCCAGACCGGGTGCGCTCGGGAAACCGTGGAACAGGCGACTCAAGCGCCGTCACGGGTCAAGAGACGTGGTACGAGCACTTAACAGCGGAGAGGGGGAGCCGACCAGAGGCGAGGGAGGACATGGACGATCGACGTGTACGAGTTGTGAACACCCGGGATGGGGGCGGGGCCGAGGTCGGATTCTTCGAAAACCTGGCTGTCGCTCTCTGCGAGCACAATCTTGGGCCGCGCCCGCCAGGACGTGAACCGAGACAGTTTCGCCGGCTGATTCGCCGGGGAGCGAACGCGCTGGCCGAGTGATGAGCCAGCGTGGTGTGCGGTGACAAGATCTGCGGTCACGGACGACGATCGGCATGCTCGACTCGTCTCGCCGGACGGGAACACCAGCATTGATCCAACCAGAATCAGGACTGCCGATTGACCGCGAGACATCTCGATGCCCTTGACCATCAACTCTTCTTGATCAGTCGTCAATCATCAGCCGGTTGGTTGACTGATGATTGACGACTGATGACTCACGCGGGGCTCAGAGCCCGCTCAGATTCAGCGCCGTCAGCTTGATTCCTTTCTTGAGGCCGAGCGATTTGACGACCTCTTCGGTGGCAGGGACCGTCAGGCTGCGCCGCGGCGGCACCGACATCCCCAGCAGCACCTTGGGGGTCTCGCTCTCGGGGCTGTCCGTTCCCACCAGAGCCAGCCCATTGAGGATCAGGGGTGACGCATTCTCGATCCTGACCTGGTAGAGCCGTTTCCCCTTGTCCTGGATGGTGCCCTTGGTCACCTGGGCGCGGACCAAGCGATTGAGAACGCCCTCGGACAGAAGGGCGGCAAACCGCTGGACGTCGAACTTCTCCTCGCCCTTGGTGATCGGGACGGTGAATTTTCCGAACGCCACCCAGTTCTGGGCCGATGCATCGCTGCTCATCACCTGGACCGACGCTTCGCGTGCATTCAGCCGGACCCAGCAGCCAATCGCCGGCCCTTCGGGCGCGCCGGGATCTCGTCAATGAACTCAGTCGTCAGGCCGAGCACGGTTTTGCCCTGGAGCGCCTTCTTGAGCTCGACCGAAATCGGCGTGCTGCTTTCATCTGTGCGTACCACGTGGAACACGATTCGCCCCGTGTCTCCTTCGGGCAGCGTGTCCAGACGAGCGACGAAGTCTTTGGCCAGAGTCAGCTCGTGGCGGTTGGCCCAGCTTCGCGAGAGCACGGAAATCGTGCCCCAGTCGAGCCCCGAGCCCACTCGCCACATCACCAGTTGCGAGAGCGAAGTCGGTGCCATATCAGCGGCCAGACGCTTGAGCGCTTTCTGAAGCCGAGGGTTGTTATTGACCTGGGTCACATCACCCACGATCCGCAGCGGCTCGTCTTTTTCGGGCAAACGCAGGCCAACCTCGGGGTCGGGCGAGGTGATGCTCACCAGCCGGGTCGGCAAATTCCGCGTCTGTCCGACATTCAGCAGCGCCGAGGGCAACTGCGTCGGAGGAACGGACCGCATACCACCGCCCATGCCACCCATACCGCCGCCGCCCATGCCACCCATCATGCCGCCGCCCATGCCGCCCATGCCACCGCCCATGCCGCCCATCATGCCGATCATCAGGCTGCGCATGTCCCAGCTCTCGGGGTCACCGCAGAAGTACATGATCATGCGGGAGAGCATCATCAAGCCCATCATCGACGGCATGGTGCCGGACTGACGGCCCATGCCGCCCATGCCGCCCATACCACCACCGCCCATACCACCGCCCATGCCGCCGCCCATGCCACCCATGCCGCCGCCCATACCGCCCATGCCACCGCCCATGCCGCCCATGCCGCCGCCCATGCCACCCATACCGCCGCCCATACCGCCGCCCATGCCGCCGAACTGGCCGGTGGCACTCTGGGCAACGATGCCGGGAGGCAGGACCACGCGCAACGGATGACGCGTATTATTGGTGACCGACAGAGTCATCCGGCCATCGCCTTTGCCCACGGCCTCGACGGAGACCGAGCCGTCCTGAATGGCGGTCAGAAGATTGACCTCAGGGGCTTCCGGGGCGTCTTTCGCGGGCGATTTGACCGACTTGGCTCGCGCCTTGGCAGACTTCGATTGCGATGGTGCTGCCGCCTTCGGCTTGGACGGATTCGTGGAGTCGTCGGCCGTGGCGATTGCCAGCGGCACGAGCACCAGCAAGCTTCCTGCACAGAATGAACCGAGCCGACCAGTCAACTGACGCATAACGATGGACCTTTCTGTGAAACACGATCGACGAGGGGAGAATCAAGGCAGATGGGGAATGTCTCGCTCCCGAGCCGCCACTCGGGGCGACGACGACTGGACGTGCACTCTGTCGAACACACTTCCCGTGCGCCAGGCTGCTTGCCCGGCAACCTCTTCCGTTGACATCAAAGGGAATTCCGTGCGGGCAATGCACAGATCTTCGAGGAGACGACCGGTTGCTGTTGCTCGCTGCTCACCGAGCAGCCGAAACACAGAAACGATGACTCAGGACCGGGTTACGTTGTCTCCTCCTCGACCGCGACGGGAACCTCATTCCGGCCAGCGTTGTTCCGTAGGGTCTCTTGGTCTTCGGCTGGTGCTCCACGACAAGCTGGGATCCGGCGGATTACCCACCTTACCCATTCGCCTCGATTGGAGACACAAGAACCCCACGCCGCTCTCGCCGCGATACTTCTTGACTTCATGGACGATGAACCCGGACGATCTATTCGCTCGAGAAATGATTTGGATCAAAAAAGATAACCGGCGTAACCGGCGTGGAGGATAACCGGTTGGCTTGTTCCTACCAGGCTGGCTTCGCATGCGCTCGTCGATTCGCAATCAGATTCTGATTCCCCTGATCGGTATCCAGGCGGTGGCGGTGACGGCAGCCACGGTCACGGTGGCGACGCTGGCAGCGACCCGCACCGAGCGGGAGATCCTCAGCCGGCTCAACGACGTGATCGATACGTTGGCCCACGGGAATTTCCCATTCACGGCCAGCGTGCTCTCGCGGCTGCGCGGGTTGTCTGGGGCCCACTTTATTGTTGCTCAGCCGACCGGGGAGATCATGGAGACGAGCCTGCCCGATCTGGATCGGCTGCCGGAGTCGCTCCGGAGCGTACCGCAGGCCACCCATGTGGAGTCGCTCGATCGACATCCGGCAGTGCTGCTGGCGGGCGTCCCCTATTTCGCGGTGTCGGTGCCGGTGCGCGCGGGACCGCGCTCCGGCTCGCTGGTCGTGCTCTACCCCGAGACCAGCCTGCGCCAGGCCCGCCGGGAGGCTGTGATGCCGTCGCTCTTGCTCGGGTTCGGCTCTCTGGTTGTGATGGTTTTCGTCACGGGCTTGATTGCCCGGTGCATCGGTGCACGGATCCGCCGCGTCGAGCGCCAGGTGGCCCGGATCGCCTCCGGCGACTTCCAGGAGCTGCCGATCGAAGGACGCCAGGACGAAGTGGGTGATCTAACCGTATCGATCAACCGGATGTGCTTGCAATTGAAAGGGATGCGGAGGATGATCCACGACTCCGAGCGGGCCCGCCTCCTGGCCCAGCTCGCCGCGGGGCTGGCCCATCAACTGCGCAATTCGCTGACGGGCGCCCGCATGAGCATCCAGCTTCACGCAAGGCGCTACCCGGCCCCGCCGGGTGACGAGACGCTCTCGGTCGCGCTCAAGCAGCTCGCGCTCACCGAAGAGCAGGTCAAGGGGCTCTTATCGGCTGGACGGATCGAGCGGGGACCACCCGAGGTCTGCGATCTCGGTCAGCTTCTGGAAGAAGTCGCGCGACTTGTCGATCCGGCGTGCCAGCACGCGAGGGTCGCTTTGAATCAAGAGCGAAACGGCGCGCGGCCCGGCGCGGTCCTGGACGTCCTTGCCGACCGGTCGAGCCTGCGCGCCGCGATCCTCAACCTGGCGCTGAACGCGATCGACGCCGCGGGGCCGGGGGGCGCAGTGACCCTGGCGGCTCGTCAAGACGGCGACCAGGTGACGGTCGATGTCGTCGACAACGGGCCGGGGCCGCCGCCCGAATTGGCAGAGACCCTGTGCGAGCCGTTCGTGACGAGCAAGCCGGAGGGCGTCGGGCTGGGCCTGATGTTTGCCCAGCAGGTCGCCGCCGATCACGGTGGCCGGCTTGCCTGGACCCGGGCCGGCGGCGAAACGCGCTTTTGCCTGTCGTTTCCCACGGCGAGTGAGGCAAGAAGGGGGACCGAATGAGCCGGATCCTGATTGTCGATGACGAGGCGAGCATCTGCTGGGCGTTGCGCGAGCGCTGGGCGACCTCGGGCATCACGTCGACGTCGCGGCGTCGGCCGAGGAAGGCCTGCGGATTGCCGAGAAGGGGGCTCTCGACGTGGTGGTGCTCGACGTGAGGCTCCCCGGCATGGACGGCCTGACGGCGATGCGCGGGCTGCGCGACCGTCTGGGGCGGGTACCGATTGTCGTCATCACGGCGTTTGGAAACCTGGAGACCGCCGTGAAGGCGCTCGAGGGCGGGGCGTTCGAGTACCTGGTCAAGCCTTTCGACCTCGACCAGGCCGTCACCGTGGTCGAGCGTGCCCTCGACCAGCGCGGGGGCCCCGAGCCGATGCCGGCCCGTCGCCCGAAGGGCCCGAGGAGCTCATCGGCTCATCGCCGGCCATGCAGGAGCTGTTCCGGAACATCGCGCTGGTCGCACCGGCGAACGTCCCGGTGCTGATCACAGGGGAGAGCGGAACGGGCAAGGAGCTCGTTGCCCGTGCGATCCACCGTCACAGTGCACGACGAGGCGGCCCGTTCTTGCCGGTCTGCCTGGCTGCGCTCAGCCCGAATCTGATCGAGCGCGAGCTATTCGGGCACGTGAAGGGGTCGTTCACCGGAGCGGTCCAGGACCGCAAGGGTCTGCTGGAGTTGGCGGCCGGCGGAACGGTGCTCCTGGACGAGATCGGCGACGTCGCACCGAGTCTTCAGGTCAAGCTGCTCCGGGCGATCGAGCACGGCGAAGTCACGCCGGTCGGCGACGCGCGCCCGCGGTCCACCGACATCCGGGTCATCGCCGCGACCAACCGCCCGCTCGGCTCGCTGATCAAGGCCGGCGAGTTCCGGGAAGACTTGTTCTTCCGCTTGAGCGTATTCCAGATCCACATTCCCCCGCTCCGCGAGCGGCGTGAAGACATCCCGGTCCTGGCGGAGCACTTCCTCAAGCAGGCGCGGATGCCGGGCGGCTGTGACACCCGGCTCGCCGCCGACGTGCTGGAGCAGCTCCGCAGCCGGCCGTGGGCCGGCAACGTTCGCGAGCTGCGTAACGCGATCGAGCGCGCCGCCATCGTCGCCCGCGGCCAGCCGATCCGGCCGGAGCACCTCCCGGGGCCATCGGTGATCGAGGCTGCAACGTCGCAGGCGGCGCCGCGTGATCTCGAGGCCCAGCTCGCCGCGTGGGCGCAGCGTGCACTGCGGCAGCCTTCCGAGACGACTGGCACGACTCTGTACGAACGATTCCTGGAGCTCACCGAGCCGCCGATCCTGCGTACTCTGCTCGAGGAATGTGGCGGCAACCGGGCCGCTGCCGCCCAGATCCTGGGAATCCACCGCGCGACCTTGAGGCAAAAGCTCCGCAAGTATGGCATTGAGTGAGTCAGACTTTTGCGTGTCGTCTTCGGAAGACTCTGGATCTCATGACGTGTTCCTTTCGCCCCGGCGGAGCCGAGCCCAGGACGCGACCAGCCCCTTATGAATGAGCGGACTTGCTGCCTAGTCGCCAGCCCCGCATCGGTCGTGCAGTACCGAACGAAATGGATGGACCGAACCGGTCGCTGTTCAGCACCCGGCTCGATTGCCGTTTTGCGGCGGCGCGTTTGTGATCTCTCACGCCACGGCGTCCGGATCGCCGTGGACCAGGATTCCGCGCACCGAAGTGCGGTTACCGTTTGGCCAAACCATTCCTGGAGCGCGGGCGCCCGCGCCCACACCCATGATACCGAAGGTGGCATGCAGAGGCGGGCTGAGCTGAGCACTCGGATCTCTGGTAACGCGATTTCGGGGAAGCTCGTATTGTCTCGCGTCGTGGCGGGCATTCTCTTGTAGAGAGAGAGGAGGACGACGTGGAATCCAGGGGGGAGCGACGACCATGGTACGCGGGTCTTGGAAGACGGTGATTCGGGACGTCGATCGGCTGTATACCGAGGGCACCGCCGCACTATGGAGTGACGACCAATTGCTCGCGCGGTACATCACGGCGCGCGACGACTCCAACACGGCCTTTGAGACAATCGTCCGCCGGCACGGTCCGATGGTACTGGAAGTCTGTCGCCGGCTGCTGGGTAATTACGATGACGCCCAGGATGCGTTTCAGGCGACCTTCCTGGTCCTGGCCCGCCGTGCCGGGTCGATCGCACCTCATCCCAGCCAGTCGCTCGGCCCCTGGCTCTATCAGGTCGCCAGCCGCACGGCCCGGAAAGCCCGGGGTGCCCGGCGTCGGCGCGAGGCGAGAGAACGCCGCGCGGCCAGTCGGTCAGAGACAACCATCCAGGCTGAAGCTCCGAATTCCCTCGACCACGATGAGTACCAGGTCTTGCATGAAGAGGTCGCGAAGCTCCCCGAGAAGTACCGCGCGGCGGTCGTGCTCTGCTATTTCGCGGGCCTGACGCACGATCAGGCCGCGGCGTCGCTCCGGTGGCCGGTCGGCACGGTGCGCGGCTACCTGGCTCGCGCTCGCGACCTGCTCCGCAGCCGGCTGGTCCGGCGCGGCGTGGCGCCGGCGTTGGCGATCAGCGTGCTGGATTCGAGCCTGTCCTCGGCGTCGATGTTGACACCCCCACTGATCGATTCCGTGCTAGAAGCCATTGGGAAAGGCTCGGCAGCCCGGACCGTCGCCGCCTTGAGTGGTTCGATGGTACGTGGCCTGGCAATCGCGCGCGTCCGGAGGCTGTTGCTCGCTTTCACGTTCCTGGCGCTGGGAGTGGGCGGGTCCGGACTGGCGGCGTTGCTATTGCGCCGATCGACGGACCGGGAAGATCCGGCGCGACCGGAAATCATGGTCGCGGCCCAAGTCGCAGAGAAACCGGTCCCTCGAGAGCACGTCGATCTCTACGGAGCTCCTCTTCCCAACGGCGCAGTCGCTCGGCTGGGGACGGAGCGATTCAATCATGGTCAAGAACTGGCGGGAGTGACCTATTCCCTGGGAGGAAAATCGATCCTCACGGTCGGGGGGGACGGCAGCATACGAGTCTGGGATGCTTCCTCGCGGGGAGAGCGTTTTACGATCGGAGGAGGTGAGGTCCACGCCACCAGTTTCGCTTGCACGCGCGACGGAGCGTCCCTGTTCACATTCGATGGCGAGAGTTTCATTCGCAAATGGGACCTGACGACAGGGCACGAGCAAGGCCGCTGGCATCCGAGGGATGTCCAGGGATTCTTCCAGTCCATGGCCGTATCCCCCAACGCCAAGATCCTGGCCCTGGCCGGACTCAATGACAAGACCGTCTATCTTTGGGACGTGGAAAAGCCCGGTGAGACTCGGCGGCTGGTCGGAGATGAGCAAGACATCTGCGATCTTGCGTTCTCGACCGACGGGAGATTCGTCGCCACAGCCGGCATGGACGGGATCCCGCAGGGAGCCGCGACGAATGTTGGACCTGACCGGCGAGAGCAGGACAGAGAGAGGGGGTCGGTGTGCCTCTGGGAAGTGTCCACAGGAAGGGAGGCGCTGCGTTCTCCGGTCGAGGGTTGTTCCCCTCGATGTCTTGCCTTCTCGCCGGATGGCAAGTCCCTGGCGGCGGGTTTCTCCGATGCCACAATCCGTTTCTACCAGGTACCCATGGGGAAGGAGGTTGCCCGTCTCCGCATCGACGGTCCGATGCAGGGTTGTCTCGCGTTCTCGCCCGATGGGAGCATCCTGGCCTCGGGGACGTATCCCCAAATTGCCGAGGGTGGCAATTTCGCCGAGATCCACCTCTGGGATGTGAACGATCGGAAGGAGCTCCGACGTTTCCCGGCGCACGACCAGCTCGTTTCCGGGGTCAGCTTCTCGCCGGATGGTCGGACGCTGGCCTCTTGCGGAGCGGAGACCGCGATCCGGCTCTGGGACGTGGCCTCGGGTTCTGAGATTAACCCGGCGATGGCACCTCACTCGGCCATCTGCACCCTGGTCGTCTCGCGGGCCGACGGGTCGGTCATCACGGGCGGAAATGACACCACGATCCGACGATGGGAGCCCTCCACCGGACGGGAACTGGGCAAGATCGGCACGCATCCCGGACCGGTCCATGATCTTGCGATCTCCGACGACGGGCGGTCGCTGCTCTCGGCCAGCCTCGATGGGACGGTCCGGCTCTGGGACCTGGTCACGGGCCGCGAGCGGCTCCGCCTCGTGGACGGCCGTCTCAAGGTTCGGACGAGTGGTCTGTGCTTCTCTCCGGACGGTCGTTTCGCCGGCGCGGGGGGCAAGATCTGGGAGGCCGCCACGGGCCGGGAGGTTGCGATTCTGCGGGACGAGAAGGGAGAGGAGTTCTCGCCTTGGTCGCCGGCCACCGTTGTTTTTACCCGCGATTCCACGGGATTGATCTGGACCGACAAGACTGCGATCCGGCTCCGGGATATGGCCAGTGGTCAGAGCCGCCGGATCGCGCAGTCCGCCGATGTCATCGTCCCCTCGCCCGACGGTCGATTCGTGGCGGCTGGAGTCGGCTCAGTGATCCGCGTTTGGCACATCGACTCGGGCCGTGAGGTCGCCCAGATCAGTGGGCATGGCGAGGACTCTTTAACACTCGCCTTCTCGCCCGACGGCCGGCTCCTGGCCTCCGGCAGCGGCGGTTTCCGCAGTGGGAAGGATTTTTCGGTGCGCGTCTGGGAACTGGCCTCGGCACGAGAGGTCCGCCGATTCAACGGGCATCGGGCGGGAATTACCGCAGTCGCGTTCTTCCCCGACGGCCGCCGGATCGCCTCTGCCTCCTCCGACGCGACGGCGATGGTCTGGGACCTGGCGGGACCAAAGGGGGCGCCCCTCGCCGCAGTCGAACTCGATCAGGTCTGGGCCGACCTGGCTGAGGGCGATGCCGGCACAGCCTATCGCTCGATCTGGACCTTGACGGCCGTTCCCGACCGCACCGTCACCTTCCTCGCCGAACGACTCAAACCGATCTCATCGGACGATCCCGCCAAGGACACCTCGCTGGGCCCGGTAGCGACGGGCGAAACGCTCCGGCGGCTGCGCGCGATCGCAGTGCTGGAAAAGATCGGCACGCCCCTAGCACACCGGGTGCTGGAGCGGCTGGCGACGGGTCTCGATGGGCGCGCGAGACCCGCGACGCCAGGGCCGCGTTGCGGCGATTGGAGTAAGAATACCGCGCTGAGCCGTCGGCTGTGATCCAGGGGTTGGATTCGTGCCTAAGTGCCTAAGTGCCTACCTAAGTGAGTGCAAGGATAAGTGCAAGGACACGCATCGCGTTAGCGTGGTTAAGTGCAAGGACACGCATCGCGTTAGCGTGGTAGCACCGACGCCTGAACGCTACCAGCCTCAGGCAAGCGCAACACGCAGGTGGAGTCAAAAGCCGCCCACTTGGCCCTCGACCGTCAATTCCACCGTGCGCGCTCGTGATCGGCCAGTTACGCGCGACATCGACACCCGATCACCGAACGCCCGCACCGCTTCGGGACGTCGAGTTCGCCCCGGGAAGGGAAGCAATACGATGTGAATTCGCTGGAGCTATCGCGCCGGGCACCCACCGAGGTTCGCCAGATGGTGCACGCGCGATTGCGCGGCGACCTCAATCGTCGCCTTTCGCTCCCGCGAAAGTACGTGCTTGCGACTGTCCGCCAAGAATCGGCCCAGCAACCGGCCACCCTTGAGCTGCTCCATCCGGCCGCCGCGTCTGATCTGTCTGATCCGACCGATCAGTCCGATGAGATGCGGCGGCCGGCGTCGCGGTTCAGCCTGGGATCGCCGATCCCAGCGGGATACACGGCAGCGCGTTACGCGAAGAAAAGGAAAAGGACGTTGGGCGGAGTCGATGGGCCAGTCACAAGCGCGCAACGACGGCCGTCGATCAGCGGCCGCGACGCGGCGTCGCGTCGACGGTCAGGGATGCGAATCGGCATCACTCCGTTTTGAGCTATCGCGCCGGGCACCCTCCCAGGTTGGCCAGGTGATGCACGCCCAAGCGTGCCGCCACGGCTCGTAGCCGCTGTCGACTGGCTGCGAAGAACCGGCCCAGCAGCCGGCCACCCTTCAACTTCTCGAGCCGGGCGTGCCAGCCTTCCGCGCTCGTGCCGAGCCGAGCGAGAATTCCCGCCAGCTCGGCCGAAATCGCACTCTTCCCCTCGCGGAACAGCCGCCCTGTGTAATCGACCAGCAGCAGATAGCTGCCCAGCGGCAGACCTTCCACCATTCCTTCGCGCGACGAATCCAGCTTGCGCCGATCTTCGATCGGGCACAGCCAGATCGTTTCCTCCAGCCCGGCCGATGCGGTCGATCCCGCTACGCTGCCGGCCTCGGCAATTTTCAAATCGCTGGTTCGGCCCTGAGCCTTCACGTGCTCGACTCGCGTCGTGACCGACGTATGCGGGCTCTCCTCCGGAACCTCCACGATTCCCGCCGCCACCGGGTTCAGATCAATGTACGCACAGGTGGCCAGCAGCGATTCCTCATCAAGGACCGCAACGCTCTTGTAGCGTTGTTCGAAAAACGCTCCCCGGACTTTGTCCTGCCGGTTCGCAAGTCGCGAGAGTGGCTCTTTCAAGCACTTCATGAACCAGCTCAGGCTCTGCAATCGCCCGCGGGTCTTCACCACCCATTCCGCGTCCTTGAGCCGCGACTGAACCCAGTCGTTAGATACCGGCAATGTCTGCCGGGACTTGTCGCGGGGCGGAAAAAGCCGTCCCCACCGCCGGACGACTTCCTCATCCGACCATCCGTTCGTGGCTTCCGGGTCGAGGCGTACCAGCAGGTGCAAGTGATTGTCCATGACCGAGAATCCGCCCACGGAGACGGCGAAGATTTCGGCAAGTTCCTTCACACGATTTTCGATCCATTCTTTGCGGTTCAAGGGTCCTTCGCCGAGCAAGAACGCCCGTCGTACACAGCGCGTGATGCAGTGATACCAACGGGTTACGGCTGTATCGACCAGTTGCGAACGCGCGACCGTCATGATCCAACCTCCGCGGGTATTGTCTTCGCTGGACTACCGAACCTACCAAAACAGACGGCCCAACGCAAGAGGAACGTTGCGTGTCCTTTCCTTTGACTCAGTCGGTTGGCGCGAAGACGCGCGGTCAGGAGATCGTCGCTCGTCCAGAAGTCGCGGCGACCCGCTTGATCGGCAACGTGCGCGGTCAACTCCTTGAGCGTGCGGTTGGCACGCTCACAGCCGCCATTGTACTGGGCACAGTACGGCGGCGAGTACAAAGTGAAAACCTCCCGGCCGTGCAAGAAGCGCTTCGTCAGGTGGGCGCGGAACGCCGGACCGTTGTCACATTTCATGACCAGCGGCGCACCGTGCTCCTCAAACAAATCGGCCAGCGCTTCCACCACGGTCGCCGCGTCCTCGCGCGCCACCGCCAGCCAGAGCAACTGCTGTCGACTCGCCAGGTCGCGCACGTTCAGGATCGCAGGCAAGACGCCGTCGATCAGGTAGGGGGGATGAGTGAAATCCATCGCCCACACGCTGCCTCCACAGAGCCACTCCAGCCGACACCGTTCCTCGACATGCTCTTGAAGCCACTCGGCACGATATCCCGCTTTGAGCTCAGCCAGTTCGGCGCGCGCGACATCGGGATACTCGGCCTGGAGACTCGATAGGCTGATGCTCGGGCCGTGCAGTTCCAGAAAGCCGGTGACCTCGGCTTGGCGCTCGACCGGGGCAATTTGCGGCGGCCGCCCCCGCGGACGCGGCGCCAGCCGATCTGCGCCCCAACCTCGATCCCAATTCCACATGGTGCGCGGTGAGAGACCAAGAGCACCGGCCGTCTCCTCCGTCGACCAGCCGTGGCCACGCGCGTAACGGCGAAACGCAACCGACCGTTTTCGCAGATCGCGCTCGCTCCATCGGCGCTTGGATTGGCGATCCCAACCGCGGCGCGGTACCTCACGGTTGTCGGGCGTTGGCACACGTTCGGCCTGACCGGCGCGATCGTCCAGTGGCAGCGAGTCTCGGCGACATCCCTCGACCGCCGCCTGACCGGCCCGCGCCTCACCACTCGCACACGGCGGCGTGCCGGCTGAATGGCCAAGGGGGTCTCCCGCGGTGGTCATCGTCCAGCCCGGCATGGCGGTCGCGATCGACAAGAGCGCGGCACCATCGTTGCCGACCCACGTGCTCGCGATGCTGCGGTCGTGACGACGTGCCGGATCGCTGGTCTCGTCGACCACGACCGCCGCAGTTTGGCTCTCAAGTTCGAACTCGAAGTCGGTGTCGTCCCGAGCGTCTCCGGCTACGGCGTCCCGGAACAGATCGGAATTCGTGGAGGCTTTCCTGGCCTCATGGTCTCGGTGAGGGGCGCTGCTTGCATCTTCAACTGGATCCCTCACCGACTCGCTTTTTTTGCGGCTTGCTTGAGCTGCGGCTTGGGCCGAGACAGACCTTGGCGCGCCAGCTCCGCCCGTAACTGGGCCCCTCTCAGCTCCAGCTCCAACCGCTCAACTTTTTGTTCCAGATTCGCGATCTGTTGTTGCTCGGGCGTTTTCTCCGCCGAGGGACGCCGGCCGGGTGATCCCGGTTCCAGGGTTTTCACCCAGCGCTCCAGGCTCTCGTGCTTGAGATCGAAGAACCAAGACTCCTCGATTCCCAGATCGGCGCACGCGTCGGCGACGTTGATCTCCCCCGCGAGATTGGCCAGGATCACCCGCAGCCGGGCCTTGGCTACGGGTGATCCTGCCAGACGGTCGACTTGGTCAGCGATGCTCAATGGCTTTCGGCCGGCCGGCATGGATAGACCCTCCGTGATCGCCCTGCCCTTCGGAGCGGATCGTCTCCAACGCCGCTGGTCGATTCCCATCGCCAGCGGGCCCCGCCGCAGGGGGTTTCCCAACGGGTCCTTGTACCGCAGCCGGCCCTTCCTTGCCAGGTGAATCCGCGGTTTGCAGCAACCGCGCGGCGCGGAGTGCTCGCACGCACGGTTTCCGCCGCCGCCGTTTGGTTCCGCTGGACGCTTCCTGCGTTTTGCTGGCCGCCGGCGCCAGCCCCAACGCGCGTTGAGTGGTTCGGGCTAGCGCCTGATGGCGAGCTAGCTCACGCCGACTGACAGACAGCTCGCGCTCCAGGCGAGCCAGCCGCCGGTCGGTCGAGACGGTGCGCCCAACCGGACGGGGCTCACACGCCCAGATCAGCCCTCGAATGGCTCGCTGCTCCAGGAGATAGTAGCGCGGCAACCGGATTCCCAGCGCCGTCGCGGCACCAGCGGGAGTCCGCACTCCGGCCAGCACTTCGAGGACCAGAGCCGCGGCGCGTCTGGCTTCAGGGCCGATGTGCGGGGCTTCGGGACAATCCGCCGTCAGTTGCCGCCGGTAGGTTCCGCGCGATCGCTGCGCCGCGGCTTCCTTTTGTCGAGGCGCCCGGCCGTGCGGCCGGGCCGAGGCAGGGTTCGCCGTCATGGCTTGCCTCCTTCCTCGTTCGCTGTCTCGTCCGGCGTCGCCGGCGGGGACCCTTGCGGCGGCAGCTCATCGTGCGTCTGTGCCGGCACATCGCCAAGCGGTCCGGCGGCCGGAGAGCCATCTGGGCAGATGGCCTTGGGCATCGCGGCTGAGTCCGCGAAAGCGGCTGGCGGCACCAGATCCACTTCTTGCCGAACGCCCCCTTCGCGCGTCAGGAACACGCGCTCGCCTTCGGCATGCAGGCTGAAATTCTTGCCGCCCAGTTGGCCTGTCACGTAGAACGGGGGCTTGGGCAAGCCGTTGCGAGCCAGCTCCAGTGCGTTGGCGGCGACCCGATCTTTGAGGGCCAGCAGGACCTCGGGAGCCGCCCCGAAAAACCGGTCCGCCGGCACCAGGCCGTCGATCCCGCTGTGGGTGCGCTGGAAGTTATACCAGTCGATGAAGTGGCCGATCCGCGCGGGCGTCGGCCAGATCGAGGAACACAGCCGTCTCCACGCACTCGCGCCAGAGCGTTCCCCAGAACCGCTCGATCTTGCCCAAGGTCTGAGGATGGCGCGGCGCGGCCACGATCTGGCGGATGCCGCGCCCTTTGAGCTCCTTCTGGAAAGCGCTCTCGCCCCGCCAGGTCACGTACTGAGCGCCATTGTCGGTGAGGATTTCCTCGGGGACTCCGTAGGCCGCGATGCCCGCACGGAGAACCTCCAGCACCAGGGCCGTCGACTGGCTGGCGTGCAGACCGAAGCTGACGATGAACCGACTGTGGTCGTCGAGGAAGGCAACCAGGTAGACCCGCCGGTTCTGCCGCTTGAGCACGAAGGTGAACAGGTCGGTTTGCCAGAGCTGGCTGGGCCTGGCCCGCTCGAAGAAGCGGACCTTGTCGGGATGAGGTCGTGTGGGGGTTTCCTGCAACTGGTAGCCCGCCTCATGAAGCACACGGGCGACCGCTGGCGGGCTGGCCGGCAGTGCCGGGCCGCGCACCAGCATCTGGCTGATGCGCTCGCATCCCCAGTCGGGATGCGCCTGCTTGAGCAAGAGGATGGTGCGTTTGGTCAGGTCGGGCAGGCGGCTTCCTTCGCGGGCGCCTCGGGGCTGTTCGAGCAAGCCGGCCGGTCCCTGTTGGGTGAACCGCTGTTTCCAGGCATAGAGCGTATGCTTGGAGACGCCCACCAAGGTTGCGAAATCCCTGGCGGGCAAGCCGCTGCGCTGCCAGCAGTCGAGGATCATGAGTCGCTGCTGGGGATTGTACGCCGCCGGCTTCACCTCCTCGGGTCGAGCCAGCCGCCGGCCGCGTTGCGTGCGTCTTTTGCCGGTCGGCAGCCCGAGCCCTTGCCGCCTGAGCTCAGCGACCGGGTCGAACTGGGCCGGCGGGCTGTCGAATTCGTTGGTCGGAACCCCGGAGGGCTCGTCCGCCTCCACACCGAGGTCGTCCCGGGCAGGCGACTGCGGGGCGTCTCCAAACTCCGGAGCGGTCTCATCCCCACGATCGGGCAGGCCCGGCGGCTCGGGTGTACGTTCATCAGGATGGACCGTCTCGGCAATCGAGGCGTCCGCATTCTCCGATTTCGTGTCGATTGCTTCCGGAAATGTGATGAGGTCAATCTGGGAATCGACCGCGTCCGGTTCACCTTCCGCCGCCGGATCATTCTTTAAATCGGATGTCGGCCGGACCAATTCTTCAGGCGGCCGTTCGCCAGGCGCGCCTCGACCACTCCACCACCGATTCCACTCGTTCCACATTTGCTCCTCGCCTCTGCGGCATTGCCGCGGCTGGGAGGAGACGTCGATTGCTCCGGTCAATTCTCCCAATTACGCAGCAAGGATTTTGGTTGGGAGGACAGTGCCGGTGTCCCAGCCGGTATCGTACAGCGTGTCGCTGGAAGTGCCCGCCGCCACGGTGGCGCTGTCGCCGAGAGTGAGCGTATCGGTCTCGATCGCCGTAGAACTTGAACCCGCGCCGCTGGTGAGCGTCTGATTGGCGGCAAGATTGGCGCTGAAGCTGTCGCTGGCCGTGCCTTCGGAATCGGAGAACGTCGAGCTGCCTTTTTCGGTGGTCGTGCCGATGTCGGTCGCCGTGCCCGATGACGAGTCAACGCCGGTCTCGTACAGGCTGTCGAAGCTGTTTCCGCCGCTGACCAGGCCGCCGGCGCCCAGGGTCGTGGTCGCGGTCTGGGTCTCGGTCGCCGTCAGCGTGCCCGTGTCGCCGCTCGTTGCCGTGAGCGTATCCGTCGAGGTGAGCGACTCGGTCGAGGTGACGTTGCTCAGCGAGGAGCTTTCGGTCGTGGACTCGGTCGTCGTGATCGTGCTGGAGTCGTTCTCGGTAGCGGTCAGCGTGCCGATGTCCCACTGGTTCTGAAGATCGCCGCCGAGGGTCTCCATCCCGCCGGTGCCGTAGGTGTCGTTGCTCGACTCGGTGATGGTCGAGTGATCGGTCGAGCAGCCGGTCAGCGTCGTCGTCGCGGTGACACCGGCCAGGTTGGAAAAAGAGGTGAGCTTGGCCGAGCCGCCGTCGCTGCCCACGATCACGCTGCCGTAAGGAACAGGCCAGAAACAACCTCCCGAAATCCGTCCGACCAAGGACCAACGTGTGGCAAGGTCTCCTGACCTTGCTACCGAGCTGACCGCAGGTTTGCGCCCCCGAGCTCGGGTGGAAGACCGGTGCCCGGCGCGAACAACTGCGACGTCGAGCGGTGAGGGCGATGGTGCGACCTCTGATGTCGCGCCCATTGGGGGCTTTCTCCAATGGAGTGTCGACGTCTACCTGGGGCTCACGCCCCCCAGGCTTTACGATTCCGCCCCGCTTCGGGGGCTTCAAAACAACCTCAACTCCAGATCACCGAAGTCTACCTGGGGCTCGCGCCCCCAGGCTTTACGATTCCGCCCCGCTTCGGGGGCTTCAAAACAAATTCAACGCCCAGATCCACGAACGAGACCTGGGGCTGACGCCCCCAGGCTTTACGATTCCGCCCCGCTTCGGGGGCTTCAAAACAACCTCAACTCCAGATCACCGAAGTCTACCTGGGGCTCGCCCCCCCCAGGCTTTACGATTCCGCCCCGCTTCGGGGGCTCCAAAACAACCTCAACTCCAGATCAGAAGTCTACCTGGGGCTGACGCCCCCAGGCTTTACGATTCCGCCCCGCTTCGGGGGCTTCAAAACAAATTCAACGCCCAGATCCACGAATTAGACCTGGGGCTGACGCCCCCAGGCTTTACGATTCCGCCCCGCTTCGGGGGCTTCAAAACAAATTCAACGCCCAGATCCACGAATTAGACCTGGGGCTGACGCCCCCAGGCTTTACGATTCCGCCCCGCTTCGGGGGCTTCAAAACAACCCAAATGCCCAGATCAACGACGCAACGTAGTCCCAGCCGCAACGCGGTGACATCGTACAGCCTGGCGGCGTCAGCCCCAGGTTGGCCGGGCGCGACCGATGTTGTTCCCAGCCGCGACGCGGCGACATCGTACAGCCTGGTGGCGTCAGCCCCAGGTTGGCCGGGCGCGACCGATTTTGTTCCCAGCCGCAACGCGGTGACATCGTACAGCCTGGCGGCGTCAGCCCCAGGTTGGCCGGGCGCGACCGATTTTGTTCCCAGCCGCGACGCGGCGACATCGTACAGCCTGGTGGCGTCAGCCCCAGGTTGGCCGGGCGCGACCGATTTTGTTCCCAGCCGCGACGCGGTGACATCGTACAGCCTGGTGGCGTCAGCCCCAGGTTGGCCGGGCGCGACCGATGTTGTTCCCAGCCGCGACGCGGCGACATCGTACAGCCTGGTGGCGTCAGCCCCAGGTTGGCCGGGCGCGACCGATTTTGTTTCCAGCCGCAACGCGGTGACATCGTACAGCCTGGTGGCGTCAGCCCCAGGTCGGCTGACGGCGGGAAGTTGCTTCGGGCTCGTTCCTCACCAACCGCCCGCTGATCCAGCCGCAGCGGAACGGGTTTCCGCTGGAAGGCCGGACGATCCTGCTGATCACCGAACAAGGATTCGGCGACGTCATGCAGTTCATTCGCTATGCGCCGGTCCTCAAGAGCCAGGGAGCGCGCGTCATCTTCGAGTGCCCGGAGAAGCTGATCAAGCTGGTGACCGGTTGTCCGGGCGTCGACGTGCTGATCCCACAGGGGGCGCCGCTGCTGGCCTATGACGTGTATGCCCCATTGCTGACGGTGCCCGGCCTGGTGGGCACATCGCTGGGCAGGATACCCAACCAGGTCCCTTATATCCCCACCGATTCCAATCTCGTCGACAAGTGGCGGCGTGAGCTGTCGAACTATCCCGAGTTCAAGGTGGGGATCAACTGGCAGGGCAACCCGAAGTATGCGGGCGATTACCACCGTTCGGTGCCGCTCAAGTTCTTCGAGCCGATCGCGAGGGTTCCCGGCGTGCGGCTCTTCAGTCTTCAGAAAAACGACGGAGTTGAGCAACTGGCCCAGATCGCCGGCAAGTTTGAAGTGACCGAGCTGGGTGGCCGGCTCGACATCGACACGGGTCCATTCATGGACACGGCGGCGGTGTTGACATGCCTGGACCTGTTCATCACGTCGGACACGGCGGTGGCGCACCTGGCTGGGGCTTTGGGTGTGCCGGTTTGGATGCCGCTTTCGACCACGCCGGATTGGCGCTGGCTGTTCGGCGCGAGGACAACCCGTGGTACCCGACGATGCGGATCTTCCGGCAGCAGACGTTCCTGGACTGGGCGCCGGTGTTCGATCGAATCGCGATCGAGCTGCGCAAGCTGATCCCGAACACGGTGCCGACCCGGTCGGTCGTGATCGAGACCGCCCCCGGCGAGCTGCTCGACAAGATCACGATCCTGGAGATCAAGGCCGAGCGGATCACCGATGAGCAGAAGCTCCGGAACGTCAAGGTTGAGCTGGAGTCGCTCCAAGCCGCCCGCGACCGTACGATCCTGGTGTCGGAGCCGCTCGAAGCGTTGGCGGCCGAGCTGCGCTCGGTCAACCAGGCGTTGTGGAACATTGAAGACGAGATCCGGTGCTGCGAGCGCGACGGCGAGTTCGGCCCGAAGTTCGTCGAGCTGGCCCGGTCGGTCTACAAGAACAACGACCAGCGCGCGGCCATCAAGCGGCAGATCAATGAACGGCTTGGCTCGCACATCGTGGAGGAGAAGTCGTACGCCGAGCGTGAAGTGAGGTGATCGCGCGAAGCAAAGGTTCCGCACGAAATATGCCCGGTTGATCAGGATCGATGCCGACCTCAGTGTCGACCATTCCGTTGGCCCGCATTTCACGGAAGCACTCAGGCTGGCCGAGTAATTCGCCCGCCTGGCCTCGTCGCGCAAATCCGTGGGAGCGGCACGCCCAGTCGATCCCACAGATTGAGCCGATCCCACGCCGTCGAGCGGAAACGTCACGGCCCGCGCCGCGCTGCTGATCCGCAGCAGGATTCCCGCGATTCTGCGGGATGAGCGGATTGCACCGCGGCACAAGGCCCGTCGATTCCCGAGAGTGCCGGCTCGGGTGACGAGATGCCCTGCGTGTGACGAGCCCGTCTCGTCACCCGCGGCTGGCCGCGCGCGCGGTCGCGCAGATTTTGGGGCCCTCCGGAGCACCGCTCGTGAGCATCCTGCGGATTGTAACACCGCGGGTGACGAGGTGACGAGGGTGACGAGGCTTTTTGCAGCAAGGAGGTAGGACCCAGCAGCAGCGCCAGCGGCGCGATGACATTGAGTCATTAGTCATTCGTCCTCCGCCGTCAGCGGTTAGTTCTTGGTAATGACGAAGGACCGACGACCAAGGCCGAGCGGATCAACGATGAGCAGAAACTCCGGAACGTCAGAGTCGAGCTGGAGACGCTCCAGGCGGCCCGTGAGCGTACGATCCTGATGTCGGAGCCGCTTGAGGCATTGGCGGCCGAGCTGCGCTCAGTCAACCAGGTGCTCTGGGACATTGAAGATGAGATCCGCTGCTGCGAGCGCGACGGCGAGTTCGGCCCGAAGTTCGTCGAGCTGGCCCGCTCGGTTTACAAGAACAACGACCACCGCGCTGGGCTCAAGCGGCAAATCAACGAACGGCTTGGGTCCCGGATCGTCGAGGAAAAGGCATTCCGTGGGGACTAAGGAGTGGCGCCGGCAAGCAGGTGCCGGTTCCGAACGGCACGAGGTGAGCGCAACCGAGAGCGGCGTCTGTCGGTTGAGTGATCGCTCGGTTCCAGCCCTGAAGTCTACGTCTGTAACATCCCCGCGCCGTGCGCGCATCTTCTCGGATTTGAGATTTCGGATTTCGTGCTTGGTTGCGGCTCAGCCGCGTTGGGGCATCGTCGTGGCCGGCCGATTTTTCAGCACTGATGATGGCCTGCCGTATCATCTGCCGGCCGAGCTGCGGCTGGTGTCCGACGCACCCCTCGATCGCGGGCGCGACGACCGGCTTCACGCCGCGGTGCCCGCCGGCGGCCGGCATGAATGACACCAGGCAGTCAAACCGCATGTTCCGTTGCAACCGTCAATTCCTCCCGCGCAAGACCAACCTACATCGACGTTCCAATTGGACGAAGCGGCTTCGCCGCGGCATGGCGCAGCAAGCCTGATCGATTCTCCGTTTATTCTCGATCGATTGACCGACATGACCATCCCAATTGAATGCGATTCGCCGGATTTGCGGGTTCGATGCCCTGTTCCGATCATTCCAAACTCATCCGCAACCCGAAGTCCTCTAACGAGATAGTACATCGGTGCGCTTTCACCGTCGAGTTCCGATTATTCCAAACCCATTCACAAGGCCAATCCCGGTAAGGACATGTGCCGACACCCTCCTTTTCCCCCGTGAGGTCCGATTATTCGGTCGGAATTCACAACCCAAATTGCTGTATTGAGATGCGGCAAGGCACCCGATTTTGGTCCGGATATATCGATTACTCCAAACCCTATCGGAACTCCAACTCATGTCGAAGGTTAGGAAATGAGCCTACGTTTTTCCGATTATTCCAAACCCTTGCGGAACTCCAACTTGCGTAAGGGGTTGGGCAACGAGGTGATTTTTTGCTGAGGCTCGTTGTGTGCGCTCTCACCACACTCTGGCATCTGCCGAGATGACACCGGTGGACGGGCTCATTTCCGCCGAATCAGCCGATGGCTCGAGCCGGGAAATTACCGACTGAACCCAATTGCCAAGCGGAAGCCCACCTCTTTCCGGGCCAGGAAACGGCGCCTGGCCTGAGAA
Organism: uncultured Isosphaeraceae bacterium; assembly: GCA_963781785.1. GTDB lineage: Bacteria > Planctomycetota > Planctomycetia > Isosphaerales > Isosphaeraceae > CAWAHD01. Next base: position 1,819,445 of record CAWAHD010000002.1, on the reverse strand, counting down.
GAGGGATGCACCAGCCCACCTTCGATCCAGCGGTTCTCCGGTTCATCCTTCATCCTTCATCCTTCATCCTTCGGTTCGCGGGCGATCGACCGCGAACCACGCGTCCCATGAATATTGTGCAAGCGCTGACGGGTTCGGCACTTGTGGCTCGGTCGCTTGACGGCGACCGCCGTTCTGATTTAAGATCAAGTTTCTCAACGACTTACCACGTCGATCCTCGATACTTTTATGGGGCTGGTGGGGCAATGGAACTGCTGACGGAGATCTGGGACAAGACGACCGATGCCTTGACGGCCTTCTCCGAGGGGGTCTCGGAGGGGTTGGTCCGGCTATTCGGCAGCTCCAATGAGCGGAAGATCCGCCAGATGCGGACGCTGGTCGCGGAGATCAACCAGCTCGAGCCGGCGATGAAGGCACTCTCCGCCGAGGAGCTGAAGGATAAGACCAACGAGCTGCGCCGCCGCCGGGCCGAGGGGGAGACGCTCGACGATCTCCTGGTCGAGGCGTTCGCCGCGGCGCGTGAATCGGGCCGCCGTTATCTCAACATGCGCCATTTCGACGTGCAGTTGATGGGCGGTTACGTCCTGCACGGAGGCAATATCGCCGAGATGGTGACCGGCGAAGGCAAGACACTGGTCGCCACGCTGTCCGCGTATTTGAACGCGCTCGACGGCCTGGGTGTGCACATCGTGACGGTCAACGACTACCTCGCCCGCCGCGACGCCGAATGGATGAGCCCGCTGTTTCACGGTCTGGGAATGACGGTGGGGGCCATTCAGTCCGAGATGGACTCGTCCGAGCGTCAGGCGATGTACAGTTGCGACATCACGTACGGCACCAACAACGAGTTCGGCTTCGACTACCTGCGCGACAACATGAAGCCGGCCAAGGAATACCAGTCCCAGGGCCGGCTCAACTACGCGATCATCGACGAGGTCGACAGCATCTTGATCGACGAGGCCCGGACCCCGCTGATCATTTCCGGGCCCGCTTTTGACGACGTGCGCAAGTACGCCGAGGCCGACCGGATCGCCCGCCTGCTGAGCCGGGGAGCGCACTTCGAGGTCAAGGAGAAGGAGCGTACCTGCCACCTGACGGACGACGGCGTGCGAGAGGCCGAGCGAATCGCCGGGCTCGAGAGCTTCTATACCCCGGGCAACATGGAATGGCCGCACCTGATCGACAATTCCCTCAAGGCCCATCACCTCTACAAGCGGGACCGCGATTACGTGGTTCAGCCCGACGGCGAGGTGGTCATCGTCGACGAGTTCACCGGGCGGCTGATGATCGGCCGCCAGTGGTCCGACGGGCTGCACCAGGCCGTCGAGGCCAAGGAGCGCGTCAAGGTCAAGGAGGAAAACCAGACCCTGGCCACGATCACCTTGCAGAACTTTTTCAAGCTCTACAAGAAGCTGGCGGGCATGACCGGCACGGCGATGACCGAGGCGACCGAGTTTTACAAGGTCTACAAGCTCGACGTCCTCGCGATCCCGACCAACCAGACGCTGGTGCGGGTCAACTATTCCGACGTGATCTTTCGCTCCGAGCGCGAGAAGCTGCGGCGCGATCCTCGACGAGATCAAAGAGGTGCACGCGGAGGGCCGTCCGATCCTGGTGGGCACGACCTCGATCGAGAAGTCGGAAGAGCTGGCGGCACTGTTACGGCAGTACGGGATCACGCACCAGGTCTTGAACGCCAAGTACCACGAGCGTGAAGCCGAGATCGTCGCCCAGGCGGGCCGGCGCGGGGCCGTCACGATCGCGACCAACATGGCCGGCCGCGGCACCGACATCATCCTGGGGGGCAACCCCGAGTTCATGGCCTGGGCCGACCTCAAGCGCCTGACCGACGAGGATGGCCGTCCCCTTTATTCCACCCGGCTGGACGTTTCCAAGGAAGCCTGGGAAGCGGCCGTCGGCCGCTACGACACCGAGATGAAGACCGAAGGGCGGGAAGTCGCCGGCCTGGGCGGCCTGCACATCATCGGCACCGAGCGGCACGAGAGCCGCCGCATCGATAACCAGCTTCGCGGCCGCGCAGGCCGCCAGGGAGACCCGGGCTCGTCGCGGTTCTTCCTGTCGCTCGAAGACGACCTGATGCGCAAATTCGCGGGGGAATGGGTGTCCGCCGTGCTCACCCGGCTGGGCATGCAGGAGGGTGAAGCCATCGAGAGCAAGATGGTCAGCCGCCGGATCGAGGGCGCTCAGAAGAAGGTTGAAGAGCGCAACTTCGACATCCGCAAGAACCTCCTGGAATACGACGAGGTCATGGACGAGCAGCGGAAACGCGTGTATTCGTTCCGGCAGAGCCTGCTCGAAGGTGCTCCGCCCAAGGACATGATCCTCGACATGATCGACAGCCAGATCAAGGACGCGGCGGGCCGATTTCTGGCCGAGGATTACGGCGCGGCCAGCTTCGCCGAATGGGTCGGCGTGCGCCTCGGAGTCGAAATGTCGGCGCGCGACGTCAAGGGTGCAAGCTTTGAAGACGCCGAGGAGATCGCCCGCACCAAGGCCGAGCGCAACCTCCAGGAGACCATCCGCCAGGCCATGGAGGAAAACCTGCCCGCCGATGCCGATTCCTCGGAGTGGACCTGGCAGGCCCTCGCAAACTGGGCCAATAGCCGCTTCGAGCTCAACCTCAAGGAGCGAGATCTGAAAAAGCTGGCCGTCGCCGATGGGGAAGAGTTCCAGGCCGGCCTGGGCGAGCTCGAGGAGTTTTTCAACCAGAAGGGCCTCGAATCGATCCAGAAGATCGATCTGGCGCCGGCGCACGAATTCCTCGCGCCGGACTGGGGGCGGCGGTCGCTCGCCGATTGGGTCCACCACAAGTTCGCCGTGGCCGCCGATCCGGCTGAATGGGCCGAGCTCGATCGGGCCGAGATCGTCCGCAGGCTCGAGACCCAGGCGCGCAGCCTGTACGCGCTCAAGGAAGCCGAGCTGCCGGTGCGGATCGCCTTGCTCAAGTATCTGGGCGACCGATCGCTGCACCAGACGCCTCGGCTCGACCGCGACGGACTGGCGGCCTGGGCGAGCGAGCGCTATCGCACAAACCTTGACGCCGAAGCGATGCGCCCTCTGCTCCGGGCCGAAATCGAGCCCCTCGTGATCGAACACGCCCACCAGCACTACGCCGGAGCCAGGCTGGCCGAAGAGCTGGATGCCCGGCTCGCCCCGTTCCGTCTTACCGACCCGCAGGTCGACAAGGAAGAGACGGTGCACGACCCGGCCGCGCTCGCGGAGGTCTCCCGCTGGGCTGGGGAATCCCTGGGGTTCGCGATCGACGTCGAAACGCTCAAATCGATGACGTCTCTCCAGATTCGCCGCACCATGCAGAGTGCCCTCGATGCCGTCCACCGCCCCGAGATGCGCGAGATGGAGAAAGCCGTGCTGCTCCAGATCCTCGACTCGAGCTGGATGGAGCACCTGCGCGCCATGGACCACCTGCGCAGCGAGATCGGCCTGCGAGGCTACGCTCAGGTCGATCCCAAGGTGGAGTACAAGCGGGAAGGGATGAAGATCTTCGCCGAGATGTGGAACGGCATCGCCGACCGCGTCACCGACCTGGTCTTCCGCATCGAGCAGTTCGATCCCGAGTTTCTCAACCATCTCGGCTCGAGATGGCAGCTCGACCGCGCCCAGACCATCCACCAGCAAGCCGAGTCCCAGCTTGCCGCGGCGCCATCCTCGGGGGGCGTCCGCCGCCAGCAAGACGCCGCCATCGCGGCCAGCGAGCGCTCCACCGAAAAGAAACGTGAACCGGTTCGGAACGTTGGAAAAAAGGTCGGTCGAAACGACCCGTGCCCGTGCGGATCCGGTAAAAAATTCAAAGCGTGCTGCATGCGAAAACAATCCATGGCCGACCCTTTTTAATCGATCGGCCCAGTTTCCTTAGATTGCCAAACCTTCGTTTTTGAGGCTTTGCGAGCCGATGATCATTCCTAACGTGAGGTCACTTGCGCGTCGGCGCGGTGCATGATCTCTCGCTCGAACCAAGACTTACGAGACAGTAGCCGGCTCTAGCGAGGGCCCGAAGCGAATGTCTGGTTTGGTGCGCAAGCGACGGTTTTGTCACCGGCGCCCTGGGGTACGGGAATCGAGCTGTTCGGGCAATCGGGTGCAGGCACGGCAGTTGCGTGAACGAGCCGTGTCCGCTGGACGCAAGGAAGAGGCACGGTTCCGGGAAAGGATTCCCTCGCGATGCCATTTGCGCTCAATTTGATTTACACGGCTCTCCTGGTCGTCTTCTCGCCGGTGATCTGTTATCGATGGCTTCGGGCGGGCAAGTATCGCGAGGGGTGGAGCGAGAAGCTGCTGGGCAAGGCTCCGCTGCGGATCGGGGATGATCCCTGTCTGTGGTTTCACGCCGTCAGTGTGGGTGAGGTCTTGCTGCTGCGTCCGCTGGTCCGCGAGATGGCCCGCCGCCGGCCGGGCTGGCAGGTCGTGGTCTCGACGTCAACGAGCACGGGGCTGGCTGTGGCTCGCCGGACCTACCCCGACCTGGTCACGTTCTATGCTCCGCTGGATTTTAGCTGGTCGACCCGGCGCGCGATCGCCCGGATCCGGCCAACCGTTCTGGCGCTGGTCGAGCTGGAGCTGTGGCCCAACCTGATCCGGGCCGCGAAGCGGGCGGCCGCCAAGGTCGCGATCATCAACGCCCGGCTCAGCCCGCGCAGCTATCGGGGTTACCTCAGCCTGCGGCGGCCCCTGCTCGGGACGCTGGAACGGATCGATTTTGTGGCGGCTCAGAATGCGGAATACGCCCGGCGGTTTGTGGAGCTGGGCGTGCCCAGCCATCGGGTGAGTGTCACCGGCTCGGTCAAGTACGACGGCCTTGAGAGCGACCGGAATAACGCACGGACCCGGGAGCTGCGGCAGCTCTTGGGGCTGGCCTCGACCGACCTCGTCTTCGTGGCTGGCAGCACGATGGAGGGGGAGGAAGCGGCGGTCTTGTCTGCTTACAACACGGCCCGTCGGCAGCACCGGGGTTTGCGGTTGATCCTGGTCCCGCGCCATGCCGAGCGGTTCGACGCAGTGGCCGCCTGGCTCAAGCACCAAGGCGAGGCTGTGGTCCGCCGCAGCGAGCTGAACGTTCCGGTGAAGCAGACGTCGGCGGGCTCACCGCCGGTGATTCTGGTGGACACGATCGGCGAGCTGTCGGCGATCTGGGGGCTAGCCGACGTGGCATTCGTGGGTGGGAGCCTGTGCGCGGGCCGCGGCGGACAGAACATGATGGAGCCGGCCGCTTATGGTGCGTCGGTGATGTTCGGCCCGCACATCGCCAACTTTCGGGAGACGGTGGAGCAGTTGCTCAAGCGCAACGCGGCCCGGCAAGTGGCCGACGCGGGTGAGTTGACCCTCGGACTGCTGGCCGATCTCGAGGATCCGGAGGCCGCCCATGCTCGAGGAGCGGCTGGCCGCGACTTCGTTCTCGCTCAAAATGGGGCCGCCGGCCGGACCCTATTCGAGCTCGATCGCCTGGTCGAAGCCTCGGTCGCCAGGCAGAGCGCCTGACCAAGGTTTCCTTGCCAATTCGACCTCCGGCTTGCGTTTTCAATGGCGATTCGATGAAATGGTATGCTCACTTGGAATGTGGGAAGGCCGCTATCTCCAACCCGCCGTGTCGGATCTTCCGTGCTTGCCAGGGGTGCGGCTGTCTCAAAGAACTTCGGAGCGAGCAATGAGCGAGAAAGAAGGCAAAGAAGCAATGGAAGGCCGACCGACCATCCCGACGCCGCAGGCGCAGCAGCAGCAGACCGAAGTCGTCGTCGACGATTCCGCCACGCTGCCCTCGTACTCGAATTTCTGCCGGGTCACGGCGACCCCCGAGGAGGTCATCCTGGACTTCGGGCTGAATCCCCAGCCGTTCGCCACCGGCCGGCAGGACGTGAAGGCCAACCAGCGGATCGTGATGAACTTCTACACGGCCAAGCGGCTCTTGACCGCCCTGGGCATGACGATCCAGCGCCACGAAGGGACCTTCGGCTCGATCGAGCTTGACGTGAGGCGGCGCACGGCGCAACGCCTCAGGCCTATACGGGCCCTGGTCGAGTCGGACCTCAGGGTGTCGTGGAGTGAGTGAATGAGTGACAGGCCCGTTCAGGATGGGGCTGGCCCGCGAGCGATCGAAGGCCCTCGCCCCATCCTGTGATCGGCCTCCCGGAAGACTGCCGGCCGCAAGGATGGCACGGTCGGAGACTCGGTAAAACGACGCCGTCCCAGGTCTGGGAAGAGCCTTGGCGCATGGCGGTGACGATCTCGCGCGACGAATTCGCCAGTGCGGTCCGGATGCATCAGTCCGGCGACCTCATGGCGGCGGCTCGGTTGTACGAGTCGATCCTGGGCCGCGACGCGGTCCACGCCGATGCGCTCCACCTTCTGGGGCTCGCGCGGCACCAGCAGGGAGAGTCCCGGCTTGCCGTCGACCTCATTAGCCGGGCGGTCGCCTTGCGCCCCGCTGCGGCCGTCTTCCGCGCGACGCTAGGAGAGGCCTATCGCGCTTTAGGCCAGTTTGACAGGGCTGTCTCGTGCTGTCGAGCGGCCCTCGAATTGGGGTTGAACGATCCGGCCGTCCACAACAATCTCGGCATCGCCCTGCATGCGCTGGGCCGACCCGCCGAGGCCGCCGAGGCCTTTCGGGCCGTACTCGAGCGCTGGCCCGAGGATGCGCCGGCGCACACCAATCTGGGAACGGCGCTCCGCGCTCTCGAATCCACCGATCTCGCGCTCGAGCACTTTCGCCGAGCCATCGCACTCGACCCCAGGCTCGGCGCGGCGCAGACCAACCTCGGCCAGCTCCTGCTGGACCTCGGGCGGCCCGGCGAAGCGCTACCGCACTGCCGGGAGGCCGTCGTTCTCCAGCCCCATCTGCCCGAGGCCCACAACAACCTGGGAAATGCCCATCGCGCCCTGGGCGAGTATCCCGACGCCATCCAGTGCTACAGCGAAGCCGTGCGGCTCAACCCTTCTCTGGCTCAGGCCCACGTCAGTCTCGGTCTGACCTTGCAGCAAGTTGAGCGGTGGGACGAGGCTTTGCCCTGGCTGCGCAGGGCGTCCGAGCTCGAGCCGGCGTCGCTCGCATTCCTCGGCCTGCTAGCCGAGGCCCTGGTCGAGCGACAGTTGTTCGAGGAAGCGACCGCCTGCTACGAGAGATTGCTCAACCTCGATCCTGGCCAGGCTGCCGCCCACAATGCCCTCGGGTGGCTCTTGCAGGAAGCCGGCCGGCTGGAGGAAGCGGCCGAGCACCATCGACGTTCGCTCGAGCTGCGGCCGGAGGACACGATCGCGCACGTCAACCTGGGCGGCGTTTACGAAAAGCTCGGCGACTTCGACGCGGCCGAGACGTGTTTCCGTGCGGCGATGGAAGCCGAGCCATCGGTCGGTCCGGCCCTGGGGCGGCTGGCCTTGCTCAAGGGCGGCAAGCTGGCGGATGCCGATCGTGCACTCATCGAAGAGCGGCTCGCTCGCGCCGACGCCGCCGACCCGGCCCGTCTCAACTTGCTGTTCGGCCTGGCGGGTGTCCACGACGGCCAGGGTCGCTTCGCCGGCGCCGCCCTCTGCGCGCGCGAGGCCAACAGTTTGGCAAAGGGAGAGCGAGAGCGCCGAAAACTTGCGTACGATCCAGCCGAACACGAGCACCTGGTTTCGGGTTTGATCGAGGCAATCGGTCCGGCTCACTTCTCACGGCTGGGCGGGGCGGGCGTGGACACACGGCGGCCGATTTTCGTCGTCGGTCTCCCCCGATCGGGAACCAGCCTGATCGAGCAGATACTCGCCAGCCATTCCCGATGCCACGGCGCCGGCGAGCTGACCCTGGCCCGAGAGGATTTCAAGGCGCTTCCCGACGTCTTGAATAGTGACCAACCCCCCCTGGCCTGTATTGGCCTGCTCACTCGCGAGGCCGCACGCCGCCTGGCCGCCTGGCACGAATACCGGCTCCACCAGATCGACGGCGGCAAGTCGGCGCGAATTGCCGACAAGATGCCCGACAACTATCTCCATCTCGGGCTCCTGGCCACGCTGTTTCCGCACGCCGTGCTGATCCACTGCCGCCGAGACCTCCGCGACGTGGCCGTTTCGTGCTGGATCACTGGTTTTCGGACCGTCCGCTGGACGAGCGACGTGCACCACATCGCTTCGCGCTTCGAACAGCACGATCGCGTGATGGATCACTGGCGCGCGGTGCTGCCCGTGCCGATTCATGAATTCGACTACGAGGAGACTGTGGCCGATCTCGAAGGGACCGCGCGACGGCTGCTGGCCGCGTGCGAACTCGAGTGGGAGCCCGCGTGCCTCGAATTCCACCGTACGCGCCGAGCGGTTCGCACTGCCAGCTTCGCGCAGGTGCGCCAGCCGATCTACCGGACGTCGGTGGGTCGCTGGCGCAACTACGAGACAGAGCTGGCTGACCTGTTTGCAGCGCTCCCTCGCCACCAGGAGGCGGCGCCCGCGGTGACTCGCGATTCCAAGACGCTCTGCTAACCGCACCGAAGGAACGCATCACGCAGATGTCGGTCAGGCTTTGCAGCCTGACGTCCGGCTCGAACGCCTGCAATATAGAAACCAGCGTCTTTTCGAAGCCGCCGTTCTCGGGACTGAGCGGAACCGACTGGCGAGCATCCGCAAGCGCCTCGCTCCCGCGCGCACGATGCAAAGAACTGCCTCCGATCGAGGACGTGCCCAGGTTCGTCAGTGAGCGGAACGTACATTCGATGCATAACTCACATTTGGAAAGAGACTTACGGAATGAGTTTCCTGTGGTGCCGTCGCCGGTTCCGAGGTCGTCTCGAAAAGCGGAAGCTGTCGGGAATATCCGATTTTTCGGAGCTCGCGGAGTCTTTGGCTGATTGTCTCAGGCGGTTTCGGCCGATTTTCAGAGTATGACCAGGTAATCTGCGCATGCGGGTTTGATCGATTTCGACGCCATCTCGGTTCGTTTCGATTCATCTTCATGCGCCGCCTGCGCCGATATTGTAGTTTGCCGTGATCTCGGCCTCGGTCCAGGACGGACGAGTCAAGGTTAGGAGATAATGGAATGTCTCAGCCATCCCGACCGCGGTCGCGCGGCACAGCAGAGCGACGTCGTCGCAACATCAAGCTCGATCGACCCATGCCGCTGGAGACAAGGAGCCTGATGGCGCCGGTTGTGGCAACGTTTCCGCTCCAGGCGAGCTTCACAGCGGCGGCCACGCCCACGAACGCGGACCTCGGCATCGTGACGGTCACGGAGAACACGACCGCGACCTTGGACACTCAAGCCCCGATCACGTCAGTGTCAGAGTTGACGCCGGCCTCGTCGTTTCGGCGGTGACATCGTGACGATCGCGGCGGGCCCCGGCGGCGTCTTCGGCAACGACGTGTACGCGATCTCGCGGGGAGCCGGCGACAACGCTTCTGCCGGCGCGGTCAACCGGCCGGGCGTGATCTACCGCGTTGACCCCGCCACCGGACAGGCGAGCGTCTTCTTCGACCTCAATACCGTGCTCAGCCAGATCGACCCCACGAATTCGACACCGGCGACGCCGGCCGCCAACTCACTGGTGCACCTCGACCGGCCTGGTGAACTGGTACAGCATCACGTTCGATGCCGAAGGGATCTTCAACGGCTCGCCGGCGATGTTCGTCAGCAGCGTTGACCGATCGGATCCCAACAAGAACGTCATCTTCGAGATCGCGCCCAACGGCACGCTGATGGGCGTGTTCGTCCAGATGACGGACGGGCTGTCGTCGCTCAAGTTCAACATCAATCCGACGGCGATCCTGATTCCGCCGGTCCAGGACCAGTCGTTCTTGAGCGGCCTGATCGCCGGCAGCGGGATCAGCTCGACCTCGGGTACCTTTGCCGCCCTCTACTTCCAGTCGACCAGCTACTCCCCCGGCCAGGTGATCAGTAATGCGACCTTGCCCGCCGGCGTCAGCGAGACAAATCTGGGCGAGCCGGTGGCCACGAGCATCGTGCTGTCTAACGGCACGACATCGTCCGCGATCGTGAATACCGGTCCGATCGTGGGTCTGACGGCATCCAACTCAGATTACAACAATCGAGATTTTCTCGATATTCACCGATTTTGGCACTCCGGCGGCCGGGGGGATTCCGGCACGTCCGGGCTATAGCGGGATCCAAGGATCAGAGGGCGAGCTGTTGATCGGCACGGGCGTGACGTTGCCAGCCACCGTGACCTCGCCGGGGACCGTCGATGATATCGGGGCGGTCTCCACCCAGTTCCGACGCTTCGAGAGCATCGCCTTCGACCAGTACGGCTACTTCTCGCAAAGCCTCGCGCTGACGGCAACGGTGTCATCGAGCACGACCGCCGGGTCGGTACACCACCTTTACGCCGCCGAATGCGCCGCCTGACTACGGCGGCAGCCTGTTTGTCAGCGACCTGGCGTCCGGACTGTACGTGACGGTGACGCCGGTCGCACCGTTGCCGACCTCGCCGATCATTGTTCCGGTGCAGGGCTCCGGCGTTCATCGGCGTGACGACGGATGCCGCAGGCAATGTCATTCCGATCGTCACGGACGGCAACACGACCTCCGGCGCCAACGAGTTCGGCGGCCGGATCATCCGGGTCCTGCCCGACGGGACCGAGAACACCTTCGCTTACGGATTTGACACCAACGGAGCCCAGGACTCCACCAGCTTCGTCAATTCGATGCTCAGCATCAGCTTCTCGGCCGACGGGACGACGCTCTACGCTTCCGACGACCAGGGAATCTGGCAGTTCAAGACGACGGCGGACCTGGCCGACTCGACGAGCGGAACGCTGGTCGGACTTGAACGACCTGCGCACGCTGGGCGTGCCCTACGACGGGCAGAACAGCGCCGTCGCGGTGGTCGACACCGGCGTCGACGCCAGCTCGCCGCCGTTCCGCGGCCGGGTCGCGCCCGGTACTGACATCTTTACCGGCGGGCTTGGGCAATCGAGACCTTGCGGCCGCCACGGCCGGCGGAACCGGCTGGCGGCAGCGGCGGCAGCCGGCGGCACCGGCAACGGCCGTGCTGGCGAATACGTTCGCCGGACACGGCACGCCGGTCGCGGGCGTGATTGCCCAGTTCGTGCCGCAGGCGACCCTCGTGCCGGTCAACATCTTCCTACCGTTCAACGCTGGCTAAGCTGACCCTGCACGTCACCTGCCGGCGGCGGCGGCGACGGCTGGCGGCACCGGCGGCGTCGAGCCTCAATCGGTGGAACGAGCAATGCCTTGACCTCGACCAACCTCCTCTATAACGGCCTGCAATACGTCATTCAGCATCCGTTCGTCAACGACCCGCTCCGCCCGGGCAAGGTCGATCGCGTCATCGCGGCCTCGTTCGCCTTCGGCACGACCCAGACGTTCCAGAGCGAAGTCGGTGCGTACAAGAACTACCCGCAGATCGTGATCGCACTCAAGAACGCCTATCACAAGTTCCTCAAGGAGGGGATCGCGCCGATCGCGGCCGCCGGCCAATTTGGCGCTCCGCTGGGAGCGGGAGCACCGACCACCAGCAGTACGACCGGTGGGACTGGGTCGAGCGTTCCACAAGGGCAACAACGCCGCCGATAACTCGTCTCTCGGCGACGTCAACGGCATGTCCCTGCCGGCGGTCCTGAACGAGGTCATCTCGGTGACGGGCGTGTTCTCGTTCCCGTATGACCAGAACGCCACGTCGCCGCCGACGGACACTGTGGACGGAGTCATTCCCCGCCCGCTCGGGCCGATCCTCCTCTTCGGCAGCCAGTTGACCATCGGCGGAACCGCGTCCGTCACGACCGGCGGCGGTGCCGGTGGTGGTGGCGGTGGCGCTGGCGGCGGTGGCGCTGGCGGAGGCGGAGGTGGCGCCGCTGGCGGCGGTGGTGGTGCGGCCGCGGGGATCAGTGGCAGCCCGACCAACAGCGGCTCGGGCAGTACGAGCCAGGTTTCGGGCTCGAACGGAGGTGATCCGGCCGGCGGCTTCAACGCCAACGCCAATCTACTCGCGGCGGCCGATTATCGTCATCTACGCCAATCGGATCTCGGCGGGCGTCAACCGCAGCGACACCACCGACTTCGCTGCTCCGGCATACAATGTCCCGACCTTCCGGCGCAGCCTTCGCTCCCACGTCGACGACGACCGGCGGCACCGCCACGTCCGCCGGCAGCCCAACCGATCACCTGACCTTCACCCAGGTCGGCACATCGATGTCGGCAGCGATCGTGACCGGTGCCTACGCCCTGGTTTCCTCGGCCCTCAACTTACTGGACCAATCTGGCCGACATCCAACGGCTATACCGCCGATGCGTACCTGAACACGCCGGTCGGCACCGATTCGCTGAATTTCGGCGCCGCATGCCTTCAAGAACCTGTCGGCCTGGAACAACCCCAGCGGCATCAACGGCATCCTCGCCTGGACGGCCGTGCCGGCCCTCGACTCCAACGACGGCGGCAGTCTGTCCACGCCCCCGACCTTGCCGAACTCGACAACCTACCGTTCCTACGCCACGCGTCAACGTGGCCAATGCCGTCGCGGCGATCGAAGGGTACGTTGCGATCAACTATCTGCTCTCGCACCACGACTTCCAGTACATCGACACCAACCACGACGGCCTGATCACCGCCCAGGAGCTTACGACCTTCGTGGACAACTCGGCGGCGATGGGTATGCCGGAAGCCGGCGCCATGGCCGCGCTCCTGGGGGGCACCGCTACCTACAGCGCGGTCCAGCCCGGCATCAACAACGAAGTGTTCAACGAGAACCCCGATGATCCGGCCGCCGAACAGCGCCGGTTCAACTTCTTCGACTACGCGGCCGACGGGCAGCTCAACGGCTCGATCACGTATCACCAGAGTACAAGATGCTCTCCCGCATCTTGCTGCCCTCGCCCGACGCCTACGCGATCACCGATCGCCAGCGAGCCTCGGCCAACGGCTTCCTGCTGGATCCCACCGCCCAGCGCAACTTCGTCGCCCTTCAGCACCTCTTGCCGAGAGCCGAGTGGGTACCCCCATCGGCCGTCAAGAAGTATCGCAACATCTCGCCGGCCAAGTTCGGCGTCGACAAGGGCGTGCAGCCGGGGTACACGTTCCCGCTCTATACGCTCTTTGATCCGTCGCCGAGCACGACATCCAGCACCCAGTCGACGTCATCAGAAACAAACATCGTGGCCGCGACCAAGACCGCGATGATCAACGGAGTACCGATCACGGTCAACTGGTACACGAGCGTACCCACGACGACGAACACGTCGGCGGTCTCCAACACGAGCACCACGACGGGTGCGGCCACCGCGCCCACCTCGACGCCGACGAGCTCGCCCGGGAGCCTTGATCCGGCCGGCACCCTGACGGCCAACAGCCCGGCAGCCAACACGCCGGCGGCGTCCACGGCATCGACATCGGGCACAACCACGCCTGCCGCCGTCCCCGTGGCGGGTCAGGGAGCGCAAACCGTCATCGCTGCCTTCGACCAGGTCCTCGGGCAGACGTCCGTGAACGCCCTTCTGTCCGGTCAGTCCACCACATCCGACACCAGCGTCCTGACCTCGACACCCGCGACGACGGCGAGTGCCGCGAGCCCGGCGGCGAGCTCGACAACCGGCGGGACGACGACTCCTCCGGGCACAACAGGCGGATAACCGGAAGGCGGTCAAGGCGACGACGTCCCGACCCACGGCCAGGCGCGTGTCGAAGTTCTTCTTCTGACCGACGGACCGGCATCAAGAAGGCGTTTGGCTGAGGGCCCGGGCTGCGGAAATGACTGATCCACGACCGGCCGGCGACTGATCCTTGCGGGGATCACGACCGGCCGGCTCGCTTTCCTCCCCTGGACTCGCAACCGGATCACCGCGTTGACGGGCTGTGCCGCCTGCGGGCCGCGATCTCGTTTTACCCGTCCGCGGTCAAGAAACCCGACCGGGAAGCCGCCTGGCATGGCCTGGCTTGGTCGCCGCCGCGCCCGTATGATAGGAATGAGGAGATCGCCAGAACTGGTCCGGGGAGCGAGCGCCCATGCCTATTGAGCGACGAGACTTTCTGCGACAGACGGGTACGGCGCTGGCCGCGACTGCCGTCGCGGCATGGAGCGGTGAGGCCCGGGCAGGAGCGGCCCCGGGAAACAAGTGGAAAAAGGCGTTCATGCTGGGCGGCCTCAACAAGGGCTCTCCGCTGACCGCGTTCCAGCTTTTGAAGGAAGCAGGATTTGACGGGGTCGAACTGGTCAGTCCCAATCAGCTTGATCTCCATGAGGTTGTGAACGCTCGAGACAAGACGGGCTTGGTCATCCATGGCGTCAGCGGCTCGCGGCACTGGCGAGACCGGCTCTCCGATCCGGATCCCGAGGTCGTCGCCCGTGGAATGGCGGCCATCCGGCAGGAATTCGCCGATTGCAAGGCTTACGGCGGCAACACCGTACTGGTTGTGCCCGCCGTGGTCGATCACAAGGTCGGGTACCGCGACGCCTACAAGCGGTCGCAGGAAAACATCCGCAAGCTGATCCCCGATGCCGAGGCCCATGGCATCAAGATCGCCGTGGAAGAGGTCTGGAACAAGTTCCTCTTGAGCCCAGTCGAGTTCTGCCGCTACATCGATGAATTCGAGAGCCCCTGGGTCGGTGCGTACTTCGACGTCGGCAATGTCGTCGAGTTCGGCTACCCGGAGGAATGGATCCGCGAGCTCGGCAGGAGGGTTCTGAAGGTTCACATCAAGGAGTATGCAAAGCCCAAGCGATTTGACTACCGCCTGGGCGACGGGAAGGAGAATCGATTGGGTTGCCGTGCGTTCTGCTTTGAGCGCCATCGGATACACCGGATGGGTCACCGCCGAAGTCGCCTATGGCGATCTCGATGCCATGAGAGACGTCGTGCGGCGCATGAATGAACTGCTGGAGCTTGCCTCAGCTGCCCACGAGCGTGGCTTCCGGCCTTGAGTGGTCGCAGCCGCTCCATCGCGCGAGCTGATCACACTTGCCAATGCGGCTTCGCGGGGTCTTTCCGAGCATGATGAACGGAGGGGAATTGTGACCGGCAAAACGGTTCCTGTCATCGTGTCATCGATTACCGACGACGAGTTCGGCGGCTTCCGGATCACGATCCCGCCGCTCTACCGCTGGCCCGGCTTGACCGCCGCCTTTCTTCTTTCCTCGGTCATACTCTGGATCGGGGTTCGCACCCTTGATGTCAAGCTCTTGATCTTCGCGATCCCCGCCACACTCTTCATCGCCTATTCCCTGATCAACACCCTGGCCATCCGACGGATCATCATGATCGATGGCAAGAACCTGGCGATACGGACCGAGATCGCCGGGTTCACGCGGACGAAGACCTTCGAGCTCGCACAGATACGGAACCTCCGCCCGATCGTGTACTCGCATGCGAGAGGATCACCGGAAGGCCCGAATCTGGCTAACTCCGTAGTCTTTGATTACGGCCGAAAACTACATCGATTCGGCACCGGGTTGTCCGAGGAGGAGGTTCTTCGAATGGTGAAAACGATCCGCGACCGGTTCCGCATCAAGGACCATGTCGACGACGTCGAGCCGTTGCCGGTTGTGCGCTGACGCGACTGTTGGGCTTTACCCGGTTCGGGCCGAACCGGTGATTCGCGCAGGAAGCTGTTGACCCAGCCCCCGCTCCATTTCAGGGCTTTGCGGGAATTATGCATTGGAACAGGCCTCCGGCAGGCATAATGACAATACTGTTCGGCTCGAAAGTTGCAGTTCGGTCCTGTCCGTAGAAATCTCAAAAAAGTTTTCGAAAAGCATGATAATTCCACTTGCGCTTTCCCTGCATCTTGCGCATCTTGTAACGAGTCAGCAAAGCCCCCGACTGGGGCGAAACCATTTTGACTCGCTGATGCCAGATGCCCCGAAAACGACGACCAAAGATCGACGCTAACGCTCTCAAAGCTCTCAGGCGAGCCCAAGGTTCTGGTCCCTCTCCGAAGCCACAGGCCAAGGCGGTCGTCGCTGAAACCGCGCACGGTGCCCCCACTGCTGATTCGCCAGTTCCCAGGACTAGAAAAAAGCCCGAACTCACCGAGCGAGACGTCAAGGGCCTCAAGTATTTCACGCTACTCAACTCCCTCTTGGAAGGGCTTCATGAGTCTGGGACCCAGCGCGATGTAGCCGGCAATCGCATCCTCCACTTCGACCAATATTGCTCGTTGGTACTCCTGTTCTACTTCAATCCCATCGTCGATAGCTTACGCGGCATCCAGCAGGCCAGCCAACTGGCGAAGATTCAGAAGAACCTCGGCTGTTCGCGGGCCAGTCTGGGCTCGCTCAGCGAGGCCGCCCGGGTGTTTGACGCCGAACTGCTCCGCGATCTCATCCCGCAATTGGCCGAGAAAGTTCTGCCCACCGCACAAGGCAGGGACGCGAAGGCCCTCCAAGGCCTGATCGCTGTCGACGGCAGTCTGCTGCCGGCTTTGCCCAAGATGGTCTGGGCTTTGTGGATGAACGATGACAATCGTGCCGCCAAAATGCATGTCCACTTCGACGTGTTCAAGGGCGTCCCGGCGGATGTCACGGTCACGCATGGCAGCGGCTCCGAACGCGAGCAATTGCGAACAATGCTCCTGCCCGGTCACGTGTACGTTGTCGATCGCGGCTACGAGGAATACCAGCTCTTCCAGGACATCGTGGACGCTCGTTCTTCCTTCATTGCGCGTGTGCAGGACAGCGTCGCCTACACAGTGCTCGAGGAACGACCTCTCACGGCCGAAGCCCGGGCAGCGGGCGTCATCAGCGACGTCATTGTGAAACGCTTGGGCACCGATCACCACAAGAACGTCCTGAAGCAAAAGGTGCGGATCGTCAAGGTCCAGACCGACAAACTCGACTCCACCGGCAAGCCAAATGTTCTGGTTTTGGTCACGAATCTCCTGGACCTGCCGGCTGACTTGGTGGGCTTGGGCTACAAATACCGATGGGCGGTGGAGCTGTTTTTCCGCTGGCTCAAGTGCATCTTGGGCTGCCGTCATTTGCTCGCGAACAACGTGAATGGGGTTGAGATCCAGGTCTACTTGGGGATCATCGCCAGCCTGTTGATCAGCCTCTGGACTGGAAAAAAGCCAACGAAGCGGACTCTGGAGATGGTTCAGTTCTACTTTAGTGGTCTGGCTAGCTGGGAGGAATTGCAGGCCCACATCGAGAGTCTGAAGAAACACGATTGACCTCGCACGCGACCGCTTTGACTCGCCCGTCCGCGGCGTTCGTTGCTGCGCGCCGAATGGCATCCCATCGATGCTGGACGCACATCCCAAGTCCATGATAGGCTCCAGAAACGGTCGTGTTCCACGACCGCACCAAGCTGTTTGCGTCAGGCGAGCAATGAGCATTTTTGGGGCCGAACAGCATTGGCATAATGAGGGAAAGGGGGTGATTCCCCTGGAGGATGCACAGGTTGATGCCTGAGCCATTGAGCGATGCCATCTTGCTGGAGCGGTTCGTGACCGGTCACGAAGAGGCTGCGTTCGTGGCCCTGGTGACTCGTCATGGACCGCTTGTGAGGCAGATCTGCTCGCGGATTCTGCGCAACGAGCACGATGTCGAGGATGTTTTTCAGGCAACGTTTCTGGTCCTGGCACGGAAGGCGGCGGTGATTCCCTGGCAGCGGTCGGTCGGGGCCTGGGTCGGCTCGGTGGCCCACCGGCTGGCGCTCGGAGCCCGGTCCGACGCCGCGCGGCTGGAGCGGCGGGAAATTCCGATCACCACCTTGACGCAAAGCAAGGCGAGCGACGGCACCTCAGGCGGCGCTGGCTGGCTGCCGGAACGCTATCACCGCTGGGCCGATCCGGCCGTCGAGATCGAGCGAAGAGACCTGAATCGGGTGCTCGACGACGAGCTGCGGCAATTGCCCGAGAAGTATCGAGCACCGATTGTTCTCTGCTACCTCGAGGGGCACACGCACGAAGAAGCCGCGCGCAGCTCGGCTGGCCGGCCGGCTCGATCTCGCGACGGCTGGAACGAGCGCGTACGCTCCTGCGGAGGCGGCTGGTGCATCGCGGGGTCTTGCCGGCCATCGGCCTCGTCGGTTTTGCCGTTGCCGTCCTGGCGGCATGGAGCCTCATTCCCCGACCCGACCCGAGCGCGTTGGCTGTCCGAACGGCAATGAGCTCACTCCGGCCCCACTCTCCGGACGGTCGGAGCATCGGGCAAGTCCTCGCCCGGATCGCCCAAGCCGAGCGTGCGCCCGACCCCGGACAGATGATTGCCCTGGCGCGGCAGTCGGCCGCAGTCGCCGATGAAATCGAGAATATCGACCCCGGCGCCAGGGGCGAGCGTTGGCGAGAATACACGAACGAGATGCGGCATTCAGCCGTAGAGCTCGCCCAGGCCACGCGCGAAAACGACCTGCCAGGCATCCTGTCGGCTGCCCGCCGGCTGGATGCGAGCTGCTTGCACTGCCACGCACTTTTTCACTGACGCTCCTGCGGGAGATGAGGCTTCCGGTGAGCCGAATTCTGGACTCGCCCGTCGAACGATCCCCACGTCAGGACCGAGAAGCTGTTTCGCCCCTAAATGTCAGTACCAAAAGAGGTTATGCTGCTCGGCATGACCGCGACGGATCACGCGCGAGTGCCTGAGTCGATTGTGGAGTATCTGGTCCGGCGGCAGGCTGCCGTGTAAAATACAACTGTGAACCGTGCAACGTGTTCGCGATGAGCGTCTCCGCCCTTGATCCCGCCCTTGAGCTCTTCCCTTCCCGGGTAGGTGCGAAAGCATGGTGATAGCCACCAAAAAGGTTCAGCCGGTGTCTTCCGGTTCCCTGCGCCAGCCGGAATATACGCCGTCGGCCTCGCTCGTCGATCGATTCGTCCGATTTGTTGATGCGATCTATCGGTTCCTGGCGTCGCTCAAGCTGGCGTTCATCTCGTTGCTCACTCTGGCGGCGACGCTGGGTTATGCAACCCTGTTCGAGTCGTGGTACGGCACCGCCGCTGCGCAGGAGTGGATCTACAAGAGCCCCGGCTTCGTGATCTTGCTGGCGTTTCTGGGAATAAATATCCTGTGCGCGGCTTTGATTCGCTATCCCTGGAAGAAGCGGCAGATCGGCTTTTTGATCACGCACACGGGGCTGTTGACGATCCTGGCTGGTTCGTACTCGTGCCTTCGAACGTCCGACGAGGGGCAGGTCGGCATGCTCGAGGGTAGCGTGAAGAGCGAAATGGTGCGCAGGGAACATCCCGTGATCCGGATCTGGGAGGTCGATCCCCATACCCGGGAGCGTAGCCGCGAAGTCGACCTGGCGTTTCAGCCGGGTTCTTTTCAGTGGGGGCCGGGAAAGCCGAGGCACGACAGTTTCTTGAACCGGCTGTTCTCGGGGACCCTGTTCGGCCTGAGCGCAGGCCCCGAGTCGTATCAGGACGTCTTGAGCCAGCCCGGTGATCCGTTTCGGTTCGTGGTCAAGGAGTACCTGCCGGCATCGGCCTCTGCCGTGGCGCGTGCCGTCGACCCGGGTGGCGCTCCCATGGTCCGGATCGCGCTTCAGTTCAAGGGGCCGAACATGCCGCACGCGCAAGACGCGTTCCGGTCCGAGGACGAACACTGGCTGGCGACGGAGCGGAAGTTCCACCGGGTCGTCCGGAGCCAGCGCCCCGCCGAGCTTGTCTTTGCGTATGTCGACCGGCCCGAACTGGTCGACGACTTCCTCAAGCCGCCGTTTTCGTCCGGCGCGAGTGGGGTTGCTCGGTTCCGCTATCCGGATCGGGCCGGCCGCGCACGGACCTTCGATTGGGTTCTCGACGATCAGAAGGGTAAATCGACCAATCTGCCGGAGAGCGATCTGACCGTCACGCTCTCGGAGGTCCTCGAGTTTCCGACCAGCACGACCAAATACCGGCTTGATCACGTTCTGGGTGACGATTCGATCCCGATCGCCGTCTTCAAGATCCAGGCCGGCAAAGCAAAGCCGGTGACGCACATGGCGCTCGCTAATCTGCCGATGGCTGTCATCCCATCGACCGACGAGACGACAGGCGCAGAGGAGCCGCGGTTGGCCGCGATCCACTACATGGTCGCGCCCACGATCGATCCCAAAACCAATGGCCGGTTCGGGCAGATCGAGATCCTGGCCGGTCCCGATGATGCGCTGTACTACCGG
This sequence comes from uncultured Isosphaeraceae bacterium, assembly GCA_963781785.1. Taxonomy (GTDB): domain Bacteria; phylum Planctomycetota; class Planctomycetia; order Isosphaerales; family Isosphaeraceae; genus CAWAHD01. The sequence goes on along the minus strand of CAWAHD010000002.1, from coordinate 1,799,383 downwards.
GTCTTCGGTCGTGGCAAGAGCGCCATCGGAGAGCTCCGGGCCGCGGGCCCGGTCGAGAAGGGCAAGCCGATCGCCGCCTTCGGCGGCGGACCCACGATGCCGATGACCATCACCTTTGGTGTCGACGAATATCTTAGGTCGGCGATCGAAAAGCAAATCTTCGAGCCGATGGAGCTGCCCAAGGGCAAATTGGACGAGGGCGTTGCCGCCTGTCGCGTCGTGATGACGGTGGGGCAAGAGACCCAAGAATTCTGGCTTCGGCGCTCGATGGACCTCGACCCGCCGCCGCCGCGGTACGTCACCTTCGAGAATGCCGTGTACGAGGTCCGGTTCGACGCCGATCGCCGGCCGCTGGGGTTCGAGCTGAAGCTCAAGGACTTCGAAGTGGGCTTCGAGCCCGGCACCGAGCAAGCCACCAAGTTCGAAAGCCAGGTCGAGCTCACCGACCCATCGTCGGGGATCAAGAATCAGCCGTACCTGATCTTCATGAATCACCCTTTGACCCATCGCGGTTTCACGTTTTATCAATCGCGCTACATGCCGGACATCGACCCCGAAACCAACCAGCCAACCGGCCGTTTCGAGTCGGTCTTTCAGGTCGCCACCAATCCTGCCCGGCCAGTGATCTACCTGGGCTGCTTCCTGGTCGTGGTGGGGGCATTTACCCAGTTTTACATGCGGGCGGGAATCTTCACGGACGGGGGCAAGCTTGAGCGCGAGCGCGCAGCCGCCAAGGCACGGAAGCGACTCGCGAGAGTGCAGGAAGAGCCGCAGCAGTCCCCAGACAATGAACTGCTGTAACCGGGATCGCGCGCGACGAATGCGTCCTTTTTGTTTCTGGCTGAGTGAGCCGTAGGAGCCCGAAAATGAGACGAATCAGCAAGCTTTTTGGCGGTCTGATCCTGGGCGGGACGGTTGCTGTCAGCCTGGGCGCGCACGCGGGAGAGAAAACCAAATCGGAGGGGACCGGGCCGGCTTACGAGCTGATCGGGAAAGTGGCCGTGATGCACGAGGGGCGGGTCAAGCCGCTGGACACGGTGGCCCGCGAGGAGGTGAAGCAAGTCTACGGCCTCGAGACAATCAAGCTGGCTGACCCGCGAGAGGAGGTGGAGAAGATCATCGACCCCGCCTCCTGGCAAGCGAAGGTCAACACGGAGTGGCCCGTCGAAAATTGGGGGCACGTCGGCGCCTTCATCGGATGGTCGATCGATCCCGGCTTCTGGGACGACCAGCCGTTCATTCTGGTCGATTACCTTCCCCTGCGCCGGGAGATCGTGGCCCAAACGGTCACCACCCGGCTCAAGGCGATCGCCGACAAGTCGACGACCGCCGGCGATGAGAAAGCCGCGCTCCAGGAACTCGCCGAGTTGAAAGACGTCACATCGGCCCAGCTCGCGAAGTTCGCCCACGACTCCAAGCTGCCGATCGACGACCGGCGGACCATCGCCGAGCTAGCCGCCAAGCTGAGCGAAGAGCACAAGCGGATGACGCCTCGCGAACTTGAGGAGGCCCGGATCGCCGTCAACGGCGAAGTGGTGTCCTTCATCGACTGGGCCGCGAAGCTCCAGGACCAGCAGCGTCAATTCGATCTCAATCCCAAGTCGGCCGCCCGCCTGACGACCGTCGAGAGGCGCGCCGTCGAGGCCGCGATGCGTCTCTTCACCTACAAGGCCTATAGCGGCGAGCGGCCCCAGAACTCGGGTGTCGTTCTCATCATGCCCCGCCCGGCTAACAGCAAGTATCTGGCCGACAGCGCACTGTCGATCAAGGAGGCACGCTCCAAGGGCACCGACGACATGCCCTTCTTCAAGCTCGACGAGCTCAAGGCCATCTCCACTTACTGGACGAACATCCCACGCGAGGATCGTCACGTCCCCACCGAGAATGCGGAGTTCGACGAGCGCTACATCGACTGGCTGCGCGACAACTCCGCGTGGGTACCCCTCAAGGTCATGTTGAAGGCGAACCCCGACGATCTGATCAAGGCCGGGTACCCCGAAGGCCCGACGCGGTCGTTCCTGGACGCATATCATGCTTTGGAGCAAGCCGAAACCAGCTCGCCGGGCCAGGTGTCGGAGGCTGTGGGGGCGCAGCTCCTGGCCGCGTCTCGCGAGCTGGGCGAAGCGGTGAACCCGAGCATCTACCCTACCACCGCGATGATTGAGCGCGAGACCCACTTCAATGCGATGGCACCGTTCTGGCGGGCTCCGATTGCATACGCTGCCGCCCTGGCGCTTTTGGTCGTCAGCCTGGTCTTCGTCGCGGTCGGGGGCAAGCCCACGCCGACGTCGCTCTCTGCCAAGACATTGTACGGTCTCGGGCTGGGTGCTCTTGCCGCCGGTATCGGACTGGAGGTCTATGGGTTTTATCTCCGGGTGGCGATCACGGGATGGGCTCCCGTCACCAACATGTACGAGACAGTCATCTGGGTCGCGCTGGTCGCCGCGGTTCTCTCGTTCCTCTTTGAGATGATCTATCGCCGGGTCTACTTCGCAATGGCCGGCACGGCGGTTGCGCTTCTGGGGACGATCACGGCGGCGCACGTTCCCCTCCTCGACCCGAGCATCAAGGCCCTGCAACCGGTGCTGCGCAGCAATTACTGGCTGACGATCCACGTCCTGACCGAAGTCTCGAGCTACGCGGCGTTCGGTCTGGCCTGGATGCTCGGTCTGATCGCGTGCATCTATTACCTGACGGCCACCTACCGCCGCTCGCCGCGGTTGTACGAGTTGGCGCTACCCTTGATCCCGGGGCTTTTGCTCTGTGTCGTGGGCGGTGGCGGCGTGCTGGCGTCTTATGGATTCTTCGGGCCGCGGTGGTCGCTCGGCGACGCCGCGAGCGGGTCTTACTCGCAGCCGCTCCTGGGCGGCGACCTGCTGTTCCGTGGCCTTGCCGGCATGGGCCTCACAGGAATCTGGCTTTCCTTGACGGGCATCCTGGCGATGGGAGGCGAGCTGCTCGATCGAGCGTCGTTCCGTCACAGAGAAGACGAGCCCGAAACGCAGAGGAATCCCCAGGGGGTCAACCTCGACGCGCGGGGCCGGGCGATGCAGCAGACGATCTCCATCGTCAAGGCGCTCTCCAACTTCATCTACCGGACGTTGCAGGTCGGCGTGCTCTTGATCGCCGTCGGCACGATGCTGGGAGGCTTCTGGGCCGACGTTTCGTGGGGCCGATTCTGGGGCTGGGACCCCAAGGAGGTCTGGGCCTTGGCCACGCTCCTCATCTATCTGGTCCCGCTTCATGGCCGTTTTGCCGGCTGGATCGGCACGTTCGGCCTGGTGGCTGCATCGGTCGTCTGTTTCCTGTCGGTCATCATGGCCTGGTATGGAGTGAACTTCGTCCTGGGCGTGGGGCTGCACAGCTACGGCTTCACCGAGGGAGGCTCGCAGGGGGCCATGAGCGTGATCATCGCCGGCGTGCTGTCGTTCCCATTCGCCGCCGGCTGGCGCCGGTTCCTCGGTCAGCACCACTCGTGATCGTCTGCCGGCGGTCCTCATTGGCCGGAGCCGTCCGGCGGGTCGGTCTCGATCCGGAATGGAAACACCTGGAGCACGGCCGCACCGGCAGGGCCCGGATCGCGCGGGGGGTTCTCCGCAATCTCGGCGGCGCGGTTGGCCCACAGCTCGAGATCGAGGCCCAGTTCACTCCGTCCGCCGTGAGCCGCCGCCCTGGCAAACAGTTCGGCGGCGCGGCGGGAATGGGTGCGGACCCCCGGCTGGCGCCCTTCGCGCACCTTGACCCCGGCCGCTGCCAGCTTGATCAGGGCCTTGACCACGTCGGCCGCCGTTCCGCGGCGCCCGTACGCATGCCAGAGCCCTTCCCACGCCTCGTGCGCTTCCCAATAATATCCCGCGTTGAACAGCTCGACCCCGCGGAGAAACGAAGGAGACCGCGAACCGGCAGTGGCCGACTCGGGCACCGGGGCACGATGCCCGAATGAGTGCCCATGGGGCGAGCTCAAGGGATGCGGCCATGGGCCGCCGGGTACGTAGGTGTAGGGAGGAAGAGGCTCGCCAGGATCCCGGCCGTTCTTCTTGAATTCGCCATTCATCGTTTTCGCCGATCATTCTCTGGTCATCGGTCGGTCCGGATCGCCAACCCTGACTGCGCCGCACTTTCCTCAATGAGACGTTTCCGCGGATGGAATTGCAACCGCTCATCCTGATCAACGCGGTCGGACTGACTCGCAAGCTGCTGGCCTTCGCCCCACGGCTATCGCGGCTGTCGCGTGCTGGCTGGGTTCGATCGCTCGAGGAAGTCGTCCCGGCCGTCACCACCACCGCCCAAGCCTCCATCTTGACCGGCAAGCTTCCACAAGAGCACGGCATCGTCGGCAACGGTTGGCTGTTTCGCGACACGGGCGAGGTGAGGTTCTGGCAACAGTCAAGTGCGCTGCTCCAGGCGGAGCCGATCTACGTGACGGCACGACAGATGGCACGGCGGCGTGGCTTGCCTTTCCGGGCAGCCAAGCTGTTCTGGTGGTTCAACCAGGGGGCGGACGCCGAGATCACCGTGACGCCGAAACCCCACTATGGCGCTGACGGTAACAAGGTTTTCGGAATCACCGGCACCCCCGACGGGCTTTGCGAATCGCTCGAACGGGTGCTGGGCCCGTTCCCGTTCCACACGTTCTGGGGGCCGAGAGCAGGGTTGCCATGCACCGAGTGGATCGCCCGCTGCGCTGCCGAGATCGTGCGGACCGGGCGGCCTGATCTGACCCTGGTCTACCTGCCGCACCTCGATTACGATCCCCAGCGCTGGGGTCCATCGGGCTGCGACATAGCGCAACTGGTCGCCGAGCTCGACCTTGCCTGCGCGGCAATCCTCGATGCCGCCCACGCCTGCGGGGCTCGCGTGTGGGTCGTAGCCGAGTACGGGCATGTCGACGTCACCCGGCCGATTCTCGTGAATCGCGCTCTGCGGGAAGCAGGGCTCCTCAAGGTCCGACCCGGGCCGTTCGGGGAGATGCTCGATACATTCGGCAGCCGCGCGTTCGCGGTGTGCGATCACCAGGTGGCACACGTCTATCTTGACCGACGCGAAGACCAGGTGTGCCGGCTTGCCGGAGAGCTGATTGAAGCAATCCCAGGCGTGTCGAGCATCTTGACCGGCGCGGATCGGGGCGAGGTCGGGCTTGACCACCCCCGTGCCGGCGAGATGGTGGTGATGTCTGGACCTGACTCGTGGTTTGCTTATCCTTACTGGCTCGACGATCGCCTGGCCCCTGATTTCGCGCGGACCGTCGACATTCACCGCAAGCCCGGCTACGACCCGTGCGAGCTCTTTTTCGACCCTAAGCTTCTCTGGCCTCAGGGCCGGGCAATGTGGCGGCTCGCGTGCAAGAAGCTGGGGTTCCGGACCCTCTTCGATGTGGTGCCGCTCGACCCCACGCTGGTGCGAGGCAGCCACGGGATCCCCGCGGCTCGATATGAGGACAAGCCAATCTTGATCGGAGACGGTCCTCCCCCCGTGGAGACAGATTTGATCCCCATGACGCGGGTCCACGATCTCGTTCTGCAAACCTATCATCCGGATCGATTCTGATAGGCCGGCTGGAGAATCCGCGCCGAGTCGCGCCGCCACACCGGGCGGAACCGGCAGGGCACTGGGCTCTCGGGCTTGTCGGCGGTCCAGGGTGAATGAGAGAATTGAAAGGAGGTGCGTCAATACCCGTCACCTCCGGGGATGGGTGAAACCCTACGCCTTCGTTTGGGTGGATTGAGGGCTCGACCATGCTCCGCTCTCTGAAGGCATTCTGTTGGGTCGGGTTCACCGCGTTGGCGAGCTTCGGCGCACCGTTCTGGGGTGAGAGAGCGGCCCATGGCGGTGTGACGAGCGAAGAAGTCGAACACGCGATCCGGGCGGGGGTCCGCTTCCTCAAGGATCGGCAGAAGGTCGACGGATCTTGGCCTGAGGCGGATCTCCAGGCCCGGACGGGGACGACCAGCCTGGTCACACTGGCGCTTTTGACCGCGGGTGAGAAGCCCGCCAACCCAGTGATCCAGCACGCCCTCGAGTACCTGAGGCAGTTCCGGCCCGAGCAGCTCAACAGTACTTACGCGGTCGCGCTTCAGACCATGGTCTTCTCAGCCGCCGACCCGATCGGCAGTCGACCGCACATCGTTGCGAATGTTGACTTCCTCGAGCGCGGCCAGCTCAAGCCCGGTGACCGCGTGCCGTGGCCCGGCTCCTGGAATTATCTCAACCAGCAGATCACTGCCGGCGATAATTCGAACACTCAGTACGCTCTCCTGGGATTGAACGCGGCCAGCGAGGCAGGCGTGAGCGTCAGTCCCCAGGTCCTCGCGCTTTCGCCGCACTCATTTTGAAATGTCCCAGAATCGCGACGGCGGCTGGGCCTACAAGCCCAGGGAACGGCAATCAACCGGCAGCATGACCTGCGCGGGGATATCGAGCCTGATCCTCACCGGCTCGAGGCCGTATCGGGGACTCGAGTACCTCCAAGGCGAGGCGATCCACGAATGCGGCAAGGGGGGATTCAACGTCCCCTTGTTGCGCGGGCTGGACTGGCTGGGCGACCACTTTGACGTGAACCAGAACTTCGGCGGGGGCCAGCAGTGGAGGTACTATTTCCTGTACGGACTGGAGCGAGCCGGGCGGCTCGCGGGGGTGCGGTTCTTCGGCAAGAATGACTGGTATCGGCTCGGGGCCGAGAGGATCGTCGCTGATCAGGACAAACTCTCCGGATTCTGGCGCGGCGGCAATCAAGAAAACGAGCTTGTGGCGACGAGCTTCGCCCTCCTCTTTCTGGCCAAGGGCCGTGCACCGGTCTTGATCAACAAGCTCGTCCACGGCCCACAACCGGACTGGAACAACGACGCGGATGATGTTCGGAACATGGTCAGCATCATTTCTCAGGACTGGAAAAACCTGCTCGCGTGGCAGGTTGTCGATCCGCGAACCGCGACTGCCCAGGAAATGCTCCAGGCGCCGATCGTCTTTTTCAACGGCCATGAAGCGCCCGAGTTTACCGCGGCGGCCCGGCGAAACCTGCGCGACTACGTCGATCAGGGAGGATTCATCTTCGCCGAGGCATGTTGCAGCAACAACGATTTCGACCGCGGCTTCAGGCGCTTGATCAAAGAGTTGTTTCCCGAGGATGGATACCAGCTTCGACTGCTCCCATCCGATCATCCTGTCTGGCGGGCCAGGCACTTGCTTTCCCCGGAGATTCACCCGCTCTGGGGCATCGAGCACGGCTGCCGGACGATCGTCATCTATTCGCCGCGAGACCTCTCGTGCTACTGGAATCAAATCGAGCACACCGTGGCCAACCCCGCGGTCGTCAAAGCCGTGCGCGTGGGTCAAAACGTGATCGACTATGCCACCGGCCGTGAAATGCCGGCTGACAAGCTGGCAGTCAGCGACTTGCTCAACTTGAAAGCCGATTTGCCCAAGCGCGGCGCTTTGCGAATTGCCAAGCTCAAGCATGCAGGCGACTGGAATGTCGCCCCCCAGGCCATTCCCAATCTCATGGCAGCCCTGCGCCGGCCTCCCTTGAGCTTGAATGTGGTGATCACCCAGAAAGACCTGCTGCCGCGCGATCCAAACTTGATCTACTACCCGCTCGTGTACATTCACGGCCGCGGCGCCATTTCGTTTGACAAGGACGACCTGGACGCGCTGCGGCACCATCTGGATCCGGGGGGCGGGACTTTATTTGCCGATGCGGCCTGCGGCAGTACGGTCTTCGACACCGCGTTTCGCCGCTTCATCGCCGAGCTGCTGCCCAACCACCCACTTGTACCAATCCGCCGCGACGACGAGCTCTACGGCACCAAGGTCGGATTCGATCTCTCCGACGTCGTTTACACGCAGGCGGCCGGCGGCACCCGCGATTTTCCCCAGCTCGAAGGGGTCAAGATCAACGACCACTGGGCAATCATCTATTCGAAATACGATATCGGCTGCGCACTCGAAAGACACACTGGCATCGAATGTAAAGGCTACACTCACTCGAGTGCGGTGAAGATCGCCGCCAACATCGTGATCTATTCAACGCTGCCGTGATTGATGGTCGGCGTGCCTCATGAAAGAGCTTGGAGCCGGGCGACGACCGCTGCAAAATGAGTCGCGGCGGGGCTCCCTTGCCCCGGCCAGATCGTCAAGAAGCCGCGGTAGCCGATTTCTTCCAGTGCACCGAGATACTCTTCCCAGTCAAGTGCGCCGGGAGGATATCCGAAGCCGCGCGGGTTGGGTGCCGCACCCCCGCCTGCTCTGCCGTTGCCGGCGTAGGCGTGCACGACCCACGAGGCCAGCTCACGCACGCACTGGACCGGGTCGACGCCCGATTGCAAGCCGAGTGCGGGGTCGATGCTCGCCGCCAGCCCAGGCGACGCGATCGCGTCGAGAAACAGCCGGAGCTTTTCACCGGGCTCGAACCCCGATTCGAGCGCCAGCCGCGTGCCGTGCCGTTCGGCGCGACCGCCCAGGTCGGTGAGAGCATTCTGGAAGATCACGTACCGGTCAGCCTCGTCCTCGGAGGGAACGGCGCCGGGCCGAGCCAGCACGACTTTCGTGCCAAGCTCATAGGCCATCTCGAAGACGGCGTCAGCCCGGCGCACCCTGTCATCGAGCCCGTCGGTGATGGAGAGCGGCCTTCGCAAGGGGAGCGCCAGCGCCGCCAGGCTCAGCTCGACGGTCCGAAGCACATGGCGCAGGTCGCGCCGGCCGGTCGCGCTCAAGCGGTGCGGCGCGAGCTCGCCGCTCGCTTCGAGCACGACGCCTCGGGCGCCCATCCGGGCCGCCGCGTAAATCTGCTCGCGCGAGGACCGATCAGGGTCGACTCGAAGTGCCAGCGGAAGCCGGATCGTCATGGCGCGGGTGCTCGGATCAGTTGTCACACGATTCGAAGATAGTCGCCACCCCCTGCCCCTGTCCGATGCACATCGTTGCCAGCCCCAGCTTGGCGCCCTTGTCGCGCATCCGGTGCAGAAGGGTTGTGGCGATCCGGGCGCCGCTGGCGCCGAGAGGGTGGCCGATCGCGATCGCCCCGCCGCGAGTATTGACCTTTTCCTCGCTGATCGAGAGCAGCTTGAGCACAGACAGCGCCTGCACCGCGAACGCCTCGTTGAGCTCGATGCAATCGATCTGGTCCAGCTTGAGGCCGGCGCGTTTGAGCGCCTTGCCCACGGCCGGCACCGGACCGATGCCCATCTCCTCGGGGTTCACCCCGGCGACGGCCATGGCGCGGATTCGCGCCATCGGCTTGAGCCCCAGCTCACGGGCTTTCTCCTCGGACATCACCAGGATGGCAGCCGCCCCGACGTTGATCGGCGAGCTGTTGCCGGCGGTCACCGTTCCGCCGTCGGGATTGAACGCCGGAGGCAACGCCCCCAGTGCTTCCATTGACGTATCGCGGCGGATGCACTGGTCGGTGGTCAGCAAGACCTTGCTGCCGGAGTCGTCGCGCCCCCACGTCGGCACGATCTCGCGGGCCATCTCCCCGGAATCGGTTGCCCGGGCCGCCAGTTGGTGGCTGCGCATCGCAAACTCGTCCTGCCGGCTCCGCGGAATGCGGTACTTTGCCGCCAGATACTCGGCGGTCAGCCCCATGTTCATGATCGCCTCGCTGTGCATGCGAAAGAGCGCCGGGCACGGGTTGTAGTCCTTGGTCATCGGCACATGGTCCATGTGCTCGACGCCGCCGGCGATCTGCACGTCCTCGCAACTGGCGGCAATGCTCATCGCCGCGTCGTTCAATGCCTGCAGGCTTGATCCGCAGTTGCGATTGATCGTCACGCCGCCGGTCTCCTGGGGCAGCCCGGCCACCATCGCCGCGATCCGCGCGATGTCGAATCCTTGCTCGCCTTGCTGCTGAACGCAGCCCCAGCGGACGTCTTCGATCTGATTCGGGTCGATGCCTGTCCGGTTCAAGAGCGCCTGAATCGCATGGGCCGACAGCTCTTCGGAACGGACGTCTCGGAAATATCCCTTATCTGCGGACGCCCGCCCCACCGGGGTGCGGACCGCATCAATGATCACAGCGCTTCTCATCGCAACAACCTCCGTCCGTGCCTGTCCTCGTTGTTCACGCTTTCGCGGCTAGCTTGGGCCGCGGGTAAAAGGATTGACCGGCTTTCGCCAGCCCAACCAAGCTGTCGGTCGGCTCGAATCGTTTCCCCAGAGATTGAAACTGCGCCAGTCGTTCGACCACGGCGGCTGCGCCCTGGCTGTCGCACCAGCGGAGGATCCCCCCGCGGAACGGAGGGAACCCGATCCCCAGGATCAGCCCCATATCCACGTCGGCCGGCTCGCGCACGATCTTTTCCTCGAGGACCTTCGTCGCCTCCAAGAGCATCGGCAAAAACAAGCGATCGATGATCTCCTCTTCGGCCATGGACTTCTCGGCGCTCTTGTGCCGCGCGATGATGGCCAGCACGGCCGGGTTCGGCTGCGGCTTCGATCGCTTGGCGTCGGACGACCAGAACTTGAGCACCGATTTCCCATCCGGGGGACTGGCCTTGAGCATCTCCTCGAGGATCGGCGAAGTCGCGGCTCGATCGGGATAGGCGTGTGCCAGCAGCTTTCCCGCGTAACAGGCCGTTTGCAGGCCGACAAGATCGGTCAGAGCCATGGGGCCCATCGGCATGCCGAACCGGGTGGCCGCGCGGTCGACGGCCTCCATGGAAACACCATCGTGCAGCAGCATGAGACCCTCGTTCATGTACGGGAACAAGACCCGGTTGACGAGGAAGCCCGGGCAGTCGTTGACGACGATGGGCGTCTTCTTGATCCGCTTCGCCAGGGCGACAATGGTCGCGACCGTCTCGTCGCTGGTCTTCGCTCCGCGGATGACTTCGACGAGCTCCATTCGATCGACCGGGTTAAAGAAGTGCATGCCGATGAAGCGATCGGCGCGGGGAGCCGATTCGGCCATGCGGGTGATGGAGATCGTCGAAGTGTTGCTCGCCAGGATGGCGTCCGGACGTAATACCTCGGCGAGCCCGCGATAGACCTCTTTCTTAATCGACTCGTTTTCGGTGACCGCCTCGATCACCACATCGCAGTCGGCGAAGATCCGCGGCGAGGTCGACGTACTGATCAGGGCGAGCATGTTCGCCAGGTCCTTGGGGGCGGCCCGGCCGATCTTGATCCGGCTCATGACCACGTCCTGCGCGCGATTGAGCCCGTCGAGCAGCCGGGGTTGATCGACGTCGACCATGGCGGCCGGGATGCCCGAGCGTGCATGAGCCGCCACGATGCCGGCGCCCATCAGCCCCGCTCCCGAAACGCCGATCCGCTTCACTTCGCGCGGCTTGACGGACTGGTCGTTGACTCCAGGATCGCGCGACAGCCGGTTCTTCATGAAGAAGATGCCGATGAGATTGGCCATGATCGGCGAGCCGTGCAGTTCGCGGAACGCCTTTTGTTCGACCTTCAAACCGTCTTCCAGCGGCAGGTTGCAGCCCTCGCGAATGGCTTTCAAGGCTACAAGTGGAGCCGGGTACTGGCCCTTGGTCTTGGCCTTGATCGCCCCCTCGGCGACGGCAAATGCAAAGTGCATCTGGTCAGGGTTGAGCCCGAGCGGGCCTTGAAGCTTTTGCCGCCGGGCCTGCCACTGGCCGCCTTGAATCAAGAGCTCGATCAAACGGCGCCCCTCGTCGAGAAGGCGCTCGGGTGGCACTGCGTCGAACGCGAAGCCGAGCGCGACGGCCTTCCGGGCCGGGACGACCTCGCTTGCGCACACCATCTCGATACCCGCATTGAGCCCGATTAACCGCGGGAGTCTCTGGGTGCCGCCCCAGCCGGGCAAAAGCCCGAGCTGGACCTCGGGCAGACTGATCTGGGTGTGGGCCGCCGTCGACACGAGGCGCTCATCCATGGTCAGCGCCAGCTCCGTGCCACCGCCCAGGCAGGCTCCGTCGATCAGGGCCACCATCGGAACGGGCAGCCGGCTGACGCGGCTGAAAAGCGCGTGACCGGAAGCCAGCAGACCGGCGACTTGCTCGGGCGAAGCATAGCTCATGGCCGCCAGCTCATTGAGATCAGCACCGGCGATGAACTGCCCGGTCTTGGCGCTCTTCAGAAGCAGGCCGCGCAGGCCGGCCTTTTGCTCGAGCTTCACGACCAACCCCGCGAGCTCCTCCAGGACCTCGCGCGACAGCGTATTCACCTTTTTTTCGGGCACGTCGAAGGTGACAAGGCCGATTCCTCCGTCCAGGTCTTCCAGTCGGAATGCGCTCGCCATTGTTCAAACCACTCCTTGAATTGGTCAGGCATCGTAGGGCATCAGGATTTCCCCGGCATCGATGCCGGCGATGGCCTCGAACCCCCCGGAGGCGACCGTCTCGCCGAGCTTTGTGACGGCGCGAAATCGAGCGCTTGACGGCCGTTTTCCGGTCAGTTTCCGCTCGATATCCTGGCAAAGGACCTCGGCCGCCATTTTCACGGTCTCGCTGGACTGCCGCCCGGCCCACAGGCTGGTCGTCAGCATCACCACCATGTCCTGGATCCGCCCCGAAAGCTCGGCGATCGTACATTGCCTGTCGGGCAGGCGAAGCTGGTGCTTGGTCATGACGTCGCTGATCTCCAGCCGGCTGCTCTTGAGCGACGACACGGCGAACTGGGCGGAGGCCGCCAGGCTCGCGGGAAACGCCGGGTCTTGCAGATGCAGACTGCCACCTCGGCTCAACATCTCGCCGGCCCGCCACTTCATGTACGGCACAAGCTCGTGCCGCAAGGCCCACGCATGAGCCGGGTTCATCGGGTTGAAGCTGCGAATGCCCGTCCGCTGTAGGGCGCGGCCGATCGGCTCGAAAAACGTCTTGCCGTGCTCCTTGATCAGCGACTTGAAGAACGCCATGCCCAGCACCTCGCCCTCTCCTTCGTAGATACAAGGTGCAAGATACTCATGAACGTTCTCGCCGAACAAGTGCCCGCGGAGGAACGCCCGGCCACCGTGCGTCTTCATGAACAGCTCGATGGCGGCTTCCTTCTGAGCCTCGCTGCCGAAAATCTTGGCCACGATGCATTCCAGCTCGCCGCGAAATCCCTGGTCCAGAAGCCATGAACACCAGTCAACGAGCGCGTCGCACGCGACGATCAATGCGGCCAGCCGGCCGATCCGCCGCAGGACCAGCTCGCGCGAGATGATCGCTGCCCCGTACGTGCGCCGGAACTTTGCCCACGGCAGCAGGTTGGCCAGCATCACCCGCATCGAGCCCGCCGCGGTGGCACACAGGGCCACCCGGCCCAGATTCAGACCGTGATAGGCGATCGTCAGCCCGTCTCCCTGTGCCGGCTGGAGCAGGTTCTCGCGGGGAACGCGAAAACCGCGGAACTTGAGCCCCTGGTTGTGCAATCGCTTGAGTGCGAACAGACCGTAGGGAACAAATTGAAACTGGTCATTCTCATGATCCGGCAGGTCGACGATCAGGACGGAAGGCTTCTCGTCGATCAGGCACACCAGGCCGATCGTCCGTCCGGCGACGGCGTTGGTGATGAACAGTTTCTCGCCGTCGACCACGTAATCGTCGCCGTCGAGCCGTGCTCGGGTGCGCAGCGCCGTCAAGTCGGAGCCGGCACACGGCTCGGTCAAGGCGAATGCCGACAGCCGCTCGCCGCTGGCCAGGCGGGGAAGATACCGCTCCTTCTGGTCCGCGTTGCCAAACGTTCGCAACGGATCGACCGCGCCAATGCAGCCGTGGACCGACGCCATCCCGGCCAGGTTGGGCTCGATGGTCGCCATGCGGGTCAAGAACCTGGCAAATGAAGCGAACGACGAGCCGACACCGCCGTACTGGGGGTCGATCAAGAGGCCCCAGTAGCCGGCAGCGCTCAGGTCGTCGAGGACCGCCTGCGAGACCTTGCCGTCCGGCCCGTACAGCGTGTGCGCTGAGCGGTGGCGGGTGACCGCCTCGAGCGACCTTTGCATCGTCTGCTCGCAAGCGGACGACGAGACCGCGGGCTCGGGCATGAACAGCTCCGTCGGAATCGCGTGGTCCCAGACTGCGCGATGGACAGGACTGTGCGCCGTCTGGTACCGCGCCGCGAACAGAGCGTCCACCTGGTCGTCAGCCCGGTCGACCTTGCCGGTCGTACGCGCTTCTTCTTCGCTTTTACCGCCCAGCTTGAACGCGGCTTCGACGAATGTCTGGGTCTCGGGCTCCCGCACTTGCGTGTCCATGGCAGAACCTCTGAGTTAAACCACCTCCTGGTCGAGCAGCCAGTCTTCCAGGATGATATGGTTCATGAACGGCGCCCGCAACAGGACAGCATTCGCGGGCAGCTTTCGATTCAACCAGCGGTTGCGGCTGATGCTGGGAATCAAGCTGCTTCCCAGGCGCTCGAGGTGCGCGGTCTTCAGTTGTTTCATGATCCGGTTGCTCAGCCGCTCAAAGCCGGTGGCAAGCAGCCTGGGCTCGGGCCCCACGTGAATCACCATCTCGGCGCCCGAGGCCAGCGTGTTCTCCATCACATCCCAGAGCCGCTGGGGGTGATCGGTCCAGTCGGCGAGAATCGCGCGGCTGTTCCATTCGTCGTAGCTGGCCATGCCCGTCGTGCACGAGACGACTGCCGGCATCGGTTTCGTTTCGCCGCCCGCAATGTGATGCATCGCCATCGCCGTTCGGTTGGGAATGTTTTTCTCCCAGACGAGTGGCGTGTGCAAGGGCGGCCAATGGTTGGGTTTGCGCCGCAAGGTGACTCCGGCGGGCAGGAATGCGCGCATCTCGTCCTCGAGCAGGGAAAGCGTGTCACCCTGGCCGAGGAGAAGCACCTGGTACGGCGAGAGATACGTCGACGGCCCGATCAACCCGTGCCCCCGGCGACTGATCGCGGCACACAGATGCTCGACGTCCTCGATATGGAGCGTCCCCCCGTGCACCGAAAGAATCCCGATGGTCGTGCCGGGGGTCAGCTCGGCGCAGTCGGTCGCCAGGCCAAGCGGCACCGGCAAGAGCTGGTCGAGCGTATACACGCCCCCGAGGACCAGCGCCGACAACTCGCCAATCGAATGACCGAAACAGAGACGCGCCTGCCGAACGGGGATTTCGAAGATCTTTTCCAGGATCTCGACCTGGGCCAGCTCCATCCCAACGATCGTGCCGATATCCTCGACAAAGGATTCCAGGGTAGACGGCTCCCTGGCGAGCACCCTCGCCACGAGGTCGATCCGCTCGCCTAGAACGTCGCCGCAGAGGCCGGCGGCTGCATCGAGATTGGCCCGAACAATTGGCCCATAAACGGGATGCGCCAGGAACTCGGGGCTGCGGCCGATGTTGGTCGCGTCGTATCCGCGGAATGCGATCGCGGCGGTCGAGATTCGTTTCTTGAGATCTTCGCGCGAGACATGGCGTCGGGCCCCAGCCGGGCCACCAGCCACCGACGGGCGGGCCGCTGCCGCCCCTGGGGGTTTGGGCAGGACCAGCCGCGATGGGCGGTGGCTTGCCAGCCATGACGGAGCCCAGTTTCGCCAGCGCCCGTCGAGTGCTCTCACCTTTGTCGTCCGCATGGCCTAGACCCTCCCAGCGCGCCCGTCATCCCGCAATGGGCACGTAGGACCCCATACCGTCCCGCCCTGGCCGGCCCGATCCCGCCGAAACCATTGTTCGCTTCTCCAGGGTGTGTGAGGTGCCTGCCGAGCCCTCTCATGGTGTGTTCGTCTCAGTTGTTCCGAGCTCGGCAGGCGCCTCACACCCCCTGAAGAATCTACGATGTTGACCGGCTGCTCGGACCACCGGTACTCCCCGTTCGTCCGAGAATTCGCCGGCATATTGGGAACTCTTTCCATTGGGGAACCCACGTCCACCACGCACCGCTTCCGCGGCGCGCCACGCTGGCCGCGCAAACTGTCCCCGCGTCCCTTGAATTTCGCCCAAGAAATGGATCGGTCCGGCTTTGAAAGGCGCCGCAACCGGGCGCCGGGTGGCCGCGGTTCCGTGTCCGGAAGTCGAGTACGCGGACGCGTCGGCGTTGCTCGCCCGATCCACCGACGGCCCTTGATCTCGAGTTCCCTCGATCGGGTCGAGAGGAAGACCTCTTTAGACCCTGAAGAATTATAGTAGAATCCGCATCGAAGGGAAGGCTTTCCGCGTGTCGCCAGGGGACGTTCTGGGCCGTTCGGGACGTTTGTGCCGGTCTTATCTGCTGGCAGGACACAGAGAACTGTTTTCGGACCGTCACCGATCGAGTCATTCGTCATCTGTTGCACTGAAACCTCATTGCGCGGGACCTTGTGAGGCAATTTGTCAACCAACGAGTACTTTTCCAGTCGACGCGTCGTTGATCGCCCTGGGGATCCGAGGCCTGTTGTGCCGAAACCGGTTGTTCCACTCGCCGTGCACCGGGTTCTCGACATGCCGAGTGACCGGCTGCCGGTGGTGATCGGAGCCTGGCCCGAGCCCGCGCTTCTGGAGAGCGGGCCGAGATTCGGCGAAGCCGGAAGGTGGAGCATCCTGACGGCGCGCCCGCGGCTGGTATGGGAAGCAACCGATTCGCGCTGGTCGATTCGCACCGACAACGGAGCCCACGAAACGGGCGAAGGAGACACTCTGGCGGTCCTGGACGCTCTGTTGCGACGATACGCGCTGGCCGAGGCGGCCGAGCAGCCTGATCCCGCGGTTCCTCCGTTTCAGGGAGGCATGATCGGTTTCTTCGGCTACGACCTGGCTCCGCGGTTGGAGCGGCTGCCTCGCCGGCTGCCGCGCGACTCGCGCCTGCCCGACATCCGCATGTCCCTCTACGACACAGCCGTCACGGTCGACGTCCACTCCGGCAAGGTCGAGCTCTGGGCCTGGGACTTGACCGGTGAAGGGCGCGAGGCAGCCATCGGCCGCAGCCGCGCCTGGCAAATCGCGCTTGATCGCGCCCTGTCGAGCCCCGTACCCGAGACCGGACCGATGCGGTCTTCCCGGGTCGGGAGCTTGAGTTGCTCGTTCGACCGAGAATCGTATCTGGCGACGGTTCGCCGGGTCCTGGAATACATCGCGGCCGGCGACGTCTTTCAGGTGAATCTCTCCCAGCGGTTCACGGGCCACGGGTTTCCCGAGCCGCTTGACCTCTACTTGAAGCTCAAGGTCGCAAGCCCCGCACCGTTCGGGGCATTCCTTCGCTGGAACGACCTTGCCGTCGTCTCGGCCAGCCCCGAGTCGTTCTTCCAGACCAGAGGAGACGTGCTGCTCACCCGGCCGATCAAGGGAACACGGCCGCGCGGAAGCACTCCGGCCGACGATGCCAGGCTCGCCGCTGAGCTCCACGGCTCGACCAAGGACCGCGCCGAGCTCACCATGATCGTCGACCTGGAGCGCAACGATCTGGGTCGCGTGTGTCGCTACGGCTCGGTCGTCGTGCGCGACCGCTTGCGGGTCGAATCGTTTGCCCAGGTACACCATCTTGTAGCGACGGTCGAAGGCAGGCTTCGGCCGCAGGTCGGCCCGGTCGACGTGCTCCAGGCGGTCTTCCCGGGCGGCTCGATCACGGGCGCACCCAAGATTCGTGCGATGGAGATCATCGACGAGCTCGAGCCCAATCGCCGCAGCCTCTACACCGGGTCGATCGGCTACTTCAGCCGCGGGGGCACGAGCGCGTTCAACATCGCAATCCGCACGATTCTGGTCGAAGGTGATCGCGCCAGTTTTCAGGTAGGAGGCGGAATCGTGGCGGATTCCGACCCTGTTGAAGAATTCGAGGAGACACTCGCCAAGGGCCGGGGGCTGCGCCATCCTCGACCCCGGGCACGAGGAGAAGAGCGAAACATGATCTGGGTTCGCGGTGGCTTTCTGCCCGATCTTGCACTGCGTATAAGCGCGCTCGACCGCGTGTTCGAGCATGGTGTCGGCCTTTTCGAGACATTCCGCACCTGGAACGGTCATGCCACATTGATGGAACACCATCTCGAGCGGATAGAGCGCTCGGCCGGTGAGCTGGGCCTGGCGTTCGATCCAAGACAATTGCCCGATGCCGGAGCCGTCCGTGAGCTGATCGTCGCGAACCCCAGCTCAACCGAGCTGGCCGAGGACGCGCGGCTGCGGCTCACCCTGTCGGGCGGCGTGGCGACCACGCCCCCATCGGGGTCGGTCCTCTGGATGACCGTGGCTCCTTTGCCGTCGCCGTTGCGTGAGTCGGGGGCCGTCGTCACGCAGGTTGTCGAAGTGGCCACGGATGATCCGCTGGCCCGCCACAAGACGCTCAACTACTGGCGCCGGCGGATCGCCTACGCCGATGCGCTCGAGGCTGGTTCTGACGAGGTCCTCTGCATCACGCCGGAGGGCCTCATCTGTGAGGCATCTCGATCGAACGTGTTCTTCGTCGAGGACGGGCGATTGATCACGCCCGCACTCGACGGGCCGGTGTTGCCAGGCGTGATGCGCCGGCTCGTCCTGGACTGGGCCATCGAGCTCGGGTTGGAAATCGAGGAAGGCCCCGTGCCCCCGGAGCGAGCCGCCAGCGCTTCGGAAGCCTTCTTGACCAGCTCGGTCCGCGGCGTGCTGCCGATCGCTCGCCTCCTGGACACCGAGCTGCCCGCGCCGGGACCCGTCACCCAGCGTCTCTGGAACGGTATCCTTCCATGGCTCCAACGGGGAGGCAACGGCGGATGACGGTGGTCGAGGCCGCCGGCCCTGGTGGCACGCCAACTCACCCGTCGTCAACACCTTCAGGAATTCACTGATCGACCGGAGCATCGACCGGCTGTTAGCCGTTTCGTAGCGTCTGAGCAGCTCGCCCTCGTGGGTGTCGTCAAAGGAGAGGCTATCGGCCCTGAGGGCGGCGTTCCGCTGGGCTCGCTCGGGTGTTCGCTCGGGACATCGGCGATGCCTTCCAGGAATCGGGACGGGGGCCGGTTTGTGGCCGAACGTGTGATGATCAAACCAGATCACGTTCCCATTGTCGCCTTGAGAAAGAAAGGAAGGGCACTTTTTTGAAGGGAAGAGACAGAGCGGAATCGCGCGCCGAAAATGGACGATCGAACACGAAAAACCGACCTGCAAAAAGAGTGTCGCACTCGCGATCGATGGCGCACGGCCATGCGTCGATAGGTGCACTCGGCGCAACTGCAATTTTGACATGGATTTTCGTGCTCGAGAGAGGAACTTTTTGGGTGTCGCAAAATGTCCAGAATTGGCAACTTTTTGGCGTGTTTCGAGCAAATGATCAGTAGTCCGACGACGACGACGGCGGGTGTCCCGAGGGAGAGGGAGGGATTGCGCGCATCGCGCTGCGCACGCAGTTGCTCCTCTGCGAGGTTCTTGGGAGATTGTACCGATCGGCACGCGGTGGCCATTTTTTCACAGAGTCTCCGTTTGGCCCCGGTCACGGTTCTCAGCCCGGGGCCCAGGCTGGGCAGCATGCCCTTGACAGGGCAGAGAATTGGTGCGTTTGCGCCAGCAGCCTGCCAATTCCTTCGCCATCGCGTGTCTTGCTGGGTCGTCCGGCACGTCCTTGGACGCAAGGCGCGCGACTCTGCCAGTCTTCCAGTTGCTTTGCGGGCGCAAAAGCGGCAGGAATTCTGGCTGGAATGCGCGACAGTGTGGGGGATTTGCCGGTTTTGCCAAACGAAGGAGGTTCGTCGGCCTCCAAAAACGACGTGCCGCCCCGGATGCTGACGGGCAAGATGCCCATCCCCCGCCCGCCATGTGGTAGAGTTGGGCGAGTCAGCGCCTTGGCGATGCCTCCTTATCGGGACATATCTCCGACTGAGGACCAGAGCTGAGGCGCCGCTTGCATTGCGAGGCATTGCACACGGCTAGGCCGCCTAACAGCGTTCGAGTTCGGAGAGTGCTGAGACAGTTCTGGCTTGGCCCACCCCAAGCGAATTCGCTGAGGGGTAGGGGTGGGTATTGAATAAGGAACACAGCAAAGCAGGAGGCCAGAGAATCCGGAAGTTGGATACGACTCAGGCCCTTTTCACCGATCGCCCTCTGGGTCGGGGCCGCGAGGCCGTTCTCGCCGACATTCTGATTTTGCGTGCCCTGTTGCGCTGCTGCATCAGGCTGCCATCTCGCTCTTCGTTGCCTTGGCTTGATTCTGTTCAACGCGTATTGACAGCGGTCCGAATGGCCGGCGCATGGCGTAGGGCGGGAGTCAGATGTGGCACTCCGGTCAAGAACCCTTACGTCCGCTACGTCTCACCTCGTCGACGAAACACGAGCCAATCCCGCGGACCTTTACGCTGGAAGCGGATGAGCGAATAGCTGCCTTGTAACCGGCGGCCGTGCAGGATAAATCCGATTGCCGTGTCGCTCCATTCGAGCAGCTCGTAGGTGCCCTCATCCCAGATCTCCACGGTGCCCGCCCCGTACTCGCCCTCCGGGATGGTTCCCGAGAATGAGCCATATTCGAGCGCGTGATCGGGAACTTGCACGGCCAGATGGCGCGGGCCGACTTCTTCCGGGATTCCCTTGGGTACGGCCCAGCTCTTGAACACGCCGTCTCTTTCCAGCCTGAAGTCGTAATGCAAGGACCTCGCTCGATGTAATTGAACAACAAACCGGGCGCCGGCAGGGTGGCTATGGCTCATGTCGCATCTCGACGAAATCCGACGGGGGCTGTTACGGGTCGACGGCATCCTGCTCCGTGGCCAATCGTATCAGATCGCTGATCGAGCGTATCGACTGCGGAGCGGCCAGGTAACCGATGCCCCGGTGCAGGTGCAGACGAACCTGGCGAGCCAGGACCTCTGCCGAGCTGCCGAGCCCGTGCTGTTCACCGAGCCGCATTTCCGCATGACATGCGGCTGCCATAAACTGTCTTGGTTGTCCGAGCGGATGATATCTCGTGATCGACCGAGGACAGTCGGATGCTTTCGTTGCGCAGACCTTCGACCGAGACGATCCGTAAGTTCCTGGCAGTGCAGTCGAAGCTGGGCTTCACCTACACGGCGGTCGGTGCTACGGCTTCCGTCCCTCCGGCGGGTTACGCGGTGGACCACACCCGGGTCAAGCTGGGCGAAGGCGATGAGGTTTTCGCGAGAGGCAGGGCTGCCCTGGAGCGCTGGGAGCAATTTCACCTGGGCTGGGTGGAGGTCCACTCGCCTCAGACACGAATCTGCACTGGCGAAGTCGTGGCCGTGATTGCCCGTCCAATCGGCCTGTGGTCGCTGAATGCCTGCCGGATCATCGAGGTGATCGACGAAAACGGACCAGTCCGCCGGTTCGGATTCGCCTACGGTACGCTCCCGGATCATGCGGCGACCGGCGAGGAGAGGTTTCTGGTCGAGTGGGATCAAACAAGCGGTGAGGTCTGGTACGACATCCTGGCCTTTTCACGGCCGCACCAGTTCCTGAGCCGCCTCGGATACTGGTCCATGCGCCGGGTCCAGAAACGATTCCGCAGAGAATCGGCGGCGGCGATGGTCAGGGCCGCACAGAGCCCGTGACCGAGTGTTCTGTGCTGCTCAAACAACCGTAGAAACTGTTATGCTGTCGATAGCCCCCTCTTCGATTTGATGGCCAAGCGGAGAGAATGGCCCCCGATCGCGCGTCGCGTTGGAGACATCTTATGAATCAAGTCCTCCGTCGATCGGACATCGTCGGCAAGACCGTTCGTCGTGTCTACAGATCTGAGTGGAATGAAGATGACGAAGGTTACGCCGGCTGTACGGTCTTCGTTGAACTGACGGACGGAATTTTCTTTGAATTTCAGGGCGTGGATTACGGCGTCGTCGAGCCGATCCGGCGACTCGATCCGAGGGCTCAGCGACTGGTCGCGATCGATAAGCGACTCGGCAAGCAGTGCTCTGGCACGATCGTCGCCGAGGTGCTCGCATCGGACCAATGGTGCGCGATTGGGCTCCTGTTGTCGGGCGGCAAGCTCCTGATCATCTCGACGATTGCAGTCCTGCCGTGTGGGCCCGTGTGTGTTGGATGTCGGAATAGTCTACGCGAATGACGACTACGTGCCGTATTGGTCACAGGCCGGTTCATTCTTGAGAGTCACAGGTGGCACATTTCGTCGAAGAGTGAACTGACACCAATTATTCTCCCGAATCATTCATGCGGAACACGACGATCGACGGCGGAGCATCGAGGCGGCCTCGCGTGCAGTTCACAATTCGGTGGATGCTGGCCTCGGTGGTGGTCGCTGGATTGATCTTCGGTTGCTTCGCCTGGCTCTTGCGGAGTCAAGCACGCGATGTCCACGACGCATTCATCGAAATCGGTCCGTATACGTTCTGGTCCGATTCGCCCGCCTTTTGGGCGATCTTGGGGCTCGTGCTGGCCGTTGTCGTGGGAGTGTTGGTCGGGTTCATCGCGGTTCTCGTATTCGCGGCGAAGGCGATCGGGCGCCGGATCATCCGTAAAGCCTGAATCATGAATGAAATGTTACCGTCGAATGGAACAATTCGTCGTCGCTCGATGCTGTGGCTCTCCCGCTAGGCGATGCTCTATGATTGACCAAGTGCACAACACTCGTGAGTGTGTCCAGTTATCCCATCCGCCGAGGTCCGATGCTCCGATGAGCGGTCGCTTCCTCGAAACGACTTCGCGCGCCCGTCGCATCCCGATGCGATGGGTCTGGACAATCACCGGTCTTGCGTCGACTTGGGCGCTCGTCGGAGTCTGGATTTTCCTGGATGGTTCGGCGGGACAAGCGGTCAAGCAAGCTGTCGCCGAAGCCAACTGGACCGATCCCGGCTGGCGGCTGGCCGACGTGTGGGCGAACAGGGCGCCGGTGCCGGGCGCCGAAAACGCCGCCGTGCAGGTTCGAATGGTGCTCGATCAGTTGCCCCACAACTGGATGGCCAAAACGTCTGAGAATGGCACACCAGCAACCCAAAGGCTCTTCGAGCTTTCCAGCCGAGCCTACCGTCTCGACCCTGTTCGCAGGCTCTCCGAGCGCGAAGGTACACAGTTGCACCAGGATTTGGAGGACTTGAAACCAGCCCGTTCACTGGCCCTCGAGCTGGCACGCATGCCCTACGGTCGATATGAGATCCCCTCCGGATTCCGATACATCGAGGAGCCGACGGTCCATTCGCAGAACCTGCGCCAGGTCGTTCGCCTGCTTCAACTCGAAGCAATCGATCGCATTCAGCGGAACGACATTGACGGAGCATTGGAGGCGTGCTGTGCGATCGTGAGCGCGGGGAGGTCGATTGGTGACGAGCCGATCTTGATCTCGCAGCTTGTCCGGGCTGAGGCGGAAAGCGCTGGCGTCCACACCGTGCAGCGAGCCCTTGCCCAGGGGCTGGCGTCCGACGCGGCGCTCGCAAGGGTCCAGGAGTGCCTGGATCGAGAATCGCAGGAGCCTCTTCTGCTCATCGCCTTACGCGGTGACCGAGCCACTGCATACGACACATTCGAGCGGTTGGCTGTGGGAGCAATCAAACTCGATGACTGGCCCCGCCAGGACCGCGAAGCCCGCCTGCGAACTTCGAAGTTCATCACCTTCCCGAGAATCTTTATCAGAGACAACGAGGCGGTTCTTCTGGAGTCGATGAATCGCGCGGTGGCTATTGCGCGTCAGCCATCCTGGGAGCAAGCATTGCTCTGGGAGCAATTCGAGTCCGATTGGAAGTCTCGCAGAGACACGGCGGGCAGGGTCTTCCGCGTTGTTGCCGAAGGCTTATCGTCGTCCTATGCAGCGGCGGGTTTGAACTTCCTCCGCGTCAGAACGCTTCTGACAGTGGGTCGCGTCATGGTGGCCGCTGAGAGGTACCGTTTGGTGCACGGGCGGTGGCCAGACTCGGTCGGAACACTGATTCCCCGGTTCCTTGCTGAACCGGCGGCCGATCCGTTCACCGGACAAGAGTTGATTCTGAGACAACTTCCGGCTGGCGTGGCGGTGTACTCTACGGGCCCGGACCAGCTCGACAACGGCGGCCTGCTCAAGATGCAGGTCCAGGACCAGCCGGGGTACGACGTCGGTTACCGCCTCTGGGATCGCAAAGCCCGAGGACAACCGCCCGGATAGCACGATTGTCTCGCTGCGGCACATGATGATCGCTGTGGCTATTTCGGCGATTGCTCTCTGGCGGGTTCACCATCGGCTTCGTGTTAATTGGTGTCAGTTCATTTTTCGAGGAAAAACGAGCCGGCACCAATTATTCCGCTTTCCCCGGATTCTTCTCCAGCCACTCAATGCCGCTGCGAATGTCGTGGTAAATGTTTCCTCTCCAGCCGTGGCCGCCCGGATAGGTCTCCAGACGAACCTTGGCCCCGTTTTCCGCCAAGCTGTTTTTGGCCTGCTCAGCCATGCGAAACGGGCACACGCGGTCTTGCTGTGAGTGGCAGAGGTAATAGGCGTGGCCCTTGGCCTGTTTCAGCGGGGGCAAGAGCGATGGTTTAAAAACCGACATGGCGATGAACGATCCCGTGACGCTGCGCTTGTCTTGCAAAGAGACGGCATACGCGGCCGGGCCGCTCGACGACCAGGAGAGAGTAAAGATTCTCGTGCGGTCGATCTTGTATTTCTTCGCCACATCCCCGATCACGGCTTCGACAAATTCCTCGGTGCCAAACTTCATAAGGGCGACGGGAGTCGTCTTCGTCGGCCAGACGATCTTCTGGTCGGGAGTCCACTTGACGGCGATGGGCTGAGCCGCGAGATACCGGTCGGACAACGCATTCTTGTAGATCCGTTTTACGAACGGATGGAATTGCGCACTGCCGTCGCCGCCCGGCATGATGACAAGAAGACCGTAACCTTCCGCGGGCTGCTTGGACTGCTTCTTGGGGCCGATGAGAAAGTAGCGCTTGCTGGCGTCACCGGCGGCCTGGCGTTCCTGCGAGGGAATGTCCGCCACGTCGGCTAACGCGTTCTTCTCCGCTTTCCGCTGAATCTTGGCTTCGGTCTGTGCCCCGCGGGCGATTCCGACGTTGCAAAGGATGGCAGTGTCGGATGCGAGCGCCAGCGCGATCGATTCGGTGGCCGGCCAGATTTCCCCATCAGCAGGTGACCGCTGGCAGAGTCCGAAGCTTAGCAGCAGGATCACCAGTCCCATGCATGTTGCGAACAGCCGAAGTCGATTCATGCGCGATTCTCCTCGAAGCTTCGAGCAATTCACGGTCTCATCCCGAACGCTCCTCGATCAGGATATCACCCGGGTCGAGTGTCTCGCCAGGTTTGACGTGGATGTCCCTGCGAGTTTGAACGCCCGTACGGGGCACATTCGGGGTCGATCGGTCGCGCTTCCGGTTCCTGGTCCCGTGGTCGAGGGGCTGGTCACTTCGTTCGAGTCGTCGTGGCGAGACCAGCTTCCCGCCCCACATGCCGGAGCAGCCGATCTACTATCCGGTGCTCAACGAAAATGCGCCGCCTGAATCTGGAGGGATTAGAACCGGTCGCACGCGGCATTCCAATCGGGAATCGTTTTGGGATCGATCTTGAGCCAGCGCAGGACCAGGCAGGCCACATCTTCGATCTCATCGTCAGCCAGAAAGCCCCGTGTTTTCGCATGGTAGGTCTTGCAGATGGGGCACCTTATGTTGCACTGGAGGGCGTGGTACTCATGGTCGTGACCGCAATGGTTAAAGGTCTTGAGCCGGGGAATCTTGTTTTCCTGGAGCAGGTCGCAGATCTTCGTATAAGCCTGTTCGATCGTGAAGAGCCCAAACTGCTGGAGGATCTCGGCATCAATCCCCAGAACATCGACAATCTGTTCGAATAACTGACGGGTCCGATCTGACGCCCAAACCTGAGACCAGTCGGTTGCGGATAGAGTGGACAAAGTGGTGGCGAGACGCTCGAGCTGGTCGTCCAGTGATCGTCGTTCTTCCTGGCTCATGGTCATGAGTCGAATCCCCAAAGGATCTCTGCGAGGCGCAGACCCTGTTCTCTGATTCACACCAAGAATGGCCCAAAGTCCGCCATGAGTCCAGCAGTACACGGAATCGACTTGGCAGAACAGGCAGCCGGCTTTAGACTAGGTGCATCAGACCAATTCCGACGAGGAGGTATCTCATGAAATCGGTCGGCACCTACGAAGCCAAGACTCACCTGCCCCGCCTGCTGTCGCGGGTCGAGAAAGGAGAATCGATCACGATCACCAGACGCGGCAAGCCGATCGCCAGGCTGGTGCCGGCCGACGCGGCTGAGAAGAAGGACGTGAAGCAGGTCATCGAGGAGATGCTGAAATACCGCGACCAGCACGGACCCGTCCTGGGCGATGATCTCCACGATCCGCGAGATGATCGAGGAGGGAAGGCCGTGAGCAAGAAGAGGGGGATCGCCAAACGTGCACGGGAAGGGCTGGTGCTCGACTGCTCCATCGTCATGGCGTGGTATTTCGTCGATGAGAGCAGCGAATACGCCGATCAGGTCGCCCGGCGGCTGCCGCGGCAAACTGCCTTCGTTCCCCTCAACTGGCCGCTGGAAGTCGCCAACGTCCTGTTGATGGGCGAACGAAGAAAACGATCCACTCACGACCAGGCCGCACGAATGTTGAAGACGCTGCAAGCTCTGCCGATCACGCTCGACGATGAGACCAACTTGCACGCCTGGAACGCCACACTGAGCCTGGCCCGCGCCCACGACATGACCTCCTACGACGCGGCCTATCTGGAACTGGCAATGCGGCGAGGTTTGCCGCTGGCCAGCCTGGATGGCAAGCTGAAAACCGCCGCCCAAACCGTCGGCGTACCGCTTTTTGGCATCCGCTAACAAGAAGCTGTGCACGGGGTCCAAATGGCATCAGTCAACGGCAGGGTATTACAAGGCGTCAACCCGGTTGCGCTCGGCGTTCCGGACGATGCTCGACGATCTGGTTGAGGCCTATTGTGGTGGATCGGTCCGATCGTTGGTCATGAACATCATCAAGACTGAGAAGCTCAGCGAAGAGGACCTGATCGAGCTCAAGCATGTTGTTGACGAGCAAGGCTCCAGGTTGCCGCCCGTAAACCGAGGTGCGAAATGAACGCGTTCTCGATCCTGTCGGGCTCAAACATTCGTTGGGCGGAGGCCCCAGTTATGCTGATACTTGTCGCCCGGTTGTGTGTGATCGCGGTCTCGATCGGAGGTCCCGAGATCGCGCGCGCCGAACAGATCCCAGAGCCCACAAGGGCCGCGGAATCCCCTGTTGCGCCAGCGGCCGGCACCCCGCCCGACTCAGCGAACTCAGGCACACAAAAGACCGAACAGACGACCAAGAAGCCGTCTCCAGTGCGTCACCGCAGAGGCCCTCTCGGACGCATGCTTGCCAATGTCACGATCACAGGTTGCGCCCTGGATCGCGATGGCCACCCGGTCCCTGATGCGGTGATTCAGGTTGTTGATGATAACCCGATGTTTACCGGAGACCGAGTTCTGGGCAAAACGAATTCCGGCGGCGATGGCCGCTATATTCTCCGGGGAATCTCGATCCCGGTGCTGACTCCGCCGGTGAGCGCGATTCCCAAGCCGACAGAGAGTCGATTCGAGGTCTCCGGCTGGGCCCCCGGCAGAGCATTCACCTGGCATAAAACCCAGAGCTACCGGCCGGAACCGCGGCCCGCCCAGGCCGACGCGAAGGAATCCGGACAGGTCTTTTACGCGGGGGAGACCATCATTGCCGACCTGATCTTCGGGCCGCCGGCCCGCTTGAGCGGAAAGATTACGGACGACACCGGGAAGCCGGTCTCGGGCGCGCTCGTGCAAGTCGGACATATGAACGACCCGCGAGCACCCGAAGGGTCCGGTATGTCGTACTGTGCGGCAATCGACCCGCAGAAAGGCGACGATCTCCCGTTCAGCGGAATCGCATCCATGCCCGCGTCGCGTCTGTCCGCGCACACAGACGACCAGGGCCATTATGTGATCGCGGGGCTGCCGCGCGAGGCCAAGCTGCTGGCCTTGATCGACTTCAAACCCACATTCGATTGGCATACCCTGACGATCGCAACATCCACCGAGAAGTTCCAGGGCGTTCTCAGCCTCGGCTATGAAGGGATCTTGAATGATACGTTCGTTGTCCCGCGGACGGTCCGCGTCCGTGGGACCCTCGCCGCAACCGGCGAGCCGGCGGCCGGAGTGACGGTCACGGCTCGGGGGACGAAGATTGCGCGGAGTGGCTGCGTCGGCAAGACGAACACTGAGGGAACGGCCGTTTTGCAGCTCCGGCCAGACAAATACATACTCCGCATCGAGCCGCCGCCGGGCGCGGCTGCCGTGGTCTCCGAGCAGCCGCTCACGGTGCCGAATGAGCCCAGGGAGTCGTCGATCGACGTCAAGGTCCATGCAGGTGCGGTGGTGATGTTCGAAGCCGCCCTGGAGGCGACTGAAGCAGGAATCGCGGGCGTCGGCTTCGAATACGAGACCGACACGACGCGGGTGTGCAAGCCGGTCCCGAGCCAGACGGTCTACGTCGATCACCCGGTAACCGGATCGGATGGCCGGCTCCGCGTGGTGATGGCTCCGGGAACGCGCGGATTCTTTCCCACCCGCGTCCCCGGATTCGAGCCGGTCCCGGCGGATAACCCGCTGCTCACGCTCGCGCCGGGAACGACGAACGTCGTCAAGTTCTCCTTCAGGAAAGTCGCGGACCCTCGTCTCCTGGACGCTGGGGCCTCGAAGGACGAGGTGATCCAGCGCTTGAACGAGCGGTGGAAGACACAGAGGGACCTGATCCGGCGCGGAAGGGCACGAGCGACGCGATATTATCAATCGAGCGATGGCATCGATCCCGAGCAGCTCACGAAATTGCTGGACTCGCTCGATCCGGATCGTATCCCGCCCATCTTCGACTTGATCCGCAACGAGTTTCCGGACGCTGAGCCTGCCGCAGCGCTGACCTTTCTTGTGACTGTCGACCAGCCGAAGCGTCGCGAGGAGTGGGCCGCACCTCACCACCAAATCCTTGTCTCTAACGGCAGGGAGAGCGTCGTGTACGTTGCTCCAAACGCCCAGGTCGACGTGACCGACAATTCGGATAAAAGTACAGTAAGCTTCGCGATCGAGAGCATCGAGAATTCCTTTCATCTCGAAGGTTTCGCGGGCGCAATCACCGAGCGGGCCAACGGGAAGCTGACGCTCGAGGAAAAAACGGCCATATACGCCGTGCGCCGGGTCGTCGACGAGAAGACCGGCTTTGTGTACCGCGATTCGTTCCGTTACAACAACGGATCATCGACAACAGAGCGCTGGCAGTTTGCGCCCAGGCCGACCCCGCAAGGGCTTGTCATCCCGGGAATGAGCGTCGAGCTCCATTCTTACGGGAACCGCATGAATCCCGTCTGGATCAGGACGATCGAATCGATCGACCTCACCACGCCGATCACTGCCGAGAGCTTCGTCGTCTCGGTACCTGCGGGGACCTTGATTGTCGACTATCGCGACGGCCGCGACGACACGAATCGCGGTGTCCTGCGGGCGCCGGTGACCGACGTCGTTGCGTGGGCCAACGAGATCGCCGCGACGCGGAAGCGATTTGTCCCACCAATCAAGGCGGGCGACCGGGCGCCCTTGATCGAGCCCGCCGTCTGGCTGAACCAGTTCGGCAAGACCGACGCGCCCAAGCTGGAAGGCAAGGTGGTGCTGGTGGACTTCTGGGGCATCACCTGCGGCCCGTGCGTTGCACAGTTGCCCGAGGTCCGCGATGCGGTCGAGCACTTCGCCGGGACGAACCTCATCATCATCGGGCTGCACGACAGTAGTGGGACCGTCAAGCAGGTCGCCGAGTTCGCCGCCAGGCGAGGGATGACGTACCCGCTGGCCATCGACCGCGCCGCAAAGGAGTCGGGCTGGTTCGGCGCGACCTTCGCGGCCTATGGCGTCCGCGGCATCCCGAGCGCCGCGGTCCTCGACCGCCAGGGGAAGGTTGTTTTCGTCGGCGAGTTTCGCGACGCGATCGAGAAGGCAGCGGCGCTCCTCAAGAAGGACTGAGGCAGATCAGGGCGGTCGTTCCACTCACGTCGCAGCCGAAGTCATGAGGCGACAGCGACGTTCTCCGCACGGATTGTGGCTCTGAAGTCGCGGCAACATGCCAGTTCGAATACCTCTGCGCCGGGAACACTACGACAACGGCGCCACCTGCCGCACAAGGCGGTAGCCTCTCGAGCGCACGACCAGCAGTGACCCGAGCAAGATTGCTGGATACAGCAACATGGTCAGGGCGATCAAGACCCACCCGGCCGAGTGGGCGTGGGCGGCCACGGCGAAGAAGACCCCCAGGACCGGCGAAACGGCGAACACGACCGGCGCCCGCCAGCGCGGTCGGGCATTCCCCAGCGACGCCCAGAGGGCGACCAGCCCCACGGTGACGAAGCACAGGGCCCAGACGACGATCAGCAGGACAACCTGCCTCGGGGTCCCTTCGATAGCCCTCGCCCCGGCGCTCGAAGAGCGCGACGGCGGCCGTGACGAGCATGATGCCCCAGATCGAAAACCGCAATCCCTCGATTCTCAGGTCCGGCGGGATGTCCCGGCTGATCCGCTTGAGAGAATCTCACCCCCAGCGTCCGCACCGCGATGAGGATCAGCGTCGTGACGGCGATCGTGATGGTGCTGGAGCCCAAGGTCTCCCGCCTCATGGCCTGGGGGAAGAGCGCCTCCAGGTACACCGCCCCGGCGACCAACCCGGCCATCCGCGCCCAGGGCGATGCCCTGGAAGTTGCCCCCCAGAGGGCAAGCAGGAGCGCCTGGCAAAGGGCCGTGGCGACGAGCGGCACCACGAGAATGTCCCTCAACCCGAACGGCGGAAGGACGCCTGACAGACCGAACGGATCGCTGAGCTGGATGTGGGCCAGCAGGCCGGCAACGACCCCGAGAATGAGGTGCCCCACCGCCAGAATGAGGAGCCGCCGATCGCGCATCATCCCCATGATCCCGTCAACCAAGCGATCGACCGCTGTCAGCTTCGGGCACGGCGCAACACGACATCAAGAACCTGACGTCAGAGTTTATCGTGAACTGGAGTTTCAAGGAAAGGTGTGGGCGAAACGTTATAGTGAAAGGGGTCTCTCTTCATCGCCCCGGAATCGCCGCGGGTGGCTCGAACCCAGCGAGGCTACCATGGATCTCCTCCGTCTGGCTTTCATCGTACTGGCGGGTTGCTGTTTACTGGCCGGCTGCGCTGTCCGGGGTGAGCGCACGCAAGAGCCTCGCAAGCGTGAACTGCTCGACAAGCTATTCGCGGCGGGAAACTACAAGGATGCCTACGAGGGCTACCGGAGCTTCGCGCTCGACAAGAAGACCGACTCCCAGCACGCCGGGGGTGATCTGGGGAAAGCCATCGAATGTCTGGCGAAGCTCGGGCGGGACGACGAAATCGACGCCTTCCGTGAGGCGGTCGTCGCGGTCCACCAGAAGAGCTGGCGCGTGCTCCAGGCGGCGGCCGAAAGCTATCTGAACGACCCGCAGCATTTCGGCACGATCGTCGCGGGCAAATTCCACCGCGGCTACAATCGGGCGGAAGGGCGATATGTCGGCGCTTACGAGCGAGATCGGGCCCGCGCCCTCCAACTCTTGCTGGAAGGGCTCGATCAGGTGCGTTTGGACCCGGACCGTCCCGCGGCGGGCCGGTATCTTCTGACGATTGCTCATGCGATCATGGGTGATCGGGAGCGAAACGACTCGTGGCGGCTTCAGGTCCTGACGGCACTCGATGTTCTGCCGGACTACGACGAGAATCATCACTTTTCTTGGGGCAAGCAACAATCCGGTGCGCCCGTCGAGGCGGACGGCACACCGGTTTACTACCGGGTTCCCGAGAGCTTCGAGAAGGCCAGGAACGACGGCGAGCGCTGGCGGTGGGCGCTTGTCGAGGCCGCTTCGGCCGATCCAGGTTTGCTTAACAGCACGCGCTCGTCACTGGCAACTTTCCTGGTCTACCAGTTTGGTACCCAGTCCCTGACGCAAATCGCGTTTGGCGACGGGACGCATGGCGCCGTTCCACCCGAGGCTTCCGGCCCTTATGCGCTTGCCACTCTGACCGACGAAGAAACGATCGCCCGGCTCGCCTCCGGCATCAAGCGGTTCAAGCTTCCCGACGAGTTCAATCCGATCAAGATCTTTGAGACGATCGCCGCCGATCCGAAGACCGGTCATGGCGAAGAGGCTTTGAATTCCCTGGCGGCGATGTTCGAGAATCGCCGCCAGCTCGACCGAGCCTCCGCGTACTGGAAGCAAAGTCGTGAGAGTTATGGAGACAAGAACGGCGGCGCGAAGACGCGTCGGCTGGATCAGATCCTGGGTGCGTGGGGTCAATTCCTGGCGATGGGAACCCAGCCCGCCGGCCGGGCCGCATCGGTCGATTTCCGGTTCCGGAACGGCCGCCGGGTGCACTTCGAGGCACGCCACGTCGACGTTGCCCGCGTCTTGAAGGATGTCCAGGATTACTTCAATTCTCAACCGGGTCAGCTCGACTGGCAGAAGGCCGGTATCAATGACATCGGTTCCCGTCTGGTCGCCATGAACCAGGAGCAGTACCTGGGGCGGCAGGCCGCCCAGTGGGATCTGGACCTCGAGCCGGCGCCGGGCCATTTCGACAAACGGATGACAATCACCACGCCGCTCGAGAAGGCCGGCGCCTACCTACTCACGGCTCGGATGGAAGGGGGCAACACCAGCCGGATCTTGGTCTGGCTCGACGACACAGTCATCGTCAAGAAGCCCCTCGCAAATGCGACTTACTACTTCGTCGCCGATGCGCGTACCGGTCAGCCCGTTCCTCGAGCCGACGTCGAGCTGTTCGGGTGGCGCATGGTTCCGGTGCAACGCCGGAACCAGGTCCGCTTCGAAACCAAGAACCTGGCGCTCAAGACCGACGATAATGGCCAGCTCATCGTGCCGATCGCCGATCCTCAGGGCCACCAGGGGAATTTCCAGTGGCTCGTGACCGCGAGCACTCCCGAGGGACGCTTCGCTCACCATGGGTTCACCAGTATCTGGTTCGTCGGCAGGCAAGACCCCGCTTATGACCAGACGCGGGTCTACACGATCACGGATCGGCCGGTCTATCGTCCCGGCGCTCCGGTGCGGTTCAAATTCTGGGTCCAGCGCGCCCGCTTCGATCAGCCCGATGTCGCGGCGTTCGCCGGCAAGACCTTCACTGTCGAGATTATCAATCCCAAGGGCGACAAGCTCCTCACCAGGGAGTTCACGGCCGACGGCTTGGGAGGATTCGATGGTTCGTGCGAGCTGGCCTCGGATGCGATGCTGGGAGAATATCAGCTTGTCATTCCCAATAAGGGCGGCGGGTCGTTCCGGGTGGAGGAGTACAAGAAGCCCGAATTCGAGGTGAAGATCGAGGCTCCGGCCCGGCCGGTGATGCTCGGCGAGAAGGTCCCGGCGACGATCAAGGCCAACTACTATTTCGGCGGACCGGTCACCGAGGCGAAGGTCAAGTACAAGATCACGCGGACGCCGGCCGACGAACGGTGGTATCCCGCCGCGCGCTGGGACTGGCTGTTCGGCCCGGGCTACTGGTGGTTCGCCGCGGATGCCGCGTGGTATCCCGGCTGGTCGCAGTGGGGGATGCTCCGGCCGATCGCCTGGTGGTGGCCACGCGCCCAAGGGCCTCCGGAAGTGGTGGCCGAGGCCGAGCTGCCGATCGGGCCCGACGGGACACTCAAGGTCGAGATCGACACCGGTCTTGCCAAGTCAGCCCATCCGGATCTGGACGAGCGGTATGAGATCACGGCCGAGATCACCGACCAGTCGCGGCGCGCGATCGTGGGAACGGGGACCGTGCTGGTCGGCGCAAGCCCTTCACCGTCTACACGTGGGTCGATCGCGGCCACTACCGCGCCGCCGACACGATCGAGGCTGGGATTTGCGCAGACCCTGGACCGAAAGCCGGTCGCGGGCAAGGGGACGGTCAAGCTGTTCAAGGTCTCCTACGGCGCCGAGGGCCGGCCGGTCGAGACAAGAGTGGAGAGCTGGGACCTGGCTCTGGGCGCCGATGGTCACGTGCGCCAGGCGATCAAGGCGGCGGCCGCGGGACAATATCGACTGGCCGCGACGATCGACGACGGCCAGGGCCACTCGGTCGAAGGAGGTTACCTGCTCACGATCACCGGGCAAGGATTTGACGGTGCGAGTTTCCGGTATAGCGACCTCGAGATCATTCCGGAGCGAAAAGAGTACCACCCCGGCGAGTCGCTCCGCCTGTTGATCAACACGAATCAGGCAAACTCCACGGTCCTGCTGTTCGTCCGGCCGATCGGGGGCATCTACCTGCCGCCCAAGCTCGTGCCGCTTCGGGGTAAGAGTGCAATCGAGGAGATCGGCATCGTTCCCCGCGACATGCCTAACATGTTCATTGAAGCATTGACAGTGGCCGGCGGCAAGGTGCATGACGAAGCGCGCGAGGTCGCCATCCCACCGGTGTCGCGCGTTGTCGATATGGCGGTCCAGCCTGTTCAGACAATCTACAAGCCGGGCCAGAAAGCCAAGGCCAAGATCAAGGTGACCGACCCCGATGGGAAGCCGCTGGCAGGCTCGATCGTGGTGGCCGTCTATGACAAAGCGGTCGAGTACATTTCGGGAGGATCGAACATCCCGGACATCAAGGAATTCTTCTGGAAGTGGAAGCGTCACCATCAGCCGCAAACGGAGTCGAGCCTCGACGTCTGGTTTCACAACCTCATGAAGAAGGACGATATTGGCATGCAGGACCTCGGGGTTCTCGGCGACCTGATGGGAGGTGGCGTCGCAATGACGTCAGAGTTCTTCAGCAACCGCCCGATGATGGCCGCCATGGGCGGGATGGCAGTCGGGCGTGCGTCCCGCGACAGAGCGATGTTAAAAGCTGACGAGACCAGGACCCGAGAGGAAGTCGACCAGATGCCGCAACTTGCTCCGTTCGAGCGAGAGTTCAACGAGATCAGCGCGGAGTCGCTCAAACAAAAGGCGCGAGGGGAGCCCGGCGGCGGCGGTCCTTTCGGAGGCTCACAATCCGTCCAGCCTTTGATCCGCACGAACTTCGCCGACACGGCCTTCTGGATGGCCGCCCTCACGAGTAGTGCCGACGGCACAGCCGAGGTCGAGTTCCCCTTGCCGGAAAGCCTGACGACCTGGAAGGTAAAGACGTGGGTGATGGGACTCGGGACCAAGGTGGGCCAGTCCGAGTCGGAGATCGTGACAACCAAGGATTTGCTCATCCGCTTACAAGCTCCCCGGTTCTTCGTCGAGAAGGATGAGGTCGTGCTATCGGCCAACGTGCATAACAAGCTCAAGAAGAGAAAGACCGTCCAGGCGGTCCTGGAGCTCGACGGCAGCTCCTTGGTACCACTGGGCGAGACGGCGCAGAGCGTCGAGATCGCCGAGGGCTCTGAGCGCAGGGTCGATTGGCGGGTCAAGGTCGTCCACGAGGGCCAGGCGGTCATCCGCATGAAGGCTCTGACCGACGAGGAGTCGGATGCGGCCCAGATGAGCTTTCCGGCCTATGTTCACGGCATGCTCAAAATGGAGGCCTTCGCCGGCGCGATCCGGCCGGATCAAGAGAAAGGCCAGGTCACCTTCCGCGTGCCGGCCCAGCGCAAGCCGGACCAGTCGCGGCTCGATGTCCGGTATTCCCCCACGCTGGCGGGCGTTTTGGTCGACGCGCTGCCCTACCTCGCCGACTATCCCTATGGCTGTACCGAGCAGACGTTGAACCGGTTCCTGCCGGCGGTCCTCACCCAGAAGGTTCTGATCAATCTCGGGCTCGACCTGAAAGCGATCCACGACAAGCACACCAACCTGAACTCACAGGAGCTTGGAGATGCGCGCGGCCGTGCCAAGCGGAGGCAGGGCTACGCGCATAACCCCATTTTCGACCGGGCTGAAGTGACGAAGATGGCCAGTGCCGGAATTCAGCGTCTGGCTGACATGCAGCTCTCGGACGGCGGCTGGGGCTGGTTCTCCGGCTATGGTGAGTTTGCGTCACCGCACACAACGGCCCTGGTCGTGCATGGACTGCAAATCGCCCGCCAGAACGACCTGGCTCTGCCCCCAAAGATGCTCGAGCGGGGCGACCTCTGGCTCACGACTTACCAGGCAAATCAGGTCCGCTTGCTCGAGAACGCAGTGAGCCAGGTCAAGCCTTTCAAGGCGTCGGCTGACGACATCGACGCGCTGGTTTTCATGGTGCAGGCCGATGGTGGGCTCCGCAACGACCGAATGCTCAGCTTCCTGGATCGCGATCGCACGCGGCTCTCGGTGTATGCGAAGGCGATGTACGGGCTGGGGCTTGAGCGGCTCGGAGAGAAGCAGAAGCTGGCGGTCGTGCTCCAGAATCTCTTGCAGTACGTCGTGCAGGACGACGAGAACCAGACGGCGTTTCTCAAGCTCCCCAACGAAGGTTACTGGTGGTGTTGGTATGGCAGCGAGATCGAGACCGATGCGTTTTATCTCAAGCTGCTGGCCCGCACCGCTCCTCATGGAGAGCTGGCGCCTCGACTGGTCAAGTACCTGCTCAACAATCGCAAGCACGGCGCTTACTGGAATTCCACCCGCGACACGGCATTCTCTATCGAAGCCCTGGCCGACTATCTCAAGGCTAGCGGCGAAGACCGGCCCGATATGACGGTCGCGATCAGCCTGGACGGTCAGACCAGGAAGGAGGTGAAGATCACGCCGGGAGATCTCTTCACTTTTGACAACGCGTTCGTTTTGGAGGGAACGGCACTCGAGGCGGGCGAGCACAATGTGTCGTTCCTCAAGAAAGGGAAAGGACCACTCTACTACAGCGCGTACGTGACCAACTTCACGCTGGAGGACCCGATCAGCCGCGCGGGCCTGGAGATCAAGATCGACCGCAAAGTTTACCGGCTGGTCCGAAACGACAAGACAGCGGACGTGGCAGGCGGCCATGGCCAGGCTGTGACCCAGCTTGTCGAGCGCTATCGCCGCGAGCCGCTTGGCGATCAAGCGGTGTTGAAGAGTGGAGAGCTCGTGGAGGTCGAGCTCGAAATCGAGAGCAAGAACGACTACGAGTATCTGATCTTCGAAGACTACAAAGCGGCAGGCTTCGAGCCGGTCGAGGTCCGGAGCGGCTACACCGGCAACGATCTGGGCGCCTACGTCGAGTTCCGCGACGAGCGTGTGGCCTTCTTTGCGCGGACGCTGGCCCGAGGCAAGCACAGCGTGTCGTACCGCCTCCGCGCCGAGATCCCCGGCCGGTTCCACGCCCTGCCCGCCCGAGCCCAGGCAATGTACGCACCTGAGTTGCGGGCGAATTCCGACGAGATCCAGCTCCACGTGAAAGATTGAGTTCGAAGCGCACACGCGATCGCGTGCCAGGCCCATGCTCATACGCTCACGACGAACAGGCCGCGCCACCGCGGGTCCCCCGCCCCGTGCCTATCGGGGCGGTCCGGCCGCGCGTGAGCGTTCCAGATCGCGCAGCTCGCGTCGCTTGATCTTGCCGGATGTCGTCTTGGGCAGAGCGGGCACGAACTCGATCCGGCGCGGGTACTTGTACGGCGCGATCGTCTGCTTTACGTGCTCTTGGATTTCTTCAGCGAGGGTCTCGCTCGGCAGGTATCCGTCGCGGAGCACAACGAACGCCTTGACGATCATGCCGCGAAGCGGGTCCGGGCTCTCGACCGCCGCCGCTTCGAGAACCGAGGCGTGGCTGACCAGACCACTCTCGACCTCGAATGGCGAGATGCGGTAGCCGCTCGCCTTCATCACGTCGTCGTTTCGACCTTTGAACCAGAAGTCGCCGTCGTCGTCGCGCACGACCACGTCGCCCGAATAGTACCACTCGCCGCGAAATACCTCGGCCGTGCGCTCGGGCTGGTTCCAGTACTCCTTCATCATCCCTGGATGCGTGTCGCGGCGGACACAGAGCACACCCTCAGCGCCTTGGGGAGCCGGATGCATCCCGTCGTCCATTAACTCGATCACGGTGCCTGGACCGGGACGGCCACAGCTTCCCGGTTTGATTGGCATGCCGACGTGATTGAAGCAATAGACCATGCACTCGGTCATGCCGATTCCGTCGATCGGGGTGACGCCGAACTGCCGCTGGATGGTGTCGAGCGTGTCGGCCGGCAGCGGCTCACCCGCGCTGACCGCGTGCCGCCAGGACGACAGGTCAAACCGATTCGCCGCTTGGGCGGCGGCCGTCATCATGCGGTAGGTCGTCGGCGGCGCCGTGAAGTTCGTGATGCGATACTTCTGGAACAGCGAGAACCATCGCTCCGGGTCGAACCGGCCGCCCATCGCGTCGTAGAGCACGACCGTCAGCCCGCGCGAAAGAGCGTACAGGAATGTGGACGCGACGGGGAGCAGCCAGCCCAGTTCGGACGGACATGCGACCACGTCGTCCGGCCGGTAGTCGTGCCAAAAGCGAACCAGTCCTTCGTAAGCGATCGGGTAGCGGTGCAAATGGACGACCCCCTTGGGGTCGCCGGTCGTGCCCGACGTGTAGGCGATGAACGCGACGTCGTCGTTCCGGGTCGGCGCCGGGAGGAAGACTTCGCTCCCCTCGCTGAGCAGTCGAGCGAACGAGATGTGCTCGCATCCCGGCGTCGATGGCTCGGGGTACGGGACAACGATGATCCATTTCAGCTCCGGGCTGTTTGCCGCAGCCTCGTCGATCACGTCCACCAGGCCGCCTGTTGTGATCGCCGCGACCGCCCCGGAATCCTTCAGTCTGTACTCGATCTCGCTCGTTCGGAACTGTGTACTCGAGGGGATGAACACGCCGCCCAGCTTGGCGACCGCCAGCGCGGCGACGTAAAACTCCGGGATGTTCGGCAGCCGCAGGAAGACGCGGTCGCCGCGATTCACGCCCAACCGCTCAAGCGACGATGCGAGGCGGTTCGTCGCCGCGTCCAGGTCCGAGTACGACAGAGACCGGCTGGCCTGCGCTGCGTTTTCCCAGAGGATCGCCGGCTTACCGCCGCGGCCGGCCGCGACCTGACCGCGCGTCAGTGCCGTGCCCAGGTTGAACTCCGGCGGGATCACGCTCCAGGGATTCCAGTCGCTCACGTTGCCTCCGCCGGCCGCCGGCCTGGGCACGACTTCACTGCTGTCCAAAGTTCCTCCAGACCGAGCCCCTTGCTCGAGCTGACGCGCAGGACCGGAACGGGCCGGCAGCCAGGCAAATTGAGCAGCTCGCGGAGCTCTCGAAGGGTGCGGTCCGCGGCCGGCAGATCGGCCTTGTGAACGACGACGATGTCGGCGATTTCGAGCTGGCCGGCCTTTTCCCATTGCAGCTCGTCGCCAGTCTCAGGCTGCACGAGAACGATGACGACATCGGCCACTTCTCGTATGGCCGTGTCCCCTTGCCCTGCCCCCACGGTCTCCACGATGACGGTGTCGAATCCGAACCGGTCGAACAGCTCGATCATGAACGGAACGTTGGGCGCCACACCCGAATGGCCGCTTGGCGTGGCCAGGCTTCGTATGAAGACAGCATCGTCGTCTGGCCGATTCGGCATACGGATGCGATCGCCCAGCAGAGCCCCACCGGTGAGCGGGCTCTGCGGGTCGCACGCCAGAACAGCGACCGCCTGCCCTGCCCTCCGGATCACCTCGATGAGCTTGCCGATCAGGGTGCTCTTTCCCACGCCCCCGCTTCCTGTGATGGCGATCACCCGCGCACTGGAGCGCGCCCCAGGAGTAGCCCCGCCTTCATTTTCTCCAATCGTTACCGGAGAGCCGGCCGGGCGGTGATCGGTTGCCGTGCGCTTCGCGAGCGCGGCGCGGATCGTCTCGGCACGTTCCCCTCGCGCCGCGTGGGTCAACAGCCGGCTGAGCGCCGCCGATCGCGCTGGGCGAACGGTGCCAGCGGCTCTTCTTGGCCTGGTGTTTCCTGACCACGGATGAACTCCCCGATCTCCTTGATGACGGTTCCCGGACCGAACACGTGCTTGACGCCAAGATGCATCAATTTCCGCGTGTCCTCTTCGGGAATGATCCCGCCCACCAGCATGCCGACATTGCCCAGGCCGGCCAGTTGCATCAGCTCGAGCACGCGCGGCACGAGTGTCATGTGCGCTCCGCTCAGGAGGCTCAAGCCCAGCCAGGCCGCGTCCTCGTCGCTTACCGCCCGCACCACGGCTTCCGGTGACTGCCAGAGCCCCGCGTAGATCACATCAAACCCCTCATCGCGCAATCCTCGAGCCACGACTTTGATGCCACGATCGTGCCCGTCGAGGCCGACCTTGGCGAGAACGATACGCGTCGTCGACTTGGTGCCCATCGATGGGTCGCTCGCTCCGTGAAGGACGGTCACGCGGTCTTGGGCTGATATCGACCGAAAACGTCAGCCAGGGTGTTCATGATCTCACCGACCGAGGCACGAGCATGGGCGGCCTCCAGCAAGGGTACAACCAGGTTCTGGTTGCTAGCCGCAGCGCGAGTGAGCTCTTCCAAGCACTGCTTCAGTTTACCGGCGTCGCGGCGGCCTCGGTTGGCTTTGAGCGCGGCGATCTGCTCCTTCTCGACCTGGCCATCGACGGTGAGGATGTCGATCGGCTTCTCGTCCGGTTCGACGAATGCATTCACGCCGACGATCAGCTTCCGCTGCGCATCCACATCGCGCTGAAAAGCGAAGGCGGCGTCGGCAATCTCGCGGCGGAAGAAGCCCGCCTCCGTGGCGGCAATCATGCCGCCTGCCGCTTCGATGCGGTCGAAGCAGTCCCGGGCGTCGTGCTCCATTGCGCGGGTGAGCGCTTCGATAAAGTAGCTGCCACCGAGCGGGTCAACAGTGTTGGTGACCCCGGTTTCGTATGCCAGAACCTGCTGGGTACGCAGGGCGAGCGTGACGGCGTGCTCCGACGGCAAGGCCAGCGTTTCGTCCATGCTGTTGGTGTGCAGCGACTGGCAGCCGCCGAGCACGGCGGCGAGCGCCTGGAATGCAACGCGGATCAGGTTCAGCTCCGGTTGCTTGTCCTGGAGTGAGCAGCCGGCGGTCTGGGCGTGGCATCGCAGCTTCCACGACGCCTCGTTCGTGGCGCCATAGCGATTGCGCAGCGCATCGGCCCAGAGTGTGCGCGCGGCGCGGTACTTGGCAACCTCTTCAAACAGATCATTGTGCGCGTTGAAGAAGAACGACAGGCGCGGGGCGAAGTCGTCGACGACCATGCCGCGGGCCACGCACTGGTCGACGTAGTGGAACCCGTCGGCCAGAGTGAAAGCAAGCTCCTGGGCGGCGGTCGAGCCGGCTTCGCGGATGTGGTAGCCGGAAATCGACACTGGGTTCCATTGCGGCACGTGCCCGGCGCAGAACTCGATCACGTCGCACACCAGCCGCACGCTCGGCTCCGGCGGGAACACAAACTCGTTCTGGGCGTGGAACTCCTTGAGGATGTCGTTCTGGATCGTGCCGCGAAGCTTTCGAAGTCGAAACCGCGTTCCTGGGCCGCCGCCAAGTAGAACGCCATGATGACAATCGCCGGCGCGTTGATGGTCATTGAGACCGAGATCGTTTCCAGGTTGATGTCGTCGAACAAGGCGAGCATGTCGTCGAGCGTGTCCACGGCGACGCCCAGCCGGCCGACTTCACCGAACGAGCGCGGGTTGTCGCTGTCGAGGCCCATCAAGGTCGGCAGGTCGAACGCCGTTGACAGCCCGGTCTGGCCCTTGTCGAGAAGGAACTTGAACCGCTCGTTGGTCTGGCGTGGCGTTCCGAACCCGGCGAACTGCCGCATCGTCCACAGACGCCCGCGATACATGCTCGCGTGCACGCCGCGAGTGAACGGGTACTGGCCGGGATACCCGGCTTCGAGCGAGCCGTTGCCGCCGCCGAGGTCATCCGCCGTGTAGAGCGGTGCAATCGGCCGGCCGCTGACGGTCGTGGGGGGCTGCTCGCGGGCCGGCGATCTGGCCAGCTCTTCTGCCCAGCGGTCTCTTGCGGCGCGATCGGCGGAAAGCGTTCGGTTCATCATCGCGTCCCTCCCAATGACGCATTGGCCCGATCCCGTCACGTCACACCGCATCGTACCACCCTCGTGAGGCGGCTCGACACAGGAACAAGAAAAATCCCTGGGTGACAATGGTGCGAGGGCGATGTAATCAAGACCTCGATCACCCGCCCAGTTGACCACTGCACTGTGCGAGGATCTGAGTGGCGACCTGGTTCGGGCTGTAGCCTCCCGGCAGCCGAACCAGGGGTTTTCCGTACTGGTCGCAGAACTGCTTCACGTCTCCGAACGCATGGCTCGACCAGCGGATTGCCAGCAGCACCAGTGCCACGTTCGGCTGCGCGATCAAGGACTCGAATCCCTTGATAGACTGATGAGCTCGGGTAGCGATCCAGACGAGCTCCTCGAGCCGGAGGGCGGCTCTCAGGACATCCTGGGCATCCGGGCGCCGGACGCCGCCGATCAAGACGACGCTGCGTCCCGAAACGAGCCGGGCGGCTTCCTGGACAGCGGCGGTTGGCCTGGGAAGAGTGGCCGCGGTCGAGGGGCGAGAGCGCGTCGCCAGGTAGCGGTCGATCTCCCGCAGGACGAGCTGAAAGCCCGCCGGCAGGTCATCCGCCTCGGGGAGGCTGTCGATGACCGGCAGGAGCAGATTCCGGATCTCCCGGTTGCTGGGGGGGACACCCTCGACGACCAGTTCGTCGACTGTCTTGATCACCGCCTGCCAGTCGTGGTTGGTCGGCTCTGCTCCTTCGAGGTGGCTGACGTGGGAGCGGAGATTGTCGAAAGCGGCTTTTTGTCTCTGAGAGTGCGGGCGGTTCCCAGCCAGAGTCTCGATCCGCGCCATCAAGCCAGGCCAATCCGCCGGGTTCGCCGGGTCATCTCCCCGCATGAACCGCTTGAGGAAGATGCGGTGCCGGGCGGCGGTCGCACGCACCCACTCGTAGACCTCGAGCTGATCCGAGTCGGCGGGCGCACCCACGCTCTGGAGCGACTTTCGAAGCAGCAACTGGGCCTCGGCGAGAAGCTGAAGCACTCGCTCCAGAGCGCCCCTTCGGTCCTTCTGGTCACACGTGAGTACCAGTGCCTCGGCAACTGTCTCGAAGCATCCGCCCACCTGGTCGAGCATCGCGATATTGGGCGAGGCGGCGGAGTCGGAGGAACTGGCCCAGTAGAACGAGTCCGTGAGCTTCTCGGCCCACTCGACCAGCGCCGGGTTGACGACGGCGTCATCCTCCGGGTACTGGCACCGTTCACGGATTCGTCGCTGGCGCTCCGC
The DNA here is from genome assembly GCA_963781785.1 of uncultured Isosphaeraceae bacterium. Lineage (GTDB taxonomy): Bacteria > Planctomycetota > Planctomycetia > Isosphaerales > Isosphaeraceae > CAWAHD01. The sequence goes on along the minus strand of CAWAHD010000002.1, from coordinate 1,756,426 downwards.
CGCCCAGCGTGCGGCGTCGCCTTTGGCACGGCAAAACGCGGCGATCATTTCCAGGTTTCCCGAGTCGTCAACCGGTGCGCGGGGTTCCCGGAGAATCTCCGGGGGAACCGGGGAAGTTCTGGACCTGCCAAGCGTCAATTCTCGGAGCGATTCGCGCACCAATCTCGAGTCTTCACGGTCGGACTTGGTTTTCGAGGGATCGTCTGGCATGGATCGGTGGGTCCCCGAGTGTGGATTTACTTCTCCACTCTCAATTCTACCGTGGGGGCCCGGGCCGCGGGATGATCAACTTGTAAGACTGGCACCAGTTCGCTTTCCTTGCTTGTCATCATGAATCAATCTCGATGGGGCGGGTCGCGCGATCCGAGTGTGAGAGCGAGACGCTCGATGTCGAAGAAACCTCCGGGCGACGAATCGATCCGCAAGTTCGACATCCTCTCCTCCTCATCCTCCGCGAGTCAACGAGCCGTCTGCCAGGACTTGATGGCTTCGATCGGGTAGGCGAGCATCAATACGTTGAGGAGGAATGAATCGCGGTAGGCAGCGAGCATCGTTGCCTCGACCGCGAAGAACAGCAGGATTGACCATCGGACGGGCAACCGCGTGGCGAGAAGAAAACCGACAGCGCACGATGCGATGTCACCGAAGGAGTTGAACACGCTGTCACCGATGTACCCCAGGGCAATCGTCGCCCGACGGTATCTCTCGATCACGGCTTCCGAGTTCTCTGCGATCTCCCAGAGTACTTCGAGGGTGAGCACAAGGACCAGCCGGGTGCCCCACCCCCGTGTTCGCCCGAGTGGCCGAAGCAGAGCGTAGAGCAACATCCCGTGAAGGACGTGTGTGAAGCTGTAGGGGTCAACGAGGTGCTGAGAATTGTGGCTGCTGTGGATGTCGCCCGACCAGGGAAAAAGACGTCCGCAACGGCACCACCACCGGTGACCCTCGAATCGAAGCGAAACCGCCGCGAGCACGAGGACTGACGCGATGGCGAGCCAATGCCCCGGCCGAAGGTGCGGTGGCACAGGATCTGTAACCGCAGCGCCCTTTCGCGAATCATCTTTCAAAGCAATAGTCCTCGAGGCAAGCGGGAAACCTGTGCGTCTCTGCGCTCTTGTAATCGACGATCGGCGGCCATCGAGCTTTCCTCGACATCGTGACGTGGCCGGAGAGTGAATCTCGCTCGAGAGGCGTCGCGTCGCACACGTTTACGGTACACTCGGCGACTGCGGCGGGTTGGCCGGGTCGTTCGGCTTCGTGGTCGCGTACAGATAGCGAGCGATCAGACCGCCTGTGAGTGCGAACAGAAGAGTAAAGAGCAGCTCGCCAATACGATAGGATCGAGCGAGGTTCCCGAGCTTGATCCGACCGGCGCCCACCCATTCATCGTAGATACCTTGGGGATCGCTGTCATATCGGATCTTGTACTTGTTGTCTTTGATCTCCAGCACGGAGGAAGGATAGTAGGTCGAAGGGTTTCCCCACTGGACCTGGATCTTTTCACCCACCGATCTCGGGACGGTCGCGCGGTAAAATTGCAGATAGTCGATCAGATTCTTGATCAAATCCCTGAGCGGAGGACCGTCGTCCTCGATGTCCGGCCAGAAAGGACTGATGTTTTGATAGCGGCTGGAGGAGCCGAATTCGAACGAAACTCCTGAGCACAAAAGATAGATGCCCCAACCGAATACCGAGAATCCCAGGCAAAATGCTCGGGCGCCTTTGGTCCGGTAAATGGCAGCAACAATCGCGGCGAACAGCATGAGCAATGTGAGCGCGAAGATGCTCGCCTCCCAGAAGGGAGTCGGGTTCGTGACTGCCGCCAGCCCGACCGCGATTGGCACCATGACAGCGAGGAGCTGGGCGATCGAGATCTGAGGTTTCATGGGGATCACCTGGGAGACGCAGAAATGGCTGCCGTGTGCAACCGGACCGGGCGCAGCTACACTTGATACTAAGGCAGCATGGGCAAAGCTTGCAAGCAGCCCTGGAGTCGGGGGATCAGTGAAAGTCTCGTGATATGTGGCCCAGATTGGGGAGCTGCGTGGTCATATCTTCCAGTGCACTCACGATCATATGGATGACTCCATCCTGTTTTTGCAGCAACCCCGTGGCGATGAGTGCTCGGGCCTGGTTGGCGGACGCGGCGAAACCGCTCCCACACATGCGGCCGGACGATCAGATTGACGGTGCCGGTTTCATCTTCGAGCGTCATGAATGTGATCCCCTTGGCGGTGCCCGGGCGCTGTCTCAAAAGGACCAGGCCGGCGACCCGATAGCGCCGGTTGGATTTCAAGCTCTCAAGTGCAGACGCCGGGACGATGCGTTGCTTGTCCAGAGACGCGCGCAACGGGTTGAAAGGATGGCCCCTCAGCGACAGTCCCTGGGCATGGTAGTCGTGAATGACTTCCTCAGGGGGCGAAAGCCGCGGCAGGAGCGGCAGATCTTCGTCGGCAAGATCGGCAAAAAGCGGCTCGGGCGGGGTTGTTGCCAGGGCCATCCAGTAGGCTGGACGACGCGATAGACCGAGCGAGCGGAACGCATCGGCCGCCGCCAATCGGGACAGAACCGCCGTCGTGAGGCCAGTCCGCGCAACGAACTCCCCATACGATGTGAACGGTCCGCTGCGGCGCTCGCGAACGATTGTCTCGGCCGCGGTTTGCGACATTCCTCTGACCGCCCTCCAGCCTAGCCGCACGGCCAGCATGCCGCCCTCCAGAGAGCGCTCGAGCGTGCTGTCGCAATCGCTTTGATTGACGTCAACAGGAAGAACCTCGACACCGTGGCGGCGAGCGTCGGACACCAGTTGCGCCGGTCCATAGAAACCCATGGGCTGGCTGTTGAGGATCGCGGCCAGGAACACCGCGGGATAATGACATTTGATCCATGCAGAGACATAGACCAAAAGCGCAAACGACGCGGCATGCGATTCCGGGAAGCCATATGAGCCGAAACCTTCAATCTGTCGAAAAAGGCTGCGGGCGAATTGCTCCGAGTAGCCGTTACCAAGCATGCCGTCGATCAATTTCTGTTCGAACTGGTTGATGATGCCGGTCCGCCGCCAGGCGCCCATCGCGCGCCGCAGTTGATCCGCTTCACCGGGAGTGAATCCGGCCGCGACGACCACGAGCTTCATGGCCTGCTCTTGAAAGAGCGGCACACCGAGGGTCTTCTTGAGGACGTCGCGCACGGCTTCGCTGGGGTATTCCACGCGCTCCTGGCCGCAGCGGCGCCGGAGGTACGGGTGGACCATCTTTCCCTGGATCGGACCAGGGCGGACAATCGCCACCTCGACGACCAGATCGTAGAACTCCTTCGGCCTCAGCCGCGGCAACATGCTCATCTGGGCGCGCGATTCGATCTGAAAGACGCCGACCGTGTCGGCTCGCTGGATCATCTCGTAGACAGCGGGGTCTTCCGGCGGAATGGTGGCCAGGGTCAACGATTGGCCGGTGTGTTCTTTGAGCAGATCCAGACTCCGCCGGATGGCCGAGAGCATCCCGAGCGCCAGACAATCCACCTTGAGGATGCCCAGGGCGTCCAGATCATCCTTGTCCCACTCGACGACGGTGCGGCCGGGCATGGTTGCGTTCTCGATCGGCACAATCTCGCACAACGGCAGGCGAGTCAGGATCATGCCACCGACGTGTTGGGACAGGTGGCGGGGAAAGCCGAGGATCTCGCGAACGAGATGGATCAACTGCCGGCTGAGCCGGCAGGCTGGATCGAGGCCTGCCTCGGACACACCCAGGAGCAACTTGCCGCCGGCGTCGGAATGACCGATCGCACCGGCCAGCGCGTCGAGCCGGTCGAGCGACAGGCCCAGTGCCTTGCCGACGTCCCGTACAGCGGATCGAGGCCGGTAAGTGATCAATTCCGCCGTCATCCCGGACCGTTCCCGCCCGTACTTCTCGTAGATATATTGAATCACTTCTTCCCTGCGTTGATGCTCGAAGTCGATGTCGATGTCCGGGGCCTCGGCCCGCTCTCTGGAGATGAATCGCTCAAAGAGGACATCGATCCGGTCTGGGTCAACCGCCGTGACTCCCAGGCAATAACAGACGGCCGAGTTGGCCGCAGAGCCGCGTCCCTGGCAGAGGATACCCTGCGCGCGGGCAAAGCGGACGAGATCCCAGACGGTCAGGAAATAGGCTGCGTAATTGAGATCTTCGATGATGGCCAGCTCCCGCTCGATCAACTGGCTCACCTTGATCGGGACGCCGGTGGGGTAACGCTCACTAGCCCCGGCCCAGGTCGAGCCGCGCCAGGTAGGAAGACGGCGTCTCGCCGGCGGGGCAGAGTTCCTCCGGATATTCATAGCGCAATTCATCGAGCGAGAACGTGCAGCGGCTGGCGACCTGGGCGGTGAGCGAGACAGCAGCCGGACACGACGCGAAGAGCGGCAGGATCTCGTCGATTGCCAGGAGCCGCCGCTCGCCGTTAGGAAAGCGAGCCGCGCCCAGCTCGGCAACGGTCGTCTTGAGTCGAATCGCGGTGAGCACATCCTGAAGATAGCGCCGCCTGGCGTCGTGGTAATGGACATCCCCCGCGGCGATCAATGGCACGCGCGCTAGAGAAGCCGCACGTTGCCACCCGGCAAGTCGCCGCCCATCGCCCAGACCGCGATGCAACTCGGCCACCGCGTAGGTTCGATCATGAAAGATTTCGCGCCACTTGAGCAATTCCGCAGGGAGATCGTTCGCCAGCGGAAGCAAAAGGCCGGCGAGCAAGCCGCTGGCGTGCTCGGCGACGTCTGAAAGGCAAGGCGACATTCTCCCTTGGGAGCCTGACGACGGCCTTTGGTCAAGAGTCGACAGAGCCGGCCGTAACCGTCACGGTTCATCGCCCACAGCAGAACGGGGCTGGCATCGACAAGCGTGACTTCGGCTCCGATCACCAGTTTGAGACCGGCCTCCTTGGCGGCGATGTGAGCACGAACTGCACCCGCCAGACTGTTTCGATCGGTGACCGCCAGCCCGGCATAGCCCAGCCTGGCCGCCTGGGCGACCAGCTCGTCGGGATGGGACGCTCCTTCCAGAAAGGAGAAGTTTGTCTTGCAATGGAGCTCGACGTAAGCGACCGGCGGTGTCGCCTCGGGAATCAAGTCCCGCTCGAGCGCCGGCACATGAAGTTTGGAAGGAGGCTGTTCGGGCATGACAGGTCAGTCGAAGAAGCCGTGCAGAAACCAGCGACCGCTCTTCTGGTCGCGATAGATCCATACCTGGGTGCCGTCTTCCCATTCGGTGCGGTAATAGTCGCGCTCGACGTCCTGCGCGCGCCACCAGCCGGTCGCAATCCGCTCCGGCCCCCACGATCGGACCACGCGACAGTCTTGTCTTTGCCACGCCATTCGGATTGGCGGACCATCCGGAACAATCGAGGACACCTCGATCGGCAGAGGGCTGCCCAGGAGCCGGAGCGGACGACCGCGCGAGTGTTCCGCGGGCAACCGGAAGCCGTCCGTTCCTGGGAGGGTCAGCGCTCGTCCACGGGACGAGTCGGACCGCGTACTCCGGCTGTGAGTCGGGAAGGACTTCGACCCGAAGCACGGCACGGGCATCCAGCCGGCTGCTGAGTCGATCGACCAGGCTGTTGAACGCCCGTGACGTTGTCGTCTGAGCATCGTCGCCGAACCAACATCCCTGAGCTTGCTTGGGCCGCCCGAGTCGCACCGCGTCCCAGCGAATGGCGACCAAGCCCCCAGACCATGTTCGCCGCTCCAACTGGAGCTCGGCGAGCTGGGCAAGATGCTGTTCGTCTCGCGTTGGCTCCACAAGCCGAATTCCGATCCGGACTGGATCTGCCTCGGTTCGTAGCTCCCCTTCCAGTTCCTGAAGACCCATGCCGCTGACGCTCGGCCTTCGAGAGAAGCTCCCGCAGCAGTTGCCGGCACACGAGGGCAATGGCAAAGCGGTCGTCAATGGGCACTTCCCACTCGCGGACAGCCGAGAGCGGCTCTTTGAGACGCTCGCAGACAAAGGTCTCCGGCAGGAGGCCCAGCGCCTGGTCCAGTCGCTGCGGCAAGATTGCACCAAACCGGCTGGCCAGGTCTCGGCGCGGCAGTCCTAGCACATCGCCGATCGTCCACAGCCCCAGGGCTTCGAGGCGCTCCAGGACGGCCGGCGGCAACCGCAGCGCCGCGACGGAAAGTCCCGATAAATCTGCTTCCTCGTCCCCCACTTGCACCACCGTAGCCGGTCGAGGTATGCGCAAGCGCCCAGGACGCTCCCATCGTGGAGGCCAGCGCGAGCTGAATGGAATAGCCTCGACTTTTCCAGTAGACTCCGACAGCCTGGAGAAATCTGTCCTCTCCATTCCACAGATGTGTGCAACCGCTGACATCACAGAACAGCGACTCGGGATGATCACCCTCTTCCAGACCGACCAGAGGCGTGAATCGTTGACAATCGACCGCCAGTTGACAGAGGGCACTGCGGTCAGCGACGTGATCAGCCGGAAGGAAGACAGCTTTCGGTGCGAGCGATCTGGCCTCGGCCAGGGGTTGACCGATGTGGATGCCCGAGCGCTCGGCTCTCGAACTGCACACAGTAATCGCTGGTCGCTGATTCTGGCCGGCGAATAGTGCAAGTTCAGCCCTGCCAAGCTCGGGCCTTACGCTCCACGCTCGTTGGAGCGGCCACTTTGGGAACCAGACGCACAACACCCGAGGCATGGTCGATCTCCCACACCTGGGCCGTGCCTCCGAGGCCGCCCCGGCGATATAACACGTCGATCTGCACCCGCCTGGTTTCTCCTTGTCCTCCAGTCAGCGGGGTGACCAGTAGTCGTAGGTCTGCCCATACAGGTTCCCGTTGCGCCCTGACCGGCCGAAAGAACAGGCCCACACCTTCACCCACTTCCGCGGCCAGTTGCCAGCGGCGATGGACCCGCTCGGGAATCCGCTCTGTCTACCCATGCCCATGTGGCCGATACACCGGGACAACGCAGGCACTGCTCGATTGCCCAGCATGTGTCCTTGAGAGTCGCTGGGTTGACAAGAAGCGTTCTGCCGGGATCGATGCCCCAACCTGATAAAGCAGGGACATAGCACTCCCGAGCCGGATCCACAAATGCCCAGACTTCTCGTCCTCCTGGAGATCGCGACATGATCTGCAAAGCGGATGTCACCGCTCCCGCCCCCGGTCTGGCCACCAACCACTCGACGATGCTGCCTGGCCGAAGTCCGAGCTCGGGCACCAAGCCGTCCATGGTGGATTCAGCACTGGGCACGCTGCCCTGGAAGGAGAATACCCCGAGATGCTTCCGAAGTTCCTGGACAGTCTGCCGAACGTCTCGACGCGCGTGGTTTGATTGTCCGGACATGGGCAACTCCTGACGACAGCGAGGAACGCGATCAGGGAATACTACCTATTTGTACAGGTGGTTGTCAATGGTGTTTTGTTCAGAATTCTCGCTGATCTTTACGATCGGGTGCGCGACGTGATCGAGCCGCGATCAGGCGAAGAGGCTCACAGCCGTTCGTCGGTGATCGTCCGCTTCATGAGGAGGTTTGACGGCAGGGCCGCGGGTTCGAGCATCTTACGGGCGGCCTCGGCCCCGGACACCGGGAGCTTGGCCGGGTCAACGAGACCCAGTTGCACCAGAGCCGAGGCCTGGTCCCAGTGGATGTGCTCGTGGTGGATCTTGCCGCCCTCGAAGGAGACGACCACTACCATGACCAGCTCCAACCGCCGCCCTGTCGGCGGCACCCCGGGCAACAGCCATTCCATCGCGACCGTGTGCGTACAGCGAAAGACGAACTCGTCCACGATGCGGTCGTAGCCGACGGTCCGCGAGATCGGAATCATCTCCACGTCAGGGGGCATGCCGGGGATGAAGTACCGGCCGTAGAAGTGTTCCAGTTGCGGCCGGCCGACGCCTCCGGTCAAGACCGGCACGTGGTTGACATAAGGGTGTGCGACCATCGTGTCGCAGGAAGCGCCCGAGTCCTTGTCTTGAAACTCGGACTTCAGGTGCTGCTCCCACAAATCGACCATAGCCCGCGCTTCGGGCGTCAGCTTCGCGAGATCAAGCGGAAACATCGTGCGGTTCTCCTCTGGGGCGAGCTTGATCGCGGCCGGTCGAAGAGCGACGCTAGCCGCGCCGTCATCACCTCGCCAGCCGCTCTCACAGTGGTGCCCACCATTGTCGTCCGCGAGGTCATTGGGTTCGAGTCCGGCCTGTCCCCGAGCAAGCGAGTTCGCGACCATCACCTTCAATCAGGTCGCTCAAGCACGGCAGGCCTCAGGTCGAGAACAACCATTGCGATACAGCGTGAAAGTGGTCGAACTGCGTTGTTCACGGTTTCAGGTAGCGGGCTTCAAACTGTTGGCGGATGCGCTTGCACTCGACACTCGCTTTTCCCGTGGGGCCGGAGATCGGGCGAGGGGCTCTTACGGGACAAACTAGCCCGATTAGGAGTGTTTCTGTCATCACTGTGCCAAAATAAGACGCTTGTTTGAAATGACCACATTTCTTGAAATTCGATCGAGTTTTTTCTTGACGCGCGATTTTTCGGCGCGCAATATGTCCGCTCACTCGCAACTCATCGTAAGACGAGCGACCGAATGCGGACATTCTCATCACAGTAAATATGTTGGGCGCGAAGAAGTCTTTTGTTTACAGATGAGAATTTGCGGGTCGTTCACTTCGGTGTCGTCCGTCGTTCTCTGCCGGGCGAACAGCGCGAGGTCAATGGCGAAGTCTCGGGAACCGAAGCGTCGTGTCCAGTAGGCATGTCTTCTGGGAAAGGCCGGCCTTTGTCGCGGAACCATCAGGGAGGGTGATGAGTGCTTTTCCGGCCGCGCCTGGTTGCTCGACAGCGTTTGGCGATCGCGCCAGGTGACTGACTTCGGGCGCATTTACAGAAAACGACAGTCGGATCCGCCCTCGGTGGTCTTCGTTCTGGAGTCTTGCGCGGGGGTGGGCGGAAATGAGCAGCGGGGACGGCCGGGCTGGCAGTCCACGTCGCAGAGCCAGCGAAGCGGGCACGACAGCAGGGCGTGCGTCCGTGTCGCAACGTTGCGAACTTTCACCCTGAAGGTCAGATCGGAATCGGTCGACAGGCATCCAGAGTCTCTCAGGCGTTGTTAGCCACAATCGCCCGGGATCGTTCCTCACTTTTGAAAGGGCACCTCGATGAAGCCAGTGCAGAGGATTGCGCGCCAGGGTCACGGTCGGGATCGCAAGACATTGGCCCATCGATCGTTTCAAGCTCGCCGTCGGTCCGCCGGGTTCCGGCTGGAGGGTCTTGAGGACCGGGTGCTCTTGTCGACCTCAACCAAGCTGGTTCCCGAACCTGCTATCTCCCCGGTCGGCCTGGGCGCCCTCTACACGACGATGTCGGAACAAGCCCATGGCGTGGGGCTCCAGACGAGCTCGCCCGGGCAAGACCAGGGGTCAACGACGCCGACCACGACCATGGATCAGCTCACGGCCTATCTGAAGAGCCTCGGCAGCACGATCGCCAGCGCAAACAGCACCGGCCAGACACTTCATTCGTTGACCCAGAACACCTCCGGGACCGTCACGGGGACTCCGTCTCCCACCTTGCCCACGAGCGTTACCAGCTCGGATTCCGGCGACGGCGGAGGTGATCAGGACGCGGGCAGTCCCGGCACGAACTTTCCGGACGACCCGGCCCGCGTTTCAATGCCGATCAACAGCGGCTTTTCAACGCCCCCGCAGATTCCCACTGTCGTGAGCGGTTTCGATGGGATGAACTACGTGGACTCGGTCAACGGCTATGTCCCACCCGACACCGACATCGCCGTGGGCCCGCAATATGTGGTCGAGACGGTCAACTCGCAGATCCAGTTCTACAACAAAACGACGGGAGCGGCGGCGCTCCCCAACACGCCGCTGACCAACTTCTTCACCGCCTCCGGGGGAGATTCCCCGTTCGACCCGGTCGTGACCTACGATGACATCGCCAACCGGTTCATCGTGGCCGCTCCCACGTTCCAGAGCAATCTCCTCGTGGCCGTCTCCAAGGATAGTAACCCGCTGGACGGCTTCACCATGGCCAATTACAAGCTCGACGTCAGCGAGGGGGGCTCGTATTTTGGCGACTATCCCAAGATCGGCTGGAACCACGACGAGGTCGTGATCACCCTCAACATGTATAATTCGTCCGGCTACTTTGACCACGTCCAGGTCTTGAGCTTCGCTACCAGCTCGCTGTTCGCCGCGTCGCCGCCGGCCACGCTCGCGCTGGGCACCGATTACTTCTCGTCCGACCAGTACAACGACTTCACGATGGCTGCCGCGTCGATGCACGGCTCCAACCCCGGCGATCCCATGCTGTTCGTCGAAGAGAACGGTTACGACAACGGATCCTCGATCCGCGTCGTCTCGGCCACCAATCTGCTCAGCAGCTCGCCGACCTTCGACGATACCAACATCGCGGTCGACTCCTACACATTTCCGCCCGCCGCAGAGCAGCCTGGGGGATCCACGATCCAGACCGACGATACGTCGATACTCAACGCCGACTACCGTAACGGATTGCTGGTCGCCGACCAGAATGTCGGCTTGTCGACGGACAGTGACGCGCACGCCCGCTGGTACGAGTTCAGCGTCGTAGGCACGCCGACGCTCGTCCAGGACGGCACCATCTCGCCGGCCGCGGGGACCAGCACGTTTTACCCGGCGATCGCGATCGGCGCCGGCGGCATCATCGGCATGACCTACAACGAGTCGTCCGCCAGCGAATACCCTTCTGTCTACGTCACGGGTCGCAGCTTTTCGGATCCGACCGGCACCATGCAGACGCCGGTTCTGGCCGAGGCAGGAACTGCGACCTACACCGACTTCGCCTCCAACCGCTGGGGCGATTACAGCGGGATCGCGGTTGACCCGGCGGCCCCAGGCACCTTCTGGAGCGGTGCGGAGTACTCAACGTCCGCCCTCTCGGGCATGCCCGCCAACTGGGCCACCTGGATTTCCCATTTCGAGATCGCGCCCGACGTGGTCTCGAGCAATCCCGCCGCCAATTCGATTGTCACTGGCTCGGCGCCGACCGTTTTCTCGCTCACGTTCGACCGGCCGATCGACCCTGCCTCGATCAACGCGAGCAGTTTCAAGGTGAACAACATCGGGGCGAAATCGGCGTCTCTCAGCAGCGATGGCCTGACCATCACTTACACCTTCAAGACCTCTCCGGTCACCCAGCAAGGCTCCGAGTCGATGAGCCTGGCCGCGGGGTCGGTGAAGGGGGCCGGCGACGAAACCGGCAACGCTGGGTTCTCCGCGAAATTCTTGTACACCGCCGTGCAGTTGCAGGTCTCGGCCACCAGCCCAGCCGTGGGATCGATCCTCAACGCGCCGGTCACGGACATGGTCGTCCAGTTCAACAAGGCGTTCAATCCGTTCACGGTCAGCACCAGCGACTTCCAGCTCAGCCAGGGGACGGTGGAGAGCGTCAAAGAGCTGACGTCTCAGGCCGTCGACCTGACCCTCTCGGGAATCACGCAGGACGGAACCATGATACTGACCGTCGCCGCGGGCGCGATCCTGGACGCCTACGGCGTTCCGAACGCAGCCTTCACGGGCACCTATATCATCCAGGTCAATTCTCAACCCTTCCCCACGACTTTCCAGAGCGTGCCGCCCTCTGGCAGCTTGATCTACGACCCCTCGGTCACTGGCGGCATCAACTTCGCGGGCGACACTGACAAGTACACCTTGCCCCTTGCGGCGAACCAGACGCTCACCCTCGTGATGACGACCGATCCCGGTCTGACGGGCACGATCACGCTCTATAACTCGAGCCAAGTCCAGGTCGGAACGGCGACAGCGACCGGCCCGGGCCAGACCGTCGTGCTCAAGACCGCGCCCATCGCTACCGCGGGCACATACACGATTGCCGTCAGTGGCAGCGGCACCGGCAACTATACGGTTTCCGCCATCCTCAACGCCGCTTACAAGCAGGCCACCGACAGCATCAACACGATCGGCACCGCCGAGGACCTCAGCTCCGCCTTCACCAGCCTGGGCACAACCCCGGCCGCCGACCGTGCCGGCGTGCTCGGCACCATCGATCCTGCAGCCGACTCCGACTTGTACAAGTTCTTCCTGAACGCCGGCCAGTCCGCAACGCTGGCCACGGCGGGTCTGAATGGGTCAGTCTCCCTCGGACTTCTGGATGGCAGCGGCAACCTTCTGGCCTTGCCGGACGGCGCCTCCCTGGTTGGTCCTGTCAACCTGAGCGGAGGATTCGCCGGCGCGACTAGCCAGTTGACCCTCAATGGAAACGCAAACTTGAGCGGCTCCAATCTGGATTTGACCGACGGCAACTTCAGCGAGGCCGGCAGCGCGTTCACCAACAACGCGCTGGATGTGGCGTCGTTCCAGACGAGCTTCAATTTCCAGGTCCTGGAGACGTACACCTACCCGCTGGCCGATGGCTTCACCTTCACGATCCAGGGCAACAGTCCCAGCGCACTCGGTAACGGCGGCGGCGACCTGGGCTATGGCGGAATCGGCAACAGCGTGGCCATCAAGTTCGATTACTATAACAATGCCGGCGAAGGGAATGATTCGACCGGCATCTTCACCGACGGCCAGGACCCGTACGTACCGGCCATCGACCTCACGGGCACGGGTGTTAACATCAGCAGCGGCGACGTGATGAACGTCGCGATGCAATACGACGGATCGACCCTGAACGTCACGATCACCGACACCCTGACCGGCGCGTCGGCCTCGCAATCGTACAGCGTGAACATCCCCTCGATCGTGGGCGGCCCGGCCGCCTTCGTCGGCTTCACGGGAGGCGCGGGCGGACTGACCTCGATTCCGGCCATTCTCAACTGGACCTACACGCCCGGCCAGAATCTCATCAGCAGCGCCAAGTTTGAGGCAATCGACAACTTCGTCGCATCCACCTCGGGCTGGTACTACGCCGAGGTCAATGGCAACCCCGGGACCAACTACAGCCTGGTTGTCACGCGCGGTGCCGACTTCGACCACGCTCCCAACCAGAGCATCGCCCAGGCACAGCCGTTGCAAGGTGGCCCGGTGGCGCTGGGCTTTGCCGGCACCACCAATGTGCTGGAATCGGGCGGGGCCTCGGCGCACGTCCTTTTGTACGTCGATTACGAATTTGCCACCGATACGTTTGCCGAGGCCCTCACGAATCTCGGCATCACGCCGACGGTCGCCACCAGCTACTCCGACTTCGAGAGCGAATTATCGAGCGGGAGCTGGGACCTGGTCGTGCTCATGGATCAGGGCTACACCGACCCGACGTGGGAAGCCCCGTTGATCAATTACGTGAGCCAGGGCGGGCATGCCATCGTGGCCTCCTGGGCCAAGCCCCAGGACGTGGCGGCTGCGTTCGGCGCCACCTACACCGGAAACACCGATCTGGAGCCGATCACCCAGACCGTCGCATCGCCGATCTGGAGCGGAATCTCCAATCCCTTCGCTCTATCCAATCCGGGATGGGGGACCTGGTCGACCGGTCTGGAGGCCACGACGGGGCAATCGATCGGGACGTTCCCCAATGGCGACGGCGGCATCGTCGTCGGCAATGGCGGCCGCACGATCTTGAACGGTTTCCTGCAAGATACGCCCGCCGATGCGGCCCAGGGCGTTCAGCTTGCCGAGAACGAGATCGGCGCGACCTTGGTCACCACCGACAAGGACTTTTACTCGGTTCAGGTCAACGCCGGTGACAACCTCTCGATCAACACGGCAACGCCCGGCGGGACCAGTGCCAGCGGCCTGCAATTCGCCAATGACCTTGATCCCGCGCTCGACCTCTACGATCCCAGCGGCAGCCTGGTCGCAAGCGCCGCGGGAAACGCCGGCGACGGACGCAACTCTCACCTGACCTACACGGCGCTCGCCACCGGCACGTACTACGTCAGGGTGTCTGGCGCCAATGGGACCTCGGGAGAGTACACGGTGAGCATCGGCGGCGCGACCGGCAGCCAGCCGCCGTTCTTGGTCAGCTCAACCAACCCGTCCTCGGGCGCCGATCTTGGCTACCAGGTCTCGACCATGACGGTCAGCGTGAGCGAAAGCATCAACCTGGCGTCGATCAGCACCAGCGACTTCGCGATCGACGGCAGCAACGCCACAAGCGCCACCGTACTCGACAGCCATGACCTGAGTTTCACCTTCCCGACGACCGCCGACGGCGTGCACAACGTGTCGATCAGCGGCCTGGTCGACATCCATGGCACTGCGCTCACCCCCGACACCTTCACCTTCGCGACCGATGACGTGCCACCGGTGGTCGTCTCGACCTCGATTCAGGATGGAGCGGTGCTGTCACCGGGCAACTTGACGGAGGTCGTCACTTTCAGCAAGCCAATCAGTCCGGCCTCAGTGGGTGCCTTCGACGTCTTTCTGGAAGGACTGGTCCGGGGCGTGAGTTATTCGCCGACGTTGAGCTTTGATCCGACCGATACCATCCTGACGGTCAACTACTCGAACCTGCCATCCGACCTTTACCAGTTCACGCTCGAGGCCGGCCCGGGCAACTTCACAAGCATCGCGGATGTACCGCTACAGAGCAGCTTCGTGATCAACTTCGCCGCACCTTTGGGCACCAGCGACCTCAGCGGACTGCAGCCTGTGCTCCCCCTGGGCAGCCTGGTCTACCAGGGATCGAGCGATCAAGTTCTGGTTTCGACCGGCGATGTCGACACCTTCAACCTCTCGATCGATCCCGGTCAAACGATCGGGGTGCTGGTGACGCCGGTCACCTCGAGCATGACGGCGACGATAACCCTGACCGAACCCGACGGCACCGTGGTCACGACAACCTCGCCCGGCCCTGGCCAGCCGGCACTGATCCCCGCGGTCCAGGCGCCGGGAGGCGGAGTCTACGTGATCCAGGTCTCGGGCGGGCCCGGTGAATACACGGTTCAGGCCACGCTCAATGCGCTCATCGACCCTGCCGCTTATGGCGGCCCGTCTGACGGCACGATTGCCACGGCCCAGCCCCTCGATCCTTACGCTAACCCGTTCGCCGGCCAGGACGACCGCGTGGCCGTTCTGGGGGCGATAGGGGGTGTGAGCGTGACCTCCGGTGACGCCTTTGTGGCCGCGCGTGGCATCAGCGCGATTGAAGCCATCAGCCACACAACGGGACAGGTGATCGAAACGATCCCGGTGAGTGGCGGCACGCTCTCCGGCGTCGAGCTGGGGCCCGACGGCAACCTCTACGCGGCCATCACCACCAGCTTCAACGGCTCCAGTGTCTCGGGCGAGCTGCTCAAGTTCGACCTGGCTGGAGACCTGCTGGCGACGATCGCGATCCCGGATGACCCGGCCGAGAACTTCTACTACTATCCGTTCGGCTTCGGGATTGCCCCCGACAACACCTTCTGGATCCCGCAGCCCAACAGCGGCAACATCATCCACGTCGATGCGAGTGGGAACGAGCTTGCCAGCTTCTTCGTCGGGGGAAATCCTGAGGCCGCTTCGGTCCGCCCCGACGGCCAGATCCTGGTCAGTCTCTCCGCCAATGGTGTGATCGACTTGCTCGACCCATCGACCGGGAACGTTTCATTCTTCGCTTCCTCGCCCTCGCCCGAATTCTCGAACAACGCGCCCGCCGGGGGGTCATGGGTCGGCGACTATTACGACGGCGGTCTACTGTTCGACTCGAGCGGCAACCTGCTGCAAAACGTCGGTTTCTTCGGAACGGTGCAAAACCAGAACGATCCCTCCGGCAATGTCTGGAATGACAACTTCGGGTACGGTGAAGTCTACTACTACGATACGAGCGGGAATATCATCTTCGGCACCGCCGTTTCGTCACCGCTGGGCTTGACGGTCGTGGGCGTCGACAGCCCTCCGCCTCCCCCCTTGTCGGGCACTGCTTACTCGTTCTTACTCAACCAGGGTGAAAGCGCGTCGATCGCGATCGAGAGCCTCAACGGCAAGAACGTCCAATTCTCGATCGAGGACAGCCAGGGCGATGTGCTGGCCCTGAGCAGCCCCGGCGCGTCCAACTACGCCGCCGGGCTCAACAACTTCGTGGCTCGGGCCGGTGGGACCTATTACGTCGTTGTTGGTGGCGACGGTGGGGCCAAGTTCAACCTGGTGGTCACCCGGGGCACCGATTTCACCACACAGCCCCACACCACCACCCAGACCGCCCAGAACATCACGGCGACCCAGCAGTCGGGCAGCTCCCAGCAGGGGGGCGTGCTGGGCGATCTCCAGAACCCCAATGGGGCACTCGTCGGAACGACAATCGAGGGCATCGACTTCGACGGCTCGGACTGCGGCTGCCTGCCGCCCGACACCAATGCGGCGGTGGGCAACGGATTCGTCGCGGAGACCGTGAACGTCGACTTCCGCGTCTGGGACACGTCGGGCAACCAATTGCTCGATGAGCCGCTGAGCACGTTGTTCGGTGGGGCCAACGGTGGCGACCCGTACGTCGAATACGATAGCATCGCAGACCGGTGGGTCATCACGGCCATCGACGCGGTCACCGCCGGCGACGAATGGCTGGCCGTCTCGAATGATGCGAGCCCCGTGGACGGGTTCTCTCACGTCTACGAAGTGCCGCTGGCGGCTCCCGGAGACACACCCGACTTCACCAAGTTCGGCTACAACGCCGACGCGATCGTCATGGAAGCCCAGGATTTTTCCAGCTCCACCGGCGCGTTCGTGCAGACGGTGGTGACCACGGTCAACACGGCCGCGGCCCTGTCGGGAACGCTGACCTACTACCAGTCTGTTCCGCCTGCGGAGTTCCGGGCCTTGACCCCCGCGCAGATGCACGGCGCCGCTCCCGGCGCCCGATGTGGTTCATCTCGACTGACGGGTACACCTTCCCGGCCAGCACGATCCGCGTGACCGAGATGACCAACGTGCTGAGCAGCTCGCCGACCTACACCACGTTCTCGCTGCCGGTCAACACGTTCGGTTACACCACACTGGCCAACCAACCAGGAGCGCCGGGGTCGGTGGAGACCAATGATCCGACTACCACGTCGGTCGACTTCCTCGACGGCAAGATGGTGACGGCCCTGGCCGCCACCGACGCCAGCGACGGCTTCGCGCAGACGCACGTCCACTGGTACGAGGTCGACGTCTCCAGCGGGACGCCCACGCTGGTGCAGGAAGGAGTGATCAACCCCGGCCCGGGCGTGGCGACTTACTTCGGGGCGGCCGCCATTGATCCCGCGGGCAACATCGGCATTTCGTACATGGAGTCATCCTTGAACGAGTATGTCTCGGCGTATGTGGCCGGCCACATCGCCGGCCAGCCTCTCGGCACGACCACGGCGGGCACCGACTTCGCTCCCGGCGGCGGCCCCATGCCCTACAGCTCCCGCGAGGGTGATTACGGCAGCGCGGTCTACGATCCCGCGACCGGCCTGTTCTGGGGCGCCAATGAGTACATCGGCTCCGACGGCAGCACCGACATCTGGCGGACCAAGATCGCTTCGTTCACGATCTTCTCGGGGGCCGGCACTGACTTCTACTCGGTCAATGCCAAGGCAGGAGACAGCGCTTCACTTCGCGACCACCACACCGTCCGGTGGTCCGAACGAGTTTGCCAACACGTTCGAACCTGAGCTGTTGCTCTATGCCCCGAACGGCAGCCTGGTTGCCGTCGCCGCCGCTAACGCGGCCGACGGCAGGAACTCGGTGATCGATTACACGGTGCCGGGTGGTGCCTCCGGGACGTACATCATCGAGGTCACGTCGTCACCCCTGACCGCGAGCCCGACCCAGGGCGAGTACGGCCTGCTGGTCAGCGGTGCGACCGGCGCCTTGCCGGCGGTTTCCGTCACAACGACCGACCCGGCCGCCGGGGCCTTGCTCCAGCCGCCGACCAACTATGTGGTCACCTTCAACCAATCGATTGACGCGGCATCGCTGACCCCCGGTGAGCTCACGATCAACGGCGTGCCCGCAACCACGGTCACCCTGGTCAACGCCCACACCGTGGACTGGACGATCGATCCCTCGTCGTTTTCGACCGGCGATCGCGTCTTGAACACGGCTGTCATCTCCGCCGATCCGGGGACCGGTCAGAGGGTTGAGGACGTCAGTGGTGCGAGCCTTGCCGACTTCACGTCGACCTTCACGACCGACAACGTGGCACCATCGGTGATCAGCTCGTCGGTCGCCAATGGCGCCGTCTTCTCTCCGGCCCCCTACAGCCTGACCGAGGTGGTTACCTTCAGCGAGCCGATGAACACGTCGTACACCACGGTCTCGAGCTTCGAGCTGTCCGGCAACTTCCGCAGCGCGCAATATGCGGCCGCGTCGTTTAGCTGGGATCCGACCGGAACGGTGCTCACGATCAATTACGCCAACCTACCCGACGACACGTACACGCTGACCCTCGTGGCCGGCGGCTTCCAGGACCTGGTTGGCCTGCCGACGGCCAGCAATTACACGGTCAACTTCGCCGTGGCCCTGGGCACGGCGGCGCTGCCCACGCCGTTCACGGCGGTCCCTCCCCTGGGCGACCTGATCTACACCGACTCCGACGCCCACGTCCTGGTGACGCCCACGGATGTCGACAGCCTGACGGTAAACATCAACCCCGGGCAGACCCTCAGTGTGGTGGTGACGCCGACCACCTTGGCACTTGAGCCGGTGATCACGGTGCTCGACCCGAGCCACCATGTGATCGCGACCGCGACGGCTCCTGGGCAAGGCCAGGCGGCGGTGATTGAGACCGCCGCGATCTCGAAGGGGGGCGTCTACACGATCCAGGTCAGCGACGCGGGGGTGCCGGGCAACCTCGGCCTGTACACGATCCAGGACGATCTCAACGCTTATGTCAAGACCGGCACCTCGAACGTCTCGATTGCCACGGCAGGACTTGAGCAGCAGCTCGATTCCGCTCGGCACGGGGAGTGCCGACCGGCTGGCGGTCGTGGGCAGCCTGCCGGATGTGATCTTGCCGGGCGATGTTTTCGTGTCGTCCCGATACTATGGCTATTACTACTCGGCCCAGACTGTGTCGGATATCCTCCGACTCAACGGTCAGGGCCAGATTGTGCAGGTCATCCCGGTCAACGGCGACCCCTACCTGTCACTGGCCGGCGTCGAGCTCGATCCGGCCAACAACATGCTCTACGCCGCGGTGACGACCAGCTCCAACGGTTATGGCGGACCCGGATCTGGCTCGGTCGACGGCGAGCTGCTCGAATTCAACCCGATCACCGGCCAGCAGTTGGCGACCATTCCGCTGCCGACGGATCAATCCAACTACGGCTGGTACTACCCGTACGGCTTCAGCATCGCTTCCGACGGCAGCTTCTGGATCTCTCAGCCGAACAGCCAGAACATCATCCACCTGGATTCGAGCTACAACGAGATCGCCAGCTATTCGACGGCCGGCATGGTGCCCGAGAGCGCCTCGATCGGGACCGATGGCAACGTTTACTTCACCGGCCTGTACGGTCCCTCGGGCACGGGGATCTACCAGCTCAATACGACCTCGGGCGCGGTGAACTACTTCGCCTTCTCGCCCGAACCCAACATCACCTCGACAGCTCCCGCGGGCACCGGCATCTGGAGCGGTGATTTCGAGTATGCCGCCCTCCGCTATGACTACAGCGGCAACTTCCAGCAGGAAGTCGGCTACTACGGGACGAACCAGGCCCAGACGGACCAGGCGGGCAACGTGTGGACCACGAACACCTACTACTGGGATATGTTCCGGTTCGACCAATACGGCAATGAACAGTTCGGCACGTTTGTGCCGTTGCCGATTGGCGTCACCGTCTGGGGCGTGGACAATCCCAACGCGCCCCCGCCGGACACCCAGGATTACTACTCGTTCAGCCTTTCCGCGGGCCAGTCGGCAACCGTCGTGGCGGATAGCCTCAACGGCGACGCACTTCAGATCACGCTGGTGGACGGCAAGGGCGACGTCCTGGCCACCGGAGTGGGGGGCTCGACCAACGTCAGCGATTCGATCCAGAACTTCGTGGCGTCGTCGACCGGTACCTACTACCTCGAGGTCACTGGCGATCAGGGCCTCAAGTACAGCTTGGTGGTGACGCGCAGCGCCAACTTCGACATCGAGCCCCACAACACCTCTGTCACGGCCCAGCCGCTGACCGGGACTAGTGGAGTGCTGGGGGCGCTCGATCCGGGTGGTACGCTGACTGTCGGCTCCAGTTTCGAAGGGATCGATTTCGCGTCACCCGACAATCCTTGCGGTTGCTTGCCGCCGGACACCAACGCAGCCGTTGGGCCCACGCAGGTCATCGAGACGGTCAACGAAGAGATCCGCGTGTACAGCAAGTCGACGGGCGCGATCGTGCTCGACGAGTCCCTCACGTCGTTCTTCGGACAAGGCAACGGCGGCGACGTGTACGTCCTCTACGACAACACGGCCGATCGCTGGTACGTCACGGCCCTGGACGGCTCGGACACCGGTCTGCTTCTGGCCATCTCGGTGGACTCGAACGCCCTGGACGGCTTCTTGCCCACGTACAACCTCGACGTGAACGGAGGCGCCGGGCTTCCCGACTATCCGAAGCCGGGATTCAACAAGGATGCCATCTTCGTCTCGTTCGATGATTTCAGCACGACCGGCCAGGCCAAGATCGCGACGATCGACAAGGCACATGCCTTCGCGGGCACGCTCGATATGTTCATCTCGACGCCCGAGTACCAGTTCCGGGCGATGCCGCCGGCCCAGATGAACGGCGACACAACGGGCGGAGTCGAGTGGTTCTTCTCGACCGACGGTACCGATGCCGGCGGCGACACCATGCGTGTTACCGAGATGACCAACTACCTGAGCAGCTCGCCGACCTTCACCTACACGTCGATCCCCGTCGCGCCGTATCTCGCTGCGAACGTCGCCAATCAGCCCGGCGGCACCTGGACCACCTTCCCGAACACGACGACATACGAGGTGGAGTATCTCAACGGCATGCTGGTGACGGCCATGGCAGCCGCGACCGCCGCGGATGGCTTCACCTATCCCAAGGGGCTGTACTACGAGGTCAACGTATCGAGCGGCACGCCGGTGCTGGTGAAGCAGGGCGTGATCGACCCAGGTCCCGGCGTCTCCGTTCAAATGCCGTCCGTGGCCATCGACAGCCGCGGCGACCTGGGCTTCACCTGGATGGAGGCGTCGAACACCGAGTATCTCTCGATGTGGGTCGGCAGCCTGGACACCATGGGCCACTTCAGCTCCTACGACGCGGCCCCGGGCGGGGGCTTCTTCTACCAAAACTCTCGCATCGGCGATTACAGTACGACGGTCCTCGACCCGACCGATGGCATGACCTTCTGGTCGGCTAACGAGTACATCGGCAGCGATGGCGCAAACGACATCTGGAGGACGCATATCACGTCGTTTTCGGTGCCCCCGGCGGTGAATGACGACTGGTACACGATCAACGTCGCAGCCGGCAACTCGCTGGTCCTCAAGTCGTACACGCCGTCCGACCAGGGCGGTGAGTTCGAGAACACGCACGTCTCGGTCAACATCGAGGTCTACGATACTTTCGGGAACCTGGTTGCCACGGGCACCAAGCTCGCTGACGGCATCAACGAGTCGTTGACGTACAAGGCCAAGATCGGCGGCCAGTATCATATCGTGGTCTTCAACGATCCGGGGACTTACGGCGAATACTTCCTCTCGGTCAAGACGGCGCAGTACGCCGCGGGCGGAATCACCGGCCAGGTCTACAATGACCTCAACGGCAACGGCACCCTTGATCCCGGTGACCCCGGCCTCGACAACTGGGACGTCGAGGTGTTCAACTCCAGGTCCGTCATGGTCGCCTCGCAGCTCAGCTATGCGGGAGGAACCTTTGACTTCGAGGGTCTCGCTCCAGGCAAGTACACCGTGGAGGAGGTCGTCCAATCCGGCTGGCTCCAGACCGCGCCGTCGTGGCCGGGAACATTCACGGTGAACGTCACCGCGGGCGGCACCGTATCGGGCCTCCAGTTCGGCAACTTCCAGACGATCACGATCAGCGGTGACACGTTCAACGACTTGAACGGCGACGGGTCCCAGGAGGCAGGCGAGCCCGGGCTGGCCTACTGGACGATCCAACTGCTCAACTCGGCCGGGAAGGTCGTCGCCACCACGAAGACCAACTCCCTCGGCAATTACAGCTTCCCCAACGTCGGCCCCGGTACCTACACCGTCAAGGAAATCCTACAGAGCGGCTGGATCCAGACCGCACCGGCGGCGCCCGGGACCTACACGGTCACGTCGGCCAGCGGCCAGAACCAGAGCGGCCTGGCCTTCGGCGACTTCCAGCTCCTGACCTACTCGGGTACGGTCTACAACGACGTCAACGGCAACGGCGTGATGGACAAGGGCGACAAGAACCTGAAGGGCTGGACGATCAAGCTGTTCGACATGATGGGCAATCTGGTGGCTTCCCAGACCACGAACGGCAACGGCACGTACAGCTTCGGCAACCTCGGCCCTGGCCTCTGGACGATCACGGAAGTCCAGCAGACCGGGTGGTACCAGACCCAGCCGGGACCTCCTTCGTACAGCTACATCATCGCGGCGACCAGCAGCTCCAATCAGCCAGGCCTGAACTTCGGCGACTTCCAGCTCGTGAGCATCTCGGGGAATGTCTACAACGACTTGAACGGCGACGGGACGCAGCAACGCAACGAACCCGCCCTGGCGCACTGGACGGTCGACTTGCTCAACACCTCCGGCAACGTGGCGGCAGCGGCGGTTACGGATAAGTGGGGTAACTACTCGTTCAGCGGAGTGTTCCCCGGCACGTTCACCGTCGCACAGGTCATCCCGGCGGGCTGGGTCCAGACTCAGCCGCTTTATCCCACGGGCTATACGATCACGACCCAAAGCGGCCAGAACATCAACTGCCTCGTCTTTGGTGATCACTCGTCGCCATCCTTGAATCCGACGGCCACGCTCGACAACGGCCAGCCCGGCTATGCCGAGACCGGGACCTGGACCACGGCCACCGGCGGGTTCAACGGAACCAACCGGTACGCCAGAACCGCGAGGACCGCGACGGCCACGGCGACGTGGACCTTCGCGGGCCTGGCCAGCGGGCACTACGATGTTTACATCACATACGCGAGCCAGTGCAATGATTCCGAGTCGGCGCCGTTCTCCGTCTACGACGGCAGCAAGAAACTGGGAACCACTTCCATCGACGAGTCGATCCTGGTGACCCAATCCCATGGCTGCTTGAGCCAGGGGAGCTACGGCGGGGTGGGGTGGCTTGATCTGGGCACATTCTCGATCGCCAGCGGCACCCTCAAGGTCTTGCTCACCAACCAGGCCAACGGCAACGCGGTTGACGCTGACGGCGTGCTGATCGTGTGGGATGGAGCCGCGCCCCATAGCGCGGTAGCCAACCAGTCCCTCGCCACGGCGGGAACCAATAGCAACGGCACGGTTGCCGCGCTGGACACGACCACGACTGGCGTGCCGGCCGGCCCTTTGGCGGCCTCGACGAATGGCCAGCCGGCAGTGGCGGCGAGCGCGAGCACGTCCGCAGTCGCGCCCGGGATCTCGATCATCGGACTCAGCACGCCGGCGCCAGCTCCCGTAGTGTACATCCACAGTTCACAAGCGCCCCCGAGTCAACCGTCGGCCAGCCTCATCGACATGGCGTTGGCCTTTGTTGACACTCGCATCAGGGCTCGCCAGCCGGTAGCGACCGACGCGATCGCCACTCTGGCCAAGCGACTGGTGTCTGTGGACGGGTGACTTTTCTTTTTGCAGGGGTACAAGTGATCAGTTAGATTGATATCAAAGACGAGGACTATGGCGGCGGGGACTTCACCTGCCGCGACCTGGAGGGGCATATCTGGACCTTCGGCAGCTATGACCCGTGGGAGGCGCACTGATGGAGGCACCAGCCAATGCCGGTGCCCATCCGAATAGGAATTACGAGGAAGAGTACGATTACGACGAGGATTAAGAGCAAGAGTAAGATTAGGAGTAAGATCTCATATGACAAATGCAACGCGGCGAATCATGGATGCTGTTCGTGCTCGTCCTCTTACCGCTGCTCACTGATCTGACTCGTCCGCGTCAATAGCCGGCCTTCTTGTCCACGATATTCAACAGCATCTCGCCTGCGGCAAACCGGCGGAGGTTTTCGCGAAAGTACTCGTGACTTCGCCGCTCACCGCCCGGTGACTTGCCGGTGCCAGAGCTTCCGTCGTTCCCACTCAGGGCGAGCCCCGCGAGGTTCCCCGCGCCGGTTCGGCGCTCGGCCGGTCCGGGCCATCCGGAACCGCAGTTTCGGGTTATTGACAGGAAGGTAATCGCGCGGTATGGTCCCCGGATGGTGTCGGGGTCGTTGCGCCGAAAATTTCGACGTGGCTTGCGACGTTCAGCGTAAGGTCGAATTGGTCAAGAATTCAGCGCGTTGGGTTGTCGTGTTGTCGTCCAGCACGTTCGCCGCACCCATGTCCGAACGCACCACGGCTTGCTTCCGGTCTCGCGTTTGTTGGGAAAGGTGGAACACCATGCTGCGCAAACTCAGCCTTCTCGCCCTTTTGTCGATCGGGGTTACGTGCTCCTTCCTCTCTGGCGGGCGTCAGTGCTCAGTGAGGACGCTGGGCGTCGAAGAGATGCGAGGAATTTTTGGAGGCTCGGCGGCGGATCGCTGTTGCGGAGAGCCCACGCGCTGCCAACTTCCTAACCCAAACGCCGCCTGTACTACCTATAACATCGATACCGCATGCGAGGTGGCCAAGTTTTGGGTAAATCCGCGCGTTAATCTGAACGATTGCGTAATTGTAGTAAACTACGCGACTTGCGTGACCGCCGGGCCGAACTTCGCGTGCTTGGGATACTACCAGTGTATTTGGAACCCCGTGACGGGTTGCTACCAGGCGAACATGTTTTTTGGTGTCGCAACGACTCAGCAGACTTGCGGTGATACCTGCACTTGATTCGCCTTTTCTCGACGCCACCGCGCGAGGCGGTCGAAACAGCTCAGTAGGAACAAGCGAGTAGTAGCGGACGGGAAGTACCTCGCGTCTTCGGTCTACGAGCAGACGGCGCAGTCCCTAATGAGCCCAATTTGTGCCTCGATCCTCGGGACTCGCACCACGCCCCAGAGCGACTTTCGCGCACCTTCTCATTGCCGACTGCCGGTTTTCGAGTTTGCTGCTCCGCCAGGCTAACGTGTGCGCCGCGCACCTTTCGGCTGATTTTCGCCGCAGACTGAAGGTGTCAGCGACGACTGCGGCATATGCCGAGAGCGCATCAACATGGCAAAAGAACGCTCACAGAGCTGTCGGCCTTGTCGTTTGAACAAGACACTGCTAACCAAGCTGAGGAGACTGGTGCTATTGGAGCTTGCCGTTACTCCCGCGATCTTTTCGTTGGCTAGTGCTCGGGCTGAGGATCGCTGGGCCGAAGTTCTTCGCGACGCTCAAGTTGCTAACCGGTCCTCCCTCGAACACGGCCATGCCAATATCGAGCTCCAGTGTACCCCGGAAGCCGGCGCGGAAGTGGTCTTGGTTCAAGCGGAGATCACCTGGCAAGAGCGACTTTTTCTTGCGATACCTTGTGTACGACCCAAGTGGGAAGACGTTCGGTCGGGAAGACTACAGAAAGCAGCCTGAGGGAAGAACATGGGATATCGAAATCAGAAACAAAGATCAGTTGCTGGCCTACAATTCGTTGGCTCACATTCTTTTCATCCAGCCTCCCGAAACCGGCGCGCCAAATCCTCTGATCGTGTTTCACCCTCACATGCTATGGTTTCAATGCTGCCCGCCCGGTCAAGGAAGACCGTGGGCTGAAACGATCGGTCGGTTTAGCCCCTACCGCGGTTCGACGTTTGATTATGTCCAGCTTGGCGCGACGGCCGTTCGCCAGCGCCGTCACGACCCGGATGTAGGAGTTTGGGAATTGGATTTCGACTTCCAGAAAGGCGGTAACGTGGTCGGCTCGCGGTATTTGCCGAAGCGATCCGGGTCCCCTCAATCGAGAGGAACTTACCGCTGGCGGCCGCTCGGAACCGTGTTCGTCCCCGAATCCCTGCAATATGTCCACGATGTCGTTTCGGGGCCTGGAAAAACGCGCAAGGAAGAGATTTCAGTCAAGGTCAAGGAAATCGATCTCCGCGAGGAGGCCGAGTCGTTTTTCAGGTGGGCAGCCATTACGAAGATGCTTCCAGCCGATACGATGGTCGAAGATCGCATCCAGAAGCGCAGGTATCGGCTCAATCCGGAAGCGATTAAGATCGAGGACGAGGCGCTTGACAGACTCTCGAATCTGCTTGGAAGTCGCGGCTTTCTCCAGAAGTGATTCGTCAGTTCCGCGAGCGCTCGGACCCATTGTTGCCGTTCAAGAATGGCCAGCGCCCTCAGTGACCCGCAGGACAGCGGTCATGGCAAACACTGGTGCCGTTCTCATTGTTCTGGTGGTGACATTCCAGCCCACGCCCGAGCCGAAAGCTGCGCAGCCCAACATCCGCTGTGGCAGCTACTGCCTTCATGTTGCGCTCAGGGCGGCTGGTTTTGCCCCGGGACGATACAGGGCTTTTGAGTTGTCGCTCGGCAATCCGGGGCCAATTGGATATTCGATGGCCGAGCTTAGCGACGCGGCAAACAAGTTCGGGCGCAAACTCTCGCTGTGGAAACCACGCTGGAGAATCTCCATGCACGTGCGGAACCGTTCGCGTGCATCGCGCTCCTGAAGGACAACCATTTCGTCCTCCTGTACGATAGCGACAGGTCAAACGCGTACGTGGTGGATCCTCCCGGATCTTACACGCTCCCGGTTGACACGTTTCGGCAGCAGTGGACGAGGAAGGCCTTGCTGATCGGTCCCAAGCCATTCCAGCCGGAAGAGTCGATCAGGACCCCGCTCCGTTGGCGCTGGTCTGTCTTGGCTGGCGCATCGCTGATCTTGATCGTTTTGCTCTACGCCTTCAGTAGAACCTTGCGCCGCAGAATTGCTAACAGATCGTTGAAAGCATGGCGGTTGTTGTTCCTTTTCGAGGTTGTGCTCGCTGTATCGTACTCGGGTTGCCGCCAGGCGCCTTCCGAGCGACCCGAAATATCGGCGCAAAAGCCGCACCGAGCGCCTCTATCCACATCGAGCCGGTAAGCCACAAGCTGGGAAACGTGATTCGCGACCAGCCGGGCGGTACCCTTGACGTTCGGACGACCGTCCGAAACGATGGGAGCCGAACTCTGAACATTATTTCAATTCAGCTAAGCTGCACTTGCACGAAAGCGTTTTTAGAAAGGGACGAATTGAGGCCTGGGGAAACCACGATTTTGACTGCACGTTTGAGTTTGGGTGATTCGCCGGAACCGCGGCGATCGTACATTGTCATCAACTCGAATGATCCGAAGCATCCTCGAGCCACCGTGGAGTACGAGTGGCGGATCGTCAACCCGCTGCGTACCAGCCCCGAATCCGCGGCATTCGGCCGGATTAGTCCTGGTGAGATTCGCGAAATCGAGCTCGAGATTTTGTTCGAGGGGCTGCCCCTATGCAGTCGCTGCCAGGTTGTCGCAGAAGCCGATTCCGCGCCCGTCTCGGCCCAGGTCCGCCCTGACAAGGATCTGAACCTGCCGCTGGTTCACCGCTCATCGGATCGGCAGTTCAAGGGGCGGTACGGTCAACTCCGTGTCCAAGTCAGGGCATCGCTGGAACCAACGGATTTTCGCCACGCCGTACTCCTGAAGGTCACGTGCGGCGGCAGCGAGCGCGGTCGATTGATTTTGCCTGTCTCGTGGAGCGTTGATCCGGTCGTGACGATCGCCCCAAGCCGCCTTGTGTTTGGCCCCAGTAGAGGCGGTGCGCACGTCTCCGGAACGATCGTCGCAAGATCGACCCAAAAGAAGCCTTTTCGAATTCTGCGGGTTCGATGCGACAATAACGACGTCCCAGTTAATGCGAAGTATGACGAGGAACTTAGCGTTCAGCACGTCGTTCTCGTGTCGCCCATCGTTCCCATCGTTCCCGGTCCCTGGCGCGCCGTTCTGGTGATCGAGACCGACCACGAAGGTGCGCGGAGCTTACAACTCCCCGTTTCGGGTGTCGCCGTTTCGATGTAGCGTTCGGTGGCCTCGGGATGCGCCGTGCTCGAGAGGAGGTGAGGAGATGCATTCCAGCGACCAGACGAGAACTTGCGCTGGATTCACTTTGGTCGAACTTCTGGTGGTCATAGCGGTGATGGGGCTTATTGTGGCCTTGGTCCTTCCGGCGGTGCAAGCCTCGCGTGAAGCCGCTCGGCGGGCTGTTTGCGCCAACAACCTCAAGCAGATCGGATTGGCTTTGGCAAATCACCATTCGTCTTTGCGAGAGTATCCCGCGGGAATGAAGCCCGATGGTCGAACCAAGCGAGGTACGCTTTTCGGCCCCCCCTCTCCGATTTCCGCTCACGCGCAGCTACTCCCCTATCTTGACCAAGCCGTTCCGTTTAACAGTTTGAATCTGTTCAATAACGTGGGGTTCACGCGTTCTCTGCCCCCCGAAGCGCTGAGCCCGGCGAACTCGACAATCGCAACGACCTGCTTGTCGGTCTTCCTGTGTCCGTCGGATTCGCCGCTGAAACCGGGAAACAGTTACAGGGCGACTGACGGTCCCAACCCGTTCGAGCACGACGGCACACCGTGGCCCGGCGGTGGTGGCGTGTTTCCCGGGCTCAAGGCGACCAGCGACCGTAGTATCACGGACGGCCTCAGCCAAACGGTAGGCTTCTCTGAAAGGCTGCAGGGGAGCGGTGACGGAGCCGGTTTCTCAGCGAAGCGCGACTTCTGGTTCTCGGGCATGTCAAGCATTCGACTACCGACCGACAGCGATGACATGGCAGCCGCCTGCGCCGCGCTAACGCTGACGCCCTCCCATTTTCTGGCGGACTCCGGACAGTTCTGGATAGTAGGTGGTTACCCACATACCCTCTACAACCACGTCTCAACCCCCAACTGGGCGAGCGCGGACTGCAGCGATTTGCCGGACGATCCTGACTCGGAAGGAGGGGGAGTGATGCCAGGCGGATCCGTAACGGCCCGGAGTGCTCATCCCGGCGGAGTCCAAGCCCTGTGGATGGACGGTTCGGTGAGATTCGTCAAACAGACCGTTGATTCCTGGATATGGAGAGCTCTGGCGACCCGCTCCGGTGGAGAGTCCCTCTCGGGCACTGCTTATTAAGAGCCGGTCGATTCTAATAACACAGATCCAGTTCGCACGTTAATACAGTGGCGGCAAACACCAAAGCGCGGAAATTCCATCGATCGCGCATTCCTTGAACGACGATCGCCTCTCCGCGATGCATCACCCGGCCGCTGAGGGACATGTTCGATCGTACACTGGCCATTGCGAAGCTCCATGCGGGTGATCCATCCAGCCGAGATCCGCATTATATGCCTCGCTGCGGGTCGACTATTCCCGGCTTCAGCGCGGATTTCAAAGATTTCCGGCATTTCGCGACGGCAGACAAAAGCTCAGAGCCCTTCACGCGCAGCAGTCCGGAGCGACATCGCGCCCTCGGCGGGGCGTGCCGCGTCAATAGCCGGCCTTCTTGTCTACGATGTTCAGCAGCATCTCGCATGCGGCAAACCGGCGGAGGTTTTCGCGAAAGTACTCGTGCCTTCGCCGATCGCCGCCCGGTGACTGGCCCGCGCTGTGGGGCGTGATGATCACGTTGCGCGACCAGAGCGGATGTCCCTTTGGCAATGGCTCCGGGTCGGTCACGTCAAGTCCGGCAGCGGCGACCTGCTTGCTGTCGAGTGCGGCGACCAAGGCGTCGGTATCGATGACGCCGCCGCGCGAGACGTTGATGAGAATCACCCCCTGCTTCATCATTCCCAGCTCTTTGGCACCGATCAGTTTCTTCGTCGCCTTCGTGAGCGGTACGGCGCTGGCGACGACGTCGGCACGCGGCAGCAGCTTGTGGAACGCGTCGGGCCGGTGCAGCTCCTCGACAGAGGGCGGCCGTTCGAGCACCTTGGGGTCAGTCGCCAGGATACGCATGCCGAATGCGGCGGCGCGGCGGGCGATCTCGCTGCCGATGCCGCCCAGACCGATGATCAGCATGGTCTTTCCCATCAGTTCATCAAGCACCACACCCTGCCGGCTCGAGCGCCATTCCTGACTCGATTGCGTGCGGACGAAATGAGTCAGGCTGCGGGTGAACGCGAGCAGGTAGCCGATCGCCTGATCGGCGATCTCGGGGCCGTAAGCCCGCTGCATGTTGGTCAAGATGATCTCGCTATCGACCAGCTCGGGGATCTCGATCAAGTGCTCGACTCCGGCGCTGGGCTGTTGCACCCACTTCAGGGCTTTCCCCGCCTGGATGATCCGCTGAGAAATGTAGCCGTACGACGCGGCAGCGTCGCCAATCTGCGCGATCGCCTCGTCTTCGCTCTTGCACGGGACCAGCTCCAGGCTCGGGGCGGCCGCCTTCAGGTCGGCGAGTTGTTCCGAGCTGATCTGGGGGACGATCACCTTGAGCGGTGTTCTTGAAGCTCGAGCGGATGCTGTCACGGCCGCGGTGGCGGCAGCCGTGCCCGCCGCGGTCAAGGCGGTCGTGGCCGCCGAAGCGGCCAGGAAGTGCCGGCGATTCATGGTGGCTAAACCCCCAAATTAAAGGATGAAGGATCAAGAAGATGCGGATATGCCCCGCTCTCACCCCTGAACCACACCGAAAATCTGACTGCTCGCGGTCGTCGCGCGGTTCGCCACAACGAGCGTCGACCCATTGAGGAATACCAATCCACCGGTTTGGATGTAAAGGCCTCCCCCGACCCCCGCCCCGCTCAGAACCCCCATGAACACGGAGCCGGCCGAGGCGAGGTTGGCGATGATGTTCGAGGTCGAAATGTTGAACGTGGTCCCGGCGGCGACGAATGCACCGCCGCCGGAGCCGTTTCCGGATTGCCCGCTCGTCGAGCCCGGCCCGCCACGCGCGGTGTTGCCGCTCAGAAGCGTCGTCTGCATCGTGATGGTGCCGCCGCCCAGGTCAATCGCGCCGCCTTCGCCGGCGCCCGCTGAGCTGCCCGTGCCGCCGGTCGCGGCGTTGCCCGTGAGCACGCTGTTGCGGATCACCGCCCTTGACAGGTCCGGGTACACAAAGCCGGGCGTGCTCGAACTGAATCCGAGCCCGACGGATAGGGCGCCACCCTGGCCATTCGAACCTGGCGTCCCGCTCGTGCCTGCCGCGCCGATCGCGCGGTTGCCGGCGAGCGTGACGCCGGACAATGTCGCTATGCCGTCTTGAAACACCGCGATACCGCCGCCCCAGCCGTCGCCGTAACTACCACCACCGCCCTGGGCTGAATTAGCCGTCACGATCGTGTTCGTCACGTTGAGGGTCGCGCTCCCCATGAAGCTGCCGATCCCACCACCGAAGGCCGCGCCGCCGGAGCCGCTGGCTCCACTGGCACCACCCCGCGCGGAGTTCCTCGATACCACGCTGTTGCGCAGGTTGAAGATCGCGCCCGAGTCGTTCTCGATTGCACCGCCAACCGCGATTCCCGCGAACAGATTACCCGTAGACGTCGAGCTCGGCAGCGCAGCTATCGCCTGGTTTCCGAAGAAGCTGCTGGTGCTCACATTCACGATGACGCTCGAACCCGAGGTGCCCATCGCACCTCCAAAAGCGGCGCTCAACGTCGAGACCCCATCCCCGCCAGTACCGAGCGCAATCGCCTGGTTGCGAGTGAAGGAACTGTTCCGGATCGTCATCGTGGCCGAGCCCGACGAATCGCTCTTGTTGGTGATCGCCCCCGAGGCGGCGTAGCCGCCCGGGCCAGTGCCAATCCCCTGGTTGCCGGTGAAGACCGAAGTCGAGATCGTGACCGCGCCGTCGAGATTGTGAATGGCGCCGCTCTCACCGACAAGGAAGCCCATCGCGGAATTGCCGGCAAACCGGCTGCTTGCGATCGAGACCAACGCTCCCGTATCTGCGATCGCACCGCCGGCTGCATGCCCATTGGGACCCTCGGTCGAGATCGCCTGGTTGAACTTGAAAATCGAGCCGCGGACGAACACTCTGCTTGCGATCGCGCTTTCCACGGCGCCGCCGGAGGCACTTCCACCTGAAGCCACATTGTCGATTGCCTGGTTGCTCAGCAGCCGGCTTTGAAAGAGTGACAGAGTCGCCCCGGGCTCGTTGTAAATCGCACCCCCCATCCCGGCCGTGGAGGCGTTGCCAACCGCTTGATTATTCATCAGCACAGACGATCGGATCGTGAGATTGCCCGCATTGTCGATCGCGCCGCCCCGCGCGGCATTGCCGCTTGTGATTTTCAGGCCGGTCAAATTGACCGACACTCCGGCGCCGATCTGGAACACTTCCGTCGCCCCATTTCCGCTGATCGTTGGACCTCCCTGGGGAAAACCCCGGATTGTCAAGCTGGTGTTGACCAGAAGGGGGCTCGCCAGCGCGATCGTCTGGCCGCGCAGGCTGCCGGCAAACGTGATCAGCTCGCCCGGGCTCGCAGACGCGATTGCGGCACGGAGCGAGCCGGTCCCGCTGTCGGCGCTCGTGACGACGACGAGCTGGCTCAAGAGCTGACGAGTCTCCAGCTCGGCGACCCGTGGAATGAAGCACCTTCGGGCTTGAGCGGGCCGAAGTTTGCCCCGTCTAGCGACTAGCCCAAATCTCACCAGCGCGTTCTTGCTCCCAGACGCGGCCATCGCAGGTTCCTCCTTCGTTGCTGTTCCGGATGGGGCTCGCATGGTCTTGCTTGTCGTTAAGATCGATGAACAGGGTCGGGCCTTGGAGCCGGAATGCATGGGGCTTGGTCGGATCGGGCGGCCCGAACCACGCGAAGTGAAACTTGTCGCCGCCCATGGCGAGCTGCACGCCCAGGTTAGCACGAATCGGCTCCGGGAAGTTGCGATCCACCACACACGAATGATTGTCCGCGAAAGGTCCGGGTTCCGGATCGAGATCCATCCTGGTCGACTGCTTTTTAGTTTCGCACATCCTTCACGCGCTCGGCGAGCGTCTACCGCCGCATTCTTTCGCGGACCGGTCATCCGGCGAAGGCGACACGCCTACGACACTCCGCGGGACGGCATTCAGTCGTAACGGAGGTCGAAACTTCGCATCCGAAAGCGCCAAGCGCGAGACGCAGATTCCCTGCCCGAGCGGCCGCCCCAAGAAACTTGCGGCAAATGCAGGATTCGAATTCACGGGGTAGCGTAAGTCTTTCGATCCAATTCCGTGGCGGGCTTCAGGCAAGCACGGAGCTGTCGGCAGGTGAGGCTCCGGGGCGAAGCAACGCGGGCGTCGGCGTCTATGCGGAATATGTACAACGTGTCACCAACTCTGGCAAACGCATTATCGAATGTCAATCGGTCCGATCGGACCATGGCACGGAACTTCAACCCATTGTCAAGCGAAACGTTTCCGGGCATGCCGTTCAATATGTTTGCGCTAATTACCCAATAGAACCCCCTCTGACCCTCCGTCACGGAGGAATCGCCGCTGCCGATGTCAAGGAAGCTCTCGGGCACGCCAACTGTGGATAGGCCTAGCGCCTCGCTCGAGAGGACACCGTAATAGGTCATGGATAGCGGTCGCCGATCGGGTTGATTTTCATACCACCGTTTCAGCCGGAACAGGTCCTGCCCCCAGTCGTAGTTGCTGCCGAGGAAGTAGCGCCTGCCACCCACGTGGCCGCCAGCCAAGAGATTCGCGAACGAGAGGTAATTCGGACGGACGCCCAGCAAGGTGACGGTGTTCCAGGCCAGGCAAGCGAGCACGACGATCCGCCCGATCTTGGAAGCCCAGAAGGCGTGGATCGAACGGCCACTCGCAACGCAAAAAAGGGGGAATACCGGCAAGGCGTACCTCACCACCCAGTTCAGTCCCGTCTGGGTGAACAGCATGATTAGCAAGGCGATGGCGGGCAAAGCCGCGACTGCTTCCGTAATGCGGAACCCACGCGAACGGACCACCCAATAGCCTGCCACGGCGATCCAGAGGACGAGCGTCCCCATCGGAAGCTTGTAAGCCAAGGTCTCGAGCGGACTGTACCAAGCCCCCCGCTTGACGATCCGCCCGCCCGAAAGGCGCACGAAGCCCAATTCCTCTTCCCATTTCTGCGAGTCGAACCCGAGGAGATACTGGCTCGGCAGGGGAACCGGCAATCGGGCAATCCATGTGCCTCGGAATCGGTTGCCGGTGATTGGATGATCCGAATCCTTGGATCCGTTTCCTGTGAGCAGTTGGCTGCGAAACTCGAGCCTCCCGAGCTGCATGCCGGTCCCATCGAAACCGTAGGAAAGGTTGATGACGAGGATGCTGAGGGCGAAGAGACACGCGAGTTGGCCCAACGAAGGCTTGGACCGGGAGGTCGGGATTCGGTTAAGCGCGGTTACGTCCGGCTTGTTGTGCGCGACAGCGGTCAGCACCATCCAGACCGGATAGAGAACGAGCATGCTGAACTTCGAGCATTCCGCGAGTCCCAGACCGAGTCCGGCGACGAGGGCGTTCGTCCCGTCGGGGTTGCGGAGGAAACGCCAGAAGGTGTAAGTCGCAAGGCAGCAGAACGTTGCCGCCCCAACATCAATGGTCGCGATTGACGAGTGCGCCAAAACGGTAGGATCGGACAGCCAGAGCGCAGCGCATGCGAGCCCGATCACGCTCCCGTAGCTTTCGGACGACCACCAGAAAATCAAGGCGGCGCAGGCGATCGCTAAGAAGAGAATGACGCAACGGCCGCGGCCAATCAGGACGTGGTACCGCGAGGCGTTGGCACCTACGAAGTCTACGCCGACGTCCCACTCGCTTCGGTGCCCTGCCTCCGCCCGGCCGTAATCCATCACCGGGGAGGAAAGCAGGACCGGGATAGCTGCAAGCGAGCGCACGAGCGGTGGATTCTCCCGATACAGGAAGTAGCGCCCGAGCTGCCAGTGGCTGAGGGCCGCTGGAATATGGGCGAACTCATCGAGCATGACCGGATTCGACCAAATGCACTCGACGGAGAGCGCCACGAAGCAGGCCACTAGGCCCAAGAACATTGTCGCATGGACTTTCCGATAGGTCGGGCCGAGCCGGTCACAATCCTCTGTTGAAAGCTCATTATTCTCCATAATAACACATATCTTTTCCCCAGCCGATCAGCACGAGGGTCCCATCGGACCCCGCGCATTCGCTGCCCAGCGATTTCGCGCCGTCTCGGCCGGATTAGTTCATCACCCCTCGTGAATATCGCACGACGCGGATCCGGAGGGGGGGCCGGTTCGCGGCGGTCGTCCCAACCTCAAGCGTCCCGTCGATGACGGCGGGCGCATCGAGGGCCAGCGAGACGCGCAATTCACGAGGCGACGTGAGTAGAGCGCTGATACCTGTCGGTTTTGCGAGGATGCGCGTGATCTCGATGGAATCGTCCGGGCAGCGTAGGAAGACGCGGACGGGGCGCGCCCCGAGCGTAACCTTCTCCGGGATCGAGGAGAGAAAGGGGAGCCGGTTCCAGACTACCGGTGCCTCCAAGATGGTTCCGCCATCCGGCCGGCGCAACACGATGTACGCTTTCTGGAAGCCCAAGGTACGGCTGACCAAGTGGACCTTATACTTGGAATCTTCAAATAGAAATCCCGCGCCTGCGCCGACTGCACCCCCTTGCGTGGCGACTTTCTCCGCGGAAAACTCCGCCGGGAACACCGGACTGATGTGCGGCTTGGGCTCGTCGCCACGGTAGATCTGGCGGTGACTGAATTCGAACGTCCAGGAATCGTCCTCGCTGAGCGCCGTGTGTGTTGCCGCGTCGGGATCGAACTGGTGGCTCACCAGAGTGAAATACGGGATTCTGACGCCCACCACCCCGTGATCGGTTTCCGAATTCGAAGCCGGCGTTTTGAGGCGAGGTCGCATTGGGGGCGATCATCGCAACCGACAAGCTCATTTGTGCGCCTTGAGTCAGCTCACAGGGGAACGGCGATTGATCCACCTTGCGGCAGCTACACCCGCCGTCCGCTTTGAAAAGACGCAGTGATTGGTTGCCATCGTTGCGAACGAGTAGGGTCATGGCGAGATGCGCGGCCGCCGGATCAACAAAGACGACGGTCTCCTTGAAGGCCGCATTGAGCTTCACGACGGGCGAGCCGCCGATCCCACAGGCGCTCGTAACGAACGCCGGGAGGAGCACGATAAGCACGGAGGCCCGACGCCGGGCGTTCCGGCGCCAGCCGACGTAGGAGACGAGTGCGATGCCGATGATCGTGAGCGCCCACCAGAGTGTCGACCGAAAGCTGGAACGCTCTGCGGGATCGAATTGGTGCAGCTCCGTTGCGTCTAGGCCGGGGAGCACGCGGTTACGCGAAGGGTTTGTCAGGTTTTTACCGGCAGCCTGCTTGATCATCGGAAGGGTCAACGAGCCGGTCTTGCGCAAAGGCAACCACCCGCCGGGCGTGTTCAGCGCGGTCACACCCTTGAGGTCGGTTAACGCGACCGGGGTCGACCGGTCCTTAAACCCCGCGGCCTGGAAGTGTCCCCCGCGGACTTTCTCCTCGGGCTTGAGAACCGTGTCATCATCGTATACCGGGAATCGCACGGAGAATCGATCGACACTGACGAACGTATCGAACCATTCGGTGGGGACGAAGCCGCCCGCGGCGCAGGGCAATGCATCGATGAGATACATCTCCTTGCCGAGAACGTGGCCGGTAGAAGTCAACGCGACAATCCGCGCGAACCGCGGGAGGTAACCCAGCGCCGGGTCGTAGGAGACCTCGAACCGGAACCAGCCTCCGGTCGGGTCGACTTGTTCATAGACCTCGACCTCTACCGGATGACCGCCGCGGGCCGAATTCCGTCGGCGCGGGACGACGCTCGGGAACCTCACCTTGATGATTTCAGGAAAGGTGTAGGAGAAACCCCAGTAGAACGGCCCGCGCCCCTCGGTGAGGCATCCGGGCTCCTCGTCGACGGGCCCGACGTGGATGGCCTGCCACGAGAAACCACCGCCGGCAGTCCCCAGCATGGGGTCCCGGGTGTGCCACGCCAGAATGTGACCATCCCAGAGCGCTTCAGTCAGGGGCACGTAATGGGCGGGGAAGATCAGCTTGCTGGCCTCGCGCCTCGGCTTGTTCTTCGCGGCTCGTTCGAGCATTTCGTCAGAGGAACCGAAGCGATAGGATTCCGACTCCCCATCCCGGGCCCAGTGGCCGACGATCTTGCTCGCCCGATCTTCGCTGAAGGCCGATTTCCTCACCATCCAAACGTCGGCGGCCTTGCCGTCCAACTGGCCGCCTACGTACTCGAAATCCATCTCGGCCTTGATCGACGCATGGTTGGCACGAAAGGCGTCAAGAGGTCCGGGCTTGACTTGGGCAACCATCATGATGACGATTGGGAACAGCATCAGATTCGAGCCTCTCGTCGTCCCCTACCCAGCCCTCGTTCGTCAAGATGATCCACGCGCACCAGCCGAGACAAGCGGGCGCCCCCACCCCCTCACCATTGATCGAAAGGGAATAGCGGTGCGCTCGAATCGCTGGCGAACACGAGCGCCATTCCGCTCACCCGTACCGGCCGCCGTGGGCGCGCCTGAGCGCGGCGCTGACGTTACGGAACCGATCCTTCCTGCGCGTGTGCTCATCCGCCGGCGCACGCATCCCCGCTCGCCTGGCAGTTGGCCCACGACCAAGTTCCCGTGCAGGTGAGCCCGCAAGACGTAGCCGGCGTGGGGTAGTGCAAGGTTGTGCCGCAAGCCTGCCAGGTGCCCCCGCAGCTCTGCGCGGCCTTTCCGGTCTGACAGGTGGGCCATACAGTCAGGTTCCCGGGCACCGTGACCTTGTACTTAACCTCCGTCACCATGACGCCGGCCCCAATGTCACATTTGTAACCGCTGCCCGTCGCTGTACAGGCAATTGCGGAGCACGGAACGGGGCCTTGATGGACGCACAGACTGGATGCCGTATCGAGGCAGACATCGCCGATCGAGTCCGCCCAGCTCCAACTCGACGTGAGAGCCAAGGCGAAGACAGTCAGCGTGCTCAGAGCGAGCCCGGCGGCAGGATGAGCGAAACCCCTCACGAGGGCGATCGCAAGACGACTTCTCAGCAGCAATTGCGTCATGGTTCCTCCCATCATTGGCCTGACAGCCGCACCGGGTGGATCGAGGGCGCGGCGCCCTGCCGTAATCCGAGGTTCACCCTCAGAAGTCCCCGGCGTTGTAAGTGCCGAGCGACACCCAAACTTGTCTCTGGATCGAATTCGTGACGACCTGAACACGCCCGTCCCCCATCAGCACATTGACACCCCCCGGATGGTAAGAACGAGGCGGGTGCAAGCCGATGAAGTTGACACTGTCCGGGGAATTCGGCCCTGCCCCACAGCTTGGCCTGGGATCGTTGGGCGTGCCGTTATGGTTATAGTGGCAGTTGTCGAAACCCGTATAAAACCAGTACCGCCCTGATGTCGTGAACCATTGGATCGGCTCAGCTTCGAGGCACCCAGGGATATACTGGTCGTCCGACCGGATCACGCCGCCAATAATCCCTGCGCCCGACCATCGCTTCACGTCGCGAGGCCATCCGGTCCCGAACGACGACAAGAAGCTGCCGCCGATCCGCTCGCTCACGAACGCGGTGTTCGAGAGGCCGTCGGTAATCGATGCCTCGCTCGGCCGTACGAAGATGCTAAAGGGGCCGTCGAATGAGCGGTTATTCGCCGCCACAAGGCGTCCTCGATTGAATCGGTAGGAGTTGAGGTGGTAGCTCTCGCCGTCGCTCGGGCAGAGGAAGATCGCCAGTCGCGTATTGCGCGCCGTGTGGTTCTCCAGCGAAGGGGCATAGTCGGCTTCGAGAGAGTTGAATGCCATATTGATGGAGCTGAACAGCGGCTGCTGCTCGAGCTGCGGCAAAATGAATGTATGTTCCGACATCTCATTGCCGGACCAGTCTCTGCCGGTGAGCAGCTGCGACGGCGGAAACATAATATGTATAGAATAATAGGAATGCATGGCCGCCCCGATCTGGCGCAGGTTGGCCGCGCATTGGCCGCGTCGGGCCGCCTCGCGCGCCGACTGGACCGCGGGCAGAGTCAGCGCAAGCAGGAGGCCGATTATCGCGATGACGACCACCATCTCGATCAGCGTGTACGCGCATCGACGAAGTGTGCTGGCCGAACTACCGCGATGTTCGGAGTAGAGGGTCTGACCCATTGGTCACCTCCACACGTACGATTCCCGAGACCGAACCGCCGCCCTCTGAATGAGATCGAGCGGCGGACACGCTCTTCGGGAAACCGCCTGATACAGCAAAAATCTTATCGCCCCCCCCCCCGCCGGTGTCAAGTGGGTCATGCAAAATCAGAAACAAGTGCCCGGCCGCGGGGGAGGGACACAGGCTCCCGGGACCGATTTGAGGGGAATCGTGGGCGTCGTAACAGGAGCGGAAGCCGCACGTTGGACCGGTTCGGGATTCCAACACTGCCTGGCACGTGACCAAACTCAAATGTCTGGATGGATTGGATGGACTCGCCCCGGATCACCGGCGCACTGGACCGGGCGGTCAGCTTAGGGAATATCCAACGGCCGATATCACATCGGGGGGCACCGGCGATGAGACCTCGCGCGGCGTCGGCAACGACGGTACACGCAATTCAGAATTCCATCCGCTGGAATGCCTTCATGCCGATGCGCAAGGGCAGGATCGTGCCGGCAATTCCGATGCCCAGGCTCACGACGATCGCCACGACCATCCAGAACCGGAACCCGCCGTGCTCGAGCACCAGGCTAGCCGCACTTGCATGCTCGATGCTCAGGAAGTAGAGATGGCACGGAATGGCCATCGCCGTCACGATGGCGAAGATGAAGACGAGGCTGACGAGCAAGTTCAAGGTGCCGCCGAAACCGACGGCGATCTTGGACGGGTCGGTCTCGCGCAGGTTGGGCAATCGAGCCGCCCAGGCCCACGCTGATCCCCGACAGGCCCGCGCACAAGACGGCGACCATCGCGAGGTGAATCGTGATCATCACGGCGCCCATCCCCAGCATCAGGTCGCTCAGGAAGACGAGGCCCTCGGTCGCAATCAGTGAGATCCCCACGGAGAAGACGAACTTCCCCCAGAGGATCTGACTCCGGCCCACAGGTAAGAGACCGAGCACCCAGAAGTTTCGGCCTTCCAGCGAGAGGAGCGGGAAGATGAACCGGCTGGTAAACGTGGACAGGATGAGTGCCGTCACCGACAGATTCAAGAAGCTGACGAGGTTGCGCCACGTGGGGCTCTGGACGCCGTAGCCGAGTCGGGGGATGTTCAAGAAATAGAATGCCAGCAGGCCGAAGAATATCAGGAATTGAGACCATTGAGCCGGGTCGCGGAGGAATGTGCGCAGATCCTTGAGCAACAGCAGGCGAATCGGCCGGGGGACAAAGAAGAACGCGCGGTGCACCACCGCGTCGAGGGCGCGCAATGCCAGACGGCGGCGATTGGTTCGGCCGCCTTGAACCCGGCTGAACCCTCGGAAGTACAGGTCTCTCGCGACGGCCGCCGCGGCCAGGTAGGCGAGCGCCGCGTGGGCCGACAGCACCATCAGGTAGTAACCCGACTTCGACCAGTCGCCTCGAGCCGAGGCGAGCAAACCGGCGGACATCCACCGGCTGGGCCAGAGCGGATGCTGGCAGAATGCCAGCCGGTTCTGGACGTTTCCCAGCCAGTCGGAGGTGAGTGTATCGCCGGGCGTTCGCCAGAGCCGGACCGCCAGGGCAACGACCAGACTCAGAATCGCGATCACCCCCGCCGCGAGCACCGCCTTCTGGCGCTTCGGGAAGATGTTGGCGACCACGATCGACGCGATTGCGCCCAGGCTTCCCGCGATCAAGACGAACATCACCAGGTAGATCAGGAACATCGCGTAGAACCCGGCCGGCGCCTTGATCGTCAGGCCGTAAGCCACCATCAGGGGGCTGCCCAGGAGGAAGAACCCCCAGCTCGAAATAACCACGGCCTCGGCAAATTTGTAGGCGAAGATCCGGTCGGTCGCGGCCGGGAGCGTGAGCAGGAAGGCTCCCTCGCGCGAATGGAACAGGCCCGTGTAGGTGATGATCCCTGTCGAGAAGAACAGCATCACCGAGATCGAGAGGAAGAACATGCTGAAGAGGTATTCAAATATGGAATGAAATAGCTCGTCGGAGAGGCCGATGAACTCGAAGCCTCCGAGGAAGAGCCCGAACAGGCCGGTCCAGAAGACCAGGCTGCAAAACAAGATCATCGAGAGCCGCAGCCGCGAGCCGGACAGGAGCGAGCGCACGGTGTTGCGAGTCAGCCGCCAGCGGAGCCTGCGCAATGCCCGCGCAGTCTGGTCGGCATGGACCGGGGGAAGGGTGAATCCCCTGGTGTCGGGGACGGCAATACTCATGGCTCTCTACCGATCAATTCCGGGGACAACATCGCACTGCGCGCGGCCGATGGTCTCCGGTGAGTTTCAAGAACAGCTCTTCAAGCGGCCCGCGATGCTCGGCTTGGCGGCGAAGCTCTTCGAGTGTGCCGACGGCAAGCATCCGGCCGTGATCGACGATCCCGATCCGGTCAGCGAGCTCCTCCGCGATCGCCAGAAGGTGGGTCGACATCAGCACCGCCGCGCCGGCACGCGCGTGCGTGATGAACAGGTCCTTGACGATCCGGGCGCTTCGAGGGTCAAGACCCACGAGCGGCTCATCGACCACCAGCGCCCTGGGATCGTGCACCAGGGCCGACGCGAAGACCACCCGCTGTTTCATCCCTTGCGAGTAGTTCTCGCATAGCTCGTCGACATAGTCGCCCATCTCGAAGATCTCGATCAGCTCGTCGATCCGCTGAGCGGCCTGGCGATGCTCAAGCGCGTACATCTCCACGACGAACTTGAGAAACTCGCGCCCGGTGAGCTTGTCGTACAGGTACGGTTGGTCCGGAACATAGCCCAGCAGTTGCCGTGCCTGCTGGCTCGACGCGTCGAAGCCGCCGACCTGCACGGTGCCCGCGTTGGGCGCGAGCAGGCCGCAGATCATCTTGATCGTGGTTGTCTTCCCCGCTCCGTTGGGTCCGAGAAAAGCGAAGATCTCTCCGCGGCGGACCTCCAGGTCGAGCCGGTCGACGGCGCATTTGGTTCCAAACCGCTTGGTCACGCCGGATAGTGCAATCATGGGGCGGGCCCCCTGGGCTGGGACAAAATCGGGGCGAGCACTTCCTCCGGCCGGCGTTCCAGGACCAGCCGCACGTAAGGAAATGGCACCTCGTGGCGGAGAATGACTCCGTCGGTGCGGACCCATGTCTTCATGGTCCATGGGCCCATATGCTGCGCCACCTCGAAGGTTGTCACGGGGTTGCCGTCCCAGTGGATCAACCCTCGCCGCGCGACCTCGACGCGGACGCGGTCAACCTGGCCGGTGAACGGGTTGACCACCCGCGACTCCCAGCGCTGCCCGACGTGCAGGCCGGGAAGCCGGTCGAGCGGCCGAAGCACGTCCTGAACCACGGTCCGAGGCTCGTAGTCGAAGCTTAGATTCTGGTTCAGAATCGGGACCGGCCCCTGGGAATTGACCTTCATCTTGGTTCCCTCGAGCAGACCGGTGACCGTGATCAGCGGAGCGCGCGACTCCCGGGAGTTGACCCGGATATCAAAGGATTGCAGATTGCCCGATGGCTCGACGCGATAGATGCTCTCAACCCCGAGACGGATGTTGGCCCGGCTCCCGAACGGCGTCCCCTTGAGCAAACCCCCGGCGTCGATCTGGACGTGACTGGTCAGCTCGACCCAGCCATCTCGCCGGCGCGACGCGGCCGTGACGGCTTCACCCACAGGTCGCCGCTCGTCCGGATGCCGCGGATCATCGACGACCTGAATGCTCCAGCGCACCGGCCGCATGGAATCACCCGCGCCCGCGATCGCCCGCAGGTCCGGGGGATATCCCGAGCTCAGCTCGGGAATCACATCCCAGCTCAGCAAAAAGAACGCGGCAATCGACCAGTAGACCAAGATGGCCAGTGAAACGAAACGCGAGGGCATGTGACCGGACTCCGCACGAGTCGAGTTCGATCACTGTATGCTATGTCCCCGGCCACTCTTTCAACAATGGCTCGATCGCTCACCGGCGCGAATCCGATCGATTTCCGGCGAAAAACGCCCGGAATGTATCGAAAGACCCGCCGCGCAAGGGCCCGGGTGGGTTCTCTTGACCGGACGTATCGGCGAAAAACGGCCGGGAATATGAACTTTTGTATCCTATCAAAACGGTCTCTGCTGGTCGGAACCCGCCAGGTGATACCCGCAACGTGAAGAAAGCCGGCAGTGCTCGCGACGCGGCTCACGGGCGGCTGAATGGATCACCCTAGGAACGGGATCAGATTCCGGCGGCGTAACCCGCCACTTTCCCCAAGTTTCCTCCGCGAATGAGGCAGAATCGGGATTTCACTGGGAGAATCGCTCAATTGACAACGGAAGGGCAGTGGGCCTAAGATGTTGCGACTTCTCAACTTCGCAAGCGGCCCGGGTTGACCGGATCGACAGGGAGTCGTATGCTTTAGATACGGAACGGCCCACCCTCCTCTCCGGCACTCGCGCTTGACACCCTCGCTCACCGCCCCCACGAGTGGTGGTCGGTTCGCAACGTTGCGTCCCCTTCACTCGCAGATCGGGATGTCCGATGCCAAAAAAGAAAAAGTGGCTGATCGGATCTTTGCTCGTCGTGAGCGTCTTCGTCGCCGTGCCGGCGGCGGTGTGGTTCTCGTTGACGTACGAGCCATCGTACTATCGCGACATGGTTCGGCTCCCGCGAGAAAAGCGGGCTGGCCGGGCCAAGAAGTTTGTCGCTCAAAGTTTGCAGCTCCGCAATGACATTTGCAATGAGCCGGTTTGGGAGGCCGTCTTCACCGACCAGGAAGTCAACGCTTGGCTCGCTGAAGACCTGGTCACGTCCTTCGCCGACCAGCTACCTCCCGAGGTGGCCGAGCCCCGCGTCCTGTTCGAGCCCAACCGGATCACGCTTGCCTTCCAGCTCCGGCAGGGAGGCATGCAGTCGGTGATCACGGTGGTCGCCCGCCCCAGGGTCCCGGGCGGGAATACCGTCGAGCTGACGCTGGAGAAAATCCGCGCCGGAATCCTGCCCGTCCCCGCCGATCACATCCTTGACCGGATCGTGGAGTATGGACGGTCTCATGGGATCGACGTCGAATGGGCTCGCAAGGAAGGTCACCCGGTCGTTCT
This sequence comes from uncultured Isosphaeraceae bacterium, assembly GCA_963781785.1. Classification (GTDB taxonomy): domain Bacteria; phylum Planctomycetota; class Planctomycetia; order Isosphaerales; family Isosphaeraceae; genus CAWAHD01. The sequence continues at coordinate 1,712,347 of CAWAHD010000002.1, read as the reverse complement.
GGTGCGCTATACGCCGCACATCGGGCGCGACGACGTGCAACTTCAAGAACTTCAGATCCGCGACCATCAGATCCGGCTCGGCGGCCAGTCGGACCGGGCCAAGGGTGCGTTCCCGAAACCCCGGCTCCCTTCGCGCAAGGTGCTTCAATCGAAGTTTCTGACGCGAAAGATCCACAGCAGGCCAGGCTCCGGGCCCGACCTGCACAGGTCGACGATGCCGGCCAGTTGAGTACCCGTCACTTCCACGCTCACGTGATCGGCCGACCAGGTCAGGGCGCGGAAGGTGCCTGCGTCGAGCCTGCGCACCCTCCCCCTGCCTCCGGATAGCTCACCTTCAAATTCCAGATAGAGCTTCCGGTGGTCTCCGAGTGCACGGGCCGGCAAATCACGCTCCGGAGCGATCGGTGCATCGATCGCCCAGGTCCGCAAGACCTCGCCATGCTCAAGCATGAAATCCCAGTGCACCGCATTCCACGCATGTTCGAGTACGACGAACCGTGGCATGAAACGCTCATTCATTGTAGGTCAGGCTTTCCAGCCTGACGTGTTTTTTGTCATCCGTTGTAGGTCAGACTTTCCAGCCTGACGTGTTTTTTTGTCGTCAGGCTGGAAAGCCTGACCTACGCGCGACGCCGTTAGCGGCTCCATTCAGGCGAACTGGAACGCGGAACTGGCCTCCACCAGCATCTCCGATGCCACGGGCAGAATGCAAGGATCAAGGACTAACGCTGAATCAGAAATCGCTCGACCGGACGTGGATTTGTTCATCCTTCATCCTTCATCCTTCATCCTTGTGTTAAAATGGCTCGTGTCAACGCGAGCCATTGCTCGGTACAGGAGAGGTTGCGTGACTCCGAAAGAAGTTCTGGCACAGATCCGGCAGCGCGAGGTCACCACGGTCGACCTGCGGTTCATGGATTTTCCCGGCGCGTGGCAGCATTTTTCGATACCGGCTGATGCGCTTTCCGAGGAGACATTCGAAGAGGGATTTCAGTTCGACGGCTCGAGCGTCGTGGGCTGGCGCGATCAACGAGGCGGACCTGCTGGTCGTCCCACAACCGGAAACGGCCCTGATCGATCCGTTTCCGGCGCAGCCGACCCTGACGATGATCTGCAATATCCAGGATCCGATCACGCATCAGGACTACACCCGCGACCCGCGCAACATCGCCCGCAAGGCCACAAGCTACATGCGGAACACGGGAGTGGCCGACGAGTGCCTGCTGGCGCCGGAGCTCGAGTTCTTCATCTTCGACAACGTTCAGTTCGACCAGCGCGGTCACGAGTGTTTCTACCACGTTGATTCAGTCGAGGGGGTGTGGAACCGCGGCCGGGCTGAGTCTCCCAATCTGGGTTACAAGCCCGGCTCCGGGCTCGGCTATTTTCCGTGCCCGCCCACCGACAGCCTGGTGGACCTTCGCTCCGAGATGGCGCAGAAGATGGCGGAGTGCGGCATCGGCACGGCGGCCCACTTTCACGAAGTGGCCACCGGCGGCCAGTGCGAGATCGACCTGCTGCCGCAACGTCTGGTCGAAGGCGCCGACCAGGTGGTCATGGCGAAATACATCATCCGCAACGTGGCAAGGCGCAACGGCCGGACGGCGACCTTCATGCCGAAGCCCCTCTTCGGTGACAATGGCTCGGGCATGCACACGCATCTCACGCTCTGGAAGGAGAACCAGCCGCTCCTGGCTGGCCAGGGGTATGCCGGTCTCTCCGACCTGGGGATCCACGCGATCGGCGGCTTGCTCAAGCATGCCCTGGCATTGTGCGCGTTTGCGAATCCCACCACCAACAGCTACAAGCGGCTCGTCCCCGGCTTCGAGGCGCCCACCAAGATTTCGTACAGCCGCCGCAATCGGGCCTCGATCGTCCGCGTCCCCCTCAACAGCCCCAGCCCCAGGAGCCGGCGCATCGAGTACCGATGCCCCGACAGCGCCGCCAACCCCTATCTGCTGTTTTCGGCCATGGTCATGGCCGTCCTTGACGGCATTCAAAACAAGCTGCGTCCGGGCGACCCGCTTGATAAAGACATCTACGACCTTCAACCCGAAGAGCTCGACAACGTCCCGACGACTCCGCGCTCACTGGAAGCCTCGCTCGAAGCCCTGAGGGCCGACCACGACTTCCTGCTCCGGGGCGATGTCTTCACCCCCGACGTCATCGATACCTGGATCTGGTACAAACAGACCCACGAAGTCGAGACTCTCCGCGTCCGCCCGCACCCATACGAGTTCGCGCTTTACTACGATGTGTAACCAACCCGATGCGGGCGCGGGACGGTTGGCGCTCAATCACGACGTGTAAAACTGGCCTTCCGGCCTGGTCTCGGCAGGATCGGGCGCTTTGCCCGCCAAATCGTTGCTCCAGAGCGCGGTCTCGGCCTGCTCGCCCGGCTGCGACTTGGCGGGCCGCAACGCGAAGAGGACGAGCGTGCATGCGCCGATCACCAGCATGTTGTCGGCGAAGTTGAAGATCGCGCAGTTGAAGCCGATCGGATCGACATGGAAGTGAACGAAGTCGCGGACGTACCCCAGGGTCAAGCGGTCGTAACAGTTGCCCATCGCACCGGCCATGATCAGCCCCAGGGCAACCGTCAGCACCCGGCTCGAGGCCGCGCCCAGCGCGAAGAGATAATAGAGGATGACCGCCGCGGCAATCACGGAGAGCCCGGCGAAGATCAAGCTGCTGCCGGGGAGATCAGCACCGAATCCCCAGAGGGCGCCGGTATTCTCGCTGGTATGTAGCTCGAGGATGTTGGGCACGATGGGAACTGGCGGCGAGCCGCGTGGGCCGACGCGCGCGAACACCAGTGACTTGGTGACCAGGTCGAAGACGGTCCCGCCCACGGCGATCGACCAGAAGAGAATCCAGCGGCCCGGCCCCACGCGACCGTCACCCGTCATTCGGCGCCCTCCAGCTTCCGTGCACAGCGAATGCAATGTTTCGCATACGGGATCGCCTGGAGGCGTGGCTTCGTGATCAACTCGGAACACTCGACGCACTGCCCGTAAGTCCCCTTCTCCATGCGGGTCAGGGCCTCGTTGATCAGCTCGAGCGTCTCTTGTTCGTTCTCGATCAGGCCGAGTGTGAACTCCTGGTCGTAGTTGTCGGTTCCCAGGTCGGCCATATGCAAGGGTACGTTCGACAGGTTGCCCGTTCCCCCGGCATTGTCCCAGTGCAGGGCCTCGTCGGTCATCTGGTTCAGATCGCCACGAAGCCGAGCGCGCAAACCTTGAAGCGTTTGCCGAAAAGTCCCCAGCTCTTCCGTTTTGAACCCGTTCGCCATGAATCCAGCCTTCCTTCCTCGCCGCGCTGCCTCTGTCAGTTCCACGGAGGGTCAGGAATTGCGAATCCTAGGCCCTCACTCCGTTCCGGTCAACCCGAACACCACATCAGCTCGTTTGGCCGCCCGCTCAAAGCAATCGGCCGTGTCATGCGGAGGTCGACACGGCGACCGGAAGACCGGCGAGAGCGGCTCCGTATCTCGCCACGGTGCGCTACCAACTCCCAAAGACTTCCGAGACATTCAAGCCTACACCGATCGCCGACTTGAAAACCACCCCCATCTTTCGGTTTTCAGTCGATCGGGAGAGCATGCTCGCACCGTGGGTCGGCTTCGTGCTCACGGCCGGCCTACGTCCGCTCGAGCGACGGCCGCGATCGGTACGGAGGGAGACACGACTCCGCGGCCCGGCGAATGGATGATGCAGGTTTCTGGATGAGAGGCGCATTTTCGCCGCGTGCCTGGATTGGTTAGGATGATTGCCTGGTCGGGTCATCCATTTTTTTCCGGTGCGATCTGAGGCATGGACACGAAGGATCCCAAGACGATCTTTATCACCGGCGCGACCGGCCTGGTCGGCAGCCATGCCGCCGAGGAAGCCCTGCGCCGCGGGCATCGCGTTCGAGCGCTCGTCCGGCCCACAAGCGACACCCGGTGGCTGGATCAGTGGGGAGTGGAGACGGTCCGCGGCGACCTCGAGGATTCCCAGTCACTCATCACCGGGGCCACCGGGGCGGACTGGGTGTTCAACTGCGCCGCCAAGGTCGGTGACTGGGGTACTCTCGACGAATTCCGACGGCTCAATGTCGACGCCCTGCGCTTGTTGCTCGAGGCCGCCGTGGCCGCGCGGGTCAAGCGGTTCGTGCACGTCAGCTCGCTGGGAGTCTACGAGGGGCGCGACCACTTTGGCACCGACGAATCGGTCCCACCCGCGGCGACCTCGCTCGACGCCTACACGAGATCGAAGACGGAGGCCGAGGCCCTCGTCCTGGAGTATCATCGCGAGCGGGGGCTGCCAGCGGCGATCGTCCGGCCCGGCTTCATCTACGGCGAGCGCGACCGCACGGTGCTGCCCAAGCTGCTCTTCAATCTGCGCCGCGGCACGTTCGCCTATTTCGGCTCCGGGCAGCAAATTCTCAATTGTATCTATGTCAAAAACCTCGTGGAAGGGATCTTTCTGGCCGCTGAGACGCCTGGCGCTGCCGGCGAGATTTTCAACCTGACGGACGGTCAGCCGGTAACCAAAACGCAGTTTGTCGGCAAGGTCGCCGAGCTGGCCGGCCTCAAGCCCCCTACCCGGCACATCCCTCGCGGCCTGGCGCGAGTACTGGCGAACCTGGTCGAGGGCATCGCCAAGCTCCGCGGTGCCAGGAGCGCCCCGATCATCAACAAGGCGCGGTTTAAGTTTCTCGCCCTCAATCTCGACTATTCGATTGAAAAGGCACGCCGCGTGCTCGGGTATCGACCACCGTTTCCCTTCGAGACCGCCATCGAAAGGGCGATGCTCGAGCATCGACCGCCGCAACCAAGCGAAACCGAAGTGAGCGCGGCGACCTGAAGACGCAACCCCGTGGCGAATCACCCCGTATCCGGAGAGAAAAGCATGAGCAGCTCAAAAGGCAAGCGCGTGGCTGTGCTGGTCGAGAAGTTCTACGAAGACCTTGAGCTCTGGTACCCGGTTCTCCGGCTTCGCGAAGCCGGCTGCCAGGTGCAGGTTGTCGGCCCGAAGGCGGGCGAGACGTACGCGTCCAAGCACGGATACCCTGCGAAGTCCGAGGTCGCTGCCAGCGAGGTGAAGGCGTCTGACTTCGACGCCATCATCATCCCGGGCGGTTACTCTCCCGACCACATGAGGCGCCACCCCAGCATGGTCGCCCTCGTCACCGAGGGAGCCCGCCTCGGCAAGGTGCTGGCGGCGATTTGCCACGGGCCGTGGATGCTCTGCTCGGCGAAATGCTTGAAGGGGCGGAAGGTGACCGGTTTCTTCGCGATCCGCGACGACGTCGAGAACGCCGGCGGCATCTGGCAGGACGCGGCCTGTGTGCGCGACGGCAACCTCGTTACCAGCCGCACGCCGGACGACCTTCCCGCCTTCATGGAGGGCATCTTCGCGGCGCTCGAGGAACAGCGATGAAGCGGAGGTTCACCGTGGCCGCAGAGAGCGTAGGTCAGGCTTTCCAGCCTGACGTCTCATTATAATGTCAATGAGTTCAGATGAACTCATTGATGAGGTTTTCGAGCATTTCCTGGCGTCCGCTGGTATTCCTGGAGGCGTCTCCCTTGGGGAGGATATAAGCTTCGAGGTCGCTGAAACTGGACTTGCCGCCTTCGACGCGGCGTCCCAGCTCGCAGTCCCAGCTCCGGTAGCGTTCCTTGACGAACGCAGCGAGCCGCCCGTCGGCGATGATGGCGCGGGCGATCTTGAGCCCGCGGGCGAAGGCGTCCATGCCGCCGATGTGAGCGTGAACCAGGTCGATCGGCTCGAAGCTTTCGCGGCGGACCTTGGCGTCGAAGTTGACGCCGCCCGTGGTGAATCCCCCCATGCGCAGAATGCAAAGCATGCACTGGGTTGCGAGATAGATATTCGTTGGGAACTGGTCGGTGTCCCACCCCAGCAGATAATCGCCGGTGTTGGCGTCGATCGAGCCGAGTGCACCGGCGTCGATCGCGACTTGCAGCTCGTGCATCATCTCGTGGCCGGCCAGGGTGGCGTGATTGGTTTCGAGGTTGAGCTTGAAGTGTGTAAGCAGATCATACGTCCGCAGGAAGTTGAGACAGGCTGCGGCGTCGTAATCGTACTGGTGCTTGGTGGGTTCCTTGGGCTTGGGCTCGATGTAGAAAGTGCCGGTGAACCCGATCTGTTTCTTGTAGTCGACCGCCATATGAAGGAATCGGGCGAGGTGGTCGAGCTCGCGTTTCATGTCGGTATTGAGCAGAGTCGAGTAACCCTCCCGCCCGCCCCAGAACGTATAGCCCGCGCCGCCGAGCTCGTGGGTGACTTCCATGGCCTTCTTGACCTGAGCGGCGGCGAAGGCGAAGACGTCGAAATTGGGCGTGGTGGCCGCCCCGTGCATGTACCGCGGGTTCGTGAACAGGTTGGCGGTGCCCCAGAGGAGCTTGACGCCGGTGCGCTCTTGCTCCTCCTTCAGGACTTTGACGACCTGATCGAGCTGGGAATGGCTTTCCTTGAGATTCTTGCCCTCGGGTGCGACGTCACGATCGTGAAAAGCGTAGAAGGGAGCGCCGAGTTTTTCGAACAGCTCGAAGGCGACCCTGGCTTTCTTCTGGGCGTTGGCAACCGATCCCGAGCCATCGTCCCACGGCCGCAAGGCGGTGCCGGCGCCGAACGGGTCGGACAGGGGATTACAGAAGGTATGCCAGTAAACCACGGAGAAACGCAGGTGATCCTTCAGCGTTTTCCCATCAATCATTTCATCCGAATTATAATATTTGAATTCCAGCGGGTTCCGAGACTTGGGTCCGCCGTACTGGATCTTGGGCACGTCGGGGAAAGCGTCAGCCATCGGCGGGTCTCATTGGGGCAAGCAGCCTGGCAATCGGTACAGAGCCCACGCCATAGGCTAAGGTGGCGCATCGATTTAAGCAAGACCTCACCGGGCGGGCACGGTTTGGGCGCGCGTGGGAGTTAAGACCCTTGTCGTTGCCAGAACGAGTCGCTATTTTTGAGAGGACGAGCTTGAGAAGAAGTTCGCGAGATGATTTCGATCGATCTGCCCCGGGCGGCTAACTCAGCGGTTAGAGTGCCATCCTCACACGGTGGAAGTCGCTGGTTCGAATCCAGCGCCGCCCATTAGACTTACGACGAGTGCACGGGCTTTCACTGCACGCTATCTGCAGGCTACGGGGCCTAACTTATTCGATACGGCTGGTTAGAACCGCGCGATACACAGTTGCCGCTGGATGGACAACGGCACTCTTTTGCAAAAGCCCAGCTGACTGCATCCCTCGAAAAGCGTAATGGAGTCGCCCGCACCGAACTCGCACCCAGAGCCGAAACCAACCTTTTGGCGAAGCCCTTCGGCCATGCGCTCGTGGTGCCCGCCAAGTGCTCCAATGGCGGTGTTTCGACTCGTCCAGTCGGTGGCCGCGGGACGTTGGGACCCAACGCGAGGGACACGCAGCTCGCCAGCACAGCAAGTGCACGGCGGCGCTTCAATCCATCCGCGCCGACAGCGAGCTGTTGTCATGGGGTTGATCTCTTGGACGCTGTCGTGCTGCACGAACCAGCACTATACCCATCAAGATCGCATCCCCGGGTTTCGTCGGGATGCCGACACGGTCGCCGAAATCGCAATCGCCAGCCATAATGACACCTGCGACAATTTGCCTGTCCTTAGCGCTTCTTTGGCGTTGATCTGGAGTGACAAGCGTGACGACGGACGACAGCTCGACCCCGGTGCAGCCCCTCGTGCTGTGCGATTTCTGCGGGCGGAATAGCGCCGACGCTGGCCCGATGATCGAGGGAACGGCGCTGAAGCCCGTGGCCACGGGCAGGCCGATCGCGCACATCTGCGCCCATTGCGTCGGGGTGTGTGACGACCTCTTCGACCAGCATCAGCGGCAGAGTTCCGTGCTCGAGAGAATTCCGACGCCCCGCGAGCTCGTGGCCCACCTGAACGAGTACATCATCGGCCAGGAGCGGGTGAAGAAGACTCTGGCCGTCGCGGTCGTCAACCATTACAAGCGAGTGCTCGGCGGCGAGATCGGCGATCCCGATCTCGAGGACGTCGAGGTCTCCAAGAGCAATGTTCTCCTGATCGGCCCGACGGGCTGCGGCAAGACCGCCCTGGCCCAGACCCTTGCCCGCCGTCTGCACGTCCCGTTTGCCATCGGCGACGCCACCACCTTGACCGAGGCCGGCTACGTCGGCGAGGACGTCGAGAACCTGATCCTCAAGCTCGTGATGGCGGCCGACTACAAGATCCCCGCCGCCGAGAAGGGCATCATCTACATCGATGAGATTGACAAGATCGGCAAGACCAGCCAGAACGTCTCGATCACCCGCGACGTGTCGGGCGAGGGCGTGCAGCAGGCCTTGCTCAAGCTGCTCGAGGGGACCATCGCCAACGTGCCACCGCAGGGGGGGCGCAAGCACCCGGAGCAGCAGTACCTCCAGGTCAACACCGCCGACATCCTCTTCATCTGCGGCGGAACCTTCGTCGGCCTCGAGGAGATCGTCGGCAAGCGCCTGGGCCGCAAGATGATCGGCTTCGGCCGCGGTGACGAGCGCGCCCACGACCTCGAGCTCGAGCGCAACGAGCTGGTAGCCCAGGTTACCCCCGAGGACCTTGAGCGGTACGGCATGATCCCCGAGCTGATCGGCCGGCTGCCCATCATCGCAACACTCAACCAGCTCTCCGAGGAAGACCTGGCGCGGATTCTCACCGAGCCCAGAGACGCGCTCACCAGGCAGTACGAAGTCCTCTTCCACTACGACGGCGCCCGATTGAGATTCGATGACGACGCGATCCGAGAAATCGCGCGGCGGGCCAAGGCGCGAGGCACCGGCGCAAGAGCGCTGCGGTCGATCATGGAAAGCCTGATGCTCGACATCATGTACGACCTCCCCGAGCGTCAACCAGGCCAGACCTATACAATCAGCGAGCCAGTCGTCCGCGGGGAAAAGTCGCTGTTCGGCCCGGAGGGAGCGTGATGCCCGATCGGCTCGTCAAACTCATCTCCGCGACTTGATTAGCGTGGGGCTCCTTGATGAATCGTGGCCTCTGAAACTGCCTGACGAACTGGCAGTGCTTTTGCAATCCTTGCTCGACACTCCGGACGGCTAACCCGGGGCCAAGCGATCGATTCCCCGGCGAGTTCGGCGCACGCAGAATGCCACGCAAAAAGCTTGATTGCAACCCCTCCCTCGGCTTGCACGCTACGCTGCACGCTAACCTTGAAATCTGTGTGATTCTTGCGATCGTTGTGAATTGTAAGTCGTTACTTCCCTAAATTCTCAGCTTTTCGGACCATCCTCACACGGTGGAAGTCGCTGGCTCGAATCCAGCGCCGCCCATGCGGTTCGCCTCGAGTTCGCAGTCCAGGTCAATCAGCCCAATTGTCCCAAATCAATCCGGGCACGAGTGAAAAATCACGGACGTTTCGGGTGATAAGCCTCGCCTTCAGAGCCAGGGCAATACTCGCGATCAACACGTCGCCGCGACCAATTCGTTTGAGCTTTTTGTTGGCCAGCAGCGCTGTGAACTGTTTGGCCACGGCACGATTTATCAGCACGGTGGGAAGAGTGCTTAGCTGACTCACGGATTCCTCCAGCCGTCGCGATGCCCGTTCAAGCTGATCAGCGTCGGCTGCGGTGAAGATCGCCTGGAAGCGGCCCTGCATCACTTCCATCCAGGTAATGATGGTCGTCGCAATATCCGCTTCGGCCGAGTGCATCCGCTTCTGGACACGCGGGTGGCCCTGCAAAAGCAGCGTGAGCATGTCGGTATCGAGAAGAATCATCTCTCTCACTCGACACCGGTGCGGCCGCGTCGCCGATGGGCGTCTCGAACGATTTGCTCGATGTCGGGATCATCGCGCCACACGCCGGCAAGAGCCAGAAACGCCTCTTTACCGGATCCTGCGGTAGGCGCCCGTAACCAATCCTGCAATCCTGCCTTGAGAAAGCGCCATTCGCCGCCGATTTGACGTCCCGGCAATACCCGCATTTCCGCCAGGCGCTGTACCTGGCTCTCGGCGACGCGCAAGTAAGCGGCGGCTTCACTCAACGTGAGCACGGCGCCGGCATCGGACGCGTCGCTCACGCGAGCCGCTGACACCGGGCCACTCTCCTGCACTTGCTTGCCGGACTTACCGCGAGTCGTGGACATCGTGCTTGCCTCCAGGTTTGGCGACGCCAATCATATTCTAACAGACCGAATTCGCAAACTACGACACCGTACCGGGCTAGCACGAACTTGACGGTCAACTCGATAGCGAACGGTTGACTGTCCCGGCAGAGCATTCCTCACACGGTGGAAGTCGCTGGTTCGAATCTGGTGCCGCCCAATCTTCATGTCACCAACCCGCCAGCGTTCCAGACTGTGCGCACGACGCTGGCGCTCCTCACCGCAATCCACGGGCTGTGGCCTAGCGAGTTCGCCTGGCGCGATCCACTGTACAAGGACGCGAGGGTGAAGCGGCCGATCGACATCCTATTCGGCAACTGCAGATTCGGTGAGGCTTTCGAGAGAAACGCGGTCCAAAGGCGCGCCAACCTCGACGACCTGCTCTTCCTCGACAAGGCGGGCTGGCGCAATCAGGTGACCGACCACCTCCTCCCAGGGTGGTCCGTGAATAATCGAGAAGCGTGATCCGAATCACTTGTAGGCGATGGAGGTCGGAGATTGGTGGGTGCCGCAGAAATCGCCTACGTGGCTCTTGCGTGCCGCCGCCGTTAGGATAACCCGTTCCGGGGACTTTCTCGGGATCGGTTCCTCCCTGAACTTGTGGGTTTAGCCATGTTGTTCCCTATTGATTGGGCCGCTGCGGAACGGGCCTTCTGGACGGCCGTTGGGCAGCTCGTCGTGATTGGCGTTGCAGGATTTGTAGCCAACATTCTCTACAAGCGCTACCGCGACTTGGCCACGGCCCGTCAAGAGCTGCTGAAGAACATCGACGAATTCAGCCGCGAGCTGTACACGCCGCGCAAACTGTATCAGGTCATGATCGACCGCACATCGGATCTGTTGCCTGATGTGTGCACGCCTCATCAGCGTGACGTACGCCGCCTGGAAACAATTCACCAGGCAATGGCGGATCTGGTCGCGGCCACCGGACGATTCCGGACATTCCAGGTCGAGATCCTCCGATTGTACGGTTACAACATGGACCTGCTCTCTCATTACCTGGCAATCTGGCGCTTCCTGAAGCACACCCGCCGGCGTATGGAGAAAGGTGCGTCCCTGTACTTGCCGGGGGAGCAACCGGGCTCGGAAGACGCCTTCTACAATCTGTTCGACGTGTTCCGTTTCCGGATCAGTGTGGCCCGTTTCGTGCACATTGCGCCCGCCGCGGCCAAACCTCCCGAAAGCGTCATCGCCGAGATGCGGCGTCAGGGAGATGAAGTGTTCGAGCGTTACTTCGGCGCCGCGCAGCCGGAACCGCAGTCGGGCAATCTGACGCAGACGATACCCCAGGTCGAGGTGGTGTCCTAGTCGGAGTTTATTCGATGCTCGACGTTCTTCACGAAGTCGAATCGGAGTTACCCGCGCTCTTGCGGGACGAATTCGCCTGGAAAAGCGTTTTTATCGACTATCACCCGCCAACCGTGGAGCGGTTGTGGCTGCCCTGGCGTGACTGTCGCGTTTGCCTGCATCGCATCGATCCCTGTGCGCAGGGGGAAGCCCTGTTCCATCCGCATCCCTGGCCTTCCGTCATGCGAATCCTGAGTGGCGAATATGAGATGGCCGTCGGTTACGGCAAGGGGGAAAGTCCCCCGCCCATCGCGGCCCTGATGATCGCCGCCGGCGATTTTCGTTACGAGATGACGGACCCGGACGCCTGGCATTATGTCCGGCCCCTGCGAGAGCCAACGATGTCGTTGATGGTAACCGGGAAACCGTGGGCTCGGCCCGCGCCGACGGCAACCAAACCACTTCGACCACTGAGGCCGGAGCAATGTGCCGACATCTTCGCGTTCTTTCGAAAGCGCTATCCATGAAGGGCAGACGGACCAACCTGGCCATCCGCTCGCCCAAGATCAGTCCCAATCGGAGAGTCGCTTCGATCGGTCCCAACACCTTTCTCGGAATTGAACTCTCGTCGCTGTCTCAATTACAATGCTCCAGCCGTCATTCGGCGCGACAGTTGATCGTGGACATGCTCGGATTTGCGCCGACCTGGGGACCATCGCCATGAGTGCAATACTACGGCTTTCAGGGGCCGTCGAGCGAGATCCCGCCATCGACGTCTGGCTGAACTCACCGCCGGACGATTTGCGTTCGATTGCACGCAAGTGGTTCGCGCAGATGCGCGTGCGCGGCGATGACGTCCGAGAGCTAATCCACGACGGATGTCCCGTCGCGTGTGTACACGATGCGCCATTTGGGTACGTCAACACCTTTAGGTCACATGTCAATGTTGGCTTCTTCAATGGTGCGGTCCTGAGAGATCCAGCGAGCTTGCTGGAAGGAACCGGCAAGCGGATGCGGCACGTCAAGCTGAAGCCCGGCTTCGAAATCGATTCCTCATCTCTTTTGGCCCTGATCCACGCGGCTTACCTGGACATGAAGGTGCGCCATCAGTTGGATGACGATGTCTCAATGACCGTGGACGCAGTCGACATCGACCCGCACGCGTGAGGAAATATGGCACGCAGTGAGTTGAACACGAACAGATCGACGGTAACGCTGCACGTGGTGTCAAGTCTTGATGGCTTCATCGCCAAGAACGACAACAGTGTCTCGTGGCTAGACACTTCCGGAGAGGTCTACGAAAAAGGGGTTTCTGAATGGAGTGCCGAAGAGGTCATCGGAGCGATAGACTGCTATGTGCTGGGTTCTCGCACGTATGAACACGCGCTTCAGCTCGGCTGGCCCTATGGTGATACTCCGACGGTCGTGGTAACAAACAGAGAACTGCCGTCGACAAGGAAGAGCGTGGAATTCTACTCTGGCGATCTCAAAAGATTGGTTGATGAGATACTCGCGCCTCGATACGGAAACATCTGGCTCGTGGGCGGGGCTATGTTGTGCCAGAGCTTTCTCGGGCTCGGCTTGGTGGATGAAATCAAACCAGCGGTCATGCCGGTCCTATTGGGTGACGGTCTGCGCCTGTTCGGTAATTCCAGCACCGAAACGAGATGGCGTCTGAAGGACGTCGTCGCTTTCAAGACCGGCATTGTTGAGTTGTCGTATGGGCGCCAGTCAAGCGGCGGCCGCATTGAACTGCCGTTCGGCTAGCCTGGGGGCGCGACGGCAGAACTCGCCAACGCGGGCGTGTTGAACGCGCGCGATCTTGAGAATCTTCTGTTGGGATGTAACACTATCAAACAAAAAAGGGTCATCTAATATGGCCGGCTTTTGCATTCCATTGTGACGTTTTGCTTCTTGGATGGAGATCTCGTGCACCCGGAAAACTGAGGTGACCCAATCGGATGGACAAGGGCGCCAAACCTGGGAGCGGAAATGGCCGACTTGATGGACGCACCCGGCCGATGGGACTCCAAGCAGCTCTTGGCTGAAGCGCACCGGTGACCGCGACTGCCTCGGCTGGCTGCTCGAGATCTACCGCAATTACTTACACTTGCTGGCCAGCGCGCAGTTGAACGAACGGCTCCGCAGCCGGGTCAACCCCTCGGATCTGGTGCAAGAAACATTCTTGCGCGCCAGTCGCCATTTCGGCGAGTTCTGCGGCAGCAGCGAACAGGAGTGGCTCGGCTGGCTGCGCACCATCCTGCGCCGCAGCGTGCTCAAAATGGTACACAGGCAGGTTGTGGCGCACAAGCGGAGTGTTCTGCGAGAAGTCTCTTTACAAGAACTCGCGGTGCGATTCGGGCCCGAAGCGTCGGGCTTGGCAAGCCTCGTCGTCAGTCCGGGCAGCTCGCCCAGCACACAGGCGCGGCGTCAGGAACTATCCAGCCTACTGGCCGAGCGTCTGTCCAGGTTGCCGGGGCCTTGCCGCGAAGTCCTGGTGCTGCGGCATCTGGAAGGGCTCAGCTTTCCAGAGGTTGCCGACCGCATGGGACGCCCGCCCGGAGCCGTCCGAGTTCTCTGGTTGCGTGCGCTCGAGCGTCTGCGGCAACAGCCCTTGATCGAGGAGTTGCAATGAAGCCGGATCGTGTGCGGGCGAGCCTGCTCACGGACCTGCCCGACGAGCAGGAAGAGCAAGTGCTCGGCATCCTCGAAGAATACTTGGACGAGCTGGAGTGCGGCGGCCGGCCATCTCCGGACGATTGGATCGCCCAGCATCCTGAACTGGAAGATGTCTTGAGGGCGTACCTGCGTGAGCTGGATCAACTGCATCAGGCCGGCCTCCCCAGGAGCTTTCCCGCCAGCGAGAACCCGGCTGCGCGGGTAACGGCGAGCGCGGCCGGTTGGGCGATTTTCAGATCATCCGGGAAGTCGGCCGGGGCGGCATGGGTGTGGTCTACGAAGCGCACCAACTCTCGCTCGACCGGCGGGTTGCCCTCAAGGTGTTGCCGTTCGCTGCCACGCTGGACTCCAGGCAGCTCAAGCGCTTCAAGAATGAGGCTCAGGCCGCTGCCCAGTTGCACCATAATCAGATAGTGCCGGTCTACGCAGTCGGCTGTGACCGCGGTGTTCATTATTACGCCATGCAGTTCATCGATGGGCAGTCCCTGGCGGAGATCATCCAGGAGCTGCGCGAACTGTCTCCGCTGCATCCCGGTGAGCCGCGTGAAGCGCGAAGCGAAGGTACTCGACCGGCGGGCGCCGTGGGAAATCCCGACGACTTCGCTTAACTCGCCAGTGGAGACACGCGCGGGGATCGTCACGCCGCGCTCCTCGATCCTCGATCCTCAATCTTCGACTTGCTTCCGGGCGGCGGCGCAGTTGATCGCCCAGGCGGCTCTGGCGCTCGAGCACGCCCACCAGCTCGGCGTGGTCCACCGCGATATCAAGCCGGCTAATCTGCTCGTGGACGCCTCGGGCAACCTCTGGATCACCGACTTTGGCCTCGCCCGCGGCCGGACGGAGCAAGGGTTAACCCGCAGCGAGGACCTGGTGGGCACGCTGCGGTACATGAGCCCTGAGCAGGCACTGGCCAAGCACGGCATGGTTGATCACCGCACCGATATCTATTCACTGGGATTGACGCTCTACGAGATGCTTACGCTGGAACCCGCTTACGCGGGCTCGGAACGCGACGATTTGTTGCGGCAGATCGCCATGGGTGCTCCTCGGCCGCCGCGCCGGTTGAGGCCCTCGATTCCGGTCGCACTGGAGACCATCGTGCTCAAGGCGATCGCACGCGAGCCGGAGCGCCGCTATGCCTCGGCCCAGGACCTGGCCGACGACCTCCAGCGCTTTCTGGAGAACCGGCCGATCCGCGCCGTACGGCCGACGCTCTGGGAACGCCTGACCAAGTGGTGCGGCCGGCACAAGCCGGTCCTCCTGGCTGCCGCGGTCCTCGGCACGCTGGCCGCCGTGGGCCTCATCGCGTGCACCATCCTCATCTGGCGCGAGAAGGAAGCGGCGAAGGCGAGCGCGGCAGAAGCAGAAATCCAGAGACAACGGGCCGAAGCCAATTTTAGCCAGGCACTTTATGGGGCGTGGGAGTTGTTAGTCCCTCCGCTCGAAGACGCGCGCCTGGACGACAACGGCCCCAGGGCCAGGGCCCTGCGGCAGGAACTCGCCGAACGCGGCGCGAAGTTTTTTCAGGCATTTGTCCACGAAGAGAGCAACGACCCCATCGTGCGCTTCGAGTCAGCGCGGGCCTGCGAACTGCTGGCCGGCGTGTACTGCGCCCATCAACAGGTCGCAAGGGCGCAAGATACCACGCGCCGGGCAGTCAAGCTCTACGAAGCCCTCGCCACGGATGACCCATCGAAAACGGTTTATCGCCAAAACGCAGCCGCAACCTGTTATTCGATGGGTATGCTCTACAGATCGATCGACCAGCCGGGCTCGGCCGAAGAGGAGTGGACCAGGGCGATTGAGCAGTGCCGGCTGGCCTTGCCCCATGATGAACAGGGCGAGATCGCGAACGATCTGGCCTGGTACCTGGTGGACTGCCCGGCTGAGGCGCTGCGCGCCCGCCGAGGCCGTCGGCCTCGCCAGGAAAGCGGTAACGCGGGCGCCCAAGATGGGCGACTACTGGAATACCCTGGGCGTCGCCCACTACCGGGCTGGCGAATTTCAGTCTGCTGTCGTCGCGCTAGGCCGGTCGATGGAACTGCGTTCTGGAGGAGACGCCACGGATTACTTCTTCCTCGCGATGGCTTACAAACGCCTCGGCGACCGGAAGCAAGCACGTACATGGTACGACAAAGCGGTTCAGTCGATGGATAAAACGCTCCCCTCAAGGGGAGGGAGACATCCGCTACCGGGCAGAGGCCAAAGAGATTCTCGGCATCAAATAGTAAGGATAGTTGACGGCGCAAATGAAGTAGGCGTAGCGACGAACCGGCGCTCTTCCTCTTCGTACGCATCGCGCTTTCACACTGGAAAGAACCGGGACCGGCGCGTACTCAGCGTCAGGCTGGGACTGCGCCGTATCGGCATCTCCCAGGCGGGAGGTCTGCGCGCCTGGAGCGATGACTTTTTGTATCGACGTGGACCGCCTCGCTCGAGGGGAGAGATCGATCATGAACATCGCATCTTGGCTTCAGAAACGTAGGGTCCGATCTGCATCCGCCAGGCACGGACAACCGGGATTTCGGGCCCACAAGCGGCCCTGCGTCGAGTCGCTTGAAGAGCGCTGCGTACTCAGCACATTGATGGTCCTGAATAACGCTGACGCTGGGGCGGGCTCCCTGCGCGCCACGTTGGCGGCCGCCGCTAACGGCGACACGATCACCTTCGCCTCTTCGCTCAGGGGCCAGACGATCACGCTGACTTCCGGCCAACTGACAGTGACGAAGAGCATAGACATCGAAGGCCCGGGCAAGGGCGAGCTGACCATCAGCGGCGACAAGCGCGAGCCGCGTCTTTGCGGTGGCCAGCGGCAGCACCGTGGCAATCGATCAACTGAAAATTGCCAACGGCTTGGCCGACCAGGGGGCCGGGATCGACAACTTCGGCACTTTGACAGTCAGCCAGTGCACGCTGACCGACAACACGGCTGTGGGCGGCAGCGGCGATAACACCACGCCCGATGCCGCGGGCGGCGGCGGGATCGCCAACGAAGTCGGCGCCAGCCTGACCCTCACCCAAAGTCTGCTGACCAGGAACGTGGCGGCAGCCAACCCGGGGAATGACTCCTTCGGCGGCGCCCTCCTGAATCTTGGCAGCGCCACCGCTCTGAGCTGCACCTTCAACGGCAACCAGGCGACGGGCGGCGGCAGCTCGAGCTTCTTCGATGGAAGCTTGGGCGGAGCCATCGAAAGCTACGGATTCCCACCTAGCCAGGCATACAACTCCACACTCAGCGTGTCCAACTGTACGTTCACGGGCAACCAGGCCATCGGCAGCAGCGGTACGGTTGCCGGCATTGGCGGGGCGATTGACCTGGAGTTTGGCGTGGTCGCGACAATCAGCAACTCCAGCTTCACCAGCAACGTGGCCACCGGCGGCGCTGGCGCTATCAGCAACGCCGGCGCCATTAACACTGAGGGTTGCACCCTGACAGTGAGCAACAGTTCCTTCGCAAGCAACCAATCCCAGGGCGGCGCGTTCAACGGCTCATTCGGTGACGGCGGGAGCCAGGGCCTCGGTGGCGCGATCGTGCTCGATAACTCCAACACAACGGTGACCCTCACGAACTGCACGCTCTTCGGCAACCGGGCCATCGGTGGCAGCGGTGCCACCGCGTCTTCCGCATTTGCCGACGTGGGAATTGGCGGTGCCATCCTGGATCTTGCAGGGTCTCTGTCCTTGACCAACTGCGCGCTGAACGGCAACCAGGCCAAGGGCGGCAGCGGCGCTATCATCGCCAGCGCCTTCACCGGAATCGGAGTTGGCGGTGGTATCGCGATGGAAGGCGGGACACTCACGGTCACGAGCAGCACGCTGTACGCCAACGTGGCCCAAGGCGGTTTCGGCACGGCCGGCACTGGCGGCCTCGGAGAGGGCGGCGGCATTGACGCGACCTTTGGCGCGACACTCACGATGAGCAACAGTGCGCTCTTCGGCAATGAGGCCAAGGGCGGTGCCGGAGCGGACGGCGTCGCTGGCGGCTACAGCGACGGCGGCGGTCTCGCGGTCACGTTCGCCTCGACCGCGACCGTCACCAATTGCGCCTTCATAGGCAACCTGGCCGAAGGGGGTGCCGGCGGCGCCGGGGCCAACGGCAGCGATGCTTATGGCGGCGGCGTGTCTGTGGCCATCGGCAGCATTCTGGGTTTCTCAGATACCTCGTCTCTGTCTCTCAAGAGCAGCACGCTGAGCGGCAATGTCGCTCTGGGCGGCGCTGGCGGCGCTGTAGCCACCGGCGGCAGCGGCTGGGGCGGCGGCGCCTTCGTCGGTGCCGGCGGCAATGCGGCGATCGACCAGACCAGCATCGCCCTCAATCTGGCCATGGGCGGCCTGGCCGGCGCCGGCGGCAGCGACGGGGACGGCATCGGCGGCGGCCTCTACGTCGCCACCGGCGCTACCGTCTCCCTCAAGAAATCCAACGTCGCGGACAACGACGCCTCCACCAGCAACGACGACATCTATGGCACCGTGACCTACCTCTGAGTGCCGCAGGTTCCCCGCAAGGTGGGAGGGAATAAGGTCGGCGCGGCCCTGACGTAACAACTCACGTCCACCCGCTGGGACGGTCTCGCCGTCGGCGAGAGTGTTCTCTTCAGCGCATTCTGACCCCGTTGGATCGGAGTGCGCGCATTCCCGCTCTTTGAACTGACGCGCGAATCGCGGTATCCTTGAGGCCCTTTGGCGGTAGAATCCACGTCCTGCCAGAAAACTCCGGGACCGAGGACAGACGCATGACCGAGAAAGAGAGTGCCGCGGAAGTCGCTCGTTACAACGCCGCGCTGAGTCAGTTCATTGACCGCGTCGCAGAGGATCGGTACGTCCTTGCCGTCGTGCTGGTAAGGAGCTTGTCGACGGAGACGATCTGGGCGCGTGAAACGCTCGGGTTGTGGATCATCGAGGCCGATGGCGTCAGCCGGCGACTACCGAGTGATGGTGAGGACGAACGCATATTCCGCATCCTCGTCGAAAATGGCATCAACATTCACGCTGAGGTGGTTCCCCGCGCACGCTTCAAGAAAATGGTCGAAAGGATGTCGCGGACCGCCTTCTCGTGCAGTTTCTTTGCACATCGTCAAATTGTCTACAGCAAGGATCCCTCGATCGAGAGTTGGTTCAAGAAGGCGAACGCGGTCGCGATCAAGGACCAGGAGCGCGAGCTTCTTGTGTTCTCAACCTGGACTATCCATGAGCATCGTCACGCGCAAGCGCCTGGACAAGAAGCGTGACCTTGAACTGGCAGCCCAGGGAATCATCACTGCCGCGCACAGCATCGCGCACACCGAAATCATCAGGCGGGGTCAGATTTGCGAACAAGATGTCATCTACCGCGCGATGGAGGGCGACGCTGATCTCTTTCAGACAATTTACATCGACGTGCTCTCCAGGCGCAAGAATCGGCGCGTGCTCTCCACGGCGCTGGACGCGATCGACGGATATATCGAGGAGCATTACCAGGCTCACCTGAAGCCCCTTCTGGGATTTCTCAAGAAACACAACCGGGTCGTGCCGCTTTCGGAGATCAGCGACCACTTCGCTTTTTCTCAGATGTACCCGGGGCATCTGGAAGCTGCCTGCGAATGGCTCGAACGGAAAGGACGGCTGCAAAAAGTCTCCGCGCCGTTCAAACTGACCAAGCGCAGCCTGGAACGAGTGGAAGAACCGGCGTACCTCCTTGAAGTCTAACCATGCGAACGACCATTCAGGTTCGCGGAGCACGCGAGAACAACCTGCACAATGTTGACGTCGAAATTCCGCGCGACAAGCTCGTTGTCGTGACCGGCGTGAGCGGCTCCGGCAAGTCGTCGCTCGCCTTCGATACGATCTACGCCGAAGGCCAGCGGCGATTGCTGGCGTCGATGTCGACGTTCGCGAAGCGGTTCGTCGGCCAACTGAAGAAGCCGGATGTCGATTTCATCAACGGACTCTCGCCCGTTGTTTCCATCGATCAGAAGACGGTCGGGTCAAATCCCCGTTCGACAGTCGGCACGATGACGGATATTTCCGACTATCTGCGGATGCTGTACGCGACGATGGGAACGCCGCATTGCCCATGTTGCGGCGAGGCTCTCGTGATTCGCACACCACATCAGATGATGGAACATCTCTTGTCTCTGCCCAGAGACACGGAAGTGGAAGTGCGGGCGCCGGTGTACAAGATCCACGGAGAAGACTTTGAGTATCTCTTCGATCAAATTCGCGTTAACGGTTATCGGCGAGCGCGGATTGACGGCAAGCCTCATGACCTGGGCGACCATATCGAACTGGACGAAGATCGGGCTTACACGATTGAAGCGGTGATCGACTCGTTTGTCGTCGGCCCGGGAATCGACCATCAAGTCGTGACGTCGCTCGAGCACGGATTGAAGCTCGGAGACGGCTTACTCGGCTTTCACATCACGAAACCGAAAAAGCCGGCGCCCTGGACGAGAAGTTCTACAAGGGGTTCGGCTGCTCGCAGCATCACCTTGTCGCCGGCGAAATGAACCAGGCCCAGTTCACGTTTAACGACCCTTCCGGCGCCTGCGCGACGTGTTCGGGCATCGGCACGGCGATGAGGGTGCATCCTTCACTCCTGGTCCCGGATCCAGCACGATCGCTGAACGAGGGAGCGTTTGTCACTGCGGCGATGAACAACAGCCGTGACAGTTGGGGCGGCCGCCTCCTGCACAGTCTCGCCGCACATTTTGGATTCAGTCTCGACTCCCCGTTCAAGGATCTGGCCGAGCGACATGTCCAAGTGCTTCTCTACGGCACCAAAGGGGAGCAGTTTGAAGTCCTACTACCTTCGGGGGCGAAACTCGGGCACCAGCACGTCGGCAAGAGAATCAAATTCAACGGAATTGTGAATCAACTGGAACATTCGTACCGCCAGTACCGCAAGCAGGGGACGTCGAACGCCGGCATGGATGAATACCTCAAGAAGGTGATGGTTGAATACGATTGTCCGGAGTGCGGCGGCGCCCGACTCAAATGCACGCGCCGCCTCGTCACGCTCGCGGACCGTAATCTGTTCGAGATCGGCGAGATGCACTTCGTTCAGCTACTTGACTTTCTGCGATCGCTCGAGCCTACGGCTCGACACCAAGCGATCGCCGAGACGATTGTGCGCGAAGTCAGCACGAGGCTGGAACTCTTGATCGCGATTGGGTTGGATTACCTCAGCTTGAATCGTCGTTCATCCACGCTCTCGGGCGGAGAATCTCAGCGTATTCGACTCTCTTCTCAGATCGGCTCAGGCTTGATGGGAATGCTGTATGTGCTCGACGAACCCAGCATCGGGCTGCATCCGAAAGATAATGTGAAGATGATCGAGACGTTGAAACGACTTCGCGACCTGGGCAACACGGTGATCGTCGTCGAACACGACGCCGATACAATCCGGGCGGCGGATCATGTGGTGGAGCTTGGCCCTGGTCCGGGCATCCATGGCGGCAAGATCGTGGCAGAAGGAACGCTCGCAAACATACTCAGCAATGAGAAATCGCTGACGGGCAAGTACCTGAGCGGCAGGAAGACGATCGAGATTCCGGAAGGGCGCCGGCCGACCAGCGGGAAATCGATCGTCGTCAAAGGCGCGCGGCAAAACAACCTCAAGAATCTGCGCGTCGAGATTCCATTGCGGCAGTTTGTTTGCATCACCGGCGCGTCTGGATCGGGCAAAAGCTCGCTGATTCATGATATCGTCTACAAACGGCTCTATTCGCTGATTTACGACAGCCGCGTATTTGCCGGCGAGCACGACGAGCTCACTGGCAGCGAGCATATCAATGATGTGATCGATGTCGACCAGTCTCCGATTGGCCGGTCATCGCGTTCCAATCCAGCGACTTACATTGGCTTCTATGACGCAATCCGCACACTGTTCGCCGAAACGGATGAAGCCAGGAATCGCGGCTTGAGTGCATCGACTTTCAGTTTCAATGTCAAGGGCGGCCGCTGCGAGGAATGCACCGGGGAGGGAACGATCACGACGCAGCTCTCGTTCATGCCCGACGTCGAAGTTCTGTGCCCGACCTGCAAAGGTGCGCGTTACAACCAGGACACGCTGGAAGTCAAATACCGAGGAAAGAACATTGCCGAGGTCCTGAATCTGTCGATTGAAGAAAGCGTCGAGTTCTTCGAGGATCAGCCGGCGATCGCCCGCAAGGTCGCCGTCTTGAATGACCTCGGATTGGGATACGTCACGCTCGGCCATCCATCCACGATCCTCTCCGGCGGCGAAGCGCAGCGCGTCAAGCTTGCAGGCGAGTTGGCAAAGCTCAAACGCGGTAAACACAACTTATACATCCTCGATGAGCCGACGACCGGTTTGCACTTCGCCGACATCGATCGGCTGCTCGTTTGCCTCAATCGGCTGGTCGACCACGGACATTCCGTCGTGGTCATCGAGCACAACCTCGACGTGATCAAGACGGCCGACTTTGTAATCGACCTTGGACCAGAGGGAGGCCATAAAGGCGGCGAGTTGATCGCCGCTGGTACTCCCGAGAAGATCGCGGCTTGCAGGGCGTCCTACACCGGCCGGTTCCTGGCCGAGGTCATGCGTAATTCACCCAATCGATCGTCCAGAGCCAAGCCAAGGCGCACTTCGGGCTGATCGGCGACCGGCACTTGAATTATGCACAAGCAGTCGAGTATTCGACGTTTGAGCTCTCTCCTTGGGCCGGCGTTAAAGAGTGGCGGGCTCGCCTCAGCTCACGGCTTTCTTTACGAGCGACGCGATCCTCGCCTCTTCGGCAGCGGTCAACTCCTTCAGCGCGAAGGCGACCGGCCACATGGCGCCTTCGTCGAGGTTTGCTTCGTGCTGGAAGCCGAACGTGGCGTACCGCGTCTTGAATTTGGCCGCGCTCTGGAAGAAGCAGACGACCTTGCCGTCCTTGGCGTACGCGGGCATCCCGTACCAGAGTCTCGGCGAGAGGGCGGGCGCGTTGGCTTTGATGATCCGGTGGAGTCGCTCCCCTAAAGCGCGATCCGGTCCCGGCATCGCGGCGATCTGCGCGAGCACAGCGCTTTCCCCGTCCGCCTTGTCCGCGCGCGGGCCGCGCCGCCCCTCCGCCTTCAGCTCTTGGAGCCGCTCCCTCATCGCGACTCGTTCATCGTCCGTGAATCCCTTGGACGTCTTGCCGACCTCGCTGGTGCTCTTGGCGGACTTCCGCGTGCCCTTCTTCGCAGCCATCTGTCTTTCCTTTTTGTCAGATCTGGTGTGCTCAAGGAATGATTAGCGGCGCGCTATGCGGCCCCTGAGCGGCGCTTTCCCGGATGGACTCGCCTCCTCTTCCGACGGGGCGGATGGTAATTCCACTTCGATCGGCTTACCGCTTTCAGGCATATCAACGGGCATGATGCGAATTCCAGACACCCCCTTGGGACAGACGCGGATCGTGCCGCTCCGGATCTCCTCCCGGATAATCTCCTGGACGTCCGGTCGGTGGGAGTTGGCTTCGAGGTCACGCCAGTAGGCATCATCAGGCGACTGAGCCATGGCTTTGTACCATCAATGGGGCAGGTCGTAACGACATCGTTCCAATCAGTTCGCCACCTACTCCGCGCAGAGCAGATGGCTCCTCTTTGAAGATACACACGCTATCCAGGAACTGGGAAGGCTTATAACGAAAAACTCGAGAGATATCTGTGCGGGTCTTCAGAAAGCATGCAGTAATTGTGGGCGAAGCCGAGGGCGAGGTTCTCGATCCCTACAGAGGGACTGACAGCCCACAGAGAACATGGCATTTTCCATAAGTCGTTTATACGGTGCTCGGATCCTCGTGATATCGGAAGAACACCACCTGCCCGTCCTCGGTGCCGGCGAGGATGAGTGGCGGGTCGATCGCGGCGACGGCAATCTCGGAGAAGCGCAGCGTCCCGGAAACTGTGCCAACTGCCGCCCGTCTGTCAGGTCCCAGACACGTATCGTCCTGTCTGCACCCGACGAGACCAGCCGCAACCCGCCGCCGAAGAACGCGACGCCCATTGAATGCCCGATGTGCCCGCGCAGGACTTTCCGGATCTCGCCGCGCCTGATGTCCCAAAGATTCAGCGCCCCGTCCTCTGTGGTCGCGATCGCGCGCTCCGACTCGACGCAAACCGCGGCGAATCCCACCCGATTCCCCTCCGCTCGCAGGGACTTCGTGCATTCGCCGCGAGCCAGGTCCCAGACACGAAGTGTTGCATCGTTGCCCCTCGTGAACGCACGCTTCCCATCGGTGGAGAGATCCACCCAGTCGACGCTGCTCTCCTGCGCGGCGAGCACCTTGAGACACCCGCCGCGTTTCAAGTCCCACACACGCATGGTCCCGTCCTGGCTGCTGGAGATCGCTCGGCCGTTCGGGGCGACGGCCACCGAGGTTACCCACGAGGTGTGGCCGGTCAGCGTGCGCAGGCACTCTCCGGTTTCGACATCCCAGACCCTCAGCGTTTTCCGCCAGTCGGCGGATATGACCCGTCGGCCGCGGTCGAGCAGCGCGAGGTCGTTAAATTCTTCGTCCTCGTCCCCGAACATCCGGACGCAGGCGGACGTTTCTAAATCCCACAAGCACATCTGGAGGCCGGCAGTGAGGGCACGTCGTCCGCCGTCGAGGAACGCGACTTTATGTACGTACGTGTGACGACCTTGTTGCAGTAGCCGGCTCGCGCCCGACTGACGTCCCAAACGCTCAGCGTTTCGCCCACGCCCGCAATGGCCCGGCGGCCGTCGGCCGTTGGGAACAGGCCCCACGCCCTCCGCTCGTCGCCCGGCAGTGCCGAGTCTTTCCCGTGTGCGTCCAGATTCCAAACACGCAGGTCGCCATCCTGGCTCGCCGAGATCGCCCGCCGCCGATTAACCACAACAGCCGCATTGACGGACTCGCGGTGTCCCCACAGTTCGCGTTCGCAATCGCCTGTGCCCAGGTTGAACACGCGCAGAAGCGACTCGCCCATGACCGCCAGCGCCCTCTTGCCATCGTCGAAGATTCTGAGCTTGTAGACCGAATCGTAGCTGAACCGCACGAGCCGACGACACGAGCCGCGCACGAGGTCCCAGACGCGCAGTGTGTTATCCGACCCGCCCGAGACCGCAGTCTGCCCGTCCGGCGCGATCGCCACTTCCCACGCTGCCCCTTCATGCCCCGATAGGACGTGTTTGCAAACGCCGCGGCGGAGGCCCCAAACTCGCACGGTACCATCTCGAGACCCGGTCACGGCGCAACTCTCATCCGCCGACAGCGCGACAGATTGAACCTCGTCCGTGTGACCGCGCATCACCTTGCGGCATCGGCCGCGATCCACGTCCCAGACCCGTAAGGCGTGATCGGTGCACGCCATGAGCGCGCGCACTCCCCCAGCAAGGACACGGATGTCTGTGGCCCCGTAATCAAACATTTCGCACACATGCTCGCACCTGCCGGATTGAACGTCCCAGACTCGCATCGTGTCGTCCTGGCGCACGAAACGAGACGGCGCGCGTCGGCGGATAGCGCCATCGCCTCGATCCACTGCGTGTGCCCGACGAGCTGGCGGTCACATCGACCGCTCCGCAGGTCCCAGATCCGCAGCTCGCCTCGCGAGCTGCCCGTCACGATCCGGTTCGAATCCGGCCCAACCAAAATATGCGTAACGGCACCAGTGTGACCGGCAAGTTCGCGCACGCATTGCGCCCGCTCGACGTCCCACAGCCGCACCACGCCGTCGTTAGAGCCACTCAGCGCGTGCAGCCGGCCCCCTATTTCGAGCGCTACGACTGTCCAGACTGGCGAGCCAACGTGTATCGTGCAGACCTCGTGCGGTTGTGTGTCGCGTGCCGGCGGGTGCAACATGCGCAGCAGAGGCCGGCGCGGGCGGTAGCCCGAGTCCCAAACCGCGCGGGCAGCGGCCGACAACGGGGTATCTCGAGGCCCGGCCAAAGCGAGCGCGAAAAACTGTTCCGGGTCTCGATTGATGTGGTGTGCACTTTTGAGCAGGAAACGGCGGTTGGCGTCCCGTTGCTCGAATCCGCTCGCCGAAAGCTGCCGCTGGCGCGTCCCGTCGTCATTCTGCGGATGGGCGGTCACCAGGTCGAAGTCTGCTAGCAAGTCGTGAACGAAGCCCGCTTCCACCTTGGCCCGCAGAAACTCGAAATCCATCAGAACACAGTTTGCCTCAGGTACACGGTGCGCTTCGACAAGATGCGAGAGAGCGAACCGCAATGCGTACGTTCTTGCATAGCCTTCCGGAAACATCGCCCATCGCCGGCAGTAGTCGGCCAGATGATGTTGCAGCGCTGTCTGATCGATCGAAACCGTGGTCCGCAGGAAATCTGCAAACGACTCATGGTAAATGCGGTAGAAGATCTCGACCTCCTCGCCCTCCTCGGAGCGCAGGACGGTCAGGTATTCGTGGAGGTGTCGCAAGGCAAAGTCCCAATCGCCAGCGCGAAGACCGAGCACGCCGGTGATGACCTCCGCAGTCAGCGGGGCGAATGCAGCGACCAGCACTCCGGCGACATCGCATAGAACCCGGAGGTCGACCCGGGCCAACCGCGCGGTGATCCGGTGCCAGAACTCCTCGTAGATGAAGCCCAGTTTGTCCCTCGCCCCGTCGGTGGCCAGGCGGTGGAGGAATGCAGGGATGTCCCCATGCGCCACGTCTGTGCGGATGTGCTTGGACAGGAGCGTGAGTACCAGGAAGTTGCCGGCGGCGACCCGGGCCACCTCGACGATCGCCCCGTCGGAGAGCGGACTGCTGGCGAGCTCGCGCCGGGCGTACTCCAGGCCGTCATTGAGGTTGTCTTGGAGGTAGTCCGGGTCGTCGAGGTCGAACCAATGCAAGAACGGACGGCGAGCGAGGCCGACGCGGTCGGTCACTGGCCGGGTCGTGGCGATGACGTAGACGCCGGTGGGCAGATTCTCGGGGATACGCTGAAACGCGGTGCGGCCATTCGCGGTCGCCTCCGACTCGTCAAGCGCGTCGATGAAGATCAACTGCGGCCGGCCCGGGGTCAGTCGCGAGGCGACCTGGTCTTTGAGCAAGTTGGTCAGCTTGAGGAACATCGAATCGGGGTCGGCCTGCTGCCGCGATTCCTCGGCCTCGGTCAAATTGTGAGCTTCCAGGAGCGCGTGATACAGGCTCTTGGCGCAGACGTCAGGATCGGTGATACCGGCTGTCCGGCGGTAGAAGAAGTGCACGGGCGGCGGCGCGACGTGGCCATAAGTCTCGTCCACCAGGTGGGCCAAGAGCGCGGTCTTGCCCTTGCCCGGCTCGGCCTCGATTACCAGAAGGCCGCGGTCGTCGTCGCGGAGCAACCGCGCGACGCGATTGATCACGAACCGGCGGCCGACGATGGCGGTGTGCTCGTCGATCAGCGCGCCGAAGCTAGCAACTCGGCCCTCGATGACCTCCATCTTGCCCCGGTGGCGGCCGAACTTCTCGGCCAGCAGCTCGGCGGTGAAAGCTTGCTCCAACCCGGCGACCGGCTCGGGCCGGGCATGCTTGAAGCCCTCGTCGTACTCGAGGGCCAGGGCATCCTTGCCGGCCGCCTTGTAGCGGTGGAGCGAGTCATAATAATGCAGCCGCTCTACGTTGTCGCGAACCGGCAGGTAGCAGAGGAATGGAAACAGGTCGCGGACTTGGCTCTCCGCTCCGCGCAGGACGAAATGGCCGACCTGCGTCCGTGGGAACGAGCCCGGTTCGGTCGCGGTGCTGGGCTGTCGGCCCATCCAGACCTGACAGCGGTCGACGTCGGCCACAAGCATCAGTCGCCACCGGGCCAGGCTGGCGATCCCGTCGAGCAAGCCGCGGACCACGGGGAGCCAATCCCGAAGATCGACCTCGTACTTCTCGTCTCGCTGCCGAGCGCCGTGACCCAGGGCGTCGTTGCGGTACGCGACGAATCGGTTGCACCGCCGGAACAGCTCTGTCTCCGACGGGTTGCCACGCTTCTTCTTTGCTGGTTCGGCGAACAGCGCCGCCACCGATCGACCGGGCTCCTGGTCACCCGCGATCAGCCAGAGGCTGACTGGTCGGACCACGTCGTTGACCCACATCCCCAGAGCTGGGCGGATCAGCTTCTCGAGGAGCACGGCGTTCCGCTGAGTCGTGCAGGCTGGGCTCCGCAGGTACTCGACCAGGAGAATGGAGCCCACGAATTTGATCGCCGCCTCGGCGCAGTCCTTGAGCAGGAACAGGGTCTTGAGCACGTCGGTCGAGGACTGGAGCGCCTCATCCAGTCGCCATGCTGTGAGGGCAACCGAGTAAGGCAGCCGCTGGAGATCCAGCCCGCGAAGGTCAGCCAAGCCGAGCGGTGGGACCGCCTCCAGCCGACTACCGCAGCGCTTTGTGCAAGACAGCCCATTGTCCTCTGCCGGACTGTCATGCCAGAGCTGGCCGCATCGAGGACAGCGATACACGGGACGCTCCTGCGGATGTGCGCACAAACCGGCACTAAAGAACGTAACGAGCTTCGCGACGGTTTATTGTGTCACGATCGAGTCGGGACATGCAAACGTGTTCTCGAACAGGCCGTGTCGAGCACCGATCGACCGAGGTGTGCTCGATTTGCGACGGACTCTCTGACACTCAGACGGATCGGGCTCGATCGGAGCAACGGCTGTCCGCACGAGAGACCTCGACGCGGGACCTCGTCACAAAAAAAAACGGCAGCCCTGTCTCGAACCCGCGCCGTGCGGGAATCTCCTGGCCGGACCGGGAGCTCGCCGCGGCATAGCGGCCGATGGCGCGATCTCGGAGAACTGACGGCCGCGAGAGCGAAATCGGATTCGAGCGGTGGTCGCTCGGATCCGCGTCGTTCGCGGTCTGTCCCCGCCCAGGACTCACGCCATGCTCTCACCTTGGTTCGCTCGCCTCCGATCGGCCCGGACCCCTCTGTCCACCCGGGCCCAGCGCCGCATGAGCCGCAGACCGTTACTGGAAGCCCTCGAGTCTCGGCAAATGCTCACAAGCTTCTCCGTCACCAACGCCAATGACGCCGGGGCCGGCAGCCTGCGCCAGGCGATCATCAGCTCCGATGCCGCCACGGGGCCGAACTCCATCAGCTTCAACATCACCGGAACCGGCGTGCAGACGATCAATCTGCTCTCGCCCTTGCCCGCCATCACGCAGCCGGTGGTCATCGACGGCACAACCTATGCAGGCTATAACAACACCGGTACGCCCGCGATTGTCGTCGATGGCACGAAAGCGTGCCCGGCGGCCGTCGGCCTGACGCTTCAGTCGTCTGGCAGCACGGTCAAGGGCCTGGTGATCGATGACTTCGCGGGCGACGGCATCCTGATCAACGGCGCATCGTCGAACATGATCGCCGACGACTATCTCGGCGTGACGGCCGCGGGCACCGGATCGAAGGCCGACGGCAACGGGATCGTGATCAGTGGCAGTGCCAAGGGCAACGTGGTGACCGGCAGCGTGATCTCGGGCAACACGATCGACGGTGTGCTCCTGTCGGACGCCGGTACGACGGCCAACGTCGTGTCCGGCGACGATATCGGCACCGACTCGGCAGGCCTGCACGCCGTGCCGAACCTCTATGGCGTCACCCTTGTCGGCGGGGCCAGCGGCAACACCATCGGCGGAACGAGTCTTGCCTCACGCGACATCATCTCCGGCAACACCGGCCGAGGTGTGGTACTCTCCGGCCCCGGAACGTCGGGGAATGCGGTATCGGGCGACTATATCGGCACCGACGTGGCAGGCGCCAGACCTCTGGGCAACGGCCTCGACGGTGTATACGTCCTTGACGGTGCTTCATCCAACACGGTGGGCGGGGCGACCGCTGGGGCCCTGAACGTCATCTCGGCTAATGGCACCGACGGCGTGCATATCGACTCGGCGAGCTACGCCAACTTGGTGGAGGGCGACTACATCGGCACCGACTCAAGCGGCCTGCACGTGCTGCCCAACCTCTTCGGCGTCTACGTCACCGGCGGTTCCTACGGCAACACGATCGGCGGATTGACGGCTGGTGCGCGCAACGTCATCACGGGCAACAACGACACGGGCGTCGTCGTGTCCGGCTCGGGGTCGGCGGGCAATGTGGTCGAGGGCGACTATATCGGCACCGACGCCTCCGGCGCGGCCCCTCTGGGCAACCGCTACCAGGGTGTGGTCTTGAGCAGCGGTGCATCGAGCAACACGATCGGAGGGACGGCCCTGGGCGCCGGCGATGTCATCTCGGCCAACGGGCTCTACGGAGTGTGGCTCTCCGGTGCCGGGACGGTGGGCAATGTGGTCGCCGGCGACTCGATCGGCACAGACTCCACCGGCGCCAAGCCCCTGGGCAACGCCTCCGACGGCGTGGTGATCAGCAGCGGTGCCTCGGGCAACACGATCGGCGGGTCGACGGCCGGTGGCGCAACGTCATCTCGGGCAACGCGCAGAGCGGCGTCTACATCACCGACGCCGGAACGGTGAATAACGTGGTTGCCGGCGATTTCATCGGCACCGACTCAAGTGGCGGCAAGGCGCTGGGCAACGCCGGAAACGGCGTCGAGATCATCAACTGCGCCGCCGCCAATTTGATCGGCGGCACGACGTCCGGGGCTCGCGACGTCATCTCCGGAAACGCGCAGAGTGGCGTCGTCGTCACCGGCGCCGGGACGGCGAACAACTGGGTCGCTGGCGACCTTATCGGCACCGACTCTACCGGCGCCAGGGCGGTGGGCAACCTTTACGACGGCGTGGTCTTGACGAGCGGCTCGTCGATCAACTCCGTCGGCGGGGCGGCGGCCGGAGACCGTGATGTCATCTCGGCCAATGGGATCGACGGCGTTCAGATCGACGACAGCGGGACGACAGAGAACCAGGTTGTCGGCAACGATATCGGCACCGACCCGACCGACGCCAAGGCCCTGGGCAACGCCCGAGCCGGTGTTTATATCTGGAACGGCGCATCGGTCAATACCATCGGCGGGGCGACATCCGGGGCCGGCAATATCATTTCCGCGAACGGACAGTACGGCGTGATCATCGACGCGAGCCCCGACAACACGGTTACCGGTGACCATATCGGTACCGATATCTCCGGCACCAAGTCTCTTGGAAACGGCGGTTTTGGCGTGGCGCTTGTCAACGGCTCCAGCGGCAACACCATCGGCGGCACCGTCGCGGGCACCGGCGATGTCATCGACGACAACAGCGCGGGCGGTGTGTATGTCGCAAACGCCGCCGCGGGCAACCTGATCGAGTTCGATCTCATCGTTGGCAACGCGGGCAATGGGATCTGGATCTTCCAGGCACCGGAGAACTCGGTAGTCCAGTGCACGATCGAGTCCAACACTGGCTACGGAATCGTGACGATGAGCAGCTATACCGTCCTGGAGGGGAACATTGTCCTCTACAATGGCTATGGGTCGATCGCGCAGTTTTGATGCCTGGTTGCGCCGGGCTCGGGCCCCGGGGGAATACCGAGGCCGGCATGGGAGGATTGCCGTCGACGACCCGCCCTTGTGAGTTGCGCCGAGACGATATCGATAGGGGTCATGAGAAGTTTCGACAATCCAGAACTGCGAGAATTCCACGGCTGTTCAGGGGACTTCCGCCCAGCTTACGCCCTCGTGCTGAGAGTCGCGTCCCGCTGCGGACCGTCGATGATCAGTTTCAGACCGCCGCGAGTTCCGGCCGGCGGCGCCCCCATTTGGCGATGCGCTCTCACATGGTGGAGTTAGTCTTCCTCATGGGGGGCATCGGCTCCGCATGGAGCGTCCCTTGCCGCCGGGCGACTTTTACGCGCTCGTTGCGCGCGTCTAGCGCAGTCCCGATCGCGATGTGTTTGCCTGGACGGTCCGCGACCGTTTGCCAACCATTCCAATCCCACTTTTGCGCCCTGATCCCGATATCTGGGTCGATCTTGCTCCCCCGTTCGCAACCGTCTATGAGCGGGGGCGATACGCGCGCCTGATCAAGTATGACGCGCTCCTGGACCTTCCCGCGCGTCAATCGTTCTGGGCCGCTCGACATGCAGCCGGATCGGAGATCGGATAAGATGACCCCATGACGCCGCTCGACTTGCTCGTCATCTATGGTTCGGTTCGGCATGCCCGCCAAGGGATCAAGGCAGCTCGCTTTGTCGTCAACGCATGCACAGCTCGAGGCCACAGGGCGACCCTCATCGACCCCCTGGAACTGCAACTTCCACTCCTCGATAAGATGTACAAGGAATTCGAGCCCGGCCAGGCGCCTGAAGTCTTGGTGCAGCTCGCCGGTCGGATCAAGTCAGCCGACGCCTTCATCATTGTCTCCGGCGAATACAACCACAGCATCCCCCCGGCACTCTCGAACCTGCTCGACCACTTCCTGGAGGAGTATTTCTGGCGGCCTTCGGCGATCGTCTGTTATTCGGCCGGCTCATTCGGCGGGGTGAGAGCCGCCGTCCAGTTGCGGGCGATGCTGTGCGAGCTGGGCACGCCGAGCATCCCCTCGTTGCTCCCGGTGCCGGCCGTGCAGGAGGCCTTTGACGATGAAGGTCGACCAAAAGACGCGTCTTATCACCAGCGAGCGGGACGGTTCCTCGATGAGCTGGAGTGGTACGCGCACGCCTTGAAGACCGCACGCCAGAGCGGAGTGCCGTACTGAACGTCGGTCTCCCGACGAGCGCTGCCAATCGTCACGCATGGTTGTTTTGCGTTGCTCGGGCGTTCGTCGCAAGGCGGCACACCTCGGTCAAGGCTACCACCGAAAACACGACTGCCGCGGCGAACGCTGCCGAACCCAGGGTCTCTCGCTTCAGGAGCAACTCAAAATCCTCGCCCCAGTTCCAAACCGGGAACCGCACCCACGCTCGGTGGGCCACGCGATGCCATACGCCGATCAACGCGTAGATCCCAGAAACGACGGCTCCGCACGTCCACAGGCCAAGCGCCACTCTGGGCTGGGCGCGCCAGGCTTGTAGGCGATGGATACCGGGCATAGACCACCGTTTCGCGGTCAGTATGGCGAACAGGCTGAGGGGCGCAAGCAGCATGGTCGCGAGCAGGAATCCTGCGACTCCGACAAACGTGAGAATGCCCAGAAGGCCGAAGCGCGGTACCGATCCATCCATCCCGGCCGTGAATACAAACATGAGCCCTCCCGCCCACGCCACCATGAGCAACTGGGAACTCCGCTGGCCCAGCCGGTCGATTTCCTCGCTGGGAACAATTGGCCGGATGACCGGCACGTTGTCGCCGCGAAGGGCGGAGCTCAGATTCCGCACGCTGTACCAGACGGCGACCGTTCCCCACGTCACCGGAACGACCGAGCAAATGATCGCCAAGCCCAGCTCTCGCGCGCTCCAATCAGCCAGGTCGAAGACGCCCAGCATCCTGATCATTTGCCATGCGACAGCGACAACGCCAAGCACGGCTGTCGCGCGCGCCAGGCCAGCGGGCATCGCCTGTCCGTACCGGAATCGTTCCAATGAGCTGGCGCTGACGACGTAGAATGCGACGAAAGCGAGCAACATCGGCCAGCCGAACCACAGAAACGTCTCCCGCGTACGGCGCCACGGACCAAGATCGGCGATGCGTGCGCACGACCCCAGGCCGGCTTCGGCGACGCGCGCGGCGAGATCGACCGGCCGAAATACCTCGATTTGCGAATCATCGGCGTTCGGCGCCGATCGAATAACCGCCAGTTCCCCATGCGCGCCCAATCCGCGAGCGAACCCCTTGCCGGAGAGGCAGAGGGCCAGTTCGCCCGACATCAACTCCCACATCAGAATGCGATTCCACTTCCACGTTGCCGGTGGCAACCACCGGTTTCCTCCCACGTTGCATTCGTTGCCAAACAAGAACCGGTCATCCGGTGAGAAAGCCAGTTCCTCAACCATGACTTTCGTACCCGTACAAGGCAGTCGACCGACGATCGCGCCGGTCGCGACCTCCTGAATCGTGACCTGCTGCGTAATCGTGTCGAGCATCCAGCCCGACTCCGACCAGGCAGCCTGCGTTCCACTCGAGTTAAGGACCATTTCCAGCAACTGACTGGTGTTGCTAGGCAATGCCGGTTCGGCGACAGTCGAACCATCCTGCGTGCGAAGAACGGCGATTGACGGCCGGGCTGGACACCACCAGGCGATCCGCTGGCTATCACCGCTGAAGCTCATCAGGCAATGGCCAGTAATCGCCCCCGCGAGCTGAATTTGAGGACCATCCTCGTTCGTGTTCCAGAGTTCCAGTCGTCGCTTGTCGCCGGTCGCTTCGGAGTGACTGAGCACCGCCAATAACCGCCCATCGGGCGCGAACCGGAGCGACTCGAAACCATCGACGCGGCGATCGATCGATCTGCGCCGGCCGCTGGCCCGCTCAACGACGACGATCTTGCCATTGGCACCGATCGCTGCGAGATACGATCCGGTCGGATCAGCGACAGCAGGCCCGGCCCCCTCGACAAGCAGCGGGGAACTGCGTCCGGTCTCCGTATCGAGTTCCATGCCCCTCAAGTACAACCGCCTGCCATCGCGGTCCCACATCATCGGAACCGGGTGTTGTGCGCGTTTGGTCGCGTCGGAAAGCGGCTGCTGGTTCCTCTCTCCCGGATCGCGCGGGTAGACGAGCCCGGATCCCGTATCGGCGGCAAACAGGTCCGCAGCCTCTTGCAAGAGTCGATGATCGGGGCGAATGCGCGCTGCGCGCAATGAGTGCGCCAGCGCTACTTCCCGCTGAGGTGGCGAAGACAGGCGTGCGAGGCGGGCTTGCAATAACTGGATCGTCCAGCCTCGCTCGCGGATCTCGGACCAAAGCCCATAGGCTCCGCAAGCGAACAGCAAGAGTCCGAGAGCAGTGATCCCCGACACGACCCAAGGCCGCTTCTTGAGCCACGCCATCGAGCGGCGCAGTCGGTCCGCAGGCCGAGCATTCACCGGCTCGTCCGCCAGAAATCGGCCCAGGTCCTCGGCCAACGCGCTGGCCGTGTCGTAGCGGCGCCGCGGGTTCTTCTCAAGACACTTCATGCAGATCGTTTCCACATCTCGTGGTACCGATAAGTTCAGACGTGACGGGGGCACCGGCTCATCGGTCAGCACGAGGCGGAGGGTTTGGAATGGCGAGGCTGCCTGAAAAGGTGGCCGACCGGTCAAACAGGCGTAGAGGATGGCGCCCAAACTGTAGATATCGGCCGAAGGCCCAACCAGATCGACGGTGCCGGCCGCTTGCTCTGGCGGCATGTAGGCCGGCGTGCCCAGGACGTCGCCGGTCATCGTCGGGCCATCGGTCTTCTGGACCCTTTTGGCCAGGCCGAAGTCTGATACCTTCGGTTTGCCCTGAGCGTCGAGGAGCACGTTGGAGGGTTTCAGGTCGCGATGAATCACGCCGCGATCGTGCGCGAAAGCAACGGCCTCCGCAAGGAGTTTCACCAGCTCAGCGGCGACTCGCGGA
Source organism: uncultured Isosphaeraceae bacterium (assembly GCA_963781785.1). Lineage (GTDB taxonomy): Bacteria > Planctomycetota > Planctomycetia > Isosphaerales > Isosphaeraceae > CAWAHD01. Next base: position 1,676,903 of record CAWAHD010000002.1, on the reverse strand, counting down.
AGTAGCTTGCCAGACTCTTGAAGGCGGTCGGCGAGGCTGCCACCGTCGACCAGTCCCATCGAAAAATACTGTTGATCTTCATGTTCGCCAACCTCGTAGATCGGCACGATATTTGGGTGATCCAGGTTAGCCGCCGCTTCCGCCTCGTTGCGAAATCGTTGCACGGCCGCACTCGATGCCAGCGTGCCAGCCAGGATCATCTTCAAGGCGACCAGCCGGTTCAAGCTCATTTGCCGCGCGAGGTACACCACACCCATACCGCCGCGCGCGATCACTTCCAGGAGCTCGTAGTCGCCGAAATAGCGGATCTCGGTCCCCAGCGGGGGCGCACCAGCGACGGCCGCGCGGATCGGCCCGGCCAGGCGCTCGAAGCTCTGTTGATCGGCGAAGAACTCGCCGAGTTCCTTGGCGAACGCGGGATAACGGACGATCAGGCTCTGAGGATTCGGGGGCGCCCCGCTTTCCACTGCTTTGAGATAAGCGGCAATCACCTCATCCAGGTCAGGACCTGGCGTCAGCCCGTACGTTTCATCGTGATCCATCGTTCAATCCCTCTCGTCGGTCAGCATGACGCGGAGCGCTTGTAAACCCCGCCGAACCAGCCCGGCGACCGAGCGCTCGGTGCGGCCCATATCCTCTGCAATGACGGAGACCGAACAACCTTGCAGGTAATGCATCGCCAGGACCAGTCGTTGGTCATCGGGCAATCGGGCCAGCGCCGCCGACACTTGCAGCAGTTGCTCTTGCCGCAGGAATTGCTCGCTGGGTGAAGTCGAACTGGCCTCTAACAGCCCCAGAAGACGGGCCGATGACTGCGCCAGGGATGCCTCCAATGAGCGCTCCACGGCCACGTTGCGTTTGGCTCCTTTGAGTTCCCGGGTGGCGTCGATCAGAGTCGTGCTGAGGATGCGCCGCAGCCAGACGACAATCTCAGCCTCGCTTTTGCCCCGAAACTGGCTCAGATTCTTGGTTGCTTTGAGGAGCGTCTGCTGAACGATGTCGGAAGCCCCGAGCTTGCTGCGAAAACGGGGCTGGAGCTGGAGCCTCGCCAGCAGTTCAAGGTAGTGGCGATAACGCTCCAGTTCAGCGGGATCCAGTGGTCCTGCCTGCCTCATGTCGGCCCTCCTGGGATAGAGACGGAAATCCCCGCAAAACGGCCCGCGCGTTTTCTGCGAAAAAGGGACGTCCGCGCCGAGACGTCGTGCCGAAGAGGTCCAGCCGCCAGATTTCTACCCACCGCGCCGACCTTCCGTTTGAATCTCGCAGTGTGGTCTCCATGAGATTATCTCGGAATCCCGCGCCGGCCACACTGTACCTCACTCGTTTGGGGATTCGAGCGGCCAGGGCGATGTAAACGTGCGGCCTCGCGGTCTGGGCCCGGTGCACGGCGCACCCGCTCTCGGCGGTACATGCAAACGTGTTCTCGAACCGGCCGTGGCGAGAATCGATCGACGGAGGGGTGTTCGATTTGCGAAGGACTCTCTGATTACCGCCGTGTTCTTGAATTCGCCAAGACCGTCAGGCGACCTCCGATGGCCTTGCCGGGAAATCGGACCCTTACGACTTCTCCGGATAGGTTGAGGAGACCTTCACCGCGAATGGCTCGCAGGATTGGGTCTTCGCCGCGCAGCCCAGCGAGCGGTGCGTGCTTGGCGCGCGGTTCTTCGCGAACGAGGACCAGAATTCGGCCCACTGCTAGATTGAATTCAGTTCATACCAGCCGATAGAGTAGCGATGAGCCCGATCCGGCAAGACGGCATCTCTTCGTTGAGTGTACGGCGCTTCAGAAGGTCAACTCGAGGAAGCCGGCGGACTTTCGCATTGAGTCTCCGTCCGTCCTCCGGCGTAAAGAAGAACCTGGTTACGTCGATGTCAGACGACACGAGCGAAACCGACCAACTCTTGCAGCTTGCCGTCCAGGGCGATGCGGGTTCCTGGCAGGCTCTCTTGGGCCAGAGTCGTCAGCGATTGCACAGAATGGTGGCTTTCCGTCTCGATCAAAGGCTACAAGGGCGGGTTGATCCCTCTGATGTTTTGCAGGATGCGTATCTGGAAGCGTGGCAGGATCTGGGATCGTACATGCAGCAGCCGGCGATTCCTTTCTTTCTCTGGTTGAGGGGGATTGCGGGCAACAAGCTGCGCGAGCTGCACCGCCACCACCTGGGCACGAAAATGCGCGACCCGCGGCGCGAAGTGTCGCTTTACGGCGGTCCACTCTCCGAGACAACCACCGCGGCGCTCGCAGCCCAGCTTCTGGGGAATCTCACCCGGGCCAGCGAAGAAGCGGTCCGGGTCGAGGTCCGGCTCCGACTCCAGGATGCCTTGAACAGCATGGACCCCCTCGACCGCGAAGTGCTTGCCCTTCGCCATTTCGAGCAACTGTCCCCCGCCGAGACAGCTCGAGTTCTGGAAATCAAGGAGAAGGCCGCCGGGATGCGCTACGTGCGTGCGCTGCGGCGGCTGCGCGAGATCTTGAAGAGCTTGAGCGCTGGTTGGCTGGAGCCCTGAACATGGCCGAGTCATTGTCTGGCTCAGACCTGCTGAATGAGCTGGCGCACGAATTTGCGGAGCGGTATCGTCGCGGTGAACGGCCCCCGGTGAACGAATACACGGACCGTTTTCCGGACCTGGCCGGTGAGATTCGTGACCTGTTTCCCACCCTCGTGATGATGGAACAGTTCGGCAGCGGCGTTGAAAATCGATCAGGGCGGGATGCTCGCCGGCCTCGGGTCGACGAACCGATGCCCGAGCGTCTGGGAGACTACCGGATCCTGAGGGAGATCGGCCGGGGGGGCATGGGGGTCGTCTACGAAGCCGTGCAGGAGAGCTTGGGCCGGCAGGTCGCATTGAAAGTGCTCTCGCAGCACCGCCAACTGGGCGCGGTCCAGGTGCGAAGGTTCGAGCGCGAGGCCAAGGCCGCCGCCCTGCTCCACCACACCAACATCGTCCCGGTCTTCGGTGTGGGTGAGGATCAGGGTGTGAACTATTACGCGATGCAGTACATCGAGGGTCAAAGCGTGGATCGAGTTCTCGCCGAGATCCACCGGCTTCGGGGTAGCTCTTCCCGGGTCACAGACGTCTCACAGTGTGAGTCTTCCGCCAATTCGGCCAACCTCGCAACGGCTTTCTTGTCTCACCGTCTTTTGGCATTGCGGACCCCGCCGGAGCTGTGTGGATCCGGGCCATCGCCGACACCTCAGCTTGCAGTCTCACCGGATGCTTCGCTTCCGTCGCCGGACTCGGGCACGTCTTTTTCGGACCCGTCGTCGTCGACCGCGATCATTCTGGGGACGTCCGATGCACACTACTTTCGCAGCGTGGCGCGGCTGGGCGCGCAGGCTGCCGAGGCCCTGGGTTACGCGCATCTGCACGGAGTTCTGCACAGAGACATCAAGCCAGCCAACTTGCTCCTGGACCTGCGGGGAACTGTTTGGGTCACAGATTTCGGCCTGGCCAAGGCGGAAGGATCGGATGAATTGACGAGCCCGGGCGACGTGGTGGGCACGTTGCGTTACATGGCGCCGGAGCGGTTCCACGGTAAGTCGGATTCTCGCAGCGACATTTACAGCCTGGGGCTCACGCTCTACGAGATGCTCACGCTCGCCCCGGCGTTCACAGCATTTCACCGGGTGGAATTCATTCATGCGATTCTCCACGAAGAACCGAGACGACCGCGCAGCATCGAACCTCGGATTCCACTGGACCTGGAAACGATCGTCTTGAAGGCAATCGCCAAGAATCCTGCCGACCGTTTCTCTACCGCGGATGAGCTCGCGCGCGAGCTGGGGCGATTCGTCGAGGGCCGCCCGGTCCTCTCACGCCGGGCGTCCTTGCCCGAACGGGTGTGGCGCTGGTCCCGGCGAAATCAGGTGACGGCCCTGCTCATCCTGCTGGCCGCGAGCCTGACTTTCATCCTCGCAATCGGCTCGACGGTGGCGGCCTACAAGTTTCGCGACCAGCGTGATGCCACCCGCGCCAACCTCAACCGGGCCATCACGGCTGAACGGAAGCGGGAAGTCGAGCTGGGACGGTCGCTCTTGGGCCAGGCGCGCGCCCTGCGGTACTCGGGCCAGCCCGCGCGGCGGTCCGATGCCCTTGCCATCCTGGGCCGGGCGGCCCGGATCGCTCGAGAGGTCGACGACTCGCCGAAACACCTGGCCGAGCTGCGCGACGAGGTGATCGCCTCCCTCGCCCTGGTGGACGTCTATCCGGCACAGACCTGGTCGGGGCTGCCGCCGGGCGACGTCGACAAGGCCTTTAACTTGGAAGCCGACCGTTATGTCGACGTTGGGCTCGAGGGACTGATTCGCGTTTATCGGTTATCGGACCAGTCGCAAGCGCGGGTTCTCTTGGCCGATCGCCCATCGCGCCGAGCTTGGCCGGCGTTCGTACCGGGTGGCCGCTTCCTGCTGGTTCTGGCCGACTCCTCCCGGTGGGAACTCTGGGACCTCGAGCGAGGCAACCTGCCCGCGGCCTGGCCGGCCGACGTGCACTGCGTGACGGGCCGAGCCGACGGCGCTCAGATTGCGGCTCTGCGATCAAGCGGCGAGCTTCGAGTCTATGACCTGCCGTCGATGGCGCTTGCTTCAAGCTGCTCGCTGGGATTCGAGGTCCGCTCCTGGCTCACTCACGCCTGGATGTCTTTGTCGCAGAACGGCCGTCGCCTGGCCTTGATCCGTTCCCACGAGAAGGTCGTCTCGATCTACGATGTCAGGAGCGGGTGCGTCGTCGGCGAAATCAAGTCACCCACCGCTCGCGTCGGTCGGGCCCTGGCATTGAGCCAAAACGGTGGCTTGCTCGCCATTGCCCATGATCGCGCGATCTCCGTATTCGACGTGGCCGACGGCGAGCAGCTCGCCTTGCTGCAGGGTCATCAAAGCGAGGGTATCTACGCTCTGTTTCAGCCGGCAGGCGATCTGCTGGCCTCGACATCTTGGGATGGTACGACCCGACTGTGGGATCCGATCCGCGGCCGTTCTCTCGTCACTCTCGACGGCGCTGATTCTCGAGTGGCTCGATGGTGGATCCAGCCTGGTAGTCGGCAGGAATCGCGCGCTGATCAAGTACCAGATCGCCCTGGGAGCTGAGCGGCGTGCGATCGACTACAGAATGCTCGGTGATCGAGCCGGCGCGGCACTGTACGGCCCGGCCCGCGTGTCGTTCAGTCCCGACGGCCAACTGCTCGCGATGGCGGCGCGGCCCGAAGGGGTGCGGATCGCCCGTGCGGGCGACGGGGTCGGGCTCGCCTTCTTGCCGATCGGCGTTTGTGATGAAGCGATGTTCATGCCGAGCGGCGACCTCTTGACCTGCAACGGACGTGGGCTGTGCCGCTGGCCGGTCAGGCAAATCGCCCGAGGCGGGTTGCGGATCGGGCCGCCCGAGCCGCTGGCCGCGATCGCGAGCGATCGCGGCCGGGTCAATCGAGGATTGGCCGCCAGTGCCGACGGGCATCTCGTTGGCGCGGCATCGCTCTTTGGGCAAGGGTCGATGCTGCTGGACCCGGACCATCCGTGGCGGCGGAAGCTGCTCGTTCCGCACCAGGGGGCCGCCGACCTGGCGATCAGTCCTGATGGGCGATGGGCCGCTAGCGCCAGCCGGGGCGAGGCTGACAATTCTCTGCTGGTGAAGGTGTGGGACGCCTCCACGGGCAAATCGCTTGTGCAGCTTCCGCTCGGTGCGGCCCGCGTGGCCTTTAGCCCCGATTCACGCTGGCTTGGCGTTGGCGGCGAGGGAAGCTACCGATTCTTCAGAACCGGCTCCTGGACGCCCGGTCCCAAGATCGAGCACGGCGAGAACGCCGCCGAAACGCCGCTGACCTTTCATCCCAGCAGCAAGGTCGCGGCTGTGCTTGATTCCAGCCTCTCGATCGTCAGAATCGTGGATGTCGAGTATGGCGACGTCCTCGCGAAGCTCGACGCCCCAGAACAGTCGCACATCTACTGTCTCGCATTCAGCCCCGACGGGCGCTTTCTCGCCGCGTCTCAGTCGGACCAGCGGGTGGACTTATGGGATTTGTCGTCCATCCGTCAGCGACTCGAGGCGCTGGGCTTGGCCGGCGGCCTTCCCGATATCTTCGGCGGTGCTGGCGCGGTTTCCGATGCCCCGCCGATTGACCGAATTGAAGTCCACGGGGCTGACGCCGCCGGCCTGCGGGTTTTGGCGGCTCGCCAGACGCTTACGAATGCCTGGCATAACGTCCGGCTTCCTGTCGCGCCGCGTCTCAAGGATCCCGAGGAGATGCTTCAGCGAGGCAATGGATGGAACAGACTGGGAAACGTTCGCCTCGCCGAAGCCGACTATCGCGCTTCACTCTTATTGCGCCGGACTCTGCCGAGGCAGCCAACGAGCTGGCATGGTGCCTCGCGTCCGTCCCGAATCGCGGCGACGCGGCAGAGGCCCTCGCGTGGGCGCGAAAAGCCGTGCAGCTCGCGCCTGAGATGGGCAGCTATCACAACACTCTCGGTGTGGCCCTCTACCGCGCCGGTCTGTTCGCCGAAGCCGCGGGCGAGCTCGAGCGCAATGTCCCTCGCAACGGAGGCGACGCCGGTTACGACTGGGTGTTTCTGGCGATGTGCAGGAAACGCTTGGGCCACGATGCTTCTGCGCGCCGCCCTGGATCGTGCTCGAGAGTGGCTGGCCAGGATGACTCGGATTCCGCCCGCGGATTCCGCCTCCTTCCAGGCGTTTATCCGCGAGGCTGAATCACTTCTGAAGAGTCCTCTCCCGGATTTTCCCGCCGACGTCTTCTCCCGCAAGTAATCTGCTCGGCCGCGATCGTAGGTCGTGCCGAAATCGCCATTTCTCAAATAATCGTCGTCTGCCAGTTACCAATCAGGGCTCGCGCGCAAAAGAGCCTGTAGGGGCGGTCGCTTTCAGGGTCGCACAGGCATCGGCGATTCCGCCTAGAATTCAAACCGCGTCCGAGGTTCGCCCGCTAACTCAAGGAAAGGCAATTGCAATGTGCGCGCTGTTCGACCGTCGGAATCGGAAAAATGATCGCACGATAACCCGCTCGATCGAGGCCATGGTCCGGTCTGGATACACACGGAAGCTGCGACGAAGGAAAAGGATGTGGGTTGAGGTACTCGAAGATCGCCAGCTCCTGGCGACGATCACGGTGAATACGACGGCCGACCTGGCCACTCCGGGTGCGCCCTGTCGCTGCGCGAGGCGATCGAGGTGTCGGACGGGACACTGGCGGTCTCGTCGCTCAGCTCCCAGGAACAGGCGCAGGTGAGCGGGGCAGTCGGGGCCTCGAACACGATTGGATTCAACATCCCCACGACGGACTCCGGATACAACCCCGCGACCGGGGTTTGGACAATCGCGTTGCAATCGGCGTTGCCGGCGATCAGCACGAACGCGGCGATCATCAATGGCTACAGTCAGACGGGCGCGAACGAGAATACGCTGGCCCAGGGAGACAACGCCAAGCTGACGATCGCGATCGACGGCTCGAGCCACGGGTCGACCAACGGCCTGACGATCGCGCAAGAAGGATCGCAGGTCTTCGGGCTCGACATCGAGAATTTCCTCGGGGACGGCGTTTTGATCACTGCGCCCGGAAACGTTCAGGTCGCGGGCTGCTATATCGGCACCGACCCGACCGGAGAGACCACCGCGCCCAACGGAACGGGCGTGGTGATCGAGAACTCGTTCAATATGATCGGCGGGTCGAGCGTCGGCAATCGAAACGTGATTTCGGGGAACAGTGCGCCGTCGTTTGGTGATGGATTGTTCATTCCTGACCAGGCGTCTAACCCGCTGAATATCGCGCCGACAGGGAACCTGATCGAGAACAATTACATTGGCATCGACGCGGCGGGCACCAAGGCCCTCGCCAACGGGCAGGCAGGGGTTGCCGATTTCGGGTCGGGCAACACCTACGGTGGGACGACCGCCGGGCTCGGCAACGTCATTTCGGGGAATGCGGCGGACGGGCTCAAGTCGACGGGAAGCATCACGATCGAGGGGAACTATGTCGGCACGGACGCGACCGGTAATGTCGCCCTGGGCAACGGGCCGGCGGGCTTCGGATTGACTAACGTGGGACCTGGAAGCACGGCTATCTCGACGACGATCACGAATAATGTGGTCTCGGGCAACTGCGCAGTCGGGGATCTCCGTGGCGCCAGGGTCGCAGAGTTTGTCGATGTACACGATCTCGAACAACCGGATCGGGACCAACGCCGCCGGGACCGCCGCGCTCGGCAACGCGGAGGCTGGACTGCAACTCGAGTCAGTCGAGAACGCCACGGTTCTGAACAACCTGATTTCCAGCAACAGTCTGGGCTTAGAGCTTTCCGGGTTCGGCACGGATGTGGAACACAATGTGTTTCAGGGGAACCTGATCGGAACCGACATAACGGGCCTTGTCGGGCTGGGCAATACGAATGCGGGGGTCTCGTTCGCGTCCGCCATCGGCAACACATTCGGCGGCACGGGGCCCGGTCAGGGAAACGTGGTCGCATTCAACGGCGGTGACGGAATCGACGCGTCCGGCGGAAAGCAGAACCAATTCATTCGGAACTCGATCTTCGGCAACACGGGCGCGGGCATCAAGCAGAGCGGGGCGCTAACCAGTTCTCGGCAGCGCCGATGATGAGTTTCACGCCGGTTGGCGGTGGCAGCGGCACGCTATCGGGGAGCCTCACTGCATCACCGAACCTATCGTACGTCATCGAGATTTTTACGAACCCGTCGGTCCCCTCGACCGGGCACGAGCAGGGCAAGACGTTCGTCCAGGATGTGACGGTGAAGACAGATGGCTCGGGAAAAGGTTCCTTTTCCGTGACCGAGCCGGTTGACATTTACACGGCCACGGCGACGGACCCGAGTGGAAATACCTCGGCGTTCTCGAACGCGGTTGGGTCGATTCCCCTCCCGGGCTCCACGACGGTGATGTCGTCGTCAGTGAATCCGTCGACGGCAGGCCAGCAGGTAACGTTCACGGCGGTCGTGAGCGCTCCGTTTTTCTCGGGAACGCCGACGGGGACGGTGACCTTCACCATCGACGGGCAGGCGCACACGCTCGTGTCACTCTCGGTGGTCGGGGGTAACGACGAGGCGCAGTTCGTCACGTCCACGCTCACGGCCGGGCAGCACTCGGTTTCGGCAGCGTACAGCGGCGACACGAATGTGGAACCCAGTGTCGGATCGCTCCCGACACAGATCGTGAATTCGCCAAACGTGCAAGCGACCATGACCACGCTTACGTCCTCGTTGAACCCGTCGACCGTCGGCGATCCGGTCACGTTCACCGTGGTTGTCACTGCCCCAGGATTCCAGGGAACACCGACTGGTACAGTAACATTCACGATCGACGGCAACGCGCAGACGCCCGTGCCGCTCTCGGTTGTTGGAGGCGTGGACGAGGCGCAGTTCGTCACGTCCACGCTCACGGTCGGGCAGCATTCAGTCGCGGCAGCGTACAGCGGCGACTCGAACGTGAGCCCCAGTAGCGGGTCGCTGCCGACGCAGACGGTGAACGCGGCGAACCTGGAGCCGACGATGACGACGCTGACGTCCTCATTGAACCCGACGACGGCCGGCAAGCCGGTGACCTTCACGGCGGTCGTCACCGCACCTGGATTCGCGGGGACACCGACCGGCACGGTCACGTTTAAGATCGACGGCGTGTCCGAAACGCCGGTGCCGCTCCAAGTCTCAAACGGCCATGATCAAGCATCCTTCTCGATCTCGACGCTCACGGCGGGAACGAACAGCGTTTCCGCGTCCTATAGCGGCGGGCAAACGTTCGCCTCGAGCGCGGTGGCGAACCCGTTGACACAGACAGTCGACCCTCAGGCGCAGACAGGCGCGACCGCCCCCAGCGACCCACCGAGCGTCGTGTTGGTGCAACGATTTGGTATCCATGAGCAGCCGACCGTTCTGGTGCTGACCTTCAGTGCGGCGCTTGATCCGACCCGCGCCCAGCACCTTCGCAATTACAAGATCGTCGGTCCGTCCGGGCAACCGATCGCGATCGGCTCCGCGGTGTACGACAGAGCGGCTCAGACCGTGACCTTGCGGCCGACTCAAAAGATAAACCTCCATCACAACGATCTTCTCACGGTCGTTGGAACCGGCACTGATGGTGTGGCCGACGTTCACGACATCCTGCTGGATGGTGCCGAAGACGGCAAGCCCGGCAGCAGCTTCGAGACGACGTTGAACTGGAAGAACGTGGTTCTGACGCCGGCAGAGATCGCGAAATACATCAAGCCGAAAGTCGCCAGGCCGGCCGGAGCTCTGGCTCACCGCTTCGCATCCCGGAGACGCTGATGTGCACCCGTCAACTCCGACTCGTGACGTCCCGGGTTAATTGAGGCTAAACGTGCGCGTGACTTCCGCGTCGTCCTTCGGCTCGGATGCGGAAGCCTTGTAGATGGTCCGCGCACAGCTTGCCGCGCTCAAGAGAGCGAACGGCATTCCGCGGCGATCTCGCGATCGGCCGTACCAGATCTCCTTGAAGCTGTGCGCGCGAGTGCAGTCACCGGCGAGATGCCGCTCCCCGGGGGCCGCGACGAGCGTCGCGCGGAAGAAACGCTGCCGGCGCGATGCCGAAGAACTTGGCGAGCGTGAGGATCTGCCCCTTCGTGAGCGATCGAGCGCCGGTGAGGACGGCCGAGGCGGCGGATTGCGCGATCCCGACCGCCTTCGCCAGCTCCATCTGGCTGAGACGGTTGGACCGCATCAGTTCGCGAAGTACCTCGGACTCGGAGACATTCGGGATCGGGACGTGCTCGTCCTCGTAGGCCGCGACCAGGTCGGTCAAAACGTTCAGGTAGTCCTGGGTCCCCTGATCGCGGTCTTGCCGCAGTAGCTCGTTGAGCAAATCGAGGGCCTCATTCAGATGAGCCTCGTCCCGGATATGGATGAGCGGGAATCGCTTCACGAGTTTCAAATACATGTCCGGCACCCTGCGCGCGGTAGTGTTGACGGCCATCGCTCACCTTCCTCTCTTCAGACCGAGGGGCTTTGTCGCGCCAGGTGGCACCGCCTTCTTTACTCCCGGCGGCTTCAATGGCGGGGGTTCGTAGCACCCGCAGTCATCGACCCAGCGTCCTTTGTCGTACTCTCGGTGGTCCATCACGTGCAGGATATAGAGTTTGCCAGTCGCGTAAAACACGCGCCCGATCAATCGATAGCGAATGTTGCCCACGTCGAAGACGACGCAGTTGCCGACTTGACCGGCCGTTCCGAAGGTTTGCTTGAGCGCCCCGAAGTTAGCCCAGTCGGCGCTTTCGGCCAACTTGAACCAACTTAAAAGATCTCACAGATGCTGCGGACGGCCGCGCGAGTCGCAACAATCGCGAGGAGCCCAGGCGATTTTGCTTGCAAGATCACCCGCTTCCATGGATATGATAATGCGCAGAGTGCCGGGGGACCGGCCGTGACGGCGTGTCGTCATGCGGCCGGCCGGATTCCTGCTCAACAGGTGGGAATCGTCCCGAGCGTTCGAGCAGGGCCATGAATCTCCGATTGGGTTCCGAGGAGGCGGCAGGGGTCTGCCAGATCCGGGCCGAGGGGGAGATCCGCTCCATCGAGGAGCCGGGGGATCTCCGGGCAATCGAGCAAATACTGGGGCCGCAGTGCTACCGCCGGAAGGTCCTTCTGAATCTCGAGCAGGTGCCTCACATTGATTCCAGCGGCGTGAGCTGGCTCATCCATTTCCACAAGAGCAGTCAAACCGCCGGCGGGATGCTGATTCTGTATTCAGTGCCTCCCGGGGTGATGGCCGTACTCAAGCTGCTGCAGATGCATCAGTATCTCAACCTGGTGGCCGACGAGCGCGCCGCGCGCGCTTTGGCACTGGAAGGAAAACCATGAATGCTGTCGGACGGCTCGCGCCAGCCAGCGTGCGCCGTGTCCCCGTCAGACGTATGCTGCTTCCCGCCGAACCAAGCACCGAGCCTGATCCGACCGCCTCGACCAGCTCGCGTGAGATCCGCGCCCCGGACGTCACTGGGCTGCGGGCGGATTTGGCGGTCGCCGCACTGGTCGACCACGCCGCGCGGCTGGGCGCGAGCGACCTGTTCTTCTCGTTCAACGACAACCACGTTGCGGTGTCGGTCCGGCACCTGGGGATCGTCCGATTGTTGACGATCATCACGACCGACCACGGACGGCGCTGCACCAGCTACATCAAGGCGATGGCCGGCATGGACCTGGCCGAGCAGCGCAGACCTCTGGACGGCCGCTGGGTCCGCGAGGAGAACGCCGTCCTCGCTGGCAAAGAAGACGGTGACGATGACGACGAGGATGACCAGCCCAGGAGAATTCCGCTCACGGGTCCGGGCATCGGGCGGATCGACTTGCGCGTGAGCACGATCCCGACCCTGCACGGCGAGGACATGGCGATCCGGCTCCTGGTGAGCACTCCGCAAGTCGTGGCGCTCGACCAGCTCGGAATGTCGCGGCGGGAGCTCAATCTCCTGACCGCGATGCTGGATATCCCCGGCGGGCTGATCCTGGTGAGCGGACCGACCGGCTCGGGCAAGACGACGACGCTCTATGCGTGCCTGCGGCATCTGAACAACGGCGAGCGTAAGATCCACACGATCGAGGATCCGATCGAGTACGCCGTGCCGGGGCTCCGGCAGTCGCAGATCAACCCGAAGGCCGACGTCGGATTTGCCGAGCTGCTCAGGAGCGTGCTCCGCCAATCGCCCGACGTGATCCTGATCGGCGAGATCCGCGACCCGATCACGGCCGAGATCGCGATCCGCGCCGCCAACAGTGGGCACCTCGTGCTGGCCTCGGTGCATGCGCCCTCCGCGCCGGGGGCCGTGCAGAGCCTTCTCGGACTGGGCGCGAGCGCGCATTTCCTGTCTAGCTCGCTCCAGGGAGTGGTCGCCCAGCGATTGGTCCGCACGCTTTGCGCCAAATGCAAGGTGGCCTTCGAGCTGGACGAGTCGACCCGGACTTTCGACGACGTCCGCGACTGGCTCGGTCCCGGCGAGGGCCGGGCGTTCCATGGTGCCCGCGGATGCCTCGATTGCCTGCACACCGGATACTCCGGGCGCACCGGGGTCTTCGAGGTGCTGAGGATCAGCCGCGAGCTCCGACCACTGATCGCACAGGGCCGGCCGACCGGCGACCTTCGCACTAAGGCCTTGGAGGCTGGGCTCCTCGACCTCCGCCGTGCCGCCTTGCTCAAGGTCGCACGTGGGCAGACCAACGCGGAGGAAGTCCTCCGCGCTATCCCAGCCGAAGACCTCGGGCTGGACGAATAGAGAGCCAGCAATGCGAGAACTTCTTGGTTCGTATGCAACGTTCCTGGCCCTTTCCACTGCGTCGGCCGACCCGCCGCCCCGGGAGCCGCTGCAAGCCGCGGCGGCGGACCTCAAGCCCGTCATGGTGGCCGTGATCGACAGCGACAGCGGAGAACCCGTCCGGTCGTTCACCTACCAGGCGTGGTACGACGCACCGGGGCGGCAGAGCGCACCGAACAACGACGAGTGGAAGCGCGTCGCGTCTCCCTCCGGGACGTTCGAGCTCCAGGCACCGCCCGCGTGCAGGCTGCGTATCATCGCGGAGGCGCCCGACTACATTGGCGGCTACCCGCTCGTGAATGAGTTCGTTATCAAGCCGGCCAATGACCCCCGGCGGGTCGTCGTCCGGTTGCGCCGGGGGATTACCGTCAAGGGAACGGTCCGCGATTCAAAGACCAAGAAACCGATCGCCGGGGCAATGGTCGCTCCGCTCGTCCACAAGCCGCCAGGCTGGCATCCCGATGAGGACAAACAGGTCAAGACCGGCGCCGACGGGCGCTACGAGGTACGCGGCGTTGACCCAGCGGCGGGGGTGGCGGCGTCGCACCCCGATTATGTTGGCGACCGCAAACGTTCCGAGGGCAAGACGACGGGGCCGATCCACGACATCTTTCTGAAGCGCGGGGTGAATATCCCAGTCACTGCTGTCGACACCGCAGGTAAGCCGCTGGAAGGAGTGAAGGTTTTCGGCCTGAACGAAGAGCTCGTCGCGTCGGACAAGGACGGGCGGTTGGTGGTTGCCGCGGAACCTGAAACGCGCTTCAGCCTGCTCTTCTTCAAGGACGGGTTCATCCACAGGTTCCTCCGGTTCGAGGAGATCGACCGCGAATTGGCGCAGTCCGGCCGGCTCGTCGTCGTGATGGAACCGTTGATCGCGCTCAAGGGCCGGGTCGTCGCGCCCGACGGCCGGCCCGTCGCCGCGTTCACCGTCGCCGCCGGGCCTGGCAAGCTTCCCTCGCGGCTCGACAGCGTCGAGCGTGATGTTCAAGGGCGCGACGGCCTCTTCAGCCTCGGTCTCTCGACGGAGGGCACGACCTGGGTGGGCGTCGCCGCTCATGGGTTCGCGGCATGGGAAGGGTGGGTGGAGGTCAAGCGCGGCGGAAAGCCCCTGAAGGTCCACCTTTCGCCGGGCGTCACTGTGTCGGGCCGGATCGTAGCGCCCGAAGCGCTTCGGAACCGCGTCGAGGCAAAGCTCGTCCCCCGGCTCGTTACGTCAGACGGCGGAAGCTTGCCCTCCGACTCGCCCGCCGCGGAACTCGCGACGCGCACGGCGAGCTTTTCTGCCGACGGCAGGCTACGCTTCCAGCACGTCCGCCCCGATCGCTACCGGCTGATTATCGAAGGCCGCGGCGTTCCCAAGACAGCCCTGGCACTCGACGTGCCCGACGCCGGGCTCGACGTTGAGAGCGTCCGCTTCGACGTCCCTACCGCGACCGGGCGCGTCGAGGGCCGCATCTGGCGCCCAAAGGAGAAGGGAGGGGGCCCCTGGGCGTTCGCCAAAGGGTCTATTGGGGGATTCTGTTGGGAAGGCCTCGGTGGCGACGACGGCGGCATCGAGTTCCAGGCCGACGAGAACGGCCGCTTCAAGGTCGACCGCGTGCCGGTGGGCTTGACCACGATCGAGTTTCCCTACATCGTCTTCGATCAGATCATGTCTTACACGTGGAAGGCTCTTGTCGTCGAGGGACAGACGACGCTCTTGCGCGCGTTCGACCCCGAAGGGCGTCGGGACTTCACCGTGGCATTCGCGATCGGAGACGGGTCGAAGGCGCAGTACGAGTCGGGTACGGGCCTCAGCGCGGCGCGGAAGGTCGACAATGTCACGGTGAGCTCTCAGATGCTTTCGCTGTTTCGCAAGACTCCCGCGACGCCGCGCACGCCGATGTTTCGCGTGGAGCTGGTTCCCCAGTCGAAGGGTCCGCTATCGTTCGTCGAGCCAGACTGGAAAGAGATTGATTCCGAGCGGAAGGTGATGCTGCCCGGCGTTGGCCCCGGTACATACCGGCTGCGCATTTACGACTGGCTCGGCATGGTCGGGCTCGACAGTGGGCCTCTGTTTGAACAGGCCGTCATTGTGCCGCCCGAGGGTCGCCGCGAGGTGCGCGTCGCGCTGGGCGCCGGCTGCATCACCGGCAAGATCCCGGCGTCAGGGAACTTTCTCGCGCGGCGTGTCGAGGTGTCCGCGCTCGCGAAGGTGAGCCGCACCCCGTCGAGACGGACGCGCTGCGATGGTGAGGGGAACTTCTGCGTCCGCTACCTTTCGCCGGGCACGTACTCGGTGTTCATTCACGATCCCGAGCAGGGCTTCTGCCGGGTCGACGACGTGCGGGTGGGTGCCGGAGTGGTGGACGTGGGTGAGCGCACGCTCGCGTCCGGGGCGAAGATCAGCGGGGCGATCCACTTCGTCCGGCCGTCACGCGTGCCGGATGAAATCGTGGCGTTTCATCCCACGGGCATCTCGGTGCGCCAAACGCTCCCGGTGTACTCAAGTTTCGATCACGTCGAGCTCGCCGGCCTGTGGCCGGGGCACTGGAGCGTCTCGGCCCGGAGCGGCGATGTTGTCCTCGCGACGAGCGAGCTCGACGTTGAGGGAACCGGCACGTTCCGCGTCACCCTTACCGCGGGCGGCGGCCCGAATCCGTGACGTTCGGACGCTCAGGAGGGCATGAACGGAGACCGACCAACGGCGAGCGCGCCCATGGAACGAACAATCCGCGTGATCTCGCTCGTCGTTTGTTTCATCGGAGGCACCCTCCCCCTGGTCGTCCTCCTTTCCTCCGGTCCGGTCGATTTCTTCGGCGCGCACAGCGCGATGGCACGCGCCTGGCTCGCCTGGAAGCACAAGGCGCCGAAGCAGAGAGGGGTCAGGAACTGGACGCAATTCTGTCCGGCTTGCGGGCGTACATTCCAGGTGAAGGCAGCCAGGCTGGGAGAAAGGATCGTCGCCTGCCCCATTTGCGGCGAACAACTCTCCTACTTTTCCCGCTGTTTCGTGGAAATCTGGGGATTCCTCCTCTTCGTCGCATGGGCCGCGGGTCCCTTCATCGCCCTCGGAGCCGCAAGCCTCTTCCATCGAGCTTCCATCGCCATCATGACCTATGCTCTTTTTCTCACGTTCGCCGTAACTTTAGCCCTGCGAAGCGGCAAGGTCACGATAATTTACATGTATTCTTTTGGCTGGGTCTTGGCGTGGTTTCTCACCGCCGTGATCGCATGGGCAAGCCCCTCCCCTTGACCACCGGGAGGGTGGCCGCACGGACATGCCGGTCATCTGGTTGCCGGCCGGCGGAATCTCACTCTCTGGGCCGGCCGCGTCGCAGCCCGGTTTCGGTCGCGGCATTTGAGGGATATAATCCAAAGACCTGTCGGTATTCCACCGAACTGCAAACGGACAAGCGTTCCCGTCTCACAATTCGAGGAGTTACCAGCAATGGCCCACGACGAGGCGAACCTCACCGGTCGGCGGACTTTCCTTCAAGCCGGTGCGCTGGCAACGGCCACTGCGCTGGGGGCTCCGGCTGCCGTCAATGCACAGGACGCCGCTCCCAAGCCGATCGAGCTGCCCCGGCGTCCGCTGGGCAAAACAGGAATTGACATCACCATCCTGGACCAGGGGACCGGCAAGGGCCCGGACGTGGACCGGCTGTTGCGATACGGGTTCGCGCGTGGGGTCCGGGCCTACGACACTTCCGAGACCTATCACTCGGAACCGGCTTTCAAGAAATGGTTCGCCCAGGATCCTGCCGTCCGCAAGCAGATCTTCCTCGTCACCAAGGACGCTCCCAAGACACCTGCCCAGCTCCTGGGAATGCTCGACAAGCGATGCGCAGCACTCGGAACCGATTATGTCGATCTCTTCTTCATTCACAGCTTCGGGGACAACCACAAGCTCGACGACGCGATGGCCATGGTCAAGAGCAAGGAACTCAAGGAGGTGTTTGAGGCGGCGAAAAAGTCAGGCAAGGCGAGGCTGCTTGGAATTTCCACGCACCACAAGGATCGCGCCCACTTGATCCAGGCCGCGGCCGAAGGCGGCTTCGTCGACGTGATCATGCTCCAGTATCGGCCCTGGCTCGACAAGGATTCCCCGCTCAACAAGGCGATCGACGCCGCTCACAAGCGCGGGATCGGTCTGATCTCGATGAAGCAGATCGCCGGCAACTACCTCGGCGACAAGCCGCAGGGCAACATCCTGCACGACGTTGTCCGCCGAGTGCCTGTACTCGCCGAGCGGAAACTCACACCGTATCAGGGCCTCTTGCACGCGATCTGGACCGATGAGCGCTCGAGCGCGGTCTGCACCTCGATGCGGAACACCGACCACGTCCGCGAGAACTCCGATGCCGCTCTTCGGTTCGAGCCGCTCAAGACGGCTGACATCCATCAGCTTCGCGACGCAACGCACGCCTGGGGGCCGACCTTGTGCGCTGACTGTGATGGCCGCTGTTCGCTTGCGGCCGGAACCAAGGCCGAGCTGGGAAATCTCACGCGATTCCTGACCTATCATGAGCACCATGGCGACCGCGCTCTGGCCCGCGAGCTTTACGATGCGCTCCCGCCGGAAGCTCGCGACTGGTCGGGGGCCGACCTGGAAGCAGCCCGTGCCGCCTGCCCCAACCGGCTCGACTTCGCGCGGCTCCTGCCTCAGGTGGAAAGGTACTTGGCGTAAGCACCAGATCGGTCAGCACGACAATGACCAAGCACTACCGTTTCGTGATACGGCACGTTGTCCTCATTATGCTGCTAACCTGTGCGGCGCACGGTGCGGACGACCCGAAGGCGGAGTACATTCGCAAACTCATCCCCGACAAAGTCGAAGGGACCTATCGGAACGGCGAGCTTGTCAAGCTGACCACGGGCGGCCGGAATGCCTACATCGTCAAGCCCACGGGAAAGGTCGATCCCCACAGGCGGTGGATCTGGATCTTCCCGTTCTGGCTGGGTATCAACGACGGCCACGGCGCGCTACACCACCGCGTGTATGTCGAGCGATTCCTCGCAGCCGGGTTCCACATCGCCGGGGTGGATGTGGGAACCTCCTGCGGCAGCCCTTCGGCGGCACGGCTTTGTCAGGAGTTTTACAATCGGCTGACTTCGGAGTTTCGTCTCAACCACAAGGTACGCCTGGTCGGCCAGAGCAACGGCGGCCTGATCGCCTATGCGTGGGCTTTCCGCCACCCGGACTGCGTCGATCGGATCTTCGGCATTTGCCCGGTGACCGACTTCCGGACCTGGCCCACGCTGCCCGTGGTGATCACCGCGCCCTCGCCCGGGCTAGGCTACGACCTCAGCTTGGAGGAATTGACACGCCGGATCGGCGAATTCAACCCGATCGACAACCTCGCCCCGCTCGCCAAGGCCCGCGTCAAGATCCTCCACATCCACGGTGACCAGGACAAGCTCGTGCCGCTGGAGCCAAACTCGGCGGTGCTCATTGCTCGCTACAAGGCCGCAGGCGGCGCCGCCGAGCTGATCACGCTCAAAGGGCTTGGACATGGCGGCAATGACTTCTACCGGAGCCCTCAAGGGATTCAGTTCCTGCTAGGAGACTGATCAGGCATCGGTTCTCCAAGCATTGCCGGCGCCATCGACAACCCGACCGCCAAGGATTACGACGTCGTAGAGGGCGGCGGCCGCTTCACCGGGCGCAGTCGTTTTCGGTCCATCCTGGGATTCCTCCGATAGATCGGCAGCGCGCGGGGCCGACGTCGACACGACGCCAACGAAGAGGAGGAGCAACCACGCGCAACGAACCAGCCGCGATCAAATCGCGGTCTTGAGCGGCAGCGAGCCTTCACTGAGCGATACGGCGGACAGCGGTGTGAGTTAGATGAGTTCCGTTCGGCATTCTGGGGCAGGCGAGACACATGTAAAGCTGGTGTGACCGGGGAAGAATATCCACTAAAGACCACTCCAATCACTATCGACGTGGCGCCGTCGGCGCCGGCCAGCGGAGGTGTTTGTGCAGGAAGGCAATCGTCCCTTCCGCGCGCATTGCATGGCCACCCTGGAAGAACTCGATCTCCGTCCGGTCAGCCAGACCGAGCTGCGCGTAAAGCCAGCGGACCTTTGCATACTCGTGCGCGACCCACTGGTCGTGGCCCACGAGGTCGCGGTGACCGCGTTCCACCATGAAGGGCCGAGGAAAAATCAGATACGCCATTTCCGCATAGTCGAATGTCTGTCCGAGGTTCCAGTAGGGCATTTCCCACTCGATGGTGCGCATGAAGCTGAAGGGTTGGTCGGTGGCAGCAACTTTGCGGGTCCACTGGTTGAAGTCGCCCGAGCAAATCGAGAGTGCGTACTTCTCCAGAAGCGGTGGCACGCGCACCGCAGTCTCCTCGCCGTAGCTGAGGCCGTAGAATCCGATGCGGCTTCCGTCCACAAATGGCAGCGTGTCGAGCCAGCGGAGAATCTGGTCGTGCGACGCGATGATGAAGGAGAAAAGCGTGGCCTTCACTGTATTTGCCTTGCGACCCAGCCAGCGGTATCGGTCCTCGCCGCGGTAGAGATTGTGCGGTGCAAACGTGATGAACCCGCGCTCGGCAAGCACCGCAGCGATGTCGCGGTATCCCGTCGTGTGCGCGTCGAGCAGGTTGCGCGGCACGCCGTTGCGCCCGTGCTGGCAAACGACCACGGGCCGGCGCTCGCCGGGTTTCAGGTCGTTCGGAACCACGAGGATTCCCCACGCGAACAGTTCAGGATAGACGTCAAGCACCACGTCGTGAGCGGTCCACTTTTCGGTCGCTTTCACGACGCGCGTGCGGACATTGAACGGCACGAGCGGCTCGTCGAAGCGGCCCATCGCTTCGTCGCGAAACCGGTCGCGAAACCGCTTCGCGCCTTCGATGAGCTTCTCCGGCGAGTGCGCTGGCAATTGCGCCTCGGTGGTCCACTGTCTCAATTCCAGTTCGGGCATTATCGAGAACAAAAACGCACTCTCGCGCACGTGTTCCGAGCCCTGCACAAGCCGCTGGACGTGGCCCTCGATCGCGCGAACTAACCGCAGATGGCGTGCGGCCCCATCGAACGACGCGCGGCGGTCGACGGGTGCGCCCGTTGAAAGTTGCGCGAGCTTTTCCACCCCAAGCGCAGCGGCAAACTGCGCCAGAGCTTGATCGGAAAAGGGAGGACCGTCGCTCAAGACGAGGCGCGGCTTGGGAAAGACCGAGCGCGTCTCGATGCGCTCGACTTCCGCCCCGACACTGGCAACGTCTGGAGTATGCCACTCGCCTTTCTGGCCTGTGATATCGGGAACGGTACTGTGCTCGATCACGAGCGTGCGCGGCAAGATCAGCCCGGCGATTTCTGCGTCGCCGAACTCGTGCAAGAATCCCCAGATGTTTCGGTAGATCGGCTCTGCCCAGACGCGCTGTCGCGAATCGAAGTAGCCGCTCACGAGTGCAGCGCCGATACGCCTGTCGAGTGCCGCCGCGTAGAAGGCCGTCTGCCCTCCCTCGGCGTAGCCGCAAACGCCAATCTTGCCGCCCCGCGCGTGCAACCAGTCAATTGCCGCGAGAACCGACTGGACTTCATAGCCGATGACATGCCGGCCCATGTGGAACGCCTGGCGGTAAATCCACTCGCGATATGTCTGATCGGACGCGCGGAGCTGCGGGTCGCTCGTCGCCAGACTTGCGCGAAACGGTCACGGGCACCACGATCTCCAATCCGTTCTCAGCCAGCCGCCGGGCGGCCTGGGGCGCGCCCGGAGCAAGTCCGAGCAACTGCTCCGGGGTCTGATCCGCATCCGGAACGACGACGACGCGCCCCGCAGCCGAGCCCTTCGGCTCGGCGAGCAGGCCGCATCCCCAGAGTCCATCGAGCACCGGCCAGCGCACCTGATAAATCCGCATCCGCTCGGTCTCGGCGACCAGCGCCGGATTCGCCTCATCACCGTACCGCTCCATCGCCGCCGGCAGCCGCTCGTCGAGGGCGCCAAGGATCGTTTTCAGTCGAGTGCGATTGGATTCGATCGACTTCTCGTAAGCTTGCGGCGAAGAGTAATCCCGGGCCCACAGGGCTGCGCGCCTTGCGGGCGCCTCCGCGATCTTACGCTCGACGAAGCGGTGCGCCCCGGTCATGAGCCGGGCCGACAAGTCTTCCTCGGGCCACTCCAGGTGCCGAGTGTGCGGCAGCTCCTGAGGATGAGCCGTCGACGCAAAAAGTACCAGCGTGAATACCAGCACCGAGTATGTCTTCATCGTTCCTCCCGTGTATCGATGCACTCGAATATACCGGGAAGGATCCGCAGCAGGAACCAGAGCTGGACTGGAACGAGCTCCTCGGTCAGCCGATCGACTGGATAGACGACCAGACACCCGCCGGCCGCATCCGTCTCGGACGTCCCCGGCGTAACCAGGGAGTCCTCGTTGCCATGTTGCCGCAGAAACTCCGGTTGGCCTGTAAGATTCCGCGCCCAAAAACGTACAACTATAGAGAGTCTTACGACGTTCGGTCGGAGCTGACGCGACGGTCGTCCATCCGAAGCGCTCCAGGAATCTCCCTATGAAACACTCCGACTCGCTCGGTCCCCGGCTCGAGCTCAACCCTGACGGCGAAGCTGAGCGATGTATCCCGATCGTGGGCAACGGTATCCTTCTCGGTCGGGATTCCACAGCCAGCGTTCGGTTCGAAGACCCCCACATCTCGCGCGGGCTCAACGGTTCACGGAACCGTCTCGTGTCGTGCAGTACCGCGAGGCCGGAAAACTCGAATACGACGGCAGCACGGCTGGTCGGCCAGAGCAACGGCGGCCTGATCGGCTATGCGTGGGCCTTCCGCCAGCCGGACTGCGTCGATCGGATCTTCGGCATTTGCCCCGTGACCGACTTCCGGACCTGGCCCACGCTGCCCGTGGTGGTCACTGCGCCGGCACCCGGGCTAGGCTACGATCTCAGCCTGGAGGAATTGACACGCCGGATCGGCGAATTCAACCCGATCGACAACCTCGCGCCGCTCGCCAGGGCCCGCGTCAAGATCCTCCACATCCACGGTGACCAGGACAAGCTCGTGCCGCTTGAGCCAAACTCGGCGGTGCTTATCAAGCGCTACAAGGCCGCAGGCGGCGCCGCCGAGCTGGTCACCCTCAAGGGTATGGGGCACGGTGGAACGGAGTTCTACGAAAGCCGCCCAGGGATCGAGTTCCTGCTCGGAGACTGATCGGACGCGGACTGCGGCCAGCGCGGCCTGCCCGCGTCTTTCGGCTTGGTTCCCTTCCGTTCGTGCTGCGGCCAACTCGGCGCAGGACCGGAGCGGACTCTCGATCGATGATCGCATATCCCCGGAAGCCCGGTTGCCCGAGCCTCCGATCGCGCTCATAATACTTGCGTGTCCCGGCGGGGCGTGGCAATTCCCCCTCGTCCCGCTCCGACCCATCCCCAAGGAAGAACTCCATGCGTGCTCTCGCCCCGATTGTCGTGGCCTTTCTCCTGTCCGGCGCTGCGACCGCCGCTGACACCAAAGCGATCAAGCCGCCGGACCTCGCTCTGGAAGCGTACACTCTGCCGAACGGCCTGAAGGTCGCGCTCCATCGCGACCCGATCGTACCCCGCGTGACGGTAACGGTGGCCTACCACGTCGGGTCCAAGAACGAGAAGGCGGGGCGGACCGGATTCGCACACTTCTTCGAGCACATGATGTTCCGTGGAACCAAGAACGTGCCGAACTACGACATCCCTCTCCAGGAGGCGGGGGCCGCATCGAACGCGTTCACAAACCAAGACATGACGGTCTATTTCGAGACCGTGCCCAGCAACTTCCTCGAGCGGGCGCTCTATCTCGAGTCGGAGCGGCTGGCGTTCCTCCCCTCGGCACTGGATCAGCAAAAGTTCGACACCGAGCGCGAGGTCGTCAAGAACGAGCGCCGCCAGAGTTATGAAAATCGGCCGTATGGGCTCGACCAGGAGGCGATCCTCAGCACGCTGTTCCCGAAGGGCCATCCGTACTCGTGGTCGGTGATCGGGTCGATGGAGGACCTGAACAAGGCGACGCTCGACGACCTCAAGGCATTCTTCGCCGAGTTCTACCACCCGGCCAACGCGACCTTGTGCCTGGCCGGCGACTTCGATCCGGCCCAGGCGAAGGCGCTGATCCAGAAGTACTTCGGGACTCTGACTGCCGGCCCCAAGCCGAAGGCCTTGGCGGTGCCGACCGCTCCGGCGAAAGCCGACAAGCTCGTGCGGTTCGACCGCGTGCAACTGCCCCGCGTCTACTGGATCTGGCCGGCCGTCGCCGCCGACCATCCCGATGCCCCGGCGCTCGGCTTGCTGGCCCGTGTGCTGGCAGGCGGGGAAACTTCCCGGCTGCATCGGGAGCTGGTGCTGGAAAGGCGATTAAGCAAGGACGTTTCCGGCTACGGATACACCTGGGAGTCGGCCGGCCGCTTCGCGCTCCAGAGCACCGCGGCAAAGGGGGCCAAGCCCGAGGAGGTGCTCGCGGCCATCGAGTCCGCATTCGCCGCCGCCTTGCGCGAGATCCAGGCCAATCCGCCCAAGGCAGACGAGCTCGCCCGCGCCCTGGCTCTCTTCGAAGAGCAGTCGTATTCGCGACTGACTAGTCCGCTCTCCCGCGCGGTCACGCTGGCCACCGGCTTCGCCCAGAAGGACGACCCGCGCCACTACCAGAAGGAATTCGTGAGGTACTACCAGGTCACCCCGCCCGACCTGACGCGTGTCGCCAACACCTACTTGAAGCACGAGAAGGTCGTTGTCTGGACCGAAGCCGTCGGTCCGGGACAGCCGCGGAGCGAGGCGACGAAAGCCGGGCCAAATGCGTCGGCAACCGGTGAGACGCCCGCGATCGCCTCGGAGCGCTCGCCCGCTCCGGGGGTGAACTGGTCGAAGCTGCCGGGACCAGCAGCCGCCGGGCCTTTCCGGGCGCCTCGATTCGTGCGGAGAACGCTTTCCAACGGAATCGACGTCTGGTTCGTCGCGTGGAAGACGCTGCCCCTGGTCTCGGTCGAGTTGGTGGTACCGGGGGGCACGGCCGACGACCCGATCGGCAAGTCCGGACTGGCAAGCCTCACGGCGTCCCTGCTCGACAAGGGGACCACCAGCCAGACGGCGACCGAGCTGGGCGAAGCGCTCGAAACGCTCGGCGTGCGACTCGGCACGCGCTCGTCGATTGACGAGACGACGGTCACGTGGAGCACGATTGCCCGGAATCTCGACCCGTCACTCAAGATCGTGACCGACGTCCTCGCGTCGCCTCGGTTCGACCCCAAGGACTTCGATCGCGAGCAGGCGCTCGCGCTGGCGCGCCTGGCGCAGGGACCCGACAGCGTGGCCTGGCTTGCCGGTCGTGCCCTGCCCGTGCTCCTCTACGGCAAGGGACACCCGTACGCCAACCCGGCCGATGGTCACGCCGACACGGTCAAGGCACTGACGCTCGAAGACGTCAGATCGTTCCATTCGGAGCACGTTGGTCCCACGGGGTCGACGCTGATCGTTGTCGGCGACGTCGGGCCTGACGTGTTATTCCCGATGCTGGAATCGACCCTTGGCACGTGGGCCGTGAAGACTTCGCGTCCCATGCACAGGCCCCCGGCCCAGTTGCAGGGCGATCCGAGCGTCATTTATCTTGTGGACAAGCCGGGTGCCGTGCAGTCGGTCTTGAACGTCGGCCGCCCGTGGGTTGATCGGTCCGACTCGAGTTTCTATGCGACCTTGCTCGGCAATCGGATCCTGGGCGGCGACTTCCTGAGCCGGCTGAACCAGAACCTTCGCGAGAAGAACGGCTTCACCTACGGCGCGCGGTCGGGCTTCCAGTTCCGACGGGCAGGCAGCCTGTGGACCGTGAGCACCGCGGTTCGAACCGACGCGACCGCACCGGCGCTGAAGGAAGTGCTCGCCGAGCTCGGCGGCCTCGCTGGAGCCAGGCCGTTCCAGGATCAGGAAATTGCCGCGGCGATCGGGGCAGAGGTCAAGTCGTACCCCGACCAGTTCGAATCCCCTCGATCGATCGCCGCGACCCTGCGTGAGATGGCCGAGTTCCAGCTTCCGCCCGACTACCTCGACACCTTTCTCACGCGCCTCCAGGCGACGAGGCCCGAAGAGATCAACAAGACGATGGCCGAGGTCGTCGCGCCGAGCGAAAGGGTGACCTTGATCGTCGGCGACCGCAAGGTCGTCGAGCCGAAGCTGAGGGCACTGGGGTATTCCAAGATCCAGCCGGTGACTTACGACGGGCAGAAGCTCCCAGAGTGAACCAGCCTGGAGCCCAGGTGAATTTCTGTCGGACCAAGAAGCGTGCGCGGAGGCAAAGGGGATGGGTGCGATCAGATTCTGTGCGGGGTTCCTGGCACTGATGACGGCGACGAGCGCCAGAGCCCAGAATCAGTCGAGAATCGAGTCATCGGGGAATGCCGCGCCCGGTCGCTCACTGGCGCGGCACGATGCGGACGTCACCCGGCTGCTTCACTACGAGCCGACCGGCCTCTCCCTCCTCCGGCCTTACGGGCGCGGTAAAGTCCCGGTGATTTTCATCCATGGTCTGTGGTCCAATCCCTGCTCATGGGCCAGGATGATCGAGAGCCTGGAGGCCGACGCGGCGCTGCGCGGCCGCTATCAATTCTGGACCTGGGGCTACTCGACAGGCGACCCGATCCCATACTCGGCTTCTCTGTTCCGGCGAGATCTCGACGAGGTTCGCCGAAGATTTGATCCAGATGGCACGGATGCGGCACTCGAGCAGATGGTCCTGGTCGGTCATAGCATGGGCGGCTTGCTGACCAAGATGGTGGTTTCCGAAAGTGGCACGCGTATGTGGAAGGTGATCAGCGATCGGCCCGTCGATGAGCTCGCGGGCGAACCGGAGGATCGTGACCTCATCCGCAGCGCCCTGATCTTCAAGCCTCGGCGCGAGGTCCGTCGCGCTGTCTTCATCGCCACGCCGCATCGCGGTAGTCGGCTCGACCAGGGCCCGATGACGCACCTCGGCGCGCGGCTCGTTCGCTTGCCCGATCCACTCCGAGCGGCCCACCGGCGGCTGATCGCTCGCAATCGTCCGGACTTCTTCACGGAATTCTTCCGGAAGGGCTTGCCCACCAGCGTCGACGAACTTGAGTGGCACTCGCCGATCCTCATGGGCCTGGACGATCTGGGACTGCCTCCGGCGATCAAAGTTCATTCGATCATCGCGGACCGGCGCGACCCGCCCGCGGCCGGGGGCAGCGACGGGATCGTCCCTTATGACAGCGCACACATTGACGGGGCGACGTCCGAGCTGCTCGTGTCTTCGGGCCACTTGTGCCAGGAGCGACCTGCCGTCATTGCAGAGGTCCGGCGGATCCTCTTGGAGCACGCGGATCAGTGATCGCCGCCCAGACGAATCGACTGATCGGGGACCGCACACATTTGGTGTGTTCGTCGGCACCGATCCTTCTGAACGGAGCGTGATCCTGCGGGAAATCATCGATCAGTTGCGATGGCTTGGCTTTCGGGCGCCAGGCGAGACTCGAGGGCTTCCTGCCAGAGATCACGCTCCCTGCGATTCTTGAACTGAAACCACTGTCGATCCTTGCCTTTGACTCCCCGGATCCGGAAACCCAGTTTCCGGGAACCGGCGCGTTTCAAGTCAAAAAGTGCCGTCAGCGGCCAGTGCATCAGCTCGGTGCGGTAAGTGCCCCAGAGCGCATCGGGGGCAAGCGCCAGGTGAGTTCGGGGGCGACGGAAGGAGAAGTAATAAGCATACACTTTCCATCGCCCGCCCATTCGCTTGATCTCGGTCTCGAGCAAAATCTCAGGCCGCGGGGCAGGGCCTGCCAGGAACTGGCACCCCAGCGCGACGGCCATCTCGGCGCACGTCGAAAACCGGCGGTTTGGGTCCTTTGCGAGGCTGCGAAGGACCGTGTCTTCGACGGATTGGGGCAGGTCGGAAACCAGTGCCCGCGGACTGGGTGGGGGCTCGGAGTAATGCTTTTCCAGAAGGTCGATCCACGACTCGCTCTCGAATGGGCGGCGGCCGGTGAGCATCTCAAAGACGATGACCGCAAGTGCATACTGGTCGGCGCGGCCGTCGGATGGGAGCTCGGCGGCCTGCTCAGGCGCCGTGTAGGCCGGCGTGCCCGCAAACCGCCAGTCTTCCTGGCGGTTGAATTCGCGGGCGAGCCCCAGGTCGAGGATCTTGAACTGCCGCTGCTCGGTGGCGCGAATGTTCTCTGGCTTCAGGTCGCGATGCACGATCCGGCGGCCATGGGCGAAGTCCAGTGCCTGGGCGAGCGGTCCGACGATCAGGCGGATTTCGTCGAGCGGCAGCCGACCCCGGCGGTCGATGAGCGCGCGGAGAGTCTCTCCGTCGATGTACTCGAAGATCGTGAACGGATTGTCGTGGTGAAAGCCGTAGTCGAATACCGTCGCGATCGCCGGATGCGTGAGGCTCGCGCCCAAGCGGGCCTCTTCGGCAAACGACGACCGAAGGCGGGTGTCCATGGTCGCCGACGGGCTCGACGACTGGCCCGAGGCAAGGATCACTTTCACAGCGACCTGCCGGTCGAGCCGCTGGTCGCGACCCAGAAACACGATCCCCATGCCGCCCCGGCCCAGCTCGTGAAGCAGGAGATAACGTTCCTGGAGCACCGTGCCCGGCGTGAAGTCGTTGCAGACCTTTTGCAGGATTTCGGGCTCGACGGCTCTCGTCGATAGGTCATGGTTGTAGCCATCCCGCGCGACGATGTAGGAAACCGTCGCCCTGGGATCATCGAGCGTGGTCGTTTCCCGCATCCGTGAAAGCCAGAGAATCCGGCCCGCCGGTATCGTCCCCTTCTCGGCGATCGGCGTCGATACGCCGGTCGAGGGTTGGCTGGTCGGAGTCCGGGATATGGCTGCCACTGGTCTGCTCCCCGAAAATGGGTCCGGCCGCAATCCGAGACCCGGCGTAGCATAAGCTCTGGCGGGAGCAAAGAGAAGGACGAGTCAGCTCACGATCAGTTGCTCACAAAACCCGACGGAGCCGTTCGAGGGCCGGGATACAGCGAGACGAGGGTGGCCGATCATTCTGCCGGTCCGGCGTCATGTCGTCGGCCGGCTCGAACCGGTATCGACTCTCGGCGTCGTCAGCCTCGATGGACACGGCTTTGAGCACGCCCGTGCGCACGTTCTTCTTGCGGTGATCATCGATCAAGAAATGCTGGCAGTCGGTCTTCAGAAATGCCCGAAAACGACCCTTGGACCGGTCCGCGGCTGCAATCACCGGCTTCTCCAGCAGCCGGGTGAAATAGTCCTGCGTCAAATCACCCGCGTCATCAGGTGAATGAATTCGGCACCGGATGAACGCATAGATCGGATACCAGTAAGCCTGGCACAGTTGCGAAAGCGCAGTGCGGGCCTCGGGCGCCGCTTGATCGCCCGCGGCGATCACGCGGCTCCACTGGGTCGACGGAAAGCTGGTTGAATGGCCGGTACCAGCCATTGGGCGATTCGATTCATGAACGCGCGGACGAATTCGACTCAACACCGGATTGACCATTCGCTTATTATGAAGGATGCTCCTCTGGTGCTCAAGCGACCAGTCCGGAGCTGCCACCCGCCGATGGCATCCTTTTCGGATGCCCCGGCGTCCGCGAACATTTCTCGTGGCGATGTCGGCGCGGAGATACCAGTTGGCCTGTAAGATTCCGCGGTCGCGTACGTATAAGAATAGAGAGTCTTGCCAGGTTCGCTCGACGCTGACCCGACGAGCGTCCCTTCGACCTGGTCGAGGAGATCCCCATGAACGACTGCGGCGCGCTGTCTCCCCGGTTGGAGCTCAAGGTGAGCGGCAAGCCCGGCAAGAGTTTCCCGATCGTGGGCAATGGTATCCAGATCGGCCGGGACCCCAGCGTCAGCGTCCGGTTCGAAGACGCCCACATCTCCCGGCGGCACGCCCGGATCGAACGGCACGCCGACGGCGCCTACTACCTCGTCGACACCAGCAGGAACCAGACGACTTACCTCAACGGTCGCCGGATCGTGGAAGCGGGGCCGGTTCGGCTCAGCGACGGCGACAGGATCAAAGTCGGCGATCACGAGATGATCTTTCGCTGCAAGTCGATGGTCCTGGTGGTCGAGGCCGAGGACGGTGCGACCGTTGTCGAGACGCTCGACGATCTCAGCTCGGACCACCTGGCGGCCTGCGACGGCATCCCGCCGAAACGCTCAGGGCCGTGCTCGACGTCAATCGCTCGCTGGGGGGCGGTGGTGATCTCGATCAGGTCATGTGTCGCGTCCTTTGCAGCCTCATGGAGCTCTTTCCCGATACCGAGTGCGGTGTGATCGTCACCCTCGAGCCCGACGGTCATCTGCCTGTCCGAGCGATCCGGCATCGCGGCGGGCCGCCGCCCAAGCTTACGCTGAGCTGCACCATCCTGCACCAGGTCCTCGATCAGGGCGAGGCTGTCCTGATCCGCGACGCTGCAACGGACGAACGCTATCGGCAACATGGGAGCGTCACCGCGCTGTTTCGCTCGGCGCTCTGCGTTCCGCTGCTGGGATTGAGCGGGAATCCCGTAGGGATGGTCCAGCTCGGTGTTCGGGAGGGTCGACGGAAACGTTTCAACGGCGAGGACCTCGAGCTGCTCGCTGCGCTGGCCTTGCCGCTGGCCGCCGCCGTGGAGAACGATCGGCTGGTCCGCGAGCGCGCCCACTGGGCGGCAGCGCGCGAGATCCAGCGGGCACTGTTGCCCCGCGTGCGACCCGAAATCCCGGGCTATTCCCTCTGGGAGTGCTATCGCCCCGCGCTCGAGGTGGGCGGAGACTCTTACGACTACATTCGAACAGACCGCGACGGCGAGGATGTCGACTCTCGATGGGTCATCGCTCTGGGCGACGTCTCGGGCAAGGGAATGCCTGCGGCCTTGCTCTCGGCGGCGGTCTGCCCTGAAGTCCGCCACGCCGTCCGGCTCGGCGGCTCGCCGGCCGAAGTCCTGACGCGCGTGAACCGCCACGTCTTTAGCGGGGGATTCGACTCGCGATTCGTCACCATGATCCTGGCCCAACTGGACCCGCAACGGCATCAGGTCACACTGGCCAGCGCCGGGCATGAGCTGCCTTTGATCCGCCGCGCAAACGGCAGTGTCGAGCAACTGGAGTTGCCCGGCTCCGGTTTGCCCCTTGGCGTCGTCGCCGATGAAGCCTACTCCCCGACCTCGCTCGAAATCGAGCCGGGGGATGTCGTCGTTCTGAACAGCGACGGACTCAAGGGCGCCCAGGATCGACAGGGCCGCTCGTTCGGCGCGAGACGAGTGCTCGAGACCCTGTCGCGGGCCCCCGCGGTTGCGTCACTCGCCGGCGAGGCCCTGCTCGATGCGGTCACGCTGCACTCCGAGGGCGTTGCACCCTTTGACGACCTGACGATCGTCTGCATCGGACGGGATTCGAGTTAATTGAAGTTGACCGGCTGGTGCGGTCCCGACAGCCACGCATCGCGCCGTCAACGAGGGCGCTCACTGCCGCCCGCTATGGGAGCAGGCCGGCCTCTCGCCTTGATTCAGGCAGTTTCGGGCACGCCCGCCGTTCGTCCGATCTCGCCAATCCGAAGCGGCAGCAGCACACCAAGGTCGGTATCGAGCCAACCGCACCACCCGCCCAGCACGGGACCAACGACCACAAAGTACCGCTCTTGGGCAGCGAGCTCTAGCGGCCGGTCTCCTGCCCAGTCCAGACTCCCTTGCGGCGTCGCTGCCCACCACCGGTGGTAATGGCCGATGAAAAGAAGACGGTGATCGATGGCGGCGAAGCTGAGGGCGGCCAATTCCATGAGATCGAACGGCTTGTCTTGTAGCGACCAGAGATGAGCGACGTCATGTGGGTCGCCAAGCGGCTCCCGGTGGCTGAAATGGCAATCTCCCACGACCAGCGTCGGCAACATTCCGGCCATGAAGTCGAGAACAGGACTTCCCGCGTAACGGGTGAGGTAGCGGTCGTCGACGTTGCGGCACAGCGCGAAGTCATGGTTGCCCCAAACCCCGACCGCGCGCCGTTCTTGCAACTTCGTCGCGACCTCCACGACGCCCCCGTCCGGGAGAAAGACGTCGCACGTGTCGCCGAGCGAGACCAAGAGGTCCACGCCGCGTGCGCTCAAATCAGCGAGAGCGCGCGAGAGCGAGTCGGCATCGTTGTGAATGTCGGTGACCAGTCCGATCCGCATCAGATGGAATGCTCCGACCGTCTGACCCGCTGTTGACACGCCGACCACGGGTGCGAGGCTGACAACTGTGGGCTTGAGCTGATCAGTCGATCACCCGGCACTCTCACTCACAAACTCCGGTCGATGTCGTGACCCCGCTCCCTGACCAATACTAGCCGATGCGTTGGAAAAACTCGATGAACTCCGACTCGTTGCGACCGCGATCCACCGGGTCAAGGCTGTCCTCAGCGAGATACACCCGATCGATTTGCCTGGGAATATTCTCCAACTGCTGTGAGTCTTTCGCTCGGCCCAGGTACAGCGACACCGAACTCGGTCCATGCCGCGCGACCTCCTTCATTACCAGGTCGAGCGAGATTCCGCTGACGACGTCGTCTTCGATGAGCAAGACGCGCCCGCCGCTAACCGCCGAGAGGGGATCCGCCGATTCGGCTCGCGTTGGCGGATAATCGACGAAAATCGAGAGCACCCGGGCTCCCAACCGCTCGAAGAAGAATCCGTAGACGTGGCCCTCTGGTGCGACGGCAACATAATGGTCGAACGCCCGTGAACTGGTCAGAGCCCTTGCCATGGCCAGCGCGGCGACGCTGTCGTGGGGAGTCAAGGGATTCCAGTTCCGGCCCTTGACATCACCCTTCGCCGCGCAGTGGCCGCGCACTAACTCGGCGACGGACTCGAGCAACTGCGTTGATATCATGATCCAGTCCCCGAAAGGCGTCTCGTGCGCGAAATTCCGGCATGGTGGGCGTTCCGCCGTGCGCGACACCCGGTGTCTCGCGAAGAGATTCATCGTTCAGAGTCGCCCGTTTTGAAGGCGCCCCGGCGCTCATTCACCGCCCCAATCCCATGCGTCGCGGCGACTCGATACGCGCAAGAGCTCGCTGTACTTCCGCGCATCGATGGCAACGTCTGTTCCAACATCACAGAATCGACGGACTAGGGTCCTCGAACTCTGTGTTCTTCAAGAACTCTTTCAGTGTCTTCGGCGTATGTTGAAGCTCCGACGGCGCAAAAGTGAAAAGGTTCATGATGTCGGCTTGAGTGCGTTCGGGGAGCTCTCTCAGGTACGGTTCGACCATCGCATCGCGTTTCTCGGTCGGCATCCCCTCAAATTGCTGATCGATCACCCGGACGCGGATCGATGCCGAGTTATAGCGGTAGGCGTCGGCCTTCTTGAACCCCGCCTGCCTCAGGACACGTTCGACCATGCGAGTTTCCTCAGTGCGTTTGGCTTCCCACGCCCGCGCGGTTTTCTGCGTCACGGCAGTTGCCCCTCCACCCAGTCGTAAATGGCTTTCGCCGTTCTCAGGAACGCGGTGGTCTCTCCCGTATCCCGGCGTCCCGTTTCGTACCTCAAATCCGTCGTCCAATCGAATCGCCGCATGCGTTTGGCAAGAGGGAGCGGAAAAGCCACTCCGAGGTTTCGTAACTCACCAAGCAGGATGTCCGGTCGATGCATTTTCGCCCCAGCAGTGATCTCCTTGAGTTTGTCAGGCTTGTCGGGTTCGGGTGTGAGCTCCAAGATGAGAGCCTTTAGCGAACATTCGATCGTGTATCCGCCCAGGTACTGCGCGTCGAGGGTGAGCTTCTCCCGCAAGAGCGTCTCCGCGGTAGTGAGTCGCTGAGCCGCCGCCTTCTGGAAATCTCGGCTCGTTGTCGGCGGCATGAGCCAGCGCCTCCCCGCGAACCGCGTTTCCTCTCAAAGTATTGTCCCAACCTCGGTTATCGACGGCAATGACCCAACGAAGCTCGGGCAGCGGAGAAGAGCTGCTCGTCTCTGTGAGGCAAGCGCTCGAAACGCCGCGGAGGGACGCACTTGCCAGCGATTAGGCGACGCGCGTGACGCTGGACACGATACGGAACGGCGTCTCGATGGGGCACGTACTTCTTCTTCGTAGCAGCGCCGCAATGTCACTAAATCTCACGACGCACGGCCCGGCTCCCTTCGACCTGCCGCAGGCAAGCTTCGAGCGTCCGGGCAAGCTTCTGGACGTGCGGTTCCGTGACCATGCTGTGGTGCTGGCCGGGGACGAAATGGACCTCGACCTCGGCCGCCAAGTTCCCCCAGCCCCGGTCGTGCCGGGTCGCGACGCCCAGCGGCGCATCGGACGGCCGGATCAAAGTGATCCGGCCGGGATACGGACGGACGACATATTTGTCGGTGAGCAGCATCTGATGATGGAAGATCCGCTTGAGGTCGTCGAGGACCTGGTGGACGACCTCCATCGGCACGCTGGATTCGATCAATCCCAGTTTCAACGCGTGCTGCCAGAGGAAGGGGAGCTGCTCATCGGGCCCGAGCCGCGACAGTTCCTCCAGCGAGAGGTCCAGGCCATATTCCATTCCCGGCTTGTCGGTCCAGTTCGGGTCATCGGCCGTCTCCGGTCTTGTATCGAGCAGCGCCAGCATCTGGATCGACTCACCCGTCGCCAATAGTTGCTGGGCCATTTCCAGGGCGACCAGTCCTCCCGCCGACCAGCCGCCGATCAGGAAAGGCCCGCGCGGTTGGACCTCGCGGATGGCGGCCACGTACTCGCTCGCCATGTCCTCCATTCGCCCGGGAAGCTCCGCCTCGCCGTGCAGGCCGCGCGATCGGATCCCATAGAACGGCCGCTCACGGCCCAGTCTCTGCGCTAGCGCCTGGTAGCACACCACGATCCCGCCCGGCGGATGAACCATGAACCACGGTGTTCCCGATCCCTCCGGCTGGAGCGCGACGAGCAGCTCCCTCGGCTTGGGCCGATGACTTGCGCGGACCCCGTTCGATCGAGGATCAACATCCGGCGCCTGTTCTTCACAGAGCGACTCGGGACCAAAGACACGGCGGACGACGTCCGGGCACGCCTGGCCCAGATAGTGCGCCAGGCCTGCGATCGTCGGCGAATCGAAGAGCGCGATCACGGAGACGTGGTGGCCCATCTTCTCCTGGAGCCGGTTGATCAGGATGGCCCCCTGGATCGAGTTGCCGCCCAGCTCAAAAAAGTTGTCATGGACGCCAACCCGCTCCACCCGCAGCACGTCGCGCCAGAGGCTCGCCAGCAGTTCTTCCAGGGCCGTGGCTGGGGCGACGTAGGGCCGGGCTGTCGCAGGCCGCTCGGTGGGAGGCGCGGGCAGGGCTCGGCGGTCCACCTTGCCGCCGGGCGTGCGGGGCATGGCCGCGAGGGTCACGAATACGCCCGGCACCATGTATTCGGGAAGCCGATCGTTCAGGTGACGTCGCAAGAGCTCGACACCAAGCGGCTCGCCACCGAGATCCCCGACGACATACGCCACCAGTCGGGCCGCGCCGCCTGTGCCTGCATCAACCGCGACCGCAGCCTCGCGCACCGCAGAATGGCTCAAGAGCGCCGCTTCCACCTCGCCCAGCTCGATACGGTAGCCGCGAACCTTCACCTGGTGGTCCAGCCGTCCCAGGAACTCGATCGCGCCGTCGGCGATCCATCGGCAACGGTCGCCCGTCCGGTAGAGCCGCGCGCCGGGGACATCGCTATACGGGTGCGCAACAAAGCGCTCGGCCGTCAGGCCGGGGGCATTGAGATAGCCGCGCGACAGCCCCGCGCCGCCGATGTACAGCTCACCTGGTACGCCCGGAGCGACCGGCTCGCGACGGGAGTCGAGGATGTACGCCTGCACGTTGGCAATGGGCCGGCCGATCGGGACCACGGCACGAGGACCGCCGCGACGACACGCCCACCAGGTTGCATCTAGTCCCAAAACAAGCGTAATATATTAATCAACAATATTACAAATCATTCTATTATATTCTTTAGTAAGAGACGTACCTTCTACATTCGGGAGGCGTGGCTCCCGTTTCTCACCCGCAGCTTGTCTACCTCATGTGTCCCTCCCCTTTCTCTACTCGGCGGCCCAAACGGATCGGGGCATCCGGACCCCGACTTCAAACCTCAATCGCCTCAGCACAACCAGCAACTGTGCAGCCGCTCCACCAGCCGGAGGAACACCCCTTGCCACGGGTTCCACGACAGCAATCGGTAAATCAACCGTCGTCCGCTCCGTACGATCTGACACGGCATTTGGATGAAAGCCGCGCAGAAGGTCGCGAACTCCATCCTCAACAACGTTCGTTTCTCCGTCTCGTGTTTCGCCTGGTGCCGAGGCGATACCGGCACCAGCAGGGCGCTCCAGGCCTTCAGGCTCCACGCCAACGACCCCATCACCATGTACGCCCAGTTGCTCACCAGGTTGTCCACCGGCGCCGTCAACGCATGCACCCCATTCTTGAGCTGGGCGATCAAGTTTTCCTGGTCGCAGCGATCGTTGGCCGAGAACACAACCTCTTCGGCCGTCATCTTGCGGTCATTGGTAATGTAAAAGAAGTAGCGGTATTCCTCGAACAGCCGCATCTGTCCCTCGTCGACTCCCACCCGCTTGCGGACGACGATCATGCGATAGCTGTTCTTGCAGGCGACCGGCTGGTAGTCGAACTCTGCAACCATCTCCTCGAGCAGGTGAATCGTCTCGTAGCCTCGCTCCCGGACAATCTCCGGTTTGACCCGCTCGGGCCTTTCGCGGGGAGCAGTCTTGATCTGGTACCGTGGCGATCGTTCCAGAAAGCTGTACGCGTCGGCTGGGAGCTCGTCGGCTCTGGCCTTGAGGGAGTCGCGGGCCTCGAACCCGAAGATGAAGCGGATATTGCCCGTGGCGTCCCAGCGATCCAGATGCTTGGTCTGAGCGAATTTGGTGTCTCCCCGCAGCAGGATCTTGCGGAAGCCAGCCTGAAGGCAAAGCGTGACAGCCTTGTCCAAAAACACGTCGGCCCGTTCCTGCGAGGGGCGGTTGCCACTGCGATTGAACAGGAACAGTGGTTCGGCGGTATTGGCCAGCGAGATCAAGAGCGGATGGTAACCGTACTGACCGTCGTAGGCAAAGTCTGCCCCTTGCTTACACTCGGCATCGGTCGGCACGATGGTGCCATCGGCATCCAGGGTCGCTTCCTCGAAGAACGCAGGTGGCTGCTGGGCCCAGACTCGCAGGCGGGCTTGATTAATGGCGTCCATCAAGGTCATGACATCGGACTCACGGAAGCGGCGGCAGAAGTCCCCGGCAGTGGTGGGGTCGGGGATGCGCTCGGCTCCCAAGGCGTTGAGATAGACTTCGTCGTTGCGTCGCAGCTCGATGTGCTCGATGCGGTGGCCGCCGGCGCAGGAATTGAAGGCAACGTTCAGAACGTGGTCGGATTCGTGGTAGGGAAGATGCACCTTGAGCAGATGGAGGTTGCGGTCAATCTCGTTGATCAGGTCGATCTTTTGAGCCAAGAGAAGGATGGCGCCGATGCCGCCGGCGCTGAGCCCCTGCACGCGATCGGCCAGTTCGTATTGGATATTGGTCGCGGTCATCATCGGTACAAGCCGCTCGGGTCCAGGCACATTGGCGAGTCGCTTCTTAATTCGTCGTCGCCGTTCCTGGAAGATTCTCTTATTGCGAGCCTCGCGCTTTTTTCGGAGAGTAGCACTCACTCGAAAGCCTCCTTGTCTTGGAATAGTGAGGACGTGTTCTCACCTACATTATTCCAAAAACACGGGAGGTTTTCGAGTTCTTTCTGAACAAAAAGCTGGGGCAAACTAAAATCACGCTTGGTTTGGGTCTAGTGCCGCCTCGGTCGGACCGTAGAGGTTGTACAGCTCGACATCCAACAACGCAAAGAGGCGTGCTGGGAGGTCCGGCGGCATCGTCTCGCCGCCGCAAACCACCCAGCGCAAAGTCCGGCACGCCGGGAACAGCGGATCGTCGAGCATCACCCGCAAGAGCGCAGGCAAGACCTCCAGGATCGTCACCCCCTCCATCACCACCCGCTCCAGCAGGCGGTGCGGGTCGTACTCCTCGCCCGGCTCGGCCAGCACCATCCGCGCCCCGGACGCCAGCGTGGGGAAGATCAGGCCGAGCGACGGGTCGAACGTATAACGCAGGTTGTTCAGGATGACGTCGTCCGGGTGGACCGTCAGGTCCTTGTCGCGCCAGAGGATCGTGTTGCAGATCGCTCGATGCTCGACCATCACCCCCTTGGGTCGACCCGTCGATCCCGACGTGTACAGGATGTAAGCCAGATCGTGGCTCTGCACACCGCTCTGCGGTGGCCGTCCTGCGTCGTCAACATCGAGATCGTCGACCCGGTCGTCGGTATTGATCACTGCGACATCGAGATCGCGCAAGCGATCCTGCAGGGATCGCTGGGTGAGGAGCACGCAGGGCCGGGTGTCGGCGAGGATCATTCGCAGCCGCTCACCGGGCACATCCGGATCGAGCGGAACATACGCCGCGCCGGCCTTGAGCGTGCCGAGGATCGCCGCGATCATTTCGGGCGTCCGCTCGAAGCACAATGCGACCGCCGTCCCGGGCCGGCCGCCCAGAGGGCGCAGCCGGTATGCGAGCCGGTTCGACCAGACGTCAAGCTCTGCGTAGGTCAGCCGGCGCCCGTCCCCGCACAGTGCAATCGCGTCAGGAGTCCGGGCGGCCTGTCGCTCGACGAGGTCGTGCAGGCACAACCTCTGCGGGAAGTCGACCTTGGTGGCGTTCCAGTCGTCGAGCACCAGTCGGCGCTCGGCCTGCGTAAGCCAGGGGACCTCGGACAGCCGCCGGTGTGCATCCAGCGCGACGCCGTCCAGGATCGTCAGGAAATGGCCGACCATTCGCTCCGCCGTTGCGGCCTCGAACAGATCCGTGTTGTACCGCAGCATCCCCTCGACGGTGCCGTCCCCGTCCTCGAAGGCCATCTCCAGATCGGACTGGCTCGAGCGCTGCTCGATGTAATACTGCTCGATCTGGAGGGCACCGAGAGTGAGCCTGGCGCCGGAAGACGGCAGGAAAAAGCGGAACGCCCCGAGCTGCTGTGGGCGCTGCGCCTTCTCGAGCGTGAACGAGACTTGCACCAGCGGCGCACGGCTGGGATCGCGGTTCACGATCAGCCGTTCCACCAGGAGTGAGAAGGGATAGTCCTGATGGGCCAGAGCACCAGCACGGTCGCGCCGACTCGCCGCAGCAAAGCGGCAAAGGGCGGGTCGCTCGACAGGTCGGCGCACAGGGGCAGCATGTTGATGAAGTAGCCGATCACGTTCTCGAATCCGGGACGGCTCCGGCCTGCGAACGGGCAGCCGACCAGGAATTCCTCCTGGCCGGTGTATCGGCCGAGCTGTACCTGGAACGCTGCCAGCAGCACCGCGTAGAGCGTGGTCCCCTCGCTCGCCGCCAGAGCCTTGAGCCGGCGCACCAGGTCCGGGGCAAGCCGCCAGGGAATGGCTCCGCCGCGCCGCGAGAACACGGGCGGGCGCGGGCGATCGGTCGGTACGTCGAGCACCATGGGAACGCCGGCCAGTTGCTGCTCCCAGTACTCCCGGAGCTGCTCCCCCTCGGGGCCGGCCAGCAGCTCAGTCTGCCAGCGGACGAAGTCGCCATAATGCTTGGCCGGCGCCTCGAGCGCCGCAGGCCGGCCGGCGCATTCCGCCGGATAGAGCGCCTGCATCTCGTGAATCACCAGAACCAGCGACCAGAAATCGCCGACGATGTGATGGACGCCCAGCAGAAAGATGTGATCGTCGTCGGCGCGCCGGAAAAGATGCATCCGCACGAGCGGCCCTCGCTCCAGATCAAACGGGCGGTGCGATTCCTCTTCCAGCCGCTGGCGCAGCACCTCCTCGCTCCACAAAGTCGCGTCGAACAATTCGAGTGACAGGGGAGGCTTCTCGTGGACACGCTGGAGCAGCACGCCGTTGCGCTCTTCGAACGTCGTCCGCAGGGCCGGGTGGCGATCAACCAGCGTCTCCACGGCACGGCGAAACGCCGGCAGGTTGAGCGGCGACCGGATGCGCGACGGATAGCACACGTTGTACGCCGAGCTCCGGGGGTCCATCTGGTGGAGGACCCAGAGCCCGCGCTGACCGTGGGAAAGCGGGAAGACCGCCGCGGATTGCTCAGACTTCTCCCGGAGCAGTTGCTCGAGCAGCCTGCGCTTGTCGGCAAGCGACAGGCCCGCCAGTGATGGCGGCGCGCTCGCCATGACCTTACCGGCCATGACCGTTGCCTTTCTCGTCCAGGAGTGCGGCCAAGAGCGCATCGACCTGGTCGGCCGAAAGGTCATCGATGCGGGAGATCAACTCCATCGGCGCCGGTTTCAGCGGCACCCGGATGTGGCCGTTCTGGCCATTGTGACCGTTGTGACCAGTGTGGCCAGTGTGGCCATTGTGGCCAATCAGCAGCCCCTTCCCGTTGCCATTCCTGCTGGCCTCGCATGGCTCGGCCCCGCGTCCGCGCTCGAGCCGTTGAGCGAGCAGTTCAGCGAGGCCCGACACGCTGGGGCTGCGCATGAGCTCGACGATCGGCAAGTCGACCAGGAGCTCGCCTTCGAGCCAGTTTCGCAGCTCGACGGCCATGAGCGAATCGACGCCCAGCGAGAGGAGCGGCTTGTCGCTGTCGAGCCGATCCGGCGATGTCCCCAGCACGCGAGCCACCTTGTCGCGGAGCAACTCCTCCACCAAAGCCGGGCGGCCGTGCGGATCGGTCGCCAGGATCAGTTCGCGCCCGAGCACTTCCCTGCTGGCGACTGGGCCGTGATCCGTGTCAGCCTGATTGTGCAGGTGCGCAAATCGCGGCGATACGCG
The DNA here is from genome assembly GCA_963781785.1 of uncultured Isosphaeraceae bacterium. Lineage (GTDB taxonomy): Bacteria > Planctomycetota > Planctomycetia > Isosphaerales > Isosphaeraceae > CAWAHD01. The sequence goes on along the minus strand of CAWAHD010000002.1, from coordinate 1,636,891 downwards.
GCCTATCACTCCCAGGCCAGCAAACCGCGACCAGTCCACGCGCATCACGCTGACCTGGACGTGCTGCCGTTTGATCGCCTTCTCCAGCAGTGCCAGGGCCTGAAGGACTGTGAAGCTCAAGACACCTTGACGCTCCAGCCGCTCGCCCAGCTCGGATCGACCGGCGAGGTACCCGACCTCGCCAAGGTAGCCCCAGTTGACGGTCAATGCGGGCAGGCCGCGGGCGCGGCGATACCACGCCATCGCGTCCAGGAAGGCATTCGCCGACGCATAGTTGGCCTGCCCCGCGTGGCCGAATACACTCGACAGCGACGAGAACATGATGAAGAAATCGAGCGGGCGGTCTGCGGTCTGCGCATGCAGGTTCCAGGTCCCGGAAACCTTCGGTGCCAGCACGCGGTCGATCCGGTCGCGGTCCAGGTTGATCAGCAGGCCGTCTTCCAGGACCATCGCCGCGTGCACCACGCCGGCCAGCGGCGGGAGCTCGCGGTCGATCGTCTCGAACACCGCAGCCAGGTCGGCTTCGTTCGACACATCCCCCGCGCGAACCACGACCCGCGCGCCGAACTTGTCCAGCTCGGCGACCCCTTGGCGGGCCTCGGGGGTAATCGCACCTCTGCGCCCGAATAGGACGAGCGTGCCCGCGCCGCGCTCGGCCATCCAGCGGGCGACCGCCAACCCGAACCCGCCCAGTCCGCCCGTGATGAGGTAGCTCTTGTCGGCGCGGAACGTCGCCGGATCGTCCTCGTCGGGAACCGCCGTGACGGGCTGGCCGCCGAACGTCAGCACGATCTTGCCGATATGCTCGCCATGCTGCATGAAACGGAACGCGTCGACTGACTCGGTGACCGGCCACGCACGGTGTGGGAGCGGCCCGATCTCACCGTCGCGCACCCGAGCGACGATGTCCCGCAGCATCGAGCCCACGAGTGCCGGCCGTTCCCGGATCACGCGGTCGAGATCGATGGCGAAGAACGAGAGGTTCCTCTGGAAGGGCTCCAGACCCAGCCGGGCGTTCTGATAAATGTCGCGTTTGCCGATCTCCAGGAAGCGGCCAAAATCGGCAAGGGCGGCGATTCCCCGCGGGATAGCCTCACCCGGCAGAGAGTTGAGGATCATATCCACCCCGCGCCCGCCAGTCCGCTCGAGCACAGTCTCGGCAAACTCGAGCGATCGCGAGTCCGCGACGCAATCGATCCCCAACGCCCGAAGGTAGTCGCGCTTCTGGGGCGTTCCGGCGGTGGCGCAGATCAGGGCCCCCGCGCGGCGGGCCAACTGGATGGCCGCGAGGCCGACGCCGCCGGACGCGGAATGGATCAAGACGCTCTCTCCCGAGCCCAGCCGCCCCAGGTGTTCCAGGGCATAAGACGCGCTGAGGAATGCGATCGGCAACGTGGCAGCCTCCGCGAAGCTGAGCTCCGGGGGCTTGATCGCGACCAGCTCCGCTCGCGCCACGACGTGGCTGCCGAAGGCAAAGCCCGCGACCGCAATGACAAGATCGCCGACGTGCACCTCGGTCACGCCGTCACCGACAGATATGATCCGGCCGCTGCACTCGGCGCCCAACGGCACGGGGCCCTCGGGCAGGCCTGGGTACAGCCCCAGCGCCTTCATCACGTCGCTGAAGTTGAGGCCGGCCGCGACGACCTCAATTTCGACCTCGCCTGGCCCAGGGGGCTGCCGCCGCAGGCTTTGGAACGCAAGGCCACCGAGCGTGCCGGGCCGCCGTGCAGCCAGGCGGTACCGATCGCCGCGCATGGCCGGAGCTCGCACACTCTCCGGCGGCAGACCCGGGGCCGGCAGGTAGCGATGAACATAACGATCCGGCCCGCGCCAGGCGACCTCGTCCTCCTCATCCGCCGACAGAATCTCCTCGAGCAGGGAATCGGCTCCGCACCGATCGGCCGCGGGGTCGAGGTCCACGAGCTTGCACCGCAGCCGCGGATATTCACCCGCAATGACTCGCCCCAGTCCGAGTGCGGGGGCCTGGGCAATCGCTGCTGGCTCCGGTCGCTCGGCGACCGACTGCTGCGCCTCGGGTGACCAGGAACAGCCGCGCAGATTGATCGGGTGCGGCGCGGTCCCACGCTTGAACGAGCCACACGACGCTCAGCAGTCCGGGCTCCTGGGCGGCCCGGAGGGCACCCGGGCTCAACTCCTCCGCCCGTGGCGCATCGAGATTCCACAGGTGGACGACGCCTCGGCAGGGCCGTCGATCGGGTCCGACAACCGCCTGAACGAGCCGCAGCATGTCTTCCGGACAGCCGGGATTGATCCGGTAACTCTCCGGACCGCATTCATCGAACGCCGAGCCGGCGCGCACCAAGATGCAGAATTCGCCACGCGCCCGGAGCTGGTCTGCGAGCCGCGCACCCGATCCGCCCTTGTCCGCGAAGATGAGCCAGCTCGCCTGTTCCAGGGAGATGTCGGTCTCCGGTCGTGGCTGGGTGCGCCACTGATAGGCATACAGCAGGTCGTCGAGTGACTCTTCACGCCCGCCCGCAACGCGATGGCTGCGCAGACCGCGCACCCGTGCCGCCAGCCGGCCGTCCTCGTCGTAAATGTCGATATCCGAAACCGACCGCTCTTGCGTTTTCTCCAACAGGCGGGCGTGCGCCCACACGCGCTGGCCCGGACTGCCCAGTAGCCGAACCGCCTCGATCGCATGCGGCAAGTACAGGTCGCCGTTTCGCTTGGTGAAGTCTCCGTCGGCGGCGATGACCGCCTGAAGACACGCATCGAATAAAGCCGGTATCAGCACATATTCCGAAGACTCCTGTTCGAGCGCAGCGGGGAGCACCACCAGCCCCAGCGCTTCGCGGTCTCCTTGCCATACTTGCTCGATGGCGCGGAACATCGGGCCGTAGTTGAGGCCGATCTCACTCAGGTAGTCGTAGCACTGAACCTGGGAGAACGCGCGGGGGCAGCGTTTCTGGATCGCGCCGGGCGAGAACGCCGCCCCGCCGGCCTCGACCGGGCCAGGACGCAGGGTGGCGTTCAGATGCAGCGTCCAATCGCGGCCGGCTCGCACCGGGCGCGTATGGACGTGGACTGTCCCTGAATCCGGGTCGTAGCTGGTCTGGAGTCGCAGCGGCTCCTCCTCCGCGAGGAAGCAGGGATTGGCGAGCTTGATGTCGCGCAGCTCGCAGGCGATCTTGCCGAACGCCTGGCGCCCGACCGCGAAGGCCAGCTCCAGATAGGCCGCCGCGGGCATGATCGCCGCGTGCTGCACGCGGTGGTCGGCGAGGTAAGGCGTCAGCCGCAAGTCGAGCCGCGCCTCCCAGGCGGGCCGAGGCCCGCCTTGCGCAACCCCGAGCAACGGGTGGTCCGGCGCCGTCAGGCGCGACACCCGCGACTCATCCGCCTCGTGCCAGCATCGCTCGCGCTGCCATGGGTAGAGCGGCAAGCCGACGAACCGCTGCGGGCCGGCCATGAGGCCGCTCCAGGCGATCGGGTAGCCGGCGGTGTGGAGCGCACCCAGCGAGTGCAACATCGTGGCCCGCTCGTCCTCGTGACGGCGAAGAGACGGTAACACAATCGCATGCTTGCCCTGGCGCTCGTAGCATTCGGCCACCGCCGCCGCCAACACGGGCTGTGGGCTCAGCTCGACCGCGGTGTCACATCCGAAGTCGATCAATCGCTCCACGCCGTCGGCGAATCGAACCGTCCGGCGGACGTTGTCCCACCAGTACTCCGGGCCCAGCTCAAGCCCCTCGATTCGGCGGCCTGTGACCGTGGAGAAAAGCGGCAAGGTCGCCGGCCGCGGCCGGATGCCCTCGAGCGCGGCCAGCAATTCGTCGCGGACCGGGTCCATCTGCGCGCTATGGAAGGCATGACGCACCCTCAGGAATCGGCAGAACGCGCCGCGGTTTTGCAGCATGGCCGCGAGTTCCTCCGAGCGGCCCGCCTTCTCCGGATAGCGTGACCGAATTCGGGCTATTCACGGCTGCCAGGGCGATTCTGTCGCGATACGATGCCACCCACCATTGCGCTTCTTCGGGCGATATGCCGGCAGCGAGCATCCGTCCCGAATCGGGTGCCAGCTCCATCGATCGCCCGCGGTGGAAGATGATGCGGACCGCATCATCCAGGCTGAACACGCCGGCGAGGTATGCAGCCGCCACCTCGCCGACACTGTGCCCCACCAGAGCCTCCGGCCGCACGCCCCACGAGGCCCACAGCTCGGCGAGCGCGACTTGCAGCGCGAAGATGCAAGGCTGCGAAATGGCAGTGCTGTCCATGCGCGACCGCGACTCAGGGGCCGTGAGCTCGTCGACGAGCGACCAGTCGCCGAGCTGCCCCACGATCGCGGCCGAGCGATCGATCGAGGCACGGAAGGCCGGCTCGTGGTGCAGCAATTGCCGGCCCATCGCCCACCACTGCGGCCCCTGCCCCGAGCAGACGAACGCGACGCGAGGCCGGCGGTCGGCCGATGCGCGCCCCAGTGCAACGCCTGCTCCCTGACCTCCAGCGGCGAATTCCCCCAATCGCTCCGCCAGCTCCTCTTTCGTGCGGGCCACGACGGTCAGGCGGTGGTCGTGATGCGTACGGCGCAGCGCAGCGCTCTGCGCGATTTCTTCCAGCGAGATGTCATCCGGGCATGCCGCGAGGAATTCATTCCACGACCGCGCCGTCGCGTGGAGCGCGTCGGGACCACGCGCCGACAGGGGCACGAGCCAGGCGCGGCGCCGCGGGCCGGTGAACCACGCCATTTTGCCAGCGGTGAGGAAATCGGGACACTCCTCGCTCGACACCTGCTCCCTCGGCCCCCTCACCCGGCCTTCGGCCACCCGCACACTGGCTCTCGGCCCCCTCACCCGGCCTTCGGCCACCCTCTCCCCATGGGGGCGAGGGGAACAGAGATGCAGACCGTGGCCAAGTTTTGGTTCCCCTCGCCCCGACGGGGAGAGGGGTCAGGGGTGAGGGGGAAGCCACCGCTGCGGCGCCGCTTCCAGCACAAGATGGGCATTGGTGCCTCCAAAGCCGAAGGCGTTGACAGCGGCCAGGGCCGGGCCGTCGCCGGCCGGCCACGGCTCAGAGCAGGTCGGCACCCGGAGCCGTAGCGAGCCCCAGTCGATATCCGGGTTGGGTTGATCGAAATGAAGGTTGCCGGGCACGCGGCGATGGTGAAGTGCCAGCGCGACCTTGATCAGCCCCGCGATGCCGGCTCCCGCCTCCAGGTGCCCGATGTTCGTCTTCACGGAGCCGACCAGGCAAGGCCGGTTGCCGGGCCGGTTGTCGGAGAGAACCCGCCCCAGGGCTCGGGCCTCGATCGGGTCGCCCACGGGGGTGCCCGTGCCATGGGCCTCGACGTACTGGATCTTCGCGGGCCTGACGCCGGCGTCGCGGCATGCCTGCCGCAGAAGAGCCTCCTGCGCCTCCTGGCTCGGCACCGTCATGCCGGGCGTGCGGCCGTCCTGGTTCATCGCGGTCCCGCGGATGATCGCATAAACGCGGTCGCCGTCCGAGAGTGCTTGTGCCAGGGGCTTGAGCACGACCATGCCGGCGCCTTCGCTGCGCACGAAGCCGCTGGCCTTGGCGTCGAACGCCCGGCAGCGGCCATCGGGCGAGAGCATGCCCATCCGGCAGAAACCGACGTACCAATCGGGTAATAGAAGCGCGTTGGCGCCCCCCGCCAGCGCCAGAGGGCAGCCATCCTGCCAGATGCTCCGGCAGGCCAGGTGGACCGCCACCAAGGCCGACGAGCAGGCCGTGTCCACGGCCGCGCTCGGCCCGCGGAAATCGAAGCAGTACGAGATCCGGTTCGCGGCGATGGAGAGCGACCCGCCCGTGTTCGAGTAGACATCAATCTCGCCGCGGTCGCGGAATCTTGTCTCCAGAAGCGAGTAATCGAAGCTCGATATCCCCACGAAAACGGCGGTCCGGCTGCCGGCGAGCTTGTCGAGGCGCAACCCGGCGTCTTCGAGCCCCTCCCAGGCCACTTCGAGCAAAAGGCGCTGCTGCGGATCCATGCGGGCCGCTTCTCTGGGCGAGATGTCGAAGAAGTGCGGGTCGAAACGGTCGATGCCCTCGACGAAGCCGCCCCATCGGCTGTAAATCTTACCAGGCCGGCTTGGGTCAGGGTCGTGAAAGGCGCGGAGGTTCCAGCGGTCGGCGGGAACCTCGGTGATGGCGTCCACACCGGCTTCCAGCAGCCTCCAGAACGACTCCGGATCGTTCGCACGGCCAGGAAAACGGCAGCCGATACCGACGACGGCGATGGGTTCGTGATGGGTCTGGTCGGTCGGACGCGACGGAGGGGCCGGGCCGTGACCATTACCGGGGCTCATTGCCATGCTCAGCCGACTCCATGCAATTGATGATGGCCTGGAGTGCAAATGGCATGCCATGCGGGTCGGCGTTAGCGACCCCGAGCCCGGCACTCCAATCCCCGCTCCACTGCCCGCTCCTTGTGACTTATTCGGCAAAACCCGGACGTGCGCTCACGGCATCGGGTGAGACCGCCGGTAGGTGCATCGTTCGACGTGGTATAATCCGATTCGCTACGCTGACGAGCTTTCGATTCGCCGGGTCTCCAGCCAACTTTTGAGGCGAGACTCCAGGTTGTGCACGTCTTCCTTGCACCTTTGGCGAATGCGGTCGTACCGCGATGCTGCCTCGGCTGCGAGCTTCCCGCGACCCTCGCCAGGCATGTCGATCACGCCACGCCGCTCTGCGAAAGGGAGGTAATACCGCTCCTTGGGGTGGACTTCGGTCCGAATGTGCTTCCAGGTCCAATCTTTGGGGAGGTCGTGCCCGGCGAGCAGCCAGACCTCGACTTCCTGCCACGCATTTTCGGCCAGGAAGGCGCGACTGTCCCCGATGACGGCTTTGGCTCGCATTTCGAGTTGATCAAGGACCGTTCGACGATGCGGATTGCCGTCTCGATCAACGCAGAGTACGAACAGGTCCACCATTCCCCGGTGCCGATCCAACACCTCCTTGATGAACTCCCACTTTAGCGCCTCGCCGGTCCCGTGAAACCGAGGATCCTTGCAAACCTTGACCTTGGCCTGCGGCCTCCCCAGCGCGGTCATCATCGCCCGTATGATGGGCGCCAGCACATGTTCGTCCTTGACGAAATCCTCGGCGAGTACCAAGACCTTCACCACGATCCTCCGCTCTCGCCTCAAGGCCCGAGTTGTCCAGGGCCAGTCGCTCCTGCGGCTTCCGACACGGCGTCGTCTGCGAAATCGAGTATGTCTTCGAACCAACTCGAGGCATGCAACACAGAAATACTTTGTTCCTTGATGACCCGGGCCGCGTCGGGGATCTCGAGAATTCGCTTGATTCGAGCATCCGAGTGCTCCGGGAGCCGGTACACGATCGAGGCGTTTTCGAGTGACTGAGGACTCAGGAATTGGAGTAATAGCGGCGAGTGGCTCGTCGCCACGACCTGAATTCCCCGCTGCCGTGTTTGCGACTCGATCAAGTCAATGAGCAGACCCAATCGAGTCGGGTGGATGCCGTTCTCGAGCTCTTCGATGAAGTAAAACTCTGCCGGAGCGGGGCCGAACATTGCGGCCAGGATCGCCAGGAAGCGGAGCGTTCCATCTGATGCGCACCCAGCAGAAACGGCCCGGCCATTCCTTTCCTTCAAAATCAAGAGAATCCTCCCGGCCGCGTCATGATCGAAGTCCAAATCGTCCACGTCCATGGGCGTGAGTTTGCGGACCCATTCCAGTAGTGTTTCCTTTCGCGATGCATCGTCGCAGATGGCCAGGAGAACGGAAGACAGGTTCTCACCTCGATCCCCGAGGGTAGTCTGACCCGGCAGCGAAGGAATTCGCATCTGTGTCGGCGACAGATCCAGGAAACGGAGTGATTCCAGCCTTCGCATCAGCCTGCGAGACCAGTTCCTCGCGACCCGAATCTTCGGCTCTTCGTCTTCCGCGACCTGGCAGACCACGGGCGTTCCCGAGAAATACGACCTCGAAGGAGGATGCGCTCCTTTTACGCCCTTCTGCCTCCAAAAGGCCGCCTTCAACGTATTCTTATCGGGCCGTCCCTTGATTTGGAACAACTTGGACTTCCCAGAGCCGAAAAACTCATCGTATATCCGAGGAGGTTTGTCTGGCGGACTCCTTAACTTGACCTCGGTCGAATAACTGACCTGCCACGTTACCGTTTGCTTCGCTCTCAGCGCATCGATTTCCATGTCGACGGCAATCGTGAAGGAATCAGATCCGTCGTAGGCCACCTCTCTCGTGCCGCCGCGAATGCCACTCCAGACTCGTTCGCCACCCACATATTTCTCGCCCAAGATCTCAGCAAGGCTATATCCCCTGCCGATCCCGTGGAGGAAACGAAACGCATCCCGGATGTTGCTCTTGCCGGTCGCATTCGCTCCGATAAGGATCGTCAGCGGGCCCACTCGAAGGCTAGCCTCTTCGAAGTTCTTGAAGTTACGGAGTCTTAATGTCTTTATCATGATTGTTGCCCTGCGTTGGCGCCCGAGCGCCAAATTCTGAATGCCCACCGCCAAGTGACGAAGTATAGCCAATCTGCCGATGATCGTTTAGCACAGATCTCGACATACGGCCACCTCGGATCTCGCGCCGAAGGCTATTCTGCGTCCTCGGCGCCTTCTGGACCAGGCATTGTCGATCGCACCGGAGCCCCGGTGACGAGCCGCAGCGCCACGGACTATGGTTGACCCGTGCCACTTAATCGCGTCTCGACGGCGGCGCGCGAAGCGAACGAATCGGGAAAGGGAAATTCACCCAATCGTTGGAATGGGAACGGCGGGCGGTGTTGACGGCCGTTTCGGCGCGAAGTCGAGTCGACGAACGCAAGGAATTTGCGTCGAGTCGCTTGATCGCCCGGGGCATCCGCCGAGATCGGTTAGGTAGTGCACTCCCAAACGTGCGGCGAACTCGATCGTCGCCTTTCGCTCCCGCGAAAGTACGTGCATCGATTGTCGTCTCTCGCTCTGCGAAAGTACGTGCTCGCGACTGCCCGCCAAGAATCGTCCCAGCAGGCGGCCACCTCTCAGCCTCTTCAGGCGGGCCTGCCAGTTCTCTACACGACAGCCTTCGTTTCCAACGTTTCGGATTTGGGCACCCGCTCTCCATTATCGTCAGAAGCCAGCAGCGAGTCTTCGCCGCCGATGAGGTCGGGCGATGACAGGTCTTCCACGACGGCCTCTTAGCCCAGCTCGGCGATCGTGGCCCTGAGCCGGTCGAGCCGATCGTTCACGGTATTCTTCGACCGTCATCGAGCGACCGATGATTCCACGGACTGGCCGTCTTGGAGCGTATGCTAGCGTCGGTTGATCCTCTGCTTGACGCAGTCGAATGTGTAAGGCTCGATAAGCTCGGAGTTTCGATAGAGCGCGGAGTCCGTAACCCGGGTTTATTACTTCCTCTGTCTTTGGCCGGCCGAGATGAGCCAACTGAAAAGATGGCTCCCTATCGCTTCCTTGCTCGCCCCGCCTGTGGCCTTGCGATTGCAGATAGAAAAGAACCAACGGTCAAAAGCGTTCGTCTATTCAGTAGCTGCCGCCCACTTCCTTCGCCTGTGGTGACCAAGGGCGCAATTGTAGCGCTTTCTACGCGATGCCAATGCGATGTGCGCGGCTGAACCAAGGCTTGCTTGCCGAGGAATTCGTCGAGTCGTCCCGGCGCCAGGACAGGTTTCAGTTCGCGCGGCTGCGTCGTTATACGCAGAAGGCGGGGTCACACCTGGAAACCGGAATGGGCGGAGTTGTCGGACGATCGGTCATTAATCGCCAAGCATCTCAATCATATCGAACACTCGATCGAATTCGATCTTCGTTTTCTCGCTGAGCTCGTTCAGCTTGCGTGTCAGCACTGCTTCCGACAGCGAGCGATTCGGATCCGAGGCTACCTGGTTGACGAGGTCGTTGATCATCGCAACCAGGCTATCCCGGGCCGTCCCGGCGCGTTCGGCCAAGGTGGTCTTTTCGTTGGCGAGCTGCTCGAGCCGGTCGACCAGTCGCTTCTGCTCATCGAGGGCACGACGGAGCTGGACGTTGAGTCGTCCAGTGGCCTCTCTGGCCGTCGCAGCAACATCACGCGCCCGTGCGGCGGTACGCCACTGCCACGCGGCCGCGCCGCCCAGCCCGCCGAACAGCAGTGATAGCAACCCGAGGGTATACGCGGCGGCCAGCGTCGGCTTCCGCCGCGCCCATTTCGCCACCCTCTCGGCGATGCCGGCCGCGCGGACGCTCACCGGCTCGCCGGCCGCCCATCGCCGCAGGTCGTCCACGAGCGCTCCGGCCGTGGGGTAGCGATCGGCCGGGTTCTTCTCCAGGCACTTCAGGCAGATCAACTCCAGGTCGCGCGGAATGCTGGCGTTTCGCTTCCTCGGCACTTCCGGCGGACGGTTCCGCACGGCCTCGAGCGTCTCGATCACGTTGTCGCCGCCAAACGGAGACTTGCCGGTCAACAGGGCGTAAAAGATCGCGCCCAGGCCGTAAACATCGGTCGCCAGGGACATCCTCCCGCGGTGGCCGGCGGCCTGCTCGGGGCTCATGTAGGCCGGCGTGCCGATGATCGCGCCGCTGGCCGTCATGTCCACGTTGGATTCCATCAACTTGGCCAGGCCGAAGTCGGTGATGTGCAGGTGACCCACCGCGTCGATGAGGATGTTCGCCGGCTTCAAATCGCGGTGGAGAATGCCCCGCATGTGGGCGTGTTGAACGGCTTCGGCCGCCTCGATCATCATGGTCACGGCGGCCCGGGGATTGTCCCGGAACGAGGCGATCTGATCGCCGAGATTGCCGCCGTCGATGAGCTTCATGCTCAAGTAACACTGGCCGTCGTGCTCGCCGACCTCGTAGACCGAAACGATGCCGGGGTGGTCGAGCAGCGCGACGGCCTTGGCCTCGTTGTGGAATCGGCGCAGCTCGGCATCGTCGGCGAGCACGCCCGCCTTGATCATCTTGAGTGCGACCGGCCGGTTGAGGCTGACCTGGCGGGCCTTGTAGACGACGCCCATGCCGCCGCGACCCACCTCTTTCTGGATCTCGTAATCACCGAAGTAGCGGACGGTGGATCCGCGTCTCATGGGAGCACCGTTCCCGCCGGGCGGCGCGAACATCGTGGCGTCGGGTGGCGTCTGCGCCGCGCTCCGCGTCGTAGTCGATCGTTCCTTGGAATGGGCTCGACGACGAGATGGTCGAGCCCAGGGTCGATTCGGACTCTCTCGATGGAGTCGGCTCGACTCCGGCTCGGAGCGGTGCCGCCAGCCGCCCGAGGCGGTCGTGCTCGCGGAAGAAGGACCGCAGGTCTTCGGCCAGGTCGGGATGGGCGGCCAGGAGCGCGTCACGGGCAGGGGCAATGCCGGCGTCCTGGGCGGCGAGGTAGTCGGCAATCACTTGATCGAGCCTCTGCTCGCGATCCTCGTCGGCCATGGCACTCACTCCCCATCGGCTGGTATGAGATCTCGCAACTGCGCCAGGCCTCGCTTGAGCAGGCCGGCGATGGCCTGCGGCGTGCGCCCGAGTTCGGCGCTGATCTCGGCGAGGCTCGATCCCTGGCAGTGCCGCATCACCAGGGCCCGGCGGTTGTCCTCGGGCAGCTGGGCCAGGGCATCGGCGAGGCGGACGAGCGACTCGTTGCGCTCGGCCTGCTCGGAGGGGGACGACTGGTCGGCGGCCAGCCAATGCTCCAGACGGGCCGAGGATTCGTCGAGAGCCTCTTCCAGCGATCGCACCCGGGCATCATCCCGCTTGGCGCGGGCCAGGGCGCGGGCCGCGTCGGCAAGGTTGCACGCCAGCAAGCGACGGAGCCATGCGAGACGTTCGGCTTCGCTACGACCTCGGAAGCGATCGCGGTCCTTGTGGGCGTCCAGCAGGGTCTGCTGAACAATGTCCGACGGCTCGATTCCCGGCCGTCGGCCCCTGCCGAGCTGAGCCTCGGCCAGCAGCCGCAGGTACGAGCGATAGCGATCCGAACCCATGATCACCTCGTCCACGACGTACCTCATACAGTAATCGCCGCCATCCGCGCAAACTCAGGCGCACCGGGGCCCGGAATGATCCATTCTCTCAGATTCGGCCTGCGCAATCAGGGCCGAGCTCGTTCAGGTCGACACTCGCATGGAAGCGCTCGTCGTCCTGGGCGACGACGGCGGCCCACTCGTCGTGGCAAAGCCCGGCCTGGGCCGATTCGATCTCGTCGAACCACGCCCCCCGCGATGCCGTCGAAAGGCGCAGGCGTCACCCCCCGCTGGGCCCGGAACATGCGCGGGGCTCGGAGTTCAGGCGAAGGCCGCACGATGCTTCTCGATGAACGCCTCGAGTGTCATGAGCGGGCGTCCGCCAAGCTTCTCGACCAGGTCGTTCGTGCCAGCGAAGATGCCATTCTGGTGGTCGATCGCGACCTCTCTGAGATGCTGGAACAGAAAGGAATTCTCGCGGCCCGCATTCTTCCCGCTCGCCTGCAGGGCCCGGCTGAACTCCTCGAAGTCCACCTGCTTGTATTGGACGTCCTTGCCGAGTACCCGGCTGAGAACCTGCGCCGTCTCGCGGTATGTGTATTCGACCGGGCCGAAGAGGGGATAGATCTTTCCCTTGTGGGCAGCGGCGTCCTCCAGGATGCCGGCGATGACGCGGCCCTGGTCCTCGGCGGCGATCGGGGCGTGCTTGCCGGTGCCGAACGGCACGTGGAGCAGGCCGGCCCTGATCATCGGGGCCAAGTACAGCAGCCACTCGGCGAAGTAGGTCGGCCGGATGTGGGCGGTCGTCAGCCCCGACCAGTCGAAGACCCGCTCCGAGAGCCAGTGATCGGTCGCGGCGTGGCTCTTGGCATCCTCCCGAGCGGATTTCTGCGACATGTTCACGATGCCATCGACGCCAGCCTCCTTGGCGGCTTGGGCGAAATACGTCGTTGCCTGAAGAATGCCGGGGCGGATGGGGTAGACGAAGTAGGCCCGCTGCACTCCGCTCAGCGCGGCGCGGACCTGGCCGAAGTCGAGCAGATCGCCGTAGACGACCTCGACACCCCGCTCGTGGAGCCTCTTCGACCTGTCATCCTGCCCGTGGGCCAGCGCCCGGACCCTGTGGCCGCGGGCCAGTAATTCATCGATCGTCGCCCGGCCGGTGTCGCCCGTCGCGCCCGTGACTAGGACTTTGCCCTGAATCATTTGAAATCTCCCTCAGAGCCGGTTAAGATTATCATCGACATCCGAATGGTAAGCGGCGTGAACTTGGATGTCAACTGAAATCCAAACGATTTCTGCCCGGGAGCCACGTCCACGTCATGAGGAAGTCGAGAGAGGAAGCGGCGCAGACCCGCAAACGGATCGTCACGGCGGCCAGCGAAGAGTTCCGCAAGAATGGAATCGTCGCGACCGGGCTGAACGACCTGATGAGTGCCGCTGGCCTGACCCACGGCGGGTTCTACAAGCACTTCGAGTCGAAGGACCAGCTCGTCGCCGAGGCGTGTGCCGAGGCCGTGAAGATGATCCTCGAAATGCTGGCTGCTGCGGCTTCTCAAAAGGGGGGGGCTGCGGCTGCGTACCTCTCGACCCGTCACCGAGACAATCCAGCCACCGGATGCCCGCTGTCCGCGATCGGCAGCGAACTTGCCCGAAACGATGAGAAGACCCGCGCGGCGGCGACCGCCGGCTTCCTGAAGCTTGTCGAGATCATGGCCGGGCAGTTCGGCAAGACCCGGCCGGCTACCGCCAGACGGCGTGCCCTGGTCGCGGTATCGACGATGATTGGTGCGCTGACCATGTCGCGGATCGTAACCGACCCGAAGTTGTCGGCGAAGATTCTCAAGGAGGCCGAGATGAACTTGGCCGTTGGCTGACGAGCTCCGCTCGCGGCGAATCCTCAGGTCATTTGCGCGCGTCGGTCGATCGACGAATGGCACGTAGATTTGTCGGAACCCTTTTTGAGAAAAAGGGATCGGCAGTTTCTGGCCTTCCGACATTGATGGTAGGAATCGAACTTCCATCACAGGCAAGGAGGCCGGTGAGATGCGACTTTGCCGTCAAGGACGATTTCGTCAACAGGTCGACTTTCCTCAGACAGCAATTTCTTCAAGAAGGACGTCTCCCCTTCACCGAGGTCCTTTCGGCAGAGTGCTTCTCACATGTCCTCGAAAAAGATCGGAGTCCGCTGGAACGACAGGATCTTCACGCCGCTGGTGACGCTGTGGGTGTTCCTGGGACAAGTTCTCAGCGCCGACCACTCCTGCCGTGCCGCGGTGGCCCGGTTGATCGCCCATCGCGTCTCGCAGGGTCTGAGGCCGTGCAGCTCGGAGACGGGGGCCTATTGCCAGGCGAGAAAGCGGCTGCCGGAACGATTCTTCTCAGCCGTGGCCCGCCTGGTGGGGCGAAACCTAGACGCCAGCGCCGACGCACGATGGCTGTGGAAGGGCCGCCGCGTATATCTGTTCGATGGCTCGACGGTCTCCATGCCCGACACCGCGGAGAACCGCAAGGAATACCCTCTGACCTACAATCAGAAAGCCGGGCACGGCGTTCCCGGTCGCGCGGATTGGGGCCATCATTTCGCTCTCGTGTGGAGCGATCCTCAAGCTGGGGATCTGCCGTTACGCCGGGAAAGGCCAAAGCGAGCTGGGGATGCTGCGCAAGTTGTGGGGCATGTTTCGCCGCGGCGACGTCCTGGTGGCGGATCGCTTGATGTGTGCCTGGACCGAGATGGTGATGCTCCAGCAGCGCGGCGTCGACTGCGTCTTCCGCCTCACATCACACCGTACGGCCGATTTTCGCCGTGGAGAGCGTCTCGGCAAAGATGATCACATTGTCAAATGGATGAAACCGAGGAAACCCCGTTCGATCGACCGGAAGACGTACGACGCACTCCCGGAGTTCCTTGTGGTCCGAGAGTGCCGCGTCCGCATCGAGCGACCTGGCTTTCGCGTTCGCTGGCTCGTCATCGCCACGACGTTGCTGGACGCCGACGAGTACACCAAGGACGATCTCGCGCAGGTCTATCGCGCTCGCTGGAACGAGGAACTCGATCTGAGGTCGATCAAAATCACGATGCAGATGGATCTGTTACGCTGCAAGACGCCAGAACTTGTCCGCAAGGAGATCTGGACGCACGTCCTGGCCTACAACCTGATCCGGACGATCATGGCTCAGGCGGCCAGTCAAATTAGCGTCCAACCACGATCCATCAGTTTCAAGGCGACGATTCAACTCCTCGAGGCTTTTCAGCCCGTGATTGCTCACCAGGGCCACCTGTGGAACCCAGCACCGACAGGAACTCTACCAGCTGTTGCTGAATGCGATTGCCACGCACCGCGTCGCGGATCGCCCAGACCGCTTTGAGCCACGCATGACGAAACGGAGGCCGAAAAACTACGACCGCCTCACGAGACCGACGGCGAGAGATCAAACGTGATAATGCTCAAAGGTCTTATCGAAAATCTAAGTGCCATTCGTCGATAGACCGAAGCGTCGAATGCCGGCTTCAGGTCATCATGCCGCAAGCCGAGGTTTTGCTCCGTCGTCGAAACCTTCGTAAAATGGCCTGACTGGTCAGTTGCTTGATTCGTGCCGCCAGAGACCGCTTTTCGTGTTCCAGTCGGGCAAGCTCAATCGCTTGCGGAGAGACGAGAGGAAAAGTCGTGGTTTCCTCTCGCGGAATGGCGTTCTCGGCGGCGAGCGGGACTTGGGGTTAGGACTCAGGGAGTCCAATTAATCATTCGAGCCCGGACCTTGAGGCGGGTTTCCTGTTCTGGCACCGCGGGGTCGATCGCCGCGGCAAGGTCCTCCGGTTCCATGAACGGACGAATTTCGACGTCGGAGTCGTCGATCATCGGGTTCGGGCATTTCTTCACCCAGTCAATCGCTTCTTGTAGTGAAGAGACGTTCCAGATCCAGAACCCGGCGATGAGTTCCTTCGTCTCGGCGAATGGCCCGTCGGTGACGGTGCGATTTGAGCCGGAGAACCGAACACGGGCACCGCGAGAACTTGGCGTCAGTCCCCCACCAACGACCATGATTCCCGCATTGATCAATTCTTCGTTGAACTTGCCCATGGCCGAGAACATTTCGGGGGGCGGCATCTCGCCCGCTTCTGACGCCTTTGACGCTTTGACAATCACCATGACTTTCATGACGGAACTCCTGATCTTGGTGGATGGGAACGCGATTGAAGTCGGGCATTTTCCGACTTTCATTAATAGTCGAACGAGAATCCTGCAAATTGACAACGATCTCCAAAATTACGCCAGAAATCGATTACCCACACACTTCGTATCAGAAATTGCGGTCGGTCAGAAACGAGATTTCGAACAGTCGCCGAGTCAAGAATCGCTGCTCGGGTTCCTGCCGAGCTAACGATAGTGCTCGCTCATACGAGTTCTTGGCTTCGGACATTTTTCCGGAGCGACGGCACAACTCCGCTCGCGCCGCGTGGGCAAGGTGGTAGTCCACCAAGTCCCCACGTCTTAGAATCGTATCGATCAGGACCAGCCCCGCCTCCGGTCCGTCCCGCATCGCTACCGCGACCGCCCGATTGAGTTCCACTTCGCAACCAACGACGAGTTTTGATGGTACGCAAGCCAGTCACCGGGCAGGAGCTCCCGACCACTAATCACGTTCGTCGTTGACTTCTTGCTTCTTCTCCTGCGACGGCTGTCGTCCAGAGTCTAAATTGCTCGGTAACTGGTTGCGATGATGGTCGAGCCAGAACTCAACCCCTTGCTCTTGCAATTGGTCGAGCCGTTTTTGCGATAGTTCCATGTTTGATCGGTCGCTCGTCGGGTCTTGAGGCACAAATAACGTCGCGTCAAAATGGTTTCTCCCCGACTCTTCGAACGACTCCAAGCGGCAACGATGCGCCAGGACCGCCGTCAGGTTGTCGGACGCCTTTCCTTCGATCATGCCCTTGATGCCTGAACCCATGATGCTCAGCCCGTGGAAGCGGATGTTCTTACGTAGCATCAGAGCGGAGTGCCTGTCGACATTCAGACGCAGCTTGACGTGAATTCCAGGAGTCGCGACTGCTGCATCGGTTGAAGGCCGCACCCACGACTATTCCGCGAGTTCGGGTCTTCCGGATTCGATACCCGGCTCCTGGCTCGTCGTCCAGGCTCCGCGAATTTCATCGTTGACGCGTCGCACCGAAATCTTACCGTGACAGTCCTTGCCTTCTTGCCATGTGCCGTTGAATCGGCCTTCCCGCGCTGACCACTTCAAGTGAATTGAGCCTGGCTTGCCCTGGAATGTCTCGGTATATGTGCCGTCATACTCGCCTGCTGACTTCATTTCGAGGACGACCGCGCCCCACCGTTCTCCCGTCCATTTGCCGGCAATGTCCGGAGCTTCTGCCCCCTCCCAGAGAAACATTCCCAACAATGCCAGACCAAATGCTGCGAACATCGCGAGAACTCCTGACGATCGTCCTGAACGGAAATGGAAACGATGGCTCTTCGAACGAGCCACAAGTGAATCTGGCAACGCTGCGCTTGCGGGTTGCTGAAGATGCGACAGACAGACTTCCAGCAAATCGCTGACTTCGCTCGCTGAGGCAAATCGCTGAGCCGGATCTTTCGCCAGCAATCGCTCCACGATCCCATTGAACCACGGCGGCAGTTCGGGACCGAGGGACGCCATTGCTGCGGGTTTCTCTTCCACGATTCGCCGTAACGTCGCCATGGTCGAATCCGCTCGGAACGGCGACACGCCCGTCGCCATCTCATACAATACGCAGCCGAGACTGAACAAATCGGAGCGGCCATCGAGCGATTCGCCCCGAGCCTGCTCTGGTGACATGTACTCCGGGGTTCCCGCCACGACGCCCAGGCGTGTCATCGAAACATCGTCCGCCGCGCGAGCCAGACCGAAGTCGGTGATTACGACCCGCTCGACCCCCTTCTCCAGCAGGATGTTCGCCGGCTTGACGTCGCGATGGACGAGACCCTGATCGTGAGCCGCCGCCAGACCGCCGGCTGCTTGCATCGCAATCCGCAGAACTTCTGTCAGCTCCAGCGGTCCGCGAGCCTTGAGACGCTGCGCCAACGATTCACCAGCCAAGAGCGGCATGATCAAAAACGGTAGTCGGCCCGTCGGCTGAACGTGATGAATGGCGATCACATGCGGATGAACGACTGCGGCAGCGGCCTGCGCCTCCCGGGCAAACCGCTTGCGTGCAACCGAGCTATGAGCCAGATGCGGAGACAGCACCTTGATCGCGACAAACCGTTTCAAATCGCGGTCAAACGCTTTGAGAACGATGCCCATCCCTCCGCGACCGATCACGGCGATCACATCATAGCCACCCAGTTGTCCGAGCACATTCGCTTGATCGGACGGATCAAGATGCTCGACGCCAAAGTCCACTTCGGACCATGCCGGCACGTCCGGAACAGCGTCGCCGAGTAGATCGGCACTCAACAACGACACGGCTTCACGCTGCCACGCTTCACCGCCGGCCAGTTGCTCCATTTGAGCGCAGCACGATTCGCAGTGATCGAGGTGTTCGTGCAGAGCCGCCTCTTCATCGGCCGACAGGCTACGGGACACAGCGTTCCGGAGTAACTCAATTGAACACAGTTTGTTCATGATTCTCGCTCCAGGTCACGGACTACCTGTTTCAGCCGGGCGAAAACGCGACATTTGGCAACCTTGACGGCGCCAATGCTCATCCCGAGTTCTTGCGCGATAACGCTCGGCGCCTTGCCCTCCATGGCCAGGCCCCAAAACGCTTGCCACGCTTTCAAACTTTGCTCCTGACGCACGACCTCTGTGGCTCGCTGAAACATCGATCGCCGCAACTCGCGATCAAACTCCACAGACTCTGGACAATCCTCCGCCGCGAGCTCATCGAATATCGACTGTGAATCGGTGCCACCCCAGGCGACCATCCGCCGTTGTCCGTTCTTCATCCAGTTGATCACCCGATTTCGAGCGACTTTCCGCAACCACCCTCGAAACGATCCCCGCTCCTTCGCCAGTTCCCACTTCGCGATTTGCCGATTGACTGCGACAAACAACTCCTGCGTCAGTTCTCGCGCATCGGCATCCTGCAAACCGCTTTTTCGGAATTGCCGGTAGATGGCCGGTTCATAAATCTCAACGAACTCCACCCACGCCTCATGATCCTGGGAATCACGAAGTCGCAAGAGCAAGCTGGCTCGCGTGGTTGGAATCGGTGTCATGGATCTTTCCTATCCTATTACACAAGCGGCCGGGCCGTGAGTTACACATTCTGGCCGGATTTCCGCGGCGCATCTGGGGTCAATTCGTATTCTCTCACCGGACGAGGTTTTAGAAGGTCGACCGGGTGAACGACACCAGCCCGGTGCGGCGGCAACGCGTCGCCACAGTCACAATCGGGTGACCTGGGCACGGGCGATCGTGCAAAGGACGATGGGGGGAGTCGATGTGCAAGTCACCTGCGCAACGCCGGCGCACTGTCAACACCCACCCCTACCCCTCTGCGAAATCGCATGGGGTGGGCCAGGCCAGTACTGTCTCAGCACTCTCCGGCGTCGAACGCTGTCAGGCGGCCTGGCCGTGTGCAGTCCCTGGGAATGCAGGCGGCAGCTCAGTTTTGGTCCTGAGTCGGAGATATGTCGCGATCAAGACGGCGATCGCCAAGGCGCTGACTCGCCCAAGTCTACCACATGGCGGGCGGGGGACGGGCATCTTGCCCGTGAGCGTCCGGGGCGGCGCTGGGCCGGTCGTGTCCGGCGACACCAAGACGGACCGCCTGACGACATTCCATCCGGCACAACCGGCAATTTCCCCACGCTGTCGCGCATTTCACCCAGAATTCCTGCCGCTTTTGCGCCGGTAAAGCAACTGGAAGACTGGTAATGTCGCGCGCCTTGTGTCCAATGACCTGCCGGACGACCCAGCAAGACGCGCAGTGACGACGCAATTGGCAGGCTGCTGGCGAGAGCTCACCAACTCTCTGCCCTTTCCAGGGCTTGCCGCCCAGCGTGGGCCCCGGGCTGAGAACCGTGACCGGGGCCAAAGGGAGACGCGGTGAAAAAGTGGCCACCGCGTGCCAATTTGTCCAATGTGTCAAGAATCCCGCAAAAGCATGAAAGCCCAGCTCGCCCTTGCGGTTGCGCGGGGCAAATCTGTCGCCGCGTGGCGCGAGCCAACAACGTGCCGAAGCGAACGGCCTACCGGTGGTCCAAAGAGCCCGAAGTCAAAAGCGCGGTCGGATCCTATCGCGGCCGAATCGTCGACCGCGCGGTCGGACGGTTCGCGACGCGCTCCACCTGGGCCGTCAACGAGATCACCACGCTCGCCAAGCGCGCCGAGTCGGAGTCCGTCCAGCTTGGTGCACTGCGGGCCATTTTGTCCAACCTGATCGCCGTCTCACGGTTCGCGGCGCTCGAACAGAGTATCACCGAAATCAAGGAGCAGCTCCGTGCGCGCGCACCAGCCGCCAATCCCCCGGGACAACCACCGCCGTCGTCGTCGCCGGACTACTGATCATTTGCTCGAA
This sequence comes from uncultured Isosphaeraceae bacterium, assembly GCA_963781785.1. Classification (GTDB taxonomy): domain Bacteria; phylum Planctomycetota; class Planctomycetia; order Isosphaerales; family Isosphaeraceae; genus CAWAHD01. Next base: position 1,616,478 of record CAWAHD010000002.1, on the reverse strand, counting down.
ACGCGCCCAAAAGTTGCCATTGTGCGACATCCTGCGACACTCAAAAAGTGCCTCTCTCGAGCACGAAAATCCATGTCAAAATTACACTTGCGCCAATTGCACCTATCGACGCACAGCCGTGCGCCATCGATCGCGAGTGCGACACTCGTTTGGCGGCTGTTTTTCCGTGTTCAGTCTTCCATTTTCGGCGTGCGATTCCGCTGGGTCTCTTCCCCCAAAGGTGCCTGTCATTTCTTGTTCTCTCGCGCTGGGTGGCCGCCGCGTCCGATCCGTCCGATCTGTCCGATCCGTCCGACCGAATCCGGCGGCCGGCGCCCCCCGGAGGCCGAAATCAACGAAAATGCGACGAACGAACCCGATTTCGATGCGCGCGCTGGTATCATGGAAGCGCAAGACCTGGCTCCAATTACGGCGAATTCCGGCACTCCTTAGGGACTTGACAACGTGGCAGCCCAGCCAGGTGATACACCCAAGCAGAAACAGAGGGACATCCGAGTCTCGGCAATCGAAAGTCGATAACCGACAATGGCGGTCCGGCGTGCGGTTTGGCATGGACGGCCTGAGCAAGAGACGCCGAATCATGATGCCTTACTCGTTTACGATCATCTGGCGCGAGCCGCGCCGGTACCTGCCGGCGGTGCTGGCGGTCGCCTTCAGCGACATGCTCATCACGGTGCAGGTGGGCCTCCTCCTGGCGCTCTCTCTGTTCTGTCGCTGCCCATCGATCACAGCGCCGCCGAGGTTTGGGTGGCGTCCCCCGAGGTGCTCTCGATCGAGCTGGGCTATCCGATCCCCGAGTCGTGGCGCTCGCGCCTGGCCAGCATGCCCGAGGTCGTCGACACCGAGCCTTACCTTTATGGGTTCAGCTACTGGCACAAGCCGCAGGGGGGCTCGGAGGTCTGCTGCGTGATCGGATCGAAGCTGGAACAGCACTCCCTCGGAGTCGTCAGCGATTTGACGCCGGGGATGCGCACCCTGCTGACCGAGCCGGGGGCCGTCGTGATCGATGAGACCGAGCTGGAGCGCCTGGGCGTGGCAGGAGAGGGCGGCGTCGCCGAGGTGGCCGGCCGGCGCGTCCGCGTCGTCGGGCTGGTGCGCGGCCTCAAGAGCCTGGGGCCGCCTTACGTCTTCTGCTCCCTGCGGACCGCCTACCAGATTCAGCCCCTCTTCCGCGATTACCCCGGACACACGATGTATTTCCTGGGACGCTGCCGCAAGCCGGCAGACGCCTCGGCCGTCGCCCGCAGGCTGCGGGAGAGGTCCGACCTCTCCGCCTTCACCCGCGAAGAGTTCTCGGCGCGGACGCAATTCTTCTGGGCTACACGGACCGAGGCCGGCATCGGCATGGGCTTCACGGCCTTGCTCAGCCTGCTGGTCGGCATGGCGGTCACCAGCCAGACCTTGTACGCAGCCACTGCGGCGTCGCTGCGCGAGTACGCTGTGCTCCGGGCTCTGGGCATCCCACGCTGGCGCATGGCTGGCATGGTCATTGCTCAGTCGTTGTGGGTTGGCCTGACGGGGATCGCGCTGGCCCTTCCGCTGATCTACGCACTGGCCAGGAGCGGCGCTGGCGCCGGCGCCCGAGTGGTGCTGCCCGCCTGGCTGTTCGCCCTCGGATCAGCGCTGACCCTGGGGATGGCCCTCTCGTCCGGCCTGGCCGCCTTGCGCTCGTTGCGCCTGAGCGAGCCGATCACCCTCCTGCGGTAGAGTCGAGGACGACCCGTATGCAGCCCGAGCCTGCCCTGGTTGCACGCCATCTCGAACGCTCTTTCGGCAGTGGCGCGGCGACCGTGCGCGTGCTCCGTGATGTATCGCTGGAGCTGCACCGAGGGCAGGTGCTGCTCTTGATGGGTCCTTCCGGCAGCGGGAAGTCCACCCTGCTCGCCTTGCTCTCGGGGCTCTTGCGGCCCGACCGAGGCGAGGTATCGATTCTGGGGGAAGACTTGTGGCAGATGAGCGAGCGTGCCCGCGAGCGGTTCCGGCTGCGTCATTTCGGCTTCGTCTTCCAGGGCTTTAACCTGTTTCCCTCGCTGACGGCTCGCGAGCAGTTGGAGATGGTCGTCCGCTGGGGCGAGGGGGCGTCGCGGCGCGAGGCCCGTCGCCGTGCGCTCGAGATGCTCGACCAGCTCGGGCTGGGCCGCCGCGCCGATCTGCGCGCCGACCAGCTCTCCGGCGGCGAGAAGCAGCGCGTGGCCGTGGGCCGCGCCCTCTTGAAACGGCCGCAGTTCTGCTTCGCCGACGAGCCGACCGGCGCGCTCGACTGGGGCCACGGCGAGCAGGTCATCCGGCTCTTGCACTCGGCCGCCTCCGACCGCGGGGCCGTATTGTTTTTGGTCGGCCATGACCCGCGGCTCAAGCCGTACGCCGATCGCGTTCTGCACCTGGTCGACGGGCAGTTGTCGGACGAGCCCGCACCGATCTCGACGGAGCCCCCTCCATGACGCGAATCGCGCGGGCCGGCGGACTGATCCGGCCCCTCATCTTCGTTGGCATCGGGGCGGCCCTGATCGTGGCAGCCGTCCGGTTCAGCCGCATGGCCGCGGCCCCGGCCGCGCCGCCGGCCTCCGCCGGGCCGGCCGCCCCGAGCGGTGAAGGTGTTGTTTGCTTCGGCACCGTCGACCTCGAGCACGGACTGGCCTCGCTCTGCCCGCTCCAGCAAGGTCGCGTGGCCGAGGTACTGGTCGCCGAGAACCAGCAGGTCGCCCAGGGAGCGGAGCTGCTGCGCCTGGAGGACGGGCTCGCCCGCCAGCGCCTCGCCGAGGCCGAGGCAGGCGTGGCGCTCGCCGGATCGCACCTGCGCCAGGCGCGGAGCCAACCCGAGATTCACAGGAGACGATTCGCCCAGCCGCAAGCGACGCGTGATGCCATGGCGAGCCGCGTGGCCGCGGCGCGCCTCGCTCTGGACCGCGAAGAGAAGCTGGCGAAGTCGGTTGTGATTCCCGAAGCGGACAAATCCATCAGCGAGGAGAAAGTCCGGGAGATGGAGGCCATGGAGCGAGCCGAGGCAGAACGGCTAGCCGAGCTGGAGGCCCAGGATGTCGAGTTTGAGATCCGTCACGCCGAGTACGAGCTCAAGGCGGCCGAGGCTCGACGTGACCAGGCGAAGCTGACGTTGGAGGAATGCCGTGTCCGGGCTCCGCAGCCTGGCACTGTCCTCCGCATCCTTGCCGGCCCGGGCGACATCGTGGGGGGTGCGCCGGGTCAGCCGGCGGTGCTGTTCGCCGCCGACGGGCCGCAGGTCATCCGCGCCACGGTCGAGCAAGAGTTCGCAAGCCGCGTCAAGGAAGGGGAGTCCGCTCTCGTCCATGACGAGGCCGATCCCACTGCAACCTGGCGCGGCCGGGTCGCGCGGCTGGCCGGGTGGTACAGTCAGCGCCGCACCGTCCTGCACGATCCTTCCCAGTTGAGCGACGTGCGTACGCTGGAGTGCGTGATCGTCCTGGAGCCGGGGCAGCCGCGGCTCCGCCTCGGTCAGAGCGTCCGGATCTCGATCGGCTCGGTGCCGCCATGACGCGCGGAATAGCCCGCAAGCCTCGGGCGCGTTATGATAAGAAGCGCTCAAACGTGTTGAGTCCCGCCCAAGGACAGGAACCGACAACCCCCGCCATGAATATCCGAAATTCGCCCGGGCTCGCCGTCGTAGTCCTCGCCCTGGTGGAACTGGTGCCTTCGCTGCGAGCTGACGACACGCCCAAGAGCGTACCGGCCGACCACGCCCAGAAGATGAAGCAGGGTCTCGACCTGTTCAAGGCGAAGGTCCGTCCTGCCCTCATCCAGCACTGCCTCGATTGCCACGGCGGCAAGGCCAAGAAAGGGGGGCTCGACCTCTCCGACCGCAAGCCGCTGGTCGATAGCGGCGTGCTCGAAGGCGGCAGCAAGGAGAGCCGGCTCACGACGCTCATCCGGCATGAAGATGATCCGCACATGCCTCAGAAGGCACCCAAGCTCCCCGACGCCACAATCACCGAGATCGCCCGATGGATTGACCTGGGTGCCCCGTATGACCGGCCGCTCGTCGATCGGGCTCCCACCCAGCGAAAGGCGGCCGGCCTCACTCAGGCCGACAAGAACTTCTGGTCGTTCCGGCCGCTCAACATCGTCTTGCCACCCTCGGTGCGTGACCCGGCCTGGGTCCGCACGCCCGTCGACCGGTTCATCCTCGCCGCGCTCGAACGTCGCGGGCTGCGGCCCAATCCGATCGCCGACCGGCGCACCTTGATCCGCCGCGTGGCGTTCGATCTCACGGGATTGCCCCCCTCCCCCGAGGAAATCGACGCCTTCGTCCACGACCCCGCCCCCGATGCCTATCTACGCCTCGTCGATCGCCTGCTGGCGTCTCCCGATTACGGAGAGCGCTTCGCCTCTCACTGGATGGACGTGGCCCGGTTCGCCGAGTCGCATGGTTACGAGCAGGACTATGATCGGCCCTTGGCGTTCCACTATCGCGACTTCCTGATCCGCGCCTTTAACGGCGACATGCCGTACGATCAGCTCGTCCACTGGCAGCTCGCAGGCGACGAGCTGGCGCCCGACAACCCACTGGCCATGGCCGCAACCGGGTTCGTGGGCGCCGGCGCCTTCCCCACTCAGTTGACCGAAGCCGAGTTTGAGTCAGCGCGGTATAACGAGCTCGACGACATGGTCGCGACCACGGGCGTGGCGTTTCTTGGCCTCTCGGTCGGTTGTGCCCGGTGCCACGATCACAAGTACGACCCGATCCCGTCGGAAGACTATTACCGGATGGCCGCCGTTTTCACGACGACGATCCGCAGCGAGATCGACGTCTCGCCCGGTGGCGGCGCCAAACCTGTGAAAATGCAAGTTACGGCCGAGGGCTATCCACATACCAAGCACCACGCGGATGAACGCGGCTTCCCTCATTTCTATCCGAAGACATACGTTCTGCGCCGCGGCGATGCCGCCCAGAAGGGAAACGAGGCGACACCCGGCGTGCTGCGGGTGCTTGTGGGTAAGGGTGCTGACGTCGTGCGCTGGAAGGTCGAGCCGGCCGCCGCGCCGGCCCGCGGCCAGCTACCGCCGAGCGGCCCTGGCCGCGTGGCTCACCGATACCGACTATGGCGCCGGATCACTCGCTGCGCGGGTGATCGTGAACCGGCTCTGGCAGCACCACCTGGGCCAGGGGATCGTCGCCACGCCCAACGACTTCGGCGCAGGGGAGCCGGCCGACACACCCCGAGCTCCTGGACTGGCTCGCCGGCGAACTCATCGAGAACGGCTGGCGGCTCAAGCCGATCCATCGACTGATCGTGACCAGCGCAGTCTACATGCAGGACAGCCAGTACCAGGAATCGCGCGCGGCCGTCGATCGCGAGAATGTGTTCCTGTGGCGGCACGCCCCGCGCCGACTCGAGGCCGAGCCGATCCGCGACGCGATGCTGGCGGCGGCCGGTCGACTGGATCGGCGGATGTACGGGCCGGGCTCGCTTGACGTGGAAATGCCGCGCCGGAGTGTTTATTTCTTCATCAAGCGGAGCCGCCTGATCCCGATGATGATGCTGTTCGACTGGCCCGAGCACCTCGTCAGCATCGGCCAGCGGAGCACGACGACCACCGCCCCGCAGGCCCTGGCGATGCTCAATAGCGGCCTGGCCCGGCACTGCGCCCAGGGCTTCGCCAGCCAGGTCGCAGCCGCAGGCGATCGGTCGACCTCGGTCGCGCAGGCCTACGCGATCGCCTTCGGCCGCGATCCGACCGGTCAGGAGGCCCGGCTCGCTGCCTCGTTCCTGGACGGCCAGCGGTCGGCCTACGCACACGACGGCCGGCCCGATCCGGACCGGCTGGCGCTCGTCGATCTCTGCCAGTCGCTGATCGGTATGAATGAATTTATCTACATTCCCTGAACGAGAATGCCGGAGGACATTTCATGACACGCCCTGTCGCCGATCAATCGCACGGATTGCTCACGCGCCGCCGATGGCTCGAGCGCACCGGCGGCGGGTTCGGCCTGATCGGGCTGGCGTCCTTGCTTCATGGTGAGGGCCTCTTGGGCACCGAGGTCGCGGCCGCGGACGTGTCGCTCAACCCGATGGCCGCACGGCCGGGGCACTTCGCCGCCCGGGCCAAGCATGTCATCTGGATCTTCACCAACGGCGGGCCCAGCCAGGTGGATACCTGGGAGTACAAGCCCGGGCTGGATCGCTGGCACGGCAAGTCGATGCGCGAGTTCGACCCGTCGTTCAAGAACACCACCGGCTTCTTCAAGGACCAGGTCGGTTCGCTGATGAAGTCTCCCTTCACGTTCACGCCCCGCGGCCAGACCGGCAAGATGGTCTCCGAGATCTTTCCGAACCTGGGACCGCACGTCGATAAGATGGCGTTTCTGCACTCGGTCTTCACCGAGTCGAACAACCACTCGCCGGCCCTGTTCATGATCAACACGGGGATGCCGCGCATGGGCTTCCCCTGCATGGGCTCGTGGGTGACCTATGGCCTGGGCAGCGAGGCCGATAACCTGCCTGGATTCATCGTGATGAGCGATCCCAAGGGCCGAGGCTTGCCCAAGGGCTCTGCCGCGAACTGGGGCGCGGCCTTCCTCCCCGGTGCTTATCAGGGGACGCACCTCCACCCCAAGGGGTCGCCGATCGACGATCTCGAGCGACCTCCTGGAATGACCGACCAGGAGCAGCGCGCTCAGTTGGCCTTCCTGAGTCAGGCCAACCGGATTCATTCCGAGCAATTTGCGGCGGAGGCCGAGCTGGCGGCGCGGATCCAGAGCTACGAGCTGGCCTATCGCATGCAGTCCGCCGCGCCCGAGGCGATTGACCTGGACGCAGAGCCGGAAACCATCCAGCGGCTCTTCGGGATCGGCGACCCACGGTGTGACCACTTCGCGCGCAGTGCTTGACGGCCCGCCGCCTGGTCGAGCGCGGCGTGCGTTTCGTCCAGATCTATTCCGGAGGGATGGAAAACGAGCGATCGTGGGACGGCCACGTCGATATCAAAGGCAACCACGAGCAGTTTGCCGGCGAGACGGACAAGCCGGTCGCGGGCTTGCTGGCGGACCTCGAAGCGCGCGGTCTGCTCGACGAGACTCTGGTGGTCTGGGGCGGCGAGTTCGGCCGGCTCCCCGTGGCCCAGACCGGCCAGAAGCCTGGGCGCGACCACAATCCCCATGGATTCACGGTCTGGCTCGCCGGCGGCGGCGTGAAAGCTGGTGTCAGCCACGGCGCCACCGATGAGATCGGTTACACGGCGGCCGTTGACCCCGTCCCGATCAACGACCTGCACGCGACGATCCTCCACCTCCTCGGCATCGATCACGAGCGGCTGACCTACAACTACAACGGCCGGCGCTTCCGCCTCACCGACGTTGCCGGCAAGGTCATCACAAAGATCATTGGCTGACCGGCGCGTCCGGACACGGGTTGACAAGAGAGCCGTTCCGGTGATAGTTGTAAACGGACGTCGTCATTCGTAGTCCATCATCGCCAACGTTGATATCAACGCCCGCCAACAAGAGAGCGGTACGCTCATGAATCGTTCCCAAGGACGCCGGTCTGGGTCGGCGGCTCGGCATTCGCTGCGCTTGGGGGGTCCTCCTCGTCTTGGTTCCCGCCGTGCTGGGCCAGGTGCCGGAGGGCTCTGCCGGCAAGCGGGACAAGGCGCTCGAGCGGAAGCGCGAGCGTCTCCTGGAGATCTATACGCGGGAGGGCCAGGGCTACACGGTTCACCGCGACGCGAGTCGACGGGAGAGGCTGGAGCTGCGGCAGAAGCCGGTCTATGTCTGGACCAATCCGCTCCGCGCCGGGGGACAGGACGGTGCCGTCTTTGTCTGGACATGCCGGGGCCGCGCCGAGCTGCTGGGGACGTTCTTTTCCTACCCCGCCACGGGGAAGCGAGGGATCCAGCACGAGCTGCACTCGCTCGCCCCGACAGTGCTCGATGTCTCCCGGCAGATACCGCCGGAGTCGAAAGGCAACACATGGACGCCGAAGGTCCCGGGTATCACGCTCGCGCCGATCCCGGAGGCGGCCGCCCCTGTGCCCAAACCCGCGCAGCGTCTGGCACAGATGCGCGAGCTTGCTCGCGAGTTCTCCGGCACGACCGAGGATCAAAGCAAGAACCGGTGGGATCTCCGGATGTTGCCCCAGCCGCTGTTTCGTTATGAAAGTACCGACCCCGACGTCTTGGACGGCGCGGTGTTCGCCTTCGTGAGCTCGGCGGGTACCGACCCCGAAGCGATCCTCGTCGTCGAAGCGCGCAAGGCGGCTGGCGCAACCGAGCCGGCGTGGCAATTCGCGGTGGCCCGGTTCACCGACATGAGCCTTGTGATGAAGTACAAAGAGAAGGACGTCTTCTCGGCCCCATTCCTGAATGGACCGCCCGGACCCGATGGGGCGTACCGGATTTTCCAGGATCGGATCATTCCCCCGATCGAGCACGAGAAAATCGGCACCGCGCAGTAGCGCTCAATACGCCTGGAGAGCATAAAGAAATGAGAATTCGCCCCTACCCTGCCTGGGGCCGTAGCCGTTCATAGGGTGGGGTAGGTCGAATCAAGCAACTTTGGATCGCGTCCGGGTGAGTCGCAAAAGAGAGGGAAGGGCGTGGCCACGACGGTCTGCTTCAAAGCACGAAGTCAGGTAATCCAAGACGTTGTGGCCCTGTTGCCTACAGGTCGCCACCACTGTCAGCATTCGCTCGACGAATCGGCTCCCATGCACACTGTCGGTCCCGCCGCTGATCCGCCTCCAGATCACCGCATGCCGCAACGCTCGTTCCACAACGTTGTTCGTCGGTGCGATTCCCTGGACCCGCGCGAAGGTCCACAGACCTTCTTCCACCTTGAGAAGCTCGAAGCACGTGGCCGCCGTTTTCGCGCACGGGCACCTCGACCCTTCCAGAAGGGTTTGCTTGACCTCCCGACGCAAGCGGTGCATCCGCTCTTGAAACGCATTCCAAGGCAAAGTTCCGTCGCGCACTCGGTGCCAGTGGCGGAACAGCCGGTTCGACAACGAAAGCAACCGCTGTCCGATGCTCTCGCCTTCACCACCCCGGTCGATCATCGCTTGGAAGTCTCGGCGAGATGCGCCCAGCAGACTTGACGCCCGAATGCCTTGATCCACTCATACGCGCTGAACCGGTCACTGCCGACGACCTGATCGTCTTTGCTCCCCAAGAGAGCCGCCGCGACTTCGCCACTACGACTTTTGGCGATGGTAAAGACCGTGCAAAAGCTGGTCACCGTGGCCCACAGCCAAGCCTTGTGACGATTCTCACGCCACGACGTCTCGTCGATATTAACCACCGAGGACTTATGGACCGAAGTCGCGAGTTCGTTGTAAGGGGCTTCAAGGGCGATGGCCGACTGCCGTTCCAGCTTGGAGACCATCCCGGTGGAGATCGAAAGAGTAAACAGGTCGCTTACCAACTGCTGGATCTGACGCTTGCTGAGGCGATAGGCCCCCGCGAGCACGGCCAGCACCGCCTGAAGGTACGGGCCGAAGCATCCAGTGGGGACGCCCGGTGGCAAGGCAGCGCAGGTCGTCTCGCCGCAGCCAGGGCAGGTCAGACGATGGAGCCGATACTCATCGACGATCGGCTCGATCTTGGGCAGTTCGGCGACTTGATGGATCAAGGGTTCGGGGTCGTCGCCGCAGAGTTCATGACCGCATCGGCGGCAAGCAGTCGGCTTACAGTGGGTCGTCCCGCGAATCTTTTCGGGTGGGACCAAGGCGCGGTGGGCCTTACGATGTCCGGGCTGCCCGCCGCGTTTCTTTCCGCTGGGAGAAGCCGGGGGCTTGCGCTTCATTCCGATCGGATCAGAGGATGGGGGCTTCGACGAGTTGGTGGAGTTGAGCTTCAGCCGATTCTCGAGATCGTTGACGCGCGCTTCAAGTTTGGCAAGGCGCAGTTCGTAGAACTCGACGAGCGCAAGAATCGCCGCTTGGACCTCGGGCGAAGCCGTCTGCCACAGGGGTTCTGGAATCGGGGGCGTCCATGCCATGCAGGTAGAATAATTGCGTCATTCGCAAACGACAACCCCAGACTGTGAACGCTTACCTGGGGCCTGCTGGCGTCTGCAGTCGCCGTCTCGGCCTGGAGGCTTTACGAACGGCCCGGCGGGGAGTACGCCGTCACGGGCCAGCGGATCGCGCGGTGGGTGTCGCTTGCGCGCATGACTCCCGAGGAGCTGGACCCAGGCTTGGCACACCGCTACGAGGGTCTCGCCAGGGAGCTGAACGGCATGCGCGAGGTTGGCTACTTCGCCGAGCACGACAGTTCAGACCGTTGGCGCGCTGCGCTCGATCCAAGTGGGTTCGACCGGGTCCAGCGGTACTACATGGCACAGGGTCTGCTGCCGCCGTCGTTGCTTCGCCCTGATGCAGTTCACCCGCTGGTCGTGGTCGACTGCGCGACGCCCGAACAGGCCGAGCGGGTGCTCAAGCGCGAGGGCCTGACACCCGTCCGCAACTTCGGTAGGGGCCTGGTCCTGGCACGGCCGGGTTCTTGACTCGAGGAGATCGGGGATGGCCACTTTGGCCGCATTCGTGCTCTCCTGGGTCGTCGGCTACGCGATCTGCCGCGCGGTCCTGGGCGCGGCTTGGAAACACACGCCGCTTACGCTGCGCTGGGGCCTGGCGTGGGCAGCCGGGGCGGCGTTCAGCGGGATGACCACATTCTGGGCCACCGCGCTGCGCCGAAGCATCGCGGCGCGGTGGTCGCCGGCACCGCCGCGGCCGCGCTTGGCCTTTGTCTGATTCAATCGATCTGGCGACCGGACGAGAATGCGCCGCTTCGGGTGGCCGAACCGGGGCGGCGCGGGGAGCGAGTGTTCTACTGGCTCGGTGTGGCAGCTTTCGCGGCGATTCTGGGCGTATGGCTGGCCCACGGGCTCGACATCGGAGTGAACAACCCCGCCGGCTACTGGGATGCGTTTTCGATCTGGAGCCAGCGAGCGCGGTTCTTCTATTTGTGCCCGGAGGAGTGGACCCGGGCGTTCGACCCGGTCCTGGAATGGTCGCACCCGTATTGTCCCGACCTCTTGCCGAGCCTGATCGTTTACGGGTGGCTTCCGGAGGGCCGTTGTGTGGCCTTGTCGCCGGTGGGAGTCGCCTTGCTGACTCAGGTGTGCATACTCCTTCTGATCGTCGGATTCACGCAGGCGGCCTATCCGCGCAGCGGCTGGCCCTGGGTCTTCGGCATTTTCTTCGCGCTGATTCCCGAGGAGTGGTCGCAGGCAGACGCGTGGCAATACGCCGATCGGCCGCTCGCGGCGTTCCTTGTCGCCGGCATCGGTTGCCTGGCGCTGGCGGTGCGTCAAGGGCGGCGGCCCTGGCTTTTGCTGGCAGGCCTGTTTTGGGGAGCTGCTGCGTTCTGCAAGGACGAAGGAAAAGCCGCGCTGGTCTTGGTCGCAATCGGCGCCGCGCTGGCAACGCTCTGGTCGCTCATACGTGGGGGAGGCCGGCGGGCTGTGGGCAACTTCGCGCTCTTCGCTCTCGGGCTCGTTCCGGGCCTCGCGTCGCTCAGGCTCCAGTACGTCTTTTACCCGGTCCCAACGAGGTTGCTCGAGTTGATCACGATCGCGCCCTTAACCGACGGGAACCGTACAGCGGTGATCGTGCAGTTCCTTCGGAACCGCCTTGACGATCCCTTGTGGGGATGGATGTGGTGGGGCTGCGCCCTTACCCTGTTAACTCTGTGGCCGTGGCTAAAGCACCGGGAGCTCTGGTTGCTCTGGGTCTTCCCGGCGGCCCAGCTTCTGGTTTACATCGTGATGTTTCAGCTCACGCCGCATCCCCTCGACTGGCACCTCAGCTCCGCCATGCCTCGCCTGCTGTTCCACATCGGACCGATCGCCTTCCTGGCGGCAACCTGGCTCATTTTGGAGGCAAACAGTGCAACCGACTCCGCGCGTGCTCAACCGTGATGAGGGCGGATCGCCCATCTGTCTCATACTGTCGACGAACGTCGCGTGCGACATCTCGGGGAATCCGCGTTCGTCCCGGCTGACCAGATGGCCGGTTACAATGTCGCTTCAGGATGTCGTTCTTCTGGTCCTAACGGGCAATGCGTACCGTGGGCTCCCGTGTAGGAGGTTGTCATGATGAGAAAACGATCCGGCTGGATCTTCACCCTGGCGTGCGTTCTGATTCTCTCCGGCCCAGTGCGAGCGCGCGCCCAGGTCGTTGACAAGGGCAATGAGGAGTCGAAGGCCATCAAGGCGATGGTGGAGGAGGCGGTGAGCTGGTACCCGGTGTTCGTCGACCCGAGCGCCTTCGAAGCGATGACGCCGCATCGCGTGTTGCGCTGGCGGAACGCGACACGAGGGAACCAGGAATCCGAAGGCGTGTTCGTCTTGTGGGTCAACCAGGGGCGGCCGGAGGCCTTGGCAAGCATCTACCCGTGGGAAGGGGACCTGGTCCACGACTTTGCGTCATTGTCGCGCGGCGCGAAACTGGTGGCGCGCAATGGGGGCCGCGTGATCTGGTCGCCCGAGACCCCCGGAGTCGAATTCAAAGACATGCCGGGCGCTCCTGCGCCTGTGGATGCCCCGGCTGCCCGGCTCCGGCACATGAAGGCTCTCGCCGACCGCTTCAAAGTCACGATGACGGGTTGGAAGCCGGACAAATCGGACCGCGAAGAGTTGCGCCTGCTTCCCAAGCGGCTCTACCCTGCTGAGCGCAGTGAGGCGCCGCGAGCGGACCCGGGCTGGCCTGACGGTGGAGTGTTTGCCTTTGTCCAGGGGACTGACCCGGAGGCCATCCTGTTGCTGGAGGTCGTTCGCCAGAACGGGCGTGCGCGCTGGCAATATGCCTTCGCGCGAGCAACCGCCTCTGGCCTGGAGGCGCGGCTCGACAAGACGCTTGTTTGGGCGGTCGATTTTCTCGAAGGCAAGGCGACACCCCTCAAACCCCAGATGACTCTCCGCCACTCGTTCGGCACGACTGCCTCAGGACGTGGAGCTGCTCCAGCGGACCGCTGACCGATAGCCGGCGCCCGGCGGGCACCCAGGAACCACCACTGGCCAGCGGCCTGGAACTGCTCCGTGCCAGCGGGTCGACCGCTGATCGCTCGGTTAGGCGATTAGGCTTTCCGCGCCCTGTTCCGTTTGCGGGTCGCAGCGGCCTTCTTCGCGGAGGCTGACTTCTGCTCAAGTGAGCGTGATGCCGACGCCGCGCCGCCGATTCGACCGCCTCGTTTGCTGGAAACGTGCGTATCGGGAACGTCACGTCCGCTGCCGGACTTGTTTCCGCCGCCGGTTTCCTTGTTGACCGTTGCCCAGGCGCGCGATGCGGCCTCCTTCTCGGAGACGCCGCGCGACTCGTAACGTTCCTCAATGTGCTGAGCCTGACGCTTTTGCTTGTCAGTATACTTTGACTTGTCGCCACGGGGCATGGTGAATCTCCGGTTATTTGGTCACGAAATCCTGGGATTCTCTCCTGCAAAGCAGGTGCCACCGCAATCGGCTGTCCGGTAAGCGGGCCGCCAACGCGCCAACTGAAATGCTCGCGCTTTCGGAGGCTGCTGTGTTCGCCGTGGTCGTCGATGCCGTGATGCTTCAAAGAGAACCCTCCTATCTGCCGATCAATTTGCCCCCAGAAGCGGCAATCGAGCCAGGGCCCAGATCTGGACTTTGCCGCTAGAGAGGAAGACGAACCGGCGGCCGTCCATCGACAAGAAGGCTCGCATCATCGTCGTGCCCGGGTGACTGTACGACTGAACGTCCTGGCCAATGGCCAGGTCCCAAACTCGTATGACCTGGTTGCCAGTGGCCGTGGTCAACTGCGCGGATCGGGGCCCGAACGCGACGGCCACGATCCGTTCGGTGGGCTCATCCAGCACTCGCTCGACCTTTCCGGTCTGAGCATCGATGGAATGGATCCGCGACGCTTCGAGCGGGTCCCGGTACAAGCTCTGACGCTTCGAATCGCCGCGGATGATCTGCCGGCGAGTCGTGCCGGTGGCCCAGTCGTAGACGTTGACCGGGCTGTTTTCGTTCTGCTCGATGAAAGTCGACAGGCCTGGGGTCACGGCCATGGCTCTGAACGCGCCGTTGGAACCGGGAGCCTTGAACTCGATTGATGGCTGGCCAGGATTGCGACGCGATCGGGCGGCTGGCCGTCGGCATCGTCCTGGAGATAGGCCGCGACGATCTCGTCGACCAGCCGGCCTTCGATCCGACAGATGCTCTACGTTGCCGTTTGCAAGATGGGGCCTTGTGAATGGAATCGCGCCAAGGTTGGCCACAAACTGAGACCAGGCACGCGCCATGCCGCGCCTTCGGCGTTGCTTGCCGTGGCCCATCGCTGCACCAACCGCCGCCGATCGCGGCGCCTGGTCCGAACCAATCACGAAACGCTAAAGCCTGCGGCCCAAAAAGGGGAAGAACTTCCCCGTCCGCCGCACGTAGGCCCGATACTCATCGCCGAACCTCTCGGCCAGTTTGACCTCTTCGACCCGTGTTCGGGCGGCGAGCATCGTCACAACCGCAGCACCGAGGAGGGCGAGCAGCCAGTTCGCGGTCAACAAGCTGAGCGAGAGCAACCAAAGGAAACCGACAACATAGAACGGCTGGCGCACCCAGCGGTACGGTCCGCAGGTGACCAGGATGTGCTCACGCCGGGTGACAACCGTGTCGGTGAGGTTCTTGCCGAGGCTGTGAAACGTCCAGAACAAAAGGGGAGGTACGACAAAAAGGCCGAGCGGCGCACCCGCCCAGCGGAGCCATGCGGGCAGTGCAAGCGAACACCAAGATACCGAGTCCGGCCTGATCAAGTAGCCGGCGAACAAGGCCCAGGCCAGGATGCCGCACAGCCGGAGGCCCAACATGACGAGCACGCCTTCTTCCTTTCGGGCCAGGCGTTCCCCGGTCGCTTGGGACTTGATTCGGTAGTAAAGGCCGATCGGCAGACTCAGGGCGATGCTCGCAATGGCAACTGCCCGGAAGGTCGACTCGGTGGTCATCAGACCGATTCTCGCCCCATTCATGCACCGGATCAATCGGCGATTGCCCCCCGGCCGACTCCGCGTGGGGATTTGCCTGGGCGGGGCCAAACAAGAACATGTTCTTTATTCGAGCGGCCAGAACGGTGGCGCAGTTTCCTGCTCGGTTAGGATCCGCGTGAAATCGCCGTCTGGCGTGCGTGCGAGCGATCGGGGACGATGCCATTCGCCCGGAGCGGCCGTTTGGCTGCGTCTTTGGTGTGAGATCCGGAGCGATCGGCCAACCACTCCGCGTGCCTGCTGGCTCCAGGGAGAGGAGGGACCGCGTATGATTCTTGTCGTTCGCGATCCGCTCGCGATTCGGTTGTTTGCTGTCGTGCATCCGCACCGTAATGCGAGAAGTCGGGTCGAAAGTCCGGCCTTCTCCATCTCAGGCTGAAAGCTTGACCGATTCCGAACGAATACCTTTGTAAACCTTCTTCCATTCGCTCCGGGAGGGCCGTCATGACGATTCAAGCGCTGGCAAGACTTTATGGCCATTTCGTTGCGGCACTTGGGACGTGCATCCTCCTCGTCTTGCCGGTCGCTCACTGGGTGCAGATCCCAGGGTGGGCGTACCTTTACGCGTTGCCCGTCCTCGCGGTTGCTTACGCGGTATTCAGGACGGCGTCCCACTCGGGGCCGACGCTCGAGGAACTCTATCTCGAGATTGCGCGACGCGAGGCAATTGCGAAGCAGAAGGCAATGAACGAGAGCATCCGCCGCGAGGCAACCCGCACGACCAGATCAGGGACAGCCGGATGACCCTTACCCGTCGGATCGGACTCACCCTGCTGGGCACTGCATCGGCAACGGCCTTGGCGGTGCTCCACCAGCACTTTCTGCCAGGAGCGGCCGAGCGGATTGACCTGCACGGAACGTGGCACATCGTGTCTCGCGAAGTCGACGGAAAACCGCTGCCCATTGCGCCGGGGGATACAGTGGCGATCGACGGCGTGGCCATGACGCTCACATTTCAGCAAGCGGGGGAGCCGGATTCGACAGCGCGCTTCCGGCTTGATGCCAGGGCTTTTCCCATGCGGATGAATATCCGATTCCCAATGCGTGAGGGTTCGGTACCAGCGAACGGCTGGGACGGACTCACTCGGGCCGTCTATGAGCGCGCCGGGTCGACCCTGAGCCTTGCGTGGTACACCAACGACACGGCAAATCCCGATCCGAACCGCCACCCCGCTCAATTGCCTCGGGTGCCCGGCGCCTACACGGTCCGACTGGCGGTGGCCCGGTGACGTTGGTTTGCGCACGAAATGACGAAGTTTTTTTGTCTTGTCGCTCAGGATTCGTGCGCCCGAAGCGCAATGCCTCGCCCGCGTTCTCCCAACTCGGTTGCCTTGGGCTCGGAGAAGAATTCGACGGAATCAAAGAGTGCGTCGCCATCGTCTTGAGCCACGGCAAGCTGGATCGCCGATTCGATTTCGTCGCAGACTGCTCGCTTGTCGCCGATGCGCATCAGGAACTCGATCTTGATCCCCACTCATGCGCTAGCCGAGGATTCGGTGAAGAAAGGCTACGTCCACGTCCGGCAGATCGGTCGCTGGGGGATCAAAGGTAGTGTGACGAGCCCCTCGGCGCGGTATCATCCAAAGTACCAATCGCGAGGTCGAAAACCGTCCAGCGACCGCGAGGCAGAACGCTCCTTTAACTGGAGCAGATGGGACTCCGTTGCCTCGGCAACGACGCCCGACCAAGACCCCGCCGAGAATGATGACTGCGATTTCGCGCATACTGATACTTTGCTTCGTCATCGGCTCGTCACTCGCCGAGGTCGCGCTCGCCGGGCCAGAGGACGCCCGCCCCTCTGACGGCCGGGAGTTGGAGATCGCGCGCGACCTGTTACATCAAGCGCAGCGGGTGCTCGATTCGCAGTATAAAGCGAGCCCGACGGGTGGGTATCGCTATACGGATGGCGTCGCCGCGGCCCTGGCTTCATGCGGGTCAAGCTCTGGCAAAGTCGCACCGCAAGGAGTGGGCGGGTGAGGCATTCGCCGAGGCCCTGGCCAGCTCGCCGAAGGTCTCTGATTATCCGTCGCTCAATGTCGATCTCTCGATCGAAATCGCCGAGGGCCTGCGTGGAATCGGTCGTGTCGACGAGTCTTTGGCCGCGCTCCAGTTGGCAGTTTCACGAGCTCTTGCCGAGCCCGACCTCACGATGCGGAAAATCAGCTAAAGCAAAGTCGCCGCGACCGACGCCCGGCTCGGTTTCTTGCCGCAGGCCCAGGCGACTGCCGATCTGATCGACGAACCAAAGGATCGGTAGTGGGCCTGGTTCCGTATCGTCGAAGCCGAGGCCAAGGCGGGCCGGGTGAACAAAGCGTGCCGCATCGCCGACAGAGTCGAGGGGAGCGCCGTCCCCAAGACGTGGATGGCCTTCGCCGGCGCCGAATCCAAGGCCGGCCACTTGCCCGAGGCGAGACGGGCACTCGAGAAGGCCGAAGCCGGCGTCAATCGAATTGCCGAGGTCTGGTATCGCATCGACATGATCATCTTGCCGGCCGACGCGCGTGCGGCAGTCGGCGACCGGGACGCCGCTGCGAACTGGCTGGAGCAGGCCGTCGCGACTGCGGAAGCGGTGGTCATCGTCGACAAAGGGCCGTCTGCGGTGTTAAGTCAGGTCGAGCTTGTGCCGGGCGCGGTGAATCGCCAGAAAAACCGCGGGAAAGTCGCCGCCTGTCAGGCGAAGCTGAGGCTGACGGATGCCGCCAAGCGTACGTTCGAGAGGGCCAAGGTCGCCGCGCGAGGCGAGCGGCCCGGCATGTGGCGGGATTCGGCACTGACCGCTGTCGCGCAGTCGCAGGCCGATGCGGGAATGCCGGAGGACTCGCTGCGGACTCTGGCAGAGCTACCGGAATCCGACGTGCTCTGGTTAGCCTACATGCATATGGCCAAGGTCAAGGCGGGTGCCGGAGACCTCGATGGGGCGTTGCGTTTGGCGCAACGGTACCCCCGCGCGGCGAACACGATCAGGGGTTACATCGCCGAGGCACTTCTGAAAGCCGGTGACGCTGGCAACGCCCTGCGGATCACCTTGAAGTCCGGGCAGCAGGAGGAGGTTCTTCATGACGCCGCACGGCGACTTGCCGCGTCTGGCGACGTCGCGCGCGTCACGGACGCTGTCCCACGCGCTTATGTAGAGGATCGCGTGGCGCTTCTGTTCGGCGCGGCGGAGGGGTTGCTCGACCGCGCCGGCAAATCGGCCAAACGCGCGGTAATCGACCCGGCGAACCCGGCCAAGTAAGAACGCGGATTTTGGCGAAGAAGCCGTGTAAGACGTTCGCACACGGGGAGTGGATGGACGAGGCGGTCGGTGAGCAGGATGGATTTCGGTGCCGATCCGCTGGTCAGGAACGGGTCGAAATGGGGGTCTCCACACATTATGGTGTGTCGTCGCGGACTCAGCGCACCCTGCGCTTTCGTGTTTGTGGACATCCGTCTTGTGAGGATCGCTGATGCCTCACGTGAGGCGGCACGGTTTTCATCATTCCGGAGCCCGAAGCCCCGTATCGCTCGACGGGTTCACTGGTCCGCCTTCCGCCGGTTGCGGTGGGCGGCCTGCTTCGCCCTGTTTCCGCAGATCGCCATGCTGCACCATCGGCGGGCGCGCCTGCGCGTGCGATGCACGAACAAAAGCGTGCAGGTCGAACCCTCGCAGGCCTTGACATATTGAAAATCTTCGCTGCACAGGAATCTGGCGATTTCCTCGCCGATCGGCAAGAGCAGCGATTCCGGGGAACGCCATCGCCGCAGCGTCATCAGCCGCAGAGCGGCAGCCCGTCTCTCGGCCTCGGACACGATCTGATCGAATCGTTCGTCGCGGTCGAGCAAGTGGTTCAGCGGCTCCAGTTCACGCAGGTCGTGGGCAGCGAGCCTCCGACCGCTCCGCGCCTTGACGAACCCTCGGAACCATTCGCGCAGGTTCCGAGCCCGGGCCGCGACGCCGTCGAGCTCGCCCGGCATCGCCTGGCCCTTCAGGGCCTCCAGGACCTTTGCCGGAACGAGCTGCGCCTGTTCCAGCCAGGCGAGCAGGCCGTCGCCGTCGTCGATCCAGTCGACCTGCTCGTCCGCCGGCGTAGCCACGGTGTTCAGGAAATCGAGGCCGAGCGAGCCAGATAGGAAGATCGCCGGCGGTTTGTGATCGCTCATCCGATGCGTCCTCGCACGGGTCTTCGATAACCCGTCGAAATCCACTTGACAGGTTACGCCGCGCACCATAACCTGTCAAGTGAACTCTATGTGGTTACTAACTCGACAAACTGAATCGAGCTTAATGCTTCAATTCAGAAATGCTTGGAATCACTGACGGGACTATTCAAACCGTTTGCCGCCATCGGCAAGGTTATCTTTCACGAGGAGAGCTGAGGTGACCCCTGTGAGATACCGCACGATCGACGTCGAAGGGCTCGACGTCTTCTATCGCGAAGCCGGGAATCCCGAGTCGCCCAAGCTGCTCTTGCTTCACGGCTTTCCCACCTCGAGCCACATGTTCCGGGATCTGATCCCACGCCTGGCCGACCGCTTTCACATCATCGCGCCCGACCTCCCGGGGTTTGGCCGCACCGCGATGCCGGGACCGGACAAGTTCGGGTACACGTTCGACAATCTCGCCCGGGTCGTGGAGCGCTTCGCCGAGCTCAAGGGCCTCGACCGATTCGCGCTCTACATCTTCGACTACGGCGCGCCGACAGGCTTCCGCATCGCGATGTGGCACCCGGAACGGATCGCCGCGATCATCTCCCAGAACGGCAACGCCTACGAGCAAGGCCTAAGCGACGGCTGGAACCCGATCCGTGCTTACTGGCGGGAGCCGTCGCCGGCCAACCGGGAGACTCTCCGGGCCTTCCTGAACCCAAAGGCGACGCTCTGGCAGTATACCCATGGCGTGCCGGACGCGTCCGCCGTCTCCCCCGACGGCTATTCGCTCGACGACTTCTACTTGACGCGGCCGGGAGCGGACGAGATCCAGCTCGACCTCTTCCGCGACTACGCGAGCAACGTGGCGCTGTATCCGGCATTTCAGGACTACTTCCGCAAGCACCGGCCGCGGCTCCTGGCGGTCTGGGGCCAGAACGATCCCTTCTTCCTGCCTGCCGGCGCGAAGGCGTTCCAGCGCGACATCCCGGAGGCCGAGGTCCGCTTCTTCGACACCGGGCACTTCGCGCTCGAAACGCACGCCGAGCCGATCGCTGCGGCGATCCGGGAGTTCCTTTCCGAATGAATTGACGGGACGGGATGGGCCGCGCCGTGCCGTGGGGCGCGGCCCGGCCCGGCCCGACGAGGGCGTGTTTCATCAACCGCGATCGGAGGTCCGACATGCGTGCCATCATCATCGAGAAGTCTGGAGGGCTCGACAGCCTCGTTTACAAGGATATCCCCGAGCCGGAGCCGAAAGCCGGCCACGTCGTCATCCAGATCAAGGCGTTCGGGATCAATCACGCCGAGATGCACATGCGCCGGGGCGAGTGGGCCGAGGCCGCCGAGGTCAGCGGGATCGAGTGCGTCGGCCTCGTGAAGTCCTGCCCGGGCGGCGAGTTCCCGGTCGGGGCGAAGGTGGCCGCGCTCATGGGGGGCCTTGGCCGGACAATCAACGGGAGCTACGCCGAATACACCCGCGCCCCTGCGTCGAACGTCGCCCTCATCGAGTCTGATCTTTCCTGGGCCGAGCTCGCGGCGCTCCCCGAGACCTATGCGACCGCGTGGACTTGCCTGTTCCGCAACCTCGAGATTACAAAGGGCCAGACGCTGGTGATCCGCGGCGCAACCTCGTCGTTCGGCCAGGCGGCCGTGAAGCTGGCCGTCAATGCGGGGCTGAAGGTCATCGCCACCACCCGGAGCCGCGAGCGGTTCGCGATGCTCGAGAAGCTCGGAGTCGAGCGCGTCGAGCGGGAAGAGCCGGATCTTTCCAAGCGGATCGCCGAGGCGAAGAAGCTCGACGCGGTGCTCGACCTGGTCGGCAACAGCACGATCCTCGATTCGCTGGCGATGCTCCGCCGCGGCGGACGCGCCTGCCTCGCCGGGTGGCTGGGCGGGCTCGCGCCGATCGCCGACTTCAACCCGCTCTTGCAGATGGCGAGCGGCGTCTACCTGACCTTCTTCGGCAGCTTCGTCTTCGGCACCCCGGGTTTCCCGCTCTCCGACGTTCCGCTCCAGAAGATCGCCGCCGACGTGGCGGCGGGCCGCCTCGGGGCGAAGCCGTCTCGCGTCTTGCGTTTCGAACAGATCCGCGAGGCGCATCGCATCATGGAGGCGAACGAGGCCGCCGGAAAGATCGTGGTCGTCCACGATTAACCAGCGAGGAAGGAGCGCCGGAATGTGCCTCCCCAGCATTCGAGCCCGCACGCGATGGAACGACAGGAAGCCTTCGGTCGTCGTCTTCGACGTGAACGAGACCTTGATCGACATTGAGGCACTCGACCCTCTCTTCGAGCGCATGTTCAGAGACGGGCGCGTCCCGCGCGAGTGGTTCGGCCAGTTGGTCCTGTATTCGATGACGAGCACCTTGTCCGGCCTCTGCGAGGATTACTTCTCGCTGGGGCGGGGCCTCGACCGGCGCAAGCCGGAGTTCGACGCCGAGGCGAACACGAACCGATTCCTGTCGCGCCTGCCGGATTATGCCGCGCACGGGATCGTCGCCGTCACGATCTGCATGCAAGGCGGAAGACCTCGGTACGAAGGGGCCGTCAACTCGGCGTTCGCTCCGGACGGGTCGCTGCGCGAGTCGTACCCTTCCCGTGTGCGGCGTGTCATCGAAGCGTGCGACCGGCACGGTCTGGTGGTCATCCTCGGCTGCTTCTACCAGACGCAAGACCAGGTCCTGAACGGCGCAGACGTCGTGCGCACCGCGGTGGCCAATGCGGCGGGCTGGATCCGGAAGTGTGGCTTCCGGAACGTCGTGCTCGAAATTGCCAACGAGTTCGGCCATAGCGGTTTCGACCACCCGTTACTGCGCACCGACTACCGGCAGGTCGAGCTGATCCGTCTGGTGCACAAGGCCGCGCCGGGTCTGCTGGTCTCGACTGCCGGGCTGGGAGATGGACGCGATCCCGACAAGGTGGCCAGGGTCGCCGACTTCCTGCTCATCCACTTCAACGGCACGGCGCTCGATGATATACCCGCCCACATCAGAGCGCTTAAGAAATACGGGAAGCCGATCGTCTGCAACGAGGACGACAAGCTCAAGGACAAGGGCGCCCGCGCTGCGGAGTTGCGTGTGACCCACGGAGCGTCGTGGGGATTGATGGCCAACGAAATCAATCAACGCTACCCGTTTCGCTTTGAGGGTGCGCGTGACGATCCTGTGGTCTATGCAAAACTGAAAGAACTGACGTCGCCGCGGTCGGGGCCGACGTCCGGACCCAACGACTAAACCGTGGCCACCCGTTGCTACGATGAAGACGCTCGGGGCGCTCGGTAGACGGGCACGAATGGCAAGTCGCCGCCCAGCATGAAGGTCGTGTCCACAATGCCTCCGATGACACACTGGATGGGCTAGCGCATTCGATTTGCCGGGTCGGGCATCGCGGGCCTTGGGAAGGACGCACCGCGCGGCGGGCGACCACCAAAGGCTCGCGACGATCTCGTCCGGCGAATCATCGAGCTGACAACGCAGGAGAAGCCCTCCAACGCGACTCGTTAGAGCACGCGCACCCTGGCGGAGGCTCTCGGAACCAATCGCTCGCTGGTCAACCGTGTCTGGCGTGCGATCGGGTTGAAGCCGCATTTGTGCCACACGTTCAATCTCAGCCTCGATCGCCAGGCTGCTCGGCCGGCTCAAGGTCACGATCGCCGAGCTGGATTATAATGCCGTCCTGGAAGAACTGTCATCGCCCGAGCTCATCGGCCGCGAAGACTCGCTGCTGGCTTCCGACGATGTCGTGATTCGAGAGGAAAGTAAGCTTACTCTGGAAACATAGCGATGATCACGGCAAGCAGGAACAGGCCAAGCAGCCCTGCGCACGGGCCTGGTATGGCCAGCGAGCCGCGCCCGACCAACCCAATCGAAGGCCAGCGAAGGCCAACAAGCCGCTACAAAGCCCGAAGAGCACCGCCGTGACGGGCGCTGGCAGCCCCAACGCGCCGAGACGTCCTCCGACCAGGAGATTGTCCAGGCTCAGGCACAGCGGCAGGCCGCAGACCAACCAGCGAGAACCCGAGCGACTTCCCAAGGACAGGGTCAGCTTCGCGAGTAGGAGTACATACAGGGCATAAGCGGCGACCGTCAGCGGGCCGATCCAGAGAAGCCATCGGTTCGCGCTGTCATTCGGTCCAATCTCGAGCATGGTGCCGAACAGGGAACCCAAACCGTCACAGATGCCGAAGGCGAGGGACAGTCTGAGATGTTGGGACCGGCTCAGACCAGTGGCGCCAACGCTCGCCGAGACGGCGAAGCTGTCAAGCGCCAATGCGAGGCCAAGGAGCAGAATGATGCCAATCATGGAGTCCACCTGGTTGATGGGCCGCAAAAGTATGGCACCCGGCGCGCCATACACAATTCATCAGCCGGCTGTAGGCGTTGGCTAGGCGAAAATGTAGACCGCATTCTGGCATCCGACCACCACATACTTTTCGTGAATTGCCGGCCCGACAATGTAGACTTCGGTATTGCCTGGGAGCCCCGCGGGAAGCCCCGGAGCGGACCAGCGGTAAGCTCCCGTGGCCGCGTCCAACGCGTAAAGCGCCGGCTTGTTGGTCGGGACGAATACGACGTCGTTCACGACTGCGGGCGAACCTGCAACCAACTCCTGGGGGGTTGTGTACATAGGCGGTTTAGGAACGGTATAACGGCGCACTCCGTCACCGCCGACGTGCGTGTGCCACGCGTCTGCCAGCGAGTTGTCCCACTTGAGGGCGCGGAGAAAGGGCGTTGTCCCGGAATCGATGGCGCCGCCCCAGCCGCCCAGGCCCACAAAGAGATAACCCAATCCAAAATGGACGGCCGCCGAGCCGTAGATTCCCGAGTGGTCTTCCCCAGGTCCCATGGCCGCTCCAGGATCCACCAGCGGCAGCGGCTGACTGGGATCGTCATGCTTGTAGGGCAAGAGCTGTCGCCCACCACGTTTTTTCATGGTATGGGGATCAAGAAGGAAGTAATATCCGTTCTTGCCGCCGATCCCCACGACACGCTCGTGACCGCGCAAAAAACCGTCGGGCCCGAAGGCACGTCGACGTCGTCGTCGTCCGGCCGGTAACTGTCCGCCGCCGTCGGTTGGAAGAACCCGTGAAACGCCCCGCTGTCGGCATGCAGTGCCACCGCTCCGCTGGAATACGCCGAGTTTGGTAAAGGACCGTCGGGAGAGGGGTTGCCTGTCCCGAAGAAGACGCAATTGCTCACAGAATCGTAAGCTGGAGGTGACCACACTGAGGCGCCGCGCGACGGCGGATCGCTCGAATGTCGCGTAAACGGCGCGGGAGGCGGAGTACCTGGTGGTAAGTAGTTGAGCAGCGAGTGTGGGATGTCATTGGGGCTGTTCTCGGTCACGCCGCTGAATTTGTTTGTGCAAAACAGCCACTTGACGTTGCCAGTGGCGGCGTGCAGACAGTAGATAAAGCCGAAAGCCGCACCCGGTGGCGGGCCGTCTTCACCGAGACCGACGCCAACGTAGACATTCCCTTTCACAACCAGAGGCGACGTCCAGCAGGCAACGGCTGCGTTGCTATTGTCGACAGGCTGGTGATGGCTCGGATCCGGGTTACGCAAATCCGTGGGCGTAGTCCAGACTGGGTCAAAGGTGCTGGCATCCAGACAGTACACCTTTCCGTCGAGAGATGCGAAATACACGCGTCCCCCTGTTACCGCCGGCGAGCTGCCGATCCCGGAATTCCAAACGCCACCACCCGCGAATGGCACGCTGAACTGCTTTTCGATGGAGCCCGAAGCTAAGTCGATGCGATAAAGAGAACCACCCGAGTTGGGGCTCGTGGTGCCAACGTATACTTTTCTGCCCACGATTGTGGGGATGCTGATGATATCGAAGTCAACGGCGACTTGCTTGTGGAGTGCCATCGCGCTGACATTGTTGGAGTCGATGCTGCTGGGGCCTGCCGCGTGACCGGTATGTTCTTCATTGGCATGAAACATCCACCAGTCGTGGGCCATTTGGGTCTCTCCCTTTTCGAGTCTGCTCAGTCGCGAACCAGGGACCGATCGAGCCGACTGCTGAAGGAGCGATCACGGTGAAAAGCAAACGAGGTAAGGTAGCTCCTCACGCAGAAGTCGATTGATAAGACTCCGCTTTCCTCGCCCGTTCGCGCTCATTACATATCTGGAGAGACCTGGTGTCAAGGGGCGAGCTGAGCGTCGAGCTCCAGTCCCAGCGAATCAGCAGGACACGCAGTGTAATGACGGCCGGTCCCGTTCAGCGAATTGCCGCCTCCGAAGTTGTCGGCCAGCTCTTGAGCGACACGGCAAAGCACCAAGATGGTTGCAGACTCCGCGGCTGCCGTTCGTTCGTCTGGCTGCCCCGATAAAGCCACGGAAGCACCGATCCGCACCGCGGGGAGATCAGACGAGTGACCACCGAGCCGCTCCTGCTTCAATCCACCCGCTCGAGATTGTTCACTGGACGAGGCGATCGCCAGATCTTGGCTCGAACCGGAACCGCTCACGGTTCGACTGGCGCAGCGCGGTGCGTACGGCATCGCGTCGATTCTTTGGGCATCTTTCAGCCCCGTGCCCAGCGGCATCGTAAAGCCCGGCGTGTCAACGCCGGGAATACCAGCGCGTTACGACGATATCCGGGAGTTGCCAGCGAGTGAGAGTGAGTTCGAACTCACTTTGGCGCCGCGCCGGTGACCGTCGGTCGCGGCTCGGGGGTCGTCACGATGCGCCGGCTTGCGAAGGAAGGGAAACCGATGCCCGTGTTGATTCCGACCGCCATGCTCACCGTCTCGACGGTCTCCGGCCCGGTGAGACGGATCGTGCAGGTCTCGACCTTCTCCGAGAGCGAATAGTAGTTCTGGTATGCCGACCCACTCTGTCCCGAGCCACGGGCTCTCGACGGGATCTCCTGGCCGTCCGGCCCGACGAACGCGACCTTCTTGACGTCGCGCAGGGGGCCTTGATGGAACAAGATGACCTGGGTGCCGCCTCCTTGGACGAATCGCCGATTCGAGTTGTCCTGGCTCATCACAACCACCGAGTACGGGCCCGACGTGAACTTGTCCAGCCTCAGGTTGACGTTCTTCTGCTCGACGGTCTTCTCTCCCGCGCATACCGCACAACCAAGATGACTTCGAGCAGCAGACGATTCGATCCGCCCGCTGGAAGCCGAGGTGAACGGATCGTGACCGTCGCGCGATGATCACCCGGATCGACCTCGGCCGAGACTGGGCCTTCCTCCGGGCCGAACACCGGATTTTTGGGCATCTCGCGTCCCACAGGTTCGTCGGGGTCCGGAGCGAGGTCGGTGCCCCTATCGTCGCGGAATTTGGTGGTCTTGCAGTCCTTGGCCTCGACACTCAGGATCGACTGCTGCGGCTCGTCGAAGATGAACAGGCCGACTTAAGATCCAGCGTGAGCAAGCACGGCTCGCCCGACGCGCGCGGCCGGGCCAGATGGTTCTCGCCCGCGAGATGGTAGGCCGCCGCCAGGTTGCACGTGGACGTGAGCGTGTCGACGTGTTCACGCCCCAGAAGCGCCGTCCGTGCCGCCCGGGCATTCTTGAATACCGAGATCGCCTCCTCCGCAAATCCCAGGCTCAGAAGCGATTGCCCCAGCCGATCCTGCATGGCCGCACCGACCAGCCGATCGCCCACCGAGTCGCCTTCCAGTTGGCTGGCGGCCTTCACCAGCCGTTCCGCCAGCACCGCCTCCAGCGGTCTGTCCCCCTGCCTCACTTTGCAGAGATCGACGCCGTGTCGTCCCCGGTCAGATCGCCGAAACGGGATTTCGATTCGGGAGATGATTCGGCGTCCGGCCGCTCCCTAGCGATCAATCGTGCTTCGATGCGAGCGCAGGATCGCGTCGTCGGCGCACTCTCGATCCAAGAGCGTGACACGGTCGGCCGCGGGGGCATCGAGCGCCAGCTCGAACAGACTCTCTTCGGTCATGGCGGGTCCTTCTCGACCCCATCAGCGAGATATCAAACCGGGTTTATCAATGATTCTCAGGCTTCTCGTTGCACGCGGCCGCGCGCGTGCGTGCGGGCTCCACTTCGTGAGCGCGACGGTGCTGATTGGCGCCGACCCATTCGCACGGCGACGCGCGTCCACCGCGTGGCACATTCTAACCTGTTACGGCGATGGGTGGAAAGTTGCCTTTGTGTAAACATGGTGCATAATTCGGCGAGCAACCTCGCCGGGTGTGGTCACCAACTGTTGGCTAAGTTTGTGGAGGTGGCTGCTTTCCAGAACGTGTGGAAGTGGCCTGAGCCTCTGCCGCCAACTGAGACATATGCCGTTCGACAGATTCTTGGGCCTGTCAACGAAGCAAGAACCGGCAGAATTCCTCCGATCGGATTCATTTCGCCAACCGGCCCGGATTGTTTGGCAAATCTGTGCATGCAAGCGTCCGGGAAGGCCGCGTGCCGAGTCAGCGAGAAGCGCGAGTTCTCTTCCAAAGGGAGACGAGCCATGCCAGCCGCCACGGCCCGCGTTCGCCGGGATCCACCGACCAGCGACCGAGTGGCGGCGCTCGATGTCCTGCGCGTGGTCTCGATGGCGGCCGTCGTCGCCCTCCATGCCTCGGCCGCATACATGACGGTTCGGATTCCGGGACTGATCTGGCTGGTGAACGAACCGGCGGGTTCCGAATCCGTCCAGCAATTCGCATGGTGGTCTTACGGTGCCACCATGCCCGCATTCTTCGCGCTGGCCGGCTATGCGGCGGCGGCGGTGCTCGAAGTCAAGGGGACGCGCGGCTACGCGCTGGATCGCGCGCGACGGATCGGCCTCCCCTTCCTGGCGGCGATTCCGGTGGTCCTGATTCCCACGGTGCTCATCTGGATGCTTGGCCTTTACCTCGCGGGCCGTTGTGAGGTTGGCGAATTGCTCGCGCTGAGCTTCGCCGACGGCCAGATTCAGGCCAATCGGTTCGGCCCGGCCCACCTCTGGTTCATGGCCTACCTGATTCCGATGCTGGCCCTTCCGGGCGTCGTCCAATTCTGGTGCCGGGAACGACCACGCAGGTATGGCGTGCTGAGCCATTTCTGTTCGCCTTGGACCCCTTTGGTGCTGGCGATCCCCACCACGCTGATCCTCTGGCTGGGGCACTGGTGGAACGGCGTCGACCCCATCCTGGACCTGCGGAACAGCTTCCTGATCAACCCGATCCGCTGGCTCCATCACAGCCTGTTCTTCATGGCGGGATTGGGCTGGCACTCGGGCCGGACTCGTTTGCCCGCGCTGACCCGGGGGCCTCTGCCCTGGCTGTTCCTCGCGGGCTCGGCCGTCGCGCTCTGGGTCCGGGTAAGATGGCTGCCTCTCGACCTCGCGGCCTCTTTGACGGGATCGGCCGCCTGGGTCTCGGTCGCCTCGGCGTCGCTCTTCGGCTGGCTGACGCTATATGGGTCGCTCGGCGTTTGCGCGCACCTGGCACGATTCGGCGGCCGAGCGATCAAGTACCTCTCCGACTCCTCCTACTGGGTGTACCTGGCTCACTTCCCGGTCGTGGGGCTCGTTCAGGCGGACCTCTTCCTGGTGTCGCTTCCCAGTTCCGTCAAGTTCCTGGTCGCGCTTGCGATCGGCCTGGCCTGGAGCCTTCTCACCTACGAGGCCTGCGTTCGCCGCACTTGGGTCGGCCGGTGGCTGCGTGGTGGCGCCCCGCGAGTCCCCTCGGTTCCGAGGCCCGTGTACCTCGATCGCGACGAGGTCCCCACGCGAACCATGGCCTGAAGGCTTGATGAGGTTGGGCGGACTCGATGGGCCGGCTACAGCCGCGCGACGACGGGTGTCGATCGCCGACTGCGACCTGGAGTCGAGTCGATGGGCGGGGAAGGGAACCGGCATCACTTCGCTCGAGCTATCGTGCCGGGCATCCGCCGAGGTTCGCCAGATGGTGCACGCCCAAACGGGCGGCCACCTCCCGTAGCCGCACTCGGCTGGCGGCGAAGAAGCGGCCCACCAGTCGGCCACTCTGACCCAGGTGCGAGACGCCCCTGGCTGTGAGCCGTGCGCCCCATTGGGGCGCCGAACCCGAAGGAACACGGCGCGCGTCGGAATCGCTCGCTTTCGGATCCGCCGCAGTGTCATGCTCCGCTGCCAGTTACCTGACTCGCGATCCGCTGGGTCGGACGCGTGGGGGGGGTGGAGATAGGACGGATTGCCAAATAACGCTGTTCACCGCGACGGGCCACGACACTTCCCATTTTGAAGCGGACTTGGCGATAACGGCTGGCGACGCGGCTCACTGGCCGGGGGTCATCGCGACGAGGCCGTCGACGAGTGCCTCGATCGCGGGGACAATCGCGATCACGAGGCCTCCTTGAGGAGGCGGAACCTCAAATGATCCGGCAATGCTGTCGGGCGACGCAGTCACCCTCTTCTGCTTATCGATCAAGGCACGCGCCCTGGCCAGCCAGCGCCGGTCGGGGGCCTTGTGGGCGTCGAAGGCATCGACCGCCTCGAGCCCTACCTCCGCAAGCGCCTGCAGCTCCGATGACACCGCGATCGCCTTGACCAGCAGGAAAGAACCGGCGGCGACTTTCTCGAATTCCGCGTGGTTCCCCTTCCAGACCGGCAGCCGTGCTCGAATTCTTGCATTCAACTCGGGGTCGTGTTGGTTCTGAGCTAACATTCGCTTGACGTCTTGGTGGAACCTGCGGGCCGACAGGCTTTCGGGCAGCACCGCGTCTGATAACTCGTTGAGCGCCAGGTCGGTCAGACCGACTCCGGCCTCGAAGGCCTGCTGCACGCGCCAGAACACGCGTGAATGATACTTGGACGGTTCCAGGATCTCAGCGAGTGTCTGAATTGCCGCCGATCGTTCCGGTGCCATGCGATTGAGCATTCTCCTGGTATTGGCTCCGTGCCTCAAACCGAGGACCTCAAGCTCGACATCCAGGGACCACAGTCGCTGATACAGCAAATCGATGTCGCGACACGAGCGCGGGGACCAGAATCGTTCGGCGATCGCCGCCATTCGCGGCCACACGCGGCCATCGAGCGATTCATCCGTGACCAGTTCGGTCCAAATGGCTGCTTCGCCCCCGAGGATCCGACCGGCCTGCGCACGATCGAGCGCGATCGGTCCATTCACGACGAAGTCCTGGGAGAGAAATGCCCCGAGGAGCGTTCCTTTTGTCCGCTGCAATTGCTCCTGAGTGATTCCGTGAGCCGCCGTGTCCAGGGGATCGATCAGATAGTGGAAGGCAGACGGCATCATCCAATCGAGGTAATGGCCGGCCGAGACCACCGTCGGATGTCCCAGAATGGCGGACCGAGCCGTCATCTTCGAGCTCCGCCACGTCTGAACGACAACGTCCCTGGGCAGGTCGTCTCGGAGCACCTCATCCCACCCCACCATCATCTTGCCGTACTTTTGCAGGATCTCACCGACCCTTCGGCTGAAGTAGGCCTGCAACTGGTGATTGTCCCGCAAGCCCTTCGCGCTCTTGAAAATCTGGATGGCCGGGTTCTCATTCCACTGTTTTTCGGTGACCTCGTCGCCGCCGACGTGGAAGTACGAGTCTGGAAACAACCCGGACATTTCGCGGAAGAAGCCGTCGAGGAAGCTGTAGGTCGACTCTCTGGACGGATCGAGCGCATCATGCATCACGTCAAGGACGTGGAGTCGGTAGATTGCCTCTTTGCTGGCGAGTTCCGGGTACCCGACCAGCCAACTGGTGCAATGGCCAGGCAGGTCGAACTCGGGCACCACGCGGATCCCGCGATCACGCGCGTATGCCACGATGGCTCGGACCTCGTCCTGCGTGTAGTACAGCCCGTCCGACCCCATCTCGTGCAGCTTGGGATGCGTGCGGCTCTCGCCCCGGAATCCCTGGTTGTCACTGAGGTGCACATGCAAGACGTTGAGCTTCACGGCCTCCATGGCATCGATCTGCCGCCGGATCACGGCAGCGGGCATGAAGTGCCGGCCCACGTCGATCAAGAGCCCGCGCCACGCGAACCGGGGCTTATCAACGATCTCGACTGCGGGGGCGCGGAACCCCGTCTTACCGGGCACATCAGTTGGAGAAATGTGGCGAGTCCGCGTACGATCCCGGTCGGCGCATGGGCTCGCAATTCGGCACCTTGGGGCGTGATCTCCAGGCGATACGATTCATCGGCCGCCGGCGTCAGGAAATGAGGATCGGGGCCAGCGCATCGAACGCGCAGACCGGGGCCGCTACCTTTCGGAGCGCCTCCGCCGGCGAGCCGAAGACGCGTCTTCGCCGAGAGGTTTACTGCCAGCCGCGCAACCGCTCGCTCCACGACGGGATCCCGAATGTCGGTCACAGTGACACGGAACGACGAGTCAATCTCCAGCGCTCCATCACGCACCTCAACCTGCGCCGGCATCGGCAGCAGGCAGAACGAATCCTCAGCGGAATTGGCGATCGATGGCAACGGCAAACAAAGGCAGATCCAAACGAGTTCACGTCTCATCGGTGGGTCCTTCTTCTTGACTTGGAGGCGCACCGACTACAATCGTAGCCGCTGGAGCGTCCCGGGAAAAGGGCCCGTCTCTCAACTTATCACGCTGCGTGCGCTCGCCGTGCGCGGCACCAGTGAGTATTCGGGGTCCCGAAGGTCAACGACTGCTTCACTCACCCCCGTCACCCACCCAACGCGAGAGGGAGAGCCCGCTCCGCGAAGCGCTGCGTGGATGCGAATCTCGAACCGAAAACGCAACCGCCTCTGCGTGTCTCCCATTGACGACACCCAGCAATCGGCTATATTTGTAGTCATGCGACTGGCTTCGTAATCCGTTTGTGGCGCGCTCGATCCGTTCGAGCGTCGGTGCTTCGTTGGTTGGGTGCGGCGATCTGGGATCATCCTGGAAGAGCGGAGAAAGCCCCTGGCTGGCCGGAGGAGGTGACGCCATGCGTGGTCCGCGGTTTCTGCTGTTACTCCCGTTTGCGCTGGGTCTGGGTCAGGATCAAGATCGAGATCGTGCCCAGAAGCCCGGCTCAGGCGCGCAAGACGTTGCCAAGCGCATGCGCGACCGGTTGCTGGAGCTCTATACGAACGAGGCGGAAAGCTACACGATTCACCGCGATCGCGATCACCGCGAAAAGCTGGAGTTCCACCGCGAGCCGGTGTACGTCTGGACGAATCCGGTCCGGCCGACGAAGCAAGACGGGGCCGTCTTCGTTTGGACGTGGAAGGGCCGAGCGGAGGTGCTGGGAAGCTTCTTTTCGTTCCCGGGAGACAACGGCAAGCGCAACGTGTGGCACGAGCTTCAGTCGTTGTCACTCGCGGTGCTCGACGTGAGCCGTCCCCGGCCTCACGAGTGGACGCCCGAGGCGCAGGGGATCGATCTGACCGCGATCGAGGGCGCGCACAGCGCCCGCGAAGCAGGCCGCGCAGCGGTTGCTCCAGATGCGCGAGCTGAGGCGTGACTTCTCGGCCACGACCGAGGACAACAAAGCGAAGCGATGGGAGCTGCGCATCCTGCCGCAGCCCCTCTACCGTTATGACGGCACCGATCCGGACTTGATCGACGGCGCGGTCTTTTCGTTCGTCACGTCGGCTGGGACCGATCCCGAAGCGCTGGTCGTACTGGAAGCGCGGAAGCCGGCGCTCAATCCCAAGCGCGAGCCGGTGTGGCATTACGGCGTCGCGCGGTTCACGGATTTGAACATCTGGATCTGTCAGGCGACACTAAAAGGATCCCCCTTCAGAGCTGTACCGATCCCCACTCCATGCATGCCTTCGTATTATCGGTTCTCTCCGCCTCTTTCCGTCTTTCGTCGACTCTCGGGTCCGGCCTCTCGTTCCGGTCGCTCCAGGTCGGTATTCGGCAACCTCGAGCGAATCAATCCACTCTTGCGTTTCTCGCGTAGCCGAAAACTCTCTCCCGTGATCAAGAGGGTGTGGCTGTGATGCAGTAAGCGGTCCAAGATCGCAGTGGCCAACACCTCGTCCCCGAAGACCGTTCCCCACTCGGAGACCCGCTGGTTCGTCGTCACCAGCAGACTTCCCTTCTCGTAGCGGCGATTCACCAACTGGAAGAACAGGTGTGCCGCCCGTCGCTCGAAGGGTAGATATCCCAGTTCATCGATGATCAACAAGCGAGGCTTGGCGTACTCGGTCAACTTGTCCGAGAGAACCCCTTCCGATTCGGCTTTCCCCAGAACTGCCAACAGAGCCGTGGCCGTTGTGAACCGGGCCGTGTGACCCTGCTCTACGATCTTTCGACCAAGCCCGATTGCAAGATGAGTTTTTCCTACACCGGGAGGTCCGAATATCAACACGTTTTCACCATGAGCGATAAAGTTTCCTGTCGACAACTCTCGAATTAATCGCTCGTCCACCGAAGGTTGGAACGAGAAATCAAAAGTCTCGATCGTCCGAACGCAAGGGAAGTGGGCGATCTGCATTCCCATTTGAATCCGCTTACCTTGCTTGGAGTCCACTTCACGCCCCAAGATCCGATCAAGGAACTCGAGATAGGTCCATTTCTCCTTCGCAGCCTCGGACAACACTGCAGCGAGTGTGTCACGTAGGTGAGTTAACTGAAGCCGCTTCAGCGCCGCGGCTACTCGCTCCTCCGACGGATCAGGGAGATCAACGAGCATGTTCATTGTCGGCCCCCTTCCACCAGCTCGGTGTACACCGAGAGCGGCCGGCACATCGGATCAACTGCCGGATTGGATGGAATCGGGGTCGACGCATTGGCCTTGGGCGGGAATAGCCCATCGAAGTGGGCCGGGTTACGGATCAGCGCGTGGGGTTCGTGGCCTCGCGGATGCCGCGCAATGCAGGTGCCGCGCAGCCAGATTTCGACCTCCTGCTCCTTGACCACAACTTCGACGATCTTTCGAACATGCCGATACGGCACGCTATATCGGATGGTGTCGATATCCACAAAACAATCAGCGTTGCCCCGGCGTTTCAGACGGCGGGTGCGGACCGCCAGCAAGCGCGGCGGCAGGGATCGCAGAGCCTCTCGCTCATCGCGATCGAACCGCACAGCGGGCTGCTCCTTGGTCGTGCCGTGAATCCGGCGATCAGCGACCTCGACCATCCAACGCGACAGATGGCGCTGCAATTCCTCAAAGGAGGCGAACGATCGCCCGGCGAGGGCATTGTGCTTGACATAGCCTACGCCCCGCTCGATCTTCCCTTTGGTTCGAGCGCGACGCGGACGACACGCTCTGGCTGTCAAGTCCCGGTCGCGGCAGAAGATCTCAAAGCCCGGATTCCACACTACCCGGCCGGACTGGCGGTCGTGGGAGGTGACAAGGGGCGAAGCGTTGTCGCAGAGAACTTGCTCGGTAACGCCACCGAAATGCCGGAATGCTCCGTCGAGGCCTTCGAGCCAATCATCTTGCCGTTGCGCGAGGAAGGCTCGGCAATAGAGCCGACGTGAGTATCCCAGGACCACGGTCATCAAATAGACCTTCACGGGTTCGCCGGCGATTCGCACGACCCTCTCGCCGAAGTCAATTTGGGTCTGTTGGCCAGGTGAGGTCTCGAATCGGACTGTGGCCAAGGTCTTGGCTCGTTCTTCCTGGCGAAGGGTTGCGACTGCTCGTTGCAGGGTTCGCAGCTCGAGGTGGATTCCTCGACTGGCGAGTTCCTGTTGGATAACGACGGCGTTGCTCTCCGCAACGGTACCGAAGAGACGTTGGACTTCAATCAACGTCTTGGCGTCGAGGCGACGTGCAGCGGGGCGTTCTTGAAAACCGACTGTGGCTCCAGCGAGATAACGGCGGACAGCCTTGCGCGAGACTTTCAACTGTCGAGCAATCCGTTTACTGCCGAGGCCTTCGTCGGAGAGCTCGTGGATCCGATCCACGACTTCCGGCTTCAGCATCCCGGTGTCCTCCTGCGTAGATCGCAGGCGGACATTCGTTACATCCATTTGGCCCACCTGCGTGTCATGCAGATTGACCACATCGGACCCGAACTCGTCCATAGCCCCTCCAATCAAATGTACAGGGAGAGGGGGGTACTTTTAGTGTCGTCCGGGGGGTTCCTTTTAGTGTCGCCTGACAGGATCCGCCACAAGGGCGATGTGGTCTTCACGGCCAAATACTTGCCCTATGGTTTGAAGCGGCAGGATTCCAAGCACCGCTACCGGCTGCTCCACGACCGGTCGATTGCTCCGATCGACGGCGCGGAGCCGTGAGGTGAGCCGAAGAAGATTCGCGCGGATCGGGCGCAGGTCCCGGGCAACCGATGATCGGCGCGGGTGTCCCCACGCCGCCGCCGACCCGACCGACGGTCTCCCGCCGTTTGCGCGACTGAGGGTGTCCCCACGTGCCCCATGACCGGCGCGGGTCTGC
Organism: uncultured Isosphaeraceae bacterium; assembly: GCA_963781785.1. GTDB lineage: Bacteria > Planctomycetota > Planctomycetia > Isosphaerales > Isosphaeraceae > CAWAHD01. The sequence goes on along the minus strand of CAWAHD010000002.1, from coordinate 1,581,127 downwards.
CCGGGCGCCCGACCATTTGCTCCGGGCGCTTACATGGCGTCGGTGCTCGTTGCTGACTCGCCAAATCGGTACTGATCGATGATGCTCTTCACATCATAAGGGTTCGGAATGCCTCGAATGAAGATCTCGATTCCCGCTTGGCCAGAGCTTGAAATGCCAATGCTTCCCACGCGCATCAACCGCTGAAAAATCGACTGGTTGATTTGAATGTTTCTGACATGACTGTGCAGTATTTCATTCGTGAACTTACTCAGGAGACCTTTGCGGAATATCGTTCTTCGATCGGTCACGACGAGCCGATGTCCGAGGCAATCCAACCACCAACTTAACAGCAAAAGCATCCCCAGCACGGAACAAGCGCCGATCAGTACGTAGTTTTCTCGCAGGGCTGGTTCCATTTTCAAGATCGCGAGAGGAGCCGTCGCAAGCGCGAGTAGGAAAACAAGCTTGAGTGGGTCGCTCCTTCCCATCGTTTCCCGCGCAGTGAGGAGGATTCGTTCTGAGCTTGGGATATGGAAATCGTGCACGCTAGACACGGCGTTCTCCTGCCACTTGGCTTGCAAATACGGTGGCCCGGCTCTGAGACGTTCGCCGCGCAGCCCCATACGATGTTCGCGACCGTAACTGCCGCGGCCTCGGCGTTTCGTCACGTGATTGCGCACGCCACTCCGTGACGGTTCTGAGCGTCCACCTCACCTATCGGATCTATTATCGCGTGCCGGTCTCGCAGTGAAAACGGGGGCGCCGACGAATTCAGACGCTTACGTCTCGCTAAGGATGAACAAAGGCGCTCCGCGGCTGTGGTGCTGGTGGAGCTTGCGCCTTCCGCGTTTCGCTCTACAGTTCTACTTTGTGGCAGCGCCGCTGGCGCGGCTGCTTTCCCTCTGCGCGTGTCTACCTCCCTTTCGCAATTTCATTCGTCACATTCGTCACATCGTCACGCGCGATGTCACAATCTGCACAATGCTCACGGGCGGCGCTCCGGGAGGCCGCAAGATCCGCGCGACCCGCGCGCGCGATCAGCCGCGCGTGACGAAGCAGGTTCGTCACGGCGGCTCACTTCGTCACGCCGAGGCGGCAGGCTAGGCACTGGCCGGACGGCGTGCTGCCGTGCAATCGGCTCGTGCGGCACAATCATTAGAATCACTCGCCATGCGCGCGCTGCTCGAGCCGGTGCCGTCTCGGTCGGACACCGACACGGGTCGGCTCAATCTGGTGGATCGACCGGGCTTGCCGCTTCCTCGGGCTTGTCCGACGCGAGCGAGAGGGGGGATCAATCCGTCAGCTTGAGTGCGTCCCTGAAATGCGGGCGGGCGGAAGGATCGACGCTGGGGTCGGCATGGATTGTGATCGGCCGGAGGAGTGGCGTGCGCCGGATGCCCCCGTGGCCGAAGCATCTCCATTAGTAGATTCTCAACGTCTTGCAAGGCTGTTTAGAAGTGCGCCATCGCGTGCACGACATGGCCGCCGCGATCACGCCGCGAGCCTCCGCGGCTCGTGAAGTACCGCTCCCGGATGAGCGCCGGACCAAGATCGTCAACCACGGAGAAACCCAATCCGATCAACGTGCCATGGAGCGCCGCCGTGTCAAAATGACACTGGAAAGCCTCTCCAGCAGCGGCGAGGCGCGCGGCAAGCGCAGCTCGCATGACGGCATACTGATCCTGATCAGGATCCGAGGAGGGTGGATTACTGTAGTCGAACACGACATGGGCGCTGCCGGATAGGCCGGCCATGAAACCGAGCGTCGCCAGGACAGCTTGCTCCGTCAGATAGGGCACGACACCCAGCCATGTGAAAAACGTCGGTCTCGCCGGATCGAAGCCCACGGCGGCTAACGCGTCGCCCAGGGATCTCCGCTCGAGATCGACAGGAACAAACGTGAGGGAGCCGGGGATCGGAATCGCCGCGTCGGCGAGCCGCTGGCGCTTCCACGCTTGCGTCGCCGGATGATCCACCTCAAAGATCTGCAGGCCTTCGGCAAGCTCCGCGCGATACGCGCAGGTGTCGAGGCCCGCCCCGAGCACGACCAGTTGGCGGACACCCTGCGAAACGGCCCCCGTCAAGGCATCCTCGGCGAAACGCGTTCTGACGGCGATGAACAGGCGCAGAGCGCGCGTCGACGGATTGTTCACCGCGTCGCGGACGGCCCTTCCAGGTCCGCCGCGAGGATGCGAACGGCGAGCGGATCAGAAAAAATCATACCGTGCTCGAGCACCTGGTGAACCGCGCGATGCGTAGCGGCACCCATCGCGGTGCGGCTCGGTTTTGTTGGTTCCATGGGCGTAAGCTACATGCCGGTATCCTTGCCGTCGAGGGGTGGGATCGTGGCGGAAATCGCGGGAGTTGCGTGTCAATCACGTCAATCCGTGAGTCGATTCAAGGCGATCGACTCAATCCGGAGGTCCATCGTCGCTACTCTGAGTCGCTGCGCAGCCGAACCACCGAAGAGGGCTGGCGCGTCCCCGCCGGCGGCCAGGCGTACCCGCTTAGCACACCAATCCGCGCAAAGTTTGCAGGCCGTAGTATGCTCGGCGATCATGGTATCGGTCAAAGGAGACTGTAAATGAGCACGTTGCCGAAAACCGTCTTTGCCGAAACTGGCGAAGAAGGCGCAGATGCGGGTACGTCCGCTGGCAGGCGCCTTGAACGTGATCGTAACTTCGGTCCACTCGGTGTCTCCCCCGTGATTGGTCCCGCTGGCTCTAGTCCCCTGTCCCTTCGACAACTGGACTGGAAACGTCCCGTAGACTGGCGAACCGGGGGGCTGGAGTCCCCGCGTCCGGACCCAGCCGGCGAGATGGTAGGACTGCCCCGGCTCGAGCATGACTTCCTGGCCGAAGGCGGTGTCTGAGGGCTGGGTAGCCGATACGCGAACCGATTGCCGGCCCTCCCTGAGAACGCTCGAGTCGAAGCCGATCGTCGGGCGAGCACCGTAGACGGCGGTTTCCCAGCCCTTGAGCTCGTCCTCAAAGCCCGGATTTCTCAAGGGCCCGGTACCAACGGCACTCTGGCTCTGCCGGTCGATCTGCGTCTCGCCTTGCCTCACCGGCAGCGTGTACTTCACTGGCCGGGCGTCCCACACCTTCGCCGTCTGGTCGCAGCTCCCGGTCACGATCCGCGAGCCGTCCGGGCTGAACGACGCCGAACTGACGTACTCGGTGTGCCCCTTAAGCGTGAGCAAGTTGGAATGGCAGAGGCGATGGACGTATCGCCACTCCCAGCCGCGGAGTTCGGCCCGGGTGCTCTCGAGCAAGGCCAGGGTGGCGGGGACGTTGTCGTCCCGCCAGTCTTGGTGGGCCACCTGAATGGTCCGCCCATAGTCGAACCGCTCGAATTTCTCCCGCTGTCTCTCAGCCTCGGCTCGGGCGTTCTGCTCCGCGACGCGGGCCTTGTCGGCCACGCTGCGGGCGTCGTCCGCCCGGTCCCGTTGTCGTTCGGCTTCGGCCTGGGCGGACGTGGCCGCATCCCGTGCCAGGACGGCCTCGGCCTGGGCCATCTCGGCGCTCGACCTTGCCAGCGTCTCGCGCTCCCGCGCCTTCTCCGCGGCCCGCCACTGCCACACTGCCACACCCCCCAGCCCGCCCAGGAGCACCGCCAGCAGTCCCAGCGTGTACGCGGCGGCCAGCGTCGGTTTCCGCCGCGCCCACTTGGCCAGGCGCTCCAGCCGCGTCACCGGCCGCGCCGCGATCGGCTCGCCGGCGAGGAATCGGCGCAGGTCGGCCGCCAGGGCCGCGGCGCTGGCGTAGCGTCGGCTCAGTTCCTTCTCCAGGCATTTCAGACAGATCGTCTCCAGGTCGCGCGGAATCGACGCATTGAGCCGCCGCGGCGGGACCGGCTCATCGCTCAAGACCTGGAGCACGGTGTCCATCGCCGTGGCCGCCTGGAATGGCGGCCGGCCGGTGATGAGAGCGTACAGCGTCGCTCCCAGGGCGTACACGTCCGCCGCCGGCCCGACTGCTGCTCGCTGGCCCCCGGCCTGCTCTGGCGGCATGTAGCTGGGCGTGCCCATGATCTGACCCGAACCGGTCAGACCGCTGTCCCCCTCGAGCTTCTTCGCCAGCCCAAAGTCGGTGACCCGCGGGTTGCCTTTCTGGTCCAGCAGGATGTTGCCCGGCTTGAGGTCGCGGTGAATCACGCCGCACTGGTGGGCATAGTCGATCGCGTCGGCAACCGCGGTCATCAGCGCAGCCGCCTCGCGGGGCGGAAGCGGCCCTTCGGTCAACCGCTGAGACAGGCTCTGGCCCTCGACGAAGCCCATCGAGAAGTAGTGCTGCCCCTCGTGTTGGCCGACCTCAAAGATCGGGACGATCCCGGGGTGATCGAGATTCGCCGCCGCTTCGGCCTCGGTGTAGAAGCGCTTGACGTCGGTCTCATGAGCAAGCTGGCCGGCGAGGATCATCTTGAGCGCCACCTTGCGGTTGAGGCTCATCTGCCGGGCCTCGAACACGACGCCCATGCCGCCGCGGGCCAGCTCGCGGGTGATCTCGTAGTCGCCGAAATAGCGGATGTGGGTGGGTTCGGACGGACTGGATGCCGTGGCCGCGGTCTGGTCGGGCCCGACAGCGGTGGACAGGTCGTGGGGGGATCCGGGCGGGTCGACCGCGCCGTCACGGCGCGGCGGTAAGGTGGCGTCCTCGTGAATGGCGGCCGTCGCGAGCCCCGGGAGTGGGGAAATGCCAGCAGCCTCGGGAGCCACAGTGGGAGCGTCGGCGAGGGCTGGCGATGCGGTCGGGGGCTCCGGATGAGTGGTCAGGCCGGCCCCGGGGCCCGGCATGGGCCCCTCCGACTGGCCCAGCTCGCGCTCCAGGGCCGCCAGCTCAGTCCGGAGCGCGGGGCAAAGTTCGCCAGGCACGTCGTCCAGATAGTCCTCGAGGCGCGGTTGCTGCCCCGCCCGCCAGTCGGCCTCGAACCGGCGGCAGATCGCGTCGATCTGACGGGCCAGGTCGATGTCCAGGCCAGCAACGTTGTGGCTGGGGCGGTCGCTCATTGTCGTTGTCTCCTTGGACCGAGGTGCGTCGGCCGTTTGCCGCACTGCCACCTGTCCGGGTGGCTGGCCCGGTCTGGACGCCGGTGATCACCGTCTCGCTCCAGGGATATGTCCGTTTCGAGTGAGATCGTGTCATCGCCCTGGAAATCGGGGCCATCGCCCCGCCGGATCCTCTTCCCTACGCGGGAGCCATGCTTATCGACAGCGATTGGCCAAGACCCGGAGGCCACAGCCGGAGTTGATCAACGCTCGGCGGATTCGATTCCTGGAGGATACCGGTTACAGCCGCGCACGCATAGGCTGTAGCGCCTTGCGCCACTGATCCGATCGGTATGAAGTGCGTGCACCCTTGCAAGTTGAGAAGCCGCGCCAATGCCGACCTCGTTCGCCCCGGACAGTGATGACCCGTCCCAGCGGCTTGGCCAGTCCGCAGTCGACCACCAACGTCTCGCCCAACTTGCCCACGATGATGTTGCCCGGTTCGATGTCCCGGTGCAGGATGCCGCGGGTGTGCGCGTACGCGATGGCGTTATCCCCCTCCACCATCGCTCCTCAAACCGGGTGCCCCGCGCACGGCCTCGGTCGTTCCGGCTTACCGGTTCCTCGCGGCAGCCTGAGTGTCTACGCCCAGGCTGCTCAACCCAGCGAACAAGACCACTCGGCTGGGCGGGATGAGCCACCGGCCTTCCTCTCCCAGCCTCCGCAAAACCCGGCTCGATCGACCTCGGCCGGAGTCCGATAGCCCAGCGACTGATGGGGACGCTCCTCGTCGTAGAACCGGAAGTAGGCCCTCAGGCCCGACTCCTGTTCGGCGGCTCGCTCATAATTGTAGATGTAGATGTCTTCGTATTTGACGCTCCTCCATAGTCGCTCCACGAACACGTTGTCCAAGGCCCGCCCGCGACCGTCCCGGCTCACCGCGATCCGGACCTCTTCCAGGCGGCTGGTGTATTCCTGCGCCGTGAACTGGGACCCCTGGTCGGTATTGAAGATCTCCGGCCGGCTGATCGCTAACGCCTCGTCCAACGCTTCCAGGCAGAACCGCCCGTCCAGCGTGTTCGACAGGCGCCACGACAGCACGTACCGGCTGAACCAGTCGATCACCGCAGTCAGGTACATGAAGCCACGCCGCATCGGCACATAGGTGATGTCCGAACTCCAGACCTCGTCGGCGTGGGTCAGCACCCGGTCGCGGAGCAAGTAGGGGTAGACCCGGGCGTCCGGCGCCGCAGTCGTGGTCCGTGGTTTGGGGAACAGGGGCCCCAGGCCCATCACCGCCATGAGCCGCTGGACGCGCTTGCGATAGACCGTCTCCCCGGCCCGCTCCAGATACACCGCCATCCGTCGGCTGCCGTAGAACGGAGTTCGCAGGAACTGCTGGTCGATCAGCCGCATCAGACGCGGGTCTTCCTCCGACTCGGTGGCCGGCACGAGGTAGCAGCTCGAACGGTTGAGGCCCAGGAGTTCGCATTGCCTGCGGATGCTCAGATCAGAGTTCTCTGGTTCGATCAGGGCCCGCTTGAGGTCAGCCCCAGCGGGCAGCTTTTTTCTTCGACCACTCGACCTCCATCTTGAGCCGGCCGATCTGCTCGTAGAGCTCGGCCTGAATCGCCTGGCTCTCGTCGTGGTCGCGGCGGCGTCCGTCGTGGCACAAGGATTCGATGCCGTCCAGGAGTACCTTCTTCCATTGACTGATCTGGACGGAATGAACCTGATACCTTCCTGCCAGCTCGGCGAGGGTCCTTGTCTGCTTGGCGGCCTCCAGAGCGCCCCGAGCCTTGAAGGCTGCCGGATATCGCTTTTTCGTGCCTTTCATGACGCTCCTCGGAATGGAAAAGAGATCTTCGATCAGTTTAACATCCCGAGTGGTCCAGTTTCAGGGGTCCACCTCACTTCTTCTTCGTGTCCTTCGCGCCTTTATGTTCGAATCCGAGAACAACACGATGTACCGGTCATTCGCCAGATGGGGCTTTTATTCGGACCGGTGCCAAGGCGTTTGAACAGAACCCCACGAAGGTCACAATGGGCCGCACAAGCGAGCGTCAGGATCGTTTTGACGACTGGAGGCGGCGCTGGGATGCAACTCCATTGTTCGCCGTTTTCGCCGTCGGTATTTTATCGGCAATCATCGGCGCCATTCTGCCAATCCTGAAGCACAGCCACAGCCATGATCGACCCCGAGCGGTTCAAGCTCCTGTACGGTCCGTACTTTTCCCCGAAATGTAGGGTCGGCGATACGCTGACCTGCGAATACCGGGGGCGCGAAGTTGCGGTCCGGTGCATGACGGATGCGCCGATTCAGTGACCCTCGGCTCGGCGTGGACTGCGCCATCACCGATCCTCTGCGGCGACCTGGTCCGCGCTGTCCGCGTGGAATCCGAGATCGCCGTCATGCATCACTGGGGTGTATCGGCGAATACCGTGTGGGAATGGAGGCGGGCGCTCGGTGTGCCCGCGATCAACCACGGGACTCAGCGGCTTCTCATCGAATACGCGGCCGAGACGCTCACGCCGGAGGTCCGCGCGATGGCCGATGAAGCCAAGCGATCTCCCGAGTATCGCGCCCTGCGGCGGGAAATGATGACTGGGCGACCCGCCCACCCCAAAGCAGCCGCAGGTCTCCTTGAGGCCGCCCGGCGCCCGAAATCGGAGCAATGGAAGCGTGCGCTGTCTCAGCGGAGTCTTGAAATCTGGCAGCATCCCGAGAAGCACGGTCTGCCTGCGTGCCACCGCTGGACCCCGCACGAGATCGCTTTGATCGGCACCGATACCGATGCAGCGATCGCCAAGGCGTTGGACGTGCCCCGGCGCGCCGTCATCTTCAAGCGATACCAGCTAGGGATCCCGAGTTTTCAGCGCGCCTCCCGGCCCTGGACCGACGATGAGATCGCCTTGCTGGGAACGGCGCCCGACCCGGAGATTGCCCGCCGGGTAGGGAAGTCCGCGGACGCGGTCGCGAAGAAGCGTCACCAACTTGGAATCCACGCCTGCCGGCGCAGGGCGGTGGTGACTCGCTCGTAGAGCGGTGGATTCATTGTCAGCCTGCGGTCGACCGCAGGGGTGCGCTTGATCGAGTGACCCGGGGCCGGTATGTCCGCGAAGATCATTCGTCACCCACTCGACAACGACATCCGCATTGACGGCGAGAAGGACCGGTAGGGGAAACACTTCCATCTCTTATCACCCTGCGTTTCTGGCTGATTGGCGTTGGCAGAGCGAGCGACTGGCCGAATTGCGTTGCCCGCCTCCCTTTGGCCCCGCTCAGGTCGTCGAAATCATCGAGCTGGCCGACCACGGACTGCTTGATCTCGTACGATCTCGCAAGGTCGAGCAGGACGTGTTGAACCTCCTCGATGAACCCACGTCCCGGTGAAGTTTGGCTGGCGGGCTTGGCTTTGCCGCCAAGTTTCGGCCACTCATGATCGTGTCACGGGATGACCCGGATCCGCCCGCGCGCTTATCATGTACGTACCGATCACCACGCAAGACCGTCAGAGCGGCTACGAGGTGCGGATTCCCAGGACTCGGTTTCTCCAGAAAGGCTCCGTTGCCAACGTTCAGGGCGTCGCTTCGCTCCCGACAATCCGACTCGCGCGGAGAGTCGGCACGCTCCCCGCTCAAGTACTTAGTGACGTCAAGAAGGCTCTCGCGTGGGCCCTCGATCTCGACTTCACCGACACTCCACCCTGACGACCGTCCTGGTGACCCCATCGCTGCATTGATCTGCGTCCATCAGCGTGTATCCGTGGCTAAAGTCGCTTGTAGAGATCGGTGGCTGTGGCCGTGCTTACAGAGGCTCGCCTCGCCCCGGATCGACACTCGGCCAGATCACAACACCTGTTCGATTTCCTTCCGGAGACGATGTAGGTCGGCCCGAACTTGCTCGAGCTCTTCCTCGAGCCGTTTCCGGCCAGTGATGTCGGAGAACGACGCCATCACGGCATAGGGAGTGGTCTCCTTCTGTCGGAACAGCGGCTGAGCGCTCACCGAGATCCACGTCAAGGTGCCGTCCGGCTTGTGCACGCCCATGACCACGTCGCGGCAAGGATTGCCCGTGCGCAACGTGACGATTGCGGGAAACTCGTCCTCCGGGAAGCGCGTGCCGTCTTCGTGGAGAGCATGCCAGCGCGGGTCGCGCGCCGACCGCCCGATGACCTGAAGCGCCGAGAGTCCGAGGATCTGCTCGGCGCTGGTATTGCAGGTCAGGATCTCGCCGGTCGAATCCAGGAGCAGGATCCCCTCCGTCATCGCACCGATCACCGCACGGTAGCGCTCCTCACTGTCGCGCAGACCCTCCTCCGCACGCTTCCGACCGGTGATGTCCTCGTGCGAGCCTGCCACACGATACGGCCGCCCTTGGCCATCGAAGAGCGCCGCGCCCCGGCTCAAGACCCAGCGATAGGACCCGTCCCGATGCCGTAAACGGAACTCCGATTCGTAGATGGATGTCTTTCCCTCAAAGTACGAGTGCAGTGCGTCGAGCGCACGTGTCCGATCGTCGGGATGGATCAGCTCGATCCAGTCCTCGACGCGACCCGGCATTTCGTCGTCCTTGTAGCCGAGCATAGTTTGATACCGCGGCGAGAAATAGATTTCGCCCGAGGCGACATTCCAATCCCAGAGACCGTCCTGGGAACCCTGGACGACAAGCTCGTACCGCTCCCGCGACTTGCGCAGCTCCTCTTCGGCGAGCTTTTTCTCGGTGATGTCCCAGTAGATACCCTGAGTCCCAACGATCCGCCCGAGCGAATCGTGGATGGGCGTCTTCACGACATGCACGAAACCTTGCTCGCCGCTCTTGGTGACCTGCTCCTCCACCGTTTCGAACGTTCTGCCCGTCTCGACGACCCACCGGTCGTCGCGCCGATATTTCTCGGCAAGCTCCGGCGGAAAGATCGCGAAATCCGTCTTGCCGTTCACGGCCTCCTGCGAGAGTCCCAGAGTGGCGCACATTCGCTGGTTGGCAAACGTGAACCTGCCCTCCAGGTCCTTGCGGTAAATGTTCTGCGGGATGTTCTCGACAAGCGAATGATAGAGAGCTTCCGACTGGCGCAGCGCCTCTTCGGCCTGTTGCCGCTCGATGACCTGCCAGCCCTGAACTTCCTGGGCCAGCGTGCTCGCCGAGTCGAATCGGTCCTCCGGGCGCTTGGCCAGCGCGCAGGCATACGTCCTCGAGGGCTGGAGGCACGTCTGGGTTCCGCAGTCTGGGCTCTAGCGGCGCTTCTTCGCGCACCCGTCGCAGCACCTCCTGGGTATCCAGGCCGTGAAACGGCGGCCGGCCGGTCAGGATCTCGTAGAGGAGGGCGCCCAATCCATAAACATCCGTTTTGACGGTGATCATGTCGACGCGGCCTGCCGCTTGCTCCGGTGCCATGTAAGACGGTGTCCCCAGTGCCTGACCATGGATCGTGAGGTCAGCCGTCCCGGACCCCGGCAAATCGAAGACGACCGGCGGAGCGCTCTTCTCGTCCTCCGCGCGCTCGACCAGTTTGGCAAGGCCCCAATCCAGGACAATCACCTCCCCGTAATCGCCCAGGACCACGTTCTGGCCTTTGAGATCGCGGTGAATCACACCCCGCGCGTGGGCAAATGCGACGGTATTGCACACGGTAACGAACGCGTTCAACAGCGGAACCCACTCCATGGAGTCGGTGCGCCCATGTTCTCGCTGTTCGTGATAGCACCGGACCGCCTCGGTCAGGGTGCGGCCTTTGATCAAGCGCATCGTGTAAAATGGCTGATGATCCTCCGGCCGGCGCGACAGCTCGTACACGGGAATCACACCCGGGTGTTCGAGCTGTCCCGTGATCTGGGCTTCTCGGAGGAATCGCTCCCACGTGTCGGCGCTCGCCGCACGTTCGGGCCGCAATTCCTTCAGTGCGACGTCGCGACCCAGTTGGATATCGCGGGCGACCCAGACCCGGCCGATGCCGCCCGTGGCGTGCAGGTGCGCGAGTTTGTAGCGTTCCCGAACATCGGGAGCGTAATCGACGGTCTGAACGGAATCCGACCCATCGCACCGAGGTAAGTCCGCCAGCGATTGCTGGATATCAGCGTCTTCGAGGGCGGCCAATGAGCGTTTGACATCGGTGGAAATCGAGGCGAGCGTGGCCCTTGCATCCCCGCCGCACTTTTTCAGCTTTCGCTCGAGCAGATAATCAAGATGCAGCCGATCGGGGGGCTCGATCCAACCTCGCTCGATGAGCAGGTCTGCCAGGGGCACATTCTTCCGCGAGGTCCAGAGCGTACAGGCCTCGACGAACTGATGCGAGTCGATCAGGTCTGCCTGAAGCGCCAGCACACCGAAAAGAAGGTTGCGATCCGTATCCATGAATCGATGGCTACCAAATGTCGATCTTTCTCATGTCTTGGAGTCGCATCGGGCTCCCGTGGTTCTCAATTACAACCACTCATCCTACTGGTTTACAATCTTATTCCCGCCAACCGCATCGATGCGAAAACTTGCGATGATTGAGCCCTGGGGTTGTCAGGTTCTTGGCGTGCGGGTCGCCCAGAGCCTGGCATACCCGGGCGCGACGCTGACTCTCGGCCACCGAGATGAAGGCCTGACGCTGCCTGGCCGGAGTACGAAGTTGGCCATCGCCCGGCAGCACAGCCGCTTCACTCGGCACGGCGACGAAGTGGCTGCGCCTTGGCCCTTCCATCACATCAAGGCTTCACGATCATCGCCGGACACTCGGCATTGGTCAGGACCGATTCGGCAACGCTTCCCATCAAGCTCCGGAGCAATCCAGTCCGCCCGTGCGTTCCCATCACGATCAGGCCGCACCCGGAGTCTCTGGCTGTTGCAAGGATCTGGTCCGGCGGAAACCCGCGCGCGATTCGCGTCTCGACGGGATGTTTCAGGTCGGCTCCATCGAGCCGCTTGCGCATCTCCTCCAGGGCGTCTTCGTACTCTTTTGCGTCGAGCGGCGGGGCTTCTGTCTCCTCCGTGACGATCTCCAGAGTTTCTACGTACAGAATGATGAGCCTGGCCCCGAGATCGCGGGCGAGCGAACGCGCGACGTGAAGTGCTCGCTGGGACTCCTGCGAGAAATCCGTGGGGTGCAGGATGCGCTCGATGCGCTCGGGTGAGTACGGGGCCTCGTGCGAGCGCAGGGCCAGCACCGGGCAACGAGCACCGTGCAATACGGCGACGGCCACGCTCCCGGCCAGCCGCCAGCGATCTGCGGTACGCCCGTGCGTTCCCGTAACGATCAGGTCACTGCCGATTTCCTGAGCGACGAGGAGGATCTCGGCTGTTGCATCTCCCTGCCTGATGTCGAACGCCACGTCGATGGGATGATTCGGAGCGTAGACCTCGCTCAGCTTCTGTCTCAAGGCCTCGACGTCGCCTTCACCCCTTTTGGAAACAAAGTGAACGTTCGGATCGTGGAGATACGCTGGCTCGTCCGGGACAAAGTTCGGCTCAACCACGTGCAGCACAATCACCCGGGTCTTGTTCTCGACGGCGAGTGAGCACGTCACGTCGAAGGCTTCCTTCGAGTTTGCGGAAAAGTCAGCAGCAAACAGGATGGTTCGGAAAGGCTGCATAAGAGGTCTCCTGGAAGCTGCCGTCCGGCCGAACACCTTACGGCCCGCCTGGCTGCGCCGCCCGGACTGATCAAACAAATATCGCAGGAGCCGGGAGTGACGACAAGGGCCGGTAGCGCGTTTCCACCGGCGCTTGCCCCGCGATCGACCCGCTGGACTTGCTGCAATCGAAGGAATCCGCCGAACGGTACAGCGCAATCGTCGATGGTTCAGCGCGCTGGAGCGGCGCATTCATGAAAGAAGCGCAAGGACAGCCATTCAAGATCGAAGGCCGACTCTTATTGCTCGGCCCCGGATTCACTCAGTGCCCGCCGGATTTGGCGCTCGAGCTCCGAGCCGGGTTTGGCGTGTTCGCGGGCAGTGCGGAGCTCCGCGATCGCAGCCGTCGTCTTCCCCTGCTGTTGCAGGACATAGCCGAGGACATAGTGGGCCTCGGCGAAGTCGGGCTTGAGCCGGATCGATTCGCGGAATTCGAGGATCGCCTCACCCAGGGCCCCCTGCTGTCTCAGGGCGCTTCCGAGACTGTAGTGCACCAGAGGATTGTCGGGCTCGAGCCCAATCGCCGCGCGGTATTCGGCAATCCCCTCGTCCCGCCTGCCCTGGCTGACCAGCGAGAGCCCGAGGTTGAGGTGGGTTCCGGCGTGATCGGTCCTGATCCGGATCGCCGCGCGGAACTCGGCGACGGCTTCATCGAGCTTTCCCTGCTCATGCAGGGCGGTGCCCAGGTTGTTGTGGGCGTCGGCGTAGTCATGCTCGATCCGGATCGCCGCGCGGAATTCGGCGACCGACTCAGCGAGCTTGTGCTGGTCGGCCAGCGCAGTGCCAAGGTTGTAATGGGTCAACGCGTCATCGGGCCTGATCCGGATCGCCGTACGGAGCTCGGTGATGGCTTCCTCCAGCTTCCCGAGCCGCACCAGGGCGACGCCGAGGTTGGCATGAGCCACCCCATCTTGGGCGCGAGGCGCAGCGCCTTACGGTAGGCAGCGACGGCCTTTTCATGTTGCTTCTTGCGATCCAAAGCCCTGCCCAGATTCACGTGGGAGTTGGCGAAATCGGGTCTCAGCCGGATCGCGGCGCACAGCTCGCGGATCGACGCGTCGAGATCGCCTTGCTCCAGAAAAGCGTGGCCGAGATTGTAGTGGGCCTCGTCATCGTCGGGCCTCAGCCGGACGGCCTCGCTCAGCTCGACAATCGCTTCCTGCCATTTTCCTTGCAATTCGAGCGCCGAGCCCAGCTCGTAATACGCATCGGCGAAATCCGGCTTGAGCCGTATCGCCTGGCGGAACAGCCTGATCGCCTCTTCCGTTTTCCCTTCGTCGAGCAGTTGATTGGCGCGGTCGTACGCGATCTGGGCGTCCGGCTGCCTGGGCCCCCGGCATCCGCCCGGCAGTAGCACGCTCCCCAAGACGAGGGTGCTGATCAGGCACCGTCTCAATGCCGCGCTGGGCATGGCGCAGGTCTCCGATGCTGCACGTCAAGGCGTCGAGTAACCCATTTGTCTCGATCACTTCCCGTTTTGGATCAGCTCAGCCTACCGCCTTGCGGTGAATGACTCCGCGGGGACGCTCTGCAGGTCCCGAGCACCCTTCTCCAAGCCATCACAGTAGTGGTAGAAGCAATAGCCCAGCAAGGAAACGCCGATTCCGCCGGCTATTCCACGACCGGCTCGAGTCCCGCCGCGGACAGCGTGAACAACTCCCAGGTGACCGGCTTGCGCGCGCCGCCTCGTTCGCCCGGATCAGCGCCCGCATCTGGCTCCGCTGCTCCCGCGTGCCAAGGGGGAACAGGAGCATCGCCTCTCGCTGCGGCACGCTGACACACAGCGTATCGGCCTTCAGCAGCGGGGAGGCGAAGGCGTGCAGACCGGGAAGCCGGATGCACGAGGCGGTCAGCCAGTGACCCACCCAGAGGATGAATGGCATGCCGTCGGGCCCCTGGTGCATGGACTTTTGGATGTCCGGTCCCGCGGCTAGCGACTCCAGGTTGTCGAGCGCCCGCCGGTGCAGTTCCGTCGCGCCCAGCGCGGCTTCGGCTAACTCGTCCGGCAGGACATTCCGGCTGAGGCCATCGAGGTCGTGCACAAGTATGGCGAAGACGTCGTGACCGATAGGCAGGAAGAACCCATCCGGCCCGCTCGGAGCCACCTCAATGTAACCGACTGGGGCCACGTACGGGTACACTTTCGCAAGATCCATGGTACGTCCTCCGGAGCCTGACGACGAAGCTCACCGGCCCGACCCGGCGCGCCGAGGATGATCCCCGACTGTACCACGAAGCACCGTTGCGGGCCGGGTCCGCTGGAGCGCGAGTTCAGCACGATCCGGCCGCCGTCGCCCTCACCTTGGGAGGAACGCAGACAAGGCCCAGTAGACGGCGATGCCATTGAGGAGCAGCCCGACGCCAACCAGCCCAGCATAACTCGAGCAGCGGCCGGAGGCCATCAGGATGGCGAATTGCCAGGCGATTCCCAGACCGAGTGAGGCCAAGGGCCCGAGTGCCAGGCTGCTGCAACCCCACGCCCAGAACGATGCCTCGTTGTTGCTGGCGGCTCCGGCCGCGAGCCCGGCAACGAGGCCCGCCGCCGGCGCTCGTTAGGCCTGGCCATCTGGTCCGCGCCTCCGGCCGATGAAGACCGCGGCGACGACGAGCGCCGTCCCCACGGTCCGGGCGAGCATCCCGACAAAGCCGACCGCGGAGGACATCATCGCATACTGCGCCATCGACCCAACGCCGATCCGCTGCAAGAGTACGAACTGGATGCTCGTCACCGCCAGGGAGGCCAGAAGCATGAGCGCGCAGCCCGTGGCGCATAGGATCGCCGGTAGACGCGCGCGGTCCAGCAACGCGAGGCCGAGGATCGCGCCGGCGAGGTACACGAGGAACACCGGCAACTGAATCGCCAGTTGCTGTACCAGGTACCACGACCCTGCTCCACTCATGGCGCTCCCCTCTCTTCGCCGGACGACCAAGCTCACCTGCCCTCGGGGCACGGAGTGTACCACGATTCCGAGTATAACCTACATTCCCACCTGGTCCGACGCAGCGCCTGGTCCGGCTCATGCCCCGATGCACACGCGCCGCACGATTCTCGCGATGTTCCGGGCATCGTCGAGGCCGCGGTGATGCGAGCCGTCGAAATCCATACCCAGGTGGCGGAGCGCCTCGGCAATGCCCAGCTTTTTCTTATTGCCGAGGGCGCGGGCGAACTCGGCCTTGAGGTTCAGGTGCTCGGAGCGGAACGGGTAGGCGACCCGATGGAACTCGCAGTCCTGGAGGAACTGCTTCCGGTCGTAGTCACCCCACGAGCAGAACAGCGAGTCGCCAAACCCGTACATCCACTCCTTCATCGCCTCGAGCGCCTCGCGGAAAGGAGGCGCAGCGTCGACGTCGTCCTGGGTGATCCCGGTCAATGCGGTGCAGAACTCGGTCAGCTCCCGGTGGCGGACCGGGCGGACGAAGGTCTGGAACTCGGACTCGACCTCGAACGTGCGGGAGCTCTGCATGACGGCACCGATCTCGATGATCTCCATCTCGTGGCGCGGCACGGCCCCGTCGTTAGAGCACGTCGCCTCCAGATCCACGATCGCATAGTAGTCGTGCGTAATCCGCATCCGCGCTTTGTTGTTAAACGACAAGCCGGGCAGCCACTTCTGGCGCCCGGCGGACATGTTGCCTCTACCCGTGACCAGCACCGATTGCTCGATCGAGCCATTGCGGCGTTACGCCAACCTCAACGAGGCAGGTTTTCGACTGCTGGTCGCCTGGCTCACTGCCGCCTACCGGCCGGTCGGGGACCCTAGCCGATGCTCTTCCTACACGGTGAGCAAGGGAGTGCCAAGACCACGCTCGGCGTCACTTCAAACGAAACGTCCCCGGCGGCGGGGCCGGCGGAACGGGCTCGATCCGGACGACGTGGCTCAGGTCGATCTTGATCGTCCGATCATAGAACTCTTGGGCGGGATCACCTACCAGACCGACGACAGCGGTTTTCTGCCCGACCATCAGCAGGTCGGGATGAAGGATGTCATATGCGACGCCGTCGCTCATCACCAGGCGAAACGGCTCGAACGGGCGTTCCTTGGTCGCGTCGCGCAGCTCTTCAGGAGCCATTTTGATCGATATCCCTGGGTAGTGGGGCGAGACCTGCTGCAATTATCCTCTGGCCGGACCATCTGTTCCAGCAGCCAGCCTGCCGCATTTGACCGATCTCCATCGTTGCGCTCAGGCATCGCGGCGGAGTGCCCACTTGCGATTTCTCGCCGCCGGACTAGAATTTCAAAAGATTCTGAAAGTTCAATCAACTCGCTGGGTCTTTGATGTTCTCCGTCTGCGGCCGGGAGCCCGCACAGGTACGTCTCCGGGATCGAGGAGCTAGGATGCCAATGCTGACGCCGATTCGCGTTGGGGCCGTGAGCTATCTGAATGCAAAGCCATTATATTATGGACTTTGTGAGAATGCACCGGGCGTACGGCTGTCGATGGATGTGCCGAGCAAGCTGGCAGAGCAATTGGCTGCCGGCGATCTGGATGTCGCACTGATCCCGTCGATCGAGTACCTCCGTGGCGTCGGCCTGGGGTACGAGATCATTCCGGGTTTTGCGATCGCGGCGCGTGGGCCGGTCCGGAGCGTCAAGCTCTTTGGGCGGGTTCCGTGGCATCAGGTTGAGCGGCTGGCGCTCGATGCCGGGTCTCGGACCAGCCAGGTCCTGGCGCGGATCTGGCTGGACGAGCAGCATGCGGTACAGCCGTCCCGCATTGAAGAGCTTCCGATGGGCGTGTCGCCGCTCGAGAGCACTGCCGACGCCGTGCTGGTCATCGGGGATCGAGCAATGCGAGTCCCGCACTCGCCGTTTCTGAACGTGGTTGACCTGGCCCAGGCGTGGAATGAGCTGACGGGATTGCCCTTCGTGTTCGCCCTCTGGGTGGCGCGTGGCGGAGTCGAGCTTGACGACCTGCCGGCCGCTCTCGAGCAGAGCCGCGCCATGGGGCTGGCTCACGCGGCCGAGCTGGCGAGGATGCACGGGCTTCGTCTGGGACTCGATTCTGCAACGTGTTACGA
Source organism: uncultured Isosphaeraceae bacterium (assembly GCA_963781785.1). Taxonomy (GTDB): domain Bacteria; phylum Planctomycetota; class Planctomycetia; order Isosphaerales; family Isosphaeraceae; genus CAWAHD01. Next base: position 1,563,524 of record CAWAHD010000002.1, on the reverse strand, counting down.
TTATTTGACGCGCGTGCTATCTTATGACCTGGGAGAGCCCGAGCTGGCGGGACTCATGCAATTCGCCGCGAAGGCGGCTTGGCTCGGCCTGGCACCCCAAGGAGTGAGCCTTGTCTTCCACCGCCCTGGCAATCTTGCGCCGCGCCGCTGACGGTTGCCGGCTGAGCTTCGATGAAGGGGTCGAGTTGTTCCGCTCGGCATCCTTGCTCGAGCTGGGTCACGCTGCCGACTCGGTCTGCCGCCGGCTCCATCCCGAGCCGTTCCGCACGTACAACATCGACCGTAACATCAACTACACGAACGTCTGCACGGCCGTCTGCGACTTCTGCGCATTCTACCGCAAGGTCGGCGACACCGAGGCCTACGTGCTCGATCGCGAAGTCCTGCTCGAAAAGATCCGCGAGACAGTGGCCCTGGGGGGTGACCAGATCTTGATGCAGGGAGGCTTGCATCCGCATCTGAAGCTCGAGTGGTATGAAGAGCTGCTCCGCGACATCAAGGCGCACTTTCCGCAGGTGAACGTACACGGCTTCAGCGCACCGGAGATCTATCACTTCACCAAGGTGTCGAAACGGCCGCTTAGCGAGGTTCTCTTCCGGCTCAAGGACGCCGGGCTGGGAAGCCTGCCCGGTGGTGGTGCCGAGATTCTGGTGGACCGGGTACGCGCCGAGATCACCCGCGGCAAGGTCATGACCGACGACTGGCTGGATGTGCACCAGACCTGGCACGAGCTGGGGGGCCGGTCGACGGCGACGATGATGTTCGGGCACATCGAGACTCTTGAAGAGCGCGTTGAGCACTTCGAGCGGGTCCGCCGGGTCCAGGATGAGACCGGCGGCTTCACGGCGTTCATCTCCTGGACGTTCCAGCCCGATTACACCGATATGGCCGACGTTCCGGCCGCGGGGGCATTCGAGTATTTGAAGACCCAGGCCCTTTCGCGGCTGTACCTCGACAACGTGCCCAATATCCAGTCGTCCTGGGTGACTCAGGGACCGAAGATTGGCCAGGTTGCGCTTTTTTTGGCGCTAACGACATGGGCAGCCTGATGATCGAGGAAAACGTCGTATCGTCGGCCGGGACGGTCTATCACCTGTCGCTCGACCAGATCAAGGGCGCAATTCGTGAAGCGGGTTATATCCCTCGTCAGCGTAACGTATTCTATGATTATCTAGACGAGGTGCCGGCCGAAACCCGACTCGAGGCGGTCGCCGGCTGACAGGACGAGACGGGCGATTCCGGCGGTTCTCCGCAATGCCGGCGCCCTAGATCACGCGGAAGGCGAGGTGCCGGGTTGAGCCTTTTGTCGAGGGCAGCATCAAACGAGCGAGGCCGCTCTGGCAAACCGCCGGGACGCGATTCGTGATCCAGGTTCAAGGGTTGTGCAAACGTTTTCTCGATTATCAGCGCGGCTGGGTCGCCGCGATATCCGACATCTCGTTCGCGTGCCAGCCGGGAGCGATCTTCGGGCTTCTGGGCCCCAACGGAGCCGGCAAGACCACGACGCTTCGGATCTTGAGCACCGTCCTCAAGCCCACCGGCGGCAGGGCGATCGTTGCCGGCCATGACGTGGTGACCGACCCTCAGGCGGTGCGTGCCAGCATCGGTTACATGTCGGCCAGCACGGGGATCTACGACCGGATGACGGCCTGGGAGCTCGTCGAGTACTTCGGCAAGCTTTACGGCTTGCCCGACGAGCGGCTCGCGCGCGGATGGAAGCGATCTTCGACTGGCTCAAGATGAACGACTTCCGCGACGTCCTGGGCTCGAAGATGTCAACCGGCATGAAGCAGAAGGTGTCGATTGCACGGACGATCGTCCACGATCCCCCCGTGTTGATCTTCGACGAGCCGACCTCGGGGCTGGATGTGCTTGTGGCCCGGGCGGTACTCCAGAACATCCTTGAGCTGCGGGAACGCGGCAAGACCATCCTGTTCTCGACTCACTCCATGCACGAGGTCGAAAAGCTGTGCGAGCGGGTCGCCATCGTGCACCGGGGCCGGCTCCAGGCCGAGGGCTCGCCCAGAGAGCTTCTGGAGCGGTTTGACCAGGCCGACCTGGAAGAGCTATTCTTCTTCCTGGTCGAGCGTGCCGACTCGGCCGCCGCCCCGGCCGCAATCGACGCCGGTACGGATTGGCGGCATTCGTAAGAGGAACGGCTCGCGTCACAGATTAGAGCCCCCAAGAGCAGTCCGTAGCCCCCGCATTAGCACCGGATTTGTGAACCCATGACCGGGCCCACCCTCAACTGGTCGAATCTGTATATCATCTTCCGTCGTGAGGTGCGGGACCAGGTCCGCGATCGGCGCACCCTCTTCATGATTTTCGTGCTGCCGATCCTGCTTTATCCCATGCTGGGGATCGGCGTCATCAAGTTTGGTGCGGCGCTTGAGCAGAAGGCGCGAGTGGTGGTTGTGGTGGGCGCCGAGTTCTTGTCGAAAGCGCCGCCGCTCTTGAATTCCCGGGGCGAAGGCTTCAACCCCGCGCTCTTCGATTCGCCGGTTGAGGCGGAGAAGCTGTTGGTCAAGGCCGAGCTGGCGTCAGGCCCCTGGAGTGATCCTCGTCGCGCCGAGCAAGCCATCCGCGGCGGCGAGGTCTCGGCGGTGATGATCATTCCGCCTGACCTGGAGGCCCAGCTCCGGCGCGAAAAGGAGATCGACATCCCGATCAAGTACAAGAGCATCGACGAGACCAGCCAGATCACCTACCTCCGGCTCAAGGAAGTGCTGTTGCGCTGGAGGCAGAGGATCGTTGCCGGGCGGCTCAAGCGCGACAAGAAGACCGAGAGCTACAGCGAGCCGATCCAGGTCAAGGCCGTGGATGTGGCCACAGCGCGCGAGCTGGGATCGATTGTCTGGAGCCGGCTGTTTCCGTTCTTGCTGGTCATGATGTCGCTCACGGGCGCGTTCTACCCGGCTATCGATCTCTGTGCTGGCGAGAAGGAGCGCGGCACGATGGAAACCCTGCTGATCAGCCCGGCGAGCCGGACCGAGCTGGTCCTGGGAAAATTCCTGACGGTGATGCTGGCGAGCGTGATGACGGCGATCCTCAACCTGCTCAGCATGGGTCTGACCGGAATCCAGCTTGCTCACAATTTGGGCTCGATGTCGGCCGACCCGGGCCGCCGGGCCGCCGCCGCCGTCATCGCGCCGCCAACCTTGCAAGCGGCGTTCTGGATGGTCTTGCTCTTGATCCCCCTGGCGGCGTTCTTCAGCGCCCTCTGCCTGTCGCTGGCGATCCTCGCACGCAGCATGAAGGAGGGTCAGTACTACATGACCCCGCTTTACCTCGTGTGCCTGCCGCTCGTGTTCCTGACCCTGGCGCCGGGGTCAAGCTCGATCTGTTCTACAGCTTGGTTCCGATCACGGGGGTGGCCCTGCTCTTGCGGGCCTTGATCCTCGGCGACTACGACCTCGCAATGCGGTTCTTCTTGCCGGTGCTCGTGCCGACCTTGATTTATGGCGCCGTCGCACTGCGATGGGCGATCGACCAGTTTCAACGCGAGGAGGTCCTGTTCCGCGAGGCCGAGCACTTCACTCTGTCGTCGTGGTTCCGCCACTTGCTCAGGGATCGCGAGCCATTGCCGACGGGCGGCCAGGCGACCCTGTGTTTTGCCTTGATCCTCACGCTGTCCTGGTTCCTGCTCCTGTATCTGGCATTCAATGGGTTGGGGCTCAACCCCGCCAGTGTGGCGGCGGGTGAGCTCATCATATTGATCCCTCCCATCTTGATGGCCCTGTTCCTCACGTCCGACCCGGCGCGAACTCTGCGATTGACCGTGCCCGAGCCGCGCTACATCCTGATTGCCGTAGCGCTCGTTATCGCCCTGAATCCGCTCGTCAGTGAGCTGAGACCGGTGGTCGAGTGGCTCTTCCCGATCTCGTCGCTGATCAAGACTTCGCTGGGACAGATGATCGGCCAGTCCCGCAGCCTCGCCGTCACGGTACTGGTCTTCGCCTTGATACCGGCGGTCTGCGAAGAATTTGCTTTTCGCGGTTTCATTCTTTCGGGGCTGGAGCACCAGCACCGGACGCGTTCGGCCATCTTGCTGTCGGCCTTGATGTTTGGCTTTCTCCACGTCCTGTTGAGCCTGTTCCAGCAGCTCTTCAATGCGACCCTGCTGGGAATCGTGCTCGGTTTGCTGGCGGTACGCAGCCGGAGCATCCTTCCCGGAATCGTGTTTCACTTCCTGAACAACGCCTTTGCCGTCTCGCAGGGCTGGCTCTTGACGGCTCCGTGGTCCGCGTTGATCGTGCCTTGGATCTATCGCAATCCGGCGGAAGGGCTTTATCATGGCGGCTGGATCGCGGCGAGCGGGCTGTTCTCGGGGCTCTTGTTGTTCCACCTTTGGAAGCTGAATGCCAAGCAACGCGGCCGGCCAGCCGTGCCCGGCGCGGGGCTCGACGAGTTCGGCTCTTGATCGGTCAGGACCCTCTTGCTCTGGTCGCGAACCGAGAACCAATCGTCTCCGATTCTCCGTTCGGCTGGTCCGCTTCTGGGGAGACGCCTCTTGAGACGCGGCACATTGACGCTCCAGGCGCGATACGTCTACCCCGTGGAGGGCCCGCCGATCCGCGACGGCTCGGTCACGATCGAGCATGGGCGAATCGGATGGGTGGGGCCCGCGACCGAGCGCCGGGGCGACATGGATCTGGGCAACGTGGCGCTCACGCCCGGGTTCGTGAATGCGCATACCCATCTCGAGCTCGAGCCGCTGGCTCGATCGGTTCGTAAAGGCAGCGATCCCCAGGATGAGATCTCGTGGCTGCGCCGGGTGGTGGAGCAAAGACGCTCGGGCAGCGACGAAACCCGTGGTGCGGCTGTGCGCCGCAACCTCAAGGCCTCGCTCGACGGCGGCACAACCTTGCTGGGCGACACCACCACGGCCGGGCTGAGCTGGGGCCCGATTGCCGAGTGCCCTTGCGCGCCGTGGTCTTTGCCGAGTTGATCGGCCTCAAGCGCGACCGCGGTCTCGAGACCAGCGACAGCGCCTGGCGATGGCTGGGATCGATCCGCCCCGAGATGCAAGTGGCCGCTTGTGCGCGGCCCGGCCTGAGCCCGCACGCTCCCTACAGCACTGCCGGCTGGCTCTATCACAAAGCCGTTGCCGGCAGGATGCCGCTGTCGACCCATCTCGCGGAATTGCCTGAGGAGCTTCGGCTCTTGAAAGATCGCGACGGCCCGCTGCGAACCTTCCTCGAAGACCTGGGCGCCTGGGACGACGGCTGGGAGCCGGTCGGCCCGCGTCCGTCTGACTACGTCCGCCGCGGCGAGCTGCGCAACGCCGATTGGCTGATCGCTCACGGAACCTATCTCGACCCCGACGACTTCTGGCAGCTCAGGCCCGAGGCCGCATCCGACGGCCACCGCGTGGCCGTCGCCTACTGCCCCCGGACGCATGCCCGCTTCGGCCACGCCCCGCACCCTTATCGCGCACTCCTGGAGCGAGGCGCGATCGTCTGCCTCGGCACCGACAGCCTCGCTTCCAGCCCCAGCTTGAGCATTCTCGACGAGCTGCGATTCCTGCACCGCCGGGATGGCTCGCTCTCGGGGCAGCTCTTGCTCACGATGGGGACCTTGTTCGGCGCCTGGGCGCTTTGCGCCGACACCACGACCGGCAGCGTGAAACCCGGCAAATCGGCCGACCTGGCAGTCGTATCCCTGCCCGACCGCGACGACAAGGACCCTTTCACGCTCGTCCTCGAGTCCGAGCTGCCCGTGATCAGCACCGTTTTCGAGGGCGATTTTGTGGGCGGTCGCTGGGTCGGCGCGTGAGCACCGCATTCACTCAGATCCTGGCGGAGCACTCGGCGAAAGGCTCGTCGCGGGGACTGCGGAATTCGAGCCGGCCGCCGTGAACACGGCCGCTTGAGCCGGGTCGATCTCTTCCCACGGAGTGCCGTCGACGTCGTGCCTCAGCCAGAGATAGAGAAACGCCGCGGTGGTCCACCAAAAGCTGTAAACCCAGCCATGCGCCACCAGCTTAACCGCCCCCAGCCAGAACGCGTGCATCGCCGCCGCGATACCGTCTGAGTGTCCACCGCTGCCGACGAGCGGGGCGATCCGGGCCTGGGGCCCGGAGATGGTCAGATTCCAGAGCGTCAGGCGGATCACGCCGCCGGCCAGGAGATCCACCAGCAGCGTGCCGATCATTCCCAAGAGCCACGCCAGAGCGACCAGGGCGACGAGCGAGCCAACCCGCTGGCTCAGGTAGCCGTAGACGCGACTGAACGCGTCCAGCGCGTCTTCGGCGCCGCCGGCCACAGCCGCTTGCAACAGCGGCCAGCCCGCGAGTAACCCGGCCGCCAGAAGGGTCATGATGAGGCCCAAGAAGAGCGGCATGAATAGCAGAAAACCCGCAACCGCCCGCCCGGCATCCCCCAGCCGGTACAAGAGACCGAAGCCCGCTCCGATCGCAGCGCACAGCGACACCCCCATCAGGGGCAAGAGCGGTGCGGCGATCAGGGTTTTCGCTCGTCGCAATGAGAACCGTAATGCCTGGGCGACGCCGGTCTGCTGGACTTGCGCGACCTGAACGATCGCGATCCGGCAGATCGCACCGCCGCAGATTCCCCAGACCACGATCAGCCATAACACCCGCAACAGGGCGTGAAGCATCGCGAGCCACCCGCTTCCCGGCATGAACAGCACCAGGATCGGATCCGCCAGCATCCGGAACGGCTCCGAGATCTGGGAGTGGATGGCCGAAAATGCTGGCCATGTCCACGTGACGTCCTCAGGCTGGATGCTCGCGGCTCTCGAGGCCTCGAAGAGGTCAAGCGTGAGGTCAGTCGTGCCGGGGACCAGCCAATCCAGGAGAGACCAGCCAAGCTGGAGCACTGTCAGGCCGAGCGCGGCGATGATCAACTTCCTGAAGTCTAGCGCCAGTCGAAGTACTCCCACGAGCCGCAGGGAGGGGAAGAGCCGGCTCAAAGAACGCCGGTCGACGTAGCATGTTGCGTCGGCCAAATGATCGTCTCCATGCCCCGGCGACGCCTCGGTCGCGCGGTTCGATCGTTGCACACGGTTCGTTTCGAGACACGCTTTCTCGTTCAGGGAACCACGCAGCTCAGGACCGTGGCCCGCTCGCGTGGCACGATCTCGCAGGCTCCCAGAGCGGCTGGCAATAGCAACGTCTGGCCGAAATCGAGCCGAAACGATTTCCCTTCGTGGCAGACTTCGGAACAACCATCGAGGCCCATCAATATCGTGAATCGCTCCGGATGTCCAGCGATTGCATTCCCTGTGAAGGTAAGCCGCGTCAAAGCGAAATAGGGCGATCGCGCCAGCACTTCACGCGTACCGCCGGGCGTTTGCTCGATCTCCGGCGTGATCGGCGCGACCGGTCCGCGCTCGAAATCGATCGACGCCAGAGCCTGGTGAATATGGAGCGTCCTGGGCTTGCCGTCAGGACCGAGCCGCCCCCAGTCGTGGATGCGGAACGTCGCGTCCGAGGTCTCCTGGATCTCGGCAAGCAGCACGCCGGCGCCGATCGCGTGCACCGTGCCCGCGTCGATCAGGATGCAGTCCCCCGTTCTCGGCTCCAGCCGATGGAGAAGCGGCTCGACCTTGCCCGATTCGATCGCCGCGGCGAACTCTGCGCGGCCGACGCCGGATTTCAAGCCGGCGTAAATCGCACCGCCCGGGTCGACCTGAACGATCACCCAGGTTTCGGTCTTGCCGTTATCGCCGGCCAGCCGCCACCCGGTCGCGTCGTCGGGATGGACCTGAACCGAGAGGTCCTGATGGGCGTCGATGAACTTGACCAGGAGCGGGAACTGATTCCGCGGCCCGAGGGCTGGCCCGAACAGCTCGGCCCCTCTCGTCTTGACCAGCTCGCGGAGCGTCGTACCGGCCAGGCTCCCTTCCTGGACGACGCTTACCTGGTCGCGATAGTCGGAGATCTCCCAGCTCTCTGCATAATCGGCCCCGTCGCCGATCGGCTTGTGCAGCACCGTGCCCAGGCGCCGGCCTCCCCAGATCAGCCGGCGCAGGATCGGCTGGAATTGCAGCGGATAAAACGGGACTGATGTCATCGTGTGGAGGCCAGGCCCTTCCTTGTACAGAGTATTGTGATCGAGCCAACCACAAGCAAGAGGTTGCCCAGAACGAGAAGAGCAAAGCCTTGCCCCAGTATATGGAGGATTTCCGTGACGGCGAGCGCGAAGTCGTCGTCGTACGGCGGGTAAATCGCCGCCACGAACAACAGGTAAACCGTCGGCGCCAAGAATAGTCCGGCGATCAAGTTGATCCACGCGATCTTCCGATTGGAATCGCCCACCAAGAAGAGTGCAGGCACCATGGCGGCGAGGGCCAGACATGGCACGAAGAACAGCATCAGCCAGCTCGAATCCGGGTCCCATTTGACGGCCCAACGATTCAGCACGAACGGAGCTCCCGTCACGCCAACGAGGAAGAAAGCCGGCGCGAGCCACCGCCAGCGATACGCCCGGCTGGTTGAGCCTTTGATGGCCAGGTACGACGTGCCCACGGCAATCGCGCCGTAGACCATCGGCCAGGCAAAGAGCAATTTCGGGAGATCGGCAATCGAGGGTTTCGTCGCAAACTCAGTGAGCATTCCATAATCGCTAAGATATGTTGCTCGATGATAATGGCGGACACGATAGAGACCGGCGATCAAGAGGCAAATGCCGCCCAGCCAGATCATGGTTTCTCCCGAGCTGAGCAGGAACCTCAGTCGCCCCGCTCGGGCGGCCGCCGCGATCATCACGGCCGGCACCGCGAGCTCGACCATCATGACCCATTCGCCTGGAGGAAAACCCGGCTTCGCTCGAACGAGCTCGATATCCCTGCGATTGTCGCCGGCAAACCGGCCGAATCCCAAGAGAGCGCCCGCGACCGCCGTGGCTAATAGCAGCGCCCAGATCTTGTACTGGCCGGCACGAGGAGTTTGCCGCAAGTCGTCACGCATCGCAATCTCGAGCGGAAACAGAAGAATTCACGGTTTGATCCCCGCGGCGGCCTTTGACATCGGGTTGGCCGGAGGTCGAATCCGGATCCAGTGGTCCGAGAACAGAATGCCCTGGCCGGCATTGACCCGCGGCATGTGGCACTCGACGCACCGCGCCTGCGGAGAGACCGGGCAAGGCCGGGACGGCTCGCGGGCGCTCGCAAGGACCGGCTGCGCCGGAGACGGAGTGGCCGGGCTTGGCGATTTCCGATCTTTGGGCTCGGAGTGACACGTCAGACAGATCGTGTCATACGCCGGGCGATTGGAGGAGACGCGCGCGTGCGAATCGTGACAGGTGACGCAACTCAAAGCGCCGGCGCTCTTCTGATAACAGAGTGACTGCATGATCCCGACGGGCTGGAACCGGACGAGGCCGGGATTGTTGGTTCGGATCTGGGCCGCCTGCGCCGGTGATGGCAGACGGTGACACGCGCCGCACATCGTCAAGAGTGATTCGGCGGTCCAGCGCTCGTGACCGAACGGGAGGACCAGCTCAGGCGCCTTAGCACGGCGGCGCGCCGCCGCGACGTGGGCCTTGCCGGGACCATGGCAACGCTCGCACGAGACGTTGGGGATCAACGTCTCTTCGTCGAAGCGCTGGTCGTCGTCGCCGGCGGCGAGCTGGGTTGCGTGGCAACGGAAACATTCGCGTGCGACGCGCGGAGGCAGCTCTCCGCCGTGGGCCTTCTGCCACATCGGGGCTGGATGCGTGTCGTGGCCGGGAGTGAGCCCCAGCTCGCCCTTGCCCCCTTCCCGCCGGTAGTATGTGAGCCGATGTTCCAGGACCTGCGGGCCACGGGGGTCGATCATGCTCACGTAAGTCAGGGCGTGGCGGCCCGAGCCGATCGCGTAGTCCGCGACCCATTTCTGAACCTGGCTCACTGCCTGCCGCTCGATGTGCAGCGTGCCTTCGCTGTAGTGATAGCTCCACCGAACCTCGGGCATCTCGGGGTCGGTGACGGTCGTTCCGTCGAGCCGGCGCGAGATCTCGAGCCGTCCGGCCGGTATCAAGGTCGCCGCGTGCCCCGATCGCGAATAGAGTGCCGACTCGGCCGGGTGACACTCCGAGCAGACCTTCGATCCGATATATGGGTCAGCGACATACCGTCCCTCGGCCGGGAACGGCCGGTCGAAGCTGATCAGCCCCAGTTTCGGGGCTTTCGCGGCCGCGGAATTCGGCCGCACCGGCGGCAGAGGTATGGCCGCAGTGAGCATCACCCACAGCCCCGCCGCCGCGACCGCGGCCAGCGAGACCAGGAGAACCACGGCCTGCGGCCAGATCGTGCTTCGAGTGCGATCGGGGGCCATCGTGTACCTCTCGTCCCGTAGCTCGTGGAATCGCCCGCCGCCCAGCCGTAATTGAAAGCGATCGGTGGTCGCCAAGCCCGACCTACGACCGAACGATCTTTTCGTCCGCTCCACTCAGGTTCGTGCCACGTCGAGTGGTACGATGTCGCTCGAAGTACCCTCACGCCCGCTCAAGCTACCCTCCACGCTCGTCACGACCCGCTCAACTGTCACCAGCACGCACTTGAACGCCGGTGTCTTCGAGTCAGGGTCGATCGCCGCCGGAACCAGCACGTTGGCTTCGGGGAAATACATGGCCGCATTACCAGCCTTGATGTCAAACGCCCGCACTCGCACACGGGGCATCACTCCGCTTGCGCTTCGCACACAGACGACCTGGTCGACCACGAGCCCGCGGCGCTCGATGTCGCCGGCGTTCATGAGGATCACGTCGCGCCGATCCTGGCCCCGGTAGATGTCTTCTTCTTCATAAACCACCGTGTTGAACTGTCCCTCCGACCGGATTGTCATCAACCGCAATTCGCCCGAGCCTCCGGGTAAGGCCGGCGGCACCAAAGCCGCAAACTGTGCCTTGCCGGTCGATGTCCCGAACCGCGGCGTATGAAACGTGCGGCCGGGGATCTGGAACTCCTTCTTGGTTTGATCGATCGTCGCGAGCTGCTCGAAGCCCGGGACCGCCTGGGCGATGAGCTGGCGGATTGGCATATGATCGTTCATGGCCGTCCAGTTGATCGGAGATGCTTCTCCCAGCACGCGCCTGCCGAGCTCGGCAATGATCGAAACCTCGCTGCGCGGGCCTTCGTATCGCGGCGGACCGCCGTCGCTCAGGCGGACGAAGTTGAACATCGACTCCTGGGTGGTCGGTCCTTCCTCGTCGCGGGCGCGGACCGGAAGGATCAGGGTCTCACGGCCGCGGCCCAGAACGTGCCCGGTGTTGAGCGTCGTGTTGAGGTAAGTCACCATTTCAAGGTTCCGCAATGCCCGGCCGGCGAACGCGGCGTCCGGGTTCGAGCCAAACAGGTTGCCGCCCAGGCACACGGCGGATTTGATCCGTCCGTCGGCCGCCGCCCGCATGCAGGCCATCGTATCGAGGCCCGGTTGCGTCGGCAGTTGAACGCCGAGCAGGCTTTCCAGCCGGTCGACGATTGCCTGCTTGAGGGCGGGCGTCACCCCGACCGAGCCGATGCCTTGAACGTTGGAATGACCGCGGATCGGCAAGAGCCCCGCGTGAGGCCGCCCGGCCATGCCGCGCAAGAGGGCGAGGTTGACGATCATCCGGACGTTTGCGACCCCGTGAACGTGGTGGGTGATCCCCATCGTCCAGGCGAAAACGGTGTTCTTTGCCGCGGCGTACCGCGCAGCGATCTGCTCGATCTCAGCCCGGGCCACGCCGCCGTCTCGTTCAATCGCGACCCAGGCGGTCGACTCAACCTGCCGTGCGAACTCGTCGAATCCCTCGGTCGCACTTGCAATGAACTCGCGGTCGACCTGGCCACGTTCCAGCAGGATCTTGGCGACGCCCGTCAATACCGCGATGTCGCCGCCGATGTGGGGCTGCACGTACAGGCTCGCGATCGGGGAGCCGAACAGAAGGCTTCGAACGTCCGACGGCACGCGAAAGTTGACCAGCCCGATTTCCTTGAGCGGGTTGATGACGATCACCTCGCCGCCATTGCGGCGGACCTGCATCAGTGTTCGCAACAGCCGCGGGTGGTTGGACGCCGGGTTGCCTCCGATCAGAAAGACCAGGTCGGCGTGCTCGACGTCTTCGAGGGTGACCGTGGCCGTGCCGGTTCCCAGCGACCGCCCGAGCCCAACGCCACTTGCCTGGTGGCAGTAGAACGAGCAGTTGCTGACGTAGTTGGTACCGTAGAGCCGGGCGAAGAGCTGGAGCAGAAACCCGGCCTCATTGGACGACCGGCCACTGGCGTAGAAAAAGCTGTGATCGGGCTCCTGGCGTTTGAGGCGATCGCCCAAGCGAGTGAGGGCCTCGTCCCAGGAGATGGCGCGGTAATGCGTGTCGACAGGGCCGGCGTAAAGCGGATGGGTCAACCGGCCGCTCCATTCGAGCTCGCGCGGGGTCAGCGTTGCGAGCTGGTCCAGGCTGAAGGTGTTGAAAAAGCCGGGACGAAGGGCCCCCTGCATATCTGCGACCATCGCCTGCAGCGACTTCTTGCACACCTCCGGCCAGTGCCCCGCCTCGTTGCGCATGCCGCCATTCTGGCCTCCCATGCCCAGCGCGGCAGGTCTTGCACGCGTTCCTTGCCGACATTGCCTTCCAGAGCTGCCACCAGCCGACCCTGTTGGCCATCCGCAGCGAATACTTGATGGCGGCCCATCCGCCGCCGCTGTTCATCGTCTTCATCGGTGCCAACTTCCCGATTTCGAGCGCGCGACTGGTCTCGTGACCCGTCCGGGGCCGGCGCGGTTCCGCGACCGACTCCGACATTTTCATTAGATCACTCGCCACGCCCTGGGACAATGATTGGCACGCTCAAGCCCGGAGCCGCGACGTCGATCACGGGAGCGACCACGACCGGGGCACCCATCGTTTGTTGCCCGCCAGCCGCCTCGCGTGCCGCATTCCTCTGGAAACGACTGAGCGAAGTGTGATAAGCTTACTCCTGATAGGAACGCTCCCGCACGCCTGGCTGTCCCCGCGAAGCCGGCGGGCGGTGCCGCCCACAAGGGCTCCGGCCTCGGGACTGGCCGACGCAGCCCGCGTCTCCTCTCTGCACCGCCGTTTCCGGCGATCTCCACCCAGCCTGTATGCGGGAGGTTCCCTTCCATGCCCAACGATCAAGATCTCTTCGCTGAAGAGCAGTCGATGGCCACGATGAGCTTCGGCGAGCACATTGAAGAGCTGCGCGTTCGCCTCATCCTCGCCCTGATTGGCTTGTTTGTCGGCTTACTTGTGGTGTTCATTCCGGGGCTCGACATCGGCTACCGGGTGATGAAGAAAATGGAAGAGCCTGCCAAGCTCGCTCTCAAAGACTTTTATGAAAACGAATACAAGAAGAAAACCGATGAAGCCGAGAAGCAAGAAGCAAAGAGTGAAAAACTCCAGGCCGTCGTCGATGCCGATGCCTTCGTGACCGAGCTCGGAAAGATCGCCCCCGACCTCAAGCTTCCGGACCCGGAAACCCTCAAGGAGAAGACCCTGAGCATCCCGGTTCAGTTCTTCTCTGCGGGATTCATCCGTCAGGTGCAGCAGTCCACCGTCCAGATCGACCAGAGCCTGGTCTCGCTCGCTCCGCTGGAGACCCTCACCATCTTCTTCATGGTGTGCCTGGTCACCGGCTTGGTGGTCGCCAGTCCCTGGGTCTTCTACCAGGGTTGGGCCTTCGTGGCGGCCGGTCTTTACCGCCATGAGCAAAGCTACGTCAAGAAATACCTGCCGTTTTCGCTGGGCCTGTTCCTCGCGGGCGTCTTCCTTTGCTTCTTCGGGGTGCTGCCCCTCACATTGACGTTTCTGCTCCAGTTCAACGTCTGGCTGGGAGTCGCGCCGACCTTGAGACTCAGCGATTGGATGGGCTTTGCCACGATTCTCCCCCTCGTTTTCGGTGTCTCGTTTCAAACACCGCTGATCATGCTGTTCCTCGAGCGAATCCACATCTTCACGGTCGCGGACTTCCGGGCCAAGCGGAAATTCGCCATCCTGGTGATCGCGATCGCCGCCGCGGTGCTCACGCCCGGACAGGACCCGATCAGCATGGTTCTCTTGGCATTGCCCATGATTCTGCTCTACGAGCTGGGCATCTTGCTGATCAGCGGCAACAAATACTGGACACCGGTCCCCAGCTCGTCTGGGTCATGAGTCATTGTCGAACTTGAGCCATGATCGGACATGTCAGCGAGAAAGAGCCATCCGCCGGGCTGGGGACGGTGTACCTGGTCGGGTCGGGCCCGGGTGATCCCGGGCTATTGACCCGGCGGGGCGAGGCCGTCCTCTCTCGCGCCGACGTCGTTGTGTATGACCATCTGGCGAGCTCCCGCCTGCTCGACCTTGCACCGGAAGCCGCTCTGCGGATCTGCGCCGGCAAGTCGATCGGCCATTGCACGCTGACCCAGAGCGAAATCAACGACCTGTTGATCGACCATGCCCGGGCAGGACGCCGCGTTGTGCGGCTCAAAGGCGGAGACCCGCTGGTCTTCGGGCGGGGGGCCGAGGAAGCGATCTCTTTGCGCGCTGCGGGCATTTCGTTCGAGATCGTGCCGGGAGTGACCGCCGGGCTCGGGGCCACAGCGTACGCGGGAATCGCCGTGACACAACGCACGACGGCGTCGGCGGTCGCCTTTGTGACCGGCCACGGCGACCCCGAAGTCGTGTCCGATCCGGGTCTGCTCGACTGGGCGGCGCTTGCGCGCTTTCCCGGCACCCTGGTCGTTTACATGGGTGTCACCCATCTGGGGTCGATCTGCCGCACCTTGCTCAATCATGGCAAGGCGGGCGATACCCCGGCGTGCGTGATCCAGTCTGGCACGCTCGCCGGACAACGCACGCACGTGGCCACTCTGGAGACGATTGCCGACGTCGCCCTCAAAAGCGGCGTCGAGCCCCCTGCACTGCTTGTCGTCGGCTCGGTCGTTGCGCTGCGAAATGACCTCGCGTGGTTTGAACGGCTTCCGCTCTTCGGCCAGAGGATCGTGGTCACGCGGCCCCGCGCAGAGGCGTGCCGCACAGTGGCTGCCCTCGAGAGCCTGGGGGCTGAAGTGCTGCTGGCTCCCACGATCGAGGTGGAGCCGCTCGACGATCCGGGGCTCCTCGACGCGGCCATCGACCGGCTTGCCGACTATGACTGGCTGGTGTTCACGTCGGCCAATGGAGTGCGCTTTCTGGTCGAGCGTCTGCAAGCCCGCGGCCGCGACCTGCGGGCTCTGGGCCACTTGCAACTCGCCGCGATCGGCCCGGCGACCGCCCAGGCCCTCGCCGGCTTCCATCTCAACGCCGACCTCGTCCCCGAGTCTTATCGCTCCGAGTCGCTTGCCGCCGCCCTCGCGACCCTGGCCCACGGGCGCAAGATCCTGCTGGCCCGGGCGGACCGTGGGCGAACCGTCCTCAAGGAGACGCTCGAGCAACTGGCTGATGTCGACCAGGTCGCCGTCTACCAGAATCGCGACGTCGAGTCGTTCCCGGAGCCGGTGATCGAGCGGATCGCCCTTGGCACGGTCGACTGGATCACGATCACCAGCTCAGCCATCACGACCCGGCTTCATGGCCTGCTGCCGGAAGAGGCACGCGTTCGCGTGGGCAAGGAAATCCGGCTCGCGAGCTTGAGCCCTGTCACCTCGGAAACGGCCGTCGCGCTCGGCTGGAACGTCGCCGTGGAAGCTGCCGAATTCACGTGGGAGGGCTTGGTCGCCGCGCTGGTCGCAAAGGTCGCCCAGGAGCGCCTGTCCTGATTGATTGATCATGTTGTCGTGAGTCGGACGTGGCTCAATGTTCGTCCGGCGGGCATCGCCGGGCTCAGCGGAGCTCGAGTATGGTCTCCACCCCCTGCCAAAGCAGGAACGCGGACCCTAACAGGAACATGATGTCCATCGCGACATTGTGGTAAAAAATCCCGGCGATCAGATCGAGCAGAAAGACGAGAAAAACGATACCAGCCACTCCGATCGCCGAATAAGTAATGACCTTGTCGGTCTCCATCGCGGAGCGCTCCGCTCGTTGTAAAGAAGAACCGGATAGGATCACTTTACCACAAATTCACAGGCGGAAGAGCCGGCAAGAGCGCCCTAGTAGAAACTTCTGAAGAAGGTGTGCGCGGGAGTCACGGGCGATCCGGCAGGCGGCTGGCTGGCACTGGCCAGGCGTAGGGTTAGCGCTGCCGCGAGAAGAGCGCCTCGGGCGAGGGGAAACGAGACGCGACCGGTCCGGTTCCCGATGACAGGTTCGGGCGACGACCGGGCTGTTCGCTTGGACTTCGGAATGGTCGATGGCTTCGGCTGTGAGTTGACGTAGGTCAGGCTTTCCAGCCTGACGTTTGCGGCGATTGAAGTAGGTCAGGCTTTCCAGCCTGACGTTTCGGGCGGTTGAAGTAGGTCAGGCTTTCCAGCCTGACGATTCCGTCGGTTGAAGTAGGTCAGGCTTTCCAGCCTGACGATTCCGTCGGTTGAAGTAGGTCAGGCTTTCCAGCCTGACGTTTCCGTCGGTTGAAGTAGGTCAGGCTTTCCAGCCTGACGATTCCGTCGGTTGAAGTAGGTCAGGCTTTCCAGCCTGACGATTCCGTCGGTTGAAGTAGGTCAGGCTTTCCAGCCTGACGATTCCGTCGGTTGAAGTAGGTCAGGCTTTCCAGCCTGACGATTCCGTCGGTTGAAGTAGGTCAGGCTTTCCAGCCTGACGTTTCCGTCGGTTGAAGTAGGTCAGGCTTTCCAGCCTGACGTTTCCGTCGGTTGAAGTAGGTCAGGCTTTCCAGCCTGACGTTTCCGTCGGTTGAAGTAGGTCAGGCTTTCCAGCCTGACGTTTCCGGCCGTCAGGCTGGAAAGCCTGACCTACGCAGTGGGGCGACAATCGCAGCCTGCTAGCGGGCCCTCGATCAATCCGTCGATTCGTGCCGGGGCACCTCACACACAAAAGCGCGACACACCAAAAATCATCACTTTGCTCAAGTCTTTTCAACGACTGGAGTTGCGCATGTCACGTGAATAATCGGAACCGATTTGTCGCCCTAAACCTCGATTCAGATTGGTTTTGCGCATGTCACGTGAATAATCGGAGATCTCGGTACCATTTGCCGCAAGTCCCTGTCTGACCATCGGTTATCGCATGTCACGTGCAAAATCGGAGTCTTCGGAACTCCGTGTCACAAGTCTTGATCCGGCAACCGGTTAGTGCATGTCACGTGCACAACCGGAACTTGAGGCTCGAAAATCGGGTGTCCTGACTCAACTCGTTATAGACCTGCTACTTACGCCATGTCGGGTGCATGATCAGGAAAGGCGGTCCGACCGGCGAAGTCGATCCATCTGATGCAAAAGGGAATCGTCATGAATCGGGAAGAATCGAAAAGGTATGAGCGTCATGAATGACCCTTCGACTTCCTCGCATATTCAAACGCGGCACGAAGCTGCCGCTCTTCTTCGGATTCTTGGCCTGGGAGTTCCTCATAGTTGAAGAAGATCTGGCGCCCCTCGTTGGTCCGCTTGAAATCGATGGATAGACCGTGCAGGCGGCACTGAGGCGCGATACGGCGCAGCTCCTTGGAAAACTCCTGAACGTCTTTGGGCCAGCGAGCCGTACTGGCGGCCATGATCCTGCGGGCCTCATGAGGCAGCAGATGGCGGACCGAGTCAGCGGCCGACCAGCGCATGTGCCGCGTGAGCTGTGCGTAGGCTTGGCTCGGGGAGCAGCCCTGCCACTCCTTCTGGTCCAGGGTGCGGGCGGTTTGGAACAGCACGGATGCGACCGCCGAGCCACCCAAAAGCGGCACCGTCGCGTCCCGGCAGTTGCCGGAATACGTCCACAAGAAGGCACCGGGATCCCACCCCAGTCCCCGGCCAACCGCTTCGCCCCACTGGGCGTAGTCGGCCATCCGCGGCAATTCCGGAAGACTCACCGACGGCAGCTCGCGCAAGCCGCCGGCGATCGCGTCATAGACGCCCCCGAGGATCCGTGGGTAGTCCGCACGGAAGGCGTTCCAGAACGTGTGCTCGGAGCGTCGGCTCGCCGGCAAGATCGTCGGCAGATGAATGATGATAGAGCGGTCGATCAGGTCGCCGCGAACGACGAATTCTTCAATCCCGTTGAAGATCAGGGGCCTCTGCGCAGCGATCACGAATCGCTCGTCGTTAGAGAAGAGCTTGCGATCGGAGATCCCGCCTCCGAAGGCGAGCCTGCACAGACTGTTGGATAGGTCGTTACTCAGGGAACTGACGTTATCGTACGCGAGGAGCCAGCCGTTGACGGCGGTGACCATCAGGTCGCGGGTGGTTTTGGGCTCGCCCAGAAGCGGGCAGTTTTGCGGGTCGATCAGGAGCCGGAGGATCCGGGTGAGCGTGCTCTTGGCGGATCCTTGTTCGCCGTAGAGCACGAGGACCGGATAGGGGCCGACCGGCCGGCATGCGGCCGTGAGCCAGGCAATCAGGAGTCGGAAATCGTCGTCGCTGACATTCACATAGGGTCGAAGCAGGTCGAGCGATCCGCCGCTCTGGGGGGTGGGCAGAGGCATTAGGCCGTCGGGGCGCCAGAAGTGGATTCCGGGCTTTTCGACCAGGTCCCACCCTTCGGGGCCGATCCGGACCGCCCGCCCGGACGGGTCGCCCAGGTCGACAAAGTAAAAAGGGTCGGCGCCGTCAAACTGGCCGACGCGAATCGAGACCGACGGCGTGCCGCCGTCGAACCGCGCCCTTGCCTTGAGCAGGCCAATGACGCGGCGAACCGCCCATTCGGAAGGGGGCTGGCCGCAGGTCGCAAAGTAAGCATCGGTCAGCCAGTCCTGCAAGCCGGCGGAGGCCTTCAGACCGTAAGTGTTGAATCGATCGCCGACCTTGACTCGAGCATGCAGGCGGCCATCGGCCGAGCGGTGCAGCCGCGCTGTCGAGGCGAGCCGCAACAGGGCATCGAGTGGTCTCTCCGGTGCCGCCTTGGCCACGACGATTTCCCCGTGTTGTTCCTGGTTGAGCATCGGTGTTAACCCTTTGTTGTTAGCGTTTTGTGTCGATCAAAGCGGGCTTCGGGCAGTTTCCGCGCGGCCCATTTCGGGCTGGAAACCCAGGCTGGCCGTCGGCGCGAGACCTGTCGGGCGCGCTCCAACGAAACTGAGCTTCAGGGAAGATCATCGGCCAGTCAGAGCGTGACGTTTAGTTTTATTTAGCCTACTCCGGCTTTTTTAATTAATGTCGCGTGGCGGGCCTGGGCGAGTGGCGATTGGGCGGGGAGCGCCTCATTGACCTGATGCGGCCGAAGTGACATGATGCACGTTTGTCAATGGCGACGTGGGAGCGAGGGATGGCCGATACGCCTCGAAAGAAGGAAAGATCGCAGTGGAGCGATGAAGTCTGACCGGCCAAGTGTCGCGACTCGTTTCGAGTTTGCGACGAGGATTGAGGCCAACGGTGGTCGAGCCGGCCTTCGGAGAAGCCCGAGAGAGCCTCGAGCGGAAACAGTAAGGCGGCTCCGCGCGAGCCGCTACCTGGCAAGAACTAACCAGGCAGTGTCCCCGCTACGCACGAATGATTATTGTCCTCCCAACCAAAATCCTTGCCGCGTAATTGGGAGAATTGACCGGAGCAATCGACGTCTCCTCCCAGCCGCGGCAATGCCGCAGAGGCGAGGAGCAAATGTGGAACGAGTGGAATCGGTGGTGGAGTGGTCGAGGCGCGCCTGGCGAACGGCCGCCTGAAGAATTGGTCCGGCCGACATCCGATTTAAAGAATGATCCGGCGGCGGAAGGTGAACCGGACGCGGTCGATTCCCAGATTGACCTCATCACATTTCCGGAAGCAATCGACACGAAATCGGAGAATGCGGACGCCTCGATTGCCGAGACGGTCCATCCTGATGAACGTACACCCGAGCCGCCGGGCCTGCCCGATCGTGGGGATGAGACCGCTCCGGAGTTTGGAGACGCCCCGCAGTCGCCTGCCCGGGACGACCTCGGTGTGGAGGCGGACGAGCCCTCCGGGGTTCCGACCAACGAATTCGACAGCCCGCCGGCCCAGTTCGACCCGGTCGCTGAGCTCAGGCGGCAAGGGCTCGGGCTGCCGACCGGCAAAAGACGCACGCAACGCGGCCGGCGGCTGGCTCGACCCGAGGAGGTGAAGCCGGCGGCGTACAATCCCCAGCAGCGACTCATGATCCTCGACTGCTGGCAGCGCAGCGGCTTGCCCGCCAAGGATTTCGCAACATTGGTGGGCGTCTCCAAGCATACGCTCTATGCCTGGAAACAGCGGTTCACCCACCAGGGACCGGCCGGCTTGCTCGAACAGCCCCGAGGCGCCCGCGAAGGAAGCCGCCTGCCCGACCTGACCAAACGCACCATCCTCTTGCTCAAGCAGGCGCATCCCGACTGGGGATGCGAGCGCATCAGCCAGATGCTGGTGCGCGGCCCGGCACTGCCGGCCAGCCCGCCAGCGGTCGCCCGTGTGCTTCATGAGGCGGGCTACCAGTTGCAGGAAACCCCCACACGACCTCATCCCGACAAGGTCCGCTTCTTCGAGCGGGCCAGGCCCAGCCAGCTCTGGCAAACCGACCTGTTCACCTTCGTGCTCAAGCGGCAGAACCGGCGGGTCTACCTGGTTGCCTTCCTCGACGACCACAGTCGGTTCATCGTCAGCTTCGGTCTGCACGCCAGCCAGTCGACGGCCCTGGTGCTGGAGGTTCTCCGTGCGGGCATCGCGGCCTACGGAGTCCCCGAGGAAATCCTCACCGACAATGGCGCTCAGTACGTGACCTGGCGGGGCGAGAGCGCTTTCCAGAAGGAGCTCAAAGGGCGCGGCATCCGCCAGATCGTGGCCGCGCCGCGCCATCCTCAGACCTTGGGCAAGATCGAGCGGTTCTGGGGAACGCTCTGGCGCGAGTGCGTGGAGACGGCTGTGTTCCTCGATCTGGCCGACGCCCGCGCGGATCGGCCACTTCATCGACTGGTATAACTTCCAGCGCACCCACAGCGGGATCGACGGCCTGGTGCCGGCGGACCGGTTTTTCGGGGCGGCTCCCGAGGTCCTGCTGGCCCTCAAAGATCGGGTCGCCGCCAACGCACTGGAGCTGGCTCGCAACGGCTTGCCCAAGCCCCCGTTCTACGTGACAGGCCAACTGGGCGGCAAGAATTTCAGCCTGCATGCCGAAGGCGAGCGCGTGTTCCTGACGCGCGAAGGGGGCGTTCGGCAAGAAGTGGATCTGGTGCCGCCAGCCGCTTTCGCGGACTCAGCCGCGATGCCCAAGGCCATCTGCCCAGATGGCTCTCCGGCCGCCGGACCGCTTGGCGATGTGCCGGCACAGACGCACGATGAGCTGCCGCCGCAAGGGTCCCCGCCGGCGACGCCGGACGAGACAGCGAACGAGGAAGGAGGCAAGCCATGACGGCGAACCCTGCCTCGGCCCGGCCGCACGGCCGGGCGCCTCGACAAAAGGAAGCCGCGGCGCAGCGATCGCGCGGAACCTACCGGCGGCAACTGACGGCGGATTGTCCCGAAGCCCCGCACATCGGCCCTGAAGCCAGACTGCGCCGCGGCTCTGGTCCTCGAAGTGCTGGCCGGAGTGCGGACTCCCGCTGGTGCCGCGACGGCGCTGGGAATCCGGTTGCCGCGCGTACTATCTCCTGGAGCAGCGAGCCATTCGAGGGCTGATCTGGGCGTGTGAGCCCCGTCCGGTTGGGCGCACCGTCTCGACCGACCGGCGGCTGGCTCGCCTGGAGCGCGAGCTGTCTGTCAGTCGGCGTGAGCTAGCTCGCCATCAGGCGCTAGCCCGAACCACTCAACGCGCGTTGGGGCTGGCGCCGGCGGCCAGCAAAACGCAGGAAGCGTCAAGCGGAACCAAACGGCGGCGGCGGAAACCGTGCGTGCGAGCACTCCGCGCCGCGCGGTTGCTGCAAACCGCGGATTCACCTGGCAAGGAAGGGCCGGCTGCGGTACAAGGACCCGTTGGGAAACCCCCTGCGGCGGGGCCCGCTGGCGATGGGAATCGACCAGCGGCGTTGGAGACGATCCGCTCCGAAGGGCAGGGCGATCACGGAGGGTCTATCCATGCCGGCCGGCCGAAAGCCATTG
Organism: uncultured Isosphaeraceae bacterium; assembly: GCA_963781785.1. Taxonomy (GTDB): domain Bacteria; phylum Planctomycetota; class Planctomycetia; order Isosphaerales; family Isosphaeraceae; genus CAWAHD01. Next base: position 1,541,539 of record CAWAHD010000002.1, on the reverse strand, counting down.
AGCATCGCTGACCAAGTCGACCGTCTGGCAGGATCACCCGTAGCCAAGGCCCGGCTGCGGGTGATCCTGGCCAATCTCGCGGGGGAGATCAACATCGCCGACGCGTGCGCCGATCTGGGAATCGAGGAGTCTTGGTTCTTCGATCTCAAGCACGAGAGCCTGGAGCGCTGGGTGAAAACCCTGGAACCGGGATCACCTGGCCGGCGTCCCTCGGCGGAGAAAACGCCCGAGCAACAGCAGATCGCGAATCTGGAACAAAAAGTTGAGCGGTTGGAGCTGGAGCTGAAAGGGGCCCAGTTACGGGCGGAGCTGGCGCGCCAAGGTCTGTCTCGGCCCAAGCCGCAGCTCAAGCAAGCCGCAAAAAAAGCGAGTCGGTGAGGGATCCAGTTGAAGATGCAGGCAGCGTCCCTCACCGAGACCATGAGGCCAGGAAAGCCTCCACGAATTCCGATCTGTTCCGGGACGCCGTAGCCGGAGACGCTCGGGACGACACCGACTTCGAGTTCGAACTTGAGAGCCAAACTGCGGCGGTCGTGGTCGACGAGACCAGCGATCCGGCACGTCGTCACGACCGCAGCATTGCGAGCGCGTGGGTCGGCAACGATGGTGCCGCGCTCTTGTCGATCGCGACCGCCATGCCGGGCTGGACGATGACCACCGCGGGAGACCCCCTTGGCCATTCAGCCGGCACGCCGCCGTGTGCGAGTGGTGAGGCGCGGGCCGGTCAGGCGGCGGTCGAGGCACGTCGCCGAGACTCGCTGCCACTGGATGATCGCGCCAGTCAGGCCGAACGTGTGCCAACGCCCGACAATCGCGAGCGACGGCGCCGCGGTTGGGATCGCCAATCATGGCGCCGATGGAGCGAGCGCGATCTCCGAAAACGGTCGGTTGCGTTTCGCCGTTACGCGCGTGGCCACGGCTGGTCGACGGAGGAGACGGCCGGTGCTCTTGGTCTCTCACCGCGCACCATGTGGAATTGGGATCGAGGTTGGGGCGCAGATCGGCTGGCGCCGCGTCCGCGGGGGCGGCCGCCGCAGATCGCCCCGGTCGAGCGCCAAGCCGAGGTCACCGGCTTTTTGGAACTGCACGGCCCGAGCATCAGCCTATCGAGTCTCCAGGCCGAGTATCCCGATGTCGCGTGCGCCGAACTGGCTGAGCTCAAAGCGGAATATCGTGCCGAGTGGCTCCAAGAGCATGTCGAGGAACGGTGTCGGCTGGAGTGGCTCTGCGGAGGCAGCGCGTGGGCGATGGATTTCACTCATCCCCTCTACCTGATCGACGGCGTCTTGCCTGCGATCCTGAACGTGCACGACCTGGCGAGTCGACAGCAGTTGCTCTGGCTGGCGGTGGCGCGTGAGGACGCGGCGACCGTGGTGGAAGCACTGGCCGATTTGTTTGAGGAGCACGGTGCGCCGCTGGTCATGAAATGTGACAACGGTCCGGCGTTCCGCGCCCACCTGACGAAGCGCTTCTTGCTCGGCCGGGAGGTTTTCACTTTGTACTCGCCGCCGTACTGTGCCCAGTACAATGGCGGCTGTGAGCGTGCCAACCGCACGCTCAAGGAGTTGACCGCGCACGTTGCCGATCAAGCGGATCGCCGCGACTTCTGGACGAGCGACGATCTCCCTGACCGCGCGTCTTCGCGCCAACCGACTGAGTCGGCCATGGGGACCGACGGGACTGACTCCGGAAGAAACCTGGGCGGTGCGCGCCGTTTTGTCACTGGACAGACGCAAAAACATGTGGCAACATTTAAGGAGCGAGATCGCGACTGTCCTGGAACAGCGCATGATCGACCCAGCAGCCGCGCTCTCGCATTACCCCCAAGCCGAGATCGAGCGGATCGCGGCGCAACCCGTCCTCGAGCAGCTCGGTCTCCTTCATGTCACGAGGAGACGAATTACTCCGGCATTTTGACGCCCAATCGCTGCACGAATAATGGTGGGGGCACAATGGCAATGATGAGCCATGGAGGCTCAATCCCCGGTTCGCACGGTACGCGAAGTTCGAAGACGCCGAAAAGGACTTGCTGGCAGATTGGAAGGCGTTCGGCTTCCACGATCAGGTTGAATCGGCGTTGGCAAAATTCGATGGGCGCGCAGAGTGGTGCCTGGACCGCCTGGGCGCGCGCTTCGGAGAGATTCCGCGCGAGTCTTCTGCACTTGGACGGCAATCAGCGCATTCCTCGGACGGTCCTGTCGCCGGCCCCGAGAGAGTGGCTGTCGATGGGCTCTTGGATGCGGGCAACCGTACGAACCGAGGACAATCAAGCAATAAGCTTTGAGGTAACGCGGGTAACGGTGGTGCGCGACTGGTTTCTTATTGACGAACTCGTCGAGAAACGGCTCGCGCTCTCGACTTCCTCCAATGAAGCGGACATGATCATTAGCGATGGTGCGGTACCAAGCCTGACAGACTATCCGAACGGTGTTCTCAGCGTGTTTCCCTTGGAGCTTGTGCTCATTCGGAACATCTCGTACAACTCCTCGGTGGCCAAAACGGATCACCCGCTGGCTCTGTTCGCGCATCCGGAGCGCATCCAAATCCTCGGGTACATCGTACGTGCTCTTCCGAAGGCTTGAGCCGGCGCCCTCCAAGCGGGCAATTACGTGGCGCGCCACCGAATCCCAAGCTGTTTTCCTACGGACCACGGTGAGGGACGAAGGCGAGCCTCACTGCGAGCGCGCGTCACATGGGTTGATTTTGCTATCGGTTGATGTGTCGATATCCGATCCCAGACCGTTTTTCCGGGAGGTCCACCGATGTTGGCTGTGTTTAGATCAAATCTCTTCCGAGTCGCCGAGGCGGCGCTGATCTGCTGTTTGTACTCCGAATGCGCGCATGCGCAGGTCCCAATCAGGGCGCTGAACGAGAAGGGGAACTCTCTAACGGTCGGCAGCGTATACCTCTTGAGTGAGAGTGGCATCGACCCTGTCGTTAACTTGCTTGCCCAGGTGCCCCTCAACGACGTGAGCGCCTGGCGCGAACACGTGTCGGTTAAGTCGAAAGAGACCCGACACCTGTCTAGTCTGGTCTTGCAGACTGTCGCTTGCGGCTACCTATACCAGTTCTACTCGCCGGTATATCTCGAAACGATGTCGACTGAATCGGATCAACTGTGTGACCCGCACGACTGTTTGGAGATTCTGAATCGACCCACCACGGGGCTTTATCAAAATCGCGATGCGGAGATCAGAATCATGCAGTGGCGCTCATCCATTGCCTCCGCAGTCAGACAAGCGGCGGGCAAACAAGGCTGTAGGCTGGTTCTCTGTACGGGATTGGAAAAGGCCAAGGGTTGTAGCTTCGTTTTTGAGGAAGGCGTTCAGGACGACGTTATGAAGAATTACTCTTCTGAGGTGGTGGCGGGTACCAAACTCTCGCCCCGGTCGGAGAAAGCTGCTTCGGTTGATGATGCCAAGCGGCGTGTTTCTGTCGTCGGGGAAATGGTGATCACCGGGCACTTCAGGGAAATCTCGCTTGTAGAATCATCGTCATTTCCAAGGATTGATTACAAGTTCAATTCCAATATTCACGTATCCATCTTCAAGGATTAGCGCGGGTTCCCTGTTGTTGTTAGGCGCTGCGGTAGCTCGCGCACGGGTATGGAGTTCCAGACACGAGTGGCACGAGGTTACACGTAACCGCAATCGGCAAACCAGGATAGACAAAAGTCGTCCTCCTTGGGACAAGGATTGGTGATTGACTGATCCAATTCCTGTCCGGCAAGGAGGCCGACGATGTTCCAGCCTACACAACGGCGAATTTCAGAGAAGATCAAATCAACCCTCGACTCCGACGCTCTTCCGTTTCACGAGATCCTCGACGCCGATATGGTCGAGTCGGCTTTGACCTCCGAGGGCGTTCAGTTCAAAGATCGCATCTACACCCCGTTTGTAACCCTTTGCCTGTTCCTCTCTCAGGTGCTCGACCAGGATCACTCGTGTCGCGCGGCAGTCATGCGGTTGATCCTCTGGATAGCGCTTAACGATCGCAAGCCGTGCTCAACGGAGACCACGAGCTACTGCGAGGCGCGCCTACGACTTCCGCTGAAGGCGATCGTTCGCATGGTCCACGAGACCGCCGAGAAGATCGAGGCCGGCGCCAGCGAGGACTGGCTTTGGAAGGGCCGTCGTGTCGCGTTGGTCGACGGCACTTCCGCCTCGATGCCAGACACGCCCAGGAACCAGCGAGCCTCTCCCCAGGCGAATACTCAGGGCATCGGTCTGGGATTCCCCATCGTCCGGATGGTAGTGATCATCTCGCTTGCCACCGGCGTTGTTCGCGACCTGGCATTGGGGCCGTACAAAGGAAAGGGAACGGGCGATCCAGCCCTCTTGCGTGCCCTGCTAGATGGTCTGGCAGCCGGCGAAATCGTGCTCGGAGACCGCTATTTCGGCTCGTTTTTCATGCTCGGCGTCCTGATGGGTCGGGAGGTCGACGGGCTGTTCCGCATGTACCAAGGAATCGTAAAACAATAAGTTACCGAATGCGCTGTAGTAACGTTTCCGGAAAACTGTCATTATGCGAGCATGCCGGAGGCACGCGTTACCGAATGGATTCGGCGGAAGTTTGCCAAGATTGCTCAAGACTTGGACGAGCGAGGACGGCGACGTTGGGCCGCCAGCGAGGCACTCTCGCTGGGAAGAGGTGGAATCACGGCGGTCGCCGTCGCCACGGGGTTTTCGGATCGAACGATTCGCAACGGAATCAGGGAACTCAACGATCGCAATCCGCTCCCAGCGGATCGCCGGCGGCGGCCGGGGGGCGGGCGGAAGTCGCGAGAAGACGAGCAATCTGGATTGGTGGCGGCCCTCGAACGACTGGTGGAACCAGATTCCCGTGGAGATCCTCAGTCCCCTCTGCGATGGAGTTGCAAGAGCACTCGTGCATTGGCTTGCGCACTCCGGACGGAAGGCTTTGAAGTGAGTCACATGACAGTGGCAAAGTTGCTGAAATCGTCTGGCTTCAGTCTTCAATCGAACCGCAAGACTCGCGAGGGGGCTCAACACCCGGATCGGAATGCCCAGTTCGAGCATATCGCCAAGCGGGTCAAGGCACGACAACGGTGTGGTGAACCAGCGCTGTCCGTTGATACGAAGAAGAAGGAAGTGCTGGGAAATCTGAAAAATCCCGGCAAGACGTACCGCCGCAAACGGAATCCCGTGGAAGTAAAATGCCACGATTTTCCGGACCCTGAACTGGGGAAGGCGATTCCTTATGGCGTCTATGATCTGAACCACAACGAGGCCGGTGTTTCCGTGGGGATCACACACGACACGGCCGAGTTCGCGGTAGAGGCGATCCGCCGCTGGTGGCGCCGGCTGGGAAATAAGCGATATCGGAGCCCGCGGCGACTGCTCATTACGGCCGATAGCGGCGGTAGCAACAGCTCCCGCAACCGGCTGTGGAAACTCGAACTTCAAAAACTCGCCGACGAGACGCGGATGATCATTGAGGTTTGTCATTTCCCGCCCGGAACGAGCAAATGGAACAAGATCGAACATCGCGTATTCTGTCATATCACCCGCAATTGGCGAGGCGTTCCCCTTGAAACCCTGGAGATCGTCGTCAAGCTGATCGGGTCGACGCGAACCAGCACAGGTTTGGAGGTCCACTGCTGGCTCGACCAAGATCAGTACGACAACGGACGCAAAGTTACGGACGCCGAGATGCAGGAACTTTACATCAAACACTGCGCGTTCCACGGAGAGTGGAACTACGAGATCCATCCGCGAAAGCAAGGCTGAATTCGGTAGGTTATTGTTTTACAGTTCCCAAGGCCGCAAGTTCGACTTTCGCCGCGGCCGACGACTGGGGGTGGAAGACCACCTAGTCACTTGGGCCAAGCCGCAGCGTCCCGACTGGATGGACAAAGAAACCTATGCTCAGATTCCTGACGAAATCACGGTGCGTGAGCTGCGGTTCAAGGTCGAGCAGCCTGGCTTCCGCGTCGACAATGTGGTGCTGGTCACGACTATGCTCGACGCCATGATGTATACGAAGGATGAACTGGCGGATCTTTACCTTCAGCGCTGGAATGTCGAATTGGATCTGCGCTCGATCAAGGACGTGCTCCAAATGGATGTCTTGCGGTGCAAGTCGCCGGAGATGGTCGAGAAGGAGATCTGGATGCATTTACTAGCTTACAACTTGATCCGAGGTGTGACGGCCCACGCGGCCGATGCACACGAAAAGCGGCCGCGGCAGCTGAGCTTCAAAGGCACGCTGCAAACGATCACGGCATTCCAAGAGGCAATGCGGCGAGCAGCGCCGGCGGATCGGGAATTCTTGCTGCAAGCGATGCTTCGCGCGATCGCACAACAGGAAGTCGGTGATCGATTTGGTCGCGTGGAACCTCGCGCCAACAAACGCCGTCCCAAGGCGCAGCGATACCTGATGGAACCACGCCCTAATGCGCGCAAACGCTTGCGCAAGTCGGCATAACGGCTAACCTCGTGCCATTCGGGTCAGACCTATTTTCAAGTTCTTCTCGGGCTCAGGACGGTCAACCGGGCATGCCGAGCACTTCCAGCCGGCGCCCGTGCTGGAGCTCGTCTTGGTATCGACGCGCGTGATCGGACGGCGTCTCTCTCGTCGTCTGGTAAGCCGCTCGGAACCACTCCAGGAAATCCCGGTGGATCTGCAATGGCTGAAAAAAGGCCCGTCATGCGAGGTCCACGCGCTCCTTCGTTTGCGTCCGAAACTCGTGCAAGGCCATTCAGTGAGTTGTTCAAAATGGTTCGTCCGGTTTGTGGACCGCCATTAGTCGGTGTGCTCGTGAAGAGCATCGGCCCACTCCAAGATCTCGGCCCGGTTGAGATCCGGCAGATCGCCCCCCCAGTTCCCGATGAAAACCCTTCTGGAATCCCCTTCGGGCGTATAGAATCAAGAAGCGGTACGTCGAGCCGTGGCGATGGCCGACGAATGGACGGATTACCTGAGTATACCTATGCTCGTTGTACATCTTTTTGGCGAATCGGTCCGAGTGCCACAGGACAAGCCGATGCCCAACGCAATCAGTTAAACCGGTCCGCCGATCAGGAGCAGGAGCCGTGAAGACGATTGAACAACGCTTGGAGAACGTCGAACGGGAGCTTGCCGCACTCAAGGGCGAAGTTCAGAGCCTGAAGCCCGTCGCGAATTGGATCAACTCCATCTGCGGGACATTCAAGGACGATCCGGAGTTTGATGAAGTGCTCCGGCTTGGGAAAGAGTTCCGTGATGCGCAGCAGTCGAGGGACGGCGAATAGATGTTCGTCCTCGACACCGATCACGTTGGCATCTTGCAGCGGCAATCGACGCCTGAGTTTGCCAACTTGATGAGCAGAATCTCGCAGCACGCTCAAGCCGACTTCTTTGTCACGATCGTCTCGTTTCATGAGCAGGTCGTGGGCTGGAACGCCTATCTGGCACGAGCAAGAGACGCTCCCTCCGTCGTGCGTGGTTACGGCAAGCTTGAAGGCATACTGAGTGACTTCGCCCGTGCGCAGGTATTGCCGTACACTTCGGCAGCAGCCGATGAGTTTGAACACCTGAGGCAGCAGCGAATTCGAATTGGCACCTTGGATTTGCGGATCGCCGCAATCGCGCTAGCCAACGGCATGACAGTGCTGACACGGAACCTCGTTGACTTTGGGAGAGTTCCAGGTCTCGCTGTCGAAGACTGGACAGTCTGACTGGGCGAAGCCTGACTGGGCGAAGCCAAAAGGACACGCCCTGCACCCTCGCACGGGTCCCTTGGAGCAACGTCCCAACTCCAGGGGTCGAGCCCGGACGGCCTGTGCGCCGCGGACGCTGAGAGTTGCGCCCAGATGGATCAAGTCGGCATGCCGAGCGGTTCCCGCCAGCGGCGGTGCCTGTGCTCATCGTGGTATCGACGCGCATGATCGGGCAGCGTCTGTCGCGCCTTCTCGTACGCCGCTCGGAACCACTCCAGGAAGTCCGAGTGGATCTGCACTGGATGAAACAGAGGCCAATCACCCGGCAGCACGAGGTCAAGGTCGTTGACTGGCGCCGCCGACCACGAGCGCCAGACCTCATCGACATTCTCATCCAGGTCGATCGACGTGCCCTCGGTCCAGAAGAGCCAGGCACCCTCTGGCTTCCTGCCGAAGATCGTGACGCCGCCGCCCTCGATCCCGATATCGGCGATGAGTACCTTGTCCATTTGCCGAATGTCTCCAGGAAATCGGCCAGGAGCATCGCAATTGACGACCCGACCTTACGATTCGTGGCGCTTTCGCCACGATCGAGAGGTCACTGCGGAAGATGCCGGTGCCTTGCCAATCTTCATTTGACAAGTTGGAGCCCCGCCAATGGCAGGCCGGCTTCGAACGGCTTCCGCCCGCACTCCGTCGGCACACTTGGCGTCACGCGATGATATTGTGCCAGTCGTCCGCGGGCACGAACCGCGCAAGATGCCTTGGATTGCTTGACGCAATGACGACCTTCTTACCTGTGAGTGTCGCGGCCTGCGCTGCCAGAATGACGTCCGCGTCCAGGGATTCGTCGCGAGCTGTCGGCCGCCCACTCCGGCGCGCTTCCGCCCAGAAAGCTGCCGCTTGCAGCATGGCCTCGGAAGTAATCGGGACAAACCCCAGCGTTGCCTTGAGCTCGTCCAAACGCCGTACACCTTTCGTTCGCCCGGCGCGTAACAGCTCCCGGCGAACCTCGTAATCGGTTATCTCTGGGACCAGCACCTGCACTCCACCGGCCACCAGCGTTGCGGCCCAGATGACAATCCCCGCCTTCGCGCGGATGAGAGATCATGCCAAGCGGCCCTGAGTCCAGCAAAACAACGTCAGCCATCAAATAATCTCCGGGCCTCCACGCGATCCCGGTCTTCGTCGAGGGCGCTCTTCAGCTTGGGCCACGTACGCTCGTCGTAGCCCGATTCATCGGTCAGCCACAACCGGAGTAACGCAAGCAGCCCGACGGCCTTGGGAGTGTCCGGTTTGAGCGCATCGAGGCTTTTCAGAGTCGCCTTGATGGCGGCTTTCTGTTCAGCCTTGGCACCGGCGCGCCGGGCCCCGGCGCGGCAGCTTCGACGACGAGGATGGTTTTTTCACGATGGCTCTGCCCCTTTTTCTCAGAGCTTGGGAGGATCGTCGTTGACGTTGGATATGGCGAAATCCGTCTCACGCCGGAACGGGCGAGCCGCGTAGCTCGGCCCAGCCTTATACACCTTGACCATGCCGACCGCCAGTATCAATTCGTCCGGCCTAGAGAGGCGGGACCCTTCCATGTCTAACAGAGTATCACGACCTGATCAAGAGGTCAGTAGTAGCGGCTTTCGGGGACAGGCAGGCACGGGATTTGGAATCCGAGCGAAAAGGGCGAAGACTGCCATGCTCTGACGGCGCCGCCGGCGTAATCTCCCCGCCGTCCGGAGGCGAGCGCGCGGTCGACGCGCCGCCGGCTCCGAGGATTGCGCTCGGAGCCACCAGCCGGGAATGCCAAGCGCTTCCAGCCAGCGCCCGTGCCGATGCTCCGTCTGGTATCGACGCGCATCATCCGGCAGCGCCCTCGCGCCCTCGCGTAAGCTGCTCGGAACCAGTCCACGAAATCCGGGTGGATCTGCAACGGGTAAAACAGAGGCCAGTCAACCGGCAGCACGAGTTCAAGGTCGCTGACCGGCTGTGACGGCCACGAGCGCCAGATCTCATCGTCATCTTCATCCCGGTCGATCGACGTGCCCTCGGTCCAGAATAGCCACGCGCCCTCTGGCTTCCTGCCCAACGCGGCTGGGCCGCTACCAAGCACGAAATCCGAAATCTCAAATCCGAAAAGATGCGCGACGGCGCGGGGGCTGGTACAGGCGTAGACTCGAAAATCGTGACGCCGCCGCCCTCGATCCCGATATCGGCGAAGAGTACCTTATCCATTTGCCGAATCGTCTCCACGCGACCGATCAGGGCCACCACAAGGGACGACCCGACTTCCCGATTCCTCGTCGCGTTCACCGCGACCGAGAAATGACAGAAAGCACAGGTATCGCGCTGTGAGCACCGGGCGTTGACGTTCGCCAAGCGACAACCGACTACTACCTGCGAGCGCCGAGCAGCCGAGTGGTCAAAAGGGGCGATCACCGTTCAGCGACTTCGTGAGCGATCCGCAGTCCTTGCAACTGCCCCGGCTCGATCACACGTCCGTGCTCTCGGTCGAGGATCTGGCAGCCGGTTTCACGCTGCAATCGGATGGCGAATTCCTCAGCCAGGCGGTTCGTCTTTCCGCCTTTCCAGGGAAGCAGCACACAGCCGCCTTCGAGTCGCACCTTCCAGCCGTCGAGCGTCGCCACACCTTCGGCATCCAACTGTCCGAGCTCGACAAGCAGCCTTCGAACGATCCGCATGTCCAGCGGCTTGGTGACGACGCCATCGGAATCAAGGTGCCCGGCCGTGAGGTCGTGGATCATCTTTCCCTCCGTGTCATGACTCGCAGAATCCTTCGCGTTGCATCCGACACCGGCAGATCGGTCAGCGCGGCCAGCTCCTCGGCCTCCTCGTGTGTCCCGGCCTGGCTCTCAGCCACTTCGTGGGCGATTACGGCGTGAATTCTATCGCGAAGCCGGCTCTTCGCCCACACCTTTCGGGCGAAACGATCAAGGTGGCACGCACGGTCGCGCCGAGTTCGCCGTGGGCGCGGTCCGCTCCATCGTCAGCCCAGGCACGCCATCAACCCATTGCTCCCGCCCCGGCCGGCACGCCCTCGTCGGTCGAGTCCCGCCTCGTGTTCTTGATGAGAACGGTGGGCTCTCCGGTCCGGGGCGGTATGGTCATGTTTTTTTCGGTCATGATCTCGAGGAACTCGCGCATGCCCCATTTGGCCTGGTACAGGCAGTCCTCCACCGAGTGGCCGATCCCTGTAAATCCCTCCAGATCGGGGGAGTAGAAGCCGAAAAAATCGGGTTCATCGGTTGCTTCGATGACGAGAGAATACGGCAGTTCAATCACCGGTTGACTCCTAGTTCCTCCTGATCCCAGCCGCTTTCAAAATAGCCTGACAGGTCCCGGTGGGCACTTCTTTCGCCCCGTGGTAGTCAACCCTGATGGGGCGGGCCCACCCTTCCTTGATGTAGTACCGAACGGATCCTTTCTCTCTGATCAAGGTGAAACCGTTCTCTTCCAAGAGACGGACCAACTCGCTGAACTTCATGGCTGCTCCGCCAGACGACGGACCGTTGGTCCTCGCCAATTGAACAGAACGGCGATTCCCAGTGTGGCGTGCCCCGTCGCCTCGATACGCCGACAGTCATGCCATACCGTCGCCTGCCGTTCGCTGAGGCCCGTTTCCCCTGCCCTACTCCGCTATGCTATCACGATCGCGACGGTCCCGGCCAGCGAGTGCCTCGCCCGATGGGTCGCGGACTTGGGATGGAAACAGGGACGCGATTAGTATTGACGTCAACCCGCCGTTCTGGGACGGAAACAGGGACGCGATTAGCGAAAAGGACACCCACCGCAACCTCAAACAGGTCCGCTGAAGCAATCTCCGCACCGCTCGAGGTCGAGCGGACGGTCGATGCGCCTCGGCCTCTGATCGCCGGGCGGATCGGGATTACCTGGGAAGGCCGAGCACTTCCATCCAGCGCTCGTGCGGATGCTCCGTCTGGTATCGACGCGCATCATCCGGCAGCGCCCTCGCGCCCTCGCGTAAGCTGCTCGGAACCAGTCCACGAAATCCGGGTGGATCTGCACTGGATGAAACAGAGGCGATTCACCCGGCAGCACGAGTTCAAGGTCGTTCACCGGATTCGACGACCACGACCGCCGCACCTCGTCGTCATTCTCATCCAGGTCGATCGACGTGCCCTCTGTCCAGAACAGCCACGTGCCCTCTGGCTTCCTGCCCAACGCGGCTGAGCTGCAACCAAGCACGAAATCCGAAATCTCAAATCCGAAAAGATGCGCACGGCGCGGGGGGTGGTACAGGCGTAGACTCGAAAATCGTGACGCCGCCGCCCTCGATCCCGATATCGGCGATGAGTACCTTGTCGATTTGCCGAAGAGTCTCCACGGGACCGATCAGGGTCACCGCAATGGACGACCTGACTTCCCGATTCCTCAAGGCGTTCACCGCGACCAAGAAGTGACAGAAAGCACAGGTATCGCGCTCTGAGCACCGGGCGTTGACGTTCGACAAGTGGCAACGGACCAATGCGTGCGAGCGCCGAACAGCCGAGTGGTCGGAAGGGGCGGTCACCGTTCGGCGACTTCGTGAGCGATACGCAGCCCTTGCAATTGCCCCGGCTCGATCACACGTCCGTGCTCCCGGTCGAGAATCTGGCAGCCGGTTTCACGTTGCAATCGGATGGCGAATTCCTCCTTGCGCTCTCGGCCCTTCTGTGCAGTGCACGGCTTGCTCGCCCGCGAGAAGGGGCTTGGGTTATAATGGTCGGCAGGAGGTCGCTCATGAAGACGATCACGATCGAAGTACCCGACGACACGGTACTGCCGTTCGCTCAGTCGGACGAGCAGTTTGCGCGTGAGTTCCGGCTCGCCGCCGCCATCTTTTGGTACGAACGAGGCAAGATCTCGCAGGGCAAGGGTGCCGAAATCGCGGGACTCACGCGAGCCGGTTTTCTCGAGGCGCTGAGCGGCGCGAAGGTCGACGCTCTTCAGGTCACCGCCGAAGAGTTGAAGGCCGAGTTGGAGCGGACGCTCGATGCGCGTCGTTAACGCGTCGCCGCTCATCGTGCTGTCGCGCTTGTCGAGGCTCGACCTGCTGCGCGAGCCGCGCCCGGATGTCGACGTAGCCGTGCCCCAGATCGTGCTGGAAGAGGTGATGAGGGGCGAGCCCGATGATCCCGCGGTCTCGCTGGTGCCCGGCGCCGTGGCTGAGTGGCTGTCTGTGATTCCGACGCCCCGCGTGCACCCTGCGCTCGATCTCGGCGGGCTCGACCCCGGAGAGATCGCCGTCCTTTCCCTGGCACTCGATCATCCGGGATGGGAGGCCGTGCTCGACGACCGCGCCGCGCGCCACGAAGCGACCCGGTTGGGAATCCCGTACATCGGCACCGTGGGCTTGATCCTGCTGGGCAACAGGCTCGGCAGTGTTCCTTCCGTGCGCGGAGCTTTGCAAACGCTGCGCGATGCGGGTATGTACATCTCGGACGCCCTGTTCCGCCTCGCACTCGACCAAGCCGGGGAATAATGTCCCGTCGCGCGCTTCGCTTTTCCGCAGCGTATCGGACACACACTCGATTCTCAATTCGAACGGTAAAACAGAGGCCATCACCCGGCAGAACGCGGTCAAGGCAGTTGACCGGCTGCGACGACCACGAGCGCCACACCTCGTCGTCATTCTCATCCAGGTCGATCGACGTGCCCTCGGTCCAAAACAGCCACGCGCTCTCGGACTTCCTGCCGAAAATCGTTACGCCGCCGCCCTCGATCCCGATATCGGCGATGAGTACCTCGTCCATTTGCCGAATCGTCTCCCGTAAGTCGATTAGAGCCTGCGTCTGTGGCATCCCCGCGCCGTGCGCATCTTTTCGGATTTGAGATTTCGGATTTCGTGCTTGGTTGCGGCTCAGCCGCGTTGGGATCATTGCAATCGGTGGAGGCGGAGGACCGGCTCAAGGTCCTGGGGCCAGGACCCGGATCCGTGGCCAACTTCCACTCGCATTCCGCTCGTTGATCAGCGGCCCATGAGCCTATCCAGCGCCGCGAAGAGTTCCGCAAGCACTGCGGCACTCACACAGCCGAGCCGATCGCCGATGCGCCGTCGGTCGATCGCCCGCGTTTGAAAGACGAGCGCGACTGACGGAGATTGCAAGCCGTTCTCATCGCTGGGCTGGACCAGCAGCGTTCCGGGAAAACGCAACGTCGACATCGCCGTGGTCAGCGGAACGGTGAGGACGACTGGCAATCCTGCCGCATAGGCATCGTCTTGGATAATCACGGCGGGGCGGCGCCCGCTCTGCTCGTGACCCGTGGACGGTGGTAGCTCGACCCAATGAACCGCGCCAACGGTCACGACCGGTCCTCACACTCCCACTGATCGATCAACGCCCAAGCCTCGTCGCTCGCCCGTTCCCAGGTCTCGAATTCGGCGCGCAATTCAGCCGTCAGCTCAGGTGAAGGCGAAGAGATCACAATTTCGACCTGCGCTCCCTCCGGCAACGGAACGGGCGCAAGCGGCACGACCAAGCCGTTCCTGACCAGTCCCGGGATGACCACACGCTCGGATTCCATGCGTCCTCCTCGTTTCGGCAACCCCGATCATTGCATTATAGCACCGATGAAACTGGCGCAATAGCGTTCCCGACGCCATACTCGGCTGCCCGATCCCGGTTAATGGGAAGCGCAACGGTCGGTGGTCGTGCAGGGAGTTCCAGACACCCATGCGCCAGAGAGAAGAGCACCCATGCTCGGCGCACCCGCCCTTAGACCGGCACGTTCCAGCAAGGTGTTGATGGTAAAGAGGTTCCAGACGCAATGCTCCGGCCGCCCACTTCGGTGACCGATGGGTGTCTGGTACACTCCTGGGCAGGGCTGTCTGTCCGAGTTCTCCCCCGGCTCAGTTGTCGAGGAACACCACGTTCTTCTCGATGGCCTCGCGGCCGATGTGCAGCTTATTGGCGGGAAAGTCCGGGTCGGGATAGCCGACCGCCAGGCCGCACAGGATCGACAGTTCCGCCGGGATCGCCAGCTCCGCGCGGACGATCTCGGGATACCCCGCGATCGAGACCTCGACGCAAGTCCCCAGGCCTCGTGCGGTCAAGGCCAGCAGCAACGTCTGCAGATACATCCCAACACCCAGGGCGTCCACCAGGCCGAGGTCCCGGTGCATGCAGACGATGCCGGCCAGCGGTGCGCGGAAAAACTCCCAGTTGCGCAAGACGGCGGCATCATGGCCCGCCTTGTCCTCGCGGGCGATTCCCATCGCCCCGTAGACCTGGGCGCCCAGCTCGCGGCGATAGTGCCGAAACGCCTCGGGCAGCGGCGGGATGCTGGGTGGCCGACGCTGGGCCTCCTCGAGAAGGGCCTTGACGAGCCGGTCGCGAGGCGGCCCGGATGCGAACACCATGTGCCACGGCTGGATGTCGGAGTTCGACGGCGCGTGCTGAGCCAGGACGAGAGCCTCCTCGACCAATGCCCGAGGCACCGGCTGGGGCAAGAACAGCCGCGTTGAATGGCGCTCTCGGATCACCTGCTCAAGGTCGAACATGGCGACTCCTCCTGCCGAAAGAATGCATGTAAGCCATGCGCCCCCCTCAAAGCGGGTATCCTTGATGC
The DNA here is from genome assembly GCA_963781785.1 of uncultured Isosphaeraceae bacterium. Taxonomy (GTDB): domain Bacteria; phylum Planctomycetota; class Planctomycetia; order Isosphaerales; family Isosphaeraceae; genus CAWAHD01. The sequence continues at coordinate 1,526,297 of CAWAHD010000002.1, read as the reverse complement.
GTGACAACTCCCTGACAACCACCCCTCAGGAGCCATGGCCACGATTCTCGGGCTGGCCCCCGGCACGGTCAAGAGCCTCGCCCGCCTCGACGACCCCGCACCGCCCGCCGACCACTTCACGACGGTCCACACCGACCCGGCCGGTCTGCCAACGGGCTGTGCGAGACTGTCATTCGGCTCAGCACACGTTCAGGCCTGATCGAAGTTTTCCTTAATCACGCCAGCCAGGTCGGTAAGCAGGCGGTCGCCCTGCCCCCGGTATGACGAACCATGCATCACGGCCAGCGTTTCCGGTTTCAGTTCGGCTAACGAGTGCAGGACGCCTTCGGTCTGTCGCGTGTAAGGCATGTAGCCAGCCAGCGGCCCTTGCTGCATGTGCTGCATTGCCTTCCGCGTCGGCTCAATCAGGTCTGAAGAAGTTGTGGGCGCGACATCGCCGAATTGATGAAACAGGTCGGAACAGAACAACGTCTTGCGCAGTTTCCTCGAATAACACACCTGCGTCCCAGCCGTGCGGAATGTGTGGCGAACGATAAAACCGGTAGCGATACTTGCCCGTGCTCAACACATCTTCGCCGGTCATGCCCCGCGCGGGGCGAATAGAGAAATCATCCACACTCACCAGCTTGCCCACGAGAGTGCAGACCGGCTGGGCCTCGGGCGCGAGTTGCAGCCATTCGTTGAGTGCGCCGCATTCGTCAGATTCAAAGTGACTCCAGGCAATGTACTTGAGTTTCACGGGATCAATCAGCGTGACCATGGCCTTCCGCAGTTCCGGGAACATCGCCTTCAATCCCGCGTGAAAAAGCAGTGGTTCCTCGTCGCGCACGAGGAAGTGGTTGAACTGCATGTCATGGTCCGGGACATAAATCGAAAGCCGAAAAAGATCGGGGGCGATCTCGTTGATATTGGTCATGGGTTACAATCCAGCGCGCGTTCGATTCGCAGTTGTCAAACCGGCGATCGTAGCCGGACCAACCCGGCATGTCCACCCCTCCGGCAAGCAGAGAACCGATAAGACCATAGTGCTCCACAGATGGTTGGGACGGAAACGGGGACGCGACTCGTATTGCCGTCAACCCGCCGTTCTGGGACGGAAACAGGGACGCGATGAGCGAAAAGGACACCCACTGCACGCTCAAACAGGTCCGCTGGAGCAATCTCCCCTCCGCTCGGGGTCGAGCGGACGGTCGATGCGCCTGGGCCTCTGATCGCCGGGCGGACGCGATTACCGGGGCAGGCCGAGCACTTCGATCCAGCGCTCGTGTCGGTGCTCTTTCTGGTATCGCCGCGCATCATCCGGCAGCGCCCCTCGTGCCATCGCGTACGCCGCTCGGAACCAGTCCACGAAATCCGGGTGGATCTGCACTGGATCAAACAGAGGCCATTCACCCGGCAGCACGAGTTCAAGGTCGTTCACCGGACTCGACGACCACGAGCGCCAGACCTTCTCGTCATTGTCGTCCAGATTTTTCTTCCGTTGACTGTCCACAATGCAAACTTTGCCTCAAGTTACCAGACGCATTGCTACGAGGAAGTTGGGTGAAGTCGGGCGTGTGGGCCGCGTGTCGGCTCAGCGCCTCTCCCGTCGCGCAGGGTTGCCGCGATGCCGACGCGTTCCGGCAATTGCTCCGGCCGGCGCCGGGCCGGCTCGAAAACGTGTTGGGGTGCGTCCTCTGGCCCGGACGCGCGGAACTCCTCCCACTGCCCGACGCTCTCGATTTCTGAATTCTCCAGCTATCTGACCCCAAAGAGGCGGCCCGGTCCTGAGCGCGCCGGTCGGGCTGTGAGTTTTTCAAGCGGGATCATCGACGATGTTGTCGCGACTTCAACGAGTCAGAACATCCGTCGGGGCGTGGACCCTGTGCCTCTCTATGGTCGCAGTCTTGGGCGTACCGGCCGACGCCCAGGATCTGCCATCCTTCGCGAACAAGGTACTGAAGTGGCCCAAGCCCGAGCTGGATGACGAAGATGACACGGAAAGCGAGGAAGCGGAGCGAGAAGAGTTTATCGAGACCGACCGCAACTCGTTCACCTTTGCACCGTTAACACCCGGCGATGGTCGGCTGATCGTCGAGTCTGCGTACTCCTACATCAACATCGGCGGGGAAGGGGCCAAGCACAGCTTCCCTGAGACAGTGATGCGGTACGGGGTCGGCGATCGGCTCGAGCTGCGCTTCGGCTACAACTTCGAGACGGGCCGCGCCAACAGGGCCGAGGGCGACATCATCGGCAGCTTCGGGATCAACGCCGAGCAACAGATCCTCTACGGTTTCAAATACGCGGTCACGCGCGACAGCCCCGAATACGCGTTCATGCCTCATCAGCGCGTTCCTCGCGCAGCTCCACACGCCGGTCGGCTCGCTCGATGGCCGCACCCAGATTCGGCTCGGCTACGCCTGGGGCTGGGTCCTGCCTAACGGCTGGACGCTCGATCAGGCGATACGGTTCGGGACCGACCGCGAGGGCAGTGACGAGTACGCACTCTGGGCGCCCTCCACGGTGCTCCACATCCCGTTGGGCCGCCAGAAACGCTGGTTCACGAACCTCGAGTACTTCGGGATCATTTCGCAGGCGAAGGATCCGAACTTCTCCAAGCAGTTCATCGGAACGGGCCTCCACTACTTCATCACGCCGAATTTCGAGGTCGGCAGCACCGTCGCCTTCGGTCTCAATGCCCAGTCGCAGGGCGTTCTCGTCAACGTGGGCTTCGGCGTCCGCTTCTGACGACCGAATTGGACGTCTTCTTGGAGCGAGGAGCGCCGGTTCGGAGCCCGACTCACGCCGGACGCATCACGCCAGTGATTCACCCGACCAAACAAGATCAGCTTGTCCGCGCGCCGCACTGGGGGCTAAATCCAATAGCGTTGAATCGGCTTTGATTGAGGCAGACACAAGGAGTTGCGATTTCACGGTGCCACGGCGTGTGGCATTGGTGAGCATTTCTGGGTGCCACTGGTCGCGCGCGACCAGTGTCTTCATTCCTTTCGTCGTTCGTCAGGAGTGGAATCTGTCGATGGCATGAGAAAGTCAACTCGTGGCAATCACCGGGCTCATGAAATCGCTTGACGGTCGTTCGAATACCACTTGTGGCCGCTCCGTGTGCCCCGGCAATCGCCCTCGGGCAAGGACCGGAGGTCGTCCATCCTTCCGCCAAAACGCACTGGTCGAGTACGACCAGTGGCACCCAAGAATGATCACCAGTGCCAACCGCCTGAGGGAGGGAACGTGACACAGGTTCTTTTCTGCAGTCGGGTTATCACTAAATCAGCTCGGCCGGATCGGAATCGTCCGCGGCTTGGCCGCGGTTCGCTTGGGCAGCCGGATCTTGAGGACACCCAGCTTGGCTTCCGCCTGGGCCTTGTCAAAGTCAACCTCGTTGGGCAGAACGAGCTGGCGATGAAACGCCCCAAATCGCCGTTCCCGGACCTGGAGAACGCTTTCCGGAAGGTCACCGACCTCCTTCGTACCACGAAGGGTCAGGACGTCGCCGGTCAAGGCCAGGTCGATTGACGCCGGATCGACGCCCGGTACCTCGGCCACGACGATCATCTCATCAGGCGTCTCGTACACGTCCACCGCCGGGGTCCAGTCCGTTGGATCGAGGTTCGTCGGAGGTGTTTCCGAACCACTGAACCGCGGCTGAAGATACTCTTCGAGCAGCCGGTTCAACTCGTTCTGCAATACGTGAAACGGGCCGGAAGCTTCGCGCCTCCATTGACTGGACCAGGCCATGGTCGAGCTCCCGAATGAATGTGAGAGATTAGATCAGGTCAGATTGAATCAACACATCTCGAAATAAAGCGAGTGATTCTTCCAGCGTAATGACGCCCGGCATCTCATCTCTGGCGAATTTTCCCGGTCATTCGTGCCTGCCTTCGGTGATTCCGGGATCGGGCGATTTGATCTCGATTCGGCGCGTGCGGGCGCGCTCGCCCTTGGGCAGGAAGATTCGGAGAACTCCGTTCTTCAGCTCGGCCGTGATTCGTTCGCGATCGACTTCGTCACTCAAGATGAACGAACGATGGTAGTCGCCCAGGCGATACTCTTCATGGACCAGCCGCGCGCCCTCCGGTGCTGGCGAAACGATCCTGGCATAGAGATGAAGGACGTTGTCCTCGACCTGGATATGCAAGGTCTGGTCCGTGGCCCCGGGAAGGTCGCCCTCGAGGGTCAGACCGTCCGGCCCTTCGTGGATATCGACCGGTGGGATATAGCCCTCCGGGAGCTCCGGAAAGGCTGGGTGCGCCGCTTGTGGTCCGACCCGCTCGCGCGGCTCAGATCCGATCCTCACCCGGATTGTCGGATTGTCGAGGCTCATCGTGACCTGGCCCCCCGTGTTGATTGAATGAAGGTTGCACATCTCCCGGGGCTCGAGAACGCCGTCAGGAGGCCGATGCTCCAGGCGCCGTCACCGTGATATGCCGGGGTTTCGCTTCCTCGGCCTTCGGAATGCTGACGGTCAGAATTCCATCGGAAAATGAGGCGCCGACACCGGCGCCGTTTACCCGGTCCGGCAGGGTGATCGTGCGTGCCCAGCGGCCCATTGGCCGTTCCTGCCGCCGATACGCGTCGTCCTTGACCCCTTCCGACCTCTTGCGCTCGCCACGCATAGTCAGCGTCTCGCCGGTAATGCTGAGGTCGATGTCCGACGGTGTCATTCCGGGTAACTGCGCCGACAGGATATAACGGTCTCCCGCGTCATAAAGGTTCAGCGGAGGATAGTGCTGCGCTTGCCTCACGGGACGGAACGGCTCGAGTGATTCGAACAGACGGCCCATCTCACGCTGAAGCTCCTGGAACGGGTCCCACCGTCGCTGCCATTGTCGACCTGCCATGAGTCCTCCCCCCGATTCGCGCCCCACCGCCTTCCGAGCTTCAATCCGCGCCCCACCATCCCGCGACGACGGGTGATTGCAGGGATCGTGCCAATTTGACGGCGTACCGCTGGAACGATCATCACGATAATCCCCAAGTCGTTACAGCACAAATTTTAAAAACAACAGTCTCGACGTAAGCCAATCCGGGAAGATCGTGAGAAGGCACTCACGGGGGTTGCCAAATTGGCACCACAGATGGAGAACAATGGCATGTTTGTCGCGATACTGCCGTTATGGCAGGCCTGCCCGGTCAAGCCGGAATTCGGCCTGAGACGGCGGCAAGCGTGCAACGGACCGGTCACCACTCGACAATGAGATTGCGGAAGTGAGCGGGATGGCGCGGCCCGGGCTCGAAGGTCAGGAGTTCGGTGGTGGCTCCGGCGTCGAGCTCGACGGGCATCCTTCTGCCGTCGACCCAGAGCTGGAGTACCTGTCCATTTCGTGCCAGGCGGATTTGATGCCAGGATTCGGCGTGATCGGGTGCAGCGGACGCGAGCTCGTCGTAGAGGGGCTGGAGCGGGATGCTCGAGAGCGGGTGGCCGGCGATGTAAACTTTGGCGAGCTCGGTGACGTTGGACAGGATCTCCACGGTCAGCTCGAAACGGGACGGGAGCGACACGGGCATGATATAGGGGAGAGCCCTGCCTCCCGGGGAGAAGACCAGCGGCTCGGCGACGAAATCCGCGACGCGGAAGGGTTGATCCGCCAGTGCTTTCTCGCCCACCTGCCAGCGCTCGATCGCGGCGGCGCCCGGCCAGCGGATCGACACGGAGGCCGCGGCAATGGAAGCTGTGATCACCGAAAGCCGCAGCGCCCATGTCCACGCTCGCGAAACTCGGGGCTCGACCCGGAACGGGCAGTGCAAGAGCATGAGCATGCGCTGAAAGAGTGGTGAGCCGGTGCCGGTCTTCTGGACCGGCGGCCAAACCGCTTGCGATGCGTCCAGCCGTGCCGCGGCCCCTGAGCCGAGCTGGGATTCGGCCAAAGATAAGAGCGATGCGGCGTATGCCGACGACGTTCCGTAGCGGAGCGCTGCGGACCGATCTGCCAAGATTTCCTGGTCGATCAAGAGCCGCGATCGGATCCACCAGACCGGGGGCAAGAGAAACCAGACGGTATGGGCCAGGTTGGCGACCATTCCGAACCACGGGTCGGATTGCTCGGCGTGTGCGATTTCATGGAGCAGGCTGAGAGTGAGCGGCTCCACGCCCGCGCTCCGTTCGTCGTAGGACGGGGGAATCACGATTGTCGGCCGCAGAATGCCGACCAGGACCGGGCGCTGGACTCGCGACGAGACGCGCAAGGCAGGCCGGGCGCGGCCGGACTTTATGCCCAGTGCCAGTTGATCGTAAAGGTCCTGCGTGGCTCGCGACGGCTCGGTGGAAGGCCGCAACAGCCAGCGGATTCCCCAGAAGCCCAGAAGCAGCCAGGCGAGGCTCGTCGCGACGCAGGCCAGGTTGACCAGAACGATGGCTCGGGGCAGCCAGCGGTCGAGTGTGTTCGCTCTGTCGGACACCGGCGCAGACGTGATCCCCCCTGCCCTGCGACCGGATGCCGGCATCGGCGGTGCCGCGATCCGCGCTTGATCGGACCGTACCGCGCCACCGTACAACGCGTGGTCCGGCTCGAGGAACGTGTCGAGGAGATCAAACCGTGGCAGCGGGAAAAACACGACGAGCGGAATCATCGCGAGCGACGCGACCAGGGCGGCCCGCGCGAGCTGCCGCCTGATTGACGGCTGGCGACAGACCAGCATCGCCAAGACGACCAGGCAGAGCATGATCGCCGTCGAGAAGGCCGAGTCGAACAAGACAAAGCCGACGCGATCGACCCAGACCCACATGGTAAGGGCCTCATCCCAGAGAACCGCAGCCATGAAAATAGAATGAAGCCGGCGCCCCCATTCGTGAAGGTGCCTTGCTGCGCGGATGCCAGCCTCTCCGGAACCCCGTCGAGGACCGAGAACCCGCGCAGCGGCCGCGGCGAGATCAGTGCCCGCGCCAAAGCCCGCTATTGATCCCGGCTCGGACGGCCGGGTTCGCAAGGCGGGCGCTTGGGCGCTGATCTCTCCGCGGTCTCTCCATACTACTTTGCGCTAAGGCGTGATCAGCATCAAGCCTCTTCGGCACCGGGTTCGTCTTCCGCGTCGGGTTTTTCATTCGACTGTCGCTGCGCCTGATCGATCATGGCTCGCAGCCGGTCCAGCTCTTCCGGAGTCGGAGACTTGGATCCCAGCAGGGCGACCATCACCCGGTCGAGCGCACCGTCGAAAACGCGATCCACGAACCGCCGGGTCAGCTCCCGGATGGTCCGTTCCGACGACTTCTTGGGAATATAAACGAACGTTCGGCCCTCAACGACATGACGAACCAGGCCCTTCTTTTCCTCCATGATGTTGAGCAAGGTTTGCACGGTGCTGTAAGCGACCGGACCGGTGGCCCGATTCAAATCTTCCTGCACTTCGCGCACACTTCCCCGGCCGCGCGCCCACAGAATCTTCATGATCTCCAGCTCGCGATCGGTAACCATCTGAGTCTTACGCATGGCCCACTCCTCTAGATAATGCGGAAAACGAGAATAATCATCTACGTAAGTTAACTTGCTCCATCACAATACGCAACCCTAAGCAACTCGGAATCCGCCATTTCTGGCAGAACGGCCAAATGGCGGGAATCGGCGATCGGGAAAGGGGCTGGGGAACCGACGTGGGCGGCGCTAATTACTCGCAGTACGGGGCTCATGGCAGTTCGTGATCGAGTTTTTCTGTGCACAGCCGCCGGCCGCTCGTTGAGCGACGGAAGGGAGGGTCGACGACGACCGCCGGCTGAGACGCGACGGGTCTGGCTGAAGAGGTCGTTAGGTCGAGAATTCAGCGCGGCGGGCCCGGGCCGTGACGGACCGATCAGGTCGGTCGCAATAGTGGCCACGTGGTCAGCCATGTGAAGGACAACCCGCGGCGGTCTCCGGCTGTCGCGAAATCCCGTCGTTCTGTTAGAATTCGGGCTGCGAGCAGCCGGAACATGCCGGCCCCGCCGCTCTCGTGGAGCAGATGACCTTGGCCATGACGCGAATCGGCATTTACGATACGACGCTGCGCGATGGCAGCCAGGGTGAAGGCGTCAACTTCTCCCTCCAGGACAAGTTGCTGATCACGACCCGGCTCGATGAGGCCGGTTTCGATTACATCGAAGGCGGCTATCCGCTCTCCAACCCGAAGGACGCGGCTTATTTCCGCGCCGTGCGCGACCTGGAGCTGCGTCACGCGAAGGTCGCCGCGTTCGGGATGACCAGGCGCCGCGACATTGCCGCCGAGGCCGATATCGGGATGAAGGCCCTGATCGACACCGGCACCCCGTCGGTCACGATCGTGGGCAAGAGCTGGGACCTGCACGTTCGCGATGTCCTGGGCGTCTCGCTCGAGGAGAACCTGCGGATGATCGGCGATTCGGTCGCCTTTTTCGCTGCGCACGGCCGCGAGGTCATCTACGACGCGGAACATTTCTTTGATGGACTGAAGCGCAACCCCGATTATGCGCTGGAGACGATCCGGGCTGCCGCGGCCGCCGGCGCGGCCTGGATCGTGCTCTGCGACACGAACGGGGGTGCCCTTCCCGAGGAGGTCGCCGAGGCCGTGGCCCGGGCCGCCCGCGAGACCACCGTCGGGATCGGCATTCATACCCACAACGACGGCGACCTCGCAGTGGCCAATGCCCTGGCGGCGGTAGAGCAGGGTGCGCGCCAGGTCCAGGGCACGATCAACGGCCTGGGAGAGCGGTGCGGCAACGTCGACCTGTGCAGCGTGGTGGCCAACCTGGCCCTCAAGTGCCGCGGCTTTGACGTGCTGTTGCCCGGCAAGATCGAGCATCTGACCGAGCTTTCGCGGTACGTCTACGAGACGGCCAACATGAACTTTCGCTCGAACCAGCCGTTCGTCGGCACGAGCGCATTCGCCCACAAGGGTGGGATGCACGTGCACGGCATCCGCAAGAATGCAGCCAGCTACGAGCACATCGCGCCGGCAACGGTCGGCAACGAGCGCCGCGTCTTGATCAGCGAGCTTTCGGGAAAGTCGAACATTGCCGAGAAGCTCACGGAATTCGGGCTCGAACAGGACGGCGAGCTCTTGGCCGGGGTGCTCGATCGAGTGCAGGACCTCGAGAATGAAGGCTACCAGTTCGAGGCAGCCGAGGCGTCATTCGTGCTCCTGGTCGAACGGCTGGCCGGCCGCCACCAGGTCTGGTTCGACGTCGTTGCCTTCCACATCACCGTGAGCGGCGAGCCCGGCGGCGGCAAGGCCACCTCGACCGAGGCGACCGTCAAGCTCAAGGTTCACGGCCAGCTCGAGCACACTGTCAGCGAGGGAGACGGGCCGGTCAACGCACTTGACGGCGCGCTGCGAAAAGCTCTGGAAGGCCACTTTCCGCGGTTGAAGGAGATGAGCCTGGTCGACTACAAGGTGCGCGTCATCAACGCCCGCGCCGGCACCGCGGCCCGCGTCCGCGTGGTGATCGAGAGCAAGGACCAGAGCGGTGTCTGGGGGACCGTTGGCGTCTCCGAGAACGTGATCGAAGCGAGCTGGCTGGCACTGCGAGATTCCTTCGAATACAAGCTCGCCAAGGACGCTCGGGCCGGCCAGCTCGGCACGCCGGTCAAGGAGACAACTCCCGCCTGAACGCAGCCGCGAGCCGAACCTTGCCTCCGCGGCCTGATCGGGGGCATAGGGAATGCTCCGGATTGGCGATTCCTCAAGAAAGGGTCGTCGCCAGACAGTTATCGTGATTGAGCCAGGCTCACGGCGGTCCTATAATTGTCGGAATATGACTTCGCACACGGGAATTTCCGGCCTCTGGAGTATGTTCGTGATGAGTTACTCGGAGGACGAATCAATGGCGACGTCCGACCTGGCACAGACCACCGTAATCGAGCTGACTCGGTACTTTCGGCACATGGCGGCGCGAGTTGAGAAGGCCGCGCGCAGCGTCCCCGGGGAGCAGCTCTGGATCAAGCCCTTTCCGTTCGGCAACAGCATCGGCAACCTGGTCCTGCACTTGACCGGGAACCTCAATCATTACATCGGAGCCCTGATCGCCGGCACCGGCTACGTCCGCCACCGCGACCACGAATTCACCGACCCTGGCCGGTACCCGATCGACGAGCTGCTCGCTGGATTCCAGAAGGCTGTCGACATGGTCGCGCAGACACTTCAAACTCAGGATGCCGCATCGTTCGTCACTCCGGTCGCGGATCAGCCGCCGATCCAGACTCGCCTAGGGCTGTTCCTGGTGTGCGCCGCTCACATGAACAACCATGTCGGCCAGATGAGCTACCTGGTGCAGGCGCTGGAGTCAAACACCAAGGAGCCGCCCGTGTGGTGACGCGGAAGGCATCGTGTCGTTATGGAAGTCAAGCGGCCTACTTTGCGACGTGGCTCTGGGCGGGGTGGCTCTGGCTCCGGGGGAAGTGGCTCTATGCCGTGGCCGCCGTGTTGATTATCGTCGGAGTCGGTCTTGCCGTCGATCGAGCGATGAAAGCCGGTCAGGATGGCGGCGACTGGTCCCGGGCGTTTCTCAATCGAACCATCAAGCCTGAGTGAACTTTTCGCCGATCTCGTGCCTCCAAAGTGAGGGAGCTCGGGAGCCCGATAACCCGTGGGGTCGACGCTGCGAATTTCCGACGGTGCGTCGGTTTCCGCCTCGCCGCGCCCGGGTTAACATCGTAGAATTAAGCGTGAGACAGCGGACTCGATCCGCGCACCCGGGGGACGAAACGATGGACGTTACACAGGAATTTCTCGTTCTTCCCTTGGAAGGAGCCGTCAAGATCTACGGCGTTAGAGATTTTCCTTCAGGGACTTTCGTCGACCGCGATGCGAAAAGAATGCGAGTGGTCGGGCCGGTCTGGGTCAGGCCGCCCCGCGCTGACTTAACAGAGGCTCAATGGGAGAGCTGGCAAGCTCAACTCCAAACGGCCGGGTTCACGGTGACGGTCGAGCCGTTCTGGACGTCGTCACCGAGCGGGCGCTATCAGCCGTTGGAGGCCGTCCTGGATGAGTTACTCCGTTCAGCTCGATGACGAGGTCGAACGCAAAACACTCTCAGCATGAGCGAACTCAACCTCCCCAAACAATACGATCCCAACGACGCCCAGAGGCGCTTTTACGACTTCTGGGTGGAAAAGGGCTACTTCCACGCGGATCCGGCCAGCGCCAAGCCGCCGTACTGCATTGTGATCCCGCCGCCGAACGTCACGGGTGCGCTGCATCTGGGCCATGCGCTCAACAACACGTTGCAGGATATCTTGATCCGCTGGCGGCGGATGCAGGGTTTCGACGTCCTCTGGATGCCCGGTACCGACCACGCCGGCATCGCCACCCAGGCGGTCGTCGAGAGGCGGATTCTCGAAGAGGAGAAGAAGACGCGCCATGACCTGGGCCGGGAGGCCCTGGTCGAGCGCATCTGGGTCTGGAAGGAAGAGTATGAGAAACGGATCCTCAGCCAGCTTCGCTTGCTGGGCTGCTCGTGCGACTGGGAGCGCACCCGCTTCACTCTCGATGAGGGCTGCTCGCGCGCCGTCCGGCGGACGTTCTTCAACCTGTTCAAGGCCGGCAAGATCTTTCGCGGCAAGCGGCTTGTGAACTGGGATACCCAGCTCCGCACGGCCGTGGCCGACGACGAGATTTACTACGAAGAAATCAAGGGCCATCTCTGGACGATCAAATATCCGGTCGCGGGTTCGCTCCAGGCCGAGGTGTTGCACATCGCGACGACCCGGCCCGAGACCATGCTGGGCGATACGGCCGTCGCCGTGCATCCCGACGACGCGCGATACCAGCACTTGATCGGCCAGCACGTCGACTTGCCCCTGACCGGCCGCAGGATCCCGATCATCGCCGACGGCGTTCTGGTCGACCCGGCTTTCGGCACGGGCATCGTCAAGGTAACGCCCGCGCACGACCCCAACGATTACCAGGCGGGCGTGCGCAATGGTCTGCCGATGATCAACCTGCTCAATCCGGATGGCACGTATAACCAGAACGCGGGCAAATATCAGGGACTCGACCGGCTGGTGGTGCGCAAGCGGGTCGTCGAGGACCTGAAAGCCCTCGGCTTGATCGAGCGCGTCGAGAGCTATCTGGTCCGCCTCAATCACTCGGACCGGAGCAAGACCCCGATCGAGCCCTATCTTTCCGACCAGTGGTTCGTGCGCATGGGAGACGAGCCGGACGGGTCGCCCGGCTTCGCCCAGCAGGCGATGGACGCCGTGACTTCTCTGCGGGTCAAGATTCATCCCGAGCGATACGCCAAGAGCTACCTCGACTGGCTGGGCGAGAAGCGCGACTGGTGCATCAGCCGCCAGCTCTGGTGGGGGCACCGGATTCCCATCTGGCACTGCGGGACCTGTACGCAAGCCGATCTGAGACAAGCTTTCGCGGGCCGCGCGGACGTGACCTGGCGCGCGGGCGAAGCGGGAGGCTGGCTCGTCTGCGGCGAGGCCGACCTCAAGGGCGACGAGCTCGGCCCCGGGCACCAGCTCGTCCAGGACCCAGACGTCCTGGATACCTGGTTCAGCTCGGCCCTGTGGCCGCATTCGACCCTGGGATGGCCGGATCAGACGCCAGAGCTCGAAAGATACTACCCGACCAGCGTCCTCTCGACGGCCCGCGACATCATCACCCTCTGGGTGGCGCGCATGGTCATCTTCGGCCTGTTCAATCGGGACGACGTGCCGTTCCGCGACGTCTACATCCACCCGATTATCCAGGATGGACAGGGGCGCCGGATGTCGAAGTCGCTCGGCAACGGCGTCGATCCCGTTGACATCATCGAAATTCACGGATCCGATGCCCTGCGCTACACTCTGGCCGCGGGTACCACCGAGACGCAGGATTTGCGGATACCGGTCGTGCCGCTTCAGCTCCCCGGCGGCCGAGTCATTAACACGTCGGAGCGATTCGAGCTGGGGCGCAACTTCGCCAACAAGTTCTGGAACGCCGCGCGGCTGACCCTTTTGAACCTGGCGGATTATGAGCCGGCCGCGCTGGAGGTCGCGTCGCTGCCGATCGAGGACCGCTGGATCCTCGACCGCCTGGACCGCACGATCGAGGGAGTGACCGCGGACCTGGAGCACTTTCAGTTTGCCGAGGCATCCCGGCGGCTGCGCGACTTCACCTGGGGAGAGTTCTGCGACTGGTACGTCGAGTTCGTCAAGGGCCGGCTCCGCGACACGCAGACGCTGCCGGTCGCGCAGCGCGTGCTGGCGGCCGTGCTCGATGGCCTCTGCCGGCTGCTCCATCCGATCATGCCGTTTGTGACCGAGCAGGTCTGGCAGGTCTTGAACGAACTGGCGCCCTCGCGCGGATTTCCCGGGCCGGGCCGAGCCGCGGAAAGCGTCTCGATTGCAGCCTGGCCCCGGCCCCTGGGCTGGTCGGACGAGACGGCGTGCCGGACGGTCGCAGAGTGGTGCGAGGTGATCAAGGCGATTCGCAACTTGAAGGCCGAGCGCAACCTCCCCAAGGACGCGCGCGATCGCGCCGATTCTCGTCGCGCAGGGAGACGTTGCCCGCTGGCTCTCCCAAGGTGAGCCGCTCATTCGCAGCCTGGTCCCGGCCGCAACCGTCACGATTGTCGGGGCGATCGACCGCCCCGCCGAGTGTGCCGTGGCTGTCTTGCCGGATGTCGAAGTGATTCTGCCGCTGGAGGGATTGATCGATCAGGAGGCCGAGCGAGTCAAGCAGCGGAAGGTCCTCGCCGATCTCGAGCGGCAGATCGGCACGCTGAGATCCAAGCTGGCCAACGAGTCGTTCGTGAAGAGAGCTCCGGCCGAGGTGGTCAAGCAGACTCGCTCGAAGCTCGGCGAGCTCGAGTCACAGTACGCGGCGGTGGAGACGCTCTTGGCCGCCGGTTGAGCCGCTCTGGTTCGTCGATCGCCTGGCCTGGCCTGGCCTGAACTTCTGTTCGTATGGCCTGTCGCGTTGACGGGTCGTGGCCAGTCTTCTATGATCGAACGCAAGCACGCGCTTCCAGGGTGCCTGGTGAGATGATTCGGTGCCTTCAGAATCGGATCCATCTTGCTCTCTTGCTCCTCGATTGAAAAGGTGAGAGTACCGTGGCGGTCCAGATGGAGCTCACGCGGATCATCATCAACGAGACCAGCGATTCCCACATCATCTTTTTGAAGGAGGTGGATGGCGAGCGGATGTTCCCGATTGTGATCGGCATCTTCGAGGCCTCGAGCATCGACCGGCGCGTGCGGAACCAGGGAACGCAGCGCCCGCTGACTCACGACCTCCTGGCCAGCACGATCGACCTCTTGGGCGGCGAATTGCAGGACATTTACATCAACGAGCTGCGCGAGCATACGTACTTCGCCAAGCTGCGGATCCGGCATGAGGGTGAGCTGGTCGAGGTCGACTCGCGGCCCAGCGACGCGATCGCGCTGGCGGTGACGGTCGACGTGCCGATCTACGTCGCCGACGATATTCTCGATGAAGTCAGCGGCCAGTAGAAGTTTGTGCCCCGGGAACAGGGTGCGTGCGCGTCCATCACGTCGTTCAGGGCTTTCAACCGGAGGGGTGCCAGAGTGGTCGATCGGGACGGTCTTGAAAACCGTAGATGGCGCAAGTCATCCGTGGGTTTGAATCCCACCCCCTCCGCATCAGAGATACGTACTCATTAACATACCTTGAAATGATAGATGCGAGGTTAGCCGGATGGCACGGCGATATCTGGCGTTTGATATTGAAACGGCCAAGGACGTGCCCGGTGATGATTTCAACTGGCGTCCCCACAGGCCGCTCGGGATCTCGTGCGCCGCAACATTGGCGAGTGATTCGAACGACGTTCGGTTGTGGCATGGGAAGACAGCAGATGGGGCACCGGCCAAACAAATGGCCCGGAATGAGGTTCAGGATCTGGTGCAATTCCTGTCCAGAATGACTCAAGATGGCTTCACGATCTTGACGTGGAACGGGCTCGGCTTTGATTTTGACATTCTCGCTGAGGAGTCGGCGTCGGCAGGAACTTGCAAAGAGTGCGCTCTGGGCCATGTGGACATGATGTTTCACATCGTGTGTTCCCAGGGTTATCCGGTGGCTCTGGACAAGGCCGCGCAAGGGATGGGGTTGCCGGGAAAGCCGCAGGGCATGAGTGGTGTTCTGGCTCCCAAGCTCTGGGCCGCCGGCCGGTACCAGGAGGTTCTCGACTACGTTGCCCAGGACGTGCGCATGGCCATGCAAATCGCGGAGGCTGCCGACAAGCAGCGTCGATTCGAGTGGATCACGCGCAAAGGCACAAAGAGCAGGATGCCGCTTCCCAAAGGTTGGCTCACCGTGCGCGAGGCGTTGGAGCTTCCGGAACCGGATACGTCGTGGATGTCCAATCCAATGAAGCGCCGGGACTTCATGACGTGGTTCCCAGTTTGAACACCGGTGCCCCTATCCTTGAGCCTCGCGACTTTTTATCTGAGTGCACCGTACGAACGCATTGCGCAGTTGTAAGTCAGGCTTTCCAGCCTGACGGTTTCCTCGTAGGTCAGGCTTTCCAGCCTGACGGTTTCCTCGTAGGTCAGGCTTTCCAGCCTGACGTCACGCGGGAAAGCCCGACCTACTGGATACGTTCGTGTACGGTCCCACTCAGAGCGGAGTCAGGCCCATGCCGGCGTGGCGGAAAGGCAGACGCTGAGGACTTAAAATCCTCTGGGGGTAACCCCGTGTGGGTTCGATTCCCACCGCCGGTATTGAGCTTACGACGATTTTGAGGGCCGAACTCGCCGAGCGTTTTGGCAACACCGTCGACGCGGCATTGCGTTGACGTTGGTCGATGGCCTCTGCGACTCAGAGCCGCGAAGGGCTTGCCAGGAGCAGGCGGGATACGACCGAATCGCGCTTCAATCCGGTCGCGCTTCGCTCAGGACCGTTTACATCGATAAACAAATCGGAGGCGTCAAAGCGGCAAGAATTCGACCTGCCCGGTCCATTCCTCCGCTTCACTCGCGGCCCAGATGAGAAGCAGGCTCTCGACGATCGACGACACCGGAGTTCGCTGGCTTGCAAGAAGCAAACCGTGCATCACTAGACCCGCCTCCAGCCGGTTGTAGGCTGCGTCCCTCATGGTGTTGACGTCGTGGGAGACAACGATCCAATTCGCCGCAGCAGCGAAGTCCAAAACCTCGGAATCGCTCGACGTGGCCAGACCGAGGTCTCGAAGCCGCGCGAACTCCGCTGCCGGCTCGCGCCGTCGTGTGCCCACGACAATCGCGTCGTTGAGATCGTTGTCGGCCAGGTATCGTGGCCGGCTCATGGCGCCGTCGAGCCCGAAACCTTGGCGAGCGCACGGAGACGTTGTACGACGGGGTTAGGCTTCTGCGCTGCGTGCTGACGCGCTTGTTCCCAAAGTTGTTCTTGCCGCTTCAGATACTGATCGACTTCATTTCGATTGGCCAGGTAGTAGGCCACGGCTCCGTAGACTTCCTCCAGGCTTAACGCGGGATAGTGCTGCTGGATTGTTTCCGGGGAGTGGCCATCCTGGAACGCGATCACGACGGAGTCCAGAGAAACACCTAGCGAGCCCACCCGCAGTACGCCCTGGGAATCCGGCTCCACGTACCTCTTCGATGAGTTCATGCGTTCCTCCGAACCGAGCTTCGCGGTGGCTCAGGCCAATCAGAATTCATTGTACCGCCCGGGTACAGCGCCCGCTATCGGGCGCGCCGAGCATCTCGCCTTCGCGGGTCAGGCTGCCGTCGACACGGCGTCCACTCGTCACTTTCGCCGGGACGAAATCGAGTACTTTCATGTGCCAAACGCAGAGCTTAAGATCCTCCGGACGGGAACGCCCGTGTGGGTTCGATTCCCACCGCCGGTACTGGACTTGCCCTGGTTTGTGCGGCAGCGAGGCACTTCACGAAGTCGCGCACCGCTTGACTCCGGTCGAGGGAAGACCAGTCGCGCCGGAGTTACCTATGGTGTTCTCGAAATCCTGACCCCGGAGTTACGTTTGGTGGTCCCGGAACCCGTAGCTGGTGCCAAACGGTCCAGGCACGCAAGCGGCGACCAGGCCGACCGCGTTCTGGGGACCGGCATCGGGGCCCATCGTGATCGCCCGGTGGCGAGGGTGACCGGCTGTTGTAACTGGCAGTACCCTGGAGTGGTGGGTAGGATGATCCGTTCCCGGCTCCAATTCGGTGGGATGATGCGAATCCTGAGTTAGTCGGTGGCGGCCGTCGTTCCCGGCACTTCGAGACCATCGAAGCGCCTCCGTGCTAAAGTCCGCGCCAGCATGTCGTTGATCGGCGTGTTCGGATCGGGCCCGTCGATTGAAACACGAGGAGGCTTGGCTTCGATGAAACTGACGCTGAAATTTGCGCCTCATCTTGCTGATTCCGATTCTGGCCCTGGCGGGCAGCTTCTGGTTCGCGTCCCAGGCGCTCGACAATCTTGCCGCGCGGCAGGTTGAACAGGAAGCCAAGCTCGTCATGAGGGCAGCGAAAGCCGCCCGTGACTACACCGCAGACGAGATCCGACCGCTGATCAACTCGCTGACCAGCGACGGCAGCGCTGTGGAATCAAAACAGGCCGGCGCCACGAAACGACGCAAGTTCATCAAGCCGACTGTCCCGGCCTATGCCGCGCGGCGGGTCCTCGATCTCATGCTGAAGGGCGACCCGGAATTTCGGGAGTACGAGTACAAGGAGGCCGCGATCGAACCCACGATCGGTTCGGACGAGGCCAACCCGGACGAGAAAGATCTGATCGACGAGTTTTCCCACCAGATCACCTCAGACCCCGCCCCGATCTTCCGACCGATGAAGAGACGAAACAAGGACGTGCTCTCCTATTCACAGCGGATGGTCGCCGGGGAGAAATGCATGCCGTGTCATAAGACGAAGGAGGACGCAATGACCCCGGAGTTCATCCGGGAATTCGGAGACATGGTCAGCGAATATGGCGACACCAAGATCGGTGGCTTCGGCTGGGTCCAGGACAGTGTCGTCGCGGCCCAGGTCGTCTACGTCCCCAAGGAGAAACCGCACGAGATCGCCAAGGGCGCGATCCAGAGTATCGGCCTGGTCCTTCTCGTCTCGGGCCTGTTGATGGTTGCCTCGCTCTGGCTGGTCGTGAACCTGCTGGTTCTACGTCCCGTGGCCCGGCTCTCCGAGAGGGCCAAGCACATCAGCGAAGGCCGCTTCACCCGCAACGAACTGCCGGTCACGGGGAAAGACGAGATCGCCGAACTGACTGCGGCATTCAACCTGATGAACCGCACAGTCTACAAGCTGGTGAAAGATCTGAAGAAAGACTGAGTCACTCCGTGGGATGTCAACCGGGATCCTGGATCGACCTCAGGAATTCTTTGCGGTTGTCCGCCGATTCGAGCTCCGCGGCCACGAGTTTGCACAGGTCGTCCAGGTCGCGGGCTTTCTTCGCCATCTTCTGGACGATGAAATCGGCGAGCTCCGGCCTGTAGTATTTCCGGAGCGCGCGCTGCACGCGCTTCAGATCGGACGGCTCGATGGCAAGGGCGCAGGGCCGAGGCGCCGTGATCGCGTCCCCATAGATCAGCCCTTCGGGAGGTCTTTCCACGCCGCCCTTCGGCGCCGGTTCCCGAGCGGGCCGGGGCGGCGAGACCACGCCGGTCGGCTGAGCGTCCGGTCGCGTTCTCCTGTACAAGGTCGGAGTGAGATGCTCCGGAATGCCGCGAAGGTCGATGGCGACCCGGCCCCAATCGAAGGCGACATCGAACGGTTTTCCGGCCACGATCGCCTTGTAGAAACCAACGGAGAATTTCACCGCGGCGGCGTCGCCGATTGCCTTGTTCATCCCGATCACGCAATCGATGTGCTGCGCGATGGCCTCGGCTTCGCTGGCCGAGTGACAGGCGTTGAGCACCACGCACTTGACCTTCTCAGCCGAAAGTGCGAACTGTCTCGCCAACGAATCCCCCGAAATGGTCAAAACCCCGCCGTACTCGTTCTCGAAAGCGAGTCCGCCCCCCGGATGATCCGGGGCGATCCCCAGCTCACGGGAAGATCCCGTGCCGCCTGGGCCTGTTCCATGGCCGAGGAAGTGGACGATTTCCGGATTTGCGAGTAACCCATCCTGCAGTTCCTCGTCGGTGGCTGCCCATTTCACGACCAGCTTGAACTCGTCCGCTGTGCGGCTCTGGTTCAGGACTTGATCGATCCTCTTGACCTCCTCGTCGAGGCGAAGTCGTTCCGTTCCTCTCGGATTGCACGCCAGAAGAAGTATGGTCCGCACGGAAACAGTCCCCACTGACGACACGCCCAGGCCCGACTCGAATTGCAACCGATCGTCCCCCAGGCGTCAAGCCATGCGCGTGTCACGTCGATGGGTCTCGCCGGTCGTGCGGCTCAGTCCGTCGGTAGTCAGCGTCGCGTGACGGTGATTTTGAAGCGACCATGAGCCAGACAAGGCGGAAGCGCGGCGCCCTCACGGAAATCTCCTGACTTGGTGAATGGACACGGCCAATTGCTGCTCACGGCGCACCAAGCTTGGTCAAGACGGCTCGTACCGATCTTGCCAACCGCGGCTTAAAAAGAATCGAAATCATTGCCGCAACACGACCTGACATCGGGCATAATAAGGTGATCGAGCGACAGATGAAATCCCGGCCAGGGATCGCGTAGCCGGGCACCCAGGAAGTTCATCCCGAGAGAATGCACCGTGAGCGAGATCCGTCAGTACTTGAGCCAGTTCGACGCGGCAGCGCCGCTTGCGATGGCCGAGATGTTGCGAAATCCGTCACCCGAGCAGGAACACGGGCTCCGGGTTTACCTCGGCCATGAGCGTTACCGGCGAATGCGGGGGCTGGCCCTGCGACTCTTCTCGCGACATAGATCGCGGACGATCGGCAAGGTGGTGTTGATCCCGGATTTCATGGGGACCGCCCTGTCGCGTATTGACTGGGAAGGCACGGAGGAGCCCACGCCGATCTGGATGAGTATCCCGCGGCTCATGGTCGGACAGTTCGACGTGCTCAGGCTCAGCGACGACGGATTCTCGGGAGCGGATCGTCGCTTCGATATTATCCCCACCGGGGTATTCAAGCGGGACTATGGCGAGTTGATCTTGACCCTGGCTCAAGACTGGGACGTCCGGGTCTTGTGGTACGACTGGCGTAAAGACCTCCGCGTCGCGGCTTCATCCCTCGAGTCGAAGCTCGGCGAATGGTACGGCGTCGACCGGCCGGTGCACCTGGTGGGGTTCGGCATGGGTGGACTGGTGGCCCGATGGTTCATCCATGAATATCCCGACCGCTGGAAAGCCATGTGGAACGACCAGGGTGGCGATGGGTCGCGGCAGGGTGGCCGGCTGTTGCTCCTGGGAGTGCCCAATCAGGGCACGTTTCTCATCCCCCAGATCCTCACCGGCCAGGGCGAGATCACCCACCGCCTGGATCAGATCGACCAGCGTCAGAATATCCTCGACATCGTCCGCACTTTCCGCTCTTTCGTGAGCCTTTACCAGTTGCTGCCCAGACCGGAGGAACACTTCCCGCACCTCTACGAGCCCGATGCCTATCTTGGCAATCTGCAGGCGCATGGCCAGACCGACGGGTCTGACGACCTTGAGCATTACCGGACCAGCCCGATCCCCAAGGGCCTGTTCGCCAACGCACGCAAGTTCGAAGCTGGACTGGAGGGTACGATCGACCCCCAGCGGACCGTCGCCGTCTCCGCATATGGTATCCCCACCGTCGTGGACTACGACCGACTCAACGTTCCCAACCTGGCCAAGGCGTGGCTGGTTTCGAAGGACGGCGGAGACGGGATTGTCCCCCTCCAACTGGCCAGGCCGGACATCGAGGGTGTGCGCGAGTATTTCATCCGGGACGAGCATGCCGCCGTGATTTCCAACCCGAAGCTCCTGAGTAGCCTGACCAGATTGCTGGCGGAGGGGCGGACCGACACGCTCCCCGATCAACCTCCAACGGTCTTGCCTGGCAAACCCTGGGACGACAGCGTCGGAACCGATAAGCCGGCGACCAGGAGGAACCGGTCTCTTGCCGAGATTGGCGCTTCTCATCTTGCCTCGCGCCGCGGCTACCCCGAGCCGGATGAGCCGACCGTCGAAGAACGGGAAGTCGGGGAAAGGCTGACGCGCGACCTGTCCGGCGCGCAGGCCGAGTTGCTCCGCGCCGAACCCGCGCATGTCACGCCCAGGAAAGTCGCGATCGAGATTGGCTTGATCCACGGCGCGATCGACCAGGTCGACGAACTACTCGCCGCCTCCGGTCTCCCGAATCTGCCGGTTGACGCCCTCGCAGTTGGGCTTTACGTCGGCGAGAAGCCGTCGGGCGCGATCCTCAAGCTGGACCGCGCAATCAGCAAGACGTTTCTGGAACGGACCGGCCGGGAATTGACCGATGACTCGCCGTTGCCGGAGCGGGACTTGATCCTGACCCAGTTTGCCCTTCGTGGATTGATCAGGGGGGAACTGGGGCAGCCTTTCTTCCTGACCGATCCTCGAGTTTCCGACGCGTACGATGCCCTGCCAGGGCGGCTGCTTGCTGTCGTGGGCATGGGCGTCCCCGGACGATTCGGCGTCCCGGAGCTGACGGTGTTGGTCCGAGAGCTGTGCTGGGCCATTGGCCGGGTGGGCAAGAAACACCTGGCGGTCGCGGCGCTCGGCACGAAGGACAACAACTTGTCACCGCCGGAAGCCATATCGGGTTGGGTCCGGGGCATCATGTCCGCCCTCGCCGGGGCGGATATCGGCGAGTTCCATCTCCAGCGGCTGACTCTCGTCATCGACGAGGCGGCCAAGATCAATCCGTTGCAGGAGGCCATCATGGCCGAGCAAAGGCGGTATTCTCAGGCTGGCCGGGTCGATTCCGACATCCACTTCAATATTGGCTACAAGCCCTACAGTCCAGGCGAGCTCAAGGAGTTCCAGGAAAGGGCCATCAAGGATGCCAAAGAAAAAGTCGAGAGGCACAAAGGGCCGAACAACGACTGGCGGCCCGAGCCGACGCGCGTGACATTGGGCCTGAGCGGATCGACCTATCGCTACGGGGCCATCAAGACCGGGGCCAGTGTCTCCGAGCGCGAGATCACCCTGCCCACCAAGCTCGTCGATGAGGTCTGCACCGAGCTCTCCTCCGAACGTGTATTGAGCATGCAACTGGAGCGCGGGCAGTTTCTCGGCCAGTTGATCCTTCCCGAGGACCTGCGGCCCATCCTTGCCACCAACGCTCCACTCGTGATGATGCTCGACAGCACCACCGCCCGGATCCCCTGGGAAATGGTCGCTCTCCCCGAGGCCCCTGGCAAGCAGGCCGACGATCTGTCGAACGTGACGGCGATCGAGCCGGAGTGGTACTTTCTGGGCACGAGCCGTGGCTTCACAAGGCAACTGCGGACCACGTTCGCACCGCCCCCGGCGCCACCGCCACCTCGTTACCGTCGGCTGCGGGTCCTGGTCGTCGCCGATCCTGCCCGGGACGCACATCTCCCGGGGGCCGAGCTCGAGGGCACCGAGGTCGCGGACCTTTTCGACCGGTTCAACATCGTCCATGAGCGCACGCCCAACCGGGTCGAAGTGGTGCGGATGTTCGGCCCCGCCGAGGCGAAATTGACGAATGTGCTGCGCGAGATCATGCGGCGTCCCTACGACGTCATGCATTTCGCCGGGCACTGCGTCTACGACAAGGACAACCCATCCGCCTCCGGCTGGATCTTCAGCGACGGCGGGCGACTGACCGCCAACGAGCTGAGACGGATTGACCGGATACCCCAATTCATTTTCTCCAATGCCTGCGAGTCGGGTGTCACCCCCGACCGGACCGACAAGCGATCGGTGGACCTGCCCCCGACGTTCGCCGAATCGTTCTTCGCTCGAGGGGTAGCCAACCTCGTCTGCACGGCTTGGCCGGTGAGTGACGCCGCAGCGCGGCAGTTCGCCCTGGCGCTCTACGCGGCCCTGCTCGGAATGCGCGAAGGCGTTCCCACGCCGCCCAGCGATCGGAATTCTGGACGAGCCGGTCCGCTGCCGCCGGTGCCCGCGTTCGAATGCAGCCCCGACCCGGGGGAGCCGGATCAACCGGAGCCGATGGTCATGTACGAGGCCATGCGATACGCCCGGCTGGCGATCGCCGACGCCCCCACTGCCGCTCGGACCTGGGGAGCTTACCAGCACTATGGCGACCCGTTCTTCCGTCTCCTCGATGCCGAGGCACTGACGGAAACCGGGACGTACGCAGACGGCGATACGACGTCGCGAACCGTCAAGAAAGTGGCAACTGCCGGCTCTGCGATCGACACCGGTAACCGCGTCGGAATCGCAACCGCAGCCACAGCCGCGACTGTGGCACCGCTCTCGGAGACCAAGGCTACCGCCAAGCCCAACGACGTGTCACCAACGGAATCCCGGAGCGCAAACGGCAATGATTCGCCGCAAGGATCCACCAACCCGGATGAGCCTGCGCCGACCTTGACCCCAAGCCTCGGTCTGACCGCCGTCGCGGTCATGGAAGAGCCCCAGGCGGCCGCGGTGAATGCGCCTTACACGGAGCCCCGAACCGAAGGGCGAGCTGCCAAGCGCCGCCCGCGCAGGGACCAGTAAGATGGCTCTAACGAGCACGACAAAGTTCAAGCGGGACTGCGAGCGCCGGAAAAAACTCGGCAAAGATTTGGGTCAGCTCGAGTCGGTGAGCCCTACGCGCCGCCCGCTTTGGGAGCGACCTCATTCCGTACCCACTCGCGCAGGCGGTCCTCCCACGCGACCAGGCTGTTCGAATCCTCGCTGAACACCCACCGGGTCATCCTCGGCCAAGACGGGTAAGAAACGGTTGCGCGAAACTGCGTGAACGTCCCAAGCCAACGAGCACAACGCCGCCGCCATGGCCGGGACCGAGGTGCTGACCGTTCAGGCGGAAAACCGGCGGGCGTCCGAGCTTGCTGTTGCAGTGCGACGAAAGCAGCATCAACTGGCCGGTATCCGCGCTCCCGCGCGCCGCATGCCCAGGACCATCACGCCGAAAGTACCGACAATTCCGCGCTTGCTTTCGCGTCAAGCGTGAGCCAAACTGGGCTTGCGTGAATGTCGGCCGGTTTCGCTGAGTGCGATCGCGCCAAGACGCCGTCGATGCGCATGAACGAGATCACCAGTATTCTCTCGACCCTCAACCAGGGCGACCCGCTCGAGTCTGAGCGATTGCTTCCCCTGGTGTACGATGCGCTGCGCAAGCTGGCCGCTACGAAGCTGAGGCAGGAAAACCCGGGGCAGACGCTGCAGCCGACGGCCCTCGTCCACGAGGCCTATCTGCGGCTGGTGGCTTCCGAGGAGGCCCAGCGATGGGACAGCCGCGCGCACTTCTTTGCGGCCGCCGCCGAGGCCATGCGGCGAATCCTGATCGAGCGTGCGCGCCGCAAGCGAACGCAGAAGCGCGGCGGATCTCTGGTCCGGCATGACCTGGATGGTTCCGCGCTCGCGATTTCCACGGGTGTCGACGTGCTGGCGCTGGACGAAGCGCTCGACCGCTTGGCCGCCCGGGACGCGGAGGCGGCGCGGCTGGTGAAACTCCGGTTCTTCGGCGGGATGACGACGCGGGAAGCGGCCCGGGCTCTGGAGCTCTCCGAACGAAACGCCGAACGCCTGTGGACTTACGCCCGTTCGTTCCTGCGGCTCGAGCTGGGCCGTCCCGACGACTGAGGCTCGGTCGCGGTGAAATCGCGGCAGAAATCTTGGGGGATTCCGGCGAGAAAATACGCATTGGCTTCTGGAGGCCTTGCAATGTGACGGCTCGGGGCTATGTGATGCCATGAATGAACGCGACATTTTCATCACCGCGCTTCAGATCACCGACCCGGTTGCGCGGGACGTGTTTTTGGCGGCGGCCTGCACCGAGCCTGGTCAGAAAGAACGCGTCAAGGCCCTTCTCGAGGCCGAGCCGGGCCTGGGGAGCTTTCTCGAAGCGCCGGGCCGTGCCGCGGATTCGAGGCGGGCCGATGACCGAGAGCGCGCTGACCGGGAACGGGTGTGCGAGGACGCCCCGGATCGGCTGCCGCGCATCGATGCCCGCGCGCACCCCCGCAGCGCAGCCAGCGATTTCCACGGTGATCTCACCCCGAGCCCGGGCCAGACCACGAGCTGGGGCGCCAGTGGTCCGCTTGAGGCCGCCGGGACGGTCATCGGGCCGTACAAGCTCCTCCAGCAAATCGGCGAGGGGGGCATGGGGACCGTGTACATGGCCGAGCAAACCCGGCCCGTCCAGCGCAAGGTCGCGCTCAAGATCATCAAGCCCGGGATGGACAGCCGCCAGGTGATCGCCCGGTTCGAGGCCGAGCGGCAGGCGCTGGCGATGATGGACCACCAGAACATCGCGCGCGTCCTGGATGCGGGCACGACCGAGAGCGGCCGGCCCTATTTCGTCATGGAGTTGGTGCACGGCGTTCCCATCACCCAGTTCTGCGACGACGGCAAGCTGACGCCGCGCCAGCGGCTGGAGTTGTTCGTGCCGGTCTGCCAGGCCATCCAGCACGCGCATCAGAAGGGGATCATCCACCGCGATGTCAAGCCGTCCAACGTCCTGGTGACGATGTACGACGATAAGCCGGTGCCCAAGGTGATCGACTTCGGCGTGGCCAAGGCGATCGAGCAGCGGCTGACGGAAAAGACGATGTTCACCCAGTTTGGCGCCCTGGTCGGCACCTTCGAGTACATGAGCCCCGAGCAGGCCGAGATGAATGCCTTTGGGGTGGATACCCGCAGCGACATTTACTCGCTCGGCGTGCTGCTCTACGAGCTCTTGACCGGGACGACGCCCTTGGAGCAGAAGCGGCTGCGCGAGGCGGCCCTCACCGAGATGGTGCGGCTGATCAAGGAAGAGGAAGCGCCGCGGCCGAGCGTGCGGCTAAGCAGCTCGAACAACTTGCCCAAGATCGCGGCGGGCGCAACACGGATCCCGGGCGGCTCTCGGGTATTATCCGCGGCGAGCTCGACTGGATCGTGATGAAGTGCCTGGAAAAGGACCGGACACGGCGATATGAGAGCGCCAGCGGCCTGGCGCGCGACATCCAGAGATTCCTGGCCGACGAGCCGGTAGAGGCGTGCCCGCCCAGCGCGGGCTACCGGCTGCGCAAGGTGGCGCGGAAGTATCGCACGCCGCTGCGAGTCGCGGCCGCGTTCCTGGTGCTCCTGGTCGCGGGTGTGATCGTGAGCACCTCGCAGGCCATCCGGGCGACATGGGCCGAGAATCGTGCCACGGAGCAACGCGACGTCGCCCGGGGAAAGGAGGTGGAAGCGATTCGCGCCCGTGAGGAAACCACCAAGGCATACGAACAGGTTGCCGTCGCCAATCGAAACCTCGAGCGGACGACGGGCGACCTGCGCCTGGCACTTTACGTCTCCGACGTGAACAGGGCCTACAAGTTCTGGGATGAGGGCAATGTTCAGCGAGTCGAGGAATTGCTCGATCGCCACCGGCTCTCCGACAAGGAAGAGGATCTCCGCGGCGTTGAGTGGCACTATCTGCGGCGGCTCGCCACTCGATTTCAGGCCGGGCGGATCGCCGATGTCCAATCGCCGGTCTGGGCTCTCGCGATGTCGCCCGACGGCAGGTCGTTGGCCGGAACGAGCGGCAACGGTGCGCTCACCGTCTGGAACACCGTGACCGGGGCGGCGCGACTCCGTCTTACTGACGCCGCGGCAGCCGAACTGGCGTACTCCGCCGATGGCGGGGCACTGATTTCCACGGGTGCCCTTCAGACGCCGGACAAAGGCTCTCGAGCGGCCACCGTCCGGGTGCGCGCCTGGGATGCGGCGACGGGCAACGAAATAGCCAGCAGAAGCTTGAACTTTGACGTCGGGGAAGTGGGCCAGCACGCTTTGACTGCCGATGGTACCGCGCTGCTCGGATTCACATTGGACGCCAAGCTCAGGGTGTGGGACCTGGCGAAGGGCAGTGAGATCGCCACGCTCGATGCGCAGGCCGCAGATCCGAGCATCGAGCGCGCTATGATGCATTTAACGGCGCTCGCACCCGATCGGAAGACGCTCGTGTGGCAACTGGGCCCGACGACGTTGGTCTGGGATCTTACCACCAAGAAACTCCGGTTTAGACACTATCGAGCCCATCCGTGGTCCTTTGCCGTGGCGTTGTCACCTGACGGCAAATTGCTCGCCTGCCACCGCGGCGGCCCGCCCCACGTCGTGCAACTCTGGGATTGGGACGCCGGCAAACAGGTGGCCGAGCTGCAAGGCTTCGCGGGCCACGTCTACGAAATGACGTTCTCGCCGGACGGAAAGCTGCTCGCAACGGGGGATGAGTTCGGAACGATTCGTCTCACGGAAGTTGCAACCGGCAAGGAGGTCGCGGCGCTCAAGGGACACGGCGGGAGGATTAACGCGCTCGTGTTCGCGCGCGACGGACGATGGTTGTACTCGGCGGGGCGGGACGGGTTCGTCCGGCGCTGGAGGCCGATCCCCGATCCCAACCCCGATCAAATCGACGGAGATGTCGCACTTTATCCGATGACTGGCGGCGTTTCGCCGGACGGTCGCTCCTTCTTCGTGTATTCGGGATCCAAACGCGGGTATGATCGGTGGGAAGTCATCCACCGCGACCTGGCCACCAACCGGGAGCTGGCTCGATTCCAGGCAGGCGGCCGCGCCATTCTTTCCAGGGATGGCAGGCGCGTCGCATTCCAGAAACCTGACGAGCGAACAATCAGAATCTGGGATGTCTTTGCCAATCGAGAGGTCGCGTCGACGGAAAGCCCAGGCTTGCTCGTAGGGAGGAAGGCATTTTCCCCTGACGGTCGGATCTTTGCCCAGAGCGACCCTGACCAGGTCAAGCTCTGTGATTCTCAGACGGGAAAGCAGGTCGCGGCGCTCGCGGTGGCCAAAGCCAGTGCGATTGCGTTCTCACCCGATGGTCGGTTGTTTGCGTGTTCCGGAACCAGGACTGGCGAAGCCGACCCATCCGTGACGCTGTGGAAAACGGCCCCACTGACAGAGGCTGCCAAGCTCCCGGGCACTGCCAGCGGACTGACTTTTTCGCCGGACAGTCAAACGCTGGCAGCCATTCACCGCGACAAGGTCGTGCTCTGGGAGATGAAGTCCCAGCTTCTGCTTGCGACGCTCAAGCCTCCGCAGCCTGACGCTGGCTATATTTACGCGAGGCGGCCGCCACATCGCTTCTCCCCGGACGGTAAGCTGTTTGCGATTGCTGACAATATGCACGTGCGGCTCTGGGACGCGGCGACCGGTGAGCTGCTGGGCCTTCTGGCGGGCCCTCGGGAAAGCACCATGGACCTTGCGTGGTCGCCCGATGCGAAGACCCTGGCGACCTCGAGCGGGTCCAAGGTCAAGCTGTGGAATGTCGCGACACGTGAGGAACTGACGACCTTTGTGGGCAGCAATGGAGTGTATTGCCACGCCTTTGCGCCCGATGGCAGCCTGATCGTGGCCGACGCCATGAACACGGTTCGCCTCTGGCGGACAGGGCTGGACCAGAACACGCGGTGAAGAAGATGCGGGATGCTGTCCAGACGACTGCGGCTTGGGCGCGATGAACTCGCGGCAGAAATCCTGGCGGATTGCGGCGACGAAATACGCATAGGCTTCCGGAAACCTCGAAATGTGACGAGTGCGATTCCTTGATGCCATGAATGAACGCGACATTTTCATCGCCGCGCTTCAGATCACCGACCCCGGTGCGCGGGACGTGTTCTTGAGGGCGGCCTGCACCGAGCCTGGTCAGAAAGAACGCCTGAAGGCCCTTCTCGCGGCGGAGCCGGGCCTGGGCAGCTTTCTCGAAGCACCGGGCCGTGCGGCCGATTCGAGGCACCTCAAAGAACCAGGGCGCGCTGACCCAAACCGGGTACGCCAGGAGGCCCCGGACCGTCGAGCGCAGAGGGCGCCCCGCTCTCCGCCCACCGCGACGGCGACGGCTTCCACGACGAACCTACTTCTGGCCCGGGCGCGACCACGAGCCGGGGCGCCGCCGTTTTCCTCGAGACCGCCGGCACCGTCATCGGCCCGTACAAGCTCATGGAGCAAATCGGCGAAGGCGGCATGGGCCTGGTATTCGTCGCCGAGCAGCAAGAGCCCGTGCGCCGTCGCGTCGCGCTCAAGATCATCAAGCCGGGCATGGATAGCCGGCAGGTCATTGCTCGCTTCGAGGCGGAGCGCCAGGCGCTGGCGATGATGGATCACCAGAACATCGCCAGGGTGCTCGACGCCGGCACGACCGAAAGCGGGTGCCCCTACTTTGTCATGGAGCTGGTCCACGGCGTGCCGATCACCACGTACTGCGACGCCAACCAGCTCACGACGCGCGAGCGCCTGGAGTTGTTTATACCCATCTGTCACGCCATCCAGCACGCCCATCAGAAGGGGATCGTTCACCGGGACATCAAGCCGTCCAACATCCTGGTCACGATGTACGACGACAAACCCGTCCCCAAGGTAATTGACTTCGGCGTGGCCAAGGCGATCGAGCAAAGGCTGACCGAGAAGACCGTCTACACCCAGTTCGGCACGCTGGTCGGCACGTTCGAGTACATGAGCCCCGAGCAGGCCGAGATGAACGCGTTTGGTGTAGACACCCGGAGCGACATTTATTCGCTGGGTGTCCTGCTCTATGAATTGCTGACAGGGACGACGCCGCTGGAGCGTCCGCGGCTGAAAGCGGCGGCATTGGGAGAAATCGTGCGGCTGATCAAGGAGGAAGATCCGCCTCCTCCCAGCGTCCGGCTGAGCACGTCCGGGGCGCTGGCGAAAGTGGCAAAGGCGCAGCAAGGCCGACCCGGCGAAGCTATCGCGGCTCATACGCGGGGAGCTGGACTGGGTGGTGATGAAGTGCCTTGAGAAGCAGCGCAGCAAGGCGCTACGACAGTGCCGGCAGCCTGGCCCGCGACGTGGAGCGGTACCTGAAAGACGAGCCGATCGAGGCTCGTCCGCCGTCGGCCTGGTATCGGTTTCAGAAGCTGGCGCGACGGCACAAGGTGGCGCTTTTTACTGCCTCACTGGTGGTTGCGGCTCTCGTGCTCGGGACCGTCGTCAGTACCTGGCAGGCGTTCCGCGCCACCGTGGCCGAGCGGGTGGCTGAGAACCGAAAGCTCGAGGCCGACGAAGCCAGGAATCTGGCCGAGCAGCGGCGGGACGAGCTGGCGGCCGTCAATGACAACCTCCGCCGGGCCAATTACGTCGCCGACATGAACTTGGCCCGCGTCGCCTGGGACGAGAACAACCTGAGCCGCGCCCACGAGCTGCTGGAGAAGCACCGGCCCCGGCTCGGCGAGGCCGACCCGCGCGGCTTCGAATGGCATTACCTCCGCCGCCTCTTCCGGCGCGATCTGCTGACCATCAAGGCGCATGTCGGCACGGTCGGTACTGTCGCCTTCACTCCCGACGGCAAGCGGCTGGTGACTTCGGGGTTGAGCCAGCCACGGCAGAAGTATTCCAACCCGAGGTCCGGCGAGGTGAAGTTCTGGGATGCGGAGACGGGCCAGCCGCTTCGCGTCCCGCTCATTGGCCCCGCCGACAACCTGGCCAGAGCGGTCCTCAGTCGCGACGGTACCCATCTCGCCACGACTCGTTGGGATCATACGGTCCGGGTCTGGGACCTGGCCACGGGTGGGCTCGTCACGCTGGAAGGGCCCGCGAACTCGATCGCCCGCGGTGTGCTTTTCAGTCCCGACGGCGAGCGATTGGTTTGCACGTATCGTCCCGATGGCGACGCTCCGCTGAAGGACTCACCGCGTTCGATGCGGATCTGGGATCTGGACAAGCGTGAGGCCGTCACGATCGATCGGGTCCCCT
This sequence comes from uncultured Isosphaeraceae bacterium, assembly GCA_963781785.1. GTDB lineage: Bacteria > Planctomycetota > Planctomycetia > Isosphaerales > Isosphaeraceae > CAWAHD01. Next base: position 1,495,634 of record CAWAHD010000002.1, on the reverse strand, counting down.
ACGGGATGGCGGCAGGGTCCTTCACTCCGGACGGCAGACTCCTTGCCACCGTCGACCCATTTGACGTCCGGGCTGATCCTCTCGTCAAGGTGTGGGATGCGGCGACGGGACACGAGGTCTTCTCTTGCCGATACACGGATGGGCAGGTCGTGTGGAACGTGGCCTTCAGCCCGGATGGCAAACGTCTGGCCGCCTGCGGGAATAAGGGGATTCGGATCTGGGGCGTGGCCAACCGTGAGGCGCAGGCTACCGGGCCGTCCCAATCCCGGTTCATCGATTGCCTGGCCTTCAGCCCGGACGGCAAACTCCTGGCAACAGGAGGCGCCGAAGGGATAGTGGAGCTGTGGGACACGGCGACGGGTCAAACTTTCCAGACCTTCAGAGGGCACCTCGGATCTGTCGAAACGCTTGCCTTCGGTCCGGACGGCACGCGTCTGGCTACGGGGGGCGTCGACGGAACGCTGCGCCTCTGGGACACGACGGCACGGCGGGACGCCTTTTCGATCGCCCGAGACGCGCTGTCAGCCGTGGAACTCCCCGTCCTCAGCCCCGACGGCCAGACTCTCTTGACGGGTTTCTTCTTCGGCGAGCGAAGACCCCTCCGGCTCTGGGACACCTCGACGGGCGAACCGCGCGGCGGCCCGATCGAGCTCCCGAAGCCGATGCTCCACCCTGCCTGGACGGCCGATAGCAATCGCCTGTACATCGCGGACTCGGGGAAAACCATCCATGTCGTGGATGTCGCGGCTGGTAAGGTCGTCCGTACGTTCCCGGTCGACGCCGTGCCCGAGGTGACTTCTGGAACAACATTCTCCGCCATCGCGCTCAGTCCCGATGAGAGATGGTACGCGCACGGCGCGCCGGACGGCACGATCCGATTACGGGATGCCCGGACGGGCGTCGAATCGTGCACGATTGGAAAGCTCGTCGGCGAACCAGGGGTCTTGGCGTTCAGTCCGGACGGGTCGCGGCTGCTCGGAGGTGATGAAGGGGGGTTGCTCAAGATCTGGGACATTGCGACCGGACGCGAGATCGCGGCAACCACATTGACCGGCGTCTTGATCCGGGACGTCCAGTTCAGCCCGGACGGTAAGCGCCTGGCCATCGGGGGCCTTTTCGGTCAATTGTTGACCGGCGAGGTACGGATCCTACACGCCGAGGACGCCCACGAGATCTGGTCGCTCAAGGGTCACGCACTACTCGTGGGCGCCGTGGTATTTAGCCCGGACGGGCTGCGCCTGGCCACCGCGAGCGGTGACGCGACGGTCCGGATCTGGGATCTGGGTACAGGGCAGGAGATCCTCAAGCTCAGCGAGGGCATGGGCGACTCTATCAACTCTATGGGGATGATTCGGTTTATTTCCGACGGCCGCCGCCTGATCGGCGCCGCGCGCGACCGAAGGATCCGCGTCTGGGACGCCACGCCGCTGCCGGAATAGCGTCCTGTCCTGGTCGATCCCCGTCCCCCCACTGCGATATCATGGCCGGCATGAATGAAGTGACGCAGATTCTGGTTCAGATCGAGCACGGCGATCCGCACGCTGCCGCGGACTTGCTGCCCCTGGTCTACGCCGAATTGCGGCGTCTCGCCGCGGCGCAATTGACTCGTGAAATTACGCTACTTTGCGGGCCTCTCGATCCCCCAGGCTGCCGAAGCCCTGGGCATGGGGGCGCAGTCTGCCGACCGCATTTGGGCCTATGCCCGCGCCTGGCTGCGCGATGCGTTGACCCGCAGCCAAGCATGAAGAACCGATTTTCTTGGCGGGATTTCCGCGCCCTTGGCGCATGTCGAATTGGAGTTGAAGCGGCGATCTGGAGCCGGGAACAAATTCCATGTCGGAACGATCCATTTTCATCGAGGCGCTGGAGAAGGACGATGCCGCCGAGCGCGCGGCCTATCTCGACCGGGCGTGCGCCGGTGATACGCTCTTGCGCGAGCGGATCGAACGGTTGCTCAAGGCACACGAGCCGGCCGACAGTTTCCTCGAGCGGGGTCCGGCAGTCCTGGATGCGACCGACAAAGACGAGCCGATCACGGAACGCCCCGGAACGGTGATCGGCCCGTACAAGCTCATCGAACAGATCGGCGAGGGCGGCATGGGCAGCGTCTGGATGGCCCAGCAGACCGAGCCGGTCAAGCGCCTGGTCGCCGTCAAGCTAATCAAGGCCGGCATGGACTCCCGGCAGATCATCGCTCGCTTCGAGGCCGAGCGGCAGGCGCTGGCCCTGATGGACCACGCGAACATCGCCCGCGTGCTGGATGCTGGCACCACCAGCGGTGGCCGGCCGTTCTTCGTCATGGATCTGGTCAAGGGCGTGCCCATCACCCGCTACTGCGACGACCACCACCTCGCGCCGCGGCAGCGGCTGGAACTGTTCATCCCGGTCTGCCAGGCGGTGCAGCACGCGCATCAGAAGGGTATCATCCACCGCGACTTGAAGCCCTCCAACGTGCTGGTCGCCCTCTATGACGGCAATCCGGTGCCGAAGATCATCGACTTCGGCGTGGCCAAGGCGGTCGGGCCACAGTTGACCGACAAGACGCTGGTCACCCACTTTGGGGCCATCGTCGGCACGCTGGAATACATGTCGCCCGAGCAGGCGGAGGTCAACCAGCTCGACATCGACACGCGCAGCGACATCTACTCGCTGGGCGTGCTCTTGTACGAGTTGCTTACAGGCAGCCCGCCGTTTTGCCGCAAGGTGTTGACCGAGGCCGGCATGCTGGAAATGCTGCGGGTGATCCGCGAGCAGGAGCCGACGAAACCGAGCACGAAGCTGAGCACGGCGGAAGGCTTGCCGACATTGGCCGCCAACTGCGGAACGGAACCAGCAAAGCTGAGGAAGCTGGTCCGGGGGGAACTCGACTGGATTGTGATGAAGGCGCTGGAGAAGGACCGCAATCGCCGCTACGAGACCGCCAACGGCTTCGCGATGGATGTAGAGCGTTACCTGGCGGATGAAGCGGTGCAAGCGTGTCCGCCGTCGGCGGCATACCGGCTGCGGAAGTTTGTGCGGCGACACAAGGGGCCGGTGCTCGCGGGATTGTTGATCTTCTTGGCCCTGGTCGCCGGTGTGGCCGGCACGACCTATGGCCTCTTTCGGGCGGAACAGCAACGCAAGGTCGTCGAAAGGCAACGCAACGTGCTGGCCGAGCGCAACCAGGCGCTGCAAGCAGCCCGCGAACATGAACGCATCCTCAACGAGCGTGCCCGCCAGGCCATCGAGACGGTCACGTCCGCAGCGTCCATCGACCTACTCACGCGCGAGATCTCGGTTGGGACCCAGCCGTCGATGCCTACCGGGCCGCTTGCATGTTGGCCCAGTGCGTGCCGATTGTCGAGAAAGACGACAAACTCGCTGCGGCAAGACAACAAGCCGACATGGAGTTCTACGCTGACCTGGCGATGGCCATGCTCCGCGATGCGGTCGCCAAGGGCTACAAGGACGCCGACCACATGCACACAGACAAAGACCTCGAACCGCTACGAGCCCGCGCGGACTTCAAGACGGTGGTCGCGGAGCTGAAGGCGGAGCAGAAGAAGAACTAAAGATCGGAGCCTTGGTGGCTTCGAATGACAAACCAGCGGCCGGCGGGGTCCTTACCGCCAAGCAAGCCCCCCGCCGGCCCGGCACCGCTCCGGCGATCGGTCTGCGCACGGCGCGATGACTTTTTCATTCTATCGCAGACCAGTTCTCGAAAGGAGAAGCATCATGTTGTTCACTTCCTGGCTGCGAAACTCGAAACTCTTTGAGCCAAGGGCGCGCCGGCGCACACAAACGTCCCCGCGAGAGCGGGCCAGCTTCCGCCCGCGACCGGAAGCGCTGGAAGACCGCCGCCTGCTCAGCGGCTACCAGCAGACTAACCTGGTCAGCTACGAAGCCGGCATTGCGCGCTTCACCGATTCCAACCTGAACGGCTGGGGCATGGCTTCCATGCCGGACGGGTCGTTCGTTGTGTCGAATACGTTCACCACCGGGCTGGCCACGTTCTACAGCAGCTCCGGCCACGTGCTCCCGCAGACGATCACCATCCCGGGGTCGGCTTCGCCGGCCATCGATCAGGCGCTCGGGATCGGGCCCGGCGGCCATCCCACCGGCGTCGTTTACAATCCGACGAATAACTTTGTGATCTCGGAGCATGGCAAGTCCGCGCCGGCCCGGCTGATCTTCGATTCGATCGACGGCACCATCAGCGGCTGGAACCCCGAGGTCGATCCGACGCATGCGATCGTCATGGTGGACAACGGCGCCGCCGGCGACGCCTACACCGGGCTCGAAATGGCCCAGAACAGCCAGGGGAAATACGTCCTGTATGCGACCGATTTCACCCAGAACCGCGTGGAGATGTTCAATGGCCACTTCAATGCCATCGGCTCATTCACCGATGCGACTGTGACGAGCATTGAGCCAAGCTTCGGCGCCTGGTCGGTGCAAGCCGTGGGCGACAAGCTCTACGTCACCTTCGCGTCTCTGGCGAATACGCATGGCGGCGTGGTGGACGTGTTCGATACCGACGGCAACCTGCTGACGCCCAACCATTTCGCCGCCAACGCCTTCGACGCCGGCCCGCTGGAAAACCCCTGGGGGATCATCCAGGCTCCGAAGAATTTCGGCGCCTATAGCAACGACCTCTTGATCGGCAACGTGGCAGGGGCCGGCAACATTAACGTCTATAACCCGTCCACCGGCGCCTACCTCGGGCAGCTCGACCAGCCGGACGGCGCCCCGATCGCCATCACCGGCCTGTGGGACCTGGAATTCGGTGACGGCACGCCGCACGGCGGCAAGACCAACGAGCTCTTCTTTGACGCGGGGCCCAACGCGCCTGGCGTGTCCATCAACGGCCTCTTTGGCGCGATCCAGCCGGCCGGGCACCAGGGCGGCAAAGGCGGCCGCGATCGTGTGCGCGAGGTGGCGGATCCATCAGCGCTCATGCGGCGTGGTGTTCACCAAATGAGAGCGGCTGAATTCACCAATCGCGTTCCCCGAATGAAGGACCGGGCCAGCGACGAGGCGATCACCAGGCGGTGAGCACGCCTTCTAGGGCGCGCCTTGAGTCTGATTCGGGCACGGACCGGCCCCCTGTCGGGGCCGGGGACGTCGGAAGCGCGCCGGCGTCCCCTGAATCGCATTGCATCGAGCCGAGCCGAGCCGGTCGACCCCGCGCATCGCGTGCCGGGGCCGACCCGGCATTTCGAGCTAGCGAGCGAACTTCAAGCCCGGATCGTTCGGCGGGCCGCCGACCAGACGGAAGCTGAAGTTATCGGCGTCCTGCCAGGCCACCCGGCCGACCAGCGCCCCGTTCTGGCCCCCCTGAGCGGTCAGGGTCAAGATGCCGTTGGCGAAGGCCGATTTGCCGGCGATGTTCATCGGCGGCTTACCCGGGCCCGCGACGGTCCAGGTGAACGCGCCCCCGTCCTCGATCGCCAGGGTAACCTTGGCGTCCTTGGCCGGCGTGGCGGCCCACGTCCCGGCCAGCTTCCCCTCGACGCCCGGCGCGCAGCCGGGACCGCCTCGGCGGGCGGCGGCGCGGTGCCGCCGGCAGGTTGGAACTGGGCGATCAACTGCGCCGAGAGGGTATCGCCGGGCTGGAGCTTCACGACCGCCTTGAGCTGAGCGATGGCCTCCGGGTCGTGCCCCTGGGTCAGGTACTGGTAGCCCAGCACGAAGCGAGCCTGGGCTGAATCGGGGTTTGCCTTGACGTAAGCCTCCAGCGCCCGAAGCTGGCGCGTGTAAGTGTCGAGGTCGGGGTACATCCCGATCAAGGTCGTCCAGTTCCACCCGGGTCTCACCGAAAGGACGCCGTAGAGCGGAGCCGCGGCCTGGTCGTACTTGCCGTTGGCGAAGTACGCCAGTGCGAGGAACTCGTGCAGGTCCACGTCATTGGGCGTCTGAGCGAGTGCCTGCTGGTCGAGCTGAAGTGCCTGAGCGTAGTCACCCGTCTTGAATGCCTCGCGGGCCTGGTCGTACACCGAAGCCGCCTGGCCGGCGACGGCCTGATCGGGCATTGCAGCGGCCGTGTTGATCGGCTGTGAGTAGTCGGATCCCGCCGCCGCGGCCGACTGCTGCACGGGCGCAGTCTGGGCTACACCACCCGCGCCGATCCCGGCGCCGTAGTAGGGATTGTTATAGCCCGAATAGCCCCAGCCGTACATCGGCGAGCCAGCGCCCCAGGCCGCGACCCCACTCGGGTAACCCATGCCCAATCCGGTCGCGCCCCAGCCTGCATAATTGTTGCCGTTCCAGGTGCCGTTGTGGTTGTTGGCATAGCCTGCCCCCGCGGCGGCCCCTGCGGCCCCTGCGTGGGGATACTGCGAGCTCTGGTTGCGGTTGGCATAGCCCGCGCCCGCGGCGGCACCCGCGTGGGGGTACTGCGAGCTCTGGTTGTGGTTGGCATACCCCGCGCCGGCCGCGGCGGCCCCTGCATTGTGGTTCGACGAGCCCTGATTGCCGTATTGCGAGCGGTTGCCGGAGGCACCCGACGAGCTCGATTGCGGGTGGGGCTGGCTAAATGCCGGAGAGTGGCCCATGGATTGGGCGCCCATCTGGCCGCCGTAGGCTCCGCGGCCACCACCACCGCCACCACCGCCGCCGCGATAACCGCCGCCGCGACCGGCGAGGGCGTCGGACGGAAGGGTCAGGAGCGCAAGTGTGATTCCCAGGGCCAGCTTCGAGACCGTTCGATTCATGATAAAAATCCTCGTTGAAAGGAGATTGTCTTGGATACGTCTGGCGGCCTTACTTGCCGACTTCGGGTGGCTTACGCACGATCGTGAACTCGTCGACCCCGGGGACCGCGGTTCCTCCCACGGTCCTTTGCGTCGACTGCCAGCTCATGCGGTCCTTGCCGAGGCGCGTGATGATGTTCGTCGCCGAGATGGGTCGCCCGTCCTGGCTGACGCCTTCGACCTTGACCACCCACTGGTTGCCGGTGCGCGTGAAGTAGCCCTCGCCGTGGCCGCCCTCGGAGTCGAAGATCCAGGTCTTGAACTGCCGCTTGAGCGGGTCCCAGCCGATCCGCTGCGTGCCCGAGAGTACGGGCTGCCCGTCGGTCTTCATGGTGAATTCCCGATCGAGGAAGTTGCCCCCTTTGGCCCACGTGCAGGACGTGGAAACGACCGCGGCCTGGCTTTCGTTGACCCAGTCGCCCACGAGCCACTCCAGTTCCTTGAGGCGGTCGTGCGGGGTGAGGTCGTGCGCGACCACGTCGCGCACCGCGGCCTGCCGCCACTGTCCGCCTTGCTTGACGTATACCGCGGTGAAGCGCGTGATCTCCGGTGCGCCGGCACCCGCGGCCGGCGTGATCGTCGTGCGGCCCTCCTCGAGGGCCGTCTCCGGGCCGAGGAAGCGGAGCGAATCGACCTGGATGGCGATCGTGGTCGCGGGATTGTCGGCGAACGATGCGGCGTACTGGTCGCGGATGGCCGCGCGCCCCTCCACGCGCTCGCCGCGCTCGTCAATGACGACCGCCGTGTCTGTGTAGGTGGCAGCGGTGGCCTCGGCATTGCGAGCGTTGAACGCCGTGACGAACGCATCGAGAAGCGCCTTGATCGCCTTCTCATCGTCCTCCCGGCCGGCTTGAGGTGTCACGGCCGCCTGCGCCGTTGGGGTTTGCGCGGCCGCCGGATCGGCCGGCGCTTCAGTCGTTGCCTCCCGGGCGATCAGCCCGGAGCCGGTCGCGCCGATCGCGACCATGAGGACCAGAAAGACCTTCTTCATCAGCGTTTTCCCTTCTGTAAGAAATCAGATTGTGTCTATCTCTGCTCTGACACCGCCGGCGAAACGAACGAGCCACCTCCGAGGACGGCCTCGACCGCCGGGATCAAGTCGGTGGCCGCGGTGCGCTTGAGCACGAACCCGAGAACGCCCGCGTTGCGCATCTGCGTGGCGGCAATCGGCTCGTCGTGAACGCTCAGCGCGATCAAACGTAATCGGGGGAAGCGGTTCATGAGTTGGTGCACGATGTTGGTCCCTTCCTTCACCGGCATCGAGAGATCGACCACGACAAGGTCCGGGTCGAGTCGCTCGATCGTTTCGAGCAATGACCCCTCATCCGCAACCATCACGACCGCCGCAAACAGAGATTCCAGAAGGCTGCGGACGCCCTGGAGCATCAGGAGGTGACTGTCGGCCAGGAGGACGCGGCCGTGCTTCATGGTGCCGCCTGTCTCGGCTCGTTGTGCCGCTCGACGTCCTGTCGCCGCCCTGCGCCCGCCGCCGCCCCGCATGAGGCGATCGGCGCGCGCAGCGCTCGTCGTTGGATGCTCATAGCCGCTCGCATTTCTGGAGATGGGGTCAGCGACGAGGTGCCGTCCGCGCCCTGGCGTCGACCCCCTGCACCGTCGCGTAGACACTCAAGCCCATAGCCGCATGGTACCCTGAACCACGCCGAATGCTCGGACTCTGGCCGATCATCTTGCGACCTGCCGGGAGGCGACGCTACTCGCAAAACTACCTGAGCCGAATTGCGTCTGCGCAGCGCGGGCGACCCGTCAGACGGATATGATGCCGTTCACGATCGCGTACTGGACCAGCTCGGCCGTGGTCCGGACCCCGAGCACCTTCATGACGCGAGCTCGATGGAATTCTGCGGTCCGCGTTGAGATGTGCAGGAGTGTCGCAACTTCCTTGGCCGACCGGCCCTCGGCAAAAAGCTGCAAGACTTCGCGCTGGCGAGGTGTCAATCGCCGGGCCGTTTGAGCGGGTTGCGGCCCATCTTCTCGATAGGAGCGGAGAAGCTCCCCGGCGATGAGCGGGGTCACGTAGGTCTGACCACGGAGTGCATCCCGTATCGCCTTGACCAGCTCTTCGTGGGCGGAATGTTTCAGGACGTAACCCGACGCCCCTGCCTCCATCGCCCGCCGCGCGTAGGAGACGTCGCGTTGCATGGTCAAGAAGACGACCCTGCACGAAACCTCGGCTTGGCGAATTTGTGCGACGGCGTCGATGCCGTTGAGCGAGGGCATGCTGATGTCGGCGACGACCACGTCGGGCCGGAGTTTTTTGGCGGCCTCGACCAGCTCGCTGTCCGTCGGACACGATCCCCACCAGCTCGAACTCCGGCTCCAAGAGGCCCTGCACCCCCTCGGCCACAATCCGGTGGTCGTCGGCGAGCAAGATCCGCGGCTTCTTCATGGCTCGTTCCCGGCCGCGGCGACGCGGACCGTCACCGTCGTGCCCTGCCCCGGCTCGGAGTCGATGGTCAGTTCCCCTCGAACCAGGCGGACCCGCTCCCCCATGCTGGACAGCCCGAGTCCCTGCCGCGAGCGCACCTCCGCAAGGTCGAAGCCGACGCCCCGATCCTCGACGGTCAGGACGAGGTCCCGGCCCGACCTGACGAGCGACACGCGGGCTTCCGCGGTCCGGGCATGCTTGACGACATTGCGCAGGGCTTCCTGGGCAACCCGGTAGACGCAGAGGGCCACGTCCTTCGGCAAGGAGCCGGTGACGTCATCCGAGCGATAGGCGACTGCGACACGCTCCCGTCGCGCAACGCTGGCACACTCGGAGCGCAGGGCGTCGACGAGCCCCAGGTCGTCGAGGATGGAGGGGTGTAGCTGGCGGGACAGGGCGTGGACGTCCTCCGAGAGGCGCACCAGTTCTCCGCGCATCTCTTGAAGTTGGCGATGGGCGTTCGACGACGCGTCGAGCTGGGTCTCGATCTTTGCGGCGTCAATCGCCAGGACGGCCAGCCGCTGGGTCCAGTCGTCGTGCATCTCCCGGGCGATCCGGCGGCGCTCATCCTCTTGCGCCTTGAGGAGCCTGCCGGCCAGCGACCGGAGTTCGTCCTGGGTCTTTCGAAGCGACTCCTCGCGGGCGTGCAGCTCCTGATCGGTCCGCTTCCGGGCCAGGGCGTTGGCGAAGATCTCGCCAACGGTCTGGAGACGTTGAACGATCTCATCCGGCCAGGCCCGGAACTCACGAAACGCCCCGAAGCTGAGCACGCCGAGGACGATGCCCCCGGCCCTCAGGGGGATCGTCAGGTTGGATTTCATCCCCATCTTGATGACATACGCGTACTCGTTGACAGCCTCGGGAGGGGCATCATCCGGCAATCGTTCGAACCGCATCAGCTCTCCGCGCCGGACTTGCTCAGCGTACCAGGGAAGATCTTTTTCGAGGATCAACGGGGGGAGCGGTGGATACCCGGGAATGACGAAGGAGTGTGTGACCACGATATCCTTGCTGTCCTCGGAGATTTGACCGCAGTTGCCCCGCTCGACGCCCAGGAAGTCGACGAGCCGCCCCAGAGCCTGCTCGATCTGAGCATCGACCAGGTCGGCGGCCACGTTGACGAAGGTCGCGGACAGGTCTGTGAGCAGCCGCTCGAACCGGAGGCGCTCCTCCGGGGGCTCCCTGGACGGGAGATCGACAGGCAACCGCGCTTCGCACACGTCTCGGCCGGGTGATCGAGCCTTGTCCTTGAGAGCGGCGGGTACTGGTCTCATCGATCTGTACTCGGCGGTGTTCGGTTCAGGGGCGCCTTCCACACATTCGGACTCGTGGTTGCGTCAACAGCGTCCCTGGTTCGGGCCTTCCTCCGGGAGGTGCCCGCAATCTTCGTGAGAGCACCTCCGCCGGCGCCCACACGCAGGAACTTCCGCCCCGGCGTCGTGAAGCCGCTCATCCTCGTGGCCACACTTCGGCTGAACCCACGCGACATCGGGGGGGCGGACGATCTGGCATTCGGCGAGATGCCGGTTTGCGAATTCTGTGCCAGTATTGCCGATCAATCTCGATACCACAAGGGTCTGCGCGACCTCCGCCTGTTTCCTCACCATTCACGAAGGGCCTGAGATTGTGTGGTCGCAATCCCGGGAGCGACCGCTGTTCGCCTTGCGGCCATCCGCGATCCTCCCGTTTGTCGTCCGCTAGAATCGCGGCTTCGAGCGCGCGGGATCATCGGTGATCTCCAGGTCGATCAGTTTGTCATCCAGGAGTACCTCGATGAGATTCCGCCAGAAGCAACGGTCGTGCTCCAGGGCCCGCGGGTCGATGCTTTGCAGCTCCCGCCCCAGTTGCTGAAACGACTCCAAGGTCAGCACGAGGCCGCGGGAAGGAACCCGGGCCGACCAGACTCTGGCGGCGAGCAGCGACCGGCCGTAGAGGGCGACGCTGGAGTTGACAAAGGATTGCGGATCCGACAGCTCACAATCGATCCGGCTCACCTCGCCGGTGTCCGCCTGGATGCAATACGAGGCGTGGCCGTTGCAGAACTCCTCGTCGCCGATGATCCACTGGCGGCCCCATTCCCGATCTTTGTCCGCGTCATAGAAGTCCCCCCAGCGGATTTCGGCGTTGTAGGGGACCGGCGCCCTCGCGATCGGTGCGAAGGAGATCTCGAAGTCATTCCGCCATTCGAAGATGATCAGCCGGGGCAGGCCGTACGCGACGAGGAAGTCGCGGGCGCCGGCGGGCGACCAGCCGTCCTCTTCGCGGGCGCGGACGCCGCCGCAACTCCAAGCATTCGCCCAGGTGTCGGGCTGCATTGGTCGGGCTCCCTGATCCGTCCGGTTTACACTCGACGATACCACGAAACGCACCAGGGGGTCAGGTTCGGCCGGCGGCCACGGCGCAACTGCACTCGGCGGTGAGCCCCGTGGCGACTGAGTTCGCGCCCAGCGTAGCGTGCTTCGGTCTGATCGACCGAAGCCGAAAAAGACAGAGGCATTTCCAGAAGCCCGCACTTCGACGAAGCGCAAACAATCGTAGGAGGGAAACGGGGACGCGAATTCGCGCCCGATCGACGAGTGGTCTCGGGGAAACGGGTCGGTCGCCTGCTTTCACCACGTCTGGCATTGTCGGCGGATAGGGAGCATTCGACTGGATTGAGTGGCTGCGCGAAGCTTCGTTTGGCAACGTCTCTCGATCGGCGGGGACCGCCCCTGCGGCACCGAAAGCAGGTAACTCGGCACCTTCCAGCACTGGGGCAAGCTGAACTCGGCTTCCTGCCGGATCGCCAGGGCGGGTACAATTCGGGCATGGAGGCTGCTGTGCCCCTGGACTTGGTGGGAAGACCGGAGAACCACTCAGCCGCTGCGCCGCAGGACGATTTCCACCGATTATCGGATCCTCGTCAGCCGAGGAGCGACGCGCCCGCGGGCCAAGTTATTCACCTTCAACGTGCGCCAGCCGATTCTCGTAATCCCGATTCCCCTCCTGCCAGAAGACGTTGCACCCGAGCTGGATTTGGGTGGTTTGATTCATGCGCTCTACAACCGAGCCCGATTCGACTTGAGGCTGAATTATTCCAGGCCGCCGGTTCCACCGTTGAGCAAGGCAAAGATGGACTGGGCACGGACCATCGTGGCATCAGGCCGATCGGGCTGAGCGGACAGGGTATGCACCATGACCCGTCAATTCCCGTAACCCTCGAGGGAGTCCCAGACATCCATCCTTTGGACGAGCACCAGCAGTGGGTGCCTGCGATTTTCGCACTCCTACCGGCGACGGCAACCGTCGGAGTACCGCACTCGAGCCGGGGCCGCTTTTCGTCACGCATCGAAGCGTTTGGCCTTGCTAGCTCTCAGCTCGCAGAGCAGCTTCTCCAAGGCGTCATGATCGACGGGTTTGATGATGTGATGATCGAAGCCCGCTTGCTGTGAGCGGCGGCGGTCCTCCTCTTGTCCCCAACCCGTCGCGGCGGCGATCAGTATACCCTTACCCCACGGCTGCTCTCGGATGCGGCGGCAGGCTTCATAGCCGTTCATCCTGGGCATCCCGAGGTCGAGCAGGATCAGCTCGGGCCGATAGGCCGCCGTTGCCGCCATTGCTTGCAGTCCGTCGTGGGCGATATGAACCTCATTCCCCATAAGTTCCAGCATGATCGCCAGGCTGCGAGCGCTGTCCTCGTTGTCGTCCACTACCAAAATGCGGTGCTGTGCTGTCGGCCGAGCCGGCATCCGGTTGTCGCCATCCTGTTCATCCCCTTGCACCAGTGAGAGGACAACCGGCAGGCGGATGAGGAACTCGCTGCCCTTGCCCGGGCCCTCGCTTCGGGCCTCCACGGTGCCGCCGTGCATCTCCACCAAGCGTTCCACGATCGAAAGGCCGATTCCCAGGCCGCCGTGCGACTTCTCCAGCGATCGATCGACCTGGGTAAATACCTCGAAAACCCTGCGTAGCATCTGCGGCGGGATGCCGACGCCGGTATCTCTGACGCTCACCACCGCCTCGCTGCCCTGCTGCTTGGCCGTGAGCCAGATGCGGCCCCCGCGGTCGCTGAACTTCGCGGCGTTGGTGAGAAGGTTGCACAGCACCTGGACCAGTCGAGTTTTGTCGGCGTCCACATACAGCGGCGCGTCTGGTAACGTGACGGTCAGTTCGTGATCAAATCCCTTGATGAGCGGTTCGCATGTCTCGAGCGAGCTGTGCACCACGTCTGCCAACTTGATCCGCTCCCGGTGGAGTTCGACTTTGCCGGTATTGATGCGGCTGAGGTCGAGCAGATCATTCACCAGGCGAACGAAGTGTTGCATTTGTCGCTCCATCATCGTTCGTGCCTGCTCGACGGCCATGTGGTCATGACCCGCCAGCCGCATGATCTGAAGCCCGTTTTGGATGGGAGCCAGGGGGTTTCGCAACTCGTGGGCCAAGGTCGCCAGGAACTCGTCCTTGCGCCGGTCGGCTGCCTTGAGCGCGTCTTCCGCGAGCTTTCGGTCGGTAAAGTCGTCGATAATCCCCACCAGGCGATAGAACTGGCCCGCAGCATTCTTGACCGGAAAGGCCCGATCCCGCACCCAGCGGATCGACCCGTCCGGCCGGATCACTCGGTACTCCCTGTCGGACTCTTCAGCGCGGCTCTGGTTCTCGATGACGGCAATCCGCACCTGCTCCTGGTCGTCGGGATGCACGGCATCCATGAAGGAGCGGGGGTTCTCGTAGAGGTTCTGGCAGGACCGGCCCCAGACTCGCTCATAGGCGGGGCTGATGTAGAGCAGTTGGGTCGTCTGCGGGTCGGTCATCCAGAAGACTTCGTTGACGTTTTCCGCAAGCTGCCGGAAACGCTCCTCCGACTCGGCCAGGACCCGTTCCGCACGCAGCCGGTCGGTGACGTCGATCGCGATGCCGCCGACCAGGGCCTGGTTGCCATCCGGTCCCACGATGGGAAACTTGCTCACCATCGAGTGATGCACAATCCTGTCCTGGTGCTCCAGGGTTTCGATGACCTGCACTCCCGTCGCGCTCGAGAGCGCCTGCAAGTCGTTCTGCTTGAACCGCGCGGCGGTCTCCGGCGGAAAAACGTCGTCATCGGTCCGGCCGTATAACTGGTCCCGTGTGCAACCGAAGACGTTCATGGCGGCTTCGTTGGCGTACACGTAGCGCCCTTGCAAATCCTTGATCCAGGCGAGACCAGGCAGGTGATGCATGAACCGGGCGAACCGTTGCTCACTCTCCCGAACAGACTTCTCCATTTGCTTGCGTTCAGTCACGTCAAGGACCACCGCCACCCAGCCATCCGGAAGGCCGTCCGCACCCAGCGTGGGGTTATAGACGGCGCTGATCCATCGAGGGCCGATGGTGCGGAATTCGATCTGCTCCTCGTAACGGACGACCTGGCCGGAGAGCACCTGTTCAAAGTGCGGGCGCAAGCGATTAAACGCATCCTCTCCGATGATGTCGACGATTGCGCTCCCCGTGATTTCGCTCGCCGGGCGGTTGATCCAGTCGGCGTAAGGCTTGCTGACCCACAGGTACTTGAGGTCTCGACTAACGCGGGTCACGGGGGCCGCCATGCTCTCGGTCACGATATGGAGTTGTTCCGTGGTGTGTCGCAATGCTTCCTCGGCCCGCCTGCGGTCGGTGATGTCCAGGCAGACCCCGACACTACCCCGAACGTGGCCTCGCTCATCGAGAAGAGGGCGGGCATGGTAGAGCATGGTGCGAGGATCACGCCCCTGGACGGCGAGATCGAGCTCCAGATGCCGCACTTCAACGCCGGTGCTGGCCAGTTGCATCGGCAGTTCGGAGGTCGGCACTTCGACGCCGTTTCGGTAGTTCGTAAACGTGGTCGGGCGTTCGTTCATGGGGGCGGTGAGGGACGCATTCGCCCAGGAGGGAACGTTCAGCAGTGCGCTCAAGTAGGGGTTGTGCGTGATGCAGCGGCACTCTGGGTCGTGGGCAATCGCCACGCCGATGGGGAGGATGTCCAGAATCGTCTGCAACTCATTGGCCCGCTCTTGTAACTCGCGGTTGAGCCGAATGACCTCGTCCTCGGCGTGTTTCCGCTTGGTGAGGTCGAAATTGACCCCCACCCAGGAGCACACCCGACCGTCCTGATCACGCAAAGGAGCGCCACGGGTGAGCAGTGAGCGGTACTCGCCGTCCTTGTCTCGTATGCGGTATTCCTCGTCCCACGCTTTCTCGGCCTGCAACCAGCGGGGCAGCCCGCCCACGATCCGCTCGTAATCATCGGGGTGAATCCGGCTCGGCCAGTCTTTCTTGTGTTCTTCCAGCGTTTGTCCCAGCATCTCCAGAAAGCAGGCGCTCAAGTGAGTCGCTTGACCCTCCGCATCACACATCCAGGCGCCGTAGGGGATGAGTTCGCCGAGGGTGCGGTAACGGGTTTCTGATTCGCCCAGGGATCGCAGGGCGGCCAGGGCCTCCTGCGCCTGGCGCTCGGTGTCCTTCTTGGCGGCCCGGAGTGCCGCTTCGCTCCTCTGGTGCGCAGTGATTTCCTGCCGCAACCGTTGCTCGTAACGGTGCGCCTCGATCTCGCTCGTCTCGGCTTTCGTCCTGGCCCGCTGCATCGCCTCACCGAAGCCGATGATGACGCCGCAGGAGAGAAGGTAGAGGCACAGTCCGATGAAGCTGCGGGCAGTATCGAAGCCGAATGCACCACGAGGTTCAATGAACAGCCAATCGCAGGCCAGATAGCCCAGCAGGACGGCGAGCAGGGCTGGTCGATAGCCGCCGAGCCAGACGACGACAGCGACGGCCCCGTACAGGGTCGGGAAGGGTAGGAAATCGCCCAGCCAGGGGTCGAGCAGCCAGCGCAACAACACCGCCAGGGCTGTGAGTCCCACCGCCCCGCCGTAGGGTCGGAGGATCGTTCGACTCGTGTGGTCCAGCATCGGCTCTCACCAGTCATCATCGCAGGGAAGCGAGGGCTGTTCCGAGATCGGCTGTTTTCGAGCGGTGCCATGAATCCATCAGATCAGCCTGCCAGCAATCGACCATTGATTTTATGGGGGGATTGGCAGCCCGGCCAATGGGGGAAAACCCACCTCCCGACCGGCGCGGCGTGGAAGCCGTTGTTCGGAAGGCCGGCACGCTGCATGCTTTCGGTCGGATCGACGGGGCGGGAAACGGTGCCGCGATTCGGTTGGTTATGAATCTGACCGCCGGGGAAGGAAACGGTGCCGCGATTCGTTTGGCAGCGTTGACCTGGCCCATTGCGGTTGCCACGGCACACCGCTTTCGAGACCATAGGAACCAGACCGCTGGAGGATTACCATGAGCACCGCCTTCGCTCCAGAACTGACGCTTGCCGATGTTTTGCGGCAACTGGGTGGGATATCACCCAGGCGGATTCGCTTTCGTCCCGCGCCGGGAACGCCCACGGAGGAAGATGTTGTCAAGATCCGTGATCGCGAGCGCCGCCTCTTCGAGCTGGTCGACGGTGTTCTGGTGGAGAAGGTCCTGGGTTACTGGGAGTCCGCCGTGGCCATCGAGTTGGCACGTTTCTTGGGGAATTTTGTCAATCGCAGGAAACTGGGCACGCTCGCCGGCGAAGCGGGAATGCTTCGGTTATTTCCCGGCCTCGTGCGGATTCCCGACCTGTCGTTCATCTCCCGCGCTCGACTGGCTTCCATGAAAGCCCTTCGGCGAAAACGCCGAAGGGTTTTCTTCGTATGAGCAAGTGTTTACTGTTGTGCATTCCCCCTCGTCGCTTCGTCCCACGCCACGTAACCGTTCGTGTTCGGCGTGCGGATCAGCACCTTGCAAAACGGAGCGTCGTGGTTGAGCGGCGTGGCCTGGAAGGCGAGGTACGTGTCGGGCACGCCGTTGACCGAGGCAATCCAGTAGCCGTTGCTCACCCCGTAATACGTCAGATTGTTGGCGAAGAACTGGTTGTTGGCGTCACGATACATGGCATGGCCGTCGTGCCCGGCGCCGGCGACATGGTAGGCCCCCCGGTAGCCGATATAAACCACTCCCCGAGGCGAACCTGAGAGCTCCGAAGGCGCCTGGCTGGGCGCGACCGGGCCGATATTGGGCACCGCCGGCACCGTCACCTCCACCTTCACTCGTTCTTGCCCGAGGGCCCAAGCCCCGCACCCCAATGCCGAGCCCACCACCAAGACACCGACCCCAACCAAACTCTGGCGACGCATTGCTCACCCCCTCTCTCACTCGGAAATGTGTCCGTCCGCATCTCGTCCGGCCCCCGCCGAGCGGGACTGGTTGGCGTTTGACCTACCAACCCGTGCCGTCAAGTCTTTCCCGCAAAGCTGATGCCGCTCTCGCCGAATCGATCGGTGCTGGCAGCCTACTACCAGGTGGCCATGGTCGAGAAATGCCTCCTCATCTCAGGAACCGCCGTTGCCGCCCTGGGGGGCACCGCCCTCGGGATGATCATAGATTGAATTGAAGAATTCGCAACGCAGAGTCCTAGAAACGCCGACCGCATGAACGATGACAGCCGAATGCGCCGGCCACGCGGCCCGACAGTCACAATCGGCTAGCCCGGGCACGCGTGATCGTGCAAAGGACGTTCGGCGGAGTCGACATGCCGGTCACCAGCGCGACGGCGGCAGTCGATCGGCGCTCGCAACGCGGCGTCGAGTTGACGGGCGGCCAAACGAATCGGCATCACACATTCCCGGAAGTTTTCTCCCCTTCTCAACTACGAGTGGGTCACGGTCAGATGTCGCTTCTCGCTTGCCGGCTTGAGCTCCCCGAGCATCGCCTTCACTTCTCTTACCGTAACCGGCTTCACCAGATGGAGGTCGAAGCCGATTTCCCGTGATCGACGGCGATACTCCTCGTAGCCCCAACCGGTCACCGCCACAATCACCGCATCGGAGAACTCAGACTGCTCGCGCAACCGCGATGCGACCGCGTAACCATCCATCCCTGGCATTTCAAGGTCCAGAAGGATCACCTGGGGACGGAACGATCCCGCAAGGTCCAACGCGGCCTCGCCGCTGTAGACGACCCGGACTTCCTGGCCGAGGAACTCAGACAGGAGTATTCCCAGGCCGTCGGCTGCCTGGACGTTATCATCGACAATAAGGATTCGCCGGCGGGGCAGGACTTCGGAGCTGTCCGGTTGGCTCACCTGGCGAGTTTGCTCGCTTTCGGCGGATGCCCGCGCAGCGATGGGGAACTTGACCACGAATTCGCTTCCCCTGTGTGCTCCCTGGCTGTGGGCTGTGATCGTGCCTCCGTGCAACTCCACCAGATTCCTCGCCAAGCTCAGCCCGATTCCGCCGCCTTCGCGAGATCGACCGGCGCTCCGCTCACCCTGGGAGAACAGATCGAACACCTTTGGAAGTAAATCCGGTTCAATACCGATGCCCGTGTCTCGGACACGAATGAAGACCTCGTTCTCCAGCGGCTCGACATCCAGCCAGATTCGCCCTCCTCGCGGGGTGTACCGGGAGGTGTTGATCAGCAAGTTCAGGAGAATCTGCTCCAGCCGGGTCACGTCGGCCTCCACGAGAATCGGCTGGTCGGGAATCGACACGTGAAGTTCCTGCTCATGGTCGTCAAAGAGCGGCTGGACTGCCTCGACTGCCTGACCGACCACGGCAGCCAGCTCCACGATCTCCTTGCGCAGTTCGATCTTGCCGCGGCTGATGCGAGAGATGTCGAGCAGGTCGTCGACCAATCTCTTCAGGTTTCCGACTTGCCGCTTGATCATCGCGAGTTGTCGCTGGGAACCTGCATTGATCGTCCCGTTGTGCTCGAGCAGGTCAACGGCCGTTTGGATCGGAGCCAGCGGGTTACGAAGCTCGTGCGACAAGACGGCAAGAAACTCCTCTTTGCGTCGGTCGGACTGCCTGAGCTCTTCCTCGACGCGTTTTCGGTCGTTGATGTCGATACAAGAGCCGATATATCCATAAAAGGTTCCGTCCGGAGTGAACCGCGGGACGCCGGTATCGATGACCCAGCGAAAGTCTCCGTCGTGGCGCTTGAGTCGATATTCCATCGTGAAGGGCTGCCGCGCATCGAATGCTCGGTGATACGTTTGGAGGCATCGATCCCGGTCATCGGGATGAACCCCCTGGGTCCAGCCCACGCCCATCTCCTCGTCGGCGGAACGTCCGGTGAAGTCAAACCATCGCTTGTTGAAGTAATTGCAGAGCTTATCCGTGCCGGACCCCCAGATCAAAACCGGCGTCGCATCGGCCAGCGTGCGAAATCGCTCCTCGCCCTCCCGGAACGCCTCTTCGACGCGCTTCCGCTCGGTGATATCCTCGGCGATTCCGGCAACACGCACGACGCGTCCCGATTCGTCAGCGATCGGAAACCCACGGTCCCAGATCCAGCGCGTCGTCCCATCAGGACGCATAATCATGTATTCCTCAGCCGTTGCCTTGCCGCTTTCCCGGCTGCGGTGAGCCAGCATCGCTCTCTCGCGGTCTGCGGGGCTCAGGGCCTCGAGATAGGACATCGGCCGCTCGTAGAGCGACCGGCAAGATCGCCCCCAGATCGCCGCATACGCGGGGCTGACATAGGCAACCCGGGCGGTTTCGAACTCGTAGATCCAGAACACATCGTTAATGTGGTCTGCCAGTTGGCGGAAGCGCTCCTCGCTTTCCCTCTGAGCCTGCAGGGCGCGATGGCGTTCCGTAACATCTCTGAAAATGATGACGACGCCCTTGATCTTGCCGCCGGGGTCCCTGATGGGGGCGGCAATGTGCTCGACGGATCGGGCAGTCGCATCCCTTGCGATCAAGACCGCTTCGTCATTCGACAGGATGGCCTCTCCGCCACCCACGACCTTGGCGATCGGCAGGTCGTCCGTCTTCCAGGAGGCTTCCTGGACCAGCCGAAAAACCTCCCGCAACGGCCGGCCCAGCGCCTCGTCCATGCTCCAGGCGGTGAGCCGCGCTGCGGCAGGATTCAGGGAAATCACGAGCCCGTCGGGATCCGTTGTGATCACGGCGTCCGCGATGCTGGCCAACGTGATCTGAAGCCATTCTCGCTCGGCAGTCTGGGACTCGAACGCCCGCTCTAACTCGGACTTGCTGGCCCTGGCGCGTAGACGTGCCGTGCGCATGGACCCGCCGAGCACCGTGATCGCCAGCGCGACGGTAAGGAAACAGAACATGAGCTGGGAGTTGGAGTCCAGGAGATGCGGACTGGCATGGGAAGCCAGGAAGAGATAAGTCACCGACAGCGATGAGAGGAAGAGTGCCAGGAGGCCCGGCCCGAAGCCCCCGTAACCTGCAGTGACTACAATGGCGACGAAGAACAAGAAGAAGGGGTAGCGATCCCCAAGGACCGGAGCCAAGGGCAGACGTATGACTACGGCGAGCCCCACCGACGATATGGCAAGACCATAGCGCCGGAACACATCCCTCGATAACGTCGGCATGTCATCGCCCTTCTCGCGACGTGGCGTCAGAATCAATCTAGCTTAATAAATCAACGCCGCGCCGCAAAGAGGTCGCGCTTACCTTGTGCGACGGATTCTGAGAGTATGACCGGTGCTGCCGCTGTGATTGGCGTGTGGCGCAGGCCCGACTGCCGTCGGTGAGCGCGGCAGGGGTCAACGAGGGAATTCGACAGCCGCCGAACGGCGAACAGCCAAATCGGAGCCGCGATGTCACAATCGCGGACGAAACGGACATATCCCCGGCAGGGGGCGGTGATCCGCGATGTTCGGGCGGGGTATCTCGCCCGGGCGCCCTACGCGGCGGTGAGCAGTCGATGCGCCTTCGGCGATGGAATCGATGAACATGAACGAGCGCTCCAGCTTGACGGGGTCGTCATGAACAGCAATCGATTCAACTGGCTCGCCGTGGTGGGGGCGCTCATCGCTGGCGCTCCGCGGGGCGCTTCTGTCGCCGGTTTCCTCAGCCTTGATGGCCATTCCGGCCGCGCCGGGGATGGAACGGGACCGTCAGCGCGACCGTCAAAGCGGCCGGAGATGGGGGGGCATCGCCGGCGCGTTTGTCGGCTTTTTCGGGAGCTTCATTGCGTTCGCCACGTTCCTGTTCAGCCGGAGGCCAGGGCCGGGCACGGCCCCATTCATGTTCGCCTTCCCGCCCGTGGTGCTGGGCGGCCTGGTGGTTGGCATCCTCGCGGGAACGCGGTTGGGCGGCTGGCTGGCCGACCGACGCTATCGACCCGCTTTCGATAGCATCCCCGCACCCCCGATCAGCAAGGGCTGGATTTTCGCCGGCACGTTCGCGGGCTGGATTCTCGGACTTGCGATCGGGATGGGTCTCACGATGGTCCTCGCGCAGCTCATACCGCAGGCCCATTGGGTGATGCCCATCACGTTCTTCACGCCCGCGCTCTTTTGTCTGGTTCTTGGCGGCTTCGCCGGCTACCGCGTCGCGCGGGGGCGGGCGGACCGGCGGATGATGCCAGCTCACCCCCGACGATCCGTGCCGCACCAGCGTGATGCGTTCCGAAAATGGTGACGCACGACGTCACCGCCGCGCGGGTTTGTCAGCCGGCAAACCGTCGACGTGATGACGCGCCACCGAGTAGGCCCGGAATTTCTCGAGGAACCGATACCGGGCTGATCCGGTTCACCTTCCATACGTGAGGCTCAGTTTCCTGAAAACCCAGCGACCACGTCGAAACGGCCGTCCCGGAAGCTGCTGCCGCTGGCGACGAGCCCATGGTCCCGCGCGCGAACACCCGAAATTCCGCATTCCCCCGTCGAGCCTGCTGGGCAACACTGATCTGCATGTTGCCGATCCGGATGAAGTCGAAGCGAGCATGGCTGACCGTGTCTCTGATCATGGCACGAGTGAGATCATTGGAGAGCGCGGTATCGCCGTGCACATACTGGACATTCGGTGCCAGGTGTGCGAGCACTGCCTCGGCGTCGGACTTCAGGACGGCGCTCCGGATGTCGTAAACGAGTTGCTCGATCCGCTCGGTGTCGGTCACCCACAGCCACTCGATGACCACGACAACCAACGCCAATCCCAGGGCGACCGCGCCACGGATCAGGTACTTGCCTTGCTGGGTGGAGTAGAGAGCGATGAAGAACGCCCCGGCCAAGAGCACCAGCCCCCCTGCGAGGTAGGTTGGATCCTCCGAAAGATAGGTCATCGGATTCGACCCTCCCAGGGCTGTGAGCCCCGACAAACCGACCCGAGAAGTCATGCGACCGGAAGACGGAGAAGCTCGCATCCAACGACATCTGTCATAGCCTGTCTCAACATTTTATGCAAGCCCTTTATTGAGGACCCTCGACGGGAGTCCCTGCGCTCAATAGCCGGGGTGGCGATCCGGCGTCGGCTACGAGGAAGTGAGCCACCCGGCGTGAAGTGGCGTGAGCGCTATTCGAGTGCGTATTCGAATGCCCCCTCCTTGTTGATCGTCACATGGACCTTGGCGAGCGACTCGCCTCGGGTCATCCGGCTCAAGACCTCCCGAGACATCTCCGGGAGCAGCGTGCGCGTCAGGATGTGATCGACATTGCGCGCCCCGCTCTCGACCTCACGACAGCGGCTGGCGATGACCTCGATGAGATCGTCGCTGTAGCTGAACCGCGCGTTGTGGTTCTCACGCATCCGCTGCCCGATCCGGCCGAGCTGGAGACGGATGATCTGCCTCAGGACGACGTCGGAGATCGGGAAGTAGGTGACCACGATCAAACGGCCCAGGAACGCCTGCTTGAAGATTGGAACTCCGCGCTCGCTCTGGGCGCCGAGCAGGTCGGAGCGGATTGCCTCCGTGAGGGCATCGGGCGACGGAATCGTGTCGGGGTCCTTGCAGAGCTTGAGGATCTTGTCCGTGCCGACGTTGGAGGTGAGCAAGATCACCGTGTTCTTGAAGTCGATCACGCGGCCCTCGCCGTCCTCGAGTGTACCCTTGTCAAACACCTGGAAGAACAGTTCCAGCACATCGGGATGGGCCTTCTCCACCTCGTCGAGCAACACCACGCTGTGCGGCCGGCGGCGCACGGCCTCGGTCAGGACGCCTCCCTCGCCATAGCCGACATAACCGGGGGGCGAGCCCTTCAAGCTGGAGACCGTGTGTGCCTCCTGATATTCTGACATATTGATTGTAATGAGATTCCGCTCGCCGCCGTAGAGCGTATCGGCCAGGGCCAGCGCGGTCTCGGTCTTGCCGACACCGCTGGGCCCGACCAGGAGGAACACGCCGACCGGCCGCCGGGGGTCGGTGAGGTTGGCGCGCGAGGTCCGGATCCGCTGGGCGATGGCCTCGAGGGCGTGCGATTGGCCGATGACGCGCTCTTCCAGCTTGGGGCCAAGCTGGAGCACCGTCTGGATCTCGTCGGCGAGCATCTTGCCGACGGGGATGCCGGTCCAGCCGGCAACCACCTCGGCGATGGTCTGCGAGTCCACGGCGACCTGCATGAGAGGCGACTCGCCCTGGACCAGGCGGAGCGCATCCATCTTGGCCGTGAAATCGGCCCGCATGGCGGCGAGCTCTGGGGAGGGCTTGAACGGCGGGACGTCCCCGTTGTCCTCTCGATCGGCGGCCGCCTGACTCTTCTTCTCCTCGACGTAACGGTCCTCGATGGACTTGCCCAGATTGCGGATTTCCTCGACGCGCTTCCGCTCATCGTCCCACCGCGCTTCGAGCGCGGCCAGCTTTACCCGGGCTTCTGCGAGTTCTTGATGGGTCTCGGCCAGCCGCTCGGCGTGCGTCGTCTCGGTGGCACTTTCGCGATCGAGAACGCCGATCTCGATCCGAAGGTGATCGATCGTGCGGCGGCAGTCTTCGACGGCCGGAGGGATGGCGTTCTGGCTGATCGCCACCCGCGCACAGGCTGTGTCCAGCAGGCTGACTGCCTTGTCCGGAAGCTGGCGGGCGGGGATATACCGATTGGAGAGCTTGACGGCGCTCGCGACAGCCTCGTCCAGGATCCGCACGCCGTGATGCGCCTCCAAGATCGCGGTGAGCCCGCGCATCATCCGGGTCGCGCGATCCTCGTCGGGCTCCTCGACCTTGACGACCTGAAACCGGCGGGCCAGGGCCGCATCTTTTTCAAAGTATTTCTTGTATTCGGCCCACGTCGTGGCAGCGATGGTACGGAGCTCCCCGCGCGCAAGGCCGGCTTGAGCAAGTTGGCGGCGTCGTTCTGGCCGGCCTGGCCGCCGGCGCCGATCATGGTGTGGGCCTCGTCAATGAAGAGGATGATCGGCACCGGCGACGCCTTGACCTCAGCGATGACCTGCTTGAGCCGGTTCTCGAACTCCCCTTTGACGCCCGCCCCGGCCTGGAGCAACCCGAGGTCGAGCGTGCGGAGCACGACGTTCTTGAGCACCGCGGGAACGTCCCCCTGCGCAATACGCAGGGCCAGGCCTTCGACCACGGCCGTCTTGCCCACGCCCGCCTCGCCGGTGAGGATGGGGTTGTTCTGGCGGCGCCGGATCAGGATGTCGACCATCTGGCGGACTTCAGGCTCACGGCCGATCACCGGGTCGATCTCGCCCTGCGCGGCCCTCTCGGTCAGGTTGACCGTGTACTGGTCCAGGCCCGGCGTCTGGGTGACCCCGCCCGCCTTCGCGCCGGAGCCGCTGCCCTGGGCTGTTTCGGCGGCTGGACCGGTATCCTCGCTCGACCCGGCCACCAGCTTCATCAGGTTGGCCTGGAGCAGCTCGACCTTGATCTTGCCCAGCTCGCGCGAGGCTTCGCGCCAGTCGCAAGAGTTCCTCGTCGTCCAGGAGCGCCAAGAGGAGCACGCCCGAGCGGACCTTGGGCGCCTGGTAGAGGATTGACGCCAGCACCCAGGCATGGCGGATGAGCTGGTCGATCCGCAGCGAGAGCGTCGGCGTTCGCTGATTGCCCGTGCGGAGTTGGTCGATCGCTCGGGTCAAGTCCGCGAGCAGCCGGGCGCGATCAATCTCGAAGTGCGGGAGGATCCGCGTCAAGTCGCTGTCGGGCAGTTCAATCAGCTTGACCAGCCAGTGCTCGACCTCGACGGAGGGGTTAGTCCGGGACAGGCAAAGCCCCGCGGCCGCCTGGAGCGCATTCAAGCAAGTCGGATTCAGCGTCTTGATCAAGGCTGCCGAGTCAGCACCCATGGTCATGGTCTCCGGAATATTTTTTCGGCGTCGCTCGACCAACCAGGGCGCCTACGGCCACTCGGTTGCTTCACCACACGCTGATTTTAAAGTAACATGGATGCCAATGACCAGAGCCAAGGGTTACCGGCGGCGGTCTGGCCCGACCGTGGTCGCTCACTCGCGGTGCCGCGCGCGCCTCACCTCGCTCGTGGCTCCGATACCCGAGAACGATGGTCACCAACCGTCAACGTGGCGGCACTGGCTCGATTGGCTCGGTGCGCCAGAGCTTGACCGCCCCGTCATGGCCGCACGATGCGAGGATCGAGCCCGCGGGTGAGAACGCCAGGGCGTTGACCTGGGCCTTGTGTCCCTCGAGGGTGAGCAGCTCCTGAGCGCTCGCGACGTCCCAGATCCGGATGACCTTACCTTTTCCCGCCGCGACGACGTTGCGCCCGTCGGGGGTGAAGGCCAGGCAGCGGAGCTGATCCGCCTCGCCGCGGATCGTCCGGACCAGGTCCCCGCTACGTGGGTCCCAGAGCTTGATGCTGCCATCTTCGTTGGTCGTCGCCAGCAACGAGCCGTCGGGGGCAAACGCCACGGCGTTGACGTTGCCCACGTCGCGGAGAGTCGCCCCGGGCTGTCCGGTCGCGACGTCCCAGAGCCGAACGGTCGCGTCGTTGGACGCCGAGGCCAGGATGCTTCCGTCCGGGCTGAAGGCGATCCAGGTTAAATTCTTGGTGTGGCCGACGAGGACGACCGGCGTTGTTTTGCCCGTGACGTCCCACAGCCGCGCCGTCGTGTCGTCGCTGGCCGTGGCGAGCCATCGGCCGTCCGGGCTGAAGGCGACCGACCGTACCGAACCGGTGTGCCCCTCCAGGGTCGCCAGACGTTGATGTGAAGTCACGTCCCAGAGATTCACGTTCGGATTGCCTGGCTTGCCCGAATCCAGGCTTGCCGAGGCAAGCACTCGTCCGTCCGGGCTGAACGCCAGCGCCGCGACGGTGGCGGTGTGCCCCTTCCAGCCCGCGAGGAGCTGGCCGGATGCCGTGTCCCAGAGCTTGATCGTGCGACGTTCGCGGGTGTCGTCGCTGCCGGTGGCCAGGACCTTGCCGTCGGGCGAGAACGCGGCAGCCCACGCCTCTGCCGTGTGGCCGGCGAGCAGGTCGGGAGCGGCGGTCGGATCGAGCCGCCAGATCCGAGGCATCGTGCCGCCCCCGAGGACGAGTGCCCGCCCACCGGGAAGGAAAACAAAACTACCGCCATCCTTACGACCGGGAAAGACGTGAAGTCGCTTCGCCGTGGCGATGTCCCACACCTCGACCGGTTGATTCCCACCCGGAGCTGTCGTGATCCCGATGGCCAGAAGTGCTTCGTCGGGTGAGAAGTCGATGTGATGCCCCGGGCTCGTTCGATCGTCCCGGCCCGGTGTCAAGACTCGCTTCTCCTTGCTCGCTCGCTCGAGGATCGTCAGACGCCCGGAGGTCTCCAGCAGAGCGAGGCGCGATCCTTTCGGGCTGACCTTGAACCGGAGGAAATGGCCCGCAACGTCGAATCGAGCCGCTTCGCGGCCAGAGTCGGTCTCCCACATCACAATGCGATTTCCTGGCACCTGTGCCGCAACGAAGCGGCCGTCCGCGGAAAAAGACCATCGAGGGATCGGACCTCGCTGCGAGCCCGCGAGCACAACCCGGGCTTTGCCCGTCCAGGGATCATGGAGCGTGATTCGTTCGCCATCGTGGACAGCCAACAGCGGGTCTTGGTCGGCGAATCCAACGACGGCAATATGGTCAGTTCCCATGGTCCGCTGGGGTTTAACCTCGGGCCCCGCGCTCAAGTCCCACACGGTGGCGGATTGTCCCCCTCCGCGACGATTGGCGACGACCGCAACGCGCCGGCTGGCGGAATCGAAGCAAAGACCGTTCAACGACTCCCCGGCCTCTACACGGAGCCGGGTCACCAGACCGCTCGTAGCGACGTCGAAAAGATCGATTCCGGGGTTCGAAGTTGCTCGCTCCAGCGCGGCCAGGTAACGGCCGTTGGGCGAGAACTTCACGAATTCCCAATCCGCCGCAGGAGTCGACAGGAGAGCTCGCGGCTTGTCCAGTTCCATGCCGGGCGCCAGGTCCCAGAGCAGGGTCTTGCCTTGCAAGTCCCAGGTGGCGAGGGTCCTGCCGTTGGCGCGACGGCCACGTCCAAAACCGTTGCCTCGTGCCCCCAGAGCTGCGTGAACTCGCGATTGGCCTGCCGCCAGAGATAGCGCCAGGCGAAGCCGCGGGGGTCGTACCCGCCGGCATCGGGCTGGATGTCGTGAAGGATGTCCTGGCCCAGCTCGAACTGGCGGGCGTCGAGCGCCCGCCGGGCGCGCCGCAGACTCTCAGCATAGTGATGCCGATCGGATTGGCGCCGACGTTCCTCGGCGATTCGCGTCTGTTTTTGGGCCTCCGCCGCCAGGTGGTCGGCGCGGGCGATCTGGACCTTGAGCTGGCGGTTGTGCCACTCCAGCGAGCTGGCCCACAAACCAATGCCTCCGACCAAGCCGCATGCAAGCAGGGCGACAATTCCTAACAGTGACGCGATGGCCGGACGGCGCCATGCCCAGCGCCGACTACGCTCCCATGCCGAGACTGGCCTGCCGAGGATGGGCCGGCCGTCGAGGAACCTTTGCAGGTCGTCGCGCAACGCCCCGGCCGACGCGTACCGTCGCGCCGGCTCCTTGCGCAGGCACTTCAGGCAAATGGTCTCCAGATCGCGGGGCAGCCCCGGGCGCAGTGAACGAGGTGCGACGGGCTCGGCCTCGAGCACCAGGCGTACGGTCTCCGTGTCAGTCTCACCGCGGAACGGCGGGCGGCCGGCTATCACCTCGTACAGAGTCGCGCCCAGGGCGTACACGTCGGTGAGCGCGCCAATCTCGCGGTGGCGCCCGCCAGCCTGCTCGGGCGCCATGTAACTTGGCGTGCCGATCTGAGCTTCGGTCCGCGATTCATCGGCCCCCTCCTCGACGAGCTTGGCCAGCCCGAAGTCGGTCAAGCGGGGAGTGAACTCGCCCGGTTTGGACGTAACGGCCAGAATCACATTGTCGGGCTTGATGTCGCGGTGGAGGATGCCGCGGTCATGGGCGTGCTGTACCGCGTCGGCCAGCGCCGCGAGCCAGCAGGCCGCCAGCCGCACTGGCACGGGTTTGTTCTGGATCTTCAGCCAGTGCCGCAGGCTGGGTCCTTCGCAGAACTCCGACGCGATGAAGTAGCCCAGCGGGCCGAGCTCCCCGGCGTCGTGGACCCGCACGATATTGGGATGGTCGAGCCGCGCCGCGGCCCGGGCCTCACGAAGCGACCGGTTGACATCACCCGGAGCCAGCACGCGCTCGGGCAGCGGCATTTTCAGGGCGACGACGCGGCCCAGCAACAGGTCCCGTGCCCGGACCACGAACCCGAACCCGCCCGACCCGAGGTCATCGAGGACTTCGAAGCGACCCAGGAGTGGTCGACTGTCATCCGCCCCCTTCGGGACGCGATCAGCACCGCCATCCGTCCGCCGTTCAGGCGGTGCCTCGGCTGCTTCGAGCATCCGCAGCAAGAACAGCAACCGGCTCTGCGCCCGCTCGTCAGCCAGGGCGGTGGAAGCCATACCCGCCGAGACGCGATCCGCCGCCGCGGAGGAGGCGTGCAAGAGGGCGTCGCAGGCCATCAACTGGGCAAGCACGTGTTCATCGATCGACGCGGGGCTCGTTTCATCCGGGGTCATCGCCAGGCCTCATCGATTCTCGCAGCTTCGCGAGCGCCCGCCCATAGAGCATCCGCGCCGCGTCTTCCGAGACGTCCAGCTTGGCGCCGATCTGTGCGAACGATAGTTGATCCCAGATCCGCAGTCGGATGACGGCGCGGTGTCGTTCTGAGATTCTCGAGAGGGCTCTGTCGAGTGCCTCTCGCGCCGCAATCTTCTGAGCCGCCTGGCTGGGGGATGTCGACGTACCGGCCGGGACTCCGGCCTGCCGGCTGGAGCCGAGCCGAGCCGCTCGCTGTCGGCGCCGGGAGTTGAGCGACGCGTGGACCAGGATGGCCCTGAGCCAGGCGCGGAGCTGACCCGGCGTCCGGCCGTGGAACATCGAGAAGTTGCCCCACGCATCCACAATCGTCTTTTGAATGAGGTCGGACGTCGCTGACCGGCCCGCCTTGTTCGACCACGTGTCCCGCCGCACGACCAACCGCAGATAATCGCGGCACGCCTCCAGCGCGCGCCACCGGGCCACGGGATCACCGCCGGTCGCGGCCGCAAGCTCCGCGTCGCCCGCACACGTATCAAACTTGATGCGTCCATCCGATGAAATGTTCGTCGACGTCTCCCTTTCCATTCCTTCTGCGAGCATCCAACCATCATTGGGCGAACGGGTCCAGTATGCCGGCGACACTCGAGCGAAATCAAGGACGTATGGTTGTGATCACGGAAGCTGCAACGATGTGGGGATGTTCGGGCGAGACGGCCGGGAACAGGGAGTCGACCCACTCGCATCGGGGGCGATGGCCAGGGAGCGCCCTTCCATTACCGGTTCGCGGTCCGTCACCGCCCCATCGCAATCCGAAGGCTCCGGTGCGACAATAAGTCACAAGGGCTTGTCAAAACTCGTGGAGGACCGAACCGTGACTGCACGACTCAAATACGCCGTTTTGCTCTCGACGTTGGCGATCGCCGGGTGCGGATCACCCGCGCTCGACGCGACCAGCCAGGAGACCTTTGAGGCTTCCAAGAAGAAAATGATGGCGGACATGTCAGATAACCAGAAGAGACAGTTCTCACAGGACATCATGACCGCGCTCGGGCCGGAGGCCGCAGAGGCGAACATGAAGAGAACGTTCGGCAAGGAGAAGACCGCTGCGAGCCCGACCGAAATGTTCAAGCCTCTGCAAGGCATGACGGCGGACCAGATCCAGGCCAAGGCGGCAGAAATCCGCGAGCAGAAGAAGAAACGCTAAGACGACTGCCAGACATCATTTCCGCCCATAGACGCTCGTTCCCGGCTTTGTCGGATCCGAGCCCATAGCGGTCGGCGCAGTGGCGCGCCGTGCCATCAATTCGGGCTCGTCCTGAACGCCGGGAATCGGTAGACTTCCCAGCCGATTTGCACGGCGGTGATCAACGTTTCAAGAGCGGAAAGGATTCGGAGCAATGAGAAGGATTCACGGATTGGCGGTGGTGACACTCTTGACGGTTTCGGGTGCAAGCTGGGTCGCAGTTTCTCGGGCGCAACAGGAGCCGCAGCCAGTGCCCCCGCAAGAGGGAGTGGCGGCGAAGGCCGGAGAGAAACTGGACGAATTCGGCCGGGCGATCCGGCGCGGGCTTTTCGACGCCGAGGAGACAGTTCGTGGTGGGCTCAACAAGACCGGAGAGACCGTGCGGGAAGGCTTCGCCAAGACGAAGGAATCGGTTCAAGGCATGGGATTGGTCCCGCGCGTCTACGGCCGGCTGCACTGGGATAAGGCGCTCCACGGCTGCAACCTCTTCGTGAAGGCCGAGGCCGGCCGAGTCACGATCCGCGGTATCGTCCCTGACGAGGCCGCCAAAGACAAGGCTGTTGCGCTCGTGAAAGACACCGTGGGCGTCACACATGTCGTCGTTCAGCTCAGTGTCGCGACGCCGAGCGTGGGTTCGACGGTAACGGCCAAGAAGCGATAACGGTTGTCCCGAGAAGTCGAAATAATTGCGTCCTTTCGACCGACCGTTGCGTTTTCGCCAAAATATCTGCGAGGGCTTGGCCAGAATCCACCAGCCGTGGTTTGTCTCTATTCGCACGGCCTTCTGGCCAGAGCCGATCCAACTGTTCGGGCCGGCGCGAGCACCGTTTCCTTGCGCCTCCGCCGGCCTCATTTGCCCGCCTCGCAGCAAGTCCAAATCTCAAGTTCATATCGCTTTGTGCGCGACGCGCGCGAGACCGCATATCGGCCGTCGGTCCCGTGTTCCGCATAGTGTACATCTGGATTAAGAGTGGATTCGTGCGCGCACAGCCGGGCTGACCGAGAGACCTCGTCACGTGGACGTTTTCGGCGAAGTCGCCTGTTGGTTTGGGATGTTTGTGCCGACTAAGAAGTTTGCGGCGGGCCGGTGGGTGCGTTTTTTGCGTGAAATTGGGAGGGAATCGGGTTTATAATGATCACCCGTTTTGCATCGTTGCGTCTGCACCCATGGCGCGAGTCGAGAGGAATCCGGTGGCTGTTCGATTATCCTCGGATCGACGAAGGTCGATTCTTATCAGGGTTTTCTCAATCGGACCGAGGGCGTTGGCCGTTGGACCCCTTCGAGTGGCGCACAGGCATTGATCGAGGCAAATCCGAAATGACTGGAATCTTCGGTTGGGTTCTTGCCCTGTTGCTCAATCCGCCGCAGGAGGCTGAGATGAGTGAGCGGCTGGCCCCCCCGGGCTGGCAAGGGAATTACTGGGGGCCTGAGGCAACGAAGGCTCGCCATGAGGGAAGGATGCCTCCGATTGTGATCACGCCGCACATGGCACGCTGGGACCGATGGGGCCGGCAAGTGCTTCGCGACGGCGACATTGTGTTTCGCCGCGGAGACGCCCGGTTGGCTCACGGTTTTTTTCCGATGAGCCGGTTCCTCGCCAACTGCAGCAACAGTCCATTTTCGCATACGGGGATCGTTTCGATCGAGAGGGATGGCCCGGTCGTGTACGATACCACCCGCACAGGGGTGGCCCGGCAGCCGTTCTGCGTCTGGGCCCTGGACAATGTCGGCTGGATTGGGGTCAAGCGGTTGCGGCCTGAGCACAAGGGCGCGATCAAAAAGGTCATCGCGTATTGTCACAAGGTGTTTGACGAACAGGTCCAGTTCGATTACGAGCTGTCCGAAGACGACACGGCGCTCTACTGCATCGAGATGACTGAAAAGGCGTTTCGCTCGGCCGGGATCAAGCTCTCCGACCCGATCCGGCTTGGCGACATGGAACGCGCCTCCGAGTTTCCGATTTGCATGTTCGGCATCCAGTTCGCGTCTCGGTATCAGCTCAAGCACCCGTTGACCTTTGACTCGCTCGTCTATTTCCCTGGTAACGAACGGCACGGGATCTGGTCGGCCAAACAGTTGATGACGGTGGTGCCGCCCACCTTCGCGCCGGGTTATCCCGACATGAGCGATACCGTTCCCGCCGTGGGTGTACGACCACCGGAGGGCTCGGCAGGACGGCCCAAAAAAGTTGCCGCACCGACTCAGCACCGGGATGAGACGAAGAAGGTGAAGGGCGCTGCCGCGAATGCGGCGCAAGAGCGGGCGAAAGGCACGGCGGCCCGTCGTCAAGGAACCTGAGCATCGCCTGCGGGGGAAAGGATCATTGGATTTCGCACTGCGTGCGCCGCGCCTGTAGCCGCGCGCTTTCACGCCGAATGGACCGCGAGGCCGCCCCTGGCCACGAAGGCCTGCTGCCAACCCTGCGATACGATCGAGAGAATTGCGGCGCACATGAATGCGCTCAGGGCAAACAGGAGGAAGCCGCCCGAGAAGCTGCCGGTAGAGCCCCTGAGGCTGCCCAGCAGGTTCGGCAGAACGAATCCTCCCAGGCCGCCCGCGGCACCCACGAGCCCGGTCATGACGCCAATCTCGTTGGGAAAACGTTGGGGGACGAGTTGAAAGACCGCGCCGTTGCCCATCCCCAGGAAGGCCATCCCCGCGAAAAGCAACGCCGTTCCCCAGGCCAGGGACGGCAAAAGGGCCATCGCCCCCATCACGCCGGCCGAGGCCAGGTAGAGCACGATCAGCATTCGGATCCCTCCGAAGCGATCGGCCAGGTAGCCTCCGACGGGTCGGACGAGCGAGCCCGAGAATACGCACAGGGTCGCGAAGTTTCCCGCCTGAATCGAGGGCAAACCGTAATGGTCGTGAAAGAAGATGTTCAGGAAGCTGGTCAGGCCGACAAATCCTCCGAAGGTGACCGAGTAGAACAGGCAGAACGACCACGCATCTTGGGTCTTGAGGGGCGCAGCGTATCTGTAGAGCGGCAGGGGCCGTGGGTGGCAGGGGGCATCCTTGGCGACGAGCCACATGAGCGCCCAGGCCAGCATGACCGGGATCAATGCCAGCGCGAACACAGCGTGCCAGCCTAGAGCCACGGCCAGGCGGGGGCCGAAGAATGTCGCCAGTACGGTTCCGCTGTTGCCGGCGCCGGCGATTCCTAGCGCCAGCCCCTGGTATTGCGGCGGATACCACCGGCTGGCCAGCGGAAGAGCCGCGGCGAAGCTCGCGCCGGCGACGCCCAGCAGAAGCCCGACCACCAGGAGCTGGACGAAGCCGCTCACCCAGAGCCAACCCAGTAACAGCGGCACCGCCGTGACCGTCAAACCCATGAGCGCCGTGGACCGTGCGCCGATCCGGTCGGTCAACAGGCCCAGAACAAGCCGGAACACCGCCCCGCCCAGAAGCGGCACGGCCACCATCATCCCCTTCTGGGCCGGTGAGAGCCGAAATTCCGCCGCCAGGCTATTGCCCAGCGCGCCCATCAAGACCCACACCATGAAGCTCACGTCGAAGTAGACAAACGCCGACAGCAAGGTCGGCCAATGGCCGGCCCGCCGGAACTCTGACAGATGCATCGACCTGGGCTCCAAAATCAAAAGGGCAGCGGTGGGATAGAGGATTGATCGATCGCGTCGTGTGGTGTCGCGAACCTGGCCGCCGCCCTGATGTGGTGATGGTCAGGGGGTCGATGCCGCAAGATCGCCCGGGGCGGCCCCCAAGGGGGGCACACTCCAATCGCTCTCCGCCGCGAGCGCCCGGCGTGGGCTCGAGGTAGGTTGATTGGCAGGCGCGAGCCTGACGGCGCAGTACTTGAGCTCGGGCTGCTTGGCAATTCGACCGATGGCCGAGATCGTCAGATAGTTGGCGGCCGTTTCGTCGCCGAACTCGTCACCCCAGTGGAACGGCACGAAGACCAGGCCCCGGAGCAGTCCCGGATTGAGGCGGACGGGCAGCCGCAGGACGCCACGCCGGCTGGTGAGCTCGGCGAGCTGGCCGGCTTTGAGCCCTTCCTGGACCGCGTCGTCGGGATGCACCTCGACGAATGGTGAGGGCTCGCGAGCCATCAGTTTGGGCGAACGGCCTGATCGCGAAAGCGAGTGCCAGTGCGGGTACAGGCGGCCGGTCGTGAGCACGAACGGGAATTCGTGGTCGGGAGTTTCACGGGGAGGCTGAGGAGCCCGAGGAAGGAATCGCGCCTTGCCGTCAGGGGTCGGAAAGATTCCGTCTTCGTACAGCCGGTCCGTACCAGGGTGAATCGGGGTCGGGCACGGCCAGCGCAGGTGCCGCACTTGTCGCAGCCGCTCGGAGGTCATTCCGGCCATGTCGCAGGGGCGGCCGGCCGTCAGTCCGATGTATTCGTCCCAGACCTGGTCCGAGGTCGTGTATTCGAACCCTGAGAAACCCATGGCACGGCCAAACTTCGCGAGGATTTCCCAATCCGGAATGGCGACCCCGGGCGGTGCCACGATCTTGTCGCTGCGCGAGACGAGCCGTTCACTGCCTGTGCTGGTGCCTGTCTTTTCGGCCCACTGCGCCACCGGAAGCAGGATATCGGCCAGCCGGGTGGTCTCAGTGGGGTGGTATGCGTCTTGAACCACGACGAGCTCGGCCCGGGCCAGCGCTCGACGAACGTGGTGCAGGTCGGGCAGGCTGACTGCCGGGTTGGTCGCGGCGATCCAGATTGCCTTGAGCCGTCCGGCCTCGAGAGCGCGAAACATCTCGACGGCGGTCAGACCCGGCCGGTCGGCGATCGTCCCGGCGGGCCGGCACCAGTAACGCTCCACTTCCGCCCGATCACGCGGTTCTTCAGTAAACCGATAACCAGGGAGCTGGTGTGCGAGTAACCCCGCCTCGCGACCTCCCATCGCGTTCGGCTGGCCAGTCAGGCTGAACGGACCTGCCCCGGTTTTGCCGATCTGGCCGGTCAAGAGGTGGAGGTTGATCAGGCTATTGTTCTTCCAGACTCCGACTGTGCTCTGATTGAGCCCCATGCTGTAGAAGCTGAGCCAAGCTGATGCCCGTGCGATCCGATCGGCCAGAGAGTGGATCACCCAGGCAGCGACGCCGGAGGCGGCCACAAGCGCGTCCCAGTCGGCCGAGAGCAGGAAACGCCGATATTCGTCGAAGCCGGTCGTATGCAAGGCGATGAAATCGGGGTCGGTTACTCCCCGCTCCAGGAGCAGCCAGCCCACGGCGTTCATCAAGGCGATGTCGCCTCCCGGTGCCACCGGCACGTGGAGCGTGGCATGCAAGGCCGTGGCGGTGCGCCTGGGATCGACCACGATCAGCTCGACGCTCGGGTCGGCCCTGCGCCTGTCCTTGATCCGGTCGAACGTGACCGGATGGGCGTCGGCCATGTTGCTGCCCCATACAACCAGGCAGTCGCTGGAATCGATGTCGGCGAAGCAAGGAGGCGGCCCATCGGCGCCGAGGCTCGTACGATAGCCGGCCACCGCCGCGGCCATGCAGAGCCGGCTGTTGGAGTCCGTGTTGTTGGTGCCGATCGATCCCTTGAACAGCTTGCCTGCCAGGTACGATGCCTCGGTGTCAAGCTGCCCACTCCCATAAAAGGCCACAGAATCCGCACCGTGCTGGCCGATGATCGCGCGAAAACGCGCGGCCAGGGTCTCGATCACGCGGTCCCAGGATACCGGCTGGAAATCGTCGCTACGACGAGCGCGCCAAAGCGGCTCTTCCAGCCGCCCTTCCCCGTGCACCACCTGGTGCAATGTCGCTCCTTTGGCGCAGATTCCCCCCAGATTTGCTGGAGCGTCGACGACTCCGCTCACGCGAACTAGCCGGCCATCCTCGGCCTCGACGCGCAGCCGGCAGCCCACGCCGCAATAGGGACAGATCGTCTCACCCCGCGCGAAACGAACCGTCTCCCCCTGCGAACCGTCTCCCTTCGGCTGACTCCGATCGGGTGCGGGCCTGTCGTCGACATTGCTCATCAAAATGCAGACATCTCCTTCAACCTGACCACCAAAGACCCTCTCCCCAAGTGGTGGCGAAGACAACTCGGAAAGCGCCGCGTCGTTTTTTGTTTCTCAGGCCCCGCGAGATCCAGGGGAGCGGAAGGCCAAATGAGGCGGCTTCCCATCGGACCGCGATCGCGGAACCGAAATAAAGAGAATACTGCGATTGGGATGCCAGGCTTCCCACACAATGATAAGTTCATTGTAAACTACGTTCATCGATCAGCTTAAAAGCCCAGCGGGCTTCCTCACGGTCGATGAGTCTCCGCACCAACCCCTGCCTGCCGTGCTCAGAAACGGTGCGGCGATGCCGCGATTGGCGCAACGACCGAAGCCCATCCCTCACAATCAATCGCGTTTTCGTAGGGAACAACTCGATTCAAGTTGCGTCCCAAATGACGGTTGCGTCTTCTCGATGTGCGGTTGCTGGGCCGAGTGAAGACCGGTTTGGCACCAATCTCGCTCAATGTCTGCCAGGGTCCGCCTCCTCAGGCGGATACTGTTTAATTGAATCAAAACATGTCAAATTGTTAAGTTGTTGTCGTTTTCTCGATCGCATGCCGCACCAGGGATGAGCGCCCAAGTTGATGAACAAGGTTGAAGAGTGGAAGGCCGAGAAGCACGGGTTCGATGTCTGGGGCGACGTGCAAGCGCACGCGCAGGCGGCGACGCCGATGACCGAGATCCCGGAGGCGGATCTCGAGCGGATGAAGTGGTACGGGATCTTCTATCGAAAGCGCGACGGGGATGGCCGCTACATGATTCGCATCCGCATTCCGGGGTGTGAATTGAATGTGGAGCAGGCCAAGGCCGTTGCGGCGGTCGCGCGGGCGGGCTACAGCATCATTGACGTGACGACCCGCGGCAACCTCCAGGTGCAGGGGCTGCACGTCTCCGACATACCCGGTGTGATCAGGCGGCTGGACTCAGCCGGCCTGACGTCCAAGCAGACAGGCCACGACAACGTTCGCAACGTGATGACTCATCCCTGGGCGGGTCTCGACCCGGCCGAGCTGTGCGACGTCCGTCCGCTCTGCCGCAAGCTGACCGAGGTATTCCTGGACGACCGACTGCTTTCGAATTTGCCGCGCAAGTTCAACGTGGCCGTTGACGGGCGGGCCGTGCCTGCATTGCACTGCTGGACTCAGGACACGAGCTTCATCGCCGCCAGGCGCGACGACGGGACGGTGGCCTTCCATTGGCTGCTGGCCGGAACCCAGGGCCAGAACCCACATCTGGCCTGGAAGATGCCCGTCTGGGTCACCGAAGAGCAGGCGCCGCAGGTCTTGTTCCATACCCTCCACGTCTTTCGCGAAGACGGCCCGCGCGAGCGTCGCGATCGAGCACGCCTGCGTTATCTGATCGAGCAGATCGGCGACCTTGAATTCCTGGCGCGGGTCGAGGGGCGGCTGGGCTATCGGCTTGACCGCTCTGACCGGGCGGTCCCGGAGATGGAAGAGCACGAGGACTTTGTCGGGTGGTTCCGCCAGAAGCAGCCGGGATTCTGGGCGCTGGGAGTCTCGATCCCGCTCGGCAGGATGACTCACGAACAGCTTGACGGCCTGGCCCTCTTGGCCGAGCAGTCAGGGGACGGGACGATTCGAACCGCCTATGACCAGGGAATCGTAATTCCGAACATCGCGACCAGTCGCCGCGCGATCGCGGTTCGAAGCCTGAATCGGCTGGGCCTCGAACATGAGGCCGACAGCATCACGCGGAACTTCATCGCCTGCACCGGACGCCAGTTTTGCAACATCGCTGTCAGCGAAACCAAGGGCCACGCGTTTGCCTTGATGGACACGCTGCGGGCCAAGGGGGTCAAGCTGGGCGGCATCAAGATCAACATGAGCGGCTGCCCCAGCTCGTGTGCCCAGACCCATACCGGCGACATCGGGCTCAAGGGAGCACGGGTGCGCCGAGAATCCGGAACTCGAGACGCGTTCGACGTTTTCGTCGGCGGCGGAGTTTCCCACCAGATCGAGCTGGGGCGGCTTTACCGCAAGGGAGTCGACCTTAGCCAGCTTCCCGAGCTGATCGCCGAGCTCGTGCGGACGTTCGACCACGAGCATACGCCGGGCGAGAGCTTCAGCCAGTTCTGGCGCGGGCGTCTCGCCACAGGGCACCAGCCGAGTCCCTTGAGCCCCGAGGAATACCGGCCGGACGTTTGGCTGTGCGAGGTGTGCCGTCACGAGCACACTGGTGACGATCCGCCAATCTTCTGCCCCAAGTGCGCCTCACTCCGGAAAAACTTCGTGCGGATCAGCGATGGCGATCCCGCCGCAGACGCGGCTGCCGACGGGTCCAGCCCCGCCGGCTCGGCCGTCGTGGAGTCAAATTCGTATCGTGCCGTCGCGACTCTGGCCGAGCTCAGGCGCGATGGCCGCCGTGCGGTGAACGTCGACGGTCGCGAGCTGGCTCTGTTTGCGGTGGGGTCCGAGGTCCGCTGCCTGGATGGTCTCTGCCCTCACGAAGGAGGGCCGATGGCGCAGGGTGACGTTGTCGCCGGCGTCGTCACGTGCCCGTGGCACGGTTGGGCCTTCCATTGCGACAGCGGGCGGGCGGCCGACGGCAACGGATGCGCGCTCAAGTCCTATCCGGTCAAGATTGAGGATGGTCGTATTCTCGTGGCCGCAGGCAGGACCTCGTCTCAAGCCGAAAGCGCCCCGGCTGCACGGGCTAGATCGGCCCCGACGACTTCGGCCGCGCCGACGACATCGGCCGCCCCCGGCGACGAATCGGCTGTGTGCCTGCGGGTGATCGAAATCATCCAGGAAACGTCCGACGTCAAGACGATCCGGCTCGACAACTCGCATCGGTTGCTGGCGGTCCACCGTCCCGGTCAGCATGTCAAGGTGCACGCGCCGGACCGGCCGGGCCAATCTGGAGGAGCTTCACCCTCAGCTCGCCGCCAACCCGCCCCGATGTCGTCGAAATCACGGTCAAGCGCAACCCGGCCGGTGTCGCCTCGCCGATGATCCACTCGCTCAATTCCGGCGCAGAGCTGACGATCAAGGGGCCGCAGGGCAAGTTTATCTTCGATGCTGACCTTCACAAAGAGCCCGTCATTCTGGCTGTTGCCGGCAGCGGGGTCACGCCGGCGATGAGCATTTTACGGACGGTCCACGACCTTCAGCTCGACCTGCCGGTCACCTTGCTGTATGGCAGTCGGAGCCAAAGTGACGTGATCTTTGCTCGCGAGCTCAATGCGCTGCGGCTCCGGCTGGCGAATTTCCGGATGATTCTCACTCTCAGCCAGCCCGAGCCCACGTGGAACGGGTCGGTCGGCCGGGTAGTCCCGCCGCTCCTGGCCCGCCACGTGCCCGAGCCGGCTCGATGTCGGTATTTTCTGTGCGGCCCCGGCGGTTTTACCGAGACGTTGCGAGCCTGGCTGGCAGAACGCGGCGTACCCGCGGAACGGATCCACTTCGAGATGTTCGGCAAGCCGACGCGGACGACCGCCTCTGGCGCGGTCCCCGCCTGGGATACCAAGGCCCGGAGCCAGGCAACCGTGGGCGTGGGTTGACGCTTTTGCGCTGATTGATGCAGCGGCCCCGGAACGGACCGCTAACTCGGCTTGGCGCATCGGGAGCGATCCCGCATCATGGCTGGACCGCCCGCCCGGGCTGTGCTTTTTGATCTGGTCCGGTGCGCCGCCGGCGCCCTAGCTGGTCCGGCTTTTTCAGCTCGCGCGGTTCGATTCAGTCCATTTCTCAAGACAATTTGACCTCGATGAATATTACACCGTTGCGGATGCGGATTGACACGGTCCAGGCACAATGGCTCGTTCTGGGGATCTTTGAGGATGTGCAAGAGCCTCCCGAGGTCGCACGGGGAACGGTGCTCGAGGGAATCATCGCCCGTTTGGCAGGCGAGAAGGAGCTAGGCGGTTCGCTCGGTGAGTTGACTCCGCTTTACGAGGTTACGGGTCTGGCGGCCCGACGCGTGCTGCTGGTCGGTTTGGGCGCGCGGGGCGGTTTCGGACCTGGGACCGCCTTTTCGGCCGGCTTCGCCGTTGGAAAGAAGCTGGCAGGCAAGCACCGCGAGAGCGTGGCTCTGGTGCTACCCCCGTCGGAGGAACCGGGTGCCGTGGCATCGGCGTGGCTCGAGGGTGCGATTGTGGCCACTCGCGGCCCGGGGCTGCGGAAATCCGAGGCCAACCGCCATGCCTTCGATTCGTTGAGTCTGGTCGTCGAGCCCGAGCTGGCCGACCTGCCGGGGCTGGCGCTGGAATCGGTCGTCCGGCGAGCCGAGATCGTCGGTTCGTCCGTGAACGTGGCCCGTGAGCTGGTGAACACGCCACCTGGCGATAAATCGCCAGCTCGGCTGGCCGAGTGGTTGGCGGAATTGTCGCGGGACGCCGGGATCACCGCCGAGATCTGGGAAGAAAAACGGATTCGCCACGAACGTTTCGGCGGACTGCTGGGAGTCGCCGCCGGATCGGATGAGCCGCCGCGATTTTTGATTCTGGAATATCGCCACGGGGGTGATTCACCGACCCTCGCCCTCATTGGCAAGGGGATCACGTTCGACTCGGGCGGCCTGTGCTTGAAGCCGAGCGCCTCGATGGAAGACATGAAGAGCGACATGACGGGGGCCGCGGTCGTTGCCGCGGCCATGCAGGCCGCTGCTCGGTTGGAGCTTCCGGTCAACGTGACTGGCTACCTGCCGATCAGCGAAAACATGACGGGCGGGAAGGCGATGAAGCTGGGCGACGTGTTGACGATGCGCAACGGCAAGACCGTGGAGATCATGAACACCGACGCCGAGGGGAGGCTGATCCTGGCGGACGCCCTGAGCTATGCCGTCGAGCACCAGCCGTATCGCGTTCTCGACGTCGCCACCTTGACCGGTTCCTGCATTGCGGCGCTGGGCCTGAAGATCGCCGGCCTCTTCAGTAATGACGAGGCGTTTCGCAAAGACCTGATCGCCGCGACGCGCCAGACCGGCGAACGAGTCTGGCGGCTGCCGATGGACGACGATTTCAAGGAACAGCTCAAGAGCTCGGTCGCCGACTTGAAAAACGTCGGAGGCAAGTGGGGAGGAGCCGTCACCGCGGCCAAGTTTCTCGAGCAATTCGTGGGTTCGACCCCCTGGATTCATCTCGACATTGCGGGGCCGAGCTGGTGCGACACCGAGAACGCCACGCGAGACGCGGGTGGAACAGGCTGCTTCGTGCGGACGCTGGTGGCTTATCTCGAGCACTTGAGCGCGCCCGCTCCCAACGAGGCAGAGGGCACGGGCTGATTGGCCCAGGTCCGCTTTCACGCGGCATCCGGCGGCGCCGGGTCGTTCGCGCGTGTGTTGCCGATGATCCACCGCGCGGCGGTTTAGGGCGATGAGTCATCACCGTGCAGAGGCGGCTCCGATCGGGTCTCCTGGTGGTCTGGTCGGGGGCTCGGTGCGCTTGTAGGTGGAATCGGGACGGTTAAGGAACCGGCGAATCTCCTGCGCGACGGCCCAACCGTGGGGGTCCCGGCTCGGTGGGTCGCCGGGTTCGTGCCCGCGCAAGGCGGGTCTCGATTCGCTGGGCGAGCGACCCGAGCGCGTACGAAGCGACCGCCCGGACGCGCGGGTCGGCTGCCTCATCGCCGGCGAGCCCGATCAGGCGGGTGACGACAAGCCACTGGATCGCCTGCGCGACGGTGCCCTCGGGCCCTTGGCGCGGGGCGTCGTCCCACGTTTTCTTGACGAGTGCCGCGACGACGAACTCGAAATCGGGGACCCGCGAGTCCCGACCGTGAAATGCAATGAGCCGGGTGCCGCGCTCGGGATTGAGCAGCGCGCTCACGGCGAGATCTGCGGCGGTGACGGCCGTCGCCACCGGGTCGAAAACCAGACCGGTTTTCCCCGCAAACCGCTCGGCGGTGCCCTCGGGGCGATTGAACGCCGGTGGCGGGATCAGGTCGAGCAGGCGGTCCGGGAGGACCAGCGCCTTGGCGCCCACGCACTCGAGCACCGCATCGAGCGCATTGCGCTGGCGCTCGGCCGGCTCGACTGGCGCGATCGACGACGGTCGGACGGTGTCGCCGTCCTTGACGGCGTATGTGTAGCGGATGCCTCCAAGAG
Organism: uncultured Isosphaeraceae bacterium; assembly: GCA_963781785.1. Classification (GTDB taxonomy): domain Bacteria; phylum Planctomycetota; class Planctomycetia; order Isosphaerales; family Isosphaeraceae; genus CAWAHD01. The sequence goes on along the minus strand of CAWAHD010000002.1, from coordinate 1,453,405 downwards.
TCTTCACGGCCGCTTCGAGCTGGTAGCGGTGGTGCAGGTAGATCGGCACGAGCTTGGCTCCGAGATCAGACAGAGGCGCCCCGTCGGCCAGGCGGTCGAGCCCGAACCGCTCGAGGCCGATCGAACGCACCTTCATCGCCTGGCGGAGCGAAGCGACCGGGTCGTCTCCGTTGTCCCAAAGGCTGGCCAAGGGGTGCGCCGCGCCCGCGGGCCGGGCGTCGCGATCGGACAGGAACAAGAGGCCGTCGGCAACGCCCTTCTGAACGATCTGTTCGAGGGACTTGGCCTCGTCGGCGCCGGGGGAACTGCGCGTAGGCGTATCGCACGGCCAGGACGTCGTACGCGCCGACTCCCCTGGCGTAGGCGTCGGAGAGGTCGAGCGAGTTGCCGCCGCGAATCTTCACCAGCGGCGCAGGGTAGTCCATCACGGAAGACCGACCGCAGGCGCTGGCGGCGAAGTTGTGGGCGAAGCCAAGTGTATGCCCGACTTCGTGGGCGGAGAGCTGGCGGATGCGGGCCAGTACCATTGCCTCCGGCTGGGCGGCAGGGTCAAGACCCACCAGGTGCTCGGCACTCGGTCCCGCTCCGGCGGCGCAGGCTCCGGGCGGAGGTTGCCCGGTCAACAAACCAGTGCCGATCAACGCGTCCTGCCGGGCCCGCAGAGAGTCGAGGGTCACGCGGCCCTTGAGGATCTCGCCGGTCCTCGGGTCGACGATGTTCAAGCCGTACGACCAGCCTCGCGTCGACCGGTGGACCCATTGCACGACGTTATAACGAAGGTCCATCGGGTCGGCGTCTTCAGGCAGGACCTGGACCTTGAAGGCGTTCTTGAACCCGGCCGCCTCGAACGCCTTCTTCCACCAGGACGCTCCCTCAAGGAGAGCCGACCGAATCGGCTCAGGTGCGCCTGGGTCGATGTAATAGACGATCGGCGCGACCGGCTCGGAAACCTCGGCGCGGGGTTCTTTTTGATCAGCCTGTGCCGTGTAATGAATTGCCGCTCGACCGGGTCGGTAACGGGGGTGGCGAAATCGTAGAAGTCGACGGTGAAGACCCCCACCCGGGGGTTGGCCCGCCTGGGCGTGAAACCGGAATTCAGCTCGGGAATCTCGATCAGCGAGTGCCGCTGGCGGATGGTCACGGCGGCGGACGACGGCGCCGTTTCGGTGACGAGCCGGCCGGGCTCGCCGTCGCTCACGAACGTCAAGATTGCCTCGACCTCGGTATTCTTGGGGAATCCCTTGGTCTGTCCGGCATCGAGCGCGCTTCTGGAGTCGTCGAGACGATACGACCCCTGCTGGGTCTGCCGCAATCGTTCGGCCACCCCGTGCGCGTCGCGAACGAAAAAGGCCGTTGCGTCGACGAGGACTTTCCCCCCTTCGTCGCCCTCGATCTTGAACCCCCAATGCACAGACTGCGCGAACGACTCGTCGACCGCGCGCCGTTCCGCTTTGCGGTCGGTGACGGCCCGGTATTTGTAGTTCGGCTCGACCAAGAGGACCTTGGCACCGACGCGCCGGAATGTCACCAATCGCGACGCTCCGAGTTGCCCGCGGTCGAGCCCGACCGCGTTGGCCCCCAGCCCGCTGGCGAGCGAGACTTGATAGAGGAATTCCTTGTCGAACCGCGAGACCTCCATCCAGAGCTTCCCCTGTGTCTCGTCCCAGTAAAGCGGGATGAACCCGTCAATCTTGCGCAAACCCTTCGTCTTGGAGGCGATCGTGTTGGGACCATTGGGCGGTTTCTCGGTTGCCGCTTTTTTCGCGGCAGAGGCGGTCCCCTGCGCGGGCAACCGGTTTTTCGGTAGGCGCAGTGCCATCGACCCGGCGACCGTGACGACGTCGAAGTGCCCCTGGTAGCCGATCAAGAGGTGAGCCGCCCATGGCTCCATTCCATAGTCTTTGACGAGCCAGCCGGCCATGTCGCTGGTGGCCATCTTGAGGCCGTTATCGAGAGCACTGGCGAACTCGGCCTGCGATCCAATACTGATGATGTCGTCGCTCGTCTCGACTGCGCGGGCCGGTCAGCTTTGCCCCCTTCCGGAGATCCACCGCGAATTCCACGTCCATCGTCGTCTCGATCCCCGTCCCGGTGGGCTCGCCATCGGCCTGAAGAGCGTGGCCGTCGCCCACAAACAGCAGTGCGCCAGGGTGATAAACCGGCAAGTAAACGATCGCGCCTTCGCCGATCCTGTTGTAATCGAGGTTTCCGCCGTAGGGCCCCGATGGACCCGAAGTGGGTGCGAAATCGCCCGCCGGCGCCACCCCGATGCACCCGAGCATTGGCTTGGCGGGAAACTCCAGTGGATGCACTGAGCTTTTCGGCGTTCGAAGCCGGACGGTTGCCGTCTTGAGGTCGATGTCCCAGGGTACAATCGTCGCGCGCCCCTTGATGACAAGATCGGGATGGACGTCGTTGGGGTAGACGTGCTCGATGGTCTCGGGTGTCAACGAGAACAGGCCAAGCCGGTACCCAGACCAACCCCAGTCGCGACTGAGGCGCACCTTCTTGAGTCGCACCGCGATCGCGTCCCCCGGCTCGGCACCCTCGACGAAGAACGGCCCGGTCAGCGGGTTGGACGGCTTGGATTGCTTGACACCCTTCTGGTCGAGCCCAGCCGAGTCGAGCGTCTTTGTCGCTACCGTCTCGCCCGGCTTGATCCGCTTGAGGACCGGGTGTGCGTGGGAGAACGTGCGATAGTAGGATGTCGCGACGACGCTCGTCGGCTCGTCGGCGACGGCAATCGAGCCGGCAGCGAGGACAGTCATGGCCAGGGCGATTCGAGTCATGCGGACAATCCCGGATGAGAAGAGACGCGCCACACTCGAAAGGGCGGCAGGCCAGACGTGTGGCGATGGATTTGACAGCGCGGCGACACGGTGGTCGCTCGATCTCGTGATCGAGATCGCCAGTATAGACGAGGTGCGCGGGGTTCGATACGACCAGGCCGAAGCTGGCGCCTCGACGGTCCTGTCAGCGGTCGGCGGAAACTGCCCAACCCGGGCCGGTCAGGTCACTTCAAGCCGACGCCTTCACGTTCCACGGCTGGAACCGGCATTCGAGCCGCCGGCTGTTGACGTCGAGAGCCTCGAGGATTTCCAGAACCTCACTCATCGGCACCTGATTCTTGAGCGCCCACAAGATGATGTCGAGGTTTTCACGGCCGTGCCGCAGGTGCTCGAGGATCGGGTCGATCACGGGCGATGACTGAAAGGCCTGGTGCAGCAGGCCGAAATCTCCCCGATCGAGCTCGATCCAGAAAGTCTCGCCCCTCAGGTGCTCGAGCCAGCGGTGTCTCAGGAATGTGTTCCAGTACCGGCCGATCCAAGCCTGGATGGCCATCTCGCCGAGATCGCGCCCGGCTTTCTCACTCTCAATCCACTTGAACCGCAGAGCTTCCTCTTCGCCGCACTGGTGAAGACTCAGCCGCGTCTGGATCGTCGAATCCGTGAGTGATCTTGAGCTACGACACTCAAACATCAAGACCTCCAAGCTGAGATGCGTAACCACTCCTTTGGTCTGTCGCAGAGATCTCAGGCTCTCGATCGAGACGAGTGCTCGCGCCGACTACCATTTCGGCATGCACGGTGTATACGCAAACCACGAAGCCGTGGTGTGGGTGTCAATTCCATCTGGCGACGGCTTTCGTTGCACGACCCAGCCGTCCAAATTTCGTTGATTGTAGCTCATAACCCGCGCTGAAGCAAGCCTGTCAATCGAAATGCGTGTGTGATTGTGTGTTGACAAAAATGAACAGACCGGGCGATTTGCGGGGTCCTCGGATGAGTAAGGCTGGCGATGTTTGTGCTTTACGACGAGGTTGCGGTTGGCTCATTCTTGAACCATGCGAGCGACTTGCCGAGCAAGACGGCAACGCCGGGTGCACCCGCGGCGAGAGGCCCGATGGGTTGGTCGGTGATCGCCCGCCATCGAACTCGTCCGTCGAGGCTCGCGCCGATCACGTGGACGCCGTGGCGGAAAATACGGAGGGGCTCGCCGGCGAAATCGACGCAAAAGGCCGGGTAGGCATCCTCGCAGGGGGCTCCCTGGGCGAAGAACGATCCTGCCCCGTCGCAGGTGAGCGCACGTCCGTCGGCTGCTGTGACCAGCGCCAGAGGACCGAGCGAGAGGATCGTCCATCCTTCCCAGGGGATCGGCCGGTCCCAGACGACCTCGCCATTGAGTGCATGCCCTCGGAGCCACTGGGATCGCCGGGCCAGGCTCACCCACACGACCTCGGGCGGAGAGCCCTGAGGCGCTTCGATCAGGAGCGGTGGATCGCTGGGGTCGACGCTGAAGCCGATCGTGGATTCTCCGGCCGGATCGAAGACCTGGAGCTGGCCGGCGCTCGTGGTGATCGCGGCGAACCCGCGGGGGCCGACCACGACGTCCTCGATCGGGAACCGCAGCTCATGTTTCCAGACCCAGCGACCCGAGGGCGTCAGGCGGCGCGATCCGGTCGCGCTCTTGCACGAGAGCCAGGCCGAAGTCGTCAGGCTTGATCGCCAGGTGGGTGAGCTGGTTCAGGCTGACGTCAATCCGCTCGATCGTGTTGTTCCTGAGGTTGCAAAGCAGGATCTGGCGGTCGGTCGCAGCCGCGAGCCAGCCCGGCGAGGTGCGGAGGATGCGTCCGGTGCCGGACAGGTCAGGCCCCTGCCCCAGCTTCTGGCCGGCTGCGCTGAACAACTGAAGCCGGTGCGGGCTGGTAAAGAGGGCGACCAGAGGTGGGTCATCCACGACGGCGACGACGGCCGTCTCCGCCTGCTGCGCACTTTCCACCACCGGCAGGAGCCAGTCTGGAGAGCGTACCGAGCCGGTGGCCGTGCGTGCCGATTGAGGTGTGGATACAGCCGCGCGACCGGAGGAGGCGCTGCGGCGGGCTGCGACGGCTTGCCGCCGAACAAGTCGAGACGGACGATCTCGCCGGTGGCATGTCCATAGACCAGGTAGCGGCCCAGCGGGTCGACCTCGAGTGCGACCACGGGCCGCGGCAGCGTGGTGCGCCAGCCGCACGTTACCGGCCGAGTTCATGACCACGAGGTCACCTTCGAGGGTGGCCGCGGCGAGGGTGCGCCCGGGAAAATCCGGCACGGCGTGCGAGACGGTCCCCCCCAGGTGATAGGAGCCTTCGTTACGCCCCTGAAGGTCGAACCGCTGGATGCCCAGGGTGTAGCAGCTCGCCAGGATCATGCCGCCTTCGCCGTTCAGGGCCAGCCGTCCCACGTTGGACATCAAGCGGTCGTTCCAGAGGATCTCCGGCTCGAGCCGCCCCGAGCTCCGGCTTGGCTCCAGGGCGATGCCCACCAGCATGCCGAATGCCGCGGCGCCGACGGCCAGCGGCTGGCCGGGCACAAAACAGAGGTGCGCCAGAGACTCGAGCGTCTCCAGCCGCCCCGCCGGCTTACCATATCGGTTGATGAAGTGGAGGCCGGTGCGCCGGGTCCCCACCGCGAGATACCGGCCATGCGGGTCGACGGTGACGAACGCCGCTTCCGACGGGGCCGACCTCGCGACTTGAACCTCAAAATCCGCGCTCAACACGACGAGCCCCGAATCCTCGGGCTCGGCAAGCAAGGCGATCAAGCTCCCTTCGTCGCTGATGGCGGCTCCCAGGATCCGGTTGGGCACTCGCGTCATTGACAGCGATTCGCCCTGAACGTTGAGCAGGTAGAGCTGGTTGCTTTCGTCCCAGGCGAGAATCGTTCCCGCTTCGCGGCAAGGGCCAGCCCTTTGAGCGGCGAATCCGTGACCATCGTCCAGGTGGCCGAAGGGTCAAGTCGCGTCGACGGCCTGCTGGTCATCTCGGTCATCGATCGTCCCACCGCGGCTCATCGGAAGCGTAGAGACCTCCCCAGGTTCGGGCTCAGGGCTTCGCCCGCCCGCCCGACCCCTTAGCCGCGGACTTGATCTCCAGGTCGGTCACCAGAGCGAGATCGACGAGCTTGACCGAGTCGTCGGGCTGGTAGACTTTGATCGCTTGCCCGCTGGGCTCGACCGCCAGGAATTCGGGGTGACGGACCACGACCTGCCCACCGTCGGCAAGATGCAAGACGAAAGGGCGAAACGGCTGTGCCCTGGAGAAGGTGCGGAGTTCTTCGAGCGTCATCGAGAATCGGCTCCTGCGGCAAGAGAGTCGCGGTTCCCCATTCTGGACTCTGATCCTACCAGAAGCGATCGCTGGATTTCGACTCTCCACCGTCGTGGAGATTTTCGATTTTGGATTTTGAATTGGGGTTTTGGCAGAGACAGCGGTCTCCCAGCCTGTAGCCGGAAGCGGTCTGGGAAGTGGTGGCAGCAGGAATGCTGTCGGTTGCTTCCGCCAGATCACGACTATGGGCGGGAGTGCGTTGAGTTTTCGCCTCGATTGGCTCAAATCACTGCGGTGACTGCTGCCCGCTCTTGGCCGTTCGGATTGCGGTGGCGAGGATCGTGTCCTGATCGGGATCGCCGATGATCGAGTCGACGAACGGGTCGGGACTATCCGCAACGGGTTTGGCGGCCGTTCGTGCCACGATCGGGATATCGGGCTGTACCCCCTGCTCGCTGTAGGGCCGGTTGCGGGGCGAATAGAACTTGGCTGTTGTCAGCTTGAGCCCGGCCGGGGCCGACCGCAGGGAAAAGATACTCTGGACCGACCCTTTGCCGTAGGTTCGCGCACCGATGATCGTCGCGCGGTGGTGGTCTTGCAGGGCACCGGCGAGAATCTCGCTGGCGCTTGCACTATCATGGTCGACGAGGACGTACAGGGGCATCAGAAACCGGGCCCGGCCCCGGGCTGAGAGAAACTGGGTCTGCCCCTGGGCCCGTCCCCGGGTCGAGACGACCAGCCCGGTGTCGATGAACCGCTCGGCGATTTCCACCGCAACGTTGAGCAGGCCTCCGGGGTTGCCTCTCAAGTCAAGGACAAGCACCTTCATCCCCTGGCGGGAGAGAGCCTCCACCGCGTGGTCGATCTCCTCAGCGGAGGTTTTCTGGAACCCCGTGAGCTGGAGATAGCCGATGCCGGCCTCCGGATCGACGAGCTTCACCTTGGTGACGCTTTCCACGTCGACGTGGCGGCGGACCAGGCGGTGGCTCTGGGTCGACCCGTCACGCCGCTTGACCTCGAGTTCGATACTCGTTCCCTCGTTCCCTTGCAGCCGGTTGGCGGCCTCATCCAGGTTCATGCCCTTGATCGCGCGGCCGCCAATATTCACGATGACTTCGCCGGGCTTGATCCCAGCCTCCCACGCCGGCCCACCCCGGATCACGCCGACTAGCCGCAATCCTTCCTTGTCGGTTTTCAGCTCAACGCCCAGGCCCACGAAATTGCCGTCGATCATGGCATACAGGTCGTCGAGCTTGTCGGGCGTCAGATAGCTCGTGAAGTCGTCGAGGGCATCGCACGCGCCGCACGTGAACTCCAGGAAGACCGGCGTCGACGTCATGCCAATCGACTGGCGGGCCAGGTCGCTGCTTGAGAGGGCCAGACGGATCGCAGCCGCCCGATCGGGGATCGCCAGCTCAGCCCGGTATCTCCGGAGCTCATCCCGCAGCCACGTGACTCGCTCGGCGGTCGCCCCCGGCGCGTTCGTGCGCACGAACGCCTGGTCGCGCAGGGCCACCTCGAGGTTGTCCAGCCCGTGCCGGACCAGCGGCTCCAGCGGGACCGGGTCGACATAGTTCGTCTCTATCCGCTCGAGGACCTCGTCGTACAGCTCGACGGCCTGGTCGTGCGGCAATCGCAGCAGAATGTTCCGGAAACTGGCGTCGCCGTACCGCCGGTTAAGCTTGAAATGGATCTCGCAGAGCCGTAGCCGGCGGCTGAGATCGGTCCGGCTGGGCCAGCGCTCGAGCGCGTGATGATAGGTTTCAATCGCGGCCGCCCAATCGCGCGACCGCTCCTGGTCTAGCCCGGTCTCGAGCGCCGTGTCGGCACCGGAGTCGGGATTCTTGGCCGTGGACTCGACGGCCGAGCGCGCCGCCGGTGAGTCAGCCCACGCGGCCGATTGGCTGGTCCCGGTGAGGACAAGCAGAACCAGCCACGCCGTGGAGCACGTGAACAGCCGGCGCATCGGGCACGAACCTCCCGCTGGGGGGCGGCCGCGCCTCGAAACCGTCGTCGCCTTTGATGCTGGAGAAGGACTGATTGAAACTGTGCGCCGGGTGCGTACCCGATCATCTCAGCGAAATTCGGCGCTCAAAATCGTCAATCCGGAGTTCCTGGCACCATGCTGCGACCACAGAATTCCTGCGCACCGCTCCGTCGTTGCCGTTCGATGGAGTCATTCCCTGCGAAAGCGGGCGCGAGAGGCGTTGGGCTCGATTCCCGAGGAACCAGCCCGCTCTCGACGATCCGGAACCAGGAGCCTTCAACCGGCTCCCCGTTCACCACGAATTATAACACATCTGCGGCAACCGCAAGGGCGCCAAATCACGAGCGATATTCACACGGAAGGGATTCAATCGGTTTTTTGACGATTTTTTCGAGCAGAACGAGCGTTCAGAGCTCATCGCGCTTGAGAGTGTAGGAAAATGCCCCCAACAGGTCGCCCCGCTGGCAACCGTGGCAGTTCACGCACTGGTTCGTGCTGTAAATCGCCCCAAGCATCCGCAGGTCTTTGCCGTCGCGGCTTGAGAACAAGTCTTCACCTTGGCGCAAGACCTGGAGTCCCAGCGCCTCGAATTTGTCGAGCGGCCGGGTCGGTGCGCCACGCAACCGGTCCATCTGCGGCAGTTCGTCCGAGACATAAACCACTGGCGTATCATGCAGCAGAAGCCCGACCAGGTCGAGGGTTCGTACACTCCACCCTTCTGCCGTCTCCGGAACCTTGGAGGACCGGGACGTCGTTTTTTGGTTCTTTTTGATAAGAGCGGTCGAGGAAGGAACGTGAAGGAACCGGTGGGATCCGAACCCGGCGACGTGTCGGCGGTCCTTGACGTAGCCGAAGGCGGCGGCGAATGTGAAGTTTCTGACGCTCTCCCGGTTCATCGACGCAAGCAAGGGCTCGTCGCCCAAGGGCGGCGGTTCATGCTCACCGGGCGACCAGGCCGAGGTGACACGCGGGCCGGGCTCCCGGGGCGTTGGCTTTTCGCCCACTGGGGATGCCAGAAGCCAATCGTGAGAAACCTCGGGCATCCGGGACAGGCCGAACCCGGGGCTGCTGACGAACCGCGTGACCGCGAAGTCGTGGATGATCCGCAGCTCGATCTCGCGCAGCCACCTACGATCTTGCTGGATCTCGTCCTCCACGCGATCAAGACGGAGCGCCGGCGCGGCGGTGAGCTGGTTCGGGTGCGGATGACGCGGGGCCAGCGGCAACCGTGATTCGATCGACTCCACGGGATACAGACTGCGAAACTCCGCGGCCTCCCGCTCGAACTTCCAGACGAGACAGCCCGCGACCCCGCAGGCGATCAAGGTGGCCCCACACGAGAGCCCCAGGAAATACGACGGACCTCGGCCCGAGTTCCGCCAGAGAACGACGGCGACCATGAGCACGAGCCCCTGGATTGCCGCCAGTGGCATAACAAACGCCAGAAGAGCCGGCCCGACAGCCATCGCCAGGCTGAAGCCGGCCGTTTTCCCGACCGGCCTTCGCGTGCGGAAGACGATCAGATTGGCCACGAGCAGCAGAATCGTCGAGACGACCACAACGATGTAGACCATGGCGCCAACCTCCCGTGCTCGGTTCAGGCCTTGTCAACCCAGCAAACGTCGCTGCCGCCGACAGCGAGCATTCCGCCGCGCCGCCCTAACCAACGAGTATCGTAGGATTGACCTGCGCTGGACGATAGGCGAATTCTTCCCATAATCAAACGATAGGGCGGGCGGAATCTTAGGGATGGGTATCGAATTTGCCGAAATCGACGCGGGAGACAGGGGAAATGGATGCGGATTTCAAGGCTGGCCCCGAACCATCGAAGACGAGAACACCTGCCCGTGACTGGGTTCTCCTCGTCATCCTGGCGTCGGTCCAGTTCACAAGCATCGTCGACTTCATGGTCGTGATGCCGCTGGGCCCGCAATTGATCGAGAAACTGCACATCAGCGCCGACCAGTTCGGCTTGATCGTCGCGTCGTATTCGATCAGCGCGGGTATCGCGGGGCTGCTGGCCTCCTCGATCATGGATCGCTTCGGCCGCAAGACGGCCTTCCTGGGTCTCTACTCGGGCTTTCTTGTCGGCACGCTGTTCTGCGGGCTGGCCCGCCGGTATTCCACGCTGGTGGCCGCCCGGGCGCTGACGGGCGGGTTCGGCGGTATTCTCAGCGGCCTGGCGCTGACGATCGTGGCCGACGTGTTCCCGGAGGAACGCCGCGGTCGCGCGACCGGTGTGCTCATGTCGGCCTTCGCTCTCGCCTCGGTGGTGGGCGTGCCAGCCGGTTTGCAGGTGGGCCTGGAGTGGGGCTGGCACGTTCCCTTTCTGATCCTGGCGGGCCTCGGCTCGCTCGTGTTGATCGCCGCGCTGTTCATCATGCCGCCGCTCAAAGCACACCTGCACCACGGAGTTCATGCTCATCCCTTCACCCAGGTCGTCGCCACTTTTCGCAACTCCAGGAACCTGATCGCCTTTGCCCTGACGGCCGCAGTGATGTTCGGCGGCTTCTGTGTGATCCCTTATATCAGTCTGTCGCTCGTGTCGAACGTGGGTGTGCCCGCGAAGAAACTGTGGATGGTCTTCGTGACTGGAGGAGTCCTCACGTTATTTGGTGCTCCTCTGATCGGTGCGCTCGCCGATCGCTTTGGCAAGCTGGCGATCTACCGTGACGTGGCCGTGGTCTCGGCGTGCCTGGTCCTGGTCGTGACGAACCTGCCGCGAGTACGGCTCGCACTGGCCATCGCGGTCGTCGGCGCGCTGATGCTCAGCAACGCCGGCCGCATGGTGGCCGCCCTGGCGATGATCACCGCCAGTGTCGAGAGCCGGCTCCGCGGTGGATTCATGAGCGCCAATTCCGCGGTCCAGCACATGAGCTCTGGCCTCGGTGCATACATCGGTGGGAATATCGTCAAGGAAACGGCCGACAAGCATCTCAACCACTTTGACAGGGTCGGGCTCATGTCTGTTGCCGCCACCCTGCTCAGCCTCTGGCTGGCCGGACTGCTCAGGCACGCTCCCAAGAGCACCTCGGCAATCCCTGCACAGGATGCCGACTGGGCTGCCCCCGAAACGGCGGAGAGCGCACTCGACCAGTCGCCGCAGTCGCCGGAGTAGACAATCGATTACGAGTCGGTCATTGCTTGACGCGGTCGATGAGCGCCAGTGCTTGGGCACGACGAATCGCCTCGGACGCCATATCGATGAACTGGTGCGGATTTCGTTTGAAATCGTCCAGCCGTTTGCTGTCGATCACGATGCGTGCCAGGCTCCGGCGCGTGAGCTCCGTTTTCTCCTGGAGGTCGGTGAGCAGGTCGGGAAGCTCGAGCTCGTCCTCGTCGAGGGCAACCAAGGCGGTGGATGATCCTCGAGCGCGAACGCCGGCCTCGCCAATCGCCAGGCCGGCCTTCCGCCATTCCAAACGGGGCTTGCTGATCGCGGGCCCGGCTTCGATCGCCCGTGCGCATGCCTGAATCAGCGCCTCGTTGTCGAACTGCACGGGCTCGGCGGCCTTCTGCTTGTTGCATTTCTCGGTGACCCCGAAGTCCTTGCTGTCGAGCTCCGGCTGGCGAGTCACGTCAGTATGCCTCCTGTCCGCGTTCTTGATCTCCAGCTCGGCTGCGCCGCCCAAGCGAACCCCAGTCTCGCGCTCGATTTCTTTCTGAAGCTCGCCGGCGTATTCCTCGAAACTCTCCGAAGCGACAACCGTGAGGGTGTTGACGGCGAATCCGGAGATTCGCTCACCCGCCTGGTTCACGCAGAGTCGTAGCCCCCGGCCGATCGTCTGACGACGCCCTCGTTCGGTGCCGATCTCGCGCAGGGCACAGATCTGGAAGATGTTCGGGTTGTCCCAGCCTTCGCAGAGCGCCGAGTGAGAGAAGATGAATTTCAGCTTGGTCTCGAAGGCGAGCAGCTTTTCCTTGTCCTTCATGATCAGGTTATACGCACGCTCGGCGTTGTCGCGGCTTGCCCGGCTGTTCTCCGCGGTGTCGGACCAGACGCCGTTCTTGTCCAAAGAAAAATATCCGTCATGGACCTGGGTCGCGTCGGACTGGATGTCGACGTCCTTGAACAACCCGTGATACTCGGGGTGCGCGGCAGCGCGGCGGTATTCTTCCTCGAAGATCTCGGCGTACTCGCCCTTGTGGGAGGCGCCGGAATTGGCGTATTTGCGGTAGCGCTCGACCCGATCGATGAAGAAGAGGCTCAGCACCTTGATCCCCAGTGGAGCGAGGCGCAGCTCCTTGTCCAGGTGCTCCTGGATCGTCCGGCGAATCATCTGGCGCTTGAGGGCACTATCGTCAGGACCCGCGATCGCCTGCCCGACGTCAAGCCAGCGCTCACCGCCCCTCGTCGTGATCTCGATCCGCTCCCTGCCTTTGCCGCACTGGATCTCGCCGATCCGGCAGTTCGCGTACACCGCGCGGCCGGCGACTTGTTCGAGATCGTCGCCATCGTGCACGCTCTTCCGGGCACGTTGCACAGCACCGCCCTGCATCACGTCCAGCTCGATCCTCGCGGAGATGCGCCCGCCCTGGTTGCTTGCGGCCAGGAACCGGACGTACGGCTTGCTGTGATCGCTCTCGACCCTGGCCGAGGCAACCTCGATCTGCTTGACGAGCTTGCGCTCGTACGCGTCCAGTGCGCCGAGGCGGAAGACCATGTGGTGCCGATCCGCGTGGGTGGCGGAATAGCGCAGCGTACAGAGCGGGCTCATCATGCGGAGCGCTTCCCTGCCGCGTCCCTCCAGTCCGCCGTCGACGCTCTGAGGCTCGTCGACGATCACGATCGGCCGGGTTGCCCGGATCAGGTCGATAGGCGTTTCACCGCCGGTTTTCTCGCTGTTCTTGTACAGGTTGTTGACGTCCAGCTTGTTGATCGCACCGACCGTCACCACCATGGCCTGAATGTGCGCGCTCAAGGCAAAGCGATGCACCTGGCCCATCTTGGCCGAATCGTAGAGGAAGAACTCAAGGGGCGTACTCGCGAACAGGCTTCGGAAGTGATCTGCGGTGATCTGGATCGTCTTGGAAACCCCCTCCTTGATGGCGACAGACGGCACGACGATCACGAACTTGGTGAACCCGAACCGCCGGTTCAGCTCAAGAATGGTGCGCAAGTAGACATAGGTTTTGCCCGTGCCGGTCTCCATCTCCACGGTGAAGTCGCGGGAAACGAGTGAATCGGACGGCTTGAGTCCGTTGCGAAGCTGAACCTGGTTGAGATTGGCGAGCATCTCTTCGTCGAGCAGCGTCAGAGGGTTGCCGATTGCGAGTTCATATTCCAGGCCATCGCTGACTCGCCGGCCGACCCCGTAGTTCCTCGCGACAGTGAACGCGGTCCTGCAAATCTCCTGGCCCCGGAAGAGGTCGCAGACCGACTCGATCGCGGCGAGCTGGTAGTCCAGGTTCGACTCGAAGTGGAGCTTCATCGCAATGCAAAAAAGAGGGTATCGGAAACTGGCACGTGTCTACAGGCTCCTGACGTACTCCAGCCCATTCTGGCGCAGGATTGCCGTGAGGCTTAGCTTCGACACATCATCGGCGAAGGCACTGTCGCGGAAAACGACCTGCGTGAGGCCGGGCGGCGTCAGCTCGCCGAGCCAGGCGATGATGCCCTGCGCAAGGGGCTCCACGTCGTCCCGGCCGATCTCCCGGGAAAGGCAGACGAGCAGGCTCCCGCCGCCGGCAGAATGTACGGACTTGCCCGCGATCGACCTCTCTTCGCCGGGCACCGAGAGGTCGAGCCCGAGCTTGAGCACAAGCTCGAACAGAATGTCCTGGTCAGTGCGGTCCGCTTTCAGGTGTTCGACGGATTCGAGCAGCGACCGGGCGAGGTCGTCGCGATCGGGGTCCCACGCGCGGATGTTGCTGGAATCCAGCCTGAACACCCGGAAGCCGAAATCGCCCGCGACTCCGGGAGCCTCCCTGCGAATCTTCTCCCCAGCCAGACGAATTCGAGCCATGGCAACTTCGCTCAGCGTCGCAAAGCCGAGGGAGCGTGCCGGCAAGTCGCCAGGGAGTACCTCCGGAAGCTGCACGATGATAAACCGTCTGCTGCCAGAGTCTCTCAGGTTCTGCCGGAAGACAGCTTCGCCGAGCGGGCCGGCGCCCCCAAAAAAATCCAGCACGATGTCGTTTGAGCTCGGCCCGGTGCCGATTTGAAGCAGGCGCTCCAGAAGAGGAATCGGCTTGGGGGTGTCGAACACCTCGATTCCACCAAAGAGGTCTTTGATCGCTTTCTTCGCCGTATCGGTCGTCCCGACCTCGTCCGCTCGCCACATCGTGTGGGGAGCCACTCCATCGCCCGACTCGCTGCGGAAACACTTGAGGCGTGGCACGTTGGCTCCGTCCTCTCCAAACCACACGCGATCTTCGGCCTTCAATTCCTCGAATCGATCCGCGGTGTAGGCCCAGCATCGGCCTGACGGCGGGTCGACCTTTCGACCTGACGGCGTCGTCACGGTGTAAAACTGCTCTCTCCGTCTCCCCGGTCCCGCGGGTGCGTTCATCGACACGGATTGCCAGGGACCGCGAGGATCATGATCAACGTTCGCGAATCGTTCTTCATGTTGATCGCTGCGCGGCAGCAAGGACCGCCCGGCTTCAAATACGGGCTTTTCGCGGGCAAAGCAAACGATGTAATCGTGGTTGACCGAGAATGCTCGGCGATTCTCTCGCGTGGTTCTCTTTTCCCAGACGAACACTCCCACGAAATTCTCGACGCCGAAAACCGAATCGCAGATGGCTTTCAGATTCTGAAATTCGTGGTCGTCAATCGACACAAATATGGCTCCGTCATCGGTCAGCAAGCTTCTCGCCAATCTCAATCGGGGATACATCATGTTCAACCAGTCGGTGTGAAACCGGCCTGATGATTCGGGATTTGTGCTCAGTTTCCGGCCATCCTCGTTCAGTTGGCCGGTCAGTTCGAGATAATTCTTGATGCTGTCCTGAAAGTCGTCGGGATAGATAAAATCTCCTCCCGTGTTGTACGGCGGGTCGATGTAGATCAGCTTGACCTTGCCGGCGTAGCTCTTCTCCAGGAGCTTGAGCACTTCGAGATTGTCGCCCTCGATCACGAGGTTCTGGGTGGTGTCCCACGAGACGCTCTGTTCCAGCCAGGGGCGGAGCGTGGCGGTCGAGGGGTTGAGCGCGATCTGGCGGGCGCGGGCTTTGCCGTGCCAGTTGAGGCCGTATTTCTCATCCTGGAGATCGACCGCCCCGCCGAGAAGCTGCTTGAGCAAGTCGAAGTCAATCTTGCCCTCGGTGCAGGCTTCGGGGAACAGCGACTTCAGTCGCTCGATGTTCGCCGCCACGCTGTCGGCGCTCTTCGACTCGGGATCGTCGGGGGTGATTCGTTTCATGCCAGTCAATGCCTGCTTGTATACACGAGGCCGATCTGTAACCGGCACACTGAAGCGTTCGGGTCTCGTTCGCCCAGTTCAGGTCTCGACACCATCACGCGCCCAACCGTCCATGCTAACGATTGAAAGCCCATTTCATATTGCCTCTTTTCCCGTTCCTCGACATATTGACCGCCAAGATTCCCGTCCATGGGCTTCGGAAAGGACTCCGTTCATGGCGCCGAAATCGAAAGTCGCCTTGTTGTTTGCCGTTTTGGCAGCCGCGGGGCTCACCGTTTCGGCTCGCGCATCGGATCAGAGCGGCATACCCACGCTGAAAACGCTAATTCCAAGGAAGGTGGCCAGCGCCCAGACTCGCGCCCTGGAATTTGTCCAGAAATCGCCCGATTTTGTCCTCTGGGACGCGAACAAGAAGATCACGCCGGGTGCGGCCGGTTACGTCTACTACATGGAACAGTCCCAGGGGAATCGGTTGCTGCTCACGGACCAGAACGAGGGCTGCGCGGCTGGACTGAAACGAGCGCCGTCATTCCGGTCAGCCGGGCCGAGCCGTTCTTCGCGAACCAGATCAAGGCCAACCCCAGGAGCGCGTTCGCTTTTCTGATGCGCGGAGTCGTGCGCCTGGAGAACGAGGATCATGATCATGCCCTGGACGACCTGGATCAAGCGCTCAAGCTGGACCCGAACTACATGCCGGCTCTGATCGCGCGGGCCTATCTGTGGCTGTGGAACGGCAAGCTCGACCAGGCCCTCGCCGATGCGACCCGGGCGATTGAATTGAACCCGCGAAACTCCTATGCATTCGTCGAGCGCGGCGTTTTTTATTATGATATGAAGGAATATGACAAAGCTCTGCGCGATTTCGACGGAGCGGTCAAGCGCGGGTTCAAGGGCGCCGTTATCGAGATCGCCCGCGGGATGATCGACGTGCACAAAGGCGATCTGAAAAAGGCCCAGGCGGATTTCACCCAGGCGATGCGCATCGACCCCAAGCATCCCGATGCGTACGCCGGGAACGCCTCGATTTACATGATGCGGGGCGACTCCAAGCGGGCCCTGAAGGTCCTCGACCAGGCCGTCGAGATCGACCCGCAGAGCGCCGAGTCGCACGGCAATCGCGCGATCATCCTGGTCTCCCTGGGCAAGTACGACAAGGCGCTCGACGATCTCGACGACGTGCTCCGGTTCGCGCCGAACTCGGTTCGGGCGCATCGGGAACGGGCCTGGATCCTGGCGACCTGCCCCGCCGACAAGATTCGCAATGGCGAGGAGGCGCAGAAATCGGCTGCCAAGGCTTGCGAATTGACCGGGTGGAACGAACCGCGCCGTGCTCGTCACGCTGGCCGCCGCGTGCTCCGAAGCCGGCGACTTCGACCAAGCGGTGAAGTGGCAGCAGAAGGCCATCGAACTTTTGAGCGACAAGAATCCGCAGAAACGAGAGTACAAACGGGTCCTCGACCGCTACCGTGCAAAGAAGCCGTATCGCCACCTGGGGCTGCTCGAGGAAATCGGAATTCAAAAGCCGCACACGGCAGCGAAAAAGAGCGAATAAACGCCGGGCCCCAGAGGCCCGGCACCAAAAAAGGAATCCGGTCATGTCGCCGTTTCGCAGACTATTCTTGATCGCTCTCTTGTTGTCCCTGGCGTCGGGCTCAGGCGCGTACGCGTCGGACCGGGGCGGTGAAATCACGGGCCAACCCTATGTCAGTTTCCGGAAACCGCGCCGAGAGTGGGACCTCACCAGGGAGTTTGTGCAAAAAACACCGGACTTCTCGCTGGAATACGGCGGCAAGCGCGTGAGTCCGAAGATGGCCGGCTTCATCTATCACGGCGAGCGGATCGAGGGAGATCAGTTACTGCTACAGTCCCGGCACCTCGACGCGCGTGGTTGGGTGAGCTTGAGCGCCGTCGTTCCCGTTGCCGAAGCCGAGGCGTACTTTTCCAAGGAGATCGTGCGCCGCCCCGCCGACTCGTTTTTGTTCTTGATGAGGGGGCTAACCCGCTTTGAAAAGAACGACATCGAGCCGGCACTGGCGGACCTGAACGAAGCCCTTCGCCTTGACCCGAAGAATGTCATGGCCTTGATCACGCGGGCGGTTCTCTGGACCGTAAAGAACCGTCCCGATCAAGCCTTCGCCGATGCAAACAAGGCGGTGGAGCTCGACACGCGAAACGCCTACGCGTTTGAGCAGAGGGCCATGATCGCGTGCAGCCAGAAGAACGATGATGGAGCGCTCCGGGACTTTGACCGAGCAATCGAGCTGGGCTCGCAGTGGGTGATGATCTACGTGGCCCGCGGAGGGATCTTCTTGAAGAGAGGCGAGCTGGAAAAGGGGCAGGCCGACCTCGATCACGCCCTCCAGATCGACCCGAAACGAATCGAAGCCATGATCTCGATGTGTGTCATTCATATGGAACGATCTGACTTCGGCAAGGCTCTGGCAGCCATCAACAAGGCGATTCAGATCGATCCCCAATCTGACGAGGCTTACTCGACTCGCGCTGTGATCCACTATACTCTCGGCCATGACAAAGAGGCGCTCAAGGATTTGAGTCAAGCGGTCCGTCTGGATCCCGGTAATTCGATGCACTATCAAAACCGCGCCGCCATGTTGTTCGAGAAAGAGGAATACGCGTCGGCACTTGCCGACGTGGAATCGGCCATCCGCCTTGATCCCAACAACGCAGAGGCCCTTCACGGGCGCGCGAGGTTACTGGCCACCTGCCCGATTGCGAAGATCCGAAATCCTGAGCAGGCGGTCATTTCCGCGAGACGTGCTTGCGAGCTAGCTGGTTTCAAAAACCATCGGTACGTATCGGCCCTCGCGATCGCTTATTCCGAAACCGGTGATTTCGCCGCGGCAGTCAAGTGGCAGCAGAAGGCGATCGACATGCTCGCTTCGAACGATCCCGACCGGCGCGAATACAGTAAGCTCTTGAAGCGGTACCAGGCCAACAAGCCCTACCATCGCCTTGGGCTGCTCGAGGAAATCGGGTTCAAGTCTCCGACAGTCGCGGCGAAGACGGCCGGGCGGAGCTCCGATTGAGGCAGAAGATGAGCGTGCGTGAGCAGCCCGACGCGCCAGCGCGTAAGGCTTTGGCGACCTTCCGACGTCGACCCCGGCGACACCTGGCATGCATGTAACCCGCTCTGGGACTAGGCCAAGACTCGCAAGCCGACGGCGCAACCCTGCGTCAACTGCGTCAGGGGCGGCAGACACCCAGGGGCGGCAGACACCCAGGGGATGGCAGACACCCAGAGGGGATGGCAGAGGCCCAGGGAAAGCGAGACACCCACCGTTCATCTCGCCTAAGAAAGACAGACACCCACCGTTCATCTCACCCTGACGGGAACATGGCCACGGCAATGCGGCCAGCGCGGTTGGGACGGGTGTTCGTTCGCGCCGGCGAATGGGCTCCCCTCGGTCCCACAACTTGGGCGAAGAACTCTCCCTCCCGATGCTTGACAATCCGGAAGGTTGTGGTATTGTGTCCACTTCTGTTGATACGAACACAGCGCGTGTCGCGCACCTGCTCACACCCGGAGCCGCCCATGCCTGCCTACGCCCGCCGCGACATCGTCGATGAAGACCGTGTTGGCGTTTACCACTGCATCGCTCGTTGCGTTCGAAGAGCTTTCCTCTGCGGTGCCGACTCGTACACGGGGCAGGATTACAGCCACCGGAAGGACTGGGTTCTCGACCGGCTTCGGCAGCTTGCAGGGCTTTTCGGAGTTGAGGTTTGCGATTATGCCGTAATGAGCAACCACTTACACATTGTACTTCGCAATCGACCCGACGTCGCCCGAGAGTGGTCCGATCTTGAGGTCGCGATCCGATGGCGCAAGCTCTTTCCCCAGCGCGACGAGCGGACTGGCGAGCCACGTGAGCCGGACCGCCACGACGTGGCCATGCTCGCCGCTGATGCCGATCGTCTGGCGATTCTGCGGTCGCGGCTCGCGAGCCTTTCTTGGTTCATGCGGTGCTTGTGCGAATGGGTGGCCCGCAAGGCTAATCACGAGGAGGGCTCGTTCGGAAGATTCTGGGCCGGTCGGTTCAAATCTCAGCCGTTGCTCGATGAGTCTGCACTACTGGCTTGTAGTGTATATGTCGATCTCAATCCGGTCCGGGCCGGGATCGCGGCCACTCCCGAGGAATCGCAGTTCACGTCGGGCTTCGACCGCATCCGTAGCCTGGCCGAACATTCGGCCGCTCCGTCGTCACCGCGCGAGGAGAGCGGTATCGACACTTGCGGTCATCCCGAACCCTGGCTTTGCGAATTGACACTACAAGAGACGGACCTGGTACCTGGAATGCCGTGCGCCGAGCAGTCGCTGTCTTCACCGGAAGAGACGGATCCAGCCGCGGACCCAACCATCTCCAGTCGTCACGAGCCAGAGGTTTGTGCGGCACCTTTCACTTCCGGCGACGCCCTGCCGCCTATCCCACTCGTCGCTCAGTCACCGGGAGGTCCGCGTGCTCGTGCGTCGGATCAGGGGTTTTTGCCGATCGACACCCAAAAGTACATCATGCTGCTCGATTGGACCGGCCGGGAGATCCGTGAGAACAAGTGCGGGGCGATCCCGGACAACCTGGCTCCGATCCTCGACCGGCTAGGGCTCGATCGATCGAATTGGGTGAAGACGGTAAGCGAATTCGGCCGCATGTTCAAGCAAGCGGCCGGTCGCGCGAGTTCGCTCGCGCGGGCCGCGCCGGGTTGCTCGCGACGTTGGTTTCAGGGAAAGGCGGCCGCTCAGGCCGCTTTTGTCTAAGCAAACGGATTGATGCCGCAGGGCGGCCGATCTGAGTTCAGGGCGGGCTGCGTTTAATCGCCTCGAAGCATGACCACGCGCCGGACGCTTACCGGCGAGTGAGTGGATCGCGCCGTACTGCGATCCGCCGAAACAGGCGAGCAGTTCCATGAACGCCCGGCTGATTCCGTTCGCGGGCCTTCGGGGGTCGCGCGCTCAATCGCCATCCGGATGCCGCGCGCTGGCTGCGCGAGTGCATGACCCTGTGCTCACCGCGTGGTTCTCTCGATCATGGAGCCGGCACTGTCTGGGTGTCTGCAATCCCTGTCTGGGTGTCTGCAATCCCTGTCTGGGTGTCTGCAATCCTGGGTGTCTGCAATCCTTCCTGACGTGAACGTGGGCGCCGATGTGAGTTCAGGGCCGGCTGCGTTCAAGCGTCTCCAAGCATGTCCACGCGCGGGACGCGTGCCAGCGAGTGTGTGGATCGCGCCGCGCCGTGATCGGCCGAAACAAGCAAGCAGCGCCCGGCACGTCTGCCTGATCCCGATCACGGCCTTCTCAGGTTGCGCATTCCGTCGACACCCGTATGCCGCGCGCTGGCTGCGCCAGTCGATGAACGTGTGCGTAGAACCGTGCCCTATCCCTAATCTAGCCGGCATCGGATGGGTGTCCGAGTTTCTTTTTCTGTCGGTAAACCACCAATTGGCGCTGCAATATGCCGGCCTCGAGCGTATAGTCACGCTTAGAAAAGCATTTTGGGGCAAACACATGACGTCCTCGGCTGAGGCTTGCCAGTCAATCACACGACTGATCCGTGCTGTGCAGGACGGCAACAGCTCGGCGGTCCGCCCGCTGTTGACTGCCTACTTCGACAGGCTGATTCGACTGTGCGCAAGCGGCTCCGGAACCTGCCGGGTCTGGGCGGCTATGATGAGGATCTGGCTCTGCGCTCCTTCCAAAGCGTGTGCCAGCGCCTCCGAGACCCCGCGCGGTCGCTCGACCTGGCCGGCCGCGACGACCTGTGGCGCCTGCTGGCTACACGGACCATCTCGCGTGCCATCGATTCTCATCCGGCGGCATCGGCCGGCCGAGGTCGTGGGTGACGACGAAATCGCATGCGTGCTCACCCGCGAGCCCACACCGGAGGAGGCCGCCGAGCTGGCCGACGAGTGCCGGCGTCTCTTGGATACGCTCAAGGAGCCCGAGCTGCGGCAAATTGCGCTCTGGAAAGTCGAAGGCTATACCCACGAGGAGATCGCCGCCCGGCTGGATTGCGTCCCGCGCACCATCGAGCGCAAGGTGAGCCGCATCCGGCTACTCTGGAGGCACGAGCTGGAGGCGCGCCGGTCATGATCTCCGCGGCGACCAGCGTCTACGAACAGCTCTCTCCCGAAGCGGCAGCGCGCGTCGATGCGGTCTGCGATGGCTTCGAGAGGGCGTGGAAGGCAGCCCGGTTGGCCGCCCTTGCGCCGCTTGTCTCAACCTATCTCGATGGATTTGAAGGGGCCGAACGAGCGGTACTCACCCGGGAGCTGGTTGCGCTCGACCGAGCGTGTTGGGATCGCTACGGCCTTGATTTTCAGGACGATCGCTCCCAGGAACGGGAAGCGGCGCCCGAGGACGCGCCGAGCTCCGCCGGACCGACCCATCGCCGCCGGAGCGATCCCGCCGCGGGCCTGGCGGTTTGCTGGCCGGAAATCGAGGGACTGGAGTTGCTCGAGGTGCTGGGATCTGGCGGGATGGGCGTTGTCTTCAAGGCCCGGCAGGTTTCGCTCGGCCGCGACGTTGCGGTCAAGTTCCTGCGCGACGCCCATCGCGCCGGGCCCGGACGGCGCCAGCGCTTCGTCCAGGAAGCCCGAGCGATCGCCAGGCTCAGGCACCAGCACCTGGTTCAGCTCTACGAATTCGGCGAGGTCCCCGCCGCGGGAGGGGCCGGGTCTCAGCCGTACCTGGTTCTCGAATACGTGTCGGGAGGAAGTCTGGCGAACATCCTTCGCGGTGCTCCCCAGCCCCCCGGTGAGGCCGCGCGGCTGGTGGCCATACTGGCCGATGCCATCCATTACGCGCACCAGCAAGGAGTCATCCATCGCGACCTCAAGCCGGCCAACGTCCTCTTGGACGCGCCGGAAAGTGAATTGGAGGGGCTGTCTGACGGGGTGCGCGGCGCTCGGTATTCTGCTCCACGTTCGCTGTCAGCCGAAGTTTGCGCCAAGGTTACCGACTTCGGCGTGGCCAAGTTTCTGGCCGGCGGCGACTTGACGCACAGCGGAGATGTGGTCGGCACGCCCAGTTACATGGCCCCGGAGCAGGCAGCGGGAAAGCCCACGCCGATCACCGCGGCGGTGGACGTTTATGGGCTCGGGGCCATCCTTTACGAAGCGCTTACGGGCCGGCCGCCGTTTGCGGCGGCGACGGTCGACGCGACGCTCGGGCTGGTGCGGCAAGACGAGCCGGTACCTCCCCGGCGGCTTCAGCCGACCGTGCCGCGCGACCTGGAGACGATTTGCCTGAAGTGCCTGCGCAAGGAAGCCGGCTGCCGATATGGGACGGCCCAGGCCCTGGCCGAGGACCTCAGGCGGTTTCAGGCCGGCGAGCCGGTGAAAGCACGCCCGGTGGGGACCGCCGAGCGGGTCATCGTCTGGTGCCGCCGCAAGCCGGGCTTCGCCGGTCTGCTGGCCGCGCTCGTGCTGGTCTTCCTCGCCGGCAGCTCCGGGGTTCTCTGGCAGTGGCAGTGCGCCAGAGCGAATGCCGACCGAGCCGAGCGGCTCGTCGCCGCGTTCCGCCGGGAAAGGGATGCGGCACGCTCCGAGAAGGCGCGTGCCGATGAGCATTTACGCATCGTCCTGGATCGCGTCGGCCGGCTCAAGGAACTGGGGAACACCCTGCTTGGATGGCGGGAGACCTACCGCGCCGGGCAGGCTGTGCTGCAGCAAGCACTCGACCTCTACCAGGGGCTGTTTCCAGACGACGCAAATGACCCGTCGGTGCGCCGCGACACCGCGCGGCTTTTCGATCAGGTCGCCAATATTTACTACACGCTCGGTCAGACGGCCCGGGCGGCGGAAGCCTGGCGCCGGCAGGCGAGCCTGCTGACGGCCTTGCTGGCGGAAGACCCGCACAGCAAGGAGCTGCGCATCGAGTTGGCAGACAGCCATCGGTGGCGGGGCAACGCTCTGCGCGACCAGGGTAACACTCCGGCGGCACGAGAGGCGTACGACCAGGCAGCCCGGCTTCAGGAAGCGCTCTGCGCGAGTCACCCCACGAGCCCGAGCGCCAGCTCGCACTGGCCAACACCCTGCTCAACACCGCCGGTCTGCTCTCGAACCGGGAGCACCCGGGCGAGATCGAACCGCTGTTCCGTCGCATTCTGGAACTCGACCGCGCCGGCGTGCGCACCGAGCCGAACAACGCGAACTTCAATTCCGAGCTGGCGCTCGCGCTGGGCGACCAGGGGATGTTCTTTTTCGATGCCGGCAAATCGGCCCAGGCCGAGGCCGCCGTCCGCGAAGCCGTGCAGATCTACGACCGGGTGCTCGCCGGGGGCAAGCTGAAGCGCTCGGTCGAACAGTACGCGGCGCGCAATTTCGTCAACCTGGGACGGATCCTGGACGCGTCAGGCCAATCCCGCGAGGCGGAGCAATCCTACAGGAAGGCCGTGAATCTGCTCGATGGCGTCATCAAGGAATTGCCCCAGTCGGTGATGTACCCCCGCATCGCCCTGGCGCGTGCCTTGCCGTATCTGGCCGATTTGCTGAAGCGTCTGGGCCGGCCCCAGGAGGCAGTCGAACTGTGCCGCCGCGTGATCGAGCTTCACGAAACGCTCAAGGACAGGTTTCCGCATGAACCGGAACATCGGATGAAGATGGCACAGAGCGGACTGGAGGTGGCTTGTCTGCTCCACGGTCTCGGCCGGCAGACCGAAGCAACCGAGGCGCTTCGCAAGGCACTCAAGCTGGCCGGGCCCGACCCCGACGTCGACAATGACCTCGCGTGGTTCCTCGCGACCGGTCCCGAGCCGGGTTTGCGCGATGCGGCGATGGCGCTGCGGCTGGCGCGGAAGGTCGTCGCCGCCCGGCCCGAATCCGCCAGTTACCGGAATACCCTCGGCGTGGCCTACTTCCGGCACGGCGACGACCCGGCCGCTGTCGCCGAGCTGGAAAAATCGGCCAGCATGGCCGGCGGTGGTAGCCCGCTGGACTGGTTCTACCTGGCCATGGCTCACTGGCGACTGGGCGACCGTGACAAGGCGCGGAGTTATTTCGACCGGTCCGTGGCGTGGATAGTCACGCGGAAGTCGCACGACGAAGAGCTGGGCCGCTTTCACGCCGAGGCCCAAGCCCTGCTCGGCGGATCGGCCAAGCCTTGAAGCCCGGCCGCGCGCGGCGATCTGTTCCCAGCCCGCAGTCATCGGTGAGACGCGCCGCCGTCCGGCAACGTACCCGAGCGCGCGAGATCACTCAATTCAAAACAGACGGACCCCAATCGTGCGGTTGCGCCTGCGATCATCATGCGGGTCTCCGCAGCCGGTGAGCAGCCAGTGGGGATTGACCCGCGCGACGTCGATGAGTTTGAGCACGACATGAGCTGGCATCGTGACCCCCGACTCGTAATTTAGCCAGGTCTCGAGCCGGACCTCCAGGGCATCGGCGATGAACTGGGCGCCGTGTTCTCCGTAGAGTTCCTCGCGGATCTCGCGGAGGCGTAAGGCCAGCTCCGGGCGCTTCCGGCGATAGGGGTCATACCTCATCATGCCAAGTCCTCCAAATCGAGAGTTTGAGGGACTGCCCGCGACACGACGTGCGTTGGATCGTGATGCGATGCGGGGTCGATTCCCTCCTTGAGGGCGGGTCGTCATTCCATTTTCACGTGCGCGCCGATGTGGGCCTGGAGACGGATTGCTCGCGGCCGAGTGACCCGGCTCACTTCTTCCATCTTCTAAACCGAGTTGTGCCGCCTCGAGCCCGACATTTCCGTCGAATTTTTTTCGACCGGCCACGCCATGGTTCGCTCGCCGCCGTTGTGGGTACCGCTCTATTGCCTGTGCTTTTCCCGCCACCCAGCACGCGCCACCCATCACGACCGTGTCACCGAAGGAGATGGCCGGAGCACTGCGTCTGGAACGTGTTTAGCATCAAGACCTTGCTGGAGTGTGCCGTTCTAAGGACGGGTGCGCCGAGCATGGGTGCTTTCGTCTCTGGCGCATGGGTGTCTGGAACTCCAACGCGGAAGGCTGGCAGGCCCGGCTGGAGAAGCTCAAAGGTGGGCGACGGCCGGGCCGATTCTTGCCGGGCAGTCGCGACCACGTACTTTCGCGGAGCGAAAGGCGACGATTGTGGTCGCCGCCCAATTGGGGGTGCACCACCGGGCCAGGGTGGGCGGATGCCCGGCACGATCACAAAGCGAGTTGACGTGGATTTGAGGCGCCTCTTGCCCCTCTTTGCTGAAAAAGAAGAACCGGAAGCGTCCGATCCGCGTCTCCCACTCAGACCACTTCGCGAATCGGCCGCTGTTCTTCGAGTAGGTACATGGGCCTTCCGCTGCGGTCCTTGACCGAGGCACCCGGATCGATGCCGAGGTTGTGATACAGCGTGGCGAAGACGTTCTGGAACGAAACCGGCCGGTCCTTGGCGTAGCCGGCTTGCTTGTCGGTCGAGCCGATCACCTGCCCGGTACGCATGCCGCCGCCTGAGAGCAGGGCGAAGTTGACCGGCGGCCAGTGGTCGCGGCCGGCGTCTTTGTTGATCTTGGGCGTCCGGCCGAACTCGCCCCAGACGACGACCGAGACGTCCTGGTCGAGCCCGCGCAGGTACAGATCTTCGACGAGGGTCGACAGCGCCATGTCGAGCTTGGGAATGCGGGTGCGGCACGACCGGAAGTTCTGCCCGTGGGTGTCCCAGCGGCCAAACGAGATGGTCACCACCCGTGCGCCGGCCTCGACCAGCCGGCGGGCCATCAAGAAGTGGTCCATGCAGCAGGGAGGGCCGTCGGCCTCGTTCCGCATGTCGCCCACCCCGTACCGGGCGCGCAACCTCGGGTCTTCCCTGGTGAGGTCGAGCGCCTCGAAGACCCGGCGCGACGACAACACGTCGAACGCTCGCTGGGTGAAGCTATCCATACCGTCCATCGCATCGTCGCGGTCGAGCGTACGGCGATAGTCGTCGAGCTGGCCCAGGAGCGTGCGGCGATCGGCCAGGCGTCCCGGCGTGATCACTTTTTCGTCGAGCGACAGACCGGTGGAATCCGGGCGCTGGCGCGGGTTGCGACGCTCGCTGGTTTCCGTCCGGAACGGAGTGAACGGGGCGTGCGACAGACCCAGGTAACCGGGGTCGCCGGGGTTTCCCCACCGAACCTCGCCGGTGCGCGGCGAGAGCCCGACAAACGGCGGTACATCGGGATGGACCGGTCCCTGGAGCCGCGAAACAATTGCCCCGAGGCTGGGCCTGCCGCCTTGCGCCTTGCTGATCAGGTCCTTGTAGCCGGTCAAACACTGCCCGGCCGAATGGTCTTGACCCGCGCCGACCAGCGACCGGATCACCGTGAATTTGTCCATCATCCGTGCCAGCCGCGGCATGTGCTCGCAGATGTCGAGGCCCGGCACGTTCGTGGAAATCGGCTGGTACTCGCCCCGGATCCCGGCCGGAGCATTGGGCTTCATGTCGAACATGTCCATGTGCGGCGGTCCGCCCGCCAGGAACACCATGATGACTGCCTTGTGCGACCGGGAAACCCCCGCTTGCGCCTCGGCCCGCAGCAACTGGGGCAGCGACAAGCCCCCGAGAGCCAGCCCGCCGATCCTCAGGAAATCGCGCCGCGTCACCCCGTCACAGTATCCCGATCGTGTCCGACCAGCGATTGTGAGCATCGGCTTTGGCCCTCCCGAGCACATCACAAACCATCGGCGCACCCTGGCTTCGCCGTTAAACAATTATCGTACGCACGAGCGGAAAACGCAAGCAAGGATCGAAACCCAGATTGATGAACACCCACAACTTCTAATGGACATTCGCTGTCTATGTAGCCGGCTTCGCCCCGGACTGCGTCGGTTTCTTCAGGAACGGATTGGGCTTGAGCTCGATTTTCTTGATCGATTGCAAGTAATCGAGCACCGGCTTGGATTCCTTGCCGCCGACCTGGGCGTGGAAGTGGAGCGAAAAGCCGTGAGGGCCCTTGGCGTCAATCAAGTGGGGCTGGAGGCTGAGGAATGAGCGCACCGCGTCCAGTTGCCCGAGCATGGCCGCGCAGAAGATGTCGATCCGGCGCCGCGCGCTCCAGGAGATAGGCGACGATGTCGCGGCGGCCCATGTGTGACGCGCCGCCGAGTCCGCTCTCCCAGTCGCCCCCGCCCCAGTCCATCGTGGCGTTCAAAAGGGCCGGCTGCTTGTCGAGGAGCTTTTGAACCATGCTGAGCTCGGAATGGGCGTAGATCACGAAATCTTGCACGAACAGCCGGTTGATTTGCTGTTTCTTCCATGACGGCTTGAAACTCGGCGCCGAGTAATCGCGGGCGAACGGAGCTTCGACCGGTCCGGGTGCAGGCCCGGTCTTGTGCGGGTCTTCGGCCGCTCTGGCGGAAGCCGAGATTCCGAGAACGCTGCCAGTGCCGATCGCCGTGAAGGCGCGGCGGGAAATTGGTCCCGACATGATCTGATTCTCCGCTTGGAACGAGCCGAAACGGCCGGTGATGATTTCCGTGAGGAATCCTGCCACGCGCGACCGGACACGAGGAGGGGTAAGAGAAAGGCAGCCGGGCGAGCGTGTCTCATCAAGTCGCGGTGTCTGGCGGTCAACGCAGTTTGATCGGACGGATCGGACGGATCGGACGGATCGGACGCGGCGGCCAGCCAAAGCACCGCTTCCGGCGGACCGATTGAGCAACGCACCGAACTCGCCCCCAATCACTGACGGGCAAGATGCCCGTCCCTCTGGGCGCCGCGGTGGACAGTTCATCGCTTCTTCAACCCCGCCTCTTCGTCGATCCGGTAAGACCGATCGGCCTTGACGTCCTTGAGCGTTGTCACCTTGCCCGAGGGCCAGGTGATCTTGATCTCATCGGCGTGGTCACTCTTATCCAGGCCGAAGGTCAAGGGCAGCTCGACCGACGAGAGATAGCTCTTTGAGGGAAAGAGTTGGCGCCGGCAGACCATTTCGCCCGCTCTGAGCTCGACTTTGGCTCCGATGGCATCCCGATTGGAAGTCTTGCCGTTACCCGAAAGCTCCAGGCGGAGCCAGTGATTCCGGTTGCCGCCGTCGTTGCGCAAGAGCCTCGCCGGGCCGTTGTTGCACGTCATGACAACGTCCAGGTCGCCGTCGCCGTCGATGTCGGCATACGCCGTTCCGCGGCCGACCATCGGCTTGAACAGGTCGGGGCCCGCGTTCTCGGCCTTGACCAGGTTGTACAAGTCCGGCCCGGTCTTGCCGGAATTCCAGAATAGCTGGGCTTGCTGCTCGTAACTCTCGCTGGCCTGGACCTTCGAAATCTCCGGCTCGAGATGGCCGTTGGCCGAGAGCAGATCGAGCCGGCCGTCGAGGTCGTAGTCAAAAAAGAACAGGCCAAATTTCAAAGGGGGCTGAGTCGGAGCGCCCAATCCATAAAGGTTGGCCAGATCGAAGAAGTGGATCCCGGTCGGCTCATCGCAGACGTAAAGGGCCGTCATCTCGTTGGCAAAGTTTCCGACTGCCAGGGCCAGCCGATCGTCGTTGAAGACCGGCCCCCAGTCGATGCCCATGCCCCCCCTCGGCGAGCCAAACTGGTCAAACGCCACTCCGGAACGGATCCCCATTTCCTCGAACTTGCCGTGGCCCAGGTTATGGAACAGGAAATTCTGGACCGTGTCGTTGGCGACGGCGATGTCGACCAGGCCATCGCCGTCGACGTCATAAGGGGCGATCCCCAGCGCCTTGCCCACCGGCACCTTCAGCTCGGGCGTGCGCACCTGGATCCCAGCGGTCTCGCTGATGTCCGTGAACTGGCCATCGTCGTTCCGCAGAAGCGCACAGAACGACCCGCCGAACTGGGTCGGCGGGCCGTACGCCCGCCCCAGTCCGGTGATCTGAAAGCCTTGAACTTTGTCGATTTCCGGCGTCCAGGTGATGTAGTTGCCGATGAACAGGTCGAGGTCACCATCGTTTTCGATGTCGAGAAACGCCGCCCCGGTGAGCCAGCCGTGTGGCCCGTGGGCGTTGGCTGATTTCGTGACGTCCTCGAAGTGCCCCTTGCCGTCGTTGCGGAAAAGGAAGCCGCCGTACATGGCGGTGACGTAGAGATCCAGGTCGCCGTCGTTGTCGTAATCGCCGACGGCCACCCCCAGGCCGTAGAACGTCTTGTCGAGCCCGGCTTCCTTGGTCACGTCCTGGAAATGTCCCTTGCCGTCGTTCCTGTACAGGGCCTGAGTGGGAGCCGGCTTGACCTCGTGGAGAGGCCAGTACGACGAATTGACGAAGAACAGGTCCGGGTCGCCGTCGCCGTCGTAATCGAAAAACGCAACGCCGGCTCCCATCGTCTCCGGGAGCAGCTTTTCTCCGAGTGCGCCATTGAAATGCACGAACGAAATCCCCGCATCCTTGGTGATATTGACGAACTTGACCGTCGGCAGGGCTTCGGCCTTGACCGCCGCCTTCCGTACCGGGGCAACCGGCGCGGGCACGACCGGCGTGGCGGTTCCTCGGCTGCATCCGGGCAGAACAAAGAGAGCCGCCCACGCCAGACACTTGGTGCAGTTGATCACATGGTCGCGGGTCGTCATGGCTTTTCCCTGAGGGTTGTCGCGGTTCGGCCGGCGAGGCTCGTCGCGGTATGGTCGTCTGTCACAGGCTTGCGCACGGCGGCCAGGGCGGCCGCGCCCATTCCCGGCGCTCCGGGCCGGTGCAAGGAATGAATCACGATCGATTGAGCGTTCTGGTTGGCGGCGGGGTCCTTTTTGCGGGCGTTGGCAAATGCTCGCCCCTGGGCGGTCTCGTCGGGCCGGAGTCGCATCTGCAACCGGACGTGGGCGACCTCCAGGGCATGTCCCAGCGCGATCGCGGTGGTGTTGTCGGTCTCGGCGTCCCAGGCCGGCGCAGGATTGCGACGATCTCGTGGAGCGGCTCCAGCCGCGACTGGTAACGCGGCCGCGGACCATCCGCGAACCGCGCGATGTCGCCGGCGAGCTGCAAGGCCTGGGCCCGGCGCGTGGCGGCGGGCGCCTCGGCATCGGCCACAAGGGCGGCCAGCTTCACGATCTCCTCGGCCTCGACGACTTTTTCCGGGCCCTCTGCCTTGCCGGCGGCTGCCGGCGCCAGCTCGGCGAGCTTCTTCGCACCCCAGGGAGAAGTTCCGTAGGCCCGGCCCAGGCCGTAGTGAGCGGCCACGTTTTCTGAATCGATCGCCAGGGTGCGGCGATAAGCGGCAATCGTCTTTTTGAGATACTCGATCCGCTCCGGGGTCGAAGGCGATTCCTGCATGGCCCGGGAGTACAGGGCGACCGCCAGCTCGTTGTTGACTTCATAATCGAGACTGAAGTCGAGATTTCGCTCGGGGACCCGCGTAGACAACACCGACTCGAACCTGGCGATCGCCTCATCAAACGAGCCGTTCCTGGCGTTGATCTGCCCGCTCAGCCAGTTGATGACCCAGGGGGCTGCCGGCTTCGCGTGGCCGGCGGCCTTCTCGAGCGCGGCCAGCGACTCGGGAATCCGCCCCTCCTTCTGATACACCCGGGCGAGGTTGACCCATCCATCGGCAGGTCCCATCCCGGCAACCTTGAGGAAGACCTCTTCGGCCTGCTTGAGCTCGCCTTTCTGCTCGCCCGTGGTGCCTCCTTCCAGCAAGAGGCCGATGCCGTAATCATTCCAGCGCTGCCAGTCGGGCTCGACCGGCGACGGTGAATTGGCGGCCGGAGGCCCACCCTCAATTGGCAGGTGGGCTTCGTCGCGGGCCATCACCACCACCGGCAGCTTGGGCCCCTGCCCCTTGCCGTAGATATAGTCCATGTACGTGCGGTCAAACTTGCGGTAGTTGATCCTGGCCTCGAGCGAGATCGGTCCGGTTTCTTCCGAACGAACCTCCAGACCAAAGTGGACGACCTGGCCGGCCCCCGGCGGAATCTGTTTGTTGTAGAGCGAGACGAAGATGTCCTGCGGATTGCGGCGGTCGATCCGGTTTCCCTCGCGGTCAAGCATATAAATGTTGATGAAATGCGAATATGGGTCGACCTGGCCGTCTGTGCCGATTCCGCCAGACCGGCCGATGACCTTTCCCCCGGAGCGGGCGATCAGCTCGACCCAGATCTCGTTGGAGTCGGCGGTGCCCTGGCTGAACAGGTGGCCGATTGCCAGGGTTCGAACCACGGTCTCGACCAGGTACTTGCCGCCGCGCGTGAGCCGTGGGGCGTCGGGGCGAATCGGCGCGAGCAGGTTGCCGTCGATCACTCCGCCCTCGCGCAGGCCGAAGATGTCGATCCGGACCTTCTTGTCGCTCAGGAACCGGGCGTGCCGGTCGGCGACCTCCTTGTTTCCGAGCATGGTGGCCAGGCCCGTATTGGCACCAATGAACAGATGGTCGTGGATCTCGCGGCCTCCCTTGCCGTCAAAGTCCTTGGCGCCGAAGTCCGTCGATGGCTTGAGCTCCATGTGACACTCGTTGCAATTCGTCTTGGCGACCTCCGGATAGTAGAAGCTGCGAGCCCCGTGTCCCGAGACGCCTGAGAGCAGATACGGGTCGTAATGGTTCTGGCCCCTCACGAAATCTTTGTAGTGCGTGACTCCGATCGGCAGGCCCACCTTGTGACAGGTCGAGCAAAACTTGGCATCCTTGAGGATCGGTCGGAAAAACGTCTTCCTGTGCATTTCGGGCTTCGCTTTCACGAGCGCATTATTGATCCACTGCAACAGCGGATCGTCGCTGTAAGCGAACGGATAGTGCTCAGGCTCTTCAATCGTGTAGGCGGCGTTGCCGCGGGTGTCGTTGACGTTGGTGATCGAATGGCAGGTGGTGCATGTGATGCCCGCCTGGCTGGTCGGGTTGTTGACGTCGTCATAATTGGGGTCGTCGAATTCACCCGAGAAAAACGGTACGGGGTCGTGGCAGCCGGCGCACCAGCGGGCCGCCTGGGTCGAGCCGTCAGCCGCCAGCGAGACGCGTCGCGTCTCGCGCACGCTGGCGCGATAGGCCGGGTTGTTGAACGAGCTGAATCGATGGGCCGAGTGAAACCATCCCGCGTAGGCGTCTTGATGGCACTTCATGCAGTAGCCGTCCATCATCAAGGTCTTGGCGGGGATGAACTTGCCGGTGGCCGTAATGGCCTCGGACGGGTAGAAATACTGCTTGCCTTCCCTGGGACCCTTGACGCCGAAGGATCGCGGGTCTTGAAAGTGCAGGACGCCCATCACGGCCACGAACAGCGCGACCGCCACGCTGAGCCGCCGCGCCCATTCCCAGCGAATTCGCGGCCCCGCCAGGCGATGCTTGACGTAGAGGGCCACCGCGGCAAGTGGTGTCAGCACATGCAGCCAGTACCCCACCTCGCGCACCCGCGGATCGCGGATCTCGAACCCCCCGATCCGCACCAGGATCACGCCTGAGGCCAGGATCAAGACCGACGCGCCCAGTAGCGCCAGCCCGAACCGGACCGCCGCCTTGTTGGGCCGCTTCCACGAGGTCGCCAGGTGAGTCGTGCCGAACACGATGAACGGCACGATCAAGAGAAAACCCAGCACCAGGTGGAACGCGACCATCAACATGTAAAATGGCGTTTGCTGTGTCGTGCCCAAGAGCCAGGTGAGTAAGGTCACGCTCGAAAGGTAGGCGCCGTTGGCGCCCAGGAGGGCAAAGCTGATCAGGATGATCCAGAGAAACGGCCGTAACCGCGGGCCGACAGCCGGCGTATACACCCGGCCCAGTCGGTCGCGCATCGGACGAGCTGCCGTGGTCATGGGCAATGACTCCGTGCGCCGGAGGACAGAATGAAGGATCAACCAGCCGGCGCACCCAGAACGAATCCGTGAACTAATAAATAAAAATGAGTCGATTTCGCTAGAGTCTCGGTTCGGCTGCCGGTCGCCGTCCCGTGATCAGAGCCGCCGCGGTATACCGCCCGGGCTGAGTCGCAACGAGTTGATCGCTGCAGAAATATCCGGCGCAACCCTTTCGTATGACGATTCCGGTAGATTCCACGCGATAAAAATCGTGTCGTCAGTGCGGGCGAAGCCCAGGGTGATCCTGCGCGTGGGGACGAGGGTCTTGCCGGGCTCTTCGACGGGCGCACCTAAGCCGCTGGCGGCCAGGGCATCGCCCGATCCCGGCGCGACCACTTCGACGCGTGCCGCCGTCAGGCCGCCGGCGGGCTCGGTACGCTTGACCAGAAGCTTGAGGCCCGGCAGGTTTTCCATGCGGTTTCCCAGCGCCTCGGCCAGCATTTCCGGCGTCCCCCCCGGCACCCAGAGCACCGGTAGACAATGAGCGATGCACCCTCGGGGCCCGACCAGGCAGCCAGCGGCTCGCCCGGCACCGTCCAGGACATCCGGTCGACCGGCCGCCAGGATGCGGGAGGTAAGAGCGTGATCCCGGCCGTCTCCATCCTCTCGCCGCGCTGGCAGCCCGAGATCATCATCAACGAGACGATCAGGCACGTGCAGAGAAACCCAGTTTGAGCGGGCGCACGAGCCATGCTTAGGATAACCCCCAGGCGAGTCGAGTCGAGTCGAATCGAGCGACACGGATGATTTGTTTCGATGGGATCGCCGCCCGGGCACGGAAGTCCGGTTGCACGCCACAAGACCGATCGGTCAGGAAGTAGGCGCTCGGATCGGCCGAGCCCAGTTCCCGACTGGCGAATCGGGCCAGGCGGCAGGCATCCTGGCCGGCCCACGCCGGTTTTCGATTCCGGACAGCGGGCGCGATCAATTGTGATGCCGACTCATTTGAATCGCGGTGGGCGATCGAGCCGCGATGCCGGCGGTTGGCGATGGCCGGCCGGCGATCTAGCGGGAATGCCGTCGCTCAGGTCGGGAAAATCGAAGCGGATGCGCTCGGGCCTGACGGCCGCGGACGAGGCGGTCGCGGAGGTCGTACGATGAGCCGTCTCGCTGGGGCAGCGGGGATGCCTGAGAATGGGCGGAGCCTGGTCGAGCACCCTCACTCCGGCACGGCCGGGATGAATCTGCTCCCACGAAAAAGTGGACTCCAGGATCGGGCGCTCCGGCCCATGACAGCCCGCCGCCCGGGCTGCGCGGTTGGCGCACGGGAGCAGGCACAGGGCGACGGCGACCCGCGGCAGCCAGCGGCGGCCGAACGTTTTCCCTGCCGGCACGATCACGCGAACGTCGCTCCGATTGACCATCCCAACCAACCCAGGAAAGGTGTCCTTTCGATCGTATGGGGCCTGAATGAGTGTTGTCAACGGGAGATCCATCGTCCTGGAAACTGGCGGCCGTTATGATTGGTTGCGGAAAACTGGAATCTGGTACACTGGGGGCTGCTCTGGCCGATCGGCCTGGCGAACAAACCCGGTTGTGTGCGTCGTAACATGGTCGGACTCAAGACCGACGATCGTCTATCGTTTCGGCGTTTCACTCTTCACCGGCTGCTCGCGGTCGTGCGCCGTAGTGCAATGATTCTTCTCGTCGTTTCCTGCACGAAGTGAGATTCCCGCCCGATTGTCGACCCAGGAGGCTTGTCCTTGTTTGCCGGACCCATCATCGCCCGGGAGCTCCTGACCACTCCTCGTCCCTGGCGATATTACCTCTGGCGAGCGTCGCTCGCCTGTTTCCTGTTCCTCGTCTTGTGGACGTCATGGCAATCGATCGTCGGTTGGCAAGATGTTCGTGAAGCCGGGGTGCTGGCGCGGTTCGGCGCGATCCTCTACTGGATGTACGCCATGCTCCAGTTGACCCTGATGCTGTTTTTCGCTCCGCTGTTCACGGCCTTTGCCGTGTCGTACGAAAAGGACCGCCGCACGTTTACCCTGCTCTTGATGACCGATCTGAGCGACTTCGAGATCGTGCTCGGCAAGCTCGTCGCCGGGCTGCTCAAGATCCTCACGATCCTGGCGGCCAGCATCGGACTCATGTCGATCTGCGTCTTCTTCGGAGGGATTTCTTTCGGACAGGTGTTCAATCTTTTCGCGGTGACGGCGGCCTCGGGAGTGGCGGGGGGAGCCCTCGGGCTCTTGATTGCGCTCTGGCGCGACCGGACGTTTCAGTCGATCTCGCTGACCATTCTGATGGTGGTTTTCTCGGTGGCCGGGGTCGAGGCGTTCGCAATCGCCTATCCGACGATCGAGCTCCTGGGAGTGCCGCTGGTCGAGGTCTTGAACCCGTACCGCGCGATGCTGGCGGTGCTCTATCCGCAGACCGTGCAGCTCACTGGCGTGGTGCGCACCTCGAGCCTGGTTTATATCGGGTGCCGGCTCACGTTCGCCGCGGTCCTGGTCGCTTTCTGCACGTGGAAGCTGCGGAAGTGGAACCCCGGAGGGAACGAGCCGCGCGAGCTGCGAGAGGAGGGAGAGGTCGAGGCGGTCGAAACGCTCGTCGAAATCGACGAAGAGAAAGAGCTGGCCGGTGTCGCGGCCGGATCGTCCACGGCCCCGTCGGCCGGGTCGACCGCATCGATCGCGTCAGGCCGCTCGGTGGGCGTCGCAAAAGCCCGGTCGCTCTCCTCGGGATCGCCGACTGGCCCGGGCTCGGCAAACGGAGAGCCGGGGCCGACCACCGGCCTGCATGTCCCGCGACGAACCCACCGGCGCAGGACTGCGGGTGCCCGTCCGTATCGTCACCCGTGGACAAACCCGATCCTCTGGCGGGAGCTCATGACGCGTGCCTACGGCGCCCGTCCGTTCGTCATCAAGGGATGCTATGTTCTCTTGTATGCCCTGGGGATGGTGCTCTTCTTTCAACTGGGACAGGAGCTCGAAAACCCGCTGCGGTCGACCCTCGGCATGATCCCGATCGGCCTCACGATCCTCAGCCTGATCCTCGTGAATGCCCAGGGAGTGACCGCGCTCACCAGCGAGCGCGACACCGGCGCACTCGACTTGCTCTTGGTATCGGAACTGTCGCCCAGCGAGTTTATCTACGGCAAGCTGTATGGCGTGCTTTATAACTCCAAGGAGATGATTGCGCTGCCCGCACTGACGGCGGTCGTGATGGCAGTCCTCGGCAATCTCTCGTTCCAGAACCTGTTTCTCTTCCTGGTCGACTACTTTCTGTTGTGCCACTTTTCCGCGATGCTCGGCTTGCACTCGGCGATCACTTACACGAGCAGCCGGACTGCGATCGCCAACAGCCTTGCCACGATCTTTTTCCTGATGGTTGGCATTTTGCTCTGCGCGTTCCTGATCGTGCTCAACAACCAGGAATTCGCACGTCAGCTTCTGAGCTTCATGATCTTCATCGGGGCCGGGAGCGTGGCGCTCTTTGGTTCGCTGGGAGCAAGGAACCCGTCCCGCGCGATTTCGCTGGTGTCGCTCCTCACGCCCTTCTGGACCTTCTATTGCATCATCAGCCTCGTCAACGGCGACATCCTGGCGGCGTTCTTCGTCAGCACCGGCATCTACGGTTTTGCGCTCCTGGCGATGCTCGTCCCGGCGGTGGGCGACTTCGACATCGCCCTGGGCCGCACCAACGCGATCCAGGGGTGAGATGAAACGAAAAGAGCGGAGCCGCGCACGTCCCTGGATTTTCCTGGCATTGACGGCCGCGCTCTTTTTACTTGCGTCACAGGCCGGTGCTCGCGGCCAGGACGATTTGGCGAGGGAGCTGCCCCGCATCCCGCCGATGGAGCCAAGGGCGGCGCTCGAGTCATTCCGCGTCGAGGCCGGATTTCATCTCGAGCCGGTCGCCGTCGAGCCAATGGTCACCGACCCGGTCAGCGTTTGCTACGACGCCGATGGACGGCTCTACGTGGTCGAGATGCGCGGGTACCCGTTCCCGGAGAAGACCCCCAGTGGCAACGTCACGCTTCTGGAAGATCGCGACGGCGACGGCCGGTTTACGCGGCGAGCGGTTTTTCTCGATGGTCTCTCGTGGCCGACGGGCATCGTTCCCTACGATGGAGGAGTCTTCGTGGCGGTCGCCGCCGAGATCCTCTATGCCAAGGATACAAACGGCGACGGCGTCGCGGACGTCAAAAAGGTCATCTTCTCCGGGTTCGGCACCGACAATGTGCAGGGGCTCTTGAATGGCCTGCTCTGGGCCCCGGACGGCTGGATTTACGGCGTTTCCAGCGTGAATGGCGGCACGATCGCCAACAGAATTCGGCCGGGGGAGAAGCCCGTATCCTTGCGGGGTCGCGACTTCCGGTTCAAGCCCGATGGATCAAAATTCGAGGCCGTCTCGGGCGGCGGCCAGTTCGGCCATTCCTTTGACGACTGGGGGCACCGGTTCACCTGCAACAACAGCAACCATGTCCGCCAGATCGTGCTTCCGTCCCATTACCTGGAGCGTAATCTGGCGCTCCTGCGCCCGCCGTGGTACTGGACATCGCGGCTGAGGGCCCGGCCGCGCCGGTGTTCCGGATCAGCCCGCCGGAGCCGTGGCGGGTTGTGCGCACCCGCCAGCGCGTGGCCGACCCGGTGATGTTGAAGCGTCTTCCTCCCACCGAGCGGTTTGCGATCGGCTTCTTCACGTCGGCGACCGGGATCACCATTTACCGGGGCTCGGCTTACCCCGCCCCGTATCGGGGCAACGTGTTCATCGGCGACGTGGGTGGCAACCTCGTCCATCGCAAGACTCTGGCGGAGAGTGGTGCAACCTTCCTGGCCACGAGGGCCGACGCCGGCCGAGAGTTCCTGGCGTCGACCGACAACTGGTTCCGGCCGGTCAATTTCGCCAATACGCCCGATGGGACGCTCTTGATCGTCGACATGTACCGCGAGACGATCGAGCACCCCTTTTCGATTCCCGAGCCGATCAAGCAGCCACCTCGACTTGACCAGCGGCAAGGACCGGGGGCGGCTTTATGACCTGGTTCACGAGGGGTCAAAACGGCGGCCGGTGCCGAAGCTGAGCAACGCCCCGGCTCAGGATCTGGTGCGGCTGCTCGCCGACCCGGACGCCTGGTGGCGCGAGACCGCTCAGCGGCTGCTGGATGAACGCCAGGACCGCTCGATCGTGCCCCTTCTGGTCGGCATGGTCCGTGATCGCCCGAGTGCACTCGGCCGGTTGCACGCGCTCTGGACGCTCGATCGGCTGGCATCGCTCGATGCCGGGTCGATCGCCCTGGGCCTGGATGATCCCGAGCCGCGGGTCCGCGAGCAGGCGATCCGCCTGGCGGAATCTCAGCTCGGGCGCGAGCCGGCCCTCTTGACCAAGCTGCAATCGCTGGCCGGCGATCCCGACTCGATGGTTCGGTTCCAGCTCGCTTTCTCTCTGGGAGAGGCGGGCGGTGATCCCGGATCGGTCGCGGCCCTGGCGGCCCTGGCGGTCCGGGACGGATCGAGCCCGTGGATGCGCACTGCCGTCCTGAGCTCGATTGGCGGGCAGACCATGGCGTTTTATGACGCCCTGGCCAAGCACGAAGGCTTCCTGGCGGCTCCCGCCGGCCAGGGCTGGATCGACGAGCTCGCATTCCTGGTCGGCTCCGAGCGCAAGCCCGGCCAGGCGAGCGAGTTTCTCAAGAAGCTGAGCGGTCCCGGCCAGAATTTGAGTTCTCTGATCCGCGCCGTGCTCGCGCTGGCACGGGGTGAAAAACGGACTGGCGGATCATGGGCCACCCTGGTCAAAGAAAGCTCGGCGGTTCCGCTCGGGCCGGTCGTCGCCGAGGCTGCCCGGCTCGCCGCGTCCGGCGAGCCGCCGGAAAATCGGCTGCCCGCGATTCAACTGGTTGCGCTGGGCGATAGAGAGACGGCTCGCCAAGTGTTTCCGACGCTGCTCGAAGCGCGGCAGCCTGCCGCGGTTCAGCTCGCGGCGCTGCAAGCCTATGCCGGGTTCCTTGACCAGGAAGCTGCCGGGCAGATCATCGTGCGCTGGAAATCGATGAGCCCCGCGGTCCGTCGTGAGGCGGCCGAGGTCGTCTTGAGTCGCCGGCACGGGGCGCTGGCGCTGATCGGGGCGGTCGAGTCCGGAGCGATCGCGGCGACCGAGATCGACCCGGCACGATGGAAGCAGCTCGAGGCGCAGCGAGACCCGGCGATCCTTGATCGGGTGCAGAAGGTCCTCGCGCTGTTGCAGTCGGCTTCTCGCGATCGAGCCCAGGTGGTCGCCGCACTTCAGCCGGCGGCGGCATTGGAGGGGAATCGCGACCGAGGGCGTGAGGTGTTTGCCAAGACCTGCGCCACGTGCCACAAGGCTGAGGGGCGCGGCATCGACGTTGGTCCCAACCTGGCGACGGTGACGGGCCGCACGCCGGACGACCTAATCGTCCACATCCTTGACCCCAATCGGGAGGTCGCGCCGAATTTCGTGAACTACAACGTCGCGACCGAAGATGGCCGTGTCTATTCCGGAATCATCGCCGAGGAGTCCGCCAGTGCCCTGGTGCTGGTGCGCGCCGAGGGGGCGCGCGACGTGATCCCCAGGGAGCAGATCGAGCGGGTCGCTTCCACCGGGGTTTCCTTGATGCCTGAGGGTCTGGAAAAAGGGCTGTCGATGCAGGATCTGGCCGATCTGATCGCATTTGTGCGATCGATCGGCGCGCCGGCCAACGGCGGTGCGCCGACAGTTGGAGAAAAGCTGCCATGACGACCCATCGCGACCCCAGCGTGAAGCCTGATTTGGGTGGCTCCAAACGCCGCAAGCTGTTAACCTGCTTACGCTCTGCTTCGTGAGAGGAGACGCGTCTCGGGTCTGTTCGAAATCAATCTTGCCGGTGGGCTCGGGCGTTCGAGGCGGTTTGAGAGCGAGTGGGCAAAGGATGCCTTGGCGAGGAGGCGGGCTTGGCCGGGTCGAAGCATCTACGGCTCCAGGTCGGAGTCATCGGGCTGGGCCGGCTGTGGGAGACCCGGCACAAGCCGGCACTCCTGCGGCTGAACGATCAGTTCCGGGTCACGGCCGTTTACGACTCGGTCTTTCGCCGCGCGGAGCTCGAGGCTGCCCAGATCGGCTGCGCGGTCTGCGAGGGACTCTCCGCGCTCGTGGAACGGCCCGATGTCGACGTCGTTTACCTCCTGTCACGCCAGTGGTTCGGCCTGCACCCGATCAAGCTCGCCTGCGCTGCGGGAAAGCCCGTTTACTGCGCCCTGCCCCTGGCCGGCGACCTGGACGAGCTGGAAGACCTGGCCAAGCAAGTCGAGCAGAGCGGGATCGTCTTCATGCCCGAATTCGCCCGCAGATGCTACCCGGCCACCCTGCGACTCAAGGAGCTCCTGGCGACGCGGCTGGGGGCGGCGCGGCTCGTGATCGGCCACTCGCGGCTGTATGGGTTCGACCGCTATGCGATGCCGGGACCCACAACCCAGATCACCCCCGCGCCGCTCTTCATCGATCCGGGAAGTTACTTGCTCGACTGGTGCTGTTTTGTCTTCCAGTCGCACCCGAGTGCTCTGGAAGGGTTCCGATGCCAGGTTCTCCCCGCGGCGGAACAATCCGATCAGCAAGATTCCGACTTCGAGAGCTTTGTCGCGACTTTTCCGGGAGGCGCGACGGCCCAGATGTCGTACGGCCGCTATCACCGGGCGGCCTGGGGCGACGCCAGCCGCTTTCTGCCGCCGCCGGGGTTCCAGGTCTTCGCCGAGCGTGGGGCGGCCTGGCTGGAGATGCCCGAGAAAATCCTCTGGTCCAGCTCGGCCGGAATCCATGAGGAACGGCTGCCCATGGAGCCGACTGTCGGCGACGTGCTCAGCGATCAATTCCACCGGCTCGTGCGGGGCGATCATTCGCTGGCACCCACGATCAAGGAAGCGCTCGATATCGCCCGCTTGGCCAGCAGCCTGCGTGGTTGGGACACGGAGAATCGGCGATCCAACCGTCCGGCCGATTGAGGAACGCCCGTCATGGGGATGGAGCCCGACAACCCGAACGCCGCACCCCGAAAAAGCTTGGCCGGCACCGGCATCTGGTACCTGATCGCTCTGCTGGCCGCGGGCACCGGGCTGGCGCTGGTTTTTGACGCCGGCCGCTCCAATTCGGCGACGTATGATGAAGTCGCTTACCTGCGCGTGGCGGCGCGGTGGTGGCGAACCGGCGACCAGGACGAGATCACCCGGATGGGTTCTCCCCTCTTGTTCTGGAAGCTCCAGCAGGTGCCCGTTTTCTGGCTGCTCGATCACACGGGCCGCTCTGGCTGGATCGACGGCGCGATCGCCAGCCAGCGCGAGCTATTGCCTCTGGTGCGGCTGGGCTCGATCTGGATCTGGCTTCTCGCCTTCGGGCTCACCATCGCCTGGAGCCGGCGCAGC
The DNA here is from genome assembly GCA_963781785.1 of uncultured Isosphaeraceae bacterium. Classification (GTDB taxonomy): domain Bacteria; phylum Planctomycetota; class Planctomycetia; order Isosphaerales; family Isosphaeraceae; genus CAWAHD01. The sequence goes on along the minus strand of CAWAHD010000002.1, from coordinate 1,411,905 downwards.
TACGGGCCCAGGGCGATGGCGTTGGCGGCGTGGCTGTTCACGCTGAGCCCCAACTTGATCGCCCACGGCGCGCTGGTGACGATGGAACTACCCCTGGTCGCGGGGACAACCGCCATCTTCTGGATGTTCTGGCGGTTTCTCGAATCCAATCGTTGGCCCTGGTTCTGGGCAGCGGCCGCGATCGGCGGCCTGGCGTTTTCCTGCAAGTACACCACGATCCTGGTCCCGCCGATCCTGGCTTTGGTCTGGTGGGTTTGGCGCTGGCAAGCCGGAGAGCGCCGAGCGCTCGAGCTGACCGCGCGCGTGGTCCGGGGGATGCTTGGCTTCTGCGTGGTGATGGTGCTTGCCGATTGGGTCGTGACGGGGTTTGCGACGATTCCTCTCAGCACGTCGCATGGGCCGCACCCCACGGTCGCGAAATGGTTCGGAGCGGGCGGAAACACGTATCTGAATCAAGTCTATGAAACGCCACTGCCGCAGGACTGGGTTGGACTGGCGACCCAGATGCACCACCAGGCCAGCGGAGGAGCGAGCTACCTCTGGGGCCAGAGGCGCACTCAGGGGTGGTGGTATTACTACCTGGTTGCGCTGGCGGTCAAGGCTCCCTTGACGTTGTGGATTCTTGTCGCCGCTCGAGCAATGCAGGCACGGGCCTTCGATCACGGGCCGGTGGCGAGACGGCCTGAGCATCTGCTGCCGCTGGTCGTCGTGCTTTACCTCGTCGTGACGGCTTGCGGCTCGTCGCGGAACTACGGCGTGCGTTACCTGCTTCCGCTGGCACCGCTCTCCATCGTCTGGCTGTCCGCGCTCGCCGAATGGCGCGGAGCGATTCTGCCGCGGCTCGCGGTCGCCGCCGGCCTGGCCGGCGGCGTGACGGCGCTGGCGGGGATACACCCTCATGAGCTGACTTATTTCAACGCGCTCGCCGGAGGTCCACTCGCGGGCCGGCACATCCTGGCAGACTCCAATCTCGACTGGGGCCAGGGCCTGATCGCACTCGAACGTATCCAGCGAGCGCAGCCGGAATTTCAGGATTTGACTCTTTACTATTTCGGCGACACCGACCCGGCGCATTATGGGGTTGCGGGCACCTGTCACGTCATCAATGCCGTCGACGACTACTCCGATCTTCCCAGTCTCGACCAGGTACACACCCGGTACCTCGCGGTTTCCGCGTCACTGCAATGGGGCCCGTGGGGGCCGCCGGGATTCTTCCAGAGGCTCGACCGGATTGAGCCAGTCCGTTTTACCAGCGACACGACGATCGCGATCTACGGGACCGCGGATCTCGGCAGCGGCAAAGCGCGGTGAGCCGCCGGGACCGGCGGCGCCGATGAGTTGTAGGTCAGGCTTTTCAGCCTGACGTTTCGGCAAAATCGTCAGGCTGGAAAGCCTGAGCTAGACAAAACCGTCAGGCTGGAAAGCCTGACCTACACAAAACCGTCAGGCTGGAAAGCCTGAGCTACACAAAACCGTCAGGCTGGAAAGCCTGACCTACACAAAACCGTCAGGCTGGAAAGCCTGACCTACACAAAACCGTCAGGCTGGAAAGCCTGACCTACACAAAACCGTCAGGCTGGAAAGCCTGACCTACACAAAACCGTCAGGCTGGAAAGCCTGACCTACACAAAACCGTCAGGCTGGAAAGCCTGACTTACGCGCGGTCCCGTAGGCAGGCTTTCAATAGAGGTCCCGGCCGCGTGACAGGCGATCTTCGAGTCCGTCGGCCAGCTCTGCCACGCGGCGGACCAGGCTTCGGGCGTCGATCGACTGAAGTGCGTCGACCGGCAGGTTCTCGATCACCACGAAGTACTCTTCGCCGCGCAAGACTCGGATGGCGAAGTGACCCTCCACAAAGCGGGCGTTGAGCTTGAGAAGGGTGCGGCAATCGCGGTCGTTGACCGGCCCACAAACCGAGACCAAGGTGAGGATGGCGCGGCCCTCGGCATCGGTGCCCGCCGGTCCGACGTAGACGGCCTGTTTGCGGTCCAGCCGCATCGGAACGACGATCTGCCATCCCCGGCCCGAGGGGTTCGCGTCGTGCCGGGTCTTTTTCACGAGCTCGACGATCAGCCGCGCGACATCGGGATCGGCCGGCTCGGGGGCTTCGTACGGCTCGAGAGCGTCGTACGCGGCCTCGACATCCGGTTGCAGCGAGCCCAGCGGCAGCCCGCAGTCCCGGCAATGCCGGTCGGAAACGTGGTTCGCCAGCGTGCAGCGGGCGCACACGATCGTCATGGTCAGCATGGTGCCTCGCTTTACTTCCCCTCCAGGTCGATCGTCTTGAGCATCGCGTCGAAGTCGTCCCGAAGCTTCTTCATCGTCTTGTCAGGCCCGATCATCCGGATGTAATAGCCGACCCCATCACCCATGACGATCGCACCCAGCAGTCGCGCTCCGGCCCGGTCGGGCTCCTTGACCGGGCCACGCTGCGCCGGGTAATAGTGGCCGGACGTCTCGGCCCGGGTCACATCGACGTTCTTGCCCTTCACCTTCTTGCTTTCGATCTCGGGGTTCTTGCCGTCTTCATCCTTGAACATTTTCTGCCAGCGCTCCAGGTTGGCCTCGACCGTACCGCCGCCCCCTTCGATCGCAAAGACGACCAGCTCGGCCGGGTAATCGTCTCCCTCGACCGGCTCGGCCTTGAGTTGGGCTCGGCGCATCGCGCTCGACGGGGTGCTCGACTTCCAGGCCTTCGGGGCCTCAAATTTCATTCCCTTGGCATCGATCGTCTGCTTGGGCTCGTCATCGGCCCCCAAGACGATCGCGGCAAGAGCGAGCACCAGGGAGCCGGCAATTGTCGCCCGGCGCAAAACATCCAATCGATTCATGACTTCAATCTCCTCGGTTTGGATCGGATCGGATCAGATCAGATCGCCGCGGCCAAGGCTTGCGGGCGGGCCCGGGCCGGGCTAGGCTACGATACGATACGAACTGCGACGCTAGGACTCGACTATTCCCTCCAAGATCGCGGTCGCGACGTCTGACCGGCCGCCCCGGAATATCCCACCAGCAGAGTCTCCACCAAGAGGAGAAGCGCGTTGTGAGCCGTCCAGGAATCCTCGTATTGACCGTCATCTTGGCGTGCTGGCCGGCCCAGAGGGCGCTGGCCCAGAAAAAGGTGCCCTCCGGCGCCAAGGTCTTGCTGCTTTCGGGCGGGCAGCGCCAGCATCATGGATACCGCGACCAGGCATTGTACCTTTCGGCCGCCCTCGAGAATACCGGCCGCTTCCAGGTGACGATCACCGAAGACGCGGCCATCCTGGAAACTCCGGCCATGAAAAAGTATGATCTCATCATCATGGCTGCCGACCGTCGCGACGACGAATTCAAGCTCACCCACTCCCAGCAAGAGGCGATTTTCGAGCTGGTGCGCTCAGGGCTCGGGTACGCGTCAATTCATGGCGCCGATAACGCCGCCAAGGATTGGAGTCCCGTGTGGAAGGATATGCTGGGCGGCATCTTTTCCCACGTCGGCCTTCCCGACGGCAAGACCAAGAAGGGCGAGTTCACCGTCAAGATCGCCGACACCGGCAGCCCGATCACCCAGGGGCTCAAAGACTTCGTGATCAAGGATGAGCTCTATTATCAAATGCAGATGATGCCCGGCATCGAGCCGCTGGCGACCATCGACTATCAAGGCACAACCTGGCCGGTGGCGTGGACCCGGAACTTCGGCAAGGGGCGCGTCTTTCATACGAACTTGGGCCACCGGGATTTCGGCCCCGACAAGGACGATCCGCTGCGCAATCCGAACCTGAGGCGGCTGATCATTCAGGGAGCCGACTGGGCGGTGGCCGAGCGGGCTCTCCACGGCAAGCCGTGAACGGGGTACTCGTGGCGCCGGCGTTCTCAAAAGCACGATGGGCTCTCAAAGGACACACGCTCATGGGATCTTCCGAAGATCGGTCCGCCGCGGCGCGCCACTCGCGCCGGATGTTCCTGGCCGCGACCGGCGGCCTGGCGCTCGATTTCACGATCGTGCCCCGGCACGTGCTGGGAGGATCGGGATACGTTGCGCCTAGCGAGCAGTTGAACGTCGCCGGCATTGGCGCCGGCGGCATGGGGGGCGGAGACATCGCCACCGTCGCTCGCCTGGGGGCGAATATCGTCGCCCTCTGCGACGTCGACCAGGACCGGGCCGCGGGCTCTTTTCAAGCATTTCCCAAAGCCCGGCGCTACAAGGACTTTCGCGAGATGCTCGACAAGGAAGCGAAAGCGATCGATGCCGTCACGGTCGGCACGCCCGACCATGTGCACGCGGTGGCATCGATGGCCGCCATCCGCGCCGGCAAGCACGTCTACTGCCAGAAGCCGCTCACGCACACTCTGCACGAATGCCGCGAGCTGACCAAAGCGGCTCGGCAGGCCGGCGTCATTACCCAGATGGGAAACCAGGGGCATGCCACCGAAGGAGCCCGCCTGACCAACGAATGGATCCAGGCGGGCGTGATCGGGACGGTCGAGGAAGTCCACGTATGGTCTGATCGTGCCGGCCGGCTCTGGAAGCAGGGAATCCCTCGACCGGCCGAGACTCCCTCGGTGCCGGCCAATCTCGACTGGAACCTCTGGTTGGGCCCGATCCGCGAGCGTCCGTATCACCCGGCGTATGCGCCGGTACTCTGGCGCGGCTGGTGGGATTTCGGTACGGGCGCCCTTGGCGACATGGGCTGCCATATCATCGATCACCCGCTGTGGGCGCTTCAGTTGGGCGCACCGGTTACCGTGGAGGCCCGCACCACTCTTGACGGATCATTTGTCGACGGGGGCAAGCCGAACGTGGAGACATATCCGGTCGCCGCGATCATCTACTACGACTTCCCCGCGCGGGGCAAGCTGCCGCCGGTGAAAATGACGTGGTACGACGGCGGTCTGATGCCGCCAGCGCCCGCGGAAATGCCGGCGGACCAGCGTCTGCCCGATAACGGCGTTCTCTACGTCGGCAGCAAGGGAAAGATGGTGCACGGCTCTCACGGCGGGATGCCCGAGCTTTTGCCGCGCGAGCTCCATGACGAGGCTGCCAAGGTGCCCAAGACATACAAGCGATCGCCCGGTCACTACGAGGAATGGGTCCAGGCCTGCAAGGGTGGTCCGCGGCCGGTCTCCAACTTCGATTACTCGGGCCCGCTGACCGAGCTGGTGCTCCTGGGTGTTCTCGCTCTCAAAGCCCCGGGCCGGCGCCTCCAGTGGGACAGCGAGCATCAAAAGATCAAAAATGCTCCCGAGCTGGATGGACTCGTCCATGCCGAGTATCGCAAGGGGTGGGCTCTTTGATTGCGCGAGGGCAAATGCGCAACAGGAGTAAGATTAAGAGTAGGATTAAGATTAAGACTAGGACTAAGACCAAGACTAAGACTAAGAGTGCGATCATGTCAGGATGTGATAAATGCCGGTTCGCTCAACAGGAACTCGGCACGCGGACGTGACAAAGGCAACGCGGCAACGCAGGCCCGGTCTTGATAGTCTGCATAGTGTTACTAATCCTAATCTTAATCTTAATCGTAGTCTTAGTACGACAGCGCTACTTGCTGAATTACGGGGGAACGCAGCAGGCCAAATCCGCCAGGAGAATCCCCATTCGCCTGAGCCGCGATAGCCTCGTCTTCGTGTGCGACTTTCGGTGCGCCGGTTCTGATCCTGAGTTTGGTGAAGATTGTTCGACGCCTTTTCGAGTCGTTCGGTGCGGGCGCGCTTCGGCAAAGGCAGCACATCGACTAGCACGTTCGCAGCGGTTCGGACCTGGCACAATGTGATCTCTAGGTTTTTCCCCCCGGAGCCGCTCGGTTTGGCGGGCGAGGAAGAGGTGGCTTACTTGAGTCACACTCAAATGTCTCATGATTGAATGATATTTTCGGACCTCGAAGTGACTCAGTCCGAGTTCGTCCTTCTCGTCCTCCAAGGTACGCTCAACGGGCCACCGCGCAAATGCCACGTGGACGATCGACTCCAGCGGAGTCCCTGGGCTTGCATTGGACAGGAAGTACTTGACCTCGCCGGGGTCCAGCACATTGCGGGCGTATATGAGCCAGTAGGGCCCCAGAATGCGGCCGTCTCGCGAGAGCCAGATCGGAGCGTGCTTGACCTCCCACACCATCGGCCCTTTGTCGGTGTCTTTCACGTAGACCCGCTGCCAGGGCTGCCGCATCATGGGAATGGAAAACGAGCACAAGTTCTCGACCGTGCTCAATTGGGCACGGGGCTTTTGTTGGGGATCGTACAACCAACCTCGGAAACTCTTGCGAACTTCAGCGACGTAACGCTGGTGCCGTGCCTCCAAGCCAGCGAGGAACTCGCCCGGGATCGAATACCATTCATCGAACGTGAGCCAGCCGAAAACCACGTTGTTGCCAAGCGCGCGGTCGAGTAGTTCCAAAGCGATTTGCCACTTGGGCCGGTAGGTCAGCTCGGCCGGGATATCAGCCTCCTTACGACGCGCGGGATCGTCCCAGCCGTTTTCGGGAAGGAATAGCGCGCTATCGAGCATCGTCCGGAACCGAGTATCGTAGGTCGTGTAGGCAAGATGAACAGTGACCACGCAGTTGTCGATTTTGCCGGTGTTGCCACACCATTGCCTCTGGACACACGCCGTTTTGTTGCCTGACTTGGGATGTCCCGAGTCATCCAGGATACCAATGGCATAAGGGTCGGCATGGTCCCGTGCTACGATCATCTGGACGCGGTCGCGCATCAGAGCATGGTCCCAGTCGGACCAACTGAGGAACTCTTGCAAAGTCCGCCGCGGCGTACCGCTGAAATCTGCGATCGGCTGCACGCTCTTACGCGGCAAATCGGCGAGCTGGCCACGCACGTAGCTGGCCAAGTGGCCACGGGGTTCCGAACGTGCAAAACAGTCGTCAAACTCGTCGAGGAAGTCGGCGAGCTGCGACCCCAATGACAGGATCTGTCGTGGAGTCATCCGTAACTCCCTGGATCTGAAGTTCCATCAATGAGTTACGGAGAATAGCCGAGATGCCCGATTTTGCCAAGTAGCGCTGTCGTATTAGTCTTAGTCTCGATCTTTTCATCGGCTTCGTCTTCTCACCCCTCAACCTCAGAAGCGATCGGATCCCCTCCCACCCCCAACGCAACTTCAACCCTCGCGAGTTCGTGCGGCGTCAGGTCGAGCTGCACGGCATCTCCCTGGATCGACAGCTCGATGATGGTCTCGCCCTGAAAGTCGACCTGGCGGCGCCGACGTCGGGTTGCGGAACAATCGCAGGCGCAGCGCGCGGCCTGGCCGCTGGTTTCCAGGAGATGGACGATCAGGCCCCAGCCTCGGTCGTCTCCGGTCTTCTCGGTGAATTCCACGTGCGACACCGCGATGGATTTGCTATCCACCTGAGCCAGCCATCCTGTCGGCCCGACAGCGGGTGGCCCGGATTCGACCGGGACGACGCACGCTGGCGTGACCGCGTCCTGGGCGGCTTGAAACGGATGCTCGAGATCAAGCACGACTCCCAGCGTGAACGACCGGGTCGATTCCTGCCCGGCGATCAGCAGCGTGTCGAGCATGCGCGGGCCGTGCTTACGGTGATGAGGAAGCCCTCCGAAGAGAAGCGCGGTCCTCTGGTTGCGAGTCGATATGTCCAGCGCGTCCGGAGTCTCGGGCCGTTCGGCTTCCGTGAGCTCGGGCGTCCAGAAGATTGTCCGCCGCAGCATTGCTGACGGGTCGGGCCAGGCCCACCGGCAGGCGAGATAGACCGACCATGGGTCGGCCTCTGCCGCTCGAGTAAGCCAGGCCGGATCGAGATCGGCCAGGGTGATTTCGATCTCGAGGATCGGCCGCCCGGTCCACAGGCGAAACCGTTGCGAGAACGAGGCCAGCGGGCTGTCGCGGCGGGGATCGACGATCGTGCCGGCGCTGGTCGCCTGTACGAGCGCGGGCCCGCCGTAGTCGAGCTCGAACCGTGTAGACCGCATCTGCGAGGCCACGGCTTTACCTTGCGGGTCGAGCAATCCCGCGACCACGAGCTGCTGTCCCAGCCGGGCCGTCGCCTCGCCCACGGCGGCGATACTCCGAAGACCGCCCGTAGTGGCGTCGATCTCGATCTCGATCGATTCGTTCCTGAGCTTTCGCCCCCGCGTCGTCAATCCGCCCGTGACCGCCGGCGGGCGGCCCGGATCGGCCTCCCTGGGAACCCACCCGAAGCCGAAAGCGGGTAAGTCGACAACCGCATAGACTCCATGCTCGGTAAACTGCGCAGCCCGCAGAGGCCCCTCGGGACGCAGGTCAAGCGCGGCATCAGGCAGGATCACGGCGGCCCGGCGCGGGATATTGAGTGGGTTGATGACCAGGTACCCGGCCCGGCGGTCGCTCGTCGACCTGGCCGGGGAACTCGAAGCGACTGCCGCAGGTGGATCCGAAGCAGCGCGAGGCATCTGGCCAGAGCCGTGGACCACGCAGGCTCGACCTTGTCGAGCGCGGTCGCAGCCTCGTCGTGCCGGCCGGATTCGATCAGGGTTTCGATCTCTTCAAGCGGCACCGGGCCGCGCGTGGCATGCAAGTCCGTCGCCGTGCCCGCCGCGGCGTGCGAGCTTGTCTCGGTAGCGGCCGGGTCCGGCCGGCCACCCGCCGCGGCCGTCGCAATCGCGACGGCGAATGCCTCGATCGCCCGCGCAGCATCGAGCCGCGCCCGCAGCCGATGATGCCTCGCCAGCCGCCCGATCGGCGTCCGCTCACCTCTGGCCACGGCCTGGGCGAGGAACGGGCTCTGATAAAGATCGGGCTCGGGGCGGAATGATTCGTAGGGTCGATCCGTCAGGTGAAAGAAATCATTGACCGTCGTCCAGCGCCCCAACACGGCGGAATAGCCGGCAGCCCGGCGCAGGTCGCGGTACCAAGGTGCGACCGGCTGGGGCCAATGAACCAGCGGCACGGCGGCGACGTGGTCGTTCTTCATCGTCGCGGCCATCCGCCAGGGAAGGAGCCATCCCTGCAAGGGCCGGTCGGCCGCCATCGGCGGCCGCATCAGGCTCTCCAGGCTGCTGCCGTCCGGGCTCTCCCACATTCGCTTGGTCTCGGCGGGAATCGGAAACCGGCCTGCGTCGAGCCCGAGGTGAAGCGCGTATCGGAATCCAAATCGCTTGGCGAATTGCGGCAGTTGGGTGTGCAGGCCGAACCGCCGCCGCGCGAAGGTTTCGGCGTTGCGATCATCGAGGTGGAGGCGATACACCTCGTTACCGCGCCGGAACTGCCACAGGCTCGACTCCATCGGCAACAGAGAATCCTCCGCCTCGGCGTAACTGCCCCCCACGACGTCGGCCCACCCGTCAGCAATGGCCTGTCGCAGCGCCGCCACGCGCTCTGGGTCGTGAAGCGCCTGGTTCTCGATCGCCTGGGCCGACGCCAGAAACGAGATCGGGACCGGACTTTCGAGCGGTGCGGCGAGTACGCCCTCGGTCATGGTCGCGTCGACCAGGCAGAGATCGATCAGATAGGCGTCGACCGGGTAAAACCGCTCGCGCGCCTGCGTCAACACTTCAAATGCGGCCCGTAGACGATTGACCGCGCTACTCCAGTCGCCGATTTGCCACTGGTATGCACCGGCGAGCAACTCGCTTTTGAGGCTCTCGTGGTCCAGGTTGTCGGAATGTCCCATGGCGATCGTAAGGTCGCGCAGCATCCACATGACGGTCCCCAGCGCCAGGAAACCGCTGGCCGCGGTGGCCGTGCCCTTGTCCTCGAGCCGTTGCGGCGATTCTTGGGCGCCGAGCCTGGAGCGGATGCGGTGGATCAGGTCGTCGCGGTCGGGTCCTGCCTCGATGAGAGCGACGCCGGCATCTTCGGCCTGGGTGCGATAGCCGGAAGGGAGCTGGTCCCAGGCTCCGCCGGGAATGACCCGGACCTCGCGCGGGCCCGGGGCGGAGGGATACTCGATCGGCTCGATCCGAGGCAGCTCGGCCGCCCGTGAGAGGAGGGAGGGGTGCCAGAGCGCAGAGACGGCGCACCAGACCTCCAGTGCAAGCTGATCGCCGAGCTGCGGGGGCGGCTCACGGCCGTTATGGGGGACCAGAGCGATGAAGACCCACCCGGGAGGGGCCGGCTCGACCGGTGCGCGCACGATCTCCTCGGCAAGGGCCCGGTCTGCCTCGGGAATCAGCTCGGGCGTCAAGAGCGGCATGGCAGTCAAGAGGGTGGGCTCGGCAGCGGAATGCGGGTCTGCGGGCTCGCCGGCAGAGTCCGGGCTTGCCGGCTCCGCCCCAGGGAGTGGACTGGACGCGCCTGGGCTCTTTTCCTCGCTGTCGGGGGAAGACATGATCATTCCGTCAAGCTCCGAGCGCTTTTTTCAGCTCGCGGACCTCGGCGGAGAGGGCCTCGAGGTCGCGCGCAGTTGGTCCACCTCTGACTGGACCGCAGCAACCTTGGCCGCCCACGCGGGCGTCCCGGCAGGCGCCGTGTGCTCCAGCCGCGCGGTCGGGCTCGCAGGTGTCTCCTCGTCGGCTCCCTGCTTGAGAGCAAACGCCTGGCGGACCTTGTCGAGCTCGCTCTCCGGATAGAGACCATGCGTGACGAACACGCCCCGCTTCTGGCCGGGCGGAGAAAGGTAGACCACGAGCGAACGGCTCGCCAGTGCATCGAGGATCGTTTGCAAGGCCGCCAGGTCCGCGAATGGCTCCATACGGCTGGCGCGGGCGCGGAGGTCGCCTTCGGTCTGCGGCCCCCGCAGGAGGAGCTCTGCGATCACAGCAAGTTCGACCTTGCTCACCTTGAGCCATTCGTAGAGGGTGTGTTTCCACCGCGCGACCCGGCCGCTCCCTTCGACCAGGATCACGGCCCCCTTCTTCCTCAGGGCGTGTAGCGTCTCCTCCACGTCATCCTGGTCGTAGTTCGTCAGCGGGTCTCGGTTGGACTTCTGGTTGCATGCGGCCAGGGTGGCCGCCACCGTGAGCGGATAATACTCGGGTGTCGTCTTGGCCTTCTCGACCAGGACCCCCAGGACCCGCCGCTCGCGGGCCGTCAGCGGCACCCACGACACGGGAGCCGCCGCCGCGCCTTCACTCTGGCTCATTTTGTCGCCTCACGGAAGCTCCATCCGCAATGTCTCGGTGACCCGGTTGGTGAAGTTCGCGATCCCCACCGTCATCGCCAATTCGACGATCTCGCGGTCTCCCAGCGATTGCTTCAAGCGGGCGAAGAGGGCGTCGTCGACGTTGATGTGCCGGGTCACTTGCTCGGCATACCTCATCACATCACGCTCGAGCGCGTCATACGCGTCGCTGGACTCGGAGTCTTTTGTCTCGGCGACCTGCCGGTCGCTCAAACCCGCTTTCTTCCCCAGCGCACGATGATGGTGCAGGCAGTAATCGCACGTGTTGAGCTCGGACGTCTTGATGTAAGCCAGCTCGCGCAGCTTGCCCGCCAGCTTGGTTCGCGACAAGGTCGCGTTGAGCGCCAGAAACGCCTCGAGCATTTCCGGGGTGTGTGCCATCACGCGGAAGACGTTGGGAACCGCTCCCAGTTTCTTTTCCAGCCCCTCGAAGACCGGCTTGATCTTCTCGGCGGCCTCCTGGTTGGTGATCAGGCTGACAAGGGCCATCGCAGGTTCTCCCGGCCGGCTGGGTCCCCGAGCTTGGAGTAGGGCCGAAGTTGCGGGTTTGGGGGGAAAGCCGAGCCGCGATCATCGTAGCCGGGGCAGAGCGACCCCTTCAAGGTCCCACCCCGCCCCGGGCGTGCACCAGGTCTCTGGGGCGCACGCCGTGCCGCCGGCTTGGAGCTTGCCAGGTGGGAAGGTCGCAGAGACCGCCGAAGAAAACATGATGCCAGAGCTGGGTCGAGAGGGCGCAGGTCAGAGCGACGTCATAAACGAACCGCGCCGGCGTGATCCGTGGTATCGACACCTGCCAGCCGCGCTGCCGCGCCACCGCCGCCGGGTCGAAATAGCCGGTCATGCGCAACGATTCCGGGCTCAGAAGCTGGTCGACCCACCCCGGCCGGTTCGGGCCGAGAAATGTCCCCGACATGCACGCACGGAACATTGTCTTGGGGCGGTTCGCAATCTGCGCAGGCAGGATTCGCGCGGCGACCTGCCGCAGAATCCACTTGCCGTTCAGGCCGCGCATCTTGTATTCCGGCGCGATCCCCGCGCAGAAATCGATCACGTCGTCGTCGAGGTACGGGTAGCGCGTCTCGACCGACGCGTTCATCGCGATGCGATCGCCCTTGGCGATCATCAAGAGGCCGGCGAGCATCACCTTGTAACCGACGTAGAGCGACTGGTTGAGTGGGTGCCACCGCGCGATGCGATCGCGGCGAATGTCAAGGTCGTCGTACGGGCTATGGCCGGCGAGCCGCTGCCGCATCCCGGCCGAATAGAGAGCGGGCTTGACCTGAGAGATCAGCTCGTACAGATCCTGCTGGGCCGGGTGCACACCGCCAAAGGCCGAGAGGGAGTGGGCGCCCGGCCCCGTCCGCCCAAGCTCTTGAGGAGCAACCGGCGCAAGAGCCGCTCCGGGCCGTTTCCAACCCGGCCGCTCAAAGCCGCGCGCGCCGCCTGCACCTTGTACCAGACGTAGCCGGCCAGTGCCTCGTCGGCTCCTTCGCCGGTCAGGGCGACCTTGTATCCCTGCTCTGCTACCGTCTGCGCCAACCGCAAGAGGGCCGCACACGAGGTATCGAGCACCGGGCCCTCGGCGGCCCGGATCAACTCGGGGAACGCGCCGGCCAGCCCCGAACGATCCATGGTCATCGTGGACAGGGGAGAACCGAGCACCGCCGCGGCCTCGGAGGCCGGTACGCGCTCGTCGGGCCCGGCCCGGTCGAGCCCGATCGTGAACGCCCTTATCGGCTCACCCCGGAGACGGTTGCACATGCCGAGAATGACCGTGGAATCGAGCCCGCCGCTCAAGTAGCTGACCACCGGCACGTCGCTTCTCAGCCGGCGCTCGACCGCCCGCTCCAGATTCGCCTCGAGCTCTTCGACAAGGGGCGCCGGGTCAAGAAGCCGGCGCTCCTGGCCCAGGTCGGGAAAGTCAAAATCCCAGTAGCAATGCTGGCTCACCCGAGCGTCGCGCAGCCTGAGATAGTGCCCCGGCGGCAGCGACTTGACCCCGTCGAAGCACGTCCGCGTCGTCCCACCACAGAAGAACGTGAAGAAATGATCAATCCCACGAGTGTCAGGCCGCGGCACGACCAGCCCCGACGCCAGGATCGCCTTGATCTCTGATCCCCAGATCAGCCAGCCGTCCGCCTGGGCGTAATAGAGGGGGCAGATGCCGGAGCGGTCTCGGCCCAGGATCAGCGTTCGGGTCTTTCGGTCCCACAGCGACACCGCGAACTGGCCGCGCGCCTGCGCGAACATATCCTCCCCGTGGTCTTCGTAAAGATGCACCCAGGCCTCGGTATCACACCGGGTCGCCAGGCGATGCCCGCGGGCCAAAAGCTGCCGGCGCAGCCCGGGATACTCAAACAGCTCGCCGTTAAAGGCCACCCAGACTGAGCCGTCTTCGTTGGCAAGCGGCTGCTTCCCGCCCGCCAGGTCGATGATCGCCAGCCGCCTGGCCCCAAGCGCCACCCCCGGCTCGATGTGAAAATGCTCGTCGTCGGGACCCCGGTGGGCGATCGCGCCGGTCATCGCCAGCAGCCGCTGGTGCGAAAACTCCCGCGTCCCTTCGAGATCGAAAGCACCTGCGATGCCGCACATAGATGTTGCCTCGAGGGCGGGGCTGTTCGTGGTCGTCGAATTCTGCCCCGGTGCTCGGCTATATCCCTCTCTGTTGGATCACTTGAGGCCGAAAACTTTTCCCAGACCGCCCATACGAGCGCAGACTTCCTCGCCGGGCGGCGGGAGCACGCAGAAAAGGCCGTATGTCCCTGGTAATTCGTATCAATCCGGTAGGGAGATGGTCAAGGGCTGATGGCTGTGCGCCACCAAATTTCGGCGCCGGCAGGCGCGGCCGTAGACCAGGCCGCCCCAGATGCCGATCACGAAAGTACCGATCCGGAAAAGCAGGCCGCGGGGACCGAGGGGGACATAGAACGCCACGATTTCATACCTCGTTGATGGTGGAGGGTGACGGGGGCTACGAGGAGTGCGGGCTGGTGATCGGCGCGCACGGGGACGCCGTGCCGGCCGTCGCAGATGCTGCTCTGACCGGCGAACCGGTCCTTGATCCGGGTGCCGAGCACGGGGATGGTGGTCCGGGTCTCGCCGCATTGATTGGCAAAGATCACGGGGATGTCGAGATCCATCGCGACCTTGGCGGGAATCGATCCGGAAAGCGGCCCGACGTGGCCCAGGAGCCAGTGTCTGCGCCCCGAGTGACGATCGGCGAAGTTGGGCCACGCTGCTGCGATCACGGCCGCGTCGATCCGGCCCCGATAATCATTCCAGACCTTGCGATAGATCATGTCTGCGCAGATCGCAAACCCGACTCTCCCCCATGGGGTCGGGATGATGAGCGGCGCTCGCCCGGGGTGAAATCGAAATCGCTCCCAGAACACGAGGTTGCGTTTGCGATAGATCTGAAGCTCGCCGTCGGGAGCGCAGAAGACGAGCGAGTCGTAAAGATGCCGGCCCTCGCACTCGACAAACCCCGCCGCGATGGCCATCCGCCACTGCCGGCTCCGCTGCCTCAGGTGCGAGAGCGTCGGCCCTTGCGCCGTCTCGCTGTACGGGCCAAAATCGGGACACAGGCTATAGCCCGTGTTGAACAGCTCGGGCAAGACCGCCAGCTCTACCCCCTGGTCGCGCGCCGAGCGCAAGAGGTCGTCAGCCCGCGCCAGATTCGCCGAGACGTCGAGTTGATCGGATGGCATCTGGACCGCGGCCACAGCGATCTTCACGGCCGTTCACCTCGCTCGGATCGTTCTACCCGAAGTTCGTTCATCTTATGATCGGCTCGAAGGATCGGTTGAATCCATCGGACTCGCGTTTCTTTGCTCAAGCCGCCATTCGTCGTGGCCGATGGAACGCCTGGTTATTTCGTAACATTCCTTTGCTAAATGGCTTGTGATTGATACGAGCTTGCGCCTGCGCGGTGGCTCAGAATCCCAGCCAGCCCAGGATTCCACCGCGCCGCGGTTTGGGCAGGACCTGCGCTTGCTGCGCAGGCTCTCAGCGCGATCGCGCAGTTCGCCGGCCGGCGGCGACTGGGCCGGCACCATTTGATATTTGAACTCGCGCTCGTCTCGCAAACTGTACGGCAGGAAGTTCTCCGTGAAGAACTCGGTGAAAAGATTGTCCCACCAGGGTGCATTGATCGGTTGAATCACGGTCTGGGTCTGGTAACCGTCGAGAATCAAGCTGATCTGACGGTCACCGTAGTAGACGAAGCTCTTGGAAGCCGGGGCCGGGCCGATCTCTTCGCCATTGACCACGACGGTCGCACCCGGCGGATCGGTTCGAATCGTATACCGCCGCTCGACGCACCCGGAGAAGAGACCGATGCCGGCCAGGAGCAGAATCGCAGCCGTGCCGGGCATTTGGGGTAGGCGCTTGACCATCCTTGGCTCTCCGGAGACACCCTCAATCTGCCTTCCTTCGACTGACGGCTGACCCCAACGGACCGGTCCGGTGGGCTCGTCGACCCGCCCGACCCGCCGTGATTGCGGTCTGCGCCTTTTCGGCCGTGATTGTGCGTACTCGATGGAAGTGAGACGAGTCGGCGCTCTCTCGCCGCCGCGACTGCGAGGCCGGTTTCCGAAGGAACGGGCGGGATTGTATCGCCGTGCTGGATCGAGGGCAAGCCGGCTTGGTGTTTTGGATTGCCGGCGTCCGAGTGGCGGCCGCCGACGCCTGATTTCCTACTGCCGATCTGTCGTCGCGCTCCGGATCTAGATGGCCGGAACGAGTGCCCCCCTCTTCCGCGAAGGTCTCCTGGCCGCCGCGAGCTTGCGGCGCCCGCCCGACCACTCTCTCGGCCGATCGTGCGGCTGCGGCAGCGCCGTCCCGCGCGCCCTGCGTCAAGGCGTTATCCATCGGCCAAAAGACCGATGCCAAAATCGTGGCCGGCAGCGCCGCGGCGAACCCGACGCCATAACAACCCGAGTAGGCCGCCCGCTTTAGCACGCCCGCCCAGCCGCGCGCGACGGCCCGCTCGTGAGCCGGCGCCGGGGCAATCGCGTGCACCTTGCCGTTGTCGCGAAGCCAGCGCTCCTGGAACACCCGCCGCGTGGTCCTCTCGACGCGCCGCATCACGCCAATGTTCAACAACGCCCCCGAGATCGCACCGATCCCCGGCACCTCCTCGAAGATCTCGAGCTGAAACACGAACGCCAGCAATTCCTCGGCGAGGATCTCGCGCTGGGTCTCGGAAATGAGCAGTTCTTCCATTTCCTTGAGCGCTTCCAGCCGGCACCGTTTCGTGTGCAGTGTCCCCGACATCGCGGTCAAGTACACTCCCAGCACGAATGCCTGGTCTCTCCGGTGGTCAAGCGAATATCCGTAACAATGGCCGATGCGCATGATCGTCCGAAGCGTGAGCACAAAGAGCAGGAAACCGTCAATCACGGTGGTCAGGAAACCACCCGCACCGGTCGCTATGCCTTCCGCCAGCGCCCATGCGTTAGCGAACCGGCTCACCTGGAAGGCGAGCTGGTCACACTCTTCCAGCGGCTTTTTCTTGAGCTCGGCCAGATCCGTCACGCCGGCCTGGCGCTTGATATCCTCCTGACCGGCAACCCGCTGGGAGATGTCGTACGCCTTTTCGATCGCCGCCCTGATGACCGCATCGGGTATCACTTTCTCGACCCAGTGCGCCACGGGCTCCGTGATCTTCTTGGCGATCTCGTCCAGCGGGTTCGGAGGCCTCGACTTCCAGTGCGCGATATCCTCGACCTGCTTCGACTCGTACTCCGTCAACTCCGCCTTGGCGGTCTTTCTTCGTTTCGGTCCAGCAGCTTTGATGGCAGTGCTCATGGTGGTCCTGGGCCGAAAGAGCAATTCCCAGCCGCTCCGAGGGCAGTTCGAAGAAAGGCGCACGCGGACGATCGCCGATCGATCCCCCGTCCACGCGGGATCGAATCTTGCCCATCTTATCCATTCGCGGCTCTCTCAGTCTATCCGCCAGGCCGAGCCGGCGAGAAGAATCCGGTCGAAGGCTTCGGCGTCCGGCACCCGGGGAGAAAACGGAAAACTCGATTGCCTAATCCGGGAATCGCTGTATTTTGTTTCGCATCGCCTTCTATGGGCTGCTGCCCTGGCACGCTCGAAGCTTCATCAAGGAGGATACCCCGTGCTGCGCGGCATGATCGAGCACTGCACTCGCGATTGGGTGATTCGGCGGCGGCTACCGGCCGAATTTGCCCGAGCACCCCTCCATGTGACCCCGTCGGCCGGTCTGCGCTACCTGTTCCGGTCAATGGATTCGGTGGATACCGTCCTCTTGGACCTGGTCAGAGAGGTTGTCCAGCCGGGTGATGTCGTCTGGGACATCGGCGCCAATGTCGGACTGTTTTCCTTCGCTGCCGCCAGCAGGGCGGGCTCGGGTGGACTCGTGGTTTCCCTCGAGCCGGATGCCTGGCTGGTCCAGCTTCTCCGCCGGAGCACCGTCGAACAGCCCAAAACCTCGGCGCCGGTGCGGGTTGTACCGGCGGCGGTCGCCGCCCGTGTCGCGATTCGAACGCTCTGCCTGGCCCACCGCTCGAGGGCGGCGAACTACCTGGCCGAGTTCGGCACCACGCAGACCGGGGGCACTCGTGAAGAGCAATCGGTCGTTGCCGTGACGCTCGACTGGCTGCTGGAACAGCAGCCGGCGCCCAGGGTGGTAAAGATCGATGTCGAAGGAGCGGAGCTCGAAGTGCTGCTTGGCGGCCGCCGGTTGTTCGAGACGGTCCGACCGGTCGTCCTGTGCGAAGTCATTCCCTCGAGCGAGCGAGCAGTCACCCGGTTTCTGGAATCGCACGACTACCAGATCTTCGACGGGGAAACCAAGGCGACAGACAGGCGGCCTCTGCCCGTGGCCCCCTGGAGCACCGTGGCAATCCCTGCATGAGCGCTGGCTCTCACACACAAGTCCAAGGCTGACAACAAGATGGCAACGTGGCGTGGTAGCTGGCCGCCTCGCCCTCCCGGATTGCCTCGCGCTACCAGTCGCCCAGCCACACGCGCCGCGAATCCGCCTTGACCGGATGGGCATTAAGGGTGATACTGCCCCAGCCCGGATGCCCTCGCCTGAGACGGATTCTTGGGATCTGTTGCACCCGCACGAGTCACGGATGACGATGATCTCCAATGTTTACCTGATGATCTTCGCAGTGGCGATGACGGGGTGCGTGCTGTCGACGCCGCTGGTGACCTGGATTGCCGGGTGGGTCGGCGCCATCGATCGGCCCGACCAGTTCCGGCGGCTGCACCACGGCGCGGTTCCCCGGCTGGGAGGCTTCGCCCTGGCACTGGGAGTCGCCTCCGGCACGCTCCTCACCTTCATGTACGCGCCCTTGCGGGAGCGCGCGGCCGTCGAGCTGGGTGCGCCCGATCACTGGCCCATCCTGGTGGCGGCGCTCGTCATCCTGGTTGTGGGTTTCATCGACGATACGCGGTCGATCGGGCCGCGGATGAAGCTGCTCGGGCAGGCGCTTGCCGTCCTCGCGCTCTACCTGGGGGGCATCCGGATCCAGACGATCGAAGTCCTCAACCTGAACATCGACCTTGGCTTTCCCAGCACCCGGTTCAGTGTCCTCGGTTTTCCCGTCGAGCTGGCGCTGCCCAGCCTGCTGGTCACGCTGTTCTGGTTCCTGGCGTGCATGAACATCTGGAACCTGATCGATGGCATGGACGGCCTGGCCTCCGGCGTCGGCCTCTTGGTCAGCGGCACCTTGACGCTGGTGGCGATCCACAACGAGAACTTCGCGGTGGCGGTCCTGGCGGTCGCTCTGGCGGGCAGCCTGGCCGGTTTCCTCTTGTACAACTGGCATCCGGCCTGCATTTTCCTGGGCGATTCCGGCGCGATGCTGATCGGCCTGTTGATCGGCGTGATCGGGGTCGAAGGATCGCTGGAGGGTCCCTCCGCGATCTCGATCCTGTTTCCGATCCTGGCGATGGGCCTGCCGATCTCGGATACAGCTATGGCAATTTTCCGGCGGTGGGTGCGCAACCTGCCAGTGAGTGCGGCCGATCGGCGGCACGTCCACCACCTCTTGATCGGGCTGGGGCTCAACCCTCGCCAGGCCGCGCTCATGCTTTACTGCTTCTCGGGCTTCCTGTGCGGAGCCGTGATGCTGGGGGTCGCCCTCCGCAATGAATACTTGACGCTGGTCCTGGGGATCTCCGGGTGCCTGGTGTTCTTGCTGGTGGTCACGAGCCGCCGGGATGAGCTTTCCAACCTGCGCGACGACCTGCACGAAAGACTGGCGCGGAAGCGGCAGGAGCGCGAGGCCGCCAAGCTCGCCTGGGAGGCGATCCAGCGCATCGAGGTCTCCACGACGGCCAGGGCCGCCTACGAGATCATGGACCAGGCGGCCCAGGCGCTGGGCTGCAATCTGGTGCAGATCGCCTGCGGGCACGATGGTACGCCGGTGGCGTCGCCCATGGACAATCCGCGCAAAGCGGCCATCCTGGCCGAGCTGGTGTCGGGTCCCTCGGCCATCTTTCGACTTTCCTCGGGCCGGGACTTGTGGCTCACCGTCAGTCTGGGGCTGCCGGTGGGTTCCTCGACCGCGGCTGACATCGCCTTTCGCTACGTGCAGCGCCTGTCGCAGGCGCTGGCCGATCGGCTGGAACGGTTTCAAGCCGATTCCACCGTAAGAACCGGAAACGGGCCCGAGACGGCCGAGGTGCAGTCCGGGCCCGCCCGGCTGACTCCGGATGAAGAAAAACCGCGTCCTCGCGGCCTGGGCTTGTGGGTTCTGGTCGTGGGACGAGCGCTGGCCCGGAGCGTGCAGATTCTGGGCGGACACGGAGAGCCCAGGGGGCCCTCCCGGCCTGCTGCCGATTCGTGGGCCCGCCCGGCTTCCGGGGCCAGAGGATGACTTCCCAATCCGAGACGAGCGCGACCATGGACTCAGTCCAGATCCAGAGAGAGTATCACGCTCCGCCCGTCCCGAGCCACCGCGCCGCGGCCGTCCCGGCTCAAGTTGTGTCTCCGCTCTCGATCAATCCGGCCGCGGCCAAGACCACCTCAAACTATTTCCAGGCGCTCAGGCGCCGCTTCTGGATGGCCCTGGCTGTCGCTGTGCCCCTGGCGGTCGCGTCGTCGATCATGGTGCTCAAGCTCCCGCCGGTCTACATGGCCAGGGCCCAGATCGAGATTTACCCGCCCGAGATCGACAATGGTCTGTCGGCGCTCATGACGCATGATCCGGGCCGGCGCGACCCAGCGAGCGCCACCAACTATGTTGCCAACCAGGAAGTCCTGCTCCGTAGCCCTCGGCTCGCCGAGGAGGTGATGAGAGATCCGAGCATCGCCCCCATCGCGGCCCAGTACGCAGACCCGGCCTCCGAGCTGTTCCGGACCCTGGGCGTGCAGCGACTCAAGATAACCAACTCGTTCATCATCTCCCTCGAAGGCAGAGACCCCGCTCGCACCAAGAAACTGCTGGAAACGCTCCTCGTCGAGTTTCAGTTCCAGGCGAGACGCGATATCAGAGTCAAGCTCGAGAACACGGGCGTCTACGCCAAGAATCGCCAGGACGAGCTCGAGAAATCGTCGAAGGCGCTGGATGGCCAGATTGAAGAGGTCATGAAGAAAACTCGGACCATCGGTCCAGGGGGACGAAATATTCTCGAAGAGCGGTACGTCGCCCTGGGATCGATCATGGCGCAGAAGCAGCTTCGGCTCAATGAATTCCATCAGCAGACGATGATGGCCCAGATGTTTCCCAAGATCGACTTCGATCCTGCCGACCATGCGCGGGCGGGACGGCTCGCGGAGCTGCGCATGAAGAAGCGTCAGCTCGAGCAGGCTCTCGATCAGATCAAGGCTGGGGCGCGCAACTTCAACCAGGACCCGACCGCCAGGAGAGTGTCCCGGTATTTGAACGGCGTGCTCGACGAGATGGAAGAGCTGCAAGCGTTCAAGAAGCCGAGTCTGAGGGCGCCGACCGAGCTGATCCTGGACCAGTACCGCCGTGAGGAAGAGGTCGACCGCGCCGAGCAGGAATCGCTCTTGGCCCGGATGCAGGAGTCGATGCCCGATCATCTGAAGGTCCTGGCTCTCTTGAAAGATCGGGAGGAGAAGTCCAAGCAGCTCGTGCGGATGGACGAGAAGCTGGCGGAATTTGAGATCCTCAAGAGCCAGGTGATCAACAGCGATTGCGTCAAGATCCCGCCGAGCGTGGTCGAGCCGACCGTGCCGATCAAGCCCAACCGGCCGCTCTTGATTGCGCTTGGCCTGGTCGCGAGCATGGGCCTGGGAATCGGGCTGGTGTGCCTGCTGGAGCATGTCGACCATTCGGTGAAGGTTCCCGAGCACGTGTCGCACGGTCTGACGCTGCCGCTACTGGGCGTGGTCCCGCGGATCAGACGGACGGCGCTCACGCACCGCGGCGGCCATTTGTGGACACCGGCGACGCCCGATTCGATCGAGGCCGACGCCTACCGCAACGTGCGCGCCAGCCTCTTGGGCATCGCCGACAAGCGCGGGCCCATCGTCACCTTGCTGGTGACGAGTGCCAAGGCGGGCGAGGGCAAGAGCACCACGGCGTTGAACCTCGCCGCCACCTGCGCCAAGGCCGGCGAGCGCACCTTGCTCCTGGACGTCGACCTCCGCCGCCCCAGCCTGGCCGACGTCTTCATCGAGCCCGAGCCCGGGGAGGAGATTCACGGGCTCGTCGACGTGCTCAAGGGCGAGCTTCCCTGGCAGTGCACCGTCCGCCACACCGAGATCCCGAATCTCGATTTCATCCCCACCGGCGACACGCGGTCGATCCCGATCGAGATCCTGGGCACGCTCGAGTTGCGGCAACTCTTGATCGCACTGGCACACCATTACGATCGCGTCGTCCTCGACGGACCCGCAGTGCTCGGCCTGGCCGACTGCCGGGTGCTGGGCCGGATCGTCGATGCCTCGCTTCTGGTCGTTCGCTCCGGCTCGCTGGAGCTGACGACCCTGCACCGCGCCAAGGGAATGCTCGAGCAGTCGCACGTGGTCATCGCCGGCGTGGTCTTCAATGGTCTGACCCACGATATCAACAACTGGTCGAGCTACGGTTACGAACCGGTCTCGCTCGTACCGCGGAAGAGCCTGGGCCACGAGGAGAGCGACGAGCGGCTGGCCCTGGCGGCAAGCGCGACCTGAACTTGGCACCAGGTGAAACCCGGCGGACGATGCCGCGATCAGGAGAGGTAGAGCGTGAACATGCATCCCAGGTTCCTGCTGACGGCCGATCGCTTGCTGGCCTTCACCGTGGTTGCGCTCGTGTGCGGCAGCGTGCTCGCCTTTGGGGGCGCTGTCTGGTGGTTCCGGCCGGCAGCCGCCCTGCTTGCCTTCTTGCTGGCCGCCACCGTGCTCCTGGAGCTCCTCGTACAGGGCCGGATGCCGGTCCTCAAGAGCCCCCTCACGCTGCTGGGCTTGCTCGCAATTGGGCTGGGGCTCCTTCAGCTCACGCCGCTGCCCTTATCGCTGGCACGCCGGCTCTCACCCGCCGCTCAGCAGATCTACTCGTACGGTGTGATTCCGGAGCTGGTCCGCGCCGATTTTCCGGCCGCCCTTCTGCCCGAGCCGGCGCGGGGCCGTTCGCCGGCGACCCTCGACCGGGCCGCCACGCTCCGCTGGGTGGTGAGTGCCTTCGTTTGCCTGGGAATCTTTTGGTCCGTCTCTCATTTCGCCGACCGGCTGGGGCGAGTGTACCTGGTCTGGGGAAGCATTGTCGCCGCGTTTCTGCTCAATGCGGCGCTTGGCCTGGTGCAGATCGCGGGCCATGCCGACGGCTTGTGGGGCTCGGTGCATCCGGGGCGGGCGCCGGTTTGGGCGCCGTCGTCGAGCGACCTCCTGGAAGCGCCGTCGACCACGGTCCTGCGGGCTCTCGACGATCCCAGGGCGGCAGCCGATCCGTCACTCACCGCCGTACCGGTCGTGGCCATTCCGGGGGAGGCCTTCTGTTTCGGCACGATGGTGGGAAGCTCCGGTGCCTTGCTCGCGCTGGCATCGCTGGCGTTGCCGCTTTCCCTGGCCGTCGTGCTCCACCTGCTCGCGCCGCGCGGCAGCCGCGAGAACCTGGTATCCCGGCTCGGTCAAAGGGGCCAGGGAAGCCTGGTCGTGCTCCTCCTGATCATGCTGGTTTCCGGTGCGTTTCTGGTCGGGTTAATCGCCGGGCCCTGGTACTCCGTGCCGTTTCTGGCCGGGCTGGCGGCGGTCGGTGTGCCCGCCGCCGTCGGGTGGCGATGGCCTTCCCTTGGTTTGACGGCGCTCCTGGCGGCTTCGCTTCTGCTGGGCGCCCTGGCGACGGCCGTCTGGCCCGGTGTCCTGGCGGTCCACCCGGCGGTGGCGACTCCGTCCTGGCGATCGGCCCGGCTCGTCTGGAACGAGGCCGTGCCGATCGTTCGCGAGTTCCCACTCGTGGGAACCGGCCTGGGCAGCTTCGACTCGATTTACCCTTACTGGAAGGGACAGGATGCTGCCTCGACCACCGCAGTGAGCAGTCTGTTGCAGTGTGCCGTCGAATCCGGAGCGATCGGCCTGGGCCTGCTCGCCGCGGCCGCCCTCTGGTCAGTCTGCCGCTTGCCAGTGTGCCTGCGGCGGGTCGGCACCGCCGACCGGACGCTCGCCTACGGCTTGATCGGAGCGGCCCTCGGCTTTACTCTATGGTCTGTCGTGCACTGGGCGGTCGAGCTGCCCGCCGTGGCGATCTCGGCCAGCGCCCTGGGTGGAACCTGGAACCGCTGGCTGTCCGGCGGCACCGACTTGTTTGTCGAGCGTGGGTAAACCCACCCGCACAGGGTGTGGGTCAGGGAGGAGTCGATCCCACGATGACCGAATCCACGTGTCTGCACATCCAGGATCGCGAATCGGGCCCGATTCGCGTCATGGAGCTGCCCGGGGTTTCGGTCCGGATCGGTCGCAGTCCGCACTGCGAGATTCAACTCACTGATCTCGGTCCCGCCGAAGAGGTCTGCCGGCTGCTCCGTCGGGGTCGATCGTGGCAGCTCGTTCCCAACGGCAAGGGAGGCCCGATCCGGCTGGAAGGGCGCTCGCTTTCCGGTTGTTGCGAGCTGCCTTTCGATGTGCCATTCTTCGTCGGCAGATACTGCTTGACGCTCCGCCACGACCGCGCCGCCGAGCCTGACTGGGAAAACTATCTGGCACCCGCGCGTCCCGCGCCCAATCGCACAGCCACCCTCATGATGCCCGGGCCGACGGACCGCCGCCACCGGCTGGAGCCGGATCCGCCCGCGCCACGCACACCCCGAACGCCCGAGCTCGACGAAGTCCCGCTGGGGACGACAAAGGATCTGCCGCGCGCTGATCGCGACGAGCCTGCGCTCTTTGGCGAGCACCACCTTGATCCCCCGCCTGACAGGCAGTCGGTGCCCACTCCGAGCGCGCAATCTGCACCTCCGCAGAACGGCGAGTCAGCGCGGTCTCGCGCGAGCGGTGGGAGATGCATTGGCGAGCGGCCAGCGCCGAGATCAACGCCCGCTCGCGGCGCGCGAAAGGTAAGGTGGAACCGCGGCGTCCGGCCTACCAGGCCCCGATCGATCCGATCCCCCTCAAGGAGCCGAGTGTTCCCCGCGTTCGCCCGGTTGCCCCGCCATCGCTCGACCCGGAGCTGCGACCCAGGAGCGTGGCCGCACCGTCGCGCGTCGAGCCGTCCTGTCCGCGGCCCGAGCTTGAGCCATCCCGGTCCTTCACGAATGCGGATCTTCCCTGGACGCGCTGGAAGGCCGACCAAGCCGGCGCTCGCGCCGAGCCGAGTCGGTCGTCCATCCCCCGCCATCGTGGTCTGACTGGCTCTCCAAGCGCAACATTTCCCCCCCTTGTGGAGGGGGGGTCAGGGGGGGTGGACGCGGCACGACCAGTGAGCACGGCTCTCCAGCGTCGGCGGGGTTGGTGCCGGCCGGATCAGACACGATTCCTGCCCAAGGTCTTTCCGCTTTGAATTCGGAGGCCCCCGCACGACCCAAGCTTGCCCCCCCTTCGCAAGGGGGGGAAAGGAATGGGCGGCTCGCGCCGCTCGTTTCCGCAGATGCGGACAGGAATGGGCGGCTCGCGCCACTCCCTTCCCAACGTGTTGAAAGGAATGCATTGCTCGCGCCGCCCCTTTCCGCAGGTGGGGCAAGGGATGCATCGCTCGCGCCGCCCTCTTCCGAGGGTGGGGAAGGCGACGCGTCGCTCGCTCCGGACTATCTGCGCGAGCTGCCCCCCTTGGTGGAGACACCCGATCGGCCTGTCGGCGAGGTGCCGCTCGATCGATTGCCGGAAGAGAGCGCATCGGAATCGCCGCTCGCCGATCTTGATCCCCGCGCCACGCGGCGAGCTCGCGGCGCTCTGGCGGGTCACCAATCTTCGACAGACGGCTCGTCGGGCGCGGCTCTGCCGACCCCGCCTAGAGGGCGACCTGAGGTCTCCCATTCTCCGAGCCCCCATTCCAAGATTGACCAACCGCTAGCCCCGCCTGAGGAGACAGGCGACCAGCCCGCGGGTCGGGGAGCGGACCGGCCGCGGCGCGACCGTGCCCGCGGCCGCGGCCCCAAGATGAAACGGCAGCCGGCCATGCCGCCCCAGACCGAGGCGGTCCCTCGGCCGCTCGTGGCGGAGCGAACGACGGCGATCGAGTCGGTGAAGAACGTGGAATGGCCCTCTGCCCGAGACATCCTGGCCGGCCATCAGATCAAGCCCAGGCCTCGGACGGTTGTCGCGGCGGCACGCAAGACGCCCTTGACCAGAACGAAGCCCGCGGCCCTGCCCACGCTGGCGCGCGTTCCGGGCCAGTGGTCGCCCCCGGTCTGGCTTGCCGGGCCGCCGGCAGCGGTTTTCGTGCTGGCGGTCGGGGTTGCCGGCAGCTTCCTTTCATGGCGGTGGGCCGGCGATTCCTACGCCGCGTCGATCGTCACCGATCGCTTGTTGACACCGGACAAGATTGCCCGTAGCCTGCCCCTTCCCGAAACCATGTCCCCACCGGATGGATCCTGGACCACGTCGACTGCCGGCCATCTGGCACGGTGGGCGATTTATCTGGACCACTTCCAGCCGGAGCGGGCGGCCTCGCCCGGGGAGACCGCCCGGCTCCTGGAGCGAGCGCCTCAGGTTTCACCGCTCGACAGAACAGCCCGGCTGGCGCTTGCGCAGCGTGAGCCGGCCGGGAGCGGCACGGCGGTCTCGCTGCGCAATCTGGGCCTGAGCCGCGACGCCGTCAGCCTTGCCTATAGCGCCCGGCGGCTGCTGGCGGCGGGTCGGAAGGAAGCGGCTTTGAAGATGTATGGCCGGGCGCTCGCCGTCGCGATGCCGGCGGACTCGTTCCGCACGGTTGTGCCGTGGTTCAGCGACGACCCGGCCGTCTCCCGCTACCTTCTGCCCGGCGAAGAGCAGGTCCGCGACATCTTGCGCGAGCTGCTTTCCCGGAGCGAACTGAGTCCATCCGATTGGTCGGGCCTGCTCCCGAAAAGCCCGATCGTGTTCCTGGCTGCCGCGCGGCTGCTCCGGGACCAGAGCCCCCGCGAAGCCGACGCAATGCTCGACTGGGTTCTCGGCGAATCGTCCGCATCAGCGTCCGGCGAGAAGGCTCTTGCGGTGGCCCTGGCCGCTCGCGCCGAGGCCTTCGCCCTGCGGTCGCGGTGGCGGGACGCCGATCGGCTGTACCGGCAGGCGATCGAGCTGGTTGGCGACGAGACGATCGAGCGCTCCTGGTGGTTCAACCTGGCCGACGTCGCCTTGCGGTTGGATGACGACGACAAGCGTCAGGCCGCCCTGCGGGCCGCCATGGCCGTGCTGGGCAGCGACGACATCACGCGCAGGGCGGCCGACATCCAGCGGGCCTCCCGCGCCGGCCGTCCTGCGTTCCTCCGGGGTCAAGGCCAATTGAACGAGCGAGAGACGGTGAGCTTGATTTCGAATTCGAGCGCGGTTCATTGATGATCTGAAGGACGACCAACCATGGCGGTGACATCGAAGGAGCTCGTCGCGAACCGACTCGATCGGCCCGAGACCGACAGCCTGTTGAAGCTGATCCTGCGCTCGGCCCAGGACCCCGCCGATCGGGCCTGGTGGGCCGGTGCGGTCATCTGTCTGGCTCTCCTCGTACGGGTCTTCTGGGACAACCTGTGGCATTTCTACTATGCCTGGACGACCGACGAAAACTACAGCCACGGGTTTCTGGTCCCGCTGATCAGTCTTTACTTCGCCAACCAGGCCGCGGCGCGCGGCGGCGTGTCGATTCGCGGTGGGTCCTGGGCGGGCAGCCTGATGCTCCTACTGGCACTGTCAGCGCGTCTCCTCTCCATTCCCCTGCCGATCCCGTTCCTGGGCGACGTGGCGTTCCTGATCGGTCTGACGGGGCTGTTCACGCTGCTCCTGGGCGCCTCGGCCTTGAAACGGTTCTGGTTTGCGTTCTTCTTTCTCATCTTCATGGTTCCGCTGCCGATCGCGCTTTATTCCAAATTCGCTTCGCCGCTCCAGTTGTTTGCCAGCCGGGTTGCGTCGGCCATGATGAACGCGACCGGCGTCCCGGTTCTGCGTGAGGGAAACAAGATGACGCTTCCGGGCGGCGTCCAGATGTTCGTCGCCGAGGCGTGCTCGGGGATGCGGCAGTTGACCGGCTTTCTGGCCTTGACCTTCGCTGTCGCCTACTGGACCCGCGCACCCCCCTGGTACCGGGTCGTGATCGTGGTGTCGGCGCTGCCGATTGCGCTGTCGGCGAATATCGCTCGTGTGATCTTGACCGGTTACATCATGCACTTCGTGAATCCGCAGTTTGCCCTGGGTGCTTTTCACACCCTGGAGGGCCTGCTGATGATGGGCTTCGGGCTCTTCCTGCTTCAGACGGAGTGCTGGCTCCTGGACCAGTTCGCTCGCTTGCTCAATGAGGGGCAGCGCACGAGCTCGAGGACCGACCTGCCGCCGGCCCGCCGGATGGCAGTCGGCTCCTGAAATTCGAGATCAAGCAAGGACCTGCAAAGATGTCGAGACTGTACCGCGTGGTTCTGTCTGCTCTGATCCTGGCTGGCGGTCTCGGGGCCGAAGCCGGGTTCGAATCGCTCAACCGGACCGAGCGGCCTCCCTTGCGGCGCCCGCTCGCAACAATCCCGATGGAGCTGGGAGCCTGGGTCGGGCGCGATGAGCCGGTCGAGGCCGAGGTGATCGAGCGAGCCCAGACCACCGAATACCTCAACCGGACCTACGAGAACCCCAGGCTGCCCGGGCTGTCGCTGCGCCTCTGGATCAACTATTCGCAGAAGGGAGACAACCTCCGGCACACCCCGGAAGTCTGTCTGCCGTCCACCGGCTGGAACAAGATCGAATCGCAAACCCAGTCGATCGCGGTGCCGGTCGAAAGAGCCGGGTCGCTCCCGATCACGCGGCTCGGTTACGAACGAGGTGAACTGGTCGAACATGTCGGTTTCTGGTACTACATATTCGGCGAAGGAAAGCTCGAAAACTATGTGAGGCGCCTGCCCATCACCAGTCGCTCGAGCCACGGACGGACGACCCGCGGCTCGTCAATGACCATCGAGGTCTTCTATCTCGGCGAGACCGATCCTCATGCTGCCGCTCTCTGTGATTTTGCTCGCGAGCTGATCAGGTCGCTGGGACCGATTCTGCCCCTCAAGTGCGCCAGTTATTCCGTGCCCTGACGGTCGGTTGACGAAAGGTCGCTCTGGAAAGACTTTCATGAAATGTGCTTTGATCACCGGGATTACCGGTCAAGACGGGTCGTATCTGGCCGAGCTTCTGCTCTCCAAGTCCGAGTACCAGATTCACGGTCTGGTGCGCCGCTCCAGCAGCTTGAACCGCCAGCGGATCGACCATCTGTTCGCGGCCAGCCCCTCGGCGCACGATCGGTTTCAGCTTCACTACGCTGACCTGGCGGATGCCTCCAGCCTGGCGATGGTGATCGAGCAGGTGCGGCCCGACGAGGTTTACAACCTCGGGGCTCAGAGCCACGTGCGCGTGTCGTTCGACCAGCCGCTCTACACGTCCGACGTCGTCGGCCTGGGAACTCTGCGGCTCTTGGAGGCCGTGCGCAGCCTGAATCGGTCGAAGCCGGTAAGGTTCTATCAAGCCTCGAGCTCCGAGATGTTCGGCGCGGCCCCGCCGCCCCAGGGGCTCGAGACGCCATTCCACCCCCGCAGCCCGTATGCCTGCGCCAAGCTCTACGCCCACTGGCAGACGATCAATTACCGGGAAGCCTACGGGCTCTACGCCTGCTCGGGCATTCTGTTCAACCACGAGAGCCCGCGCCGCGGCGAATCGTTCGTGACTCGCAAGGTCACGCTGGGGGCCGCCCGCATCAAGGAGGGCCTTCAGAAGAAGCTGTTCATGGGCAACCTCGAGGCCAAGCGCGACTGGGGCTTCGCCGGCGACTACGTCCGTGCCATGTGGCTGATGCTCCAGCAAGATCAGCCGGACGACTACGTGGTCGCCACCGGCGAAACCCACTCGGTGCGCGAGCTCCTGGAGCTGGCGTTCGAGCTGGTCGGTCTCGACTATCGCGACTTCGTCGAGTTCGACCCGAAGTACACACGTCCGTCGGAAGTCGACGTGCTCCTGGGCGACGCCGCCAAGGCCCGCCAGTGCCTGGGCTGGATTCCCGAAGTCGACTTTCGCGGGCTGATCAAGATGATGATCGACTCCGACCTCGAGCAGGCCCGCCGCGAAAAATTTGCCCGGAGCTACAGCGGCTTTTAGCGCGCTCTTCTCTCGATCGCTCAGGCCGCGAGGATCAAGGATGATCGAAACCGAGATGCAACGACGACGATCAACCGAGGGGGTGCTGGTTGCCTGCCCCGACGCTCGCCCGCCGGCATACCAGGCGGTCATCGGCCTCGACCAGGCCGGGCTCCTCGGTGGCTTTCTGACCTCGTCTTACTACAACCCCGACGGGCGCCTGCCTGCTCTCTTACGCAAGCTCGTTCCCCAGCGGTTCGCCCCGCTCGAGCGGATCTTGCTACGCCGCCATGATCCGGCGATTCCCCGGGCGAGCGTCCGCACCGTGCCCAGCTTCGACCTGGCGCTCCAGCTCGAGGCACGGATCGGCAAAGACCGCCCGCAGCGATCTCGGGCACTGGCGCGGTGGCGGACTCGGCGGTTCGATCTACGGCTGGCGAAGGAAGTCCAGAAGCGCTCGCCCGGCGCGGTCTTCCTGTTCAGCGACGTCGGCTCGGAGAAGACGCTGCCGCTTCTCAAGCGGCTGGGGATTCCGTCCATCCTGAGCATGGTCCACGGCGACGTGCGCGACGAGGCACGGCTTCTGGAGACCGAAGCCGCCGCCGCCCCCGAATTCATGCCGATTTACCTGGGCGGCGGCCGCCTCGACAAGAGCCAGCTCTTCTGGCTTTTCGATCGCCGTGAGCGCGATATCGAGCTGGCCGATCGGATCCTGGTCCCGTCGGAACACATCGCCCGGAGTTTGATGCGGCACGGCACGCCGCCCGGGAAGCTCTGCGTGATCCCGTACGCCGCCGACTGCCGGCGATTCCGGCCGCTTGCCGGCAAGCGCCACAGCTCCGGGTGCACCTTCCTGTTCGCCGGCGGGATCTCCCAGCGCAAGGGAATCAAGTACCTGCTGGAGGCATGGCGTCAAATCCGCCGGCCGGGCTGGCGGCTCCAGCTTCTGGGTCCGATGCCGGGCGAGCCTGGCCCGCTCAAGCCCTATCTCGATCTCGTCGAGCCGCTGGGGCAGGTCGCACACTCTGCCATGCCCGGGCGAATGGCCGCCGCCGATGTGTTTGTGTTTCCGTCGCTCTTCGAAGGCTCGGCCGTCGTGACCTACGAGGCGCTCGCGTGCGGGCTGCCCAGCGTGGTCACTCCGAGCGCTGGCTCGATCGTCCGCGACCAGGTCGAAGGGTTCCTCGTGCCGCCGCGCGACGTCGACCTTCTGGCCGAGCGGATGGAACAGCTTGGCAATGATCCCGAGCTGCGCGCGCGCATGTCAGACGCTGCACGAATTCGCGCCCTGAGTTTTGACTGGCCGCGCTATCACCAGGCCGTCGTCGCCGTCGTCGAGAGCTCGCTTTCGATCCCGGTCGATCCGCCGAGCGGGCGGCCAGCCGTCGTGAGCGATGGCCGGTCTCTCGCCGTGTGCAAACCAACCTGCTGAAGAAGGACCCCGCACCGACGAGGCAATGGATGCAGCGCGTCAAGGAGCTCGATTCACTTCGCGGTCTGGCTGCCCTCACGATCGTGCTTTACCACCTCTGGTTCGAGCGGTTTGGCATCCTGGGCTCGTCGGTCGACCTCTTTTTCGTGCTCTCCGGATACCTGATCACGAAGATCATCCTCTCGAACACATTGACGATGCATTGCCTGATCACATTCTATATCAGGCGAGGCTTGCGGATCTGGCCGGTTTATTACCTCTTGCTCGTCGTCCTGGTCGTGATCCTTCCCGCCTTGCCCCCCGCCGGCACGCTCGATGATCTGCCGTTTTACCTGACGTTTACCCAGGAGATCGCCCGGTACAGGCCGCTATCGCCGCCCACATTCCCCTCGGCCTTTCGCCACACCTGGAGCCTGGCGATCGAGGAGCAGTTTTACCTGGTGTGGCCGCCGCTCGTCTGGTTGCTCGGGCGCAAGGGCCTTCCCCTCTTAGCGCTCTTGGTCGTGACCATCGCCGCGACGGCTCGCGCGAGCGGGTTGAGTGCGTTCATCTTGATCACTCATTGCGACGGCCTGGCACTGGGGGGGCTCCTGGCCGGGCTGCTCACCGGCCCTCTTCCGACGGTCGAGTTTCGCCGTCCGCTCGTGCGGCTTGTGTGGATTCCCGCACTGGCGGCAGCGGCTCTTCTGGCGGCCACGATTCTGCTGACCGACTCTTTTCCACAGGCCTGGCCGCAAACCGCACTTCTGGCCTTCGAGCGCACCTTCAAGCCGCTCGTTCTGAACCTGATCTTCTTGGCGCTCGTGGCGCTCACCGTCATTCACGCCGGCAGCCCGCGGCTCGCCTTTTTGCGCGATCCCCGGCTGGTTTACCTGGGTTCGATCAGCTATGGGCTTTATCTTTACCATCATTTCATTTTTGAAATCTGTAAATATTATGAGCGAGCGTTCCTGATCAACTCTGGCCCGCTCGGACACGCGATGAAGCTGCTGGCGAGCATAGCGCTCGCGATGATTTCATGGAAATATGTCGAGAGGCCGATTCTATCGCTCAAGGATCGGTTTCGATACCAGCGGGCCACGGACGCCGGGCTTCTTGCTCGGCAAGAGGTCGATGAGCTTCAAGGCGCGCAGGCGGGCTGATCGATGATCGACGAGCTTTATTACGTCTATGCGACCTGCGCGCTCATCCTGCTCTACTTCCTCGTGCAGGTGGCGCGGCGGCAGTTCGACGCGTTTGCGCCGGTGTGGCTTTTCCTGGTTGGTTACGGCCAGGTCTACGTCGTGCAGGCGATCAGCTATCACGACTGGGCAATTGGCGCCCGCGGCAAGGAACTGGTCGCGGCAGCCAACTTGCGGGCGCTGTGGGCGATCGCCTGGTTTCTGCTGGTTTACGCACTCGGGATCGGCCGCAGAGTGGCGGCCGTGCTGCCGGCGCCGCCCCGAAGCTGGCCGCCCCTGGCGGTTGGCCTCTTCAGCCCGCCCCTGGTCCTCTGGGGTCTCTATTGCTCCGGGCTCTTCATGAGCGGAGGATTTCAATCGACTGAAGACATGTCGGGCGAGGAGCTGCTGTTACTCTCGTTCCCCTTCGTGATGATCGTGGCGGCGGTGATGCTGATCGTGACCGGCGGCTCGGTGGATGCGCCCGGCCCAAATTCTTGATCGCCGGGCTTCTGACCGCCGCGGCCTACGTGCTGATCTGGATGTTTAACGGCAAGCGGTCGCACTCGCTCATCGGCATCCTGGCGGCGGTGTGCGCCTTCTATCTCACCCGGCACAAGCGGCCGTCCTGGCCCGTCTTGATCTCGACCGCCGTGGCAGGATCTCTGGTCGTGGCGGTTGCGCTGGGCTGGAGGCAGAGCCGTGATTACGAGCGGTCGTTCGCAGGCTTTGCCCAGTATGTCGGCGATTTCAAGCTCGACAAGGTGCTCGTGAGCTTGAACATGAAAGACGACGAGGGTGAGCAGGAGATTACAACGTACGAAACGGCCGAATACGGCGGCTTTCTGCTGATGATGGACACCGTTCCCGAGAAGTCCGAATACGACTTTGGCGAGAGTTATCTGCGCGTGTTCTCGACGTTTATTCCGAGGATCGTCTGGCCCAGCAAACCGCTCTACGGCCGCCGCCAGTGGGTGAATGCCTGGATCGCGGGCTCGGAGATGACGCGCACCGAGGAATTCACGGGGCCAGCGATCGGGATCCTGGGGGCAACTCAGTTGAACGGCGGCTGGGTCGCCACGATGACCGTCCTGGCCTGCCTCGCCGTCATGCTCCGAACCGCCTATGAGTATGTCCGGCTCTATCCGGGCGTCCCCTGGGTTCAGTTCTGGTGGGCGATCACTTACTACAACGCCTGGTTCATGGTCGTCAACGACGATCCGATGATCTGGTTTTATTACAACTGGGGGTTCTCGACCATGCCGATCGTCGTGCTCATGTGGTTCGTGTCGAAGTTCAGCCGATCGGGCATGGCCGCCGGGGCGCTGAATTTTTCTCGGAGACAACCGGCATGACCTTCGCCGTCTGCTTCACGAACTTCGGTCCATACCATCTGGCCCGGCTTCGCGCCTTGGCGGTCCGGCTCCGCGCCGAGGGTGGGCGGCTCTTGGCCTACGAGATCGCCGGCCAGGAGCGAGCGTACCCCTGGGCTCGCAGCCGGCAAGATGAGCCGTTCACCTGGATCACGCTCTTTCCCGACCGGGTCCTGGAATCGATCGACCCGGCGGACTGCCGCCGCGCGATCCGGGAAGCTCTCGAGCGGGACCGGCCGGATGCCGTGGGCATCGTGGGCTACGCCCGCCCCGAATCGATGGCCGCGGCGCGGTGGGCCAATCGCCACGGATGCGCCGCAATCCTTTTCTCCGAGAGCCAGGCCATCGATCGGCCCAAGTTCTGGTGGAAAGAACTGGTCAAGCGCAGGCGGATCCGCCGGTTCGACGCCGCCCTGGTCGGCGGTCCTGCTCACCGCGATTACCTGGTGCAGCTCGGAATGTCCCGCGGCCGCATCGCCCTGGGATACAATGCGGTTGACAACGACTATTTCGCGCGCGAAGCCCGTGCCTGCCGCACCGATCCGGCCGGCCGGTCGGGCTTGCCGCAGGCGCCCTATTTCCTGTCGGTGTGCCGGTTCGTGCCTGAGAAGAATCTGGTCCGTCTGGTCCAGGCGTTCGCCTCTTACCGCCGGCAAAGCGACCCGCGCACGGCCTGGGACCTCGTTCTCTGCGGCGACGGCCCCGCGGCTGCCTCGGTCGAAGCCGCGGTCGCCCGGAGCGGCTGTCTATCGGCGATTCACCGGCCCGGGTTTGTGCAGGCCGACGCCTTGCCCCGGTGGTACAGCCACGCCGGAGCATTCGTGCTGGCGAGTCTCTCCGAGCCCTGGGGCCTCGTCGTCAACGAGGCAGCCGCCAGCGGATTGCCCCTATTGGTATCGGACCGCGCCGGCTGCAGTTCGACCCTGGTCCCCGACCCGGAAGGGACCACCGGCGCGCGGTTCGACGCGCTCGACGTCGAGTCGATTACCACGCGGCTGGCGTGGATGTCGGCGCTCTCCGAGAGCGATCGGATGCAGATGGGCGCAACGCGGCCGAGACTGTCTCACACTGGGGTCCCGGGCAGTTCGCCCGGGGAGCTTTGGAAGCCCTCGGCCTGGCGTTGCCGAGCCAGCAGATCCGCCGGGCTCATCGATCGTTCACACCCGGGAAAGTGAGATGAGCTAATGGTCAATCACGGACGATCGGTCGAAAGCCCCGTTGTTCTGGGACCTCCCGCGACCGCCGCGGTCGCCGGGCCGCGCCCTGGTGGGTGGGTCCACATCTGCAATGGCCTCGACCCGGTGCGCGACGGTGGCATGGTCCCCAGCATTCTGGGAATGACGGGCGCCTTGAGCCGCGTGCGCGGAGCGCTCACGATCGTTACCCCGACGCCCTCGAAGATCGGCCCCGCCCTGCTCCCCTCGGGGGTGACGCTCAAGGGGCCGGAGACCGACTTTGAAGACGCGATTCGCTCGGCCGAAGTTGTGCATCTGCACGGGCTCTGGCAAGTGCAAACTCGCCGCGGAGCCCGGACGGCCCGGGTGGCGCGGGTCCCTTATCTCGTGGCCGCCCATGGCATGGCCGAGCCCTGGGCATTGCGGCACAAGCGCTGGAAGAAACAGATTTACCTCGGGTTGATCGAAGCCAAAAACCTCCGCCGCGCCTCGTGCCTGCACGCGCTGTCGCGCCCCGAGGTCGGCCACTTGCGCAAGATCGCCCCCTGGACGCCCATCTGCTTCATCCCCAACGGCGTCGATCTCCACATTCACGGAGGATCTTCCTGCTCGATCGGTTTTCGAGAGACAGTATCCCGAGATCGTGGGGAAGATGGTGCTGCTGTTTTTCGGGCGGGTGCACGTGAAGAAGGGGCTCGACCTCCTGGCCGAGGCCATGGGACGGCTGGCCCCGGCACATCCCGAGCTTCATCTTCTGGTGGCCGGCCATGACGACGGCGCCTGGGCTCCGCTCCGCGACCGGATGAGCGAGCTCGGCCTGGCCGAACGCGTGACGTACGTGGGCCACGTCTCGGGCGAGCGGGCGCGACAAGTCTGGGCGGCGGCCGACCTGTTCGTGCTGCCCAGTTACAGCGAGGGTTTCAGCATGGCGGTTCTGGAGGCCCTGGCATGCCGCCTCCCCTCCCTGATCACGACCGCTTGCCATTTCCCGGAAGCCGCCGAGGCCGGGGGCGCAGTCGTGGTCGCGCCCGAGCCGACCGCCGTCACGGAAGGCTTGCGCAACCTGCTCGAGCGTACCACCGAAGAGCGCAGCCGCCTCGGAGCAGCCGCCCGCCGCCTCGTCGAAGACCACTACACCTGGGACTGCCAGGCCCAGCGCCTGGCTGCCGTTTATACGTGGCTGATGGGAGGCGGCCCGCCTCCTGACTGCGTCGTCTGCTGACCGGCGAGGAGCCGGCCCGCGCCTTGCCGTTTCCCGTTCCGTCTGTCGAAACCATGTCCCGCGAGAACGACCATGCGACTCGACGCTCTGAGACCATCCGCGACCGGTCCGCGGCGATTGATCCACCCGTCGCCAGCGGGAAAAGCTCCCGTCAGCGTGATCGTGCCGGTCAAGAACGAGGCCGGCAACCTGGGGCGCTGCCTACCCGCCCTGGCCTGGGCTGACGAGATCTTCGTCGTCGACAGCCAAAGCACCGACGGTACCGGGGAAGTCGCCACTCAGTTCGGTGCCGCGGTCATTCAGTTTCACTATAACGGGACGTACCCCAAGAAGAAGAACTGGTGCTCGACACGATTCCATTCCGGAACGAGTGGGTGCTGATCGTCGACGCCGACGAGATTGTCGTTCCTGCCCTGGCCGAGGAGATCGCGCAGAAGGTCGTCTGTGACGAAGCCGATGGCTACTACCTCAACTCGCTCTACGAATTCCTGGGCAGACCGATCCGCCATTGTGGCTACTCGTCATGCTGGAACCTGCGGCTGTTCAAGCACCGTCTGGGCCGGTATGAAAAGATGCCCGACCCCACCGGCGGCCGCACAGGCGACAACGAAGCACATGAGCATGTGGAGCTGGATGGCCGCGTCCACCGTCTCGACAATCCGCTTGTGCACCGTGCTTATCCCACGATCGCAATCTGGGTCGAGAAGCACAACCGCTACGCGATCTGGGAGGCCGCCCACGCCGAGCGATTTCTGCGCGAGCCAATCCCGAAGACGATCGGCGGAGTCCAGCGGTTCAATCGCACGCTCAAGAAGATCGCCTGGCGCCTGCCGCTGCGGCCGCTCGTGAGATTCATCTATGCGTATTTTGTGCGGCTCGGTTTCCTGGACGGCAAGCCCGGGCTGTACTTCTGCGGCCTGCTGGCTTTCTACGACTTTCTGGCAATGGCGAACCGATACGAGCAGCAGCTCGCGAGCCGCCCTGTCCCGGTTCCGGCCGAACCAAGTGAGAGCCTCACAAGGGCGAACGTCTTTTCAGCGTCATGAGGGGTGGCGTCGTAACCTCCGGAGGTTGAACCTCTCACATGGAGAGGTTTTTATGACACCTGCCACGCGGGCCGTCGGCCCCGCCACAGCAAACCCGCGGCCGATGGAGCTTTTCTGGCTCCCTCTCCCTGGAGAGAGGGCTGGGGTGAGGGGCCAGCGCGACAGCACACCGGCGGCCGATGGAGCTTTTCTGGCTCCCTCTCCCTGGGGAGAGGGCTGGGGTGGGGGGCCAGCGCGACAGCACACCGGCGGCCGATGGAGCTTTTCTGGCTCCCTCTCCCTGGGGAGAGGGCTGGGGTGAGGGGCGAGCCCCACCGTGAGCCTTGTCGGGTTTTCCTTCATCCTTCGATTCGGAGGCACCACCGGATCGCGTTGGCGAGGAGCCGCTGGTACATGGGGTGCAAGAGTGCCTGGCGGGTATGGCCGTTGGCCAGGTGGCAGACCCGTCCGCTGCCCTGTTCGCGGACCCAGCCGGCAGCGGCCGTCTTGCCTTGATCCGAACGATTTCGCAACAGCAAGTGAACGCGGCCCTCATCATACGGCGGCGTATGCTGCTCGTCGGCCGTGAAGAAGCTCGTGACGCCCCGCGTGACCGGATGGTTCGCGTCGACGACTTCGACCCGGAACCGCTCCAGCGGACCATGACCGACGTACCGGCCACCCACCAGGTCGAGGTACGGGCCGCCCTCTGGATAGAGCCCCATCGCATTGTGCAAATTGAGGAAGCCGCCTCCTTTCTCGACGAACGTCACCACCGCTCGCTCTTGCTCGGGCGTCATCCACATGAAGTTTCCTTTGTTGCTGAGCTGCGGTCGCTGGAGACCGTCGCGCAAAATCACCAGAAGCCGAACCTTGGCCAGGTTCTCGGCGGACAGGGTGTTGACATCGACGGCGAAGTGGGGAATCACGCCCGTCGCCTCGAACGCCGGTTGCAGACCGTCCTCGAGATGACCGGGCTCATGGGGCTGGTCCCCGACCAATACCAGAGCGTGCGGTCGGGGGTCGGATGCGCTCGATTCCCTGCCTTGGAACGGGGCCTTCGGAACCGTCAGCTCGCGGTAAACGTGCACGATATCCTCGGCGAGCGGACCGTCATAAGGCATCCATACGAAACAGTCGGCCGGCAGACGCACCTGGTCGCGGAGGTCGACGATCGAGCGACCCTGTGCGATGTGGAAGCCGACCTGGCGGCGGATCTCGGCCAGAAAGCGGTGCTGCCGCGCCAGGATCTCCGGGCCGCCCCACGAGCCGAAGCCGGGAACGACCTTCAGGGGCGCGAGGTCCTCGAGCCGGCGCAGTGCGGCCTTCCAGAGCGCGGTGTCGCTGCCGGAGAGCGGCGCGCGCGGCCCGTTGATGGAGAGCGGTCCGGCGAAGAGCACCCTCTGGCCCGGCACGAAAACGGCCGCGCCGCCCGATTCCAGCACCTCGTCGAATGGCAGAAAATCGATGGGCACCGTCGCGTCGCCGATTCGCGTGGGGGCGGCCAGCGCGCGCAGCTTCGACGAGTCGAGGACACCAGCAGGCGCAACCAGCCGGGCCAGCGTCCTTGGCGAGGTCAAGACCCGAGTGATGCCCTCCTGGAGCAGATTCTGGACGATTGTGCCATCCCCAGCCTCTGCGCGAGTCAACACGAGCGCCCGGGCTGGCTTGCCGGTCGACTTGGTGGCAAGCGCCAGGAATTCCCGTGCGGGAATTCCGCGCGGCAGATCGATCAACATTGTCTCATCGTCCAGCGCCACCCAGCCGCAATTCGCCGAGCGATAACGGTCGGAGAACCCGGCGGCATAAACACCAGGGGCGACCTGCTCCCGGTGCGGGAGTGTGCCGGCGTCCGCGCCATCCTTGGCCGGCGCGGAACTCGGCGGCGCCGTCTTGGTAAAGGATGCCGGAACCAGGATCCGGGTCGTGACTTCCTCGGTGAACTCGCCGAGTTTGGTGGCGTAGGTCCGTGCGGCGTCCGCTTCGTTCAATCGTTTGATGAGCCGCTCGCGCTGAGCCAGGCTCTCGAAGCGAAACAGATAGGTGACTTCCGACCATCGACCCACGTCCACGACCCATGGTCCCACGGGGCGGAATCCCTGCTCCTTGAGCAGGCCCAGGCCTTCGCCCGCCATGTACTTCAGGTAGGCGTCTCGGGCCTCTAGCGGCACGCGATGGATCTCGTGATTCACGAACGGGGCCGGTTCGCTTAGCGAGGGACCGATCGCGCCGGGCGCGAGCCGCAGGAACCGGCTTTCCTCACCGGCGAGCAAGGGATCGCGTGCAAGAACGAAGCGGCCAAATGCTGGATTCTTCGTCAAGAACTGGATCGCCCGCTCAAAGGCCGCCATGTCGTCATATTCCCAGATCGTCACTTGTTCGTAGAGGTCGCCGACGAGCGTGGTCCACCACCCGACCATCCGCCCGCCCGCCTCCCGGAACAGCGGCAGCCCGGTTTGTTCGATGAGCTTGCCATACGCCGGCCCCTGGTCGGGACGGACCCGGATTCGCCACTCACCGTACACGCGGCCGGCGGCGGTCGCCTCGACCGGCTTGGGCGGTGTCTGTTCTAGGGCGCCGCGCGACGTCACGACAAGGGCGAGCGCAACGAGAATCCACGACGCCATTCCAAAGGATCGAGACATGATTGCACCCCCAAGGTCGGTTGAAAACAAACGCGGCGGGCCTGCTGGCGGGTGAGCTGTGGGCTTGTCCGAATCGGCGTCATCATACGGGCCGTCGGGACGCCCCGCAAACGATTTCGCAGATCGAGCGCGGCTCACTCGCAGCTCCGTTCCATCCCGACACAACAGCCGGGTACAATCCGCTAGAGACCCTTGGCATTCTTGGCTCGCTTGCCGGAGGAAACCCTCATGCCCGCGCTCCATCGAGTTCTGCCGCTCGTCTGGCTCATTGCCGCTTGGAACCCGGCATCATCCATCGTCATGGGCGACGATCCGGCTTCCTCTGGCCCGGCCATCGCGCAATCGACGGCCGGATTTGTGACCCTGGCCGGCACGGTCCGCATGCCCGACGGTCAGCCGGCAGTCGGAGCGATCGTGAAATCGACCTCCCAATCCGAAGAGCCTACCGCGTTCGCGCGGACGAACCACGCCGGCCGGTTTGAGGTCCGGGGTGTATGGGGACACGGCGCTTCGTTGCACATCATGTCGGCAGACGGAAATCATCAGGCAACGCTCAAGGTGCCGGCTGTGGCGATCCGCGTCACGTCGGCATCTCCCTCGAGGTGACGCTCGCTCCGGCTCTCACCCACGAAGTCACCGTTCTGTCCGAGGGAAGGCCGGTGCAAGATGCGCAGGTCGCAGGTTCGGGAACCGGTTTCAAAGTTCAGGGCGTCACCGGCCAGGATGGCAAGGCGCAGCTCCGGCTTCCGGCCGGGGAGCCTCTCGAAAGATTGTCCGCCTGGCACCCTCAGCTCGGTGTGAGCAGCGTGCGCGACCTGAACCTTCGCCTTCCCCAACACAAGACTCAACTGGCGCTGCGGGAACCTGGCCCGCACACCATTCGCGTGGTCGATGCGGACGGCAAGGCAGTCGGTGGCATCGAGCTTTTGATCAATGTCCGTCCCGAGGATTCCGGCTGGATCGTCGTTCAGGACATCGAAGCAGCCCACGTCACAACGGATGCGCTCGGCACGGCCATCGTGCCCTGGTTCCCACGGGACAAACTGAAATTCGTCGAGGTCCTGCTCGTGGAAGCCGATTGGAAGATCGACGAGATCGATCGGCACCAGATCACCGCAGGGATCACCACGGTCCGCGTGCGTCGCGCGCAGACCGTGCAGGGCCGTCTGATCATGCCCGAGGGTGCGAGCGCCCAAGGTATTCTGATCGGCGGCTATGGATTTGGCCCGGGCGAGC
This sequence comes from uncultured Isosphaeraceae bacterium, assembly GCA_963781785.1. Lineage (GTDB taxonomy): Bacteria > Planctomycetota > Planctomycetia > Isosphaerales > Isosphaeraceae > CAWAHD01. The sequence goes on along the minus strand of CAWAHD010000002.1, from coordinate 1,370,940 downwards.
ACAGCGACATCCCGCGCGGCCGCGCAGAGCGAGATGGATCGTTCAAACTCCGCGTTTTCTCCGAGCACGGCTATATCCTCGGCATCACCGATCTGGAGTGGGCCAGTGATCTGTGGACGGGCGAAATCCTCAAGGACAACACCGCGACGCCCGCCGAAATCGTGATCAACGTTTATCCCGCGACGCCTCTGACCGCACGCGTGACGCGCGGACCCGAGCGCACGCCGGTGGCCGACGCCTGGGTCGAGCTCTCGACCGATGGCCAGGTCAAATGGCTCGACGCAAAGGGCCACTCGCAGTCGGGAACAGCCGGCGTCTCTGACTGGCTGAGAACCGACGCCCAGGGCATCGCCCGGGCCGGCGTGGGCAAGGGCAAACACGGATTGCGCTTGAGCTCAGGAACCTGGAGCCAGCAGCAAACGCTCAAGGTGACCGCCGGCGACCCGGTCCAAGTCGAGTTCCATCGCGCCTGGCTGGGCAAGCGGAAGATCACCGGCCGATTGATGCTTGACAAGGCGTTTTATGAACCGTCTCCCTCTCTCGTTGCCGTTGCCTGGACGCCAGACTGGCGTCAGGCGCCACTTCCAGCCCAGCCCAAGGTCTACCCGAATGGAGCGTTCGAAGCCGAGTTCGACGCGGAAAACCTGGTATTGCTCTTCGCCGATCCTCCCAATCACCGGAGCGGTTTCGTCACGGCCGGCCTGGGCGACACAACGCTGACGGTCGCCATGGAGCCGACGGCCACCTACAAGGGAGCGATCGTCGACGAGAACGCTCGGCCCCTGCCAGATCGCACATTGCGGATTTATATGAAGCAGTTTTTTTACGAGCCGGTTGCCGCTCAGCGGACCGACACGGCGGGACGATTCCGGTTCGCGGGCCTGCCCGCGAAAGTGCCGCTTCAGTTAACGATGGACTTCAAAGCGGATCATGCCGCATATCTCGACGACAATCACGTGTTCGAGCCCGGCGAAGTCAGGGAGAACGACCACATCACTCCCACTCGGATCGGCACACCTGCCCCGATCGCGCGACCGGCGGTTCCGCTGGCTGCAAGTGTCGAGAAGATCTGCCGCGACGCGGGCTCGAGTCACATGCATGCTCTGGTCGTTCTCGAGGGCGATGCTTCTCAGCACGTGCTCAGGGTGGCTGGTCGATTGCTCGATTATGACCAGGTGAAATCCGTGCTCAGCTATGTGACATTGCGTGTGGAGGCCGCTCAGCTCAAGACCGATGCTGCAAGCCTTGCTGGCTATGGCTGGCCGATCCCCGGCCCGGGAGAAATCGTGCTCGTCGCGCTCAAGGGCAACCGAGAGTTGATCGCATCCCAGCGCGTAAGGGCGGAGAAGATCGACCCCGCGGCGGCCGCCGGCGAGAGTTTTCTGAAGGAGCACGTGCCGCCCGCTCGCGATGCACTCGTCATGCTGGCCGAGGCCAGGAAGGAAGCCAGCGCCAGCGGTCGTCGCGTGTGGATCGTCGACGGCGGTCCGCGGTGCGGGCCGTGCTTCCGCCTGGCTCGGTGGATTGAGGATCATCATGCGGTTCTGGAAAAGGATTACGTGATTGTCAAGGTGATGGAGGGACTCGACGACCATGCCGGCGAGGTGATTGACAAGCTGCCGATCAAGAATCGCGGCATCCCCTGGCATGCGATCACCGAGCCGGACGGCACGATCCTGATCACGAGTGAAGGCCCGCTGGGCAATATCGGATTTCCTGCCGGATCGATCGAGGGCGTCCGCCATCTTCGCCGGATGCTCGAACGGACGGCAAAGCGGCTGACGCCCGACGACGTTGACAGACTCGTCAAATCGCTGTCACCGGACAAATAGGATGGCGGTTGCAACACCGACCCCGGAGCCTCACGAGCGATGCCCATTCAGCCACCATCCGGACCGGGCGAGGACGCGGCGAATCCCTATGCGGCTCCGACCGCAGAACCGGGCGATCGACGGGCCAGTAACAGCCCTGAAGCACTGGCTCTTCGTTTCGCTCACCGCCGTGACGAGTCGTACGTCAAAGCTCTGGCGATCATCAATATTGCCTACGTGCTGTTGTTCGGTTTAAACGCTAGCCATTCGATCTGGATCTTGCTGTCCCACCTGGCCGGCCGAGTGAGTGCTCCGTGGATCATGCAGCCTGGGGGATTCGCTGGGCTTGTGCTGCAGTCCTGGATGCCGATCGCGGCGCTCGGTGCGGCTTGCGGTTTTCTCCGACGAAAACGCTGGGCGCTTCGGTTCGAATGGTCGTTGGCCGCTTGTTGGTTTTCGGCGTGGGCGCTCGAACCCTTCATCCGCTCTGGGCCGATGCCCCACCTGGAGTACATCGGCAACGCAGTTTTGCTTCTCGCGTTCACGGTGCCGATGCTGAATTCGTGGGATCTTCCGAGCTCGATGGTGTTTGAACCCGAATACGCCGACGCCGTCGCGGCGACGCGCCGCATCTGGGCTCCGCCGAAGCTCCCGCTGGAGCTCATATTGATCGCATTCGCGTTCTTCGTGGTTGGCGTTGTCTTGATAGCCCTCTCTTCGTCTTCATGAAGTCAGGAAAAACCGTGAGGCGATGCCGCTCTCCAGGCATTACTATGGAAACCAACGCACTGAGGGAGCGTACATGGCGAACCGACAGGCCGGCGTCCTCCGGCACATCCGGCACTTGTATCGTCTGGGGGCTCTCGGCGGCACGACGGACGCGCGGCTCCTGGCCCTGTTCCTCGCCGGCCCGGAGGCCGGCGCCGAACGCGGTCCGCGGCGCGGGGCGTGCTTCCGCCTGGCTCGCTGGATGGAGGATCATCACGGGGCTCTCGAAAAGGATTACGTGATCGTCAAGGTGATGGAGGGTCTCGATGACCACGCCAGCGACGTGATCGAAAAGCTGCCCATTACGCATCGCGGCATCCCCTGGCATGCGATCACCGAGCCGGACGGCACGATCCTGATCACGTGTGGAGGCCCGCTGGGCAATATCGGGTTTCCTGCCGGATCGATCGAGGGCGTCCGCCATCTCCGCCGGATGCTTGAGCGGACGGCAAAGCGGCTGACCTCCGACGACGTTGACAGACTCGTCAAATCGCTGTCACCAGAGAAGTGAGACGACGTTTGGAAAGCTCCGCGAAACCGGGTTTTGCCAGTCAGGCGCCGACTGCGGTATACTGGATCAATGTGAGCCAGCCGCGTCCCCTATTCGAACGGAGATTTCGCCGATGAACATTCCGCTGACCGACGAGCTCGAGGACTTCGTCCGGAAAAGGGTTGCGAGCGGCGCGTTTGCATCCGAGAAAGCCGTCTTGGAGGAGGCAGTGCGGCGCTTCCGGCAGGAGCACGAGGGTGGGTATGATGCCGACGGCGCCCAGAATCCTGCGACGGCGGATCTCATCGATTACGATGCGATTGAGTACTGCGCCCGCGAAGTGGCAGGCAAGGATATACCCTCAATCGAAGAGGTCCGCCGGACGCTCTCGAAAATTACCGGCTCGATGGCCCGGGCCGTGATCGAAGAGAGAGAAGACCGAATTTAGATGCCGCACTACTTCTTTGACACAAGCGCTCTGGTAAAGCACTATCACACGGAGCCGGGTTCACCCAGGGTCGATCAAATTCTCGCCGAATCGGGTTCAGATTATGCCATCGCTCGCTTGACGCTCGTCGAGATGCCTTCGGTATTCGCAAAGAAGGTGCGCACGGGCGAGATCCTTGATGCTGACTTCGACCGCCTCCGCCTGCGATTTTACGCCGACGTTCGCAGTCGCACCGTGATCCCGGTCCGGATCTTGAACGCTCAGTTCGAATCAGCCAGCGACCTCATTGCGAAGTACGGGAAGACCCGGAAGATCCACACGCTCGACGCGATTCAGCTCGCGGTGGCTCTCTCGATTCAGCAGCCCGCTCCCATTGGTTGCTTTGTCTGCGCCGACCAACGGCTTTGCGACATTGCCGTGCTCGAAGGGCTGGCTGTCATCAATCCCGAGCAGCCTTGAGAGCCCGAACTGAGTTTATTGCGTAGATCGCGATCGAGGAGCTGGAAAAATGCCGGTGCGACGGTTCAATCTGCTCGACTCGATGGTGCTGATCGTAGCGGTCGCTCTTGGTCTCGTCCTGGTGGGTCGCGAGCTTCGCGATCTGTTCCGGACGATGGGGCATATCGGCTCGGTGGCAATTGGCTCCCCACCGTTACGCGGTCGCAAGGTTGAAGAGCTCTACCGCGATCCCAGCGTCAACTGGGCGCTGCACAATGGGAAAGAATGGCTGAGGCCCGGGAGCCTGCCCGGCAAGATGACCCTGCACTGGACGCTCTTCGACCGCAATGGGCCAGGACTCGGCCGGCGACTCGTCGATTCCGGCGTGATCACGCTGGCCCCGTTCCTCGTCCCCCTGACGCTGGCCGTACTGATTCTGCGACTGCGAAAGCCGAGGCCATCAGGAAGTCATCTGCTCTGCCAGCCAGGGTTCTGGGGATGCGCTGCTCCCGTATCGGCGGCTCTCGTCATGCCCGCGCTGGGTGTTTATTTCGGAGTGTGGTCGGTTGCGATCATCCCCGGCTCCGTAGTGGTGGCGTGGATAGCCCTGGCGCTCAGCCGTCAATGGTGTAACGAGAAGTCCTGGGTTGACCGGGCCGGGCGTGTGGTCGGCACCGCCTGGATCATCGTGCTGCCCATGTGCGTCTAGTCGAGTCGTCGCTGACATTTCCTTGCGGGCGCTCTGCTTGGGTTCAAAAATCGGGAGACACCCTCAGGAAAAACCGTGAGGCGATACCGCTCTCCAGGCATTACTATGGAGACGAACGCACCGAGGGAGCGGACATGACGAACCGACAGGCCGGCGCCCTCCGGCACATCCGGCACTTGTATACCCTGGGAGCTCTCGGCGGCACGACGGACGCGCGACTCCTGGCCCTGTTCCTTGCTGGCCGGGGCGCCGGCGCCGAAGACGCGTTCGAAGTGCTGGTGGAGCGCCACGGTCCGATGGTTCTCGACGTCTGCCGGGGCGTGCTCCGCGATGAGCACGCCGCCGAGGACGCGTTCCAGGCGACGTTCCTGGTGCTCGCCCGCAAAGCGCGGTCCCTCTGGGTCAAGGACTCGCTGGCCAGTTGGCTCCATGGCGTCGCCCATCGCGTTGCCTCGAAAGCCAGGTCCGACGCCGTCCGGCGCCGACGGCACGAACTCGTGGCCGCCCAGCGGTCGAGTGCGGCAACAACGGCGCCGGGAATCTCGAATGGTTCCCAGTCCGACGAGGCGGTCATCCTTAACGAGGAGATCGCCCGGCTTCCCGAGAAGTATCGCGCGCCCGTCGTCCTGTGCTACCTCGAGGCGATGTCATACGAGGCAGCGGCCAGCCGCCTCGGACTGACCGAAGATACGGTGCGGGGCCGTCTGGCTCGGGCTCGAAAGCGGCTGCGCTGCCGGTTGATCCGTCGAGGCGTCGCGGTCGCGGGCCTCCTGGTCGGCCCCCGGCCGGCGATCCGGGCGTTACCGTACATGCGGCCCGAATTACTGAATTCCACAGTTCAATGCGTATTCATTCCCTCGGTGGCGTGGGCACCGGATTGTTGCCCGATTTCGGCAACGGCAATTTCCTTGAGCGAAAGGGTGTGCAGGACCATGACCAGAACCAAATTGAGCGTCGCTGGTCTGACCCTGGGCCTGGGCGTGATCACGGCCGGCGCTCTGGTGTTAGCGCAGTCGCCTGGCGGTCCGCAACACGAGCCGAAACGCCCGGCGGCCAGGCTGCATCCCGCGCCGGCCTACTCCGGATCGGGCGGCAACCTGATCGTCGATTGGACCCCCGTGAGGCCCAGCGCAGAGAAGGTCGAGATCGTCGTCGATGCCGTTCGACATTGCATCCACCTACCGGGGGCGAGCGTGAAGGGGTCATCTCGCCCCAACGACGGGGCGGTCCGCGTCGATCTGGAGCGGGGAAAGACCTACAAGGTCGCCGTTGCCGGCGAAGCCTTCATGGGCCCCGCCACCGGACGGGATGCCGACCCGTTTCCCGGGGTCGTGCTCGATTACGCGACCGATGAGGAGGACGGCTATGCCGTCCGCCAGGCTGTCCTGTCCCCGGGGAAATCGATCACCTTCAAGACCCCCTGGGCGATCAGCCCGAACGATGAAGTTTCCCTGATGGCATTCTTTCTGGATACCGCGGGACTACACAATCGCGGCAGCTACACGCTCACCGTGAGCGAGACTCCGCGCCTCGATGCATTCGATGCGTTGGAAATGGAGAATACCTTTATTGAAACTCCACAAGGCCCACTCGGTTCAGCGACAACAATCGAGCCTCGTCGATGATCGCGGCTCGAGGCGCCACGCCGTGCGGGTCGCGGCGCCTCGAGTTGAGCTTCTGAAGCGGTCAGGACGCCGTGATCGAAGAGGATGTCGACGTCTGTGCCCCAGATGATCCGCTGCCGCTGCCGTCGGCGTTGACTGACGATGACGTCGAAGTCGACGCCTGCGCCCGGAGCCGCTGTCGCCGGAGTTGACCGAAGAGGACGTCCCGGTCGATGCCTGAGCCCCCGACGATCCCGTCCCTCCGCCGCTGGAATTGGCCGACGAAGACGTTCCGGTCGACGCCTGGGCGCCCGGCGATCCCGTCGCTGAGCCGCCGGCGCTCGCCGAGGATCCGGTCGATGTTTGAGCGCCTGACGTTCCCGAACCGGTGCCGCCAGCATTCACCGACGACGATGTCGAGGTCGAAGCCGCCGCGCCTCCCTGGCTTCCACTCGTGCTGGGTGCGGGCGCCGTCGAGCCGGTGCTGGTGCTGGCTTGCCCATTGGAGCCATCAGAAGAGGCGGTCGTGGCCGCTCCTGCCGGTGCGCCGGAAGTGCTCGCCGCCGTGCTGGTCTGTCCGGATGAGCTGGGAGACGTCGTCGTTGCGGTTGTCGATCCCGCGGAGCCGGTGCCAGTCGTCGCGGCTGTCCCGGTGCTCGATCCCGCCTGGGTGGCGGTCGTCGTGGAGCCGGGTGCCGCCGAAGATGTCGCGGAGGTCGACGTCGACCCGTTCGTTGCGGTGGTTGTGCTGGACGTGGCGGAAGGTGCCGGCGACGCGTGCGTGGTGGTCGTGGTCGTGGTGTTGCCCGCCACCGCAGTACCCGAGCTCGTGGACGCCGTGGAAACGGTCGACGTCGGCGCGGGGTTGGTGCTGGCCGACGTATTCGACGAGCTCTGTGTGCTGGAAGTTCCGCCGCTCACGGTGGGCTGAACGTTGATCGCGGGTTGGACAGAAGGCTCGACGTTGATGGAGGGCTCGATGGTGATTGTGGGGTGGAAGTTGATGAGCGCCATGGCCGTGGCCCTGGGGCTACTCCGGCCATGCCCTCGGTGGGACGAGCCCCCTCTTCCGTGGGCGCCGCCGCCCGAGGTCGTTTGTCCGCTGGTCGCGGCAGGCGTCGTTTGCGAGTTCCCGGTGTCCGAGCTCGTTTGCGTTGTGGATCCGTCCGAGCTCGTCGCGGCATTGGTGCCGGCTCTTCCGTGATGGCCCTTCATGACCTGGAACTCGGCCGCTCCGTGTCCGTGTCCGTGGTGGCCCCATGACAAGAGGACCCGGCCTTCCAGGTCTTCAAGAGTGCCTTGAAATTTGACGTCCCGGTGCTTGAGCTTACGATGAAACGATTTGACGACATCCTGGGTCGACATGGCCCCTCCTGGGCAAAACGTGCAGCTCAACCTGCGATATCCGAACGCTCCTCCTGAGCGATCTTACAATGAGCGAACCGGGTTCCGGTGTGCCACCTTCCTGCCAGAAAAACGTAAAGTTTGACGTGCCAAGGACAAAGGAAGACGAGCGTGACTCTGGGCCGAGGGTCGCAGTCCGCCAGGGCGGCTTACGACGGCCCAAGAGTATTGAACTCGCCCTGGTTGTGTGGGGCTTCGGGGCCGTTCTCACTGCGGGCGAGCGGCGTTACGGTTTACGCACAACTCCTGGTTGCCCCAAATCACCCGGCTTTACGAGTCCAGACTCGGTCAAAGGAGACAGCGACCCGATCCATGGCTGACACTGTCGCTGCACGAGGCCCGCAAGTGAATTGGTGTAGGTCAGGCTTTCCAGCCTGACGTTCATTGCCGTAGGTCAGGCTTTCGAGCCTGACGTCATTGCCGTAGGTCAGGCTTTCGAGCCTGACGTCATTGCCGTAGGTCGGGCTTTCCAGCCTGACGGCCCCAATCGTCAGGCTGGAAAGCCTGACCTACAAAACACCGGTTCTCTTGCCGCGTGTCGGGTCGTTGGGACAATAATTTGCCGTGGCTCATTTCAAAAAATGAAAATTTTGCTTCTACCCAATTGACTCGCGTCGGGAATCTGTTCTGATAACGAGAGTTCCAGTCAACAAGTACAAATGTGGAAGATTCTGGATCTCCTGACGTGTTCCTTTCGGCCCGGCGGAGCCGAGCCCCGGACGCGACCAGCCCCTTATGGATGAGCGAGCTTGCCGCTGGAGTTGCCAGTCCCGCGTCGGTCGTGCAGTACCGAACGAAATGGATGGACCGAACCGGTGGCTGTTCAGCACCCGGCTCGATTGCCGTTTCGCGGCGCCGCGTTTGTGATCTCTCATGCCATGGCGTCCGGACCGCCGTGGAACGAGACTCCGCGCACCGACAGTGCGCGTAGAGAAGGCCGAGGCGCTCCTGCGGGCGATCATGAAGTGAGTGGTTGAGCCATCTGGGAATCACCGTCAGAAGCAGTTTCTGTCAGTGGGAGCGAGGTGCATCGTGTCCAGCCCGTTCATGCCGGATAATACCGGTCCGTGCCCTCCCGCCTTGGGCACTCCGGCCCGCGCCGCGGGCTCGGCAGGTGCCCGGCCGGTTGTGATCGGGGACTCGCCACAGATGGGCGGCTGCGCCGGCGGTGCCGCGGGAGGCGGTCCGGGCGGGACGCCCGCGGGCGCGCCGATCGCTGCGGGCGTGCTTCGTCCGCCCATTTGGATGGGTGGTCCTCCCATCCCTCCGAGCCCACCTTCCCCGCCCGTTGGTGGCACGCCACCGAACCCCATTGCGATCTGGGCGCCGATCTTCGGTCCGGGCCCCGGCGGGCCGATTTCTCCCATTCCCCCCGGCGGCCCGCCGCCGCCCGGCGTCCCAACGCCCCCGCCTGCGGGCGGAACGGGCGGGCCCGGCGCCGGTGCTGGAACGCCCACAGGCGGGCCCGGCACCGGACCACCCACGGGTCCCTCACACCCGATCACGGTAACAGCACCGATCAGCCGCCGCCACCGAGTCCGACAACACCGCTCCAACCCGTGAGTCCGACGTGCGCGGCAGGCGGAGGATGCTGCACGGGTGGGACCGGGACCACCGCCGGGCCGCCTCCCGGGACGGGAGGCACATGCGCAGCGCCCAGCCCGACCGGATGGATCGCCAGGGGGGTGACCGGATCGGGCGGGGCCGCTTGTACCGGACCCACGGCCACCACAACGGCAACGAATGGCACGACCGGCAACGGCACCACGCCTACCCAACCGATCGTCAGATCGAGCGCGGCCGGTCGTCGCGGACGCGGCGGTATCGCTGTCTCCAGCGGCAGCCTCTCCATTGCAAGCTCCGCCTCGCCGCCCCCTGTCATGAATCGTCTCGGCGCCGCGCCTGTCGCCATCGGTCGGGCAGCGATGATGCCGGGGGTCGCTAGCCCCCGGGCCATTCCCCCGCTGTCGTTTGGAACCGGCGGTTGCAACTCACTCCGCGGGAGCTGCGTCATCAATCCCGCCAGCCCTGGCGTCTTCCTACAGGTATCGCCCCCCGCGGGCGACCTGTTCACCATCACCCCGGTTCTCTCGTATTGCAGCTCCAATCTCGGGGGTCAGATCCGAATCTCGGGGGTCAGATCCGGTTTTCGGTTTGTCTCGGGGGTCAGATCCGGTTTTCGGTTTGTCTCGGGGGTCAGATCCGGTTTTCGGTTTGCGCGACCTCCGCAATCTCGGGGGTCAGATCCGGTTTTCGGTTTGCGCGACCTCCGCAATCTCGGGGGTCAGATCCGGTTTTCGGTTTGCGCGACCTCCGCAATCTCGGGGGTCAGATCCGGTTTTCGGTTTGCGCGACCTCCGCAATCTCGGGGGTCAGATCCGGTTTTCGGTTTGCGCGACCTCCGCAAGGCTTGCCAAGCAAGTCGTCGGGGCTACGAGAGGGGCCAGGAGCCAGCACAAAACGAGCCGTCCCAGCGGCGAGTATTCCCGGATATTCACGTCCGCGGAGATGAACGTGGGCAAGTACTCCGAAACTCTAACCGAACACGTCATGGCACCGCGAAACGGCGGAGCAATCGAGGACTCCGACGTGATCGGGCGTGCAGGAAATCCGGGCCGCGGCGCGTTCATAATCCTTTACTTGAAGATTCAAGACGACCGAATCTCGGCGGCGAAGTATCACACGGTCGGATGCGGGCCGACGATCGCGTCGGGATCGATGCTAACGGAGATGATCGCGGGGAGATCCATCGCAGAATGCCGAGAGCTGACGGTGGAAGACCTCATCGAGGAGCTGGACGGCGTGCCCCCGGATAAGCTGCATTGCCCGGCGCTGGCCGTCGGGGCGCTTCAGGACGCGCTGTCACAATGGCGTAACGGCGGCCTGTGGCCACCGTGAAGCACGAAATCCCAACGCGGCTAAGCCGCAACCAAGCACGAAATCCTAAATCTCAAATCCGACAAGATGCGCGTACGGCGCAGAGACGGTACGGAGGTAGACTCTAAATCTCAGGTCCTAAACCCGAAACTCGAAATCCGGAAACTCGATGTGCAGGTCGGTGATGTCTAAGCGTGCGAAGAAGGCTCAGCAGGCTGGGAAGACCACAAAGCCACGTCGGCGATCGGCCATTCCCCGTGCTAGTGCAACCGGCGCGGATGGGCTTCCCGCGAATTACTGGAAGGCATGCGAGCTCGTCCGGGACGGGCAATATGAAGAAGCGCGGGCAATCTACGCCCGGCTCGGGCGGTCTGCCGCAAAGGCGGACATGTGGCTGCGCGTATTGGTTCAGAACGATCTGGCTGTTCTCGCCGCAATGGAAGGGAGGTTTGACGAGGCTTGCCAAGGCTGGCGGGCGGCGATCGAGAGCGGTCGGGATTGCCTGCCGGCGCGGCTCAACTTGGGGCTTGTCGAAGCGGAACTGAGTATGTCCGCGCCCACGGCCGACGTCCCTCCGCTCGGGATCGCGCCGCCGCGTGAGGAAGACCAGTCAGTCGCGCGGGAAAAGCCGGAGTCCGGAACGGGAAATTCGATCCCCCGCCGGAGTGGTCCGATCCGTGTCGCTGTGCTGAGCCTTCTCTTCAACTGGCCCTCGACCGGCGGCGGCAACATGCACACCGCTGGGCTGGTTGAGTTCCTCGGCCGCGCTGGATACGATGTCCGGCACTTTTATGCATGCTATCCGGCGTGGGGTATCGGACGCGTCGCCGACGAGGAGCCGCTCGCAAGCGAGGGTATTGAGTTTGACGACGGCGATTGGAATCTTGGCACGATTCGGCAGCGGTTTCGCAGCGCCGTCGATTCGTTCGCGCCCGACTATGTGGTCATTTCCGACGCCTGGAATATGAAGCCGCACCTGGCTGAGGCCATGCGCGGGTACCCGTACCTGATGCTCGTCCAGGCCCAGGAGTGCCTTTGCCCGCTCAACAACCTGCGGCTGCTGGGAGTTGGGCCGAACCAGGTTGAACAGTGTCCCCGCAATCAGCTTGCCACGCCCCAGGTTTGCCACCAGTGCCTGGCCGAGCGCGGGTATCACGCCGGCGCGCTGCATCAGCATGAACGAGCATTGGCTGGAGTCGGCACGGCGGAATACGACCGGATCCTACGCAAGTCATTTTACGAGGCCGAGGCCGTGCTCGTGCTCAACCCGATCACCGCCGCCATGGTCGAACCGTATGCGCGGCGGGTTTGCGTCGTGCCGTGGGGAATCGATGCGGGACGGTTCCCCGTCCCGCCAAATCCTAAATCCGAAATTCGAAATCCGAAGGAGAGCCCCGCCCCTGATCCCGCAAATTCGCGACCAATCCGGTTGTTCATGGCGGCGGTGGCCGGTGAGGTCATCAAGGGATTTCATGTCGCACACGAGGCCTGCCGGCTGCTGCGAGAAAATCGTGCTGACTTCGAACTGGTTGTAACCTTCGACCCGCCGGGACAGATTGACGAGTTCACGCGATCCGTCGGATGGTGCTCGCAGGCCGAGCTACCTGGGCATTATCGGGCGGCCGATATTTGCCTGGTACCCACGATCGCGCAGGATGCTCTCAGCATTACATCGGTCGAGGCCATGGCCGCGGGCATACCGGTCGTCGCCAGCCGCATTGGGGGGCTGCCTTATACCGTCACTGATGGCGTGACGGGATTACTGTGCGAGCCAGGAAACCCGGCGGACCAGGCCGGGAAAATCGGCAAGCTGCTGGATGATCCGGATCTGCGAAGGCAGATGGGATTGGCCGGGCGGAAGCGGTTTGAAGAGGATTTTACGTGGGAAGCGGTGATCGATCGCTACTGGCGACCACTGCTCGTCGAGCGCGTCCGCAGATGAGACGGAAGCGGAACGCGACATGCCGGACGATTACAGGCAACCGCCAACCGCATCGACAAGAATGCATTTAACCACGGAGGGCACGGACTCACACGGAAAGGATAAAGCACGACCGAATCCGGTGTTGGAGCCTCCGAGGACTGGCTGCCCCTTCTCCCGATCCACTTATAAGGATGACCCCGCGCAATCGCGTACGTTCTTGGGCATGCGTCACTGTTCCGTTTCCGTTCTACTAACGTTCGATTTCTTCGAGTGGCGCACAGATTTTGGAACTCCTTATCTTATGCGGCTTTGAGCAATTGTTCCGTGCTTGCCTGTCGGGCTGCGAGCAACGCGGTTACCTTGCTGCGGCCTTCCGTCGACACCTGGTAGCGGTGGGTCTTCGGAATCTTGGTGATCACACCATGGGCACGAAGCAGACGAACCAACCGCGTCACCTTTGCCGCTTGCCGCTTCGCTTCCTCGGGGCTCACCGATGCGGCGTCCGTAAAGAGCAGCGCTCGCAGGTCGCGGTTGCGAAAGCCGTTGAGCACAAACTCACCACGGCTGATGGCCTCCAGGAGTTCTACGTCGGCCGGTGCCAGCGGATTGAGCGCGCGCACTGATCGACCCTTCCACGTCGTGGTCTTGCCCAGATCGCGCGCCAATTCTCCCATCGGCACCGAATCGCTCATTGTAGCCAGGGCTGCGGCATAGCGCTCGTTGATTTTCTGGCCGAGCTCCGCGCGCCGATGCATGTCCGCTACCCCCTTGCGCAGCCGCAAGTATTCCATCGGCCCGTCCGTGTCCCCCTCACGCATGCGAAACACTTTGAAATCGCGCACATTGATCAAGATGTTCTCCAGGCGCAACACCTGGCCAAACTTGTCGTACATCTTCAACCCATTCTGCAGCACTCGGTGTTTGACACACGTCCCTTCCACCAACTCCTTGATCGTCGTCACCACCTCGCCGGCCAGATCGCGATGCGGCCGCCCGGACTTCGTGACCCGGTAACCCATAAACCGGAGTACATCGGTGCTCTGGAGCGGCCCGGTCGCATATTGCACCAGCCGCGGATAAAGCCTCTGTAAGTCCTCCGGGGTGCGAAACGCGATGTCGGTAGCGTATTCCCCTTCCTGGACTGACCATAATACGGCACCGGCGGCGTCACGAGTCGCGACAACCATGGATGGCTCTCGGCCGCCCAGCTATCCAGCAGCGGCGTCCACTCCGTTGTCAATTGGTCGTCCAGCATCCGTTGTGCCACGTCCCAATCCTCAACCCACGTGAAACAGTTGTCCTTTTGCTGATACCGCAAGCCGGCATTCGTCATCTGACGGGCCAGCCATTCTCGACCGTTGAGTCCCACATGCATCGTGAACGGAAACCAGCTCTGGAGCCGCGTGTAACGAAGGCCGTAGTCCGCATCCAGGTAGTAATGATAGTAATGAAGACATTTACCTGGCTCGATTCGCAGCTCCAACGTCTTGGTCTGCCTGCTACCCCGCAACTGGACGACTTGGCACGGCTCAACGCAGCCCAGAACCGCGATCAGGCCTTGATCGCGACCGTGCTCGGCCGCCAAGCGCAACGCCGTTGCTTCCTTACTTTCCTGGCTGTTGTTGAGGTATTGGTAAAGGCCCGCTTGTTTGGCCTCAGTCTCAACGGCCTTACACAACGCCACCGTCGTATCTTTGGCGAAGGATTTATAGTTCATGAACGGCACTTGCGCCTGCAACAGAAAATTGGAGACTCCGCCAGGATTGCACAAGAGACGTTTGCTACCGCGTAAGCGGAGACGATCGAAACCATGCAGCACACCTGAGACGAGCGAGCCAAATCGCTGTAGAAAAGACTTCACGATTTATCCTCCGGATCGAAGAGCGGACAACAATGGCACTCAATCTATCCTGGAGAGTTATCGATTGTCACTAAATAGGTTGCGGCTCGGCCGCGCTGTGCCTTCCGTGGTTCAAAGGCATTTGATCGGAACCGCGAATTCCGTTGCAACCCTCAATTCCGCCCGCCGCAAGACCAACGGACGTGGAAGTTCCGATTATTCAACCGACATGGCATAACCACTTGCTCAGTAATGCAATCGGTCAATCAATTGACACGATTTCCGATTATTCAACCGACATGGATTAAGTCGTTTGCCGGCCAAGGGATAACGCAAAACCAAGGACACTTCCGATTATTCAACCGACACGCTGCAAGTCTTTTTGAAACAATAACGTGCGTCAGAAAAATCGTGAAATCCGATTAATCAACCGACATGGGTCAAGCCCAATTGGCACAAGAAGATGCGTCGTGGATCAAAGCCAAGTGGGGTAAACGGCCGGGGAGGAGTTCACACCGACTGCGTCCGGCGCGTCGAGTGAATGGCACATTCCATGCGGCGAAGTGCGTTGACTCCGCTCCGCCTTAGCCTTGATCCTTCATCCTGACTTCTCGATACAGTTCCGCCAGGCGGTCTGCCTCGACATCGACGTCGAACTGCGCCGGGCCAGGTCGAGGCCATTCTGGCCGCATCGGTGCGCCAGATCAGGGTCGATGAGGAATGCGATGATCGCTTCCTGGAAAGCCTGCGGATCACCCGGCGGGACGAGCAAGCCGCTCTCGCCGGAGACGATCAGCTCGCGCACCCCTTTCACATTGGTGGCGATGCACGGGAGGGCGCGAGCCAGCGCCTGAATGAGCGCTCGGCCACTGCTCGGCTGGACGGCTGGCTCACAGTAGATATCCAGCGCCGACCAGAACTCACGTCCCACCCCGGGCTCATCCGTCACCGTCACGCGATCGGAAATCTGGAGATATTGGGCATTATGGCGAAGATTGATTTGCTGGCTTGGATGAGTGGCGATAACGAATTCGACATCGTAACCGGCGGCAACGACGCGTTGGGCAGCCTCGAGGAAGACGAAGAGTCCTGAAGCCTCCTCGTAAGATCCGCCGGCACCGACGACTGGGACAATATCGGCGCCGTTCTTGCGGGCGGAGTCGTGCTCGGATGGGACGCCGGGCGGGATGACGACGACTCGTTCGGTGGGGACGCCCAGCTCATTGACCAGGTCGCGGGCCAGGTCGAGGCTTCCCGCCACGAGGCGACGGCACCAGCGCCGGCTCAATCGCAAGCCCCGGTCAATGCTCCGAAAACCGCAGACGGTCTGAACGTAGGGGGTTTCGCCGGTTTCCGAGAGGGCGATCGCGACGTCGGCCATCTCGTCGTGGGCGAGGTGGATCAAGTCGGGGCGCTCCAGGCGGCCTTCCGACCAAAGCGGGCGAACCGCGAGGGCTCTGAGCCAGCGATTTCCGAGTATGGGACTCTCGACCACGCGCGGGTCCGCACCGAGATCGGGCCCCCGGGACGGGCAGAGGACCTGAACACGCAGGCCCCGTCGTTCCAGTCGGTCGAGCAACGCAGCATGGGGCCAGCTCGCGTCGCCCAGCCGGGGACGCCCGGTCAGGATCAAGAGCTTGAGTGCGCCTTCCATGAGCTCGTGACGGGGCCGGTTTGGCCCGCTCGAAGAGATCCTTGTCGGTTCATTCAATGCGAGCCTTCGGCTCGCCATCCATCCAGCCGTTGGAAAGATCGGCTCGATAACTTATAGTATTCTCACGGCCTCGAAAAAACTCCGGCTCGATGCACCGTACCGCAGGTTGAGCGCACCGCATGAATGCTACCCAAACAACCGAGACCGCAACTCCAGATATCGAAGATCTCCTCTCCCTGTCAAACAAGCTTCTTGAAAACGTCGGACTGGTTGTGCTCGGCAAGCCGGAGGTCATCCGGCTGGCCGTCGTGGCACTCCTCGCCGATGGACATGTCCTGATCGAGGATGTTCCCGGCGTGGGCAAGACCCTGCTTGCCCGAGCCCTGGCCGCAAGTATCGACTGTTCGTTCCGGCGAATCCAGTTCACTCCCGACTTGCTTCCGTCGGATGTGCTCGGTTCGAGCATCTATCACGCGCCATCCGGCGAGTTCGTCTTCAAGCCCGGCCCGCTCTTTACCAACGTGATCCTGGCTGACGAGATCAACCGCACCACACCTCGGACGCAAAGCGCGCTCTTGGAGGCGATGAGCGACCGCCAGGCTTCGATCGAAGGCACGACGTACCTGCTGCCGCCCCCGTTCATCGTGCTGGCGACCCAGAATCCCTACGAGTTCGAGGGGACCTACGTCCTGCCCGAGAGCCAGCTCGATCGGTTCATGCTGCGGTTGCGGATGGGATATCCCGTCCGCTCCGAAGAGCGGAAGCTGGTCGCCAGCCATCGCGACGGCGAGCCGATCGACGGGCTGGGGGCGGTCTTGAGCGCCGACGACGTGCTCCAGCTTCAGCGAGCCGTGCGGATGGTTCAGGTGGACGACGCAATCACCGACTATCTGCTCGACATCGTGCATGCGACCCGGCGCAGCGAAGATCTCCAGGTGGGCGTCAGCACCCGAGGGGCGCTGCACGCTCTATCGGGCCGCGCAGAGTCTGGCCCTGGTCTCGGGCCGGACGTACGTGGTTCCCGACGACATCAAGACGCTGGTTGTGCCCGTGCTGTCGCACCGGGTGGTCGGCAAATCGTTTCTTCAGGCCGGCGAGTTTGGAGCGGCCGAGGCGATCATCCGCGACATTGTCGACCGCATTCGCGTTCCGGCGTGAGCCGGCCTCGAAGCGAACGGGGAAGCGGCTCGTCGTCAAGGGCGAAAGGATGAACTCAGATGGGCGTTGATGACAGGTCTCGCTCGCGGGAGCCGCGCGGCCTGATCCGTTCCGTGATCCGGGGACTCATGTCCCTCTGGCCCACCCAGCGGCAGATCATCACGCGGGAAGGTTTCGTCTATTTCTGCGTCAGCCTCGCGCTCCTGGGCGCGGGGCTGGTGCAGCAGGTCAACCTGATCCTTCTGGTCTTCACCCTGTCGGCGGGGCCGTTTCTGGCCTCGATCTTCGGCGGACGTGCCACGCTGCACCGGCTCGACATCCAGCGGCGCGTGCCGGCCTACGTGTTTGCGGGCGATCCCCTCGTCATCGAATACACGCTGGAAAACGGCCGTCGCTGGTTCGCGGCGCTCGCCCTTTTCATCGAAGACCTGCTCAGCCCGGTCGATCGCTCGGTTCCGGGATCGACGACCGTCATGCAACGGGTCTTCTTCGCACGGGTCCCCGCCGGCGAGCGGGCACGGATCCGCTGGGAAGGGGCCAGCCCCGGGCGCGGCAAGTACCAGTTTCGCGAGCTCGACCTGGGTACCCGCTCTCCGTTCGGCCTGGTCGAGCACCGCGCCGAGATCGCGCTGGCCGACGAGATGCTGGTCTATCCCAGGATCGGCAATCTGACGCGCCGCTGGTTCCTCTTGCAACGCCAAGCGACCGAGAACCGGCGCGGCCAGCGGCACGACCGCTCGGCGCAGCAGGTCGAATACCATGGGCTGCGCGGCTATCGCTCAGGCGACAGCCAGCGATGGATCCACTGGCGGACGTCGGCGCGGCGCGGCGAGCTGATGGTCAAGGAATTCGAGCAGCAGAGCGAGCAGGACCTGGCGATCCTGATCGATCCCTGGCTGCCGCGGTCCAAGGCCGGCCCGGAGCAGCGTGAAGCCATGGAGCTGGCAATCTCGTTCGCGGCCACGCTTTGCGTCGAGACCTGCCGGCACCAGGGCCGCCGGCTGGTCCTGGGCTGGACGGGGCAGGCGCCCGGTGTGCGGCAGGGGCCGGCTTCGGTCAAGCTGCTCCACGAGCTCCTGGAGCAGCTCGCCGTCATGAAGCCGGCCACCGAGGGGGGGGTTGCCGAATTGCTCGACGTGGTCCCGCCGGCCGTCCTGCGCGGGTCGCTCCTGGTCGTCCTCTCGACCCGGCCGATCAACATGTTCGAGGAAGCCGAGCGGTCGGCGCGGTTCTCGGGCTCCTCCGCCCGCAGCCTGCTCGGGCACCTCATGATCCTGAACGCCGCCATGGGCGACCTCGCTCCGCTCTTCCAGCTCGCGGAAGCGTCCACCCGCCTCTTGCTCGAGCAGCGCTCGACCAGCGCGATCAAAGACCGGCGCTCGACCGAGGTCGAGCGCCGCCGGGGCCTCTCCAAGGACGAAGCCGACGGCGAGCTTGCCGCCCCGCGGCCTGCCGCTGACAACGGAGACGCCGCCCCATGAACAGCTACCTCGTCTACCGAGCCAGCTTCTACTTGATGCTCTTCGTGGCCACCATGTCCTTGAGTGGCGACAATCCCGAGGGACACCTGGCCAGGATCCTGGGCGGGGTCGTCGCCGTGGTGGGGGCGATCGCCTTCTTCACCGTGGACCGCGCCAGGCTCTGGACCCTGCCCCGCCGGGTGGCCAATCTGCTGGCCGTCGGCTCGATGGGCTTGCTCTATTTTGAGTACAGGCTCGACGATTCCCAGCGCATCCCCGCACTCGCCCACTGGCTGGTCTATCTCCAGGTCATCAAGTACTTCCTGCCCAAGACGGCCGAAGACGACTGGTTCTTGTTCTTGCTGGGACTCATGCAGGTGCTGATCGGCTCGGTCGTCAACCAGAGCGACCAGGTCGGCGCGTGGCTGTTCCTGTGGGCCATGCTGGCCATCTGGGTTCTGGGCCAGTTTTTCCTGCAGCGCGAGGCACAGCGGTTTTCGCCCGCGGCCTCGAGCAGCTCGCAGCGGATCATGCAAGCTCCGGCCGTCGATCCTTATCGCGGTCTCTTCAATTTTCCGTACGCCGCGGCGACGGCCCGCGTGATGGCGGCCACGCTCGCCCTGGGTGGGTTGATCTTCCTCGTCTTGCCCCGCGAGGCAGGCGCCCTCCGCAGCCAGCAGGGTGCGCCCATGGCCAAGCACCTCACCGGGTTCGATGAAGAAGTGCAGCTCGGACAGCTCGGCGAGATCCTCGAAAACGACTCGGTCGTCATGACCGTCGAACTCACCGACAACGACGGCGAGCCGTTCCACCCCGCCGACGAGCTCCTCTGGCGCGGCGTCACCATGCTTCGATACGACGGTGGTAAATGGCACCGCCAGACGATGGGAACCCAGTCGGTCGTCGGCTTTAGCTTTCGTGACGAGAAGCGGATCAAGCAAGGCCCGGTCCTGCATCAGAGAATCAAGCTCGAGCCGATCGATTCCGCGGCGCTCTTCGCGATCCGCCCCATCCTTGATGCATCCTCCGTCCACGATAACCCTCCCTCCTTGACGACCAACGACGGCACCCTGTTCCGGCCCGATGAATCCAGGGGAGAATATGATTACGTGGTCATCTCGGACATCGCCGTTGATCGCGCCCAGCCGCACGAGCTTCCGCCCAGCGATAACGACCGGTGGCTCACGACGATGCCCCCCAAACTGCTCCCCAAGCTGCGCCAATCGCCGAGCCGCTCGTCGCCGGCTTGCCGGCCGAGGGCCGCGCAGGCATCGAGGCTCGAGCCAGGAAGCTGGCCTCCTACCTGCGCGATTCCGGCGAATTCACCTATACACTCGAGATGACCGTCGTCGACTCCACGATCGACCCGGTCGAAGACTTCCTGGTCAATCGCAAGTCGGGTCATTGTGAGTACTTCGCGAGTGCACTGGCACTCTTGCTCCGGTCGATCGGCATCAAGTCCCGCGTTGTCAACGGCTTCAAAGGGGGTGACTGGAACGAGCTGACCCAGACCTTGATCGTCCGGCAGAAGCATGCCCATAGCTGGGTCGAGGCCTTCACCGACCTTGATCCCGCCAACGAACGCTTGCCGATCTGGCTGGCCCTGGACGCAACTCCCGGCGCCGCACGCCGGCGGTCGATCGCCCAGGTCGGCGGTCTGGCCGGCAACTTCCGCCCGTTCACCGACGCGATTCGCCACATCTGGGTCTTCTATGTCATCGGCTACGACGGCGACCGCCAGGATCGGCTGGTCTACGCTCCGATGCGCACGATCATGCAGGAAGTCCGCCATCAGTATCTCGACATGGGGGCCTGGCTGCGGAAATGGTTCAGGCGTCTGCTCAATTTCGAGAACGTCGGCGAGTTCTTCAGCTTCCGCGGTTTCGTGGTCAGCTTCGTGACTCTGGCTCTGGCGGTTGGCCTCGCGTACCTTTGCTTCCGGATCGGCCAGACGCTGTTGCGCTGGCTGCGCCGTCACGCCCTGGGCGCCGCGTACTTCAGCCCGGGAACGCTGTTCTACCGGCGTCTGATCCAGATCCTCGCCGCTTGCGGCCTGGAGCGCGCTCCATCCGAAACTCAGAGCGAGTTCGCCGAGCGGGCGGAGGAATTCTTGACCGGCCGGGCCGGGATCACCGGGCAGGCTGCGACCATCCCGCAGCAAGTCGTCCACGCGTTTTATCAGGTCCGATTCGGTCACCGCGAGCTCGGCGCCGACGGGCTCGCGCTGCTCGAATTCCAGCTCGACCAGCTCGAAGCCAGCTTGAAGACCTCGCAACCGCCCCGCCGGAGAGCGAACTGACAACGGGAATTGTCCCCGCTGGCCGTGTGCCTGGGACAGCAGGCCCCCGGGAGACCGGAGCACACAAGGAAAAGAGACTGATGCGTGTGGGAATCGTCGGGTTTGCCGGCAGCGGCAAAAGCACATTGTTCCAGCTCTTGACGGGTGCTCGTCCGGATCCGTCCAAGGTCCATTCCGGGCAGGCGGGCGTCGCGACCTTGACGGACCCGCGGCTGGACTATCTGGCCGCGCTCCACAATCCCAAGAAGGTGACACCGGCCTCGGTCGAGTTTCTCGACACTCCCGGGCTGCTCTCGGGCTCGCATGCGGATAATCCGCAGCGCCTGGCCTTGATCCGCGAGGGGGATGCCCTGCTCATCGTCTTGAACGGCTTCGCATCGGGCGATCCCGCTCTTCAACTCTCCCAGTTCCGCGACGAGATCCTGTTCGCCGATCTGGAGGTCGTCACGAGCCGCGCCGAGCGGCTCGAAGCCAGCCTCAAGAAACCCAGGCCCGACCGCGAGCAGTCGGCCAGGGAGCTCGAGACGGTCAAACTGGTGCAGTCGGCCCTCGAAGAAGGCAAGTCAGTCGCAACCCTCGAATTGAGTGCCGAGGACAAGAAACCGTTACGGTCGTTCGGCCTCTTGACGGACAAGCCCCAGGTCGCCGTTTTGAACGCTCAACAAGGGCAAGAGGTTCCCGACTCGCTCCGGGCCCTCGCTCCCGAAGCTTTGGCCATCGATGCGAAGCTCGAGCTCGAGCTGTCGCAGCTCGAGCCCGACGACCGCGCGGCGTTCATGGCCGACCTGGGCGTCTCCACGCTCGGCAAGGACCGGATCATCCGCCAGGCGTACGACGCCGTCGGCATCATCACGTTCTTCACCGCCGGTGAGCCCGAGGTGCGCGGCTGGAATCTCGAGCGAGGGGCGACCGCCACCGCCGCCGCCGGGAAGATCCACACCGACCTCGCCAAGGGATTCATTCGCGCCGAGGTCACCGCCTTTGACGACCTCCACCAGGCCGGCTCCGTCAAGGAAGCCAAAGCCAGGCATTTCCAGCGCCTCGAAGGCAAAGAGTACATCGTCAAGGACGGCGACGTCATCTATTTCCGCAGCGCCCTCTAGCGCGCAGTGATTCGTTACACGCGCGCAATCCCTTTCGCCCCCTTGCGAAGGGGGGGTTTGGGGGGGTGGTCACGGCGCAGCCAGTCACAAGGCCGCCAAGGGCTTTCTTCATCCTTCATCCTTCACCCTTCATCCTTCGGTTCCGCGGCGTCCGCAGGAGCATCCCAACCTTGAGCGGCGAATCGGGACGCTCGAGCGCGTCGCGGTTGGCCCGCCAGAGCAAAGCCGCTTCGCCGGTCGTGCCGTAGACGCGCAGGGCGACGTCGTCCAGAGCCTCTCCGGCCTTGACGACCGTGAAGTCCCCCGGGTGTTTCGGATTGGTGCGTGTCTTTTCCTTGACCCTGGCGCCGGTCGTCGTGCTCACTGAACGCGCATGCGAACGGCCGGCTTGTGTCGCAACCGCCCTGATCGAGGTGCCTTGCGACCCCGAGGCATTTCGGTTTTCCGCGGTCAGGGGTCGGTCCGCAGCGCGTCGAGCGCGGTCAGTCACCTGGGGCGACGCGTCCCTGGTCCCGGCGACGGTTGACCGGCCGGCAGCCGGCGGCGCGGATCCGGAATTTGCGATCCCTCCGCCCGGTAACGATGGGTGCGGGCCTTGACCCGTACGGGGCGGGTCGGGCTGAAAGAGCGCAACCGCAAAAAAACAGACAATCAAAACGGAGAGCACCATGCTCGGTACAACTTGGCGGGTCATGGCTCTTGGTGCACGAAGGCGGATCATGGGGTGCAAAGCAAGGAAGTCGTAATCGGAATATCGGCTGGCGAAGCCGCGTGACTTGACTCCATTCCGCGCACCTGACCGGATCGTCCCGGTCCCGGCGGTGAACCGTGAGGCAACGGCAACGTATTACACATCAGGCCCTTGTTGTTGGTCGTTCTCGCCGTCGGGCTACCTCGTGCCTCCGGGGGGCCAAGGGCTTTCCGCCAAAACCCGGACAACAGGCAAGACCCCTGCACGACCGATAGAGTACCAGGGGCCAAGGATTCGGGACTAACTGGTGGATGCACTTGTCCCCTAAGGATTTCACGGCTAGGATGATAGTGTCGCTAATCCGGGTGTCGATTCCGATTGGATCGCGTCGGTTTCAAGTCAGGAACAGAACCCTATGTCGCGAATATCATTCCGTCCATTCGTGTTGATGGCGATCCTGGCGCTGATGGCGTGGGTCATGGGGGCGCAGGCTCCCGTGCCCCAGGGAGAGGATCAAGAAACGGCCCGTATCGTGGTCGAGCTCCTCGAAGACCAGCATATGGCTCGCCCCAAGATCGACGACGCGATCGCGATCAAGTGGTGCGACAACTTCATCAACGCACTCGATCCCGCCAAGTATTACTTCTTGAAGGCCGACGTGGACGAGTTCAAAAAGGAACAGACAGACCTCGACGACCAGGTGCGGGCGGGGAACATCGACTTCGCACACAAGGTCTTCGAGCGATACCTGGTGCGGCGCGACGAACGGTTCAAGACGCAGATGGAGCTGCTCAAGCAGAAGCCAGACTTCACACTCGACGAATACCTCCCCGACGATACCGACAAGATCGCCTTTCCGGTCGACGTGGCCGAGGCCAACGAGCGGCTGCGGAAGAAGGTGAAGTTCGATCTGCTCTTCTCCAAGGTCGTCGAAGATTTGAGCGACGACGAGGCGGTCAAGAAATGGACGATCCGCTATCGCGACAGCAACCGGCAAGTCCATCAGACCGATACCAGCGAGCTGCTCCAGGCATATCTCACCAACCTCACCAAGACCTTCGACCCGCATACCGCCTACATCGGGCCCAAAGACCTGGAAGACATGCTCAACCAGCAGCTCCATCTCTCGCTCGAGGGTATCGGCGCCCAGCTTCATTCCGAAGACGGCTATGCGGTGGTGAGCGAGGTCGTCCCCGGCATGGCGGCCGACCGTGACGGCCGGCTTCAGCCCGAAGACAAGATCATCGGCGTCGAGCAGGAAGACGGCGAAAAGATCGATCTGGTCGGCAAGAAGCTCAACGACGTGGTCCGCTATATCCGAGGCCGCAAAGGGACCAAGGTCAAGCTGATCGTTCAGCCCGACGGAGCCAAGGAAACGCGGGTTTACGAGCTGACCCGCGAGAAGATTGAGCTCAAGGATCAGCACGCCAAGAGCAAGGTCATCCAGGCCAAGGCCTCCGACGGCAAGGAGCTGAAGATCGGCGTGATCAGCCTGCCCGCCTTCTACGGCGACACCGGCGCCTTGCTGCGCGGCGATCGCGACGCCGTCAGTGCGACCATCGATTGCCGGAAAATCCTCAATGAATTCACGGTTCAGGGTATTGATGCGGTCGTCATGGACCTTCG
This sequence comes from uncultured Isosphaeraceae bacterium, assembly GCA_963781785.1. Taxonomy (GTDB): domain Bacteria; phylum Planctomycetota; class Planctomycetia; order Isosphaerales; family Isosphaeraceae; genus CAWAHD01. The sequence goes on along the minus strand of CAWAHD010000002.1, from coordinate 1,346,636 downwards.
CGAAAACGGCGGCGGGCTGCTCGACGAAGCCAAGACGCTCTCCGGGCTATTTATCGACACCGGCCCGGTCGTCCAGGTCAGGGAAGCCGGCGGCGTCCGGCACCACGACGACGACGACGAAGGAACCGCCTGGGATGGCCCCCTCGTCGTCCTGATCAGCAGGATGAGCGCGAGCGCGTCGGAGATCTTTGCCGGTGTGATCAAAGACTATAACCGCGGGCTGATCATCGGCGATACCAGCACATTCGGTAAGGGCACGGTCCAGCAGATCATCATGATCGGCGATCATGTCCGCCGCCGGGACCGGCGGGCGAGCCAGCCCAATCGAGGGGCCCTCAAACTGACGATCCAGCAGTTCTACCGCGCCAACGGCGAGAGCACGCAGATCAACGGCGTCTCCCCGCACGTCCACATCCCTTCCGTCAACGACTATCGTGACTTCAGCGAAGGGAAGCTCGACAACGCCTTCAAGTTCGACAAGATCAACGATCTGCCCCACGATAACTATCACCGAGTCCCCGCCGACCTGGTCGCTCTTCTCGACCAGCGCTCGACCGAACGCCGCAAGGCCGATCCCAAGTTCCAGAAGCAGGACGAGCAGATCAAGAAGTTCATCGAGCGCAAGGTCCGCCACTCGATCTCGCTCAACGAGGCGAAATTCCGCGCCGAGTACGTCCCCGAAGACCCCGAGGAAAAAGCCGCCGAAGAGAAGGCCAAGAAAGAGCGCAAGAAGAAGAAATTCGCCGAGCGCGAGGTCTGGCCCTCCGACTTCTACGACGACGAGGTCATCAAGATCGTCACCGACTATGTGACCCTCGGCTCCAAGGTCCTCGCCGCCGCTCCCACAAGGGCCAAGATCGCCGGGAAGTAAGTCAGTCCCGAGCGAATCGAAGCCCTCCGTTCTCGACCTCAAGGCCGGACTCGATGTCCGGCCTTCTTTTTTTGCAAGCCAACCCACGGCTCGAAATCAAGGGCAAGCGCTGGATTCCCTCCGGGGATTGACGCGCCCATGTGAATGCCCTACCATGCATCCGTTCGGCGATGACGCCAGGCGCATTGACCTCTACGGAGGCCGCCGTTAGCCGTCCGGCTGTCGCCTCGCCGATTTCATGTGGCACGCGCGGTCGCGGTTTGGACATGTCTCGTTAGCGGCTCAGGCCAAACGCATCAAAGATCCGACGACGGCACCAGGAGCCTTCGCGATGGCGGACCGTCCATATATTTTCTTCGAGCTGACCAACAGCTTGTGCTCGACCTGCCTGCGCAAGGTCGAGGCCAAGGTCATTTTCCAGGACGACCGCGTCTACCTGGTGAAGCACTGCCCCGATCACAAGCAAGAGAAGGTGCTGATCTCGACGGACGTCGAGTACTACCAGTTCTCGCGGCGGGCCCTCAAGCCCGGCACGATGCCTCGAAAGTTCAACACGGTCATCGAGCGCGGGTGCCCCTACGACTGCGGGCTCTGCCCCGATCATGAGCAGCACAGTTGCCTGGCGCTCGTGGAGATCACCGATCACTGCAACCTGACCTGCCCGATCTGCTATGCCGAAAGCTCGCCGAAGCGGCCGTCGCATCGGTCGCTCGACCAGATAGCGTTCATGCTCGATTGCGTCGTGCGGAACGAGGGGCGTCCCGACATCGTGCAGATCTCCGGCGGCGAGCCGACGATCCATCCCGGGTTCTTCGAGGTGCTCGACCTGGCCCGCGAGCGGCCGATCAAGCACCTCATGATAAACACCAACGGCGTGCGGATCGCGAGCGACCCCGCCTTCGGCGCCGGCTCGCCGACTACATGCCGGGCTTCGAGGTGTACCTCCAGTTCGACTCGCTCGACGCCCCGCCCCAGCGGGCGCTGCGCGGCGACGACCTGGTACAGATCCGCACCAGAGCGCTTGAGCACCTCAACGAGAACCGGATCTCGACCACGCTGGTCGTCACGCTCAAGAAGGGGCTCAACGACGATCAGTTGGGTGCGATCATCGACTTCGCGCTGGCGCAGCCCTGCGTGCGCGGAGTGACCTTTCAGCCCGTCCAGATTGCCGGCCGGGTCGAGGGCTTCGACCCGGCGCGCGACCGGCTCACGCTGGCCGAGGTCCGCGCGCGGATTCTCGAACAGTCGCCGCACTTTCAACCAAGGGACATTGTGCCCGTCCCCTGCCACCCCGATTGCCTGGCCATGGCGTATGCCTTGAAACTGGGCGGCAAGGTCGTTCCACTGACGCAGCTTCTTGACCCGGGAGCGCTCCTGGAATTGCAGCGCAACACGATTTTGAACGAGCAGGATCCCGAGCTGCGGCGGCTGGTGGTCGAGCTGTTCTCGACGTCGCACTCGCCCGACTCCTCGGCGTGGACGTTGCGCCAGCTCCTGTGCTGCCTGCCGGAGCTTTCTACGCCGCCGCAATTGACGTACGACATGATCTTCCGGGTCCTGATCGTGCAGTTCCTCGACCCCTATAACTTCGATGTTCGCTCGGTGAAGAAGTCGTGCATCCACATTGTCCACCCGGACGGTCGCATCATCCCGTTTGACACGTACAACCTGTTCTACCGTGACACGGCGGCCGCACGGATGCCCGTGCCGGCGGCAATGGCGCCACTGTCTCTGGTGACAATTGGGGGCCCAACGTAGGTCAGGCTTTCCAGCCTGGCGGACCCGGCGTAGGTCAGGCTTTCGAGCCTGACATTTTCGTAGGTCAGGCTTTCGAGCCTGACATTTTCGTAGGTCAGGCTTTCGAGCCTGACATTCAGGATGTCTGGAGGGGCGAAGCCCAACCTCCTGGTTCCGTCTCACAAGGTCACCGTCATGAGCACGATCTCCGCACCCGACTCCGCCACAACTCCAGTCCCTGGGGCCGACGACCGTGCCTGGTACATCGTCGGCCGCTGGGAGGAATACGAGGGGGAGACGCGGGTCAACCTGCTCCGCCTGGCCGCCGTCGCGGCTTTTTACGCCATCGAGTTGATCAACTACCACGGCATCAATCTTGGCTCCATCCAGCTTCCGAAGGTCAGCGATAGAGCCTTCCACCAGACCGTCACCGCCATCGCCGCGGCGTGGGTCCTGCTGGGCGTGGGGGTGCACCTCTGGCTGCGGCGGCACCTGATGCCGGAAGCGCTCAAGTACGTCGCAACCTGCCTGGACGTCGTGCTGCTCACGCTTCTGTTGATGGTCGCGGACGGACCGAAAAGCCCCCTGGTCGTCGGCTTCTTTCTGATCCCGGCCATGGCAACCTTGCGGTTTCAGCTCCGGCTGGTCTGGTTCGCCACGATCGCCGCCATGCTCGGCTACTTCTGGCTGCTGGGATGGGCGATCTGGATCCAGGGTGCGCGGGACATCCGCGTGCCGCGGTACCACGAGCTCATCTTTTGCACGGCGCTCGCGATGAGCGGGATCATTCAGGGCCAGGTGATCCGCCGGGTGAAATCGATCGCCGCCGAGTACGCGCGCCGGCTCGGCGCACCCGCCGAGACGGCCGAAGACCCCGCTCCGGCCAGCTTGGTCGGAGGAACCCCTTGAGCCAGCCCGAGCCCAGGCCACTTCCGGAGCCGACCTGCTGCGAGTGCGGCGCGACGAACGACCCCGGCGCCTCGGAGTGCTGGCTGTGCCAGCGCCGGAACTGGTTTTCTGACCCGTCCTCCGGGAAGAAGGAGACCGCGGCGTCGTGGGGAGGCGATCCGGCCAGAGTGCCCGTCGCCGCCGTCATCATCATTGGCGCACTCGCCATTCTCGGTGCGGGGATGGGCCTTCAGGCCTCGGGCACTTACTACGACTTGTTGTGTTTGCTGCCCGTGCCGATTCCGGTCGTCCTTTACATTTGGTCGCGGTTTCGAAAGCGGCCGCTTCCGGGACAGCCGATGACCACGCTGGAATTCGTCACCGCCCTGACCACGATCGCCGTCGGGGGGGTTCTGATCGTGTGGATGGTCTCGGCCGGTGGCGCGCTGCAGCTCCTCGTCGTATCGCCCTTCTTCTTGATCCCAGCCTCGTTGATCACCTGGGCGGTTGCCCGAAATCGCCGCCTTAAAGGACGGCCGATGGCCGGTCTCGAGCGGATCTCCTCGGTGATCTTCTTGGCGGTCGTGCTCCCCGCGCTCGTGATCGCGTCCCTTTTCATCGCCGGCATGCTCATCTGCCTGGCGGCGCGCCCAAGCCATTAGAATCAAAGTCGCTTTGCCGCGTGCCCCAGCCGGCACACCGCCGAGAAGCGGGATGCCCCGAGATTTCCCAGCGAGGAGTCCGTCATGACCGCTCAGAAGCCAATTCCGGAGCCGACTTGCTGGGACTGCGGCGCGACCAACGACCCTGGCGCCTCCGAGTGCTGGCTGTGCCAGCGCCGGGACTGGTTTTCTGTTAAGTCCTCCGGGAAGAAGGAGACCGCGGCGTCGCGGGGCGGCGATCCGGCCAGAGCGCGCGTCGCCGCCGTCATTATCGTTGGTGCAATCGCGATCCTCTGTGCCGGGATGGCCTTCGACCTCTCGAGAGATCCCTATCAGTGGTTTTATTTGTCGCCCTTGCTGTTTCCATTGGTGCTCTACATCTGGTCGCGGTTTCGAAAACGGCCGCTCCCGGGTCAGCCCATGACCACGCTGGAATTCGCCACCGCGCTGACCACCATCGCCGTCGGGGCCATTCTGATTGGGTGGATCATCTGGGAGGGTGGCGCGGTGGCGCTTGTCGTTCTGCTACCGTTCATGTTGCTCTTGGCCTGGTTCATCACCAACCTACGTGCCCGCCGCCGGAGCCGTGAGGGACGGCCAATGACCGGTCTCCAACGAATCGCCTCAATCATCTTCGCGGCGGTCGTACTCCCCGCGCTCGGGCTGGCCTCCCTGTGCATCGCCGTCTTCCTGATCTGCCAGGCGACGGGCCCATCATCCCATTAGAATCGAAGTTGCCCAGCGGCGTGCACGGCCCCCCCGTGACCGCCGAGACGTGAACTGACCCGAAGTCTCCGGAGCGAGTTCTCCTCGATGAGCGATCCCAAACCAATTCCGGAGCCGACTTGCTGGCATTGTCTCGCACCCAATGATCCCGGCGCATCGGAATGCTGGCTGTGCCAGCGCCGCGACTGGCGCAAGTATCCCGGCGCTCGAGCGAGGTCTCCCGTGCCGGCGCGCGGCCCGCTTTCGACGATCGCGGGCATGATGGCCCTGATCGCGGTGATCGGCGTGGCCGCGGCGCTCTTTCGCGATGCGCCAGGCCTGTCCGTGCTCTTATTCATCTCGATCGTGCCGGCGCTCTTGATCACCGAGTGGAAGGCCCGAAGGCGTCGGCGCCGGGGCGAGACGATGTCGGCGACAGAGCGAGTCGTCTGGATCATCGCCCTCACGATCGTGATGCCCATCCTGATCGGCGTCGCCGTGGTTGCCGCGATGTTTGCCTACTGCACCCTCATGAATCGCTGACAACCTGTGGAACAACCGATGACCGATCCTCCGCCTGCCGCTCCCGGCCTTGCCTATGCCGCGATCATGGCGATGGCGCTCTTGACGGCGGTGTTCCTGAAGCGCCGGGGGACAGGGCGCTGCCCCTTTCAGCTCTGGAGCGGTGGGGGATCGCGCTGGGAGCGTTCTGCGGAGCGATGATCGGCTCGAAGCTGCCGTTTGTACTGACGGACTGGGAAGGGCTGGCCAGCGGCCGGGCCTGGTTCGATAACGGCAAGACGATCCTCTTCGGCCTGGTCGGCGGCTATTTTGGCGTTGAGCTGGCCAAGGCGATCCTGGGCGTCACGATCAAGACCGGTGACAGCTTCGCAGTGCCGGTGGCGGCGGCGGTGGCCGTGGGCCGGCTGGCCTGCTTCGTCGGCGGCTGCTGCTATGGCAAGCCGACCAACCTGCCGTGGGGCGTGGTGTTCCACGATGGAATCTCACGTCATCCGACCCAGCTCTACGAGTCGGCGTTTCACGCCTCGGCCGCGATGTTCCTCTTCTGGACCGAGCGCCGGGGACTGTTCCGGCTCCAGCGAATCAAGCTCTACCTGATCGCCTACCTGATCTATCGCTTCTTGACCGAATTCATCCGCCCCGAGCCGGTCGTGGCGCTCGGCCTGACAGCCTACCAATGGGGAGCCCTGGCCTTGCTTCCGGTCTTTGCCTGGCTCTGGCGCCGCGACCAGGCTCTCGAAAGCCGCCCGCATCCCGCGGTATGATGCTTTCCATTCGACGGGCGCGGGTCGAGTCGAGAGAAACTCGTGAATGCGTGCGGTGCTTCAAAGAGTCACACGGGCGTCGGTCGATGTCGATCGCCATTGCGTTGGCCGGATCGATCAGGGCTGGCTCATCTTGCTCGGCGTCGCCGAAGAAGACACGATTGCCGACGTCGTCTGGCTGAGCGACAGGGTCTTGAACCTGCGCGGGTTCGAGGACGACGACGGCAAGATGAACAAGAGCGTCCTCGAAATCGGCGGGGGCATCCTGGTGGTCAGCCAGTTCACTCTGCTGGCCGACTGCAAAAAAGGCCGGCGCCCCAGCTTCACCAAGGCCGCGAAGCCGGCCCTGGCCGAGCCGCTCTATCTCGCCTTCGCGAACCGGCTCGCGGAATCCGGCCTGACGGTCGCCACCGGGGTCTTCGGTGCGATGATGAAAGTCGAGCTCATCAACGACGGGCCCGTCACATTCGTGCTCGACAGTCTTCTTCCCACGTGAGCCGCCATGGAAACAACCGGTGAAAAACCCTCACTGCTCCTGGGGCTCGACGTCGGGACCCAGAGCCTGCGGGCGGCTCTGGTCGACGTTCACGGAAAAACCGTCGCGTTCGGGGTCGCACCGATCGAGACCACGTATCCCCGGCCGGGCTGGGCCGAGCAGAACCCCTTGGAATGGTGGTCGGCAGCGGCAAAGGCAGTGCGACTCGCCCTGGCCCAGGGTCAGATCGCACCCGAGCAAGTCATTGCCGTCGGCCTTGACTGCACGGCGTGTACCGTCGTGGCGACCGGCTCAGCCGGTGAGCCGCTCCGCCCTGCCCTGCTCTGGATGGATCAGCGCCCAGCCAGGAGGCCGCCGACATCAGCGAAACCGGCGACCCGGTCCTGCGCTACGTCTCGGATAAAGTATCGCCCGAATGGATGCTCCCCAAGGCCCTCTGGCTCAAGCGGAACGAGCCGAAGACCTACCAGCGAGCCGCCCGCCTGGTCGAGTGCACCGACTGGATGATGTTCCAGTTGACGGGTCAGTGGACGCTGTCGCTTAACCACGTCGCCGTCAAATGGAACTACGCGCGCCCTGACGGCGGCTGGCCCATCTCTCTTCTGAGCCGGGTCGGCCTGGCTGATCTGCTGGGGAAGTGGCCCGATCGGATCGTGCCCCTGGGCCGCGGAGAGGGACAGCTCTGCGATCGTGCGGCCGGCGAGTTGGGGCTGCGGCCGGGCATTCCCGTTGCCCAGGGGGGAATCGACGCCTACCTCGGCATGCTCGGCCTGGGTGCCACGCAGAATGGCGACGTCGCGGTGATCGTCGGCTCGAGCACTTGCCACCTCGCCCAGTCGCACCAGGGCGTCTTCGGCTCGGGGGCTGCCGGCTGCTATCCCGACGCCACGGTCGAAGGGCTGTACACACTCGAGGCCGGCCAGACCGCCACAGGCTCGATCCTCGATTGGTATCGCCGCCATTTTGCCGGCAGCCAGGAGGCCGAGGCCCAGCGCCGCGGAGTCCCCGTCTTCCAGGTGCTCGACGAGCAGGCTGCCGCGGTCCCGCCGGGCGCCGACGGACTCGTCGTCCGCGACGACTGGCAGGGAAACCGCTCGCCATTCAAGAATCCCCAGGCCACGGGCGCGATCACCGGCCTCTCCCTGGCCCACGGCCCCGGGCACGTCGTTCGCGCCATCTATGAAGCCACCGCCCTGGGCACGCGGCACATCCTCGAGGACGCCCAGGCCCACGGACTCGCTGTCGAGCGGATCTTCCTGGGCGGCGGCGGCGCCCGGTCGCCCCTCTGGCTCCAGATCCACGCCGACATCCTCAAGAAGCCGGTCCGCCTGGCCAGAGACAGCGAATCGTGCGCCCTGGGCTCAGCCATGGCCGCGGCACTCGCCGCCGGCGTCTACGCTGATTTCTCCGACGCCGCCGGCGCCATGGTTGCCGTCGAGACACGCATCGAGCCCAACCCGGCCAACGCCAGCCTGTACGACGATCTGTTCAAAAGATACGTTGACCTCTATGCAAGGCTGAATGGCACTTCGTCCCTGGCTCCTTCGTCGTTTTTCTTGTAGGGTTTTGGATCGGAAAACGTCGTCCCTGGTGGATGCTGGAGAACAGACGCTTGTGTCTGCGGCTTGCCGCCATGCAGCGTGGCGGCCGTTGTGCGGAATGCACGCGACGAATGGGGAGGCTGGACCGATGGACGAGTTTGACTTGAAAGCGAAGTTTCCGGAACTCGAGCCGATCGAGTCGCTTCCCAGCTTCTGGCACTTCATGGGTTGTGGAATGTTGCTCCGCGGGCGGCGGGACTTCGACGAGGAAACCCAGAGCTACGTCCAGAACCACTGCCTGTGCATCCTCGGGATACCCATCCTGGCATATCGTGCCTACCGGATCGTGGATACGACGAACGGCAAGTACATCCTGGGCCGCGAGCCGCTCTCGATCCTGGCGCGGGCGCTCAGCGCGTTTGTGCTGGTGGCTGCGCTGGCGGCTGGCGCGATTTTTGGCTGGGACCAATACACCACGTCGCCGGCCTACATCGCCCACCAGAAGCTGGCCCAGGCCGACGTGCTGGGGGCGGCGGGCAAATTCGCCGAGTCGGCGCGACTGTGCCGCGAGGTCGCGATGGGCCCGACGACTCCGGCCGACGCCGCCGCGGCGGCTGTGGAGCGGGTCACGGCGCTCGTCGAGCATCCCGCGGCGGCACAGTCCGCCACCGAGCACGCCGGCGTCTTCGGGACGGCGGTCGCGCTCGAGCGTGCCGGCCGGTGGCCGCAGCCCGCCAAGGCCCTGTATGAGAAGGGCATGGCGCTCGTGCACGAGCGCGGCTCGACCGACCCGGCGGGCGCGCTGGCGATTCTCGACGCCGTTGCCCCGCTGGCTACCCGCGCTGACAACCTGAGCACAGAACGTCGCGGTCTGCTCGAGAAGCTGGTATCTGCTCATCCGGGCGACGTTGAGCTTGCCTCACGACTGGCCGTCGTCTACGAAGCCCAAGGCGAGGAAGAGCGGTGCGTCGCACTGCTGGAGCCCCTCCGCGCCCGGCTGGGCACGACCGAAGGCGCTCGCATCCTCGGCCTGGCCGACGCGCGCCACGCCCGCGTCGAGAGCTGCGCTGGCCCTGCTTCGTCCCTATACCCACGCCCGCCTCGAATCGCTGCACGCTGCCGAAACCGCCCTGTCGGCCGCGATCGAGACCGCCCAGAGAGCTGTCGTCGAACGGCTCAAGAACGACCGGCCGCTTGATTTTGACTTTGACTTCTACGCCGGAGCGACCCAGGCCGAGAAGGAGGCCCAGCTCGAGCAATACGTTGCCGCCAAGCTCAAGGGCGACCTGGCCATCGAAGAGGCCCAGGAACGGCTGGCCCGGGAATCGTCTGTGGTGCCTGCGGCTCTCGAGCTGGGCACGATCCTGCTAGGGCGTGCGCAAGCTCAGTCCGACGCCAAACAGCGCAAGGCCGACCTGGATGAGGCCGAGAAATGCTTCCTGGGCATCGGCAGCTTCGCCGCCGAGACCGAGGCGGTCCGGCTCAACCTGGCCCAGGTTTACTACTGGCAGGGCAAGCACAAGGAGGGCAAGGCCCTGTTCGACGAGGTGCTCAAGTCGGGAAAGCGCCAGCCCAAGGTGCTCCTGGGCGTCAGCGAGATGCTCCGCCGTGTCGGCAGCGACAGCGACGCCCGTGCCCTGGCTGAAGAGGCATACAACGCAGCGCACGAGCCTGACCTCAAGCAGGATGCTGCCATCCAGCGCGGGCTCCTGGGCGTCGATGTCGACGAGAAGGTCCTCTGGCTGGGCCGTGGCAATCCGAGCCAGCCGTCGGTCAAGGCGATGCTCGACGGAAGCCTCGCCGAGCAGGCGATGAATCGGGGTGACGACGCCACGGCCGTCGCCAAGCTCCGCGAGGCAAGCGAGCTGTATAGCGCCATGCCCGAGACTCCCGGGGTTCTCAACAACGCAGCCCTGACGCTGTTCCGCCTGGCGAACCTGACCGGCGACCAGCATGCCTTCGACCAGGGATTGGCCAAGATCGAGCGGGCGAACAAGCTCGATCCCACAAATGGACTGATGATGTCCAACGCCGGGAGCTTCTTGCTCCAGGAGGCACTGCGCGATGTGATCGGCCCGTCCATCGACCTGGCCCTCTTGAAAGAGGAGCCCGACATTGAAATGATGTCGTTCCTCTACAGCGATGAGGCCGGTCGCAATGCCTTCAAGGAACGCCTCCGTACACACGCCGGCATCAATCGCGCCATCGGCCTGCTCGACAAGGCCATGCTGCTGACCCCCCGCCGCCCCGCTCTGTACAAGCTGCTCAACGATCTGTACGGCTACCGCGGTGACATCGACCGGCAGCGCGCTTTGCTGCACCGGCTCGAACATGTCGAGCTGGACCAGGCCGATGAGGTTGCCTGGTGGCGCGGCTATTTCGCCGGCAGCCGGGACGACGAGATCAAGAAGCGAACGGCTGCCGCGATCGCCCGCGGCGAGGCAGCACTTCAGGCGGCCCGGGCCAGGAAGCGCGACCTCACCTTTGCGGTCGCAGCCGCGAATTTAGCGCAGCATCGGATCATGGGCTACCCCGTCGGGCTGGACCCCGATCGCGACGCGATCGTCGCTCTGGCTGAAGACGCCTACAAGGCGGTGCCCGCGCACAAGGTGCGCGGCGCCTTGATCGGCGCGCTCTTGTTTCGGGCCGGGGGGCGGCTGATGAAGTACCAGCCAGCCTACGCCAAGCTGGAAGCCAGGACCCGCCGCTCCGCGGGCGACGCCATCCTGATCGGTGTTGCGCTGGGGAGAGACCCGGTGCTCCGTGACGCGGCAAGCAAGGACCCCGACGTTCTTCGTGCCATCGAACTCATCCGCGAGGCGTACCGAAAAGACCCGCAGTACGAAGCCGGCCCCTGGTCCTGGTCGATGCTCCGCCCCAGTCATCCGCAAGAGGCGGCCAGGATGTCCGAGACATATCTCAAGGACGAGTCCAGTTTGATCTCTCAGGCGATCAAGCGGCGCGTTGAGCCATTCGCAGCGACGGTTCCGCTGAGTGCATACTGGACAGCCGAGATGAAGGGCAACGTCGCGGACAGCCGCGGCGTCATCGAGGAATACGCCGCTCGGGGTGTTCCTCTTCCCATCGCACCGCCGTGATGAAGCCCTACCCGGCGACACGCCAATATGACAGCAGCAACACAGCGACTTGAGTCCTGGGCTTGCTGGTTCTTGTGGTGCGCCTTTTGATCTGAGTCCTAATCCTAATCCTAATCCTAATCTTAATCTTAATCTTAATCTTAATCTTAATCTTAATCTTAATCTTGATCTTAATCTTAATCTTAATCTTAGTCTTTCTCGCATCGGCGTCTTGTTGGTGCGAGCCGCACGTCCTGGCCGACCCCCGAACTCCCCTCAGATCCAACCCGGTGAATCGATCGTCCTCTGGTCGCGGACATTCCCGGTGTTGAGCGTTGATACGGGCTCGAAGAGCAGGACGTGGGCCTCCTGCTCAGCCACGGGGCGGTGTTCGACCTTGCGCGGAACGATGATGAGTTCGCCCTCCTCGATCCAAACGTGGCGGTCGCGGAATTCCATCCGGAATCGGCCCTTGATCACGAGAAAGAGCTCGTCCTCGTTCTCGTGGTGGTGCCAGACGAATTCGCCCAGGAACTTCACGAGCTTGACGTGTTGACCGTTGAGCTCCCCGACGATCCGCGGGCTCCAGCGTTCGTCCAGGCGGGCGAGCTTCGCTTCCAGATTCACCTTGTCCATCGAGGCGGCTCCGAGGGGTGCAATCACAGTTTTCGTTCGTCGGCCCATAGCATACAGCGAATCGGGGAGTCAGGCCAATCGGATGGCTGGGTCGAACGTAGGTCAGGCTTTCCAGCCTGACTCTGACGTAGGTCAGGCTTTCCAGCCTGACGTTCCCAGGAGTCAGGCTGGAAAGCCTGACCTACGAGAAAAGTTTCCAGGAGTCAGGCTGGTATGCCCGACCTGCCCGTCCGGAACTCCTTCATCCCGTGCATATCAGTCAAGAGCCGACGGGCGCCCTTGGTCGAGTGTCTCTAGCGTGCCTTGAACAGAAAAGCGTCCTGGCCGCACAGGTTGCCGAGCCGCTCCACCAGCCGCAGGCCCGCGGCTTCGGCAAGCCCGATGAAATACTCGGTACCAACGTCGATCCGGCATTCATTTCCGGAGTACTCGCTCCCTGGCGAAGGGCTGGTATGAATGCTCGGGAGGAACACGCCGCCGGGCGCGAGTACCCTCTTCACTTCGTGAAGGTAGTGCCTCGCATCGTCTTCGAGCAGATGCGTGAAAACCGACGCGGCGAACGCGAAGTCGATCGCCCCATCCCCTGCCGGAAAGACCACGCCCGTTCCGCGCAGTTTTCCAGCGGGATTGTAGGCTCCCGAGTAAACATCGAGATGATGAAACGTGAATCGACCCTCGGTCAGCGGCGCGACGCTCCGCTCGCACCATTCGACATTATCGCGAATGACATCAAAGCCGACGTACTGCTGGACATAGGGATGATACACGAGCGTGCGAGCCGTCTTCCCGCAACCGCATCCAATGTCCAGGATCCGGGAGTACCTGGTCAGGCATCGAGTCACGACCAAGTGCCATGCATCGGCGACAAACAGGTATCCGACCAGGGAAGGCGAGCCGACGTTTGTCCTCAAGGAAGTTCCGGCGATTGGCGGCACGATCTCGCCAATGCGGCCGGTTCCGGCATAGTGGGGACTCTCGCTGACGACGTGGCGCACTTCACTCTTGAAGTGCGCCAGGTGCCGTTTCACCTTTCGGCAAAGTGAGATTGCCTCGGAAAGGTAACCGCCGCGTTCCTCCCGGGCGACCTCGTTCTTGAGCGCACTGGACATTCCGGTATCCCTCCCTACGCGTTTGTGGCACGGCAAGGGTGAGGATCAAGCGGCGAGACCACTGCACTCTTATCGGCCGGACATGAGGTGCAGGTTGATCCAATCCCGATAATGAGACAAATCGAAATAACCCGCGTTTTCGGTGATTCGCGCAGGGAGATCCCGGGTGCCATGTCCAGCCCTTCGAGATAACGAGTGTCCGTTCATCTTGTTCGACAACATGAACGGACACTCGTTATCCCCCATGTTTATTGTGAGCAAGTGGTTCGGTGAACCCCGCGGCGGGAATCTCAAGAACGTGTCGGGCCGCGGGAAAATCGTCGCGGGCATCCACGGCGCAATCAACCAACGCGACGTCAGTTCACTCGGCCTGGTCGTCGCGGAATCACCTGGCGAGGCCACAACCCGTTACTTTCGCGGCGGCACGCCGGTCCCTGGCCGTGGTCCCACGTGCACGCGAAGGTCCGGCGTGACTCCCCGGCCTCTGGCCGTGGGCTGGACCGGAGGTCTCCCGGTTCGAGCGGGGATACGATCGTTCCCAGAAAAAATGGAACCATCGCACCCCGCCGTTCCCTTACTATGAGGAGGGACACTCATCAGGGGGACCGAAGGCGTGCCATCGAACAGAAATCGCGTCGCGCCGCTGGGATTGCGCACTCTCTTCGACACCGGCTCGCTCAGCGGGCTCACGGATGGGCAGTTGCTCGAGCGCTATGCGCTTCAACATGGCGAGGAGGCGGAATTGGCGTTCGCCACGTTGGTGGCGCGCCACGGGGCGATGGTCTGGTGTACATGCCGGGCCGTGTTGCGCGATGATCACCATGCCGGCGACGCCTTCCAGGCGGTTTTTCTCGTGCTGGTGCGCAAGGCGCGATCGCTCTGGGTGCGGGATTCGCTCGGGCCCTGGCTCCATCGTGTCGCTCATCGCGCCGCGATTCAAGCCAAGCGCACCGCGAATCGCCGCACAGAAGCTGAAGAGCGCGTGGCCAAGCTCACCGCGGGATGGACCGACTCAGGCATGCCGGATGACCTGGCGGACATCATTCACGAGGAGATCGACCGCCTGCCGGAACGGCATCGCATTCCGGTTGTGCTCTGCCTCCTCGAAGAACGCTCTCATGAGGAGGCAGCGCGGCATCTGAGGTGTCCTGTGGGCACGGTCAAGAGCCGGCTGCGCGCGCTCGCGAGCGGCTGCGAGCCGCGCTCTGCCGCCGGGGAGTCGGTCCGGCGGCCGTTCAACCTGCCCTCATCAGAAACGTGACCGTCTCTCTGAGCAGCCCTCCGCAGGTCTTGACCGCGTCCACGATCCGATGCGCTGCCGCCTTCGCCACCCATCCAGCCCAAGCTGCTAACGCCGTCTCGAAGACGGCCTTGATCCTTGCGGAAGGAGTGCTGGGAGTCATGATCCGTTCCAAATTGCAAACCGCGATACTCGGGACGACGGCCGCCCTGGGTCTCCTCTTCATGGCGTGGCTGGCCCACGCCGGCCAGGCGGTCGTGCATCATCCCAAGGTCGAGGCGCCCTTGTCCGCTCCGAACAGCGCCATCCGCGTAGCCGACCTTCAAGGCAACTGGATCGTCAGGGGTTACCCTTCGGGTGAAGCCATCGGCCTGATCAAGATGGAGGGGCCGTCGCCACGTGTGCGCGCCAGTCTGCTCTCGATCATGAGGCCCGACATCTACCGTTTCGCGGAGTCGAAGGTCGATCACCTCCGCATCAACGAGAAGACTGTCCGGTTCACGCTCCAGTTCAAAGCCGGCCGGCCGGTTGATGGCCGGAGCTTCGACGTCGTCGTCTATCTTCCGAAAGACGACGCTCATCCCCAGGCAGCTTGGGGCTCGATGGCGATCACGTATGGACAGCGTATTTTCGCCGCGTTCCCTGCCAAGTTCGAGCGCACTGACCGGAACTCGCTCGACCCCGAAGAAGGCCAAGCGTCCGGGTCTTGGAATGATGACCTGCGGCGGCTCAACCAGACCAAGGACCTTGCAAAGCAGAAGGAAATCCTCGACGGCCTGCTCGCGAAATACCACGACACGCCCGTGGCCCCGCTCGCCGCATGGGTGCTGGCCATCGATAAGGCCGAGGCCCACGCTCCGGAGGCGGAGGTGCGCGTGCTCGTCGATCAAGCTGCCCGGGTTGCGGCTCATTATGGCCGGGAGATGGAAGTGGGCGCCATCGACGTCGTCATCCGGAACCTTGTCGGGATCGAGGAGCTGGAAGACCTCGTGCTGGAATATGGCCGCAAGGCTGTGACCATGCTCCAGCCCCCAGACTCGGTCGCTCTCCAGATCCCCGCTTTAAGGAACCTGGCATCGGCCCTGCGCAAGGCCAGAAAGCTCGACCAATCGAAGGCCGCCGCCGAGGCCAACGCCATCGAGGATCAGATCGCCAAGCTGAGCCCTCCGGCGGGCGACAAACCCGCCGGAGTCAGAGAGGCCAAGCCGCAGGTCGAGCGGGACCACATCGCCTGGTCGAGAAACTTCGCTGCCGCTCGGAAGGAGGCCAGGGCCAAAAACAAGCTGATCCTGGTCGACTTCACCACCCAGAATTGTGGTTGGTGTAAGCGGCTCGATTCCGACGTCTTTCCGAAACCGGTGGTAAGCGAAGCAATCAGCCAGTTCGTACCGGTGAAAGTCGACGCCGAGGATGGTGAAGGCCGGCCACTGGTTGAACGGTATCAGCCCCACATCCAGGCATATCCGGCGATCCTGTTCCTCGATCCCGCAATCGAGGATCCCAAGGACGGGCGGATCGTCGGGAAAATCACCGGTTTCCTGCCGCCCTTGTCCTTTGTCGAACAGTTGAACACGATTGCACGCCTTCCGAAGGATCTCGGAGAGCTCCAGGAGCGCCACAACGCCCACCCCCATGACATGGACATCTTGCGACAATTGGTGACCGCGCTGGCGGTAGAAGGGCGGAGCACGGACGCGGCCAAGCTGGCAAGTGGAGCGACGGACGCCAGCACCGACCTGAGCTTCGATCGCTGGGCCTCCGTTTTTAATACGCTGGGCCACGAGATCATCTGGCGTCAAAGGCTGAGCGAGGCCGCCCTTTGGTTCCACAAGGCGGCTCGTGTCGCGAAGCGACCGATCGACGCCTATAACGCCAGGCTGGGCGCCGGCTTCGTCGCCGTGCTCGAGCGCAAAGGGGATCTGGCCGCCAGGGAACTGGAAGCGGCTGCCCGGGTCGCCGAGGTTTCGAGTAGCGAGCGAGAATTCGCCCAAGAGCTTCTCGGCTCGCTCGTGAAGCCGATGGACGGCTCGGCTGCCGTACCGGCGGCTACCGCTGCGCGTGAGCGGCCCGATGCCGGAGGCGCCACGACGCCAAACGGCCAGCCGCCCTCGCCGAAGAGCGCGGCATCCTCCGCACCGAAATGAGCCGGCTTTTCGCGCGAGTTCCCGGTGGATGAGCGCGGCCTCTCGAACCGAGAGCACGTGTCTCCAAAGGGACACCGAGCGCTTGCACCCAGCCGGTCCTGAGCAGAGGGGCGTCGGAGTGGCCGGCTCTGCCGGCGTTGCCGGAGCGTTGGAAAAAACCCAGGAATGGGTGAGGTATTCCGGGTCGCGCCCGGGTAATCTGGTTAGCGGCGACCACCCAAACCCCGAGCGAGTTCTCGCGTGACGCTACATTCATTTTTCTGACCATTCGTGAGGACACAGTTCCATGGGATCGATATCGGTCGCATGCTACAAGCCTCGACCTGGCTGCGAGCAAGCACTGCTCGACCTGGTCCGCGATCACCTTCCTCCACTTCGTGAGGAGGGCCTCGTCACGGGGCGTGCCCCGATCGTCATGCGCGCAGCAGACGGAACCATCGTGGAAGTTTTCGAGTGGGTGTCGAGAGAAGCGATCGCGGGCGCCCACGCCAATCCGGTGGTACGGGACCTGTGGAAGAAGTTCGAGGCAGTGTGCTCGTACGAGACGCCTTCGAATTTGACCGAGTTTCAGAATGTGTTCGCGCACTTTGAACCGGTCTGAGCCAATCGTCAGTCTCGGTGGGAAGTCCTAATTGTAAATATACGCATGTTCTATGTACACATTGCCCAGGTTCGTCCCTCGGACCCACGTCGAGAGCGGAGCATGTTGCTTGGCAAGGAAGTCCAGGACGGCTTTCGCGACAGGCTCGTCCGGGCTGACGAGCTTCACCTCGAATGGATTGATCCGAAGGTTCGTCAATCGCCTCATGGTCTGGAACACAAGGCCGTAGGCTTCAGTCGTTCCCTTTTGATCGACGAGGTCTGAGACGAGGTAAAGATACCACTGGTCTGCCTCGCTCGTGTAGAGCCAGAAAGCGGCTTTCACATCGAAATTGTCCCGCTTCAGCGCATCGGTGAGCCTGGGCACGTCATCGACCTGTTGGAAATGATTCCGGTTCATCGCAACAGCCCCGATGTCGGCGGTCAGCACTCAACCCATGATACGCGAGCGAGACTTTCTCTGCCATAAAGCTTCGGGCGCGGCCAAGATCGAACGCCGCCCGCCAGTTGTGCTAGAATCCTCGTTGACAGATGTCGTCGCCCGGTCCCATTTGAGGCTCCGCCATGCGCCCCGCCATCCTCGTCCTCGGCGTATTGAGCGCCGTCGCGCAAGTCCAGCCACCGCCGGGCGACAAGATTGAGGCGGCCCGCGCGACCGAATCCGCCGCGGTCGCGAAAACGACTGCCCAGGCGTATCGAGTGACCACGGGCGAAGCGGGGAGGACTGTCTTGCAGCTCGAGCCCAAGTCGCTGTTGAAGTGGTCGAATCCGGTGGGCGGCTCGTTCCACGGCTCGGTATTCATCTGGACGGCGCAGGGGAGGCCGGAGGTGGTCGCCTCGATCTACAAGAAGTACCTGCCGCTCCCGCTCCACCTGGGAATCGAATTCCACTCGTTGACCGAGGGTCCGGCAAAGGCCGAGAGAGACGGGCACGCCGAGTGGTCGCCGGACCGGGGCGGGGTCGAGTTCCGGCCGGTCCCCGGCGCCCCCGCGCCGGCCGACACGCCTGCCCGGCGGCTCCGGCAGATGCGCGCCATCGCACCAGAATTCACATCCACAAAGACCGACCGGAAAGCACTCGCCCGTCCGCTTCGCCTGCTGACCCAGCCGGTCTACAGCTTCGACAGCACGGACGGCGGCGGCGCCCTGTTCGCGTTTGTCGAGGGGACCGATCCGGAGGTCTTCCTGTTGATCGAGGCCCGCAAAAGCGACACGGGGCCTGCGTGGCATTTTGCGCTGGCGCGGATGAACAGTGTCGAATTCCATGTCGCGCATCGCGGGCACGAGGTGTGGTCGGTACCAGTCATCCCCTGGGCGCAGGCGAGGAGCCCTCGTGAGCCGTACATGCTGATCATCTTCCGCTCGGGTGAGGGGATCAACCCGCCGGAATAACCGCCGGGGCGATCAAGTGCCCTCATTTCGAGGACGGCCTCTGCGAGCCAGTCCGCAGGCACGGGACGCCCGTCATTGAATTGGAGCGGGAGCAGAACCTCGAAGCGCCGCCATCTGCTGCTCAACGGAACAGAAAACCGGCTCAGGGCGTCAAACGTCAGGATGATCCCATGCACAGGCTGGTCCGCTATGATGGAGTTCGCTTGGTAAGGAGATCCGCCGAGCGTGGTCGCCAGGCGACGGGTGGCCCGGGTACGGCGACCATGCGAATGCCACCCACGCGCGTCGTTCCTTCAGGGGTTCCATCATGATCCGTCTCGTCGTCATCAGCGTCGTGGCCATTTCCTTGACTACGGGGGTGGTCGCTGACGAGCCATTGCTGTCTCAAGGCAGCCCGGCGCCGAAGTTCGAGGCGGGCATGTTCATCCGCGGCCCGGCCCTGGCCGGCCTCTCGTCCGCGACAGTCTACGTGATCGAGTTCAGCGGGACGACATGCGCCCCGTGCCTCGAAGCGATCCCGCATCTCGAGGAGTTACAGCGCACGCACAAAGAAAAAGACGTGCACGTGTTCGTCGCTAACTAGCGCCCGGGCAGGCTGAGGCTTTCGATCACCTTCTCGAAGGCGGGCTTGAGTGCCTTCCAGTTGGTCGCAGGGCAACTGCAGACGACGGTGATCCGGCGGTCGCCGGAGAGAAGCGTGGCGCGGTAGCCGTAGACCTTGCCTCCGAGCGTCTGGTCGGCGATAAAGATGGACCGCCGCCCCTCGCCGATCCCCCTGGACTTGAAGCCCTTCGCCTCCCGCTCCTCGTAGTTGCTATACTCATCCTTCATGGACCGCACGCCCATCGGGTGCACCTTGGCAACCGGCGGCTCGTCGTCTCCTCCCATCGATCCTGTCGACCTGGTGATATCGCCGAAAAGTGAGCCGGCGAGGTCGGCGCTGACCTTGATCTCGGCGTTGCCCATGCTGAACTTGGCAGCGGACAAAGGCGATTCTGCCTTGGAGGTGCTGCCGGTGACTTCCCAGCCCTTGGGATAGTCGCAGGCGAACCTGCCGTTCGGGGCGTTGTACGTCACGAATGCTTTCGGCGCGGGAACCTCCCCGCCGCACCCCGGGACACCCAGCAGGCTGAAGAACGCGCAGACCGCCCAAGTCGTGCGGCCCAAGAACGATCGCGTGCGCACAGAAGGCTCCTCTCCCGTTCGAGGTTTGTCGGAAAGGCCACACCTCCCGAGCCGCGGGGGTTTCTGCCAACGACGCGGTTCACAACGCGAGATGTCGCCAGAATCAACGATTCCATTCACAGAATCATCACAGAAATGCGTTCATCGCCGGATCGACTCGCAACATACCGCCCGCGGCGCCGAGTCAACGCGCCAGGGGAAAGGATGATCCAGGAGTCGACCATCGTCTCTCAGGCGGGGGCGTGGCGTCAGAAGCTTGACGGATTTTTTGTTCCCAGGATTGTCAGACCGGTGGTATCGTAACCTGGCGCCGTTGCCCGTCGACCTCAGTCCAGGAGTTTTGCGCATGATCATCGTTCCGATGGGTACCGACGCTCCGATCTACCACTGGCCGTATGCCACGGTTGGGCTGATCGTACTGAACGTCGCGTTGTTCTTCGCGGTACCGCCCGTGCGGAGCGCGCCGCGGCTCGATGATGACGGCGAGGTGATCGAGGGTGTCGAGGACGTCTCGAAATTCGATCGGTACGCCCTGGCAATCGGCGACGGCCGCCTGCACCCGGTACAGTGGGTGACGCACAACTTTCTCCACAACGGGTTCCTTCACCTGGCGGGGAACATGCTGTTCCTCTGGGCCTTCGGGATCGTGGTCGAGGGGAAGCTCGGGCCGGTGAAGTACCTGCTGATGTACCTGGCGATCGGCACGCTTCACGGCGCGCTCACGCAGACGTTATTCATGAAATCGGGCCTGGACGGTCATGCGGCCGGGGCCTCGGCGGTCGTCTATGGGCTGCTCGCGGTCTGCATGATCTGGTGCCCAGGAACGAGCTCAACTGTCTGGCGATCCTTCTCATCGGGTTCCGCAGCTTTGTGTATCACTGGGACCTCTACTACACGACCGTGGCCTTGATCTACCTCGGCGAGCAGATCTTCGGGCTGGTGGTCTGGGGTGCGCTCGGTGGCAAAGTGATGGTCACGGAGATGGGCCATCTATCCGGCGCATTCTGGGGGGCCGTGGTCGGGATCGTCCTGCTCAAGTCCCGGCTGGTCGATTGTGAAGGGTGGGACCTGTTCTCGCTCTGGGCCAAACGGCGGAAGCTCGCCCGCGACTGGAAGAAACGCGGCGAGCGGATCGATCACGACAAGAAGGTTCTGCGGTCGTTCGTGAAGTCCAATGTTCGGGCGAAGTCGTCAAACCGCGGTGGGGAGGGTGAGAGCGAGAGCGACGGGCCGAGCCAGGAAGAGCGCGGGGCGGCGGCGGTCCGTCGCATCCGGTCGTTGATCGACAAGGGCGATGTCTCCGGCGCGCTAGCGGCTTACGACAAATCGGCCGGCACCCTGTTCGACTGGCCGTCTCAGCCCGATCTCTTGGGGATGATCAAAGCCCTGCACGCCCGTGGCGCCGAACCCGACTCGGTCCGATTGATGCGCGACCACTGCCGGTATTTTCCGGGCGAATCGTCCCGGCTACGGCTCAAGCTCGCTCAAGTCTTGATTCGCGACCTGGAGCGCCCCGCCGCCGCTCTCCGCGTTCTGGAGGAGATTGCCCCCGGCTCGCTCCCCGGAGACCTCGAAGCAACCCGCCAGAAGCTCGCGCGTAAAGCGAACCGGATGCGCGAGGAGGGAGTGCTCGAGCTGGAAGGAGACGATTGACAGAACGCGAGTCGGACGCCAATTGATCAGCGACAGGTCCTCCTCCACCCCTCGGCCGGCTCCTCGCCAGGCGGCTGGCCGTCGCCTTCGACGCTGACGATCGATTTCGGCCAGAACTCCGCACAAATCGCCGAGTGTCGTGACCGGGAGGGTTTCCGCACAACATCAGGTCGTGCGGATCGATTCACGCCAGAGCGTGCCAGGGGGCTGGTGTACCGGCTAGCTTGCGTCGCTCTGACACACTTGCCAATCCACGCACGTTGATAGCGCGGCATTCGTTGCGCTGATTGCAGGGGCAGCGGATGAGCGAGATCGAGCTGGTTAATCGAGGGAATGTGAAACGATTGGCATTGACGCTAGAATTACGTCTTTCGCTGATAGCCGAAGGGAGAAAACGATGAGACGATCCCGGTACTGCACAACGATCCCAGGACTGCTGCTTGTTTTGGCTACCTTGGCAGGTGCTACAGGCTGCTCAGCAGCGCTCCGATGACAGGAGCAAGAATGCTCCGGTCGCCCGTGCCACGACGGTTCCAGAGCAAGCAACTGGATCAGAGGCGCAAGCCGCTGCACCGGCTAAGCCGGTGCCAATCGCCGCCCAGTTGGGCAGTCCCAGCGCCACCACCTCAATTCCAGGCAATCAGCTTCCTCCGCCGGACCCGAAATTCGGCGGCGTGATCAACCTGAAGGCGTCCGACTCGAAGCCGTGGTGGCCGCCGCGCGTCGTGCCGCCCAAGGGCGCGCCCAACGTACTCTTGATCATGACCGACGATTGCGGGTTCGGCTCGCCGAGCACGTTCGGCGGAGTCATTCCGACGCCTGCCCTGGATCGCGTCGCCAAAAGCGGGCTGCGTTATACGCAGTTCCACTCCACGTCGCTTTGCTCGCCGACGCGCGCGGCGCTGATCACCGGACGCAACCATCACGTGTCTGGTTTCGGCGTCGTGGGCGAGGCGGCTACCGGATTTCCCGGCTATGATTCCGTCATTCGCAGGGAGTGCGGCACGGTCGGCGAAATTCTCAAGCAGAACGGCTACGCGACCTCGTGGTTCGGCAAGGATCACAACACGCCCTTCTATCAAGCGTCAGTCGCCGGGCCGTTCGATCAATGGCCGGGCGGGATGGGCTTCGAATACTTCTACGGCTTCGTCGGCGGCGACACGAGCCAGTGGACGCCAAACTTATTCCGGAATACGACAGCGATTTATCCGTTTGAGGGAAAGCCCGAATGGAATCTGACCACGGCCATGGCCGACGAGGCGATTGGGTACATGAAGGGTCTGAGCGAAGTCGCGCCCGACAAGCCGTTCTTCGTCTATTACGTACCCGGCGGCGTACACGCACCGCATCATCCCACTGAAGAATGGATCAAGAAGATCAGCGACATGCACTTGTTCGATGATGGCTGGAACAAGTTGCGCGAAACCATTTTCGCGAATCAGAAGCGACTCGGCATCGTCCCGCAGGACACCAAGTTGACTCCCTGGCCCAAGGAATTGCCAGAATGGGAGCTCGCTGAGCTATCGCTGAGAAAAAACTCTTCATCAAGCAGGCCGACGTCTTCGCGGCCTATCTCGCTTACACCGACCACGAAATCGGCCGCGTCATTCAGGCGGTCGAAGACATGGGCAAGCTCGATGACACGCTGATCATCTACATCAGCGGCGACAATGGAGCGAGTCCGGAGGGGACGATCAATGGCACGCCGAACGAGTTCACGTTCTTCAACAGCGTGACGGTGCCCGTGAAGGACCAATTCCTGTTTTACGAGTTCTTGGGGCTCGGATCAGACCTTTCCACACTACTCCGCCGGATGGGCCTGGGCCTTTGACACTCCGTTTCAATGGTGCAAGCAGGTAGCGTCGCATTTCGGCGGCACTCGCCAGGGCATGTGTATGTCGTGGCCGGGGCATATCACCGACAAGGGCGGCATCCGCACCCAATTCCACCACGTCATCGACATGGTGCCCACCATCCTTGAAGCGACAGGCATCCCCGCGCCCGACACGATTAATGGGATCAAGCAGCGGCCGATGGACGGCGTGAGCATGGTTTACACATGGGACAAGGCGAACGCGAATGCGCCCTCCAAGCGCACGACGCAGTACTTCGAGATGCTCGGCAACCGGGCCATTTATCACGAGGGATGGGTCGCTTGCACCACTCCGGTGAGCACTCCCTGGGATTTAGGTATCAAGCCGTCGCCGGATGTGATCGCCGGCTACAACTGGGAGCTCTACAACATCATGGAAGATTTCTCGCAGTGCAACGATCTCGCAGCCCAGATGCCGGACAAACTCAAGGCAGATGCAGGACCTCTTCTACGCCGAGGCGAAGAAGCACGACGTGCTGCCCCTGGACAACTCGACGCTCGCGCGGTTCCTCACGCCGCGCCCGAGCCCGACGGCCGGACGCAACCGCTTCACGTACTCCGGCGAGCTCTGTGGCGTTCCTCCGGCGTGTGCTCCGAGCATCATCGGGCGCTCTTACAACATTGAAGCGGAGGTCGAGATTCCCGAAGGGGGCGCGGAAGGGATGATTGTTACCGAGGGCGGGCGCTTTGGCGGCTACGGCTTGTTTCTGAGCGAAGGCAAACTTGGCATCGGCCGGGGCAAAGTTGTGTTCCTCTACAATTTGCTCGGGATGAAACACGTTGCGTGGGAAGGCCCGCAACTAAAGCCCGGCAAGCACACCGTCGCGTTTCGCTTCAAGTACGGCGGTCCGGGGTTTGGAAAAGGCGGAACCGGCACGCTCGCGATCGATGGCAAGGAAGTGGCGAGGAAAGCGTTGGAGCATGACAGTCCCCATCACTTTTCCGGAGGACGAGACTTTCGACGTTGGACTGGACACGCGCACGCCGGTCTCGGGCATCGAGTATCGCTACGACTGCCCGTTCAAGTTCACCGGCAAGATCAATCGGCTGACGTTTACGCTCAGCCCGCCCGAGTACGTCGCAGAGAAGAAGGAGTAGTACCGGCCTTACGGGCCACTTGCATGAACAAGCCGCTTGCCTTCGCCGCGCTCGCCGAAGCTGCCACTGGCGTGGCGCTACTCGCCGCTCCATCGCTCGTCGCGCGACTGCTGTTCGGCACGGAACTCGCCGGCGTCGCCGTTATCATGGGCCGCGTGGCCGGTATCGGCCTGTTGTCGCTCGGAATTGCATGCTGGCCGGGTCAAGCAGCCGACGCGCGCACCGCTCGGTGGGATGGCGACCTACGGGCTGTTCGTTACGCTCTACCTCGTGTACGTCGGCACTCGCGGCGAGTGGGTGGGCCCTCTCTTGTGGCCGGCCGTGGCGTTGCACGCCGTGCTGACACTGCTCTTGGCACGCGCGTCGTTCAGCGACTCGTCCAGAAGTTCGACGGACGCCTCGCAATCGATGACAGCGCCCCACGTGCCAAATGACGCGAATTCCAAGACCGTGTAGATTGGGGATCTGACTGACTTCACCCGCCAGGCGCGCATTCCTGGGCGGACTGTAGACCGTGCAGGCCGCAGCCTGGAGCCCCGACGGTGGCACCCTGGCGGTGGGACTCTCCAATGGTGTTGCGGTCTTTACCTCGAATCAGACCATGAATTCGCCCAGCTTGGAGAGGATCTCCTTCAGTGGGATTGCCGTGCCCACGAGGGGAAGCATCGGGAGCAACGCGGCCACGAGCAACACGCCCACGGCTTTTTTGTCGATCGGGATCAGCCGCATTTTGTCTACGCATGTAAAATATGTTATCCATGTGCGCTAGAGACGCTGTGTCGGGGCTGCCCAAGAGGCTTTGCTGGCTTGTGTTCAGGGGCTCGATCCATTTCTTGTCGAACGCGCAATCGTGGCGCCAGATCAGCGTCCCGAAATCCAGTAGCCCCCGGAATCGGCAACGTGCTTGTTTGCCGGCGAATGCCAGTAGCGGAGCGTGAAGGATCACGATGGCCAACAACACGAAGGCAAGTATGTGATACTTCAAGCTGTCGAGCGACGAAGCACGGTGGATGATCTCCCGGGCGAAGCTCCCCGACAGCACGCCCGAGACGGCCATCAAGATCAGGCAGAAGCTCGCCAGGCCCCAGCCCAGGAAGCCCAAGCCCCCCGCGCGGTCGGGGTGAGTGGCGGTCAGCCGCAGCTCCAGACGCGAGACCCGGAAGAGGAACCAGGCCCAGATCACGAAAATCCAACCCCAGCGCAGGAGAAAGAACAGCAGGATGGGCATGCTGACCAGGATGTACCACCAGCCGGCAAAGGTGATCGTCGTTCCCACCCGCAGCCAGCTCGAGCCAACGATAGCCACCCCGACGATCTGGCGCGCCGGCAGGGGGATCATCACGGAGAGGATCATCAAGAGCAATTCCGCCACGTATGAGTCGCGGAGGCGAATCGCGGTGTCTTGCGCCGACACGAACTTCGGCCGCTCCTGCTCCGGTACAAGTCCGGAATCCACAAAATGCTGCATCTGAACGCCGAGACTTCTCTCGACGACCACTAGAGCGAGTTCCAGCAGGGGCACCACGAACAGGAACCGGCTGTAAACAACGGGGTCAAACAGCAAAGGCTCCGCGACCGCGTTCCCCCAGGCGTGCCCCTGCAGGAATGACAGCACCACCAGCGGTACCCAGGTAACGACAACGAGCAACACGACCTTCGTCAGCCGCCGCTCTGGGGTCGGCGGCTCGAACGCGAACCGCTGCGCCAGGCGGTATGATAGGCCACCCCGAACGAGAGAATTGTGGGTTGGTTCCGCTTTTTGGGATTTCGTCGCCATCATGCCCCTCCCGAGGATGAAGAACGGGATTGTGCGATCGGCCCACCGGCGAGCCGGCCGAGAGGTCCCGGCCTCGCCCACACTCCAGGTGCGCGCAAGTTCCTCTGAATTCAAGTCGGTTCAGCTTCCGGGACCCAACTTCGTCTCGAATTCGTGTCAGCGTTTGAGGGCGTCCGCCGCCTTGAGGGTAAGATACTTGATCCCCGCCGCAACACAGCATATTCGCCCAAATCCCGTTGGGCATGAATGTGTTCTTTTCGCTGTTCCCGCCGGAGGCGAACATCTCGCTGCCCCAGGCGCGTCGCCGCTTCACGGCTGGTGAACGATAAAACAGAATGCGGAGCCAACATTCGTCACATCGACCGACGCATCGATCGGCACATGGAACCGCGATCGGCCTGGTGCTTCGTGATCTCCCCGGATGGACGTGCGTCAATTTAGTTCAACAGGTCGCACGTCGGCTCGGGCCGGCGATCCAGGCCCTCCTCGGGCAACCGGTACGCGACTACGGCGACGTCTATCATGCGTTGTACCGAGCCGCTCCTACGTACCGACATCCCGCCGTGAGACGACTACGACGCGAAGACCTGGGTATGATTAACTCCGCACGGGACGAAATTCGCGCAACGCGTGTGGGTTTCGGTGCACTTGATCGCCTGCTTGACGAGGGCTTTGCCGTGGGCGCGGTCGTCGATGGCAGCTTGGTGGCTCTCGCTGACACTACGGCACAGACGGTGCGACACGCCGAACCAGGTGTCGTCACGGCACGACCTTGGCGGGGCCGCGGGCTGGCAACCGCTTGTAAAGCACGTACCGCCAAGGAGGTTGAAGAAGCCGGAAGCGGCGGCGGCACGATTTTCGGCAGGAACTGCTCGGCATGCCGTGGTGCTCTCCGTCCGCCTGACGGTCGCGGAGCCGCGATCGACTCGGCGGCCGAAACGCAAGCGCCCTCGGTTCGTGCGATCCGCATGGTCTCCATGCGCTCGCCCGAGGTTCGCGCCCAGCTCCCGGCGGGCACGCTCGGTCGACCTCTCTCGTCCAACGCGCCCGATTTCGATCGGCACGGCACCGTCTCGATATCAATAGACACACCTAGACGATATCTTCGCACCCCGTCCAGTGGGTCTCGTTCTCGAGTCGCGCGAACTGACGCATTCTGTTGCGCTCCGGGACAGGAGCCCACGCTTAAATGCCATGAGGAGGGCAGGAAAGCACGAACAGTCGGAGGCCACAATGGCCGAGGGAAAGCCGCACCGAAATCTTCGTTGCCTTGGTTTGCTTCTGTTCCAAGATCCGTCCCGCACCATGCGCCCGCGATTGGCGCCGCTCCCAATACGCCTTGAACAGAAGCAAACGAAGAGAACGAAGAGGACGATACCAGCCTGATGCCGCAGCCGGACCAGGCACGCAAGTCAGAATGTCGGCGAGAATGGCCCGCGGGCCTCGACCCTGAGTGCGATCACTGGAAAACGGCCTGGGCGTGCCCCAACTTCCGGATTCTCCCGCTTCCTGCTTTCCTGGATTCCTTATGTAACTCTTCAAGGAACGGCAATTGGCGCAACAACACTGGTGGGAAGCGCGGAAATGCTGCAGCGCTAAGTTTTCATCTGGCCAGCCTTGACCTCGTGCTGCCGGGTGACTGGCCTCTGTTTGATCCAGTGCAGATCCACCCGGACTTCCTGGACTGGTTCCGCGCAGCCTACGAGCAGGCACGAGGGACGCTGCCCGAGGACGCGCGGCGATACCAGAAGGAGCACCGGCACGAGCGCTGGATGGAAGTGCTCAGCCTTCCCAGGTAATCCCCGTCCGCCCGGCGATCAGAGGCCGAGGCGCATCGACCGTCCGATCGACCCCGAGCGGTGGGGAGATTGCTCCAGCGGACCTGTTTGAGGGTGCAGCGGGTGTCCTTTTCGCTAATCGCGTCCCCGTTTCCGTCCCGTCCCCGTTTCCGTCCCCCTACGCGTCACCGGTCCAGCATAGAACGAACTGCTCCTGGTTCGCGCTCGAAGGGAAAGTGGTTCTTGGGCAGGTCGACTCGCCACCCTAGCACCGACTCAATCGCTTGTTGAGGCGAGCTGCCGCGCCGGATCAGATGGCAGGCGATCACCGTACTCGTGCGGCCGTGACCACCCCAGCAATGGACGTACGTCGGAATCTTCCGTTGCAGACACGCGTCGATCGTGTCAAGGATCTCGCGCATCGCCAGCGGCGTCGGGGCGGACGCATCACGGATCGGCAGGCACTGGCACTCGACGCTCACGCCACGCTCTGCGGCCAATTCCTGCAATCGCGGTACATAGGGCGCGAAGCTGCGGCCGTCGTAGCTCCTTTCGGTATCCTCCATCAGGCTGACCACCAGACGGATGTTGCAGTCGAGCAGACCGGAAAGCTTGGCATCGCGCTGGGCGGGATCAAGGTCACCGGGATAGCAGCCGGCGCACAGGAGCCCTTCGTACGCCCAGAAGCTTTGCAAAAACGGCTTGCGCGTCATATTTGAACAATCACCTCCTATCAGACAGCGTTCGGGAAGGTCCGGCCGAACCGGTGATTAGCCCGACCGGCGCTGGTCAGCCAAGCACAGCTTCGTGCAACCCGCGCAGAAACTAGAGAAGTCCTACGGACCTCGGTCAAATGCCCGCTGGGCTTTTAAGTCCTTGTGCTCTTGCCTCCGGATCGCAGAGCAACGTCCTCATCGAGCTTCAAATCCCTCAACGCCCCCCGGATCTTGTCCAATTGAGCCTTGGCCTGCTGCGGATCCTTTTCAGCAGGCACCTCAACCTCGACGCGTAGTTTCAACCCAACAACAGCCGCAAACGGCGAAACGACCTTCGTGTAGAAGTTCATCCACTTCTGGTACGGAATCGTTCCGCTCCAGCGTATGAACTTCGCCCCGTTGCGCTTGCGGTCGTCGCCATCGTCGGGCTTTTTGGCTTGAACACGGATTTGTGCCTGGGCCTCGGTTTCCGCGCTCCGAACCGTCACCATAAACTGACCCAGCGCTTCTGCGACCGTGACCTGTCCATCCTGGCTGACAGTGCAACCCGGTGCCAACCAGAGCGCATTCTCGACCGGAAACGGGTGCCCGTACTGATCAATCCCCTTCACGGTGAAACTGGCGTCCTCGTTGGGATGAAGATCGACCTGCTCGGGCTGGATGGCCAGCCGGTCGAGGCGAGGAGGTTCCAGCAGTTTTAGGGCGTCGTCGGCCCTGAGCAGAACGACTTCGTCGCTGATCTCGACCTCGTGCTCACCCAGTGCCTCTCCGAATCGCTCGAGGACCGTTCGTTTGCCTTCCTTCCTGGCGTAGCCGATCAACTTTGCACTGACGGCGTCGGCAATGGTCTCCTTGATCGAGTCCGGGTCCATCAGCCTGGGGAGGGCCGGCGAGGCGAAGAACGCGTCGCGAACCGCTTTGGTCGGCCATTCGGTCAGGGCCGGCGGCCAGAATCGGATCAGCCGCGCCGAGCCAACCTTGTCGGTGATCTCGTCATCCTTGCGCAGCGTGCTCACGATCAGGTCGGGCAGCGTCGGGGCCATGCTCGAATTGATCTGGCCCAGGTCCGTATCCTTGATGGCGCTCGTCTTGTTGAGCAGGTAAACGTGCCGGTACGACCGCCAGATCGCCTCCTTGAGGTCGCTCTTGGCGCGGCCCAGGCTTTGAGCGAGCGACCGCTTCTGAGAGTCCTCCAGTTGCCCCGTCGTGTCGTCGTCGTCGTTGATGTCCTCCCAGGCCAACAGGTCCCGGGCCGCGGTGTTAATCGCAGTCGCCGAGTCGGGGACCGCGAACAGCAGGCTCGATTTGAACGTCCGGCCCGATGATCCGCTCTCCTTCATGATCCCTTCGATGAAGGTTTTGGTGCCGGCGTCGCCGGCCAGCTTGTCGAGTCCCATGACGACGAGCGTCAGTTGCGGCCGGTCCGGGACGTCGTTCGATCGTTCGGGAAAGAACCGGCGATCGAGAAACTTGGGGCCCTGGCGGAACAGCTCATCGGTCGTCTTCTCGACTCTGGCCTCGATCGCTTTGGGAGAGACCGCACCCCGGCGCGTGACGAGAATCTGGTTGAGGTTCGGCCTCAGGCCGAACCGGTACCGGTTTCGGTCCCAGTTCAGGTAGTAGCAGGTCGCCGTCAGTCCTTCGAGAACGGTCTCGACGTTGGCCAGGTTGACGTCGGGACCGCCGACCGCGGCCCGGATCTCGGGCACGGACGCCTCGGCCTTGTTCTGGCTCTGGCCGCCGTTGGATTCCATGAAGATGGCCGTCGCGACCTTCTGATGGAGCCGGTTCTTGCGGATTGATTCGGTCGCTTCGCTGTCGAGCTTCTTGGCGTGCGATTCCTTCTTGCCGCCAATGTCGGTCGTCACGGGCACCGACAGCCGGTCGGTGCCAAGCTGCTCGAAGACGGCGTCGCGAAACACCTGGTCCTCGAACGGCGCCGAACCCAGCGTGATCAGCGGCTCGCCGGATGCCTTCTGATGCTCCTTCTGGTACGCCCACGAAACCCAGAGGGCCAGCAACCGCAGAATCCCCCGGGTCCTCTGGAACCGGGGCAGGCTTTGCCATTTCCGCTCAAAGACCGAGATCACGCTCGGGTGGAACGGGTAACACGTCTGGAACAAATCAACGGCCGAATCGGCCCCGAGGTTGCTGATCTCGGCGGCGTGATCGGCGGCCCATTCCGCGTAGGCCGACACGGTGCGCAGCATGTCGTCGGAGAGACCGTGCCACTCGAAGAGGCGGCGGCGGATGATCTCCGTGACTTCGACGTCCGACGACATGCTGATCGCCTTGCCGACCCGGTCGAGGAGTTTCTTGTAGGTGTCGTAGTCGTGCTGGTCCTCGGGGTTCATCTCGAGGTCGGATGCCGGGATCGACACGCAAAGGACGACGCGGTCCTGGGCCCTGGCTTCCTCGGAGAGGCTCTGGAGAAAGTCGTAGAGCTGAGTCGAAAGGCCGATTTTCCGTGCCTTGCTGACAAAGTTGAGCAGCTCGTCGATCAGGATCAGCGAGGGCTCCGCGGGCAGCATCTTGCGAATGACATCGCCGGCCGGAGCGATGCCCTGCTCGTCATGCCTGGCCACGGCGGCGAATGACTTTTCGCCCCCAAGCTGCCAGGCGATCTCACCCCAGGGGGTCTTGCGGTGCGGTTCTCCATCACCGCCGCGACCGTCGATGATGTCGAACTCGGTGCCGACGAAGACCGCGACGTTGGCCTTGGGGATGCTGTTCACCTGAGCGCGCGAGAGGACCGTGTCCACGCCCCGCCACGTCCTGGCCTCATCGCCGCCCCGGGCGAGGTGGTAGAGGGCGGTGAGCGAGTGGGTCTTGCCGCCGCCGAACTGGGTCGCCATGTTGAAGACCGCGGAGGTCTCGACCTTGAGTCCGGATAGTCTTCTGACGGCCTGTGCGGACAGGTCGAGCAGGCTCTTGGTCAGGTAGGTGCGCTCGAAAAACCGCTTGGGATTGACGTAGTCTTCGTGCGCCCGATTGTCGCGGATGTGATCGAGGTGGACGGCGAATTCCGAGGCGTCCAGAGGACGGTTCTCCCGCAAATCTTCGCGGGGCGTGACGGCTTGATACCAGGGTTTGAGCTTGGGCATCTCAATTACTCTCCTGCCTGTCTCAGGATTTCGTGCCACACGGAGTGTGACAATCGCATCCCCTGGTCCCGAAGACGTCGCAGCGGACCTAGGACAGTCGGAATCATCCCGAGCGATTTGGCATCGAGGAGCAGGCGAAGCGTTCCGCTCTTGGGAATGCCCAGACGCTCGGCTTCAGTTCGGGCCAACAGGTCGTCAAGGACGACGGTCGCTCCGGGATTGCCCAGGGCGACCGAGAGAACGGCGATCTCGCCGGCATCGATCAGCGCCTGATTGATGTCAGGGTGAGCCAGTGGTGTCGGCACGATCTTCAGCCAGTCGCGCGTTGCCGCCGCGACGGAATCTGCGGTGGGGTCGCGGCTCGCTCCTCTCATCACTTCGTCGAGAACGACTTCGGGAACGACCACTTCCACGGTGCCTTGAGGCTCGCGCAACACCTCGAGGCAAGGATACCCGGGCGAGGTGGATCAGCGGCGATGCGTTAACGACGCGCATCAAGCGGTTGCTCCAACTCCGCCTTCAATTCCTCAACCGTCGTCTGGATGGCACTGACGTTCGCTCGACCAAGCGCGTCGATGAAGTCAGCGCGCGTCAGTCCCGCGATTTCCGCGCCTTTGCCCTGCGAGATCATACCGCGGTCGTACCAAAAGATCGCGGCGGCGAGCCGAAGCTGCGCGCGAACTGCTCGTCCGAGTCCGCAAAAGGCAGCAGTGCGCCGTCCGGTAGTTCAATGGTAATTGTCTTCATGGGCGACCTCCGTTGAATCACGACGACGCGAAACACAACCGGACGGCCGGGTCTTGCGTAGGTCAGGCTTTCCAGCCTGACTCCTCGGAATGTCAGGCTGGAAAGCCTGACCTACGGTAATGCCGGTCCGCGCACTTCGCGCCGACAACCCTATCCATCCTTCGGGTCGTTGCTGAATCATTATAACCCAAGCCCCTTCTTCCGGGCGAGGACGCCGTCCACCCATCGCTTCTCGTCGATCCCCGGCGG
The DNA here is from genome assembly GCA_963781785.1 of uncultured Isosphaeraceae bacterium. GTDB lineage: Bacteria > Planctomycetota > Planctomycetia > Isosphaerales > Isosphaeraceae > CAWAHD01. The sequence goes on along the minus strand of CAWAHD010000002.1, from coordinate 1,314,072 downwards.
GTACAGGGCAGAGAGCGACTGGGCGAGCTTCCAGAACCGGGCGTCCTTGCCAATGCCCTCCTCGACGAGGAACCGCTTGAGCGCGTCGCCGCGGCCCGCGGCGAACAGGATCATCGCCTGGTGAACCCGGTCGAGGACGGTCGAGCCGGCCTGAGGGGCCTTGAGTTCTGGTTGCACGGTGCTTTCGTCACTGTCGGCCTCCTTGAGAGCTTCGAACAGCGTGAGCTGGGTGTCCTTTTTCTTGGGCTTCTTCTTCGACGTCGGTGCGTCTTCGGTGTCTTTTCCAAACAGATACTTCGTTCGTTCGGCGACGGGCAGAAGGCGGGCCTTGTCGCCCTTGACTTCGACGATGCTCTGGGTCTTCTCCAGGTGAATTCCGAGCCCCTGGGCAATCTTCCGGGCGGCGTCGAATTCGAGCACGAAGCCGCTGACCTTGGACGGTTTCTGTTCCTCCTCGTCGACGGTGTCGGCGTCCTCTTCTGTGCCATCCTCGGTCGATCCGCTTCCGTTCTTCGCTGGAGCGGTTGCGCCGAGGGTCCAGAGCCACATGGCCGTAAGACGTGCGTCGGGTTCGAGGCCCGCGGCGTCGGCGTCTTTGAAGATCATCGTAAGCGCCTCGTGCGAGATGGAAGCCCAGACGTGCTCCAGGTATTCGCGGAGTGGGACCACGTCGCCGCTCGACTTCTCGACGCGACTGTAGCGGCTAAAGATTTCAAGGGCCGGTCCGAGGCACGCGAAAATGGCGTCAGCGCCCACGACGCCTTCCTCGGCGAGACGCGGCATCCAGTCGTGAATTCGGCCGGGCAATTCCGAAACAACATCACGCCAATCACCGATTTGGTTATCACGAAGTGAGCCATCGGGATTTTCGCGAGGGCGGCAGATGAGATGGACGGAGGACGCGAGAGCGGCGGAATCTTGGGCCCGCTGGCGAACCGGTCTCTCGGTATCGATTGGCCATGACGCTGTGATGATCCACCCGGCATTAACCGCGCTTCCAAGAAGAGCCTCCCAACCCTCCGTTGATTTGTTCGCAAAGACCACGACGCCTATGGCGACAGGTTTCGCGACTCGTCTTGATTCGGCTAATGCGGAGGTCATTTCAGACCGGAAATACTCCTCGTCGAAGCTCTCCCGAAATCCGGGTGTTCCCTTCCCGTAGACAACAATTTCGAGCTCTTTCGGAGTAAGGTTTTCTCGATAGTCTAGGATTTCACTAGGGATTGCTCTGCGAAGCCAAGTGTAGAAGAAGTCCGACAAATCCGAGTAGGCGAAAGCATCATAGTATGGAGGATCAGTGACTATCGCATCAGCAGAGTCACTCGGAAGCGCGTGTTTCTGTGCCGCTGCTCGTGATACATTACCTGGTGAGTAACCAGTCTTGGTGCAATGCTCCACGACGCGGGCAACCCAATCAACCTGCCCGTCGAAGTCACCGCCAGCACCAGCGATCGGGACTGCCTCAACGAAGTCCCATACAATGGGCATCCGATTCTGCGCACGGTTTGAGCCGCAGACTGCTTCCAAGGTGTTTGCCCAAGTCGATAGCGATCCACATAAATCCTGTGTTCGCCCCAATGCAAAGGCTAAGAGGATTCCTACCACTGGATCACTATTCTTCTCCTCCATTCGCCGGATTTGCTTGGCAAGTGTGGCCAGGGCCAGCATCTGCCTAGGGGTGTACATGTCAGTGAAGTTATCCATCGCGTAGGCAGTATGCGATAGTCCACGACCAGCACCCTGACCACCACCTTTCGGCGTCGGTTCCTCGGGCAGAACACTAACCCCATGGAAGTGTGTCCCTCTAAGAAGTGCGAGGGCGCTCGTAGCTCGTTGAACAGCCTGGGCATCAGCTTCCAGACCCACTCTGAAGGCGCGACCTTGAACGCCTTTCCTATTAGTTACCACGGATAAGAGTCGAGCGTCCTGTGAACCACCTCTACGGAGTCTCAGCTGTTCACGAACCCGTGTTAAAGGCGTGGTGTAACCACAGCAGGGACACGTCGCTGACCCGCGTTTCACCGTCCCCTCTAAGTTGGGGTTATCGACTCGGGCCTTGGGATCATCTTGATTCACCCATCTTCCACCTTCTGTGACAATGATGTGGAAATTCACCCGCTTGCCCGTGGGATTGGGGACGAGCTGCAACGCGACGGAGCGGTTGGTTTTCTTGGCGAGCCAGAGCGAGCGGATGAGAGGTACTTCCGCGCCGCAACCAGGGCCTTCGCATTGGATCGTCCGCGCCCAGAGATACGCGATGGGCGTCGCGCCGTCGGCGTCCGTGGGATAGAACTCGGCCAGTTCTTTCTCGGCTTCTCGCTTAATCCACTTGCTGGCTTGTCGGATTTCATCGGCGAGGTGCTGGTCATGTTTCGGGATATATTCGAGGAGAACCTTATTGAGAAGGACGGCCACGGGGTTAAGGTCGCTCGCGAATGCATCCGCACCCACGCGCAGAGCTTCCAGCGGTATGGACCCGCCGCCGGCAAACGGGTCCACGACGAGCGGCCGCGTGCCGGGCGCGCCGCCTAGCGCTTCGTGCGCCGCTTGCGTGAGCGCGCGACTGGTTTCGAGGTAAGCCGGAACGGTGGAATTGTCCCAGTTGGCGAAATCGGCGATGAAGTCGAGTAGTGCCTGGCGCAGCGTATTATTGTCGTCGAGCACCCCAGGCTTCTGCTGGATCTGGAGGAACCGGGGGAAGCTCTCGGCCCCCTGGAGCTTGCCATGGTCGGCCGCCCACGTGCTCATAAGCCGTCGCGCCGTTTCTCGGAAGGCATCTGGGCAGAGCGAGTCGGCCGGATCGGGCCAGAGCGCCGCACAGATCACGGCGCGGCAGGCCGCCAGGGGGCGCCGCGCCCACCAGATGTGGAGCGTGGAAATATGGCCGTGGCGGATCGATTTTTCCCTGCGGGCGTGGGCCGAGATGCGGGCGATGGGGAGGTCGACTTCGATCAGGCGCTTGGGATAGGGCGAGGTGCTTAACATCGTTTCTCAACAAGGGTATGGGTCGTGACGAGAATCAGTGGCCCCAGGGCGAAACTAGGCGATTCGCGATGGTTTCATCAAGCGACCTATCGGCGGGCCGATAGAAGAACAGAATCGCCGATAGAATCGCCGATAGACCGCCGATAGAAATCGTTTCCCCTTACTCTGCAAGCACATAATGCGTCCAGCGGGGAGGTGTGCCCTGCCGATAGAGCCTCCCTTTGCTCACAAGTTTCCGCAGCAGTCGGCCGGCCTGATCGTTCGAGAGTCCACAAAGCTCAGCGGCCTGGTCGCGGACGATCCGTCCGTGCGACCTGACATACTGTAACACCATTTCTTCGCGGCGAATCGCATCGATCCCGTGGGCTCGCACGTAGCTTTCGGGCAGGTTCATCCGACGGTAAAGTGTGGCCGAAAGGTGGTAGACCCTCCCGCGTTTCTCGCCGCGCGCTTCGACCAAGCCTCGTTCCTGCAACCGCTCCAGGAGCGACCGGGCTTCCCCGGTCCCCTTCTGGGTCAGGCGGCCTGCGGCGGTTGAGTCGATTCGCCGTTCAAAGAACAGGGCGCTGAGGACAATCAGCTCGTCGAGTGTCAGCGTCCTGCCCTGTCGGTCTTCCTCGTAGACGAAGGCCGCGAACTGAAGGGAACCCTCGCCGCCTCGAAGCAGCACGCGCACGTTGTGGTCGTCGCTGCGCGTGTAATCGGGGACAGGCCGGCCGTAGCGAAGCTGGCCGAGGAAGATCTTGTCGATCCCGCGGCCGGTTTGCTCAATCAAGCCGATCCGCTTGAATGCCTCGGCCAGCCGGATGTTGCGTGGTTTCGGCTCGTGGACAAGGAGATTGTCGAGCGTGACGCCCTCGGGGAATCCGCCGGGATTGGTGATCAGTATGTGATCCGGATGCCATTGAACATACACGTGATCCATTCGCGTGTAGTCGCGATGCAGAAGCGAGTTGTTGACCGCCTCCCGAAAACCCTCCACGGAATAATCCGGCACCGGCAGCCGGAACAGCCCGACCTGAACCTCGCTTTCCTTGTTGCGTACCTGGAACCGTTCTTCGACCTGTTCGATCATCTCCAGGAGGGTGCGCAGAGCGTCTGGTTCACCTCGACGTTTCCCGCGGGACCCAATACCTGAAAGTGAAGCGTGTGGGTAGGGATCAGCTCCGTGAGAGGTTCCGGCTTTCCGAGAAGCAGGAGGCCGGCAACGGTCGGTATGAGCTTTTTCCCGGAGGTTTTCACGAGCTTGAGGGCCTTGGCCATTTCGCGGTCATCGGCGTTCAGGGCGGCCTTGTCTCCGCCGAGCCGTTGGATCGTGCGGCGACGGCGCACGAACTGGAGGGGGTCGAGATCCTCGAACGACACCTGCTCCAAAGGCTGAGCGGAAAAATCCAGCAGCCCCAAGTCGATTCGGAACGATTGTTGATCGCGCGGATAAAACGGAGCGGTAGCCGGCTTGCCGTCGGAACCGATGACACGGCGAAGTGACTTTCCGGAGGCCGTCGCGCAGGGTTCTGGGTATCGGTCTGCCTCGATGGCGATGACCTGGCCGGCCGGGTGACGGACGACGCTCACGCGAGTATTGATGCTGGGCACGGTATTATTGAAAATCGCCGATTGGAGCCGAAGCGGGTTGGTCGAGTGGCCATGCCGCGCACGCGCACCGGTGACCGTCGCGTCGTCCTCGACGCCGATGAGCAGAGTACCGCCCTTCGTATTTGCGAGGGCGACGATCTCCTCGAACAGCTCCCGGTCGGCGAACTCGCGCCGCTGGTCGGATTTGAATTCCCGGTCGAGGGCCTCGCCCGCGGCGAGGATTTCGTTCAGTCGCGCGAGCTCGATCATGACGCGGCTTGACCTCGCACGGCGCTGGGCTTGACCTTGTATTGCTCGACCTTCGTCACCGGCTGCCAGTCGAGCCGGGCCGGGTCCTGGACCGTGTGCAGCTCGGGCACGGAATTGCAATTGTAGACGGCGTAAAGCCAGAAATCGCCCTTCAGCCGCTCGGCGGCCTTGTACTCGTTGGCGCTCAGGAAGATCTCCCCGACGCCGGCCCGCCCTTTCACCTCGATGAACCGGACCTCGACGAACGTTTTCGCGTCTTCGGGATGGGACTTCCGCGAGATCAGATCGAACCCGCGATTGTCGGACTCGACGCTCTCGACGACAAAGCCACGCGCCTGCTCGTGCTCGGTGGCGATCTTGACCGCGAGCCTCTCGATCTCCTCGTCGCGCACCATCGGTGCGATCTGCGCCGTCTGCCGTTCGGGGTGGGGCAGGACCATCGCCCGGCCGATGTGGGCGATGTCGCCGATCGTGCAGTGCCGCTCCTGGTCAAGCTCCTTGCGGCGCGATTCGAGACGACTATTCAGCTCGTCGAGGTGGTGCTCGGCCTGGGAAATCAATCCATCGAGCCCTTGCACTGTCTTGCCTTCAAGCCGGCGGCTCTCGTATTCGGCGTACTGGATCTGGGCGCGGTCGATCAGCGCGTTCAGGCTGATTTCGACGTGCCGCGCGACTTTCTCGATTTCGCTGGCTCGCTGCCCGGCCTGCGCGGTGATCCAGGGGCTGAGGGCTTCCTGGAAAAGAAATTGCTCGACCCGGACCCGGTCTGGCTGCGGAAGGGCCTCTGCCGAAGCTGGCTTGGTATCCTTCGGTGCCGGATTGATGTCGTGGAACACAGTCGGCTGCCTGAGAGTCATTTGACTCGTCGCGTCCGTCTCGACCACAAAGAGCCGGCGGTGAAGCGTCCGTCCGCGTCCGTCTTTGATCGAGGCCGCGAAGACGTCCAGAATGCTGGGTATCTTTCTCTGGATATCGTAGAAAATCGCCCCGCGCTTCAGGTGGTCGTGGACGCGGTCGAGCACATCGTCGCGGACCACCTCGAAGAGGGGGTGTCCGGGAGTCACCCATTCGAGCAGTGGGTCTTTCTTGAGGAACTCCTTGTCGAAGACGATGCGCCCGTATTCCCGGCCGAGCTTGCCGAACCGGTGCTCGAGCGCATTGCCGCGCTGGATCAGCGTGGCGGGGATTTTCCCAACGCGGAAGGTGTGGCTGCCCTTGCCGATCTCCTGGGGGTGAATGCCGGCCTCCGGGGCGGCCACGACGAAGAAGTCCTTGACGGCCTCGGGCACGAGGCGGCCTTCCCTGGCCTCGACGGTCTTGCCGATGATCGCCGAGAGGTTGAGCTCTTTTTTCGCAAGCCCTTCGAGCGCCGACTGTGTGATTTCCCGGAACCGGGTGGGGTCGGTCTCCCGCACGATCCGGTCGGTGATGGCGTGCTCGTTGGTGCGCCGGGCATAGAGGTCTCGGAAGAGTTTTTCGAGGAGGTTCGCGGGGAAGATCTCGCCGACGACGTCGAAGACCTGGTCGGTTCCGAGGTCCTTGCGAATTTCCCAGAGCCGGTCCAGAAGCTTATCGAGGACCCGGCCTTCGCGGGTGTTCTTGGCCACGAAGTTGAAGATGATGCAGTCGTGCTCCTGGCCGTAGCGGTGGATGCGGCCGACTCTCTGTTCGAGCCGCACCGGGTTCCACGGGATGTCGTAATTGATCATCTGCGAGCAGAATTGAAGGTTGATGCCTTCACCGGCGGCCTCGGTGGCGACGAGCACCTGGGCCGTTTCGCGGAAGTTGCGCTCGGCGTGGATGCGGGTTCCCGGGGTGTCGCGATCGCCGATCTTCATGCCGCCGTGGATCTGGGCGACGGTGAGTCCCCACGCCCTGAGCTTGCCGTAGGGGCGGCCATCCTTGCCGTCGCCCACCAGGAAATCGAGCGAGTCCTTGTGCTCGGTGAAGAGCAGGAGCTTTTTCGCCGGGTCGGAGAGGAAGCCCTGATCCTCGAGAACGCTCTTGAGCTTGGTCAGTTTCGACTCGATCTCGCGCTTTTCGAGGATACGGGCCTGGTCGATCAGCTTGGTCAGGCTGGCGATCTCGCTCCGGAGGGCGGCCGGGTCGACCGATGCGACCACGTCCTCGAGCCGGGCGATGATCTCCTGCTGCTCGTCCTCGGGAAGCTCGTCGAAGTCGTCGGGGACCCGCTGCTCGATTTGCTGCTTGCGGTAGGCTTCGGGGTCCGCCAGGATCTTCTCGCGCCGGTCCCGCATCCGTTCCAGGGTTCGCCTGACCGCGTAGATTGTCGAGGCCATCCGGCGCTGGAGCATGGCCATCGTGAAACCGATGGCTCGACCGCGTGCGCTCTCTTCGGCCGAGGCCTGGATCGACTGGTCTTCGACGTAGTGCGTGAGGTCGTCGTAGAAGGCGTATTCGTCGCCGTCCAGCTCGAACCCGACGGTCTTCACCACCCGCTTGGTGAAGAGCTTGTGGCTAACGCCCGTGTCTGGGTCGGGGAACGTGACGAGGGCTTCCTTGGTCCTGCGCAAGTAGAACGGCGCTTTGTTCCGCCTCATCGCTTCTTGAAGGCTGTTGATGTTGCCGTAGACGTCTTTATCGAGCAGGGACAGGAAGAGGCAGAAGTTCTCGGGATCGCCTTTGTGGGGCGTCGCCGTCATCAAGAGGAAATGGTCGGTCATTTCAGAGAGTTTCTCGCCGAGTTGGTAAGCGAGGGTCTTCTTGTCGCCGGCGTAGGCGCTCATCTTGTGGGCCTCGTCGACGATGACGAGGTCCCAGCGAGAGCGGAGCAGGCTGTCGCGGGCGTCCTCGATCTTGGATACCCACGAGATGGACGTGACGACCTGGTCGCGGTCCTGCCAGGGGTTCTGCCCATAGTTGGCCCGAAGGACGTCACTGCGGATGACCTCGAAGTTCTCCCGGAATTTGTCCTTCATCTCCCGTTGCCATTGGAAGGAGAGATTGGCCGGCGTGACGATCAGGGTGCGCTGGACGAGCCCGCGCGCCTTCAGCTCCTTGAGCAGCAGCCCGGCCATGATGGTCTTACCCGCGCCGGGGTCGTCAGCCAGGAGGAAGCGGATGCGAGGGAGCTTGAGGAAATAACCGTAGACCGCCTCGAGCTGGTGAGGCAGCGGGTCGACGCGAGCGATCGAGAGCGAGAAATAGGGGTCGTACTCATACGCGAGCCCGAGCCGGTGGGCCTCCACGCCGATGCGGAAGTGGTGGGCAGAGCCGTCGAACGGCTCGGATTCGCCGGTGACCTTGAGCTGGGCGATTTGCTCGGGGCTCAAGACCGGGTCGTAGCTCTGGCCGGTCTTCGTGCCCCGGCCGATGATTTTCAGGGAGTACCCCAGTGGGATGACCGCGAGCACTTCCATGGCTTCCGGGATGAACACGCCGCTGATGGTCATGCCTTGGCGAATCTGGCTCGGGTCAGGATTCGGGGAGGGCTTTGCCATATCGAGGCTGCTTTCGGTCGGGGTCGTTCGCGCCGGCGGTCATCGCCTGCTCGACACATCATACTCCTCGACCTTCGCTGCAACCATGACGCCAATCGGGAAGGGCCACAAAGAAAGGATGAAGGATGAAGGATGAAGGATGAAGGATGAAGGATGAAGGATGAAGGATGAAGGATGAAGGATGAATCAATGCGGCGAAGCGTTCCGCGCCGCCACGAGTGGCGGACGGCAGACCAGTCAAGCGTGACGCGTGGCGATCGAGCGCGGCGGACCTTGCAGGAATGACGTCGGGCGAAAGATCGGCGCACTGGAATCGCGCGATCGCCAGTCGCCCGGGCTGGGCAGATGAAAAGTTGGTCGTTCGCAAGCCGCGCAGTTCCCCCGGATTTCGTTGCGCCCTTTTCCCCCCTTGCGAAGGGAGGGTTAGGGGCAATGCCGTTGAATTCGCTTTAATCGAGGCAGAGGCAAGCAGTTGCGATTTCACAGTGCCGCGTGGTGTGGCACCCGTCCATTTCTGGGTGCCACTGGTCGTACCCGACCAGTGTCTTCATTACCTGCGACGAACATAGAAGGGCCAGGCATCGCCCTCGGGCGCGGATCGGAGGTCGCCGGTCCTCCCGCCAAAAGCACTGGTCGGGTACGACCAGTGGCACCCAAGAATGATCACCAGTACCAACCACCTGAGCGAGGGAACGTGACACAGGTCCTTCTTTCATCAGTCCCCGCCCACGCCAGCCACGCGACATTAATTAAAAAAGCCAGAGTAGGCTAAATAAAACTAATGTTCGCGCTCTGGCGAGCCGATGATCTCCTCACGAAGCTCAGTTTGGTTGGAGCGCACCGACAGGTCTCGCACCGACGGCTAGCCTGGACTTCGAGCCCGAACCGGGTCGCGCTGGTACTGCCCGAAGCCCGATTTGATCGACACAACACACTAACAACAAAGGGCTAACAACGATGCTCAACCAGGAACAACTCAGGGAAATCGTCGTCGCCAAGGCGGGGCCGGAGACACCAATCGATGTCCTGTTGCGGCTCGCCTCGACTGCGCGGGTGCATCGCTCGCCCGACGGCCGCCTCCATGCCCGGGTCAAGGTCGGCGACCGGCAGACGACCTACGGGCTCAAGACGTCCGCGGGGTTGCAGGACTGGCTGACCGATGCTTACTTTGCGACCTGTGGCCAGCCCCCGTCCGAATGGGCGGTTCGTCGCGTCATTGGCTTCCTCAAGGCCCGGGCGCGGTTCGACGGCGGCATGCCGTCGGTCTCGATTCGCGTCGGCCAACTTGACGGCGCCGACCCTTTTTACTGTGTCGACCTGGGCGACCCGTCCGGGCAGGCGGTCCGGATCGGGCGCGAAGGCTGGGGCCTGGTCGAAAAGCCCGGAATCCACTTCTGGCGCCCGGACGGCCTCCTGCCTCTGCCCACGCCCCAGACCGGCGGATCGCTCGACCTGCTTCGACCCTACGTGAATCTCAGCGACGCCGATTTCCGACTGCTGATTGCCTGGCTCACCGCCGCACTCCGCCCGGTCGGCCCCTACCCGATCCTCGTGCTCTACGGCGAACAAGGGTCAGCCAAGAGCACGTTGGCCAGGATCCTCCGGCTCCTGGTCGACCCGCAAGCCTGCCCGCTTCTGGCCGAGCCCAGATCCACCCGCGACCTGATGGTCACCGCCGTCAACGGCTGGCTGCTGGCGTACGACAATATCAGCTCGATAAGCAACGATTTATCAGACAGTTTCTGCCGGCTGGTCTCCGGAGCAGGCTACGCCGATCGCAAGCTGTTCTCCAATGATGAGCTGAGCGTGATCAATGTGCACCAGCGGCCGATGATCTTGAATGGAATCGAAGAATTCATTGTCCGCGGCGACCTGATCGACCGCTGTATCTTCATTCATCTGCCGCCGATTGCGCCCGCCTGCCGCCGCGCCGAGGACGAATTCTGGAAGGCTTTCCATGCGGACTACCCGCGGATCCTGGCCAGCGTGTACGACGCGGTGGCGGGCGGCCTGCGCGAGCTGCCGTCGGTGAGTCTTCCGGAATTGCCCCGCATGGCCGACTACGCCAAATGGGGCGAAGCGGTCGGCCGGGGCTTGGGATGGGCCGCCGACACGTTCACGTCGGCGTACAGTGCCAATCGCCAGCAAGCGACCGGCTCGGCACTGGATGACTCGCCCGTGGCAGTGGCCCTGTTCGAGATGGGCCCCCGATTGGTCAAGTTCTGGGGCGGACCTGAGGCGCTCCTCCGCGAGCTCACTTATTTCGTGGACGGGAAGGACAACGCGATCGCCAAGCACCTGAGCCCTGCCGCGGCCCGCAAGAGACGCACCGCCACCTCGGCCCGCTGGCCCAAGGACACGCGCCAGTTTTCCAGAGAGCTACGCCGCGTCTTGCCGCTGCTCCGTCAGCATGGAATCACCGCCGAATTCAATCGCACCAGCAATGGGTGCGGAATCACGTTCACATACTCGGAGCCGCCCGATGAAGACGACGACCTCGCGCAGTGCTTCCGTGACGTTTGAGCGGACTTGAGCTCCGTCAGTGCGTTCAATCGCTCACGCCAATTCTCCGTTTATTCTCGATTGATCGACCGACATGATCATCCCAATCGAGTGCGATTCGTCGGATTCGCGGGTTCGATGGTCCGTTCCGATCATTCCAAACCCTTCCGCAACCCGAAGTCCTCTAACGAGATAGTACATCAGTGCGCCTTCACCATCGAGTTCCGATTATTCCAAACCCATTCACAAGGCCAATCCCGGTAAGGACATGTGCCGACACCCCCATTTTCGCCCCTGAGTTCCGATTATTCCGTCGAAATTCACAACGCCAATTCCTGTAATGAGATGCGGCAAGGCGCCCGATTTTCGTCCGGATATATCGATTACTCCAAACCCTATCGGAACTCCAACACATGTCAAAGGTTAGGAAATGAGCCCACGTTTTTCCGATTATTCCAAACCCTATCGGAACTCCAACTTGCGTAAGGGGTTGGGCAACGAGGTGTTTTTTTGCTGAGGCTCGTTGTGTGCGCGACGGAGTCATTTTCGATTGTCGATTTCAGACCATTCCGGGCTCTCGGTTCCCGATTCCGTTCCCCCGCTAACGGCCTTCGATCAAGCGCCGTGATCGTCGACTCGATGCCAGCTTTCGACTTGAAGGCGAGGCGAAGACGGACGATACTTTATCAAGAGAGTGACACAACGCGGCCCGATTCGACAGAATGCCAAAACCGAAGAACCGCCGAGCAGAAACGATGATGACCGGGCTCGATCTACCAACCCAAGATTCGAGGGTCTTACGGTGTCCTTGACCGTCGCGGAACTCGCGGACGAAGTCCGAGAGACGAATCGCCGTCTCACCGACGCGATCCAGGCGCTGCGCACGGAAGTTTCCGAGCTGCGGAAAGAAGTCGCCACCACCAACAACAGTCTTGGGTGGGTCATCAAGATCGGGACGTCGCTCGTCGCGTGCACGCTCGGAATTCTGACGTTCGCCTACCGTGTGGACCAGCGGGCCTCGCGCACGGAAGAGGCGGTCGTTGCATTGGAGGCGAACTTCGCCGAGTTCAAGGCGGATTTCAAGGCACGGGATCAACAGCTCGCGGATTCCCTGGCTGGGCTTCAGAAAGATTCCCGGACCACAGACGGCCGTCTCGACAGGGCACAGGATTCGTTGGATCGCATCGAGAAGACGCTGGCCCAAACTCGTCCGGCCAAGTCGGCGCGGGAGTAAACTCGCTCCGTCACCCTTGAAAGCTTTCGGCAATCCTGCACGCGACGAATCCCGCCCGCGTCGATCTTCAATCTGTAGGTCAGGCTTTCCAGCCTGACATCCGCAAGAGTCGGGCTGGAAAGCCTGCAGACAGCGCCGGACATCTCGCCACATGTCAGATCGTTGAGACTAGTCGTTACGATACCGACCGGCGCGAAAATGCCGACCGAACCCAACTGCCAGAATGGCAAGTACTCTCGTCGCAGTCGGGGCCGAAAAGATGCGAGGCGAAGCCAACTGCCACTGCGTGTCGAAGAGAGCCCGTCGACGTTCGCGCAGGAGGAAACTGTTCCGTTCGCGCCGGTCAGCCGGTTTTCCGCCTCACGGGCGCTTCGTTTTGATTGGCCGCGCGGGCACGCCGACAACCGTCTGGCCGTCGGCGACCTCCTGGTTGCGGGTGACGACGGCGTTGGCACCGACTACCGCATCGTCGCCGATCTTCACGGGCGCGACCAGAATGGCTCCGGCACCCAGCCGGCTGCGGGCGCCGATCTTGGTGTGGTGTTTGTGCACGCCGTCGAAGTTGGCCGTGACCACCGTCGCGCCGATGTTGGCGGCTTCGCCGACCTCCGAGTCACCCAGATAGGCCAGGTGCCGGACGATTGTCTCGGGGCCGAGGCTCGACTGCTTGATCTCGACGAAGGCACCGACTTCAACGCCATCGGCGAGGATGGTCCCGTCTCGGAGATGCGTGAAGGGCCCGACCCGGCACCGCGAGCCGACCGTGACGGTGCCGCTCATTACCGTGAACGGGTAGATGACCGTGTCGCGGCCGATCGACGACCGGCCGTCGATATGGGTGCTTTTCGGGTCGACGATCGTGACACCCTCGGTCATCCAGTGGTCCTGGATTCGTCCTTGCATGATCGCCTCGGCCTGGGCCAGGTGCTGGCGGGTATTGACGCCGAGTACGTCGTCTGCCAAGAGGACGTTGATCGCAATGACCTTGCGTCCCATGGTCATCAGGTGTTCCGGGGCGTCGGTGAGGTAGTATTCGCCCTGGGCGTTGCTGGTTCCGATCTGGTCGAGGGCATCCCAGAGGCCCGGCAGCTCGAAGACGTAGCAGCTCGGGTTGACTTCCCTGAGGGCTCGCTCCTCGGGAGTACAGTTGCGCTCCTCGACGATCCGCAGAAATCGACCGGCGGAGTCACGGAGGATGCGGCCAAACCCTGTCGGATCGTCGAGGACCACGCTTCCCAGCAGACAGGCGGCCTGGTCGAGATGCTGGCGCTTGAGCAGATCGGCCAGCGGCTCGGGCCGGAGCAACGGCTCGTCGCCGACCAAAACCAGTGCCGGGCCGTGATAATCAGCCAGGAGCGGACGGCAGACCTTGACGGCGTGACCCGTGCCAAGCTGCTCGGTCTGGCGTGCAAACAGAACATCGGGCTCACCCTGGAAGCACTCGTAAACTTGTTCCGCCGCATAGCCAACGACGATCACGATCGTCTTCGCCCCGGCGCCCCGGGCGGCCTCGACGACGTACCGGATCATGGGCCGGCCGCACACCTCGTGCAGGACCTTGGCCCGTTCCGATTTCATCCGCTTTCCCTGGCCCGCCGCCAGGATGATCGCAACCGGTCCGTCCATCGGGTTCGTCTCTTCTTGCTCCGGGATGCCTTCTGTCTCGCGTCGTCGAGCCGTCGCCGCGCAGAAACATCATAGAACCCGGCTCGATCGCTCGTCAAACGGACGGGTGCGGCGAACCATCCCGGATCGGTGGTTGGCTTGCCTTGACGTATCGAAGCGGACGCCGGCGCGCTCGAAAACCGACGGGATTGGCATCGTGAGGGCCATCCGCTGTCTTAAGGCCCGAGCGCCGAACGGGCGCCCATCGTCAATAGGCGTCGGAGCTGACGACCTCGCCACCGTTTCGGGTCGACAGTGCCTGCCAGACGCCCAAGGAAGGGAAGTTGACCCAGGCGCCGTGGCTGTCCTGCGACGCCCCAGCCGGGTTTCCGCTAAGCGGGTCGAAGGGCCAGGTTTGGATCGAATCTTTGACGAACCGAACCGAGCCGTCGCCCATCAGGACGTTGAGTCCGCCCGGATGCAGGCTGGATGCGGCGAAGAACTGCGAGATGTTTCCGCCAACCGAAACCTTCCGGTACATATTTGGAGGATAGAACGCCGTTACCAGCGTATCGCCCCAGTTCCCCGCGATCAGCCACCCGAATTGATCGAAGGCCGCACCGCTGGCGTCCGCGAGCTCCTTGAAGGGCGACAGGGCGCGTTCCGTCAGGATCGCGGTGACACTCAGGCCGTCGGAAAACGATGACAGGCGGATCGGCGAGGTATCGTTGAAGCTGCCGTTGGCTTGAGCGAGCACGGAGGGAGCGACCTGGCAATTCGTGCCGACGCGCGGGATCGCACTGACATAAAACGTTCCGTACATCCCAACGTAGCTCCCGTAAAACACCAGATATGGTTCATTGGGGCCCGCGAGTCCGTACGAATAGAGGGCGAGTGAATAACCGTTACGAACCTCTCCCGCATCCGGGTCGCTCGGGCACGCGAGTGTCGAAAGCGCGATCATGCGCACAGTCTGGTTTTCATAGCCGAAGATCGTCAGGCTGTGGTTGATTGCGTTAAATAGCGGTGATTGGTCCAGTTGGGGCAGGACGTGGAGGAATAAGCTCTTTTCGACCAAGATCGAGGTGCAAGGCGGGTTCGACCCGTCGAATCGCCTGTCATAGGTCATCATTCTGCCGGGTGGAAAACTTCCGATCGCGCCCTCATAAGCCTGGAGGGCAAGACCGATTTGCTTCAGGTTGTTCGCGCACTGCGCACGGCGCGATGCTTCGCGGCGGACTGTACAGCGGGAAGCGTCAACGCGATCAGCAGCCCGATGATCGAGACAACGGTCAGAAGCTCGATCAAGGTAAATCCGCGCAAGAATCGGCGGGGCCGCGAGGAAAGGCGTGCCGTTGACTTGTCAGAATCGGGGATTAGCCGCCTGGGTTGCGGCATTATGAAACTCACCTTCCCGGATTGTTCCCGCGAGCTTGAGGACCAAGGTCGGCTGCGACGGTCGGTCCGTGTAGAACGTCAGCTCCCCAGACAATTCTCCCGGCACACCTGCGTCGATGTGGACGCTAACTTGGCCGCGACCCCACGCCGGAATCACGGCCGGGAGTTTTCGACCCGAGAAACAGCCGGATTGCGTGCAGTTATCACTCGCCCCGACCACTCGAGCCAAATCGCTGGATTCGTTCACGACGACGGCGTCGAAGCTATACTCCTGGCCCGTGCGCATCACCTCGGGAATCACCACGGGGCTAGGCTCGAATCGTAGCGACGTCCCCCGGGGTCTCCGACCAACGCCGGCGAACAGGCTAAGCAGAAGCCCCAAGGAGGCGATAAACGTCAACCGGAGGCACCAGCGCAAAGTCGTTCTCATGAGGAATCCCTCGATTTGTTTCTTTCGAGCACGGGATGCTCACGCTGACTCTCACGGCACAACCGACCTCGAGCTCTCACCGGCCTTCGCACGCATCACTCGCAAAAGTGCAAACGAAAGGATTGCCGTGATGAGGGCCCCCCAAAAGAGAGGGTTGCGGAACGAAAAAGCTGATGACTCGCGCACCGCCTTCAGAGGGATGTCGGGCAGCCCGTATCCTGTCAACTGGAAGATGCCGGGGGGGACCTTGCCCACCGTGATCTGGGTTAATTCAAGGAGCGCGTGCTCATATGCATCAGGGCGCGGAGTCCTTCCGAAGAATTCCATACGCTTCGGGAAGAAAACACCGTCACCAACCCCCTGATATACGACCTCGCTCTGATAATGGTAGGCAGGGTTTGGTTCCTTTGTGCGCGGGTTTAGTATCTTGCTCTGGTCAATGACGTCAACCTTCCCGATCGCCCAGCTCCGCTTGGGGTACAGGTAAACTGCGCCGGACTCCGAGCGCTCCGTCTCGTCGTAGGTGTAGTCAATCCGAACAACCTCGTTCCCTCCCTCGTGCAAGCTCTCGGCTGCTTTGACCACGAACGAGGGGTTTTGCATCCGCTCCAAAAGCGTTCCCGCCAGATACACGGTCGAACACCGTGCGTACATATTATAATCAAAATTAAAATCGGCGTCTTCGTTTTCGAATTTGGCGGAATAATCCGCAAGCACATAGGGATCCGCAGGCGACTCCTTAGTCAGCGTGAACACGTAATCTGGAGTCCGACACAGAACGCGGGACGTCTCTGGCCTTTTGGGGATTTTTGGGGATTCGATCGTCCTCCGCTCGCGGACGAAGAGCTTCCTATCCCCGGACGACGCAACTGTCAACTCGTTTGTTGTCAATGTTTTGCCGTGCACGGTGCGGAAGGTAAACGATCCCTTGGCAAAAAAACTTTGAGCGATTCGTTCCAACCCAGCGGCCGCGCGCGGATACTCTCGGCGCCACCTTGCTTCAAGATCCTCGGTCGTTCCAGCCCGCACGCCGCCTGAGGCGAACAGGGTCGCCAATAACAAAGAGGATCCGACCACCACAAGCCCCTTTGCTGAAGGCGCCGAGAGGTGTCCCCGGATCCCTCGCTGGGGCGCCGGGCCAGTATCCGTGTCATCGATGCCGGGGAGTTCGCAATCCATGAGTAAACCGCCCTGCCGCGCTAACGGATTTGAACACCTGCGACCGCTCAATCACAATGCCACGGACTTCCGCGTGCCTGGTCTTCGGTTACCTACGGCATATGTAGGTGAAACCGTTCCAGGCGCATGTGTTGCAGTTAAGACAATTGAACGAACCACAGCCCGTGCCGATCCCAGTAAAATAGCAGTCATTCACGGCGTCACATGCACAACAATTCACGCAGGATGCAGAGATTGGTGGGTCCGTCGCACCGGCGTTTGCGGACGTGGTCAGCAGGATGCCTGCAAGGAGCGTGGCGCAGACCGTGCTACTTGCGAAGCCGAGGAACTGAAGCAATGAGCGCATGTTGAGCCTCCACAATAAAAATGGGTCAGTTGAATCAAACCCGCGAATCGGACTTATTTTGGACGATATGGCCTAGTGAATCTCAGGCTCTTTGTCTCCGTTGATTGTCTCGTTCAAGGAGGAACGAGATTACATCAAATCAAGGTTCCGCCACTCGTCCCGTGACCGTGACCGCGAGATTCGGGGCTGCCGGGTGATCGGTGTGATAGATCACCGATTGGACGATGCTTCCCGTTGGGGACTTCGCCAGTCGAAGCGCCACGTGCAACTCCTTGGCCCCCCTGGCAGGGAGCACGACAGGCAGCCTCTCGGTCGACACGCATGTGCAGGATGTGGTCACACCCACCACTCGCACGGGATTATCCGTAAGGTTGCGAATTAAGAAAACCACCTCGCGTGCGTCTCCCTCCTTCCCTTCCGGAACGGTAACGGCCCGTGGTTCGATCGTGACCCGGGCCCCCCCAGCATAAAGCAAGGCGTGATATAGCGAGCCAAAGTTGATGATGGCCCAGACGACACAACCGCCGGCAACCACCGCGACCCCGCCAATTCCCGGGAGGTAGCTCCGCCAAAACTGGCCCCGCCTCCTGGACGCAAGAGCTGATTCCTGTTCAGCAGTCGTCGTCACCGTCTCCCTCCGCTCAGTTTTGGCCCGGTCTAAAGGGCCGTTCGAGCCGTGCGCCGGTGATGGGCACCGTCGTTGTCGCGCGGGACGGTCCTTTTCCGCCGATTGACGCCGTCGTGGTCCTGATCACGGGGATGTCTCCTGCATTGCCGAGGAGAGATTCCCATCCTCCAGACGTGTTCTCTCTCTCAACTCCGAACGCACCTCCAGATCGACTTGGGACCGGAAGACGACCCGTTCTCCGGTCCCGATCCCCGCGATTTCCACCGACAGTCCGCCACGAAAGTTGAGTTCGGCCGAAGGATCGAATCTCACGGTAAGACTCTTCGCTTCCCCCGGGCCAATCTGAATCGGCACGGGTGCCACCTTGATGCACGGACAACTCGTCACGATGCGCTCAAGGTACACAGGCTCCGACCGAGGATTTCGGAGGAAGAGCGAGCACTCAGCCGACTTCCCGACGTCCAGAACCCCCAGAGAAATGGAACTGGGGCTGACCTCGAGCGGGAAAAGCGGACGCGCCAGTGCCAGACTTATCAGCGCGGGGGGGGGGGGAATGCTGTGGCGCCGCCGACCCGAGGAGCGTGACGCACGCGGCAGCAAAACACGCGATGGCTACCGGCGCGGCCCAAATGAAGAAGCGCGTGTGGGGTTGAGGGGCGAGTCCTGGATGCATGACCCGAACCTCCAAGACGCCGATCGGTCCTGAACCAAACAACGATTATTACCGCCGTCGGAACGAGCTGTCAAGGCTCCACGCTTTTTTTGGGCGCTCTTTCTCCCACCTCGACCACGAGCCATGCGAGCTATGGGCGTAGCTCATTTGAATGAGGAGTTCGACCCGGATTGGCAACCGTCCGCGGGAGTCGCGGCGAACCTTGAACCGTCCGGTCGAATCTGTCAGACTGAGTCCGTCCGCGGCATGGCTGGCGGGTCGCGCCAGCGGCCGGTGCCGCGAGAATGGTCTCTGTCCGAGTCGACAGGGCAATCCGTGCTGACCGCAGGAGGGAGTTGGGCCCATGTCGTTGACTGCCGCGGAAGTGGCGAAGGTCGCGCTCCTCGCGCGGCTGCGGCTCGAGCCGAGCGAGTTGGAGACCTTCACGGGCCAGCTCAACTCGATCGTCGATTACGTAGCCCAGCTTCAGGAGCTGGATACGACTGGCGTGGAGCCGCTGGCCCACGGCATCGAGGTGCGCAACGTCTTCCGCGATGACGTCCGCGGGCCGGCGCTCGATCGCGAGCAGGCTTTGGCCAACGCCCCCCAGCGGGATCGCGCCGGGTTCCTGGTTCCCGCCGTTCTGGAATGAGACCGCGATCGATGAGCAATGACACCACGACAGCCGTCGCTCTCCTCGACAAGCTGAACGCGCGGGAGATCAGCTCGGAGGAGCTGGTTCGACCGCTGCTGGAGCGGTCGGACCGGCTGCGGCGGCTCAACGTGTTCGTTCATCTCGATCCGGAGAAAGTCCTGGCCCAGGCGCGAGCGATCGATGCCCGCCGCACGGCGGGCGAGATGCTGGGCCGTCTGGCGGGTCTGCCGATTGCGATCAAGGACGTGCTCTGCGTCGAGGGAGAGCTCACGAGCTGCGGCAGCCGCATGCTGGGAAACTTCCGGCCCCCGTACGACGCAACCGTGATCGCCAGGCTGAGGGCCGCGGGCGCGATCCTCTTCGGCAAGGCCAACATGGACGAGTTTGCCATGGGCTCGTCCACGGAGAACAGCGCGTACGGGCCGACATTGAATCCCTGGGACGAGGCACGGGTTCCCGGCGGCTCATCGGGCGGCTCGGCCGCCGCCGTCGCCGCCGATTTGACCCCTCTGTCCCTGGGAACGGACACCGGCGGATCGATCCGTCAGCCGGCAGCGTTCTGCGGAATCGCCGGCCTCAAGCCGACCTATGGTCGCGTCAGCCGCTTTGGGCTGATCGCCTTCGCCAGCTCGCTTGACCAGATCGGGCCGTTCGCGCACGACCTCGCCGGCATTGCGCTTCTCCTCGGAGTGATCGCCGGCCGCGACCCCAATGACTCGACCAGCGTCGACCGGGAAGTCCCCGACTATGTCGCGACCCTGGACACACCTCTACCGTCACTACGGATCGGCGTCGTCAGCGAGTACTTCGGCGAGGGGCTCGACCCCGAGGTCGGCGCGGCCGTTGAGGAGGCCATTCGCGTGTTTGAGCGCGCGGGTGCGACGATCAAGCGCGTGTCCCTGCCTCATTCGCGGTATGGCGTGCCGGCCTATTACATTGTGGCTTCCGCCGAATGCTCGAGCAACCTCGCCCGCTACGACGGGACGATCTTTGGCCACAGGGCCGCTGACTATTCTCCGAAATACCCCGGCGAGGAGAACCTCCCTGCGCTGGTCCGGATGATGATGGCCAGCCGCGCCGAGGGCTTCGGCCCCGAAGTCAAGCGCCGGATCATGCTCGGCACGTTCGCCCTCTCGGCCGGATACGCAGACCAGTACTACAACAAGGCGCTCCAGGTCAGGCGGAAGATCCGCGGCGGATTTCGACGCGGCCTTTCAAGAGGTGGATGTGCTCCTGGGACCGACCTCGCCGACGCCCGCTTTTACTCTGGGTGAGCGCACCGAGGATCCGCTGGCGATGTACCTGTCGGATATCTACACGATCACGGCCAACCTGGCGGGGATTCCGGGAATCAGCATACCTTGCGGATCAACCAGAGAGGGCCTGCCGGTCGGCCTGCAGCTTCTGGCCGCGCCGTTCGAGGAGGAGAAACTGCTGCGCGCCGCCCGGGTCTTCGAGAGCCAGACCGATTGGCACCTGAAGCGGCCGGGGCTGTTATAATGGTGGGAGGAGGCAAGTACTCGTCGTTCGGCGCCCGTTTGGCGGACCTGCAGGTCGCCGCGGTGGACCGCCTTCAAGACGCTGAGATTCTTTTTGCGCAAGGGCGTTTCGCCTCTTCGATCGCGATGGGTGTCTATTCCCTGGAGATCCACCTCAAAGTAAGGATCTGTCAGAAGCTGAATCTTGATGCCCTGCCCAAGCCGTTTGAGATCCACGAGCTCGAGGGCCTCTTGGTCTTGTGCGGCCTCCGGGTCGCGTATGGTAACGCTCCCGCGGCCGTGCAGAGGAACTGGGACGACGTCGCGAGGCAGGCTCTTGAAATTAACGACCTGAGATATCTGCCGAACGGCAACTGGTCTCAAGCTCAGTCCCTGACGTTTCTTCAGCAACTTCGCGATCCGCCTGATGGAGTCTTGTCATGGCTCTTGGCCCAGTCTTGAGAACGCAACTGTCGGGCATCGCTAAAGCCCTCAACGACTTCGCCTCCACGCAGGGCTGGGGGCCGGGCGAGTACAGGATCCTGTTCCGCGTGATCAAGACATGGGGGAAGATCAGCGTCTATTTCATCGTCAAGGACTTCGGGGGCTTGTCGGAAGGTGAGATGTGGGAGCAGGTATGGGCTCATCTCAAGAGGTCTCTCCCTCTGGTAGCAGCCTCGGGGTATTCTGTCGGCCTGTCCGTGCACGACTGGGAGCAGGTGAATCAAGGGGGGATCTATTCCATTCCGAAGAGCTACATCGATGAGCAAGAGCTTCTGCCCAGCGTGACGGATTGACTGTGGATCGTCTAGTTTACTGGTGAGATCCGGAACTCCCCTCATGGACTACGAAATCGTGATCGGCCTTGAAATCCACGTTCAGCTTCAGACTGAGAGCAAGATGTTCTCATGGAGCGGGACCGACTTCGGGCTGCCGCCCAACACGCAGACCGACCCGGTCTCGCTGGGGTTGCCAGGCACGCTTCCGGTCATGAATCGCCGCGCGTTTGAGCTGGCGCTCAAGACGGCCCTGGGCCTGGGCGCCGAGATCGCAGCCTTCACCAAGTGGGACCGCAAGAACTACTACTACCCAGACTTGCCCAAGAACTATCAGATCAGCCAGTACGATCTGCCGTTTTCGAAGGGGGGCATGCTGGAGATCCCGGTACGAAAGGACGGTGGTGGGGGCGGCCGGTGCCGATTGACGCGGATCCATCTCGAGGAAGATACCGGCAAGCTGACGCATGGCGACGGCGGCTTTTCGGAAGTCGACTTGAACCGCGCGGGCATACCCCTGCTCGAGATCGTCACCGAGCCCGACATCCGCAGCCCTGCCGACGCGCGTGGCTGTCTGGAGGAGCTGAGGCTCACATTGCGCTACCTGGGCGTCTCGGACTGCGAGATGCAAGAAGGATCGCTGCGGTGCGACGCCAACGTGAATCTCCATATCAGCAAAGACGGCCGGACGATCGCCACGCCGATCGTCGAGATCAAGAACTTGAACAGCTTTCGCGCCGTCGAGAAGGCCCTGATCTTCGAAGTCGATCGCCAGTACAAGAAATGGTGCCAGGACGGCTTGACGATCAAAGACGCCCCCAAGACGACGCGCGGATGGAACGACGCCGAAGAGGTCACGAAGCCGCAGCGCGAGAAGGAGTCGGTTGCCGATTATCGCTATTTCCCCGAGCCCGACCTGGTCCCGGTCGAGGTCGACCTCGCGTGGCTGGACCGCACGCGAGCGACGATCGGCGAGCTGCCGGCGGCCCGCCGGCAGCGGTTCGAGGCCGACTATGGACTCTCGGTCTACGATGCCAACGTCCTCGTCGAGCAGGGGCAGGACGTTGCTGACTATTATGACGCCGTCGCTGCGGCAACCGCCGAGTTCAAGCTAGCCAGCAACTGGATCCAGCAGGATGTGCTCCGGACCATCAAGGAAAAGAAACTGGCAATTGCCGATTTTCCGGTTCGTCCCGATGATCTCGCCGGTTTGATCAACCGTGTCAAGAACGCCGAGCTGAACACCAACCAGGGGCGCGAGGTCCTGGGCCGCATGATCGACACCGGCCTGCCTGCCGAGACGATCATTGCCCAGGGAGGATTCCAGATGGTCTCCGACCGCGACGCGATCGCCGCGGCGGTTGCCGCCGCGATTCAAGGCAATCCCCAGGCCATCGAAGAGCTAAAAAAGGGGAAAAAGAAGCCGGAGGCGGTCAAGGGCTTTCTCCGAGGCCAGGTCATGAAGCAGACCGGCGGAAAGGCCAATCCCGCTCTGGTCGGTGAGCTGCTTGATGCCCAGCTTGGCGACCTGAAGCTCTGACCGATCTGCTTCGGGGACTGGCTGAGTGTGCTGAAATTGCGTGAGGCTATTTGAGCGGCGAGTTTGCCCGGCTGCGTCGCCTGCGTGGACCGCTACTGTGCCCCGAGGCTGTCGCTGCGGGCCAGGTGCCAGAGGCGGCGAAGCTCGGCGAGGTCGCGCACCTTGAGATCGGCGCTCGCGGGCTTGGGCATGTTGTTCCGGGGGTCCACCCAGATGGTGAACATCCCCGCGGCCCGGCCCCCCGCGATGTCCGACGACGTGCTGTCTCCGACCATGGCCGCCTGGCGGCCTGGGCAGCTCAATCGCTCGATGGCAGCGTGAAACAGAGGTTGCTCCGGTTTGCCGATCGCGACCGGCGCGACCCCTCCCGCCACGGAGATCGCCGCCGCCAGCGCACCGCAGCCCGGGTCGAACACACCGGGGCCGACCGGGAAGGACGCATCCAGATTGACCGCAAAGAACGAAGCCCCGGCCGCCACGGCCCGGGAGGCCGCCGTGAGCCGCGAATAACTGAATTCGGTATCGACACCAACCACCACCGCCTTGGCCTCCGCCCACCGCTCGACGGGCACGTTCGAGTGACCCGACGCGGCCATGACCTCACCAAGATCGTGGGTGCCGATCACCAGCACCGGCACGGGCCCGAGCCGGCGCCGCACTTCAGCACCCACCAGATCGAATGGTGTCAGGATCTCGTCCGGCCTCGCATGGATGCCCAGGTCGAGAAGACGCTGGCTCAGCGCAGCCGACCCGGATCGAGAGCAATTCGAATTGAAGACGACCGGAATCTTCGCGCCGCGGAGGTCTGATACCAGCTCCGCTGCGCCAGGAAGCAAGACGGGTCCCTCCCAGATCGTCCCATCGAGGTCGAACGCAAATCCCCGTAAATCGCGAAGTGTCCCGGGGGCCGGGCGGGTCTCTCGCAGCTCCATTCTCGTCGTCTCCGGCTTGACTTCATCCACCGGCTGTTCTTCTCCCTGGCTGGCGCTCGATCGAGCCTTGACTTGCCGAACCGGCCATCGAGCTCCGATCACCGCGATCCAACCGCCGCGATGTTCCCACGAGTTTACCATCTTGCCCAAACATGCCCACGAAAAACAGCCGTCAGTTCCGGGACCGAGGCCAGTCCGATTCGTTCGAGCAGCGCGGCTCGCCGGATCGGCGTTCGAGTGGCGAACCCGGCACGTCGCGTGCTAGAATGTCAGTCAGTGGGGAATGTCCGTCTGGTGACGGAGTCGCCGGCTCGTTCGCCATCCCGATCCGGCCGGAGTTTGCGGGTCGTTGTTCGAATTTGATGCCAAGGAGTCTTCCATGAACCTGCTGGACCAGTTGCGCAAGATGACCGTGGTGGTTGCCGATACCGGCGACTTCGAGTCGATCGCCCAGTATCAGCCCCGGGATGCCACGACGAATCCGTCGTTGCTCTACAAAGCAGCGCAGATGCCGCACTACAAATCGCTGGTCGAGAGCGCGATTGCCGCGGGCCAGTCAGAGGCCGGGAGCTCTCTATCGCAAACCGACGCGGTCATCGACCGGCTTTTCATCACGTTTGGCAAGGAGATCCTGAACATCATCCCCGGACGCGTCTCGACCGAGGTCGATGCGCGGTTGTCATTCGATACCGAGGCGACGATCAAGAAAGCTGCGCCGGCTGATCTCGCTTTATGAATCTGATGGCATCGATCGCCAGCGCATCCTGATCAAAGTCGCCTCGACGTGGGAAGGCATTCGCGCAGCGGAACGGCTCGAGAAAGAGGGGATCCACTGCAACTTGACCCTACTCTTCAGCTATGCACAGGCCGTCGCTTGCGCGGAAGCCGGCGTGACGTTGATCTCGCCGTTCGTCGGCCGCATTCATGACTGGTACGTGAAGGAGCGCGGCGTCAAGGAAATCCCAGCCGCCGAAGATCCGGGCGTGCAGTCGGTCACCAAGATCTACCATTATTTCAAGAAGTTCGACTATCGAACCGAGATCATGGGAGCGAGCTTCCGCAACCTCGGCGAGATCACCGAGCTTGCGGGGTGCGACCTTCTGACCATCTCGCCCGAGCTCCTGGGTGATCTCCAGAAAGCGGACGGGACGCTGGTCCGCAAGCTCGCCGTCGAAACGGCCCGCTCGCAGAAGCTCGAAAAGATCCATCTCGACGAGAAAACGTTCCGCTGGATGCTCAACGAGGATGCGATGGCCACCGAGAAGCTCGCCGACGGCATTCGCCGCTTCCATGCCGATCTGGTCAAGCTCAAGGAATACATCGGCAAGTTCTTGCATCAGCCCGTGAGTGTTTGAGGCTCACCGCTCAGTGATGATCTCCTTTGTGCGCGACGACCTTGCGGACGGTCTCGAAACATCGCCGCAGGCCCTGCTGGTAGATCCACAGATCGGCGAGGTAGACCAGCATGTGGAAACCCTCGGCCGGCCCGTGTGACAGTGCGTCAGGGTCGAGCGTGCCGAGGACTGCGGTCTTCTTGTGCCTGCGGCAGGCTTCGACGACCCGGCGCGTGGCCTCTTGAAAGAACCGGTGGTCCATCCGTCCCGGGATGCCCAGCGAGGTCGTCAGGTCATACTGGCCGATCCAGAGGGCGTCGATGCCGTCGACCGCGGCGATTCGCTCGGCGTGTTCGACTCCCTCCGCGTTTTCGATCTGGGCGATCAGAATGACTTCCTCGTTGGCGCGCTTCATTTTCGTGACCAGGTTTCCACCCCGGTAGTCGTCGTGAGCCACGCCGAACGCCACTCCGCGGCGGCCTTCCGGAGGGTACTTCGCATGGCTCACAATCAGATGGGCTTGTTCCTCGTCGGCCACGAACGGGACGACGACGCCCATGGCGCCGACATCCAGGACACGGGAGACGAAGTGGTATTGAAGCGACGGAACTCGGACCATCGGCACGATGTCCGCAGCGCGTGCGGTTGCCATCAACATCCGGATCGTTTCCATGCTCCAGCCGGTGTGTTCCATGTCGAACACCGCGAACTCGGCGCCGGCCTCGGCGGCGATTCGTGCGATGCCGGTCGTGTTGAACTCCATCATCATCGTCCCGATCGCGACCCCGCCTTCGTCCAATCGTCGCTTGACCTTGTTGACTCTCATTCGTCGATTCTCATTCGGGGCCTGATGGGCCGATGTGTAAGTTGGGTTTTACCATTGCGGAAGGATCGTGCGGTTTCGGAGTATAGTAACCGCGATCCATCTGCGAATACGAGTTGGTTGCGGCGAAAGACCGATCCCCTGCTCCGTAGAGCGCCGGCTTGTTCGCACGAGTCGCGACTCACAATGGTGACCACGATGTCCGACCCCAATGCGATCCGCCTGACCCAGTTTGCCAAGCGAGCCGGGTGTGCGGCCAAGCAGCCACCCGACTACCTGCTCTCGGTTCTGGCGGGATTGCCGCCGATTGTCGACCCGAACGTGCTGGTCGGTCACGCCACGGCGGACGACGCGGCGGTTTACCGGCTCAGCGATGACCTGGCCCTCATCTTGACGACGGACTTCTTCACGCCGATTGTGGACCGGCCGTTTGACTTTGGCGCGATTGCCGCGGCCAATGCCTTGAGCGACGTGTACGCGATGGCGGGGACTCCCATGGCTGCGCTCAGTCTGGTCGGGTTCCCCAACGGTGCTCTGCCCCCGGAGGTGCTCGCCGAGATCCTTCGGCGCAGCCGAAAAGGCTCTCGAGGCAGGCATCGCCATCGTCGGCGGGCACACGATCCAGACGGACGAGCCGATTTTTGGTCTCGCCGTGGTCGGCCGGGTGCATCCGGGGTCTGTCATCACGAATGCCGGAGCCCGTCCCGGCGACGCTTTGATCCTGACCAAGCCCCTGGGTCTGGGCATCATCACGACAGCCGCCAAGCGCGGGGACGACGAGGCCGGAGCGATCGCCGAGGCCGTCGCGGTGATGACCGTTCTCAATCGAGATGCCTCCCGCATCCTTGCCCAGGCTGGAGCCCACGCGCTGACGGACGTCACCGGCTTCGGCCTGCTGGGACATCTCCGCAGCCTCGCGGCGGCCAGCCAGGTCTCCGCTCATGTCTGGAGCGATCGGGTGCCGATCCTGGCGGCGGCTCGGGAATACGTCCAGCGAGGGATCGCGCCCGGAGGCACTCACGCCAACCGGCGATTCCTCTCCGCCTGGGTCACCTACGACCCGGACCTCACCGAGAACGATCAGCTCTTGCTCTGCGACGCACAGACCTCGGGCGGACTGCTCGCGGCCGTGCCGCGCGACCGGGCGTCTGAGATCGTGCGCGAACTTTGTCGGGAGGGAGTAGCCGCGGCGTCCTTGATCGGTTCCATCGAGGCCGGCGAACCCGGCCGGATTCACGTCGCGCGAGCACCACGATGAGATGTGTTCCGTGGAGCCGGCAAACGCTCGCACAGAGATCGGCAGGATAACGGCTCGGCGCCGTTTGGCGGGGCAGCCCCCGCGCTCATTTTGAAGCATTCTGAAGAACTCCGCGCACAGCACGAGCTCGCGAGACACTTGACTTGGGCGTCGAGACACGGCAACGCTTAAGCGAATCGACAACCGGCCCCGATCGACGTAGAAGGCTGATGGGACGGAGGGCACGCGGTTGCACCGGGAATATCGGCCCGAACAGATCCGACTGGGCGTTCCGTCTCCGCCTGATGGTCACCACCACGACCACCAAGAGGGGCAAGCTCGTGAACATGGAGGCAAGCCGGCGCACGATCCGGACGTCGAGCGCCGACTGCTCCTGACAACCACGATCGCGGTCGGCTCGCTCCTCCTGGCAGATCTCGTGCTGGCGGCCATTGGCAGCCCAATGCGCGCCCCATTCGGCGTGCCCCTGGCCTTGATGGCGGCGGTGATCGGCGGCGGGCGTGTGATCTATCTCGCGCTGGCCGCGCTGTTTGAAGGCTCGATCGGCGCCGACATCGCCCTGGCTATCGCCTGCATCGCGGCCGCTTGCTTGGGGGAGTATTTTGTCGCGGCCGAGGTCGTTTTCATCGCACTCGCTGGCGAGTGCCTGGAAGCGGTGGCGTTCGAGCGAGCCCAGCGCGCGATCGGTCAGCTCATCGACTATTACCCGAGCATGGCGCACGTGATCCGGGGCGACGTCGAAGTCGATGTGCCCACCGAAGATCTGGTGCTTGGCGATCGGGTTGTTGTCCGCCCGGGAGAGAGGATCAGCGTCGACGGCACGGTCACGTGCGGCCGGTCGGCCGTCGATCAAGCCGTGCTGACCGGTGAGAGCATGCCGGTCGATAAAGGCGAAGGGGATCCGGTCTACACCGGATCGTTCAACCAGTTTGGCCGCCTCGAAGTGCGGGCCGAGAAGCTCGGTGCAGCTACGACCCTGGGCCGCGTCGTCCAGCTTCTGGCCGACGCGGATCGTGATCGTTCCCACCTTGAGCGGACCGCCGATCTTTATGCGCGCCGGTTCTTGCCGGCCGTGCTCGGCATCGCGGCGCTCGTGTTCCTGGCAACGAACGGGCTGGCGCTCTGGCAGTTTGGCGTTCTGGGCGGTTCCCTCGCTCTCGACCTGATGCCGACATTGGCTGTGCTGGTGGTGGCCTGTCCGTGCGCGCTGGTGCTCGCAACACCGACGGCTGTGCTGGCAGCGAGGGCCCGCCTCGCCCGGCGCGGCGTGCTCGTCAAGGGAGGCGCGGCCATCGAGCGGCTTGCCTGCGTGGATACCGTCGCTTTCGACAAGACCGGAACCCTCACCGAAGGAAAACCCGAACTGGGGGATTGTGTGGTCTTTGACAGCCCTGATTCGCGTGAAGTAGAGAAGACCAACGAACGTGTGAGCGACGTGCTCCGGCTGGCCGCCGGGGCCGAGCAGCACAGCGAGCATCCGCTGGGCCGCTTGCTCGTTGCCGAGGCGCGGCGCCGCGGACTCACTCTGCCGGCTGTCCTCGATTTTGAGGCGCAGCCGGGAGCGGGCGTATCGGCACGCTTGAAAACGTCGATTTCGGAAACGTATGATGATGGGTGCGTGTCGACGGTACTTGTGGGAAATGTTCGCCTGGCTCGCGAACATGGCGCGACTTTCTCAGCGGACGTCGAACGTGCGCTCGAGTCCCTCGACCAATCGGGGCAGACGCCACTCGTACTGGTGCAGGAGGGCCGGGTGGTAGGCCTGATCGGCGCCCGCGACCGTGTACGGAGGGAAGCGCACGACGTCATCCACGACTTGAAGCACCTGGGCGTCAAGAACCTGGCGATCCTGACCGGCGACCGTGACGCGGTGGCCCATGCCGTCGCCAAGAAAGTGCATATCAAGCAGGTCGAGCCCGAGCTGACGCCAGCCGCCAAGGCCGAGTGGATCGAGCAACAACGTCGCGAGGGCCGCGTCGTGGCGATGGTGGGCGACGGCATCAACGATGCACCGGCCCTGGCACGCGCCGATGTCGGTTTGGCCATCGCCGGCGTCGGCAGCGACCTGGCGGCGGAGGCCGGCTCCGTCATCCTCCTGGGCGATCCCCTGGCGGCCCTTCCCGAGACGATTCGCCTGGCACGTCAGACAGTCCGGGTGATTCGCCAGAATATCTTGGTGTTCGCCTTCGGTTTCAATGCCGTGGCGGTTCTCCTCGCCGGACTGCGGATCCTGGGCCCAGTTGCCGCGGCGATCGTACACCAGGCCGGCTCGCTCCTGGTGCTCTTGAGCGCAATCCGAATTCTGGGTTTCGAGCGCTGGCACAGCCTGAAGCTTGTTCGCGCCGGCAACCAGCTCGTGGGTGTCTGCCAGCAGTGCCGGCCCGCAGTCGTCCTGGACTGGCTGTGGCAACGCTGGCGCTTGATCGCTCGAATCGCCGCAACTCTGGCCGTACTGGTCTATCTTGGCTCGGGGATCGCGGTGATCGGGCCGGATCAGGTTGGTGTGCTCCGCCGGTTCGGCCGCTTTCATCCACCTTTGCTCCGCCCGGGTCTGCACGTCCGGTTCCCTGCACCGATCGAGCTGGTGACCATTGTCGAGCCCGACCGATCGCGGCAGGCGCGGGTCGGGCTTGCGGCTTCGGCCCCGGGCGCGGTGCGAGCGGTGGGATGGAATGCCACCCATGGCGTGCGGCGCGACGAGGCGTCGCTGTTCTTTACCGGGGATGAAAACCTGCTCGAGCTGGCGGGAGTGGTTGAGTATCGCTTCACCGAGCCAGGGCTGCCCAGCCTGTTATTCGGCGTGTCGGACGTCGAGAACACGGTGACCTGGGCGGCCGAAGGGGTGTTCCGGGAGGTGATCGGCCGCACGAGATTGGAAGAATTCCTGGTGGGCCGACGGCGCGATCTTGAGGCCGACCTTGCTCACCGCCTAGAAGAGCGTCTGCACCTCGCGGGACTGGGTGTGGTCGTCGATCAAGTGCGCGTAGTCGACGCGCACCCTCCGCGCGAGGTCGTGCCCGCCTATCGCGATGTTTCCGCGGCGGTTTCCGACGCCGACCGCAGCCTGAATCAGGCGCGGGCCGCCGCGGCGCTCGCCCACTGGTCGGCGATCGCGGAAGCCGAGACGATTCGAGACGCTGCCAAAACTCGAGCAGCTCGACTGGTGAGCCGGGCGAAGGGCGAGCAGGCGACTTTCCTGGCCAAAGCGGCGGTGCACCGAACGTCACCCGCTTTGATCGAGTTTCGTCTCTTGTGGGACACCCTGGCCACGACCCTCCCCGGCCGATCCAAGCTGATTCTCGACCCGCGCGCCACGGGCCGCCGGCATCTCTGGCTCGCCGACAGCGACCGGTTGAGCCCGAGCCTGAGCCGCGCGCTCTTGCCGGCTGCGACACCGATCGCGGCCGAAACGCGAGAGCCGGAGCCCGACGACTGAATTCTCGCATCCGCATATTCCGAAGCTCGTGAATTCCTGCTCGGCCGAAGCTTACAGGCAAGTCGTGAACCGATGAGGATAGACGATGATCCGACGATCCTGGCCGCGAGTGCTCGCCGGTGCGTTCCTTCTGATTGCCGTCATCGCATGCTGGCGGTCCGTCTTGATCGTCGACCAGACCGAGGCCGTCCATGTGACCCAGTTCGGCCGGCCCGTTCGGTTGATCGAGCATCCCGGCTTGCATTTCAAGTGGCCATATCAGAGTGCGCGAACGTTCGACCGGCGGCTCCAGCTTGACTCGCCTCCCCCGCGCGAGATGCTCACCCGTGACAAGAAGAACCTCGAGGTCGCATGGTATGTGAGCTGGCGGATCGCAGACGTCGACCATTTCCTGCGCACGGTGCGCACGATCCCGGAGGCAGCCGGACGACTGGAAGACATGGCCGCCTCGGTGGTCGCGGCCGAGCTGGGGATCCACGACCTTGGCGGCCTCGTCAACGTGACGGATCATTCGGCGCTCGACGCCATGATGAGTGCCTTGACCAGGCGAATCGGCGACCAGGCTGCGCGCGAGTATGGACTGGAGGTTGTCACCGTCCGGCTGCGCGGCTCAACTATCCCGAGGAAGTACGCACAGCCGTGTTCGAGCAGATCCGCAGCGAGCGTCAGCGAGTGGCCGCGGCGACGCGCGCGGAGGGCGAGAGCCAGGCCCGCGTGATCAAGAGCACGGCAGACCGTGAGCGGGCCGCGGTCATCGCCGTGGCCGAGGCCGACGCCGCCCGGCAGATCGGAGAAGGCGAGGCCCGGGCCGCTCGCATTGCCAGCGAAGCGCAGGCGGCCGATCCCGCCTTCTACCAGTTCCTCAAGACCCTCGAAACGTACCGCGTTGCCCTCGATTCCAAGACCACGCTGGTCCTTTCGGCTGACAGCCATTTCCTGCGGCTCCTCACTCAGGGTCATCTACTCCCGCCGACCGACAAGCCCGCTGCACCCTCACCCTCACTTTCAAGTTCCGGGTCCGGACTACCCGTCGCCGCCCAAACGCGCACCGTACCTGTCACTGGGGCGCTACAAACGGGTGGCGCCCGCGGCCTGGATCCCCGTGCGGCTTCTGGATCCGGGCAAGGAGACAAGCCATGACGAGCCGGGCGGGACCGATTCTGGCCGTGTTGTTCCTGCTGGCAGCCTATCTGGCGAGCGGCCTGAGCGTTGTTCAGCCGGACGAGGTCGCGGTCGTCCGCCGATTCGGGGCGATCCTGGCCGAGCCCTGGGACCCCGGTTTGCACTGGGGGCTGCCCTGGGGAATCGATCAGCTCGACCGGATCAAGATCAACCAGACCCGGACCGTGAGCGTGGGCGCTTCGAGCCGCAGCCAGGCCCCACTGACGAGTGCTCCCGACCCTGCGGTCGACGACTTCTTGACCGGTGACCTCAACCTGGTCACGGCCGAAGTGCTCGTTCAGTACCGGGTAAGGGACCCCGCCCGTTACCTCTTCCGAACGACGGATCTGAATGCATTTCTACGAGCGTCATCCGAATCGGCACTGACCCAGTCGCTGGCCGGGCGTGGCATCGACGAGCTGCTCACCACCGGCCGGGCCGAGGTGGCCGAAGGGCTGACACGGGCGATCCAGTCACGGGCTGACCAGGACGGACTGGGGATCTCGATCGTGGCGGTGCGGCTGGGCCGCATCGCCCCGCCGTCGGCGGTGAGCCCGGCGTTCGCCGACGCCGCCCGCGCCCGCAGCGATCGCCGCCAGGCCATCACCCGGGCCGAAGAGTATCGCGACCGCAGCCGCTCCGAAACACGGGCCCAGGTTCGAGAAATCGCCGATCTCGCGGCCGGCCGATACGACCGTCTTGTCCAGCCGGCTCTGGGAGAGGCCGCTCGCTTCCGTCGCGTCTTCGCGGAGGCGAGCAAGAACCCGGACGCGTTCCGGAGCCGGATCTTTCTCGAGACCCTCGCTGAGCTTTTGCCGAGGTTTCGCCGCACCGTCGTCGTTTCCCCGGGCCAGGATCTCGATATCAGCGTCTTTGCCGACGAACCCCCGCTCCGCGCCGGCTCCCGCCCGCTGCGGCCGGAACTCGGCGAAGGAGGTCCCTGAATGAAACGCGTGCTCGCCGGCGGGATGACGATCGTCATGCTCAGCTTGATGATCGGAATGGGATTGGGCCGACGACACACGCAGTCGGCGCCGGATGCCGAGACGGCCGCGCGGCGTGCCCGCCTGGACGTCGATTCCCGGTCGGCTTCTGCGAGCTTCCCGGGTGCGTCTGACCGGATCGAAGAACTGATCGCCAGCGCGCGGAAAGGAGACGTCCCGGCGTACCTCGGAGCATTTGGGGGTGCGTTGCGAGCTCGACTGGACCGTGAGGCCGTGGAGCTCGGGTGGGCCGACTTCTCCGCCCGACTCCGCAGTGCCGGCCGAGCTGCCATGAGCCACGCGATCTTCGCGGCCGAGCCCGACGGACCAGGTCCCGACGCGGCTCGGATTACCGTCGAGACCGCATATCGTGATCGCATCGAGCACCAGACGTATCGCCTCCAGCACGCCGCCGGCCTGTGGCACGTCACCGATATCGAGACGGCAAGTGATCTCGTTCCCGAGAACCCTCTGGGCTCTCTGGCGACTTACCAGGAACCCGAGGGCGTCCCCGTAGCACATGATAATGCTAACTGATTTATATCTTGTATGCATTGTGATATGATCCTTTGGCAAGTCGAAGCTCGATCTGGTTTGATCTTGATCGGTCGCTCCCAGAACCGAGGGCCAGTTCCATGAGAATGCGGTTGATCACTCTTCTAGTGACCACGCTGGGACTCTTGACTGTGTCCGTCTCGGTAGCGCAGAAACCGCCAGCGGAAAGCTCGTCCAGGCCGCTCGATCCGAGCACAGTCGCGGTGCGATTGATCCTGGGGATCGGCGACCCGGAGCCGCTGGATTGGAGCGGCCGGGTCACGATTGACAAGGGTGAGGTCCTTGGTCTCGAGGGAGTTCGCTTCCGTGACGGCGACCGGGTCACCGGGCGGGACTCGTGGACGGCGAGCACCCACTTGATACGCAGAGAGGCGGTCGCGAAGAAAGCCGCGGCGAGGGCCAAGGCCAAGGCCAAGCGACAGGCGGTTCCCAGGGCAACCGGCCCAACCACGTTCGGCCCGACTGTCACTCCCAATGGAGTGATCTTGTCGCTGAAGGACGCTGCCGGAGCCACGCTTGCCGTCGAGACCGACCAGGGGCGCTTCGAATTGCCCATCGACGGTCTGGCAGACGGATCGGCCGTTTCGCTCTTGAATGGCCGGGTCCGCGCCCAGAGGGCTTTTCCGCACGCGCCCCTGTGGGAAGGTCCGTACCAGCAAGACTTCCCAGCCGCTGCACCCAGCTCTCCGGGACCCGGAGCCTGGGTCGCCGCGGTGTGGCACGAACCGCGGGGGCCCGAGCTGCTTCCGGCCCTGTTTGAGCGCCCCAACACCTTCGCGGACTCGGTACCCAAAGGGGGAGGCGACCAGATCCGGCTCTTTCCCGTGTCGATCGAGGGAAGTACTGCCAAACCCGGCGAGCCGCTCGATGTCACCGAGCCCGGTCGCGACGTCTGGCGGCCGGCGGTCGCAACTGCGGGCGATGGCACCGTGTGCGTCGTCTGGACCGAGAATCGCGACGGCAAGTGGAACCTGTTCAGCCGCCCTTATGACCCCCGGACCAAATCGTTCGGGGGAGAGCGGAGGCTCACTTCTCAAGCAGGCCCCGATAGCGACGCTGTTCTCGCCACCGCGGCCGATGGCACGATCTGGATGGCCTGGCAGGCGTGGAGCGGTGGACAGTCTGACATTCTGCTGGCCCCTTTGAATGCGGCTGCGGGCCTGGCTGGTCCACCGATCAAGATCAGTGACACCCCGGCCAACGAATGGACGCCCGCCATCGCCGCGGACCGGAGCGGCCGTGTCCACGTGGCGTTTGACAGTTACCAGGCGGGGAATTACGACGTCGTGCTGCGCACCCGGGAGGCTGACGGATCCCTGGGACCGCCGGTTGCGGTGGCCGCAACACCGGCTTTTGAAGCGCGCCCCAGCCTGGCGGCCGATGCCCGGGGGCGGTTGTGGGTCGCCTTTGAAGAGCGTACTCCCAACTGGGGCAAGGATGCGGTGAACCTGCTCGACGGTAAGGGCTCCAGCCTTTATCGAGCCAGCAAGGTCGTCGTCGCTGTCGTCGATGGCCGGCGCGTCCTTCATGCCCCTGATCCGGTCGAGCACGCACCGCCACAACTCAAGCTCTTGAACAGCTACCCCCGGCTGTCGATCGATCGCGCGGGCCGACCGTGGCTGGTGTTTCGCCACCGCCAGGAGTCGATCTGGGGCAGCAACGCCGTGTACGTCGTCGGCGGCGTCTGGACCAGCCACGCCACGACACTCTCCGGCTCGGCGTGGTCGGCACCACAGCCCTTCACCCGAAGCGACGGCCTGCTCGACAACCGCCCGGCCCTGGTCCAGCCGAGCGAGGGCCCCATCCTGGTCTTTTACTCCACCGACGGCCGGCTGCGCCGTGAGGTCGAGATCAACCCGAGTCTGACGCGGCAGTATTTCACAAACCAGGGAACGCCGCCGGGCGTCCACAACTGTGACCTCGAGTTCTCGGCACTTGTGACCACCACGGCTCTGGCCGAGCCCCGTCTGAGCGAGCCGGAGCCCCAGGCCGCCGGGCCGGTAAGCGTCCACCCCGATGAATCTGCCGACCTCGACCGCATCAGGGCGTACCAGATCAAGGCCGGTGGCAAAAGCTACCGGCTGCTGCGCGGAGAGTTTCACCGCCATAGCGAGATCTCTGCGGACGGCGGATCCGATGGCTCGCTTGAAGACATGTGGCGATACGCCCTTGACGCGGCCGCACTCGACTGGATCGGCAACGGCGATCACGATAATGGCGGCGGCAAGGAATACACGTGGTGGCTGATTCAAAAGACCACTGATCTGTACAGCGTGCCACCGAAATTCGTGCCCATGTTCACATATGAGCGGAGCGTTGCCTACCCGCACGGCCACCGCAATGTGATGTTCGATCACCGAGGAGTGCGCACGCTGCCCCGGCTGATCGGCAGAACCGGCGTGGTCGATCAAGATACTGCGATGCTTTATGACTACTTGAGGGAGCACAACGGAATCTGCGCCTCGCACACCTCCGCCACCGGCATGGGGACCGACTGGCGCGATGTCAATCCTGCTTTGGAGCCATTCGTCGAGATCTACCAGGGGCACCGCCAGTCGTATGAATACCTGGGCGCGCCCGATCTGCCCGCCGGCCGGGCGAATCCATCGGCGGGTGGCAGCCGCTGGGGTTCGTCTGGAACGCCCTGGCCATGCAGTACAGGATCGGATTTCAGGCGTCGAGCGATCACATTTCGACCCATATCAGCTATGCCGTGGCTCTCGCCGAGGATTCCACCCGGCGCGGCGATACTCGATGCCTTCCGGCGGCGGCACTGCTACGCCGCCACGGATAACATCATCATGGACGTCCGGTCGGGCGAGCACCTTATGGGAGACGAATTCACCGCCGGAGGCCCGGTGAAGCTTGGAGTATTCATCCGCGGCACGAGCCCGATTGCGCGGGTCGACATCATCAAGGATTTCAAGTACGTCTACTCGACGGAGCCCGGGAAAGCGCAGGTCGAGTTCGCGTGGACCGATGACGAGCAGGGGCGTCCGCCCGGGCTGAGCTGGTATTATGTTCGCGCGATCCAGCGCGATGGCGAGCTCGCCTGGGCCAGCCCGATCTGGGTACACAGCCGTTGAGCATGATAATCGCCGCGCACGAGCGGAATCCAGCCAGCGATACGCCCGAGCATCGAGCCCGCTTCCGCTTCCCCTTGACAGGATCGCGGTCGCTCTTATGATGTCCACTCCCATCTTGTCACCAGATTTGTCCATTGCGCGCCGAACAAGGGTGATTTCCCGGTCATCTTGGCGTTTCAGTTCTTGACGTCGATTGGCCGCGAGTGCCAGCGAGGAAACGATGTCGTACTTTGCGCCAGAGGGATCGGGACTCGCGTCGTCGCCCGGTGCCTGCGCGCTGTATCGTGGAAGCCCTCGAAGGGCGGACGATGCTCAGTGGAGCGGCGTCGTCGCTTGCCGCGACCGCGGCGCCCGCCTCCTCGGCGACGGTTCTCAAGGCATCATTGAACACGGCGGTCACGGGGTCGAAAATCATCTTCACCGCGACCGTGGAGAACGCCGGGAGCGACGCGCCGATTGCTTCCGGAAAGGTCAAGTTCGTTGTCGAATCGCCCAAGAGTACCGTCCTGGGAACGGCCAGCGTCAACAAGCAGGGCGAGGCTTCGATCGTGACCAGCGATCTCACCCAGATCGGTAATTACCAGGTTGAGGCGCAGTTCACTCCCAAGAGTTCCAGCATCTCGGCGAGCACGTCGGTTCCCGTGACCGTGGCGGTGATACCTGTGCCGCTCGAAGTTCCCACCGTCACGACCGTCGAGACCGGGGCAAGCCTTGCCGAGGTGGGTCAGTACGTCCCGCTCCGCGCGACCGTCACCGATGCGGGCACAGGCGTCGCCGTGAACGCCGGCAAGGTCGAGCCCATCGCCGGGAAGGTGGAGTTCGTCACCCAATCTGCTGATCCCATTGTTCTGGGCGAAGCCAGTGTCAACAGTGCGGGCCTCGCCGCGATCTCGACCAACAAGCTGAAGAACGCAGGCCCCTACCAGATTCAGGCGGAGTTCGTGCCGGCCAACCAGTACTTTGCCGCGAGCGCATCTGCGCCCGTAACCGTGACGATCAATCCCACGACCGTGAACTCCCCCACCGCAACAAGCATTCAGGCTGTGACGAGCAGTGTCGAGACGGGCGAAGGGATCGCCTTGAGCGCGACCGTGCAGAATTCGAGCAGCACATTGGCTGATGGAGTCGTGGAGTTCATCACGGTGTCGGCCCACCCTGTGATCCTGGGCGAGGTCGCTGCGAGTGCCTTTGGCCAGCCGGTCAATTTCACGACCTTCGCCTTGCAAAAGTTCGGCACCTATCAAATCGAGGCCGAGTACGTGCCGAACAACAATCGTTTTGCCGAGAGCACTTCGTCGCCGGTGACCGTCACGGTCACTCCGCTGTCCGCCGCGTCGTTCCGGCTGACGCCTTTGCCCCGTCACGGGCATCTCGGCGAGCCGATGAACTTCACTGTCACGGCACTCAACGCCAAGAAGCAGCCCATCACGAATTACACGGGCACAGTTGTCCTCAGCAGTCCGACGGATTCCTGGACGACGCTCCCCCGAGGCATCTACATCAGCCTCAATTTGACGCCTCCTCCACCGCAGACCACCGGACTGGCCAGCTTCCCGGCAACGGTCTACACGTTTACACCCGCGGATCATGGTACGCATGAGTTCATCGGCGGAATCACTTTCGGAAAGGGGGGTGCCGAGGTTCTCAAGGTCGGTCAGGCCAACAACTCGAAGGTCTACGGCAAGACGACGTTCGCCATCGGGTGACGCGCGAATTGGTTCGCGTTAGACTATTGTGAGTCGGTGAAGTCTGTTTCTCTGTGAGTGTCCGTGTGTGCGCCTCCATCCGGTGAGCTCGGCCCCATGATCCCAACGCTCGTGCCCGCAGGCGATCGCGGAACGACCGGCTCGCAATTCGACGGAGCACCGGCAGGCGGGATCTCCCCGTGGCGGGTGAAGCCTGAGCTCTTGGCGCCGGCCGGCGATCGAGACTGCCTTGGCGCCGCAGTTGAGAACGGCGCCGACGCCGTCTATTTCGGCCTTCAGCGTCATAACGCCCGCATCCGGGCTCATAACTTCGACGGGACCGATCTTCCCGAAGTCATGGCTCTCCTGCACCGGCGTGGAGTGAAAGGCTATGTCACGCTGAACACCCTCGTCTTTCCCGGCGAGATGGCCGAGCTCGAAACCGAAGTGCGCATGCTCACCGGCGCCGGGGTTGACGCCGTGATCGTCCAGGATCTCGGACTTGCGCGGCTGATCCGGGCAATCACGCCCGATCTGGAGATTCACGCCTCGACGCAGATGTCGATCACGAGTGCCTTGGGCGTCGCGCTGGCGCGCGACCTGGGATGCACTCGCGTGATCCTTGCCCGTGAGCTGGACCTGAGCGAGATCGGCCGGATCCGCCAGGCGATCGACTTTCCCCTGGAGGTCTTCGTTCACGGTGCCCTCTGCGTTGCCTATTCCGGACAATGCCTCACCAGCGAAGCCTTGGGCGGCCGTTCGGCCAATCGGGGCGAATGCGCCCAGGCGTGCCGCATGCCGTACGAGATCGTTTGTGATGGCCAGGTCGTCGATCTCGACAACGTCCAGTACCTGCTCAGCCCCCAGGACCTCGCCGCCTTTGATCTGATTCCGCGGTTGATCGAGCTGGGTGTCGCCAGCCTGAAGATCGAGGGCCGGCTCAAGACACCCGAGTATGTCGCCAATATCACGCGCCACTACCGCCAGGCAATCGACTCGGCCTGGGCTGGCCGAAAGGTCGAGCTCACTCCCGAAAACGTCCAGGAGATGCAGCTTTCCTTCTCCCGAGGGTTTTCGCACGGCTTTCTGGATGGAAACAACCATAAGGCCCTGGTGCGGGGCGACTATTCCAAGAAGCGCGGCATCCCCCTGGGTGTGGTGGAATCGATCGGTCGCACAGGCGCTTTTCTCTCCCCGTCGGCACCCGTCAAACCGGGCGACGGCGTGGTCTTCGACGGCGACGATCGGACAGGCCGGCCCGAGCAGGGGGGCCGTGTCTACCAGGTCGTTCCCGTCCGTGAGCCGCGGTCGAATACCGTGCGCGGCCACTCCGACGCGACCCATCCGGTCAAGGTCGAGCTCCGTTTCGGACGCGGCGACGTTGACCTGGCCCTGCTCGAGGTCGGTCAGCGCGTCTGGAAGACCGACGATCCCGAGCTGACGCGCCGGCTGCGCCAGTCGTTTGAAGGACCGCCGTCGCGCCGGATCGCTCTGGATGTCGAAGTCGTGGCCGTCGCTGGCGAGCCGCTCCGGATCGCGGGATCGACAGCGACCGGCGGCCGGGTGGCCGTGCAGTCCGACGAACCCCTCCAGCCAGCCGAGACGTCCTGCGCCGATCTCGACCTGCTGCAAGCGCAGCTCGGCCGCCTGGGGGGCACGATCTACCGGTTGGGCCGCGTGGAGGCGGTGATCGAGGGCCGGCCCATGGTGCCCAGGAGCCTGCTCAACCAACTGCGCCGCGAGCTGGTCCGCCGGCTCGACGACAGGGCCTCGGCCAATCCCGAGCGCACGCTCCCGCCTGCGCCGGTCCTCCCGCAGCTCCTCGGGTCGATCGAGGCTGTTCGGGAGCGTCAGGTGCAATCGATCGGCGTCCAGGCGACGCCGGTCGAGCTGGCTGTCTTGTGCCGGCGCACCGAGCAGATCGAGGCGGCCGTGAACCTGGGCATCTCCTCGATTTACGCCGATTATCAAGACATCAAACAATATAGAGACGCCGTCGAAACCGCCCGGCGCGGCACTCATCCGCCCGCGATCTACCTCGCGACGCCCCGGATCGAGAAGCCGGGCGAGGTGGGGCTCTTTGCCCATCTCACCAGGCAAGGCGCCGACGGGCTCTTGGTGCGAAATGCCGGGGGCATTCACTTCTGTGCGGATCGAGGCATTCCGTTCGTGGTCGATTTCTCGCTGAACGCGGCCAATCCTTTGACGGTCGAGCTGCTCAAAAACCGGGGTGCAGAGCGCGTCACCGCTTCTTATGACTTGAACGTCG
The DNA here is from genome assembly GCA_963781785.1 of uncultured Isosphaeraceae bacterium. GTDB lineage: Bacteria > Planctomycetota > Planctomycetia > Isosphaerales > Isosphaeraceae > CAWAHD01. The sequence goes on along the minus strand of CAWAHD010000002.1, from coordinate 1,273,836 downwards.
AGCAGCTCGTGCGCCTGCTCGACAGGACGCCTCCCTCGTGGCTCGAGGTCGTGATCCATCAGCAAATTCCCATGTTTCATATGGAGCATTGTGTCTATTGTGCATTCCTGTCGCCGGGTACCGACGCGACAAACTGCGGCCGGCCGTGCGACCTTCACGATGTGAAGCTGCGCGACCGCGTCGGCACGGAACACCCCTTGAAGGCCGACGTCGGGTGCCGGAATACGCTCTATAACGCCGTGCCTCAGACCGCCGCCGAGTACCTGTCCCGGCTGCGCAGTCACGGAGCGAGGTTCTTGCGGATCGAGTTCCTCGACGATTCTCCAGAGGCCGTGGAACGCACGATTGCGCTCTATCGGGAGGTCCTTGCTGGCTCGCGCGACGGCAAGTCGCTGTGGCGCGAGCTCAAAGCCGCCAATCAGTACGGTGTTACCCGCGGGCCGCTGGCAGTCGTTGGGTGATGTTCGCATGATAGCAAGACGTTAGAGGGGGAACGATGGAACCGCTGCCTGACGCGGCCCTTGTGGTGCGAGGCGGGCAGAACCTTCCCGATAACTTCGTGAAGGGATCGGGCGTGACAGTCGGAGCGGACGAGTCGCTTCAAGGAGTCTCTGTGAATTCCGCTGCAGGCTTGTCGGTTGAGGAATTGACCGAGCCCATCCCCCAAACAGGTTATCCGGGTATTCTGAATAATCAGGTGGGAGTGACGACCGTGGGCGCGGTTCGTGAGTGCGGCGGCAACGTCGTCTCTTCCCCCACACGAACGAACCCCCATCATTCGATTTTGGGCGGCCTGACCCCCGAGCAAGCCAGCCGCTTGTTCCGCCCGACGGTTCTCAATCCCAGTCGCCGCAAGAAACAGTAGGAGCACGGCCATGTCCAACCCGAAGGTCTATGCCGATTTCCATAACCTTGACGATTCCAATCGCTTGAGATTGACCTGCGCCGGCACGATCGAAGACCTGGCACGTCAGCGCATCGAATTGCGCGAAGGATTGATCCTGACATTTTACATGGATGACGCCGACGACCAAGGCAAGGCCGATGAACTTCGCACGGAAGGCGTCGTCCATTACGACGAGGCTGGGTGCTCCTGGGTCGCATCGGTCGATTGGTCGGCAATTCGTCACGCTTCGGAGGAGGGAAACACGATAACCGATGCGCTCGAGCCCGCCCGATCCGGCGCCGTCGAGCCACAATGGACCTGCGCGTCCGGGCAACGCGCCTCCCTCGCCGTCCGCGAAATTGTCGGGTTAGACGAAGGGCGGTGGACCGACATGAATCACGTCACAATCGGCTTGATCGGTCTGGGCACCGTGGGGACCGGTGTCGCTCGGCTCTTGACCGAGCATCAAGAGCGGATCGCCCGCCGCGCGGGCCGCCCGATCCACTGGAAGTGGGCGGCAGTTCGCAATCCCGACAAGCCGCGTAACGTCCGGCTCGACGGTGTTCGGCTCACGACCGATGTGACTCAACTCATCGACGACCCCGAAGTCGAAGTCATCATCGAGGCCATGGGAGGAACGCAGCCGGCCCTCCAGCACGTGCTGGATGCCCTGGCGGCCGGAAAGCATGTCGTGACCGCCAACAAAGCCTTGCTGGCCGAACACGGCGCACAGATCTTTGCCCGCGCCCGGGAGGCTCGCCGCGCCGTCGCTTTCGAGGGAAGCGTCGGCGGAGGCATCCCCATCGTCCAGGCGTTGAGCACTGCCCTGGCGGCCAACCAGATCCAGAGCCTCGCGGCAATCGTCAACGGCACGTGCAACTTCATCCTCTCCCAGATGACGCGCGAAGGGCTTCCCTATGAAGATGCGCTCTTCCAGGCCCAGCGGCTCGGCTACGCCGAGGCTGACCCGACGCTCGACGTCGACGGCACCGATACCGCTCACAAGCTGGCGATCCTGGCCCAGCTCGCCTTCGAAGCGTCTGTCAGTCTCGACGCCATTCCGCGCCAGGGAATCGACCGCTTGCTCCAGGCCGATTTGAAGTACGCCGGGGAGCTTGGCTACACGATCAAGCTCCTGGCACTCGCCAAGCTGTCCGCGACCGGGCTGGAGCTGCGCGTGGCACCGACTCTGGTCAAACACGGGACTCCGCTTGCCGAGGTCCGCGGCCCTTATAATGCCATCCGCGTGGTTGGAGACGCGGTGGGCGACACCCTGTTTTACGGCCGAGGCGCCGGCGCAATGCCCACCGCCTCGGCGGTCGTCGGCGACCTGATCGATGTCGTGGCCGGGCGTGCCGCCCTCCCCTCCCATTTGTTCAACCTCTGGTCAGACTCGGCGCCCGTGATTCCGCTGGCCCCCGCCAGCAAGGTCAAGAGCCGATACTATCTCCGTTTCACGATCGCCGACCGGCCCGGCGTGCTGGCGAAGCTGGCCCAGATCCTGGGTGTGCAGGGCATCAGTATCGCCAGCGTGATCCAGCACGACCCCGGCGACGATGACCCCGACGGCAGCCCAGTCCCCCTCGTGATCATGACCCACCTGGCCATCCAGGCAAACCTCTACGCCGCCTTGAGCGAGATCGACCCGCTCGACGTCGTGCACGCCCCGACCGTCTGCCTCGGTGTCGAAGACTGAGATTGCCAGGTTTGCCCGATCCCCTTAATATGCGACGATCGGAGGAAGGGTGCCGGAGGGAACCGGCCCCGGGGCTGCGTCGGGACAGGGCCAACGACAAGGAGGTCGTGGTGATGTCGGAAACTCTCAGTCTGCCTCGTCCGCGTGTACGGACACGGATTGCCGGGCTCTTGGTGCTGGCAGCCAGCGGTTCCGGTTGTGCGTCGTTCTCGCAGGACGTCGATGCGTATTACCGCCAGATGGCTTACAACTATCGAGAGGCCCAGGAAAAAGCGAAGGCGCAAGAGGTCCAGCTCGAGCGGATGTCCACTGCATTCGCGTCGACCGGCCAGAACGGAAAGTCGCGGAGGGCGTCTCGGGAGCTTGATCGCGTCAAGTCGTGGGAGGAAAAGTGCGGGAAGCAAGCGGTCCGATTCCAGAAGGCTGCCGAGTGGACCGAGGCGCATTTCCACCTGGAGCGGCCTGCGATTCCGGACGGCCCGCCGAGGTCTGAATCCACCGAAGACCAGGCGGTCTTGCAAGCGTCGGGCGCCAAAGACCCGTGAAATCGAGCCATGCCCAGCACCAAGTTTGTCATCGTGATTCCCGACGGAGCCGCGGATGAGCCGTCGACCGTGCTCGAAGGGCGGACGGCGCTCCAGGCGGCCAAGATCCCCGAGATGGACCGGATTGCCCGCGAGGGGATTGTCGGCCGGTCGCGAAACGTCCCCGACCGCTTCCTCCCCGCCAGCGACGTGGCGACCTTGAGCCTGCTCGGGTACGACCCGGAGCAGTACTACACGGGCCGGGCGCCACTCGAGGCCGCCGCCATGGGAATCCCGCTCGGTCCCGATGACTGGGCCATCCGCTGCAACCTCATGACCATTCGCGACGAACGACTCACCGACTTCACCGCCGGCCACATCACCAGCCCGGAAGGCCGCTCCTTGATCGAAGCGATCCAGGCCGATGTGGCTCATCTCAACGTCGAGTTTCACCCCGGCGTGAGTTACCGCAACCTGATGATCTACCGCGGCCGCCCAGGCGTGACACCGTTCACCAACGACACCATCACCGACCCGCCGCACGACCATCCCGACGAGCGCGCGGTGGATCACCTGCCGCGCGGGCCCGGCGCTGATATGCTCCGAGCGCTGATGGTCATCGGAAATCTCGAGCTCTCTGATCACCCGGTCAACCGGGCGAGGATCAAGGCCGGCAAGCCGCCTGCCAACGCGATCTGGCTCTGGGGACAGGGCAAGGCGCCCAAGGTTCCGAAGTTCGCCGAACTCCACCGCTTGAAAGGCGCGATCATCTCGGCCGTCGACCTGGTGCGGGGCGTGGGCGTGCTTGCCGGCTGGACCAGGATCGACGTGCCCGGCGCGACCGGCTACCTCGACACCGACTACAAGGCCAAGGGCCGTTATGCCGTAGCAGCCCTCGACCGCCACGACATCGTCTGCGTGCACGTGGAGGCTCCCGACGAAGCCAGCCACGAGGGGCGCGGCCAGGCCAAGGTCGAGGCCCTCGAGCGCATCGACGAAAACATCGTCGGCCCGCTCAGGAAGGCGCTTGCAACGTATGATCAATGGCGAATCTTGATCTCCCCGGACCATTCGACCTTGCTCAGAACGCGCGCCCATGACCGCGCGCCGGTTGCGTGGGCGATGGCCGGTTCCGGCCTGCCCGCTTCGGGGAAATCCTACGACGAAGCCACCGCTCGGACAGCGGGTGGACCGTTCTTCGAACGCGGCCACCGCCTGATGAATCGATTCCTCGACCTGGGCTGGAACGGCGCAGCGGAACCTTGAGACCGGCCGCGACGCGGAAAAGGGGAGTGCCGGTCCAGAACGCCGGCCCGACAGCGCAACTGAAGAAAGTGGAGTGGTCAATCGTGTCGCTCGTGGTTCAGAAATTCGGTGGGACAAGCGTCGCCGACTCGGACAAGATCCTGGCGGCGGCGCGGCGGGCGATCCAGGCCCATGCGCGGGGCGACCAGGTCTTGATCGTCGTCTCCGCCCGCGGCCACACCACCGATGAGCTGATTGCCCTGGCCAAGGAGATCACCGAGAACCCGCCGGCGCGCGAAATGGACATGCTCCTCTCGACCGGCGAGCAAGTCAGCGTCGCCCTGATGGCGATGGCCATCCAGAGCCTGGGCGTGCCGGCGATCAGCTTCACCGGTGCCCAGATCGGACTGGTCACCGACAGCTTCCACACCAAGGCACGCATTCGGAACATCTCGACCGAGCGGATGGTCCAGGCACTCTCCGAGGGAAAGATCGTGATCGTGGCCGGGTTTCAGGGAGTTGACGAGCACTACAACATCACCACCCTGGGGCGCGGCGGCTCCGATACGACGGCCGTGGCGCTGGCGGCCGTTCTCGGGGCCGGCGGCTGCGAAATCTACACCGACGTCGACGGCGTCTACACCACCGACCCGCGCGTTGTTCCCGAGGCCCGGAAGATCGAGCGCATCAGCTACGACGAGATGCTCGAGCTGGCAAGCCTGGGTGCCGGCGTCATGCATTCGCGCTCGATCGAGTTTGCCAAGAAGTACGGCGTGCCCATCCACGTCAGAAGCTCGTTCTCGGACGCGACCGGCACCTGGATCGTCGACGAGCAGGACGCCCGCAGGCTGGGAGTACCCGTGACCGGAGCCGCCCTGGCCAAGGACGAAGCCCGGATCACCATCCGCGGAGTTCCCGACCGCCCGGGAGTGGTCTATGCCATCTTCCGCTTGATCGCCGCCGCCAACATCGTCGTCGACATGATCGTCCAGAACGTGTCGCGCGGCGGCACCACCGAGGTCAGCTTTACCGTGGCCAGGGGCGATCTCCCCGAGACCCTCCGCGCAGCCGAGTCCGCCGCGCGGTCGATCGGGGCCACGGCCGTCACCCACGACTCCGAGGTCGCCAAGATCTCCGTCGTCGGCCTGGGCATGCTCACCCATACCGGCGTGGCAACCACGATGTTCGACACGCTCGCCGCCGCGGGAATCAACATCCAGATGATCACCACCAGCGAGATCAAGATCAGCGTGCTCGTCGATCGTGCGTCGGCCGTTCCCGCCCTGCGCGCCGTTCATCGTGCGTTTGCCCTCGATCAGCTCGACAGCATCACCAGGGCGCCCGCGGCCTCTTCGTTCCCCGCGCACTCCAGGCCCCGCGCCATGAAGCTCGTCCCGCTGGCCGAGCTTGACCCCGAAACAGGCTCGGGCGCCGCCCGATCCGAAGCAGGCGCCAGCCCGGAGGACCTGCGCCCCCTCGGCATGGAAGACCTGGTCATCGCCGGCGTGGAGCTCGATGAGTCGCAGGCGCGGGTCGCGATCTTTCACGTTCCCGACCGCCCCGGCCACGCCGCCCGCGTATTCCGGGCCATCGCTGACGCCGGCGTCTTCGTCGACATGATCGTCCAGAACGTGGGAATCGACGGTGATTCTCTCCTCTCGTTCACCGTACCAAGGGACGCAGCCGCCCGCGCAGCCGACGCCGTCAAGACCGCCGGCGTCGTGGATGTTTCCGTCGAGCCGGCCCTGGCCAAGCTCTCGGTCGTGGGTGTCGGCATGCGCACGCACACGGGCGTCGCCACCCGGATGTTCGCAGCCCTCTCCGAGCTTGGCATCAACATCAACCTGATCAATACCAGCGAGGTGCGCATCAACGTCGGTACCGATATCGCGCGCGGCCGTGAGGCCCTGGAATGCTTGAGGAAAGCATTCGACCTCTAGATGATCGGTGCGGGTTGACCCGCACCGTTCATTGATACCCATGAAACCCCCGGCTGCGGGGCGCTCGAATGCCTCGACAGAGCCTTTGAACCTTGACGTTCCAAACCAGGTCAGTTCCGGAATCGAAGGGGAGAGTGATCCGTGGCGAGAGAAAAAGTGGTGCTGGCCTATAGCGGCGGGCTCGACACGTCGGTCGCCGTCAAGTGGATCGACGAAACCTATAATATGGATGTGATCGCGTATACGTGCGATCTGGGTCAGGGTCAGGACATCGAGGCGATCCGCCAGAAGGCACTGCGCACCGGCGCGGTCGACGCCGTCGCCGAGGATGTGCGCAACCTGTTCGTCGACTGGTTCGTTTTCCCGTCGCTGGCGGCCGGCGCCCTCTACGAAGGAAAGTACCCGCTGGCGACGGCCCTGGGCCGTCCGCTGATCGCGCAGCTCATGGTGCGGGTGGCTCGCGACCATGGGGCCTCCGCCGTCGCCCACGGCTGCACGGGCAAGGGAAACGACCAGGTCCGCTTCGACGTCACATTCCAGACGCTCGCCCCCGAGCTCAAGATCATCGCGCCGGTGCGGGAATGGAAATGGACGCGCACCCAGGAGCTCGAGTTCGCCGCGCAGCACAAGATCGAGGTCGAGGCGACCCGGAAGTCGATCTTCAGCACCGACCAGAACCTGTGGGGCCGGTCGATCGAGGCCGGCGTCCTCGAGGACCCGTGGGTCGAGCCTCCTCCTGATACCTTCCAGTGGACCAAGGATCCCCGGCTGGCGCCGGACGAGCCCGCAGAGGTCGAGATCACCTTCGATCGCGGCAAGCCGGTCGCTCTCGGCGGCCGAGACCTCGACGGCGCCGACTTGATCGCCGCGCTCAACCAGCTTGCCGGCATGCACGGTGTCGGTCGGATCGATCATATTGAAAACCGCCTGGTCGGGATCAAATCGCGCGAGATCTACGAGGCGCCGGCCGCCGTGGTCCTGCACGAGGCCCATCGCGAGCTCGAGTTCCTGACCCTTTCGAAGGACTCGATCCGATTCAAGACCCTGGTCAGCCAGGCCTACGCCGACCTGATCTACAACGGCCTCTGGTTCAGCCAGCTCCATCAGGACCTGATGGCGTTCACTCTGTCGAACCAGCAATACGTCTCGGGCACGGTGCGCATCAAGCTCTTCAAGGGGCACGCCCAGGTGGTCGGCCGCAAGAGCGAGCACAGCCTGTATCGCCACGAGCTGGCGACGTACGACGAAGGCGACCAGTACGACGCGTCGGCCGCGCTCGGGTTCATCAAGATCCACGGACTGGGGCAGACCACCCAGGCCAAGCACCAGCTCCTGCGCGGTTCCGGCGGCCGCAGGCTCGAGCTGCCGAGCATCATCCCGCCGCCCCCCCGCGGCGATTGAATGCCATCGAGGACGGGGCCGGCATGATCGGCCGGGCCTGTTCCCGAGAGAGTCAAAGAGAAGAGCAACAGAACCGTCGACAAGAGCAGCTCGATCGCGGCCGGCAGCCGCATCGATGCCTTTTGACAACCCGGCGGGTTGCCGTCGTCTTGTCCGGTTTCCGCCCCAGGAACGTCGGAGGCGTTCGGTTCGACTCGTGCTTCGCCTTGCTCCGGGTTATTTGGTTCCGTAAGGGAGCGGTCGTTGGGTTCGGTCGGAAATTCTGCCCCATCGTTGGGCGCGAACATCTCAGGGTCGGTGGTAGAAGTCATGCGGTCGCGCCCGATTGTGCACCACGGCGCGGGCGTGGCGTCTGGATCGATTGGATCGCTTGAATCGATCCACTCGATTGCCGAATCGGCGCCGGTGCCATCGATTGTGAGCACGGAATGGACAACAGGGAATGCAGAAGTCGTTCCGTCCGGGCAGTCCGTGGCTCTGGCCAGCGACCCCCGTTCCGTTTCCCCGGCTAGCGACCGTCGTTCCTTTTCCCCCCCTTGCGAAGGGGGGGTCAGGGGGGGTGATCCCGGCACGACCAGTGAGCAGGGTGTCTCCGCCCCCTGTTCTCCGTGCCCCGCTTCAACCTGCTCCCCTCTATCGCCGGCATCGATCAGCTCCTCGCAGCCGCACTCCTCGGCGGCTCGGCGGAGCTTCATGAATTCGCTCAAAGACCGGGCGAATTTTCTGTGACTCGCTGTTTCGTATCGCCTCAGCAGCTCTCCTGTGTGTGTGTCGTCGAACGACAGGCAGTCGGCCCGCCGGGTCTCGTCGCGCGGGGCTCGCTCCCGGGCCAGAGCGAGCTTTGCCTGCACGGCTTCGACCTCCTTTTCGACCATCCGCACAAGCACTCGCCGCGCGTTCACATGATCGGTCGCATTGATCATATCTGGCCATGTTGCCCGCACTCTGTGCAGGTAGTGCGGGTACTCGCGGCGCCCGAAGTCGCTGCGCAGCTCGGAGTACGCGTGGCCGCGCAACGAATTGAGCGACCAGCTCGCGACGTACAGAGTTGCGATTTTCTTGGAATTCAGGCAATCCTTGGGTTGCTTACCCATGAGTTGCGCTGCCTTGAGCTTATGGTTGCCCTGCCAGACACCTCCGTCATCGAGGAGCTCCTTGAGCTCCGCCCATTGGTCGAGCAGCCACTGGCAGCCGACGACGGTTGAGCTGAGGATTCGCACGATCATGGCAGGATTGTCGGGGTTGCAGGCGGCTCCCGTGTGCGAGGTCCGCGATCCGACATGATCCCAGGGAATGGCGCCTGTGATCTCAGTGGGCACTCGGGGATCGTGAAAGAGTCGCTGCCCGAGGTTAGAGACCTCCTCAATCTCGCGGGCCGCTGCACCTTCGATCGTGGTACTCAACCTCGCGGTCTGGACCCTCACCGCGCGGTCGTGCACCCACGACGCGTGGACCAGTTGCGAGATCACGAGCTCCTCCAGAACACTGCGGCATGCGACAGTCTGGGCGACGTCGGCCATCCGCTCGTCAAACGCCGCTCTCTCCTCACCCGGAATCACCGCCGTGGCCGCGGTGAGACCGTGCTTCAAATTATTAAGTTTGGATATGTTCTTACCAGAATTTGTACGAGGTCCAGTGCTTTTCTGCGCATTCTTGCGATTGCTTTCGATCTTAATCTGGGAAGTGGGCAAAATCAGGGACTCCGGTTGGTTGATGGTTGATGGTGTGAGTCAGTAAAGCTGCCGGGCCGAGATTGTCCGCAATGCCGGCGGCGGCTTGCGGCCTTCCGGCATCGCGTCGCGGATCCCGCCGCGCAAGGCATCCATGAGGTCCTCGGCTTTGTGCTGGGGGTCGAGCGGGGTGTCAAGGAACTCGCCGTTGCGCTCGGCCCGGCGGTAGTTCTGGAACGCGTGAATCAGGTGGATGCACCGCGGATGGATCAAGATCCGCGGCTCGCTCGTTGCTGCGCCCAGCATGACCTCAATCTGGTCGAGCCCGTCGACCACGGGGTGAGCCGGCCAGCGATCCGTGATCCGTTCTCCGAAGACGCGTGCATACTCGTAGAATGCCGTCGGGCCGATCGATGTCCTGGCTGACGCGGCCGGGTCGAGCCGCACCAGCTCAGGGCCGTTATAAGACAGCTCCTTGCACCTGGAGTAGATCGCGCGGGCGTTGTCGGCGGAGACGACGTCAAAGCCGTAGTAATCGCCAAATACGGTCACCTGCGACCAGCCCGAGCGGTGAGGCCGGACCTGGAAGAAGACCGCGCCGGTGTGCCGGCTTGTCCCGGCGTCGATGGCGACCCGCACGGGGTAGCCCGTCTGGTAAGCGGCAGCTTCGGTAACATGGCGCGCCACCGAGAACATCGGGAACCATGCACCCTCGGTGATCTCCAGCAGCTCGGCGTTGAGCTCCTGCTCGCCCAGGCGGGTGCCCTCGTACTTCGTGATGATCTCGCTGAAGAATCCGGGAGCCAGGTGCAGCCGGTTGTCGTAGGTCGTGCCCTTGGTGAGATGGATTTTCGGGTCGGACGCCAGCGACTTGATCAGCCGGGTCGGTCGCGGGGTGGAGGTGGCGACAATCTGCGGGTTCACACCCAGGCGCATTCCAAAGAGCAGCATATCATAGGCATGAACATCATGGCGCCATGCGCCGGGCTCGTCGATCCAGGCGTGGTCGTGCTGAGGTCCGCGCAGCCGCTCCGGCTCATCGGCGCTGTAGCACATGGCGATGACGCCGTTGGGCCAGGTGAGCCGGCCGAGGGACGGTGAATACACCGGACGAAACCACGGCGGGCTGACGGCGAGGATGCCGCTTTCGCCCTCGACCATGACGTTGCGCACGTCGGCCGCGGTCGGGGCCACGAGCGCGATCCTCTCGGCCTTGTTGTCCTCGGCCAGGTGCCTGACCCATTCGGCGCCGGCCTTGGTCTTGCCGAAGCCGCGGCCCGCCATCAGGAACCATCGCGACCAGTCGCCGTCCGGCGGCCGCTGGGTGGCCCGCGCGGGGGTGCTCCTTGCAATCGCCGGGCGGCAGACCGCACGGGCACGTCGAGCCGTACCAATCGTACGGTGCGCGGTCGACCGTCACGCTGTCGCTCCGGGCGGGCGTGAAACGCGTCGGCTCTACTAGTGAGCCTGTTGATGTCCGCTTCGTCTTCCGCCATCGGCGGTCTGCTCCCATGAGTCCATCAGGGCCTTGAGCTCAGCGAGTTTCTTGGTTTGCTCGAACCGCCTCGAGACGCCGAGCCACTTGTCCAGAAGCACCCGGACGGCGGAGATCCTGGCCGCGTCGCCCGTGCTGTACAGCGACGTCGCCACGAGCTGGTCGATCGTCGACGCCGACTCTCTCAACAGCCTGCCCACCAGTTGATCCGCCAGCCGCATGCGCTCTCCATCGACGAGCCAGCGGAAATCCGGCAGCTGCGCGCCACTCGCGGGCCGTTTCCGGGTCGCAGTCGTGGCGCTTCGCCCATGTACTGGCCGACTGGCCAATCGCGACCGCCCGGGCGAGGTTTTTCATCTTGTCGTCAGTCGGGGATGGAGTCATATCGTCCTGGTGTTTCGTGTTCGGTGCTGTGTTGTTTGAGGACCCTGATTCAATCGTGTGCCTGTTTGGGTAACACCTTTCGGACGTGTGCCGGCGATCACACCAGCCCGACGCGCGAGCGAGGGTTCGGCTCACCCGCGCTCGCGCGTCGGGCTGGTCTCCCAGAGGCGCGGACGTCGCGCCTCTGCGCCGGAATCGATACCGGGCTTTGTGGCAGCCTCGTGTTGGACTGAAAGAGGTGGAAGAGGAGATGCGGCCCGCGCCGTGGGTCTTACGCAGTTTTTCCTCTAGGCAAATTATGCAGCGCGTTGTCCGTTAATGAGAAGTCTAGCGCCCGCAATTCAGCGCGTTGCCATGCGTGAGAAGCTTGGCGCGATGAGGGATGTATTGATTCACTAAAAAAAGTTGGGCGACACGATTCAAGCGCAGGGTCATTTTTTTCGAAGCAGGGTCGTCGTGCCATTCCTCGCACGCTTTTTATGGCTCATGCGGTGGCCGGCCGATAACAAGAGGGGGTGCCGAGGCTGCGGGCCCAGAAGAAACGGACGATCCGGCATTGGCCCAAGGCTGGAACAGGCGCCGGCCGGTGTTGCGTCGAACGGGCGGCGCGCCAATCTGCGGATTGGACCGGTGGTACGGGTCGTGATGGAATGACACATGCGATCGCAAGAACGCTTGGCCGGCCCGACACGTGACGAGCCTTCCGCCGGTGACGCCGGATTGGTCCGCGACCGGAAACGGGGGCCGGGCGATCGACAAGGTTCGGCGGGGAACGCCGATGGTACCGTGCGTCGCCGCAGACGAGCCCATTCGCAAGTCCACCGCCGCAACGTTGCGGGGAAAGCTCGGCGGCCGGCGATGAGCATGCCGGAAATCCTTCGATGGGCCGACGAGTACCACGACCGCCACGGAAAATGGCCCAATGCCAATTCAGGAACGATTCCCGAGGCGCCGGGCGAATCGTGGCTGCACATTGAGCGCGCCCTGAACCAGGGACACCGCGGTCTACCTGGTCGATCGACGCTCGCTCGACTTTTTCGAGCGAAGCGCGGCGATCCATCCATGGCGGGGCTGGTTCCCTTGACCATCGAGCGCATTCTGAAATGGGCCGATGCGTATTTTATGCGAAAGCGTGACTGGCCGAATCGCGATTCGGGGCCGATCCCGGAATCGCCGGGTGACACGTGGGCGAAGGTGGATGACGCCTTGTCCCACGGTTTGCGCGGTCTCGAGGGAGGCTCGTCGATTCATCGGTTGTGCGCGCTCAAGCGCGGGCCGCGGCATCCCATCAACAGGCCCGATTTGACGATTCTCGCAGATCCTGGACTGGGCCGACGCGTTCCACGCGCGTCATGGCCGGTGGCCGGACCGGCGTTCCGGCCCGATCCCGGAGGCCCCGGCCGAGACGTGGTACACGGTCAACGGCGCCGTCCGGCGCGGCCGTCGCGGACTCCCGGGTGGATCGACGATCCCGCGGCTGCTCGCCCACCACCGTGGACGGCGACACCGATTCGAGCTGCCGGATTTGACGGTCGCACAGATCCTGGCCTGGGCGGACTCGTTCCACGCCCGGACCGGTCGATGGCCCAATACCAGGTCGGGTGCGATTCCCGAGGCTCCGGGGGAAAACTGGCGCTCCGTCGACTGGGCCCTGCGAGCTGGCCGGCGGGGCATTCCCGGCGGTTCATCGCTGGGTCGTCTGCTGGGCCAGGGGTAGACCCAACAGTCGTGTCACCAGCCGCCATTTATCTCGGCGTCGGTCTTGACGTGTGATCGGATCATGGGTCCGGGTTGACGGTAATCTCGCCCAGCTCGAGCGTCCGGCCGGCCTCGGCGACGAGCTCCTTCTTGGTCACCCAGTTCCCCTCACCGGCGAGGATGCGGTACGTCACGCCGGGGATCAGGGTCGGGTACGTCACCCATCCCTGGGCGTCGGTGGCCAGCGGCTCGTAGCGCGAGTGGTCCATGTTCACGACGAGGGATCCCTCGGTCTCCGGGCCCCCGCCGCCAAAGCGCATCTCGAGCTGGATCATCGGCCGGCGGCTCACCTGGAACTGCACGTTGGCGAACGGTTGGCCCTGCGTGTCGATGAACCGCGCCCGGGCCGAGCCGCAGGCGCTCGAGCCTCACGGTAGCCGGCCGGTCGAGGTCGGACCCGGAGAACGTCGCGACCCGGCCCAGTAAGTTCTTCCTGTCGAGGAAGTACACCGTCACCGGCTTCGCCGGGTCGAGGCCGACCAGCTCGAACGTGCCGTCCCCGTCCGTCCGCGGGTTCTGACCGTCCCAGCCGATAATCTCCCCACCCGTCGCGGGCCGTCCGGCCGGGTCGAGCATGCGCCGCGCAGGGCCTTGCCGATTTGCAGCGTGATGGTCGCCTCGACCTCCGCGCCGGCCGGAGCGTCCACGGCCAACAGGCCGTCGGGATGCAGCCGCGCGCCGCCCGGCACGCCGCTCTTGATGTCGCCGTCCGTCGTCTCGACGTTGATGCAGGCGTGCTCGGGGGCCTCGACCAGGAGGTACCCCGGGCCGGGCAGGACGCCGATCCGGAAGGACCCATCTGGCCCGGTGACGGCCGTCGGCTGGCGGCCGCCTTGAACAGCGACCGCTTCCTCCTGGAAGTTCGGATTGCCGGCCCTCCGCGGCCAGTACTCGAGGATGGCCCCGGCCACCGCGCGGCCCGATGGCGACTCCACCACCCGGCCCTTGACCAGCACCCCGCGCGGCAGGATCACGTCGATCTGCTGGCTCACGCCCTGCGTCGCCTCCGTGACGACCCGGCGGAACGCGAAGGGCGAGCCCTCGGGCGGATACACCAAGACCTCATGACTCTCGCACCGCGGCACGTTGACTCGGAACCGGCCCACCGCATCGGTCCGGCCACCGATCCGGATGCCCTGCGGGTCCTCCTCCGGTTTGGAATGGCTGATCACGAGGAACTTCGCACCCGTCGCGACAGGACCCGATTCGCCCAGCCGCACGCGGCCCTCGAGCCAGTGGGCGGGCGTCAGCGTGAACGTGGGCGTAGCCGCCCCGTTCGCGGCCGCCTGCCCCGCGCGGAGCCCGACCCGCTGGACGGCGAAGCGATCGTCGAGGGCCTCCAGGGAGAATTCGGTGTCGCGCGCCAGGCCGGGGATCCTCAATTGCCCCTGGTCGTCGGCGATCATCATCCCGAGCCAGCCCGGCAAGGGGCGGTCGGGGGCCGAGGTCATGAAGATGGCGCAGAGCGTGGGCTTCCTCTTCCACAGGTTGGCCACGCGGAACCTGGCTCGACTCGCGGGCCTCCCCTCCAGGTCGAGCAGGCGGATGCAAACGGGCTCCTCCCGATCGAGGCGGATCGTGGCCTGCGTTCCCTCGTCGGGGATCGAGTCGTGCAGGGCCGCCGCGTATCCCGGCCGGTAGGCGACCAGGCCGGCCATGCAATGGTTATCGACGAGCTTGCGCGGCGCCTCGAGGACGAATCGGCCCTCGGCATCGGTCCGCGCCGGCCCCAGCGTGCGGCTGGTCTCGACGCTCATCGTCAGCGGCCGCGGCAGGTTGACCACGACGAAGACCTCCGCGCCCGCCGCCGGCTTGCCGTCGGGCATGAGCACGCGGCCGCGGATCGGTATCGTCTCGCCCTTCTTGGGCCGGGCCGGAGCCGCGGCGACGGCTGGCGCGGGGCCGCCCGTCATGATCTGCGGCGATGCCGCGGGCATCCAGTCGTCGCCGTCGTTCGAAGTCGCGGTCAGGGCGGCGGCCAGCCCGGTCAGCGCGGCGACCAGGAGCGCCGCCGCGGCGATCGTCTTGAACCGGGCGATCATCATGCCCCGAGCCGCCTGCTTCATCAGGACGATCGTCGTCGCGGAGGCCGCGGTGGCGGATTCGCCCAGGGCGAGGTGGCGGGCGGAACGGACGGCGGACCGCAGCAGTGCCGCCTGGACCGGCGCCGCCGCGCCCGGCGCAGCGATGCCGGCGAGCGTCACCCCGCGCCGGCTCAGCCGGGTGCGCAGCAGCTCCCGCGCCCGCGCCAGCCGGCCCCGCGTCGTCGCCTCGCTCCAGCGCAGGTGGCTCGCGGCCTGCTGATAGGTCATGTCCTCGAGGTAGCAGAGGACGACCGGCCGGCGGTAACGGTCGGGCAGGCGATCGATCTCCTGGTGGATCACCGCCGCGGTGTCGTCGTGCCATGAGTCCGGCGCAATCGCCTCTCCGGTTCGCTCGGCCGCGCGGCGCTCCTGGTCGCGGCGCCGGGCCGCGTCCGACTTGACCTGGAGGGCAATCCGCCAGGCCACACGATGCAGCCAGCCGCCTACCGAGTTGTCGTCCCGGATCGACCGGGCCTTGCGCGCCAGCAGCAGGAAGGCGGCCTGGAAGGCATCGTCGGCGTCGTGGGAGTCATCCAGCACGCGGCGGCAGACGCCCATCACCATCGATCCGTGCCGCCGGACCAGCGCCTCGAAGGCCAGCTCATCGCGGTTCGCGAGGTATCGTTCCATGAGCCGGGCATCGGGCAAGCCCGTCAGAATCCCCTCGTCAAGGAGCCGGCAAATCTGCTGCAGGGCGGTGTCGCGTCGCGCGCTGGCCATGTCGTTCTCTCCCGTTGTGACGCAGTTTCCTCTAATATACTGAGGGCCGGCCACGGCGGGTCCGCACGACCAATCCGCAATGATTCCGGGAGGCCCTGGCGTCCCTTAGCGAGAGAGGCAAGATTCTCAGCACGGCGAACTGTCGATTGTAAGTCTTGCCCATATCGGGCCAACGATGCCCGGCGTTCTGCCGAGTAATCCGTTGATGCGGAACCTGGTCGGTCAATCCACAAACATCAGTTCATTCGACATCAGCAGAACCTGGCCATATCGTTCCCAGGGAGTCAGCGCCGGCTGCGCATGGTTGGGCTCCGTGAGGTCCGCTCTAGCAGATCTGGCCTGGAGGAAACGAAGTCCCAGTTGGATTTCGTCTGCCGTGGGATCGCGTTGATAGACAAGTTGATAGAGATAGCGAACCCGCTTCGTCTCGTCATCGAGTCGCTTGGAAGGCGGGCCGGTTCACCAGTTTGCAAGCTTGTTCCATGACGAAGGGGCTGTTCAGAAAGAAGAGCGACTGTTGCGGCACGGTGGTGGCGTCACGCTGGGCCGTGGTGATATCCGGGTTGGCAAAATCGAAGATCCGGAACAAAGCAAGCAAGTCGTTGCGATCGATCGACTCCATAAACCGTGCGGCGATTGGAGTCAGCTTGCTTGCTGGCTGTCCCGCGCTTGAGCAGATCGACCGGACGACCCCCGAAGGAATGGTCAAGATTGCCCGCGACGAACAGAAGCGTATCCCGCATCGATTCGAAGTCGAGTCGGCGGCGGTTCATTTTCGCCAGCAGCCGGTTGTCCGGATCCAACTTCTCATGGCGAAGGTTGTCATCGCTCTTTTGCTGGTAGACGCTGGAAAGCATCAACAAGCGGTGCAGTTTCTTGAGCGACCAGCCGTCTTGCATCAACCGCCAGGCGAGGTAGTCCAGCAATTCGGGATGGCTCGGTGGATCGGAGCGCAACCCAAAATCGTCGGGAGTCGTCACCAGACCGGCGCCAAAATGATGGAGCCAGAGGCGGTTGACGATCACCCGGGCTGTGAGGGGATTCTCCCGGCTGGCGATGGCTCTGGCCAGCTCGAGTCGGCCGCTGCCACGGGTGAACGGCTGCCGTTTGTCCCCCGCCAGGATCGCAAGAAACTGGCGGGGGACCTCCTCACCCAATCGATTCGGGTTCCCACGGATGAAGACCCGGCTGTTCTTCGGCTGCGGACTGTCGACGAGCGCCATGGCTCGCTGGGGAGCACCGGGATGACTGGCGTCAAGGCGCGTCGATTTCTGCGCGGAGCGGCACAATCTGCATGAGCGCCGGTACGTTGTATAGACTCGGGATCAACTCGGCCGGCAAGTTACCGGGGCTGTCCTTGCCGTAGAACACCTGGCGTAGCGATTCCTGCTCGGCTTCGGGCAGTGCTCTGGCTTTCGGGATTGCTCTGCTAGCCTCTCTTGCCATCGTTTGTCCACGTCCTCGAACAGTTTGCCGTAGCGCTCCGCCACATCCTTCAAGGAGGTCGGTGGTTCGCCTGCAAAAGCCCGGACCACCAGAGAGTTCAGGGGACGGGCCAGCGAATTGGCGGCGATTCTGGCCGACAACTCCTTCGCCCGGTCGGCGAATTCCGAAGTCGGCAGCGCCGCAAACGCGAACCAGGGAGCGAAAATCGGATCGGATTCCGGGTCCATTTTTTCCAGCGCCTTCAGCCAACGCATGGCGCCGGTCCGCAGTATTTTCCGGTCGCTCAACCCGAATTCCTCGCCGTCGAGTTCGGCCAGTTTGGCCGGTTCCCGGCTCAGGAGCAGGTACTGGGCTGTCTGCTGGCGGTGCTGCTTGAGTACCTGAGCCTCTTGCTTGCGGATGAAGTTGATCCCACTTCGCCTGCAGTGGCTTGCGCTTTCGCCAGATACTCCGCGTACGCTTTCGGATCGGGGGCAATGCCGAGGAGAGGCAATTCGTCCGGCTCGATCGGAGCTGGCGAAGACACCGTGGAGGGCGTAATAGTCGCGTGTGGGAATCGGATCGTACTTGTGGTCGTGGCAGCGAGCGCAGCTCACGGAGAGCGCCATAGATCCCCCGCGAAACCGCATCAATGCGGTCGTCAATCGTGTCGTGGATGTTGTTCTCGAACTGGCGGCCGCACGGTCAGGAACCCAAGACCGGCCAACGCTTGTTTGTTCTTGCCAAGGTCGAGCTGATCCGCGGCAAGTTGCTGGAGAAGGAATTCATCGTAAGGCAGATCGTCATTGAACGCACGAATCACGTAATCGCGATAGGTGAAGGCATAGGGACTGTCGGTACTGGCGTATCGGGCCACATCCAGCCAGTGACGGCCCCAGCGCTCGCCGTAATGCGGCGAGGCGAGCAAACGATCCACGACTGTTGCGAACGCGTCCGGGGACTCGTCCGCCACGAAGGCCGCGACTTCCTCCGGTGTCGGCGGCAAACCGATCAAGTCATAAGTCGCCCGCCGGATCAGGGTTCGTTTGTCCGCCGGATGAGCCGGCTGCATTCCCGTCGATTCCAGTTTGGCGAGGATAAACGCATCAACCGGTGATTGCACCCAGCGTTGGTTCTTGACCGTTGGAATTGCGGGTCGCTTGACCGGTTGAAAGGCCCAGTGCGTGCGCGCACTCGCCGTGATCTTGTCTTCCTGGACACCCGCTCCCGGCAGAGGCGCTCCCATCTTCACCCAAGCTTCGAGATCGGCGACCTGGGCCGCGGTCAGCTTTTTGCCGTCCGGCGGCATGCGCAGGTCTTCATCCTTGTAGCGCACGGCCTTGATCAGCAGACTTTGATCGGGGTCGCCGGTCACAAGAATTGGGCCGGAATCGCCTCCTTTGAGCAGCCCCTCCGGGCTGTCGAGCAGCAGCCCTCCCTTGACCTTCTTGCTTTGCCGGCTGTGGCACTGATAACACGTGTTTGCCAGTAGCGGGCGAATCTTGCTTTCGAAGAACTCAACGCCCTTGGCATCGCTACCGTCAAGCGGAGCGGCGCGGAGCATGGGAGACGTACCGGCGACCAACCCCAGCGCCAGCCACAGCCAGCTCGCTTTGCTCAGGGACGGATCTTCGCACAGGATTCATCCTTAACTCGGAATGTCCAGGGGGTTGCTCGCTTCCCTCGTCGGGATGTCAGGCGATCAGTTCGTGCACCACTTCGCCGTAGACGTCGGTGAGGCGAAAATCCCGGCTGGCGTGGCGGTAGGTCAGCCTGGTGTGATCAAAACCGAGCAGGTGCAGAATCGTGGCGTGCAGGTCGTGGACGTGGACCTTCTGCTCGACCGCCCGAAAGCCGAATTCGTCGGTGGCGCCGTGCACGTACCCGCCCTTGACGCCGCCGCCTGCCAGCCACATGGTGAAACCGTGATGGTTGTGGTCGCGGCCGTTGCCCTTCAAGTTGTTGGGGAGGCCCATCGGCAATTCCACGGTCGGGGTGCGGCCGAACTCCCCTCCCCAGATGACCAGGGTGTCGTCGAGCATGCCCCGCTGTTTGAGGTCCTTCAGCAAGGCGCCGATCGCCTGATCGCACTGCCTGGCCATACTGCGGTGGCCTTGTTCCAGGTTCTGGTGGTGGTCCCAATCGTTGCCGATCCAGGCCTGCACGAAGCGGACTCCCCGCTCGACCAGTCGCCGCGCGATCAGGATCTGCCGGGCCTCGGATGCCTTCCCCGTACATCCGGCGGATCGACTCGGGTTCCCGACGGATGTCGAACGCCTCCGCGGCTTCTCAGTTGCATGCGCGAGCCCAGCTCAAAGGACTGGATGCGGGCCTCGATCTGCTCGTTCCTGTCGCGCTCCTGGCGGTGACGTTCATTGAGTTCCCGCAAGAGTTCGAGTTGCCGGCCCTGGTCCGCGCTGGAAACACGCGGGTTGGTGGTATTCTCGAGCAGTTTTTCGATGTCCGTATGCCGGGTGTCGATATAGGTTCCCTGGTAAGCGCCCGGCAGAAACCCTGCCCGCAAGTTTTGGGCGCCGCCGTTGTTCGGGTAACCGCCGGGACGCATGGCGACAAACCCGGGGAGGTTCTGGTTCTCACTGCCCAGACCATAGGTCACCCACGACCCGAGACTGGGCCGGATCAACCGCGCGTCCCCGCAGTTCATCAGCAGGATCGACGGTATATGGTTGGGCACGTCTGCCTGCATGGAACGGATCACCGCGATGTCGTCGATGCACTCCCCGATGTGGGAAAAAATCTCACTGACTTCGATCCCGCTCTGACCGTAGCGCTGGAACTTGAAGGGCGACCTCATCACGGTACCGGTTCGGCGTTCGGTGACCAGGTGCATGCTCCTGGGGAGTTCGCTGGCCGTGGTATTTGTCGAGTGCCGGTTTGTGGTCGAAGGTATCGACGTGAGACGGACCGCCGTTCAGGAACAGGTGAATCACGCGTTTGGCCTTGGCGGCAAAGTGTGGTTGCTTGGGCGCCAGGGGAGAGTCGAGGCTGCCCGCCGAACGCGTTACGTCCCCCAACGCATCGCCTGCTATGGCTGACAGCGCCAGCGCACCCATGCCCATACTGCCGTTGCAGAGCAACTCGCGGCGGGTCAGAATGCGGTTCTCCCATCGTGGTTGGTCACGGTGCATCGGTTTCTCCATCGGCAGAAAACAAACCAACCGGTCTGTCTGCTCATACCCGAAAAGGAGCCGCCCGGTTTCACGGTGCCAGGCTTTTCTTGAGATGCTGTTTCAGATAGGCCAGTTTACGGGGGAGCAGCTCCACGTCGCCGAGCGTACGACCCTGCATGATCGCTCCTTCGATGACCGTGACGATGTACCGGGCCAGCTCGCCGGTATTCGTTCGCCGCGTCACGCGTCGATGCCGTGCCGCTGCCTGCAAGTGGGGGCGGAACTCCTGGGCCATCTCGTCGAAACACTCGGCAAGACGTTTCCGAAAGCCGGCGTGGCAATCGCTGAGGGCTGTACTCATGTTGCCGATGATGCAGCCTCCCTGAGAGCCCTCGCGGCGGTGGACCATTTCCTGGATCGCGTCCAGCCGCCGAAAGACCTTTTGAAGCGGATCGGCCTATTTAGCGAGCGGCAATTCTTGCTCGATCGCATCGAGCAGTTGCCGGCGCTTGTCCATGTGCCAGTCCAGCACCGCGAAGCCCAGGTCTTCCCGGTCGCGGAATTGATGGAAGAACGCGCCCTTGGACACCTGGGCGGTGCCCAGGACCTCGCGGAGATCATCGACCTTCAGGGCCAGCGATATTGGATCATCCAGAACCTCGCCACGACCGGCGGCAGCACCGGGGTGAACATCGGTTAGATGAGGCAAAGGAATGAGAACGAACATCACCTGCTTCAAAGCACCTCTCGCGCTATGCCTGTGCCTGGTCTCGGGAATCACAGCGTCCGCCGCCGACCTCAAGGTTGCGGGGATCTTCGCGGACGGCATGGTGGTTCAGCGCGGGGTGAAGGTTCCAGTCTGGGGCTGGGGTTCGCCGGGGGCCAAAGTCGCCGTAGAGTTCGCGGACCAGAGGCAGTCCGCCACGGTAGCCAGCGATGGCAAATGGCGAGTGAATCTGACTCCGTTGCAAGCGTCTTCGGTGGCGGCGGAACTCAGCGTGAGCACGGATGGCAATGTAATGGTATTCAAGGATGTCCTGGTTGGTGATGTCTGGCTCTGCTCCGGACAGTCCAACATTCAGCGCAATCTCACCGAGGCGGATCACGGCGTGGAATCCGTCGCCAAGGACGATTTCCCGACGATTCGCTTCGTGATCATTCCGCACCAGCGAGCGGAAACCAGACAGGACGACTTCAAGGTCGCTCCCGGAAGCTGGCGTCCGGTCAATAAGTCCAATCTGACGGTCTCGGCAGTCGGTTTCTTCTTCGCCCGTCGCTTGCAGCAAAATCTCCACGTTCCCGTGGGCCTGATCATCTCGGCTTGGGAGGGCTCGGTCATCACGGCGTGGGTCCCGCGTGACGGCCTGCCCGACTCCCTGAAGGATGATCAGTCTCCCGGGTTGGTGTTCAACGCCAAGATCAACCCCATGATTCCGTTCGCCATCAAGGGGGTCGTCTGGTATCAGGGGGAGGAGAACCACGGAATGGGGATGCGATACGCCGATTACCTGACCTGCATGGCCCACGCCTGGCGCAAGGATTGGGGCAGCAACCTGCCGTTCCTGATCGTGATGCTCGCCCCGCACACATACGAAGGTGTGCCCGAACAGTTTCCGTCGGAAAAGGGCAAATTGCCGGAATTCTGGATGGCGCAGATCGCCGCTGCAAGGCGGCTCAAGAACGCGGAGATCGCCTGCACGCTTGATGTCGGGAACGCCAGGAATGACATCCATCCAAGGCAGAAAGAGCCAGTCGGCGAGCGTCTCGCGGCAGCGGCCATGAAGCTATGCTACGGCGCGAGCAATTCCGCGCCCGGGCCGCTTTTCAAATCCGTGGATTTCCAAGGCGCAACGGCCTCCGTCACTTTCGACAATGTCGCGCACGGACTGATGCTCAACGGCGGCCCGAGCGGCTTTGAAATCGCCGGAGCGGACAAGAGATTTGCACCCGCGAAGGCAACCCTCTCGGGCAAAGACACCGTCACTCTAGAGAGCGCAGAGGTGACGCGTGCCGTCTTCGTGCGCTACGCCTGGAGCAACACGCCGGGCTGGTCAGTGTTCAATAGCGAAGGTCTGCCTGCGCTGCCGTTCTCGACGGAATGGAACGCGAGCCATCACGGCGCGGCCTCGGGATGAAGCACCCCGTGGGTCAAGGCCGCGTGTTACAGTGTGGAGCACGCGGAGGACCTTCATCTCCTGTTGACCGACGCGGTGGGCTTTGGACTTCCTTCGTCACGGTGGATGGGTTGGCTGAGATGCCTCTGAATGTACTCGCACACCCGCCCGAGGCGCTCGATTTCGAGCTCCGCGGACAACGTCTGAAATCCAGGGCTGCCGATGGCCGTCAATGTGCTGCAACCAATCGCCAAAGACTCGGCACGCATCGTCTAGTCGAGATCGGCGGCAACCCGTATCATCAAGGAATCGCGAGGTTCGTGATCTGTCGGGGCGGGGTCGCAGCACGTTGGGTCCGGGTATCCTCCCAATGCGTCACGTGATCATTCTTGGCGTCACGCTGTTCAGCACGATCTCGCTCGCTGCGTCTCGGGCCGATTCGCCCCCGGATGACGGAGTCCGCGTTTCGGAGGTTATCCTCCACCATGACGTCGACTGCTTCAAGGTGGAGACGCCGTCGGCGACCTACTTCTACGGGAAGAAGGGGGCCGGGTTCGCAAGCATTCTCGATAAGGACGGTCACGACTGGGTGTCCTATCGCCCTGGCGGCCAGGCGAAGGGGGAGTACCGTGGATTGCCCAAGTGCGGCCAGCCGACGAAGTTCTTTCACTGCGGCTACGGGTACGGGCAGTACACGAACAACAACCCGTTCGCGAGCCGCGTCACCGTGCGCGCCGCCGACCGGGTTCGGATCGAGTCCGAGACCGCGGACAGGAAGACCTCCTGCGCCTGGGACTTCTATCCGACGCATGCGACCCTGACCTTGCGGCGGATCGACCGGCCGACCTACTGGTTCCTGTACGAGGGGACCCCTGGGGGCGCGCTCCAGGCGGATAAGGACTTCGTCATCCGCCCCGACGCGACGAAGACGACCCTCGACACGCCATGGTCGCAAGTGGTCCCCTGGGTCTGTTTCGGGGCGGCTGAAGGGACCGCCGGCTTTTTCTGCGTCAACCACCAGGAGCCGGAGGCCGGAGAGACCGATTCCTACGTCTCCTGGCCGTTCGAGAAGGGCAAGGATGGATCGTTTCAGGACATGACCGTGTTCGGGTTTGGTCGCAAGGGGTACAAGGAGCTGGTCGAGCATGTGCCCGACCTGAAGCGGTTGCCGGCCAAGTTCAGTATCGGCTTCGTGGCCAAGGCCGAGTATCAGGCGGCCAAGGCGATGTGCGAGGCGATCCGTCGATCGCCGGGGGAGTGAATGCTCCGCAGATGGTCGCGAACCTCGAATTCGAGCCCGAAGCGGTTTATACCGTCGTGCACATCGCTGAGTAAACGGCGGCGGCTTGCGAAGTTCCGGGGACACCGGATCGGACGGATCGGACGGATCAGTCGCGGCGACCGGGCTGTGCGGCTTCTTCGGCGCTCGGTGCGTCGAACGACGGGGTTGCGCAGACGTAGGTCAGGCTTTCCAGCCTGACGGATTGCGTAGGTCAGGCTTTCCAGCCTGACGGTGGCGTAGGTCAGGCTTTCCAGCCTGACTGACACCAAAGTTGCGCTTCGCTCCAAAAGGCACCAACTTTCGCGGAGCGAAAGGCGACAAAGTTTGCTGCGTCACGGTTGGCTTTCCAGCCTGACTGACACCAAAGTTCGCGCTTCGCTCCAAAAGGCACCAACTTTCGCGGAGCGAAAGGCGACAAAGTTTGCTGCGTCAGGCCTGGTGCTCCAGGCCGCCCCGTTGCATAGTCTGGTCTGCGGTCTCGCTGAGACGATCAGGGCGATGAGGCGCTGGGTCTGGACAGGAACACGGGTTGTGCGCCTACCGAGACATCGGAATGCCACGAAAGCAGGAATCGCCCCAAGAGGCAATGGCCGAGTTGAAGCCTCACCGAAATCTTCGTTACCTTGGTTTGCCTGTGCTCTAAGAACAGACCCCGCCATGCGCCCGCAATTCGGACCGCTGCCAATACGCCTTGAACACAAGGAAACAAAGCCAACGAAGAGCCAGAGAGCAGCCTCATGCAGGCAGCGAGACACGGCACGCAAAAGCAGAATGTCGGCGAGAATGGCCTGCGGGCCTCGACCCTGAGGGCGATCACGGAAAACGATCGGAGCAGTACCCTACCTCCAGATTCTCTGGCCTCCTGCTTTCCTGGGTTCCTTATGTAATCCGTTCCTCGCTAAACTTGATCAACCGGACCAAGAGCCCAGCCGTCTCCAGCGAGGTTTTCGATGGGCGACCCAGTGGTCAGCCTGAACCTTGTTGTGATCCGGTTGGCCTGGATTGACGGCATCGGCGCGAGAATACTCATGCCAATCTTCGTTCACCGTCCCCGGTTCACCATCCGCCGGCTGATGGCCGTTGTCGCAATCGTGGCGATCCTTCTGACCGCCGGGAAGATGCTAATGACCTGGCGACTACGAAGCCTGAAGGCGGGCGAGTATGCGGCCGAGGCCCAGTCGTGGGCCGACGACGCCTCCAAAGTCGAACGGATGATGGTGAAGCCGCGGTCCCAGAGCGACCCAGCCTCACGGCAGAGGCTGGCTGGGCTCGGTGAGGTCGCCAGGAACTATCGGGATCACGAGCGTTCCAACCGGGAACTCGCTTCGAAGTACGCTCGGGCCGCCGCCCGACCCTGGGTCCCCATCGAGCCCGACCCACCCGAGCCGTAACGGGTGTAATCGGTGTGGCAGAGTTGGCGCGGAAGGTTGGGCGCGGGACGATTCTCGGGACCCCGAAAGGATGATCCAAGATCGAGGCTTTCCCAATCTCACACGCGAACGGGGCGAATGACAGTGAACTCGCTTCGTCTGACCAGGAGAACGGGATGAACAATTCAACCCGGATTCACACCCTGAGACCGCAATGGACGCTGAGCAAGCTGATGCTCTTGATCGCGGTCAGTGCCTATTGCTTCGCTCTCTATGCCGCGAGCGACCGTTTCGCGCCGGCGAGCCGATCGGCGTCCGCGTCCGCAGGGATGACGGTTGCGCTGGCTTGGGGTCTGGCCGCCGCCTTACCCGCGCTCTGGGTCGGCACCGTGCGGCGGAGCCCGCCCAGCGCCGTGCTCTTCCGATTTGCGATCGGTACGGGTTTTCTCGCGATCCTGATTGCCTCGGTGAGTGCCTTCGCGATCGTCATCCTCGTTGGTGCCGCCGTCGTGGTGCCTTCGCTGGGCTGGTACGGGATGTCGCAGATGAGCCACGTCCTCAGCGGAGGGAAGGTGGTTGGCGAGGTCGTTGCCTCTGACGAGGACTGATTTTGCAGGCAACAATAGACAAAAGTCGCCATCTCGAGTAAGGTCGAATTGGGTACCCGGCGATACACCTCCGCGACACCATGGCACAAGGGCGGGCGTGGCTGTTCGTGACGCCGGCTGCGATTGACCAGAGCACGCACCAGGATCGTGATGCCTCATTTTATCCCGTGTCCTTGGTGCAGGACTCTCATCGTGGACTGGTTTCACGAATGGTACGCGAAACCTCAATATGATCAGATCAAGCTCGGCCGATTGGCCATGGACTGCCCACATCATCAATGCCGCCAACCCGTCACCTTCAACAGAGGGAGAATCGTTCCAGCCCAGAACGTGGTGATGGCAGAGCGGAGCTTACCGCAAGCAGAAGTCTGGGCTGTACGAGAACAAGGGTACCCGACTCTCGAAGCTTTTCTGACACACCCTGACGAACAACCACGAGCGAAATACTTTCGCTCGGGGTATTGGCTCCAGATCAACGTTTAACCAGGGGGGAATCCGGTGAGCAACACTTTCATCCTGACGCCCGCCGAGCTGGATTTCCTGCACCACTTCAATCACGAATGCGTTACTGCTAGCCCGGGACCAGCGACTCTCTGGCTGCGGCAGCGCGAGATATTTCCGACGGTAATGCAGTCGTTCCAGTACGCTGAGCAGCAATCCAACCTCCGCTATATCGATCGAATTATGGAAGATCCTCTACCTCCTTTTCGACCCGCCTGGTCTTCCAGGGAGGAATTCGATAGAAGAGCCTCTGAAATCGTGGCCGTATTTCCAGAACTCAAGCAGTTAGGCTCGGCTCTTCCTGATTTCCAACCCAAATTCACCTCCGCGCCGAAAAAGGTCGTGTCTTGAATCGGGAAAGCGGGAAAGCGGAGTCCGATAATGGCAAACTCGGTGGCCGCAGCGATGTGCAAGCGATCTTATCCGTGACGTGGTCCGAGCCATGCGAGTGCCCCGGTTGAGGATTACGATCCGATGGATGATGGGAGCAGTGGCTATTGTCGCGTTGTTCCTGGAGGCCGAGGTCCTGCGGCGCCGTAGCGACGATTACCGGCGGCTGGCGGCCTATCACGCACGAGAGGAGAAGGCAAGCCAGCCAAAAGTTTACGATCACGGTACCGAATTGGACCCCCTGCGATTGGCGATCGCGTACTGCCGGGAGATGGCCGACACGTATCGTCGCGAGCAGGTCCGAGCTCAGCGCGAGCTTGATGCCAAGACCGCGGCCGGTCTGCCGACGAACCAGCAAGACAGGCGGACGCCCTGGTACTGGAAAATTCAGGCCGACGAGCAGGAATGGAAGCTGCGCAAAGCGGAGTCACGAATCGGCTACTTGCACGCCGGGCCGGCTTATCACCGCGAGATGCGCGCCCGGTACGAGCGGGCGGCGAGCCACCCATGGGAGCGGGTGGAAATACTGCCTGTGCCGCGGGACGAGTACGAGACGAGCGAATTCCATCCAGACCTGCCCCCTCCCTGAGTTCGGTCGTGTGCTAGCTCTGTACCATCGATCAGGCTGCACGGTCGGTTCCCGGCCTGGCATCGCGACTGGCATGGTCGTCAGCCTGGACAGTGTGGTCGGGGTGACACGAGCCTGGTCGAGTTGGCCGGCCGCGCGAAATGACGATGCGAGGGTCAGATCCCTTCCGTCTTGAGAAGCCGGAAGAATTGATCGCTACAATATGTCGACAGGATAAGAAACGATATAAATTTCAATCTGTTCGAAGCGCTCGCCGCTCACCAATCAGTCGTCATTATGTCTTAAGGGCAGGAGAATCTCGTAGCGCCTTTTCCGCATAGTCAAATCCTCCCCGGCCCAACTCCTGATAGTTGACCCCGAGCGACTGGAGCAACTCCAAGGCGGGTTCGGGCACGATGAAGACATCGTCGGGGAGGCACACGACTCGACCGCGCCGAGCCATTTCGACCACGGATTTCACCCGGTCGCTCCGCTCCGGGACCCGAATCTTAACCATCTGCATGGGAGACCCTTGAGAGAAATCGGCAACGAACACGAATGCACCTCATTCTACAGGCAAACATCGCACGGGGAAAGAGCAGGAACCCCTCGCTTTCGAGCGCTTCCGGCTCATTCGCAGTGTAGAATCTGGACTGGCGACCTGAGTTATCAAACTCTTATCGAGGCGAATCCGGTGGGAAGGCCTTCAGCCGACCACAACACGCTTGTCCGTCGCGGCCTGGGAGTCAATTTGGAAGATAACCGACGTCAGGGCAAGACGCGAGTCGATTCGTCTTGGGATTGAAAGTGCCGAGATGAACGCGGCACACACGCTGACGGGCCAGCGGTGATCGATCGTTGCCGCAGACGGGGCGGCGCGGGACGATGTCGGGACACCCAAAGGGTGATCCCGGATCGAGGCTTTCCCGATCTCACACGCGAACGAGAGGCGACACGTTCCAGCCCTGACGGCGGGAACGTGGAAAGCCTGATCCAGATATCAAACTCAGCACGAGGGCCCGGCGATGCGATCGCACCGCAAGCGACTCTTGATCTGGCAGATGATGGTCGCGGCTGCGGCCGCGGCTCTCGTCCTCGGCACCCTCGTCTTCTGCCTCAGATGGCTCCAGTACCCGCACATCGACGTGAGGATCGTCAATGAGACGTCCACCGCAATCTGCGATTTGCGCGTCAGCTTCATGCACGGCGAGCGAACAGCCGAGGAGCTCCGCCCCGGTGCTGTTGCCGTCGCAGAAATCCAATCCGGTGGGGACGCCGGTATCTTCTTCTCCTATCGGGACTCGGGGGGGATTCTCAGGAAGGCCGAGCCACTCTATCATGAGTCCGGGAATCGCGGACGGGTGGAGGTCCACGTCACGGACGACGGTGCACAAGTGGTCGACGGCATCGACTGGGGCGACCAGATTCCCATCCTGGGGATCCGTCGAGTGCAGCCAACGGGGCGAATGACAGTGAAGTCGCGTCGTTTCACCAGGAGAACGGGATGGACCATTCAACCCGGATTTACGCCCTGAGACCGCATTGGACGCTGGGCAAGCTGATGCTCTTGATCGGGGTCATTGCCCCTTGCTTCGCTCTCTATGCCGCGAGCGACCGCTTCGAGCCGGCGAGCGGGTCGGCGTCCGCGTCCGTCGGGATGACAGTTGCGCTGGCTTGGGGTCTGGCCGCCGCCTTACCTGCGCTCTGGGTCGGCACCGTGCGGCGGAGCCCGCCCAGCGCCGTGCTCGTTCGATTTGCGATCGGTACGGGTTTTCTCGCGATCCTGATTGCCTCGATGAGTGCCTTCCTGCTCGTCATCCTCATTGGTGCCGCCGTCGTAGTTCCTTCGCTGGGCTGGTACGGGATGTCGCAGATGAGTAGCGGCGAGGGTCGCGACCGACTCGGTGCGATCATCCGGACGTTCTTGTCGTATGTGGCCCAGCTCGCCATGACGGTCGTGTTGTTCATCGGAACGATTCCACTCCTGGGATGGATCCTGTGATCGGAAGCGGCGGCCGGCGTTCCTATCGCTCGCGTTGTCAAATAGTTTGGAGGTTGACGTGTCGAACGGCCGAATATGGAGAGACATGCTGCTGGGTTGAGTTCCTGTCCGACCGTCATGACGGCCGGGTTGGGCCGAAGAGGACGACGATGTCCGATTCGTCGCTCGAGCAGGCGGGCATTCGGCCCGAGGCTGTGGACTACTCAAGCGCCCACGGCACCCGCACGAAGGTCAACGACCAGGTCGAGAGTGCCTCTTTCGGGTTCGGCGGGACCAACAACGCTTTGGTTTTGCGGAGGTGGGGCGATGCAGCCTGAAGCACGGGTGCTGGCGCAAGTCGTCGAGGTCATCCGGACATCAGCCAGGCTGGCACCGACGATTCTCGTCACACCCGAGTCGCGGTTGGCCGAGGACCTCGGAGTCGATTCGCTGGGGCTGGTGCGGCTCGCCCTGGAACTCGAGCGGCGGTTCGGAGTCTTTGTGGAAGCCGAGCAACTGATTGGCTTTCGCGTGGTGTCGGACCTTGTCGAATTCATCAGCTTGGCGCGCACAGCGGCCTGAGCCGGACGGCCGTCGTCAGCACGGGTTTCCCGGCCGCCCTGTTCCTCGTGGAGGAAGGACCGGCGACGAGACGGCCAGGTCACCGACTCCGTAAGGCCTTGCTGAGCGCGGTTGCGCCCGTCTTGCGCAGGATGCCGCTGGTGAGAGAGGGGCTGATTGAGTTACGATCGGTCAGGCTCGCCGGCGTGACGTCAGGCTGGAAAGCCTGACCTACGCGAAAGCCGTCAGGCTGGAAAGCCTGACCTACGCGAAAGCCGTCAGGCTGGAAAGCCTGACCTACGCGAAAGCCGTCAGGCTGGAAAGCCTGACCTACGCGAAAGCCGTCAGGCTGGAAAGCCTGACCTACGCGAAAGCCGTCAGGCTGGAAAGCCTGACCTACGCGAAAGCCGTCAGGCTGGAAAGCCTGACCTACGCGAAAGCCGTCAGGCTGGAAAGCCTGACCTACGGCATACCGGAGATGGACGTAGAAGCTGGTGAGAACGGAGCCGAGATGAGACTTGCTCCACGTCAATCTACGCCGCTGGGTCCTGCATGGCGGCTGGTCCTTGGACTGGCGCTTTGTTGCGTGCCCCCGCATCGTTTGCTTGCGAAAGACGATCAGACAAAGGGGTTGTCGCCAGGCGTCGCGCGTGTCTTACGATGGCTTCCTGAAGACACGGAAACCTTGGTCGTCGCCCGGTCCGTTACCCTGCCCGATCCGGGCGGAGCCCCGGACTGGCAGAGTTTTGGATTGGGCCTTGCGTGCGAAGATCTGTCGCTGGAGAGCGGGAAGCCGTTCGAGCTCAAGCCCCCGCGAGGCCGCAAGATCGAATGCATTGTGCGCGGCGCCAGGAACTTCGAGAGCGTCAGCAGTTTCGGCAGTCTGCGCAGTGAAAGCTGTGCGATCATCGTTTTCGAGAATGACCTCGGCGATGCGGGCAGGAAATGGACCGAAAGCCTTCGCAAAGCGGCGAAAGCCGTCCGGAGCTTGGTCGGTCGCGAGGTCTTCGTCTTTCCCTCCACGACGATCATGGAGCCGTGGTTCAAGGAAACCGAGTGGCAGGGAACGTACCTCGTCCTGCTCAAGCCCAACGTCGTGCTCTGCGCCACCAGCGATCGCTACCTCGAATCGGTGCTCCGGCGTGCGAATGAGGCTCCCCGATCTCGTGCGCTTCCGGACAACTTGCCCGAGTGGAAGCAGGTTGACTTCGACGCCCCGGTGTGGATGCTCCGGCACATTCCCATCGTCGGCGCGAGAGATCACACCGTCGGATTGACGGCCACATTCACGAGAAACGGGTTCCGCGTCGCCTACATTGCCAAGACGGGTTCGGATTTGAATTTCAAGCAAATCAAGGAAGATTGGCTGCCCGATGACTTGTTTGATACTCAGGTTTTGCGCGACCAGCTCAAGACCGTGCGTCAAGCCGATGGGACGGTCGTTCTGTCATGCGGTGAGAAACTTGGCGAGGGCACGCTCTCGTTCGGTTTGCGGCTCTACTGGCTGCAGGCGATTGGGCTTTCTGATCCGGGTGAATGAGTGCTGCCCGGCGCTTGGTGCGTCACGCGGCGGTCCGGTGGATGGGCAGGATTCCCGCTGCGAGGGGTGGACGCGGTGAAATGTCGCTGAGGGAGGCTTGATCCATCGATGGAACAACTCGTCGCGGCCGCCGGTTGGTTTTTCATCATCTCGCTCGCACTGAGCATGCTCGGGGGCCTGGCTGTCACCGTCGTGCGGCTCTTGGGAACTCGCGCCCGCCGCAGATCATCGGGGCGGAGCTGCCGGTCATTGACGCCAGCATTGACCTGGGCAAGCCGTATGACATCGTTTACGGGGCGAGCCATGGCGCAGGGCCGGAAAAGCTGACGGGCGTTCGGATCCTGGGCTACCTCCGCAGCGCTCGGGACAAGACCGCCGGGGAGTACATGGACAGCGGGTGGCTGGTAGTCGAGCTGCCGGATCGACGGCGGGCCTACTTGCGACCGCGTTCGGTGCTCTGGCTGCTGGAGGCGAAGGTTTAGCGGTATTCTCAGAGGTTTTGATGACATCGTTGGGATGATCGGCAGTGTCTCGGTGGCGATGGGATGACCTGGGGCTGACGCCGCCAGGCTGTACGATGTCGCCGCTTCGCGGCTGGGAACAAGATCGGTGGCGATGGGATGACCTGGGGCTGACGCCGCCAGGCTGTACGATGTCGCCGCTTCGCGGCTGGGAATACGTTGCTTCGCTGATCCGGGCGTTGAGGTTGTTTTGGAGCCCCCGAAGCGGGGCGGAATCGTATAGCCTGGGGGCGTGAGCCCCAGGTGTACGCCGAGAATCCATTATTGAAAGCCCCCACCGGGGGCGACATCAGTGATCGCGCCTTGCCTCACGTCGATTAACAGCCTGGTTTGAACTCGACGCGCACACATCGGCGCGGGACCATCTGGTATATGTGGAACGTCTCATGCAAAGGTCATTCGGTTCAGTGGGGCGGAGAAGAAGGACGGCTTGCTCATGGTGCGAAAGAATCTCGCCATTGTCGCCCTCGGTTTCTGCCTGACGTCCTGTACGATGCGGAGCAACGACGCGTATATCGACGGTCTCGCCGCGCTTGTCGTCCGCTACCAGGAGCGTCATGGTTCGCCACCTGATCGCTTCGAGGCGGCTCACCAGGAAAGCGGCGTGGTCCTCCCGAACCGGGGTGATGTTCAAGGACGTCCGCTCAGCTACATCAAGTGTCCGCGCGCGGATTCCTGTTCCGAGCGTACGGAGAAAACGGGATGGATGACCTGGGGATGAAGGATGATCTCGACGTCTATTACCTCGACGGGCGCCGCGTTTCCCGCGATGTGTTCATCGGTTATTTGAAGACGATCAACCAGGGGATCTTCTGGACGGCGCACCGCGACAGCTTCGAGAAAGGGTAGGTTCGAGGCGGTCGCGCCCAGTGCACCGAGCGAAGGGAGTGAGCCGATGTAGGTCAGGCTTTCCAGCCTGACGGTTGAAGTAGGTCAGGCTTTCCAGCCTGACGGTTGAAGTAGGTCAGGCTTTCCAGCCTGACGGTTGAAGTAGGTCAGGCTTTCGAGCCTGACGGTTGAAGTAGGTCAGGCTTTCGAGCCTGACGGTTGAAGTAGGTCAGGCTTTCGAGCCTGACGGTTGAAGTAGGTCAGGCTTTCCAGCCTGACGCTTGAAGTAGGTCAGGCTTTCCAGCCTGACTGGCAACAGAGTTGCCCTCGCTCCAAAAAGGCAGGAACTTTCGCGGGAGCGAAAGGCGACAAAGTTTTACCGCATCGCGCGTGGCTTTCCTGCGGGACGTCAGGCTGGAAAGCCTGACCTACGCATACCGAAGATGGACGTACTTTCGCGGGAGCGAAAGGCGACACTCAAGAAATCGGGAATTCTTCCAGAAAGTTGGAATCACCCCACGCCGACCTCGCACTCTTTGACCAGATATCACAAGGAGACCTGACCGATGATGGGCCGATCTGCGAATACCGACCTGCTGAGCGAACTGAACACGCTCATGCATGCTGGCGTGGTCGGGAACCTGTCTGACGCTCAGCTCCTTGATCGATTTCTCGCCAGGGGCGGCAAGAGCGCCGAGGCGGCATTCGAGGCTCTGGTGACCCGGCACGGGCCGATGGTCCTGAGCGTCTGCGGCAACGTTTTGCGCAATTCCCACGATGCCCAGGACGCCTTCCAGGCGACTTTCCTCGTTCTGGCATCCAGGGCGCGGTCGATCCGGCAGCGGGACGCCCTCGCGGGTTGGCTCCTCGGAGTCGCCCGGCGGGTTGCCCTGCGGTCCAGGGCGAATTCGGTCCGGCGGCAGGCGCACGAACGGCGGGCGGCCGAAACCAAGGCCGACTGCGCCCTCGGGCCGCCTGAATCCTGGCCGGAACTCCATGAGGAGATCGGCCGGCTGCCGGAGAAATACCGGGAGCCCGTCGTGCTCTGCTACCTCGAGGGCCTGAGCACCGAGGCGGCGGCGCAGCGGCTGGACTGCCCCCACGGGACCGTCCTCTCTCGCCTGTCACGGGCGCGGGAGCGGTTGCGGGGCGGGCTGACTCGCCGTGGACTGGCGCTCTCGACGTTTCTGCCGGTCGCGGGGCTGTCACCACAGACAGCCAGAGCCTCGATCCCCACGGACCTGCTCCAGGCGACTGTTCGCGAGTCTTTAACATTCGCCCAACAATCGGCGACGGCCGCCGGCCAGTCAGCAAGCACGGCCGTTGCCCTCGCCAGAGGAGTTCTTCACGCCATGACCATCTCCAAGCTGAAAGTTCTGGGCGCAGTCATCTTGATCTGCGTCATCACACTGGGCGGCCTGCAATCCTTGGGATTGCGTGTGCACCCAACCGCCGCCCTTGCGAAAGCCGGCCAGGATGAGTCCGCCACGCGCGAACCCGGCCATGAAAATGGCCCTCAGCCGGGTGTCGACTGCGTCGATCGTCTCGACTTCGGCGACCTGCACGTCGATGCGATCGCCCAGGCCGAGCTCAGTATCACATTCGAGGGAATCCAGGATCCGGGCCTCTCGGTGAAAATCGAGGTGCCCGATTTCGTGACCGTCGAGCACATGCGGATTTTCCGCAGGGGCAAGGAACAGCCAGGGCAGGTCATGTGCGCCGCCACTCTCCGCGTCGACACGACGGCGGCCGGAACCCGCACGGGCAAGGTCAAGGCTCGTCTGGCAGACCAGGAGGTCAGCGTCCCGGTCGTCGCTTCGGTCAGGCCGCGAGAGGCGGGAACGACGAAAGTCCTGGTGATCTCCTATGGATTCGGAAGCCACTCACGCAACGCCGACTCGAATCGGCCCTGGTTCGACCTGGTCCGGGAAGCCAAGCTGGACGTGAGCTACATCGAGAGCCCCCTGTTCGGGGAATACCACGGCGGCCCGCCTGCGCCCGACGGTGTGCCTGCGCTGCCGGAGGAACTGGCCCGCTACGATGTGATCCTCGTGGCTGACGGCGGGACCGCGGGGCTGACTGGGAACGCATCTTTTCTGCTCAAGCAGTTCGCCCAATCGGGCCGGCGAGTCATCGTGACCGCGAGCCCGGCAACGGTTGATTCCGTGTTGCACGCGAACCGAATACTCGAGCCGCTGGGGATGCACATGGTTGATGAGGACGTCGATCTCGGTTCCCCCGGCTATCCCAAAATCGAGGCCACCACGTTCGAAGCCGATGCGCTTCTGCACGGGGTCAAGAAACTGACCACATTCCGGCCGGCGGCAATCACGATCCAGAACCCGAAGGCGGCAAAGATCCTGGCCCAGATCCCCGGGACCCGGGATGGGTTCGTCGCGGTTGCTCGACAACGAAACGGCGAGCTGGTCGCGATTGGACTGGTGGACCTGGCAGCCTGGATCGGCGAGCGCGGTCAGGGCACCGACAACGCCCGGTTCCTGAAGAACCTGCTCACGACCAAGGTTGGACACTGATCGGCGCGCGTCGTTTCATCGACTCACCGCATGACGCGCGATCAACTGCCGGCGGCTGACGGCACGGGTACCTCCCAGTGCACGTGGCCGCCGGGGCAGTACTTCTTGACGAGCTCGATCGCCTTCTTCACCTGCTTCTTCTTGCGGTCCATGGGGAAGCAGATCACTGCTTTGTCCGAGGCGATCGCCAGGAACTGGCGCCCCTGGATGAAGATCCAGAGCGGGATGACGCCGAGCAGCACCAGGAGGATCACGGGGAAGGCCAGCACGCCGGCGCCTTTGTTCAGGTTGGGAATCGCCATGAAGATCCCGAGCGCCGTGCCCACGATCCCCACCGCGAGCATTCCCCACTGTTTCTTTCGGATCGGACCCACCCACTTGATGTCGCGGTACAGGATCGGCTTGTTGCGCACCAGAGTGCCGGTGGCAATGACCGAGGGAAGCGGCACCACCATCATCTCGGAAGTGAAGTACCAGACGGCCTCGTCGGTGAACTGGAGCTGCCGGTCGCCCAGCAGGTCGAATTTGACCGTCTCCTGAATGTTGGCTGGGGTCAAGTCATCGGCGGCTTGATGCGAAAACATAAGGTTTTCTCCATGGGAAGTTGCGGCGGACGGAGCCGCACGGTCTCTGTTGTCTGAGTCTGATATGCGAGCCTACGAGCAAGCCGACAAGCTGGAAAGCCAGGTGCGACGTGACGCGGTCACACTTTGTCGCCTTTCGCTCCGCGAAAGTCTATGCGTTCGCGGAGCGAACGTCGACTTTGGTGTCAGGCTGGAAAGCGTGACCTACGAAAAACGTCAGGCTGGAAAGCGTGACCTACGAAAAACGTCAGGCTGGAAAGCCTGACCTACGAAAAACGTCAGGCTGGAAAGCCTGACCTACGAAAAACGTCAGGCTGGA
Source organism: uncultured Isosphaeraceae bacterium (assembly GCA_963781785.1). Classification (GTDB taxonomy): domain Bacteria; phylum Planctomycetota; class Planctomycetia; order Isosphaerales; family Isosphaeraceae; genus CAWAHD01. Next base: position 1,237,776 of record CAWAHD010000002.1, on the reverse strand, counting down.
AAGCCTGACCTACGACTGCGATCCCACTTCAGTCCGCATTGGCCGTCCGCACCAGGGACGCCCAATACTCCCGCGCGCGACGATGGGGTTCAAGGACCTCTTCACGCTGACCGGGCTCGTCGACCTTCACCCGCTTGATCCGTTCGTTCGTCCAGTCCAGAAAGAACCGGGCCGATTTGCGGCTGATGCGGCGCTTGGCCTTGCCGGCTTCCACGTACCACGGCGCCGTCGACGCGAACCGGAAGGTCCGGGGATGATCCGCGATCGCGCGGACCAGAAACCAGCCGCTCGACAAGAAGGTCAACTTGCCGAGCGAGCCGGTCCGGGCGAGCTCGGCCGCGGGAACCCGGCGCTCGACGCGGCCGTCGCGAATGATCTCGACCGCTTCGACCCGGTCGCGACCTTCCAGCACGCCCGTGAGCTCGACCTCGATCTTGTTGTCTCCTGTGAAGACGTGTCCCGAGGGCAGACCGGAAGCCAGCACCCGCAAGAGCGGCCCGTTTGTCACGAACGACCGGCCGGCCCGAAGTCCTTCAAACCATCGCTCAAAGCTCAAGTCACCATCGAGCTGGACATAGACCCGGTTGTACCCGAGCGGGTTGGGCAAGACCCCGGACGCGCTGCCGGCGCTGGGGGCGATCCTGAGGCCGCAGTTGAGCGCGTGATAGTAGATTTCCTGGGTCCAATCGCCGTTGCCCCGGGGAGCGGGCAGACGCTCAAGATCGCGAGGCTTGCCCCAGGCTTCGTCGGGATACATCTTGCTCCGGAACATGTGATTATTCGCTATGCCGATCGTGTCGACCTGCCCGCTCGCCAGCCAGACGGGCACGTCCCACCAGAACGGTTTTTCGACGTCCACATGGACGCCGGCCTGGTCGCGGGCTTGATGCAGATAGCGCATGGGCGAGGGGTATTCAAAGGTTGCCGCGGTGATCGGCAGCGGTTGCTGCAGGCCGAAATAGAGCAGCGCGCCGCCGGCCCGCTCGTCCTCCCCGGCCATGATTTGGTAGAAGCGATTGCCGTCGAACCGTACGACGTGCTCGGCCGGAGGCTTGCGGCCTGCCCACAGGTTCGTCTTGTTCCACCACGTAATGACCGGGGCGACGTGCAGGTCCTCGGCCTGCATCAAGAGCGGAACGTCCTCGATGGGCCGATGGACGTGCAGCTCACCGGACCACCACCCGTGGGACGCGAGGTCGGCGATCCTCTTGAGGTCGGCGGCCAGTTTCGCCTCGGCTCCGGCAACGATCGTCAGCTCGCCCGAGATCGCGTTGTACTCTGGTCCGCGCTCGATCTCGTAGCGGTACTTACCGGCCGGCAGTTCCAGACGCGCCAGGGCACCCACGACAATGTGGTCGTTCCACGCGGGCCAGCCGGGAACCTTGGGCGTCTTGTTTGCCGGATCGTAGAGGTGGATTCGACACGGCACGGCGAGCTTCCCATCGCGGACGACGACCTCGAGCCGGCCGGTTTCCTGAGCGAAGCCCGGAGCAGCGCCCAGGAGGGCGCCGAAGAGCGTCCCCAGCACAATGGTGCACTTGCTGCACATGGACAACCTCGGCCTTGAGAGCACTTCCCGCGCGAATCGCGATTCGCCGTCGGCAGCCTCTGTTCTATCGCTTGTCGAGCCGTGATGAAAGGTGCCGTCGCCCGAAGGAAAGGAGAGCGCTCGATCATGGCTGTTCGTGCATTCTATTGAAGACAAGGCTCGCGGTGGGGCTCGCCCCTCACCCCAGCCCTCTCCCCCAGGAGAGGGAGCTAGAAGGAATCCATCGGCCGCCGGTGCGTTGTGCCGGGGCCGATGGCCTCGCTGCCAGGTGTCAGGGATTCCGCCACATCGAGCTCATGGCGGCCGCGCGCCGGATTGTGCCATCTTTTCGTGAGCCAATCAGGGCGGTACGCTCACAAGGCCGAATCCGCCGGCTGCCGATCACGACCCCGGTTGCCATGTGAGCGCCGGCGAATCGCGGCAAGTGGATGGGTTACGGCTTCGTGGAGCGATGAGCAGCTTCGGGCGCCCGAATCACGAAAGGGATTGTCACAAGCGCACCCGAAAGGGACATCTTACTGGAAGTGGGTCGCTACGGTTCGGTTTCTGAGATGGCCAAGTCCCGGATGGCGCCCGGCGCGTTTCAGACCGTCACCACTTGATCCAAAACGGAACAGGAGCCCACCCGTGCTCGACTTCCTCGCGTCCGCTCTCAACGCGGTTTTCGCGCTGGTTGCCCTGGTCTCGGTCGCGCTCTTCCTCCGGGAAGTGGTGATCCGCGTGACTGCCGGGCCGGTCCGGTTCCGGCTGGGAAGTGCGTCGCCAGCGACCCCATGGGCAGGTCGAGCAACGTCGCTATTGGACCCGATGCGCGGTCTCAGGTTGCGGAGCCTCGCCGCGTACGGGTGGGTCAGGATGTTCCTCCTCCTCGCGATGCTCAGCATCCCGTTCTCCATCACATCCCGGCTGCAATTGATCGAGGGCTCGCGCTTGATGCTGCTCATCGCACTTGCCCAATGCGCGCTGTCGTTCCGACTGGCACGACGCGACATCTACTGGTGGCCGGTGCTCGCCTCGGGGTTGTTCAGCCTGGCGACCGGGGCGGTGGTCCTGGCAGTCGAGTTCCGGGCACTCCAGGCAGGCGGTCCCTTGGTGTACCTGCCCCGCGAGGCGTTTTTGCTCGTCGGCTCGGCCGCTTTCGTCCTGATCGGTGCCGCGGTGATCCAGGACTCCATTCGGGGAACGAAGGTGCGCGAGCGCGGCATCGCGATGTTCTGTACGACCCAGCCGTGGTCGCGAATCGTTGTCAAAGGCTGGTACGCGTGCGAAGATGCGTTCTTGCTCCATCTCACCCTTCTGCCCCCGCGGCTGTTGGGCGTGCAGCTCGAAATCGACAACGAAATCGTCGTCCCCGTCTCTGCCTCCCAGCGCCCGCGCTGGAAGACTTTCTCGCGCACACGCCGCGACTGCCGGTGCATCACAGGCCGGCGGCAAAGTGTGAGGGATTCTCGAAGTGACCTCTGCGTGTGAAGGTCGAAGCGATGGGCGAACCAACGGCTTTCAACCTTGACGGTCTGGATCTGGAGATGGCCCGGCGCATCGACGAAATCTGCCGCCGGTTTGAGGCCGACCGGCGGGAGGGAAGGCATTTGCCCGTCGACGGCTATCTCGACCAAGTCCCCGGGGAAGCCCGGGCCGCGCTGCGGGCCGAGCTGGAGGCGCTCGAGCGCGAGCTGAGCCGGTCGGCTGGGACGACGTCGGGCACCGCCGGCGAGGCGCCGCTGCCTCCGACTGTTGCTGACGCCGCCGACGATTGCTCCGGCTTTTTCGCCCACGGCCCGGAGCCCCGGCACAGCACCGTCCTCGGTCCACGACGAGGCCACCCTGCCTCCTCGTGACGAGGCCACCACCGATTTCGGCGCAGCCGATCGTGCACAGCCTGAGAATGAGTCGCCCACCCGCATCCGCTACTTCGGCGACTACGAGATCATCCGCGAGCTCGCCCGCGGCGGCATGGGTGTCGTGTTCCGGGCCCGTCAGGTGAGCCTCAACCGGACGGTGGCGCTCAAGATGATCCTCGCCGGCCAGCTCGCTGACGACACCGACGTCAAACGCTTCTATTCCGAGGCCGAGGCGGCGGCCAACCTGGACCATCCGGGGATCGTGCCGATCTACGAGGTCGGCCAGCACGAAGGCCAGCATTATTTCTCGATGGGCTTTGTCGACGGGCAGAGCCTCTCCCAGCGCCTGACCGAGGGACCGCTGCCTGCCCCCGAGGCGGCCGAATTGATCCGCCGCGTGAGCGAGGCCGTCGAGTATGCCCATCAGCACGGCGTCATTCACCGCGACTTGAAGCCGGCCAATATCCTTCTCGATCAAAACGGCAATCCGCGGGTGACTGACTTCGGCCTGGCCAAGCAGGTCCAGGGCGATAGCGGTCTGACCGGTTCGGGCCAGATCATGGGGACGCCCAGCTACATGCCGCCGGAGCAGGCCGGCGGCAAGCGGGGCGAAGTCGGTCCCGCGGCCGACGTGTATGCCCTGGGGGCGACCCTCTATGCCCTGATCACCGGCCGGCCACCGTTTCAGGCGGCGACGCCGATGGACACAGTCATCCAGTTGATCAGCGACGAACCGGTGCCGCCGCGGCGGCTCAATGCGTCGATTCCGCGCGATCTGGAGACGATCTGCCTGAAGTGTCTGGAGAAGGAGCCCGTGAAGCGGTATCCCTCGGCGGCAGCGCTGGCCGACGACCTGGGGCGTTACCTGGCGGGCGAGCCGATCTTGGCGCGGCCGGTGGACTTGGCCGAGCGGGCGGTGAAATGGGTGAGGCGGCGGCCGGTGATCGCCGCTCTGATCGCGTCGGTGGTGGTAATGGGTCTCCTGGGCATGTCCGGCGTCATCTGGCAATGGCGCGAGGCAATTGCGGCGCGGACCGACGCTCAGGATCAGGCCGAGATCGCCCGCGGCGAGGCCGAGTTTGCCAACCGACGCCTCTATGACGTGAAGATGAACGTGGCGCAGCGAGCATGGGAGGACTGGAATCCGACGCTGTTTCTCGGAAGCCTCGACGAGCAACTTCCGGAGAACCAGCACGGTGTCAACCGTCGCGGCTTCGAATGGTACTACTGGCGGCGCAAGCTCGCGTCGGGGCATCAGACACTCAAAGGGGATTCCGCCCTGTTGGGCGTGGCGTTCAGCCCGGATGGCTCGCGGATCGCCTCCGCCAGTTCGGACTTCGCCATCAACGTGTGGGACGTGGCCACGGGACAGAAAACCCTGACTCTCGAGGGCCATACCGGCACGGTCTCGGGCGTGGCGTTCAGCCCGGATGGCTTACGGGTCGCCTCCGCCAGCTCCGACGGGACGGTGAAGTTGTGGGACGCGGCGACCGGCCAGGAGGCGCTCACGCTCAAGGGGCATACCAAAGAAGCCTACGGCGTGGCATTCAGCCCGGATGGCTCCCGGCTCGCCTCCGTCAGTTGGGATGGGACGGTGAGGGTGTGGGACGCGGCGACCGGCCGTGAGACGCTCACGCTCAAGGGACGTGCCTTCCCGGCCACGACCGTGGCGTTCAGTCCCGATGGCTCGCAAATCGCCTCTTCGAGCGTCGACGTGTACTTGTGGGACCTGGCGACGGGCCGTGAGACGCTCACTCTCAAGGGGCATACCGGCCTCGTCAGCAGCGTGGCGTTCAGCCGCGATGGCTCACGAATCGCCTCGTCCAGCTCGGATCAGACGGTGAAGTTGTGGGACATGACGACCGGCCACGAGATGCACACGCTCAAGGGGCATACCGGCACGGTCGCGGGCGTGGCGTTCAGCCCCGATGGCTCACGGGTCGCCTCCGCCGGTTGGGATCAGACGGTGAAGTTGTGGGACACGGCGACCGGCCGAGAGACGCGCACCCTCACGGGGCATACCGGCCTCGTCAGCAGCGTGGCGTTCAGCCCCGATGGCTCACGGCTCGCCTCCTCGAGCTGGGATTCGACCGCCAAGTTGTGGGACGTGACGACCGGCCGCGAGCCACTCACGCTCAGGGGGCATGCCGCCGGGGTCTCGAGCCTGGCGTTCAATCCGGACGGCTCACGGCTCGCTACCGCCGGCGAGGACCGGACGGTGAGAGTATGGGACACGGTGACCGGCCAGGAGACGCTTGTATTCAAGAGGCATACCGGCATGTTCATGGGCTTGGCATTCAGCCCGGACGGCTCACGGCTCGCTTGTACCGGCGGCATCTTGGGCAAGTCAGGCGATGTCACGGTTTGGGACGCCCGGCCGCTGGACGACGAGCCGGCGAAACCCGGCCCAGTGTCACGTTGAGAAGGCATCGCAGCCGCCCTCGTGGCGCTCGATCGCGCAACCGGCCTGGACATCGACATCGTCCGATCGACGCCGGATCCAAGCCCCCTCACCCGGCCTTCGGCCGACCTCTCCCCGAGGGGCGAGGTGGAAGAAACCGGCGTGTTCCCGCCCATCGGGGCGGCGGCAGGCACTCGTCGCCCTCGCCCCGGCGGGGAGAGGGGTGGGGTGAGGGGGTGTTCATGTGCCATCGGCACCGCCCCCTCACCCGGCCTTCGGCCGACCTCTCCCCGCGGTGCGAGGTGAAAAAGGGAGCATGCGGCCGCACAGCAGGTCGACACGGAGCCACTCCGACGCATCACTGCATGGACCGGGGTTTTGACAAGTGCACCGTATTTGGTAATATGCCTAGTTCGTCGTGAGGAGAAAGGGTACCAGGGAGAGATGAACGTATGACAGAGCTGATGACCACCGACGTCCGGGCAATCATGGATCGCACTCCGTTCGACGTCGCGGCGGTGGCGGATTTGCGCGAGCTGTTGAACCGAGACCCGTCGCGGTACCGCACGCTGCGCGAGGCCGTGGCAAATATCAAGGAACGCGAGAAGAAAGACAAGGAAGGAAAGCCGGAGACTCACCTCCGTCTGGGAGTCGGGGAGGTCCTGCTCGGCCGGTACCAGTCGGGCCTCGATCACTTGAAGAGAGCCGGTGACATCGGAATGGCCTGTTACTTCCGCGGCATTGCGCTCGAGAACCAGCAGAAATACGACCAGGCCGGCGCGTCATTCGCCCAGGCAGCCAAGCTGGGGTACGACCCCAAGAACTCCGAGATGCACCGCGCCGGCGCGCTCCGCCGCGCCGGTAACACCGAGGAAGCCAGAAAAATCCTCGCTGCCGTTGCCAAGCAGGGCGATTCTTCCGCAGAATACCACTTCCAGCAGGGCTGTCTCTTGACCGCCGCCGGAGAGCTCGTCGAGGCCTCCGCCCAGTTCGAAAAGACGCTGAGCCTCGATAAAGACCACAACGGCGCGCTCTTCGAGCTGGCGTACATCAACGATCTCTACGGCAACGACGAGGTTGCGCTGGATTACTACAAGCGCTGCACCGACCGCCCCCCTGTTCCGCTGGCCGCCTGGGTCAATCTGGGCATCCTCTATGAGGATGAAATGCGGTTTCGCGACGCTGAGCAGTGCTATCGCCAGGTTTTGGCCCACGAGCCCAATCACCCCCGCGCCCGCCTCTTTTTCAAGGACTGCCAGGCCAGCAAGGGGATGTACTACGACGAGGAAGCCGAGCGAGGCTACACCGTCCTCAAACAGCTTCACGAGATCCCCGTCACCGACTTCGAGCTTTCGGTCCGCAGCCGCAACTGCCTGCGGAAGATGAATATCCGAACCCTGGGAGACCTCACCCGGACCACCGAGGCCGCGCTTCTGTCGAGCAAGAACTTCGGCGAGACCTCGCTCGCTGAGATCAAGGACATGATGCACGCCAAGAACCTGCGCCTGGGGATGTCGCTGGAGGGAAGCGAGCGCGGCGTGCACGACCATCGGGTCGACCAGCCCCAGGAGGTTCCTCCCGAGCTTCAGGCCATCCTCAACAAGCCGATCGGCGACCTCAACCTGTCGGTCCGTGCCCGCAAATGTATGAGCAAGCTCAATATCCAGACCGTCGGCGACATGTGCAAGCACACCGGCGATGAGCTTCTCGAATGCAAGAACTTCGGAGTGACGTCCCTCAACGAGGTGCGCGACAAGCTCACCGGGCTCAATCTGAAGCTGAAGAACGACTGAAATTGCACGACACTCAGGGGCCCCCGTGACGCACCATCCGGTCCGGTTCACGGTCCTGAAACAAGACCAGGGCTCAGGCGCCAGGGCCGGCCTGCTGGAGACCCCCAGCGGCTCGGTCGAGACGCCGGCATTCATGCCGGTCGGCACGCAGGCCACGGTCAAGGGCGTCACGCCCGACCAGCTTCACGCCGCCGGAGCGCGCATGCTCCTGGCAAATACGTACCACCTGGCGCTCCGTCCGGGAGCCGACGTGATCGCCGGTTTGGGGGGGTTGCACGCGTTCATGGGATGGGACGGGCCGATTCTCACCGACTCAGGCGGGTTTCAGGTATTCAGTCTGGCCGATCGAAGCCGCATTACCGACTCGGGAGTGACGTTTCGCTCGCACAAGGACGGCAGCTTGCTGGAACTCACTCCGGAACGAGCGACCAAGATCCAGGAGCAGCTCGGAGCCGACGTGGCCATGTGCCTGGACCATTGCCCCCCGCTGCCCGCGTCGAAGGAGGTTGTCGCTGACGCCGTCCGGCGCACCATTGCGTGGGCGGGGCGCTGCAAGTCCGCTCACGGCCGGCCCGACCAGGCGCTCTTCGGAATCGTCCAGGGAGGGCCCTATGCGGACCTTCGCGCTGAATGCAGCCAGGCACTCATCGGCCAGGATTTCGATGGCTACGCGATTGGAGGCGTCAGCGTGGGCGAAGGCGCCGAACTCGTTCGCCAGGCGCTTGATGTGACCACCCACCTCCTGCCAGCGGACCGGCCGCGCTACTTGATGGGAGTCGGCCGCCCCCAAGACATCCTCGACGCGGTCGCCACCGGCATCGATTTGTTCGACTGCGTGCTGCCGACACGAAACGGACGGAACGCAACCTGTTTCTCCAAAGGTGGATGCGTAAAATTGCGCAACGCGGCTCACCGACAGGACAAGCGGCCGATCGAGGAGGGTTGCCCCTGCCCGGCGTGTCGCCGGTTCAGCCGTGCGTATCTGCGCCACCTGTTCCTGGCAAAGGAGATGCTGGGACCCATCCTGGCGTCGATCCATAATCTCACGTTCCTGCATCGGCTGACTTCTGGGATTCGCGCAGCGATCGAAGGCGGCCGGTTTGTCCAGTTCCGTCTAGAAGCGCTTGATGCGTTGGGAGGTTAAGCGTTAGAGTGCAAGCGGCGGTTTACGGCCAATCGGCACGCCCGGTCGTCGCCTTCAGGGACGCGGCCGAAGGTGTTTGTCGATCGGCCGTTCGGGCACAGGCTTTTCTTTGCGGATGACCATGATGATTGCATCGCTCGTGAATTTTCCGTTGATTTTCGCGCAGGACAACGCGGGTGGGAGCTTCTGGTCGACCTTCATCTTTTTCGCACCGATCCCGTTTCTCTTCTACTTTTTCTTGATCCGGCCGCAGCAACAGCAGGAACAAAAGCGGCGCTCGATGCTCGACACGATGAAGAAGAACGACAAGGTTGTGACAACGAGTGGGATGTACGGGACGGTGATCTCGGTCGACGCCACGCAAGACAAGGTCGTGCTGCGGGTAGACGACGACAAGGGCGTGAAGCTCGCGTTCACCAAGGCGAGCATCGCGCGGGTGATCGATGCAGGAGCGGACAAGCCGGCGGAAACGCGCGAGGTCTGAGCTAGGGACGTTGGGCGCATTTGACGCATTCCGCTTGATCAGGTTTCTGGCGCCCGGCGAGTCTCGCTCGATTCCGGGTCGGAACGGCGTGCGAGCGGCCGCGGGGTCCGGTCGGAGAGAAAAGGCCGGTTTGGGGAGACAACGATGAAACGGTTCGGATGGAAAGCTGACCGCCTGGTGATCAAGCTTGTCTTGATCGGGCTTGCGACGCTGGCGGGTCTCGCCGCGATGTGGCCTCCGGACCAGCAGCTCCGGCTGGGAATCGACCTCTCGGGAGGGACGATTCTGGTCTACGAGGTGGTGCGCGACAGCGGGGCGCGCAATTACAACATGGACGAGCTGATTGCCGCGCTCAAGAAGCGCGCCGACCCGGACGGGGTCAAGGAAATCCCGATCCGCAAGATCGGCGGCGACCGGATCGAGATCATCTTGCCGAAGGCCAGCGATGCGGAGGTCGAGGACATCAAGAAGATGCTGACGGACGTCGGCTCGCTGGAATTCCGCATCCTGGCCAATCGCAAGCACAACGAAAACGTGTTTGACCGAGCGCTGGCGCCAGGCGGCTTCATCAAGCCGCCGTATGGATACAAATGGGCGAGCTTGGGCGAAATCTCGTCGGGGACCAACCCCCGATTCGAGAAAGAGGCGATCATCGACCTGGACCAGGAATGGAAGCCCGATCTCTACGCCTCGTCTGACGTTTATCTGATGGGCAAGGACTCCGACGGCAACGAGCGCCCCGTGAATGTGAAGGTGCGCCGCAATACATCCAACACGTTGATCCTGGACAAGCCCCACGGGCTCAAGACGATCTCGTCGTACCGGATCGAGTTCAACCCCAGCCGCATCCAGCCGCCGGATCCCAGCAAGCCGCAACCCCAGCGACGTTTTGATCCGCGAGGAAAAAGTCACGCCGGGCCGGATCGAAACCTATATCCTGTGCCTCCTGGACAAGCCCGGGCAGGAGGTCACCGGGAAGTACCTGAAGCAGGTCAAGCCCGATATGGACCAGCAGTTTCAGCATGCGGTCCACTTCGAGTTCGAATCGGCCGGCGCGGCGCGGTTCGGCCGGCTGACGCACGAGCATCGCCCCGAGGAAGGGGGGGCCTTCATGTATCGGCTGGGCATCTTGCTCGACAACCGGCTGATGTCGGCGCCGGTGCTCAAGGACGAGATCCGCGATTCGGGCATCATTGAAGGGGGCCCGCAGGGGTTCAAGCTCAAGGAGGTCGAGCACCTGGTCCAGGTCTTGCGAGCCGGCAGCTTGCCGGCGAGCGTGAACCCCAAGCCTCTCCAGGAGGAGAAGGTCGGCCCGACCTTGGGTTCCGACACGATCGCCAAGGGGGAATTCGCGATCGTGATCTCCCTTCTGGTGGTGCCGATCTTCATGGTGATCTACTACCGGTTCGCGGGGTTCGTGGCGGTGCTCGCGCTTCTCGTGAACATGATCTTGCTCCTGGGCTCGATGGCCTGGATCAAGGCAACGTTCTCACTGCCGGGCCTGGCCGGGCTGGCGCTCACGATCGGCATGGCGGTCGACGCCAACGTGCTGGTGTTCGAGCGCATGCGCGAAGAAAAGGACCGCGGAGCCAGCCTGGCCCAGCAGATCCGCAACGGCTTCAACCGGGCCTGGGTGACGATCTTCGACTCGCACGTCTGCAACTTCCTGGCGGCTCTCGTGCTCTACATCGTCGGTACCGAAGAGGTCAAGGGATTCGCCCTGACGATGATGATCGGCATGGCCTGGAATCTATTCACAGCCGTGTTCATGTCGCGAGTGATCTTCGAGTACTGCTACACCCGTGGCTGGCTCAAGAAGGTCACGATGCTCAAGCTGCTCGACAAGACGAACATCGATTTCATCGGCCCGCGTTACCTCTGCATGGCCGGCTCGGTCGTCTTGATCGTCCTGGGGCTGGTCGCCACGGGCGTGCGCCGCCAGGGCATGTTCAACATCGACTTCACGGGCGGGACGCTGGTCACCATCCGGCTCAACGACAGCGACCCCGAGGTGCAGCACCTCACCGAGTCGAAGCGTGCCGAGCTGGTTCGCCAGAAGGCGAAGGACCTGCCCGATGTGACGGTCGAGAGCCTTCGAATGGGCCAGGACCGGCGGCTGGCGCGATTCAACATCCGCACGACCGAGCAGGACACGCGGAAGGTCCAGAGCGAGATCCTCGAGGCATTTGGCTCGAGCCTGGCGAAAGTCGAGATGACCTTTGGCGAGGGCAAGCCGATCGCCAGCGTGACGACCCCTCTGCCGGCCGACGCGTCCAAGTCGGCCCGGGCTGCCGCACGGTTCGGCGGCGGGCATGAGTATGCGCTCGATTTCAACACGACCGCCTTCAACCGGCCCGAAGCGCCCACCCAGGTCGTGACATCCGTGTTTACCAAGGTCCTTACGGATGCGCAGATCGCCAACCCGGCGCGCGGTTCGAGATCCTCAAGGCTCCGGAACCGGCCGGCAGTGACGCGGCGGAGGCGACGGGCCCGCCGGCCAACGCGAACACGCTGATCCTGCGAACCGATCTCGAGCCCGAGGTCGCCAAGGCTCAGCTCGGCAAGCTCGCGGGGAGCCTTTCCAACGACCCCGATCTCCTGTTCGAGCGAATCTCCAATTTCGGCGGCATCGTTGCCGGCGAAACCCGCACCAAGGCCCTCCTGGCCACGATCGCGAGCTGGATCATCATCATCGCCTATCTGTGGTGGAGGTTCCATTCCTTCACGTACGGGTTTGCCGCCGTGCTGGCGGTGGTCCACGACGTGTTGATCGCTCTGGGAGCGATCGCCGTCAGCTACTGGCTGGCTCAGGTTCCGGTCGTGAGCACGGCGCTTCAGATCGATCAATTCAAGATCGACTTGCCGATTGTGGCGGCGTTTCTCACATTGATCGGGTTCTCGGTCAACGACACGATCGTGATCTTCGACCGGATCCGGGAGATCAAGGGGAAGACGCCACATCTCACGAACAAGATGGTGAACGACGCCATCAATCAGACTTTGAGCCGCACGATCTTGACGTCGTTCACGGCATGGCTCGTCGTGGTAATTCTCTACTTCTTCGGCGGCGAGGGGCTGCACGGGTTTGCCTTCGCACTCGTTGTCGGCTTCCTGAGCGGCACGTACAGCACGGTCTACATCGCGACGCCGATCCTGATCGACTTCGTGGCGACCAAGACCGAGCCGGTCAAGGGAGGAAAGCAACTGGTGGCAACTGCGGCGCGATGAGCCTTGCGGGTTCGACGCCGCTTGAAAAGGCTCTCGGTGGGGCTGGCCCCTCACCCGAGCGCTGTCCCCAAGGAGAGGGAGCCAGAAAAAACCATCGGGCGACGTTGCGTCGTGGCGGGCCTACGGACCGCCTGCCGGATGGAGGCTCTTGATCGACACATTCCTGAACTCAACCGGGTCGTGATGGCCGGCGAAGCCGAAGTAACCGGAGGTGCGGTCCTTGCCAAAGTGGGGCGAGTCGGCCATGAACTGCTTCACTTTGGCGAGGTCGGTGTCGAGGATCACCGTTCCATTGAGCTCGACCTTGATCTTCGAGCCCTTGACGGTCACTTCCTCGAAGTTCCACTGCCCGACTGGCCGTAAGTAGCCGCGGTGGGCGGCCACCATTCCATAGGCCGAGCCATGGGCCTGGCGCGGATCGAGCGTCCTGGCGTATCTTTCGTGCGCGTCGTCCAGGATCTGGAGCTCGCACATGCCCTCGTAGGCGGTGTCTCCGCGGCCGGGATACCGGATCGCCAGGCCGTTGTTGCCGCCGGCGGGCAATTTGAATTCGAGCCGAGCCATGAAGTCGGTGAACTCTTCGTTGTAATAAATCGTGCCGCCCTTGTCAGGCTTGCAGCGCAGGACGCCCTCCTTGACTTCGTAGTTCTCGATCGGTCCTGCAAACTGGGCCAGGTTCTGGCCGTTGAAAACAGAGCGAAAGGCGTTGGCGTCGTGCGCGGCCAGAATGGCATTGGCTTCCTCCGGTGGAATCTCACGGACCGCGATGTTTCGCCAGCGCAGCTCGTGCTCGTGCGTCTGGAGCTGGATCGGGCCGCGCGGCGACAGCGGTCGCGTGCGCTCCCAGTAGTTTTCCATGGTTGCATGGTCGACTACGAGCTTGTCGTTCAGGTAAACGGTCGTCCGCGCGCCGACCTGGATGATCCGGAACGTGTTCCATTCTCCGATCGGCTTATCGCCGCGCGTGAGCGGGTCTTTGCCGGGCGCGCCGGCGCTGTTGTTCCATAATCCGCCGGAGCCCTTGTCGGCTCCCATTCGCTGGTAAGTTGGCTCGCTAAAATCCCAGATCTGAACCTGGGGCGTGCCACGGAGATAAACCCCGCTGTCTCCCTTGGGACCGATCTTGAAGTCGATCGTGAGCTCGACGTCGCCATAGTATTTGTCGGTGGTGAGATAGACCCCCTGCCCGTCGTTCACGATCACACCGTCTAGGGCGCGCCAGTGTTTTTTGAGGTCTTCGGCACCGGCAGCGAGCACCTTGGACTTCTTGTCCGGAGCCAGGGCGTCGAACTTGCGCGGATCCATCGTCTCCAGACCGTGCCAGCCGGTGAAGTCCTTGCCGTTGAAGAGGGGCGTGAACGACTTGGCGGCGGCGGTCGGCGTGGCAGCCCGCTCCGGCTCCGGGCTGCTGGCCGCTACAAGGGAGGTGCTCAAGACCAGGACGATTGAGAGTGGTTGGTACATGGCGTCGATCTTTCGATCTTTGATCAATCAAGTGAGGGAGGTTTGATCCGACGGCGCACCTGGCGGCCGCTGGCGTGCCATTGTCGTTTGAGCACGACCGGGGATCAACTCTCTGGATGCTAATCGCGGACGGACACTTGATCCGGCGTTGCCGTGCGGCGGCCGGCATCGATCAAGAGGTCGACTCGGGACCAGAGGGCCCTGCACAAACGGCGCTCTTCGAGGGGGAGATTCGCCACGGCGGCCGGATCTCGCAAGCTGGCCAGGTCGGGTACGGCGCGCCAGCGGCTGAGGCGGGTGGCGATCGCCGCGCGGTCCCGGAGATTCCCTGTTTCGATCACGGCCGTGCAGAGGGCCAGATCGGCCGCGAGCCAGTCGATGGCCCGGCCGCGGAGACGGTCGCGAGCATGCTGGTCGGGCGGAGGGCTATCCTTCCCCTGCCCGCTCGCAGCCAGAGCGGCCGAGCATGCGGCCGCGAAGAGATGGCCGGCATGCGGGTCTTCGGCGAATCGGGGCGATGTGACGAAGGTCTCGGTCCAGAGGCGCCCGAGGCCGCGTGAAGCTGCTTGATGCGGCAGAGCCGGGCAAGGGCCGCGCGCTCTTCGGCATCGATCTCGAGCTTCGCTGGCAAGAGCTCAGACAGCCGGCCCTCGAGTGCGATCATCCGCTGTGCCTCGCGGATCAGATCGGTCGCGGGCGGCCAGGCGCGGCCGCGAGACATGGCCGCCAAGGCGTGCTGAAAACACACGATTGCGGCCCGAAAGTCGCCGCTGGCCAGGAGGGCCCTGCCCAGGTTGAACTGCGCCGGCCAGAAGCTCTTATCGGCCTGTGTGGCTTCACGCAACGATGCGATGGCCTGATCGGTGCGGCCCATATCGAGCAACAGCCGGCCCAGGGCATCATGGGCATGAGCGTCATCCGGGCGCGACCGAATCGCGTGCTCGAGCGTTGCAACCGCCTCATCGAGCCGGCCCGCCTTTTCGAGCGACGAACCCAGACTCCGGTGCGCCAGACTGCTCCGGGGCCGGATCGCCACCGCGGCCGAGAAGAACCGGCCGGCTTCGTCGTGTTGACTGGAAGTCCAGAGCTCTCGGCCGAGATCCATGTTGATCCAGAAATCGTCGGGATGGGCTAGCTGGGCGCGGCGAAGCAGGTTGATGGCCCTCTTCCGGCTCCCGAGCGAGGACAGCGCGAACGCCAGCCGGGTGACGCTTGCCTCGGGAAGCTGATCCGGCTGGGCGGTGGCAGCCAGCCGGTTGAGCAGGTTGAGGGTTCCTCTCCGGTCCTTCATCATCACCCCGAGCGTGTCGCGCAACTGGTTTCGCCACGGGTCCGGGTCGACCGTCTTGGCGATCATGACAAGCCGCATAGCGCCGGCGAAATCACGCTGGAACGGGCTTCTCAACATGAAAGTCCACTGGTCGAGTGCGTTGGCCAGCTCGATCGCGACCGGGCTGGCGGCAAGCCGGCCGCCGGCGACGGACGGTTCCAGCCGCTCGATGTCCACGCCATAATCGCGGAACGCTGCGGAGTACTCGGCGTCGGCCCGTTCGTAATCGAGGTGGACTCCCAGGTCGTTATGGATTTCGGCGAGGCGCTCGACCATGTGGCGGTCCTTGGTGATGGCCTCGGCCAGGCTGCGCTCGCGCTCGGAGGTGGCCAGGAGCGAGAGCACGCGGCCGCGGACCTCGTCGGAAACCTCGCCGGCGAGCGGGCATACCAGAGCACGTGCACGCTTGGCGGCCTCGACGGCCTCGACCCATCGCGTGGGGTCGCCGGGGGAGTACCGCGCCCGCCCGAGCTTGTGCGATGCCTCGTCGAAGGCCAGGTTGGCAGCACGGGTTCTGGCGGCGGCCCGCGCCGCGCGATCGCTCGCCATCCACGACCAGCCGCCGCCGGCGAGCGATGCGATCACCAGCACCGAAGCCGTCAGGCCGACGGTCAGGTACCATCGCTTCCGCTCCTCACTGGCGTGAGCCTCGGCCCGGGCCTGTGCCATCTCGGCGGCCCGCAGCCGCTCCTGCACTCCCGCCAGGTAGCCCGACAGCGTCGCGACCACGGCACCGGCGTCGCGCGGCCGGTCGCGCGGCGCGGCGGCCAGGCACCACCTTGTCAGGGCCACGAGGTCGTGATCGGCGCCGCACTTTTCGAGCCGGGTGAATGCATCGGCCAGGTCGGCGCGCTCGGCCATTCGGTAAAGCTCCGCACCGGTTGCTCCCTGGTAGAGCGGCTGACCGGTCAGGATCTCGCAGAGGATCGCGCCCAGGCCGAAGACATCGGCGCGCTCGTCGACGGTATCCAGGGCGCCCGCGCCTGTTCGGGGGCCATGTAGGCCGGCGTTCCCAGCACCGACCCGGCCCGCGACTCGCCGGCCTCGGAGCCCGTGCGCATCGTGCGGATTGCATCGGGCTCGACCCGGTCGCGCAGCGACTTTTCTTCGTCGGCCACTCCCCCCTGGCCGAGAACCTTGGCCAGGCCCCAGTCCATCACCTGCACTTCGCCGAAATTGCCGACCATCACGTTGGACGGTTTCAGGTCGCGATGGATCACGCCGCAGCTATGGGCATAAGCCATCGTCTGGCAGACCTGCTCGAACACCTGGAGGAGCCGGGCTCTGTCCTCAGCCGGGTCCCGGCGTGCCTCGAGCAAGGCGGCCAGGGTGCGCCCTTTGACGAGCTTCATCGCGATGTAGAGCCGCCGGTCTGGAAGCTGGCCCAGCTCGTAGACCGGCACGATGCCCGGGTGTTGGAGCTGGCCGCCGATCTGTGCCTCCTCGATGAACCGGCGGACCAGCTCGGCGTTGTCGCGGTGTTTTTCGAGCAAGACCTTGACGGCCAGGTCGCGGCCGAGGTCTTCGTCGCGTCCTTTGAGCACAACCCCCATGCCACCGCGGGCGATCTCGCCGAGCAGATGGTACCGGCCGGCTTCGCCCGTGCGCACAGGCATCTCGCTGGAGTGGGGACGCACGAGCATCGCCGTGCCGGTTTCGTCGTCCCGCAGCAAGACCCGCGGAACGCGGCCCACGGTTGCGTCGAGGGCGGCCAGCACACCCGACAACCGGGAGTGGTGACTCGAGCCGGCCGGCGTGCGCACCGCGCGCCCGGGTCGCTACGGTATCCGGCCGGCCTTGACCGGGTGCCCGAGCTATCGCTGACCCGAGCGGGATGATCGGATCCGAGACCCAGTTGCAGCAGGCACCGCGGGCAATGGCCGGCGGGCGCGCCTGCGGACCGTCGGGCTCCGCAGCTCGGGCAGCGGTCATAAGCGATCATCACGGGCCATCCACTCCCAGAAAAGGATGAAGGATGAAGGATGAAGGATGAAGGATGAAGGATGAAGGATGAACAAAGACCCGTCGCGCCGGGACGAACGATCATCATATCAGACGCTATCGCGATTGTCGGCCCATCGTGCGGCGGAGCAGCTTGAGACCGCGTGCCCAGAGAATGCGAATCTGCTTGCGAGTGAGCCCGAGCCGGTCGCCGATCGCTGTGAACGAAAGTCCATCGGCATAATGGAGCCAGAGGACCTGGACTTCGGGAGCGGGCAGGTGATCGAGCGCACGGGCGAGAAGCTCGGTCTGCTCACGGCGACTGGCGGCCTCGCTGGGGCTGCTCTGGCTCAGGGCGAGCATGTCCAGGAGGCGGGTCTCGAAACCGGTTGGAGCCGAGCTGCGGGTGACGTCTTTGTGAGCATCGAGCGAAAGGGGCGCGACGCCCCCCCGCGCTTCAAGCGATTGTGGAAACGGGCCAGATCCGCGAGCTTCTGGGCAACCAGCCGGCGCATCCAGCCGAGGAGGGCCGTCTCATCGTCTCCGGTAAAGCCGGGAAACTGCCGGACCATCTCGACGAGCACTTCTTGCACGACGTCGGACAGCTCGACCTGCTCCCGCAGCTTGGGCCGCAACGAGGACCGCACGACGACGCGAAGGTAATTGCGGTAATGGTCGCAGATCTCTCCCAATGCCTCGGCTTGCCCCGACCGGGCCCTCGCCAGCAGCTCCAGCCGAAATCTATCCATTCCGCTCCGCCTGCTCTCTCGAAGACCACCGATCACGATGACTCGCCTCGTTTCGATGGAGCCGGTCGCCCTGGGAAGGCCGTGAATCCTGAGCGCGGCGCGCGCCGCGGGAGCGGGATCTGCGCAGTCCGCCCGTGTCCTCTACAAAGGGATCAAGCAAATGGCGGAAATCGTTACAGGAGGAGGCGGTTTCTTTTTGCGCTAGGTTTCCAGGGCGGCGAACAGACCCTGGATCTCGTCGTCGATCTGTGCGGGGTCGTCGAGAGTGGCGGCGATCTCGCGGCGGAGGATGTCGCCATAGCGGCGACGGAGGCGATGGACGGCGACCCGGGCCGCTCCTCGGGTCATTCCCAGCCGGTCTGCGATCGAGGAATACGCTGGGGCGCGGGGATCCTCGGTGAGGAAAACCTGGATGCCTTCGAACAGGGCCCCCCGCCCAGCCTCTTCGTATTCGAGGCGGAGCTGTCTGAACACCCGATCAAGCAACGTCAGCGCCCAGCTTCGATCGAAGATCCGCTCGGCGGTCAAGTCGTGGGTGAGCTCCTTGGCATAGCGGCCCTCTGCCAGGGCGGCATCGATCCGGATGGCCGTCCGGCCGCCGCCGCGCTTCAGGGTATTTTCGCGGTCGCGCTGGTTGGCTAGGTAATGTGCGCAAACGGTTCGCAGGAACGCGCGGAACCGTCCGCGGCCGGGATCGGCCTCGGCCAGGAGGCCCTTCTCCAGCAAGCGGGCGAAGAAATCCTGGGTGAGATCCTGGGCTTTCTCGGGCGGATAGCCGCGGCGCCTGATGTATGCGTAGAGGGGGTACCAGTAGGCGTCGCAAAGGATTGTGAGCGATTCACGGGCCTCTGGCCCGCCCAGGTCGCCGGCCGCCGCGACCCGGCTCCAGTGCGTCGTCGGGAACTCGCCGGCCTTGATGCTCTCGGGGGTGATGTGCGACATGGTTCACTCGAATCTGGCGGGCTGTCTGGCGGCGTACTCGTTCGGCGGCCGCAGCACCTGGCCGCCGAAGAGCCGGAGCGGGCGCCCGCCGTCATCAAGGCGGAGCGCGCCGTCGGGGTCGATCCCGGTTCCCCAGCCGGAGACGTGATGGCTACCGAGGTCGACCTGGACCCAGCGATCGCGGAGCAGATCCAGCCGGTTCCACCGGGCGGCCAGCTCGGTATCGCGATCCGCCAGCCGGTCCAGAACGAGCCCGAACCGGCTCAAGATTGCGGCCAGGAGCAGTGGCAGCGCTTGGTCGCCCTGGAAGCCCGCGCCGACCGCGGCCAGAGAAGTCGCCATCGAACGCACCCTCGGGGGCGCGTTCTCCAGGTTTGTGTGCACGTTCAGGCCAATGCCGATCAAGAGCCGGTGCCCGTGTTCTGTCTCGACTGGCTCGGGCAAGATTCCTCCCAGCTTTCGGCCGCCGGCTTCGAGGTCGTTGGGCCAGCGAATGCCGATTGCGGGCTCGCAAGGCCCGAGCGACTCGATCGCGTCGATCACGGCGACCGCGGTCGCGAGTGCCACCCGCGGCTCGTCGGGAGCGGCCAGCCCGTGCCACTTGGGGTCAATCGCCAGGGTGAACGTGAGGCTTCCCGCGTCGGACCACCATTCGTGGCTGCCGCGTCCGCGTCCGCGAGTCTGGCGCCGCGCCCAGACTGCCAGCGGGAGCTCGATCGCCCCATCCCGAATCAAGGCTCTTGCATTCTCGCTGGTCGATTGGGCGACGGAAAGGGCGGCCATCGTCCGCACGAACGGCCAGCCGGGTGTTTTCTCCATAGCCAGAAGTCGTCCACGAGGGCATCACCGTGACGAGAATCGCCGCCCGGACGCCGACGATCGTTTCTTTTCTTGCAAGTTCTGGAAATCAGGTCGAGGGGAGTGCGAACCGGGCGGTGCGGCCCGTCGGACGCTCGACCGGCATTTCTCGCGGCACTCCGGGAAGGCGAACGACTCCGAGGGTCCCGAGCGACGCCACCAGCAAGACCACACCCAGGGCCACGGGCGTCAGGGGAGCCAGGACGACGGTTGCGACCAACAGCAACCCTGCCAGGCCGACCAGCTTGAGCTTGGACCACTCGCTCAGGCCCCCGTGCTCATCCCATTCGATGAGGATGGGACCGAAGAACGCGGAATGGCAGAGCGACGTGTGCAGCCGGCGCGACGAGCGAGAGAGGAAATAGGCCGTCGCGAGCAAGAACGGAACGGTGGGAACGCCGGGAATGACGAGCCCCACCATGGTCAAGAGGAAGGAGCCGCCTGCGAGGACGAGATACATCAGCCGTTTCGGGCCCCTGGCGATCGGCAGGTCGGTACCATCTGCCGCCGCTCTGATGTGCTCGAGCGCCAACCGCGCCCGGCGCCATCAGCCATCAAGTCTTCGAGGCTCTGTTCGGCCCGGTCCAGGAAGCCGTTCAGCTCCTTGGTCTGGGAGCGGAAATCGACCGTCAGCCGGTTCGAGAACGGTGTCGCCTGGCAGTGCTCGACCTCATCGAGGTGCGAAAGTGCCCTGGCAAGTTGCGGCAAGTGGCGCTCGTCGCCTGCGGGAAACTGATGGCGGACCTGAATCTGGCCTGGCTTCGAGTCCGAGGTTTCCCAGAGAGAGACGTCATTGGAGAGCGGATAGGCCGTCATGTTCGTCCAATCGCCGGTGCTGGCCGATCCGGCAGCCGCGTCGGTGCCGGCAAAGCCTGCGGTCGCTTCACGAACGCAGTCGGCGAACACGTCAGCCATCCCTTGAGGCCCGCCCTCTGTGCCGGCGTACTGAATGCGGCACGTGGCGGCGGTCAGGTCAATCTCGGCCTTGCTGATGCCGGGCCGGCCCGCGACACTTTCCAGCAGTCGCCGGCAAAAGGCTCGGTGGCTCGAATTGATGAGCCGCGGATCGCGTACCGAAAGGGCGCCCGCCTTCGAATCGATCTCGATTTGCGGACCGCCACTGTTCTCGTCGCTTTGCTGTCGCGACCGAGCCGCTCGTCTGACCGGGCGTCTTCCCACGATATCCCCCTCTGCACTCACGGACTTGATGTGGACGCAGCCGCGGCGTGCGCCAACCAGAATTCACCTGGTGGATTCCGGTCTGCCGACCGCCAGGCGACTTCCGGGTTCGGCGCGAACATGCTTCCATTCTCAGGGAGAATCGCGACCTTGGCCAGAGTGTACCGGCCGGTTCCCTTCAAGTCTCTCACCACGGCCCGGGCTGCTCATGACTTTTCCGGGCTGAGCTTGAGCAGCAGCTCGCCGGTCTTGACCTGCCGCCCGACCATCGCGAGCACGTCGGAGACGCGGCCGGGGCGTTCGGCGTAGATCGTCGTTTCCATCTTCATGGCTTCGATCGAGAGCAGCTTTTGACCTTTGCGCACGGCGTCGCCGGGGGAAACACCCACGCCGACGACCAGCCCGGGCAGCGGAGCACCGATCTGGCTGGGGTCGGCGGCGTCGGCCATGGGGACCTGGCGTACCGAAGAGGCCAGCGAGCGGTCGGCGACCTCGACCTCGCGCGGCTGGCCGTTCAGCTCGAAAAACACGGTGCGCATCCCGTCGGCATGCGGCTCGCCCACGGCCAGCAGCTTGACGATCAGGGTCTTGCCTTGTTCGATCTCGACGGGATGCTCGGCGCCGGGGTCGGGACCGAAAAAGAAGATCGACGTCGGCAGGATCGACGTGTCTGAGTAAATCCGCTCGTGGGCCGCCAGGTCGGGGAAAACCCGGGGATAAAGCAAGTAACTGAGGGCGTCGCGGTCGCCCGCCGGCCGCCCCAAGAGCGCCGCGGCCTTCTCACGTGCTGCATCAAAATCAGCCGGCGGCATGTTGGCTCCCGGCCGCTCCAGGAGTGCGGGCCGGCCCTTGAGCACCCGGGCCTGGAGCGCTTGAGGAAAGCCGCCCGGCGGCTGGCCGAGCCGGCCCTCGAAAAACTCGACGACGCTCTCGGGGAAGGCCAGCTCCCGCTCTGGGTCGAGCGTGTCCTCAGGAGCCAGGTTGTTGGCGACCATGAAGAGGGCCATGTCTCCCACGACCTTGGAGCTGGGAGTCACCTTGATGATGTCGCCGAAGAGCACGTTGACCTCGGAATAGGCCTTGCAGACCTCCCGCCAGCGAGCGGCCAGCCCCAGGGCCTTGGCCTGCTGGAACAGGTTGGTGTACTGGCCACCGGGCATCTCCAGCTCGTACAGATCGGCCGCGGGCGAGCGTGGACCGGCCTCGAACGGCGCGTACAGCTCGCGCACCTGGCCCCAGTACCGGCTCATCTCGATCAGGGCCTCGGGGTCCAGACCTGTGTCGCGCGGGGTGAACCGCAACGACTCGACAATCGCGTTCAAGCTGGGCTGCGAGGTCAGGCCGGCCATCGACGAGATCGCGCCGTCGGCGACGTCCAAGCCGACCTCGGCACCGACCAGCACGCTGGCGGCCTGCGCTCCGCCGATATCGTGCGTGTGGAAGTGGATCGGCACGCCGACCTCGTCGCGCAAGGCGGCGATCAACCGCCGGGAGGCGGGCGGCTTGCACAGGCCGGCCATGTCCTTGATGGCGATCAGGCTCGCGCCGCGTTTTTCCAGCTCCCTGGCGAGCTGGACATAATACGACAGGTTGTACTTGGGCCGGGCCGGGTTGAGGATGTCTCCGGTGTAGCAGATGGCCGCCTCGCAGAGGGCCCCTGCCTCGCGGACCGCCTCGAGCGAACGCTCCATGTTGGGGACCCAGTTGAGCGAGTCAAACACCCGGAACAGGTCGATACCGGCGGCGGCTGCAAGGGCGACGAAGCCCTTGACGACATTGTCGGGATAGCTGGTGTACCCCACGGCGTTGGAGCCGCGGAGGAGCATCTGAAACAGGATGTTGGGGATCTTCTCGCGAAGCTGGGCAAGCCGCTCCCACGGGTCTTCCTTGAGAAACCGCATCGCCGTGTCGAAGGTTGCCCCGCCCCACATCTCGATCGAGAAGACGCCGGGGCACAACCGGGCGTAGGCATCGGCCACACGGAGCATGTCGCGGGTGCGCACCCGGGTGGCCAGGAGCGACTGGTGGGCGTCGCGGAAGGTCGTGTCGGTGATGAGCAACGGCTGCTGGTCGCGGATCCAGCGGGAAAATCGATCGGGCCCCAGGGCCAGGAACTGCTGCCGCGATCCCGGCGGCGGGGCGACGCCCGGATCGAATCGCGGCGGCTCGGGCTCGGGCGCGATTGCGTGCCCGGATGGCCGCGCAACACCGGGAAAGCCGTTCACTGTGATCTCCGCGGCATAGGTCAAGAGGCGCATTGCGCGGTTCTGGCGGATCGGAAAACGGAACAGCTCGGGGGTCTCGTCGATGAACCGGGTCGTGCAGTTGCCGGCAAGGAAGACGGGGTGCTCGATCAGATTGAGCAGGAACGGAATGTTGGTCTTCACCCCTCTCACACGAAACTCCTGGAGCGCCCGCTCCATCCGCCGCACGGCGTCGATGAACCGGCGGCCCGAGGCGCAGATCTTCACCAGCAGGGAGTCGTAGAACGGGGTGATGATCCCCCCGGTGATCGCCGGCCCGCCATCGGTCCGGATGCCCATGCCGCCGACCGAGCGATAATGCGTGATCCGCCCGTAGTCGGGTGTGAACCGGTTCTCGGGGTCTTCGGTGGTGACGCGGCACTGCAAGGCAAAACCCTCGACGCGCACGGCATCCTGGGAGGGAAGATCGATCTCAGGATTGGAGAGCGGCTCGCCGGCGGCGATCAGGATCTGGCTGTTGACCAGGTCGACATTCGTCACCATCTCGGTGACCGTGTGCTCGACCTGGATCCGCGGGTTGACCTCGATGAAGTAAAAAGCGCCTGTGTCGACGTCGACCAGGAATTCGACAGTCCCGGCGTTTTCATACCGGACGTGGCGGCCCAGGGCCAGGGCGGCATCCAGGATCGCCTGCCGCACAGCCTTATCGAGATTGGGAGCCGGCGCGATCTCGACGATCTTCTGGTGCCGGCGCTGCACCGTGCAGTTGCGCTCGAAGAGATGGACCAGGTTTCCCTGGCGATCGCCCAGGATCTGGACTTCGATGTGCTTGGCCCTGGCGACGAATTTCTCGACGAAGACGTCGGGCACGCCGAAGGCGGTCTCGGCCTCGCGGCGGGCCTGGTCGAGCGCCTGGTCGAGCTGCTCCAGACTTTCGACCACCCGCATTCCTCGGCCGCCGCCCCCCATCGATGCCTTGACGATCACCGGGAAGCCGAGCGACCCGGCCAGTGACCGGGCTTCCGATCCGGGCAGCACCGGCTTGTCGCTGCCGGCCAGGACGGGAATGCCGGCCTCACGCGCGAGTTTCGCGCGGCCACCTTGTCTCCCAGGAGGTCGAGCAGGTCGGGTCCGGGCCCGATGAACGCGATGCCGGCCCGGGCACAGGCCCGCGCGAACTCGGCGTTCTCGGACAGAAAGCCGTAGCCGGGATGGATCGCGTCGACAGCCGTGGCCCGGGCCAATTCGACGATGGCCTCGATGTTCAGGTAACTGCGGATCGGCTCGCCGGGATGGCCAATTTCGTAAGCTTCGTCGGCCTTGGAGCGATGGCTGCCGAACCGGTCTTCGTGGGAATAGATCGCGACGGTCCGGATGCCAAGCTCGTGGGCCGAGCGGAAGATGCGAATGGCGATCTCACCGCGGTTGGCCGCCATCAACTTGCGAAACACGGTTAGAGATCCTCATCGTCTTCGGCTTCGACGGGATTCTCCAGCGTGCCGATCGGTCCGATCCTGGCGCACACCCAGTCGCCCGGCCGGAGGTACGTGCCGGTTGCCGAGCCGACGCCCGACGGCGTGCCCGTTGCGATCACGTCGCCGGGTTGCAGCGTCACCAGATCGGATAAAAACGCGATGATCGCGGGCACGGGAAAGATCATCTCGGCCGTGGTGGCATTCTGTTTGATCTGGCCGTTGACGGCCAAGGTCAGGGGGAGTGCCTGGGGGTCGGGAACCACGTCGGACGACAGGATGCAGGGCCCCATCGGGCAAAACGAGTCGTGCCACTTGCCGTGCATCCAGTCGAAGAACTTGTCGCGGTCGCGCGGCTTGCGGCCGGGGTTGGGCTTAAAGCTGCGGTCGCTCACGTCGTTGATGATCGTGTAGCCGGCGATACAACCCACCGCCTCGTCCTCGTCGACGTGCCGGCACCGCCGGCCGATCACGACGGCCAGCTCGCATTCCCAGTCGATCGCTTTAGGCGAAACCCGCGGAATCAAGATCGGGTCGCGGGGGTGCGTCAAGGTCGTGCTCGCCGGTTTCATAAAAACATAAGGAAACGTCTCTTCTCGCTCGGTCGCCTGGCCGCCGCGCTCGGCGACGTGCTTGGGGTAGTTTCCGGCCAGGAACAGCAGTTTCGGCGGGCTGGCGATCGGCACCAGGAGGCGCACTTCGTCGATATTGATCAAGAGCTCCTCGCGGGAGATCAGGTCGAGCTGTTCGATCCAGGCGAAGAGCTCGCACGCGGGCTCGTAAGAGCAGCCCTCGGGCGGCAGCAAGTCGAGCAAGTCTTCGGTGGACGACAACAGCAGCTCGACACCGGTGTCGCGGCTGAACGCCTCGGCAGCCTGGTCGATGGGGATCACATGGTCGTCGGCGTAGAAGCCCGTGAGGACCATTTCATCGAATCCAAACCGGCAGACACGCATTCCGGCACTCCCTTTGATCGCTTTCCGGACGAGCCGGCCCCGTCCCGTTCGCGGGGCCGCCCGCGCGGCCCCTGGCGGTGGTCATCAAGTTGGTACCGGCCCGCGGGGCGGGACCGGAGTTCTCCGATCATGACAGACTTTGCGGACTGCGTCGAGCAGGTCTGGGTCCTGTTCTTCTGGGATGGTCCTCAAGTCGAAGAGGACCAGGCCCTTCTGGACGCGCGCGACGACCGGCGGATCGCCCTGCCGCAAGGCCTGGGCCAGCGACGTTTCTGACTGAAACGGAGCCGGGAAGGGAGCGGCAATGGCGACGGCCATCGTCGGAATCGCCTGGAGCGGCGTGCTGCCGCCGCCCAAGAACGATTCGGCAGGCACGACGGCGGCATTTGCTCCGAGCTCGTCGTTGATCGAGCTGACCAGGGCGGACGCGCGCCCGATGAGCTCCTCGGCGGGTATGGCTGCCATGCGCCAGAGCGGAATCCGGGTCGCGGCCCGTTCCTGGTCCATTGCCAGGTGTAACGTGGCCTCGAGAGCGGCCACGGTCAATTTGTCGAGGCGCAGGGCACGCATGAGCGGATCGGCCTCGACCCTGTTGATCGCTTTCCGGCTGCCGGCCATGATCCCGCACTGAGGGCCGCCGAGCAGCTTGTCGCCGGAAAACAACACGAGATCGGCCCCGGCAAGAAGGCCGTCGGCGACCGTCGGCTCGTCGCCCGTGGGGAGGGGCAAGCCGCCGCGCGAGCGCACCGGACCCAACATCGTCGATGGCCCAGAGCCCGTGGTCGTGAGCAAGCCGCGCGAGCTCTTTGATTTCGGGCTCTTCGGTGAACCCGACCATCTGGAAGTTGCTGCGGTGAACCCGCAAGATCGCGCCGGTCGCGGGGCCGATGGCCCGCTCATAGTCGCGCAGGCGGGTCTTGTTGGTCGTGCCGACTTCGCAGAGGCGGGCGCCCGAGACTTCGAAGATCTCCGGCAGCCGGAAGCCGCCGCCGATCTCCACGAGCTGCCCGCGCGACACGATCACTTCCTTGCCAGCCGCGAGTGCACGAAGCGCCAGCACCGTGGCACCGGCGTTGTTGTTGACGGCGGTCGCGGCCTCTGCGCCGGTGAGCGCGCACACAAGCCTCTCGATTCCGGCGGTGCGCCGGCCGCGCTCTCCCTCCTGGAGGTCGATCTCCAGATTGCAGTAGCCGCCGGCGATCCGGGCCACGGCCAGAACGGCCTCCTCCGCCAGCGGAGCGCGGCCCAGGCCGGTATGGAGCAAGATCCCGGTCGCGTTCAGAACCGGCTTGAGCTGCGGACGCTCCCGCTCGAGGATCGCCAGCGACCGCTGCGCCAGGCTTCTCTGGTCGGCGGGCAGCTCCGTTCCAGCGAGAAGTCCGGTGCGCGCTTCCTCGATCGCCGCCCTGACCGCGCGAACCACGGCGGCGCGGCCCGAACCGTGCGCAGGTCTCCCGCAACGCTTCGTCCTCCAGTACCGCGCCCACCGGCGGCAGCCGGCGCAGTCGATCGCGATCCATGACACTGTCCCTCGAAATCGTTGGCCCGGCTCGATTATAGTCGATGATCGTGATCTGGTTTCAAGTTGGATCGAGAGGCGCCCGATGAGTCCATCGCGGATGACGATCGGCGGGTTGATGGTCGGCACGGCCGTCGTCGGCCTGGCCCTTGGCCTGGCGGCCAATTTTCGCTGGTTCCTGCCGCTCGTCTTTTTGCTGTTTCTCACAGCGCCGCAAACGATCATCGTGGCCCTGTGCATGTACCTGGCCACTCGAGCAAAGAAATGAAGGACGGCGTGCAGGACCGCGTGCTGGGAACAGCCGGGCACATCGACCATGGCAAGACAGCTTTGGTGCGTGCTTTGACCGGCGTCGACACCGATCGATTGCCCGCTGAGAAGCAGCGCGGGATCACGATCGACCTGGGATTCGCTCCCTTGCAACTGGGTGAGTATCACCTCGCCTTGATCGACGTACCGGGACACGAGCGGTTCATCCGCAACATGCTGGCCGGCGCAACCGGTCTCGACCTGGCCATGCTGGTGGTGGCGGCTGATGATTCCGTGATGCCCCAGACGCGCGAGCACCTCGAGATTCTGCGCCTGCTGGGGCTGACCTCGGGCGTGATCGCGCTGACAAAATGCGACCTTGTCGATCAAACGTGGCTCGATCTGGTCGAAGCAGACGTGCGTGCTCTGGTCAAGGGAACGTTTCTGGAAGGGTCGGAGGTCGTGCGGACCTCGGCGGTGGCCGGCCAGGGGATCGACGAGCTCAAAGCCGCGCTCCTGGCGGTGTGCGCCGCCACGAGCCCCGGGCGCGATCCGGGCGTATTCCGGATGGCGATCGACCGCTCGTTCAGCGTGGCCGGCCACGGGACGGTGGTGACGGGAACGATCGCCTCCGGAGCCGTGGCGGTGGGCGATGAGGTCGTAATCGAGCCGGCGGGACGCGCCGCTCGCGTGCGGGGTCTGCACCGGCATGACCAGCCGGTCGGTGTGATCGGCCGGGGCTCGCGTGCCGCGATCAACTTGACGGGGGTCCATCACACCGAGGTCCGCCGCGGCAACGAGCTGGCGGCGCCGGGGTATGTCGAGCCGACGCGCATTCTGAGCGTCGAAATCGCCGACTCGCCGGGTGCTCTCTTCCCCCTGCGGCACCGCGGGCGGTACAAGCTGCACCTGGGCACGGCCGAGGTAACGGCCGTGCTGTCAATTCTGGAGAAGGACGAGTCGGATACGGCCGGCCCGCGGCTGGCGCAGCTTCTCGTCGCCGAGCCGATGGTCGCGGTGTATGGCGAGCCGTTTGTGCTCAGGGCCGAGAGCCCATCGGCGACTGTGGGGGGCGGCCGGGTGCTCGAGCCCTGGCCACGGCGGCTGCGCCGCCGCGATCGCGCGGCGATCGCACGCCTGGGGCGGCTGCGTTCGCCCGACCCACTGGAGCGGCTGAAGGCCGCCCTCGGCTCCCTCGGGCTGGCGAGCTGTCCCGACAGCCGGCTGTCGGCCCTGGCCGGGCTGGCCGCCGGCGAGGTCGAGTCGGCGGTGGCGGCATTGTCGGCGTCGGGGGCTCTGGTCGAGCTCGCCATTGGGCCGAGGCGCACTGTCAGGGTGCTCGCGGAGGTTGTCGCCGAGCTCGAAGATCGCGTGGTCCGCGCACTGGGCCGGCTGCATGACCTTCGGCCTCGCCAGTCGTCGATTCCGCGCGGAATGCTCGCCAGTGCTCTTCCCGACCTTCCCAGTTCCGCGATCCTGACCGCCCTCCTGGAACGACTGGAGGCGCGCGGGATCGTCGTTGCCGACCCGCGCACCCTCGCTCTCTCGGATCATGCGCCCAGGCTGAGCCAGGGGGAACGCAAGCTCAAGATCGAGCTCGCCGAGTTAATTCGCGCGGGGGGTATCAGTCCCCCGGACCTGGGCGCACTCATCGCTCTGGCAGGCTCACGACAGGCCGTCGCCGCCGAGCTGGTCGCCCTCTTGCGCGACGAACAGCGGATCGTGGAAATCTCGGAGGACCTGTACCTCGACTTTGACGTCGAGGCCGAGCTGAAGCGACTGGTCGCCGACCGACTCACGGGCGGAGCGGCCATCACCATGTCCGAGCTGCGCGAGCTCCTGGGCACAACCCGGAAATACGCGGTCCCCATCGGCGAGTACCTTGACCGGATCGGCTTCACCCGGCGCGAGGGAGACGTCCGCCGCCTGGGGTCTGCCGGCCTTTCCGTCGCGGCTCCTGGGGAGGAGAGCGACGTCGTGAGCTGAATCCTTGGATCCACGCGGCGGTCTCCGCCGTCGCCGGCTCAGAGATGGAAACCCATGCGCAATCTCACCATGCTGACGCTCATCCCCGTGTTGCTCCGTTTCGGCGTGGTTCTCCACGCAGGAGAACCGGCTCCGCCGGACCAGAAAATCGGCTATACCGAGGGACAGACTAACCTGCCGGGCGGACAGCATGCCAACTGGCTTTCGATGCGAGCCGTGGTCGTCAATCGAGACGGCACGGGGCGGCGGCTGCTGGCCGCACAGCTCGCGGACCAGCCGGATTCCTGGACGCAGTTCGCGGGTTGGTCGCCTGATGGAACGATTGCCGTGATCGGTCGTGGCTGGGAGAGCCCGGACAACGCCCGCTGGGAAGAAGAACACAAGACATTCCGGTTCACGAAGGAAGGCTGGTTATACGACACGTTTCTGGTTGAGATCGCGAGCGGCAAGGCAGAGAACATCACCGCCGTCGAGCGCGTCAGTTTCTACAACACCGGCCTCTTCTTCTGGCCGAACAACGCGAGAAAGCTCGGCTTCACGGCGCTGATCGGGGGCAACTCAAACCCGTTCAGCATGGATCGAGACGGTCGCAACAAGACTGATCTGACCAAGAACTCCAACGGTTTTGCGTACGGTTTCAGCAGTTCGCCGGACGGCACCCGGATCTCATACCACGAGAACTACCAGGTGTACCTCGCGAATGCCGACGGCTCCGAACGCATCCACGTTCGGACCGGCCAGCCATTCAACTTCGTTCCCACATGGTCGCCCGACGGACGATGGGTGCTGTTTCTCGCCGGAGAACATTACAACTGCCATCCTCATATCGTCCGCGCGGACGGCTCCGGACTGAGGAAGCTCGCCGACCGCAACGGCTATGCCGGCGTGATCGAGGTTCTCGACACTCCCAGCTTTCACAGTCAGAGCAGCGATACTCCGGTCTGGTCCGTGGACGGCCAGTCGGTCTTCTATACCGCGAAGGCCGCCAGCAATGTCGAGCTGTTTCAAGTCACGCTCGACGGCCAGATCACGCAGTTGAGCACGTCTCTACCCGGGACTCTCCACTATCACCCGAAGCCGTCGCCTGACGGCAAATGGATCGTCTACGGCTCGAAACGCGACGGCGCACGAAACCTCTACGTCCTGCGCCTCGATGGCCGCGTCGAACACCCTCTGACCAACCTGAAACCCGGCCGGGCCGCGATGCATGCCTACTGGCAGCCGCTCTTCGGGCGCAGACTGATTCACACCGCGGGCCTTGACACCTGCCCCACCTTTGACTAATGTAAGACTAAGTCCGACGTTAGTCGTAGGCTCATTTCCAGTACCGAGGTGGCGCGTCGGAAATCCCATCGCTCCGGTGCGCCGCACTTTTGAGCGGGCCTGGGACCCATTTGTCAGGAGTGGCCCGGCCCGCGTGGGGGGACCGAACATGGACGCGCTCAAGACGCTTGGCGTGGAGGTCGTGTTCATTCCTCAGGAGGAGGTCGCTCGACGTGCACGGTTGAGCCGCTCGCGGATTGCCCTCTGGATCGGGGCGGCGGGGCTCACGGTTCTGGTGGCGCTGGCAACGGCTGTGCCCATCGCCGATGCGATCCGGGCGTCGCGGCGCGAGAATTGCGCCGTCCGGCTCAAGCGGCTGGCGCACGCGCTATCCGAGTACCACGACGTGTACGGGCACTACCCGGCCCCCGCGTTCGCGGGGCCCGACGGCACGCCGCTTCTGAGCTGGCGAGTCGCGATTCTGCCGTACATGGGCTACCGGTCGCTCTATAACCGGTTCCATCTGGACGAACCCTGGGACAGCCCGCACAACCTGGCGCTTCTCGGGGAGATGCCTGCCGAATTCGCCTGTCCTGCGGGCCCCGGACGCCGGGCGGCCACAACAGGATACCTGGTGATCGTCGGGCCGGTGACCGAGTATGGGAGCATCAATACTCCGTTCGAGCCCGGCGCGGAGTCGATAACCGCGAGATCACCGACGGCACTTCGAACACGATCCTCGTGATCGAGTCGGACTCGCCAGTCCCGTGGACCAAGCCTGATGACCTGCACTGGGCACGGGGCGGTCCGTTGCCCCCGATGTCCAGCCCGCATCAGGGCGGCACGAACGCGCTGTTTGCAGACGGGTCGACCCGGTTCCTCAAAGACACCATCGACCTGAATATCCTGCCGGGCCTGTTCACGATCAACGGCGGCGAGGTTCTTTCCGCTTGATAACGCGGAATCGCGCCAGGCGTGTCCTGGCTTCGTGCTCGGGAAGGTTTGTGTGGGAACACGACGAAGACCGCTGCGCGGTCCTCGGTCGGACGCTGGGCTGGTGAAGAGTTGGCGTTAGCCGTCCCGGCGGGACGGGCTTGAGGGCGAAGTTTCTGTGGCGCTCGATCGAACGGCGGTGCAAGCCACCGATCCCTTTCCCCCCCTTGCGAAGGGGGGGTTAGGGGGGTGGCGCCGAAGCCTCGGAGATTGAGGAAAAAGGACCGCGACGGCCGTGTGGCTGGCGGTGCCGCGACCGCCCCCCCTGACCCGCCCTTCACAAGGGGGGGAAAAAAAGTGCGCGACGAAATCCGGGAGAACGCGAGGCTTGCGCAAGACCAACATTTCATCAGCCCAGCCCGACGCTCCGCCGGGATGTCCTTGAAGGTCGTGTCCATTCCATTTACAATTGTCGTGGTCGGGATGGCGTCCCGCGAATGGGGGGAGTGAAACCGGAAGAGCGGCGAGGCGGCAAGTCAGGCTTTCGAGCTGGACGTCAGGCTGGAAAGCCTGACCTACTTTTGCGCGGTCCTTTGCCTCGGGTGCACTCAGGTCGAGGTTGCAAGAGATGGATCGGTGGCCTGTTCGATGAACGTGGTGTTCCTGGTTTGCGACTGCGGGATGCGGCTCAAGGCGCCCGGGGCTATTCCCGGCCGGGTGGGGCGCTGCCCGAAATGTGGTGGACAGCTTCGCGTGCCCGATTTGCCGCCTCCGGCGCCGGTGGAACGCGCGAGTGTCAATGATGAGGCCGGGCCCGGTTATCGCCTCCAAGCGCCGGCCGAGCCGTCGTTGC
The DNA here is from genome assembly GCA_963781785.1 of uncultured Isosphaeraceae bacterium. Classification (GTDB taxonomy): domain Bacteria; phylum Planctomycetota; class Planctomycetia; order Isosphaerales; family Isosphaeraceae; genus CAWAHD01. The sequence continues at coordinate 1,205,438 of CAWAHD010000002.1, read as the reverse complement.
GGACGCAGCCGCGCGAACAGTCGTCGCGCCCCGAAGGCTACCTTGTGAAGAGACAACCGCTTTCCGTGGGCGGGGGGCTGCTTGCGGAAGTGCACGACGCGGAAACATCCCTGGTTGGAAGCTTGCTCTACCCTCTTCGATCCGCGGACAGCCTGGCGGTGATCGGCATGCTCAGTCTGGTCTGGTGGATCATGCTCTCGGTTGTTCCGGAATACTGCCTGACCCTGTACGGCGACGCGGAGCAGATGGGTGCGTCCCTCCTGGGACGGTTCATTGTGTTTCTGTCGATATTGCCGGTGGCGTTTCTGTTTCCGTTCTCCCTCCTGTATTGCGTGCAATATCTCGGGCGGGTTCTGGTGGCAAGTGCCATGGGGGAGACCCGTCCGCCGCGCACTCCCGATCGCAATTTCGACGGCTTCTTCACCGGCATGAGCCCGTGGTTCATCTGGCTCGTCCTCGGGGTGGGGGTGGGCCTGTTGCCGGCCGCGATTTACGCGCTCGAATCGACCTCGACCGGCCGCGAGTTCGTGCTGACGTTCCTGGGACTTGGAGCGCTCGGTGCTCCCTATATGATCATGGGCCTGATGATGACGTTCGTGCACGACCATCCGTTCGCCGCGACGCCGTGGGGAGTGGCCGCCGCCATGTTCCGGCTCGGCGGCTCGTTCGTGTTACTGTGTTTGTTCGTCGGCTCGGCGCTCTTGCTCTTGGTTCCGATCGTTTACGTCTTATTGCTGGTGCGAGCCAGACTCTTCTGGATCTACCTCGTCCTGTGTGTGGGCGGTTGGGCCGCGTTGCACTGGATCGCGATCGCCATCATGCGCGCCATCGGAAATTATTACCATCGCCACAAGGACGTGCTCCGCTGGAACCGGGAGCACCCGCGCTGGGGCGTGCGGTGGAGGCTGTGACGAACTGAAGGATGAATCAAACCGTTGCCGGTTTGGGAACGCGCTGATCGGCTCCGGTGCTCGCCGCCCCGATGGAGTTCGCGTGATGGATTGGTGAATTCCCAACGTCATCAGCCCCAACGGGGCTGAGAAAATACCGAGAAAACGAGTTGAGGTGTGGTGATCAATGCATCTCGTATCGATCCCGGGGTTTGCACCCCGGTCTGTACGATGTCGCCCCTGACGGGGTTGGGGAAGCAGGCCTCGCGCCTTCCCGGTTAATCTGTCTTTTTCGGGTCACCACCCGCATTTGAGGTTTCTCCCTTCCTCAGCGTCCCGCGCCATTCCTGGTCCAGCTCCTCGACGGTCTTTCCGGTCAGCTCCTGGAAAATCTCCTTCTTGTACCGCCCGTCGCGCATCACCTTGTTGAGCTTGAGCACAATCTGCTTGTCATACTTGTTGGTGAGGTAGGCCAGGAATGCGGCCGTGACGCGATAGCTGCCGTTAAAATGGGCGCGGTCGGCGTTGATCGGCCCAATCTTTCCCGGCTCGAACTTGAAGAACCGGACGTAATCGCTCACCCCCTCCACGAGCCAGCCCGGGTTGCCGCGCCGTCGATAGTTTTGCACCACGTGGGTGGTCTCGTGAACCATTGCCCCCACGTCGTCGGGATGCGCCTTGAAGAATCGTGACGAGCCCGTGATCCGGTTGGAGCTTGCCTCCGCGACCCCGCGGTAGCTGCTCTTGATCGTGATGGTCACTTGCCGGGGCGGCTTAAATCCTTCGCTCTTGAGCTCCTCGTTGATCATCGGAAACGCCCTCGCACAGATTCTTGCCGCGTTCTCGGCCCAGTCTTTCATCTCCGGCGCGTCGGTGACGTCAACCTTGAATTCGACCGGATACTGAAAGATCGCCACCGGAGGCTCTGACTCGATCGTCAACTCGCGGATCGCCACCGGATGCGGTGAATTCATGCCCGGCTTGACGCGAATGGCGCGGATCGGCCGCTCACCGGGCACCGCGAAAGCTGAGCCGGCGGCAAAGTTCGCACGATCGCGGAACGTCGTGCCGTCATGCGACGCCTCGAGCGTTCCTGCGTCGAGCGTGTCGCTGCCATCGGGCCGGCCCGTGGTTACCGCGATCCACTTGACGACCACCGGCTCGTCCAGGACCAGCGTGAAATGGTCGGCGGGGCCCGGGTTCTGGACCGAAAGGAAGTACGTGCCGAGGTCGCCGTCGAAGGCAAGCTGGCGGATCTGCTGGGACGAAGTGCCCAGGGTGGTCTCGATCGTCGCGGTCACCGGCGGCTTGGCGGGTTTCGAGGCCGGTTCACTCCCCACGACGACCGCCATCGATAGCAAGAGACCGCCGAAAACGAGCTGGATTGCACGCCCTATCATGGTTCCCGTCTCCTTCAGTTGAGTTCTCACCGGATCGTGCTCGCCACTGCGCAGACCGCCTGAATCACGCTGTCCAGATCCTCGCCGTCGATCACCAAAGGCGGCATCAGGTAGATGATGTCCTTGAAAGGCCGCACCCAGACGCCGCACTCGACGAACCGGGGACGCAACGCGTACACATCGACCCGGGTGTCCAGTTGAACCACGCCGATGGCGCCTTTGACCCGCACGTCGACCACGCGCGGCAAATCGCGGCACGGCTCCAGCCCGGCGCACGGCGCCGTTTCGATTTCCCGCACCGGAATCGCTCGCGGCTCGCACTCGAACAGGTCGAGCGACGCGTTCGCCGCCGCGCACGCCAGAGGATTCGCCATGAACGTCGGTCCGTGCATCAGGGCCGAGTCCCAGTCGTCACTCAAAAAAGCGGCAAAGATCTCCTCGCGCCAGGGTCGCACCCAGGCCGATCGTGCCGCCGGTGAGCGCCTTGCCCAGACACATCAGATCAGGCGAGATACCGGCCTCCCCACAGGCAAACGCCGTTCCGGTGCGCCAGAATCCCGTGGCGATTTCATCCGCGATGAACAGGACGTCGTGCCTTTTCGCAATCGCGGCCAGAGCGGCCAGGACCTCGCTCTGGTGAAACCGCATGCCGCCCGCGCCCTGCACCAAAGGCTCGATGATCATGGCTGCCACGTTGTCCGCGATTCCCGCCACGAACCGGTCGAGATCCGCCAAGGCGGATTGATTCGTCGGAATGTCGACGACGTATTGCCGCATGAGCGCGCCTTGAGCGCCTTGTGCATCGATTTCTCGGGATCCGAGACCGACATCGCTCCCAGGGTGTCGCCATGATAGCCATCGGTGAAACAGAGGAATCGGTCTTTGCCCGTCCGCCCGATGTTCCGCCAGTATTGCAAGGCGATCTTGAGCACGACCTCCACGGCGGTCGACCCCGAATCCGAGAAGAAGACACGGCTGAGCTCACCGGGAGCCATCGCCGTCAGCCGTCTGGCCAAGACGAGCGCCGGCTCATGCACCAGGCCGCCGAACATCACGTGCGGCAGCGCCGCAAGTTGCCGCGCCACACACTCCAGGATATGGGGGTGGTTGTATCCATGGCACGCGCTCCACCACGAAGCGATGCCGTCGATCAGCGTGCGCCCGTCTTCGAGCACGATCCGGCAACCCCGCGCCGCCACCACCGGCAAGGGCGGCGGCGCCACCTTCATCTGGCAATAAGGAAGCCAGATGTGAGCGAGACCGCGCTCGTACCATGCGCCTGGCATTGATAATCAACTCATGATCCGCGGATTGAAGATCGTCCCATCCGGTCGAGCCCACAAAGCCCGGTCAAGACCGGGGCGGCATGCCATTTCTCCTCCGGGGACCCCGAGAGCCTGGGTAGAGCATACAGGGGAAGATCGGCGCCGGCGAACAGTCGCAATGCGTCGAGCGTTTCGTCGAGCCCCGCGGTTTCGACTGATTCTGACACGACGACCCCGCGCACGGAAAGTCCACGACTGCCAACCGCGGCCAGGGCGGTCAAAGTGTGGCTGATCGCGCCCAGATAGCTGCCGGTCACGATCACGACGGGATGGCCGAGGCTCACCGCCAGGTCGAGGACCGTGCACCGCGTGCCCAGAGGTGACATGATGCCGCCGGCCCCCTCGATGAGCAAGATTCCTCGGCCCGCACGTGCACAGTCGCGGCAGAAGGCGGCAACCTCGTCCAGAACGACCGTGCGTCCTTCCCGGAGGGCGGCCAGATGCGGTGAGACCGGCAGTGCAAACCGCCAGGGTGCGATCGCGGCGATGGCCTCTGGATCGGGCGACTTTCCCGCGCTCTTGAGGATCAAGCTTGGGTCGCTGTCGGGATCGTCCGGTACAAATCCGGAGACGACCGGCTTGATGGCAAGTACGGAGCGGCCCGCCTGAGTCAATTGATGACACAGGATCGACGTCACCAGGGTCTTGCCGACTCCCGTGCCGACCGACGAGATCAAGAGCGTGTCCATCAGAGTCGCCCCCATCCGGTCGATTTTGCACCGGCAAGCCGGTGTCAACAAGGCAGGCGCACATGGCTGCACCGCTCTTTGTCGAATCCCGGCGCGACTCTGCCCAATAGACTCTCGGCGCCGGGCCGGCTAGATTGAAAGTACGTGAACGACTGGTGTTCCACGTCGAGACGATTTTCATCACACCCGGTCGGAGGCTTCAGGGCGGTCGATCCTTCTTTGACCCGAAGGGGCGCGGCGATGACCACGTACCGGCTCTCGATCCCACTCATCGGATTCTTGATCGTCGGTAGCACGGCAGCCCAGACCGCGAAGTCCGGCGATAAGGCGTCCCGCCTGAAGGAGGCCAACCAGAAGTTCGAAGCACTTCTGGTTGCGGCCCAGAAGGATCCCGCCAAAGCCGACTGGAAGGCCCTCCGTCAAGCCTTTGCGATAACCAGCCACTACGAGCCGTACAGCGTCTCCTGGCGAGAAGAGATCACCAAGGTCGGCAAGGACATTCGAGACGGTCGCTTGAAGCCGGCTGAGGCCGCGCTCGTGAAACTGCTCCAGCGCGAACACTTCATGAGGATCGACGGCCATGCGATCGCAATCGCGCTTTACGAGAAGTCAGGCGAGACCGAAAAAGCGCAAGCACCAGGAATTCCTCGATGGCCTCCTGAGCGCGGTGCTGGTTCCCGGCCATGGGTCAAGCTTCGAGCGGCCGATCGAGATCCTGTTCGTCGAGGAGGAGTACGTCGTGCTCGGCTCGCTGGGGTTGAGAATGAAGGAACAAGGGTTGCACGAGCGGAACGGACACCATTTCGATGTGCTCACAACTCACGCCAAGCCAGGCCAGCCGGAGCAACACCTCTTCTTCAACATCGATATGCCCTGGAAGGCGCTCGAGGCCAATATGGCGAAGGCGCTCATCGAGTCCAAAAAGTCGGACGGCAAGAAATAGGTGGGTGTCGGTTGGCGGCGCTCAGGCGTAGCCATGTTCTTTGAGCAGCGCCGCGGCGCGCTCGATCTGGTCTAGCTCGTGCTGGGCGGAGAACGCAAACCGCAGCCGGGCTGTGCCCGGCGGCACGCTCGGGGGTCGAATGGCGACGACCAGGAAGCCGTGCCGCTCGCAGAGCGCCGAGGCCTCGAGCGCCCGTTCGGGTTCGCCCAGGATCACCGGCACGATGGGGCTCTCCGCGGGCGAGCGGCCGAGGGCCGTGGTGAACCGCCGCGCGTTTTCGAGGGGTCTTTGCACGAGTTCAGGCTCATCGTTCATGATCTGGAGTGCGGCCGCGGCCGCGGCCACCGACGCCGGGGGCAGCCCGGTCGCAAACATCAGGCTGCGGGCGCTGTTCTCGAATAGCGCAATCACCTCCGACCGGGCGCACACGTAGCCCCCGTAGCTGCCGGCGGCCTTGGAGAGCGTGCCCATCTGCACGTCGGCCTCTTTCGCCTGGGAGATCCCCAGGCCGTGTGCGTCGTCGGTCATGAGCCACGCGTCAAAAGCGAGGGCCAGGGCACTCAGCTCTTCGATCGGGGCCAGGTCGCCTTCCATGCTGAAGACCGTCTCTGTCAGGATCAGGCACCGCTCGAAGCCCGCACGGTGCCGGGCCAATAGGTCCCGGCAATGGTCGAGTTGATTGTGAGCAAACTGGTAGAGGGTTGCGCCCGAGAGCCGTGCGCCGTCCCAGGTGCAGGCGTGCGAGAGCCGGTCGGCGAGGATCAGGTCGTTCTTGCCCACAAGCGCCGGAATCGTGCCGAGATTCGCGAGGTAACCGCTGCCGAAGACGAGGGCGCGCTCGGTTCCTTTCCTGTCGGCCAGCAGCCGCTCGAGCTGGGCATAGGCCGGATGACTGCCGGTGACCAGGCGCGACGCGCCGGCGCCGGTTCCATACCGCTCGAGCGCCGCCTGAGCCGCCGCGATCACGCGAGGGTCGAACGAGAGCCCCAGGTAGTCGTTGCAACTGAAGGAAACGTATTCCTTGCCGCCGCGGCGGACTCGTGCCCCGGGAAGCCGCGTGGTTTCCCGGATCGAGCGCAAGAGCGATTCTCGCTCGGCGCGTTCAAGCTGCTGGCTGGCGGCCTCGCGTAAGGCCGGCATGGCTTGACTTCCTTTCTCGAACTGCGTCTATTGCTCCTACTCCGATCCGAGGCACTGTAGAGGGGACTCGCATGCTTTTCAACCTCGAACCGCGAACGGCCGATCGACCCGAACCGGCAATCCGTCACGACTGGACCGAGCACGAGGTGCTGTCGCTTTTGGAAATGCCATTTTCTGACCTGATCTATCAGGCGCAGACGGTGCACCGCGCGCATTTTGATCCGAACGAGGTCCAGATCTCGACGTTGCTCTCGATCAAGACCGGCGGCTGCCCCGAGGACTGCGCCTATTGCCCGCAGAGTGCGCATTACAAGACGGGGTTGGCCGCGCAGCCGCTTTTGACGACTGAGGTGGTGCTGGCCGAGGCGCGGAAAGCCAGGGAATCGGGCGCGACGCGGTTCTGCATGGGCGCCGCCTGTGCGCGCCCAGGGACAGCGAAGTCGACCAAGTGGCGGAGATGGTGGCCGGCGTGAAGTCGCTGGGGATGGAGACTTGTGCGACCCTGGGCATGCTAACCTTGGCCCAGGCCGTCCGCCTGGAACAAGCGGGCCTCGACTATTACAACCATAATCTCGATACATCCGAGGAGTATTACGAGCAGATCATCAGCACCCGCACCTATCGTGACCGGCTGGAAACGCTGGAGAATGTCCGAGCGGCGGGCCTGCGCGTCTGCTGCGGGGGGATTCTGGGGATGGGCGAAAGCCGGGAAGACCACGCCGAGATGCTGCGGACCCTGGCCAACTTGCCGGTCCATCCGGAGAGCGTGCCGATCAATCTGCTGGTTCGGGCCGGAGGAACTCCGCTGGCTGAAGCACACGCCGTGGACCCGCTCGATTTCGTGCGGACCGTCGCGGTGGCAAGGATCCTGATGCCTGCATCGCGAGTGCGGTTGTCGGCCGGGCGGGAGTCGATGAGCGACGAGGTTCAGGCTCTCTGCTTTCTGGCCGGAGCCAACTCGATCTTCTTCGGCGAGAAGCTGCTGACGACGCCCAACCCGGCCCAGGACAAGGATCAGCGGCTGTTTGAAAAGCTGGGGATCCGGCCGATGGCGCTGGCGGTGGAACGGGAAGCGGGCGCTTCTTGATCGCGCGTCAGGCTTTCCAGCCTGACGGATTGGCGTAGGTCAGGCTTTCAGCCTGACGGTCTTGAGTAGGTCAGGCTTTCCAGCCTGACGGTCTTGAGTAGGTCAGGCTTTCAGCCTGACGATCCCCTGGAATACAGCCCAAGAATTCGCATCCGTTTGGAACGCCCGACCGACTTTGAAGGCAGTGGTTCATTCATGCCCGACCAATTCGCTTACACGCGTCATCTGCCCCACCATGTTCCTGAGGGAACTGCGATTTTCTTGACCTGGAATTTAAAGGGCGCGATGCCCAAATCGGCGATCGAGGAGTTGGCGAACAAGCGGAGAGAACTGGAATTCCAAGCGGATCGGCCGGGAGAGACCATCGCGCAAAGGCGGATTCGTGAGAATAAGATCATCTTCGCCGCGGCCAACCAATTCCTCGACAGGGCGGTTGACGGCCCCATGCACCTGAAGGACGAAAGTGCGGCAAAGATCGTGGAGGACGCCGTCATCTTCGGAGCAAGCGAGCGCTACGATCTGTTCGCATGGTGCGTCATGTCGAACCACGTCCATGTCTTGCTCTTGCCGCGCTGGAAGCTGTCGAGAGTCACCCAGGGTCTCAAGGGATATACTGCTCACGAAATCAACGTGCTTCAGAATGCGCAAGGGCGGGTGTTCTGGCAGGATGAGTCCTATGACCACTGGGCCCGTGATGACGAGGAGATGCAACGCATCATCGCGTACATCGAGAATAACCCTGTCGCAGCGGGGCTCTGCCAGCGACCCGAGGAATGGCCGTGGTCGTCCGCACGTTTTCGAAGGGATTGGAGACCGGGGGATGCGTACGTATTCAAGGAAAAGCCGTAAGCGTACGCATTGACATGACAGACAAAGGCGATGAGCTAGTTCAAGCACCGACCGGAGTGGAAGGGTCGTTGCGTCAGGCTGGAAAGCCTGACCTACGCCGGACGTCAGGCTGGAAAGCCTGACCTACGCCGGACGTCAGGCTGGAAAGCCTGACCTACGCCGGACGTCAGGCTGAAAAGCCTGACCTACGCCGGACGTCAGGCTGGAAAGCCTGACCTACGCCGGACGTCAGGCTGGAAAGCCTGACCTACGCCGGACGTCAGGCTGGAAAGCCTGATTTACGATGGGGACGTCAGGCTGGAAAGCCTGACCTACGCCGGACGTCAGGCTGGAAAGCCTGACTTACGCCGGACGTCAGGCTGGAAAGCCTGACCTACGCCGGACGTCAGGCTGAAAAGCCTGACCTACGCCGGACGTCAGGCTGGAAAGCCTGACCTACGCCGGACGTCAGGCTGGAAAGCCTGACCTACGCCGGACGTCAGGCTGGAAAGCCTGACCTACGCCGGACGTCAGGCTGGAAAGCCTGACCTACGCCGGACGTCAGGCTGGAAAGCCTGATTTACGATGGGGACGTCAGGCTGGAAAGCCTGACCTACGCGGGGACACTCAGCAACTCACGGTAAAACGACGGGACAGCCTCCCAGGCCGACTGGTACGTTGCTTCCAGAGGCAGCGGGACATACACCTCCGGCGTGAGGAACAACGGCATCTCCGGGAGCGTTGCGCCTACCGCCATGGGATCGACGAACGCCTCGGGAACAAGGCCGCCGATATAAGACGCCAGCGTGAGTGGCTTGTCGAGAGGCAAGGCAAAGTCAGCATCGATGAATTCGTCCCAGATCGCTTTATGAATGCCCTGAGCGTCGCGGGGACCAGGCGGGAACAGGTCAATGACGACAAGGTGAATCCCTGAACGCAACACGTGCGACGCTTTATCCACGAAGGCGCGCACGGCGTGACGGGAACTCTTGTTCCCGGGCGAGACGATCTCGATCATGGCGATGATCTGGTGCCCGCTGACGTGCCGGATCACGACCGTTCTGGCCTTGGCGGCATACTGGTCGGGCTCGGCACGCGACCGGAAGTGGACCCGCGGAGGGATCGCCGCCAGGGCGACAACTCCGGCGGGTGTGTCGACCACGGGGAGACCATTCGTGGGCCCTCGAAGAGTCAAGACATCAGGCCCGAGACCACCTGCGATCTGCTCGGCGAGTGCGTAGTAGTCCCTCGGCAGTAGGCCGCGATTCAGCACTCGGGAGAGATCACCGATCCACTCGAGATGAAAATGGTGAAACACGCCCGGGTCGACGCGAGTCCAGTCGTGAACTGGCATGATCGTTCCCTTCAAGACGGCGGCCCACGTGCCGCCCAGGTCGATTATACGATTCCGTTCGCCCGGAGACTGCCTCCTCGTTTCTCCCGGGATATTGTGATAGACAGTATGCCTGGACGAACCGGCACATCCGAGTCGCGATGTTTTTCCCGATCGAGGCGCAACGGGGGCGTCACATGCGCACAATCAAAGCCATGCTGAAAACAACGAGACCGGCGGGATTCACATTGATCGAGCTCCTGGTGGTCATCGCCATCATCAGTGTCTTGATCGCCCTGTTGTTGCCGGCCGTGCAGAACGCGCGCGAGGCCGCGCGGCGGATGCAGTGTGCCAACAACCTCAAGCAGATGGGGCTGGGCCTGCATAACTACGAGGGAATCACCGGCGCTTTTCCGCCCTCCAACATCGCAGGCACGCTCAAAGGGGTCTTCAACTACAACGGCTTCAGCGTCCACGCTCGAATCCTGCCGTTCATGGAACAAGGCGTGGCGTTCAACTCGATCAATTTCGCGTTCACGCACCGGACGGTGCAGAACTCGACGGTCGTGGGGCTCGCCCTGACCTGCTTCCTCTGTCCGAGCGACCCCTTCCAGGACGGCATGACCGCTTTTCCGTCCGGCGTTTATGCGCGCGTGCCTTGCTACGGATTCAACGAAGGCGACTGGTACATCTGGAACGCCCTGTCCCTCGCGACCGGCATGAACAACGGACCGCCCAACCGTGGCGTTTTTGGTCCCAACCAGTGCCGGAGGATCGCCCAGTTCACCGACGGAACCAGCCAGACTCTGTTTGCCTCCGACGTCAAGGCGCTTAACCCGTTCTGCCAGGTTGGCGGCCAGTTCTCGGAAGCAAACCTGAATTCGCCGACGGCTGCGCAGCCTTCACCCTATGCTCCCCCCTATCGGTCGCCTCGGAATATACGTCGGTCGCCGCATGCAACGCCAGTCCGCCCGGCCAGGGGCACACGGCCTGGGTCGACGGCAACTCCCAGGAGACCGGCATGACCACCGCGTTCCCACCCAACAAAGCGGCCATCAACCCCACCAGCGGCGCGGACCTCGATATCCTGACCCTCTTGATCAGCAAGAACCAACCGCTCTACGGAGCGATCACGGCGCGAAGCTATCACCCCGGTGGAGTCAACGTTCTCCTGGCCGACGGCAGCGTGCGTTTCGTCAAGACGTCCGTCGATGCCGCCACGTGGAGATCGCTCGGCTCGATTGCCGGGGGAGAAGTCATCAGCGGCGACGCCTATTGAGAACTCGCAACCGAGGTGAGGTCATTTCGTATGATTATTGAATCCCTCGCTGGTGCGTCGGGCTGGTATGGGCGCGGCCGCTCCAAGAGCCGCGCCTGGCTACGCCTGGCACGAATCCTGCAGGCATCAGCCTTGGTCGCCATGGTCCTGGCCTTTCCGGGCTGTGGAGACCACGATGACCTGCCGGAGATGACCAAACAGGCCGTCAAGTTCGAGGATGTCCCCGAGAACGTGCGCGCTGCCGCCACGAAAGCCATCCCGGGCGTCAAGCTCGACGAGGCGTGGAAGAACATCGCGCTCGGGGGAAAACTTCACTCATACGAGATCCGCGGCAAGAACCCCGCCGATGGCAAAACCCGGGAGGTCCGCGTTTCGCTCACCGGCGAGATTCTCGAGCAGGAGTGAGTGAAAACCCCCGCGATCAATTCTTGCGAACCTTGGTCAAACCGGTCAGTTCGCCGCTGGCCAGGAGCGCATCGACGACGGACCCGCCCCTGACCGCAGTGATCGTTGCCGCGTTCTTCGTGAGAATGGCCACGGCGTTGCCGCCCGGCTGACCGTCGTCGTTGCCGTCGATCAGGCGGCCGTAGGTGTCTTCGAGCCCGGAGGGGGCCAGCCCGTCCACGGTGAGCTGCACCTTCTTGGTGAACACAGTAGGCTTCTTCAGGAACAGGTCCACCGTGTTGTTCGCCGAGTTGTAAACCGCGGACTTGAGCTTGAGCGCCTTGGCACCCTTGCCCGTGAACGAGCCCTTCTTGCCCACCGTCACCAGGCCGTACTCGGTGACGCTCGCCGCTTGCGTGCCATTGAGCGCGCCGCTGAAGCCGAGGACGATCTCCGAGATCTTGTGATTCTTCTTGACCTCCTGCACGCTGCCCAGCGTCACCGGCGGAGGCAGTGAGCCCGAGCCCGTGGACTGACCGGCGTTCAAGATGGTGACCGTGGCCGTGGAAGGCGTTCCCAGACTGGCGCCCCCACCCGGGTTGCTCAGGGTCACGTTCACGGTCATAGCCTGGCTCAAATTGCCGGCGTCCTTGACCGGTACCGTGATGGACTGGCTGCTCTGGCCGGCGCCGAAATTCACGACCTGGTTCACCGGCGTGTAATTGACTCCCGGGGTGGCCGTGCCGCCGGAAGTGGCCACGTTCACCGAAACGGCCTGCGCGACGCCGCCCGTGCGCCACGATCTGGAGTGTGGCAGAGCCCGCGTTTTCCACGACGTTCACGCTCGTCGTGGCGAACTGGACCACCGCCGGCGCGGCGATGCCGATGTCGGTCGTCGTGGTGCTGGTGAGTCCGGTGCTCGTGACCTGGAGCGCTACCGGGGTGGTCGATCCACTCAAGGTCAGCCCCGTGAACGTTACAAACCCCGCGCTGGCCGTGAGAGTGGTGGTCCCTCCCACAGTCACGCCCGAGCCCGCGGGCGCCGCCACCGTCACCTGACCGTCATAATTCGTATCGACGTTGTTGAACTCGTCAAGTGCCTGGACGACGAACGTGAAGGTCGCGCCCGTGGCCACCGATGACGGCGGCTCAGTCAGAACGAACAGGTTCGAGGCCGGCCTGGGCGTGACCGTGACGGTCGCCGACGTCACGGACGGCAGGCCGGGGCTGGACGCCTCGATGGTGTAGCCTGAGCCGGCCGTATCGATCGTGTACAAATCATGGGAATTCGCGATGCCGCCGGCCGCGGGGAAGGTGAGCGGTCCGTTCAGGGTCGCACCCGTGGGATTGGTCGACAGCGCGAGCGTCACGATGCCCGTGAAGCTCGTCGCGAGGTTCTTGTACTGGTCCTCGGCCTCGACCGCCAGGCCAAAGCCGTGGCCGGCAACCATGGTGCCGGGCGGTGGGACGGAGAGCACAAGCTGGGTCGCAGTGGCCGGTGCCACGTCGATCGAGCCGGTCGTCGCCGACGATAGGCCGGGGCTTGTGGCCACGATCGTGTAGGGAGACGCCGCGGTGTCCAGCGAGAGCGATCCGAAGGCAGCCTGGCCGCCGCCGGCCGTCAACCCGAGAAGTCCATTCAGCGTGCCGCCCACGGGGTTGTTCGCGAGCGCGATCGTGATCGGGCCATGGAAGGTTGTCGCCAGGTTCCCGTACCGATCGTCGACCGCCACCGTGAGGCCGAAGGTCTGTCCGGCCGTGAGGTCGAGGGTCTGACCGGGCTGGAGGTCGGCCGGCTGCGAGATCGTGAGCTGCATGGCGGCGGCCGCCGTCACGCTGAAGGCGTTGCTCGTCGCGGGGGTCAAAGCGGGGGTCACACCATTGCTGGTGACCTGGACGGTGTAGCCGCTGCCCGCCGTATCCACGGTCAAGCCAGTGAAGAAGGCCAGGCCGCTCGTTGCCGTGGCGCCGGCCGGGGTGACGAACGTGACGTTGCCGGGGTTGGCCGACAGGACCGCCGTCACGTTGCCGTTGAAACTCGTCGCCAGGTTGCCGTACTGGTCTTCCGCTTTGACCTCGAGGCCGAACGACGTGCCGGCGGTGACCGGGGTGGTCGGCGGCTCGGTCACCAGGACCAGTTGCGAGGCCCCGGCCGGAGTGACGGTGATGGCATTGGTGGTCACCGAGCCCAGACCGCTCACGGACACGGAAAGGGTTACCGACCCGACCTTGTTGAGGGTCAAGCCGGTGAAGTTCGCGGTGCCGCCGCTGGCGGTGACGGTCGTCAAGCCACCTCCCAGAGCGCTCCCGGCCGGCAGCCGGATGCGATGCTCACGGTCACGCTGCTGTTGAAGTCCGGGTCCGGGTCGCCGGCCTGGTCGAAGATCGTGACCGAGAGGCCGAACGTCTGGAAGACCTGGACGGGCGACATCGGCTGGGTGGCGATTTCGAGTCCGACCGCCGGAATCGGCGTGACCACGATATCGCTCGAGTCCGGCGAGGTGACGCTCGCGATCGATGCCTGGAGCGTATAGAAGCTATTCGCTGGGCTCACCTTGTTGATCGTGAGCCCGTCGAAGACCGCCACGCCGTCAGACGCCGGGACGCTCAAGGTCCCTCCCAGGGTGGCACCCGTCGGGTTGACGTCCAGAGCGATATTGACGTTGTCGTTATAGCCGGTCTCGACGTTGCCGTACTGATCCTCAACCTGGACCGCCGCTCCAAAGCCGGTGTCGTGATCGACCGACATCGGCGGCTCGTCCACCCAGGCGATGATGTCCGGCGTCGGATTGGGCGTGACCGTGACGGAGGTCGAGGTGGCCGGGGTCGGGGAGCCGCCGGAGATTCCGGCCTGAAGCTCGTAGGTCCCGACCGTCTGGAGCCAGAGGTTGTTGAAGTTCGCCACGCCGTGCATCGCGGTGACCGTGGGCGTGCCCATGATGATGCTGGGCAGAGCGATCGTCACCGAGCCGCCGAAGTTCGTGTCGAGATTGCCGTACGGGTCCTCGGCGTCGACCGTCATCGGGAACACCTGGCCCGCAACCACGCTCGAGGGAGGCTCGCCGCTCGGGAGGATCACGAACTGTGTTGCCGGGGCCGGGGTCACCGTGATTCCGCGGGTTGTCGTCGAAGTCAGCCCGGTGCTCGTCGCTTGCAGCTTGTACGGGCTGCCGGCGACCTGGAAGAGCATCACACCCGGGAAGTCGGCGATGCCTGCGCTATTCACGTTCTCGGTGAGTGTTCCACCCAGGCTGGGGTCGTTCGGGATGTTCAAGACCCCGAGCGATACGGTGCCCGTGAAATAGGGGGTCGGGTTTCCGGAGGCGTCATCGGCACCGATCTGGACGTCGAAGGAGGCACCCGCCTCCACGCTCAAGGGCGGCTCGGTCACGACATAGAGGCTCGCGGCGGCCCCGACGATGTAGATCGAGGTCGAGGTGCCCGTGGTCAGGCCGGGGACCATCGCGGCGGGATTGCCGGCGTTGGCGGCGGCGAGCTGGTAGGTGCCGTCGGTGTCGATTTCCAGGTCGGTGAAGGTGGCGACGCCGTTGACCGCGGTCTCGGTCAGCGAGGTGCCCGTCGCGAGCGTGCCCATGGCATTGTTCGCCAGCGAGATCGTCACCGGGCCGTTGAAGGCGGGATCGATGTTGCCGGCCGCGTCCAGGGCGTCAACAAGCACAGGCGTGGGAGTCGCAAAGTTCGAGCCCAGGAGGGCCGTCGCGGGCGGCTCGCCGTTGGGATCGAACACCAACTGCGTGGCCGGGTCGAAGTTGAAGGTGTAGATCACCTTGTTGCCCACCGAGCCCGCGTCGTCGGTGGCGAAGACTTCGATTGTCTTCACGCCTGTGGTGCTGAAGGCGGTGAATGGGTTCAAGGGGATCGAGAAGTTGCCGAAGGCGTTCGTGGAGTTGGCCGCATTCGGAGTCGGGACCGGATTGTTGGGATTGAAGCCGGCGATGATCCTGGGGTTGGCCGGGTCGGTCACGTCTTCGACGGTGATCCAGGTGGCGTTGCCGAAACCGCTGATCTCGCTGGTGCCGTTGATGGTGATCGGGCCGCCCACGATCGGCCCGGTGATGGCCGTGGTCGCCGGGTAGGTCGGGTTGAGGGTGACCGCGTTGCCGATGATCAAGGGCGCCACGTTGATGGCAAAACTCCCCTGCCCGAAGGTCGAGGCCATGAGGGTGTCGGGGTCGGCATTCGCCGGGGAGGTCCGATTGCTCGCCGAGGGGGCGTCGGGGCCGTCCAGCGTCGGCATACCGGTGTCGGGGTCGATGTTCCCGAGGGCCAGGCTCAAGGACGTGACAGCGACGGCGGGCATATAGCCCCCCTCCACCACCGCGCCGTAGGTCGTGTCGGGGAAGTACGTCCAGTTGAGGCCGCCGTCGACCGATTGAAACACGCCCGAGCCGACGCCTTTATCCGCACTACCCGCGGCCACGTAGAGCACGGGGTGAGTCGTCGGACCATTGGCGTACTGGGTCGAGTCGGAGATGGAGTACCGCCAGTCGGCCGTGATCGACGACAGCATGACGGCCTGGTAGTACGTCTTGGCGTTCAGGTCGGCCGCCGGGTTGTAGGTCTGGCCGAAAATGTTATAGGCGAGCTGCTTGAGGTTGTTGGTGATGTTGACCCACTTGAAAGCGGCCGTGCTCGGGCTGTTGCCCAGGAGGATCGAGTCGGGGAGGTAGAACACGCCGGTGGTGGTGACCGCGTAGGCGTCGTGGCTGCCGCGCGTGGGGTCGGTGATGATCTGCTCGACGGGCGAGCCATCGAGGCCCAGCGAGATGTTGAGCCAGTTATTGCCTGCGCCGAGCCGCCGCCGTCCTGGGTGACGTAGATCTGGCCGGCGCGGGTGCCGACATAAATGAAGTTGGCCAGGTCGCCGACGCCCTCCGGGGCGCCGGGGTCCGGCGCGCCATAGGCCAGGGCGGTGCTGAACGCGCCGGGGCTGCCGAAGACCGCCGGCTCGCCGACGTCGAACCAGGTGACGCCGCCGTTGGTCGTGGTGAAGATCCGTCCCGCGTTCGAGCTGATGACGATGTCATCGCCGTTCACGGGGTTGACGGCGAAGTTCGCGCCCGTGGTGGGCCCGCTGATCGGCCATTGCGGGTCCGGCGTGGGCTGGCCTCCGGAGGCCTGGAGCAGGCCGTTCTCCTTGCTGGTGCCGTTGACCTGGAAAAAGTCGGTGGTGCCGATCGAGTTGCAGCAGGGCCACCAGTACTGGTAGACCGTGCCGCTGCCGGTCGGGTCGGTGGCCACGCTGCCGGCGGTGCCGCTGGGCCCGCCCCAGACGATGTTACCGTCGCTGATGATTGCCCCGTCCGAGCTGGGGGCGCCGTTCTCGGCGGCAGCGCCATAGTACAACGACATCGATTGCGACATGAGCGCGGCGGCGTTGCTCGGCTGCGATGCCCCGTAATAGAACTGGGTGATCTGGAGATCGCCGTTGCGGTCGATATTCGGCAGGTTGTCCGGGTAGAGGCCGGGCCCGGTGACCGTTGATCCGACGGTTGTCTCGAACGTGCCGTTGTCGTCCAGGAAACTCCAGACCCCCTGGTCGTTGCCCAGAAGCAGCCGCGACAGCCCGGTGGTCGGGTCGACCATCGTGACCAGGCTGTGGTAGCCGGTGGTCGGGAATGGAAACAGGGAATCGAACGGGATCCATTCAACCCCGGCGCCGGTGTTGGTGAACAGGTTGTAGTTGTAAACGTACAGGCTCGCGTTGCCGACGAACGGATCCTGGGGATTGCGGATATAGTTCACGTACACGCCGCTGTCGTTGGCCCCGTACTGGGGATTGGTGATGCCGGCCGGCGCGGTGGAGGAGAGTGTCAACCGCCCGCCGTCATTCGCGTCGTAAGAGACGTTGTCGAGGTTGTGAGCGTCCCAGATGTCGGTGAGGTCGATGCGAATGAATCCGGTCTGCGGGGGGTGCCGGGGGGGATGTCGCCGCCCACGTAAATGACGCTGGGATCGGTGGGGTCGACGGCGATGGCCATGTCCGGGGGGCTGGTGATGACCGGATAGTTCGTCAGGCCGGGGACCTGGTTGTCGGGGATGGCATAATTGGCCTCCGCGGTGGGGATCGTGATCTCGGTCCAGTTCTGCCCGAAGTCCTTGGTTACGAAGATTCCGTCCAGGGCGCCGCCGGTGGTGTCGACGACCGCGTAGAGCCAGCCTTCGTAGACAGCGTCGAAGGCGTCGTTGCCGGTCGCAGCCGGCACGGTCAGCACGATCCGTCCAAATGCGCCGTTGGGGGTCAGGCTGCTGACCGGGTTGACGTTGGGCGAGGGGGTGTAATAGGAGTCGAAGATGAGGGGATTGCCGACCCCGCCGAGCAGCTCGTTCCAGACCTGGCCCTGGTTCGGCGACATCCAGACTCCGGAGCCGGCGATGCCGGCGTAGACGACCTGAAGGTTGCCCAGCACGTTCGTGCCGCTGTTGCTGGGGCTGGAGATCTGGCCGCTCTCGGGGGCCAGGGCGACGGACGTGGCCTGGCCGGAGAGCATCAACTGCCAGGTTGCGCCGGTGTTCAGGCTCCGCCAGATGCCGCCGGTGGGACCGGAGAGCGCGGCGTAAATGATCACCCCGCCGGCAATCGTGGGCTTGGGGTCGACCGTGACCTGGTACGCGATGTCGCCGACGAACGTCCGGTCGCGGCTGCCGGACACGATCGGCAGCTCGTTGCCGCTGGAGTCGACGTTGGTGGTGCTGTCGTCGAGGACCCAGGTTGCGCCGCCATTCTCCGAGACCAGGAAGCCGACGCCGGGCGAATCGGGCCGACCGCTGACGTTGGTGCCGGTCGCGGCGATGATGATCGACTGATTGGGGTCGTCATTGCGCGGGAATATGGTGATCGCGCCGATATTGACGCCGGACGTCGGGCCGAAGTCGGTGAGCGGGATCCAGGTCGGTCCGCTGGGGTCGGTCGTGAGGAAGTCGGTCGTCTTCCAGATGCCGCCGGTGGCGCCGGCCGCATAGACTGTGTTGCCCGAGGGGTCGGAGGGATCGACGGCCAGCGCGGAGACGCTGCCCGAGACGGCAGTCGGACCCGAACCGATCGCCGCCGGGCCGACGGCCGTCCACGCTTCACTGGACAGGGCATCGGCCTGGCTGAGCGTGAAGATACGGAAGCTGCCGCTGAAATCGTCGGCCCCCGGCTCGCCCAGACCCGAGGTCGGGACCAGTTTCTGGAAGCTGAGCGACCAACTGTTGAAGGTGCCGGCGCCGCCCGTGCCGGTCGCCGAGTTCGTGATCACGAGGGTCCAGGTGCCCTGGGCGCTGACGCCCGCAAACGCCGTGGCCAGGGACTGCTGTGGGGTGAACGTGGCAAAGAACGGCGCGGCGCCGTTCTGGATCGGGGTGGTGCCGTTATCATCGAAGACGGTATTCGTGAAATTGGCCTCGTTCGACCCGCTGCCGACGTTCATGAACAAGGGGATGGAGGCCAGGACGTTTCCGCTGGGATCGGTGTGTTCCAGGGTCGCCGACAGGTCGGGGTCAGCGGGGTAAGACAGATTGATCTGGACGCGCAGGCCGCTGAGCCCCGTGGCGGTGAGGGTCTCGACGCCGCTCGCCGTCGCGTTCGCCGAGAGCATGATGGTGTCGGCCGAGGTGTTGATGGTCTGGATCGTGGTCCCGATCGGGATGCCTGTGCCCCCGACGGGTTGCCCGCTTGTCAGCCCCTTGGTACTGCTGACGAGGGTGACGATCGCCGATCCGCTCGTCAGTCTGCCGGTGAAGATGGTGGGGCTGGTGATGTCTCCCTGGACCAGGAAGTTGTCGGGCACGGTGATCGCGGAGCCGACGGAACCGGCGACGCCCATGGCGGGCGCCGGGATCGGCTTGGGCAGATCGGCCGACTTGTACACGACGGTGGTCGTGGGGGCGTTCTGACCCGTATCCCGCAGCACGTCGAGCCCGGCGTTCTGGTTGACATCCATGGCGTCGGCGGGGTTGGCCGTGTCGACGATGTTGGGACCGAGCTGGACTGTGTACGTACCGCTCAACTGCTGGAGCGGGAACCCGATCTGGAACGAGGTCGCGGCCGCCCCGCCCAGACTCTCGGTGGCAGCCACCGGCGTGACCGAGATCTGCGGCGTGACCGACAGGGACCAGTTGTCGAGGACGCCGGTGGCTCCCTGAGACGCGGTGAGCTCGAGCGTCCACACGCCGGGAACCCAGAGGCCGAAGGTGTTCTTGAAGTCGACCGGGAGGTTGTTCAGGCTCGCCAGCGTGCCGGTGGGTTTGTAGATGCCGGTGAACGGAGCGGTCCCGGACGCGATCGGGGTCTCGGCGGAGTCTGAAAACTCGGTGTTAATGAAATTCGAGCCGGTGCCGCCCACGCCCGAAAACAAGGGGACCTGCGTCCCGTCGGGGGCGATCAGGACCGCGGCCAGGTCGGAATCGGGCGAGAACGCGGCGGTGAGGGAGACCGTGATGTTCGCGATCGTGAAGGTGCCGCCAAAGCTGGGGATCGTGACTGTCGACATCAGCGGGGCGGTGCCGGTGATGGGTTGCCCGGTCTGGACGTCGGATGGGTAATACTGGGGGCCGGTGATCTCGCCCGCGGGGCCCATGATCGAGAGAACCTGGGCGGGATTGAACGAGCCGGGCGTGGGCGTCTGGCCCGCCGGCGCGGTGTTGACCAGCATGGGCCGATCGAAGTTGAGGGTGTACGAGCTGGTCGTGCCGTCGGAGATCAGGCCGCCGTAGCTGCCGGCTGCGCCGGTACCGCTTGCGCCGGTCATGCTCGTCACCGAGGTGCTCAGCACTTGCGGGCCCGGAACGATCAGGGGAAGCGTGTTGGAATTGAAGCCGAACACCGGCTTGAGGATGTTGGTGATGCTGCTGAACGTGGTCACGGCCGTGGTCGTCGGGATCGCGGGCGTGGGCGCGGCATAGACGTCGCCTGGCGTCTGACCGGTGAACGGCGACGTGAGTGCGTTCGAGTCGGTCTTCCCATCGGCGTTCTGGTCGTCGGGGTCGTCGGTCCGGAGCGTACCGCCGACCCAGGACCAGACCGGCGCGCTGATCGGGGTGGTTCCGAGACCGGCGTCCGGCGCGATCACGTAGCTGTAGGTCCCCGTGTAGTCGTAGGTCGCCGGGTTAGCGCCGGTGGGCGTGGGGTCGAAGGTGATCGTGAATTGAGTCGAGCTCACCACCGTGATGCCGATCACATTCAGCGAGACGAACGAGTCGGTATTGCTGATGGTGTCGTGGTAGAAGATCTGAACATCCTGGGGCAGGAATGAAGCCGTATTGATTGGCCGGTCGAAGGTGACGGAGATGCTGACTCCATTGGGATTGGTCGTCGCGGCGAGCGGGATCGGTCCCATCGAGCTGGCGACGATCCGCGGCCCGGCGGCGATGACCATCGGCGCGTACCAGATGTTGAGCGGGTCGCCGATGATTGCGCCGGCGGGGTCGCTGCTCTGGTTCAAGTTACCGGCCCAGATCGGATAAAGCTGGCCGTTGAAAACAGCGAGCCCCATCTGGTCGCCGTAACCGAACGCGGCGTCTGCCTGGGGGTTGAGTGCCGACTGGTTATCGGCCTCCGGGCCAATGACGTCGGCCTGGCCGGTGATCGCGTCGGTCGCGGTATCTGCTGTATTGGCATAGGTCTGGGGGCTGAAGCTGTTGCCGCCGTCGATGCTGGTGGCGACGTAGGTTGCCACGCGGGCGTTGGAGGCGTCGTCGCGGGCGTCGCGCCACGAGACGACCAGTGTCCCCGTCGCCTGGTCGACCGCCACCTCCGGCTGGAACTGCGTCCGGCCGGTTCCGGTACCCGCCGAGCTAAAGCCGTCGGTAGAGGCATTGTCGTCATTGACGATGCCCTGGCTCACCCAGAAGCCGGAAGGGTTTGCCGGCGTCGGCAATACATAGTAGGACAAGAAGATGTCGGTGTTGGCGACCGGGTTGTTCACGCCATCCGGGCTGGGGTCGGGGTACTGATAGCCGACATACGCGGCGTAAATCCGCCCCTGGTACGGGCTGTTGGGCCCCAGGGTGTTGTCGATCGCGAGGACCAGTCCCGGGCCGACACCGACGGTGGGCGAGGAGGGGTAGTTGGTCGGGGTCGGGTATGAGTTCGTGAGCGAGCCTGCCAGGTTGGTCACCGCGATGCCCACCTGCCCGCTGCCGACGGGCTGCGTCATTCCCGTGCTGAACTGGAGGCTGAAGTGCTCGAGGTTGCCAGGGCTGACGGTCGAGGTGGAGCTGTAGTAATTCCAGACCTGAAGCGTCCACGCCCCGTTGATGGCGCCCCCAAGCGAACTGATGAAACTCCCGAGGCTCTGAGTCGGATCTTCGGGCTCGAAGTAGCCGACGTAGTCGACCGCGGTGTTTCCGTTTACCCCACCGGTGGTGGCGTCGAAGATATTGCGGTCGGCGTTGTCGTCGAAGATGGTCCCGATCTGGGTCCCGGGTGTACCCGGGCTTGTGGTGGTTGGCGGGGTGTAACCGAATACCCCGATGGCGTTGCCGGTCGGAAGGCCCTGGCTGGTGACGGCGGTGCCGAGGCTATTGATCTGGTTTTCGACCAGTGTGATCGAATTGAGGTTGGGAGCAATCAAGACGATTTTCAGATTCGAGACGGGCTGCTGGTCGGTCACATCCACCGTGACCGTGAGGTTGTTGATGGCGCTCTGGACCGCGGCGGGGACCGCGACGTTGTCAGTGAACGGCTGAACGTGCGGTGTCGTGGTCGAGCTGGAGGGCAGCGCCGCGGGCTGGAGCACGCTGATCGTGCCCCGATTTGCCGTGCCGCCGTTGGTCACGACGATGTCGTCCCAGGGAAGCGCGCTATTGCCGGTGAGCTGTCCCACGGCGATCGCCGTGGGATTCTTCCCGCCGGCGTCGTAATCGACATTGCTGGGCTGGCCAGGCGGTGCCGTGTGCGTCAGCACGCCGTTGATGTTCTGAAAGACGGCAACCATGCTTTCGCCAGTCGGTCCGTTCAACCCGTATGCCACGGCGACGTCTTCGAACCCGACGTAGTTCCCATTGGTGCTCAACTGGCCCGCTGCGATGCCGACAGGGGCGCCCGGGACGGTGTAAACCGCGTTCGGCGCGGGATTGAACGTGATGCTGGTGCCGCCCGAGGTCGAGGTGTTGGCCAGCCATTCCACGTTCCCGGATTTGTCGGCGACAACGAGGTCCTCCAAGCCGCCGTTGAGAAAGGCGGGGGCGATCGCGGCAGCATTGAGCCCTGTGATCGCCGGCTGGGCGGTGAGCTGTATATTTCCGGGGCCGCTGGTGGAAATCACGAAGCACTGAATGGTGCCGTTGGAGTACAAGACGGCGATATCGTCGGCGCCCCCCGTGAAGGGCCCCGCGGTCACGGCGATCGGGGCCGCTGTGGCGGTCGGTATGGAGTACGCGTTGGCCGACGAGCTGTCCGGGAAGATCGAGATGCTGTTGCTGGTCGAGTTCACCGCGATGAGCGAAAGCTTTGATGTGCCATCAAAAAAGCCATCGACAACGGCGGACGTGCCCTGCTCCCCTGCCGTGCTCAGAGACGTGGGAGTCAGGAATATCCCCTCGCCGTCAGTCGGTGGCGTCGAGTTGGGCGGCCCGTTGGGAAGGATGCTCACGCTTCCAGCAGCGGGATCGTCGTTGGCCACGGCGGCGTCTTGGATGGTGGTTGTTGAATGCCCGGGGACGAGATCGCCCAGCACCACGCTGGTCGGATTGGGGCCGGCAGGGAACAGCTCATTCGCTGTCACACCGGCCGCGGGGAACACCCCGGCGCCCTGATTCAAGAGGACGCCGATCCCGCTGTCAGTGGAGTTGTTGGGAGCGGAGTTTGTCACCACGATGTCGTTGAGCAAATTGCTGTTGGCACTGGCGACATCACCGATGGAAACGGACGTCGGATCCTCGGCGACGGTGGCGCTGGGCCCGGCATTGTAAATCGTCGCAGTCCCCCAGTTGCCCTGGTTGCTGCTGCTGCTGCTGACACTTGTACCCTGCGGGACGATCCCGGTGGCGCCGGTGAACCCGTAGGTATCGCCGGGCTGCGCGTTGTTGGAGTCCAGGATCGTCTGCGGCGGTGAGTTCGTGGCGTTGGTGCCGGCGTCCTCCCAGGCGACGGTGATCTGGCCGGGGTCAGTGGAATTGCCCGGGCTGATCACGAGCTGGGGGTGCGTGTTGCGCTGCGAGAAGAGGTCGTTAAACGCGTTGACGGTCGTCACGCCGCTGAAAGCCAATGATGATTCCGTTCCGACCAGCTTGTTTGCATTCGGAATCGGCGTGCCGACGACCAGCTCGGCCCGGTCCGGATTGAAGCCCGTGAAGGCGTACGGATTGGGATTGATGGGTTCCTGGTCGATGCTGGCCCAGGCGATGTAGACGTTGTTGGCATAAGGGTCCTGGGGCACACCGGCGGGAGGCGTGCTCGGAGGCGTGCTCGTGGGGGTCTCGTTGGGGTAGGTTCCCGCATCGACGGCCAGGGCTGGGCTGGTGGCGGCGTCAGAGCCGGTAATCCACTGGTAAATGATGCGTTGGCTGACTGGTGTCGGCGCTGCGCCGGCGAAATTGTATTCGCTGAGGACCAAGGCACCATCGGTGGCGCCGGTGGACTCCATGGCCAGGATGTAGACATTCCCCTGGCTGTCAAACCCGATGCTGGGATCGGTTATCTGGGTATAAGGAAGCGGGGGCGTGGCGTTGACCGTCAACGGGTCGAGCAGCGGGCTCACGACCGGACCGATACTGTGCCAGAGTGTCGTGGCGGTGAGGCCCTCGGAGACGGCGCTCACCGTGGCGGCGTTGGTGAGGAAGACGGTGTGAGTGGGAGTGCTGATGCCGGCGATCGTCGTCCCGGTCGGGATCCCGGTGCCGGTGATTGGCTGCCCGACTGCCAGCCCCGCCGTGCTGCTGACCCCGGTGACCGTCCCGAATCCATCCGTGAGTGTGCCCGTGAAGGCGATGGTGGCCCCGCCGTTGTTGGAGTAGGCCCCATCGATGACAGCCGTGGTCGTCGGGGTCGGTGTCGTGTCCGAGAGATCGACGCCCCAGACCGCGAAGATATTATTGGAATTATAAGGGTCGACCACGACCGTCGGGCTGTTGGCGTTGCCTCCCAGGGTGGGATAGTTTGTAAGCCCGGTCAGGTTCAGCGCCGCGCCGGTAGCTGTCGCGGCCGGCGTCGTGGCCAGCAAGGTGCGCGACTCGAGACCTTCCAGGTCGATCCATCGGTACCGTGCCTTCCGCGCTTTTTTGAGCCGCGCATCCTGACGACTCCGACCGCGGTGCCCTCGGGATAGGGTATCCGACGAACCCGTTTGCATAACCGTGTCTCCCAGTCTCGTTGGTCGCCTCTTCGCACCGCGATGCTTTTGGCGATGATTCCGATTGTGCCGCCTGCGTTGGCTGACAAGATCAAGAAAAATTCAAGGAATCCAGAAAACATGCAGGCTCATCGGGTCGGAGTCAAATTTCGCTGCCGCCCTGCGCAGTTTTCAGTTCGCCCCGAAATTCAGCCGTCCCACCCCCAAGTTCGCCTCACCGCTGTCAATCCAACCCTGGATTCAATGCGCACACGGACATTAGTTGACGAACTAACCCGATGTCATACATTTGCCGTGAGCCGCCCCTGGCTGTCAACTGAACCGACGGCTGACGGCGTCTGTCCCCGCAAGAAGGCATCGCTCGATCGACTTTGACGCGCGACATACACTGATGAGTGCCTGCATTGCAGCGTGCTATGATGGACGTAGTGCTATGTCGGTGTCAAGGGGGCACCTCAAAATTCTTGCGATCCTCAAAAGCGGGTGCCCGGGGCGGCCGGAGGAGCCTTCACTCCGGATCCGGTCGGTTCGAGCGCAAACCGATCGTTCCCTGATCGATCGCGATGTCATCGCAGCCCCAAGTAACAAGGTACCGAAGGGATTGCGGCCGTTCAAGAAGCCATCGACCGGATGGATTATTTAGGGATGGACGGCAAGGGCGGCCGGTTTTGAGGCCGCGCAGCCTGATCACACCCCGACCTGGATGTCGCCGACCAGGCTCGGCCACCGTGCCCTTCACAGACAGAACGGCACGATTCCGCACACTGCTGAAGAAGGCTGACAACCGGTTTTCGTAGGTCAGGCTTTCCAGCCTGACGTTTTCCGCTGGATCAACCGGTTTTCGTAGGTCAGGCTGGCCAGCCTGACGTTTTCTCCGGGATCTCGCGGGGATTCCCGTCGGGCCGCTTAAAACGATTGGCGGTCCTGAGAAACCCGAGCGAGCTGTCGCCTTAAGGCGCCTGATGTGTACATTCCCGATAGGTGAAGATCCTTATCAATGACACATCCCATGCCGGAACCACGTTCCGAGGAGTCTACGAGATGCCTGGATCGGAGCCCCACACCGAAGCCGGCCGCCCGGATACAGGAGTAAGCGCGGACGCTGGTTATGTTGAGGTCACGACTGCCTCGAATGTCGACGCCCTGGCACGCGGCACGGCGGCGGAAAAGGAGGTCTTGCCTCCAGAGGATCGGGCGGTTGATCCCCAAGATCGGACTGAGCCGATCGATCCAGCCGCCACGACCGCGACCTCGCTCGGACCCTTTGTCCTGCTGCTGCCTGATCATGGCGACGAGGTCATCGTCGTCGATTCCATCGATGGCGAGGCTGCAATCAGCGGTCGAGCCACCGTTCCTGGTCGGGAGGAACCGATCGGCCGGCTTGTGGCTGGTTTCAAGACGAATCCACCGTCGGCCACGTGGCTGGTGTTCCGAGACGACAAGAAGGGCAAGCGAGAACCGAAAGCGGGCGACTGAGATTCGAAAACGGACATCCGCCCGGCTCCTTTACAGCCTCCGGACCGTCTGATAGGCTCGCTCATAGGAGGCATGTCGAGGCCCGCCCAAGCGATTGGCGGAACGGGGCCGGCGGCGAGAATGTCCATTATGAGCGCACAAGCCTCTGTCCACTCGATTGACTCACTCAAGGACCTGAGGGTTGCGCTGGCGCTCTATTCCGATGACACCTTGAGCGCGCTGGGGGCCGTCGAGTCGGAGGTTCGCCGGACGGTGCGGTGGCTGGAGGAAGAGCGCCCCTACTACTGGCAGGATCAGATCAAGCGGCGGCGCGAGCAGGTCGCCATCGCCCGCGGCGAGGTGTTTCGCAAGAAACTCCAGAAGCGGGCGGAATACACTCCGCCGATGTCGGAACAGAAGGAAAACCTGCGCAAGGCCGAGGCGAGCCTGCAAGACGCCGAAAAGCGGCTGGCCATGGTGCGGAAGTGGCAGCCGATCATGAGGCAGGCCGTCCTCGAGTACCATGCCAGCGTCCAGCGGCTCAAGGACCTCGCCGCTGCTGACGTTCCCCGGGCTGTCCTGGTGCTCTCACGGTTGATCGACGCCCTCGAGGCGTATCTCCGGGTCGCAGTCCCGTCCGGGGTTGTCGCCGCAGGGGCGGCATCCTCTGGAGCGGTCGCGGCGCCGGTCATGGCAACGGCCCCGTTCGTGTCGATCGCGACCCAGGTTCTCGACGAAGATGAAGCCGCCCTGAACCAGGAAGAAGAGGTTGTCAAGAATGCCCAACGCGAAAGTCATGGCCGGCTCAAATCGCCTGCACCAGACCATACGGCTGATCCAGGACCAATGGCGGCTGACCGAGTCGACGTGGACTGACTCGGTGCGTCAGCGGTTCGAAGAGCGCTACCTTGCTCCGCTGGACCCGGCGGTCGACTCCGCGATCAATGGCATGCAGAAGGTCGCCGAGGTGCTCGATCAGGTCCGCCGCGATTGTTCCGACCGGAGTGAGGTATTGTGAGCACCACGACTACGAGCGTGAGCACGACCGCCGTGCCCGAACCGAAAACCGGCCCGGCGGCGCTCCAGTCATCGGAGCCCGATATCCTCGCCCGCGAGCGTGACGTGTTGCGGCAGATCCTCCGCCTGGTCGCCGAGAGGTCGCGTGAGGAGGCCAAGGTCGAAGGAGAGCACCGCCTCGGCAGCGACACGGCCGGCGCCGAGTACAAGCAGGCGCGCCTTGCACTGGTGGACAAGGTCGGAAAGCTCGATCGGGAAGCGCGGACAACCGACGAGAAACGGCGGCGATCGATTGTCGACACGGCGCTCGAGGGCGAGGCCCAGGCCAAGGCCGAGTTCGCCGCGGCCAGCCGCAAGATCGCGACCATGTTCGATGCTGCGCGATTCGGCCAAGAGCGACCTGGGCACCGCCAAGTCCGACGCCACTCACGCCCATGACTCCGGCCAGAAGGCGGCGGCCAAGGAGCACGCCGCCAAGATGAAGCCGATCGACGACAGTGCGCGCCAGGCCGACTCGATCCGCACCCGGTTAGCCACGCTCGCCACGGATTACAAAAAGTTTGGACTGAAGCCGGAGCCGCCGGCGGCAGTCGCCGAGTCTTACGAACGGTTCTCCGACCCGGGTGACGAGCTGTTCACCCGGCTTTCGCGCATGGAGCCGCCCCTGCGACTGCTCGAAGCACTGATCATTCCCAAATCGATGAAGGGACGGCGCGAGGCGTGGATCTTCATCGTGCTGATCGGGCTGTGCGTGCTCCTGGCGGCGGTATTGACCGGCGAGCCCGTCAGCATCGGGGCCGGAGCCGTGGGCGGGGCGGTGGTTGCCTTCCTGTTGCGCACCTGGCTTGCCAAGCTCTCCAAGACCCAGCTCGAGCGACTGTATGTCCCGCTCACGCAGTCGCTGGCCGATGCCGATCTTCTCACTGTGTATTGCCGGACCCTCGTCGATAACCGGCTCAAGGGAGAGAAGCGCCGGCTGACGACCCGCCGCGAGGATGACCTGAAGCGAGCCGACGACAATTATCGCGTCGCTTTCGTCACCGCCGAGGCCAAGCGCGACGAGAAGCTGCGCAAGATCAATGAGGTCTACGCGGAGCGGATGGTCGAGATCCAGACGGCGCAGCAGCGCGACATGCGCGATGCCATCGACGTCCACGACCGGCGCATGGCCGAGATCCGAACTTATTCTGAGTCGGCGTTCCCCAAGCTCGAGGGGAAATACAAGGCGCTCAAGGAACGGATCGCGACGAGCTACAGCTCGGCGTGGCAAGAAATGGCCTCGCGGTGGCGCGATGGGATGGTGCAAGCGGCCTCCTTGCTGGAGGGAATCCAGCGCGAAGTCGATCTCTACTGTCCCGCCTGGAACGCCCCCGAGTGGTCCGAGCGCGGCTTGCCGAAGGTCGTGCCGCCGGCGGTCCGGTTCGGGACGGTCCCGATCGAACTGGCCGCGCTGCCACAAGGGGTCTCGCCCGATCCGAAGCTGATGGAGGGGGTGCCCACCTCGTTTGTGTTTCCCGCTCTCCGGCCCTTTCCGGCGAGTGCGAACCTTTTGATCGAGACGCCTTCCGAGGGCAGGACGGCGGCGCTTGAGGTGCTTCAGGCGTCGATGTTCCGGCTCTTGACGAGCCTCCCTCCGGCGCAGGTGCGATTCACGATCGTCGACCCGATCGGCATCGGGCGAACTTTGGCGCGTTCATGCACCTGGCGGATTTCGACGGTGCGCTCGTGACCGGGCAGGTCTGGACCGACCCGCGCCAGATCGAGGAGCGGCTGGCCGAGCTCGCTGCCCATATGGAGACCGTGACGCAGAAATACTTGCGGAACGAATACGCCACGATCGAGGAGTACAACGCCGTCGCCGAGGAGGTGGCCGAGCCTTACCGGGTGCTGGTCGTGGCCGACTTCCCGGTGAAGTTCGACGAGAAGTCGGCTGCCCGGCTGGCGTCGATCTCGGCCGGCGGCATCCCCTGCGGCGTGCTCACCCTGGTCGCGGCCGATCTCTCCAAGCCCATGCCCCCCGGGTTTCAGCTCGGCGAGCTTCGCCCCTATTGCTCGCACCTGAACTGGGACGCCGCATCCGGAAAGCTCGTGTGGGACGACCCCGACTTCCGACAGTATCCGCTCTACCTCGACGGGCCGCCGCCGGGCGAATTCGCGACGCGCCAGATTCAGAAGGTGGGCGCAGCGGCCAAGGACGCCAAGCGCGTCGAGGTCCCCTTCGAGTTCATCACTCCGCCGGCCGATCGTTACTGGACGCGGGACAGCCGGGCGGGAATCGACGTACCCCTGGGCAAGTCCGGCGCGACCAAGCGGCAGCATTTCCTGCTCGGGCACGGCACGTCCCAGCATGTCTTGATCGCCGGCCGCACCGGCTCCGGCAAATCAACTCTCATGCATGCGCTCGATCACGAACCTGGCGCTCAATTACAGCCCCGACGAGATCGACCTGTACCTGATCGACTTCAAGAAGGGCGTCGAGTTCAAGGTGTACGCGAGCCAGGAATTGCCGCATGCGAGCGTCGTGGCGATCGAGAGCGAGCGCGAGTTCGGAATCAGCGTGCTGGAGCGGCTCGATGCCGAGCTTCGCCTGCGCGCTGATCGGTTCCGGGATGCCGGCGTGCAGGACCTGAACGGCTACCGCAACGTCCCGGGCACGCCGCCCATGCCCCGCATCCTCTTGATCGTCGACGAGTTTCAGGAGTTTTTCGTCGAGGAGGACAAGCTTGCTCAGGAAGCGGCGCTATGGCTGGACCGGCTGGTGCGGCAAGGGCGGGCCTTCGGAGTACACGTGATCCTGGGCTCGCAGAGCCTGGGAGGCGCCTTCACGCTCGCGCAGCACCCTGGGGCAGATGGCCGTCCGGATCGCCCTCCAGTGCAGCGAGACCGATGCCCATCTGATCCTGAGTGAGAACAACATCGCGCCGCGGATGCTGTCGCGCCCCGGCGAGGCCATCTACAACGATGCCAACGGGGCGCCGGAGGGAAACAACTTCTTCCAGGTCGTCTGGCTGTCGGACGAGCGCCGCGAGGCCTATTTGAAAGAGCTGCACAGCCGGGCCCAGCGGCAGAAGCCGATCCTGGCGCGCACGCCGATCGTATTCGAGGGCGATGCGCCGGCCGACCTGGCTCGGAATACGCTTCTGCACAAGCTGCTGGAAGCCCCGGCCTGGCCCGAGTCGCCGCGTTCGGCGCAGGCCTGGGCCGGCGATGCGATCTCGATCAAGGATCCGACCTCTGCTCTGTTCCGGCGCCAGGGCGGGAACCATCTTTTGATCGTCGGCCAGAATAGTGAAGCGGCTCTCGGTGTGATGGCGTCGACCTTGATCAGCCTGGCGGCCCAGTTCCCTCCGGCCGGCTCCGAAACGGTGCGGCACGGAGCCCGGTTCTTCGTGCTGGACGGCACTCCGGAAGACGACCCGCACGTCGGGGCGTTAGCTCGCGTAGCCGCCGCCCTGCCCCACCAGGCGACAGTTGGCGGTTGGCGCGAAGTGCCGGAGATCCTTGCGGTTGTGGCCGGCGAAGTGAAGCGCCGGCAGGAGTCCAAGACCGACGGCCCCGAGGTGTTTCTGTTAATCCACGATCTGCCGCGGTTCCGCGACCTCCGCCGCCGCGAAGACGACTTCAGCTTCTCGCGCCGCGAGGACGAGGAGGCATCGCCCGCTGACCACATCGACGCGATCCTCCGTGAAGGATCCATTCTGGGCGTGCACCTGGTGGCGTGGTGCGACAGCGTGAACAACCTGAACCGCTCCTTCACTCATCAGGTCCTCCGCGAATTCGAGATGCGGGTCCTTTTCCAGATGAGCCCGACCGACTCGGGACACTTGCTCGATGCTCCGCATGCCAGCAAGCTGGGCCCCCACCGGGCCTTCATGGCCAGCGAGGAACAGAACCGCCTCGAGAAGTTTCGACCCTACGGCCTACCCGAGGGCGGTTGGCTCGATTGGGTGAGCCAGAAGCTCACGCAAAGAAAGGATGAAGCGTGAACACCGCCCCCTTACCCGGCCTTCGGCCACTCTCTTCCCCTGGGGGAGAGGGAACCGTGATGCGTCAGCGGTGTGCGCGCCCCTCACCCGGCCTTCGGCCACCCTCTCCCCGTGGGGGCGAGGGAACGAACGGTGACTCGCCCTTCATCCTTCCGAAGTCATGCCCACAGATTCCAGGCTCCGCCGGCCAGCACTGCGGCCGCGATGAGGGCGTTGGCGACGCCATGAGCGATCACGGCGTCGGTCAGCTCGCCGCGCCGGGAGTACACGAAGGCCAGAGCCATGCCGGCCAGCGTGCCTGCGAAAACGCGACCGTGCAGAAGGCCGAAGAGCAATGAGGAGATCAGGAAGGTCCACGCGGTGAATCGGCCGGGGGGAACCGACTCGAAATCAGCCGAGATCAGCCGGCGGCTCAGGTAACCCCGGAACGCGAGCTCTTCGGCCAGCGGTATGATCACGACCGAGCCGGCGACCCGAAAGAAAAGCCAGAACAGGGCGCCTTGCGGCGAGAGCGTGCTCAGACCCGACGAAATAGCCCGGCCGCGGATCTGATCCGGGTCATGAGGTTCCAGAGCGATCCACAGTGCGAAGATTCCGCAGCCGATGGCCACGGCCTCCCACGACCATCGGGGACGCAGCTCGGCGTAGCCGCGGTGATAGCAAGCCAGGACCAGGAACGCCCCGATGATCCGAGCGGGATACCAGCGATCGAAACCGTGCGCAAATGCGCCGGTCAACATCGCGATCGCAATGATCGAAAGGGCCGGCAGAAGATAGGCACGGTCGAGCGCCGGGCGCGACGCCGTTTCGCCAGGGGAAACTCTGGAAAAATAAGCCATCCGCCGGGCGCAGGCCATCAACCCCAGTCCGGTCCCCAGGAAGACGATCCAACCCGCCAGCGAATGAAACGCGCCGGCGGCCAGCTCGGTGAAGCCCAGTGTGCCCAGGATCAAGAGCGCGGCGATCCGCAGCGCGTTGGCCAGCCACATGAGCATCATGCCGACCGGCACGAGGAGGAGCGACCTGGGGAACCTTAGCTCGCGACGGAGTACCCAGAGGAAGACGGCCAGCAGCACGGCCATCAATCCCATTCCCTCGTAACCCGAGCATTGCGGGGCAATCTCGACACTGAAGGAAGAGGTGCCCACTGTTCCAGATTCGGCGTTGCAGATGGTGTCGGAAAAGAAGAGGCTCAGCACGCCGTGGACCAGTGACAACGTGGCCCGGGAAAGGTGCTTCCACTGGTCGCGAGCGAGAAGTCCCGCCGCCCAGGCGGCCGCGCCCAGGAGTGGTCCCGCCACGAGGCTCGATCCGCTCCAGCGAATGACCGAGAGCCACAGATCCACCGGCAGGAGCGCCAGCCCCCAGAACGCCAGCGTCAACAGCCCGCTGGCGAGCCACGCCGCGAAAACGAGCCATTCGGAAGGATCGGCGGAGCCGGTCCGCTCGAAAACGGGCACCGACAGCCAGAAAAACGCTCGAAAAGCGGCCAGATTGCCCAGAACGGCTGGAAGCAGCCCGCGAGCTCGTTTCAAACGCTGGGAATGTTGCTTCAATTCCCTGTAGGCGGAGGGGCCGGCCCAGAGAAGGGTTGCGACCGTGGCGGCCTGGACCAACTGCAAGGGTGTCGCCACATGAGCCGCCAGACCATGCCAGGGACGCTCCGCCGACACCGTGTCGGTATCGAATCGCAGTGTGACGCTCAGCATCTCGGCCGTGAGCAATGCGATCAGACCCGACCACCGCCAGTACGGCAGTGACGGCTGGCTCATTTGCGGCGAGCGCGGCCGGCGATCAGCAGGAAACCGCCGGAGAGCAAGGCGACGGCGCTCGTCGCCGTACCGGCGTCCATCTCGGGGACGTGGATGCCTGCCCATGCCGGTGCCGAGAAGGCGCTCAAAACCAGCGCGAAACCGATCACTGTCGACACACACTTCCGTACACCGTTTCGCATCGTCAAAACCTCTGGCGAAAAGAGACCGGCCCGAACGAAGCCCGCGCTGAGCCGAAACCGACAACAATATCCCGCAGGCTCATCGATCCGACCGGGATCCGTTCCGAATAAGCCGTTGCTGAACTTTAGGGGAGAACATGAGTCGGTCAAATAAAACCGCCAGGATCTCAGACGCCGCGTGGCGATCGGGCAACGCTTGTTGCGGATATCCCGCTCGTTCGGGCTGGGGTCGTCACGTTCCATCACGATCGCTCGTATTGCAACGCCCATTATGGCGTAGGTCCGGCTTTCCAGCCTGACGTCCCGAACGGCGTAGGTCAGGCTTTCCAGCCTGACGTCCCGAAGAGTCAGGCTGGAAAGCCTGACCTACAAATACCGGCGTGTCCTAGTCTTCTTGTGGGTGAGCTGAGGCCGTTCGGGTCCGAGAGTCTGTTTTGAGCACCGCATCACGCTGGCATCGATGATGAGGTGCGCTTGTCCGATTGGACCGGATACTGGTCCTGGGCGTCGGACTTTTCGGACATTGGGCAGGCGGCATTGACTTTCCAGGTGATAAAGCGAAACTGTGTCGCTTTCCCGCTACGGGTACGGCCTCGAACAAGGATGTTGAGGGCTGGTGGGTCATGGTGCGCAAACCGTCGAGCGGAACGAGTCAAAAAGCCGTCGCGTGCGGGATAGGGCTCTACGCCGTGCTCGGCCTGGGCGCCCTGTGCCAACTGCATGCCCAGCAGCCGGACGCCGGGGGATCCACGTGTGGCGATGGCCGTCAGCGCGAAGCCGAAGCCGAGACGGCCCATCACGAGGTCAGGCGCTACGAGATCGGGCAAGGCCCCCGGTCGTACTGGCTGTTCGAGCCCGACATGCCCAAGCCCGACGGGCGGGCGCCCGTCGTGGTCTTCCTGCACGGTTGGTTTGCGGTGAACCCGGGATTCTACGGGGCCTGGATCGACCACCTGGTGCGCGATGGGAAAATCGTCATCTTCCCTCGCTATCAGAATGACGTGGGCACGCTCCCGCAGGATTTCCTGCCCAACGCCTTGGCGGCGATCCGCGATGCACTGGTCGTCTTGCATGATGGGGTCGATCACGTCCGGCCGGACCCGTTGCGGTTCGCCTTGATCGGCCACTCGGCGGGAGGAAACCTGGCGGCTCAGATTGCGGCCGTCGCCTCGGACCCGCACTCCGAGCTGCCTCTGCCTCAGGCCGTGGTTGCGGCGATGCCGGGGGAGGTGGTACCCACGCCCGAGCCGGTCCTGTCCCGCATTCCCGCCACCACCCTCATGATCGTCATGGTCGGCGAAGAGGACGTGGTCGTCGGCGACCTGCGCGGCCGCCAGATCTTCGCCGCCGCATCGGCCATCCCCAAAGCGCGGAAGCGATTCATCCTGTTCCGGTCCGACCGCCACGGTGTCCCCGCATTGATCGCCGAACACACCGCGCCCACGGGCGTACACCACCGGCTCGATAATGGCGAGGGGCTGTTCCGCTCGCTCCAGATGAGTTTGGGGGACGTGAATGCGCTCGACCGCGCGGGATTCTGGCGGATGGCCGACGTCACCATGGACGCGGCGTTCCACGGACAGACTCTCGATGACGTCACGCGCGACGACGAACGGTTCCGCCACCTGGGATTCTGGAGCGACGGCAAGAAGGTCATTCAGCCCATCGTCGGATCTGACTTGAGCTCCGTTCCCCGAGTCATCCCCGGCAACGGTCTGCGTCTCTTTCCCTGGAGCCTTTCTCCCAGACCGAAAGTGGCACTCGACGCCAATCATCGCCCCTGACTCGCCCGGCTGCCGTGGTGAAATCGCGAACCTCCCGTTTGTCCGGATCTCGCGGGATCGGCAAAGTAGATCGGCACCGCCCCTCCGGGAGACCGCGGGGAATCGACGGCGAATTGGCGCGGGAGTCACCGCGGGCAGGCCGTCTCATCCACACCAACCCGCCCTGTCGTACCAGCGCAACGGCGGCCGGGACGTCGGGCTCATTCTGCCTGGGAAAGCGGTCGATACCCTCAGTTGGGGCGGTCGACGCGATCAGGGTAGAGCTCGACGGGGGTTGGGAATCCATGGCCGAAACTCGCAGGATCCCGGCTGGACCGCCGGCACCCTTGCAAACACGAGAGGGACGGCAGCTTCCGGCACCGGCGGACTTTTCCGGTGATGCGCCCGGCGAGCTGGTGGCGGAGCTGCGGACGACTGTCGAGTCGTTACGCCGGCAGGTGATTGCACTCCAGCGGATCAGCACGCTGGGAGTTCTGGCCGGCAGCGTCTTTCACGAGCTCAACAACGCGCTCACACCGATTCTCAACTATGCCAAGCTCGGGCTGCGGAATCCGGATCCGGCCTACCGCGAGCGGGCGCTCGCGCAGATCGTCGAAGCCTCGCTGCGTGCTGCGGAGATCACGCGCGGCATGCTGGGCCTGTCGCGCGTGGGCAGTCGGGATCTCCGCGAGCCGGCGGACCTGGCGAAACTCGTCGAGGAAGTCGCCCTGCTCGTCAAGAAAGACCTCGCGCGTCACCGAGTCCGGCTCGAGCTCAAGATCTTCGGCAAACCCTACGCGCGGGTGAACCCGGCACAGATTCAGCAGGTGCTGATCAACCTCTTGATCAACGCGCGGCAGGCGATGTCCGACGGGGGGACCATTCGTCTTCGCGTGGGGGTGGATCGCACCGGTCGGGTCGCCGAGCTGAGCGTTGGCGACAGCGGCGTGGGCATCGCGCCCCAAGACCTGCGGCGGATTTTCGAACCGTTCTATTCCACCAAGAGCGGGCCGGATTCTTCCGGACAGGGAGGCACCGGCTTGGGGCTGGCGGTCTGCCGAGACCTGGTGGAGGCCCACCGCGGCCGCCTGCGCGCCGAGAGCCGGCTCGGCGAGGGCTCGGTGTTCACCATCATCCTGCCCACCTGCCCACCGCCGGCGGCCTCCCTTCCCATCCCGCGCGACGGCGCGGCGTGAACGAAAGCGGCCCAATCTTTGTTCATTCGTGCCTCAGCGAGGTGACCGGGTCGACCCGCGCCGCCCGGACGGCGGGATAAAGTGCCGCGAGGATCGTGATCAGGCACACCAGCAGCGGAACCCCGAAGACTAACCACGGCGGGAATACGAACAGCGTTCCCTTGAGCGGAACTTCGTTCTGATGCTCGATGATCGACGTGGCGATCGCTTCGCCCGGAAACGACGCCAGCCATCCCAGCGCCAGGCCCAGGCTGCTGCCGACGGCGCCCAGAACGACCCCTTCCACCAGGAAGATCAGCACGATGTGCCGATCTCTGGCCCCCAGGGCTTTCATCACGCCGATCTCGTGGGTTCGTTCCAGTACGCTCATGATCATCGTGTTGGTGATCCCCACCGCCGCGACCACCAGGGCCACGATGGCGACGAACGCGGTGGCGAAGGTGATCATGAGCACGTTCATCCGCACGGTGCTGATGAACTCGACCAGCGAGAACTGCGCGAGCCCCAGCCCCTCGATCCGCTCGGTCACCTCCTTCACATGGTCTTCGTGGTCGACCGTGACCACGAACTGCAGGAAGCCTCGCTCGCGTTGATCCGGATCACGCAGAGAGAATTCGGCCGACGCAGGCGGGGGTAAGAGGACCTCGGCGGTCTGGGCACTCCAGTTGGCGAATGGACCGGGTTTCTCGTCCTTTTCGGTCAGCTCGCGCACGATGCCGACGATCGTGAATTGCTCGGAATAGGTGCGGATGGGCTTGCTCGTCGTGGTCGTGAACCGCTCGAAGAGTTTCTTGAGCGCGCTCTTCTCCGCTTGTGAAGCCGGCAAGAGCCGGGCCAGGAAGGCCAGCCGTTTGAGCGCCGGCTGGAGCGCGCGGATCTCCGTGTCGCTGAGCTTGTCGTCTCCGAACGACAGGAACTGAGGCAGGTCCAGGACTCCCTGCGGATTGGACTCGTACTCCAGGTGCAGGCTCCGACCCAGGGCGGCGGCGGCTTCCTCATCACCCACCAAGCCCAGGCGATAGAGCAGGTATTCATGGACGATCGCCGCACGGCCGTCGTCGGCGGTGAACAGCCGCCCCGCCAGCAGTCTCGGTCGCAGGAACTCGGCTTTGAGCGGGACGGAGACCGCGACCACCGGGTAGTCCTTGCCGTCCAGGGCTGCCTTCCCGTCGATCCTGCTGGTGGGCTCGACCCGCTCGACGTGGTTGAGCGCAAGGAGTCGAGCCATCGCCTCGGGCGTGAGAGCGTTGCGCTGCGGGCGGCCGTGGTGCATTCCCCAGTCCCGCACCAGGGCCATGCGGATGCGCTGGCGCTTGGCCTCGCTCATCGCTCCTTTGGGCTCGCGCTCGGCGGCGGGCACTTCCTGGGGGGGGATTGCGTAATTCTCGTTGACGGAAATCTTGCGCAGGCGATCGTCCTGGTGGAACAGAGCCACGATCGCCTGGTCCACCCCCCTGCCCACCGACAGGCTGAGGACCAGCGCAAAGGTTCCGATCACGACGCCAACGATCGTGAGGATCGTGCGGACTTTTTGTTGCGTTAGCGCCGAGAACGCCAGGCCGAGGAGGTCGGCCGCTCGGATCCCGTGAGGCTTGGGGCGGATCGAGGTCATGAAACGATCTGCCCATCTTTCAGCCGCACGATGCGGCTGGTCGCCTGCCGGGCGAGCTCGTCGTCGTGGGTCACCATGATGAGCGTCGTGCCGGCCTTCTCGAGTGCTCCGAGCAGCATTTCCATGATTTCGGAGGACGTCGCCGAGTCGAGGTTGCCCGTCGGCTCATCGGCCAGCAGAATGTCGGGATGATTGACGAGGGCGCGGGCAATCGCCACCCTCTGATGCTCACCTCCCGAAAGCTGATCCGGCCGGTGGCCCAGTCGCTCGCCGAGGCCGACCGCCTCGAGCGCGGCCCTGGCTGCGCGCCGCCGGTCGAGCCGGGAGCGGCCTGCCAGGATCATCGGCAGCTCGACGTTCTCCAGGGCCGTCCGGGACTGGATCAGGTTATACGCCTGGAAGATCATTCCCACCGTGGTCAACCGGTACGCCGCGAGCTGATTGGCCGTCATCAGGGCGACATCGCGTCCACCGCCTGAGATGTGTCCAGAATCGGGCCTGTCGAGCCCTCCTATCAGGTTCAGGAGAGTCGACTTCCCCGAGCCCGACTTGCCGAGGAGGGCGACCCGCTCCCCTCGCCTGATCTCGAGCGAGACCCCCCGGAGCGCGACGACCCGCGATTCCGAGGCGCCGTAGCTCTTCACCAGGTCCTCGACTCGGACCGCGATCGGATCGGCAGGTTCACCATTCGATGGGCCGGAGAATGACATGGCGCGCAGGTGTCAGTCAGACGCTCACGATACGATGCTGGATCGAAAAACGCCGTCCCTTGCGTGATTTATGGTCGAAGTAACCCATGCCCAGCGCACCGGCCAGCGCGATGTGCTGGGGCTGGCGCACGTCAAACCCCTCGGACCCGAGTGGGTCGATGGCGCTTTTTCCGGAAGCCGCGACCGGCGGCAGCTTCTGTTTCGCGCGCTGGGCATCAATCAAGTCCCACTCGACGTGGTCAAGCGCCACCGGATCGGTCGCGAAGAAGATCGCGTTGTGTTCCCAGGTCCATTTGCCATGTTCTCTCGAGAACGGCCCCCCCTGGTAGACGCCGCGAATGCCGTCCATGATGTGCAGCACGAATTTCTGGCGGATCGTGGGGTGGGTGACGACCTGAGGAATGAACTGGTTGCAGACGTTGGTAAACGTGTTGCTGTGCGACCGCGCCACGTTGTTGACCGAGCCGTGGCTCATATTCTTGAGGGCGCCGGTCACTCCCGCGGATCCGTGGTCCTTGACGACCGGGATCGCCACGATCTTGTTGACAGTTTTGGTGATGAGCTTGCCGAGATGAGACCGATACTTGCGCTCGTCCTTGGGATCGTCGCCGTAGGGAACCAGGTCCATCCACACGAACGCGTCGTGGTCGAAACCCGCGACCGGATCGTTGCGGAAGTCGGGGAAGTCGAGCTGGAACTGGTCGTTTTCGGGGTCGAGCCCGCCCCAGTGGATGCCCGGGGGCAGGATCTGGTGGTAGCCCGCGGTCATAAGCTCCTTGCGATACCGGTCGTAAACGAAGATGTCGTTGGGCTTGACGCCGGCGGCCTTGAGCTTCTCGATGACTTCGAGAACAATCTCGAACGAAGAATGGGCTTCCGGCTGCCCGTTCGGGACGACCTTCACGCCGACGACGTCGCCGGGCTCGAAGAAATGCTTCCACGCTTCGACCGCGTCGGTTGAGCCGGTCAGCTCCTTCATGCCGCGGTCGAGGGTCGTCTTGACCGCGGCGGCGTCGCGTCTGCCGTCACGGCACATCGCCCCGTTTTTTACCTCGACGACCTGGCCGGGATATAATCCGGGTGCGGCCAGTTTGCTGAGGATCTTCGTATCGCCGCCCTGGTGCGAGGTACCGAGGGCGGCGGGCGGTCCTTGCTCCGCCCCCGCAGCGCCCACCGCCGAGATCAAGGGAATCGCCGCGGCGGAAGCCCCCAGGAACTGGCGGCGACTCACCGCGCTACCGGGACAATGGTCGGGCATGGCTGTTGATCCTTGAGCAGGTGGCGGGTCGAGAATTGGCTGCACGCTTGGCACCCGTAGCTCCCTCCCACTAGAATCCTCGATCACCCGCGCACTGTCCACTGAAAACCGGAGCCAATTCGTGGACCGAAGCACCATGCTTCCCGGTCGAGGAACGCCCGTAACGCCGGGGTCGGGCGCCCCAGGGCCCTCGCCGCCCTACGGCGCTCTGTCCGCCATGGCGAAAACCCGCGAGCGGACAGCACGGCTGGAGCTCGCCCCGCTCGTTCCACTTCTGGCGGCGGTCGTGTGCGGGATCGCGATCGATCGCTTTGTGGAACCCTGGGGAACGCGAACCTGGGTCGAGCTGGCGGTCGCCTCGACGACGGTGGCGGCGCTGGCGGTTCCTCGCAGACGGATCTTCGTTCTGGCCCTGCTGGCGGCGTTGGCCGCGATGGGAGGGGGCTGGGACCATTACCGCTGGTCGGACATGGACCATGACGACCTGGCATGGACCGTCGCGGAGGCGCCCAGTCCAGCATGGGTGCGCGGCGATGTGCGCGAGACGCTCGGGCTGCGGACGACCGAGGGCTTCGGCGCCTCGCCTGAAGATCGGACGCAGGTCACCACGCGATTCGTGCTGGATCTGACGGAGATCAGCGACGGCAAGCAGTGGCGGCCGATCTGCGGGCGCACCGTCACGATCGTCGCCGGCGATCGTCGCGAGATCGAGGCCGGGCAGGCGGTCGAAGCAGCGGGTCAAATCGCCCGCGTGGCCGGTCCCAACAACCCGGGGGAGTTTGACTATCGTGCCTATCTGCGGGCGCAGGGAATCCGGCTCCGACTCACGGTCGACGATTCGGCGAGCTTGTGGCGCCGACCCGGCCAGCAGGCGCCAACGCTGGCGGGGTTTCTGGGGCGGGTTCGCGGCTGGAGCCGCCGGCGGCTGGTCGAGGGGCTCGACCCAACGGTCGCCCCGCTCGCGGCCGCGCTCCTTCTGGGCCAGCGTGAAGGGATCGACCCGGAGGTCAACGATGCCTTCGCGCGGACCGGCACAACCCATCTGCTGGCGATCTCGGGGCTCCAGCTTCAAGCGCTCGCCCTCGCGCTCCTGGTCGTGTTTCGCGGTCTTGGGCTCAAGCGCCGGCCGGCGTACTGGATTGTCGGTCTGGCGATGGCCGGCTATGCCTTGGTGGTGGGGCTCGCTCCATCGGTCGTCCGTGCGACGATCATGACGACGTCGTTCTGCCTGGCGGCGATTGCCGGCCGCCTCGATCGGCCCGCCAACACGATGGCTCTGGCCGCCCTGGGAACTCTGGCGATCAATCCGTCTTACCTTTTCGATATCGGTTGCCAGCTTTCATTCCTGGCGATCGGCACGCTCATCTGGCTTGTCCCACCGGCGTGTGCGCTGACACGCGCTCAAATCGAGAAGATCCGCATTAGCGTTTTCGGGCCCAACCGGGCGCTCTTGGAACTGGAGCGGCGGCTCGAGCCAGCGTGGCGGACCGTGATTCGCCGCGGACTGACCTGGATGGTGGACGGCGTGGTTGCCTCGACGGTCGTGTGGCTGGCGGCGCTCCCCCTGGTCGCTCTGACGTTCCATCTGATCTCGCCGATCGGGATCCTGCTCAACATCCCGTTGATTCCGTTCACGACGGCGGCCCTCCTTTTGAGCGGGCTGTCGCTCGGGCTGTCGTCGATCTGGGGACCGTTAGGAAGTCCGCTGGCCTGGTCGGCCGGCTGGCTGCTCAAGGGGTCGAAAGCGATCGTCCTCTGGGGGGTCGGCCAGCCCTGGGGCCACCGATTCGTGGTTGGGCCCACGTTTGGCTGGGTCCTGGTTTTCTACGCGCTCTTGGGGACGGCGGCGGTCGCCGCGACCCGCGGCGCGGGACGTGTCCCAACGGGCCTCGCGGGCTGGCTGCGGGGCCCTCGCCCCTGGTGGATCCTGGGGGCATGGGTTCTTGCCGGTTGGCTGCTCTCCGCCGGGATCCCGCCTCGGCCCCTCCGACCCGCGGCCGATCTGCTGGCGGTCGGTCATGGCCTGGCGGTGCTCATCCAGACCCCTGGCGGCCGCAATCTCCTGTATGATTGCGGCCGCCTGGGAGACCCCAGCGTCGGCCGCCGGATCATTGCGCCGGCCTTGTGGGCCAGAGGCGTTCGCCGCATCGACACGGTTTTCTTGAGCCACGCCGATCTTGACCATTACAACGGCCTCACCGATCTCCTGGATCGTTTTCCGATCGGCGAGGTCAGGGCTCCCCCGGGGTTTACCGATGCGGCCAACGTCGGCGCATCCCGGCTCATCGACCTTGTCCGGTCGCGCGGCATTCCGGTGCGTCCGATCGCGGCACCCGAGTGCTGGGAAGACGCAGGCGTCCATTTCACGGTCCGGCACCCGCCGTCCGGCTGGCATCCGGAGGCTCCGGACAACGCCCGGAGCCTGGTCCTCGATATCGCCTTCGCGGGACACCATCTGCTCTTGACCGGCGATCTCGAGCAGCTCGGGCTGATCGAGCTACTGGCGCAGCCGTCTCCGCAGCCGCCGCCGGACGTTTTACTGTCGCCTCATCACGGAGGCAGAGCGGCCAATCCCGACTGGCTCTACGAGTGGGCCAGGCCGCGCCGGGTCGTGGTCAGTCAGCGCCGCTCGGGGCAGGGATCGAGCGAGACGCTTTCCCTGGTCGAGCGTATGGGCATTCCCGTGTTTCGCACCGGGCGCCAGGGCTCGATCCGCATGGTCTGGACTGGCGACGGAATCATCGCGCGTGGCTTTCTGGACGCGCGCGGCCAGAACGGCCAGGCAGGTGACCCGGCTCTGGAAGAGGCGAGCTCCTGGTTCTGGCCGCCGGGCTGGCGGGGGATCGGCACGCTCGCTGTCGCTTCGTGGTCGACGGCCAGTTTCCAGGCTCTGGCGGGGATCCTGGGGTTCGCGCTGGGAGTTGCTGCCTGTCTGATCCTGGCTGTGACCGAGATCGGCGCGTGGGCACTCGTGCGGCCGCGCCGGTCGATCCGGGCGAGCGTCGAGCCGGAATTCGCGGGGTTGAGCGGCGCACCGCAACGGGCTGGCGAGTCCTTGATGGCCACGGCCGTCGACGGGGCGAAGCTGGCGGCTCGCTGGTTCCCAGCCCTGGGGGCCGATGCGAGCGGCAGAACCTTGCTCTTCTTGCACGGTTTCGCGGAATCGGCTTCCGATCTCGAGGCGCATCGTACCGCGGTCCTCAACCGCCGGGGCTGGAACGTCGCGTCGATCGATTTACGCGGTTACGGCCGGAGTGAGGGCCTGTATGCCACCTTCGGTGGGCATGAGGCAGACGATATCCGTGTCTGGATCGACCTGCTCGCGCGGCGGGTTGCACAAGTTGATCCGGCGTTGTGTTTCGTACCGGCGCTCTGGGGCCGCTCGATGGGAGCGGCGATCGCCCTGCGTGCCGCTTCGGTCGACGACCGCGTGATCGCTCTGGTACTCGAGTCTCCCTTGGTCGATTTCGAGTTGTCGACGGCCGTCATCCTCCGAAAACGGCGGCTCCCGTTCCCGGCCCTGCTTGCCCGGCTGGTGATCCGGCGAGCGAGCAAGCTCGCGGGAGTGCCGATCCATCGGCCGGGGCCAATCGAGTCGGCCTCGAGGGCTCGATGCAAGGTCATGATCGTGCATGGAACCGACGACGACCTCGTGCCGATCTCCGAAGCCCGTCGGCTGGCCGATGCCTTTGACTCACAGCCCCGCTGGCTCGACGTCCCCGGCACGAGACACAACGATGTCGTCGAGAAGGGAGCCGACACACTCCTCTTCCAGATTCTGCTATTCCTCGATGAGGCCGCCGCGGGCACCACCGCCCTTCCGACCGACGGAGCGTCCAGTGCCTGACCGGGTCGAGTCAACCCTCTGCCATCGCAATCGAGCGCAGCACGCTCACGACCAGATCGGCCATGTCGTCGTCGACGAGGTCTGACCACTGGCCAAAAACCAGCACCGTGCGGCGGAGACTGCGGAAGCATCGGACGCTGGCTGAGTTGGAAAAGTCCAGGGAGACGAACTCGGCGTCGTAACCCGTAGCACAATATTCCTCGAGCATTTCTTCTGCCGGCGTGGAATCGAGCTCAGGGTATTCGTCACGCATCGCCTCGAGAACGGCGTCGGCGACTTCTTCCGGGTCCGGACATGATGGGTCGGTCCGAACGATCAAGAAGGCAATGCCACCGGGATGATCGAGCCCGATCGTTGTCACGGGACCATCTTCGGTGACCTGGAGATCCCAGTCGGACGGATACTCAAAGCGTACGTCGTCGTCCTCGTACAGCTTGACTGACACCGCTTGACTCCTGCTCCGCCAGGTCCCTGCCGCCGCGGTCGAGCGCGTCCGTGAATGATAGGGTCCCACCGATCGGTTTCGATCGAGCGGGACAGCTCGATACCGGCTGCTTTCCGCTCGACTTTATCGTATCATCGCTCGTGCTCCCCTGCCAATCTCGGGCGTGGCCGCACAGGGTATTGTGCCACGGCGGAATCCGCCAGCGTGCATGTCAGCTTTGAGCAATCCGTTGCCGCAAGGGTTATCGAGCGCACTCCTGGTCTGGTAGAATGAGTGAACGGTTTGTCGAGGAACATGAGCTCCACGACTCGGTCGCGTCTATGGCGTCACATTCGTACCGAGTATGGTTGTCCACGCGGGCAAAGGCACTGGATGAAATCGAGGCCGCGCACGCATCCGTCGGGGGAACTGGACCCGGGCGACGCTATGCAACCCAACAGATTAACCAAGCCTACGCCGTTCTCGTCGCCTCGCAGTTTCAGGGGTTCTGCCGCGACGTGCACACCGAGAGCTTAGTTCCACTCTTGGCTTTCATCAATCCGCCCGTATTGGTACGAGACCTGATCCAGGACCGTTTTACGAAGGGCCGCCAGCTCGATAGCAAGAACGCTCAG
Source organism: uncultured Isosphaeraceae bacterium (assembly GCA_963781785.1). GTDB lineage: Bacteria > Planctomycetota > Planctomycetia > Isosphaerales > Isosphaeraceae > CAWAHD01. The sequence goes on along the minus strand of CAWAHD010000002.1, from coordinate 1,160,988 downwards.
CCTGGCAGCATTGGATCAGATTTCGGGCTCCTGGGCATTGAATTCTGGGTTGAGGTTGACCAACATCACCCCAAAAGCAAGGACAGACAGAGGGCACTTCAAGATTTGAACAACTGGAGAAATGCGATTGCACATCAGAGCTTCGCAGAAGTGAGTCCAGGAGGAGCACCGAATCTTTCGCTGCAACAAGTCCGCCGCTGGCGATCGGTGTGCGGGCGATTGGCAGTCTCATTCGACGAGGTGATGCGGCTCTACTTACAATCTCTAATCGGCCGTACGCCCTGGCCTCCCTGAGGACGCGAACATGAACACCAGCAAGAAGCGAGCACCCAGATTCCGCGTCGGCGATCCTGTCAGTGTCCTCTACGGGCCGCAGTGGGTGGCTGGTGAAATCGTGGAGGACCGGGGCCTCCTGGGGGGCTATCGACGTCGCCTCTACAGAGTCCGCATCAATGCGGGACGGGAAGATGAATCCACATTCGAGATCCCGGAAGAAGTGATCGAGAGCCGTGATCCCGACGCGAACACCGTCCAAGCTCCTGGACTGCGCCAGGAGTTCGACATCACCTACATCCGGCGGCAGAAGGCGAACGAGTGGACCGCATCGACAGAGCGCGGTCGGTTGTATCAAGGCGTCAAAGCAAAGGGTGCCGTCGGGTACTCGACTGGACTATGGGAAGGCGAGCGAGAGGGCGACGAGAATCATGCAATCGTCACCGTACTCGTGGAGTGCGATCGGACCCTGTGCGATTCACACTCCCGCGTGCGACCGACCGCGTGGCCAGTCATGACTGCAAAAGCGAGGGAGCTGGCAGACCGGATGTTCATGACTCGTCATGAAGACGCTCGGATCGAGCACCAAGAAATCAAATCCTGAGGGAGAACTGTACTGCATAAGGATGCTACGACAGCAAGGGAATGCATCCTCCACGAATTTGAGGGTCAGGAGAGAGCTCACTTCAAAATGCGCATTTTATCGGGGATTCAACCGTCCGGCCCGCTTCACATCGGCAACTACTTCGGGGCACTCCGGCAGTTCATCGAGCTCCAGACCGAAAACGATGCGTACTACTTTGTGGCCGATTTTCACGCACTCACGAGCGTTCGCGATCCAGCGCAGCTCCGGGTATACACCCACGACGTGATGGTGACGATGTTGTCGCTGGGTCTCGACCCGGACCGGTCGACGTTGTTCGTTCAGTCGGATGTTCCGGAAACAACCGAGCTGGCCTGGCTCTTGTCGACCGTCACTCCGATGGGCTGGCTGGAGAAGTGCGTCAGCTACAAGGACAAGGTCCAGCAGGGCCTACCCGCCGAACATGGGCTGTTCGCCTATCCGGTGCTTCAGGCCGCCGACATCTTGCTCTACGACGCCGACCTGGTGCCCGTCGGCCAGGATCAGAAGCAGCACCTGGAGGTCACGCGCGACATCGCCGAGCGGTTCAATCGTGTCTTCGGCGGGGGTCAGGACGTATTCCGGCTCCCGAAGCCGCACATCCTGGATGCGGTGGCGGTGGTTCCGGGAGTGGACGGCCGCAAGATGTCCAAGAGCTACAATAACACGATCGATCTATTCGACGACCCGGCCACGATCCAAAAGAAGGTCAAGAAGATCGTCACCGACAGCAGTCCGGTCGAGGCCCCCAAGAACCCCGACACCTGCCCGCTCTTCAACCTGTTCCGGCTCTTTGCTTCGCCGGATGAGCTGGTCGAGTTGGAACGCCGGTACCGCACAGGGGGTGTCGGATACGGCGAGGTGAAGTCACGGCTGGCCGAAGCGATGATCGCCCGGTTTGGCGCGGCCAGAGAACGCCGGGCCGAGTGGCTGGCTCACCCGGAGCGGGTCGCCCAGGTGCGTGCTGCCGCCGCTGCCCGTGCGAGAGCGACTGCTCGGAAAGTCCTCGACCGCGCCCGCGCCGCGTGCGGGGTCGGCTGAAATCGCACGATGTCGTTTTTCATTCGATCAGCCCGAGCCGCGAGAGCTCGCGCCGGATCGCTTCGAGATCCCAGACTTCGACGAGCGCATCTCGCCCGGCGCTGGCCATGCGCCGTCCCTTGGCGTCGAAGACGAGGTTGGTGACGAGCCCGCGATGGCCGGGCAGGCGCACGAACACGGCAGCCCGCGCCGGCTGGGCGACCGACCAGAGGGAAATGGTCCCTTGCTGCGAGCCCACGGCCAGGTAGCCGCCATCCGGCGAGAAAGCCATGGCCTGCCGCAATCCTTCGGTTTCACCGGGCAGAGGCTCGAGCTGGCTCACGGATCGAAAGTTTGAAGTCTCGACGAGTGTGACCAGGCCGGTGCGGTCGCCGACTGCCAGGAGTTCGCCGTCGGGGCACAGCGCCAGGTTATTTGCCCCTTCGGGAAGAGCGACGGACAGACGCAGGTCGCGCGCCTGGGCGGTTGTCGAGTCGGCCGACGTTTCGATTGACCAGGTGCGGAGGGACGCGGTGCCCTGGGTCTGCTCGATCAGGTAGAGCCGGTCGCCGCGGGGAGCGAGCTGCATCGCCCGGAGCTGGCCGAACGAATACCCCGCAACGCTGCTCGAACCGCGCCGGACCTTTGGCCGCGGGACCTCGGGCCGCCCAGCCGGCGGGCTCGGATCGGGACTGCGGCGGAAGGGTGATCGGAATGAGCTTCTCGGGAGCCTCATCGTGCCAGAGGAACAGCGACGACGACCGGGCGAGGACCATGGTGTGGCCGTCGGGCGTCCGGGTCAGCGAGGTCATTCGCCATGGCCCGGACACGGTGGGAATGATCTTGTAAGCGGGCTGCGTGTGCGTGAACATCGCTCCCGCGGACCAGACCCGCACTCCCGGCCCGTCGTGAACGACCAGCCGATCCTGGGCATCAAAGGCCAGCGACGGTGGCGCATTGGCCGGCCCGCGGTTCATCGGCCTGTTCCCCTCCGGACCGCGCTGGCGGCCTCCCCTGCGTCCACCCTCCTGCCCGGGCGGCTCCTCACGCCGCGGCTCGGGGCCCGACGCCACGGAGGGCGAAACTCTGGTGGCAGTCGGCGCGGCAGGCGGCGGGCCGATCTCCGGGCACCGGCCGCTCTGCCAGTACCAGATCTCGCCGTTCCTGCCGATGCCCGCAAGAGCCCCGTCATTACTGAAGGCAAGGCTTGTTGGCCCAGTGTCGAAGCCGCTCAACTGGGTCCGGGCAGCCGAATCGTGAACCGTCCACACGACCGACTCACCGGCTCGGCCCACAGCCGCCAGCGTCCGGCCGTCGTTCGCGAACGCCAGGTCGGTCGCCTGGTCCGACATCCCCAACACGGCCACAAGGCTGTGGGCCACAGGGTCCCAGAGCTCGATCGGACCGGTACCGGCGATCGCCAGCAGCGTTCCCTGCGGGCTGAACCGCATCAGCCGGGTGTAGCTTTGAGTCGGCTGCGTCAAGCTGGTTGGAAAAAGCGGCCTCGCGGGAAATACTGGGCGACTGTCCAGGTCCCAGAGCCGGATCGCGATCTCGCCGGCCGTCGTGCCAGCCGTGACCAGCAGATCGTTGGGCCCCAAGGCCAGCGCCGACAGCTCAGCCTGCGGCTCGATCTCGGGCCGATTCGCCGGCTGGCCATCCACGGCTGAGTACAGTTTCACCACCATCCCCTGGACCGACGACGCGACCGCGACCGTCTTGCCATCCGGACTGATGGCCGTCAAAGGTGGAAATGCCCCCCGCGGGCCGGAGCCGGATCGCCAGTCCAGTTCGATCGGTCGGTCGAGATGGTCCAGGTCCCACAGGTAAATGCGACAATCGCTGGGGAATCGCGGCCCGTCCGGGCCGCCGCGCATCCCCTCGGAAAGGGCGCGAGTCGAGTTGACGTCGAACACCAGATCGACGGTCACCATCCGGCGGCCGGCCAGATCGCCGAGCACGCTGATCACGGAGTGATCTTCAGGTGCATTGAGGACGCGCACGGGCGCCTCCGACGACAGATCGAACAAGCCAATTCCCTTGCCGCCGGGCAAGACCGCGGCCACCCATGGCCCGATCTGGGCCAGTCGCTGGCGCAACGGCCAGTTCCCCCGCGCCGGCCCGCCATTGCCGGGCCCTGGCCGTCTGGCACCCGGTCCCGCGGCTGGACCGCTTGTGCCAGGGGCAGGCTCGGTCTGGACCGCCGAGGATTGACCGAGCCCTGGACTGGATATGGCCTGGGGAAGTGCGATTGGCTCGCCGCGCAGCGAAAATCCCGGCAGCTTCTGCCGCCGTTTCACGTCCCAGAATGCGAGCTCTTCGTCGTCGTCGGAGAGAACTGCCAGGCGATGCCCCGAGGGGGTGAAGACCAGTCCGTGGGCCGGCCCCGTGGCCAGCTCGGATTCGCTCTTCTCAACCTCGCGAAGGACCAGGAATCGAACAGCCCAATCGCGCAGCTCGCCGCGGAGCGCGGCATCCGGCTCCAGCGCGGCCGCCTCGCCGACCAGCTCCAGGCCGTGGCTGCGGCGGTTCGGGGTGCCGGAAAGACCCACGAGCTCGATGGTCGACCGGAGATTCTGCTTGCGGGCGGCGCGTTCCTTGGCGTTGGCCGCTTTCTCGCCTTCGAGCGCTCCCTGGGTCTTGGACCGCGCCGCGTACGCATCGTTTCGCTCCGAGACCACCCGGAGATACGCGTACGTGGCGATCGCCAGGACGAGGGCCGCCGCGGCGGCCGTCACGCTCGTGACTCCGGGGTGGCGGCACGCGACCCGCCAGAGCCGGCCGGCCAGGTTGATCCGCCGTGCCTTCACCGGCTCTCGATTCAAGAACCGGGTCAGGTCATCCGCGAGCTCGGCGGCCGTCGCATAGCGATCGGCCGGGCGCTTGGCCAGCGCCTTGAGCACGATCGTTTCCAGGTCACGCGGCACTCGGGGGTCGATCGTGCCGGGCGGCACCGGCTCGTTCTGGCCGATCTGCTCGATCAGTTCGGCCGCCGATGCGCCCGTCGAATGGCGGGCGCAGCGTCAAGAGCTCGTACAAGGTTGCGCCCAGGCTGTAAACGTCGGTCCGTCCGTCGATCGCGCCGGTGCGGGCCTGCTCGGGGCTCATGTACCGCGGCGTGCCGAGCAGGCTGTCGTGGTGCGTAACGCCCGGGTCGGCCAGCCGGCGAGCCAGGCCGAAGTCGGTAACCCAGATGCTACCCTTGGCATCGATCAGCAAGTTGGATGGCTTGACGTCCCGGTGGATGACACCCTGATGGTGAGCGTGCGCGAGGGCGTCGGCCGACTGGAGACCGACCTCGGCGACCCACCGAAAATAGGCTTGCCCGCGCTGCGGATCAAACGGAGGCGGCTCGTCGTCGTTCAACCGGAATGGGAGCTCGCTCGACTGGGCCGCACTGAGCAAGGACGGCCCGCCTGCGGCAAGTGCGGAATTCGCGCCGGCGTACTCACTGCTGCGGCGGGCCAGCGAACCCGGGCCCCACGATGCCGTCGAATCGCCGAGGCTGGGGCGTGCGGGTTCTGGCTCGAGGGCGGCTGGCAAGCGCGCCCGCGACGCCGACAAAAGCGCCTGAGGCATCGCGGGCAGACTGCCCGGAACGCCGGCCAGGGCTCGCTTCTTCGCCCGTCCCGGCGACACCTGGCTCCAGAGGCGGCTGAGGCGGGAATGGATCGACGAGGCGACCGAATTCGCGTGGGTCGCGTGGCCGGAGCCGGAGCGGCCGTCTGCCCCCCGGGCGCCGGGAGCGCGAGTGCGGCGCAGGTGGCGGAGCACGCGGTCCAGCCCGCTGCCTTCGATCCGCTGCATGGCATAGTAACACAGGCCCCCGACCTGGCCGACGTCGAAGACCGGCACGATGTGGGTGTGATGCAGGCCGGCTGCCGTGCGCGCCTCGTTCAAGAACCGCCGCCGTGCCGATGAGTCCGGTGCCGCGTGGATCCCCAGCACCTTGAGAGCCACCGGCCGGTCCAGGCCGACGTGCACGGCCTCGTACACGGTGCCCATTCCGCCTCGGCCCAGCTCGCGCACGACCCGGTAGCCCGCGATTCGCTTGCCCGACTCGATCCGGTGATCGAGCCCCCCGCCCCGCCCCGAACCCGAGCCCCCGGCTGAGCCCATGCCCAAGAGCCCGTGCACGAGCTCCAGACCCTCGAGCGCCGCACGCACGTCGTCTTCCAGCCCGGGATAGCGCGCCGCAAATTCGTCGAATGAAGGCGTGGGGGCGCCTGTCGGCCATGAGAGCCATGTACACCTCGACCGCCTCTCCCACGCGATCGTCGTCGTCAAGCGGGTCCAGCGAGAGATCTTCGCCCGGCCCCAATTCGTCAATCGGCTCTTCCATCGTTGAACCTCAGAGGACCGCCCGGCGGTCCTTCCAGCGAACGCTTCAACCGCTTCAGCCCTCGCGCCATGATCCCGCGGATCGATTTTCGGCTCATTCCAAATCGCTCGCCGATCGCTTCGAACGACAGATTCTCGGCCGAGTACAGCCACAGGACATCGGCCTCGTGCTCGGGAAGTGCGGCGAGCGCGTCTGCCAGGAGCACGATCTGTTCGCGCCGGCTGGCGGCCTGGCTGGGACTGGTCTGAGAGAGTGCCAGCATGTCCACCAGGCGTCCGCTATCCTCGCCGACCCGAGAACCGCCTGGGGCGTCGTGAACGACCCGGTCGAGCGGGACGGCTGTCGCCGCCCCAGCTCGCTTGGCCCGGCTGTGATACCGCCCCAGGTCGGCCAGCTTCTGCCCCACCAGCCGCCGCAGCCAGCCCACCAGTGCGGCCTCGTTCTGACCGGTGAACTGCGGAAACTGCCGCACAACTTCTACGAGTACTTCTTGAACCACGTCTGACATCTCGACCCGCTCGCGAAGCCGCGCGCCCAAACCCGTCCTGACCACCATCCTCAGGTAGTTTCGATATAGCGCGCAAAGCTCTCCGAGCGCATCGGCCTCGCCGGCGCGTGCCTGGGAAAGCAACTCCAACGGTCCGTCGGCCATCAGCTTTGGCTTTCATTCCGATGGTGCGGTACGGCTGAGGCCAGGGGATTGGATGATTCTGAGACACAATGCAGCGAGTGATGGCGAATGCGATGATCGGCTCAAAACGACAATAGCTTTCGAGCACGGCATTTCGGTGAGGGAAAGATTGACTTGTCGTTGGCCCGGGAAGATCGAGATTCCGGAGGAAAATCGATTCGCTCCCGCTCGCGTTTTTGCGCCCGCTCCCTACTCCCACTAGGCGTCAATTCAGCCTGTGCCGGACCAGATTCTCGCGAAAATGCTCTTCTGGCGCCCCCGCGGGCCGCCGGATTGGTCTATCGTATCACAACATCGTGCCGCAAGGCGCGGGGTGAGAGTACCGAATACCGGTCGCCTGGCGACACGCGGAGTCCTCATGTCATTGAATCCAAAATCCTGGTCGGAGACCGTCCGACGGAACCGGCGTCGGGTTGTCTCTTCCCGGCTCGCTTGATCGCGACGTAGAATAGCCGGCCGATCCATGAGCACGCCAACTGCCACCAGCCGTGAAGCCGCGCGGCCTCGCGAGAGGCCGGATCGGTCGATTTTGCTGACCGTCAACGGCGGATCGTCCAGCCTCAAATTTGCGGTGTTCGAGCGGCCCCATTCGCGCTCCACGCCACCACGGCGGGTCGTCGCCGGCAGTATCGAGCGAATCGGGCTTGATGGCTCGCAGATGAGCGTGGCGGGAGAAGACGGAAGTGAGCGACAGGCCTGGCCCGTCAGCGCCCCGATCCTGTGGCTGCGGCCGACGTGGTTCTCGATTGGCTCGAGGACAAGATCGGACGGAAGGCGATCGCCGGCGCTGGGTTCCGGGTCGTGCATGGGGGCCCGCGGTATCATCATCCCGAGCTTGTCACGGCCGACCTGATCGCCGAGCTGCGCCGGTTGATCCCGCTGGATGTCGACCATCTCCCGGGCGAGATCGCCTTGATCGAACGGTTCCAGCAGCAATGGCCGGGACTCGCCCTGATCGCTTGCTTCGACACGGCGTTCCATCACGACCTGCCGCGGGTCGCCCAGATCGTGCCCATCGCGCGGCGCCTGACGGCTGCCGGCGTCCGCCGGTACGGGTTCCATGGCCTGTCGTATGCCTATCTGCTGGAGGAGCTCGAGCGCCTGGCCGGTCCGGAGCAGGCTCAGGGCCGGGTCATCCTCTTGCATCTTGGCTCGGGAGCCAGCATGGCGGCGGTCCAACACGGGCGCTCGATCGATACCACGATGGGCTTCACTCCCGCCTCGGGGCTGGTGATGAGCACGCGGTCCGGTGATATCGACCCCGGGCTGCCCTGGTTCCTGGCACGAACCGCAGGATTGACGCCGGAAAGGTTCCACGCATTGATCAACCACGAGTCCGGGCTTCTCGGCGTGTCGGAGACCAGCCCGGACTTCCGGGATCTCCTCTCCCGGCGAGACCACGACCCCCGCGCAGCCGAGGCCCTCGCACTGTTCACGTACCAGGCCAAGAAGGCAATCGGGTCGTTCGCAGCGGCTCTCGGCGGCGTGGACGTCGTTGTCTTTTCCGGGGGCATCGGTGAGAACTCACCGGAGGCCCGAGCCGCAATCTGCGAAGGTCTTTCTTTTCTAGGAATCACCCTTGATGAAGACCGAAATCATTCGAATGCACCGTTGATCTCGGCCGACGACGCCCGGACGCCCGTCCGGGTGATCCGGACGGATGAAGAGTCGATGATCGCCAGAGCGATGGTTCCACTCGTGGGGGAAGGTTGATGTGATTGTCGCAGCCTGGCCCGCTATTTGCATGGCGAAAGACGCGCAGTTTTTTTGTCAGACGAACCTGCTACGAGCCCGGGATGCCCGCTCGGGCGGCCGAAAGTTGAGCCCATATTGAGGAAACAGTCCGTGACCCGGTTCTGGTATCATGAGAACCCGCTCTGGCCCGACTGGAGCGCTGCCGAGATGCCATCACGCGAGCGGCGAGGGTATACGACCGGGGCGCGAAGGCATCGAAACAGACTGCTTCGTCTCGGGATCGTAAGGGGACAACCTGTTGTGTGATTCACTCCCGGAATTCTATCTTGCCCGGCATGGTGAGACGGCCTGGACGATCTCGCACCAGCATACGGGCCGATCAGACATCCCGCTGACCGAGCGGGGTGAGCGCAATGCGCGCAGCCTGGGTGAGCGGCTGCGGGGAACGACGTTTTCCAAGGTGCTGGTCAGCCCTCTGGAGCGAGCCCGCCGCACGGCTCTCCTGGCCGGTTTCCGCGATGAGAGCGAACTGGTCCCTGACCTGATGGAATGGGACTACGGCCGTTTCGACGGGCTCACGACCGACGAGATCCGCCGGCAGCAGCCCGGCTGGTCGTTGTTTCGCGACGGCTGTCCCGGGGGAGAATCGGTCGAGGCAGTCGAAGCCCGGGCCGACCGCGTCATCAGCCGGCTGCGCAGTTTGAGCGGTCGCATTCTCCTGGTCGGTCACGGCCATTTTTTTCGGGTACTGGCCGCTCGATGGTTGGGTCTATCTCCTTCGGACGGCCGGCTCTTTTATCTGAGTACCGCGTCGCTCAGCGTGCTGGGCTACGAGCATTCCCGCGATGAACCGGCCCTTCGCCTCTGGAATGACGTCCGCCATGTGACTTCGTGAGTGAGCCGCCTTTTGCCTGCAACCCGCGTCCGGAGCCGCCCTATGCCCAAGACCACCAGCCCGCTCGAGCGCTACGAATGCGGCCCGTTACGATTCGATGACGCCGACAAATACGATCGGCACGTCGTCTTTGACCATATCGTCTCCCTGCAAAAGGCGACGACGCGCGACCGGTTCGAGGCGATTGCCCGCTCGGTGCGCGACCTGTTGGCGCAGCGCTGGCTCTTGACCGAGGAATCGTACGACAAGCAGAACCCCAAGGAAGTGAACTATTTTTCGATCGAATACTTGATCGGCCGTACAACATCGAGCGCGATCGTCAACCTTCAGGTCGAAGAATTCGTTCGTAACGACCTGGCCTCGGACAACGGCATCGACTGGGAAGCCTTGCTGGACGGTGAGCCGGACGCCGGCCTGGGCAACGGCGGGCTGGGCCGGCTCGCCGCGTGTTTCCTCGACTCGCTGGCCACGCTTGAATACCCGGCCATTGGTTACGGTCTGCGCTACGAATACGGGATGTTCCGCCAGGAGATCAAGGACGGCCGCCAGGTCGAGCATCCCGACAACTGGCTTGCCCATGGCGATCCATGGGAAGTCATTCGTCCCCCGCATACCGTCGAAGTCCGGGTCAACTGCGCCTTTCAGTTGAAAGACGGGCAGCTCACCGTCGTACCCAACGTCCCGACGTGCGTGGTCGGTGTTCCCTACGATCGGCCGGTGATCGGCTACGGCGGCCTGACGATCAACACGCTCAGGCTGTGGAGGGCCACTCCCCACGAGGATTTCAACTTTCTGGAATTCAGCCGGGGAGACTTCTTCGACGCCGTCCACGAGAAAGTCGTGGCAGGGAATGTGACCCGCGTCCTTTATCCCGATGACTCGTCAGCCCGTGGCAGGAACCTGCGGTTCATCCAGGAATACTTCCTGGTCGCCTGCTCGCTGGGCGACATCGTGGCACGGTTTCGCCGGCGCGGCAACGACTGGCCGGCCCTGCCCGAGAAGGCGGCCGTCCAGCTCAACGACACGCACCCCGCGCTGGCGGTCGCCGAGCTGATGCGCATCCTGCTCGACCAGGCCGGACTGGGCTGGGACCAAGCCTGGGACCTGACCCGGCGCACTCTGGCCTACACGAACCACACCCTGATGCCGGAGGCGCTCGAGACCTGGCCGGTCAGCCTGTTTGAGCTCCTGGTGCCCCGGCTCCTGGAGATCATCTACGAGATCAACAGCCGATTCCTCGACGACGTTCATCGCAAGTTTCCTGGCGACCCCGGCCGGGTGGCGCGGGTCAGCATCTTCGCCGAGGGGCAGGAGAAACGGGTGCGCATGGCCAACCTCGCGGTCGTCGGTACCCATAGCACCAACGGCGTGGCGGAGATCCACACGCGGCTGTTGCGCACCACCGTCCTCAAGGATCTGGCCGAGATCTTTCCCGAGCGGTTCAGCAACAAGACCAACGGCGTCACACCCAGGCGGTGGCTCCTCCTGGCCAACCCTGACCTGGCTCGCCTGATCACCGAGGCGATCGGCGACGACTGGGTGACCGACCTGGGCGAGCTCGTCAATATTGTCCCGTTCGCCGAGGACCGGACCTTCCTGGAAGGCTTCCGCCGTGCCAAACGAGCCGCCAAGACACGGTTTGCCGCGTGGCTGAAACGGCAGGTCGGGCTCTCGGTCGATCCGGATACAATCTTCGACAGCCAGATCAAACGCATCCACGAATACAAACGGCAATTGCTCAATATTCTTCACATCATCGTCTTGTACAACCGCGTGTGCGACAACCCCAGATGCGACGTGCCGCCCCGTACGTTCTTCTTCGCAGGCAAGGCTGCGCCGGCTTACGCGCTGGCCAAGCTGATCATCAAGCTGATCAACAACGTCGCCGCGGTCGTCGACGCCGACCCGATCGCCGGCAAGAGGCTCAAGGTCGTTTTCCTGCCGGATTACAACGTCAGCCTCGCCCAGCGCCTGATCCCGGCCAGCGACGTATCGGAACAGATCTCCACCGCTGGATTCGAGGCCAGCGGAACCAGCAACATGAAATTCATGATGAACGGTGCGCTCACGGTCGGTACCCGCGACGGCGCGACGATCGAGATGGCTCGCGAGGCCGGGGAATCGAACATGTTCCTATTCGGCCTCACGGCCGAACAGGTCCAGGGGAGCCGGGGCTGGTACAGCCCTTACTGGCATTACGAGCACGAGCCGGAAACCCGCCGCGCCTCGACATGATCCGGGCGGATGCCTTCAGCCGGGATGAGCCTGGCATTTTCGGGCCGATCTGGGATACCCTCCTGCCCCGGGGCGATCACTACATGCATCTGGCCGACCTCTCGTCGTACCTCGCGATTCAGGAACAGGTCGGAGCGCTCTACGTTCAGCCCGAGGCCTGGAATCGCCGGGCCGTCGTCAACGTTGGCCACTCGGGCAAGTTTTCCAGCGATCGCACGATCGCCGAGTACGCCAGCGGTATCTGGAACGTCAAGCCATGCCCGGTCATCTAGGAACGACGCGAGAAGTACGCATGTTGTAAGTCAGGCTGGAAAGCCTGACCTACGAAAGGAGAGCCGTCAGGCTGGAAAGCCTGACCTACGAGAGGAGAGCCGTCAGGCTGAAAAGCCTGACCTACGAGAGGAGAGCCGTCAGGCTGAAAAGCCTGACCTACGTGGAGCCGTCAGGCTGGAAAGCCTGACCTACTTGGAACCGTCAGGCTGGAAAGCCTGACCTACGAGAGCGGATAACTTCCCAATGGCCATTCATCCCCTGGCGGGCCAACCCGCGCCGCTCGAATCTTTGATCGATGTCGTCGCGCTCGAGGAAGCCTATCACGTCAACCGGCCCGACCCGAACGACCCCCGGCAGGCGGTTGCGTTCGGCACCAGCGGCCACCGCGGTCGGGCGATCGACGCAACCTTCACCGAGGCACACATCCTGGCAATCACCCGGGCGATCTGCGACTACCGCCGCGCGCACGGAATCGACGGACCCCTGTTTCTGGGCAAGGACACCCATGCCCTGTCCGATCCCGCCCAGCGGACGGCGCTTCAGGTCCTGGCAGCCGAGGGCGTCGAAACGATGCTCGAGCGCGACAATGGAGTGACCCCAACTCCGGTCATCTCCTACTCCATCCTGATGTATAACCGGGGCCGGACCGACCACAAGAGCGACGGCATCGTGATCACGCCGTCGCATAACCCTCCCACCGACGGCGGCTTCAAGTACAACCCTCCCCACGGCGGTCCCGCCGACTCTGACGTCACGTCGTGGATCCAGAATCGAGCCAACGCCCTGCTCAAGTCGGGCAACACCGAGGTCAAGCGCATCGGGTTTCTCCAGGCGCTGCGGGCCGGAACCACACACGAGGTCGACTTCGTCTCGCCGTACGTTGCCGACCTGAATAGCGTGATCGACATGGAAGCGATCCGCTCGGCGGGCCTCAAGCTTGGTGTCGACCCGCTCGGCGGTGCGGCCTTGCACTACTGGCAGCCGATCGCGGATCTCTACGGCCTCGACATCACCGTGACCAACCCCGCGTCGACCCCACGTTCCGGTTCATGACGCTCGACCACGACGGCCAGATCCGCATGGATTGCTCCAGCCCCTATGCCATGGCGAGCCTGGTGCATCTCAAGGACCGCTTCGACCTGGCCTTTGGCAACGACCCGGACTCTGACCGCCACGGAATCGTCACGAGGTCGGCGGGGCTCATGAATCCGAACCATTACCTCGCCGTTGCGATCCGTTATCTGCTCACTCACCGGCCCAACTGGCCGGCCCACGCCAAGGTCGGCAAGACCGTCGTTTCCAGCAGCCTGATCGATCGCGTCGTCGCCGGCCTGAAACGACCACTTGCCGAGGTGCCCGTCGGCTTCAAGTGGTTTGCCGCGGGCTTGCTCGACGGCTCGTTCTCTTTCGGCGGCGAGGAAAGCGCGGGAGCCAGCTTCCTGAGGCGAGACGGCACCGTCTGGACCACCGATAAAGACGGTCCGATTCTCGACCTCCTAGCCGCCGAGATCCTCGCCAAGACCGGGAAGGATCCGGGCGAGCACTACCGGGAGCTCACCGCCGAGTTCGGGGAACCATTTTACGTCAGGATCGATACTCCGGCGACCGCCGATCAGAAAAAGCGGCTGGCGAAGCTCGACCCGTCCGACGTGCGGGCATCCAAGCTGGCGGGCGAGCCGATCGTGGCCAGATTGACCCGCGCCCCGGCAACGACGCTCCCTTGGGCGGCCTCAAGGTCGTCACGGCCGGCGGATGGTTCGCCGCCCGCCCTTCCGGTACCGAAGACATTTACAAGATCTATGCCGAGAGCTTCCACGACCAGGCCCACCTGGACTCTATCGTTCGAGAGGCCCGGGAGATCGTCACGGACGCCCTGGGCTGAGCATGCAATCCTGGATTCGAATCGCGCGCCGATCGAAATACCCGAAGCTGGAGTGGCACCATGTCGACAAGACACCTCCGCGAGCGACCCGCCTGGAAAAGGCTAGAAGCCCATCACCAGGAGATGCGCGACGTTCATCTCCGCCGCCTGTTCGCCGACGATCCCGGCCGCGGCGAGCGGCTTACGCTGGATGCCGTCGGCTTGTTCCTCGACTACTCAAAGAACCGGGTCACGACCGAGACACTCGGCCTGCTCTTGGAGCTTGCCGCGGAATCAGACTTGAGAGGACGTATCGATGCGATGTTCCGCGGCGAGAAGATCAACGTCACCGAGGACCGCGCGGTCCTGCACGTCGCCTTGCGTGCGCCCTCGGGTCAGTCGATCTTCGTCGATGGCGAAGACGTCGTACCCCAGGTTCACGCGGTGCTCGATCGCATGGCAGGGTTCGCCGCCAAGGTCCGGGGCGGCGACTGGCTCGGGCACACCGGCAAGCGCATCCGCAATGTGGTCAACATCGGGATCGGCGGATCGGATCTCGGGCCTGTGATGGCCTATGAGGCCCTGCGGCACTACAGCGAGCGCGCCTTGACGTTTCGGTTCGTCTCGAACGTCGACGGCACCGACTTTGCCGAGGCCACCGGCGACCTCGACCCGGCGGAAACGCTGTTCATCATCTCATCGAAAACGTTCACGACCCTCGAAACAATGACCAACGCCCGCTCGGCCCGCGACTGGTGCCTGGGCGCGCTGCGCGTCCCGCAGGCGGTGGCCAGACACTTCGTCGCTGTCTCCACCAATCAAGCGGAGGTCAGCCGGTTCGGCATCGACCCGGCGAACATGTTTGGGTTCTGGGACTGGGTCGGCGGCCGCTATTCGATGGATTCAGCGATTGGCCTGTCGACGATGATCGCGATCGGGCCGGACCAGTTCCGGGCCATGCTGGCCGGGTTCCACGCGATGGACGAACATTTCCGGACAGCGCCTTTCGAGAGCAATCTGCCGGTCCTGCTGGGCCTGCTCACGGTGTGGTACACCGACTTCTTCGGGGCCGAGACGGTCGCCGTCTTGCCGTATGATCAGTACCTCAAGCGGTTCCCCGCGTATTTGCAGCAGTTGACGATGGAGAGCAACGGCAAATCGGTCACCCTGGATGGAGCTCGTGTCTCTTATTCCACCGGCCCGGTCTACTGGGGCGAGCCGGGCACCAACGGACAGCATTCCTTCTACCAGCTCATCCACCAGGGAACCCGGCTGGTCCCTTGCGACCTGATCGGATTCGGGCGGTCGTTGAATCCGCTGGGCCCGCACCACGACCTGCTCATGTCCAACGTTTTTGCGCAGGCGGAAGCCCTGGCCTTCGGCAAGACGGCGGAGGCCGTGCTCGCTGAGGGAACGCCGGAGGGACTGGTCCCGCATCGCACGTTCGAGGGGAACCGGCCGACGAATGTCATCCTGGCCGAGCGGTTGACTCCCGAGATACTCGGGTCGCTCGTCGCCCTGTACGAGCACAGCGTATTCACCCAGGGGACCATCTGGGGGATCAACTCGTTCGACCAGTGGGGAGTCGAGCTGGGCAAAGTCCTGGCCAAGCGGATCATCCCCGAGCTCGAAAGCAAGGACGAGCCCAAGCTCAACCACGACAGCTCGACGAATGCATTGATCCGGCGCTACCGCAAGCTCAGGAATCACGGCCCAGCCTGATCGAGACCCGATGCGGTGCTGTTTGTTTGCGCGCGACGCACACCAGCCCGATGCGCAAGCGTGGGGCCATTCGCGAGAGACAAAGGACGAACACGAAAACCCTCGGCGCTCGCGAGCGCCGAGGGTCAGGCGAAACTGATTTGAGTGGACGCTCAGACGTCTGCCCGAGGATCGGAGGGCGGTCGAACCACGACCGACTTGCAAAAGGATTGCGTCCGCCAATTCCGTGTCGGTTTCAGGAATGGCTGCGCCGGCGGCGAGCCACGACGTATTTGCGCAGGCCCAGTCCTGCGATGGTGCTCAGGAAGAGGGCGATTGTGCTGGGCTCGGGGATCGGAGCCAGGGCGCCGGGCGTTCCGCTGGTCGCGAGAACTCCCTCGAGCGTGGTCGTGCCACCGGCCGATGCGGGGACGAGCAGCTTCTGATCGTTCTCGAGCACGTTGAGCGTGCTGGACGCGCCTGCGAGCTTGAACGCACTGTCGGTGACCGGGTTGAATGAGACGTTCACGCTCGACTGGTAGCTGCCCGTGAGCGAGCCATTCAGGGTGCCGGTGAGGATCACCGGAGTGCTGCCCGTGAGAGCGATGTTGTTGTAAGACGTGGGGGACAGGGTGATGCTGAACGGCGTGTTGTCGTATGTCGTCGTCTGGCCGGTCGGCAGGGCGGCGACCTGGAACGAACCCAATGGCAGGTTCGAGCTGGGGTCAATCGAGGCGTTCGTGACCGGGACGTAGCTGATCACGTTTGCGCCCGTGACTCCGGTCGCGTAATTGATCGAGCCCGCCGTGCTGTAATCCAGCAGATTCGAGATGGCATCTGCCTTGGCGCCTGTCGTGGACCAGGCAAGAAGTCCGAGGGCGACGACCGCGGTTCGCAGCCTATTCCACCCTTGTGTCATGCGCATCATTTCCTCCTGATTACCGATGGGAAAGTCGCGATCCGATCCGATCCGCGACGTCGCAACGTCTTCGACTAGACTTGAAGTGTGGAGTCGTCCCCTTGAGCCATTTGCTTCGAGCCGTTGTGGCGGCTCTAGCGACCCAGGTCGGCTCTTGTCGCGAGGCGGACGAACGACACGGATGGGGGGCAGTCACATCACCAGTCGGGAATGGCACCGCGATGGAGCGCAAGCCCGATTCGTCGCGACCTTGAATATCAGGAGACGAAGGCCAAGTGTGATTTGATCGCAATCCCAGCCTCCTTGCCTGACCTGATCGGAGCTCAACCGTGAGCTCCGCCGTCACGAATCCTGGGTGTGAACGAACGGCCGAGAAGATAGCCGCAAGTGTCAACCTTGTAAATCGAACTTTAGGAATTTTCTACCGATTTCTCGCGAGTTTCGCCGAGGTGTTTGCAATCCCCGATGATTTCCAGCATGGCGATCGGGTCAACGGCTATTGCCACCTTTGCCCACCTTCTCTCTTTCCCATTCCCGTCTCTATAACATTGTGATGGGATCGACGTCGATTGCGATTTCGACGCCATGGGGGGGAGGGTGAGCGACCGGTACGGTCTTTGTCAAAGCCTGGAGCGGCCTGGAGTTTGGCGAGCGCAGCCGCAGATGGTAGCGATAGAGGTTGCGAATCTTGAGAATAGGTGCCGGAGAAGGTCCCAGGATCCGCACGGAAAGAGGGGCAGCCGACCGAAACGCCGCAGCGAGGCTGGTCAAGTAATCGGCAACCGCCGCCTCCACGGGCCCACGGGCGATGACTCGCACGAGCCGGCCGAAGGGAGGCACGCCATGCAGTTCGCGCACGGGCAGCTCGCTCTGCACGAATTCATGATAGTCATGCCGGGCTGCCGCGCGGATCGCCGGGTGGTCGGGCGAGTAGGTTTGCACGATCACCCTGCCCGGCTTTTCTCCTCTGCCGGTGCGTCCGGCGACCTGCGCGACGAGCTGAAACGTTCGTTCAGAAGCACGAAAATCAGGCAAGTGGAGCGCGGTGTCAGCGCTGACGACTCCGACCACGGTCACGTTGGGGAAGTCAAGGCCCTTGGCGATCATCTGTGTGCCCAGCAGGATCTGGACCTCTCCGCTCTTGAACGCCTCGAGAACGCGATGGTGGCTGCCCGGGCGCGCATCGTGTCGGAGTCCATCCGCCGCGCGACGACGTGGGGAAAGGTCGCGTGGATTTCGCGCTCAAGGCGTTCAGTGCCGATTCCGCCGTAGTGCAAGGCGGGTGCGCCGCAGCCGGGGCACGCTGTGGGGCAGGCGCGTTCGGCGTCGCACGTGTGGCACAGCAGGATATGCCTGCCCTTGTGGTACGTCGCTGCCACGTCGCACGACTCGCACTTGACAACCTGCCCGCACCGCGGGCAGATGACGAGCGTGTGAAAGCCCCGGCGGTTGAGCAGTAGGATCACCTGTCCCCCGGACTCGATCGCAGACAGGATCGCCTGGCGGAGCGGCTCGCTCAGGCCGCCGAGCGGGGTCTTGATGTTGCGCAAGTCGATGAGCTCGACATCCGGCATGGGCCGGCCGCCCACGCGGGCCGGCATCACCAGCCGCGTGTATCGTCCGCGCTCGGCGTTCCCCCAGGATTCCAGTGACGGCGTTGCCGACCCCAAGAGCACCGGAATCCGTTCGAGCTGCGCCGTTTGACGGCCACGTCGCGTGCGTGGTATCGGGGCGTTGTTTCCTGCTTGAAGGTGCTTTCATGCTCCTCGTCGATCACGATCAATCCCAGCCGGCGCGCCGGCGCGAAGATCGCCGACCGCACACCGACCACCACCTGGACTTCGCCCGAGGCGATGCTCTGCCAGTAGCGATGCCGTTCGGCATCGCTCAAGTGGCTGTGCAAGACTGCGACCTTGCCGAACCGCTCGCTGAACCGCTCGATTGTTTGCGGCGTCAGGCTGATCTCGGGCACCAGCACGATCGCCTGCTGGCCTCGCGCCACGACCCGCTCGATCGCGCACAGGTAGACCTCGGTCTTGCCGCTGCCGGTCACCCCGTGGATCAGAAACGGCGCGAACTGCCCCCGTTCGATTGCCAGGTCGATCTGCGCGAGTGCTCCGGCCTGCTCGGCGGTGAGGATCAGAGACCGCGGCACGGCTGAGGGCTCCAGTTCCCGTGCCGGCTCACTGTCGTCTCGAGCGGCTGCAAGATCAGGCGACGAGATTCGAAGCGATCGTCCCGGGGATCGATCACGGGCCGACGTTTGGCCCAGGAGCCCGATCGGCAGCCGCTTGCGCACCGTGTGCAACAAACCGCGACGCTCGAGCGACCGGATCGGGACGGAGGTGCAGCGGGCCAGCCGGCAGACGTCTGCGACAGTGAGCGGCTCGCTGCCGCGCCCCAGGACCTCCAGCACAGCGGTCTGCTTGGCGGTCAGACGCGGCACGATCGTATCTGCCCGCATTGCCTCTTTCGTCTCTTCAGGCACAGTGAGAAAGGTGCCGATCCGCGTGCCCGCGTGCTTCTTGACCCCAGCCGGAACCACGGCATCGAGCGCCTGGCCCCACGAACAGGCGTAATAGTCAGCCAGCCATCTGGTCAGGTCGAGCATCTTCTGGTCGATGAGCGGTGGGGAGTCCAGCAGCTCGACGACGTTTTTGATCTGCTTCAACTCGAGGGCGTCGGGCGGTTCGGGGTCAACCCGCACACAGTAACCGACAACGGGGCGATCGCCCCTGCCGAGCGGAACACGGACCCTCTGGCCCGGCCGGATGAAGCGCCAGAGCCGCTCGGGCACGCGATAGGTCAATACCTGTTCGATCGGGCGGTTGAACACCACGCCGGCATACCCACCCCCCGGGGTCGCCGGTTCGCTCGCGACCTCGAACCAGCTTCCCTGGTGTGAAGGCGCGCCCCGGCCGGCGGGCCCGCTGCTCCCTCGCTCGCGATCTTGGTCGTCGCGTTCTGCCGGATCAGATCCCACTCCGCCGTTGACAACGCTCATCAATCGGACCTATCGTCGGAATTCGTGGGGCCTCGCATGCCGAGCCAGGCCGGCGCAGATCCATCGACCCGACAGGTTGAAACGGCACTGAACGCTCTGGGCCCGGGCGGATCGGGTTTTCTTGATTGGAACGGATTTCTGCACGTTTGTCCACAGCGATACGGCTTGGCGGGGCATTGGGCGTGGCCAGGCGCATCGTCGCGGATCCGAGCGACATTGAGGGTTTGGGGGAAATGCGGCTGGGACTGTTTGGCGGTACGTTTGATCCGATCCATCTTGGGCACTTGATCCTGGCCGAGCAGTGCCGCGAGTCTTGTGGGCTGGACAGGGTTTGGTTTGTGGTGACTGGCGCGCCGCCGCACAAGCTGGGTGGCCGCACGGCGGTGGCTCACCGGCTGGAGATGGCGCGGATCGCGCTGGCGGGGCATTCGCAGTTTGCCGTCTCGGAGATCGAGGCCACGCGGCCGGGCCCGCATTACAGTGTGGAGACGCTGGAATCGGTCCGCCGCGAGTGCCCGAACGATGAGCTGTTCTTCCTGATCGGAGCCGACAGCCTGGCCGATCTTCCGTCGTGGCGCGATCCGGGGCGGATCGCTCAGTTGGCGACGATTGTGGTGGTGAACCGGTCGGGCATCGCAGAGTGCGACCCGGCGAGCCTTCCGGACTTCGGCGCGGGTGCGCATCCGCTTTGGAACGTATCGATCCCGCCGATTGGCATCGCGTCGACCGATCTCCGCCGACGCGTGGCCGAATGCCGGAGCATCCGCTATCAGGTACCGCGCGGCGTCCAAGCTTACATCGAAGCCCAGCGGCTCTACACGGGCACAGGTGGTGGACATGGCCCCGCCGGCGAAGGGCATTGATCGACGTCCAGTGGCCCAAGCTGCCGCGTCGGGCAGGTAAGAATCTTGAATCGACCTTGCCGATCGGTTCCAATCTAGCTCGGGGTTGGGTTCGACTTGATCCCGCAACTGACGGCGTCACGTGAAAGTCATCGGGCCGGCCGCGACGGCCTAGAACCGAGGTTCGCATGGCCATCTCGCATGTTTACGAGTATCACCAAGGGCGCGACAGCAGGTGGGGGAAGAACATCGAACGAGTTCCAGCCGGGGATGGGTCAAGTAAACTCGTCGAGCATGCTACAATCCTGTCGGGTGGAGTCTGTCAGGCCCTCTCCATCATGTGGATCATCAAGGAATCGAAAGCCGAGGACTTCTGGGATTGACTGGGTCCACCGAAGAAAGCGGCGCCATCTTCGCCGAATGAAAACGGCAAGGCCGGAGAGGTCCCCAGCACGATCCGGAGAATCATGGAGCAACAGCTCAAGGTCTTCAATGTGGCGAAGAAGGGGCGGGTCGAGAATATGAACTGGGCCCGCAGTCGCATTACCGGCAACTGCAAGCTCGTACCCTACGGCGTCTGCCAAACCTTGAGCAAACCGTCCTTCGAACAGATCGCAAACGCTGTAACCGCGACCGAGGGGTACAAGCTCATCGGCTTCTACAAATCCGGCTGGGGTGGTCATGCCGTGGGCGCCTACGTCACTTCGGTCGGGGTGTGGTTCATGGACCCGAACTACGGCGAGTACACGATGGCGACCAACGCCGAATTTATCTGGTTCATGCGGGAAAGCCTCTGGCCGTGCTACAAGAATAGAGCCAAATCGATCGATCAATCCGAGATTCAGACGTTTGTCGGGTCTTGAACGCCGATTCCGCAACTCTGAGGAGAGACCACCATGCGAAGTTTGGCGATCCTTGCACTGACCGTGGTGCTTGCCGGGACGGGGACCGTGCTGGCCGTCCAGACCAAGGCCAACAGTGAGCTGAGGCGCGCCAACCTGGCCCTCGCTGCCGCGCACAGCGCGGTGACTCGGGCCAGCGCCGAGCTGGCCGACGAAAAGGAGGCCAAAACCCTGGCACAGGAAAACCTCGACAAGGGCGCGAAGCTGTTTGACACCCACGACGCGACCGCGATGGCTGCGACCTACACCGAAGACGCCCAGATCGATTTGATCGAGAAAGATAAATCCACCGGTGAGTTCAAGATCAGCGCCAAGAAGGGTCGCTCGGAAATCGAGTCCTTCTATCGCGACGTCTTCAAGAATGCGAAGGAACCGACCACGTCGAAGAACACAGTCGAATTCGCCCGGCTGATTTCCTCCGAAGTCATGACCATCGAGGGCAGGTTCCAGCCGGACACGGCCAAGGACCTCATCATTCCCTTCGTCCAGATGCGCATCAAGCAAAATGACAGATGGGTCATGAGGACCCTGCAACTGTACGTGCTGCCCAAGGAGTAGGCATCGCTTGACCCCGCTCCGCTCGAAAAGTGGTACGCGTTCGATCTCGGCGCGATGGCCAGCGGCGCTCTTGTCGATAGCGACGATGGTCGTCGCGGCGGGACTTTGCGCTTCCCAGGCTCGGAAGGGTACGCCTGGGCTAATCGAAAGTTGGCCTTTCGCGAGCCGCGCGTTCCCCCGGATTTCGTTGCGCCCTTTTCCCCCCCTTGCGAAGGGGGGGTTAGGGGGGGTGGTCGCGGCGCCGCCAGTCACAAGGCCGTCGAGCGCTCTTCGTTCTCCGATGTCCAAGGCCCCAGTGCCACCCCCCCTGGCCCCCCCTTCGCAAGGGGGGGAAAGGGATGTTTGGCTCGCGCCGTCGTTCGATCGAGCGCAACGGAAACGCCGCCCACAAGCACGTCCCGCCGGGACGACTAACCCCAGGTTTTCATCAGCCCAGGGTAGCCCGCCCCCGCCGAACCGATCCGCCGACGGGAACGCCGCGCCGCGATCAGTCGCCCTGGAGGCCCCCGCGCCACTCGCCCAACGCCGCGTCCCCTGGACCGGCTCGAATTTCAAGGGCACTCCCGATCCCGCGGCTCCGTACACGGTCGCGCCGGCGTTCCCCTACCTCAAATTCGAGTTTCCCGTCGTGCTCGTCCAGCCGCCCGGGTCCCCGCGGCTCTACGTGGGCGACGTGAGGGGCCGGATCTTCTCATTCCCGAACGATCCGGGCTGCCGAAAGGCCGATCTCGCGCTCGACGTCGCCAAGCTTCACCCCGATTTCAGCGCACTCTATGGCCTCGCGTTTCATCCGGACTTCGACAAAAATCGGTATGTTTACGTTTGCTATGTGCGCAAGAACGACATTGCCGACGGATCGGTGGTGGCGCGGTTCCAGACGAGCCCAACCGACCCGAGCGTGATCGATCCCAGGACCGAGCAGGTCGTCCTCAACTTCTGGTCGGGGGGGCATAACGGCGGCTGCCTCGTTTTCGGCAAGGACGGATATCTTTATATTTCCACCGGAGATGGGGCCGGGCCATCGCCCCCCGATCCCAGGATGACCGGCCAGGACTGCTCCGACTTGCTCTCGAGCATCCTCCGGATCGACGTCGATCACCCGGGTGCCGGCAAGGCGTACTCGATCCCAAACGACAATCCGTTCGTCAACCAATCCGGCATACGCCCCGAGATCTGGTCGTTCGGCTTTCGCAATCCCTGGAAGATGAGCGTCGACCGCGCGAGCGGGGACCTCTGGGTTGGCGATGTCGGGTGGGAGCTGTGGGAGCTTGTTTTCAAGGTCAAGCGGGGAGGGAATTATGGCTGGAGCGTGATGGAAGGCCCGCAGCCGGTCCATGTGGAAGGTCGGCGCGGGCCCACGCCGATCCTGCCTCCGATCAAGGCCCACCCGCATTCGGAGGCCGCCTCGATCACCGGTGGCTACGTCTATCACGGAAGCCGTCTCTCCGGGTTGCAGGGCGCCTATATTTACGGAGATTTTCAGACCGGGATCGTCTGGGGGCTGCGCTCGACGGATCAGACGGTCACCTGGCACAAGGAACTGGCGCGGACGCCTCTTCACCTCGTTGCGTTTGGCGAGGCCCGTGATGGCGAGTTGTTCCTGGTCGATCACGACCGGACCCACGCGATCTACCAGCTCGTGCCCAACCCGGCCGTGACGGCCGTCCAGAATTTCCCGCGCCGCTTGAGCCAGACCGGGCTGTTCAGCTCGACCCGCGACCACCGGCCGGCACCTGGTGTGGTGCCATACCAGGTGAGCGCCGAGCTCTGGTCCGACGGAGCGACCGCCGAGCGGCTGCTGGCCCTTCCCGGAACAGGACAGGTCGCACTCGACGGCCAGGGGAACTGGCGAGCTCCGGAAGGAACCGTCCTGGCCCGGACCGTCTCGATCGAGCGAGAGCCGGGCAAGCCCGCGAGCCGCCGCCCTATCGAGACCCAGATCCTCCACCTCGAGGCCGAGGCGTGGCGACCGTATTCGTACGTCTGGAATGACGACCAGACCGATGCCGAGCTGGCCGGCCCCCAGGGAGACACGCGGACGTTCTGGATCGATGGTCCGGGCGGCCGTCGCGAGCAAAAATACCGGGTCCATGCCCGGGCCGAATGTCTGTTGTGCCACAATCCGTGGGTCGAGAAGAGAACGATGCTCTTCGGCATCCAATCGGCCTCGCCGCTCGGGTTTAACGCGCCCCAGATGAATCGGCGGTACGACTTTACCGGATCCGCTGCCAATCAGCTTGCGGTGCTCCATGAGTTGGGTCTCTTCGCCTGGAATCCGGAGCCACACAAGCTGCCCAGGCTCGTCGATCCCTACGATGAGTCTGCCGATCTCGATCGCCGCGCACGGTCTTATCTGCAAACGAACTGTGCTCACTGTCACCAGCAGAATGCTGGTGGTACGGCCAATATCGCACTCGGCTATGAAATGCCGCTGGAAGCAACCGGAACGATCGGTGTCCGCCCGATCCAGGGGACCTTCAACATCGCCGGGGCGAGCATCATCGCACCGGGCGATCCGACGCGCTCTGTTTTGTATTACCGCATGTGCAAGCTGGGAGGGGGCCGCATGCCGCGGGCCGGCTCCAACCAGGTCGACGACCGAGCCGTCCGTATGATTCGCGATTGGATCGCACGCATGCCCGCGTCCAAGGCCGGGGCGCCTCCCTCGCGGCTGCGGCTCTCCGGCCTGAGGATCGCACTGCGGTACAGGCGCTCGATCAGCTCGATTCCCTCTCTCCGGCCGAGCGATTGGCCGCCGTCGGTCAGCTCGTGCAGACGACCCGCGGAGCACTGACGCTTCTCAACCTGATTGATCGCGCTTCCGCTGCGAAGTCACTCAAGAATGATGCGGTGTCGGTCGCCAGGACCAGCCCTTCGGTCGAAGTGCGCGACCTGTTCGAGCGGTTCATTCCCGAAGCCGAGCGGATCAAGCGGCTCGGCGACGTGATCGACGGCGCGGCGATCCTGGGCTTGAGGGGCGATAGGGCGCGCGGACGATCGGTCTTCACAGAGAACACCGCCGCTCAGTGCAAGAGCTGCCACAAGGTCGGGAGCCTTGGCGAATCGATCGGGCCTGACTTGACCAGAATCGGGTCCAAGTACACCAAGGTCGCCTTGCTCGAGCACATCCTCGAGCCCCTCAAAAACGATCGAGCCGGCCTACACGAATTACCTTGTCGAGACCAAGGACGGCCGGGTGCTGAACGGACTTGCCGTGGAGAAGACCGAGCGCCTGGTGGTGCTCAAGGACGCCCAGGGCAAGATCCTCAAGGTCACCACCGGCGAGATCGAGCGGTTGGTCCCCCAGTCGCGGTCGCTGATGCCGGAGCTCCTGCTTCGGGACCTGACGGCGCAGCAGGTCGCCGATCTGCTGGAATTCCTGGCGTCGCTGCGGTAAGTCGCGACTAGATCTGGTCCGCCTCGCGGGGTTTGACAGCCGGCAGCCGCTGGAGGGTGACGAGCTTGCCGGCGAGATGGTGGATGATATAGAAGGAGCAGCCGATCGCGACGGCGGCCACTGCGTTGGTGGTGATGACGGCCGCCGCCGTGGCGAGAAACGCCGCTGCGTCGAGCCGGCGCATGCGATGAAGACGCCGCCAGGTGCTCCATTCGAGGAGGCCCAGGCCCACGTAGGCGGTCACGCCCGCGAGCGCCGCCAGCGGGATTCGCGCGATCAGACCTGCCCCGAGCCCGACGAGCGCGATCAGGAATCCCGCGTGCAGGAAGTTTGCAACCCGGGTCGTTCCGCCACAGCGCAGGTTGGCCAGGCTGCGGGCGGGAATGCCGACGCTCAAGGGGACTCCGAAGACGCCGGCACAGAGATTGGCGATGCCATAAGCGCCAAGCTCCCCGTCGGCGTCGGCTGCGCAGGGGACGGTGGCGCCCCTGGAAGTGCTCGACGACTTTCGACGTGATCAGAATGTTGACCGAAGCGACGATCGCCAGACCCAACCCCGCGGGCAAGACCGAGGTCACATCGGCCGGCTCCCAGGTAAAGCGAGCCAGTGCGGGCAAGCGCAGGGATATTTCGCCGAGCTGCCGCTCATGCCAGCCCAGCAGATACCCCGCGGCGACAGCCAGGCCGACGCCGATCAACGGCGCCGGCGACCGAGCCCACCGCCGCGCGGCCGCAATCGCTCCGACCACGACAAGCGAGCTGAGGAATACGGGCTGCCACCGGGATTGGGGAATGCTCTTCCATGCGTGGACGAGCTGCAAGACAGGGCTGGCGGGCACCGTGCCCGGCGCACCGGAGAACCCCATCATCGTGTGGAGCTGAAGGATCACCATCATGGCGCCGACGCCGCACGAGAAGCCCGAGACAACGGCATGCGGCACCTTGGCGACGTGACGGCCCAGGCGGAGCACGCAGAACATCATCATGAAGACGGACGCCGCCAGGCAGATCTTGGCGGCACCGCCCGGACCTTGCTGCCGCACCGCCGCCGCGATGAACGGGACCGTCGCGCTGGCCGTGCCGCCGATCAGAACCGGATTGCGGCCGAGAACGCTCGTCACGGGCGCTGTCAGGATCGACGTGAACAGGCCGAATTCTGGCGGCAGGCCCATGAGCCGTGCGAGCGCCAGGCCATAGGGGAGCGCCACCAAGGCGGCGATGGCACCCCCCGCGGCGTCTCCCGCCAGGTCGCTGAAGCCGTAGCCACGACCGCGTGCCAGCGATCGCCGCGTGAGCCCATCAGACATTCATGACACGCCCGAAGGCCGCCCGAAACTTGGCCATCTCCTCCCGGGTCCCGATCGTGATCCGCACGTGGTTGGGCATCGAAGGCCAGGTCCTGCCGATCACGACCTTCTCCTTGAGCAATGCTTGAAAGACCTGGCGACCGGGTCGGCGCACGTCGACCATGAGCATGTTGGCTTCCGATGGCAGGACGGCAACCCCCTTCTTGTCGAGCCACTGGGCCGTCTCCTCGCGAATCTCGCCGATCAACTTGCGTCTCTGTTCGACCAGTCCCTTGGTCCTCAAACTGGCGATGGCACCCACCATTCCGGTGACCGGAAGGGCCCCCGCGCCATACTCTCGCAGCTTCGCCAGGAGGTCGGGCCGCGCGAGCGCAGCCCCGGCCCGGAGGCCGGCCATGCCGTAAAGCTTGGAAAACGTTCGAAGAATGATCACGTCCTGGCCGGCTGCCACGAGCGCAGTGCCCGGTACGGCGTTCTTCGACAGGTGGATGTAGGCCTCGTCCAGGAGCACGATCGCTCCTTTGGGCTTGTGTGCGACGAGGTACTCGATGTCTTCCTTCGAGGTAATCGAGCCGGTCGGATTGTTGGGGTTGCAGACGTAGATCACCCCGGCCTCCGGATCGGCCTGTGCCATCGCCTGGACGTCGTGCGAGTAATCTTTGCGCAACGGGACCGCGATGGTCTTGGCCCCGATGAACCGGGCGGCCCGTGCGCCGGCCTCGTAGCCGGGATCGGCGACGACGTAACTCTTGCCCGGACCGGCGAATGCCAGGACGGCCCTGTGGAGCGGATCGCTCGATCCGGCAAACGGCATCACATGATTGTTCGGGAGACCTTCTGCTTGGGCCATCACGTCCGCGAACTCGAATGTCTCCTGGTAAAGGTAGCGTCCGCCCTGGCTGACAATGTTCTTGATCGCGTCGCACGCTTCGGGACAGGGCCCCATCGGATTTTCGTTCGCGTTGATCCGAACCGCGTCCGGTGGCAGATTGCGCATGGCCGACAGCCCCTGCGCCAGTGCCGCTTCGTTGTAGAACGGCAATGCCGCGCCGGCGCCGAGAAGCGCCGCGATCCGGCCGAAGTCGCGCCGGCTAAAGCCTCTCCGGATCAAGTTTTCGCGACACTCTCGACCAAGGATCTCGTTCATCGCACCTCCAGCGTCTTCTTGGGGTATGAGTCATCTGGGGCGCGGCCTGACCCGGCACAGTTCGATCATTCGAGCCCGGGAAGAGGCCTCGCCTGAATTCGAACGAGTCGACATGGTCGACGGAGGGGAATTGACCAGTCGCGCCGGGCGGCCCAGCCTGACTTGCCGGTTACTTCAGCCGCGCAACGGGGATCATTATAGACTTGGCAGGGTTGCGAGGTAAACCGTGCAGTCGCGCGATATTCCCGAGGCTCAACCAAGGACGGGGCCTCGCGGAGATGGGCATGGAAACAAAGCGGCAACGCAGAGAAATGCTCGCTCATCCATTATGACGAGCGAGGTCCCCCGAAGTATTAGATTTTCTGATCGCAATCCGGCGAGCCGTTTCAGATGAGTGTCTCGAGCAAGAGCTTGAGCTTGCGAATCTCGACTTCGCGTTCAAACGGGTTATCGGGCCGGTCGACGATCGAGACCGTCAGCGAGCGGTTGTAGCCATAGCGCTGAAGCTGGGTGACGACGCGGGCATAATCGACCCGCCCCTGGCCGACCCGCACTTGAAACTCTCCGGGTGCGATGCCGGTATCTCGGAGGTGGACGTTTTGAACGTAGGGGAAAACCATGTCGAAATCGACGGCGGGCTGCGGTCCCTGGAGGAAGTGGCTGGGGTCGAGGGTCAGGCCCAGGCCGGGTACAGCCTGGCAGAGCTCGACGGCGGTTTGCGGGTTGGCGGTCAGGGTCTGGCGGTGCGTGAGCAGCGCCAGCACCAGGCCTTCGCGCTGGGCGTGGCCGGCGAGTGAGGTGAGCCGCTTCACCTCGTCGTCGATTGGTGTCTCGGTTCCCGAGGCGTGCATGGTCAGCACGGCCACGGAGAGCAACTTGGCCAGACGGCACAGCCCATCGAACCACTTCCAGGCCATTTCGCTGGGCGGAATGCCCCCGAGATCGACATAGATCGACGAGGGAATGAGGCTGGGGCCATGGCGCAACCGCTGGACGGCCAGTTCGGGGTTGTCGCAAGCCTCCGAGGGCCGGATGTGCTGTCCTTGCTCGTCGAGAGCCAGCTCGAACTTGTCGAATTCCAGCTCGGCGATCTGTAGCAAAGCCGTCTCCAGCGGCTCCCTTGCGAAGCAGAGTGTGCTGCAGGCGACGAACATGTCACTTCTCCTTGTCTGATGTTACCTGAGCTTGAGTTCCGGCGATAGGGCAGAAGGCAGAGCCGCGGGCGAGCGGGATCGCTCGTCGCCTGGCTTGGGCGCCGGTCCGGTCGATCGTGCCAGCCTGGGAACCGCCACGCTCGACTCGCGGATCCAGTGCGAGCCCGCCAGGCGGGCGAACTCCGCATAGCGCTCTTCGCGATAGGCCCGCAGTGCGGCCAAGAGCGTACGCTGGGCGTTGAGCCGTGTTGACTTCGATTGTGCCTCGCCGGGCATGTGCAATTCGTCGATCCAGAGCACGCCGGGCGTGAGCAGCTCGAATCGCAGCCGAGCGGAGTCGAGCCCCGCCGCCGGGACATCCGAGGCACGCACGGCCCGACCCTCCCAGTCCGTGCCGATGGTTAGCTCGGTGCGGCGGATGTAGGGTTTACCTGCCGATTCCCCCTCGATCCAGACGCGAACCTTGGCTCCGGGGGCTGACGCCCGAAAATGGGCCTGAATCGTGAGGTTGGGTTGAACGCCGGGTGCAAAGACGTCGCTGGCGACAGCCGCCGGTGTGGCCGGTGCGGTGATCCTCAGGCTCCCCTGCCCCGAGTGGGGGCGATCGCGGTCGATCGCCAGAGCCGTGGAGTTCGGCGAGCTGCTCTCGACGTGCCAGCCGCCCTGTACCGATCCACCGGCCTCGTTGCCGGCTGTCGGGTTCGAGCCCGCGGCCTTGGCGTCGGGAGTCTGCGCGGGCGGCGAGGAATCCAGATCGGGCTCGAAGCCCGGGTTTCCCGGCTCGCCGGCCCTTGCCACCAGACCGCGATTGAGCCGTGCCAGTTGCAGCGACAACTCGTTGAATTGTGCCTTCATGCCCGTGCGCGCCGCTTCCGAAGGGAACGACGACACCGAGGAGAAGAGGGCGCGCGGGGAATCCACGCGGATTGCCGCGACACCGTATGGAATCAGGTCGAACACCAGCTTGCGCTCGCCGGCTACCGCCGCCGGCAACAGCCGAAGGCCACGGCCCAGATCTTCGACGAGGGCCGCCGCCGGCGCATCGAGCACGCCGGCCACGCGGACGGGATATGGCGAGTCATTGGCGATTTCCAGGACGGTTTGGGATTGGTCGCTCATGCGCCGCACGGCGACGCCGAACGGCCTGGCGCTGCGATCGTCCCGGTCGCCCGGTGCGGCTTGCGACGCAGGGAGACCTTGCATCACTCTGGAAAACCGGCGGACGCGCTCCTCCTGCCCGGCAACTGCCTTTTCCTCCAGGAACAGCCACTGCGCATCGAGTGCGGCGATCGCGTGTCCGAGCGGCTCGTCGGCGGCCGCGCCGTCGCCCAGGGGTAGGGCGCTCAGCCAGATCCTCGCTGCTGGAGTGCGCGGCAGCGACGATCGCCCTGGTTCCTCGCCGCCGAGCCGGTCCAGTAGCGAGGCATCGGTGGCGGCAGCTCCCGTGGTGGCCGGCGAGCCGGCCTGGATTGGAAGATCTTCCCCGTTAACGGATGGTGCGGGCGGCACCATGGAGGGCGGGTCTGTGTCGATCGATAACAGCAGACCGCGATGCGGCCGGGCAGCGACCAAGGCATCGAGATCAGGGCTGGTGGCCAGGTCATGTGCCAGGGCATCGGTCGACAATGACACACCGCGCAGCACGGGCAGCGTGGCTGGACCTGTCGGCCAGACAGGCAGATCGAGGCCGACACTGCGCCAGGCCTGGCTGGGGGCAAGGCCTGCGCGGTCGATGCGCCGGGCCTCGCCGCCGGCAGGGCCGTTGTCCAGGCCCGGGGTGACCACAGCCAGCACCGCGCCGGGATCGGTCGCCTGCGCCGCCTCGAAAAGCTCGCGGTAGAGCGCGGCGATCGCCCGCGACCGCCACGTCAGCCATGGCATCCGGCCCACGCCAGCCAGGAAGTGCGATCGGGCTGTGAACCGTTCCGGGTCGGTATTGCCGGAGCCGGGAATGTCACGTGCGGTCTCGGGCCGGAATGTCTCTTGAACGAACCGATCGAACGTGAGGTCATCGAGCCCGGTGTCGGGGGTTCCCAGCAAGGTGGGCCCGGGCCCGAGCCGGATCAACAGCCCGGGTGCTGCCGCCAAGCGCGTCTCGCCCGGTCGGCTCCGCAGCGACCCGAGAGCCTGGACAACCCGTCGCTTCATGGCCTCTCTGACCTCTGGATGCAAGGGATGATAGGCCGGCCCGTCGGCTTTGCCCTCGTGATCGACCCGCACGAGCCCGCGGCGCAATGCCTCGGCCGAGCCAGGCTCGGGCAGACCCGGCAGCGCCTGGGGCCCCTCAAAACCGATCTCAAGCCAGAGGGAACAGCCCTGCCGCGCCAGAATTCGCCGGGCCGTTTCGAGGCGGTCTGGCCGCGTAGAGTCCTCGTCGGCCTGGCCATCCAGCGTCTGCCGCGCGGACCGGTCGGCAAGCTCCGCCGGCAACACGACGGCCGTCGCGCCGCAGAATCTCAAGTACCTTGCCAGGTTTCGCGCGGTCAAGAGCGGGTCGCTCACGCCCACCTGAGCGCCGAACGGTTCCAGAGACCGCAGCCCGCTGAGATAGAGCCCCAGGGTGCGAGCTCCCGCGGTCGGTGCCGGCAGGGGCCGGGCCGCGGGAAGCTCGTCCAGCTCGGTGACCGTGACATTGCCCAGGTGGACGACAGCGTCTGCACTCCGGTTGACCAGGATGAGCACCATTTCGGCGGAGCCTGGCCAGACCAACCAGTTGAAGCTTGCGGGCGAGCCGCCGGGAATGATTGGCGGTCCCGAGGCGCACGCGTCCAGGAGCAGACGGGAACCAGACCCGAGCTGCCCGCTCGCGGCTTCGACGACCGCCACACCGAGGGCCGAGGGCTCGCCCCCTCTCACCTTCAGCGTCAAGCGATGGGGCCGGTCGGGATGACTGACTTTGAGACCGACGGCCGTCCAGGCGAGCCCAGCTTGATCGGCGGGCTCGAGCTTCGACGCCTCGACGCCGTTGCGCATGAACCAGCCGCGGACCCGTTCGCGTCGCGACGGCTCGATCAATGCCTCGGGTGGAACCGCCCAGGCAAACCGCCCGGGCGCCGCCGCCTGAGACCGCCCGGCGGCCAGTGGGCGATAGCTCCGCGCCCTGGCCAGGTCAATCGAGTCGACCTCGATTTCACGGCCGTGCCCGCCCTCGGCTTCCCGCGCTGTCGGATCGATCACGGTGAACGCGACCTTGCGCACCGACGAGCTGGTGACGGCTGCCGGCTTGCGCCTCCGGATCAACCGGCTGAGCCGCGAGCCCTCCCGCGTTCCGACCGGCTCCCATGACGCCTGGACTTCGAGCACATAGGTTCCTTCCATGCGCGGCGCACGCAAGTTCCAGACCTGCTTGGCCGGCTCTCGCTGGTTCGCCGCGACAACCTCGCGCGGCTCGATTCGCCACAGGACGTCGCCCCCGCGAATCGGCCGCAAGACGGCCGACATTCTCACCGAGACGTCGGCGGGTTCCGGCCAGAGGATGTTATACGCGACCGAAACCGGGATCTGGGTGCCCGGTGCCACGATCCCGTCTCGACCCGCCTCTCCCAGGTCGATCGTGAGCGAATCCCAGGCCAGCCGCTCGACGCTCACCGTCAGTTGTGATTGCGGGGGAGTGCGCTGCGGGCGTTCGAGAATCGCGACGAGCGGGATGTTGACCACCTGGTCGCCCGCGCGAACCACGAGGCCCGCGTCGAGAGGCGCTTCGATCCGAGCCCGAACTCGCCCGGGGACGCGGGAACCGAGTCGCCACGTCCGCCCTCCCGATGCCGTCGCCTGGGGGGATGTGCCCGTCTCACGGTCGTTCCGCCCGCCTTCCGCGCTCAAGCTCATGGGCGGCCAGTCCATCACCTCGATCAGCCGTCCGTCCGTGAGCTCGAGGCATGCAATTCTGCTTGGTCGCCTCAGTTCGTCCCGTTGCCAAATCTGCGTCGTCTTGCTGCGTTCCCCATGTTATCTCGACCGTCATACGGATTGCGTCGATTCCCGAACTGACGTCCCGTTGCGGACTGGCGGGCTGCGCAGACGCGCAGGTCGTCCCCCAATGGAACAAGAGCCACGCCACCAGGACATTGCGCCAATCCCTGCGCATGAGTCCGAAGCAGTCCCTTCGGTCAGATTCCGCCTGCTCCTGCTTGACGCGCATCCATGCATTGTCAAGAAAAGAGGGCTTTGCGAACCGTGTCTCGATGCGGGGCGCGGTCTGCACCGGCTCGAGAGCGGGTCGTGTCATCATTGAATCGACCGGAATCGCGGCAGCCATCACCTTATTATCGGAGAATTGGGAAAAGTCGACCTGACCGCTAGACTTGACGCGACGGCGAGTGAGCGATCCTTCCCGCATCTCGGCGGCAACGCGCGGGGCTTCGCCTTCACGAAGATTCTCGCGCGGCGGAATGATTCACGCGGAATGAACAGGGCGCCGTGTCGTCTCAATAACAAATGAGTCCTACGGACCTCGCACGACTGATCGACACAAACGCCGCTGGGCTGGTGTTGTACGCCCGGCAATGGTGTGAGGCACCCGAGGATGTTGTTCAGGAGGCGTTTCTCAAGCTGGTGCGCCAGAGCCGGCCGCCGGTCGACGTGGTCGCCTGGCTCTACCGGGTTGTGCGCAACGGCGCTCTGGACGCGGCCAAGTTGGCGCGGCGGCGAGAGCGCCGTGAGCTGGCGGCCGCCCGGCCGAATCGATGGTTTGTCGAGCCGGAAGTCGACGGGATGGAAGCCGAGGTTGCCGTGGCCGCTCTCGAGCGGCTCAGGCCGGAAGAGCGCGAGGCGATCGTGGCCCACCACTGGGGTGGCCTGACTTTTGAACAGATTGCGGCGGTGGCCGGCTGCTCGGCCAGCACCGCCTTCCGGCGCTACACGGCCGGCGTGGAAGATCTGCGCAAGCAACTGGGGGTGATATGTCCGAACCGTTCCTCGAGCGCCTGAGCCGGTTCACGCCGGATGCCGGCCGGCTGGACCGCGACCTACTGCTGTTCGCCGCCGGCCGCAGTTCCGTTCGCCCGAACCGCGGCTGGATGGCGCTGGCCTCACTCTTGGCCGGCACCCAGGCATTATCGCTTGCGCTCTTGCGGCAGCATCCGGGCCCGCCGGCCGCCGGCTCTGCCGTGCCAGTCGCCGCGGTTCCCGCGCTGCCTGAAGCTGTCGCGCCAGAGCCTTCCAGGTCGCTCTCGAGCCGCGGCCTCTGGGCGGCTCGTCACCGACTGCTCGAGTCGGAACCCGAAGATCTCCCGCCCGCTGGGGTGACCTTCATTGACAGCGCGCCCCCCTTCGCGCTTTCCCTTCGTCGGCCCAGCGGCTCGTCAACTGATACCTTGAAAGTGCATTCCTTTCTCTTGATCCGGAGTCAACCCGTGCCTCGAACTCTGCTCACTCTTGCCGCGCTGGCCGTCTTCGCGGTGCCCGGACGGGCCGATGAGCCAAGCGCTAGTTCGGAAACGCTGATCCGACTCAACGTCCAGCCGGCACCAGCCCCGAAGCCGGCGCTCCGCTACCTGCTCCTGCCCGAGCTCACGGAAATGAATCCCGGTAACCCGGTTCAAAACTACATGAAGTGTTTCATGGAGCAACAAAGCTTCTTCTTCGACAAGGCGGCTTTTGAGCGCCGCAAGACGCTACTGATCATGCCGCTCAAGGAGATGCCCGCGCAGGAATTGCAGGAGTATGGCGGCAATGCGCTGGCTCAGGCCGACTGGGCCGCGAGGCTCGACACCCCCGACTGGCAGGTCCTGCAGAAGTTGAAGATCGACGGGGTCGCCCTGTTGCTCCCCGACGTGCAGCAGATGCGGCCACTGGCGAGTGCTCTCAAGGTTCGCTTCCGGGCCGAGGTTGCGCTGGGCCGCTTCGATCTTGCGATCCGCACCGCCAAGACGATGTTCGCCATGGCTCGCCATTTGAGCGAGCAACCGACCTTGATTGGCGACCTGGTGGGTTTCGCGATCGCAACCATCGCCATCAGCCCCCTCGAGGAGATGCTGGAGCAGCCCGGCTGCCCCAACCTGTACTGGGCGCTGACAAACCTTCCCTGTCCTTTGGTCCCGATCGGCAAGGGTCTGGAGGGCGAGCGGGCGCTTGTCCTCGCGGAGTTCCGCGACCTGGATCCGAGCGGTCCGATGAGCCCGGAGCAGCTCAAGAGATTCATCGCACACATGGACAAGTTGCTCGGAGTGCCGGGAAAGTCCGTGAGCGTGCGAGCGTGGCTGGACGCGCGAATTACCGACGCTGCCAAGGTCAGCGCTGCCCGAGGCCGTCTTGTCGAGTTTGGCCTCCCGGAGGAACGCTTGCTCCGGTTCCCCGCGGATCAGGTGCTGCTCCTGGATCAGAAGCTGGAGTACGAGGTGCGCCGCGACGAGAACATGAAGATCATGAACTTGCAGGCCTGGCAGGCCGAGGCCTTGGCCGGCACGGCCGGCGCTGCCCGGGAGCCGGCACTGTTCGCCGACGTCCTGGTAGAAGGCGTGTACAACGTCCGCCGATCGCAGGGGTTGCTCGAACAGCGGATTGCACTTTTGCGACACGTCGAAGCCCTGCGCCTTTACGCCGCGGAACACCGCGGGGCCCTCCCGGCAAAACTGTCCGAGATTTCCGTGCCTCTCTCCGACGACCCGTTCACCGGCAAGCCGTTCCGGTACGAGCTGAACGGGGCCACCGCTCACCTCCGCGGCACCCCGCCTTTCGGCCGGCGAGAGAGTCCCAACTTCAATCTCCACTATGAGGTGACCCTGACCAAGCAGGAGAAATAGCTCCAGGATGCTTGACAAGCGTCAGACAACCATCCTACATGTCGCGGACGCGATTAGGACGGAAACGGGGACGCGATTAGTAGAGCGAAACCCGCTGTCGGCCGGTCTGGTGGAGAGAGCGCAACTGTGGCGCTCGTGTAGCCTGTCGTCGCGAGTCCATGGCGAGGATGAGGTCAGGGAGGAGCGGACGCCCCTCACACACAAAACCGCGCGGGCCGAAAATCTCCGCGATTCTCCAACTCTTTACGGGAAGCGGAGTTGCGCATGTCGCATGCATAATCGGAACCGACGTGGCGACTTAAGCCTTTATCTAGATTAATCTTATGCATGTCACATGAATAATCGGAATGCGCGGTACCATGTTTCACAACTGCATATTAAAAAACGGGTTACAGCATGTCGCATGCATAATCGGAGTATTCGGTATCCGTTGTTGCAAGTCAGTATAGGCCAAAAGGTTAGACCATGTCGCATGCATAATCGGAACTTGGGGCTCAAAAACCCTGGTTTTTATCGCATCACCTTTCAGAAATTGGACTTAGGCCATGTCGGTGGCGCGATCGATACAGGGCATCCAACCGGCATTTGAGGTACTGTCAGCGGGATGATCGCCAACTTGCCGTTGTGCTCCGGCTGGAGCTCGATGTGGGATAGGCATGCGGCGCCTGTTCGCGGATCCGCTCGGGCAAGGCCGGGTACAGCACGAAGAACCGGGGCAGCAACAACGAATTCATAGGTCGTTCATGTCGAGCGGCCTCGCGAGGCCCCGCCCGGGCCTCAGCCAGCGCCTCGTGCGCCATTCGCGAGAGGACGTCGGCCGACTGGGGACGGCCGAACAGCCCCTCCCACCGGTGCTCTGACACGATCTCCTGGAGGATCATCGCGGCGATCGATGAGCCGTACCTGCTGACCGCCGCGCGGTACGTGGAGCTCAACCCCATGTGCGCCGGGCTGGAAAATGCGCCGAGCGGCTATCGGTTGAGCAGCGCCGCTGCTCACGCTGCGCCGACTGGACAACGCGCTTGTACGTGTCGCTCGTCTCCCGAAGTTGGCGCCTCCATGGCGCGGCTTCCTCGCCAGGGTGATTTGCGAAGAGGACATCGACTTGCTCCGTGCCCACGCGCGTCCTGGGCGGCCTCGTGGTGACGACGAGTTTTTGGCAACGCGCGAACAGAACCTCGGCAGAATCCTCAGACGTCAGAAGCCGGGACCGAAGCCACGGCCCCGGCGCATTCGCAAACAGCAGAAGCCCCCGGAACGGCAGCCAGGGAATTGAGTATGATGTCCCCGGAACCCCGACTCTGATCGCGGCTTCGCTACCGTCCGTCATACATCTGAGCGACCCAAAAACCAAAAACAAAGGCTGACACCGAGCCGCCCCATGAGCGACCCAAAAACCAAAAACAAAGGCTGACACCGAGCCGCCCCATGAGCGACCCAAAAACCAAAAACAAAGGCTGACACCGCGAAGCCGCCGACACCGCGAAGCCGCCAAGGCTGACACCGAGCCGCCCCATGAGCGACCCAAAAACCAAAAACAAAGGCTGACACCGCGAAGCCGCCAAAACCAAAAACAAAGGCTGACACCGCGAAGCCGCCACACCGCGAAGCCGCCAAAGGCTGACACCGCGAAGCCGCCAGACACCGCGAAGCCGCCAAGGCTGACACCGCGAAGCCGCCCGATGCCGAATCCGACTGCACCTAGCCTCTGGCCGGCCGGCGGCCGCCGGCTTACGTCTGAACTGCAGCTGCGATGACCCCACTCTTGACATGGCCATCGTGCGCAGGTAGCTTATCTTTTGGATTTGTGGATTTTTAGATAGATTTCCGAGTGTGACGAGCGTCGGCGCCCCTTTTTCGGGAGGCGACCAGCCATGTGCTCAGCACCAATCGGGAAGCGTGAGAATACTGCTCGCCTTTCGCCTCCCTCTGCGTTCTCCCCTCGCCGGCCTTTGGCCTTTCCCTTGCCTCTCGCCCTCTTTTTTTTCCTGACATCCAGTTGCGGGTGCAACCGCAGCATGCACTCGGCTCCGCGGGAGACTTACTCCGCAGGATATGTCCTTGCCGACAAAGAATCTACCGTAACGCATGAATTCACCGTACGGAATGAAAATCGTGAGAACGTGCGGATCCTAGACGTCTACCGAACATGCGGCTGTGCATCCTTCAAGCTGGAACGATAACAGCTGGCACCGGGGGAAGCGACCAAACTTTCAATCAGTGTGGCCGTCCCACCGGCATATACCCGAAAGTCTGCTGCATGCATCTTAAAGACGGACTACCCACGGTTTAAGGATTGGTCCTACACTGTTGAATTCACTTCGATTCCCTCCATCGTGGCGGATCCGGGCGTTCTGAACCTTGGCTCGTTCGGCTGTGATGCCAACGGAGCGTGGACCGCAAAGCAAGTTTCCGTCAAGGCATTTGGAACCTCGAAGATTACAAGGGCAGGGCCATGCTAGCCTTGAGTCTTGCAGCCGCGCTCTGCTGCCAGAACGACGATCGGGCGCAACAGCTCGACTACCTCGGATTGTCGTACAAGGCGAATAAAGATGCCTTTGCGTACGGCTCGTTTCACTTCGAGTTCACAAGGGGATTGTCGGCAAGCCTCGCCGATGCTGAGGCCGAGGTTTTCTCGCAGGCTTTCAAGGAAGACGGCTTTTACGCTTTCGACGGCAAGAATGCCAGGTACGACCTGGTAGCCGAGCCCGGAGTGCTTGGGGCTGCGACCACGTGGACGTCCTTGACGATGGCTTACCGTCTGCTGACCGACGGCAAGGTTACCCTGCGGGACAACATGCAGCCGTACCATAAGAATACCACGTTCTTGCATGGCCTGATGCTCTCGCCGGGCACCGACGCGTTTTACAAGCACGATACCTTCGAGTTTCCTCTCTGGATCGGAGATAGGGGGGGCGGTGCCTACGACCTGTTTCAGGACCTCACTTGGGTAAAGGACGGAAAGGTGACGCTTGCCGGGCTCGATATGGATTCTCGGCTCGGCGACCGCAAGGTCTGCAAGTTCAGCTACACGTGGAAAGACGGAAAGCGCACGTTCTGGATTGACGTCGATCGCGGGTGCGTCCCCTTGCGCATCCTCGAGCATTACAATCCGAATAACGTCGACGTCACGTTCATTTTTGCTGATCTGGAGCATGTGCCCAGCGCAGGCTGGCTTCCCCGGCGAAGGCTGCACATCATCGGACCGGGAGCGATTGTCGATCGGTTTGTCGTGACCCAGATCGATACACGGCATAAACCCGGTCCCGACGTGTTTCAGTTGGATTTTCCCGAACCGGTCGCCTTGAACGACATGGTAAAAAAGGTGGTCCACCCCAAGCAGAAGAGCTGGAGCCTGCTCAAGCTGCCAGCTTCGACTCCCAGAGGCGCCATGCCGCTGTTGCCGTTGCCACCTCCGCCGGAGATGCCGGGCGAAATCGCCCCGACCCCGTTCTGGGTGTTCGTCCTCGCCGCCGTCATCCTGGCGATGGTCGCCGGCGCCGCCCTCCTTTTGGTGCGACGGATACGAAGAAGCGCTTCGGGGGTGTGAAATGAGTGCGGATCGAGACCAAGCCCAGGACCGGGGATTCACCCTCATCGAGCTATTGGTGGTTGTCTTCATCATCGGTGTCCTAGCGGCCCTGCTCCTGCCCGCTGTCCAGTCGGCACGAGAAGCGTCGAGGAGGCTTCAATGCAAAAACAATCTGAAGCAGCTCGGTCTGGCGCTGCACAGCTATGTCGCACAGCAGGGTGTCTTCCCAGGGATAAATCTGAACACCCATCCCGTGCCCGGTACGCCTTTCTTTCTCGCGACTTATGCTTACAGTCCGATCGTGCGGATGCTTGCACAACTTGACCAGGTCCCGCTCTTTAACGCAACGAACTTTTCGCTTCCGCCAGTGCGGGCGGCCGCTCTCAACCATACCGTCATGACAACCGTTCTTGGATCCGTGCTCTGTCCCTCCGATGGCCAGCCCCCGGTGTCCGGATTCGGCCGGGTCAACTACCGCTTCAATACGGGCCCCACGGCGTTGTGGGTGCCCGGCAGTTACTATCCGTTGTCGGAATCCGGCCCGTTCACCGTGCACGCCGCCTATCCTCCCTCTGCTTTCACGGACGGGCTTTCATCAACCGTTGGTGTATCCGAGCGGCTCCAGGGTGACTGGACCAAGGGCACTTTCAAGCTGGGCGGCGACTACCTTTACCTTACCACCGCAACACCGCCCAATATCCCTCAAGCCTTGTGGAACGCCGACGAGGCGGTCCGTTTCTGCTCGGAACTTGCGCTTACTCTTCCGCAAGACTCTCGCGGGGGTGAATCCTGGTTCCTTTCGGGCTTCCATTTCACCGACTACAATCATTGCGCCCCGCCCAATGCGAGAATACCAGATTGCGCCCTGAATACCGACACGGTAAAGCCCCTTTGGATCCGAATCCATGAGCAGGGCGTGTTCAAGGCTAGCGGCTACCATCCGGGCGGCGTTAACGCCATGTTGATGGATGGAAGCGTCCGCTTTTTCTCGGACGGAGTTAATCTGACGGTCTGGCGGGCCTTGGCGACCCGTTCCTCGGGCGAGGTAGTCGAGTTCTGAAAAACGGACCCGCAAAGGGGACATTCTCATTCTTTTTGGTGGTTCACGTGGCTCAGGTAGCCATCGATCTGGGCCGACGCTGACCTTGGCGATCGCGGATGTATGGACGAGCAGCCGATCCCGTTGCTCAAAGAAACACGAACGCCGATTGCTGGAACGAAGAAGCATCCGCGTCGCGAGGACTACGAGTACGAGCGGGCACGAACGGCGAGCATTTTCATGTTCTGCGAGCCGCTGGCGGGGATGCCAGACACCCAAGAATTCGCTGGGGTGGCCTGCGGATTCGCGACAAGCGTATTTCGTTAGCTGGCTGAATGTTGGGTGACTTAGAGTGCACATTTAGCGCGAAACTCTGCATTGGTGGATGGCCGACAGGCGCTATTCTGAATGCCTGTACGCACACATGACCGAAAGGTGGGAGTCTGGCTCCTCCCACCTAGCCAACCGACGCGACGCCGCGTCGCTGCCGCTCTTCGACGGCCGTCGTGGTGCGCTTGTGACTGGCCCATCGACGCCGCCCAACGTCCTTTTCCTTTACTTCCGCGTAACGCGCAGCCGTGTACCCCGCTGGGATCGGCGATCCCAGGCTGAACCGCGACGCCGGCCGCCGCGTCTCATCGGACTGATCGGTCGGATCGGACAGATCAGACTCGGCGGCCGGATTGCGCAGCTAAAGGATGGCCGGCTGCTGGGCCGATTCTTCGCAGCCAGCCATGAGCGGCTGCGCGAGGTCGCCGCCGTCGAGCTTCCACTCCGGTCTGAGCGCGATCCCGGCCGCGGCGGGCGCGGTCGGCTCGGCGTCGAGCTGAATCTCAGGCCGCACATACACCGAATCGGGCGCCAGCCTGCCCTTCCATTGCACGACGAACGGCACGTGAATGCCGCTTCGAGGGTAGTCCGCTTGGCCAGTTCGTGCCGTACCAGCGCCCTCGAACAAGCCGAAAACGAGGGAGTCTCAGTCGACGTCCCTGAGCTGACGCGCGGAGTGAACAACCGCGATGATTTCGACGACCTGGTTCCCAAGTCGATAGATAAATGACGCGATAATCCCCCACCAGAATCTCACGAAGTTCTGGGAGGCTCCGTTCTGGCACGGTCGCCCCAGACCCTGGGAAGCGGCTGAGTCGACTGACGGCCTTCCTGAGGCGGTCGATCGTGCGCCGAGCGTAAACGCGAGAGTCCCTGGCGATGAATGCGTGAATCGCCCGTAGATCAGCTCGTGCCGAGTCGGTCCACAGGGTGCGTGTCATTCGTGAATTCTTCAAAAACCTCGTCGTGTGGAGTCACTCGCCCCGCGTCGGCGTCCTCGAGACCAGCGTCGATCTTCTGGCGAACGAAGATCCTGTACATGACCTCGTCCCACGTGCACTCGTCGGGAAGCTGCTTGGCGAGCTCCAGGACGGCGTCCTTGACCTCTCTCATCGCCGGACTTTCCTCATGAATCGAGACGATCACCATGACCACCCCATGGATTCTCCCACCTGTGGTCAAATGAGACAATCGGTAAGCAAAGTTTTTCGGCACGGTCGTCGGCAGGAAGCCAAGGGGGCCAATTCCAGACACCCACTTGTCGGGACGGAAACCGGGACGCGATTCGTATTGTGAGTTCGATCGGCCGTCCTGGTATTCGTTCTGATCATGCCAAGGACTGCTAGAGTCGCGCCTGGTGGGCAGGCTTATCACGTCTTGAACCGATCGGTCGGGCGGATGCCTATGTTTCGCAAGGATGCCGACTTCGAGGCGTTCGAGCGGGTGATGGTGGAGGCACACGATCGGCGACCCATCCGCATCCTGTCGTATTGTGTCAAGTCGAATCACTGGCACTTTGTTGTCTGGCCGGAACATCAAAACGCTTTA
This sequence comes from uncultured Isosphaeraceae bacterium, assembly GCA_963781785.1. Lineage (GTDB taxonomy): Bacteria > Planctomycetota > Planctomycetia > Isosphaerales > Isosphaeraceae > CAWAHD01. The sequence goes on along the minus strand of CAWAHD010000002.1, from coordinate 1,118,958 downwards.
ACCACGGAAGGCACGGATCTACACGGAAAAATCGAGCGGAGAAGCGAAAGAGGAAAACGGCAGAAAGCCATAAGGCGAAGAGCCAGTCAGGCACCATCGGTCGGCAGGAGCCGGAATGCTGGACCTGCAAGCACCGAGAGTCTTGTCCACCGGGGAGGCTGGTCAGGCAGATGAACACGGGTAACAGCGCTGTGGTCAGAACAAAGTCGCCTTTCGCTCCGCGAAAGTTGTGCCTGTGTTCCAGCGGCCGCCACGAACGCAGATGGATACGGGTAATAGCGCTGTGGTCAGAACAAAGTCGCCTTTCGCTCCGCGAAAGTCGCGCATTTTCTCTGCTAAAGACTACACCGATGCTGGGGGCAAATCCTTCCGGCGGAGCGACGAATCGTTCAACGACACTCGCCGATGTCAGAATAAAGTCGCGTATCGATTATTGGGAGAGCACACTTTCGCGGAGCGAAAGGCGACAAAAGGCGTCCCCGACGCTCGACGGATCCTTCGATCCAGGAGGCCAATCGCCATTTGAGATCGCCTACTTTCGCGGAGCGAAAGGCGACAAAAGGCGTCCCCGACGCTCGGGGTATCCTTCGATCCGAGAGGCCAATCGCCGATTTTGACCGCACACTTTCGCGGAGCGAAAGGCGACAAACAGACCCATCTGCGGGCATAGCTGCCCTCCGATCCAGCGGTCTCCTTCCGTGTCGATCGGTGCTTTCCGTGGTTAAAGATTCCTCAATTTGCTGATCTCCCTTGACTCTGGGCGACGCCGGGTTCGTGTTCACGATTCCCGAGCGGTGCACGCCCTTGAGCGGCATGGTGCCGACCGCGCAGGAGGTTGCCCCCTGGGTAGCTGTCATCGATGCGCCTCTGGGACGATCCGGAGTTTGAAGCGAGCCATCGTGAGCGAGCCAGGATTGAGGCCCGCCGCTGGGACAGCGATGCACTGGCCCAGCGGTACCAGTCGTTCTTTTTGACAGTGAACGAACGCTCTGAAGCACCCCTGGCCTTGGGGTGACCCTGACGAAAGAGGAGAAATCGCCCCGGGATGCTTGACAAGCGTCAGACGACCATTTTACACTTGTCGTTGCGAGCGTATGGCCCCGCGGTATCGCGGTGGCATCCCGCCACTGGCGCCGTTTCTTCGCGAGGAGTCTGTTTCCCGTGTGCCGAGCTTCCATTGGCCTCGCGGTGCTTGCCGGATTCGCCGCTTCGTGCGGGGCCGACGAAACAGTCCCGACTTCCGAAACGCTGATCGAGCTGAGGGTGAATGGGCGCCGGCCCCCAGGCCGGCCCTGCGGTACCTGCTCCTGCCGGAGTTGCGGGAAATGAATCCCGGCAACCCGATCCAGGGCTACATGAAGTGCATGATGGAGCAGCCGAACTTCTTCTTCGACAAGGAAGTTTGGGATCGCCGCGAGAGCCTGCTGGCGATGCCGCTCAAGGAGCTCCCCGAACAAAGGCTCGACGAGTACAGCCGGTCGGTTCTGAGCGAGGTTGACCGGGCGGCCCGGCTCGATCACCCCGACTGGGAGATCCTGCTGACGATGAGGCGCGACGGTTACGGCACGCTGCTCCCGGAGGTCCAGCAGCTTCGTGGACTGGCCAGGGGGCTCAAGGTGCGCTTCCGTGGCGAGATCGCCCGGGGCCACTTTGACGACGCGATCCGGACCGCCCAGACGAACTTCGCCATGGTGCGCCACCTGGGTGAGCATCCGTGTTTCATTGCCGACCTGGTCGGAATCGCGATCGCATCCCAGGCCATCGAGCCCCTGGAGGAGATGCTGGAGCAACCGGGATGCCCCAACCTTTTCTGGGCGCTCACGAACCTTCCGCGCCCGTTTATCCATCTCGGCAAGGCCATCGAAGGTGAGCGAATGATGCTCCATTCCTTGTTCCGTGACCTGGACGAGAGCGCCCCGATGACCGCGGACCAGATCAAGCGGTGCATCGAGCCGTTGGATAAAATGATCGCCGATGTGAAGCCAACCAAACCAAAGGTGCGGGCCTGGCTGGACCAGCGGAACAAGGACCAGGGGAAGATCAGCGCAGCACGCCGCCGCCTCGTCGAGTATGGGCTTGGCGAGGAGTTAGTGCTCAAGTTCCCCGCCGACCAGATACTCCTCCTGGATGAGAAACGGGAGATGGAAGTTCGCTTCGACGACTTCACGAAAACCATGATCTTTCCGACCTGGCAGAGCGAAGCCCTGGCTCCTCGGATCGAGTCGGAGCCGGATTCGGCACTCGTCGGCTATGCCGTGCCGTTTGCCTCGACCGTTCGCCGCGCAGGGCCGGCTCGACCAGCGGATCGCCCTTCTGCGGCACGTCGAGGCCTTGCGCCTCTTCGCCGCCCAGCATGATGGCGCACTGCCAGCCAAGCTGTCCGAGATTTCCGTTCCCTTGCCCGAAGACCCGTTCACCGGCAAGCCATTCCGCTACGAATTGAGGGGAGCCGTCGCTCACGTCCGCGGCAGCCCGCCAGCGGGTGAGGAGAAGAATGCCAGCTACAATATCCACTACAAGGTCATCCTCGAGAAGTCCATTGCGAGGAGTCATTGAACGTGCCCCGAATTCTTCTTGGCGTCGCGGTGCTTGCCGTCATGGCCCTTCCGTGCCGAGCGGAGGGCACGATCACCAACTCCGAAACGCTGATCGAGCTGCGCGTGTCGCCGGCGCCGGCCCCGAAGCCGGCCCTGCGGTACCTGCTCCTGCCGGAGTTGCGGGAAATGACTCCCGGCAACCCGATCCAGAGCTACATGAAGTGCATGATGGAGCACCAGAGCTTCTTCTTCGACAAGGCGGCTTTCGATCGACGCGAGAGCCTGCTGGCGATGCCGCTCAAGGAGCTTCCCGCCCAGGAACTCCAGGAGTACGGCGGCTCCATTCTCAACCAGGTTGACCAGGCCGCCCGGCTGGACAACCCCGACTGGCAGATCCTGCTGAAGATGAAGAGGGACGGGTTCACTTTGCTGGTTCCCGATTTGCAGGAGCTCCGCGGTCTGGGCAGGGCCCTCAAGGTGCGGTTCCGGGCGGAGGTCGCCCTGGGACGATTGGACGACGCGATCCGCACTGCCAAGACGATGTTCGCGATAGCGCGCCACCTCGGCGAGCATCCGACTCTGATTGGCAACCTGGTCGGAATGGCGATCATGGCCAACGCCGTCGAGCCACTCGAAGAAATGCTCGAGCAACCCGGCTGCCCCAACCTCTACTGGGCGCTCACAAACCTTCCGTGCCCCCTGGTTCCCTTCGAAAGAGGTCTGGAAGGCGAGCGGATGTCGCTCCGTTGGTCGTTCCAGGACCTGGACGAGAACGCCCCGATGACCGCTGACCAGATCAAGAAACTCATCGAGTTCGTCGACAAGATGCTCGGAGAGGATAAACCGTCCCACCGGGCGCAGAAGTGGCTCGACTCACGAATCAAAGATCAGGGAGCAAAAAGCGCCGCACTGGGACGCCTGGTCGAGTACGGCATGGCCGAAGAGGTCTTGCTCAAATTCCCTGCCGCTCAGGTGATTCTCCTCGACGAGAAACGCGAGCTTCATGTTCGCTTCGACGAACTCTTGAAAACCATGATGTTTCCGACCTGGCAGGGCGAGGCCCTCGCTGAGCGGATCCCGGCGAAAAAGGAACCAGCATTGTTTTCTCTTGCTGATGAGTTTTTGCCGGCCATCGCCGCCGTCCGGATCGCGCAGGGACGGACCAACCAGCGGATCGCACTCTTGCGACACGTCGAGGCGCTGCGCCTCTTTGCCGCGGAACACCAGGGCGCATTCCCCGCGAAACTCTCCGACATCTCCGTGCCCTTGCCCGATGACCCGTTCACCGGCAAGCCGTTCCGCTACGAGCTGAAGGGAAGCGCCGCACACGTCCGGGGCACGCCGCCCAAGTCGATGGCGAATAGCCCGCCCTACAACATCCACTACGTATTGACCTTGCAGAAGTAATCATCCCAAGCACAAGTCAAAGGTTTTGCCAGCGTCTCAAGCCGGGAGTGATCTGCGATGACCTGTGTCGTCTTTGCTGCTGCGGCCCTGGCCGCCTTCCCTGCGGACGTCGGGGCCGGGCCCACGCCGGTTCACTTGAGCGTCCGGCCGATGCCTGCGCCGAAGCCGGCCCTCACGTATCAGCTCCTGCCGGAAGTGAGTGAGCTGAACCCGGGAAACGCGGCCCAGAATTACCTGAAGTGCTTCATGGAACAGCGGTCGTTCTTCTATGGCAAGGAGGCTGTGGCCGATCGCATCCGCTACCAGACCATGCCGCTCGCCGAGTTGCCACCTGATAGGCTGCGCGGTTACGGCGGCAGCGCGCTCAAGCAGGCGGACTGGGCGGCCCGGCTGGACTCGCTCGACTGGCAGACGCTCCAGCAAATCCAGACGGGCGGCATCGAGGCGATTCCGGGTGAGCTGGGACCGCTTCAGACTCTGGCGGTGGCGCTGGAGGTGCGGTTTCGCGGCGAGGTGGCCGTCCGGCGCTGGGCTGACGCGGTCCGCACCGCCAAGACCATGTTCGCGCTGTCCCGCCACCTGGGTGAGCACCCCACCGAGCTTGGCAACCTGGTCGGTCTGTCGGTCGCCCATCTCGGGCTATCCACGCTCGAGGAGATGGTCGAGCAACCCAACTGCCCCAACCTGTACTGGGCCCTGACCGACCTGCCCTGCCCTCTGGTCGATTTGCGAAAAGGCGTCCAGGGAGAGCGCGCCATTGTGGCTGCGGAGCTGCGGATCCTGAATGACGTCGCCCCGGTGCCGGAAGCCGCGCTCGAGAAATTCGTGAGCCACCTTTCCGGCGCGATCAGTTTCGCGCGCGAGCAGGCAGGTCAGTCGCCCCGAAGCCTGCGCGCCCGGCTGCAGGCCCGCGTCAAGGACGCGAAGCAGGTCATTGCCGCCCGCCGCCGCCTGGTCGAGGCGGGTCATCCCAAGGAACTGGTCGAGAAACTCACCCCGTTGCACGTCGTTTTGCTCGATGAGAAACGCGCCTACGAGATCGACCGGGACGAGCGCATGAAGCTTCTGGGCCTGCCGCTCTGGCAGATCGACTCTCCGGGCGGCCGCCAAGAGCGTACCGCGCGCGGCGACGGGCTCTTCGCCGATCTCCTGCCCGACATCATCAAGCTCCGCCGGGCCCAGGGGCAGCTCCAGCGGCAGATCGCCCTCCTGCGGCACGTCGAGGCCCTGCGTCTCTACGCCGCGGACCACGACGGCAAGCTGCCGTCGAAGCTCTGCGACATCTCCGTGCCCCTGCCGGCCGACCCGGTCACCGGCAAGCCGTTCGTTTATTCGGTCGAGGGGGCGACCGCTCAGCTTCGCGCCGACTCACCGCGGGGCGTTGCTGCGAGCGCCGGATTTGACGTTCAATATGAGGTGACCGTCCAGAAGTGATTGCTCTTGGTCTTGTGCGTCGGGGCAAGCATTCGACTTGTCGCCGCAAGCGGAGTTTTTCGGATCAGGCGAGGTGATTGATGGCCGAGACGTTCCGGACACTGGACCAGGTCGAGCCAGCGCAGGCCTGGCAGCCGTGGCAGCCTTGTGCGGGGGATCCCTGGGATCGCAAATGGGCGGCCCACCTCTACCGTCGTGCGGCCTTCGGCTGTAGCCGCGAAGATCTGCTGGAAGCCGAACATCTGGGTTTGGAAGGCACCCTCGACCTGCTCTTCTCGGGAAGGCCGAGACCCGACGAGCTCGACGAGACTCTGGTCGATGTCGGCCGTATCGCCGCTGCCCACGACGATGCCGGCGAGCAGCTTCGCGGTTGGTGGCTGTACTGCATGCTCCACGGCGGCCACCCGCTCCGCGAGAAGATGACTGTGTTCTGGCACAATCACTTCGCCACCAGCCTGGTCAAGGTCCAGAGCTCGGCTCTGATGTTTCGCCAGAATTGCCTGCTGCGCGACCATGCACTGGGCCGATTCGGACCTTTGCTTCAGGCGATCAGCCGCGACGGGGCGATGCTGGTCTGGCTCGATTCCAACAGCAACGTCAAGGGAAAGCCGAACGAGAACTATGCCCGCGAGCTGATGGAGCTGTTCAGCCTGGGCGTCGGCAATTACACCGAGAAAGACGTCCGCGAGGCCGCCCGCTGTTTCACCGGCTGGGGGAGCGACAACGCCGGCTTCGCGTTCGACGCGCACTTGCATGACGACGGCGCGAAGTCGGTCCTGGGTCAAACCGGCCCCTGGGACGGCGGTGACGTGGTGAAGATCGTACTTGAGCAGCCGGCGGCGGCCCGCTTCCTGGTCCGCAAGCTCTACCGATTCCTCGTCAGCGAGCAAGCCGTTCCGCCCGACGCTCTCTTGGAGCCCCTGTGCGATTCGTTTCGGAAGAGCGACCATGACATCGCGGCGCTCGTGAGGACGATCCTGGCCTCGCGGCATTTCTACTCGGACCACGCCTTCCGGCAGCGGATCAAGGGACCCGTCGAGTACGTACTGGGGGCGGTACAGACGGTGTATCGGCGGTACCGTGAAGACGAGTCCGATTACCGGCCGATCTCGCAACGGCTACTGGTTCCCTGGCTGGCTGCGATGGGCCAGCCGCTCTTCGCACCGCCGAATGTCAAGGGCTGGCCAAGGGGGACGTCATGGCTGAATACCGCGACGCTCCTGGCGCGCGACAACTTCGCCGAGGCGCTCGCGACGGGCACGCTCTGGCTCGGCCTGGGCGCACCGCCGGCGGCAAGCGCGGCGTCGGCCGGGACCGCCCCCAAGCGAGGTGCCGCCAAACCGGCCGTGCCGGCCGGCTTGCCCGAGGAGCCGACTCCGCCCGCGGCCTTCGACCCGGCCCGGCTGCTTGCGGAAGAGGGAGCGGCTGATCCCGAGGCCGTCGTGGCCGCGCTGCTGGAATTGTATGTACCCGGAGGCGTCCGCCCCGAGGTGCGGGCGAAGCTCGTGGCCTTTGTGGCCCTGGGCAACCCCGCCGGACCAGCCCTGGCCCGCCGGGTGCGCGAGGCGGTCCACGCCGTCCTGGCCATGGCCGATTATCAACTGGCATGAACTGCGATCATTCTTTTGTTACGGAGAATTCAACATGTGGAATCGTCGGCACTTCCTGACCCGCGCGCTGCAGGGCTCGTCGCTCCTGGCGCTCGACACGGTAGTTCCTCAGTTCGTGGCCCGGACCGCGCAGGCGGCCGCGCCGGGCAAGGACAATATCCTCGTCGTGGTCGAGATGACCGGCGGCAATGACGGCCTCAACACGGTCATCCCGTATGCCGACGACCTCTACCACAAGGCCCGGCCCACGCTGCGGCAGACCAAGAACGCGGTCATCCGCCTGGACGACCACGTTGGCCTTCACTCCGGCATGGTGGGCTTCCGGGCGATGTGGGACCGAGGCGAGCTGGCTGTCTGTCAGGGTGTCGGCTACCCAAACCCGGAGCGGTCCCACTTCGAGGCCATGGACATCTGGCAGTCGGCCGATCCCGCGCGGAAGCTCCGGACCGGCTGGCTGGGACGGGCCACGGCCGAGATGAGCGACGGATCGGGCGGAGTACCGATCCTGCACGTCGGTGCCAGAGGCCTGCCTCTGGCCGTGACCGGGGCGCCGGGCGGCGGAGCGGTCACCGTCAGCGACCAGAACTCGTTCCGCCTCGAGATCAAGGGCGGCACGGCCGACCAGCAGAAAGCGCGTCGCCGCCTCATGGAGGACCTCGCGAGGCCGGCGCAGCCGGCTCACCCGCGCCAGGCCCAGACCGGAGACCCGCGCCCTCCAGTCGCATCGGACGATGACCTGATGTCGTTCATCGAGCGGAGGCAGGTGCAGACGCTGGCGGCGGTCGAGACGTTGCGCGAGCTGTTCGTCGGATCGCAAAACGTTGGGCGACAAGGAGCGGGGCTCACAGAGAAGCTGCGGCTGATTGCGGGGTTGATCGCCAAGGGATTCGGCACGCGCATTTTCTACGTCAGCTTCGACGGCTTTGACACCCACGCCGGCCAGGGACCTGCGCATGGCGCTCTCCTGGCCGACCTGGCTGGATCGGTGAGCGCGTTCTTCCAGACCTTGAAGACCACGGGTCACGACGGTCGAGTCCGGCTGATGACCTTCTCGGAATTCGGCCGGCGCGTGGTCGAGAACGGCAGCAAGGGCACCGACCACGGTGCCGCGTCCTGCTTGTTCGTTGCTGGGCCCTCCGTCAAGGGGGGCGTCGTCGGCAAGCATCCCAGCCTGGCCGAACTGGATGACGGCGACCTCAGGTTCCACACCGACTTCCGCAGGGTTTACGCCACGCAGCTCGACCATTGGCTGGGCTGCGACAGCAAGGCCGTGCTGGGAAAGCAGTGGGACCACTTGAAGGAACTCGAGCCCAGGGCCTCCGGGAAAAGCAGCTCGTGAACAAAAGGCGAGCCGGCGGCTCGAATTCTCCGGGCGAGTCCGCCCGCACCGCTCAGAGCTGTTGCCGATCCGCATGACAATCCGCAGCCAAATCTCCTCGCGGCCTCAGTCCCTGCTGACGGAAATTCTGGTACGCTGGGGACGCGTCAACGGCGGTCGCGGTTGTCGAGGCTCGGCATGCAGCTCATCCGTCGATTCATGGCTCTACCGGCTCTGCTTGCTCTTCTCGGCTGCTCGCACCGGTCGAACGCGGAGCACGTCGTCCTCTACCTCAACTGGTTCCCGGAAGTCGAGCACGCGGGTTATTACGATGCATTGATTCACGGCTATTACCTCGAGGCCGGGCTCGACGTCGAGATTCGCCCCGGCGGCGCCGGCTCACAGCCGTGTCGCCAGATCAGCCCGTCCAGAGCCGAATTCGGCGTCGACAATGCAGACGCGATCCTCATGAACCGTTCCATCGGCGCGCCGGTCGTCGCCCTGATGGCGCCGCTCCAGGATTCTCCTGTTTGCGTCATGGTCCATGCCAGCTCGGGAGTTCGGGATATTCGAGAGCTCAAGGGCAAGACGCTGGCGATCACGCCTGGCGCGCCTTATTCCGAATACCTGAGCCGGCATGGACTCCTGGAGGGCGTCCGCGTCGTCAATTATTCCGGCAACATCGGGCAATTCCTCCAGGATCAGGCCGTCGCTCAACAGGGCTATGTGTTCAGTGAGCCAGTGCGCGCCGCTGCCGGCGGTGCGAATCCCGTTTCGCTGCCGATCTCGAAGCTAGGCTTCAATCCATATGCCTCTGTGCTCGTGGCCGGCGAAGCGTTCGTCAAGAGCCGCCCGGACCTGGTCGCCAGGATGGTCAAGGCCAGCGTGCGGGGATGGCGCCATTTTGTGGACGATCCGAGCGAGGTGAATCGCAAGCTGGCTGAGCTGAACCCCGAGGTTCCCGGAGCGCTCGTGCCCGAGTGTGCCATTCGGACCAGGCCGCTGGTGGTCGCCGGTCTCGGCGGCCCGGACGAGATCGGGATGATGACGCCGAAGCGATGGCAAGCGCTGATCGCTCAGCTCGCCGAGATCGGTCTGGTGAAACCCGCAGCCGTCAATGTGAATCAGGTCGCGGATTTTCGCTTCATTCGGGAAGCCGGACCTGGCGGCCAGGCGGGTGCGACGATCCCACCGGTTCCCGTTCAAGCGGGCGGTTCGCCGCCAGGCGGAGCCGCTCGACCTTGACGCCACGCCAGGATGGCCTGGCTGTCGATCGCGCTGTCACGCGTACGCAACGCTTTCAGCGCGGCGAGCCGATCGTCGGGAGCAAGTCGCACCATCTCGCGGACCGTGAGCGGCGGAGTGGCCGGTGGTCCCGACGCGTCGACAACCTCTGCGATATAAATTGTCCGGTCGCCCACCTCGCATCGGGCTTCGACACGGCACTCCATCCAGGCCAATGCTTCCGAAAGCAACGGGCTGCCGGTCAGGCCGGACCGGGCGGAGACTTGATCGAACTTGTCGGTGTGATGTCCGCTGGAGAGGCCGAACCGCCACACCCAGTCGAGGTGAGACGCGCCGAACAGGTGCAAGGCAAAGCTGTCCGTCTCCTCGATCAGCCGCCAGGTGTAATGATGACGCGCGATTCCAACGCACACCCTCGGGAGCTCCGGGACCAGAGAGCTAGACGTCACGAACGTGGCCACGAGGCCGCCGCGGCGGTGGTTGGTGCCGGACGTGACGATCCAGAGCTCACGGTCCAATGCATCGAATGTCGCAGCCGCGTCGGTAATCGCCATGTGCGATCTCCCATTGCGCGGTCCGATCAGCGCCCGTGCGGCTTGGGCGCCTCGGTTGCCCCCGCCACGTCCCAGACCTTGATTGAACGGCCCGCCGATGCCGCGATGGTCCCGCCGTCCGGAGAAAACGCCACGGCGTGCGCGGGCGATCCCAGGTTGCGCGACAAGGACTGTTCTGTTCCTGACGCGACGTCCCAGACCTTGACCCAGCCGTCGTCACTAGCGGATGCGAGGAGTCGTCCCCCCGGCGAATACGCCAGAACATAGATGGCACCGGCGTGACCCCTCAGTAGCGTGGCAGCCTGGCCTGTGTCGGCTCTCCAGATCGTGACATTCCGGTCGAATCCCGCCGACGCCAGCCGCTTGCCGTCGGGGGAGTACACGACAGCGACGACTTCCTCGCGGCCGCACGTCCATCGTGATTGCTCGCGGTGGTCTGATCGCCCCCATTGCGTGAGGGTCGCGACAGCCCTGTCCCCTTTCCCCGAGTTGCTCGATACGGCCAGCTTCTGGCCGTCGGGGGTGAAACAAACGGTCGAGACCGCGCCACCCGGTGCCACCCGGCCGATCTCGTGGAAGGTTGCGGCGTCCCAGAGCTTGACCTGCATATCGTCGCTCCCGGTCGCCAGGACCTTTCCCTCCGGCGCGAAGGCGACTGACCAGACCGAATCGGTATGCCCGGTGAGCGTCGCGGCAAGTTTTCCGCTGGCGAGGCTCCAGGCCTTGACATCATGACCTGCCCCGCCCCAGGCGACGGTCTTGCCGTCCGGAGAAACAGCGACGCTGTAGACCGCCTTGCCCTGCCCGGATAACTCCCGGGCCTTCCGATTTCCTGACATGTCCCAGAGGAGCACTCGGCCGTCGTCCCCCGCCGAAACGAGGTTGTGGCCATCGGGCGTGAACGCGAGCGATCGCACCGTGCCGTGATGCGCGGTCAGCGTGGTCGGTTGCTCTGCTGGCAGAGGTCGGCGCTCGACCAGGAAACTCGAAGCCGCCAGAGAGAGGAGGACAAAAAAGCGTTTCCAGGCCGTCATCGCCGCCATAGAGCACCCGAATTCCAGGAGGTCCCGGTCGATCCTCCATTAGACTGGCACTGCCGGGGAATTGCCAGAGGCTCACGCCCATCGTGCCGCAGCGGCGCATCCCAACCCGAGCTCACGCCGATTGTTCCCCGCCGCGCCCGCACCACCGGCCCAGAAACAGCCGCTCGAATAGCTCGATCATCCGGAAGAATGCCCAGCCCAGCATGACGCACGCAACGGTCAGCGCAAACATGTAATCTGTATTCCATACGAACGATTTGAGGATCAGGTAGCCCAGTCCGTTTCGCGTCGACTGGCCCATGAGGTACTCTCCGACGATGGCGCCGATCACGGACAGGCCGGACGCGATCTTGACTCCGGAGACGATCTGAGGCACGGAGTTGGGCAACTGGAGCTTGACCAGTGTCTGCCACTTCGAGGCCCGGTACAGCTCGAAAAGGTCGTGGAGGCGCCGGTCTGCGCTGGTCATTCCCGCCGTCGTGGCTGCGATCACCGGGAACAGGGAGATCAGAAACGCGGTCGCAACCACGGCGGAGTCGCCGTAGTTGAAGACGTGAATCAGAAAACTTGCGACCGAGATGATCGGAACGGTTTGCAGCAGGCTGGCGTAGGGGAGGCACGTGGCGCGGACCAGTGGCGACGCCGAGAACACCGCAGCGACGGCCACGCCAACCACTGTGCTCAGGACCAGTGCGCAGGCGGCCAGGCTCGCTGTGACCGCCGTGGCCTGGAGAATCTCAGGAAGATGCTCGCTGGCGGCGGCGGCCACCTGAGCCGGGCCCGGCAGGATATATGGGGCGATCCCCGTCAGCTTGACCAGTGTTCCCCATGCCGCCACGATGACCACGAGCCCGAGCACGCCGGGCGCGAGGACCTCAATCAGATTGCGGCCCGCCGCGCGGAGGTTCAAGGCGGGGTCTCCCGCAACCTGCGCCGGGCCAGAGTGACCAGCGCGACGAAGTCGGGATCGCCCAGAAGCGCCGTCGAACGAGGATATCCAAACGAGACAGCGACTTCCGCAATCGGACGGCCCGGAGACGGGCCGAACACCAGCACCCGCTGTGCCAGGAAGATCGCCTCGGTGATGCTGTGAGTGACGAAAATCACGCTGAACCCCTGATCGCGCCACAATTGAATCAGAAGCTCGTTGAGGTCCTGGCGCAGGATTTCATCGGCGGCGGCAAAAGGCTCATCGAGGAGCAAGAGCCCGGGGCGGACGACGAGCGCCCGGGCCAGCGACGCGCGCATCCGCGCACCGCCGGCGAGCTGGTCGGGGAACTTCCGTCCGTCGGCTGGTGAGATGCCGACTTGGTCGAGGCTCTGGCGCACCCGGGCTTCCTGCTCGTCCCGGTGCAGGCCGGCGAACTCGAGCGGCAGACGGACGTTCTCCCCGGTGGTCTTCCAGGGGATCAAGGTCGGTTCCTGAAACACAAAGGCGATTTTCCCCGGAACCCTCTGGCCGCGGCCCGCTGGCCGGCCATCGATCTCGATGCCGCCCGAGGTCGGGGCTTGCAGCCCGGCAACCGTTCGCAGCAGGGTCGTCTTCCCACAACTGTTCTGACCGACGATCGTCAGGAACTCGCCCGCGGCCAGCTCCAGGTCGACGTTTCGCAGGACCGGCGCGTTTGTCAGTGCGACAGACAGCCCCTGGGCCCGCACGTTCAAGCCCGCCGGTTGCTCCTGGCCGTTACGAGCCGGTTGGGCCATTGGGCGCCTCCCCGCGCTGGCACCCGCAATTCCCCTGCCGTCTTCCGGTGAGGACTTCCGCGCCAGCAATCGCGCCCCGCGGATCAACCCCAACTCGAGCAGTTCAGCGCTCAGCCGCCACCCCAGAATCTCCCGCGGGGCAATCGGGGACCGGCCCGCGTCCTCTACTGAATTCAAGAGCGTCCGGCACTCGTGGGCCCATAAGGCGCTCTGGTCTTCGATCGATCGAACGAAGAGGCCCGCCCCGGCCAGGCTCCGCCGCCAGACCTGCTCGTGGAGGACGCGCCCGTTCCAGCACTCGCACAGTGTATCCAGCTTGCTCACCTCCTCGCCCACCGGCTGACGACTCAGAAGCAAGTCTTCAGCAGCCAACCACCCTCCCGGGCTGATCAGGCTGGCGCACTTGCGGAAAAGCGCATCGAAATCGGGGAAATGGTTGAAGGCTCCCTGGCCGATCAAAAGGTCGAAGGGACCGCCGGGGACTTGAACGGCCATGAAGTCGCCACAGGTGAAGGTCACCAGCTCATCCAGCCTGACCAGACGAGTGAGCAGCTCGGCATCTCGGTGGCGGATCTCGGTCAGCTCCACGCCGTGACAGCGGCATCCGTAGGTCCGGGCCAGGATGCGAAGCGGCCCGCCGAGGCCACTCCCCACGTCGAGGACCCGTGCGCGGCTGCCTAGCTCCACAGCTTTTGCGAGCGCCAGCACCGCGGCGACGCCTCCGGGATGGTTCTGGTCCGTCACCCAGGTCTCGTCGTCGACGGCGAGGTCCATCTCGTTCAGGCCGTCGGTGCTCCCCTTCTGGCGCCTGATTCGGTCCAGAATCGTCTCGGCCCGCAATGGGTGTTCTTCGTAGGACTGGACGATGCTGGCGACGCGATCGTGGTTGAGCCCGGCGACAGCGACCGGAGATCGATCCTCCGGTGAACCCTCGAGCGACGTGGCCAACGGCTCTTCCGGCAGCACCAGATGCGCGGTGTATTCCTCGATGAAGTGCCGGGCATCACGCGCCAGCTCGGCCAACCCGAGTTGACTGGCGGTCTCGGCGGCTCTCTCAGCGAGCGCCCGCGGGGGGAAGAGATCGGGGTTCCGGGCCGAAGCGCGCGCGCAGGAAAGGAGAGCATGCGCCTGTTTATTCCGGTCGCCCGACGCCGCGGCAGCGGCCAGGGCGAGCACCGCCTCGCCCGCTCCCTTTGCACCTGTGGCTGTGAGCAAAGGACCCGCCTCTTGGGCGGATCGCAGAGCCTCCGCAACATCGCCATGCACGTGATGGACGAGCGCCAGATTGTAAAGGGCGATCGCCTTGGGCCGAACGCACTGCATCTCCTCTGTGGTTTCGCAGCATCGCTGTAGCATTGCGACCGCGTCGTCGAAGCGGCCCTCCATGAAATGCGCCAGACCGCAGTTGCTCAGCGTGTAGCAGTTGCCGTCATGCATGCCCTTCTTCCACACGGCCAGCATCGCCTCCGCATGCCGGATCGCGTCCTGCATTCGCCCCCACAGGAAGCACCCGAGGCAAAGTGCATCGTGCGCACCGGCAATGTGGGCCGGATCGTTGCTGGCTTCTGCGCGGGCCAGCATCTCGTTGCCGTACCGGAGAGCCTCGCGGATATTGCCGTTGTAGCTGTGGCTCAGGCTGAGATCGCCCAGCCGGCACGCCAGGTCGAATTCCTTGCAATCCGGGACCAGGGCGATCGACTGCTCGAAGTGCTTGATTGCGCCCTGCGGATCGCAGAGGTATCGGCAGACATTTCCCAGAACCAATTCGATGTTGGCCTCGTCCTGCGGCCAACCGGCGCGCGGCAATTCCGCGCGCTTGCTCGCCGAGCTTGAGCGCATCCTCAACCGGTCCCAGCAGGCATTTGACGGCGGTTTGACTGGCGAGCAGCCCGAACCGTGCCCGATCTCCCTCGAGAGGCCCGTCAACGGCTTCCACCATCTCGCGGCAGCGCCGGGCCGATCCGTGGAACGCCAGCATCGGGCCGAAGTCGGCCAGGAGCTCCGCGGCTTGCTCACGGCGGCCGGCCTTGATCCAGTGGTGGAATTCCCCCATCTGCGGCTCGATGTCCTCGAGGCTGAAGCCGCGGTCCACCCAGAGCTGGTCGTTGGGATGGAGTATCCACCGGGAGTGGTAATAGCTCGCGGCACGCTCGTGGAGAGAGCGCCGCGAGTAATCCCCTTGGGCCGGCAGGCGCTCGTACAGGTAGCTCTGGTCGATCGGGTGCAGCCCGACGGTCTTGTTCGCGCGATCGACGTGCACGAGCCGCGAGCGCAACAGCCGCTTGAGCAATAGCGGCACGTTCAACCCGGGGGCGAATGGCTCCAGCATGAAGTCGATTGCCAACTGGGGCGCCGCCACCTCAAAAACCGCCAGCGCCTCGACCACCCTGCGCAGCAACACTCAGGCGGCGGTAGTTGTCGTCAACGAGCTTCTCGACCACCTCCTCGCGCGAGTAGTAGTTTCTCAATAGCTCGTCGAGGTCGACGAATACGTTGTTTTTGAGAATCGAAACGACCAGCTCGAGCGCGCGAGGCACACCGTGGGTCCGCCGGACGACCTCGGCCAGCTTGCCCTCGGGTGCCTGGCGGAGGCCGCAGTCGCCGTTGGGATCAAGCTCTCGCAGGAGCAGAACTCCGTCGGCAACACTCAGGCCTTCCGCGAGCACGACGTGGAGGTCGAATGGCTGCATGAGCGGGTCGAGCCCGATCGCCTCGCGCGAAGTCATCACCAGGCGCACACCGTGCCCCGAGCTGCCAACCACCCCGAGGATGAACGCCCGCACTTCGGGATCCGAGACCACCCCGTCCTCGCCGACCAGGTCCTCCATGTTGTCCAGAAGGACAACGTATCGCCCGTCGCGCAGGGCGGGGGTTTCCAGGAGCCGCGCGACCTTGTCGGCAGGACTCAGCTCGCGATTGGCCGGGAGCTTTTCGACGCGGTCGCGCTCCTCGGGTTTGAGCAGCTTGGCCAGCTCGAGGAAGATTCGCTCTGCCGTGATGCCCGTCGTCCGGGTGCTGAAATAGGCAATTCCGTCCACCGAGCGGTACTCGTCGTCCTGAGGCCAGATACCGTCTTCCAGGCCTTGCAGGACGTAGCAGGCCAGCGCGGTCTTGCCCATTCCGCCGGACCCGATGATGCTGACCATCCGCGCCCGGTTCCCGGCGAGGTACCGTCCCAGCGCCTCGCGCTCAGTGGCACGCCCCTTGAACTGCGTCATCACATCCAGCGGCCGCCGCCCGCTGAGCCGGACGCTCTTTGGTCTTGGCCCGGGTGGCCGAGCGTCCAATGGCTCGGCCGGCTTCGTCACCGCGGCCGCAACCCGTTCACGCTGCCTCTCGACGTTGCTGCCCCACTCTCCGATCACGGCGTCTAGGTCCGCAACCTTCGTTGCCAGACGTCCCAGGTTGTTCGGCTCCGCCAGCAGGTTCGCGAACGACTCCCTCAACCGGCGCAGCCTTTCCAGGTGATTCGACGTCAGCTCGCGTAGCTGCACGGGCAGTCTGGCAAAAGCACCGGCCGGGTCGCTGCGGAAATCAATGAACTGTATCGCCTTGAGCCCCGGCGGCACCTCGCACGTCTTGACCATCAGGGGAACGATCGCGAGATGCTTGTCCAGCGCGTAGGTCCATTCCCCGCGCACCTGATGTGAGATCATCGCACAGGGTGTGAGCACCACCAGAATCGACCCTGCCCGGTCAAGCCCCTCCTTGATCGAATCGGTCCAGTCACAACCCGGCGGGATGCACTTCTGATCCAGCCAGGGGCGAAAGCCTCCCTCGAGCAGGTTCTCATGGAGCTTCAGCGCGAATTCCTCGCCGTCGTCATGGCTGTAGGAGATAAAGGTTGTCGCGACAGTCATGTCCGCCATGAATCGACCTTTGCTCTCATCGCACGCACCGCCCTTGGGCTTTCGGCTCCGGGGCGAGGAATAATCCCTCTATCGCTCAGCCACATCCGCTCTGACCGCCGCGGTCCGGGCACAAGCGCCAGGGCAGTGTTCCCGCACACGATAGAGCGCGGGCCTCTCGCCCCTACATCACAGCCCGGTTCACCTCCTCGCGGTGAGTCGCTCCCATTGCGGGCGTGGCTCGGAGGTGGCTTCCGCGTGCTGATTATACCAGGCCGCACGGGCTGTGTGGTTCTTGATTGTTCCTTGCAGCGCACGAATCGCCCGGCTAATCTCCTGTGACTGTGCAGAGGCCGACGTCGCACGCAACATCCGTCCGCCCTGGTCTCGAGCGATCGCGAGGGTCGTCGCAATGCTGATCACGAACCGGCTCCCTCTGGTCATCGGTGTCACCGGGCACCGCGAGCTTCCAAACGCCGACGAGCCGATCCGGAAACTGGTCGAGGACCACTTCAAACGACTGAGTTCCCGGCAACCGAACACGCCGATCCTGCTCCTCTCGACTCTCGCTGAAGGTGCCGAGCAGCTCGTCGTCCAGACGGCCCTGGCGCTGCGCGACGACCCCGGTGTGAAGCTCAAGGTCGAGCTCATCGTTGCACTCCCGATGGCCCGAGAGGCGTTTCTCACGACATTCCAGACCGAGCGGGGCCGCACGGGCTTTGACGATCTCCTCGGCAAAGCGATCCGAACGGTACCGATGCCGGCTATTCCGGACCAGTCTGACGTCGAGCCGCTGCCGGAAGGGCTGAGCCTGGTCGACATCCAGCTTCTGCTCGCGGCAACCTATGTCGCCCGCAACAGCCACGTCCTCCTGGCCGTGGTGGACCGCAGGGATGACAACGGCCTGGACGTGGCGTCACGGGTCATTCGGTTCACGCGGTCCGGCCGGCACGATCGCCTCCCGCCCGTGTACATCTCCGCGATCGAAGACACGCGCGCGGTATTCGGCACGCGTTTCGACCCGCTGGAAATGCCTGACGCCGGGCCGGTCGACCTGATCGAGTTCCGGCCTGAGCCGGAGCGGGAGCTCGAGGTCGAACCATTGGCTCCGCACCACTATGACACCGACCCCGAGGAGCGGAACCAGTATTTCGAGCGGTTTGGCTTGATCTACCACGCCAATCTCGAGTACTTCAACACGGATGCCGCGCACGTGGACGAGTCGCACCACTTGAGCGCCAAGCGGCAGCGTGAGATCGAGGAGCGGCTGCCGGGGGACATGCTCGACAAGCTGCCGCCGGCGCTAGAGGACTGCCTGGCGACTTACGCCACGGCTGACCAGGCGGCACTCTCGTTCCAGGGCCGTCTGGGGCGCATGATGAACCACGTGCTGATCCTGGTGATCGCGGCGATCGTGTCTTTCAGCATCTACGCTCACCTCGTCAAGGAGGAGAACGCGAAGACGTGGGTTCTTGCCGTCTACATCTTCATTCTCATCGTGGCCGACTTGATCTACCTGGTCGTCACCAAGAGTGACACGCTGTTCGGTCACTATCGTCCGGGCTGGCGCTCGCGTATCGAAGGGCGCGACGACCAGAAGCGTTACGAAGACTACCGCACGCTTTGCGAAGGCCTCCGAGTCCAGTTCTACTGGCGGTTGGCCGGGATCAGCGAATCCGTGGCGGGCTACTACCTGCGGCGGCAAAAAAACGAGCTCGACTGGATCCGAAGCTCGACCCGCGCGTGGGCGGTCCTGGTTGACTCTCTGCGGGCCGATGACAAGACGCTGCCTGATGAGCGCACCAGACTCCAGGCCGTCCGGACCTACTGGGTGCTCGACCAGCTCAACTATTACATCAACATGATGTACAGGAATCGCGTCAGCCAGGTAACCCTGCGCCAGACCGGAGCAGGCATTCTGCTCTCCAGCCTCCTGGTCAGCTTCGTGGTCTGCTTGACAGGGATTGGGGCAGAACCAGACCATAGCGCCGGCAGGTTGGCCCTGTTCGCGCTGCTCGCGGCGGTGGCGGGGATCGTGGGTGTGATTCATCTGTTCATCAAGAAGGAAGAGATGGCCGAAGAGTCGCGCGAGGATGAGGAGGAACTGATTCGAATTGAACGGCACTCCATCGAGCGGCCGGAGATCGAGCGTCCCACGGGCATCGCGAAGGCGCTTCGCTCCCTGTGGATGCGGCCGCTTTGCCGCTGGGTCGGCGGAGACGGCCCGCCGCGACCGACGATGAGCCGGCTGTCTTGGCTCGCATTCTTCTATGGACTTGCCATCGGGCTGACCACAACGGCCGCCTTTCTGGTCGTGCCGCTTGCGCTCCGCCTGTTCCCCTCGGGTCAGGAAGCCGGAGAGAAGGTCGATTGGACCGATTGGCTGATCGTGACGATGGTCCTCAATGTGGCGATCGCAGCGCTCGTGCAGTGGTACGGCGAGAAACGCGCCTTCGGGGTGCACTATCGCCAGTACAAGCGAACTCTCACCGTGTTCCTCCTGGCTTACGAAGAGCTTGGCAAGCTCGAGATGGGTGGAGACGGTGATGCCGCTCGGAAAATCCTGACTCGACTGGGCCAGGAGGTGCTCGCCGAGCACGCCGACTGGCTGATCCTGCACCGCGATCGCCCGATCGAGCTGCCCAAGCTCGAGCTGTAGCAGGTTATGCAAGCTGCTCTCTCAAGTACCGTGGAATCGTCAGATATGGTGCTGCTCACCCAGGTGCCACCGGTGCAGATGCTGGGCGATGAACCCGTGCATCAGGTGCTGACTGATGAAGCGGTAGAGCCGCGCTTCGATCAGGTCCTCGGGGGCGGGCCAATCGTCCCTGGGCAGCGCATGGGCCGGAGGGACGTAGCCGAACCCGTAGCCGCGCCCGTGGCCCGAACCGCTGCCAGTAGAACCGCCGTGATGGCCGCCCCCGCCACCATGGCCTCCGCCACCTCCGCCGCCGCCGTGGGCGCAAGCCAGTTCGGCGCGAACATCAAGAACACGCAAACGGCCAGCGTGGCCGCCGCAATTGCTTGCCGCGTAGCAGGGTACATGAGCGCTGATGGGTCGCGCATCCGTCACGGGTGGGGGCGATCAGTCGGTCGATGAGGGACTCGACGCCCCATTTGGTGGCGAAATGAGGCTCGAACCGTGGTTCCGAACCACAGGCCGCTTGACGGGGTTGTTCCGAACTGCTGAGATCCCGCCTGGACGGTCCGGAATGCCACCCTTAATCGCGGGGTTTCTCAAATTTTAAGGAAAGGATCACTTCACCGCTTGAGGATGATCCGATCCTGAATGAAAAAGTCCGTACCGCGGCACGCGAACCCTGGCAGGTTCACGGGTCGCCGAGTCCCAACGCATCGAGGATCACAATGTATCTTTACGGATATCATGCTTATTTCGAGCACTTCTTGCGCAATCTCCCGTATTTCGTCGTCGCCCTCATCGGGATCCGTCAGCTACGGCGTCGCTGGGTCAAAAACCCCGAGGCGAACGCCTTGATTTGCTGGGGGCTGGGGCTTGTCGTCGCCAATTCTCTGGCGACCATCAGCATGTCGGATTTTTTGCAAAGCAGGGCGTACTTTTTATCGGTTTTCGACAAAGACGTGGACCCGTCCGGGAGTATTCGATTTTGGTCAGCCATTCTCTCCTTGCTCTACCTCTTCGTCGACGTGGTTGTGCTCTGGGCGATGATCCGCGGCGCCTTGCGGCTGTTGGACGCGCCCGAAGAGAAGCCTGGGCGGCTGAACTCCCGCCAGGCGCACGCCCTGTTACCCTTGACCCGCGTGCAAAAGGGTTTGTTCCGATCCGAAGAGATGGTGATTACCGAAAGAGAGGTCCTGTTTCGTCGGATAACCCACGGCGGGACGGGATCCCAGGTGAGTCAGCGATTTGAACTCGACCCGGTCCCTGACAAAGCGACCCCCGGTTTGAAGGTGATCATCGAGCAGGTCGGACTGGTTGGCCCCGAGCGACACATGAGACGCCTGCGGTTTGTCGCGCCCGGGTCACGCAGAAACTTCACAATTCCGGTCGCGGACTACTCGAACGTCCGCGACGTCCTTGAGGAACTCTTGCCTGGCCGCGTGGTCGAGAAACAGCGGCCGCGGCGCTCTTCTTGGGACTGGATGCTCCTGCTTGCAACAATCCTCTTTATCCTGATGAATCTCGAATTCGAATACGGTGTATTGTATCGAGTGTTGGATTGGAGCTTTGGAATCGGCATCCGATCACAGGAAAATCGTCCTGATTCGAATTCCCCGTCTTTTCTTGTTGGGTTCGTTATCACACACATCGCCGGCCTGGGTCCTCTGGTGGTCTTGTTGGTCTATCTCGTAAGGGGCTGGAGAGCCCTGTACTCGAAAAACCGTCCGCCGCTTCCGGCCGTGAGAGTACGAAGGCGATCACGCCGATCACGAGAGCCGTTCCATTCGCGACCCCTGGGGTGGATCCTCAAGATCGGATCGTTTCTTCTCACGATCTGCTGGCTCGGCTTATGGTTCGTGGTAGGCTGGGCGAGCGAAACCAAGGGATACAGCGCGGGCATTCTCAGCATCCTCAATAGCCTGATGCTCAGTCTGAGCGTGGGGACCATGACCCTGGGCCATCACTGGTGCCAGACGGTCTTTACTCCGGCGCTCACAAAGACCCCCGGCCTCCTTTCTTGTTCCTGAGATCGTTCGACGATGATGATCGCGTGACGCTTCAGCCCAATAGCTGGCTTGCCGAGCTCTTCGGGATCCCTTCCGACTTCGGCCGGCGAGCCAACCGTCGATCGTTGCTCCGCCTGGGGATGCAGTTCCATCCGATCCGCTGGTTCCGCATGTTCCTCGGCCTGCCCGGGGATACGGTTGAGCAACTGCTGGCGATCGGGCTCAAGAAGGACGGCCCGCTCGTGGCGATCGGCCAACCTGGCGAGACCGAGGCGACCCTCGGCGCCCATCGCATGTACGTCCCCGACGAAGAATGGCAATCCGTGGTTCGGGATTACCTCGGCAAGTCGGCCGGCGTCGTTCTCCAACCCGCTCTGACCGACGGGGTGATCTGGGAGATCCGCAGGACCTTCGAGACCGTTCCCAAGGCGAAGGTGCTTCTGTCCCTGGTCAACTACCAAGACCGACCCCAGGCTTACGAAGGCTTATGGCTGCTCCTGCACGAGGAGTTCGGTGTGGATCTGCCTCGCGACGTGCCGTTTCTCGGTTGGCCGAGCTTCGTTTACTTCGACGCCAACGCCGCCCCTTATCTTCAGGCCTTGGTCTACAAGCCCGTCTGCCTGTGGCCTCTCGTGGGCAACGCGGTAGACGTCAAGACCACGCTCACGCCTTATCTGTCGAGCCTTGCAAGCGGCGAACCCTGCAAACCCGCGCCGGTTGTCCCGTCCAGTCGCACGGCGGTATTCGCCAGTATCTTGCTGTCGATTTCGCTGCTGTTCCTGATTCCCCTCGGATTGAGAGCGCTCGCGGTAGTCATCTTCCAGGGAATCTCGGGGAAGTAGCTCATTTCGAGTGCTGGGAAAGCAGTGGGACCACTTGAAGGAACTCGAGCCCAAGGCTTGAGGCAAGACTTAGCTCGACCGCCAGAGTCGAACCGGAGAGAAACAAAAGCCTCGCCACAGAGCGACCACCGCAGCCACCGCCGATCTCGAGGGACTGGCAGGAACGGGCCACCTCAACGTTTGCTTGGCTCGAAGACGGCACGCACTCCCAGCGTTCGGGATGAGCTGCCGGTGCCGCGCCCGGATCTCCGGCGACCTCTCGACAAAGGGCGGCATCGTGGACAAGATACTGCGCGCGACGGATCACTTGACGTTGACTTCCAGGGCCGAACAGTTTTCATTCTTGCCCAACATCGATTAATCGCATGATCGCACTGATACCAAATCTGGGCTGGGGATTGATCGTTCTCCTTTCTTTCGCCGCCCTGGGGCGGATCATCGCCCGTGTCGTTCAGCCCGCGGGAAGCCGGGACATCTGTCTGGCTGCCGGCTGGGGAATGGCAGGCATGACCATGCTGGGGGGATTGCTCAATCTGGCTGGCGTTGCGACACCCTCAGTGCTGATCGTCCTCATCATCGCCGTGATTATCGGTGCCCTTCTCCTCGAAAGGCGAAGTTTTCGTGCGATCGGTGAGCATGACCGGTCTGGAAGTGCCATTGGGGCACGAGCACCGATGAGACGAGATGATTTGATCTGGATCGGGCTCTTAGCCTTGTTCGTGGCCGCCAAATACGCATCGAGCCTCGGCCACCAATTCATGCCCGGTGACGACAAGGGTGGATACTTGATTCCGCTCGCTCGCCTCCACCAGACCGGTTCGATCGGTCTGGATCCGTTCAGCGAGCATCAACTGTCAAGCCTGAATGGCCAGACCTTTCTTCTGGCCCTGGTCGCCGCGGTATGTCCCCTGAAATACGCATACCTGCTCGATCCCGGGCTTTGCTGGATCATGATCGCAGGACTGACCTGGTCCATGATTCGCCGCGATCTTCAAGGACCGGTCGGGTACGCATGCCTGTTGACAGGCCTCGTGCTCATGGTCGAGTGCTTCCAGAACCTCGGAGGGCATTTGACCGGAACGGTGCTGTATCTCACTTTGATTCAAACGGCCTACCGCGGCTCCCGGGACCAAGGGAACATGGACCGGGGCTCACTTCTCTTTCTCGCACTCACGCTCGCAGCGCTCTGTTCTCTGAAGGGGACCTTCTTCATCTTCGCCGTTCTTTTCGTGGCGAGCTGGTATGGCCTACGAATGCTCCATTCACCCGGTTTCGGCCTGCTGACAGAGCTGTCCGTGGTTGGGTTGGTCACGCTGGCTCTCCTTATACCCTGGATGCGGCAGCAATACCTCTCCGGCGGCACGCCCTTCTATCCTGTGCTTGGAAAAGGGTATCTGCTTTACGGTCTCGGTCTTGATATTGTCGGCGACTCCGTCACGAGCAAACTGAAAGCCCTGGCGCGTACGCTGACGGCTGGAGCGCTCGTCCCGGCGATTGTCGGCGTGCTGCTTTTGGCCAAAAACCCATTCGAGAACGATTCAATCCGCTGGCGAGTGTTGCTGGCCGCTCTCTCGGCCGCCGTGGTTGGGTCGTTGTTTCTTTCATTCCACTTCGCCGGAGGCAGCGGCGTCGCACGCTATTCTCAGCCCTTTCTCTACGCGGCATTGATCCCTGCCGGGCTGGCAGGGCTTTTCAGCACATCCCGTTCGACGAGGGGCACGGCATTGGCCCTTTGCCTCGCGCTGTTCGTGGGAAACCAGTCGGGCAACGAGGCGACGGAGCTGTACACCAATCTGCATAACCTTCGTCAATTCGTGGTGGGGCGACACGGGCTCGTCAAGAACGACCACGATCGGCAACAGACCCGCGAAGCCCAAGCCTCGATTCCGGCAGGAGCACGGATCCTGGTCAGTGTTGACAACGGGGCGCTCCTGGATTTTTCGCGCAACCCCATCTGGAACTTGAACCACCTTGGGATGGTCAGCCCTCCGCCAGGTATGCCTGTTGCGGCGGATCGGTCCGCACTCGACGATTTTGTCATGCACCGGACCGTCGAATTCCCACTTCCCACCCCCAGCGACAGATTCCAAGTTTATCTCCAGCAAGTTGGGATCGATTTCGTCATGTTCCAGCGCGGGGAAGACTGCTTGCGGTGTCAGCGTCAGCGCGAACCCGTCGACGAAGGACCGAGGTGGAATCGCGTGGTCCAAACGTTCGATAGACTTGTTCTGAAACAACTCGTTAGTTTAATCGATATATGTACTATATTATATGATGATGGTGATATGGTTGTGCTTGACGTGAGATCGCGAGGTTGAACCCGCACTGGCGTTGTCACCGTTGCGGCAAGATTTCCAGGCGCCGGACGCGCAGCCCCAGGATCGAGAGGAAGAAGCTGACCAGGACGACTTCGATACCCATCGTGAGCGCCAGCCCGGACGGGATTACGAGGCGCATCTCATGGCTAGGGTCGAGGGGGCCGTAGGACACGTCGCTCCAGACACGCACGGCGGCGACCGTACCGATCAGGCCGAGCAGGATGAGGATCACGCCGACGCCCACACCGACTTCGAGCGTGATGTACCGCAGCAGCCGGTTGAATTTGGGATCCTCGGGCCGCAGGCCCTCCTGGGTCGCGAAGACCTTGGTGAACACCGCGAAGCTCACGGAGTGGAAGCCGATGAGTACGGCCATCGCCGCGTAGATCATGGTGTGCACGTTGAGCACGACCGACCCGACCTGCCTCGGCCCCGGCCACAACCAGGCGAGGGTCGCCAGGCCCGCGGCACCGACGACCAGGCCCGGGATGAGGAACAGCCACCGAGGGCTGTAAAGGAGCATGAAGACCAGGTGCCGCCAGCCGTCGCGCCATGGTCGCAAATGGGGCGGTCGAGATCGGCCGTCGACTGAGAGCGTGGTGGGAACCTCGGAGATCTTCAAGTTCAGTATGGTCGCCTTGATGACCATCTCGGAGGCATATTCCATCCCGGTCGTCCGGAGATCGACGCGCCGGTATGCCCGGGCGGAGAACCCCCTCAATCCGCAATGAAAATCGCCGCACGGGCACTTGAAGAACAGGCGGCCGATCCCGCTCAAGATCGGGTTGCCGATGTAGCGATTTTTCCAGGGCATCGCGCCCGGCTTGATGCCCCCCTGGAAGCGGTTACCCATGACGAGATCATCGCCGGCGCGGAGTCGATCGAGGAACGGGTTCAGGTCGCTCCAGTCATAGCTGTCGTCCGAGTCACCGATGATGACGTAGCGCCCCGCGCGGCCAGCGTCGCGTGATGAAGCGCGGCACCGTAGCCTCTCAGTGGAACGTCAACGACCCGCGCCCCACATCGAAGGGCAATTGCCTGAGAGCCATCGGTCGAGCCGTTGTCGCCGATGATGATCTCTCCGTCGATCCCCTCCCGCTCCAGGTAGCCCCGCGCCTTGCGGATGCAGGTCTCGAGCGTCTCCGACTCATTCAGGCAGGGCATCACGATCGACAATTCGCAGGCGAAGTCGGCGTCCTCTGGCGCAGGGGACTCGAGTTTCCCCGGGACGGGGCTGCAATCCGACATCTTCGGTCCCGGTAGGTTGGCTCATAGACGATCCTCTCCTCTGGCTTGCTCTCCAAGAGATGAGTCGGCTGGGCCGATCGCGCCAGACCGCGCCGGTTTCATCCGACAAGTATCTGAAGACGTCACGACCTCTTGCCTGCCGATTCGAGGAACGCGATGAAATGAAGTGATCGACCGAACACCCAATCTGCGGGTTGGGGGTAGAGATTCAGATCATCCTGCCACGCCTGCACCGTCAGTCCCAGCTCGCCGAATGTCTGCAGCCAACGTTTCTTGGGCCAGTAATTATAGGGCAGATTGACTCCATGGTGAGCGTTGCCGACATAGTCCATGAACCGCAAGGTCGGCCGCGCGAAGAGGCCGTCCTCGGTGTGGTCCTTGATGAGGACACCACGGCCGGCAACCCGCGTTGCCTCTTTAAGCAGGATCACGGGGTCGTCGGTGTGGTGCAAAACGTCCACGAAAAGCACGACGTCGACCGTCCCGTCGCCGGCAGTAATCGTCCGGCCATCAAACGCTTCCACGGGGATATGTGTCCGTTCACGGACCAAGACATCGATCCCGCGAATCGTGATGTCCGGCCGAAGCTCCTGCAGGCGCCGGCCGAGCAAACCGTCGCCACTACCGACGTCCAGCACCGAGGCATCCGGGGGTATCTGGCTGCTGAGAAGGTCACTGAGTCGCCGGATTCGACGCTGGTAAACGTAGCTAGTGTGCAGGTTCGCGGTCAGTGCCATGTTTCGCCGGTCTCCAACGTTAAACGTTAGATAAGCATGGTGGAGACCTATTCTACGGCCCGCTCCGCGCAGGTTCAACCCACTGAGGCAGTACGCCGCGGTCAGGAGCTTGGTTCGACCCAGCTCGAGGCGGATCGCTCCCTCGTATAGATCTCGTGGACATCGACCCGGGCTCCGAGCCGGTAGAGCATCGCCACGGTACCCAGCCACCAGCGCGCGATGAAGACAGCCATCGGGACGCCGAGCATGAACCGCTCGCTGTAGAACTGTTCGAGGATATCGATACCCTCCCGCAGATAGCGTGGGTCTCCGAAGTCGAACGAGCCTTGCTGCAAATACGGCCGCCACATCCAGCGTGACCAGGATGCGAGGAGGGCAAGATGCTCCGGTGAAACGGGTTCGTCGTCGGCGAGCCCGGCGAACTGCCGCAGTGCCTCGATCGTCACATCACCACCGCGCTGGATTTCTCGGTCCGCGAGCCGGTTGCACTCCCACTCGGCATCCGTGTAATGCCGCACGCAGCCGAAATCGATAAAACCGAGCCTGCCATCTTTCTGGAACAGAAAATTACCGGGGCTGGGATCGGCATAGAGCAGCTTGCCGGAGTAATAAATCCGGCACATGGCCAGGTAGATGAGCCGCCCGAAATGGTCCCTCTCTGGTTGCGAGGGTGCTCCCGCGAGGAAGTCGCGGAGGTGGGCTCCCTCGATGAATTCCATCGTCAGCACGCGCCTGGTGGAGAATTCATCGAACACACGCGGCACGACGACTTCGTCGTCCTCGGAGTAGAGCAGACGGGCGCGGCGGAGAGATTCGGCTTCTCGTTCGTAGTCGGTCTCGGTCTCGACGACCTTGCGGACGTCGTCGACCTGAGCCTTCAGGCGGTCCCAACCCCTGGAAAGACGCAGGGGAAGCAGCAAGGCCGAGATCGTGCGGAAGTCAGCGCGGATGGCGCGGCCGATGCCGGGGTACTGGATCTTGACGGCGACGGACTGGCCCGAGTGCAGCCTTGCACGGTGCACCTGGCCCAGCGAGGCGGCCGCGACCGCGCGGGTGTCGAACGCCGCGAACACGTCTTCCGGGTCGCGGCCCAGCTCGCTCTTCACGTGCTCGCGCAGCAGCGTGAAATGCATCGGCGGCGCTTCGAAGTGCAGAGTCTCGACCGTGTCGACGATCTCATCCGGCAGGATATCCGGGAAACTGGTGAGTGCCTGGCCGAGCTTCATGGCGGCGCCCCGGAGATAACCCATCGAGGCGACCATGCGGACGGCCGCGCGAGGTTGGCCTGTGCTCGGGCGCGCTCGCGCTCATCGACGTCGACGAAGCGGGTGCGAATTCCGTAAGCCAGATACGCCCGGAAGAGCTGAACCTGAAGCCCGCCGAGAGCCCAGACCCGGCGCAACAGCCCGCCGGGCACCGGAGCCGCGGCCAGACCGGCGAAGACTTCACCCGCCGGGCCCGCCGGGGCGGATCCGGCATCCTCCACCTCGAACTCTTGCAAAGCAGCGATCGCTTCGGCAACCTTGGGAACCATCATTCACCTTCCCCTCGAAAATGGGCCGCGTCTCCACGGCTGGCTTGATCAAGTCGCGGGCGGCAGTGAGCCCGCGAAGGCTCTCAGGTAATGATCGATCACGGCGAGCGTGTCTTCCTGGCGCGGCGAAGTGTCGCCAACCCAGAACGCCAGGATCCCGGTATAAAGCGTCCAGTAAAGGCTCAGCACGACTGGCGATAGCGCGAGCGACGGAAACCGCCCAGCGATCGCGCGCTCGGCCAGCTCGAGATGACCCAGGCGAATCAACTCGCCCTCCGGGCTGATCTCGCCGCGAACCATCGGGCTGAGCGCTTGTTCGAGCACCGGCCGCAGAAATTTGCGCAGGGGCTTCAGTCGCCTTAGCTCGGCGGCGACGAGCGCAAACAGGTCCTCCGCGAGCGTCTCCCGGTCCCTGTGACCCGGCGCTTCAAAATCGCGGTGAGCCAGCTCCATGGCCTGGGCGGCTAGCGCCACGGCGATCGCCTCCTTGGTCGGAAAATAGTTGAACAGCGTCCCGGTCGCGATCCCGGCGGCACTGGCAATGTCACGCGTCGTGGCCGCCTCGAATCCAGTCCGTACGAAAAGCTCCCGCGCCGCTTCGAGAATGCGGCCCCGCGTCGCCAGCTTGGTGTCAGCAGTCACCCGCACGTTCGCTCTCCCTTGTTTAACTGAGCATGCTCATATTGTGTGCGAGGCGAGAACAAGAGTCAAGAGGAAAATGAGCGTGCTCATAAAATGGACGGGACGACGGGTCCGTTGGGCGGTTCGGTTGCTGGCGCGTCCGGATCGATGGACTGGCTTCGCGCGGGGCCGATCCCTCTGACGATCCGATCGTCCGCGACGTCATTGCCGAGGGAGCGCCCGCCGTGGAGCCCCTGCTCACGGCGATGGCGTCGGACGCGAGGTTGACGCGGACTTTGTCCGGCCAGGGGAGGGAGCGCAGCCGCGTTCACGCCGTGGCCGAAGTCGTTTACGCGGCGCTCAAGGGCATCCTCGAGACCGATCGGATTCTCCCCGACGGCACCGATTACTCGCACTGGAATACGCCTGACGGGCGTAAACGCCTGGCCGAGGCGGCGCGAGCCTTCTGGGAGAAGAACCGCGCGGCTTCGCTCTCCGAGCGCTGGTAGCGGGATCTGCGCGACGACTAGGTCGGGGAAAGAGGCATGGTTCAACAGCGGGTAACACTGCCGGGATACCAACCCGAAGCGTAAGCGAGGGCAACCCGAACCCTCGCTTACGCTTCGGGTTATTATGATCTTCGGGGCGAGCCCCGCGCGTGTTACCCGAACCGCAGCCACGTTGAACCATGCCCGGCGACGGCACGATTCGTGGCGAGTACCTGCAGGACGGCTGGGTCTGGCAGTGTGAGGAGTCTGGCAAGGACGGTAAAACGGAACGGTTCCACGGCTTTGTGGGCCACGCGACGATCGCGCGGGTCCCGGCCGCGGACATCGAGTTCCCGACCCGCGTGGCCGGCTCGGCGCTTACGGGCGGTATAGGCGCGCTCTTGTCGCTGGC
This sequence comes from uncultured Isosphaeraceae bacterium, assembly GCA_963781785.1. Lineage (GTDB taxonomy): Bacteria > Planctomycetota > Planctomycetia > Isosphaerales > Isosphaeraceae > CAWAHD01. The sequence continues at coordinate 1,089,408 of CAWAHD010000002.1, read as the reverse complement.
CGGACCGCCCGGCGCCCGATTGGTGTCGGGCCGTCCTGTTGTCTCACCGGAGGTAAGGCCCGTGATCGCATCCGCGACGACGAAACAAGCGAGTCCGATCACTCGGCATCATTTACGATATGATTTTCGATTGCAGCAGCCTCATAAACGATGATATTATGGAATTAGACGCTGGCCTTCGGCTGATGGGGGGGAAGGAACCGATGCACGAAGACACGCGGTTGTTCAAGATTCTTGATGAACGACGCCGAGAACTTGGCCTTAGCTACGAGCTGCTCTCGAAGCGGTGCGGGGTATCTCGTCCGACGGTTCAACGAATCCTGTCGGGCCGCCACGCTGCGGCGAGTTTCGGGAACGTTGTGGCGATCGCCGAATCCCTGGGTCTGGGGCTGCGGTTCGGTTCCACGGTTGGTGCCCGTGAGCTGAGACGGGAGCAGGCCCAGCGGAAGGCGAAAAAGCTCGTGGCGCTGGTCCAGGGAACCTCTGGACTTGAAGGCCAGGCGGTGGATCAACAGGCGGTCGAGTCGATGGTCGAGCAAACGACGCACGAGCTTCTGGCCGGATCGAAGCGAAAGCTTTGGAGCGAAGAGTGAGTAGCCGGCAACCCCTGCCCGGTGAAACTCCGATCGATGGATCTGGACTGAACCGAACGGGCATCCGCAGCCGGGCGGAGTTGAACCGGGCTCAAGCGGAGAACATCCGCAAAGCTGTGGTGAGGTATCTCGCGGCGAAACCGACTCGCCGATCGGCACCGTTCACTCTCTCCTGGGCAAAGCGGGTTCACAAGCAGATGTTCGGAGATGTGTGGACGTGGGCTGGAGAGTTCCGCCAGGAGAACCTCAACCTCGGCTGTGACTGGCACCAGGTCCCGATGCAGCTTCAATCACTCCTCGACGACCTGGTCTTCTGGGGTACGCGGGGGAACGGCCTGCTGGAACAGGCGGTGAGGCTCCATCACCGGGCAGTCTCGATTCACCCGTTCCGGAACGGGAACGGTCGCTGGGCGCGGATGCTCGCGAACATCTGGCTCAAGCGTCACGGGCATGCGATCACCGAATGGCCCGAAGCGACGATCGGCTCGAAGAGCGTGATCCGGGATGAGTATCTCGCGGCCATTCGGGCGTGCGACGAAGGCGACGAACGGCCGCTCCGCGACATTCATCAGCGGTTCACGCACACGGCGTGAGCGATCGTCGGAAATGATGGCGTGCATCACGATGTCGTGTTCTTTGCCGAGGGCGGCCGATGAAGCGCGATCGTGCGCTGAGTCGACTCAGATCGCTGGTTCGTCCTCGTCTTGGAAGGCTTGGAGCGTCCGCAATAGCTCCGGGACTTTGTTCTGGACCACGTCCCAGACGATATCGGGATCGATACGAAAATAGACGTGCGAGAGCCAATCCCGCATGCCTGCGATCTACTTCCACTCGATGCCCGGCATTCGGGCTCTCACGTCGTCCGACAGATTCTTCGCCGCTTCACCGATGATCTCGATGTTCCGAAGGACCGCATCTTGAACGAGTTCTTGATCGGCTAACTGCTCGTTGTTCATTCCGCTCGTGAAACGGAGGATCTTCTCGCAGCAGAGGATGATGTCGGCGATCCGGTGCTCGTGTTTACGGGACAACGATCGCCTCCTTCTCGATCTCCCTTTGCATGTCGGGCCGTAATGAATTCGGGGTGAGAAGATCGACGGATCGCCCGAACGTGTCTTCCAGGTAAAGTTTCAGTCCCATGAAGCGGTCGAAGTCGGCCGTCCCTTCGAAGGTGACGAGGACGTCAAGGTCGCTTTCCTCCCGATCATCGCCCCGCGCCATTGATCCGAATACAGCCAGTGTCTTGAGGCCGAACCGGAGCCGCAAGGCCGGGGCCTCGGTCCTCAAGCGATCGAGGATATCCTGGCGCGTCATGGTCTCACTCCTCGCACGGTGCTGCTGATAACGGTGCTTACCCTACTCTTGAATCCCAGCATACATACCATTGTACCGGGCGTCGTGCAGGATGCCGAACACGGGGTTCTTCACGAAGCGATTCCGGGAGCGCGGCCCGCCCTCCGCCATTCGTCTGTCCGATTTAGCGACCGATCTGTCTCAACCGTTCGAGCCACCGTTACCGGCCGGGCCGGGCCGGCGATGAAGCCGGCAGCCGCGATTCGGGTTCAACGGGAGGCTCATTCTTGCCGGTGATCCCCCATACGAGACGCTCGAGTGGGCGAGTCGGGCCGCACAGTTGATTGTAAAAAGAGGCGTTTAGGTGTCGTAATCGCCGCTGGTCCACGGGGACCAGAAGCACATGGTGTCGCCCGGCTCGACGGTGACACACCACTCGTCGACAGGCCCTTCGGGCGGCTGGGCAATGAAGCCGAATTCGACCCCGTGCCGCTCGAACCGGAACGGACGAACCTTGATCCTCCGATACGTGACCTTGCCCAGCGAGGCCAGGAGTTCATCTCTGCGCGGATATTGCGGCCTCGTCCACCGTGGCTCGCGGCCCCAGATCGTCGATGATTGCCGACAAGAGCACGCCGGATTTGTCGAAGAGGTAGAGCGCCAGGAATTCCCTTCCGGGCTCGCAACCAGGGGTGCCGGCCGGGACGAAGGGGGTCGTGAGGAAGAACTGGCGTCCGTCCTCCGTCCGGCCGACGTATCTGGCAGAGTGGTCGTCGTGGTTGAGGTACACGGACTTCGGGGCTCCCCTCTTTTCCTCCGAGCCGCCGCGAGGAGTCGCAATTTGTCGCTGCTTCCTTTCTTGCTCCTCGGCCGCTCGAAGTTCGCGGAGCAAAGTTTCCAGCTCGCCGAGACTGCTTGGAAGTTGCTCAAGGCGACGGTGCAAGTACGAATCGAATGCGTCAAAATCGAAGTCGGCGGCTTTCTTGAGGCGTTTTTTCATGATCGAAACCGCCGACACAATCTCACGACACGCATCGTGAAAAAGTGAAAGGGAGACCGATTTCGAACTTTGTTCGAATAGGTCTTCGGCAGAGCCGAGCTCGCTCAAGTACGCGATCTCGAAGAGGAACTGTTTCCGCTTGAACCAGGCTAAGGGCAGTGTCTTCGTTCTTTCTTCGAACCGCTCACGGAGCTCCTCCTGGGATTCCTCGGCGGGACGACTGCTCCGCAAGTGAGCGTACATATCCACGGATGTGATTGCCGAGCCGAACGAATTCGGGGCGCCGAGCAGCAGGAAGTCGCCGACAAACGACAGGACCGGGTGCCCGCCCCCTCCGTTATAGGTCACGATCGAAATGTCAATTTTCACTCGCCATCTCCTGGGCCAGGCAGCCCAGCTCTGGGTAGAAGGCCGCCACGTTCTGACAACTCCCCATGCGGGATCAGACTTTACCGATCATGGTCAAGCTCCACGTTGGCTCGTTCTTGAGGACATGATCGTTCCGAAGCCCAGGTATCCAAGCCGGAGGTCCGCCGGCCCCTACCGTAGCCCGAGGAGCGCTGCTGAGTGGTACCATTCTTTGCGATGGAGTCGTCGCTTGGCAACGTATTGGCGCGATCGCACCCGGAAACTGAGGGGTGGATTTGCACCGCGGTTGATCGAGCCACGCGGGACCAGATGCGATGATCCTCGCCGACGTCGCAGGCGGCGTGACCGACGGTTTTCTCCAGGGAGCGGATCGATGCGGCGGTCAAGGATCAAGGGCCTTCGAGTCCAGGATGCCATGCTCGCCATCGCGGCGACGGCGATCGGTCTCGCCTGGGCCCAGGCCGAGTGGGAGCCGATCCAGGCTTTCGCGGGCCATTTCGCCGAACGGCCGAGTTATGCCAAATGGTTTCTCGGCGATCGGCCGCTCTATCAACTGGCCCGCGCGGTGATCAAGGACGGGCTCCTGGTCGCAACCGCCATGGCCTGCCCCTGGATGGTGCTGCTCCTCTTCCGGGGGCGGCGCGGCGGAGGCCACGGCCGCTTCTGGCGCGCTCGGCGGCCCGGCGCCGTGGCGTGTCTCGCCGCAACGTTCGTGCTGATCTTCGAGCTGGCACATCAGGCCCTCATGCCGGTCGCCGCGATCCATCTGGTCCTCTTCCAGACTGAGGATCCGCCACACGCCCGATACCTGGGATGGCAGTTCGACACATTCGACTCGCTGGGCAACCGCTCTCCCATGGGGGATCCACTGGGCACCGCGCTGATCGGGATGTCCCGCCACGCGGGCCTGGTCGTCGCAGGGGCCTGGCTCGCCCTGATCCTGGCCGGGGCCTGGCGGCCGGAGCCGAGCTGGATCGATCGCGCGGGCCGAACGCTTGGATGGTTCTGGATCGTCGCGGCCCTGGCGTTCATCATGATTCCATCGTGGGGAGACTGAGCGATTCGGGCGAGGAATTGCCGGACCGCAAGTGCCTGCACTCTTGCCGGAGCACAGCGCAACGGCGACGTATGCGAGGAAAAAAATATGATTACAGTTAGTCTATTCGTAATGTTGCTTTTTCTTTTTCTCGCGTTCTGGTTCTGGCACTCCCCGGTGCGCAGGAAACTCACCCGGGAAGAAATCGACCGCTATCTGGGGGAAGCCGAAAAGCTGCCGCTGCCATCGGATGAGACGACAGCGGCCCTCGCCCGCCTCCGCGCGTGGGCCGAAGCCGATGACGGCAAGCCGGTCTGCATGCTCAACCTCATGCGCTTCTACGCCCAGATCCGCACTTTTCCGGGAACGCCGGAATTCCACGGCACGCCCCGAGAGGCCAACGCGTACTACGAAAAGGGGGTCTTGAAGCTGCTGCTCAAGCGCGCCGGCTATCCCGTGATGGGTGGGAGGGCGCAGGGAAGGAACCTGCTGGAGGTCCCGGCGGCGGTCGACAACTGGAGTCGGGTCGTGGTTGTGCGTTATCCGAGCCGCCGCGCGTTCTTGAGCTTGCTGGCCGATCCCGCCTATGCCCCGTACGAGCCCTACAAGTTCATGGCCCTGGAGATTGCCCTTGTACCGGTTTCGAGCGGCCTGATGATTCCCGATCTGCGCTGGGTCGTCGGGGGATTCCTGCTCATTCTTTTTCTGGCAGTGGGCTGGATCCGGGCTCTGGGGGGCTGACCGCTGACGAGACCGTCTCGTCGCCGTAAGATGGAAACCGCCACTGGATCATTGGTCCTGGTTCATCGGTTTCTCATCGTCAGGAGGCTGTCGTGCGCAGCGCTGCGAATCTGTCCGTGCCGGTTGCAATGGGGATGGGAGTCCTGTTCGCGTGGATGCCAGCAGGTGGATCGGTCTCACAAAAAGCCGAGGCGAACGCAACCCAGCAGGCGGCAACAGACGGCCTTGACCGGACAGTCCTCCCGATCCCGGAGCCCAAGGATCCGCCGATCGATATACTCGATGTCCGGGATGCGAAGGCCCCCCCGCGGTTCCAGGTGAAGGCTCCGGCCGGCACTCCGAACGTGCTGATCGTACTGATCGACGACATGGGGTTCGGCCAGTCGAGCGCGTTCGGCGGGCCCATCCACATGCCGACGGCGGAACGCCTCGCCCAGGGCGGGCTCCGCTACAATCAGTTTCACACCACGGCGCTCTGCTCGCCGACCCGTGCCGCGCTCTTGACCGGGCGTAACCATCACGTCTGCAACATGGGCTCGATCACGGAGACGGCTACCGCCTTCCCGGGGCAAACCGGGCAGCGTCCCAACAGCGTGGCGCCCCTGGCCGAGATGCTGCGTCTCAATGGCTTCGCCACCGCCGCCTTCGGCAAGTCCCACGAGACCGCGGCCTGGGAGGTGAGTGTTTCCGGTCCGACCAATCGCTGGCCGACCCGCTCCGGTTTCGACAAGTTCTACGGGTTCATCGGCGGCGAGGCCAACCAGTGGGCGCCGGCGATCTACGACGGGATGAACCAGGTCGAGCCCCCGAAGCAGGCGAATTATCACTTCTTGACGGATATGACCGACAAGGCCATCGACTGGGCCAAGGCCGTGAAATCGCTCACTCCGGACAAGCCGTTCCTGATCTATTATGCCCCGGGCGCCACGCACGCACCGCACCATGTGCCGAAGGACTGGATCGCCCGGTACAAGGGCAAGTTCGACCACGGCTGGGACAGGCTCCGCGAAGAGACGCTCTTGCGGCAGAAGAAGCTGGGAGCGGTCCCTGCCGACACCAAGCTCGCGCCAAGCCGGCAGCGATCAAGGATTGGGACACGCTCACACCCGACGAGCACAGGCTCTTCTCCCACCAGATGGAGGTTTTCGCAGGCTACGGCGAGTTCGCCGACCATGAAGCCGGCCGTCTGGTCCAGGCCATCGTCGACCTGGGACAGTTGGACAACACGCTGATCTTCTACATCCTTGGCGACAACGGCGCAAGCGCCGAGGGGGGCATGAACGGACTCTTCAACGAGATGACCTACTTCAACGGGGTCCACGAGAGCGTGGCGGACATCTTGAAGCATGACGACGATCTGGGCGGCCCGATGTCCTACGGCCATTACGCTGCCGGTTGGGCCGTAGCCGGAGATACGCCGTTTACGTGGACGAAACAGGTCGCCGCGAACTACGGCGGCACGCGGAACGGAATGGTCGTCCACTGGCCCCACCGCATCAAGTCTCGAGGTGAAACTCGCTCGCAGTGGCATCACGTCATCGATGTTGCGCCGACCATCCTGGAAGCAGCCGGCCTGCCCGAGCCCAGGTCGGTTGACGGGACTCTGCAGACCCCGATCGAAGGTGTGAGCATGGTCTACACGTTCGACGACGCCAAGGCCAAAGACCGGCACACGACCCAGTACTTCGAGATCTTGAGCAACCGCGGCATTTACCAGGACGGATGGCTGGCGGGGACAGTTCATCGGGCGCCCTGGGAACCAAGGCCTCGGGCCGCGCTCAAGGACGACACGTGGGAGTTGTACGACACCCGGAGCGACTTCAGCCTGGCACACGACCTGGCCGCTCAGAACCCCGCAAAGCTGACGGAGATGCAGGAGCTCTTCATGAAGGAAGGGCTCAGGTACCACGTGCTACCCATCGATGACCGAGGCGTGGAGCGCGTCAACGCCTCCCTGGCCGGGCGGCCCGACCTGATGGCCGGCCGTACGTCCCTGACGCTCTACGAGGGAATGACCGGCTTGACGGAAAACGTCTTCATCAACCTGAAGAACCGATCGCACACGATCACCGCCCTTGTGGATATCCCCGACGAGGGCGGCCGCGGCGTGATTCTCTGCCAGGCTGGACGGTTCGGCGGCTGGAGCCTGTACCTCAAGGACGGCAAACCGAGATACACGTACAACTTCCTGGGCCTGGAGCGATTCACCGTGGCGGCCGCCGACGTTCTGCCGGCGGGAAAAGCGACCATCCAGTTCGCGTTCAAGTACGATGGCGGCAGTCCAGGCTCGGGTGGCTCGGGAGAGATTCTCGTTAATGGCAAGAAAGTCGCAGAAGGCCGAATCGAGCGTACCCAGGGAATGGTTTTCTCGGCGGATGAGGGTGCCGACGTGGGCGTGGACCGGGGCACGCCGGTGACGGAGGATTACTCAGAGCGAGACAGCAAGTTCACCGGCAGGATCCACAAGGTGACGGTCGAGCTGAAATAGCGGGTCGTCTGCCGATCGAGATCGGCGTGAGCCTCGGCTGTCATGTCCAGCGACGAACGGGATCCGCATTGGACCGGTTGGTCGAACCTGTCACAATGAGGATTGGGAGTGGTCGATCTCTGACCCGCCCGTTTTTCCTGTTCACCCAGGCCCCACGGAGGTGGACGATGGTCATGCTCATTCGCTTGGCGTGGCTCGCAGCGGGGGTGACGGTGCCGCTCTCGGGGACGGTGGTAGACGCCGCCGGCCGGCCGGTCGCGGGGGCGACGATCTGGCTCGGCGATACGTTCGCGATCCGCCAGGGGCCCGAGGTGCTTGCCTCCACCCAGACCGACGATCGAGGCCGCTTCCGGCTCGAACGGGCCGACGACCTGGTGGGCCGGGGCGCGATGTGGTCGCCGACGCTCTGGGCCTATAAACCGGGTTCCCGCGTCGCCTTCGTCGAGTTCAAGGGGAACTTGCCGGGGGCCGATCAGCCGGTCCGCCTCGTGCTCGGCGCGCCGGCTTCGACCGCGCTCCGTGTGCTCCACCCCGACCTCAAACCCGCAAAGGGGGCGCGGGTGCGGTTTGCCCAGGTGACCGTCAAGGCCCCGAGGCCGCCGGACAAGCTGTTCGACCACCTCGCCGCGACGACCGACGCCGATGGCCGCGCGACACTCGACGGCTTCGCCCTTGCCGACATCTTCGCGCTCGACGTCACGGCCGAGGGCCAGCTCGTTCAGTGCCTGCCGATTGACCCAGATACCCGAACGGTGACACTCCGCCCGGTCGGCCGGCTCAAGGCCCGGATCGTCGCCGACCTACCAAAGACCAGGAAGGGCTGGGCGATCACCGCATGGTCGCGTCCGGCCGAGCCTGGCTACCTCGGTCCGTATACGACCCACTGGGTCCGCGAGACGACCGGCGAAGACGGCCGGGTCGAGTTCCCGTCCCTCGCCGTGGGCCAGGTCCTCTGGGAAATCCATGCGCCCGAGGGTTCGAACTACCTTGTGGTCAACCAGCCTGCGACGGCGATCCGGGCTGGCGAGGTGGCCGAGGCGGACATCAAAGTCGTCCGCGCCGTCCGTGTCGAGGGAACCGTTGTCGAGGAACCGGGCGGCGCGCCGGTTCCGTCCGTCACGATCGATCTGGACTCGCTGACGCACTCCAGCAGCCGCGTCAATCGGACGGTCACCGATGCTCAGGGACGATTTTCGACCCTCGTCCTGCCGGGTCAAGCCCGATTCAGTTTCTGGCCGCACGACATGCCCAAAACCCATTTCTTACCCCCACGCACGACTCACTGGGCGGATTTCCAGGTCCAGGAGGGGGTCGAGCGACAGACTTTTGTCCCGCCCCGGCTCCGGAGGGCGGCGCAAGTCCGGGGCCGTGTGGTTGACGAGGCGGGAAAACCCGTCGCGAGCGTCGCTGTTGAGGGCTTCTGGACCTCGGCCGAGTACGGCAGGGATCCGAATGCGATCCGGGCTCAAACCGACGGCCGCGGCGAATTCGTCCTGGGCAGCATTGCGCCGAAGTCCGAGGTCAAGGTTTCGGCGTCGTCGGGGTGGGTTGCCGAGTCAGAGTCTGTCACGGTCGCCACGGCCGGCGAGGGTGAGCCGATCACGCTCCGCCTCATCAAGCGGCCGACCCTGTCCCTCACCGGCCGGGCGCTCGGCGCTATGGGCGAGCCGCTGGCCGGCGCTTTGGTCCGGGTCAAGATCCGCTCGCCCAAGCAGCCCGGCAACTCGGGAAGCGAGTTTCTGTTCGAAGGGTTGGAGGAGGTCCACTGCGGGCTCGATGGCCGATACAAGACGCCCGACCAGCTCCCGATCGAGTGCGAGTATCGCATCCAGGCGGAGGCATCCGGATACGAGCCGGCTCAATCGGCCTGGGTCACCGGCCCGGCTGTGGCTGTCCCGGACCTGCGGCTCCGCCGATTGGTCGGCACGCGCACGCTGGCCGGGCGCGTGGTCGACTCGGCTGGCAGGCCGGTCGCGGGAGCCGAGGTGTATCAGTCAGGCGATGGCCCCAGGAAGACCCGCAGCACGACCGACGACGACGGCCGGTTCCAGGTCCCAGGCGTCCCCAACGCGCCGGCGTTCCTCTTCGTGTCCAGGAACGGCTACCGCTTCCTGGGCCAGCGGGTCGACCCGGGAGACCAGTCGGTCGAGCTGGTCGTTCGCCGCCTCGACGAGCCCTCCGTGGCAATGCTTCGATCGGCGGCCGCTCCGGTTACTCGCGAGGAGGAGCGCGCGATCGGCCGAGCGCTCATCGCCGAGGCCCGAAAGGCTCCCGGAAGCGTCCATGAGACGCCGGATCGAATACAGATCCCGGAGATCACCGCCCTGATCGACCCTGACCGGGTTATCGAGATGATCGAGAATCAGGTCCTCACGACCGGGCCGGGCCTGCTCGCGGCCGTGGCTCTCGCCCGGTTTGAGGTCGACCCTCGCAAGGCCCTCGAGTTCCTCGAGGCGATCGGCCAGCCGTACGCGGTGTCGGTCGCCGCGTTGGGCCTGTTCGACCGCCTGGGAGCAACGGCCGCGCCCGAATTCCGCCGCGACCTCCTCGACCGCGCCTCGCGGCGGGCTCGCGAGATCGAGGAGCACGGCGATGCCGCGATCCAGCTCGCCCGGGCCGCCGACCGATGGCTCGACCTCGGCGATATCGACCGCGGCTCGAAGCTGGTCCGCGAGGCCCAGGTCCTGGCCAGCAAGGCTCGCCAGCAACGCTTCCCGGAGCCCCGCCGCGACCTGGCGCTGGCCCTGGCGCGAGTCGACCTCCGTGCGGCGCTCGCGCTCCTGGAAGGCGGCGCGCAGCAGCCGTATCCGCTCGAAATGATGCGGACCGGGATCGCCAATCGGATTGCGGCGACCGACCCGGCCGCGGCCCGGCAGCTCCTGGGCATGATCGACAAGCACAGGCAGCCGTCGGCCCGGCGTGTCGTGTGCTTTCGGATGGCGGTCAAGGACCTGGCGGCTGCCCGGGCTCTGGCGGCCGAGGACCACGACCCGATGGTCGAGGCCCTCCTGCCGGCGATCGCAGCCCGGGCCCGGGCGAGCTCAGACCCCGATGGCGCCCGGACGCTCTTGCGCGAAGCGGTCGAGCGGCTCGAGAAGCTCGGCGACGAACAGGCGGTCCGGCCGTCCCCGGCCGTCGCGCTGGCGCGGCTCTTGCCGCTGGCGGCCCGTATCGACCCTGACCGGGCGCCGGAATTCTTGTGGCTCGCCCTGTCGCGACGCCCGCCGCTGTCAGCCCTTCCCGAGTCGATGCCGATGATGCCTCAGGTCCGCCAGCACTACCTCGACCTGGCCGAGCTGGCGGCCTTGGTGGCCCGCTACGACCGCGCAGCGGCCGAAGCCATATTCGCGCCGGTGGCTGCCCGGCTCGTGGGCCTGGACGACGAACACTGGGGGCTAGGCAACGAGGGCCCCTCGCTCTTCCGGGCCGCGGGAGCGTTCGACGCCCGGGTCGCCAAGGCCCTGCTCGACGCCTTGCCGGAAGACCCGCCCTTGCCGGCCGGCCAACCGGCCAGCCAGCCCGACTTCCGCCACCACACCAAGGCGCAGGCCCGCATCGCCCTGGCCAGGACGCTCGGACTGCCGCCGGGCCTCCGCCTCCGCGAGCCGGTGCTCACCAATAGCGACGACTGGTTCAAGGAATTCGAGGATTGAGGGTCTGCGAAGGAGCTTCACCATGCGATCCACCGCGCGGATGGCCAGAGGCCGTCGGCTCACTCCGCTTGCCATGCTTCTCTTGATCACCGTGGCGGCTGGCCGGACGCCGGCCCTGGCCGACGAGCCGACCTTGCCCTCGCCCCCCCGCCAGGCCGAGCCGTGGGTTGCTCCCCGGACGAGCTTGCCGCGGTTTATCGTCTCGGCGACCACGACGCTCTTCCAGCAGGGACTCGCGGATCCGCGGGGCTGCGAGTACCGGACGATTCATGTCGTGGTTGGAAGCGTCTGGGGTGGCCAGGCACAGGAAGCCACCACGAATGGCTGGGTTTTCCCCGCCGCAGATGGCGGGAAGCCTCGTCACGCCATCGCCTGGAGCGGGCTGGTCTACCCGCTGGCCGGCGTCGGCGGGCGGGCTGACCTCGAAGCCGACGTCCGGGCGCTCGCAGGCCCGGCCGCCGCCGGCCGGACTGATGTCGCCTCCAAGGGCCAGCCGCCTCGGCGGATGGGCTTCAACGCGTTCGGGACCAACAACGAGGGGTCCGCGATTGCTGTGTCGTCGCTGCTCCCGGTCAAGGTCTGCTTGCTGCTGCGGCTCGGCCGGGCCGACCTCGCCGAGGCGGTCTGGGCGGCCGGCACCGGGCTTCCGAAAGACGCGAGGCCGGGCGGACCACGCCCGAAGCTCGACCTGAACTCCTACGGCCTCTCGTACCTGAGCCTCGCCAGGGACCTCGCCTGGTACCACTTCGACCGAGCCCTCTGCGCCACATGAGGGGTGACGACCCGATTGCCCTGGCCGATGCTCGTGCGCTGGATGCACTGGCGCTGGCGGTCGATGTGAAGGCCGAGGCGATGGGTTTCGCCCGGCCCGACCGGCAGGTCCCGGCCGGCCAGTTGCGCCCTTTATCGAATTCCTCGACCAGTTGCCCGAGCTCCGCGAAGACCAGGAGCGGCGCGCGAGCGAGCGGGCCAAACCGCCGCCCACGATTCGGGGCGAGGGCCCCACGGCACGGGTCGCGGCGCTCGTCGGCAAGCTGGACCAGGTCGCTGCCCGCCAGTGGGGCCAGCCCGGTGGCGTGGTCCTGGGCGAGTCGCCGATCATCAAGGACCTGATCGCCCTGGGCGACGCCGCGGTCGAGCCGCTGATCCGGGCCTTCCGATTCGACGACCGCCTGACTCGCTCGGTCGGGTTCCATCGCGATTTCTCCCGGCACCGGCAAATTCTGAGGGTCGACCAGGCCGCGTACACCGCTTTGATCGGCATCCTCAAGACCTCGAACTTCGACGCGCCAGCGCCGAACGAGGCCGGCCAGAGGCCGAGGAGCCGCGAGGCTGTTGCCGATGCGATCCAGGCGTACTGGGAAAAGAACCGGTTGATCCCTGCTGTCGAGCGGTGGTATCGGACGCTGGCCGACGACGAGATCGGCCCGGCGGCCTGGCTGGAGGCGGCGGGGAATATCATCCAGCCCGAGAACGTCCGGACCGTCCCCGGCGGTGGGGCGTTCGTCACGACGGTGACGACGCCGGTCAAGCCGGGCGAGCATCCCCGGCTGCGGGGCGAATCGCTGCGCAAGGGGCACGAGCCGACCGTCGCGGCGCTCCTGGCCCGGCGAATCGAGTCGATGACGAAGACTCCCGAGGGCCAGCGCTTCGAGTTGCGTGACCCCTGCAGGCTGGCCGCGATCCTGGCCGCCTGGGACCCGGCCGCCGGCGTGCCGACGCTCCGCGAGCTGACCCGGATCTGCCGCGAGCGGTACGCGCGCCCCGACAACGGCCACGACTGGACCAACCAGAACCTCGCCGTCTCGATTGCCCGGTTCACCCTGGCCCGCGACCAGGCCGGCGACACCGGCGCGCTCCGAGAATACGCCGAATGGGTCCGGACGACTTCGCCCGACTGGCTGGAGCACAACGTGCTGGCAGTTCTGGAGCCGCTCTACCGCCGCAAAGACGACCCGAACGTCGCTGCCGCCGCCAAGTGGCTCTTCGGCGACCCGCAATCTCCCTGGGTTCCCTTGATCGGACCGAAGGGTTCAAAGCGGTCGTACCACGTCGTGGGATTGATCACGTCGCCGATGGTCGAGGTCCCGGCGTTCCGCAAGCTGCTGGTCGCGGCCCTCGACGACCGCTCACCGGTCGGTACGGTCGAAGTCGGCGCGAGCGGATCTGTGAGCATCGAGATCGAAGGGAGACTCTCCATGGGCGGCAGCGTGCCCAAGGATGACCCGGACTTCGCGGTCCGGGGCGTCAAGTTGCCGATCCGGATGTGCGACTTCTACGCCTGGAAACTCGCCGCGCTCAAAGGTGCCCCGAAGTTCAATCTCTGCTGGCCCGAGTCGAAACGCAACGCCGGCGTGGCCGCGATGGCGGACTTCTTGAGGCAAAAGGGGCCTGGCTAACACGAATTGGTGCCGGTTCATTTTTCGCAGAAAAATGAACCGGCACCGATTGTCCCAACACAGAATAACTCCCGGCGCGTCGCCGGTCCCGGCACCCGGTTGATGAAATGCACGAGGGCGGTTGGTTATCATCTGACGATCGGCGGTGGTGAATCCGCAGACTCAGGTGATCGACCAGGGAGGCGATTGATGAACGGATTGATGATGGATTGGCCGCTGGTCATCCCCAGCATCCTCCGCCGGGCGGGGCAGTTCTTTGCCGACAAGGAAATCGTCAGCCGCGGCGGCGACGGATCGGTGTATCGCTCGAATTACGGCGAGCTCGAGCGCAGGGTTCATCGCCTGATCAACGTCCTGCGGAAACTGGGAGTCCAGCCCGGCGACCGCATCGCCACGTTTGCCTGGAACCATCAGCGGCATCTCGAGCTTTACTTCGCCGTGCCGTCGATGGGGGCCGTTCTGCACACGATCAACATCCGGCTGCCCCGCGAACAGCTCGTCTATATTATCAATCACGCCCAGGACCGGATCATCTTCGCGGACAAAGCTCTGGCGGGCGCTCTTGCCGAAATGCAGCGCGAGCTCCCTTCCGTCGAGAAATATATCCTGATGGACGAACGCGGCCCGGAGCCGCCGGCTCTGCCTGTCCCAGCATTTGACTACGAAGATCTGCTCGCGGATGCGTCCGAGCGAGTCGACCGTTTCGAAAGCGACGAACACGCTGCCGCCGGGTTGTGCTATACCTCCGGCACGACGGGAGAGCCCAAGGGCGTTCTCTACAGCCATCGCTCGACTTACCTGCACGCGATGGCCGCCTGCATGGTCGACGCCGCCGCGATGAGCGAGCGCGAGGTCATGCTGCTCACGGTGCCGATGTTCCATGTCAATGCCTGGGGAATGCCCTATTCGTGTACCATCGCCGGTGCCAAGCAAGTGTTGCCGGGGCCGTTCATGCTCGGGAAACCGCTCGCCGAGCTGATCGAGGCTGAGCGCGTCACCAGCGCCGCGGGTGTGCCGACGATCTGGACGCTTTTATATCAGCACCTCAAGGAGGAAAAATACGATTTATCGAGCCTGCGCACGGTCCTGGTGGGCGGCGCGGCGGCGTCGCGGACCTTGATGGAGAATTACCAGAGAGATTTCGGCATCACGATCATGCACGCCTGGGGGATGACCGAGACCTCGCCCTTGGGAACGATCTCGCGGATGAAGGCCGCCATGGAAGCCTGGCCCGAAGAACGCCAGATGGAGGTGCGGCTCAAGCAGGGACTGCCGGTTCTCGGCGTCGAAATCGGTATTCTCGGAGCCGACAATCGCGAGCTGCCCTGGGATGGCGAGCAAGTGGGCGAGCTGGTGGTGCGCGGTCCCTGGATCGCCAGCAGTTACTACAAGAATCCGCAAGCCGGGGGGGCCTTCACAACCGACGGCTGGTTCCGCACCGGCGACATGGCCAATATCGATCCGCAGGGCTACGTCCAGATCACCGACCGCAAGAAAGACCTGATCAAGCGGAAGGGAGAGTGGATCTCCTCGGTCGATATGGAAAACGCCGTGCTGGCAACGCCCGGAGTACTCGAGGCGGCCGTCGTCGGGCGAGTTGACGAGATTTGCGGCGAGGTGCCGGTCGTCATGGCCGTGCGGCGAGATTCCGCCAGGGAGCCGGTCGTGGCAGAAGACATCATCAATGTCTTGAGTAAAAAGTTCAGGAACTGGCAGTTGCCGATGCCCGAGGATATTCACTTCGTCGAGTCGCTGCCCAAGACCTCTGTCGGCAAGCTTGACAAGAAGGTCTTGCGCAAGATGCTGGGCGATCGCCAAACGGCACAAGGCCTGGGGTGATGGGGTCTTGATTCGGAGAAATGCGAGTCTTCCCGAACAGCCGCGCCGTGAGGACCACTCATCGCCCTCGCCCCGGCGGCAGCGATTTTGTCACCCTGATTCATGATTCGGTTTGCCGGCGTGGCGAGCCACCACGCCGTTTCTTCGCGCTGCGATGCCCTCATCTGGGAAGTGCTGATCCCGTCACAGGCCCGCGCGTTGAGACGAATCCTGAACGATCCCCGATTGCCGCCGCGGCGCACGACGACGGCAAGGTAACCGGAGCGCTCCCTGTTGAAAGTGAGTGGATTGAGGCTCTCGTGGTCATTCCCCGCATCATTGCGACCTTGACAGTATTCCTCGCAGGGAATATACTCGCTCAGTGGAGCTAAGTGCACCGGAGTAAGGGATTGCGCACATGTATGTCAGGTTTTCTAACCTGACCTAGCGCATGCTTTCTTTTGCGGTCACACTGAGGAGTTCCCGATCGACTGGGATGTGCAGTTCGACGAGGCGTTTACGGCCTGGTTTGCGGACCTGGCCGAAGCGCTGCAAGACGAAATACTTGCCCACGTTGCCTTGTTGCGCGAGCGTGGACCGCAACTTGGTCGCCCTTATGTCGACACGGTACAGGACTCGGCATTCACCAATATGAAGGAACTACGGGTCCAGTTCCAGGGCGACCCGTGGCGCATTCTCTTTGCGTTCGATCCGACCCGTACAGCAATCTTGCTTGTCGGCGGCAACAAGCGGGGCGACAAGCGATGGTACAAAAAGCATCTGCCCATCGCCGACGAGCGGTTCAAGCAGCACTTGCGGCGATTGGAACAGGAACAGTAATGGAGATTGTTATGCCTATCAAATTTGATGATTACATGGCTAGGCTTCCCAAAAAGCGGCAACAGGCGGTCAAGAAGCGGGCAGCGGAGCTGATCGTTGAGGAAGCGACGCTACGCCAGGTGCGGGAAGCCCGCGAGAGATCGCAGGAAGAAGTCGCCAAGAAACTTCACATCAAGCAAGCAGCGGTCTCGAAGCTCGAACGCCGCACGGACATGTACCTGAGCACTCTGCGCGGCTTCATTGAAGCAATGGGGGGCAAGCTCGAAATTGTTGCTCGCTTTCCCAACCGGGCCGTGCGTATCACGCAGTTCGAGATGCTTGACCCGGAACGGCATCGGCAGGGATAGGGGAACCGATTCCATTACCCGCCGGGAGGCTGTTCGTTAGCCCGGAGGGGTCCGGACCCGGACGCCACTCGCCGGCCTTTCGGAGATCGCGGGGATGTCGCGAGATTGCAGCATGTCTGGGAACTGGCGCGTGCCAGCCAGCCCTTGCCAGCGATCGCCGGGCTGGAGTAGTCGAGGAGGTCGGTATGATCCTTCGCATCCGTGAGGCACGTGTCTGCGGACCGCATTCGTTGCGACTCACCTTCAACAATGGGACTGTCAAGCAGGTCAATGTGAGTCCGTTGCTCGACGGACCGGTTTTCGAGCCTCTAGAAGACCCGGCCTACTTCGCGAGCGTAACCTTGGACCCGATTTGCGGCACGGTCGTCTGGCCCAACGGTGCGGACTTCGCCCCGGAGGCCCTAGACGAGCTGGAGGCCGAAACCGTGTCCGACTCCGCCGCCTGACCGGATACTGCACAGGACCCCGCCCCAGATCCAATGCCGAATCGATTGTCGTCGCCCGCCCAACGCATCTCTCACGTCTCTCGTTCTGCTCAGATCGATCGGCCTGCTCACGGAACAAGATGGCTGGCCAGGCGACGGCGCGGATCCGGAATGCCTGCCGCCAAGTTCCGAGCGCACCACGCCGTGGCAGCCCACGAAAGTCAGACGTCACGATGTCTGCCTCTCGCCAATTGTGTAGGTAGCAACAGTGCCAAAAAATATTCCGATTTATTTTTGGAATTAACTTGACAGCTTCGCGTGCCACCCTTTTAATAAGCCGCAATCCGATCCTGAGTTTGCTGCACATTCCTTGCCTCTTCCGGGTCGACAACCGAGTCTGGACATGACTGGGTGTTCCCTGCTGTGGATGCGCCCCGCTCTGTCGCCTGGGCTGATTGGCTGGTCATCCGGCCGGGATCACTCCGTCTTCTTGCCGTGGCGACGGCCGTTGCCTGGGTTCCGCTCCTGGCGCTCGTTGCACTCTCGCTTGCCGGCGCGAAATCAGGGGGGGGTTTCCGAATGCGGCTTGGGCAGCACATCGCGCTGAAATCCGCAAGCTGCCCGAGGAGCTTTATCACCTCGACCGGTTCCGGGCGATTCGTGGCCGGGTGACCGACGCGGATGGGAAGCCGGTCGCGGGCGCCCTGGTTCGCTGCGCGAAAGTCGAAAGCCTCGTTGAGCTGGCCAAGGCCGGAACGCCGTCTTCGTCCGGCTGGACGATCCCGATCGAGGCCGAGATTTCGACGGGCCAAGACGGCACGTACGAGTTCACGCATTTGCCGGTCGGGGCGAGAACGTTCTTTTACTCGGCGCCCGGTCGCGAACTGGCCCCGGCGATCAAGGACCTGATCGTTGTTCAGGACGGGCTGGGGGCGCGGCTCAATGTCACGCTGGAGCGGCCGGCAGTGCTACGCGTCCGGCTGGGCTGGTCGTCGGTCAAGCCCGCGACTCATTTCCACCTCGTTCCGTATCGTTGGTGGCCGGAGACCATCACAGTGCCCGTGCCGCGGGGCGGGGCGTCGGTCGAGTTCCGCGGTTTGGGCGGCCCATTCCGCAAGGGGCTGATCGCCGTCACAGGTTCGGAGGATTCGTCTCCGTTGCGGGTCGTCGGCCGCTTTGACCTCGATCGATGGGAGAATATCACTCTTCCCCGGCCCGGTCAGCCCGCGATGCGCTATGACCTGCCCGAGGCAGCGGGGCTGGAGCCATCGCAGGAACCGTTGACGTCGAGCGTGCGCTTGTTCTACGTGGCGCTCTCGCCCGTCGCGCTGTTCTGGGTCCCGGACGGCGACATCGGGCCGCTCAGGCTACCTCTCGCCGAATTCATTCGATCGCTCGGCGAACCCGCCACGCGGGGGACGGTTCGCGGCTTCGCGCCGCATCCGTTTCTGCCGGTTCTTCTCAGGTCGCGTTGGTCCGCTGGTGTGGTTACGTGGACAAGCGAAGCATCGGAGTTTGAGGTCGCCGGATTGCGGCCCGGCGCATATCGAGCCCGCGCTCTGGACCTCTTTGGGCGGGTGACGTTCGCCGCGGGCTCTTACGTCGGGCCCGAACAGAGCACGAGCGGAACGACCAGGCTGTGGGCTAACGTCGACCTCGACGAGCCCGACAGCCGCCAGGTCATGGGATTTGTACGCTGGGAGAGCGGCGCCCCGGTCGTCAGGGCCGCGGTCTTCATGCAGAACACGTATGACTTTCGCAAGTACGTGAGGCGGGTGGAAACCGACGAGCACGGTTACTTCCGGTTCGCCGACGCCCCGGGGAACGAGCCCTATTTCGTTTTCGCACTGCCGACGGGGCAGACCAGCGCGATGAGGACCCTCGACTACTTCGGGATCGCGGCTTTCCAGCGCGAGTTGTGGCGCGACCAGGTAGTGCACCCGCATCGTATCACGGGGAGCCTCGTTGACGGGATTTCCCCGGAATCACTGCTGCAGCTCGTGAGGGTTGACCCGAAGGGAGACGCGATCATCTGGTCGTTTCGCGCTGATTCGTTCGGTCGGCTTACCGTCGAAAACGTGCCGCACGGCCATTACCGCGTGCAGGTTTCGCAGCGCAGCGGCGCAGCCGCCGTCCGTTCGCTGGCCTTTGATGTGGGCGATGGCCGATCCGACGTCACCGTCGAGTGGCCATCGCCGCCGGCAAGAGATTATTGAAGGCTTCGGACTGGTTGTCCGGGCCGAGAGGCGAATCGCTGAGGCTCGCATTAAGAGGACGTCATTATGAACCGCATCCAATTTTCGGTGAGCCTGCTCGCGGCAGGCTTCTGCCTCGCGTTCCTGTCCGCCAGTTCCACTTGTTCCACTGAGCCGAGTTGGAACCCGGCGGAGGTGCGGTCTGTCGTATCCACGCAGAATACAAACCCACCCGTAAGGAGAAGCGTGTTTCCGGCCACCAGTTCGACCCTGTCGAGATGGCGGGAACCGAGGATCTCGCGGGCGGTCGGCACCAATCGCCCCGGCACCGTCGAACCACGTGGAGCGAGGATAAGCCTGGTTTCCTTCACAGCCACGTCGTCCACACTTCAATCGTGCGACGATGGCCCGGACATCTACTACCCCCCGTCGTGGACGTCCGTGAACCCAAGCAACGGCACAGGTCCGATGGCTCAACAATGTTCGACATCTTATTACATTTATGGTATTAACGACTATTGTTCGGTCGGCAGCAGCGGCTCTGGCAAGCCGGTATGGTGCTCTACGAATACAAATACGGCCCATGGGGCTTACTGCTCGACGAACGTGGGCAACGTCACCGGTCCGTCCCAATGCAGCGTGTATGGACTGGCCGGCCAATCTAGCAATCAGTCGTGCAGTGCCGGCGGGTCTCCTCCAGGGGTCGCCCCGATCTGTTCGACCCAAACTGACGGAAGCGGTAACAATACCGCCTCAATATGCTCGGTGGTCGGGCCGAACCCGTTGGGCGGGGGTGTGAATGGCCAGTGCAGTGCGGGCAGTCTGTCCGGGAATGCGGGTAACGCGCAGGCCTTTTGCTCGGCGACAACGGGGCAGTTGGCCCCAGGCGGCCCCAACCAGAGCAACAACTGTTCGGTGGTTAATGCCCCTGGGGGGGTGAACGGCTCAAACGGACCCAACAGTTGCAGCACCGACGGAAACGGTTTCTGCTCGGTCAGCAACCCACAGAAACTTGCCGGCCAAATCACGACCGACCTATGTTCCGTCGTCGCGACTGGTCAGAATGTGAATTCGGACTCGCAGTGCACCATCTTCCAGAACGGAGCCGGGACTGGACTGTGCAGCGCGTTCTCCGGCAACCCTCCGGTAGCGGTGGTTGGTCAGGCTCAATGCAGCGTTTACCAGCCAGGTAACAATCCCCCGTTCCAGGGGCCGGACGTCAACGGCCACTGCATTGTACAGTGACGCGCGTCCGGGCGACTCACTGCCGCCGGCGTCACGGGATCTGCCCTATGCCCCAAGCGCCCGCGGTTGCCGAGTAGTCAACCAATTCGGTACAGGCGAGCTGGGTCGGTTCGTGCCGGTCTGTCGGCGGAAGTCCCGTCTGGAAGCTCAAGAAGCCGGTGTGCGTACTGGACGACAAAACCGTGAACAGGTGGCTTCTCGTTTTCGCGGTGATTGGGTTGACCGGCGCACGCGGACATGCGCAGGACCCGGTGGATAGAAAGGCGCCGCCGCCGTCGGTGGCCAAGCTCTCGGCCGCATTGCGAGCCGAGGCTTCAAAACTTACTGCGGTGAGCCCCTCAAAACTTTTCGCGGATCTCGACGACGTGGAGATCGCGAAAAAGCTCGCCTTATCGGGAGAACAGCGCAACCTCGCTGGACGTCTCGACGAGCTGACGCGCGATGTGATTCGAGCTTGGCTATTACGCGATTTGGGTGCGGCGCCCCCCCTCTCGACGACGGTCCTGGCAGAACGGCTCTCCGATCGGGGCGAGCGTTTGCGCGCCCGCTTGGTGGCGCATGCCGAGTCGATTGCCTTGGAGGGAATCTTGAACCCCGGCCAGGCGCGATCGTGGCGGAAGGCGGCGGGCCGGCGGGCGCAGCCGCTCTTGTCCAGGCGTTTCGCGCTGGTATCGGGGACGAAGATGCCCACGGAGGACGTGCCGTCCGCCGACTTGGTGGCGGAGTTGCGAGGCGCGGTTCCCTCCGAATCGGCCCCAGGGCCTCTCTTTGCTAGTTTGCTGGGCAGTTTCCCGGGCGACCCTCGCCGGCGGAGTCCAGCGGTGCTTTCGAACGAACAGGAGAGCGTTTTGCGCCGGCTCGAAGAGTTGAGGTCCGCCGTCATGCGGGCGTGGCTGACCCGCGGACTCGACGGGAAGACGTTGCCGCGTTGGTCGGTGCTCTTCGAGCGCGTGGCCTGGAGCGATCAAATCGGGGCCAGCGTCTGTACGCACGCCGAAGCGATCGCGCTAGAGGGCATCTTGACACTTGACCAAGCGGATCGGGTCCTGGGCGGCATGTGGAAGAGCTGGCGTTTAAGCGCACTCCTGGATCCCCAACTCGCCGCCAGGCTCCGTCTAACGAAGGCACAGCAGGAGCAGGTGCGCACCCTGTTGTACGGCAAGGCGAGACTTGGAATGGATCTACCATACGAGCTATCGCGAGCGGCGCCTCTTCTGAAAACGATGCCCGATGGCGAAGCGCGGCGCCAGCAGATGATCCAGGCTGGGAGAGACCGCTCGGATGAGCTGGATGCGATGATCTGGGACACTCTAAGCAGTGCCCAGGCCCGCGAGCTTCAGCGCATACTCGGCCAGGCAAAGGAGCCGGGCCGGCGACCGGCCGGAAAACGCAAGAAGTCCACGGGTCCGAGCTGATCGAAGCGACCGCGTGAGCACGATTCCATTGGGCTCCCACGACCGGCGCCGATTGCATCTCCGGGGTCGAGTGTGGGCCGAGCCTGGCGCGGCGCTCCATTCAACAACGAAAGATTCGGATATGGCCAGCGGGCTGTCTGAGGACGCCGACCAGAATTGGCGCGGCGGAGCATCCGGCGCGGTGACGACTCTCGCCATCATGGTTGCGGTTCTCGTGCTGGAGGGCCAACTCGGACTTCTTTCCTTTGCCCTCCGGCGTGCGATCGTCATTGCCATGCTCGCGGCCATCGCCGTTCCGAGCCTGGTGCGGGGTGGTCGCTGGCGAATCGTTCGGTGGGCCGGCGCGATTGCGGCCCTCGTCCTCCTCGGACGGGCCCTTTCGGTCCCGATGTCACTTGTCGGGTTTCTCGTCGTGCTCGCGGTGATGGAGGCCGGGGTCAACCCGACGACACGCGCGACGCGGCTCACCAGCGTTGCCATACCGGCATGTCTCTTCCACGTGGGATTTCGGTTCGCTTTTGATTTGGCGCCTCAGATCGCCGCGATCATGGAAGCGGTCGCGCGATGCGCCGGGACATATACCAACCACATCCGCGGGTTCGACGAGCGGCTGAGCTTTGCTGCGCTTGGCGGACCGCCAGTCGGGCTGGCTATGTTGTACCTCGTCTGGAGCTGGCGGCTGGCCGGGGGAACCTGGCGAATCATCGCGGCCGTCGTCGTCCCGCTGGGGTGGTTCGCTCTGTTGCCCGCCGTGACGCCCGACGTCGCGGCCGGGCCGATTGCGGCGTTTGCCCGAGGTGCATGGCATGGTGTCTTCTGGCTGGCCGTTGCCGTGGTGATCGATGGCGTCGGCCCTCGACGCCCAGGTGCGGCTGTTTCACGCATTCGAGAACGAACGGCGGCTGCGCCCAGCAGGCCCTGGCTTCCGCTCACGGCGGCGTGTGTCGCGGCGGCGCTGGCCGGGATCTGCCTTGTCGGCACGGGGCTCATCGGCCCGGCGGCTGGACGGTCAATCCGCGTTCACAATTATGGCAGCCTCGACTGGGACCGCCCGGTGTTCGGTCAGTTCGGCGCCTTCAGCAGCGGGATGTTCGGGCTTTTGCCCGTCTACTGCCGCGCTGAGGGTTATGAATTCGACGTCATCGAGCACTTTCAGGGGACCGCGTCGGGCGAGACGCCGGGCTCGCGCAAGGGATCGCACGCAGCCTCCCAGCGCACGGATGCCGTGTCGACCAAGGCTCACACGCATGCACCTTCAATTTCGACGTTCGAGGCAGGCGGCGTAACGCCCATCGGCCACGCTGCGCGCGGGTCTTCCGCGCCGATCCGTGCGATCATAGGCTCTGCCGGCGCCTCGGCCGCCGCCGCCGCACCTTCCACAAAGGTCGCCTCGCGCCCCACCGACACGATTGAGCCGGCCGATCTCGACAAAACCCAGATCCTGATCCTGATCAATTCTCCAAAACTCTGGGATGACGGCCAGCGTCGCCTGGTTCTCGATTTCGTGGCGAGGGGAGGAAGCCTGCTGGTCTTGGGCGATCACACCGACGTCTTCGGCCTGATGCGCGGATTCAACAGTCTGCTCGATCCGCTGGGCATCCGTTTTCGCTTCGACTCGGCCTACAAGGTGCGGGAGACCTGGCGGGGCTGCCAGGCCGCAGCTTCTGACGCTGTTGCCGGGGGCTGGGACGACGAGAATCCCGGCGTCGCAGTGGGCGCATCTCTTGAGCTGAGCGGAAATGCGCGGCCGCTTCTGGTGGGACGCTACGCATTTTCCGACGCCGGGATGCGGGAGAATACGATGGGCAGCTTTCTTGGGAACTACCACTACGACCGCGGCGAACGGCTCGGCGATGTGGTTCTGGTTGCGACGGTCACGCACGGTCGCGGCCGCATTGTCGTCTGGGGCGACACGTCGGCGTTCCAAGGAGGCTTGAGCTCCAACTATCGCAAGGTCGTCGGACCGATGCTTGCCTGGTTGTCGCGCCCTGCGTCGTGGACCGAGCGGCCTTTCGTCCGCATCGCCGGGGCGGTTGGATTACTGGCAGCGCTGTTGTGGTGCTGGATCGTCGCAGCCCCGCCGAAGCAGATCGCCGCGATTGCGGTGAGTCTACTCGTGGGGCTCGCGATCCCCTGGGCGCTGAGCCTGCCGAACCTCGACGCGCGGCCGCATGTTGGTCGTGATTCCTTTCTGATCGACCGGTCGCACATGGAGGCAGCCGAGCATTATGAGGCAAAGGTCAACCCGATCGGGCCGCTCTATACCAACCTGCTGCGGTGCGGCTTCCGCGTCCTCGACATGGATGATTGGGATTCGGCGGCGATCGGGCGCGCCCGGGGTGTCGCGTTCGTCGCGCCGCAAAAGTCGTTCAGACACGGGGAAGTCGCGGACTTGCTGCGGGCTGAGGAAGACGGCGCGATCGTCATCTTGGCCACGGGTCAGCCAGATTCGGCCGGCTCGCGCCGCTCCTCGAAGCCCATGGCTTGGGCCTCGCGCCACGGCCGTTGGGAACGGTCACGCCCGCCGAGCCAATGGCCAGCCGGCGTGAGCGCGAACGGCGACCTCGGTTCCTGGATGCCTGGCCGATCGTCACGGCCGATGAGGCCGACCCGGCTAAGCTCCCCGGCGTCCAGGTGATCTACCGGCAAGGTGATGATGTCGTGGCGCTCTTTCGGCGCATGGGCCGCGGGGGCTTCCTCGTCATCTCCGACACGCGGTTCTTCTCCGACATGAACGTGGAGGGTATGTCGGGCTACTGGCTTGGCAACCTGGCTTTTATTCACGATATGTTCCAGCGCTATCTCGGAGCCGACCCGGACGCTGTGAAACCGCTGTTCCGCTCACCGGAGAAGCCGCGGTGACAGAACCGGTGCCGGGGCGACCATCATGACAATAACGCTCGACGAACCTCGCACGATTCGACGCTTCTCGCTCGCCCATCCCACCGAGCGTGTTGACACACCATGCGGCGCAGCGGCCGCGGTCCTCGTTTGCGGCTGGATGTTTGCGGCGGATCGCCGGGTGGACCCGCATTACGCGTGGACGTCGGTCGCGGGAGCGCTCACGATCGTGATGCTCTCGCGCCCGATCGCCAGGCGCGGGCTTTTTCGCCGTGCCTGCATCGTCGTGGTCCAGATCACCGCCGCGCTCACGGTTCTCTTCACCGCCAATCGGGCACTGAGCGGCTGGGCGGAACGCGCGCCGCGGTTTGGCAGCGCGTCCACAGTCGCGTCGACCGTGTTGAACCTGGTTGGGTATCACACGGCGGCAGAGCGCGGGCTCTTGGTCATCGACCACCCCGAGGGACTTGTGACGATCGTCCCCTCGATGGAAAAGCTCGCGCTGGTCCCGCTGTTGCTTCTTTGGCTCGCGTGGATCGCATTGCGGTTGGTCCGAGGCCATCGTGACCTGTTCGTGCCTTCGATCGTCGGTCTGGGAGCGACGCTGCTGGTGGCGATCGCGCGATATGTCGTACTGCTCGCGGTCTACGTCGAACATGACGGCATCCTGTCCACCGGCACGGGGCAGGCGGCACTGGACTTGTTCACCTCGCCGTGGATCACGTGTTTTTTCCTTATTCTCGCGGGCATTGCCGCGGACCGCTCCATCCGGCTGCTGGCCCATGGCGCCGCGGCGCTCAGCGCCCCGCCCCCATGCCCGGACGGCCGTCGCGTCGGCTCTTGTCATCGCCCTGGTCGGCGCCGCGGCGGGCTTTGCCGCCTTCTTCGTCCCGGCCGGGACCGAGAAGTCCGGCCGGATCTTGATCGACGACCGGTTCTGTGGCATCTGGGAACCGACGGCGCGGCAGCTTGATACCGAATGGTACGGCGATTTCCCCACCTACAGTTTTACGTCGCTCGCCGAGTGGCTCGGGAGATGGTACTCAGTCGACGCGAACACTTCGAAGCCCTATGACGACGAGTTGCTATCGCAGTACGACGTGTTGATCCTCAAGACTCCGGAGGATCCGATTCCGGAGTCCGAGACAGCCGCGATTGACCGCTTCGTCCGCCGCGGCGGCGGGCTGCTTCTGGTCGGCGACCACACCAACTTGCTCGGGATGGGCACGCACCTCAACGCACTGTCCGCCAAGCACGGGATTCGCTTCCGGTATGACTCGGTCTCCGATGGCCTGACCGGCGGATTTGTCGAGTGCGCGCAGCCCTGGATCGGCCGGCACGTCGGTGCCTTGCACGTGGACAAGCTCGATTTCATGACCTCGTGTTCGCTTCAAATCTCGGGCGCCGCGCAAACCGTCCTCGCGGCGGACAACTGCCGCCGCGAGCCGCACGACTACGCCGGCTCGAGCTATTTCGGCCGGCATGGCCCCCACCCCGAGATGGCGCACGGCCGCACCGTGCTGGCGGCGGCCGTACGGGTTGAACGCGGCCAGATCGCCGCGTTCACCGACAGCACGGTCTGGTCATCGTTCGCCGTCTTCAGCCACGACCGCGAGAAGCTGGCGATGGATCTGGTCCGGATGCTGAACCGGCAGCAGAGCCCGTACGAGGCGCCGATCCGTTGCGCCGCCGTCGCCATCGCGCTCTGCGCGGTGTTCCTCGGAATGTGGATGGTCCGCTCGGGAATGGCGCTGCCGGCGGTGCTCTTCGGTCTCGCGGGCTTCTGGTCCGGCGCCCTGGCGGCCGAGGGTTTGCACCGCTCGATCTATGCATGGCCCGAGCCCAATATTCCTGTCTCGGAAGTGACGTTCCTCTGGCAGGGAGGCGCGTGCGCTTATCCTCCCGTCCTGGGAACTCCCGGGTCGCTGCCGGCCGATCGATGCTTCGACACACTGCTCGTCTCGGTCCAGCGACTGGGATTGGTGCCGCGCGTTGCGTACACGTTCGACGACGATTTCCTCAAACCCGAGACGCGCGCGATGTTCGTGGTTGCGCCCGTCAACACGCCGCCCGCCCGGACGATGGCTCGTTTGCGAGAGTTCGTCCGGAGGGGAGGCAGCCTGATCGTCCTTGACGACAGCCGCATTGGCGAGCGCGGCAGCGCCAAGGATTTCCTGAGCCTGTTCGACGCCACGATCACCTATCACGGGGCACAAGGCCAGGGTGCCAACCAGCGGCCGCACGTTCATCTCGGCGGTGGGATGATACCGCTCAAGGTTCCTGCTGCCGATGCGTTCGTGGCGCGGAAGCTCTACGAACAGGGGCAGGTCGTGTATCTGTCGGATGCGGCCGACTTTTCACGCCAGGGGATGGGCCACTGCTTCGCCCGGCCGTGGAAGACCGCCCGGGCCAGGTACGAGACGGTTTTCACCCTGTTCCGCGATGTGCTGCGGATTGCTCCCGCCGACCGGCGGTTCTATGGCATCCTCTGATGATTTGACGGGCAGGATGCCCGTCCCCCACCTCGGTCATTTGACGGGCAGGAAGCCCGTCCCCCGTCGCGATCACGCGGTCATTTGACGGGCAGGATGCCCGTCCCCCGTCGGGATCACCCGGTCACTTGACGGGCAGGATGCCCGTCCCCCGTCGGGATCACCCGGTCACTTGACGGGCAGGATGCCCGTCCCCCACGTCGGTCATTTGACGGGCAGGATGCCCGTCCCCCGTCGGGATCACCAGGTCACTTGACGGGCAGGATGCCCGTCCCCCGTCGGCTTTGATTGAGGCAAAGGCAAGGAGTTGCGATTCCACGGTGCCACGGCCGGTGGCGCGGGTGAGCATTTCTGGGTGCCACTGGTCGTACCCGACCAGTGTCTTCATTCCTTCGACGAACAAGGCTCATGAAATCGCTTGAGAGTCTTAGGCTGGCCACTCATGGCCGTTTTAGTGTAAGCCGGCAGTCGCCCTCGGCCAAGGACCGGAGGTCGTCGGTCCGCCCGCCAAAACCACTGGTCGAGTACGACCAGTGGCACCCAACAATGATCACCAGTGCCAACGACCTGAACCAGGGAACGTGACACAGGTCCTTTGACGGGCAGGACGCCCGTCTCCCGGGTCTGAAATCCCAACCGCCAGCTCGTAACGGCTGATGACGGTGGCCCTCACGACGGCGGCCAGGACGAGAATTCGGCAGGCGCCGATCCTTGACCACAGCGTGACTCATGCCAAATACCAACCCGAAGCGTGAGCGAGGGCGCTGGCGTGGCGCCGCAAGCAACTTTCGGCATCCCTCGCTGACGCTTCGGGTTAGTGGTGCCCTTCCGCCTTTCGGGCTCACAGTCATCACGATCGGCACAACCGTGCGGGCGTCGTGGAATACCCGCGCGATTCGCGCCGGATTTGCTCCGGGATTGCAACTGAGAATCTGGCGTCGCTGCCCAAGACGTCGGTCGGCAAGCTTGACAAGAAGGTCCTGCGCAAGATCCTGGCGGATCGCCAATCGGCACAAGGCCTGGGGTGATGGGGTCTTGATTCGGAGAAATTCGAGTCTTCCCGAACGGCCGCGCCGTGCGGACCACTCATCGCCCTCGCCCCGACGGCAGCGATTTTGTCACCCTGATTCATGATTCGGTTTGCCGGCGTGGCGAGCCACCATGCCGTTTCTTCGCGCCTGCAGTTCGACATCCCTGGTCGCCGCATCTTTCAGCCGTTGAAGAATTCATCCCAACTCCCTGCCAAGGGAGTTGGATCGCTCGCGGTGCCGTTCGATCAGCTTTCGGATGCGGTTGATCTCCGTGCGGGAGAATCCGCTGCTTCGCTCCAGTCTCGGTGGGTGCAGCCAAAACTTCGCCTCGCAGTCGTTGCGCTCGACGTGAATGTGGGCTGGCTCACCACCGTCTCCTGCGTAAAAGAAAAACCGATCGGGGCCGCTTCGCAATGCCGTCGGCATTTGCGCATGCTATTCCGGCTCAGTAAGGAAAGCAATGCCGCCTAGCCGCGAGCCCACCGTCGCGAAAGCCGGCTCGAATCCGCGCAGGCTGCCCGAGATAGGCGCCTGGTCCTGTCAATCTTCGATTGACTGGCTGTTGGGCGCGGGTCTCCCGACCCCGCCCAGGGCGGCTGTTGGGCGCGGGTCTCCCGACCCCGCCCAGGGCGCGACCGAAGGTCTCCAATCCTCCGACCCCCCCAATCGAAGATTGACGAATCACTAGCCATTGAATTCCCCGTGGCAGCGCACGAAAGTCAGACATCACGACGTCTGCCGCTCGTCAATCATGTACGTGGCACGACTGCCAAAAAATATTTCGGTTTATTTTTGGAATTTACTTGACGGCTTCACGCAGCAACGATGTAATGAGCCGCCATCAGATCCCGATCTTGTTGCACCTTCCTTGCCTCTTCTGGGTCGACAACCGAATCTGGACATGACTGGGTGTTCCCTGCTGTGGACGCGCCCCGCTCTGTCGCCTGGGCTGATTGGCTGGTCATCCGGCCGGGATCGCTCCGTCTTCTTGCCGTGGCGACGGCCGTGGCGTGGGTTCCCATCCTGGCACTCGTTGCACTCTCGGTTGCCGGCGCGAAATCAGGGGGGGGGGTTTCGAATGCGGCTTGGGCAGCACATCGCGCTGAAATCCGCAAGCTGCCTGAGGAGCTCTTTCACCTCGACCGGTTCCGGGCGATTCGTGGGCGGGTGACCGACCCGGATGGGAAGCCGGTCGCGGGTGCCCTGGTTCGCTGCGCGAAAGTCGAAAGCCTTGTTGAGCTGGCCAAGGGCGGAACGCCGTCTTCGTCGGGATGGACGGTCCCGATCGAGGCCGAGATTTCGACGGGCCAAGACGGTACGTACGAGTTCACGCATTTGCCGGTCGGGGCGAGAACGTTCTTTTACTCGGCCCCGGGCCGGGACTTGGCCCCGGCCATCAAGGACCTGATCGTCGTCCAGGACGGACTGGGTGCTCGGCTCGACGTGACGCTCGCCCGTCCGGCCAAGCTTCTCGTTCGGCTCAAGACCCCGGCCAAGACGGCGATGCGGCTGTACCTGGTCCCCCAGCGGTGGTGGCCCAGCCTGGAGACGGCGACCGTGCCGCCGACTTGGCGCGCGACGCAGTTTCCCCGCCTTGGTGGGCCGTTCCGCAAGGGGCTGATCGCGACCGCGGGTCCGGGCGACGCGTCGCCGTTGAAAATCATCGGCCGCTACGATCTCGATCGCTCCGCCGAGGTCGCGCTCGCGGGTAAGGAAATGCCCGTGCTCCGGTACGAGCTGCCGGAGGCGGCCGGGCTCGAGCCCTGGCGGTTTGAGCCGTCGACCGAGGAGCGGATGTTCTTCGCGGCCATGTCGCCGGTCGCTCTGTTCTGGCGCAAGGCGCCTTTTGGCTGGCCGTCGTGGCTGGCCATTCCCTCGATCGTTTCCTCAGCCCTTCCCCGTCTCAAGTCGGCGAAGCCGGCCGGAGACGGAAATGCCCGCGGCTTCGCGCCGCACCCATTCCTACCAGTTCTGCTCGAGTCGCGCACGGCCGGCCCGCGGCTGGCGTGGACCAGCGAAGCTTCGGAGTTTGAGGTTCGAGGCCTGCCGGCCGCGTCTCACCGAGTGCGAGCACTCGACCTCTTCGGACGGGTGACGTTCGCGGCCGGGGTGAGCGTCCGTCCCGGTTACGGAGCCACGCAGGACGTTCGGCTGTGGAGCAAGTTGGATCTCGACGAGCCCGACAGCCGCCAGGTCATGGGCTTCGTGAGGTGGGAGAGCGGCTTGCCGGTCGAGAAGGCCGCGGTCTTCATGCAGAACACGTACAACTTCCGAAAGTTCGTGCGGCGGGTCGAGACCGACGAGCAGGGGTATTTCCGGTTCTTCGACGTGCCGGGCAATGAGCCGTACTTCGTATTCGCCGTCCCGCCGAGCGACAACGCAATGCGGAGCTTCGAGTATTTCGGCGTCGGATTCTTTCAGCGCGAAGTCTGGCGGGAGCTGACCGTGCATCCGCACCGGGTGACGGGGCTGGTTGAGGCTGCGTACCCCGAATCGGATCTTCAACTTGTCCGCATCGACGAGGGTAAGGAGCGAGTGTTGTGGTCGTTCCGCGCCGACCCTTCCGGACGGTTCACAGTCGCGAACGTGCCTCACGGCAGGTATCGCGTTCAGACGTCACCGGGCGACCGGGGGAAAGCCGCCCGTTCGCTGCCTCTGGAGGTCACGGACGGCCGTCCGGAAGTTGTCGTGCAGTGGCCAAAAGCCGTCAGAGTAGGTTTGGAAATCTTCAATCACTGACTGTCCAAGCAGGCAGGAAACTCCGATCGCATCACAGGAGGTCATCATGATCCGCGTGCAGGTCTTCGGTTCATTTCTCGCCGCGGGCGTCTGCTTTGGGCTGCTCGCCCCGGCCCTGACATCGCCGTCCGAGCCAGGCTGGGATTCGCGAGAATCGAAGTCGGATTTATTTGATCAGCAGACGAGTCCTTCCGCCAGCCAGGCGGTTTACGCGAGCACGGTGCGCACCCTATCGAAGTGGGAGGGAAGGAGGACTTCCCACGCCGTTGGCAAGTCGCGGACCGTTTCAGGGCAACCGATGGGTGCCGTGCTGAGCCT
Organism: uncultured Isosphaeraceae bacterium; assembly: GCA_963781785.1. Lineage (GTDB taxonomy): Bacteria > Planctomycetota > Planctomycetia > Isosphaerales > Isosphaeraceae > CAWAHD01. Next base: position 1,058,130 of record CAWAHD010000002.1, on the reverse strand, counting down.
GGTGTCGTTCAGCAGGAGCTCATCCGTACTTACGACGTGTCAGGACGGGCCGGATAACAACCAGCCGCCCGTTTCCTCTATCTCCACACCCGACTCCAACTATGGCTCCAATAATTGCTCGACGACGGCCAATTTTAACACGCAGAATTATTGCTCGGCTAACGTCCCAAGTACGACACAGAATCCCCCGGCCAACACCCTCTGCTCGATTGGCATCACTAAAACCCCTCCGACAGGTGTGACGTATTGTACATCAAACACGCAGACCACCACTCCTGGCACTTCTCCATTGATCTGCAGCACTCAGGGGGGAATCTCGATTAACAATCCACCGAGCACCAACGGATCGGTAGGCTGCAGTGCTTGCGGCTACGATGACGGCAACCCAGGAGTCGATGCCTACACGTGCTCGGCCAACGGAAGCATCGTCGGGGGCAGTTGCTCGACCGCCGTGGGGAACCACCAAGCATGCACCGCAGGTATGGCCATGCAGGGGGGCGACCAGCTCAATTGCTCAACAAGCCAGTGGGGAGGCAACAACGCTTCTTTTTGTTCTGTGAGCAACCCCGCCACTGGGGGCGCGTTCGGCAATAAGTGCAGCGCGATTGCAATGCAGCCCGGTCAGAATAACGGCGGGGCGGTGTGTTCCGTCAACGTCTCATTCGGAGCGGGGGGCTCATGCTCGGTCGACCAAAAAAACACGGGAGGCACAAACAATACGATGTGCACGGTGTATTACGGCTCCAAAGTCACACCGTCGAATACCTTTTACTGCAGCGCTTATACCCAAGGTGCGCAGACAGCCAAGGGGAATTGCAGCGTGCTCAATGGCGGGGTTCTTGTCGGTGACGGGCCGGTGAACGGCGTGTGCGGCGGCCCGTATTCAGGGCATGACTAGGATGACCGAAACGGTTCGCGAGAAGCTCACGCATCGGCCACGGTGTGTTGAAATCCTAAAGCTTCATACATCCCATCTCCGAGCACCGATTCACAAGTCAGCGCAAGGCGCAACTAGGCCGCAGACCCGCTGCAATTCGCGATCGCGAGCGGACGGAATTGGCGGGGGCAGCGCACACCCACGCAAAAACCCCAATTGTTGACGATCAGGACGATAATCGAGTCAGGTAAACTTTTGTCACGAAGTTCGGCGGTTTCGGCACACCCACGAGGTCGATCTCATGGCACGACTATTCTTGGCAGGTTTTACGACGGTGGTGGTGATCGGAACTGCCGTCATGGCTCAAGCCGCTCGAGCTGCGCAGGTCCAGCCAGCCGCTGCGCCCGGGGCGAAGCCTCCGCCAGCGCCTGAGCCGGGCCCGGCGCGACCCGCTGAGCCGAAGAGGGCCCGGACAGATCAGGAGGAGATGGTACCCAATGGCCCGGCGCTGCCATATATGACGGCTCGTGAGTCCTTAGAAGGATCGGTCCGTAGGCGATTGTCCGCGTTGCACGAACCGCTCCCGTGGATTGGCAGCCTGGCCGGAACAAAGGCCGCAAGGGACCTCGCGCTGACCAAGGATCAGGTCGCTCAGATTTCTCGGCTCGACGACATCACGCGGAGGGTCCACGCTCGGCTGGCGCACGCGGCACTCGCCTTCCTGGATAAGCCGTCTGGGGTCCGCCGGAAATTGTTCAGAACTAACGAGCAGCTCGCGATCGATATCCGCGACCACGCTCGGGCGATGGTCCCACTCGGCCTTCTGACCTCTTCCCAAGCAGCTCTCCTGAGACAATGGCGATGCCAGGCCCTCGGCATCAACGTGCTTCGAGACGACGGCGTCGCTCGGTTCCTTCGTCTGACTAGAGAACAGCGGAAAGAGCTTGCTCGGCGGTTTGCTGCGGTGGATGCCAACGCGAGCGCAAGAATCGGGAAGAGATTTCCGAGCGGCCCAGAGGGTTCCCGTGAGTATGAGGCGCAGCTCGCCGCGGACAGGCGAATGATCTGGGAGGTTCTCGACCCGCTCCAAGAGACTGATTGGCTGTCGGTGATCAACGAGGAGATCACCCCTTCGGGGGCTGTTGGCCCGCGGAGGACGAGACGGCTCACAGCCGAGCAGGAGCGCCGTCTCGATGAGATAGAGATCGAGGCCAAGCAGGCCAGGACGGAGCCGCCTTCCCCGATCTATCGAGCGCTGATCGGCTCCGCGACGGCGATCCGCCTCAAGCTCACAGATGTGCAGATCGGCATCGTGAAAGACCTTGATGACGTTGTACGGGGTGGACTTGCCTTTATCACGCTCCAGAGTGCCGATGGCGCGGTGACAGCAAAGGGAGCCAGAGCCAAAAGACTTAAACAGGCGACCGACGAACAACGGCAGAGCTTCGTCGAGCACGCCGAGCAAGTCGCATTGGAAGGAATCCTCACCAGTGAGCAAGCTGAAGAGCTCAAGCGAATTTTAGAGCAGAGGTGATCCACCGGGGCTTCCATGCGGAGAATTCATGGCTTGTCCGTGCGCTCGGACTTTCACCTTTTGAGACTCCGACTGTCATGGCGTGTGCGACATTCCCAACGGGTTGCCGCGCTGCCACGTTCGGCGAACGGGCGATGGCCTTGTGCCATATCTGGTCGCGACCGTCAGGGCGCCGCTTGTTTCGTTACTCCTTGGTGCGCCACCGCGCCAAGGCCGAGTGAGAAGAACGAAACGGCGATCCGGCCCGTCCCGCAGTAGGTTCAACTCGAGAACTGCGCCCGGTATGGCCGACGATATGACCGAAATCCCACGTATATCCTGGCGCACGCGGGCAGTCTGCGCGGCTGCGGCGTTTGCCGCCATGGCCGCGCTCGTGTGCCTCGACGGACAGCTCGGGCCGGCCTCGTTCACACTCCGGCGCGATCGCCCTGGCGGTCCTGATCCTCTTCGCTGCATCAAGCGTTGCGTGGAGCGGACGCTGGCGAGCGGCGCAGTGGGCCGGGATCATCGCCGCTCTTATCCTCGTGGCCCGGGCACCGTCCGTACCAATAGCGCTCGTCAGTTATGTCGTAGCGCTCGTAGCGGTGGCGGCCGGGGCCAAGTCAACCGCGACCGGCGTCGTCCTCCCTGCCGGCCTCGTCCAAACGTGCCTCACCTGCGTCGCACTTCGGTTCGTGCTCGACCTGGTGCCGTGGATGGGATCGGTCGAGCGGGCGATCACCGCGGCCGGCTCGCGATATATCAGCCGTGTCAGTGGCGCCGAGCGCACTTGACCTCCACGGCCCTGGGCGGGCCGTCGGTCGTCATGGGCCTTCTGTATCTCCTCTGGAGCTGGCGTTGTGTAGGCGGCGTCTCCCGTCTGGCCGCCGCTATCCTAATTGCGATTTCATGGTTCGCGGCGCTGGCCTGGGTTACTCCCCCGGTCTCGGCCGGCCCGGTGGCCGTCTTTCTGCGCGGCGGTATGCACGGCGTCTTCTGGTTGGCTTTTTCCGTGGCGGCTGCCGCCATCCTGCCCGGCCGACGTACATCTTCGATCGCCGTGCCGTCGAGTGGCATGCGCCGGCTGCCGCTGGCGGCTGTCTGCGTTGCGGCGGCGCTTGCCGGGGTTTGCGTCGTGGGCACGGGGCTCATCGGCCCGGCGGCTGGACGGTCGATCCGCGTTCACAACTACGGCGGCCTCGACTGGGACCGGCCGGCCTATGGCCGGTTCGGCGCGTTCAGCAGCGGGATGTTCGGGCTTTTGCCCGTCTACTGCCGCGCCGAGGGTTATGATTTTGACGTCATCGAGCACTTTCAGGAGACTGCGCCGAGCAAGACGCCGCACTCGCCCAGCGGATCGGACGCAGGGCCGCCGCAGAGCGATTCGGAGTCGACCAGAGCTCACGCGGATGCGCCGTCAATTTCGAGGCAAGCGTGGAGCCCCGCAGCGCCGGCCGGTCGGCCTTGCGCCTGGCCTTCCGCGTCGATCCGTGCGATCATCGGCTCGGCCGGCGCCTTGGCCTGCACCGCCGGGCCGTCCACAAAGGTCGCCCCGCGACCGACCGACATGATCGAGCCAGTCGACCTCGAAAAGACCCAGATCCTGATCCTGATCAATTCCCCGAAAGCGTGGGATAACGGCCAGCGCCGCCTGGTTTTCGACTTCGTCGCTCGGGGCGGCAGCCTTCTGGTGCTGGGCGACCACACCGACGTGTTCGGTCTGATGCGCGGATTCAACAGCCTGCTCGGTCCGCTCGGCATCCGTTTCCGCTTCGACTCGGCGTACAAGGTACGGGAGACCTGGCGGGGCTGTCAGGCCGCCGCGCCCGATGCGGTTGCCTGGGGCTGGGACGCTGAGAATCCCAGCGTGGCGGTGGGCGCCTCGACTTGCGCTTTCCGGCGCCGCCCGGCCGCTCCTGACCGGTCGATATGCCTTTTCCGACGCGGGGGTCCGCGAGAACCAGATGGGCAGCTTCCTGGGAAACTACCACTACGATCTCGGCGAGCGACTCGGGGACGTCGTGCTGGTGGCGACCGCGACCCATGGCCGAGGCAGGGTCGTCGTGTGGGGCGATACATCGGCTTTTCAGGGGGGCCTGAGCTACTCGTACCCCAGGGTCGTTGGGCCGATGCTCGCGTGGCTATCACGGCCCGCGGCATGGACTGAGCGTCCACCCTTCCGGATCGCCGCGGCGGTTGGGCTGGTCGCAGCGATCCTCTGGCTCTGGACGGTCCGGGCCACCGTGACCGAAACCGCCTTCGTGGCCGTTTCTCTGCTGCTTGGGCTGGCGATCCCCTGGGTGCTGGACCTGAGAAAGAGCGATGCCCGGGCCCACGTGCGTGGCGATACCGTCTTGATCGATCGGTCGCACTCGCCCTTGAGCGGTCACTACACCGCCCGGATGAATCCGGTCGGCCCGCTCTACACCAACCTGCTCCGGTCCGGCTTCCGCGTGCTTGACATCGATGATTGGGACTCGGCGGCCATCGCGCGAGCGCGGGGGATCGCCTTCGTCGCGCCCCAGAGGTCGTTCACCGGTGCGGAAGTTACAGATCTCTTGAAAGCCGAGGAAGGCGGGACGGTCGTCCTCTTGGCCGTGGGTCAGCCTGATTCGGCCGGGTCGCTACGGCTTCTTGATGCCCACGGGCTGGCCCTCGTCCCGCGACCCTTGGGGACCGTCACGGCGGCTGAACCGGGTGCGAGCCGTCGCGAGCGCGAGCGCGTGCCCCGGTTTCTCGACGCCTGGCCGATTGTGACGGCCAGCGACGAAGGTGACCGGGCTGCGCTTCCCGCCGTCGACGTGATCTACAAACAGGGGAGGGACACAATCGCGCTCTTCCGCCGCAGAGGGCGGGGAGGCCTGGTGCTGATCTCCGACACGCGGTTCTTCTCCGACATGAACGTTGAAGACATGTCCGGTTACTGGCAGGGAAACCTGGCCCTGATCCACGACCTATTCGAGCGCTATCTGGGAGCAGACGCGGACGCCGTGCAGCCGTTGTTCCGCTCGCCCGAAAAGCCCCAATGAGAGAGGCGGCAACGGCGTGACCACCATGACCGCGACCGCCAACCAGCGGCGCATCGCTCCGGCGATTTTGCCTGATCAAGTCTACCCGGCTGCGAAGATCACTCACGGGGCTGCGGCCGCGGTGATCGTCTGCGGTTGGGTGGTGGTCTCGAGTCGCTTGGCTGACCGTCAACATGCGTGGGCGTTGGCCGCGGCTACGCTGGCGAGCGTCATGCTCACGCGGCCGATGGCGCGGCGCGGGTTGTTCCGGCGTGCCTGCCTCGCTCCCGTCCAGATCGCGGCCGCGCTCGTGGCGCTTTTCAGCGCCGATCGGGCGCTTGCCGGCTGGGAGGAAAGGGCTCCCCGATTTTCCGGGGCCTCGACGTTCGCTTCGGCCGTGCTCGACCTGTTTGGTTTCCGGACCGCGGCCGAGCGAGGGCTGTTGCTGATCGATCACCCCGACGGCCTGGTGACGATCGTTCCCTCAATAGAAAAGCTCGCACTGCGGCCCATGTTGCTCTTCTGGCTCGCCTGGACTGTTCTCCTCTTGGTCCACGGGCATCGGCGCACGATCGTCTGTTCGATCGCATGCCTGGCAACGACGCTGCTCGTGGGAATGATGCGGTATGTCGTTTTGGTCGGGGTTTACGTCGAGCACGACGAGATCCTCGCCGGCAGCGCGGGTCAGGCTGCGCTTAACCTGTTTGAGTCGCCATGGATCACGTGTTTCTTTCTCATTGTGGCGGGCCTTGCCGCCGATCGCGCCAGCCGGTTGCTGGCGCGGGGAGGCACGGCATTTCCTCCAGCTCCGCCGCCCCGGTTTCGGTCGATCTTCACGGTGGGCGCCACGATCGCCGGTCTGGGCGGGGCGGCCGGGTTGGCGTGGTCGTTCATCCCACCCGGGACCGAGAAGTCCGGCCGGATCTTGATCGACGACCGGTTCTGTGGCATCTGGGAACCGACGGCGCGGCAGCTTGATACCGAATGGTACGGCGATTTCCCCACCTACAGTTTTACGTCGCTCGCCGAGTGGCTCGGGAGATGGTACTCCGTCGACGCGAACACTTCGAAGCCCTATGACGACGAATTGCTATCGCAGTACGACGTGCTGATCCTCAAGACGCCGGAGGAGCCGATCCCCGAGGCCGAGACAGCGGCGATCGACCGCTTCGTCCGCCGGGGCGGAGGGCTGCTTCTGGTCGGCGACCACACCAACTTGCTCGGGATGGGCACGCACCTCAACGCACTGTCTGCCAAGCACGGGATTCGCTTCCGGTATGACTCGGTCTCCGATGGCCTGACCGGCGGATTTGTCGAGTGGCGCAGCCCTGGATCGGCCGGCACGTCGGTGCCTTGCACGTGGACAAGCTCGATTTCATGACCTCGTGTTCGCTTCAAATCTCGGGCGCCGCGCAAACCGTCCTCGCGGCGGACAACTGCCGCCGCGAGCCGCACGACTACGCCGGCTCGAGCTATTTCGGCCGGCGTGGCCCGCACCCCGAGATGGAGCACGGCAGGACCGTTCTGGCCGCGACCGTACGGGTTGAACGCGGCCAGATCGCCGCGTTCACCGACAGCACCATTTGGTCATCGTTCGCGGTGTTCAGCCACGACCGCGAGAAGCTGGCGATGGACCTGGTCCGGATGCTGAACCGGCAACAAAGCCCGTACGAGGCGCCGATCCGTTGCGCCGCCGTCGCCATCGCGCTCTGCGCGGTGTTCCTCGGAATGTGGATGGTCCGCTCGGGAATGGCGCTGCCGGCGGTGCTCTTCGGTCTCGCGGGCTTCTGGTCCGGCGCCCTGGCGGCCGAGGGTTTGCACCGCTCGATCTATGCATGGCCCGAGCCCAATATTCCTGTCTCGGAAGTGACGTTCCTCTGGCAGGGAGGCGCGTGCGCTTATCCTCCCGTCCTGGGAACTCCCGGGTCGCTGCCGGCCGATCGATGCTTCGACACACTGCTCGTCTCGGTCCAGCGACTGGGATTGGTGCCGCGAGTTGCGTACACGTTCGACGACGATTTCCTCAAACCCGAGACGCGCGCGATGTTCGTGGTTGCGCCCGTCAACACGCCGCCCGCGCGGACGATGGCTCGTTTGCGAGAGTTCGTGCGGAGGGGCTGCAGCCTGATCGTCCTTGACGACAGCCGCATTGGCGAGCGCGGCAGCGCCAAGGATTTCCTGCGCCTGTTCGACGCCTCGATCACGTATCACGGGGCACAAGGCCAGGGTGCCAACCAGCGGCCGCACGTTCATCTCGGCGGTGGCATGGTGGCGCTCAAGGTTCCCGCCGCCGATGCGTTCGTGGCACGGAAGCTCTACGAACAGGGGCAGGTCATTTATCTGTCGAATGCGGCCGACTTCTCGCGCGAGGGGATGGGCCATTGCTTCGCCCGGCCCTGGAAGACCGCCCGGGCCAGGTACGAGACGGTTTTCACCCTGTTCCGCGATGTGCTGCGGATTGCTCCCGCCGACCGGCGGTTCTATGGCGTGCTGTGATGATTTGACGGGCAGTGCCCGTCCCCCACCTCGGTCATTTGAGGGGCAGGGTGCCCGTCCCCCACCTCGGTCATTTGAGGGGCAGGATGCCCGTCCCCCACCTCGCACCTCGGAGATTTGACGGGCAGGATGCCCGTCCCCCACCTCGGAGATTTGACGGGCAGGATGCCCGTCCCCCACCTCGGTCATTTGAGGGGCAGGATGCCCGTCCCCCACCCCGGTCATTTGACGGGCAGGATGCCCGTCCCCCACCCCGGTCATTTGACGGGCAGGATGCCCGTCCCCCACCCCGGTCATTTGACGGGCAGGATGCCCGTCCCCCACCTCGGAGATTTGACGGGCAGGATGCCCGTCCCCCACCTCGGAGATTTGACGGGCAGGATGCCCGTCCCCCACCTCGGTCATTTGAGGGGCAGGGTGCCCGTCCCCCACCTCGGTCATTTGAGGGGCAGGGTGCCCGTCCCCCACCTCGCACCTCGGAGATTTGACGGGCAGGATGCCCGTCCCCCACCTCGGAGATTTGACGGGCAGGATGCCCGTCCCCCACCTCGGTCATTTGAGGGGCAGGATGCCCGTCCCCCACCCCGGTCATTTGACGGGCAGGATGCCCGTCCCCCACCCCGGTCATTTGACGGGCAGGATGCCCGTCCCCCACCTCGGAGATTTGACGGGCAGGATGCCCGTCCCCCACCTCGGTCATTTGAGGGGCAGGGTGCCCGTCCCCCACCTCGGTCATTTGAGGGGCAGGATGCCCGTCCCCCACCTCGGTCATTTGAGGGGCAGGATGCCCGTCCCCCACCTCGGTCATTCGACGGGCAGGGTGCCCGTCCCCCACCTCGCACCTCGGAGATTTGACGGGCAGGATGCCCGTCCCCCACCTCGGAGATTTGACGGGCAGGATGCCCGTCCCCCACCTCGGTCATTTGAGGGGCAGGATGCCCGTCCCCCACCTCGGTCATTTGAGGGGCAGGATGCCCGTCCCCCACCCCGGTCATTTGACGGGCAGGATGCCCGTCCCCCACCCCGGTCATTTGACGGGCAGGATGCCCGTCCCCCACCCCGGTCATTTGACGGGCAGGATGCCCGTCCCCCACCCCGGTCATTTGACGGGCAGGATGCCCGTCCCCCACCTCGGTCATTTGAGGGGCGGGATGCCCGTCCCCCACCTCGGTCATTTGAGGGGCAGGATGCCCGTCCCCCACCTCGGTCATTTGAGGGGCAGGATGCCCGTCCCCCATGTCGGTCATTTGACGGGCAGGATGCCCGTCCCCCGTCGGCTTTGATTGAGGCAAAGGCAAGGAGTTGCGATTCCACGGTGCCACGGCCGGTGGCGCGGGTGAGCATTTCTGGGTGCCACTGGTCGTACCCGACCAGTGGCTTCATTCCTTCGACGAACAAGGCTCATGAAATCGCTTGAGAGTCTTAGGCTGGCCACTCATGGCCGTTTTAGTGTAAGCCGGCAGTCGCCCTCGGCCAAGGACCGGAGGTCGTCGGTCCGCCCGCCAAAACCACTGGTCGAGTACGACCAGTGGCACCCAACAATGATCACCAGTGCCAACGACCTGAACGAGGGAACGTGACACAGGTCCTTTGACGGGCAGGACGCCCGTCTCCCGGGTCTGAAATCCCAACCGCCAGCTCAACGGCTGATGACGGTGGCCCTCACGACGGCGGCCAGGACGAGAATTCGGCAGGCGCCGATCCTTGACCACAGCGTGACTCATGCCAAATACCAACCCGAAGCGTGAGCGAGGGCGCTGGCGTGGCGCCGCAAGCAACTTTCGGCATCCCTCGCTGACGCTTCGGGTTAGTGGTGCCCTTCCGCCTTTCGGGCTCACAGTCATCACGATCGGCACAACCGTGCGGGCGTCGTGGAATACCCGCGCGATTCGCGCCGGATTTGCTTTGCTCCGGGATTGCAACTGAGAATCTGGCGCCGCTGCCCAAGACCTCGGTCGGCAAGCTTGACAAGAAGATCCTGCGCAAGATTCTGGCCGATCGCCAAACGGCACAAGGCTTGGGGTGAGGGGGTCTTGATTCGGAGAAATGCGAGTCTTCCGGAACAGCCGCGCCGTGAGGACCACTCATCGCCCTCGCCCCGACGGCAGCGATTCTGTCACCCTGATCCATGATTCGGTTTGCCGGCGTGGCGAGCCACCACGCCGTTTCCTCGCGCTGCAGTTCGACATCCCTGGTCGCCGCATCTTTCAGCCGTTGAAGAATTCATCCCAACTCCCTGCCAAGGGAATTGGATCGCTCGCGGTGCCGTTCGATCAGCTTTCGGATGCGGTTGATCTCCGTGCGGGAGAATCCGCTGCTTCGCTCCAGTCTCGGTGGGTGCAGCCAAAACCTCGCCTCGCAGTCGTTGCGCTCGACGTGAATGTGGGCTGGCTCACCACCGTCTCCTGCCTAAAAGAAAAACCGATCGGGGCCGCTTCGCAATGCCGTCGGCATTTGCGCATGCTATTCCGGCTCAGTAAGGAAAGCAATGCCGCCTAGCCGCGAGCCCACCGTCGCGAAAGCCGGCTCGAATCCGCGCAGGCTGCCCGAGATCGGCGCCTGGTCCCGTCAGAGCTGTTGGGCGCGGGTCTCCCGACCCCGCCCAGGGCGCGACCGAAGGTCTCCAATCCTCCGACCCCCCCAATCGAAGATTGACGAATCACTAGCCATTGAATTCCCCGTGGCAGCGCACGAAAGTCAGACATCACGACGTCTGCCGCTCGTCAATCATGTACGTGGCACGACTGCCAAAAAATATTTCGGTTTATTTTTGGAATTTACTTGACGGCTTCGCGCAGCAACGATCTAATGAGCCGCCATCAGATCCCGATCTTGCTGCACCTTCCTTGCCTCTTCTGGGTCAACAACCGAATCTGGACATGACTGGGTGTTCCCTGCTGTGGACTGCGCCCCGCTCTGTCGCCTGGGCTGATTGGCTGGTCATCCGGCCGGGATCGCTCCGTCTTCTTGCCGTGGCGACGGCCGTGGCGTGGGTTCCGCTCCTGGTACTCGTTGCACTCTCGGTTGCCGGCGCGAAATCAGGGGGGGGATTTCGAACGCGGCCTGGGCGAAACACCGCGCTGAAATTCGCAAGCTGCCGGAGGAGAGTTATCACCTCGACCGATTCCGTGCCATTCGTGGGCGGGTGACCGATCCGGATGGGAAGCCGGTCGCGGGTGCCCTGGTTCGCTGCGCGAAAGTCGAAAGCCTTGTTGAGCTGGCCAAGGGCGGAACGCCGTCTTCGTCGGGATGGACGGTCCCGATCGAGGCCGAGATTTCGACGGGCCAAGACGGTACGTACGAGTTCACGCATTTGCCGGTCGGGGCGAGAACGTTCTTTTACTCGGCGCCCGGTCGCGAACTGGCCCCGGCGATCAAGGACCTGATTGTCGTCCAGGACGGACTGGGCGCGCGGCTCAATGTCACGCTGGAGCGGCCGGCAGTACTTCGCGTCCGGCTGGGCTGGTCGTCGGTCAAGCCCGCAACGCGTTTGCACCTCATTCCACATCGTTGGTGGCCGGAGTTCGTCACAGTGCCCGCGCCGGCGGCGCGACGTCGGTCGAGTTTCGCGGCTTGGGTGGGCCATTCCGCAAGGGGCTGATCGCGACTTCGGGGCTCGAGGGGTCATCCCCCATCCGTGTCGTTGGGCGCTATGACCTCGATCGTTGGGAGAATATCAATTTGGTCTGGCGGGGACAGCCCGCGTTGCGCTGGGACCTGCCCGAGGCGGCAGGCCTGGAGCCATGGCAGGAGCCGTTGACGTCGAGCGTGCGTCTGTTTTATGCGGCAATGTCTCCCATTGCGCTGTTCTGGGCGCCGGACGGCGACATCGGGCCGCTCAGGCTACCTCTCGCCGAATTCATCCGGTCGTTCGACGAACCCGCCATGCGGGGGACGCTTCGCGGCTTCGCGCCGAGTCCGTTTGTGCCGGTGCTCGCCAAGTCGCCCTGGTCCGCCGGTGTGCTCACCTGGACAAGCGAAGCATCGGAGTTTGAGGTTGCCGGATTGCCAGCGGGCACGTATCGAGCCCGCGCTCTGGACCTCTTTGGGCGAGTGACGTTCGCGTCGGGTGCTTACGTCGGGCCCGACCAACGGACGACAGCAGCAACGACGCTGTGGGCCAAGGTCGACCTCGACGAGCCCGACAGACGCCAGGTCATGGGCTTTGTGCGGTGGGAGAGCGGCGTCCCAGTTGGGAAGGCCGCGGTCTTTATGCAGAACACGTCCGACTTTCGCAAGTACGTCAGGCGGGTGGAGACCGACGAACACGGTTATTTCCGGTTCGCCGACGTCCCGGCGAACGAGCCCTATTTCGTATTCGCGGTTCCGCCGGGGCAGACCCACGCGATGAGGACCCTCGACTACTTTGGGATCGCCGTTTTCCAGCGCGAGATTTGGCGCGAACAGGTTGTGCACCCGCACCGCATTACCGGGAGCCTGGCGGAGGTGATTTCCCCGGAGTCAGTCCTAGAGCTCGTGAGCGTCGACCGGAAGGTGGACGCACTTGTCTGGTCTTTTCGCGCTGATCCGTCTCAGCGGTTTACGGTGGAAAACGTACCGCATGGACGTTACTGCGTACAGGTTTCGCACCGCGAAGGCGAAAACGCCGTCCGTTCGCTGGCGTTTGAGGTGGGCGATGGCGGAGCCGATGTCACCGTCGAGTGGCCGTCTCCGCCGACCCGAGAATACTGAATGCTCGGACTGGTTGCCCGGGCCGGGAAACCGATGGTTGAGTCTTGCATCAGAAGGAGGTTCTCATGAACTGGATTCGATTCTGTCTGAGCCTGGTCGCGGCCGGATTCTGTCTCGGGTTCCTCTCCGCGAACTCGACTTACTCCACTGAGGCGAGTTGGAATCCAGAGGAGGTACGTTCTGTCGTGTCCACTCAGAATACGAACGCGCCTGTCTGGAGAAGCGTGTATCCGGCCACCAGTTCGACCCTGTTAAGATGGCGGGGACCGAGGATCTCGCGGGCGGGCGGCACCAGTCGCTCGGGCACCGCCGAACCGCGTGGAGCGAGGATCAGCCTGATTTCGCTCACGAGAACGTCGTCCACCATTGACACGTGCGAGGACGGCCCAGACGACGACTGGCCGAACCAGGCGCGGTATTCCGTGAACCCAATCAACGGCTCGGGCTCGAAGGCTCAGCAATGCTCGACATCTTATTACACTTACGCTCTTCCGAACTATTGTTCCGTCGGTAGCGCGAGCTCTCGCACGCCGGTATGGTGCTCTACGAATACAAATGCAACTAATAATAATGGGGCTTACTGCTCCACGAACGTCGGCAACGTCGCCGGTCCGTCCTATTGCAGCGTGTATGGAGTGGCTGGCCAACCTGCCAATCAATCGTGCAGTGCTGGCGGATCCCCTGTAGGGGTGGCCCCGGTCTGTTCGACGCAAACTGACGGAAGCGGTAAGAATACAGCCTCAATATGCTCGGTGGTCGGGCCGAACCCGTTGGGCGGGGGGGCCGTGAACGGCCAGTGCAGTGCAGGCGCTCTGTCCGGGAATCCGGGTAACGCTCAGGCTTTTTGTTCAGCGACAACAGGGCAGTTAGCCCCAGGCGGCCCCAACCAGAGCAACAACTGTTCGGTCGTAAATGCCCCTGGGGGGGTGAACGGCTCAAACGGACCCAACAGTTGCAGCACCGACGGAAACGGTTTCTGCTCGGTCAACAACCCACAGAAACTTGCCGGCCAAATCACGACCGACCTATGTTCCGTCGTCGCGACTGGTCAGAATGTGAATTCGGACTCGCAGTGCACCATCTTCCAGAACGGAGCCGGGACTGGACTGTGCAGCGCGTTCTCCGGCAACCCTCCGGTAGCGGTGGTTGGTCAGGCTCAATGCAGCGTTTACCAGCCAGGTAACAATCCCCCGTTCCAGGGGCCGGACGTCAACGGCCACTGCATTGTACAGTGACGCGCGTCCGGGCGACTCACTGCCGCCGGCGTCACGGGATCTGCCCTATGCCCCAAGCGCCCGCGGTTGCCGAGTAGTCAACCAATTCGGTACAGGCGAGCTGGGTCGGTTCGTGCCGGTCTGTCGGCGGAAGTCCCGTCTGGAAGCTCAAGAAGCCGGTGTGTGTACTGGAGGACAATACCGTGAACAGGTGGCTCCTCGTTTTCGCTATGGTTTCTCTGGCCGGCGTGGCCAGAGGTGCACAGGATACTGTTGATAAAAAGCCGCTGCAGTCGATGGCCAAGCTCTCGGCCGCGTTGCGGGCCGAGGCGACCAAAGTTAAGGCAGCGAGCCCCTCAAAACTCTTCTCGGATCTCGGCGACGTGGAGATTGCGAGTAAGCTCGCCCTGTCCGGAGAACAGAGCGATCTCGCTGGACGTCTTGACGAATTGACGCGCGACGTGATTCGAGCTTGGCTATTACGGGATTTGGCTGCTGCGCCCCCCCCACCGGCGACGGTCTTGGCGGAGCGGCTCTCCGATCGGGGCCAACGTTTCCGCGCCCGCTTGGTGGCGCACGCCGAGTCGATTGCCTTGGAGGGGATTTTGAACCCGGGACAAGCGCGATCGTGGCGGAAGTTGGCGGGTCGGCGGGCGCAGCCGCTCTTGCCCGGGCGCTTTGCGCTGGTATCCGGGACGAAGATGCCCACGGAGGATGTGCCGTCCGCCGATCTAGTGGCGGAGTTGCGAGGTGCGGTGCCCTCCGAATCGGCCCCAGGGCCTCTCTTTGCTAGTTTGCTGGGCAGTTTCCCGGGCGACCCTCGCCGGCGGAGTCCAGCGGTGCTTTCGAACGAACAGGAGAGCGTTTTGCGCCGGCTCGAAGAGTTGAGGTCCGCCGTCATGCGGGCGTGGCTGACCCGCGGCCTCGACGGGAAGACGTTGCCGCCTTGGTCGGTGCTCTTCGAGCGCGTGGCCTGGAGCGATCAAATCGGGGCCAGCGTCTGTACGCACGCCGAAGCGATCGCGCTAGAGGGCATCTTGACACTTGACCAAGCGGATCGGGTCCTGGGCGGCATGTGGAAGAGCTGGCGTTTAAGCGCGCTGCTGGACCCTCAACTCGCCTCCAGGCTCCGCCTGACGAAGGGGCAGCAGGAGCAGGTGCGCACCATCTTATACGGCAAGGCCAAACTTGAGGTGGATCAACTCGACAAGCTTTCTCAAGCTGCGCCGCTTCTGGAAACGATGCCCGATGGCGAAGCGCGGCGCCGGCAGATGATCCAAGGTGGGGGAGCCCGCTCGGATGAGCTGGATGCGATGATCTGGGACGTGCTGAGTAGCGCCCAAGCTCGCGAGCTTGCCCGCATACTCGGCCAGTCAAAGGATCCGGGCCGGCGACGGGTGGAAAAGCGCAAGGAGTCCACCCATCCAAACTGATCGAAGCGAGTGCGCGAGCAAGATTGCGTTGGGGCTTCCTCATCGGCGCCGCTCACAATCGCATGGCCCGGACGGGCCTGGCCTGGCACGCGATTCGATCGAACAGCGAAAGCTCCGGAAATGATCGGCGGGCTGTCCAAGGACGTTGAGCGGAAGTGGCGTGGAGCGGCGGCCGGCACGGTGACGATCTTCGCCGCCATGGTCGCGTTTCTCGTTCTGGACGGCCAGCTGGGGCCGCTTTCCTACACCCTCCGGCGTGCGATCGCCCTCGCCATTCTGGCGGTCATCGCCGTTTCGCGCATGGTACGGGGCCGTCGCTGGCGGATCATCGCGTCAATTGGTGCGATAGGGGCGCTCTTACTTCTCCTGCGGGCCCCTTCCGTACCGATCTCACTCGCCGGGTTTTTCGTGGCACTCGCGGCGATCGCGGCGGGGGCCAACCCGTCGGCGCGTGCGACGCGGCTCACCGCTGTTGTCATACCGGCATGCCTCTTGTACGTGGGATTTCGGTTCGCTTCTGATTTGGTGCCTCAGGTAGCCGCGATCACGGAGGCGGTCCCGCGCTGGGCCAGGGTATATACCAACCGCGTCCGCGGATTCGACGAGCGGTTGAGCTTTGCTGCACTTGGCGGGCCGGCAGTTGGGCTCGCTGTGTCGTATCTCCTCTGCAGCTGGCGCTTGGCCGGGGGGACCTGGCGAATCATCGCGGCCGTCGTCGTCCCGCTGGGCTGGTTCTCTCTGTTGCCCGCCGTGACGCCCGCCGTCGCGGCCGGGCCGATTGCGGCGTTTGCTCGAGGTGCATGGCATGGTGTCTTCTGGATGGCCGTTGCCGTGGTGATCGATGGCGTCAGCCCTCGACGCCCGGGTGATGCGGTTTCACGCACTCGAGAACCAAGGGCGACAGCGCCCAGCAGGCCCTGGCTTCCGCTCACGGCGGCGTGTGTCGCGGCGGCGCTGGCCGGGGTCTGTCTCGTCGGTACGGGGCTGATCGGCTCAGCGGCTGGACGGTCGATCCGCGTTCACAATTATGGCGGCCTCGACTGGGACCGTCCGGTCTATGGCCAGTTCGGCGCGTTCAGCAGCGGAATGTTTGGGCTTTTGCCCGTCTACTGTCGAGCTGAGGGTTATGATTTTGACGTCACCGAGCACCGTCAGGAGACTGCGCCGGGCAAGACGCCCGGCTCGCGCAAGGGATCGCACGCAGCCTCCGGCGCACGGGCGCCGTGTCGACCAAGGCTCACGCGGATGCGCCATCAATCTCGAAGGGCGGGTTAGACGGACCAGCGCCGCTCGGCCACGCTGAAAGCGCGTCTTCCGCGCCGATCCGAGCGATCGTCGGCGCGGCCGGCGCTACGGCCGCCACCGGCGCACCTTCCACAAAGGTCGCCTTGCGTCCCACTGAGACAATCGAGCTGGCCGATCTCGACAAAACCCAGATCCTGATCCTGATCAATTCTCCAAAGCTCTGGGATGACGGCCAGCGCCGCCTGATTCTCGACTTCGTGGCGAGGGGCGGAAGCTTGCTGATCCTTGGCGATCACACCGATGTCTTCGGCCTCATGCGCGGGTTCAACAGTTTCCTCGAGCCGATCGGCATCCGTTTCCGTTTCGACTCGGCATACAAGGCACGTCAGACCTGGCGCGGCTGCCAGGGCGCAGCTCCTGACGCCGTCGCCTCAGGCTGGGACGGCGACAACCCCGGCGTCGCAGTGGCGCATCTCTTGAGCTGAGCGGAAATGCGCGGCCGCTTCTGGTGGGACGCTACGCATTTTCCGACGCCGGGATGCGGGAGAATACGATGGGCAGCTTTCTGGGAAACTACCACTACGACCGCGGCGAACGGCTCGGCGATGTGGTTCTCGTCGCGACGGTTACGCACGGCCGCGGCCGCATTGTCGTCTGGGGCGACACGTCGGCCTTTCAGGGTGGACTGAGCACCCAGTACCGCACGGTCGTCGGGCCGATGCTCGCGTGGCTGTCACGGCCAGCCGCGTGGACCGAGCGGCCTTTCGTCCGGGTCGCCGCGGCGGTTGGATTACTGGCAGCGCTGTTGTGGTGTTGGATCGTCGCAGCCCCACCGAAAGAAATCGCCGCCATTGCGGTGAGTTTACTCGTGGGGCTCGCGATCCCCTGGGCGCTGAGCCTGCCGAACCTCGACGCGCGGCCGCATGTTGGTCGTGGCTCCTTTCTGATCGACCGGTCGCACATGGAGGCAGCCGGGCACTATGAGGCAAGGGTCAACCCGATCGGGCCGCTTTATACCAACCTGCTGCGGTCCGGCTTCCGCGTCCTCGACATGGACGATTGGGATCCGGGGATGATCGGCCGCGTTCGGGGTGTCGCATTCGTCGCGCCGCAAAAGTCGCTCACGCACGCTGAGGTCGCAGAGTTGCTGTGGGCAGAGGAGAACGGCGCTGTTGCTATCTTAACCACCGGCCAGCCCGATTCAGCCGGCTCCCGGCCGCTGCTCGAAGCCCATGGATTGGCCCTCGCTCCGCGGCCGTTAGGAACGGTCACGCCCGCCGAGCCAATGGCCACCCGGCGTGAGCGCGAACGGCAGCCTCGCTTCCTGGATGCATGGCCGATCGTGGCGGCTGATCAAGGCGACCCGGCTCGGCTCCCCGGCGTCCAGGTGATCTACCGGCAAGGTGATGATGTCGTGGCGCTCTTTCGGCGCATGGGCCGCGGGGGCTTCCTCGTCATCTCCGACACGCGGTTCTTCTCCGACATGAACGTGGAGGGTATGTCGGGCTACTGGCTTGGCAACCTGGCTTTTATTCACGATATGTTCCAGCGCTATCTCGAAGCCGACCCGGACGCCGTGAAACCGCTGTTCCGCTCGCCGGAGAAGCCGCGGTGACAGAGCCGGTGCCGGGGCGACCATCATGACAATAACACTCGACGAACCTCGCACGATTCCACGCTTCTCGGCTGGCCATGCCTCCGAGCGCGTGGACATGCCATGCGGCCCGGCGGCCGCAGTCCTCGCTTGCGGCTGGACGTTCGCAGCGGATCGCTGGGTGGACCCGCATTACGTCTGGACGTCGGTCGCGGGAGCGCTCACGATCGTGATGCTCTCGCGCCGATCGCCAGGCGCGGGCTTTTTCGCCGTGCCTGCATCGCGTTGGTTCAAATCATCGCCGCGCTCACGGTTCTCTTCACCGCCAATCGGGCACTGAGCGGCTGGGCGGAACGCGCGCCGCGGTTTGGCAGCGCGTCCACAGTCGCGTCGACCGTGTTGAACCTGGTTGGGTATCACACGGCGGCAGAGCGCGGGCTCTTGGTCATCGACCACCCCGAGGGACTTGTGACGATCGTCCCCTCGATGGAAAAGCTCGCGCTGGTCCCGCTGTTGCTTCTTTGGCTCGCGTGGATCGCATTGCGGTTGGTCCGAGGCCATCGTGACCTGTTCGTGCCTTCGATCGTCGGTCTGGGAGCGACGCTGCTGGTGGCGATCGCGCGATATGTCGTACTGCTCGCGGTCTACGTCGAGCACGACGGCGTCCTGTCCGGGAACTCGGGGCAGGCTGCACTGGACGTCTTTACCTCCCCGTGGATCAACTGCTTGTTCCTGGTGATCGCCGGCGTTGCCGCGGATCGCGCCAGCCGGCTGCTGGCGAAAGGCGCTGCGGGGCTTGCTCCGAGCCGGCCCCGAGCCCACGCGGCCGTCGCGGCCGCTCTTGTGATAGCCTTGGTCGGCGCCGCGACAGGCTTTGCCGCCTTCTTCGTCCCGGCCGCGACTGAGAAGCCCGGCCGGATCTTGATCGACGACCGGTTCTGCGGCATCTGGGAACCCACGGCGCGGCAGCTCGACACCGAGTGGTACGGCGACTTCCCCACGTACAGTTTTACATCTCTGGCGGAGTGGCTCGGGAGATGGTACTCGGTCGACGCGAATACTTCAAAACCCTACGACGACGAGTTGCTGTCGACGTACGACGTTCTGATCCTCAAGACTCCGGAGGAACCGATCCCGGAGGCCGAGACAGCCGCGATCGACCGCTTCGTCCGCCGCGGCGGTGGGCTGCTTCTGGTCGGCGACCACACCAACTTGCTCGGGATGGGCTCGCACCTGAATGCGCTCTCGGCCAAGCACGGGATTCGCTTTCGTTATGACTCGGTCTCCGATGGCCTGACCGGCGGATTTGTCGAGTGCACCACGCCCTATGTCGGCCGCCACGTCGGTGCGCTGCACGTCGAGAACCTGGAATTCATGACCTCGTGCTCGCTTCAGGTATCCGGGGACGCACAAACCGTGCTCGCGGCGGACAACTGCCGCCGCGAGCCGCACGACTATGCCGGCTCGAGCTATTTCGGCCGGCGTGGCCCGCACCCCGAGATGGAGCACGGCAGGACCGTCTTGGCGGCGACGGCGCACGTTGAACGCGGCCAGATCGCCGCGTTCACCGACAGCACGGTCTGGTCATCGTTCGCGGTGTTCAGCCACGACCGCGAGAAGCTGGCGATGGACCTGGTCCGGATGCTGAACCGGCAACAAAGCCCGTACGAGCCGCCGATCCGTTGCGCGGCCTTCGCCATCGCGCTCGGCGCGGTGTTCCTCGGAATGTGGATGGTCCGCTCGGGAATGGCGCTGCCGGCGGTGCTCTTCGGTCTCGCGGGCTTCTGGTCCGGCGCCCTGGCGGCCGAGGGTTTGCACCGCTCGATCTATGCATGGCCCGAGCCCAATATTCCAGTCTCGGAAGTGACGTTCCTCTGGCAGGGAGGCGCTGCGCTTATCCTCCCGTCCTGGGAACTCCCGGATCCCTGCCGGCCGACCGATGCTTCGACACATTGCTCGTCTCGGTCCAGCGTCTTGGGCTGGTGCCGCGAGTTGCGTACACGTTCGACGACGATTTCCTCAAACCCGAGACGCGCGCCATGTTCGTGGTTGCGCCCGTCAACACTCCGCCCGCCAGGACGATGGCTCGCTTGCGAGAGTTCGTGCGGAGGGGCGGCAGCCTGATCGTCCTGGACGACAGCCGCATCGGTGAGCGCGGCAGTGCCAAGGATTTCCTGAGCCTGTTTGACGTCTCGATCACCTATCACGGGGCACAAGGCCAGGGTGCCAACCAGCGGCCGCACGTTCATCTCGGCGGTGGCATGGTGCCGCTCAAGGTTCCCGCCGCCGATGCGTTCGTGGCACGGAAGCTCTACGAACAGGGGCAGGTCGTGTATATGTCGGATGCGGCCGACTTTTCACGCCAGGGGATGGGCCATTGCTTCGCCCGGCCGTGGAAGACCGCCCGGGCCAGGTACGAGACGGTTTTCACCCTGTTCCGCGATGTGCTGCGGATTGCTCCCGCCGACCGGCGGTTCTATGGCGTGCTGTGATGATTTGACGGGCAGGATGCCCGTCCCCCACCTCGGTCATTTGACGGGCAGGAAGCCCGTCCCCCGTCGCGATCACGCGGTCATTTGACGGGCAGGATGCCCGTCCCCCGTCGCGATCGCCAGGTCATGTGACGGGCAGGATGCCCATCCCCCTTGCATGCACCCCGTCGGGATCACCCGGTGATTTGACGGGCAGGAAGCCCGTCCCCCGTCGGCTTTAATCGAGGCAGAGGCAAGGAGTTCCGATTCCACGGTGCCGCGGCGGGTGGCGCGGGTGAGCATTTCCGGGTGCCACTGGTCGTACCCGACCAGTGTCTTCATTCCTTCGACGAACAGGGCTCATGAAATCGCTTGAGGGTCTTAGGGTGTCCACTCATGGCCGCTTTAGTGTAAGCCGGCAGTCGCCCTCGGCCAAGGACCGGAGGTCGTCGGTCCGCCCGCCAAAACCACTGGTCGAGTACGACCAGTGGCACCCAACAATGATCACCAGTGCCAACGACCTGAACCAGGGAACGTGACACAGGTCCTTTGACGGGCAGGACGCCCGTCTCCCGGGTCTGAAATCCCAACCGCCAGCTCGTAACGGCTGATGACGGTGGCCCTCACGACGGCGGCCAGGACGAGAATTCGGCAGGCGCCGATCCTTGACCACAGCGGGACTCGTGCCAAATACCAACCCGAAGCGTGAGCGAGGGCGCTGGCGTGGCACCGCAAGCGTGAGCGAGGGCGCTGGCGTGGCGCCGCAACCAGCCCGAAGCGTGAGCGAGGGCGCTGGCGTGGCGCCGCAACCAGCCCGAAGCGTGAGCGAGGGCGCTGGCGTGGCGCCGCAACCAGCCCGAAGCGTGAGCGAGGGCGCTGGCGTGGCGCCGCAACCAGCCCGAAGCGTGAGCGAGGGCGCTGGCGTGGCGCCGCAACCAGCCCGAAGCGTGAGCGAGGGCGCTGGCGTGGCGCCTTAAGGAACTTGCGGCCTCCCTCGCTGACGCTTCGGGTTAGTGGTGCCCTTCCGCTTCGCCCCGGTGGTGCCCTTCCGCTTCGACCCGGTGGTGTTCACTGAGGAAGGAATTCCTCGCTGACGCTTCGGGTTAGTGTTGCCCTTCCGCCTTTCGGGCTCACAGTCATCACGATCGGCAGAACCGTTCGGACGTCGCGGCATCCCCGCGCGATTCGCGCCGGATTACCGTTTCGTTCCTGCTCCCGTCCGGTCCTGCCGATTATTCAGGCGCCACGCCGTAAGGTCACTTGTAATCAATGCTTACATCAGAAAATCGAGGTTCCGATTATTCAGGCGCCACACGTAAGTCGAAGGTGTGCAAGGCCGTGGCGCCGTGGCGCCCTTTTCGGGGTGTTCGTGCGTTGCGCCCGCTCCTCTATCGGATGGAGTGTCTTGTGGAGGTCGCAAATCCATCACAGCGCTCTCGCCAGCGGCTGCCGAGCTTTCGCGCAGCCCCCTCACCCGGCCTTCGGCCGAGCTTTCGCGCAGCCCCCTCACCCGGCCGTCGGCCGACCTCTCCCCGCAGGGGCGAGGTACAGAAGAAATCGGCGTTTGTCTCCCACGGCAGGGCCATGATCACGGCCCAGCGTCTTGACGACAATTGTCCGGGATGTTACCTTGACAAATGTCATTTCCAACCAAGCGCATCACGCGGTGGACCCACTTTGGAGCTTGGCCATGTTGTCCGCTCTTCTCTTCTGCGTGGCGTCTCTGGCTGCCGAGCCTGCTGCTTTGGCGGCCTCTGAATCTCAAACGGCGAGCGACCTGAGCGCCTACCGGCGGGCCCGGACAACGGTGGGCCGGGATGCCGATGCCCATGTTCGCCTGGCTCTCTGGTCGGAGGCGCACGGACTACAGACCGAGCGCTGGAAGCATCTGGCGATCGCGGTTCTCAACGACCCGGCGCACGCCAGGGCCCGTGCCCTGATGGGCCTGGTCGCCTTCCGCGGACAGTGGCGATCGCCCGAGGTGATTCGCGATCAGCTTGCGGCTGATCGAGCGAGTCAGCGGACGCTGGACGAATACAGGGCGCGCCGATCGACCATGAGCAACACCGCCCAGGCTCACTGGGAAATCGCGATGTGGTGCGAGCAACACGGGCTTGAGCCCGAGGCCGCCGCCCATTTGACGATCGTGACCCAGCTCGACCCGGGCCGCGATGCCGCCTGGAAGCATCTCGGCTTTAAGAAACTAGGCCGGCGCTGGCTCACCGACGAGCAGATCGCCGCCGAGAAGACCGAAGCCCTGGCGCAAAGGGTGGTCGCCAAGTACTGGACCGCGCGCTTGACGAGATGGTGGAACGGGCTGGAAGACAAGTCCAGACAGGCTGCGGCGGCCAAGCACCTGGAAGAGGTCACCGACCCACTCGCTGTTGGGTCGGTCTGGGCCGTTTTCGCGACTGGCGACGAGGCCCACCAGCTTGTGGCGACGCAGATCTTGGCCCAGATTGATTCGCCGCGCTCGACCGACGCGCTCACTCGCCTGGCGATCGGCAGCGAATCACCCAGGGTGCGTGGCAGGGCCATCGAGGTCGTTCGCCGCCGTGACCCGCGTGAGGTCGCGTCGTTCCTGATGGACCTTCTGCGCGAGTCTGAGCTCGATCCCGATCCAATCCTGTACCACTACCGGTTGTATCCGATCGGCTTCGACGACATCGGCTCGCCGGGCTTCCTGCATGTCCGGGGCCCGCACGTCGAATTCTTCAGAACCTACACGGTTGATGAAGTGCGCGCCTTCCTGATGGGCATCGCAATGCCATTCCTGAACGCGGACAGCTATATCTCGCGGGTGATGGCGCAGCGGCAGCGCCAGGTTCTCGACCTGGCCGAAATCGTCGGGCGGATCCAGAACGAATCTGCAACCGACATCGCTACAGCCAAGCTCATGGCTCTCTATCAGGCGCGGGTCATCAGCGTTCTCACCATCGTGAATGGGCACAATCTGGGAAAGGACGTTGAAGCCTGGCGGAAGTGGTGGACCGAGGAGCAAGGCTACGCCTACGAGCCGCAGTCCCCTCGTCAACGGCAAGACTGGACGCTCCTGTTTCCGAAGCAGACCTATTCGGACAATGTCCATTATTCCTGCTTTGCGGCGGGGACGCCGGTCCACACCCCCAGTGGTATCCGGCCGATCGAGTCGGTGCAGATCGGCGATCAGGTCCTGGCTGCGGACGAACGCACCGGGGCACTTGGCTACCAGCCCGTCGTGGCCGCTCTGCACAACAAGCCCGCCTTGGTCTTGAAGATCAGGCTGGGAGAGCAAGAGATCAGGGCGACACCAATCCATCGGTTCTGGAAAGTCGGGCAAGGCTGGGTGATGGCTCGCGACCTCAAGCCGGGCGACCTGGTCCGAGGTGTGGACAACGTCGCGGAAGTCGAATATGTGAAGACCGATCGCACCGAGCCGGTCTTCAACCTTGCGGTGATGAAGTCTCACAGCTTCTTCGTCGGCGAGAAAGGCATGCTGGTTCACGACAGCAGCCGGGTTCAGTCCGTGCCAGAGCCGTACGACGCCCTGCCCGAGCTGGCCGCTGCACGATGAATGGTACGGCCTCTTGAGCGAGGCCGTCCAGCCACGATCGGCACTTGCCTTGCCGCCCGTCGGTCTGTTCAGGGCGATTGTTTACTTGAGCGTGCGCGGAGCTGGATGGCGTTCCTTTTCAAGCTGGTCGACCTTCCGCTCGAGCTCGCTCAGGCGCCGGAGAATCGAGGCCAGATCGGAGGCATCGTTCGCGAGAGTGTTCAGGTCCAGCTCCGCTTGCATGCGCCGCAACTTGATCCCGTCGAGATCTGTGGGTCGACCTTGTCCAATTCTTACTCTCGCCGCAACGAGTGCTTCCGCATGCTTGAGTCTCGAGAGCGACCGCTCCAGGATCGTTCTCCGCTCCTCCGGGCTCCTGGCCGCTCGCAGCTCGGCCTTTTCAATCAGGTCGCCCGCATCGATGACGGCCTCAAAACTGATCTCTCCCTCTTCATATGATCGTTGGACCATTTCATAGCGCTTGCGCGCGAGCTCGAGCATCTGCCGGACGAGGAGATCGGCGTCAATTTCGTGGACCACGTCTACGCGAACCGCGATTTTTTTTGAGGCTTTGCCTGATGAGTCCTGGGCGGCTTCCTGCTGGGGGCCTCCGGCCCGCGAGGCTCGCACCCAGGCGAATCCGCCGCCGAGGGTCATCGCACTGACGGCGACCAGCACGCTCGCCATGACCATTAGTTTCTTGAGGGCCATCATATTCAGCACTCCTTGAGCAAGGGCCAGCGATCCAGCCTGGACAGACGAAGCGGCCGGAGCTTGGCCGGACGCGACCTGAGCCACCATTTTCACAAGGACGGTCGAGAGGCCAGATGCCGATGCGGCGGCGGACTCTGTGGCGATGGAAGCGGCCTCGAGGGCGGAAGCTGTATGTTCGGCCGAAAGCCAGGCGCCGAGCGGCCCGACCAAGGCCGTCGCCGTCACGCCGCGGCGAGTCAAGCGGTGGCGCAGGGTGTCTCTGCCCCGCGAGAGCCGGCTGCGGACCGTCCCCACCGGCCAGCTCAACCGTGTGGCCGCCTCGTCGTGGGTCAGCCCTTCGAGATAGCAAAGAACGATCGGTGCGCGGTATTTCTCGGGAAGCCGGCTCAGCTCTTGATGGAGAACCTGAGCGCGGTCATCTCGCTCGAAAAGCGATGGCCCGGCTTGTCCAGGGCTCATCGTCGCGATGGCTTGCGCCGCCGCCGTGGTGCGGCGGTCGCGAATGCGGCGCCGGATTGCATAGACCCTTGCCCGAGAAGCGACTCGCAGGGCGACTCCGTAGAGCCAGCTTCCGACCGACTCCCGGCTGCGAATCGCGCTGGCTCGGTTAGCCAGGACCAGAAACACGGCTTGCAAGGCGTCATGAACATCATTGGGGTCGTCGAGAGCCAGGTTGCAGACGCGCAGAACCATCGGCCCGTGCCGCATCACGAGCGCTTCGAAGGCGATCTCTCCCCCTTGGTCGCGTCCGGCGACGAACCGAGACAGCAGTTGACCATCGCTCAGCCCGGCACAGGTTCCCTCGCCGAAGAGCATCTCAAGTGGCTCGCTGAAAGCTCGGGTTGTTCCACCGGGCATGATTGCGTTTTCTCGCCCCTTGTTGGCTCGTTCGTATTCATAGTGCACCAGAGAAAGGGCGAACAATCCAGAATTCTAGCTGCGAATGAAAAAAAAGATCGAAATGGGTCAGCGCGGCGCTACGCTACCAACATCCGAGCCGGAATCGCGCACTTGGGAGCTTCCCCAACCCGCTCACTTTGGCGATACGAAGTGTCGGTCGCGGTCGATGCGGGTCGCGTGCGCTTCGGTTGGTTGGGAAACGGGCTCGGCCTCCCAGACCCGCACGACGCCGTCGGCCGACGCCGCGGCGAGGGTCTCGCCGTCGGGGCTGAACGCGACGCCGTGGACGCGATCGTGCGGTGCGCGCAAGCTCAGGATCTCACGCCCGCGGACGGGATCCCAGATGCGGACCGACTGATCGGCGCTGGCGGAAGCGAGTCTCGTGCCATCGGGATTGAACGCGACGCTCAGAACCCAGTTGGTGTGGCCGGGAAGCGCATGGATCAACCGGCCGTTGCCGGCATCCCAGAGGCGAATCGTCCGATCCAGCCCTGCCGTCGCGATCCGCGTTCCGCCGGGGTGGAAGGCCAGGCAGAAGACGGCGCCGGATTGACCGTCCCGTACGAGCAGCTGCTCACCGGTGGCAACGTTCCAGACTCGCAACGTTCCATCAGCACCGGCAGATGCGATCCGGGCGCCGTCCGGGCTGAAAGCGAGAGCATGGACCGAACCAATGTGACCGCGCAGCGTGCGGATTTCCTTGCCCGTGGCCAGGTTCCAGAAGCGAATCGACTTTTCGTTGCCTTCAGCGGCCGATATCTTGCCGCGCGGCTCCTGAAAGACCCGGGGAAGCTCTCCGTCGCCTGTGGCAAGTGTTTCGCCATCGGGGCTGAACGCGAGACTGGCTACTCCTTCCTTCATGGGGAGAACGAGAAGCTCACGGCCGGCGTCTGGATCCCAGATCCGCACCGATAGATCGGTACCGGCCACGGCCAGGCGGTTGCCGTCGCGGCTGTAAGCCAGTGCGATCGATGATCCCCAGGGAGCCCGGAGCGTGTGCTTCTGCTGTCCTGTGGCGAGGTCCCAGGTTGCGACGGTGTGCGCCGTTCCCGCGGCGGCCAGCTCGGTTCCGGATGGACGGTAGGCGACGCCGCCGATCCAGCGCACGGCCTCCGCCGAAGAAGAACTGGGCGAGGAATCGGCTGGCGCTCTCTTGAGGCGGAGCGAGCGAAATCCTTGATCCAACGTGAGGTCCCAGAGCTTGATGGTCGCATCCTGGCCCGCCGAGAGAAGTTTTGTGCCATCGCTGTTGAATGCGACTTCAAGGACCTGGACAGTGTGACCGCGCAGGATCGCGACCAGCTTTCCGGTCTCGGTGTTCCAGATTCCGACTGGCCCGTCGAGACTGCCGGTCGCGAGCCGGGACCCGTCGTGATTGAACGCAACGGCATTGATACGACTGGCTGCCGCGGGAAAGCGCAATTTCTCGACTCCGCTCACGGCGTCCCAGATGCGCACTGTGCGGTCAGCACCTCCCGAAGCGATGAGCTTGCCTCCGGGGTGAAATGCCACGGCGCAGACGTCTTGATCGTGCCCGCGGAAAATGGTTGGCGCGTGTGGCACCGGCTGGACCAGGTCCCAGACGCGGACGGTCCCATCCTTGCCGGCGGAGGCAACCCGAGAGCCGTCGGGGCTGAAGGCAACGTCGAAGACGCTCCCCTTGTGGCCGCGGAGAATCCGCTGCGCAGACCCATTCTCGGGAGCAACGCCAGAGGCCGGGGCAGTGTCCCAGATCCGTATTGTTCCATCCTGCCCGGCCGAGGCGAGCCGGCGGCCGTCCGGGCTGAACGCCACGCCAGCAGCCCAACCATCGTGGCCCCGAAACACATGTTGCAACCGTCCGTCCACCGTATTCCAGATCTTGATCTGGCCGTCCATTCCGGCGGTCGCCATCCGCGTGCCTTCGCGATCAATGGCCACTCCGTATGCAGTTCCATCCTGCGCCATGGATCCGCAGAGGCTTGGCGCCCGCGTCAACGTTCCAGAGCGAGGTGCCCAGAGAGCCGGGACAACAGAGCACGGTCGAGGCGTCCGGACCAAACTCGGCCCCGCAGAGAAACGCGGAGTGCCCCACGATCGTGAGCCACTGCGCGTGCAGCCTCCGCTTGAGGTGCCGCCACTCCCAGTTGCGCAGCCGGGGTGGGCATTCCTCGAGCAGGCGTTCCGCCTGGCGGGGATCGTCCTTGATCGGATCCGAAGTCTCCAGGAGCTGAGAGACGGCAAGGATTCGCTGAGCGTACTGGTCTTCCTCGATGCGCAGCCTGCGATCATCCCATTCGGCCAGCTCGGCTTCCGATTGGAGTCGCCTCTGCCGCTCGGTGTCCAGAGCACGCCCCGTCTTGGCGACGTCGCTTTGTAGGCGGGTGGTGGAGACGATGCCACGGATGGCCAGGCCAGTGGCAATGGCGGCGACTGTGGCAGCGAGGATCAGCGCGGCCGCCGTCGGCCGGCGCCTGACCCACTTGACCACACGTTGAGCGAGCGTTGCGGGCCGGGCATGAATCGGCAGCCCCCCGAGCCAGCGGTCAAGGTCCTCGGCGAGAGCTTCAGCGGAACGGTAGCGCTCCGGCGGCGATTTCTCCAGGCATTTGAGGACAACTGTTTCCAGGTCGCGGTCGATCCTGGGGTTGAGCACACTCGGGCGCTCGGCCTCTCGCTCGCGGACGTTCCGCAGGGTTTCCAGGACCGTGTCGGCCCGAAACGGCGGACGGCCGGTCAAGAGCTCAAACAGAATGGCCCCCAGCGCGTGCACGTCGGCGGCCGTCGTGACCGCGTCACGCCGTCCTTCCGCTTGTTCCGGAGCCATGTTCGTGGGAGTGCCGACGATCGAGCCGGACCGCGTGATACTGACCGCGCCCTTGTCTCCCACGCGCTTCGCCAGGCCGAAATCGGTCACAAGAGGAACCCATTCTTCAAGGGGCGAATCGACCCGGCCGCCGAGGAGAATGTTGGCGGGTTTCAGATCGCGATGGAGGATTCCTCGTTCGTGAGCATAGTGGACCGCCCGAGCGATGGTCGCTACCAGCCGCGCCGCGGCGCGGGGGTTTTCGCGATACCGCTGGACCTGGGCCGCCAGATTGCCTCCGTCCACGAGCTTCATGGTGAAATAATGGTGTCCCTGGTGCGCGCCGACCTCGTAGATCGGCACGATATGTGGATGATCCAGATGTGCGGCGGCCTCGGCTTCGAGGCGGAACCTCTGGAGATCGTCGGGCGTCGCGAAGCGGCCGGAGCGGATCATCTTGAGCGCCAGAACTCGGTTCAAGCTAACTTGCCGGGCTTTGTAGACGACGCCCATTCCCCCTTCCGCGATGATCTCGATCAGCTCGAAGTCGCCAAAGTAAGGGACGCGCGCTGCCTCGGGCGTCGGCTCCAAGCTGGGGTCTGGCTTTTCACCGCCACCGCCTTCGGCGTCGTGCTGACGAGACGCCCGGTGGAACAGGCCCGGAAAGGGCACGGACACCGGCTGGGCTTCGGGCGGAAGCGGGTCAGAATGGCCCCAGCGCGGCCACGGCGATGTTTCCGGCGTGAGATTGACGCGTAAGGGTGCAGTAATCCGGGCGACCAGGTCCTGGTTGTTGAAGAAGTCTGCGAGGTCGGCAGCCAGATCGGGATTCTGTGCTGAGAGAGCGTCCCTGTCGCACGGCTGGCCGGCCTCGAGCGCCTCGATATAAGCCGCGATGACCTCGCCTAACCGCCGTTCTCGATCGTCGGAGCTGCCGCGGCTGGTCTGGAATGAATGGGAGGAGATGCTAGCCATGTGGATCGCCTCGCACGCAAATGGGCCTTCCGATGCGGATCGTTCCGGGGGATGCCGTAGGTCAGGCTTTCCAGCCTGACGTCGGAATGTCAGGCTGGAAAGCCTGACCTACGAGAAAGCCGTCAGGCTGGAAAGCCTGACCTACGAGAAAGCCGTCAGGCTGGAAAGCCTGACCTACGAGAAAGCCGTCAGGCTGGAAAGCCTGACCTACGAGAAAGCCGTCAGGCTGGAAAGCCTGACCTACGAGAAAGCCGTCAGGCTGGAAAGCCTGACCTACGAGAAAGCCGTCAGGCTGGAAAGCCTGACCTACGAGAAAGCCGTCAGGCTGGAAAGCCTGACCTACGAGAAAGCCGTCAGGCTGGAAAGCCTGACCTACGTCTGCGCGATCCCTTCCGCTTTTGCAGTGAGCATAGCTCGCAGGGTCTTGAGCCCGCGATGAAGCAATCCCGCGACGGCTCCCTTGGTCGAGCCCAGGTCCTGGGCGATCTCCGCCAGGGGCTTGCCCTCGAGATGATGCAGCTCGATCGCGCGCCGCTGCGGCTCGGGAAGCAGAGCCAATGACTCGGCCATGCGAGCGAGCTCCTCGTGACGAATCGCGTGCTGGCTGGGAGACGACTGCTCGGCGGCCAGCCACGCTTCGACTCGGGATGCCGATTGCGCGAGCGCGGAATCGAGCGACCACTCCCGGTGGACGTTGCGTTTCTGAGCCGTCAGCTTCCGCAGCGTATCTGCCAGGTTGTGGCTCAGAATCGACCGCAGCCAGGCCGCGACCTCCGGCGCCGTGCGGTCCCGCCGCGGAAACGCAACCAGGTCCTGGTGAGCCTCCAGCAGCGTTTGTTGAACGACTCCCGACAGGTCGACCTTGTCGCGCAGCCGCGGGGCAACCTCGAGCCGCGCGAGCAGCACCAGATAGGCGCGGAACCGCTCCAGGTCGTGGGACTGGAGCGGCTCGCATGAGGATCCCGGGAAGTCTCGAGCTTGGGACATCGTGATCGATCACGCCAAGACCTGATGGGACGTCAATCTTCCGAACAAGCCCAGCCGCCATTCCATCCTACACGCTCAACGCGGCCGTGAGTTGCGGAATCACCTCCCCGATTCACCGGATTCCTTCGGAGCAAGTATCAGTGGCTCCGTTGCTGCGTCCAGTTTCGGCTTTGCCGTCAGCGAAGACCAGTGCGACTCGGCGAGGGCGGGCTCGCCCCGGCCATCGGCGAGCAGAGCCAGGAGCACGCGAGCGGTCCGTGCATCGCAATCGTCGGTCGAGCTGGGAGACGTCCGGGCCAGGCTCCGCTCGAGCGCAGCCGCAGTCGACCCGGCCCTGGCGCTATTCGCCACGCAGTGGGCATAGGCGTGCCCCACCCACCATTCCCGGAGCCATGCAATGGCATTCCGGTCGATCGCCACCTTGATCGATTGCACCTGAAGCTCGACGCGACGCGCGTAAATCCTCGACGCCATCTCGTCGTCGCCGATTGCCTCGAGCGCGGCGGCCCGGATCTCGAGAGCGAGGGGACTGGCCGCTTGCGGCCGGTTCATGTCTGTCGGATGGACCTTGAGCCCCGCGAGGACGGCTTCGCCTTCAGACCGGGCCTCGGCGTTCAGACCGACTTCACGGAGCAAACGTGCCAACTGGGCTCGGAGCAGCACCGGGTCGGTGTTGAGCCGCTTGCCATCGGCCGCGCTACAGACCGCCGCGCGCAGTTCTGTCACAAGATCGGCCAGGAGCAGCCGCCGGCAGAGCGTGCGCACCCGGTCGTCCTTGGTAATCTTCACCACCCGCCGGATGATCGGCTCGACGTAGCGGCCCTGGTCGTGGAGGAACCGGAAAGCCCGCTCTCGCCTGGCGGGTTCGGGGTCGGCCAGGTCGCGAACGGCGTTTTCCGCAAGACGCTCTCGATCGGCCGTCACGAGCTCGAGCCGCCCCACCATCACGCGCACGAGTTCTTTGGGCTGCGGCACGATCGTCATCGGGATAAAGGCGTCGGTCCAGGACTGCGGCAGCACGAACAGCACGCGAACGCCTTCGGTCTGGAAATAACTGGTCGTCCAGGTGTTGACCATGGCACGCGCCTCCTTGGCATAAAGCCCGCGTTCGGTCAGCCGCGCGGCCAGAAGGTCGGCGACCGTTTTGGTGAACTCCGCCAGGTGTTGGCCCTTGTCCATCGATGGGATCACGTTGTCGAGTCGCTGGCCGGGCCGCAGCGACGGACGGTAGCTGTACGCCCCGCGGCCGTTCTCGATCCGGAGCACGAAGATGTCGCGCACGCCATCGCCGAGCGATCGCTCACGGTCGAGCGTCAGTGTTCCGCTTCCGGTTTCGTCCATGCGGAGCGGCAGGCGAGTTTCGCCCAGGCCACGGTAGAACAGGAATTTCTCGAACTCGGCAGTCGCCGGATCTGTGGTCGCGTTGAACGTCTTGACATACGCCGCGTCGACCTCGCGGCATGATTCCACAAGGCATCGGCGCTGGGAGCCGGCAGCTTCACTTCCGGCTTCGGCACGGCACCTCGCCTCTTGCCGATCTCGCTCGCGACAGCCGCCGCGGGAATCACCTCAGCGAACCAGCAGATGCGTCCTCCATTCAAGCGGCCGGGCTTCTCCGCCGTCTCGAGCAGACCAGGACGGACGCCAGCGGCCTGCGGATACCACTGAGTCCAGATGCCCCGTGGAAAACCGACGCCGACGCGGACCGACTGGCGGGCCTCGGTGTAGAAGTAAATCACCGGCGTCTCGCCCTTGAGGAACATCTTCGGCAGCCGGAGCTGATCGCGGCTGCGACTGTGGACAAAGCCGGGGAGGGCGTGCTCTTCGTGATACATGCCATCGAGAGCACTGCCATCCGAGCCGTTCATACCCAGGAATGTACCCCACTCGTGGACGATCAAGTCGCTCGGCTTTGCCGAGCCGCCGGGCGATCGCTCCCAAGGCGCCCCGGACGCCCAAGCGGTTGCGCCTGCGGCCGAGACGACCGCCAAGCCGACCGAGAAAACTCCGTGCACATACCGCCTGCCTGGTCTCATCGAATTCGCCTCCCATTGACGGGATCTTCGCCAGATGCACCGGCTGCTACCAAGGGCCCGTGACTCGCCCGCAGACCGTGCCCCCATCGATCCTGCGCCAGAGTCCTCTATCGGAGAGAGGCGTAAAACCACCGACGAGGCAGTGCGCCGAGTTTCGACGTCCCGGTTACCCCGAAAACGGGACCTCGCCTGGCTACGCGATAACCCTCGAACGTCTTCGTAATGTTAAGAATCCTTAATTCGGGGGTCAGCCATGACGACCAAAAAGTGCGAAATTCGATTCCCAACTGGAGGAAGGGATACCCTTTTCGGGTGCGGTGGCCACACCTGTCCAATGGAGGCGCTCAAGGGCCCCTCGAACGGGAATAGGAGGAAGTGGCCAACTCGTTACGGGAGAGCAAGTTAAGAGAAGAAACGGAACGTCAAGGAGGATGAATTCATGACCGGTTTAATGGAGAGGTCCGCGGTTGCTGCGAGGAAGCGTCATCCGTCGACGTCGAAGGCCGCGATTGCTTGTGAGGCGCTCGAGGATCGGCAGTTACTGTCGGGCGGACTCGGGCTTCCCGGGGTTATGATGATGGGAGGTGGTCCCTCGGGGATGAGAGGGGCTGAAACGATCTCGTTTCGCGGCGGACGGCAGCTAGGGCTCTTTGGTGGGGGCTCTCTGGGACTGGGAGGGGGCATGAGAAACCCGATTCTTCTCCTGACCGCTCCGCTCCTGGACGGTGGGAGCGGATCCACGACGCCCCCGTCGCCGAGTGTGTTCTCGAGTTCGAGTGTCCAGCAAGCTTTCCAGACACTTCAGACTGATCTCAAGAGCGACGTCCCTGCGAATGCTCAACCCACGCACGCTTCCGTGGGCGCACTCCAAGACGACCTGGATGCGATCCGCAAGGGGACCCTGAGCGGCACAGCCGCTCAGACCAAGATCCAGGCCGATCAGGCCGCAATTCTGACGAGCATGGGACTGACGCAAGCCCAGATCACTCAGATTCAGTCTGATCAGCAGGCGCTGGAAACGGCAATTCAGGCGGCCGCGAGCACGAGCACCAGCACGAGCGGCAGCACGAGCGGCACGACCACCTCCACGACATCCAGTTCCTCTTCGGCGACGAGCACCAGCACGTCGGGGACGTGGTCCGCAGTCCAGACCGCCATGCAGACGCTGCAAACGGCCCTGCAAACCGATACGCCGAGCGGCGGAGCGCCCACGCACGAATCGATCGGGGCCGTCCAGGATGACCTGGATGCAATTCGCAAAGGGACGTTGACGGGCAGTGCTGCCGTCACGCAGGTGCAGACCGATGCGGCGGCTGTGCTCTCGAGCATGGGCCTCACGTCGGCGCAGATCACTCAGATCCAGGCTGACCAGCAGGCCGTGGAAACGGCAATTCAGGCCAATTCCAGCAGTTCGACGACGACGACCAGTTCGACGACCGAGTCCACGCTTCAGTCGGTCGCGGCGTACGTCGTTGGTCTGCCGGGCGTCGGAGCCGTCGGGATGAGAGGCCTGGGCGGGTTCAGCTCCGGCGGCTTCGGCCCCGGCGGCTTCGGCGGCGGGGGCGGAGGTCCCCGCGGCGGATTCATGATGTGGCGGTAGAATGACTGGGGGACCTCAGGGGATCGACCTGCGATCCCCTGAGGTCATTCGCCCAGCAATAAAGAGCCCACGGCCGCAGCGAATGTCAGATCGGATCGCACCGAGTCATGCTCTCGATCAAAGATGAAACGGCAATGAATCAGGAGTCGAGATCGGCTCAGGGCGAGCCGGACCTCTCTGTCTTGTTGATCGACGACGACGTCGAGCTCTGCGAGCTGATGAGGGAGTACTTGAGTGCGCGCGGGATTCGCGTCGAAGCGATCCACGACGGCCGTCGCGGGCTGGCACAAGCTTTTGCCGGCGCGTACGATCTCATCCTGCTCGATGTGATGCTGCCGGGCCTCGACGGATTCGAGGTGCTCAAACAGGTTCGACGTCGCAGCGCCGTGCCGATCATCCTCTTGACAGCCCGCACGGCGAAGGCCGACCGGATCAGCGGCCTTGATTCAGGCGCCGACGATTACCTTCCCAAGCCGTTCGATCCGGAAGAGCTGACGGCGCGGATGCGAGCCGTGCTCCGTCGCGTCTGCCGATTTGCCGCGCAAGGACTGGAGACGCTTCTAGTGAATGGGATCAAGCTCTCCCCGGGAACGCGCGAAGTGTGGTCCGAGGGGATCCCGCTGGAGCTCACCACCATCGAGTTCGATATCCTCGATTTGATCGCGCGGTCGGCCGGACGGGTGGTCTCGCGTCATGAGCTGACGGCTGCCATCCATCAGCGGCCCGCCTCGCCCCTGGACCGCTCGCTCGATGTCCATGTCAGCCATCTACGCAAGAAACTGGGCGCCGGGGTGCCCTGATTCGTACGGTCCGCGGAGTCGGATACTTGTTTCGAGCCGAGCTTCTCGCGGTCAACGGGACGGATCGATGAAGATCAGGGTCCGGTCCATCTTCACCAAGATCGTCGTTTGGTTCCTTGCCACAGTCGTTCTCTCCCTCGTTGGATTTGTCATCACATCGGACGTCCTTTCGACGCAACTTTCGGGTCGTTACTCGAACCTTTCGCGAATGCAGGCGATGTATCTCGACGATGCCCGGCGGGCCTACGAGGATGGTGGCCCCGGCGGGCTGGATGGCTACCTCCTTCGATTGAACGCGTATTCCGGTTCGACGCACTTCCTGACCGATGCCCACGGTACCGACCTCGTAAGCGGCGAAGATCGGTCTGGACTGCGACGCGGCCGGGGGTCTGGTCCCAGTCGTTCTCGCTTCTGGCGGTGGCTCCCGAGAAGCGGACAGGCCGTTCGAATGCGAGTCTCGGATGACGGCCGG
Organism: uncultured Isosphaeraceae bacterium; assembly: GCA_963781785.1. GTDB lineage: Bacteria > Planctomycetota > Planctomycetia > Isosphaerales > Isosphaeraceae > CAWAHD01. The sequence goes on along the minus strand of CAWAHD010000002.1, from coordinate 1,022,786 downwards.
TATCGATTGGTGACCGTTTTTTCCCTCCCTCCCCGACTGGGCCTCTGGAACTCGCTCTGGTATTTCTTCTGGTTTCCGCTTCTGATCGCCGTGTTGTGCTACCTGCTGGCGGTCCACCTCGCCTCGCCGCTCAGAGAGCTGCGGCGAGTGGTCGAGCGGTTCGGCCGCGGTGACTTGAGTATCCGGTTCCACCTGGCGCGCCAGGACGAGATCGGCGAGCTTGCGCGCGCGTTCAACCACATGGCTGCACAGATCGCGACGTTGCTCTCCGCGGAGCGACGGCTGCTCCAGGACGTGTCGCACGAGCTGCGATCCCCGCTGGCGCGGCTGGGCTTCGCCGTCGAGCTTGCCAAGACCAGCCCTGACCGCGACGCGGCTCTGGGGCGAGTCCGCAAGGAAGCCGACCGGCTGCATCAGCTCGTGAACGAGCTGATGCAGCTCACGCGCGCCGAAGGTGACCCCACGGCCAGAAATCTCGAGGCTGTCGAGCTGGGAGCGCTCTTGCGCGATCTCGTCGCCGAGTGCACTTTGGAGGCCGAGGCGCACGGGTGCGAGCTGGTTCTCAAGATCGATCAAACGGCCGTGGTGACCGGCGACCGGGAGCTGTTGCGCAGAGCCTGCGATAACGTTCTGAGCAACGCGATCCGGCACGCGCCTGCCGGAAGTGCCGTCAAGGTCGAGCTGACCAGGCGAGACAAACTGGGATCGATCGCCATTCGCGACCACGGACCGGGCGTGCCCGCCGACGCGCTCAGCGATCTCTTCAAGCCTTTCTACCGCGTCGAACACGACCGCGGCCGGTCGAGCGGTGGAGTCGGCCTGGGCCTGGCCATCGCCAGGCGAGCCGTGGAGCTGCATCAGGGTCGAATCATCGCCCGGAATGCCAACCCAGGCCTGCTCGTCGAGATCGAGGTGCCCGTCGAGGGCTAGGGCAACGGCAACGGTTGCCCGCCGAACGGTACCGCGAGCTCCTCGGTACCGACTGCGTCGGCAGGCCCGATTTGATGTCCAACACGCGTGCTTCAAGAGGTCGGCCGCCCACCGAATTGCTGAGCGTGGCGGGTGCACATTCTGTCGTGTTAGAATCGACCTCTCAACTTGACCGCACTCTGGCCGGGCGATGGCGCGATGAACGGACAGCAGACCACGGCCGTGATTCAGCGCTACCTCGACGAGCTCGCCGAGGAGTCCCTGTCCGATCCGATTATCCGTGATCTGCTGGACCGGGCCGTCCGCCGGCTGCACCTCCTGTGCGCCACCCTGCTCTACCGAAGTTATCCGCGTCTGGCCCAGCCGCCGCTTAACTTGCAGGCGGAAGAATTGCTCAGCGCCGTCACGGAACGGCTGCTCAAGGCGATGCGCGAAGTCCGCCCCCAGACGGTGCGCCAGTTCTTCGCCCTTGCCAACCAGCATATGCGCTGGGAGTTGAATGACCTGGCCCGACGCTTGGATGAACAGCCCTCCGCTGTGGGGCTGGAATCGGACCTGGTGCCGGCGCCATCGAGCAGCGCCTCCGGTCTGACAACCGATGGCCGCCGCATGTTGGAGGCGATTGACAGCCTGCCGGAGGACGAGCGGGAAGTGTTCGGCCTGGTCCGGGTCCAGGGCATTACCCAGACCGAGGCCGCCCGGGTGCTCGGCGTCTCGGCCGTGACGGTGAAGCGACGATTGAACCGCGGACTTCGGCTGCTCTCGGACAAACTCGCGGACCTACGCCCGCAGTAAAACGAACGATGGAAGAACAACGCTTCCTCGTTTTGTGGAGGCTAAGGGATGGCCGACGAGCCACGCGTGCAGCACTTGCTCGACGAGATCCTGGACTCCGAGCTGACCCCAGAAGAGGTCTGCGGCGATTGCCCCGACTTGCTGCCGGAAGTCCGCAAACGGTTGCAGCAAATGCGCGTCGTCGAGGCGGAGATCGAGGCGCTATTTCCGACGACTGGGCCGGCCCCGGACACCCGGACAGGTGCATCTCAGACGATCGCCGACTTGCCGAAGATACCCGGTTATGAACTGGAGGCCGTGCTCGGCTATGGCGGCATGGGCGTCGTCTATCGGGCCCGCCACGTCCGCTTGAACCGGATCGTCGCCTTGAAGATGCTGCTTGCGGGCGCTTACGCGGCCCCGCAGGAATCAGCGCGGTTTCGGCGCGAAGCGGAAGCGGTGGCGGGGCTACGGCATGCGAATATCGTCCAGGTCTACGATGTGGGCGATATTGAGTCTCGGCCCTACTTTACCATGGAGTTCGTCGAGGGAGGCAGCCTCGCCCAGAAGCTGGCGGGCACGCCACAGCCGGCCCTCCAATCCGCCGCGCTGGCGGCGACCTTGGCCGAGGCCGTGCACGCAGCGCACCAGGGAGGAATCGTACACCGCGATCTGAAGCCCGCCAACATTCTCCTGACCGCGGACGGCACTCCCAAGATCGCCGACTTCGGGCTGGCGCGGCATTTCGATGCGGGGCGGGCCCTGACCTTGAGCGGCGCTCGACTGGGGACTCCAAGCTACATGGCCCCCGAACAGGCGATCGGGAAAGGCCACAAGATCGGACCATCCGCGGACATCTATTCCCTGGGCGCCGTCCTCTATGAATTGCTCACGGGAAGACCACCGTTTCGCGGAGCGACCGCCGTGGAAACCGAGCTGCAAGTGATCTACGAGGAACCGGCGCCGCCGTCGCGATTGAATTCGAAGGTTCCTCGCGACCTGGAAACGATCTGTCTGAAGTGCCTGCGCAAAGATCCGGAGCGACGCTACGCCACGGCGGCGGAACTGGCAGAGGACCTTCATCGCTTCGCGCGCGGCGAGCCCATCCTGGCGCGTCCGGCGGGCTGGCTGGAGCGCGCACTCAAGCGCATCCGCCGCCATCCGACCGAGTCAGCAATGCTGGTGGCAAGCCTGTTTCTCGCAGCGATGCTGGTTGGCACCAGCATCTGGCTCTTTGTGCAACAGGCCCAAAAGCGCGATGCGATGGAGGCGGACCTGAAAGAGCTGGCCGGGCTGCAAGACAGTGCGCAGTGGCCGGAAGCCCTGGCAGCGCTTGGTCGCGCGAGGCGCATTTTGGCAGGGGTGGACCCGACGACGTGCGCCTGCGGCTGGGCCAGGCACAGCACAACCTGGATCTCGTGATTCGGCTCAACGCCATCCGCCTGAGACGCGTGACCCGCGGTGAGCTCGTTTTCTACCAGGCGCAAGCCGATCGTGACTACCAGGCCGCGTTCCGGGACGGAGAGCTAGCGAGCGTGAACGACCATCCAGCACGCGTCGCGGCGGTCGTGAGGGCGTCGCCGGTGCGCGCGGCGCTGGTGGCGGCACTGGAAGACTGGGCAGTTTGTTGCATCGACAAGGCGAGGCGGGATTGGCTGCTCGAAGTGGTGCGCCAAACCGACACCGACCCTGAGGGCTGGCGCGGTCGCTGCCTCGATCCGGCGGCGTGGGATGATCCTGCGGCGCTGGCTGAATCGGCCCGGACCGTGCCGGAGAGCCAGCCGGTGTCGTTCCAGTTGGCACTCGGGGAGCGGCTGAGGGCGACTGGCGGAGACGCCGCCACGTTCTTGAAGCGCGTGCAGAAGGAACATCCTGCCGACTTCTGGGCCAACCTGATCCTCGGCAACGCGGTCCTGCAAGCGGCGCCTCAGGAAGCGGCTGGCTACTACCGGGCGGCGCTGGCAAGCCGGCCGAAAGCGGCGGTGGGCTACTGTGCCGTGGGCGACGCCCTCAGACTTCAAAACCGGATGGATGAAGCGATCGACTACTACAAGAAGGCCATCGAGGTCGAGCCAGCTTATGCGAGGGCCCACAGCAACCTTGGTCTCGCACTTCAGGCGAGGAGCCGACTGGACGAAGCCATCGACTGCTACCGCAAGGCTCTTGGGTTCGACCCCGACTATGCCTGGGCTCACCATAATCTCGCGACTGCCTTGTGCGCCAAAGGCCGGCTCGACGAGGCCTACGATCATTATCAGCAGGTGATCAGGGTAGATCCGAGGAACCCCGAGGTCCAGAACGGCCTGGCGAGCGTCTTGCTCCGACAAGGGCGAGGGCAAGAGGCGCTCTTGGGTTGGCGAAAGGCGCTCGAGACCAACCCGCCCGAGCATGCCGCCTGGCTGGGGTACGCCGAGTTGTGCCTGTTCCTGGGGCAACAGGAAGAGTACCGACGCATCCGCCGGGCCTTGCTCGATCGTTTCGGCACGACCGGCGACCCATACATCGCCGAACCCGTCGGCCGGGCCTGTCTGCTCATGCCGGGCGGCGAGGACGAGCTTCGCAAGGCGGCCGCGCTCATCGACCGGGCTGCGGCTGCCAAGGCGATCGTGCCGGCATGGATTTACCGCTATTTTCTCTTCGCCAGAGGCCTTGCCGACTTTCGTACTGGGCGGCTTGACTCTGCGATCTCCCTGATGGAGGGAGAAGCGAAGGCGGTCATGGGACCGTGCCCGCGCCTGATCGTCGCAATGGCTCAGCATCGTCAGGGCCAAAAGAAGCTCGCGCAGAAGATGCTTGCAAGCGCCATCGTCAACTTCGATTGGAGTGCCGCCCAGGCTGACAACCGCGATGTCTGGATGTGCCAGATTCTCCGCCGCGAGGCCGAGGGCATGATCCTGCCCAACCTGCGGGTGTTCCTTGAGGGAGAATATGATCCGCAGGACAACAACGAGCGTCTCGCACTCCTCGGGGTCTGTGAGTTCCTGGGTCTTTATCACGCCGCAGCGAAATTGTACTCGGAAGCATTGACGGCCGATCCGGAGCTCGGGGACAGCCTGGCGGCGGAATGCCGCCGCCGAGCCGCAATCGGAGATGAACGACCGGTCGGTCGGGTCGAGGAGCTCAACACGGAATGCCGATACCCCGCCGCCCGGTGTGCGGCCCTGGCCGGCTGCGGACTGGGCGAAGATGGCGCCGGGCTCGGCGACGTGGAACGGTCCCGGTGGCGCCGGCAGGCGCGAGAGTGGCTGCAGGCCGATCTGGCACTCTGGGCCAAGGTACTGGAGGGTCCTTCCCCGGCGGGCCGTGATCTCGCCAGGAAGAGGTTGACGCTCTGGCAGGCTGACCCTGATCTCGCCCGACTACGCGAAGCGAGTGCGCTCGATGATCTGCCCACAGGCGAACGAAAGGAATGTCTCACGCTCTGGAATGACGTCGCTTCCGTGCTCAGTCGGGCCCGCACAATCCAGTGAGCATCCGGTTCGCAAACGATGTCGACGAAATGGTGATCTTTCTCGGGAGCTAAAGCGGCGCGTTGCGCGAGGGACCTTAGCGTGCGCACTTGCGCGTGGCCCGCACCGTCGTCTCGCCGTCGTCGACAACGTGTCAACGGCCGCCGGGATGATCCACTGCCGGCGGCGCCCATATATAGTAGGGGGGATAGGGCGGCCAGCACACCTGAGGAGGTGGCTTACGGCAGTAGTCGTCCGGTCCGCCGCACCGCGGGAAACAATCGCGGTTCCACCAATGGAACACGCCGCCGCCATACGGGTTCCAGCCGCCGACCGGGTGCAGCCGTTTCCAGAAGTGCTCCTGGGGTGGCGGACAGCACTCGCGATCCGCGCCGAGTGCCTGGCCGCCAGCCATGAGGCCGAGCACAATCGCGCACATCGTGATATGACTTCTCATGTGGTCTTTCCTTCCTTGCATTATGGCCGTCATGCCTGGCGACTGCCCGGAGAGCACGTGACGCCAGGGTCACCAAACGCCGCATGCTCAAGGCGGGGGTGGCGGCGGTGGCAACGGCTGCGGCAACGATGGCGGGCCCGGTGCGGGTGGCCCCGCGCCCGGCGCTCCGGGCAGCGCCGCCGCGGCCTTCGACTCGTCGGCGTGCCCGTCTTTCTGGAGGCGTAGCTCCCAGCCTCCACCGAGGGCGCGATAAACGTCGATCAAGTTCAGCGCGATGTTGCCGGCGGCGACCGCGAGATTGTCTTGCTGCTGTACCTGAGCCGTCTCCAGATTGAACACGCGGTTGAAATCGATGACACCGGTCCGGTACTGCTGCGTTCCCAGCAGCGTGGCTTCCTTGGCCGCGTCGACGCTCCTCACCAGATCGTCGGCCTGTTCCCGCGATTTCAAGAAGCCGCGGAGCGGGATCTGGACTTCCCGGCCGGCCGTCAGCACGGTGTTCTGGTAGCTCGCGATCAGTTCCTGCGTCCTGGCGTCCTGGTACCGCACGTTGTTCAGGATCCGGCCGTAGTTGAGGATGTTCCAATTGAAGCTGGGAAAGACCGCGCCGATGAAGCTCTTGGTCTCAAAGAGCTTGGTAAAGTCGGTGGCATCCCAGCCGATGAGGCCGTTGATGGCGATGGTCGGATAAAGGGCGGCCTCGGCCATGCCGATCTGGGCCGTTTGAGCCGCCACCAGGCGCTCGGCCCGGCGCACGTCGGGCCGGCGGCGCAGCAGGTCGGCCGGGATACCGGTGGCTACCCACGCCGGCGTATTGGGCATGGGGGGACTGCTCAGCTCCGGCCCCGGACCCAGGTCTGCCTCCAGATCGCGGGGAGGCACCCCGAGCAGAGTCGAGAGCGTGTCATTCGCGCGCCGAAGCGTGATCTGGAGCGCGGGAATCGTCGAACGGGTTTGTTCCAGCACGGTCCTCGCCTGCTCCACGTCGAGCCTGGTCGCCGTGCCGACCCGGTATCTCTCACGGGCGAGGGCCAGGATCCCTTCCTGGATCCGGACGTTGTCGCGGGCGATCTTGATCCGCTGCTGCGCGATCCGATATTGAACGTAATTTGTGGCCACGTCCGCCAGGAGCGTCACCAGGGCGTCGTCGTAACCTTCCACGGACGCATCCAGGCTGGCATTGTTGGACTCAATCGCCCGGCGCAGGCGGCCCCACAGGTCGAGCTCCCAGCTCAGGTTGAAGCCGTAGAACCAGTTGGAAAAGGCGCCGGTTCGTTCCGCGGGAGGGAGCGCGCTGATAAGCCGCCCGACTATGGGCATGTTGGAATTGAGGTTGATCCGGCTGTACGCCCCGGTCGTTTGCTGGGACTGCGGGAAGATGTTCCCGACCGAGATCGCCTGCTGGTGCGCGCTTGCAGGACCCGCGTGCCGACGGCGCGGAGATTCGGGTTCTGCTTGTACGCCATCACGATCAGAGCCTCGAGGGCCGGATCCTGGAACACCTCCCACCAGTCGTCCAGGTGCCGGTTATGCACATCGGGATCCTTGGAATAAATCCATTCCTCGGCGACCGGTGCCGGCGGCGGGCAATAGTTAGGCCCGACCTTGAAGCCATTCCGAACCCACTGGCGCGGGCCGGTCGTGATGCAGCCGGTCGTAAGTAAGGCCACGATGACCATCGCCGGAATTGCGATCGATCGCGGCCAGCGACGTCGCAACATCCGTCCACTCGCATGCGTCTGGTCGCGTCGCGCCGTCATTCGTCATTCCGTTTCGATGAGTGCCTTCAGCGGCTTCCGCGACAAAACGTCGCGATCGCTCGATCGAACACAATCGGCACACACGGCAATATCGGCAAGCCGCGCGCGGCCAATCGAGCAAAATCGGCGGACGGTCAGCACTCGCCCCACCTGACTGCGCAGTTTTCCCATTCTGACCGGCCTACTCGGCGCCGACGTGTTCGCCCTTCTCGGCGACGGAGCGCTTCATGAGTGGTACCAGAACGACCAGGCCGAGGGCCAGGACGGCGAAGAGCCAGAAGTCGTCGAAGTAGGCCAGGGAGACTGCCTGCTGGTCGCGCAGGTTGGCCAGCGCCTGGAGCGCCATCTGCTGGGACCCGGCCGGGTCGCCGGTCTGCTGGTAGAAGAACGCTTGGGCCTGCTCGGAGTACGTTTGCACGTAAGGGTTGAACGGGTCGAGGAACTCGCCCACGCGGGCCGTGTGGAAGTGTTCGCGGCGCCACTCCAGCGCCTGGGCCATCGAGGTGCCGACGCTGCCTCCCTCGTTGCGCAAAAGGGCGAGCAGGCCGACGGCGGCCGGCGCAGGTGGGTGGGGGTGTACTTGAAGGCCGCCACGTTGAGCGCGACGAAGATCATGGACAGGCCGATGATCAAGACCACGCGCGGCCAGATGACCAGATCGGGGCTGATGTAGAGGTTCATGAGCGCCATCCAGTAGTTGCCGCCGGCCATGACCAGGAGGCCCACGGCTATCAACCAGCGGGCGTCAAATCCCCAGCCGATGAGCGCACCGACGATGAACAGCACGATGATCGCGAACCCACCGGAGGGCGACTGGACCAACCCTGAGGCGTAGGCGTCGTAGCCGAACTGCGACTGAAGCAGGCCCGGCAGCGACGTGCTGGCGCCGTAGAGTACGCCGTAGGCGCAGAAGATGATGATGCAGCACGCGGCGAAGTTCGCTCCCCGAGCGGCCGGAAGTTGACCAGGGGGTTGGCGATGCGCATCTCGCGAAAGATCAGGGCGGCCAGCCCGAGTGCGAAGACAATGAACAGCGTCTGCACCCGCCAATCCGGGTCGTTGTACCAGTCCCATTCCTGGCCCTTACTGAGCATCACCTCCCAGCTCGACATGATGAGCACCAGCAAGCCCAGCCCGATATAGTCGAAGTTGAGGGGCTGCTTGCGGAGCTGAGCCCGCTGTTGTTTGAGATACTCAGGGTCCTGGACCACGAGGTACGACGCCACGAGGCCGATCGCACCGACCGGGAGATTGATGTAGAAGATCCAGCGCCAGTTGTAGTTGACTGTCAGATAACCGCCCAGGGTTGGCCCGACAACCGGCGCCAGCAAGGCCGCCACGCCGAACATCGTCTGGGCGGCGCCCTGCTTTTCCGGTGGGAACGCATCGAGCAGCACGCCCTGGCTCGAGGGCCGAAGTCCGCCGCCGGCCAGGCCCTGGATCACGCGGAACAGGATCAGTTGTTCGAGGCTGGTGGCGATGCCGCACAGCCCGGAGCCGATCGTGAAGACTGCGATCGAGAGCAGAAAATAGTTGCGGCGTCCCAGGTGGGCCGAGAGCCAGCCGGACATCGGAAGAATCGTCGCATTGGCGGCCAGGTAACTCGTGATGACCCACTCGCTGTCGACATTGGACGCCGACAGGCCGCCGGCGATGTACCGCAGTGCGACATTGGCAATCGTGGTGTCCAGCACCTCCATGAACGTCGGCACGACCACGGCCGCGGCGACGAGCCAGGGGCTGATCGCCGGGCGGGGTAGGACGCTGGAGCCGAGGGCCACACTGCTCATCCGGAGAGACTCTCGGAAGGATCGAGGATCGGAGAAACGACCTGGACGTTGCCCGCAAGCGCATGTTTGTCAGGGGTGGCTGTCCACGCTGGCTGGCCCGTCCGGGGCGCGACGAGTTGCGCCGTGTCCGCGGTGCCGGTCGCGGTCGTGCCTTCCGGCAGTGGTGCAAGGGCTGCAAGACCTCGCCGGCGTGCGGGCCCGTGGGCGGTTCCTTGTAGTACACATAGGGAACGACCGATAGGCCGACGAAGAGCGGGTCTTTGTCCGGCTTGTAGTCGGTGAATTCGACGCGGACCGGCAGGCGCTGGACGATTTTCACGAAGTTGCCGGTGGCGTTCTGCGGCGGCAGCAGAGAGAGGGTTTGACCGGTGCCCATCGTGAAGCCGGTGATCCGTCCCTCGAACTCGCTCCGGCGGCCGTACATGTCGACTTCGCAACGCACGCGCTGGCCGATCCGCAGATCGGCGAGCTGAGTTTCCTTGAAATTGCAATCGACCCAGATCTCGGTGACCGAGCGGACGGCCATCAAATTCTGGCCGACGGCGACGTTGTTTCCGGGGTTGACGTTGCGGCGGGTGACCACGCCGTCGATCTCGCTCACGATGTCGCAGTAGCGGAGGTTCAAGAGGGCCTGATCGAGGTCGGCGTGCGCCTCCAGCAGCTTGGCCTGGGCCTGCTTGACCGCCGGGGCGTTGGGCAGGATTTCTTTGAGGATCTTGTCGACGTCTTGATTTGTGTTGCGCTTGCGAAAGTCCTCCAGGAATTTCTTGGGTGTGACGGTTGCGGAGGCCATGGGCAAGCCGACCTGTGCCATCGTCTGGACCAGGCTATAGAGTGCTGTCCGCACTGCGGAAAAGGTCTGATCGAGATCCTGGGGGACTTCGGTCAAGTCGTGCCCGGGGGGCGGCTCGGCGGGGAGGCCGAGATACACCCTGCTGGCATGCACGGCCTCGATCGCTTGCTTGACGCCCGCCTCGTCGACCTTGACCGTCTGGCGGCGCACGTCGAGATCTTCCTTGCTGATGCCGCCGCTCGGTTCGAGCTCCACGCCGCGCTTGAAGTTGGCCTTCGACAGCTCGAGTTGTGCCTTCTTGCTTTCGTAGATCGCCACGTTGGCGCGGAGGTTGGCGACCTGGTTGGCCACTTGCTCGATGGCCGATTCCAGCGCCCAGCGCTGGGATGCGCCCGTCGCCTCCAGCCCGCGCACCCGCGCCTCGGCCGCCGTCAGGTCGGCCTCGGCTGCCGTCAGGGCGGCCCGCTTGATCGTCACCTGAACCTGGAACGGTTCCTTGTCGAGCCGGACCAGGAGGTTGCCCTTCTTGACGCGGTAGTTGTCATCCACAAAGACCTCGCTCACCTCGCCCGCGACCCGCGGAGCGACGAAGGTGACGTGGCTGTTGACGTAAGCGTCGTCAGTCGACACCGTGTTGAGCATCGTTAATACCGTGGGGTACATGAAGTACCCCAGGACGGCCAGGCCGGCAATGATCGCGTGGATGATCAGCCATTTCAGGAACGGGTGCGGCTGCGGCCCGTGCGCTTGCGGCGGCGTGCTGGGAAGTGGGCTGTCAGCCGGACCCTTCGCCCGAACGGCCGGACCGGTGGCGCGGTCGTGGCGTGCTGGCGTCGACGGATCGGTTTCGTCGGCCGCTTCCCAGGCGGTCGGGCTCGGTGGTGAGCCAGGTCCCGCATGCGGATCACCCGTGCTTGCCATGCGATCTACCTCTCGCTGGTGTCGTGTACATGGGCGTTTCAGTGCATCGATGGATGAGTATCGCTCACGACTCGTTTTGCTTGCTGGCGAGACCACCGCATGACTCACTGAGTGTGGGCGGTCGCCAAGTGCTCCCAGAGTATCCGCTCTGGCGTGCCAAGAACAGCGTCCGTTTCAGGCCAAGCACGGCCCGTTCGGAACGAGCGGCCAAGAGCGCCGGCGGTTACAGGATCGCCGAGGATCAGTGTACCAGGCGATCGTTTTGTGATAGCGCCCGCGAAAACCGCTCGAACAAAACGATCCGGCTGCTTCGTAATGGTATCCAAGGTTCTGGTGTCGAAGGTCATCACGGGCCACAAGACGGTGGAGAGTGTCACGATCGACTAGGCCAGCGGCGTCGAAACGCAATCAGTCGTCGAGATCAAGAACGGCCCGACGACCACGGCCAAGAAGACGATCACCGAACCCGATGGCTCGGTCGAGCACCAGAAGACCGTCACGACCGACCACGGTGAGCTCGACTCGACGACAACGACGACGACAATCCTGCCCGATGGCACGGTCCAGCGTTCGTCGTCGGCGACGGACATCATCCGGGTTCAGCCGCCGGCGTCATGAGCGATGAACTCGCAAATTTGTGTCATTTCATTTGTTTAAATGAAATGACACCAATTCTCGGCCCCGGGGAACCTTGATCGGCGGCGGTGGAACTGGGTACAGTTCAATACACTGACGGGATTGCCCCCAGATCCCATCGAAACGTGTCTTGCCTGGCCCAATGCGTGAAATCACTGCCGCAACCGCGTCTGACTATCTCCGGGAATCGGGTTGGATTCCGGAGCGAGCCGAGATCCGTGTTCACGAGTTGAGCGGCGGAGTTTCCAACATCGTCTTGCGAGTCGACGTCGCCGGACGTCCACCGCTGGTGCTCAAGCAGTGCCGCGAGCGACTGCGCGTCGCCCTCGATTGGTGCGCCCGGCTCGATCGGATCTGGATCGAGAGCGCGACGCTCGAGCTCCTTGGCACCATTTTGCCGGATGGTGCTGTCCCGCACATCCTGTTCGAGGATCACCCGAACTACCTCTTTGCCATGACCTGCGCGCCCGACGATGCCGTCACCTGGAAATCTCAGTTGATGGCCGGCCAGATCGATCGGGAAATCGCCGCCCGGCTGGGAACGACTCTCGGCACCATTCATCGAGACGCCGCCGGCCATCCCGCGCTGAGCGGAATATTGTCCGACACGGGCCACTTCGATGAGCTGCGGATCGATCCCTACTACCGGACAACCGCCCGCGCCCATCCTGATCTCGCGGAACGCATCGATGCCCTGATCAGCTCCATGAACCTGCCCCAGGAGCAGCGGACTCTGACGCTCGGGGACTTCAGCCCGAAAAACATCCTCGTGCACAAGAACGGCCTGATCTTGCTCGACTTCGAGTGCGCCCACGCGGGCGACCCGGCTTTCGACCTGGGCTTCTTCTTGACGCATCTTCTCATGAAAACGATGGCGCGGCGCGACAGGACCCGAAGCTTGTGTCGCAATACGCTGAGCTGGCTCCGCGATTCCTGAGCGCGTACCTGGAGCGTCGCGCACTGGGCGACCCTGACCGGGCGGGACTGATCCGGCGAGCGATCTTGCATACGGCGGCTTGCTCGCTGGCCCGGGTCGATGGCAAGAGCCCGGTCGAGTACCTCGACGCGGATGGCCAGGCCGATGCGCGGCATTTGCCCGGGAGGCGCTCCGCACCGAGCCGGCAACCTGGGATGCTCTGATTCATCCCTTCAACTCCGCGCTAGACCTGAACCAAGCGTAATTTATAGTCTGAATGGTGCGATTTCAGAGAAAAAGCTCGAAAACCCCGCAGGTTTGTGGGATAATGCAGGTAAGAACACATCCTCATTATTCCAAAACAAGGGGGCTTTCGAGTGAGTGCTACTTTCCGAAAAAAACTGCGCCGCACGCCAGAAGAAAGTTTTCCAGGAAGGGCGACGGCGAATCAAGAAACGTCTGGCAAATACTCCCGGACCCGAGCGGCCCGTACCGATGATGACCGCGACCAATATCCACTATGAACAGGCCAGTCGCGTGCGGGGACTCAGTGCCGGTGGCATCGGCGCCATCTTTCTGTTGGTTCAGAAGATCGAGCTCGACAAGGAAATCGACCGCACTCTGCATCTGCTCAAGCGGCATCTGCCGTACCACGAATCCGACCATGTGCTGAACATCGCATTCAATATCCTCGCTGGCGGCAAGCGAATCGAACACCTCGAGCTGCGACGTAACGATGAGGTTTACCTCGATGCTCTGGGAGCCGAGCGAATCCCAGACCCGACGACAGCCGGAGACTTCTGCCGCCGCTTTTCCGAGGCCGATGTTCTTACGTTGATGAACGCCATCAATGAATCGCGGCTGCGGGTCTGGGCTCAGCAGCCAGACGAGTTTCTCGATGAGGCGATCTTGGACGCCGACGGCACCATCGTGGAGACCGATGCCGAGTGCAAGGAAGGAGTGGACATCGGCTACGACGGCAAGTGGGGTTACCATCCACTCGTGATCTCGCTGGCTAATACGGCGGAGCCCCTGTTCCTGCTCAATCGCAGCGGTAATCGCCCGTCGCAGGAGCGGGCCGGCGAATACCTGAACAAGGCAGTCGCGTTTTGCCAGCGGGCCGGCTTCCGCAAGATTCTGCTGCGCGGAGACACCAGGATCGCCGAGAACAAGGATCTGGATCCTTGGGACGAGCAGATCCTGCCGCAGGATGGCACAACGATCGCCGAGACCGAGAATCTGGATTCCTGGGACGACGCGGGGAACATCCGCTTCATCTTCGGATATGCGGCCTATGACGCCCTCAAGGCCAGGGCCGACGAGCTGCCGGCCCAAGCGTACAGTTTCCTGGAGCGACCGCCGCGATACACGATCAAGACATCGCCCCGCCAGCGACCCGAACGGGTCAAGGCGGAGGTTGTCCGAGAGCGAGGCTTCCAGACGATCCATCTGCTCGAAGAGATGATCGCCGAGTTCGACTATCAGCCGGTTGCCTGCAAGAAGAGCTATCGTATGATCGTACTCCGCAAGCGACTGGCGACCGACAAGGGGCAGATGCGGCTGTTCGAGGAGTATCGCTACTTCTTCTATATCACCAACGACCGCAACATGTCGGCCGAAGAAGTTGTGTTCTCGGCCAATGACCGCTGTAATCAAGAGAACTTGATCGCCCAGCTCAAGAGCGGCGTGCATGCGCTGACGACGCCGGTCGACAACCTGGTGAGCAACTGGGCGTATATGGTGATGGCCAGCTTGGGCTGGAGCCTGAAGGCTTGGAGCGCCTTGCTGGTGCCCGTATCACCCCGGCACGAAGCGAAGCACGAGGCTGAGAAACGAACCCTGTTGCGGATGGAGTTCGCGACGTTTCGCGCGGCTTTCATCGAGATGCCGTGTCAGATCGTGCGGGGCGGACGACGGTTGATCTACCGGATGCTGTCCTGGAACCCGTGGCAAGGCGCTTTCCTACGATTGGTCGAGCGGCTGCACGAGTGCTGGTTGTGCTGAAGGACCGGTCACCGAAGTCGGGGTCCGGATGCCCCGATCCCTAGAGGCCGCCGAGCAGAGAAAGGGGAGGGACACATGAGGTAGACAAGCTGCGGGTGCGAAACGGGAGCCACGCCTCCCGAATGTAGAAGGTACGTCTCTTACTAAAACATATAATAGAATCATTTGTAATATTGTTGATTAATATATTACGCTTGTTTTGGGGCTAGAGAGGGGCAACACATGCCGACGTTAGAGGGAATTCATGCCCGTCAGGTGCTCGATTCACGCGGCCGGCCGACGGTCGAAGTCGAAGCCGTTTCCTCGACCGGTGCCAAGGGTCGCGCGATCGTCCCCTCGGGGGCCAGCACAGGCCGGCACGAAGCCCTCGAGCTGCGCGACGCCGCCGACCCGAGATACGGCGGGCTGGGTGTTCAGAACGCCGTCGCCAATGTGAATCGTGTCATCGCTCCGGCCGTCCTGGGCATGGACCTTTTCGATCAATCCGCTCTCGACGCGAGGTTGATCGCACTGGACGGCACGTCCTCCAAGAGCCGGCTGGGGGCCAACGCCGTGCTCGGCGTGTCTCTGGCCGCGGCCCACGCCGCGGCCGCCACGCGCGGCGAGGAGCTGTTCGTCCATGTAAACCGTCTCTGGCGCGAGCGACCATCCCGGGCGGGCCAAGCGTCCACGCCGGCTCTTCCGTCGGTGCCGCTTCCCATGGTCAACATGATCTCGGGCGGTCTGCACGCGGGCGGGAACCTCGACATTCAGGACGTATTGATCATCCCCGTCGGTGCCCAGCGCGTATGAAGATGCCCTCGAAATCGTGGTCTCGGTATATCGTGCTCTTGGTGCCCTCTTGCGCAAGCATGGCTTTGAGTCGGCCCTGGTGGGCGATGAGGGCGGTTATGGACCTCGTCTCAAGAATAACGAGCAGGCGTTCGAGATCGTCGTGGACGCCATCGTGGCTTGCGGCCTCGAGCCGGGTCGCGATGCAGCCATCGCGGTCGACGTCGCGTCGACCCACTTCTATGATCCGGTCCGCGAGATTTATTCCCTGCGCGCCGGTGGTGACCGCACGCTGGACACCAGCGGCATGATCGAGCTCTTGGGCGGCTGGGTCGAGCGTTTCCCCATCGTCTCGATCGAAGACGGGCTGTCCGAAGACGACTGGGACGGCTGGACGGCCCTCATGGCTCGACTGGGCTCGTCGGTTCAGCTCATCGGCGATGACCTCTTTGCGACCCAGGTCTCCAGGCTGCACCGGGGCATCGAGAGCCGCGCCGCGAACGCCGTCTTGATCAAGGTCAACCAGGTGGGCACGCTTTCCGAGACCCTGGATGCGATCCGGCTCGCGCAGGACCACGGGTTCCACGCGGTCGTCTCGGCCCGATCGGGTGAAACGGAAGACACCACCATCGCCGATCTGGCCGTCGCCACGGCGGCCGGCCAGATCAAGATCGGTTCGGTGGCGCGCTCGGAACGGCTCGCCAAGTACAATCGACTGTTGAGGATAGAGGAAATCCTCGAGGGCTCTCCGGGCGGTTTCGCGCGATTTCCCAAAAAGTCGGGGATAGCTTGAGTGTCGTCCCGGCACTACTGAGCGACGTTTCGACGGTTAGCGAGAGCGAAAGCGAGATCGAGGGAGACGCAAATGGACAGTGGCACCTCGCCGGCTTTCCTGCGTGATCTGCAAACTTTGTTTGACGCGGGCACAGCCAGCGGCCTTTCCGACCGGCAACTGTTGGAGCGGTTTGCGAGCCGGCGTGATGGTTCGGGAGAAGCGGCTTTTGAAGCGCTGATCCAGCGCCACGGGCCGATGGTGTGGCGGGTCTGTCATCTCGCTCTGCCCGATACGGCCGAGGTTCAGGATGCCTTTCAGGCGACGTTTCTGGTTCTGGTGCGCCGGTGCCGGTCGATTCGACGTCTCGACTCGGTTGGGAGCTGGCTGTTCGGGGTGGCGAGCCGGGTTGCGGCCCGTGCCCGAGTCGAGGCGGCTCGACGACGCTCGGCAGAGATGCGCGGCGGCTTGCGGCTCGTCGGTAGCGAGCGTCCCGTGGGCAGCGAGTCGGATCGTGACGCTCTCGGTCCCGCGGTCCAGGAAGAAGTCAGGCGCCTGCCGGAGAAATACCGTGCGGTCGTTTTGCTCTGCTACTGGGACGGTCTGACGCAGGAAAAAGCCGCCGAGCGGCTAGGCTGTCCGCTGGGGACCGTGCGCAGCCGGATGGCGCAGGCGCGGAAGCTGTTGCGCCGGCGGTTGATCCGGCGCGGCCTGGCACCCCTGGCGGGTGTCGTCGGGGCGGCGTGGGATGCTCCGGCCGCCCATGCCGCGCCAATCTCAGGGATTCCCACGAATTTGATCAATCACACAGTCCAGATCGCGGCACAGGTCATGGCGGGTCGATCGATGGTCGACGTCGCGGGAACGCCGGTCGCCGCTTTGGCTCAACAAGTCATCAGGAGTCTGTTCATGACAAAGCTCAAGATCGCCGTTACTTCGTTGGTTCTGTTCGGCGCGACTGCTCTCGGCGCCAGCTTGGCGGCGCAGCAAGCCGCCCAGCGCAAGCGAGCTTTACCCGTTCGCGAGCCGCGGTCCGAAGTCGCCAGGTCAAAGGCGCAGCCGCCGCTCAAGCCGTTCGCTGCTCATATGGTCGAGCCGCCCGACATGCTCATCGTCGAGGTGCTCGAAGCCCTCCCCGGGCGGCCGATCTCGGGTGAGCGCCTGGTCAGACCCGACGGCAAGATCTCACTCGGTTTCTACGGAGAGGTCTACGTCGCGGGGCTGACTCTCCCCGAGATCAAGGAGAAGATCGTCCTTCACCTGCGCAAATTCATGAACGACGAGACCCTCGGGCTGATCAAGATCGACCCGGAGACGGACCAGCCCGCGATCGACCCGAAGACCGACCAGCCAATTCCGATCGATCCCAAGGATACCGATCGGGTTTTCGTCGACGTCACGGCTTACAACAGCCAAAACTACTACATCCAGGGGGCGGTCCGAATTCCAGGCCGCCTGCCGATCACAGGTAAGGAGAGAGTTCTCGACGCCATCGATCTGGCAAGCGGATTGGATGAGAACGCGGACCATCAAGGCGTGGTCCTCTACCGCGCGGGCAAGAAGGGCGGGCCGCTCAAGGTCCTTCCCATCGATATTGACCAGATCCTGATGGGAGACGACCTCTCCACCAATTACCAGCTCGAGCCCGGCGACCGGCTCGTCGTTCGGCCTCTCCATGATCAAAAGCACGCGGCCGAGTCACGCGACTCGGCGCAAGAAAAGCCCGGCCAGGAAGTGACCCGTGAGGACATCTATTTTAACCGGCAGCCGAAACCGATCAAAGAAGCCGAGGCCGCGTCCAAGCGTGATCGAGCGGGAGTTGAGATCGGGACGATGCGCGGACTGGAGCAGCGGATCGAAGCGATGGAGCGCAAGCTCGACTTGATCCTCGAGACGCTCAATAAGAGAGCTCGGTGATCGAAAGATGAGTCGGCGGACCAGAGGTAGCAAGCTCTGACCACCCATGCGGGGCCGTCTCTATCTCTCCTGTCCAAGCGTCGTTACATTGAGAACTTGCGGGCGATGGTCTCGACCGAGACCATCGCATGGCTGTCATTGTGGCGATGCGAAGCGACAATCGGGAGGACGCCGTGCCATGCGATGGGTGACTGTGGCGACCGAACGGGGACCCCGTGCTTGCGGGGTGGTTGATGGTCAGTACGTCGAAGTCAATGCGGCGGACCCCGATATCCCCCCAAGCGTGCGCGGGCTACTGGAATTGGGGCCGGAAGGCCAGCGCCGGGCCTGGTCGGCACTCAAGAGCGGCAAGGTGCGCCACGACCCCGCGAAAGTGCGGCTTCTCGCGCCGGTACCCGACGCGAGGAAGATTATCTGCATCGGCCTCAACTATCGCGACCATGCCGCGGAAAGCGGCGTACCGGCACCGCGCGAGCCTGTCCTCTTCAGCAAGTATCCGACGGCTCTGATCGGTCACGAGCAGCCGGTCGTCCTCCCGCGGGTCTCGCATGAGGTGGACTTCGAGGCTGAGCTCGTCGTGGCGATCGGGCGGGGCGGGCGGCACATCGCTCGCGAGCGCGCTTTCGAGCACGTCGGCGGCTATGCCGTGGGGCACGACGTCTCGGCCCGCGACTGGCAGCTCAACAAGCCCGGCAAGCAGTGGATGGCCGGCAAGACCTTCGACACGTTTGCACCCGTCGGCCCGATGCTGGTCACGCCCGACGAGGTTCCTGACCCTCACGCGCTGCGCATTCAGCTTCGGCTCAACGGCCAGACCATGCAAGACTCGAACACCAGCCAGCTCATCTTCGGTGTGGATGAGCTGATCGCGTATTTGTCGCAGGTCTTTACCCTGGAACCGGGCGATTTGATCTTTACCGGGACTCCTCCGGGAGTCGGGATGGCGCGGAAGCCCCCAGTCTGGCTCAAGGCGGGAGATAACGTCGAAGTCGAGATTGAGGGATTGGGAGTGCTGCGGAATCCGGTTGTTGCCGAGGAGGGGATTTTGGGCTGAGATGCGAAAGGCGAAACGCGAACGATTAAGATTAAGATTACGATTAAGATTAGGACGAAGACTAAGAGGAAGACTAGATCAAGACTAAGACTAAGATCAAGACTAAGATCAAGACTAAGACTAAGATCAAGACTAAGAGGAGAATCTTATGGACTCACCTCAGGAATGGTGGTTTGATCACGAGAAACTGGAAGCGTATCAAGAAGCGATTGCTTTCGTTGCATGGCTTTCGTCGCTACTGGAGGGAACGGTTCGAGCCGGTGACGTCAAGGATCAGTTGGACCGGGCATCCACTTCAGTGGCGCTGAATATCGCCGAGGGCAATGGGAAGTACACGCTCAAGGATCGCTGCCGCTTTTTTGATATCGCCCATGGCTCCGCGCTCGAATGCGCCGCCGGTCTGGATATCCTGGTGGCCAAAGCGAAGGTTACGACGGAGCAAATCCGTCCAGGAAAACAGAGCCTTCAAAAAATCGTGCGGATGCTCATCGGATTGATCAAAAAGAACTCGACGCGAGGCTACGACAAGGGCAACAAGCCGGATTAAGTCCTAATCTTAATCTTAATCTTAATCTTAATCCTAGTCTTAGTCTTAGTCTTAGTCTTAGGCTTGATCTCCGTCTTTTCCAACCCGCGAACGACTCACCTCGCCGGCTCCGCCAGCGGCTCCCGGACTACTTGCGCCCCTGCTGGCCTCCTGGCGAGCTCTTCGACTTTCCCGCGCGTCCCACCGCCATGGCCAATCGCTGCGAGAGTACCTTGGCGTCTGCGAACGTCGGCGCAATGTGGAGCGCCTGCTCGGCGGCGTGGAGAGCATCCGCCGGTTGATGGTCCGCCTCCAGGGCCAGCGCGAGATGGTAGGGAATCTCGGGCCGCTGGGGCAGACATACGGCGGCGGCGCGCAAGTCTTCAATCGCCTGGGTGAGCTGCCCCAGTTTCAGGTGAGCTCGTCCCCGAAGGTCGTGGGCCTCGCCGTTCTCTGCGGCCAGTTCCAGGACCTGGTCGAGCCGCGACAGCGCCTGATCCGGCTGGTTGCGTGCGAGCTCGATGGCGGCAATCCGCAGGTTGGAATCAACGGCATTCGGCTCGGTTTCGATGGCTCGAAAGTATTCCGCCAGCGCATCGTCAACCCGACCCATCGATTCGAACACGCTGCCCAGGGAATAGTGAGCCTTCGAGCGATGCGGCTCGATCTCGATTGCCGTCTCCAACCGCTTGAGTGCACACGCGACATCACCTTGCTGCGCCTCAACTTGCCCGAGACCGATCAAGGCATCAACATAATCGGGATCCTGCTGGAGAGCGGCCCGGAAGCACGTCGCGGCCTCGGGCAGCCTTCCCTCGAGTTGAAAGACTGTTCCTAGCCGTTGCCGGGCCTCCGCTGACTGCGGGGCCTGGGCAACCAACTGCACCAGCTCCTGCCGGGCGTCTTCGTAGGCGCCGCGCTCGATGGCTTCCTGCGCGTGCTCGACGGCCTGCTGAGTCCGCGCAGCCTGCTCGGGAGTCTGGATCTCATGCCCAACGTGGCGGCGCAGCGCACTCCACCCGCACCCGGCTTGTGCCGAAAGCAGTACGAACACAACCCCCCAGCGGGCGATAACGGCTCGCCGCCGCATGGAAACCCGTCCCTTCCCTGGGACTCGCTGATCGACCAACCCGACAATCCGACGCACTTTACGTCAATTACGCAGTCCGGTCAATGCCGGTCGGTGCGGGGGCGGACGAGAGCACTTCGCGGGCGACGCGGCCACTCACATCGGTGAGCCGGAAGTCTCGGCCGCTGTAGCGGTAGGTGAGGCGCTCGTGGTCCAGACCCATCAAGTGCAGGATCGTGGCGTGCAGGTCGTGGACATGCATGCGGTTATCGACCGCCTGGATGCCCAATTCGTCAGTGGCGCCGTGGACGTATCCGCCCTTGACTCCGCCCCCGGCCAGCCACATCGAGAAGCCCAAGCTGTGGTGATCGCGGCCTTTGGCGCCTTCGGAATAAGGCGTCCGCCCGAACTCGCCGCCCCAGATGATGAGCGTGTCCTCCAGCAGGCCGCGGGCCTTCAGATCCTTCACGAGCGCGGCGATCGGCCGGTCGCTTTTCTGCGCATGGTCGCGATGGCGGTTGATATCCTGGTGGTCGTCCCACGGCTGGTCTTTGCCGTAATAGACTTGCACGACGCGCACCCCGCGTTCGACCAGCCGGCGGGCGATCAGGCAGGCATTGGCGAACTCGCCGGGGCCATACAGGTCGCGCGTCGCCGCCGATTCGCGGGCCAGGTCGAATGCCTCGCGCGCCTCGAACTGCATGCGGAAGGCCATCTCCAGCGAGGCGATCCGCGATTCCAGAGCCTCGTCAGGCCCACGCGCATTCAGGTGCTCGTGGTTGAGCGCCTGGAGCAGGTCGAGCTGCGCTCGCTGAGCCGGCGGCGACAGATGGCGATTGGTGACGTCGCGGATGATCCGGTCCGGGTCGATCGAGTTGTTGCGGATATGCGTACCCTGGTAGATGCCCGGCAGGAAGCTGCTGCTCCATAACTGCGGCCCCACAACGGGCTTGCCGGGGCACAGCACCACGAATCCCGGTAGGTTCTGGTTCTCCGAGCCGAGGCCGAAGGTCAGCCAGGAGCCCAGGCTGGGCCGGATCGGCTGCATGTTGCCCGAGTTCATCATCAAGAGCGACGGCTCGTGGTTGGGGTTGTCGGTGTACATCGAGCGGATCACGCAGATCTCATCGATAATGGCGGCGACGTGCGGGAACAGCTCGGTCATCGCGATGCCGCTCTGTCCGCGGGGTTGGGCCGAGAACGGCGAGGGCATGATCTTGCCCCGCTTGCGGCGGCCGGTCATGATCGAGGCTGGCGGATCCTGGCCGGCGTAGTTCATCAATGCCGGCTTTGGGTCGAAGGTGTCGACGTGCGACGGGCCGCCGTTCATGAACAGAAAGATCACCCGCTTCGCCCGCGCCGGGAAGTGCGGCGGCCTGGGCGCCAGCGGATTGGTGGGCACGGAGGCATCCACGCCACCGGACGCCTTTGCCTCCGGCGAATCAGCCGCCCGCAGCAAGCCGGCGTCGGCAAGGACGGTGCCTAACCCCAGTGCGCCGAAGCCCCCGCCGATCCGACAGAACAACGCCCGCCGGGTCCATGCCGAGCCCGGACCGATTGCCCCAGCCACGGCGGATCGATCATCTCTCGCTTGCATGGCCAGTGATCTCCGGGTACTTGTTCAGTAAGTCCGTGGCAAACAGAAGACAGATCAATCCACGAATAGGAATTCATTGGCCGCCAGAAGTGCCTGGGTGTAGCGTTCCCAGCGGCTCATATCGATCGTGGCTGGCGAGCGCGGGAATCCGCCGCCCCGGGTTCGGGTGCCCGGAGATAGGCCAGCGCCAGCTCGATTTCGCGTGCCGTCGCCTCGCGGCCGTAAATCAGAAGGTAGGCCCGTCGAATGCGTGCTTCGTCGTCGCGAGGGGTTGCGGAGGCTGCCAGCAGCCGCGCGGCGACGGCCCGGGCCGTCGAGACCATGAACTCGCTGTTGAGGACGAAGAGTTGCTGGAGCGGGACCGTCGTCTGGGTGCGCTGGTCGCTCGTGATATTCGGATCCGGGAAGTCGAACAGGCGAAGCATCCACGCGAGGTCGTGCCGGCTGATCGCGGCGTAGGCGGTGCGGCGGCGATTGCCTGCTGACTCCAGGCTGACCGACGGCCCGCCGATTGCCGTATCAAGCCGGCCGGCGACGGCCAGCATGGCGTCGCGCCAGGCCTCGACATCGAGCCGGCGGCGGTTCATCCGCCAGAGCAGGACGTTGCCCGGGTCCTTGGCGACGCCCCGGGATTCGAACCGGCTACTCTGCTGATAGGCTGCCGAAAGCATGATTTCACGGTGGATTGCCTTGATCGACCAGCCAGAGGCGATGAACCGGCGGGCCAGCCAGTCCAGGAGCTGGGGGTGGCTGGGCCGTTCGCCCAGCACGCCGAAATTGCTGGCGGTGCCGACCAGGCCGCGGCCGAAATGGTGCTGCCAGATCCGGTTGACCATGACCCGCGCCGTCAGCGGGTTGTCGGGGCTGGCGATCAGGCGCGCCAGCTCGAGCCGGCCGCTGCCACTGCGAAAGTTTGACTTTTCGCCACCCAAAACCGTCAAAAACCGCCGCGGCACCTTGGGCCCCGGCGTCTTCTCGTTGCCGCGGATCAGGACCGGCATGTCGTTAGGCTTGGCGGCGTCTGCCAGGCTGTGGATCACGGCGTACTTGGCCGGGGCCTTCTTGATCAAGCGAGCCGCCGCTTCGTTCAGCACGCTGATTTTCGCAAGGGACTCGCCCGGCAGCGTGCGCTGGAACATCTTGAGATCGTTATTCTGTACCTTCTTCTTGAGCCGCTTTGCTTCGGATTTGATGAAGTCGGTGATCTCCTTCTGCTTGGCGGCAATCGCGGCCTGGGCCCTGTTGTAGTCGTCGATCTGTTCCTTGGGTGCGGCGGGCACCTCGATGTAGTCGGTGCTGGCGAACACGCCCTCCAGCGCATAGAAGTCGGTCGTGGGTATGGGGTCATACTTGTGGTCGTGGCAGCGGGCGCAGGCGACGGTCAGGCCCAGGAAGCCGCGGGTCAACGTGTCGACGCGGTCGGCGTACTGGTCGAGCTTTTTCCCGTCTCCATAATAGACCGGCCCGCAGGCGAAGAAGCCGAGGGCCGCCAGCCGGTCCTGGCGCTCGGGCTCGGGAGCGACGGACAGGTCGCCGGCGATCTGGTCGACGACGAACCGGTCGTAGGGAAGGTCGCCGTTGAAGGCGCCGATCAGCCAGTCACGATATTTAAACCCATACGGATACAACCTTGGCTGGAACGAGTGCGCCTGGTCCTCGCCGTAGCGGGCCACGTCGAGCCAGTAGCGGCCCCAGCGCTCGCCGTAGTGAGGCGAAGCCAGCAGCCGGTCGACGACCCGCTCGAACGCGCCGGGGGACTCATCCCGCACAAACGACGCGATCTCCTGGGGATCAGGCGGCAGGCCGATCAGGTCGAAAGTGGCGCGGCGGATCAAGGCGGCCTTGTCGGCCGGCGGCGAGGGCGCCAGTCCGTTGGCCTCGAGCTGGGCCAGGAGGAACCGATCGATCGGTGAGCGCGTCCAGGCCTGGTCTCGCACGGGCGGCGGCGTGGGGTCGCCGATCGGCCGGAGCGACCAGAACGACCGGGCTTTTTCGGTCACGACGGCCGCGGTCGGCGGCTCGGGAGTGGGTGCCGGGGGCACGGCGGCAGCCGTGACCTTGGGACCGAGATCCCGGCGCGGCGACGGCCAGGGTGCTCCCCGCTTGACCCAGTCGGTCAAAACGGCGATCTCCTCCGCCTTGAGCTTCCCCTTGGGGGGCATCTGCACGTCGCCCTCGTAGCGGATTGCTTCGATCAAGGGGCTCTCCTCGGGCTTGCCCGGCACGACGACCGGTCCGCCTTCACCCCCCTTGAGCATCGAATCCCGCGCATTGAGCCGCAGGCCTCCCTTGGGCTTCTCCGTGCCGTGGCATTCGAAGCAACGGGCCACCAAGAGCGGGCGAACTTTCGCCTCGAAAAACTCCTCCACCGCGGGGTCGAGCTTGCCCGCATTGGGAGCCGAGTCGCCCGCCTCGGCTGGGGGAGAAGTCACCGCGATCATCGCCGTCAGCAAAAGCGCCGGTGTCAACCTGTCGAGGAATACCGAGCGCAAGGGTAGGCCCATGGCATCCGTCTCTGCGTCACCGAAGGTTTGACCAATATTTAACATCGGCCATTGGATGGGGATTGTCAAGCATTTACGACCCCGGTCGACTATACAGGCTGACTGTCCGCGAAATCGGATCACCCCAACATGGCACTGAACACTTGAGGAGGCGGCGATGAGCACAGTTCTGGTGACCGGCGGGTCGGGCTTCGTCGGCAGCCATTCGATCCTGCAACTCCTGGCGGCGGGCCACCAGGTGCGCACGACGGTGCGAAGCCTGAATCGCGAGGGCGACGTACGCGCCATGCTCAAGGAGGGCGGCGCCGAGCCGGGCGATCGCCTGTCGTTCATTGCCGCTGATCTCGAGAGCGACGCGGGCTGGTCGCAAGCCGTCGCCGGCTGCGATTACGTGCTGCACGTGGCATCACCATTTCCGCCGGCCATCCCCAAGCACGAGGACGAGCTGATCGTGCCTGCGCGGGAAGGCACGCTCCGCGTGCTTCGCGCCGTGCGCGATGCCCGCGTCAAGCGCGTGGTCCTGACCTCCTCGTTCGCGGCGATCGGCTATGGCCATAAGCCGCAGGGGACGCCGTTCGACGAGACGAGCTGGACGAACCCCGACGGCGACGACGTGCGCCCCTATGTGAAATCGAAGACTTTGGCCGAACGCGCGGCCTGGGATTTCATCGCCCGCGAAGGCGGCGGCCTCGAGCTTTCCGTTGTCAATCCGGTGGGCGTGTTCGGCCCGGTCCTGGGGCCTGATTACTCGCCCTCGATCCTCGTGGTGCAGCGACTCATGGACGGCGCGATGCCCGGCTGCCCGCGGCTCTATTTCGGCATTGTCGATGTGCGTGACGTCGCCGACTTGCACATCCGCGCCATGACCCATCCCGCCGCCAGGGGCGAACGCTTCCTCGCTGTTGCCGGCGATTTCATGTCGATACGCGACATCGCCAAGGTGCTCAAGAGCCGCATGGGCGCGTGGGCCAAAAGGGTGCCGACGCGGCAACTGCCGAACTGGCTGGTGCGCATCGCCGCGATGCGTGATCCCGCGGTGAAGCAGGTCCTGCCCGAGCTTGGCAAGATCAAGAACGCCACGGGCGAAAAGGCCAGGCGTCTACTGGGCTGGGCACCGCGTTCGAACGAGGAGGCCATCGTTGCCACCGCCGAAAGCATGGTGCGGCTCGGGCTTTTGAAGGACAGCCCGAAACGGAACCTGATTCCGGCATAGAAGCCGGACGTCGTCATTATTGACGACCGCGCGGGATCGTCCTGACAATGCCGGCCGGCACTTCTTTCGACGTGCCGTTCGATCACCCGATATTGGCGAAAGGATCAATCATGAGAAAGCAAATGTTACTCGCAGCCTTGGTTGTCATCGTGGCGGTTGCCGTGCCGCGGCCCCTGTCGGCCGGGAGTGTGTCGCTGGACACCGTCGTTGCGCTAGAGGCCCTCACCACGGACATGTTCGCAGCCACCGTCGAGCTCAGCAGCGGGCTCGACGCTTCAGCGGTCTTCACCTACGGCGGGACGTTCGACCAGACCGGGTGGAGTGGGACCTTCGGGGGAACGTACGAGGGCCTGCCCGTGAGCGGAACCACGGCCGGGTCGATCACCGGGGACCCATACACGATCAGCGGCGACACCGAGTATTATGGCAAGAACGGCAAAGAGCAAAGTTTCCTCGATCAACATGACCTGGACGCAGACCAGTACGAAGCCACCGCAGTTCACGCTGCAAAAAGGTGCCTCGATCGGCAAGTTTACGTACACCAGCCCGAAACCGTTCACCGCGACGACAAAAGGCAACCGCCTCTACCTGAGAGGAACCGTGAAGACGATGTATATGGGTTTACCGGTCCGGTACAAGGCCGTGATCAAGATCAACACGAAAAAGGATACTTACACATCGTCATTCAGGCAAACGGAGGGCCCGATGCGCGGTAAATTGGTCTTCACTGACTCGGGAAGCTTTAGTGACATGAGGATGGGTGCCAACTTCAACGGCGCGATGAACGAACTGGTGAGGGTCTCGTCGGTTCCCGAGCCGTCGTCCCTGGTGCTCGCCGGCATTGCCGTGGTCGCTCTGCTGGGGTTCAGGTACCGGCGGCGGATGCGCCTCCCCGCCAAGCCGGAAACCGATCCGCGCCTTCCCGAATAACAGGGTGACCTGCACCACTCAATTGCCCTCGCCCCCGACGGGGCGAGGGCTGGTGTGAGGGGATGCTCATGCGCGATCGGAGGCGCCCCCTCACCCGGCCTTCACCCGACCTCTCCCCACTGGGAGCACGGTCAAGATATCCGGGTCTTGCCGCATAAGATCGCGACGACGACCACCTGGCCACTGCTTGCGCCCCTCTTTACTCGCCGGTGAAGACAGGTTTGCGCTTGTCGAGAAACGAGCGAATCCCTTCCTGGTAGTCGTGGCTGTCGTAGACGTGCCGGCGCAGACTTTGAAGCCGCTCGAAGGTCTCTGGGCTGAGCGGTCGCGACTTGGACAGAATGCGCAGTTCCTCTTTGATGAGTGCAACGCACATGGGCGACATCTCGGCGATCTGAGCCGCGATCTGAAACGTGTACCGTTCGATGTCAGCCCCGGGCACCACAGCATTGATCATCCCGGATTCGAGCGCTCGGTCCGCCCTGATCGGGCGGGCCGTGAACAGCATTTCCTTGAGGAGCGGCATGCCGATCGATTTCATGAAGTTGAGGATGCCCGCGGTGTTGTACGGGACACCGAGCTTGGCCGGCGTGATCGCGAAGGTTGCGTCCGGCGAGGCGATCGTGAGGTCGCACGTGATGACAACCTCACAGGCTCCGCCCCAGACGGTCCCTTCGATCATGGCGATAACTGGCACGGGTATTGACTCGATGGCCCGCACGGCGCGGCGGAGCGGGTCGTCGTAAGCCAAGGGGTCGCGGCCGGGAGCGGGCAGCTCGGCCACGTCATGGCCGGCTGACCAGACTGCCGCGCCGGGCTGGGCCCGCAGGATGATCGAGCGGGCGCCCGAGGCGCTCAGCTCGTCGAGCGCGGCGATCAGCTCATCGAGCAGTGCCCGGCTGAGGGCGTTTCGCTTGGCTTGGTGGTTGAGCGTGATCAAGCCAGCGCCGTTTTCAACCTGACTGAGGACAAGTGGCATGAGGACCTCTCTGTCGGATTGGCGCCCTGAGCGCCGCCGTGGTCTCCATGAGCGAGGGGCTCACGTCTCGTGGCTTTCCTCGAATTCGCCGAACACCGCCCGGAGAACTCCGCAAATCTCGCCGATCGATGTGTAGGCCCTGACGGCGTCGAGGATCGGCGGCATCAGGTTTCGCGTCTCGTCACGGGCCGCCTCGGAAAGCGCCGCAAGCGCGGCGTTCACGGCCGCCTGATCGCGGCGGGCCTTGACCTCATTGAGTCGCTCGATTTCCTGCTGGCGGACCTCCTCGCCGACCTCCATGAGCGGCATCGAAAGCGGCTCGTCGTCGGTGTCGTCGTTGACCCCCACCACGATCCGCTCGTTTCGCTCAATCTGCGTGCACCAATCGTAACCTGCCTGGTCGATGAGCTGCCGCGCAAACCCGCTCTCGATCGCGGCCACCATCCCGCCCAGCCCATCGATCTTGTTGATGAGCGCCTCGGCCTCGGCCTCGATCAGGTCGGTGAGATGTTCGACGAAGAAGCTGCCCCCGAGCGGGTCGACGGTGTTCGTGACACCGCTTTCCTGGGCGATGATCTGCTGCGTGCGCAGTGCCAGCCTGACCGACTCTTCGCTGGGCAGAGCGAGCGCTTCGTCTTTGCTGTTGGTATGCAAGCTCTGCGTGCCGCCGAGCACGGCGGCAAGCGCCTCGAGCGCGACCCGGACCACGTTGTTGTCGGGCTGCTGCGCGGTGAGGGTCACGCCGCTCGTCTGGGTGTGAAAACGCATCATCATGCTCTCGTCCTTCCGGGCACCGAACCGCTCTTGCATGATCCGGGAGTAGAGCCGCCGCGCAGCCCGGAACTTGGCGATCTCCTCGAAGAAATCGGTGTGCGCGGCAAAGAAAAAGGCCAGCCGCGCGGCAAAATCATCGATGTGCAGCCCGGCCCTGAGCGCAGCTTCGATGTAGCAAATCGCATTGGCAAGTGTAAATGCAACCTCCTGGACGGCCGTCGCCCCCGCTTCGCGGATGTGATACCCGCTGATCGAGATCGTGTTCCAGTGAGGCACGTGGCGGCTGCAGTACTCGAACGTGTTTTCGATCAATCTCAGGCTGGGCTTGGGGGGAAAGATGTAGGTGCCCCGTGCAATGTATTCCTTGAGGATGTCGTTCTGAATGGTCCCCCGCAAGGCGGCCGGTTGGATGCCTTGCTTCTCGGCGAGCGCGATGTACATCGCCAGGAGGATGGCCGCGGGCGCGTTGATCGTCATGGATGTCGAGACCTGGTCGAGCGGAATCCCGTCGAAGAGCGTCTCGATGTCTGCGAGTGTGTTGATCGCCACGCCCACCTTGCCGACCTCTCCCACACAGAGAGAATGGTCGGAGTCCAGGCCGATCTGGGTGGGGAGGTCAAACGCGATGCTTAGCCCGGTCGAGCCCTCCGCAAGCAGGAACCGGTACCGCTTGTTGGACTCGGTTGCGGTGGAATAGCCGGCGTATTCCCGCATGGTCCAGAGCCGGCCGCGATACATCGTCGCATGCGCGCCGCGGGTAAAGGGAAAACTGCCGGGAAAGCCGAGCTTTTCCTGGTATCGAGCGAGCATATCCTCATCCGGCAGGTAGAGCCGGTCGACCGGAAGGCCCGAGGCGGTGACGAAGCTCCGTCGGCGCTCCGGGAAATGGGCGACGGCTTCCGCGAGCGGGCCTTTGGCCCACCTCTCGGACTCTTCCTCAAGTCGTTCTGGAATCATCGGTGAAGCTCGAAAACCTGAACCCGAAGCTCGAAGTCCACACTCCTGAACCGGAAACCGAAAGCTCAACGTGTCGCGTGAGTCGGCGCAGGTTCAACGCATTTCGCAGCGGCGTCGCCAGCAGCGACGCACTCGCGGCTGGCCATCAGCTTGTCGATCGCTTCAAGGATCGATTCCGCCCGAGCACCGGGTGTGAAGATGGCTTTGACGCCAATCTGCTTCAGGTACTCGACGTCGCTCGGGTGGATCAGTCCGCCGCCGAAGACGATGATGCCTGGGGCGCCACTGGCTTTGAGCAAGTCGATCACTCGCTGGAACAGGACCTTGTGAGCTCCGCTGAGCGAGCTGAGACCGATGGCATCGACGTGTTCCCGGATCGCAGTTGCCACGATCTGCTCCGGGCTGCGCCGAATACCTGTGTAGACGACTTCATAACCGGCATCCCGCAACAATCGGACGATGTACCGTGCACCGCGATCATGCCCGTCGAGGCCGGGTTTGCCGATCAGGATGCGTCCTTTGCCCATGATACAGGCCTCACTCCGCGGCCTCAGGCGCGCGGAGCCAGGCGAGCGCCGCCTCTTTGTCCGCGCGATGAAAATGTTTGACCTCGGCGTTCACGAAATGGTCGACGATCTGGGGAACGATCGAGAGAACCTTGCCGTCAGTGACCGCGGCGATCTTCTTGATCTTGGCATGATGATCCCTGACGAACCGCAGGTGCGCAATGAGAGCACCCATGTCGTGCCATCCCGGGAACGACTCGACATCGAGCATGATGCCTTTGAGCACGCCATTCTGTTCGATGTACGGGTCAACCTCGCGAGCAAGTTCCTCGAAGTCGCTCGCCACGAGCGGCGAGTTCGGCGAGATGATCAGGATGCCTTCGTCGCGAAGCAATTGGTGTGGAATCATGAGGCCAAGCTCCTGGCTGCGGTGTGCGGGATCAAGACCGGGGCGCTTCGACCGTTGGCAGCGCTCACCACCTCGAGGATTTGCTCGAATCACCCAGGCGGGTCGGTGACCCTCAGCGCTCCCGTAGGATACTCGTTCTGCACATCGATCGCCAGGAGCCCCCGGTCCCCCTGATGCCACCGAACCGACGACCGCACCTGGAGCCTCACCGATGGTAGCGTGCTCTGTCCTCTTGTGTCTTGATCCGATCCGCATAACGCGTACGGGCGCACTTCGCCTCCATGCTCGCATCACGCCGTCACTGCATTAGGTGCTTACCCCAGGGGCAGCCATGGTCAAGATGCGGCATAGGCGGATTACCTGTTCCAGCTCTCGGCTCCCACCAGGCCGTTCGATCAAATCTCGGCGAGCACCCGATGCGCGCAAGCGACCGCCAGGGCGCCGTCGCCGACGGCGAACGCGACCCGCTTGGTGGTACCGCTGCGGACGTCTCCCGCTGCAAAGACACCCGGGCAGGTGGTCTCGACCGAACAGGGCTCGCGGTCCGTCAGGGGCCACCGGTCGGATTTCGCGGCATCGGCCCCGGTGAGGATGAAGCCCTTGGAGTCGACCGCGATGCTCGGGGGCAGCCAGTCCGTCCGGGGGTGCGCCGATGAAGACAAAGAGCGCCGAGCACGGGAGCTCGCGGAAACTCCGATCCTGGACGTCGCGCAGCCGCAGGCCCGTGATCGCACCGTTGCCCTGGACGGCATCCACCTCGACGTGTCGGATGACATCGATCTTCGGGTGACGCTCGATGCGGCGGGCCAGGTAGTCGGACATGCTCTTGCGCAGGTCACCGCCGCGCAACAGCAGCGCCGCCCCGGCCGTGTGCTCGGCGAGGAACATCACCGCCTGGCCGGCGGAGTTGCCGCCGCCGACCACGGCGGCGCGGCCGCTGCGGCATGCCCGCGCGTGCACCGCGGTGCAGGAATAGAAGATCCCCGCGCCGTCCCAGCGCTCGCAGCCGGCGACAGGCAAGCGCTGGTAGGAGGCTCCCGTCGCGATCAGAACAGTCCGTCCGCGAACGACCTGCCCGTCGTCCAGCACGAGCCGGTGCAAGCGGTCCTCGCACGTCATCGAGCGAACCTCGACCGGGGCGACGAGCTCGGCTCCAAACTTCAGTGCCTGGAGGTAGCCCCGGTTGGCGAGATCCGCCCCGCTCATTCCGGCAGGGAATCCCATGTAATTCTCGATCCTCGAGCTGCTCGCGGCCTGACCACCTGGCCCGAAGCGGTCGAGGACGATGGTTCCGAGACCCTCGGACGCGCCGTAGACGGCGGCTGCGAGTCCGGCGGGCCCGGCTCCGACGATGACCAGGTCGAATGGCTCGGTGCGAATCTGACGCTTCAGACCGAGGCACTCCGCCAATCGGGTGACCGTGGGGCGCGGCGAGCGGGTGCCCCGGTTGCACGCGACGAACGGCAATTGATCCGGGCCAACCCCCAGCGACTCGAGCGCGCGCTGGCCCTCGCTCTCGTCGGCGTCGATCCAGGTATGCGGCACCTTGTTCTTGTCGAAGAACTCCCGGATCCTCGTCACATCCGGGTCGCCGAGGTGCCCGAAAACGCGTACGCCGACGAAACCGGACCGTTCCAGCATCGTCCGGCGCGTCTGGAATGCCTCGAGTAGCTTGTCGCTCAAGTCGGGGATCTCCTGGATAACCCGACGCAGCTCGGCCTGGCCGACGCACCAGGCCCGGCACGCTCCCCGGGCGTAGGCCGAGACCACGGCCGGGCGGTCGGTGAGTAGCGAGACATCCCCGGCGAACTCGCGCGGGCCGTGCACGACGATCGTGAGCGGCTCGGCCCGCGATTCGTCGACGATCGCGATCTCTCCCGACTCGACGACGTAGAACGGCAGGCCGCGCTGCCCGGCCTGGAAGATCGTCGCGCCGTCGTCGAAAGAGCATAACGTTGCCAGCTCGGCCAGGCACTCGACGTCGGCTTCGCTGAGTTTTGGGAACGCAAGTTGATGGGCGTAATCGACCGGAGTCATGGATCAGTCCTCCCTCGGAGATTTCGGCTCGCCCAATCTTAGGGGCGCGGGCAAGTGTGCGATCGTCCTCCGGTCATGGGTTGGCCGTCAACCCCGCCTGCGCTTTCGAACTCCGTGGTCTTGACACCGAGATTTACTTTGATAGATTTACTGTAGTAGACGATCCTGAGATACGGAGGATACGCGGATGGGCCAGACCCAGCTCGGACGGATGCAGTTCCGGATCATGCAGGTTCTCTGGGACCTTGGTCGTGCGAGTGCTCGTGAGATCAGCGACGCGCTGAACGCGGCGGAGCCGGTGGCCCACAGCACCGTGCAGACGCTGTTGCGCCAGCTCGAGGCCAAGGGGGCGGTCGGCCACGAGGCCAGCGGGCGCACCTTCGTCTTCTTTGCGCGGCTCAAGGAAGACAGGGTCAAACGCACTGCCGCCCGCGACCTGCTGGAGCGAGTTTTCGGCGGGAACGTCGGGAGCCTGGTGGCCCACCTGATCAAGAACGAGCGACTCTCGCCAAGGGAGCTCGACGAGCTCAAGCAACTGATCGAGAACGAACGCCGGGACTGATCTAAACATTACGCAAGAAATGGGGTGTGGGCATGGGCAACGGTCTTGCGGCCTATAGCGACCAATTGTCGGGCGTCGGCCTGAGCTGGCTTGTGCAGTCGACGGTTCTCCTGGCTCTCGGCCTGCTGGCCGCCCGCGCCCTCAAGCGATTTGGACCGGCCGTTCAGTCAGGCATTTACCGGACGACCCTGGCGGCGGTCTTGATCTGCCCGCTCGCTACCGCGGCACTGAGCGCCGGGGGCTTCGGCGGGTTGTCGCTCAAGCTGCCTAGGGCGGCGAGACCGTTTCCGCCAGAACCCGCCCCCCTGCCCTCGGTCAAAGACGCAGCGCCGCCGACCCTGCCGTCGATCGCATGGCGCGCGAGTGAGCGGGAATCCCCCGCGACCGAGCGGGCAAATGATCAGGCAGAGTTCGCCCCGATTGCATCGACGACGCAGTCACCCTCGTCGAGCCCTCACTTCGCATGGAGCCCAACCGGTATGGCGACAATCGGTCTGGCCGTCTGGCTCTTGGGCGCGGCGTTCCTGGCGGCGAGAGTGTGGCTGGCCCAGCTTCGGATGCGCAGGGTGCGAAAATCGGCTATTCCAGCCGAGCCCGGTGCCGACGCCCTCTGCCGCGAAATCGCACGGCAATTGAACGTTCTTGCTCCCACCGTCTGGCGCAGCCCGTTTGTTTTCAGCCCGTGCCTGGACGGCGTTCGCCGGCCGGCGATCTTGCTCCCGGATGACATTGGCACGAACCTGCGCGAAACATTCGTCCATGAGCTGGCGCACCTCGCGCGCCGGGACGGCGTGTGGAACCTGTTAAGGCGCCTTGCCACCGCCCTACTCTGGCTGCAACCACTCGTCTGGCTCCTTTCGCGCCGGCTCGAAGTCGCCGCGGAAGAGGTTTGTGACGACTACGTGGTCCACTTTGGCGCCGAGCGGGCCGGTTATGCAGGGCATCTGCTCGAGCTCGCCGAGCGCGCCCTGCCGCCGCCGGCCTTGGTGAGCGTGGGCATGATCTCGCTGCGCTCGGTGCTCGCGCGACGGATCGTGCGCATCCTCGACACCTCGCGATCGCTGTCGATTACGGCAGGCACCCAGGCCGTTGCCCTGATGCTGGCCGTAGGGCTGGCGCTCACCATTTTCGCTGGTTTGCTCGGCGTGGGCGGCAAAGTTGCAGCCGAGGCGCACACGTCGTCCGAAATCGACAACCCCAAGCCGCCTCCGGACGGCGACACGATTTGCGGGCAGGTCGTCGGTCCCGGCGACAAGCCGGTTAAAGGTGCCATCGTGACCGCCTGGTGCGTCCAAGTCGATGAGAGCGGCGTCGGCCATCACGCCTCGCAGAGAGCCGTCATCCTCAAGCGCCAGACTACCGGAAGCAACGGCCGATACGAATTCCACTTCGACACGCCAGAGCTCGCCGCGCAAGCGCGATTGATCGCCACGGCTGCCACATTTGGACTGGGCTTTCCTGGAAAAGACGGGCAGATCCGTCTGGCGGCCGGCGATCTGCCGATTGAGGGCCGGCTGGTTGATCTGGAAGGGCGGCCGGTTGCGGGCGTGAAGGTCAGCCTCGGTCAAGTCGTGCTTCCCCGGACGGAGGCCGCACCCAAGACGCAAGGCGAGCCGCTATCAAAAATGCCCGCACCCTCCGGCGCACGGCGTTCGTCGATTGATCTCGGCACGACGAAGGGTGGACTGTTGCTCGACGCCGATGGCGTCTTGCCGGACGCCGTCGTGAGCGACTCCGACGGCCGGTTCCGGATCGCGGGCTTGGGCCGAGACGTTATGGCCAACCTGACGCTGTCCGGCCCGGCGATCGCGCTCAAGCGAGTGCGAGTCATCACGCGGGCGACGAATCGAACCGACACCGCTGTGCCCGAACTCGCCTATCGCGGCCTCGATGATCCGGCGATTCACGGCGCAACCTGCACGATCGCCGTTGAGCCCACGCGACCGATCGAGGGATTTGTCCGCGACGCCCGGACCAGACAGCCCATTCCCGGTGCGGTCGTCACCGCGGCTGCACTGTCGGGCTCGACTCTCACGATCGAAGGAGCCATCTCGACCGAGACCGACGCGCAAGGACATTACCGTCTGATCGGGCTGCCCAAGGAAGGCGCCCAGGGACACAAGCTGTCGGTTTATCCGCCGCTGGACCTTCCGTACTTCATCACCAGCCGGATGGAGGCGCCCGCCAAGCCGGGGCTCGAGCCGGTGCAATTCGACATCGACCTGAAACGTGGCATCTGGATCACCGGAAAGGTGAGCGACGCGGCCACGGGAAAACCAGTCGCGGCGGCAGTGGACTATTTCCCATTCTTGACCAACGTCCACGCCAGGGATTACCCGAACTTCGATCCCAACATCGCCGTCTCTCTCTCCATCAACACACGATACCGAACCGACAAGGAGGGAGGTTTCCGCTTGGTCGGACTTCCCGGTGAGGGAGTGGTCACCGCCCACACCTTCGACAGGTCCTATCTCGGCGGCACGGGCGCCGAGTCCATCAAGGGGCGGACCGAGCAGAACCAGTTGCTTACGTATGATCGCATCTTTCCCAAAGTCTATCAGAGGCTGACGCACGTGCACGTGCCCGAAGGCGCGCAATCATTCACGTGCGACATGGCCGTCGACGCCGGTATTTCGGTCTCGCTGCGCATCGTTGATGAAACAGGTGCTCCCGTGATGAACAGTGTGGTCTGGGGCAGAAACCCCGAAGGGAGCGACGACGGCGACCACAACGTCTATAACCAGAGTGTCATACGAATCGGTGGACTCGAGCCCGGCAACCCGCGGACGGTGCTGATCCAGGAGCGCCAGCGCAAGATCGGGGCCGTTCTCTCTGTCGCGCCCAACGCAAAGGAAAGTTCGGCCGAAATCGTCGTGAAGCTCCTTCCCATGGCCACGCTGACCGGCCGGCTCCTTGATAACGACGGCCAGCCGGCCAAAGGGGGCGTGCGGGTGGCTTTGACGCCGGAAGGGGCCAGGGTGTTCCGCCATATTCCCGTCGCGATGGCCCAGATTGATACCACCGGGCGATTCCGCTGTGAAGACGTCCCCGGCGGGGGCCCGTACCAGGTCGTGGCCGCCAACCGGCTGGTGTACGGATTCGGCCCAAAGATGGAGCCCGAGACATTCAAGCGGTTTGAGCTGGCCAAGGACTTGCGGCTCAAACCCGGCCAGGCCCTCGATTTTGGGACTATTGATGTGAATACAGGCAAGCGCGTGAACGACGAAACCGGCCAGAAGGCCGCGCCGAGAGACGTGCCGGTCACCGGCCGGATCGTCAACCTGGAGGGTCAGCCGATCGCCGGCGTAAGGGTCAAGGTCCAGTCGGTGCTGATCCCGAAGTCGGACAATCTGACCCCGTGGCTCGAAGGAGTCAAAACAGGCGAGCCTCCGTGGGTCGCATTCCAGCATATTGATCAGGACCGGACCGCCCCCGACGAGGCAACCCGCGAGGCGACGACCGATAAGAATGGCCGGTTCCGGCTCTACGGCTTCGGCGCCGAGCGGGTCGTCAAGCTTGAGCTCCTGGGCGAAGCCATCGCGTACACGACGATCGCCGTCGTGACGCGAACGATGGATCCGATGCCGGCGCCCGGATTCGCCAACGAATTTGGTCCGGGAGCGGAGACCATTTTCGGGGCCGACTTTACCTACACAGCCGTCCCGAACCGTCCCATCGAGGGCATCGTCAAGGACGCCCAGACCGGTCAAGCACTCGCCGGCGCCGAGGTTCGCAGTTACCACTTCGCAGGGACGAACATCATCGGCATCATGACGCTCAGGACCAAGACCGACAAAGAGGGGCGGTTCCGGCTGTCCGGGATGCCCAAGGGCAATGGGAACACCATCATCGTCGTCCCCAACGACGAACAACCGTACTTGATGCAGGACTTCGAGGTTCCCGACCCGCTCGGCGCAGAGCCGGTGAACCTCGAGGCTGCCCTGAAGCGCGGAGTCTGGATCGAAGGCACGCTCACCGAGAAGGCTAACGGAAAGCCGGTGCCCGGCGCCAGGCTGCATTACTTCCCGTTCCTGGAAAACAAGTTTGCGCAGCAGTATCCGGCGTTTGACCAGAACGGCAACACCAGCGGCGACGCCTTTCAGGACCGCTACTTGACGAGATCCGACGGCAGTTTCCGACTCGTCGGGGTTCCGGGACGAGCGATCGTCGGGGCCCTGGTGACCGACCGGAGCTTTCTCGAGGGCACGGGTTCCGAAACCATCAAGGGGATGAACGAGCGGGGCCAGTTCGAGACCTACAACAACCCGATCAATCCCTCGAACGTCTTCCCCACCGTCATGAAGGAGATCAACCCTTCCGCGGATGCGCCGGTCGTCCGCGTCGACCTTCAGGTCATGAAGGGCCTGTCGGTTCGCCTCACGCTCTCCGATGACGGCAGTCAGCCGATCACCGGCGTGCAGACTCGCGGCCGGACAGCGCGGAGCTCGCTTGACCGCGAGAACACGGCAGGTGGCCAGGTCGAAGTGACGAACCTCAAGCCCGAGGAAGAGCGCACGGTCATGTTTTTGCATCAAGGCCGGATGCTCGGCAAGATTGTGCGGGTCAAGCCGGGGGACGATGCCCAGGGGCCGTTGGTTGTCAAGCTCGCACGGCTGGCGACGATCATTGGCCGCGTCGTCGATTCCGAGGGCCACCCTGTTTCCGGTGCGACAGTCCGGTCCCTCGTGCTCCCCTCCGGAGATTTCGGACTGCAACTTCCGGAGACTGCGACGGACTCTGACGGACGATTTCGCGTCCGTGATGTCCCCACCGGCTGTGACTACGCGCTGGCGGTTCAGGTCGGACCGACCAGGCCAAGGGGGATGGGCTACCATGACAAGACGGCCGTCAAGCCCGGTGAGATCACCGACGTCGGCGAAATCAAAGTCAAGGTGGACTGAATACCGCCTGAGCGAAATCACGAGAGTTGTTTTATGAACACATCCCCGTGGGCCACTTATCGACCGTCGGCAAGAGCGCCCTGGAATCTCGAACGGGCGTGGACTCTGCGCCGCCGCGCCGGTTTTGCCGCGACCTGGCCTGAGCTCGAGCGCAACATGAAGGACGGACCGGGGCCGGCCGTCGATCGGGTGCTCGGGGGTGAGTGCCGCACTGACGGCGTACCGGGTGACTTCGCCGCGACGGCCGACCTGCTGGGCGATTCAGCCCGAGGCGCGTCGGATGCGCGGCGGCTCGAGGCGTGGTGGCTGTATCGGGCCCTCTTCACGCCCGACCCGCTCACAGAAAGGCTCACGCTCCTCTGGCACGACCATTTCGCGACGAGTCAGGTCAAGGTAGACGACGTCGCCCTCATGCGTCGTCAGAATGAAACGTTTCGCCGCCTGGGCCGAGGCTCCTTTCGCGACCTTCTGCACGAAATGCTCTGTGACCCTGCCTTGCTCACCTGGCTTGACGCCCCCTCCAACCGCAAGGGGAAACCTAACGAAAACCTCGCGCGCGAATTGATGGAGCTGTTTACGCTGGGCGTGGGCCGATACGGCGAGAACGACGTCAAGGAAAGCGCTCGAGCGCTGACCGGGCTCGCTGTTGCACAAGGAGGGATTCATGTGAGAACATCCGACCATGACGATCGCGAGAAAATCATCCTGGGAAAGACAGCCCGGTTCGACGCCGAATCGCTGGCGGACCATTTGCTTGTTCAGCCCGCGGTCGCCGATCGGCTCGCCTGGCGGCTGTGCGCGACGTTTCTCGGTGAAGGGGTCGCCGATCTGTCGGCCCAGGCCGAATTGGCGGATCAGCTCCGGCGCGACGGGCTGCATGTCGGGCGGGCCGTGGAGACGATTCTGCGCTCGACGCTATTCTTCTCGGACAGGAATTTGCACACGCGCATCAGCGACCCGGTCGGGTTTGTCGTGGGATCGGTGCGGGCCCTGGAGTTGTGTGCGCCGCTGCCGAGTACGCTGTTGCTCGCGGAATGGACGGCAAGGCTGGGCCAGGAGCTGTTCTTCCCGCCGAACGTCGGCGGCTGGCCCGGTGGACGGCGCTGGCTGTCGGGCCGCGCGATCGTGGCCCGCGCCAATTTCGCGGCGGCGCTGGCTCTGGGCCGGCTTTGGGCCGTGCCGTCGCCTCCCAACCTGAGCGCGCTGGCCGCCCGCCGCGGCCGCGGCAACGATCCCATGGTGGCACTCGGCTACGTCGGCGAGCTCTTGGGCGGCCGGCGCCTCGAGCAGACGGAGACGGTTGCGCTCTGGCAATCGGCCGCTGGGACGGGCTCCGACGCCCAGCGGATGAATCGTGTGGTTGCGCTCTATCTGTCGCGGCCGGATTCTCAGTTGAATTGACGTAGGTCAGGCTTTCCAGCCTGACATGTCTTCAGTTTTCGGAACGCGCAAGCGTCAGGCTGGAAAGCCTGACCTACGGGAACGTCAGGCTGGAAAGCCTGACCTACGGGAACGTCAGGCTGGAAAGCCTGACCTACGGGAACGTCAGGCTGGAAAGCCTGACCTACGGGAACGTCAGGCTGGAAAGCCTGACCTACGGGAACGTCAGGCTGGAAAGCCTGACCTACGGGAACGTCAGGCTGGAAAGCCTGACCTACGGGAACGTCAGGCTGGAAAGCCTGACCTACGGGAACGTCAGGCTGGAAAGCCTGACCTACGGGAACGTCAGGCTGGAAAGCCTGACCTACGGGAACGTCAGGCTGGAAAGCCTGACCTACGAGGAGGCACTCTCATGATCACACGACGGGATGTTCTCAAAGGCTCTGCCGTGCTTTCTCTATCGCCGGTTGTCCCGACCTTCCTGGCGCGGACCGCCCGCGCCGCCCCACCCGAACGAGACGGCCGCGTGCTGGTCACGATCCAGCTCGACGGGGGAAACGACGGGATCAACACTGTGGTCCCATTTGGCGATGAATCGTATGCAAAATACCGGCGTGAGCTGCGGCTGCCGACGGACAAGCTGTTCAAGATCCGCGAGGGACTTGGTCTGCACCCGTCGATGCGAGCGGCGGCCGACCTGCTCGAGACAGGCCGGCTGGCGATCGTCCAGGGAGTCGGCTATCCGAACCCCAGCCGCTCGCATTTCGACAGCATGAACATCTGGCACACCGCCAGACCCGGACCGCCGGGCGCCGAGACGCTCGGCTGGCTGGGCCGCGCGCTCGACAAGTGCCCACACGAAAACGGGCCGTCCGCCGTTTTCGTGGGTGACGAGAATCTGCCCCTGGCTCTGTTCGCGCGGCGGGCTGTGTCCACTTCGTTCGCCGATGCATCCGACCTGGCTTTGACACTGCCGGCACCACCGGCCGCTGCTGCATCGACCGGAGACGATCTGGCGGCCTTTGTCAATCGCACCGTGGCGGACGCGTATGCAACCGCGGGCGAGCTCGAGGCCGCCTCGGCTCGCGGCGGCGACCCGGCGGCTCGCTATCCCGAGACCGGTCTGGCGAAACGGCTCGAGCTGGTCGCCCGTTCGATCAAGGCGGGCTCGACCGTTCGTGTCTTCTACGTGATTCAATCGGGTTACGATTCGCATGCGGTCCAGATGCCAGCGCAGGCGCGGCTTCTCAGAGAGTT
The DNA here is from genome assembly GCA_963781785.1 of uncultured Isosphaeraceae bacterium. GTDB lineage: Bacteria > Planctomycetota > Planctomycetia > Isosphaerales > Isosphaeraceae > CAWAHD01. The sequence continues at coordinate 982,241 of CAWAHD010000002.1, read as the reverse complement.
CGCCGGGGCCCTGAAGGCGTTTCTCGACGACCTGGCCGCGTCGAAGCTGGCCGACCGGGTCGTGCTCCTGGCTTTCAGCGAATTCGGCCGCCGTGTCGAGGAGAACGGCTCCCTCGGCACCGACCACGGCACCGCCGGACCCGTGTTCCTCGCAGGACCGCCGGTGAAGGCCGGCGTCTTCGGCAAGACGCCGTTGCTCGGTGACCTGGCGGATGGCAATCTGAAGTGGTCGACCGACTTCCGGTGCGTCTACGCGACGCTCCTCGCCAGTTGGCTAAACGTCCCGGCAGACGAGATCCTGGGAAAATCCTTTGCCAGGCTGCCGGTGCTCACGACGATTTAGAGCAACGGCTGGCTTTTGCCTCGATCGGCTAAAGGAAGGCCGCAGTGCGGCCTGGCGCTTTTCGGCGCGGGCCGGTCGGGGACAGGTCTGGTAAAGGCGCCCGTCGCGCAACGACCGCAACGTCTTGAGCCGACATCGCTGGGATTCGGCTTGCTCGGGACCGTCGGGCTGAGGCTGCGAGCTGTAATAGGCGACGAAGGCCACCTCGGTGTCAGTGGCGCAAGCGATCGGCCACACGGGACGGTCGGTCAGGAAGGACGTCATCGCGTGGCGATTGGAATAGACCCGAGCTCCTCTCGGTAGTCCGCGCACCGCCGCCAACAGCGGCGAATGGCGGTCGTCGAAGGTATACGCAAGCCCCCAGGTGCCGGCGTGGGCCACAAACCTCGTCGCCGCCACGGACCTGGCGACCAGCAAAGCTGTCAGCCCCACGACCAGCACGATTCGTACACGGCTTCGGCCACGAAAATGCGCGACCTGACGATCGACGAACAATGCTCCGAGCAGGATCAAAGCCATATGGACCGGAGCGAGCAAGCGAAAGTCGGTCGGGATCCCGCGGTCCAGGAAGGTCATCGAAATGAGCACAAAGACGAGATAGCCCGGTACGAGTGACGCCAGCAGCCATTCGAACCGCCCAAGCTCCAATCGCCACGTGCCCGGTTGAGTCCCGTCAGCGGTCTGCCGACGAACCTGGACGAAGAGAATGATGATCAATGCGACGAGGACGGCGCCGACGGCCATCCTCAGCCCTGAGGGCAGGATCTCCGGTGCGATCCAGGAGAACGCTGTCGCTAGAGCTTGGAGGATCCGCCCGCGCGGGGAGGAGGAATCCGAGCTGACGATTATGCGCGCTGCCGGTCGTCGCTGCGTTGCGGAAGCTCACCAAAAGAAGCGGGATCGCGGCCAACCCGACGAAGAGAACCGCTGTTCGAAGCCGCCTGGGTCGCGGGGCCCATCCCATCGCCAGCAGCCCCACCGCTCCGACACATGCGTAGACAATACCGGCGTAACGCGTGGCGGCTGACAGCCCCGTCAGCGCCGCGGCGAGTGGCAGAAGGGAGGCGCGACGCGCGCCGTGGTCCAGCCACGACCCCAGCACAATCAGCCCGCCCAGTCCCAGGGCCAGGCTGAGCGGCTCTGACCAGGCCATCACATGCAAGTTGATCAGATCGACCGAGAGCACCATCCACAGCGTCGCCACCAGCGGTGGGATCAACGAGCGGCATCGGCAGAAGAGCGTCCAGCCGATGATCGCGGCGTTGACCGAGAGCAAGGCGACATTCGTCCACCTTGCCGCGTCGCGGAGGTCAAGCCCGAGCGCTCCCAGGGCCGCCAGCTCTGCCGCGTACAGCGGGGGGAAGTGAGTCAGCGGGACAGGAGCTTGCCCTGGGGCGGCCGAACTCCCGCTCTCGTAGCCGACGCAGGGCGACACCGTCAGGCCTCGACCCTCTTCCAGGTTCCGTGCGGCGGATAGGTACACGAACGAGTCTTGGCTGAGTCCGACGCCGGCCCGACTGCCCTGCGCCGCCAGCCCCGCCCCGGCGATCGCCAAGACCACCAAGGCTGCAAGGAGCCACGCTCGGCGCTTGCGTCCGGCCGTTGTCAACCTGTCAGCTTCCCGAGTCTCGAACCGCTGCTCACGTCGTTCGTGGACCGCGTGCGTCTCGATGAATCGCCGCCTCCGGTGCATGCAGCCTGGATTCTCGGTGCCGAGGGCCATGGTCTGACTCCTGCCACGCGGATCCGTCCGACCAACGGGCGGGCGTGGCAACCGAGATCCCGGGTCGAATTCCGAGGGCGTGCCGCTACCTGAAATCGGCGACGGAGCGGAGTATAGGAATTGCGGAACCAAGCACAAGGTCAATCGCAGCGACCTGTGTACCGGGCACGAACTCGCCGGAGCGAGTTCAAACGACGCAGAACTCCTCGCGTCGGTTGGGCCGGTTAGTGGCTGGCGCGCCACGGCTGGGCACAAGGATTGCCCAGCTCGGCGGACGTGAGGCCGGGCCGTCTGTGAAGGCAGGCGTCATCGGCGAGACACGGCTACTCGGCGATCTGGATGACGGGAATCTCAAATGGTCGACCGACTTTCGAAGCATTTATGCGACACTGCTGACGAACTGGCTCCATCTCCCGGTCGATGAGATTCTGGGACAATCCCTCGCGACGTTGCCGGTGCAGAGCAAGAGGAAGTGAACGGCACGCATCGGATGCTCGACTCGGCCGACCCGTTGGGGTAGCCTGTGCGGTATGCTCCCGCAGGCTGTCCGCACGCGAAGCTCGGGGTCACCATGCAAGAAGCGGGTCCGGATGTGGGCATCATGGTCACCACCCTCGTCGTGGTGCTTGTGTTTCTCGGGACAATCAGCCTGATATTCTTGGGGATGCGCCGCCTGTGGCGCTCCTTCTCGAACGTGCCCGACCCGTATCAATCGGCCGCAACAAGGAAGGCCCGACCGGCGTGGCTCTGGTTGGTCTTGCTCATCGGATTTGGCTTGATTTTCTGGTCGTTTTATCCCAGGCCGGCGAAGGTCGGTGGTCTCCCTCCTGCACCGGCGGTGACGCCCTGGACGACGCTTGTGACCTGGGGTGGTCTCTTCACGCTCCTCGTGGCGGGTGTTTCATTCCAGGTTATCCGCGCTTACGACCTGGGTGTCCATCGTGCCGAAAAGCGCGCCAAGGCGGGCGACCTGGACGGGGCGATCGCAGATTTGCGTGGGCAGATCGAGCAGAAGGGACCCACGCAGCGGCGCGTGAACGCGCTCGGACTCTTGTTGACGCGTTGTGAGCGCTGGGATGAGGCGGCTGCGACGTTCCGCGCGGGGGTGGCACTCCAAGGAGTGCCAGGAGTGTGCCAGGTGAACCTCGCGATGGCGCTCGTCAAGGGCGGCAAGCCGGCGGAAGCTCTCCGGGTTCTCGAGGACGCGGGCCGCATCCCCCTACCGGCTCCCGTGCTGGTGTGTTTGGTCGGTCTCCACACCACCGAGGCCCTGGCAGCTCTGGGCCGCTGGGACGAAGCCGAGCAACATTTCCTGGGCGCGGCGACGCTTGGCAGGATGCTGCCCAAGTTTCAGCGTCAACCGCTCGAACGGGAATTCGAGCAACTCCGGCGGAAGTTGGAGGAACGACCTGGAGCCGCCAAGAAACCCGCGCGTCTGGACGAGCTATGAGAGTGGCACCGATCGCGGGATCACGAAAGCAAAAGTCGATCCGGATCCGGGCGTGCTGGAAACTTCCACACGCCCTCCGTGCAGCTCGACGAACGTCTTGACCAGCCAGAGGCCCAGGCCGATGCCGCGCTTGCCGAACTGATAGTCGCCGGATGAGTGCCGCAGCGTGTCAAACCCGGTGAAGAACGGCTCGAAGAGGTGCTGCTGGTTGGCCGGGGAGACGCCCACGCCCTGGTCGCTGACTTGCACGCGGATCCACTCGGGAGCCGAGGCTTCCGTGCGGGCCTCCAGCCGGATCGTGCCGCCGTCGGGCGTGAACTTGACGGCGTTGGCCAGGAGGTTGATCAAGACATCGGAAATCTTCGACGCGTCGGCGTCGATCGGACCAAGGTTTGGCTCGATGTCGAGCGTGACGGTCTGCCGCCTCAAATCGAGATAGGGGGAAGTCTCCTCGATCGCGCGGCGAGCCAGTGGCTCGATCTCGATCTGTTCTCGATCGAGGGCCGGGCCGAAATCCCGGTTCCGGACCAATTTGAGCATCCGCTCGACCGTGCGGGCCAGCCGCCCGGCGGCCGCCGAGATCCGGTCGACCCACTGGCGTTCCCTCGGCGGGGTCGCCGCGGTCTGCGACATCTTCCAGAGCTCGAGCATCCCCAGCACGACCGTGAGCGGTGTATTGAGCTCGTGGCTGGCGACCTCGATGAACGCTTCCTTGAGCTGATTGGCCTCTTCAAGCTGCCGATTGCTCTCTTGCAGGTCGGCCAAGAGCCGGTTCTTCTCAACGATCAATCTGTGGTGCTCGACGGCCTGCCGCACCGCGCTGGTCACCTCGTCTGGCTCGCATCCCTTGGCGAGATAGCGGAAGATGTGGCCCTCGTTGATCGCTTCGATGACCGTGTGGATGTCGGAATACGCCGTGAACAACAGCCGAGTCGTCGCGGGGCGGATGGCCCTGGCTTGGCGCAGGACCTCGACTCCCGTCATCTCGGGCATCCGCTGGTCCGACAGGATCACCTCGACGGCCGGGCTGGCGCGGAGGAAATCGAGCGCCTGCGCTCCATGCTCGAAGGTCACGACCCGGTAGTCCATCCGCAGCAAGTTGTAGATCGAGCTGAGCACGTTGCGCTCGTCGTCAACCACCAGCAAAGTTGGGCGATCGTCATCCTGGGGCGGCTGTGTGCTGTCGTCGGTATCGGCGCGGGAGCCGGGCATCGACCTTGCCGCGAAGCTCGGTATCGTGGCCGGAGGAACCGGCTGGCCCTCGCCCGGACCGACAAACGGAGATTCCGGCAGCGCGACGAAGCTGCCCTTGCTCTCACGAATCTGCTGATCCAACGTTACCTCGATTCGTTGCCGCTGCCCTCACCGTCGACGGCCGGGCCGGTCCCATCCGCGGTTGCAGCCCGGGAAGCGAGAAACCGCTTGATGAGCGTCACTTCGTTTCCCACATCGTTGTATCGCATTTCATCGACCATTCCCTGACAGATCAACAGGCCGAATCCGCCGGCGCGGAGGCCCAGCTTCTCGCGAACGTCAAGATGCGAAAACGGATCGCCGGGAACCGCGGCGTGCGGCAGCGCCCCTCGATCGAATCCCGTCCCCTGGTCGCGAACCACGATCTCCAGCCGATCGGCATGCACGCGATACGTGATCGCGACCAGACGATCCGACTGGTGCAGGTTGCCCCACTCGATGGCATTCTGGGCCATCTCCATGACCGCCTGCCGGAGCTGCACGACCTGGTCGTTGCCCAGGGGGGTCGACTGGCAGATCATCATCAGAAAGTCATTCAGGTCTTTCAGGAAGTTGATCTCGCTGTTGAGCTCGACATGAATCTCCCCGTGCAGCGAGCGCTTCGCCATACTGGTGCGCCACGAGCGAGCGACCGTGATGGCGTCAAAGAGATCATCCACGCCGTACGGCTTGGTGACATAGGCGTTGGCACCGACGCGAAAGCCGTGCACCCGATGCTGGACGTCGTTCAAGGCCGTCAGCATGACCACGGGGATCAGCATGGTGGCCCGGTCGGTGCGGAGGCGGCGACAGACATCGAAGCCGTTGATGTCGGGGAGCATGAGGTCCAGGAGGACGACGTCGGGAAGTCGCTCCCTGGCCATGCGCAACCCGGTTTCGCCATCCTCGGCGATAAACGAGTCGTAGTTGCGCGTGCTGAGGATCCTGGCCACCAGGTCGGCCTGCTCGGGATGGTCCTCAACAATCAGAGCCGTTCCCATCATTTCGGTCCCCGCGCTCCAGCCATCACCCCGCTCAAGAAACGTGCAGCTCCACGACGTCTCCGTCATGGAGCTCATGATCGCGCCTGGCGGCTTGGCCGTCGAAAACGCCCTTTCCCCAGATCCGAGCCGATTTCAGCGACTGCTCGAAGTCCCGGTGGATTTCCCTGGCGAGATCGAGGACCGTGCTCCCGATCGGAAGCGTGAACGGCCGCGTTCGATCGGCCACCTTGCCGGGGACTTTTGTATAGACTCGGAGCACACCCAGTAAATGGTATGTGGCGACCCTCAGGGTTTCCAGCCCCTCCCCGGTCTCTGCCGACACCGCCACGACCGGGAATCGCGCGGCAAAGAGTTCGCGCACGACCTCGAGCCGTTCCCGCGCGGAATCGGCGTCGAGCTTGGCCGCCGTCAATACCGTCTTCAAATGGCGGATCGACTCGTCCTCCACGTCGTAAGGAAGCTCACCTACGAGCTCGGTATGCCTCTGTTCAAGCCGTTCGATCACCGAGAGCGTTGCGTCCGCCACGTCGTCGGAGGCCAGGTCGGCGACAAGCAGGGCCGCGTCGGCCGCGCGGATCACATCCGGCAGCCACGGTTCGACGAATTCCGGCGAGATCGCCGGCAAATCGACGAGTTGTACCGGCACGTCCTCCCACTTCATGATTCCCGGCTGCGGCACCCGGGTCGTGTAAGGATACGCCGCAATCTCCGGATGGGCGCTCGTGAGAGCCTTCAAGAGCGTGCTCTTGCCCGCGTTGGGCGGTCCGATCAGCATCACCTGACCGGCCCCCTCACGCGGCACATGGTGGCTCAATCCGGTTCTCTTGCCGCTACCCTTGCCCCGCTCCTCTTCATCCCTGAGCTGGCTGATCTTCTGCTTCAAATCGGACTGGAGCTTCTCCGTCCCCTTGTGCTTGGGAAGCAAGCGAAACAGTTCCCGGAGTTTCTCAAGCCGCTTTTCGGGGGTCTGCGCCTTGCGATACTCGTCCTCAACTTTGAGGTATTGCGGCGGAAGATTTGCCGGCATCCTGGTGTACCTCCATGGCGCACCGAACCAACCCTGGGCACCGTAACGACTTCCACGCCGCGATGCAAGAGCCTGTTGCCCCCGCGGAACATCATAGACCACGATCCCGGCTGCCATAGTATACTTTAGTGCGCAATTCCTCCGTTTCGGCGTCAAGTGGCACGGACTTTGATGGTCATACCCAATTTCGGGGCGCCCGATCTTCGCTAGGAACGCTTCATTTTTCCCACATGGTCTATAATTCACAGAGCAAGCACATCTTCACGCGGAGGGAAACGGCGATGTACGTCCTCGATTTTCTGCGCAGCCGCGGAGTCTGGTTCGAGGCATTGCTCCATCAACCTGCCTCCTCGTCGGCGAAGCGGGCGGGCAACGCGCATGTACCGGGTTCCCGGGTGGCCAAGTCGGTACTGCTCAAGGCGGGCGACTCGTTTCTTCTGGCGGTACTGCCCGCGACCTCGCGCATCAACCTGGACCAGTTAAGCCAGGTCATCGGCAGGCCGGTCTCGGACGTGCGTTTGGCCACGTCGGACGAGCTGCTGACGATGTTTCCAGACTGCGAGCCGGGGGCGATACCCGCGTTCGGGCGACTGTACGGATTGAGAACGATCGTGGATCAAAGGCTGACGGAGCTGAGCGACATCGTGGTCGGCGCCAATACGCGGCACGAAGGACTCTGGATGCACTTCAGCGATTTCCAGGCTCTGGAAGAGCCCGTGAGCGCATCCTTCAGCCGGCCGATCGGGGCCGGATCGCGGTGCGCAAGCGAGGTGGACCGGCGTAGGTCGGGCTTTCCAGCCTGACGTTCGGGCGTAGGTCAGGCTTTCCAGCCTGACGTTTGGGCGTAGGTCGGGCTTTCCAGCCTGACGTCTCAGCGACGTGACGTCAGGCTGGAAAGACTGACCTCCATTCCGTCTGTCGCCGCAGGCTACTTGGTCATGGTTTTCAACAGCGCCAGGGCGTCGTCCCGATGGGCAAATGCGCCGGGTTGCTTGGTGGCTCTTTGCAGCAGGCCGCGAGCGTCGTCGATCTTGCCCCTATCGGCGAGAACGTGCGCCCAGAAATAGGCGACGTCGGGAGTCAACCCGCCTGAGGCGATCCCCGTCTGCAACTTTTGATCGGCCTCGTCGATGCGGCCGGCTCGATAGAGTGCCCAACCGAGCGTGGTGGTTGCCTCGTGCGCGTGCGGGAACTGGACAGTATTAGCCTCCGCGAGCTTCAGGCCGCGCGATCGCTTGGCAGCGTTGTCCTGCTCGACCAGCGCCAGAGCCAGCAGATTGGCGACAAAAGAGTCCGCCGGAGCATCCCGATGGAGCAATTCGAGGATCTTCTCGGCGCCTTCCAGGTCGCGAAGGCACCAGGCGATCAGAGCACTCACCCGCTGCGCGTCCTTCGAGGCCGGGTCCAGCAGCAACGCCTCGTCGATCTCCTTTCGTGCATTGGCTGCCTCCCCACGGTCGAGCAGCCATCCCGCGTGCCCGATGCGGACTCGCGGGTTCCGAGGCTCGAGCTTTCGCCCGTAATCAAACCATTCTTCGGCCTTCTTGGCATCTCCCTTGGCGCCGTACAAGAAGCCCATCGAGACGGCTGCCGGATCGAGTACGGGTGCGTCTTTGACAGCCTGTTTGAGCGACTCGAAGGCTTGCTCCTCCTTTCCGAGGCGGAACTCAACTCGGCCGAGACGCTGGCGCGCTTGCCCGTTCTTGGGCTCAAGTTCCAGCCAGGTAGTCAGGAAACCCCGGGCCCCCGTCCAATCCTCACGAGCTTCACTGATCGCGGCGAGGGCCTTCAGTGCTTCACAACGCAGGGAGTGCGTCTTTTCCGCATCCCAGCGGCCGGTACCGGCCAGCGTCAAGACATTCTGGAAGTTGAGGCGAGCGTCGCTGAGCCGGCTTTCAGCCATGGCGAGGCCGCCGAGGATCAAGTAGACGTCGGGATGATCCGGAGCGACGGCTGCCGCCTGCTCCAGGGCGCGGCGAGCCTGGGCATTCTGGTTGGCCGCGAACAAGAGCTGCGCCAACATCAAATGCGGGGGAGACCAGTCGGGATGTTTGGCTGCCTTTTCCTTGATCAAGCCCAGCGCATCCTCGAGCCGGCCTTCGCCGATCATGGTCCTGGCCGCAGCCATGGTGACATCCAGGTCGTTCTCGGCGGCAGCCGGCGGCTTGATCTCCTGATTGCGCTTCTGTCCAGGTCCTTGCGTTGCGCTGGCGGTGGCCATCGAGCAAGTGAGCCCGACGGCGACGGCAACAAACGAGACCTTGAAGAGCCTGGCGAAGCTCGCTCGCATGGGATGGTTCCTGGCGAAGATGCGGCGGAATTGAGGCGCCGGAAGCGACGACCCGCGGGCGATTATAGCACTAAAGGCCGGATCGGCGGGAGCCCCGTCGCTGGAGCGTTCGCCAGGCAGAAGTCGAAGTGAATAACCTGGCCAGCCGCCGGAGTTATCGGGACGGCAAGCGAAGGGGGGTTGAAGCGCTGAGCGACACGCGGACCGCGGTGCGCAAAAAAACGCCGCGGCCGAGTAGCACAACGAGGTCGGCGCCCCCGCAAGCGGGGTTGACTTGCCCTTGGGCAAAGCTCTGACGCCCCAGGATGAAGACCTCTTGCCTGGTACTTGAGCTAGTGCTTACTCAGCCACGGCATTGGTCATTATTCCGCGCCCAAGTGTCGAGTCAAGGGGACAACAAGCCGCCACTAAAAAAAAACGCCGGACGACTCCGAATTGCGACATTGTCCCGAGATCAGGACAATGAATCGAAGATCAGTCAGCATCCGACGCGCCGGAGGACTCGCATCATGGCGCCCTGCGCTCGATGGCGTCTCAAACGCCCCCTCGCCTCGCTAGCAGGCCTCGTGCTGGCCTGCATGATCGCACATGCAGGCCAAGGAACACGACTTTGCGCCGCCTCTGGCGAGGGGTCGTGCGCGGAAATCCCGCCCCGGACCATTGCCCTCGAGAGCGGCCATCGCGAAACGGTGGCGCTGGGCGACGTCAAATCAGGCGAGACCTACAGCCTGCTGATCAGCCTGGAAAGGACCGGGATCTTTGCCGAAGAACGCGTCCACATCGAATTCACGGGAACCGAGGCTGAAGATCGGCAGAAAGATCTGCACGCCGGAGACCCTGACTTTTTTCTGATGTACCGGCCGAACCATGATGGCCAGGCTCAGTTGGTGCTCGAGAGAAGCCGGCACCTCGGTGCCGGACCTCTGTCGGTGCGGGTGGCCTGGAGTCGTCCGGTCGTCCCGCGAGGTGACCGCGCGGCGATCGAGGCCGAGCCCAATGACACGTGGCAACAGGCCAACGTGCTCGAGCTCGGCCGAGACGTGTACGGGACGGCGGACGACGTGGACTATCTCGAGAACGTGGAAGAAGGGAAGTCCGGGCTCGACTGGTTCCGGCTTGAAGTGGCCGGCGGCAAGAGGATCCTGGTCTATTTTCAGCTCGACCTGCTCGATCGCGACGTCTCGGCCAATCTCGCGATCTACACCGTGAGCGCCACGACCGGCCGGCCCGAGCCCTATCTGAGCGGCAAGGACCCGATGGAGATCGTGCATGACCGCGAGCGCGAGCGATACTCCAAGCACATCAGCCGTACGTTCACGCCCGGTACTTACTACCTGCAAGTCAACGCCAATCATCCCGACTACATTCTGCGCACCCGGGTGTTGCCCGTTCCGCCCTATGACGACCCGGCCGATGCGGTTGAAGCCGGGATGCACTACATCATGAATGTCGGTGACGCCTGGTTCGCACAGGTTCCCCGGGAAGGAAACATCTACGTCCGTGCCGCTAACATGCACGACACCGCCACCCGGTGCACCGCCTGCCACCCGTCGAGCTTCTCGACCGAGGCCAACCTGACCGCGTTGCGCAACGGCTATCCAATCCAATCCAAAGCCAATTTTCAATATGTGATTGATCGGTTGTATAACTCGATCACACCGCTGTATGGCGATGACGGATTGTTCTGGCAGCGATTCATCGGGATCCCGCTCCAGGCGCAGGGAAAGCAGGGAGCGATTCTGGCCGATTTCGAGCGCGAGGTCTCGGGGGAGGAGACGGCGACCCTCGAGCGGTTCGGCCCGTTCCTCATGCGGGCGTGGGAGGGCCGGAGCGACCTGCCGCCCGATGAGCTCAACGGAGTGGTCCCGCTCGATAGTAAGTTCGGTTTTGCGTGGCGCGACTGGCGGGTGCTCTCCGAGCTGGCGAGACGGACGGGTCGAGCCGATTACGCAAGGGCCGCGGCCAGGATCGTGGCCATCGTGGGAGATCGGGCGGCAGACCGGCGGATCGAGACCTTGCAGGATCGGATCCACCGGCTCTACGCCTGGTGGCTCTTCGACAAGGCAAAGTTTGCGAGCAAGATCAAGCGCGAGAAGGGTGCCCTGCTCTCCCGTCAGAATGACGACGGCGGCTGGCACGAGACCGATTCCGGCGAGCCTGGGGGAAGCGCCGTGTACACGACCGGACAGCTCGTGTGGACGCTGCTTGAGATTGGGGTTCCGCGCGACGATCCTGCGCTCCAGAAAGCGCTGGCGTACCTGCTCAGAGAGCAGCAGGACTTCGGCGGTTGGTTTCAGACGACGACGCACGAGAACTTCCGGACGCCGATGCGCGAGACGCGGTACGCAGTCATGGCCCTGGCCCAAGCGTATCCGCGCGGGGGCCCACCAGGGCGGGGCTGGGGAAATCGCGACAAAGGTCCGGCGCGGCTGCCCCGCGGCGATACGCTCGTCCACACGCTCGACGACCTGGAAAACCTCTGGGAGGTTGCCGCGCCGGACCGGCCGAGGTTTGCGCGGGCGATCGAGGGATTTCTGGACCAGCCGGAGCCCCTGGTGCGGTCGGCTGCGGCGGCCTGCCTGGGCCGGCTGCGCGAGCCGGGATCGGCCGTGCCTCTGGTCAAGCGCCTTGCCGATCCGTCCAAGATCGTCTGGAGGTCGGCGGCCTGGGCGCTCCGGAAGCTGGGGAACGCGGGGCTCGGAGTCAGCGAGATCAAGGCGGCGCTCAACGATCCGGATCCGCGCACTCGCCGGGGCGCCACCCGGATCTTCGCCTATCAATTCTACGGCATGGACCAGCGGCTCGACCTGGCCGGTCGCTTGGTCGAGCTATCGAGCGACCCGGATCTCTGGACTCGCCTCCAGGCGCTCAAGAGCTTGCGCCAGTGGTTCTATCGCACCAAAGACCCGCACTTCGCGCGGCGGATCATCGACACCTACCTGGCGAAAATGGGCGAGCCGGACGCCGCCGTTGTGCGCAAGAACCTGAGCGAAGGCCTGTACATCATGCTCGACGAGAACCTGGGCGGCGGCGTCAGCCTTCAGAAGAATCTTGAAGAGCTTCCCGCAGCGATGAGGCCGCGGATCCTCGAGGCGCGGAGGCTCTTCGAGCGTGACGTGCTCATTTCACCGGTGCTGGCGGCGCTCGAGAACGGAAACGACCTCACGCTCGCCGCCATCCTCGCGGGATTCGACGGGTCGTTTTTCAAGGGCCGGTTCTATGCCCGCCAGCCCGAGGCCATGATCGATGTCGGCAACGACCGGGAGTTCGGGTTCCTGTATCAGCCCGACCTGAGCAAACTCGAAACGACCTTCGCCCGGTTGTTGACGAGGAACCTTCCGCCAGAGGCGCGGCGGCGCAGCCTCCAACTTGCGGGTTTCTTCCGTCTGCCGGAGCGCACCGAAAGTGCCGCGATCCAGATGGCGGTGCTCGAGAGGCTGAACGACCCCGATTCGACAGTCCGCGAGGCCGCTCGGGCGCTCGTGGCCACCAGCCTCGATCCCCGCGGTGCAGAGCGAGACCCGCGGCGGATCGCCCTCTTGCAGTCGGCCCTCCAGGGAGATGGTCCAGGCCGCGAGTCCGTGCTGCACGCGATCGGACGAAACTCGCGGCTGGCCGCCCGGCCCGAGATCCTGGACACGATTCGCAAGCTGGCCGCGCGGCCGGAGGCCGCACCCAGCCTGCTCCCCGTCCTGCATTGGCCCGACCTGGGCGACAGCGAGGTTCTGGCGATCCTCGGCCAGGCCTGGGGGAAACTGAGCGGGCCGCAGCGACTCGAGGCGATCCAGGTGTTATTCGGCCGCAGGGCGGTACTGGATCGAGCTGAACCTTCGGAGCCCGCGCTCGATGTGCTGCGCCGCGCGGTGACCGATCCCTCGCCGGCAGTGCGGGATCGAACGCTGCGCGGGATTAGCAGTCTGCCGGCGCTCTGGTCGGGCAAAGCCGCGACGACCCTCTTGCTTTCGGCCCTGGCCGACGACACGCCCGACTTGCGGCGGCTGGGCCTCTCACTCGGTGCGTCGAGAACCGGCCTCTGGACTCGCGCCGACGCCGAGGAGCACCTCAAGCGGCTGCTGGTCGATCCCGATGCCCAGGTGCGCGAGCTGGCGCTCTCAGTCGTCGACCGGAATCGTTTGATCGCCGGCGCCCAGAAGGATAAGCCCAGAGCGCTGGCCCTGGCGCGGCGGGTGAAGGCCCTGGCAGCCGATCCCGCACTCAAGACCCGCGCGCTGGCCGTGCTCGCCGCCCAGGGCGTGGACCCCGGCCTTCTGGCCGCCGACGTCCACCTGGGCCGGCCCCGGCTCCTGAGCTTCTCGACGTTTCGGCGCCAGGTCAACCCGGTGTTCTACCAGGTTGCCGAAGACAAGAACGCCTGCGCGAGCTGCCATGGCAATCACACGATCCTGCGCGTGGCCCCGGCCGATCCATCGGGTGGATTCACGAATGACCAGATCATGATCAATTACAGCTCCGCGCTCAAGGTCGTCAACCTCGGGGAGCCCGAGGCCAGCTTGATCTTGCGCAAGCCCAGAAGTCCCCATGGCGCAGGAGGCCCGGAACCCGGTAGCCCCACGGGACTCACCCACGTCGGCGGCCTGCGGTGGGAGAGCACCGAAGCCCCGGCTTATCGAGCGATCCTGGACTGGATCCGCGCCGCCGCCGCTTCGGCATCCGAGCAGTCCGGATCCGAGACGCTCTCAGCCGATAGCTACTCGCCTGGCTACGAGCCGGCCGGGGCCGGCGACGGCGATCTGGCGACGATCTGGCACACCGAGTTCGTCGGCGCCAGTCCCGGTTACCCTCACGAGCTGGTGGTCGACCTGGGCTCTCCACAAGCTGTGCAGGGCTTGTTGTACGTCCCTCGCCAGGACGGCCCCAACGGCCGCGTCAAGGACTTCGAGATCCGCACCTCGCAGGACGGCAAGACCTGGAGCGCGCCACTCGTCCGGGGCCGGTGGGCCAACGATGTCTCTTTCAAATATGTCGGGCTCCCCGACACCACCGCCCGCTATGTCCAGCTTCGCGGCCTGAGCGAGGTCGAGGGCCGCCCGTTCATGAGCGCAGCCGAAGTCTCCATCGAATCAAAGCCTCAGTCAGGGCCAAAATCGTAAATCGACCCCTTGACACGGAACACTTTGCAATGCAAAGTAAGTTCCTCGTCTTCAACTGCGCGTGAGGGGAGAAGGGTATGGCTACTGACGTGAGTGGATCGAAGGGTGGTGGCGGGCGGGGTTGGTTCACGGAGCTCGATCGCCTCTTGAGGGGCGAGCTGACGCGAGTCTCATCACTGGAGCGCGGCGGCCTGGACATCGCGCCAGGCAGGCTGACGGTGATCATCGTGGTGCTGGCGATGATCTACGGAGTTTGCATGGGGAGTTTCGCGGCGTTCCGGATCAAGGGTCCCACCGGCATGCAGATGGTGGCAAGCATGATCAAGGTCCCCTTGCTCTTTTACTTGACGCTCGTGGTGACGCTGCCGTCGTTGTACGTGTTCAACACGCTGGTCGGGTCTCGGTTGCGGCTGGGGACGGTCGTTCGTCTTCTGGTTGCGTCACTGGGAGTGATGGTCGCAGTGCTCGCGTCGCTGGGGCCGATCGTGGCTTTCTTTTCCGTGAGCACGGCCAGTCATCCGTTCATGCTCTTGTTCAATGTTTTTTTCTTCACGGTCTCGGGCGTTCTCGGGCTGAGCTTCCTATTGAACACGCTGCATCGGCTGAGCATCGTCGACTCACAACCGTCCTTGCCGGCGGGAGGTGGCTCGGAATCGGTCGAGCCGAAGGGCGCGCTCGATCCGATCGAGAACCGCGTGTTGAGCAAGCACGTCAAGACGGTGTTTCGATTGTGGGTGATCGTGTTTGCTTTGGTGGGCGCCCAGATGGGCTGGGTGTTGCGGCCGTTCATCGGCAACCCGAATCTGCCGTTTGCCTGGTTTCGCCCTCGTGAGTCCAACTTCTTTCAGGCGGTCTTCCAGACGTTTGCGAGCCTGTTCTCGTGAATAGCGACGCGCACCCGGGCGCATTCAATGCCGTGACCGGCCTGTTTCGATTCGCGGACGAGATCCTTCGCGGCGAGACGCTGCCGGCGCCGCCGCGCGCGATCGCCTTCCCGCGGGTGCCACGCTCGCTCTGGTGATCGTCGTCTACGGGGTTTTCTACGGCGGTGTGATGGGCACGTATGGCGGAGTCGCAGGTCCCCGGGTCTTGCAGGTGGTCTATTCCGCGATCAAGGTTCCGTTCTTGCTGCTGGCGACCTTTTTGATCAGCCTGCCCAGCTTTTTTGTGATCAACACGCTCTTGGGACTGCGAAGCGATTTCCCGCACGTCGTTCGGGCGCTCTTGTCAACGCAAGCCGGGCTGACCGTCATCCTGTCGGCGCTGGCGCCGTTCACGGCGTTCTGGTACATCTCGGGAAGCGCGTACGAGACCGCGATCCTGTTCAACGGCGCGATGTTCGCCGTGGCGAGCGTGAGCGCCCAGTGGATGTTGCGCCGTAGTTATGAGCCGCTGTTGCTCCGGAATGTGCGGCACAGGTGGATGCTTCGCGCCTGGCTGATCATCTATGTCTTTGTGGGCATCCAGATGGGCTGGGTGCTCCGGCCATTCATCGGCAATCCGGCGGCCCCGGTGCAGTTCTTTCGGGAGGGAAGCTGGAGCAATGCCTATGAAGTCGTGATCCAGATGATCTGGGATGTTGTGGGCGGACGGGGGAGACCTTAGGCGCCGAACTCCTGCCGTCCTGCCCGGTGGTCGCAGATCGGCCGTCACCTGCTTCGCGGTGAGCCCCCGTTCGTTCGTATTGGCGGACTGCGGTGTAACATGAAGAGTTTCGGGCGCAGATTCGGCAAGGTTGCCAAGATCGGTTTGCTCGGAATCATGCTGGGCATGTATTTCGTCGCATGCAGCTCGAAAACGATTGACAAACATAGCTCGGAATTCCCTGACGACAAAGCCAAGGTCGCGTTCCTGAAGACATACATAAAGATGTATTCTGATATCGAATCGGCAGAATTCTACATCGTCTATCGAGACAATACAGCAGGAGTCCCCGGCCCTTCCGACTGGAGCATGGAGGTCGTGATGAAGATGTCCAGGGACAAGGTTTCGCTGTGGACCGCGGGGTTGCAGCCGGCCAAGGAGGAGGTCGATTTGTCTTGGGGCTACAACCTTGTACCGGCGGACAGAAAGTGGGCGATCCAGTCGAAGCCCAGTCTGTTCATCCGTGGCCACTCTGTGGTGGCCGTATTCGAGCCGGAAGGAATCGTGTTCAAGAGGATCCGGAGTGCCTTGGAGCCTTCGGCAGTTTCGCATTGACACTTTAGGTGATTGAGGAGATATTGCGTTCCATTCGACTTGCGGGGCGCCGCCCACCCACGGAGGGGAATGATGCGTACCGGGGCGATCATCAGGGTTGCACGTCTCATCAGTTTGTTGTTACTGGCGAGCTCGGCAGCCTCGAGCGCTCACGCCGATCCAATCACTTACAACGTCACGCCGCTCTCGTACCTGAACGCCTCGGGGTTTGATCAATCGGGCAACGTGATCGGTCAATACTCAACATATCTCACTTTTGTGTACACAGCGTCAGGCCCGAATGCGGGTCTCACGCAGACCTTTCCCATAGCAGACACCCCGCCGCCGCACCCGTTGGAGGAACCCGGGCCGCTTCCGGGCTACTACTGGAATACCGTCGTTGGTGGCAATAATGCCTCCGGCCAGGAGATTGGTTTTTCCATTCAGAGGCTGAGCAACGGCGACCAGGGCACACAGACAGGGTGGCTGTATTCCGGCGGACAGTTGATCGCCTTGCCAAGCTTGCTCAATAACCCGATCGCGATCAATGCATCGGGCCAGATCATCGGCAATAGCATTGATGCGACTGGGAATTCCCACGCTCTGGTGTACAGCAATGGTCAAGCGACCGACCTGAGAACTCTGGGCGGAGCCAGCGCCGGTGCGACGGGCATCAACAATCAAGGGCAGATCGTCGGCTCCTCGACCACGTATCTGCCGGGGCCGATCGGGTCGCCGACCGAGATTCCCATAGGGGCCGCGTTTATCTATGAAAATGGGAAAATGTATAATCTGAACGGCCTGCTGAACGGGGGATTATCTGGGATCTATCTGGGGAATGCGCTGGGTATCAACGACTTCGGTCAGATTCTTGTGCAAGGATCTGGGAATGGAGTGCCTGAGGACTTCCTGCTGACGCCGTCAAACGAATCCGCCCCGCCCCCACCGCCACCGATTCCGGAACCATCGACGCTGGCCCTTATCGGGCTCACAATCGTCGCGGTGGGCACGCGAAGAATGCTGCGCAGTCGGCGAGAGTCGACTCGGCACACAGACCAGAAATTGATGCTCTGAATACCGAGGGGAGAGTCCGATCCCCCTGGGAAATCCGCCCCGCCGCCTCGCTCAGAGGCCTTGCCTCCGAACGTGTTTGTGGCATGGTGCGCTCGTGGACGCCGTCTGGCAGTCAGGGCACGAGTTCTTCCCGGAGTCGCGCCAGGTATTCGGCCAGCTTCGCCCGGACTTCATGGTCGCCCTGTGCTCGGCCTCTTTGATGAGCTGGGCTGTCGTTTGAATCTCGGCCCTGATCTTGTCAGCCTGCAAATCGGCCGCGACCGGGAAGGCTGACCGTGGCTTGGGCCGTCCTCTCGCGACAAGATAGCCGGCCGTATAGGCGACGGCGGCTCCCAGGAGGCCAAACCAGAACCCGATGGCGGCCACAGCTAGCCCGCTGTCAGCGCCGGGAGGAATGATCAGCCGCACTCCAAGGATGGCCCCGCCAATGAACCCGAGAAGGGAACAGAGGCAGCCGACTGACTGGGCGAGAATTGGGGACTCACGCGCGTAAACGAGATTCGGTGCTCGACTGCGATTGAGCAATACGCAGCAGGACGTCAGGATTGCCACGATGATCGCAAGTGGCATGGGGAATAGCGCGAACAAGACGGCTAATGCGGCGATCACCGCCATGCCCTGACCAATCGTGAACCGAAATACGGAATGAGTCGCCGCCATTTGCAGACTTCCGGTTACCGCGTGCCCGGTGCTGTCTCGAATCCAGAATACCGATCGAGGCCGAATGTTTTCAGAATACTTCCGCTGAGGATCTCTTCCCAGCTACGAGCGATCGCGCAGGTGACGACCCTGGCAGATGGTCCCCTCGCCGGTTAAGATCGGCCTGAGCGCCTTGCCGCCATTGGGGACAGCCTGCCGATGAAGATCAGCCGCATCCGCGCCTACAAGGTCGACCTGCCACTTTGCGAAGGGAGCTACAAGTGGTCGGGTGGAAAATCCGTCTCGGTTTTCGACAGCACGATCGTGGCGGTCGAGACGGACCTAGGGCTGACCGGCCATGGGGAGGTCTGCCCGCTCGGGCCCTTTTACTTGCCGGCTTATGCCGAGGGCGCACGGGCGGGAATTCGCGAGCTGGGGCCGCACTTGCTCGGTGAAGATCCGCGGCAGCTTGGCAAGTTGAACCGCCTGATGGACGCCGCCCTCCAGGGCCATTCGTATGTAAAATCGGCCCTCGACATGGCATGCTGGGACATCCTGGGCAAGGCGGCCGGCCAGCCCGTTTGTGTGCTCCTGGGAGGCCGCTATGGAGATGATTATGTTCTCTATCGCGCCATCTCTCAGGATGCGCCCGAATCGATGGCGCGGCGCGTGGCCGGTTATCGCGACGAGGGTTATCGCCGGTTTCAGCTCAAGGTCGGCGGCGAGCCCGGCGTCGACGTCGCGCGCATCCGCGCGGTCGCCGCGGAGCTCAAATCCGGAGACGTGCTGGTTGCCGATGCCAACACCGGCTGGTTGATGCACGACGCCCTGCGCGTGGTGCGCGCCGTGCACGACGTGGACGTGTACATCGAGCAGCCGTGCCGCACCTACGATGAGTGCCTTTCCGTTCGCCGCCACTGCGACCATCCGTTTGTGCTCGACGAGGTGATCGACTCGCTCGACCCCCTCTTGCGCGGTCATGCCGATCGAGCGATGGACGTCGTGAACATCAAGATCAGCAAGTTCGGCGGTCTGACCAAGGCCGCTCAAGCGCGCGATCTGTGCGCGTCGCTGGGCATTGCGATGACCATCGAGGACAGTTGGGGAAGCGACGTCACCACGGCGGCGATCGCCCACCTGGCCCACAGCACGCCGTCCGAGCTGTTGTTCACATCAACTGACTTTAACAGCTATGTGACCGTCAGCACGGCCGAGGGTGCGCCTCAGCGGAAGAAGGGCCGGATGTCGGCCTCGTTAGCCCCCGGCCTGGGAATCGAGCCGCGATTCGAGGTTTTCGGTGAACCGAGGGTCACGGTCGAATAAAGGGCGGCCTTCCCCTCGGGGCCGGCTCCAATCAGAATCCCTGGAACCCGATTTGCCGAAGGAGATTTGGTCGATGCCTGTGACAACGCGGATTGCCTGTTCCTTCTTGGTCGCGGTCTGGGCGACGGTCTCGATCGCCGGAGAGCAGGAAGATCCCAGAAAACTCACCGTTGAGCGCATCTTCGGCAAGAGTGAGTTCGAGGCGGAGCACAAGTCGGTACGCTGGCTCCGCGATGGTTCCGGTTATCTCACGCTCGAATCATCGAGCGAGCCATCGGGAGGCCGCGACCTCGTGATCCACGATCCGGCGTCGGGAAAATCGCAAGTCCTCGTTTCCGCCGCGCAATTGATTCCGCCGCGGGAGTCTGCGCCACTCTCCATCGACGAGTATGCTCTCACGCCGGATCGATGCCGGCTGCTGATTTTCACGAACTCCAAGCGCGTGTGGCGCACTCATACGCGCGGAGACTACTGGGTGCTCGACCGCACCAGCCACGAGCTGCGAAAGCTCGGCGGCGATGCGCCGCCTGCTTCGCTCATGCATGCCAAGTTTGCACCGAATGGATTGCAGGTCGGTTACGTTCGCGAAAATAACATCTACGTGGAAGACCTGATCGACGGCCATATCACCAGGCTGACGAATTCGACTTCTCCCGACGAGATCAACGGCACGTTCGATTGGGTCTACGAGGAGGAGTTTGGCCTGAAAGACGGATTCCGGTTCAGCCCCGACGGGGACTTGATCGCTTACTGGCAACTGGACACGCGGGGCGTCCCCGTTTTCCCGCTCGTTAATAACACCGACTCCCTGTACCCTAAAATCACATCCATCAAGTACCCCAAGGTCGGCGAACAGAACGCGGCATGCCGGGTGGGCATTGTCTCGGTGCGCGGTGGACTCACCTCGTGGGTCAACGTACCCGGCGACCCGCGCGACAATTACATCGCCTTCCTGGAGTGGGACGGAAGCTCCCGTCGGCTCGTCCTCCAGCAGTTCAACCGCCGTCAGAACAGCGTCCATGTCATGTCGTACGAAATCCGCGCGGACGAGGTCGCGACGATCCTCACCGAGCATGACGCCGCCTGGATCGATCTTCAGGATAAGCTGCTCTGGATCAAGGACGGCCGCGAGTTTCTCTGGCTGAGCGAGCGCGACGGCTGGCAGCATCTGTATCGCGTCGACATGACGAGCAAGAAGATCACGCGCGTGACCGACGGAGATTTCGACGTGATCCAGGTGGATGCGATCGACCGCGAGGCCGATTGCGTCTACTTCATCGCGTCACCGCAGAACCCGACCCAGCGCTACCTCTACCGGATCTCCCTGGGCGGCTCCGGTCTCAAGCGGATCTCGCCTGCCGGGCACGCGGGAACGCACAGCTACGAGATCTCAGCGGATGCGAAATGGGCGATCCATCACTTCTCTTCGTTCGACACAGTTCCAACCACGGAGCTTGTGAAGCTGCCGTCGCACGAGACGATCCGGGTGCTGGCGGACAACCGGTCGTTGAAGGACAAACTCCAGACTCTCGAAAAAGTCCAGACCGAATTCTTCCGGGTCGATATTGGCGGGGGAACGTCTCTCGACGCCTGGTGCATTCTGCCGCCGCACCTCGATCAGGCGGCAAAGTACCCCTTGCTGCTGCACGTCTATGGCGAGCCGGCCGGGCAGACTGTCCTCGACCGCTGGGGAGGTGGAAACCATCTCTGGCACCAGATGCTTGCCATGAACGGCTACGTCGTGATGAGCTTCGACAACCGAGGGACGCCATCGCCCCGCGGGGCGCCTGGCGCAAGGCCGTCTTCCACCAGGTCGGCGTGCTGGCGCCCAAGGAGCAAGCCAGGGCTGTGACCGAGGTCCTTTTCAAGCGGCCCTATCTCGATAAAGACCGTGTCGGCGTCTGGGGCTGGAGCGGGGGAGGATCGATGACCTTGAATGCAATCCTCAAATACCCTGATCTGTACAAGGCGGCCATCGCCATTGCGCCGGTTGCCAACCAGCGCTATTACGACACCATCTACCAGGAACGATACATGGGCCTGCCGGGAGATAACGTCGACGGCTTTACCCAGGGGTCGCCGATCAATTTCGCCAAACAGCTCAAGGGCAAGTTGCTCTTGATCCACGGCACCGGTGACGACAACTGCCATTACCAGGGCACCGAGGCCCTGATCAATGAGCTGATCCGGTACAACAAGCCGTTCACGATGATGGCCTATCCCAACCGGTCGCACGGAATCTTCGAAGGCCAGAACACGACGCTTCATCTGCGTGAATTGATGACCCGCTGGCTGGCCGAAAACCTTCCGCCGGGCCCGTTGCGGCCCGACCGGAGGCATGAGAAATCGGAATCACAATAGCGAGGTGCACCGATGGCGCCCTTTGCGAGGCGGAGGATAACGCTGCTCGATGTGACGCTCCTGGTCGGCTCGGCGGCGATCGGAATGGGCCTGTTCACGCTCTCGCGCCGGTCGTACTTCAAAGGCTGGATCCCGCTTGTGGACCGCGGGCTACCGGATATTCATACCTGGGCCACCTGGGAAGTCGTCGCCACGGGCACCGACATCTCGTCGTTTCTGCTCCCGCTCGTCGGGCCGTGGACAATCTTATTGATCTTGTTGCGCCTGCGGGCTCCGCGGCCAGGGTGGCGGCGAATCTGGAGTCAGCCGGGAATGGCCGCGTGCATCGCGGCCCTTTTCGGCTGGCTCTGGAGCGGCGTGGGGCTGCTGCTGGCCGTTGATCTCGATCGGGTGGCGCGATCGCGACGGGTCCTCACTCTCGATGAATGGGTGCAGAAATATTTGGGAGAAGAGGTGTTCATGTACTGCGGCCTGGCCGTGGCGTCAGTCTGGTTCATGCAGTATTTCAGCGGCCGGTGGCGCCGATCAGCCGACTGGATCGACCGGATGGGTCGGGTTCTGGGCGCCCTGTGGATCTTGATCGGTATGGCGTGGACGCTGCACGAATACCTTGACGTCGTTTGAGCGAGCGGGGACCAGGCACGGCCTCGGCTATCGGCCGAGCAGGACGGACGTTTGGCGGCCGATGCCCTCAGCCAGACCCGAGCGTGCCGGTTCCGCGGTCAAGTCTGCGTGAGGCTCTGCACCGCGGCGCCGCTTTGGCCGCCTCGATCAACGATCAGCTCGAGTCTTTTGGAACGACGGCTCGCAATTCGATCAGCAGGCGCGCTAAACAGCGGACCGTATGGCATCATAGGGTTCAGGCGTGAAAGTGCGGCGATGCCCCGCCTTGTCCAGAGCTCGGCGCTTGCCGAGGGAACTCGCTATGAACGAAGCGACAGATTCCGCTTCCAATCGCTCGGGACAGCTCCAAGCGTTGATCGGTGCATACCTCGACGACGTCCAGTCCGGGCGGTCGGTCGACCGCGACGCCTGGCTTCTCGCCCACCCGGACGTGGCCGACGACCTCCGGGCGTTTCTGGCCGATTACGACCAGTTTCAGGAGCTGGCCGCTCCCCTGCGCGATGTGGCCGGGGCCGCGGCGACCGTCGCGCGCGGGGGCACCAGCTTCTCGACCGGATCTGTGTCGGCGCCCGAGATGAGCTCCGAGGGTGGGGATTCGACAGCGACGCCGGCCGCCGGGACCCGCGTTCGCTACTTCGGCGACTATGAGCTGCTGGGAAACCTCGGTGAGGGCGGTATGGGTGTCGTCTTCGAGGCCCGCCAACGGAGCCTCAATCGCATCGTGGCCCTGAAGATGATCCGTGCCGGGCGGTTTGCGGGCGATGACGACCTGCGCCGGTTCCGCAACGAGGCCGAGGCCGTGGCGAAGCTCGACCATCCTCACATCGTGCCGGTGTACGAGGTGGGCGACCACGCGGGCCACAGCTACTTCAGCATGAAGCGGATCGAGGGAACCAGCCTGGCCAGCCGGCTGGGCGAGCTTCGTGACCGGCCGCGCGAGGCGGCGCGGCTGGTGGCGACGGTGGCGAGGGCGCTCCACCATGCCCACCAGCGCGGTGTGCTGCATCGGGACCTGAAACCGTCAAACGTCTTGCTTGATGCCACGGGGGAGCCGCATCTGACCGACTTTGGCCTGGCCAAGCGGCTGGAGGGCCCGGGCGCGGCTGAGACGACGCGCACCGGTGCCATATTGGGCACTCCGGCTTACATGGCCCCGGAGCAGGCCAGCGGCCAGCGCGGCGAGGTGACGACCGCGACCGACGTGTTTGGCCTGGGCGCGCTCTTGTACGCGCTTCTGAGCGGGCACGCTCCCTTTCGAGGCGAGAGCGTGGCCGACACCCTGGTACAGGTGCGGGAATGCTCACCCGAGCCGATTCGCAAGTCGAATCCGAAAGTCCCGCGCGACCTGGAGACGATTTGCGTGCGGTGCCTGGATCGCGAGCCGCGCCGCCGGTACGCATCGGCCGATGCTGTGGCCGAGGAGCTCGGGCGGTGGCTCAACGGGGAGCCGATCACCGCCCGCCCCGCGGGCAAGCTGGAACGGGGGTGGATGTGGTGCCGGCGCAATCCGCTGGTGGCGGCTTTGACCGCCGCGGTCGCGGCGGTCTTGATCTTGAGCACGGCCGTCTCCACCGTCTTTGCCGTGCGAGAGAGCAACCGAGCCCGGGCCGAGCGCACGGAGCGCATCCGGGCCGAAAACGCCGAGGAGGATACGAGGAAGGCCCGCGACGACATTGAAGGGACGTTCGCCCAGAGCCTCATCCAGCCGCTCGATGCCGAGGGTGACGCCACGGAGGTGGGATATTGGGTTGTCGGTTCCAATTGGAAGGGACAGTTGGAGGTGGAGGCGCTCTGGGAGCTGGCTGGACACGCCGCGGAATCGCTGGGGTTCCGCCTGCTGGACGAAGCCACGCGGGCCCCGATGACCACGCGCCAGCTTTGCGCGCGCTCCGAGCCGGCCCTGATCGCTGCGGTCGGTCTCGATCAGAAGAAGCGTGAGCAGGCCATTGCGCTGTTGATGAAACGACTGGCCGAGCCGGGCCTGCCCCTGGCTCAGAAGGCCGATATTGCGCTCACAGCCCTGGAACTGACGGATCGGCCTGGTCCCGAGACAGCGGCTTGCGAGGAGGCCCTGGCCACCGCCATCAAGGCAGTCGTGCCCGTGCACCTGCTTGTGGCATGGAAGAAGCATTTGAGTCGAGATGTCGAGCGATTGGAGCCGAACACCACCGCGCGGCTGCTCCTCCTCGCGCTGCACAAGGAGACAAATGCCGCGGAACTTGGGAACCTGGCGCTGGCTCTCGCCGAGGTGGCGAGTCGGCTGGCGCCTGCCATGGCGGCCAGTCTTTGCGGGGAGGCTCTCCGCGTTTTGACGGACGCGCTCGTCCGGGAGACGAGCGACGCGGGCCGCCAGGCACTTGCGGGAGGTTTCCGGGCGCTAGCAGGGCGTTTGCCTCGGGGCGCAGCCATCCGCTCCCTCACCGAGGCCCTAGGTCGCGCCGCCGACTCGGGAGCGCGGCAGCGCCTGGCGGCGGGTCTGGGCGCGGTAATACCAGCAATACCTGCCGACGATTTCACGGAGAACCTCCCCACGGTTGCCCGCTCGCTCGCTCAAGCACTGAGTCGTGAGCCCGACGAGCGGGCACGGCGAGACCTGGCGTCGGGCCTGGCAAAGCTGGTGAAGTCCTGGCGAAAGCCCGAAGCCTCAGACCTGAGGCACGTCGTCCAGTCTCTTGCCACCGCCCTGCGAGCGGAAAAGGACCCGCGTCGTCGCGGCCGACTGGCTTGGGCCCTCGCGCCCTTGGCAGAGTGCCTGGGCCCGGAGGCGTCCGCGCGAATCTGCCTCTCCGAGGCCGAAAGTCTGTCCTCGGACTCGACCTCGACGGACATCGATCCCGACGCAGTGTGGATCCGAATTCTCGTCGCGATGGTGATTCGGTGGCCGACGGCCATCGCCGCCGAAGCCGCCCGGCTGATCGCCAGAGCCGCGTCTAACGCACCGAATGGCAGCCAGAACGTTCTCCTTGCCCTCAACGGCTTGGACGAGGGCGATGCCGCGCGGACCGCACGAGTGCTCTTAATGGCCCTCGCGCGGGAAACGGACACGAACACCCGCTGGTGGCTGGCAGCGGGTCTCTCTATCGTGGCCGAGAAGATGGATCGGGAAGACGCTGCCCAACTCTGTGGTCCCGTGGTCGTAGACATGGCCAAGCCCGTCGCAGCGGAGAGCGGATTCAACAACATCGAATACGGGAACCACTTGATCAACGGATTCGTGGTCGTTGCATCTCGCCAGACCCCTGCCGTTGCCAGTCGCTCGGCGCGCGTACTGGCCGACGCTCTAAAGGGCAAGAGCGGCGTGTCTTTCCGAATGGCCCTTGCGAAGGGTTTGGAAACCCTGGCGCGTCGGATGGAGCCGGTCGAGGCGGAACGCATCTGCGGCGAGGCGGCCCGCGTTCTTGCCGACGCTTTGCATCAGCGGCCGATTGACCCCGATGCCGCACAGGGTCTGGCCGTGTTGGCGGGTCGGATGAATCGCGGCGAGGCGGAACGCATCAGCGCCGACGCGGCCCGTAACCTCTCCGACGTCTTGAGCCGGGATACCGATGAAAGCCTGCATTATCGGGTTTATCCGAATTATCTGTTTCCGGTGGAGACTCTGGCATCGTTGGCGGCGGGAATGGAGCCGGTCGAAGCGGTCCGCATGCTCGCCAACGTCCTGGAACGGGAAATCGACGATGAGGCGCGTATGACACTCGCGCAGGGGCTGTCGGTCACGACGGCACGGATGGAACCAGGCGCGGCTGCCCGGGTTTGTGACAACACGATCCGGGCTCTGCTTCGCGCCAGAGCAGCCAGACCCCGCGATGCTCGAGATCGCCGCGGATTCGATTTTTCCGTTGCGGAATTACTCCCGCGACTCGAAGCACGAGACGCCAGTGCCCAGGCCGCGATCCTCGCCGCCGTGATGTGTTCGGAGGGCGATCTGTCTTGTGGTATCGGAGTCAACCGAACTCCGACAGAACTTTCCCGGGTCCTGACCGACACCAGCCGAATGGAGAGCGAGCGTCGTGCCGCTCGCACGGCCGTGATGACAACCGGGCTAGGAGCGGCGCCGACTGCTGGCGTGTCGCTCGCGGCCGAGCCCTGGCCGTGCCGCTTGACGTCCCAGGAGCTGGTGGACCTGCTCAAGATACCGACGTGCAACGGCAAAGCCCGGCAGGTGGTGCTCGAACGTCTGGGCAATATCCACGGCCGTCGGTTCGCCAACCACTGGGAGTTCGTCCGTTTCGCCCATGAAAATCGCCTCTCGCTCGACCTGACCACCGCACCACGGCGGCCCGACCCCGCGGCTCTCGGCGCCGAGGAGGCACCACCTCGGTGAAAGCGATGAATTCCGCTTCCGATCGCTCGGAACGCCTCCAGGCCTTGATCGGTGCGTACCTCGATGCCGTCCAGTTCGGACAGCCGGTCGACCGCGCGGCTTGGCAGGCGGCCCACCCGGACCTGGCCGACGGCCTCCGGGCGTTTCTGGCCGATTACGATCAGTTCCAGGAGCTGGCCGCGCCGCTGCGCGACGTGGCCGGTGCGGCGGCCGGGACCGCGTCTACCATGTCGCACGAGGGCGCCGGTTTCTCGGCCGGATCCGTATCGGCACCCGACATGAGTTCCGAAGGTGCGGATCCGCCAGCGCCGCCGGCGTCTGGCACGCGCTTTCGCTACTTCGGCGACTATGAGCTGCTGAGAGTCCTGGGCGAGGGAGGAATGGGCATCGTCTTCGAGGCCCGCCAGCGCAGCCTCAACCGCATCGTGGCGCTCGAAGATGATGTGCGCGGGGCGGTTTGCGGGCGACGAGGACCGTCGCCGGTTCCGCAACGAGGCCGAGGCGGTGGCGACGCTCGACCATCCGCACATCGTGCCCGTGTACGAGGTAGGCGAGTACGACGGCGCCAGCTATTTCAGCATGGCGCGGATCGAGGGAACCAGCCTGGCCGGCCGGCTGGGCGCGTTTCTTGACCGGCCGCGCGAGGCGGCGCGGCTGGCGGCGACGGTGGCGCAGGCGCTCGACCATGCCCACCAGCGTGGAGTGCTCCATCGGGACCTCAAGCCATCGAACATCCTGATCGACGCCAGGGGGGAGCCGCACCTGACCGACTTTGGATTGGCCAAGCGGCTGGAGGGCGCTGGCGCCGCCGAGACCACGCGCACCGGCGCCATCCTGGGCACTCCGGCGTATATGGCCCCCGAGCAGGCCGGCGGCCGGCGCGGCGAGGTTACCACCGCGACCGACGTCTATGGCCTGGGCGCGCTCTTCTACGCGCTCCTGACCGGGCACGCTCCCTATCGGGGCGAGAGTGTGGCTGACACCCTGGTGCAGGTGCGCGAACGCGCACCCGAGCCGATCCGCCAGTCGAATGTCAAGGTCCCGCTCGACCTGGGAACGATCTGCATGCGGTGCCTGGAGCGAGAGCCGCGCCGCCGCTACGCGTCGGCCGATGCGGTAGCCGAAGAGCTCAAGCGATGGCTCAACGGGGAGCCGATCACGGCCCGCCCCGTGGGCACGCTGGAACGGGGATGGATGTGGTGCCGGCGCAATCCATTGGTGGCGGGCCTAACCGCCTCGGTGGCGGTGGCTTTGATCCTGGGCACTGCGGTCTCCACCGTCTTTGCCTCGCGAGCCAGCAACCAGGCCCGGACCGAGCGGATCATGCGCGACCGGGCCGAGAACGCTGAGAAGGACTTGAGAACGGTGCGCGAAGAGATCGAGGGAGCTTTTGCCCGCCACCTGATCCGGCCGCTCGATGCCGGGAGTGACGCCAACCATGTCCTGGGACCGCTTGAGGTCGAGGCGCTCTGGGATCTGGCCGGTCACGGCAGCGGAGCGCTGCGCCTGCATTTCCTGGACGAGGCCACGCGAGCCCCAATGGCCACGCGCGAGCTTTGCGCGCGCGTCGAGCCGGCCCTGATCGCGGCGGTCGGTCTCGATCAGAAGAAGCGAGAGCAGGCCATCGAGCTGTTGATGAAACGGCTGGGCGACACGGGCCTCCCCCTGCCCCAGAAAGCCGATATCGCGTTCACGGCCCTCGAGCTTGTGGACCGCAGCGGTCCCGAGATCAAGACCTGCGAGGCGGTGCTGGCCGACGCCATGAAGGCAAACTTGCTGGGTCCATGGCACTTCGTCTGGAACAATCATCTGGCCCAGCGTGTCGAGCGCCTGGACCCGGACATCACCGGGCGGCTGATTGTCGTGGCGCTACGGATGAAGCCAAGCTCCGCTGAAAGCGAGCGTCTCACGGCGGCGCTCGCGAGGGTGGCGAGTCGGCTGGAACCGGACACGGCTGGCCGGCTGATCCTCCAGGCGCTGGACACTCAGCCGGGTCCGTCCGAAAGTCAGCGTCTGGCGTTGGCTCTCGCGAGGGTCTCGATCCGGCAGGATCCACCGAAGTCAGCCCGTGTCTGCCGGGAGGCCATTCGCCAATTGACCGACGCACTCCTGCGGGACACGCAGGGCCTTGGCCGCTCGGAACTGGCAGGAGGATTCGCGGCGGTGGCAGCGCGTCTGCCGCGCCGTGAAGCAATCCGCTCCCTCACGGAGTCCGTGGTTCGCGCCGCCGACTCGGGAACGCGTCAGCGCCTCGTGGCGGGTCTGGCAGCGGTGGTCACAGCGATGTCCCGTGACGATCTCGCGGATCTGGCCCCCGTCGTTGCTCGCATGCTCGCCGATGCCTTCGGACGCGAGGCCGACTACGGGTACGAATTTGCGTCGGCTCTGGCGAAACTGGCGAAGGCCTGGCGAAGGCCCGAACCCTCAGATGTAAGGCCCCTGGTCCAGACCCTTGCCGCGGCCCTGCGAGCGGAAAAGGACCCAACGCGTCGCGGCCAACTGGCCTGGGCCCTAGCCCCGATGGCGGATCGCCTGGCGCGGAAGAGTCAACGCGAATCTGCGTCTCGGCGGCCGAGAGCCTCTCATCGGACTGGACCAAGATGAACATGTTCGATCTCGACGGAGACTGGATCCGAGGGCTGGCGGATCTCGCGATTCGGTCGCCTGCGGACATCGCCGCCCGAACAGCAGGCCTCATCGCCGCAGTCGCGGATTCCAAGGCGGTCGTCGATAACGTGGATTATTCCTCTCAGCTTGATTACCTCCTCAACCACTTCGACGCGGATGATGCCGCGCGGACCGCACGAGTGCTCGTGGCGGCCCTCGGACGGGAAAAGGATCCGACTATCCGGTGGTGGCTGGCAGCGGGCATTTGCGTGATGGTCGAAAAGATGGATCCGGGCGAGGCCGCCCGGGTCTGCTCTCCGGTGGTAGAAATCCTGGGCAAATCCCTCGCAACGAGCAAGCCGTCCGACTACGAAGAATTCGACCTGCGGATCAACGCATTCGCAGTCGTCGCATCTCGTCAAACCCCTGCCGTTGTTAGTCGCTCGGCGCGCGTTTTGGCCGGCGCCCTCGCGAAGAGCGATTTGTTTAGTGTCCGATTCCCCCTTTCGAAAGGTTTGGCAACAGTTGTGGGCGGGATGGAGCCGATCGAGACAGCTCGTGTTTGCGGCGAGTCGGCCCGCGCCCTTGCCGACGCGTTGCAGCGGCAACCGAGTGACTCCGAAGCAGCACAGGGTCTGGCCGTGTTGGCGGGTCGGATGGAACCGGTCGAGGCGGAACGAACCTGCGGCGCGGCGGCCCGCGTCCTTGCCGGCGTCTTGCAGCAGCAACCCGATGACTACTGGTCCGCTCGCAATCTGGCCGTGTTGGCAGGGCGGATGCAGCGGGTCGAGGCCGAACGAATCTGCGGCGCGGCAGCCCGAAACCTGTCCAATCTCTTGGGCCGGGATCGGGATGCCATCCGGATTAACTGCATAGCAAATCTGATCGAGTTGGCGACTCGAATGGAGCCGGTCGAAGCGGCCCGCGTGCTGGCCGAGGTCCTCGGATGGCAAATCGACGGAGCGGCCCGTATCACAGACGCGCGCGGGCTGCATCCCGGTTGGGCTCATCGGCAACTCGCGGAGGCGTTGTCGGCTGCGACCGCTCGGATGGAGCCAGGCGCGGCCGCCAGGGTTTGTGACAGCACGATCCGAAGTCTTCTTCGCTCTCGATCAGCCAAACCCCGTGATGCTGAGCATCGTAGCGGCTTCGATTCTTCCGTAGCGGAGTTACTCCCGCGACTCGAAGCCCGAAAAGCCAGTGCCCAGGCCACGATCCTCGCCGCCGTGATTTGTTCGGAGGGAGATATTCATTGGGATCGCGAATACGACCCGTTGCGAGTATTCGAACATGTCCGAATGCGGTCAGTACTTTCCCGGGTCCTGACGGACACCAGCCAGAAGCAGAGAGACCTTCGTGCCCTACGCGTGGCCATGCCGACCATCGGGCTGGGAATGGGCGCCCTCCCTGCCGCCATGGCGCTTGAGACCGAGCCCTGGCCATGCCGGTTGACGACCCAGGAGCTGGTGGACCTGCTCAAGATGCCGACGTGCTACGGCAAAGCCCGGCTGGTGGTGCTCTACCATCTGGGCAATATCCACGGCCGCCGCTTCGCCAATCACTGGGAATTCGTTCGCTTTGCCCAGGAGAATCACCTCTCGCTCGACTTCACCACTCCACCACGGCGACCCGACCCCGCGGCACTCGCCGCCGACCTTGCGCCACCCAAGTCAAAGTGAGGCATCCATGGCTCACGATGAGCGCGGCGGCCTGCTCGAACACTACCGCGATTACCTCCGCCTGCTCGCGAGGCTGGAGCTGCATCCGCGGCTGCGCGCGCGGCTGGATCCCTCGGACATCGTCCAGCAGACCCTCTTGCAAGCGCATCAAGCCCTCGACCAGTTCCAGGGTGAGGGCGAGGCGGCGCTGGCGGCGTGGCTGCGCCAGATCCTCGCTCGTAACCTGGCCATGGCCTTGCGCGACCACGGCCGGGCCAAGCGCGACGTGCGGCGCGAGCGGGACCTGCAAGCGGCCCTCGACCGCTCCTCGGCCCGGTTGGAGTCGTGGTTGGCGGCCGACCAGACTTCGCCCAGCCTCAAGGCGGAGCGGAACGAGCAGCTCCTGCGGATGGCCAACGCCCTGGCCTCGCTCCCCGCCGACCAGCGCGACGCGGTGACGCTCCATTTTCTCAACGGGCTGTCGCTTGCAGACGTTGGCACAAGGCTCGGCCGGTCGCAAACCGCCGCCGTCGGCCTCATCCAGCGCGGCTTGAAGGCGATGCGCACCAAGCTCGGCAGCGAGCCCCCATCCTGAAAGCGTCTGCCGGAACCGCATCGCAACGCTCGGGATCTCGGTACACGTCGCTGAGCTGTGAGACTTGACCGGCCGAAATGCTTCGTTCCGGAGTTGCCTCGCCGACGGTTTGCGAGTGATGATGGGACCAGGTCTTTTCATCCGAGACGAATGTGCCCTCGCTTTTTCGCGCCGGTTTCTCCTCGATCAACCTTTTGAGCGGTAACCACCATGGCGAGCAATCGGTCTGTATCTCAGCCGGAGCTCGGGGCGATCCTGGACTCTGCGGACCCGTCGATCTACGAGGTCGCGACCAAGGCCGACGGGCCCGCCGGCGCGCTCCCACTTTCCGAGGGGATGCTCAAGACCTGGCCGTCCGGCGATCTGTTCGGGTTGACCCAGAATGCCGGCATGGGGTGGAAGGCGGCCGAAGTCGCGCGCGACCCATTCTTGATTCTGAGCACGCAGGGGGGCCTGCGCGCACCGGATGGCCAGCCGATCGCGCTCGGGTATCACACCGGCCACTGGGAGATCGGCATCCTGGTGCAGGAAGCGGCCGAGGAGTTGAAGAGGCTCGGGGTCGTTCCGTTTGCGGGGATGGTTTCCGACCCTTGCGACGGCCGCACGCAGGGAACGGCGGGAATGATGGACAGTTTGCCCTACCGCAATGACGCCGCCATCGTATTCCGCCGGCTGATCCGCTCGCTGCCTTTGCGCAAAGGCGTCCTGGGGATTGCGACCTGCGACAAGGGGCTTCCCGCCATGATGATGGCCCTGGCGGGCTCGAAGCAGCTTCCCGGCGTGCTGGTGCCCGGGGGCGTGACGCTGCCGCCTCGCGAGGGGGAAGACGCCGGCAAGATCCAATCGATCGGCGCACGGTACTCGCACGGCGAGCTCAGCCTGGTCGAGGCCTCCGAGCTCGGATGCCGTGCCTGCGCCAGTCCCGGCGGCGGCTGCCAGTTCCTGGGCACCGCGGCGACCTCGCAGGTCGTCGCCGAAGCACTGGGAATCACGGTCCCGCACGCCGCGCTGGCACCCTCGGGTCAGCCGATCTGGCGCGACATGGCGCGGCGATCGGCGCGAGCCCTCGTCAATCTAGCCGCCCGCGGGCAATCTCTGGGCGACATCCTCACACGGGCTGCGATCAAGAACGCCATGGTGGTGCACGCGGCGTTCGGCGGCTCCACGAATCTCCTCTTGCACATCCCGGCCATCGCTTTTGCGGCCGGGCTTCCTCGACCGACGGTCGACGACTGGCACGAGATCAACGTCAAGGTGCCCCGGCTCGTGAGCGTTCTGCCCAACGGGCCGTTCTATCACGCCACGGTGCGCGCGTTCCTCGCCGGGGGCGTTCCCGAGGTGATGCTTCATCTCCGAGGCTTGAACCTGCTCGACCTCTCGGTGTTGACGGCCTCTGGTGAGCGTCTCGACAATGTGCTCGCTTGGTGGGAGTCGAGCGAGCGGCGTAAGCGGCTGCGGGAGCGGCTGTTTGGAGAAGACGGGGTCGATCCCGACAACGTGATCATGAGCCCGGAGCGAGCGCGGGAGCAAGGGCTCACGAGCACGGTCACGTTCCCGCGGGGCAATCTCGCTCCCGACGGCTCGGTGATCAAGAGCACTGCCATCGACCCGAGCGTCGTCGATCCGGACGGCGTCTATCGGAAGACCGGCCCGGCGCGGGTGTTCACCCGCGAAAGCGAGGCGATCGCCGCGATCAAAGGCCAGGGCGACCGGCCGATCCGGCCGGGCGACGTGCTCGTCTTGATGGGTCGAGGTCCAGCCGGTGCTGGCATGGAGGAGATCTACCAGATCACGGCCGCGCTGCGCTATCTGTCGTTCGGCAAGCAGGTGGCGGTCCTGACCGATGCGCGGTTTTCCGGCGTGTCGACCGGCGCATGCATCGGCCACGTCAGCCCCGAGGCGCTCGCGGGCGGACCGATCGGCAGGCTGCGCGATGACGACACGATCCAGATCGTCGTCGACCGCATCAACCTCACCGGGTCGCTCGACCTGGTGGGTGCCGATGGAATCGAGTTCGGGCCTGAACACGGCGCTCGCGTACTGGCGGAACGACCGCCGCACCCTTTGCTGTCGGCCGATCCCGAACTGCCGGACGACACCCGTCTGTGGGCTGCCCTTCAGACGATCGGCGGAGGAACCTGGGGCGGCTGCGTGTATGATACCGACGCGATCATCGCGACCCTTCGCGCGGGGATCGAGGCTGGCAAGCAATCCGTTGCGATTCGCTGAGCGTGCTCGTTGGACCGCTGAGAGATCTTCGGCGCATGGACGAGAGCAATCCTTACAAACCACCGTCGTACGACGGAGGGATGTCTCTCCCCGGTGCGAATGCGAACCGCCGCACCGGGCTGCTCACTTACGCAGCCTGGTCAATTGCGTTCGTTGTCAATATGGCCGTCCCGCTACTGTTCAGCGCGTCGCTGACCGAGGAGCACGGAAAGCTCGGAATGTCGGTCGCGGTCCTCGTCTTGTTCACGTGGGGCTGCACCATTTGCGCGACCGCCCGCAAGCTCGCTGTCGTGCTCATCGCCGGCGCGGTCCTGGTCGGTCTATCGCAAATATTTCCGCTGCTCCAGATCATCGCCGGAATGATTGGAATGGGCGTCGGCGCAGCGCTGGGGCTGGCAGAGACGGGTGATGACACTCATCCTCCGCGGCTGGTCAACGAGTACGGCGGGTTCGTCGTGACATTGATCACCGGCGGCATATTGAAGACCGCAAGCGCGTGCTCCGGTTTGTGGATTCGATGGATCACCCCTGCGCGCTGGTGGCACAGGTCGGAGCCGCCTGGCGGCGCATGAACTCGTGCCTGGAGTACCCGAGGCGACGCAGCGCTCGTTGGTTGCATTCCGGCTAGCGGTCACCCGGTGAGAATTTGACCGAGCCTGGGCTGATGAGTGTCTGGGTTTCCTTGACCAGGGACGAGATATCCAGGATCGTCAGTGTGAGCTCGGTGAGCGCGTCGCGCCCTGTCCGGTCCGACCCAGACGTAACAGTCCTTGAACCGCCCGACATAGCAGGCGTCTTTGGGCACGTCGCGTTTGCGTCCGACCGAGAACCAGCCAGGTTGGATCCGCCCGAGGTCGCGCTGGATGAAATCGAGCTTGCGGCAAACATTCCTGGCCAGGGGCGAAAGAGGTGCGCTCCAGACCCGGCGGCTGGGGGCAAACGGCTGTGTCGTTGGTCGTGACCACGTGTTCGTCGAAGCTGGGGTAGTCTTTGTGTTTTTGCGATTGGTACTCATAGAAGATCTCGACTGTTGCGCATGTCGGCGTTCGAGGCGAACTGGTCTTTGAGCGTCTGGGCCAGCCTGGACAGGAGCTCCGGATTCGGCATCTCGGGCGACCCGAGGGGTGCGCCGGTATGCCGTCCTGAGCAGACGAACGCTCGGTGGCATCGATGACGGGCGACATTCCCCACCGCGCGACGACCGTGTGCGCCGCGAAGATCTGGGGGACGGCATCGAGAGCGGGCCCAGGTCAACGGCAGCGCCTCGATTCAGCGTGTCGGTGATCTGCGAGGTTCCCTCGCGAGATTGACGTGCCAGGGAAGTGCCGACGGGTTGACCGCGAATTGGGCGAGGTTAAAAGACGGGCACCGCCGACACCGGCGCACAGGAAGGGTCCGGCCTTGTCTCACGGTCGTTGCCGCAACCGGCCGATCCCGACACCCGTTTGAGCAGCCGACCTGGACAAAGTTCGGCACGGAGCTTCACAAAGCATATCCCTGTCCATGGAGTAGGCAAGTCGATGGCGGATCAGACTGTCTCAGGGATCCTATCAGTCGGTCGGCGCGCTCGATCTGAGTGTTTTACCACGCGAGTGGACCGGGGAAGAACTCAGCGATCAGGTCCGAGTAGTAAGGCCGAAGGGCCTCGACGTCGGGCGGCAGAGCGCCTTTGGAATACAAGTCGTACGGATTGAACTGCCGCACGGAATCCATCAGCCGCCGATCGCCGTCGTTCATCAAATGCTGATAGGCGCCTTCGCGGTGCGCAGCGTAAAAGGAATGGTAGCGGATCATCGCCAGCCCTTCTTCGGGGAGGTGATCCTTGACGACATGATACAGGTACTCGTCGTGTCCCCAGGACATGTGGATGCGGTTCAGCCCGCACGCCGGCTCGTAGATGCCGCACTCGGTCTGGTATCCGGCTACACGCGAGTCGAGGTTATCGGCGAAGAACTCGGGAAAGACAACCTTGTCGGAGTAGCGGCAGCCGACCGGAAACGTGTCGCCGACCACGGCCCACTGCGGCTCGCCGAAGAGGCAGAGGATTTTCCCCAGGTCGTGGATCAAACCAGTCAAGATGAACCAGCGCGGATGCCCGTCGGCGCGGATCGCTTGGGCGGTTTGCATCAAGTGCTCGATCTGGGTCAAGTCGGTGTCCGGGTCGCTGTCGTCGACCAGGGTGTTGAGAAACTCCATCGCTTCCCAGATCGTCATCGTGCGGTGATTGAGCGCCAGGTACTGCAGCTCCTTGGCGCGGACGAAATCGAGCGTCTGATGGCGATGATTGAGCCGGTAAAACTCGCGGACGGCCGGGCGCACGTTCGTTCCGTAATCCCGGAACGTTGACTTCTCGCTCGGCTCGGGATAGCGGTCGTGCACAAACGCTTCCCATTCGTCGAGACCCTTGAGCGGGTTGCCTTCGGACGGTTCGAGCGGCTGCTCCGCCATGTCGGCACTCTCCAATTTTCACCGATTGTGTCCCTCGGCGATTCTACGAAACTTCTCGGTCAATTCAAATCCTGGTACAATTCCTCGTCGGCGATGTTCTATAGATTCTTGGTCAGACGGAATGTGAGCCGCGCGCCGATGCCCACTCAACCGCTTCCTTTCGCAGAGGCGCTCAAATGGAACGACGACGGGCTTATTCCGGTGATCGTCCAGGACGCGGACAGCGGTGACGTTTTGATGATGGCCTGGATGGATGAACCGGCCTTGCGAGACACACTTTCGACTGGACAGACGCATTTTTACTCGCGATCTCGTCGCGCGCACTGGCACAAAGGCGCCACGTCGGGCCACGTGCAGCACATCGAGTCGATCTGGCTCGACTGCGATGGTGATGTCATCTTGATCAAGGCGCGGCAGGTCGGCGGGGCCTGTCATGAAGGCTATCGATCCTGCTTTTTTCGACGAGTCGCGGATGGAGGCGGCCTCGAAATCACCTCCGAGCGGGTTTTTGATCCCCGCCACGTCTACGGCGCAGAGCCCAGCCGACCGCCGGTCACGGCGGAATTGCCTGTGGTCAACCGATCAACAGCAGACTGACGCCGTTTGAGCAGCCGCGGAACAGCCCTCCCGGCCCGCCGCGCTCTAGAGTACACTTGTTCGGAAGCGATGAAACCCGATCACACTGATAAGAGCGGCTGATTGTGTCCGCTCTCCGTTGAGGAAGAACGATTCTCGGAAGGAAGCTGCCCATGCGCAAGCCGCGATTGATGACGCCCGGTCCCGCGATGGTTCCTGAAGACGTGCTCCTGGAGCTTGCCCGACCTGTGATCCATCACCGGTCTGCCGAGGCCAAGGAAGTGATCACCGAGGTTCTCGACGGCCTCAAGCACGTGTTCCAGACGCAGAATGATGTCTTGATCCTGACGGCTTCGGGCACCGGCGCGATGGAAGCGGCGGTCGTGAACTCGGTGCCCCCCGGGGGCAAGGCGCTGGTCTTGAACGCAGGGCATTTTGCGGCACGGTGGATCAATATCTGCAAGGCATTCGGCTTGAACGCGGTGTCGCTCGATACCGAGTGGGGCCAGCCTGTCGACCCGGAGCAGGTCGCCGGCGCCTTGCGCAACATCCCGACACGACCTGCGTGTGCGGCACCTTGAGCGAAACCTCCACGGGCACGGGGCACCCGGTTGAAGCCATCGGCCGGGTCGTCGCCAGGACGCCCGCGCTTCTGGCGATCGACGGCATTTCGGGAGTCGGTGCCATGGAATGCCGGACCGACCGCTGGGGCATTGACCTCTTGTGCGTCGGTTCTCAGAAAGCGCTGATGATTCCGCCCGGGCTGGCGTTCGTGGCGGTCAGCCCCAAGGCCTGGGCCAAGATCGACAGCTTCGACGCGCACAGCTACTATTTCAACCTCAAGCTGGCCCGCAAGAAGGTCAAGGAATTTGACACGCCTTATACGCCGGCCCATACCTTGATACTGGCCCTGCGCACCGCCCTGCGCCGCATCAAGGAGGAAGGGATCGAAAACGTGTGGCACCGCCATCGCCGCATGAGCGAAGCCTGCCAGGCCGGCATCCAGGCGCTGGGTCTGGAGCTTTATCAGCTCGAGACCCGCAGAGGGCTTGACGGCGTTCTGTGTGCCCGAGGGCGTGAAAGAGGGAGCGCTGCGAAACCGGCTGTCCGAGCGGTTCGGCATCGCGACCGTCGGCGGACAGGATCGGCTCAAGGGCAAGATCATCCGGATCGGCCACATGGGTTACACCGACGAGATCGACGTGGTCGGCACTCTGGCCGCGCTCGAGATGACCCTGGTTGAGCTGGGTTTCGACGTCGAGCCGGGGCGCGGCGTCACCGCGGCCCAGCAAGTCCTGGTCGGTCAAAAAGGGGCTGCCCTGGTCGGATAAGCCTTGAGCGGCCGATGTGAACATCCACGAAGTTGGCTCGGATTCAGTTTTCAGGATTTTGCCAATGGCGACGCGTCGAGTTCTGGTCACGGACAAGCTGGCTGAAGAAGGCCTGTCGCGCCTGCGCGGAACCGGCGATCGAGGTGGTGGTCAACACGAAGCTGGCCCAGGATCCCGCTGCGCTCAAGGAGGCCCTGCACGAGGCGGATGGCATCGTCATCCGATCGGGCACGCAATTGACCGCCGAGGTTCTGGAGGGGCAAGATCGGCTGCGCGCGATCGTGCGCGCCGGCGTGGGGGTCGACAACATCGACGTCGCGGCGGCCACGAGGCTGGGGATCGTGGTGATGAACACGCCCGGCGGCAACACGATCTCGACGGCCGAGCACACGATGGCGCTCTTGCTCTCGTTGGCGCGTAATGTCGCGAAGGCCAACGACAGTCTCAAGTCAGGCAAGTGGGACCGAGCCAAGCTCACGGGCACACAGCTCGAGGGCAAGACGCTGGGCGTGATCGGGCTGGGCCGGGTGGGGTTGGCGGTGGCCGCTCGGGCTCACGGGTTCGGCATGACCGTGCTGGGATTCGACCCGTTTCTGGCAGCCGACAAGGCCCTGGAACGCGGCGTGGAGAGCGTGGCGCGGCTTGACGATCTGTGGGGCCGAGCCGATTTCTTGAGCCTGCACACACCGCTCACGCCGGAGACCCGGAACCTGATCGGAGCCCGCGAGATCGCGTTGATGAAGCCGACTGTCCGGATCATCAACTGCGCCCGGGGCGGGCTGATCGACGAATCAGCGCTGGCAGAGGCTTTGAAGACCGGCAAAGTGGCTGGCGCCGCCATCGACGTCTTCGACCCGGAGCCGCCGCCGGCGGATCATCCCTTGATCGGCCTGCCGCAGGTGCTGGTGACACCTCACCTCGGGGCATCGACCGAAGAAGCACAGGTCTCGGTCTCGGTCGAGGCCGCCCAGCTCTTGAGCGACTTCCTGGCGCGCGGGCAGGTTCGCTTCGCGGTCAACATGCCGGCCCTCGATCGCGCCGAGCTGGAAGACGTGCGCCTGGACCTGAACCTGGCCTGGCGTCTGGGCATGCTCCACGCCCAGATGGACCGAGGCACGCTCAAGACGGCCCGGCTCACCTACCGCGGCGAGGTCGCTCACAAGAACACCAAGCTGATCACCGCCAGTTTTGCCGCAGGGTTGATGGCCTCCGCCCTGGAAGAGCAGGTCAACCTGGTCAACGCGACGGCCCTCGCCCGCGACCGCGGCATTGTGATCGAGGAACGATCGGCCGAGGCGCCCGGCGACTTCGCCACGCTCATCCATACCGAGGTCACCACCGAGCGCAAAACCTACGTCGCCTCGGGTACCCTGTTCGGCAAGCAGTTTCTGCGGCTGATCCGGCTGGGGTCTTACCTGCTCGACGCCCACATCGACGGCACGCTCCTGGTTTTCACCCACATGGATCGTCCCGGTCTGATCGGTTTCATCGGGCGCACCCTGGGCGACGAGGGAGTCAACATCGCCCAGATGAACGTCGGCCGCGAGCAGCAAGGGGGCGAAGCCGTTGGCGTCGTCAACCTGGACAGCGTGCCGTCGGCCGGGTCGCTGGAAGCGCTGCGGACCAATCCCCACATCCTGAGCCTGAGCGTGATCAAGCTCCCCCCGCAGGGCGCCGGGCCGCCCTGGCTGGGGGCTTGACGGCGGTCACTCCAATGCAACGGTCACTGTCTTGGTCTCGGTGTAGTTGTCGAGGGCCTTTTCGCCCAGCTCGCGGCCGACGCCGCTGGCCTTGAATCCGCCAAACGGAGCGGCGGCGTCGAAGACGTCGTAGCAATTGATCCAGACGGTGCCGGCACGGACGCGATCGGCGACCGCGTGGGCCTTCTTGATGTCGCGGGTCCAGACGGCGGCCGCCAGACCGTAGTCGGTCGTGTTGGCGCGGTCGACGACTTCATCGATGTCCTTGAACTTGAGCACCTGCATGACCGGGCCGAAGATCTCCTCCGTGGCAATCTTCATATTGTCTTTCACGTCGGCGAACACGGTCGGCTTGATGAAATAGCCCTTTGAGCTGAATCGCTCGCCGCCGGTCACGCAGCGGGCTCCCTGGCGCTTGCCCGACTCGATGTAGCCGAGCACCTTGTCGAACTGGGTCTTGTCGACCTGCGGCCCTTGCTCGGTCGTCGGGTCGAACGGATCGCCGAGCTTGCGCTTCTGAGCGGCGGCCGCCAGCCGCTCGACCATGGCGCCGTAGACCTTCTCCTCGACCAGCAGCCGGCTGCCGGCGCAGCAACATTGGCCCTGGTTGAGGAACAACCCGAGCATCGCGCCATTGACCGCCGAGTCGAGATCGGCGTCGGCGAAGACGATGTTCGGGCTCTTTCCCCCCAGCTCGAGGGTGACTCTCTTGAAGGTGCCGGCGGCGTTCCGCATGATGATGTGGCCAATTTCGGTCGAGCCGGTGAACGCGATCTTGTCGACGAGCGGGTGCTTGACCAGAGCGTCGCCGGCGGTCTCGCCGAAGCCGGGCACGATGTTGATCACGCCGGCGGGAAATCCCGCCTCGAGCGCCAGCTCGCCCAGCCGCAGCGCCGAGAGCGGCGTTTGCTCGGCCGGCTTGAGCACGACCGTGCACCCTGCCGCCAGCGCGGGGCCCCACTTCCAGGCGACCATCAGCAAGGGGAAGTTCCAGGGGATGATCTGGCCGGCGACGCCGACGGGCTCGCGCTTCGTATAACAGAAGTAGCGCCCGCGGATCGGGATCGTCTGGCCGTGGATCTTGTCGGCCCAGCCGGCGTAGTACCGCAAGCAGTCGATCACCAGCGGCAAATCGGCGTGTCGGCTCTCGGCGATCGGCTTGCCGTTATCCAGGGTCTCGAGCGCGGCCAGCTCGTCGATGTGCGACTCGACCAGGTCGGCGAGCTTGTTCAAGAGCCGCCCGCGGTCGCGCGCGTCGGTCTTCCGCCAGGGACCCGAGTCGAACGCCTTGCGGGCCGCCTTGACGGCGAGGTCGATATCGGCGGCATCGCCTTCAGCGACATCGGCGATGACCTCTTCCGTGGCAGGGTTGATCGTCCGAAACGTCTTGCCGCTCGCGCTACTCTTCCACTTGCCGTCGATGAGCAGCTTGGTCTGGTGCTTGGTTGCGACCTTGCTGGCGACCTTGCGGGGCGGTTTCATGACCGTGGCCATCGTGTGTTCTCCCTGTGACAGAACCGAGCGATCCGTTGCTGGTGTTGATTCCGTTCCGGAAATCCCACCGGTCATCTTACTGAGCGACGCCGGCGGGACTCAAGGCCGGCGCGAGGTGATCTCACCGAAGGATGAAGGATCAATCAGTTCCCTCGTCCGTCCTTCCGCCTTCCAGCAGCGCCGCCGGCGCTCTTGCTGGTGTGTCTTACCTCTATTTGGCGAATCTTGGTGTCACTCGTGTCACAAGTGTCACCCGCGATGTCGCAATCGGCATAGTGCTCACGAGCGGCGCTCCAGCGGGCCACAAAATCCGGGCGACCGGCACGCGCGACCAGCTTCGGGTGACACCTCGCGGTGTCATCACCGCAGAGCATGTGTCACCTCGACTCGAGAACTTGAACGGCTAGGCTTCCAGCTATAACTTGGGAGTACGTTAGCTGGATATGGCCCACGAACCTCTGCCGGAGGCGGTGGGCGGTGCGCACACTTGAGACTACTGGACGAAGGAGGCTGTCCGTGAGCCCAATGGTGTTGCTCTATCTCGCCCTTACACCCCTGATCGGAGCGGCGCCTTCGGTCACGGCACCGCCCGAATCGGTGTTTGCGAAATTCGCGGATCGCGACCGGGACGTCGCCCGCCGGTTCTACAAGAAGTACCTGGAGATCGACGGCGTGCCGGTCTTTGCCTCGGCTGACGTCGCTGACCTTGCGCTCAAGCGGACGCACGAGATCGTCACGCATCTCTTGGCCGGCCGCCCGGACATCCTGGAGGCCATGGCAAAAAACGGGACGCGCCTGATTATCATCGGCAAGGACCAGGTCTACACAGACATGCCGGAGTACCGCGCCAGCCCGAACCCCGCGTATCTGAACGAGCGGGTGCGC
The DNA here is from genome assembly GCA_963781785.1 of uncultured Isosphaeraceae bacterium. Taxonomy (GTDB): domain Bacteria; phylum Planctomycetota; class Planctomycetia; order Isosphaerales; family Isosphaeraceae; genus CAWAHD01. The sequence goes on along the minus strand of CAWAHD010000002.1, from coordinate 940,014 downwards.
GGGACAGGAGGATTCCGGGTCACCAGCTTTGGCGAGGAGAACCTGCTGAACCTCGCCGGCGACCGATACGACGATGAGAGCATCGGGGTCCATGAGTTCTGCCACACGATCGACGCCGCGCTGGGGCGGATCGACCCGACCTGGCGCGATCGGCTGCGCACGACCTACCGGAACGCGGTCGCGGCCGGGCTGTGGAAGAACGCTTATACCGGCTCCAACCCGGGCGAATACTGGGCCGAGATCTGTCAGTCGTACTTCGACTGCAACCGGGTCAATAACTGGAACCACAATGCCGTCGGCACGCGCGAGCAACTGAAGCAGTATGACCCCGAGGGCTACGACCTGGTCCGGACGACCTTCAAACTGTCGGCCGGGAAGGACTGGAGGCTCGCCATGCTCCGCCGGCAGCCCAGCGTCATTCCGCCGCCGGCCCGGTTCAAGGTCGACCCCTATTACACCAAGTTCACGTATGCGCGGGAGTTCCCGGTGCTCGGGTCGAACAAGGTCAGCGACGAGGCAGTGCTCAAGGCCAATCTAACGGTCCGGAAGATGTTCGCCTACCGGCATGACATCCTGAAGGCCCTGATCTCCGACGGGGCCCGCCTCGTTGTCCTGGGACGAGACGAAGCGCTCGGCGAGCTTCCGGAATTCCAGGGGTCGAAGCAGACGGCGGGCTTCGACCAGGTTCGCTATCTCGATTACACGCCAGCGCTCAAGCTCATGGTTGTCCCCGAGGAGAATGTGCTCGACCTCGCGACCGACCGATTCGCGGGAAAGGGCATGGTGGTGAGCGAGTTCGCCCGAGCGCTCTACCGCGTCACCGGCGTGCGTCCTGTCGACCCCGACTTCGACAAGCGGAGACAGAAACAGCAGTACGAGCTCCGAGTCAAGCGACTGGACGTCACCTTTGAGCAGCAGCTGAGAGAAGTTGCAAGACGAGGCGAAAGGCAAGGGTCTCTGGCGCGGGACCGCGGCAGCGCGCGACCGCGACGAATACTGGGTCGCGGGCGCTTTAGCCTACTTCGACGCCACCGGGGCCGACTCCCCGCCAATCGGCGCCGACCGGCCGATCAGCTCCCGTGAGGCGCTGAAAGCGTACGACCCGGGTCTCTACTCGCTCGTCCACGAAACGATGGCCTACCAGGACCGCGTCGATTGGCGGTTTAAACCATGACGCATCGGCATTCATGTCAGGATGAAGTATGAAGGATGAAGGATGAACCGGATCGCTGGCGCGTTTTGATGTTGCGCTCGTGTGCCGTCGCCCCGAACGGGGGAGCCACAAGTCAGCCCAGGGCAACGCCCTGGGGAGAGGCATTCAAGGAGAATAGAGGCCCTGAAAGGGCGGCACAAACCAAGACGGGTGATGTCACGACAGCGCAATTGCAAACGATTTGTTTCGCCCTTAACAGGGCTTCGCTCGAAACGCAAACGAGTTCCCAGGGCGTTGCCCTGGGCTGGTATGTTCGGGCCCCTTCGGGGCAAGTTTCAAAACAGCGCAACATCAAAACTGGTGCGTCGGGCCGGTATCGATTCGGCCTTCCGTCTCCGGCGGATCGAGAGGGCCCGACGGGGGTGCGCGGAAAACACAGAATGCCGAGTACGAGCACGAGGACGGGTACGAGCACGACTTTCTCCCAGCGCGGCTCGCGCGGCTGCTCTCCCTTTGCGCGTGTCTACCTCCCTTTCGCAAAAAGCTTCGTCACCTTCGTCATCTTCGTCACCCGCGATGTCGCAATCCGCACAATGCTTGCGAGCGGCGCTCCGGGAGGCCGCAAGATCCGCGCGGCCGGCGCGCGCGACCAGCCGCGGGTGACGAAGCGGGTTCGTCACCCGCAGAGCATTTCGTCACCCGAGGCGGCACCCTGGGGAATCGACGGGCCTCGTGCGGCCGTGCAGTCCGCTCATCCGGCAGGATCGTGAGAATCCTACTGCGAATCAGCAGCCTGACGGAGCCGGTGCCGTTTCGGTCGGACTGGGACACGGTCGGCTCAATCTGCGGGATCGAGCGGGCGTGCTGCTCCCGCGGGTTTGCGCGACGAGAGCGGAAGGGGGAATTACTCGGGCAGCTCGAGTCCTTCGGTGAAATGCGGGCCGACCGAACGATCAAAGCTCGGGTCGGCATCGATCTTGATCAACCGGGCATGTTTCGTGCGATGGAATGTGACTGCCTGCTCGGATGTTGAGCGGTGGAGCAGCAAGAAGTCCTGGTACCCCGTCATTCCAGCATAGAACGCTTTTGGGGAAGCTGATCTGCCGGGAGGGAGGGCTTCCTTTAACTTGAAGAGAGCAGGCTTACCTGCAATGTCGCTCACGATTCGCCAGACTCACAGGTCAGCTTCCCATGACCGGTTCCGGTCTCAAAGGTATCGCAGACGAGACCGGCTACCAGCCAACGTAGCGGGATTTGCTGCTCCTCGGCGACTCTACGCAGGTGGCGAAGAAGAGCGGCGGACAAGACAACGAGAATGTTAGTGTTGGCGTTCATTGCGATCCTCCCTCTGCGATCGACACGAGGCATTCAGATGCGGTTCAGAGAACTTGCACCGGCGGTGAGTACAGGGCGTTCAGTGATCGGTGGGTCGAAGAACTCCCGATCGAGGTTGGCATCTGGTCCCATGAAGCCACACCAGCGGGCAAATCGCACCTGCCTGTAGTGGAAGTACCAGGCTTATCTGGCTTGGTCCCTGGTCCGTCTGCTTCGGCGGGATTCCATGATCCTCGGTCCGTGGCGATCGAGGCTGGATTGGTGTGCTGAGGCATCATGCCTCATAGAGCGGGGTACGATCCCCACGAATGCCTCAACCTTCGACAGAACCGCTTCAGCGCTTCTCCCGACGGGAGTGCGGTTCGCGGCTAGTACGCAGGGCACCGTCACGGCGGTGATCAGGACCAGACTGTCTGCAAGAGAGCGAAAACTTCGTCTCATGGTCAAATCCTCCCTCCTGGTCAAGTCTGGTGTCAGTTGTCAGCAAACCCCATGCCGATGTCAGCGCGGCTCAAGTCCGCCGCCCTCTGGGCATGAAGCACTCCGACCTTGTACATGATCGTGGCACTGTGGAGAGTGCCGCAAAAAGTGAATTTCGAGGTTGGATTGGTGTGCTGAGGCATCATGCCTCATAGAGCGCATCCTCCTATGCATAGAATAGGTCATGATTGTTGTGGCTGACAAATCCAGGCGGGAGAATCAGGGAGAGAATTCCCATGCAACTCATCACCGTGAAGGTCGAAAAGCCCGACGACACGAACTTCATCCTGGGGCAGACGCATTTCATCAAGTCAGTGGAGGACATTCACGAGGCGCTCGTGACTTCTGTTCCGGGGATCAAGTTCGGGCTGGCGTTTTGCGAAGCGTCTGGCAAATGCCTCGTCAGGTGGTCCGGGACTGATGCCGCCATGACCGAATTGGCGAAGAAAAACGTCGCTGCCATCGGAGCCGGTCACTCCTTCATCGTCTTCCTTGGCGACGGTTTCTATCCGCTCAATGTCCTGAACGCCCTGATAATGGTCCCAGAGGTGTGCCGCATCTTTTGTGCGACTGCCAATCCGACCGAAGTCGTGCTTGCCGAGACCGAGCAGGGTCGTGGCATCCTGGGCGTGGTCGACGGATTCTCTCCGAAGGGCATCGAAGACGAGGAGGAGATCCAGTGGCGAAAGGATTTCTTGCGGCAGATCGGCTACAAGATGTAAGCCGAACCAGCAGGGGACCGCACGAACACAGTCTGTACCGAGCTACTGACAACCCCCACAGAACGTGGCATTTTCCATGAATCGGTCAGCGATTTAGAATGCTCGTTGGCAGATTCTTTTTCAACCACTCGGGGGCCACGCCATGAGACGCATCCGCTTCACCATCGCCAGCCTGCTCGGCGTCATCCTGGGAAATTCCTTCCTTACCAGTAGCTCTGCCGGGACCACCAGCGGCACGACCGAGAACTTCATCCGGAATGGACATTCGCTGTTCGCTCTGCTCGCGGGCTGGCTAGGCGGACAACTCTCTCGCCGCCTCTGCCGAGCTGGAGATCGCCAGAGCCAACTACGGTGGTCGAGGCATAAGGAACTGCTCCGTGACTGAACCATACCTCCGTCCCGGCAAGATTCTCTGCGCCTATGGTCGCCTCTATCCGGACGCCTGGAAACAAGTGGACGAGTTCCGTGCCGGCAGAAAGGAACTCGGAGACTGGGCACACTGGTGCTTTCTGCCGCTGGCGGGAACCTACGCCATCGTGTCCCAGCACAAGACCCCTCTGAACCACGCTCATCACATCGGCATTCTGGGTGCTTTGGCGGCATGGCGCGTCACGCAAGGCATCTACCGATTTGATCCCACGACCTTCGACGCCCTCTGGAAGACGCCGGTTACCGGAGACATCCCCACCGAGGTTCTCTTTCATCTCCCTGAGTGGTGCGTTTACATCCCGACCCCTGACCAGGCCTGGCAGGGAGCCAGCCTCAACGGATTCTTCGCTCATTTAGAGTCTGACATGAACGATCGGCGCACGGAACTTCGCCTGGTTCTTGACGTGACTGGTCCAGCAGGTGACGACCTGATCGTCACGCCGATCCACCTGGGCAAAGGCGGAGTCGCTGATGGAGTAGAGGCGATGTTGAAGGAGGCTGCTCGCCATTTTCCCGCCAGAGTGCAATCACCGGAGGGTGTCGTGGAGCAGCTCTCCAGCGATATCTCGCCCCTGGTATCTCTCGTCCTCTACCTTTGTTCCCAAGCCGCCGAGATCAGGGAGGGTTGTGCCGGCAGACGTGTACCCACTCGTCCCAAGCCGCAGAAGACCAAGAAGGGAATGCGGATCTTTGCCCCGGATCACCCAAGCCGATGGGACGTCGGGTATCGCCTCGGAGCCGCGTTGAGGCAGGCATTGTCGCAACATGAACCAGCGGAACAGACCGGGACCCATGCCGGCCCTCGTTCCCATATCCGCAGGGCGCATTGGCACTCGTTCTGGGTCGGCAAGAAGGACCAGCCTGATGCCAGATCCGTCACGCTCAAGTGGCTGCCACCGATCCCGGTGAACGTGCTGGGAGTTGAGGATCTGACGACCACGGTGCGGGATGTGGGGAATCCAGACTGATGGACCGATTCAAGGCAGAAGAAAAGCACGAATCAAACTCGCTCACGTGCTCTCCTTGGCTTCGTTCCAGGCCAAGTCCGTGAATGCCTTCAATAGTTCCATCTCCAAGTTAATGCGGATGCAATCAGAGAAGGTAATCCCGCTCGTCAGTTACGAACTGTCGTAACCGATTGCGCGCCGACATCTGAATGACGGTCTTCTGGCAGGGTTGGCTATGTCCCGCTTAGTCAGCCTGGGAAGCCTTGGGTGTCCAGTTCAGATCACGGCAACCTGAAATGGTTCGACTTCACGACCGGTGTAAATCGTGAACCAAAGGCACCGTGCCTCACCATCTTCGTACTCAACCTCCTCTTCGACGTTGAGGACTTCACGATACGTCAGCTTGGTTACGGGGTCTGTCGTATCCCGGTGATAGTCCCACACAAGGTAGTCGGCATATTGGAGTTCGTCCTTCTGGACGGACCCGTCCCCGTCGAGATCCTTGAGGACTGTCACCCGGCACTTGTACGGATCTCGGACATCATCGACCCGCCAGTAGGTCGGCTGCATATTCTCGTCAATAGGATTGCCATCCCGATCGGCGAGGATTTTGAACACACCTTCCTCGTCCGCCAGCACGTCCAGGAAGTTGTTGTCCTCCGCGAACTTCCACCCGAACTCCATGTAGGGGCGAAGCACCTGGCACTTGTGCCCGAGTTCGTTTGACGAGTCATCGTCGGGTATCAGCCGCAGCTTGACCCTGATCGGCTGATCCTGCCCGACAGCCGCCATCGCCTTGAGGTTGTAGTCGGTGTGGTAGAAAGTCTTGTCACGAACCTTAGGGATCGTAAAACAATAAACTGTCCAGATTGATCTTGGCCTGCTGGGATTCTGCGAACGTCGTGGCATGCCGGAAGCAGCCACGATCGCCAGGATTCGGCGGAAGTACAAGCAATTGGAAAGCGCGTTGGATGAACGCGCTCGGCGACTTTGGGCGGCGTCCGAGGCCCTTGAGCTGGGATGGGGCGGCGTGACGATCGTGGCCCACGCCACAGGCATGTCGCGCACCACTGTCCGTGCTGGAATCACGGAGGTTCGCTCGCAGCCTAAAACGCGCAAGAAGGCCGCGCTGGCGGCGCTCATGTTCGCCGACCGGGTGCGGGCCGCAAATCTATCAAGCACCATGATCCCGATTTAGTTGCGGCGCTGGAGGCATTGGTTGAACCTACGGCGCGCGGCGAGCCCGACTCGCCGCTGCGCTGGACGATCCGTAGTACGCGCGTGTTGGCTCGCACGTTGAAAGACCAAGGGCACACCGTCAGCCATAGCACGGTCGCGACGCTGCTGGATGAAGCAGGCTTTAGCTTGCAGGCAAACCGCAAGACTCGCGAAGGCGGGTCGCATCCGGACCGCAACGCTCAGTTTGAGTATATCAACCGACTGGTCAAGCGGTTTCAACGTCGGCGCCAGCCGGTGGTCTCGGTCGATACGAAAAAGAAGGAATTGGTAGGGGATTTTAAGAATGGAGGGCGCGAATACCGCCCCAGCGGCCGACCGGTGGAAGTAAGGGTGCATGATTTCGCCGACAAGAAGTTGGGCAAGGCAATTCCGTACGGCGTCTATGACCTGGCTAACAACGAGGGCTGGGTCAGTGTGGGCATCACGCACGACACGGCCGAGTTCGCGGCGGCTACAATCCAGCGTTGGTGGGACGAAATGGGCCGGACACGCTTTCGTAGTCCGGCGGAGTTGCTCATTACAGCGGATGGAGGCGGAAGTAACGGCGCCCGCACTCGGTTGTGGAAAGTCGCGCTGCAGGAGTTGGCCAACGCAACGGGTTTGACGTTGACCGTGTGTCATTTTCCGCCGGGCACGAGCAAGTGGAACAAGATCGAGCATCGGTTGTTTTCGTTCGTCACTCAAAACTGGCGTGGCAAACCGCTGATCACGGTACAGGCAATCGTCGAGCTAATCGGTAACACACGCACCACAGCGGGTTTGAAAGTCAGAGCTGCCCTGGATCCCAATGAATACCCGTCCGGTAAGAAGGTCTCCGACCGCGAACTGAAACAGGTACAGTTGAACCCACACAAGTTCCACGGCGAATGGAATTACACCATTCGGCCGGGACAAAAGGGGGAGGCAGACACCCGCCGGTCATCTCGCCCGGGGAAGGGGGTAGCCAGACGCCCTCTTTTCGGCCGTCTGTGCGTGCAGGCAATCTGAGACGCACCTACGGATCCTCCAGCCATCCAGCGCTCGACAACGTCCGCGGTGTGCAGCGAACACCCAGACGGCTCGGATCCGATTGAAACCTCGTTCTTGCCCACCGCGGAGCGGTTTAGTTCAATCCGCGCCACCAGATCGGTGTTCCCTGGACCTGCGTCGCAGGCCCCGGTCTAATGAGGGCTCAGCCAAACTGGACGAGGTCGACGGGCACGGGGCAGTCGCCGTGCCGGCTGGACTCGGTTCCAATCCGCCGCGTCCGGCATGATCCTCTCTCGAGCAACGGAGAACAACGATGGGACCGTGTCGCAATCGCCGAGATTTCCTGAGGATCGTGGGGGCCTCACTGCTGACGCCTCTGGTGGATGTGCCGCTCCGGGCCACGCCCACGAAGCCGTCTTCGCCGGTGAGCATCGCCCGTTGTAAAACGTACGGCCCGAACGCCGTCGTCGGCCAGCTCCAGGCAATGATGGACCAGCTCGGCGGACTCGCGAAGCTGGTCGCCGGCAAGACCGTCGCAGTCAAGGTCAACCTCACTGGGGACGTCCACCAGCCGGCGCTCGGCCTGCCCGGCAGCCGAACCTATCATGTCCACCCCGATGTCGTCCTGGCCACCGCAGCCGTGCTCGACCGAGCGGCGCGAAGCGCATCCGCTTCCTGGAGTGCACCTACCAGCTCGGCCCATTTGAGCCGTACCTCCGCGACGCCGGCTGGGACTTGAACGCTCTTGCCGCCCTGAAGGCGTCGGTCGAATACGAAGACACACGCAACCTCGGCAAGGGAACGAAATACCACGAGGTGAAGGTACCATGGGGCGGTAGCCTCTTCCCTGCCTACCACCTGAACCATTCGTACGTCGACTGCGACGTCTACGTGTCGCTCGCCAAGCTCAAGAACCACGCGACGGCGGGTGTGACCATGGGGATCAAGAACAACTTCGGGATCACGCCCCCAGCCCTTTATTCACACCACGAGCCCAACGAGCAAGCGAAGTCGGCCCGCATGGCCCTTTTTCACAGCGGCGCAGAGCGGCCGGCGGACGGCCTTCCGCAGGAGGTCGACCCGAAGTCACCCCGCCGGCCGACATATCGCGTCCCCCGGCACACAGTCGACTCGATCGGCATCCGTCCAATCGATCTGACGATCATCGATGGGATCGAGACGGTCTCAGGCGGTGAGGGGCCGTGGTGCTCCGACCTGGCCTTGCAGAAGCCGGGCCTCCTGCTGGCCGGCCGCAACCCGGTTTGCACCGACGCCGTCGGCACCGTGGTGATGGGCTACGACCCGATGGCCGCAGCGGCGACCGGTCCCTTCCCCGGCGACAATCATCTGGCCATGGCCGCCAAGCTGGGACTCGGAACGAACAACCCACGGGAGATCGAGGTCGTGGGGTTGTCGATCAAGGAGGCGCTGCACCCCTTCGGCTGGGAACCGCGCGTGCGAAACGAGTGATGCAGGAAATCCAGGAGCCGACCCCGTCGAGCACGGCGTCTCGAAGGGATTGCGCCGGGTGGCCCCGGGGGATCGCTCCCCCAATGCGACCCGGCGGCATCCCCTGGACAAGGTCGGACCAGAATGGACGCTGGCCGCACAACAAACGCAATTGCACACCCCAGGTTGCAACGAGAAGCGTTACCTCGCCGGCGCTCTCAATCCCAGAACCGGCAAGCTTACACGGGTCGAAGGGGAGCGGAAAAAAGGTTGCCAGACACCCTCTTTTCGGCCGTCTGTGTGTGCGGGCGTTCTGAGACGCACCTACGGATCCTCCAGCCATCCAGCGCCTGACAATGACTGTGCGCCGTAATTCACCCAACCTTCAGCCAGCCAATGACATGCCGGAGTCTTGATCCCCGTGGGGACGCGACGAATCCCTGGGTGTCTGGAATCCCCTTCCGCGCATTCAGCGTCGAACAAAACCCCGACCGCGGTCGAATTCCTGAATAGAGCTCAGCGAGCCGAGCCGGCACGGAGACCTTCCCGATGACCCTCATCGCCGTCTTGATCCTCTTCCCGACGCCGTCGCTTCATGCCTGGGGGCCGGATGAGGCGATCCCCGGGGGCCGCGACCGGTGGCGCACCGTGGCGCCCCTCGTTCGCGATGCCAGCTCGGGCGCCTCCCAGAGCGATTGCGTCGACGGGGAATGTGGCGACGACGAGGGGGCCAATCCCCTCCTCGATGCGCCCGCCCTCCCGCGCCCGTACCCGCCGGGCAGCCCGCCGTCCCGAGGATGCCGCTCGCCCATGATCTCCCCGCCCTCGCTTCGATCGCGCCACCTCCGCTGTTAATCCCTGCCGATCCGCGCTTCGTCGCGTTCCATCACGTCCCCGCATGCGATACCCCGCTGGCGAGGGTGGCCGTTGCAACATGGCCGGTCGAAGACCGGGGGACGCCAGCCCGCTCGTTCCCGCAGCGGGATCGGAGACCATCGGCCGGCGATCAGGAGGCGACCTGCGGACGAGGGAGGTGCGATCATGGGAAACCGTGCAGGACCAACCGGGCCGGGCGAGAGCTCTCGTTGTGTACCGACGTCACGAGCCCCGGCGCCGGCGGTACGGCCGTTCCGCGCCGGTCGATGGGCGCTGGCGGGGCTGATCGGCCTGGCGATCGCCTGGAATGTCGGCCTCTTCGTGGCCGCCGGTGCCCGGCTGCGCGGCGCGCGCGACGCGTCGCGAGCACCGGCGGCCGCCCGTGATGCCGCGACCGCGCTCCGAGGCCCGGTACCGGCCCCGGAGCCGCCCCCGGAGCGCCCGTGGATTCCCGGGCTCCGCTGCCGCCGCGGGTCGAGGTCCCACCTCCGGCGGCCCCGGCGCCGGATGCTCCCCGACGGGTGGCCGGCGCGGCGGAGCGTCGGCCAGGAGCCTCGATGCTGCCGGAAGGTCGGCCTGGACCCGCCCTTTCGGCGGCCGGAGCGGCCGATCCCCCGGCGGGGGATGCTCGCTCGCTAGGGCGGGAGCTCTTCGCCCGGACCTGGCGGCCCGACGACCCCCGCTGCCACGGCGGCGACGGCCTGGGGCCGGTGTATAACGCGACCTCGTGCGTGGCCTGCCATGGCCTGGGCGGTCCCGGGGGCGCCGGGCCCTCGGGGATGAATGTCCAGCTCATCAGCGCCGTCGGCGACGAGATCACCGGCGAGTTCGGGTTCCGGAGTAACCAGATCACTGTTGGCAATAGATCCGACCCACGGGTACCGGACCTCACGCCGATCTCGGCGCGGGCGGACCTCGTCTTTGGCATCGCCTATCTCCAATTGTCGACGGGACCCGCCGGCGGCCGGTTCCGTGACGGGCTCGTGTTCTCGGCGAATGGGACAACCCTGAAGGCACACGAATTCGATTTGCGCTTGAATCTGAAGGGTGGGGACTCCGTGCTCTGCTGCGCCGCAGGCTCGATCACGGCGAAGTCGTTCACCCTCAAGCCGGACGAGGATGCGCTAAGGCGGATCCATCCCGGGCTGGTCGCCGCGCCGAGTGCCGTGATCCACCACTTCGGAGTGGACCCCCGCTACGAAGCATGGCGGTCTCGCCTGATGGCCCGGATCCGGGCCTCGGGCGTCAGGAGCGACCGGGGATTGAAGATCGCCGGGGGGAGGATCCTCGCCTCCCAGCGGAACACACCGCCGCTCTTCGGCCTGGGCCTGATCGACGACCTGCCGGACGAGGTCCTGGCCGCCGCGGCCGAGCGGGAGTCCCCTCAAATTCGCGGGCGGGTCAGCCGCATGAAGAGCGGACGGATCGGGCGGTTCGGCTGGAAGGCCCAGACGACGGACTTGCGGGAATTCGTGCTGGGGGCCTGCGCGGGCGAACTGGGCCTGGAAGTCCCCGGCCATCCGCAGGCCATCTCGCCCCTGGCCACGGACCTCAAGGCCAGGGCCCTGGATCTGACGCCGGAGGGATGCGACGCCCTCGTGGCCTACGTCAAGGCGCTGCCCGCCCCGATCCGGCTCGACGACCCCGACTCCCAGTCCGTCGAGGCTGGCCGCCAGACCTTCGAGGAGATCGGCTGCGCCGATTGCCACCGCCCGAGTCTGGGGAAGATCGAGGGCATCTACAGCGACCTGCTCCTGCACGACATGGGCCCGGACTTGACCAGCGTGACCGTCCAGGTCTACTACGGCCCGGCTGAGAAGGTCGATATCCCCACCGCGGCCAGCATGGCCGATGGGACCGAGTGGCGAACGCCGCCGCTGTGGGGATACCGCGACTCGGGCCCGTATCTCCACGACGGCCGCGCCAGGAACCTCGTGGAAGCCGTCAGGGCGCACAAGGGCCAGGCCCGCGACTCGGCCGCGCGGTTCTTACACTCACCCCATCAGCGGCAATCACTGATCGAGCGGTTCCTCAAATCGCTGGCCGCGCCGGCTCCCGCGGAACCGACCGTCATCGCCGATGCGAAAGAGCCCTCGGAGCTGCGAAGTTCCCTCCCGAGGCCCCCCGCGAGCCCCCCGCCCGCCCCGCGAGGTACCGCGTTGACCCGAGCCGAAGCCGTGGCGCCAGCGAAGCAGGAGCGGATCGCCGCGTCGCGGCTGAAGGTGGCTGAGTCCCTCGAGAAGATGGATAAACCGCAGGGCGCGCTGGTGTTCTACCGCGAGATCATCCGGGATGAGCCCGACACCGATGCCGCCCGCATCGCCGCCGAGCGGATCAAGGCCCTGGGCGGCGAGGTGGCGGCCCGGAAGGGTCCCTGAGAGGTTGTGAAATCGGTGCGACGGGTTGCCAGACACCCTCTTTTCGGCCGTCGGTGCGTGCAGGCAATCTGAGACGCACCCGCGGATCCTCGAGCCATCCAGCGCTTGACAATGACTGTGCGCCGTAATTCACCCAACCTTTAGCCAGTCAATGACATGCCGGAGTCTTGACCCCCGTGGGGACGCGACGAATCCCTGGGTGTCTGGAATCCCTTAGCCAGTCAATGACATGCCGGAGTCTTGATCCCCGTGGGGACGCGACGAATCCCTGGGTGTCTGGAATCCCTGGGTGTCTGGAATCCCCCACGCGGACGCGACGAACGCCTGGGTGTCTGGAATCCCCGGCGAGTCCCTGGGTGTCTGGAATCCCGGGCGCCGGCGAGTCCCTGGGTGTCTGGAATCCCCGGCGAGTCCCTGGGTGTCTGGAATCCCGTGGACGGGGATGGTCAATCTCGGTACACGATCCTGGAAATCAAGTAACATGGTGCGAAAGAGAGGAGGATAGAAACCATGACCGTCCTCGAGCAACGGCCGCTCACACTGGCCATCCCTTTGTACGAAGACCCGCCGGGCGTTCTTCGTGTCGGCAAGAGTCGCGTGCTGCTGGAATTGGTGATCCGCGCGTTCCAGCGGGGAGCAACGCCCGAGGGGATCGTCCAGTCCTACGATACGCTGAGCCTGCCCGACGTCTACGCTGTCGTCAGCTATTACCTTTTTAATCCGGCGCCCGTCGACGAATATCTGCGACAGTGCGACGTGAAGGCGGACGCTCTCCGCCGCAAGATTGAGTCATCGCGGGCGCCGCGCGAAAACCTGCGTGAACTCATCATGGCCCGCGCCAAGGCGAAGGGGCTGCTCCGTGATCAAACTGGTGACTGACGAGAACTTTGACGGCGACGTACTCCGCGGCCTCGTGCGCCGGTTACCGGAATTGGATGTCGTACGCGTTCAGGATGTTGGTCTGGCGCACACGCCGGATCCCAACATCCTTGCCTGGGCTGCCAGCCAGCAGAGGGTTCTGCTAACACACGATCGCGAGACCGTGCCGGGCTTCGCGTATGCCCGGGTTGACGTTGGAGAACCGATGCCGGGCGTCTTCCTTGTCAGCGATCATATGCCGAAGGGACAGGCTATTGATCAACTGCTCCTCGCCATCCAGTGCCTCGATCCAGACGACTGCGAGAACCAGGAACATCATTTTCCACTTTGACTGAGTCGTCGACGCTCGTGGGAACAAAGAAGCCTAGCCCCGGCCAGCGTACGTTCGACGCCCTCACCACCGTCCGCCCGATCCCGGCGGGCTATTACTCCGGCGACTAGCCCAACCCGAATCTGCGGGGTCGCCAGACACCCTCTTTTCGGCCGTCTGCGCATGCAGGCAATCCGAGACGCACCGACGGATCTTCCAGCCATCCAGCGCTTCACAATGACTGTGCGCCGTGATTCACCCAACCTTTAGCCAGTCAATGACATGCCGGAGTCTTGATCCGCGTGGGGACGCGACGAACCCCTGGGTGTCTGGAATCCCCGGCCTGTGCGGGAGGCCGGCGATGACGGGGCGTGAGTAGCGATGGAACCGAAGTCGGGATACCTTGAATCCGCCGCCAAAGTCCGCTAACGTGAAGGTGCTGGTTGCAGGTCCCTTGTCTTTCGGACATTGCGTCGAGAAGCCTGACGAGGTAGTAGCAACGCCAGAGTGTGCAATGCATACATTCCTGCTGGTGCTGTCGTTCCTTATCGGCTCGATCATCCTCTCCCGGTTGGCACGCGCTGCCGCTTTCGGGGCCCTTGATGCACTGCCCACTAATCCGTTGGCCCGTCGTTATCGAGCCGTCGCGTTCTATTGCTTCATGATATTCGCGGCGCTTCTCCTGGCTGCTTCCCTGGTCGACACAGTTGCTAGGGCCCGCCCTCTCAGCGAGGTCTTTGGTTTTTCTGGAATAATATGTCTTCTGATTTGCATTTTCTGCTTGCTTCGCTTTGCAAGCGTAAACAAGGTAAGGCAGTGCGATCACTGGGCCGAGCTATGACGCCATGATCGCGGAATCTCCCGCGCTCGCTCTTCCAGCGTGACCCCGGTCCCGCCATCGGCAGCCGGATTGATCGCGTGCCCTAAGCTTCCCCCAAGACGCCCACAGACGATTTGCTCTGCAACCGCCCAAGTGGCTCCCAGCGGCGATTGCTCCATCGCTACTCAAGGTCAGCGCAGGCGGTCACTTCCTGATCCCCTCCCCAAGACCAGTCATCGATTCAACTCGCAACCGCTCTGCTGGCACCCACTGGGCTCCCAAAGTGGTTCCCTTCTTGATTGAAACCGACAATGCCCAGCGTTGCGACCTCGTAACCTACCTTCCCAACCTCTTTTCTCGACAAGTCCGCAAACTTCTCGATCGCCCCGATGAGGTACATCACGGCGTCCATGCGCTCCATGCCGGGCGTCTTGCTGCGGAACTTCATTTTCGCTATCTGGCCCAGCCGGTCACGAACGAGGTCTGCAAGGTTGCTGCTGGCGTTGATCTCGATCGCCTTGCGATAGAATTCGTCGGCATCTTCCAGTCGATCTTGAACAAAGAGCGCCTCGGCGAGTCCAAACCACGCCTGCTGGTCCGACGGACTGATCTTCACAACACGCCGAAGGGTCTCCTCGGCTTCCGATTCTTTTCCTGTCCTGAGAAGGCACGCCGCTAGATTCCTCAAGGCATCGGAGTTGTCGGGTTCGGTCTTCAAGGCAAAGCGAAGTTCCTTGATCGCCTCTTCAGGCTTGTTCTGACGGGCAAGTGCGACCCCAAGGGCGATGTGACCGCCTGTGCGATTCGGATTGAGCGCCAGCAGCTTTCTCGGATGAACCACCGCCCGATCAGGTTGCCCGGTCTGGCTCAGGGCCACCCCGAGGTTGAGAAGGAGGTTGCCAGACACTCTCTTTTCGGCCGTCTGTGTGTGCAGGCAACCTGGCACGAACCTACGGATCCTCCAGCCATCCAGCGCTTGACAATGACTGTGCGCCGTAATTCACCCAACCTTTAGCCAGTCAATGACATGCCGGAGTCTTGATCCCCGTGGGGACGCGACGAATCCCTCGGTGTCTGGAATCCCTTCGTCATCGGCGAGCGGGCAGGCGATCGAGGGAGTGTGCCCAGACGAAGCGCGTACGTCACCCGTGCGACGATGCCCGGCGCTGTCGGAGGGGCACCATCCGCATATAATTGCGGAGCTTATCCGCACTGCTGATGATGCTCAATGAGGTGCGCCATGGCCGCCGACCGCAATCTCCTGTTCGGTCTGCTCGCGCTGCAGAACGGCCTCGTCGATCAGGGCGAGCTCGTCGCCGCGTTTCAGGCATGGACCCTGGACAAGTCACGACATCTGGCCGAGATCCTGGTCGGGCGGGGCGACTTGAGCCCGGTACAGCGCGACCTGCTTGAGGCACTGGCCGACCAGCACGTGCAGAAGCACGGCGACGTCGAGAAAAGCCTGGCCATGGTGCCGGCCGGGCGGTCGACCCGAGAGAGCCTGGAGAGGCTGGCTGATCCCGAGATCGACGCGCATCTCGGCCACGTGGCATCCGGCCGAGGACCGACCGAGGACGCGGAGGCCGACCGCACGGCGTCCTACACGGTCGGCACGGCCACTGCCGACGGCCAGCGGTTCCGCGTCCTGCGGCCCCATGCCAAAGGTGGCCTGGGGGCGGTGTTCGTCGCCCTCGATGCCGAGCTGAACCGCGAGGTGGCCCTCAAGCAGATTCTCGACCAGCACGCCGATGAGCCGGCCTGCCGCGCCCGCTTCCTGCTCGAGGCCGAGATCACCGGCGGGCTCGAGCACCCCGGAATCGTCCCGGTCTACGGCCTGGGTACCTTTGCCGACGGCCGCCCCTTCTACGCCATGCGATTCATCCGGGGCGACAGCCTCAAGGAGGCCGTGGACCGCTTCCACGCCGACCGATCGCTCGAGAGTGACCTTGGCCGGCGCTCGCTCGAGCTGCGCAAGCTGCTGGGGCGGTTCACCGACATCTGCGACGCCATTGGCTACGCCCACAGCCGCGGCGTCCTGCACCGCGACATCAAGCCGGGAAACGTGGTCGTCGGCAAGCATGGCGAGACGTTCGTCGTGGACTGGGGGTTGGCCAAGGCGACCGGTCAGGTCGAGCCCGGGGCGGAGTCGGGCGAGCGGGTGCTGGTGCCAAGCTCAGGCAGTGGGAGCGACGAGACGCTGCCCGGCAGCGCGATGGGCACGCCGGCCTACATGAGCCCCGAGCAGGCCGAGGGGGATCTGGACCACCTCGGCCCGCGCTCTGATGTGTACAGCCTGGGGGGCACGCTGTACTACCTCCTGACCGGCCGGCCGCCGGTGGAAGGAGATTTCGGCGACGTGCTTCGCGCTGCACAGCGGGGCGAGCTGATCGCGCCGCGAGCGCGCGACGCGACGATCGACAAGGCGCTTGAGGCCGTCTGCCTGAAGGCCATGGCGCATCGGCCGGCGGAACGCTACGCGACGCCCATGGCGCTCTCGGAGGACGTCGAGCGCTGGATGGCCGACGAGCCGGTCTCCGCCTGGCGCGAGCCGTTTTCGCGGCGGGCGCGGCGGTGGGCGAGGCGCAACCGGCCGGCGATGACTGCCGTCGTGGCGGCACTCCTTGCCGGCGTGTCCGGGCTGTTGGCGGTGCTGGTCGTAGAGACGCAGGCCAAGGCGGCGCTGGCCGCCGCCAACGGCGAGCTGAGCCGTTCTCGGGCGGCCGTCCAGGCCCGGTACGACCTGGCCGTCGACGCCATCAAGACGTTCCACACCGGCGTCAGCGAGGACTTCCTGCTCAAGGAGGAGAAGTTCAAGGCGCTGCGCGACCAGCTCTTGAAGTCGGCGGCGGACTTCTACGGCAAGCTGAGCGCTCTCTTGGGAAAGGAGACGGAATTCGCGTCGCGGCGGGCGCTGGCGGCCTCGAATTTCGAGCTGGCCGAGCTGATCGCGAAGATTGGCCGACTGGATGAGGCGCTGGCGGCACACCGGGCGGTCCTGGCGGCGCGTGAGGCGCTGGCCTCCGAGCCAGCGGCCGAAGCCGAGGTGAAGGTCGACGTCGCACGAAGCCTGATCGCACTGAGCTTGGTGCTCGAGATGGCAGGGAAGAACGACGAGGCGCTGGCGGCCTGCCGCCGGTCGGAGTCGCTGCTGGCCGGCCTGGAGGGCGCGAATCCCTCGTCGCGGGCGGCGCTGGCGTTCTGCCGCACGCGCCTGGGTACCCTGCTCCACCGAGCAGGCCGGTTCGCCGAGGCGCTGGCGAAGTTCCAGCAGGCGTTGGCCGATCTGGAGGCGGCAGCCGGCTCCCCGGAGGCCACCGACGAGGCCCGCGTGAACCTCGCGGGCGCGGTCAACGGCATCGGCGTCCTGCTGTGGAAGACGAGCAAGCTGCCGGAAGCGGAGGCCGAGCTCCGAAGGGCGCTGGCGATCCGTCAGGAGCTGGCCGACGACCGGCCAGCCGTTCCCGCCTACCGCGGCCATCTCGCGGAGACCCACAACAGGCTGGCGGTGCTGCTGGCGGATCGGGGCCGGCCGTCGGAGGCGGAGTCCGAGTTCCGAAGGGCGCTGGCGATCCGGCGGGAGCTGGCCCACGAGAATTCCGCCGTCCTGGACCTCCAGAAGCGTCTGGCGCAGAGCCACATCAACGTCGGCGTGCTCCACTTGCATACGGAGAAGCCAAGGGAGGCGGAGACCGAGTTCCGCGCGGCGCTTTTGGTCCTGCGCGCGCTGGCCGGCGAGAACCCCGCCAACGCCACGTTCCGTGGCGAACTGGCGCTGTGCCACACCAACCTGGCCAGCGCGCTCAAGGCGATGGGCCGGACGGCCGAGGCCGAGGCAGAGCTCCGCGCGGGGCTGGCGATTCAGCGAGAGCGGGCCGACGCCAGCCCGGCCGTCCCCGCTCTGCGCGCGCGTGTCGCGCTGAGCCACCATGACCTGGCCAACCTGCTCTCGGAGGCGGGCCGGCTGGAAGAAGCAGAGGCCGAGTTCCGCGTGGTGATCGGGCACTGGCAGGATCTCGAGCGCGCGGGCTACGAAGCCGACCGCGCGCGTGCGACTCTCGCCGTGTGCCATTACATGGTGGCGACGCTCCGCGAGCGGGCCGGCGACCGGGCCGGGGCGATCGAGGCCCATCGGGCGGCGGCCCGCCTCGACGGCAACAACGTCGGCTTCGCCATCCTCGCACTGGGCCGGCTGCTCAGCGAGGCGGGCCGACACGACGAAGCGATCGCGACATTTCGCCGCGTCATCAAAAACGGGGCCGGCGACCCCCGCGGGCCGGCGGGGCTCGCCGCGGCCCTGGTCCGCGCCGGCCGCCCGGCCGAAGCGGTCGCCGCCGGCCGCGACGCCATTGACGTGCTCGATCGCCGCGTCGCCGCCGAGCCGGAGAAGATCGAGCACCGAGACGACCTGGCCGCGGCTTGGATCACCGTCGGGGATGGCTGCCGGGCCGATGCGGCCGCGGCGCGCGACGCGTACGACCGGGCCGTAACGATCGAGGAGTCCCTGGTCCCTGATCACGCCGGGAACGCGCGCTTTCGAGCGAGGCTGGCCGCCGCCTTGCGTCGCCGGGCCCTGGCGCGACGCGACCTGCACGACCCGGTCGGTGCGGCGGCCGACGTCCGGCGGGCCCTTGGGCTCTATGACGGATTGCCGTCGCGGTCCGGCGCGGACTGGTACGAGACTGGCTGCTGCCACGCGATGCTGACCCGCCTGGACGGCGGGAACGGCACGGGCGTCTCGGCCGATGAGCAGTCAAGCGAGGCCGACACGGCGATGGCCGTGCTGCAGAAGGCGGTCGCGATGGGATTCCGCAGCGGCGACGCCTTCCGGAACGAGTCGGCGCTTGACTCGCTTCGAGACCGGACGGACTTCCGATTGTTGATGATGGACCTGGCGATGCCGGCCGACCCGTTTGGCAGCGGAGACTGAGCGGCGCGCCCGCATGTGCTTTCCCCGCCGCGGCTCAGGCGGCCCGGCCTCTTCTGGTGCGCACGATTGGCTGGGCGAATTCGCTGGTTCGGATTTGCCCCATGTTGTTGAGTCATCAGTGAGTTCCGTCGTTGTCCGGCCGATTCCCGTCCTGTATGATCGACGCGATCGTATGGGATGATCACAAGTTCGACGAAGGGGAGGAGGTCGCATGGCCGATCACGGATTGATACTCGTAACCGGGGCAGCCGGTCACCTGGGGGCGGTCGGGCGGACCGTGACCGAGTTGCTCCTGGAGCGCGGGCTTCCGGTTCGCGCCATGGTCCGCCGCGAGGACGACCGAGCGGCTGCGCTGCGGGCCGCCGGCGCGGAGGTGATGATCGGAGACCTCCTCGAACCGGCCGACGTCTATCGGGTTGTCAGCGGCTGCCGGCGGGTGTACTTCGGCATGTCCGTTTCGCCTGGGTACCTGGAGGCGAGCGTGACCATGGCCGCGGTCGCCCGGGAACTCGGGGTGGACGCACTGGTCAACATGTCCCAGATGACCGTCTCTCAGATGAGCATCCGGAACACGACGCCGAGCCCGCAACAGCGGCAGCATTGGCTCAGCGAGCAGGCGCTCGCGTGGTCCGGTCTACCGATTGTCACCATCCGGCCGACGGTTTTCCTGGAGGGCTTCTTCGTCCCTCTCACCGGCCCGAGCGTTCGCGACCGAGGCCGCATCGAACTGCCGTTCGGGCGGGGCAAGACCTCTCCGGTAGCCTCGGCTGACGTTGCTCGGGTCGTCGCCGTCGTCCTCGCCGACCCCGGTCCGCATGTCGGCCGGATCTACGAACTGACCGGTCCGCGCTCGCAGGACATGGACGGGGTCGCCCGGGAGTATTCGGACGCGCTCAACCGTGAGATCACCTACTCTGACATCTCCCCCGCGGATTGGGAACTTGAGCTGAAAAGTTCGGGGTTGCCGGAGCACTTGACCCACCATCTGGTGACGATGGCCGAGTTAAATCGGGCGGGTCGGTATGACCGGATGGCGGACGGTGTGGAGCGCGTGACCGGCCGGCCGGCGATGAGCGTCCGGGATTTTGTGTCGCTTCACGCGGATGAGTTTGGCGGTCGTCGATCTTAGGCCGAATGCATCCCAGACCTACCCAGCGGCTTCCCGGCTATTGAAGTCGGCAGCGGACTCCTACGGCAAGCTGAGCGCCCTCTTGGGAAACGAGACGGAATTAGTCTCGCGGCGGGCGCTGGCGGGACTCAAGGCACGCACACGGGCCGACCAGGATCTGGGTTTCGAGCCAAGTCCGGGCGGAGGGATAGCGGTGGCGTGTCGTATCCAGACCGTGGATGTCTAATCCCCGTGTTCCAGTTCCAGAACACGATCGACGTCCCGTGCTGCATGCAGCACGCGCACGATTTCAATCCCGCTGTCGACGGGGCGGTAGAAGATGAGGTGATTCGCAAACGCCTCGACACGCCATACCCGCAAACCGCCGAGGCGGGGGTTGGGAGACTCGCGTCGCTCACCGATGCCCGGCGTGCGGGCGAGTTTCTCGAAGGTCGCGGCAGCGGCATCATAGAAACGCAGAGCGGTTTCCAGCCCGACTTCCTGCATGAGATATCCAGCCTGACCGTCCAGGTCCCTGTCGGCAGAAGGTAGGACGTTGTACCGCGGGCTCATTTCTGGCTAATCGCCTTGCCGAGCCGCTCGGTCAACTTGCGTTTCTTACCCTCCCAGTACTCCTTGGTGACCGGAATCGGCTCGCCGGAATCCAGCCCTTCGAGCAAAAGGGCGTCGATCCGATCCTCAGCCTTTCGTCTCTGGTCTGCTCGGATCAGCTCCCGTACATATTCACTGGCGCTGCTGTAGCCACCTTCGGAGACCCGTTCCTGCACGTACTGCTTCATTGATTCCGGCAATGCGATATTCATGGTTTCCATGAGCGATTCCTCCTCGGCGTTGAATTTACCTGGTTTGGCAATTCTTGTCAATCCATTGCTAATCTGACGCGTGCCGATGCTCGCCGCATGATTGCTCTCTTGCACGCGGGACTCAAGCGGGCTTCGGTCGCTGTGGCCCGCCGCCCCAGATATCACGCTTGAGTTCCTCAAAGCCTTTGAAGATGCGTCGGCCGACGTCGTCGAAGAAAGCTCGAGCATCCGAATTGAACGGGGTCGACTCACCCTGACCGACAGCCAAACACACGTGGGCAGATACCTGGTGGATGCGTTTCGAGTTCATCGCTCACCACTTATCGATCGCACCCGAGGGCACCGGCACGTGGGGCTCGTAGTGGCCCGGCAACGGGGCATCCGGTCCGGTCGCCTGTGCCTGATCGATCACCTCGTCAAAGAGGGCCGGACTGGAGAGGTTGAGTAGCTGCATGTAGAACGGCCTGGGCATGCGGGTGAAGTGGAAGTACCACTTGAGGATCTTGCGAAACTGCAAGCAGCCGTACTTCTCGCCCCGCCGCGCGACCAGCCCGTGAAAGTGGCGCCGCATCAGCTCGATCCGCTCGTCGAAAGTGGGCTCCGGCCCGGGATCGCCCGAGCGGCTCCAGCGATCGAGCTGGCCGAGCAGGAACGGGTTGGCCAGCGCTCCCCGGCCAATCGAGACCGCTGCGCAGCCGGTCTGCTCGAACGTTGCCGCGACATCCGCGATCGTTCGGATATCGCCGTTGGCCACGATCGGGATCTGCTTGACCGCTTCAACGACGGCCCGGATGCCGGCCCGGTTGACGGTGCCGCCAAATCCTTGCTCGCGAGTTCGGCCGTGGACGATCACCGCCATGGCGCCGACCTGCTCAAAGGATCGCGCCAGGTCGGGGGCCGTCAGCGACTCGGAGTCCCATCCCAGGCGCATCTTGACCGTGACCGGGATCTTCACGGCCTGGACGATCGCGGCGACCAGGCTGGTTGCTTGATCGATCTGGCACATTAATGCCGAGCCACCCCCGGTCCTGACGACTTTCCGCACGGGGCAGCCCATGTTGATGTCGACGGCGGTGACCCCCTGCTCTTCTACCCAGCGGGCCGCTTGCTGCATTTCGGCAATGACATGCCCATAGAGCTGGATCGACAGCGGACGGTCTTCGTCGCAGGTCTCGGCGAGCTCGAGGGCCCGCCGCCGCCCCTCGATCAGCGAGCGGGCGTTGACCAGATCCGTGGTTGCCAGGCCCAGCCCGCCGCATTCTCGCACGGCCAACCGGAATGCCAGGCTCGTGTAGCCGGCCATCGGCGCCAGGAAGAACCGCGAGCACAGCGGCACGTGGCCCAGCCGCATTGGCTGGTGCAGAATAGGTGGAACCGCGGGTATCACGCGCTCGCGAATTAGAGTCAACGAATACTCCCGACCGGAATCATTCGGATGAGGCCGCGAGATCATTATGAGGCGGAGGCCTGGGTCTTGTCGACAGAAGCCGGCGGCCGGTTGCTTGCGGCGATCGGGGCGGCCCGATCGATCCGTCCCGCCGACCTGGCTCGGTTGCGGAAACTTGCTCCGCCGGAGGCCGTCTCCGCGGCGATCCGGCTGTCGCAAGCGCGCGAGAAAGCGGCGCTGAAATTCGAGCACGGGCGGGCGATGTGGGTCGAGCCGGTCGCGGTGGAGCAAGCGACCTCGGAGCCGGTTGCCCGCCACAAGGCCGCCCGGTTCCAGTGCCCGCTGGTCGTCGACCTGTGTGCGGGAATCGGTGGCGATACCCTGGCCCTGGCGGCGCGTTCGCACGTCATCGCTGTCGATCGCGATCAAGGAATGTGCCGTCGCATCCAGTTCAACGCGGGAATCTACGATGTGGCGGAGAGGGTGCTTGCCGTCCGCTCGCCGGCCGAGACATTCGTGGTGCCGAAACATGCCTGGCTGCATCTGGACCCGGACCGCCGGTCGCTCGATCCACGGCGTGCGGTATCGCTCGACGATTACGCACCGGGGCCGGCTTTCTGGAAAGACGCATTCCTGCGAGTCGCCGCTGGTGCGCTCAAGCTGAGCCCGGCCGGCGATTTCGCCGGCCACTTCACCGCGCCTGAATATGAGATTGAGCTGATCAGCCTGCGGGGCGAGTGCAAGGAGGCGACGGTCTGGTCGGGTGAGCTGGTTTCCTGCCGCCGCCGGGCGACCCGGCTCCCCGAAAACGTCACATGGACCGATCGCGATGGCCCTCTCGACGATCGCGTCGCGGTCGCGCCACTTGCGGGCGTGATCTATGATCCCGACCCCTCACTGCTGCGAGCGGGTCTTCTCGACGGGTTTGCCCGGGCACATCACCTCTTTCGGGTCAGCGATGACGTCGATTACCTGACGAGCGACGGCCTGGTCGAGACACCGTTTCTCTCGCCTTTCCAGGTCCGCGAAGAATCTCCACTCGACCTCAAACGATTGCGGCGATTGCTAGAGCGGCACGACGTCGGCACGCTCGATATCAAGGTCAGGGGCGTAAGCGTGCTGCCGGAAGTGCTGCGCAGGCAGTTGAAGCCGCGGGGCAGCCAGGCGGCCACGCTGCTCGTGATCGGAGGGACCGCGGGCGTGCGGGCCGTGCTGGCAGAGCGCGGCCTCGGGCCGCACGCAAGCACAGACGGCAAGACCTCGAATCGTGCGCCCTGAGTGGAAGAATCCAAGATCCGGCTTGAGGCGTCTCACAACAAGAACTCGGGCTGAGCATGCACGCGCGCAGTGTCCGAATTTGCCTCATTGCGTAACTCTTCACTGGAGCGGACTTGCGAGAATTGGACATCAATCGAAACGGATCGCCGCAACTGCCAATTCTAACCGTCTTGACTTCCCTATGCTGCGCAGTTTAACATCCCAATGAATGCTCGCTTTCAGTTCGGGTTTTGATCTACCGTTCGCAAGCATCAGTGTCCGGACCTTGGAGATGTAAAACCATGGAGCGGCTTCGTGTTGTGCTCTGGGCGATTTTTGTTGTACTCGTGGTTATTGCCCTGGACCTGGTGTTCGGCCATCTGATCTCGATTGATGGATTACTCCGTTCGGCGTCTGAGGCATTGAAGGCCAGCCTGAGATCTCAGCACGGAGGACCCAAGGGCATTTGGATTCCGATTGTGCTGCTTTTCATCTGCTCCGGAGCTGCAGGGGGAATCCTGTCAACTCTGTCGCTTACGGACATCGAGAAGGTCTGGAACAGCCGAACGGCTCTGCCGTTCTCATTCTGGAAGGCTCGTGATATTGGCCTTTCCATGCTCATTGGTGCCGCCGGCGGAGTTGGAGGTGCAATGACCGCCGTTTTCGTCATGTCGATTGATGGAAAGTTCAAGTTCCCGGACAACGACGGCTTTGATGATGCCAAGGTCCTCACTTATATCGGCACGGGATTGGTTTCTGGATTCGTCGGTTTTCGCCTGATTCGAGGTGTCGCCGAGGAATGGTGGAAGCAGAAGCTCCGCTCCGTGGAAAACTCGGTTGATGAGATCAAGGCGCAACGCGAACGAGAGGCCGAGCAGTTGGCGGAGACGACATTCCTCAACGCAATTATCGAAGGTCGCGCGTACCGAAAGGATCCCGTAACTCCAGAGGAGCTTGAGAAGGTCATGCGCGCTCTTGAGGAGGGGTTGCGGCGTCATCCCGATCGGCGGCGAGCAATCATTATTCTTGCAAACCTTTATGGATTAAACAAGGATGATCCCAAAAAAGCGATCGATATTCTCAAAAAGGGTATCGAAGCGGTTCGGGCCGCGCGACCCCAAGACAAAAAAGACATTGCCGACATGTTATACAACACAGCCTGTTACGACGTCATACTCTCCCGAAAGGTCGGTCCGCCCCAAAGCACGTCTCTCATCAACGAGGCATTCGCTCGCCTCCAAGAGTCCTTCCAACTCTCTTCAGCGAATGCCCAGGAAGCTGTCGGAGAGGAATACCTGGACCCGATCAAAGCCGATCCCCGGTTCGCTCAGCTTGTCACGGCTGCTGGCGCTGTTTTCGTACCGCAGCACGCCGCGCCGTTGGCTCCCGTGGTCCCGCAGCAACCCGGTGCTGTGGCTCCCGTGGTCCCGCAGCAACCCGGTGCTGTGGCTCCCGTGGTCCCGCAGCAACCCGGTGCTGTGGCTCCCGTGGTCCCGCAGCAACCCGGTGCTGTGGCTCCCGGGGTCCCACAACAGCCTGGGCCGGTGGCTCCGGTGGTCCCACAACCCGAGCAACCGCCTCCACGCCAACAGCCCTAGGCCGTGGCCCGGCGGGAGAGTCTTGTCAATCTACTGCTACGACTCATCGCAGTCGGCGTGCATGGAGCCGCACGTGCCCTACCAACGATGATGAGGCGGGCTAAGTCACCGCGCGATGCTCAGGCCCGTTGCCGATGCTCCTCGTTCCTTCGGCGCGGTCTGTTGATTGGGGCCGATTGCCGAGATCTCACTTTTGAGTTGGGCGCACAAAAACACACGCCGATACTCCTCATCTTTGAAGAACACCGGCGTGCAATCCTTGAATCGATAAAAACCCAACGGCTTAGACTTCTTTGATGTCCCGCATGGCTATTTGACCTCCTTCTCGGGGAAGACACTTCTCGCAGTTCCGGGCGACCCTGTCATGGTAGAGAATCGGTCAGGCGCCCGCAAGCCTGAACCTTTTCTCCGAACACGGGCCACGCTCCGTCTGGTCTCACCGTCGTCGGGGCACAGTCCTTGACACAGCGGTCTCTGCCGCCCGTAGCATTATATCCTACGCACGACCGTCCGTCAGGGATCTCTGAAATCAGCGGCCAATCGACGTCCCACGGACCAGTTGATTTTAGATTTGGTCGCAAACCATGTCCAGCTAGCGTTTTGAGTACGAGCGCACCGCCAGCCGCTCGGGAGCGACGGTCTCCATACCCGCGCGCAATGCGCGCCAATCATGCTGCGGGGCTCCCGATCAGCGAACCGGCGAAAGCACCTTCTTCTCAGCGAGCTCTTGAAGCTCCTGCGGCGGCTTGTGCCCCAGCTTTTCGAACGCTTTGGCGCAGACCCCGGCAAAGGGGAGCGTCGCCTGGTGGCCGACCGTCCGGCACGCTTCCTTGCCGCCCGGATCGGTGAATACGAGGGTCGGATAGCCGTTCAGGCCGTAGGTCTTCTCGACGTCTTTGTCTTCATAGGCCTTCACGATCACGAAATTCGACAGGAAGTGCCGGACCCATGGGTCATTCAAGGTCTCTTTCTCAAGCATCTTGCAGGGACCGCACCAGGTGGCGGTCATCATGACCATCATCGGCTTCTTCTCGGCCTGGGCCTTCTTGAGAGCCGCCGTGTAGTCTTTCTCCCAGGCCAGCTCACCCGTCTTGGGAGCCGGCTTGCCGATGTAGAACCCGATATCGTTGGTCCTGAGGCTGATCGTGCACGCCTCTTTTTGCGGGCCGGGGCTGAGGCTGATCCGTTTCATGAACGTCTCGTGCCCGTCGGCGCTCACGATGATCGTATGGTCGCCGGGCGACAGCTTGTCCACCTGGAACTCGCCGCTCTGGGAGATCGGAACGCTGATGGATTCCGGCCACCGGCGGCGCGGTGAGTAGCCATTGTGCGGGGTATTGGGGCGGGGCACGCTCATGCTCAGCTTGACTGTCGTTGTGGCGGCTCCCTTGGTGTCGTCGAGCGTCACTTTCCCGTTCAGGCTGGCCGCCTGGTCGGCGGGCAGCGCCTGGAGCGTGACCGTGCCGAGTGCGACCACGTCCCCGGACTTTCCGCTCAAAGGTACGTCGACACCCAGATACCCTTCCGCTCGAAAGCCAACGGGACGCTTCAGGTCGCCCACCTCGCCGGCGAAGTAGCCTTCCGGTAGGATCTCCATCTGGGCCAGGACAAGATCGGGGTCGAGCTTTCCATCCGAGACGATGACTCGACCGACCACGACACTCCCTTTCTTCAAGGCCTTGACCGTGTTCTTCGCCTTGGCGATTTGCAGCAGCAACTTTGCCGCCAGCGGCGACTTCTTCTGGTCGACAATCCCGTCCAGGAGCGCCTTCACTGCCGGCTGGGGAGCGATTTCCTGCTGGTGCGCCAGCACGAGTCGAGCCGCTGCCTCACCCTCGGCACCTTTCTGTTCGATGCGCTGGCTGAGTTCACCGAACGGCGGGTAGAACGACTGCCGGTCCGGCGCATTGATGATCTGAGCGATCAAAGCCTCGGAGGATGCTTTCGGCGCCGCATCCTGAGCCTGAACGCGACTCGATACGCTCAAGATCAAGAACGCAACGGCTTGAGTGACCAAGAATGGCGATTTCATGGGTTGCCTCGTCAGAATTCGCAATCCCGAGGGAACGATTATCCACGACGGCGGAGTTCCCTCCGGTAGGGCGCTTAACAATAGTAAGCGTGGCGTGAAGCCAAGCCAATGGGGGGCCGACCACAATTGTGGATGCGATCTGGCGGTTCGGCGTGAATCCGTTTCTCGTCACCGCCCTTATTTTGTGCGTGCACCAGCGCGCAGTCGGTGGTTCGCCACCGGCCAGCCGTTGTGATAAGCTGCATGGAACAGCACCACGCAGCTTCGCTCTGCTGGAAGCCGAACCGTTCACCAGCGGCAGTGGGCACTGGTCATGAAACGTCCCCGAGCACGGCTGACGATTCGAACGATGATGATCGCGGTTGCGCTCTTCGCCGTGGTGTTCGGCGCGCATCGCGCCTGGCGGAGGCAAGTGTACTGCGCCGGTTGGGCAGAGGTCTGGGCGCTCAATGAAGAACAGATGCGGCGCGAGGCGGAGCAACAGAGGCTGGCCCACAACGATGAACGAGCCGCCTCCTGCGAGGCCGAGGCGTCTCGCTATGCGCGGCTGCGCCACGAGTATGAGCGGACCGCGAGCCGTTTCTGGGAGCCGGTTCCCACCGATGCTCCCAGGCCGCGCGAGCTACGTTGAGAGGTCGCGTGCGCGGACGTCGATGTAAGCGATGCCACGATCGACGCGCGGCACTACGTGACGGATCATTGTTCGCTCAGTGGATGATGTTCAGGTTAGGCAGCGCCTGTTTGAGCTCCTTGGCTCCGGCATCGGTGAGCTTTGTGTTCAAGGCAACGAGGGTCTTGAGACTTGTCAGTCCCTTGAGATGAGGAACCGCGGCATCGCTGATCGCGGTGTCGGAAAGCTCGAGCTGGGTCAGGGCGGTCATCCCTTTCAGACACTCAAGCCCGGCATCGGTCACCCGCGTGTTGGTGAGGTACAGTAACCGGAGCCCGGTCAATCCGCTCAGGTGCGACAGCCCGGCATCTGTGATCGAGCAATTGGATAAGAACAGCTTCTGCAGGCTCTTCAGCCCTTTGAGGTGGACGAGCCCGGCATCGGACAGGTTCTTGTCGAGGTCCAGCTCTTGGAGGCTGGTGAGCCTTTTCAAATGCACGAGGCCGGCGTCGGTGATCCGAGTTTTGTATAGATCGAGCGATTCCAGCCGGTAGAGTCCCCGCAGGTGAGCCAAGCCGGCGTCCGTGATCAGGGGAGCGATCAGGACCAAGATCCTCAACTCGTGCTTGCCTTCGAGGTTGGCCAGGCCGGCGTCACTCGCTCGTGAGTCATAGAGCCTCAGAGACTCGAGCTGCGCCAGGTTTCCGATGTGGCCCATTTCCGCATCCGATGTCTCCTGACCCGTCACTTCAATCCGCGTGACGTGGCAGAAGTAGTCGATGCCGAAGTGGTCGACCAGCCAGTTGGGCACGGCCGTGCGCGACTGGAGCGAAACTTGCCGGATTGGTATTGCCAATCATAAGTGACACCGCCGCCGACCTGCTGTATTGCCGCCACCGCCTCGCGCTGGAGGCGCGCACTGCGGATGAACCATCCAAGGCCACCGCCAACCACGAGCACTAGGATGATCAGCCCTCGCACGCTCAGCCGCAAACGCCGGCGCCCGGGGGGCGGGTTCGATATCGCTTCGTCGGTCATGTGGGCCTCGTGGAAGCGGGTGTCTCATGACGGTAGCCGACCGCCAGTGTCTCGCCACATTGAACGCGATGGTCGGGCTCGCGCGGGCTTGCCGCGCCCCGAGAAATCGTGCATTTTGGCGTGCGTTCGGCCCTCAGGTCATGATCCACCAGATCGCGAATCCGATAAACACCGATCCGGCGATGACCCAGAGAATTGTCCGCACAATCAGGCGATATCCCGGCTCGATGGGTTTGTGCTCATGCGGGTGTTCGGGCGAGCCGGGGTGAATGGGTCCTGCATGCATGGTCCTGCTCCGCGTGTCAACCTCGTCGCACTGCTCGCTGGGATCTGGCCCAGCCACCGACCTTTACCAGCGTAGTCGGACGAACGGTTTCCAGTTATCCTGTGCTGGAAGATCGGTGAAGTGAGATACCGGATGAAATACTTGAAACGCAAGTACGCTGAACACCGGCGTTATCATCAAGAGTGGGCCGACACCCTCGAGGCATACAAGGCGCGTTATCATTCAATCGTGGATCAGCTTCCCGAGACGGCACGACTCTTTATGGACCACGCGAAGAAACACACTTTGCACGATACGGGGGTCGAATCGATTCTCGCAAGTCGATCGCGGAATCATCCACGTGGACCTCGACGATCGACGGCTCGAGTTCCTGCGGTGTGAGAGAATGCCAGTACCCGGAGGCTCTCGAATCCGGGGTCGCCTGGATGTACGACGAGCTGGATCTGGCGGACACCGGACATTTCGAGCTTCGCGTGTTATTCACCGAGGGCGATTTCCGAGTGGTGGCACGCGAGGTCCGCGTTTTTGACAAGCGTCTCAAGCGATACGTCGTTCCCGAACAACCGGCTGCTCCGCAATCGACCCTGTTTCTGGATCGAAGACAACCTCGGGGGCGGCGCAGGAGATGATTGATGGCTTCGACCGGAGCCGAGGTCCTCACGTATCTGGTCCTGACCATCGGCGTGACTTACGCTCTGATCGCCTTCTACTGGGAGATCTGGCGACTGAGCGGCGACTCGCCGCCGCCCGACCTGTGTGTGCGCTGCGGGCGAGGATTGATCGCGCGAGTCGCCGCGACTTCCGCAGGCGTTCGTTTCTACCGGTGCGCGATCTGCGGGGCGCGTTATCAGCGCAAGTCGCGGGCAGATCCATGGGTTGACGCCTCCGGGGCGGAATACGACGAGATCTTTTCGCGGCCGGAACAGCCCGGCGGACCCGGCGAGCCGATGGGGCCGCCTCAAATCGGGTCGCTCGATTGGTCGAGGACTGTCCGCGTTCTGCTGCTGAACAAACGGATCAGACAGATCACCCGCGACGCGGGTCTCCGCGGTGCGATCAAACCTTCCTTCGGTCGAAGATGGAAGGCCAAGGCGGTTCCGGACCTCAACGATAGTGGCGGCGTGTGGGATTCCGAGCTGGATGGTTAAGCCTATTCGCCGTCTCGATGACCAGTCGAGTCAAATGATAAGCGGGACTCGGTTCAATCATTAGCTGGACGATCGCGGAGTATCCCGGCCGTGGAAGAGACCTTGCCCCAGCCCGAGCCCCGAAGGGCGAATATCGGTGACGCGATGATCCTGATCATCGCGCTGGCGGTCGGACTCGCATTTGCCAGGATCCCCCTGTCCCACATCAGCCAATGGTCCGCCTTGATCACCCCGACCCGCCGGCCCGCCTGGTTGGCTTGGTGGACCGAAATTGCCGGGAAACAGGGGTTCCGGTTCCTTGTGCTCCAAGGTTGCGTGCAGCTCTTGTACTGCTTCATCGTGCCCCTCACACCCGCCCTCATGGTTGTGCGACTCAGGCGGCCGCGGCCGCCACTGGGCCGCCTGGCGTTCCAGCCCGGCTTCCAGGCGTTGTGGCTGACTGCCATCATCGGCCTCGTCGATGCGGATATGACTTTCTTCGCGCTAGGTGGCGACCCGCCCGTGGTCGAGATGGTGTTGCCCGGTACGACCGTACTGGCGTCGTGGTTGATCTTCGCTGCGCTGGGCGACTGGCGCCCCGAAGCGAGCTGGATCGATCGCTCCGGGCGTCTCGTCGGCGCCTTCTGGCTGGCGATGATTCCCTGGTCGATCTGGATCCAGTCCTTTTGACCCGGTAGAAAGAAACAACGACGCGACACACGGCGAGACAGCCGGGCCTTTTCGTAGGTCGGGCTTTCCAGCCTGACTCTTCGGGATGTCAGGCTGGAAAGCCTGACCTACAGCAAAGCAGGTGCGGCGAGAACTCTAGCCATGTGTCCGGCCGTTGAAAAAAACGCATTCTTCCAAGAAAAACCGTGCTGGCGGACGCCCGGCTACTCTCTTCTTGGAGGCAACACGAAGGAACCTGGCCTGGAGAACGGTGATGGCCGGCAAAGAACTCGGTGCCGCAGTGCGGCAACTCCAGC
Source organism: uncultured Isosphaeraceae bacterium (assembly GCA_963781785.1). GTDB lineage: Bacteria > Planctomycetota > Planctomycetia > Isosphaerales > Isosphaeraceae > CAWAHD01. Next base: position 908,848 of record CAWAHD010000002.1, on the reverse strand, counting down.
GACTGATGGACGCGGGAACGGCCGTCGGGCTGACCGATGACGAGCTCCTCGCGCGGTTTGTCGCGCGGCGCGATGAGACGTCGTTCGAGACGCTCGTGGAGCGGCACGGACCCATGGTCCTCTCGGTGTGCCGCGGGATGCTCAATGACCCGAACGACGCACAGGATGCCTTTCAGGCTACGTTCCTCGTTCTGGTGCGGAAATCCCACTCGATCCGCGCCGGAACGTCGCTTTGTAGCTGGCTCTACCGGGTGGCCTACAACATGGCGATCCAGATCAATTCCGAAGCCGCACGGCGTAAACGGCTGGAGAGGCGGGCCGCAGAGATGGTCATCCCGAGCGAGCGAGACCCGGCCTGTGGGGCCGATCTGGTCCCTGCACTCTACGAGGAAGTGAATCGCCTGCCGGAGAAGTACCGGCTTCCCGTCGTGCTGTGTCATCTCGAGGAGATGACCCACGAGCAGGCCGCCCGGCAGCTTGGGTGGACCGAGGGAATGGTCCGCGGGCGCGTCGCCAGAGCTCGCGAAGTTCTGCGCCGGCGACTGGCGCGGCGCGGGCTGGCATTCTCTGCCGTGGCACTGGCGGCAGCGCTGGCGGAACGCTCAGCATCCGCGAGTGCCTGCGCCGTGCCGAGTGTGTGGGTGGACGGGACCGTGAAGGCCGCACTGGCAATCATCGCGGGCCAGACGGCCACAACCGGTACCGTCTCGGCGTTGGCGGTCGATTTGAGCGAGCGAATGGTGAGGAGCATGACCATGACTCATGTGAAGCTGGCGTCCGCCGCGATTCTCCTCGCCGGAGGGATGGCGTGCGCGGGTGCGGCACTCTTGTTCGCCGGGCCGCGGAACGGCGCGATGCGCCAAGATCCGAAGGCAGCCGACAAGCGCCCGGCGGCAGCCAACGGAAATTCGAGCGCCGCCAACGAGCCTGGCGAAGCGGCCAAGCCCGTTCCGCTTGCCGGTCGCGTCGTCGATCCCGCTGGCCGGCCCGTGGCCGGCGCCAAACTGTACGTTACGCAAGAGCCAGAGCCGGACCGTGTGGCGCCGCCGCCGGTCGTGCGGGCGACGACCGACGCAACGGGCCGGTTCTCGTTCGAGATTTCGCCCGGCGAGCTGGCGCCTCGTGGCGATCCGCAACATCGGCGGATCACCCAAGAGTGGTTGCGCTGGCGGACGGATTCGGGCCCGGCTTTGGAATGGAGCCCGATGAGTCGAAGGCCTACACGATTCGGCTGGCCCGCGACGATGTGCCGCTCGAGGGTCGGATCCTCACCATGGAGGGCCAGCCCGTTTACGGTGCCAGGATCCGGGTGGCTTCTGTCCTCTGGAGTCCTGGAGAGGATCTCACGAAGTGGCGCGAGGCGATTCGCGCCGGCGGAGCTTGGTACCCCTCCCGTTTTCAATTCTTGAAGTCGTGGTCAAGCCTGGCTGTCAGCGATTTGCTGCCGGCGACAACGACAGGGGCGGACGGCCGCTTCACGCTGCGCGGCATCGGACGAGAACGGATCGCCGGCATCCTCGTCGAGCACCCCTCGATCAAAACGAACATCGAATGGGTTGTCACCCGCGGTGACCCCACGCTGCACATGCAGGATTTTCCGCCCGGAAACGTTTCGTTCACCAAGACTTGCTACGGCGCCCAGTTCGGGCACGTCGCTGAACCATCGCGCCCGATCGTGGGAACGGTGCGCGACAAACGCACGGGAGAGCCACTTGCCGGAGCGGTGGTCCGGGGCACGCGATCGGTTGGCGAAGCTTATCGATTCGCCCAGACAATCACCGACAAGGACGGCCGCTATCGCCTGACCGGCCTGGAAACGCCGGCGAAGCACGCGCCGGACGGAAGAATCGATGAGGAGATCATGGCCCTGGCTCCGGCAGACCAGCCCTACTTGCCGGGCGTGCAGTCGACCATCGAGCCCATCGAGGCGAAGACGCTGACGCGGGATTTCGGCTTGACGCGCGGCATCTGGATCACGGGCCGCGTGGTCGACAGAAGGGCGCGGCAGCCGCGCCGCGGGTACGTCGAGTATTACGTGTTCAAGGACAATCCGCACGCCTCCGGGGCGAGCGATTTCGGCGGCGTAACTCAGTTTTCGCGTGCCCACTACCGCACCACGCCCGACGGAACATTCCGCCTGGTGGGGCTGCCGGGTCGCGGGCTCTTGGGTGCGCGGGCGAATGAGGACGCTTATCGAATGGGCGTGGGGGCCGAGCGGATCAAGGAAAAGAAGATGACGATCGGCCTCGAAACGATCGCCGTCGTCCCCGATTCCATCTTCGTGAACGACTTTCACGTCCTGTCCGAGATCAACCCGCCGGAAGGGACCCAAGAAGCGACGTTCGAGCTGGCGCTTGACCGCGGGGAGACCGTCAAAGGCCGGGTCCTCGATCCGCAGGGCCAGCCGCTAAAGGGTGCTCAGATTCGCGGACTGACCGACTGGTGGGATTCCTGGAGCAAGTCATCCCCCTCGGCCGAATTCGAGGTCACCGGGCTGGCTCCAGGAGACCTGCGGCAGTTAGCATTCATTCACGAGGGGCGACGGCTGGCGGGCTCGGTGAGTCTTCGGGGCAAAGTGCAAGGTCCGATCGAGGTCAAGCTGGTGCCGTGGGGTAGTCTGACGGGCCGGCTGGTGGATTCGGCGGGACAACCCCGGGCCGCCGTCGAGCTGGGCTGGCCGAGCAATCAGAAGCTGCGCCTCGAGGAGGGCCCGGGATCCTTGCCCGGACACGTCAAGACCGACGCCGACGGCCGATTTCGCGCCGAGGGCCTGGCGCCGGGACTGAAATACGAGCTGCAGATCCTTGGCAACGGCGGGTTTTATGGCGCCGTCTTCAGGGATTTGACCATCAAAGCCGGGGAAGCGCGCGACCTCGGTGACGTGCGGAGCCTTGATCAATAAGCGCGGCGGATTTCCCAAAATCTTGTGCGGACGGGGCGGTGTCGACCCTTAGTAAAGATGGATATCGAAAACGCCCTGGGGAGAAGCACAATGCGGCGCGTTCAACTCCGGTCCGTTCTGCGGCACATCCACCGCTTGTTTGGTGACGGTACCCTGGCCGGTATGCCGGATGCCCGGCTGCTGGAACGATATGCAGCCGACCGCGACGAGACGGCCTTCGAGGCCCTGGTCCAGAGGCACGGCCCGATGGTCAGCGCCGTTTGCCATGGTGTGCTCGACGACAGGAACGACGCCGACGACGCGTTTCAGGCCACGTTTCTCCTTCTGGCCCGCAAGGCCGGGACGATCTGGGTCCGTGATTCCGTGGGCGGATGGCTCCATCGCGTGGCTTGGCGGATTGCTCTCCAGGTCAAATCCGACGCCGCTCGCAGGCGCCAGCAGGAACGGCGGGCCGCGGAGGCGTCCGTGGGACGCAGTCAACACAACCGACCGTGGGACGACACTCGCGCCGTGATCCACCAGGAAATCGACAGCCTGCCCGAGCGCTATCGCCAGCCGATTGTGTTGTGCTACCTCGAAGAAATGACGTACGAGCAAGCCGCCGGCCGTCTGCGCTGGAGCGAGGCCACGACGCGCGGCCGGCTGCGCGCGGCAAGGATTTGCTCAAGAGCCGCCTGACGCGGCGCGGCGTGACCCTGACCGGCGCCGGACTGACAGCCCTGGCCGTCCCCAGGACGACCTCGGCCGTCTCGGCCGCGATGGTCGCGGCGACGGTCCGGGCCGCACGCCATTTCGTGCTGGGAGAGAGAGGCATCCCCGGTGCCGGCTCGATGGCTTCCGCCCACCTCGTGCAGCAGGCTCTCCGCACCATGATGCTCACCAAGCTCAAGCTGGCCGGGGCCGCCGCGGTCTTGGTCGGCGTGCTCACTTGCGTCGCTACCGGTGTGGCTGCGATCAAGACAGCGCCCCCCGGCGGATCGGAGAGCGCGTCGGTTTTCCTCGACAAGAACGGCAGCTCGACCGGCTTGCCGGCAAATGGCGCGAAACCACAGGCAGCCCCGGACAACGACGGCAAGACGATTCTCGTTCCACGGGCGCGTGCTGCGGCCGGACGGGAAGCCGGCCGCCGGGGCAGCGTTGCATACGCTCGTGCCTCGCCCTGGCGAAAAGTTCAAAACGGATATGCAAACCCAAACGGATCGCGACGGCCGGTTCCGGTTTGCTCTCGCGAAGAAAGTGGTTGACGCGGCCCTGGAGGCTGGGCCGTTCGCCGAGATCACCGTTCTGGCGACGGCTCCAGGCCTCGGGCCGGATTGGATGGCCATTTCCAAGCCGTCCGAAGGGGAGCTGACGCTGCAACTGGTTCGGGACGACGTGCCGATCATGGGCCGGATCCTTGACCTTCAGGGCAAGCCGGTGGCCGGTGCGCGGATCACTCGTGGACGGATCAAGGCCGAGGCAGCCGGGGGAATCGATGCGTATCTCAAGGACGTTCAGGACGACTCGATGCGCGCGTCGAATCACAACTTTGCCAAGAACTACTGGACCGCCCTGCCTGGCGAGGCCGCGAGCGTGATCACCGACTCGGGCGGCCGGTTCCGCTTGACCGGCATCGGCCGTGACCGGATCGTCGACATCGAGATCGAGGACCCGACGATCCAGAGCGCGACGATCTCGGTGATGACCCGCTCCGTTGCCCCCGTTTCGTCTCCACCGGGAACCTTCGCCGCCGAGACAATTTACGGCGCGACCTTTGACTACGTTGTTCCGCCCGGCCGGGCGCTCACCGGCGTTGTCCGCGACCAGAAGACCAAGCAGGCCTTGTCGGGCGTCACGGTGGGCGGATCCGAGACAAACGCTCGCGTGAAAACCGATCAAGAGGGGCGGTACATGCTGCCCGGGTTTCCCAAGGGGAAAAGCTATGGTCTGATGGTCCTGGCGTACGAGAAATCTCCGTATTTCGTGACTTGTCGTCGCGTGCCTGACGCCGCCGGACTGGACCCGATCACAGTCGACGTCGACTGCGTGCCGGGCATCCCGATGCGCGTCAAGCTGATTGACAAAGACACCGGCAAGCCGGTGAAGGGTGCCGATGTCTTCTACAATCCGATCTATCCCAACCCGCACGTTCGCGAGGTTTCCGGCTATGACCCCGTTCGGAGCCACGGCCCCTACAACTCGGGGATTCCTCAGGAGGACGGCAGTTATCTTCTGGGTGTGCTGCCCGGGCCGGGGGGCGTGTTCGTACGAACCGCTGCCGGCAAATACCGGCAAGCGTGCGTCGATCCCAGGGCCTTCTTCAAGGCACCGCGCCGGGATCCCAAAGGCGGGCAAGATCTGCAGTATGGCGATCTTGACACGATCCACACAGCGGCCGGCGCTGGCTTTGCCGGCTACCCGCAGTCCCAGTTCAGTGCCATCGTGCTCGTCAACCCGCCCGAGGATTCGGGGCCGCTGACCGGTGAGGCCGTGCTCGAGCACGAGGTGAAACGAGAGGTTCGCGCGATCGGGCCCGACGGCGAAGCGCTGACCGGCGTGACGCCCGAAGGAGACGGCGCCCTAATCGGACCGGCCGGCGAGCTCACGGTGTCGAAGCTCAACCCGCTGCGGCCCGCGCGATTCATCTTCAAGCACGCGGCCAAAAAGCTCGTCGGATGCCTCGTCGCAAAAGGCGATGAAGCCGAGCCGTACGCCGTCAAGCTTCAGCCTTGGGGCACGATCGTCGGCCGTCTGGTCGACAAGGAGGGCAAGGCAAGGCCATCGGTCGACCTGATGACCAGCGACTGGCAAGCTGCCGCCAAGGACCCCGCCCGCGGCGTCATTCCCTATGGACAGAAGACCGGCGCCGACGGCCGCTTCCGTTACGAGGGGCTTGTGCCCGGCCAGGCATACAGCGCCCACGCCGTCGGCGAGCAAGCGATGAAAGGCGGCTTCGGCGTCGTGATCGACCATGTCATTCTCAAGCCGGGCGAAACCCGCGACCTGGGCGATGTCCAGGCACGTGACGACACGAAGGAGATGAAACGTGAGCCGGCGCGTTGACTTTTGGACTCGGTACCAGCCGGGGCCCGAGACTCCCTGGAACCTGCGGCGAGTCCATCACCTTCACCGTCGTGCGGGCTTCGCCGCGTCGTGGGCGGAGCTCGAGCGCGACCTGAAAGAGGGGCCCCAGGCCAGCGTCGCCCGCGTGCTCGCCGGCAAGGTCCGTGGCGACGAGGTGTCCGCCGATTACGCGGCGACCGCCGCGCTTCTGGCCGACGCCGCGATCGCGGCGAATGACCCCGACCGGCTCAAGGCGGCGTGGGTCTATCGCATGCTGTGCGGGCCCGACCCGCTCACGGAGAGGCTGACGCTTTTGTGGCACGACCATTTCGCCACGAGCAATGCCAAGGTGGGCGACCTGACCGCGATGCGCCGCCAGAATGACCTCTTGCGCGAGCATGCCAAGGCCCCGTTCGGCGCCCTGTTAAACGCGGCGGTTCGCGACCCGGCACTCTTGAATTGGCTCGACGCGCCGGCCAATCGCAAGGGGCACCTGAACGAGAACCTCGCCCGCGAGCTGATGGAGCTGTTCACCCTCGGCGTTGGCAATTACACCGAGATTGACGTGAAGGAAAGCGCCCGCGCCTTGACCGGCTGGACAGTCGCCAATGGTTCCTTCCGCGCAGCACTGGACCAGCACGACGACGACACGAAGACGATCTTCGGCCGGCGTGGGCGTTGGACAGCCTCTGACCTGGTCCATGCATTGCTCGATCATCCGGCGACGGCCGCGCGGATCGCCGGCCGTCTCTGCGGGCTATTCTTCGGCGAAAACGGGGTCGATCCTGTCGCGGTCAGGACGCTCGCTCGCGGACTGCGGGAGCACGACCTGGATATCGGCTGGGCGGTGGCGACGATCCTGAATTCCGGTGCGTTCTTCGCCGAGACCAACATGGGCACGCGCGTGCTGGGTCCTCCCGAGTTCGTCGTGGGCGCCGCGATCGCGCTCAACCGGTCCGACCCCCCGCCCAGCACACTGGTCCTGGCAGACTGGATGTCCCGCCTGGGCCAGGACCTGTTTTATCCCCCGAATGTCGGCGGCTGGCCGGGCGGGCGGGCCTGGCTGTCTTCGCGCTGGCTGATCGGCCGCGCGAACTTCGCGGTTGCCCTGGTCGAGGGGCCGTCCCTCGGCATCTCCGCGCCCTTGGACCTCTCGGAGCTGACGGCGGGGCAAGGAAAACATGGTGACCTGGACGGAGTCGTGAGCGCAACGTCAAACCTGGTGTTGGGATCTGAGCCTCCGGCGCCCTTGCGCGAAGCGATCGCGCGGGCCGCCGGGTCGAAGTCATCACAAAGCGATTTGCTCAGGCACGCCGTCACGCTGATTCTTGCATCGCCGGAAGCCCAGTTGGGCTAAAGGATAGTATTATGATTACGCGCCGTGACATCTTGCGATCGTTTCCCTTGATTTCTCTTTCCGCCTCCGTCCCGGGTTTTCTGGCGCGCACGGCGCGGGCGGCGAGGCCCGAGAAGGACGGCCGCGTGCTGGTCGTGATCCAGCTCGACGGCGGCAACGACGGGGTCAATACGGTCGTTCCCTTCCAGGACGAAGGGTACGCCAGGTATCGCAAAGTACTGCGTCTGCCCACGGACCGGCTGCTCAGGATCGCCGGCGGAGTCGGGTTGCACCCGGCGATGGGCGGCGCGGCCAAGCTGCTGGAGAGCGGGCGGCTGGCGATCGTCCAGGGTGTCGGCTATCCCAATCCGAATCGCTCGCACTTCGCCAGCATGGCCATCTGGCACACGGCCCGGCTCGATCCCGATGAGCGCACGGGTTGGGGCTGGCTGGGGCGAGGGCTTGATAGTTCGGGCGAGAAGGCCGGTCAGCCGTCGGCGCTCTTTATCGGCTCGGGGACGCCGCCTGTCGCCTTGCGGGGCCGGCGGTCGGCGACCGCGTCGCTGGAACGGATCGAGGACTTCACGCTCGACGCCACCATCTCGGCCGGGGCGCCGCCCTTCGCCGGCCCGGCGCGCAGGACGATCTCGCCGCCTTTGTACGCCGGTCGGCCCTCGATGCGTACGCCACCGCCGACCGGATGGCGGCGCTCGAACGTGCCGCGCAACTCCGACGTCCGCTACCCCGAGACCGAACTGGGCGAGAAGCTGGCGCTGGTGGCTCAATTGCTCAAGGGAGGCTTGATGGCGCGCGTGTTCTACGCCGGGCAGGCCAGCTACGACACACACGCCGGCCAGGCACCGGCTCACGCGAGACTCCTTTCCGAGCTGGCCGGCGGCCTGCTGGCGTTTCTTGATGATCTGGCGGCCGCGAAGCTGGCCGACCGCGTCGCGGTACTGTGTTTCAGCGAGTTCGGCCGCCGTGTGGCCGAGAACGGGTCGGGCGGGACCGACCACGGAACCGCCGGCCCCGTCTTCCTGGCAGGACCCGGCGTCAAAGCCGGCCTGATCGGTACCACGCCCAGCCTGCTCGATTTGCAGGACGGCGATCTGAAGATGGCGATCGACTTCCGCCGCGTGTACGCCGCGGCTCTGGAAAGCTGGCTGGGAATCCCGGCGAAATCGGCCCTCGGGGGCGATTTCGACCCGGTGCCGCTGTTCCGGGTGTAGCAAAGGCAACCTGGACGTCGGCATCAAGGATGGGGTGCTGGTCGTGGTTCGCGTACGGTAGACCACCCCCGCCGTTCAGATCGCTTGAACCGGCGGATCCGCAATCTCCTCGCCCGCCGGTGTGCCCGTGACCTGCGAATGACCGTGCGCGGCTGCGCCGTCGCCGTTGCCCTTGAGCTCATCGCCCGTGGGCGCCACGGCCTCGAACGCTGGTGCGGCTTCCTTCACATTTCCCGCGGGCGGACCGTTGAACGCGGGGCGGGGCCGGGCCGCGAATTTGCGCTTGATACTCTCCAGCCAGGGCAATTCGGGCAGGCCGTAGGGCCGGAACTTCTCGATCCGGTTCTCTTCCTCGCTGTAGTAGAACGCCCGGTTTTCGCCGAGCTTGGCTGGCCGCCGGCGTGTCGATCAATGTGCTCGAGTCGTTAGAGCTCATCTGGAACAGAATCCGGTTCTCGAACTCCTTCAGCCCCTGGCGATCGAGCGTCCGGTTCATGTTATTCACGCTGTCGCACCAGACCATTGTGTGGATACCCACGGGGGGTCCGTCGCGCAGCACATCGGCGAAGAGCTTGGACGGCGGCGGCGGGCTTGTCTTCGTCGTAGCGGGAGTACCCGAAGTCATCGTCGGCCTTGCGCAGGTCGCGGAACCGCTGGACATCGTAGATGAAGAGATAGATCGGTGCCTGGTCGTCGGATGCGGACTCCTGCCGGCGCTTGATCTCGGCGGCCAGGTCGACGAACGTCGCACCCAGCTCGCGCCAGGAGACGTTGGTCACGGGGTGCGGAGATCAGCTCCTTGATCCGGCCAAGCTGTCCGGCCAGCGCGGAATCGACCGGACTGCCGTCAAACAGGTAAAATCGCGCCGCCTGGGGACCGGCCGGGGGATGCTGCGCGGCGATGCTCAAGGCCCCCATGATCATCATCGCGAGCGCGGCCTCGTCATTCTGGCCGACGATCAAGGACATTGCTGCCGCTCTGAGGCCGGAAGACGATGCAGGTGGGGTCCTTGATGGCGATCGCGTCGCCCAGCCAGGCATAGTCGGCCTTGGGGGCCTCGGGCCACTCGGTTGCTTCCAGCAGTGGATTCAAGAGCGGGTTCTTGCTCACATCGGCAGGCAGGTTGCCCTCGAACACGATCGGCGGTGGCTTCTGGATGTGCTGCTCGTGGGTCATTTCCTTGATCCGCGTCCAGGTAGGCCTCGCGGCTGCTCGTCCGAGAGCCAGACGACCTGGAACAGGTTGTTTCCCTCCATCATGCCGTTGGCGTCGTTATAGATGGCCTCGCCGGGCCGGGTCAGAAGCCGGGCGGCCGTGTTGTCCTCACTCAGGATCAAGTGGGCGTCGGCTTCACTGCACTGGAGCGCGATCCGCACGGCCATCTGGCCCAGCGTGGCCTTGGGCAGCGAGTATTGCCCGCCCAGGGTCTGCGAGCCCAGGATGACGTGCATGCCGAAGGCACGACCCTGGCGGACCAGTCGATCGAGGAGCAGCGTGACCTCCTGCGCGATCTTGTCGTCCTCGATGAAGAACTCCTGGAACTCGTCGACGATCAAAAGGACGCGGGGCATCGGAACTTCGGGCCGGGCCTCGCGATAGCCGGCCAGGTCCTGGCAGCCGAGCTGGCGGTAGATCTCGCCGCGCTCCTTGAGCTCGACGTCCAGCCGCTGGAGCACGCTCAGGCCGAATTCGCGTTCGCTCTCGACGGCGATGACCCGGGCATGGGGCAGCTCCATCGCGGCGTAGACCTTGAACTCGACGCCTTTCTTGAAGTCGATCAGGTACAGCTCGAGCTGGTCGGGGCTGTACCGCAGGGCGCCGTTGGTGATCAGAGCGTGCAGCAAGGTCGACTTGCCGGAGCCCGTCTTGCCGGCGGTGAGCACGTGCTGCGACGTCCCCTTGCCCAGCTTGAGATGCTGCAGCTTCGTGGCGCCGGCTCGGCCCAGGGGGATGTCGACGCCCTTGCTGCTGTCGAAGGTCCAGTACTGGTCGGGCTTGGGCGCGATGAACGTCAAACGGAACCTCGACCCGGTTGGCGTCGCGGGCGGCGTTGCCAACCTTGTGCAAGAGCTCGGAAAACCGCGTATGATCGGGCGGTGAGTCGAGTGACAGCGGGTACCGGCCGAAGTTCGGCTCCCGCCAGCTCAGGCGGCCTTCCTTCCAGATCATGTTGACGCAGGGACTCTCCAGCTCCTTGAGCTGGAAGCCCGACGGCAGCCCGAGCTTGGTATCGTACAGAACCAAGGCATAGACGCCGCACCGCGCACCACTGTTGACGATGCTGATCAGCCGCCTCAACGCGGCGTCGTTGAAGTTGGTCGGAAAGTTGGCGACCACCAGGATCCGGAACGGCTCGGCGACCTCGCCGGCCATCGTGTTGTATTCCTCGATCGTCTCGAACTCGTTGCGCAGGTATTTCTGGATCACGTTCTCCATGTGCTCGGTCAGATCGGTGAGCCTTTGCTCGATGTGCTGGCGCCTCGGTCCAGATCCGGTTGGTGACCAGAAGCTCGTGATAGTCGCCCAGGTGCATGAACGCGGCGAAATTCTCGCCCAAGCCGACGGGGTCGACGATGGTGAAGCGGACCTTGCCCGCCGGTACCGAGGTGAGATAGCGGAGCATCAACGATTGCAGCAAAGTGATCGCGGCGTCCTTGCCCTGATCGGCCGCCTTGATCAGGAGCGAGCCCTGGATCGGAAACGGCAGGAGTGCCGGGAACTGGAAGTGGGTCGGCACCGATTTCGAGCCGCGGGTCGCGCGGAACCCCGTTGGGGAAGTGGTCGAGATCGACCTCAAAGGCCCCGAACCGCATTCCCGGCGGGACTTCGGTGGGCGGTTTCCAGCCGTCAAGCTCGGGCCTGGTCCAGTCTAGGAATCGGCGCTCCCCCTCCTCGCGCACGTCCTCCACGATCTGGTTGACTCGCGCCATCCCTTCGGTCCAGTTCTTGATCAAGTTGTTCCACGCGGTCGTGTACTGCTTCTGGGTGGTCTCCTTGGTCTGCCGGTAATCTTCGTCGATCTGGCGGCGATCGCTTTCGTACTTCTCCTTGAGGGCGGCGATCCGGGGAGGATAGTGCTCCTCGGCTTTCTTGAGGCCGTCATCGCGGCGGAGCCGGATCTGGTCGAGCCGCGCCGGATAGGTTGTGTCGGCCTCCTGGGTCTGCTTTTGATGCCGCTGTTGAAATTCGGTATTTCGGCGCGTCATCGTTTCTTCCGCGTCGCGGACGCTGGTCGTCGCGCTTCTCCTCGAGCTCGCGGATCTTGCCGTCGAACTTGTTCTTGATCCAGTCTTTGTTCTGTTCGATGAGCTGCTCTGCCTCGGTCAGTGCCTCGCGGAGCGAGCCGGCGTGGCCGGCCACGCGGGGTCGAGCCAGAGCGACCAGGCCGAACCGGGCACCGACCGCCGCGACGATTGCAGTGACGCCCCCGACGATTCCGGCCGTCGTCCAGGGTACGGCCAAGCCGAGGCCGAGCCCGGCGGCGACGCCCACTCCCAGGATCAGGAACGGCCAGATGAAAACGTCGATCCGCAGGAACCGGGGAGCTTGAGGCTGTCGAGCGCGATCAATTCCTCGTCGATGCGGCCGGTCAGATTCTGGAGGGTGACAATCGGATCAACGTCGGCCGGCGGCTCCGGAGGCGGGATGACGGCAGCCGTCTCCCCTGCCGAGGTTTCGTCGACGGTTGCGACGTCGAGGGTTGTCTCACCGGTCGCCGGTAGAGCCCCAGCCGGCGCCCTTTCGGGTGCCGCCTGACCCTCCGGCGGTGCGGTGGGCGCCGACCCTGCGGGTGCCGGTACACTCTCCGCCGTGGCGGCCGCAAGACCGGCAGCCGGCGCAGTCGGCAGCCCTGCGCTTGATGCCCCGGCCGGAGGTTCGCTCAGGGGCGCCGCGAGCTTGCCGCAGCGCTTGAGCACGAATTCCGACTCATCCTGCTTGAAATGAAAGAGCTGGACCGCCTCGTTCCAACTGGCGTCGGTGGCGCGGCGCCACTTGACTCCTTCGTCGCGCGAGCCCTCAAAGAATGCCAGGGCCTGCCAGCCCGCTTCTTCCTTGGCTTTCTTGGCCCGGCGCTGATCCTTCCGAACTGGTCGTCGATCTGCTTCTTGGTCTGGGCGTATTCGTCCTTGGTGGCCTGCGTGTCGCGCTGAAAAGTCTGGACGACCTGATCGCGCGTGCGGGAGTACTCGGATTCCAGGGCGGTATTGTCGGCCTGGTACTTGGCGGCGAGCTGCTTGGTCAGGGCGCGGTACTCGGCCTCTTCCCTTTCGATCCGTTTCCGAAACCCCAGCTCGGTTTCGGATTCGGTCTTGGCGCGATCGCGATCAGGGCTTCCAGGTCAGACAGTGCGACGGTCTCTTTTTGAACGAGCGGCGACTCAGGCATGGTTCCCAGGTCCTGTTTAACGGCGGCCGCGAGCCGCCGCTACGTGGTCGCTCTGGCTGGTTGTTCTCACCCAGGTCGAGCGGGACGGATGATGGTTTTGCTTACGGGACAGACTCTGACCCGGGGCGCCTCGGGCGATCAATCTTCCCTGCACTGCGCCCGGATCTTCCCGAGGGCCTCCGACAGCTTTTCCATGCCGGTGATCGCGTTCTTGGTCGTTTGCTCAAGCGGAATCAAGTGGATCTTCTCGAAGTCGCGCGAGGCAGGGTCGTCCCAGGTATCCAGGGCGATATCCCATTGTTCCCTGAGATGTTTGAGCGAGTGCTGAAGACGTCCGGAATGAGCGCTCATTTACACCCTCCCCGAGACCGCGGGCTCGCTTTCCGGCGAGGCGGTCTCTTGCCGTTTTTCCGATTGGGTCGTCGCCGGCTCTGCGCTCGGGGGCTCGCCGGAGGTTGTTGTTTGCCCGGAGGTCGCCTGGCTGCCTGAGGATGCCGGGCCGGACGCCTGGGCGGAATCCAGCCGGGGGCCGCCCGGGGCCTTGAGCGCCAGGTACGCGTCGAGCGCGCCGATCATCTTGTCCATCGTGAACAGGCTCTTCTCAAAACCACCGGAAAGATGATCGCCCAGCGGCTGGGAATGCGAGTGGTACTCGTCGATGGCGTGGTGAAGCTGGGGGATCAGCTTGCGGACGATCTGCACCTTTTCTTCGGCGACTTGCAGCCGCCGCTGGGCGACGCGCAGGGCCTCTTTCTGCTCGGCGTCGGAGACCGCCTCGCTGCCCTGCTGCGAGATCTTCCGCTTGTGCAGGTCGGCTCGCGCCTGCATGAGGTCTTCCTGCCGCTTCTTCACCTGCGACTGCCAGTAGCCAAGCTGGTCGCGCTCGAGCCAATCGCGCATGCGCCTCAGCTCCATATCGACCCCGCTGAGCGAGTTCCGCGCCTCCTCGGCGAAATTGCACATCACCATCTTGAAATCCTTCAGCGTCTGGGTGGAAAGGACATTGGCTGATCGGCTCATCGCGGGGTTCCTATCGCTGTTGCAGGTATTCCTCGATCCGCTCTGCCTTACGCAGCAGGAACGGGATGTGCTGGTTGGTCGACTTCGGTGAACCGCTTCATCACCTGGAGGCATCTGCTCGAATTCCTCGACGAATTTATCGTGCTCCCGGTCGCGCCAGGTCTGGCTGAGCCCCGCCAGTTGCCCGTGCAGGGTGGATAACTGGCCGATCATCTCGTTGTTGAACTGCTTGAGACGGGCGGCGAACCGGCGCAGCTCTTCCGGATTGACGATGGCTTGAGACATTTCCGGCCTCGATTCCGCGATTGGGACGGGTCAAGATTCCAAAACACGAAATGCCGACGAGCCGACGGTCCGCCTGACGGCAGACGAGACGACCCGGCGCTCTGGACGATCCACTTTGATGTTATTCGTACCGAACCAGCCTGTAAAGCCGCGTGTCCCGGACGAACGGGATTCGGGCGTCCCCAGGGCGCCGCGAAAGCACCCCGATCGGCCCGGGAGTTGCATGGCCCCGGCCCACGAACTCGCCTGAAGGCGCAGGGGGCTAGCAATGAGGCCCGGCGAGTGACAATGCTATGACAAACGGGTGCTGGCCGGCGCGGATGTGCCACCCGCCTGACTCCTCGTGGAGATTTCCCGATGTCGCCGTCCATCGGAACAACCCAATCGGCCGAGAATGACGTTCCGTGCGAACAGGCACCCGCGGCGGCTCGATTGCTCGGGCGTTTTCGGGCCATCCGCAAGATGACCGAGCGGCTCGCCCAGCCGCTCAGCGTCGAGGATTGCCAGGTCCAGTCGATGCCCGATGCGAGCCCGGTCAAGTGGCATCTGGCGCACACGACCTGGTTCTTCGAAACGTTTGTGCTGGCGGATTCCTTGAGCGGCTACGAGGTCTTTCAGCCGTCATTCTGCTACCTTTTTAATTCGTATTACAACGCGGTCGGCGACCGCCTGCCGCGGTCTCGTCGCGGGTTGATCACGCGGCCGTCGCTGGCAGAGGTTCACGCCTATCGCTCGTTCGTTGATCGAGCGATGGAGGCGTACCTCGAGTCGGTGAGTGAAACGCCGGGGACGGCTGTCCAGGCCGTGATCGAGCTCGGCCTGAACCATGAGCAGCAGCACCAGGAGCTGATCATCACCGACATCAAGCACGCGCTCCTGCAAAACCCGCTCCGGCCAGCTTATCGCGACGGCGTGGCCAGACCCTCGAATGTCGAGCCGGCGCCCATGGAGTGGTTGTTCTTCCCCGGCGGCCTGGAATGGATTGGCCACGAGGGGGACGCGTTTGCCTTTGACAACGAGGGCCCCCGCCATCGTGTCTACCTGGAGCCTTTCGAGCTCGGCGCCGGCCTGGTGACCAGCGGGGAATATCTGGCCTTCATGGGCGATGGCGGGTATGCGCGTCCCGAGCTCTGGCTTTCCGATGGCTGGAATGCTGCGCAATCCGGGCAGTGGAATGCGCCCTTGTACTGGGAAAAAAATGGCGGCTCGTGGTGGCTCTCGACCCTGGGCGGGTTTCCGCCGCGTCGACCCGGCAGAGCCGGTGTGCCACCTGAGCTATTACGAGGCCGATGCCTTGCCCGCTGGGCCGGGGCGCGCTTACCGACGGAAGCCGAGTGGGAGTCGGCAGTGGCCGGCCAGGAGCGGACCGGGAATTTCCTCGAAAGCGGCCATTTTCACCCCCAGGCGGCCGTGATTGGCCCGGGGATTGCTCAGTGTTTCGGCGACGTTTGGGAATGGACTGGAAGTCCGTATACGCCCTACCCCGGTTTGCGGACGGCGGCCGGGGCACTCGGAGAGTACAACGCGAAGTTCATGTGCAATCAGCTCGTCCTTCGGGGCGGCTCATGCGCGACCCCGGGCTCGCACATCAGGGCAACCTACCGTAACTTTTTTCGCCCCGAGGCTCGCTGGCAGTTCACGGGGATTCGACTGGCGAAAGACGCATGACTCCACCAAGCATTACGGTCTCCCGCCACGAAGGGATGATCACATGGAACAAGCGATTCTTGAAAGACGTCGCCGCGGGGCTGGGCCGGCTCCAGAAGGAGATCCCCTGCAAGTATTTCTACGATGAGCGGGGCTCGGCGCTATTCGACGAGATCTGCGGCCTCGACGAGTATTACCTCACGCGGACCGAGCTGGCGATCTTCGGCGCGAGTGCGCCGGCGATGGCCGACGCCGTCGGACCGGACTGCGAGCTGATCGAGTTTGGCAGCGGAGTCGCGCAGAAGACGCGTCTGGCTGCTCGAGCATCTGCACGCGCCGCGGGCGTATCTGCCGATCGACGTGGCGAGCGGGCCCTTGGAGCGGTCAGCCCGCGACCTGGCGGGCCGCTTTCCCGGGCTCAAAATCCTGCCGGTGCATGCGGATTTCACAGCCCCCTTTCTGCTGCCGGAGACCGGCAATCCCGGGGCGCGCCGGGTCGTTTATTTTCCGGGCTCGACGATCGGCAACTTCAGCCCTGGGGCGGCCGTCCGGCTCCTGTCTTCGATCGCCTGGCTCGTGGGCGAGGGCGGAGGGCTCTTGATCGGGTTTGACCTCGATAAGGACGAATCGATCGTGTGGCCGGCATACAACGACAGCCTGGGCGTCACCGCAGCGTTCAACCTGAATGTTCTCTACCGCATCAACGGCGAGCTGGATGCCGAAATCGACATCGACGGATTTGCCCACCGCGCTGACTACGTGCGATCGAAGGAGCGGGTCGAGATGCATCTTGTGAGCCTGAGGTCCCAGGCTGTCTTGATCGGCGGCGCGACGTTCTTGTTCGGTGAGGGCGAGACGATTCTCACCGAATACTCGTACAAATACTCGCTGGCCAGTTTCGGTCACCTGACGTCGCGGGCCGGGTTCCGGCTGGCGCAACAGTGGCAGGACCCGAAGGGCTACTTCGCCGTCCAGTATCTGGTGGTTGACTGAGCCGATCAGAGCCTTAGCCCACGTGGCACGAGCCATCGTTCGGCGAGGTCGAACGCGCCCTGAACAGCAAGCGCCAAGAAGGCAGCGGGGATCGCGCCTTCGAATACGATCATGAACAGGTCGTCGCGGCGGATGCCGGTCAAGATCGGCTGGCCGAAGCCGCCGGCGCCGATCAGTGCTCCGATCGTTGCCGTGCCGACGTTGATGACCGCAGCCGTCTTGATTCCGCCGAGAATTGCCCGCGAGGCCAGCGGCAGCTCGATCCGCCAGAGCCGGGCACGCGCGGGCAGCCCCAGGGCCTGGGCCGATTCGAGGAGCGACGGCGGGATATCGCGCAGGCCGGTGGCCGTGTTGCGGACGATCGGCAAGAGGCTGTAGAGAAAAAGTGCGACGACCGCGGGTCGAGCCCCGATCCCCAGCCAGGGGATCATGAAGACCAAAAGCGCCAGCGAGGGAATCGTCTGGATCAGCCCGGTCGCCGACAGGATGATCGGTCCCAGCCGGGGCCGGCGCGCAGCCAGGATTCCCAGCGGGATCGACACGGCAATCGCCGCCGCCAGCGAGATCGCGACCAGCGAGAGGTGTTCGCGCAGATGGGTCAACAGCCGCTGGAGGAGCGTGTCCGAGGTCATGACGGGCTCGAACCCGAATTCCTCCGCGACGAAATCGGCCGCCACGCGGTCTTCGGGCACGCGGTTGAGCTTGGCCCGGGCGTTCATGGCGGTCATCTCCGCCGTGGTGATCGTGCCCTCCGATCGCTCGATCGCCGCGAGCGCCGCGGGCGATCGATCCTTGAGGTCGACACGGTAGAGCCAGACGCACTGATACGACGGAAAAAAGTGCCGGTCGTCGTCGAGCACGCGCAGGTTGTACTCCTTGATCTCGGCGTCGGTGGAATACAGGTCGGTCGCGCCGATCTCTTGATTGGCCAGGGCGCGGTAGGCGAGATCGTGGTCGAGCCCGCGGACGTCGAGCTGAGGCAGGTGATAGAAATCGCGCAGTCCGGGCCAGCCGTCAGCGCGGTTCATGAATTCATTGCTGAATCCCAGCTTCAGACCCGGGTGCCGCGCCAGGTCGGAGAGATGGGCCATTCCCGTCCGCGCGGCAAATTCCTCGAGCATGCCGATGGCGTACTTGTCGTCAAAGCCAAGCGGCCGGCTCATGCCCACGCCGCGCGCCGCCAGGGCCGATCGCAGAGCTGCCTCGTCGCGGATGTTCTTGTCCGCCAGGATCTCACCCGAGATCGTGCCGGTGTACTCGGGATAAACATCGATCTCGCCGGCCAGCAGAGCATGGAAGAGGACCTGCGTTCCCCCCAGCTCGCGGCGGTGCGCGACGGGCACGCCGGCCTCGCGGATCAGGCATTTGCCGATCTCGCCCAGGATCACCGACTCGGTGAAGACCTTCGACCCGACGCGGATGGTCGGGTCGGTTCGCTGGGTGGTGAGTGCCAGTGCCAGAAGCAGAGCGAGGCATTGCATCAGCGGCCCTCCCCTGCCCTGAGCTCCACGAGCTGGCGCTGGGCGCTCACGAACTGGGTGACGAACGGCTCCGCCGGTCGATCGACCAGTGCCCCGAGGGTCCCCCGCTGGATGATCCGGCCGCTTTTCAGCAAGATGATCTCGTCGCCGAACCAGCCCGCCTCGGCCAGGTCGTGGGTGACCATGACGACGGTCTTGTCGAGCGATCGAAAGATGGTGCGCAGGTCGTCCTGAAGCTCGGCGCGGACCATGGGGTCGAGCGCGCCCAGCGGCTCGTCGAGCAGCACGATCCTGGGATCGAGCATTAAAGCGCGCATCAGGCTCACGCGCTGGCGCTGGCCGCCCGAGAGCTCGACCGGGAACCGGCCCAGCCCGTCGTCGGGAAAGCGCGTCAGCTCGGCGAGCTCGGCGAGCCGGCTCGTGATCCTGGGGGGCTCCCAGCCGAGGTAACGGGCCATCAAGACCACGTTGTCCCGAGCATTCAAATGGGGAAACAGGCCGCCGTCCTGGATCACATAACCGAACCCCCGGCGGAGTTCGAGCACCGTCGCCCTGGTCAGCTCGGTTTCCCCGATCCGGATCGTGCCCGAGTCGGGTTGAACCAGGCCGATCATCAAGCGAAGCAGCGTCGACTTGCCGCAGCCGCTCGGTCCGATCAGCACCGTTGTTTTGCCGGGGGCGATCGTCAGGTCGACACGGTGGAGGACGACCGATCCGCCGTATGACTTCGCAACGCCTTTCAGCTCGATCATCATTTTTCTCGTTTGAAGACCGGCTTGCCGTCGAGATAGGTCGCGATCGCGCGGGCTTCCCTGATCTGCTCTTCCGGGCAGGTGAGCAAGTCGCGGTCGACGATCACGAAGTCGGCCTGCTTGCCCTGTTCGAGCGATCCGATTTTGTCTTCGAGAAACATGATCCGGGCGTTGTTGATCGTATAGAAGCGGATCGCCTGTTCTCGCGTCAATGCTTCCTCGGGGTGCAGCCGGCCGTCGTAGCCCTTGGCCCGCCGGGCGACGGTGATCCACATTCCGAGGAACGGATTGTAGGGGTTTATCGAACGGAACGAGCCGATCTTCTGCATGTGGTCCGAGCCTCCGCCGGCGGTCACCCCGGCCTCGAAGAGAGTCTTGAGCGGCTGGAAGTAGCGCAGGCGGGCGTTGCCGAAATGGGCCGAAAGCGTGCGCGTATCGAGGTAAAGCCAGGCCGGCTGGATGTCAACCAGGACTCCCAGCCGGGCCGCCTTGTCGATGGCCTCGCGGCTCATGAAGTTGGAGTGTGTAATGCACGGGCGGGTGGGCGCGATGGTTTGTTCCTTGTTGACCTGTTCATAAGCGTCAAGCAATGCGTGCACGGCGCCGTCACCCACCGAATGGGCGGTGAATTGCAGGCCGGCGGCGACGGTGGCTCGCACGATCGCGGTCAGACGGTCGGGCGGGATGAAGAGCACGCCGCGGTAAGTGGGGTCATCGATCGCGTAGATCTTGCTCACGCCCCAGGGCTCTCGCATGTAGGCGCTGCCGGTGAGCATTCCGCCGTCGAGATACGTCTTGATTCCGATGATGTGGAGCCGCGGGTCGCCGCTGCCGTGGAGCGGATGTTCGCCCACTCGCCGGATCTCGGCGAGGACCTTGTCGAGCGGGCCCATGGTCTCGACGTGGTGCGAAATGCCGAGCCGGACCGTGAGGGCACCGGCTTTGTGCAGCCGCTGGTACCGTTCGATCGCCGGAATCGAGGCGTCGCGGTCGATGATCGACGTGATCCCGACCGAGTTATAGTCGCTCAGTAGCGCGATCAGCCGGCGCTCAACGTCTTGTTCGGTCGGCTTCTTGTCCGAAGGCTCGTCCTTGATATAGCGCGAGCAGTTGCGGAGGATGCCGGTCGGCTCGCCGGTCAGAGGGTCTTTCTCGACCTTGCCCGCGCCTTCGACACGGAAGTCTGAATCGATTCCGCTGATTTTGAGTGCCAGCGAATTGAGCGAGGCATCGGGCCCGGTTGCAAACAGCACCGGGTTGTTGGGGGCGGCCTGATCAAGCTCGGACCGGGTCGGGTAGCGCTGTTCCTTGAGCCGGGTGATGAACACCTGCCGGACGACGACCCACTTGCCGGGCCCCAGCGCCTCGGCGCGGCCGTGGATGTCATTGAGGACGTCGGCGATCGTCTCCATCTCGGGAACGCGGTGGTCGAACTCGGTCATGCAGGCGTCGGTGGGGTGGGCGTGTGAATCGATCAGGCCGGGCAGCAGCATCTTTCCTTGGAGATCAACGAGCACGGTCGCCGGCCCGCGCATCTCCATGATCTCTTGATCGGTGCCGACCTTGACCAGGCGGTCTCCCTTGACTGCGAGGGCCTGGCGGATTGAGAAGCTGCGATCCACGGTGACGACCTTGCCATGATGGAGGATCAGGTCGGCGTCCTGGGCGATGGCGGATGTGGCGGCGCAAGAGCCCAGGACGAGAGCGCAAACCTGGATGATTGGTCGAGGGGTTGTCATGTGGCTCGTTCTCCGAAGCGGATGACCACCGATCGATACGGTCCGCTCGCATTGACCGCGCGCAATGCGCGCAGGCATGCGCCGGCCTATTCTGTCACGCGAGGAGCGCGGCGACAACCCGCGCGGGCTGGACAATCGCCCGGAGCACGCCCGCATTGTCTGGCCGGCTACGGTGATCCACCATGGGGATCGATCAGGTCGAGGTGCTTTGAGCCGTCGAGCATTGCGTAGGTCAGGCTTTCCAGCCTGACATTTTCTCACAACGAGACATGTATTCTCGTAGGTCAGGCTTTCCAGCCTGACATTGTGTCCGAACGAGCGGTGTATTGTCGTAGGTCAGGCTTTCCAGCCTGACATTGTGTTCGAACGAGCGGTGTATTGTCGTAGGTCAGGCTTTCCAGCCTGACATTCGGTTCGAGAGCGTCAGGCTGGAAAGCCTGACCTACGCCAGAGTCAGGCTGGAAAGCCTGACCTACGCCAGAGTCAGGCTGGAAAGCCTGACCTACGCCAGAGTCAGGCTGGAAAGCCTGACCTACGCCAGAGTCAGGCTGGAAAGCCTGACCTACGCCGGAGTCAGGCTGGAAAGCCTGACCGACGAAAAGGCCAACCCAGCCACGTCGGGGGGGACGTGAATTCGGCCAAGGCTCGATACGCGCAATCCGGGCGGTTCGCCGGCCTCGGACACGATCGCCCACACACCGGTTTCAGCGCCCGGAAGCCATGAGCATCACGGATCGCGTGGCCCACAACCGTCGTCGCCACGCGAGGGCTGCCAGGCCGACCAAGCCCTCCATCGCGCCCTGGATGAGCGATGAAGGTTCGGGTACGAATAAGATGCCCAACGCCCCGTTCACGGGTGTGAACGAGAGCAGATTGCCCTGGTCGTCCGAGAGCGACGTGCCCACATTGATGCTGTTGAGCGAGATGATGTCGACAGCGCCGGGCGGTGCCAGCGAGCTGACCGTGTAGTTGACCTCAGCCAGGCCATACGTCTGGCCGGGGGCCACAACCTGGTAGCCGGGGTATCCCGCCGTATAGTCGGCCGCGTCGAAGGCCGAAAAGCTCGTGAGCGAGCCGCTAATTGTCGCAAACGTCTGGCTGTAGTTGATGTCAATCGACTGCGCAAAAATGTAGGGCGTCATTGTGCTTGTGGTCACACTCGTGATCGTGATGCCCGCACTGCCCGTGAGCGACACGTCGAGATTGTCGGAGGCGACGTTGTAGCTGGCACCGCCGGAGGAGTTCGTGTTAATCAGCAGGATATCGAACGAGCCGGTCGACCCGGGAAGAATTCCATCCACGGTCGGCGGCTCGATGACCAGCCCCTCTGCGTAGCAGGGGGCGACGGTGCCGAGGCTCGCCGTCAGGATCAAGACGATCGCCAGGGTGAATCGGCGTCCGGGCCGCATCCCGCGCCGCGAGCCCGTTGAAGCAGCCTGCCGCGGGCAGCAGGGCAATTCGTGTTCATGGCACTTGGTATTGGATTTCCCTTGATGAATGACGACCAAAAAAACGTTCAGGTCCAAGCGATTCGTATTCAAGCTGCTCAGTGGAGCCGTAGAATGGCTTGCGTCGCTCAAAGTCACCTTTCGCTCCGCGAAAGGCGACATTGCACTCGATTCCAACTGCCCGGATTCATCCCATCAAAGCTTCTTCATATCCTTACCTGTTGAGTGTCCCGACTCTCGACGCAGTTCTCGCTCCATGCTCAGGCGGCGCCCCCGAGCGGCTAGCCGGATCTCGGCCCGGTGCAGCGCGTTGGCTTCCGCCGCGCGATGCGCGGCACTGCCCTTTGACGCCGGCTTGCTGATCGTCACTGTTAGCGGGGCCGTGGTGACACCCACACTCAGGGCCGCGGAGGTTGCGGCCGGCGGTACCACCGCCGCGGCCGTTCGCGCATCGGCCGCTGGTGACGCGGTCGTTCCGGTCGTTGCCGGCGGCGGCGCAGCGGTACCGGTTGCCCCGTCCGATGAGATTGCCGCAGTTGCGGCTTCGGATGCACCGAACACGAGGTCGTCCACAGCGAAGTCATTCCCGTCGCTGGCGGTATTCATGTCGACGATCGTGATCGTGGCGGATCCGCTCGTCCCGGAGTTCCAGGTCGCCGAGAACTGCGACCATTGCCCGTCCTGGGCGATCAGGGTGAACTCCGAGCCGATTTGCACGCCGTTGACGAAGAATTCCAGTTGGGCCGGGCTGGGATCTGAGGGCGCGGGGCTTCCACCCTCCCCCCACGAGGCAGCCCAGCCGGAGAAGACGTAATTCGTCCCGTTCGATACGTTGACGGTCTCTTGCCACACGACCGTATTCGGCGTCGGTGCTCCGTTGGCGATGAGCATGAGCCCCGTCCCCGTCGTATGGTCGCCGAAGCTCGCGCCGCCGGGATGGAAGTTGTGCGGGTTGTCGCCCACGACATAGTTGCCCTCGGGCTCCAGATTCGTTGAATAGACGTACTGGCTCGTGAAGCCCGTGTTGCCCAGGCTGAAGTCGCCGTTGACGAGGAGATTGGACGACGGCGCGGGCGGAAGCACCGTGCCGGACGCGGCCCGCACGATGTTGTAGTCATCGATATTGACCACGCCGTCGCCGTTCATGTCGCCGAAGATTGTGGGCACTGCGCCGTTGATCCCCAGCCATTCATTGCGGACGTCGACCAGGTCTTGACTGTTGACCACGCCGTCGTCGTTGAAGTCGCCGGGCAGGACGTCGAGTCGGCGGGTGAACGTGGCGATGGTCGCGTTGCCGATGGCGAAGGTGACCCGGTCAGCCTCGTTGATCGGCTGGGCCAGGGTGATCGTGTAGCTGGTTCCGGAGCCGGAGATCGTCACCGGCCCGTAGTTGACACCGATCGCGCTGGTCACGGTGACATCACCTGACGCCAGGGTTTCGGCTTCGCTGAGGGTGATCGTCAACTCGTCAATTCCGAGCCACGGCAGGTCGGTATGCCGGCCGGCGGGCAGCAGTCGCAGGCCGTCAGGGGCGATCTGAAGGTCGGCGGTCTGGGTTCCCCAGCCGACCGAGACGCCGGCGATGACCGCGCCTTGGAATTCGTACGCACCGATATCGACGGTCCCATTGACGATGCGGGGGAAGCCAGCGCCGCGCTGGTCGGTCGCGAGGGGCAGTCCGGTGCTGGGATCGACGGCCAGGGCGTTGCTGCCGGCGTCGATGGCGGGGCTGGTCGTCAGCAGGGCGATGGTCTGGGTCGGCCCGCCGTTATCGGCGAGAGTGCCAAGACCTGGATTGGCGACGTCGACCTGGTTGCCGTTGACGCCGTTACTCAGCCCGCCGGAACCGCCGGTGCCGATCAAGTTGAACGCGCTGGCCGCGGCGACCGTGCCAGCGATGTCGCTGGCCGGCGCGCCACTGCCAGTGCCTTCGGTGTTCAGGGCGACAATCGTGTTATTCAGGGTGGTTTTGGCGCCGTCGTCTTCCAGCCCAGCTCCCCCGCTGCTGGACGCGACGTTATTTCTGGCGATGGTGGAGTTGGCGACTGTCAGCGTGCCCCCATTGTTCCAGATGCCGCCGGCATTGCCGGAGCTGTTGTTGTTGGCGATGGTCGAGCTAACGATCGCCATCGTTCCGCCGTACTGGCTGAGGATGCCGCCGCCATCGTCCGAGTTGTTGTCAGCGATGGTGGAGTTAACGATGGTCATCGCGCCTGCGCTGAAGATACCGCCGCCCCAGGTTCCGACCACGTTGTTGTCAATCGCGGAGTCGGTCACGATCATCGCGCCTGCGTTGAAGATACCGCCGCCGTTGCTGCTGGCCGAGTTGTTATCGATTGTGGAGTCGGTCACGGTCATCGTGCCTGCGTTGAAGATACCGGCGCCGTTGTTGCTGGCCGAGTTGTTATCGATTGTGGATTCGGTCACCGTCGTTGTGCCCACGTTGTTGATCCCGCCGCCGTCGGTGGCGTTTCCGTCCGCAATTGTCAAACCCGCGAGTGTGGCAGTCACGCCATTGGAGACCCCGAATACGCCCATTTTGTTCTTGCCGCTGACCGTCACGAGGTTCGCGCCGGGCCCATCGATCACCTCCGGCCCGTCCGCCTCGGTCAGCTCCAGCGTGCTCCTGACGGTGATCGTCCGAGGTGACCCGAAGACCGTCGGGTCGAATTCGATCACGCTGCCAGCGGGGTTTGGGTTGGCGTTGGCTTGATTGACGACATAGACAAGATCACCGGAGTTTCCTGACCCCGTGCCATTGGCGCTGGTGAGATCGACCGTGTAGGCGGTCGGAACGTCGACGTTGAGAGGGTTTGTCGTCGCCGCGATGAGTCCGGGAGAAGAGAGCTCGAGGGTGTATCCGGCTCCAGGTTGGTTTAATGTCCGGCCGGAAAAAGTGGCCACGCCGCTTTGGGCCGTCACCATCAGCGTGCCGCCGAGAGTGGCGCCGCCAGGGTTGTTCAACAGGGCGACGGTGACGAGGCCGTTGAACGACGAGTCAACATTGCCCGAACTGTCTTCGGCGGTGACGGTCAGGCCAAAGTCGGACCCCGCAAGGACATTTGCGGGCGGTTGCACACTCACCACCAGTTGGGCAATTGCTACGTTAAACGGGTTGGTAGTCGCCCCGGTCAGGCCAGTGCTGGAGAGCGACAGTGTATATCCGGTGCCTGGCTCGTCGAGCGTCAGACCGGAGAAAGTGGCCACGCCGTCTTGGGCTGTCGCCATGAGCGTGCCGCCAAGGGTCGTGCCACTGGGGTTGTTGCCAAGTGCCACGGTGACGATCCCAGAAAATGAGGTGTCCACGTCGCCCGAGCTATCCTCGGCGGCGACGGTGAAGCCGAAGCCGGCCCCGACAATCACGCTGGCCGGCGGCTGCGTTGTGACCACGAATTGGGGCACAACCACGTTGAACGGGTTGGTCGTCGCCGCGGTCAGGCCGGTGGCTGACATCTGGATCGTATAACCCGTGCCGGCGCTGTTCAGGGTCAGCCCCGAGAAAGTGGCCACGCCGTCTTCGGCCGTCACCATGAGCGTGCCGCCAAGGGTCGCGCCACCGGGGTTGTCGAACACGGCGACGGTCACGCTGCCACCGAAAGTGGGATCCACGTTATCGAAGGGGTCCTCCGCCGAGACGGTCAGGCCGGAAACCGTTGCCGGCGAAGACGCTGCCGGGCGGCTGAGTGGTCACAACCAGTTGGGTGGCCGCGGCCCCGGTGACGTCGAACTCCGAGGTAAACCTGGAGGCCAGACCAGTCCCCGACACGAGAAGCCTGTATCCGGTGCCGGCCTGATCGAGTGTCAATCCGGAGAATGAGGCCACGCCATTTTGCGCCGTTGCGGTCAGTGTGCCGCCCAGACCGGCACCGGCGTGGCCGCTGGCCAGCGCCACGGTGACGGTGCCGTCGAACGAGGTGAGCGTGTTGCCCGATGCGTCCTCGGCAGTGATGGTCAGCCCGAAACCGGTCCCGGCCATGACGCTGGCCGGCGGCTGCGTCGTCACCGCCAAATGCGAAGTCGGCTGGACTTCGAAGGCGCCGATGTCCACGGTTCCATCAGCGATCCGCACGAATCCAATGCCGCGCTGGTCGTAGACCAAGGGTTGGCCCGTGCTGGGATCGACGGCGAGAGCGTTGCTGCCGGCGTCAATGGCGGGGCTGCCAGGCAACAGTGCGATGGTCTAGGTCGGCCCGCCGTTGTCGGCCAGGGTGCCAAGACCTGCGTCAGCGACGCCGACCTGGTTGCCGTTAGTGCCGTCGGTCAGCCCGCCGGAACCGCCGATGCCGATCAGATTGAATGGGCTGGCCGAGGAAACGGTGCCCGCGATGTCATCGGCCGGGGCACCGCTGGCGGTCCAGTTGGTGTTCAGGGTGACGATGGTGTTGTCCATGGTGACGGAGCCGGCGACGACGTCGAGCCCACCGCCGGTGCCACCGCTGGCAACGTCATCGTAGGCGATAGCGCTGTTGATGGCAGTCAACGTGCCGCCGTCGACAGCGAGGCCGCCGCCTTGGCCCGAGCCAGCGCCGCCGTTAACGCCGGCGGCGCCATTTGCGCCGAGCCTGTGCCGCCTTGACCGCCATCACCGCCGTTGCCACCGGCGGCACCGGCGGCACCAATTGTGGTACTCTCGCTGAGAGTGTCATTGATCAAGGTGAGGGAGCCGCCGGAGATATACACACCGCCGCCGCTTCCCGATCCGCCGTTCCCGCCGGCTCCGCCGGCAGCACCGAGACCTGCCACACCCGATGCGCCACCCGCACCCGGACTCCCTGAAGAACCAGGGGGGCCGTAGTTGCGAAAGACTCCGTGCGATAGATCGAGATCTCCGCCTGGTCCACCCGGCCCAGGAGCACCGCCCGGACCAGCCCCGCCGCCGGATCCACCGGCACCGCCGATGCCTCCGACGTCCCCCGCACCACCGCTCGCCGAATTACCAGCGAGGTCGTCGGCCGATAAGGTGACCAACCCGCCCGACACGTACAGACCGCCTCCGTAAGCTGCACCGCCGTTCCCGCCGGCGCCGCCGATTCCACCGTTGCCACCGGTACCGCCATCGCCACCCGCGCCACCGTTACCTCCGTCACCACCGGGTCCTGGGGCTAAATAATAGGTATGGAAACCCGATGAGTTGAGTGTGCCGTACGAATACCCTGGTGCACCGGTTACACCACGTCCGCCACGGCCACCGCTGCCCCCCGGACCAGCGCGGTTCCCAGCTCCGCCCGAGCCGCCGCGTCCGCCTTGGGCCGCCACAGCCGAGTTGGCGAGGAGCGTGTCGAAGTTCAAGTCGACGGTCCCGCCTCCAACATAGAAAGCACCACCGGTTTCCCTGCCGCCAGCGCCTCCGCCACCGCCCGCGCCTCCCGCGCCGCCGCTTCCACCATGCCCTCCAGTTTCACCATTGTGAATAGTGCGATGCGACGTGGTTGCTGGAGTGCCTGAATGTCCGAGCCAGCCGGTTCCACCGGCACCTCCATTGCCCCCATCACCGCCGGCACCGCCCGAGCCTCCGGATGCGAGATTCGATTCGATCGATGACGTTCCGACTGTCAGATTCCCCGCGCCGACATAGATTCCACCACCCTCCCCCGAGCGTCCGGCACCGCCATTGCCACCGTGACCGCCATAGCCACCCAGGCCGCCCCCTCTGAACGTAGGGCTGGCGTGAGTGGCACTCCCCCGGGCTCCGTCGCCGCCAACGCCGCCATTCGCTCCCGCCCCGCCGATGGCTTGATTCGATTCAAAGACATCGTTGTTCGCGGCAAGCGTGCCGTCAGCCAGATAGATGCCGCCGCCGGCCGCCAATCCCCCGGCGCCGCCACTACCGCCTGGGCCACCATCACCGCCGCTGGGGTAAGCGTCCCCTCGTCCATTTCCGCCGCCGCCGCCGTTACCCGCTTGAGCAACGTTGCTGCTGATCACGTCATCGTTCAGAGTCAGTGTGCCGCCGCCGATGTAGATCCCGCCTCCCATCCCGTCGCCGCCGATGCCGCCAATGCCGCCGGC
This sequence comes from uncultured Isosphaeraceae bacterium, assembly GCA_963781785.1. Classification (GTDB taxonomy): domain Bacteria; phylum Planctomycetota; class Planctomycetia; order Isosphaerales; family Isosphaeraceae; genus CAWAHD01. Next base: position 880,578 of record CAWAHD010000002.1, on the reverse strand, counting down.
GCCGCCGTTGGCGGCGCCCGCGGTTCCGACGCCACCACTCTCGCCATTACCGCCGCCGCCGCCGTCACCCCCGTGAGCGACATTACCGGTGACGACATCACTGTTCAGGGTCAGGCCGCCGCCTTCGAGGTAGATGCCGCCACCCATGCCGTTGCCGCCGGGCCCGCCGGGGCCGCCGGCACCGCTGCCGGTCGTGTTACCCGTGCCGCCAGCCGCGCCCGCAGCCCCGTTGGCCCCCACAGCGTCGTTGTTGCTCACGGTCACATTTGTCAGTGAAACCGTGCCGCCGTCGACAGAGAGGCCGCCTCCCTGAGCGGCCACTCCATTCGAGATGGTCAGGCCGGTGAGCTGGGCCGTCACGCCGCTCCCAATCGAAAACACCTCGACCGCGTTGTCGCCGCTGACGGTAACGAGGTCAGCGCCGGGCCCGTCGATCACCTCCGGCCCCGCCGTCTCGGTCAGCTCCAGCGTACTGCTCAGGGCGATCGTCTGTGCAGACCCGAAGACCGCCGGGTCAAACTGAATGTCACTGCCGTCGGTGTTCGGATTGGAATTGGCCTGGGTGATGCAATACAGCAAGTCGCCCGTGGTCCCGGATCCCGCTCCGGTGTCGGTCGTGGCATTGACCGTGTACATCGTGGCCGCCAAGAGCACACGGTTTTCGAGATTCTCCGGCACCCAGAGCCGTCTGCCGCGTCGCGCCACCGATCGTTTTCGACTTCGCCCGAGCGCGGGGAGGACAAATGCCGACAAGAGGATGATTCAAGATGCGCGACATGGCGGATGCCCCCGTTCCCAATGATGAAGAATGAACGGAGTCTTGGATTAATGCATGCAGGACGCGGGATCCGGAACCGAGCGGCGACCTTCGTTCGAGGTGTGTTGCTGGTCTGCCCGTTGTTCAACTCGGTTGTCGGCCGGATTGGCCCCTGAAGCGCGCACGATCGCTGGGCGGGCGGCGAGAAACCGCCGATTCGCGCTCTCGATCACGCGACCAAGGCACCAGGCTTCCTCTGCACACGTCCGTCCTGACGGCGCTGATCCTGTGATGGTCTCGATTGGACGTCGATGGGTGGTGCGGAAAAAACAACGTAAGCCGGCGAATCAATCCCGAACGGAGTGCTTCCTTAATATAGATTTCCGTTGGAGCGCAAAAACGTCATGAGATTCTTACCGCTCAACTATGGAGCCAGCGTGAGATCTACGGCGCCGGCGTGAAGTCGATCGCCGAGACAGATCCATGCCTGGGACTGGGCTGATGAAAACCGGGCGTATCGGACAGGAGCCCCGCTCAAACGGAATGAGGAAGCCAGGAAAGCAGGAAGAACACCAGGACGCAATGGCCCAGTTGAATTCTGACCGAATTCTTCGTTTCCTTGGTTTTGCTTCTGTTCCAAGATCAGACCTGCACCATACGCCCGCCATTCGCTCCGCTGCCAATACACCTTAAACAGAAGCAAACGAAGGAAACGAAGGAAACGAACAAAGAGACAGCAGCCCGATGGAGCAGCGAGACAGCGTACGCAAGGTCAGAACGTCGGCGAGAATGGCATGCGGGCCTCGACCATGAGGGCGATCACTGAAAACGGCCTGAGCGTTACCCAACTTCCGGATTTTCCGCCCTCCTGCTTTCCGGGGTTCCTTATGTCATCCTTGATGGAGAGGCAATTCGCGCAACAAAAAGGGTGTGCAGCGCGAAATGCTGGAGGGCCAAGTTTTCATCAGCCCACCTCCGGGCAGCGCCCGGGATCACATCATGCGGGAGGCCGCGGTGGCCAGGAAAACGACGACAACAGCGACGGCGCGCGGCGATTTTTCGCTATCGGAAGCGCGAACGAATTGCCCTTGCGGCACAGGGCTTCGATCGGCCGCGGAGAGCCGGCCGGGTCGGCCTGCGTGATCTGGCCCGCACGGTCAAGCAGATCGGCCTCGTGCAGATCGATTACGTCAATGTGCTCGTGCCGGCGCACTACCAGGTGCCCTTCTCCCGGCTGGGTCCTTACGACAAGCGGCTGCTGGATGACGTGGTGTACCGCCGGCGGGAGTTCACCGAGCAGTGGGCCCACGAGGCGTCGATCGTGCCAGTCGAGACCTGGCCGCTCTTGCATCACCGGAGAGAAACACACCGGGTGCGCCCGTATGGCTTCGAGGTGTTTCTGGAAGAACAGCCGGAATATGCGGCCTGGGTGCTGGACCAGGTCCGGACGCGCGGCCCGCTGGCGGCCGGCGACCTGCCCCCCGACCGGGACTGGCTGGCCCGCCAGATACCGTCTGCGTGGTTCCAGTCGGTTCCGAGGGCCGTGCTTGAAGCCCACTTTGGCCGGGGTGCCCTGGCGGTGGCTGACCGGCGCCCCGATTTCGCGCGGGTCTACGACCTCGCCGACCGGATCATTCCGGCCGAGCACCACGTTCGGGAACTCGAGCGCGAGGAGGCCCAGCGCAAGCTCTTGCTCCTGGCCGCCCGCGCGCACGGCATCGGCACGGCCGACGACCTCGCAGATTATTTTCGGATGCCGGTGCGCGAGGCTCGACCGCGTCTCGACGAGCTGGTCAGTTCGGGTGAGCTGCGCTTGGTCCGGGTTGAGGGCTGGCGGCAGCCGGCGTATCTTCACCCGCTGGCGGAACTGCCCGTCCGGGTCGACGCGGCCAGCTTGCTCTCGCCGTTTGACCCGGTGATCTGGCACCGCGCCCGGGCGGCCCGGCTCTTCGATTTCGAGTACAGGGTCGAGATCTTCGTGCCGCAGCCGAAGCGCCGATGGGGCTACTATGTTTTGCCGTTTTTGCTGGGCGAACGGCTGGTCGCCCGCGTCGACCTCAAGGCCGACCGAGCCGGGCGCCGGCTGGTCGTGCTGGCGGCCCATGTCGAGCCCGATGTCGAATCGGGGCCGACCGCCGAGGCGCTCGCGGCCGAGCTCGGCACAATGGCCCGGTGGCTGGGCCTGGAATTGGTCGCCATCGAGCGCCGCGGTGAATTCGCCAAACCCCTGGCTGACGCGGTTCGCGCCCAAAGGTGATACGGCGCGGCGGGGTCGAAGCCCGAAATGCGGCTGGCGACGCGAACAGACAGATTGCGGCGCATTACCCATCCTCTCGGGGCTGACGCCCCGAGCTGTACGATGTCGCCCCGATGGGGCTGATGATTCTTGGGACAGATGAACCCGTGACGTGCACCCCTCGGGGCTAACGCCCCGAGCTGTACGATGTCGCCCCGATGGGGCTGATGAGACTCGGAAAAAACCCAGCGATGCCAAGAGCGGCTCGGGGCTAACGCCCCGAGCTGTACGATGTCGGCCCGATGGGGCTGATGATTCTTGGGACAGATGAACCCGTGACGTGCACCCCTCGGGGCTAACGCCCCGAGCTGTACGATGTCGCCCGGATGGGGCTGGTGATCCTCCGAACCTCTACGCGCACGCCGATATCTTAGCAATTGATCAGCCCCGAACGGGGCGTCATCGTAGTTCCCGGGGTGAGAACCCCGGGAACGAAAGCGCGACGGCTCAGCCAACCTCGAAGTCTCGGCATATTCTCAGCCCCGAACGGGGCGTCATCGTAGAGCCAGGGGTGAGAACCCCGGGAACGAAAGCGCGACGGCTCAGCCAACCTCGAAGTCTCGGCATATTCTCAGCCCCGAACGCGGCGTCATCGTAGAGCCTGGGATGTGAACCCCCGCGCCACGACTGACCACGCAACACCGCTCAATCGAGACGATCGAGTAACTCTTGTGCCCGCCGCTCGACCCAGCCGCGCCCTAGTTTTCGCGCCAGGTCGCGCGCCGCGATCAGTAGCGACTCCGCCTGTTCAAGGTGACCGTTGTCGAGCATCGTCAGGGCGGCGTCCAGACACCGAGCCGCACCAGCCGGATTGTCCGGCTCGAGGAGTCCAATATAAACGCTGAGCGCTGCTTCGGGCTGACCGGCTCGCGCCAGGATTTCCGCTCGCCAGACGTCCAGGGTTGTCGCGGTCTCGCCGCCCACCATTCGCCGGGCCCGGTCGATCCAGCGCAGGGCCAGGTGGTGATCCTCACGGCTCATCGCCTGCCGCAACAGCGGAGAGATCACGGCCATGATGTCCGCCGCCCGCAACGCATCCGGCGCCCGCCCGAACAGCTCGGAGGCAAACCGCGCGGTGCGAGCATCGTCCCTCAGCCCCGCCGCGGATTGGGCGGCGTCGCCCAGTCGGACGTCATCGAGGGCCGCCGGGTCGAGTGCGTCGATCTCGTCGGGGTCGGCACAGGCCAGGTCCAGACGGTCGACCGTCGCGGCATCGACCAGACCCAGGCCGAGCCGGCGCCGCAGCCGGTCGAAGGGATAGCCTTGGTAAAGTCCCCTGGCACTGGGGCGATTGCCGAGCTGCTCACGAAGCCGGACGACCGCCGTGAGCCTGGCCTGGGCCACCAGGTCGCCCTGCCGGGCCTGAAGCGCACACTGAAGCGGCGTACGACCGTCGAGCCCGTGACGGCTGCGGTGAATCCACTGGTTCTCGAAGTAGTGCTCGATCGACTCGCGCTTGAGCGAACTTTCGATTTCCGCGTCTATCCCGGGGGGAACCCGGAACGTCCAGAGATCGGCGTCGAGGAATGCCATCGGTAGTGGAGCTGCCTGGCGCTCGATCGGCCGGGTACGCCGCTCGGGGTCGCGGAGCAGCTTCTCCACCGCCTCTTCGAGTGTCTCCGCCCGCGGGCTCGACAGCCGCAATGACGTCCTGCTGATATAAACCGTTGCTAGCACGATCGGGAGTCGAGCGGCCCGCTGATCGCGGCCGGCGACGGTCGAGAACGGCCGGTCGCGCCATTCGAACACCTCGATCGCGGGGGCACCTGCGCCCGGGTCTCCCGGGGGCTCCGGCGGCTTGATCTTTTGAATCTCGGGGAATTCCTCGAGCAGCCGGAGTGTGTCGCCGGGCTCCCAGGGAATCGTGCAGGCGAACCGCAGGTCGTCGGCGAGCGTCTCGGCGCCTGCCCCCTGGCGGAGGACCTCTGCCAGGGTCCAGGCGTCGACAGCGTGATCGAAGGCATGCCCGGCGTCGAGCCGCACCACGTGCTCCAGGCAGGAGATCGACTCGCGATTCTGTCCCGACCAGGCCAGGCAGAGTGCCCGGTTGAACCAGGCCGCCACGTCGCTGGAGTCTTGATCCGCCAGCTTGCCAAATAGATCGGCCGCCGCGGGCAGATCCTCGGCGTCCCAGCCGCTCAGTCGTTGATCCCAGATCGCGCACGGGCCGGGCCGGAAGCTTCGCGAAAGCGGTACGGCGTCCGGGCCGCGGTCGGGAGATCGCCGGCGGTTTCCAGGGTTCTCAGTGCCTTCTCGGCGACCGGCGAGTCGGGATCGACTCGCAGCGCTCGCTGCCAGCTCGCCCAGGCGGCCACCGGCCGCTGGCTCTGGAGATGAGCCCATCCTTCGTGGACCAATGCCGTCGAACGGTCGCTCTTGGCGTTTGATGACACCGGCGTACGCTCCGTCGAAACCTTCGCTTGACAACCCGCGTGGAACCAACGATTGTACCGGAAGCGAACAACTCTCGTGTGCCGCACGTGGTTTTCCGGCATGACCAGCCGCGGCTATAGAGTGAGGGTGAGCCATGAGTCGCTCTCAGAGCATTCCCAATTCGGCTGCCGCTCTAACAAAGGTGTGGTGGACCGCCTCGGTGGCATTTGCGGCTGCCCTGGCGATCGGCGTCCGCCCTGCTTTCTCTCAGCTAGCCCCAGACTCGCCTGCGGCCACCGACCGGAATGCCGCCGCGAGAGCCGCTTTTCAGGACGACAAATTCGGCCTGTTCATTCATTGGGGCATCTACTCGCTCGTGGGCAAGGGCGAGTGGGTGATGGAACACGACAAGCTGCCTTTGACCGAGTACGCGAAGCTGCCCCCGCGGTTCCACCCGACAAGGTTCGATGCCGGCCATTGGGTCAAGCTCGCGAAAACGGCTGGTGCGCGCTACATCACGATTGCCAGCAAGCATCACGACGGTTTTTGCATGTTCGACAGCAAGCTCTCCGACCACGACGTCGTGGACGCCACTCCGTACCATGCCGATCCCATGAAATTGCTGGCGGACGCCTGCCATCGAGAGAAGATCAAGCTTTTCTTTTATTATTCGCTGCTCGACTGGCATCATCCCGATTATTATCCGCTGGGCAAGACCGGCCACTGGGCCGGGCGCGCCCTTAAGGGCGACTGGAAGCGGTACGTCGCCTATTATCAGGGCCAGGTGCGCGAGCTGTGCACGAACTACGGCGAGATCGGCGGGATCTGGTTCGACGGCTGGTGGGACCGGCCCGACGCCGACTGGGACCTCGCCGGAACCTACCGGCTCATCCACCAGCTTCAACCGGGCGCACTCGTGGGTAACAACCATCACGTGGCGCCCTTCCCCGGCGAAGACTTTCAGATGTTCGAGCAAGATCTGCCCGGTGAAAACACGGCCGGCTTCAACAAGGCCGCCGTCAAGGCGGGCTTGCCTCTGGAAACCTGCCTGACCATCAACTCGTCGTGGGGATACAACGCCACTGACGACAGCTTCAAGAGCGTGCTCCAGATCGTTCGTGCGCTGGTGTCTGCGGCGGGCCGGGGTTCCAATTTGCTCTTGAACGTCGGGCCCGGGCCCGACGGCACGATCGGCTCCGAGCCCACCGATCGACTCGAGCAGACCGGCAAGTGGCTGGGGACTTTTGGAGATTCCATCTATGGCACCCGAGGCGGCCCGCTTGCACCTCAGCGATGGGGGGTCTCCACCACCAAGGGAAAGAAGGACGATCAGAAGATCTTCCTCCACGTCCTCGAGCCGGGCCAAGCCAATCCCCTCAAGTTCGACCCGAGATCGGCCTGGACGCCGTTCCTGTTTGGCAAGTCGACGCCGCTACACTGGACACGTCAGGCGGGCGCTCTCACACTCGACCTTCCCAAAGACGTGCTGAGCCCCATCGATACGATTGTCGTCCTGCGGCCCAAGATCGGGGAACCGTGATCGATGAGTGAGCCGACGGAGATTCCGCCGCGCCGAAGGATCGACTGGACGAGCGCCTTGATGGCTTTGGTCACGTTGGCTGCGAGTCTGGGCGCGCTTTGGTTCTATTTCGGCCGTCACCCGGGCGACGCACCGCTGGTGGTCGGATCGCAGGCGCCCTTGTTGCAGCTAACCGACCTGGAGACGTCGGAGCCGCTTCTCTTGGCCGGGATGCACGGCAAGGTCGTCTGGATTGTCTTCTGGTCGGCCGGGTCAACGACGGGGCCGGCGAGCTTGCCGGTTTTCGAGCGGGCATGGAAAGGACTCAAGGGACATCGGCGATTCGGCATGGCGGCAGCAGCCGTCGACAGCGAGCCCGCGCGGGTTCGGGCGGCGGTCGCCTCGAGCGGGGTCGACATACCGGTCTATCTCGCCAGTCCCGAGAGCCGGCGGAGATATCGCGCCGAAAAAGCGGATCCCCCTCTGAACGTCCTCCTGGACGCCGAGGGACAGGTCGCGGCGATCGCTCGCGGGACGGCCCCGCAGACGATCGATCGGATCGCTCGCCAGGCCGATCGTCTGCTCCAAGAGCTCGATCCGCTGGGACGCGTTCGATTTGCCGGGCCGCCGTCACTGGTGCGCAAGCGGCTGGTCGCCTTCGACCTCGCGGATGCGGGTGAGCACGAGCTGGTCCAGGAGCGGGTGCGGACCGAGCGGAGCTCCCAGGCGGAACTCCACGCGCGGGTGGCTCTTCTCGAGCTCGTCGCGTGCCAGTCTGAGATCGCGCTCAATGTGCACACCCGCCGACAGGAAGTACGGGATCAAGAGCACGCGAGTCGCACCCCGGGACACGCACCGGAGTGCACCGGCGGGAATGTCCGGCTGAGCCAGCTCGAGGAAACACCCTTCAACGATGGGATAGCTTCCCGAGGCGGCCAGACGCGCGACGAGCTCGTGAAGGTCGTCGTTGGCCGACTGCTGGCGGCTGCCGTGTGCAATCAAGAGGACGGCGGTGTGTGGGCTTGGGGAACCTCTATTCACGGGAAAAAAGTCCTTAGCGGCGTTGGGTGAGGGGTCGATTGGAGCAACGCCGGCGCGCGAATCGGATAACTCGCCAGAAGAGACCGTGACCAGCAAGACAGTCGTGGCGCCGCCAGATACTGGCTCCCTCTCCCTTTGGGAGAGGGCTGGGGTGAGGGTTCGGTCGATCAAGTTCAGCAAGGATGCGCATCGGGCAATTCAACTTGAGAAGGCTCACGGTGGGGCTCGCCCCTCACCCCAGCCCTCTCCCCAAGGAGAGGGAGCCAGAAACATTCCATCGGCCGCCGGTGTCTTGTGTCGGGGCCGATGGCCTACCTGGCAGGCGGCAGAAAAACCCCTCCCTGTGAGCCCTGGACCCCCTTCGCAAGGAGGGGAAATGAATCGGTGGCGCGCGCCGACGTTTGACGGCGCGCCGTAACAACAGCCGTCTCGAAGCCACCCCTCCCATGTGATAACAACAACTTGTCGCCGGCCCGCCACACAGCTCCGGTCGTCTCAAGCGACCGATTGAAGCCTGCTTTCAATGCCTTGGCAGCACGAAGGCCGCCCGGACCGGCGGCGGCATGACGGCGTCCTTCCCCTTGACGGCTTTCCAGATGATCTCGTTGAACAGAAGGTCGTCGGCGCGATCCTCGACCTCGAGGTCAAGCCGCGCCGACACCTGGGCCATGGGAGCACTGCGGGTGTTCCTGGCGTTCGTGTCCACTCCCGCCGGCCGATGAACATAGGAAGACACGTCGGGCTTCGCGGTGAATGCGTTGTACATGGGCCGGGCGGCCGCGTCGAACTGAGACATCGGCTCCAATCCCAGGACGAGTTCGATCGAGCGGAGCATCGACGAGGTGCTGTAGAGCGTGGAATCGACCGACTTCCGCTTGATATAAGGGCTGATCGCCAGGGCGACGGTCCGGTGGGCGTCGACGTGGTCCGAGCCGTTCTGGGCATCGTCTTCGACGACGAAGATGGCCATCCGCGGCCAGAACCGGCTCTTGGAAAGACCTTCGACGATTCGCCCCAGGGCGAGGTCGTTATCTCCCACGCACGCGGTCACCGTCCATCGGCCCGGTGCGGTTCCCGATGTGTGGTCGTTGGGGAGGCGCAGGATCACCAGCCGGGGCATCTCACCCGATTTCTCGAATTCCGCCAGTTCCTGGAGAAACCGGTCGGCGCGCTTGGAGTCGGGGTAATCCATATCGAAGCTGCGGAACATGGGGTCGAAATGGCCCTCGAGCGCCTTGACACTGGCACGGCCGGGTTCGGCCGGCGTGCGGCCGTTACTGATGAATTCTCCGTAGCTGCGATAACTGACGCCCTTCTGGGCAGCCTTGTCCCAGAGATAGCCTCCGGCCGGCCGGGCTGGCTCTTCGAGATTCCCTTCAGATACATAAGGAACGCGGCGGTCGCCCCGGTAACCGAGCGGCCAGATCCGCTCGACGAAATCGGTCGCGTAGGCCCCCATCGACCATTCATGGCCATCGGCGCTTACCTCGCTGTCAACGTAGAAGTTGTCGAGCAAGACGAATTCGCGCACGAGCGCGTGGTGGTTGGGCGTGACGGTCTCGGGGAAAAGGCAGAGGTTGGGGTCGCCGTTTCCTTGCGGGATATCGCCGAACACCTGGTCGTAGGTCCGATTCTCCTTGACGATGTAAACGACGTAACGGATCGGCGACGGCTCGCCCGGCTTCGCCGGGATCGGGTGGCCCGGCGGAGGCGCCTGACCATGGACGGCCATCGGGTCGCCACGCTGGAGCGGGCTGCACTCGTAGACGGTTTGTGAGTAAGCGGCCATCTGCCTGGCGACCGGCATGGAGATCATCGAGAGCGTGCCCTGGAACAGCCCGCCGATGTACTCGTTGATGGTATTGCGGCCGCCGGCAAAGCCGGGCCGCGGGCCGTCGCGATTGGCGCACGAGCTGGCCCCTTTGCCGTTGGCCACGAAGATCGTCTTGCCGTCGGAGGCCAAACGCACCGACGTGGGATACCAGCCGGTGGGGATGAAACCAAGGGGGGCTGTGCCGGCGGGATCCTTCACGTTCACGACGGCCAGGTCGTTGGTGTTGGCATTGGCGACGAAGAGCATGGATTCATCGCTCGACAGGGCCAGCGAGCTGGGCGTGCTGCCCGGCGGCGCCTTCGGGTCGATCGCGGTTCCGATCGTTTGAATCGCCTTGCCGGCGTCGGTGTCGATCACGGAGACGGTGTTGCGGTTGGCGTTGGCGACGAAGAGGATCTTGCCTCCCTGCGCCAGCAGCATCTCGTTGGGGTGCTCCTCGGTGGTCCACTGGTCGACCACCCCGAACGTCTCGGTGTTCACGACGGCCACCCGCGCCTTGCTCCAGAGACTGACATACAGCCGCTTGCGCGTCTCGTCCAAGGCCAGCCCGTAGGGATAGCTATCGATCTTGAGCGGGATTTCGGCTTGAAATGCACCGGACTCGGCGTCAAACCGGGCGAGCGAGTGGCCGAATACGCTGGCGGCATAGAGGGTCTTGCCGTCGCTGGTCAGAGCCAGCCCGGCGGGGACGCGCTGGTATCTTCCGGAGGCCCGCCCGTTTTGCGAGCCAGGCGCGACCGGGAAGGCCCTGGCTTCGGGGTAGGAGAAGACAAGCTTTTTCGAAAGCAGTCCGTCGGAGCAATCGAAGCGGTAGATCTTGTCGTCGAAGCCGCCGCCGGCGAACAGCCGTTTGCCGTCCTTCGACCAGGCGAGTCCGCTGAAGCTGGCGGGAAGCGAGACGCGGCCGATGATCTTGCCGGTGGACGCGCGGACTGTCACGATTTCGTGCTCGCCGTAACCCGCGTGGAGAATGGCCAGAACAGGCTCGCTGGGGTGGACGGCGATCTGCACGGGCATGTCTCCGAGGCGGAACTGTCCTCCCGCCGGCTTGATCGACCAGCCGTTGGGAAGGACGACGGTGCCCGCGCGCGTCATGCCCGGCCAGATCACTTGCTGGGAAAGGGCGAGCTTCTCCCCGGTCGCTGCCCCTTCCTCGGCTTCGGTCGCGTGTTCGGCGGCCTTGGTGCGAGGCGTCTGAGACTTCGCCTCCGCCGGAGGCTTCTCCTGGGCAAGAGCGGCGCCGAGCATTCCGGTGCAGGGTGCCAGGGCGAGCAACAAGGTGATCTCACAGGTTCGCCGGGCCATACCTCATTCCTTTCGGTGGTTTTCAAGCTCGACAAATGACTCGCTCGGTGCGCATTCCGTTTCATCAGCGTACCGGCGACCTTTGTTGGAAGCCACCCCTCACGAAGGAACTTCTTGTATTCTTCAAGGTCTCTTTCCCCCGCTTGCGAAGGGGGGGGTGGGGGCCCTAAGAGGGTGAAGTTTTCGTGACAGGTGCGAGCGGGCCATCGGCGCCGCCACAACACTCCGTCGGCCAATGGATTACTCTGGCTCCCTCTCCTTGGGGAGAGGGCTGGGGTGAGGGGCCAGCGCCACCGACAGCCTTCCCAAGGCGGGAGGGCTGGGGTGAGAGGCGAGCCCCACCGTGAGCCTTCTCGAGTTGAATTGCCCGATGCGCATCCTCGCTCCACCTGGTCATCCGGACCCTCACCCCAGCCCTCTCCCAGAGGGAGAGGGTGCCAGTATCCGGCGGCGCCACGGCTCTCAAGAAGGCCACGGTCTCTTGCGGCGAGCCATTCGATTCGAGCGGCGTTGTTGCTCCAATCGACCCCTCACCCCAGCCCTCTCCCAGAGGGAGAGGGAGATATTGGTGACGAAAACCCCTCCCTCTGGGAGGGCGCGGGGGCTGGTCCCGGCGCGACGAGCTCGCATCGCCGCGACAGCTTTGTTTCATCCTTCATCCTTCATCCTTTCCGTCGACGGTACCAGACGACGTTCTTGGTGCTGCCGCCGACGGCGACGATGTCGGGCGTACCGTCGCCGTCCAGGTCGCCGCCCCGGAGGTCCTGCGCGGCGATGTCGCGATCGAGGACCGTGCGCTTCCAGGTCTTGGTGGCGTGATCGAAATCATACATCGACACACGATGGTCTTTGCCGCGATGGCCGGCGAAGACCTCGTCGTCGCCGTCACGATCGATATCGGCCACCCAGAGAGCATGTCCGTCAGCCAGGGTGTCGTCGAGCACGGTTCGCGGGCCGAACGGGCCGAGCGACGGGCCGATCCCCGGCGAGTCAACTAGCGGAGCCAGGTAGACTGCCACGCGGTTTCCATGCCAGGGCTCGAGTGTGGCCAGGAGACAGCGCCCGTCGGCCATGCGGCCGATGTGGACTTCACTCGCTCCCCGCTTCGAGGCAACAGCGGCTTGATCCGGTACCGTCATGCCGCTGGGCTGCCAGAATCGTTCCCTGCCGGCGACGGCCTGTGTTTCCAAGCCGATGCGGGTGGTCCCCTCGTCGCTGGCGGTCAGGATCCAGGAACGGCCGTTCCGGAAGAGGTCGACCACGTCAATGGCGTGCATGACGTGCAGATAGGTGATCCTCTCGATCTTCGGCGGGGCCCCTCCGCGCCAATCCAGGTTGCGAAAAATGCCGAGCTGTGCCGGATCGGTATAGGCCGGCGGCCTGGCCTTGGGACCGAAAATCGACGCGACCACCAGGTCGGGCCGCTTGTCGCCGTCGACGTCGCCCCACCGCAGGCGGTGGATGCTGCCAACGGCCGCAATCGGCACCAGTCTCCAGGGATCTTCGATTCCGCCTGTTTGCACAGCCAATGTGAGCTGGCCTTGGGCCGGCGCGTTCATCGCAAACTCGAATGCGATTGCGATCTCGGCCTTGCCGTCTCCGTCGATGTCGGCGGTGGCGCTCGAGATGATCCCGGGCGTCTCCTTGGGACCGGAGACGATGCGCTTTTGCCACGTCGGGTTCTCGTACCAGGCACAGGTGCTGCCACCCACGGCGATCACGTCGGGCTTGTGGTCGCCGTTCACGTCGGCGACTTCGACCTGGTAGGCGCCCGGGAAGTCGGCGTCGATCACGACGCGGTCGATTTCCTGGCATCGGGCACCGGGAACGAGGGCGCAGGCCCCCGTGGCAACGACCAGACTGAACAAATACCGCGAGGCTGTCGATTTCATTGCAGGATTCGCCTTGACCAAACAGTTCAATAAACAATGAGGCTGTCCGGGCTATTCCGCCTTCTTGCCCCAGCCCTTGGGCACGCCGGCGGTGTCTTCGGGCTTGACGAGCACCTGGGCCAGGTCGGCGTCGTGCTGCATGTCGCTCTCGGCGACCTTGAGGCGGTTTTCGAGCTGGGCCATGCGCTGCTCGAGGAAGAGCACGCGGGCCTCGAGCTCGTCGGGCCGGCGGGTGCGGGGGACTTCGGGGTAGCCGAGCTGGCGCTGGAGGGCGGCAAAGAGGTACATGGGGTCGCGGCCGCGGTTGGCGCGGGCGATCTTCCCTTCCTTTTCGCCGAACAGGGTCGGAAACTTGGCGACGAAGTCGGGGTTCAACCGCCGCCGCTCCTTGACAAATTGCTCGGACCGCACGTAGATCAGGTCGGCGAAATCGACGTCCCCGAGCCGGGTGCGCAGCGTGAGGATGTAGTCCATCCACTCGTCGGTGTAGAACGGGTCGGCCGCCATCGCGGCCAGTCCCTTGTTGTATCCGAGGCGGTTGCGCGACAGCGCCTCGAACTGGAACACGAACAGGGCCGGCAACATGGGCGACTCGGACTTGAACCGCGCTTCACGCTCGAGCACGAGCAGGGCCTGTTCCATGGGGAAGCGGCTGGTGTCGTTCTCTGCCTGCGACACGACGTGTGCCTGGAACAGGGTGAAATAGTGGCTGATCCGCTCCATCGCCGGGCCCATCTGGCCCGAGCCTCTCATCTCGATGTGCAGGAATGAGACAGCCAGCGGCAGCTTGGTTGTCGACAGCAGCTCCTCGCCGATCCGAGCCAGGATTTCCTGGGAGGGGAGACCGTCGATCAGACGCTCGCGGACGGTCCGAAAGAAGTAGACCTGCTCGATGTATTCCTCGCGATCGAGGACGGGCATGGGGATGCTCCGCGAGCGCCGGGGGGTTGGCCCGGTCTCTCGAATCAGTTAGTTGGCGGCCGGCGGCGTGGTTGGCAGCGGGATGCCGGCGGCCTCATGCATTTCCCGGTCAAGCCGTCGCGCGATCTCGGAAGTGAGCACGCTGCCGTGGTCTTTGCCCGGCACGATCTCGACGATCGCGTCGCTGCCGAGCTTTGCGAGCGACTCCTTGAGCAGCCCGACCGCGCCTTCCAGGTAGAAGGTGTCGATCCCGCCGGTGATCACGTGGATCTTGCCCTTGAGCTTCGGGGCCAAGGCCGGCCAGTTTCGCTCGAGTACCAATCGAATGTCATAAGCTTCCCAGGCCTTGGCGACCTCGGCGTCGACCGCGCCGGTCGCTCGGTTCCAGAGCTTCCTGGGACGGCCGCTCTGATCGATCGGGCTGAACACAGCCTCGAACGAGCCGAGCTGGCTTCCCCACCCGATGACGTCATCCATCTTCGAGAACCGGTCGTAGTAGAGCGCGGGAGTGCGTCCCATCCGGGCGATCGGCCGGCGGTGTCCCTCGCGGTCTTTGTACATATTCTCGCCCGGAGCGTAGAGGTTGATCTGCTGAAAATCCCGAAAATCGACCGGGTCGGGGCTGGTTGACCAGGTGCCGCCGAAAAAATCGGGATACGTCACCTGGAGCCACAGGCTGCTCCATCCGCCCGAGGAATGGCCGTTCAAGAGCCGAGCCTTCGGCTGGGCAATCGCGGGATAGGTGCGTTCGATGTACGGGATGAGCTCCTCCATGAGCGCCTTTCCTCTCGGGCCGTTGGTCGCACTGTCGGCGAACACGTGGTGACCCGTTCCGCAGTCGGGATCAAGGACGACCCGGATGAAATCATCGCCATAATTCCCGCGCGAGCTGCTCGCCATCCGCGAGGCCATGAAGTGATCGCCGCCGAACCCGGGGATGATGTACAGAGTCGGTACCTTTCTGGTTCCGTCGCCGAAGTTCACCGGCCTGGGCAAGATCACAGCGGCCCGGTGCTTGATCGGGCGGTGAAAAAAGGCCGAGAGCATCGGGCTGTCGATTTCGACCAGCTTGATCCGATCGGTCTCGGGGAATTTGCGCGAAGGAACGACATGATCGACCGTGAGTGCGACCATACCTCCCTTGGTGGGATCAAGAGCGGCACGAACGACCGGTCCAAAGAGGTTTCCTGCGCCGTCGCCGATCCGATGCGTGTCGCGATTAAGCCGGACGACGGCCTGGATGGCGTACTTGCCGGCCTTCAGCTCGTCGAGGGAACCGGGGAAGCCGTCGGCCCTGGCGTCGACATGGACCGGATCGCCGGGCTTCCAGTTTTCGACGTCGACGGCGAAGAACGGCTGGGGCTGGAACCAGTCCGGCCCGTTGCGCGGCTGGATCCCGGTCTGGTCGCTGCCGAGCAGCACGTAGACGCGCGCCGTGAACGGCTGGGTGTGCACGGAAGGAGGCACGTAATCTCGAAGGCGAGCCCGGTGGCCGGGGCATCGAGGGAGGCCGCGTTTTCGGCTCGGACACGCGGCGCCGCAAGGGCGCCGCGGGAAGCCGGAATGACGCCAGCCAAGGCCAGCAGGGCGAGGCCCAGAGCGCGGACAGTCGCGAATACGCCGACGGCCGATCGATTGTGTCTGGCTCCCTCTCCCTGGGGAGAGGGCTGGGGTGAGGGGCCAGCGCCACGGCGAGCCTTCGCAAGTTGAATCGCCCGATGGCGCATCCTCGCTCAACTTGATGAACCGGACCCTCACCCCAGCCCTCTCCCAGAGGGAGAGGGAGCTAGTTTCTGGCGGCGCCGCGGCTCTCATCCTCACCCCGGCCGTCTCCCTGAGGGACAGGGAGTCATTGTCTGGCGGCGCCGCGGCTCTCACCCTCACCCCAGCCCTCTCCCTGAGGGAGACGGAGCCAGTGTCTGGCGGCGCCACGGCTCTCACGCAGGCCACGGTCCCTTGCGGCGAGTTACTCGATTCGCAGGGTGGTGGTGTTAAGCGAGAAGTCTCAGAATCGCCCATCATTTTCCTTCCTTCGACGGCTTCCCTGATTGGAGTGCGAGTCACGTGTGGTCGAGCCCGGCCGTTCGGTCGAAGAGCTCGGGCAAGGGCAGAGTGGGATGATGTTCCAGGAGCATCGTCCGGGTGAACAGAGGAACGGGAGAGAAGTGCCGGGCCGCCAGTCGAGGCGAGCCCATGACGCATTCTTTTTCGAGGACGTAATAGCGATTGTACTGTTCGATCACGAGGTTTGCCGGCTCGAGGTTCAGGCGGTCGAGGAATTTCAGCCAGCGGCGATTGAACCGGGCCACGGCGGCGACCAGGTCGCCGGCGATGGCCTGCCGCCGGCGGATCGGGGCTCTGGAGCCGGCCCATTGCGGCGGCCCGGCTTGCGACAGCGGCCACAGGGGCTCGATCGAGGCGGTGAAGACTCCCGCGAAATCATCGGGCCCGTTGGCCGCGCCGGACCACTGGCGCAGCCGCAGGTGAACCATGTCCAGAAGCTGGCTCCGGGCCGTGCTGCACCGTGTGTGCAGTCGCCGCACCGTGAGCTCGAGGTCCTGACCGCGGCGGGCGAAGGCGGGCAGGTCGAACAGGCCCATGAGTTCCTTGACGTCGGTCTCGATGTCGCCGCTGAAGGCCGGCATCGGCTCCTGGGAGTCATCCACGTCTGCGCCCTTGTTGCGGGGTTGGCGGCAAGATCCCGTACGGCCGCGACGGTTGCGTCCGCGCGAGGGATCCCGATCATTTGCCGGGTTCCGGCGGGTCCGGAGGCGTGACCAGTTTGATCAGGCTGCGCCGATAATGCCAGAGCTGTCGTTTCGCACCGAGGGTCGCGGTTTGCTCGGCCCACTTCCTGGCGACAGCCTCGAGCGCCTGTTGCGGCGGCTCGCCCAGGGCGGCAGCCACGCGCTTCCTCGCAAGCTCGCTCAGATAAAGGTCGGCCCCGTGAATCCGCAGCCCCGTGACAACCCGCTCGGCGAGCAGGGTCTCTTCCACGGCCACCGACCAGAGCCGGGAGTCGACGTCGGGAGCAGAGGTCGGATCGGGCAAGCCCGCGAGCATCTGGCTGGTGCGGACCGGCAGTACGGGAAACGTCCGATCGGCGCGGATCCGGCCCAGGTTCTCCGGGCTGGCGAGATACTTGACGAAATCGAGCGCGGCCTCGAGCGGCTTGCCCGAGAGCTTGCTGCTGATCCCGATCAGCCAGCCCCCGCCTCGGGGCAGAAAGCTAGGCCTGTTCCGCGGCGCCGCCGGTTTCCATTCCTTGCGGGTCGGCTCGTAGACGCGTTCGGAGCCGGGCAAGGCTGCGACGCCCAGCGGCTTGCCGAACGACCAGGTCGCGGCTCGCTCGGCGCGGTCGATCAGCATGGCCACCTTGCCGGTGCGAAACGATTCGCGGGCGGCGGCCGCGTCGAACTGCTCCATGCCCGGCGGCCCGACCGCCTTCCAGGCGCACAGCTTCTCGAGCGCCTCGACAAAGGGCGGGGAGTCGATGCGCGGCTCGAGTGCCTCGGAATCAAACAAGAACGAATACTGATCGCGATGCTGCCCCAGGCTCGCCGAGCGGGCCAGGAAGATCGCGTTGCCGATCTCCTCGGCGTCGGTGCCGATGGCCGCGACAATTCCATAACCCGGTTTGTTGTCTCCATTCCAATCATGGTCGCGGAAAAACCTGGCCAGTCGGTCGAGCTGGGTCCAGGTCTCGGGGGGTTTGAGATCCAGCCCGGCCTGCCGCGCCGCCGTTTTGTTGGTCTCGCTCTCGAACGCGTCGCGGCGATAAACGAGGACGAGCGCCGAGCCGCCCAGAGGCAAGGCGAACCGGTCCTTGCCGTAACAGGACGCCTGCTCCCGGAAGGCCGGCGCAAAATCCAGGTACTGAAACGTGTCGCTTTCCGCCGCCGACGCACGGTCCTGGTCGTGCTTTTGAGGGTTATCCGAGGCCGACTCGGCCGGCAGGGGCGGCAAGAGCGCCGCGGTCGGAATCACCGCCAGCGCCCGCTGATCAATCAGGTCGCCCAGCCTCTGGCCCGGGAACAGCAGCACGTCGACCGTCGAGACCGACGCGAGGCTGAGCGGCTCTGGCACGATCGTGATCTTGCCCCGGCGCGAAGCTTCCCACTCGCCGCGCTCGAACGCCACCCCCGAGACGACCGCCGGATCATCGAGCGCGCCACCCGGAGCGAGATTTCCGAAAACGAGGGGGCGAGGTTCGTGGGCGGGGCGGGATCGCTGCCGCATCCGGCCAACACCATCGCGCCGGCCACGACCAGCCCGTGGATCCGGCGTACCCAGAATAACCGCATTCCCCGTCCCCGCCAGCCTGGCTGCACTCTGGTTCGTCCGCTTGATCGCTCGGAGGCGGTCGTCAGAGGCGACGACCGCACTGCCGAGCCGGCGTCATCGTCGTCGATGATTTCGAACGAAGATGACGGCTCGAGACGTTCCATCGTACGAAACCAGATCGCGCGGGTCAAATCTCAGCGATCGATCCCCATGCGGTACAGCAGGGACTCGAACTGCTCGTGATATTCATCGTCGGTCGAGTGCAGATGCTCGGCCTCGGAGATGAACTTGAGGGTGTCGTTGCGCTTCAAGCCGTACTGGCGGAGGATGTCTTCAAAAGGCTGAAGGTCGTGGGCGTAGACGAAGAGCAGCTTGTGCTCGTCGAACTGGACTTCCATCGGTCCATTGGGGTTGAGGGCCGCCATGCCGGTGCAGCCGTCGTGCAAGAGGAGGGGCTCGAAGTCGTACAAAGTGCTCTTCAAGATGACGGTATCCATGTGCTCACGGTAGAGGTCGGTATGGAGGCCCGGCTCGGAGTCATGGCTCGATTCCATGACGACGTCGACGACGTCTCCCAAGGGATCGAGCAGGTCGATGAAGATCTCGAACAAGTTCTCCGCGGACACCGAAGCGGCCAGGACGGGCATCTTGCTGCCGCTGTCCGGGTCGCAGTACGTGTCGCGCCGATAGCCCGCACGGGGGACCACATCCAGGCCGATCGAAGGCCGGACGGCGTCGGTCAGCAGGAAGTTTCCATAGCGTCCAAGGCGAAGATGGGCGTCAAGCTGGTCCTGGGTCAGATCGTCAAAACCGGTACGGGCCATACGACCCGGATTATTGCGCAAGACACGCTCGAGGAAGCGTTGAATAAAACTCATCAAAAAGGCTCCCGTCCTGATAACCGCTACGAACCCTGGGATCGATGCGACAAGACCCTCGGTCACCGCGTCAAACGGTCTTGGGTGTCATTCCCAAGCTAAGCCATCCCAGGCATCCGCTTGACACCGCGCCCAAGGGAGTCGAAACCCACCCCGGGGACGGGCGCCTTTCCGTTGGCAACTCTTCACTACGCCTCTTTCACATATATACCATGCAAGGCTTCTGTAGCCGCCCAGGTCACCCCAGATTTTCAAAAGAATGGCGAAAGACGGCCTCCCGGTCGCCCCGACCGGCCCTCTCGCCAGGAAATCACCACGATAGGGCGGACTCCGAAGGGATCTCGCCCCCCGCTCGCGGGCCAAGGAACACGTGAGGCTCATCCGCACCCTTCACACACGGAGCCATTCAATTCCGCACCCACCGCAATTCCAGTGCCAGTGAGGTTCGTCATGCGGTGGCCCGTCGTCGTGCGGTTCGTGCTGGCAAAAACTTGAGTCAAGTTTTGGAAAATATGGACTGTCCCAGCGAGAAGTCAACTCTGTAACGGCGGAGTCACCATTTTGTAAGCATTGGAACCCCAGGTGCACAAGCCCTTGGGCCGGAAAGTAACTTCTGCTGATTCGGAAAATCAACAATGTTATACTGAACCGCCTTCGTGGTCGAATCGCGAGGCGATCGTGCACTGGCGCCGGCTGTTCTTGAGCTGGGGGGCGTACACGCCCGAACGGTCGGCTCCGCGTGGCTTTTCGAGCACAGGAAACGGGAAGGGCCGCTTCGTCATGTCCATCGAACGCCTGGATGAGTATCTCACGGCCAACAAGGGTGCCTTTGAAGAACAGCTCAAGGCCCTGATCCGGATCGAGAGCATCAGCGCCCAGCCGGAACACGACGCCGACACGCGCCGGGCGGCGATTCTGGTTCGCGACGAGCTTAGGTCGATGGGCATTCCGGCCGAGCTGATCGAGACGAAGCGGCATCCGATCGTGTATGGCGAGTGGCTGGGTGCCCCGGGGAAGCCCACCGTCTTGATCTACGGACATTACGACGTTCAGCCCCCTGAGCCCCTGGAGCCGTGGCTGTCGCCGCCGTTTGAGCCCACGGTGCGTAACGGCAACCTCTACGCCCGAGGCGCCACCGACGACAAGGGCCAGATGTTCACCCACCTCAAGGCTGCCGAGGCCTGGCTCAAGACATCAAAATCTCTTCCCATCAATGTCAAGTTCTTGATTGAGGGGGAAGAGGAAGTCGGGGGTGCGAGCCTGGAAGCCTATGTGGCCCTCGAGCCCTTGCGCCTGGCATGTGATTTTGCGGTCATCTCCGACAGCAGCCAGTTTGCGCCCGGCCAGCCGGCGATCACCTACGGCTTGAAAGGGCTGGCTTATTTCGAGCTTCTGGTCCAGGGGGCCAATCGCGACCTGCATTCCGGCACCTACGGCGGTGCGGTGGCAAACCCCTTGAACGCGCTGGCCACGATTCTTGCCAGCTTGAAAGGCGAGGACGGCAAGATCCAGCTTGCGGGCTTCTACGACCAGGTGCGGCCGCTGGCGGCCTGGGAGCGGGCCGAATTCGCCGCGCTCAACTTTTCCGAGGCGGAGTTTCAGGCCGATCTCGCGGTGCCGAGCCTGGAGGGCGAAGCCGGCTACACGACGATCGAGCGGAAATGGGCCCGGCCCACATGCGACGTCAACGGGATCTTCGGCGGTTATTCCGGGCCCGGGCCCAAGACCGTCCTGCCCTGCAAGGCCGGCGCCAAGCTCAGCTTCCGGCTGGTCCCCGATCAGGATCCGCGGACCGTCGAGCGGCAGTTCCGCGAGCACGTTGCCAGGGTGTGCCCCCCAGGAGTGACCTACGAGATCCTGAGCCACCACGGCGCGCCGGCTGTGTTGGTCAAGATCGACACGCCTGCGGTACGCGCCGCCGTGCGCGCGATCGAAGCCGGATTCGGCAAGAAGCCGGTGTTCATCCGCGAAGGGGGATCGATCCCGGTCGTGGGGCTGATCAAGGACAAGCTCGGTGTCGACACCCTGCTGCTGGGCTGGGGCCAGAACGACGACAACCTGCACGGCCCCAACGAAAAATTCAGCCTCGCCGACTTTCATCGCGGGATCAAGGCCAGCGCCCACTTGCTCGGAGAGCTCGCCAATGAGCCGGCGTAGCGACGTGGGCCCGCCGGAGAAGCTGTGCACGACGGCCGCCGCGTCTGATCGGACGGATCGGACGCGGCGGCCGGCCTGGTTCTTCACACCAGGATCCCTGGCCCTCGACCCAAGCCATTCTGCGATCCCACTCAGGAGCGCGTTATGCTCGACCTGAAGTACGTGGCGGCCAATGCCGAGGTGGTGAAACAGAACTGCAAGAACCGCAACGTCGCCGCCGATGTTCTCGAAGACGTCGACCTGGTGGTCGCGCTCGAGGGAGAGCGGCGCGGGCTCTTGCAGTCGGTCGAGGAGATCCGCCGCCGTCAGAATGAGGTGGCCCAGGCGACGGGCCGCGAGCGCGACGCCGAGAAGCGTGCGGCCCTGATCGACCTGGGCAAGCGGCTCAAGAGCGAAGTCGCCGAGCAAGACGAGGGCCTGCGCCGGCTCGAAGCCGAGATGAACCAGCGGCTCCGCCGTATCCCCAACCTCACCCATCCCGACGCACCGATCGGTCTCACCGAAGAAGAGAGCCGGGAGATCCGCAGGTCGGGCACGCCCCGCACCTTTGAGTTCAAGCCCAAGGACCATGTCGAGCTCGGCAAGGACCTCGACCTGCTCGATTTCGAGACCGGCGGCAAGGTGAGCGGTACCGGGTTCTATTTTCTCAAGAACGACCTGGTCCTCCTGGACCTCGCGCTCCAGCAGTTCGGACTTCGAAAAGTGATCGCGGCCGGATTTACCCCCATCGTCACGCCCGATCTGGCACGCAATAATATCCTGGAGGGCATCGGGTTCACTCCGCGGGGCCGAGACGCAGGTCTATTCGATCGAGGACAGCGAGCTCAGCTTGATCGGCACGGCCGAGATCACCCTGGGCGGCATGCACGCCGACCAGGTGATGGCCGAGCACGAACTGCCGGTCAAATACGTGGGTCTGTCGCACTGCTTCCGGACCGAAGCCGGCGCCGCCGGCCGGGCCAGCCGCGGGCTTTATCGCGTCCACCAGTTTACCAAGGTCGAGATGTTTGCATTCAGCACGCCGGAATCCTCGGGGCCGATCCATCAAGAAATGCTGCGGATCGAGGAAGACATCTTCCAGGAACTCGGTATTCCCTACCGCGTGCTCGATATCTGCTCGGGAGACCTGGGTGGGCCGGCGTACCGCAAGTTCGATCTCGAAGCCTGGATGCCGGGTCGTGGTGAAGACGGCGAGTACGGCGAGGTCACCAGCACGTCCGACTGTACCGATTATCAAGCGCGCCGGCTCAACATTCGTTATCGTCCCTCGGGCCAGAAGGGAACTCGCTACGTACATACTCTCAACGGAACGGCGATCGCTCTCAGCCGGGCGTTGATCGTGATCATGGAAAACTACCAGCGGTCCGACGGGCTGATCGACGTTCCCGAGGTCCTGCGGCCGCTGGTCGGCAAAGATGTGATCGGATGACGGTCGGCACGAGCCACCGAACGCTTTCCCCCCCTTGCCCTTCGTCGACGGAACGGAGGAGGGTCCATGCGACATCCGCTCCTGGTACCCGACCTCCGTGAGCTGCTTCACGCCGGAGAAGTTGCGGGGATCCGCGACTTCCTGGGCGAGCACCACCCCGGCCGGGTCGCCGAGATCATCGAAGACCTCGAGATCTCAGAAGCCGATTCCCTCTTCGAGATCCTGCCGCCCCGCAATCGCGCCCAGGTCTTGAGCTACCTCGATAAAGACCGCCAGGCCCGTCTGGTCCGGGCGATGCCGCCCAAAGAGGCGGCCGAGATGCTCCACCTGATGTCGCACGACGAGCGGGCCGACCTGGTCACCCGGCTCGACGAGGAGATTGTCGATCCGGTGCTGCCGTTCCTGGCCCAGGCCGAGCGCGAAGACATCCGCCGCCTGGCGAGCTTCGAGCCCGGAACCGCCGGCGCAGCCATGACCACCGACTACGTCGCGCTCCCGCCTCACATCACGGTTCGCGAAGCACTCGAGCTTCTCCGCCAGGAGGCCCCCGATCGCGAGACGATCTATTATTGCTACGTCGTCGATCACAAACGGCGGCTGATCGGCTTCGTGTCGCTCAAGCGCCTGATCCTGTCGCGGCGGCCGGCGGTGATCGAGGAGATCATGCAGCGCGACATGATCCTGGCCCGCGTTGACGAAGACCAGGAATCGGTGGCCCGCAAGATCGACAAGTACGACCTGATCGCGATCCCGGTGGTCGACGCGTCCGACATGCTGGTCGGCATCATCACCCACGACGACGCCATGGACATCCTGCGCCAGGAGCAGACCGAAGACATCCTGGCCTTCGGCGGAATTTCACGCGACACCGAGGCCAACGAGGAAACCTACTGGCAAGGCAAGATCATCGAGGCCGTCCGCCGCCGCATCGGCTGGCTTCTGCTCCTGTTCCTGGCCGGCACGTTGACCAAGTACGTCTCCCATTTCTTTCGAGGCGTCCAGCTTCAACTTCCCGACCTGATCGAATTCGTTCCGCTCATGATTGGAACCGGCGGCAACGCCGGCAGCCAGACCGTCGGCACGATCATCCGCAGCCTGGCCCTGGGCGAGATTCAGCGCGCCCAGGCCTTCCGCGTCCTCACGCGCGAATGGCTCACCGGTCTCCTCCTGGGCATCGTCCTGGGCTCGGTCGGCTTCGTCTACACCCTGGTTCTCCACGGCAATCCCTCGTTCGCGGCCGTCATCGGCCTGGCCATCCTGTTCATCTGCATGTGGGCCAACAGCGTGGGCGCCGTTGTGCCGCTCTTGGCCAAGCGGCTCGGCATTGACCCGGCCGTCGTCTCCGCCCCGTTGATCAGCACCCTGGTCGATGCGACCGGACTGGTGATCTTTTATACCGTCGCCGTCGTGCTCTTGATCAAGATGGGAGGGATGGGAACACCCTAGCCCTCGGCTGGTTCGCGGGCGGCGCGGGCGAATGAGGGAAAGCCCCCCCGTTTACGGGGAGGATTAAGATTAAGATTAAGAGTAAGAGTAAGATTATGACTAAGACTGAGACTAAGATGAAGACCGAACGCGACCAAGACTCGGAGCGGCATTACCGATGACACCAAAACTGCGAAGATGATCAGGCAATCCCCCGCGTTTCGTTTGTCCTTGTCTTAATCTTAATCCTAATCTTAATCTTAATCTTAATCTTGGTCTTAGTCTTAGTCTTAGTCTTAGTCTTAGTCTTAGTCTTAGTCTTAGTCTTAGTCTTAGTCTTAGTCTTAGTCTTAGTCTTGGTCCTGGTCTTAGTCCCGATCCCCCTCCCCATCATCACGAATTAACGTAAATATGCCCGTGATGGCGCGATGTCGCCCATCCCGGGCGGCGGCGGAACCAGACCAATTCCAGAGCATGAGCGTGGTAAGTCAGCCCCATCATGCGCATCGTGACGGTGGCCAGGTAAAGCCCGACCGCCCAGTAAGCCCAGAGCGCAACGGCCTCCATCCAGATCTGAGGCATCTTGTAGAGCAATCCCCAAACTCCGATGACGGCGAACGCCAGGGTGATTCCGGCCATGGTGCAGGGAACCAGAAAGGACCAACCGATGCGGGCGATTCCCGTCAAGACCGTCACCGGGTTGGCGGCGAGCAGGTTCTCGTGGAGAAGTGACGCCGCCAAAGCCATCAGTGAATAGCCAGCCCCGATGAGCACGAGCAAAGCGACGATGATCCCGTCGTACCACACGATCCGGCCGCGGTACAGCCAGAACAACACGACCGGACCGCCGCCCACAACGGCGCCGAAGCAGGCCGCCCAGAACCAGCGGAAGATCCCCTCGGAGATATCGGCGGGGTGCCACTCCGGCCAGGTCGGATGGTCGTTTTCGCCGAGTGCGCTCGACACCAGGACGTGGCCCAGGAACAAGAGGGCGTAACCGAAGATCATCGAGAAGCTGAAGATCACCGGAATCATCACCGGCACGATCATCAGCCCGAGCGCCCAGTGGCCCTTCGTGAGCGGCTGGAGCACGGCAATGAGATCGAAGATCGGCAGCGACAGCAGCCACAGAATGGGTGGAAAAAAGACCAGCAAGCCCCATCCCGGTCCGTCGGAGAGGGGATAGATCAAACACTCACCCCAGCCCGGCTCTTCCCGGCGATGGCGCCACCGCGCGGCGCAGAAGGATTCGTCGCGATCCGGCCGCGAGACTACGCGGACCGAAAGGGAGGCGTCGGGATTGTACCAACGCTTTGGCCTGGCCACCTTGGCTTCATCCCAGAAGCGAACTCAGCGATCGCCCGTCAAGAAGGCCCACGCCCGTCCTAGCACGACCTAATTATCTCGTGGATCGCTGGATTTTGCCAGAGGCAGCCTGGAATAAGTTACTTCTCTTTCTTCTTGGTTCGCTCGCCGGCCATCTGGTCCAGCACGGAACGGACTTCCTTGGCCTGGGTTGCGTCGAGCGGATGCGACTTGAGCAGGTGCAAGACCAGCAGGCCGGGCTCGCCTTGATAGAGCTTGTCGACCAGGCTGGTGAGCCGTTTCTGGCGGACCTCTTGAGTGGAGATCACGGGACGATACACGAAAGCCAGCTCACGGCGATCGCTGGTAATCAGCCCCTTGGACTCGAGCCGGTCCAGGAGCGTCGCCACGGTCGCGTACGACCATTGCCGCCCAGCGGCGCGAAGGGTCTCCATCGCCTCGCGGACCGTGGCCTGGCCAAGGTCCCAGAGGACCTTGAGGACGTCTAGTTCGGAATCGGGGATCGTGGGGGGGCGTTTGGCCATCGGCTGTCGTCTCGACGTTAGTAACAGAATGTGCCCACCTGTGCGATGGGTTTCTCTCGTCCGACCGTTGTGTCAATGTGGTTTAGGAGTCGTGCGCCGGGCAGGAGATCAAGCTGAAAGCGCTCAGTCAGGCTATCCTAAGACAAATGTCTCACAAGGTCAATCCCCCTGACCAAAATCGAGGCAGCTCACGTCGACGGCTCTGGTCCACGGCTCCGAGCCGCGGCTTGATCGCGAAATTCGCGCAGGCTGGCCATTTGTACGCTTTAGCGGCTCGATCCCTGGTCGGCGATCGCCCGGTCGGCCTTCACGCCCCAGAGCTTCTTGACAAGCTCGTATCCCGCCGGGTCATGGCGCCGCAGCTCGGATCTCACGAACGGGAAGAAGTCGTTGGTCCCGAAGAACGCCTCGCTGGCCTCGGCGAAATACTCCTGCGGGTTTGTGGTCGCATAGGCTTTCTCCTCGGTATCGGCGATCTTGAGCACCGACTCGTATCGCTTCGATTTCACCGCATTCTCGTACGCAGCCTTCAATTCCGCGTTCTCGAACCCGCGGGGCAGAAACTTGTGGTGAAAAGCATGCGACAGCTCGTGCAGGACCATCCAGGGCTGCTCCAGGGTCCAGTCCAGAAAGTTGCGGGCATTCGACAGCTCGATGCCCCCGGCCATCGCTGGGTTCGTGCCATGCTCGCGCAGCCACTCGGGGTTGGGGTGATAAGCCATGCACGGCGTGCTCGGGTCATTTTCCTCGACCCAGATCCGGATGGTCCGCAGTTTCTTGACCGCCGCGGGCGGAACGATCCGGGCGATCTGAAATAACTGGAGGCGCAGCAACGTGAGCGCACGGTCGGCGAGTGCGGGCTGCCGCTTGAGAAAATCTCTCTTGACGTGCACGGTCCAGCCCTCGATCTCGCTCGTCTTGTACTGGGCCGAGCTGGCCGTCGCCCCGCGCACGCGATCCTGGGCGTCGGCTGGTCTTGCGGTCTTGTTCTCGAAAAGCCAGAGTGCCAGAATCCCCGAGAGGGCAACCGGCCAACCGAATCGTTTTCCAATCGACATGGCGCTCTCCGGTGTGTCATTCTCGACGTCGGGCCGTTCGGGCATGAGGTTAGGAGCACCTTTTCATTTAAATTTTGCCACAGCCGGTTGATCACGGCAAGGCAGTGGAGGCGAGCGTTGTCTTTGGTTGTCGGCCGGCTGGCCCCGTCACCCACGGGGGGCCTGCACCTGGGGCACGCCCGGTCGTTCCTGATCGCCTGGCTGGCCGCCCGGCATCAGGGCGGCCGGGTCATTCTGCGCATCGAGGATCTGGACCTGTCGCGGGTTCGGCCCGGGGCGGCCCAGGCCGCGCTGGCCGACCTCTCCTGGCTGGGCCTCGACTGGGACGAAGGGCCCGACGTCGGGGGTTCCTCAGCTCCGTATGTTCAATCCGAGCGATCGTCGCATTACGATGAGCTGCTGGACCGGCTCAAGGCGTGCGAGTGTGTCTATCCCTGCACCTGCACGCGGTCGGACATCGAGCGAGCCCAGACCGCCCCCCACTCCGAAGACGAAGGGCCGGCATACCCTGGCACGTGTTCTTTCCGGTGTGCTGCCGATGCACACAGCCTGGGCGGGCGGCCGTTTGCCTGGCGGTTTCGAGTGCCCGAGGGCCCGGTGGGCTGGGACGACCTCTTTCTGGGACGGGTTGAGCTCGACCCGGCGCGCTCAGGGGGTGATTTCATCGTGGCCCGGCACACGGTCGGCCATTCCTATCAGCTCGCCGTCGTGGCGGACGACGCGGCCATGGGAGTCAACCAGGTGGTCCGGGGGACCGACCTGGTGCCGAGCACGCCCCGCCAGATCTTGCTCTATCGCCAGGCCGGCTGGCCGGAGCCCCGGTTCGGCCATGTTCCGCTTGCCGTGGCACCGGACGGCCGCCGGCTCGCGAAGCGCGAGAGCTCGCTCAAGCTCGGATCGCTGCGCGAGGCCGGCGTCGATCCGCGGCGCCTGGTCGGCGCGCTCATCCGTTCCTGCGGCTGGTCTGATAAAATCGTTGCGACGTCGCCGCGGGAGGCGATCGGCTGCTTCGACGCCGGTATGTTGGCTGCCCAACCGTGGGTCGTCAGCAGTGAGTGGGTGGAGAGTCTTCGAGTGCCCACGTAGTCGCAGATCACGGCGATGCGATCGGCGATGCGATGTGGACAAGATTCCCGCCCGCGTCGGCCAGGAGCGTCAGAATCCGGCCGCCGCCTTGCCCCGCGGGCGGCTCGGGGCCTGAGAGCAAGGCGAACAGATCGCGCCCGTCCGGCAGCCTGGTGTCCAGGGGTAGCGCCAGGCCGAGTGTCTGGCTCTTTCCTGTGAGCTCCGTTCCGCCGATGACCGTGTCGTGCTGACGGTCATAGAACACCGCCGCACGCAGCGCGCGGTCGTCGGTCGCCTTGATCGAGATCATGAGTTTGTGCGGGCGGCCCTTTGACAAGCGGAACACGAGCTGTGCGCTCGGAGGCGTGTTATCGGTCCGGTCGGTCTCTGGCACGAGGTAGCGCGAAACACCCAGGAGCCGTGCATTTTCTTGCGAGAACCTGAGGCGCGGTTTTTTCGCGGAGGCCGGAAGATAGTCGACCTGCAAGTGGCGGAAGCCCTGGCCCATGATGTTGTCCCGGTCGCGCATGTCGTGCGACAGCCCCAGCGCATGGCCCAGCTCGTGCGCCGTCGCGCCGAAGCCATCCTCGATGAAATCAAACCGAGGCGCATCCACCTTGCCGGTTTCAAACGCGGTGCGCCCCTTGATCGGGGTGGCGTCCATGATGAGTTTTTTCTGCTCGGCGTACGTCGTCGCGCAAAATTCGTCCCGGAGAATCCACGCCGACATGATCGCGAGGCCGCCATCCGCGGAGATGTGATGGCCCATGCCAATCGACGGCTGCCACTCCACCGGGGCGGGCCCCGGCTCGTATGTTTCCGGAAAGAGCACGATCATGTGGCGGAATGGCGAGGCGATGTCGCCGGGGATGTCACGGGCGATCCTCACGAAGTGCGCGGCGTCGTCGCGGGCCGGGGCGCCGCTGTAATACTGCGCCGTTCGGTCCGCACGGACCAATTGCACGATCGGCTGCCCCTGCGAATTGGTCGGAAACGTGAGCCCGGCGGAGGGATAGCCCTGCGTCTTCAAGTCCGAGTAAAGCTCGGCCACGACCTGCATGACCACGCGAATCTTTTCTTCAAAGTGGGCAATCGGCTGACGATCCTTGGGGACGAAATACACCAGGCGGATCTTCTGATCGCTCGGAACGAACCGGATGGACCCGGGCAGCTCGCTCAATTTGATCCACTTCCCCTCTTCCCACGGCTGCCAGTCCGTGGAGTTCGGCAAGCGGAGCTCACCCCGATCGGCGTGCACTTTCAACCCGACGTCGCGCGGACGATCGATCAGCTCGATCGTGTCGTTCGAGCGACCGATTTCCTCGAAGAGGTACCGCTCCTCGGTACCGACGACTTCGACCCAACGGTTCGCGTAGTCATGGATCAACGCCCCGCCCCTGGCCTCGTCGCCGTACCGAAACACCTCGCGATGGCCCGCTGGCACCTGCACCGGCTGGCGGCAGGAAGCGCGATCAGCCCGGATAACATCAAGAACGTGGTTAGACGCATCATGAGCCGCCTCCCGGCGTCGTCATTCCGGCAAACACTCTATCGCTTTCCGCAAAACCACGCGGATCATGACCTCCGACCGCTCGATCATCGCCGCGTCCTCGCCTGGCCGCGCACAGGGCATTGTACTTTCAACCCGCACGCCCAGAAAGCGGGATTCCCGTCGCGACCGGGCTCATGTCAGAACCGTGTGGCGCGATAGACGGAGGCGTCGACATGGCACGGGCCTTCGTCGGCAAGCTCGGCGACGAGCTTGCCGGTGGCGGGGGCCATCGACAACCCGAGCATATTGTGGCCTGCGGCGATCATCACGTTCGCGTACCGGGGGCTGCGGTCGATGATGGGCAGGCTGTCGTAGGTCATGGGGCGCCAGCCGTACCATTCTTCGAGCACGGGCTCGCAGAACGGCTCTTCGAGATAACCGGTCGCCCCGTCTTTCAAAAGCTGGAGCCGCTCCGGGCGGAGCGAGCGGTCGTAGCCAGCGAATTCCATGGTCGAGCCGAGCCGGTAGCCCGACTGGAACGGAGTCACCGCCACGCGGGTCTCCGGAAAGATGAGCGGGATCTGGGGGCAGCGGGCGGGTCGCGGCATTGTCAGGCTGTATCCCTTGCCCGGCTGGATCGGCACGCGGCAGCCAAGCTCCTTGTTCAGAAGGGGTGTCCAGGCACCAGTCGCGACGACGAAGAGATCGGCCTCGAGCTCTCCCTGGTCGGTCAAAGCCGCAGTGGCGCGGCCGCTCGAGGTTTGAAAGCCCTGGAGCGTGCACTTTTCGCAGATCGCCACTCCTTGACATTCGAGCGCCAGCCGCCACGCTTTCATGAGCTTGTCGGGCCGCAGGTGCGAGTCGTCGTGATAGTACCAGCCGCCGGCCAGGCCGGGCCGAAGCGCCGGCTCGAGCAAAACCAGGGCTTCCCCATCCAGACGCCGCGCCGGGCACTGAAACGACTCGGTCATCAACCGGTCGGTCGCGGAATAGGCCTCCATCTCCTCGTGCGATCGATAGGCAAACAACAGCCCGCGCGACTCGAACTCGCAGTCGAGTGATTCGCGTTCGATCAGATCGACGTACAGGGGCAGCGACGACAAGAGCAGTGCCTGGATGCCATGCCCGGCGGCGATCATGTCGCGCTCGTTGCAGCGCCGGGCGAAGTGCAGGAGCCAGGACCAGAGGGCCGGGTCGAACCGCGGCTTGATGGCAAAGGGCGAGTTCCTGGCGAACAGGCTCGCGACGGCTTTTCCGACCATGCCCGGCTCGGCCAGGGGCAGCACGTGGCTCGGGCAGATCAGCCCGCAGTTGCCGTGACTGCTGCCGCTGCCGACCAGGCCGCGGTCAATCAAGGTGACCTGCCACCCGGCTTTCATCAAGTAATAGGCGCACGCCACGCCGATGACGCCGCCGCCGGAGACGACGGCCGTTCTTGCCTGGCCGCCTGTGCTCATGGCCGGATGCCCATCGCAAACGGGTCGGCGGGGTCGACGATCAGGGTGGCCTCGGCATTGACGTAGGCCGTTCCGCGAATGTGGGGATGGACCCGCCCGCCGGCTGATTTTGCCCAGGCCTCGAACACGCTGCCGATCACGCTCTCTTGCCGCCACACCCTGCCCTCGGCGAGCTTACCGTCGGCGACCAAGCACGCGATCTTGGCGCTCGTGCCCGTGCCGCAAGGCGATCGATCAAAAGCCCTGCCCGGGCAGAGGACGAAGTTCTTGCTGTCGGCGCCCGGCACCGTGGGGGGCCCGAAAAGCTCGATATGGTCGATTTCGGCGCCCTCCAGGCCAGTCACTCCTTGCGCCGTCAGGGCCTGGCGAATTTGCCAGGCCACGTCGGACAGGCGCTCGACGTTGTCGGGGCTCACGGTCTCACTGTGGTCGTGCACCAGGAAGAACCAGTTGCCCCCCCAGGCGACGTCGCCGTGATACGTCCTGAGCCCCGGCACCGACACGCTGAGATTGTGCGACAGGCGGAAGCTTTCCACGTTCTCGATCGTGACGGTATGATGCCCGTCGAGCGTGACGGTGACAACGCCGACTGGCGTCTCGAGCCGATGATTGCCGGGACCGATTTCTCCCAGGTAACCCAGGGCGACGGTGACGCCGATGGCCCCATGGCCGCACATCCCCAGGTAGCCGACGTTGTTGAAGAAGATCACACCGGCTGAGCAGGCCGGGTCAACCGGCGGCAGCAGGATCGCCCCGACGAGAACATCAGAGCCCCTCGGCTCGTTGACGACCGCCGACCGGAACGGATCGTGCTGGTCACGAAACACGGCCAGGCGCTCGGCCATCGGCCCTGTTCCCAGTTCAGGCCCGCCGGCGATCACGACTCGGGTCGGCTCGCCACCGGTGTGCGTATCCACCACCTTGATGCGATGCACGCTGCCCCTCCGGGTGGTCGTTGATCTGTCTTGCCGGTCTTAATCTTACTCTTACTCTTACTCTTAGTCTTAGTCTCAGGAAGCTGGTCCAAGCCTCGCTCGGGTCTTCCCTCGTTCCCCGCGAGATTCAGACGCGCGAGGCGCTGCCAGCTCGGGTATTCCTGGCCGGCCGGGTCTTGATTCCCTGGCGGATCACCGCCAGGATCCGCTCGCGCTCTTCTCCGGCGAGCGGGAGCCGCGGCGCCCGTACGACTTCCGACCCCAGCCCGCATTCCTGCTGGGCCAGCTTGATATATTGAACCAGCTTCACATGAGTATCCAGGTGTAAGAGCGGCGTGTACCAGCGGTATACGTCTCGCGCTTCCTCCCATCGCCCCGCTTTGGCCAGGTCCCAGAGCAGGCGGTTTTCTGCGGGAAATGCATTGACCAGTCCCGACACCCAGCCCGAGGCTCCCAGGAGCAGGCTCTCCAGCACCAGGTCGTCGACCCCGCAAAACAGGATGTACCGATTGCCGCAGACGTTTTTCAAATCGGTGATCCGCCGCACGTTTTCCGATGACTCCTTGATGGCGACCAGGCGCGGCTCGTCCGCCAGCTCGGTGAACATCTCGGGAGTGATGTCGACGCCGTAAGTGACCGGGTTGTTGTAGACCATCACGTCGAGCTTGGCGGCATGCGCAACCGAGCGAAAGTGGACGATCGTCTCGCGCGGGTCAGACTTGTAAATCATGGCCGGCAGGACCATCAAGCCGTCGGCACCGATTTTTTCGGCGTCCCGGGCGAACCGGCAAGCCAGGGCGGTCGTGCACTCGGCGACGCCGCTCAGGACCGGCACTCTCCGATCGACATGCTTGACCGCCGCGCCCAGCACTTCGAGCTTTTCGGCATATTCCAGCGAGCAATTTTCGCCCACCGTCCCCAGCATGATCAGCCCGTGAATGCCGGCCTCGATCATCCGGTCAAGATGATTCAGGGTCGCGGGAATGTCCAGCGACTGGTCCGGCCGAAATTGAGTTGTTGCCGCCGGAAACACACCGTGCCAACCGCCGCTCATCGGGTCATGCTCCTGGGATTTGCTCCCACACAATTCGCCAGCAAAGCGAAACCACAGACAGCGGGATTATAACCGGTGGCCGGCAAGGAAACACTGCGTCTCTGTCTGTTCAAGGGAACCGCGAATCATTCGTCCGGGATTGAGCCAGCCCGGCGAGCCTTTCGCCGATCAAGCGTCCGGATTCGCGCCCGAAAAATCGGCGTAACGGCGGCATTCGACCCGACTTCGATCGAACCGAAGGCCGTGGCGCTCGATCACTCGACGTAGGATGTTTCTCCGCGCGGATCGCGGGGAACCACTCGCTGGGCTGCACAATCGACGAGCAAATCCAGGTCTTCGAGCACGATTGCTCCGACGAGCGCAGTCGTCCGTTTTGGCTCGACAACGGCGCGGAAGGTTCCGTGACGACCAAGGAGCTGGACGTAGACTCCCTCCGCTGCCCGGCGCTTGGCCTGACGGCCGTCGGCATAGCGAACCTTGATCGAACCGCCCAGCGGCAAACCCAGCCGCTTCACGACGTCCTCCGGCAGGACCAACCTCGTCGCTCCCGAATCGACGACGCCCAGGATCGTTTCCCGCCGCACCTGGTCCGCCGGGAGCAGTCCCAGGCGCAGCCCCCAAGTCGTCGTTATTGGCGATTTCCAGCTCCACGCTGACGCGTCCCACGCTGTTGGCTCCTTCGGTACGCACGGCGCTACTCCTTCCCCAGCGCGCTCGGATAGCTAGCCCCGTCGATTGCATCACAACTCAATTGTAGCGTGCATCGCTGCACAAGGCGAGGATCGGCTGCGCTCCGGGCCCTGTTCCTGCTCCCGGGCGCCTCGCCTGCGGTGCCAGCCATCCTCAACCCACAAGAGCCTTGATCGGCTTACCAGTCGAGAGGAAGTGCGGCTGGTTGAAGGGATCGCGGATCGTGGTGCCCGGGTCGATGCCGAGAGCGCGGTAGATCGTCGCCGTGATGTCCGGCGGCGTGACCGGGTCGCGGGCGGGGTACGCGGCATGGGCGTCGCTGGCGCCGTAAATCGCGCCCGGTGGTAGCCCACCGCCGGCCAGGAGGATCGTGTAGCAGTGCGGCCAGTGGTCTCGCCCCCCCTTGTCGGCCCCGGCATCGAGGTAATCTGGCCGACTCTCGGCGTGCGGCCGAACTCACCCATCGCGACCACCAGGGTCTCTTCCAGCAGGCCGCGCCGGTGCAGGTCCTCAAGCAAAGCCGAGAACCCGCGGTCGAACATCGGCAGGAGCGAGCGCTTGAGGAGCGGGAAATGCTGGCGGTGCGTGTCCCAGGCCTGGTCGTAACGGGCGCCCGTGCAGACGGTGACGATCCGCACGCCGGCCTCGATCAAGCGGCGCGTCAATAAGAGGCACTGGCCCAGGTGCGGAAGCCCGCCGAACTGGCGGGCCTCCTTGGTCCGCGGGTTGTCCGGGTCGAGTCCATAACGCTCGCGGACGGCCGCCGGCTCGCGCGTCAGATCGAAGGCTCGGCGCGCCTCGGGGCTCGAGATCAGCGAGTAGGCCCGGCGATAGTGGGTGTCGAGCTTGTCGGCGGCCGCGCCGTCGCCCAGGGCCCGGTCCACGGCGTCCAGCAGCGTCCGCCGCCGGTCGACCCGCTCCAGGGTGAGCCCCCTGGGCAGCTCGAGGCCGGGTACGCGGTAACCGGGCCGGCTGGGGTCGCCCGCCATGAACGGATCGAACGCCGCCCCCAGAAAACCGGCGTCCTGGCCGGGCAGGAACGACCCGTTGTTGCTCATCCAGTCCGGCGTGTGGACAAAGTCCGGGAGCGAGCTGCCCGAGGGGCGGAGCTTGGCGAGCACGGCGCCTACCGGCGGGAAGTTATCGGAGGCCGGCGTCGTGATCAGCCGCCCGGAGACGACCGGGTCCCGCCCGGTGAGGGCAAAGTAGGCGCCGGCGTTGTGGTCGGCGATCGTGTGGTGGACCGACCGGACGAGGGTCAGGCGGTGGGCCTGGCCGGCCAGAAGCGGAAGGTGCTCGCAGAACGACAAGCCGGGCACGGTCGTCGCGATCGGTCGGAATTCGCCGCGGATCTCCGCCGGCGCATCCGGCTTCATGTCCCACAGGTCCTGGTGAGCCGGGCCGCCCTCAAGAACAAACACGATGAGCGACTTCGCCTTGGGCCGTCCGCCCGTCTCGGCCGCCGCGGCGAGCAGGCGCGGCAGGTCGAGGCCGAGCAGTCCCGCACCGCCCACCTTGAGCAGTTCCCGGCGGCTCAGGCCGCCCGAGAGGCGACGATTGACCGCGGTGATCCGCAGCATCGAGGCAAAGCCCTCGTATGGGGTTGACCAGACCTCCTCATCGTACTCTGCGACGCGGCGGGGGACAACCTCCAAAGGCAACGTCCCGCTGCTTCGCGGAAAGAGCTAGCGGACGATAGGGCCCGATCGGTAAGATCAGCATGAGCTGGCATCTCGAGGGAGCAAAGGACCATGCGGAAGCACCAGACGAAATCGTGGTCGCCTTTTCCGTTCCGTGAGGCTTGGGCCGGCCTGAGAGCCGCAAGGCGGCACGGTCGCCGCAATCGACGGCGTTCCCGGAATGATGCGCTGGCATGCGAAGCTCTCGAGAGGCGCCTTGTCCTGACTCAGAGTGTCAGTGCCAGCCTGCTGGGCAGCCTTTCCTACGTGGGGGTTGTCACCAGTCCCGTGATCACGCCTCTGGTTTTCAACCCACCGATCCCGGTTCCTCCTATCTTGCCCGTCATTCCCTTCGCGACGGCCGTTCAAAACTCGGCTTGGTCGCAGCTCGAGTCCGATTGGAAGACGCTCCAGACCGAGCTGCAAAGCCTGGCGGCCAAGTCCGGCGTCACCATTGCCGACCTCGAGAATCTGACGAACGATAGCCAGGCGATCTCTGAATCATCGGCATCATTGCCACCGCCCAACACAGCCGTGGGGAACGTGACCGACGACACCGCCGGCTTCCATTTCGATCTCAAGACCCTGAACCCGGTCATCTCCGAGCTGGCCCTGGCGGTCGCCGGCGGCATGCCGACGACCCAGGCCCAGTCGGACTTCACGAACCTGTTCACCGGGTCGAGCGTCTCGATGTCCACGATCAGCACGACGTTCAACGACCTGGTGAAAACGATCACAGACTCGGGCGTCACCACCACCGACCTGACCACCGTGGCCGCCGACGAAGCGGCCATCCAGACCGACCTGTCCAAGCTGCCGAAGGCATGGATTCCCGGCGGCCAGACGTGGCTCGACCAGCAAGGGGACGTGCCGGCAGACCTCGTGATCAGCCCGCCGGCGGCGCCGGCCGCTACCGGGCCCACGGCCGTCACGACGCCCGTCCTCGGGAGCCCGCCTCCGTCGGCCCTGCCCCCCGTATTCGTCAGTCCGTTCGGGTCCTCGACCTTGCTGGGAACCCTGATGTATACAGGGGTCGTCACCAGCCCGGTCGTCGTTGCCAGTCCCGTGCCGAGCGGTTCCCTGAGGCCGATCTCGAAGCTCCAGGCGGATGTGCAGACGCTTGAGTCCGAGCTGGTGACCCTCGCGGAGAAGTCTTCGGTCACGATCGCCGACCTCGAGGCTCTCACATCCGACGGCGTGGCGATCAACCAGGCCGGATTCCATTTCAGCGGCCAGACCGTAAATCCGGTGATCTCCGAGCTCGCCACGGCCGTCGCCGGCGGATCGCCGACGACCCAGGCGCTCACCGATTTCACCGCCCTGTTTAGCAAATCGAGCGTCTCGACCGCGACCATCACCACCACGTTTAACGACTTGGTCAAGGCCATCCAGGATTCGAATGTCACGACGGGCGATCTGTCCACGGTCGCTCTCGACCAGGCGGCCATTCAGGCCGACTTGAAGGGCTTGAAACCGGTCCTGCCGATCACGCCGCCCATCCCCGTCGGCCCCATCGTGCCGATCCTGCCGATCAACCCCACGGGCGGCTCCGGCACGACCGGAAGCGGGACGACGGGCGGCACCGGCGGCACGACGAGCACCGGCCACCACCACAAGGCGCCGCATCTCAAGAAAGCCCTGGCCCACGCCGTCAAGAAGGCCGTGAGCCATGCGCTCAAGCACGTTCATTCCGGCGCTTCCGCCCGGGCCAAGAAGCGATGAGGAATCGGCGTCCTCAGATCTTGATGAAGATCTTGCGGCGATAGAGCCACAGGCAGATCAGCCAGAGCACCACGAGGAACGACAGCCCGCGCATGAGCGGGCCCTCCGGGCCGCTGAAGATCTCCCGGCCGAAGTGCGTGCGCAGCGAGCCGATCACGAACGGTTTCATGAGCTGGTACATCAGGTAGATTGCGATCGGGTTGGCGCCGGCGACCACCAGAGGGAATGACCACCGCCGGAACCCCCTCACGTCGATCACGGCGTAGAAGGCCGCCAGCATCCAGCAGGTCCAGGCGGTCGACGCGACGACCCACGAGGGCGTCCAGATGCGCTTGACGATCGGGCAGATCGTGCTGTCGAGAGCTTGCCCGGCCACCCAGCAGGCGGCCCCCGCGACGAGGAGAACCTGCGCCTTCCTGGTGCGGCTCAGGCTGGACCTCAGGAGTTCCCCAGCCAGAACGCCCGCCAGCATCGTCGCGATCGAGGGGATGAAGTTCAACGTGGCGTAGCCGCCGGGATTGAACGCGAATGGATGGTCCGCCGGGTGCGGAAAGAGGTTGAGAAACCACCGGTCGAAGTCCGCCGCGGCGTTGGCGTTCTTGTTCCAGTGGGCGAAGAAGCCGCTCATCGCGAGCTGCGACTCGTTGGCGCCGTTCAGGCCGCGGTCGAAGCCCCGGCCGGGAAGCGGCCAGTATGCAAAGAACGCCCAGTAACCAGCGAGAATCGCGATCGCCGCGGCAAGCTGAACCACCGGGCGGCGGCCCAGGAAGAGGAAGACGAAGGGATATCCCAGGCCGATCTGTCCCAGCACGTTGGTGAAGGAGTAGACTGTCTGCGGGCTGCCGCTGGACGCCAGGAAAACGGCCAGCGCGATCAAGACTAGCGAGCGAATGAGTGCGTGGCCGAACATGCGAACCCAGCCGTCTCCCCGGCGCGCCGGCTGGCGTAAGAGTACGGCATCGCCACGCCGACCATGAACATGAATGACGGCTGGATCAGGTCCCAGAACACGCCGCCGCGCCATTGCACGTGATCGAACTGCTGCGCCAGCACCTGAGAGCAGAGGGCCCGGACACTGTCGCCCGAGTTCTCCATGCCGGCAAACGTGGCGATCCCCCCGGTCGCCATGGCCAGCATCACGAATCCGCGGTAGGCATCGAGCGAGCGGAGACGCCCGGAGTCTTGACTCGCATCGAGCGACATCAGTGTGTGCCCTCCAGGCCTTCTCGGCCTGGCGCAGTGGTCACGCAGGGAGAATGACGACACTCCAGTTGGCGATTGTATGGAATCTCATTGCGGCACGATAGCCGCCGGCTTGGGAAATTCAGGGAAACCCTGCGGAGGGCGCCCGCCGCGTCAGTCACGGGTGCCTTTGCGTTCCGCGCTGGCCTATCGTAGTCTGTTTGCTCGGCCAATCGGGTTGCGAGCGCGGGCTCCAGGGCGGCGCTCTGGCTCGCGGCACCTCCCTGCCGGGGCCCGGTCAAGGGAAAGCGACCGGCCCACTCGCCCGAATCGAACGGCTCGCACACGAATCGCTCGCATGAGGAACGTCCGGATGGGATTGTTTTCGTCCAACCTGTTTCGCCGGAAGGGTGTCCAGCAGCTCATCGGCGAGATGAACGAGGGAGAGCGGCTGCAACGGCGGCTGGGTCCCCTCGCCTTGACCGCGCTGGGGGTGGGGGCCACGATCGGCACCGGTCTTTACGTGCAGACCGGTATGGTCGCCCGCGAGATCACCGGTCCGTCGCTCATGCTATCGTTCGTGCTGGCGGCCATCGGCTGCGGGTTCGCGGCGGTCTGCTACGCCGAGCTGGCGAGCATGGTCCCCGTCGCCGGCAGTGCTTATACCTATGCCTATGCGACGCTCGGCGAGCTGATTGCCTGGATCATCGGCTGGGACCTGATCCTCGAGTATGCGATCGGATCGAGCGTCGTGGCCGCCGGCTGGTCCAACTATCTGAACGCCCTCTTGCGAGACGTCCTGCACATCCAGCTCGACCCCCGGTTGACATCCGCGCCGTGGGACTTCGATATGAGCACCGGCAGCTTCTTGCACAAGACGGTCACCCTGGCCGATGGGCAGACGTGCATGCCGTGGTTCAATCTTCCGGCGATCGCGATCACGGCCGTGATCACGACCATTCTGGTGATCGGCATCAAGGAGAGCGCCCGCTTCAACCTGGTGATGGTGCTGCTGAATATTGCAGTGATCCTGGTGGTGGTGTCGATCGGCGCGGTGCACTTGAACCCGAAGAACTGGCGGCCATTCTTGAACGAACATAAGGGGTGGACCGGGGTCTCCGAGGGAGCCGGCCGGATCTTCTTCGCTTACATTGGATTTGACTCGATCTCGACGCACGCCGAGGAAGCCCGGCGGCCCCAGCGCGACCTGGCGATCGGCATCCTGGGCGCGCTTGTGACCTGCACGGTGCTCTATGTCGCCGTGGCGATCGTGCTCACGGGAATGGTCCCCTCGCCCGAGATCGACAAGGACGCCCCGATTTCCGCAGCGCTTTATGTGCATGGGCTGACCTTTGCCGGCAGCCTGGTGACGCTCGGCATCCTGGCCGGCATGACCAGCTCGCTCTTGGTTGGCAATTTGAGCCAGCCGCGGATCCTGCTGGCGATGGCGCGCGACGGCCTCCTGCCGGCAGGGATCTTCGCGGCGGTGCATCCCCGGTTCAAGACGCCGTGGAAATCGACGATTCTGGTCGGCGTCGTGGTGGCAGCCGCGGCCGCACTGGCGCCCTTGGGATTCCTGGCCGACCTGGTGTCGATCGGAACCTTGTTTGCGTTCGTGGTCGTGTCGGGGGCTGTCTGGCTCTTGCGTGTGACCGATGCCCAGGTATCGCGGCCGTTCCGGGCTCCGTGGCTGCCGCTGGTATCGACCATGGGTGTGCTGGTCAACGGCTACATGATGTATTCCCTGGGAAGGGAGAACTGGGTCCGGCTGGTCGTCTGGCTGGTGCTTGGTCTCCTGATCTACTTCGGCTATGGCCGCCGCCACTCGTTGTTGCGGAAACAAGCGACCGAGCCACTGGCTGCTGCCGCTGATTGAACGTGGTCAGTCCTTGACAAGAAGCGAGCTGGCTTCATGTCCGACCCGGCGAGACCGCCGCGATGGTATTCCGGTCTGGGAGCCGGGCCGTGGATGGTGCTGGCCATCGCGTCAGCAGGCTGGGTGTTCGACGTCTACGAAGGTCAGTTGTTCACGATCTTCAAGACGCCGATGTTTACCGAGCTGGCCGGTGGCGATCCCAGTTCGGTGGAATGGCAGGGCAACCTGGGATTCGCCGTCTTCCTTCTGGGGGCGCGGCGGGGGGCCTGCTCTTCGGCATTCTGGGCGATCGATTCGGCCGGGTGCGGATCATGGCGGTGACGATCCTCGTGTATTCGGTTTTCTCTGCGCTCACCGCCTTTGCCCGTTCCGAATTCCAGGTGCACTTGCTGCGGTTCCTGGTCGCGCTCGGCACCGGGGGCGAATGGGCGCTGGCGGCGGCCCTGGTCGCCGAGACATTCCCGGCCCAAGCCCGCGCCGGGCCTCGGGCATCTTCCACGCGTCGAGCGTGATTGGCACCGGTCTGGCGTCATTGACCGGCATGGTCCTGGTGGCGCCGGGGGCATGGCGCATGGGATTCCTGCTCGGGCTGGCGCCGGCCTTGCTCGTCTTCTGGATTCGAATGAGTCTTCGTGAGCCCGATCGGTGGCTTGGTGCGAGGGAAGTCGCCAAAACCGCATCGCCGGCTCCGGGGAGCTTGACTCACGGATCAGCATCCGCCGGGCTTTCGCCGAGTCGAGCGTTCGGCGAATTGGGCGAGTTATTTGGGCGCGGTCCGTGGCGGTCACGTGCCCTCCTGGGCCTGGGCCTGGCCACGATCGGGCTGGCGACGTTCTGGGGAATCTTTGCCTGGAGCCCGGAGCTCGTCGGCCTGATCCTCGCCAACCGGGTGCCCAAAGACGTGCAGCAGGCGCTCTCGAGCCGTGCCTATCTTGTCATGAATTTCACCGGCGGCCTGCTGGGGCTCCTGTCGTTTGCCCCGCTGGCGTCCTGGCGCGGGCGGAGGCTTGCGTTTGCCGTTTATCACGTGGGAGCCGCGGTGACGGCTCCCGTCACATTCATGGCCGCGACAAGCTATGCTCAAGCCTTGTGGCTCTTGCCGGTGATGGCGTTCTTCGTGCTGGGGATGCATGCCGGTTATGCGATCTACTTTCCGGAGCTGTTTCCGACCCGCCTGCGTGCGACGGGCTCGAGCGTTTGCTTCAATGTGGGCCGGGTGCTGGGAGCGGTGATTCTGCTGGTGCGCGGATCGCTGGGCTCGGCATTGGGCCTGCGCTGGGCCGTCGTCGTGTTGTCGGGGTTGTTCTGGGTCGGGCTGTTGATCCTGAAGTTTGCGCCGGAGACGCATGGGCGAGAGCTGCCGGATTGAAGGGAGTTATTCAAATGAAGAACGCCCCGACGCGTGACCCAAGAACCGCGTCCTTTTGTAGGTCGGGCTTTCGAGCCTGACTTCAGCGGTTGGCGAGCCACGCCTGGACGGTTCTGCGAGCACGGCCTTGCTCGCCATCCAGGATGCGGTCGTCGTCAGGCTCGATGTGCACGAGAAGATTCACGTCGGTCTGGAGCGCATCGTAGAGCTGCAGGGCCATGAAGTTCTCGGGGTCCGCCAACTTTTCCAGAACGAGAGGGATGATTGCTTGGCCCAGCGAGATCAGCTCGTGATATTCCTGTCCCGACGCTCGGTCGCTCGGGTCGGAACTGATGGAGAGGGGCCCTGTGAACCAGGTGTCCTTCCACCCGCGAAACGCTCTTTCGAACGCTGATTTGACCTGCTCCGGGACCTCCCGAATCGCTGCGGCTAAAGTCCTTTTCTGCGCCCGAAAGATAGGTCTTCGCTGTTCTCTCGTTCATGGCTTCCTTTTCCTTGTCGGCTGCACCAACGATGTGGTCCAGAACGCGGCGCCTGCAATAGAAAGCGACAACGTGTCCATAGCTGCTTCCGGCAAGTTCACCGAGGCCATGCTGTATTCGAACGTCCGCCCCGCACTTCGATTCCCATCGCGGACCGTGTGCCGGTCCGGTAATGGAGCTGTGAGTCATGTGAGATGGGGAGAACCCCCAAACGGCGATCGGGCCATTTGAACACTGATCGTCACCCGCATTTTCACGCCATCTCTCGGTCGTTTCCAGCCCCTGGTTCTTGAGCAGAAGACTCCAGAGCCTTCAGCCTGGACGTCAGCGTATCGAGACTTGGCGTATGCACCATATGGATCAGGCTTTCCAACGTTTTTGCTCAGGGGCCAAGGGCTCATCGCTGAGCGCTGTTGACGAATAGCCTCCCATCCCCTGCGAGTTCGACATGGTCTGCGCGGCTTACCGTCCCTCGATTCCGGCCTCCGACGATCCGGGACCCGCCCACGACTTCCAGCCCCGCTCCCGAGCCCACCTGTCCGCGCCAACTAGAGTTGGCGCGGACAGCCGGGCGCGGGACGATGCTGGGATCAGTAACGCCTGGAGTAGTGTCCAGACTTGCCTGGTGGTCGGCATGTCGGGCCGCTGAATCTGGCCGCCAGGCCGCGGGAGTGCGTTGGTAGTGTGGTACCTTGCGGAGATCCTGTTCGCCGAGCCGCAGCAGCCCGACCGCACCGAGTATCAGTGCGAGTCATGCGACGTGCTGCTCCGGGCCGACGACGCCACGGAGGCGTACCAGAAGGCCGTCGCGTGGGGACTCGCCAACGCCGCCTCGCCGCCGTCCGCGATGCGGCTGCTTGGGGTCTCGCACTTGACCGTTATCGGCAACGAACTGGGGCATGGGACCGAGATCTGCGGCCGGTTCTTCGATGTCCAATCGGTCTGGGACCAGGTGGGCGAACTCATCCCACCCTCGAGTGAACTCGGGGCCATCCGATGGGAGGCAGGCCGTGACACACCGCTCGGAGAATTACCTAGTGAAGTGAACCTTCAACCGGGAAAGGAATGAGGGAGGCTCTCTCATCGGCAGGAGAGTATAACTCTCCTTGCGGGACTCGGTCCCATCACGTGTATCGAGGAGAGCCTCCCATGACCAGTTTAGCCGAGCGGTTTGCCGAGGACATCACCCTGGAGTATTCCCTCATCGACCGCATGCGCGTCCGCGGCCACATCATGAAACTGCAAAATGTGGGAATGCTCGGTGCCTTCTTTCAGCGCTTCCGCGGTGTCGACTG
Source organism: uncultured Isosphaeraceae bacterium (assembly GCA_963781785.1). GTDB lineage: Bacteria > Planctomycetota > Planctomycetia > Isosphaerales > Isosphaeraceae > CAWAHD01. The sequence goes on along the minus strand of CAWAHD010000002.1, from coordinate 837,261 downwards.
GATCGAGCCCCGCGACCTCCAAGAGCTCACCACTGAGTTCGTGCAGTCCGTCGAGGCGTTGGCCCAAACGAACGGCATCCCGCTGCTCGCGGCCAAGCCCGGTGAGGGGCACGTTGATCAAGCTGCTCGGTTCCTGGACCGCGTGGCTGACCGCGATGAAGCCATTTACTGCATCATCAAAGTTCAGGAGGAAGTTTCATCGTTCGTTTCCTACGTCCCCAAGCACGGAGAGGACAGAACACGCAAGATCGCCCGTGGCCGCCGCCGCGTCAATCACTACTACTTCTTCATCAAGGATCGCCAGTTCGGCGTCGGCAATTCCATCCGCATCAGCAGCTACGCGCCCTTTGGTGTCACCGTCTGCCTCAATGGCCACCATTTCGTGGCCCAGCAACTGCGCAATCGCCAGGTCGGTTTCGAGATGCGCGATAACCTGTTCGTGGCCGTGGACAAACCGAACGTCTTCCATCGCGCCTGTGAGGCGCTCACACCTCAAACCATCGCTGCTTTTTGCAATCGCTGGGTCTATCGTTGTATTCCCTTGCTGACCCCGGCGGCGCGCCGTGAAGGGTTCACCTACCAGTGGTATCTGGACCAAGTTGAACGCTGTCATAACTTGATCTTCGCCACGGCCACCCGGCTCAACGCCTTGTTCGGTCGGTTGCTGGACCGGGGCCGAGTCGTTGGCCAACCGCATGTCATCAGCCGTCTCTTCCAACGCCAAGTGCAGGCCCGCCGCACTGGTGGTCGCGTCTATCGCACCACCCAGGAAGATTATTGTCTGAAGGCATGGCACAAGAAGACCTACATCAAACAGTACAACAAACAAGGAGCGGGCCTCCGCACGGAGACATGCACGCACGACGTGCGCGAGTTCGGCACCGGCAAGGCGCTCGTCAACCTGCCTTATCTGCTGCGCTGTATGGACCACTGCAATCAACGCCTGTTGCGCTGGCAAGACACCATCGACCACACCACGGTCGCGGCTGATTTTGTGGAGAAGCTCGGACAGCCCACTGTCCCTGCACAGGGACAACGCGTGCCCGGCATTCACCTGCATAATCTCCGTCTGACTTGGGTGCTGGCGGCAGTGCTTCAGTTTGCCCACATCATCACCGGGTTCCGCAACCGCGAGCTACGCAGCTACGTGCACCGCCGTTTCGGGCTGAGCCCTGACGACTATACGGCGGCTCAACTTCGCTACGATTTGCTCAAGTTGCAGGCCAAGGGATTGCTTCGCAAACTGGAGGGAACGACGCGCTACGTGCTGACGCCCCAGGGGATGGCCCAAGGCACAGCGATCATCAAACTCAAAGAGTGCCTCAACGGCACAATAGGGGAACCTCTGGATGAGCCTCCGGAAGTCGGCTCCCCCCAGCCCCCTCTGCAAAAAGAATTCCGCCAAGTCCGCCGAGCACTCAAAGAGCTACTCCAAACCGCCGGACTCGAGGCCACCTAAAAACCAAAATCTTTTCTTACTTTTTCAGCGGTGAAACTTTTAGCCCCGAGCAGGTCGCGCGACTAAAGCGAGTGTGGGGCCAAGTGGACTGACGAAGCGTCCAAGCGGACTCGCTTGCGGTAGGCCACCGATACGGACCTCGCGCAGGATGGCAGCGGTGAGCCATTAGCGAGCCTTTACGGGGCCGGCGACTCAGTTTTCAATCCCACCATGCGCGCCACACATGCATCCGTGGCCTCAGTTGGCTCTCGCGCAAAGGGGTCTTGATTTCCGGCCTCACGCCCCACCCCTCGAAGATTTCAGTGGGGTGCAATTCCTCTACCCACCTCTCGATCGCATCTCTCAGCGCCGATGTGACAATGAAAACCGTATCGGAGTACGGCCATTCGTCTGCACCATCATAATGACGAAGTTCGACGAAAACGTCCTGGACATCCGGTCTATCCCGGATCGAGCGCAGTAGTCGGAAGAATCCCTGGATGCCTGGGTGCTGTTCATCGCTCAGATTCGCCCCCATCGAGTAACGAACATCGTTCCCCTCGAAGAACTCCTCTAAGCTGACCACGGGGAGCGAGTCCTGCCTCTCGCAGAACGTCGCGAACTTCTTAGCCAAGTCCTCAATCGCTCCCATGGCCTTCGACCTCCATCCGTAGACCACGAACCGTTAACTCTGATTACGAGTCCAGGCTTTACACCGACAATTCAACGTAAGTCCTTGTTCGACGTACAAAACTCCATTGATCCGTGGGGCATATTCACCTGTTCGGTCGTCAGCACTTTGCGGCCCTCCGTCAATCGTAGCGAGCTTCACCAGACCTACTTACGGCCGCGATGGTCGAGCGCGCGTCATGAGCAAAATGCCGAAAGCAATGACCGCGTTGACGGTCCTCCCCGCGCCTGCGGCCGGTCGCGACGGATGTCCGTCGCAGGCGTCGGTGCGGCGGCGCGTGGTTTGTGAGAACCGAACCGAGACCGCGCCCGGTCATTCCTCGAGATCCTCGAGGCGAATGCCCTTTCCGTCCCGAATGCTTTGCCGTGCGGCTTCGATGCGCCGAAGGAACCTCGGATCATTCATGAGACGATAGTCGAACCAATCGTCTTCGGATCCGAAGCCGATGAGCACCCCCGCCGGCTTTCCGTGCCGGGTGATCACGATCTGCTCGGTCTCGGCGAGACGCAGGTACTTCGAGAGATCATCTTTCACTTCCGAAAGCGGAACTGTCTTCATCGCTTTGCCCCACATTTTCGAGCCATTCGTCCGCGTCGGCTTTCGCAACGACTGCGAGAACTTGAACCTCGTCACCCTCCACGTCATAGAAGACACGCAGGTCGCCGACCCTCAATCGATACTGCGGGTGTTTCAATTCCCGAAGGCGCTTGATGCGGCTTTTACTGACCTCGGTCGGTCTGTGTCGCAGGTGAAGCTCAATCGCGTCGCGCACTTTGGCTCGTTCATATGCGCTCAAACGACGCAAGTCTTCAGCAACCTCGCGGAATAGAATAATCTCAAATGCCATTCTGGCTAAATAATAGCCAGATTCGTTCCAAAAGGCAAGGCGAGCAAAATCTGGCCGGACTGGAGGCTCCGTCCAGACTTCACTGAGTTTCGAATACGTCCGAAGTCTCGAGCACGACCCTGCGCACCGAGAAGCTGTCATCCCCGGAAAAGACGAGGTACAACGTCTTGCCCTCGGCGCTCATCCACTTGGTGGGGAAACAACTCGTCTCACCCGGGCCGACGTCCCAGGCTTCGGTGAAATAGGCAGTGGTCCATGGTCCCCACGGCTCGGGGGCGTCGTAGATCCCGAACCCACCGCGAAACCGGGGATCATCGCCGGGCAGGACCTGGCACCAGAGATACCGCTTCAAGCCCGCGTCGTAACTGATTCCGGACCGGTAGCACCCGCCCTCGTGCCGGAAAACGGCGCCGCGGCGACCAATGTCAGCGGTCCACACCGGCTGGTTCGTAGCACCCGTTGCTTCGAAGAATTCGTAAGCCCCTCGCTCTCGGATCCGGTCCTTCGGCACCCGGGCAAGGACCATCCGGTCGGCGGGTAAATACGCATCGCCGCAGTCGTGCGAATAGACGTAGACAAATTCGTCCCGGGCGCCCAAGTACTCTCTGCCGAAGTTAAGGAACGTGGGGCAGCCGAAGCTTGTCGTGAACGTCCAGTCGCTCCATCGCCACGTTCTGGCATGATCATGCGACAGGGCCAATCGCGCGTTGCCGGCGTTGCGCGCCCACAGGTAAAGCACGCCGTCAACCATGAGCATCCCGCTGGCCTTCGCCCCGGTCTTGCCGTCCCCCCGCCGCTCGCCGGTCGCCGAGCGGATGTTGACGCCGATCCAGTCAGCCGGGCCTCCCTCGACCCGCGCGAAGCCGAGGCTCAGCTTGTCGGCAATGCGCGGCTCGAAACCGTTGCCGTCGCCGTAGGCGGTGTAAAGATGGCCGTCGTCGGCCCACGTGAGCGGCCAGTTGTCGCCGCCCTTTGCCTTGCGGACGATGCTCGCAGCCGGGGCCCACTTCATGGCCTTGATCACCGCACTGGGCGGATAGGGAGCGCGCTTCGTCGCGCCGCCCTGAGTGTTCCCCGCCGCCGCCACGATCAGCCGGAAGAAGCCCTCGACGCGCTGGCCCCATTCCTCGGGCTTGTCGCCTCCGGGAAGCTGAGATTTCAGGGACCCGACTCCCAGCCGCACGGCGACAACATCCAGGCTGGGGCAGACCACGACAAAGCTATCGCCCAGCCCAAGCGCCCAGTAGCAGGCGACCGGCATGTCGCGGAACGTGTCGCGGCCATTGCTGCCCCAGAAGAACGCGTAATACGGCACAAAGCTGGGGAGGTCGGTGGGCCGCGTCGCAGTCCGGATGAAGTCCTGCGACAGGATGCGCCGGCCGTTCCAGTTTCCTCCGCGCAAGTAGAGATATCCGATCCGGGCGAGGGCGCGGTGGGTGATCGTGATGCCAGAGGCAAACTCGCGGCTCAAGAGGCCATGGATCGTTCTGGCCCGGTACGCATTCTCGCGCCATTTCCACTCCGAGGGCGGCACGCCGATGGGGTCCATGACCTCGCGTTGGAGCACCGCTGCCAGGTCTTCGCCGAATCGCAGGGTCAACAGCTCAGCCAGCATGTTCGCGCCGTCGTTCGAATAGAAGCCGCCCTTGCCGGGCCGGTAGATCAGCTTGGGTGGCCGGCCGTCGTCGAAGCCGGCGGTCATGGTGGCCAGGTGGCGGATCGTGATCTCGGCGAGCCAATCGCGGGGGTTGTCGGTGGAGCGGTTGGTGCCGATCGTCGGATAATGCTTCACCGCCGCGTCGTCGAGCTTCACCAGCCCCGCCTGGACGGCCAGCCCGAGGAGAGTCGCCCCCGCGACTCCCTTGGTCGCGGATTTGATGTCGGCCAGCTTCTTGGGATCGCCCCACTCCTTGACGAGGTAGCCGTGCCGGATAATACAGCCACTGCCGCCGCCGTATTTCGCTGCATAGGCCGCTGCCGCTTCGAGTGCCGCCCCGGAGAGCCCCTGGCTCGCCGGGGTTGCGATTGGCCACTCCGCGCCCGGCCAGACTGTCCGCCCGGCTGCCAGTGACGGCGAACGCTCTTGTGCCTGCGCCCTCACCCGGCCGATTGGCAAGAAACAAGTGAGCCCGACAAGCATGACCTGCCAGATATTCGATCGTTCCATCCCTCTCCCAGTTGCGAAGGGGCGGTCAGGGGTGGGTGTTGAAAACTTGGATCCTCGCATGTGACGCGTTCCCTCGGGTTTTTTGCGCCGTCTTTTTCCCCCCCTTGCGAAGGGGGGGTAGGGGGGGGTGGTCGTGGCACCACCAGCCACAACGCCGTCACACGCTTTCGATCCTTCATCCTTACGAAGGGCTTGGCCCTTCGACCTCCTCCGGAGCAAACCCTCGGCGCATGGTGTTCTCGGTGACGCACCGGGTGAGCAGGAATTCGAGCAGGTAATCCGGCCCGCCGGCCTTGGTGCCAATGCCGGAGAGCTTGAAGCCGCCGAACGGCTGCCGGTCGACCAGGGCGCCGGTGATCCCTCGATTGATGTAGAGGTTGCCCACCCGGAACCGGCGCTTGACCTTCTCGATATTGGCGGGGCTCGCGAGAAGAGCCCGCCGGTCAAGGCGTAGGGCGTGCAATCGGCGATCCGCAGGGCGTGATCGAGATCGGTCGCCCTGAGCACGGCCAGCACCGGGCCGAAGATCTCCTCCTGGGCGACGCGGGCGTCGGGCTTGATATCGGCGACGATCATCGGCCCGACATAATAGCCCTGGTCGGTAAGCGGACCGGGATCGGCCTCGAAGACGACGCGGCCCTCGGCCCGCGCGATGTCCTGGTATTCGCGGATTCGCCGCCGGGCCTCGTCGTCGATCACGGGGCCGACCAGAGTTTGCGGATCGTCGGCCGGCCCGAGCCGCGCAGACCTTGCTGCCTCGATCAACCGCGCCAGGAACACGTCGTGGATCTCGCCGACCACGATCGCGCGCGAGCACGCGGAGCACTTCTGGCCCGCGTAGCCGAACGCACTCTGAATGACACTGACGACGGCCTCATCCAGGTCGGCATCCTCGTCGACCAGGATCGCATTCTTTCCCCCCATTTCGGCGATGACCCGCTTCAAGTGGTCCTGCCCCGGTTGCACTTCCGCGGCCTGGCGGTTGATCAAAAGCCCGACGGTGCGCGAGCCCGTGAACGCGACCAGGTCGACTTTGGGATCATTGACCAGAGCCTGGCCGGCTTCCTCGCCGCGGCCAGGCAGGTAGTTGAGGGCCCCCGGCGGCAGCCCGGCCTCGTGGAGGATCTGCACGAGATGCCAGGCGATCACCGGCGATTGCTCGGCCGGTTTCAGGACCACCGTGTTGCCGGCAACAAGCGCCGCCACCGTCATCCCCGTGGGGATCGCCAGCGGGAAGTTCCAGGGGGGAATCACCACCGCCACGCCCCGGCTCAGGTGCTCGCTGAGGTTGGTCTCGCCCGAGGCATCGCGGCGCCTGGGCTCCGCCAGCCTGATCATCTCGCGAGCGTAGAACTCGCAAAAATCGATGGCCTCGGCAATATCGGCATCGGCTTCAGCCCAGGGCTTGCCGCATTCGAATACCTCCCATGCGGCCAGCTCGAGGCGCCGTTTCCGCATGATCGCGGCGCCTTCAATCAGGACCTGGGCTTGGTCGCGCGGGGCGGTCTCCGACCACGCCGGGAAAGCCGTCCGGGCTGCGGCCACGGCCTGGCCGGCCTCCAGTGCCCCGGCCAGCGCGACTCGGCCCACCACCTGCGAGCTCCGGCTGGGATCGAGCGAATCCAGCCGGGGCAGGTCGGTGCCGGCGGCAGCCCCTCCGATCCAGAGCGGATAATCCCGCTTGAGTTCCCCGCGGACGGTTTCAAGCGCTTGCCGCATCGCCTCGCGGTTGGCGGCACGCGCAAAGTCGATGGGCGGCTCGTTGCGAAACGGAGCAAGCTCTGCTATAAGGCCGGCCGCCGGGGAGTCGGGCCTGGGGCGTCGCGTGGTGTTCAGCATGGCACCCACCTCCTCGGGGTTTTTGAGCAGGTTGTCGAATTGTGCATTCTCGGCGAAGCTCGCCTTCAAGAACGAATCGTTCGAGGTATTCTCCAGCAGTCGGCGCACCAGGTAGGCCATGCCCGGCAAAATGGCGCCATAGGGTGTATAAACCCGCACCCGATGACCGCGCGCGACCAGGCGCGCTGGATCAAGTCGCCCATGCCATAGAGCGTCTGGATCTCGTAGCCATCGCGAGAGACGCCGATCGCTTCGGCGGTCGCGATCGCATGGGCGAGGCTGCGCACATTGTGGCTGCCGAAGGCCGGCCGCAGGCGCCGGTGATTCTCGAGCAGAAACCGGCTGCACCGCTCGAACGACGCGTCGCTTTGCCATTTTTGAAGGTAGACCGGCTCAGGCCAGCCCAGGCGCCGGGCGGTCGCGACTTCATAGTCCCAGTACGCTCCCTTGACCAGCCGGATGGTGATCGGGGTTCCGCGACGGCTCACCCAGTCTGCGAGCATCTTGAGCTCGTCCAGGGCCTCGCCGTGATAAGCCTGCACCACGATGCCCACGTCTGCCCAATCGCGGAACTCGGGCTCCTCGAGCATGCGGCAAAACAGCTCGTAGCTGAGCGCGCGGATCGTGTATTGTTCCATGTCGACATGAATATAAGCGCCGCGGTCTCGGGCCAGGCGGAGGATCGGCCGCAGCCGCTCCAGAACGTGCTCGATCGATTGCTCGGCGTGGATCGGCTCGAAGTGCGCAGTCAGGCTCGAAAGTTTGAGCGACAGGTTCGTCCGCGGAATCGGCCCGGCCAGGTCACGATCGATCAGTGGGATTTCCGGGGCTGCCCGCAGGGGTCCGTCGAGGCCCTTGATCAGTTCCAGGCACGTCTCTTGGTAAAGGTCGGCCTCGGCCTCACTGATCACAGCCTCGCCGAGCAGATCGGCGGTGAATGCAAGCTTGCGCCGTCTCAAGGCCAGTACCGACTTGATGGCCTCGCTGGGGGTCGCGCCGGCGATGAACTTGGTGGCCATGAAGCCGGCCGATGCCCGCGCGATTTCCGCCAGCCACCCTGCCCGGGCCGAGCCTGGGGGTGCCAGCCGAAGCCCCCAGCTCAGCCACCAGGGGACTCGATCGCCGGCTTCGTCGAGGTATTCCGCCAGGTGGCGGCGGACCGACTCCGACCCTTTCAGTGCCGGCAAGGCGTCGATGAACCGGAAGAGCTGGACGCGCAAGAGCGGGTCGTCAAGCGTCCCGGCCATGAAGTGATTTTCCCACCAGGCGCGCTGCCAAAGCTTGGGCCCGCGGCCGATCCGGTCGAACAGCTCGCGGCCGATCTCGATGGTGCGCTGTTCCAGTTTCGACGGATCGAGCCCGCGGGTGTCGGCGAGCGCAGGGGATACACCGAGGCGGCCATCCCCTGCCGCGGAGGCGGGTACCGCATCAGTGCTTGCACTTGTTCCGGTACCTGGTACGGCCGACATCGACGAAGGTTCCGATCCGAGGCGGAAGACAGCGGGGAAGACAAAGCTTCTATTCTATGTCCGACGGCGACACAAGGGGATGGGGCGATTTGTTTGCATCTCGCTCATTGATGCTGGCCAAGCTCGTGGAGTATTCTGGCAGGCCGCTGGGTCGAACGTTTCGGAAGACCGCTGCGCCGGACGCTAAAGTGACATCGACAACAATTCCCCCATTCACGGGGAAGTCGTCATGAGCATCAAGTTCAAATGCCCCCAATGCGGAACGCAACAGACTGTCGAGGACTCGTTCGCGGGCAAGAAACTCCTGTGCGCGAGCTGTAATCAGGCCATTCGCGTGCGGGGAGGTTCACCCGGAGGGGGCGCAAGTCCGGGCCCAGAGACGCCCCGAGACCAGGGTGCCAGCGATGCGGGCCCAGCTCCGAGTCCCCCGCGGGTGCGCTCTCGGGCGGATGCGATCGAAACGCCGGGTGCGGCGGGAGCCAAGGACTGGCTGGGCGAGGGGGCCTTGGCCGATCCGTCAACCCCTCCCCTCATGCGCCGGGAGCGGCCGAAAGCGGCTGGCAAGAGTCCGCCGTTGGGCCTTTTGCTGGGGTTGGGCGCGGCGGGACTGGCGATCGTGGGGCTGGTCGTCGGCCTGCTGGTCATGAGATCGCGGCCGTGCGCGGGGGCTGAAAGGGCACTGAACGAGGGCAAGGCAAGCGAGGCTCCGGCTCCCGGCTTGATGGAGAGAATCGTGAACGCCGTGCGCGCTGCGGTGAGCGACTCGAACGATCCCGCAAACTACCCGTCGCTTGGCGCGTTGCCGCCGCCCTTGCTCGCCCCGCCGCCCTTACGCGATCTATCCGCTCACGAGCGGCAGCAGCGGATTCTCACTTCGTTTATCGGCAGGATGAACGACATCCTGGCCTCGGTTCACGACGTCTCCTCGATGCAAGCCGCCGCTGGGCAGCTCAAGAATGTCGGAGCGCAGGCGGATAACGATCTGCGCCAGGCTACACCGCCGTTTCGGTTGAGCGCAGCCGAAGAAGGCGAGCTCATGCGGCGGATGGCCGGTGAGATTCGCAGGGAAGTGGAGCGGTCCCGCAAGGAGGCGCTTCGAATCGCAGGAGTGCCGGGTTTAGGGATTGCCGGAACTCAGCTCCTTGGGCTCGTGACGCGGCTCTCGCTCCCGCTCGAGCAGTCGCTCCAGATGGCCGAGAGATTCAAGCCCAGAACCGGACCGGATCCGTATGCCGAGGTTTACGTGAAGATCGACAATGAAGACGCCGAGATCGTGTGCCGTCAGAAGCTGCGCGCTCCTGGAGGGAGCCGTCGGCATGCAGTGGGCCCATGGGTCGGATTTCAAGACAGCCTCGTATCGCGTCTGGCCCGTGGACGACGTGCGCGAGTTCTCCGACAGGATCACGTTCGGCAAGGCGGTCGTGAAAGGCCGTATGATCTTCGTGGTGGCGGACCCTGTCTCGCCGGAGGATGCCTCGGCCGCGCGGGACACCCTGAAGAAACAGGAAGAGGCACTCCGCGCCGAGATTCTCGGGCCTGGTTCCCAAGACGACGCCAACGATCCCAAACCCCCCGCTGGAGCGGACAAGGTGACCGCGGCCTTGTTCGGTCTGCGCTCCTCCAATCCGGAGAAGCGCAAGGACGCCGTCGGTCGGCTGCGCCGTCTGACTCCTGACGACGCCCGCTCGGAAGAGGTCACCAAGCAACTCCTGCCTTTGCTCGATGACCAGGATGGCTTCTTCGTCGAAGATGTGATGAAAGCGATGGCGAACTGGCAGACCAAGGCAACGGTACCCGCCTTGATCAAGAAACTGGATGACGAGCGCCACGGAGTGCGCTGGGCTGTTGCGGAGATCCTCGGCAAGCTCGGCGACGCGAGGGCCGCCGAACCGCTCGCCAGACATCTCAAGAACGATGGAATCGCCGCCGAGCCCGCGCTCAAGAAACTGGGCTCTGCCGCCGAGCCGGCCTTGATCGAGCTCCTCCGCGACCCCGACCCTGACCTGAGGAGACAGGCGTGCGACCTGCTCGGAGAGATCGGCGGCAAGGCCGCGCTCGAGACCATGCTGTCGCTGCCCGCCGACCGCGACGAACTCGTCAAGATGGCGGCCCGGAACGCCATGAATTCACTCCGCGCTCGGGTGGGCCCGGTCTCCGTCCCCAAGAAAAGCGGTGCCAAAAGCAAGCGGCGGCCATCCAATCCGTGATGCCGCCGAGTCGAGCAGCTCGTCTGATGCCACCCACTCCCGACGATTCCCGTCTCGCGATTTTCCTCGATGAATTGCTGCCCTGCCCTGCCCACGCTCAGAAGAGCAGTTCGCGAATCGGCCGCCCCGGGCTGAGCTTGAGCGGCCGGCCGGTCGCGGGTGCGATGTTTTCCTTCGCCGGATCGAGGCCAAGGGCTTTGAATATCGTCGCGTGGACGTCTTCGACGCTCGTCGGCCGGACGGGGTCTTTGACTCCCTCGGGATCGGTCTGGCCGATTGCCAGACCGCCCCGGATCCCGCCGCCTGCCAGGGCCAGGCTGAACCCGGTCGGCCAGTGATCTCTGCCGGCGGTGAGGTTCATCTTGGGCGTCCGGCCAAACTCGCCGCAGCAGAGGACGACCGTCCGGTCGAGCAGTTTCCGATTCGACAGGTCGCGCACCAGAGCGGCGAAGGCGGGATCCAGCTCCTTGACCTTGGCACCTTGAAGCTGGTGATTGCTGACGTGGGAATCCCAACCATCGAGGTTGACCTCAACGCAGCGGACTCCCACCTCGATCAGCCGGCGGGCGGCCAGGCACCCGCGGCCGAAGGCCGTGTCGCCGTATTCAGTGCGCAGGCTCGCGGGCTCCTGCAATACGTCGAACGCCTTGAGCTGCTCGGAGCTCATCATCACGCGTGCGCGGGCCAGCGTCTCGCGGTGCAACGTGGCCTGGGCACGGCCGCGGCGGCCGCGGGCGAAGGACCGCTCCAGGACCTCGAGATCGCGGATCCGCGCCGCGTCGCGGGCGCCCGGCACGCCCGAGGTCACGTCGGGCAAGCCTCCCTTCGGGTCGCCTGCCTGGAACGCGTCGTACTCCGCCCCCAGGAATCCGCCCCGGCTGGGCCATTGACCGGTCAGGATCGAGATATGCCGGGGGATCTCCGTTTTACCCACGGGCAGCTCGTGGCAGCAGACGGCGCCGATCGCCGGATGCTCGACCGTCGGATCCGGCCGATAGCCCCGCTTCATCATGTAAGTCCCGCGCTCGTGGTCCCCCTCCTTGCTGACCATCGACCGGATGAGGCTGATCGAGCCCATCTGTTCGGCAAGCTGATCGAACCCCTGGGCCAGCTCGATCCCTTTCACTGCCGTCGCGATGGATTTGGTACCTGCGGCGATTCGGGTGCCGGCGTGCGGGTCAAAGGTCTCGAGCTGGCTGGGACCTCCGCCCAGCCACAACAGGATGATCGACTGGGCCGGCTTGCGGGTTGTCTCTGCCTGGTCTGCGAGCAGCTCGCCGACGGGGGTCAGCCACGAGAGCCCCGCGAGCTTCAAGAAGCCGCGGCGGTCGAACATCATTCCACCAGGAAGCGGCATGGCCAGAGACCTCAGTCAGGTCAGTGGTTCCAGGAGAATTCCGTCGTATTCAGGAGCGCCCAGTAGAGGTCGGTCAACCGCTCCTTGCGTTCTTTGCCTTTGGCTCCGGCCAGTCGCGCGATGAAATGCGTCGCCTCATCGGGCGTCGGCCGGCGGGTCAGGACGCCGAGAAAAGCGGCCTCGACGGCGCTCTTGTCATCGGGCGCCAGGTCGGCGATGCGGCTGGCCGCCGTGAAGAATCCATCCTTGATCTTGTCGCGGACGATTTCACCGTTCATGAGCAGCAGGCGCTGGGGGATCGTGCCGGCCCGCGAGTCGAATTCATCTTCGCCGGAGTCGCCGTAACGCTTGACGAAGTCGTTGCGGCCCGTGTAGGTGACCATCCGGATGAACCAGTGCGACTGCGAGCCCAGGGTCGTGACCGATCCCGCTTGAAACAGTGCCCCGGCGACCTGTTCGGGCCGGAGGCGCGTCATCGGAAAGAGGGCCCACGCGTCTTCTTGACCGTCGGCCGGGGTTCCGGCGAACTCGCTGTCCTGCTGGAAGATTTCGGTGGCTGCGACGACGCGGATAAGCCGGCGCAGGTCGAAGCCGTGTGCCGCAAAATCGGCGGCGAGCTGGACGAGCGCGGGTGAAGCTCAAGGGCGGCGGGCAGGTCGTCGACCGGCTCGGCCAGCGGCCGGCCCAGAAGAAGCGCCCAGACCCGGTTGACGGTGGCCTGCGAGAAGTTGTCGTTCTTGGGGTTGGTGATCCACGCCGCGAGCTGCTCCCGCGGGCTGCCCGAGCCCGGCTTGAGCTCTGCCCGGAATGGCACGCAGGGTTCGACCGTGACGGGTGCCCTGGTCTTCTTGTCCGGGGGATGGTATTCGTTTTCGGCCCCGTCGCGAATGCCCCGCAGGCTGGATTGAACCCCGCCGAAGAATGATGCCAGGCCGCGGAAATCGTTTTGCTTCCAGTGCTGAAACGGGTGATCGTGGCACTGGGCGCAGTCGATGCGCACGCCCAGGAATGCCCGGGCCACCCGGCCGGCCAGCCGCTCCGGCGTCGGTTTGCCAAACTCGGGGTCGTGTGTCACCGAGACGAAGTTCGTCGCGGGATGGTCCGTCCACAGCCCCGAGTCGGCGATCAGGTCCCGGACCAGCTCATCGTAGCGGCGATTCTCCAGAAGCATGTCGCTCAACCAGGCGATGAACCGCCGGCGGCGAAACACGATAAACGGCCCGTCCTCGGTTCCAACGTAAGTCCGGGCAAGCCTTTCGGCCAGATAATCGGTACACCGGCGGTCGTGAAACAGACCTTCCAGCCATTCCTGGAGCCGGTGTTCCTTGGGCCTTGCCTCGAATCGGCGGATCTCTTCCAGCGATGGCACGCTGCCGCACAGTGCCAGCGACAGCCGGCGCATTTTCACCAGGTCGTCGGCCTGATCGGCCGGGACCATTTTCCGTTCGGCCCAGATCGTGCGGAATGTGGCGTCAACCTGCGCGACGATGGGTTTCAAATCGGGCTCAAGAGTCTTGGGCGAAACGGGTTGCGCAGCCGGTGCTGTCGGCCGATGCCATAACCCGGCCCCGATCGTGCCGGTGCTGCCCAGGACCACGCCGAGAAACAACAGGTCGCGCGCCCCAACCTTCATCTCAAGCCTCCGTCCGCCGTGTTGGATCTGGTTCATCTTACCAGTTTCGACGACGCCGGGTTTCAGAAAAAAGTTCGTGACGCGACCGGGCTTGTCGTAGGTCAGGCTTTCCAGCCTGACGGTTTGGTCCGGTCGTAGGTCAGGCTTTCCAGCCTGACGGTTTGGTCCGGTCGTAGGTCAGGCTTTCCAGCCTGACGGTTTGGTCCGAAAATGCCGGCTCCGTGCAGACGGAGTGTGCGGTATGATCAAGTTGTCCATGCTCTGAGTATCGTACAAGACGCGGCCGGCCTGCCAGGAGAGATCGCAATGCGCCGGCGCAGAACCGCAGATTCACCCTGCTGGATGCGATGGTCTTGATCGCGGCAACCGCGATCGGGTTCGCCCTGGCCCGAACGTACTCCCTGGCCGTCCTCGACAACGCGCTCAAGCCGTACCCGCTCATTCCCCGCGTCCTCTTGACGATCTGGGTTCACATCCTCGCAGCGCTGCCCGTCACGGCGCTCTGGTCGATCGCCGTGTTCGCGCTCAACCTGCGTCGTCCCCGCCATCCGCTCCGCCAGCTCGTCCGCCAACCGGGGTTTGTCGCAACCGGGGCGGTCACGCTCGTCAGCCTGGTCAGACTGGGCGGCTTCTTGACGCTCATGGCGCGGACGATCGGGAATCGCTTCTACACGCTCAGTCTCGGAGTCAGCAATGCCTTCTCCGTCACGGTTTCGTACCCGGGTCCGGTCAACTCGGCGACGGTCTACAACTCGGCCTACTTCGCGTCGTCGGCCTTCGGGATCAGCACCGCGGTCGCGGCAGTGTGGCTGCTCTTGATTGCGAGCAGACGCTGGCGATCCCAGCCCGACTGGCTCGATCGTCTTGGTCGGGCCCTCGGTGCCTACTGGGTCGCGATCATTCCGTTCTCATGCTGGTGGGACTATCACATGCTCTACTGACGGCGACCTCAAAACCGCACCGAGAATCCCACTCCGGTGAAGAAATCGTCGGGGTGGCCACTCAGTCCGAAGCCGGCGCGGAGGTCGAGCTGTGTGTTGGGCGTCGGGCGGTAGAGGATTCCTCCGTCCATGAAATGCGTGGGCCGGTTGTCTGCGGCATTGGTGAACATGAGAACGTACCACTCGTAAAACAGAGTCGACCGCTCGGTCACCGAGTAGAACGCGAGCAGCGACTGGTGATACCGCTGGTAGTTATACGGTCGGCCGCCCGAGCCCGGGTCTGGCTGCTGGCGGAATCCCAAGTAGCCGGTCGAGCCACCGAAGGTCAGCTTGTCGGTGAGGTTCCAGCCGTAGATCAGGTTGATGTACGGCTCGACGGTATCCGACTCCAGCAGCGAGTTTCCGCCGGTGGGAACGTAGATCGAGGTAATCAGGGCCGTTGTCGGGCACCATTTCTTCTCGGCGTCGTTCGGCAGCAGTTGCCACTTGAAGCCGATTTCCATGTTGCTGAGCCCGCCGTTGATTCTTCCGCGGCTGCGCGCGCTGGGCTGCCCCTGGGAATAGGTCTGGCCCGAGCCAGAACGTGCGAAACTCGACGCGACCCAACAGCCCGTAGCGCATGGCGAGCTCGGGGAAGTCGTAAAGATTGGCACGCGTACTCGGGGTCGTCTGCCGGCTGAAGGTGAATCCCGACTCGAACTGGAGTCGTCCCCGAGGGACAACGGTGTTGGCGGGCGTGAACGTGGGCCGGTCGGTGTTGATCGGGCCGTCGGGATCTTCCTCTTGCGAGAACGCGAGCCGAAACCGATCGAGCAGGCTGAGGTCGGTCCGCTTGGTCGCAGAATCGACGGCGAGCGATTCGGCTTCTTCCGTACCCACGGCGGGCAATGCCGGCTGGTCGGCGCTGGAGTTTTCAGGACCAGCCGGCGCGCGCGACCCGACATCCTGGGCGCGGGCGGAGATTCCCAAGGATGCGATCGAAGCGCAGGCGAGCCGCAGCACCAGGGCGCGTGTGATTCGTCGTCTGTTTTCCTGCACGGAGCGCACTCGACATGTCGTGCCGGCCTACGCCGAAGCTGGCGGTACACATCCCTGTTCTGTCGGCTGTCGGGCCCAGGAACTTTAAGAAATCCGGCCCAGGCGCAGACCGCCGTCCTGAAATCGATAAAAAAGGGTAATCCGGCACGCGTCACGGCGTCGCGCGAACATCGACGCGCTGCGCGTTCCGATCGCGACGTGGGGCGCCGGAGGTCAGAAGGGCGCCGTCGGCCGCCAGGTGCACCATGAGGATGCGCAACCTCGCAGGTCACTGCCGGAGCCTGCTGAGAAAGATGTGTGCCCGCGACGATCTTCTCGGAAGCGGCACCCTCGACGTGCGAGCTGCGATATTCGACGACACCGTCGGTGTGTCTCACGGGGGGGATGAGGGGGATGATCGAGTGGTACGGCACCGACCTATTGATCGGTATCCGGTCGAGGGCGGCCAGGATCGGGCTGTCGGTCCGCAGGTTGCCGATCGCATTCAAGGACGGGCCCTGAAGTTCCCGTGAGATGACATCCGGACCATTGAGGGCCTCGATTTCCGCAACGCGAGCCGCCTGCTCATCAGGCCGGCGCACCAATCGCGACACCGCCCATCCCACCGGTCCATCGGCAAGCGGGCTGCCCCGATGCGGGGTGGAGATGAACACAACTCGGCGCACGAACGGCAACGGCTCAAAGACCAGGAGATCCACGAGCGACTTCCTCAATTCGGGCGATGCCCGAAACCGATCCTGCGGGATCGTGATCGCTGCGTCCCAGAGCGCTGATCCGGTGTCTTGCACCATCATCTTCGAAAGGAGCCCGCCCATGCTGTGGCCGACCAGGACCATCTCGTCGAGCGACTCGATCGCTGTGCTCGGGATCGACGGTCTCGCGTACGCGAATGAGCGACTCGCGCAACTGCCGGGCGGACCCCGGAATCGGCAAGCCCGACGGATAGAGGAACACCCAGAACTGATACCGCGACGCGATCGCCGGCGAATTCTCCAGCTCGTTGATCGTCTGGAGCCAGGCCCTCGGGCTCGAGACCAGGCCGTGCACGAACACGACCGGTATTTTCCCCGGCTGATAGGGCCGGCTCATGTACAGCCCCGATTCCACGCCCTTCTGGTTAAAGCCCGAGTCGATCAGCCCGGTCCACTCCAGCATCGCGAGCCGTCGTGCGGCCAGGAGCGACGCCAGCGGCGTCGTCCGGTCGTCGGCCAGCGCGACTTCCTTCGCGCCGACTGCTTGAAACCGCGGCCCGAACGAATCCAGCAAAACGAGCGTTGGCGGGCTCCGCCGCCATTCACCTCCCAGCAGGCCGCCGCCGCACGTCAAGACGGCGGTCGCGCCGGTGCGCAGGTCGTGCGGCAAGAATTCATCCTGCACATTCGGAACGCCGGGCGCTTCCGTCTCACTGGCCATGACCCGGTGCGCGACCAGCGGAACGCCGAGACCGTCCAGCTTGTAAACGTGGTCCATTCCCGTGACCTGAAGGTCCGCCGCCACGCGCAGGTCGGCGATCCGCTGAGGATCCAGATAGGGAGTCGTACTCTCGACCACGATGCCCTCTTGATCCAGCACCTGGCGCCAGTTAGGTCCCGGTCGCCCTCCCTGGGATTGCGAGGCCCTGACCAGTCGCGCCACGGCACGGTTGTGGATCGAGACGGCGAGGTCGGGCCGCGAACAGTCCGGCTCGGCAAGCGCCACCCAGGCCAGAGCCGCCGCGTCGCGGTACCAGGCCATCGCCGATTGCGGCGATCTGGGGCTGTGCAACAGGCCAGCTTGATACGAGAGCTCGGCCAGCACGAACGCCCCATCGGGCTCCGGCTCGGCCTGCAAATGGCTCTCCAGGATGCGAGCCGCGCCGGCCGGGTCGCGCGCGGCGGTGCCCACCAGGTCATGTCTCGCGAGCACACAGGCCGTGACACCGCTCAGATGATTCGTGGCGTCCCGCCGCTCCATTCGGTCGTCGATCGCATTGCGGATCGGGCGCTCGTCGACGCTGACGCTGGCGCAACCCAGCGGCACGATCAGGAGGACGCACGCGAGCGCCGTGAGCGTCGAGCGCGTGACGGGTGACGATCGATCCTTGAACCCGGCGCGGGCCGGCGATTCCGTTGGCCCGAAGCAGTCGGACATGATCCGTTCCCAGGGATGACGGGCCTTCGACATGCGTGCCGGCAATGCGAGCGGACAATCGCCACGGCGGAGAACGGGCGAAATCTACCCGATTGCGCCCTTTCTGGGAAGTGGAACTCGGTCGTGGACTGTCGCCGGAGATCGCAAGATATTGACGACCGCTCTATACCCGGTGACAATGAATCCACGAACAACTCGACTC
The DNA here is from genome assembly GCA_963781785.1 of uncultured Isosphaeraceae bacterium. Classification (GTDB taxonomy): domain Bacteria; phylum Planctomycetota; class Planctomycetia; order Isosphaerales; family Isosphaeraceae; genus CAWAHD01. Next base: position 819,302 of record CAWAHD010000002.1, on the reverse strand, counting down.
GACGCCGGCTTACGCTATTCCAAGGAGTCCAAGGAGTCCAAGGAGTCACCCCACGCACTGCAATAAGGCCCCGGCCATGCGACTCTTCCGGATGAGAGTGCTGAAGACGTTCGTCATCGCCGCCGTTGTTGCGATCGAATTCGCGGTCGTCAATGCACTGCCCGTGTTCTGGATGATTCTGGCGTTCGCGCTGGCCGCAGTGGCTCTGGCTTGCCACCTTTGGACGCCCGAACACAAGCGCCTTAGCGCAAGATCGCGCGCGGCGGTTGAGATCGATCGGGCGCCCGCCGGACGACTGCTGCGCGTACGTTTCACGGTGCGGCGCGTGATGATCGGAGTCGCTCTGGTGGCGATTATTCTCTGGCCATTTCATCTTTGGCTTTACAAGCCCTACTACGATTCGAGAGCCAGATTCCACGGCTTCATGGCCGCGCTTTGCGAGGCCGAGGCACAGCTCATGATGCAAAGGGCCGATCAATGCCTGGCCCGGGGTGGCCGTGCGTGGGATGACCCCAGCGAAGAGGCCGACGTCTTGAAAATCTGCCCCTATCCGAGCGATGGTCCGCGGTACGGCTCGTGGTTGGAGCAAGGTGCGGTCTGGCAGCGCGCGGCTGCGAAAAGCCGCAAGGCTGCCCGGTGGCATTCACTTCGCAGTGATGACTATGCGTCCTGGAATCTGTTCGAGCCGCGGGACGACTAGCTCGGTCATTGCTTAAGCTCATGAGCCTCGGGCTTGATGCCCTTGGCCGCGCCGCCAAACCCGAAGGGCCGGGGCTTGTATTCGCCGAGCAGGCTCACGTCGCTCTCGGGCGCGATCTTGTCGTCCAGGCCGAGCGCCCAGTAGACGGCATTGACGAGCATCCGGCGGACGCCGGCGCTCTCCAAATCGGTGGCGGCGCCCATCGTGGTCGTGAAGATCCGGGCGGGCTTCCCCGACTCGCCGGTGTAGGTCTTGACCCAGGCCACCGGCATCATCGGGTCGTTCTTCTTGCCTTCGACCGGCTTGCCGGTGGGCGTCATGTCTGCGACCACCTGACCGAGAACCAAGGGCTTGCTGTCGCCGGGCAAGGGGAGCCGGACACCGTAGACGTCGGTCGGGCCCCAGATGTCGCCATCCTTGATCCCGCGGAGGATCGGGTGCGATGTCTCGCCCGGCGCGATGATCCCGCGCGTGCTTTCATGAGTATGATTGCCGTGGTGGCTGATCCAGGTCTCGCCCAGCACCTGGCGGCCGAAGCCGCCGTCCCACTCCTTGCTATTGAACGAATAGCGGGCGTACTTTGTGCCCCCACGGATGTTGAATGCGTGCGTCGCCGTCCTCATGCCGATGATCGGGCGGCCCGACTCGACGTAGTCGACAATCTCCTTCATCTGGTCGTCGGGCAGGTTGCGGAACCGGGTGGCGATGATCATCAGGTCGGCCTTCCTGAGGGCTTCGAGGCCGGGGATGTTGTCGTTCCGGTTGGGATCGATCGCCCCGTCCTTGCCGATCGCGAATAGCACGGTGCAGGTGAACCCGTGACGCTTGGCCAGGATCTTGCCGAGCTGCGGCAACGCCTCCTCCGACCGGTACTCTTCGTCACCGCTGATCAATACGACGTTCTTTCCCTGGCCCGGACCTTCACCCCCCGGGTAGACGACCCACTGGTCGCCGGCCCGAGCGGTCGCGACCAGGAGAACCAGGGCCAGGGCCGAGACAATCGAGGTTCGCACGAGTCGAATCATGGGGAGGCTCCCTGGTACTTCGGAACCGTGGGGTTCGGTCGACGAGTTAAGGATTGATTCAATTCACATGAACGAAATGAATTCCATCTGGAATTCATTCCGTCTCTTCGTTCAATGCCCATGTTCATGCAATCCGTGGAACACCGCGGCCCTGGAATCTCCCCGGGCCGCGATGTAGGCGATCAGGTCGAGGATCTCCTCTCGGGTCAGCTTGTCGAGCAAGCCCTTGGGCATGATCGAGGACGGTGACTTCGAGCGTTCCTCAATTTCCGCGCGATCCAGGATCACAGGAACCGTCTTGGCCAGTGGGTTCTCGATCACCTTGATCTGGCGGGGGTTCTCTTCGAGAATCATGCCGGTGACCACGGTGCCCGCCTTGGTGGTGAAGATGTGCGTCTGGTACTTTTCCTCGACCTTGGCCGAGGGCTCGATCAGGCTCCGAAGGATTTCCGGGTTGGTCATCTTGGCATCGAGCTGGGCAAGGTCGGGGCCGACCTGTGTGCCCACACCATTCATCCGGTGGCAAGAGACGCAGCTTGCGATCTCGAAGATCTGCTTGCCGTTGGCAAACGACCGCCCGCTCGACAGACCGTCCACCGAAAGGGCCAGGTCGTCGAACTTCCATTCCTTGCGCGGGCGGTTGGTTTTGAGCAGCTCGTCGTGGATCGGCATGGGGTGGGCGGCCAGGTAGCCCGGTGGATCGGCGAGGTAACTCGCGATGTCGGCGACGACAAAAAACGCCCCGTACATTCGTCGCCAGTGGCCCGGGTAGGTGCAGACAAACGGATAGACCCCCGGCTCCGATGGCGCGACGAAGTCCAGCTTTTGCGACTCCCGCGGTGACAGCAACCGGCTGGCCGCGAGGATCTTGTCGGACCGCGGCACGTAGTTCCGCTCGAGGGCACCCGGCTCGGTGCTCGATGACTCGCCTAAGAGGCCGACCTCTTCGAGTGCGCCGGGCCGGGTCACCACGAAGTTGTGCGGCATGATGTCGCTGTTCTCAAACACGATCTCGACCGGCTTGCCAGCCTGGGCGGCGATCTGCTCCTTGCTGAAGAGCATCTGGTCGGTGATCGTGCCCAGCCGGATCACGCGGACGCCCAGTTCGCCCAGCTCCCGGCGAGCCTTGGCTGCCTGGTCGACCGGCAGCAAACCCGCCAGCGAGTCGCCGAGCTGGATCGCGTCGAGGACGTTCGCGGAGGTCCGGTCCCGAGCGGGGATCGTCTTGATAAAAGCGAGCAAAGCGCTCAATGTCGAGCCGGCCAGGTCGGCCGGCCACTCGGAGATCGGGATCCGCGAGATCGCCCGGATCGCGGCGGTCCGGTCGGCGCCGCGACTCTTGACAAACTTCGCGAGCGCCTTCAGGGTCTCGGCTTCCTTGCCCCGGACCGAGGTCAGAGCGTCCATCGCCGACCGCCGCACGGCACCCTCGGGCCCGCTGCCGCCGACCGCGATGGCGAAGGGCTCGCGCTGCGCCCGCAGGTTGGCAGCCTCGAAGACGACGGTGCGGCCCGCGCTCAGGACCTTGACGGTAAACCGATCGAGACGCCGGTAGTAGTCGCCCTCAGTCCGGTTCCAGATCGCGACCGAGTCGATCGGCAGCTCGGTCCCGAGGTCGACCTCCCACCAGGGGTCGCGCGTGTTTTCCTCGGTGTGCGTCTGGCCGCCGTCGGCGTAGTCTCCGTTCTTGTTGCCGTCGATGGCTCGCCCGGCGGAGCCGCCATAAGCAGTGTTTTTCTGGGTGGCCTTGCCTGCCGGGGCGACATTGCGGCCGTCGCTAGAGACCTCGACCTCGGCGAGCGTCAGAGTCCGGCGGCCCTTCAGCTCGATCCGGACGAACCGGCCCTCGGTACCGCTTGATTCACTCTTGCCCCCATTCAGTGCCTTCGGCAGCCCGTCGAGCAGAGGCAAGATTCTGGGATAAAGCGCCGACCGCTGGCCGGGATCGCGGATTGCGGGCATGGCGTCGACCATGTCTCGGAGCGAGCCCGCAGACTTCTCGGCAAGCGTCCAGGCTCGGTCGATGCCGCTGTCGGCGGCGATCAAGGCGAGATAGCCAAGCTGCCGGGTGACCGGCTTGTGGCCGCCCGTGGCGAGCCGTTCCAGCTCGGGCCGGGCGGCGGTCAGCTCGGCGGGCTCGCGGCCGGTGATCAGCCGGCCCAGGTCGAAGGCAACCGCGTCGCCGGCAACGCCGGCGCGGTCGTCGAGGGCCTTGACGGCCTCGAGCAGCACCGTCAGCTCCGGCTGCTTGTCGAGCTTCGCCAGGTCGGTGACGGCCTCCCGGCGAACTTCCTCGCGGACGCCCATGCGGCGCAAGAGCTCGAGGTCGACCGCACGCGTCCGCTTCAACTTGAGCAGTTCGTCAGTGTTCAGGCGGCCCAGGAAGAACCGGTTGCCGGCGTCGCTGGTGATGGCGATCGACTTGCCATCGGCGATGGCCTTTCGCCAGTAGGGCTCCAGGGTCTTCATCGTTTCGCCGCGGGTGTAGTCGAGGTATTCGTCGGTCGGGAGCTCGGCCGAGATCAAGGGGATTTCGACGGCCTCGGCGACCCGGAAGAAGCTCGCGGCCCGGACGGCTTCGAGCCGGACAAGCGGGTACGGATCGGCGGCCAGCTTCTTGAGGATTTCGAGCGCGCCCGGAACGCGGTCGCGCCAGACACAGAGAACCCTCGTCGCAGCGGCACGGGCGTGGAAGTCGGTGGAGGCGAGCACCTGCTTGAGCAGCTCGAGATCGACCACGTCCTGGTACTGGTGAGCCCACAGGGCCTCGGTCAAGCTGTGCTCATGATCGACGTCGGCCTTGTCGAGCTTGTCGACCCAGGTCTTGAGGGCGGCGATGACCTGCGCGGTGTCCCGCGTTCCCAGCTCGACCCTGGCTCGATAGCGCACGCGGTCCTCGGGGTCCTTGAGCAATTCGAGCAGCTCTTCGATCGAGGCGCCGGCGATCTTGGCCGGTTTGGAGAGTGGGCGTCCCTGGTACGTGACGCGGTAGATCCGGCCGTGGATCCGGTCCCGGCTGGGGTCGCGGAGGTTGTGCTGCATGTGGCCGATGATCGGGTTCTGCCAGTCGAGAAAGTAGATGGCGCCGTCGGGGCCCGTTTCGATATCGGACGGCCGGAAGTTGGGGTCTCGGGACGATAGGATCGGCTCCAGCTCGGTGCCGGTCAGGCTGGCGCCTTGGTAGTCGATCTTGTACCGGAGAATTCCCTGGAACCCGATCACATTGGGCACGAGCAGGTTTCCCTGGAACTCGTCGGGGAAGTGGCGGCTTGAGAGAAACTCGATGCCGGGTGTGGGGCGTGTGCGCCGCTGGTAGACGTGAGGCGGGGCGGAATGCTTGGACGGGTAGTCAACGTGGCCCGAAAACAACGCGCCGTGGGTCGGCTCCGAGCCGGTGCCGTCGACGACGATGTCTTGTCCCCAGCGGTCGAAGGCGTGGCCGTGGGGATTGGCAAACCCGTACGAAACGTAGACCTCGAATTTCTGCGACTTCGGCTCATAACGGTACACGCCCGCGTCCGCACAGCGGACGGGTGGCCCGTACGGTGTCTCGACCTGGGTCCTGTGAAACGTGCCCTCCTGAAAATACAGGGCGCCCCCGGGGTCGAGCTGGAAGCTGTTGGCGGTATGGTGCGTGTCGGCCGAGTCAAGACCGGAGAGCACGCGCTCGCGCACGTCGGCCTTGTCATCCCCGTCGGTGTCCAAGAGAAACATCAGGTCGGGTGCCTGGGCGACATAGACGCCGCCACTCGCGAACTCGAACCCGGTCGGGCAGTGCAGACCGCCGGCGAAGACGGTCTCCTTGTCGGCCTTGCCGTCGCCGTCGGTGTCTTCAAGAATCAAGAGCTTGTCGTTCATTTCCTCCTTGGGCTTCCAGTGCGGGTAAGACGGCCAGCACGCGACCCAGAGCCGCCCTTTGGCGTCGAACGACATCTGCACCGGCTTGGCCAGCTCGGGAAACTCTTTCTCGGAGGCGAACAGGTTCACCTCGAGGTTCTTGCCCAAGGTCATCCGGCCGATGGCTTCGTCGCCGCCCAGGAAGAGGTGCTCACCGTTGGGCCCGGGGCCGGGCTTGTTGGTCTTGACCGGGATAAATGGAGGTGTGTTCGAGTCGTCGACCACAAGGTCCTTGCCCTGGGCGATGGCCCAGATGCGCGGGTCGCGATTGGCGGTCATGATATCGAGAACTTCCATTTCGCGCTGGGCGACCACGCGGTTGGTCTGGCCGTCGGTGAAGCTGAGGTCGGCGCGGCCCCCGAAGATCGAGTAGCCGTCCACGGTCCGGTAGCGGTTGAACCAGGTGAAGTTCTTGTCGAGGACAGCCTGCCGCAGTTTCGAGAGGTTCGGCTCGATCCCGGGAGCGACTCCGGGAGCAAGCTGCTGGACGATCTGATAGGCGAGCTCAAGGTTGCCGCGATGATTGAGGTGTATCCCGTTGATCGTGAGCAGATTGGGCCTGGACGATCTGCGTTCTCTTTCATAAAAGGCGAGCGTCGTGGTGAACAGATCGACAAAGGGGACACCCCGGGTTTTGGCCACTGCGGCCATCGCAGCGGTGTAGAGCTTGAGCCGCTCATTCGTGGCCGTGGGGTCGGGCAAGTCGCGTCCGCGCGGCGATTCCATGGCGATCGGCGAGAACAGGACTAGCCGTGGCGCCGACTTGCCGTTGTACTTCTGGGCCACAGTGTGCGCGATGAAGGCTTCGAGATCTTTCTTGAACTTCTCCAACCCATCTCTTCCGGCGAATGACTCGTTGTAGCCGAAGAAGGCGAAGACGACGTCAGCCTTGGTCTTGGTGAGCCAGGCGTCGGGAGTGCCGAAATCGGCGGAGCGGAGCCGGAGCGTCAATTCATCACCGGAGAAGCCAAGGTTGCGGATGGTGAGCTTGTGCAGGGGGAACCGCGCATGGAGGTCGGTTTCCAGCCAGCCATCGTGTTGCATCCGGTCGGCCAGGGTATTGCCGATGATCGCAATATGATCGCCCGGCTCGAATTCGACGATCGCGTCGGCTTGCGCCGCCGCGGTCGATGCGAGCATCGCGGCCAGGAATGTCAGTGTGCTACAGGGTCGGCTCATTGTTCGTCGATCCCTCGCTCAGGGCTCAAGTTTGAGGATTCAAACGTCGGTTTCGCCGGGCACGACCTGTTCTGCCGTGGGGTCCACGAAACGACGCCCGAAATCGGGAGTGAGCCTCACATTATACCGCGGAAGTCGAGCGTGGCGAGTGGTCTCGGGCTCGGGCCGCGCCCGTGCAACGGTGCAGCGTCCGGCCGATTCATGCGTCACTTGGATCCACGGGCGGGCTTGCGCGTCGCGAAGACGAACTCGGTGATGTGCTCGATATCGATCATCGCCACTTCCTCGCCCTTGATGCCGACGATCACGGTATGACCGCCGGGCGACTGCCAGACGGTCTCCGGGTGAGTGACTGGATAGCTTTCTCCGCTGGCCGTGCGGATGACGAACGGCTTGAACGGGCGCAGCCGGTGGGCGTTGCGGAATTGCTCGACGTTCACAAGCGGTGCTCCGCGGGCCAAAGGAATCAGACGCCGTCATCCATCCGGGCTTCGATCTTGCCGTCGCTCACGGCTTTCGCAAAAAGTTCGTGATCGCGCTCGACCTGGTCGGCGTACGACACCGCGAAGGCCGCGATGGCTTGATCGAACGTGTCGGCCTTGCCGAGGTAGCCGCTGATCAAGGCCGGCTCGCCGGAACGGGCGTGGGCGCGCGCAGCGTGGCCCCGCACCAATCGCCGAAGATCACCATCTTGGCCGGCTTGAACTCCTCGATGGGGAACTTGAGCTTCATGTCCCGAAGCTGGCGGACGTAAAAATGCCGGCCGCTTGAGTCCTCGGTCCAGCCCAGGAAAATGTCGGTTGCCGATTGCATCAGCCGATGGCCCTTCACGACCCGTTGGCCGTGGTTGGGATAGACGCTCGGGCCCGCATACGGCTCCAGGACCGACGGGCGCGCTTCCTTCACCTGAAGGAAGATGGGGTCCTTTTCGCCGGCCATCAGGAGCGCCACGCTGCACATCGTTCCCACGCTGCCGACGCCCACCACCTTGATCGCCTTGTCCTTGAGGGCATAACGGTCCAAGAGGACGCGCCGGTTGTCCGGCAGCGATTCGCGGTAGCGGAAAAAGACTTCGTCGACGTGCGTGTAAAAATCGGCCTCCCCGCGGTCGAGGTGGTGATAGAGATACGGCGGGTTGTCCTTGATCGTCGGCGTCTCGCCCGAGCTGTCGGTGAGCTTGGGGAAAACGTCTTCAACCACGCACAAGTTTCTCGCCTTGGCGACGATCCTTTTGGTCCGCGCGCGGATGCCGGCGTCCTTGATGGTTTCGACGAGCTTGTCGGCCTCAAAGCGCGCGTACCACACATCCAGGGCCCGCATCCTGCTGAACCGGGCCATGGCTTCGCGGTACGACCGCGCAGGTCAGCACGGCATCTCTGGCGATCTTGTCGCTGAAGCCGTTTGTGCGGCAAGCGAGCACAAAGCTGGCGGCCAGGCGCTTGACATCCCACTCCCACGGGGCCGGAAGCGTTTCATCCAGGTCGTGAATGTCGAAGATCATCCGCCGCTCCGGCGTGGCAAAGCACCGGAAATTCCCCAGGTGCGCATCGCCGCACGCCTGCACGCGAAAGCCCGTTGTGGGTGTGCCGGCCAGGTCCACCGCCATGTTGAGCGCCGTGCCGCGGTAGAAGGTAAAGGGCGACGGCAACATGCGGCCGTGCCGCAGCGGAATCAGCTCGGGAATTCGGCCGTGGTTGCCCTCCTCGACCAGCCGGAGCGGGTCCGGCCGGTCGGAGGGGGCAGTCCAGTCGGCGTGGGCGCTGCGCGGGCATTCTTTGCGCATCGCCTCGCCGTGCGCCAAGAGCTCGGCCCGAGATGGCGCGGCGCGAAGGTCCGGAGGTTCTCCGCGGGGGGGCGTTGCGAGTCAACAGGAGGCGCTTCGAGGACCTGGTTCATGGCCAAAACCTGATTAATGAACCTTCGATTTGAGCCGCGGTCCGTTGGTGGCGTTCTCAAGCTTATCGAGCGGCTGTTGGAGAAGCTCATTGAGGACTTCAACTGCGTAGCGCCCTTCAACCAGCGCCAAATCGGTCACCAGTTCAATCACTCTCTCCGGATAGTCGCGCGCCTGCTTCCGCAGCGGCACGCGTATGACGGATGGATTCTTGCTGGCCGTTGGTCCGGCAAAAGGCAAGAAGTGGGGCTGGTTCGCCTCCATGCGTTTCCAGCCGTGCTGAACCAGATAAGCTTGGACCGCCTGTGAACGCACTTGCGCCACCCTCGGGTCGATCCAAGGATTGCGAAGCTTCATGAGTTATTCCTCTCGCGCAAATCTGCCATCAATTTGAGGACGGCTCGCGCAGTGAACAAATCACCCACCAGCCCCTTGCCGTTCCGCTGCCGCTCTCCGCCAATCGTCCGGACGTATCACCTATCCTACCAACCTGACCACTTCCTTGTGCGACAGCTTCGACATCGGATAGCCAACTCCCAGGGCGAAGCGCCGGGTCCAGCCGGCTAGACGGATTGTAAGATTCTGGTACCTTGACCTCCCGGTCCGCGACGCGGTGCGGATGATGGGCACAAACCGATGCCGTCGTTTTGCCAAGGAGGTTCAATCCATGTTACGGTACCTCTCGATGCACCGATATCTGATACCGATTGTGTTCGCCCTGGCGGTCTGCACCACGGTTTCCTGTCTCTTGTCGGCCGCGGTGTGCCGCACCAATCGGACTGACCCGGCGCCGTTGCCCATGTCGAACGAGCCCCGTTTCGCTCTGCACGTGCCTCCTCCCGCCGCTAGTCCGGTCGTCGCCAAACCTGCCGTGATCTGTCAGATTCACCGATCACCGATGGAATCCGTGCCCGTGCCTGTATTGTATGGACTGCTAGGGTTTGATGATCGTCGCGATGCGTACCGCGCAGCCAGACGGGCGTCGTTTCCGCATTGTGATGACCCCGGCAGCGGAGGTTGCGTTGCCGCAGCCCAGTTCGAAATCAGGGATGTTTGCCAGAAATGCAACGCCGCTCGAAGCAAATGGCTGCGCGATCGCAATCAAAAATCGCCACCGTGAGACCCGATCCGCAGCGCTCCGGCCCGTCACATCGCGAATCCACGCCCCTCATCCTGCCGTCATTCCAAGGCGAACCTTCCTCCATCCGGCCGGGTCCGAGGCAGGGTCACCTGGCCGAACTTCCGGAGCATCGACCCGATCGGGCCGCCCCCGCACGGCTCGTTCTCGCCGGGACTTGCCTTTTGACCTAGGATGAACCGTGGCAAATCGAGATGATGGTTGTGCTCGCAACTCCGGGCAACGAAACATCGAAAGCAAGACCATGACCGCGCAGGATCGGATGAGTGGGACACTTGAAGAAGCCGCGTTCTTTTCGGATGCCCCGGAGACCGGGTGCGACACCGCAACCTCTCCGCAAGAGCATGCCCGCCCAGCACAAAAAGCGCCCGACGGCCGCGACTATGTCTACGTCCTCCTCATGATCCTGATCGGGTCGACCACCGCGCCGGCGGCCAAATTCGTGGTCAATGATCTGCCGATCGCATTCATCCCCATCATCCGATTCGTGCTGGCCGGCCTCTGCCTGCTGCCAGTCGTCTGGGCACGCGGCGGACTGCCTCGACTGATCCGCGAGGACGGCTGGAGACTGCTCCTGGCCGCAGCCCTTTGCGTTCCCATCAACCAAGCATTCTTCCTGGGTGCCACTCGGCTCGGCCCAGTTTCTCATGTCAGCCTCTTTTACGCCACTTGCCCGCTCGTGGTGCTGCTGCTCGCGTGGGGGAGCCGGCTGGAGAAGCCCGATCTCGCGCGGCTCTCGGCCGTTCTGGTGAGTGTCGCCGGGATCGTGATCATCGGAGTGGGGAACTACTGGGAAGGGGGCGGCGGCGAGCACGTCCGGTCCGTGGTCTTCGCCGATTTGTTACTCGTTGGGGCGGTGATGTCCTGGGGAGGCTACATCGCGGTGAGCAAGCCGCTGGTCCTGCGGCACGGGGCCCTGCCCGTCCTGGCCGGCACATTTCTGGCGGGCTGCCTGATGGCCGCCCCGGTTGCGTTCTTTGCGTGGCCGGGCCTGACGGCGATCAAGCAGGTTTCGACGACCGCCTGGATGGCCCTGGCGTTCCTGGGCCTGTTCGTCACGCCGCTGGGATGGGCGTATCAGAATATGGCGCTCAGGCGATTCGACGCCAGCCAGGTGGCGACCTTCAGCAATGCCTCGCCCGTCCTGACGGTCGTCTGGGGCATGTGGTTGTTCGGTGAACATTTGACGGCAACGCTCGTGATCGGCGGCACATTGACGCTCGCAGGCATCTACTTGATCTGCCGGCCGCGTCCGGCGTCAAGGCCGGCGGCCGGTACGCTCGAAGGCAGGCCCGCTCGCGGACGATCGTTCAGCGAGCGCCCTCCTGCGATGGCGGTGCTTGCCCTGTCGGAGGAGTCGCGGGCGCGATGACGAAACGGCCGGACCGCCGCACAGGAGGGCTGGCCGTCTACGTGACCAGCCACGGTTTCGGCCATCTGAACCGGACCTCGGCCGTGCTCAACCGGATACCTCCCGACGTCGCCGTTACCATCAAGTCGCATGCGAATCTGTTTGTGCACTGGCGCGAACGGCTCAAGCGGCCCGCTGACCTGGAGTCGTGCGTGTCGGACGCAGGGGCGGTCAACCCGCCCGGGGACAGTGCGGCCACCGACGGTCGGGCGACCCTCGAGCTGGCGGCCCGGGTCCATGCCGAGGCGACCGCCCGGCTCGACGACGAGGTCGAGCGGCTGGTCAAGAATCAAACGGCCGCGGTCCTGTGTGATGCGCCCGCCGTGCCGCTCCTGGCTGCTCGGCGTGCTGGCGTTCCGGGCTTCTTGATGACCAACTTCACCTGGGCTGACATCTATGCCCCGTATGCCAGGGCCTTGGGCGGCGAGGCCGCGGCGTTCGTTGCCGAGCTTCGCCGAGTTTATCGACAAGCCACGGCCGTCTTCCGGATCGCCCCTGCCTTGCGGATGTCGTGGCTGTCACGTCACATCGACGCGGGCATGGTGGTCAACAGAGGCCGCAACCGCCACGCCGAGCTGCGCCGGCTTTTCGGTTTGCCGAAGGCCGACAAGCTGGTTTACCTTTACATCGGCCGCTATGGGCAGAGCGACCTGGACTGGTCGCGGCTGGAGCGCTTCCGGGCGGCGGGCGTCCAGTTCATCGGCTATCCTCCCGGCCCCGCCCAGCAACCGTCCAACCTGCATATCGTGCCGTCCCCCGACTGGCCGGGCGGCGACCTCATCGCTTCATGCGATGCCGTGCTGGCCAAGGCCGGCTACGGGACCGTCTGCGAGGCGATGGCCAGCGGCACGCCGATCATTTATCCACCGCGCCAGGGATTCGCCGAGTTCCGCTCGCTCGACCGGGCATTGCGTGCCTGGGACGCCGGCGTGCCGATCTCCGCGCGATTTCCGGTCGTTGAAGCTCGATCGTGCGCTCGAGCAAGCCCTTCAGATCCGGCCCGGCCCTCCCCCCTTCCCCGCCGATGGCGCAGACAGAATCGCCCGCTACCTGGCCGATCTTTGCCGTGCGGCAGGGTGGCCTGCCGAAGAATCGATCATGAATCCGAACGATGCCGAGTCCGTGGTTGGACTATTTATCCGCGATCCTTGATCCTTTATCCTTTCATCATGAAGAAGATTGTCGTTCATCCCGCAGTCGAGCGCGGCCGGTTCGTGGCGCTTCAAACAGCGGCTCCCGAAGCGGACTGGGTCAATGCGGCGAGTACCGCGCTTGCCGAATCGGCGATTCCCGGCGCGGACGCGTTCATCGGCAAGATCACGCCGGCACTCCTCGCGCGGGCAGATCGCCTGGTCTGGGTGCAGTCGTTTACGGCGAGTCTCGAGCACTACATGTTTCCGGAGCTTCTGGCGCATCCCTGCGTGCTGACCAATGCGAGGGGCCTGTTCGGCGACGTGATTGCCGACCAGGTGATGGGGTATGTGCTCGCTTTTGCCCGCAATCTGCACACGTATATCCGCCAGCAGCTCGAGCACAGGTATGAGCCCGTCGGCGGCGAGGCGGCCCGCGTCAGCTCCGCGACCGGCCCGGGAGCGGTCAATGCGATGGATCGCGCGACTATCTATCTTCCTGACGCCAGGATGGGAATTGTCGGCATGGGAGGGATTGGCTGCGGGATTGCAGAGCGAGCCCAAGCGTTCGGGATGTCGGTGCGGGGCGTGGACCGATTTCCTGAGCGGGTCCGCGCGCCGCAAGGGGTCGAATCGGTCGCAGCGATCTCCGGCCTGGCCGATTTGCTGTCGTGGTGCGACTTCGCGGTGATCGCCGCACCGCAGACTCCCGAGACCCGGGGCCTGTTCCACGCGGGAACCCTCGCTCATCTGAGGCCGAGCAGCTACTTGATCAACGTGGGGCGCGGTGCGATCGTGGTCCTCGACGACCTGGTCGCCTGCTTGCGCGAGCGCCGGCTGGCCGGCGCAGCTCTTGACGTCTACGAAGTCGAGCCATTGCCGCGTGAGCACCCGCTCTGGGATTTTCCGAACGTGATCCTCACTCCTCACACGGCCGGCTATTCCCCGGTGATCGCCGCCCGCCACCTGGCCTTGCTGGTTGAAAATGTCAGCCGGTTTGCTCGGGGAGAGCCGCTGCGCAACGTGGTTGATAAGGCGCTCTGGTTTTGAGAAAGGAACGATCCTCATGAGATTGCCATCGAACGCGGGAACGACCGCCCTGATCTTGTTCTTGTGCCTCTCGACGGGGGTTGTGGCAGCCCGAGGGGCGGATAACAAGAAGACAGGCCCGGGGAAGGTGGAGATTGAACAGGACATCGTCTATACCAAGGCCGGCGACAGCGAGCTCAAGCTTGATCTGGCTCGGCCTGCCGCCGGCGAGGGTTTGTTTCCCGCGGTTGTGGTGATTCACGGGGGAGCCTGGCGGCAGGGGAACAAGGCCGACGTCCGGGGTCTTTCCGCGGAATTCGCCCGCCGCGGCTATGTCGCAGTGGGCCCTCAATATCGCTTGTGCCCGAAGGACCCGTTTCCGGCGCAGGTGCATGACGTGAAGGCGGCCGTGCGGTGGATCAAGTCAAATGCCCAGAAGTACCAGGTCGATCCCGAGCGCGTGGGCGCGGTCGGCTTCTCGGCCGGCGGGCACCTGGCGCTGATGCTGGGACTCACGAGCCCGAGTGACGGCCTCGAAGGCGACGTCAAGGCCGGCGCACCGGACAGCCGGGTCAAGGCGGTCGTCAACTATTTCGGACCCAGCGATCTGGCGGCCAGCGACATCCCCGATATTTGCAAGCCGTGGGTCAAGGACTTTCTGGGCGGTACGCCCGCCCAGAAACCGGACGCCGCGGCCAAGGCTTCTCCCTTGACCTTCGTCTCCAAGGACGACGCGCCGGTGCTCACTTTCCAGGGAACCAAAGACCCTCTGGTTCCCTACAATCAGGCGATCAAGCTGGCCGATGCGATGAGCGCGGCCGGCGTGGCCGGCCGGGTCGAGCTCTTGGTCGGTGCCCAGCACGGCTGGGCAGGCGCCGAGCTCGAGCGGACCATCGACGAAACCTTTCGCTTCTTCAGCAAGAATCTCGCGGCCAAGCCGGCGCATGCGAAGGCGGTAGATATCGGCTCGAGCCGCCGATACTAACCCGAAGCGCGAGGACTGGTGTCGTCTGCCACACGCCCTGGCACGATCACGACCCAGCCCTGTGAAACACGCTCGGCTCAAGAACAGGCAGATTGAACAATCGATTGTGCAGCATCTGTTCGAACACTTCGAGATCGCCGAGGAACGTGGTGGCCGGCATCGATTCGCCGTTGGTGCTGATGGGGTCGGGATACGACTGGAGCGAGGCGATCCGATCGGGCAGCGGGGGATGGGCGGGGTCGGATGACGCATGCCGGTTGGCCAGTGCGCTCATCCGCATCGCGGAGTGCACTTCCGCCGGCAGCCGGTACCAGAACGTACGGAAGAAGGCATAAAGGTTGAGTGAGTCCACCTCGTTCGGGTCGTAACATTCGAGGACTTCTCGAAAGAGCGGCTGGACCACGGCGACCTTGACCAGGGCCGAAGAGGCCGCGCTGCCACCGGCGAGCGCGGCGGCGCACCGGTCGGCCCGGGCCTCTTGACCGCGGGCCACGGGCTCGATGAGCCATGAGCTTTCCCGCAGGCAAAACCGCGCCCAGGCACCCAAAGGTCCCCGCAACCGAGGGCCGTTGCGCTCGACCGCCTGGGCAAGCCCCGCGACGAACCGCGCCGACCGGGCGGCCTGCGTGGCGTCTCCCCTTGCCAGGTGAGCGAGTTCGTGCGCCACGATGGCCCGCAGCTCACCCTGGGTCAAGACCCGGAACAAGGGCAGCCCGATCAACAAGGCGCGGGACCTCCCCCAGGCCACCACCCCGCAGCAGGGCAAATACGTCAGCCGGACCTGCCCAGGCGGCTTGACCCCCAGCCGCCGGCCCACCGTATCGATCGTTGCGAAAAGCTGGGGTGCGTCAACGCGCGCCAGCACTGGTCCCAGGTCGCTGTCGGGGTCTTGCGTGTCGACCGCAAACCACGCCCCGCCCAGCCTGGCGACGACCTCGGGCCAGCCATCGATCTCGTTGCGCAGCCATCCGCGCGCAACCGGCACGAACCCTCCCAGCACCAGGATGGCCATCGAGCCTGCGAAGGTCACGGTCCAGTACATGCTCTCTAAAAGCCGCAGTACCGCGTTGCGCCAGAGCAGCATCAGACCGCCCAGCGGAGTCGGCCACTGCGCCGCGCCTTCGGCGTTTCGAACAGGGACATGCGATCCGTTGCGACCGGGTACGCCGATGTGTCTCGTCTCCGGAAGCGAACGGGCTCCATCCGGGTCCGCCTCGGGCTCCCGCGGGCTCCCGGCAGACGCCCGCCCGCGCCAGACGCTTCCCCGCCGCGGTCGCTCGCCCGTCGGTGTGCCTCACGATCAACCGGCAGCTCTGGACGCGCCATCAGCTTGCAATCTCGGGTCGGAAAGCATATCTCCGATGATATTCGGAGAAAGGAGCGTGGATATTAAGAACAAAACGCTTCGGTCAAGCGAACGAGCAATCTCCGCGGGTGCACCCATCACCCGCACCACCGGCGGCAGGGTCTTGCCCCGGCCGGAATCCGTTCCGCCGCCGCAAGACCCGTCCCCGGCTATGCCGATTGCTCGCTCTTCTCCAGGCTAACAGAGTTTTGCCCCGGCCGGCGCGTCAGTCCTTCTTGTCGGCGGGAGGGCTATCCTTGCTGTCGCTGGGCGCGCTCGGTTTGTCTTTGTCCTTGTTCACCAGATCGCCCGCCTTCTTCTTGAGGTCTTTCGCCTCTTCCTTGATCGCCTCTCCGGCGCCCTTGAGCTTTTCCTCGGCCTTGTTGACCGCCTTGCCGAGCCCGGGCCCGGCCTCCTTGACTTTCTGACCAGCATTTTCCAGCATCCGGCCTGTCTTTTCGGCCCCCGATTCGACGTCATCACCCGTGCATCCCCAGAGCAAGAGAGCGAGCGGGGTGGCCAGGAGCGCGGCTGTTCTGCGATGCGATTTCATGGACGAAGTCTCCTTGGATTGAACTGGATTTTCCTCCCATTGACGGTAGCAAATGGCGGACGACTCTGCCAGGTGGGATGGTCGGTCAATCCGGACTCGGACCAAAACTTGCTCAAGACGATTCGGGCGGCGACCTGCCCGGTCTGATAAGATCGACGGGCCTCGTCGCACCGGGACGCCGGAGGGTTCCAGCGGCCCGGCACAAAGGAGGAGTTGACCGATCGTGTCCGGCTGGATTGGGTCGCTCTATTCGTGGCTTTTCTCTGAGTTCTGGACGCACCTGGGGTTCCTGCTGGCCCTCGTGCTCATGGCCGGCCTGTTGCGGCAGCGACGATCGCCCTCCAGCACCATCGCCTGGCTTCTGGTGATCTTGCTGGCGCCCTATATCGGCGTGCCTCTCTACATCATGCTCGGCGGCCGCAAGGTGCGGCGCTTCGCACGGAAGAAGGAGCCGATCTACCACCCCTCGGTCGACCACAAGAGCGGAGACCTCGAGGGTGCCGTGGACCGGCTGCTCGCGTCGTATGGCGTACCGCCGGCCCGTGCCGGCAACCAGGTGACGCTCGTGACATCCGGGGAGGATGCCTTCGAGCGCATCGTCGAGCTGGTGAACGAAGCCCGCTCGACGATCCACATCACGACGTACATCCTGGGCCGCGACGAGGGGAGCCAGGCCCTCCTGGACTGCTTGACCCGCCGGGCGCGCGACGGAGTCGCGGTCCGCCTGTTGATCGACAACATCGGATCGTGGCGAATCGGACGGAAATTCCTGGCGCCCTTGATCGACGCCGGTGCTCACGTCGTCTTCTTCATGTCGGTCTTCCATTTCTTTCGCGGCCGCGCCAACCTGAGAAACCACCGCAAGCTCGTCGTGATCGACAGCCGAATCGCCTTGACCGGCGGGATGAACCTCGCATGGCCATACATCGGCCCCAGGGGCACGACCGGATTGTGGCGCGACATGTCGCTGGTGGTCGAGGGACCGGCGGTTCTCGACCTGGAGGACCTGTTCGCATCAGACTGGCGATTCGCGTCCGGCCAGGACCCCGGAGTGCCCGACCAGCCGGACGCCGAGTCTCGTGCTAGAGTCCACGGACCGGCGGTCGTTCAGGTCGTGGCGAGCGGCCCCGACGTCGCGGGCGACCCGCTTTACGAGTCGCTCCTGGCCCTGATCTTCTCGGCGCAGGAGCGCATCTGGATCGTCACACCCTACTACGTGCCCGACGAGATGCTGTCGCGCGCCTTGGGGCTGGCAGCGCGGCGGGGCGTCGATGTCCGCGTGATCCTGCCCGCGCATTCCAATCACATTACTGCCGACCTGGCACGCGCCAGCTACCTGCGCGATCTGCACGAAGCCGGAGGCCACGTGTTGCTCTCCACGCCCGTGATGCTGCACGCCAAGGCGGTCATCTTCGACGACGGACTCGCGGTGATCGGGTCGGCCAATATGGACATGCGCAGCCTTTTTCTCAACTATGAAGTGGCGCTTTTTGTATCGTCGCCGCAGCAGGTCGACCAGGTCTCCTCATGGGCCCTCGGGCTCATGACCGACGCGACGCCGGAGCTGCCGGCGGCCGGCTGGCTCCGCGAGCTGGCCGAAAACGTCGTACGGCTCTTATCACCCTTGCTCTAATCCATCGACGAGGACGTCGCGATGCCGCCCGATCTTCATGACTGGTACAAGGATGCGATCTTTTACGAAGTCTACGGTCCGGGGCTTCTTCGACGCCAACGGCGATGGCGACGGCGACCTCGTCGGGCTGACCTCGAAGCTCGACTATTTTCAAGACCTGGGTGTCGACTGCCTCTGGCTGATGCCGATCTTCGCCTCCCCCTTGAAGGACGACGGCTACGACATCGCCGACTTCCGCCAGATTCACCCCACGATCGGCACCGTCGCTGACTTCGAAGCCTTGACCAAGGCCGCCCACGCCCGCGGCATTCGAATCATCGCCGACCTGGTCGTCAACCATACCTCCGACCAGCATCCCTGGTTTCAAGAAGCCCGCCGAGACCCCCTCTCTCCCCGCCGAAACTACTTTCGTCTGGAGCGACACCGACCAGGCCTACAAGGACGCCAGGGTCATTTTTCGTGACACCGAGACGTCCAACTGGACCTGGGACCCCCTCGCCAGGCAGTATTTCTGGCATCGATTCTACAGCCATCAGCCCGACCTCAATTTCGACAACCCGGCGGTGCGCCAGGAGATTCTCGACGTGATGGCGTTCTGGCTCGACCGCGGAATCGACGGGTTCCGGGTCGACGCCGTGCCCTATCTCATCGAGCGCGAGGGGACGAACTGCGAGAACCTGCCCGAAACCCACGAGTTCCTCAAGGTGATGCGCCAGTTCGTCGATACGCGATATCCCGGGACCCTGCTCCTGGCCGAGGCCAATCAATGGCCGGCTGACCTCCTGCCCTATTTCGGTGCCGGCGACGAGTTCCACATGGCCTTCAACTTTCCGCTCATGCCCCGGCTGTTCATGGCCATCCGCCGCGAGGACCAGCGGCCGATCATCGACATCATGAGCCAGATGCCCGAGATCCCGCCAAGCTGCCAGTGGGCGCTGTTCCTGCGGAACCACGACGAGCTGACGCTCGAGATGGTCACCGACGACGAGCGTGATTATATGTACACAGAATACGCACGCGACCCCAAGATGCGGCTCAACCTGGGAATCCGCCGCCGGCTGGCCCCGCTCATGGATAACGGCCGCCGCCAGATCGAGCTGATGCACAGCCTGCTCTTCACCTTGCCCGGCAGCCCGGTGCTCTACTATGGCGACGAGATCGGCATGGGCGACAACATTCACCTGGGCGACCGCAGCGGCGTGCGCACGCCCATGCAATGGACCGGCGACCGCAATGCCGGCTTCTCGCGGCCAACCCGTCGGCCTTGTTATCAGCCGGTCATCCTCGACCCGATCTACCACTACCAGGCCGTGAACGTCGAGGCCCAGCTTCAGTCGGCGACGTCGCTCCTCAACTGGCTGCGGCGGCTGATCCGGGTGCGCCGCGAGCACAAGGTCTTCGGCCGCGGGAGCCTCGAATTCATCCCGTGCCAGCAACCGCTCGTGTGGTCGCCTACGTGCGCGCGTATCAAGACCAGACCGCGCTCGTCGTCAACAACCTGTCGCGGTTCTCGCAGCCGGTCGAGCTCGACCTGAGCCGGTACAAGGGGATGCAGCTCGTCGAGCTCGTGGGGAAAGTACCGTTTCCCGCGATCGGCGAGCACCCCTACCTGATCACGCTGGGGCCGCACGGGTTCTACTGGTTCGGGGTCGAGCCACCTTCCTGACACTCACAACGATTCCGGTATCTCGAACTTGAGCAGGGCCGACAGGATCTTGCCGGCCCAGCGATAGACGTTGTTGTCCTGCACGGCGGAGCGCATTCGCTGCATTCGCTTCTTTCGCTCAGGCGGAGGCATCTCCACGGCCTGGTGGATCGCCTCGGCGAGCTCGTCGATCGGCGAACGGGTTGAACAGGACGGCGTCGGTCAGCTCCAGGGCCGATCCGGCAAACTGGCTCAAGAGCAAGCACGCCGTCCTCGTCAGACCGGCTGGCGACGAACTCCTTGGCCACCAGGTTCATCCCGTCGTGCAGCGAGCTGACGATGCAAAAATCGGCCAGCCGGTGCAAGGCCGTCATCTCGACCGTGGAGAAGTGCCGCTTGAAATACATCGACCGGCCGCCACCGCGACGTGCCCCATTTCCAGTTGATCTCGCTCGACCAGGCGATCGATCTCCTTGTCGATGAGCTGGTACTGACGGAATATGACCGCGGCTGGGAACGCCGACCTGGATGAACGTCAGACCGCTCGCGATATTCGGGGAATCGCTCGAAGAACCGATCGAGCGCCTCGCAGGCGCTCCGGGAATTCCCTTGGTGTAATCGATCCGTTCGATGCCGATGCCCAGGATCTCGCCGCGGCGGGGAAGCATCGCGGTCGCAACTCGCTTGATTTCCTGCTCGACCTCGGTGCTGACGGCCAGCGCCGCCTGGCGGTCGAAATCGATGCTGATCGGGAACGGCCGCACCAGGGTCGGCTTGTTCTTGCGGACGATCTCGGCCTGTTCGTGGTCGATCCGGGCCTCGATGGTGCGGTCGACCGTTTCCATGAAGTTCTGGCAGTGATACCGCAGATGAAAGCCCAAGAGGTCGTTGCCCAGCAGGCCGTCGAGCAGCTCTTCTTTCCAGGGGAAGACGCGAAAGGTCTCGCGGTTCGGCCAGGGGATGTGCCAGAACTGGGCGACGATCAGGTTGGGATTGCGCTCCTTGAGATAACGCGGCAACGAGCGCGAAGTGGTAATCCTGGATGAACACGAACGCCGGCCGGCCGTCGGCTTCCTCGAGAACGGCGTCGCCGAAGAGCGCGTTGACCCTGCGGTACATCTCCCAGTGCTCGAGCTGGAATACCGGCCGCGTGAACGTGACGTGGCAGAGCGGCCAGAGCCCTGCATTCGACAGGCCGTGGTAGTACCCGTCCTCTTCCTCCTTGGTCAGCCATACCCGCCGCAGGGTGTAGCTCGGGTCATCCGGCGGCACGCGCGACGTGGTCTCGCTCGTCCACCGTCGCCCGATCGGCGTCTCCCGACCCGTGCCCCACCCAGACTCCGCCCGCCGCCCGCATCACCGGGTCGAGCGCCGCCGCCATCCCGCTGGCCGGCCGCTGGCACTCGATCGTGCCTCGCCCCGCGCATACTGATGGATATAAGGCTCGCGATTGGCGACCACGATCATCGGATAATCCGTTATCTTTGTCTCAATGAGATCATGTAACGATGCTTTGTCCCACATTCTTCACCCCTCGTGTCAAAATTTCAACGCAATGGATCACTTTGATCGATTGAGGAATGCACCGTGTCTTGAGTCAAAGCATGGATCGACACTTGCTCGAGATCGGGCGGTGCGACCGGTCGCAAAATCCTGTGCGAGTCATCCTGTGCGAGTGAATCGGATTGGAACGGTCAAGAGCGGGCGAAGAGTACAAGCCGGCCCCGCGAGAGTTTCTGGCTGATGGGCAGCTCGCGCGATCAACCGGCCAAGTGAGCGCGGCCCTCAGACCGGACATGATGGCGTGGTATCGCTCTAGCGCGGTGACACGAGTGGGGAACCCGGGAAGCCCGGCGTTGCGATCACGGCCGATCCTGTTCATCGCAAATCGCGTGCCGCGCCTGATCTTGGACGTGGGATTTTCGACGAGAATCAAGCGTCGCTGGCCAGGGCTTCGATCCCTTCCTCGTCGATATCCACCGCTTGCTGGGAACGGCCCAGGAGCAACCTGAGCGCGGGGGGCGCCATCAGGGTTGTGACGATCACCATGAGGGTGACCGCGCCGAAGAGTCCGGCGTCGAAGACGCCGGCGGTCAAGACCGGCCTGCGCGAAGATCAGTCCAACCTCGCCGCGGGGAACCATGCCGACGCCGATCATGGTCTTGTTCCCGCGGAACCAGAACGGGGCGAAGCCGGCCGCCAGCTTGCCGGCGACTCCGGCGACGATGAGAACGCCGCCGATCACAAGCGAGAGGCGGCCCGCGGATTCGAGCGGGTTGAGGGCCTGCAAGTCGACCGACGCCCCCACGGCCACGAAGAAGAGGGGCACGAAGAAGTGGCCCATCTCGGTGATGCCGTGCTCGATCTCACGGATCTGCGGCACCCCCACGACCAAGAGACCGGCCGCGAACGCGCCGATGATCATTTCCGAGCCGCACTTCTGGGCAAGCCAGGCCATCCCCAGTGCCGCGATCAGGGCCATGATGGTCGCTGTCCCGGGCAGCTCGATCCGGCCGGGACCAGCGAAACAGCGGGGGAATGACCACCCGGCCGACGAGGAGCGCCGCCACCAAAAAGCCCACGGTGCTTGCGGTCATCTTGATCATGGCGTAACCAGAGACCTCGTGCCCTTCGGCCATTCCGGCGACGACCGTCAGGATCAACAGGCCGAGCACGTCGTCGATCACGGCCGCGCCCAGGATGATCTGCCCTTCCGGGTCGCGCAGCCGGCCCAGGTCCGCGAGCACCCGCGCCGTGATCCCGACGCTGGTCGCCGTCAGGGTCGCTGCCGCCATGATCGATACCTGTTCCCCCAGTCCCAGCAGGCGGCACGCGGCGTATCCCAGGGCAAACGGCAGCGCCACGCCCGCCAGGGCCACCGTTAGCCGACGTGGCGCCGACCTTCACAAGCGACCCCAGATCGGTCTCCAGCCCGATCGCAAACAGCAGGATCACGACTCCCAGCTCGGAGACCAGATGAATCGTCTCGATCTGAGGGTTCACCCAGCCCAGCGCCGTCCGCCCCACCAGCACGCCGGCGATCAGTTCGCCCAGCACCGCCGGCTGACCGAGCCGCTGCGCCAGCCAGCCCCCAGCCTTCGCTACGGCCAGCATCACCACCAGCATTCCCAGAAACTGCGATTTATCGAGATGTTCCATCATGCATGAGCCAATGGACAAGCGGCCTTGCCCGTTTGACGGGGCGTGGGATAAAATACTTGAGCCTAACAAATGACACGGAGGTTGGGCCGGTGAATAGGTTCTACCCGCCGTACTGAAGGGATGGTAGCCAGACGCGTGTCCTCGGAGCGTGCGTGGGCAAGACCGTACGCGACAGGTCCCTTTGCCTCCGCTCTCGCCCGGAACCCTTTCCCTCCCTTGCGAACGGGCGTCAGGGGGGGTGGTCCTGGCATGACCAGTTCGCAAAGCCCGTAGCGAATCCCGAGCCCCGTTTCGCTCCCCACTCACCAAAACGACGACAAGCTCGATTGAGAATCCATGAAGCGACGCAGATGACATTCGCAATGTGGCCATCATAGCTCACGTTGACCACGGCAAGACCACGCTGGTCGACTCGATGCTGCGCCAGTCGGGCCAGTATCGAGCGTCGCAGCTCCTGGGAGAGCGGATTCTTGACTCCAACGATCTCGAGCGCGAGCGCGGCATCACGATTCTGGCCAAGAACATCGCGATCAACTACGGCGAGATCAAGATCAACCTGATCGACACGCCGGGCCACGCCGATTTCGGCGGCGAGGTCGAGCGGACGCTCCAGATGGCGGACGGCGCCCTGGTGCTGGTCGATGCTTTCGAAGGCCCGATGCCCCAGACGAAGTTCGTGCTGCGCAAGGCATTTGCCTGCCACATCCGGCCGATCGTGGTGATCAACAAGATCGACCGCCCGGATTCTCGGCCGGTCCAGGTGTTGAACGAAGTCTTCGACACGTTTGTCGAGCAGGGGGCCAGCGAGGCCCAGCTCGATTTCCCCTATATCTTTGCCTCGGGAAGGGCGGGGTTTGCCTCGCACGATCCGCACGCGACTTCGGGAGATGTCAAGCCCCTGTTCGACATGATCGTCCAGCAGGTGCCCGGCCCGGTCGTCGATCCGGACGGTCCGTTCCGGATGCTGTGTACGACGCTGGATTACTCGGAGTACGTCGGCCGGATCGCGATCGGGCGGATCGCTGCCGGGCGGGTGACCCGCGGGCAGAGAGCGGTCCTGTTGAAGGCGGTGGGCTCTCCGGTGAGCGGGTCGATCGACAGCGTGCTGGTTTTTGACAAGCTGGGCCGCACCGAGGTCGAGTCGGCCGAGGCCGGCGACATCGTCGCCATTGTTGGCCTGGGCTCGGTCGAGATCGGCGACACGATCGCCGACCCCGAGAACCCGGTGGCGCTGCCGCGCATCGAAGTCGATCAGCCGACTTTGAGCATGCTCTTCACCGATCAACGACTCGCCGCTGGCGGGGGAAGGCCGCTATCTGACTTCGCGGCACCTGAACGAGCGGCTCGAGCGCGAGCTCGAATCGAATGTGGCATTACAGGTCGAGCCCAGCGAGGACCGCGAGGCGTTCCAGCGTCTCGGGCCGGGGCCTTTTGCACCTCTCGGTCTTGATCGAGACCATGCGCCGCGAGGGCTACGAGCTGGCCGTCGGCAAGCCCGAGGTGATCTTCCGGACGATCCGGGGCGAGCTTTGCGAGCCATACGAGTTCCTGGTCGTCGACGTCCCACATGCTCACGTCGGACCGGTCATCGAGCTCTCCGGGGCGCGGCGGGGCGAGATGACCAAGATGGACGTGAAGGGTGCCTATGCCCATCTCGAGTTCCTGATCCCGGCGCGGGGCTTGATCGGCCTGCGGAACCGGCTGATGAGTGCCACGCAGGGCGAGGCCATCATGCACCACAACTTCCACGAGTACCGGCCGACCAAGGGCGACGTCCCCCGCCGGCCCAACGGCGTGATGGTCAGCCTCGTCCGCGGGCAGGCGGTGGCGTTCGCTCTCGACAACCTTCAGCAGCGCGGCACGATGTTCGTCCAGCCCGGGGATGCGGTCTATGAGGGGATGATCATCGGCGAGAATGCGCGCGAACGACGACATGGTTGTCAATCCCTGCAAGGAAAAGAAGCTCACGAACATGCGGGCCTCCGGCTCCGACAAGAACATCCTGCTCAAGCCTCCGCGCGAGCTGACCTTGGAGCTTGCCCTCGAGTACATCGAAACCGACGAGCTGGTCGAGGTCACGCCGTCGTAGCATCCGGCTGCGCAAGAAAGTCCTGAGCGAGGAGAGCCGCAAGCGCGCCGGCCGCAGCGGCGGCAAGAAGGTCGGCGTGTAGTCAGAAACCACCCCGCGATTCATCGGCGGATGATTCGGCGAGCGCCACGGCCAGGTAACGGTCGATGGAGTGTGACGTACTGGCACCCTCTCCTTGGGGAGAGGGAGCCAGAAACAATCCGTCAGCCACCAGTGTGCTCTGGCACTCAACCGACACCCCAGCCGCAGCCACCCCTGCCTATCCCCGGTGCCATAGCGGGCCTCATGCAGTGATTTCCGCGGTGCTGCCGGTCCGGTGATACGTCGTACCCGTAGCCGTATGAGCGCGGACGGCGATATGCTGTCTCAATCGACTCGAGTGACAGGTCGACCGTGGGCGATCGCCGTGCTGAGCCGCATTCCCCTTGCTCGAGCCGACCGTGGAAAGATGCCCGGAGACTTCCGCGCATGAGTCGTATCTCCGCTGGGTGTTTGAGGTCAGATTGATCTTGTCCCGCTCAAAGCGTTTCGTTCTGGAGCCCGCGACCGCTCTGGATGCGGCGGCCCTGGCCGCGCTGCACACGGCGGTCGCCGAAGACTTGACACGCCTTCACGGACGCGGGGCATGGTCCGGCAAGACGTCGGAAAAGGGCGTCCTCTGGGCGATCCGCACGTCTCGCGTCTTCGTGGCACGCGAACGCGCCGAGATTGTGGCCACTCTGCGCTTGCAGACCAAGAAACCCTGGGCGATCGACACGCGCTATTTCTCGCCGTGCTCCAGGCCGCTGTATCTCGTGGGGATGGCGGTGACGCCGACCATGCAGCGCCAGGGCCTGGGCAGGAAGTGCCTGGAGGCGGCGACGCGAGCCGCGCGCGACTGGCCGGCGGACGCAGTTCGCCTCGATGCATTTGACGCCGAGGCCGGCGCCGGCGGCTTCTACGCGCGGTGCGGCTGGACCGAGGTCGGACGAGCCTCGTATCGAAACACCCCGCACATTTACTACGAGTATCTTCTCGATTAAGCCGTAAGAGCGCGGCCGGCGATAGGCTCTTGGGGATCTGGGTTTTCCCGTCAACCCGTTCGCCGCATCCCAAAAAAACTGCGTTGCGATATGCGAGTGCCCCGCTTCCAGTTCACGATCCGCCGGCTGATGATCGTGATCGCAATCGCCGCCGTCATCTTTGCCATGGCGGCCTGGGTGAGCTGGGATTCCATCGTTTTACTGGTCACGGGATTGACGTTTGCTGTCATTTTCTCACCAATCGTTCTCCAGCTCATCGCGATCTTCTGGCGGGACGAGAGGCCGTAGTGCGACAGCCGCCGTCAAATCAAAAACGAGCCAGCCGGGCCCAGGACGGACCGCCCGCCCGCGGTTCACCGCGCAAACGGCACGGCCGGAAAGGCCGCGTCCATCATCAGGCGCTGAAAGTCGGGCCGCGTGCGCAGCGGGTCCAGACAGGACTCGTTTCTTAGCTCCGGAGCATGGTAACCCCCGGCGACAAGCCGGCGCAGGATGGCCATCGCCTTTTCCGCCTCGATGTGTCCCTCGTTGGCCGAGACACCGGACTCGCTCATGCCCGCAATACTCGACAAGAGCGCGTGGCAACCGGCCTCGAACGTTGCAAGCTCGCCTCCGCGATTCGAGAGGCTCTCGTAGAATGCGATCGCGTGCCGCCAGTCGGCGACCGCCCCGGGGATGTCGCCGGCAGCCAGCCTCACCTGCCCCGATCGCAGCACGCATTCTCCCATTCTTATGCGATAACCCAGGACTTCCGGGAACTCGTGGATCACAGCCTCCCGGATCGCGATCGCCTTGTCGCAGCTCGCCCTCGCCTCGGCCAGTCGCCCCTGCCTGCGCCGGATCTCGGCGATGTTGATCAGGACGTTCGATAGCTCGCTCCGGGTCCTGGGCAACAACCGGGGAGGGAACTTTTCGAGGAGCTTCTGGAAAATCGCCTTTGCCTCCTCGTATTGCTCCAAGGCCTCGGTCATCCGGCCCATTCCAAAGTGAAGCCAGCCGATCCGGTTATGCGTGCTCGCCAGCTCGACCGGCTCGGCATATCGCGCGGGATTGTCATCGACCACCTGCTTCCATGCGGTCCGCGCTCGCTGGAAGCAGGCCAGCGCCTCGTCCGGCCGCCCGAGTTCCTCGAGCGAGTCGCCGCAGCCGTTCAAGCAGCGGGCCTGAAACCTGCGATACTCGACGATGGCAGGATAGTCCTGGACCAGCTTGTCGAGAACGTTCAGCCCCGCGCGAAACGCCGACAGCGCGTCGGCCACCCGGGCCATGCTCCTGTACAATCCGCCGATGTTGAAATAGGTGACCGCATGGCTGTTCAGGATCATCGGGTCGTCGCGGTCGGCGTCGGCCAGCCTCCGCATGACTTCGAGAGCCCGCTCCTGGTCCTTGAGCGACTCGGACGTCTTGCCCACAGCACCCAGCGGTCCGCTGAGCGCGTTGAAGGTGTTCACCAGGAACAACAGCGATTCCTTGTCGGGCACTGAACCCGCGTGGCCCGGGCTGGCGGCGATCCCTTTTTCGAGGATATCGGCGGATTTGCGCAGCCAGCGCACCGCCTCATCCTCCTTGCCCATCGCGTGGTACAACCAGCCGATGCTGTGGGTGGCCCGGGCTTCGACTCGAAACGGGGGCTCGGTCATTCCAGAGGTTGGCTTGAGCGTCTTGACGAGGGCCAGCGACTCCTCGTAAGCCGCCATGGCGGGCGCCCGGTCCGACATCCCTTCCAGCAAGAAGCCGACGGTCCGGATGTTCCGCGCCAGGTCGAGCTTGATCGCGTCGTCCGAACCTGGTTCCGTCGCCAGCGCCCGGCGCACCTGGATCGCCTTCTGGAACACCGCCAGGGCCTCCTTGGAATTGCCGATATCGACCGTGAGCTCCCCCAGCTCGTCGTACGCCCGCCCCAGGGCCGCCCTCGACTCCTTGTCCTTCCGGTCCCTGAGCAGCGCCTCGAGCCGGCCGTAGAAATCGACCGCCGCGCCCAGCAGTTTGCTCCGGAGTTTCTCAAAGCCTCGTTGCTTGAGCAGTAAGTCTTTGCTGATCTCTCCGTGGAACAGCTTGATCGCATCCATCGCCAGGTCGAACCGCTGCCGCTCGCGTACGTTCGCTGCCTGAAGTTCCTGATTGGCCCGGGTCGCGTTGTCGTTGGCCTCCTTCAGCTCGACGTTGGCCTGCACGACTCGGGTATTGGCTGCACCGAGCGCGCTATTGCTCTTCCTCAGTTCGCCGTTGGCCCGCGCCTGCACGCCGGACACGGCTCCCAACCCGACGACTGCCATCAGCATGGCAGCGCCCAACGCCGTGACGCCGGTCCGGTGCGTCGTCAGCCAGCGCACGGCGGACCGTGTCCAGGGTTCTTGCCATGCGGTCACCGGCTGGTCGGCCATCCAGCGCTCGATGTCGTCGGCCAGTGACTTGCACGAACCGTAGCGGTTGGCGGGCTGTAGCGCCATGGCCTTGAGGCAAATCGCCTCGAGCGGCTTGTCGATCGAGCTGTCGAGCTTGCGCGGCGGTGGGAAATCGCCGCGCTGTACGGCTCGCAGCACTTCGCCGATCCCTTCGGCTTCGAACGGCTGTTTGCCGGTCAAGAGACAGTACAGCGTTGCTCCGAGGCTATACACGTCGGACCATGGCCCCCGCCGGTCAAGCTCACCGCGGGACTGTTCGGGACTCATGTACGCGGGTGTGCCCAGGGCCATTCCCGGGAGTGTATCGGTCGATCCGCTCGCCGAGCTCGGCAAGAGCGGCCGCTCGCCGGACCGTTCGCCCGCAATATCTCGTCCCTTTGGCTTGGCCAGCCCCCAATCGACCACCAGGGTTTCGCCGTGCCTGCCGACGATCACGTTGCCCGGCTTGATATCGCGGTGCAGCACCCCGCGGCTATGGGCGTACTCGATCGCATTGCAGACGTCCAGAAACCGGCGCAGAAGCTTGCGCAGCTCGAGCGATCGCTGCCCGGTGTTCCGCTTGAGTGCCTCGTCGTCGTGGAACCGGGCAATGGCCTCTTTGAGTGAGTCGCCTTCGACAAACCGCATCGCGTAGTACGGCCGGCCATCGCCGTAGGTCCCGAGGCCATAGACCGGGACGATTCCCGGGTGCTCCAGTCCGCCGGTCACTTCGGCCTCCAGGAGAAACCGCTGACGGCTGATCGCGTCGTCGGCGTGCTTCTCAAGGATCTGCTTGAGCGCCACCTCGCGGTGCAGCTCGTTGTCGAGCGCGATGAAGACAGCGCCCAGACCACCCTTGGCGTGGGGTCGCAGGACGCGGAATCGCTGGCCGTCGGACGTGGCCGTGCCGACGCTGTAGGCGGCGGTGCCGTCGGGGTCATCGCCGGCGCGTGTGCCGGCCGGACCCAGATGGGCGATTGAGGCCTCGACGTCGGCGTCGCCGACGCGGGCGAGGCCTTCGCGCGTGGAGCGGCCGGCCGGAATCGCGGCCAGGCTCCGCTCGGCGTCGCCGCCGTGCTTTTTCAAGTGCAAGCTCACCATCGCTTCGACGCCACTGCGCTGCTCGGCGTCGAGATCGCCGCGCGAGACGAGGTGCTCGGCCAGCGGCCGCTGCCGGGACCGGGTCCACGACTGGAACGCCGCCACGAGCTGACCCTGGTCGATCAAGCCGTTCTGCAGAGCCAGCATGCCGAAGAGCAAGTCGTGGGCGGCGGTCATATTCGATGTGCCTACGAATGGGTGCAAATGTTTACCGAACAAGCCGACGTTCCGATGTTATAGTGAATGACTTGTGGCGGCAATGGCCCGTTCGTCGCGAATCGTTGCTCTGGAAAACGGCCGGAGGGTTGCTGCGATCGAGCGCCACGACAGGCATGCTCCGCATACCAGACTTGCCGGCGAGACGTCGGGGATTTGCCCATGCGACGACTCCGCGTGCGGTTCACGTTGCGGACGATGATGGTCCTGGTGGCCATCATTGGGTTGACTTGCCTTGGTGGCCGAGAAGTCTGGCGGAAGTGGCGCGACCGCGGTTATTATCCCGTCTATCCGTCGTTTGTCTCTGCGAGCGCGGGCAACCAGCTCAAACGGAACTGGGCAGCCGACCAGACCACCCCCGTCGTCATCACCTACAACTTCACGTTCGGCACTCGGAAGCCGGCGCAAGGTACGACCTGCATCCTGCTGGCCGAGGTATGGTTTGAAGACGTTGCGACCGGGATGGCCGTGGTCGGATACTCATTCGACGCGCCTTTGACTGTTGGAGGGCGCGAGGCGGCCTCGGGGTCGCTGACCTGGGACGCCGTGGTCCCGCACCCTGGCCGGTATTTCCTCCATCGCATGCTGTACTACACAGACCGCGCGGGCGAGTTACGAGGCGCTAGCGGAGGCAGCCGACTCTATGAGTTCGTCGCCGCCGAACCTTTGACTCAGCCGCCGAGCCGTGCAGGAGCGATACCATGATGCCGGCAAGTTCTCGACTTCGGACGGCGCTCTTTGTCGCAGCGATCCTGACCGGAATGGCAGCGGCATTCTGGGCCGGCCACATTTCGGGGTATAGCGAGGGGCTGAACGCCAGTGGCCCGGACCACCGGTTCCTGGTCATCGTCACACCGGCCCAGGGAAGCTCAAGGTCGAGCAGCTCCAGCTTCACCCACTTCAACATCCGCGATCCCGGCGACGCTGCCAAGCTCGCCAAGGAAGAGAAGCGGCTGAAATCCATTGGTGCCGATTACTACGTCGCCAAGGGTCGGGTCGAGACGACGATCAGCCCCGAGCCCGATCTCCGCGGAGTCAACTCACACCGATGACCGCACATCCGCGCTTCACGCGAAGCTGGAGCGACGCCTCGTCAATCTTTGATTGACTGGTTGTTGGGCGCGGGTCTCCCGACCCCGCCCAGGGCGCGACCGAAGGTCTCCAATCCTCCGACCCCCCAATCGAAGATTGACGAGTCGCTAGTCGTCCTGCTTCTGGTACGTCTCCAGAATGGCACCGGCGCCGATGGCGGTCTTGGTGACGAATTTCTTGGGCCGTTTCTCGCCGCCGGGTTCGGCCCAGCAGATGGTCAGTTTCTTGCCCTTGAGCTCGTAGATGCCGAGTACGGTCTTGCCGATCAGGCTTCCGCGGGTGATCTCGATGTCGATTGACTTGGGATTCGTGCCGGGGTCGATGGTCAGAGTGCCTTTCTGGCCGCCGGCTTCCTTGCCGTCGTGGGTCCAGAAGATTTTGCCGTCCTCGATGAACAGCCCTTGCTTGATATGATCGACGCCCGGCCGCAGGTTGCCTTTGACTTCCTGGCGGGTCAACTTCCAGTTGCCCTCCAGTGTCTTTGTTTCCGCCGCGGCGTCGACGCGGCCAGCACTATTCCTGGACCCCGTACGATTCTCGCTGGCCGTGGATTTCTCCTCGTCCGCGAACTGGTAGGTTTCCAGCGTCTCGCCGGCGCCGATGGCGGTCTTGGTGACGAATTTCTTGGGCCGCTTTTCGCCGCCGGGCTCGCTCCAGCAGATGGTCAGCTTGTTGCCTTTGATCTCGTAGATGCCGAGCAGCTTCTTGCCGATGTTACCCCCGCGGGTGACCTCGACCTCGATCGATTTGGGGCTGGTGCTGGGATCGATCGTCACATCGCCCTTCTGGCCCCCGCGCTCCTTGCCGTCGTGGGTCCAGAAGATCTTGCCGTCCTCGATGAAGAGCCCGTCCCTGCCACGGTCTGCGCCAGGGAATAGGTTGCCCTTGTATTCCTTGCGGGTCAACTTCCAGTTGCCCTCGAGCGTCTTCGTTTCCGCCGCTGCATCGACGCGGCCGCCACCCTTCTTGGACTCTGGACGATCCGCACTGGCCGTGGATTTCTCGTCGTCTAACGCCTGGTACGTCTCCAGAGCAGCGCCGCGCCGACCGATTTCTTGGTGACGAACTTCCTGGGCCGTTTTTCGCCGTCGGGCTCGCTCCAGCAGATGGTCAGCTTGTTGCCTTTGATCTCGTAGATGCCCAGCAGCTTCTTGCCGATATTCCCCCCGCGGGTGACCTCGACTTCGATCGACTTCGGGCTGGTGCTGGGGTCGATGGTCAGCTCGCCCTTCTGTCCCCCGCGCTCCTTCCCATCGGTGGTCCAGAAGATCTTGCCATCCTCAATGAAGAGCCCTGCCTTGCGGGCGCCGACGGGATGCAGGTTGCCGTTGGACTCCGATCGAATCAGTTTCCAGTTGCCCTCCAGCTTGGCCATCTCCGCAGTGGAGTCGTCTTTGCTGCTCTTGTACTGGGCATCTTTGGCCCGGGCCCCAGCGGTCACCATCAAGCCGACGAGTGCGGTCACTGCGAGCCAGCGAGTCATGGACCCTTCTCCCTGAAACGAAGTAAAGTAAGCTCGGTATGAAATCAGGCGATCAGTCGGGAATCCGTTCATACGTTTCGTGTACGGTGCCGCAGCCGAGAGACAAGCGCGTGGTGAAGTTTTTGGATCGTCGATCTTCGGCCTTGTTCCAGCACACGATCAGCTTCCCGTTTCCCTCGAGCGATTTCAAGATCACGGGTCGATCAATTGCACCTGGGGTCCCGGGGATACCACACGTCGCTCGCCCGTCCTCCGCTGGGCCCGGCTTGCAAGCAACCGGCCAGCCGTCAATAAATACAGAGATTGGTCGTCAAGCGTCGGAGGTTCTCCGTGAAGCTCACCTGGGTCGATCTCCTGATCGATGACATCTCTGCCGACGACTTTCAGCGGTGGATTGTGCCGTGGTCGCCGCTGATCGACGGCCGGGTGGCCCCGGCCTTCATGAGCAAATTCGGTACCTGGTTCCTCCGCCGGCCCGAGGGGCACGTTGAGATGCTCGACGTGTTCACCGGCGAAGTGTCGCGCGTGGCCGACGCCTACGACGAGTTCGTGGCCGAGGTCAACGATCGCTCGTGGCAGGAGATCTACCTGCTCTCGCCGCTGGTGTTAGAGCTCCATCAGGAGGGGAAAGTCGCGGGCCCGGGCCAGTGCTACGGATTGGTCGCGCATCCGGCGCTCGGAGGCCCGAACCCGCTCGCCGGTGATCACGTTGATACCCGGTTCGTGATGGTCCTGGAGATCGGGGCGTGGCAAGCGATTTGTGTGCAGATGGTCCTTGGCTCAGAAGCAGGGCAAGGTGATTGATGTTCGGTTGCAGCGGAACCGCGGAGCGGGCCTTTGGAGCGCGGTGTTAGACGAGAGGCTTGGTGTGAGATATCTTGCGGTCGGCGACATCCACGGCTGCTTCAGGGCGCTGACGACGCTGGCCGCGTCTGTGCCGTTCGGCCCCGACGATATCGTGATCACGCTGGGCGATTACGTGAATCGCGGGCCCGATTCGTGCCGTACTCGATTGGCTCATCGCCTTTGGGCGGCAGGGAAAGCTGGTCGCTCTGCGAGGCAACCACGAGCTGATGATGCTGGAAGCCAGACAGGACACAGAAGCCTGCAGGCGGTGGATCGAATGCGGAGGGGACGCGACACTGGCCTCATACGCTGAATCGAGCAAGAGCGGCCGGCTTGCGGACGTTCCCGAGTCGCACTGGCGTTTCCTGGAGGAAGAGACACGGGGCTGGTTCGAGACCGAAACGCATTTCTTCGTCCATGCGAATGCGTACCCAGATTATCCGCTCGAGGCGCAGCCCGATTTCATGCTGTACTGGGAGTCATTCGTTGATCCGCCGCCCCACGAATCCGGCAAAGTGATGGTCTGTGGTCATACCTCCCAGAGGTCGGGAAAGCCCCGGAGCGTCGGTCATGCCGTCTGCATCGATACGTGGGTGTACGGCGGCGGCTGGCTGACGTGCCTCGACCCGAGTTCAGGCAGGTACTGGCAGGCAAACCAGCGGGGCGAGACTCGTTCGGGTTGGCTCGGCGAAGGGGCCTGACCTGGGGTGCTGGAAACTTGGATCCTCGCAACTGGCGCGTTCCCTCCGGTCTTGTGCGCCGTCTCTTCCCCACTTGCGGATGGGGGGTAAGGGTGGGGTGTTGAAAACCTGCATCCTCGCAAGTGGCGCGTTCCCTCCGGTTTTGTGCGCCGGCTTTTCCCCCCCCTTGCGAAGGGGGGGTTAGGGCGGGCGGTCGTGGCACCGCCAGCCACAACGCCGTCACACGCTTTGGATTCGTCGATTCTCAAGCGTCCGGCCCCGTCCTCTTGGCCCCTGCGCACAAGGCGCAGCTAGCTCGTCGTGCGCGGTCCGCCCCCCCTGACCCCAACACCGTTGGATCAGTGAAAACCCGAATGCAGAAAGGGACCTGTGTCGCGGTCCCTCGTCCAGGTGGCTGGCACTGGTGATCATTCTTGGGTGCCACTGGTCGTACTCGACCAGTGCTCTTGGCGGGAGGACCGACGACCTCCGGTCATTGCCCGAGGGCGATTGTCGGGTTACACTGAGCGGCCATGAGCGGCCACCCTAAGACCGTCAAGCGATTCCATGAGCCCGGTGATCGCCACGAGTTGACTTTCTCATGCTATCGACGGATTCCACTCCTCACGAACGACGAAAGGAATGAAAACACTGGTCGGGTACGACCAGTGGCACCCAGAAATGGTCACCAGTGCCGCCCGCCGTGGCACCGTGGAATCGCAACTCCTTGCCTCTGCCTCAATTGGAGATCCCATGTCGCACCGACAGAGGAACCAGCTCACGATCCTTCGCGCGATGAGCGGCATCGCCATCCTTGGAGTTGTCCTGGGCGTTTTCGCCGCGAACCGCCACGATCAAGACGTGGTGGCCGCCGTCCTATGGGCCTCTCTGGTGATCATCATCCCCGTGCACCTTGCGATCGAAGGCAATCGCCGCGACGTCATGAATGCTGGCGGCGAACGCACGGGCCGCTCTGATCCGAAAGACGGCGGTCCTCCGCACGGCGTCGCACGGTGAGACCGTGGGGCGGTGTGAGGCGCTCTTCGCCATCATGCCGCTGATCCAGGCGGACTGCGCCCGACGAAGTTATGCTGACGCACCTGTCGGCCAACCGCTACAATGTGCGGTGTGGTGGCTTCCTGCGGAATCGTGCGTTGGAGGCGTGAGCGAAGCCGCCGAGAGCGCATCGGGCTGCCAAGACAGAGATTCATGGGAGGGAATATGAGCAAGCGACTGACGGCCGTTATCCGTCGCGAAGGGGCTGGGTTTGTCGCCCTCTGCCCCGAACTGGATGTCGCGAGTCAAGGAGATACCGTTGAGGGGGCCCGGGACAACCTTCGCGAGGCGCTTGAGCTGTTCTTTGAATGTGCGCCCCCCGCAGAAGTCCAGGAACGCCTGGGCGAGGAGGTATTCGTCACGCAGGTTGAGGTGGCGTGTGGGTAAGCTTCGCGTGTTGTCGGGGCAGGAAGCCTGCGCGATCCCGGAAAAGCATGGGTTCAACCGCGTCCGCCAGCGTGGCAGTCACATCGTCATGCAGCGGGCGGCGCCCGATGGCACCACGACGATTCCGGTGCCCGATCACAACGAGCTACGGATCGGAACGCTGCGATCGATCATCCGCCAGTCCGGATTGCCGCGGGGCGAATTTGAGGTGTGAGACCGCCCAACACCGTCTCGTCGGTACCCTGCCCGCTGAGCTGGTTCGTTTGTCGTCGAAATGCCTCAGAGCCTGACTGCGTTGTCCTCATCGTCGCAACTGGCTATCATCATGTTGGTTCGACGGGGTGTGACGGCAGCATCCGACCGCAGAGGCGCGCAATGCGACATCAGTTCACGCTCGAGTACTGGCGGGATGGAAGTTGGTACGTGGGCCGCCTGATCGAGGTGCCCGGTGTGTTCAGCCAAGGCAAGACCTTGGCCGAGCTCAACGAGAACATTCAGGACGCGTACGAACTCATCGTCACCCAGGATCGGCCACCAGCCCCGGCCACCGCGCAGCGGCTGCCAGTGGAACTGGAAGTGTGAAGCGACGAGCTTTGGTCCGCGAGCTGGAAACGGCCGGATGCGTGCTCCCCCGCCACGGTAAGCGGCATGACATCTACCGCAACCCAGCCAATGGACGGCAGGCTCCGGTTCCTCGGCACAGTGAGATGGCTGAGACGCTCTGTACGATCATTCGCCGGCAACTTGGCTTGAATGAAGCGAACGGAGCCTGACCGGTGGATGAAGCGGACCCGCTGCGCGGGCCGCTGAACGTCGGCGTTAGAGCGAAATAGGGCCTTGGATGTTCCGCGTCAGTGTCGGCGAGTACGAGATCGGCTGCCAGGCGGATGGGCTCCCCGGCCTTCTATCCGAGTATCAGCAGCGCGCCATACTCGCCGAGGACTTCGGCGTCGCGGATGACGCTGGCGCATCCGTTTGTTTCGTGAGCGTGGGTCGACCACTGATGTGGCCATCGCTCGTCGTCATCCAGCGCTACTCGCCCGCCGGGTTCGGCTTCGTCCCTGGTGTGCTGCTGGTTCCCGAAGTCCATCGGCTGTTCATCGGCGCGGGCACTCGGCTGTTGGGCTACGACCTGTCAGGGCCGGCCCGTTTATGGGAAGATCACACAGACTGCGGGTTCTGGTCCTGGAGCAGGCACGAGCGGGTTGTCCTCATGGCGGCCGAGTTGGAGCTCGCCGCCTGGGACCTGAGCGGCCACAAGCTCTGGTCGCGCTTCGTCGAGCCGCCGTGGGAGTACAGCGTCACGGGGGTTGTCGTCGCGGTAGACGTCATGGGGACCGTGTCCCGCATCGACGTCCATAGCGGGCGGCCGGCCTGACCAACGGCTGCGTAGGCCCCGGCCTGCCGCATCGCTTTCTGGTGTCGTCTCAGGTCATATTGCCGTTTCGGGTCGCTGAGATTGGTCGTTAGGCCGGGAGGACTGATTGTCGCAGGCGTCATCGCAGGCTTGGGCGTTCTATCGACAAGTCGCGGCCACACGGCTCCTCTGGACGATTCGAGATGAGGGCGGTTTTCCAGCGCCGCGCGGTTCCGAGAGTCGGCGCGCCCAACCATTCTGGTCCTCCCGCTCTCGTGCTGAGCGAATCATCAAGACGGTCCCAGCGTACGCAGGCTTCACGCCGGTACAGGTTTCGTGGGACGAGTTCTGCAGGGAGTGGCTCCCGGAACTCGAAAGCAGCGGGATCAATGTCGGCGTTAACTGGAGTGGCAAGCGAGCGATCGGCTACGACCTCGCACCCGTCGATGTCCGTCGCAACGTGGAGACAGTCATTGAAAATCCACAATGAATACCTGGCCTGACCCTCGGCTTCAGCGCAGACCATCGGTTTCGCGGCCGTCGCCGCTGACCCGCAAGCCGTCAGGCACTGGAGGACAAACCCTTGCGAATTACCTGGAATGAACTCACCGTCAGCCCGGACGGTGTGGATCTCGAAGGCCTCCTCACGGAGTGGCGGTGGCTGGTCGATGAGTCGTTCCACCCCGTGGTCATCAGCGCCCTGGGGGACCTGTTCCTGCGCCATGACGACGACGGCAGCATCTTCTGGCTCGATGCCGGGTGGGGGAGGCTGACCCGAGTCGCCAGGAGTGCCGACGAGTTCAAGCAGATCATGGTTCAGCCCGACAACGCCGCCGTTTGGTTCGTCCCTCAACTCGTCGGAGACATCCTCACTCAGGGCAAACTGCTCAAGCCGGGACAGTGCTTCGGGTACAAGGTTCCGCCGGTCCTCGGGGGCGAGACGGAACCGGGCAACCTCGAGCCCACCGACCTTGACGTGCATTTCGGGATCCTGGGCCAGATTCATCGCCAGGTCAAAGACCTTCCGTCCGGCACGCCGATCGGCGAGATCAAGATCCAGGGCTTCGAGGGCTAACTGCGCTTTAGTCCGTATGCTGGCCGCAGCACAAAAGGTTTATGGTGTCATCGAGGTACAGGCCGCACGCGGTGTGCCGCTGAGCCGAGTCGATGCCCGCCTCCTCAGCCCGGGATCGCTTCGATGACCATCGACCACCTACGAGCCCTTTCTAACGCTCAACCCTTCCGTCCCTTCGTTATCCACCTCGCTGACGGTCGGGAGATCCCGGTGCATCATCGGGAGTTCGTCATGACCGTCCCGAGTGGTCGCACGGTCGTCGTGGCCCAGCCGGATGATACGCTGAACATCGTAGATCTGCTGCTGGTGACCGATCTGGAGATCAAGCGCGCCGCCAACGGCGGTGGCAAGCGGCGCAAAGCCTGACATCCGGTTGCAGCCCATCCCAGCACCAAGGATGGCCGCTCGCCGAACAGGGTTTGTAGGGGAGCAGCCCTGCAACCGCCGTCTAGTGACCCGTCAATCTTCCTGTTGGGCGCGGGTCTCCCGACCCCGCCCAGGGCGCGACCGAAGGTCTCCAATCCTCCGACCCCCCAATCGAAGATTGACGAATCACTACGGATGATCCTCGGTCCTTTCGATATCCAACGGCACGAGAACCGATCCCTCCGCCATTCGCCGAACGATGGCCTCGCGAAGCCGAGCCAGAGCTTGCTCGCGAGTCGCACCGAGGGCCGTGACCGTGAGCGGACGGCGGCCGGTGATCCGGATTCCATTCTTTTCAGGTGGCTCGGTCAACACAGAAATTCTCTCACAGACTTGCACATTTCGCGCGGAAACTGCCGCGATCCAGGTTCGAGGCCCGGCCGCTCCGCCATCATACGACGGCCGGTCACAAAGGTGAACGTGGGATCGCGACATCAGCCGCGGCCGCAGTCGATCTCCGCGCGTTGTTTCTTCGAGTGCGCGCAACGCGTCGCCGCTCCTTGTATCTTTCGTTGACGCCGCCAGTCACGCGCGTGACGATGCAGAAAACCGCGACGGTGAACGCGAGGCCGGATTCGACAGGGGTTGCATATGGCCCGAGACCACGAACACCCCGGAGCAGGCGCGAAGCCGAGTCGTCAAACCCGAGGCGGCGGGCGCCGCCGGCATCAGGAACCATGGATCGCCTGGGTCTGTGCCGCACCCATGCCATTGATCGGTGTGGCTTTGGGCATCTTTTTGTCGATGGCTCTCTGGAACCGAGAGGTCGCGGCGGAGCTGGCCCGGTCACCTGACGAGTTGGTCTGCGGGAATCCCGGGATGATTTATCTTTTCCACGGTTTTGTCGGCGGAACTGTCGGTGGCATCCTCGCGGGATTGGCGATCGCCAAATTCGTCACCTGGCTTGTCCGCGGAGGTTCTTCCGACGACGCCTTCGAAGAGATCGATCATGGCGACGATGTGGCGACCGACGAAATGATCGCGGAAACGAAGAACCGTGCAAACCTGCGAGCCGATATCGATTTCGTCGAGCAAATGGTCACGCAGGCTAAGAACGACGGCGACGAGGACGTTCTGAGAAAACTCATCGCCTTCAAGGCGACGCTGAGAGCACAGCTTGGAACGTAGTTTGTGACCTCTCGGCTCCATCCCGGCAAGCGTTGCCGGGTGTAGACCCAGCCTGTGGGTAGTCCGCGGTCATGTCAGTCTTCACGGCGACAAGACGGCTATTGAGCAATTTTTTTGACCGGTATTGGGCGCTGGGCGGCTGGCCTTCGGCGAGTTCTCTGCGGTAACATTCAAGTGGCCACGCTTCGAGGTATTCGAATCCGCGCTGTACGACCGTCTTCACCGTTTGGCGATCGACGTGTTACAAAGCCATCACCGGAGAATCGAGACCTCGGGTTGGTGTCGAGCGGTTGAAGGAGGGAATCAACGTG
Source organism: uncultured Isosphaeraceae bacterium (assembly GCA_963781785.1). Classification (GTDB taxonomy): domain Bacteria; phylum Planctomycetota; class Planctomycetia; order Isosphaerales; family Isosphaeraceae; genus CAWAHD01. The sequence continues at coordinate 779,923 of CAWAHD010000002.1, read as the reverse complement.
GATGACGTCGTCGATCCCGCGACAGGGTTGCCGTTGCAGTTTCCCGAACGGGCCGTAGAGGCCCACGCCCGCGCCGAGGAATTCCGTAGACTGTCACCGGAGGAGCGCTGGAACCAGATCGCGGAACTCATGGAGATTGGCATGAACATGGTGCACAACTCTCCCCGGCGAGCTGAGATCGAACGGCGCATGCAGGCTCAAGAGGCGGAATGGCAGGAGTTGCAGCGGAAAGTGTTCAGGCAACATGGAGCATGATCCCACGATCTCAGACCAACTGCGCCGGGCACTGGAAGAGGCCATCGCCGCGATGGCCCAGTTCCACGTGTCGTACGCGCTCATCGGCGGCATGGCGGCATCGTATCGATCCCAGCCGCGATTCACCAAAGATATCGATTTTCTGGTGAAAGTGCCGCAACTCGTCCTCCCTTCGCTGCTCGAAGATCTGCGCTGCCGTGGCTTCGAGTTCGACACCCTCGCCACCATTGCGGAATGGACCCAACATCACATGGTGGCACTTTCCTATCACGGCATTCGCGTCGATTGGCTCAAGCCACTCATTCCGACGTACCTTCACATCCTCGACCGGGCCACCGAAGAAACGTGGCTTGGTCAGCCCATCCGCATCGCCTCGACGGAAGGCCTGATCCTTCTCAAACTCCTCGCCTTTCGCACCCAGGACCAAATCGACATCGAAAACCTCGTGTTCGCACACATGGGCAAGCTCGATCTGGACTGGATCAGGGTAGAATGGCAAACCTTAGCCGACCTTGATGATCCAAGGATGGGTCGTCTGCTCGAATTGGTCGGCGACTCGTGACCGACGTCTGTCCCGATTGGCGTGTGATCCAGGTAGTGAGATTTGATTTCAAGGTCCCATGAATAGTTACTTCCGCCACACAAAAACCTGGACGGCAACCCTCCGGCGGGGCGCCTGGTCACTCGCCGTGGTGGTCACGTGCTTCCCGGCCGGGGGGGCGGCGTGCGGGCAGCAAGCGGTCGCGCAGCCCGGCCAGCCGCCCAGCGCGAAGGACAAGCACGCGGCGCAGAAGTCAGCCCGGACCAAGCGCGACCGGCTCATCGAGATCTACGTGAGCGACGCGGCGGAATATACCATCTACCGCGACGCCAGTCGCAAACAGCGCGTCGAGCTCAGGCGCGAGCCGGTCTACCTCTGGACCAACCCAGTGCGAGCACGCGGGCAGGACGGCGCGGTCTACGTGTGGACGTGTCGGGGCCGCCCCGAGGTTCTCGGCTCCTTCTTTTCGTTCCCCGCCACCGGGCCACGCATGCTCTACCACGAGTTTCATTCGCTGGCGCTCTCGGTGCTTGACGTACAGCGCGCGGGGACGCATGCCCAGACCTGGACGCCCCTGGCCCCGGGGATCCAGATCGTACCGATTGCGGGCGCGCCTGCGCCCGCCCCATCCGGCCGGCAGCGGCTCGCACAGATCCGCAACCTGACCCGCGATTTCTCCGCCTCGAGCCGGGATCGCGAAGACAGACGGTGGGAGCTGCGCCTGCTGCCTCAGCCCCTGTATCGTTACGAGAGCACGGACCCCGACGTGCTCGACGGAGCGCTCTTCACGTTTGTCACTTCGGCCGGGACCGATCCCGAGGCGCTCCTCTTGATCGAAGCGCGCAAGTCGGGCCCCAACGCCAGCCCGGTATGGCATTACGCGCTGGCCCGATTCACCGATCTGCAGCTCTCGGTGCAGTACAAAGGCAATGAGATAAAGACCTTCCCGTTGATCCCCGTTAACTCGCCCGATCCCGATCTCAAGGACCGCTACCGAGGGTTCCACGACAGGGACATACTCGCCGTCGAAGACAAGGCCCCGTGAGCCAGTGGGCCGGTTTCGAATCAATGACCCGGGAGATGTCGAGAACTGTTGCCGCGCAGGGTCCGGGCCCGCATTGCTGTAGGTCAGGCTTTCCAGCCTGACCTACTCTCGCATCGTCAGGCTGGAAAGCCTGACCTCAAAAAGACCTGGCTGTCTAGCCGTGTGTCGCGTTGTTGTTTCGAATCGGGCCCGCTCCAGGAAGAGAAGACGAAACTTCCGCATGATTTTCCGGGTAAGTAAGCCAGGAGACAAACCAATCAATCGGTCGGTCTGGCATGAGGGGAGATCCTGGGTGAACCACCAATCGTCGTTACCGGTCACGCTCCTGGTCGTGCTCGCGATTGACGACCCCAGCGATACCAAAAGCCCGCGCCGCTGGCTCGACTTCGTTCACTGGTACGACGGACGGCGCGTTTCCCGCGGCGCTCGATGCTCGCGACGGCGTGCTCGTGTTCGATTTCCAGGAAGGGACCTTGGTCTTCAGCAAGACGAGCAAAGTCGCGATCAAGAAGATCTCCGCAAACGGCGCTCGCACGGAAATCCTTGTCGCGGCGTTTCCGTTTCGGTGGATAGGCCCCGACGTCACACAGCGTGATAGTCGCCTTTCGCTCCGCGAAAGATTGAAGAAGGTACTTTCGCGGAGCGAAAGGCGACAATGGCGGTTCGCGTCGTGGCGGCTTGCGGACCGATGCCGGCGGCGCCGCGCTGTCCCTTCGTAGGGGCGGTTTGTGAAGAGACTGATAAGGTCCAATTAGACTTAAACAGATATAAACACTAATAATAGTCGCCTTTCGCTCCGCGAAAGGCGACATTGAAATCAATAGACGGAATGAATTCCGTCCCACGACGAACCGAATCGAGGAGAACCTGCGCCATACCCGCGGCTGCTGGGACCGGTCTGTGATCCGGCAGCGCTTTCAATCGTTTGGAGGGCAGCGCTTGGGGTTCTCGTTGCCAGCACGTCGATGAGACCGTTTATCTATCTGTCTTGTTCCCGGGAACACGATCGTTTCAAGGGCGGCGCTGCCGTTCTGTGTCTTGTTCCCAGTGCGGCCAGTCGCCACGGGGCGACCCATCGGGTGCGGCTGCGCGGTGGCCGCCTGTCGTCGATGGCTGCTTCGAAGGGCTCTCGATATCATGCGGCCTGGTGCGGGTGCCCGTGACCCTGGTATGGTTTCGCCCAACGCTTACCGTCGAACTGACCGCCAGCCGGGGTGTCTACGAAGGCAGGCTCGCCAGCTTGACCTCGGACGAATGGTTGTTCCGCTGGCGCACGAAGCGTCACGCGCAACTGGAAAAGGCGGTCGAAGTGCTCAAGCGAGAGATCAAGCGAAACGGTCACTGGTTGATGCCACCAGGCGGCCGGCGCACATGATGTCAGTAGAGGGACCGTGAACGACGGGAGGGTGGCCATGTCGAGGGCTTCCACGGCTGCTTTATTGAAGGCGATCCTGACGGCGCAGGCTGGCCTCAGCGACGCGGATCTCCTCCGCCGCTTTTCCGATGACAACGATCAAGCCGCCTTCGAAGGGCTGCTCCGCCGCCACGGGGGCATGGTCCTGGGCGTCTGTCGCCGCATCTTGCCGAACCTGCAGGATGCCGAGGACGCTTTCCAGGCGACCTTCCTCATTCTGGCCCGCAAGGCCCGCAGTCACGACCGCTGGCAGGCGTCGCTGGCGAACTGGCTCTACGCCACGGCCCGTAAGGTGTCACGCAACGCCCTGGTGGCCGGTCAACGACGAGCTCGGCGGGAAGCTCGGGCGGCCGTGCCGGAGGTCGTGCAGGCGGTCGACGGAATGAGCGGCCGCGAGTTGTTGGCGGCATTGGACGAAGAACTGGACAGGCTCCCGCCGCGCTACCGCGAGCCGCTCGTACTGTGCTATCTGGAAGGGCTGACCCGGGACGAAGCGGCCGTCCGGCTGGGTGTGCCGGCAGGTACGATCAAGATCCAGTTGGAGCGGGGTCGGAAGCGCCTGGGCGCTGCCTTGATGGGGCGTGGCTGCACCCTGGGAGCAGGTCTCTTGACGCTGGCGGCCACCTCCCCGGCGGGAGCGTCCCAGCCAAAAGTGTTCGTGGATGTCCTGGCTGCGGTCGCGGGCTCCCCCCGCGGCGCCGTCGCGACACTCCTCAAGGGGGTCGCCGTGCAAGTCGCGTTCAAGAAATCGATGATTGCCGCACTCGGTATGGATTGACGCCTTCAAGGAAGCTTTTGCAAGGTCCTCGAGATCGAACCGGGCACGACGGTCAAGCAGGACATTACCGTTGAGCCCGCAAGTACGATTCTGATCAAGATCCAGGACGCCGATGGCCGCCCGCTCGCCAACACCTTTGTCGACGAAGAAGGCCGCGACCGTGGGCTCGAGGGTATGGTGCGCACGGAAACAGATTCATGGCTGGCCCAGGGTGTAGCTGAGTCAGGCCAACCGCGGCGCCTGCTCTTCTACGAACCGAGCAAGAAGCTGTTCGCCACGCTCACGCTCAAGAGCGACGAGAAAGGGCCTGTGGTGGTGCGGTTGCTCCCCTGTGGCCTTGTTCGGGGAACCGTCGTCGACGGGGCCGGCAAGCCTGTGAGCGGCGTCAATGTGAACCTCACCTACCATAACGCCGGTATGAATGATGATGGGCGCTTCATGACTGTGCATGCGTTCATTCACGGTGCGGATCAGGTTGTTACTGATGCCGGCGGCACCTTCATCATCGACGAAGTAATCCCGGGCCTCGAGTTCCAACTTTGGCGTCGCTACGCAAGCAAACGGAGCGGCTATGGCCAAGGGCTTGTCGACAAGTCAACGGTCGAGTCCGGCCGGACCACCGACCTTGGAAAGCTCAAGCTCGCTGACGGAGAATAACCATGGTCTCCCATCACTGGGCGCCCTTCGAGCCCGACAACAGGTCGCACTGGACATTGCGGCGCGTCGTTCACCTGCACCGCCGAGCCGCCTTCGCCGCCACCTGGGAAGAACTGGAGCGCGACCTTCGGGACGGGCCCATCGTGAGCGTCGGCCGCCTGCTGGCCGGAACAGCCTGCACCGCACGTGCGGATTTTGCTTCGACGGCCCAACTGCTGGCCGATACCGCGGTCGCCGGGCAGGAGATCAACCGGCTCAAGGGCTGGTGGTTCTACCGCATGCTTTTCGGCGTAGACCCGTTAACCGAGCGCCTCACCCTTTTCTGGCACAATCATTTCGCCACCGCCAATAGCAAGGTCGAGGGCGTCGCCCTGATGTACCGCCAAAACGACACGCTCCGCCGGCACGCGCAGGCGCACTTCGCCGACCTGCTGGGCGCCGCTGTTCGTGAGCCGGCCCTGCTCATCTACCTTGACGCCCCGGCCAATCGCCAGGGGCATCCGAATGAGAATCTGGCCCGCGAATTGATGGAGCTGTTTACGCTCGGCGTGGGCCATTATTCCGACCGCGACGTCAACGAAGCCGCCAGGGCATTGACGGGCTGGACCGTCGACGATGAGAGGTTCGCTTTTAACACGCTTCGCCACGACGACGGCGACAGGACCATCCTTGGGCACAAGGGCAGGTGGGCCGGGTCGGATCTGGTCAAGATTCTGCTGGACCAGCCCGCCACGGCCCAGCGTATCGCCGGCAAGCTCTGCCGCCTGTTCTTCGGCGAGACCGCTTTGCCTCCGGAAGCGAGACCTGGTGCGCTTGTCCGACACCCTGGGCCTGCACCCATCCCTGAAGCCGCTGGAGAAGCTGCTACAGGACGGGCAGCTAGCGATCATTCCGGGCGTGGGCTATCCCAACCCGAACCGGTCGCACTTCGAAAGCATGGCGATCTGGCACACAGCGCGCTTCGACCCCGAGGAGCACAAGGGTTACGGCTGGCTTGGGCGGGCGCTCGACCCGCTGGCCGGGACCTCGTACGCGCTCAGCGGCTCGGTCCCCGGCGCCCTGCGCGGCCGGCGCAGCACGGCGCTGACGCTCGGTCGCCTGGAGGAAATGCTTCTCGCGGAACCGGCTGCGCTCAAACAAGACGCAACAAGCAACGACCAGGACGATCTGCTCGCGTTCGTCCGCCGGCAGGGCGTGGACGCTCGGACGGCCTCGAAAAAACTCGCACGCCTCGCCGGTGGTAATGATACGGCCAAGTACCCATCCACCGGTCTAGCGCAACGGCTCAACCTGGCAGCCCGCTTGTTGAAGTCCAATCTCGGTGCGCGGGTGTTCTACACCGCACAGAGCGGTTACGACACGCATGCCGCCCAGGAGGACACGCATAGCGGGTTGCTCTCGGAGTTTGCCGGCGCGGTGGCCGCGTTTTTCGAGGACCTCCAGGCGGCAAAGATCGCCGAACGAGTGGCCTTGCTGGCGTTCAGCGAGTTCGGCAGGACGGTCCGGGAGAACGGCTCGGGCGGCACGGATCACGGGACGGCGGGCGCCGTGTTCCTCGCCGGCCCCGGCGTGCGCGGCGGTGTCGCCGACAACATGCCGAGCCTGACCGACCTGGGCGACGGCGAGCCGAAGATGACCACCGACTTCCGACGTATCTATACCTCGGTCCTGGAAAGCTGGCTGGGCATAAGCTCGCGCGACTCCGTGGGCGGTTCATTCGAGCCCGCAACGCTATTCCGGTCGTGACAGCCGCGACCACTCGGTCAACTTCCCCGTCCCGACATGTTCTTCCGGATGTGTTTCGCACCGGACGGCGGCCGCGTTCTCATCACCTGCCGCGAAGGCCAGGCATGCCTGTGGGACTCGCAGTGTGGGCGTACGTGCCGATCACGCCGTACTCCGTCCAGCCACCAACCGCGCTGCCGTCTTGTTGATCGAAACTGACTCCAAGTCGTGTCGTTGATCGGTCCCAGTTGCCGGCTCACACGACGAGGTGCCGATTGTTCCGATTCAACGGCCGGCGCCGGCTCTGGCGGATCTGCCGATTCCGGTCTCTCGGAAATCTGCACAAGCAGTTCTCGCTTTGGGCGCGGTGTCGTAAGTTCCTCGTTGTCGGGACAAACTGCCGGTGAGTTCGCCGCGAACGACGCAACAACCAAACGCCCCCGTTCAGCGCCGAGCTTGGCCTGCCCCTGATTCGTCACGACGTCGAGCGCAGTATGGAATACATAACCCAATCGTGGAGAAGTCGACGATGGCAACCTCTCAGCGTCAAATCAGCGCAAATCAGCGCAATGGGAAGCTCAGTAAAGGCCCGACGTCCGTTTTTGGACGTGAACGTTCAAAAATGAACGCATTAAAACATGGGATGGCGAGCCGTCAGGATACCGTTCCGGGGGAAAACCGGCGGGATTTCGAAGAGCGGCTCGACGATTGGTGCGACACCCTTCTGCCGGTTGGTCCAGTCGAAAGACGCTTGGTGGAAAACGCCGTCAGCGCGACCTGGAAATTAGACAGGGTGACGCGCGTGCAGACAGCCAGGGTGACGACGCAGATCGAGAACGCCCCGCAGCGGGATCTGGACGAAATCGCCGGACTCGGCGCCCGTTTATTCCACGACTGCCGGCAACCGACGCAGCTCTATGGCTCGGGACGCTTCGATCATCGAGGCGAGCGGACCTCCTGGTCCGGCATCGCCGATGACCCGGACCATCCGGCACGACTCGTGCCGCTCATGGAGGCGACCGCAGGCGGGGTCGATTGGCTCTTGACCGAGTGGACCGCGCTCCAAGAGCAGCTCGAGCCAGGAAAGACGTGGGAAGGCCAGGACAAGCTCAAATGCATAAGGCTCCTGGGATGTACACCGCTCGATGCAGCCAATGTGAAATCGGTGATGCAGGTCTTTGCCGCGAGTGCGATCCTCGATGGCCGCGGTGACGATGCCTATGCATCGCTCAAGGGCGAGCTGGACGAGGCTGAATACAAGTTTTTCGTGAGGGGGGTACACGAGCGCTGGCGGCCGGACGTGCTCGATTCAAGCGATCCCGAGGGGGCCCGGCGGGTTTTGGTGTCGATCACCGAGCGGGCGATCGGGGAGTTGAAAGCGAAAGCCGCCGTGTTCGAGCAGAACGCCGAGCGCGACGCCATCCGCCGGACCGACTGCATGGCGATCGACTTGAGTCCCGACGGCGAGCGGCTGAGGCGCTATGAACTGGGTTGCACCCGGGCCTTGCTGCGGTCGTTGACCGAGCTGACGAAGCTTCGTCGCGCCGCCGAGCGCGATGCGCGGGGTCGGAATTCGGCAGTGGAAACGCGTTCGGGAAAGGATGAAGGCGGAAGGATGAAGGACGAAGAAATGCCCGACGATCCGCAAACCGAGAACCTTCAATCCACAACCGACACTTCCTACGATCCACAAACGCAAAACGAGCAACTCATAACCGATAACCCATACGCTCCCGCCGATCTCGACGCGAGCACGCCGGGTGATTGTGCGGGTCTCTGGGACAAAGTGCCAAATCTCGACATCGAACCCAATTTGGGGGACGGGCATCTTGCCCGTCAGCGACCTTTCTTGGTGGCGGCAGCCGGCGAATCGCCAGCCCAAGACCGGCGGGACGAAGTGCCAAATCTCGACATCGAACCCAATTTGGGGGACGGGCATCTTGCGCATCGAGAACCGGTCATACCCGCCGATGCGGCCGGGCCGGCATCTCCAAACCAGCGGAACGAAGTGCCAAATCTCGACATCGAACCCAATTTGGGCGTCGGGCAATTTGCCCGTCAGCAACCTCTCTTGGTGGCGGAAGCCGAGGAGGCGTTGACTCCGGACCAGGAAGATGACGCGTCAAATCTCGACATCGAACCCAGTTTGGGGGACGGGCATCTTGCCCGTCGAGAACCGGTCATACCCGCCGATTCGGCCGAGCCGGCATCCCCGAACCTGCGGAACCAATTGCCCAATCTCCCCTGGGAGCCGCCGCCCCCGCGGTTCTCGCCGATCAAGGCGAGTGAGTTCCACATGGCAGTTATGAAGGATCTGCGCCGTCACGACGCCGGGGCCAAGGCCGAGGGCGGCTTCCGCCGCCGCGATCGTCGCGGACGCCCTCGCCGCGATTCCACCGATCATCACGATCAAGGCTTCTGCAATCCGGCGGCGCTCGAGATACGCAAGCATTCTCCGCTTTTGGCGTCACTTTCCAACGCACGTTTTACGAAACTTCTTGACGAAGTCCATCGCGAATTCGAGGAAGAACTGACATGAGTCACATGCTCACTGACATCTTGGAGAAGAGCCTCGTCGTGGGGGTTGCCTTTGGGCAGACCGTGCGGTCGTGGGCAAAACGGCACGGCGTCGACTTCGCGACGGCCTATGAGCGGTCGCTTGAAAATGGATTTCGCAAGCTCGTGGACATCACCCGTATGCGAGTCGCCGACCGCATGGTCGGCAAACTGACCAGCGGGGCCAGATTCGCGATCGACGAGCTGATCAGGCTGTGCACAAGGAGCAAGAGCGACACCGTCCGCCTGTCGGCCAGCCGTGCGTCCTGGCCCACTGGCTGAGCGTATCCCGGATCTTCGACACGAAATCGAAAATCAAAGAGCTGAACGAGTGGATGTCTCGAATCGAAGAGAAGAACCCGGCCGGACAGTGGCAACCGACCTCACCCTACCAGAAGTGCGTCCTACCAACGTGAACGTTTGCGGGCAGCGGACGGCAGGGGGCAGAAGCGCAAACGGAAGTGAACCGGGGGATTGCTTCAGTCGAGGGTCAGAGTTGTTAGCCTGAAGAACCAAGCCGGCCGCCGCGTCCGATCCGTCCGATCCGCCCGATCCGTCCGATTTCCATTTCGGCGGCCGGCGTGTTACTTCAGGCGAGAAACTCTGACCCTCGACGCAGGTCGTTCTGCGATTCCCGTGTGCTGGCCCAATCTTCTTCGAGGATGGCGTACAGGTCCGCATCGAACCAGGCGGCATTCCGCCAGAACTTGCGGCGGGCGACTCCTTCGTGACGGTAGCCGCATTTTTCGTAGACCCGCTTCATCGCCGGGTTGATCGTGTGGCCTTCGATTCGATGGAGCCCCAGCTCTCCAAAGGCAAACCCGGTGCGCACTCCGACCGCGTCGCTGGCGTAGCCTCGGCCCCAGGCCGAGCGGTCGCCGATCACGAGTCCGCCGTGGGCCCAGCGATTGCGCCAGTTGATGCCGTGCAGACCGATGAAACCGACGTGCCGGCCGTTCTCATCGACGATCGCCCAGACGAAGTCGCCCCCCTCCCGGGTTTCGATCTGGTCGAAGAACTTTTCCTCCTGGCGCCGGGTGAAGCCCAGGTTGAATTTCAAGGTCGCGGTGACCTCGGGGTCGTTGAGCCACATGAGCGCGTTGTCGAGGTGCAGCGTCCGGTCAGGAGGAACCAGCCGGACGCGCTCACCTCTGAGACCGACGATCTCCATTTGCGATCCCTCTCTACCGGGACGATTCCATTTCAATTCGCGGGGTACTGCCCGTGCTGTTTCATCCAGTTGGTGAGGTCGCGCATCCGGGCTCGGAACTGGTGCGGCGGCTCGAACGGCAACGGGCCGATGTCCTTGGCGGCGGCCACGACCTCGGCGGCCTCCTTGGGCAATCCGTTGTCGCCGTAGTGTCCGATGGTTTCGGTCGTGAGCCGGGCCTTGATCGCGAGAATCGAATAGTTGCGGCCGTTGATGAACAGATAGGCGAGCGTTCGGTCATACGGGTCGAGCGTCGGGCACCGCAAGAGCTCCAGTTCGCTGGCGGCAGCGAACGCGCCCTGTGCGAAGGCGCGGGCCTCCTTGCCGAACGGCTGGTCGAAGGGCAGGTTGTGCTCCAGGCGGCGAGTCTCGGGAGTGTCGATGCCGAGGATCCGCACGATCTCGGCGTCGGCCTCGGACCAGCGGATCATCACGGTATCGCCGTCTTCGACCGTGACGGCTGCGGGGTCGACGCGCACCCGCTGGCCATGCGGCCGCGCCTGGGCCTTGGCGGGGGCCTGGTTTCGCGCCTGGGCCCCCGGATTGGCAGCCGGCGGTGCCTGGCCCATCAAGAGCGGAGCCAGTGCCACCGCGACGATTCCCGATGTGATCATCCTGGTCGAAACACTCATCTTCGGCTCCGGGCGAAGCAAATCGCCGTTTGTTCAGGAAAACAGACAGTGACACATTTGGAGAGGTTCGGTCCCGGCTGGTCAGAGGCGCGACTTGATGAACGCCAGCCCATCGCTGCACAGCCCCATCGGGTCGGGGAAGAGGTCGCGCCAGACCTTGGTGGCGGCCGCCAGGGCGGGCAGCGCGCGGCCGAATGCTTCGATCGTGAGATAGCCGTCGTAGCCGCTGGCCTTCAAGCCGCGGAAGAACTCGTTCCAGTTGACCTGGCCGGTGCCGGGGATGCCCCGGTCGTTCTCCGAGACGTGGACGTGAATCGTCTCGCCCGCGCACGAGAGAATCGCGCGCGCCTGGTCCTTCTCTTCGATGTGCGCGTGGAAGCTGTCGTACATCATCCGGCAAGAGGGATGATTGACGGCCTGCACGAACCGCGCGGTCTGGGCGGCGGTCGTCAGGAAATAGATCTCGAACCGATTGAGGTACTCGACGGCCATCTTGATTCCGCGCGCCTTGGCCTTCTCGGCGGCCTGCTGGAGGGTGTCGACGCCGCACTGGAATTCGTGCTCGGTCGGCCCCTCGCCCGAGAAGACGCCGATTGCGGAATGGATCGGCCCGCAGAGGATCTCGCAAGAAAACGCCTGGCCGCATTCCATGACCCGGTCGAGGTAGGCGACCGCGGCCGCACGAATCTTGGGGTCCGGGGAGATCGGGTTGGCTTCCGGTCCCATCACGGTCACCGCCGTCGCTCTGAGACCCAGGCTCTTGAGCCGTTTGCCCAGCCGCTCATAGGGCGCCAGGTCGGCGGTCTCGAAGATCGGCACCTCGACGGCGTCGAACCCCAGGACCTTGAGGCCGTCCAGGATCGCGTCGTGCTGTTCCGTCACGTGAGTCGTCCACAAGAGAAGATTCATGCCGATTTTCATGGAAACTTACCCTGTTCAGGTGGATCACCGCTTGGAGAGGTCGTCGACGTAAAACAGGCCGATCAGATAGAGGCCCGTGCAGGCCCACACCAGACCGAGCAAGAGACCGAACAGCTCTTGCTGGGACCGCCGGAGCCGCCGCCTTTGCGAACGCCGGAACGCCCCTTTCGCGAGGAGCGCAATGGTCACGTAAACGGCCATGAGCGGCGTTCCGTAGAAAAAGCAGAGCGCGCTCGTGGAGTGTCCGCCCGGGCCTCCTCCATGTGTCCCTGCAACGCGCTGGTAGACGACCGGGGGCCAGAGCAGCCACGCCGCCGTGCCGCTCGTGAACCAGAGAAATCGGCCCGCCCCCCAAGGTCGGTGGCGGGCTGTCACGAGCAGAAGCGGTACGCCGATCAACGAGCAGCCGCCGAGAGCAAAGACGCCGACGAGCATCCACCGCGTGCCGGAGTCGGCTACTGCGTTCCCCCCCCTCGAAGCTGATCGAGCATCAGCCAGAGCCCGAGCGCCGCCCCGGCGATCATGAGCATGAAGACGCCGATATTCAGCCGATCGGAATGGTTGCGACTACGGTTCATGTCCAGCAGCGGACCTCCTCACACCGGCACGCCGACCGCGCAAGCTTTAGCGTCCGAAGTAAAGTTTCCTTGTAATATAGCCAGGCAATCCGATGAATTCCGAGACAGCTCCAGGCGAGACCGAGGAAAATGCCAAAGGTCTCTTGCCACGACAGCCACAGCGATCGCCGCCGCGGTCGCCGCAGCCAACCACCTGCCAGGAACGACGACATGATCACGATCGCCAGCAGAGGCGTCGCGACGAAGAAATATTGTGCGCTCGAAGATCGCATAAGGGTCCATCCCCAGTACGCGTGGGTCCAAAAGTAGGGGGGCCAGAATGTCCAGGTGGCCACGCCGCATGCAAACCAGACCATCCTCCCCGCTCCCCACCGGCGCCCTCGCCCTCGCAGCAAGAGGAGTGGCGGCCCCAGGAGCGAGAGCCCTCCTAATATAAAGGCGAGACCGAGTGCGATGGCTTCATCCCAGAATCCAAACCCATAAGGACCAGGAATGGGGACGCGGAGATTGTCGTTAATCAACCAGAAACCCAGCGCCGCCAGAGCGACCATGAGCATGGCCACGGCCAGGCTCATGCGGCCCTCACCCTGCTGCGGACCACGCTCTTTGGCCACAGGCATTCCTCCTCACACCGGCACGACGGACTCCCACTTGTTGTGCTCGGCCGAGTCGAGGACGGCGTCGCAGACCGCTTGCGTGGCCAGGGCGTCGCGGAACGTCGGGGCAGTCGGCGTTCCCGTCTCCAGGTTCGCCAGGAAGTCGGCGGCCTGGTGCACGAACGTGTGCTCGTAGCCGATCTGGAGGCCCGGCACCCACCAGTTCTTCATGTAGGGCATATCGCCGTCGGTGACGTGCACCGAGTGCCAGCCGCGAATCAAAGAGTCGTCGCCATGGTCGAAATACTGAAGCCGGTGCAAGTCGGGCAGCTCCCACCGCAGCGACCCCTTCTCGCCATTGATCTCGAAGGTGTAGAGCGCCTTGTGCCCGCGGGCGTACCGCGTCGATTCGAACAGGCCGAGCGAGCCGTTGTCAAACCGGCACAAGAACGCGCAGGCATCGTCGATGCCGACCGGCTCGACCTTCCCCGTCAAGTTATGCTTGCGCTCTTTGATGAAGGTCTCGGTCATACCGCAGACCGAGCCGATCGAGCCGTTCAGCCAGATGGCGGTATCGATGCAGTGGGCGAGCAGATCGCCGGTGACGCCCGAGCCGGCGGCGGCGACGTCGAGCCGCCAGAGGCCCGTCCCTCCCTGGGGCAGGTCGGCCGACATGGTCCAGTCTTGCAGGAAGTTGGCGCGGTAGTGAAACACCTTGCCCAGCCGGCCCTCGTCGATCAACTGCTTGGCCAGAGCCACGGCAGGCACCCTGCGGTAGTTGTACCAGACCGTGTTGGGCACGCCGGCCTTCTCGACCGCGTCGACCATGATCTGCCCTTCGACCATGTTCATCGACAACGGTTTCTCGCAGAGGACCATCTTGCCCGCGGCGGCCGCCATGATCGCGATCTCGGCGTGCGTATTGTTGGGCGTGCAAATGTCGATCGCGTCGATATCTTTCCGCGCGACCAGCTTGCGCCAGTCGGTCTCGAACGATTCGTAGCCCCACTTTTCGGCGAATGCCTTGGCTCCCTCGGCGGTCCGCCCGCAGATGGCCTTGAGGACGGGGCGGTAGGTCAGGTCGAAGAAGTCATTCACTCGCTTGTAGGCGTTGGAATGGGTTCGGCCCATGAAGCCGTAGCCGACGACGCCGATATTGAGGGGTTTCTTCGCGGTCATGGTCTGCTCCGGGAATCAGTTGCTGGGAAGATCAGGTCCGTTAGGCGGGCCGGCCGGCTTTCGCAGGCCGGCGTCCTCGAGAAGCTTGCCGGCCCAGCGTGCGTTTTCGCCGTCGAGCGGGGGGATAGGCTCGCGATTGTAGTCGATGCGCAGGTGATACGCGCCCGCTTCATACACCCGCGCCAGCGCCGCCTGGAGATCAAGCACGACGTCGGGCTCTTCCGGTTTGAGGGGAATGCCGACCCGCGGCAGCCTCGATCGCAGATCAACGGGGTAGAACTCGTAGTCCGAGCTCTCCACCCGCAAGATGTTGATCACGTAGGTGCCGGACTGCATCTTTCCAAGAACGGAGTCGGGCAGCCTGACGATGGGCTTGCCTCCGCGCAACAGGTCGATTTCGACGATGTTGATGTCACCAGCCCAAAGTCGTCTCCGCTTGCGGACATAGAGGCGTCTCGCCTTGCGGTCGCTCTTGTTGCTGGGGCTCACGAACTCGATCCCTGTGATCAGGTTCCGGGTGTCAATCTCGTAAATCTGGAGGTAGTCTTCCCGGATCTCGTTTTCCAGTACGTTGAGACGCAATGGTTGATCCGCGACCAGCGTGCCGCCGGCCGACTCGGAAGTCGTTGGCAAGCGCTGTTGTGCCCTGAGCACAGAGACGTCGGGGTAGACCGATTGCTCGGGTCGTTCCAGCCAGATTCGACTCTCGACAGCGATATAATAGCCTCGGCTGTTGAGTTGGGGCTGCAGTTGGTCACCCGCTGCCGAAATGAACCAATGGTGCGCATCGCGCCATACGTCGGGATCTTCCAGATAGGGATCCATACCAGGGAAAGGGGTCGGCACGATCGGTCCTCCTCCGCGGGCTGGGATGCACTGTACGCTCTACTCTTTCCACCCGTGGGCGTCACGGACGGCGATCATGGCGGTGAGGATGTCGTTCCAGGTCTTGGGGTTCATCATGAGCTGGTTGGGGAACATGCAGCCGTCCCAGCAGATGTGACGGAGCTTCTTCGTCAGTTTACCATCCTGGTCGCGGAGCCAGAAGCCCGCGTGATGCGGGATATCGAGCTTGCCGGCGGGGTCAGTGGCCAGGCAGTGGCGGCCCGTGTGGTCGTGACTGCCCGAGCCGAACACGGTCGCGTCGTTCTGGGCGACGTGGAAGTCGACCGTCCAGGGCCGGAGCGCGGCCGTCAGGGTTTTGAGGGCCAGGTCGATCTGGGCACGATCCTTCCAGTCGAAATTCTTGGGCAAGATCCGGTCCTCGGGGGCGTTCTCGCCGAGGGTGTAAAGCAGCGTGTGGGCCATATCGGCCTGGAACCCGACGGTCTCGGGCTCGCCCACCCGTTCGAGCAGGTCGACCATGGTCCGCCAGGAATGCATGCCGCCCCAGCAGATCTCACCCTCGGCGGCCAGCCGCTCGCCATGATCGCGGGCGATGGCGGCAGCCTGCTTGAAAGTGTCGGCGATCTTCTGCTGGTTGGCGGTTGGGTCCTTGGCCCAGTCAGCCGGGGAACAGGCCGAGTCGATCCGGACGATTCCGTACGGTCGCACGCCCAGCTCGCGGAGCTTCCTGGCGATCGAGCACGCCTTCTTGACCGCGGTGAGATAGTTCGCGCGCTGCCGCTGGTCGCCCATCGCGGAGGCGTCGAACCAGACCGGTGCGGTCACCGAGCCGACGACGAACCCTTTGTCGGCGATCTTGCCTGCGACGGCTTTCAAGTCGTCGTCCTTGATGTCGATGTCGATGTGGGGAGCGTAGAGAAACAGGTCGACGCCGTCGAACCGGATGCCGTCAACCGTTGCGGCTGCGGTCAGGTTCAGCATCGTGTCCAGGTCGATAAAGGGCTCGGCGCCTTCGCTCCCCTTGCCGACCACGCCGGGCCAGAGCGCGTTGTGCAGTTTCGGATAGGTATGCGGATGGCTTTCGTTCATGGAGAGTCCCTTGTATCGAGCGAGTTGGATGTCATCATGTCATTGTTCAGCCGATCCGGTGTCAAAAGCGGGAAGGGAAACGGAAGCCATCGCTGTCTTCTCCACTCATTTTCCGGATTGATTGTGGTCGCCGACCGCGGGGAGATCGGCATGGGTATCGGGGCCGAAGTACCGGAGGCTGACGAAGGGCTCGCTGCCGGTATTGTGGAACAGTACCCCTTCGGAGGCGCGCTTGGCGGTGACGAAGACTTCGTCCTGGGTGATCTCGCCGAACCGGATGAAGTTCGGGCTGTCGACGGCCAGTTTGCCGATCAACCCGCTTCCCTGGACGACGGTCAAGCCGTAGGCTCCCGGGTCCTTGATGGTGACCGAGCGGCCCGGCTCGACGGTCAGCTCGCAGGCGCTGAAAAGCTGCTGGCCGTTGACTCGGCCGTAGACGATCCACTTGTCGACATAGCCGCCGGACCGGCCGCCCGACCGGGCAATCGGCTCGAGATAGTTGTGCTTCTTGAACTCAGGGTCGACGTTCTTCTCCCAGTCGAGCTGCTCGACGAGGTAGTTGATGTCGTGGTGGTGGGCCTCAGGCACGTCTTTGACCAGAAGCTCCCACGGAACGCGCCGGCCTTCGACCATGGATTGGTACATGCCGAAAACGTCGGAACCCCACTGGGGCTCGTAAGTCACAAGCGAGCCGGGCGCGTGCAGGACGCACGGGGGGACCAGCCAGCCGGTGCCGGGCTTGAGACGATACGCTTTCGAAAGGTCGAGGATGCCGTTGTCGCCCTGGTTCCAGCGCTCGAGCGTGCGGTGGATGTCGGCCTTGGTCGTGCCCGGCTCCAGACCGAAGAACGTGTACGGGAAATTGTTGCCGGTCCAGTTGAGCTGGGGGGGAAAGTAATAGCTTTCCGGTTTCCCTTCGCGACCGAGCAAGGCGGCCTGTTTCTGGTTCTGGTGCATGTGATGGGGGATCGGGCCCAGATTATCGAAGAACTTGCTATAGACGGGCCAGCGCTTGTACGTGTTCCACAAGCCGGCGCCGATCATCTCGGGTCCGAACAGGTCGATGGCGTCTTTGAGCGTGAATCGGCCGCTGTTATGCACCACGTAGCTGAGACCCTCGTCGGGGGGTGCGCCCTCGTTGGCCGCGGGGGTCGTCGAGGCAAACCAGCGCTCGTCGATGCCGCCGCGCTGGGTGCCCAGGGCATAAAGGTCTTCGCGCGCCAGCTTGAGCCGGCCTCCGGGCATCAAGAACGATCGCGGCACCCAGGTCGGGGTCAGCCGCAGGATTCCCTCGCCGGAATCGAGCGCTCCGCGCACCCGCGAAGCCAGATTCTGCTCGCTCATCGGATTACCTCTCTCGGCACAAAGTGCTCTGTGACCGCCGGGCACACTCCGCGTCACTCGCATTCAAGAGCCCGGCTCGATTTCCGGAATCAATCCCCCCTGTTCCGCCTGGCATGCGCCACCACGGGATGGTCTCGTTGTAAAACCCCGGCGATCATCACGCAAGCCCCAAGGCGGTCGAGGGTGGCCGGCGGCGGGTGGCCGGTGCAGGCCCGAGCACGCAAGACGCACGCGAGCGAGAGCCGCGCAGCCTGGGACGACTCGATGACCGCGGCGGAGCTTTTTTGCGAGCCAACGACAATTGTGGTATAACCCCGGTTGGAGTCGAGTTCTGGTGCGGCTGCCTGCCACGTAAAGGCAGCCCGGGATGCCTGCGGTACAGAATCTCGGCCCAGTTGCTGAAAAAGTGGGACCTTTTGGCAAGGGCGGTGTCTCAATAGTTAGAGGAGCGGTGCAAAGATTCGTCCCTGGAAATGAACGAGCGAGCTCATGGCCGAAACGAAAAGGGTGATTACCAGGCAAATTCGAACGCTCTTTGACGTCGGCGCGGTTGGTGCCGTGCCGGATCGCGGTTTGCTGGATCAGTTCGCTCGCGGCGGGGAGGCGGCTGAGGCGGCGTTCGCGACTTTGGTCGAGCGGCATGGGCCGATGGTGCTGCGCATCTGTCGCGGGTTACTGGCCGACGGCCAGCTTGCCGAGGATGCGTTCCAGGTGACGTTTCTGCTTCTGGCCCGCCGGGCGCGGTCGATCCGTGATGCCGACGCTCTGGCGGGCTGGCTCCATCGGGTCGCGCGTCGCGTCGCGCTCCGGGCCCGGGCGGGGATCCACCGCCAGAGCGACCGTGAGCGCCGCCAGGCGGGCGAGATTGCGGTCATCGCCGAGGATCCGCTGGAGCGCGACGAGCTCTGCTTGATCGTCCACGAGGAGATCGACCGGCTGCGCGACGACCTGCGCCTGCCGATCGTGCTCTGCGGCCTCGAGGGTCTCTCTCACGAAGATGCGGCGCAGCGCCTCCGGTGGCCGGTCGGGACGGTCAAGAGCCGGCTGGTCCGGGCCCGCCGCCGGCTGGAGGGCCGCCTGGCGCGGCGCGGGCTGGCCCCGGCACTTGTGCTGGCGGCGACGGCGCTCGAGACGCACGGCTCGCCGCCGCCTTTGCCGGTGCCGCTGCCCTTGGCCGTGGCCGCCACGCGGGCGGCCGTCCAATCGGGCCTCGGGGCGACTGCGACCGCGGGGTCGGTCTCCGCGTCGATCGCCATGCTTTTGCAGAGGGAGCTATTCGCCATGCTGCTGGTCAAGGTCAAGCTCGCCGCTTTGGCCTGCCTCGCCAGCGGCGCGGCTGTCGCTCTGGCCGTGCTGGTCGTGCTGACCCTGGGCGGTCCTTTCGGCGGGCGGGCTCAGGGGATCGAGCCGGAACCCCGGCAGGCGCAATCACGCATTGCGAAGTCTGCGATCGTTCCCATTCCCCGTCGTGCGAGAGCGCCAAGCCCGATCGCGCCGTCCCGGAAGGTCGACCGGCGAATCCGGCTGGAAATGGGGCGATCCCCGGCGGCGCGATTCAAAACCCGGTGGCAGCGGCACCTGTTCGTCGTCTGTCGGCGTTTGGCGAGCAGGTGGAGCGGGTGATCCGCGAGGGCGTGCGGTTCCTCAAGGCCCAGCAACATCCCGACGGCTTCTGGGCGGATATCGATAAGAACGCGAAAACCGGCATCACCAGTCTGGTCACGCTCGCCTTGCTCGCCTCCGGCGAGAAGCCCGACTCGCCTGCGATTGAAAAGGCGACGGATTACCTTCGTAGCTTCCCTCCCAACGTTCTAAGCAGCACCTACGCAATCTCGCTGCAAACCATGGTCTTTGCCTCCGTCGACCCCGACCGCGACCGGGCGCGGATCGCAGACAACGTCGATTGGCTGGATCGGGCCCAGATCAAGTTCGGCGAACCTCGATCCGGGCTCGGCTCCTGGAGCTATAGCGATTCGAACCGCGCACGGCCAGGCGACAACTCCAATACGCAATACGCGCTCCTGGGGTTGCAAGCCGCCCGCGAGGCGGGCGTTCCCGTCAATCCGTCCGTCTGGGAACTGGCTCGCAGCTACTGGGAGAAAGGCCAGGGCGATTGCACCTTAAGTCATGAGCCGATCAGCACTTTTTCAAGATAACTATCGTCCCAGCCGGCGGTGAGGCGTTTGTTCTTGATACCGACCTTCAGTGTGGTCTCGTTCTTCAGTAGGCTCAGCGCGGTGCGGCGGAGGATGCTGAAATTCGCGTCAGCGTGACCTTGGCGAATGCGGCACTGGTCTTCCTGAAAGGTGACATCGAGTTGCCAATGCAGACGGTTCTCGATGCTCCAGTGGCCGCGCACCGCGTCGGCGAAGCGACGGGCCGCGACAAACTTGCTCAGAATGTAATAGCGGTTTTCACCCACCCTCTTTCCGTTGCGCTGAGTTTCGTTGATGGCAACTCCAATCGCCTTCAGACCAGTCCAACGCGAACGGTCTGGCAAGTCCTCGGGAACGGGACAGATCATGGTAGTAACGTGCCTCCTCCCGGCCGTGCCCTTTCTCGTCAGTCACGTGGTAACGCATCCGGATGCCCGCGAAATCGTCCTCCACGTGCTTCTCGAAGAAGTCGATGATCACCCTGATGCAATGTCGGTTGATTATCCTTGACGGCCAGGCAATAATCCGCGCCGGCGCCGACGATTTGCTTCGCGATTTCGGTCTGACAACCCATCGCGTCGATAGTGACCATTGCGCCCGACAATTCGAGCATTTCCAGCAGTTTCGGAATGGCGGTGATCTCGTTGCTCTTGGCGTCGACGACGACCTGTCCCAAGCTGATATGATTGGCGGTCGCCCAAGCGCTCACCATATGAATGGCCGCCTTACTGTTGGCCGAGTCGAAGCTGCGGCGGAGCGTTTTCCCGTCAATGGCGATCACCTGGCCATCGGTGATTTCGTGCAAGGCCGTGATCCAACTCAGCAAACACTTCTCGAACTCCGCCGGCTTGATGACGGCGAAGATCGCATTGAAACGATCGTGCGACGGGATACCATTCTCCAAGTCCAGAAATCGTGCCAGCCACTCTCGCTTGGTTGTCCCAAATCTGGCAATGGCGACGAAATCATCCGCGCCAGAAATCACCGCGCAAACTGCAATGACCACCACATTGATCAGCGGATATACCACCTCCCGACGCCGCGGATCCGTGAGCTCCGCAAAATGGTCTGCAATCCGAACGGACTTGGGTTTCGACATGGCATGGATTCCGGACTTGCGCAAGCTTCTCTACCCCTGCTGCTTCGCAACAAGCGGCGACAATGCGTTCGCCCAATCATGCCAGATTACCCATCATGGCGCAATCGCCCTGGGAGAAAGGCCAGAAGGCCGACGGGGGCTGGGCCTATACTCCTGGTTCTCCGAATCCGACAGCCAGCATGACGTGTGCGGGCATCTCGAGCTTGATCATCTCCGGGCAGCGCCCGGTCGAGAGCCAGGAGGTTCTCGAAGGCAACACGGTAGAGAACTGTGGCAAGGGGAGCATTCACGTCCCTCTCGCTCGTGGGATCGACTGGATGGCGAGGCACTTCTCGATCAGCGAGAATTTCGGTGCCGGCCAGCAATGGCAACTCTATTATCTGTACGGCCTGGAGCGAGCCGGCCGGCTGGCCGGCGTGCGGTATTTCGGCCAGCAGGACTGGTATCGCCGAGGCGTCGACGAGCTGGTCGAGCGGCAGGACAAAGAGAGCGGCTTCTGGCAGGGGAAACTGCTCGAGTCAGACAAGGTGCTGGCGACCAGCTTCGCGCTCTTGTTCCTGGCCAAGGGACGCGCGCCCGTATTGATCAACAAGCTGCGCCACGGGCACGACAACGACTGGAACAACGACCCCGACGACGTGCGCAACCTCGTCGACATCGTCTCCCGGGACTGGAAGAACCTTCTGACCTGGCAGGTGGTCGACTCCCGGACAGCGCTGGTTCCGGACCTGCTCCTGGCACCGATCCTGTTCATCAATGGGCACAAACACCTGGAGCTTTCCGAGGCCGAACGAAAGGTTTTGCGAGCATACGTCGAGCGCGGCGGGTGCATCTTCGCCGAAGCGTGCTGCGGCAGTGCCGAGTTTGACCGCGGCTTCCGGAAGCTGATCGCGGGGATGTTCTCCGACAAGGCGGATGAGCTTCGACCTTTACCCGAGGATCATCGGGTCTGGCGTGCCAGGTACCTGCTGGATCCCAAGGTACATCCCTTGTGGGGAATTCATCGCGGCTCCAGGACCGCGGTCATCTATTCCCCGGCGGACTTGTCCTGCTACTGGAACCTGTCCGAGCGGGACCTGGATAATCCGAACCCCGCGGTAAAGAGGGCCATGAAAGTCGGCCAGAACGTGATCGAGTATGTGACTGGTCGCGAACTCCCCCCCGACAAGCTCTCGGCCACGGCAATCGAGGGCTCGACCCGCGAAATAGCAGGAGTTGGCATCGCGCTCCGAAAAGACGGAGACGATTTCGTGGTGAATGTCGTGCTGCCTGATGCGGCGGCCGCATCGAGTCATGCGATCCGCACGGGCGATCGGATCATCGCCGTGGCTCAGGAGAATGGGCCTGATGTGCGAGTTAAAGGTTTGAAAATGGAAGAAGTCGTCTCCCTGATTCGAGGGCCGACGGGCACGTCGGTCCGCCTGACGATCGTCCCTGACAAGAACGACGAGACCGAGGCTTACGTTGTCAGTCTTGTGCGCGGGGAGTTGAAGGAATTAGCTCAATGGGGGGATGGTGCGCTCTTGAAGAGCGGCACCAAAGCACCCAACATTCGATTCACGCTCCTGGGAAAACAGGATCCCGAGCAACTGGCAGATCACGTGGGCAAGGTCGTTGTTCTCGAATTCTGGTCGATCGGGTGCGGACCATGCCAGGGGAGGATGGCGGAGCTGGAGAGCTATGCTGAGAAGTATGCCGAATGGAAAGACAGCGTTATATTGATCGGCGTGAGCAGCGTCCTTGACGAAGAAAATGCAGTAATCAGACATGTAAAGACGAAAGGGTGGAACAATGTTCTCAATGTACGGGTAGAGGCCGGCGCGATGAAGGCGTACCACGTGAATGCGCTACCGACTGTGTACGTCATCGACCAGCAGGGCACGGTTGTGGGTGGTTCTCATATGCTGGACATCCCGGCGATTGTGAATCGTCTGCTCGCTGCGAAATGATCTCGGCTCGTCGCTGAACACCGCCCTTGCTCGGGGCGCTGACGCGCGGTCACGGCCGGCAGTAGAGCCCCATTCTCCACGTGGCGATCAGGCTCCCGAGGGCGAATCGCGGAAGTAGTCGATGACGTTCTGGAGGATCTGGGCGAGTGAACGGCTGGGGCGGTAGCCGATCAGCGTGGCGATCTTGGTGATGTCGGGGACACGGCGGGGCATGTCTTCGAAGCCCTCGCCATAGGCCAGTTCGTAGGGGACATTGATGATCTCGGAGTGGGAGCCGGTCAGGCTGCGGACTTGCTCGGCCAGAGCGCGGATGGACACTTCTTCGCTCGAGCCGATGTTGAATACTTCGCCCACGGCGGCGGGATGTTCCATGAGCGCGATCAAGGCCCCGACCACGTCGCTCACGTCGGTGAAGCAGCGCGACTGGCAGCCGTCGCCATGGATGGTGATAGGGCGGCCCGTCAGGGCTTGCTTGACGAAGGTGGGAACGACCATGCCGTACTGGCCGGTCTGGCGCGGCCCGACGGTGTTGAACAGACGGGCGATCACCGTGGGCAACTTTCGCTCACGCCAGTAGGCCAGCGCCAGGAACTCGTCGATGGCTTTGGAGCAGGCGTAGCTCCATCGTCCCTTGGAGGTGGGTCCGAGCACCAGGTTTCCATCCTCGCGAAACGGGACCTGGGTGCTCAGTCCGTAGACCTCGGAGGTCGACGCGATCAGGACCTTCCTCTTCTTCTTGTTGGCCTGGGCCAGCACGACCTCGGTGCCGTGGACATTCGTCTCGATCGTCCGCACGGGGCTCTCGACGATCAGCCGGACTCCTACGGCGGCCGCCAGATGAAAGACCGCGTCGCACTGGTCGACGAGCTCGGCCACGGTGGGAGCATGGTGCACGCTTTCGATCGTATAATGAAATCTCGGGTTGGACCGCAGGTGACGGATATTGTCAATACTTCCCGTGGAGAGATCGTCGAGAACCAGCACCTCGTCGCCGCGCCCGAGGTAGGCGTCGGCGAGGTGCGACCCGATGAAGCCCGCCCCCCCCGTGATCAGAACGCGCATGGATCAGAGTTCCTTGGTTTGTGCTGGGTCGTCGCCACGATTATACGCGGCTTCCGGGCTCCCGGTGAGACGCTGCCGGCCGGAATCTGCTATCTTTTAGCGTGCTGCTCCTTCCCCGGCCATCGGCTGGGATCACGCAGACGGGAGGAGATGTAAGCGATGCTCGAAGGTCCGCTGGTCTTTGTGGACGTCGACACCCAGTGCGATTTTCTGGACCCGACCGGGAGTCTCTACGTGAAAGGATCGATGGATATCCGGCCAAACCTCCGGCGCCTGACCCGGTTTGCTATTTCGTGTGACATCCCGATCCTCGCAACCGCCTGCGCCCACACGCCCGACGACATCGAGCTCACGAGATTCCCTCTTCATTGCATGACCGGCACGAGCGGCCAGGAACGCGTGCCGGAAACGCGATGCGCCCGATCGGTCGTCTTGACCGTGCAGGACCGGCTGGCCGGGGAGCTGCCTCGACATCTTACACTTGAGAAACGCGAGCTCGACGTTTTCCATCGTGACGATTCCGGCGGCCTGATCGCGAGGTATAACCGAAGCTCGCCAGTTTTTGTCGTATACGGGGTCGCGACTGACTATTGTGTTCGTGCCATCGTCGACGGCCTTTTGAAGCGGCAATGCCGGGTGGCGATCGTTGCGGACGCCGTGCGGGCGATCGATCCCACCAGCGAGGCGCAAATCCTGACCGACTTTGTGATTCGGGGAGTCCTCTTGACGGTGACCGATGTTGTCTGTGGCGATATTTGATCCTCAACCTGTCAGCCAGGCCCGTTCGCCAAGAGCGCGACCGGCTGCTCGATTCGTCGATCGATGAACAGGAAATGCAATGCACGAAAGGTTTCGCAAGCGATATAAGGTAGCGGCCGCGTCGAGCCGGTTACGTCGGCAGATTGCTCTCGAGGCTGCTCGACGGCTTTACCGGACGCTCGTTCCCGATGGAGAGAGGCCCCAGGCAAACTGGCTGGACGCACCCGATGCGAGCGAGCTCTATGTCGCCAAACGGAAGGCGGCGGCCGTGCTGGGACACCGGGTTCGTCCCGGAGACCTGCCATCGGACGCCGAGGTCCGCGAACAGCTCGTTGTACTCGATCGCAGCGCCAGCGGCCTCGCCGGGGCCGACGACCCGATGCCGGAGCCCGAGACCGGCGGAATGGGCGGATCGCTCGCCGAACAGCTCGACCGATTCGCCATTTACAAGATGCGCCTCGAGCCGCTGGAGTCGATCAAGCAGAATCCCAAGACCCATCCCGAGGGTGATGCCCTGTTCCACAGTCTTCAGGTGTTTCACCTGCGCGCGAGGTCCGTCCGTACGATGAGGAGTTTCTGCTGGCGGCCTTGTTACATGACGTGGGCAAGGCGATCGACCCCCAGAACCACGAGGCAGCGGGGGTCGAGGCGCTTTGGGGCGCGGTCACCGAGCGTACCCTCTGGCTGATCGAGCATCACAGCGATCTGCTCGCTGGCCGTAACCAATCGCTGTCGCCGCGGCTCAAGCGCGAGCTGGACGCCTCCGAGCACGCAGAGGACCTGGCGCTTCTGTGTGATCTCGACGTGGCCGGCCGCGTGCCCGGACAGCCGGTTGATTCGATCGCCGAAGCTCTCGACTATCTGAAGGGGCTTGAAGACGAGACCTACCTGGACGAGCCGGCTTCCACCAACATTGAACCCGATCGAGGGAGGATGACTGACTGACTGACTCAATCTCAAACTGTCCGCACCAGTGCCTCAAAGATCGTCCGGCCGGATGACTTCGCCACTGCTGTACGTGAACAGCGCGAACGGTTCCGGGCGCGATCGACAGGCGCAGAGTCCGGACCCCTCCGTCGGCGCAGAGAGTCACCCATCCACGTTGCGTGTCGGGTTTGAGGAGATTCTCGAAAGCCGGCAAGGGGGCGACCTCCAGGTCTCTTCGGTCAGCCGCACAGTGGCCGTCCTGGCATCGGCCATCATACCCGATTGGTGATTGCCGAAGACGCGGGTTGCCAGATCCGGAGCGTTCAACCGCTCAAAGTCGACCCTGACCACGGAAAAGACATCGGAGCCTAACAACGGCGCGATGCCTTTGACTTCGGGATCGGCGGCCGGGGCACCCGTATCCTGGCCCATAACCAGAATCAACAACAAAACCCAGAAGGTTGACATGGGGTTCCTCGCAAAAAATCGCAGTGCGATCATGTCCGCGAACGGAGCCGGCGACGGGCCAACGCGACCGATCAGCGACTCCGCGTCAGCTCGTATTGGATCGTGTACTGCGGAATGTTGGGACCACCGGGGGGATACGGGCCGGACAGGAAGGCACGGCTACCGTCGATCCGGTATTCACATGGTTTGCCGGTGACCGGGTCGGCTGGCACCGGAGCTTCGCCGATCTCGTCCAACCGCACGGGGAGCCTGCCCGTCACCGCCGCGTGCAGTCTGACGGCCTCGATGCACTGCATTGCGTCGAGGCGTCGCCCGACCATCGTCGTTGAGAGTAGGAGATTGCCCTTTGAGGGAATTAGCATGGTAAGAAGCTTGAGAAGGAGGCTGTCCCGAGCGCGCGATCGGCCACCCGGTTCTGCGGCCTCGATGATGTCGAGAACCTGATAACAAGGGAGATTCGACCACTTGAACACATCGTCGCGGATCTGCTGGTAGAGGGGAGCGATCGACCATTCCTGGGCAGCCGTCGCGTCGGTCCGGGGTGATTCTTGCGATCCCTGGCGACCTGTGCCCGGAGTCTCTTCTCGAAGATCAGTTCAATCGCACGGTGATAAAAGACCGCCGCGTTGCCGGGTACGATCGTGTGGCGCTCGGGCAGGATCCGGTATTTCAAAGCGGGAACTGGTGCCGCGGCTGGCCGCAGGACAATCGGCGCCGGATGGGGAAGATCGTCCTCGGTCTCTCTCCGAGCGGACGGCAAACCGACCGCCGCTGTCAGCCAGGCGAGCAAGAACGCGAGACGGATCATGAGGGATCTCCCGGGTTAGAGAGCTTTTCCAGCTCGATGCGTCTCAGGACGCCCGCCGGCTCAAAGCCGAAGGCACGAGAATCGGACTCGACGGCGGGCCGCGAGGCGCTCGGAGGATGCTCTGGCAGCGCATCGAGCCCGAATCGAAGAACGAGGTCCGAGAGACGTTGACGGTCGGATCCGCTCGTCCAGGACGACTGTGCCAGCAATTCTCCGGTGGAGTCAGGCCGATCCGAGAAAGTTTGAGTGGGACCAGCGGGCATTAAGCCGGCCGTGGTGACGGAAGCCGAATTCCGCGGCGCCTCACCGGGCTGCGACGGCTTGGGAGCGCGCTCCCGCACAACCACGATCCGCTCGACCGGCTGTGGGCCGCTCCGGAGCGCCAGGAACAGCGATTCGCAACCGAGTGCGAACGCCAGGGCGGCCGGCACCGGGCGTCAGTGCCAGCCGCTCCGTAGCGCGGTGCGAACAGAAATCGCCCCGGCCTCGAACGTGAGCTTGTCGCGATCGAACCGGCTCGACGCGGGAGCCAACTTTCAAGGCCGACTCGAATTATCTCAGTTCTGGATCGGGCGGGATTTGCGGCATGTGACCCCCAACCTTTGCCGAATCGTGGATATACCGGCGCAATACAGCCGGTGCGACGTGCTCGTCGACCGGCCCGAGACCGCGCCAATCTGTTCGAACGTCAGGCCGGCCCAGACGTGGGCGACGATCACCTCGCGCTGTTCCGACGGCAACGACCGCAGCTCGGCCGTCACGATCTCGGCGTCGAGCGGTTCATTCGTGCTCGAGACATTCTCGACCTGGAACTATGTCGAACATTCCGCTGCCGCCTCGATCTCGTGCCGCCGGCGCCGCCTCGAAGCCTGGGCAGCATTGATTGCACCGTTGCGCACGACGCGAAAGAGCCAGGCGACGGGATTCTCCGGCGGTCTGCGCTGGTTGACAAGCTTGATGAATGCGTCCTGGACGACGTCCTCGGGCGTGTCGCACCACTGCCGCGCGTGCAGCTGGAGCGTTGCGGCGAAACGACCGACTGTTTACCGGAGCCCGTCGGGGTCCATGAGCTCTCAGTTTTCAATGTTCAGTGTTCAGTTGTCTGCTGATAGTGGGCGGGACTCGTGCGTTCCGGCTCTGCCCTTGTTGCCGTTCTCGCCACAGTTCTATCCAGTATGACAACGCTCGGCGGTGTCATAAAAAAAATCGGACCCATGCGGGGTGCAAGGAAACGCGGTTCGCGGATTTGGGGTGCGCCAACAGATTCTGGCAGTTTGGTCGGGAGATGGGTATAAAGCGGTAGTTGGCGTTACCTAAGGATGGAACACCGCTCAAGGATGATGCACTCATGCTCCCCTCTGATCTTGATCGCCTCACTCCGCTACAAAGACTCATCGTCGAACAGGCTGTTGTCATGGCCCAAGAACTCGAGGCAGCCGCCGACGCTGCCCCTTACGGACAGGTACTCGACCATTGCGAATCGTTCTTGCTGGGCAACGGCCGTGCCTTCTTGAAGAAGGCATTGGAGTCAACCCTGCAAAGCCGAGCAGAAACCCTGGAAAAAAAGGGGCGCCGCTCGAATCTGCCCGTGTGGAGCTACGGGACGTCACAAAGGCGGTGCGCCTAAAACGGTGATGACCGCACTCGGGGCGATTGTGCTTCGACGTACCTATTTCTCCTGCGCATCCTGTGATTTAGGGGGCTACGCGGCTGATCGTTTCTTGGGCCTGGAAGGGTTCCTCACGCGACAGGCGAGCCGGCTGATCTGTCTGCTTGGAGGCCAGAATTCCTTCGAGGCATCTGGGCGGCTACTGTCCGAGTGCTGTGGCTGGACGATCAGCGATGAACGGATTCGGCAAGCTTGCCAGGCAGAGTCCACTCGGATTGCCGACTTCCGGGCCAATTCGCCGGTCGTGGCCAAGGCATTCGCCGATGCCCCCGGGGATATCGAATTCCAGACCGACGCTGCCAAGGTCAACACGCCCGAAGGTTGGCGGGACATGAAGATTGGCATCTTCGCCCGCCGGGAGCGTGGCGAACCATCTACGCCTTCGGATTGGGACAAGCGGCATCTACCCGCCCCAACGACGCGGTTCGCGTTCGCTGCGATCGAGACGATCGACGATTTCGCGCCCGTTGGGGTGAATGGGCGATCCGGTTGGGGATCGAGGATCGGAGCACGATCACCGTCTTGGGAGACGGTGCCGAATGGATCTGGAACGCCTCGTCGCGACAGTTCCCTGGCTGTACTCAAGTTCTCGATATCTACCACGCCGCCGAGCACATCGCCGACGCGGCGCAAAAAAGTACGGCGAGGGAACGGCGGCCGCGACAGAATGGCTGAACCGGGGCCGCGGGTTACTGTTGTCCGATGGCTGGGCTGGCCTCTGCGACCACTTAGGCCAGACGCTGACACCGGGTGATGGACCAGACGACCGCGCCCCACTGGACGAATTGATGAGCTATTTCGCCGTGCATACCGAGCGCCTCAACTACTGCCACCGCTTGTATACGGGGCAGTCAATCGGCAGTGGAATGGTCGAAGGCGCGGCCAAGAATTTGGTCGGCCGCCGACTCAAACAAACGGGAGCTCGGTGGCAGCTCGACAACGTCAACCGAATGGCCGAGCTATGTTGTTTGACCTACAGCGACCATTGGGATCCTTATTGGGCGTCTCGAAACTGACCGCCAGAATCAATTGGCGCACCCCGGATTTGCTCGTGTCTAATCCGGCCTTGCCCGTGCGGATGAGTCGGATACAATAAGAGACCAAAGTCCGTTTCCGCATCGGGAGCAAGGGGTAAGGGCGTGCGTCTCGGATATTTCGACTGTTTCAGCGGTATTGCGGGCGACATGACGCTTGCGGCACTCGTGGATGCGGGCGTGGATCGCCGGCCGATCCAGGAGGGGGTGGCCAGCCTGGGTCTGCCTTGCGAGCTGAGATTCGAAACGGTCCGTCGCGGCGGCTTCCGCGCAACGTATGCGAAGGTCTTGACGGAAACGGAGCGCGTTCATCGGCACTGGCATCACATCGAGGCGATTATTGATAAGAGCGTGCTGACCACACGGCAGCGGGATCTCGCCCGCAGGATTTTCCTCAAGCTGGGTGAGGCCGAGGCCAGGGTGCACGGAATCGACCTGGCCAAGATCCATTTTCACGAGGTCGGCGCGGTCGATTCAATTGCCGATATCGTGGGCTCGGCGGTGGGCCTGGATCTGTTAGGGGTCGATCAATTCGAGGCGAGCCCGGTGCCACCGGGGCGCGGGTCGGTCACAGCGGCTCACGGGCGGATGTCTCTGCCGGCACCGGGGACCGCCGAGCTGTTGCGGGGTGTGCCTTTGGCCGAGTCGATGGTCGATGGCGAAATGACGACGCCGACGGGGGCGGCGATTTTGACCACGGTCGTCGAGCGGTTTGGATCGCTGCCGCCACTGACAATCGAATCGATCGGCGTGGGCGCCGGCACGCGCGAGACGCCTGGTCAAGCGAATATCCTGCGGCTGTTCCTCGGGACGATCGAGCTTTCGCCATCCAGCGAACGGGTGTGGGTGCTCGAGACCAACCTCGACGACGTGCCGGGCGAAGTGGTTGGCTACACCATGACCCGGCTCATGGAGTCGGGCGCACTCGATGCTTTTGTCACGCAAATCCAGATGAAGAAGAACCGGCCCGGTGTAATGATCTCGGTCGTGTGTGCCGAGGACCAGATCCCGGCGCTCGAGCTGCTGTTATTCCGCGAAACGGCAACACTGGGAATTCGCCGGTACCCGGTAAGCCGGCACAAGTTGAAGCGACGATCGATGGAAGTCGAAACGCAGTTCGGCCCCGTGCGGGGGAAACTCGGGTGGCTAGAGGAACGGCCGCCCGCCTTCAGTCCCGAGTATGATGATTGTGCGCGAATCGCCGCGGCCGAGGCGATCCCACTGCGCGAGGTCTACGAGGCCGCCCAATCGGCTTATGCCCTGCAGAGAGAAGCACTGGATGCTGCGATCGCCGACGGCTCGCCTCGCGTACATTGACTGGATAGCGATCGATGAGTCCTGAATGGGCATTATGCTAGGCCATACCAGGCGCGCCCCGTTAAAATCGCCGGACGTCTGTGGCCAATCGCCCAGAGAACGGGCGAAACGTGGAGATCCAAGGAAGGAGAGATCGCATGGCGCTGGAATCCTGGTTTGTGCTCGCGGTCGCAGGGGCTTTCTTTCTGCTGGGGATCGCTGGTTCGCCGCTGGCCTGGGTGGCGATTCTTCAAAGGCGATCGCAATTGACCCGCGTCATGGAAAGGCAGTGGAACGAGTTGGTTGGCGAGGTGCGCAGGCTGGAAGCGCGTCTTGCCCTCGCGGAATCGTCGCCTCTGAAAGGGAAGCCACCGGCAGAGCCTGATACCTCCGGAGCCTCGGTAAGGTTCTGGCCAGATCCCCATCGTGTTTATCCCGCTACCCGCCCGCGGCGCTCCGATGAACGTGCTCTCGAGCGTGTGGACGAGGTATCATTGATTGCGGTTCCAAACCTAACCGCGTCGCCGCACGAGCGGGATGCCTCGGTGAACGGGCTTGCTCAACGTTATGCCGCGATCTGGATACTCGCCGACCAGGGAGCGTCCCCCGAGGTGATCGCTCGAGCGACCGGCCAGCCCATCGGACAGATCGAGTTGATTTTGGGCCTCAGGCGGCAAATCGATGGAACCCGGACGAATATCCCCCATGCATCACACAGCCGCGCCCGACTCGCCGAGTCATGATCCGGAATGGCGCGCTTGCCTGGCGCGAACTCGGTCAGCGGTGCTCAATACCTTGGTCGGAGTGGGGCTCTCGATCGCTGTATCGGGCTGGTTGTTGCGCGGACGAGCCGAGAACTGGCAACCTGGGCCGCCGCAGATCTGGCAGAATTCGCTGACAACCGGCTTAGCCGGTCTGGGGATCGTGAGCTATCTCATGCTGCGAATCATGGGGAGGCAAGCCCGGCGCGCCGATCGGGCACGGCGCCCTTCAGCGTTCTTCTGGGCTCACCTGGTTCCAGCCCTGATCGCCGCTTGGGCCGTGCCGCTCGGCGTCGTTTATGGCTGGATCGTCGCGCCTCGGCTTGATGCGGTGATTCCATTCTGGGTGGTTGCGCTTGCGCTCGGATTTCTGTCGCTGCCGCGCGAGCGTGAGCTCGCGGATTTCTACGATCCGGCACGCCGGGCCGGAGCCTCCTCGCCATGACGATGGCCCAGGCTTCGTTCTTCTGGATTTATGCCGTGGTCGTGGCGATCTGGCCGATCCGGCTGTTGGTGTTGGTGATCGTGCTGCGGAGGCAGACGATTCTGACGCCGCGGTCGCATCGGTACGACCAGCCCGAGCCGCCTTTGGTCTCGGCGATCTTGCCCGCCAAGGACGAGGAAGCCAACCTAGCCGACTGCCTGAGGTCGGTGAGCCAGCAGACCTACGCGAATCTCGAAATCGTCGTCGTTGACGACCGGAGCACCGACCGCACGGGCGAGATCGCTCGTCTGGTGGCCCAGGACGACCCGCGGATCCAGGTCTTGACCATCGATTACCTGCCCAGGGGCTGGACGGGCAAGACGCACGCTCTCGACCGAGCCGTGCGATCCTCCCGAGGCCAGTGGCTGTTGTTTCTGGATGCCGACACCTATCACGAGCCAGAGAGCTTGGACATCATGATGGAATTCGCTCGCAGCGAGAAAGCCGCGCTCGTCAGCCTGCTGCCGGAGCTGCAGTGCGAAACGTTCTGGGAATCGGTCGTGCAGCCGATGGGCGCGATCACGCTCATGCAGTCGTTCCCACTCGACGCAGTGCACAGCTCACGCTCACCGCTCGCTTTTGCCAACGGGCAGTACATCCTGATCGAGCGCGGGGCCTACGAGGCTGCCGGAGGTCATCGGGCGGTCAGCGACCGGTTCGTCGAGGATATCGCGATCGCCGGCCGCGTCAAGGCCCTGGGATTGCCGATTCGCGTGGCCTTGGCGAAGAGGCTTGTCCGGTGTCGCATGTATTCCTCGTGCGGACAGCTCGTGAGGGGTTGGAGCCGCATTTTCTACGACGCGCTTGACCGCGACTCCTGGCGATTGCTGGGGAAACTGCTCGACCCCGTGATCTTTTGCCAGACCGGGCACATCGCGTTGCTGGCGGCGCTCATCTTGCTGGCCACGGGGGGCCATAACGCGGTCGCAGCCTGCTTGGCGGCACTCAGCGTCGTGCATCATATGCTCATGTATATTGTATTTCGCAAGGTTTACCAGTTATCCGTGCCGCGCTCGCGATTCGTGTGGTCCTATCCGCTGGCAAATCTTCTAGTCGTCTGGATCCTGTTGCGATCTCTTCGGATGTGCCTGACAGGTCAGGTCACGTGGCGTGGCACCGAATATGGCGCGGCTGCGAATACGAGGTCCGCAACCAGCGCACAGGACTGTGCTCCGGTCGATCACCGTGCTTCGAGTGAGTGACTACACGCGCCCGCCCACGTTGTTGAATATTCGCGAGTGTGGGACCACGTTCTTGATTCCGGCGACTCTTAACCTTATAAAACGATAACGTCCTATCGAGTCCCTGCTTGATCATGGTTGAATGAGTGGCTTCTTCGATCGATTTGATGCGATCGATCCTCCCCGCGGGCATTGATGGACGTCAGAACGGCCGTCTGCCTCTTCCCAGCCGAGCCTGAGTGTCGATTTGTCTCTCGATCTATCTTCTGGAACGAGAGCGCGTCTCGGCGTGCGCATGGACATCGGTGAGACCGCAAGAGCCGGAGTTCGGATCCAACGAACGACTCGGGTCGGCGGGCGCGGTTCGAGATGGAACTCCGTTTACTATTCTGGGAATGAGAAACGCTGGCATGCCGGGCTGGCTCTATCGCATGAAACGCTGGATATTGGCAACTGTTGGTTTTGCCATTCTGATCGTGTCGATTGGAACCATTGTGTGGTTCTCGCAAGCAGCGGTTACCAATGCGCGCCCGATTCGGAGGGTCGACGCCGTGTCGAGCGGCACGCAACAGGCAGATTCGCCGGGCAACGATCGAGACGCAGAGTGGAAAAATCGGCTCACGCCGGAGCAATACCGCGTAACGCGAGAAAATGGTACCGAGCCTGCATTTCAGGGAAAGTACTGGAATCACCACGGTAAAGGCGTTTACAAGTGCATCTGCTGCGGTACCGCTCTCTTTGAGTCGCGCACCAAATTCGACTCCGGGACGGGATGGCCCAGCTTCTACGAACCGATTGCTGGCGAGCGAGTCGACACTGCCGTCGACTTCAGTCTGTTCACTCAGCGGACGGAAGTTCGTTGTCACAAATGCGATGCTCATCTCGGCCATGTGTTCGACGACGGTCCCAAGCCAACCGGCTTGCGATATTGCATCAACTCGGCCGCCCTCGACTTTCAGGAGGGTAACTCCAAGCCGACGGACGGTCATTGACGCCTCGTAAGGGATCCTGCCGAGACCCCCCTGCCCCGCCCGTTGCCAGGGGAGGGAGACGCGCGACGAGCGCACGGCGGGCTTTTCGCCAGCCGACGGCAAGCCGCCGTAGCGCGAGTGCTCGGTTATGCGCTAGAACGACGCCACCATTAATGAGTCGATACGCCGGCAACGAAACACCTTTCGATCTACTTGCCGCGGCGTCGGCGCGCGAGTATCATTTCAGTAGTTACAGTTTGACCAGACGGGGCGGAATCCACGTGAACCTCACGCCAGCCGCACAGAAGTTCGTGCTTCACTGGGGCGAGATGGGTCAAGCCTGGGGCATCAACCGGACGATGGCTCAGGTTCATGCGCTTCTTTTCGTTGCCCCAACGCCTCTCGATGCGGAAGAGATCAGCTCGCTCCTGGACGTCAGCCGGTCTAACGTCTCGACGAGCCTGCGGGAGTTGATTACCTGGGGCGTGGTGCGCCGCGTGCACATCATCGGCGACCGCCGCGATCGGTTCGAAGCCTTGAAGGACGTGATGGAGACGTTCCGGGTGATCATGGCCGAACGGAAGCGCCGGGAGATGGACCCGACGATCGCGCTTCTGGAGCACTGCGTTGACGAGGCGAAACTCGGCGGGCCGTCAGAGCAATACACCCGCGAGCAGTTGGAAAAGATGCTGGAGTTTACGCGGATGGTGACGACGTGGTACAGCCACATCGACCATTTGTCGACTCCGGCGCTATTGCGGCTGTTCCGGGGCGGTAGCATGCTTTCGAAGGTTTTCGGCCTGGGTAAATCGCGACAGACGAAGGTCCCAAGCGACCAGGAGAAGGCCGGCGCCGGCTCGCTGTCTTGAGCTGGTGGGCCGCTCAGGAAAACGTTGGTCAGAACGGGAGCGACTCCTGCTTGCCGGGCGGGGCTGCTGGCTTGGCCGGCGCAGGCTGAGCTTTTGATTGGGCCGGAGCCGTCTTGGCCGGCGGTGCGCCCTTGGGAGCGGCTCTCTGTACCGCGAGTTGGCGCGCCGCGGCCTTCTTTGCCTTCGCTTTCTCGAGCGCGGCGAGTTCTCCCTTGGCGCGTTCGAGAGCGTCGGCATACGCTTTGTAAGTCTCGTCGTCGAGGTAGCGGTCAATCATCGCCTGGAGGTCGCTGATCTGGGCCTGTGCCGTGCGGGTCAGGATGGCCTTCTTGAGCTGGGCCTGCTCGTGGGCGGCATCATCCTTGAGCTTGGTGAGCCGCTCGGCGAATTGATCGCGCGGCGTGAGGAGCGAGAATTCCTTGAGGGTGGCCTCGAGCGCTGCCCAATCTTCGCCGTCAAGCCGGGCTTTCATGCGAGCCTCCAGCCGGGCGCGGATCGCCACCAGGTCGACGACGTCGTCGCGGAGCGAGTCGATCTGGGATTCGAGTGCGACGGTGAGCGGTTTGGCATCGAACGGAATCGTTCGTTCGTCCGAACTCTCGCCTGGCATCATGGGTAGCTCGACCATGGGCTCGACACTTCCGGCCAGCAGCCGAAGGATCACCAGACCATTGGCGAAACCGGGACGCAGCACGATTCGTCCCGATCGGTCGGTCGTGCCCAGCTCATGGGGCTGCCCGTCCGGAACCCGGCGGGCAGTCACGGTGTATCCGGCCGCCGGGGCCTTATCCGTCCGGGTGATGAATCGCAGCCGCACCGGCGTATTTCCTGGTTTCAAGCCCAGCGCGGCCAGGCTGTTCGGGCGCGACATCCGATTGGTGAGGGGATCGCGCAGCGCGGAGACGATGGCGCACCGAGCGACCGACCCCTCGATCGATTCCGCGTGGAGATACGTGAACGGGATCCTCAAGATCTGGAGCTTGCCGTCCCGTAATGACACGAGGCGCAGCGGCAGGAACACGGTGCCCTTGGAGACGACGGCGCCGACCGGACTTGCCGGCGTGATAGCCGCGCCCTGGACTTTCAGCAGTGCTCGCCCTCCCTCCTGGCCGGTGATCTCAGCGGTGGGATTGAAGAGATCGATCGTGAACTCCAGCAAGGCGCGAGGAACATCGCCAAGTGATTGGATTACCTTCTGCTGGAGCGCTCCCAGCCGTCTTGCGGCCATGTCGTACTCCCGCCCGGTGAAGATGAGCCCCATCTCCGACGGCGGACGCCAGATCCGCACCACCCACACCTTGTCAAACGACGAGAGCCCGGCGAACGCGCTGTCCTCCAGCGTCTCGAAATCGAGGCTCGCCAGCGGGCTCGACGCCGGCTCGATCGTCACCGTCCACGGCGGGCCGATGAACCGCCGCTCCAGCACTTGCCACTCGCGAAGCAAGTCGGCGCGGCTGGCCAGATCAATTCGCGCCGAAGGATCGCACTGAAGATGGAACGAGATGCGATAAGGCCGCCGCTCGATCGATTCTCTGGTCGCCGGCTTGGCGGCCGCTTTGCCGGGATCGCCCGGTGCTGCCTTGGTAGCAGACTTCTTGCTAAGATCGGCAGTCTTGGCGGTATCGCTTTTCGACTCGCTGGCCGGTCTGGGCGCGTCGGCTGTAATCTTGGCGGCCGACGTGCCGGCGCTTGGTCCGCTCTTCGCGGACGGCTGGGGCGCGCTGGCCGGAGCCTGCTGGGCCACGGCCCCGGGGGGAATGAGAATCACGGTGCAGGCCAAGAGCGCGAGGCCGCCGGCCATCAGCCGCCCCAGGCTCACTCGTTTGCCCACGAGTCCTTGGCGATCCACGGCACGATCTCCCATGTTTCGATACCTTGATAGAGTCGATCGGCAGTCTCGCCCGGCCCGGTGAGGCGGTCGCGCCAGGCGTAATGGTCGCCGACCTGCCAGAGCGGGATCACCGGAAGCTCGTCGCGCGATTCGCGATCGATCTGAATCACAAGACTGCGCACGGTCGCCCAGTCGCTCGCGCGCTCGAGCTGCAAGAGAAGCTGGAGGATCTCCTTGCTGCACGCGGAGGCCAGGGCGTCGGATTCCGGGGGAGCGTCATACCCCGGGCAGAGAAGCACTCCGGCATCAAGCACTGGATCTTCGACGTTCAGAACGCGATACGCCAGGTGGAACGGCCGGCCAGCGCGGAGCTCGACCTCAAGGCGCGATGGATTGACCTCGACCGCCTCGATCTGCACGCCCGCCTGGCGAAACGCCTCGGCGATCCTGGGAACGATCGCGCGGACTTCGGGGATCCCGGGATACTCGAACATGAGCTTGATCGGGGCGTTGTTCAGCTCCTTCCGCGCCGCGGCTACCAGCATCTTGGCCAGCCACGGCTCGTTCCCCAGCGGCTTGACGCCGGGAGCATCGGCGTAGCTCCCCTTGGGAAAGGGCCCATCGGCGACGGCGTCGAGCTCGAGGGCGGGTGCTTGAGCATGTAATCTTCCAGCAGACCCTTGCGGTCGATTGCGAAGGATAGCGCGCGGCGCAGCGACCGGCTGCGCAGGGCAGGGTTTCGGCCGTCAAGCGCGATCACGTGGATCACCGGCCGGGTATAGCGCCCCACCTTGATTCCCGGATTCCGCGCAAGCGACTCTGCCTGGTCGGGGGGGACGTGCTCGATCATCGTGACCTCGCCGCGCAAGAGCGCGGCGACGGCGGACTCGCCCTTGGGCAGAGCGACCTCGCGGATCCGCTTGATCTTCGCCGACTTTGCCCTGGGCCCGGGGTCTTCCGCCGCCGGCGAGCCCGGCAACGCGGCAGGCTTCACGGACGCCGTGCCATGGGCGCCCTTCGCCGCGGTATGCTCGCTTACGCTCGGTTCCGCGACTTGAGCGGCGGGCGCCAAACTGGCAGAACTGCCGAGGTCCTCACGCAGCCGCAGTTCGACCATGTTCGCGAGGGCCGTGACGCACCGGTACGGCCCATCGGTGACCAGCGGTCGATCCTGGCTGGAGGTCGCGACGCGGCCGTCTACGCCAGCATGTGCCGGGCCAACTGGCCCTAGCAGCCAGGCGCCGGTCTTGAGCGGAGCATTGTTGAGGCGGATCTCCAGCCGCCCTTCGTCGGCTACGTCGACGCGGTCAAGCTGTTCGGCCCATCGCGCCTCGTACCGCGCCGAATGGGGATCAGTGCGGTCGATCAGGTCTCGCCCAACGTCGATCGCGGACACTGGCCGAGAGCCGTCGGACCAGTGGAAGCCGGGACGGATCTTGATCACCATCCGCCGCCCCAGGTCGGACGATTCGATCGACTCGGCGAGCTGGTCGAGTCGTTTTCCCTTGCGGGCCGCATCGTCGTCGCTGGCAAGCACCGGCCAGTAGAGCATGCGGCTCAGGCGGGCATCAGCGGGCGACCGGATCCATGGGCCCAGCGGGAAAGCGACGTCGTTGACCGCGACCTCCAGGGTGGGATCGGCCATGAACGCCTGCTCATAGAGGGGCAGGATGCCGTCGAGCTCGGGCCAGATCCGCAACGCCTCGGCCAGAGCATCAAGCCGCTCGGGACCGCTGGAGGATCGGGCATCCTTGACACGGTTGTTCGCCTTGTCGAGAAAAAGGCTGCGGATATACTTCACCTGCGAGTTCTCCGGCGCCAGCTCGACCAGCTCCTGCAGGATCCGGCGTCCACGGGCGTAGAGGCCGATCTTGAGGGCGCGCTCGATTCGCTTGGCGTAGGCTTCCCCGACCTGGTCGAGCAGCCCCGGGTAATCCCGCTTTCGCTCCAGAAGCTCGCGCATCATCCGGAGCCCGCGCTCGCCGTCGCCCTTCTGCAAGGCGCTTCGACCTTCAGCGAAAAGGACGTCGTTCACACGGCCGTCGAGCCCCCTCCAGCCCGGATTGCGCATCTGGACCCGCAGGCAGCATTCAAAGGCCCGGGAATAATCGTGGGCCGTCAGCAGCCGCTCGCTGTCCTCGAGCAGCAGGTCCTCGAAATATTCGACTTTCTTGATATTAACGCGCTTGACCTTGAAGTCGACGATCTCCTTGACGGCGCCCTGAAGGAGATGGAGCTTGACCTCGTCCTCGGCGATGACGTTCGGGTCCAGATCTCTGCCGATCTTGGGCGTTTCAATCTTGGCGGCTCGCCCACGATGATGTTTCCCTCTTCGGGAATCTCCCCGCGATCGCGCCGCGTGTCCCGCTTCTTGGTGGGATCGTACGGCGGCAGGGGCGCGGGCTGATCGGGTCGACAATCACGACGGTGCCGTCGACCAAAGTGATCCGGTCGAACGGGGGCGACCTGAGCAGATCGCTGTCGCCCGGGAGCGCGGCGGCGGTCTGCCCCTGGGCAGGCAGCCGCCAGGGCGCAGCGAACAGCGATCAGGATCGCCGTCGTGAACAGAGTGGTGGCAAGCGAGCGGCTTTGAGTCACGGCATCAGTCTCTCGCGAGGATCGTCATGGTTTACCCAGTGCCAGCGGAACATCGATCAATGGGCGGACGGTTCCGGCCGCGGCCGACGCCAGTGCGCGGGTGCCCGCGATCAACAGGCCGCCCGACGGCAGCAAGCCCAGCGGCCGCCGGTACTGCTCGGCACCGTCGGCCCTGGCGCGCGCATGGAGCGTGCCGTCCTTGGTGAGCAGCCAGACCGATTTCTCCTGGATCGTCGGCGTGCCGACGACTTCGGATTTCAGGTTGATCGACCAGATCCGCTTGCCGTCCTTGCCGAGGGCCATGACGCCGCCGGCTCGGTCGAGAATGAAGCAAGCGTCCGGCGTGCCCAGGGGAGGCCCGGCCAGGGGGGCCTCGAGCGGCCAGGATCCGATCGGGCTCAGATCGCGCACCGCGAGGGCACGCACCTTGCTATCGTCGGTCACGACGACCACGGCTTCGCTGGTGCACGCCGGGTCCGCGATGATCCGCTCTCGCAAGGTCGTTTGAGCCTCGCCGACCAGCCGCGGAACCGGGGTCGGCTGCGAGCGCCACGCGGTGCACCCGGCCCACGTCGTCAGCGAGCACGAACATGTCTTTTTCGAGCACCGCGGGAGTATGCCAGCTCCCCTGATGATCGCGGTCAAATTTAGGCACGAACGGCTCGGCGCGCCAGCGACGTCAAGGGATCAATCAGGTATGCCCGAGCGTCACGCCCGGCGATCAGGATTCCGCCTGCCAGGCTAATCGGCCGGGCCGCCATTGCCACCGGCAGAACGATCTTTTTCCAGCCACCGGCCTTGGCGGGGTCCTGAGCCCAGAAATAGTTGGAGCGTTCATCCGGCACGACCGCCGAGAGTGTCTTTCCTGCGGCTTCGAACCGGAGGCGCCGGCCGGGCGGCAAGACGAAATCGCCCGGTTTGGGCAATGTCTGCACCAGGAAACCTCCTCGTGCCAGCTCGTCCTGGGAGATTCGGACCTCCTTCCCATCCCGCGCGATCATCTCGAATCCGTTGCCATCAGCCGCGACCGAAAGAGGCGTCGGCCAGGGCGGGCCGACAACCGTCTTCCAGACGATGTCGCCGGATTCCGGCTCGATTCCCCAGAGCGCCGCTCCGCGATTTTCTTGATCTTGAAAGGTGAGCACGATCAATTTGCCGGCCGTCTGGATCGGAGCCAGCGCGGGCCCCGGCTGCGCCAGGGTCGCTTTCTGATCGATCGTGCCGCGCTCGACGTCGAGCTCATAGCGGCCGGCATGACCCGATGCCACCCAGAGCTCGCGATCCGACCGCGCCACGGCGAACGCCGGCCCGGACGGCGTGTCGTCGGCCGTGAGCCGGGCCACCGATTTGAACGGCGTTTTGCTGGCATAGTCGCCCACGGAAAACGCTTCGTAACCCCCCTTGTCTCCTATCCCCCAGACAATCGGGCCTGAATTTGCCGGCGTCTGCCAGGTCCACCCCGAGACTTTGAGCTCCTGAACCGGCCTGGCCTTGGCTCCCTCGTCGTCGAGGACCAAGATGCGCATCCGGCTCTCGTACAGCGTTTCGTTCTCGAGGATCACCAGGAACCGCCCCAGCCGCGCCGGCGGGGCCGGTACCGAGCCGTCCATGTGGCCCAGGTAAATCACCGCGGAACAGGACAACGGGTCGCGCCCCAGGACGAACAGGCAATCCTGACGGCCCAGGATGTACAGGTGCTGGCCCGACTCGTCGTTGACCGGCGAACGAGCCAGGGGCCGGCCCAGGGTGACCGTCGTTTCGAGCGCGCCCGATTCGAGCCCGATCAGGAGCAGCTTGCCGGTGGGAAGGATCTGGGCGAGCAGGTTCCCCAGGAGGAGTGGAGGATCGGAGATCGACTCCTCCAGGGCCAGCCGCCACTTGAGAGCGCCGGTCCTGGCATCAAGTCGGATCAACTCATTATAACGCGAGTCGAACGCGACGACCGTGGCGTCGCCTGGCACGGCCTGGGGAATGAACGGCGCTGAAATGCCCAGCGGAATATGCCAGATCGGCGCTCCATTGGTGCCATCCAGCGCGTATGCGAAGCCGTCGGTCTGCGCGTACACGATTGATTCGACGGGCAGCGAGGCCGTAGGCCCTTCGCGCCGGGACCTGAGCACCATGCTGGTGGGCGGGCCAAGCGCGTCCGGCCGGAGCGACTTGTCGGGAGATCGGCGTGTCTGCTCAACCTTGACCGCCTTGCGGATCAGCTCGTTGGCGGCGGTCATCCGCTTGATCAGTTCTTTGTCCTGCGTGAGGTCGGCG
Source organism: uncultured Isosphaeraceae bacterium (assembly GCA_963781785.1). GTDB lineage: Bacteria > Planctomycetota > Planctomycetia > Isosphaerales > Isosphaeraceae > CAWAHD01. The sequence goes on along the minus strand of CAWAHD010000002.1, from coordinate 738,370 downwards.
TACTGCTCCACGAGCTTGTCTCGCGTGTCGTAGACGTGCGTCGAGGAGCCTTCCTTCAAGGCTGCATCCATGTTCGCGAGGGCTTCCGAGCGGATCTGGGATTTGCGCACCGCCGCGCGCGCTTCAGAAAGTTTCCCGGGCAGCCGCGACCGGGTCAAAAGGGCCGCCGCCGTCCCACCGGCGACCTTGGCGTGGAGCGCAACCGTCTCCTCGGCTTCGGCCAGGGCCTTGGGGTCCGCCGCCTGCTTGGCCCGGTCCGCCAGGCCCTCGCCAATCTTGATGATCAACTCCCCGAGGTCAACCTTTTCATCGCGGAATTCCGGGAGCTTGCCCACCTGATCGGTCATCTCCTTGGCCGCATCGAGCGCCGACGACCAGGTCGATCCATCCGACGAGACATACTGCCGGACATTGGCGAACGACCGCAGAACGCGCGCCTTGCCCGTGCGAGGATCGTCCGGATTGGACGTTGCGAACGACTCGAGATCGCGCATGGCGGTGCGATAATCGCCGTCCTCGTACATCTGGACCCCGCGGTTGTAGGTGCGGGTGGCGATCGTCGACGAAATGACCGACTTGAGCCAGAAGCCCAGGCCCACCAGGATCGCGAAGGAGGCAACCAGGCCGATGACCAGCGGCGAGGTTGCGATCTTTTCCCGCCCCGGCGCGGCCGCGCCCCAGCCCTTGAAGAGCCGGCGGAACGCTGCCAGCACCCCCGGCCTACCGGAAGCTGCCGGTGCGGTGACGGCCAGTTCCTCGACGGGCTCACGGCTCCGGCCGCGCGACAAGGGTTTCGCGTCAGAGCCGCTCGAGCCGGCTTCGGACTTGCCGCGTAACGACGTCATCCAGTCGTCGCTTTCCAGCGGGTTGTCATCGTCCTGGCGCGGTCGCGACTTCCGCCGGCTGCCGGATTGCTCGGCGCGGTCGCGCGCGGCGATGGACCCGGGCACGACTTTGGTCCGATCATCGCCTGGAGCGGACAGCGAGCGGGACCGGCTCTTGCCGGCCGTTTCGTCGCTGCGCAGCAGGAACAGCCGCGACGTGCCCACGGAAAGCTCATCGCCCTGCTTGAGGCTGCTGGTTGTCATCTTGTGGCCATTGATCGTCACGTATTCCGCGTCGGGCGATGCCTCGACCTTGAATCGCTGCGACGACCAGCGAATCCGGCCGTGGACCGGCAGGATTTCCTCGCCTTCCAGGACCACGTCGCAGGCGGCGCTGGTGCCGAACAACACGGGATGATCCTGCGCGAGCTCGATGAAGCGAACGCGCCCTTGACCGTCGTGAATTTCGAGGGTTGCCATGCAAGAAAAACTCGTTCCAAGACCACGATATCAGAAGGTTTTTACAGTCGTTCAGCCGTCACCGCAGGGCCTCCTGGGCGACGACCTGGAAGTCGTATCCGCTTCCATTGGCGACGACCGTGAAGCGGGTGACGCGAATCTCTCCAGGCTGACGCCCCTTGTATCGGACCTCCAGCTCGGCGAGTCGTTGTTCGGCGCCGGGCGGATAGAACTGAAAGACAGCCTGATCTCGCATGGCGACGCCGGCCTTGGCCAGGAGTGCCATGTCTGATTCCTTGCGGCCCTTGCCTTGCCAGAGAAAGTAGAGCCGGTGGTCGCCGCGCGCCGGCCCGCGGCGCTTGGTGGGCGTGGCCTGCGAGAAATTGGAAAAGTAGTCGAGCTCGTCGGAGCCGGCGATCACGGCCAGCTCGACGCCCAGACCATCGAGCTGCCGGGCATATTCGTCGGCGGGCTGGTTCGGCTTGTAAATGATGCTCCAGCGTTGTTCGGCCGGCACACCGCCGTCACCGGGCCCGAACCCCAGGCCGGGCCCGCCGGTACCCAGCTTGGAGGCGCGCTTGCCGCTGGCCACAGCACCGCCGGAGGGCATGACGGCGCCCAGGTCTGCTTCGGCCAGGCTCTGGCCGGCTTCGACTGCCGTATCAAGCATTGCACCAGGGGTCTGCTCGACCGCGGGCTCCTCGAAGTCGCCCGCAGGCTCTTCGTTGTTGGAGGCCATCGGGGCGGCATCAGCGCCGGCCACGTCAATTTTCTCGGTCGAACCGGCCGTTCCGTCCGGGCTGCCGCCGCCGCCGCCGAAAACCTCGATGATCTGGAGCGGCGCCGACACCCGGGCGGCATACGCCTGGGTACACACGTAAACAAGCGCCATCCAGCCGACGACGAGGATTGCGCCCGCCACCACGGCCATCAAGAACGAGGTGACCTGGTCGTACGTCGATTCTCCGAGCACTTTGGGCTCGAGCTCGGGCTCGGATTGAGCGGGCTTGGTCGGGACGTTTGCAGCGAGCTGGGTCATGGCGTGGAACTCCGTGCCGGCTTCGAGGCCCCGGCACTCGATACCGACTTGGCCGGGGACGTCGAACCTGCCTTCGCCGGGGCCGTCGATTCTGGCTTGGGCGGGGCTGTCGATTCTGGCTTGGGCGGGGCTGTCGAACCTTGGCTGGCGGGGGCCGTCGAAACGGGCTTGGCCTTGGCCGTCGAACCTTGCTTGGCGGGAGCAGCCCGGGCTTCGTCGTGATCGTCGAGATCGAGGGGCCGGATGGTATTGTACCAGTCCCGCCACTTCTGCGCGGCGGCCGAGCGCTGTTCCGGCGTCGAAGGAGTGGGCGGGCCGATTCCATCGATCTTGCGGCTCAGGAGCTGGAGTCCGAGCCGGGCCGCCCCGACGACCTCTTCGTCTTCATTGGCCGCACCCAGAGTCTCGATCAACAGCGGGATGACGTCGAGGTCAGCGGTGTGGGCCAGTGCCCAGGCGGCCACCGAGCGTACGCCCGGGTCGCGGTCGACGAGCATCTTGCGGAACCGGACCTTGTACGGCCGAAGCGCATCGGGCCCTTCCCGATAGTAGCGATCGACCATTCCGGCGACGGCGGCGTCAGCCTGTTCGGCGCGAGGGTCTTCGAGCGCGGCGAGCATGCCCTCGATCGCGCCGTTCATGGGCCGGCTGACGACCCGGCCGCCCGCGACGGTCATCGAGCTGAGGTCTGTGGGCAGCTCGCGGCCCCCCAGCAGCGTCCCGGCCCCCAGCCGCCTGATCTGGATCCGCTTCATTGTCTTGGCCGTCGACTTGACCATGAACAGAATCGCCCAGACTGTGTTCATCTCGATCCCGTGCTGGCCGTGCCACGAGCCGTCGGAGTGTTGGCTCGAGACGATGAAGTCATGCCCTCTTTTGTACCAATCGCCCCGTGCCAGAACCTGGCGGTCGGAGAGCGCGCCAATGCGCTCGATCCCGTAGAGCATGTAATAAGGCGTATGGCCGGCAACCTGGCCCTCGGTGGTGAAGCTGGAACTCAGCCAGCCCATGCCGCGGTTGATCGCCCGGTCGAGCTGGACGTTCGATGTGGTCGCGTGGTACTCGGACTGCCCTGACTCGGGCACGAGCGGCACGAGCAGGGCGCTGGTGTCGCGCCGGAGGTGGCGATAGCGCTGGAGCTGGAGCTGGCAGATGAGCAGGCTGCCGACGCCGGCCGCGGTCATCGAGCAGGTTTCGGGCTCATTGGCGTCGTCGCGGTGGTAGTTCCAGCTTCCGGCCCCGCTCTGGACCGACATGTACCACGATGCGGCTCGGTCCCAGACCGACGGCCGGATCTCGACGCCGGCATTCTCGGCCTCCCAGAGGCCGAGGACGGCATACTGTGAGATCGAGGTGTCGCCCTGGTCCCGGCCGCTGTAATCCCACGAGCCGTTGGCGTTCTGGTGGCTACTAAGGTAATTGGCGATGGTCGTGATCAGGGTCCGGTTGGCCATCGCGTCCTCGGTGGCCAGTGCCATGATCGACACGCCGGCTTCGTATGTCCCCGAGCCCGGCCCCATCTCCGGCGCGTAGGTGCCCGAGGCGTTGAAGCGGGCGCGGATCCGCGCCAGGCATGCCTGCACCGTCGCGTCGGTATGCGGGACCTCGGCCTTCATCAGCCCCATGGCGACCATCGCCGATTCGCCGGTCGCCCGCATCCCGTGCGACTTGAGAAACTGAACGCCCTGGTTGACCGCCGGCTCCTGCTGAGCGAAAGCCGAGCGGGGAACAAGTAAGGCACCGATCATGCCCAGCGTGAGCAGGATCCATGCCTTCTTCACTTCAAAGCCCATCGAGCGGTCTCCATCTCGTCGCGCGTCTTCGGAACGAAGGGGTTCGACCGACTTCTATTCTATCCAACATGCGGGTGAGAACAATCCATTATCCATGGCTGAGCGGATTACGCCAAGCGGGTGATCGGCCGTTCGGGCTGGCGGGTGCGAGGATGGAAGAAGGCCGGATCGCGTTTCGACGTTCATATCCCAAGCCTTTGTTCGGATTGAGGTTGTGTAGGTCGCCACGATCACCGAAACAGCGAGGGCCGGTTGTCGGATCTCGCGACAAAAGTGGCAGTTAGACCGTAGGTCAGGCTTTCGAGCCTGACTCCTGGGGATGTCAGGCTCGAAAGCCTGACCTACGACAATGCGGGAACGGACCCGGTGCGGGGCGAGTTCTGGCCGTGCGTCGGGTCGTTTGGTTTGCTGGCAGCTCAGGCCAACTCTTCCTCAAGCTCGCGGTGGACCTCATCGAAGAGTCTCGCATAACCGACCGCTGGTCACAGCGCCAGGAGCGGAGCGGCACTCGGTTGTTCGGGCGTCTGCGGTTTTTGGAATCCTCGGTTGTGATTCTTCGTGGGACGGCGACGAATTCTTTCGTTACCTCGCCCCCGCGGGGAGAGGTTGGCCGAAGGCCGGGTGAGGGGGCGGGCCGAGGCCGGCTGGGCCCGATCTCGGGCCAGCGCGCTGGCGGGGGTCTTCCTGGCCGCGCCCCCTCACCCCAACCCTCTCCCCGCTGGGGCGAGGGCGACGAGTGGCGGATATCGCAGCGCCGTGCGGGAGGGCGGCGGTTGCTTTTTGTACCTCGCCCCACCTCTCCCCCGGGGAGAGGTCCCTACGGGATGTGGGGGGTGAGGGCAAGGGAGAGGTCGGCCGAAGGCCGGGTGAGGGGGCCGAAGCCGATGCCGATGCCGCGCTCCCACACTCGGGCCGGAGACCGGCCGCCAGGACACTCGAGCCAGCGAGCAGAAACACAACCGACAGGATCAGCTCCCGCGCGAATGTCGCCTGCCGTATCGGATCCGCCTCGCTCGCAGCCACGTCCCGATCGCCGGATTGACCGTGCGGCCGAGCCGCCTCACGGTCGTTGGGTTCGCTGGGAAATTCAGCCACCTCGCGGTCGTTGGGTTCGTTGGGAAATTCAGCCACCTCGTGGTTTTTGATCTCTGCGGGACGTCCAGCCACCTCATCGTCGTTGGGTTCGCTGGGAAATTCAGCCACCTCGTGGTTTTTGATCTCTGCAGGACTTCCAGCCACCTCGCCCTCATTGGGTTCGCTGGGAAATTCAGCCACCCCTCGGTCGTTGGGTTCGCTGGGAAATTCAGCCATCTCACCCTCATTGGGTTCGCTGGGAAATTCAGCCACCTCGTGATTTTTGGCCTCGGTGGAAACTCCAGCCACATCGAGATCGCCAGGCTCGACTTCGGTTTTTGTCGATTCCATCCAATCAACCGGCTCAGGATGACCCGGAGCGATCGTGTGATTGGGATCGATCGTGACCAGCGTGGCGATCGTGCCGGTCGGATCGAGGAGACCGGGATCGCTCTCATTTGCTGGTTGCGCGTCGTGATATTGCGAATCGAGGCAGCCCTCGGTCGCCTGCCCTGCGAATTCGGATTTTGCCTCCCAGTCGTCGGGTTGCCCATAAGCCTCCCGGGCCGCCATCCGGGCCCGGCGCTCCATCTCCGCGACGTAGCCCTCGTTGGGCGTATCGTAAATCTCATCCCAGGGTCCCGGGCCGTTCGGATCGCGGAATTCGCGGGCTTCGTGCGGCGGCTCGCCGTCGTCGTCCTTCGACTTGCGACGAAGCTTCGCGAACGCTTCCAGGGATTTGACCATCGCCCGCTGGCTGCTCGTCGAATAGCGCCTGAGAAGTTCTCCGGTATGGCTGTCGTCGAATGACAGGCAGGCCACCTTGCGGTCTGCCTCCGCCAATGCGCGTTCTTCAGCCACAGCGAGTTTTGCCTGAAGCTGCTCGACCGCTCGATCGACGATCGATCGCAACACCTGACGCTCTTTCTCATCGTCACCCGAGTCGAGCAAATCCGCGTACTGCCGGTCGAGGGCTCGTCGATAGCGCTTGTACTCGACGCGCGTCAATTCGCCCCGGAGCTCCAGCCAGGCTTCGTCGTGCGCCGGGTTGGTCGTCCAGGCCCTGAAGTGGATTTCAAGTACCCGACGGTCCCAGATCGCGGCAAGCGGATTTCTCCCGAGTAATCGAATTGCCCGGAACCTGTGGACCGCTTGCCAGCGGCCGGGCGGATCCAGGAGTGCCCTGAGCTCGGCCCACTCCGCAAGCATAAGCCGGCACCCGGGCACCGTGCGCTCCAGGGAAGAAACCAGGGTCTCGGGGTCCTCCGGATCATCCGGGATGGGACTATACGAGACGCGCTCTCCTCCACTCAAATATTGCTCACTTCCGTAGGTTTCACTCGGTCCTTGGCGACTGTGGAAGAGCCGCTTGAGCAGGCCCTTGGCCTCGACTTCGAGACGGTGGTCCGCGTTGTCGATGTTGGCCGAAATGCGCGCGGCCTGGGCGGCGAGCGAACGCTCGAAAATCACGGAACATTGAACCGCCGAAAGGAGCAGCGTCCGCTCGCCCTCAGTCCTGGGCCCCATCGAGGAGAGCATCTCGTCGATGCGCTCTTCGACCTCCGCGTCCTGCTCGCCTGGAATCAGAAAGCGGCGCGACCGAAACCCGTGAGTCTCGGCGTTTTTCCGAGAAACTAGCTTACCAGCGACTGTCGTCGGGCCTTTTGAGCGGCTCCCGTTCAAGCGACTGGAATCGATACGTTTTTGTGATGTTGGCATGTTGTTATATTCCTTGATGATCGAAGGGAGTCAGGAACTGGGCGAGAATACGTTACTGGGACCGTCGTCGTTTGCGTGTTGAAAGGGAGGACTTTCGCGGAGCGAAAGGCGACACTTGGTTTCGCGGGGTGAAAGAGAGTACTTTCGCGGAGCGAAAGGCGACACTTACTTTCGCGGAGCGAAAGGCGACGCTTGACCTCGATTTCCAGCTCTGGCGGGACGCCGTACATTTTGCTCAGTCCTCAGACTTCGCCACCCTTGCCACTCAATACGATCTACAAAAATCGCGATTTCGGTGCGGAATTCCGCGTGAAGCCGGGCGAAAACGGCAAAAAGCGCGTCATTCCGGGGCGATGCGCTCCGTCGCAACCCGGTGCGTCCCTGAGTTCTTGGTCCAGAATCGCTACAACCGGACAGCACTCGTCAGACAGCGACCCTCGGGGGTCTGCAAATGACCGATTTTCCTGGACATACGGCCACATTCCGGGCATATCTCGCGTGACCGCGATAGAAGTGCACTGGGGGGATTGCCCCGCCGGCCCCCTCTAGATTCCGACGTGCCCGTCGAAGAGACACGCGCTTCGTCACGTTGTTGATTCGCCGTCTCGGAACACGACCAGGTGGGTTCGCGGTGTCATGCCTAGGGTTCCGGGGGCACACGGTTCCCTTGGCACTCGACGATTCAGACACCGGCGACCTTGACCAAATACTCAACGCGGCTAAGCCGCAACCAAGCACGGGACCGAAACCGGGACGCGATCAGTTTGTCCACGGCGCACTCTGGGACGCGATTTATCCGCCCAGGACGGCAAAGAGGACGTGAAACTGAGCGTTGGATGCTTTGCCGTTCGTTCGGCATTTGCAGGATCGTGCACGTAACTAACATGTCTGTGGGCATCGGTCACGGATTGGCTCGCTTTCCATGGCCGGCTTGCCGCATGGGCGGCGTGCTCCGAGCCAAGGGCGTTTTACCTGTCGCCGCATCCACTCGTCTTCGCGGTGAGGTCGTCCTCTCGCGTCGTGCACCCGCCTCGGTCTCACTCTTTGTACGATGCAACGATGCGACGCACGCCTTCCAGGTCCGGCGGCTGGAAGCTGCTCACCGGGGCTTCTTCAGGCCACCGGGATTTCTGTTTGGCCGCACAACGCTGACCAGCCAGCGGCCGCCTCGTTGTTCATGGGACACCGCCTCGGCGATCCGCTGGGCGAGCCCCACGGCGTCCCGGTCGTAAGTGCAGACGACGATGCCCTGGTGGGGCGCCCCTCCTTTGTGGAGTTTCTTGAAATCCGCACGATTTTGCGTCAGGAGGATTCGGGCCATCGCCCGCGCGTCTTCAAGCACGATGTCATCGTCGATGCCCTGGCCGGCCCGACCCGCCTCCTGGCTGGTCAGTACGTCGTGGCCTAATCTTCGAAGCTCCTCGACGACGGGGTATCGGAAGTTCTCGTCGGCATAAAAGGAGGCCACAGGTCAAGCGACCTCATTCTGTTTGATCTGAGCGGTGATCTCGTCGGGATGGTCCACTGCGTAGACCCAGGCGTCGACCAGGTTCGCAGCAATCAGACGGGGATAGTCGATCAAGAGCTGTGCTTCCGAGGAACCCAGAAGGCGCGCCTCGACGAGCTGCCACACAGGGATCCGTGTCCCGGCGACCCGGGCTGCGCCCCGCAGACCCCCGGGGTTTTCTCGATCGTCGCCGCGCGGCGAGGTTTGGACCGGCCCAACCCCTTGCGGCTCGAATTCACCAAGCCGATACCTCTCAGACCGTGTTCCATGAAAGTGTGGACCAGCGACTCGACGTCTTCCTTCTTGATGCCGACGCTCTGTGCGACATCCTCTGGCGTATCGCCCGAAGCCAACCCGAGCAGCGCTTGGGCCTTCTGCCGTTTGGTCGGCCGGACCTTGCGGTGCGCAAGTTCCTCGAGGTACTTGCGGTCCTCCGTCGTGATATGCAATCGCATTGGCATGATGCCCCTCAAAATGCCAAGATCGCAAAAGCCGACACGGCCGAGTCGTCCATCAAACCTAGCTTAGCGCCGGCAGTCGTTTCATGCAATCGCTCAGCGCCTTTCCGTCAAGCTCACGGCCGGCAAGGTCTCTCGCATCTGGGATGATTGGCTCGCCGGAGACCTTGGTCGCGCCTTTCGGCGGCGACCCTTCGGGTGCCCGGAGACCCGCGCCGAACAACCTTCGAGTCGTGGGACGGAAACCGGGACGCGATTAGTTCGCCCACGGCGGGAACCAGAACGTGAGACTGACCGTTGGAGGCATTGCCGTTCGTTCGGCATTTCCGGATCCTGCGCGTAGCTAAGGTGTCGCGTCGGTCACGGATTGGCTAGCTTTCCATGGCCGGCTTTCCGCATGGGCGGCGTGCTCCGAGCCGTGACCTCAATACCAATCGCGTCCGCGACCGTGCCGATTTGGACCAAGCCGCTTCGCGGCGGGCAAGAACGGGCGGCTTCGCGGTGTCAGCCTTGGGCGGCTCGGTGTCAGCCTTTGTTTTTGGTTTTCGACCGTGCCGATTTGGACCAAGCCGCTTCGCGGCGGGCAAGAACGAGCTCCCGCTCGACTGCGCACTGCCATTGCATCTGGAGTTCCTTCGATCCTTCTTTCACTTCTGCGGGTCCCTCGTCTGACCCGGCGCTGTTCCGGCGCCACGGTCTCGAAACGCCTCTTGTCCGCTCCGCTCTTGCATCATGAACGGGTGTCGTCACTTCCTTCCCGTTCACTCGCAAAGGAGCCTCACATGACACCGTTGCGCCGCCCTATGATCGAGGACATGACCCTTCGCAATTTCACGCTGCAAACCATCGAGCCCCACGTCTGGTCTGGTGCATCGCTCGCTTCGCCCGCTACTTCAACTTGTCGCCGGAGCACCTCGGCCCCGGGGCGGCTTCGCGGTGTCAGCCTTGGGCTTCGCGGTGTCAGCCTTTGTTTTTGGTTTTCGACCGTGCCGATTTGGACCAAGCCGCTTCGCGGCGGGCAAGAACGAGCTCCCGCTCGACCGCCCTCGGTCATTGCATCGGGAGTTCCTCCGGTCCTGCTTTCACCCCTGGGGTTCCCTCGTCTGACCCGGCGCTGTTAGGGCGCCGCTGGCTCGAAACGCCTCTTCTCCTGTCCGCTCTTGCATCATGAATGGGTGTCGTCGCTTCCTTCCCGTTCAATCGCAAAGGAGCCTCAGATGAAACCGTTGCGCCGCCCGATGATCGAGGACATGACCCTCCGCAACTTCACGCTGCAAACCATCCAGTCCTACGTCTGGTCTGGTGCATCGCTCGCTTCGCCCGCTACTTCAACTTGTCGCCGGAGCACCTCGGCCGCGAACACATCCGCGCCTACCTGCTCTACCTCGTGCAAGAACGGCGCGCCTCCCTCAGCCACTATAAACAGACTCGTGCCGCATTGCGATTCCTCTACGGTGTCACCTTGGGCCGCGATGACGTCCCGCGGGGCATCCCGCCGGTCAAACAGCCGCGCACGCTCCCCGTCGTCCTCAGCCTTGACGAGATCGCTCGCTTCTTTACGGCCGTCCGGAACGTCAAGCATCGCGCCATCCTGATGACGGCCTGTGCAGCCGGCTTGCGCGTCGTGCAGTATCCTTTCGACCACCGATCCGGCGAAACCCGCAACGGCGCTGGAACGTTCTCGCGTTGGGGGCGAAGCTCGGTGTCAGCGGTGGGGAGCGGACCGTGCTAGCCGTCGGCCAAGTGGCGGAAGGAACGGGAAGCGGCTAAAACTGGACGTGAGCGAATTTCCAAACCACCAGAGATTTCACCGAAGTGATTCCCGAATTCAACGATGTTGGCGAAGGAATTCGCGATAATGGTTGAAGAACTTTACGCATCGGATCGTGATGCTGTCCCCAAAGGTGTGATTGAGGTGGTCCTATGAGCCTCCAGAGCAAGCGGCAGTTGGAAAACACCCGCGCTAAACTCAAGTTCCTGGAAGACCGCCTTGGCGATCTGGATGGTGAACCCGTGGCGAATGTCCGCACACGCGCACTCACCAGACAGTCGCTGAAAAAAATTGTCAATCAACTGAAAGAAGAAATCGTTCGGTTCGAAGCCCATCAGGTGGCCGCAACCAAGTAGGCAAGCATTTGCGGAGTGCTGCTGGGGCAAACAAGAATCAGGCCGGGGCGCCTGGGGGGATTGCCCCGCCGGCCCCCCATAGATCCCGACGTGCCCGTCGAAGAGACACGCGCTTCGTCACGTTGTTGATTCGCCGTCTCGGAACACGACCAGGTGGGTTCGCGGTGTCATGCCCAGGGTTCCGGGGGCACACGGTTCCCTTGGCAGTCGACGATTCAGACACCGGCGACCTTGACCAAATACTCAACGCGGCTAAGCCGCAACCAAGCACGGGACGGAAACCGGGACGCGATCAGTTTGTCCACGGCGCACTCTGGGACGCGATTTATCCGCCCAGGACGGCAAAGAGGACGTGAAACTGAGCGTTGGATGCTTTGCCGTTCGTCAGGCATTTCAGGATCCTGCGCAGCCAAAATGTCGCATCGGTCACGGATTGGCTCGCTTTCCATGGCCGGCTTTCCGCATGCGCGGCGTGCTCCGAGCCGTGGCGTCAATACCAGTCGCGTCGTGGTTTCCGTCCTTCGACACGTTCATTTCCTGCGAGTGAGTCAAGCGCTTTGCTTACTGCTCTCGGCACTCCCCGGAGACAGAGGGACGCGTGAGATAAGCACTGTAACAAAAGCGGCTTGAGCGGCCGCCTTTCCCTGAAGCCAACGTCGCGAGCAACGCGGCGCGGCCCGCGCGAGCGAGCCCGCGCGACCGGCCGCTTGCTTGAACATGCGGCCGAATTCGCGCACCGTCTTCACCCCATTCGATCGATCGAGCAAGGGCCGTGATTTGAACCGGCCGGCCCAGAATCTTCCGAACGAGCCCTCCTCGTGATTGGCCTCGCGGGCGACCCATTCGCACAAGCACCGCATGAACCAGGAAAGGCTCGCGAGCCGCGACCACAGCATCGCCAGACGATCGGCATCAGCGGCGAGCATGGACACGTCGTGGCGGTCCGGCTCACGTGGCTCGCCAGTCAGCTCGTCGCGCTGGGGAAACGGCTTGCGACATCGCCGGGACCGCGTTCCTGTCAGGACAAGGCGAACCATGGGTGTCTGCGTTCCCCGGCCCGACTCACCGTGCCGCGGCGGCCTTGCGGTACGGTGCGGCCTTCGGGTTCGACTCGTCCCAGCGCGGCGCTCGGGGGCTGTCGGCGATCAACACCACGCCAAGGGCGGCCATCCGGTCGACTTTCGCCATGTTGGCGTAGTCGATCCGCTCCCACTCGTCGTCGGCGCCGTGGTAGTCGGGGAAGAGGTACGCAACGCTGATCGTGTGCGCCGGGACCCCCGCCCGCGCGAAGGACGCGTTGTCGCTGGCGCCGAAGAACGAGTCGCTCTTGGTCGGGTGCTTCGACACCGCGACCCCGACTGTTTCGCCGGCGCGGCGGAGGGTTTCGCCGACGTCCGAGTAGTCGAACCCGGTCACGTTCGCGGCCGAGACCCGCGGGCCGTCGCTGTCGTCGGTCCGGCCGACCTGCTCAAGGTTCACCACGGCCACGGTCGCCGCCAGCGGCTCGACCGGGTGCGCGACGTAATGGCGCGAGCCGACCAGGCCGTGCTCCTCGCCGTAGAAGGACGCGAACAGGATGCTCCGCTTCGGGCCCGGCTTCAGGCCCGCCAGCGCCGAGGCGATTTCGATCACCGAGGCGGTCCCGCTACCGTCGTCATTGGCGCCGTTATAAATCCGGTCGCCCGATCCGTTGTGAGGCCCCGTGCCCAGGTGGTCGTAATGGGCGGTCACGAGCACGAAGGTCCTGGACAGCTCGGGGTCCGATCCGCGGAGCAGCCCGACGACGTTGCGGACTCTGGTCGTCCGCTCCTTCGGCGCCCCCGCCTTCAAGCGGATCGTCGCCCCCGTGTCGCCGGCGGGCCAGGCGGCGAAGGCCTTCGCCAAGGCTGGGCCGTGGAACGTGACCTGGGGCGGGCCCGCGACCGACCGGCGGAAGCGCCTGGGCTGGGCGTCCTCGCGGAGTCCGTACGCCCCTTCGGCGTCGCCGTCGATGTCGACCACCAGCGCCGGCTTCAGCTCTTCCATGCGCCGGAGGAACGCGATCCGAGCCCGGTTGATGCCCGCGATCTGAGCGCGCGTCGCGGCCTTGTACGGATGGGGGACCTCTGCCACGACGACCTTCCCGGCGACCGCCCCGGCCTCCAGCGCCCCGACTGCTTTGGGGTCGGAGGCGTCGACCTTCACGGCAGGCGTCGGGGGCAGGTCGACCGCCTTGGCCAAAAACCCGCTGACCTGCGCCTCGCCGAACGCGAACGACTCGTCGCCGGCGTTGACCTCGCAGGAGAAGGTGCCGGGGTCGGGGGCCAGGTACTTCCAGTCGGCGGTCTGGAAGTAGCCGTCGTCGCCGACGGGCTCGAGCCCGGCGCGGCGGAACTGGGCGGCGATGTACTGGGCGGCGATATCGAGCCCCTTCGACGGCGTCCCGCGCCCTCGAGCAGGTCGGAGGCGAGGAACGAGGTGTGGCCGCGGAGCGAATCGGCGGAGATCCGATCGAGCGCCTGGCGGAGTCCAGGCGTCAGCGCGGCGTCGGGCGCGGGCGCGTCGGGCTGGGCGGGTCCACTGGCCGCAAGCCCGGCCGTGACCAGCGCGGCGGCGAGGAGGGTCGCGAGAATCTTGGGTCGCATCGGGGTAGCCTCGGGTCAGGAGCACGGGCTTCGGGTCAGCGGTCACGCTCGCGGCCTCCCGAACGGGCCGGCGCGGCGGGCCAGCGAGGGCATTTGCTCGTTAGAGTCATGCCCGGTTGAGTCTACCGCAACCCGCGGCCGGGTGGCACTAGCCTGACTGGCCAGTCGGCGCATCAACGCCCGGTTAGCAGGGCGGAAACCGGGACGCGATTTATCCGGCCAGGACGGCGACCAGGATGTGAACCTGAGCGCTTTATGCTTTGCCGGTCGTTCGGCATTTCAGGGTCATCCGCGTAGCGAACATGTCGCATCGGTCGCGGATTGGCTCACTTTCCGTGGCCGGCTTTCCGCATGGGCGGCGTGCTCCGAGCCGTGACCTCAATACCAATCGCGTCCCGGTTTCCGTCCTTGATCGCAATGACCTGTTCCTGCCCAACCGCTTCGGTTAGAATTGCCGGCATGCGAGTGATCCGTCAGGTCTTCCTCAGTTAGAGCATCGTCAGCCCGCAACGGGTGTAATCCGCGTGCGCGCGGATCAGGACGTGCTCTCAACTCAAACCAGCTCATCATCGACCGAGCCGCTTACCGTTATCCACGACTGGGATAGCGTCCGCGGCTGCGCGTAGAGGAAGACCACATGAACCCCAAGAAACAAAAAGCGAAAGACCGACGGCGTGCGCGTGCTGGCAGAGCAGGCGTGGGAAGCGGCCAACCAGGGTAATCTCGATCTGGCGGAGAAGATCATTCGCCGGGCCGTGTCGACCCAGGAAGACAACCCCGTCCTCTGGAACGATCAGGGCATGATTCTCGGCCTCCGACACAAGGATAGCGAGGCGGCCAAGTCGTTCGCGGCCGCACTCAGCCTGGCCCCGACGTTTGCCGATCCGTACGCTCAACTTGCGACGCTGCGCCTTCGGCAAGGGCGCGTCGAGGAGGCCCTGGGCCTGCAGACCCAAGCCGTCAAGTACGCTCCGCCAAACGCACCGTACGCGGAGCAGCTTCGGGCGTATCAGGCACTCGCAGGCCAGTTCCCGCCGCATGCGGATTCGCCGGCAGCGGCCACGGTCGACCCGACCGAGGTTTCATCGGCGGACCCGCACAACGATTGGCCCCAACGGTTGGGAACACTTGACTGGCACGCTCTGGCTAACCGGTTGACCCGCGATGGCTATGCTGTGGTTGCCCGCATGGTCGATGCGGCGACCTGCGAATCTTTGCGCGGCCTGTATGATGACGATCGGCTGTTCTCCAAGACCGTCGTCATGGACCGGCCGGAGTTTGGAAAGGGTGCCTACCGTTATTTCGGGGCACCGATACCGCAGGTTGTGGATCAACTTCGCCGTGGGGTTTATCCGCACGTGGCCCGGATCGCCAACGAATGGCAGCAGATGCTCGGAGACCCGGAGAGCTTTCCCGAGGACTGGGAGAGCTTCCGCGACCGGTGTCATTCCGCGGGCCAGACAACGCCGACACCGATCCTGCTGAAGTACGGTCCTGGCGGATTCAATGCCCTGCACCGCGATTTGCGTGGCGCCGTGTTCTTCCCGATTCAACTGGCTGTGGTGCTGAGCCCGCGTACCGACCCAGAGGACGCCCAGACACAAGGCTTCCAAGGAGGCGAGTTCCTGTTCTGCGATTTTCCCGAACGTAGAAAGTCGCTCCGCCGGGAAGTCGTGCTCGGCCTCGGCGACGCGGTGCTGTTCTGCACCCGCGACCGTCTCGTTCGGTCGGGTGGCGTCACAGGATTGCAGTCGGTCAAGCACGGCGCTACACCAATCACCGCGGGAACTCGATTCGTGCTCGGCGTGCCGTTCCATGAGTATCGCTAAGATCCGATAGGTGTCAGCCGTCAAACCGCGCGGGATGACGGCTGACACGCTCGTCTTACTTTTGCATAGGGGACGGAAACCGGGACGCGATTAGTTTGCCCACGGCGGAAACCGGGACGTGAACCTGAGCGTCGGTCGCTTTGCCGTGCGTTCGGCACGTCAGTTTCCTGCGCGTAGCTGACATGTCACGTCGGTCACGGATTGGCTCGCTTTCCATGGCCGGCTTTTCGCATGGGCGGCGTGCTCTGAGCCGTGGCGTCAATACCAATCGCGTCCGGGATTCCGTCCCCGGCAGTCGAACCCGGCGTCGCTCGCGCTAAGGTGAAACGGCAGCCAGATTCCGGCCACGGCTATATTGCCGCGGTGAACAGCCCATGACCCTCTTGAAGGCGGTGCTGAAAGCGCTTTCGGATTCGTAGCCGAGCGAGAGTGAGATGACCGAAATGGGGTTGCTGGAACTTGTCAGCCGGTCCCCAGCGAGAAGCATTCGCCATCGCGTCAGGTAATCAATGGGTGTCGCACCAACGGTCGCCTTGAATTTCTGAGCGAAGCTCGAGCGCAACATCCCGGCTCGATCCGCCAGCTCCTGCAAGGTCCAGGGATGCGCGGGATCGTCGTGCATCGAGTGGATGGCCAAGCTCATTTGTTGATCCGCCAGCGCGAAGAGCCATCCTACGCCCCCTCTCAGACCTTCCGCCAGATGCACCCGCAGGGCCTGGACCAGCATCATTTGAGCGAGGTGTTGCAGGACCAGATAGCTCCCAGGCTGTGGCTCGCGCAGTTCCTGCATCATCCTCTCCATAGACCAGCGCAACGCCGCCTTGTCCGATTCGTTCTTGATATGCACGATCGGCGGGAGCATTCCCAGCAGGATGCCGGCATGATTCCCGGCAAGGCCGAAATAGCCGCCAACACCGGAGACATCTCCTCCCCCATTCCAGCAGGCGATGCCACCATTCAGTGGCCGCGAATCCATCGACCTGAAGTCGACAGGCGGCAAGGCGAGGTCGCTTGCGAGGCGGAAAGGCCGTCCCAGCGGCAGCAGGAAGCAATCTCCGGTCTTCAGGTGCACCGCTTCCGGAACCCCCTCCACGGCAAGCCAGCACTGGCCGGAAACCACTGCATAGCATTTGATGCCTTCATGCTGGGGGAACTGAATCGACCATTCTCCACCGACATCGAAGCCACGGCACATCGTGTTGCGTGGTTTCAAAAGCGACAGCACGCCTGAGAGCGGGTCCATGGGACACTCCTGGACGATAGCGAAGATATTTTGGACTTTAGAGCATAGATCGTATCAAGTCAATCGCCTACCCTGTGGGCCAAGGGACGGGGAATACGGTCTTCCAGGCAGATCAAGGAGAAGCCCTGATGCGTGTTTTCGTGACCGGCGCTACTGGCTTTGTGGGCTCCGCTGTCGTTCAGGATCTCATCGCCGCGGGACACAAGGTGCTCGGCCTTGCTCGTTCGGACGCGGCCGCCGCGTCGCTGGCCTCCGCCGGGGCCCTGGCGCACCGAGGTCATCTCGAGGACCTGGACAGCCTGCGGAGCGGGGCGGCGTCATCTGACGGGGTGATTCACACCGGTTTTATCCACGACTTCTCAAGATTCCAGGAGGTCTGCGAGACAGACAGGCGAGCCATCGAGACGCTCGGCGACGCGCTCGCCGGTTCTGACCGCCCCTTGATCGTCACCTCCGGGACCGGGATGGGGAACGCAGGGCCCGGTCAACCCGCGACCGAAGACCACTTCGATCCCAACCACCCGAACCCCCGCGCAGCCTCGGAATTCGCGGCAGAGGCGGTCGCCGCGCGTGGTGTGAGCGTGTCGGTGGTGCGCCTGCCGCAGGTCCATAACCAGTTCAAGCACGGCCTCGTCACCTACTCGATCGCCGTCGCCCGCGAGAAGGGCGTCGCGGCTTACGTCGGCGACGGGCTCAACCGCTGGCCTGCGGTGCATCTGCTCGATGCCGCGCCTGTCTACAGGCTGGCCCTTGAGAAGGGAACGACCCGGGCGAGGTATCACGCTGTCGCCGAGCAGGGCGTGCCGGCCCGAGAGATCGCGGAGGCCATCGGGCGGGGCTTGAAAATCCCGGTCGTCTCGATGTCCCCCGAGGAGGCCGCCGGTCACTTCGGCTGGCTCGGGTTCTTCGCCGGGATGGACATGCCGGCCTCAAGCGCGCTCACGCAAGAGCGGCTGGGTTGGCGCCCGACGCAGAAGGCTGGGATGATCGACGATCTCGAGCACATGAACTGGTCCGGGAGTTGAAGATTCCCGCTCGGGAACAATTTGAGCTGAAACGGGGCTGCATGACGACATCGAACCAGTCCGTGTCGCTTGGGCGCAATCGCGCCGTAGCGCAGCCCATCGATGAGCAGGTCGAGCATGCGCCGGGCATGATGGGGCCCTATGTCGTGGGCGGGCGTGCAGAGGCTGGCAACCGCTCGCAACAGGTCGTATGGCTCGACACCGCCACGGACTGAGCAAAGCAAGGCGTCGTTGGCCAGAGAACGAACTACGGATGGAGATGACTATGCAGAACAAACCCGTCGCCCTGGTCACCGGGGCTAATCAAGGGATCGGTCTTCAGATCGCAAAGGATCTCGTGGCACACGGCTTCACTGTGCTGGTCGGGTCGCGCGATCTTGAGCGTGGCGAGGCTGCGGCCAAGGAGGTTGGGCCGGATGCCCTCGCGCTCCAGCTTGATGTGACGGATCGGGCTTCGATCGCCGCCGCGGCGAAGCGCATCCGCGAGGAGCTTGGCCGCCTCGACGTGCTCGTCAACAACGCGGCTATCTCGAATACGAGTAAGCTGCCCGGCATGTCCATCCAAGAGTACGCCAAGTTGACCCGTCCGAGCAACGTGTCCCTCGATGAAGTGCGCGCGGTGTGGGAGACCAACGTCTTCGGCGTCCTCGCCGTTTACCAGGCGATGCTCCCGCTCCTGCGCGAGGCGCCGCAAGCCCGCATCGTCAACGTGTCGAGCGGCGTTGGCTCGATGACGATGAACACGGACCCGGCATACCCCTACCGCTCGATCTTCGGCCCAGTCTACCCTGCTTCCAAGACGGCGCTGAACGCGATGACGCTCGCCATGGCGATCGAGCTGGAGTCGACCGGGATCAAGGTCAACGCCGCCTCCCCGGGCTTCACCAAGACGAACCTCAACGACTATGCGGGCACGGAGACTGTCGAGGAGGGCGCTCGCGAGGCAGTGCGGCTTGCGCTGCTCGGCCCGGACGGCCCGACAGGTACGTTCTCGCACGCAAAACTCGGACGGCTGCCGTGGTGATCGGTAAACCCGAAAACAGACC
The DNA here is from genome assembly GCA_963781785.1 of uncultured Isosphaeraceae bacterium. GTDB lineage: Bacteria > Planctomycetota > Planctomycetia > Isosphaerales > Isosphaeraceae > CAWAHD01. The sequence continues at coordinate 719,603 of CAWAHD010000002.1, read as the reverse complement.
GGTCAGTGCACCAGCGCCTGTCGTTTCTGTCTGTCCGGTGGTGCTGTGAGCTCTGGGTGGCGTCTTGGATCCGCAGATAAAAGATTCCGCGCCGAACTGCTGCTCCAGTTCCAGCAACGTGTCGGCAACAAGATCATCGGGCACTGGCTTGCCGTCATTGAACCGAAGCGGCAGCAGGATCTCGTAGCGCCGGAGTGATCTGCTCATACGTAGCGAGCCCCTCGACCTGGAAAGATATGTTCTCGGTTGCCAGGAAGCCCAGTGCCGCCTCGGGGACGAGCATCTCGCCCGTCGCCCAGCTCGTAAAAGGAAATCGCCCGGCGAGGCAGCCCAATGCCCGCTTCTTGGCATCCAGGTCGTTGAAGCGGATTCGGATCATGAAATCAGTCTATCGCTTCCGAGGGCCAACGGCAACGGTCGCTGTGGGCGCATGCCTCCCGATCGTGGCGATTATCGGTCTGGCAGGTGGGTCCTCCGGAATCGGGCACAAGCTGGACCTCGGCCATGGTCGTGAACCTGAGCGTAGGTTGCTTTGCCGTTCGTCCAGAGGTTTTGTCCGGTGGTCCTTAGCTCGGCCGGACGACGATTTAAACCGAAGACTGGATCTTTGCTTGAGCGTGATGTACGCTTCCGTGGACCAAGTCTGTCGCGCGGGCGGCGAAACGGTTGCTTTCGGCCAGACCGTGGATGAGTGCAAACTGCGGCTCGGGTGCCAACAGCGGCGATCTTTCAATATCGCGTCCATCAACGCAGTCGCGTCCACGATTCTGTGTGGTCTGGGGAAACAGTTGTTTCCCGAGCGGCCGCCATCTCCAACCCACCTCGGAATCCGCAATCACGACCCATGCACTCCATTGTATCCAGTGTCGTGATCGGCCACCCGCGGGCCGTGATTGTGGGGTGGATTCTCGCCACCGCCGGGCTGCACCTTGTCGCCCCGCCATGGCAACGGGCCGTCACGGACTACGATGTCCGGTTCCTTTCAGCGGATTGTCCGGTCGTGATCGGCCAGGAGTTGTCGGAGCGCGGTTTTCCCCAAAATCCAGCGGGCTCCGAGATCGTGCTGGTTTATGAACGCAAGGACGGGCACCTGACTCGAGACGACTTCCGTTGCGTGACCGCAGAGGCCTCCGGCCTATTGCGGCTCGCCGCGGAACACCCGGCGCTCGGGATCACGAAGATCGACACGATTCAATCACCCGTGATCGGCCCGTATTTGATCGGCTCGAGCGCCCTCGGTCGCGATCAGGCTGCCCTGTCGATCATTTCGTTCAACAGCACCCCGCTCGCCGAGAGCACACGGGTCGCGGTCGACCGCGTTCTGGACCACGTCAACGCGGGCGACGTTGTGCCGCCGTCGGGACTCCGACGGGTGTTCACCGGCTCGGCGGTCGTGGGGCGTGACACCAACACCGCAACCAGCGCCAGTGTCCAGAGCACCAAGACCACGACAATCGTCCTCGTGATCGTCACTCTCCTGGTCGTTTACCGCAGCCCGGTCCTGGCAATGGTGCCCCTGGTCACGATTGGCCTTTCGACGTTTGCGTCGCTGCGCCTGATTGCGCTCATCAGCGTGGTTCCCGGCCTTGGTTTTCGGGTGATCAGCGTCACGGAGATCTTCGTCGTCGTCGTGTTGTTCGGCGCGGGGACCGATTACTCCCTCTTCCTCGTGGCGCGGTACCGGGAGGAGCTAGGGCGCCGGCAATCCCGGATTGAGGCACTCCGCGCGGCGATGGCGCGGGTTGGCCCGGCGGTCGTCGCGAGCGCCGCGACCCTGATCGTGGGCTTGGGCATGCTCGGTTTCTCGAGCTTCACCACGATCCGGTGCAGCGCCGACGATTGCGCTCTCCCTTGCGGTGTCGCTCGCCGCCGCCTTGACCGTGACTCCGGCGATGATGGCTTGGCTCGGACCGGCCCTGTTCTGGCCATTCCGCGCCCCGCATCACGACCGCGGTCCCAACGAAGAGACCAACATCCGCGAAATGCGCCGGTCGTTTGGGTTTTGGAGCAAGGCTGCCGAACTCGTCGTGACCTATCCCCTGGCGATCTCGGTGCTCTGCCTGGCCGCCCTGGCTCCCCTGGCCGTGGCGGGTGCTCGCACCACCTCGAATTACGGAAGGCTCGCCGATCTCGACCCTGATTGGCCAAGCGCGGTCGGTGTCGAAGTGCTCCAGCGTTACTTCGCCGCGGGCGAATTGAGTCCGACTGTGGCCCTGGTCGAGAACAGCGCAATCGATTTCCGCTCGCAGGCAGGCAAAATCGCGATCAAAGAGGTCACCCGCCGGTTGGCTGCGATTGACGGCGTCGCCCTGATCCGCTCGGCGACCCGGCCCGTCGGCAAGCCGGAGGAGTCTGCCACAGGCGAGGGTCTCTTCGCGCGGTTCAAAGACCAGGCTACGCGCTTTCTCGCCGAGGGCCGCTATGTCAGCACTGGTGCGAGGCAAGCCGCCGACGTCAACCATATCACGCGCCTCGAAATCGTTTTCAGGAACGATCCCTACTCGGATTCGAGCCTCCGATCACTGGAAGAAGTTCGCGGGACGTTACTTCGCGCCACCGAAGCAGGCCAACCCCTTCAGGCGACCACCAAGATCGGGCTGACGGGTGGCACGTCAATGATCCATGACTTGAAACGCGTCACCACGACTGACCAGCGCCGCATCCACGTCCTGGTGGCCCTTGGGATCTACGCGGTCCTGGTCGCGTTGCTGCGCCGGCCGGGCATCAGCCTCTACCTCGTGGCGACCGTGGTGTTCTCGTACCTGGCCGCACTCGGACTGACCGACTTGACCTTTCGGGCTCTGGAGCGCGGCGCCGGAACCTGGGATGGACTTGACTGGACAGTCGGCCTGTTACTGTTCGTCATCCTGGTGGCAGTGGGTGAAGACTACAACATCCTGCTCATGGCTCGCGTTCTCGAAGAACGGCGAGCCCACGGGGTCACGGAAGCAACACGCCGCGCCGTCGCTCAGACCGGCGGTATCATCAGCGCCTGCGGCGTCATCATGGCTGGCACGTTCGGATCCATGCTGGCGGGAAGTTTGACCTCGCTACGCCAGCTCGGTTTTGCGCTGGGAGTGGGCGTGCTCTTGGACACATTCCTCGTGCGGCCAATTCTGGTTCCGGCGTTTATCGTTCTGATTGATCGAGCCAGACGGGGCTGGCCTCCACGGGCGCGCAGCCGCCGTTCACAAACGCCAAACTCAATGGTCGACGCGCGGCCGGGCTGATGGATTCGACCTTCCGATAAAGAGCGATCCGCAATCGCACCATCGACAATCCATCTTCGCCACCCAACCAAGGAATCGGCGAACAGCGGATGATGCCCCGGCGTTGCGCGAGACCGGACGAATTCCACGATCGCATCTTCGAGGCGTGACGTCAGGCGGTGCGAGCTCACGAAGAGATCGCGGAGGGCCGCGTCGTCCCGACACAGTTCAGACTGGCCCATCGGGGAGTTTTCGGGATGGAAACGGGGACGCGACTTATCTGGCCAGGACGGCAACCACGACGTGAAACTGAGCGTTGGATGCTTTGCCGTGCCTTCGGCAGGTCAGCATGCTGCACCTAACTGAGTCGTCGCATCCATCGCGGAATGGCTCACTTTCCGTGGCAGACCCTCCGGACCGACGGTCTGCTCCAAGCGGAGGCCCTTTGACCCGTTGCCGCACCCACTGGTCTCCGCCGTAGGATCGGCCCGTGTCGATGGTCACCCGGACTCGGTCGCATTCTTTGACGGTCAAACGGGCGTTGAAGCGAGCCGGCCGGCCAGCCGGCCGTTGCCCCTGGCCAAGGCGACAGCAAGACTTCATCGCCTCCGTGCCTCGCGCTGTCGAGCACAGGTTGCCCTGCCACCGCAGTTGCGCTCGCTCGACCAACGCCGCCGATGACCCCCGCAGGTCTTTCGGCGAAGGCCTGGTGACACTATGATGTGCTAATGGGCAAGCTCTTTGACCAGATCCGCTCGGCGGTGAAGAGCGATCGGTTTTTCGTCGCGTGGCATGCCGACGAGCGGTGCGAGGAACGCGGAATCACGGCTTGGCAACTGGTAGCGGGTCTCGAAGAGGCCGATCTGGTCCGAGAGCGTCCCAGGAGCAAACCAAATCCTTCCGTGCTGGTCCGGCAAATCCTTGAGGATGGGAGTGAGGTCGAAGTGATCGGGTCCTGGTTAGGCGAAACGAGGCAGGCCAAGCTTGTCACTGTTTATCTTGTGGAGTAAGGGTAATGAAGGAACGACGGGAGAAGCGTAAGCGCTGGGTGCGTCGCGGTCGATATGCCGTCGAGGTTGAGGTCGAGGTGGTTTATCCCGCGGGAGATCCATCCGAACCGTGTCTGGAGCCGGCCACGGTGCGCTGGCTCGACGAGGTCGCGCGCCGCGCCGAGAAAGGGGATGTCGCGTACCTCAAGTCCGTCGGCGACGTATTTCGCAGTTCCTACGTGACCAAAATGGGACGGGAACCGGGACGCGATCAGTTCAGGTCTGCGGGCTCGGCGACATATCCGCTCACAGCCAGCCGCCCTCGGCCGGTTCCGTCTCCGTTCAGGATCAGCGTAGAGATCTCGTCGAGCAATGGCGCATACTCGGCAAAGCTCTTCTCGTCGATCGTGACAGCGGGACTGTCAATCGGTGGAACGGCCTTTTTCGATGCGCGATCGACTGAGGCGGGGCTGACCAGCTTCAACAGCATCGGCTGCTCCGGGGACACCTCCGCCCAGACCGCGGCGAATGTCTCGTAATCGGCGAGCAGGTCGCGTTCGTCGGCAACTGACTTCTTGACTGCGATGATGAACCGGCCCGAGTATCGCTGAATGTCGGTGCGGATGGGACCGGCTGCAATTTCCTCGGGGTTGGCAGTCTGCCGGTCGCAGCCACGAAAGGAGAAATAGCCCGCCCCGAGAGTCCCTCCCGCCACGATCAGCGACAGCCAGGTCACCAAGCTCACCATCGACTTGCACACGCGGCGGACGAGCCAACCAATCGAGCTGCGCCCGCCGCGGGCTCGTCCATGTGGTGAAATCAATTCGTGGGTACCGTCACGACCAAATCGGCGTCGATTTTCGAACAACATCACAGTGGCCTCCTCGACCTTCTGATTGAGAGTGTCGCACCGCGGGCACGAATCCGAGCTCAGTACGTCTGCAAACAGAAAGGGGGAAACACGAGGTTTTTCACGCTGCGACTTGGCTTTTTCCCTCTGACGAATGAACCAGTTGAAGCCCGACCGCCGCGGATCGCGTCGATCAGGTGGTCCCATTCGAGCTGGTACGGGTTTTTCTCGGGCTGCGGGTAGGCCCATGTCAGTTCCGACCCAACCATGTTGTTGCCCCTGTGAATCCGCCACTTCGCCGGAGTGTCAGTGGTGGCGTTGCGCGTCGGTGTCGTCGGACCGAAGCGCCAACGCAGCTCGCGGTTCGTAGGCTAGAACTAGACCCCGAACTTGTTATCGTTGCTCGTGGAGGCATCGTTGCCAATGACCACGGAGAGAGTATCGAGGGAAAACGTGCCAAGATTGTAGATGCCTCCCCCGATGCCCTGACCTACGCTCCCGCCCAAGCCGGCCAGCCCACCAAGAGCCAGGTTGGCGCTGATCACACTCGCCATGACCGTGGCCGTGGCACCCAGGTCGTTGAAGATGCCACCTCCTAGACCGTCTCCGCCATCGCCGCCGTTGCCACCGGCGCCACCTTCGGCGGCGTTCGCAAAGATCGCGGAGTTGCTGATCGAAAGCGTGGCGGGGCCACTGTAAGGCGCAGGGGAGTTGAAGAGCCCACCACCCTCACCCGCCCCGCCCGTGCCGCCGGCTGCGCCGCCGGCACCACCGATCGCCTGGTTCAGAGTAATGGTACTGTTGGTCACGGAGAGCGAGGTGGCCAGGTAGCTTTCAGCCTGGCACAGCCCGCCGCCCTGGCCGGCGCCGCCTACACCGCCCGTGGCCCCTGTTCCTCCAGCACCGCCGGCGCCCCCCTGTGCCACGTCAGAGATGAACAGGCTATTGCTCACGCTGGTGGTGGAAGACGTGGTGTTGGACAGGCCCCCGCCTTGGCCAGGACCCCCTGCGCCACCATCAGCACCGGCTGCCCCGGCGCCGCCGGCACCGCCGGAGGCCACGTCATGCACGAAAGAGCAGCCGTTGACAGTGGCGCTGGAGCCGCCGTCGACATTCATCCCACCTCCCTGTGCATCGGCCCCTACCACGCCCGGGCTGCCACTGGTGCCCGCACCGCCAGCGCCGCCCTTGGCCTGGTCGTGCGTGAAGGTGGTGTTCGACACGACGACGGTGCTCAAGTAATCGACGTCGAGGCCGCCGCCGTTGGCGAAGCCGAAAAACGAGTTCGAACTGCCGGCTCCGCCCTGGGCCATGCATTGGGTGAAATTGCAATTGGCAAGCGCCATGGTACTCTCGCCACTGACGAACATGCCGCCACCTTCGCCGTCGTCGGCGTATTCACCGGCGCCGCCCACAGCCACGTCCTGCTGGAAATTGCAGTTGGTGAATGTGGCCGTCGCGCCCGAGGACGGCGTAAAAAGGACTACGGTCGCGCCGCCGCCGAAGCCCTCCCCTCCGGAGATGCTCCCGCTACCGCCGATGGCGCTGTTTCCGATGAAATTGGTGTTACTCACCTCGATGTTGGGTCCATTGGAACCAACCCCCAAGCCTCCGGACCCCGTGATACCTCCGTAAAGGCCTGCGCCCCCCAAAGCCTGGTTGCCCGTGAACGTGCAGTTGCTCATGTCCAGCGCTCCGGTGGATGCGCCACCGGAGCCTGCGCCGCCAGCCTCGCCGAAGCTATCCGCGCCGCCCTTCGCGAGGTTATCCACGAAAACGGTGTTGGTGATCGTCGCCGAATCGCAACCGAGCCCGCCTCCGCCTGCACCGCCACCGCCTCCGTCGCTGTCCAACGGTGCACTTGACGTGCCGCCGATCGCCTGATTCCCCTCCAAGATCACGTTGGACAGGACCAGCGGCGCACCGGAGGCGACTCCGCCACCGCCGGCTCCGCCGCCAAATGTCGTTTCGGCCGGGCCGCCCTGGGCGAGATTGTCGTCCACGGCGCTGGAGCTGATCGTCAGTGCGCCGGATGGGCAGTACAACCCACCGCCTGAAGCCGACCCGCCCCCGAGGGGGAACGAAAAAATCCCTGAAATCCCTGAAGTGGTTCCGGAGCGGCCGCCGGAGAAACTCCCTGTCGCGTGATTGCCTTCCACGATGCTGTCGGTCACGGTCGCGTTGACCTGGGCGCTCGCGACCCCGCCGCCGTTGCCGGCGCCAGACGGACCGCTGCCAAGTGCTGCGTTCGAAGCGAAAGTCGTTCCGTTGATCGTCAGCGTGATGGCCGCCTGAGGCGCCTGAAAGCCGAAATCGAACTCATCGTCGATGCCGCCCCCGAAACCGGTTGAGCCTTGCAGGAGGACCGTGATCCCGTTCAGGACATCCGTGGCGAGGTTGCCGCCCTGTGCTGTGTTGCCGTTGAGCGCGCTCTGCGAAATGGAGATATTGCCGGCGACGGCCCCCAGCGCGCCGCCTCTGCCGGGGCCGGCATCGACCGGGTACGGAGGGTATGCATTTGAGACCGAATACAAGAGGCTGGAGCCACCCAGGGATTGGTTTGCTGTGAACGTGCTGTTGCCCACGACCAGGCTGGGCGCCGCCGCCGTGAAGAAGGCGCCCTGGCCAATGGCGCCGCCCATTGCGGTGCCGACCACAACAAACGCCGCCGTGCTGCCCTCCGCGTTACCGCCATCGCCGCCCTGCGCCAGGTTGTCAGTCAGCGTGCTGTTCGTAACGGAGAGCGCTCCGCCATCGTTCCAGAGCCCACCGCCGCCTGCTACGCCAAGCAGGCTGGCGCTCAAGCCACCTGGGAGCGTGACGGCCACACTCACCGCGCCACCACCTGCGGCCATGGCCTGGTCGCCGGTGAACGTGCTGCCGGCAATGGTGACCGTGCCGGCCTCGTTGTCGATGGCGCCGCCAAACGCATTGCCGCCGCCCTTACCCCCGAGGGCCAGATCACCTGCAAAGGTGGTTTGCGAGACAGTCAATGTCGCCCCCGCTTCGTTCTCCACACCGCCGCCCCGTGCAGCCCCGTCGCCGAACAGGCCGCCGCCCGCCACTCCCTGCGCCACGTCAGCACTGAGCAGGTCCTGGGAGAGCGTCAGTTTCCCTGCATTGAGGACGGCGGCCCCGTCGGTGGCCAGGCCTCCCTTGAGCGTCAGGCCGGAAATGGTCACTTTCGCGCCACTGCCGATCGCGAACAGCCGGCTCGCAGACTTCCCACTGATTGCCAGTTCGCTCGCGCCGGGGCCGTCGATGGTCACGCTCTGGCTGACCACTAACTGGCCCTGAGTCAAGGTGATGGTGTGGCCATCGAGCGCGGGGGCGAACTGAATGGTGTCGCCGTTCTTGGCCGCGGCCAGCACAGCGCGCAGGGTGCCGACAGAGCCGTCGTCAGCGGCGCTCTTGACGAGCAGGGTGCTGAGCAAAGTTCGGTCCTCAAGAACGTCAAGGCGCGAAATGTGCCGCTGGCGTGCCGGCTTTCGGCGGGCCCGGCAACGCCGGTCGCGCGCAGACTTGCCCCACCAGTGCGGAAACGATTTGAACGACATCATGGTCAGGAGCTCCCAGGAAGGCGTGGTCTGCGTAATAAAACTGTTCGCCGTGGGCGCGCAGACCCAGCGCCCGGGCGTTGCCCGCTCTAAAAGTCGGTCGTCAAAAGTAGGATGGAAGTGGGTTTGGCTAGTTGGCGAGCAAGCTCTGAACCTCCGCCCAGAGCTGCCTGCACGATTCCTGCTCGGCGGCCGACAAGTGGGCGACCGTGGTCGCATCGCGCAGGCCGGCCAATGCCGGTTCGGACTGCCAGCTCCGGAGCCATTCCTGAAGCTGCTTGCGCTCCTTTGGATTGCTCGCAGGCAGCAGCTCGCCGTACGCCTTCAGGTCGGCCCGCAGCCAGGAAAGAGCCTGCTTTCGCCAGCGGACGAGTTCGTTGTCATCCAGTTGACCTGCGTCGTCGCCCCGGCCGCAGCCGGCGAGGGCCGCTGCGCACGCAGCTCGGTAGCGACGGCTATGTTCGAGGTCGTCGGCCGTTCTCGGGTCGGCGGTCAAACCTTGGGTGAAGAAGCGGGCGGCGGCGACATAGTGCTTCTTTTCGTAACAGAGATCGGCATACTCGTCCCGCTCGGCAGCATCCGCGGGTTGCGCATCACCGCGAAGGACGGCGGCCAGCCGGCCATCGAGTTCGATCCTCCTCCGGCATTCTTTCACCCACTGAGCCGACGGATAGCGCCAATCCTTGCGCCGGGAGCCCAGTTCGTTCCCACGCTCAAAGGCGATGAGAGCCTGGGTAAACTCCCCTAGTTTCCGAAGCGCGTAGCCGAGGTTGCAGTGGCTCTCGGCGTGATCGGGCATCAGATCGATGGCCCGGCGAAGGGGGGCCAGTGCTTCGTCGTCGCGACCCATGTTAATCAGTGAAGTGCCGAGGTTATAGTAGGCGTCGCCATCATCCGGCTTCAACTGGCTGGCGCGCCGCCAAGCGGCGGCCGCCTCATCGAGGTGGCCTTTGTCGGCGAGGACCCGACCGAGCTGACTGTGAGCCGTGCTATTATCGGGCATCAGGTCAACGGCCCGGCGCAGGGGGGCCAGCGCCTCGTCGACGCGACCCGCGCGATACAGGAGAAGGCCGAGGTCATAGAACGCGTAGCCATCATCCGGCTTCAACTGGCTGGCGCGCCGGCAAGCGGCGACTGCCTCATCAAGGTGGCCCTTCCCGGCGAGGAGCAGACCGAGATCCAGGTGAGCCATGCTGAAATCGGGCTTGAGTCCGATGGCCTGGCGGCAGGCGACGAGCGCCTCGTCCAGTCGCCCGGCACGGGCAAGGGTCTTGCTGAGGTCGAGGCGCAGTCCCGCGCTTTCGGGTCGCAGCGCCACGGCGACGGTCAAGAATCGAATGGCCTCCTCATACTGGGGCGGGTGAGAGCGGCCCAGTGCCATGCCCAGGTCGTGGTTGATCCAGAAGTCTCCCGGGAAAGCCTGCTGGGCTCGTCGCAGAAGCGCCAGCGCCGCTTCGGTGGCACCTCGCCCAGCGAGACCCAGTTCCAGGACGAACAGGGCTTCGGGCGGCTGAACGGCGGTATCGACTTCGTGCGCGCAGCTTTTCCATCTCCTGGCGATCGTTTTTCTCCCGCGCGGCCCGCACGCCTTGCCGCCAGGGGTCCGGGTCGGCCAAGGAAAGCACCTGCTTGAGCCAGCGCGCCTCTGGAGCTTTCTCGGCTTTCGCCAGGATTGACCAGTGGTCCAGGGCCGCCAAGAGGGTGCTCTTGACCGACGGGGGCCGACGCCGGAGCACAGCGGCCGCCTGCTCAGGTGCCATCCCGTCCATTCGCAGGCCGTAAGTTCTGAAGGCGTGCTCATACTCGAAGCGCGACCGACTAAGGACAAACCCGTTGTCCTTCACGTCCGCCTGGCGAAGGCGGATGGCCTCGAGGCGGGCGACCAACCGAACGTCGGCCTCCTCCTCGGCCAAGTTTCGGAGCAAGCTCTTCACGCGATCAGCCAAGGTGGGCTTGGCCGTGCCGTCCTGAAGCAGGAGCTCGGCGCGCTTGGCCGCCGCCTGCGCGTGCAGCCACAGACCTTCTTCCTGAAATCGTTGCGCCTCTTTGAGAGCGGCTTGGACGTCGGCGGTCCTCTTGAACTGCCGCGCGGCCCGGTCGCGCACGATCCAGCCGACGCTGCCCGCCAGCACCGTCAGGGCCGCGAGCAAAGCCACCGCCGCCGACACCATCACGGGCCGGTGTCTCCGTGTCCACCTTCGTGCGCGCTGGAGCGGCGTCGACCGCCTGGCCAGGATCGGCTCGTCCCTCAAGAATCGCTCCAGGTCGTCGGCCAGCTCCCGCGCCGTGGCATAGCGCGAACTCCGGCTCCTTATTCATCGCCTTGAGCAGGATCGTCTCCAGGTTGCGCGAGATTGCGGCGTTGACCTTGCGAGGGAGCGCGGGCTCCTCTTGCGCGATCTTCCGGAGGATCTCCTGCCGATCGTGAGCCTCGATGACTGGCCGCAGGGTCAAGAACTCATAGAGGGTCGCGCCGAGGGAATAGATGTCGGTCCGATGGTCCAGGTAGCCGCGCCGGGCCAGGGCTTGCTCGGGGCTCATGTAGCGGAGCGTACCGAGCAGGTCGCCGGTCATCGTCAAGCCGTTGTCGTCCTGGAGCCGGGCCAGGCCGAAGTCCGTGACCCAAAGACACCCAGACGCGTCAAGCAGGAGGTTCCCCGGTTTGACGTCGCGGTGAATGACGCCGTGGACGTGAGCGTGATCGAGCGCCTCGGCGGCCTGGATGCCGAGCATGACGGCCATGCGGATGAACTCGCGGGTCCGCGACGAGGCGGTGGGAGTGGCGGAGCCTGCCGAGGGGGTTGCCTCCGGAGACTCGGACTCGGACGGACCGACGTCACGCGTCGTCGGCTGTTCGCTGGCCCTCCGCTGGTTGATCAACTGGGCCAGGGTCTGGCCGTCGATGAACTGCATCGCATAGTAATGCACTCCGCGCTCGCAGCCGACCGCGTGGATAGGCACGATGTTCGTGTGGTGCAAGAGGGCCGCGGCCTGGGCCTCGGTCTTGAACCGCTCTAGCTGGCGCGGGTCGAGCCCGCCGGCCAGGGGCAGGACCTTCAAGGCGACCCGACGGTGGAGCGAGAGCTGCTCGGCCTCATAGACGACCCCCATGCCACCGCGTCCGACTTCTCGGAGGATCCGGAAATCGCCCACGACGCCCAGATCGGGGCCGGAGATCGCGTCCGATAACCGCGGGCCGGATCGATCCCGCACTGCCGAGCGGCTCAGCTCGGCCAGCATTTGCAGGGCGGGAAGCAACTGGCGCAGAGCCTCGGCATGCTCCGGGTACTGAGCGGCGAATTCACTCGAATCGACGGTCTCGCCCGCCTGGCGGCGCTCCAGGTACTGCTCGACCAGCTCGGCCAGGATCGAGTCGGTCTGGCTGGCGGAGCGCGGCTGGACCTGCATGGCGACGGTCATGACGACTCTCCCAGGACGGTCCGCAGCCGCCTCAAGGCGCGGAGGTGACGGACCTTGACGGCCCCCTCAGTCAGGCCCAGCACCTCGGCGATCTCGGCGATCGAGAGCTGCTCCAGATTGCGCATGACCAGGATCTCACGGTCGTGCGAAGCCAACTGGTCGAGTGCGGCTCGGAGCCGCTGGCGCAGCTCGGTGCGGATCAGGGCCTGGCTGGGGCTGGCACCACTGGCCACCAGGCGGGCCAGGCGCAGCACGGAATCCTCAGGGAGCGGCATGGACCAGGCCTCCTCCCGGGTGACGCTCCGCTTCTTCGAGCGGATGTGGTGGTGGTGCAGCTTGACCAGTCGTTCCCAGGCGAACTGGCGCAGCCAGGCATAATAGGGGAGGGGTCGAGTGCGCAGGAATTCGTCCAGGTGCCGCGCCGCTTCGGCCAACGCCTCCTGGACCACGTCGGAGGGGTCCAGTCGCGCAGCGACTCCGCGATCAAGCCGCACGGCCACCATCTTCAGCAGTTTCGTGCGATGGCGGACCAGTAACTCCTCGCGCGCCAGGGCATTGCCTCGCGCAGCGAGCTCGATCAACTCCTCGGTGTCAGGCGGCGAGACGGTGTTCATTAGGCGGCCCCCCCAACCATAACCTTCGCAAACGGCGGAAAAAGTTACAGGACCGGACGCATTTTTTCTGTCGGCGCGTTTGAAACCCAGCTTGGGATCATACCTGCGCGGCGACGCGCGTTCGAGAAAAAACGGGGCCATCCGGAGACTCGTCGGCGATCACCCCTTGGTGACCACGTTCGCAAGGACGTGGTTTGGGCGGGGAACCTTCAAGCTCGCACGTCCGTGCGACCCGTGGGCGCCCGGATCGGGCTGACGCCCGAGGTAGGAGGACCTTCGTCGCGTCCCCTTCCGGACCACGGACTCCCCGTCATCTTTGCCAAACCGGGGATGAAACCAGTAAGATCGTCTGAATTGGGGGATGCGATTCTTACCGAGGCGATCCCATGTTCCGCACGGTCGTCGTGCCTCTTGACGGCTCTCCTTTCGCTGAGCAGGCGCTGCCACACGCCCTCGGTACCGTCCGCCGCGCCGGTGCTACCCTCGATCTGGTCCACGTCCATGTCGTCCATGTCGCGGAGGAACACAAGGTCGCTCGTTATTCGTATGATCCCGGTTTCGACAAGGAAAACCAGCGCACGGAGCAGCTTTATTTGGAAAGCACGGCGAAATCGCTGGCGACCGTGTCGCCGGTGCCGTGGACTGCGGCCGTGGTCAGCGGTTTGGACTCCGACGGCATTCTCCAGCGTGTCCAGGATCGCAAGGCAGACCTGATCGTGATGACCACGCACGGTCGCGGGCCGCTGGACCGCTTCTTCCTGGGCGGCGTGGCCGATGAGCTGATCCGACAAGCAGCAGTTCCCGTGCTGCTGGTTCGCCCGCGAGATTCTGCTCCGAGCCTTGTGCCGGAGCCTCTGCTGGAGCATGTACTCGTGCCGCTGGACGGCTCCTCCCTGGCCGAGCGCATTCTGGAACCGGCCTTGGACTTCGTGCGGTTGTGGGAGGGTCGCTGTACGTTGCTTCGAGTCATCGAAGCCAGCCCGGCGACCACCGCCCTTTGGCCGAACCGACCGAGCCCGCCGGAACAGGAACAAAAGGTGGCGGCCGAAGCGTACCTGGCGAAGATCGCCGGACGGCTGCGCGAGGAAGGCACGGCAGTGCAGACGCGCATTGTCGTCGCCCCGCACGCCGCACCCGCCATTCTGGAGGAGGCGCAGACGCAGCGCTGCGATTTCATCGCCTTGGCGACGCATGGATGGGGCGGCCTACGGCGAATGCTGTTGGGCAGCGTTACCGACAAGGTGATCCGCGGATCTTCTCTCCCGGTACTTGCGTACCGGCCGACTGCCTGAGACGTTGCCGAGCGCCGACGGTCGGTGCCGCGTGTGGAAGAAAAGTTGCCCAGATGGGAGCCTGCCTTGACTTCCCGAGCTACCTGGAGATCCCGACAATTGGCACGACCGGGCAAAAATGAGACGAACAGATGCAGAAATCACCTGTAACATGAGGCTGGGGACATTTGCTGGGAATCTGAGAATGGACGGCCCTCCAGGCCGAGACTGACGGGTTCAAAACACTGGCTACTCCTGTTAACATTCGGAGGATCATTCTGGCGCATCGAATGACCTGTTCGGCACCAAGGAGTCCACGACCGATGACACACGTCGCTCTGATTGCATGCTCGTTCCTTGCTCTCGCTCCCTCACCGGGATCTTCTTCATCGTCGCCCAAGGTTCACAAGATTGCCGTCGGTGGAGAAGGCGGCTGGGACTACCTCACCGTCGATTCCGAAGCGGGGCGTCTCTATATCTCGCGTGGCAACCGGGTCGTCGTTCTCGACCTCGTCAAGGAGACCCTTGTCGGCGAGCTGGCGGGCACGCCCGGAATCCACGGAATCGCGATCGTCCCGGAGCTCGGTAAGGGCTTCACGAGCAATGGCAGCGACAGCAGCGTGACAGTCTTCGATCTCAAAACCTTGAAAGCGACCGGCAAAATCAAGGCCAGGGGCGTGCCCGACGCGATCCTCTACGATCCGACCAGCAAACGAGTCATCACCTTCAACCACAGCACCAACGACGGGACGTCGATCGATCCGGCGACAGAGAAGGTTGTGGGCACGATCGCCTTCGGGGGTGAGCCCGAGGCGGCTGTCGCCGACGGGAAAGGGCATATCTTCGTCAACATCCGCAGTTCGAGCGAGATCGTCGAGTTTGACGCGCTCACGCTGAAGATCCTCAATCGCTGGCCCCTGGCGCCCGGTCGGCGGCCCAACGGTCTGGCCATTGATGCGAAGAACCGCCGCTTGTTCAGCGGCTGCAACGGTAACTCGCAAATGGTCGTGATGGACGCCGACAAGGGGACGGTGATTGCCACAGTCGCCATTGGGCGGGGCTCCGACGGTTGCGGGTTCGATCCGTCGAAGGGTTTCGCCTACAGCTCGAACGGCGGCGACGGGACCGTGACGGTGATCGGCGAGGCCGAACCGGGAAAGTTCAAGGTTGTTGCGACCATCCCGACCCAGACGACCGCTCGAACCATGGCCGTCGACCCCCGGACGCACCGGCTCTATTTCCCGGCCGCCACCCCGAACGCTGCGCCCGCCGGCGCCCAGCCGAAAACCAAGGGCGGCCGGCGGGGCACGGTCCCCGGTTCATTCGTGATCGTCGTCGTCGGCGATTGAAGGACGGCATCGTCGTTCACGACCGGCGTTTCCCTTTCCCGGGGACGTCAAAGCGTCGACGCGATGCCCACAACCCGGAACCGGTGCGCGGACGAAACTCACTGCCTTCATGCGCACTTCGGTCTGATCGACCGAGGCGTCGGACAGTCGCCTTGCGCACGTCGGTCGGACCAGCCCGTTGTCAGGCGGGACGTCGCGGGCGGTCAGATCTAATCGTAGGGACGGAAACCGGGACGCAATTCGTTTGCCCCCGGGCGGAAACCGAGAGGGAAACCGGCACGCGATTTATCCGCCCGGGACGGCAACCAGGACGTGAACCTGAGCGTAGGTTGCTTTGCCGTTCGTTCGGCATTTCCGGATCCTGTGCGTAGCTCATATGTCGCATCGATCACGGATTGGCTCGCTTTCCATGGCCGGCTTTCCGCATGGGCAGCTTGCTTCGAGCCGTGACGTCAATACCAATCGCCTCCCGGTTGCCGTCCCTTGCGACTTACCGCCGCCTTCTGACCGACGATCAATCACAGAAGAGTTGACTACCTGACGCTGAGTTCAAAAAATGTGGCAATCCTTTGCCGCACTGCGGCGCTCAGATCCTGCGGAATCCGCAAGCGAGAGAGGCTGATGACTCGCGAGTGATGGGAAGAACGCTGCAATGACAACACGAACCTCAAACCGACATCCCCGCGCGCACCACGCTCCACGTCGGTTCGCGCTACGCATGACTCAGCCCGAAGAACTGAAGACAACTCATTATGTTTATGGCGTTGAGAAGCTGAATGGCCATGACGCCTGGGCGCTGTTCAAAGCTTGTGCTGCGGGCGACGTGCCGAAGGTGAAGCGGCTCCTGGCGAAGGACCGGCGACTGGCCAACGCACAGTTCTGGTACCAGTTTCCCATCCACATGGCGGTGCGCGAGGGATATCCGCAGATCGTCAAGCTGCTATTGGATCACGGCGCCGACCCCGGCCAATCACGCTTTACCTACAATTCATGGGATAAGCTGCTCTATGCCGCCAGGGAGCGCGGGCATCGCCAGGTCGAAACAATGCTCGAGCGGGCGATGACAAAGCGGTTCAACTACTCGTCCGATTTCCATGTGGTGAAGGAAGCGATCATCGCCAGGGATTCGCGCAAGATTGGCGCTCTCTTGCGGCGCCAGCCGAGCCTGGCGCAGTCAAGCGATGCACTTGGCAATAATGCTCTTCATTGGAGTGTGATCACCCGTCAATTGGGTTTGATCGAGCAATTCGTCAAGCTCGGAACGGCGATCGACGCGCAGGCGCCGACGGACAGACTCCGGTGCTGCTTGCCGTCAACAGCGCCACGGATTACTGGTATCGTGCCACTCGCGCCAGGTCGCATCCTTCCATCCGAAACGCATCGGTCATGGTCGGGAGCCTGCTCGCCAGGGGAGCGAAGTACACCATCTCCGTCGCGGCCGCTGTGGGAGATCAGGAACGCGTGGAGGAGCTTTTAAGCAAGGATGCCGGTCTGGCGAGGTGCCTCGACTCGGCGCGAGTGAGCCCTTTATCCTATGCGGCGCGGGAAGGCCATTTGCACATCGTTCGGCTCTTGCTCGAGCGGGGCGCCGATCCGAATATTCCGGAAGAGGGGGCTCCGGAGGGCCTGGCCCTGTTCTGGGCCTGTTCCGGCAATCACCTGGATGTCGCTCGCTTCTTGCTGGAGCACGGCGCCAATCCCAATGCCGGGATGGATTCGAGCGGGTGCTGTCTCACGATCGGCGAGGTGTACCACGGGAGCCAGGCGAAACCGCTCGAACAACTCTTGGGACAGCACGGGGCGTATACACCGCCATATTGCATGAGTGCGCGAGAGATGAAGCGTGCCATTCGCGAAGGCCATGAGGTGATCCGCCATCAGGAGTTTCTCGGGAATGTGATGCAGAAGCGCGACGTCGAATTGCTTGACCTCTATCTCGACTCGGACGCGACGGTTCCGGATCGCATGGAGCACTGGAGCGGCGTCACCTATCCTAGGTCGTCCGCACTGGTCGCCAGGCTGCTTGCTCGCGGACTCGATCCCAATCGACCCGACTGGCTGGGCAGGACATTTCTCCATGCCTGCGCTGAGAACGGAGACCAGACCGTTGCCAAAGTCTTTCTTGACGCCGGCGCCGACTTGAACGCCCGAGGCCTCGAGTTCCATGAGACGCCGCTGGCCGCGGCAGTCCGCTACGAGCCGTGGTGCAAGGAAGAAGATCGGTCAAGGCTGGCGCAGCGCCGGCGACGGATGGTTGAGTTCCTGCTCAAGCGCGGTGCCGCGACCAACTTGCCCGGTGACGAGCCGTGGGCCACACCACTGGCATGGGCACGGAAGCTCGGACTTGCCGATATCGAGGAGATTCTCATCAAGCACGGGGCGACCTGATGATCGGTGGGACCGATTTCACCGAACCAGAGCGCCGTTTCCGGATCGCTCTGGTTAATCGGTGTCGTATTTGTCAAAGCATTGACGACGGCATCCCGCTGCGGCTCGGTCAGCTTGATGCCCGCCACCCATTCTGCGTCCGCAATCATTTGCGGCGAAACAGGTCCGCCTCCCGCCGTCGCCGCCAACGCCCGTTGAAAAACGGCCGTTCCGACCCCGGCGCTACCAAGAACCGCCAGCGCGCTTCGCCGACTGAGCATGATTCAACTCGCTGCGGTTGACGATACCGGACCGGGGTGGCGTCGGACCCCCGCGCCGGTCACCACTCAAAGAATCTCATCGATTGACAATTCGACCGCGCATCACCACAATGTCTAAGACCCTGATTGGCGTGAGTCCTCAGTCGAGGATCTCCGAACGCTTCCGCAGATTCTCTCTCGACAGATTCCCCACATGACACTGGTCGCCTTCTGAAAGGTTCGAGGCGATGCCCCGACATGTGCGCCAAGCTCTGATCGCATGCGTGCTGGCCCTCTACGGGTCGGTGTCGCTTTGTGGTTCTGGCTTGCATTCGCTGACGAATTCGGGGTGGTTTCATTGCGACCACAGCGCGACGGGCGAGTCGGGCGCGACGATCTCGGGCGTGAAGCACTGCAGTCTCTGCGACTATCAGGCCCAGGGGCAGTTGCCAACCGATTCACCGCGGTTCGAATCTCGGCCGCTGGCACTGCCCCATCTTCCGCTGGCGCGACCCCAAGTCGACATCCCATCCCATCACTCCTCCGCCAGCCCGCGTGCTCCTCCAGTCTAACCAGTGGCCGTCGTAAGGGGCGGTGGCATTCTCGGATCGGGGTCAAGGATCCCCAGACTGCCGTTGCCCCGATCGTCCCGCGCTCTCTGCCCTCTCGATCCTCGATCGACGGGCGACACCGATGCCGGGACATTGGTCACGAGCCCTCGCTAGAGACATTGGTCGCGAGCCGTCCGTCGCAGTCGCGGAGCTATGACGTCGAGCGTTGATCGCTGGCGATCCGGCCCACGGGACGGAGATCCTCCAGGGAGCCCGGCGCTCACCGATCGTTCACCTATTCCATGTGAACACCCTCACGGCCAAACCGCTCACGATGCGGAACCCGCGGCCCAGACTATCGGCTGCTTCTTGCTTTCGTATTTCCTTGTATGACTCGGTATCACCACATTTGCAGAGGGATGAGACAACCATGCGATCGCGCCGACAACGTCCAGCATTCACGTTGATCGAGTTACTCGTCATGATTTCCATCATCGCTGTTTTGATCGCGCTGCTCTTGCCCGCGGTTCAGTCCGCTCGCGAAGCAGCTCGCCGAGCCCAGTGCGTCAACAACTTGAAGCAGATCGGCGTCGCGCTGTTCAACTACGAGAGCAGTGTCGGCGCGTTCCCGTCCGGCTACATCGATGCCCAAAACAACTCCGCCTATACTCCCGACCTGGACCTGGGATCGGGCTGGGGCTGGGCGGCCTTGGCGCTGCCCTTCCTGGAACAGCAGCCCCTGTATAACTCGATCAATTTCAGCCTGGGAACGAGAAACGCAAGCAACATCACGGCCGAGCTGACGACGCTCACCGTCTTCCTGTGTCCTTCGGATGGTTACAACCCGCAGCCCTGCATCCTCTACGACAGCTCGTTCACCAACCCCATCGCCACGGTTGCGCACACCAACTATGTCGCTGTCTGCGGCTGGGAGGAATGCTTTATCAACGCCGGCGGTAACCCCCAACCCTTCTACGCCAACACCTACGACGGCAACGACCTGGACGGAGACCCCACGGACGGCATCTATGGCAGCAACAGCGGCATTGTCTGTGGGTTTGGCCTGCAAGGCATCGGCATGTTTTGGCGCAACAGTAACACGCGGATCGCTTCCGTCACTGACGGACTGAGCAACACGAACGCCGTTGGCGAGCGCTGCGCCGCCCACTCCCCAACCACCTGGGTCGGCGCAGTGACGGGAGCAAGGTGCCCCGCGTGGATGGCTACCACAGGCTGGACAATCCCCAATACTCCTCCCTCCGCATGCCAGAATACTGGAAACGGCACCGCCTACGACAATGCGGACTTCGACGAAGCCTTGTGCCTCGGCCACGGCAACGCCACGCACAAGCCCAACAGCGACAACCCGGTATTCGACCCCGATGTGTTTTGGAGCATGCACCCAGGTGGATGCAATTTCCTGTTCGGCGACGGCTCGGTGCATTTCCTCAAGACCGGCATCTCCCCGGGCTCGTATCAATACCTGATGACCAGAGCCGGCGGCGAGATCATGTCGTCAGATTCCTATTGATTGCCGCGGGCCGCGCGCCACAAACCGGTGGACGCCGTCCGTTTGCCTCGATCTTCGCCTCTATTCAAATGGAGGACTTGAGTGATGCGTGTGCGGGCAGGTTTGGTTCTGCTACTTTGCTTGCTGGCGTGCGGCGGCTGCAACAGTGGGAAATCGACCGATGAGTTGATCACGGATCTGAAGTCGGGCACAGAGATCGAGGGGGTTGTCGCGGCGCGCACCTTGCCGCGGGGAAAGGGCGACGCGGCCAAGGTCGTTCCGGCCTTGATCGAAGGCCTCACGCATCGGGGCAACGACGTCCGCCGCAGCTCCGCCCTCAAACTTGGCGAGTTTAAAGAACAAGCCAAGGATGCCATCCCCGCGCTCCAGAAGGCGGAGCACGACGACAGTGACGCCAGGGTTCGCGAAGCGGCCGGCATCGCCCTGTCGCGCATCGATCCGGAACGATTTCCCTACTCGCCCAAGGCAGCCGGGGTAGGGATTCCCAACACGCGCAAGGTAGGTCGCCAGCCCAAGGTAGGTGGGCGCCCAAAGTAGGTCGGCGGTCGCTTCTCAAAAACCCTGATTCGAGCGCCGTTGGTGCCGGCGCGCAGCCTCATGCCGACCGCGGGACTGGGCGCCCCGTCCTGGGCGGCGATCATCGCCATCGCCGACCAGGGTCCGGCCCTGGCCGGCAAAGGGAGCCTGGACTGTCCGACGCAGACTTTGCCCTCACTTGATGCGTTCGCCTCGGCCGACGGAAATACGCAGCACGACCCGTTCCATCAAATCCCGGCTGTGGCGGACCGGCAACACGGAAACGGGCCTTGGCTCGCCCAACGGCCCGGCACTCATCGCCGACCTCGTGGCGAGCAACATCACGTTCGCGCTCAAGACGAGCGGGCGCGATTGAATCGGAAGCAACGACGAGTACGGGATTCACCATCTTGAAAGGAGCTTCGAATGAATCGGCGAGAAGTTCTCGGTGCATTGGGCGCGGGTGTCGGGGGCGTGGCGTTGCTCGGACCAGGCGAGGCCCGGGCGCAGCATCCTCACCACCACGATAAGCTGCATGGCGATTGCCTCAAGGCCTGCGAGGCGTGCGCCACCATCTGCAACGAGACGTTCCATCACTGCTTCGAGAAAGTCAAGGATGGTCACGGAGACCATCACGTCATCACGATCCTGACCATCGACTGCCAGGAGTTCTGCGGCCTGGCGTCGGAGCTTATCGCCCGGGAAAGCCCGATGGTCTCGATCGTCTGTGTGGCCTGCGCCGACGCCTGCAAGACCTGCGCCGCGGAGTGTTCCAAACACGACGATCCACAGATGAAAGAGTGTACCGCCGCCTGCAAGGCGTGCGAAACCGCGTGTCGCGCCATGGCCCAGGCGGCCGCCGAAGCCAAACCCGAAACCTTGGGCCGGTAAACCGGGGGGTTCGTGCCCACCGGATGTTTGTGGTGATTCCTTGATTCGTGGTGGCCTGTTGCGATGAACCCGCTTGCCTGGCTGACGTACCGGGGGGAAGTCCTCACGCGGGAATATTTCCCGAGACTGGCGCCCTCCATCCGCTGGCTGAGGACGCCCCTGGGTGCCCTCAGCCTGGCGGCGGTCGCGGCGGGGCTCTGCGGGATGTTTCTGCACCCGCAAGGGTTCGTGGTCTTCCTCGGTGTCCTGGCGGTGATGACCCTGGGCCTGGCCTGGCCCTGGCTGGGCGTCCGCGGGCTGGAGGGCTCGCTGGGCTTCGATCGCCGCCGTTGCCGCGAAGGGGAAACAGTCAAGGCGCGACTGACCCTCCGCAACCGGATGTTTTGGAGCACCTGTGGAGTCGCGATCAAGGGAGGGTTCCACGCGCCATCGGGTGAGCGTGGCGATGAGACCGCGCTGGTTGGTCTGGCGTCGGTGCCTCCCCGGCGCACGATCGTGGAAATGTTCGAGTTCGTCCCTCAGGTTCGCGGTGAGTATCCCATCGGCGGGCCTCGGGTGGTCTGCGGCTTCCCGTTCGGCCTGAGGGAGGCGTCGCGGCCGCTGGATGTCGCCGAGTCGCTCTTGGTCTGGCCCCGGACTTTTCCGGTGCCGATGATGCCCGAGACCGCGGGTGCTCGGGCCTCCGACGGCCTGGCGACGCGCGACCGCGCGGGTCAATGGGGCGATCCGCTAGGCGTCCGGCCTTACCGCCGCGGCGATCCGCTCCGTCGCGTGCACTGGATCCTGACCGCGCGGCACGGAGAGCTGATCGTGCGCGAGCTCCAGTCGAACTCCGTCCCGCGCGTTCAGATCGTTCTCGACGCCCACCCGGCCGCGCACCGCGGGTCAGGGCCGGACGGCTCGCGTGAATGGGGCGTCCGCGTCGCCGCGAGCCTGGCCGAGGCTTGGATCCGCGAAGGAGCCGAAGTCGAGCTGGTCCTCGACCGCGGCCTGGTCCCGGCAAAGGGCGGCACGCCGCGGCGCGCTCGGCGGCCTTGCTGGATGCCCTGGCGCGACTGGCCCCGTCATGCGGCCGAACCCTCGCGGAATTGCTGCGCCTTCCCGAATGCCGCTCCGACGCCGGGTTGCGGGTCATCGTCGCGACGGACGTCGGGATTCGCGATGCGAGTGGAGAAGTCTTAGAGCGGCGCGGGGATGTCTGGATCGTGCTCCAGGCCGCGGCGTTCGGATCCGACGAGGTCCCAGGTCCGACCGAACCCTTCCTCTTGCCCGTGACCCCCTGGATCCGGATCGGCGGCCCGGAGCATGTGACGACCTGCCTCCGGCGGCCGGGAAAGGAGGTCCTGCTTGGTGGCTGATCGGCCTGAAGACGTGCGGGTCTGCTGGACGACCCAGGCCATGGCGGGGCTCGCCGCCGTCGCACTGGACCAAGCCGTGCTGGAGCCGGGCCGGTCGCGGGCAGTCGCTTTGGCCGGGACGGTCGCCGTGCTGATCGCTCCGATGTTGGCCGTGGGCCGGTGGCTGGGATCGACTCGCCAGGCCGGCGCCGGACGGTCCCGGGCGGCGCACGATCGCCGGGGAGGGTTGGTCCAGGCCGTCTCGAATCCGGCCGCCGCCCTGCTGAGCGTATTCGCCCTGCCGTTCGTCGGCGCAGCGGCTCGGTTCGCCGCCGGCGGCCGGGGTGCGCTGGTGGAGCTCCTCTTGATGGCCGCGTTGCGCAACCTGGGGCTCGGCCTGGCCGCGATGGCGCACCGGCGGGTTTATGCGAGGCTCTCGGCCGTGGTCAGCTTGTTCCTGGTGACGATGGCCTCGTCGGTCGGCGGCGACGCCGGACCGGCCGTTCTGGCGCCGATCGGCGGATTCGCGGTGGCCGGGACGCTCTGGTTGATGCTCGTCTACTGGACCGCCCTGGGCCTGGGCTCGGGCGCGGGGCCGGCGTCGCGGCGGCTCCCTCTTGCGGGCGCGGCCTGGGTGCTGGGGATCGTCGGGATGCTCGCCGCGGTCGCGGCGGTCGGGCCCTCGCGAGCGGCCACCGCGCTTGCGGGCCTGGTGCCCACCTCCGGCGGCACGGACTGGAGCGACCCCGACGCCCGCTCCGGGGTCGGCGACGGCGACCACGAAGTCAGCGCCAGCGAGCACCCCGAATCGGTCGGCTTCACCGAGAGCGACGTCTACCTGGAGACCGACCGGCCCAGCCTCTACGACGCCTTCAACGAGTCGTACGGCAAGCCCTTCAAGCCCAAGAACCAGGAGAAGATGATCGCGCTGGGGCAACAGGATGTCGGCGAGCAGAAGGAGCGCCCGGCCGAGAACCTGCAGGCCGGCCGCGAGTTCTCGGCCCTGCGGCGGAAGCCTCAGCCGCGCCCGCGACGGCCGGGCGAGCGCGCGGCCAGGGCGCTGGTCTACGTCAAGGGCCCGACGCCGCTCCACCTGCCCCTGACCGCGTACAGCCATTTCGACGGCACCGTCTGGCACGAGGAGCCCTGCTGCCACCAGCATTTCCCCGCCCAGCCGGAGCCCCGCGGGACGTGGTTGAAACTCCCGCGGTCCGAAGCGCCGTTCCTGGCGGGGATCGTCGCCCACCAGGTCAAGATCGGGACGCTCGAGTCGAGCCCGATGCCGATACCACCGCACCCGACCCGCTTCCGCGTCGGCAGCGTCAACCGGCTCGACTTCTTCGGCTGGGCCCAGTTCGGCATCATCCGGATGACCGACCGCACCGTGCCGGCGGGGACCGTGATCGACTCCGAAGCCAGGACGGTCGACCCCGAGGGGTTAAGGCTGACCCCGCTCTTGCGCCAGCCGGGCAACGAGGATGACCATAACATCTCATTCCGCGACGATTATCGGATTGACCCGACGGTGGCCGCGCTGGCGAGGAACTGGGTCGCGGACCGGCCCGAAGGGTGGTACCAGGTGGAGGCCGTGATCGCCGCGCTCAAGCAGGGTTTCGATCACGACCGTTCGGCCGCGGCGCCGGCCGGCTGCACCGACGTCGTCGCCGAGTTCTTGCTGCGCTCGCGGCGCGGCCCCGATTACCTGTTCGCCTCGGCGGCGGCCGTGCTCCTGCGGTCGCTGGGCTACCCGACGCGGGTCGTGAGCGGCCTGTATGCCGCGCCGGGACGATACGACCCCCGGACGCGCCACACGCCGGTGACCCGCGACGACGTCCACTTCTGGGCCGAGGTCCGGCTGTTGAACGGGACGTGGGTCGCCATCGAGCCCACGCCGGGCTATGAGCTGTTGCCCCCGGTCCGCCCCTGGTCCGAGCAGTTCGCCCGGGCGCTCTGGGCCGTCGGAAACTGGGCGCGAAGTCACGCGCTGGGCATCCTGGCGACCGTGCTGAGCTTCGTCGTGATCGTGATCCGCCGCCACGACGTCCTCGATCGGGTTGCCACCCTGGGCTTCGCCCTCTTCGGGCGGCACGATCTGAGGCGGTACGTGATGCGTGCCTTGAAGTTGATTGAGTGCCGGTCGCGGTGGGCCGGCCGCGCACGGCCGCCGGGGATCACTCCCGCCCGCTGGTATTACCCTCTCGCGTCGGATGGGGCGGGTGACGCCCGATCGGCTCTCGAGGGGCTCATCCGCCTGGCTGGCTGGGCGACCCACGCTCCCACCCGCTCGGGACTGCCCGCTTTCGCCGGCACGCACGAGATCCGGCAAATCTGCCGGTCCGCGGTGCGGGCGTGGACCCTGGCCCGCTTCCGGCAAGCCCTGGCCTCCCGGCCCGGAACGGCGGCCTGACGTGAGGAAAGCAACGACCATGACGGTCCTGACGAATCCGCCCCGGTCCGACCCGATCGAGAGGCTCCGCGCCGCACTCAACGGCGTCCTGCGCGGCAAGGCGGAGGTCGTCGAGGATGTGCTCGCCTGCTTGCTGGCGCGAGGCCACTTGCTCGTCGAGGACCTGCCGGGACTGGGCAAGACGACCCTGGCCAAGGCCCTCGCCGTCGCGCTGGGCGGCAAGTTCGCGCGGGTCCAATGCACGCCGGACCTCCTGCCCGGCGACCTGACCGGGTTCCGCATATTCGACCAGCACACCCGCGAGTTCGAATTCCTGCCGGGCCCGGTCTTCGCCGACGTGCTCCTGGCCGACGAGATCAATCGCACTACGCCGCGCACCCAGAGCGCGCTCTTGGAAGCCATGGCGGAGCGGCAGGTCACCGTCGACAACGTCCGGCACGTGCTCTCGGATACGTTCTTCGTGATCGCCACCCAGAACCCGGTCGAGCAGCATGGGACCTACCCCTTGCCCGAAGCGCAGCTCGATCGGTTCGCCATGAAGCTGCGGATCGGCTATCCAGGACGCGATCACGAGCTGGCCATGCTCGAGGCAGCGGTCGGCCCGGGCGTAAACAGCGACCAGTCTGTCTCCGGAGTCATGAAGCCGGGAGAACTCGGAGCGCTGCAGGATCACGTTGCCCAGGTAGCCGTCGGCGCGGCGGTCCGCGAGTATCTGGTCGGCCTCGCCCACGCCACGCGGGCGCATCGTCAGGTCAGCCTTGGCCTCAGCCCGCGCGGGCTTTTGATCTGGCAGCGGCTGGCGCAAGCCCGGGCTTTCCTCGTTGGTAGGAGCTATGTCACGCCGGATGACGTTCAAGACGTCGCCGAACCCGTACTGGCGGTCCGGCTCGGCATCGAGCCCGAGTTGGCCGCGCGGGTTCATGTCGAGATCACGGCCTCGGTGCCGGTCCCAGTTTACGCGAGGGCCGGTTCCATTTGAGTCAGCCTGAAGGGCGCATCCTGTGAGAATCGAAGGGAGCACACCGTGCAAACCATGAGTCGGCTTTTTACACCCACACGACGTGCGGCCGTCGCGACAACCTGCTTGATCATACTCGCGGGCTGCCACGCACGGAATTCGCCGGGCGACGCCCAGGAACATGAAGAAGAACACGTCGGCCACGTCGTCCCGGCACACAAGCCCAAGACGTTTCCCGACGCCGTACGCCGCCTCCGGGAGCTGAACGACCGTTTCCTCCACGATGGGGTTGGAAAAGCGAACGGATCGCCGACAAGCCCGACGAGCTTACAAATCGCGTTGGACATCGCCAATTGGCTCCCCGAGATCGCCGCCGACAGCGATTTGCCCGAGGCGCCGTGGGACGAGGTGAATTCCCGGTCCGCGAGGCTCGTGGCCGACTACCAGGAACTGCTTGCGGGCACCGCCGCCGATGCGCGACGCGAGGTGGAACAGGCGAATGCCGAGATCGGAAATCTGGAAAGGCTCCTTGTCTCGTGCCAACCGAGCTGGTTCCAAGGACCACCGCGACTTCGTGGCGGCGCCCTAGCGTCTTGAAGGCACCAGAAATGCAAGGCTCCGTCCCAGCCCATCTTGGGCAGATTCAAACGAACCCTCGCCCCCCGGACATCTCAATTGGGGGTCGAAGATCACCGAGATAAATCGCCGAACGACCAAAGGGTAATATGATGACTCAAGCGATCTTCTGGGGCGCGGTCCTTCGTTTCAGCCAGGCGTTCATCCAGTCCACCCCGACGATCCTGGTCGGGCTCGCCGTGGCGGCCATCTTCCGCCGCTTGCTGGGACACGAAAACACGCGTCGTCTGTTTGGGTGTGGGACGTGGCGGGAGGTGCCGCAGGCGTGGTTAATCGGGATGCTCTTGCCGATCTGTTCGCTGGGAGTAATCCCGGTCGCACGTGAGATGCGCCGCGCCCGGATCGCCGGGGGAACGATCCTTGCGTTTGCCATGACCGCGCCGTTGTTCAACCCGCTTTCCCTGCTGTACGGCCTGACGCTCTCCGAGCCGCTGTCGTCATCCTGTCGTTCGCCTTTTGCACGTTGCTAGTGGTCACGGCTGTCGGCGTGACCCTGGGATGGCTGTTCCCGGGAGTCTTGCATGATGAGCCAGCCCCCGCTCCGGTCGCCTATGGAGTGAAGCGGATGGCGGCGATCCTGGTCGCGGCGGCGCGCGAGGTCGCGGGGCCTTCGTTCGGCTATATCTTCGTCGCGCTGGTCGGGGTTGTCGCCCTCAGCGTCGTGCTCCCGCACGGAAGTCTTCAGTCAACGATGGAGCATACGAATCGCTATGCACCGCTGGAGATGACTCTGGTGGCGGTTCCCGCCTATACACCGCCGCTCATGGCGATGTCGCAGATCGGATCGATGTTCCAGCACGCCAATTCGGTCGGGGCCGCCTTCGTTTTGCTCACGCTCGGCGCAGGCATCAACCTCGGTGTGATCGCCTGGGTTTTCCGCAATTACGGCTTCAAACGTGGTTTTGCTTGGATGGGAATCCTTCTGACCGTGGTAATCGCAATTGCTTACGCGATCGAGAATCCGCTCTTTCCCGATGAGATCGAGCCGCCGGGACATACTCATGCGTTCGACATCTATTGCCGGCCGTTCAACGATGTCGCGAGCGGCTTACCGGCGGCAGGTGCTTGCCAAGATCAAGGAAAGTCTCCAGCCGGTCGAGCGAGTCGGCATGACCGTCCTGGCTTCGCTGTTGGCTCTGGGGTTGACACTGCGAGCGCTCGACCGGCGGTGGCGCATTGAAGACTGGCTGGAGCGTGCGCCCGCACCGTCAGACCGGCAAGCGGGCAGGCTCGACGTCACGGTGCCGGCCGCCGCCTTGGGAATGGTCGGCCTCGTGGGCCTCGTGGTCCTTAGCATCGTCGGGTGCTACATGTACTACCCCTCCCCTCGAGAAGCGTTCGAGGAAATGACGATTCTCAAGGCTGAGGTACTTACCGCCGCTAACAGCGGCAACAAGAAGCACGCCGGCCACTTTATCCCCGTCTGGGACGACTGGACCCGAAAGCTTCAAGTGGGAGCGTTCCTGCGCGAAGGGTCGAACAGCCCGTACCGGCGGATGAAGACCAAGATCTTCCGAGACCGCCTCGAGTTTCTGAAGCACGCGATCGAGGACGATGACAAGGCCGAGATCCGCGAGTACTCCGCGGCTGTTCAGAATGCCTACAGCCGGATGCGCCGGGTCTATCTCGGCGGCTGACCGACGTTCTGCAAGCCGGTGCTTTGTGCATCGTCACCCGGTTCAACCGCAATTGCGGAAATCTTGAGGAGACGATTCGCTTGAGAAGCCACCTCGCCGCTCACTTCCGGGACGGAAAGCGGGACGCGATTCGTTTGCCCACGGCGGAAACCGGGACGTGAAACTGAGCGTAGGTCGCTTCGCCGTGCGTTCGGCATGCCAGGATCCTGCACTTGGTTGGTTTGGCGCATCGATCGCGGATTGGCTCGCGTTCGATGGCCGGCATTCCGCATGCGCGGCGTGCTCCGCGCCGTGACGTCAATACCTGGCGCGTCGCGGTTTCCGTTCCCCGGTCGCGGCCGGGAGTTCGCCAGGTTTGGAACTTCGTCCCATCTCGCGTGCCCGCGCGCGTCATCGGGCATGCCGGGGATTGATTGCGCGAACGAGGGAACTCAGGCTCGTCGAAGAGACCATGACTCAAGCGGCAACCCGTGTTAAACTGGGCTAGGAAGACCGGTGAAACTGCCCACTTTCGAGTTTGTCCAGAGCCGCCGCGAGCGAAACGACAGAGCGTACGGCCGCAGGCGGATTGGCGAGCGCTCGCAGGGCTGGGGCTGTTACCCCCGGGCGCTTGCTTCAATCGCAACGGACGCATCCATGATTGGCCGGCGAGGCGGAACGGTCGTTGCGGACGATGTCTTGAAGCGATTGGAGCCATCTCTTTGAGGCACTATGGACACTTCAGGACCATCGGAGCTGATTCGTTCCGGAGATTGACTCGTCTGGAGCAAGAGCAATTCGCCTATGACGCGCTGCGAAGGAGTCGTCATTGGAGGGGCTTCACCGCAGCCGAAATCCAGCACGCGCAGGATTACATCCGCTCGTTGGGCGGACTTGCCTCGTAGCCCGACAAGGAAAGAACCTGACACGAGTGAGGACCAGGTCAAACGAGTCGCGTGCGATCTCGTGGCCCATCTCGAGCTCGACCCTTGTGAGCTCGAATCGGTCCAGCGACTCTCGTGTTCCCAGCCAGCAAGTCCGTCCACCACCGGCGGCGAGTGGGGCGTGCGTTTCGCATTTGAACCAGAGGATGCCGTCGCTTGTTCGAGTGAGGTTGCTTTAGTGATCGTCGATGATGCGACCGAGCAGGCACGTCTGGTGGACAGCCTGTAGCGGCGTGCTCGCTGGTGCTGCGCCATGGAGAAGGGGTGGAAGGGCCGTCAGGCGACTCTTCGCTTCCAGGATGCCACGTCTCACTCACGGCCCTTCGCGCGACCCATTTCCGCGAGCTCGAAGGGCAAGGACACGCACCGCGACAGCACCGCGTCCGGGAAATGGATGACGTCCCCGCACAATGCTCGCCGGAAGGCTGCTTGGCTCGCCTTGCCTGACGGGTGTTTGGCGCGCCCTCTTCAGCGGCCTGTTGGGAAGGGGATCAGGAGCTTCGCTTCGATGGCCGTCAGGAGCCGGTCCGCGCCGTCAACCTGGTCGAAGATCCTGTTGCCCCAGTACGAGAGTCGATTCCCGTCCGCCGGATGACCGGCAAATCGTCCGTGAGCGACCAATACCCTGTGTCGAAGAGCGCATCATGCAAGCGGCAGAGACAGGTCGTGTTCCTCAGATCGCCGCGCGTTTCTGCGCTTGTCGACCAACCGATTACATGACTCGCAATCAACAGATCCGGATTCGCGACGTCGCGTAGGGCACAACTGAACCTGTAGTTTTCGAGCGTCAGTGTTCGTAGCTCCGCCCGCCCGCGGCGAAGCCGCTTCTCGCCCACTGGTGTAGAAGTCTCGACCATGGGAAAAAGAAGACGACCTGCACGAATCGCGGTCCGGAGATCTTCATCGGAAAGGTCGGCCCGTTCAACGTCGACCAGAGCGCAATTAGTTTGCACATGGCGGAAACCGGGAGGCGAACCCGAGCGTAGGTTGCTTTCCCGTTCGTTCGGCATTTCAGGATCCTGCGCGTAGCTAACATGTCGCATCGGTCGCGGATCAGCTCGCGTTCCGCGGCTGGCGTTACCGACGGAAGGTGTGCGCTGAATAAGCCGGCTTTCAATGAAGGGCTGTCTCCTCCCGGACATTACTTAAAGAGCTGGGGGATGTCGCGGGCACCGTGGATCATGCGGACGATTTCAATGCCGTCTTCGATGGGTCGATAGAAGATCGCGTAGTTCCACACCGTGAAATACCGGAGGGCCGGCGCATACTCCTCCGCACTCCCGCCGATTTGCGGATGCATTGCGTGCAGGTCGCAAGTTTGGTCAAACTTGGTCGCGAAACGATCGGCAGCTTGGTCGCTCTGGCTATCGAGGTAATCGAGGATTCCTTCCAAATCTTGCTGAGCCTGTTCGGAGCGCACGACACGGGCCATCACGCTCCCCCGTTTCCGTTCCGGCGGCGGCTACGGACCTTCGCGAGCGTGCCAGGGACATCGAACGGTGCGACCATTCCACGGTCGGCCTGGTCGATACCGATTTGGATCTCCTTCCGAACCTCCTCGAACTTCATCGCTTGAATCTTGTCACGCTCGTCGAGCAGCCGAAGCGCTTCGCGGACCACTTCGCTGGCTGAGAGGTACATGCCAGTCTCAACCTTTTTATGAATCAGTTGCTCGAGCTCTGCCGTGAGTGAAACGTTCATGGAATCTTCCTCGCTAGTCGTGACTCAAACCGTTCCCCTCAGCATACCCGGAGTAGCGAACTTTGTCAAAGTTCGCTACTCGCCCAAACGCCCGGCAAGCGGCTCCGGCTTATCCGCGGTGTCAGATCTGGAACGGCACTTGGCGACGAGGCGGAGGACTTCGAGCGCACCCGCACCTTTTGCAACGATGACGTCCCCGCACGATGCTCGCCGGAAGGCTGCTTGGCTCGTCTTGCCAGACGGGTGTTTGGCGCGCCCCCTTTAGCGGCCTGTTGGGAAGGGGATCATGAGCTTCGCTTCGATGGCCGTCAGGAGCCGGTCCGAGTCGTCGACCTGGTCGAAGATCCTGTTGCCCCAATACAGGTGCTGAAGGTACTCGGATCCCCAGGAGCGAAAGGCGCCGGCCATACAGGGGCTGAGGACGAGCTCACTGGCCCACAGCCTGGTCCTTTCTGCCGATTGGTAGGGCTTCTGGCTCCGGTCGGCGCTGTCGCATTCCCACGCACGCCTGAAGTGGATGGCCGCTTCGCGATAGCAGGTCGCTCTATGCCTGAGCACTCGATCTCGCTGCGCGTGATTCTTCACCTCGAACGTGATGGCGAAGCCGAGAGCGATGAAGGCGATGAGCGCCATCATGGTCCGAACGCGCAAGCGGGGCCTCAGCCTCATCGGACGCTCTCCGGCAGGGCGACGCGACCCGCTCGAGCAAGCGGCGGGCGCACCACACTGCCTTTGCTGTACGGTCGACTGAGTTCGGAGGTTCGCCAGTGGTCAAGAGTTTGCGAGACACCCGATATTCCTTAGGATCACACGGCCGATCGAGGGATGGCAACCAACTCATGGGAGTCTGGGTCACCCTCAACGGTCGAACGAGGCTCGCTCCTGGCCTGGAACGGAGCTCTCGCTCTCGTCACGGCCATTTGATAGTCTCAAGGTTCTGCCTTTCTTCATTGTTGGTCCGTTTGTTTTCACCAAGCGATTTCAACGTGATCGGGCCGGCAACGATGCTCATCGATTCTGATTTCGATTTCGATTGGGACGAGGACCGGGGAGAATCGCCCCGGCGCGCCAAGGAAAGGGCGGCCGCGAACGTACCCGGGGCGAGCACGGCCCCGTGTCTTGCCGGCGGGTCCACTGCGCCCGTCCCCGAGATCGTCATCGTCGAGAGGTGCCGGGGGTTTTCGTACGGAACCCTCGCCCTCGCAATCCTCGCCCTGATCGTGTCGGCGACGGCGAGGCTTTCCAATCCCCGCCGCCCGAACGCCGGGCCGATTCATCGCCCAGCGATTGAGCCCGAACACCGCCCTCACGAGCAGGCCGATCCGGATGGTCGGCGCACGGGCGGGACTGATCGCACAATCGAGGCGGCGCACCGCAATCCCGTGTGGAGCGATTGATCGCCTTATCGTGTGGATGTCTCCATCGTTCGGAAACGCCGTCTCGAGGCATCATTGGCTCAGGGACTCGGCGATGCGCCGATCGCCGGCTGCCTGCAATGCGTAGCCCATTTGCTCGTAGGCCACGCTACGGATCCGATACGCGGCCGCGTTGCGCGGATCGAGCTGGATGACGACGGAGAAATCAGCGGCGGCTCGCTCAGGATTTCCCTGGGCCAGGAGGACCGTCCCTCGGTTCGAGTAGGCTTCGTGGAACCTCGGATCGAGTCGGATCGCGCGATCGAAATCAGAAAGTGCAGCGGCGAACGCACCGGTTCGAAAATAGGCCATGCCGCGATCGTTGTAGCTCTCTCTGTCGTTCGGCTTGAGCGTGATCGCCTGGGTGAATTCCTGGACGGCGCTCGGGAAGTCAAGGCGCAGGTAGTGAGCTTTGGCACACCAGACATGCGCCGTGGCGTGGCTCGGGTCGTGCCGGATCACACGCTTCAGATCGGCGATTCCGGGGTCATAATCGTGATTGATGATGGAAGCCACTCCGCGGCGATAAAAGGTGTTCATGGCTTCCGAGCGCGCGGTGCCGGCCTGGTCGGGCTGCCCCTTGCGGGCGAAGACTTCGGCGCGAATCAGATGAGCCTCGGCGAGCGTCGGTTCCATGCGGAGCGCCTCGAGCGCGTCTGCCAGGGCCAGATCGGTCGCTGCTTTGCCGAGATAAGCCCAGCTCCTTGCGAGGTAGGCTCGCGGGTCGATCGGCATGAGCTGGATCGCCATCCCGAAGTCGGAGATTGCCATGTCGAAGTTCTTGAGCGAAGCAAAACAGTCGCCGCGCCTGAGATAAACGGTCCGGGCCTGTGGATATCGGTCGATCAGGTCCGAGTAAATCCCGGCGGCTACCCGGTAATTCCGTCCCCGGTAGAGGTCCTCGGCCTGCTTGAAGAGTTCATTATAACCGCCGTCGACCGGGGTCAAAGCGGATGCTGGGGGCTCGGGCTGCCGCACTCGATCCGGGCCCAGAATCCTCTCCAGGGGGAGCACGACGCGAAAATTGACGGCTCGATTCATTCCTGCTCCGGCTCGATTGTTCGCGGCAACGCGTTCCCGCTTCGTCTTGTCGATTTGCTCCGACATCCGCTGGAACCATTCGACCTGTTCGGCCATCTGCCGGCTGGTCTGTTGTTTCTGCTGGTCCAGGGCGCTGTCCAGTCGTCCCAGGTTCCGGTCAGTCTCGTTCTCGAGCTCGCGGATCTTGCGGGAGAGCGCATCGAGCTTGGCCTCGGCCTCCTCCTTCTCCTGGCGGCTCGTCCGCGTGAGCGCCTCGAGCTTGGCCTCGGCCGCCTCCTTCTCCTGGCGGCTCGTCCGCGCGAGCGCCTCGAGCTTGGCCTCGGCCTCCTCCTTCTCCCGGCGGACCTTCCGGGCGAGCAGACTTTCCTCGCGCTTCACCACGACCGGAGCGGGCGGGGAGAGATCGGCCGCATCCACGACGCGGGTGATCAGCGGCTCATGGTCGCGATCGATGCCCAGGTACATCGAGAGATTGATGGCAATAATCGCAATCAATGTCAACAAGACGGAGACGTTCAGCCATCGGCTGGTGCGCTCTTTCTGGATGAGCACGTGCATCGGCATCGCTCCGGGCATAGACTTCGATCGAACCCATGCCGGCCGTGGCAAATGTGCGCATTCGTAATCGTCCCTTGGGCATTCATCATTTTACGGCCCGGCTCGGATCTCCGTCGAGAGGCGCGTTCACCCACGCGAGAAGCCGGATTCGGCCTCATTCGATCACGGTCAAACTTGCGTTGATGCGAGCCGTCCCGTTCGCCGGCTGCCTGCGAGCCGGCCATGATGCTGCGACTCGCTACTCGCCGGCGCGCTCCTCCCGATGGATGAAGGGGATTTTAGAATTCCTCACCACGCGAGGGAGGGGCCGGCCGTTATAATCTCACGTTGATGATAGACGTTCCCGCAGTCGCGGATGCAGTTACGTCTCGCGGGGATCAGTGATGGTTTGCAAAGTTAACAAGGGTGTCAATCATGCAATGGCGTCATACGCGGCGAGAATTCTTGGCGGGAGCGGTCGGGGCGAACGTCGCTGTGATGCTCGCGCCGGAGCGGCTCCGGGCGCAGGCCGAGACGGAGGATTCGCGGGTCGCGGAGGTTCTGGCCGGCACCATCGGCATCGACATGCACAACCATGTCACACCCGGGGGGGCACGGCCAGAGCAGGGTCGGAAGGAGCAACAGAAGTCACAGTCCAACCTTGACCTGGCCGACGAGATCAAGCGCTCGGGGTTGACGGCCGTCTGCGCGGCCTTCCGCCTCGACTTCAATGCCCGCGAGCCCTACACCACGTTTCTTCAAGGGCTCACCGCAGTCGACGGCCTGCTGGGAAAGGACCGCCTGACCCGCGCCATGAACCTGAAAGACCTCCAGGCCGCGCACGACAAGCGCCAGCCGGCGCTCGTCCAGTCGATCGAAGGGGCGCATTTCCTTGAAGGACACCTCGAGCGGGTGGAAGAGGTGTACAAGCGCGGACTCCGGCACCTTCAATTGCTGCACGATAAAGGTGATAAGGTCGAGCCGCTTGGCGACATCTACACCGAGCCCCCCCGCCTGGGCGGCCTGACCGCCTTCGGCGCGGCCGTCATCAAGGAGTGCAACCGGCTGGGCATCGTCGTCGACCTCGCCCACGCCAGCCACGAGACCGTGCTTGGCGCGCTGAAGGTGTCCACGCGGCCGGTGATCGTCTCCCACACAAGCCTCGACACGCGGGCGGGCAAGAACCCCCGGATGGCGAAAATGATGGCGCCGCGGCTGATCAGCAAGGACCACGCCCGCGTGGTCGCCGAGGCCGGCGGCGTGATTGGCGTGTGGACCAAGCTGTCCGACTCGATGGGCGAGTACATCGCGGGCATCAAGGCGCTCGTGGACGCCATCGGCGTCGACCACGTCGGCATCGGCAGCGACACCGACATCCTGTCCGCCCGGCCCGGCCAATCCACCAATGCCGCCTGGTCCGGCCTGTCCGGCGGATTCTTCAAGGCGGCTGTCGCGGAGATGCTGCGCCAGGGCTTCACGCCCGGCGAGATCGGCGAGATCGGCGGCGGCAACTTTTGCCGGGTTTTCGACAAGGCGACGACTGGCCACGCCTGAGGCGCCTTGATCAACGGCCGAAAGATTTGCCAAGTCAAAAGACCTCGCATGTTCAATGCGTCGACCGCGACCACGGCGCCTTCGTTCCATGAGCCGATCGCGGTACAAAAAATCCAGGTGGCGTACCGCTCGGTCCGACCCGTGGCGAATCTGTGCGACATCGCACGCTAACCCCGCTTCTCCGCCGGCCCGGCGATCCTCCGGAATTTCGCGAGACGACGATATCGCCAATCTGAATTCGTCGGTAATTGCCGTGCGGATTGGGTTTCCGGCCCATCGCTTGTACTCCTCGATGCCGTTGTCGAGTCTATTTCGAGACGACCTCTTGGCCGCGAGACATTCCTGCCCTACAATTGTACGAAGCGTAAAGGGTGAATATCGGGTTCGAAGCGGCGATCTTTGATCCATCGATTCGGGACTTACGTCAATCCGGGGGCGTCACGGATGATCGAGAGTCGGTGCGGACAGGTCTGACCGGTGCCTGCTGGGATCATTCGCCAGGATATCGTCGTGCCGGGCCAGGGCCCGTTGCCTTTTTTGTCTGGCTGCCGTCGGCCCGCGAGGAGGTCGCGTTGGAACAGGAAACCGGAATGAGCCAACGAAGGAGACCAAATGGCTCAGGTCCGAGGTGTTATCAGATTCGATGGGCTTACTGCGGGCTCACTGTGAGCACGCGAGGGGTCCAAGTTTCGGGCTTGTACGTGGTGTGGACGGCGAGCCTATCGACATGCCACAGGTCCCAGTAGACCCTGCCGAAAAACGCTGACTGGACACCATCGGGCATCGAAGTCTTGAACGGTTGGCCCAGCTTTTCGAGAAGCCTCTCCCTCGTATCTGTGAACGAGACGCCGAACGGAGGCTCGCGGAACTCTTCATGTTTTTCTTCGCCCTTGCAGAACAGGAACACGCTTTGAAGCACTCGCAGGTGCTTCGTACGGCCGCCTTGTAGACCGGTGAGTGGCCTGAACGACAGGTCGAAGCCGAGTGACGGGAAGATGACGTACTGGACACCGTCGCTCGGCCTGCCAACACGGTGGTCGGGAAAGCGTTTGAGGAAAGCCGCGACGTCTGGCGTGTCGAGTCTTAGGCCATAGAGAGGCCGGATATCGTCGAAACCGATTGAGGCCATTCTGAGCCTTTGCCGTCTAACGATTCAGTTTCTGTCACGGGGCAATCTCGACCCAACAGGCTCCCAAGGGCGGCGCCTCGACAACGACCCGGCTCCCGGGAGCGACGGGATACAACTTCAAAGGGGAACCGGTCAGAATCACCTGGCCCTTCCCAAGTTGGAGTCCGAGCTGTGCCAGCCGGCCAGTGAGCCAACGCAGCGATTCGACGGGGGAGATGAGCGACGCGGAATCCTCCGCGGCCCCGACCATGACGTCGTTGATGCGGATGCTCAGGCTCTGCGCGAAGCTTGCCAAGCCGGAGTAACCTGTGCTCTGCTCGTCGAACACGAAACCAGCGTGCATGCCGCCGCTGGCGATCAACCATTGCGCAGGGGGCCAGGCATCGGGAATGACGTAGTGGTGCATCTCGACCACGGGAAAGACGGCTTCGATCGCCTCCCGACAGGCCTCTTCCGAAACGGCCGGTCCGATCAGATCGCTGCCGAGCCGCACCGCCAGCTCGCCCTCCACCGCCAGATTGGCAAAGCATGCGTGAGAGAGACGCGCCGGAACGATGACAGCCTGTGTCGAAGATTCGGCCGAAGATCGGCTCCTCGACCCCCAACTGCTTCTGGATCGGTTTGCTGGTGCAGCCAACCTTGTAACCGATCAAGTGCTCACCGCGCTGTTCGCGAAGCCGGCCCACTTCAGCCTGGACAGCGTATGCCTCGGCAATCGTGAGCGCCCAAGGCTGACAGGAAAGCCTCCCCGGCGTTCTAGCGTCCTGGTCAGCCAGCAGGCGCGTTGCCATGCGCTCGAGTTCATCAGGGCTCACGAATCCCGTTCCTTGTCTGGGGCTGCTCCTTATACCAGTGAACGTTCTCGAATTCCCGGATCAATCTCCCAGCTCAAAGGGCGGGCCGAGCAGCTCCTTCCACTGCTTTTTCTGAGCGTCGGTGAGGATGGCTTCGAGCTGTTTGCCATGGTCCTTGCGAAGCTGCTCGACTTTCGGTCGAATCTCTTCCGGATTGCCGCCCGATTGTGCCTGCTTGATCAGCGGCTCGACCTTCTTTTGCAGGTCCGCGACCACGGCCATGAATTTCTGCATTTGCTCCTGGGTGATCTTCAGCTCTTTCCGGATCTCCTCCTGGCCGAGAGCAAAGCTGCCCTCCTGCTGAAGCGTCACCTGGCGCAAGCGATTCCGTTGTCCGGGTTCGAGCACCTCTTTGACGAATGCGGAGAGCTTCTCCCGGGCAATCTTCCTGTGCTCGTTGAGCTTTTCTTCACGTTCCTTCCCGCTCTCCGCGAGGGACTCGAGGAATGGGCCCGTTTTCATGATCTGCTCCATCAGGTGCTGCATCAACTTGTCTTTCTGCTCGTCGGAGACCTTGAGCTCCTCGAGCACTTTTTCGCGAAAGAGGATGAAGGGCGGGCCCAGGGCTTCGACGACTTGTTTGCGTTGCTCTTCGGGCACCTGGGCGGCGGCTCTCTGGAAGGATTGGCCGCAGAGCGCCAGCACGGCGAAGGCCATCACTGCAACACGGAAGCGATTGGTCGTTTGCATCAGATTCTCCCTTGTGACCTCTGCCGGAGGTCGTCCGGATTCACCGTCCCGAGCTTTGATACACGCGCGGCGTCGATCTGAGTCGATCGTATCGAGGTTCCGGTTCTGCGGCCAGTCTGGTGAGATGGTGACAGCGGTCGGCGTCGCGCCGGAGGAGAATTCCGAGGAGCGCCGATGCGCACGGACGGGGCAGTGGCCAGCCTCGCGTTCCAGAAGCGGGGATCGCGGTCGCCGTCTGCTGGAGTCGCTGCTCTTGCGACCTTATTGCTCATACCGCTTGGCGATAACGGCTCCTGTGTGAGCATCGATGATGTAATGTGGCCCGCCTCCTTTGAGCCTGGGATTCTTCAGTTCGTAGTCGACGTGCCAGCCGTCATCTTCCAGCACAAGTTGAATCCGGTACAGAGACAGATCCCGATATACTTGCGTTGCATCCGCTTGAGCGATGGCCAGTACCTGGTCGCCCGCGAGGCCCACTACACTGTTTCCCATCGTGTTCTCTCCGGCATGCGAGGCGATTTCGTCAGGGAGGGTAGCCAGGACCACCGGTCAGGCCGCCTCGGCGCGAAGCAGGTCCAGTTGTGTGAATGCCGTCATCCGCGCGAATGAGGCAAGGTACACCGACAAGCCAGGCCGAGTGCGTGTCGGCCGCACTGGGACCAGTTTCCCACCCCTCGACGCTCGGGTTCGGGTGGGTGTGAAACGTGGCGACCACGACACTACCCGGCACGACCGGCGGCGTACTCAAATCCAAGCACGCTTGCGCACCCGCGGGAGCGCGGCGCACCACCACAATGCCTGTCGTATCGTCCATGTAAATCCAGCCGCCCTCTTCGTGCCGCTGAACCGGGTCGCCAGGAAGTGAATCATTCCACGCCTGTTCGAGAGCCTCTTGCACCAACAGTTCGTACAGGAGATCCGCGGCTATTGGAACTTGCATTCGTCTTTTCGTTTGACGGCGATTCTCGACACCGGCTCGCTCCAACTTAGCCTACCGGAACGCGTAGCCAACTTCAAACGTCGGCCCGATCGCGGCTGGAAACTCTTCATGACCTCTTTTGCGATCGGCCCGGCGATCACCGACAAGTCATCAGGCATCGGCACTTCGATATCCTCCGGCTCGTTGACAAACCTCCCGTCCTCGACCAGCATCGTACCACTCTCTCTCCGGGGGCAAGCGGCCCGGCGACACCGCGTCAGTGAAGATGTCGCGGTTGATGTAATCGCCGGCGTCGATGATTTTCGCCCGGTTGGCCGGCCCGTCCGCCGACGCCGGGATCAGCGCCAGCAGTAGCCACGCGTCGGACCACACGAACGGCTCGGAGTGATGCGTCATCCTCGACACAGTCTGACTACCCGCGCGGTGGAACTGCCGGCATCAGCTCGAATTCAATCCTGGCGTCCCCCTCGTCGTCGGCGATCGGGCGCGAGATTCCCGGGGCGTACCCCTCTGCCTCGATCTTCACGACGTGTGCGCCGGCGGCGGGCCCCGCGAACCGGAAGTCGTAACGACCGTCGCTCATGCGCCTCGATCGGGACCGATCCCAGTGGGTGACGGACCCGTCCGGCGAATCGGTCCCCGGCGTCAGTGTGAATGAGCTGACGGGCTTTCGCGTCCGGCAATCGACGACCGTGCCGGAGACTCGGAGCGTCCGGGCCAGCGTGATGACGGTCTGGGCCTCCGTGGCGCGCACGACACGGTTGTGCAAGGCGATGAAGCCGTCAGCGTAGACGTCGAGCCAGACCTCTTCGCGCGGGGCGTCATCCCAGCGGAACCGGCCGCCCAACCCGGTCTCGGCCTTCCAGTCGAGCGTGTGGAAGCCACGCCAGAATACGACCGCCACCTGAATCCCGGTAAGAGGTTTGCCGTCGCGATCGACCACGCGTCCGGAGATCGTCCGAGGTGCGCCGAGCTTGAGCTCCACCGGGGGTAGAGCCGCACGAGCATCGAGCTGGATCGCTTCGGGCCCCTGCCCTTTCGCCTGGACGGTGATCACCGTCCGGCGGGGCCGCAAATGTCCCAGGCGAAACCGGCCGTGTTCATCCGTATCGACGATTGGAGGATCCGAGCCGAACCAGTCGCTGCCGGCGCCGACCCGTGCACCGCCAAGGGGATGTCCCGCGCGATCGACGACGCGGCCCACGACGACGATCCCCCGACGAAGCACGACCGTGCCGTTCGGGCCGATCGCCTCTTGCAGTTCATCGCCATGAACTTCCGAGGATTGGAAGTCCGGGTGGCGGATTCGAATACCGACGAGGCGTGCCCCATCCTGTCCGGAAGGAATGCTCGGGCAGCTCCATCGGCCGCCCGCGTCGGTCAGCGCATCTTCACCCAACCGGATTTCCGCCCGGCCCTGGGGCTCGCCCATGCTATCGACAAAGACGGGCGACACCTTCGCCGTGAAAACTGGTCGCCCGTCCTCATCCTTCACCAGGCCGCTCATCGAGACGCATGGGACCATCGCCAGCGTGAAGCTCGACGGGAATTCGTCCTCGTACTCGGGGTGCCTGAGCCAGACGCGCATCGGCATGAAGCCCTCTTTCCGCGAGTCGACGCGGATGCGAGCCGGCGTGGGCGCAGGATAGTCGAAGGTGACGGTTCCAGAGTCATCGGTCGTCTTCTCGGCCGTCTGGGTGGCCCCGATGACGACCGTGAGACGTACGCCCGGGAGCGGCTTGCCGGTGCTCCGGGCCACGACGCGAAAATCGAGCGTCCGCCCGGCGGGCGGGATACTGCTGGTTTTCGGAGGAGCGGCCGGCGCGGGTGCCTGGGCCGCCGTTGCGCTATCCGCGACCCTCGCGGCACTCCCTAGAGCGGCGAGGATCAGGGTGCCGCCAGCGAGCAAGGCCGCGCCGAACACGGCGCGGGCCATGAACTGCCTGCCCAGGACCTCGCCGGCCAAAATCACGGCCGAGGTGGCCGCGACGGTTCCTGCTGCCTTGGCCACCGTCAGGTCCCGGCATGCGGTGGCCACCGTCGCATTCAGAAGGCCCGAGGTAATGAATGACTCTGGGGGCGACTCGAGCCAGTTGGTGAGGGAGAAGGTCGCGGCGGGGGCGAACCCTCGACGGGCCAGCCGGCCGCGGAGGCGAAGCCGGGCCCGGTCGAGCCGGCCGCGGAGCACGCCCAGCTTCCACCGAAGCTGCCGGGCGGCGGCCTCCTGGGTGAGCCCCTCCAGGTAGCAAAGCACGAGCGGCCGGCGATACCGCTCGGGCAGCCGGCTGATCTCCTCGTCGATGATCGCATGAAGTTCGCACCGATCGGCCGGACAGTCAGCCTCGGCGCCCTCTAGCCGGGTCGCGGCGGCCTTCCCTTCCGCGAGCCGCCGCCGCGCGCTCACCGCTCGGGATCGCGTCGCCACGCGCCAGGCCACCCCGTAGAGCCACGGCCCGAGCGATTCCACATCCTGGAATTCGCTGGCCCGTCGCAGGAGCACCAGAAACGTTGCCTGGAAGGCATCGTCGGCGTCGGGGCGCGCGCCCAGGACCCGGCGGCAGACGCCCAGGACCATCGGCCCGTGCCGGGAGACCAGAGCCGAGAATGCCGACTCATCCCTCCCCGCCACAAACCGGCGGAGTAACTGCCCTTCAGGCAGGGCCCTCGCCGTGCCTTGGCGGAAGACCTGCTCCAGATCTCGAGCCACCGTACCCCGATGTTCGCCCGGCGTGCTCATCGATGACCGCCCATCGCAACCTGCCTGTGGTGTTGACCTGCTCCCTACTATTCATTGCCTCGAACCGGGAAGATAACATGCTTTTTTTCGCTTTGATTATCCGCCGCTCACCGGGAAAGATTGGAGGCTGCCAGTTCGAGACGTCATTGGTGGCAGTACATTTTCTTGCAAAGAATAAACTGCCACCAGTGATCCCCACAAAAAATGAACGGCCACCGATCATCCAGTCAGATGCTCTTGCCGGTTCGACTTCCGGAATCCGGTGCTGTCTTTACCACGACGACTGTCGGAGATACGATCAGTGAGAGAGTCCACCCGCTTCAGGCACCAGGAGGCTTTTGCCATGACACGCTTTCATGGTTTGGTCGTGCAGTCCGGGGTCGTCCTGCTGGGCGCAGGCACAGTGGCGGTCGCCGATGAAGGTTCGAACGACCTTCCTCGGTATCGGCTCAAGGTGGGGCAGGAGCTGAAATACCACAGCACCAGCGATTTCCGGTACGAGAACGGGTCGCTCGGAGGTGAGACTGACTGGACAGCGTGGGTCGTGGGCGCCAACGCCGACGGCGGCTGGCGAGTGGTAATACGCGAAAGCAGCCGGAGATCGCAGACGTTGAACGGGCGGAAGTCAAATGTCGGGCCGGCCGACGTGAACATGGCGTACTTCGACCTTGAACCGGATGGTCGCATCGTAGCCAATGATTCGTTCGGGTACCATCTGGATCCTTCATCCTTGTTTCCTCGCCTGCCGAGCGACGCGGCCGAAGCCAGGAACGGCTGGAACGAGCCGGATACGCGCCAGAACAAACGCACCGACTTCAAACGGTCGACGGCCGCGGCATCGGCCGCCCAGGAGTGGCTGTTCGACGGTGAGCATCATAGCTCGTGGGATCGCATCTACAAGATGACCGCGCGCGGCCACTTTGTCTTCGACGTTCGTCAAGGTGTGCTCAAGCGCGTGGATAGTGAAAACACGCAGGGCTATGGATTCAACGGCAAGGGGACCGGCACGACGACGCTCGTCTCGGTGGAGCAGCAGGCGCCCGATCAAGTCAAGGCGCTCGAACGGGAGTCCGAGCGCTACTTCGCGGCGAATCAGAAGTATCAAGACCTTCTCACCAGTGCGAGCAAGGATGAGAAGGATGTGGATGCCGTCCTGACGCGGGCGGAGAAGACGTTGAAAGAAGCGCGCGAACAGCTCGCGGTGGCAATGTTGCGCGAGCAGATCGATGAGCAGTTGAAGACCCATTCGCGGATGGCGAGCTATTATGCCGAGGAAGCGAAGAACCGCTGGGCCGTACTCGGGCACGCCGCGGCGGACTGGGAGACCAAGGACTTGAATGGCACGGCGCACTCGCTCAAGGGCTACCTGGGCAAGGTCGTGATCCTGGACTTCTGGTATCGCGGCTGCGGCTGGTGCATCCGGGCGATGCCCCAAGTCAAGGAGCTTGCCGAAGAGTTCAAGGGTGAGCCGGTCGCCGTCCTGGGCATGAACACCGACCGCGACGAGAAGGACGCGAAGTTCGTCGTGGATGAGATGGGATTGAACTATCCCGTGCTGAAGGCCGAGGGAATTCCGGAGAAGTACAAGGTTCGCGGCTTCCCGACGCTCATCATCGTCGACCAGAACGGCAAGGTCGCCGACATCCACGTCGGTTACTCACCCACCCTGCGGGTCGAGGTGGCAAAATCCGTGCGGAAACTGCTGGCTGGGAAATAGGAATCCGAGCCGGGTTACAATCTACGGGAAACGCCTCCCCGACGAGGTCCGGGCGGCCAAGCGGTGCCTACTGGCGAATCAGGCCGGTAAGACTGGCGACCAGAAGCGTCGTCAAAGTCCAGCCCGAGATGATGTGCACCCAGATGTACCAGCGCAGGAGTGCGCCCGTGCTCACGGTTAGCCACTTGAGCTCAATCTTCCGTCCCAGATTTGGGTTCGGGAACCAATATCTCCGTTGATAAAGGTCAATCACTGGCGTGAACACATCAATTGAGTAAAAGAGCGAATTGAATTTTGGGTATAAACGGGATACAGTCTCAGTTGGATGGCCCTGTACCGATTCGTAAGCTGAGTGCTCGATCGCGGTAATCAGCCCGTTCGCGAAACCGATCTGGAACAGGACCCAGCCGATCAAGACAATGCACAGGCCGAACCCGAAGGTGCGCCCCGGGTAGTAACCGTATCCGATCGTCCATTTCAGAAAGTATGATTTGATGATCTCGCCGGTCCCCATCGTTGTCCGAGATCGCCGATCATCTTCTTTCGCGAACAGGATCGCCTTGGCGTCATCTTCCTGGCCGCTCTTCCGAAAAG
The DNA here is from genome assembly GCA_963781785.1 of uncultured Isosphaeraceae bacterium. Lineage (GTDB taxonomy): Bacteria > Planctomycetota > Planctomycetia > Isosphaerales > Isosphaeraceae > CAWAHD01. The sequence goes on along the minus strand of CAWAHD010000002.1, from coordinate 675,421 downwards.
TGATCGCCAACTGCTCATAGGGTTGCGGCGCAAATCCGGGCATTCGGCTGAGCCACTCTGTCCGGGTCTTCGCGTTCGATCGGTCGTATCGGTCATCGGCTCCCGTTTTTTCGTAAAGTTGGTCATACAACAGACCATCGATCTTCAGTTTCGTTGCGGCTGGCCAGCTATCCTTGTCGTCATAGAGGGTTCCCATACTGGCAGAGCTGAGGTCGAGCGATAACAGATCCGGATTAAGTACTGATTTAATCTGGAGAGATTTGCGTATCGTCGAATTCAAGAAGGAGACGGCGCCATTCGCATAAAATCCATCTTTCATGTAGGCGGAGCCCGTTATGTTGAGGAAATCCGCATCGAGGGCGTTGCCAGAGCCGTTGCGGAATGAACCGCCGCTACAGTCAAGGTCTTCGCCAATGGCCCCGCCCGAAAGTTCCACGCATCCCTCCGCTTTGAATCCCTTCCTCATGAGTACGGAACCCTTGACGTTGAGGGCCGTTGCATCGAGTGCGACGTCAGAGGAAGAGAGGAATGAACCGTCGCTGCAATCAAGATCTCCTCCGATCGTCCCGCCCGGGATCTGCACGCTTCCCTGCGCTTTGAATCCGTCCCTCATGAATACGGATCCCTTGAGATTGAGGGCTGCCGCAAAGAGTGCGATGCCAAGAGACGAGGAAAGGAATGAACCGTTGCTGCAATCGAGGTCGCCCGCAATCGTCGCTCCCGGAATGCTGACTCCTCCATTTGCCTGGAAGCCGTTTCGGAAGTAGACCGTGCGGCCTACCGAGAACCTGTCGCCACTGAAGGCATATCCTGCTTCGTTCGAAAAGCTCCCATGCTCGCAGAAAAAGATCTGATCAACGGTCGTGTCGGGGAATTGGACTGAACCGATGCTCACGAAGCCGTCGCTCAGAAACACGGAGCCCACGATGTGAGCCCCGGCCACCTGCAACGCAATCTTGCCTGCGTTCGTAAAGTGACTCTTGTTCGCACAATTGAGATCGCCTTCGATCGACGTGTTCGAAAGGTCCACTTGGCCCTTACTCGTGAAGCCGGCGCCAAGAAAGACCGAACCCTTGATGCGAGCGCCCTGCACATCCAACGCAGTTTTGCCTTCGTTCGAAAAAGTACCTCGATTACAAACCAGGTCCCCTTCGATGGTTGATTTCGAGAGGTCGACCTCGCCTTCAGCCGTGAGACGGCCGTCAGCCGAGTCGAAGATTGCCGCTCTCCCTACCTTGATCCGGGCAGCAATGAGCGCGTTCTTGCCCGGGTTGCTGAAGGTCCCACCGTCGCAGCCGAACTCCTCACCGACAGTCGCGTCGATCAGGCGCACCTCGCCCTTCGCCTCGAATCCCTTGCTGAGGAACACGCTTCCCTTGACGATCAGCCCATCAGCGGCGAGGGCCTGTCGGGGCTTGCCCTTCCTGTTCACTCCGGGGTTGTGGAAGTGGCCACCATCGCACGCCAGGTTGACGTCGATGACGGCTTCGCGCAGATTGACCTCACCCTCTGCCCTGAACTCCCCCTTCGGGTTGTCTTCGTCGACCTCCATCAGGACCGAACCCTTGACTCTCACATGTCCGGCGCCGATGGCGACGTCGTCCTTGTTGAGGAATTGGCCGCTCGTGAGCCTCATGTCGCCGCCGACTTGAGCGCCCATCAAGTCCACCTTGCCCCGGGCCTCGAAGCCGTCCCCCATCCTCAAGTCTCGCTTGACTTCGAGCCCGGCCGCGTCGATCCGCCCGGTGAGAGAACCGTCGAGGTTGATGGCCCGGAGCTCGGCATCCCGAAGGTCGATGTTATAAACGAACGAGCAGTTCCGAAACGACAGGGGAAAGGCAATCTTCGCGAACCGCAGATCGAGCTTGCCGAAGACCAGCGCCCCCTCGATTTCGAGGCCGCGATAGGTGACACGTTTCGATGCCTCGGGGTCGGTGCAAACCCAGTTGATGCAGCGGACGTTGAGGAAGCGCCGCCCGGTCCATGTCCTCGCCAGTTCGGGGCGATTGGAGATCCAGCCCAAGAACTGCACGATGCGCGAGAAATCCCTCTCTTCCCTCGACGACTCGGCGGTTAATTTCGCGAGTCGACCCTCAGAGACGTGGCGGAGGAATGTCTCCTCCGACGCAGAAAGGTGCCCGAATTTCGTTCGGGCCATTGGAACGAGTCCGCGTGACTCAGACCCCGGTGCGCTGATCGCTTGGCCAGTCGGGGCCACGATGATCGGAACGACCAGGAAGCAGACAAAGCACGTCTGAAACATTTCGTTCTTCCGTTCTTCCCGACGACTCTGTCCCGGAGCGGCGAAGTGTTCAATACGTAATCGCGACGGCATCTGAAGTCAAGCGTGTGACAGGTCAGTGCGTTCGTCTAGGGTTGAGGGATAAGCGAACCGGAGCCAGCCCTGAGTGGCGTCCCGAACGGGATTTTCGGGTGGTGCTGTCCGCCCTGGTGGTGCCCGGGTGCTCGACGATTGCTGACTGTGACGGCACTGCGCCGTATTCACCCCGCCGGTCGCTCAGAGGGATTGATCCCCTCACCTGGCCGAAAGATGATCAGCGTGTGAGCGCGCAATTGTTTCCTCACCTGTCCCGGGCGTCCCAGATCTTGACCGTCCGATCCTCGCTGGCCGAAGCGATGCGTCGGCTGTCAGAGCTGAATGCCACGCCGGTGACCTGGTCGGTGTGTCCCATGAGCGTGAGCGTCTCCTGGCCGGAGACAAAGTCCCAGACCTTGACGGTATGATCGGTGCTGCTGGAGGCGATCCGCCGGCCGTCGGGGCTAAATGCCACGCCGGTGACCTCGCCGGTGTGTCCCTTGAGCGTGAGCGTCTCGCGGCCGGAGCCAGCGTCCCAGATCTTGACCGTCCCATCGGAGCTGCCCGAGGCGAGGAAGCGGCCGTCGGAGCTGAACGCCACGCGCATGAAGCCGGCGATTCCTTTGAGCGTGAGCGTTTCCCGTCCGGAGCCGGCGTCCCAGACCTTGACCGTCCGATTGTCGCTCGCGGAGGCGATGCGGCGGCCGTCGGGGCTGTACGATACGCCCCAGACGACGCCAATGTGTCCCTTGAGAGTGAGCAACACGTGCCCGGATGCGGCGTCCCAGGTCTTGACCGTCCCGTCCCCGCTGGCCGAGGCGATCCCTCGGCCATCGGGACTGAACGCCACGCCCATGACTAAACTTGTGTGTCCTGTGAGGGTGAGCGTCGCCAAGCCGGAGCCGGCGTCCCAGACCTTGACCGTCTGATCCTCGCCGGCCGAAGCGATGCGTCGGCCGTCCGGACTGAACGCCACGCCCATCAAGCCGCCTGAGTGTCCCTTGAGGGCGAGCGTCTCCCGACCGGAGTCAGCGTCCCAGACCTTGACCGTCCGATCCCAACCGGCGGAGGCGACGCGTCGTCCGTCGAGGCTGAACGCCACGTCGTTGACCTCGGCGGTGTGGCCCCTGAGCGTGAGTGCCACCTGGCCGGAGCCGGCATCCCAGACCTTGACGGTCTGATCGGCGCTGGCCGAAGCAATGCGCTGGCCGTCGGGGCTGAACGCCACGTCATTGATCGCGGCGGTGTGTTTACTGAGCGCGACTGCCATCCGTCCGGAGCCGGCGTCCCAGACGTCGACGTTCTGATCGTAGCTGCAAGAGGCGATGCGGTGACCGTCAGGGCTGAACGCCACCCCGGTGACGGCGCGGGTGTGTCCCTTGAACGTCAGCGTCTCTTGACCGGTAACGGCGTCCCAGACCTTGACGGTTTGATCGGTGCTGGCCGAGGCGATGCGTCGGCCGTCGGGGCTGAACGCCATGCCCAGAACGGCGTTGGCGTGTCCTGTGAGCGTGAGCGCCGCCTGCCCGGAGCCGGCGTCCCACACCCTGACGGTCCGATCGTAACTGCCCGAGGCAATTCGGCGACCGTCGGGGCTGAACGCCACGGCCATGACGACTTGGTTGTGTCCCTTGAGCGTGAGCGTCTCTTGCCCGGATTGGGCATCCCAGACCTTGACTGTTTGATCGGAACTGGCGGAGGAGATGCGTCGGCTGTCGGGGCTGAACGCCACGCCCAGAACGGCGTTGGTGTGTCCGGTTAGCGTGAGCTTTAACTCGCCGGAATCGGCGTCCCAGACCTTGACCGTCCGATCGGAGCTGGCCGAGGCGATGCGGCGGCCATCGGGGCTGAACACCGTGCGCCAGACCGCGTCGGTGTGTCCGGTGAGCGTGAGCATCAACTGGCCGGAATCGGCGTCCCAGACCTTGACCGTCCGATCGGCGCTGGCCGAAGCGATGCGGCGGCCGTCGGGGCTGAACGCTGCGCTCATGACGCCGCCCTTGTGTCCCCTAAGAGTCCTCAGGTCGGAATGGCAAAGCCGACTGAAGTAGAACCACTCGAAGCCGCGGAGATCGGTCTCGCCCTCCCGGGGCCGCTCACCCTCCAGGAGTTCCAGCGCGCGACGGATGTGGGTGTTATCCCACTCGCGCTGGGCCAGGTTCATGTGCGCGATGTAGGCGTTGCGGCGGGCCTCGTCGCGCTGCCGGTTGGCCTCGTCTCGCGCGATGAGCGCCTTCTTCTCCTGGCCTATCGCCTCTTTCCGTTGTGTCTCGGCCTCGTCTCGGGCTTCGAGCGCCTCCTTGGCGTACGCAACGGCAGACCGCCATTCCCAGAAGACGCCTGCAATGCCGATCAACCCGACCAGGATCACCGCAGCGCTCAGCGCGGCGATCGCCGGCCGCCGCCGCATCCACTTGACTATCAGCTCCGATCGCGACGATAACCGCGCCGTCACGGGCTCATCGTGCAGGATGCGGCCCAGGTCGGCAGCGAGTTCTCCCGCGGTCGCGTACCGCCGCGACCTATCCTTCTCAAGGCACTTGTGCACGACGGCTTCGAGGTCCGGCGGCACGCTCGGATTATACTTGCGTGGGCTCACCGGCTCAGTGATCAGGATCGCCTCCATCAGCTCGTGTGTCGGCGTTGCCTCGGTGGCGCCGAAGAGCGGCTGCAACGTCAGCAATTCCCAGAGCGTTGCGCCGAAGCTGTAGACGTCGCTTCGGCGGTCGACGCGCGTGGCAGCCAGGACCTGCTCCGGGCTGGCGTAGCGCAATGTCCCGACGAACTGCCGTGTTCGGGTTAGACTGCTTTCGGCCTCGTCGGCGAGCTGTGCCAGCCCCAGGTCCATCAGGACGGGCATGCGCCCGTCTCGTCCGACCATGATGTTGCCAGGTTTGATGTCGCGGTGGATGACACCCGCCTCGTTGAGCGCATCGGCGGCATCGGCGACGCGGCGGATGAGCTCGACGACTTCCGCGACGCGGCCTTTACTCCGCGTGGCGGATGGGGCTTCTTCTGCGGGCGAGCCTTCGTTTGCCGTCCGTGCCCGCGCCAGATGCTCGGCTCCGTGCCCCCGGCCGCTCAAGGGCACCTCCTGCGACCGCGCCGCGGCGCACGCCGACGTCAGCGCCTCGCGCCAGGTGGTGTCGTCTACCTCCGTTGCCTTCCGCGACGAGAGTTGGTTGCAGACCTTGGCCAGGTCGGTCCCCTCGATCAGCTCCATGGCGAAGAACCAGTCGCCGGCGTCCGACCCTGAAGTGAAGACCTTGACCACACCCGGATGCTCGACCCGGCCCAGCGCCCGGATCTCGCGGGCGAAGCGGGCCTCGGCCGTGGGGTCGCCGCTCTTGAACAGGCGCTCGAGCGCCACCTGCCGGCCCAGTGACGGCTGCCAGGCCCGATAGACGACGCCCATTCCTCCCTGGCCGAGGCGGCTCAGCAGCTCGAACTCGCCGAGCGTGCGCTCGGGCGGCTCGGGCTCGGGCGCGCCCGCTTCCTTCTCCTCGTCGGCCTGTGACCGGGCCGTCCACGCCTCGACCTCCTCGGTCTTGACGTTCATCCGCAGGACCCGCGCCAGCAATTCGCGGTGCTCGGTCGCCAGGTCGCAGTTCAACCGCTCGCCATTCTCGTAGCAGAGGTATTCGGCCTGTCGCTTACCGCGCCGCGCGTCGAGGAAGAAGACCTGCGGCGATTCGAGCTGGAACTGGATCAACGGGTTCAATCCCACAAGCGCCGGGCGCCCGCCCGCCGGCCCGGATGCGGCCCGCTCGATGTAGAGGCGCTTGGGGTACGGCAGCGCCTGATGCTCGCCTTCGGCGAACGGGAGCGATTCGATTCGCCGCGCCGAATCGCCGGTCAGCTCGTAGCGCTCCACCAGCCATTCGCCCGAGGGCTGGCGGCGGACGTCGCCGACAAAGATCAGCCGCCGGCCGGCCTGGACGTCGAGTTGCCCCAGGATCTCGACGACGCCTCCTGCCAGGGCGCGGGCCATGCGGTCGTAGAACCACCCGGGGCGCAGGCCGGCGGCGCCGTGGCCGATCTCCTTGTTGCGGTAGGCGACCAGGCGGTCGAAGAGCTCTGTCAATCGGACGGTGGTACGGGCCGACGCCTTTCCCCGTTGGTGCTCGATCAGGGCCGCGTCCAGTCCGGCGGCGCGCGGAAGGTCGTCGCGGACGCGGCCGAGTACCAGGTCCCGAATCCGGCTGAAGCCTTCGTCACCCGAGTCGGCCAGGATGGGGACCAGACGGCGGACGAATTGCCACCAGTGGCTGACTGCGGGCCGTACGAGGTTCTCGAGCATCTCCACGAGCTCGGAGTCGTGGCGGCCGAGCTCGGCGTACTCGACAACAGCGACCGAGCCGAGCAACTTGAGTGCAGCTTCCCAGAGGTAATAGGCGTCCTGATGGCGCTCGTGGGGCGTCTTGGCGTTCTGGAAACGGCGAACCAGCTTGAACAACGGCAACGGGAGGCGCTGGATCAGAGATTCGTCGACGCTGAACGTCTCGCTCATCGGTGCCGCTCCCCACGCGCGGGCGGGCCTCGACGCCGTCGTCGCCCTTCGGGTTTTGCCCCCATCACGGTAACCGTGAAATGCTCGTACGACAAGCGGCCGTCGGCGATGCGAACCGCTCAGAGCTTCTCGACCGTGATAAAATAGGGGACCGTCGGGTCGCCGTTGGGCCGGCGGCGCGGGAGGTCCCACACTTCCTTCTTCTTGTACGTGCCCTTCAGGCTGAAGCAGGAGAGGGGTGCCATGGCGTAGAACCATTCGGGGCCCTTTTTGCCCTGCCGGACTTCGAGGAACACGCATGCCTCCGGATCGGTGCCAATCGCCAGCGCGAACAAAGCGCCGTCGATCACCGCCCTTCCTTCCTTTCCATAACGGGCGACCGGGGTGGGCAGGAGGCGGAGGTCGGACCAGGCCTTGTCCTTGAAGTAGTCGGTGGCGTGGAAGTCGCGCATGATGGCCCGCATCTGGCGGGCCCGGACCGCCGCGGTTGCGGCCGGCCTCGGAACGTCGTCGAGGCGGTGGTACTCGAGCCCCGGCCGATTCGGGGACCACGAGGGCTGCCCTCGGCGAGTTCCGACCAGCGAGCCCGTCGAGAGCGAGTTGAACTCGTGGGCCCACATCCCGTTGGGCGCTGTCGCGTTCTTGACCAGGAAGATCTGCAAGGATGCCACCGGTCGTCCGTCCTCACCCAGCCAGAAGAAGATCGCGCCGTCTTCGACGTCATCCGCCGGTTGCTTGCCCAGCCGGAATACAGGCTCCTCCCGGAATTTCAGGAGCTGTCCGCGGTCGCCTTTCTTCTCCAGTCGGTACGCGGCCGCCTCGGCTTTCATGAAGTCCAGGCGCTCATCGACCTTGGCTGACTGGCCGGTCAGCGCGGCGAGGATCGCGATCGTCACGAGCGACATGGCGGGCGCCTTTCCCACGTCAGCAGGCGTTACGAATTAAGTCGTCCGACTACAAGTATCATCAGACCGGTGAGCTTGTCAACGAGATTCTTCGGAATGCGAGAACGGTTCATCCCTGGGGGCAGACACAGTTGACGGTTTTGAGAAGCTCCCAGCCGGTGGCGGCAATGTCTGGGCGGCACATGCTGTAACCAGACAGCGCCCATTCGTCACGAACAGTCAGGCACTGTGCCGGGTGGTTTGACGGTCCGGAGGGTCATCTGGACCTCCTCGATGAGGTTGTTACAGAGCGTACCCTGCTCCATCAAGGTCGCACGATCCACCGGCTGCTGCGGATGGAAGCGATACCAGAGCGCACTCGGCCGCAGCTTCAAGTCGATCAGCTCGAAGTCGATCCCCAGGTAAATTCCCAGGGGCGAGTTGGCGATCCCTTGCGCGATCCAGCGGCGGTTGAGCCGCTGCGAGAAAAGAGTCATCCCCTCTGCGGTCACGGGGCGGACACGAGTGGGGTCATTGAAGAAGTAATCATGCCGGTGATGAGGCACGACGACCTGGATTGTCGCTCCATCGTGACAGACGCGGTACAGTTCCTTCATGATGTCGAGGTAGACGATCGGGTCGCCGCCGAGATGCTCCAAGGCGTGCATCAAAAGGATCTCGCCGACCGAGTTGTCCGGCCAGGGCCAGGGGATGACCTCGAGGTCATGCCGCAGGTCGGGCTCTCCGTGAAGATCGACGTTAAGATAGCCATCGAGACGCTTCATGCCACAACCCAGGTTCAAGTGCAATCCGCTCATGAGCTGGTTCCGTCCGGGTTGTGTCCGCGCCGTTGTTCACGGCACGATGATTCTGCCGATCGCTGTCGGCGAGGTCGAGGAGATCCGCTGCCGGATTGTAGATCGGAGAGCACATTCCTTGCAATCGGGCTCGATTGCAGGTGTTCGCCGCGCCGATCGACGCTCTGCGCGCTGCGATCGTGAGCCCACCGGCTGTTGCCAGCGGGTTCTGACTGGAATCTGGTCGAACCCGGTGATACAAAAGATTCCCAGGGCGTTGCCCTGGGCTGAAATGTGACTGCCCCGATGGGGCGAAGATGAAACGGCTCAACTGCCGACGCTGACTTTGGCGGGCACCTCTTCCTCCCGGCCAGGCTCCGGCTCTCTCCACCTTGACCCGGCTCGGTGCCTGAGCCAGCACCGGATCCACGGACTCATGGCAACCGGGCGAACCGCCCGGCTTCAACCCCAACATCACTGTGAAAGAACGTTTTCCAGAAGACGCCTTGTTCGATCGCTACGGCCTGGCGGCCTACGATGAAATGTTTGACGCCGGGCGAGCGCCGCGCCCGCATTATGCCTCTTTGGTCGAGCGATTGATCGAGCTGGGCCCCGACGAGCTCGAGCGGCGCAACAAGGTCGCCGATTTGATGATGCGCCAGCAGGGGATCACATTCACGGTTTACGGGCGCGATTCCGGCGTCGAGCGGATCATCCCTTTTGACCCGATTCCCCGGCTGATCGACCCGGGCGAGTGGGAGCGGATCGAGCGCGGGCTGAAGCAGCGAGTGCGGGCCCTGAACCATTTCATCGGCGATGTCTATCGCCAGCGCCGGATTCTCAAGGAGCGGGTGATTCCGCCGGAACTGGTGTTCGGCGCGACGGGGTATCGGCGGGAGTGCGTGGGGCTGCGCGTTCCCGGCGACGTTTATCTTCACGTTGCGGGCATCGACCTGATCCGCGACGTCGACGGCAGCTTCCTGGTTCTGGAAGATAACGGGCGAGTTCCATCGGGTGTGAGCTACGTACTCAAGAACCGCCAGGTCATGAAGCAGGTCTTCCCGTTGCTGTTCGAGCAGTACAACGTGAGGCCGGTCGACGACTACACCGACAACTTGCTGGCCGTGCTCCGCTCGGCCGCGCCACCCGGGTGCGACGACCCCACGGTCGTGGTGCTGACGCCCGGGGTTTACAATTCGGCGTACTATGAGCACAGTTTCCTGGCGCGGCAGATGGGTGTGGAACTGGTGGAAGGGCGCGATCTGGTGCTCGACCGGGGCCAGATCTTCCGGCGCACCACCCGGGGGCTGCAGCGAGTCGACGTGATCTACCGCCGCGTCGACGACGATTTCCTGGACCCGCTTGTGTTCCGGCCCGATAGCCTGCTGGGCGTCGCGGGGCTTCTGGGCGCCTACCACGCCGGGAATGTGGGGCTGGCCAATGCGCTGGGAACCGGCGTCGCCGACGACAAGGGAATTTATCCGTTCGTTCCCGACATGATCCGCTTCTACTTGAAGGAGGATCCGATCCTGGCGAACGTCGAGACGTTCCGGCCGCTGATTCCTGCGCAACGGCAGCACATCCTGGCGAACCTCGAGTCGCTGGTGGTCAAGGCGGTCGACGCCTCCGGCGGATACGGGATGATGATCGGCCCGGCGTCCACGCGTGCGGAGCGCGACGAATTCGCGCGGAAGATTGAAGCCAATCCGCGCGGCTACATCGCCCAGCCGACGATCAGTCTGAGCCGGCATCCGACCCTGGTCGACGGGAGGCTGGATGGGCGGCATGTGGACCTGCGTCCGTTCGTGCTGTACGGCGACGACATCGTGGTGATGCCCGGGGGTTTGACGCGGGTGGCCTTGCGGGAGAACAGCCTGGTGGTCAACAGCTCCCAGGGGGGCGGCACGAAGGATACCTGGGTGCTGCACGATGGCCTGCCGCGGTTCACCGCCGAGCTGGCCCAGCGCGAATCGGCGAGGGCCTGAAATGTTGTCCCGGGTCGCGGAAAACCTGTTCTGGATGAGCCGCAACCTCGAGCGCGCCGAGAACGTGGCGCGGCTCCTGGATATCGGGCTCTATCTCGAGCTGGACTCAGCGAGCTCGACCGGCGAGGATGGCCAGTCGCCGGTCGAGCTGGCGCTGCGGATCCTCGCCTCGCCCGGGCCGCATCAAGCACCGGCCTACGACGCCGACCGGATGGACCTCTTGGTCTCGCTGACGTTCGACCGTTCCAACCCCCAGTCGATCTTGAACCTGATTGCTCTGGCCCGGGAGAACGCCCGGGGCACGCAGGAGAGTCTGGGGGTCGACGCCTGGAGCGAGGTCAACCGGCTGTACCTGTACATTCGAGGCCAGCGTGCGCGGCGGCGGTTTGATTCAGGGCCAGCCGCGTTTTATTCCCGGATCAAGCAATCGATCATCCTGTTCGACGGCTTGATCCAGAACACGCTGCCCCGCGACGAGGTGTATCATTTCATCCGGCTGGGCCGGTACCTGGAGCGGGTCAATGTGATCGGCAAGATTCTCGATGCCAAGTGCCGCAGCCACGCCCGGGGGGGACCGGACGACCGGGCGATGGAGCTGGTGCGGTGGACGGGCCTGTTGCGAAGCTGCTCGGCCTATGGAGCGTACCTGCGGGTGGAGCGCGATCGCGTCGAGCCGGTCGGGGTCATCCGGTTCCTGGTGCTCAACGGCGACTTTCCCCGAGCGATCCGGTTTTGCGTCGCCCGCTGCAGAGAGTCGCTCCAGGAGATCGCCGGCGGCGATGATGACGAATTTGGCAGCGAAGCCGAGCGCCTGCTGGGCCGGCTGGACAGCGAGCTGCGGTATATTGACGTCGCCGAGATCTTCGAGCGCGGCCTGCTACCGTTTCTCGAAGGGATCCAGACAACTTGCGCTCGGGTGGGAGCGGAGATCCAGAGGTCGTTCTTCCTGGCGTGACGGCAGGGTGAGTCGGGGTGGGGTGATGAGGGGGTCCTCCTGATGCTGCTTCGCGTTCAACACGAGACGAAGCTCAGTTATTCCGAACCGGTTTCGGAGACCGTGTTCGATGTGCGGATGGCCCCGCCGTCCGATGAAGATCAGACCAACCTGGGCTATCGGCTGCGGATCGAACCGGCGGCTCCGGTGACGATCTATCGCGACGGCTTTGGAAACCGGGTCGATCTTTTCAATATTCTGAGCCCGTATTACGAGCTGATCATCCGCGCCACGTCGATCGTGAGGACGCACCGCGGGTCGGCCCCGGACTCGCGGCTGGCCGAGCTGACCTGGGACCGGGATCCGGCGGAATTGCCGGCCTTGGAGGCTTACGAGTTTCTCCAGCCCAGCCCGCTCGTGATGCCTTGCACCGAGCTGGATGAGTTTGTCGCGGGCCTGCCTCGACCCGAGGGGCGGCTGCTCGACGTGGTGACCGCGCTTACCGACGCCGTTCGAGCGCGGTTGATTTACGAGAAAAAGGTGACGAGCGCCCGGACGCCCGTCGGCGAAGCACTACGGTTGGGCTGCGGCGTTTGCCAGGATTTCGCTCATCTCTTTCTGGCGGCATGCCGCGGCATCGGCATGCCGGCACGGTACGTGAGCGGGTATGTTCATCAGCCCGGCGAGATCGCCACTCATGCCTGGTGCCAGGTCTGGACCGGCAAGAACGGCTGGGTTGACGTCGACCCGACAAGGAGCACCCTGGCCGGCGACGATTACATCAAGCTTGCCGTGGGACGCGATTATTCGGACGTGCCCCCCAACCGCGGGGTGTGGAAGGGGCGGGCGGATGAGACCATTGCGGTCAGTGTCAAGGTGGATCCCCTGGAACGCGTACCGGCCGACTGGAGCGACTGGTCGGCGAACCAGGCTCCCTGGTCGGCGGCCTCGTGGATCCAGTCGCAATCGCGGCTGGAGCGCGCCAGGATGAGTCCGCACACCGGGTACCGCCAGCAGCAAGGGCAGCAGTAGGGGGTGGCGACACTGGCCGCCAAGGTTATGGTCCGCGTCTTGGCAGCCATCGATACGGCTTCCTTGGCGGGTGCGCTGTCCCCACCGCTTCTTCAGATCACTCGTGGTTGGGCTAGCCTTGTGACACCGGGCAGGTCTGAGTACCATCAGTTGTTAAGGGTGGTGTCGTCCTCTGCGCTGAGGGTCGGGAATGGCGAAGGCAGTAACTGAGCGGCCGCGGCGGACACGAGAACACGTTATCGCATCCAAAAGTTATAATTACATCGAGAAATTCTTCATCGACAAGGGTCACACCGTTGACCGGCCCGGCGAAGACTACGGCTACGACGTGATCGTCAACACATTCGACGCCGGAGGCTACGCCGAGAGCGGCGAAATCCGAATCCAGCTCAAAGCTAGCGACAACCACAACTATATCAAGAAGAAGACGTTCATCTCCTTCGAGATCACCAGGAAGCACTATGAATTATGGACAAGTGAGCTGATGCCCGTCTTCCTCGTCTTGTACGACGCACAGGATAACAAGGCGTATTGGCTTTACGTGCAGGAGTACTTCGTTGCGGACTCGTCCCACGGGCCGAAATCTAGGCGCAGACGCTCACCGTGCGAGTCCCTGTCGGCAACCAATTCAATGAGGCCACCGTTGACTTCATGCGAGAGAGCAAATCGAACGTATTGGCCCAGATAACGGGGAGGATTCGCTATGGTAAGTAGACGCAAGAAGATCCGTTTCGGCCAGTTGCGGAATGTCATGCTGGATCTCGGATACGACGTCAGGACCGTGAATCAACGTTACATTGCGTTCGTGCGTCCGGGTCGCGACCTGTTTGTCGTCCTGCCTTGCATCCCGCCTGAAGCCGAAGTTAAGCCGATCGACTTGCTGAGCGTGCAGAAGACCTTAATGAACGAGGGTCTGATCGAGTCCGAGCAGCAATTCAGCTCGTTCTTTTCGATCAAGAAAGGCGATCGTCTCATCTGGACCGACCCGAATTCCGGAAAGGAGACGGAAGTGTTCGCCGCGTCGGGAGAGACGAGCGACGGCATGGTCATCATCAAGCAGCAGGACAGAGCCTTTTCGCCCTGCCCTGTGGACCAGTTGCGGCTCGCCGGGAATGCATCTGTCCAAACCTAGATCGCCAGGTTCTTGAAAGAGTATTTCACTGGTGTCCAGGTGAGTTTTCGATAGGCCGAACGCGGATGTTGCGGAAGGCCACGGGGCCGTGGTCGCCCTGGAGCAAGATCGGACCGGTCGCGCGTTCCTTGGTCTGCCAGGCGTGGCCGGTGGGGGTCTTCAGCTCGATGCCTTCGTGGATCACTTGACCGTTCAACACGACCTTGTCGAACCGTGCGTTCTTGAGTTTCTTGCCTTCGGCGTCGAATCGCGGAGCTCGAAAGATCACGTCGAGAGTCTGCCACTGGCCGGACGGCCGCGCGGCGTTTAACCGAGGGGGAATGCCTTGATCGAGGTAGCGATACCTCGGCAAGAGCTCGGCCCGCGGATAGATACCGCCACAGTGGCTGGCCGTCGGTTTGGCGATGCCGAAGCTGTCGAAGATCTGGATTTCATAGAGACCCTCGAACTTGACTCCCGAGTTGGCGCCCTTGGGGATCTTGAACTCGAAGTGGGCCTCGATGTCCTTGAAATCTTGCTTGGTGAGCAAGTTTCGCGTCTTGCCGGTCGCGCCGTTGACCAAGGTGCCTGCGCCGTCTCGGTGACGAGCCGCGTGGGTTTCTTGGGATCGGGGCGAGCATCGCCGCCGGCGATCCAATCGCCGGTTGGGGCCCGCCAGCGTTCAAAGGGCTGGTCGCCGATGAGATCGATCCAGCCGTCATTTTCGGGTCCGTTTGCTGCGAGGCAACAGAACGCCGCGATCAAGAACGCCATGTTCGAGTTCAGCCACCGGGACAGGATTGTTCTTGTCATGACCCGTTCCACCGGGAATGCCGCTGGGCTGAGTGGACCCACACGGGGGATCGTCAGGTGTAGGTCAGGCTTTCCAGCCTGACGTTTTTTTGGAGCCGAAAAGCCTCGCGTCAGGCTGGAAAGCCTGACCTACGCAAAGCCGTCAGGCTGGAAAATCTGACCGTACATTTCTGGCTGGCCTGTGATCCACCCGATCGTAAGCTCGGCGACGGTCGCTGGCAACCATCTCGCGGCGATTTGCCTAAGGCGCCCCAAGCCATGTAGACTGTTGTTCTGCGTTCAGTGTGCTCTGATTCACGGAACGACCCGATCGGCCTGGCGAGTGAAGTCGCTCGCTCCAGGCCTGCTCGGCCCGGAGTGTTGTCGATGCCTGGAGCTTTGACGGGACTGATCCCCGCGTGTCACACGCCGTTTCATCGCGATGGAAGTTTGAACCTGTCGATGGTCGAGCGGCAGGCAGCGCTGTTCCGGGAATCCGCGGTGCGCAGCGTGTTCGTGGCGGGCACGACGGGTGAGTACGCGAGCTTGACCTTGTCCGAGCGGAAGGCCCTGTGCGAAGAATGGCTGGATGCGGCCGGCGATTCGATCCGGGTCTCTGTTCATGTCGGCGATAACTGCCAGGCCGACGCGATCGAGCTGGCCGGTCATGCGCGGCAGGCGGGCGTCCTGGCGGTGGCTGCCATGGCCCCCTCTTACTTCAAACCGGCGACGGTGCACGACCTGGTCGAGTTTTTGATGCCGATCGCCAGGGAAGCCGACCCCTTGCCATTCTATTACTATCATATCCCGTGCATGACGAACGTGGACTTGCCGGTCGCAGAGTTCTTGCGTGAGGCGCGGTTCCGGATCCCGAATTTACGGGGACTGAAGTTTTCGCACGACAACCTGGTCGACCTCCAAGGGTGCGTCGCGGCGGAGGGGGGCACGTTCGACGTGCTGTTCGGCTTCGACGAGGCCCTCTTAGCCGGGCTCGCATTCGGGGTGCGCGGGGCGGTCGGCGGCACGTTCAATTTTGCGGCTCCACATTACCATCGCCTGATCCGCGCGTTTGAATCGGGTGACATGGCGGCCGCCCGGGCTCTTCAGCTTGGCGCTACCAAGATGGTCAAGGTGCTCGCGGGGTTCGGCTTCACGGCCGCCTCGAAGGCCGTGATGGCGATGGCCGGCGTCGATTGCGGTCCCGTCCGCTGCCCCCTTCGGAACCTTTCGTCCGAGCAGCTCATGGACTTGCACGACAAACTCGCGCCGCTCGACGTCTTCGCGAGACCGCTTGAGCGGCTGGGATGACGGTCAGGCGCTGCGAAGGAATCGTTCCGATCCCGCTGGTGTGGGTCAGGCGCGCTCGGCTGTTATCAGAAGAGACAGCCCAGCGCCGCTATCTCCCGCGCTCAGGTGCACGCATCCGCTGGTCCGATGAATTCATTTTTTGGAATGATGTGATCGTCGTGTCGGCTGCGCTAGGGTTTTGGACTCAGGAGTCGCTGACGTGTGGTCACTGCTTCGCCCCCGTTGCGCGGCCGCGGCGATGACTCATTATGAGCAGCGAAAAGAGTGCCAAGATAGCTGCTGCCAATACCAGAGCGGAAACCCGGAACAACCGGTTAGATCGGGCGGGGATTAGTGCGAGTCCCGTCCATTCGGGCGAACGATGGAGTTCGGCGGCGTCGACGACGCTTGGCGCTTCTACGGAGTCCAGGACCTGGATTAATCGCCGGGAATGACCTACTGGACGGATTACCAGGAAATGCCCGTGCCCATCCCTTTCCAGGAAGACGAGGGCGGGCCGGTCTGGAGCTCGGTCGTTCCGCGGTAATCTCACACCAGAGACCACGAGCCCGCAAGCGCGGGCCGCCACGCGGAGTTGCTCAAGCGAATAGCCCCGCGGGTCGAGAGCAGGAAGGCGCGACTTCACCTGATCAAGGCGCGTCGGCCTTCCCTCGAGAGCGAGCAAGGTGTAAAGCGCGGTCGTCCCGCAGTCATAGGTCGCGCCCGTTCGTGGTTCGGTTGCGCGATCGGCTGACCAAACTGGGGTGCTCAGCATCGCTGCGATGAACGCGGCGATAGATGTCATCGTCCGCGATCGTCCGCCTTCCCTCATAAGACTCTGCGCCTCAAGAGGAATGCCGCTGCGAGGATGCCAACACCGAAAGCCGTCATTCCCGCCTGGGCCAATGTGCTCGAATTCCACCAGCCACGCGGAGATGATGCATCCAACTGCTCGGCCTGACGGTCCGCTTCCGCAAGCTGTCTGTTCAAATCCTCCTCGACACCGGCGGGGTCCGTTCGCATTTGAGGGCCAGTTCGCAGTTGAGCGGGTTTCTCCAACGGGGCGGAGTTGTATTCTTGGCGTGCTTTCCGGAGCGCTGGGCTCTCTGCCTTCGGGCCCTTCCAATCGAGAGAAAACCTGTCGTCGGCGAACCCGCGATTGAAGACAAGCGAGCCTCGAACCACATCATAGGTTTCATGCAAAACTGGAGCTGCCCTCCATTCCGTTTTCCAAAGAAAACTCTCCCAGTCGGCGTGAACCGGAAACCATCTCGCGCTTCCGTCCGGTGATTCGATGCTTGCCAGCACGACGTTGTACAGTCGAAACCGTAACTGGTTGCCCGCGTGATATTCATGCTTGACGACGTGACCGCCCCTCTTCATGTCAATCCAGTACCGCGACCAGATGTGGTCGGAACGTTTGGCCTCGGGGAACTCGTCCACCCAGACCCGGAGAGCGACGTTGCCGTCGATCTCTTCCCAACCCTCAACCTTGTAGGTTTTGTTCGCCACGCTATACTTCACTCGACTCCAGCGATACAGGTAGATGAACCGTTCAGGAGAGCATGGGAACGTTAGCACCCCGGGGCCGCCGGTTCTTTGGGTGGCGAACCCGGGACGATAGTTTCTTCGATCCGCGGATCGCACGATGTCAGCGTGAATCCCTTTAAGATTGGAATGTGTGCTGTGCAATAAAGTGGGTGTGGGGGATTCGAGCGGCTTCTCGTAGAGGTCCAGATACGAAGCCCCATCGACGGCACGGTAAGCGTAACTCCCTTGAAAGATACGCTCCGGGCGCTTGGGATCTTCTGATTTCTCTCTCAACTCTGGATCAGCCCAGGTAACCCGGCCTTCGCAGACCAGCTCGAAGTCTTGGATGCCTGAGTAGAGCCCTTCGAGGATTTTCATCATTTGCTCGCCGTCCAACTCGGGACTTGGAGCTTGAAGCAGCAGGCAGGCTAGAATGGAAGTGATCACGGGGGTGACTCCTCGATTATGGCCCATTGCCTTATGGACGGCTTCGCCGAAATAACCATGCAAAGTTCAGGGACGCTTCCCAGGGGTTTTCTCCATCGGCTCCCGCGCACTCGTGCACCCAGGTCGTGACGATTCTCGCGCGCGATTGAGCACCCCAAATCGTGGGCACCCGCGGTCGCGGCTGATTGCTAGAGCAGAATCAGACGACAATGCGGCGTTCTCGCGGATAGCCTCTAGTCAAAATGAAGGCGGAACGTTCTGGTGCTGTTTGCAAGAGCAACATGGATTCCCCGGGACGCGATTTGCTGAGGGGCGAACGCCTTCCTCGCCGTTCCGACGGGAGTGTTTCGGACGATGAATTGGTCGGTTGCATAAGGATACGTCGAAGTGCAAGCGGTCTCAGTATCGGTAAGATCCGCGCAAACCCAACTGTCGTTACACGTGCCTGTGAACTTCTCCAGGGTGGAGCACTGTCCGCTTGCACCGGCGGGTTGAAAATTGCCGCTTCCACCGTTCGAAGTGTAGATCACGGATGCGATGGATTGGCCCTGGCAGACGACGCAGTCCGCGCCTAAGTTTCCGAAGCAAGCGCAGATGTTCCCGCCACCAGCATTTGCACAGGCGCACACATTTGTATTAGAACCCAGATAATAGTTGGGAAGCGTCCCACGGGTCTTGGAAAGCGTATACAAACCAAGTTGATGTCCAGAAATCGCCCTACTCGGGTCGCCGCCCAGGAATTCCAACGAGACAATCAGCGCCACCATGCACACGATGACCACGACGTTGGGTCGAACAGCGTACGACATAACGACTCCTCTCGAAAGTTGGTAGGTAGACGAAAGTCGAAGCACGTAATCAGTCGACCAATTCACGGCCGTTCCGGGTGCCCAGTCCTCTCCAAACTGCCTGATTGATCGAGCTCGGGATGAATCGTCCCGAACCGTCCGCCATCAGAGCGTGTACGCCACCGGGATGCCGCGAGCGGGCGGTAGCCATATCCATCATCGGAATCATCGCACCGTACGTGCAATCGGGGACAGAGCCGTTGGGGACTTGGGCGTGGTTGTAGAGCGTCCGTTCCTTACCCGTCCAGAACCACCATCGTCCGTTGTCAACGAATCCCGACACATTGGAGGGCCGCGCAGCGATTCGACAAGCAAGCAAGAGTTGGTCCGCCGTGTTCGCGACGCCTGTTCGCTGGAACATGTCGCGCTCTGGGTCGGGTGGCTCCCGACCTGAACCACGCACCCGCTCGCTGAACGCGACCGTGTGGCTGAGCCCGTCCGTGACCTTCGTGATGCTGATCGGTCCGCCTTCTGGAAAGAGGCCGTTCCCACTATCCGGGAACTCCGCCCAGGGCGCTCCGGAGGGTCCTACTCCCGTGTTCCCACGGTAGTTATTGCCGGCCTTTGAAAACGGACCTCCATCCGACGGGCAGAGGAAAACGCCCATCGCTGTCTGGTAAACGGTGGAATTCGCCGCGTTGAGCTGCAGTTGTAGGTCTGTTATCGGGAACATGAAAGTATCGGGCGGCCACGTGCCCGTTTGAAAATTCACTGCGTTGTAGGCTGCTGCCTGATCAATATAAGGGAGTAATCGTACTTGCACGGAATAAAGACCGCCGTAAAAGGCTCCATGAGACCGCGGTGCAGTGGTGACGGCAGGGGGAAAGCAATGCTGCGCTTCGTGGTAGGAATGAAGTGCCACTCCAATCTGTTTGAGGTTGCTTTGGCACTGGGCCCGCCTGGCAGCCTCGCGCGCGGATTGCACCGCCGGAAGCAAGAGCGCGATCACAACGCTGAGAACGCCGAGGACCGCGAGCAATTCGATCAGCGTGAAAGCCCTGCGATCCGAAAAACGCATCTTCATGTGGCACCTCACCTGGGCTTCCTGGATGGCAAGGCCAGTACACTCAGAGCCAGCTCCAGCTGGTTTGGGTGGTCAATGCCGATTGAGACACGCGACACGGCGCCAGGAACAGCGCGAGATGGCTCCAGCCACACGGTCAATTGGTGGGTCCGCCCGGTAAGCGACGGGAACTCGGCAGGCTTCGCGAGGATCGCACCGGAGACGCTGGTGATGCGAACCGATCGATCATCGGACGTGATTGTGATTGAGCGCTCGACAGGACGACCGGTTGGCTCGATAACGATGCTGGAAGGGGAGATACGGACAAGCGGAGTGACCTCCCAACGGATGACCGCCGTGCGCGTGCGGCCACCCGGCCAGTGGAACGAAATCTCGGCTTGCTGCAACCCAAGCTCAGAAGCTCCTGGGAACTCCACTTCGACGTCCAAGCTAGACTCGATCAAGCCATCGAGCAGGACGCGCTCGTTACCCGGTTGCCGGGGGAGCGCGCGGAGTGGCTCCCGTACTTCCACCGTCTGCGGGAGTCGAAGGCCCTCATCACCTTCTCGGCGGCAGACGAGGCGCAGCGACTGTTTCCCTCTGCTGCCGACCGGAACCAGCGGAATCGGACCGGCCAGAGGGACAACTTCCCATTCACCGAACAGGCTTGCTCGAAAAGTAAGCGTGTGGACGGGTTTCTCACGTGAGTCCGTCTCGATCGCGAAACGAACAACCTTTTGGCCGGTTTGATTACCTGGCTTCAAGAAAACGCTCACCCTCGCCCCTGCTCCCGGCGGTATCGAGTCCGGCAGCGACTCCACGCCCGAGCAGCAGGGCGCGTCGGACATCCCTCCAAGTATCCGCAAAGGCTTGTCGCTGTAATTGGTCAGAGTGAAATCGTGCCGGAGAATCTGATCTCGGGCGACGATCGGACCGATGTCATACACAGAGTCGTCAACCGCTGGCGCGGTGCCGAACTCGGAGTTGGGGTCTTTCTGGTTGGAACTTACAACGTCGTCGACCGGAGGCGGAATGCAGCCTGGCGACAGTAAAATCACCAACCCAACGCAGAAACGCGCGATCCTAGCCAAATGCCACCGCCTGCCCCAAAGGGGGGGGGGCATGTAAGCGCCGTCGGAGCCCGCAGAT
Source organism: uncultured Isosphaeraceae bacterium (assembly GCA_963781785.1). Classification (GTDB taxonomy): domain Bacteria; phylum Planctomycetota; class Planctomycetia; order Isosphaerales; family Isosphaeraceae; genus CAWAHD01. The sequence goes on along the minus strand of CAWAHD010000002.1, from coordinate 654,795 downwards.
CCTGAGCACCCTACACGTTACCAGCGGCTCAGTCGGGCCGTCAATAGGCCGCCGCCACTGGGCGGAGAGGGACATTGTCTCGTGGGCGTTAAATCGGTCGTCGCGTTACGGGCTCGGGTGAAGGGTGGGTCTGCGAGGCGAAACACGACCGCGAGAACGAGGTAAAAAAAGGAAACGCACGAAGCGCGCCGGCTGGCATCCGCATTGAGTACCCGCACACCATCGGCTACTGGTCATCCGGATGTGGAGCTGCCGAGAAGCCCACGAGTAGGTCCACGCTCGTCAATTAAATCAAGCAAGAGCTCTCGACACCAAATCGTGTAATCCTCTCACGGCGTCGTGTCGCGATACGGCTTTCCTTGCTGGAACAGCTTGAGGGCGGTGCGGTATTCTTCCTGCTCCTTCGCGTCGGTCTCGATCTCGATGGCCTTATTCAGCCAGCGCACGGCTCTGCTGAAGTCGCCGGTTTCGGCGTAAGCCGCAGCGAGCGTCTCGAGGCAGTACGCCTCTTTCCAGCGAGTCAGCTCACAAGCTTCGATCGCGGCCTCGACGGCTTTTTTGCCGTCGCGATAGGACGCGTCGGGGCACGTCGCCCAGATCCAGCCACGGCCGTCCAGCGCGCAGGCATCCCGGGGATTGAGCTTGAGTGCCTGGCTGAAATCGGCGAACGCCCTGGGATAATCCTTCCTGGCTCGCCAGCACCAGCCGCGCCCGCAGTAGGCGTCTGCGTCCTTGGGATCGAGCCGAACGGCTTCGTCGTAATCGGCGATGGCATTGGCGTACTCTTTCTCGGCCTTCCAGGCGAAGCCGCGGTTGCAGTAACCGATGGCGTGCTCCGGGGCGAGCCGGATGACCTCGCTGAAATCGCCGATCGCCTTGTCAAAATCCTTTTTGTCGGTCCAGATCAAGCCGCGCTCGTGGTAGGACGACGGGTTGCGGGGGTCGAGCCGGATGGCCTCGCTCAGGTCGGCGATGGCCTTGTCGTACTGTTTTTGGTGTTTCCAGCCGGCTGCGCGCACGACGTACGAATCCGGAAGCTGAGGATCGAACCGGATGAGCTGGTCAAGGCCGGCGATGGCCTTGTCGTAGTCCCCTTTTTCTTGCTGCACAGCCGCCCGGTCGAAATACGCGGCGAGAATCGAGGGATCCCGGCGGATGACCTCGTTGTAATCGGCGATCGCACGATCGTATTCCTTTCGCTCGGCACTGATCGACGCGCGCAAGAGTCGTGCCGTGACCGCCCCGGCACTGAGCCGCAGGGCCGCCTCGCAGTCGGCGATGGCCTTGGCGTCGTCGTGGCGAGAGTGCCAGGCTGCGGCACGGTCGATCAGGTAAGCGGGGTTGGCGGGATCGAGGCGCATGGCCTCTTCGAGATCGGCCATCGCCTTCTCCCACTGGTCCATCGCCAAGAGCGCGACACCGCGGCTGCCACGGGCAAATGCGTCGCGCGGGTCCATGCGGACACCCTCGTTCAAATCGGCCAGGGCTCGCGGGAAGTCGGGCTTTTCTGCCAGGAGCGCGATCGCCCGCATCGTGTAGTTGAACGACGCGCGGGGGTTTTCCTGAATTTGGCTCGTGAAGTATGCCTGGGCTCGGTCAACAAGGACGACCTGATCGCTCCTGACCCAGCCGCTCTGACCCGGTGTGGAAATGAACAGCGATTGGTTGGCGACCTTCGTCACATGATAAATGGCGAGCATTCCCTTGCGCTCGACTCCCGTATGATCCTGGGCGAGAGTGAAATCAGGGCTCCGGGGGACCACCGGCTTGCCGACCCAGTCGGCGGCCGGCGGCTGCGATCCACGTGCCACAGCCGTGGAGACGAGCGGCGAACAGGGCAACACCAAGATTGCCAGTAGCAGCGCAGCTCGATGGTGCTTCGCGCGCACAAGCACGATTTTCGCGATCCGTCGCATGCGTCAATCCTCCCGTGGCGATTGATGGCGTCCCTGCCGAGGCGTGTCGAGCCATACAAGATAATCGGGAACGCCAAACGACGCAAGGGAATCAAAGGATGAAGGATGAAGGATGAAGGATGAATCAAACGAACGGTCTGGGCGGACGCCACTGGCTCGGGGATTCTTCCAGACGAGGGAACGCTGCTTCAATCGCAGATCACGAATCGAAAACCGGAGTGGTCTACCGGTGGCGATTCCATTCCAGGGCCAGCGTCCCGAGCGGAAACCTCAGGAGAGGGACCAACGTCGCGATGCCCACGAAGAGCAAGGGTAAGGGGGCCGGCAATCCATTTGCCGGCGAAACGAGGATCGCAAGAGCGAAGCCAAGGACCGTGATCGCCAGCCAGACGCCCAGGATGACGAGGATGTCCGGCCAGCCGATGAGTCGCCGGCGCAAGACGGCACGGAACAACACGATCGCCAGCGTTCCCTTGATCATCGCGACACCAGCCACGAACCACGGGATGATCGCGTAGAGACGGGGTAATGCCTCAGGGCGATTGGCCAGCCAGGCTCCGGCGGAGCACAGGATGAGGAGGCCGGCCAGAAAAATCCAGGCGGAGGCGTCGGCGATCCAGCGGCGGCCCGTGAGCACGTTGGCGAATCCCGCGGTGAATTGCCGGGCGACGAGCACTGGCATGAGCACAGCCGCGAGCGCCAGAATTGCAAAACTTCGGCCGCCGGGATAGCGCGCGGCAAGATCGCGCCCGAGGCCGGCTGCGAGCGAGCCGTTGTTCGACACGATCGTCCAGAGAAACGTCCCCAAAAGCGCGATGGCCACCGTCACGATGACGCTGGCGACCGCCATGCGAAACTTCGCCACGAGCAGCTTCCAGCTTGTAATCGGCCGGACTGCCATGAAGGTGATGAACCCGCGCTGTCTGACCCAAAAAGGCCGGAATCGGCCCATCGCCGGGCCAATTGCGCCGGCCAACAGGGCCGGAATCGCTGCCAGGAGCCCGAGGATCAAGGCCAGATGCAGAGGCGCAAAGGGCGAGCCTGGTCTGAAGAGCAAGAGCATCCAGATCAGAACGAAGGGCGTTCCCACGTAGCCCGGCAGCACGCGGCCGTGGCATTTCCACTCGTACCAGAGCTGGGCCGCGGCCGTCGACCGAAACGGAGGATAGCTGGGCACGGTCTCCGGGGCGGCCGGGCGGAGCCCGACTCGGCGGCTTGAAGGTTTCCGCAGCCACGAGCCGCCGCTTCGATCGGTGGCGACCGATGCCAGGCCCACCAGGAATGCCGCCCCGAGGTAGGCTGAAAACAGGCTCACGAGAACCAGGCTCGTGCCGCGACCCGTCTGGATCAGCCAGACAGGAATAGCACCAAGAGCCAACGTCGAGGCCGCGGCGAGGATACCTCGAAGCGAGCGAGCCGCCAGAGGCATCCAGGCCACGCCTTGAACCCAGCCTACCCCCGAGGCCAGCGCCAGCGCGGGAAGCCAGACCGGCGGCCGGAATCCGCTCAAAGGGTAGATCAACCCTGCTGTGACGATCCACAAAAGAGCGGCCATCGTGGAACCGTAAAACATCGGCCAGAACGCCAGGGCGCCGGTTGGCGCCGGCAAGACGAACAGCGATCTCGGGTAACCCGAATCCACGCTGCCCTGCTCCTCGGAAAACACGCAAGAATTGAGGACATAACTCACAATCGCGACGAGTGGAATCACACTCGCGATCACGGCCGCGGGTCCGCGTGCCAGCGTGAACAGTACCGGATACGCGATCGCGATCGCCGCCAGACCGCAAGCCGAGGCGATGAAACCGGTCTTGTGCCGGCACCAGATGAGATAGGCGATTGGCAGAGCAGCCGTTTTCATGGCACTAGCCCTCGACTTCAGCGGTTGGACGCGACCCGACCCGGGCCACGAAGATGTCGTCGAGTGTGGGCGTGTGTTCCTCGACGATCCGGGCACCCAAACCCGCCACCGCGCCCTGGATCTCATCGATCGAGCCCCGGCAGACCGTCGACCATTCGTGGCCGGCGCCTTCCCATCGGGTCGACCCGACCAGAACCGGCGGGCCCGGCAGCGGCTCGTCGAACCGGAGCGTGAGCCGGCAGTGGCGTTCCTTGACCGTTTCGAGCGCATCGCAGAGCACGATCCGGCCGCGGTCGATGAGCGCCACGTGGTCGGAGACGCGCTCGACCTCGTCGAGCAAGTGCGACGAGAAGAGGACCGTGCGGCCCTCCTGGGCGATCGTGCGGATGATGGCCGCCAGGATCTCGCGGCGGACGATCGGGTCGAGCCCCGTGGATGGCTCGTCGAGGACCAGAAGCTCGGGCCGGTAAGCCAGGGCCGCCAGGAGCCCCACGCGCGCCCGCTGGCCCTGCGACAAGGTCTTGATCCGCGCGGCCGGGTCGAGCTCGAACTGGCGGCGCAGGTCCTCGGCCAGGCGATCGTCCCAGGTCGGATAGAACGGCCGCAGGTAGCGCAAGAGCTCGTGAACCTTGAGCCAGTCGGGCAGATCACGATCCTCGCTCAGAAAACCAACGCGCGACAGCACCGCGACCGGCTCCTTGACCGGGTCGAGCCCGAACACGCTCACGGTGCCGGTTTGGGCTTTGAGCAGGCCGATCAAATGTTTGATCAGAGTGGTCTTGCCCGCCCCGTTCTCGCCCACCAGGCCGAAGACCGCTCCACGCGGCACCCTCAGGCTGACCCCGTCGAGGGCGAGAGTGCGGCCGAAGCGCCGCGACAGCCCCACGACATCGACCACGGACTCACTTGTCTCGACAATCATGGCTTAGCACCCCCGCCCTGTTTCATCGCCTCGTTGCGGCGCCCGATCAGCTCGACCACTTCCTCCAGCCCGATCCCGAGCTGCCGCGCCTCGGCCAGGAGCAGATCGACGCGCTCGGTGAGGATCTTCATCCGCTCGCGCCGCGCCAGCGGTGACCCGGCTTCGGAAACGAATGTCCCGGCAGTCCGCCGCTTCTCGACAATGCCGGCCGCCTCGAGCTCGCGATAGGCACGCGCCACGGTGTTGGGGTTGACGAGCAGCTTCTCCGCCAGCACCCGGATCGGGGGCATCTCCTCCCCCGGCTCCAGCCGCCCCGACGCCAGCAGGTACTTCACCTGATTGACGATCTGGACGTAGATCGGGATCCCGTCACTGGCCGTGATGTGGATCTGCACCTGGAATCGCCCCCCGAGCGGCCGGCTCGCCCCCGACGTCTTATTGTATTAACTCAATGATACAAGATCGTGAAGGCGAGTCAAGCCCCTCGGTTGGGACGTACGCATACCAGCCCGACGCGCCAGCGAGGGGACCAGACCAGCCCGACGCGCTAGCGAGGGAACTCTTGTGGAGCGACGTCTTGACAGTGCACCCTGGCGCTCTGGATGATTGCTCCAGTAGTTCGAAATGAGTGCCATTGAGCCGGAGTGGCGGAATTGGCAGACGCGCCAGCTTGAGGGGCTGGTCCGCTTACAAGCGGGTGCAGGTTCAAGTCCTGTCTCCGGCAATACTTACGACAGGCCGTTGCCCGTCGAGGTCACCGCCTGGTAACGACATTGCGGTGACATTGGAGCGATCCAATGGCAGGCCTACAGAGTCGCAGCGGTCGATACCGCTGCCGGTGGCCATCGCGGCAGGCGGTTAGTAGAAGCCCTGGTTGTCTCGTTTGATGCCGACCTTGCCGGCGTATTGTCGCGAGACGAAAACGAAATACGCGGCCGCCAGTGCGCAACCGATCGGCCACCAGATCGCGGCGTAGGCCAGTGAATTGGGACCGGCGGCGACGTCGTAAACCGTGAGGGAATAACCAGGCGCAGGGTCGAGTGCAACACGACCGGAAAAATGGCCGCCGCCCCGGTGGCCAGCAGGCCCGCAAGCAGGACGTTCGACCCGATGAACGCACGCATTTCATGTCGCTTCGCCAGCCCTGAAATCAGTGTGATCGCCGCGGCGCAGACCAGGAGCAATCCGAGCCACCAAAATGGGTTGTGAATCGCGTGCCCGAGCAGATCGGGGCGCACCACGCCGGATTCGACGGAGATGACCAGCAAGAGCGGAGCAGCCGCCGCCCAGAGTACCCTCGCGTAGCCCGCGCTGCGGTCATGCACCGGTCCTTCCGTTTTCAGCGTGAGGTAGGTCGCGCCGTGCGCCGCCTGGATGACGGCGGCGAAGATCGCGATGGATACGGTGTACCAGTCGAGCAGTCCCACGTGGCCGCGTGGGGTGAAGTCGGTGAAGAAGGCCATGGAGAACGTGCCGTCGGAAGCAAGCGGAACACCGCGGGCCATGTTGCCTGCCGCTGCGCCGAACAGGATGGCCAGGAGCGTATTGGCGAGTACGAAGACGAAATCCCAGAACCCCTGCCACATGCGATCGTTCAAGTGGCCGCCGACTTCCAGCGAGATTCCGCGCAATATCAAACACCACAAAATGAGAAAGAGTGCGAGGTAATAGCCGGCAAAGGCGGATGCCAGAAGCTTGGGGAATACCGCGAACAAGGTGCCGCCGAAAGCGACCAGCCATACTTCGTGCCAGGACCAGAGCGGACCGATCGCGGCGATGACCTGTCGGCGTTCGTCGGGCGTTCGCGCCACAAGCCAGTGGAGCATTCCAGCGCCGAAGTTGCGGCCGTCCAGCGCCACGTAGAGGATGATCATGAAGCCAGCAATTCCATACCATGCCGCGATCATACAAACGGCTCCTCTCGATGTTCGGAAGGTACAGCGTCACCGGGTCCGTGACCGATCTCGCGACCGACCAGAGCCAGAAACAGCACACCGAGCACAAAATAAAGGCCGACGAAGCCGATCAGGGTGAACACCGTGTCGCCGCTGCTCACTACCTTGCTATGGCCGTCGGATGTGCGCAAGAGACCGTAGATCAGCCAGGGCTGGCGTCCCAGCTCCGCCGTCATCCACCCCAGCGTGTTGGCGAGGTAGGGAAATGGGAACGCGAGCATCAGCACCCAGAGCAGCGCGGTGCTGGATTCCAGTCGGCCCCGGAGGTTCTGGATTCCGGCACAGGCCATCAAGATGATGAAAATCGTCCCGAGCGTGATCATGAGGTGAAACGAGTAATAGAGCAGCTCGATGTTGTCGGGCCATAACTCGCTGGGAAAGTCGTCCAATCCGTGTACATAGCTTCCAAAGTGCCCGTACGCGAGAAAGCTGAGGGCGCCCGGACCTCGATCGGGTTGTCGAGCCGCTGGGCCGCAACATTGGGCTGCCCGATCACTGCGACGCCGGCCATGGAGCCGCCGGCGAATCGGCCCTCCATGGCCGCCAATGTCACCGGCTGGTGATTGCCAACCATCTTGGCCTGCTGGTCGCCGGTCGGGAACGCCACCAAAACGGAGACAATCAGCCCGATGACGGTTCCAGCGCGCAGATACATTCGCGCCTGCACCGGATGGAGTCCGCGCAGGCAGTACAATGCGCCCACGGCGGCCACCACAAACGAGCCCGTTACGAGGGCCGCCATCTGATTGTGGGCGAATTGAATCCATGCCCATGGATTCAGCAGGTAAAGGCTGAGACTGTCGATCTCCAGCAAGCCATCTGATTGGATCCCATGACCAACGGGATGCTGCATGAAGGCGTTTGTCACGATAATGAAATAACCGGAAAGCCAGCTTCCGAGCGCGACCGCCAGCGCAGCGAGAAAATGAGAGCGCGGACTCAGTCGCTTTTCGCCCCAGATGAGCGCGCCGATAAAGGCGCTTTCGAGAAAGAACGCGAACATGCCCTCCATCGCCAAAGTCTGTCCAATGACGCCGCCGGCGTACTTGGAGAAGCCCGCCCAGTTGGTCCCGAACTGAAACTCCATCGGAATGCCCGTCACCACTCCGACGGCGAAATTGAGCCCGAAGATCTTGGCCCAGAACCGCGCGGCCTGGTTAAATTTCTCATCACCTGTCCGGAGGGCGCGCCACTTCCAGTAGACGAGAAACCACGCCAGGCCCATGGTGAGCTGCGGAAAGAGATAATGGTACGTGATCGTGAAGGCGAACTGAATTCGGCTCCAGAAGGCAGGATCGGCAAAGAGTGAGTTCATTGTTGCTACACGCCTTTCCGATCAGGCACGCGGACTTTCGCAGATACCCGGTTCATTAAACTGTCTCCCGTTCGCTCATGTTTGACCTTGGCGCCTCAGCTTTCCCGTTGGTTCGCTGAACGTTATGCTGGGCCGCCTGGATGGCATCTTGCAAAGGCTCCGGTTCGATGATGAGCCGTGCGAGCCGTTGGCGAGTGAGGAGTTTCCACGACCACCGGTACATCGTCCCGATTCGGCTGCTCGTCAGAACGAGGAACTGAATGTGAACGAAGGCCCAGACGATCTTGGCGAACAGCCCGGCGGTGCGGACGCCGAACGCCTCCATGACGGCGAAATTGCGTCCGACCGTAGCCAGGTTCCCCTTGTCGACGTACCGGAACGCGGGTAGGTCCGGTTTCCCCTTCAGCCGTCTCGCAATCTGGCGGCCGACGTAGCGGCCTTGCTGGATCGCGACCTGGGCGACGCCCGGGAGAGGCTTCCCGCCCTCCTCGAGGTACGCCGTGTCTCCCACGACGAATATCTCCGGATGGGCCGGGACCGAGCAGTCCGCAAGCACCCTGACGCGACCTGCTCGGTCCGCCTCGGCACCCAACCATTGCGCTGCCGGAGAACCCTTCACCCCTGCCGCCCAGAACACGTTCCGGGTCGGGATCCGTTCTCCCCGCACCATGACGCCTTCCGCGTCCACCTTTTCCACCGCGGCGCCGGTGCGGACTTCGACTCCCAGCTTCGCGAGCTTGGCGGTCGCGGCGGCGGCAAGCGACTCGGCAAACGAGGATAGGATGCGGGGACCCGCCTCCACGAGGATCAGTTTGAGCGCAGCGGGGTCGAACCGACGGAACTCCTTGGCCAAGGTTTGCGCGCCAGCTCCGCAGATCGCGCCGGCCAGCTCCACGCCCGTGGGGCCGCCGCCGACGATGACGAACGTCAACAGTTCGGGATGGTCTTGGGGGGCGAGGGTCCGCTCGCAGGCCTCGAACGCTCCCAGGATCTTGTTGCGGAGCTGAACCGCGTCGCTGAGGGTCTTCAGGCCCGAGGCATACGCTGCGTACTCGTCGTGACCGAAGTAGCTGTGCTGAACCCCGGTCGCCAGTACGAGGTAGTCATAGGTTAGCGGGAGCGGAACCCCGTCCACGAAGCACACCCTGTTCGTCACATCCACTCCCGTGACGGTGCCCTGGATCACGGTGGCGTTGGCCTGCCTGCGCAATACGTGCCGGATCGGTGCCCCGATGTGCTCGGGGGAGAGGATCGAGGTAACCACCTGGTAGAGGAGCGGCTGGAAGACGTGGTGGTTCGTCTTGTCGATCAAGAGCACGCGGGCCTGACTCTTCCTCAGGTCGCGGGCCGCCGCGAGACCGCCGAAGCCCCCGCCCACGATGAGGATTCGCGGGTCGCCTGCCGTGTTCGCAGAAACGGGTATCATTGTCAGTGCCTCCCTGACGACGCGCTCGCGCCGCTGGCTCGCAGCTTGAGAAGTCCGATTAACACCTCGTTCTCGTCGTGCGCGAGCTGATCGACCGAGCGTCCCTTTGCTTCGCGCATCACGCCATCGATGATGGTTTGCTTCAGCTCGGGCGTGATGTTGGGAGTGCCGAGGGCCTTCATCATGCCCTGGAGTGGATCCATCAGGTGATCCATGAAGTGTTTGATTCCACCGGCGCCACCGCCCAGATGCCACTGGAGGCTCTGGCCCATCACGCCCCAGCGGAGGCCCGGTCCATAGCAAACGGCAGCGTCGGTGTCCTCGACGCTCAGCACGCCTTGTTCAATGAGGTAAAGCATCTCCCGATAGAGCGCTGCTTGCAGGCGGTTCGCCACGTGCCCGGGAAGTTCCTTCCGCAAATGAATCGGCTTCTTGCCGATCGCCGCGTAGAACGCCATTGCCCGCTCTATCGCTTGGGGTGATGTCTTGGCGCCGCCCACGACTTCCACGAGTGGAATGATGTGCGGCGGGTTGAACGGATGGCCGACCAGGACGCGCTCGGGCTTCTTGCACTTCGACTGCATCACGCTCGGCGTGATCCCCGAGGAGCTTGAGGCGATTAACGTGTCGGCCGGCGTTATTTCGTCCATCTCCGCGAAGAACTTCGTCTTGAAGTCCGGCCGCTCGGGACCGTTTTCCTGGACGAAGTCGGCCTGCGCGAGCGCCTGCTTCATGTCCTTGGTGAAACTCAGGCGGTCGCGCGTTGCACCGGGCGACAGGCCGATGGCTTCGAGCTGCTCCCAGGCATCGTTCACGTACTTGCGTAAGTTGGCTTCCGCGTCCGGGGCGGGATCAGTCGCAACCACGTCGAAGCCTCGCGCCAGATACTGGGCGGCCCAGCTCGCGCCGATGACCCCGGTGCCGACCACTGCGATACGGCGAATTGGTTTATCGAGTGACATGATCAAGTCTCCTTTCAAGAGAGTTCAGAATAGGCGATGCCGGCGAGATTTCCTTGAGCGTAGAGCAGGACCTTCCTGTCCGAGCCATCGAGCCTGGCCGAATAGACGCTGCCCGCCAAGTCGGTGAGAAACATGCGCTCGCCCTTGCAATCCAGGGCGATGCCGATTCCTTCCATCAAGTGCGTGAAGATGATCTCAGGAGCACGGCGCCCGTTCGCATCCGAATCCATCGGGGCGCGATTGACGGTATTGCCGCGCGGCGGATCGCCCCGGTCGGTCCAGTACATGACGCGATTCTCGAGATCGAGCTCCAGGTCGATTGGCTCGGGAAGCGCATCGTAAAGAACTTCGATATCCGTTCGACTGGACGCACTCTGCCCTCGGGGAATTTCGATACCGGCGCGGAAAATGCGGCCCTTGCCGGAATCGTCGGGACCTTTTTGTGTCCAGTAGAGGTGACCGCGAGTCGGATCGACGGCGATCCCGACGCACCATTTTGTCTCGTCAGGGCCAGGACGTGGGTCTCCCTGACTTGTGTCCACAAGGGTCTCGATCTTGGCGCCATCGAGGGAAGATCGCATGACCCGCATGCCCTCGCGGTCCGACCAATACAGTTTGCCGCTGGGCTTCTCGAGGTGGATCTGTTTGGGAGTGAATGTGCCGCCTTTGGGCACAATGGTGTTGCGATTGCGTCCATCGATGTCGGCCCGCTCGATGAAGCCGTCGTTCCGTTTGAGGTCCCCCATGTTGGTCCAGTAGATGTGGCCGCTTTCCGCGTCGACGACGATGCCATCCGGATGCCGGCACCCGGTGACAACGACCTGTTGATCGCTGCCATCCGGATTGACGGTGAAGATTCGGCCCTCGCCGAGGTCGAGCACGAACAGGCGGCCGCCTGCAACCTTGTTGCCGAACGCACGTCCCGTTTTTGAAGACTGAAGTTCGGTCATTTTGTTCTCCTTTCATTGTTTACCGCGCCCTGAGCGCAACATGTCTCAGACACACATGAGAGAGGGATCGATCACCGAGAGCGATCCCTCGTACTCCGATTCCAATCGGTATCGCGCCAGGTCGGCGACGGTGACCATCACCAGGCCGTGCCTCTTGCAGAACCGGATCAGGTCCGGCACGCGCGCCATGGTGCCGTCGTTGTTCACGATTTCGCAGATCACGCCAGCGCGAGATAACCCCGCGAGACCGGCAAGATCGACGGCTGCCTCAGTCTGGCCGCGTCGCTCCAGGACGCCGCCGGGTCGGGCACGCAGCGGAAATACGTGCCCTGGCCGGGCGAAGTCCTCCGCTAAACTGGCGGGGTCAACAGCAGCCTTGATCGTATGGGCTCGATCATGAGCTGAGATGCCGGTCGTCACGCCGTCCTTTGCGTCGATCGAGATAGCGAACGCGGTGCCGTGCAGAGCGGTGTTGTCGGGCGCCATCGGGGCGAGGTCCAGTTCGTCCAGCCTCTCGCCGGGCATGGCCAGGCAGACGAGCCCCCGCCCGTGGGTCGCCATGAAGTTGATCGCCTCGGGCGTGACCAGCTCCGCCGCCATTGTCAGGTCGCCTTCGTTCTCGCGGTCCTCGTCGTCCACGACGACGATCAAGCGCCCTGCCTTCAGTTCGCCAACGGCGGTCTCGATGCTCGCGAACTCGAACCGGTCTGGCGCGTGATCCGGATACCTCGTGTGTTCATGCCGACCCAGGCTCAGAGCGTGCCCCATCCTCTCCTTCTTGGCGCGGAGGTAGGGCAAGGAATGTGGCGTCGGGGCGGCTTCGCAGGGAAGCCGCTCCACGATTTCGATACCGGCCTCCGACAACGCCCGCGCCTTCTGGGGGTTATTCGACATAAGGCGAACTCGGCTGATGCCAAGCTCGTGCAAGATCGCCGCGGGCAAGCGGAAATCCCGGCAATCCGCCTTGAAGCCCAACGCGTGGTTGGCTTCGACCGTGTCGAGGCCGGAGTCCTGTAGAGCGTACGCCTGCAACTTCGCCGTCAGGCCGATGCCGCGTCCCTCCTGGTGCTCGTAGATGACCAGCCCGCGCCCTTCCAGAGCGATGGCCTGCATGGCGATCTCCAACTGGTCGTTGCAATCGCAGCGCAGCGACCCGAGCACCTCGCTGGTGAAGCATTGCGAATGGATGCGCACGAGCGGATCGCCCTCCGTCAGATCGCCGAGGATCATCGCGAGCGCGGTTTCGACTCGGCGGCTGCCGTTCAGAATTTCACGCTCGAATCCCAAGGTCTCAAACGCCCCCCACCTGGTCGGCAGGCGGGTGGAGACAACGCGTCGGACTGTGATCGTTGGTGTCATTTGTGTCCTGCCTTTCCACTCTATGCTGTGCGGATCAAGTGACTTCAGTGGCCGGGACGTAAGTGGTTAGCGGCTCACTGTGCAGGCGCCCGAGAAGTCAGTTCTTTTTCGAGAACGCCCGAGCGAACCGTCGACGGTTTCCGCACTCCTGGTCCGGGAGCAACCTATCCCACGGCCGCTGCTTCCCGTTCTTTTGTGTTCGGGACGGTGCCGCTTGTGTGCAGGCCGTCGATTTCGGTCGCACTGAACCCGAGTTGCTCGAGGACTTGCCGATTGTGTTCACCGAGATCCGGAGCACGCCTGGCAAGCACCTTTTCGATCCCATGCACCTGGATGGGACTGCTGACCGTCGCCTTCAGCTTGCCGCCTGCCCCCTCGAGCGGAACGATGATGTCGTTCAACCGGAGCTGCGGATCATCGACGACTTGCTGCGGTCCGCGCACGGCGCCGAACGTGACATGAACGCCATTGAAGACTTCGTACCAGTGCGCCATCGGCTGGGAGCCGAAGACGTCGTCCAGAATGGCGGTCAACTGCGGCATGTTCTCGATCAGCTTGGCCGGATCGGCGAATCGCGGATCCGTCAAGAGATCCACGCGGCCAATTGCTTTCGCCACGGCGGCCAGCTTGTCAGGCGTGACGATCAAAACGAACCAGGTGCCATCCGAGGCGCGATACACATTGAGCGCCGCATTGGCCGGATTCTTGCGATCGTGCAGGCCGAAGAACTTCGCCTCGCACAGGGCGGCCTGGATCGAAACGCTGGCCGACCAGATACCTTCAGCGAGGAGCGACGTCGTGACATGGGAACCCTTGCCGGTGCGATCACGACGGTACAGCGCCGTCACAATCGCTGAATACAGACCGACAGCAGTCGCATTGTCGCCGCTGCCGGCCACTGGCCAGGTCGGCGGCGCGCCCGCGTCGCGCGTCAGCGACAACAATCCGCTTCGCGCCCAGTACGACGTGATGTCGAATCCCGGCAGATCGGCGTCGGGCCCTTTTTCGCCGAAGCCTGTGACATCCGCATAGACCAGACGCGGATTCCAGTGCACGACATCGTCATATTCGAGCTTCAATCGCTTGCGTGCGGGATGCGGTGTGTTGACGATGAGCACGTCGGCCCACTTGACCAGCCGCTCGAGAACCTGGGGAGCGCTCGCAGACTTCAGATCAAGCGTGATGCCGCGCTTGTTGCGGTTGGCCAGGTGCCAGGGATAGGCGTCATTCGCTTGTGGCTGCGGCGGGATCTTGTGCCCCTTTCTCCAGCTATCGCCGGTGGGCGGTTCAACCTTGATGACATCTGCGCCAAAGTCGGACAGGATCACCGCAGCGCTGGGGCCCGCGATGAAACTTGCCAGGTCCACGACTTTCAGGCCGGTAAAGATATTGTCACTGCTCATGGTTCACCTCGTCAGATTGAGTGGAATAGCGGGTCACGTGGGGATCCGTCACCGGCCCTGGAACTTCGGCTTGCGCTTCTCGCGGAACGCGGCGACGCCCTCTTTCATGTCCTGGGTGGCGACGCACTGTGCGAACAGTGATGCCTCGATGGAAAGGCCATCTGCCAGAGTCATATCCAGACCTCGATTCACGGCGCCCAAGGCCAACTTGATGGCGACGGGGGCGTTCGCGTTGATCTTGTTCAAAATGGCTTCCGCCCTCGGAATGAGGTTGTCCCTGGCCACGATCTCGTTGACCAGGCCGATCCGGTAAGCCTCCTGGGCGTCGATCATTTCGGCGCTGAGAATCAACTGCAGCGCGCGTCCCCTGCCGACGAGCCGCGGCAGGCGCTGCGTTCCGCCGTAACCCGGGATGATGCCGATCGTCACCTCCGGCTGGCCGAACTTCGCCGTTTCGACAGCCAGTCGGATGGTGCAAGCCATCGCCAGCTCGCAGCCGCCGCCCAAAGCGAAGCCGTTGACGGCGGCGATCACCGGCTTGCCCAGGTTTTCGATCAGCAGGGTGAGGCCCTGTCCCTGTCGCGTCTTGCCCTCCGCGTCGGCCGGGGTGTCGCCCGCCATTTCGCTGATGTCCGCGCCGGCCGCGAACGCCTTGTCGCCGGCGCCGGTCAAGATAACGCCGCGCACCGCGGCATCGTCGCGGGCATCCTCGAAGACTGCACTCAGCTCCGTGATGGTGGCCTTGTTGAGTGCGTTCAATACTTTCGCCCGGTTGAGCGTCATGTACGCGAGCGCCCCCTTTTTCTCGTACAACACATTCTCGCGGGTTGTTGCTGCTGTTGCGGAACTCATGGGTATGCCCCTTTTGCGAAGAGTAAGTCGATGCAATTCCACCGCCTCGCTGCACGGTCGAACCATCGATCGCGCTACACAAATGCGCTAAACCCGGTGACCGCCTTGCCGACGATCAGGTTTTGCATCTGGTACGTCCCTTCGTAGGAGTAGAGCGCCTCGGCATCGGCAAAGAAGCGTGCCACGTGGTAGTCGGCGACTATGCCGTTTCCGCCGAGGATCTCGCGGGCCCATGCGACCGTCTCGCGGCTTTTGGACGTGCAGAACGCCTTGGATAGCGCCGCGTGGGCGTCCGTCAGCTTTCCTTCCACGTCGAGCTGCGCTGTGCGTGCCACCATGCACTGACAGGCCGTGATGTTGGCGAGCATCCGGGCGAGCAAGTCCTGGATGAGCTGGAACGAGCCGATCGGCTTGCCGAACTGCAAACGTTCCTGGGCGTATTTGAGGGCGTGCTCGTAGGCCCCCATCTGGCACCCCGTTGCTTCCCAGCCGACGAGGTACCGCGTCTGACGCAGCACCCGCGCGGTGTCACGGAACGACGTGTCGCCCTGGAGGCGGCTCGCCTCCGGCACCCGGCAGTCCTTGAGCGTGATCTCACCGTTCTGGACGACCTTGAGCGCGATCTTGTTCTGGATCTTCTCGACACTGAATCCGGGCGTGGTTTTGTTCTCGACGATGAAGCCCTTGACCTGGCTGTCGGCGACGTCGCGCGCCCAGATGATCGAGACGTCGCACCACGGCGCATTGCCGATCCACCGCTTCTGGCCATTGAGGACCCACGTGTCGCCCTCGCGCTTTGCCGTCGTCAGAAGCCCGCCACCCGCGCCCGAACCCACGAGCGGCTCGGTCAGGCCGAAGCAGCCGATCTTTTCCATGCGGGCCATCGGCGGCAGCCACTTCTCTTTCTGCTCTTCCGACCCGCCGAGGTAGATTGACCCCATCGCCAGGCCGTTGTGGACGCCGAAGAAGGTCGCGATCGAGGAGTCGACCCGCGCCATCTCCATCGGGATCAGGCCGAGCAAGAGCACGCTTCCTCCGCGGCACCCGTATCCCTGCATCCCCAGTCCGCCGATGTTCAGCTCCTTGAACGCCGGCAGCAGCTCGAACGGAAAGGAATCTTCGGTCCAGTACTTGTTGATGATCGGAGGAACCTTGGTTTCCATGAATCCGCGCACCTGTTTCAGGAGCGCGAGTTCCTCGGCGTTCAAGGTGTCGGCGAGCTGGTAGAAGTCGCTATTGGGCGCCGGCAGTCGCTTCGGTTGCTTCACTGGTTTTGGTGCCGTCGTCGTCGCGGTGTTCGGTTCGCTCATGGCTTTTTCCTCTGGTTAGGTACTGGGTCTGTTCACATGCTTGCTACTCACGAGTGAATGGCCGGCCTCGACGTCGTTCCTCGCTCATGCGGCTCTAGCGCGCCCGGCGCCGGCCGTCGAGGGCGTAGCCGCGTCCCGGGCCTTGTCGTCGAATCCCAGAAAGCGGGCGAACCGCCGCTGCCGTTGTCGTGCGTACCACGCCTGGCGAACCTTGTCGCGCGTCCGCCGCGCTCGCGTCCCATCCACGGCCGACCTCCCTCCTGTTGAGAATCCTCGATCTTTCCCAGTGCGATCCGTTCGATCGCTGTCTTCCCCCGCTGATCTGTTAAGCGTGCCCGGTGGACACGGTCAGGCGGGAAAAAAGCTCGTACCCGATTGCAGGATCACGACCCATTGCATGATCGCGGACCGGTGCGCCCCGCCCCTGGCCGGGCTTCATCGCGGCGAAGTTCCTCGGGAGTGCGCTCCGTATCGAGCACGTCCTCGATACGTTGCTGGACGCGCGGGTCAGCGGCCATCGCCCTTGCCTCCCCACGTCGTCACGTCCGTCCGCCCCGGTCGGTCCGACTTCAGGTCGGGCGCAGATCGTCCAGTTGCTCCGCCAGGAGCAACAAAGCCCGATTCAAGCGTCGTTGCACCGTCTTGATCGCGACGCCCAGGATCCCGGCGGTCTCGTTATGCGTCAATCCCTGGATGCGGACCAGGCTGAAAACCTCCCGTTCCTCTTCCGGCAGGTTTTCGATGGCCTGCAAGATGCGGCGGCCGTCCGAGCTCAGCTCGGAGAGGCTGCTCTCAGGCGCCGGCACGACGCTCTCGCGCAGCTCAACGACGGAGGGCTGCTGGTCCAGGCGGCGGGCCAGGTCATTCAGCTCCCAGCGCGTATGCTGGTTGGCCAGAGCGAAGAATTCGCGCACGTTTTGCGGACGGGCCTCACGCATGGCTTTGAGTAACCGTTCCACCACGGCGCCGAGTAGATCGTCAGGCTCCAGGTTAAGCGGGGGTTGCATCAACCGTGGGTAGCCCCGGTACAGGAGGTTGCGAGCGACCAGTTGCAGTCGACGCACCGATTGGTCCACGAGCGCCCGGATGATGGGCTCGGCGGGCGCATCCCCGGCCAACGCGTCGAGATAGCGCTGGACGACGGCAGTGGTCGGTTCCGCACTCATGAAATGCAATTCGTCGGTACGACTGGGGTGAATGTCCACTCGCCACGCTTTAACCTGGTGGTCGGTACGCGTGCTGAGTATACCGCCTCCGGTGTCCACCGGCCACGCCCGGACGGAGATTCCCACGATGGCTGGCGAACGCGACCTGCGACACCTGCTCGAGGTCATCCTCGACACGGGCAAGAGCCCCGAGGAGGTGTGCCAGGGCGACGCCGAGTTGCTGGCCGAGGTCCGGGCACGCCTGCAAAACGTGCGCCTGCTCGAGGCCAAGCTCGACGTCCTCCTTCCCTCGTCCTCCGGCACGGACTCCGGCACGGCGGCCCGCGGGCCGTGGACCGCCCAACCGCCTCATCTCAGCGGCTACGAAGTGCAGGACGAGCTGGGCCGGGGCGGCATGGGTGTTGTGTACCGGGCGTGGGATCAGCGCCTCCACCGCCCAGTCGCTCTCAAGATGCTGCTGGCCGGCGACTTTGCCCGACCAGACGAACGGGAGCGCTTCGAGCGCGAGGCGGAGGCGGCCGCGGGCCTTCGTCACGGCAACATCGTGCAGGTCTACCACGTCGGCGACCACGACGGGCCGGCCGTACTTCACGATGGAGTTCGTCGAAGGAGGGAGTCTCGCCGAGCGGCTGGCGGTCGCTCCTCTCGCCGCCCGCCCGGCCGCGGCGCTCCTCGCCACGCTCGCTGAAGCCGTCCAGGCGGCCCACGACCGCGGGATCGTCCACCGCGACCTGAAGCCGGGCAACGTCCTCTTGACTGCCGACGGCATCCCCAAGATCGCCGACTTCGGGTTGGCCCGGCGGCTGGATGATCGGGCGGGTCTGACCCGTAGCGGCATTCCGCTGGGCACGCCGAACTACATGGCCCCTGAGCAGGCCCTGGGCCTGACGCACTCGATCGGACCGGCCGCGGACGTCTACGCGCTGGGAGCAATTCTGTATGAGGCGCTGACCGGACGACCTCCATTCCGGGCGGACACGACGGCGGAGACGCTGCGGCAAGTCGTCGAACAGGAGCCGACACCCCCCTCTCGCTGGAACGCGAACGCTCCCGCGCGACCTGGAGGTCATCTGCCTCAAGTGCCTGCGCAAGGAGCCGCACCGCCGCTACCCGAGCGCCGCCGCGCTGGCGGAGGATCTCCGGCGCTTCGAGCGCGGCGAGCGGATCACGGCCCGCCCGACGGGCCCGCTCGAACGGTCGGCCCGGTGGCTAGGGCGCCGGAGGGTCCAGGTGGCGGCCCTCGCGCTCGGCGCGCTGCTGGGGGTCGCGCTGTTCGGCGCCGGCCTCTGGCTCAAGTCGGTACACGAGGCCGGCATGCGCCGCGAACGGGACCCGGCCCGCCGTGATCAATCGCTGGTGGCCCGGATGGACGCCATTCACCTGGCTCGCGCCACTCTCGTCGGGGGGCGGTTCAATCCGGCGGCCGACCGGCGCTTCAATTACGCGCGGGCGGATCGAGACTACGAGTCTGCGTTCCGCGAAGCAGGCGTGGGGGCGATCGGGGACGACACGGCGGGTGTGGCGCGACGGATCGCGGCCTCGACCGTGCGCGAGCCGCTCCTGGCCGCGCTCGCCGACTGGTCGGCCTGCGCCACCCTCGAGAGTCGCCGGGCGTGGGTCCTCGAGGTGGCGCGGAGAGTCGACCCGGAGCCGTGGCGCGACCGCGCCCGTGATCCCGTGGTGTGGGCCGACCGCACCGCGCTCGCCACGACGGCCCGGACTGCGCCCTTGTCGGCGCAGCCAGTGCCCTTCCTGGTCGCATTGGGGGAGCGGTTGTGGGACCTGGGCGGTGATGGGGCCGACTTCCTGGCGCGGGTGCACCAGGCGCATCCGGATGATTTCTGGGCCGCCTTGACCCTGGCCCGGGCGTTGCAGGAAGGCGCCGACCGCAAGGCGGCGGCCGCCGCGTACCGGCGGGCGCTCGAACTCCGGGGAGACTGTGCCGCCGTCTACAACAACCTCGGCAACATGTCAACCTCAATGGGCCGCTGGGACGAGGCCGCCGACTACTTCCGGAAGTCCCTGGAGATCGACCCCAACTTCGCCCCGGCCCACAATAACCTCGGCCTGGCCTTGAAAGCCCAAGGCAAATGGTCTGAAGCGGATCAGCAGTTCCGGGACGCCATCCGGTTTGGCCCCGAGCTCGCTCCTCCCCACGACAACCTCGGCGAGATCCGTGCGTTCACGGGTGGGCTGGACGAGGCGATCGCCGAGTACCGGCAGGCGCTACGGATCGACCCCGAGTTCGGACGGGCCGAGTACATGCTCGGCGTCGCGCTTGCCGCCCGGGGCCGGCTGGACGAAGCAAACGACCGCGATCAGCGGGCTGTCCGCGACGACCCCGTACGGGCCGAGGCCCAAAAAAAGACCCGCCTTATGGCGGTGACCCAGGGGATCATCAACTACCAGCGCGCCCTCGGGATTGACCCGAACGCCACGCTCTCCCGCGCCAGCCTCGGCCTCGCCCCGGGCGACGCGGACCGGCTGAACGAGGCGATCGGCCACTACGAGACGGCCGTCCGGATCGAACCGTGGCTCTGGATGGCGCACGCGGCACGGGGCCAGGCGCTGCTGGCCTTGGGGCGATTCCGCGAGGCCGCGGCCGCGACCCGCCGCTGCCTCGACCGGCTCCCTCAGGGTCATGAGCGGCGATCCAACGTCCTGGCCCAGCTCGGGCGCTGCGAGCGACTGATCGCCTTGCAGGATCGTCTTTCCGCGGTCCTCGAGGGGAAGGACAAGCCCGCCGACGCAGCCGAAACCTTCGAGTTCGCCGAGCTCTGCGGCCTCCAGGGACAAATGGTCGCCGCGGCACGCCTGTATGCCGAGGCCTTGGGCGCATCACCGCGACTGGCCGGGGACCTCCTCACCGAGCACCGCTATCGGGCCGCCTGCGCCGCCGCGATGGCCGGCTGCGGTCGCGGCGGGGACGGGGCCGGGCTCAGCGAAGCGGAGCGGGCGCGGTGGCGCCAGCGGGCCCGCGAGTGGCTTCGGGCCGAGGTCGCCCTCTGGACCCGCGTGCTGGACGGCGGTCCGCCCGCAGATCGCTTACTGGTTGCCCAGAAGTTGGCACGTCTGTGGGCCGATCCCCAACTGGACGGGCTGCTGGACCACGAAGCGATGGATCGGTTGCCGCCGGCCGAGCGCCAGGAATGCCGCGCGCTGCGGGACGCGATCGATATCCTGATCCGGCGTGCTGAAACCATTAATTGATCGTCGGGCGCGGATTCGAGGAACTCTTCGAGAAGCTGCTACACGCGCGGATCCGCGGCCATCGCTCTTGCCTCTCCAGGTCGCCGAGTCCGCGCGCCGCGGTACAGAAGGTTGCGAGCGACCAGATGCAGTCGGCGCACCGATTGGTCCACGAGCGCCCGGGTGGTGGGCTCGGCGGGCGCATCCCCGGCCAACGCGTCGAGATAGCGCTGGACGACGGCAGTGGTCGGTTCTGCACTCATGAAACGTGACTCGTCGCTCTGCCTGGGGGGGTGAATGTCCAGCCGACACGCTTTAGTTACGTGGTGGTGGTGCGCGTGCTGAGTAGACCGCCTCCAGTGCCCACCGGCTACGCCCGGACGGAGATTCCCACGATGGCTGGCGAGCGCGACCTGCAACACCTGCTCGAGGTCATCCTCGACACGGGTAAGAGCCCCGAGGAGGTGTGCCAGGGCGACGCCGCGCTGCTGGCCGAGGTCGAGGCACGCCTGCAAAACGTGCGCCTGCTCGAGGCCAAGCTCGACGTGCTCCTTCCCTCGTCCTCCGGCACGGACTCCGGCACGGCGGCCCGCGGGCCGTGGACCACTCAACCGCCTCATCTCAGCGGCTACGACGTGCAGGACGAGCTGGGCCGGGGCGGCATGGGTGTTGTGTACCGGGCGTGGGATCAGTCCCTCCACCGCCCGGTCGCTCTCAAGATGCTTTTGGCCGGCGATTTTGCCCGACTGGACGAACGGGAACGTTTCCGGCGCGAGGCCGAAGCCGCTGCGGGCTTGCGACACGCCAACATCGTGCAGGTGTACCACGTCGGCGATCTCGACGGCCGGCCTTACTTCACCATGGAGTTTGTCGAAGGGGGGAGCCTCGCCGAGAAGCTCGTCGGCGTCCCGCTCGCCGGCGTCCGGGCCGCCGCGCTCCTCGGCACCCTGGCCGAGGCCATGCAGGTGGCACACGACCACGGGATCATCCACCGCGACTTGAAGCCGGGCAACGTCCTCTTGACCGACGATGGCACCCCCAAGATCGCCGACTTCGGGCTGGCCCGGCGGCTGGACGATGGGGCGGGGCTGACCCGGAGCGGCATTCCGCTGGGTACGCCGAACTACATGGCCCCCGAGCAGGCTCTGGGCCTCACGCACTCGATTGGACCGGCCGCGGACATCTACGCGCTGGGGGCAATTCTGTATGAAGCGCTGACCGGACGACCTCCATTCCGCGCGGACACAACGGCGGAGACGCTGCGGCAAGTCGTCGAACAGGAGGCGACGCCCCCCTCGCGCTGGAACGGGATGGTCCCGCGCGACCTGGAGGTCATCTGCCTCAAGTGCCTGCGCAAGGAGCCGCACCGCCGCTACCTTAGCGCCGCCGCGCTGGCGGCGGACCTCCGCCGCTTCGAGCGGGGCGAGGCGATCACGGCCCGCCCTTCGAGCCCGTTGGAACGGTCCGTACGGTGGCTAGGGCGCCGGAAGGTCCAGGTCGCGTCACTCTCGCTCGGCACGCTGCTGGGGGTCGTGCTGGTCGGCGGCGGTTTCTGGGTGAGGTCAGAGCATGAGGCGAGCATCCGTCGTGAGCGGGACCGGGCCCACCGTGAGCAAAGCCTGGTCGCCCGGGCTGACGCAATCGGCTTGAATCGTCTGACCCTCGCTGAGGGGCGATTCAACGCCGCGGCCGAGCGGCGCTTCAACAACGCCCGGGCGGACCGAAACTACGAGTCGGCGTTCGGCGAAGCGGGGTTCGGGGCGATCGGCGACGACCCGGCGCGTGTGGCGGCGCGGGTCGCAGCCTCGGCCGCTCGCCTGCCGTTGGTGGCCGCTCTCGACGACTGGGCGATTTGTGCCGCCGACGAGCGCCGTCGGGCGTGGCTCCTGGGCGTCGCGCAAAAAGCGGACCCGGACGTCTGGCGCGGCCGCGCCCGCGATCGCGCGGCGTGGAGCGACCGCACCGCCCTGGCCGAATTGGCGCAAGCCGCGCCGGTGGCAAGCCAGCCCGCGCCCTTCCTGGTCGCGCTCGGGGAGCGATTGCGGGACCTGGGCGGGGACGGGACAGCCTTCCTGGCGCGGGTGTGCCAGGTGCACCCGGACGATTTCTGGGCCGCATTGACCCTTGCCCGGGCGTTGCAGGAGGGCCCAGATCCCGAAGCCGCGGCCCCCCTTTACCGGCGGGCGCTCAAACTCCGGGGCGACTCAGCCGCCGTCTACAGCAATCTGGGCCTCGTCCCGTTCGCCCGGCGCGATTGGCACCAGGCCTTCGACCACTACCAGAAGGCCCTCGAGCTCGACCCCAAGTTTGCCCCGGCACATAACAACCTCGGCCTGGCCTTGAAGGGCGAGGGCAACTGGCCCGACGCGATTCACCACTTCCGGGAGGCCATCCGGCTCGATCCGGAGCTGGCACCGGCTCACTACAACCTCGGCGAGATCCGGGCATTCCAGGGCGGGTTAGACGAGGCGGTCGACCACTACCGGCAGGCGCTGCGGATCGACCCCGAATTCGCCCGGGCCGAGTACATGCTCGGTGTCGCTCTGGCGGGCCGGCGCCGGTTGGACGAAGCCAACGACCGCGATCAGCGGGCCCTCCGGGACGACCCCGTGGGTGCCGAGGCCCTCAAGAAGACGCGCGGTTGGGCGGTCGCTGAGGGGATCATCCACTACAAGCAGACACTTTCGATCGATCCGACGCTCGCCCTCTGCCGCAACGACCTCGGCATCATCCCGCGAGACGCCGACCGGCTAGATGAGGCGATCGGCCACTACGAGAAGGCCATCGGGATGGAACCCGGCCTATCCATGGCGCGCGCGGCTCTCGGCCAGGCGCTCGTGGCCCTGGCGCGATTCCGTGAGGCCGAGGCCGCGACCCGTAGCTGCCTCGACAAGCTCCCTCAGGGTCATGAGCTGCGAGTCAACGTCCTCGCCCAGCTCGGGCGCTGCGAACGACTGATTGCCTTGCAGGATCGTCTTGCCGCGGTCCTCCAGGGGAAGGACAAGCCCGCCGACGCGTCCGAGTCTCTCGAGTTCGCCGAGCTCTGTGGCCTCCAGGGACAAGAGGCCGCCGCGGCACGCCTGTACGCCGAGGCCTTGGGCGCGTCACCGCGACTGGCCGGCGACCTCCACGCCGGGCACCGCTATCGGGCAGCTTGCGCCGCAACGCTGGTTGGCTGCGGTCGCAGCGCCGGCGCCGCCGGGCTCAGCGAAGCGGATCGGGCGCAGCTGGCGCCAAAGGGCCCGCGAGTGGCTCCGGGCCGAGGTCACACTCTGGGCCAGCGTGCTGGACGGCGGTCCGCACGCAGATCGCATCCTGGTTGCCCAGAAGCTCGCGCATCTCTGGGCCGATCCCCAACCGGACGCGATGCCGGACCGCGAAGCGATGGATCGGCTGCCGCCGGCCGAGCGCCGGGAATACCGCGAGCTGCGGGACGCGATCGATATCCTGATCCGGCGCGCTGAAACTGTTAATTGATCGGCGTGGTACATCGGCCCGCTGTCCCTGGCCCACGCTTAGTACCAGTGGTGGGATAAGTCGGTACTGTTCGGCTACGACATGCCGAAAGATCCGTTCGCCGGTCCGGCCAGCTCATCGAGTGTTCGTATTGTTGAAACTTGGCGCTCATGATTCGACGCCGGGTTGGGACCAAACCATGGTACGACATCGATCGAGAACGATTGCTCCCACACTCGATTGCCGGGAACTCCCGTCGAATTGCAATTCGGATGAAATGGCCGGAATCGTCGTTGGCGATGCGCCCTCGGCCGCGCCCACGAAGTCTGGCCCGAGTCAGAGCGACCGAAGTCGCACGAGCGCCTCGACTCGTGATTCTGTCGATCAGGGCTTGTCCGACTTCTCCGCTGGGCTCAACGACCAACTGCGGGCGATCCGTCGCAAGCTCTGGATTTTCAACGCGACGCTCAACGCATTGCTCGCGAAGATCGAGATCGCGTACCACCCTAGCGCCGTGCGGAGCGAGAGCGACATGCTGGACCGGTCGGCGCAGAACTGCGACCGTCTCGGCAAGGATGGGGTCGCGCTCAAGGGCAAGACGATTCTTGGGTGCTGGCCAGCCAGATGGAAGTGTGCCAGGCTGCGGGCGCGGGCAGTTCGGGCCGAGCGTCGCGCGGCCGTAGCAATGAACGATGCCTCGACTGCTCTCAGCCAGGCATTCGAAGCGGTGCTGCAATACGCCTGCGCCTGCGCTGAAGCTGACGAGTCCTGCATGAACATCACCCACACCCCAACTCCGCGGGATTGCAGTTAAGGCGATTTCTGGTCGGCGTCCGCGCGGTCCGAGGATAAATCGTTATCCAAGACAAATCGCCACTGCAACCGGCGCGACCCCATTCATGCTCACAGTCTCCAGATCCGATAATCTCATTAAGTCTCCGTCTTGGTGACAGGAGCAACCATGCATGCTGGAGCGACAGCCTAATGACTCGTCGAGAGCGAACGCATGCTTTCTGGAGCCGGGCTTCGCTGGCCGGACTCTTGGTCGTTGCTGGTTGCGCCCATTCCACGCGGGAGCTCCAGGATCGACTTGCTGACCGTGTCAGCCCACTTGACGTCGGCGTGGGCAAGTCGACGAGCCAGGGCGAAGGAAAGGTGGCCCTTGGCGCGACGAAGGACAGGGCGGTTCAACCGGCAGTCGCATTGCAATCGAACGAGGGCAGCGCGGCTCATCCCGAAAGTGACCGATCGACTCCATTACCGCCAGCGATCATCGCTGCTCCGAGGCGCGTCGATTCCGATCAGCCGACGAAAGCCACGAATGGTCTTCCGAGTGATTCCGACGAAGCGACGCTCGACGCGATGGCGGCCAACGGCAAGCCGTTGACGCTTGCCGATGCGGTCACGCTGGCATTTCAGTATCAGCCGCGGTTGCATGCCCAGATCGAGAGCATTCGTCAGGCCCAGGGGCAACAGCAAATCGCCTTCTCGACGTTCCTGCCCATCGTCGCCGCCAATTACGACGTGGGCGGGTATAGCCTCGGAGTCGGGGGAGAACCGATCCGGATCGGCAAGAATCTGCCGGGATTCAGCTTCTTACCCGGCCTGGGAGCCCTGCCCATCGGCCTCAACGTCGGGACGAGCTTCGAGCTCGCCGAGCTCAAGGTGCAATGGCTGCTCCTCGACTTTGGCCGTCGGCTGGGCCATTACGAGCAGTCCCGGCTCGCGGGCGACATCGCTGAGCTCCAGACGGAGCGCGCCTACCAGACAGTGGCCAACGAGGTCGCGGTTGCATTCTACACCGTCCTCAGGACCCACGCCTTGCGGCGGACCGCCCAGGATGCCCTCCGCCGCGCTGATGAGGAACTCGCGGATGCTCGCAAGCGCGAGCGCGAGGGCCTCGTCGAGCGCGAGATCGTGCTCCGGTCCGAGGTCTTCAGGGCGGAGAACCTGCAACTGCTTCACTCTGCCACGGAAGCGGAGTTCGTTGCGCTGGCGGCGCTGAACCTGGCCATTGGGCTGAAATGCGAGCAGCCGATCCGCGTTGCCGAGCCTCCGGAGATTCCGCCCTTGGCGACGTCGCTGGCCGATTGCTTGCAGACGGCGGTCCGTGAACGACGCGAATTCGCCGTCGTTCAGCGCACGGTGGGGATTGCTGTACAGGGCAGTCGCGTCGCACGGGCCAACTTCGCGCCGAAGGTCATCGCGGACGGAACCTTGTTCAACTTCCAGCAACAGACTTCGAACGGTCACGTGGATTTTCGCATGGGGTTCATTCGACTGGAATGGGCACTCTTCGAGGGCGGCCGGCGGATCGCCGCGGCCCGTGTGGGCGACTCGCAGGTGCGTCAGGCCATGGCCCAGGCCGAGTCGATCGTCGACAATATCGCGTTTCAGGTCAACGAGGCCTATCGGAATGCAGTCACGGCTTGGGTCGGAATCGACGATGCTCGCCCGGCCGTCGATCAGGCGAGCGAGAATTACCGGCTCGTGCAACTCCGGCTCCGCGAGGGTGCGGCGACTCCCACCGAGATTGCCGACGCGCAGGCCTCTCTGACCCGCGCCCAGCAGAATTACTTGAACGCGCGCTATAACTACTTGATCGCGATGGAACGCGTCGGATACGCCACCGGAGTTGGACAGACGCCGATGATGCAAACCCACGGCCATGCTTGGCCGTAACAAGGCCCTGCAAGTCGAGCACCCCATGAGCACGATTCCATCGGTCCTGCCACCGCCCTCCACCGGCAATCACGGAGCCGCCCCCAGCTCCGCGTCGGGCCCTGCCGCTGCCGGCCGGCTCGCCTCTCTTGAGCATGTACAATCCGGATCTCCTGTAGATGGAGGCCAACCTGGAGGCGGACCGCTTGCCCGGCGTCGAGCCTGGTAATCCGGCTCACATCAAGCTCCACGCGTTCGGACGCCGTTCCGCGGGAGGGTCGTCTGGGTGAACACATCGACCGGCGCACAGTTCACGCTGATGCCGAGGAACGTGGTTTCTGGAGAGTTCACTCACGTGGTTCAGCGCGTACCGGTACGGATCCAGATCGAGCGCGACGATCGGTGGCCGCAGCTCCGCGCCGGGCTGTCCGGGACCGTGGGAATCGCTCACGGCCCGGGGGACGCCGCCTGGGCAAGGGAAGCGTCGCGAGCGATGAAGGACCTCGAGATGCGCTACAACCTCACGGAGGAGTCTGAGCACCCCTCCGAGAGCGGCGACGCCGCCGACTCGACCGCGAGGGCGACGCCGTGACAACGCTTACCGCTTCGGCCAGAAGCCAGACCGATGCCCCAGCGCCAATCATGCTCGGACCCCAGCATTGGCTGGCGGCCCTGGCCATGCTCTTTGTTCTCTTCGCGCCGTATCAGACGCTGGTCGAGACGGTCGTCACCGACGACGAGATCCGCCTGGGCGTCGAAGTGGACAGCTACGATATGATCTGGGTCAACGTGGCGTACCTCGTCGGATTCATCTACGGTTTCTTCACGGGCACGATCTTATCGGTTTGGATCGGCAAGCGTTATGCGCTCGTCGCGGGGCTCCTGGTGTTCTGTGTCGGCAATGTACTTTGCGGCGCTGCGACAGGGCTTTTCAGCTTGGCCGTCGGACGGCTGGGTTGACGGTTGCTCTGTTCTTGGCCCACGCCGGTAAGCGGTTACGGGCGCCGGCTGGGTCCGGATATGTCTAGCTCCTGCCCCGTGTCGGTCATTAACATCAGGGCCATGTCTATGGCGCGGCCCCCTGTGCGCGGCTGCCGTGTTCGGCGAAGAACTGGATCGCGCGGGGAATGCCCTGGCTTACCATCGGATCGTAATGATTGCCCGAATCGACCAATTCAACCGTGACCTCCTTGCCCGCGGAACGCAATGACGCGGCGAACGCCTCGGTCTCCCTCACCGGGACGACCGAGTCGTCCCTCGCATGGAAGAGCAACACCGGACACTTGATTTCGCCGACGTGCTTGGCGGGGTTGAACGTGGTGAAGACCTGGTTGGCCCCGGAGATGACACGCCGCAGAATGGGGAGCTGGTCGGGCGTGAGGTTCGCTTCGGTGTTGGACCGCGGGGCAAATGCAGCGCATGCCTTCAGTCGCGGGTCGTTCTCGGCCAGGAGGAGAGCCATCGTGCCGGCGGAACTGTGGCCGGCGGCGTAAAGCCGCTCGGGATCGACCTCGGGGAAGTTCTTGAGCATCCAGTCGATCGCGGTCTTGGCGTTGGCCAGTCCGGCCCTGGCGGCGATGAAGTGTCCCGCAGCCTGCGCGAGCTTGGCGTCGCCAGCCTGCTGCGGATTCTCGAGGTACCCGTCAATCGAGTACGAAAGGACGGCGTAGCCGGCTGGGACGTAGGGAAAGTGCTCGGCGCGGTCGCCGTCACCCAGGTCCATGCCTGTGAATACGGTGCTCCCCGCCGGTGCGACGACCACGCACGGGAGCGAGCCGGAGTCGTGCGGTTGATCGGGGAGGTAGACCCAGATCGTCATGTTCAGCGTCGCAACGTTCGGGGAGCCCGATGCCTTGACCTGAAAGAAGCGCACCCCCGGCCGAATCACGTTTCCCTCTCCGCGCGCGGAGAATGCCGGCGGGTCGGCCGGCGCCGACGCGACAACCGCGGCCGGCGCCGCCGGGAAAGCCGGCTGCTGGTCGTTGTGCCCGGCGTTCCCGCGATTCAGTCGCAAGACCACGCGTAATACGATCAGGGCAACGACGATCAAGCTGCCCACGCCCGATGCCTGTTTCGCCTTGCCGGAGGTGGCCGACTTGGATTTTTTTGCCTTGGCGGCCGCTGGCTTGGGGTTCTTGACGGGGGCCTCGAAGCTGGGCTGGCTAGCGCGCGGGGGCAAGACCGGCGCGGCGTCCTCCAGCCCGTAGACATCATCGGGAAGAATCTCCAGCGACGACGGCGGGCCGACTCCCGGGGATGGATCGGGAACCCGCGTGGACGCGCCGCACTGCGGGCAACGACCGGACTTGCCCGCAAACTTTTCGTCGACCTTCAGTTTTCGGCCGCACTGCCGGCAAGCAAAGCTGATCGCCATGGCCAATTCCTTGGGTTCACGCCCTAGGGTACAGTTCATCGCTTCGTTCGCGGGGCTCTGACCGCGCACCGTCGCGAGCGGAAAGAACGAGACGTTATCGTCGCCCAGCGAGGGTGCCCTAGTCAAGGAAAGATCTCGCGCCATCGATTGTCGTGAGATCGGCCTAGGGAGGCGGCGACCAAAAGGCGGGCGTTGTGCGCGATCTGGGCGGGATTGGGATTGATCGGTGTCGATTCGAGCCGAGCGACGGCCGCGCGGGGGTCGATGAGCGACCAGGTCAGAAAGTCGTAGCGCTCTGTGGCCAGATCGGGATCGGCGGTCTTCTCCAACCGGGCTCGCGCCGGCTCGAAGAGCGCCGCCGCCACTTCGCGGTCGTACCAGGCGAATTGTGCGATCATCCGGCCCGGAACCGAGCCGGGAGTCATTTGCGCGTCGTCAACGGGCGCACGCGCCGCGACGCCGCGCCAGATCATTTCGGGGACGAGCGTAGGGTCGAATTGTTCCACCGTGGGCAAGAGCGACCCGGCCACGATCACGTATCGCTCCGGCCGCTCGCGCAGGATGCGCTCGATGCCGAAGATCCCGGCGTCGAACGCCTGTCGTGCGGCCGATTCGTCGCGTGCCTTCGCACCGAGGGCAAGAAACAGGTATAGCTCCGGTCGCTGGTCGATCCACGGCATTCCTTTGAGAGCCCGCAGCGCTCGCTCGGGCGCGACCTCGGCCAGCTTCATGCAAAGCGGCGGGTCAATATTCCCCACACGGCTCATGCGTCTGGTCAGGCCCCAGATCCGCTCGGCTTCCGCCGGGTTCTCGGCGGCCAGACGGTAAGCGATGTCACCGAGCACGCGGCTCTCCTGTCGCTGTCCTTTGAAATCCTTGGCGATCAAGAGCGCCGCCGGCAAGTCGACTCGCGCCAGCCGGGCCGCGAACGCGCCTCTTTTCGAGTCGGTCTTGTCGGTGAGCTGATCGGCGAATTTGAGGCCCTCGGCGAAGAGGCCCTTGGCCCTGTCGAGCGCGCCCAGCGTGTACCACCGGTTGGCCACTTCGCCCATCTGCAAGAGCCGGTCGCTCTGGCCGGTCGCAATCCTGGCTTGCTGAAGGGCCCGATCGAGCAGCGCCAGCTTGCGATCTCGCTGCGCCGCCGGCAGCAAATCGGTCAGGTGGATCAGGGCTCTGGAGCGCACCCAAGGGTCGGAGATCGACTCGGCCACTGCGGCCGCTTCCTCGAAGTCGCGTTCGGCCATCGCCCTGACTATTTCTCCGAGAAGTCGAAACCGCCAGCCTTCGGCCTGGAATTTGACCGCTTCCAGAGTCTCGAGCACCCCGGCGGGATCGGACGGCACGAGTGCCGCCAGGACATGATATTTTGAAGCGTCGTCACCCTGGGCGGCGACTGCTTTCCAGCAGGGCTCGACGAGCCGTCGGGCCAGGGCCCGCGACTCCTCGATGGGAATCGGGTCCGGAAGCACGCGCATCTTTCGCGCCGGCCGCTCGCTCGAGCGCGTCAGCTCGATTGTGACTTGGTCGGCGCTTGCCTTGACGAGCTGGCCCTGGAATCGAAAGCCGTCACCGCGAACCAAGACGAACGCCGGCCCCGGGTTGAACCCGCCCAGCGCGAATCGGCCATCGGTATCGGTCTGAGTCGAGGTCCGCTGCAGTCCGTCGCCTGTCTGGAAGATCTGGGCGCCTGCGACCGGTCTGCCCTGACGGTCGACCACTCGACCGTGAATCGTGCGCAGCGCCCGTAAAACGAGCGGCGGCAACGTGCCGGTTTTCCCCTTGATCGTGATCCAGTCTGAGTTGACCGGCTGCCCGCCCGGTTGGCGAACCGCCAACCGGTACGTCGACCCCTCCATGAGAATCTCCGGAGTCTGGAACGAACCGTCGCGGGCGGTGCGGGGCGGTCCGCCCTTCTGTCGCACGAGATAGGGAGGCAGCATATCGCCTTCACCTCTCGACCAGATCTCGACCGGCTGGCCGGCCAGGCCCTGGCCGTCCTGAGCCACGACCCGGCCGGCGAGCCGGCCCGTGCTCTTCAAGCGAATCGTGATGACGCTGGGCTCCGATTCGCGCCGGGCTTTGCCACGAGCAGGAAACTTTGCGACGCGATGGCATCGGCGGTGATCCTCGCGGCCACCAGTTGGTCTCGTGCGGCCAGGTGGGCGATCGTTGCGTTGCCGTCCGGTCCGGTGCTGACGGCGAGCGAATCAGCCAGCGAGTCGGGGAGCTCGGCGATGGTGCCGCCGAAGACGTAGAGCCTCCGGATAGCGACCCGCGCCCCGGCGACGGGTTCGCCGCCAGGGCCCTCGATCTTGACGGTGCGTGGCCGCGCCTCGCGTAGGACCAATCGAAACGGGGGCTGCCCCGAGACCAGGACGGCCCCAACCGCCAGCCCCGGCCGATAAGCCAGGATGTTCGCCCAGTTGACAAACGACCGCCCGCCGCCGAGCTGAGGAATCCGGAGCGTGAAGCTTCCTTGGGCGTCGCTGTGTGTCTCGACCTCGAATGGATCGCGCCGTGGAAACGAAGCCGCGGGAGCATAGAAGACCACCTTGGCATCGGCGACCGGCTTGCCCTGAGCGTCGACAACAAGGCCGGTGACGATGCGATTCGCCGGTGCTTGAGCGATCAACGCTACCGCCAGTAACGGTGCAATGAGCGACATCATGGATGCAACCTTTGCCAAGATGCGGGTCCGCGTAGGGAAAGAATCGATCGGTCGGTTGGCCCTTCTTTAGGTAACAGCGTTATCCCGGGCCGGATGGACCTTTTGTTCCTGCGGGAGTGTTCGCCAGCGCGGCCGCGCTCGATCTCATCAACGACTTGCCCAGATCCGATTCGCCATCAACATTGCGGCTCCGACCGGGTGGCACTTTCCGTTTCGACCGGATCACTTTAGAATCCCCGTTGATCATCGTTGGAGGTTGTCCGCCATGAAGATCGATGCGCTTCGCGTCCCGAGATTTGTATTCGCGCTTGTTGCGCTCGTGATCGGGAACGCGACCGACGGCCGGCGCACAGCGCCCAGACCAACGTTCCCGCCGCCGCGAACAAGGAGACCGACCGGGCCGGCCGTCTGGTCGAGATGAAGCAGATTGCCTTCTCGTTCGAGGCGTTTGCGATTGACGGCGAATCGCGCACTCCGGCCGCCATGGCGCGGGAGCCACTCTACCGCTGGAACGACCCGACTCGCGAGTTCAGCGACGGCACGCTCTGGTTCTGGAAGTCTTCAGGCCGGCCGATCGGGGTGGTCGCGATCGAGCTCTATCCGTATGACAAGGCGTTCGGCATCGTCTGGAATCTCGAGTTCACATCACTCTCGACCGGGCCGATTGCGGTCGAAGGAGGCGATCATTTCGGGCGTTACGCGGACCTGTGCCCGCCTCGTCCTGGCGGCCGGCTGCGGTGGGCGCCGCCCAAGGGCGGGGTCACGTTCCGCGAAATCCCTGGCGCGCCGACCCCCGCGAGCACCGAAGCCGAGCGGCTGCGCCAGATGAAAGACATGGTGAAGCGGTTCTCGGCGCGCGAGGTCTTCAAGTCGCGAGAGTACGCGCTCCGGCTGATTGCTCATCCGATCGACCGCTACGCCGATCAAGCCTCCGGCCTGATGGATGGAGAGATCTTCCTGTTTGGCAACGGCACCAACCCGGAGGTCCTGCTCATGATCGAGGCGCGGCGCCCGGTCGAGGGTCCGCCGGCCTGGTCGTATGCCGCCGCTCCACTTGCCCGTGCCGAGGTGACCCTTGGCCTCGATCGGAAAGACGTGTGGACGCATAAGCCCAAGGACGTGCCATCCCCGGAGGACATTTACTTCCTGGCACGTCGACGCCGCGATCAACCGGTGAGCACCGGCTCAGAAGCCAACAGGCGGGCAAAGAAGCGCGAATGATCGGCTCACGACAGGGAGAATCTCGCATGCGAAAATCCGCGATCGACCGCCGCACCGCCTTGCGTCTCATCGCGTCGGCCGGGGCCGCCGCCGGAGCCACTGCGATTTTGCCGCAGGCCATCCGAGCCCGCGCCGGGGCCGACCCTGAGCTTGCCGTGAGTGTCCTGCTGGACGAGCCGATCGGCACGATCAAGCCAGCCCTGTATAGCCAGTTTGCCGAGCACATCGGTGGCGTCATCTACGACGGAATCTGGGTTGGCCCGGATTCCAAGGTCGCCCATATCGACGGCATTCGGCGCACCTTGATCGAGCACGTCAAGCAGCTCGGGCCGGTTGTGGTCCGGTGGCCGGGCGGCTGCTTCGCCGACAAGTACCACTGGCGAGACGGCATTGGACTGCCGTCGAAGCGTCCGCGGCGGTTTGGACGGTGGCGCGAGGAGACCGAGTCCAACCAGTTCGGAACTCACGAGTTCATGCGTTTCTGCCGGCTCTGCGGAGTGGAGCCCTACTTTGCGGCCAACGTGGGAACCGGCTCGCCGGAAGAGTTCCAGCAGTGGGTCGAGTATTGTAACGCTCCGGCGGGCTCGACGTCGCTGGCCGACGAGCGTGCGGCGTGCGGCCAGCGCGAGCCGTTCGCCGTTCGCTACTGGGGAGTCGGCAACGAGAGCTGGGGCTGCGGCGGCAAGTTCACTCCCGAGGATTACTGCCGCGAGTACCGCCGGTTCACCGACTGGCTGCCCCAGTACGGCGTTCCGCTTTACCTGATCGCCGCCGGCCCCAACGGCAACGACCGCGACTGGACTCGCCGGTTCTTCACCAAATGGCTGGATGGCCAGCGCGCACCCCTCCAGGGCTGGGCTCCCCACTATTATTGCGGAACCACCGGCCATGCCCTGGAATTTACCCAGGACCAGTGGTACGAGCAGCTCCA
Organism: uncultured Isosphaeraceae bacterium; assembly: GCA_963781785.1. Classification (GTDB taxonomy): domain Bacteria; phylum Planctomycetota; class Planctomycetia; order Isosphaerales; family Isosphaeraceae; genus CAWAHD01. Next base: position 620,898 of record CAWAHD010000002.1, on the reverse strand, counting down.
CAAGGCCAACCAGATGGAGACCTTGATCCGCGATCAATGGGCAACGCTGGGCGAGCTCGATCGCAAGCATTCGGTCAAGCTGGTGATTGACGAGTGGGGAAGCTGGCATCCCGAAGGAACCGAGATCAACAAGCGGCACCTCTTCGAGCAGATGAGCACGCTGCGCGACGCCCTGGTGGCTGCGCTCTCGCTCGACACCTTCAACCGGCATGCCGACAAGATCGACATGGCCAACGTCGCACAGCTCATCAACAATCTGCATTCGCTGTTCCTTGCCGACGGCGATCGATTCGTGGCGACCCCCAATTTTCACGTTTACACGATGTACCGGCCCCACCAGGGGGCCAAGAGCGTTCGAGTGGTGGTGGAGGCCCCCGAGGTGACTTTCCGGACGGGGGACCGCGAGCAGCAGATCTTCCGGCTGGCCGGCTCGGCGTCGCTCGCCGGAGCGAAGGACGTGACGGTGACCTTGGTTCATACGCATGCGACTGCCCCGGCCGAGGTCGTCGTGCGCCTCCGCGGCGGCGCGGCGGCCGGAGTCCGCCACACGGTCCTGACCCACGCCGAGCTGAACGCGCACAATACCTTCGACCAGCCGGAGACCGTGGTCCCGAAACCGAGCGCTACCGCGCCGCGCGCGGCCGGACCCGAGATTCGCTGCCTGCTGCCGCCAGCGTCCGTGAGTCGCCTCGACGTGCATCTTGCCTAGTGATTCGTCAATCTTCGATTGGGGGGTCTGAGGATTGGAGACCTGCGGTCGCGCCGTGGGCAGCGTCACGAGACCCGCGCCCAACAACCCGTCAATCGAAGATTGACGGGTCACCAGTCGTCCGTTCTCAGCGTACAAGCTTGACGGCCGGGTCCGAATGAATTTGTTTCGGTCTGCCTTTATCCTTCATCCTTTTCTTCAATGCGAGCACGCAAAGCAAATCCGGCGCGGGTCGACCGTCCCTGGTGGGTCGAGTTTGCGCTCTGGGGCCTGCCCAATCGGGCTTCCGCCCTGGCGTGTCTGGGGATGCTCCTCTGGATCGGGGCGCTGGCGGTGTTCCTCGGGTTCGGGGACATCCGCGACTCGCTGGGCGTGCTGGCGCAGTATCTGACACTCTCGCAGCTTCAGGCCAGTTTGTGGGGCCTGGGTGTGCTGGCGAGCCTGTTCGCTCTCTGGTATCTCCGGGCCATCCTGTGGGTGGACCGACACGGCGGATGGCCCAGGAAGGCGTCTCCGCCGGCCGAAGCAGCCAGCGCAGGTGCACCGGCCGAGTTACCGCCGGCCGAAGCGGCCAGCGAGGATGTACCGGCCGAGTTACCGCAGGCCGCAGCGGCCAGCGCGGACGGACAGGCCGATTCTTCGCCGACCGAAGCGGCCAGCGCTGGTCTACCGGCCGAGTCACCGCCGACCGAAGCCGACGTCGAGGGCGAGTCTCCGGCGGCGGTAGCGGCCAGCGCAGACGTTCCGGCCGAGACGCCCGGTCACGAGCAACCCCGAGACATCGTCGCATGAAATACACGCGCCTCACGGTCCGATCGCTGATGACGATCGTGGCTCTCGTTGGCGTCGCGCTCGCCGGGCTCTTGAGCACCACCGAAGTCTGGGCAGAGACACTGTTTTCGCTGATGGTGGTTGCGGTTTCGCTCGCAGCAGTCGGTGCAATCCGTCGCGAAGAGCGCGCCTTCCGGCTCGGGTTCGCTCTGTTCGGCTCGGTGTACCTCATTCTGGCGCTCACGCCGATCAACCCGCGAAACCCGGGCGTGCCGCAGTTGATCACGAGCCGTCTCATTGATTTTGTATTTACACATCTCAGCACATTTCCAGTGGACGAGGTCTACGTTCACGGGGATTTATCGCTCAAGGATAATCGGAATCTCCAGGTCGAGCGGCTGTACACCGGTGGGGAAATGCGGTTCTTTGTCGCGCGAAACGGGCAGACCGAATTCCGGAGGATCGGCCACATCGTCTTGAGCTTCGTGGTGGCGGTCCTGGGCGGGGCAGCGTGCCGGCGGCTTTTTGGCGAGAAGAGTCTGGTCTGAATCTCCTCGCCCTGGAGACCACGGAACCCATTGCACCCGATGTCTTCCCCGGTACGATGTGTCCGCGCTGACTGCTCCGTTACCGATCTTAGCGGTTTGACTTGACTTTGCAGTTTGGACTCGCGAAGCTGTGGGGGCTCGTACTCCCGATTCACTCGGCATCCTGACGAACGGGTCGGTGGTACCACTTTGGCCAGAGCCGGCACGTCTGATTTTTTCGATCTGTCGAAACCATGGTGTCGTGAGCCGTTCGATCGGGAGTCGGTTGTCGCGTTCGCGTCACTGCTCGCATCCGGTCAGTGACTCAAACCAGCACAGCATCGATCCATTCAAACGAGACTTCTTCAGTCCTCGGAGTCGGTCGTTTTCCCGACTGGTACCGTGGCTCCTCCCCTCCGCGCGGCATTGCAAGCAAACAACAAGCCGGCTGATTCATTCATTCATCATTGTGTTGCATCGAGGAGGGTCACCATGTCCTGCCGATCGCAATGGCATCGCCTCGTACCACGACGTAACCGATCCACCGAATCGATTCTGGAGCACCTCGAGAGCCGGGTGGTGCTTTCGCCGGCGGTCGCCGTGCAACCGATCATCGAGATCCACCATCCCGCGGGCCGCGACCCGTCGGGATTGACGCCCGGTCCGGCGGGTGCCTTGCCTTTGGACTTCGGGTCGTCGACACCGGTCGGCTACACTCCATCCCAGATCCGGACGGCGTACGGGGTCGACAGCGTCATCTTCGGAACGATCCAGGGGGACGGCACCGGGCAGACCATCGCCATCGTCGACGCCTATGACGACCCGGCCTTCGTTGACAAGCTAGTCACCGGCAAGGGGAACCCTGCATTCACCAGCAGCGACCTGGGCCAGTTCGACCAGGCATTCGACCTGCCCGACCCGCCGAGCTTCACGAAGTATAACCAGAGCGGCCAGACGACGAACCTGCCGGGCACGGATCCGGCCGGGGCTGGAAATCTCAATGGCACATGGGAGCTGGAGGAGTCGCTCGATGTCGAATGGGCTCACGCCATCGCGCCCGGGGCGAGCATCGACCTGGTCGAGGCCACCAACACGAGCAACAACAACCTGTTCGCGGCGGTGGCCACGGCGGCCAGCCTTCCCGGGGTTTCGGTCGTCTCGATGAGCTGGGGACTGGACGAGTACGCAGAAGAGCAGCAGGTCGACAGCACGTTCACCACGCCGAGCGGCCACCAGGGCGTGACGTTTGTGGCCGCCTCCGGAGACCAGGGTTCGCCGGGCTACTATCCGGCTTACTCGCCCAACGTCCTGGCGACCGGCGGCACGACTCTCAATCTCAATGCTGACAACACTTACCAGAGCGAGACCGCCTGGTCCGGCAGCGGCGGCGGCACGAGCGCTGACGAGACCGAGCCTGCGTACCAGACCGCCGTTCAGAGCACGGGCAAGCGGACGATCCCGGACGTTGCCTGGGATGCCGATCCCAACACCGGCGTTGCCGTGTACGACTCCTGGGACAACACCGACAACAGCGGCCCTTGGCTGGAGATCGGCGGCACGAGCGTGGCGGCCCCCTCGTGGGCGGGCCTGATCGCGATCGGGAACCAGGGACGGGTCGCCGCGGGAGGGACGACCCTCGATGGCCCCTCCCAGACCTTGCCGGCGCTTTACTCGCTCCCCGCGGCCGACTTCCACGACATCACCAAGGGCAGTAACGGCGGCTTCAAGGCCGGACCCGGATATGACGAAGTCACCGGATTGGGGACGCCGAAGGCGAACCTGCTCGTCCCCGGGCTGGTCGCCTACGGAACGGCCACCCAGATCGTCGTCACCAACCAGCCGCCCGCGAGCGTCATCGCCGGCGACCCGTTCGGGGTTGTGGTCTCCGCCGAGAACGACGAGGGGGGCGTGGACGCGGCATTCAGCGGCAGTGTCACCATCGCGCTGGCGAGCGGCCCGGCGGGCGCCACTCTGGGCGGGACGCTCACCGTTACCGCGAGTCACGGCCAGGCAGTCTTCAACGGGCTCACCTTGACCAAGATCGGCAATGGCTACGCGTTCAAGATCACCAGCTCCGGTTTCCCGACCGTGGACACGGCCGACTTGAGCGTGATCAACAACCCGACGCCTGGGTCGGGCACGTTCTACCCCGTGGGGACTGACAGCAGCCTGCGCGCTGCGATCAGCGCTGCCGACAGCAACGGGTTCGCGAATAACACGATTGTGCTGTCGGCCGGTACCTATGGACTCACAAACGCGACCGCCGGAGAGCTGGTGATTCAGAATGCCTCCAGCCTGCCGGCCAAAACGCTAACGATCGTGGGCGCCGGCGAGGCCAGCACGACCATCGAGCCGGAGTTCTATCCCTGGCAGGACCGCCTCTTCGGAATCATCAGCGCGAGCGGCGCGAGCCTGTCCGTCGCATTCCAGGATCTGACGATGAAGGGGGGGAACGCGACTGGTGGCGGAATTCTGGGCGGAAACGCGGCCCTGGGCGGTGCCCTCCTGGTCGATGGCGGCATAGTCAGGATGACCAGTGTGGCGATCACGAACAACGAGGCACAAGGGGCCGGCGGCGCCGTCGGAAAGGCAGGAGCGACGGGCCAGGCGGGCGGGAACGCAGGTGGCGGAGATAATGCCAAGGGCGGCGGCATCTATCTTGCCGCTGGCACCCTGACCCTGACGAACGACACCATCAGCAACAATATCGCTCAAGGGGGCGCCGGCGGCAGTGGCGGCAACGCCGGTAACCAGCACGCCGTCAAATCGGCTGCGGCCCAGACCGGTGGTGCAGGCGGCAACGGCGGCAACGGCGGAACGGCGGCCGGCGGCGGCGTCTACGTGGCGGGAGGCACCCTCCTGGCCTCTGGGGATACGTTCGCGACCAATCAGGCCTTGGGCGGGCTCGGAGGCCCGGGCGGCATGGGAGGCGACGGGATCCTCGGCAAGCCCGGCGGCGACGGCGGAAATGGCGGCGCAGCAGGGCTGGCCGATGGCGGCGGCATTTACCTCTCCCAGGGGAATCTCACCGTCGACTTCAGCACCTTCCAGTCCAACTCGGCGATTGGAGGCGCCGGCGGCACCGGCGGTGCGGGCGGCCCGGGAAGCAGCCTGCTGGTCAGCACCAGCGTGGGCATTTCCCTTTCGGGCTCGTCGATCCTGGGTGGCGGCACCGGCTTGTCGCAACTCTTTCACGGCGGCCCCGGGGGCGCCGGCGGAGCTGGCGGCCCCGGCGGCGCCGGTAAGGGCGGTGGGCTCTACGTCGCCGGCGGAATCCCTCACACTTTCCGGGGTGACCCTCAGCGGGAGCCAGGCCATCGGAGGACAGGGTGGCCCGGGCGGCAAGGGCGGCACCGCCGGCATGCCTTCACTCGGCGGCATCCTGGGCGGAACTGGCACCGGCACGATTCCGCTGGGCGGTTCAGGCGGGACCGGCGGGAATGGTGGATCGGGATCGGGCGGCGGTCTGTACATCGCCGGCGGGACCGTTATCGTCAACAACGCCACGCTCAGCGGCAATCTCGCCAACGGCGGTGCGGGAGGATCCGGTGGCAACGGTGGCGCCGGCGGATTAGCCGGCGGCCTGAGCGGTTTCAGCGGAGGCACCGGAGGAGGCACCGGGTCTGCGATCGTTCGATCGCAACGACACCGCCATGCCGAAGCCGGCGGGGGTATGCATACCCACGTCGGAGACGGTGCCGTCCACCTGACCACAGGAACAAGCCTCACCCAGATCGGCGGCGGCGCCGCCAGCGGCGGCCCTGGCGGCCCTGGAGGCAACGGCGGCCGTGGTGCCGGCGGAGCCATCTACGTCGCCGGCGGAACGCTCACGCTGGTGAGCGATACCCTCGCCGAGAATTCCGTCCTGGGCGGGAAAAGCGGTAGTGGCGGCGCCGGCGGAAAGGGGGGGAGCAGCGGCCTGGGCGACGGCGCCGCCGGGTCCACCGGCTCAGCCGGCGACGCTTCCGGCGGTGGCGGCTACGTCGCCGGCGGCAGCGTGAGCCTCTACAACAGTACCGTCGCGCTCAATACCCAGACCGGCACGGGCTCCGGTGGCGGCGTGGTGCAGGTCGCGGGGTCCGTCACCGCCGTGAGCACCCTCTTCGCCGGCAACGGTGCTGTCGACTACGCCGGCGCGATCACTGCCAACAACTGCCTGTTCCAGACCGCTCCTGCCGCCGGGACGATTGTCGGCGCCAAAGACCTCACTGGCGTCAACCCGCTCTTTGCCACCGCGGGCCTCGCCAGTAACGGCGGCCCGACCCAGACCATTGCTTTGCAGGCGGGCAGCCCGGCCATCGGCGCGGGGGCCAACCCCGACAACCTCTTTACCGATCAGCGCGGCTACTCCCCGCGGGGCGGAGCGGGCACCACGGATATCGGCGCCTACCAGCATAACGCGATCGCCGACACGACGCCGCCGACGGCGGTGCTCAGTGCGCCCGCAGTGACGGCGGCGAACGCCGGCAGCCTCAACCCGTACACCTTCACCGTCACCTATGCGGACGATACGGCCATTGCGTTATCCAGCCTGGCGGGTGCGGTCGTGGACGTGAGCCCCCCCGGCGGAGCTGCCCCAATCACCGCCAGCGTCGTCTCGACCTCGCCGATGGGCCCGACCGATGCGCTCGGCGATGCCCACGGATTCCTCGTCAGTTACGAGATCACGCCCCCCGGCGGCACCTGGTCGGCAGCCGATAACGGCACGTACACGGTGAACCTGCTCGGCACGCCGGTCACTGACGTGAGCGGTAACGCCGTCGCGCAGAGCACTCTGGGGAGCTTCTCGGTCAACATCGTCGCAAGCCAAGCAACCGCGACGTTCCTGGAGCAGGACGCCGCGACACAAGGGAACTGGATCGGTGTCTACGGCCTCCAGGGCTACAACGTCATCGACGACACGCCAAAGTACCCCGCCGGCGACACGGTCACACCCTCGGGTGAGTTAACTTATCTCGATACGACCAGCACGACGTCTGCCAGCGCCCTCGAGAATCCGGGCGGCTCCGGCCGGATCATCGCGGCCTGGTACTCAACCACGAGTTTCACGATCGATGTCAATCTGGCCGATGGACAGGCGCATGACCTGGAACTGTACTTCCTTGACTGGAACGGTCGCGGGCGGCAGGAGCAAGTTCAGATCGCCGCGGCCGGCACGGGTACGGTTCTGGACACCGAGATGGTCAGTTCATTCAGCGCGGGAGTCTACCTCGACTGGAAGGTCAGCGGCAACGTGGTGATCACGATCACGACCAAGGGCGGGCCGAACGCCGTGCTCAGCGGGCTGTTCATCGACCCGACCGGCAACCCGCCTCCGCCTCCGCCTCCGCCGTCGCCAACGGCGACGTTTCTGGAGCAGGACACCGCGACACAAGGCAACTGGATCGGGGTTTACGGCGTCCAGGGCTACAACGTCATCGACGACACGCCCAAGTACCCCACCAGCGACACGGTCACACCCTCGGGTGAGTTAACCTATCTCGATACGACCAGCACGACTGCTGCCAGCGCCCTCGAGAATCCGGGCGGCTCCGGCCGCATCATCGCGGCTTGGTACTCAACCACGAGTTTCACGATCGATGTCAATCTGGCCGATGGACAGGCGCATGACCTGGAGCTGTACTTCCTTGACTGGAACAGTCGCGGGCGGCAAGAGCAAGTTCAGATCGCCGCCGCCGCCACGGGCACGGTTCTGGACACCGAGATGGTCACGTCATTCAGCGCGGGAGTGTACCTCGATTGGAAGGTCAGCGGCAACGTGGTGATCACGATCACGACCAAGGGCGGGCCGAACGCCGTGCTCAGCGGGCTATTCATCGACCCGACCGGCAACCCGCCTCCGCCTCCGCCGTCGGCAACGGCGACGTTCCTGGAGCAGGACACCGCGACACAAGGCAACTGGATCGGGGTCTACGGCGTCCAGGGCTACAACGTGATCGACGACACGCCAAAGTACCCCACCGGCGACACGGTCACACCCTCGGGTGAGTTAACGTATATCGATACGACCAGCACGACGTCTGCCAGCGCCCTCGAGAATCCGGGCGGCTCCGGCCGGATCATCGCGGCTTGGTACTCAACCACGAGTTTCACGATCGATGTCAATCTGGCCGATGGACAGGCGCATGACCTGGAACTGTACTTCCTTGACTGGAACGGTCGCGGGCGGCAGGAGCAAGTTCAGATCGCCGCGGCCGCCACGGGTACGGTTCTGGACACCGAGATGGTCAGTTCATTCAGCGCGGGAGTCTACCTCGATTGGAAGGTCAGCGGCAACGTGGTGATCACGATCACGACCAAGGGCGGGCCGAACGCCGTGCTCAGCGGGCTGTTCATCGACCCGGTGTCCGGCACCGCAGCAGTTGCGAAGGCCAGCGCACCCAGCCCGTTCTCGGTCACGGCTCAGCCATCCACCGCCTTCGACTCCGGCAGTTCATCGGAGACTACCGCCCTTGCAGTTGGTAGCTCGGGGTATCTGAACGCAACGGACAGCGGCACCGTGACGGCGGCGCTGGGCAGCAACCCCGGCACGACAGCCTGGGCCAACTCTCACTGGAAGAGGCGTCATAAACCCAGCCGGCAGGAACACAAGTTCCTGATTCGGCCGTCGTTTTTCCGTACGAAAAACAAGGCTCTTGGGACAAGAGACGTGGCTCTCCAGTCGCAGGTCGGCATCCGGCACCATCCGCTCGTCAACCGAAGCTTGTCCTTCTGAACCGGCATTGCTCCCGAGTCGCGCACCGTTCGATCAAGTCCGTACGCGGCAGGGTTAGGGCGTTCACCTCCGGCGATTCCCCGGCGGTCGGAGCCGATGGCAGCGAATTCCTGCCACGCGCCCGTCGGTCGCCACCCAGGTCGTCAATCCAGGAATGCGACGTTTCGCATCGCCCTGGACTCAGCCTCGGTGTTCATCAACACCCTGTGCCAGCCATGGAGCACGATCGTCTGGTGGTCGGCGTGGCGGACTCTTCCACGCACGTAGACACCCGCGTTTCGTAGCATCAACTGCCAGCCCCACGCCTTCGCGCGAGGGTTGGCCTTGAGCATCTTCTGGTACTGCTTTGCCGTGACGCCGTCCCGGTGGCGAGGACAGACGTAGACGGTCACTCCGCCGGTCCGGTAGCAGAATTCGACCCAGTGCGGCTTGCCGCCATTGCCTCTCCGGAGCGGCTCGTTCCGCAGCACCAGGGTTTCGTCCACCCGAAACGCGGGCACCGGCAGGAAGAACCATTCGCCCTGGCGGGTGTAGGCCGCGTTCTTGCGACGATTGCGAGCCGCGGCACGGAGCCCCGCGCGACCCTGGGCGCTACGGACCTCGGCGGGCTTGAGGGCTTCCTTTGCCTGACGAACCGTCCCGACGGGAGCGGACTCGGGCACGGCAGCAACGAACCAGTGGCGCTCGTCGTGGCCGCACAGGAACTTCTGCTTCTCACCACCATCCCGGACGAGGAGCAGCAAGTGCCGGTCGCCAGGCTGAACGTCCAGCACGGCGACGTCGGGGTCTGTCTCCGTGCGCCGACCCACTTCGAAGAACTCGCCCTCGCGGTCTTCCAGCACGTCCAGGCTGACGATTCCGGCTACGGCCCCGGAACGCCGAGATGGACGGTCGGTGACCTTGAGCCGGGCGCCGATCCGCGCGAACTTTGCGAGCAGGTTGCTGGTATCCATGGTTGATCCTCCTGAAACCGATCGACACCAGACGAGCCGCGCAGGTTCGCGAGCAATGTTTTCGTCGTCAGCCATCGTTCGACGCGTTACCGGTGATCGCCACTCGCCACTACTCGACCAGCGTCACGACTCCAAACCCGGCGGGACGCCAGACGGGGGCCAGCCCACCACCCCAGTTCATCTGGGCGGCCAGGCCGCGGCCGTCGTTTTCGTTCAGTTGAGTGGCGAAGCCGAGCTTGCCGCCGAAGGCCGGAGCGAACCCCAGCTCGCTCCACGGAATGCGCAGCTCGTAGACGCACTGGCCGGCCTCGGCCTTGACCGCAAACTCGTACGCCGATGAGTCGCGCGCCAGGTGTCCTGCCGGGCGGCCTGCGTCTTGGCGTGCGGCCTCCAGAGCGTGTGCATTCCGCTGCCGCCGGCGGGCTTCTGCGCGGAGAGATAAAACTCCGACGACCGGCTCGACGCCTCCGGAGACCGGCCGGTCGGATCGAAGGCGAGGATCACGCTGTCGCCGGTCACGACCGTGTCGCCGTCGCCGGCGGGATGATGGACGTCGTCGGAAACCTCGATTGCAACGTAGAGATTCCCCGCGTCCCACCGCAGGTAGACAACTCCACTCAGGTTCTTCGGCCCCCAGGCGTATTCCTTGGTGTGCATGTGAAGCTGATTGCGGCCGATCAAGGGGATGGGGCACCGGCCGTCCCAGTCATCGAGGCGGCCGTCGATCGCCGGCGGGCGCCCGACCCTGATTGTCTCGGCGGCAAAGTCGGTGCCCTCGAAGAACGTGACGCGAATGTTGTCGAACAGAGCCGAGCCCGCCCCCCTCACGACCGGCACGAAGGCCGCCTCGGCCAGGTTCTGTGGGGCATCGTATCGACACGTGAATACCTGCCATGACGGAGTACTGTCCCCGATGTTGATCACGGCGTTGTTGTAGAGTGCGCGCGATCGGCCGTCGGTCATGGTCTGGTTGATGTTCGAGCCACCTTCCATGCCCTGGTTCCAGACCCACGCCGTATAAAGATAGGTCGTGCTGCCCGGCAGTTTGATGGATTGAGCGTGATAGGCGTACTGGCTGGCGTTCGAGAACTTCAATACGTTCTTACCCAGGCCCAGCCCGAGCCCCTCACTCGAAACGATCCGGGCATTGATCCCGTTCCAGTGGGCCGGCGTCTTGCCGTCGCGATTGAGCTCTTCGAATCCACCGTTCTTGATCAAATTACCCACGCGCTCGGGCGAGATCAGAGTGATGGCCATCGACTTCGTGACCGGCGGCAGCTTTTGCCAGTCGAAGGTGGCCGTGAGCTGGTGCGCCGTTGTCTGGAGCCGGGTCGACTCGGGCACGGTGACCGGAATCGCAACGGTCTTGCGCTCGTTGGGCCCGAGTGAAAACCGCAGCCGCGGGTCGCGCGTCCAGCTTGCGGGAAGCTCGATCTGGAGGGTCCCCGACAGAGGCTTGCTGTAGAGGTTCTGGAGCCGGACTGGTATGGTCCCTGGCTTGCCCACCAGCAGGTGGATTTGCGCCGCTGCTTGGTTCCGACTGGCTCCCGCCCCGGCCGTTCCGACATCGATGGCCGGCACGAGGTACGACTTCAGGACGTCCAGCTCGGCACCTTCGACGAAGCACGGCAGGAGTAAGAGCGGCAATCGAGCCACGCCGTCGGCGGACGCCACGGTCGTCTCATTTCCCTGGTAGTCGGTCAAGCGAATCGTTGGCGAACCCACAGCCAAGGGAACACGGTCGCCTTCGTTGACGCGGCCCGGGGCGACCAGGAGCGCTTGACCGTTCCGCTCGAACAGGTGGAACACGCCGACCGAGCCAGGGACCTGAAACATTCCGATCGGCCGGGCGTCGAACGTTTTGGCCGCGAAGACGGCGAGAGTGGCAGCGACGGGCAAGGGCGAGAAATCACTGAGCATGTAGTCGCCGTACCCGATCGCCGCGCCTTCGCCGCCGAAGTAGATCAGTTTCTCGGCTCCCGCATTCAGCTCGTCGGTCCACTGGGTGAGGATATAGCGGCATTTGGATGTTTCCGACACCCAATCGAGCCCGGGGCAGTTCCAGTCGATGACGAACGCACACGACTCGTTCTCCCAGACGCCGGCGCGAGAGTGGCCGTAGGAGTCCAGGTCGGCGCGCGCCTCGGCGATCGCGGCACCGCTACCGTAATGGATCGGCAGGACGTCCACGAACCGGCCGGCGCCTGCGCTCAACACATCGAGTCGGAACCCTCGGGGCCAGAGCCCACCCGCCAGCACCGACTTCAATTTGGGGTCAACGGCCCGAGCTGACAGAACCCCGGCTTCGCAGAGCTTCACGTAATCGGTGACATAATCGGGCGTCCCGCCGGGCGTGATCTCGTTGAGCCACTCCCATCCCCAGATCTTCTCCCGGTAACGCCGCGACACCGTGGTCACCATCTCCCGGAAGGCATCCAGGCGGCAAGGAAACATCTGGTAACCAACGTGCCGGCCCACGGGCATGACCCAGGCCGGCGGGTCATAGATGGTGATGACCGTCTCGATGCCGTGCGCGGAAGCGGCATTCACTGAGGGGTCCCAGTGCGATAGCGCGAACACACCGGGACCGGGCTCGATCGATTTCCATTCCGTGAATGCCCGGCAGGTCGTCAGTCCCAGGCAGCGCGCGATCTGGAAGACCTGATCGGTGCGGGAGCCAAGTGCTGGGGCGGCATGAATCGTGAACCCCAATCGCGTCGGCTTGCCGTTGGTAAGAGCAGCCAGGTTGGGAATGCGGCAGAACATCGTCTCGCGCGACTCCCAACCCTCGACTTCCGCCTGGAACAGAAATGTGCCCCTGCGGGCGATGTTCAGGGGCACCGGCACCGACTGCCCATCGCGCTCGACCGTGAACGGAACGGATCCCTCGCCGAGCAGGGCGCGGGTGTAGTCGTACACCCGATAACGGAGCATTTTGCTCTCGCCTTTGGCGGCGGGCCGGACGTTTTTGAGCCGCGCGACCACGCGGACCGGCTCGTCGTAGGTGAACAGGTTGCCCGGCCGGTCGGTCTCGAGCTCGAAGAAGCCGCCCTTCCGGCTGAACCAGGTGCTGGCGCGGACGTCCCAGGGCCATCGTTTGCCTTGACTGTCGGCAAACAGGGCGAGCAGAAGGAGATCGTTCTGGGGCGATGAGCGGGGAATGGTCAAGGCGAACGCATGCTTTCCCGTTCCGGGCTCGATCTTGACCGACTGCTCGCCGTACCAGAGATGCTGCGTATTCTCGAAACTGACAGGCTTGCGCGCCCCGGCCTTGGGCACGCGCGGGCCGAGCGCCTCGATCTTCAGTGTCGTCGCCAGGTAATGATCGGCGGGATCGAGAAAATACTCCACGGGGACGATGACCCGGTCGCCTTCCACGAGCGGGCGATTGAGCGCGCTCCAGTCAATTGCGATCCAGCTCTTGTTGTATTTGACCCGCTTTGACCATTCGGCGTATCCGCCGTCGGCGGAAGTGATCTGCCCGGTTCCGGATTCCCGCGTCACGATGATGGGCTGCCCGCCGGTGGCGACTGGGTCCTCCCGAGCCGGAGGTGCGGCTCGGGAACATTGTCCGGGCACCAGGACCCAGGATCCCAGGAGGCAACACAGCGCGATCGGCCGCACAATTTTACTCATGGCGAATTCCTCCTCCGCTCATTAGGATCAGCCTATCCCCTTGGGAACGGTCAGGAAAGTCGGTGACGCTCTGGCACACGAGGAACGGATGGGAACGCGCTTATCCCTGGACGACAAACTGGCGGCGATTCGCGAGCTCCGCGGCCAACCGCTGTCCGCCCAGCAAACGGCCGAGCTGCGCCGCTTTATCGGTGATCGGTCGAACCTGGTTGTGGCCGCGGCGGCGGCGATCGCGGGTGAGCAGACTCTCGTGGAGCTGTCTGCCGACCTGGCGGCGGCGTACGATCGGTTCCTCGTCAACCCCCTCAAGGATGACAAGCTCTGCCGGGCCAAGATCGCGGTCATCGCGGCACTCGACAAGCTCGAGCACCAGGAAAAAGAGATCTTCCGACGAGCGGCCGTCCACGTGCAGTTCGAGCCGGTCTGGGGCGGAGAGGTGGACAGCGGCGCGGCCCTGCGCGCGGCTGCCATTTTCGCTCTGGCGCGGATCGGCGGATCGGAGGACCTGGTCCTCGTTGCAGACTCGCTGGCCGATCCGGAAAAGGAGGTGCGGATTGCGGCAGCCCAGGCCCTGGCGTCGTTCGGAAACGAGGCCGCCGGATTGCTGCTTCGCTTCAAGGCCAGGATCGGGGACAGCGACTCCGAGGTTCTCTCCGAGTGCCTTTCCGGTCTTCTGACCATCAACGCCCGGGAGAATCTCCCGTTCGTCTGCCAGTTCCTCGACACCATGCAGCCTTCTCGATGCGAGGCGGCCGTTCTTGCGCTGGGACGGTCGCGCCTGCCCGAGGCATTCGGCGCCCTCAAAGCGTGCTGGCAGGAGTGTCATTCCTCCGAGCTCCGGTCACGGGTGCTTCTAGCGATCGCCATGATGCGACTGCCGGTCGCCATTGACTATCTGCTCGAGCTGGTTTCGTCAGACTCGGAGCAAATCGCGATCGCCGCCATGTCCGCCCTCAAGATCCACGATTATGATCCACGCCTGCGCGAACGGCTTGGAAGGCTCGTGCAGAAAGGAGGCAGCCGTACGATTCAGGCGCGGTTCGATCGCGATTTTCCTGCCGACCTAGCGGCCGGGCGCAGTTGATCTCATGAGGTCTCACGGCAGCGTGGAATAGACCACAACATTGGTGGCAATCTTGACGGCGCTTTCGTGAGTATAACCCTTGCAAGAAAGCTCGGTGTTCTGCTCGAGCGCGCAGCCGATATCGTACTTCGAGTAGATGATCGCCCAGTGGTCGTCGAGCTTGACGCCTTCGAGCTGGGGGAGATCGCGGCGTCCCCCGGCGGCGTGAGTGTACTGGACGTCCTTGAGATCGAACGCAACCTTGGTCGTGAACAGGTCGTCGTCGTGGGGGATTGGGACCAGGGGGTGGTCGGGGATCAGAACGGCGGCGAGCTGCCGGAACGACGCGTCGAAGTCTGCGCTGCCGCACGCCGCATCGGCGAACAGCGTCCCCGCTCCGGGGTTGAGATGGTGGGAGAGTGCCTGGAGGTCTTCTTGCTCGTAGTGCACGCTCGATCGGCCGTGCAGATACACGAGCGGGTAATAGACCAGTCCCGGATCGCGCGGGAACATGTCCTTCTCGGATACCACGACGTCGAAGCTGAGCGGGGGCCGGCGGAGAATCTGCATCAGGTTGGGGATCGGCGCGGGGCGATGTTCCACTCGCCGGCGTGCCTGAGCTTGGCGATCCGCAAGGCCCCGCGCTGGGGTGCCTCCGGCCGGGAGAGCTTGATCTCGCGGCTCGTGAGCTTGTCGCGCGGCATCTCCCGCCCCGTGACGTAGTCGACCACGTTCTGCCCGATCTTCAGGGCATGGGCGACCGCGTCGTTTCCCGGGCTCCGTTCCAACTGGTTCCAGAAACAGGAGAGATCGCGCGGGGAGTAGATGACGACCGTCCGGCAGCCGTGCTCGATGCCCCAGAGCGGGTGCTTTTCCGGAGACAGCAAATGCCTCGAGCGCCACACCGGATGATCGCCGGCGAGCGGGTGCAGCCGGCAGTCCTCTTCGGGGAAGATCTCCGTCATCAACTGCCGTAAGCCCCGGTCGAATTCGGCCTTGCCGCAGCAGGCGTCCGCGAAGATAACGCCTCCCTGATCGACGTATCTGCGGAGCCTCTCTCTGCCGTGAGCCGAAAACACGGGCGCCTTGTGGCCGTTGAAGAAGACGATGGGCGCCATCAACAGGTCGTTGACGGTGGCCGAATCGGCGTCGAGGAGCTGCCAGGTGAGCAGGTGCTTCCAGTCTCGGGAGACGGCGCCCACCAGGTTGCGAATGTCATCGGTGTCATTCTCCCAGTCAGCGCCGGGATGGTGGCTGAGCTTGTTGATGAGGACTGGCGCAGGCCCTTGGCGAGGAACAAGAGGGCGAAGCTGGTTGCGATGATCGGGGGCTCTCCCGGCCCGTTCCAGAATCCGCGGGCCTGGTCTTGCTGGTGGACCAATTCCTCGGCCCCCAGGCGATACCAGTCGTTCTGGCCGAAGAAGCGGATACCGGCGAGCCGGCCGGCTCGCTCCAGCCCGTAAAGGTAGTAGAGCTTGTACTGCTGGCCATGGCCGATATTCTGGTCAACGCGAAAATGGGTGCCCAGCCAGTTGATGCCCCGGCTCAAATGGGGGTCGAATCGGCCCTCGCCGCAGTGATCGACCCTGTCGTCCCAGAGCGTCTCGGCGCTCAGAAATGGTCTGGCCCCGCAGAAGATCAACCCGGCGATGCCTGCGCACGTCATGCTCGCGGTCGATTGCTTGTTGTTGGGCGTATAACCCCAGCCGCCGTCGGCGTTGTGGTAGTACTCCAGGTAGTCGCGTGTGAGCTCGAGGGTGCCCGGATTGACGCGAATGCCGGCCTCGCGCGCGGCGTTCAAGCCCAGCAGGGCGTACTGGGTATTCGAGTTGTCACCCGGCTGCGGGAATTCGGCGCCGTACGTCCAGTTTCCCGGCCACCGGTCCTGGCCCAGGATTCGATGCTGCGTGCGCTCCAGCCACCTGGCGTTGGCGGCGAGTCGCGCGGTCGACGTCCGGCTCGGCGGCGGCGAAAACCATGTTCTGGAGGCCAACGGCATAGGTACTGTTCAGCAGTTGCGGGCCGGCGGGACGGAGACCGGCGAGCGCGCTTTGAATGACGACCGAGTCAGGGCTCTCACCGGTTGCCAGGAGAGCCAGCACAGCCAGACTGGTCGTTCCCGTAGGCACGATGGCTCCGTCGGGCCAGGATCCGTTGGCGAGCTGGCAGTCCTTGAGGAACCTCACGCCCTTCTGGATCGCCTGCTCGACCTCCTCGCCGGTCACGTCGGCGCGCGCCGTTCCCCGGAGGATGGCAGGCTGAACGATCAGCGACAGCACGATGACGCCGATCCCGTACGATCGCCTCATGGAGAAGAGCATGAGTCCGCCCCCTGGCTGAACCGCGTGCCGGGCGTGCTCGAATTGTGCAACGCGGAGTCGAGCGCATCATCACGCGAAGGGATTGAGCCTAAGCCGTGCGTACGGACCGATTCCGTCTTCGATAAAGGAACAGTCCGGCCGCGCCCACGGCGAACAACACGGCGCTCGAGGGCTCGGGAACCGAACCTGCGACGTTGGGATAGACGGCGATCCCGTAAGTGAGGCCTCCGAAGCCAGTGGCCACGACCGTTCGATCGCCGTTCATTGGGTTCACTTTGTAGATCTCGTCGTCGCCGACGTCGGTCGCGTAGATCGTGCCGTCGGGCGCAACCGTGATGCCCCTGAGCACATCGAAGGCCGGGCCAGTTCCGACGGTGTTGCTGGACAGCACCGTGGTGGTCCCGGTGGTCGGATCGATGGAGTGGATCGTCGGGTTCGATGGGCTGCCGTTGATCGCCAGGAGCTGGCCATTAGCGCCGAATGCCAGGCCTTGCGGAGCCGTCACGGCGGTTGTGAGGGGTGTCGCCGTCCCGCTCCCGACGCTATAGATCGTGTGCGCGGTCGGCGCGCTGGTGTAGATGTTCCCTTTCGAGTCGAGGGCGAGGCCCGCCAGGAACTCCGTGAACAGATTGTTCGATGACCCATTGTTGCCGGCAACGAGCGTCCGGTTGCCGTTCGCGCCGATTGCGTAGACGGCGGTGGTGTTGCCGTTGGGAGTTCCTCCTTCAGCGACGTACAGCGTGCCCGCGGAGTTGAAGGCCATCTGGAATGGGCGGTCCAGGGCCGGCCCCGTGCCGACTCCGTTCCCCGAGAAGGTGGTTACGACCCCGGTGGTCGGATTGACCTGATCGATCGTAGACGTACCGATGTCGGACACGAAGATGAACCCTTTTGAGTTGATGGCAAGTCCTTCCGGATTCGAGAACCCGGTGGCGATGATCGAGGTTGCCCCCGTCGTCGGGTTGACGTCGTCCAGGGTACCGTTGCCGAAATCAACGACGATCAAGTCGCCGGCCTGGATCGAGCCCGCATGGGCGACCCCCGCGACCGCGAGCAAGAATCCGAGGGCCCCCGCAAACACAGCACGCCTCTTCATACTGGATTCTCCTGTTCGTGCAAGGGTCGTTCACGCGTTCTCGTCAGTGCTTCGGGTGGATCCCTTGGACACTCTCTCGAACGAGAGCTGTCGGATTACCTCGACATCGGGTAGTCGCCACAACAGCCCTTCAGTCTGGTCGGGTATCAGGTCAATGAGAAACCAATGCTTGCATCTCTGGCAGACCCCGAGCAGCCGCTCAGGCGAGTCCAGATCGGGTTGAAACAACATCAAGCGGACGGAGCAATTCAAACACTGTGCCGCGAGGGGGTGCTCGGCGGCTGCCGGGAAGCGGAGCACGTCCAGATGCGCTGAAACTTTCTTGACGGGGAGACCCCGTTTCATTGGTACACCTCTATCGAGACGCGCGGCGCACCGCTTTCACGGGGGGCACGCGGTAGCGCTCCCCCTTGCCGGTCAACAGCCAGTGTGGTTCAACGCCCGTGATCTCGATGAACTGCAGGATTATCCAGCCGGGGATCATCACTCCATTCTCGAAATGCTCCCATGTCCTGGCCGGGATGTTCATGGCCCGAGACAAGTTAGCGATGCCCTCGCCGCCGAACTTGTCCAGGCGGATTTCTCGGACTCTGGACGCGAGACGATCGCTATTTTCTTCCATCAGAAGAGGTCTCGACCAAGTGCGATGTTGGCGCAGCACAGCGCCCGTAAGATCGGCCGGATCCTTGGACACCAAGCGCGATTCTAGCAAGAGTCACCAGTATTGCAATCACCTCGTCGATGAGAACAGGCGTTGGCGTCCGCGCCCAGCGATCCGATTTGGTGCCTTCGTCACCCTTCCGTCCTTCGTCGGTCTGGTCAGTCAGACCTCGCTTTGTCGGATCGCGCCCTCCGGTTCCAGGTCGGGCGCAAGTGCCAGCAAGATGGATTGTGCACCGGCTCCTTTGTAAGATTGGAATGAGAGGCGATCGTACACCGCCCTGGCCCGTCGAGGTTGTTGCCACGGTGTTCCCCCGGGTGCGATTCACGATTCGAGCGATCATGATCGCGGTGGCCATCGTGGCGATCTGGCTGTTCATCATCTCCCAAGGGATCAGGTACCAGGCTCGCCACTTCGGTCACCACAGCGGCTGGGACCGTGCCCGATGAGAGGCGTACCATGAACTACAGGGAGCTGTTCGCACTGGGAGTCCGTCTGTTCGGGGTCTGGCTCATCACAAGCGGAGTCGCCTACGTCGCATCGTTCATCTATCTCAAGTTATACCCACCGTCGGATCAAGCTCGCGACAGTGCCGCGGCCAACTTGATCTATGCGACACTCGATTTCGGACTGGCCGCGTTCTTTCTGCTCTGGACGCGGGTGATCGTCGCGTGGAGTTATGGTGAGCAGCCAGGAACCGCCAGCGATGCGGGAACCAAAAGTGGGAACGGCGAGCAACCTGGCGATCCTGCCGGGTCGAAAACGGGCGACTAGGGACGCCCCAGACGCTTGTTCGATGGCGACGCGGGCTCATTCCGGCCCACGTGCAGGTGGTCGTGATGGAGGGCCGTGTTCAAGAGGAGCATGAAGCTGCCGTGAGTCTCCTGCCTCCACATGGGGTTGTTGCCGAAAAGGACGACGTGCCCCCTGCCGAGCGGCACGTCGATGACCGCGGGCGTTCCGGCGAGCTCCGAGCCGCCTGCGAGCATGCCGCTGACCCAGAGATCTTTCTCGTCGGACCAGCGCATGACCACGCGCGGCCACATCCGCGGGGGCAAGATCGTGCCGGCCAGCAACTCGCGGATCTCGGGCTCGATGTGGAGCTCGCGCTCCGCGGGCTTCCTGGTCGGCTCGGGCGGGAACTCACGGAGCGGGCGGCCTTGCGGGACGTCCGGGTCGCTTGCCCCCCCGCGACCGGTGGTTCGACCGCCGGTCTCACCGCCCGGACCTCCCGCACCGCCCCGGCCGCCGCCGCCTCCTCCGGTCAGCGAGACATGGAACACGGGGGACTGGTTGAAGTAGAGCGCGACGGTGTCATCGTAGCCGTAGGCGATCGGGCTCCGTTTGTCCTGAACTCCCGCTCGGAGGACAGACCCGTGAGCCTGAAGCTGGCGCGGCTCGGCGATCGTGACGTGCTCGACCATGCCCAGGCCGACAGGCAGGCTGGCGCTCGAGGTGACCGGGACGAACACGCCCCCCTGCTCCACGAACCTCTTCAAGTGGGCCAGCCCTTCGAAGCCCAGTCCGCCGCGGATATCGTCCGTGTCGTCGACACCTCCGAGATTCGGGGTCAGCTTGGTGGACTTGAATGGGACCGGGCCGCCGAAGTCGGTGCCATCGTCGAGCAGCCGCTTCCGAACGCCGTTAATCAGGGCCGGCAGACTGGACGTGGCGGGGGGAAAGACGATCACGTCAAATTTCGCCTTGAGGTCGGGCGTGGAGCGGACATCCTGGTCGGAGATGTATGCGTAGGGTATCTCGCACTCGTCGAGGGCCAGGCGAAACCAGCCGTCATTCTGTGTGTTCAACCAGGTGTGGAGCACGGCAATCCTGGGCACGGAGACCGGGTGGCGCTTCACCGGGATCTCGGTCGTGACGGCGCGAGCGCGCAGCCCGAGCGCAGCGGCGGCCGAATTGAGCCGCCAGCGGAGGTCCTCGGGGTTTCCGGCGGACGGGATGAGGAATGAGCCGGCACTGTACTTTGCGTTCTCAGCCTCGAATGGCGCCTCGGCAGCGAACATCGTGACGTCCTTGAGCCGAAACCGAAGCGTGGCGAGGGCCGGCTCGGCGGTCGCGCCCAGCACATACCACGCGACGCCGTTGCCCTCGACGCCTCCGGAGGCGCGGATCTGTCCGGGTAAGAGCGTCATCGGGGCGCCGAGGATCGACGGGTCGACGACTCGCAGCGTGACGACATTTCGAAGCGGACCGAAGGTCCAGCCGGTGTCGTCGTACGGGCGCGGGTCGGTGGTCGCGTAATACTGGGTGTCGAGCATCATGTCGACCATCCGGCTATAGGGCTGGTCCATCCGCACCACGTAGCTGCCCGCCGCGACTTTCTGGACTTGCAATTTCAGCTGGTTCGTCCTTGGGCTCGGGGGCAGGATCCCCAGCGGGCTGGCCAGCCGGCCGTCCGCGAGCCGGCGAGGGCTTGGCAACCTTCACCTCCGTCTCACGGTCGAGACGATGGACCTCCGCCCCCTGGCGCTTCAAGAGCCGCGCAAGCTGCGCGGCCAGGGTCGGGCGCTTGCCGTCATTGGGGATGATCCACGCGGCAGGGCCCTCCGTTCTCGCCTTGGCGACGGAACGCTTCGACTTGAGGGCGAAACTGGTCAGGAACTCCTCGTGGTTAAGAGCGACGTAGTTGAGCGCAAGCAGCAAGGCGCTCTCTTGCATGTTGACATTATTGCGCAGCGACCATTTGACCCGCGGCAAGGGCGGGTTGGGCCGGAACCAGGTGCGCGAGGTTGCCGACTCGGGCAGCTTGCGCTCGCGCGTGTCGGCCCCGCCGTTGCCGAAGGTCTCGTAGAACCGGCCGATCGCGTTGTGGCCGTTGGCGATGTAGAACATGTAGTTCGGGGCCCAGCCGTCGTAAAACCCGTGCGTCCACACCCCGGGCACTCCCCGCCGGGTCATCCCCTCGATCTCGTGATAGGCGAGCTTCTGCCACTCGGAAACGACGATGGGGTCGAGCCACGAGTTGTAGGGGCCGGTGCCGGTCGAGGTGTAGAGGTACGGTACAGACTCATGCAGGTCGTGAAAGACCTGCGGGTGCCATTCCAGGAAGGTCTTGATCATCACCTTCGATAGCGAAAGCGCCAGACCCATGGCGTCGCGGTTGTTATCGTGGGCGACATACTTGCCCCAGTACAGGAGACCTGGCGCTTGCTTGCCGGGGTTCGCCTTGCGGTAGCGATAGATGTCGACCATCCGGTCCCGGCCGTCCACTTCGACGACGGGCGTGATCAGGACGATCAGGTTTTTGCGGATCGCCTCGACATGGGCCGAATTCTCGACGGCGAGCCGGTAGGCCAGTTCCATGAGCATCTCGGGCGATCCGGTCTCTGGCGAGTGGATCGAGCCGGAGAGCCAGTAAAACGGTTTGGCCTGGCGCACCAGCTCGGCCGACTCGGCAGCCGTTATTTTGCGGGGGTCGGCGAGCTTCGCAGTGAATTGCTTGTAGCGATCGATCCGCTCGAGATTCTCCTCGCTGGAAACGGCCGCAAGGAGCATCTCGCGTCCCTCCTCGCTCTTGCCGATACTCCAAACTTTCACCCGAGGAGACGCCGCGTCCAGCGCGCGGAAGTAGGCGTTGATGTCTTTGGTGTACGTGAGTTTCTCGGGAGTGCCGACAACATATCCCAGCGCTTTTTGCGGCGAGGGGACGGCGTCCGACGCGGGCAGGTGGTCGACGAGGTCAGTCAGAAAGAACGGCTCCGTGGTGTACTCGCGGATCTTCGCGGTGTACTCGGCGTCGACCGGCTGCGGCGGGGGATCGCCGGCGCGGGCTTCGAAGGCGCACGTGATAGAGAGGCCGGCCAGAAACCACCGAGCTGGCGAGCAAAGCATCATCGAAATGGTCCCCTTATGCGGATGGGCTCAAGCGGATTCACGCGAAGGGCCGCGTACGCAAGAGACGCGCGATCTCCCTGGCCGGAACATCCCGGATGAACCGGCTGCGAGTCTCCGCAGCGTCTCGCGCACTCGATCGCGAAGAGTAGTTGAATCGAAGGGGTTGCTCGATTCAAGTGAGCTCCGTCAGGGCTCCCTGGCTCCTGCCAGCCAGTCGCGGCCGGAACGATCGGATCGACCCCGTGAACATCCAAGGTTTGCTTGATGTCGGCCTGGACTTTATCTGGAGCGATCACGCTCCCTCTGACGCCGGCGGCACTCGATCCCACTTGGGGGGAACCAGCGGGCAGCGTTCGGTGGCGAGTTCTAGTTTGAGCCGGCCGCATCCGCACTGCCGGCACCGCTGCGGTACGGGGTCAAAGTGCTCGCAAGCCTGGCACAGGGCCAGCCGCCGCTCTACCTCCGCGGCCGGCACCCGAACCGGCTGTCTCTTGATTGCGGCCGCGACGACTCGGCCCATGGCGCCCAGGGCGCCCTTGGCTTGTTCGAATAGCGGCGGGTACTCCGGCTCGCTGAGCAATTGCTGATATCGTTCAACCACGAGACGGCGGTACCCGGTCCGGGCCTTCTCATCCGGATTGGCTTCCGACGTCAGCCATCGATACCGTTCGTGTCCGGTTTTCTCGATGACGTGACTCAGGATTGCTTCAAAGTCTTCGTTCATGACGCGATCCTGATCCGGGTCTGATCGGAATGGATGCTCACGGCCGCCCTTATACTGGCTGAACGTGTTCCTATGAAGTCCTTTTGGCTCAAGAGTGGGAAATGGCGCAAACGTAAACGGATACGGACTGGCGAAGTGCACATGTTCGCCTTGACACGTCGGAGATTTCCGACGTATAATTCTTTGCATGGCAGCCCCCGACATTTTTGCAGTTTTGGCAAACCCGGTGCGCCGCCGGATTCTGGAACTTCTGCTCGAACGACCGTCCACAGTCAACACCCTGGTCGATGAGTTCGAATTGCATCGGCCATCCGTTTCGGAGCATTTGCAGGTGTTGCGCAGCGCGAAGCTGGTCCGGGACGAGCGGCGCGGCCGTGAGCGCTATTACTCCATCGAGGCGTCGCGATTAGCGGAAGTGTACGAGTGGCTCAAGCCGTTCGAGCGTTACTGGCGCCAGCGGCTCGAGGCTCTGGACCGAACTCTGGATGAGGAGAAGCCATGATTGAACCTGGCGTCATTCGAGAAGAGCTGCCTTCGAGGGGATGCGCCAGGGTTGGCCAAAGGTCCTGGAACGCATCGCGCCGGCCATCGACTCCAGCGTGGCAGGTTGAGTTCTCGCGATCACGTCCCTGGTTGGGGCGGCTGCCGCGACACGGGGGCACGGGCCGATTCAAATCGGGAACTATGCGGGATTTATCGTCCCGGCCTGGGAATTGTGCCGGATTAGCTCATCCATGTGTTAGACTCTTCCTTATAGGTGCGATTGCGCCAATGCCATCCATTTCATCGAACTTTACGATCCACCGGGTCGGATCTCGAGGTCGCGGCCATGACGACAGACGCTCACGGCACCCGCCGCCGCACCGACCGAGTCCGGAATATCCGCTTCCGCCCGTTGCTGGACGGCATGGAGCCTCGAGTGCTCCTGACAAACTACGTCGTCACCTCGACTTCGGACACACCCGTTGCGCCAACTCCGGATGTGCCGGACCCGTTCACGCTGCGTCAGGCGATCACCGCGGCCGATGCCAATCCCGGTCCCGATACGATCAGCTTCGATCTGGTGCCCAAGAACATTCCCGGCGTGGTCGACTTCGACCTGGCCAACCAGGTGTGGCGCATCGATGTCAATAATGATGTGCCCTTGCCTCCGATCACCGACCTCGTTTCGATCGACGGCTATACCCAGTCGTTCGTGTCGAGCCAGCAGAACCCCAACGTCTTTCAGAAAGTGGTGCTTACCGGATCTCCGACGGGGGGGTTCTTCACCCTCACGTTCGAAGGCGACGTAACCGGCCCGATCCCTTTCGACGCGACGGCCGCGCAGGTTCAAGCGGCCCTGGAGGCGCTGCCGGACATCGGACCGGGAAATGCTCAGGCGATCCTCGGGCCCGTCAACACGACAGGCGTCGTGATCGATCTTTTGAACGGCGCCAACGCGGCGCCGATCGAGCTGCTCACAGGGGATGCAACGCACTTGGAGAGCCTGGCGGGAACGAGTGCAGCGATCTCGATCTCGGCGATCAGTGCGGACATCACGTCTGATCCCAACGAACAGGCTGTTGGATTCAACGCCGCGGTGCGGGTGATCGTCGAGGGCGCCAACCCGGCTACGAACGAGCAATCCGACTTCCCGGGCCTGACGATCGAGTCGGGCCACAATATCATTCGTGGCCTGGCGATCGACGGCTTCTCCGCCGGCATTGCCATCGAGGGGCCGGATGCCGTTGGAAACTTGATCCAGGGAAACTACCTTGGGCAATACGTGGTCTTCCCGAACCAGGGCATCACGAGCGCACCGTCATTTCTCGACGGGATCGGCAACGGCGTGGGCGTCGAAATCGCATCGCCCACCAACAACGCGATTGGCGGCGTCTCGCCCGATACTCACAATGGTATCGCTGGCAACCTCGAACAGGGTGTCTTGATGACGCGCCGGTGCAAACGGCAACCAGGTGGTGGGCAACTTGATCGGCGTTCTCGAGCAGGATCCCGCTCATTACTACCAGGTGGGCAATGGCGCCGAAGGGGTCTTGATCGAGTCGGCGAGCAACCTGATTGGCGGCGCCGTTGCCGGGGCGACCAACGTCGTTTCGGCCAACCAGACTTATGGAATTCACATCTCAGGTCCGGGTGCGCTGGCCAATCGGGTCGAGGCCAATTATATCGGAACCGATATTAACGGTACGTTCCTCTTTGGCCAGGGGAATCCCGGCAACGGCCAGGACAACCCGCCACAGACGGGCAACCTGCGGGATGGGATCTTCATCGACGACGCACCGGACAATGTGATCGGCATTCCCGGCGGCGCGGCCGGCGTGGGCAACGCCGCCGGCAATGTCATCTCAGGAAACTTCGGCGCCGGCGTGCGAATCTCGGGCGACTCGGCCACGGGCAACCTCATCCAGGGCGACATCATCGGCACCGATGTCTCTGGCAAATCGGCTCTCCCCAACTTTCAGGAGGGTGTGGTGCTTGACTCGGCCGACAACACCGTGGGAGGTATGGCTGCTGGCGCCGGCAACCTGATCTCGTCCAACCTCCGCGGCGTCCTGGTCAGCGGGGCCACGGCGACCGGCAACCTCGTCGCGGGCAACTTCATCGGCACCGACGGGACGGGCTCGTACGATCTCGGCAACGCCAACGAAGGCGTGAGAATCGACGGGGCATCGGGCAACACCGTTGGCGGCCAGGTCGCCGCGGCACGCAACCTGATCTCGGGCAACAATGTCGGCGTGCTGATCGTGGGTTCCAGCGCGATCGACAACCTGGTCCTGGGCAATTACATCGGTACGGACGTGACGGGTCTCCTCGACCTGGGCAACTCCCTGGAGGGGGTGGAGATCGAGGGATCGCCGGGCAACACCGTCGGCGGAACATCACCCGGGGCGACCAACGTGATCTCCGGCAATCAATGGGGCGTCATGATCACCGGCCCCACGGCGACCGGGACCGTGGTGCAGGGAAACTTGATCGGCACCGGCGCCGATCAATTGACGGCCCTTGGCAACGAGGTCGACGGCGTGCTCGTCACGGACGACGCCGCCAACAATCTGATCGGGGGGCTCGGGCCCGGCCAGGGCAACACCATCGCGTTCAACATCGAAGACGGCGTGCGGGTCGAAGGTCTTGAGAGCACCGGCAATGGAATCCTGTCCGACCGGATTTTCGCCAACGGCGAACTGGGGATCAATCTCGTGGCCCCGGCGGGTCCGCCGAGCGAGCCTGGAGTAGGGCCGAACAACCTCCAGAGCGCCCCGGTCTTGACGGCACTCACGATCACGAGCACCGGGGTGGTCGTCGGGGGCACGTTGAGCAGCACGCCCGCCACTTCGTTCTTGATCCAGTTCTTCCTGGATGCGCCGGGCGTCTCTGCGAGCGACGGCCAGTTGCTCGGGGCGACGACCGCGCTCACTGACGGCGCCGGCAGCGCGAGTTTCGCGGTCCCGCTGGCGGTCAACATTCCCGCAGGCGAAGGGGTCAGGGCGACGGCGACCGACCCGGATAATGACACGTCGGAGTTCTCGGGGGTCGTCATCAACCAGCCCGCGGTCCTCCAGTTCAGCATGGCCGATTACACCGTCACTGCCTCGGCGGGCCTGGCGCTGATTACCGTCGTCCGCGCCGGCGGCGGCGGCGTGGTGACCGTCGCGTACGCCGCGTCCGGCGGCAACGCGACGCCGGGAGCGGACTACCTCCCCGTCTCGGGCACCCTGACCTTCGGCCTGGGCGTGACCGTCGAGGAATTCACGGTCCCGATCATCGACAATACGTCATCGCAGACTGACAAAACGGTCAACCTGGTCATCGCCATGCCCACTGGCGGTGCCACGCTGGGAGCGCCGAGCTCGGCGATCCTCACGATCGGGCCGGACCGCCGGGACCGGACACCCCCGACGGTAGAGGGAGTGCGGCTCACCACCAATCGCGGCGGCATCGTCACGGGACTCGTCGTCACCTTCAGCAAGCTGCTCAACCCGACGACGGCCGTCAATCTACTCAACTATGGCTACAGCGTGACAACCGCTGGCCGCGATCATCGCTTCGGAACCCGCGATGATCTGATCATTCCGATTCGCACAGCGGTTTACGATCCGTCTCTTCTCACTGTGACCTTGACCCTCGGGCGCGGAATCCATCCGCCGACGCCGTTCCGGTTCGCGATCAACCAACTGACCGACGTCCCCGGCGCTGGCGTTGGTGTGGCAGACGTGTCCGGCAACCTTCTCTCAGGCAACAATAACGGCGTCGCCGGCGGTGCGTATGTCGTGGTGCTCAGCGGGAAGGCGGGAGGCGTCGTCACCAGCACGCAGCCGGCCGCGGTCACGCGAAAAGCACATCGAAAGGTTGCTGCCGCCCCAGCGGTCCCGACAACGGGCAAGACCGTGCGGCGATGGGTTATTCGTGCCATCAATCGCCACCCGACGACGGCCGTCCTGGGACGTCGTTGATCCGAGATCGGGCCGGGCGAGATCCCGGCCTTCGATCGTTCAACTTTGCTTGGGATACTCCGGGATCAGGGCATATACGTTTCCGAGCGGGATCACCTGCGTGTATTCCATCCCGGTGCCGAACTCCAGCCCGGAGCCGTAGCCGGCGGAAGCCCCGAAGGTCGTGACTCCATTCTGTAATCGGGAGGTCTCGATACTGCCCGACAAGGCCGCGGCCTGGGTCAGCCCTTCCACCGTGCTGAGGCCGTTCAGGGCGGAGATGTTCCGCGCGTTCGAGACGTCGATTCGAATATCGCCGGCGATCGTGTTTGGCGACGTGACGCCTGCCGGCGCACCGGCGAGCGGGCCGCGGGCCATCAGGGCGATGCCGAAGTTGCCGGTGCGATCAAGCACGAATCCGACGTCAATCCGACCCTCGAAGTTTCCGACGACGGGCAACTGGAGGCCCGACAGAGTCGGGTCCACGCTCGCCAGGTTTCGCACAGCCCCCAGCGAGACGAGGAGCGTGCCATAGAGCGGGCCCCTCGGGAGCTTGGCCGCCGCGGGCGGAACCGCCGGAGTGAACGCGCCGGCCTGGTTGAGCGCGTACACCTGGTTCAGGAACTGCACAATGCCCTGTGAGACGAGGTTCGTCTGCGCTGTGCTGAGCGAGAAGACCTGCCGCTCTGCGGCGACGTGCAATTCATAGAGCAGTGAGTCTGTATGCGCGCCGGGGAAATTGTGGTTGTGCGAGAGCGCGCTAATGAGCCGGAGACCGGGAACCTGCCGAGGCGCGTTCGGGCCGCCGTGGGACGAGCCGGTCTGGAGCGCATTGACAACGAGTGGTGCCGTTGCCGAGTAAACCTCTGACAGGGTGCCTCCGGTCGCCGACACCGCCGAGCCGAGGAGGGTATAGGTATCCTGGCGGCCCAGGACGGCCGTGATGAATGGTTGTGACAGAACCTGGTTCACCGCGAGCGTGTTTTGCCACGCTCCCTGGACATCGGCCTGCTCTTGCACGCTTGCCACGCCAGGGCCGAGCTGGGTGGCCAGAAACTCGTTGACCGCCAGATTGGGAACGACGATCGCTGGCGGGCTCAACACGCGCGGCACAGTCGTCGCCGGGGCCACATACGGACCCAACGGCGGCCCGACGGTCCCGCCTGAGGGCAGATCCCGGATATCGAGCCCCTCGAAGCCCAGTGCCAGTCGTCGCGCCGGCCGCGCCATTGTGCGGGATCGGTATCCCCACATTTCCATACTCCGTTATCGACCGGCAGCCGGCCCATCCTCGCCTCGACGCGCGCATCCAGCGACGCGAAGATCGCTCCGATCCTCACTCGGGCTGTATCGATCGGCCTGCGTGGCTCGTTCAGTTCGATTGAACCAATCGTGCGCGGAAGATCCGGATCGCGACGCGAGAATCGATTATGCCGAACGTGGTGTCTCCCTCTCGATCCCGAGCGCGGCCCCTCTGCGCCAGGGCGGGACTCGATTGCACCCGGGCCCGCCGGCTGTATAATCGTCAACCGGGAGCCGTGAGGCACGCGAGCGCATCAACCAGGGGGTTCTACGATGAGCCTGAATGGGAATCCGGCGGCGATCCGCTCCGGCATCTTCATCATGCCGTTCCATGACCCGACCAAGCCCGCCGCCCAGTGCTACGACGAAGACCTGGAGCTCATCGTCCGGGCCGAGGAGTCCGGATTCGGCGAGTTCTGGATCGGCGAGCACCACACGATGAAGTATGAAAACATCGTGATGCCCGAGATTTTCATCGCCCGCGCCCTCGGCGAGACGAAGTCAATCCGGCTCGGCCCTGCCCCGGTCTGCATCCAGCAGCACAACCCCGCCCATGTCGCCTGCCGATTGGCGTTCCTCGATCATCTATCGAGGGGGAGGCTCAACCTTTGCTTCGGCGCCGGCAGCGTCACGGCCGACCAGGAGCTCTACGGCGTCGAGCCCAAAAACGCCGCCGACATGGTCGAGGAGGGAATCGAGGCCATCCTCTATTTCTGGTCGTCCGACCCGCCCTACCATTTCGATGGGAAATACTGGAAGATCCACCTCGAGAAGACCGTCGACACCGAGACGGGCATCGGCTTTATCCCCAAGCCGTACCAGAAGCCCCACCCGCCGATCGCCACCCCCGGAATGAGCCGCAATTCACCGAGCATGAGAACCGCCGCGCGGCGCGGCTTCGCGCCGTTTGGCCACTGCCTCGTCCCCGGCAACGTGCTGGCCGACAACTGGAAGACCTACGAGACTGCCGCGCTCGAGGCCGGCCGCCGGCCGGACCGCTCCGACTGGAAGATCGCCCGCTCGATCTTCCTCGCCGACACGACCAGGGAGGCGCAAGCAGCGGGCGCGGACCAACTCCCTCGGCAAGTGCTTCGAATACATCGGCCACCTCTTCGACAAAGGGCTCGGGCGGAAGATCTACAAGCGCGACCTGACGATGAGCGACGCCGACACGAACCTCGACTACCTCATGACCGAGCAGATCATCGCCGGCGACGTCGACGAGGTCCTGCGCCGCCTGCTTTTGCTAGTCGAAGAGACCGGGCCGTTCGGCACGCTGGTCATGATGAGCTACGACTGGGACGACAAGGCGAGCTGGCTTTATAGCATGGAGCTGTTCAGCAAGGAATTGATGCCCGCCCTCAACAAGGCCCTGGCCGGGGTGATGGTCTGACCGACTGCCTTCCTTCCTTCCTGCCTCTTCTCCAGACGATCCCGAGTCATGCCGCTCCGGATCGCCGCGCCGGATCGATTCGTGCGACCATGACAATTTCACCGGCCACCGAAGCTGTCGCCGCGCCGGAAGGCGCGATCGCACCCTGGCAGGTCGGCGACCTGATCCCGCCACCGAAGTTCGGCTGGCGACAGTCGGCCGAGCTGATCGGTCCGGGAGTGCTGGTAGCCGGTTCTGCGATCGGGGCGGGCGAGTGGCTCTTTGGTCCCGCAGTCACAGCCCAGTACGGCGGCACGTTCCTCTGGCTGGCTACGTTCAGTATCGGCTTCCAGGTCGTCTATAACCTCGAGGTCATGCGGTACGCGCTCTATTGCGGCGAGCCGATTTTCATCGGCTTCTTCCGGACCAGGCCGGGGCCACGGTTCTGGCTGCTCTGTTACATGACACTCTTCCTGGCGCACATCTGGCCCTTCATGGCATCCAACGCGGCCGTGCCTCTGGCGTCGGCAATGCTCGGACACCTGCCGGGAAGCGGTGTCGTGCACGTGGCGGGGATCAGCCTGAGCGAGATCATGCTCGTCAAGGTGCTGGGCTACGCGGTCTTCTTCGTGGCGTTCTTGCCGCTGATCTTTGGCGGTAAGATCTCTTCGATGCTCGAACAGTTGATGCTTGTGAAACTCGTGGTTGTTTTTGGGTTTCTGCTCTTCGTCGGGGTGTTCATGGTCTCGGCCCGCAACTTCCGTGAGATCGTTTCAGGCTTCTTTCGTGTCGGGTCAGTCGCCTTGCGTGCCGACACGGTCATTTCCGCCCCGCATTTTTCATTGCTGCGAGCGCGACGGCTCGTCCGAGTACACCGTGCAAGGAACGCTCGAAAAAGGCCAGCCTGTCGTCACGGCGTTCGTCGTTCGCCAGGGCGGATTGTCCCGTCGGTTCGAGGCGGGAGCCAGGCTCCCCGACGAAGCAGGTCTCGAAGCTCGACGCGCGCAACTCGTCCGAGCGGGCGACGGCGCTCGACGCGTCGTGGCGGCTTCTATGTCGAGTCGGTCGACCCGCTTACCCGGAACGGCGTCAGCGTGGAGGGAAGTATCCGCTCCGACCAGACGTGGCAGCCCAGCCGGTTCACGATTACAGAAGGCACGGAAACTCATGTGTTTGAACGTCAGGAAGACGTCCCCGCGGCTGATTCCGAGCGGGTTCGCGCCTGGATTGAAAATCAGGGTTTCGAGAGAGTGGGACTCCTTGGATTACTGGTGGCGGCATGGCCGCCTGCCCGATGTCGACTGGGCCCTGCTGGCGGCATTCGCCGCGATCGCCGGGGCGGGCGGGCTTTCCAACGCCTTGTTCTCGAATTACGCTCGCGACAAGGGCTGGGGAATGGGAGCCCGGGTCGGCGCGATTCCCAGCGCCATCGGCGGGAGGTCGATCGGGCTCTCGCACGTCGGCATGGTCTTCACCGTCACACCGGCGGCACTCAAACACTGGAAAGGCTGGTTTCGCCACATCGTTCGCGACCAGGTCGCCGTGTGGATGCTGTGCAGCGTGGTCGGCCTTGCGCTGCCGTGTATGCTTTCGCTGGAATTCCTGCGCAATACTCCGGTCTCCGAGCACCGGGTCGCGGCGATGACCGCCCAGGGAATGTCGCTGCGGTTCCCGGACTACGCCGGCCCCATCTGGTCCTTGACGCTCTTCGTCGGCTTCCTCACGCTGGCTCCCTGCGCCGTCTACTCGGGTGACCTTCTGGCCAGGCACTGGACCGACATCCTCTGGGTAACCAGCCCCCGGATCAAGAAGCTGGCGGGCAACCGGGTCCGGTTGATCTATTATTCGCTGCTTTCGATCTACGCGGTCTGGGGCACGATCACGCTCGCATTTCTCACGCCGCTCCAGATCGCCAAGGTCGGGGCGGTGCTGGGAAACGTCGCGCTGGGGTTCTCGGCGTTTCATACCTTGTCTGTCAACCGCACGCTCCTGCCGCGCGAATTACGCCCCAACCTGCTCATGCAGGTCGGATTGATCGGATGTGGATTCTTCTTCTTTGCCATCACCGTGATGGCGCTACTGGGACGCTGATTCAAGAGGAGACCAATCATCATGAGACAATTGTTTCATGGTTTCCGCTGGTGGCAATTCGTTCTGAGCGCCCTGGCCGGTGCCGCTCTCGTCAGCGGCTCGTTCTGGGCGACTCGCGGCGCGCAGCAGGATCGTGCTCTTCCGCTCGGCGAGAAGTTCTGGCCGTCCGAGTTCGGTGCCGACGACCAGCGCGGAGCGGCGAACCGGATCACGCCCGCCAGGGTCGCGAGCGCTGCCCGCCTCGTGAGCAAGGGCCAGATCTACCAACTGGGAAGGCTGTACGAACACGGCATGCCGATTCCCGGCAAACGGCACTTCAGCCTGACGATCCCCGGACTGCCGACGAACCCCCCCACCGGCTCGAACAAGATCGTCTCGAATGATGAGCTTGTCAGCGGTGAGATCGGCCAGGTCGGCACCCAGTTTGACGGACTTGGCCATGTTGGTGTGCACTCGGATGGTGAGGACTACTTCTACAACGGGAACAAGCTGTCCGAATTCGGCGACACGTACGGTCTGAAGAAGCTGGGGGTCGAGAACGTCGGAGTTTTCTTCACGCGCGGAATTCTGCTTGATGTTTGTGCGCTTGTGGGCAAAGACCGGTTGCCGGCCGGTTATGTCATCTCGCCGGAGGAGCTGGCGTCGTGCCTGAAGAACGCGAAGCTTACGATCCAGGAGGGCGATGTCGTCTTGATCCGTACCGGTCACGGCAAGCTGTGGATGAAGGACAACGCCGCCTACGGCGCCGGCGAGCCCGGCATCGGTCTGGCGGCGGCCAGGTTTCTGACCGATCACAAGGTCGCGCTGATCGGGGCTGACACCTGGGCGATCGAGGCCTTCCCGCACGAGCATTCCGACATGGCGTTCCCGGTGCACCAGTGGGACCTCACGAAAAACGGCGTGTACCATCTCGAGAACCTGGATCTGGAGCAGCTCGCGGCGGATCAAGTGCACGAGTTCTGTTTCGTGTTCAGCCCGCTTCGTCTCAAGGGCGCCACGGGCTCTCCGGGAAACCCGATCGCCATTCGCTGAGCGACGCATGAGCCGGCTTTATCGACCAGAATCTGTTACGCGGCTGGGAGTCGCGTTGTTCACGGCGGCGGGGGCGGGCGCGTCCGAGGCGCTGGCGACCACCCAATCGCTGGTCACCAGCAGCCTCATGGGACACGACTCGCACGGAGTGATCCGGATTCCGGAATACCTCGGATTCGTGATTGCCGGGTCGATCGTCGTGAACGCACCGCTGGCGGTCGAATTCACCGGCCCGACGACCGCGGTGGTGGACTGTGGCCGGGGCTTTGGTGCCGTCGGCGCAGAAAAGGCGATCCAAGTCGGGATCGAGATTGCGCGCGGAGAGCGCACGGCGTGCGTGATCACGCGGCGCTCTAATCACGTGGGACGGCTGGGGGCGTGGGTTCAGCTTGCGGCCGAAGAAGGGATGATCGCGCTGGCGACCTGCAACTCTCCGATCCACGGACACGCGGTGCTGCCGTGGGGAGGTCGCGAAGGACGACTGGGAACGAACCCGATCGCCTACGCGGTCCCGACCAGCGGTGATCCCGTGGTGGCGGACTTTGCGACGTCCGTCGCGCCCGAGGGAAAGATCCGGTTCTACCGCAACGAGGGGAAGAGCTTGCCCGACGGCTGGATCCTTGACGCCGACGGTAAAGCGACGAATGACCCTAATGCGTTTTATGGTCCTCCGCGGGGCGGCATCCTGCCGCTCGGCGGCAGCGCGGGGCACAAGGGGTTTGCCCTCGGCCTCCTCGTCGAAATCCTCGGCAGCGCACTCGGCGGGATCAGCTCGGTGGACCGGAAGGTGTTCGGCAACGGGGTTTGCTTTTTTGTTGTGGACCCCTCGGCGTTTTGCCCGCTCGCAGAGTTCCGACGGTTCATGGACGAGACTGTGGCCTACATCAAGTCGTCGCGGCCGGCGCCCGGCTTTGACGAGGTGTTGGTTCCGGGCGAGCTGGAATTCCGCACGCTCAGGAAGCGCCAGCAAGACGGTATCCCGGTCGATCCGGCGTCACGTTTGGCCATGCGGGAGCACGGCGAGCGCCTGGGCGTCGACGGACTCCTCGGTCCGGAAGGTGAAGCATGACGACCGCTCAACCCCTGCGTCTTGGAATGTTCGTGATGCCGATTCATGATCGGGCCAAGCCGCTGGCTCAGTGCATCGACGAGGACCTCGAGCTGGCCGTGCAATGCGAGGAACTGGGCTTCGACGATTTCTGGGTGGGGGAGCATCATTCGTCGAGCGTCGAGAACATCGTCATGCCGGAGATCTTTCTGGCAAAGGTACTCGGCCTGACCCGGTGCATTCGCGTCGGACCGGCGCCGGTCTGCCTCCAGTACCACCATCCAGCCCACGTGGCGGGGCGGCTAGCCTTTCTGGATCACATGTCGCACGGCAGGCTCAATGTGTGTTTCGGACCCGGAGCAATCCCGACCGATATGGAGGTCTTCGGGGCGCATCCCAGCGAATCGGCGGCGCGCGTCGCCGAGTCGATGGACATGATCTTGCGGTTGTGGTCGGGCGAGCTGCCGATCGACATAGAGGGGCGGTTCTGGAATCTGAAGATGAAAGACAATCTGCATCCCGGGTTCGGCGTCGGCCATCTCCACAAGCCCTTCCAGGTGCCGCACCCGCCGATCTATGTCCCGAGTATCAGCCGCGCGTCGGTTGGGTTGATGCGTGCGGCCGAGCGGGGATTTCGGTTCATCAGTCATCACATGATCCATTGGAGCGCACTCAAGGAGCAGTGGAGAACGTACCGTCAAGCGGCGGTGGATGCCGGTCGCACCGTTGGGCCTTCTGACTGGGCCGTGGCACGGAATGTGTTCGTCGCGGACTCGACCAGCGATGCTCGCCGGCTGGCCAAAGGTAATTCGCTCGGCTCGTGTATCCAGTACATCCTCGATCTGACGCGGGCCACCGTGCCGACGGGCGTCGCCATGTGGAAGCGTGACGAACATCAAGCGGATGCGGACTGTACGCTGGATTACTTCATGGACGACGTGATCATCGCCGGCGATCCTGAGCACGTTACCCATCAACTGTTGAAGCTACGCGATCAGGTTGGCCCGTTCGGGACCCTGATCTTGACCGCTCACGACTGGGACGACCGTGATCGGTGGAATCGCAGTCTCGAACTATTTGCCCGCGAAGTCGTGCCGGCGTTCAACAAAGCCATTTCGAATTCGTGATTCATGGCTGGGTGCGGACATACGACATCACCACTTTTTGGCCTCACTCTGGTAGAATCAATGAAGCGAAGCGGACCTCGCGCCGCATCACGGCCGGACGGGGCAAATGCAAGACCATTTGCCGCCCGGCATCCAGCTCCCAGACTGGGATGGAGAGATACAACTCATGCCAAACGAGATTATTGACTGGAACGCCCCATCCTTGCAGCGGACGCTGCCCGGGCACCCCAAGGATCTGCCCCACGGCTTGATCGTTCCACCCCAGGAGGTCCGGGACGAGATCGCAGCCTCGGACGAGAAACTGCTGAGGGAGCACGGCTTCACCCTGAACGAGGAGGCGAGGGTGCGAGAGCTCAGTCGCCAGACGCTGAACTATTACTTTGACTATCTGGGCCTCGAGGTCGCCTACCGCGAGACCCCGCAAGGCCCGGACGTGCTCGCGGTCGGCGATGAGGAGATCCTGGCCTTAGCCAAAGACATGAGCTTGGACGAACAATTGAAGCTGCGGAGGTGGCTCCCCTGATCACCCGCCTCGAAGTCCCGCTCCAATATCGCAAGCTCCGGGCAACCGGGGATGTTCTGCTCCGGGCCGATCTGGACATGCTCCTGAAGGACAATTCCGGCCATTGGAAGGCAGACACATTCCTGGTCGACCCCGGCACCGAGATGACCACGATGCCTGCTTGGCTCGCCAAGCGAATGGACCTCGCCATGCCCCGGAAGGCGGCCCCAGGCGCCATCCACAAACAGACCGGGCTGGAGATCCGCGCGGGGTTGCTTCGTGCCCGGATCGTCGGATTGGACGGCACGGACTTCACCTTCCCTTGCTTCTTCCTGGGCGACCCCGACGCCCCTCCAACCGCAAGCCAGGCTGCGACGGTGCCGCGAAAGCTCCTGGGACTGTCCGGCGTTGTGGACAAGCTGCGGATCATTTTCGACGGCACGCCGACGCTGTCGGCGCTGTACGGGAATCTCATCCTCGAGACCCTCTGATCGTCCATCCAACAGGGCCATTCGAGCGGACAAGTCGCTGGCCTTTCAATGTTTCTACCAAGAGCTGCCCCGGTTAGCGAGCCGGGATGGGGCCCTCGTCGAAGGCTCTGAGTCGCCCCCTTTCCCGAGCGGTTCTTGCGTCAGCGGGCGAACGGGTTAGCCGGAAAAACCGGGTCGTAGAGGATAACCGCCTCGGCTTCGCTGCGGAGAAGGCGGATTTCAAGCTCGTCCCAGAACCGGTTGGGGTCGGTGCTCGGGTGGTGGTTTCGGAGCTTGTCGAGCCACCGGCGGGTCTCTTCGCGGTGGCCAAGGCGGTGGTGAGCCATCGCCAAGAAGGTCCAGTCGGCGGGTTCTTCTGTCCCCTTACGCCCCTTAATTCCTTCCACCAGCCGGCGGATCGCGTCTTGGAACCTTCCAGCGCGGTAGAGCGCCTCGCCGAGTGTATTGAGGGCAAGATGCTTTTGCTCGGCAGGGAAGCGCTTCACGGCGAGCTCGGCGAATCTGACCGGGGCGTCGGGGTCGTCGACCGCGTTCGGGGCCAGCACGCAGTACCAGGCGAGGCTGTTGGCCACCGAGGCGCTCTTCGTGCGCTGGTAGTTGCGGAGAAAGTACGAGACCTGTTCCGCGCAGCCCAGTGCTGCAAACATCTCAGCGCGCTGAAAAACCGGAATCGAGAGCTTGGCTTCCAACCAAGGAAGGGCGCCGGCTCGGACGATGACGGCCCGCGCCAGGTCCAGTCGACCTTCCTGGGCAAGATGCTCCGCTCGGCGGAAGAGAAGCTCAACGGAAAGCGCCGCTAGATCGGCAGGGAGGAGCGTCAGGACACGATCCAAGATCTTGGCGTCAGCGACAAGGTCGGCGAGAAGTATCGGGTCGCGACCTTCCGTCACAGAGTGCATCATAGAGCGCAGGGCCCAACTCGGCCGGTCTCCTAGAACAAGAGCCCGGGCAAAATCGGCGGCGGCTTTCGCTGGTTCCAACCGCATCGCGTAAAATCGACCCCGCTCTGCCCAGACCGCTGCGCGGAGCGGCCGGGCGCGTATCACTTCGGCGAAAGCGGCTTCGGCCTCGACCCAGCATTTTCGTTCCACCCAGGCTCGGGCGCGGGCGGTCGGATCCGGACCGTAGAGAATCGGGTCGAAGAGCCACCGGGAATCGGACTTCGGCGGTCCGCCGAGCTGGCGGAGCTGCTCGCTTCGCACCTGCCAGGCCTCAGTTCCGAGGGTAGTGATCTTTCCCTCGTCATCCACTACCAGACCTGTCGTGGTTTCGACCCAGACCTTGATGCGGGGAAAATCGTCATCCATAGGCGCGGGGAGGTGCCACAATCGGGCCGTGCTGGGATCGCCGAACCCACTCCCCATCTCTGCCGCACTTACACTCTCGGTAGCGATCGTTATGCCATCGGGACTGTATGCCGCGGCAATGAGCTTCTCTTGATGTTGTAGTAGCGGGGGTCCAATGGGCTGGCCCGTAGCAGCGTCCCACAGCCGCGCTGGGCTGTCAAAGCCGCCCGTCAGGATTGTATTCATGTCGGGGCTGAACGCCCAACGGCTATTGATTCCCTGTACGATCGGCTGACCGATGAGCCGGCTTGTGGCGACATCCCAGACTCTCATCGCATTGTTTGGCATGGTGAGGATAGTTTTACCGCCCCGATTAAACGCCACGGACCGAACGGCCGCTTGATGCACCAGAGCCTGACCAATTGGCTGACCGGAGGCGGCATACCACAGCCGAGCCTTCTTGTCGTCGCTACCAGTCAGGACTGTCTTTCCATCGGGACTAAATGCCGCGGTCAAGACTGCGCCTTGGTGCTCCATGGACTGGCCAATGGACTGGCCCGTGGAAGCATCCCACAAGCGAGCCTTCTTGTCGGTGCCCCCGGTGACGAGGACTTTGGCGTCCGGGCTGAACACCGCGACAAGGGCATCGGTCTGACTCATGATTGACTGACCGGAGTCCGCCTTCCATAGCTGAGCCGTCCGCCCGAAATCGATGGTGACGAAGCTCCTGCCGTCGGGGCTGTACATCAAGGATATGCCTAGCTGTAAGCTCGGCAATTGCCCAGCGGGGGGTTGTCCGGTGATTTCCCCCAAATCCATGTGCTGACCGACGGGTCGTCCGGTGGCTGCGCTCCACCGACGCAGGGTGTTCGATTGGCTCACCGTGAGAATGGTCTTGCCATCCGGACTGAACGCCGCGCCCCTGATGGCGTCTGGATCCTCCATGGATTGACCGACGCGCAAACCGGTCGAGACGTCCCAGAGCTGCGCTTTCTCGGCGACTTCCTCACCTACGGTCAGCACCCTATCCCCGTCGGGGCTGAACGTGAATTGGGCCCGACTAGGGAATTCGACGGGCTGGCCCAAAGGCGAACCGGTAGTGGCATTCCACTTCCGAGCTGTCCCGTCGGCAGTACGGGTCACAATGGCCGTTCCCTCGTGACTGAACGCTACGTCGATCACCGCGTCTTTATGCATTATGGCCGGACCGACGGGCAGTCCGGTCGCTGCGTCCCAGAGGCGCACCATCCTGTCCCAACTCCCCGTCGCGACGGTCTTGCCGTCGGGACTGAACGCCACGGAAGACACCCGGCCTTGATGCTCCAGTGGCTTGCCGACGGGCAGACCGGTGGCGGAATTCCCCAAACGCACGCTGGCGCCCCCAGAATTTCTGACGACAAAGGTCTTACTGTCAGGGCTAAACGACACGTGAGTTTCCTGCGGTGACCAGGGCGAGCCTTCGTTCTCGAGCGGTGGACCAATCGGAAGAGCCGTTACGGCGTCCCACAGCCGCGCCGACATGTCAGAGCTCCCGGTGACGATGGTCTTGCCGTCCGGGCTGAATGCCGCAGATTGGATGAAGGCTTGGTGCACCATGGGCGGGCCGATCGGCAGGCCCGTTGCTGCATCCCACAGCCGTGCCGTTCTGTCCGAGCCCGCCGTGAGGACAGTCTTCGAGTCCGGACTGAATGTCTGGAGCAAACTAGACGAGTTCTGGTGCTCCAGCGGCTTGCCGACTGGCTGACCAGACGCTGCATTCCAGAGCCGCGCTGCCTTGCCGCTGCCCTCAGTCAAGATGGTTTTGCCGTCAGGGCTGAACACAGCGGACCAGACCGGGTCATGATGGACCATTGGCCCACCGATGGGCCGTCCTGTGCGGGCATCCCAGAGGCGAGCTGTCCGGTCCATACTCCCCGTGAGAACGATCTTGCCGTCGGGGCTGAATGCCGTCGAGGTAACGAAGTCTTGATGCACCAAGGGCTGACCGACGAGAAGTCCGGTGGCAGCGTCCCACAGCCGCGCCGTCTTGGCTCCGCCTGTGGTGACGATCGTCTTGCAGTCACGGCTGAAAACCGGGGAGCGGATGAGCCCTTCTTCTGGGACCATGGGTTGGCCAATCGGTCGCGCGGAATCGACGTCCCACAACCGCACGGACGTGCCCTCACCTCCCGCGAGGATCGTCTTTCCATCAGGGCTACAGGCTAGATAATGGGATACAGCGCTCCTGATCTCCGGATCTTGGTACCGCCAATAGGACAGATTCGCACGAGCCAGGTGTTGCCAGGCACGGTCGTCCGCTTGGAGGGCGTATCGCCAGGTCTCGGCCAGCCAGAGTAGACCGTGATTAACCTGCCCGCTATCAAATGCGCGCTGGGCGCGTTCGAAGCAGAGCATCGCCAAGCGGCGATTCAAGTCCGCGACTGAGGTCTTGAGATCGTTCCTTTCCTTCTCAAGGCTCACGTTCAATCCGCTGATCGTCGCGCTGGCCTCCGCTTGTTCGGTGGCTCGCAGGTATTGCTCGTTCGCGTAGAGCAGCGACAGCAGGGACGCGGCTACGAGCGATGCCGCCACCAGTGCCGCCGCCCCGGCCACGATGGGGTTGCGCCGGCACCACATCCACGCCCGCGCCGCGTTCCCCACTGGCCGCGCCGCGATCGGCTCGCCGGCCAACCACCGCTTCAAATCCTCGTCGAGTGCATCGGCACTGGCGTAACGTCGGCGCGGGTCCTTCTCCAGGCATTTCAGGGAGATGACTTCGAGGTCGCGCGGCACTCGCGGGTTGAGCTTCCGCAGCGGCTCAGGCGGCCGCTCGCGCACCTGCTCCAGCGTGTCCAGAACCGTCGCCCCTCCGAACGGCGCGCGCCCGGTCAAGAGCGCGAACAGGACCGCCCCCAACTCGTAGACGTCGGTCGAGGTCGTCACCGCCCCTCGACTGCCCGAGGCCTGCTCCGGGGCCATGTAGGCCGGCGTGCCGACAATCGCGCCGGAGCGCGTCAGCTCGCTATCCCTATCTACTCGCTTGGCGAGGCCGAAATCGGTGACGTGAGGGTGCCCGTCGGAATCGATCAAGATGTTCGCTGGCTTCAGGTCACGGTGAAGGATGCCACGCTGATGAGCGTGGTGGATTGCGCCTGCCGTCACAGCCACCAAGCGTGCCGCGCGCCGCGGGTCGGCGACGTAATCCTTCAGCCGCTTGTCGAGCCTCTCTCCCGCAATCAGCTTCATGCTGAAGTAATGCTGGTCCTCGAACTGGCCCACCTCGAAGATCGGCACGATGTTGGGATGATCGAGCCGGGCCACCGCCTCGGCCTCGTTCTGGAATCGCCGAAGATCGTCGTCGGAGGCGAATCGGGCGGTTCTGATCATCTTCAAGGCGACCGCGCGATTCAGGCTGATCTGGCGGGCCTTGTAGACGATGCCCATGCCGCCCTCGCCCAGCACTTTCTCCAGCTCGTAGTCGCCGAAATAGCGGACCCGAGTGCCCTTGGGCAAGGCGGCCGACGCGTCCCTGTCGCCGCCGGTCGTCGAGTGGCTGAACGCAACATGGGTCGTCGTATCGGGAGCTTTCCTCAATGGCTCGACCACTTCGTCAACTCGCTCTCGGTCGGCGAAGAACTCGGCAAGTTCGGGGGAAAGCTCGGGATGGCGAGCCATCCATTCGTCAGGGTTCGGGTTTTCACCGGCGTCGAGGACGACGAGGAACGCGCCGATGACTTCATCGAGTCGATGTCGCCTGGGATCGTCGGGATTGGTCTGGTCAGGCATGGCTTGGTCTTCGTCACGTTTCGTCCAGCTTCTTGCCGGGGGCACCTTCGTGTTTCGCGGTCAGCTCAGCTATGTACTCTGACGGATCCTACGGCGAAACTCAGCGCGTCTGGTCGATTTCTCTCCGCCGAATAACGCGGCGGAATTGGGCCTTTCGCTTCGTTCGACACCGTGACTCTTGATGGGAAAGAACAACGCAATGCCGAAAAAGCTGCTGACGGCACCCCCGCGCTCGTCAACGAAAGGGACGGATGTCCTGGGGTAGTCCGACGCGCATGAAGTAGCGAGCGAAAGCTTGAGACAAGTGTTCTCGATGCTGGCCTCTTCACTCAGCCCAGGGGTCATCTGCCAGGATGGGCGTACTTCGCCCAGCGTACGCCAGTCTCACCCGGATCGTCCCGCAGGGGCGATCTGGGGCGATCTCGATCATCACTTCGTCGTTGAGCACCCCCATTTCTTCGACCGGCGGCGCCACCTCGATCGCCTCATCTTCGGCCGGATGAGACAGCTTGATTGCGTCATGAGTCAATGGCAGGGGTTCCGGCATGACGGTTGTCCTCCTTTGTTTCTTCCACAATACCTCAGGATCGGAAAGAACGAAATCCGGTTTGCTCCTCGCTACGTTTCGTCCAGGCTTACCCGAAGCGCCCGCAGGCCGCGCTGGAGGAGTCCACCGATGGCCGCAACGCTCCGATTCATTCGCTGGGCGATATCTGCCGTCGCCAGCCCTTGGAGGTGGCGCAGCTCGACAGCGTCCCGCTGGTCGTCCGGAAGCTGAGCCAACGCGTCGGCCAACCGAATCAACTGCTCGTGGTGAATGACCCGCTGGCTCGGGGAAGTCTGATCGGCCGCAAGGATCGCCTCCAGCCGGCGCGACGACTGCTCCAGAGACGCCTCCAACGAACGCTCGCGCATGCCGGCTCTAGGCGCAAACTTGCGTAATGCATCGGTCAGCGTGTTGGCCAGGATTGTCCGCAACCAGGCCACACGTTCGGCCTCTGACGAACCGCGGAACTGGTCACGGTTCTGATGGGCTTTCAGGAGCGTTTGCTGCACGAGGTCCGAGGGGTCGAGCTTGCCCTGAAGCTCAGGTGCAAGCTGCAACCGGGCCAGGAGCAACAAGTAGCTTTGATACGATTCCACAGGACGCACGGGAACAACCCCTTCGTGTTTCGTGCGGAGCTGACCTATGGATTATTGACGGTTGAACGGGCGAAACTCAGCGCGACGGACTCGGATTTTTCGCA
The DNA here is from genome assembly GCA_963781785.1 of uncultured Isosphaeraceae bacterium. Lineage (GTDB taxonomy): Bacteria > Planctomycetota > Planctomycetia > Isosphaerales > Isosphaeraceae > CAWAHD01. Next base: position 578,177 of record CAWAHD010000002.1, on the reverse strand, counting down.
ATAACGCCCGCGCCTGACGCACGTCCCGCCTTTCATTCGCCTCGATTGTCCCCGGTGGGAGAGGTCGACGCAACCGTGGTGCGACTCCGAAAGAGATCGGCTTTGAGTTCGTGTTTTGGAGGTTCCTCGATGAAACAAGAGATCTTAAACAATGGTCGTCCACAAGCGGGCGTCGCAGTAGCGGGCGAGGTGGCCGACATTTTGCGTCGCTACGATGACCTGATCGCCTGGTTGACCGATCGTGACTGCGCAAGCTGCCACGATGACGTCGGCGTCGAGGGCCTCCGGCGAGGCGGTTGGTAAACCGTGCTGGCGGGCGTCGGCCCAGAACAGGGTTGCTTGCCGCCACTCGAGCGTAAGCACAGGAAAGTACGAAAGCCCCCCCAATGTCACCAGGTCATCCAGGCGGCGAAGGGATGCAACGGCGCCGATCCGTGTCAACTCTCGCCGTACCTCGTAATCCGCAATCTCAGGAATTACGACCATGACGCCCCGAGCGATCAATCCTCGGAACCAGCCACGGCACTGATCCGGAACCGGCGAACCGTGACGCCTGCAAGCCAGTCCGAGCGGGCCGGAGTCAAGAAGCACGATCTCCCGCATGACTCAGTAGTAGTCCTTGAACAGCGGCCTATGGGGACGCAGCGCATCGATGCCGCGCATCCACTCTTCCTCAGGAGGATCGCCCGGGTTGTCGGGGATCTGTTCGATTTCGTCAATCCGACGCAATGCCGACTCGATGTACCGGCGATGCTCTTCCTCAGTCATTTGCCGCAATGTCCCGTCTGGACCACGGCAAGATGCCGGCAAAGATCCCGGTTTTGGATCGAGGATTATTCGTTCCATAATCTCGACGGCCTCCGTTTGGTGGTGTGATCGATGAGATGACGCGTTTATTCTAATCCCTGGCTCGAACAACGCGAAAGCCCGGCGTGCACCTGGGAATTGGATTCAGACTGCCAGCAGTCTTTTCATCGTCGCCCGATATCGCGCCTTTATCTGCTCGCGCAGCAGATGGCGCCCGCCTGACACAACCTTTCTTCCGAACCTCCAAACGCAGTCGACCACGGGCAGCCGTGCGGCGAAAATCCAGCCGTCCAGCACCGCGTCTCCGCGCCGTTCGGTCAGGGCATCGTGATTGGCGTCGAAAGCGATCAGATCAGCAGCCGCTCCGACGCGGAGACCGCCGTTGGGAATGCCCAGTGCTCGAGAGCCCCCATCGAGTGCGCGTTTCGAAGAGCACTCGCCCGGTCGAGCGACCGTCGTGCTCTGCCATGACGTTGCGGGAGCGAAGCGCCAGGCGCTGCGCAGTACTCGAGAGTGCGCAACTCCTCTGCGGCGTCAATCAGAACGTTCGAGTCCGATCCGATGCCATACGATCCTGCCAGAGCCAGGAATTGCGCGGCGGGAAAGATGCCGTCGCCCAGGTTGGCTTCGGTGATCGGGCACAGGCCGACGGTGGCACCGCTAAGAGCGATGCGCTCAAGCTCGCCTTGATCTACATGCGTCGCATGCACAAGGCACCAATGCTGATCAACGTCGAATGAATCGAGCAACCAGGTCGCAGGGCGGCGGTCACACCAGTCGAGACAGTCTTCCACTTCTTTGGCCTGCTCCGCGACGTGGATATGGACGGGAGCATCCTTGGCCAAACGGACCACCGATGTCAGCTCTCCCGGCGTGACGGCTCGGAGGCTATGAGGGGCGACGCCGACCACGGCATCGTCGAGCCCGGAAACCGCCTGCCGGCTCCGGTCAAGGAGTGTGGCGTACTCGTCGATGTCCGTGACGAAGCGCGACTGACCAGGGTCGGGGGCCGCGCCCCCGAAGCCGGAATGGGCGTAGAATGCGGGCAGGAGCGTCAGGCCGATCCCCACCGCCTGCGCGGCCGCAGCGATGCGGCTGGCCATCTCGCCGGGATCCGAGAACCGTCGACCGTCGCGGTCGTGGTGAACGTAGTGAAACTCGCCGACGCGCGTGAAGCCGGATTCCAGCATCTCCATGTATGCGAACGCCGCGAGGGACTCCATGTCGTCGGGGCTGATGGCTTGAGCGAACCGGTACATCGCTTCGCGCCATGACCAGAAGTTTTCTCCGGTCGGCCCGGGAGCCTCGGTGAGGCCCGCCATGCTCCGCTGGAAGGCGTGACTGTGAACGTTGGGAAGGCCGGGCACGCCGATTGCGTGCTTTTCCGCGTCAGGCTCCGGCGCGACTCCAGCCTCGATCGATTGGATGCGCCCCTGGGCGATGTCGATCCGCACGCACTCGGCCCATCCGTCCGGCAGCAAGAACGACTCGAACCACAGTCTCGTCACATCGTCAGTCCGAAGTTCCCCGTCCCTGGCCGCGCGCTGGACAATCCAGCCGTGAATCCGGTACGTTCCTTATAGAGTGCCTCCGCGATGGATGCAATGGCCATCGCTCGGGAGTCCGCCATGCTCTGCGATCGGATCTGGCTGAATGCTCAGCTCGCGACCCTACGATCGGACCGCTCCGGCATTGGCGAGGTGCCGGACGGGATCGTCGCCTGTCGAGATTCGCGCATCGTCTACGCCGGGGCCGCGGCCAATGGTCCGCTGGATCTCGAATCCGCGGAGCGCATCGACTGCGGCGGCCGGTGGATCACACCCGGCCTGATCGACTGCCACACGCACCTCGTTCACGCCGGCGATCGCTCGCACGAATTCGAGCTTCGGCTGCGTGGCTCGAGTTACGAGCAAATCGCCAGGGCCGGTGGCGGAATCCTGGCGACGATGCGGGCGACTCGCGCGGCAAGTGAGGACGAACTGGTCGATTCCGCTCTAGGGCGGTTGGACACCCTGATCGCCGAAGGAGTGACCACGGTTGAAGTGAAGTCTGGCTACGGCCTGGACTCGCGCACCGAGCGCAAGCAGTTGCGCGCCGCACGGCGCTCGCACAGAGGCGACCGGTCACGATCGTGCCTACCTTTCTGGGCGCACATGCCCTCCCACCAGAAGCCACGAGCGCAGATGCTTTCATGGATCTGGTGTGTACTCAGATGATTCCCGCCGTGGCCCAGGAGGGCCTCGCGGATACGGTGGACGCATTCTGCGAAAGCGTCGGTTTTTCGCCCGAGCAGACGGCACGCGTGTTCCAGGCCGCGACGGCGCATGGCTTGAAGGTCAGGCTCCACGCCGATCAACTCTCCAACGGGCACGGTGCGGCGCTTGCGGCTCGATTCCAAGCGCTCTCGGCCGATCATCTTGAATGCACCGACGAAGAGGGCGTACTGGCGATGTCAACAGCCGGTGTCGTCGCGGTGCTGCTCCCGGGCGCGTTTTACTTCCTGCGCGAGACCCGGCGCCCGCCGGTCGACCTGCTGCGCCGCCACTCTGTCCCGATTGCGCTGGCGACCGATTGCAATCCCGGCACTGCGCCTCTGACCTCGCTGCTCCTGGCAATGAACATGGGCGCGATTCTCTTCGGGCTGACCGTCGACGAGTGCATTACCGGGGTCACGCGGGCGGCGGCCAGCGCTCTGGGGCGGCAGGCGGACCTCGGCACTCTCGAGGCCGGCAAGTCATGCGACCTGGCGATCTGGAACATCGATCGCCCGGCCGAGCTCGTCTATCGCATGGGCTATAACCCGCTCCATGCCCGCGTCTGGAGAGGACAATGACGACCGTTCTGCTGCGACCGGGCAAGGTCGGCTTGGCGGAGTGGAACGCCGTGTATCGCGGCGCGGGGGTGAAAATTGATCCCGCGGCAGATGAAGCGATCCGCCATAGCGCCCTGGCTGTTGGCCGGATCGTCGCCAGGGGCGAGCCGGTTTACGGGATCAATACCGGCTTCGGCAAGCTGGCCACCGTCAACATCGCCCCGGGCGATCTCGCGAGCTTGCAGCGCAACCTTGTGCTCTCGCACGCATCGGGCGTGGGGGAAACAGCACCGACACCGGTCGTGCGGCTGATGATGGCGCTCAAGCTCGCGAGCCTGGCGCACGGCGTCTCGGGCGTCCAGCCCGAGACGGTCGCGATGCTCGAGTCTCTGCTGGAGCGCGACTTGATTCCGGTCGTGCCGGCCCAGGGCTCGGTGGGCGCTTCAGGCGACCTGGCGCCTCTGGCGCACATGGCCGCGGCGATGATCGGGGCGAGCGAGATCCTGGTCGCAGGACGCCCGATGCCGGCAGCCCGGGCCCTTGCCGAGGCTGGTCTGGAACCGCTCAATCTCGGTCCGAAGGAAGGGTTGGCACTCTTGAACGGCACGCAGTTCTCGACCGCGTATGCACTGGCCGGCCTCTTCGAGACCGAGATCCTGTTCCGGAGTGCCGTGGTGATCGGCGCGTTGTCGACCGAGGCGGCCAAGGGCTCCGATACACCTTTCGATGCCCGGATCCATAAGCTCCGCGGCCATCGCGGCCAGATCGAAACCGCCCAAGCGATCCGGCAGCTCATGGCCGGTTCCGAGATCCGCGAGTCGCATCGGATCGGCGACGCCCGAGTTCAGGACCCCTACTGCCTCAGATGTCAGCCCCAAGTGATGGGAGCGGTCCTTGATCTGCTGCGCCAGGCCGCCGCAACGTTACTGATCGAGTCCAACGGCGTGTCCGATAACCCGCTCATCTTCCCGGAGAGCGAAGCCGGGAGCGACGAGGTGCTCTCCGGCGGCAACTTCCATGCGGAGCCGGTCGCCCTCGCCGCAGACATGATCGCCATCGCGCTCTGCGAGCTGGGCTCGCTTTCGGAGCGCCGCACCGCCATGCTGGTGGATGCCGCACTGTCCGGCCTGCCGGCGTTCTTGACGCCGAGACCCGGCCTGAACTCCGGATTCATGATCCCGCAGGTGACGGCGGCCGCCCTCGTGTCGGAGAACAAACAGCGCGCCTATCCCGCCAGCGTCGACTCGATCCCCACGAGCGCCAACCAGGAGGACCACGTGTCGATGTCGGCGCACGCCGCACGGCGGTTGACCCCCATGGCGCTGAACACCGCCGCGATTCTGGGCGTGGAGACGCTGGCCGCCGCACAAGGGTGCGACTTTCACTCGCCACTCTTGAGCAGCGAAGACCTCGAGCGCGTGCGCGCCACGATTCGCCGCTCTGTGCCGCGGCTGGAAGACGACCGCTACATGAACCCCGACTTGAAAGCGGCGACCGCATTGGTGCGCGATGGCAGTTTGATCGCCGGATTGGCAACCACCCTGCCATCTATGATCGGAGCGAGCTCGTGAGCGGCGACTGGCTGACGATCCGGCGTGGTCGGGCGCCCTGCTTCTCTCAATCCCCCACGCGGGCGTCGACATTCCCACGGATATCGAGACCCGGCTCGTCTCTGGCTGGCTCGGCCGCAAGGACACGGACTGGTGGGTCGACCGGCTCTATGAGCTTGTGAACATGCTCGACGCGACCATTGTGCAAACGTCGATATCGCGGACGGTGATCGACGTCAACAGAGACCCGTCCGGCGGGTCACTCTATCCCGGCCAGGCGACGACCGAGCTGTGCCCGAGCACGACGTTTGACGGCGAGCCGCTCTATTCGGGCGGCACCGGGCCCGACGGGGCCGAGATCGAGAGACGCCGGGCGCGCTGGTTCGTGCCGTATCACGAGGCCCTATCGGCCGAGATCGCGCGACTACGCAGCCTGCACGACCGGGTCGTGCTCTACGACGCGCATTCGATCCGCTCAAGGATCCCGCGTCTCTTTGAAGGCACCCTGCCCCACTTCAATATCGGCACCAAGAGCGGGGCAAGCTGTGCGCTCGAGCTGACCCAAGCGGTGGAAACCGTGTGCGACTCGACGTCCTTCAGCCGTGTCACCAACGGCCGCTTTCTGGGGGGCTTCATCACCCGGCATCATGGGAAGCCGCAAGCCGGCGTGCACGCGCTCCAGATGGAGCTTGCCTGCCGGAGCTATCTGCGGGAACCGGTCGGTCCTGTGGACGAGACAAACTGGCCTCCGGTGTTTGACGTCATTCCTGCCAGGTCCATGGCCGACGCACTGAGCCCTATTGTGCAGGCGTGCGTCGACTTCGCGGCACCGGCAAAGAGAGGGGCATCTCGATGACTCGAATCGACAGGTCACGCACGATCCGCTCGCCACGCGGCTCGACTCGCAGTGCCCGGAGCTGGCAGACGGAGGCTGCCCTCAGGATGCTCATGAACAACCTCGACGCCGAAGTCGCCGAGCGGCCCGAGGAGCTGGTGGTGTACGGCGGCATCGGCCGCGCTGCGCGCGACTGGGAGAGCTTCGATCGAATCGTCGAGACGCTCCGCCGGCTCGAGGATGACCAGACGCTGCTTGTCCAGTCGGGGAAGCCGGTCGGCGTCTTTCGCACGCATGCAGGCGCTCCGCGCGTGTTGATCGCCAATTCCAACCTCGTGCCGGCCTGGGCCAACTTGGGACCACTTCAATGAGCTGGACCGCAAAGGGCTGATGATGTACGGCCAGATGACGGCGGGAAGCTGGATTTACATCGGCAGCCAGGGAATCGTGCAAGGCACCTACGAGACTTTCGCCGAGGTGGCTCGACAACATTACGCGGGCAACTTCGCCGGCCGCTGGATCCTGACCGCGGGTCTGGGCGGCATGGGGGGCGCCAGCCGTTGGCCGCGGTGATGGCGGGCGCGTCGTGCCTGGCTGTCGAATGTCAGCCCTCGCGGATCGAAATGCGCAGGAAGACCGGCTACCTGAATCGCCAGACGAACAGTCTGGATGAGGCGCTCGAAATGATCGCCCGATCGTGCCGCGAGAAGGCGCCGATTTCTGTGGGCCTCCTCGGCAATGCGGCGGAGATCTATCCGGAGCTGGTGCGCCGCGGGATGCGCCCCGACGCCGTCACCGACCAGACCTCGGCCCATGACCCGGTCAATGGCTATCTTCCCCGTGGCTGGACGCTGGAGAAATGGGCTTGGGCCCGCGAGCACGATCGCAAGGGGGTCGAGCGGGCGGCCAGGATCTCCATGGCTGAAGAGGTCGGTGCGATGCTGGAATTCCACCGGTCGGGCGTGCCGACCTTCGACTATGGCAACAACATCCGCCAGGTGGCCAAAGACGAAGGCGTCGCCGATGCCTTCGGCTTTCCCGGCTTCGTGCCGGCCTACATCCGCCCGCTCTTCTGCCGGGGGATCGGCCCGTTCCGGTGGGTCGCTCTCTCGGGCGATCCGGAGGACATCTACCGAACCGACGACAAGGTGAAGGCGCTATTGCCTGGCAACAGGCCCCTGCACAACTGGCTCGACCTGGCGCGTGAAAAAATCAAGTTTCAAGGCCTTCCCGCCCGCATCTGCTGGGTCGGCCTGGGCGACCGGCACCGGCTGGGACTGGCGTTCAACGACATGGTCAGAAGCGGCGAGCTGAAAGCGCCGATCGTGATCGGCCGCGACCATCTTGACGGCGGCTCGGTCGCCTCGCCGAACCGCGAGACCGAAGCGATGAAGGATGGCTCCGACGCCGTGTCGGACTGGCCGGTCTTGAATGCGCTCCTCAACTGCGCTTCGGGCGCCACCTGGGTGTCGTTTCACCATGGGGGCGGAGTCGGAATGGGATATTCCCAGCACGCGGGCCTGGTGATCGTCGCCGACGGCACCGAGGCGGCCGCTGGCCGCCTGGAGCGCGTGCTCTGGAACGACCCGGCAACCGGTGTCATGCGTCACGCCGACGCGGGATACCCTGTTGCGCTCGCAGTGCGCCAGGGAACACGGCCTGGATCTGCCGTCGATCGCCGGCTAACGCTGTGCGCCTGCGAGCGCGCTCATGATGGTCCGGAACTCAGGCGGCGATTGCAGTGCTCTGGCGTGCGGTTCTTTCATGATCTCGTCGTTTTGCGCAGGGCTACCATCGAAACTTTGGCTGACAACCGCGATAGTCCAGCCGAGAAGATCGCGTGTCAGCCGGCCGTTGACGTGGCTAATTTTCGGGGAGTTTGCTGAGATCCGGGGCGTCCAGGTTTCCGAGTTCGCGTGCGGCTTGCAGATTTGCTTCACACGACTTGCGATCGCCTGCAGCCAGCTCAACGAGCGCGAGATTATAGTGAATCGTTCCTCGTACTTGCCGCCCTTCCGCAGACCCCAGCGCCCTCTTCAGATCGACGCGCGCCGCTCCATGGTGGCCCAGACGATAATGGATCATGCCCCGATTCAGCGCGGCATCGGTGAAGCGTTCATCGATTTGCAGCGCTCGGTCGTAATCGGCGAGCGCCAGATCGAGGCGGCCAAGTGCCTCGTACGCCAAACCTCGATTGTAGGGACACGCGGCCGTATTCGGTGACAACGCAATGGACACGCGGAAAGCGCTCACGGCGTCTTCGAACCGCTTCTGCTGGTAAGCGCACAGCCCGTCGTAATAGTTGAGCCAGAAATCTTGAGGACGCAGAGCAAGGCCCGCGCGAAACTCTCGTGCGGCCGCGTCGAAGTCGCCGGATCTGAGGTAGGACTTCCCAAGATCCAAGTACTCCCAGGCCGATCGCGCCGGCAGACGGGCTGCGGGCGGAACCTCTTCCAGACCCAACCCTTTTAATTGGGCTTGCCGCTCGCGCTCAAGCGATGGGCTGTCACCCAGAAGAGCCCTTGCTTCGGTGAGAATTCGAACGGCCTCGCGCCGGGCCTGGGTCGCATCGCCTGCCACCGCGAATCGCACCCGGAGATCAGCCCAGAGCACGACGAGATCCAGCAGGTCATCCCGGGTTCGGTCATCGATTCCGACCTCACCGGGGTTGGCGACCGGCGGGATCAGGCTTTGGCGGCGCTGCCAGATCACCTGGCCTAGCCGGATCAACGCTCGCGCCTCTTCCTGTGGCGGGGGCGTGCGGCCGTATCGGTACCGGACAAGCTCGGCGAGCTGGTGGAGCTCTTCGAGCTTGGCGAGTCGCCTGGCAAGGGCAAGCTCACTGGCCAGCTCGGCCCTGCGGCTCTTGGTCCCGGGGAGATGCACGGTCAGCAAGGTGCCGCGCTCGAACGCATCGGCGGCTTCCGCGAACTGATTCTGCTTGAGCGATCTCCGGCCGGCGATCAACGCAGAATCGACGTCGCGAATTCGCTGGCGGTACCAGGACCCGAGAGATCCGGCGGCCAGAAGGGCCGAGCCGGCGACAGCCAGGAAGACCAGTCCGCGAGACAGCGCCACCGGCCGTCGTCGGCGCCGCTTGTGCCAGCGCTCCGTCAGACTTCGGTTGGGAACACCTTGGAGTGGCAGGTTGCTCAGATGGCGCCGCAAATCGTCGGCCAGGTCTCGCGCTTCGGCATAGCGGTCGGCCGGCTCGAGGCTCAGGCACTTCTGGATGACGTCGGAAAGTCCGCGGGAGACGAGCCGGTTGAACTGGCTGAGCGGCGCTCGCGCCGCCGCGACAGTCCGCGGCGTGGGCCCGCCCAGAGCCTCGTAGAGCAGAGCCCCCAGCGAGTAGATATCGGCGCGGCGATCCACGGCGGCTCCGACGCGGCGGCTCTCGCGCACGGCCGTGACGATTTCCCATTGCTCGGGCGACATGTATCCCGGCGTGCCGCCAGCCCACGGTGGCGGCGAGGCTCCCCGGGCGATGGGACCGCGCGCCAGATGGAAATCGAGCAGCATCGGCTGTCCATCACCGGCCAGGAGCACGTTCGACGGCTTGATGTCCATGTGCAGGAGCTCGCGCTCGTGAGCATACTGCAAACCATCCGCCATACAGGCGCCGATCGCACAGATAGCCTCAACGTACGAGCACCGCGCGATGAAGTGCCGCAGCGGTTCTGCTGACTGCGGCGTGATCGGCAGCTCGGCCTGAATCTGGTCCAGCGCCTCCAGTATCCGCTTTCCGGAGCGATCGCAAGGCGCCGTATCCTGGAGCACATCGAGCACCTGGCTCAGCGTCGCACCTCCCAGGAACGGCATGCACATGATCTGGAGGTTGCGTGCCTGAAGAATGTGTTCGGAATACAGGGGCACGATGTTCATGTGCTGGAGCCGCGCAAGCGAAAGGTGCTCGCCGCGGCCGCGAGGGGCGATCTTGAGAACGACGGGGCGATCGGCAAGGGAGGGTTGGACCGCCAGGAACACCCGGCCTCCGGCACCGCGCCCCAGCTCGCGCACGAGTCGGAATCCCGCCAGCACTTCTCCTTCCTGCGGAAGCACCGGCGGAGCGAGCGTCGACTCGATCAGGCGGTGGCAGTCCAGGAGCGCCGCGAGCTCACTTCGCCAGTGGGGAAACCGGCGGAGGATTTCTTGGTGATCGACCGCGAGTCCGGCCTCGCGGCGCAGGCACACTTCCTCGTAGATCAGGCGAATGGCGGCTTCGTCCCCCAGGTCGGGGTTGCGCTCCAGGAATTCCTCGGCCTGCGGGCGTTCGCCGCGTCGCCAGGCCGCGACCATTTCGTCCACCAGCAGCGTCGCCATCGAGCCGGACGGGTCCAGGAGAATCCCACTGCATTGACTTGAAGCCTTTGGCGGGACGCGTCCTTCTGCATTCGGCCCCGCCTGGCGAGCGCACATTCTCTTGGCCTCGTCAAGGAACCCTCAAAGTTCGCAGGAGCGCTGGCCCCTGGCGGCCAGCCGTTTGGCCAGGTCGTAGAGCAGTCTCCTGACGCTCCCCTCGTGCAATCCTGTCCGGCCGGCGATCTCGGCAAGAGGCATACCTTGACGCTTGAGCTCCAGTACCTCGCGATGCGCCGGCGGGCACATCTCAAGCAAGGTAGTCCAGAGCTCATCGGCCATGGCGACCTGGCTCGGTCGCGGCTCGTCGGATTGAGGAGCGCGGGCGACTCATCTTCGTAGAGCGGAATCTCGACCGCAAGCTGCGGACCGTGGCGCCTGCAATGATTGACAAAATGGTTGTAAGTCACCCGCGCCAGAAAGGCCCTGAGGTGTGCGCGATCGGAGAATTCCCGTTGCCTGTCCCGGAAGCCCGAGAGAACGTCGGCCCAGACCGTCTGGACGACGTCCAGGGAATCAAACCTGGAACGCAGTGATGGTCTCAGGCGGCGTCGTACCATCGCGCGGAGAAACGGCTCGTATTCCCGGAAGACCCTCTCAGCGGCATCCTGGTCGCCCGCAGAAAGTTTCTCCAGCATCGTATCGAGAGAGGCGGCACTCATGTTCTGGCAAGGCTCCAGCTCCAGGAGTGGGGCAAGCCGGTGATGTACGAGAACCCGTCTTCGTGGCTGGGAGCTGGATTGTCCCCCCCGCGACGCGACCGTCGGCGCTGCTCCATGATGACCCCGCAAGCAAGCGCGCTGATTGCAACGACGCTAATGGTGGTAAGCACGCTGGGGGATGTTCCGAGATGAACAAGCTCGGCCGCCACGCGATCGAAGTCGTCGATGAATCGGTCGACGGCCCGCTCGAGTAACGCGCGGTCAAACGGTAGGAAGTCACCGGCCAGATCGCCGGTGAACGGGCCGGGCATTTCGTCCAGCGACAATTCGGGCTCCGGGAGCGTAGGACCGGCGTTCAGCCGAGCCTCATGGCTTCGATGGGCACGCACTGAATAGCGGGCTGTCGTGGCAATGCCAGCCTCCAGCGTCGCGACATTCTGGGCATCGGACGGCGACGTCGCCGACGACGGCGATTGCGCGGGGGAAGTCGCTCCATCCTCCGACAGCACAGGGGGCCCGGCTGTGGCCGACCCGGAGACGAAGACCGACGTTGTTCCGGAACTGGCCGAGGTTGTCGCAATCTCTCCCTGTGCCTCTCCCGTCGAGAAGATGGCCGCGCTTGAGGCGACGCTCTGTGTATCCTCGGGTGCTGTCGTCTCGGACGACGAGTCACTTGCCTCATCATCCAGTGCGCGGCGGGCGCCGGTGCTGGCCTTCGAGCGGGCGAGGCTCTGGTTGGCGGCCAGCACGGGACTTGCGAAGGAGGCCGCCTGGCTTGCCTCGATTCCCGATCCGGTATCGCCCGTGCTCGCAGAAGATCCGTCTGGTGCGGAGTCCGACAGACTGTTGTCGCCGCTCAAATTCGACGCTGAATCGCTCGATGCGACCGCCTCGTACGCATCGCTCGAGCTCGGGCTCGTTTCGACCGCATCGGATTGGACGATGCTGTTGCCCTCGGCAGCGCGGCCAATTACCGGCTGGTCTTCGCCGACTGTGAGTTTGGAACCGCGCGTGCTTGGAGCCGCTTCTGCCTGGACGAGGTCATGGGCGCGGAGAACCTCGGTCACGAGGACCTTGCCGCCACCACTCAGCAGCCGACGCGCTTCCAACCCTTCCACTCTCACAGGAGTTGCTATCTCGGGGCGGAAGCTTCTATGGGACTGGGAGTCCATGAACGATCACTCCTGGTCAGTGCCTTCGGAAATATCTGGTTCCGTGTGGCGGTCTATCGCTTGGCCAGGTCGATGGGCAACGCCGTCTGGCGCGTGCAAATGAGCAGAATGACAATCTCTCTAGTCGTATCGCAGGGGTAACACGCGACAAAAAAAGCCCCTCCCCACATCAAGTTGGATGCGAGGCGGGGCCACCATAGCCATGTCTTCTTCCTGCCCGTCGCGAGCAGGATGACAAATCAATTGTCGGGCGCCACGCCTCGGGTGTCAAGAGATTGTCATGAGCGCATTCCCGTGTTGATTCGTCCGGGCGCGAGCACGTACGCGGCGTGACCGTCGAACGCAGAATTCATATTGCCGTAATTGCCGTTGGCTCATGGGTATACGCTTGGACGCTGCTGGAAAAGATCGCGTTGCCGAGAAAAGTGCGCGCGCCAGAGCGGCCGGGCGCGAGGACCTTTCTGTAAGCATGACACGTTTCATCGATGCTCAACAAACAACACCGATCCGGAGGCATCAATCATGACTCGGCAAAGAACACGCAATCGCGCAGCGTTCGGTCTGGAATCGCTCGAGATTCGCAATGCTCCTTCGCATTTCGGCGTCGCGGCACATGTCGCCGCCATTCACGCCATTCACACGACCGCACATGTCAGGCACATCACCGACTCGGAAGTCAACCGTCAGAAGGAACTGAAGGAGAGCGGCACCTCGGTCGACTCAAGCCAGGACGGAGCCAGCGATCCCGCCAGCACGGACACAACCAGCAATGATCCGAGCAGCGTCGATCCGAAATCGGATCGTTGAGTCGCTCTGAAGCGGCCTCTCCACCAAGGAATTCTCGTGCGCAAGTTTCGCCCTCCACGATCCAGGCTGGCAGGGCTTTTCAGACCGGGTGAGACGCCACGGTGAGGTGCGGCCGTGGGATCAGGCGACGTCTCGCCCGGCTCCGAACACTTCGCACCAGGAGTCTATCGCCATGCGGAAGCGCAATTTCTCTCCGACGCTGGACGGTTCACTCGAGGACCGTCTCGCCCTGAGTACGACCGCCACATCTGCCTTGACGAGTGCCCATGTGCACGTCTTCGCGGTGAAACGGGTCAAGCATCTGGTCGTGACGACGAAGCAGGTGAGCCAGGTGAACGTGAAGGTTAACGCAGCCTTCAACGAGTTTAACCGCGAGTACAGCAAGGAGCTCGGAACGTTGGCTCGAAGCGGCAATCAAACCAAGTTTCACGCCCAGGTCGCGGCCAGCGTCACCAAGTTGCGGAAGTCGCTGGCGATCGACGCCAACCGGCTGCCGTTCGGCAAGACCAACCTCAGTCCGGCGTTGCAGGCGCGCGTTGACGCGCTCGTCAACGAGCTGGAGACGAAGTCAAGCGTTTCGTCGGCGGATCTGATCGCGTCGGAACGGTCGGGAGCGACCCAGGATGTCAACACCTTCGTGCAGGGTGAAGCTTCCAAGGGCGACATTTCGCTCAAGTGATCCGGACCTTTTGGGCCGCACCGCCGCTCTCACGGCCGACTCCGCGAGCGCGGCGGTCCGCTCGCCGCAACGCGTCAACGCTGTACGCTCTCAAGCGCGCTCATGATGGTCCGGAATTCGGGTCGCGACTCCAGCGCTTTGATGTGCGGGTCTTTCATGATCTCATCGCTTCGCGCCGGGCTGCCGTCGATGGCCTGGCTCACCAGTGCGATTGTGCGGCCGAGGTAATTGCGTGTCAGCCGGATGCGTTTTTCCGCTGGCAGCTTGGTGTCTGCCTCGGCCTGCGCGATCACTTGCGCCAGGACGCGCGCAGCATCCTGGCACGCCTGGACACGCTCGGACGCGGGGACGGCCTTGGGCAGTTCGAGCGCGGCGGCGGCTGACTCTTCAAAAGCGCCGAGCTTGAGGTCGATTTTCGAAAGCGCGATCAAATGGCCGCCGAGCAGCGTGCGGATGCTGTCGCGATTCTTGCTGAGCCGCAGGGCGTGCCGCTGCTCAAAAACGGCGCGCTGCATGACTTTTTTGGCATCGGCCGGGTTGCCGGTTGCCAGGAGCAGCTCGCCCTGCCCCTCCAGAGCGATTCCCAAGTGGCTATGCAGGTCGATGCTGTTGGGTGCCTCGGCCACGAGTTTTTCGAAGCTGGCCACCGCCCGGGCGAAGTAGGGTGCTGCCTCGGCGCGACGCTCGAGCTTCGCGAGATGATCGCCCAGGTTGTTCTGCGCGATGGCGACGTAGTGTCGATCCCTGCGTGTGGCCGGGCGCGGTCGAGCAGGCCCTCGAAGATCGCCAGAGCCTTGCCCAGCGTTTGCACCGCCTCCGGCCGGCGAAGTCCACTTTGCAGCTCGCCCAGGTTGTTGAGAACGCTGGCCTGGCGCGCAGCCGGCCGGCCGTCTGGTTTTGGCCCCCTTTGACCTCGAGGGCGGCCAGTGCCTGATGATAAACGGCCTCCGCCTCGTCAGGTCGCTTGGCCGCGGCCAGAACCGGTCCAAAGTTCAGGATGCACGTCGCCAGCCCGATGCGATAGTCGGCGTTATCCGGATGATCGGCGACGAGCTTCTCGTAGAGAGCCAGGGAAGTCCGGTAGGTCTCCTCGACGCGAGCTGGGTCGACAATCTCATAGGCCAGCGCCAGGTCGAGCAGGTTGCTCGCCAGGTTCTCACGATACCGCGGCTTGTCGGGAAACGCCTGGACGAGCGCTTCGTTGAGCGGTCGCGCCTTCAAGTAGCAGTCGACCGCCGGCTTGGCGTCTCCCCGGTTGCGCAAAAGCTCGCCCAGGTTGAGGTGGGCCTTGGCCAGGTCGAACCGGATCTGGACGTCGTCGGGATGCTTTTCGGCAATCGGGCTGCACATCTCGATCGCGCGGCGCAGATACGGCTCGGACGCTTGCACGCGATTCTGGTCCGAGAGTACGTTGCCGATGTTCATCAGCGTCCTGGCGAGCTGGCGACGATGCTCGGGTCGATCGGGGAAGTCCTGGGAGAGCCGCTCCACCAGCGGCAGCTCGCGCATCAGATGGCTTTCGGCGTCGGCCAAACGCCCGGTGTTCTCTTCGATCAACCCCAGGCTGTTGAGCGCTTTGGCCAGCGCCTCGCGAAACCGCGGCACAGTGGGAAACTCGCTCACCAGGGCGTCAAGCACCTCCACAGCGTGACGGTAATCGCGCTCGGCCTGATCGAGATCACCCAGCTCGCGGTGAATCCACCCCCGGAAATCGTATGCCAGGGCCAGGTCGTTCCGGGTCTCGCTGTGTTTGGGGTCGCCCGCGTGCGCCTTTTCCAGTATGGCAATCGCCTGGTCGTAGGCGAGCCTGGCCGGTTTGAGCTGGCCGTTCAGGCGCAGCAGGTCAGCGCGGCTCTTCCTGGTCTGAGCGAGGCGCAAGCGATCAAGGGTGGTCGCTTCCGCGTCTTGGGCCAGCGCCTCCTGGGCCGCGAGCGCCTGATCGTACAGCGGACCGGACTCTCCCTTGTCGGCGCCTTTGCGCACCAGAAGATCGGCCAGCAGCGTGCGGGTGCGAGCCAGCGCCTGTTTTGACTCTCGCCCTGCGCTGGGGCGATCTGCCAGCGGCTCGAGCAGCGAAATCGCGGTGCGATAGCATCGCTCGGCTTCCGGCAGCCGCCCCAGCTTGCGCTGGATGTCGCCCATCTGCTGGTGAGCGCGGCCGTGCTCCAGCTTCACGCCGGGTTGGTCGGTGACGCGGCCGGTGAACTGCTCGTAGTAGGCCAGCGCGTTTTCCAAAAACTCTTTCTGGAGCGGGTCGAGGCGTTCGTCGAAGCCGCTGTCGGCGATCTTGGTCAGCAAGTGGACGGCCTGGCGTGCCTGCTGTCCCTGGGCACGGGCCTCGTTGCGCTCGAACTGGGCCTCGTTCCGCTGGCGGGTGATGAGCATAGTGCCGATCGCCAGCGCGATGGTCGAGGTAATCAACAGACCCGCTGCCGCTGCGACTGCCTGACGGTGCTTCCGGGCCCAGCGCCGCACTCGCCGGAGAACGGACTCACGCAGGGCCGAAACGGGTTCGTCGGCCGTCCAGGCGCTCGATGTCTTCGGCCAGCGCCGGGCTGTCGGGTAGCGCTCGTCTGGGTTCAAGGCCATTGCCTTCAGACACGCCGCCTCCAGCCCGCGGTCAATCGCCGCGTTGAGCTTGCGAGGCGGCCGGAAGTCGCCCTTCCGCACAGCACGCAGCGTCTCGGCGGTGCTTCCCTGGAATGGCGGCTTGCCGGTCAAAAGGCAGTACAGCGTGGCGCCCAAGCTGTAGACGTCGGAGCGCGGGCCCAGGTTGTCGACGTCGCCGGCTGCCTGCTCGGGGCTCATGAAGGCCGGCGTTCCCAGCGTGCTGCCTTCTAGTGTCTCCGCCGTGCCGCTGGATGATGAGGGGACCAGGGTCCGCTCACCGGCGGCCGATCCCGCCTCCGCGCGCCCACCGGCTTGGCGAGTCCCCAGTCGACGACCAGGGTCTCACCGTGCTTGCCTACGACAATGTTCGCCGGCTTGATGTCGCGGTGCAGTACGCCGCGGCCGTGCGCGTATTCGATCGCGTTGCAGACGTCAACGAACCGTCGCAGGAGCTGGCGCAGCTCCAGCGAGCGCCGGCCCGGGTCGCTGTGCACCCCGGGATCGGAGTGAAAGGCGGCGATGGAATCCTTGAGGGTATCGCCGCGGATGAACCGCATGGCGTAGTAGGGACGGCCGTCCGGGTAGGTTCCCAGGCCATAGACCGGCACGATGCCCGGATGCTCCAGCCCGCCGGTGATTTCGGCCTCGAGCAGGAATCGCTGACGGCTCACGGGATTGTCGGCGTGCTGCTCGAGGATTTGCTTGAGCGCCACCTCCCGATGCAGCTCGGCGTCGAGTGCGACGAACACGGCGCCGATGCCCCCCTGGGCGTGGGGGCGGAGCACCCGGAACCGCTGGCCGTCGGATGTCGCAGCTCCGGCGCCGTAGGCGGCAGTGACGCCTTCGGCGTCCCGCTCGACGGTCGCGTCCGAGCCGATATACGTCAGAGAGGCCTCGATGTCGCCGTCGCCCAGGCCGGCCAGGCTCTCGCGGGTCGAACGATCGGCGTTGATCGCTGCCAGGCTTTTCTCGGTATCGCCGCCATGCTTCTGGACATGCCGCGCCACGAGAAAATCCACGGCGGCCCGATCATCGGCGCTCAGATCCCCGTGGTCGATGAGATGATCGGCGATCGATCGGAACTTGTCTTGCGTCCAGGATTGAAAGGCAGCGACGAGCTGCCCGTGGTTGATCAGGCCATTCTGGAGCGCGAACACCCCGAACAGCAGGTCTCGCGCTGGGTCGTAGGCTTGAGGCACGATGGTGAGCTCCGGAGCGGGGTGTCGCAACCTCGCATGTGATTAACGGCGGCTTGTGGCTTGCATTATAATCGCGCCCGCCCGAGATTGCTTGGAAAGCGCCTGCCGGGAAACGGCCGGATTGACCCGAAGCGGCCGTGGAATCGGGCTGGGATGAGATTGCGCCTCGAGGAGGTGACGACCGTGGAGCGACCCGTTGCGGCGGAGGGCCCGATCGAGCCTGATAGCACGCCTTCGCGCGAGGTGCGCCATGAGTATGCGCTGAACTTGCCCCGCATCCTGGAGCATCTGCGCTCCTCACTTCTGGTCTCGACATACCAGGCCGGCAAGGTCGTGGTGGTCGGGGCGGGCGCCCAGGGACTGGAGCTGTCCTACCACAACTTCGAGAAGGCGACGGGAATCGCGGTGCGCCCCAGGGCGGTCGCAGTCGGCGCGCAAGCGACGATCTGGCACTTGAGAGACGACCCCAATTTGGCGCGGCAGATCGAGCCTTTTGTTTTCCTCGCAGGCACGTGCCAGTCGATAGGAGTCTGTCATGTCGCGTTTCGAACCGATCGTTCCCCGGTGGTCCGCCATCTCTAGGTTGCTGCCGAAGCTCGTCCCGGCCCGGCCGGCCCACGCCCGGCGGCGGCTAGGCCTCACGCTGGAACGCCTCGAAGACCGCAGCGTGATTTCCAGAATCAACTTGCCGGTGACATCGCTCGCCGATACCGGGCCAGGCACTTTACGCTCGGCGATCACCGAAGCCGACGCCGGCGCCGGCGCCACGCAGACGTACAACATCGAGTTCAAGGTGTCCGGCACGATCACGCTGGAAAGTGCCTTGCCGGATCTCAGCAAGAGCGTGAACTTGCGCGGTCCCGGGGCGCACCGACTGACCGTAGAGCGCGGTCGCAGTGCCCCTTCTTGCAGCATCTTCGTGGTGGACTCAGGCGCCACCGTCAAGATCACGGGAATGACGATCGCTGACGGCGGCGCCATTTACAACGCAACCACAGGGACCGTCACCATCGGCCACACGACGATCTCCGGCAACTCGGCGACCACCGGCGGCGGCCTCTACAACAGCGGGGGCGGCCAAGCGGTAATCGACTACTCGACGCTCAACGACTCCACCGGCGGCGGGCTCGTGAACAACGGCTCCGGACCCGGGAACTCCGGCAGCAACGTCCGCCTCAAGAAGACGGTGGTGGACGGGGTTCTATCCAGCGAAATCTACGATATCTGACGATTTTTGACAGGCAAACGAGCCGTTCACCTGCTGTCTGGTGGGTGGCTCTTGCCTCCGCAGGTTCTGTCTCAAACAGCGGCCGGCTTTTCTCGATGCCCTCACCTCAGCCCGAGATGCCCCGTTCAGCAACTCGCCGATGATCTCGGTTGCGCACCGATGATTGCCCGGAACGAGCGTTTGTTATCCTCGCGATTGCGGCCTATGCTCTCAGCAAGCGGGACGCAGATTGCTGGGCGAGAGACGATACACAGTTCCGGCGACGAGCAGGTACGGGTTACCATCCTGTCCGACGGCCATCGACGATACGTCATGTCGCCGGCCGCGGGCAAACAGGCTATAGGACTTGGCCGCGCCGGTCGCCGTGATCTGGCCAACCTTGCCCGCTCCGGTCAAGCTCGTGAACCAGAGCGATCCGTCCGCCGAACCCAGATCATTCGAAAAATCGTTGGAAATCGCCGTAGGGATTTTGTCACGCGTGACTGCGCCGGACGTCGACACACTGAAGACTTCGTTCTGACCCTTGGCATTTTGCCCGGTCACGATGAGGGCGCCGTTCGGCCCGCTTGCTACGTGCCCCGCAACCAGTTTATCGATCGGAAACTCGGTCACGACGCCACTCGGGGACATCCGGCCGAAGGCGAAGTTTTTGCCGGAACCGTCGGTGAACCAGAGATCGCCGTCGGCTCCGGCCGCGAGTGAGTTCAAAATCGACGCTTTGGGACTGAAGGAGGAGACGGGGAAGAGTGTGCTAGCCCCAGCGGTGGTCACCTGTCCGATCAAGACCTGGAGCTTGGGACCGAAGACGGTGTAATCGAACCAGAGGTCGCCGCCAGGCCCACTGACGATCTCGGTGGCCCCGGCGGCTTGACCGGCGGGAATTGGTATCGGCGGAAACTCGGTGACTTGACCGCCCGGCGTCACGTCTCCAATAACAACCTGGTTGCCGCTGCCGGCGGGAAAGACGTCGGCGGCGAACCACACGTTGCCGTCCGGCCCGGTCGTCAAGGAGACGATGTCGATTATGGAGGTTGGACTTCCCCCGGGCACGGGGAACGAGGTGACCGAGCCATCATCGAGCCTCCATGCGCGGGTGACGCCACGATGCCATCCCGTTTCAGATCACGGAGGCTTCGAAATGTACAAGGCCAATGCGCTCCCGGGGAAAGCGAATTTGAAGGACAGCGTGGGCCTGCGCGACCTCGGTATCGCCGTTGGCTCGGCCCAAGCCGGTGTCGGCGAACGAGCGGTCGATACCGGTCGCAACACAATGATCGGCCCGTCGGGTTGCCGTTGCTTCCGGCGTCGTCTAACCTGATAGCTCGAATTCGTCGTCTTGCCTCGTTCCAAGATCGTCCCGGAGATGCGACCGATGAGAAACCGCGTTCAACTTTGGACCGGGGTGCTGGCGCTGGCGCCCGTGTTCGCCCTGGGTACGGGCAGTCGCTCGGATGCGCAGAACCGGTTGCTCCGGTTCCCAGACCTGCATGGAGACAAGGTCGTTTTCACCTATGCGGGCGATCTCTGGACCGCGCCCTTCGGCGGCGGGCTAGCCGCACGGCTGACGGCGCATCCGGGATTGGAGCTGTTCGCCAAATTCTCGCCCGACGGCAAGCAGATCGCCTTCACCGGCCAGTACGACGGCGATGAGCAGGTCTATGTCATCCCCTCGTCGGGCGGCGAGCCCAGGCAGTTGACTTACTACCCTGCGCGGGGCCCGCTGCCCGACCGATGGGGCTTCGACAACCAGGTCTATGGCTGGACCCCCGATGGCAAGTCGGTCCTCTTCCGCTCGATGCGCGAGGGCTGGACGATGAGCGACACGAGACTCTACACCGTCCCGACCGAGGGCGGCCTGGCGAAGGCCCTGCCGATGCCCGTCTCGGGCGGCGGGACCTTCTCTCCCGACGCGACCAAGATCCTCTACTCGCCACTGACCCGCGAGTTTCGCACCTGGAAGCGCTATCAAGGGGGATGGGCGCAGGACCTCTTCATCTTCGACTTGACCACTTCCGCGATCGAGCCGGTCGCCCACTCGCCCCGCTCCGAGCGCAACCCGATGTGGATCGGCGACAAGATCTACTTCGCGTCCGACCGCACCGGCACGCTCAACCTCTTCGAGTTCGACCCGAGCACCAAGGGCGTCCGGCAGCTCACCACGAGCACCGAGCATGATGTGCGCTGGCCAAGCGCCGGTGACGACGGCCGGATCGTCTACGAGCTGGGCGGCGAACTCTACGTTCTCGACCTCAGCTCTGGCCGGTCAAAACCGATTCCGATCACCGTGCCCACCGATGCCCTGGCCAGGCGGCCGTCGAGGGTCGTGGTCACCCCGTCCCTGATCGAAGACTTTGCCGTCAGCCCCAAGGGGGAACGGGCCCTGTTCGTCGCCCGCGGCGACGTCTTCTCGGCGCCGATCGAGAAAGGGGCCACGCGGAACCTCACTCGGTCCTCGGGTGCTCATGACAAAGCCGCCCGCTGGTCGCCTGACGGCCGCAAGGTCGCTTACATCTCGGACGCGACGGGCGAGGAGGAGCTCTACCTGATCGACCAGGACGGCACCGGCAAGCCCGATCAACTCACCAAGGGCGGCAAGGCCATGCGGTACGCTCCGGACTGGTCGCCCGACGGCAAGCGTCTCGCCTTCTCCGACAAGGACGGCAAGGTGTTTGTCCTGACCCTGGCCGACAAGTCGCTCTTGCAGGTGGCCGACGAGTCACGCGGTCAGGTGTACGACTACACCTGGTCCCCATGCGGCACGCATCTTGCGTTCAGCCTCAGCGACCCGAATGAGACCCGATCGC
The DNA here is from genome assembly GCA_963781785.1 of uncultured Isosphaeraceae bacterium. GTDB lineage: Bacteria > Planctomycetota > Planctomycetia > Isosphaerales > Isosphaeraceae > CAWAHD01. The sequence continues at coordinate 556,653 of CAWAHD010000002.1, read as the reverse complement.
TCTTCGTCTGGAGCGTCGGCCAGGACAAGCCGCGGCGGATCACCGGCGAGATCTTCGACGAGTCGGAGCCGGCCTGGGACCCCGATGGCAACTACCTCTACTATCTGAGCCGCCGCGAATTCGCACCCCAGGTCGGTGGCATCGAGATGAATTTCCTGGCCAACCGCTCGACGGGCCTCTATGCCCTGGCCCTGCGCAAGGACGTGAAGAACCCGTTCCCGCCCGAGAGCGACGAGGTCAAGACTCCCGACCGGAAGAAGGCGGACGAGAAGAAAGACAAGGAGAAGGAAAAAGAGAAGGGCAAAGAGAAGGACGCCGATCCACCCAAGGACAAGGAGCCGATCGCGATCGACTTCGACGGCCTGGCCGATCGGGTCGTCCGGGTGCCGGTGGCGGCCGACAATTACGGGATGTTGGCGGCCATCAAGGGGCACCTGCTCTACGTCCGCCGAGGGTCGTTCTACTATGGCCGCGATGCGGAGTCGAAGCCCGAGCTGCGAATCTACTCCATCGCCGATCGCAAGGAGACGACCCTGGCCGACGGGGTCGACGGCTACGCGTTGTCGGCCGACGGATCGAAAGTGCTCGTGAAGCAGGGGCTGGCCTTCAATCTCCACGACGCCTCGCCCAAGGGCAAGGACGGCAAGAAGGCCGTCGCCACCGCCAACCTGGCCGTTGACCGCGTGCCGGCCAAGGAGTGGGCGCAGATCTTCGACGAGGTCTGGCGGCGCTATCGCGATTTCTTCTACGTCGAGAACCTCCACGGCTACGACTGGGAGGCCCTCCGAGCCCGCTATCGCCCGCTGCTTGAGCACGTCGCCCACCGTTCCGACCTGAACTACGTCATCGGCGAGATGATCGGTGAGCTGAATGTCGGCCACGCCTACATTGCGGGCGGCGACTGGGAGGTCCCGCGCCGCCCTCAGGTCGCCCTTCCCGGCGCCGAGTTCGCCCTCGACCCGGCGGCGGGACGCTACAAGATCGCCAGGATCCTCAAAGGCCAGAACGAGGAGCCGACCTACCGCTCACCTTTAACCGAGGTCGGCGTCGACGTGAAGGAGGGCGACTACGTACTGGCCATCGACGGCGAGGATCTGACCAGCGGCGACAATCCCTACCGCCTGCTCCGCAACAAGGCCGATCGGCCGGTGCAGATGACCGTCAACTCCAAGCCCGAGACGGTTGGCTCGCGGACCATCACGTTCCAGCCGATTACCTCGGAGACCGATCTGCGTTATCTCGCTTACGTCGCGCGCAACCGCGACCGGGTGGCCCGGCTGAGCGACGGTCGCGTCGGCTACATCCACCTCCCCAACATGCAGGCCGAGGGCATTCGCGAGTTCATCAAGTGGTATTATCCGCAGATCCGCAAGGAGGGGCTGGTCGTCGACGTCCGCTACAATGGCGGCGGCAACGTGTCGCAGATGCTCATCGAGCGGCTGAGGCGCGAGCTCCTGGCCATCGGATTCGCGCGGACCAGCGAGACCGCCTCGACCTATCCCTTCAGGGTGTTTCACGGCCATCTGGCCTGCGTGCTCAATGAGAGTTCCGGCTCCGACGGCGACATCTTCCCGGCAATGTTCAAGCAGGCGGGGCTTGGCCCGTTGATTGGCAAGCGATCGTGGGGCGGGGTGGTCGGCATCACCAACCGAGGCTCGCTGATCGACGGCGGCGTGGTCAGTGTTCCCGAGTTCGGCTTCGCCTCCGCCGACGGCCGCTGGATCATCGAGGGCCACGGCGTCGATCCAGACATTGAAATCGAGAACGACCCGAAGTCGGTGATCGAAGGGCGCGACCCCCAACTGGAACGGGCGGTTGAGGAGGTGATGAAGCAGGTTCGCAAACGACCGAGGCGGCTGCCCGATCGACCCGCTGCGCCGGTGAAGACCCCCTGATTGCGGGGACTGGGCGCTCAGGGATGCGACCCCCGCCATCCTGCGTATAAAGCAGGCATACGTTTATGGGATTGATCATTCTAAGTTTTTAGCGAAGCCATAGGCTTACGAGGCGGCCTTCCGACTCTATTGGTTTAGCTCCACACTCATGTCCGAACGGATCGGCGAACTCGTCGTCCTCGTCGACCGAGAGACCGTCTTCGGAAAGACCGAGTCGCAGTTCGAGGTCGAACATTCGCCCCCGACCTTTCGGACCCACGGTTCGCTCCAGGAAGCGACTGTCCCGCTCGTCATCTTCAACGCCTCCGGTCCCCGTAAGAACTCAGGACCACGTGGAAGTGGTTGGGTATCAAACAATAGCCCAAGATGTCCCCAGGGAGGCGACGCCGAGATTCGACGATCGCCTCCCCAACGGCGTCATGGGCAGGCGGCTGATCGAAGACATCCGCCCGAAGACGAAGTTTTTGCCGGAACCGTCGGTGAACCAGAGATTGCCGTCGGCTCCGGCCGCGAGTGAGTTCAAAGTCGACGCTTTGGGACTGAAGGAGGAGACGGGGAAGAGCGTGATCGCCCCAGCGGTGGTCACCTGTCCGATCAAGACCTGGAGCTTGGGACCGAAGACGGTGTAGTCGAACCAGAGGTCGCCGCCAGGCCCACTGACGATCTCCGTGGCCCCGGCGGCTTCACCGGCGGGAACCGGAATTGGCGGAAACTCGGTGACTTGACCGGCCGGCGTCACGTCTCCGATAACAACCTCGTTGCCGCTGCTGGCGGGAAAGACGTCGGCGGCGAACCACACGTTGCCGTCCGGCCCGGTCGTCAAGGAGACGATGTCGATTATGGAGGGTGAACTTCCCCCGGGCACGGGGAATGAGGTGACCGAGCCATCATCGAGCCTCCATGCGCGGTTGACGCCAGGGTGCTATGCCGTTTCTTATCACGGACACTTCGAAATTGTGCAAGGCCAAAGCGACCCGAGCCAAGCGATTTGTGATGGCCGACTTAATTGCTGGACTTTGTCACAGGATGACCGGACTCTCCGGGCCCAAGGACTTGCGCGATCGCCTGACGTTCGGCACGCAGGGATTCCTCGACGATCGTGGCTGACACCCTGCTGTCATTCTTCCCGTGGCGACCGCCGAGGCCGGCGACAAACATGGCCCCTGCGCCTCCAAAGGCGGCGGCCAAGAGCGCCAAAAGCGAATGACCGCCGATCATCACGGGGTCTTCCTCGAAAGGCAGCGGTTCGTATGCTGTCGGGAAGATCCGGACATAGCCCGAACTGACGTGGTAAGTCAGCCCAAGCTGGTCCAGGGTCTGGCGCAGGGCGTCCTCGGCCGGAATATTTGCGCGGTCGATCGTCACCACAGCTTTTTCGAGCTCGATGGGACGGTGTACCGAGTCATCGAAGTAAACGACGAGGTCCTTGCCCAGCGGTCCTCGGACCGCGTTCTTGATTTGCTCGAGAACGATCTTCAGCGACGTGTGTTCAGGGAAGTGGAGAGCGATCGGCTCGTGGAGGGCCCGCCCAACTCGCCGGCTTTCCAGGTCGGTGTTGAGATCATCGTCGGGCCGTTCTCGGGCCGTCGTCGGGCCGCCGGGGCGAAAGACCGCGTTGAGGAAGTGGTCCGTGGGCAAAGCCATCGAGAGGACCGAACTAAAGGCCAGGGCCAGGTAGCCGACACCGAACGAGGCGGCCCCGCGCCACGCCTCGCGGCGCCGGCCCCGCGCCCAGACCGCGCCCGAGATGGCCAGCCCCATCACGGCCCAGGTCAAGAGGAACGCCGCGCCGGCTCCCATCTCGGGGCCCCACAGCCAGAAAGCCAGAAACGTCACCCCGACCAGGCCAGAGCCCCAGAGGCTCGCGAATGCCGGCCCTCGCCACCAAGTGGTCGGGCTTCCCAATGCCGGCATCTCAGCCGTGGCCTCGTGCCCGCTGGCCGTTGAATGCTTGAAGAGAAGGCCCGCCACAAAGCTTCCAAGAACAGCGAACGCCAGGGCCCACGCGTCGTGCGCCATGCGCACGGCCGGCGGCAGGGAAAGAAACGCACTGTGGATGTCGCCGGAGCCGGGCAGCCAGCGCACCGTCGGCATCGGTCCCTGGTGGTACGAGTACCAGCGAGCCAAAGCGAAGTAACCCCAGCCGAACGTGGCGAAACCGACGAACCGTGGGCGCTCGTCGCAACCGCAGGAGACTGCGCCGATGGCCGAAAGCGTCAGCACGCCGCAGGTTGTCAGGAGCATCATACCCGCCCACGTCTCGACGGATGCGCTTTGCCACGCTGCCAGGCCGAGCGCGGCGGCCACCACCGTGCCGGCGAACCACGCAGTCGCGAGGCCCCGATTGCGGATCATGACGAGCTCCTTTGGATCATTGGTCGCGAGGAACCCGTCCTCTCACGCCGTGGTGGGGGTCTGCACACTCAAGCCGGTGCGCGCGGCCGCAGGCAAATCGGGCCGCTGCCGCTCCCAATCCGGCGGCGATCAAGGCGAATAAACTGTGGCCGACGACCTGGACCGGATCTTCGTAGACGGGGAGCGTCACCGAGTCGCCGTCGGAGATCATGATGAACCCGGATCGGATGGTGAACCCAAGATCGAGCTGCTTCACGCAGAGGCGCAGCGCCTCCCTGACAGGGATCGGGTCCCGGTCGATCCGCACTGGCGACTGCATGGTCCGCTCGGCCGTCTGCAAGCCCTGTGGATCAACGTAAATCGGCATGCCGGGGAAGTTGACGTCCTTTGTCGCACCGCGGATATATGTGAGCACCTCTTCGAGCGGGGCCCCGTCCGGGAAGTGAAGCGGGATCGGCTGCTCCAGCTTCCGCATGATGACGTCGTTCCTGACTCTCGCGAAGCCATCATTCGTGAAGTCGGGAAAATAGGAGCGAATCGGCGGGCCATCGCGTTGAAGCAGGCGATCGAGCACAACTTCCGTCGGCAGGTGCGGCGCGACGATGAAGAGTTGAGACTTTCCAAATGTCAGGGCCAGGTAGCCGAAGCCGAAGAGGGCCGCGCCAAGCCATCGCGCGCGGTCGCGGTCCCGGCTGAAGGCGGCGCCCATGGCCGCCAGGCCAAGCAACCCGCACGTCAAGAGAAAGCTCACGCCGGCCCAGACGCCGGGGGCCGGCCAGCGACGAGCGGTGGCGGCCAGCGCCACGATCCAGAATGCCAGCAGCCCACCGATGGCCGGCCACCGCCAGCGAATCCTCGATTGCCGTTGGTTGGAACGTGGCTCCTCAATGCGCGTCGGCGCGGCGCAGGCGGGCTGGGCGACGAGCATCCCAGCCAGTATCCATCCCAAGAGAGCCAGCGCGAACGCCCACACGCAGTGCACGATGCGATACGCCGGCTGGAGCGATTCCCAACCACCGCCGCCGTTTCGAATCGAGGAAGCGAGCTGCACGCCCAGGGACGAACCGATGAATTCCGCCAGCGTGATCGTCGGCAGCGAGTTCGGGGAGAACGCCATCGCGTGTGCCAGCGCCAGGTAACCCCCCCCGAACAAGGTGAACCCCAGCCATCGGGCCCGCTCGCCGGGCCCTCGGCAGACGGCTCCGACCACGCCGAGCATGAGCACGCCGCAGGTGAGCAGGAGCATCAGCCCGGCCCAGTGCGCCGACGCATTGCGCAGGGCGGCGCAGCCGATGGCCGCGACCAGCACCACAGCCATCAGCCGAGCGATCGAGGTCTGGGTGTTTCGCTCCACGACGGCTCCTTTCTGCCATGCCGCCCGACTTGGCTCGCTGATGGAACCAGACCGCCCGTGACGGCCCCAGCCTTTAGATGCGCTGGCCGTTCCCCGGGTTCCCAATCGCTCGTCAGTGCAGGAGGCACTGGCAAGATATGCGGTGGCGGATGGCCACGGGCTGGCTTGATGATAGCCGAGGAGGATCCCAAACCCAAGCGCAGCCGGTTTCTTCTCCCGACGAACCTGGGCAAGTGCGCATCGATGACGACGCAAAGCGGCAATCCCCACCGATCATTATCCGCCGCGTGAACGTCCAATGCCTGTAACGCCGCGGCCGCCGCGGCGTTGTCGTGGGCCTGTGCTCTTTTGCGCGCGCCACACCCGGCGTCAAGCGCTGACGGGACAGCTCCGATTGGCTCGACGAGGTTGAACCGCTAGAATGTCGTGAATGGAGGGACTAGATCGTGTGCCTCCGCGCTGGGCGAGACCGAATGCAATGACCATCGAAGAGATTTACCATGAATCGATCAAACCGTTGCCGCCGTCCGAGCGGTTCCGGTTGGCCACGCTCATCCTGAACGAGATTCCGCCGCAAAGCGTCGTGGACATCCGCGACGCCTGGAACGAACAAGACGTGCGGGATGTCACCGCCTATTCCGCGCGACTGTTCGCGGCGGAGTACCCGGAGGAAGACAACCTTGCTGAAACCAGGTGACATGTGGTCGTCGATTTCCCCGGCGTGACCGGTATCAAGCGCAGGCCCGCAATCGTTCTGTCTTCTGACGCGTACCACTCAACCCGCCCTGACGCGATCCTCGGTTTGATCACCAGCCAGGTCGCTGGCTCGACCGGCTCGACTGATTACGCGCTCGTGGATTGGGCGGCCGCCGGATTGCGGCTTCCGTCGCTGTTTCCCAGCTTCCTGGTGACGGTGCCTCGGACTGCGGTCTAGCAGGTCACGGGCCATCTCTCCGATCCGGACTGGCTGGCTGTCCGGGCGAAACTCGGGACAGCATTGGCTCTTTGATGGACGTCGAATGCCTGATCGGGGCGTGATGCCCAGGCCGGCTGATGTTTCCCGAAAAAGGTCTCCAGGGAATCGAGAGTTCTGTGGAGTTTTGCAATGAAACGAACCGCCATTCTATCCGCCCTCGCCCTGATCGGCTCGACCGCGATCGCTCAGACGAAGTCTCCGCTGCCTCCTCTCCCGCCGCCCCAATCCATACCCAAGCCAGGTGCCGACACCGGCCAACCCTATGCTCCTCAAGCCATCCTGCCCGGCGGCATCGTCGTGCCGCTGTTCCCGCCGAATTCGCCCTACCTCAAGGCCGGCAAGTTGCATGTGCCTGAGGTCTACAACATGAGCCGGACCGTCCACGGCCGGATCAGCAGCATCGTCTCCATCCACAATCCGTCCATCGAAGTGCACATCGTCGAGAAGGCCATCAACACCGGCACCGTCGTCATCGTGATCGCCGGAGGCGGTCACCGAACCCTGAATGTGGGTGGCGAGAGCGCTGACTTTGTCCCCTTTTTCTTTAATTACGGCGTGAGCACCGTCATTCTTCGGAACCGGCTGCGTGCCGACGGCTATGTCGCCGAGGTTGACGCTGTTCACGACGCTCAACAGGCCGTTCGCGTCGTCCGCGCCTACGCGAAAGAATGGGGCATCGACCCCAAGAGAATCGGCGTTATGGGCTTCTCCGCCGGGGCCGAGCTCGCCGCTCCGGCCGCCGTTCTCTACGAAGACTGGGATAAGAAGAACAGCGATCCCTCCGATCCCTTCGCCGGAATCTCTTCGCGTCCGGACTTTGTCGGTATCATCTACCCTGGCCCGACGCCATTTGCGCAGCCGCACCGCGCCGCCCATCCCCAAGGACGTGCCGCCTGCGTTTCTCGTGTGTGCGAGCGCGGGCGACCGCGTCCATACGATCTGGGCTCTCGAGTACTACCAGGCGATGCTTTTGGCTGGTGTCCCCAATGTGGAAATGCACCTTTACGGCAACGGCCGCCATCCCGGCGACCCGTTGCCGGACGGCAGCCGGATGTCCGGCGGCCTGACCGACCGCAATAACATCCCCTACGGGACCTGGCAGTTTCGCTTCATCGACTGGGCGCGAGACCTTGGCTTCCTCCAGAAGCCCGGCATCGAGACCAAGGCGGCGAAGGACGTCGCCAGTTACATCGCCAACCCGCCCCGTCCGTACGGACGGGGACGTGGAGGCGCAGGCCGAGGCGGCCAGCCTCCCGCAACAGGAACCCCGGCCGCTCCAAACGCGGCGCCCGCCAAAGACGCAGCCGAGTGGCCCGGCCGCGGCAACTGATCAAACAGCCCGGGCCGCGCGATTTAGGATTGCCCATTCCGCGCCGGGCGCAGCTCGCTTGGCGAGTCCGTTCGAAATCGCGGCGCCTCGTTCACTCTTGGACGAGTGAATATCGCGGCAGATTATCAGCATACCTCCTCGAAAATGGTCATCTCATTCGCTCAGCCGAGGCGGTGAATCGCAAGCCGGGCTTCCACGGCCCGGCCGCCGGCGGTCGCATTCAAGAATTCGATTGGGATGGCAACCTCGTCCGGGATTTCGAATATCACAGCGCAAAGCGTTTGCCGCACCATGACGCGATCAGAGTGCTGCGGCGAAACCACCGCTGATCTGTATGTGTGCCAGTCGAGCGCGCATTGCGAACATCCTCAGGCAAGCAATTCAAGAGTCCGGCGCCTCCCCGATCAGGCGCCGGTGATCCTCGTGAGCGATGTTTTCACCTGTGAGGATCACGCAGATCGGCTCCTCTAGTTCGGCAGCGCGGGCCTTGACGAAGGCCAGAGTGATCGCGCTCGACGGCTCGACCACGAGCGCTTGCGTTTCGAACAAATCTCGAAGTGCGGCGCGGATGTCCGCTTCCCTTAGCAACGAGATTGCCACGTGCGCCTCCGCGATCGCCTGCTGCACCTGAGGGTGCGGTGTCTCCAGCATCAACCCATCAGCGATCGTGGTCGACCGGCTGTGGTCAAAGCGGGCGTACTTTGGGTAATTGTACGGTTCGCATCCGAACAGCCGGACCGGGGCTGGGTTGCTGCGCAAATAGGCCAGCAGGCCCATGAGCAGGCCGCCGCCGCCCACTGGAAAAACCAGCGAACGGCAACTGGGTAGGTCTTGCAGGATCTCGGCTGCGATGGACTGATACCCGTCGGTCCAGAGCGGGTCCAGGTGGGGATGCACGAAATAGCCGCCGTGTTCCCTGGCCAGGGCAGTGGCTTGACGGAGGAGATCGCTGCCCCCGCCGTCAATCTTGACCAGTTCAACGCCCAGTGGCGCAGCTTCTCGTCCTTGGCGCGAGCGATCGCTTGAGGCACGACGCCGGTCATGCTGAATCCGTACATCCGCGCGCGAGTCGCCGCTCCCAGGGCCGTGTTTCCCATGGACGGCACGACGAGGCGGCGCGGCCCTCCTTCCTTACGCAGATGCTCCAGCAGATGCACCGCACCGCGAATCTTGAAGCAGCCCGACGCGGCGAGGAATTCGCACTTGGCGTAGACGCGGTGCTTCGGAAATAGGTTACTCAGTTGAATCGTCGGCGTGCGCACGAACGAAAGCATGACTGGTCGTCCTCGGGATGCTGTCATTCCGGCAATCTTCAGGCTTGCGTGGTTTTCCCGTCGTTCTCATGGAATTTGGTGTCACGACACGGAGAACTCAACTCCAGCAGAGGGCGACCTGACCGAGCATGGCTGCCAGCCAGTCGCGTGCCGATTACCTCGCTTCTCCGGCGGGAGCCTTGACCCGTTCCCTCATCCCCCAGAACCATGCGGCCAACGTACCGCCTAAAAGTCCAGCGAGCAGAGCGAACTCGGCGTGACCGACGCGCTGGAAGGCGTGCCAGTTTTCTGCTCCGGGGAACAGCGATGCCAGCGGTTGGGAGGCACCAAGGAGATCTGCAAGTCGAGCATCGGGGTGGAATGATACACGCTGTTGGGAACCGTTTTTTTGGTGACATCACCGTCGGAAGTCACGATCTGAAACTGTACGGAGCTCTCGTCAAAGCGCGACACTTCGACGGTCGCGATGTCGAGGGGCGCGACTCTGGCGTGGACGTATTCCAGTAGATGCGTCGTCGTCAGCCGCGGTCGCAAGGGGCTCAGCGATACGATCAGGTACGTGGTACCGACAATCGCGCAGCCTGACCACAACGCCCGGTCACTGCCGCGACGCAGGATCGCACACAGCATGGCGAGGCCGAGAAGGCCAACTGCGAGGATCGTCATTACTGCGGCCCAAACCTCGTTGGCGTTCCTGAGGGCCGCCAATGCCACGGCAGAAGCGAGCACCACAGCCATCAAGGCACGAATGGAGAAGCGGTACACGGGTTACCTCCGCTTCCAGCGTACTGGGCGATCGGCTGGCTCGCCAGGTCGAACGTGATCACAGCATAGGCAACTCGCGGGGACGCGGGCCTCGCGGGAAGGCGCCGTCGATCCGGGCGAACTCTTCGGCGGAAAGCTCGAGGTCGCCGGCTCCGGCGTTCTCGGCAGCGTGATCGGCGCGCGAGGCCTTCGGGATTGCAAAGACTGAGGGACTGCGCAGCAGAAATCGCAATGCGACCTGGCGCGCGGTTGCGTGATGTTTGGAGGCAATCTCCGCGAGAACGCGACCACCCCCTGTTCGTGGATTTGGGAAGTCAGTGCGTCCGAACGGGCTGTACGCGACCACTGCGACCGTGTGTGCTTCGGACCAGGGCAGCACCGAGTGCTCGATCGCGCGCTCCTTCAAATGGTAGAGCACCTGGTTGCAGGCAATGCGGCCCTCACCTGCGATATGCAAGGCTTCGTCGAGGTCGGGCACATCGAAGTTGCTCACGCCCCATGATAAGATCTTCCCTGCACTCCGAAGCTGCTCGAAGGCCGCGAACGTCTCGTCGAGCGGATGTTCGCCGCGCCAGTGCAAGAGGTAACAGTCGAGCCGATCGGTCTCGAGGCGCATGAGCGATTTTTCGCAGGCCGCGATCGTGCCCTTCTGCGAGGCGTTCTGGGGAAGGACCTTGGAGACGAGGAACACCTGATCGCGCCGCCCGCGGATCGTCTCGGCAACCAGGTTCTCGGCCGCGCCGAGCCGTACATTTGCGCCGTGTCAATGTGAGTCATGCCCAGATCAAGCCCGCGGCGCAAGGCCTCGACGGCCTGGGCTGGGTCTTCGTTGTCGTTGTACCAGGTGCCCTGTCCAATGACCGGCACATCCCGCCGGGAGGGTCCGAAATGCCGATGCTGCATCACGCTTCTCCGATTTGGCTGCTGACGAGCAAGCCTGGTCGACAAGGAGCGTCGTGGGGGTGACCTTCGGTCGGACCTCACAGCGGGGTCAGCAGACCCGCGCCGATCTATCCGGCCCACGCCGAAGGCCGGAGAGGTGCGCCGGCCGTTGTACTTTCCGGCATCGCTTGGGCGCACTCCGCGTTCAGCCTTCGGCCTTTGTTCGGTTCCCTCGCCCGCGCGGCGGGCTGGTATGCGTTCATCCTTCATCCTTCCAGCAGCGCCCTTGGCGCTCTTGCTGCTGTGTCCTACCTCCCTCTTGCGAAATCATTCGTCACCTTCGTCACCTCGTCACCCGCGATGTCACAATCCGCAGAATGCTCACGAGCGGCGGCCGGTGGGGATGCAAAATCCGCGCGACCGGCAAGCGCAGCCAGCCGCGGGTGACGAAGTGCGTTCGTCACCGCCGAGCACTTCGTCACCCTGAGCTGGCACTCTGGGGAATCGAAGGGCCCTGTGCCGCCGTGCATTCCGCTCATCCGGCAGAATCGTGTGAATTCAACTCTGAATCAGCAGCCCGGCCCGGGCGGTGACGTTTCCGCTCGACGGCGCCGGATCGGCTGAATCTGCGGGATCGAGCGGGCGTGCCGTTTTCGCGGGTCTGCGCGACGAGAGCGAGAGGGGGGATCACGCGGCTAGCTCGAGCGCGTCCGTGAAATGCGGGCCGACGGAGTGATCGAAGCTGGGGCCGGCATGGGTTGTGATCAGCCGGACAGTGGCGTGCGGGGGACCGTCCCCGAGATGCAGCGTGTTGGCAGCAGTATTCTGTCAAATTCATTGACGCCGTGAAGAAGGCGCAGGCCGAGCAACGGGACTTGCTCGTCGATTACGCGACGTTTTCCGCGATGTCAGGCACGAAAATCCCGCGTGTCAGCACAGCGATTTTTATCAGTGTGGCACCGCAACCATTTCCAATGTGATGCTTTGCGTCCTGAGCGCAAAAGCAGATCGTTTTCCGGGGTTTCTTGTCAGCTTCGAAGCCGGACGAGAATCTTCCTTGCATCGGTTCTCGCTGTCGCGGTGCCGTCCGTGTTATCCTGAGGAAGCGGAAATCTGTCAGAGCGTCCTCGGTGCTGCGAGGCGCTAACGGATCGAACCTTCAGTGTCTGTGCGAGCTTTGTTGATCGCCCCGGTGCGCTAACGGCTTCGACGGCGAAGAGAGTGATTGCGTTCTCAAACGGCCGAAGGATGGAATTCCCAAGCTTTCCGCATCCGGCTCGTGCCTTCTGGTGGCGCATGAACGACGTAACCCGGATCCTGTCGGACCTCGCCCGGGGCGATAACCACGCCGCTGGGGAGTTGTTGCCCTTGGTCTACGATGAGCTTCGGAAGCTGGCAGCCGCCCGGGTGGCTCTCGATGCCCCTGGTCAGACGCTGAACGCGACGGCCCTGGTCCACGAAGCGTACCTCCGGCTCGTCGGTCCTACCGATGCCGCCCGCTGGGACAACCGCGGACACTTCTTCGCTGCCGCTGCCGAGGCCATGCGCCGTCTCCTCGTCGAGAATGCCCGCCGGAAAAAGCGGCACATGCGCGGCGGGGACCGGCAGCGCATCTCGCTGGAAGCCGCCGAACCCCTGGTGCAAGCGCCTTGCGACGACCTGGTCGCGCTTGATGAGGCGCTCACCCGTCTGACAGCTCACGATCCGATCAAAGCCGAGGTCGTCAAACTTCGTTTCTTCGCCGGCTTGACCATGCCCCAGATCGCGCGGACGCTCAACATCTCACTGGCGACGACGGAACGCCACTGGACTTACGCCCGCACCTGGCTTTACGCCGAGCTGGCGGACGCGAATCAGGAATAATCTGCCAAAAAATGACTCGGCGTGAGGGGTTTCGGGCCGTCAGGGCGCATTGTTCTCAGAGACCTGTACTCGGAGCCCGAACATGAGCAAGCCGTCGCAAGTCGAATCCGTCTTCTTCGCAGCCCTGGACAAGAAAAACGCGAAGGAACTGGCCGCGTTCCTGGAATCGGCTTGCGCAGGCGACGCAGAGCTCCGCCGCCAGGTCGAGAGGTTGTTGAACGCTCATCCCAAGCTGGGAGAATTCCTCAAGAAACCTGCCGTCGAGCAGTTGACCGAGCCGGAACCATCGCTGGCTGAGACCCAGGAGATGAGCGGCGTAAGGGATCGAAAGAACGCGGGAATGTCCCCGCGCAAGGGCCGCGGCCTACCGCAAACCGAAGACGAAGAATCGAGCGAAGACGACGACGGCACCCTCGATTTCCTGGAGCCTTCGACGAGGCCCGATTCCCTTGGGCGGATCGGACATTACGAGGTCCTCGAAGTTCTCGGCAAGGGCGGGTTCGGCATCGTATTCCGCGCCTTCGACGAAACGCTGCATCGTGTGGTCGCGATCAAGGTGCTGGCTGCGCAGATCGCCGCCACCTCGCCCGCCCGCAAGCGGTTTCTCCGCGAGGCACGGTCGTCGGCAAGGGTCCGGCACGAGAACGTCGTGCAGGTGTATGCAGTCGAAGAGCAGCCGCTTCCCTACCTGGTCATGGAGTTCATTCCCGGAGAAAGCCTTCAGGAGCGGATTGATCGGACCGGCCCTCTGGAGACGATCGAGGCTCTGCAGGTTGGCCGGCAGATCGCCGAGGGGCTGGCTGCTGCCCATGCCGAGGGGCTCATTCACCGGGACATCAAGCCGGGAAACATCCTGATCGACGAGGGTCCGAACCAGAACGTCAAGATCACCGACTTCGGCCTGGCCCGCGCGGCCGACGACGCCAGCATGTCCCAGTCCGGGGTGGTCGCGGGGACGCCCTTGTACATGGCTCCAGAGCAGGCGCGCGGCGACAAGCTCGACCATCGAGCCGACCTTTTCAGCCTCGGCAGCGTGCTCTACACGATCTGTTCCGGCCGGCCGCCGTTCCGGGCGAGTAACACGATTGCGGTCCTCAAACGGGTTGTCGAGGATACGCCGCGGCCGATCCCGGAGATCATCCCCGAGGTGCCGCAGTGGCTCTGCGACTTGATCGCCCGGCTGCACGCCAAGAATCCGGACGATCGAATTGCCACGGCCCGAGAAGTGGCGGACCTGCTGGGGCGCGGCCTGGCAGCACTCGAGCATCCGGCGAATGCCCCGTCGCTGCCGGAGCTCGCTCCTGCCGCGACCGAGAAAAAGCTGGGCGACGCCGACGCGACCCTGCCAGCGGTGGAAATCCCCAGACCTGCCCGGGTCAAAAGGCCCCGTCTCCGCATCCGCCGCTGGGCCGCCGCCGCGGCCGTGCTCCTGATCCTGGTCGGCAGCCTCGGTTACGCGGAAGCAACCGGCATCACCGATTTCCACGGCACGGTCGTTCGGCTGTTCACCCCCGAAGGCACGCTGGTCGTCGAAGTCGATGACCCCGGAGTCAGCGTCAAGATCGACGGGTCGGATATCGTCATCACGGGAGCGGGGGCCAAGGAAATCCGCCTTCAGCCCGGGAGCTACACGGTCGAGGCCCGCAAGGACGGCAAGGTCGTGAGTCAGGAACTGGTCACCGTCACGAAAAACGGCCGGCAGGTCGTACGGGTCAGCCACGAGGCGGCGCCACCGGGCGCGAAGGTCGCCACCCGGTCCGTTGATGCGTCAGCGTGGGAGAGCGTCGTGGACACACTGTCAGGAGGCGAGCAGGTCAAGGCTGTGGCGGCTCGTCTGAAGGAGCTCAATCCCGGCTTCGACGGCACAGTCGTGCCCAACATGGAGAACTACGTGGTTCGGGGACTGGAGTTCAATACAGACGACGTGAGCGACATCTCGCCGGTGCGCGTATTGACCAAGTTGAGGTCTCTCAATTGTTCCGGGAGAGGAGATTACCAGAGTCCACTGATCGACCTCTCACCGCTCTCCGAATTGCCGCTGACGAGCTTGACGGTCGGCAAGGGTCAACTGGTCGGCCTCTCACCGCTGAAGGGCATGCCGCTGACGAGCTTTGCGACCTATGGGACGCACGTAGACGACCTGTCGCCGCTCAAGGGCATGAAGCTGAGGCATCTCGTCTGTGTCAACGTCGGGAATGTGACCGACCTCTCGCCACTGAAGGGAATGCCCCTGGAAACGTTGGACCTGAGCGGAACAAAAGTCGACGACCTGACAGCCCTCGCGGGCATGAAGCTGGAAAAACTGTACCTGAGCCACACGAAGGTCAAAGATCTGACGGTCATCGCGGGTGACAAGCTGCAGGAGCTGGATATTTCAGGCACGATGATTTCCGATCTCTCGCAATTAAAAGGAATGAAGCTGACGAGTCTCAGTTTGGCGGGAACGCCGGTATCCGACCTGTCGCCCTTGAAGGGCATGAAGCTGACATGGATGACATGTTCTGGTTCGAACGTGTCGGACCTCTCGCCACTCAATGGGATGCCGCTCAAGGAGTTTAACTGTGGCGAAACAAAGGTGAGCGATGCAAGCCTGGCTCAGCTCAAGGACTGCAAGGACCTGGGCAAGCTCGTCCTCTATAACACGCAAGTGAGCGACGCGGGGCTTAAGCACCTCACGGAGCACAAGAACCTGAAGGTACTCGAGCTGTACGGGTCCAAGGTGTCCGGTCTGGCGCCACTCAAGGACATGTCGCTGGAGTTGATCGAACTGACGCCCAAGAACATCACCAAAGAGGGCCTGGATATCCTCCGCAACATGGAGACCCTCAAAACCATCGGCATCAACCCTTGGAATCTCTGGCCGGCGGCGGAGTTCTGGGCTCGCTACCAAAAGGGCGAGCTCAGGTGGTAGACGAAATCTGATCGACCATTGAGGGGTTTGGCGCGGCTTCGTCGCATTGAGCACAGCGAGGGAGTGTGCCCGCATCAGCCGTCCAGGTCTGAGGGCTCGAGAAACTCAAGACGACCCCGGCCGCGATGCCGGGAAGCCTCGAAGGACACCGAACCATGTCGATCTCAGATTCGGGGCAGTGCGATCTGCTCGATCATTCGCCGGCGGCGAATCGGCCCCTCTTGGAGATCGGCGACTACCGGATCATCCGCGAGGTTGGCCGAGGCGGCATGGGCGTCGTGTATGAGGCCGAACAAATCTCGCTGGGCCGCCGTGTGGCGCTCAAGGTCCTGCCGCGGCACGTGTCCAACGACCGGCTGGTCCAGGAGCGATTCCGCCGCGAGGCCCGTGCTGCCGCGCGGCTGCACCACACTAACATCGTGCCGGTCTACGAGGTCGGCGAGGACGCGGGTGTCCGCTTCTACGCCATGCAGTTCATCGAGGGCCTGGGGCTCGACGCCGTCATCACCGAGCTTGGTCGCAAGATCGGCCGAGTCAGACCCCATTCCAAGATCACAGCGGCTCTTGGGGGTCAGTCACACCGGCCCCGCCCAGAGCACTCCAAAAACGGAAACGACGAGCCGACAATCGGCGCAGGCGTCGAGGTCAGTGCGGTACTGCGGTCCGTTCTGAACGGTCGGTTCGACCGTGGCGGCCCGGGCCCGGAGCCAGCGCGCTCCTTCGATCCAACGGTGGCTGAGGCCCGGACTGAAGGCCTGGCGAAAGCGACCGGCAACGCGTGCGACACGCCCGCGCCGGAATCCGGCAGCGCAGTGACGCAGACCGAGAACGCCAGCGCGACCGCGGGCGACGCAAAACATCTGATGTTTACGCTAATTCCCTCGCGAGCGCAGTCATCGTCCGCCTCGCCGTCGTCAAGCTCGGCGATCTTGCCCGGCGGTTCCCAACTCTCGTCGGTCGAGTCGGGTCAGCGTGCGTTTTTTCGAAGCCTGGCTCAAATCGGCCGCCAGATCGCCGGCGGCCTCGCCCACGCCCACGCGCGGGGGATCGTGCACCGGGACATCAAGCCGCCCAACTTGCTGCTGGACACCGAGGGGGTGGTCTGGATCGCGGATTTCGGCCTGGCCAAAGGGGACGACGAGGGACTGACTCATACCGGTGACATCCTGGGCACGCTCCGCTACATGGCACCCGAAAGGTTCCGGGGCGAAGGGGATGCTCGGGCCGACATTTACGCGCTGGGGCTGACGCTCTACGAGCTCGTCACCTTGCGCTCGGCATACGACTCTTCGGACCGGCTCAAGCTGGTCGAGCAGATCAAGACCGAGGAGCCTCCGCGGCCCCGGATGGTCGATCCACGAATCCCGCGCGACCTGGAGACGATCATCCTGAAGGCGATCGAGAAGGACCCCGCGGCGCGGTACCAGTCCGCCGAGGCCCTGGGCCAAGACCTGGGCCGGTTCATCGCCGACGAGCCGATCCATGCGCGGCGGCTGACGGTCGTGGAGAAACTCCTCCGGTGGTCGCGGCGCAACCGCGGGCTGGCCGCCTCGCTGGCCGGCATCCTGCTCTTACTGTCCGTCGTGGCGGTCGGGGGCAGCGTGGCGGCCTTGTGGTACCGCGACAGCGCGGCCCGCTTTGCCGGTCTCGCCCGGGCGCGAGACCTGGCGAGCAAGCGGGCCGAGACGGCCCGCGACCAGGCCGAGGCCAGCTTGTACCTTTCCCACATCACCCTGGCCGATAGCACTCTGCGCGCCACCGAGACCGGCACGGCCGGCCTCGCCCTCAGCCGGTGCGTTCCTGCCGCAGGCCCCCTGATCCGCGCGGATGGGAATGGTATTATCTCGCCCATTGGCTCCACGCCGAGCGGCGCCGGCTCACCGGGCATCATCCGTCATACGTCACGAACATCGCCTTCAGCCCTGATGGCACGGCGCTCGCCTCTGCGGGCGGCGGCAACCTCTATTACGAGAATCCCGGTGCGCCGATATTCCCCGGTCAGGTGATCCTCCGCGACGCCCGGACCGGGGCCGTGCGCTACAGGCTGGAGGGCCATCAGCACCTGGTCGGCCCTCTTGCCTTCAGCGCTGATGGGCTGAAGCTCGCCAGTGCCAGCGCAGACCGGGTGATCAAGGTCTGGGACGTGGCCACGGGCCGGCAAGTTGCGACTTTCAACGGCCCGGGCGACGCCTTGTTCCTGGACCTCCGGTTCTTCCCCGACGGCCGCCGCCTGGCCTGCCTGTCGGCGCTCGATCGCGTTTACATCCTGGCCGCCGACACGGGCAAGGAGCTGCATGCATTCTCCGGGACAGCGATGGCCATGAACAAGGGCGGCGCGCACCTGGCGACGTGCCTCGATGCCGACGTGCAGGCCCATGACGCCTCTTCCGGCCGGTTGCTCTTTCACACACCCGGGCGCGGAATGGTGTATCAGCGCCGACGGCCGGCGGCTCTTCGTCGCTGATCCTCGCGACGACGCGATCCACGCGCTCGACGCGGCGACCGGCGGCGAGCAGACCGTCTTCCGGGGCGCCGGAACCCACCAGCAGGGCCGCCTGATGCTGGACCACTCGGGACGATACCTCGCCGATCAGTTAGACAAGTCCAGCCTGGGCATCTGGGACACATCCCAAGGCGTGTTCTTGAGACGGATCACGCTTCCCTCCGGTGTCGAGCTCCGGCTCGAGGGCCGGCCGGCCCCGGGCCTTCGCGACCCGTTCGCATTCAGTCGCGACGGCTCGCTCCTGGCAGCCATCACCAGGGAGAACACAGTGCGTGTCTGGGACGTCGCCGCCGGCAAGGAACAGGCGGTGCTCCTGGGACACCGTGATCCGATCACCGCGTGCGCCATCTCGCCCGGCGGTGAGCTGCTGGCGACATCGAGCATCGATGGGACCGTCCGGCTCTGGAACCCCCGCCGCCACCCGGCCGGTCTCGCGGTCGATACCGGCGGCAGATTCGGCTACATGGCCGCACTGGATTTCAGCCCCGACGGATCGACGATCCAGACGGCGATCTCGGCGCCCAACGGCGCTGCCGTAGAGATCTGGGACGCGTCGTCCGGCGCGGCGAGAGCGGCATCAAATCGACGCCAGCCGGTTCCGGAAGTGGCCGCGCAACGACTTTGTCTTCAGCCCCGACCGGCGTTACCTCGCCGCCCCCGCCGACGACAACCGCGCGGCCCTGTGCGTCTTCGACACGGCGACGGGGGGGCTGTTGACGTTGCTTGGCCGGCATGCGACACCGATCTCCGCCGTGGCCTTCAGTCCCGACGGCCATCGCCTGGCCTCGGCAGGTCGGGAGGTCACGATCTGGGACGCCCCCGCCGCCAGAGAAGTCTGCACACTATCGGGGATCGCCGTCGCCGATGTCGAATCTCTGGCCTTCAGTCCCGACGGCCGCATCGTGGCCGTCGGCGGGTTTCGGGATCGGTCCCCTTTTGTGGACCTGTGCGAGCTGGAGTCCGGCAAGATCACGCGGTCGTGGAACGAGAGTGGGATAATCTCCGCGCTGGTCTTCCGTCCCGATGGGGCTCAGCTCGCAGGCGCCGGTTATCAGGAAGCCGCGGTCCACGTGTGGGATGTCGTCACTGGCAACAAACTCAACACGTACCACGGAATCGCGGCGGCGAGTAGCGTGGCCTACAGCCCGGACGGCCGCCGCCTGGCGGGGATGGGATACTCGGGCGAAGTGCATCTCTGGGACTCCCGGTCGGGGCAGGAGATGCTCATCCTCCGCCCGTTCGCCCCTCCGCCGGGATCGCTGGGCTTCACGCCTCGCCTGGCGTTTTCCCCGGACGGCTCCCGCATCGCCGCCAACTCGGCCGCCGGGATCGTCACGATCTGGGACGCGGGCGCCGCCGCCGTCCCCGCCTTCCGCGAGCTCGAGCCGGCGCTGACCATTGACTCACCGGACCGCGACCTCGCCAGCGACTCGCGCGGGCCGGCACTTGCTCCCGAGTCGCTTGACGCGACTGTGGTGCAGCGCCGTGCGGAGCTGGCGCTTCGGTCGGGCCGCTGGGACGAGGCCCTCGACGATGGCTCCCGACTGCTCAAGCGCGAGCTGGATGACCGCTCGGCCCTCCTGATCCGCGCGCACGCCAACCTCGCCGTTGACGACCTGGAGGCAGCCTGGAGCGACGTGAGCCGCGGGCTCAAGCGCGCACCAGAGGATCGTCAATTCCTGGCCTTGGCAGCCGCGACCCACGACCGCCAGGCCCGCCGGCTGATGGAACAGGATCAACCCGGTGAGGCCCGAAAATCACTGGCCCTCGCGCGGTCCAGTTACGACACGCTCTTGCGTCTGGAACCCGATCGCACCGAGGCGGCCGCCCGGCTTGCCGACGTTCTCTTGCGAAGCCAGGACCTGGAATCACGACCGCAATGGATCACGTTACGGCCGGTCGAGATGACGTCCGCCGGAGGCGCGACCCTGACCGAGTTGCCCGACGGCTCGGTCCTGGCAGGCGGAAGCAACCCCGATCGGGATGTCTATACGCTCACCGTGCGGGCACGGCTCAAGGACGTCACGGGATTCCGGCTCGAAATCCTGCCGCACCCGAGCCTCCCCGGCGGCGGCTGCGGGCGGAATTCCGTTGACGGAAGCTTCGCGCTCTCCACGTTCCGAGTCAAACTGGGCCCAGCCGGCGCGCCCGGCAGCCATCGACCGCTCAACCTCAAGCGCGCCTATTGCGACGACCGGCAACCGGACGAGCTCGGCATCGAGTCCGTGCTGGACCAGAATGACGAAACGTCCTGGACGACGGGCCCGAGCGCCCGGACACGCGGGCCGCACTGGGCGGTCTTTGTGCTCGATCGGCCGCTCTCCGAAGACGGTGAGTCGGCGCTCACAATCACGCTGGAATTCCGCGACGCCCGGCAAACAACGCAGCTCGGTCTGGGCAGACTGCGTTTGAGCGCGACAACGACACCGGGACGTTTGCTCGACCTGGAACAGTCGGTCTACCCCAAGTTGCCGGGCTGGACCCGGCTGGGCGCAGCCTACGCCCTGCGCGGCGAATGGACCTTGGCGCTTGATGCGCTGGCCAAGGGCGCGGCCGAGCCCTCCGGCGGCACAGATTGCAATCGATTCCTGCTGTCGTGGGTCAATCATCGCCTGGGCCACACCGAAACGGCGCGGCGCGAGCTCGAGCGGGCGATCGCGGGCATGAAACAACACGGCTTCGGCGATGAGCTCAATTCCCTGGCGTCATTCGTGATGCCCGAGTTGCCCGGCACGGGCCAGAAGGGCGCCGTGGCCAAGCTGCCCGCGGACGAGCAGCAGGCCTGGCAATCGCTCGCGGCCAAACTCGATTCGCTTCTCAAGCGCGAGGCGACTCCCAACGGGCTCGAGACCATCCACAGGCGGGCCCACGCTCTGGAAGTCTCGAAGCCAGGCGAAGCCGAGCCCCTGTTCCGCCAGGCGCTCGAAGGCTACCGCAAAACTCAGGGACCGGACGGCGAGCTGACCCTCGACTTGACGCGTGATCTGGCCAACCTCCTGGATCGAACCGGCCGCGGTGCTCTCGCCGAGCCGTTCTACCGCGACGCGCTCGAAAAGGCCCGCAAGCGATTCGGGCCTGCCGACCCCCGCACGGTCCTGGCCTTCGAGGTCCCCTTTGGAATGAGCCTCGTTCAACGAGGCAAGTGGTCCGCGGCCGAGCCGCTCCTGCGCGACGCCGTGGCGCAGGCCCGCAAACTCTTCGGCCCCGGTGACCCTCGCGCGGCCGGTATCATGGCCCCCTTTGGCCTCTGCCTCATTGAGCGAGGTCAATTGTCCGAGGCCGAGCCCGTGCTGCGCGAGACCCTGGGAATTCGCGAGCAGACCGAGCCCGACGATTGGCGCACCTTCAACACACGCAGCCTGCTCGGTGGCAGCCTCCAGGGCCAGCGGAAGTACGCCGAAGCCGAACCGCTGATCATTTCCGGGTACGAAGGGATGAGGGCCCGCGAGGCCACGATTCCCCCCCAGGGCCAACCGCGCCTGACCGACGCCGCCGAGCGGGTGGTCAAACTCTACGAGGCCTGGGAGAAGAAAGACAAGGCCGCCGAGTGGCGGGCCAAGCTGGCGAGGCCCTCCGAAGAGACCGCGCAACATCCGTGAGGCCGTCTAGCTCGTCAATCCGATCATCACGGATATTGAAACCGAAGTCAGGACGAACGCTGCGAAGAACGGCGTGTAAGAGACACGATCGGTGCACGCGATCCTGCAGAAGTGTCCAGTGAACCGACCCATGACGGTCCCGCTTCGTCTCGGGCGACGACGTTCACCGGGTGCCTCTTTTTCTTCCCACGCGCGGGTGTTAAATTCTCTGGGAGAGATCCCCCATTGGCCCGGCGTGGGGTCGGGGCGATCTGAGCAATGGCGCTTGGATTCGCGTCCAGGCTGCGAGGTTGCTGCCCTCAGGCGAGTCCTGGCGATGAGCGAAGTCACGCGCATCCTTTTGGCGATCGAGCAGGGCGACCCGCGGGCCGCCGAGAAGCTCCTTGCCGTGATCTACGGGGAACTGCGCGTGCTGGCCACCCAGAGGCTCGCCCGCGAGGACCCGGGGCAGTCCCTCCAATCCTCCGACCTGGTGCACGAGGCCTATCTCAGGCTCGTCGGCGAAGGTGACCAGAAGAAGTGGGACAGCCGCGCCCACTTCTTCGCGGCGGCAGCCGAGGCGATGCGCCGGATCCTGGTCGAAAAGGCTCGCGGCAAGAAACGTGTCAAGCACGGTGGCGGTCGCTTGCGTGTCGATCTGAATGCAATGGGTTTTCTGGCGAAGGAACCATCCGAAGACATCGAAGCCCTCGACGAGGCCCTCACCAAGCTGGCGGCGGAAGACCCGGACAAGGCCGAGCTGGTCAAGCTCCGATTCTTCGCCGGGTTGACCATGCCCGAGATCTCCCGAGCGCTCAAGATCTCGCTGGCTACCGCCGAACGACACTGGACTTACGCCCGCACCTGGCTCTATGCCGAGCTCAAAGACCGGGACGATTCCGCGAATTCTTGAAGAGGCGTGGGTGCAGCCATGTCCAAACGACATCGTGGTTTTACACTCATCGAGCTTCTGGTCGTCATCGCGATCATCTCGCTTTTGATTGCCTTGCTCTTGCCCGCAGTGCAGGCTGCGCGGGAGGCGGCGCCGCGCGCAGTGCACCAACATCCTGAAGCAGCTCGGCCTGGCCCTCGCCAATTTCGAGTCGGCGAACAACTGCCTGCCGATTGCCGTGGTCTATGCAGTCAATGGCGCGAGCGGCATGCCTGGTGCGACCTGCCAGACGCCCTGCGGCGCCAACTGCCAGAACACGCCTTGGTTCGTCGTGATGCTGCCGTATATCGAGCAGGCGCCGCTCTACAACGCCTACAACGCCTCGATCGGCATCGAAGGGCCTGGCTTACTCGGCTTTGTCACGAACAGCACGGTCATGACGTCGAGGATCGCCTCCTTCCAATGCCCCAGCGATAACATCCAGACCTTCAGCATGGCCGCCCTGAGCAAGGCCACCGGCGGGCTCGTCCGCGCCTATTCTTGGATGGCGACGAAGGGGAATTACGGCGTCAATTGGGGAAACCTGGATGCTGGCCAGGGCGTTCTCAGTCCTGTGCTGACCCGCGACCTGTTCCGGCAGTCGCCGTTTGGCATCGACACAACCGGCCTGGGTCCGATCACGATCCGATATGCCTCGTGCACGGATGGGACCAGCACTACCCACGTCGTTGCGGAGCTGTTGCAAGGAGCGCCCGACGACTTCCGCGGGACGATCTGGGACAGCCACGCGGGTGGTGGTTCCTATATGACGTGGTTCGCACCCAACGGATACCAGGACCTTCTGCCCATCTGGCTGTCCCTTTACAACCCTGGGGCCTTGGCAGGCATCAGCGGGGCCCTGGTCAACGACAACTACGACAACATCGGCTCTTTCGATCCTCCGGGGCCGGGCTCCAGCCCCCCAATCCCGGCTCCCTTTGCTACAGCCAGCTCGCCTTGATGCTGGGCTGCAACGACCAGGCAAGCCTTTGGGACCAGCACGCAGGAGCGCGGTCCCGCCACCCCAGTGAGGTCGAGTGCCTCTTTGGCGACGGCTCCGTCCACTTCATCAAGAGCTCGATCAACGGGCCGACCTGGATCCAGCTCGGCTCGATCAACGGCGGCGAGGTCGTCAGCTCCGATCAGTATTGAGACGGCGAGCGGGGGGCGTCAGCCCCCTGTCTTCTCCGCTCCGGACAGGGGGCTGACGCCCCCGCTCGCCGCGTTGTCTGGGACAGGGGGCTGACGCCCCCGCTCGCCGCGTTGTCTGGGACAGGGGGCTGACGCCCCCCGCTCGCCGCGTTGTCTGGGACAGGGGGCTGACGCCCCCCGCTCGCCGCGTTGTCTGGGACAGGGGGCTGACGCCCCCCGCTCGCCGCGTTGTCTGGGACAGGGGGCTGACGCCCCCCGCTCGCCGCGTTGTCTGGGACAGGGGGCTGACGCCCCCCGCTCGCCGCGTTGTCTGGGACAGGGGGCTGACGCCCCCCGCTCGCCGCGTTGTCTGGGACAGGGGGCTGACGCCCCCCGCTCGTCGCGTTGTCTGGGACAGGGGGCTGACGCCCCCCGCTCGCCGCGTCGTCCCGGTTCACCGCGTCCCAGACCTCCAATGCGTACGCCTGCTCGCGGACATACCGCAGGACGGTCTCCAGAGTATCCCAGTCCGCGATCTTCCGCTTCGAACCTTGCTCGGTCCACCACCTCGGTTTTACGGATCGCCGATCCCGAAGGTTCAGGGCGCGGCTGGCATAACTCTTGAAGTCTCGGAGCAGCGCCGACGGGACGGGGTCACCGGGGACGCCCACCACGAGGTGGACATGATTCGCCATGATCGCACCCGCCAGGAGTTGCCAGCCCCGATAGTGGGCGGTCTCCTCGAACTGACGACGGACCGCCTCGGCCAAAGCGCGGGTGAGCCGGACCGGATCACCGGCCAACTTGTTCTCGGCGATGCGACGGAGGTCAGGCCGGCCTTCGTCGTAGGGTCGGCCCCGCTCGTTATTCCGCCGCTCGGGAGTGTCGCCATCGAACTTCGGGCTGACGAAGCCGCGCTCGTCACCGGGCAACCAGGTCCCGTACGTCGTCCAGGTCAAGAACCAGATGCGATCGATCCCGTTCCAGTCCATCCATCAGGTCCCCTGGGGTTGAGCAGAAAACGCGGTGAGCGGGGGGCGTCAGCCCCCTGTCTGTGATCGTCGGTTCCGGGTGAGCGGGGAGCGTCAGCCCCCTGTCCCAGACAACGCGGCGAGCGGGGGGCGTCAGCCCCCTGTCGGCAATTGTCGGTTCCGGGTGAGCGGAAGGGCGTCAGCCCCCTGTTCGGCCGTGAAGACAGGGGGCTGACGCCCCCCCGCTCGCCCCACTCGGCGTAGCGAGGTCATTGTCTCATCCGAAGTGGACATGGACAAGAAGGTTACGCGCCGCACCTGGCTCTTTGCCGAGCTCAAAAACCGTGGCCATTCCGAAAGAATCTTGAGAATTCTTCAAGAGGAATGAGGGGTTTCGCGCGTGTTCGTCGCGTTGATGACATCGAGTGACCGCGTCGTCGTGAGCCGTCACTCTCCGAGGGCTGGAAAAACACACAAGCGCTGGGGGCAAACCCGGTCGACTCCCTGCGGTCTTTTTGGTTGCAGCTTCGCCGCGCCAGGGTGAATGTGGCGGCGGAATCGGCCGGCAGGAGCCCGGTCGAACGTCGCAACTTTCTCGGTCGTCGGGTGAGTGTGCGCCCGATGTCAATCGCTGACCTCCTTCCGTTTCGATCCCTCACGTTGCATTATCTGGAGGATCTGCATCATGATTCGCAAAACGTACCGCCACCGTCCCAGTGTCGAGTTGCTCGAATCGATGATCTTGTTGTCAGGCTTTTCGGCAGTCACGCACCAGGCTGCGCGGCGCTATTGACCAAGTTGCCGGCTGCGAGCACGGTAACCGACGTGTCGGGCACGCTCTAAGGCACGTTCACTTCCGGGGGAGGCGATGGGCCGTACCACCTCACGGGTAAGGGCCCTGTCAGCCCGTTGGGCCATACAACGGTGAAGGGGTCGGAAAATGTCTCGGGCCCAGACTATCAGATGACCGGCACGCTTACGCTGACGACGTCGAAAGGCAACATCGTGATGGATACGGTCGTGGATACGACCGAACTTGGCAGACTCCCGGGCCCGGTGTCGATGACCATCACCAAGGGCACCAAGCATTTTAAGGGAATCGGCGGCAGCGGATCGGGCTCGCTCGATTTGATGATCCGGAATCCAGGCAGCGTGAAGCCCAGCGGGAAGTTCACCCTCACGGTCAACTTGAACGTCACGATGCCGATCCTTTGAACGCGGACGAGGCGCTGAGTTCCAATTGCGGGCCGTCCGCAAGGTGATTCGCTATTTGCGCAAGAGGTTTCAGTCCGACCAAGAGAGGTTTCGCGCGCGTTTGTCGCGCTGGTGACAGCGAGCAAACGCGCCTGCTTGAGCGATCGGTCTCCGAGGCATTGAGGAAACGCCCAGTTCGTTAACGGGAGACGCTGTCGATCCCCGAGTGCGTCGTCACGCGTCCCCGGCCGTTGTTCCGGCCGCGGGAGTGATCGGTATACGCGCTGCGAATGACGAGATCTGACGGTCAGTCGATCCTCCCCCGCGCCGGGGCTTTCTTCACTTACTCCCACCAGGGATCTCCATCTGGGAGCCGGTCCATGCAACGTCGAAAGCGAATGACGCCCACAGAGAGTGCGGATCGGAGCAATTCATGACGACAGCCGTTTCTCCCCCCGACCCGGCGCTGGACCTTGAAACCCCCAAGACCGAAGACCCGGCGCCGCTGCGCGGTGCACACGCCGAACTTCCCGTCGATTTTGCAACAGCTCGGCGCGTCAGTTCTGGTGACCACCTACCGGCTGGCAAGCTCGTGCTGGTTCGCGATGAGGGGATCACCTTCACACACACTTCCGCGGCTTCCAGGCGCCGATGGGCATGGCACTATCCGGCGACCGGCTGGCCGTCGGCACCAAGATGCAGGTCTGGGAATTCGTGGACGTCCCGGCCGTGACCGCCAAGCTCGAACCACCGGGGCGACACGACGCCTGCTTCCTGCCCCGCTCCAGCCATGTCACGGGCAATATCCAGATCCACGAGATGGCCTGGGGCGCCGGCAACGACCTCTGGGTCGTCAACACCCGGTTCTCCTGCCTCTGCACGCTCGACGGCTCGGCCAGCTTCGCGCCGCGGTGGCGGCCGCTGTTTGTCAGTGCGCTCGAGCCCACCGACCGCTGTCGTCTGAACGGTCTGGCAATGGTGGACGGTCGCCCGCGCTATGTCACGGCGCTGGGAGAGACCGACCTACCAGCCGGCTGGCGCGAGAACAAGGCCAGGGGCGGCATCGTCATGGACGTGGACTCGGGCGAGGTGATCACCCGCGGGCTGTCGATGCCCCACTCGCCGCGGTGGTACGCCGGCCGTCTCTGGGTCTGCGAGTCGGGCGCGGGGACGTTCGGGTTTATCGACCCGAGCACCGGCAAGTACGTGCCCATCGCCGAGGTGCCGGGCTTCACCCGCGGGGTCGAGTTCGCCGGCAGCCTCGCGTTCGTCGGGCTATCGCAGGTGCGCGAGAGCGCCGTGTTCAGCGGCATCGCGATCACCGAGCGGCTCACCGAGGAAGAGAGGACCTGCGGCGTCTGCGTGATCGAACTGAGGAGTGGCCAGGTGATCGGGCTCTTGCGGTTCGCGACCGCTGTGCAGGAGGTCTACGCCGTGACGGTGCTGCCGGGCCGGCGGTACCCGGAGCTGATCAACGACGACGAGAAGTTTCTGGAGAACTCGTTCACGGTGCCCGACGCGGCGCTGACCGATGTGTCAGCGTCGCTACGAGGGCACGCCGAACCGACCCGGGGCGCGGCGGGGTCGGGAGGGAACGGGAGTGTGCCGCGCGTTCCGTTCGTGACAGCGTGACAGCCGTTTTTCTTCACCAGAGGGTGTTCAACACCAGAGGAGCGACAGAACCATGCGCACAAACCGAGTGAGCCATCCGCGGAGTCGCACGCCGGGAACGGTCGCGCGACGACAACGGTGGCGGGTGCGGCCGACCTTGATGGCGCTGGAGGACCGCAGGCTGCTGTCCACCATCGCGGTGAACAACCCCACCGACACGCCGGTCGTCGGCAAGATCGACCTGCGCCAGGCGATTGCCCTGGCGAATACGACCGGGGGGAACGAGACGATCACGTTTGACAAAATGGTGTTCAAGACGCCGCAGACGATCACGCTCGACCCGAGCCTCGGCCAGCTCGATCTGAGCGACACGACGGGTACGGAGGCGATCGTGGGCCCGAAGGTGGGCGTGACGGTCAACGCCGGCGGGAAAAGCCGGGTATTCCAGGTCGATGGCGGCGTCACGGCGTCCGTCTCGGGAATGACGATCACCGATGGCAGCGCAGGAAGCGGCGGCGGACTTTACAACCACGGCGGCACAGCGACGCTGACCAACTGCACGGTCAGTGGCAACGACGCGACCGTCACGTCCGGTTACGGCGGCGGCGGCGTGTACACCAACGCCAGCGGTACGACCACGCTGACCAACTGCACCGTCAGCGGCAACTCCTCCGGACGCGACGGCGGCGGCCTGTGGGCCTTTCCGGGCACGAACATACTGACGAATTGCACCGTCAGCGGCAACACCGCCGCCAACCTCGGCGGCGGCCTGGCAGCCATCGGTAACACGACCACGCTGACCAACTGCACGGTCAGCGGAAACTCCGCCACCTACGCTGGCGGCGGCCTGTTCATCTACGGTGGCACAGACACTCTCACCAACTGCACCGTCAGCGGCAACTCCGCCACCGGCGCCTTCGGTGAGGGCGGCGGCGTGGACTTCGCCTTCAACACAAGCACGCTGACCAACTGCACCGTCAACAACAACTCCGCCGCCTATGGCGGCGGCCTGTTCACGTATGGCGGCAACGGCTCCGGCGGCGGAATGTTCGTCGGCGCGGCGGGCTCGGCGACCCTCGACCAGTTTGATGTCGCCCTGAACCTGGCCCTGGGCGGCCTGGCTGGTTCGGGCGGGACGAGCGGCGACGGCATCGGCGGTGGCCTCTACGTCACCACCGGCGGCGTGGTCACCCTCAAGAAAGCGACGGTTGCGCTGAACTTCGCGTCGACCAGCAACAGCAACATTTATGGCACCGTGACCTACGACTGAGTGCCACGGCGACCTTCCCTGGCGGGCTTTCCCTCCCTCGGGCGCACCATTCCGTGCCCGGGGGAGGAGCGTTCCCAGACTGGTCGTAGGAATCCGATAAAATGGCCAGCGGCTCCGTGGATGACGAGGGCGGCTAGCAGGAACGCGGTCGCATGCAGAGACGGTCCGCCACCCCGCCGGCTCTTCGACTCTTCAGGCTGCGTGGTAATCCGTCACGCACTCGAGGGGTCCCGAGGGGATTCGTCGCGTTGAAGAGAGGGACCCTCCGCAGCGGAGCAGTGCCATGGCCAGTTCGTCGCAGGTGGAATCGATCTTCTTCGCAGCGCTCGAGAAGAAGGCGGGGGCCGAGCGCTCCGCGTATCTGGAGCAGGCCTGCGGCGGCGACTCCGCGCTGCGATTCCAGGTCGAACGCCTGCTGGACGCCCACCCGCAAGCGCAGGATTTTCTGGCGCACCCCGCCGTCGACCGCGATGACTTCGAGGCCCACGACGGAGCTGGGAAACCGACGAATCTTGATTCCACAATCGGCCCGGAAGCAAGGACAGGGGGCTGACGCCCCCTGCTCGCCCGGAACCGACGTTCTGGAACAGACTCTGAGTTTTCTCGAGCCATCGGACAAGTCTGTTCCCAAAGGGCGAGCGGGGGGCGTCAGCCCCCTGTCTTCTTGGGTTGCGGACAGGGGGCTGACGCCCCCTGCTCGCCCGGAACCGACGTTCTGGAACAGACTCTAAGTTTTCTCGAGCCTTAGACGAAGCCCGCATCGCTGGGCCGGCTTGCGCACTACGAAGTGCTGGAGGTTCTGGGAAACGGCGGGTTCGGGACCGTGGTGAAGGCGCTCGACGAGCAGCTGCATCGATTCGTCGCCATCAAGCTCATGTCTCCGCTCCTGGCAGCGACTTCGGCGCCTCGGAAGCGATTCGTGCGGGAAGCGCGGTCGGCCGCGGCCGTCCGGCACGCGAACGTGATCGCCATCTACGCCGTCGAGGACCAGCCTATCCCCTACCTTGTCATGGACTACATCGCCGGGCGCACGTTGCAGCAGAAGCTCGATGCGACCGGACCACTCGAGCTGCCGGACGTGCTGCGGATCGGCCAGCAAACCGCCGCCGGCCTGGCCGCGGCGCATGAGATGGGCTTGATTCACCGCGACATTAAGCCGGGCAACATCCTGCTGGAAGACGGCTTCGAGCACGTGAAGATCACCGACTTCGGCTTGGCCCGTGCGGCGGACGACGCCAGCATCACGCAGTCGGGATTGATCGCGGGCACACCGATGTACATGGCGCCCGAGCAGGCGCTGGGCGAGACGATTGACCAGCGGGCCGACCTGTTCAGCCTGGGCAGTGTGCTCTGCACGATGTGCAGCGGCCGGCCGCCATTCCAGGCCGCGAACACGATCGCCGTGCTCAAGCGCGTCGTGGAAGATACGCCCCGCCCGATCCGGGAGATCATCCCGGAAGTTCCGGAGTGGCTGTGCGAGCTGATCTCGGAGCTGCACGCCAAGGACCCGGCCGACCGGATCACCTCGGCACAAGACGTAGCGGACCTGCTCGGGCGACGCCTGGTGGAGCTCCAGGGGCCGGGAATCACTCCGGCGGTCCAGGATGTCCCGGGGCCGGCGGAGGTGAAGCCGCCACCGCCCAAGGAGATGCCCAAAGTTGCGAGGCTCTTGCGATGGCTGAGATTTTTCAACCGTCGCTGGGCAGTCGTCGCGGCCGCACTCGTGATCGTCTCAGGATCCCTGGGCCTCACGGAAGCAACCGGCGTCACGGATCTGCATGGCGCGGTCATTCGCCTGTTCTCACCGGAAGGCACGCTGGTCATCGAAGTTGATGACCCTGGAGTCAACGTCACGATCGACGAGCCGGATATCCTCATCTGCCATCGAGATAATTTCTCAGCGCATCAAGTCTTCATACGCTTGAGTTGGTCCTTCGCGGCCGAGACGACGCGGTCCACGGTGAAGCCGAATTCCCGCTGGAGGTCCTTGAGCGGGGCCGAAGCCCCGAAGGACCGCATGCCGATCGTCTCGCCGTCGAGTCCGACGTACTTTGCCCAGCCGAAAACCGACGCCTGCTCGACCGAGACCCGAGCCGTGACGTCCGGGGGCAACACCGCGTTGCGATAGGCGGCGTCCTGGTCGTCAAAGAGCTCCCACGACGGCATGCTGATCACGCGGGATCGGACGCCCTCCGCGGCGAGTCGTTCGTGCGCCAGGACGCAAAGCGATACTTCGCTGCCGGAGGCCATCAAAAGGACATCGGGCTTGCTTTCCGGCGCGTCTGCCAGGACATAGGCACCTCGGGCCAGCCCCGAGGCCGGCGCGTAGCGTACGCGATCGAGCGTTGGGAGGTCTTGACGCGTGAGGATAAGGGCCGCCGGCTGGTGATGGAGCTGCATGATGACCTTCCACGCTTCGACGACCTCGTTGGCATCGCCCGGGCGCAGCACGACCAGGCCGGGGATCGCGCGCAGTGACGGCAGTTGCTCGATCGGCTGGTGCGTTGGCCCGTCCTCACCGACGCCGATCGAGTCGTGCGTGAAGATGTAGATCACCGGGATTTCCATGATCGCTGCCAGGCGGATGGGCATCCGTCCATACTCGCTGAAGATCAAGAACCCCGAGCCATACGCCCGGACCTTGACGAGCGCCATGCCATTCAGGATGGCCCCCATCGCGTGCTCGCGGATGCCGAAGTGGAGGTTTCGGCCCGCGTCATTGCCGGCCTGGAAGTCGCCGGCGCCGTCGAAAGTCAGGCGCGTCTTGGTGGACGGGGCCAGGTCGGCCGAGCCGCCCATCAGCCAGGGAACATTCTGCGCGATCGCATTCAGGACGAGGCCCGACGAGCTGCGCGTAGCAATCCCTTTCTGGTCGGTGGGAAAGGTCGGCAGCCTCGAATCCCAGCCATCGGGGAGCTGGCGGTGTTGCATTCGGTAGACCTGGTTGGCCAGTTCCGGGTGCTCGGCCCGATACCGCTCGACCCGGCCGAACCAGTCATCGCGCAGGGTCTTGCCGCGACGGCCCATGCCGTCGCGGAAGTGGTCGTAGACCCCGTCGGGCACGAGGAACTTCGCGTCCTCCGGCCAGTGGTAATTACGTTTCGTCAGTCGGACTTCCTCTGCTCCCAGGGGCTCGCCGTGGGCAGCGCTCGTGTCCTGCTTGTGGGGTGCGCCCCAGCCGATGTGGCTATCGACGATGATCAAGGTCGGCCGCTCGCGCTCCTGGACAAAGGCAGCGAAGGCGCGGTCGAGCAGCTCCAGGTCGTTGGCGTCGCCCACCCGGGTGACGTTCCAGCCGTAGCCCAGGAACCGGGTGGCGACGTCCTCGCTGAACGCCAGCGCGGTGTTCCCCTCGATCGTGATGTGGTTGTTGTCGTAGATCCAGCAGAGGTTGGAGAGCTTCCAGTGGGCGGCGAGCGAGGCGGCCTCGGAGGAGATCCCCTCCATCATGCAGCCGTCGCCGCAGAGGGAGTAGACGTTGAAGTTGATCAGGTCGTCGAAGCCGGGGCGGTTGTAGCGTGCAGCCATCCAGCGGCCCGCCAGCGCCATGCCCACACTGTTTCCCAGGCCCTGCCCGAGCGGCCCGGTTGTCGTCTCGACGCCCGAGGTCCAGCGGTACTCCGGATGGCCGGGACAGCGGCTGTGCAGTTGCCGGAATGCCTTGATCGCCTCGAGGGGGACCGACGGCTCACCCAACCTCTCGTAGTCCTTGCTGACAGCGCGAACGCCGGTCAGGTGCAGGAGCGCGTAGAGCAGCATCGAGGCGTGGCCCGACGAAAGGACGAAGCGATCGCGGTTGGGCCAGATCGGGTCCTGAGGGTCGAATCGCAGTATGTATTGCCACAAGTAGTACGCAACCGGGGCCATCGCCATCGGCGTCCCGGGGTGCCCCGAGTTCGCCGCCTGGATCGCATCGATGGCGAGAGTGCGAATCGTGTTGATCGAGACCTCGTCGAGCGGGTGCCGCTGGAACTTGATGGTCGGGCTCTTGTCGATCGGGACGGTCATGATTTATCCCCCTCAGGGCGCAGACGCCCCGCTTTTCTCGGCCGCACAGGCGGTAATGTATCCGTGCTCTGCCGCGGCGCCAAGGATCTCGGCGCCGTACTGCTCATCCACCAGGATGCCGACCTTCGCCTGGCGGACGCCGTCGGCCACTGCCTGCCTGCAACCTTCGTAGATCCCCCGCTTCATCGCGGCGATCCTCGCGGTCTGAAGGGCGGTGAGGGCGCCGGCCCAGCCGAACATGTTCTTCTGAAACGTCCCGTGCGAACTGAACCAGCATGTCCTCGCAGGCAGGGACCTGGCACAAGATTGGGTGTGCCCTGCCGACCCGTCGATCCGCCCGACTTTGCTTCGCCCCAAGAGTTTTTTCCGATACTCGAGTCAGATCCGCCAGCCGGGACGAGTACGATCTTGTGGTGTTTGTGAGAAGAATTCGTTGAAAATGTTGCGTTTCGAGCGCTCCATCTGGACAGGGACTTCTCCCGGTCGCCATAATGCGTCGTGCGTGCGATCGTGTTGATACGCAGCGGTGCGTACGAGTTGCTCGACGACTCCGTACCACCATGCCGTGCGATCGTGTTCTGGGCGCCGGACGGTCGGCGCATTTTCAGGAATCGGTAATTCGCGATCGGGGATTCGTTTTGGGTTGCGGGCGACGGCCGGGCCGTCATCGTCTTTGACCAGGGCCGAGGCATCGGTGCCCCGATTCGGCCTTTCCCATGACACGTGGCCGCAAGGCGCGGTCGGAGCGGAATCGTAGGCCGGCAGGCGGGCACCCGTCAAAGTCCGACGGGCGGACAGTCCTCACAGCTCCGGCCGCTGCGTGGACGACAAGCGGGCCAGGCAAGAGGTTCCGGATCGCAGGCGGGCCCGCAGGTGAAGTCAGCGGTGTTTCCGGCGAAACTTCTGCCGAACCAATTGAGTCTGCCGCTCGTGCGATTGACACGTGCGGACATGGTCGATGTCTCGACTGAAGGATAAGTTAAGCCCGGCTCAACGGTGTTCGCGTCAATAGTCCACGTATTAGTTATGGAAGACCGTCGCTCCTCTTCGTGCGCGCACGTCACGATCGTTTGACACTCATCATTGCACTCTCTTCACAACAGGATCGTTTGTCCCATTTGCACTGAGCCAGCACAACACAAGGTGTCCCATGTCTTCCAAATCCCGTCGCTCTCGTTCGGCGTTGCGGTTATTCCCGTTCGAGCGGCAAACTCGGCGCATGAATCGGACGCGATCGTTGGAGCTGATGGCCCGACCGGTCCTGGAACAACTGGAGGGTCGGCGCATGCTTTCCCTGATCACCCTGGCCTCTTTCGATGGTACTCACGGCGCCAACCCCGGCGGCGGCCTGATCATGGACGCCGCTGGCAATTCGTTCGGTACCACCGGCCTGGGCGGCACGTCCAATGGCGGGACCGTTTTCGAGCTGGCCGCGGGCAGCGGCACCATCACCACCCTCGCTTCCTTCACCGGCGCCAACGGGCAAGACCCGAACGTCGGCCTGATTGAGGACGCCAGCGGCAATCTCTTCGGCGTCACCGCTGGGGGCGGCAACGCGTCCAATGACGGGACGGTGTTCGAGGTGGCCGCGGGCAGCCACGCCATCACCACCCTCGCTCTCTTCAGCGGCACCAACGGGGCCAATCCGAACGGCACTCTGATTGAGGATGGGAGCGGCAATCTCTTCGGCACCACCGAGTTGGGCGGCGCGTCTAATGACGGGACAGTGTTCGAGGTGGCCGCGGGCAGCCACGCCATCACGTCCCTCGCTTCCTTCAACGGCGCCAACGGGTTTGAACCGTTCGGCAACCTGGTTGAGGACGGCAGCGGCAATCTCTTCGGCGCTGCGACTGATGGCGGCGCGTACGGTGACGGGGACGTGTTCGAGGTGGCCGCGGGCAGCCATGCCATCACCACCCTCGCTTCCTTCAGCGGCGCCAACGGGCAATGGCCGCAGGGCGGCCTGATCATGGACGGCAGCGGCAATCTCTTCGGCACCACCTACACGGGCGGCGCGAACTCTGACGGGACCGTGTTCAAGGTGGCCGCGGTCAACCACGCCATCACCACCCTCGCTTCCTTCAACGGCGCCAACGGGCAGTCCCCGTTGTGCAGACTGGTTGAGGATGGCAGCGGCGATCTCTTCGGCGCTGCGATTGGTGGCGGCGCGTCCAATGACGGGACGGTGTTCGAGGTGGCCGCGGGCAGCGGTGCCATCACCGCCCTCGCTTCCTTTAGCGGCGCCAACGGGCAATCGCCGGAGGGCAACCTGGTTGAGAGCGGCGGCAATCTCTACGGCACAGCAGGTCTCGGAGGAGCAGACAGTGACGGCACTGTTTTCGAATATCAGATGGTGGCGCCAGGGACCTTCACCGTGACCAATACCGCCGACAGCGGCGTCGGCTCACTCCGCTACGAGATCGGCCTGGCGAATTCGGCCGGGGGGGCAAGCACAATCGCGTTCGGCAGTTTATTCAACACGCCGCAGACGATCACCTTGACCAGCGGCCAGCTCACGCTGAGCGACACGACCGGAACCGAGACGATCACGGGCCCGGCGGCGGGCGTGACGGTCAGCGGCGGCGGGCTGAGCCGGGTGTTCCAGGTTGATGGCGGCGTGACGGCGTCCATGTCGGGCCTGACAATCTCGGGCGGCACAACCACCGGCATTGGCGGCGGCCTGTACAACCAGGGCACGACCACGCTGACCGACTGCACCGTCAGCGGCAACTCCGCCGGCAACGGCGGCGGCTTGTACAACCTTGGTACGACGACGCTCACCGGCTGCACGCTCTCGGGGAACTCGGCGACAGGCTATGGCGGTGCGGTCTTCACGAAGGGTGAGGACCTCAGCCTCGTGAACTGTACCGTGGCCTCGAACGACGCGGGCATGTCCGGTGGCGGCGTCGAGTGCCAAGGCACCGTCACGGTCACCAGTGGCACGTTCTCCCTCAACAGTGCCCGGTTCGGAGGCGCCATCGACAATTACGGCGGCAGCTACCAGGTGACGATCGCCGACTCGATCCTCGCGGGGGACTCGGCCCTTATCGGCCCGGATTTCTGTAATTCGGTGACCTCCCTGGGGAACAACCTGATCGGCGCGACTGACAATAGCTCCGGCTGGGTCAGCTCGGACCTGACCGGCTCCAGCGGCACGCCGCTCAGCCCGCTGCTGGCAACCTTGGGTTATTACGGCGGCCCTACCCAGACCATGGCCTTGCTGC
Source organism: uncultured Isosphaeraceae bacterium (assembly GCA_963781785.1). Lineage (GTDB taxonomy): Bacteria > Planctomycetota > Planctomycetia > Isosphaerales > Isosphaeraceae > CAWAHD01. The sequence goes on along the minus strand of CAWAHD010000002.1, from coordinate 520,627 downwards.
CCGGCAGCCCGGCCATCGACGCGGGCAGTAACAGCCTGATTCCCGCTGGGGTCACAACCGATCAACGCGGCTCCGCCCGCATCGTCAACGGCACCGTCGATATCGGTGCCTTCGAGAGCCAGGGCTTTACCCTCACGCCCGTCGCCGGCAGCACCCCGCAATCCGCCGCGAACTACATCGCGTTTGCCAATCCGCTGGCCGTCACTGTCTCGGCCAACAATCCCGTCGAGCCCGTGGCCGGCGGCATGTTGATCTTTACCGCACCCGCCAGCGGCGCCTCGGCGAATCTCTCTGCCACCACCGCGACGATCGGCTCCGATGGGGTCGCATCGGTCACGGCGACGGCGAACACCTCGGTCGGGTCCTACACCGTCACCGCCTCGGCCGGCGGCGACAACCCAGCAGTCGACTTCTCCCTGACCAACACCTTCGGCCTCATGCCGCTGGCCTTTTCGGGAATCAACGACCAGAAAATCATGGAAGGCACCGCCAGCGTGACCTTTTCTGGAAGCCTGGCCTTCGACTCGCAAGCACCGGTGGGCGAGAGCGTGGTCGTGACGCTCGATGGCGTCCAGCAGCCGGCCGCTATCGGCTCCGACGACACGTTCTCCACCACGTTTAATACAGCCGGCCTCACGGCGGCCGATTCGCCTTACACGGTCAACTATGCCTACACGAGCGACGGCACCTACGCCTCCGTCAGCACGACCAGCACCCTGACGGTCGAGGCGCCCGGCATTTTCACAGTCAACACCTTGGGTGATGCGGGGATCGGTTCCAACGACGAGGGCGACCTGCGGTACTGCATCGACCAGGCCAACGATGATAACGACGTGAACACGATCGTCTTCGATCCGACCGTGTTCAGCACTCCCCAGACAATCACGCTGGGCGGCGGCCTGCTCGAGCTGAGCGACACCGGCGGAACGCAGACGATCATCGGGCCGGCCGCGGGGGTGACCGTCAGCGGCGGCGGGCTGAGCGGGGTGTTTCAGGTCGATGCCGATGTCACGGTGGAGCTGGCGGCACTGACGATCACCGGCGGCAACTCCGCCAGCTTCGGCGGCGGCCTGTCCAACGATGGCGGCGTGGCCACGCTGATCGACTGCACCGTCAGCGGCAACGTTGCCGTGGACTCTGGCGGCGGCCTGTACAACAATCAGGGCACGACCACGCTGACCGACTGCACCTTCAGCAACAACTCCGCCGGCTACCGCGGCGGCGGCGGCGGGATTGAGACCGTCGGCGGCACGACCACGCTGACCGACTGCACCGTCAGCGGCAACTCCGCTTTCGCCGGCGGCGGCCTCTCGAGCGATGGCACGACCACGCTGACCGACTGCACCGTCAGCGGCAACTCCGCTGTCATCGGCGGCGGCCTGGATGAGTACGGCACGGTCACGCTGACGAACTGCACCATCAGCGACAACTCCGGTGACGTCGGCGGCGGCCTGACAAATTCCGGCACGACCACGCTGACCGACTGCACCGTCACCGGCAACTCCGCTTCCCTCGGCGGCGGCCTGTACAACAGCGTCGTTCCAGGCAGATATGTGTACATCGGCAACACGATTGTCGCGGGGAATACGACACCGACCCAGGCGCCCGATGCCTTCGGAACCTTGAATTCCCAGGGTCACAACCTGATCGGCAAAACTGACGGCAGCTCCGGCTGGGTGGGCTCCGACCTGACCGGCACGAGCGCCCAGCCGCTCAACGCCGTGCTGGCCCCGCTGGGCAATTACGGCGGCCCGACCCAGACCATGGCCCTGCTCCCCGGCAGCCCCGCAATCGGCGCCGGCATCGCCGTGACCGGCGTCACCACCGACCAGCGCGGCGAGCCGCTTGATTCGGCCAATCCCGACATCGGCGCCTTTCAGAGCCAGGGGTTCACGCTCACACTCGTTGCCGGCAGCACCCCGCAATCCGCCGCGAACTACATCGCGTTTGCCAATCCGCTGGCCGTCACTGTCTCGGCCAACAACCCCGTCGAGCCCGTGGCCGGCGGCATGTTGACCTTTACCGCACCCGCCAGCGGCGCCTCGGCGAATCTCTCCGCCACCACCGCGACGATCGGCTCCGATGGGGTCGCGTCGGTCACGGCGACGGCGAACACCTCGGTCGGGTCCTACACCGTCACTGCCTCGGCCGGCGGCAACTCGACGGCCAGCTTCTCCCTGACCAACACCTTCGGCCTCATGCCGCTGGCCTTTTCGGGAATCAACGACCAGAAAATCATGGAAGGCACCGCCAGCGTGACCTTTTCTGGAAGCCTGGCCTTCGACTCGCAAGCTCCGGTGGGCGAGAGCGTAGTCGTGACGCTCGATGGCGTCCAGCAGCCGGCCACGATCGGCTCCGACGACACGTTCTCCACCACGTTTAATACAACGGGCCTCACGGCGGCCGATTCGCCTTACACGGTCAACTATGCTTACACCAGCGACGGCACCTACGCCTCCGTCAGCACGACCAGCACCCTGACGGTCGAGGCGCCCGGCATATTCACAGTCAACAGCTTGGGTGACGCGGGGATCGGTTCCAACGACGAGGGCGACCTGCGGTACTGCATCGACCAGGCCAACGATGATAACGACGCGAACACGATCGTCTTCGATCCGACCGTGTTCAGCACTCCCCAGACAATCACGCTGGGCGGCGGCCTGCTCCAACTGAGCGACACCGGCGGAACGCAGACGATCATTGGGCCGGCCGCGGGGGTGACCGTCAGCGGCGGCGGGCTGAGCGGGGTGTTCCAGGTCGACCCGGATGTCACCGCCTCGATTTCGGGAATGACGATCACCGCGGGCAACACCACCGGCGACGGCGGCGGCCTGTACAACGATGGCGGTAATGTCACGCTAACCAACTGCACCGTCAGCGGCAACTCCGCGGAGTCGCAAAGCGGCGTGACGACCCGCGGCGGCGGCCTGTACAGCAAAGGCGGCACGACCACGCTTGATGACTGCACCATCAGCGGCAACATCGCCGTCCATGGCGGCGGGCTGTTCAGCAAAGGCGGCACGACCGCGCTCTTTGACTGCGTCATCAGCGGCGACACCGCCACCAGCAGCGGCAGCATCGCAGCCGACGGCGGCGGCCTCGTGTGCTACGAAGGCACGATCACGCTGACCAACTGCATCATCAGCGGCAACACCCTGCCACTCTCTGGTGGCGTCGGCGCTGGTCTCTACTGCAAGGACGCCGCGGCCACGCTGACCGACTGCACGGTCACCGATAACACCGGCGGCTACGGTGGCGGCGGCCTGTGCTTCGTCCGCAACACCACCAGCCTGAGCAACTGCACCATTAGCGGCAACTCCGTCCCAAATGCTGATGGCAGCGGTGGCGGCCTGCAAGTCGAGTACGGCACGACCACAGTGACGAACTGCGAGATCAGCGGCAACTCCGCCGGCTACAACGGCGGCGGTCTGGTCAACTATGGCGGCGTGATCGCGCTGACGAACTGCACCATCAGCGGCAACTCCTCCTCCGCGACTGGCGGCGGCGTGGCCAACCTGAACGTTGGCCAAGCGATCGGCACGACCACGCTCACTGACTGCACTGTCGCCGGCAACTCCGCCGCCACCAGCGGCGGCGGCATTGACAACGAGAGCGGCACGGTGACCATCGTCGACACGATCGTCGCGGGGAACACCGCAGTCACCAGTGGGCCCGATGTGTTCGGGACCTTTGCCTCGCAGGGAACCAACCTGATCGGCGAGACCGACGGCAGCTCCGGCTGGGTCGGCACCGACCTGACCGGCACCATTGCCCAGCCGCTTGACCCCATGCTGGCACCGCTGGGCAATGACGGCGGCCCGACCCAGACCATGGCCCTGCTGCGCGGCAGCCCGGCCATCAACGCCGGCAACAATGCCTTGATACCCGCCGGCGTCACCACGGATCAGCGCGGGGTCGGCTTCGCGCGAATCGTCGGTGGCACGGTGGACATCGGTGCCTACGAGAGCCCCTACCTCTCCACCGTCACCAGCGTCAGCTCTTCGGTCAATGCATCGGCCTACGGCCAGTCCGTGACATTCACGGCCACGATCAGCGACACGAGCGGGCTGGTGCCGGCAGGGAGCGTCGAGTTTTACGATGGGTCGACCGACATCGGTGCTGGGTCGATTCTCAGCGGCGGCGGACAGACCGCGACGTCGACGTTCACCATTTCGACGCTTGGTGCGGGCAGTCATTCGATCGCGGCCGTCTATACAGGGACCGGGGTTTTTGACAACAGCGCAGGCGCCCTCAGTCAAATTGTAAACCAGTCCAGTACGACCACCACCGCCGCCAGCGCCTCGACCACTTTCGACACTGCCGTGCAGACCGTTGTTTTCGAGCGCTGCGGTCACCAGCGCGACGGGACCAGTGAACGAGGGGACCGAAACCTTCACCATCCTCAGTGGCGGCAATCCGATCGGCTCGGCCGTCAGCGCCACGGTTTCGAGCGGATCCGCCACGGCCAGCTATACGCTGCCCGGTGGTACGCCAGTCGGCACTTACACGATCGAGGCTGTCTACAATGGGACCGTCGATTACGGCGCTTCCACCGACACGAGCCAGTCGTTGACGATCAACGCCGCAGGCGCCACGATCACGTGGAACACCACAACAGCCCCCACCGGCGGCGATTGGGACACACCTGGTAACTGGGTGGGTGGCGTGGTTCCAACCGCATTCAACAATGTCGTCATCAACCTGACGAGCAGCGGAACGGTGACTCACTCGACAGGTGCGAGCGACGCCGTCCTGAGCCTGACGACAAACGGAAACACCGCATTGAGCATCGGAAGCGGCTCGATCGCAATCGGCAACGGCAGTTCGACTCTCCCTTCCGTGACGATCGGCGCCGGGGCCTCGCTGAGCGTGGGGTCAGGGGCTAGCGTCCAGCTCCCGCCGGGCGAGACGCTCACCGACGACGGCACGCTGAGCTTCGCCAGCGACGACACCCTGACCTTGGACGGCAATTGCTGCTCGTCCGCTGAGATCGTCGTCGCCGGGACCCTGACCGCCGCCGGGACGACCTTCAACGGCACCGACGGAGGCGGCTCCGTCGTGGTCAACTCCGGCGGCATCATCACGCCCACTGGCAGCACCTTCAACGTGCCCCTCATCGTCCCGTACAACGATGTCCCGTCCCTGGCGGGCGGCAACAATGTGAGCTTCGACCAGATCGAGATCAGCTCGGCCACCCTCCCCAATGGAAATGAGCTCGACCTCGACGCGATCGGGACCAGCACGGCGAACCTGAGTTATGTCTTCCCGAATGGCTTCACGGTGGGATCAGGAGCCAACCTGGTCGTGGGTCCCAACGTTTCCGTCCAGCTCCCGCCGGGCGAGACGCTCACCGACGACGGCACGCTGAGCGTCGCCAGCGGCGACACCCTGACCTTGGACGGCAATTGCTGCTCGTCCGCTGAGATCGTCGTCGCCGGGACCCTGACCGCCGCCGGGACCACCTTCAACGGCACCGACGGAGGCGGCTCCGTCGTGGTCAACTCCGGCGGCATCATCACGCCCACTGGCAGCACCTTCAACGTGCCCCTCATCGTCCCGTACAACGATGTCTCCTCCCTGGCGGCCGGCAACAATGTGAGCTTCGACCAGATCGACATCAGCTCGGCCACCCTCCCCAGTGGAAATGAGCTCGACCTCGACGCGATCGGGACCAACACGGCGAACCTGAGTTATGTCTTCCCGAATGGCTTCACGGTGGGATCAGGAGCCAACCTGGTCGTGGGGTCCAACGTTTCGGTCCAGCTCCCGCCGGGCGAGACGCTCACCGACGACGGCACGCTGAGCTTCGCCAGCGGCGACACCCTGACCTTGGACGGCAATTGCTGCTCGTCCGCTGAGATCGTCGTCGCCGGGACCCTGACCGCCGCCGGGACCACCTTCAACGGCACCGACGGAGGCGGCTCCGTCGTGGTCAACTCCGGCGGCATCATCACGCCCACTGGCAGCACCTTCAACGTGCCCCTCTTCGTCCCGTACAACGATGTCCCGTCCCTGGCGGCCGGCAACAATGTGAGCTTCGACCAGATCGAGATCAGCTTGGCCATCCTGCCCAGTGGAAATGAGCTCGACCTCGACGCGATCGGGACCAACACGGCGAACCTGAGCTATGTCTTCCCGAATGGCTTCACGGTGGGATCAGGAGCCAACCTGGTCGTGGGTCCCAACGTTTCGGTCCAGCTCCCGCCGGGCGAGACGCTCACCGACGACGGCACGCTGAGCGTCGCCAGCGGCGACACCCTGACCTTGGACGGCAATTGCTGCTCGTCCGCTGAGATCGTCGTCGCCGGGACCCTGACCGCCGCCGGGACCACCTTCAACGGCACCGACGGAGGCGGCTCCGTCGTGGTCAACTCCGGCGGCATCATCACGCCCACTGGCAGCACCTTCAACGTGCCCCTCATCGTCCCGTACAACGATGTCTCCTCCCTGGCGGCCGGCAACAATGTGAGCTTCGACCAGATCGACATCAGCTCGGCCACCCTCCCCAGTGGAAATGAGCTCGACCTCGACGCGATCGGGACCAACACGGCGAACCTGAGTTATGTCTTCCCGAATGGCTTCACGGTGGGATCAGGAGCCAACCTGGTCGTGGGGTCCAACGTTTCGGTCCAGCTCCCGCCGGGCGAGACGCTCACCGACGACGGCACGCTGAGCTTCGCCAGCGGCGACACCCTGACCTTGGACGGCAATTGCTGCTCGTCCGCTGAGATCGTCGTCGCCGGGACCCTGACCGCCGCCGGGACCACCTTCAACGGCACCGACGGAGGCGGCTCCGTCGTGGTCAACTCCGGCGGCATCATCACGCCCACTGGCAGCACCTTCAACGTGCCCCTCTTCGTCCCGTACAACGATGTCCCGTCCCTGGCGGCCGGCAACAATGTGAGCTTCGACCAGATCGAGATCAGCTTGGCCATCCTGCCCAGTGGAAATGAGCTCGACCTCGACGCGATCGGGACCAACACGGCGAACCTGAGCTATGTCTTCCCGAATGGCTTCACGGTGGGATCAGGAGCCAACCTGGTCGTGGGTCCCAACGTTTCGGTCCAGCTCCCGCCGGGCGAGACGCTCACCGACGACGGCACGCTGAGCGTCGCCAGCGGCGACACCGTGACCTTGGACGGCAATTGCTGCTCGTCCGCTGAGATCGTCGTCGTCGGGACCCTGACCGCCGCCGGGACCACGTTCAACGGCACCGACGGAGGCGGCTCCGTCGTGGTCAACTCCGGCGGCATCATCACGCCCACTGGCAGCACCTTTAGCGTGCCCCTCTTCGTCCCGTACAACGATGTCCCCTCCCTGGCGGCCGGCAACAATGTGAGCTTCGACCAGATCGAGATCAGCTCGGCCATCCTCCCCAGTGGAAATCAGCTCGACCTCGACGCGATCGGGTCCAGCACGGCGAACCTGAGCTATGTCTTCCCGAATGGCTTCACGGTGGGATCAGGCGCCAACCTGGTCGTGGGTCCCAACGTTTCGATCCAGCTCCCGCCGGGCGAGACGCTCACCGACGACGGCACGCTGAGCGTCGCCAGCGGCGACACCGTGACCTTGGACGGCAATTGCTGCTCGTCCGCTGAGATCGTCGTCGCCGGGACCATGACCGCAGCCGGGGCCACCGTCAACGGCACCGACGGAGGCGGCTCCATCGTGGTCAACTCCGGCGGCCAGCTCAACGCCACCAGCAGCACGTTCTCGATGAACCAGCTCGCCGTGGAAAGCGGTTCAACCGCCAGCCTTCAGTTCGTGACGTTCGCCACTCAACTCGCCGTCAATAGCGGGGCCTCGATCAACGTCCACAACAATGACCTCAGCAGCGCGAACGCGACCGTGGTAGCCTCGGGCACTTCCACCGCCACAATTGATCTGACTAACAATTTCTGGGGCACGATCAATCCCACGCAGATCGCGGCCAAGATCACGGATCACGCCAAGAACGCTAACCTTCCGTACGTGACGTACGAACCGTTCCTGAGCGAAAACGAGACGGCCACCTATGCCGCCAATGCCTCAATCATTTACAACGCTAACGCCCAGACGATCACCCTCAGCGCGACCGTCACCAGTGCGGACGGTCCGGTCACCGGCGGCACCGCGACCTTCACGATCCTGAGCGGCTCGACGAACGTGGGCTCGCCCATCACGGAAAACGTCGCGAACGGTGCAGCCAGCGGCACATACACAATTCCCGCGGGCACTCTCGGCGGCGTCTACACAATCCAGGCCGTTTTCAGCGGAACAAGCACGCTCTCGGGTTCCTCGGACAGCGGTCATACACTGACCATCAGTGACGCGTCCACGACGACCGCGGCCAGCAGCGCGACGACCACCTTCAGCGCTTCGAATCAGACGATATCGCTGAGCGCGACTGTTACCAGCTCGGCGGGCATTGTCAACGAAGGGACCGAGACCTTCACGGTCCTGAGCGGGACGACACCCGTCGGAACCCCCGCCACTGCTGGCGTCTCCGAAGGGGCCGTCACTGCCAGCTATACGCTGCCCGGTGGTACGGCAGTCGGCACTTACACGATCGAGGCGGTCTACAATGGGACCGTCGATTACGGCACTTCCACCGACACGAGCCAGTCGTTGACGATCAACGCCCCAACGACGATCATCTGGAACACCACAACAGCCCCCACTGGCGGCGATTGGGACACGCCCGGTAACTGGGTGGATGGCGCGGTCCCAACGGCGTCCAGCAATGTAGTCATCAATCTGACAAGCAGCGGAACGGTCACCCATTCGACAGGTGCGAACGACGCCGCCCTGAGCCTGACGACAAACGGAAACACCGCATTGAGCATCGGAAGCGGCTCGATTACCCTCGGCGATGGCAGCTCGACATTGGGAGGTCCCGTCACCATAGGTGCGGCGGGGACGCTGAGCGTGAGTGCCGGCGCTAGTGTCGCAATCGGCGAGAACCTGACGCTGACCGACGACGGCACGCTGAGCTTCGGCACCGGCGACGCGGTGGCCTTGAACATCGGCACGACGCAGATCGTGGTCGGCAGCGGCGGCCTGATGACGACCGCCAGCGGCGACAGCTTCAGCGGCGCGACCAGTTACTCCACCCAGATCGTCGTCAATTCCGGCGGCCACCTCCAGGCCAGCAACAGCTCCTTCGCCCTGAACAACGTGACCCTGAACACCGGCAGCATCCTCAACGGTGGCGATTTCACCGGCAACAGCTTCAACTCGCCGCTGTTCCTGCCTGAAAGTGACGTGCAGTACCTGTCCGGCACTGGCAGCAACAACGCTCAGTTCGAGGACATCGATATCCTGGCGGGCAGTGTCGCCAGCGGCCAGACGCTGGCGTTGAACGCCATCGGCACGGCCTCGACGGCCAACCTGCGCTACGTCTTCGACGGCAACTTCACGGTCAGCAGCGGGGCCACCGTCACGGTGGGTCCCAACGTCAGCGTGCTGATCCAGGAGAACCTGACGCTGACCGACGACGGCACGCTGAGCTTCGGCACCGGCGACGCGGTGGCCTTGAACATTGGCACGACGCAGATCGTGGTCGGCAGCGGCGGCCTGATGACGACCGCCAGCGGCGACAGCTTCAGCGGCGCGACCAGTTACTCCACCCAGATCGTCGTCAATTCCGGCGGCCACCTCCAGGCCAGCAATAGCTCCTTCGCCCTGAACAACGTGACCCTGAACACCGGCAGTATCCTCAACGGTGGCGATTTCACTGGCAACAGCTTCAACTCGCCGCTGTTCCTGCCTGAAAGTGACGTGCAGTACCTGTCCGGCACTGACAGCAACAACGCTCAGTTCGAGGACATCGATATCCTGGCGGGCAGTGTCGCCAGCGGCCAGACGCTGGCGTTGAACGCCATCGGCACGGCCTCGACGGCCAACCTGCTCTACGTCTTCGACGGCAACTTCACGGTCAGCAGCGGGGCCACCGTCACGGTGGGTTCCAACGTCAGCGTGCTGATCCAGGAGAACCTGACGCTGACCGACGACGGCACGCTGAGCTTCGGCACCGGCGACGCGGTGGCCTTGAACATTGGCACGACGCAGATCGTGGTCGGCAGCGGCGGCCTGATGACGACCGCCAGCGGCGACAGCTTCAGCGGCTCGACCAGTTGGTCCACCCAGATCGTCGTCAATTCCGGCGGCCACCTCCAGGCCAGCAACAGCTCCTTCGCCCTGAACAACGTGACCCTGAACACCGGCAGCATCCTCAACGGTGGCGATTTCACCGGCAACAGCTTCAACTCGCCGCTGTTCCTGCCTGAAAGTGACGTGCAGTACCTGTCCGGCACTGGCAGCAACAACGCTCAGTTCGAGGACATCGACATCCTGGCGGGCAGTGTCGCCAGCGGCCAGACGCTGGCGTTGAACGCCATCGGCACGGCCTCGACGGCCAACCTGCGCTACGTCTTCGACGGCAACTTCATGGTCAGCAGCGGGGCCACCGTCGCGGTGGGTCCCGACGTCAGCGTGCTGATCCAGGAGAACCTCACGCTGACCGACGACGGCACGCTGAGCTTCGGCACCGGCGACGCGGTGGCCTTGAACATCGGCACGACGCAGGTCGTGGTCGGCAGCGGTGGCCTGATGACGACCGCCAGCGGCGACAGCTTCAGCGGCGCGACCAATTACTCCACCCAGATCGTCGTCAATTCCGGCGGCCACCTCCAGGCCAGCAATAGCTCCTTCGCCCTGAACAACGTGACCCTGAACACCGGCAGCATCCTCAACGGTGGCGATTTCACCGGCAACAGCTTCAACTCGCCGCTGTTCCTGCCTGAAAGTGACGTGCAGTACCTGTCCGGCACTGGCAGCAACAACGCTCAGTTCGAGGACATCAACATCCTGGCAGGCAGTGTCGCCAGCGGCCAGACGCTGGCGTTGAACGCCATCGGCACGGCCTCGACGGCCAGCCTGCTCTACGTCTTCGACGGCAACTTCACGGTCAGCAGCGGGGCCACCGTCACGGTGGGTTCCAGCGTCAGCGTGCTGATCCAGGAGAACCTGACGCTGACCGACGACGGCACGCTGAGCTTCGGCACCGGCGACGCGGTGGCCTTGAACATTGGCACGACGCAGATCGTGGTCGGCAGCGGCGGCCTGATGACGACCGCCAGCGGCGACAGCTTCAGCGGCGCGACCAGTTACTCCACCCAGATCGTCGTCAATTCCGGCGGCCACCTCCAGGCCAGCAATAGCTCCTTCGCCCTGAACAACGTAACCCTGAACACCGGCAGCATCCTCGACGCTGGCGATTTCACCGGCAACAGCTTCAACTCGCCGCTGTTCCTGCCTGAAAGTGACGTGCAGTACCTGTCCGGCACTGGCAGCAACAACGCTCAGTTCGAGGACATCAACATCCTGGCAGGCAGTGTCGCCAGCGGCCAGACGCTGGCGTTGAACGCCATCGGCACGGCCTCGACGGCCAACCTGCGCTACGTCTTCGACGGCAACTTCACGGTCAGCAGCGGGGCCACCGTCGCGGTGGGTCCCAACGTTAGCGTGCTGATCCAGGAGAACCTGACGCTGACCGACGACGGCACGCTGAGCTTCGGCACCGGCGACGCGGTGGCCTTGAACATCGGCACGACGCAGATCGTGGTCGGCAGCGGCGGCCTGATGACGACCGCCAGCGGCGACAGCTTCAGCGGCGCGACCAATTACTCCACCCAGATCGTCGTCGATTCCGGCGGCCACCTCCAGGCCAGCAACAGCTCCTTCGCCCTGAACAACGTGACCCTGACTTCCGGTTCGACCGACACCCTTCAGTTCTCGTCCTTCGCCACCCAGCTTGCGATCAATAGTGGAGCGTCCATCAACATTAGCTCAGTCGACTTGACCAACGCGACTGTCGTCGCCTCTGGCGATCCCAATGCGACAATCGACCTGGAGAACAACTATTGGGGCACAACGGTCGCTACGCAGATTGCTGCCAAGATCACCGACTACAACAGTGCTCCCGTCGGTACCCGCCCACTCGTGCTCTATATTCCGTTCCTGATCGCGCCGGCGCAGTTGCCGCTGGCCAACAGCCAGTCAGTGATTGCCAACCAGGGCGTCGCCACAGCGATCACGTTGACCAGCACCGACCCCAACGACGACCCGTTGACCTTCCAGGTGACCGCCGGCCCGAGCAGCGGCACCCTGACGGGTAGCGGTGCCAGCCGCACTTACACCCCCAACGCCGGCTTCTCCGGGAGCGACAGCTTCGGGTACACAGTCACCGACACGGCGACTGGCCTGGTCAGCAACACCGCCACGGTCTCGATCACCGTGACGCCGGCGCCGGTGGCCAACAGCCAATCTGTGATCGCCAAGCAGGGCGTGGCCACAGCGATCACGTTGACCAGCACCTACCCCAACGGCGACCCGTTGACCTTCCAGGTGACCGCCGGCCCGAGCAGCGGCACCCTGACCGGCAGCGGCGCCAGCCGCACTTACACCCCCAACAGCGGCTTCTCCGGCAGCGACAGCTTCGCGTACACGGCCACTGACACGACGACCGGCTTGGTCAGCAACACGGCCACGTTCTCGATCACTGTGACGCCGGGGCCGGTGGCCAGCAGCCAGACGGTGACCGTCAACGAGGGCGTGGCCAAGGCAATCACGTTGGCCAGCACTGACCCCAACGGCGATCCGTTGACCTTTCAGGTGACTGCCGGCCCGAGCAGCGGCACCCTGACGGGGAGCGGCGCCAGCCGCACTTACACCTCCAATAGCGGCTTCTCCGGCAGCGACAGCTTCCAATTCACGGCCACTGACACGGCGACCGGCCTGGTCAGCAACACGGCCACGGTCTCGATCACTGTGACGCCGGGGCCGGTGGCCAGCAGCCAGTTGGTGACCGTCAACGAGGGCGTGGCCAAGGCAATCACGTTGGCCAGCACTGACCCCAACGGCGATCCGTTGACCTTCCAGGTCACCGCCGGCCCGAGCAGCGGCACCCTGACGGGCAACGGCGCCAGCCGCATTTACACCCCCAACGCCGGATTCTCCGGCAGCGACAGCTTCGCCTACGCAGTCACCGACACGGCGACCGGCCTGATCAGCAACACCGCCACGGTCTCGATCACCGTGACGCCGGCGCCGGTGGCCACCAGCCAGTCGGTGACCGCCAACCAGGGCGTGGCCCAGGCGATCACGTTAACCAGTACCGACCCCAACCGCGATCCTTTGACCTTCCAGGTGACCGCCGGCCCGAGCAGCGGCACCCTGACGGGCAGTGGCGCCAGCCGCACTTACACCTCCAACAGCGGCTTCGCCGGCAGCGACAGCTTCGCGTACACGGTTACCGACGCGACGACCGGCCTGGTCAGCAACACGGCCACGGTCTCGATCACTGTGACGCCGGAGCCGGTGGCCAGCAGCCAGACAGTGACCGTCAACCAAGGCGTGGCCAAGGCAATCACGTTGGCCAGCACTGACCCCAACGGCGATCCGTTGACCTTCCAGGTGACCGCCGGCCCGAGCAGCGGCACCCTGACGGGCAGCGGCGCCAGCCGTATTTACAGCCCCAACGCGGGCTTCACCGGCAGCGACAGCTTCCAATTCACGGCCACTGACACGGCGACCGGCCTGGTCAGCAACACCGGCACGGTCTCGATCACCGTGACGCCGCCGCCGGTGGCTAGCAGCGAGCTTGTGAGCGCCAATCAGGGCGTGGCCAAGGCGATCACGTTGGCCAGCACCGACCCCAACGGCGATCCGTTGACTTTCCAGGTGACCGCCGGCCCGAGCAGCGGCACCCTGACGGGCAGTGGCGCCAGCCGCACTTACACCTCCAACAGCGGCTTCTCCGGCAGCGACGGCTTCGCGTACACGGCCACTGACACAGCGACCGGCTTGGTCAGCGACACTGCCACGGTCTCGATCACCGTGATGACCCCCGCAGCCGTCTCCTGGACTGGCAATGCCGGCACTCTGAACTGGGGCGACGCCAATAACTGGTCGAACGACGCCGTCCCGACCACTGCGGATGACGTGACGATCAACATGTCAGGCGTCGGCACGGTCACCGTCGGCGCAGGCAACTATGCCGTCGGCTCGCTGAACGACACGACAGCCGGCCTGTCGATTGCGTCGGGTGGGTTCCTCTCTATTGCGGGGGCTGTCGCCTCCACCTTCGGCCAAAACGTGACCGTGCAGTCCGGGGGAACGCTGGCGGTCGGGGCAGGCGCGAGTGTCGCAATCGGCGAGAACCTGACGCTGACCGACGACGGCACGCTGAGCTTCGCCACCGGCGACGCGGTGGCCTTGAACATCGGCACGACGCAGATCGTGGTCGGCAGCGGCGGCCTGATGACGACCGCCAGCGGCGACAGCTTCAGCGGCGCGACCAGTTACTCCACCCAGATCGTCGTCAATTCCGGCGGCCACCTCGAGGCCAGCAACAGCTCCTTCGCCCTCAACAACGTGACCCTGAACACCGGCAGCATCCTCAACGCTGGCGATTTCACCGGCAACAGCTTCAACTCGCCGCTGTTCCTGCCTGAAAGTGACGTGCAGTACCTGTCCGGCACTGGCAGCAACAACGCTCAGTTCGAGGACATCGACATCCTGGCGGGCAGTGTCGCCAGCGGTCAGACGCTGGCGTTGAACGCCATCGGCACGGCGTCGACGGCCAACCTGCGCTACGTCTTCGACGGCAACTTCATGGTCAGCAGCGGGGCCACCGTCGCGGTGGGTCCCGACGTCAGCGTGCTGATCCAGGAAAACCTGACGCTGACCGACGACGGCACGCTGAGCTTCGGCACCGGCGACGCGGTGGCCTTGAACATCGGCACGACGCAGATCGTGGTCGGCAGCGGCGGCCTGATGACGACCGCCAGCGGCGACAGCTTCAGCGGCTCGACCAGTTGGTCCACCCAGATCGTCGTCAATTCCGGCGGCCACCTCCAGGCCAGCAACAGCTCCTTCGCCCTGAACAACGTGACCCTGAACACCGGCAGCATCCTCAACGCTGGCGATTTCACCGGCAACAGCTTCAACTCGCCGCTGTTCCTGCCTGAAAGTGACGTGCAGTACCTGTCCGGCACTGGCAGCAACAACGCTCAGTTCCAGGACATCAACATCCTGGCGGGCAGTGCCGCCAGCGGCCAGACGCTGGCGTTGAACGCCATCGGCACGGCCTCGACGGCCAACCTGCGCTACGTCTTCGACGGCAACTTCACGGTCAGCAGCGGGGCCACCGTCACGGTGGGTCCCAACGTCAGCGTGCTGATCCAGGAGAACCTGACGCTGACCGACGACGGCACGTTGAGCTTCGGCACCGGCGACGCGGTGGCCTTGAACATCGGCACGACGCAGATCGTGGTCGGCAGCGGCGGCCTGCTGACGACCGCCAGCGGCGACAGCTTTAGCGGCTCGACCAGTTACTCCACCCAGATCGTCGTCAATTCCGGCGGCCACCTCCAGGCCAGCAACAGCTCCTTCGCCCTGAACAACGTGACCCTGAACACCGGCAGCATCCTCAACGCTGGCGATTTCACCGGCAACAGCTTCAACTCGCCGCTGTTCCTGCCTGAAAGTGACGTGCAGTACCTGTCCGGCACTGGCAGCAACAACGCTCAGTTCCAGGACATCAACATCCTGGCGGGCAGTGTCGCCAGCGGCCAGACGCTGGCGTTGAACGCCATCGGCACGGCCACGACGGCCAACCTGCTCTACGTCTTTGACGGCAACTTCATGGTCAGCAGCGGGGCCACCGTCGCGGTGGGTCCCAACGTCAGCGTGCTGATCCAGGAGAACCTGACGCTGACCGACGACGGCACGCTGAGCTTCGGCACCGGCGACGCGGTGACCTTGAACATCGGCACGACGCAGATCGTGGTCGGCAGCGGCGGCCTGATGACGACCGCCAGCGGCGACAGCTTCAGCGGCGCGACCAGTTACTCCACCCAGATCGTCGTCAATTCCGGCGGCCACCTCCAGGCCAGCAACAGCTCCTTCGCCCTGAACAACGTAACCCTGAACACCGGCAGCATCCTCAACGCTGGCGATTTCACCGGCAACAGCTTCAACTCGCCGCTGTTCCTGCCTGAAAGCGACGTGCAGTACCTGTCCGGCACTGGCAGCAACAACGCTCAGTTCCAGGACATCGATATCCTGGCGGGCACTGTCGCCAGCGGCCAGACGCTGGCGTTGAACGCCATCGGCACGGCCTCGACGGCCAACCTGCTCTACGTCTTCCACGGCAACTTCACGGTCAGCAGCGGGGCCACCGTCACGGTGGGTCCCAACGTCAGCGTGCTGATCCAGGAGAACCTGACGCTGACCGACGACGGCACGCTGAGCTTCGGCACCGGCGACGCGGTGACCTTGAACATCGGCACGACGCAGATCGTGGTCGGCAGCGGCGGCCTGATGACGACCGCCAGCGGCGACAGCTTCAGCGGCGCGACCAATTACTCCACCCAGATCGTCGTCAATTCCGGCGGCCACCTCCAGGCCAGCAACAGCTCCTTCGCCCTGAACAACGTAACCCTGAACACCGGCAGCATCCTCGACGCTGGCGATTTCACCGGCAACAGCTTCAACTCGCCGCTGTTCCTGCCTGAAAGTGACGTGCAGTACCTGTCCGGCACTGGCAGCAACAACGCTCAGTTCGAGGACATCGATATCCTGGCGGGCAGTGTCGCCAGCGGCCAGACGCTGGCGTTGAACGCCATCGGCACGGCCTCGACGGCCAACCTGCTCTACGTCTTCGACGGCAACTTCACGGTCAGCAGCGGGGCCACCGTCACGGTGGGTCCCAACGTCAGCGTGCTGATCCAGGAGAACCTGACGCTGACCGACGACGGCACGCTGAGCTTCGCCACCGGCGACGCGGTTGCCTTGAACATCGGCACGACGCAGATCGTGGTCGGCAGCGGCGGCCTAATGACGACCGCCAGCGGCGACAGCTTCAGCGGCGCGACCAATTACTCCACCCAGATCGTCGTCAATTCCGGCGGCCACCTCGAGGCCAGCAACAGCTCCTTCGCCCTGAACAACGTGACCCTGACTTCCGGTTCGACCGACACCATTCAGTTCTCGTCCTTCGCCACCCGGCTTGCAATCAACAGCGGAGCGACGATCGACATTACGTCGGACGATTTCACCAACGGAACCGTTGTCGCATCAGGAGACCCGAACGCAACGATCAGCTTGATCAACAACTTCTGGGGCACGATCAACCCCACGCAGATCGCGGCCAAGATTACGGATCAGGCCAATAACCCTAACCTCCCATCTGTGACGTACGAACCCTTCCTGAGCGAAAACGCCACGGCCACCTATGCCGCCAATGCCTCGGTGATCTACAGCCCGAACGCCCAGACGGTGACGCTCAGCGCGACCGTCACCAGTGCGGACGGTCCGGTCACCGGCGGAACCGAGACCTTCACGATCCTGAGCGGCTCGACGGACGTAGGGGCGCCGATCACGGAAAACGTCGTGAACGGCGCAGCCAGCGGCACATACACAATTCCCGCGGGCACTCTCGGCGGCGTCTATACAATTCAGGCCGTTTTCAGCGGGACAAGCACGCTCTTGGGTTCCTCGGACAGCAGTCATACGCTGACAATCGGTGCAGCCGGCACGACGACCGCGGCCACCAGCGCGCCCACGACCTACAGCGGCGCCAGCCAGTCGGTTTCCCTGATCGCCGGCGTCACCAGTGCGGCTGGCACGGTCAACGAGGGGAGTGTGACGTTCACCATCGAGAGTGGCGGCAATCCGATCGGCTCGGCCGTCAGCGCCCCTGTTTCGAGCGGAACCGCCACTGCCAGCTACGACTTGCCCGCGGGCACGTCGGGCGGAACTTACACCATCCAGGCCGTCTACAACGGCACCGCCGACTACGGCAGTTCGACCGACGCCAGTCAGTCGCTGACGATCAACGCCGCCGCAACCACTTCGGCCACCGCGAGTGCTTCAGCCACCTTCAGTCCCGTCGAACAGAACGTCTCCCTGAGCACCACGGTGACCAGCACGGCGGGGACCGTCAACGAGGGAACGGAGACTTTCACCATCTTGCTGGGGTCAACCGTGATCGGCAGTCCGGCGACCGTCGACGTCGTCGCTGGGGCGGCCGGCGCCAGTTATGGAATCCCTGGCGGAACCGCGCCTGGCACCTATACGATCGAGGCCGTCTACAATGGCACCGCCAACTTCCTCGGATACACCGACAGCGGCCAGGTGCTCGTGATCAACGCCGCCCCCCTGACCGACTACTGGACCGGCGCCGCGGCAGCCCAGGGCGGCAACGACAACTGGAGCAACCCCGGAAACTGGTCCCTCGGTGCGCCGCCAACTGCGGCGGAAACAGCCGATTTCACCGGTTCTGAATCCCAATACGCGGCATCGAGCGTGGACACCTCCTTCTCGATCGCCAACTTGACCATCGACAGCACTTGGGGGGGCTTGGTCGGGGCAAGCGCGCCCTTGACCATCGCCGGGAACTTGATCCTTGCCAGCGGATCGCTGGGCGGGAGCGGAGCGATTTCCGTCGCCGGCAGCAGTAGCCAGTTTTCCGGCGGCACCCTGACTGGCGGCTCTGGCGGATTCACGAATAGCGGGACGCTCAACTGGTCGGGAGGTGCCCTGAGCGGGATAGTCGTTAACACGGGTACGATCACAGCGAGCGGGAGCTTGGAATCTCTCGGCGGGACGCTGACCAACTTGGCAACGATCGCGGTCGACGCCACCAGCACGCTCTCGATCAATGGCACATTGTCGGGGGGCACGATCTCCAGCCAGGCCGGCGCAAATCTACGGCGGCACGCTGGACGGTGTGACGATCGACGGCGACTTCCAGGTTGTCGGGGAATCCCTGGCGGTGAAGGATGGCCTGACATTGAACGGTACAGCGACGCTCGGCGGCAGCGGCAACGGCAACTACGGATATCTGAGCTTTAGCGGCAGCCAGACGCTCGGCGGCAGCGGCACGGTGGTCTTCACCGGTCCGGGCCCGTACAACTCGCTCGGGATTGCCAGCGGGACGCTGACCATCGGCTGGGAATCACGGTCCGGGGCCAGAACGGTTACGTGGGCTATAGTCCCGTTACGGGCGGGTCGTTGACCAACATCTCAGTCGTCAATGAAGGCACCATCCAATGGGTTAGCGGGGGCAATATTCAGATCGGAGGGACGCTGACCAACAGCGGCACGATCACCGTCGACAGCAGCAGCACGCTGGATACCGGTGGCACGATCAAGGGCGGTACGATCACGACCCAGGCCGGCGCAAATCTACGGCAGCGCGCTGGACGGTGTAACGATCGACGGCGACTTCCAGCTCGTCGGCAACGATGCCGTGACGGTTGAGGACGGGCTGACGCTCAACGGCACGGCGACGCTGGGCGACAGCACCGGCTTCGGGTACCTGTACTTCACCGGCACGCAGACGCTGAGCGGCAGCGGCACGGTCGACTTGGCCACGCGCGACCCGCGCAATGCCCTGTGGGTGCCGGACTCTGGTACCACACTGACCATCGGCGCAGGCATCACCGTTCACGGGCAGTACGGCTCTATCGGCTATAGCTCCTACTTCGGCGGCTCGACCGCCGTCAGCATCATCAACCAGGGCACCATCGCCGTCGACGCCAGTGGCGGGTACATCACGATTGACGGCACGGGCAACCAGAACTTCGGCAGCCTCGAGGCACTCAATGGAGCGACCCTGTCGTTACAGGGGAGCAATTGGCAGGATAGCGGCGTCAACTATGCCGACGCGACCAGCGCGTTCTCGATCGGCGCATCGTTCTCGAACAGCGGCAACACCCTCGCACTGACTGGTCCGGGTACTTTCACGTCGAGTGGAACGATCCAGGGTGGGACGGTCAGCGTGGCCGCGGGGACCCTGCTCAACCTGTCCGGCACTCTGGACGGTGTGACGGTGAACGGCAATGTCCAGCTCGTCGGCAACGATGCCGTGACGGTTGAGGACGGGCTGACGCTCAACGGCACGGCGACGCTAGGCGACAGCACCGGCTTCGGCTACCTGTACTTCACAGGCACGCAGACGCTGAGCGGCAGCGGCACGGTCGACTTGGCCACGCGCGACCCGCGCAATGCCCTGTGGGTGCCGGACTCGGGTACCACCCTGACCATCGGCGCAGGCATCA
Organism: uncultured Isosphaeraceae bacterium; assembly: GCA_963781785.1. GTDB lineage: Bacteria > Planctomycetota > Planctomycetia > Isosphaerales > Isosphaeraceae > CAWAHD01. The sequence continues at coordinate 500,519 of CAWAHD010000002.1, read as the reverse complement.
CCGTTCACGGGCAGTACGGCTCGATCGGCTACAGCTCCTACTTCGGCGGCTCGACCGCTGTCAGCGTCATCAACCAGGGCACCATCGCCGTCGACGCCAGTGGCGGGTACATCACGATTGACGGCACGGGCAACCAGAACTTCGGCAGCCTCGAGGCACTCAATGGAGCGACCCTGTCGTTACAGGGGAGCAATTGGCAGGATAGCGGCGTCAACTATGCGGACGCGACCAGCGCGTTCTCGATCGGCGCATCGTTCTCGAACAGCGGCAACACCCTCGCACTGACTGGTCCGGGTACTTTCACGTCGAGTGGAACGATCCAGGGTGGGACGGTCAGCGTGGCCGCGGGGACCCTGCTCAACCTGTCCGGTACTCTGGACGGTGTGACGGTGAACGGCAATGTCCAGGTCGTCGGCAACAACAGCGTGACGGTCGAGGACGGGCTGACGCTTGATGGCACGGCGACGCTGGGCGACAGCACCGGCTTCGGCTACCTGTACTTCACGGGCACGCAGACGCTGGCTGGCAGCGGCACGGTCGACTTGGCCACGCGCGACTCCCGCAATGCCCTGTGGGTGCCGGACTCGGGTACCACACTGACCATCGGCGCAGGCTTCACCGTTCACGGGCAATACGGCTTTATCGGTTACAGCTCCTACTACGGCGGGTCGACCGCTGTCAGCGTCATCAACCAGGGCACCATCGCCGCCGACACGAGCGGCGGGAACATCACGATTTACGGCACGGGCAACCAGAACTCCGGAAGCCTCGAGGCACTCAATGGAGCGACATTGTCGTTACAGGGGAGAAATTGGCAAGATAGCGGCGTGAACTATGCGGATGCGACGAGCGCGTTCTCGATCGGCGCATTGTTTTCGAACAGCGGCAACACCCTCGCGCTGACTGGTCCGGGTACTTTCACGTCGAGTGGAACGATCCAGGGCGGGACGGTCAGCGTGGCCGCTGGGACCCTGCTCAACCTGTCCGGCACTCTGGACGGTGTGACGGTGAACGGCAATGTCCAGGTCGTCGGCAACGATGCCGTGACGGTTGAGGACGGGCTGACGCTCAACGGGACGGCGACGCTGGGCGACAGCACCGGCTTCGGCTACCTGTACTTCACAGGCACCCAGACGCTGGGTGGCAGCGGCACGGTCGACTTGGCCACGCGCGACTCGCGCAATGCCCTGTGGGTGCCGGACTCGGGTACCACACTGACCATCGGCGCAGGCATCACCGTTCACGGGCAATACGGCTTTATCGGTTACAGTTCCTACTACGGCGGTTCGACCGCTGTGAGCGTCATCAACGAGGGCACCATCGCCGCCGACACGAGCGGCGGGAACATCACGATTGACGGCACGGGCAACCAGAACTCCGGAAGCCTCGAGGCGCTCAACGGGGCGACATTGTCCATCCAGGGCACGCTGACCAACACGGCGACGGTGTCAGTGGACTCGACCAGCGTGCTGTACCTCGGTGGCACGCTGACCGGTGGGACGATTGTCCCCGAATCCGGTGCTCAGATCTACGGCAGCACACTGGACGCCGTGACGATCAACGGCGACTTCCAGGTGGTCGGCGACAACAATGTGACGGTCGAGGACGGGCTGACGCTCAACGGCACGGCGACGCTGGGCGACAGCACCGGCTACGGCTACCTGTACTTCACAGGCACGCAGACGCTGAGTGGCAGCGGCACGGTCGACTTCGCCACGCGCGACCCGCGCAATGCCCTGTGGGTGCCGGACTCGGGTACCATACTGACCATCGGCGCGGGCATCACCGTTCACGGGCAGTACGGCTCTATCGGCTACAGCTCCTACTACGGCGGCTCGACCGCTGTCAGCGTCATCAACCAGGGCACCATCGCCGCCGACACGAGCGGTGGCAACATCAACGTCAACGCCAGCGGCGCGGCCTTTCAGAATTCCGGAACCGTGAGTGCCAGCGCCGGCGCAATCAACATCTCCGCAGGCAGCGTCGGCACTGTGAATAGCGGCACTTTCTCCGCCGGCCCCGCAGGCACGCTCAACATCACCGGCCCCTACACCCAGACATCAGCCGGCAATTTCGACGAAGTTCTGGGCGGGACGACCACGGGCCTCTACGGACAAACGTTGATCAGCGGAACGGCGTCGCTGAACGGGACCCTGAACATCAGCGAAGCCAACGGCTTTTCGCCCAACACGGGCGACGTCTTCACGTTCCTGACCTACGCGTCGGAGACCGGGCAGTTTGCCAATTATAGCGGCCTCGTACTCAGCGGCTCGGCGGCACTCGAGCCCGCGTACAGTTCGACGAGCGCCACGCTGACCACCGTGACCGACACGACCGTCGCGCCGGACCTGCGCGTGACCAATCTCTCCATTAACCCCGCCAACCCGCAGTCAAGCCAGAGCGTGACCGTCAACTGGGACGATTTCAACGCGGGAAACGGCTCGACCGGCGGGCCCTGGACCGACCACGTCGTCGTGACCAACACGACCACCGGTGAGACGATCGCCACGGCGGACGTGCCGTACGACGCAACCTTAAGCGGAGCGATCGCCCCGAATGGGTCTGCGGCAATCTCATTCACTTTCCAGTTACCAAACGGACCAGCGGGCGTGGGAGACCTGCTCGTCAGCGTGACCACCGACTACAACCACTCCATCGTCGAATATTACCCGGGGGGCGTCGGCTACACCAACAACACCACGACGACTACCGCGGTCTCAACCCTCGCTGCGTATCCCGACCTCCAGGTGAGCGGCCTCACGGTTGTGACGGCCAATCCTCAATCAGGCCAGCCGGTGACGGTGGACTGGAACGACGCGAACTCCGGCAACGGACCGGTGAGCGGCTCATTCAGCGACTACGTCACGGTGCTCAACAGCACAACTGGCCAGACCGTCGCCTCGCGCGTCATCCCCTATGACGAGGAGAGCGCCGGTCCGATCGACGCCGGCAGCTCGGCCGCGCAGCAATATACCTTCAACCTGCCGGATGGCGCCCCTGGCGTCGGCCAGTTGGTCGTGACCGTCACGACCAACTATGATAAACAGATCTACGAGTTTAACTCATCCGGAACCGCCCAGACGAACAACACGTCGTCCGTGACCACGGCATCCACTCTCGCCAAGTACGCCGATCTGCTTGTGGCGCCCAACTCATTGACCGTGACGCCAAGCAGTCCGCAGTCGGGCGGGTCGGTGACCGTTACCTGGATGGACGAGAACCAGGGCGACGGTGCGGTGAGCGGCGCCTTTAGCGACTCGGTCCTGGTGCAGCAGGTCAACGGCAGCAGCCTGACCAACATCACTTCCGGCACCGTGAGCGGCCCGAGTCCCCTCGCCGCCGGCGCCACGAGCGGCACCCAGAGCTTTGCCTTCACGCTCCCCGACGGGGCGGCGGGAACCGGCGCCATCCGCGTCACGGTGACCACCGACAGCGGCCAAACCATCAAGGAATACGACGAGAGCGGCAACCCCACCTACGGCAACAACACCGCCAGCACCCACGTCACCTCCACGTTCGCCAACTACTATACCGTGAACAGTACCGCCGACACGGGCCCAGGCTCGCTCCGCGAGGCGATTGACGAAGCCAACGCAAACGGCGGCGCCAGCACGATCGCGCTGGCCATCAGCACGGGGCAGCAGACGATCGACCTCCTCTCGCCGCTGCCGGCGATCACCGCTCCGGTGACCATCGACGGCACGACGCAGCCTGGATATTCCGGCACGCCCTTGATCGAGCTGGATGGTGCCCAAGCGGGAGCCGGCGCGACCGGATTGACGCTCGCGGGCAATGACATCACCGTCAAGGCCCTGATCATCAGCAGCTTCGCCGGCGACGGGATCGAAGTGACCGGCAGCGACGCTCTCATCGAGAGCAGCTACATTGGCATCGATTCCACCGGGACCAAAGCCATGGGCAACGGCGAGGCCGGTGTCGCGGTCATCGGTGGCGGGATGAACAACACCATCGGCGGCACGACCGCCGGTGTGGGCAATGTGATTTCCGCGAGCGCCGGCGATGGAGTGGACTTGATCGACGCCAATGCGAGCCTGATCGCCGGCAACTGGATCGGCACGAACGCCCTCGGCACGGCACCATTGGCCAACGCCGGCGACGGCGTGTACGTCGCCATGAGCTCGTCCGTGATTATCGGCGGAACATCAGTCGGTGCGGGCAACCTGATCTCCGGCAACAACTCAAGCGGCGTGGAGATTAACGACTCCGAGAGCACCCTCGTCCAGGGCAACCTGATCGGGCTCGACCAGACCGGAACACTTGCCATCGGCAATCGCGGGGCCGGCGTGCTGATCGACGACGGTTCCATATCCAGCACCATCGGCGCCCCTGTGGCCGGCGGGCGTAACTTTATTTCGGGAAATGCGGAAGGAGTGCTGGTCACCGGCTCGTCCACGGCAGGCACCGACATAGCGGGCAACCTGATCGGCACCAATGTCGAGGGAACGGCCGCGGTGAGCAACCTGACCGCCGGCATCGTCATCGCGGGCGGCTCGGGCGCCACGATCGGTGGGGCGGCTGCGGTGGCTCGCAATGTGATCTCGGCGAATGCGGGCGACGGCATCGACGTGGGCTCAGGCGCGGCGAACACCCTGGTCCAGGGCGATTACATCGGCTTGGACCAGACCGGAACCAAGCCGCTGGGCAACCTTGGCTCCGGCGTTTCGCTCGACGCCATGGGCGTCACCATCGGCGGCGCGGCGCAGGGCGCGGGCAACGTGATCTCGGCCAACGCCCAGGCGGGCGTGTCGATCGCGGGGACCGACACCACGGGCGTCGTGATCCTGGGCAACCGTATCGGCACCGACTATACGGGCACCGCGGCCCTGGGCAACGGGTCGTTCGGCGTGCTCGTGAACGGTGCCCCCGGGGTTACAATTGGCGGGACGGCCTCAGGCGACGGGAACATCATCTCGGCCAATCCCACCGCGGGCATCGGGCTCTATGCGGGCGCAACCGGCGCACTCGTCCAGAGCAACCTGATCGGCACCGACATCACCGGCTCACGTCCGCTCGGCGACGGCAACGGTATCCAGATCGACGGCGGCTCCTCGAATAACACCATCGGCGGCACGGCCGCCCTGGCTGGCAACACCATCGCGTTCTCCACGGGCATCGGTGTTGACGTCGACGCGACGGCCGGGACCGGTAACGAGATCCGGCTCAACTCGATCTTCTCCAATACAGGGTTGGGAATCGATCTGGGCGGCGACGGCGTCACCCTGAACAACTCGGCCGGGCACACCGGCCCCAACGACTACCAGAACTTCCCCGTGATCACGGCGGTCACGGACGCGGGTGGCGTGACGACCGTGACGGGCACCTTGAACAGCACGCCCGACACAACCTTCCCGATCGATTTCTACACGCTGTCGTCGCTCAACGCTTCTGGTTATGGCGAGGGCCGGTACATCCTGGGCTCGGCCCCCGTCACGACCGACGGGTCGGGCAACGTCAGCTTCGTTTTCCAGTTTCCGACCTCCGCAAGCGGGGCCGGGTTCGTGACGGCCACGGCCACCGACCCGGGCGGTAATACCTCGGAATTCTCCCAGGCGTTCGGCTTCGACCTCCCGCCGACGGCCGTCATCGGGTTCACGAGCGTCGCCGTCGACGCGGGGGCAGCGATCCGGTTCGACGGCCTGAGTTCGACCGACCCCAGCGGCCATCCGCTCACGTACACCTGGTCATTCGGCGACGGCGGGACAGCAACGGGGCCTGAGCCCACCCACACCTACAGGTCAGCGGGGACCGATACGTTGATGTTGACCGTCAACGACGGCTTCGGCGGGATCGACACGGCGACCGCCACGGTCACGGTCAATGACGTGCCGCCGGTTTTCACGCCCAACTCGTACGCGCCGCCGCTCACTTACACGACGCCTGCGCCCGGTGCCGGGTTCGGCGAGTCCGTCGCCTCGAATTACGGCAACGTCGCGATCGGCGCCCCGTCCCAGAGCGGCACCGGCGCGGTCTATCTCTACGACGGAGTCACCACCGCGAACCAGTCAATCTCAACCTACAACTACGGCCAGCTCATCCACGTCTTCGCCGACCCCCACCCCGAGCCCGGCGATGAGTTTGGCGCATCGCTGGCGGTGGTCGGCAACGAGCTGGTGGTCGGGGCGCCCGGCAGCTCCCTTTCCGGGCCAGGCGACGGTGTGGCCTACGTGTTCGACGCCAATGACGAGAGCACGACCTTTGGCGCCCTGCTGGCGACCTTGACGATCCCTGACCCAGGCGCCTCGAATGATGCCCAGTTCGGCGCCGCGGTCGGCACGACCAACACGAATATCGTGATCGGAGCGCCCGGCAACGATGGCGGCACGGGCGAGGCTTACGAGTTCGAGGGCGACACGACCCAGCCGAATTTCGGCGCAATGCTCCTGGACATCACGAACCCCGACCTGCAGGCCGGCTCCCGGTTCGGAGCCGCCGTCGCGGGGATCGGCAACAATCTGATCGTCGGTGCGCCGTCCGATAACACCGCGGGCGCCGGCACCGGGACTGTCTACCTGTTCGACGGCACGACCGGGGTAGAGACCGCGGCGATCGTCAATCCGCAACCGGCGGCCTCGACCGGGTTCGGTGCGTCGGTCGCGTCGGTCGGACTGGACGTCCTGGTCGGGTCACCGGACGACAACTCCGCTGGCCCGGGCGCAGGAGCGGCTTTCCTGTTCGATCCCTCGGGCGTCTTGCTCACGACGTTCGTTCAGCCCGACGGCGGTGGCGGCCACTTTGGCGCCGCCGTCGCCGGCACGCAGAACTCGGCATTGATCGGCGCCCCGGGGGCCAACCTGGGAGCGACCGACGCCGGGGCCGCCTACGTTTTCGACGCCAACCCGGCAAGCCCGACCTTCGGCTTGCCGATCGCCGCAGAAGAAGAGCCTACGCCCACTACAGGTGATGCCTTCGGTACGGCGGTCGGGTTCGACGACGGGGCCTTGATCGCGGGCGCAACCGGGGCCGAGGCCGTCCAACTCTATCAGCCCACCGCTTTCCTTTCGCTCTCCTCGGCGACAACCTTCGCGACAGCCTCGTACGACTCGGTGATCTTGAGCGGCACGTTCATGGACGCCAACTCGGCAGTGTCTGTCACGGCCTCGATCAACTGGGGTGACGGTTCCTCGGCGACCGTCATCAACCTCCCACCCGGGTCCTACGCCTTTTCCGTCCCGCACGACTACACGACCAGCCCGGCATCCGGGTCTTACACGATCGGCGTGACCCTGGGCGACCCCCACGGCGAGACGACCTTCGCCCAGACGACTGTCGCCATCAGCAACCCGGCGCCCTTCTTCGCGTCGCCCGGTTTGGTGCTGTCGTCGTCCAGCATCGTCGAGGGGGGCACGGAGACGGTCAGCGGAACGATCAAGAAGCCTGACGGGAACGCCACCGACACGGTCTCGCTCGACTGGGGCGACGGCACCGCGCCGACCACGATCATCCTCCCGATCGGCCAGGACACCTTCTCGACAACCCATATCTACTTGCAAAACCCGCCCGGGGTTGCGTCCGAGAATTACACGATTGTCGGTTCGGCGGCCAACCAGAGTGGCCAGGTTGGCTACGCGTCGGCGAGCGTCACCGTCAACAAAGTCGCCCCGCAGTTCACCGCGGCCGACCTGAGCTTGTCGAAGACAACCGCCAACGAGGGAGACACGATCACGCTTTTCGGCCAGTTCACCGACCCGGACGCGGAGAGCTCGTATACCGTCACGATCGACTGGGGCGACGGCTCGACTTCAACCGGCCTCAGCGAGCTGGACGGCCAGATCGTCCAGTCGGCCACCCCGGGGCTCTACACCTATTCGATCACCCACCAGTACCTGAGTATTCCGCCTGGCCAGCCGACCGGCGGCACTTACAGTATCCACGTTTTGGTATCGGACGGCGTGAATACCACTTCGGCCGGCACCTCGATCGTCGTGAACGGCGTGAATCCCGCTGTCCAGATCACGAGCTCGGTGGATCTGGGCGCCGGGACGATCACCGTGACGGCCGGCGTGACGGAGCCGGACCCGCTCGCCACGTACACTGTGGCCTGGACACTCACCCAGAATGGGATTGCCATCGGGATGGCCGCGGGCACGAGCTACACCTTCCCGATCCCGATCCCGCTCGGCATGCTGGTCGTAAGAGCGACGGCGACCGACACCGACGGCGGGATGGGCTCCGATAGCGCTCGAATGGCGCCCATCGACCAGACGGGTGCTTCGGTCGTGATCGACCCGAGCGGGATCACGGTCTCGATGGGCGGGGTTCCCATCTCGACCATTGGGTCGGCGGGGGCGGGCAAGGTGGTCGTGCTGGTGACCGGCACGAACGACCTGGTCAACGCCAGCGCCGCGACAAGCGCGGTCCAGCTCGTCAGTTCCGGGTCGAACAACACGCTGATCGGCGGCGCGGGTGACGACCTGCTGGTGGCCGGCTCGGGGGCCAACAGTCTGGTCGGCGGTACCGGCGACGACACGCTGGTCTCCGACGGCGGCGACGACACGCTCATGGGCGGAGCGGGGTCCACCTTGTTCCAGATCAACCCCGGCCACGACCCACTCGTGATCGGCGGCAGCGGGACCAACACGCTTGACCTCTCGATCGCCGGCCTGCCGGTCACCCTCAACCTCAGCCTCGAGTCAGGCCAGATGCAGATCGTTGACTCCAACAACGATCAGTTGAGCCTCGAGGGCAAGTTTAACGAGTACATTGGCTCGCTCAAGGGCAACAACGTCACTCTCAACGACGGCAACGACCTTGTCTACGCAACCACCGGCAACACGACCATCACGGGTGGTTCGGGCAGTGAATCGATCGTGGGCGGCTCGGGCAACGACATCATTTACTCGACGACCGGCAACGACTCGATCACGGGTGGTTCCGGCAGCGAGACAATCGTCGGCGGCTCGGGCAATGACATCATCTACTCGACGACCGGCAACGACTCGATCACCGGCGGCTCGGGCAGCGAGACGATCGTGGGCGGCTCGGGCAACGACATCATTTACGCCACGACCGGCAACACGACCATCACCGGCGGTTCGGGCAGTGAGTCGATCACCGGTGGTTCCGGCAACGACATCATCTATTCGACGACCGGCAACGACTCGATCACCGGCGGCTCGGGCAGCGAGACGATCGTGGGCGGCTCGGGCAACGACATCATTTACGCGACGACCGGCAACACGACCATCACCGGCGGTTCGGGCAGTGAGTCGATCACCGGCGGGTCGGGCAACGACATCATTTACTCGACGACCGGCAACGACTCGATCACGGGCGGTTCGGGCAGTGAGTCGATCACCGGTGGTTCGGGCAATGACATCATCTACGCCACGACTGGCAACACAACCATCACCGGCGGCTCGGGCAGTGAGTCGATCACCGGAGGTTCGGGGAACGACATCATCTACGCCACCACGGGCAACACGACGATCACCGGTGGCTCGGGCAGTGAGTCGATCACCGGAGGTTCGGGCAATGATATCATCTATGCGACGACCGGCAACGACACGATCACGGGCGGTTCGGGCAGTGAGTCGATCACGGGTGGTTCGGGCAATGACATCATCTACGCCACCACCGGCAACGCGACCATCACCAGCGGGTCGGGCCACGAATCGATCGTCGGCGGCTCAGGCAACGACATCATCTTCGGCAGCACCGCGGTGCGCGCTCATCATCGGTGGGCCAGGCAACATCTCGATTTTTGGCGGTTCGGGCAACGATTCGATCATCGGTGGTCCCGGCAACGACACGATCGTGGGCGGTTCAGGCAACGTCTCGATCCTGGGGGGCACGGGCAATGACTTGATCGACGGCGGCACGGGCGACGACACGATCACGGGCGGTTCGGGCGACGACACGATCACGGGCGGTTCGGGCAACGACGTCATCGTCGGTGGCACCGGCAACGACTCGATTGTGGGCGGCAGCGGCAGCGACTCGATCGTGGGCGGGTCGGGCAACGACATCATTTACGGCGGCCTTCTATCGAGCACGATCACCGGCGGTTCGGGCAACGATACGATCGTCGGCGGCAACTATAACGACATCATCTACGGCGGCACGGGCAACGATTCGATCGAAGGCGGATACGGTGCCGAGTCGATCGTGGGCGGCTCGGGTAACGACGTTTTGATCGCCGGCAACCTGTCGAGCACGATCACCGGCGGCAGCGGCGACGATTTGATTCTCGGCGGTTACGGCAACGACATCATCGACGGCGGCACCGGCAACGACTCGATCTACGCCGGCACCGGCAACGACTCGATCGTGGGCGGCTCGGGCGACGACATCATCTATGGCTACACCGGCGACAGCACGATCTCGGGCGGGACGGGCAATGTGACGATCTCCGCCGGCGGCGGCAACGATGTTTTGAGCGGCGACGGGTTCAATTCGTGGCTGATGTTCTACGGCTCGACGAACATGACGCTCACCAATACGACCTTCTCGACCTCCGGCGGAAGCGTGTCCGCCTCGGTCTCGGAGATCAGCGGCTTCCAGCATGCGATCCTGGCGGCCGGCACCGGTGACTTCACGCTCGACGCATCGGGATTTTCCGGCAGCGCGATCCTCCAGGGCGGGACCGGCAACGACACCTTGATCGGCGCATCCGGCCCCGACACCCTGGAGGGGGGTTCGGGCAATGACTCGCTCGTGGGCGGCGGCGGCGGCGATACCTTCGCGTTCAACGGCGGCTCGAGCGGCAGCCAGACGATCTTCGAGCCCCCGGGCAGCCCCGTGGCCGGGCTCGATTTCTCCCAGGCCCCCGCCGGGATCTCGATCAATCTCAGCCAGTCCGGGCCCCAGGCGGTGATGCCGGCCACGATGGGCGACGGTGCGCTCACCTTGACCCTGGCCGACCCGCTCGCAATCGACAGCGTGCTGGGCAGCTCGTACGACGACACCATTATTGGCAACACGAGCGACGACACCCTGATCGGGGGCGGCGGCGACAACGTGCTCGCAGGCGTGGGGGGCAATAACCTCATCGAAGGGACCGTCACCCGAACCGTCTATCTCGACTTCGACACCTACGAGCTTCCAGGTCAGCACGACTACACCCAGGCCGAGCGCGACGCGATCCAGGCGCAGATCACGGCCGACTATTCCGCCTTCTCGTACATCTTCACCCAGACACAGCCGCAGTCGGGGCCCTACACCGCGATCATTTTCAACGACCCGGCGCTGGTCGGCCTCGAGGGAGGAATCTCGTCCGAGATCGACTGGCGCGATCTCGACATTTCGGGCACGACGACACTCACCGCGGACGGCCTGGAGGTGATCCCCCCGGATTCTGGCGGCGTCAACGTCAATAACTTCCTGGGCGGTCCCGGCGAGCCCGCAGCCACCAGCGCCGACTTCATCGGCCTGTCGGCCACGATCGCCGCCCACGAGCTGGGGCACCTCTCCGGGCTTGAGCACGCCGACGCGTTCGGACCGATCGGCGCGGGGATCTACGCCGGAGTCAACCCCGATCTCTACAATCCGCCTTATCCCGGACCGACCGATGCCGACGAGGCGATCGTGCACATCATGGCCTCCGGCGCCTCGGTGAACGCGACCCTCGAGGATGCGATCAACGACCCGTTCTTTGGCGAACGGGAGTCGATCGCACTGTCCTACGGCGCGAACGGCTCACCGACGAACGAACAGATCGCTCCGCATGAGTCGATGTCCGACGCCCAGCCGCTCGCGCTCCAGCCGCTGGTCGTGCCCGACACCGACCTCGAGGGCGAGTACGCCGACACGGTCTTCGACGTCACCGCCGCCGACGTCGTCGGGTACCTTGGGGAGACAAGCGGAGCGTCGAACACCGACTTTTATTCGTTCACCGCCCAGGCCGGCACCTTGATCAACTTCCAGCTCATGTCGGCCGCTCTCACACGGTCCGTGGCGGATCCCGGCACGCCGCCGTCCGACTACAACCAGGGGCCGTTCGACACCTCTCTCACCATCTACGACTCCAGCGGCCAGGTGATCGCCTCCAACGATGACTCGTTCCAGGATTCCGATTCCTCGATCATCGACCTGACCCTTCCCACCACGGGCACCTATTACGCGATGGTGACGTCTTCCCCCAAGTCGGTATCGCTGAGCGAGCCTTTGACGGGAGACTACGAGCTCTTCATGTACACCTTCGCCACGGGCGCGGACCCGCCCGCCGGCGACACGATGTACGCCGGCTCGGGCGACGACACGATCATCGCCGGCTCGGCCGACGACACGATTGCGGCCCAGCCCCAGGATTTGATCGTCTACGGGTCGGGCACGGTGACCACGCTGCCGGCTGCCTCCTCCTTGAACGTCTCCGCCGGCTCCAACCAGTCGGTCAACGAGGCGTCCAGCGTCACCCTGACGGGCTCGGTCGTCGACTCCTCCGGCAGCACCACGTCCGTTGCCGACTGGCACGTGTTCGCGTCCTCAGGCCAGCAGATCGCCGACGGGACCGGCCCCACCTTCACGTTCACCCCGGGCAACGCCGGAACCTACACGGTGACTTACGAGTTCATCGATCCCAGCGTCGGCTGGGACTCGGGCGACGTGGTGATCACCTCCCAGGACGTCCCGCCGGTGCTGACCGCCCCCGGCACATCGCAGAGCGCCTTCGCGGGCCAGAGCACGTCGATCAATCTCGGAACACTCGCTCTCACGGGCATTGGTCCGTTCACCGAAACGGTCCAGTGGGGCGACGGCCAGACCTCGACCTTTTCGCCCAAGGGCTCCGAGCCGCTCTCCCTGGATCACACCTATACGGCGGCGGGGACGTACACGATCGGCGAGACCGTCTCCGAGTACGACGGTGGTACGGCGACCACCAGCGTCGCGATCAGTATCGCGCAGGAGCTCACGTCGACCTCGCTGACTTCGTCGACGGCCTCCGCGGTCTACGGCCAGTCGCTGACCTTTACGGCCACCGTGGCCGGCCCGGGGGCACCGACGGGCACCGTGATGTTCTACGCCGGCCCGGTCACACCGGCCGATCAGATCGGCAGCGGCACGCTGATCTTCGACAACGGCCAGTACCAGGCGACATTCAGTACCAGCGCGCTTTCGGCCAGCGGCAGTCCGTACGCGATCACGGCGGTTTATGGCGGCGACGCCGGCAACCAGGGCAGCCCGTCAAACGTCGTCACCGAGACGATCACCAAGGCGAGCGCGGTGATCTTGGTCACACCGTACATCGTCACCGACGACGGCAACCCGCACACCGCCACCGGCACAGCCACGGGCGTGGAGACCCCGACCCCGGCCAACCTCAGCGGGCTCTTGGACCTGAGCGGCACCACCCATACCGATGTCGGCACCTACACGGACACCTGGACGTTCGCGGGCAACGGCAACTACATCAGCGCCAGCGGCACAATCACCGATGTGATCACCCAGCCCCTCACCGTCACCGCCATCGCCGCGATCTCGCCCAACCCGCGCACGACGCCGGTTTCGACAGTCGATGTGACGTTCAACGTGCCGATCGAAACGAGCAGCCCGACGGCGGGCGCCGTGACTCTGACCGACAATGGCAACCCCGTCGTGGTCAGCGGCGTCTCGTTCACTCTCGTCCCGGACACGACCTCGACGTATCAGGTCGGCGATCTCTCCGCGTTTACCGCCGCGGGAGGAAGCTACATGCTCACGGTCACCGCGGCCGACATCGACGATCAGAACGGCACCGCGGGTTCCGGATCACTGTCCACCTCCTGGCTGGTGACCGGAACGACGCCGACGATCTCCTGGGCCGATCCCGCCGCCATCGTCTACGGTACGGCCCTGAGCGAAACCCAGCTCGACGCCACGGCCAACGTGCCGGGGATGTTCACCTACACGCCCGCTGCGGGCACTGTTCTGAGCGCCGGCAACAACCAGACGCTCTCGGTCTTCTTTACGCCCACCGACACGACCGATTACACCTCGGCCGTCGCGACGGCGACGATCAACGTCTCGCCGGCAACTCCGACGATCGGTTGGTCCAACCCCGCAGACATCGTCTTTGGCACAGCGCTCGACGGAACGCAGTTGGATGCCACCTCTTCCTGGACAGTCGGCGATGTGAATGGAAGCGTGGCCGGGACGTTTACCTACAGCCTGGCGGCGGGGACCGTTCTGGGCGCCGGCAACAACCAGCCGCTCTCGATCCTCTTCACGCCGGCCGACATGGCCGATTACACGACGGCCTCGGCAACGGCGACGATCAACGTCTCGCCAGCAACTCCGACGATCAGTTGGTCCAATCCCGCCGACATCGTCTTTGGCACAGCGCTGAGCGGAACGCAGTTGGATGCCAGCTCTTCCTGGACGGTGGGCGGTGTGAGTGGGAGCGTGGCGGGAACGTTTACCTACAGCCTGGCGGCGGGGACCGTTCTGGGCGCCGGCACCAACCAGCCGCTCTCGGTCCTCTTCACGCCGGCCGACATGGCCGATTACACGACGGCGTCGGCGTCCGTGACGATCAACGTCTCGCCAGCAACTCCGACGATCAGTTGGTCCAATCCCGCCGACATCGTCTTTGGCACAGCGCTCGACGGAACGCAGTTGGATGCCACCTCTTCCTGGACAATAGGCGGTATGAGTGGGAGCGTGGCGGGAACGTTTGCCTACAGCCTGGCGGCGGGGACCGTTCTGGGCGCCGGCAACAACCAGCCGCTCTCGGTCTTCTTTACGCCCACCGACACGAGCGACTACACCACGGCGTCGGCGTCGGTGACGATCAACGTCTCGCCGGCAACTCCGACGATCAGTTGGTCCAATCCTGCGGACATCGTCTTTGGCACAGCGCTCGACGGAACGCAGTTGGATGCCACCTCTTCCTGGACAATAGGCGGTGTGAGTGGGAGCGTGGCGGGATCGTTTACCTACAGCCTGGCCACGGGCACTGTTCTGGGCGCCGGCAACAACCAGCCGCTCTCGGTCCTCTTCACGCCCACCGACATGGCCAATTACACGACGGCCTCGGCGTCCGTGACGATCAACGTCTCGCAAGCGACTCCGACGATCAGTTGGTCCAATCCTGCGGACATCGTCTTTGGCACAGCGCTCGACGGAACGCAGTTGGATGCCACCTCTTCCTGGACAATAGGCGGTATGAGTGGGAGCGTGGCGGGAACGCTCACCTACAACCTGGCCGCGGGCACTGTTCTGGGCGCCGGCAACAACCAGCCGCTCTCGGTCTTCTTTACGCCCACCGACACGAGCGACTTTACAACGGCCTCGGCGTCGGTGACGATCAACGTCTCGCCAGCAACTCCGACGATCAGTTGGTCCAATCCCGCAGACATCACCTTCGGCACAGCGCTGAGCGGAACGCAATTGGATGCCACCTCTTTCTGGACGGTGGGCAGTGTGAGTGGGAGCGTGGCGGGAACGTTTACCTACAGCCTGGCGGCGGGGACCGTTCTGGGCGCCGGCAACAACCAGCCGCTCTCGGTCCTCTTCACGCCCACCGACACGAGCGACTACACGACGGCCTCGGCAACGGCGACGATCAACGTCTCGCCAGCAACTCCGACGATCAGTTGGTCCAATCCCGCAGACATCGTCTTTGGCACAGCGCTGAGCGGAACGCAGTTGGATGCCGCCTCTTCCTGGAGGGTGGGCGATGTGAGTGGGAGCGTGGCGGGAACGTTTACCTACACTCCGGCTGCGGGCACCGTTCTGCGAGCCGGCACCAACCAGACGCTCTCGGTCTCCTTTACGCCGACCGACGCGACCGATTACACGACGGCCGGCGCAACGGTGACGATCAACGTGTTGCCGCCCACCCAGACCAGCGTTTACGTGGCTTCCGAGTATGCTGGCGACGCACCGGGCACGCAGGTCACCTGGACTGATGGCAGCACGCATACCGTCGGAGTCGACGCGTTTGGCACGATCCAGGCCGGGATCAACGCCGTTGCCGCCAGTGGCACAGTCGATGTCGCTTCGGGTGCGTACACCGAGC
Organism: uncultured Isosphaeraceae bacterium; assembly: GCA_963781785.1. Lineage (GTDB taxonomy): Bacteria > Planctomycetota > Planctomycetia > Isosphaerales > Isosphaeraceae > CAWAHD01. The sequence goes on along the minus strand of CAWAHD010000002.1, from coordinate 484,564 downwards.
AGCTTACGATCGATCAGAGCCTGAGTCTTGTTGGCGCAGGAGCGTCCTCCACCACGATCCAGGCCTCGGCGAGCTTGAGCGGCAGCGAGATCGAGATCGCCAGCGGGGTCTCCGTCACAATGTCCGGCTTGAGCGTGGATGGCGCTAGCACCTCGACCGCTATCGACGTCAATGGTGGGGAACTTTCAGCCAGTAGCCTGGCAATCACCGGCTACAACGTCGGCATTTCGGTCGAGAATGCCGGTGCCGTCACGGTCTCCGACAGCACGATCAGTAGCTCGACCACCGGCATTCTGGTGGGCTTCGGGCTTGAGTGACAGTTCGACCCTGACTGCCACCAACGACAGCTTCGCGGGTGACAGCATCGGCGTGCAGAACAACCAGTCCAGCGGGCAGCTATCTACGGCCATGGACTGGTGGGGCAGCAGCACAGGCCCGAACAACCCGGGCAACCCGGGCGGCACCGGCGCGAAGGCGATCGGCAGTGTAAACTTCAGCCCCTGGCTCGGTGACGCGAACATCGTCACTCCCGATTACCTCGTTTTCCTGAACACGACCGGCGAGGCGTTTGTGGTGAGCCCAAACAGTGGCAACTCCAGCCTGGGCGTCAGCGTGAACGGAAATCCTGCCGGGTCGATTCCGGGCGGCGGCACGCTCTCGTTCGCTGGCACGGGCGGTACCGTCACGATCAACGGCGAGTCCGGTTCGGGCAGCACCGACGTCTTCACCATCAAGGACACGTCGGTTCAGTATAGCGCCGCCGATGCCTTGAGCGGCACGACGATCAATTTCCTCGGAACGGGCATGAATCGGTACGTTGATGCCCAGGGAACCGCCAACACATTCAGCATCCAGGGTGCCGGCGCCAGCGGACCGGCCGGAAGTCTGGTGGGCAGCTCGGGCACGAACGTTATTGTCTTCAGCCCGACCGGGAAACTCATCGGCAGCATCCAGGGGGGCGGGAACACGACGCTGAATTACTCGGCCTATTCGAGCGCCGTGAGTGTCAACCTCGGGAATGGAACAGGCGGAACGGCAACCGGAGTTAGCGGCACCGTCACGGGGATCACAGCCGTGATTGGCGGCAACTCGAGCGACACGTTGAACGCGGGGACCGTTCCCGATGTGGCGCTCACAGGCGGGCTGGGCACCAACAGTTTGAGCGGCACGGGCGCCGGCGACAGCGTCGTGGAATCGATCGGGTCGGGCTACACCCTGACCAACACCAAGTTGACGGGTACGGGCCCCGCCTTCATCGACAATCTCAGCGGCATCGCAGTCGCGTCGTTGACCGGCGCCAGTGCAACCGCCAATACGTTCACAATAAGCGGCTGGACCGGGACCGGCTCGCTGTCCGCCCCGGCGGGCACTGGGACGCTGACGGACTCGACCAGCGGTTCCTTCACGCTGACCAATGCCCTGTTGACAGCCCCCAACACGACGCTGAGCTTGAACGGAATCACGACCGCCGCTCTCACCGATACAGCTTCGGGCGGCGGCAATACCTTCAGAGTGACAGGCTGGACAGGGACCGGAACGCTCAAGGGTACGGCGGAAACCCTGGTTGACAACGTGTCCGCGAGCGTGACCTTGAGCAACACGTCGCTCGCGGTGACAGGCGGGCCGACGTTGACCTTGAGCGGTTTCACGACCGGCAACTTGACTGACACCGCCGGCGGCAACACGTTCACAGTCAGCGGCTGGACCAAGAGCGGCTCGCTCACTGACAGCTCGGCTAGCGGAGACACGGTGACCGCGAGCAAGAGCGCCAGCTTCACCGTGACCAACACCTCGCTGTCGTCGACTGACGGAATGGCGCTGGGATTGAGCGGCGTCACGACCGCCAACCTCGCCGCCACGAGTTCTGGCAAGACGTTCACGGTCAGCGGTTGGACGGGGAGCGGGTCGCTGACCGACACAGCAACCGGCATTGTCACGGCGAGCAAGAATGCCGGCTTCACCCTGACCAACTTGTCGCTGTCCTCAACCGATGGCATGATGCTCGGCTTGACCGGCATCACGACCGCCAACCTCACGGACACCGGTTCGGGAGGCAACACCTTCACCGTCGCGGGTTGGACCGGGAAGGGTACGATGACTGGCTCGCCGGACACCCTGGTCGACACGGTGGCCGCAAACGCCACGTTGACCAACACCTCTCTGGCGGTGAGCGGGCTGCCGGCCCTCACGCTGAACGGGTTCACAACCGCCAACCTCGCTGACACAACCGGTGGTAACACGATCGCGGTGAGTGGCTGGACCGGGGGCGGAGCGATCACCGACAGTGCGGCGACCGGCGACACGATCACGGCCAGCAAGCTCGCTGGCTATACGCTGACCAATACGTCGCTATCCTCCACGGACGGCATGACGCTTGCCTTGAGCGGTGTGACGACCGCCAACCTCACCGATACAACTTCCGGCGGCGGCAATAGCTTCAGCGTGACCGGCTGGACGGGGAGTGGAACGCTCAAAGGCTCCGCTGAGACCCTGGTAGACGATGTTTCGAGCAGCGTCGTGCTGGCCAAGACGTCGCTGGCTGTTACCGGTCTACCGACCCTCACGTTGAGCGGATTCACGACCGCCGAGCTGACGGACATGGCCGGCGGCAATACCTTCACGGTCAGCGGCTGGACGGGGACTGGAATGCTGACCGATAGCGGGGCCACCGCCGACACGGTGATGGCCAGCAAGAGCGCGAGCTACACCCTGACGGACACATCGCTGTCGTCTACCGATGGCATGTCGCTGGGCATGAGCGGCATCACGACCGCAATCCTTGCTGCCACAAGCAACGGCAGGACGTTCACGGTCAGTGGTTGGACGGGGAGCGGGTCGCTGACCGACACCGCGACGGGCATCGTGACCGCGAGCAAGAATGGCGGCTTCACGCTGACCAACGCGTCGCTGACGTCTACTGACGGCATGAACGTGTCCTTGACCGGAATCACGACCGCCAACCTCACGGACACTGGTTCGGGCGGCAACACCTTCACCGTCGCCGGCTGGACCGGGAAGGGGACGCTGACCGGCTCGCCGGACACCCTGGTTGACACGGTGGCGGCTAGCACCACGTTGACCAACACCTCTCTGGCGGTGACCGGGCTGCCGACCCTCACGCTGAGCGGGTTCAAAACCGCCAACCTCAGTGACACAACCGGTGGTAACGCGATCACCGTGAGCGGTTGGACGGCTGGCGGGTCGCTTACGGACAGCGCGGCAACCGCTGACACGGTGACGGCCAGCAAGAGCGCCGGCTATACGCTGACCAATACATCGCTATCCTCCACGGACGGCATGACGCTTGGCTTGGCCGGGATCGCGACCGCCAACCTCACCGATACAACTTCCGGCGGCGGCAATAGCTTCAGCGTGACCGGCTGGACGGGGAGTGGAACGCTCAAAGGCTCCGCTGAGACCCTGGTCGACGTGGTTTCGAGCAGTGTCGTCCTTGCCAAGACGTCGCTGGCCGTGACGGGTCTGCCGACGTTGACTTTGAGCGGGTTCACGACCGCCAACTTGACCGACACAGCCGGGGGCAACACCTTCACGGTTGGTGGCTGGACCGGGAGTGGAACGCTGACGGACAGTGCGTCCATTCCGGACGCTGTGACGGCGAGCAAGAGCGCCAGCTTCACGCTCGCCAACACCTCGCTGTCGTCGACCGACGGCATGGCGCTGGGCCTGAGCGGCGTCGCGACCGCCAACCTCGCCGCCACCAGCGCCAGCAAGACGTTCACCGTCAGCGCTTGGACAGGAAACGGGTCGCTGACCGACACGGCGACGGGCGTCGTCACCGCGAGCAAGAGCGCCGGCTTCACGCTGACCAATACGACGCTGTCCTCCACCGACGGCATGATGCTCGGCTTGACCGGCATCACGACCGCTAACCTCACGACGACGGCCACGAGCGGTAGTCCCTCCTACGTTGTTGACGCCAGCGCGTTCACGGGGATTACGGCCCTGACAGCCGGCGGGACGGTGAACGCAATCCTGTTCGGCGGGTCGGCGAGTGGAAGCACTCTGAGCGCGACTGGATCGGGTAATGATGTGCTGATCGGTGGGGCAGGTAAAAACACACTGACCGACACGGGGACCGGCTCCAACATCCTGATTGGCGGGCCAGGGGCTGATACGATCACGGGCAACGGCAACGACATCCTGATCAGCGGGACCACAAACTATGACAGCAACACGAGTGCCAACATCGCGGCGCTCGACGCCATCCTGGCCGAGTGGTCTTCCAGCGATTCCTACTCACTGCGAATCAGCATGATCATGAGCGGAGTCGGCCCTGACGGAATGTACGCCCTCAATTCATCGACGTGCCAGACTGATGGCGTCGCCAACACCGTGAGCGACGGAGCCTCCGGGCGCAAAACAACTGGTTCATCGTCAGCTCGAAGGACAAGGCGACGAAAGAGAGTAGCGAAACGGAAACCATCGTCTGACCAAAGGGCGGAGCCTCTCGTCGACGGAGAGCCATTGACGCGAGAGCTTCCAGCGCGGCCCGAGCCACCACCAGATCACGGCTTCCAAACCAAGTTTGGCTGCGCGAAGCCATTGTTGCCGCAAAAGTTGCTGCGCTTCCGCCACCGGTACTCGATCGGCAAAGCACTCGGACCGTCTGGCTGCCTCGGGCGGATCCCCGGACCTGAAGGCGCGCGCATGGTCGCTTGCCGTGACAATCAGTCACCTCTCGATTACAATCGCGTCACTTGGACAAAGCCCGACGAGTCGGCCGCCGTCGCGGGGCGGCCGACCCTTCGGCCAACGACTGCTGGAGCACAACGGCATGGCCTTGGAGGTGTGCCCTGATGGTCAGCTCTGTGATCCGCAACCGCAGGAGAATTCCGATGCGAGTCGGAGCTAACGGCCTCGACGCGCCCAGGTCCCAAAGGGCGCCGATCCTGTCAATCGACGAGCTCCGGCTGGTAATCTTCATCATACGGTGTGCGAGAGTCATCGCATTTCTCCAGCGATTCGTGCCCGAGAAGTATTTGCCACCGAAGGAAGACAGAGTTCCGCCCTCGTTGTCGAAACGACTGATTCACGAGCTGAAGAAACTCATTCCCAAATGGAAATGGGTTTCGTCCGCTCGAGAACTTCCTCGTTCGCCCGCCAAGCTCGGGGATGAGTTGTTCTACGCGATCACCGCTCTCCGCATGAGCCGCCTCGATATCTGGCGAGCCGGCTATTTGGATTGCGTCGCAGTCCTGGACGAGGCCTACTCGCTCCTGTATTCGATAGGAATCAGGATGCAGAAAAGGAAGCACCGTTCCCAAGGGCAGCAAGTCGACGTGAAGACGCCGTGAAACGCCTCGTCGTGATGAGCGGGCGGGCGCTGTGGACATGGCGAAGAGCGGTCTCGGTGCGGCCGATTCGAGCGTCAGCCGCGGGTTTGTGCGCGCTCGCGCTCACACTCCGTCGACCACGAGGACCCAGTCGTTAGAGCCATCTTTGTGGGCAGCAGGGTATGGAACCGGGCGGCTGGAATTCTTGGGCTCAGACGCTGAAATGACCGTATACGTTCCGCTCGTCGGATCATACCAGCGGAGTCTGACATTCCGCCCGCCGGTAATCGCTTTGGTATCAACCGTTATTCCTCGACGGGTTGGGAGATAGACGACCCCTGCCGATGATGAGTATCCCGACGCAGCCTTGTCGTCACCGCTGCCGAGGCCGATTTTCAGGAATGCTCCGTTGTCACGCGTCCAGGATTTGTCTTGGACATAGGTATCGAGAAGTACCCAGGCAAATTTGGCACATTGTTGCGGCGGTTCATTGATGATGTTCAGCCAGTCCGGCCCGCCATCAAAAAGGCCGGTGACGCCAAACGGCCACCACTTTTCGTGGCCAAAGTTGATCCCCGCGCCGCCGCGGATGAACGTCGAATAGTTGCGTTCGCGCAGCTCCTGGTTCTGCTGGTCTTTGTAATGCGGGGCGTTGACATACGGCGGCTCAATATCGACGACCGGATAGGTCTTCGAGCCAGCTCGATTGTAGACTTTATCAAACTGCTCGACAGAATTGCTGCCGTAGTCGTACACCGTGTCGGCGCTCTGTTTGAACCACTGGTAACCTTTGGCGCCTTCCTCCGATATGAATTGATCGAACGACGTCGAGCCATTAGCCGGCTCGGCAATGATCAGCCTATGGGTCGTCCCTTCTGTATCTTTGATGCCATGGAAAATGGCATCGAGTCCCCTCCCCGGACCTTGATTGGAGGACCACCGGTAATCACCCATCACATGCCAGACGATGTTCGGAGAACCGGCATAGCGGGTTGCCAGAGTTTTTCCAAAGTTGTAGGCATTTGTCGTCCCAGCGCTCGCCAGATCCGGAGCGGTGCCGGTATTGCCCCAGCTCATGAACAAGGAAACCACCACGGTCAATTGGAGCCTGGTGGCTTCTGACATGATCCAGTCCATCGAAGACCACGCGGGGCCGAACGATGAAGCATACGGGGCACCGGTAAAGAAACGTTGCCCGGCCTTGTTCTTGTACCTGTCGCCAAAGCTGTCGTTCATGCGGACCCCGAACGGCGAGACGGTCACGGCATTGAAACCGAGCGCTTTCAAGCCTTCGAGAGCCTTGGTGATTTCGGTATTCGTGCAGTTCTGTGCCATTGCCCACGAGGACATGGTTTTAAGCAAATAGACATTGCCTTTCTGATCGAGGAAGCGACGACCGTCGGCATGGGCGCTGGCTGGCCAAGCAAAAGTTGGAGTCGCGCCCGCACGAAGTTGTACGGAGGAACGACCGGAGGCGGTTCCCTCATTCCCCAAGGTTTCACCACCGGCCCGCGTTCCAATTTTCGGTTGTGAGCCCGACGTCGGAGTTGCGGCCAACGTCAGTAGCAAGGTCGCCGCGACGATCAGCCGAGACCGGAAGACGTACAAGAGACCAAGAGATCGAGCGGTCATGGAGCCCTCTTCTGGGGTATAAGGAGTCTTTGATCCGAGATCGCACCGGTCGAGTGCGCAATTCTCGATTTTCTTCCCGCCTGCGAATCATTCACTCCCTCGCTTGCACCACTCTTCGTGCGCATGCCATCGGCGTCAAGTCCGCTAAGACCCACAAATCACGACCGATGACGCTCTGGTATCGAAGCCAGTTCCGATTATTCAGCCGACGCGGCGTAACATCAGGCGCCATAAGTGAATACATGAGAAAAGTTGGGTTCCGATTATTCAGCCGCCGCGTGTAAGTCCAACGCCTGTAAGGCCGCGGCGGCCGCGGCGGCGTTTTTGGCCTGTGCCGCTCTGCGCGCTTTTTCGACGAGATGTGCTGGCGATGCTCTTCTTCAGTCATGTGGCGAAGTTTGCCATCCGGTCCCAAGCACGATTGCGGAAGGCGCCCTGGTTCCGAGCAAGTTGAATTGCCGGGCGGGTCCGATTGGGTCGATGGGGCGGGAACGCTAGAATGTGGTGAACGGACGGACTTCACTGTGTGCCTGCGCACTTGGCGAGCCGGGCGGAAATGACGATCGAAGAGATTGACGACGAATCCATCAAACCGCTCGCGCCCTCGGAGCGGTTCCGGCTGGCGACGCTTAATCTTAGCGAGATCGCGCGGCAGTGCTCGTGATCGGACGATAAGGATGGTTGGCAAGCTTTGCCAATCATGATACGATGGCCACGAAAGGAGAGGAGCATGCCGACGCGTAACATCAATCTGACCGAACACCTGGACCACTTTGTCGCACGTGAAGTCGCCTCGGGGCGCTACAGCAACGCCAGCGAGATCGTCCGCGAGGCTTTGCGTCTTCTCGAAGAACAGGAGCAAGAACGCAAGGCGAAGCTCAATGCGCTTCGACGAGCTGCCAAACAGGGGTTCGATGAAATTGATCAAGGCAAGGGCATCGTCCTGAAGGGCAAGAAGCAGATCAATCAATTCATCAGGGATATCGAAACCGAGGTCAGGACGAACGCCGCGAAGAACGGCGTGTAAGAGAATGGAAGTCATCGTCGCTCCGAAGGCGCGAGGCGACATCGCCAGCATCCTTGCCTGGACCGAAGAGAATTTTGGCCCGCTAACATTGAAGCGTTACGCGAAACTCATTGCGACGGCGATTGAAGAAATCGCGGAGAATCCCGAACGTGCGGGCAGCAGTCAGCGGCCAGAAATCGCCGAGAATTGCCGAACCTATCATCTCTATTTCAGTCGCAAGGCCGCGGGAACGGCCGGAGATCGGATTCGCCAACCTCGGCATCTCCTTCTCTACCGCGTCACCGGATCCAACGCCTTGGAGATCGGACGCGTCCTGCACGAGTCGATGGATTTTCAGGCAAATCTTCCGGAAGAGTATCGCCGTTCGCCGGGATAGGCAGCCGCCGGACAGCGGGAGGCGGCCAAGGCGGAGAAGGCGAAGCTCCGCCTACATGCCATCGACTGGGTTAACGCCGATTTGACCGTCTGGGACAAGCTCCTCGCCTGCGGGCCTCCCCAACTCCATTCGCACAATTGGGCGATGAGGGATTCGACCCCCCGACATCCTGCGTGTAAAGCAGGCCCATGACGTGCCGATCTTTCGGCATAAATATCGAGTGGGAGAACGGTTGCCGAACGGCCATCGGGCAATAGCGTGTTCCGGGGTTTCTGATCTTTTCCCGCGGTTTTCAAGGGTTTGTCAGGGTTTTGCTGCCGCGGCAGAGAAACTTCCCCGGCAGCAAGAACGTGCCGCGCTGCCGATTCTTGGTCCATGTACGTTCCCGGCCAGGGGCGGAGTGGCCGGGTCCGTTGCGCTGAGCCCTGGCTGGACTTCTGCCGAGTCGAGATTCTGTTGACGCGGCCATCGTTGCCTCACTTGTCCCGGGCGTCCCAGACCTTCACCGTCCTATCATAGCTGCCCGAAGCGATGCGACGGCCGTCGCGGCTGAACGCGACGCCCGTGACCGCGTCGATGTGTCCCTTGAGTGTTAGCATCTCCTGGCCAGAACGGGCGTCCCAGATCTTGACCGTACGATCGTCACTGGCCGAGGCGATGCGGCGGCCGTCGGGGCTGAACGCCACGCCCAGTACGAAGCCGGTGTGTCCCTTGAGCGTGAGCGACACCTGTCCGGAGTCGACGTCCCAGACCTTGACCGTCTGATCCTCGCTGGCCGAGGCGATGCGGTGGCCGTCGGGGCTGAACGCCACGCCCATGACGATGAAGCCGTGTCCGTTGAGCGTGAGCGTCTCCTGGCCGGAGCCGCCCTCCCAGACCTTGACGGTGTTATCCTGGCTGGCTGAGGCGATGCGGCGGCCGTCGGGGCTGAACGCCACACTCCAGACGGCGGCGGCGTGTCCCTTGAGCGTCAGTGTCTCCTGGCCGGAGCCGGCGTCCCAGACCTTGACCGTCTTGTCCCAACTGGCCGAGGCGATGCGGCGGCCGTCGGGGCTGAACGCGACGCCGTGGACGCTGTCGGTGTGTCCCTTGAGCGTGAGCGACACCTGTCCGGAGTCGACGTCCCAGACCTTGACCGTCTGATCCTCGCTGGCCGAGGCGATGCGGTGGCCGTCGGGGCTGAACGCCACGCCCCAGACCGTGTTGGTGTGTCCCATGAGCGTGAGCGACACCTGCCCGAAGCCCGCCTCCCAGACCTTGATCGTATCATCTCCGCAGGCGGAGGCAATCCGGCGGCCGTCGGGGCTAAACGCCACGCCAAAGACGCGATGGGTGTCTCCCTTGAGCGTGAGCGACGCCTGTTCCGAGCCGGCGTCCCAGACCCTGATCGTCTGATCGGAGCTGGCCGAGGCGATGCGGCGGCCGTCGGGGCTGAACGCCACACTGTTCACCTGGCCGGTGTGTCCCTTGGACGTGAGCGTCTCTTGGCCGGAGCCGGTGTCCCAAACCTTGACCGTCTCATCGTCACCGGCCGAAGCGATGCGGCGGCCGTCGGGGCTGAACGCCACGTCTTCGACGCTGCTGGTGTGTCCCTTGAGCGTGAGCGCCTCCTGGCCGGAGCCGGCGTCCCAGACCTTGACGGTGTCATCCTGGCTAGCCGAGGCGATGCGTCGTCCATCGGGGCTGAACGCCACGCCATAGACCGACGCGGTGTGTCCCTTGAGCGTGAGCGACACCTGTCCGGAGCCGGCGTCCCAGACCTTGACCGTCTTATCCAGGCTGGCCGAGGCGATGCGGCGGCCGTCGGGGCTGAACGCCACGCCCGAGATGGTGCTGGTGTGTCCCTTGAGCGCCCTCAGGTCGGAATGGCAAAGCCGATTCAGATAATACCATTCGAAGCTGCGGAGATCGGTTTCGCCCTCCCTGGGCCGTTCACCCTCGAGTAGATCGAGCACGCGGGCGACGTGAGTGTCATCCCACTCGCGCTGGGCCAGGCTGATGTGCGCCATGTAGGCATTGCCACGGGCTATGTCCCGTTGCCTCTCGGCCTCGTCTCGCGCGATGAGCGCCTTCCTTTCCTGATCTGTCGCCTCCTTCCGTTGCGTCTCGGCCTCGCCTCGCGCGATCAGTGCCTTCTTCTCCTGGTCCTTCGCCTCCTTCCGTTGCGTCTGAGCCTCGATCTTCTGATTGACAGCGATTTGCTCCTGCTCAAGCGCCTTGCGCCACTCGACAGAGCTGAAAACGGCAAAGGCCGAGACGACGGTCAAGACGATCCCGGTGATCGTGGCAATCGCTTGCGTGCGGCGGCGACGTTGGCGCGTCCGATAGCTAATGGACTGGTCGATGAATTCGATTGTCTCAGGGTCGAGTTCGTCGCGCCGGGTCTTGAGTAGCTCGCGGGCCTCGGCGCGGCTTGCCCTCGGGAAGCAGGAAATCGACGTCGCGGCTCTCTCGTCGCCAGCGCTCGGCGGCGGCCACTGCGCGGGTACGGGCGCTCAAAAACTCGCGATCCTTGTCCAGCAGGTCCTTGAGCCGCGGCCAGCGCATGAGCAATGCCTCGTGCGCGATGCCAACTACGGGTTGCATCCGGTCGTCGCGGTCGGTCACAAGCAGCCGGGCATCGATCAGGACGTCAAGCAACTTTCGCCGGTTGGGATCGACGCGGAGCGGCTCCAGCGGCACGCGGCGCGAGACGACCGGCTCGTGATCTCCCTCACCGGAGGTTACCAGCGCGCGCATCAGAGCTGGAAGCGCGGCCTGAACCTCGGAAGGTAGCGCGGCGAGTGTCGCTTCGGCATGGTTGGCCAGCGCGCCTTCGAGGCCCCCGAGGGCGCGGTAGCCCTCGCATGTCAGAGTTCGGTTGGTGCGCCCGCGAAACAGCTCATTAAGCGTGAACTGCAACAGAGGCAGTGCCTTGGGGTCGCGCCAGGCCGCTTCCTGGAGCACGTCGTCGAGGGCCACTCCGGGTTGGTCCGGGTCCTTTCCCCAGCGCAGCGCGGCGTCCCGCGCCGGGTAGCGGATCATCTGGCCGATCTCGGCGAAGCTCGGCGGCAGCAGATCGAGCTGACCCTGGCCCTCCTTGAGCGCAACCAACTCTGGGAGCTCGGCGCACCGCGCGAAGAACTCGCTGCGCATCGTGGCGACCACCGACACCAGCCCGCTCCGCGCCAGGGCCGCCAGTGCGGCCACGTAATGCACGCGCGCCGGCTCGTCGAGCCAATCCCGCGTGAAGATCTCTTCCATCTGGTCGACCACGACTAAGGCGCGGACCGTGAGCGGGCGATCGGCCACGCGGCGCTCCCGCTCCGATGTGGCGACCGCACTCAGTACCGGCCCGATGATCAGGTCAACGTTGTCCGGGTTGTCGCGCAACGTCCGCGCCAGCCGCGCCGCGTCGATGCCGCCGGCGCGGAGCTCGGGCAAGGCCGTGTCCCCGAACAACGCCTGGGCCAGTGCGTCGAGCGGGTCGCCGGTCGCGTCGCCGGGACGGACGAGGCACCAGCGCCAGACATCGACCCCCTCGATCCAGCCGGGCGTAGCCGTCAGGGCGTGGAGCAGACCAGCACGGACAAGCGACGACTTGCCCGACCCGCTCATGCCGAAAATCAGCAGGAACGCGCACTTTTCGACCCGCTTGCGCCAGGAGCGCCTCTTTGACTGCCACCAGCGCCAGTGCGCGGCCGTAGAACACCGGCGCGTCCTCCAGGTCAAACACCTTCAGGCCCGGGTACGGAACGCCGTGGAAGACGATCTCGCCTGCCACCTGCCCACCGGGCCGTTCGGCCTTGTCGACCTTCTCACGAATCAGCTTGCGCAGGTGCGTCTCGAGCTGCTGCTCGAACTGGTCGGGCGTCTTGAACGTGTGAAACGCCGCCTTGAACGAGCCGTCGTCGTGGAAGAACCAGCGCCTGATGAAGCCGTCGAGCGCCTCGAGCTGCTCCAGCCGCCGCTGCCGCTCGGCCTCGTCGTACAGCGGAAGCGAAGGGTCGCTGGTCCTGCGGTATACGACGAGGTCGGGAGTCCCGCGCGATCGATGAGACTCGGCTGCAGTCTCCAACTCGTACACCGTTCCCGACTCGTAGCGCCTGCCGTCTGGCCTCGCTTTATCGAGCGGAAGTGGAGTGCCGATGCGGGCCCAGAGAATGCCGACGACGATGTCCATCCCCGACGCCTCCGGGAACTGAGACTGGAAAGTATCCGTAGCCCGCGCGGGCTGGTCTTCCCAGAAGAAGGGCTCGAGCACGGCGTAGTGCACGAACTCCTCTTGCAGCCGCGCGATGACGTCGGCCGCGCGGTCGCGCTCGACCGGCACATCTCCGGGCGAGGAGATAAAGATCCGCAACGTCAAGCGGGAAGAAGCGTCCATCGGCCTCACTCTCGGTGTGGTTCGTCACAGGCGCGCGGTGAAAAGGGCCGGGCTTGCAACGCCCGGGTCATGCATCTTCGCGCGGGCGACGATCGGCTGCAAGTGTCGAGAAACAAGAAGCGTGTCGGTAAGCAGTCCATGCCGGGTGCACGAAACGGTCCATCACTTACGGCGCACCGATTTTCTTTTTGTAGCTGTCAATGCTGGCTTTTGCCGCCGCCATCCTCGCGGGATCTTTCACAAACCCATCCAGCCAAGTTAAGATATCTTTTGCATCCTGGACCGCCCGTCTGGCATGGGTTATCGTTTCAACGTCGGACCGATTCATTTCGTAGTCGGCACGATGTCGTTCCGTCTTCAGGGAGTCTAGCGTGGCCGCGGCCGTCCTTAGCTGAGTGTCGCCGCTTTGATGTAAGAACCGAGAAGCATCGGTGTGCTTATTCGGCCCGCTTGCAACTTTGACGCCCGCAACGTCGAGAGATTCAACCGTAACGATCAGCGTCGCGTAATAAGCGCGCCCGATCGCCGTTCGGCACCAGGCTGGCCCGGCTGTGGGACTTCTTAGTGTAATCTCGAGTGCGACATTGTAAAATGCTCTGGCATCCATTTGGATCGCATTATATTAGACCGAATCGTATGTCAGTCGAATCAGGCGAACCTCTGGCCAGCTAACCGAGTTCGCCCAAATGCTCAGATAACTTTTGTGCGCATCGAAGCATTCATCTTCAGCGCCGTTGGCCAAGACCTCCAAGACCAGATATTGATCGCCATCGTCCGCGTCTTCCTCCAACGCGACGGTTATCCCGACAACTCGGGGGAAGAGCCGCGTAGCGAGTTCCTCGGCTTTCGCGAGATAGCTTTCGATCGCGTGGCTCTGACAGAACTCGATCACTTCGTCGGAGCGACGAGGAAGCGGGCCGATGTCGTTTTCCTCATGCGCGATACCGCAAGTGTGTTGGGTCGCCGACATGATCGCAATTCTCCGGCTGACATTAACGCTGCAACCGTCAATGGACGCAGCTTCTTGTATTCTACTCCATCGAGGCTAACCCGGAAATCCAAAATCAGAAGAAGCGTACGCCAACGGGCGATGAGGGACTCGAACCCCCGGCATCCTGCGTGTAAAGCAGGCAAACGTTCATGGGATCAGGCGGCGTAAGTTTTTACGGTCCAAGCTTCTCTGAGCGAAAGGCGACACCCCGTGTTGCAGATGCCTACCCAGCTTTCTTCAGGCCTTTCTCGCGCGGCTCCAGGAGGCCCGATAGCCAGTGCATGATGTTCAGGGCCATCTGGCGGTTATCCAGGCCTGGCACGTTCATGCCGAATCGCTCGTTGCCGACGAGCTGGGCCGAGAGCTCGGCCGCTTCGCCCATGACGACCACCCGGCCCTTACCGAAGGGGAATGCGATCCCCTGGGCCCGTCCGGCGGCCGACCTGGGATTGCCATCGTCTCCCGCGTCGACGGCTGTATCGCCGAGCTTGAGAATGGCGACGCTCCCGGCCGGCCCTTTGAGCGACTGACCGGTAAAGGTCTGGATGCGATTGATCCTTTCGGAATCGTCTCGCCCCTTCATGATCGGGTGATCGCCCAGGAGTTTGTTCTTGCGGGTGAAAACCAGGCTCGTCTCGCCGCCCTCCGAGTTCGAGGGGTCCGCCGTGTAGCCCTTGCTCATGTCCACCCCGAATTGGTTGGCCAGGGACTGGGCAGCCGAGCCGAACGGTGCATGGTCGGTGATCAAGAGCAACGAGCCGCCCTCCCGTACCCAGTCGCGAACGGCAGTGCATTCGGCCTCGGTAAACGCGGAATTCGACGCGCCATTCGCGCCCATCCCATCAGCACCCAGCGCATTGGCGATGATCAGGATTTCTCCCTTGGACAGCAGGTCTTTAGTGAACTTCTGCTTGTTGGGGATGACCTTGAAGCCGTCGTTGGCGATGAGCTCGGCGAACGGCTTGTAGCGGCCATCGGTCGTGTGGAAGTTAAAGTGTGCCTCGTCGAAAAGGACACGAGGGTGCTCCGTCTTGTAAGATGGCCGGGCGACTTTCGTAACAAAGGTTGGGTCGGACTGCTGGCCGCCACCGCCCCCACCACCACGTCCGCCTACGTTCAGAGCATTTGCCACGTTGGCGGCGTCCTCCGACGTCTCGTCGACCGAGAACCGAATCGTGTGCAGGTCGAACGGAGGGCCCAGCAGCTCGCGGTAGGCCGTGCGCTGGGATTCGATCAAGACTTGCTCGATGCGCGCGATGACCGAATCCCAGACTTTCCTGGCTGCTTCGCGGGTCTTCTTCTTGGCCGCTTTGAATTCCTGGGTCTCGACCAGCTTCTTGATCGACTCGGGGGAGGTGCATCCATCCTTGGGGTCCAGGACGATCGGAAGTTCGGCCGCCCTACGGATCTCGGCATTCCCCTCCGCGGCGATCGCTCTGACCTGCTTGAGCTGGTCGTCCGTCAGCTTGAGCCGTTCGATCGGATCGGGACCTTCCGCGGCCAACGCGGGCATACTCGCGCGGTTGAAGGCCAGCGGGCCCTGTGACTGGAGCTGGATCTGCTCCAGCCGCTCGCGCTGCTCGCGCGTCAGATTCTCGAGGATTGCCGCCTCAATGTCCTTGTAGATGCTGTCGCGAGCTTGCACGAACTTTGCCCTGTCCGTGATCTCGCGGCGCGCCTTCTGAATCTTCTCGTGGAGACGCTGGACTTTCTCGTCTTTGTCCTTGTTCTGGGCCTCGGTGATTTTCAGCTCCGCCTGGACGGCGGGATTTCCCAGGAGTACCTCTTTGAACGCGGGACGTGGTATCGTCCCGAATTCCCATAGCGAGTAGGAGGATGTCGTTGGCGCGCTTGGGGGCTCCTGCGCCAGCACCAGAGAGCTGACAACCAGACCGACGACCAATCCGATCGCGCTTGTCTTGCTCCGCATGGGATGCTCCTCTTCAGCCACGAATGACGCTCGCTCGCGGGGCCAGCATCACCGGCCGGAAACCCGCGACGACACCATACCATTCAGCCGGCTACGCCAGCCGCAGACGGCACTGTATGACAAGCGTCTGACTTTTTCTGGTCGTTGGCAAGATGGTAGGAACCGGCGATCGCTCGGACGCTCAAACGAAGTCGGCACTTTCGAGGGGCGGTGGCTCGATTGGGTTGACGGCAGCGCCCCTGGACATCTTCACCTGCCCACGCTCGCCAGGCAATCCTCGCTTCTGTGCTGGCCGCTGGGTCGGGAGCGAATTGGAGCCTGACCCGGCAGTGCTCAGTTTTTTTCCCGATCGCCGAACTCCGCGGCCATCGAGCCCGTAGTATCGGCAGATGGTCTCTCGTTACGCGGTTCACTCCTTTTCGGAGGCGCGAAGATGGGCCACTCGACGACCGGGCTCCCCTCCGGGTTGAATTCCTCTCGCGATGAGTTCGTGCTGGCGAGCATCCGCGCCCTGACCGCCGGTGCGGGCGTGTGCATCGCCTTCGCCATCGGATTCTGGGTGCGCGGGTTGATCGACGGCGATGCGGGCCGATCGGCCCGAGCCGGGCCTGAATTGGCAGCGGCCGTTCGGCCGGTAACGTCGCATCCCGATCATCCACCAGCGGTCACGGCCGAACGGGTCGAGCCCGAGCGCCAGGCCGAGACCCAGGTGAAAACGCCCATCGTGGCTGGGCCAAGAGCAACTCCGCCTGCCCAGGCTGCCCCGCTCGCGGCAGCCTCGACCAAGCCGCCGCCCCATCGACCGGTCCGGTCGGTCCGCGACCAGACACCCACTCGCGCTCTACCGGAGCGATTTGTGTTGCGTGAGCCGGCTCCCCGGACGTCGTTGCCGTTTGTTCTGCCGGAGAAGCCGTCGTTTGCCCTGGCCGATTTGAAGCTTGACGAACCGGCGGCGTGTGGCCAAACGGAGCAGGTCTGTGCGGTCGACCGCTCGCTCAATACGGCGCTCACCTGGGCCAAATCGCCCGGCGCGGCCTTCGAGCAAGCCCGGTCGGAAGGAAAGCTCGTCTTCGTGATCCACGTCTCCGGAAACTTCGAGGATCCCGGCTTTACCTGAAATAACGCACAAGCATTCAGGACGGTCGCCCTGAAGGATCCCAATGTCGCGCGTTATTTCGCCGCGCACTTCGTGGCAGCGCACCAGCAGGTGGGCAGCTTCGAGGTGGTCAACCGTGCCGGCGTCCTGGTGAAGAACGGCGGCAACGTCGCGAGCTACTTCTGCACGCCCGACGGCCGGGTCATCCACGCTGTGATCGGACCGGTTCCCGCGGAGGAGCTGCTGGCCGCCGCACGATGGGCCGTGGATGTCTCGTCTGGCGGCAGGGCCGTGGACGATCCCGAACGAATCGGGGCGGCCCATCGCGAGGAGCTGGAGCAATCAGCGCGACCGGTCGCGAGCCTGGCACAGCAGAAGGTCCACCGAATGCTGGCTGCGCAGCCGCTGGCGCCCCTGAACGAAGTCTATCGCACAGTCTTCGAGGAAATCCTGGGCCAGCGCGTCAGTCCACCCGATACCGAGCGACTACAGGCCGAGCGGGCCTTTGCCGCCGCCCGGCGTGCCAAGCTGCCGGTATTGCTCATCCTGCACAAGAAACGCGACAACCAGGCGGTCCTCGATGAGTGGAACCGGTTGGTTGCGAGTTCCGGCACGGTTGCCCCTCTTCTGACCAAGGCGGACGCGGAAGAGGAAGATGGTCTGATCGGACGAGGTGGTCAGGTGAACTTCGGTCCTGCCGCGGGCAGGTGGAGGAGACCCGCGCCCAGCGCCTCACCGCTTTTCCCGGGGATTCGGCAGCGAGTACGATCACGCAGGAGACCTTCGGTCCCGTCAGAGGCGAGCTCGGGAAACCTCGCCACAAACGAGGAGGTTCCTCGCTCCAATCCGCTGACCGGCCTGGCGCGCTCGTACGTGGTCGTGGCGCTGCGCTTGGAGGAATTGCCGGCCCTGTCGCATCAGCTTGGGATCCCGCCCTACGCTGCTCCCGCGTCGGGCTCACCCCTGTTTGTCATCGCCCGTAGCGACGCACGGCAGTTGAGCGCCGTCACGACCTGGGGAAAGTCCCAAGAACTGGCCTACGCGATGGCCCAGGGGATCGTGCAGGAAGCGAAGGAACATGAGCGGACACCGCAGCAGCTCCGGGCGGTGCTGGCTCTTGTTGATCCGGTGGATGGCGGACTCGGCGACCAGGTGCGCAACTCCTGGGCGCGCCGGAGGAGGCAGGGTCACACCGCACGGGCCGGGCCGGCGGGCGGCCCAGACGGGCATGAGCCACGGAAAGGGGCGTGAATCGGTGCGAGTCTACCGCCAGCCATTCTGGCTCCTCGTCCTCGCCGCCAGCGTGATGGTGCCCAAGCTGGCCCGAGGCGGCGCGGAAATCTTCGCCATCAAACCCGAGACCGGCCCGGCCGGCACCGAGGTCCAGATCAAAGGCCGAGAGCTGAAGGGGACCAAGCATGTCCTGTTCGCTGTCGGCGGCACGGCCAAGACGGCGCGGTTCCGCATTCTTTCCGACGAGGAGCTGCAGGTCGTCACGCCCGAGTACTACCGCCCGGGCGCCAAGGCGACGGTCGCCGTCCTGGGTCCGACCGGTCTCGCCGTCGCCATGCCCGCGGCCGTGCAGACGATCCAGACGGTTACCCACGGAACGAACGCGGACGAGCCCGGCGCCGGGTTTTATCACGTCTTGACCGGCGGACTGGTGCATTCGGCCGAGAGCGTCGCCTTGATCGAGCGTGGTGGGGTCGTGAACAAGAGCCGGGCGCCCGCGATGCAACTGGTCAAGAGGGGCGGCGTGCTCATGGAGTATAACAACCCCAACGGGATCATCTTCTACGAGCGCGGGGCGGTCCTTGGTCCAGCGATTTTCAACCCGCGTCATCCGCCGGCGCAGCGGATCATCCCTGTTCACGGGATCACGGCGAGCCCCGGCGTCGGGCCGTTCATCTACCAGGCCGCACCCCGGCCGGACGCGGCGGAGATTCCGGCCGTGCCGCCGGTCATCGAGGCAGTGGTCCCTCGGGCCGCGGGGGCGGGTGATGTGATCGACCTGAAGGGCCACGGGTTCGCACGAACGACCGAGGTCCTGTTTGTGAACCAGAACGCGCAATCGCGCTCGGCCGGGTTCCGAGTTGTCTCGGACCGGCAGCTCAAGGTGGAGGTCCCCGATAAAGACGTCATCACGGGGAGCCAGCTCGTGGTGGTCGTGACCACCGAGGGGCTGACGTTGACTCTGCCACGCCTTGGGATCCTTCGACCCGGGCGGATCTGGCCGGGCCTACCCGCTCCACGATTCCCGCCGGACGCGATCCTCTGGATCGGGCAAGGCGACGTCCTGGCGGATTCGGGGACAAACCATCTGGTCTTCATCGCGCGGGGGGGCCAGGTCGGTACAAGCCGGGTGGGAGCCACGTTCTTCGTCCAGCGCGACGGCGCCCTCGCTGCCGATCGCCGCGGCCCGGCGGTGCCGTTCGGAATGCCCGGACTCCCTGAAGCAGCGATCCTGAGTCTGGCGCGGCTCGGTGGAGCTCGCGTTTTTTTTGAGCCGGGGGCGATCCTGCCGGAAGAGCTGAAGCACGCGCCGATTGGACATGAGACCCGCGCCATTGTCCCGAGTTTCTTCGACCGGCCGTTCGTGATCCTGCCCGGCCCGTAGTTTCGGCCGGCGTTCCGGTGACACCATACCTGATCATAGTGGTGAGTTATGTATCGTGTCGCCGGAATCCACCATGGATGCATATACCCATACTTGGCACCCTCTGCCCATCGTGATAGAGTGTAGAGACTAGGAGATTGCAATACATGATGATCCATCTACCCAGCGATCTGGAGAACTCATTGCGTACCGAGGTATTGAGCGGGCATTTTCCCTCGCTCGACGAGGCCATGTCCGAGGCCGTCCGCCTGCTGCTCCGCAATCGCTCGCAGCGCCAACCAGAAACGCGCGCCGACACCGGCCTGGGCTCGATCGGGGCCATGCGGGACGCCGCCGACGAGCTGGACGAGATCGTTGCCGACGCTTACCGCAAGCGCCGGGAAGAACCCTGGCGGGATATCCCTGTTGAATAAGGCCCTCCTCGATACCGACATCTATTCGGAAGTCCTGAAATCCGTCGATCCGACCGTTACGCGCAACGCCACTGCTTACCGGCAGGCCCGCGGCATCCTGACGGTCTCGGCCGTCACCGTGACGGAAATCGTCCGCGGCTTCCAGAGAAACCAGAGTCAGCGAAAGCTCCAGAATTTCCTGGCCGCCGTCGCCCAGGAGGAAGTGCTCGCCCTGGACCGTGCCGCCGGCGAGCTGGCCGGCCGCATCGCTGGCGAGCTAGAGCGGACCGGCCACCCCATCGGCCTGGCCGACCCGATGATCGCCGCGATTGCCCTGGCGCAGGGCCTGGAGCTGGTCACGGGCAACACTGCCCATTTCCAGCGGGTCCAAATCCTCGGATAACCGCTAAGCCTGGTCAACTGCCGGATTCCATAATCCGGCTTCCACCGCATCCCCCACATCCGGCGTCAAGCCCTTGCCCATCCAGCCGTTCCGCAGTAAAGTCCCGCTGTTGTCACGCTGGCCAAGTGTTCTCCCCTCTCGTTCTCGTCGGGCAAACCCGGGAGAACCGCAAGCCCGATCGATCGAGCAGATTGAGCCGATCCGTCGCCGTCCAGCCGAAACGGGTTCGGCTCGGTCAGCTTGCAAAAGAAGAGCACGATTTCGCTGATTCTGCCGGATGAGCCGACCGCCCGGCAGCACGACGTCCGGCCACTCCCGAGCCGGCCGCCTCCTCATGACGAAGTGCTCCGCCACGACGAACCCGCTTCGTCACAACCGGTCCTGCCGCGTGCCGGTCGTACGGATCTTCCGGCCACAATCATGGGTTTGCGCCGCGGATGGAGTTCCGCTCGCGAGCATTTTGCGGATTCTGCCATCGCATCATGACGAAATGACGAAGCTGACCAATGGAAACGCGAAGGGGAGGTAGACGCACAGAGAGCGCAGCAAGAGCGCCAAGGGCGCTGCCAGAGAGTCGAGAGCTTACATTCGACGTTAGCTTGGTAACTTCCCTGAAATTGGGCGATGAGGGATTCGAACCCCCGACATCCTGCGTGTAAAGCAGGCATACGCTTATGATTTCTGTCGCCCTAAATCCTAATGGCTGAAAGGTTTGTGAAACCACGATTCAGGCATACCGTTTTCCAGGGAATCGAAAGATTTAGGGAGACTTTCAGAGTTTTGGCACGATTTCTCTGCCGCGGCAGAGAAACTCTCAACGTCGCGTAACAACTCGCTCAGGAAATGGGGCTAGAG
This sequence comes from uncultured Isosphaeraceae bacterium, assembly GCA_963781785.1. Taxonomy (GTDB): domain Bacteria; phylum Planctomycetota; class Planctomycetia; order Isosphaerales; family Isosphaeraceae; genus CAWAHD01. The sequence goes on along the minus strand of CAWAHD010000002.1, from coordinate 463,585 downwards.
GGATAGGGGGATCACATGAATCCCATAGGCGACACGTTGCGGCATCAGAGGAGCGACAGAACCATGAGTCACACCGTGATGGGGAATCAGCGGACGAGCGACCGGGGTGCATTCTACCGACGAAAACGGTGGCGAATGCGGCCGACGCTCCTGGAGCTGGAGGCACGCGCGCTTTTGTCCACGATCGTCGTCAACAACCCGACCGACACGCCTGTCGCTGGCGAGACCGACCTGCGCCAGGCTATCGTCCTGGCGAATACGAATGGAGGAGGCGAGACGATCACCTTCGACAAAAAGGTGTTCGCCACGCCGCAGACGATTTCCCTTAACCCGGCCCTCGCCCCGCTCGAGCTGAGCGACACCACCGGTCCGGTGACGATCACAGGCCCGAAGGCCGGCGTGACCGTCGACGGCGACTACACTGCGGCGGGCCACGCCAACAGTGTGTTCAAGATCGATTCGGGCGTCACAGCGACTCTCTCGGGCCTCACCATCACGGGGGGGAATAACGGCTATTACGGCGGCGGGGTGGACAACGCGGGCACGGTGACGCTCACCGACTGCACCATCAGCGGAAACGCCGGCGGCGGTGTTGACAGCTTTGGCACGGCGACGCTCACCGGCTGCACCATCAGCGGAAACCCCGCAGGACAAAACTACGCCGGCGGCGGAGTGGTCAGCGCCGGTGGCCCGACGACACTCACCGACTGCACGATCAGCGGAAACTCCGCAGGTTTCGGCGGCGGCGGGGTGTGGAGCATCGGAACGACGACGCTCACAGGCTGCACGATCAGCGGCAACTCGTCAGCCGCGGGCGGCGGGGTGATCAACTACTCCGGCACGACCACGCTCACCAACTGCACACTCGTCGGTAACACGGCAATCAGTGCGCCCGCGAGCCTTAATCGTGGCTTCGGCGGCGGGGTGGACACCGACGGCCTCAGCGCCACGACCGCGCTCACCCACTGCATCGTCAGCGGCAACTCGGCATTCTCGGGCGGCGGGTTGGAAAACGGCTATGGCGCGATGACGCTCACCAACTGCATCGTCAGCGGCAACTCGGCCCAATCCGGCGGCGGGTTGGTAAACCTCTTTGGCGCGATGGCGCTCGCCAACTGCGCCGTCGACAACAACCAGGCCATGGCCTCCTTCGACTTCGACACGGCTGAGGGCGGCGGCATCTCGAGTTATGGTGGGAGTCTCTCGATCTCCAGCAGCACACTCGCCGGGAACACGGCAACCGGCGTCGTTGGAGTTTTGTACCCGGCCGGTCTCTTTGCCGGTCTTGGCATAGGCGGCGGGATCGCTCTCGCGGGCAACGGGACCGCCACCATTACCAATACCGCGTTCCTGGGTAACCTCGCCCAAGGCGCTGCCGGCGCCTCGGGAATGATTGGCGGAGAAGCCAGGGGCGGCGCGATCGCCGTGGGCGAGTTCAATACCGGTGTTGAAAGTTACGCGAGCGCGTCGTTAACGATGAGTGGGTGCCTGCTGATGGGCAACGTGGCTCAAGGCGGCGCCGGCGGCTCGGGAGCCGACGGCGGCAACGCCTCCGGCGGAGGAATCTTCGTCGCCGTGGACGCCTCAGCGACCGTCGATCAAACGGTCGTCAGCATGAACCTTGCCTTGGGCGGCCTCGCCGGAGCCGGCGGCAGCGACGGCGACGGCATCGGCGGCGGCCTCTATATCACGACCGGCGGCGTGGTTACCCTCAAGAAAACGACCGTTGCGCTCAACTTCGCCTCCACAAGCAACGACGACATCTATGGGACCGTGAGCTGACTCTGTTCGCCAGGTGCGGGCTGAGTGGAACCGCACCAGCCGTCGCGACGCGAAGCCGGGCTTTCTCACCTGACAGGGCTCACGGTCAACCGTAGAATGTCAGGTTGGAAAGCCCGATCGACAACAACATCTCTGTGGTCTCACTCAGCCGGTCGAACCCGGCAGCGGAGGACCTCATGAACGCCCAGGGCCGATTCGATCCCGAACAGCTCCTGGCTGACGCCCGCGGCGGGCGCATAGAGTCGCTGGGCCGAGTACTGGAGCTGAATCGCACCGAATTTGCCCTGCTGGCCCGGGCGCAAATTGACCTCCGCCTCCAGGGCAGGGTCGATGCCTCGGACCTCGTGCAAGAAACATTCTTGGATGCCTGCCGCGACTTCCACCACTTCCGCGGCACGAGCCATCGAGAATGGGTCGCCTGGCTGCGCAAGATCTTGTTCTTTAACCTGGCCCGCGTCGTCCAGAGGCAAGTCGCGGCGAAGAAACGAAGTACCCGGCGGGAAGTGTCGCTGGACCAGCGGGCTAGGGCAATGGAGCGGTCGTCGGGAACATTCCCGATCGAGACCGCGCTCGTCAGCCGCTCGAGCTCGCCCAGCAACCTCGCCGGGCGCCGCGAACGCGCCCTTTGCCTCGCCGATCAGTTGGCTCGACTGCCCACTGACTACCGTGAAGTGCTCGTCCTGCGGAACCTGGAAGGGCTGCCCTTCCCCGAGGTGGCCCGCCGCATGGGCCGGTCTGCCGGAGCCGTGCGCATCCTCTGGGTACGCGCGGTCGATCAGCTCCGCCGGGTGCTGCAAGCGGAGGACCTCTTATGAATGCCATCGTGCCCCTGGAAGAGGCGCTCGAGCCAACCAGCGAAGTCATCAGCATTCTCGAAGAGTTCCTGACGAAGCTGGAAGCCGGTGACCGGCTGAACCCCGAGGATCTGACAGCCCGCTGCCCAGCCCTGGCAGAGCCGCTGAAAGCCTGCCTGGCGAGCCTGGAATTCCTGCATGGCGCGTCCCTCAGTCTGCGAGATCCAAGAGCGCCTGAGCCGCCGTCCGCCACCCTATGCCAAATCGACCTCGGCTGCCTCGGCGACTTCCAGCTCGTTCGCGAAATTGGCCGTGGCGGCATGGGCGTCGTCTACGAAGCCGAACAGATTTCACTCGGTCGCCGCGTTGCGCTCAAGGTGCTGCCGTTTGCCGCTGCGCTCGATACCAGGCAGTTGCAGCGCTTCAAGAACGAAGCGCAGGCCGCCGCTTCCCTGCACCACACGAACATCGTGCCCGTCTTCGGCGTCGGCTGCGAGCGCGGCGTCCACTACTACGCCATGCAGTACATCGAGGGCCAAACACTCGCGGCGATCATCAAAAACTTGCGCCGCGGGAAGGATTGCGGATTGCCGGGCTTCAGCTCCGAACCGCGCAATCGACATGCCACAGCACCCGCGCAGGCCACGGAGGCTGCCGCCGCTGCTCCCGCGCACGTCCGCGCGGCGGCGCTCCTGGGCATGCAGGCCGCCTTTGCGCTGGAACACGCTCATCAGCTCGGTGTCGTGCATCGCGATATCAAGCCGGCCAACCTGCTCGTCGAAACTGGTTCTGCCATCGCCCCAGGGGCGAACGAAGCCGAAGCCAGCAGCGTGCGCTTGTGGGTCACCGACTTCGGCCTGGCGCACTGCCGCCAGGGACAGGTGGGGCTGACGGTCACCGGAGACCTCGTGGGCACCCTGCGCTACATGAGCCCGGAACAAGCCCTGGCTCAGCCCATCGGCGTGGACCAGCGCACCGACCTCTATTCGCTGGGTGCAACCCTCTATGAGTTTCTGACCCTCGAGCCGGCGTTCGACGGCCATGACCGTCACGAGCTGCTGCGGCAGATCGCAATCGAAGAACCCAGGCCTGTGCGCAAGGTCAACAAGGCAGTGCCCGTCGATTTAGAAACCATCGTGCTCAAGGCGATGGCCAAGAACCCTCTAGAACGCTACGCCACAGCCCAGGAAATGGCCAGCGACCTGCGGCGGTTCTTGAGAGACGAGCCGATCCTCGCCAGGCCGCTCACGCTACTCAAGCGCACGCGAAGGTGGGCGCGAAGACACCGGCCGGTGATGCTCTCGGCGGCGGTGGCCTCGCTCGCCGCCTTGACCGTGCTGGCCGGCAGCATCGGTTGGATCGTGCGCGACGGGGCCGCGCGGCGGGCCAAGTTGACCGGCGACATCCGGTCCGCCGTGGAAGAATCGCAGCGCCTTCAAAACGAAGGTAAATGGCCGCAAGCGCAGGCAGCAGCCGCGCGCGCTGAGGCCCTGCTTCATCACGGCGCCGCCGATCCGGCCCTGGCTGAGCGCGTCACGGGCTTGATGCGCGAGCTGGCCGAAGAGCAGGCCGACGTTGCCTTGCTCGAGCGCCTCGACGACGTACGCCTTCGCCAGGCGGACGTCAAGGACGACGGTTTTGTCCTCAAGTATTCGCGCAAGGAATATGAACAGGCTTTCAGAAAATATGGATTGCACAGGAATGCGATGGTACCGGAGGAGGCGGCCCGTGCACTTTCGCGCCCGCCGCGGCGGGTTCGCGCCACCCTTCTGGCGGCCCTGGACCACTGGTCGATCCTGGCGAGTTCCGAGAAGGCGCCGGAAGCAGCCTGGCTCAAGCAGGTTCTTGCCCTGGCAGACTCCGACCCTTGGCGCCAGGGCGTGCGCCTGCGCGCGAGAAAAATGACCGCCAGGCGATGGAGAAGCTGGCACGCGAGGTCGATCTCGGCGAAGAGCCGCCGGAAGCCCTGTTGGTGCTGGAAATGGGTCTGCTCCAGCGAGGTGCGGACCACGCTGCTCTGGCGCTCATGCGACGCGCCCAGCAGGCTTTCCCGGGAGACTTATGGATCAACCACGACCTCGGGATCGCGTTAAGCAATTGCCAGCCGCCGCAGCTCGAAGAGGCCATCCGATTCTTGACCGTGGCCGCGGCGCTGCGGCCCGACAGCCCCGGAGTGCGATTCAACCTCGGCGGCGCGCTGGCCGACGCCGGGCGGCCGGACGAGGCACTCGCCGCCTATCGCCAGGCCATCGACCTGAAGCCGGATTATAGCATGGCACACTACAATGTCGGTGTGGTCCTCGGCGAGCAGGGCCACCTTGATGAGGCAATCGCCGCTTTCCGGCGCGCCACCCAGTTGAAGCCGGAGTATGCCGACGCCCACTTCGACCTCGGATTGTACCTTGCTCAAACGGGTCGATTCGACGAGGCGGTGCCTGCCTACCGCAAGGCCATCGCGCTGAAACCGGATTATGGCATGGCTCACTTAAGGCTTGCTTTGGCTCTCGGCGAGCAAGGCCAGCTTGACGAGGCGATCGCCGCCTGCCGGTGTGCGATCCAGTTGAAGCCCGATGTTGCCGACGCCCACTACAACCTCGGCATTTTCCTTGCTCAAACGGGTCGACTCGCCGAGGCGGTGGCTGCCTACCGCGAGGCCATCGCGCTGAGGCCCGATCACGCGGAGAGTCACTGCAACCTGGGCGATGTGCTCCGGCAACAAGGGAAGCTCGCCCAGGCTCTCATCAGCTTGCAGCGTGGCCACGAGCTGGGGTCGCAACGCAAGGACTGGCACTACCCCTCGGCTGAGTGGGTGCGAGAATGCCGCCGGCAGCTCGAGGTCGCGGGCCGGCCGCGATAACGCGCTATCGCGGGACACTGAACTTATCCGCACACCGGTATGCGCCACAGCGAGTGCCGCACGTCCCGTACACCTGTGTATGGAGCTGATTCCGTTGACATGATTTTCGGCCCGATTTGCGACGGCGGCCGCGCAAAATATAATGAACATCTAGTTAAATAATCAATCTATCGCGCGCATCGATGAGGCGCAATGGTGCGAGCTGAAAGATTTCTCACCGAAGCACGACGATTTTCTCTACTGCATTCGATGCCCGAACTTCAGGGGCAATTGCTGACCGAGAAAGCCTGGGCAAAGCGGGGCCCAGGCGGTTGTTTAGCGGGGAGCGCCTGCGTTTCTGGCAGGCGATCTGACTCGTAGCTCACAAGCCATAAGTCGTTACGGTTAGTGATCTTAATTGGGCGATGAGGGATTCGAACCCCCGACATCCTGCGTGTAAAGCAGTGCTCTAACCACTGAGCTAATCGCCCGTATTCTTGGCGCATATCACAACCGCTATCGCGCCACAACAATCGTCCGGGCCCCAATTATAGCCGAAAGATGGTTCGCTGGTCACTGCGGAGCAAGTGACCAGCGGCGCGAGCCAAGAGATTCGCCTGGCAATGGTGGCGCACTAGCCTTGGCCGTCGCCCTTAAGCCCGGAACTGCCGGTCCGCACTGATATCAGCTTGCGCCTCATTGTCAAAATCGCCTGTTCCCACGACCGTTTGGTCTCGTTGCTCAAGTCACTGTCGTTGACGAGGATCGCCGTACGTGTCATGGCAGCGAGTGCCATCGCGATCAGTTCCGCCGGACACTCGGCCCGCAGCTTGAGAACTGCAAACGCGAGCGCGATCGCGGATTCGTTGCAAACGGCCAAGCTGATCGGATCATCATGATTGAGTTTTCTCACGACGCCCGGATCGGTGACCGTCCAGTCAATTGGTTTGATTTTCCAGCGTTTCAGCAGCCCGTCGAGGAATTCCAGAGGTGAGCGTGATCGGTTTCGCTTGTCCCAGCGCTTCAAGTCCTCCAGCAGGTCGGCACCCGTGTCATTTCCGTTCGGAGCCAGATCATCCGTGGACTCCCAGAAGAACGGGTCATCGAGGACCGCTCTGGCGTTCGGGTGGAACCGGCTCCAGTCAATCTCGAGCCGGTCCCACGGATCGGTTGCCCCGCGGAGTGCCTGCCACTTCCGGTTCCCCTCTCGCTCAATGGCATTCCATTCCTCGAGGGATGCCGGCCCAGACTTCAATGCCTGCGTTGCGTCTTCCAAAAAGCGGTCGATCTGGAAATCATCCTCGGGTTTGACGCGTTTTTTCAAGATCGGAAGAATCTCGGCAATCTCCATGCACGCGACCTGGATCTTCTCGACCGATGGGTCGCACCGTGCTTCGTCGGTCGCGTCGAAGTGCTTGCTGAGGAAGTTCAATTCGATTCGTTTCAATTTCCGGCGGAACACAATCTTGGGAAGGGTCTTCACGTAATCATGGAACCGATCAAAGAGCTCGTCGAGATTCCGTATGCAGTCTCGGGTCGGGCTCAGAAGATTCGCCGTGATCGAGATTGATTTCACGGCGTCACCGTAGTCGCCGAGTTTGATCATCAGCAAAGCGCCGACGAACGAAAACGTCGCACTCCCGCCGTAGGTGTTGTAAGTCTGCACTTGCGCCAAGACTTCCACGCGGTGCCTCTCTTTCGTGAGCGTTGTCGTCGCATCCCGCGCCGGCAGGCCGCTCGGACGTGCACGGGGGGCTCGCTCCAGGCTCTCTGACGAGCGCGGCACGGCCGAGGCAAATCGGCCTGATCAGGGTTGACTCGGCCCGCCGTGTTGCGATCGGGGCGGTTCACCTGGCGAGCGGGCGGGATCCGCGTGCGGCGCCTGCGACGCCGACGCGGCCGGCTTGGCGTCCTTGCCGCCGGCACCCGGCAAGATCCGCTTCACCGCCACCACCTTCCAGCCCGTGTCGATGCCCTCGAGCTGGAACCGCACGAGCGAAACCCGGAGCTTGGTCGGGGGATCGCCGGATGAAGCCAGCCGGTCGATTGCCGATGCGACCACCTCGGCGCGTTCGTAGATGAACGGACCGTCTGCCTTCAACGTGTGAAACGATCGCTGTAGCAGAGCGTCCCAGTCTTTCGATGATTCGGCGACCTCGAGCGCAAAGGCTTTGACCTCGTGCGGCAAAGGAGGCTTCGATGACTCGACCAGCATCTTGTAACTCGGCAGGATGCGTTTGGGCGCGAGGGCCCCTTCAGCGAGCTGGGTGAACACCTTCCCGAACTGTTCTGCGGCGTCAAAGATGTCCTCGGGGTCGCCGCTTTGCATCTTCTTGTACAGGCCGGACTTCTCGGCATCGTCCTTGGCACTGTGCAGCGCGTCGAGAGTCTCCGCCGCGGCGCCCATCGGATTCTTGGGAGTGAACCGCCGAGCGCTCGCATCATACACAAACTCGGTATCGATCCGGCCGTGCAGCTCGCCCAGGGCGCGAACGAACCCTTGACGCGACGGCTGCCGTTCGGGTCGCGCGTGACGCGGGCGATCGCGCGAATCGCCGGGGGCTCATCCACCGTCCCCAAACGCTTGATCGTTGCCGCGTCCTGGCTCGCCAAAGCTTTCAAGTAATTCTCGGCGACCCGTTCGACCGGATCCAGGCGACGGGGCTTGACGCTGGGCCAGTAGATCATCACACCAACGGCCACGCCCGCCACGAGACCCAGGACCGCCAGCATGTAAAAGTACCAGCGCCGGCCGCGACCAGGGCTAGCCAGCGGCGCAGGCACAAAGACCGTGGGGCCGGCGCCGAGGTCGTCCGTGGGAGTCGCGACCGTTTCATCGGTGCGCGGTGACCGGAGGCCACGACGGCTGGATTCGCTGGGGTTCGTGCTCATTTCGACGGCCTTCTTGCAGGCGGACCTCGATCGACCGGTGGTTCCTTGGTTTCCAGGGCGAGCGCGACGCGCGCCAGGGTCGGGATCAGATGCCGCTCGATCAGGTCGTTGGTGCGCCAGGCGGCCTCGGCTCCGTCTGCCAGCACGTCGACCAAGGCGCCGGCCACCTTGATCAGCCGGCCGGCGACCCAGCCCGCGAAGCCGCAGCCGCCCAGGGCCAAGAGTGCGATAATTCCCATCACTTGACGCTCGCCCCACGTGAACTGAGCATCCGACAAGAGCGCGCGCGACTGGTCCAGAAAGATGCCCAGGCCCAGGGTCAGGAAACCCATCTGCACCAGCGGAGCCAGAATATAGAGCGTGCGGCGGCCCCGGCGGAGCTCATCGTATCGCGGCGGCTCGAAGGGATTTCGACTCATGAGTCAGCCGGTTCCATCACAACGGGCGAGGGTCTTCGTTCGCTCATTATAGTCGCTCGAGGAGGTAAAAGCTTCTGCGGGGCCCGGACGAGTCGTCCCGCACGAAATGAACGGCGCGGTAATCCGCATCAAAGGCCAGCCGAAACGCCTGACTGACGGCCGCCCGCCATCGCTCGGCCAGAGCGGGCTCTTGCCGGCGCAACAGAGCGATGTCGCCGGGTATCTCCACGAGCAGCAGAGGTTCGCCGAGCGACGAAGCCGACACGACCCCGGTTGGCGCGAACGCTCCTGTGTCGGCTTCCTCACCCTCGACGGACGTCGTCTCGATCAAGCGAGGAAGGTCCCGGGCTGCGCCCGCGGGAAGCACGATCGGGGGTGAGCCGGTGGTGTCCCACCAGGCGATCAACCGATCGGTCGGCACACCGGCGTTCAGCCGGTCAGTGCGCTCGCCGTACATGTTCTCGACAAAACGGACAGCCGACGCCCCGAGCCGTGCGAGATTGAAGTGGGCGTTGCCAGCCTGAAGAGGGTCGAACGCCCAGCAGATCTGCTCGATCCCGTCAGCGTGCGCGATCTCGCGCTGGAGCTGCTTGAGCCGGTAGCCCAGGCCGCGGGATTGGTACGAGGGAATCACGCCCGTCACCTGGGAGTAAAGGCAGATACTTCCCTCGACGCGACCCAGAAAGGCAAACGACATCGCCACGGCTTCCCCGCCGGGCAGAAAGGCACCCAGCACCAGGCCGCCGTGCAGGTTGGCGCCGACCATCGTGGCAATCGGGATCAGGTAGCCGGCTTCGGCGATCTCCCACGCCTGCTCTTGTGCCCGCTGGCAGGCTCTGTAGTCGGCGATCGACTCGGCCCGACGGACCGTGGTGTCGTCACCGACGGTCACGACGATATTGGTAGCGGTCATGACCGGCCCTTCAAACCCAGGAGCAGGCGGTGCAAGAGGGCGGTGCGCTCCGGGAGCGAGTCGACCAGGATGTGCTCGTTGTCGGCATGGGCGCCGGCCCCTCGGGCGCCCAGGCCGTCCAGGGTGGGGACGCCCAGCGCCGCAGTGAAGTTGCCGTCGCTGCCGCCGCCGGTCGATCCTTCGGTGAGCTCACGGCCCGGGAAGACTGTGCGGGCGAGCTGCCGGGCTTCCTCGAACAAGAGCGCACTGCCCGGAGTTCGCTCCATCGGCGGCCTGTTGAACGACCCGCTCACCGTGAGGCGATTGTCGGGTGCGACCGGCTCGAGCGATCGCAGCGCCGACTCGACCCGTTTTGCTTCCGTCTTCGACACGACGCGCACGTCGATCTCGGCCGATGCGCGCGCCGGCACCACGTTGACCGCCGAACCCCCTTCGACGACGCCGACGTTGATCGTGGTCCCATTCGCAACATCCTGCAAATCCCGAAGTCGCAGGACCTGGTGGGCAAGCTCGACGATCGCGCTGCGGCCATCCTGGGCGCTGACGCCGGCGTGAGCTGCCTTGCCCGCGACCTCGAGATGGAAACGCCCGACGCCTTTCCGGGAAGTCTTGAGGCCTCCGTCGAAGAGCGCCGGCTCGAGCACCAGCGCATACGCACAATCAATTGCCAGTTTCTCAATGAGATCACGCGAAGTGGGGCTGCCCAGCTCCTCGTCGGAAGTGAATAACGCCCAGATCGGCCTCGGCCAATCTTGCGGCTCTTTGATCAGCTCTTCCATGACTGCGAGAAACACCGCCAGGCTGGCTTTCATGTCGAAGATGCCGGGCCCGAACGCCCTGCCCTCCTCGTCGACGTGGAATGGCATTCGTTTGAGTGTGCCGAGCGGCCAGACCGTGTCGAAGTGTGCCAGCACAAGGGCGGGACGCATCGCGCCCTTGGCCTGGAATCGCCCCAGGACGTGGTCGCCCCCGTGGGCATTGGCAATGACCTCGACCGAGGCGCCCAGCTCGTTCAGCCTGGTCGCCAGGAGGGCTCCCAGGACGTCGAGCGCGGGCTTGTCGCGGCTGGGAGACTCGAGGCAGACCAGCTCCAGCAACTGGCTCATCATCTGGTGCTGCATGCGATCAAATGGACCGGACGCGTGCGACAACCCCACCTGCCCTCCTTCACGTGCAAAGAGACAACCGGCGGATCGTGTGCGACTCGATCCGCTCGAGCACGGGCTCGACTCCCAGACCGGGACGGCTCGTCACCGAAATCGCACCCCCATGGGCCCGGATCGGCGGCTTGACGATGTCTTCGGCGTAATACTTGTCGGAGCCCGAGACGTCGCCGGGCAGGGTGAAGCCCGGCAAGGAAGCGATGGCGACGTTGGCCGCACGTCCGACGCCGAACTCGTGCATCCCGCCGCACCAGACCGGCACCCCGCGGGCGAAGCAAAGGTCGTGCACCCGCCGGGCCTCGAGCAAGCCACCCAGCCGGCTCACCTTGATATTGATCACCCGGCAGGCACCCAGGTCAATGGCCTTGCGCGCGTCGTCGGCCGAATGGATGCTCTCGTCCAGGCAGATCGGGGTCTTGAGCGCTGCCTGGAGCCGGGCGTGGTCGATGATATCGTCGTGGGCGAGCGGCTGCTCGATCAGAATCAGGTCGAAATCATCCAGTTTCTTGAGCGTCGGCAGGTCGTCCAGGGTGTACGCCGAGTTGGCATCGACCTGAAGCGCGATCGACGGATAGCTCTCACGCACCCGGCGCACGACGTCGACATCCCAGCCGGGTGCAATCTTGAGCTTGACCCGGCGATAGCCCTCCTCGAGGTACACGGCGATCAGGTCCAGGAGCGCCTCGATCCGGCTCTCGATTCCCAGGCTGACTCCGGACAGGATCTCGGAGCGCGTTCCACCCAGCAGGCGACAGAGCGACTGGCCCTGAGCGCGTGCCAGAGCGTCCCAGCATGCCATTTCCAGTCCCGCCCGGGCGAAGCGGTTTCCCTTGACGAGACCATAAAAGCGCGCCAGCTCGTCGATGGTCGACCATTCCCGCCCGAGGACCGCCGGCACCAGGAAGTCGCGGAGCATGTGCCAGCAGGTCTCGGTGGTTTCCGGGCAGTAGAATGGGTCGGAGGGGCTGGCGCACTCTCCCCAGCCGGTCGCGCCGCCGGCCGCGACCCGGACCAGAATATGGTCGAGATGATCCTTGCGGCTTGAGCTCGTCTGGAACGGCCGCACGAGCGGCAGCCGGACGATCTTGAGGTCGACCTGGTCAATCCGCATCGGGTTCTCGGGAAAGAGAGGAGATTCGGCCGCTCCCGCTCAAAAGTGATGGCACCTCGGTCCGTCCGTCCGCATTGAAATCCAGCACCTAACTTGGACGATTCGGCCGCGGTTTGCAAGCCGTCGGAGCCTTGGCCGGGCAGTTCGCCGAGCGGGCCAACCAGACTCCCGATGATTGCGGGCGTCGGACCGGCGGCGCGGGTTACGGCGATTTTCGCAAAGGTTTTAGCGGCGGAACCGGCTTTGAGAGGGGGTTCGGCTGTGTTAAACTACTCATTAACGTCACAGTCTTCCACCACGTGGAAGGCGAGACACCCGCACGAATCATCCTACCGCCTGACCACTCCTTCCTCTCTTGGAGCCGACATCATGACCGAGCCGATTTCGGATCCCTCGCGGCGAAAATTCCTGGAGACGACCGGCGCAATCGCGGGGGCGTCGGCCCTGGCAGGCATCGCGATCCCATCGGTCCACGCGGCCGAGAACAACACGATCCAGGTGGCCTTGGTGGGCTGCGGCGGGCGAGGAACCGGTGCGGCCGGCGATGCACTCTCGACGCACCAGGGCCCGGTCAAGCTGGTCGCGATGGCCGACGTGTTCGACGACCGTCTGAAAGACAGCTACGAGGCGGTGTCGAAAGCGCACAAGGAAAAGGTGGACGTCAAGAAGGAGCACAAGTTCATCGGCTTCGACGCCTACAAGCACGCGATGGACGTGCTCAAGCCGGGCGACGTGGTGATCCTGGCGACTCCCCCTGCCTTCCGGTGGGTGCATTTCACGTACGCGATCCAGAAGGGGCTGCACACCTTCATGGAAAAGCCGGTCACGGTTGACGGGCCCACGACCCGCAGGATGATCGCCCTGGGCGAGGAGGCCAAGAAGAAGAACCTCAAGGTCGGCGTCGGGTTGATGTGCCGCCACTGCGAAGTGCGCCAGGAGCTGTTGAGCCGGATCAGGGACGGTGAGATCGGCGATATCATCACGCTGCGTGCGTACCGCCAGACCGGTCCGGTCGGCACGGCGCTCACGGGGCCCAAGCCCGAGGGCATCAGCGAGCTGTTATACCAGATCCAGCGGTTCCACGGGTTCCTCTGGGCCAGCGGCGGCTGTTTCAGCGACTTCCTGATTCACAACATCGACGAATGCTGCTGGATGAAAGAGGCGTGGCCGGTCGAGGCCAGGGGGTCAGGTGCTCGCTGCTACCGCGGCGATTTCATCGACCAGAATTTTGATACCTACTCGGTCGAGTACACCTTTGGAGACGGCTCCAAGCTGTTCCTGGAAGGCCGCAACATCGACGGCTGCGATCAACAGTTCGCCAGCTACGCACACGGTAGCAAGGGCTCTGCGATCATCTCGTCCAACTCGCACAGCCCGTCCCGGTGCCGGATCTTCAAGGGGCAGAAGTTCACGCGCAGCGACCTGGCCTGGGCGTTCCCCCAGCCCGAGCCCAACCCGTACCAGGTCGAATGGGACGACCTGATGCACGCGATCAGGAAGGACAAGCTCTACAACGAGGTCAAGCGCGGGGCGGAGGCCAGCCTGGTCACCTCGATGGGCCGCATGGCCGCCCACACCGGTCAACGCGTCACATTCGAACAGACGCTTAACTGCAAGTGCGAGTTTGCCCCGGACGTCGACAAGCTCACGATGACGAGCCCGGCTCCGCTGCAGCTCGATAAACTGACCAAGCGGTACCCGATCCCGCAGCCGGGCATCGTGACAGACCGTGAGTATCTGGCCTGAGGGGGCCGGATCTTGTAGGTCAGGCTTTCCAGCCTGACCTACGCTGCGCAACCACCTGTGCGAGTCCACCTCGAAGGATGTTCGCGAGAAGGCATGGACATGAGCACCGCTCCCGCTGCCGCTTCCGCCGCGTCTTCCGACCCGGCTCCCGCTGCGCCGCCACCCACGTCCGGGGCGCGGATCGTCTCGATGGACCAGTTTCGAGGCTACACGGTTGCGGGGATGTTCGTGGTCAACTTCGTCGGCGGGCTGGGAGCGTTTCCCGAGGTGATGAAGCATCACAACGGGCTGCCCTATTTCAGCTATGCCGACACGATCATGCCCGCCTTCATGTTCGCGGCCGGGTTCTCCTACCGCTTGAGCGCCCTCAAGCGGTTTGCCAGGATCGGTGTGGCCAGGGCTTACATCCACTTCATCGTGCGATCGCTTGCGCTCGTGTTGATCTCGCTGGTGATGTACGCCGCTGAAGATATTGAAGTGAAGAGATGGTCTGACCTCACCTACGAGGGGGCCGCCCAGCCGATCGGAGCTGTCGCGGGAACGCTGCCCTTGGTGACGACCGTGGTGCCGCACCCGGTCTGGAGGCTCGTGGGCAAGCTCGTGAAGGCCAACCTGTGGGAAGTCCTGGCGATCATCGGGGTCGTCCAGATCTTGATCCTGCCCGTGATCGCCACCAGCAGCCGGATCAGGGTGGCGGCGTGCCTTTTGCTGGCGGTCGCCCACCTGGGGCTTTCCTATTGGTTCAACTTCTTCTTCGTCTATGGAAAACCAAACTGGGTGGACGCAAGTCTGGGCCTGACGGGTGACAGTGCGTGGGACGGCGGGACGCTGGGAGTGCTGGCCTGGGCGATTCCGATGCTGCTGGGGACGCTGGCTTACGACGTCATGGCAACCCACCGGCGCTTTAGCGCGACCGGGCGGCTGCTGGGATGGGGCGTCTGCCTGCTGGCCGCGGGCTATGCGCTCAATTGCCTCACGACCCTGTACGACACCGACAAGGGAAGCGTGCCGGTACTGGGCGACGTGGCCGCCAACCCCGTGATTCCTCCGTTTGCCAACGCAAAGGGCCGCGAAGTGTCATCGCTCCTGGCCACGCCACCCTTCATGCAGCCGCCGCCAACTTCGATCAGGCCGCACAATTACTGGATGATGAACAAGAAGATCGTGAGCCTGCCGTTCACGCTGTTTTCCTCGGGGTTTGCCCTGGCTCTCTACGCCCTGTTCGTGCCGCTTTGCGACATGGCAGGGCTGGTGATCGGCGTCTTCCGCACATTGGGTCAGAACCCGCTGGCCGCCTACATCATACATCACTCCGTCGAAGGAGCGGTCCTGGCCGTCGTGCCCGGCGACTCACCCCTCTGGTATGCTTGCGCGGGGCTAGCCGTGTTCTTCATGATCAGCTACATGTTCGTGCGATACCTCGAGAAGCACGGATACTTCCTGCGGCTGTGATCGGGCCTGTCGCACCGATCGCGTCGCGGGCTCGAGATTGCGGACGGCCGGGGGCATCTTGCCTTCGCGCAGCAGGTAATGGCGATCGGCGGCCAATCCGCCGCACCGGTCGAGTTGCCCGGAGGGCCAGCGGACTTCGACCGACTCGATCGCCATCGCGCTCCCCAGGCCGAAGTGAAGCCGAGGGTCGCCGGCCGACTGATAGCTTCCACCCCCAAACCGCTCTCTGACCTGGCGCTGGCCACCGGCAACGATGGTGACGCGCGCTCCGACGCCGTCGCGGTTGGACTTTGTTCCCTCGAGGGTAAACGTCACGAAGTGCCCGCGCGGCTCGGTCTGGTTGTGCAGATAGATGAGCGGCTCGTTCTGAGCGACAACGATCGCATCGATGCTCCCGTCGTTGTCGAGGTCTCCGGCAGCCAGCCCCCGGCCCAGGTGCAGCGGGGAGAACGGTTCGCCCGCGCGATCGGAGACGTCGACCACGCCGCTCGGGGCGGTTCCCTGGAGAAGCTGCAAGGGCATCGTCCAGGGGAATCGCGGGCGGGAATCGAGCACATGACCGTTGGCACTCAGAACGTCGAGCCGGCCGTCGTTATCGGCGTCCAGGAACGCGATGCCGAACCCGAGCAAGCGGCGCGTGGGAGCCGCCATGCCGATAAGGCTCGTGTGGTCGGCGAAATAGCCGCCGCCCATGTTGCGATAGAACGTGGTTGATTCGCCGAAGTAGTTGGTGACGGCTAGGTCGAGCAATCCATCGCCGTCCAGGTCACCGTAGGCGATTCCCATTCCGGCCTTGTAACCACCGTCTGCGCTGGCGGCGGCCCCGGCCAAATGGCCGTTCTCCTCGAAATGAAACCCGCCCTGGTTGCGGAAGAGATAATTGGCGGTCATGTCGTTGGCGACGTAAAGGTCGATCCGGTTGTCGTCGTCCAGGTCGGCGGCGACAACCCCGAGACCGCGTCCGTTCGGGTCGGTGAAGCCGGCCGTCACGGTCACATCGACGAACCGGCCCGCATCGTTGCGGAAGACATGATCCGGCCGCGCGGGAAAGTCAAGCGGATTGCACTCGTGCTTGCTGGGCGACTCGGGATGAACGCAGCGACGCGGGTTGGCCGGGTCGTAGACAAGATAGTGGCAGACATACAGGTCCAGATCACCGTCTCCATCAAGGTCGGCCAGAGCCGCGGATGTGGGCCAGTCTCGATCGCCATCCAGGCCGGTTTTCCGGGTGACGTCCTCGAAGCGGCCATCTCCCTGGTTTCGATAGAGCGCGTACGATCGCCAGCGGGTGACGAAGAGGTCGGGCCGGCCATCATTGTCGTAGTCGGCGACGGTGACGCCGTGCCCATAGCCTCCGGGAAATGACGCGATGCCCGACTTGACCGTGACGTCCTCGAAGGTGCCGTCGCGGCAATTGCGAAAAAGGCGATCTCCGTCGTTGGGCGTCGACTCCGCTGGCGGAAACGGTCCCCCCTGCACCACGTAGAGATCAATCCAGCCGTCACCGTCAAAATCGAGCAGCCCGGCGCCGCCGCACATGGCTTCGGTCGGAGGAGGGTTTCTGCCGCGGATCTGCCCGTTGTCGTGCACGAACCGAAGCCCGGCCGGCTCGGCCAGGTCGACGAATCGTGGAACCGTGATCGAGGGGCCGCTCGACGGCAAACCCGCCGTGGCCGTTACCGCGCGGACCAGATCGTCGAGCGCCGTCAGGAGCGCCGGTCCCTGGCCCGGTGACAGGTCTTGACGAAGCTCGTCCGAGACGAGCGGCTCACGGGCAGCGCGGCCCTGAGCGATCAGCGACCATCCTCGGGCCTCGACGGCGCGCCGAGCTTGCCCGCCAGCCCGGCCAGCTCAATGCAATGGGCGGCCCGATCATCGCGGCCGATCAGCGATTTGTAGTCTTCGCGGGCCTGGTTGAATGTCCGCTTCTTCTCGTGGAAACAGTCAGCGTCGGCTTTGCGGCCCGCCTTGAGCGCCAGCGCGGCAAGCCGGTCCCAGGCGCTGATGTTACCGGGCTCCCGCGCGGTCAACGACTCAAGAATCTCGCGCTCGAGCGTGGTGTTCCCCGATCGAGCGGCCAGCCACGCGCGGAGGCTGAGCACATCGCGCCGGGTGAACCGTCCGAGGGAAAGCTGGTGGGCAGCCTGCCGGAACGTCTCGATGTCGCCGGTGGAACGCGCCCATTCCAGGCGAGCGCGCCAGACGGCCTGGTCGTTGGGGCGGCGGCGGACGCAATCCGCCAGAAACCGGGACGCCTGGTCGAGCTGGCCGGTCCACGCCGCAAGGTTGGCTTTGCCCAGCCACACCCGGTCGTCGTTCGGGTCGGCGGCTTCGAGGGTCTTCCGGACGTAGTCCACAGGAAATGCCGAGTTGTCCAGGAGATAATGGCGGCGCAGCACACCCGCCGGGTCGTCGGCTTGGTCCCACGACTCGATGATGAGGTCGCGCACTTCGCTCTGGCGACCCTCGAGCCGATAGAGAAGCTCCAGAGACTGCCGGACCTGGCGTCCCTCGGGCGTCTCGTCGCGTGGAAGCGTAAGCAGCAACGTTTCAGCCGGTGCGAGCCGGCCGGAGTTCATGAGGAGCCGGGCTCGCCCCAGACCGGCCTGCCGTGCCAGGCTGGAATTCGGCGAGATGCGCGACCATGCCGTTTCCGCTGCCACCGGATGGCCGAGCGTCTCGTCGCACAAGCCAAGCTGGTAGAGCGCGTCGTCCCATGCCGGCCAATCCTTGGTCAGCCTGTCAAGCCGCTGGCGAGCACGATGAACCTGCCCATTCGCAAATTCGCGCTTGGCCAGCGCAAGTTCGAGCCGGCCGTGTCGCTCCTTGACCCAGAAGAGCGCGGCGCACAGGCCGCTGACCACGCCGAGGCCGATTGCGATCCAGAGCCGCCTCGAACGCATCAGGCTCTCCTCGAGCCCCGCCGGCAAAGGGCAGTGCGCTGTTCGCGCACGATTGCCCCGCGGGATGCTCCCGTCTGTGCTCAGTACTGCCCCTGGACCATCTCGTCGCTGTTCCGCGTCGAGAGGGCCTGGTAGATTCCGCCTTGCATCCCGGCGGGAATGACCGGAATGCAATTCGCGTCTCGCTGGATGAGCAACGAGTTCCAGCAACTGACGGAGTTCTGGATGAAGTGAACCGAGCCGTCGCCGAAGGCGAAATTACAGCCACCTGAATGAAAGCTGGAAGCCGACGTGCCCACAATCGACCCGCTGGGGTCGCAAGGGCCCGGCAGGACCGTGCTATCGGCTCCCTTGAGATTCATCGGATAGAACGTCGACATGCTGCCGTCGCCGAAATCGGAGTCGGCCCACCAGCCCTGTGTCGTCCACGTGCACCCGCCCGAATTGTTGCAGGCCACCGGGAAAAACTGGCTCAGCTTGGCGTGGGCGGCTTCTCCAAACATGATCGTGTTGCTCAGCCCGTCGGTCACGGCGGCCAGTTTCACCGGAGACTGGCCCGGGCTCCCGTTGAACCAGGTCGGACCTCCGATGTCGGGAAACATTCCCAGTTCCGCAGCGAGAATGGCGGTATTGTTCGGGAAGTACATGAACGTTCCCATGACCGCCCGATAGCTCGTGAACGCCGTGGTGATCGGGGTTCCGTCAAACAGCCCCGCCTGTCTGATCGTCTTGAGGCCGTTGATCCCCGTGTCGCTCGGGCACCACAGAAATGAGATGCCGACGGCGGGAAAGGTGCTGTTTCGAAGCTGATAAGGGCCGAGTGAGATGTTGATTGCGTTATAAAGGGGCATCTCTTCGGTGAACTGTAAGAGTGCGGTGAACTGCCCCCATCCGTCGGCGTACGTCTCGAAACCGCCGCCGGTCGCGATGTATCTTTGTGTGTTGCGGCCCATGGGGAGCGACCCGTTTGCGCTCTCGTAATTCTGGGCGGCCAGGGCGAGCTGCTTCAGGTTATTGAGGCATTGCGCCCGCCGTCCTGCCTCGCGCGCGGCCTGCACGGCCGGCAGCAGCAATGCGATCAAGACCGCAATGATGGCGATCACCACCAGAAGCTCGATCAGTGTGAACGCCCGGCGATCAATCCGCGAAGCTTTTCGCATGGCCTGCACCTCTGAGAATGGATAGGGATCAAACCCCGATGATGACGACGCAGGGGAGCCATGGCCGGCAACCGCCAATCTTGCGCATTACTTCTCTGCATGTTCCTTCTCGAACTCGCGGCGCGAGGTTTGTCCCTTCCTGACATTCGAAGCCGCCTGGGACGACTCGCCGCCAGGCGGCCCCGGTGCTTGAGCCGTTGCGGCGCCGTCCGGGGGCGTGAGCACGTTGTCTGGGGGACCGCAACCCTCCGCGGCCACGATTCCCAGCCAGAACCCGACAACAGCCGCGCGTTTCCAGCTTGCCCCACGACCATGCATAAGCTTCATCGGTGAAAGGATTCCCCCGCCCCAAGAGCGCAAACTCAAATTGAAACCCAAAAAAGAAGAACCGCCGGCCCGGATTTCCGCACATTTCCCGTCAGGGGGATCGTGGGTGACTCTCTTCCATTGAGTCTAAGGGTCGGACCTGGCTGAAGCAAGGTGAGCCGGGATTCCGTCGTCCGGTTTCAACGTACCCGGAAGCACCGCGCAGACCAACGCTCGTCCGAGCGCGCCATTCAAGACGAGCCGGCCGAGCGTGGGTTTGGTGGTCAAGCCGGCCATCAGAGTGGCCCATGGCCTCGGCCCGAAGAACGCTCGCCTGGACTGACCGACCTGGCCCCCGGGTGGCGCGATCGTTGTCGCGCTGGCCCCGGGGAATCTGCCGGACGCGTCCGGGGCAATCTTGGCGGGAAGTCAAAGCATGGATCAATACTGGTCGGAGCTGAGAACCTCGCCGCCGTTGCGGGTCGAGAGAGCCTGGTAGACCGGCACTGGCTGGCCCACCGGGAGGATTGGAATGCAGTTATTGGTGAGCTGGACCTTTTGAATCAGGGACCAGTTCCAGGCGTTGACCGAATCCTTGATGAAGTGGACCGATCCGTCGGCGAAGGCGAAGTTGCATCCGCCCGGGTGGAAGCTGGTGGCTGATTCGCCGGCGACGGTGCCGCCCGGGTCGCAATTGCTGGGCAAGATCGTGAAGTCCGCCCCCCTCAAGTTGGGCGGATAAAACGTCGACATGGTACCGTCGCCGAAATCGGAGTCGGCCCACCAGCCATTGCCTTCAAACGGACAACCGCCGCCGGGCCCGCACCCGATCTGGCTCAACTTTCCCTGGGCGCTCTCGCCGAACAGGAACGTGTTGCTGGTGCCGTCGGTAATGCTGGCGATCTTCACGGGAGACTGGCTGGGGTTGCCGTTGTACCAGGTCGGGCCGCCGGTATCGGGAAACGTCCCGGACTCGGCCTGGAGAACAGCCGTGAGGTAAGGGCTGTTCGGCATGAACGTACCGATGACTCCGCGATAGCTGGTGTAGCAGATCCCGATCGTCGTGCAGTCCCACCCGGCTTGCTGCTCGTAGAACCGGAGGTTGATGACCAGAGCGTCGCTCGGGCACCAGAGGTGCTGGATGCCGATGCCGGGGAAGGTGCTGTTTCTGAGCTGGTAGGGCCCGAGCGAGATGTTGATCGCATTGTACAGGGCGTTCTGCTCAGTAAAGAGCAACAACGCTCCGAATTGCCCCCAGCCGTCGTGGTAGCCTTGAGGACCGCCACCGGTGCTGATGTAGTTTTGATTGTTCCGGCCCATCGGAAACGTGCCGTTGGCGCTCTCGTAGTTGTGACAGGAGAGCGCGAGCTGTTTCATGTTGTTGGTGCATTGCGCGCGCCGTGCTGCCTCGCGGGCGGCCTGGACGGCCGGAAGCAAGAGCGCGATCAAGACGGCGATGATCGCGATCACGACCAGTAGCTCGATCAGGGTGAATCCCCTGGGGTGGCTACGCGAATCTGTTCGCATGAGATGATCCTTTGATCAAGAAAATCGGATGAGGGACGAAAGAAAAAAGACCTCGATGAACCGCTCGACCAGGGCTGCCGCTTGGGTCACTTCGTTGCCCCGGGCTGCTCCTTCTGGTGCTGTCGTCGGGACGTCGTATCCCCTTTGGATTTTCCAGGTTTTTCGTTCGTGGTGGCCGGGGCCGCGACCGGCGCGGCCGCTCCGGCTTGAGGTGCCTTGCCGGCTCCCGTGTCGCCCGAATCGCATCCTGCCAGAGTGATACCGCCCAGCACGACGCCGAGCAGAATACCCCGTGGACCTTGAGTCAAACGAGCTTCGATGTACTTCGTCACTGAAGTGACCTCCTCCAATCTGGAAATGCCGCGACGCATCGTGCGACGGTCCAGGCGATGAATCGTTTTCACCTGCCTGAAACGTAAGAATTCGTCGACGACTCAACTTCAATATCGCATGTGCGTTGAATTTTTTCCAGAAGGTGGTCTCCCTGCCCCGCGACAAAACCCCGATCGCCCGTCAAGCCGTTGGCTCCGTCTTGGCGGCGAATCCGGACGTCAGTTGCACTTGCACCTCTATCAGACCAGAGTCGCACCGCAGACGCAAGTGCAACAATGCATGATTGGGTGACTTTTTACCTACAGGCCGTTTCTCGGTGGGTCATCGCGGGCATGAACTCGGATGTAGTGATCCGCGAACGTGGCGTGAAGGGGTTCGCTTCGATAGGGCGGCATGTGACACGGCAGGCAGCCTTTGGCGGGGCTGACCGGGCAGACGGCGAGCGGCTGGCGTTTGGAAGAGGGTTCGTCGTTGCTCGGCCTGGGGCGCGCGTTTCGAAGCTTTCTTCGGTGCTCCGCTCTCAATCCTGCGTCCTTCGCCCGAATGGCACGTCAGGCACTTTTGTTCGTAGAACGCGGCCGCGTGTTCGGCGTCATGATGCGGGTCGTGGCAGGTGACGCAGTCGAGCGCACCAAGACTGGCGGTAAAGCAACGGCTCCACGTGAGCGTGTTCGCCTGAAACCGGATCCAGAATGGATCATGGCGTGGCAGCGGCGATTGCTGATGATGCCCGTGGCACTGGCCGCAGAGTCCGAGCCGGGCCTCGCCCGACGCGGCGCCAGGGCTCACGATCGCCGAGTCGGCAAACTGAGTTTCCACGGCCTGGAGATGATTGCCGCCCGGCCCATGGCACCGCTCGCAGCCGATTCCCCGGTCGCCGGACTCCGGACCGACCTGCTTGAGCACCGCGCTGGGGGCTGTCGTGTGGCAGAACAGGCATCGATAGACTCCGTCGGCGGCCTCGAGCGGCTTACCGAGAGAGGCGTCACCCGGATCACCGCCTGCGGAATGCCCGGTCGTCCGCACCCAGCCCGACTCCTGCCCCGACTGATACCGGGAGAGCCTGATAATCAGCGGTTGGCCTTGCTCGTCGTTGCCCACGAACGAGACATAATGATCGGGCGAGCCGAATGCATAAGCGAGGACGGCGCGATGGACGCGGCCGTCCGTTGCGGTTTGAAACTCGACTCGGCCGCGTTCCTTGGAAAACCGATGTGAGACGGCCGGACGGTCCGGATCGGGAATGGCGCCGGCCGGGAAGGGAAACTCCGCCAGGCCTTCTGCTTTCAGCAACGTCGAGGCGTGCCGCCCAGCCCGGTGCGCCTGGAAGATCTCGCGGTGGCACTTCGCGCATCGGCCTTCGCCGACAAATGGAGACGGCTCCCACTCGAGCGGATGGCCCGCGCGATACGTACCCGCGGCATTGAGAGCGGCCTCGGCTTCGCCTTTCTTTCCTTGTTGCAAAGCGGCGCGGCTCAAAAGCCAGGATGCCTGAATATCGCTGCCGGTCTTGAGAGCATCGTCGAGCGCCGCCCTGGCCGGTGCGGGCTGCCCGGTCTCCAGGAGTGTTCGTGCCAGAAGCTTGCGATATTGCACTCTTGATGCCGGATCCAGTTGTGCGGCCTCAGGCCGCAGCAGGGCCTGGTTCAACACGGCCGCAGCGCCGGCCGGGTCTCCCAGCTCGGCTCGAAGTGATGCCAGGCTGAGCTCGCCGTTGAGCTCAAAGCCGGGCTGTCGTGCCAGTCGCTCGGCAAAGCCGGCCGCTTCGATCAGCCGGTGCTGTCCCACGAGGACCGCGACGAGCTGGTCGAGGGCCTCGGCGTGATCGGGCTCAAGAGCGACCGCCTTCTGCCAGACCGCCTCGGCTTCCCGGCCCCTGCCCGATCGCAGGAGGCCGCGTCCCAGCAGATAAAGGTCTTCGGCTCGCAGAGCGTCGGATCCGAGCATGGCGAACAGGGCGTTCGCCGGCCCGTCTCGACCGAGCCGGGCCGTTGACCGAGCGAGCAATCGCCGCGCTTCGACATCCTGAGGTGCCGCCTTCAGCCGCCGTCGCGCCAGCTCGGCCGCCTTGCTGAAGTCGCGCCTGGCGTATGCCCGAGCACCGAGCGTGACCAAGTCGGGCTCACGATGGAGTCGGGCGAAGCCCCAGTACAGGCCCAGGCCTGCCAGGATCAGAACCAGCACCGTGACCCACAACCACTTCGGTGACCGCGGGACGAGCCCGGGCATTTGCTCGTATCTCCCTTCTTCAAGTCAGCAAAGACTTCATCTTTTCCAGACCGGTCCGGGCGACGACGAAGGGATCCTGAGCCCAGTAGCTGCGATTGAACAGCTCGAGCGAGAGCGTGACCTGAAACCCGCCGGCCGCCAGGTCATGGAGCAGCGATTTGAGCGGGGCGACGCCGTCGCCCGGAAAGACGCGATGTGCATCCGTGGTTTTCTCACGCGGTGGGTCGGCCGGGTAGTCATTGAAGTGAAACACGTGAATCGAGCGGCCGCCGAGCAGGTTGATTCCGCCAAAGCCCGACCCGCCCCGATAGAGGTGGTAGACGTCGGCGAGGATGCATGCTTTTGGGTGGTCGGCCGCAACGGCGACGCAGGCGGCCTCGCCCAGGCGGCTCAGGGTTTTGGATCCGCCCCAGACTTCGACCTGGGGAACAACCTGCATCGTGTCACCCAGCTCGAGGAGTGCCCGATAGCGCTCGGCGATGGCGAGCAAATTCGTCATGGCAATGCCGGTTGCTCCCGCAGGTGGTGCGGCCAGGCGCTTGCCGCCGATCCGCCGGACCAGGTCCATGGCTCGGCGCGCGGACTCGAAGCCCCGGCGGCGCTGCTCTTTATCGTCGACAACCCAATCGAAAAACCCGATCGCGCTCTCGACCGTGATCTGAGCGTCGCGCAGCCGCTTCCCCAGGTCTTCAAGCGATCCGCCTTCCGCCTTGTACCGCTCGAGCTCATCGATCCACGGCTCGAGTGCGTGGTAACCGGCCTTCTGCGCGATGGCGATCTCCTCGACAATCGGCAGCTTCTGGCCGCGGATGGTGCTCGTATTGAGTCCCAGCCGAAAGTGGCCTGCGATCTCCTCGGTTTGCGGCCGGACTTCCGGAGCCTGCCGGGCAGAGTCGCTCGCGGGCTCGGCCCCGCCCTGCTCGTTGAGTTTTGCGCCCGTCAATCCGACGGCGGCGAGCGCCGTCGCACCCAGAACGAGATCGCGCCGCTTGAGGTCGCTGTTCATGTCAATCCTTTCTTCGAAGCCAAGATTGCCTGGTGAGCTGCTTGAAGACCCCTTGCCGCAGGTCCCGGCGTCCGTCAACAGCTCAGATCATTGCGGAGTCCCTGGCGGGCTCGCTCATGACTCTCGCGCATCCGGTCACGGATCAGAGCTGTGGCAGCGTCGATATCGAGACCGGCCAGCTCCGACGGCAGAATGGGCGCCCCGTAGTGGATCCGAATCGGATGAGGCAGAGGAAACCGGCGACTCCGCGGCCAGGTTTCGAACGTCCCGGCCACGCCGGCCGGCACGACCGGAACTCCGACCCGCGCTGCCAGTGCGGCGATCCCCGGTTTGAGCGGGCCGAGCTCCCCGTCAGGGCTGCGAGTGCCCTCGGGAAACAGAGTGACGATGCCGCCCGACTTGAGCCGCCGCATGGTTTCCTTCATGCCCGAGGCACCGATCCCTTCGCGCTGGATCGGAAAACCACCAACCGAGCGGATGAGCGGGCCCAGAACCGGCAGGAACAACGTCGAACGAGCAACGTAATTGAGCTGTCGTCTCAGCGGAATGCCCAGAAAAAAAACGTCGAGAAAGCTCACATGGTTGGAAACCAGCAAGACGCCTCCGGAATCCGGTATGTTCTGCTGTCCAGTCGCGCGCCACCCCATCACCACTTCTGCCAGGGTCGCACAGCTCAACTGCACGAAGCGGTACCACAAGAACAAGGCCATGGTGCGATCGTGCTGGCGAGGTGATCCCCGCGCGGGCAAGGGTGGTTTGACTCCGGGAGCGGCCGCGGCCGCGGGCGGTTGGGCAGCCGGCGGTTGCCGGCCGCTCGCGAGCATCGGAACTCCCGGCTCATCAAGGGCTTCCACCCCGCCGCCAGCGGCCGGAAGAGATGCGCCGGGTTCACGGTCTGGTCCGTTCACAGGGGGATCTCTCCAGGCGAGTCTGGCGTGTTCGAGGGATGTCGGATTTCCGGTTGGGGAATTCGGCCGTCAGAAGTCTCTCAAGCAGAAGAGGCCGTGGTAGCGGGTTCGACCAGGTGGTCCTGAATGTCACGGCACATCTGGTCGACAACCTCTTCGATTGTGAGTCCTGTGGAGTCGACCACAATGGCGCCGGGAGCGGGCCTCATCGGGGCGATCGCGCGGGCCGAGTCGCGCGCATCGCGGTTGCGCTGGTCGTTCAGGATCGACTCGAAGCTCGCGTGCTCGCCGCGGGCCGAGAACTCGGTCACTCGTCGCCGCGCCCGTTCCTCGTCGCTGGCCGTGAGATAGTACTTGCGAAACGCGTCCGGGAAAACGACCGTCCCCTGGTCGCGGCCCTCCGTGACCAGGTCGGAGTCGCTGGCAAACGCTCGCTGCCAGATCGTGAGCTGGCGGCGAACGCTCGGGCTGTCGGCGATATGATGAGACGCCCTGGTGACATCGAGGGCTCGAATGGCCTGGGTCACGTCTTCCTCACCGAGCAGGACGCGGCCCGGCGGCATCCGGAGAGTCAGTGTTCTTGCCAGGTCGGCCAGGGCCGCGTCACTGGTCAGTTCAACGGCTGTGCGGATGGCCGCCAGGGTGACGGCCCGGTACATGGCCCCTGTGTCGAGGAAACGCCAGCCCAGCCGGTCTGCCAACCGTCGCGCCACCGTGCTCTTGCCGGCTCCGGCCGGCCCGTCGATTGTGACGACGCGGTGCATGAGAGTTGCCAGGGAGTGAGCCCCTGTTTGATTGGCAAGCCGCCGAATGTGGTCCCTAATCCGCGATTTCTTGGAGCTTCCGACTGGCCAGGAGAGGCTGACGCCCGGCGAAGCCGGCGTCAAGATCGTGCCAGAACGAAACCTCAGGCTCCCCGAGCCGCCAGCACAGGAAGACTTCGCGGCCGTCCATGATGCTGTAAAAGTCACAGAGTCCGTCAGGTCCCTTGAACTCCACGCCGAGGCGCTTGAGCTCTTCGACGTACGACCGGAGCTTGACTTCCTCGGCGTCGAGCTCGGCCTGGCTCTGCGCGAGCTCTTCCGAGTAGAGATCGTTCGACGGCCGCCGCCGTTCCTTCGTCAGAGACGAAAGCCTCTGCTGCAAGTCCTCCACGATCCGATCCTGACGAACAATGTCGCTGACGATCATCCGGACGAGCGGCAGCGCCTTGTTGGCCTCTTCGACTGTGAAGTACTTGCGTTTCTTCCCGGCGGACGGCTTGGCTGGGGCCATTGGTTTTTCCCTGAAAATCGATAAGAGCGACGAGTATGATCTTGATCCGACCCTGGACGACGAACGTTCTCCTCCCGCCGGCACGGCACTCAAAACCGGCAGAACCAACCCATGGCAACGGGATCCGGATTGTCGTTGCGACTGCGCGATCCTTCCGGAATTCGACAGCGACGGATCCTTCCTCAGGGAATCGGGCTGGGTATGATCCAACCAATCATCCCTGTTCGCTCAATCTTCATTATAGGAGGCGACCCACCCCCCGCAAGGGCTGGGCGTGATCTCGTTTTCCTTTGGCCTCATGTGGACGCCCTCATCCGGGCCACCCGATGCGGCAATAAAGGACAAGGCACAAACGACCAAGTCGTGCCGGCTCAAGGAACTCGGGCACGGAACTCGGCGATCCGGCGGGTTACCGTGGACAGCGATCCCGTGTTGGCCACGTCGGCTTTGGTCAACCAGCCACGGCGGGCCACCGAGACCCCATATTCTAGATCGTCCAAACCGCCTTCGGAATGTGCGTCTGGATTGATGACAATCATGACTCCTTTCGGAACGCGCGCGGCGGCAGTGAACGGCGTCGAGGTCCAGCCGGTGCGGATTCGCATTGATCTCGATCATGGTATTCGCCGCGGCGGCCGCGTCGATGACCGCGTCCAGGTCGACGGCATAACCATCCCGTGCCAGAAGCAGCCGGCCGGTCGGATGGCCCAGCATGGTGACTCGCGGGTTCGACGCCGCCTTCACCAGGCGGCGGGTCATCTCGTCGCGCGGCAGAGTGAAATGCGAATGCACGCTCGCCACGACATAATCGAATCCAGCAAGCAATTCGTCGGGATAATCGAGCGAGCCGTCGGCAAGAATGTCGCACTCGGTGCCCTTGAAAAGGTGAAACTTGCCCCCGAACGTCTCGTTCAGGGCGTCGATCTCCGACCATTGTGCACGCACACGCTCGATGCTCAAGCCTCCGGCGTAACCCGCCGACCGGGAATGATCGGCGATTCCCAGATACTTCATGCCCCGCGACCGGGCCGCCTGCGCCATCTCGGCGAGAGTGGCGGCGCCATCGCTCCAGTCGGTGTGGCAATGGAACGTGCCGGTCAGATCGGCCGGCTCGATCAATTCGGGCAGGTTCCCTGCCTCCGCAGCCTCGATCTCGCCCTGGTCTTCCCGGAGCTCGGGCGGAATCTCGGCGAGCGAGAGCGCCTCGAACAGATCGGCTTCGGTGCGGCAAGGAACCGGGCCCTTGGCGCCCGTGAGGGCATACTCATTCAAGGTGAGTCCGCGCGCGAGTGCACGCCGCCGGATCGCGATATTATGAGCTTTCGAGCCCGTGAAGTAATGGAGAGCAAACGGATATTGCGCGTCTTCGACTCCCCGCAGGTCGCATTGCACGCCTTCGGCCAGGCGTACGCTGGCCTTCGTCGGTCCGTGGGCGAGCACCGTGGCGACCTGGGGGAGCTTGACGAACTTTTCCAGGACCGCGGGAGCGTTCTTCGAGCTGAAGAGGACGTCGAGATCGCCGATCGTCTCGGCACGCCGGCGCAGGCTTCCGCAGACCTCGGCGCGAATCACTTGAGGCAGGGCTCGCACGGCCTCGAGGATCGGCGCCACCAGACGCATTGCGGTGCTCTGCAAGATCCGCTCGCCCGATTTCTCGACAAACGCGATCCCCTCGAGGATCTTGGCCTCGGTCTTCTCGCCGAAGCCTTTCAGGCCGGCGATCTGTTTCGACTCGGCTGCCGCCCGGAGGTCCGCCAGGCTCTCGATCTTGAGCTCTTCATGCAGCGCCTTGATCTTCTTCGGGCCGAGCCCCGGAATCCGGAGCAAGGCGACCAATCCCGGCGGCGTGCTCCGCCTCAGATCGTCGTACGCCGGCAGGTGCCCCGTCGTCGCAAGCTGCACGAGCTTGGCATGCATCGTCTCGCCGATGCCCGCGACTTCTTTCAGGCTGCCGGAGGCGATCATGTCGGTCAGGTCTGCCGGCAAGCTCGCCAGCGCCTGGGCGGCCGCGTGATAGGCGCGGCAGCGGAACGGGTTTTCCCCTCGGATCTCCAGCAAGGTCCCCATCTCGTCGATGATCCGGGCAATCCGCTCGGTTTCCATTGGAGGCCACCTCACTTCGCACGTTGCGGGCTACGGGTGCATGCCCAGGAGCGTTTGCGGGGTTTCGTAAAATATCGCGCGGGTCCATTCCAGAGCACTGGACTGGTCGAGCTGACCGAACTCGATCCGCTCGGCCAGCACTCTGGCGAGTATCTTGCGCACCAAAACGGCCTTGGCGTACGACCATTCTGCGCTATAAGCGTCGGAGAAGAACCCCAACTGCTTGGTGGCCGGGACCATGTCGAGCCGTTCGCGCATCACCTGGGCAATCACGTCCGGAAAGAAGTTGTGCCACCAGTAACCTGCCAGGCTCAGGTTGGGCAGTTCTCGAACCAGAGTGCACATCGACTGGTTGGCATGGCGGCTGGCGAGGAAGCACTGAAACCTGAGTTTGGGATGCCGGCCGATCAGCTCGGCGACCTGGCCGATCGTGCGCTGCGAGAGCCGGCTGGCCGTCTCGAAAGGCAACGGCTCTGCGCCGAAGCTGAACTGGAAAACGAGCTTGCCGGCCCTGGGTTCGAGCGCCGTCAGGAACGCTTCATTGACGTATGACGCATAACAATCCCGTTCGGCCGGCCCGGCCCGATCGCGCCGGGCGAGTGCCTCGGCCATCTCGACATCGGAGACCACGCGGTAGTCGATATCGGTCGAGAGATGAGTTGCGGTCGCCAGGATGTCGGCGTAAGGAATGCTCGCGACATAATGGTCGATGGCCTGGTGAACGTCGTCGAGGGTTTTGATCCGGCGCTCGGTGGCCGGCCGAACACCGACTCCGATCGGAGCGGGGCTCTCCGGCTTCTTGCCCCAGCAGCGCTCAAGCTCATAGAGTGCCGTATCGAACTCTCCCCACTGGCAGCGCGTGAAGAAGCCCCACTCCAGCGCGAACTGGAGCCGGTCGTCGTCCTCGCCGCGGCCGCGCCGCGCCAGCTCGGTACCCGACCGCTTGATCCCCGCACGGTCGAGGATCTCACGAGCCCACGCCCGATCATCGGCCCGCTCGCGGATCATGCCGTCGAGCTTCTGCCAGTTGGACCGGTCGATGGGTGTGGTCCACCCGTAGAGGTCGCGGAGGATGATGCGCACGCCCCACGAGGAGGAGGTGTTCTGGATAGAGGGCAGGTACGGGAGGGCCTCTTCGATCCGCGCCGCGGCCTCGTCGCGCCTCGGCCAGCCGGGAAACTGGGTCAAGCGAGCCCCCGAGCGACAGCCGGCCGCGTAGAGGTCGCTGACGACCATGTGATAGAGCAAAACATCGTGCAATCCGCGCGCGGCCAGCTTGCCGCCGACCAAGTGCGTGTGGATGTCGAGGATCGGCACGTCCGCGATCGCCGACTCGAGCTCTCTGTGCATCGCCCCCCCTTTCAACCGCCCTTGCTATCTCAAACCAGAGCGTGCCGAACGCAGATTGTACCCGCAGGGAGTACGGACGGGAAATTCTCCTGCCCCCGGTGTAGACTTGAGCCGGGCCAATGGTTGCGGCGACGTCGCTCTTCTCTTGATAGAGGCGGCACAGGGCATCGTCGAGAGCGGAGGCTAACTGGAACCGCAGAACGGCTTGCGTCGCTTAAAGTCGCCTTTCGCTCCGCGAAAGTACTTCCTTTCCCGGAGCGACAGCCGACACTCGAGCCCGATCGGCAGCATCGTTTCTCCTGCGGTTCCGCTTAGAAAGGGCGCTAGCGTCAACAGGGGGAAAGCCATGTCATCGAACTGGATCCGCGTGGGACTGGCGGCACTCGTCGTGACGGCATTCGCGACGGCACTGGTCGTGGCTCAGGGAGCGCCGAAGGAACCGGGAAGGTCGAGGGCAATTCCGACCTTCAACCCGGTCGAAGGCCGCATGGTCGTGGTCACGAGCACCTCCGACGGGGCTCGGGTCGAGAAAGGCGATGTCGTTTGTGAGCTCGATTCCGTCGAGCTCAGGGATCGGCTTGCCAACCAGGACATCGTGGTTCGTGCCGCTGCGGCCGAACTTCAGAGCCGAAGGATTGCCCGCGAAGTGGCCGTCATGACAGTGGCCGAGCAGAAGGACGGCGGGTTGCGCCAGCAGCTCGCCGGTAATCACGCCGAGCTCAAGCTCGCCGAGGTGAAGCTCGTTCGCGCCGAGGACCAGGTGGACTGGTCACGGCGGATGTTCAATAAGGGCTACGTGTCGCTTGCCGAAAAAACCGCGAATGAACTCCTGCTCCAGCAGGCCCGGTTCGAGCTCGAGGAGGCTCAAGCCAACCGGAGTGTTCTGGTCGGGCAATCGAAGGAAAAGGCGATGAAGGTCCTGTTGGGCGCGGTCGAGTCAGCGCAGGCGCGCGAGCTCGGCGCGGAGGCGGCGCTCGAGCGGGAGCGGTCGCTACAGAAGCGACTTGCGGATCAGGTTGCGCGGTGCAAGGTCGCGGCCCCTGCCGCCGGCCGCGTCGAATTTGCTCTGCCGATCGCCTCCGGTGCCGTCATCCGCGACGGCGAGCTATTGTTCCGGATCGTGCCGGACGGCGCGCCCAGAGCAAAGGCGGACTGACGCAAACTTCAAGGAGCGGAGATATTCGCATGGGAACTGCATCCGTTCGCCTCGGAGCCTGCGTCATAATGATCGCTTTCACGACTGCGCTTGCGCAGTGCGCAGCCCCCGCCTTCGGCGCCGCCGGCCGTTCAACCGGCCCAAAATGTTGCCCGGGATCCCGTGCCTCCGGACGTCGGGCCCACCGACAATGAGATCGCCGGGCTCGCCAAGGCCAGCACGCCGCTCATTCTGACGTGGGACAGGGCGTACGCGCTTGTGCTGGTACGTGCCCGCTCCACAAACCGAGTGCTTTTGCAAACGGTTGATCTGGAAACCCTCGCCCGCGAGTCGGACCGGTTCGGAGTCGCGGATTTTGCGAGGTTTCGGACGCAGTTCCTCACCTCCGACGTGGTTCGCGACCCTGGCCCCATCGTGCTCTCGCTGCTCGGGAAACTTCAGGCGATCGCGAATGCGCACCGCTCTCTGACATTCTATGAATCTCTCCGCAAGATGCTTCAAGAGCAGGTCCAGGGATCCTCGGGTCTGAATCGCCAGGATCTCGACGCCGTCTTTGCCATATCAATCCGGAATCGAGACCGGCTCGATCGCCGCACCAGGGAGTTCCGCGACGGCCTCGACGAGCTCAAGGTCGTTCTGGGGCTGTCGCCGCGAGCCGCGGTAGTCCTCGACCGCAAGAGCATCGAGGACTTCGAGGCCGTGTTCGTCGACGTGGAGTCCTGGGCCCGGAACACGAATCGGAGGCTTACGGAATTGTACAGGCTCTTCTCCGGACTGCCCGAGATCGGCGACATGTTGCTCGACGGCACGCCGGTCCTGCAATCGATTGCCGTCAATTCCGAGCGATTGGAAGAATACCTGACATGGGCGGCGGAACTGTCTGTGGCGAACCGTCGCGGCTTGGCCCGTTTCCGCCCACAGGAGAATATCGGGGTCTCGCTGGAGCTCAAGATTCGCCGCCGGATCCGAGAGCTGGCTGGAACCCGTCGAGCCTATGGTGAGGCCGCGCGAACTTACGAGCTGGCCGTCCGTCTCAGGGACCAGTCGTTCGAGCGGTTGCATGCCCCGACTCCGGAAAACCCTGCGTCGCGGTCGCCATGGCTCGAACGGCTTCTCGCACATGTGAACGACGTCGTCGACGCCGAGGATAACTTGGTCGACCTCTGGACCACGTTCCGCGCCGAGCGGCTGCGGCTCTACAAAGACCTGGGCGTGCTGCCTTACAACGACTGGGCCTCGTTCTATAGCGACCTCACGGCTCGTCGAACCGTCGTTGCAGGGCTCCCCTAGACCACGCCCGGCTCAAAGCCCCTTCAGCCACTCCCGCATCGCCGCCGGATCCTCCCCGAACATCAGTGACCCGGGCACGATCCAGTCCGCGCCGGCCTCGTTGATCTGGGGCACGGTGTGACGGCGAATTCCTCCGTCGACCTGAATCTCGACGCGCGCGTGCACCTTTTCGATCGCCGAGGCCGCTTCGCGGATCTTGGTGAAGATCGACGAATCCATCGACGTGCCCTTGGTTCCCATGGGCGTGCCGACGATCGTCACCTGATCGATCGAGCCCCAGTACGGCTCGAGCAGGCTGACTGGCTCGGTCACCAGAAGAGATATCGCGACGAGTTTGTTCCGCTCCTTGACCTCCTTGATCGCGGTGGCGGGGTCGGACAGCGTGTCGAAACAAAAGATGATTCCGTCGGCACCTGCCTCAATGAACGGCTCAACCCACGCCAGGGGGTCGGTCGTCATCAGGTGGACCTCGAACGGCCTCTTCGTGTGCTTCCTCAGTGCCTTGACCAGGTCGGGGAAGAACAGCAGGCTCGGCACATAGTGTCCGTCGGCCACGTCGAGATGAAACCGTTCGCTGTACGCCTCGACCCGCCGGATCTCGGCGGCCAGGTTGGCCAGGTCGGCCGACCAGAGCGACGTGGAGCATTTCAACATGGCTATCCTTTCGCGGGAGGAAACCGGTTCATCAAGAAGCCGTCGATCGCGGCCTGGACGTCGGCCGCATGTCGGTCGACACTCACGGATTTGGGAGTGATCTCGCGCAGCTCGGCCTGCGGAATGAGCTGGGCAAGCCGCGCAGCCAGAAACCAGGGGTGAATCGGATCTTGGTGGTTGCCAAGAATCAATGCCGGCACTGCGATCGATGAGTACTCGGCGAGATCGTCACAGGGTCGATCGGCAGCGAGCCGTTCGAGTCGGGCCGCGCATTCCACGGCCCGTGGGTTCTCGAACTGGCCCAGGAGCGACCGGGCACAGTCGGGCGATATCGACTCCATCGCTTGAAACTCCGGCGATGATCGAAACCGCTCGGCCCCCTCTTTCGGGCCCAGCTCGCGCAAGAGACTGGCGATCGTGGCGTAAAGACGCACGTTGTCGGGCAAGGGCCGATCGAGCCACGCCGGACGCGACAAGACCAACCCGAGCACGCGCCCGGGTTGCGTGAATGCGAATTTGACCGCGACCGCTGATCCCAGCGAAATCCCGCCGATCACCGCGTGCTCGACCTGGAGATGATCCAGAAGGGCGGCGAGGTCGTCAGCCAGGACGGCGATCGTCAGCTTGTCGACGTCGCCCAGGGGACGCGTCTGGCCATGGCCGCGCATGTCGAAACCGATCAGACGCACACCCGCTGCCGGCCGGTACACGCCGAACGGCTGTTCGAGATCGCCCCCGAGCCCGTGCTGGAAGACGAAGCGGAGACCGTCTCCTAGTTCGCGGAAATGAAAAGTCAGGCCGTCACGGTCGAGGAATGGCATGAGCTCAGTCCTTCACGTGCGCGGGTTCCAGGACCTTCCGCAACAACGCAGTCCTACCTTCGACCTCACCCTCCGTCAACCCGTGGATGATCACAGCTCCGTTATACCCTATCGCCATCAATCGGATAAAATAGGACCAATAGAACAAAACGGAAGGCTCGTCAGCGATCTCCTCACTGGGAAAATGCGAGAGAGCTTCTATGAATCCCTGTGTGGTCTCCGCGCTGTTCTTCGCCATGAAAAACGCGATGTTCGTCACCGGATCGAGCGCCTGCCGGTTCAGTTTTCTGAGGGTCGTCTGATCGAGCTCATGAAGGCGTGGCTCCTTGGCGTGGACCAGGACGATATCCGCGCCGAGCCAATCGAACGCCTCGTCCAGGATCTCTGGCAACCGAATCAGATCACCCGGACGAAGCAGGTTTGCCGGGTCGATCACCACCTTGAGCCACGGCGAATCGACTTCATCGAGAAGCCTGCGCGCCCGCATGACCGAGCTGACAACGTTGTTGATTTCGGGCTCGAAGGCAAGGGTCACCTCATGACGATCGGCGACCGCGACCGCCTCCTTCATCGTCTGGACCAGGTCGTTCCCAGGTGCTCTCGCGCACGTTTCCGGGATTCCATCGCCACATGTCTTCCCGGTCGAGCGTGCCTGTGCAGAGCGTGATGATCCGGGTATCGAGCCAGCGGCAGGCAGCCGCGAGGACGTCCAATCGCCGCAGATTATGCTCGATCCGCGAAGGGCTGGGATCACACATGTTGAACGTGCCCGAGATCGCTGCCATCGTCAGGCCGCGCTCGAACAGCATCTGGGCGATCCAGACGCACGAGCCCTCGTCGAGCCGATCCGGCAGTGTCGGAAGTCCCATGCACGACATGTTGAATTGAATGTGCGTCAAGCCATGGCCCTTGATCGCGTCAAGCGTCTCCTCGAGCAAATCGGGCCGCGGAAACGTCTTGGCAAAGATCCCCAGGTGCATCAGACACCTCCCTTCGCATCGGCCAGCCGCACGGCTTCTCCGGTCTCGACCGAGCGTGCGATCGCGACCATGGCCTGCACGGCGGCCAGGCCGTCGTCAAGGCTGGCGCCGGCCTGGGGCGTGCCATCCAGGGCCCTCGCCGCGAAGCCTTCGATCTGCAGCTTGTAAGTGTGCGCATCCTCCCCCAGGATGCGATGGAACTGCCGGTCGCGAGTCGAGAAGCACTCGACATCGCTCGACTTGTGAAACCACGGCAGATGCACGCGGCCGGTCACGCTTCCCATACTCGCCGAAGACCTGAAACCCTTCCTGAAAGTCGCCGCGCACCGGGATCTGGAGGTCGAGATGGCCCAGCGAGCCGTCCTCGAAGTCGACGGCGATAAACCAGCAGTAACGAGCCAAATCGCTCCAGCAACCGCGCTCGGACCACGGCAATCGGCCCGCCCAGAAACCTTGCTGTGTCGACCAGGTGGCTGCCGTGAGTGAGCAAGTAATACCGCCGCCGGTCGGCTTTGGGATCGCCTTCGGGACGAAGCGCCTGCGCACTCGTGATCGGGATCGGCTGAAGGTTGTCGGTCATCGTGTACCGGTAGACCGAATCGTAGTACCACGATTTGAGGGCGATCCGCTGGCCCATCTCCTCGGCGATGAATTGCCGGGCGAATGCGATTCCCGGGTCGAACCGGCGATTGTTGCCGACCTGGACGACCAGCCCGGACTCCGCCGCCTGGTCGCGCAGCTCGCGGCATGACTCGACCGTGGTGCCCAGCGGCTTCTCGACCAGCACGTGCTTGCCGGCGCCGATCGCCTTCGGCGGCCGCGGCGACGTGGAACTGGTCGGCGATCGCGATGATCACCGCCTCGACGTGAGGGTCCGCCAGCATGGCTCCATAGTCGGCGTAAACGACCTCTGGCTGATGGACTGCGGCCATTCGCTGCCGCAGGTCTTCGGCCAGGTCGCAGATCGCGTACAGTTCGGCATTCCTGCGCCTTGCGGCACGCATCGAAGTGCGCGAACTGGGCGATCGGCCCGCAGCCGAGCACGCCGATCTGCAGGCGGCGATCGTCCTTGTCGATCATGCGACTTTCCCCGGATATCGCTGCCGCAGGGCCTCGGAGAGCGCGCTCAAGTTCTTGCGCTCGGCCAGAGCCGCCAGAGCCGCGAGATGGTCGTCAATAGGAGTGCCGTTGAGATCGCCCGATCGGTGGACCTCGATCGCCTGGATCATCGCCTCCAGGCCGATCCGCGGGTCGGGCTTGCCGTTCTTGCCCTTGATCGAATTGATCGCCGAGCCCGCCAGGAACAGGACGTTCTGGGCATTGCCCTTGGTTTCCAGGTCCTGAAGGTTGAGGATGATGTTGCCCTGGTCGAGCGCGCCGGCGCGGGTGATCATGGTGGGGTTGATGCCGGCGATCGGCCGCGTGAGTGCCTCTTCGGAGGCAACCCACTCCGCTCCGTAAGGCCGAATGAAGGGAGCACCGGGCCGAACCGGGGCGGTCTGGCGGAAGTCGATGCCGTCGAGCCGGGCCAAAAGGTCGATGACCTCGCGCCAGATGCTCCGGGTCTTGACGCCGATGCCGGCGTTGTGGCCGTAGATCGCCGGCGGGTTCTTGAGGTGCCTGGTCGCCTCGCGGACCAGCCGGACCGTCCCCCCGGCGTACGTCTCGCTGAACATCACGCCCGAGGCACCCGCCTCGACGACGGCGAGGACGAGGTCGACGATCTGGTCCGGGCCGGCGGTCACGTGCGGTGAATAGACCAGCCCCAGCCCGCCGCGCTCGATCGCGCACCCGCTCGATCGCGGCGATGGCGCGCCTGGTTCGCTCGGCGACCGGCGAATAGTCGAGGTCGGGGTAAAGGTCCTCGTCTTCCTTGATGAACATCAAGAGCGGGCTGCCGGCGACCTCGCCGACCAGTCGCTCGACGTCGTCCGGCGTGATTCCGGCCGTCGGCTTCAAGATCGTGCCGAACGCGGGCTGATCGAGTGCAAAACCGGTCTTCTTGCGGATGTTGATCGGCCCGTACGCCGGCCCGGGGAAGGTCGCGAGCACGTCATCCGGAATCTGGATCGCGATCAACCGGGCGTCCTGGTTCTCGTACATGTCGAAGATGACGGCACCCGCGATGGTGTGCAGCAGGTCGCACGAGGTGACGTGCCCGTCGGGATGCCGCATCATCTTGAGCGGAAAGGCGACGTGCAACAGTCCGATCCGGCCGGACGCGTCGAACGCATCGACGCCCGCCTGCCGCGCCGAGCATTGTTCCAGGAGCGAGCCCTTGGGCGGGTTCTTGATGCCGCTCGTGGCGTGATAGCTGATCTCTTCGACCGCGTGGGCCAGAGTGCCCGACCGGAAGGCGAAGTAGTAGGTCGCCACCACGTGGTCGGCGACGCTCGGTGCGGGCCGCTCGCCGAGCCGGTCGGCGACCACCGCCCTCAAAAGCTCTTCGCGTCGGTCGAAATCATCGTGAAGCTGCGTCAACGTTTCGGGTTTCAAAAAGCTCATGACTGTCTCTGTTGTCAGTACGCTGGAATTTCGGCCGGCGACTTCATTTTATCGGAATGGTCCGCCACTGTTTAGATTACCACGATTGACGTCAAGAATGCCGAAGCGATCGGCCGGGTTTCGCATGTGTTTTCGAAGCGACGGGCGCTCGATTCATGACCGCATTGCCGGCACGGGCGCCGTCAACTTGAGGAAGGAGAGGCGATCCCGGATAGCTTGAGTCCCAGTGCCTCCATCTGCGGCATGTAGCGCTCCCAATCGACCGCAAGAGGCGGCGCGATGATTGGCTCGTCGACGTTGATGCCCAGCGAGAGTAAGCGGATTCGCGGGTGATGCGCCTGAGGGTCGACCAGAGGCATGAGATTGTCCTTGACGTCCTCGATGCGCCCTGCCTGTTGCCGCGCCTGCTCCTTCTGAAAGCGGAGGGCAATCTGGTGGAGCGTGACGATTCGCCAGTAGTGGTACCACATCTCGACCTGGACGTGGTCACGACACCAGTCCCAGGAAGCAAGACGAACGAGATCGGCGCGACGGATGAGCAACACGCGAATGCAGCACTTGCGGACGACCTTGCGGTCCTCGCAAGTCACCGCCAGCAGCCACTGGTCTCGCTTGAACGGCGCCGAGGCGAGGCTTCCCGAGACGTTGTTCACGATGTCGGTGACGATTTCAAATCCGGCCGTCCCTTCAGTGGCCAGGACCGGATCCACCAGACTGGCTTCCTCCGCCAGGCTGCGCATCATCCGGCGCAGCGCCACGTTGTCCAGGATCTGGTCGATCGTCCGCGGTGGCAGGACAGTCCGAAGCTGAAGCACGTACCGATCGCCCGCGGACGACCCGGCCGAGGGCCCGCTGATCGGCGTCAGCACGTTCGCCGAGAACACAACCTGATCCGACCGGCCCTGAGTGAGCTGCCGCCACTGACGGTACAGCACGATCCACCCGACGAACGCCACAGCGATCGCCTGGAACAATCCGTCCAGCAATTTGCCGCCGATGTAGGACGCGACGTCTCGTGCCGCCAGACCCTGAAACCAGGCGACCATCGAGGTCCACAAATCGCTGAACCATGTGCTCATCGTCGGAGCTCTCCTCGCCAGCACGGGTCAATGACGCGCGCTCCTATCCGGCTCGATCGTGAGAAACACGCATTCATTGCCTGCCGCGCGGATCGCGAGACGGATTCGTCCGCTGGGCTCCTGAGCACGAACGGTCGAACTCGTTGAGCGGCACTCGCACAGTTTTTGAATCTGCTCAACGTCGGCCTTCGAATAGGCCGGCGGCGCGAAGAAGCTCTTGAGGGTTTCCCTCGCCAGCTCGCGGATGCTCGGGTCCGGTGCCTGCGCCGCCAGCTTCATGATTGCCGGCGCTGCCGTCTGCCGGGCGGCCGACGCGAGCTTGGCAATCCTCTTGAGCGCCTCGCGCTGAGCGGACGCATCGACGCCTCCGAGCGCTCGCATCACGGCCGCCACTCGGGGTTGGTCGTCCGTACGTGCCGGTGCAGGCCGGTCGAGGATCGTTCGGATCTGCTCAAACGGAGAATTGTGGTCCTGATCGAAGCGGTACTCATGCACCCGCGCCGGCCCGTTCCAGCCTGCCGCTAGAAGGTTGAGCGTGATGTCGAACGACGCCCCCGATCGCGACTGCGTATCCTGGGCATTGTGGGTGTAGAGCAAGACTCGCACGACACCCTGCTCGTCGCACGACGCAAATCCGCCGGCCTTGTGGCCGCCGGCGAGCCGCTCGGGCAGCACCCAGTACCGATCGCCCATCTTCGAGAGCAAACCCAATACGTGGAAGATCGGCATCGGCACGGTCACGGTACGGTCGCCACGGCCGTCGCCGTCGTCATCGACAGGGATGACACGCGTCATTGCATTGAGTCCCGCGAAATTGTCAGGAGGCGGCCACACCGTCAGGATCGTCTCGCCAAACGCAAAACGCGGGTCGCTCGCGGCTTGCAATAGCTGGCGATGGACGACGTCGGCACACCAGGTGATGAAATAGCCGTTGCCCAGGTAAGCGTCGGCCGCGGCCTGGTCGGGCGGTGGCAGCCAGTCCGGGCATGCCTCGTGCGAGTTGACCCAGAGAGACCGGTAATAGTCGGGGTCGATCTCAAGTGCCTGCTCCTTGGCCCGGATCAGTTTGGCGGCCATCACCTCAGAGCGGTTGTAGGAGTGGATCGAGATGAAGTCGCAGGGGCTTCCCTTTCCCTCGTGCGCGCTGCAGAGTATTTCAACGCGCCGCGACCTCTTGCCGTCGAGCCGGCGGTCGGCGAAGGCGGCGTTCAGGGGCAAGGAGCCCTCAGCCCGGGCCCGGGGAGAGCAGTGGGCGAGGAACTCCTTGAGCCTCAAGTTCGTGCCGAAGATCCCGCCCAGCTCCAGTCCGCCGATGAAGACCTTGTCGGAGGCGTATCCCCTGTCCTCGAAGGCCCGCAAGATCGCATCGGTCGTGAAGTCATAGTACGTCTGAAGCTCACCCCAGCTCGCCCGCCAGAACACCGGACCCAGATCGGGCTCGTTGAAGATGCTCCAGGTAAAGGTCAGGGCATCCGCACCGTAGCGGTCGATGATGTGGCCGGCAATCGCGCCGGCGACCTCGTGCCATTGGGCAAGGTCCTTGACGGTGGTCCAGCTCTGGCCGTCGCGCGAGAGGTCTCCGGGCGCATCGGCGAAATTGGGCAGCAGACGGCGGCCGTAGCGGCGATGGGCGAGGTCCCACTCCTTGTCAAGCCGGCCCCAGTAGTAGCACGCCGTGCCGTGCGGCTTGAACTTGCGCAAGTAGCAGCCGCCCGGTGCGAACAGACCCGGGGCGTCGGGGTCTTCCCGATCGGGGAGCTTTCCTTCGTACGCGATCTTCCAGCCGTCAGCAGGGGCAGCAACCCTTGCGACCGTGACCGTTCTGGCCGCGCTGTCGGCGGCGATGACTTTGGTCATGGCGTGGTGGACGCCGTCGGCAATGAGGACCTCGTCGCCCGGGTGATAATCATCGCCCACGGGCCGGCCGCCGGGGATGCCGTACTGCTCGTGGCCGAGGAAATCTTCGACCCGCAGCAGCGTGTTGTCCTTGCGCTTCTCGATCGCGGCGATCCGCCGCGTCTCGCGCTCACGGACAATATTCGGCAAATTGACCGCCAGGAACCCTGGCGGCCGATAATCGAAGCCCGTGAGCCAGAAATCGCGCTGAAAGCTCCATGCATTGGGATGTCGCTTTCGCGCCTCGGCCATCAGCTCGTAGGTCGGCCCGTAATTTGCCGCTTGCGTGCAGAAGATGACGTTGCAGATGCCGGAGAAGAAACGGCCATGCCAGCGGACCGGTTCGGCCCCCAGGTCGAGCGAAAAGTCGAGCGAGTGTACCGCTGCGGCTGTCTCGGTCGTGAAACTCCAGGTGCCGGCGGCCACGAGTGCGCCGGGCTGCTTCTCGGATGCCGCTGTCACCTTCACCGTATACTTCGTGGATGGCTTGAGTGGCGCCGCACGCTCGATGTAGACGGCGAGCGTCTCGTGTCCCTGCAAGTCTCCCTTGACGCGCAGCCAGCCGCGGCTGCCGTCCCGGAAGCGCTGCCCGGCACTGAGCAACTCGGCGGCGCCATCTCCCTGCTCTTCCAGGCTGACGACGACCGACTTGGGGCTCACATCGCTTGTTTTGCCCGCCAGCGAACTTTCCAGCTCGAAGTAGAGGCTTGTCCGCAGAGGCACCGCGGCCGCCGAGCGCGCCGGACGAGGGCTGCCGTGGGGGTCAGGCGGACGCTCGGCCAGCCTGATCGGCTCGCCGGCGCAAACCGACCCGGAGAACAGGAGAATTGCCGGAACATAAATCCACGTAATCTTGTGATTTCGATTGATCATAGGAAGCGGCTGATTCATTCGCCAGGCCACAAGTCATCAAGAGGAAGCTGCGCGCTCATGGTATGCCAGAGACGCTTCCAGCGGTCTGGGGCGGGAAGGGCCAGTACTTTCGCCAGATACATCCGGGCTTCGTTGGAGGCGTCGGCCAGAGCCAGCTCTCGGGCCACGGGAAGTGTATCCAGGAGCTCGATGCCAGCCATGGGATCGATGCACGCCTTCGCCACGAGGACGCTCGACGTCAGCTCATCGCTCTGCCCCTTCTGTGCGAGGACCGACTTGATGAATGCGTCCATCGGCTCAAACAGCACCGCGGCGACCTGGCGATCGTAGTGGGAAAGGAGCATACACTCGAAGCCGATCCCCGAACTCTGGAGGGCCCCCTCCCGGTCCACGTCGATCTCATCGTGCAATGCCACCGCGCGCAGAAAAACTCAGCCAGTCGCTCGGGCGCAACCAGTTCGACCACCGGCAAGATCACCACAGCCGGATTCGTTGGGTAGAGCACATGGACTCCGCTGAGGTTGGGCGCTGGCTCCGTGCCCGGTCCAGATTCCCGGATGCGATCGATCTCTTCGAGCGATCGGTCGAGCGCCTGGTGAGCCGCTCGCTTGTCGCTTTCCGCCAAGCCCAGCGCGACGAATGCCCACGCACAGGCCCGCGAGCCCGGAGAATCGAGCGCGGCCGCGAGTCGCCGGGCGCGCGGCGGGTCAACCTTGGCCAGCCCTCGGCACACTCGCATCGCGGTTTCGTGGGCCGGGAACCGACGCCCTTTCTGAGCGAGTTCGACACACCGCTCAGCCTCGGCCGGGTGCGTCGCCGCGATCTCGACCGCCACGCGTTGATAGCAGTTTTCGCGCTGGGATTCGTCGGTGATCTTGCCGATCCGCGCGAGAGCTTGCTCGGGGTCCGTCCGCGCGACCTGGGCCAGGAAGCCGCCGAACCGAGTCGCTCTGCCGGTTCCTTGCGAATCCATGATCTTGAGCCCCTCGGCAGCGAGCGGTTTGGCCATATCAACTGCGCCGAGATCGAGCAATCCCTTGACTATCAGTCCAAGCAGATTAACCTTCACGGGAAGCTGAGGGAGCGCACGCGCCTGCAAGATCGCCTGATCGAGCAGCTTTTTCCTGCGCCGGCATCCGGTCCCGGGACCGCCGTCGCCAGTCGAACCAGGAACTGGGCTCGCGACCGCGAATCCGGAATCGCCTCGATCAGTGCCTCAGCGTCGGTGGGGTCTTTTCCGACCATCTGGACTGCCAGCTCTCCGCGCAGGGTCGTCAACGTGAGCTGATCCGGAAACTGTCCCTTGTTCAGCATTTCCTGCACGCGGTCGGGGTCGATCCCGACGAGGGTTGTCAGCGGCCACCTTCGTTCGAACTCGTTGCCCTTCTCGATCGTTCGCCGGAGGTAGGGCTCAAGCACACTCTTGGCCAGCGCCCGTGATTCGTCGCGAGGAAACGGGTCAGGCAGTGGTGCGATGACGTGTCCCGGATCATCGGTCGTGCGGGCCAAACTCAGCAACACGGGATCTCTCGTTGTCGCGGGATCGACCAGCCGCCCTGCCAGCCGGAAGCCGGTGCGCTCCACCAAGACGAACGTCTTTTCGGGAACGACGCCGGCGAGTTCAAATCGCCCCTGGACGTCAGTTGTCGTCGCTGGGCCGCCGGATGGCACGAACACCCGTGCCCCGGCCACCGGCTGACTCTGGCGATCTCGAACAATACCTGTCAGTTTCCGGAGGGCCTTCAGGCCTATGGAGGGAACCGCTGTGCGCTCGGCGTCGAGCGTGACCCAATCCGAGACAAAGGGCGCGAAGCCCTCGCGGCGGATCGAGACGCGATAGGTCGATCCTTGCAAAAGGGCAACAGGTGTCTGGAATGTGCCGTGCGCTCGCAGTGCGCGGCGAATCGGAATCGAACTTGACGATTTCGGTGGGGGTCAAGCGACGCCGCGCACGCGCGACACCCACACCGTCGGGCATCACCCCGGCTGCGCGAACCCAGACTTCAACGAGAACGTCCACCAGAGGCTGACCGTCCTCGCTGCGGACAACCCCGACCAGTCGCCCGGATCTGCCCAGCCTGAGTATGCGACCGTCGGGACCGTCTCCCGGCCCGGCCGGAATGACCAGAGTTTGCAAGGCAATCTGGGGACCGGACACCCGAGCCGTCATCACGTCGAGCGCCCGAGCAAGATAGGGAATCGTTGCGACGCCGCTCGTATCGGTGGTGATAGTCAATCGACCGACCCATTCGCGCGGAATCGAGTCGGCCAAAGACTCGGTGCCTGGTCGCGACAATCGCCGCAGCCTGTGCGGCAACAGGCGGACGTCAGCGATCGGCCGGTCATCCGGTCCCATGACAGTGATCGTCCGCTTGACCGGCTCATCCAGGACCAATCGCACCGCTGGCGGCGGCGCCGTGATTTCGCTGAGCAAGATTTCGGCGCTCGCCAGGGCGCGTCCCGGATCATAGGCCCGAACGTATGCATATAAGGGCCGCTCTCCGGGCCGTTTCGGAGCGACGTCGAACCGCCCGCGACCCTGGCCGTCGGAAATCGCGCGCTCAATTCTCGGCTCGGTCCGCCCGGTGCCGGACGCATCGTAAACCGCCAAAGCGAGCTC
The DNA here is from genome assembly GCA_963781785.1 of uncultured Isosphaeraceae bacterium. Taxonomy (GTDB): domain Bacteria; phylum Planctomycetota; class Planctomycetia; order Isosphaerales; family Isosphaeraceae; genus CAWAHD01. The sequence continues at coordinate 419,503 of CAWAHD010000002.1, read as the reverse complement.
CACGCCGGAGAGCGGCTTTCCCTGCGGGTCGACCGTTTCAGCCTGGATCACGAACCGGCCCTGGCTCTTGGGCTGCACTGCGTTGCCGGTCGCTTGCGAGCCGCCGACGACTTGAGATGCCTCGGCGTCGTCTCCGGCGAGCGCCGAGTTGGCGATCACTCCGGTGCCCAAACGGCCGATCATTGCGGCAAGAACTGTCACGCAGCGGATCACGCGTCGGTCAAGCATCACGGTTTTCAGAATCCTCCGGTGGAGAGCGGGTGTCGATGTGTTATCCTCGGGTCGTCTCAAAACCGGATGGTAACGATCGGCTACCAGGATATCATCAATGCCGCGTCACTTCAGCAACCCGGTCAAGATCGCGGTCCTCGCGGCGGTTTTCCTCGCCGCCGATCCCCACTCGATCCTTGCCCAGGCGGCGAAATCGCTCGACAAGCCAACCGCCCCGACCCGGATACTGGCTCATTACATGCCCTGGTACGAGGGCAAGCCGTTCAGCCCGGGTTGGGGGTGGCACTGGACGATGGGCGTGTATGATCCGGAGGGCGGGAAGTCCGGCCGGCCGACTATCGCGTCGCATTATCGTCCCTTGATCGGGCCGTATGACTCCGCCGATCCCGATGTCCTGGAGTATCACGCGCTGCTCATGAAATTGGCCGGGATCGACGGCGTAGTCGTCGACTGGTATGGAACCGTCGATTTGTTCGATTATGGGTCGATCCATCGCCATGTCCTGGCGTTCGCGGATGTCGCCGCGAGGGTCGGTCTGGAGTTCGCGGTCTGCTACGAGGACCAAACAATTCCCAAGCTCGTCGCGGCGGGCCGCATCCCGGCAGGTGAGCGCGTGCGGCATGCGCGACAGGAGATCGATCGCCTGCGCGCGAGCTTTTCGGGCGCCCGTCTTATCTCAAGCTTGGTGGGAGGCCGGTGCTGCTGTCATTCGGACGCGATGGCCTGACCGATGCCGAGTGGGATCAAGTGCTCGCCGGTCGCAACGACGCCCCGATTTATCTCAGTGAGCACACGAAGCGTAGTGCCGCGGCGGGGGCCTTCGATTGGCCCGTGCCCAGTCAAGGCACCAAGGCGCAAGAGGCGTTCTACAAGGACGCAGTCAGTTGGCCCGCAGCAATGGCTGTCGCCTATCCCCGATTCCACGATATCTACGAAGAGGCCAACGTACACAAAAGCTGGGGCCGAATCGCCGACGACGGCGGCAAGACATTTGCCGTGACGTTGGAAAAGGCACTCCAGAACAGGCTGCCGCTCATTCAGATCTGCACCTGGAACGACTGGGGCGAAGGGACGGTGATCGAGCCGTCCGTCGAATTCGGCTACCGCGACCTGGAGGTCATTCAGCGGCTGCGCAGGCAATCGATCGAACCGGGCTTTGCCGCCAGGCCTCAGGATCTTCGGCTGCCGCACCGTCTCTATCAACTTCGGAAATTGGCGAAGAGACGCTCCGCACCAGAGGGCGAACTGGACCGGATCGCGAAGCTGCTCTTGAACCGGTCCACCGAGGAGGCGCGAGAAGCCCTGGACGCGATCGAAAAGTAACCGCGTCGAGCCGGCTGAGATGGAGTGACCCAGATCCGACGCGAGAGAGATCGACCATGACGCGAGCGCCTGATCCGCCCGGCTTGTTTGAGGGCACGGCCTGGTACTATGCCCGCTACCGCCGGGGTTATCCGCCCGAGGTCATCGACACACTCGTCGCGCGATTCAACCTCGACGGCACCACGCACGTGCTGGATCTCGGCTGCGGCACCGGACAGCTCGCGGTTCCACTGGCTTCGCGGAGGATCCCCGTGCACGCCGTCGACCCTGATCTCGATATGCTTGCCGAAGGCCGGGCCGCGGAGAAGGCCGCCGGGGCATGCGGGATCGCCTGGTATTCCGGGGATGATCGCTGTATCGACCAGCTCGGCCTCCCGCGGCTGAAGCTGACCACGATGGGGGCGAGCTTCCACTGGATGGCGCGTGACCGGGTCCTGGCGATCCTGGACCGGCTGATCGTTCCGGCCGGCGGTGTGGCCATCGTGGCTCAAAACACGGGCGGGAGCGTCTGGTCCCACTCGAAGAGCGCTTGGTCCGAGCTGACCAAGCAAGTCGTCATGGAGTTCCTCGGCCCCGAACGCCGAGCGGGCGGCGGTATCTATCACGACCCGGCCGAACGACACGAAGAAATCCTCGCCCGGTCCGCATTCCGGCGGGTTGAAACGGTGCGCACGACGACCGCAGAGGAGATGACCGTGGACGAGATCGTGGGACTCTTGCTCAGCACCTCCTACGCCTCGCCCGCCCAGCTCAGAGACCGCACCGACGAGTTCCGCCAAGTTTTGGCCGAGCGTCTGCTCAGGCTCGAACCCTCGGGCATTTTCCGCAGTGAAATGACGCTCGAGCTCTTGATCGCCACCCGATGAGACGGACCCTTCCTCGGGGGTCAGACCTAGTTTCAAGTTTTCATCATCGGCGACGATCGTCGGTCGATTGTGCTGGGCTCGGTGCCGTCGGCACCGCAAAGGGGCCGGCGTGCACATTCCTCTTGCGGATTCCCGACGCGTCGTCATAATCACCGCCTGTTTTTTGCGAGAGAGCGGTGTGTGTCAGGCGGCGGGGGAGCCAAACATGTCAGCACGGAAAATGATGGGATATCTCGCTCTATCCTCCGCCATCGCATCATGGGGTTGTGGAACAATGGCAAATATCGAGGGCCGGCGACTTCCACCACCGAGCCCGGCAGGGCAAGAGGTATCAAGACCATTCGGAGGAGTTCGCAGGGATATCGAATGGGTCAAGTCGGTCGAGGCCCCGGGAAATCTGGTTTACGTCGCGGATCTGCCGCTTTCCCTGGTTGGTGATCTGGTGACCTTGCCCAAGACCGTGATCGGGACACAGTCCGACAGCCTGCTCCAAGGCTCCGGTCCGGATCAAGCGGCGTATCCGTACGGCCCCCTGCCTCGGCCGGCGACCACTCCGTAGCCTGCGAGCGCGTGGTCAACCCGAGGCCTCACGCGATGCCCGCTGTCAACGAGTGCATCTCCTTTCCAGCGGCGGCAGCGTCATCACTCTCTGTTCCGGGGAGACGCCGAATGTACGGGATCTGTCTTGGAATGCGGTACATACTGCGCGTTTTCCGGCGTACAATCGCGCATGGCGTGTTGAGCGAGGTCTGACGCCAATCTGCGTTGTGAAGCCTGAATGAGACCCAACAATTTGCAGGAAGGCTCGCGCATCCTGATTGACTCATCGTCTGAACGTCATCCGGAACGACGTCGCCCGGCTACCGGAAAGGCAGCACCGTGAGCTGGAGATCGATTGCAAGTTCGTTCGTCGTCCTGACACTGGCGGCGCTCGGGGGATGTGGGTCTTCTGCCAAGCCTCGCCACACCGAGCCGCCGCGGATGTTGGTGCAATTGGTCGACCTTCCACTGCACCGCCCGGAACACGCCGATCGCGCATCGCTGTCGGAGGTGGTCAAGGCAAATAATGCCTTCGCCCTCGATCTCTATCGCAAGATGCAATCCGAACCGGGCAACATCCTGGCCGCTCCGGCATGCCTGACTGCCGGGCTGTCGATGCTCCGCGCCGGCGCACGCGGTGAGACCGCGGCCGAATTCGACCGCGTGCTCCATCGCCCTGGCGGATTCACGGACGGTGCCTTGGGCGCGGTCATCCAGGATCTCAACGCGGATGGCGAGGGGCGCAACTTCCAGATCCGCTTGGCCAATGCCGTCTGGCTCCAACAGGGTTACGAACTGCTCGATGCTTACCGCGCGACGCTCCGTGATGTGTTCGCTCTGAGTGGTGGCCGTCAGGTCGATTTTACCGGCCGTCCCACCGAAGCCGCAGAGATCATCAACGCCTGGGTCTTCTCCCGAACCGGTGGCAAGATCACGGGCAGTTTTCCGTCGGCTGCCGTCGCCTTTCCGACCAAACTGGTGCTCACCTCGGCCGTTTACTTCCGCGGGAACTGGACGGAGGGCTTCGTTCGCCCGCAGACGAAAGACGAGCATTTCCACGTCGCGCGGACCCGATCCGTTACCGTGCCAATGATGCACATGACGGCGGAGAGGAGGGCCCATGGATACCTTGACGCCGGCTCGTTCCAGGTGTTGTCGTTGTCCTGCGGGGAGGGCGCGTTTGCGCTCGATGTCTTGGTGCCCAAACAGATCGACGGGCTAACCGAGCTCGAGGCGATGCTCACGCCGGAGATGCTGGCCGCCGTCTTTCCCAGGTTGGAGAGGCCAAGCGAGATCATTGTCGGCCTTCCCCGGTTTCGCGCTCGGTCGTCGCGCGGGTTGAAGCCGCGACTGAAAGAACTGGGGCTTTCTCGATCGTTCGCTCAGGAGACGGCCGATTTCTCGGGGATCAACGGCAAGTCCGGCGATCTGTTCGTCACGTCCGCGACCCACGAGACGTTCCTCGACGTCAACGAGGAAGGGATCGAGGCCGCAGCCTACATGGGTGTTGTTGGCGCGGATGCCTTCGGCGAGGATCGGCCGCCGGAAGTTCGAGCCGATCACCCATTCTTCTACCTGGTGCGGGACACTCGCTCCGGCTGCATTGTATTCCTGGGACGAATTGTCGATCCATCGAGTGAATCGACAGACCGCGGCGGATGACCCGCTGGGCATCGACGAGGACGACCTTCGAGAACGACGTCATTCTGGGGGGCAGCCCCTGGACCGTCGCTCCGCGACGATCGAGGGCGGTTTGGTGAACTGAGGCAACGCGCCTCGCGGAGCGCAGCGCCCCTATCGAGACCATAGGTCATGATCCTGCTGGCTGACACTTCCAGGCGTGAGAATCTTGGGACCAAGGCCAAAACTCGAGAAGATTAACGCCGCCCCTGACCGTCATGCTCAACGCCCTAGATCGGAGATTCCGAATGGATCACGTCAGACCGATCACGGGCCTCATGAAGCTGAGAAGGAATTTCTGAGTCATTTGACCTCCGAGTCCTCAGCCAAGACTATGATTCACTGGGACGGCAAAGATCTGTCGGGGAATGGAGCCAACCCTCAGAACCTCGGTGGTCTCCGATTGCCTTCTCATGATGTAGCCGTTTACCCTGCGCTCCCCGTCGCTGACCTGTGCACACGTGAGCGTGATGAATCCATATCGACCGCCAACGGCAAGGTCTCCGCGATGCGAGTCCTGCGGAAGACGCTTCTTCCGGGCTCGGAAGCTTGGACCGACCGGGCTGTGCCCGGCTTGTCGAAATGCCAGGGTTTCCCCCGAGGAGCGTCGTCGCCTCGCGATTCAGGGGTTCATCATCATCATCAGCCTGTTCCTGATGCTGTCGTTCGTTTTGGTCTATCCCTTCGCCAGCTTGATGCCGGCTCGCCTGGGCGGACTCGCCTACCCGATCCTCGCCATTGGTGTGTTCGTGCTCTTGTTCGTCGTGTGTGCCGCGGGCATGGTCCTCCTGTGGATCGTGAGAATGAGGCGAATGTCCAATCCCTCCTATTCTCTCGAAGTCGCCCGTGCGTGTGCCGGTGAGGTTGGCGAAGAAACAACATTTGGCCCGGTGTCTCTCCACATCTTTGGGGCAAGTGCCCCGACCTCGATGTGGAAGAGTCAGTGGGAGATCTGTCGGAGGCGGTTCGAGTCGGTCTTCGGCGTTCGTCTTGAGGATGACCGCCCGCTCCGGTTCTTCGTGTTCGGCAAGAGGAACACCTTCGATGCCCTTTTCAAATGGGCGTTCCTTTACGTGAGCAACCTCGACGGGATGTACGTTCCCTGGTCCAGGGCGACCATTTCGATGACGACCGATTTTCCCCCTCATCGGCTCGCCGACCTGGAGCGAATCATCCGTGTGCTCGTGAGTTACTTCAATCTCGACTCCTACAGGAAAAGCCCGTCGCCATTCTGGGTCCAGACGGGGGTTGCCAATTTCGTCGCCAGTTTCGGGGACGAGATGGAACCTTTCCGGCTCAATCGCAGGATGCTCGCAGCGCTGTCGAGAGGAGACGCGCTTGGGACTGCGCAACTCTTCCACCCGAACCCGAGATCGATCATCAAACTGGTGAGGGATTGGCAGGACTTCGACAGTTTTCGCAGGTACAACCAGTTGAGCGCCCAGTCGTGTTCTGTCGTGGAGTTTCTCTGCTCTGAGGCCGAGCGACTGGAAAGATTTCGGGCTTTTCTCAGGGACCCGGCCAAGAAAGCTCCCATCGAGGATGTGTTCCGACGTCATTTTCATCACGGTTTTGAGATCCTGCTCGAACAGTGGCGGAAGTGGGTCCTGGATCGTGGGATCGGCTCGCATGGACCTCCTCCGGAAGCCATCCGTGATGCCCTGCTGAGCAGGGTGATCCCCATTGTTGAGGACGAGGGAGCAAACAAGCTGGAGAGGATTCAGGCAATTCGTGAGATGGGCAGAGCCGGCTACGCTCTGGGCGCCCGCGCATTGATCGACCTTCTCGGCAACGATGGTCAGATCCCGTCTGAAGAGGTCGTGTGGTCGCTGGAGTCGATCTCGGGGCTGGCGCTGGGCGATGACGTTGAGAAGTGGAACGATTGGTTCGATCGACTGCCCACTGATGCCACCCTGGTGGCTGACCTTTCGGGCGTATCCACTCAGCGAGCCGGCTCGGCGGCTTTGGCCCGCTCCTGGCCGGCAACCGCGTCGCGGAAAGCCCGCTCCTTTAATGACACGTAGGCCCGGTAGCCTTCGGGATCAATGAATGGGTTTGCCTCGGCCCCCTTTTTGCCCCGCTCGTACTTTTCGATCATGCCGTAGTAGCTGCCATGCGCGCCGAGGAATACGTCGCAGGGGAGTTTCTTGAGCACATCAAACGTCTTGGCGAAGTCGACGGCGATCTCGGGATATGATGGATTGTCGACCAGGCGATAGCCGGGATTCACGTTCGGGCTGCCGATCACGACGACGTCGTAAGTCTTGCCGGCGCTTTGGGTGCGCCAGGTCCACGTTGTGCAGCCTCTCGTATGGCCAGGCGTGCGGTGTGCGACCAGTGTGACGCCGCCGAGCTTGACTTCATCGCCGTCCTCCAGTACACGATCGACCTTGCAGGGCTTCCAGCGGTTCACGGAGTACAAGTACTGGCCCTCGCCCCCCGATGCGATCACATGGTCGTCGCCGCGTATGACGTAGACCTTGGCGCCGGTGAGTTTCTGCAAGAGCGCATGGCCCGCGACGTGGTCCGAGTGAGCATGGCTGGCCAGCAGGATCTTGACGTCGGCCATCTTGAAGCCGAGCGATTCCACGGATTTCTGGATCAAGGGCACAGTCCGCTCGAAACCACTATTGATGAGAATATGCCCCTCGGGGGTGGTGATCAGATAGCTGGCGAGATCTTTCGACCCGACATAGTAGACATCGCCGATCACGCGGTGCGCCGGAAAGGGGGCAAACCAGTCCCCTTGGCCCAGGGTGGCGAAAGCCAGGGTGAACGCAAGGGCTGTGCCGGCAGACATGCGAGAAATCTCCACTCCCGAAAGATGGACACCGGCAGCTCGTGACAGGCGGGCCGAGCGTCCGAGCCGCATTCTCACAGGATACCAGGGGCGACCGAGCCGGGACCAGGCTATCGCGCGGCTCGCACGCTGGGGTTCACGCCGCGCGGTCTGAGCCCGTGGGCGGGCCTGGCCGTCGTGCGGGCCGACACGTTAGCGTTCGCGCCGTGTTGATGCAAAGTCGCTCTCGCGACTCGCGCAGATTCCGCAAATCCCCTGCGCGTGCTGTGGTCTTCGGCCGTGATGTCAGTAAGATTCCGAGCTGACCGCTTCGCGATTGTTCGGAGTCGCAATGGCATACCATGTCAGATAGCTCACCGAGCTCTTGATGAAATGGACCGAGCCGTCCATGAAGAGCACGTTCACGCCACCCGGGTGATTGGAGCTGGCCCCGATCATGGTGATCGTGCCGCGGCCATCCTGATTGATGTCGTGGTAGACGCAACTGGTCCGGTTGGGCGTCTGCGTGTGCGAATAGATCATGGTGGCGCCAAAACCCCACCACTCGCCCTTCCATTGCCACTGCTGGTTTGCCCTGGTGATCGGCACCCGGTTGCAGAGCTGCGCGAACTGGTAGTCGGTCGCGTAGAAGTTGGAATTCTGGCCGAGGTTGTACACCTCACCCAGACCGTCCGGGGCTCTGCCGGCTGGCACAGCCGCTCCCTTGACCCACTCGCTGTAGGTCACCGTATTGCTAGCCCCGTCCACGAAACTGGCCATGGTCGTGAAGTCCGTCACGGTCTTGTCCCAGTTGCTGGCCACATAATTGGGACCGTTCAACCGCCAGCCATTGAGCCGCCGGCTCAGGCCGATATTGCAGGCATAGTTGCTGGCCCCGACCCGCTTGCTCACCCCGCCCACGACGAACATGGTCGACGAGCCGGGATTGTTATCCGATGGGCACAAGAAATTTGCGATCGTCGTGACCAGAACGGTCATCTGGGGGATGCTGTCGGTGCTTCCGCCGGTCGGGGCTGTGGAGATCGGTGTACACCGTGTCGCCATTCCAACGAGCGCCGAAGTCCCAGTTGATCTGATTGAAGAGTACGGTCTGCTCGATGTAAGGAAGCAGCCGCGCGTGCTGCGACCAGTTCTGGTGCGGCTGGGGAATCGGCTTGTTGCCGGCGTACCATGATGGATCAACGCACACCGGCGGCAAGGCCTCGTTCTTGGTCACATAGTCGTTCATCGCCAGACCGATCTGCCTGAGGTTGTTCGTGCATTGTGTCCGCCGAGCCGCTTCCCGCGCGGATTGAACGGCCGGCAGCAGCAGGGCAATGAGAATGGCGATGATGCCAATCACCGCAAGCAGCTCGATCAAGGTAAAACCGCGGTTTCTTCGAGTCATGGTCTCAACCCTCGGGAAAACATCGATCCAGCGGTCGGACATTCCTCCCGTAGTGACCGCCACCGACTAGTTCTTCGCACCGGGATAACCGGTGCCCTGGTCCGGTCGCGGTCCGCTCCGCGTACCGGCCCCCTGTACTCCAGGGGTGATTTCGTAATACTCTTCTTGGGTCTGGGCCTGGGCGGTGCGAGAACCGGGAATTGTTCCCTTCGCCTCGGCCGCTTGCTTCCTGAAGGCCGCTTCGTTATCTTCCCCGCAACCGGCCAGCCCCAGGACGCAAAAGCTCAACAGCGAAAGACCGGGCGCACTGGTGAACAATCTCATGATGAGTCTGGCTCTCCTCAAAGATAGGCAAGAGGGGAAAGGTGATCGCTGGCTCGTGCGGACGTTTCATCGCGCGAACAACGGTACCCGTCCCGAACGAGTGTCTCCCGCACGGCGATTCGCGATTCTTCATTGCCCCAGGGCTCCGCTCCCCACGGCCGAACCCCACAGGTTGGGTTCCCCCCGCCCTGGCTGGCGGGGTCGGCCCTGCCGAGATGATCATACGGGCCACTGATCATCTTACTTGAGCCGCGCCAGTGCAGCAAGGCTCAGCGGATCACCGGGAACGTCCTCAAGCACGAGCCGGTGCCAGGCTCGGGCTTCGTCGAACCGCCCCATCTGCTCTCTGAGCTCGGCCAGCCGGTGGTAAAGCTCCGGGCGCGGCTTCAGGCCGAGCGTCTTGGTGGCGAACGCCTCGTCAAAGACCGGCCTGAGCTGCTCTGAGGCATTCCGGTAGACTCTGAGCAGCTCGTCGACACCGCGGAGCTCGGCGGTCTCGCCGGCGGCCAGGAGCGCCATCTCGAGCCGGTAGAGCACGACCCGCTTGAACGGTTCGAAGGCATGGGCGCGGCGGTAGGCTTTGACGGCTCTGGGCCAATCACGGGCTCCCTGCGCGACGTTCCCCTCATGCTTGGCAAACCGAAGGTCGGCGGCCAGGCTCCCGGGAAGACGGGCGAACTCTTTCGCCAGCAGATCCGGCTGATGGCCTTCATCCAGCCCGGTGAGCCAGGCATCCCAGGCCTCGGCCGAGTCGGGATAGCGGTCCAGGGCGTCGCGCAGCACCACGAGCCCCTGGTCCGACTGGCTGTTGTGCACCAGGGCCAACCCCACGGCCAGCGCCAGGGGAAGGTACTCAGGATGATGCCGCCAGACCGGCTCGAACACTTGCACCACCGATCCGGGAGCGACCTTGTCGATGTCGAGCCGGGACATCTCCAGCAGCAAGCGGACGCGGTCGCGGGGATCCGGCTCGACCTCGAAGAGCCGCATGCCCAGCCCGTGGGCTTCCTCGGTCCTCACCTCGAAGTCGAGGAGATCGATCAGCGCCCAGCCCGCCTCGGGAACCGTCGGATCGAGCTTGAGCGCCTCTCTCCAGCAGATCTCGGACAGGTCATACCGCTTCTCCTGGTAATGGGCTTTGCCGACCGAGAATTGCACCACGGCCGCTTCCCTGGGTGTGCTCGGTCGGATCCGTGCCAGGTGCTCAAGGGCGAGCCGAGGCTGAGCGTCCGGCCGGTCCATGGCGAGCTGGGCCATCAGCAAGTGCGCACGATCGTCTGCGGGACGGGCCTGAAGATATCGTGCCAGTAGCACCTGTGCCCGATCGAATCGGCCTTGCCGCGCCAGGCGCAGATCGTGCCGAGATCCGGCGGCGTCCGGAACACGCGCCGGGCCAGGAGGGCACCAGCTCCCACCAGGACGGCCAGAACCGCCAGGGCGATCCAGATCGGGCGGATGTTGAACAGGGCTCTTGAGGGGGATCGCACCGGTCACCTCGGAGTCGTCTCTGACCGAACCAGGGGAACGATCTGCCACCCCTGGGTCCCATAGCGGATATCGCGCTCGGCGAATTCCCAGATCACCACCTTCTTGTTCCAGAGAAGCGCCGGCCGGTGTGCCAGCTCCTTCCGGACCAGCGTGGAGCCCCCGCCGTCATTGACAATCGAGGTGAGCGGTTGCCCAAGCTCGCGCCGAGATGCGCGATAAACCCGGCGGCCCCGGGCTCGTCCTGCTCATAAATTCGCAGGAAGCTGTCGCCCAGGATCAGGACCTCGGACTCGGGCCGATCGCGATAAGGCGCTCTGTCGTCCAACCGGACGACTTGCACGCATGCCAGACTCTCCGGCTCAAGCGCTCGCTCGATCTGCGGCACCTGAAGCATCTCGACCAGATCGCCACGGCGCAGGACGGTCACCGAACGAAGGGCGTAAGTGTAATCACCCCGATTGAGGGCGCCTCCGTCGAGCACTTGCCGCGCGACCGCGCCGGCGGCCAGCCGCGCGCCCTCCGGAGACCAGTGGCTGTCCTGCACCAGGTAGAGCCGATTCGGATCCGATGGGTTCTCCTTCCCGCGGGCCCGGCGAAACACCTCGAACAGGTCGACGTGCTCGATGCCATACTGCTCCAACTGATCGAGCAGGCGTCGAGTCTCGTCGCAGACAACGACTCCCGCGTGTTCTGCCCGACTGGCCAGCATCTCGGGATAGACGCTCTCCTTGCTGGGAACCGGGACGACCACCAGCCGGATCCCTCGCTCCTGGAGCTGATCGCGGAACGATCGGATGGCAGGAAGTGGAAAACCGGAATCGTTCTCGCGAGTGCCCTGCTCACGCTCGGTCGCATAGCGCACGCTCGGTCGATAAAACAGCCAGCCATCACGCCCCACAACGACCTTCTCGCCGGCATCGCCCAGGAACCGCCACTGCACGTACTGCACCGGCGGCCGGAGCTGCCTGATCACCAGGCTCGTTTCCTCGATGCTTCGCTCGTACCCGTGCAGGTTCCGGGCTGTCGGCGGCTGGCGGAAGACGTCGAGGGCGCGCGGCCGCTCCCCGGAGCGAAGCTCGCAAACGGTCTGAATCAGACCCGGCGCCGCGATCACGGCGACGAAGAGAACGGCCACGAAGAGATGCGCACGACGGTTGATCGGCACGGAAGTAAGCCTAGAACTGGAAGTAGAGGAACGGGTTGAACGACTGCGAGAACATCACCAGGAGCGACGCACAGAACAGCGGATGCACGACGATTGCCTTGGGCCAGGTGACCTCCCTGCTCCAGTCATGGGCCTGGATCGGCCAGGCGACGACCAAGGCCCCGACGGCCATGATCAGGAACGTCTCCTGCGTGTAAAGCAGCGCCGGCAAGAGCAGCGTCCCGGAGCCGGCCCCCCCCTGCCCGACCATGGCCCCCAGGTAGTTCGTCGCCTCGTGGAGATTTGCCGAGCGAAACAGCACCCACGAGATCAGCACCAGGACGAACGTCGCAGCCACGCGGACCGGCCGCGGCAATTGCTCGTACGCGCTGCGCTTGCCCCGGCACCGCTCGAGGGCGAGCAGGATCCCGTGATATGCCCCCCAGGCGACGAACGTCCAGTTCGCGCCATGCCACAGCCCCCCCAGAAGCATGACGAAGATGAGGTTCTCGTAGGTGCGCCGGGATCCCTTGCGATTGCCCCCCAGAGGAATGTAAAGATAGTCGCGCAAGAACGTGCTCAACGAGATGTGCCAGCGCCGCCAGAACTCGGTGATGCTATCGGCCTTGTAGGGGGAATCGAAGTTCTTGAGAAACTCGAAGCCGATCATCCGTCCCAGGCCGACGGCCATGTCGGAGTAACCGGAGAAATCGAAGTAGATCTGGAACGCGTAAGCCAGCACGCCGAACCAGGCATCCGGCGCGGCAAGCGACCGGGCGTCGAAGGCGGCATCCGCAACCCGGCCCATGGGATTGGCGAGCAAGATCTTCTTGGCGAAGCCAAGGACGAACAGGGTGACACCGGAGCCAAACTTCTCCCAGGTGTGCGAGCGATCGACGAGCTGGTCGGCCACCGTGCTATAACGGATGATCGGCCCCGCAACGAGCTGTGGAAAGAGCGCGATGTAGCACGCGAAATCGATGAACGACCGGACCGGAGGCGCCGTACCGCGATAGACGTCGATGGTGTAACTGAGTGCATGAAACGTGTAGAACGAGATCCCGATGGGCAACGTGATCGCCAGTACGCGCACCGTGCCGGCTCCGAACCAGGTTAGCACCTGGTTCAGGTTGGCCTCGAAGAACAGGAAGTACTTGAAGAAGCCCAGCGTGCCCAGGCTCACGACGATGGCGCACGTGAGCCCCCAGAAGCGTAACCTCCGGCTGATCCCCGGCAGGCCGATCAACCTTCCGCAGGCATAGTTCACCACGGTGATCGCGAGCATCAGCAAGATGAACCACGGATTCCACCAACCGTAGAAGATGTAGCTGGCCAGTACCAGGAAGGTATTGAGCACCAGGCAGGTCTGCGCATTGGGCGCGCCGGCGCGCCGGAAGAAGCCATCGAGAGCGTAGTAGAACACCAGGAAAAGCGGCAGGAAGTAAAAGACGAATAGATATGTGGTGAAGACCATGGTCAGCCGGGCCATGTAACCGCGAGAGAGACGATGAAACGGCTTTTCGCGTCGCGCGCCCGGGCGGTCAACCGCTGACCGGATCCGTCCAGACGGCCCAGTAGATCGGGTCGGTGTCTTCCTCGGAATACAGGTTGAGGATTCCTCCCGAGAAATGGTCGAGCATCGAATCTTCGAGTGCCATCCGGTGCACGTCGCCGGGGCGGAACGACTTCAGATTGCCGCCGACGTCCGGCACGCGCTGATCGGCCGCTTCGGATCGAGGCTTGAACGGATTGTAGTGGCCGACGTAGATCGTCTCGCCCTTGACCCTTCCGCGGTGGACCTCGAGCACCTGGTACTTGAGCACGGTCGCGTAGTTGTACAGCTCTCGCTCGAAGATCGCTCCCTCGGGGATCTCGACGAGTTTCGCCGTGACCTCGATCGTGCCCCGCCTCGCGAGCTCGGGATCCAGGCCTTCGCCTCCCGCGCCCTGTTTCCGGCTGGCACAAGCCGCCGCCAAGAGACCCACAGCAAGCAGGAGGCTCGCCGCAACGCTCCGGCTGGTGCACAAGCTCATGACTTTTCGCCTACCCTGCGAATGCATAAGTCGCCGCAAGTCGATGATTTCCCATAAATCCGGTCAGCTTTCTACTTCCACAGATACCCATTCTGGTGGCGTCTTACAAGGTTGGCGGCCACAACGAGACGTCAGCTCGCGACTGTCTCTCCTATTGCCCCGGCGCTTGAGCCCGCGGGATCTCCAGGTAGCTTGCATGCTCCGCGTCCTGGTACACGGTCACGTGCTCAGTCCGCGCGTCGGTCCGCGATTCGGCCGCCACCTCGCCGCCGCTGCTGTAGTTCTTTATCAAGGTAGATCGATTCCGGTGGAGATCGGTTTATGACCCGATGCGTGGTGGAGCGAATAGCCCGGCCCGCGGACGATCTCGCCGGGCTTGGCTCCCGTGTGCCGGCCCTCGTGGACAACCGCGATGCCGTTCACGAAGACGTGGCGGATGCCGACGGAGGTCTGGTGAGGCTTCTCAAAGGTGGCCCGATCGGCGATCGTCGCCGGGTCGAAGACGACGACGTCGGCATGATAGCCCTCGCGCAAGAGACCCCGGTCGCGGATCGACAGCCGTGCCGCCACGGCGGAGGTCATCATGCGGATCGCGTCCTCGAGGGCGATCACTCGCTCGTCGCGCACGTATTTGCCCAGGATGCGCGCGAATGTGCCATATGCGCGCGGGTGGGTCAGGCCCGGCTGCTTGTCGGGGTCGACGCCGTCGGCGTCGGTGCCGAACTTGATCCACGGCTGCCGCAACTGAAGCTTGACGTTCTCCTCGTTCATCATGAAGTAAACCGTGCCGATGCTCTGGCGCTCGGAGAGGATCAAATCCATCGCGGCGTCGAGCCAGTGCTTGCCCTCGGCCCGGGCGATCTCGGAGAGCCGCTGGCCAGCGTACTTGGCGTTCTGGGGCTTCTTGAGCTCCAGGACCAATATTCCTTCCGGGGTGGCGAGCTGTCCCATGTTCTCCCACTGGGTCTTGGGCGCGAGGACCTCCGCGCGGATCCTGGCACGCTCGGCCGGATCGGCGAGCCGGTCGAAGAGCTTCCCGCCGGCGGAGGCCGAGGGAGGAAGGACGGCGGTCAGTCCTGTTGAGCCGGCGATGTAGGGATACATGTCGGCGCCGACGTCGAGGCCCTGCGCCCGGGCCTCGGCGATCCGCGCGATTGCGGCCCCGGCCTTGGACCAGTTGCGCCGTCCCGCTGCTTTCAAGTGGTAGATCTCCACGGGCACGCCGCCATCTCGTCCGATCGCGATCGCCTCGTCGATCGCCTCGACCAGGCGATCGGCCTCCGACCGGATGTGCGAGATATACACGCCCCCATAGGGCGCCATCACTTTCGCCAGGGCGACCAGGTCCGCCGTGCTGACGAAATTGTCCGGGGGGTAGATGAGCGCCGAGGCGATCCCGAAGGCTCCGTCTTCCATCGACTCGCGGACGAGCCGGCGCATCATGTCCAGCTCCGGATCGGTCGGCGGTCCCTGGTCCATCCCCTTCACATAAGCCCGGATCGTCGCCGAACCGACGAACGAGCCGAAGTTGACCGAGGACCCGTGGCGCTCCATGGCTTTGAGCCATGCATCGAATCCGTGCGGTCCGGCGAATTCCCGGGCGCGTTCCGCGTCATCGGGGTCGATGAGCTTGGTCACGGCCATGATGCGATCGTTCACCGGGGCATTAGTCCAGCCCTCGCCCATGATCTCGGTGGTGACACCTTGCGTGACCTTGCTCTTGACCCGGCCATCGCCGGAGAGCAAAGCATGCCGGGAGTGTCCCTGGATGTCGATGAATCCAGGGCAGACGACCATCCCTCTGGCGTCGATCCGCTCCTTCGCGACCGCATGCTGGAGCATGCCCACCGGCGCGACCCGCGCGATCCGATTACCGTGAAGGGCGACGTCGCCGCAGAACCAGGCATTACCTGTGCCGTCGACGACCCGTCCGCCCAGGATCACGACGTCATAGGCGGCTGGGGTCGCGGCACCGGGTTCGGGCGTTTTCTGGTCGTCCTGGGATCTGTCAGACGCGCGCGCAGCGTGGCCGGCTGCGGCGAAGAAGACGCCGAGACAGATGAGCAGCCCGCCACGAGCCGGCCGCGCGCGAATCGGGCACGGCATCTGCAACGAGGCTCCGCTCGGAAAACACGAGGTCGCTTGAATGGGATTCATGGGTTCTCTATGGGTCGCTGGTGCCAGGGCGAAGGGTCTCGAGCTTGTGGGAAGAGGGATTCTACCCCTTGCACAAGGCACGGAATAGGATCCCAGTTACGCAAACGACTCCAGCCCCTTGATTGTGCTAGAATTCAAGTGTACACTAGATCCTGTCGTCGTTGGAACGGTCATATCATCAACCGACGGCTCGATCCGTCCCTAACCAGTGAGAAATCGCGATGGCCAAGATTCTGATCGGTGGTGTTGTCGGGGGAATCGTCATTTTCTTCTGGGGATTTGTGTCGCACATGCACTTGCCGATCGGCGACATGGGCATGCAGGCCGTCCCGAACGAGAACGCGCTGGCGGCGGCCATGAAAGCCGACGTACCGGGGCCCGGACTGTACTTCGTGCCTGGTCGCGACATGAGCAAGGCACAATCGCAGGAAGAGATGCAGGCTCACGCCGAAAAAGTCACCAAGGGCCCGTACGGATTCATGGTAATCTATCCCGCCGGCCGCGATGCGTCGCTTGGCAAGCGTCTGCCGATCGAGCTGGGAACCAACGTGGTGTGCGCGCTGCTGGCCGCGGTGCTGGTGTCGCAGCTTCGCCCGGGCTTCATCGTGCGGGTGGCGTGTGTGACGCTTATCGGCCTGCTGGCGTCACTCATGACGTGCGTGCCCTTCTGGAACTGGTATGGATTCCCGACCGATTTCACGTTGGCCCAGATCACCGAGCACACCGTCGGCTGGCTCTTGGCGGGCATCGCGCTTGCAGCGATCGTGCGGCCAGCCGCGGCAAAACCAGCCGGACAGGACAAGCTCGTCTGAGACGCGGCCGGGTAGCCGGGGTCTTGCTGGCCCCGGCGGCCAGGACTTCAATTGCTGGGCTTACCGCGGGCGACGACGAGGAAAACGGTCACGATCTTTCCAGGAGTTTTGTTCGGGAGATCGAGGTCGTCGAAGGTGACCTCAAGGCGGTAGCGGCCGGGCCGATCAATGGAGAAGAGGTTGCGCAGATCGAGTTGAAACGCGCTGACCGTCCCAGCCGGCGCGAGCGATCGGGGCGCGGCTCCGCCTTGGTGACGGCGGTATGTGCGGGCCGAGATGTCCTCGGGCGGGAACGGCTTCTCGCGAGCCCCTTGCAGGTCGCCAAACGGATTCGGCAATTCCGGTTTGTCCGACTCGCGAACAAGCCGGAAGGCAATCCCGTCGCGGATCGTGAGCGCACCGTTGTCTTCGCGCACGAGGTCGGCCGGAGCCGTCGTCTCGACGCCATGATGGTTCCGGAACAAGACCTCGACGCGTAAGGGGCCGGTAGTCGCAGCTTCCTTGACGACGGTCCGGGCGTCAAGGTCGGTCGAGAGAAGTGACCAGCCTTCCTGCGAGGGAGTGAGGAACTCGATTTCCTCGGCCGCGACCCGGGTCAGGGCGTGGCGGCCGACAAATCCGTAATAGCGACGCCAGCGGTCGCCCTCGCGCAGCTCCTCGGCCTGCCAGACGCGGCCGGTCTGGAGCGCCTCGGTATTGGGAAGTTCATGGCCATCGAGATCGAACACGCTCACGATGGGCGGATCGTTGGGGAAGACTTCCAGCTTCGTCCACTGGGCGTCGAGCGGGAACGACGGCAGCGGAACGCGGCGGACCTCCGCCCCGGCGGGCTCGAGCGAGAAGATCGCCCGGCCCAGCGCGACGTCTGCGGCCGTCGCCGGATGGTCGAGCGGGTCGAATGCAAGAATCGCGGTGTCATACCGCGGACCGCCGGGCTCTGCTCGATGGATCGCACGCGATGCCTCGTTTTCGCGGAACCGCTCGCCGTACTGCTTCAGATAGCGCATCGAGGCCAAGATGGCCTGGTCGCGCCTCGCCACGGGCCAGTGCTTCTGGAACCGGGGGATGCCTTCGAGTGCCTGCAGTTTTTCGCAGACCAGGTCGCCGACTCGCAGAGGCATCGCCGCTGGCCCGGGCTTGAACGGGCGCCCGGCCCGGGTGGATGACTCGCCCGAACTGCCAACCGAGGACATCTTGCCATTGGCGTCGCTCACCGTCTTGTGTTCGCCCTGGATCACGGTAACCGTTTCCTAAGCGTCGGTCTCGACAGTGCCCACCTCGGTCCGGTCGGTCAGGGCCCTCAGCACGAGCACGCGGAACGACTTCAAGGCAAGCAGGGAACTGCCGAGCAGATCGAGCTGGTACCCGCCATCCGTGTCGAGGGTCTGTGGGCTGATCGAGGGGTTCCACGGCGACTTCGGGTCGTCAAACAGCTCGGCAGCGGCGGCGATAACAGCCGGATTGTCCGGATTGCGCCACAAGGGCTCGAACATGGCGATCGGTTTGAACGGGAAGTGGTTGGGGGAGACGGAGCGGACCCAGCCGGCGTAGTCGTTCAGCGCCTCCGGGTCGCCCGCGTCGGTGCGCAGGCCGGTCAGGGTCGCGATCCCCGTCTCCACGCCGTGGAGCCTCGTTCCGATCTGTTGCCCGAATTGCACGATCCGGGCGCAGCGGCCCACGCGGGCTTTCAGGACCGGCAAGGCCGCCTTGCTGTCCCACTCTGCCAGGATCGCGGCCATCTGGTTGGCCATTCCCACCCGTAACTGGTCGGCCGGGTGGGTATCGAGCGGTCCGTCGGGGTCGACCTCATCCGCTCGCCTGGCCATCAGTTCGGCGACGCTCGGGTTTTGCTTCGCGCGGAGCGCTGCGCCTCGGAAGATTGGCCGGGCGCCCGGAGGGAGTTCGGTCACCACCGACGTCGAGAATGCCGTACTGCCGGGAATGACCGCGACATTCTCATGCTGGACGATGTTACCGGCGGCCCGAAGCCATTCGGCCGGCTCGGCGCGGTCGTCAGCGAGCGTGCGATACCAGCGCTCTCCGAGCGGGACGCCCCTGTTCTTTTCCCAGTACGTGCGGACCTGATCGGCAACCGCTTTCCGCCCTTCCAGGCCACGCGCCGAGAGATTGTCCCCCGTCGAGACCGCACCGAAAAACGAAGTTTGCAGGATGCCGGCCAGCGCTGTGTACGCGGCCTCGTGGGCCCCCATGATGGTGCGGGATCGGAAGAAGTCGCGATGGAAGTGGACTGAGCGAGTCAGGCGGAGGTCGTGTTCCAGATCCTCGATCAAGGGGCCGACCGCCTGGTCACCCGCTTCGACGAGCGCCCTGACGATCGGAGATTGGCCCAGGGAGACGCCGCCCGGCTGCCCAAACTGGCGGACCGCAACTTGATCGAGTTCGGCGATCAGGGCGGTGATCCGCTTCTTCTCATCGGCGCCTGCCGGCGGCACCGGTACTCGCTTGGGTTCCCGCGCCCGGCGCTCGTGATCGGCCAGGAGCTCCGGAAGCTGGTCGAGGAATGCGATAAAAGGCGTGGGCCCCTCGCCGCGGTCGACGAGCCGGCGGGGATGGTCGAAGCCCATCGCCGCAGCCTGGGTCTCTACGGCCTTCCGAAACGCGGTGAGCTTCCGCGCGTCGATGAGCGCGATGGCGTCGTCGCCGCGCATGTGCGCGCACACGGCGCGGTCGAAGAGGTACCAGGCCAGGTCGTTTGCCATCGACACATAGGAAACGCCGTCGCTGGTCAGGTCCGATTTCGCCTTTGCGCCCCGAGTGCCGGCGTCACTGGGCCGGTCCGTTCCCGCGGCCCAGACCGTCTCGGCGAGGTCGGGCCGGCCCAGCCGGAGCAACAGACAAACCTTGATCGCGTGCAGACTCGTCGCCGAAACCGCGGACTCCTCGTCGTTCGTTCCGAAACTGCCGAATCCACCGTGCTCCGCATTCGGATGTTTGGCCCGGGCTTCGCGAGCGGCGCGGGCCGCCTGGGCAATGTGCCGCACAGCGGCCGCGGGGTCGCCCGGCTCGCCGATCGAGACAATCGGGTAGACCAGGCCGCTCCAGGCGACGGCGAACCGAGTTTTCTCGCCGTCACGCGCCGGCAAGACCCAGCCGTGCGTCTTGGCCACCGCGCCGCCTCCCGACCAGACGTCGCCGATACCGATCTCGATCGCGCGGTAATCACAGCCGCGCGGGTCGGCCAGCCCTTGGTCAAAGAGCACTCCCGAGGCGCCGGCAACAAACTTGGGCAACGTGGTCGCCGGCGGTTGCCAGGGTTCCCTCTGTCGCGGAGGATCGGGGATCGTCGATCCGTCGAAGCGAGGAGCGAGGCGAACCTCTCGTGGGTTTTGAGCAAAACCGCACGGGGACAGTACGAGTAGCGCGAGTCCCGACACGACCACGACAGGGCGGGCGATCGACCCAGGGGCGAGTCTCATGACAGGGATCTCCCGGATTGGGGGTCAGACGCTCGCACGACGTGAACGGCGAAAATAACGCCGAGGCAACCTCGCTCCAATCTTATCGCCGCCGACCCTGGCCCCGAAAGATCCGTCCATGCCCTTTTGCGCCCTTGGCACCGGCGGCACTTGAGCCTCGCTCTACCGTGGACTCGGCCCAACACGATGATTCGTGTGCTATCATCGCTTGACGTGGCGGGCCAACCCGATGTGCTCTGTCTTCCAAGAGCGGAGGTGCTCCGTGGGTATGATCTGTACGTTGTACTCCGTGCCAGAGCAGTGGGCTCGCCGGCTCACCGGCGACCCTTCGAGAATCCACGAGCTGCTCCGATCACCGGGCGAGCAAGGTGACGGCGTATCCCTGGAGAAGAGCTGGCACGGTCTCCATTTCGCTCTCACGGGCAGCGCCTGGGGCGGAGACCCGCCACTCAACTTCCTCGCCGGGGGCGGTGACCCGGTCGGCGATGAGGATCTCGGATACGGGCCGGCTCGTCTTCTGCTTCCGGATCAGGTGGAACTGCTGAGCTCAGCCTTGGGCGGAATCACGGATGAGGAATTTGCACGCCGCTTCGACCTCAGTGCACTGGAGAGGGAGGGCGTCTATCCCCAGATCTGGGACGAGCCACTCGATGATCTGCTCGAAGAGTACGGAGGGTACCTCGCTGCGGCCAAGGAACTCGTCGGCCAAGCGGCCCACGACGGGCACGCGATCCTGATCGTCATCAGCTAACGTCCGATCGGCGCGAGCATGGCCGGGCGTCGTGCTATCCAGTCAACTCACGCTCGCTGTCGGCGGTTCGGTCCGATGAGGTTGGGAATCAGACGGTCGACTCGGGTGTCAGCCGACGGGACGCTATCAGGCCCATCCCAAATATCCCAGCACCGTCCCGCCCAAGAGCGCGGCGATCCAGCCCCAGCCCACAACGCGGCCGAGACGGTCGATCCAGGTTGCTTCCGCACGCCACGGCGGCAGTGCGCAGAGCGGCCAGATCATCAAGAGGATGATGACTCGCGTCGATCCGAGCGAGAGAGCCAGCAGGCTGAAACCATTCGCTCCCCATCGGCAGCAGCAGGACGACGGCCAGGATCCCCATCAAGCATGTGACGAAGCCTGATTGACGAGCAACCTCGACGAGGGGCGGCCGGGGCCGCCGCAGGCGCAAGAGCGGCTGCGCGACCATCAGACCCAGGAACAACGGGCAGAATAGCTCAAGCAAGAGGACGATGACCTGGCCCCGGAGGCTGACGATCACCTGCTCCCGAGTCAGGACCCAGCGCCAGTGAGACCAGCCCGCGAGCTGCGCGATCGCCTGCCAGCACCAGACGGCGTGTTGGGGAATCGCCCAAAGTGCCCGGAACCGCTCCAGCGAGATTGCCACGGCAACGACCAGGATCAGCCCGTCTCCCAGGCCCAATCGCCGCGCTGCGTGTACGCGGTTCGCCGAGGTATCCACGACCAAATCCCTCAAAGCGACGACGGCTATCTGCAGACGACAAGTGTAAGACCAGAGCTTGTGGGCGTCAACTGCGCGGTCAGCGCCATCCCTCCCTCTGGGTTGACAGATTCCCGGTCGTCCGGTAGAGTCCCGCTCTTGATCAGGTTCAGGGCGACCATCGTGTCCTGACCGCGCCGCTCAATCGACAAGGATGATCGTTCCAGAGAGTGAAGGATTACGGGCCGACTGATCGTGCTCCTCTTGTTTCGGGCCGCATCCCAGCGCAACACCTCGACAACAGCCCACCGCAACCGAGCCGACCAAGCGTCTCGCCCTTGGAGTCCTGGTTCGCCAGTGGACGCTCGCTACTCAGAAAATCATCCTCTTGCGGCCGGACCGTCGCGGAGACCCCCGCGCTCGTGACCGATCAAGAGCCTGAATTCCGCACCGCTGGGGCTTCGGCGTGAACGGCCGAGAGGACGTTCTCATGCAACGGATGTGCAAGATCACCATCAGAATGGTCGTGATTATCTCACTGGCCGCCATGGGCGAACTCATATCGCAGGCGCGTGGTGACCTGATCCGGTCGAGCCCTTCCCGATCCTTCCCCGATATCGCCGGCGACATCGTCGGCATTCAGACCTACACCTACGACCCCGTCACCCAGACGGGCACGTTCCAGGTGGAGAATGCCCCGCATCTGATCTCGCTGGGTCCTGCGGTCAAGGACATGGTGAGCATACTCCCGGAAGAAGACGGCACCTTGAGCCAATCGCTATCGATGAAGCTGGATCGTCACGGGCGTCTGATCAACAGCCCGAGCAACAAGTTTCAGATTCGCGGCACCGTCGTGATCGGCGAACAGACCTACCAGGGCCTCTTGCTGGAAGGGACCCCAACGGCCTTCGGAGCCGAGAGGCCAGACGGCTCAGCGGCCGGGAGCAAGAACGGCGAAGTGTTCGACTTGAACGTGAAGATCACGGACGGGAAGCTCGCCCGGGCATTCGGGCCCGAGGCGTATCTGCGGATCACGCCCCAGGCGGGCAGCACGTTCAGCGGTGAATTCACGGCCGATTTCTCGAGTGAACGGCCGCTCACCAACCTGCGCCATCGCGCGAAAAGCCTGCCCGCCGCCGTGCCCGAGCCGACCGTCCTGGTCACGCTCTTGACCTGCGGCGCAGGCGTCTTGGCCGTTCGGCTGCGACGGCTCTGGAACAAGCGCAAATTCACCCGGCGCGGACAGGGATGAATTGAGGGACCGCGAAGAGCGCCCGGAGTTCGCCAGGCCCGACCCCTGCCGTTCAGTCTGCCTGCATCGACGCCGACAGCTTGCCGAGAGCTTCGTTCTCGATCTGACGGACGCACTCCCGCGTCAATCCCAGCGATTCGCCGATCTCCTTGAGCGTCTTGGGAGGCGCATCGTTGAGACCGAATCGCATCCGGAGAACCGTCGCCTCTCGCTTATCCATCTCGTCGAGCCTGTCGAGCACCAGGCGCAGATTGTCGGCCTCGACCATCACCACGTCGGGCGTGCGGGTGTGCTCGTCCATGAGCATCTCACCCAGGCTCCAGCCGTTTTCCGGCTGATCCGTCTGAGGGACCAGGTTATACACCTTGATCGCTTTCTTGACGATTGCCAGCTTCTTCCTGGGAAGCTCGAGCGCCTTGGCGATTTCCTCGATGGTCGGTGACCGTCCCAGCGTTTCCTGCAAGTCGGTCGCCATCCGCCGCCATTTGAAAAGCAGCTCGACCATGTAGGCGGGAATCCGGATCGGCTTGGCCGTATTCACCAAGGCGCACTTGATCGACTGCTTGATCCAGTAGCTCGCATAGGTGCTGAACCGCGTACCCACCATCGGGTCGAAGCCTTGCACTGCGCAAAAGTCCGAGATTGCCCTCTTCAATCAGGTCCTGAAGCGACAGCCCTTTACCGACGTAGCCTCTGGCGATGTTGACGACAAGCCTCAAGTTGGCGCACACCATCCGGTCGCGCGCCAGCTTGTCGCCGCGCGCAATCCTGTGAGCCAGCTCTTTCTCTTCATCCGCGGTTAACAGAGCCATCTCGTTGATCTCCCGGAGATAGGTCTCCAGGGGGCTCTGCACCGTGTCACGGCGGTGTCGGCGAATCCGGGCCATGTAGGTCCTCGTTGAGTCGGTCGGAACATTGGTCCGCGTACGTCAGGGGATTTCGAGGGCCAGGAACCGCATTGACTCGACGTCGATCCGAACGCGACAAACGCGGGCGGACTCGAATCGTCCAATCGCCATCGTCAACGGGTTGTCTGCGTTTCCTGCCTCGAACCCACGGGTTCAAGCTCTCACCGGCAAAGTCTCGGCGTCCCAACCGAAATCTCAGCCCTTTCGTCACACCACGGCCGGCCCCATTGCGAGCCCGGTTCGTGATGCTCTCGATCGGACGAAAGGGCATTGCGAGCGCGACCGGATAGGCCCAGATCGTTCCCCGGACGCAGCTCGTGACCTCCTCTTCATTCCCTTCGCCGCTTACACTCTTACATCACGAGGTATCGGACCATACGCCTTGATAACTTAAGAGTGACTTGCAAATCTAGGGTGTATTGGGGATTTGAGAAGATTAGGAATAAAAGAGATACTTCCGGTCGTGGTGATGTGAAGAGTGGGAACCCGAGGCGATCGTCGAAAACACTGATACAACAATGTGATATGCGGATCAGGCCGACCTGGCGGTCAGGAGAGCGCACGAAAAAGGCCGTCGCTTGACGGGAGCGTCAAAGCGACGGCCTGAAGAAACAGGTCGGATGGGTTGTGCCGGGTTTGCGGCTCAGTCGGCCGGCTTGGATTCGGGGGGTGGAGACTCTGAAGCGGCGGGCCCGCCTCTGCTGAAGATCGGACCGCCGCCGCTCAAGCCGCCCTTGAGTTCCTTGGGGGTCTCGGCGGGGGATTCGGGAGCATCGGCTCCCTCTTCGCGTTCGGAATCGGGACGATTCCACTGGGCCTTCTTGCGAGACAGGCCGATCTTGCGCTCGCCGCGGTCGACGCGCAGGATCTTGACCTCGATCTCGTCGCCTACCTTGACGACTTCCTCGGGGCTGTCGACCTTGTGGTCGGCGAGCTCCGAGATGTGGAGCAACCCCTCGAGGCCGGGCTCGAGCTCGACGAAGACACCGAAGTTGGTGAGCTTGGTGACCTTGCCCTTGACGAGGTCGCCGGGTTCGTAGCGGCCGGGGATGTCGGTCTCCCATGGGTCGTCCTTGAGCTGCTTGAGCCCGAGTGCGATCCGTTTGCGGTCCTGATCGACGTTGAGCACCTGGCAACTGATCCGCTGGGATTTCTCGAGGATCTCGTTGGGGTGCCCGATCTTGCGGGTCCAGCTCATGTCGGAAATATGGAGCAGACCGTCGATGCCTTCCTCGATCTCGATGAATGCGCCGTAGTTGGTGAGGTTGCGGACCGTGCCCTCAACCATCGTTCCCGGCGGATACTTGCTGGCGACCTGGTCCCAGGGGTTGATCTGGGTTTGCTTCATGCCCAGGGAGATTTCCTGCTTGTCGCGGTTGATACCGAGGACGACGACCTCGATCTTGTCGCCGATATTCACCAGCTCGGATGGGTGGTTGATCCGCTTGGTCCAGCTCATCTCCGAGATGTGCACCAGGCCTTCGATCCCTTCCTCCAGCTTGACGAACGCCCCGTACGTCATGACGTTCACGACTTCGCCGATCACGCGCGTACCGACGGGGTATTTCTTCTCGACGTTCTCCCACGGGCTGGCAGACTTTTGCTTGAGCCCGAGCGCGATCTTCTCGCGGTCCTTGTCGACGTGCAGGACCATCACCTCGACGAGGTCGTCGATCTTGAGCATGTCGCTGGGGTGGTTGATCCGCCCCCAGCTCATATCGGTGATGTGCAGGAGGCCGTCGATGCCCCCCAGGTCGACGAAGGCGCCGAAATCGGCGATGTTCTTGACGGTCCCCTTGCGGACCTGGTTGACCGCAATCTCCTCGAGGAGTTGCTTCTTCTGGGTCTCGCGGGTGATCTCGATGAGCTTGCGGCGGCTGACGACGATGTTGCGGCGGCTTTCATCGATCTTGAGGATCATGCACTCGATTTCCTGATCGATGTAGTCGGCGATGTCGGACGGGCGGCGAATGTCCACCTGGCTGGCGGGCAGGAATACGTTGACGCCGATATCGACCAGCAGGCCTCCCTTGATCTTGCGGGTGACGCGTCCCTTGACGACGTCGCCCTCGTGGTAACGGGAGATGACCATCTCCCAGGCGCGCATCCGGTGCGCCTTCCGTCGTGACAGGACGATCTCGCCCGTGTCGTCTTCCATCCCCTCGAGCAACACTTCCACGGTGTCGCCCTGGCGGGGCGCCGGCTCGTCTTCCCATTCGTTGAGCGGGACCAGACCCTCCGACTTGTAACCGACGTCCACGACCACCTGGTCGCCGACGATTTCGACCACCTTCCCCGAGACAATGCGACCGATCTCGAAGCTTTGCCCCGCGCCCAGAAATTCTTCGAGTGTGGCAGTGCCGTCTTCCCCGGTCACCAGAGCGGTGAGCTCATCCTCATTGACATCAAATTCACGTAGCAGGTTGCGATCTACCATTTTCGCGCTTCATTTCCCTGTCCGCCCCCGCGTGCAGCCGCAAAGAGCGGACCGCCGCACCAGCCGCCGATCGGACGAGAACTTGACCCAGGGCCATCCCGGCCCGGAGCGTCCTCGAGGCTACTTTTCGGATAACTGGCTAGCGAAAGACCTTGTGTCAAACGACCTCCACCCCTCCACGCAAGGGGCAGACCGATGCAAACGACTATTATAGGGGAGACCCCACCGAAAACAACACGCCCTCGGCACCACCGGCCGCGGAGCTTGGCCCGCCGCAGACACCGGAGAGGAAATCGAAGCGGCAAATACGAGATCCGCAACCCGAAGATCAAAGCCGGAATTCGAAAATCCAAAGCTTGACCATCCGTGAGTCTGCGGTTAGCCTTCTCCGGCTCGCGAGCGAGGCGATTGGCGAGTGTTTATACCGCTGGGGGAACGGATCACAGCGAGGTGCCGGCGATGGCAGCGCAAAGGATTGCACTGGCGGGAGCCCTGATACTCGGCCTCTGGCAGGCTGGTTGCGCCACGGTCGCACCGACCTTGGAACGGGAATCAAGCCTGTCGGCCAGCTACGGAGGTGGCCGGGCGACCCAGGACTTCGCCGTGCCGCCCGAGCGGGTGACCGCCGTTGTCCAGGAGGCGATGCAGGACCTCAATATCTCGTCGGTCGGCCGCGGTCGCGATGGATCGGTTTACAAGGTCGATGGCAAAACCGAAGACAACCGCTCGGTGCTCGTCACCCTGCGGCCCAACCAGGGGCAGACCCGTGTCGGCTGCCGCATCGGCTGGTTCGGCGACGAGCCGCTCTCCAAGGCGCTCCTGGAGCGGATCGGCATCCGCCTGGGCACCCTTCCGCCAGCCGCCATCCCCGAGAAGCCACCGAGCCGCCCGCAGGGCAACCCCCTTCTCAAGCTGATCGCCCCGCCGGACGAGGACATGATCCGGAACGCGGCCGAAGCCCCATTCCGCGATCGGGTCATCCCCCCCTGAGGCTCTCTAGTTTAGTTTGGCCATTCGCGGTCCGCGGGGATTCGAGCATCCTTGCCGAATCGGCCCGCGGACCGTGAGGCCAAATGCTGAGGAAACGAACCTCGGTGGGCACCTCGACCCGTCCTCACTACAAAAGGCCCAACCGGGCAGTTGCGTCCCTGCCGCCTGGAATCGAGCCCCTTTTTTCGAGAGAAGCTTCCGGGTCACAATGAAGTCGTGCCCGGGCGGAGAAAGAACAGCGAATGGATTGTAGATCGAAATAGAATCATCGGATACAAATATCACTCATGGGATCATCATTGATCTAAATCCTCAAGGCGTCCGCCAAAATACGACGATTCTCCTCGCGCGTCAACCCTGTCCCGAGAAATTTCTTCAAATTTTTTCGCTTGATTTTCCGGCATTGTCTCCCCGAAGGGCGCGCCGGTTTGCTCGAGGCCATCGATTTGAAGGCTCGAATTCGGACCTGTTTCACCTGGCCCGAACTATCCAGGATGGTGGCTTAGAGCACCAGCGACCGATTGCCTTCGAACCGGTCTCCATGGCACACTCAAGCCCCGGCGTATGTCACCCCGAGCCCGGACACCACCGTTTTGTGCCCGCCATTCCCCTCACAGGGAAGACGCCATAATAGACGCAGCCGTGGGATCGAGTTATTCGACTATTTGAGGAAGACTGATGAGCGAGCCAGAGGCCAGGCGGCGACGGATCATTTCGCTCGACCAGTTTCGCGGTTACACGGTTGCGGGCATGTTGCTCGTCAACTTCGTGGGCGGCTACGTCGTCGTGCCGGATGTGCTCAAGCACCACAATACCTACTGCAGCTACGCCGACACGATCATGCCCCAGTTCTTCTTCGCGGTGGGGTTTGCCTTTCGTCTGACGTTTCTGAGACGGCTGGCGACCGGCGGGTTTGGAGCGGCCACTCTAGCCGTACTTCGACGGAACGCAGGCCTGATCCTCTTGGGCTTCGTGATCTATCACCTGGACGGTGAGGTCAAATCCTGGGCCGAGCTCGAGCGGCTGGGGTGGTGGGGCTTCCTCACGAATGCATTCCGGCGCGAGATTTTCCAGACGCTGGTGCACATTGCGATCACATCGGTCTGGATCTTGCCGGTGATCGCGACGGGGACGGCGATGCGGGTGGCGTTCATGATCGGTTCGGCGGCGCTCCATCTCTGGCTCTCGTCGTGGTTCTACCTTAATTGGGCGCTCAAGCCTCCCAACGTGATCGACGGCGGCCCGCTCGGCTTCTTGACCTGGACGATTCCCACCCTGGTCGGGTCGCTCGCCTATGACGCCATCGCGGGCGGCCGAGAGGATCGGCGTTCGATCCTGACCCTGGCCGCCTGGTCGGCTGTCTTGATGATCCTGGGGTACGCGTTGTCCTCGATGGGTGGGAAGCTGGCGCTGCCGCCGTTCGTGAAGCCGGCGGGGTCTCCGGCCATCGAGCTGTGGACGATGAGCCAGCGGGCGGGCACCGTGTCGTACCTCACGTTTGCCGCCGGGTTCTCGCTGGCGGTCTATGCCCTGTTCGCGCTGGCGTGCGACCTGGGCCGGCTGGAAGCCGGCGTGTTTCGCATCTTCGGCCAGAACGCGCTTGTGGCCTACATCATTCATCCAATCGTGGCCGCAGCGGTCAAGCCGTACGTTCCCAACGATTCGCCGGCCTGGTATCTCGCGCTGGGGTTTGGTCTCTATTTCGTCATCTGCACCTGGTTCAACCGCTTCCTCGAAAAACACGAGCTGTTTTTGCGGATGTGATTCCCCGGCTGATCACCACATCTCGTCCTGAAGCTCGAGCTCGCCGTCTTCGCGCATCTGCTCGGCTTCGTGCGCGAGCTGGCGGTACACCAGATCGAGCTTCTCCGGCAAAGCTCCCTCGGGGATCTGGTCGAGAACCTTGAGCCCCTGCAACGGACGTCCCAGCTTCTGGATCAAGATCTGGGCCAGTTTGAGCTGGACCCGGGGCGACGGCTTGGCTGTGTCTTCGAGATACTCGCGGATCACCGGGATGGCCGCGTCCCATGTGTTCTGCTCGACGAGAGCCTGAATCAGCTCGAGCCAGTCGCGCTCGTGGGGCTGCCATCCGGCGATCGCGCGGCGCGACTGCCGATAGACCGCCAGCGCGGCCTCAAACTCGCCCATCTCGAGATGGAGCCGCATCGTGCGCAGCGCCTTGGCCTCGGCATCTTCCATCGACGTGACGGCCCGCGCGGTCCCCTTGGCTTTTTTTTTCGGCCTGGAAGGCCGGTCGTGGTCGCTCGGTACCCGCCTGGCAGCGGCCCTCGTTCTTCTAGCCTGGGCCTTCGTCTGACCTTGCCGCCCGTCCAGGACGGCGAACAGGTCCCAATTCTCGCAGTCGACGAGCTTGAGCTTGAGGAGCACGACGGCCAGTCCGAACCCCAGAACGGCCCCGCCGACGTGCGCCAGCTCGCTCGAGTGCCGGAAGCCTCGCAAGGCGAGGAAGAAGACCTCCATGCCGATATAGAACGCCGCGAATCCCAGGATCGGGAACTCGAAATCGATCGGCAGAAATCGAAAGATCGCCACGCACTGGATCTCGTTCCGGGGAGCCCACACCAGGCACATCGCCAGGAGGCCGAAGATCGCGCCCGAGGCACCCAGCTCGTGGATGGGCTCGGCCGGGTGAATCAAGATCTGGATCGCCGCGTTCTCGGTCGCGCCGATGCCCAGGTACGAAAGCAGGAATGCCCACCAGCCCAGCTTCCCCTCGACGATGAGCCCGAAGACCCACAGGAAGAGCATATTGCCGACCAGGTGGCTCAGGCTGACGTGCATGAACAGGCTCGTCAGCCACTGGACCGGGTGCAAGCCCTCCCCGACCACCATCGTCCAGCTTTCGAACCGGCTGACGGGGAACACGAAGAACGACAGCGTGCAGGCTGCGATCACGCCGACCGTCGCGACGGGCCGGTGGTAAAGTGGGGCATCGCTGCCCCAGGGAATAATCATGGCAGCCGACTCGGATCAGCAGGGTTCGCGGCGCAGGCGGTCGTCACCAGAACTTCCAGGCTCCGCTGGCGATCACGTAGACACCCAGAGCGAAGTTTGCGATCGCGTGGCTGGCTGCGCACGCGGAGAGCGACTTCGTTTGCCAGAGCAGCCATGCCCAGAGAAAGCCCGTCACGAGGGCCGCCAGCCATTCCGGATGCGCCAGGGCGAACAGGATGGAAGTCACGGTCGCCGCGAGGGGCGTCACCCGCCCCACCGCCACCTTGAAGATATCCGGATCGATGAGCCAGCGCATCAGGAAAGACCGCCAGAAGAGCTCCTCGATCACGGGAACGAGGACGGCCAGCCCCGCGATCCGGACGGTGATGAACGCCCACCTCGCCGCGGGCGACATGCCGGCGGGATTGAACCCGGCACGAACACCGCCGACCAGCGGCAGCGGCGGGTAGCGTCCGTCGAGGCCGATCCAGATTCCCCAGACCAGAAGCCCCGTCGCCGCGGCAAGGCCGAGCGACGCAAGATTCGGGATGGGGAGGAAGTCTTTCCAGGTCGACCGATAGCGCCAGGCGAGCAACGCGACCACGACGACCTTGGCGGTGTAGAAAAGCGGGTACCAGACAGGGCTGGCCTGTCCCGGCCCCCGCCCCTGGCCGTGCGGCAAGTAGCCTTCGAGCGCGGTCAAGGCGACGTACGCAAAGATCGGCGCGGTGTAACGAATCAGGTCGGCGTCCTCCGAGGCGGCCTGTTGGCCGCCTGGCGGACGCGAGAGCGGTGATGAAACCGGCTCAGCCGCCAATCCGTCTTTTCGCCCGAGGCCCGATGGCTTACCGTGCTGGCTCATGAGCGGAGCTTTCCGGGCTGTGCAACACGCGCTCAAACGCCAGGGAGCTTTTCATCCCCTGGCCCTTCGTGCGCGATGGCTCTCGGGAAAAAGGCGTTCTTGCTCGAGATCGCCGTTCTCGGCGAACGGGATCGGCAAAAACTCGGTTTCGAGCGCCAGCTCAAGGTCGCCCGCGACGTCATGGGCCAGGGCCTGCGACACCCAGAGGGTCGTGAGCTCGAGCGTGTTCGGGATCAAGACCAGGCGCGCGTCCCGGCGATCGATGCGCCAGCAGGTATCAAGTGCTGCCGCGACAACGTCCTTGTCGGTGGGCAAGGAGAGCGGGACCCGAGCGCGGGTGAGGAAGTTGCTGGTCAGACTGTTGACGCGCATCGGATTCGGATCGATGCCGCGAATCAGCCGCTGGGTCGTGAGATCGGCCAGCCCGATCCCGAGCGCATTTCCCCGCGTTTCGGCAGAGAGGTCGAGCACAGCAAGCCGGGTGATCACGGGGCGAGGCAAATCCGGCATGGTCTCGACCCGCTGGCGGCCGATCACGTTGGGGTCGAGCCCCGTGCCGCTGTAGTTCTTGCCAAGCTCGCCCACGATCAAGACGTCGATCTGGTCGAAGGGTAGTCGCGCCATCAGCACGCGCGCTTCATCCAGCAGTCCTGGCTCGACCTCCAGAATCTCTTCAGGCTCGACGGCGACGATCCGGGCGGTCTGTTCGCTGGCGTTTTCCAGGATCGCGACGCCCAGCACCACCGGCGTTTCCTCGAGCAGCCGGGCGCCGACTTCCGGGACGAGCTTTCTCAGGCCCGGCAGACCCAGCTTGTGAACCTGGGCAGCCCCCTGGCGCTTCCCCAGCCCGATCGAGAGCATCTTGAGCAGGCCGCTCTCGTAGCGTCCGGTGAACGAGGTGTGCGGCTTGATCCGGTTCAAGAGGACGATCCCGTCGGCCTCGTAGGCGTTCCGGTCGAAATGGATCGGCAGTCCGAACGAGTTGGTGCCGACGACGACGGTATCCATCTCGGACTTGATCGGGCAACCGACGACAGCCTCCGTAACCCCGAGCTCGCCCAGGAGAGCCCGCTGCCCCTCGGCGGTCCCTCCGCCGTGGCTGCCCATGGCGGCGACGACGAACGGGTCGAAACCCAGGAGCGCACGGCGTCGGCGGCCGCGCGCACGATGCCGCCAATCCCGCAGATGCCCCGACTGCCGGCAGTAATGGCAATCCGGGCCCCCGGCGGCAATCGCGAAGCCAGGCGGCTTCGGACGATGGCCTCGATCGTCGCGTTCTCGACGTCGGGGACCGCGGGCTGTCGATAAGAGCGGCGCACGCGGGCGATTGTGGGGAAGCTCATCTGGGTGTCGCGGAAAAACGGACTCTCGTGCGGCGATCCCCCATCGCGGGCCATCGCTGCGCAGGCGCTTGAGCGGCGCCCCGGCCGATTGCGCACACGTTCGCCGGCCAGGTCTGTCCGCGCAAAGCATCGTTATCGTAACCGATGATCCGGCAACGAAAAAGCCCCCCGCGGCCAGCAGAACTGGCCGTGGAGGGCGGGAGGAGGAGGACGACTTGACTGCTTTGCCCGTCCGCTCTGGGTCGGCGGGGATCGACGTCCCGGGGCGGCGGCCTGTGCCCTTGCGACTCAGACGGTCTGGTGCCGGCGGTGTCGGAACCGGTGCCCGACGGCAAGGCCGGCGAGCACCGTGGTCCAGGCCAGGACCGTCGCTGGCTCCGGGGCCGGCACCTGGTTGATCGGGCCGCCGGACGCGGAGTAGGCCTTGGGGTACAGAGTCTGGGGCTCGGGATTCTGGAGGCTCACAAACTGCTGGGTGAACGGCTGCGTCGAGATGATCACGACGGTGCCGCTCGTGGCGCCCGCCGCGAGCGGGCCGGTGTTCGTCGTCGGGTTCAGGTACTGAAACGTCAGTGACCCGGTCGTCGAGCTGGGAAGCCAGGCGATCGAAGAGGGGGTCTGAATGACGCTGCCGGGGGCGGCCTGGGGCAGGTTGATCCCACCCACTTGACCGTTGGTGACGACATAGGCGTAGGTCGTCCCGGTGCCCGTGAAATTCGTGCCGACCGGCGTGGCGTTGAACAGCATCGACGCGCTGTTCACGCTCGTCGGCTGCTGGATCGACGTGTCCTGTGCATTGTTGACGCCGAACTGATAAGCGTAGGCGTAAGTGCCTGTCGCCGCCCCCGTCCCAGTGAACACCTGAGACTCCACCACACCCGCGTTGGGCGTGTTCATGAAGTCGTACCCCGAGGTCAGGACCGTTGTGCTGGGAGTGTAGAGGCTGTTGAACATCGATGCTGACATCGACGTCGGCGCGAGTGTCTGGACAATCGGGTCAGCTTGCGCGTTCGGGGCGGCCAGGCTCAGCACGAGACCAGCCCCCAGGGCGAGAGCATAAGTGATCTTGTTCATTCTAGCGATCTTCCAGGGTTGATCGGGAAGGTTCGTTGCACGGACGAACCCAGGAGCGAGTCATTCCGTAACTCGCCGGCCGGAGAACGTCTCCGGACGGGCCCCGCGGGCCGTGGCCGCGTCGTAGCGCGGGATCAAGGGGAGCCGTGACATCCAGCTCGGAACATGTCCCGAGCCGTCATGGGCCCCTCCAGGCCTTCTCTCCCTGTCCTCTCACCGCAAGTTCGACTCGAGAGCACCCCATCCCATGACGATGTCATGAGTTGGGCTGTGTGCGACTCTCGACCCGTCGCGGTCGTATTGGCCAGGGATGCAGCTCTGGATTCCCTCGATGCCTTGGACCACACGCTGATCTTGCCAAGGCGTCCGGGACCCTATCAGGAACCGAAAAACGGGTCAACACGACTTCCGCAAGCATCACCGGCTCTTGAGCCGGAAGCCGCTGGCGCCGGAGGCCTTCTGCGCTCTGGAAGACCGGCAGAATCGCCCCGGCGATCGGTTCAGAATGGCGGCGTTTGGAGTGGCGGCTGAGACCGGGCCGTTTCGACTTCGATGGTGACGGCGTCGTGAATCGGCCGCATGTCCGCCCCATCGTCACGATGTGCCGGTTCGCGCGGGCCAGACCGTCCGCTCGATGCGTGAGCAGACGCGGGATGTTGCGAGTCTCCAGGCTCTGAGCCCGCGCGGGCCTCTTCTGTGGCGCCCGCAATCGCGCCCGCCGGCGAGCCGGAATCGGGGCTGGCCACCGGCTCAGTCTCGTGAACATGCAGCTCTTCTTCAGGCAGCGGGACATCGTCGCTGTAGAGCACGGGCGGTCCGATCGGCAGTCCGGCGCGTGTTTGTGCCCGGTAATAGCGAATCAGCAGAAATCCGGCGATTCCCAGTGCCGCCAGCACGGTGAGCCACTGCTGGGCCTCGCGAATGCCCTTTTGGATCTGGTGGGCGAAGGCATAGCCCAGCCCGAACATGAAGCACGTGCTCAAGGACGCAGCCAGGAGATCGGTGAGGAACAGCTTGAGCGTTGGCAGCTTCAGAATGCCGGCGGTCAGATACGCGGCCGTACGAAAGCCTGGGACAAACCGGCCGGAGACCAGAATCTTGAATCCGTGCCGGTGAAAATAGCCCTTGATCTGGGCTTCCCTCTGCCGGGTCAAGAGCCGGCGCGTGATCGGCAGGCTGAGAACTTTCTCGCCGTAAAGGTACCCCAAAAAATAGACGAGCAGGTCGCCCAGGAGCACGCCGGCCAGAGAGCTTGCCAGGGCCAGCGGCCAGGTCATCGTTCCGTTTCGGCTTAGCACCGCCGCCAGGATGATGGCGCTTCCTCGGGAATGGGCAGACCCAGGCCGCCCAGGATCAGGATGAGGGCGATTCCCAAGTAACCAAGCTTTCCGATCAACTGTTCAGTCAACACCCGCTCCTGGTACCTTCGCTAGAGCAGAGACCAACAGTGCTAATGTTGGTTGATCGCGGTCAAGAGCCGACGATCTCGTTCAGGCGCTATCATACCAGCCCGCGCGCGGTCAATAGCCGCTCTTGACCGATTCCCAGGCGGCGGATATGGTCTGCAAAACCCCATGGACGGGTCAATGCGGAATTCACGCGTGCGGCGCACCGAACCGACGGCCTGACTGTCGGGATGCGCCTGCGGTATCCGGAGTCAGGCTAGCGCCTGCCGGAAGGGCCAGCGTGAACCGCGATCTCAAGGAGGAGAGTATTCCCATGCCGTCGTATGACCGCCGGGCTGCAGGTCGCCGCCGCGCCGGGGGCGCGGGCCGATCATCCTGCGAATGGAACCCCTGGAACGGCGGCAAATGCTGACCGGTAAAGGGACATTGCCCGACCTCGTGAATTCGGCGCTGGTGTCCTCCAGCAGCGTCGCCGATTGGGGTAATACCCTCGACATCGAGGGAAAGGTCAAGAACCAGGGAGGGGGCATCACCACCGCACCCTTTCAGATCGTCCTCTATGCCTCGCCCATCCGGGGGATCTCGCCTTATTCCCTCCCGCTCGTAACCGTCACGATCCCGGCTGGATTGGCCGCTGGCCAGACCGTTCCCTACAGCACATCGGTGACCCTCCCGACGACACCGATTCCAGATGTGAGCAGCACGGGCGGAACGCTTTACATATCGGCGGTCGTCAACCCGACCAAGACCGTCATCGAGAGTAATTATCGCAATGACAAAGATCTCGGTCCTCCCTACGACACGACGCCCGTGTTGATCGAGCCGCCGGCGCCGGCCAACCTGGTCGGCACCACACTGGCCGTGACTCCCACCGATCCCACCTGGGGGAGTACCATCACGGTCACAGCGCAGGTCACCAACGATGGCGCCGGCGCGTCACCCCAGACACGGGCGCTGATCTCGCTCACGCCGACGAGTCTCAGCTACGGAGATTGGACCACCGTGGGGATCGGCAACATCATCGTGCCGCCTCTGGCCCCGTATCAGACGATCAACCTGGTCCAGAACATCACCTTGCCCGCGGTCGAGCCCAACGCGGTCGCCAATTACACGAGCTTCGGCCTCACAATGACGCAGGACGCCGACTACCTCACGAACGATCTCTACCCGCACCAGCCCGACCAGGGGCTTGGTCTGGATCAGGCGGCGATTTCGATCACGGCGGGCACCACAACCGTCACGACCACGACCGACGGCACCACAACCACCACGACCACCACCGCGCCGGTGGCCGGCGCGCTGGCCGACCTGGCTTCCTCGTCGGTCCTCGTCTCGACCAACTCGCTCAACTGGGGCTCGAGTTTCTCGGCCTCGACCGACGTCCAGAACCTGGGACAGGCGGCCGCCGGTCCGTTCCTGGTCCGTTTCCTGCTCACCGGCCAGAGCGGTTCGCTCGCCGACGCTCTTTTCCTGGGCGATGCCACCGTCACCGGCCTCGCCGCCGGAGCCAGCCAGGAGGTCACCGAGCCGCTCCAGCTCCCCGGTCGACTACCCAACGGCGTGACGCTCAGCAGCGTCGGATACGCCCGGATCGCGGTCATCGTCAACCCGGAGAATACGGTCAACGAGTCGCTCTACACCAACAACCAGTCGATTTCCGCTCCCGTCATCGTGCGGCTCCCGGGAAATGGAACCACCGTGCCGACATCCGTGCCGGCCGGTACCCTGCCGTCCCTGGCAACCCTGGCCGCACAGAGCCAGGCCGCCCACAAGCAAGCGGCCCGAGCTGCTCTGATTGCCAGGAATCAGGCGAAAGCCGCGAACAAGAAGCTCAAGCGGAAAGTCGGCAGCGCTGGATCGAGCGTGGTCAGCAAGGCGGAGAGCTTGGGGAAGGAATTGACCAAACTTCCCACTCAAGTCTTCGATGCGCTCAAGAGGTCGCTCTGACCTTCCTCCTGGCGCGACGAGCCGGTGGAGGGTCGATCGGACCACGGTCCAGGCGCGAGGGCCGCGGTACTCGAGCCAGCCCTGGAGGGCCGTCCAGATCGAGCCAGATCCTGGCCCGCGGCACGTGCAACCCGCATAATCCAAGCATCTTCCGTCAAATTGCGTGTGTTTCGGTTTTCAAGGCCAGAAACTTGAGACAAAATTGAAAATAAGCAAGGCGTTTATTGAAGGGTGTGGTTGACCTGGCTATGCTTGTCGCGGCTCGTATAGCCCGACTCGGCAAGATAGGTAAGCAACTTGCGAGGATATTCGGTTCTTTCGAGGTAGGAATCACGATTGGCGGGACGGTTTTCAGGCGTCCGGAGGTTCTTCTGAGATGAGTTTCGACCGGCTCCATGCACCCTTGAACCCAACCGCACCGGTGTCCAGCCCGCTGGTGGAGGCGCGATTCATCCCGCGGCAATACGAGCCGAACTATGCCTATCCCTTACTGGTGCTGTTCCACGGCCGCGGCGGCGACGAAGAGCAGCTCGTGCGGGCGATGCCGGCCCTGAGCTGGCGGAACTATGTGGGGCTCGGGCTCCGGGGCCCCGAGCCGGTGACCAAGCGCGATCACCTGGCGGGCTTCGGCTGGGGTTCGGAGTTCGAGCAGCCCGGCCGCAGAAGATCGCGGCCGCACGTCGTGGTGTCGGAGGCCGAGCTGGTGCGCCGGCTGCTCTTCAGCGCGGAGCCGGAAGCGATTGACCGCCTCGAGGAGGCCGTTTTCAGCGCGATTCTGCAAACTCGCAACCTGCTGCACATCCACTCCGAGCGGATCTTCCTGGTCGGCAGCGGCGAAGGCGCCGCCGTCGCCTACTGGCTCGGGATGAGCTTCCCGGAGCGGTTCGCCGGCGTGGTGGCCATCAACGGCTGGCTCCCGAGCGGGCTCAGGCCGCTCGGCCGGCTCAAAGCCTGTCGTGACCTGCCGCTTCTGGTCGTCCACGGCGCCTGGAACGCCAGGGTCCCCCTGCATGACGCCCGGCAGGGAGTTTCGACCCTTCGCGCTGGCGGTCTGCGGGTCGCGTTTCAGTCCTACCCCAGCTCCCATCGCTTGACCACGCACATGCTTGCCGACGTCGACACCTGGCTGATGGCCCACTGCACGGCGGACGCCGGCATCTGACGTTCAGGGTCATCGATGGTCGCCGGTGTCAGGCCGCCTCACCGCCCGCGAATCGCGCCGGCTCGGTCGACCCGGTTCGGACTCGCGCGATCGATCCGCGCCTCTGATGAGCATGAAAGACGGCAAGATCGGTTCGACAGATCTCCACGGCGCCGTCATGGCGGGAATACGCCAGTGACGACCCATCCGGGGCGAAGGCCAGCGAATGGACGTGCCCGGAGTCGTCCGGGAGGGAATGCAGCTCCTGAGCGGTCAGCACGTCCCAAAGTCGGATCGGGCCCGATTTCGCCCGCCGATGCCAGGATCCGGCTGTCGGGGGAGAACGCGAGGGCGCGCAAGACCCTCACTTCATCGCGGAGCAGCCCGCGCTGCGCACCGGTCGCCGCATCCCAGAGCGTGATCGAGCCATCCTCGTCGGCCCCGGCGAGCGTCCGGCCATCCGGGGAAATACTCGACCGACGTGAATTTCTCCGGTCCCGCAAGCGTCCGCACGATCCGGCCCTGGGCGACATCCCACAAGCGTACGGTACCATCGCTGGACGCGGAGGCCAACTGCGTGCCATCGGGTGCGAAGACCAGTCGCTGGATTGTATCGTCATGCCCGTCGAGCGCGGCCAGGCAGATTCGCTCGTTCGACGTCCCAGAGACGAATCGTCTTGTCCGACCCGGCCGACGCGAGCAGCTTGCCGTGAGGATGGAAGGCCACTGTGCGGGCACGCGCGGTGTGTCCGCTCAACGTGGCCAGGGGCTTGCCGGTGGCGACGTCCCAGAGGCGGACGTTGTCTTCCTTCACCAGGTGAGCGGAGGCCAGGACGCGGCCATCCGGTGAAAATGCGAGCGAGGCGGTCGTTCCGGGTCCGCCGTGCCAGCCGCGGACCCGCCGGCCGCTCCTGGGCTCCCAGAGCTTGATGGTCTCGGGATCGTCGTCGTCGGCTGCCCGAGGCCAGCAGCTCGCCATCGGGCGCGAACGCGACGGCCCAAGCTTCGTCCTTGTGGCCCGCCAGCGGAGGGGGCTCCGATTCCCTTTCGAGGAACCAGCACCGGATCGTCGGACCGGCGGCGATCAGCAGCGAACGGCCGTCGGCCGCGAACAGCAGGTCGGCCGCCCGGTCACGATGACCGGGATACTGCCCCAGACGCTTTCCGGTGTCGACGTCCCAGATGGTCACCGGAGTGGCCCCGCCGGGGATGCCCCATTCGCTTGTCGCCAGCCGGGATCCATCGGGTGAAAATGCGACGCGAAGGCTTGAATTCTGCCTGGGAACGTCGCTGATCGCCAGCGCGATCCGCCTGGCTGTGGAGAGCGAGCGAAGCTCGACCAGTCCCGACTCGCACGCGGCGACGAGCGTGCGGCCGTCGGCGCTCAAGGCCAGCGTGCGCAGCGGCGACTCGCTCGTGTAACGGAACACCTCCCGCCCGGTGCTGGATTCCCGGCACGACACGGCCATTGTTGTCGAACGCCGCCGCGACAATGCGCCCGTCGGGAGTGAATGCAGTCAACACTCGGGACGCCGAAGCGAGCCGAGTCGAAGGCCCATTCAATATGGCCGGTCTCCGCGTCTTTCAGCGTCCAGCGATCTTGTTCGGAGAGCGGCGTGCGTGGGAACGTCACGATCTGGCCCGCGTCGGTCAGGCAGGTGTAATCTCGCGAGCGCCACGATGACCGCAGCGCGAGCCGGGAGGGGCCGTGGGAGAGATCGTAGGTTCGGATTTCCCGAATCGCCGATTCGCGCCACTCGCCGTTAACCGACTCGCGCCACGAGGTATGGAGTCTGAGCGCGGGTTCATTCCTCAAGAAGACGGGCACCGCCGCGATGCAGTTGTCGAGTCCTTCGATCCGGGCGAGCTCGCGTCCGGTGGCGGCTTCCCACAGCAAGACCTCGCTGCGGGAGTGGCTGTCTGTGTCCGCCGCCGAGGCAAGCAGGCTGCCATCGGCGGAGAACACGAGGCGGCTGATCGAGAGAGCGTGCCCCTTCAACACGCCGACGGCGGAACCGGTTCGAAGGTCCCAAAGCCTGACCATCCCGACCTCGTCGCCGCTGGCGAGCGTCCGGCCGTCGGGGCTCATGGCCAGGGCCCTCACGTTTCGCTCGTGGCCGTACAGCGGGGCGATCTGACGTGTCGCGCGTTCCCAGAGGAAATGCCAGGCAAAGTCACGCGGGTCGTCCTCGCCCGGGTTCGTAACCTGGTCGTGCAAGATATCCTGAGCACGTTCAAGCTGCCCGTTCTCGATCGCCGCACTGGCCAGGCGAAGCTGCGACGGCGTGAAGATGCCGGTTAACCAGCCGTCGGTGGCGGTTGGCGAGGTCGGCATTGCGGTTGGCGCGGGCGACCTCGGTCTCGAGGTCCTCGCCGTGGCGGCGAAGCCAGACAGTGTACTGGAACACGGCCGCCGCCAGGGCGACGGCCAGAACGAGAGCCGTCGCCCCCGCCACGGCCATCAGCTTGCGATGCCGGCGCGTCCACTTGCCGGCCCGGTCGAGGAGGCTCGGCCGGCGGGCGCGGATCGGCCGGTCGTCGAGGAAGCGGCCCAGATCATCGGCCAGATCGGCGGCCGTCGCATAACGGTCGGCCGGGACCTTGGCCATCGCCTTCAGCACGATCGTCTCGAGCTCGACGGGGATCCTCGGGTCGATCTTTCGCGGCGGGATCGGCTCCTCCTGCGTGATCCGGCGCAAGAGATCGAGGCGATCCTCGCCCGGGAATGGCGTCGCGAGGGTCAAGACCTCGTAGAGGGTGGCGCCGAGGGAATAGACATCGGTGCGCCCGTCGAGGGGAGTACGGCGGCCGAGTGCCTGCTCGGGGCTCATGTATCGCGGAGTGCCGAGGGCCTCGCCGGTTTGAGTCAGGTCGAGGCCGCCGCCGATCCTGGCCAGGCCGAAGTCGGTGATCCAGAGGTGGCCCTTCTCATCGATCAGGAGGTTCGAGGGCTTGACGTCGCGATGCAAGACGTCGTTGGCGTGGGCGTGTTCCAGGGCCATGGCGGCCTGCCGGGCGAGCCGGGCGACGTCGCGTTCGAACGAAGAGCCATCGGTCAAAGAGGGGCTTGCGTGGCGCGATCTTGCAACCTTCCAGCCGACTGGCGTCGAGTGCTGTCGTCTCGCCTCAAGCTCGTTGATGATCCGGCGCGAGGTCACGGCACTCGATGTATTGCATCGCATAGTACGCGATCCCATCCTCCGACCCGGTGGCGAAAACGGGCACGATGTGAGGGTGTCGCAGGCTTGCGGCGGCCTGTGCCTCCACCTGGAATCGGCGCAGACGCCGGGGATCGAGCGCCGCGGAGTCTCGCAAGACCTTGAGCGCAACCCGCCGGCCCAGAGACACCTGGATCGCCTCGTAGACGATACCCATCCCACCTCGGCCCAGCTCGCGGACGATCCGAAAATCGCCCAGGTGGCGGAGGTCGGTCTCTCGTCGGAGATTGCTTGGACCAATCGGCCATCATGCGGATGGTGGGCAGGAGGCTGCGCAGTTCTTCACCTTCGCAGTCGGCGAGATCGACAGTTTCGCCGCGCCTGAGCCGCTCGGCGAGCGCGGCGGCCTGCTCGGCGAGCTCGGCATCTTCGCCCGCGGGTCTCTCGTCGGCTGTCGATCCGACGGCGATCGTTCATGGGCTCGCCTCGGTGCCGTCGCCAGCCATCACGGTGCGGATGCGCCGCAAGGCACGCAGGTGCCGCATCTTGGCCGCCCCCTCGCCGATGTCGAGGATCGCGGCGATTTCCGGAAAACTCAGCTCTTCGAGATAGTGCATCATCAGGATCTCGCGATCGATCGGCGCCAGCTCTTGCAGGGCCGCATGCACCTGCTGACGCTGTTCCTCGCGGAGCAGTGCATGGCTGGGCGTCGTGTCACTGGCCACCAGGCTATTCACCATGAGCTGGGCCGAGCTGTCGGGCCAGGCGAACGCGTCTGACCTCCTCTCTCGCAACGCTTCGGGCCTTGGACCGCCGATGCCGGCGGTGGACTGCCGCCAGCCGCTCCGCGGCCAGGCGGTGCAGCCACGGGTAAAACGGCAAAGGGCGATCGCGCGCATAGTCCGCCAGCTTTCGCGCGGCGTCGGCCAACGCCTCCTGCACGACGTCGGAAGCGTCCACGCGCGCCGCCAACCGATCATCGAGCCGCAAGGCGATCATGCGACGCAACCGCTCCCGATGGCGCTCGAGAAGCCTTTCAATCGCTCCGGAATCGCCGACGGCGGCGTTTCTGAGCAAGTGATCAGTATCGTCCGGACCGCCCGGGGGTAGTGCCGAGGCCATCAGCGAATCCACCAGAGTGTATCCTGTCGTCGTGAACGTCACGGTCACCGCGATTCTCGCCTTGGAGCGGCGATCTTGCAACGATGGCTGCGCTCGAGAGCGGCGAGTGCGACGGCGTAAAAATCACCAGAGACGTGACCTGTTCGGTACCTCGAGCAGGATTCCCGGTAGACAGCTCGCGCGTCGAGCCAACGGCCGGCTCCCTTGGCAGGCCGGCTCGATCGTAAACCGCGCGGCTCGTTGCGGCATCTGCGCTCCGATCGGTAGCCGGCCCGCCGTCGTGGTCAGAAACCACTCGCGCTGACGACCTCGTTGCCAGCACGGGTCGTAAGGACCTGCCAGACGTGAAACTGCGTTTCGGGGCGAGCTGGAACAGGCCGGTCTTGTCGCGGGTAACGCCCAGCGGGGTCGCGGTGCTGGGTTCGACCGGCCACGAGTCGATCGTGTCCTTGATGAACTTGACCGAGCCGTCGACAAAGGCGGCATTTGCCCCGCCCGGATGCCCGCTCGAGACCGCGCCGATGAACGCTCGGCAGAGGCCGTCGCCGTACTCGTCCTTCACTTT
The DNA here is from genome assembly GCA_963781785.1 of uncultured Isosphaeraceae bacterium. GTDB lineage: Bacteria > Planctomycetota > Planctomycetia > Isosphaerales > Isosphaeraceae > CAWAHD01. Next base: position 376,667 of record CAWAHD010000002.1, on the reverse strand, counting down.
ACCCTGGGGGTTGATCGGAAAGAATGACGTGAAGATCGTGGAGCCGTACCAGCCTCCCGCCCACTGCGGTCCCTCCACGATCCGCTCGGTGTCATCGTTCAAGAGCGACACCGCATGCTCGGCGTAGAAGATCGTGGTGCTCATGCCGTCGGTGATGTCCGCGAGGCGGGTGGCGCTCCCGCGGTAGAAGAGGCCGTTGCATTGTGCCAGTCGAGACAGGTCGCGACTGTGGTGAAACCAGGTGCCGGCGTTGCCGGCGTAGCTCGTGTAAGCGACGTCGAACGCCCCGTAATAAAAGAAACGCGTGGCCCGGCTCGAAGAACAGGTCGCCCCGGTAAATGTCGGTCATCGATGCCATCGAGTCGCTGGGGCACAGAAAGACGTCAAGTTTTGCGCCCATGACGGTCGTGTTTGCCGCGGACCAGATCACCCAGTCGAAGTTGACGGCATTGAAGAGCGGGACCTGTTCGAGGAACGGCAAGATCGCGACATGCTGGCTGGCCGTGCTGTAATTGAAGGTGAACTGAACGCCCGCGGGCAGCGTGCCCCACACGTCGGCGTAGTTCGCGGTCGCCAGAGCGATCTGCTTCAGGTTGATGGCGCAATTCGCTCTTCGGGCTGCTTCGCGCGCCGCCTGGACAGCCGGCAGCAAAAACGCGATCAAGAGACCAACGATGGCGACGACGACCAGTAATTCAACGAGAGTCAACCCTCGGCGTCCCTGGTCATGCGTGCCGATGTGCATGAATGGCCTCACGTCACGCGGAGAACTCAAATGAAGAATGCCGCAGATCTCGTTGTGCCTGGTATCATCGATGCTGTGCGGCGGCTCTGTCTGGCGCCCGCAATTGGCTTCGAGGAGCCTCGCCGTAATCTGCCCACCGCTTGCGGACGGCCTCCCGTGCCTTTTTCCGGTCAACGTTGGTCCAACCTGGCTTGGCACAGCCCCCCCACCATCCGGCCACGAGTGCGGCCACAAGTCCGCCCGCGAGCACCTTTGGGTGCATTGATCGTGGCTTTGGGTTCATGAGAATCCAGCTCTTGGGCATTTCGAGGGTTGATGTCAGCAGTCCAATCGACCAGAGTCTATCCTGCCGATCGGGTCGTCATCGTAACAGAGTCGAATGCATCCACAAAATGGAAGGATAGAGAGACCCCCCTTGGCCGACGAGGATGGGTCCTTGAGCACGGGCGAGAACAGGCGTGCGCAGTGCGCACAGAATATAAGGTATGCGATGTGGCCGTCGGGATCCGGTCCTTCGGGCCGAGGTCCGTGTGAGAATCCACGTGACGGCAACGGTCGGCGCTCCAGGATACTCGTAGTGCAAACCGCCGGAGTCGCAGGCTATTCTGGAAGGCATGGGCCGAAGCCCACACTGAAAGGCGGTGAACCTTCAGCCCGGGGGAGACTCCCTGCATGGATGGGTCGTTCGCCTGTCCGGAGTGCGGCTACAAAGTCGAGGTGCGGGGGCTCGCGCCGGGCCGGCAGGTCCGATGCGGTTTCTGCCATCGGTTGCTGGAAGTTCCCTATCTACCCCGCGCAGCCGATGCCTCCTGGAAACGCCAACGATACGCGCGTCCGAAATGGGTTCCCTGGGCCTGGATCGCGCTCGCAGCCGTTTCGGCGCTGATCCTGCTGACCGGTGCCGTGCAATTTCTGAAGCGTCAATACGATTCGATCCAGGATCGCTCGATCAGCCAGCTCTTCGATTCCGCCAGGCGCCACGAGGCCGACGGCCGCTTGGGCGAGGCGCTCATCGATCTGGATACAGCGCTCGAGCTGGCGCAAGGCGGGCTTTGGCCAGCGGCGCCGGTTCGAGGACGAGCAATTGCGACGCCCGGACCTGGCCAGGCGCGATGCCGAGCAGGTTCTCAAGGGACTGAACGACCGGCAGCCGTCATCGTTCCGGCTCGGGGACTGGCTGAACCTGATTGCCCGTGCAGCGCGCGACCCCGACCTGGCACCCCTCATCACCCGGATCAACGACGAGTTTCAGGCCGCCCTCGATCGCCAGATCGACTTCGATCTCAAAGCGGCGCGAGCCGCGTTCCGGTCCGGAGACCTCGCCGCGTCTTTGACCCATTGTGACCACATCGGTGGGTTCATCGACCATGTAGCGGCGAGCAGGCGGCCCGGCGTACGGGACGAAACCGAGCAGATTGTCACGCGGATTTCCACCACGCGCGGCGTGCTCGTCGAGGCACCCGAGGGGCGGTTTCTTTTTGGTGCCAAGTCGTACGTGGCCGAGCTGCTCCCGGTTCTCGACCGGGCGCTCGAGGCCAAGGGCTTCATCCCCAGGCGCGAGTCGTCCCCCTGGCGGCACTTGTGGAACCAAGCGCTGTTTCACATGAGACTGGACGTATCCGAGATTCAAGAAGGGAACTACCTGTCTTCACAGAACCGGTTAACCCGGATCGAGGCCGAGCTCACGTTGACGTCGCGCGGGCGCTTGTCTGGCACACGACGCCGACGGTCCGCAGCGAGGTGCCGCTGCCCAAGCTGCCGGCATACCTGGCGACCCGCGCGGCCATCAGCCCGGAACGGTCCGAGGAGTTTGAGCGGCTCCTGTACAAGAACGCGCGCGACCGCATCGACGAAAAGTTCCGGTACGCCCTCAACAACATGCCCACCTGGGTCGAGGCCGCTGCGAGGAAAAGCCAGTGACGTAAAAAGTGTGAGGAACGAGTCATGCCGGCCAGCCGGCCGTTTACGGTGAAATGCTCGAGTCCGCGACGCGTCCCAAAAGTGTTGCCCAAACAGGCGCGCGATGGAACCAGGCCGCGACTGCAGCCTGAAAAAACAGGGAATCGTGAGCACCCCGGGAACGGGTTCAGGCTTCGTGATCGAGAATCGCCACAGAGAAGGAAAGATGCGAGCGCGCAACGCAAAAAGCGGTGCGTCGTTTCGGAACTCCTTGTCTTGTATGCCGTTGCGCATGTATTTGGAATAATCGGAAAAAGTGCCGATCTCACGTCGTAACAATCGACCAGCGCGAGGGTTGCGCATGTTTTTTGAATAATCGGAATAACCGGACCTCGGGCGCGGCATTAGACGCATCTCATTACAGCATATTCGGTTGCGCCTGGCGGCGGAATAATCGGAACTCAAAGGCAGTAAGCCATCAGTTGCTACATCTTGTTGTTGTATTTGAGGTTGCGCATGTTTTTTGCATTTTCGGAACAGGTGCTCCAACCGGCGAATCCGGCAAAGGCGGTTCCGTTCGGAGAGTGCTCTGAGTCCGTGAGATCGTCGTCTTGATCGCGACATATCTCTGAGACAGGACCAAAGCTGAGCTGCCGCCCGCATTGCGAGAGACTGCGGCCAGGCCGCCCAACAGCGTTCGACGTCGGAGAGTGCTGAGACAGCACTGGCGTGGCCCACCCCAAGCGAATTCGCTGAGGGGTAGGGGTGGGTTTTGAATTTACGCAGATAGCGACGCCAGGAACGCAGGACGGGGCCGGCCGGCATGGTGGCCACTCTCTGGGATTGGGGATCGTATGCGGGCAATTCATTGGCCCAATTCCGATCATCCCAGGAGCTGGTGGTTACCTGACCAAACACCAGATGCAAGTCCAGTGAGCGTCCTGGCGTTCTGCCGTCAACCCGGAGGGCCCTTGAGACCCTCTGGAAGAATTGGTAAGGTTTGGTAACTTGATTGCTTCGTCAGACTCCGGACACATTCCCATGCCAAAACCAGACGAATACCTCCGGGTGAAGGAAGCGGCGAAGCTGCTCGGTGTCTCTCCGAACACGATCCGTTCCTGGGGTGGCGACGGCAAGATCCCGGAATATCGCCATCCGATCAACCGCTTCAGGCTCTATAAGCGAGCGGAACTCGAGAGCGTACTCAGAGGCATCGAGCGCTCAAATCGCCGAAGTTCCAGAGCGAGTCACTGATCAGCGTCATGCGTCGACCATTCAGACAACAAAGCGATGGCTTCTGCAATGAACTGGATCAAGGTTGCAGAATCTGGATATCCATGGGAGCGGGAGGCACTTGAGTTCGTACGGACGAAGTTTCCCAGTCACGAGCCCTACCGCGCCTGGAGCAACTTTGAATTCGTCGCCGACGACGGGAGCATCAACGAGGTCGACCTCCTCGTCTTGACGCCGGAAGGGTTCTTCTTGATCGAGATCAAGAGTCGACCGGGGCGGCTCCACGGGGACGCCGGGACCTGGTTGTGGGAAACCGACGGCAAGCTCTTCACCACGGACAACCCCCTGATCGGAGCGAATACCAAGTCCAAGAAGCTGCGAGCTCTGCTAGAGCGGCAACGGGCCTGCAAGAACAAAGGCCAGGTTCCGTTCATCGAACCCTTGGTTTTCTGCTCGGCCCCCGAGTTGAAGTTTGAGCTACAGGGGACCGCGGCTCAGCGAATCTGCCTGCGTGATCGCGAGAGGGAGGCCGATTCGCCAGCACGGCCTGGCATTCTGGCGGCGATCATGCGTCGCGAATGCCCCGGGCTTGAGGGCCCACCGAAGGGGACCCACGACCGGCCAACGGCCAAAATGGTCAGCCAGGCGATGGATCAAGCTGGCATCCGCGCCTCCCAGCGGCATCGAAAGGTGAGCGATTATCTCCTCGAACGAATCATCGGTGAGGGCCCCGGGTATCAAGATTGGCTGGCGACCCACGTTCGTCTCGACGCCATTAAACGGCGTGTGCGGCTCTATCACGTGCGAACCGAGTCATCCGCGGAAGACCGTGGGAAGCTCGAACGTGCGGCGCTCAGGGAATTTCAACTGCTCGAGACGCTTCAGCACCCAGGTATCCTCCGCATCCACGGGTTCTCCGAGCATGAGCTCGGTCCAGCCCTGATCTTCGATCACGACCCCCTCGAGATCAGGCTTGATCATTTCCTTTCGCAGCGACGAGACACCCTGAGCGTAGGCACACGCCTCGAGCTCATGAGGCAGATCGCGGAGGTCGTGCGTTTTGCCCATGATAAGAAGGTCATTCATCGGGGACTCTGTCCCCAAAGCATCCTCGTCACAGATCCCAGCACCTCTCATCTGCGCATCAAGATCCTGAACTGGCAGGTCGGCTATCGTGAAGGGTCAACGTCCTCGAAGGTTTCCCAGGCCGTTTCGGCGACGTCGCACGTGGATCGACTGGTCGAGGACGCGACCACGGCGTATATGGCACCGGAGGCCATCGCCGACCTGACAAACCTCGGTGAGCACCTCGATGTTTTCTCGCTCGGCGCCATCGCCTATCACCTCTTCTCCGGCGAACCGCCCGCGGCCAATGGACTGGAACTGAGCAACAAGCTGCGAGAGACCAAGGGCCTGCAAATCAGCTCGGTCATGAACGGTGCGGGAGAGAGCCTTCAGGATCTGGTCAGGTTTGCGACTCATCCCGAGGTCACAAGCCGGATCGACTCGGTCGCGGATTTTCTCGAACGCCTCGATATCGTCGAGGACGAGCTCACCGCACCCGAGCATCAGGATGTCGTCGACCCGACGCAAGCGCAAAAGGGAGATCTGCTTCCCGGCGGATTCAGTGTCAAAAAGCGTCTTGGTCAGGGTGCCACCTCGATCGCCCTCCTCGTCGAGCGCGCGGGGACCGACTACGTGCTCAAAGCGGCGAGCGACCCTGAACAGAACACTCGCATCCAGGACGAAGCCGAGGTTCTCCAGAAGCTCCGGCACCAGCACATCGTGGAATTCTGCGAGATGCTCCAGGTCGGCGAACACGCCGCCTTCCTGATGCGGCCAGTGCTCGTCGACAAGAGCGAGAATCGGGTCGAAACCCTGGGCCAGCGTCTCAGGAAGGAAGGACGCCTCCACCTCGAGCATCTCCAGCGGTTCGGCGTGGACCTGCTCGACGTCGTGAATTACCTCCAGGAGCAGGGCATCGCCCATCGGGACATCAAGCCCGACAACATTGCCGTGGGGATGGTCGGACGTGGCGACACGTTGCACGTCGTGCTTTTCGATTTCTCCCTGGCTCGGACCCCGACCGACAACATCCGGGCCGGGACCGCCGGGTACCTTGATCCGCTGCTTCCGCTGCGCAAGCCGGCACGATGGGACCTTCACGCCGAGCGCTACGCGGCGGCCGCGACCCTCCATGAACTGGCCACCGGGGCGCTGCCGCGCTGGGGGGACGGCACCACGGATCCCTCGCACCTCGACTGCGAGATCACGATCGATGCGGAACTTTTCGACGCAAGCCTGCGGGAGAAGCTCACCGAGTTCTTCCGCAAGGCGTTTCGCCGGGATGTCTCCCAGCGCTTCGATAACGCCGAGGAGATGCTCCGGCAGTGGCGGCACTGCTTCGAGAATCTTGATCAGCCCGGAGCATTCTCAGACCAGGAAGACGAAGAGACTCTGCGTGAGCTGCTGGCCAACGTGACCCTCGACACGCAGGTCCACGAGCTCGGCCTGGGCACTCGGGCCACGAACGCCCTGGACCGCGCAACTTGCTGACGGTCGAAGACCTGCTCACCGTACCGTTGCGGCGTCTCTCACGGTTCCGGGGGGTCGGCAACAAGACGCGCCGCGAGATCATCACGGCCGTCCGACTCCTGCGCGAACGACTCGGTGCTCGCCCCACAACCCTTACGACTTCGGCCCTTGACGAGGAGCCGAAGCGCGGGGAACCGCTCGATCCGGGAAGCCTGAGCATTGACCTCCTGGCAGATCGGCTTCTGCCCAGGGCCAAGGCCGGCCGTTCTGATAAGGCCCTGGCAATGATCAGCTCGTTGCTCGGCTTGAACGACGACCTTGACGAGCCCTGGCCGAGTCAGACCACTGTCGCCGATTTCTCCCGGGTCACTCGGGCCCGGGTTGGTCAGGTTGTCGGCAAGTTTCAGGACCGCTGGTCGAAGGACCCCGCAATCACGAGGCTTCGCGCCGATCTCTGCGGGATCGTCGAGTCGGCGGGCGGCGCGATGACGGTCCCGGAGCTTGCCGAAGCGCTCGTCGTGACTCGCGGCTGCCTCCGAGAGGAGCCCCTGCGGACAAGGCTTGCGCGCGCGCTGGTTCGGGCCGCGGTCGAGGTCGAGCGCGCGATGGGCGAACCTCGGTTTCAAGTCCGGCGCGATGGCGACCGGGTCGTCGTGGCACTGAGCCAGGAGCTGGCTGGCCATGCCTTCCGCCTCGGCGACCTCGCCGACAAGCTGGCCGCGGAAGACCCGCTGGTTCCGCCGCAACGGGTGCTCGAGCGTCTGAGGGACGTCTCTCCCCCCGTGGGGGCTCCCGTGCTCACAGACTCTCGGTTAGTGCGGCTGGCCGCGGCGGCCTCCCGTCTTGCCGCTCTCTCCAGCCGGCAGGAACTCTACCCTTCGGGAATGGCCCCGGCCCGCGCCATCAAGCTCTCGCAGGGTGCCCTTTATGGTGTCGCGTCGCTGACGGCTCAGGAAGTGCGCGAACGGGTCGGCAGCCGCTATCCGGAGGCGGCCCCTTTACCGGGCCCGCCTTTGCTCGATCGGCTGCTCCAAGAGACGGGGTTTGACTTCCAGTGGAACCCGACCCTGAAGGGTGTTGGGGGCTACGTGTTTCGGCTCGTTGACTCGCTCTCGGTGTCGAGTCGGAGCGAATCCGGGGTGCGTCAGCCGACGGGGCTGGCTCCCGAAGAGGGGCTGGAGGTGACCCCCGAGATCGCCGACGCGCGCCAGTTCGAGGAACGGCTCAGACACGGCATCAAGGAAGGGTCGTTCTATACGCTGCTCGTGAACCCCAAGTACTACCAGAGGGCGTGTCAGGAGCTCGCCCGGCGGTTCCCGGTCGAGCTCGTCGACTTCGAAGGGCTTTTCCTGAGCGCCTTGCGCCAGGTCGTCGAGAAGGCGGGTGCCAAATGGGACCCGGTGGTCAATGCCGACGCGACTCCCGGGGATGGCAAATGGGATCGGCTCATGGTCCTGGTCAAACGGGCGATGCCGATCGTCGAGGAACAACTCAGCTTGGCGAAGAAACCGATGCTGGTGATCTATGCGGGCCTCCTGGCTCGTTACGAGCAGATGGGCATGCTCGAGAGGCTGAGAGAAAAAATAGGGAGACGTGACGGCATCCCAAGTCTGTGGCTGCTCGTTCCGGGCGATCAACAAGCGCTCATGGATGGAAAAGTTGTCCCGGTGCTGAGCCCGGGCCAGCGGGCGCGGATTCCCGAGACCTGGCTGGAAAACCAGCATCGCGCCCACGGAAACACGCCTCCTGGATAGGGAGTGATTCGCGATGCTCAAGGAAAACGAAGTCGCCAAGGTGATTGTGGACGTCGCCTATCATATCCATCGGAAACTGGGGCCGGGGCTGCTCGAGTCGGTTTACCATGCGGTGATGGTTTATGAGCTTCGGAAGCGAGGTCTGCGCGTGCTCAGTCGCGAACCGATTCCGGTTGTGTGGGAAGAGGTTCGATTGGAGATCGGCTTTGAGGCGGACTTGATTGTCGAAGACGTCGTGGTGGTCGAGCTCAAGTCGGTCGAGCAGCTCGCGCGGGTGCACAAGAAGCAGCTTCTGACGTATCTCAGGCTGATGGATCGCCGGTTGGGGCTGGTGATCAACTTCGGCGCGGAATTCATCGCCGACGGCATCGCCCGCGTGGTGAACGGCCTACCCTCTGAGCCTCACGCCAACGGGTGAGCTCACGCGAACCATGGAGAGGCTCACGCAAAGCCGCACGCGACAACCGAAATCGACCGATTCGAGGGGAAGAATCGAGAACGGAGAAGCTCACGCAAAGCCGCAAAGGCGCTAAGCAGAAGGGCCGCAAACAGAAAAGGTAACACAATCGACAATGTATTCGTAAAATTGAGGACAATTCTTTGCGTGAATGCTTTTGCGGCTTTGCGGCTTTGCGTGAGCTTCGTTCCCGTTTGCGTGAGGTGAACGTTGATCGATCGACAGGCGCTGCTGACTGACCTGCAAAAGCTGCTCCCGAAGATCGAAGCTGATCTTGTTGAGCGAAGCGAGTCGGCGGAAGTACCCGATGTCGGTCAGAAGCTGCGCGAGGAATTTTCCGCGGCCCAGGCTGCCGATCGAACGGCACAGAACTATGAGGACTGGCGCTCCGACGCGATCACCCAGGCGGCTGCGGCTTGGGTGCTGAGCTGCGTCTTCGTCCGGTTCCTGGAAGACAACCAGCTTGTCCCGACTCCGAAAATCGCTGGCCCCGGCGAGGGGCTCAAGCGGGCCCGAGACGAGCACGAGCTGTACTTTCGATCGCACCCGACGCAGACCGACCGTGACTATCTGCTCGCGGTGTTCGACGGGCTGACAAAGTACGCCGTAACGAAGGAGGTCTTCGGCGCGCATAACCCGATCCGCGACCTGCCGAACTGGCTGAGCGGCGACGCGGCCGGCGCCTTGATCACGTTCCTTCAGCGAGTCGATCCCAACACGGGGGTACTCGTCCACGACTTTACCGATCCAGATTGGGACACGCGATTCCTGGGTGACCTGTACCAGGACCTGTCCGAAGCGGCACGGAAGAAGTATGCATTGCTTCAAACGCCCGTCTTTGTCGAGGAATTCATCCTCGACCGCACGCTCGACCCCGCGATCGAGGAGTTCGGGTTGGCCAGGATGGGGTATGAAACGCGGCTGTTGCCCGATGGTCGGCTCCATCCCGATGACCGGTTCAGGATGATCGACCCCGCCTGCGGCAGCGGGCACTTCTTGCTGGGGAGTTTCGCTCGGCTGCTGGAGCGGTGGCGGAAGAGGGAACCGGGCGAGAAGACCATCGTGCTCGTGCAAAGAGCGCTCGATAGCGTGCACGGGGTTGACTTGAACCCGTATGCGATTGCGATCGCGCGGTTCCGGCTTTTGCTCGCTGCCCTCAAGGAATGCGGGATCGCGCGGTTGAGCAATGCACCGGGGTTCGCCATTCACATCGCCTGCGGTGACTCGCTGCTGCACGGGAGTCCTGGGGGCGATCAGCTTTCGCTGGGGTGGAGCTCGCTCGATCATGTCTACCAGCCTGAGGATCGGGACGAACTCGAGCGACTACTGCGGCCCAAGACGTATCACGCGGTGGTCGCTAATCCGCCGTACATTACGCCCAAGGATCGGGCGCTGAACCAGGCATATCGGGATCGATACTCCACCTGCCACATGAAGTACTCACTGGCGGTGCCGTTTTTGGAACGCATTGTCTCGCTGGCGGTAGTGGGCGGCTTCACGGGGCAGATTACGGCCAATAGCTTCATGAAAAGGGAGTTCGGCAGGAAACTGATCGAGGAGTTCTTGCCTACGGTTGACATCACACACGTGATAGACACACAACTCGCGCACGTGCCTGGGCATGGAACGCCGACCGTCATCCTTCTCGGCCGTAACCGCCAACCGGTCTCGAGCAACATTCGCCTCGTTAGCGCAATTAAATGTCAAGATGAGGAACCACTAGATCCAGCGGAAGGACTTGTGTGGTCGGCAATCCTTCGTCAAGTTGATCAATCTGGTTCGGTAAGCGAATTCGTGAGCGTGACTGACTCTCCACGTACGCTATTTCACAAACATCCGTGGTCGATTGGCGGCGGTGGCGCAGCCGAACTAAAGGAACTGTTGGAAGAGTTTTGCCAAGAACACCTTGACACGTTCGTTCAATCAATCGGATTTGCCAGCTTCCCAGGGTGCGATGATGTGTTTCTGCTCGAACGTAGTGTCTTAAGACGATACCGCGTTCCTAAAGCGATGATTCGTCCCGCAGTCTTTGGCGACAACGTTCGGGATTGGAGCATCGAAGAGGAATTGGAGGCGTTGGCTCCTTACGACCGCAACCATGATCCTCTGCTTGATGTGGAAGATTCAGAGTGGGGGAGATATCTATGGCGGTTTCGGACAACGCTGGCAAATGTGATTTCCTTCGGTGCAAAGACTCGTCTCGAATGCGGTGACCACTGGTGGAGTTGGTATCGATGGGTCAAAGAAAAGTATCGCACTTCGCTCTCGATCGTTTTCTGTGAAGTTGCGACACATACCCATTTTGTGTTGGACCGTGGCGGGCGAGCCTTCAAGCAGACTGCGCCTGTAGTCAAACTTTTCCCTCACGCAACTGAGGAAGAGTACCTTGAAATACTTGGAGTGCTAAGTACCTCCACTGCGTGTTTCTGGCTCAAGCAGGTTTGTCACTGCAAAGGTGGAAGTTGCACAAGCGGCGGTATAAAGGCCGAAGCCTGGGAGCGATTCTACGCATTTAACGGGACTAAACTGTTGTCATTTCCTTTGCCCAAGGATCGTCGGAGTTCGTTGGCGTACGAGATCGATGAGTTGGCACAACAGCTTGCGAATTCGTCGCCTGGCCGACTGATCCGTCATTGGCGTTTCAAGGGAGATTCCGCTGGAACGCTTCGGGAGAATCTGGCTCGTGCGCAAGGACAGTGGAAGGCTACTCTTCAAACCATGATTTCTTATCAAGAAGAACTGGACTGGCTTATGTACCGCGCATACGGCCTCGTGCCAGAGACTTACACTTTCGAGTCCAAGCCGCCTCCGATCACGTTGGGGCAGCGGGCCTTCGAGATTGTACTGGCACGGAACCTCCGCAATGGTGCTTTGGACAATCACTGGTTTGAAAGGCACCACGCTACTCACTGCACAGACCTACCCAGCGGTTGGACCGAGAGCTACCGGCGCCTGGTTAAACGCAGGGTCGCGATTATCGAGAACGATTCAAACATTCGTCTTATCGAGCAATGCGAATACAAGCGCCGCTGGAACACCGGAACGTGGGATTCGCAGATTGAACTCGCGCTCAATGCCTGGCTGCTCGACCGCCTCGAATCCTACTTCGACGTCGACGGCCGGATGAACGACGAAAGCCGGCCCTCCGCCAGGTTTCCCGTCGCGCTGGTCTCCGTCGGCAAGCTGGCCGACGTCGCTCGACAAGACCCGGAGTTCCTGCAAGTCGGCGAGCTCTACCGCGACGACCCCGCATTCGACGTCTCTCGCCTCGTGTCGGAACTGGTCGAGGCCGAGAGTGTTCCGCTACTACCGATCCTCCGATACAAGCCCCCGGGCCTCCGCAAGCGCGAGGAATGGGAAAAGACCTGGGTGCTCCAGCGTCAAGAGGACGCAATCGACGCCCGCACGAAGCTACGCGAAGACCATCGCGACTACCTGACCGAGCTGGAAGCCCAAGAGCTCAAGAAGAAGCAGGTTGGGACGATCCCCGTTCCGCCCAAGTACACGAACGCCGATTTCTTGAAGAGCGACTACTGGCGGCTCCGCGGCAAGCTCGACGTCCCCAAGGAGCGCTGGGTGAGCTTTCCGCACTGTCCGGGAGAAGACGGCACGCTCATGATCGCCTGGGCCGGCTATGACCACCTTCAGCTCGCCCGGGCGATCAGCGCCTTCTACGTCGACGTCCAGGAGCGCCTGGGCGGCCGCGACGACCCGCGCCTCGTGCCGCTCCTCGCCTGTATCATCGAGCTTCTCCCGTGGCTCAAGCAGTGGCACAATGACATTGATCCTGAGTTTGGTGTGCCCATGGGTGAATACTTCGAAGGCTTCATCCAGGAAGAGGCTCGCCAGCTCGGGTTAACGATCGATGAACTCAGAGCATGGCAGCCGGCCCGGAAGTCGCCAGGCCGTCGTGGACGAGGCTCACGTTAGGCATCACGCAAGCTCGGGCAGAGGGCACCGGAATTCCCATGAAGATACATCGAATCAAATGCAAGAACTTTCACTGCTTCGAGGATCGAGCGTTCTCGTTTGGTTCGCGCTTCAATCTGATTATCGGTGATAACGCGACAGGTAAGACGACATTACTCGATGCTCTCTCGGTGGGTCTTGGGTCTTTGTTTCTGGGATTCCCCGAGCCTGCCTCGCCGCGCAACTTCATCAGCGACGAAGTTCGGCTCGCAACCTATCACCACGGGGACTCCTGGACCGTTGAACCTCAGTACCCCACGCAGGTCGACTGCTCAGGCGAGGTTGACGGCCTCCAGGGAACGTGGCACCGGGCCCTGACGAGTAAGGACGGACGCACAACGCGCCAGGACGCGGAGTGGATTCGGGCTGAGGCGTCGCGGCTGAGCGAAGCCGTGAAGGAAGGTCAGCCCACGATTCTCCCCGCGGTTTCCTATTATGGGACCGGGCGTCTCTGGGTGCAGTTGCGCCAGACCAAAACCAAAGTGCGCAAGGTCGATGTCCTCAAGCCGGATACCCGATTCATGGGTTATCTCGACTGCCTGAATCCTGCCTCCGACGTGAAGCGGCTCGTGGAATGGTTCAAGACTCTTGAGATGTCCGCGCTCCAACAAGGCACGCTCAATTCCACGTTGGAAGCGGCACGGCGAGCCATTCTGAGCTGTGTCCCTGGTGGGTCCCACGTGGGGTTCGACGTGTCGCGTGACGAAATGATGATCCGATTTGCCGAAAGGTCGCTGCCGTTCTCCTTCCTGAGCGATGGATACCGAAACATGGTCGCGATGGTGGCCGATATCGCCATTCGCTGCGCCACCCTCAATCCTCACTTGAAAGAGAAGTCCTCCCAGGAGACCCCGGGGGTCGTCCTCATCGACGAAATCGATCTCCATCTCCACCCACGCTGGCAGCGGCGGGTGGTCGATGACTTGCTTCGGACCTTCCCGAAAATCCAGTTCTTCGGCACGACTCATTCTCCGTTCGTCATTCAATCGCTTCCGCCTGTCGAAGGCGTTCAACTCGTGAACCTGGACGACGAGCACGCCGAGGAATTTGCTAACAAGAGCGTCGAGGATATCTCCGAAGAGATTCAGGGGATTGAGCTCCCGCAAAGGAGCAAGCGGTTCAAGGATATGATGCAAGCGGCGGAGGAATATTTCGCGATTCTCGGAAAGGCCGAGAAAGCAACCCCCGCGGAACGGGCTGCAATGAAAGACAGGCTCGATGCGCTAAGCATGCCCTACAGCGACGACCCCGCCTACCAAGCGTTCTTGAAGATGCAGCGGACGTCCGCGGGCCTCGACGGGGAGGCGGACTGATGCGACCTGTTGCACGGGGGGACTGTCCCAAGTCAGCAGACGGAACTGATATTTCCTTCGGCGACTACAAAGAAGCCAGAAATCCTTTGATCAAGTGTATCGGTGATTATTGTTCATACTGTGAGGTCTGTCTGCATAGCTCCATCGACGTCGAACACGTCCAGCCAAAGTCTCATCACGGTAGCTTAAAGCTCAAATGGACCAACTTCCTGCTCGCGTGCAGCAATTGCAACTCAATCAAGGGTCATGAAGACGTTGTTCTTATTGACTACTTCTGGCCCGACCGTGACAACACGGCTCGCGTTTTCGACTATGTTGTCGACCAACCGCCCCAAATCGCGACGGGCTTGGATCCGGCTCTCCGTCCTATCGCGGAGCGTACGATCGCGTTGACTGGACTCGACAGGGTTCCTGGCCATGGGTCTTTCAGCGACCGAGACCGAAGGTGGTTAAAGCGACGCGAGGCCTGGGGCGTGGCGATTGATGCGCGCCGCAAACTTGGAAAGAGCGACACCCCGGAATTGCGAGAATTGATTTTGCATAATGCAAGGTCCCGGGGTTTCTGGTCGGTGTGGCTCCAGGTGTTTCACGACGATGTGGAAATGCGTAGAAGCCTTATTGCGTGGTTCCCTGGTACGGCGGCGGAATGCTTCGACGGCGAAACGCGTCCGATCCCGCGGCCCGGGGGGCGAGCTTAGCTACGTGCCTCTTGGCATTGTGAGATGTCGGGGCTCAAGGAGTTTGATTCATCCGGAACCCGGCCCGTGGCGGTCGGAGAGAAAATCACCTAAACTACACCGTAATCCCCATCTGCGGCTGATCCGGCCGACCGGTTGGTTCAGGAGAGCGGTTCATGCCCGATCGTTTTTCTTTCGATGCCGAATTGGCCGATCCGGAGGCAAGTTCCGCGGTGATCATCGCGGCCCTTGAACGACCCGACCTCGCGCACGCGGAGCGTCGGCGCCTCATCCTCGAAGCCGAAGTTGCGTCGTTCAGAGATCAGGAAGCGACTGCAATCGTTCCCTTGCTCAGGCAGTTCATCGAGGAATACCGCCAATCGAGTCTACCGGCCGATCTGGTCGCGGTTGGCTCGGCGATCCGAAATTATGTTGCGACCGCGCCCGTCGACGAGGCCCTTGATACCGCCGCGCATCTCTTGGAGGCGGATGGCCGTCATCCGCTCCCGATCGCTCTCGAAGTCGAGGTCACCAAGATGGTTGTACGTAAACTGATTGCGAATCTTCCACCGGAGCGAAATCAATACATTGATTTGTCACTGCGGCTGGATGAGCTCGTCGATGATTACGCTCGGCCCCGCTTCCTCGCCCGCGAGAAGCACGGGGCGGTCGCCCTCAATGCCGTCCTCGGACTCGTGTTAACGCGGAGTGGTCGAGATCCTGTGGTCGTCGAGAGGATGCGGACTCTCGATGCTCCATGGTTTCAGCAGATTCTCGGCCGCCGGGCTGCTCTACTTCGGGCGGGTCTCGTTACCCGGGACTTAGAGGCAAGGCTCGCCGACACGGCTCGAATCCTGGGGCAACTGAGCGAGCTCGATTCCCCCAGCCTCGCATCGTAGGAGCGCGGACGCATGCCGACGCAGAACCTCCAGAACGCCGCACTTACAGGCACGCGTCAGGCTCGCCGAGCAGCAATGATCGACAGGGAGGAGCCCGGTCTTCATGAAAGTAGAGGATTAAAGGCGGATAGCGGAGAGCGGACCGCGGCCCGTAACGGTCGTCGTGAAATCCGCTAATCCGAGGGGAATCTCGATGTACATTCACGAGCTTGATATCGAGAACATCCGCACTTTCGCCGGACTGGCAAGGAAGCCACTCGCCTTCGTACATCCGGACTGCAATTTCCGGCCCCCCAACACGCCACCGCGCCCCGAAGACGGCAGGCTGCCGCGTCCTCGCCTGCCCAACGTGACGTTGCTTCTGGGCGACAACGGTTCGGGGAAGACGACGATCCTGAGGGCAATCGCCGCGTCGGCGTTCGGGCCGGCGGCGAAGGACCTCGTACGCGATGCCTCGCTCGTGCGCCATGGCGAAAACGCTGGGAGGGTCCTCGGGACTCTGCGGCTGCACGAGCAAGACAGGGCTCCTTGCAGGGAGATCACGAGCATTATCCATGTCAAGCGCAGGGGGAGCGCCTTGAGGTCGTCACGAACACACAGCCCGGGACGACGCGTGACGGCGACGGCGCGGGCGGCGACGTGAACGAGGCGAAAGTATGGGGCCCCGTGTACGAGTCGAAGAACGACGCCTTCTTTGTCGTCGGCTACGGCGCCACGCGGCGTGTCGAGCGGCTGGACACCTACGACTCAGCGCCCGCGCCCGGTCCCGCGCGATCCGCGACCTTCGCGTGCAGAGCCTCTTCGAGGAGGCGTTCTCACTGGTCCCCCTGGGAAGCTGGCTGCCTGGACTGAAAGCAGGGAATCCGGGACGCTACAAACAGGTCGAACGGCTCATCAACGCGCTGCTCTCCCCGGGTCACTACCGATTCTCGGGAGAGCAGGCCGGGAATGGCGACTACCTGTTCTTCCGAGGTGACATGCCAGTCCCGTTCCAGTCACTTTCAGACGGTTACCGGGCGTTCATTGGGTGGGTCGCCGACCTGCTTCACCACGTGTGCACAGGCACCCCCCGGGGCAAGAAACTCGTCGAGAGCCGAGGAATCGTCCTGGTGGACGAGATCGACCTCCACCTGCACCCGAGGTGGCAGATGGATGTCATCAAGACGGTGGCCAAGGCGCTGCCGAAGATGCAGTTCGTCTTCACCTCCCACAGCCCTCTCGTCGCCGGAAGCCTGGAGTGGATGAACATCATCACGCTGAAGGTGGGTACAAAATTGAACCGGACTGTGGCGAAACGCCTGAAACAGAGCATCCACGGCCTCGATGCCGATCAGATCCTGGTCAGTGATTTCTTCGGGCTGAGAAGCACCATAGCCGAGCCGAAGCGCCGGCGACTGGACGACATCACCGGCCGGATCCGTTCGGGCGACAAGGATGCACCTCTGCAATTGATCCGCGAAATGAGCAGCGGCACGGAGGTGGAGGAGTGATTCGGTACGCGATTTCCCCGGCGAAGCTACGTGCCGCGATTACCAAGGTGGCCAAGAACTGGTTCGACGACGCGGCTGACGTGCTGGTCGGACTTCCGAACCCGCCGAAGACATCGGATTTCAAGCCGCTGTGGAGCAAGATCAAGGGCGTTTACATTGAGCTGCAGAACTCGAAATGCTGCTTCTGCGAAAAGCCGCTCGAAGGGAACATCGAACAGGACGTCGAGCATTTTCGGCCGAAAGCGGGGGTGAAGTCCTGGACCGTCCCGCCCCGGCTCTCGGCCGAAGGCGTCACCGTCCAGCAGCCGGCCGACGGCTCATCCGAGCCCGGCTACGCGCGACTGGCCTATTCGCCATTCAACTATGCAATGGCCTGCAAGATCTGCAACTCGACCCTCAAGAAGAACTACTTCCCGATCGAGGGAACGCGCGAGCCAAAAGCGACCGATCCGGCCCAGATGGACGGTGAGAAGGCGCTACTCATCTATCCGATCGGATCGACGGACACCAACCCTGAGGACCTCATCGAATTTGAGGCGCTCTCTCCGATTCCGAAGCTACGAAGCGAATTTGGTCGGCGTCGCGCGCTCGTCACGATTGAATTGTTCCAGCTCGATGACACCGTGGGACGGAGGAGCCTTTTCAAGAGGCGAGCCGAGCTGGTGCGGTTGCTGTTCAGCCAGTTGGAGGGCCGATCGACCGCCACGACAGCGGCAAAGCGCCACGGATACCAGACCTGGATCGACTGGCTTACATCTCCAGAATCTGCGTTCACCAACTGCCTGCGATCATTTAAGCGACTCTACGATACCGACCCGGTCCGAGCCGAAAAGATCGCCGAATTATGTCTGAAGTTCACGAAAAAGAAGCGAACTCGACGGCGTGGGACGCAAGCCAAATGACCCGGATCAAAGACCTCATCGACATCCCCGACCACGTCGAAAAGGGCAGCTTCGTCCTCCGCCTCGCGGAGGGCGTCACCCGCCCCGAGGAGACCCTCCGCGAGTATGTGGTGACTCCCGAGCTCAAAGCCTGCTTCCACGATGCCCTCAGCTTCATCAAGAGCGGCCTGCAATCAAAGTCGAGCAAGGCCAGCTACCTGCACGGCAGCTTCGGCAGTGGCAAGAGTCATTTCATGGCCGTGCTCCACCTGATTCTCCAGGGCAACACCGCTGCCCGCGGCATCCCCGAGCTCGCGTCGGCCATCACCAAGCACAACGACTGGATCAGCGGCAAGAAGTTCCTGCTCGTGCCGTATCACATGATCGGCTCCCACGACATGGAGTCGGGAATCCTCGGCGGTTACGTCGAGTTCATCCGCCGCGTTCACCCCGGTGCACCGATCCCAGGCGTCTACCTCGCGGAGGGCCTGTTCCGCGACGCCGAACACCTTCGGAAGAAGCTGGGCGACGACCGGTTTTTCGGCACGCTCGGGGAAGGTTCATCGGCGGAGAGCGAGTTCGGCGACGTCGACCGGCAGTGGGACGCCGAACGATTCGAAACCGCGATCGTCGCGCCTCCGGGCTCGGAAGAACGCTCGCAGCTTATCAGCGTGCTCATCGGCAAATTCTTCGGCTCCTACGACACCCAGGCTGGGGCCCACGGCGAGGCGTTCCTCTCGCTCGATAAAGGGCTCTCGGTCCTCAGCAAGCACGCTGCCAGTCTCGGCTACGATGGTCTGATCCTGTTCCTCGATGAACTGGTTCTCTGGCTCGCCAGCCATGCGGCCGACCTCCGGTTTGTCCATCAAGAGGGACAGAAACTCGCGAAGCTGGTGGAAGCGCAAACACCAGACCGGCCGATCCCGGTCATCAGCTTCGTGGCTCGTCAGCGGGACCTGAGCGAATTGATCGGCGACTCCGTACCCGGCGCCGACCGGTTGAACTTCGGCGACGCCTTGAAGCACTGGGAAGGCCGGTTCCACAAAATCACCCTGGAAGACCGTAACTTGCCGGCAATTGCCGAGAAGCGTGTCCTCAAGGTCAAGAGCGAAGCCGCCAGGCAGGAGCTCGATGCCGCCTTCGAAAAGACCCGGACGATCCGCGACGCCGTCATGAACGTCCTGCTCACGCAAGAAGGCGATCGGACCATGTTCCGCAAGGTTTACCCCTTCAGCCCCGCGCTCGTGCAGACCTTGATCGCCGTCTCGAGCGTGCTTCAGCGCGAGCGGACCGCGCTCAAGGTCATGATGCAGCTCCTGGTCGACCACCGCGAAACGCTCAAGGTCGGCGATATCGTTCCCGTGGGAGATCTGTTTGACGTCATCGCCCACGGGGATGAGGCGTTTAGCCAGGAAATGGCGATCCACTTCGACAACGCCAAGCGGATTTACCATCAGAAGCTCCTGCCCGTGCTTGAGAAGCACCGTGGCCGGCGTGACGAACTCGAGCGCCTGCCTTATCACGATCCCAAGCGCTCCGCCTTCCGAGCGGACGACCGGCTGGTGAAGACGCTGCTCCTTTCCGCACTGGTCCCCGAGGTCGAGTCACTGCGGTCATTAACCGCCGAGCGGCTGGCCGCGCTCAATCACGGGACGTTCCGGACGCCGATCGATGGCAAGGAAGGACAAGAAGTCCTACACCGTTGCCGGACCTGGGCAGCGAGCGTGGGGGAGATTCGCATTGGTGAGGAGACCAATCCAACAATCTCCATCCAGCTCTCGGGCGTTGACACCGAGAGCATCATCAAGCAGGCGGAAGGAGAGGACAGGCAGGGGAATCGTATTCAACGGGTACGCCAGATGCTCTTCGAGCAGGCCGGCGTGCAGCGAGAAGGTGAGTTCGAGCAGTCCTACGAGCTGCTCTGGAAGAACACCAAGCGCTCATGCATCGTGCTGTTCAAGAATATCCGCGACCTATCGGATTCGTCGCTCGAAAACGATAGTGACGACTGGAAGTTGATCATCGACTTCCCGTTCGACGAAGCGGGGCACGGACCGAGGGACGACTTGAGCAAGATTCAGGCGTTCAAAGCGTCACGCCCTGCCGGCACCAAGACGCTCTGCTGGGTTCCCGCGTTCTTCAGTCACGACGCCCAGAAAGACCTCGGTCTGCTCGTCATCCTGGAGCACATCCTGGCCGGCGAACGATACGCCCAGTATTCGAGTCACCTCTCGCCTCAGGACCGGCAGTCGGCGAAGTCGCTGCTCGAGAATCAGCGGAGCGTCCTGCGCCAGCGGGTTCAGAGTCACGTCGATGCCGCTTATGGGCTTGAGCCCTTGATACCCGGCTCCCTCGACACGGTCCATGACCTGGAGCCGTCCGAGCGGTTCGTCTCGCTTGTGCAGGGTTTTGAACCGAGGCCCCCCGTCGCCGCCAACCTGGCCGGGGCCATGAGCCATCTCTTGAGCCAGGCCCTTGACCATGAATTCCCCGCGGCGCCGCAGTTCGAGGCGGAGGTCAAGAGCAGTAACTTGAAGAAGGTGTTCGAGGTCGTCAGCCAGGCGGCACGGGCGACGGACGGCCGAGCTCCGGTGGATAAGGTCCTCCGTCCGCTCGTGCGGGGCATCGCCGATCCTCTCAAGCTCGGGGAGATGCGCCTCGACGCCACGCACTTCGTGCTCGGCCAGCACTGGAAGAACCACTTCACGAGGAAAGTGGCAGAGACGGGCGCCGCCATCGAAGTCCGCCAGCTTCGCAAATGGATCGATGAGCCCAAGCCGATGGGGCTGCCGAAGGAGGCCGAGAACCTCGTCATCCTGATTCACGCGCTCCAGACGAACCATTCCTTCTTCTATCACAATGCCCCGTTTAACGAGGCTTCGCTGGGCAATCTCCCGGACATTTGCGTCCTACGTGCGGTCGATCTCCCGCCCCCGGACCAATGGGCTAGCGCGATTGAGCGTGCTGGCTCGATCTTCGGTGTGGCCGTCTCCCCACTCTTGAACTCGAGCAATGTCTCGTCGTTGGTCACCGGCGTCAGCAAAAAGGTCAGCGATGGGAGGGCCGCCTGCCTGAGCTACTGCCAGAAGCTCCGCGATCGTTTCGTGAAGTTGGGCCTGCCACTCGCGGATTCTGACCGCCTGAAGACCGCGACGGCGACCCTGCAAATTCTTGAGAAGCTCCAGCTTTCTGCCGATCTAGCGGTCGTCGGAGCCCTCGCTTCGGCCGCAGTCGCAACCAGCGAATCGGCCATGGGCGAGTGCCTGCACAAAGCGGGGACTCTCGCCGGAACGCTCGACGGGACGAACTGGGAGATGTTCGAGGCAATCGCGGGCCTCACGGACGAACGGAAAACCGCTGCAGACGCCGTTCGGTCTGCGGTCGAGCACGCTTTGCATTGCGATGAACACGTCCAGCCGCTGGCGACTACCTTGAAGGAGGCCCAGTCGAAGGCGGTGCGGCTACTGACGACGGTACAGCCGAAACTGCTGATCACACCGGACCCCAAGATTGAGCCAAAGGTGTCCACAACGCTCGGCCGAAAGTTGATCGATCAGGGAACGGAGGAATTCCGGCGCATCGAGGACGCCAAGGCGAAACTTGCACAACTGGCGAAACTGATCGGCGAACGTCGGCACATACGGATGACGATTACCTGGCAGATTGAAGAAGAAACAACCTTGTGATGGCAACGACGGCCCCCACATTCAGCCAGATCAGAGCACACGTGGCTGCGATCCGGAGGAAACTGCCGGAGGCGCGCGTGATTGGTATTCGCGCCGGGGCGTTGGACTGGTGAGAGGATCAAGCGGCACGGCGAAGAAACGTACGTGATCGAGCAGTGCGATTCACCACTCGCGCTGCGCATTGCTTTGAGGGAGGAAGGCGGACCGACCACAACGAAGGTCCTGATCACGAACCTCGACGAGAAGGAATTGAGCGACGACATACTCGTCCGACTCGCCAAGCGAAGGTTTTATCCCATCGACTCCTGGCAGATCGTCAAGTCGCTCTTTCAGGCCCACGCGATCGATCCGCGGCTGACGCGGCATCGCTTTATTGGCGACCACCTCATGGAGTTCATCCCCAACGGGGGGTATCCGGCGGTCTCCGGAGGCTTTCTGGACGCTGAGACGGTCTGGCCGATCCTGCTCGAGCGTGTCATCGGACTTGCCAACGACCGGCCAGATCTGGCCGCGATTCTCAAGTGGTCGATCGACACGAGTGCCGTCGCGCGGTTTCGCGCCGCGTCGGAAGAGTTCCGCGAAGCTGCGGTCAACTGGCTCTCCGAAACAGCCGGTACCACGGCCACGGTGGTTTTTCGGTGCATCGCGGCGAATCAGAAAGCCGATGCTCTCCCGATTGGGCTTGCCGCCGGAGTGATCTTTAGCGCGAAGGCGAGGGGCAAGCTCGAGAAGTCCGCCGGGAAGATGGAAGAGCGATTCCTCGGTCGGTCGGCTCCGGACGAAGCCACCATCGAGCGCTGGAACGCGGTGGCGGCGGAAGTCATTCGTCTCCAGATCACAGACCCCCGATCGAAGGGGAGTCTCCTTCAGAGAGCCGACGAGATTTTGCATGAGGTGGGTGGCGAAAAGTTTGCGTACCTCAGCTCGACTTCACCCCTCGGTTTTGGACAGCGGCTCGCGAGGTTTGGCAACGATCTGGCATGCATTCTGGAACGGAAGGGAGGGATTTCCCTCGAGGACCTCATGGCAGCACGGGTCGAGATTGGCGACCATGAGCTTGCCGCCCGAGAGCGAAGATGCCTCGAACGTGTCGATATGGCGATTCGGCTGGTCCGCTGGCTTGAACAACAAAAGTCAACGGCGCAGCGCGAGCCTCGTTCGCTTGTCGAGGCGTCGGATTATCACCTGGCCGAAGGTGGCTTCATCGATTGGGCCCGACTCACACTACGCGGGGGCGACCCGATCCGTGAACTTTCCGAGGCCTATGGAAAACTCTTCGGGCGAATCACGGAGCTGCGTGAGGCTCGATCGCAGGAATTCGCCGAGCTCCTGCGCAACTGGACGGAATCGAATTCGGCACTGGAAGGGCTGGTACCCGTTGAGCGGTTCTTGGAAATCGTCGTCGCCCCACTGGCCGTGCACAGTCCGGTACTCATGATCGTCCTCGACGGGATGAGCGTTGCCGTCTGCCGGGAGCTGCTCCCGGACCTGCTTGGGCAGGATTGGATCCCGCTCAATCGACAGGGAAAGGAATCACTGCTCTCGGCAGGGCTGGCGACCGTCCCCTCGGTGACCGAGGTTTCGCGGACCAGCCTCCTGTGCGGTCAATTGCGGCAGGGAGCGTCAGCCGATGAGCAAGCCGGCTTCGAGGCGCACCCCGGGCTCCGAATGCACTGCAGGAGCAGCTTTCCCCCGATTGTCTTCCACAAATCGGCCCTCCGTGGCGAGGAAGACGCCGTACTCGCGGGGGAGATTCGGGAGGAGATCGCATCGCCTGACCGACGGATTGTCGGCGTTGTCATCAATGCCATCGACGATCAGTTGCTCAAGGGGGAGCAGCTCGATATGCGCTGGTCCCGCGATACGATACCAGTCCTGCCCGCTCTGCTTCACGAGGCCAAGCTATCCCGCCGCCTCGTCATCATCACGAGCGACCATGGCCATGTCCTCGATTCGAGCTCGGTCTCTACAACCGGCGACGGGGGAGAGCGCTGGCGGAATGCCGTGGATGGGCCTCGGGAAGGCGAGCTGCGGTTGAGTGGGCCGCGGGTGATGATTGCCGGCTCAAAAGCGGTGATCGTCCCCTGGTCAGAGTGTATTCGGTATGGGATCAAGAAGAACGGGTATCACGGAGGCGTCTCTCCCCAGGAGATGGTGACCCCGATCGCGGTCCTTTCTCCGTTGGAAACGTTTCCGCAAGGGTGGGTCGAGGTGCCGGTCGACGTCCCGCTCTGGTGGGACGAGCCGGCGGTTGCTCTCGAGGTCGCGACAAAGATAGCGGGCCGAACGAAACCTCGAAAACCTGAGCAGACCGGCCTCCTTTTCGACATGGAAGAGGAGAACGTGGAGCCGCGCCTTCTTGTCGCCAAACTCCCGGTTGAATCGGGATTGATTGCAAGTCTCTTTCGGTCCGCGATCTTCGAGCAGCAGAAGAAGCTAGCCGGGCGCTCCGTGCCTTCGGACGAGATTCTGCGTTCCGTGCTCAGCGCGCTGGAAGAGCGCGGCGGACGCATGACGTCCGCAGCGATCGCTCGTACGGTGAGCTACCCCCCCTTGCGGCTGCGCGGGCTCCTGGCGGTGATGCAGCGCGTTTTGAACATCGACGGGTTTGCTGTTTTGACCAGAGACGAGGCCTCGGACACGGTGGATCTGAATCGGGAGCTTCTGAAGCGCCAGTTCGGCCTGAGGTAAAGTCCTGTGGCGGAAATCAGCCCGCAAAGGCGAGACCAGATCATCGATGCCCTGCGTCGGGGGACCGTCCCGCAGAGCAGCCTCGATGCGTTCGCCGTTGGGCTGGATCGTTTCGAGGCCGCTCTCGACGAAGAGTTGAGGAAAGTCGCAGCAGGCGGGAGCGTATTCAAGGCGGTCCGCGGGGAATACGGGTGTGGGAAAACGTTCTTTGCACGCTGGCTGGCCGATCGCGCCCGCAAGATGGGATTTGCTTCCACTGAGGTCCAGATCTCCGAGACCGAGACGCCTCTGCATCGGCTTGAGACCGTCTACCGGCGGCTGAACGAACGACTTGCAACGGCAGACACAAATCAGGGTGCGCTTCGGAACATCGTTGACGGGTGGTTTTTTACGCTCGAGGAGGATGTGCTCGCAGAGGGTTCGATTGCTCCGAACGACGCGTCGGAACTGCTGAAGCGCACGAACGAGTTGCTCGAGCGCCGACTCGCGGACGTGGCGCGGACCGCCCCGACATTCAGTGGGGCGCTGCGAGGCTATCGGCAAGCGCACGTCGATGGACGGCCCGATATCGCAGAGGGAATACTCGCCTGGCTGTCCGGACAACCCAACGTGGCTGCCGAGGCCAAGCGATTTGCCGGATTGAAGGGGGACATCGACCATTTCGGTGCATTGAACTTCCTCCAGGGAATCCTCACGATTCTCCGG
Organism: uncultured Isosphaeraceae bacterium; assembly: GCA_963781785.1. Lineage (GTDB taxonomy): Bacteria > Planctomycetota > Planctomycetia > Isosphaerales > Isosphaeraceae > CAWAHD01. Next base: position 351,733 of record CAWAHD010000002.1, on the reverse strand, counting down.
GACTCGGGCCACGTCGGCATGCTTATCGTCCTGGACGAGGTTGAAACCATCCAACGCATGCGCAGCGACGTTCGCGATAAGAGCCTGAACGCGCTCAGGCAGCTCATTGATGAGGTCGATTCCGGGCGATTCCCCGGCCTCTATCTGTTGATCACCGGGACGGCCGCCTTTTATGAAGGCCCTCAGGGTATCCAGAGACTGGAGCCGCTGGCCCAGCGTCTCCACGTCGACTTCCAGACGGACCCCCGTTTCGACAACCCGAGGGCCGTGCAAATCCGACTCCCCGCGTTCACCCTGGAAAGGCTCCGACTCGTCGGCTGCAAGATCCGAGACATCTACAGCCGGCATGCCCGTTCTCAGGAGCAGGTTAACCTGCTGTGCGATGATAAGTATGTGTCGGAGCTGGCCAGCGCTGTGGCCGGGAAGCTGGGTGGCAAGGTCGGGGTGTCGCCGCGCATCTTCCTCAAGAAGCTTGTTTCCGATGTCTTGGACCGGATCGACCAGTTTGCGGATTTCGACCCGCGTACTCATTATGCACTCACGATCAGTGAATCCGAGCTCCTTCCTGTGGAACGACAGGCCATGGGAGCCTCAGGCGTTGATGAGGTCGAGCTGGAATTGTGAACGCCTTTGATCGATTACACCCCGCCCTCCAGCACCATATCGTCAATAGCCTTGGCTGGCGCTCGCTCCGTCCGTTTCAAGAAGGGGTCATTCCACGGATCCTGGCAGGTGAGCACGTCGTTGTGCTTGCGCCCACGGCCGGCGGCAAGACGGAAGCGGCTTTTCTTCCGGTGTTGTCGAGGATGCTCTCCGAAGATTGGCAGGGGTTGAGCGTCCTCTATCTCTGTCCGATCAAGGCGCTGCTCAACAACTTGGAGTTTCGGCTCGCGCGGTATTGCAGCCTCGTTGGCAGGCGAGCGGCTCTCTGGCATGGTGATGTCGGAGCCGCGGCAAGGAAGCGTATTCAGCGCGAGCCGCCCGATTGCGTGCTGACGACGCCCGAGTCTCTCGAGGTGATGCTGGTCTCACCGAACGTCGATTCACGGAATCTGCTCGGCAACGTCCGCGTGGTGATCGTCGACGAGATTCACGCCTTTGCGGGCGACGACCGGGGCTGGCATCTGCTGTCGGTCCTTGAGCGCGTAACACACCTGGCAGGCCGCGAGATCCAGAGAATCGGCCTTTCGGCGACGGTCGGTAATCCGGAAGATCTGGCGGACTGGTTGGCCGGCTCGTCGATGGGTGCCAAGGGAGTTGCGCTTCCACCGCCAAGTGAGAACGGAGCGGCCGACGTGACGATCGACTACGTCGGGTCGCTCGCCAATGCCGCCGTGGTGATCTCTCGCGTTGGCCGAGGCGAGAAACGGCTGGTCTTCGTCGATAGCCGGTCTCGCGCTGAGCAACTGGGCAACGAGCTGCGTCAGCTCGAGACGACCACGTTCGTGACTCACAGCTCGTTAAGCGCCGACCAGCGTCGACAGGCCGAGGACGCTTTTGCCAATCGCGATGACTGCGTGATCGTGGCGACGAGCGTATTGGAGCTGGGGATCGACGTGGGTGATCTGGACAGAGTGATTCAAATCGATGCTCCGACGACGGTCTCCAGTTTCCTCCAGCGCATGGGAAGGTCGGGGCGCAGAGAAGGGACGCTCAGGAATTGCCTGTTCCTGGCGACGGATGACGAGGCGCTGCTCAAGGCGGCGGGGCTCGTCTCGCTCTGGGAATCCGGCTACGTCGAGCCGATCGAGCCTCCCAAACGACCGATGCACATCATGGCTCAGCAGATCATGGCACTGGCCCTTCAGGAACGGGGAATTGGTCGGTCCGATTGGTTTCCATGGATCGCGGGGGTGCGAGGCTTCCAGAAAACGTCCCATGCCGAGCGAGCCTCGCTCGTCGCGTGGATGTTGGCGGAGGACATCCTTTTCGATGATTCGGGCATCCTCTGGTTTGGGAAGAAGGGCGAGACGAAGTACGGTCGCAAGAATTTTCTGGAGATCGTGTCGGTATTTGTCTCGCCTCCGGTTTTTTCCGTTCTCCACGGCCGCCAGGAGCTGGGATACGTCGACGAGATGACTTTTCTGGGAAAGACGAAAGGCGACAAGGTGCTGCTACTGGGTGGGCGAGCCTGGCGGGTCACGCACATTGACTGGCAGCGCCGGGTCGCGTTTGTCGAGGCCACTGAGGATAAAGGGCGTTCGCGCTGGAAGGGAGACGCTCAGCCTTTGAGCTACAGGGTCACGCGGTCAATCAAGTCGCTCTTGGCATCCGACGAGCGGAAGCCGGCCTGGTCCAACCGGGGCGGGCAGGAGATCGAACTCTTACGGGCTGGCTTCCCTTGGGTCGAGCTCGACCGGACTGCCTTGGTGCAAAGCTCGGACAACACGCTGAAGTGGTGGACGTTCGGAGGCTTTCGAGCCAACCTGTCGCTCATCTCAAAGCTGGCTGAGCTCGCTCGATGCTCGGTTCGACTGGACAACTTCGCGATCAGATTTGACGCAACGATTCGTCTGGAGGATGCCGAACAGGCAATCCGCGAGCTCAGGATGGTGGACCCGCAGACGCTCAATCCATCGGTCGACGAGAGTGCCTTGGCTGGTCTGAAGTTCTCGGCCTGTCTCCCTGTCGAGCTCGCTACGCAGATGTTGGCCGAGCGACTGGCTGATGTCGAGGGAGCGAGGGATATCTTGTCACAGGATATGAAGACCGTCTTGGAGGGATGAATTCCCGTTGACTTCGATCCGGTAACCGTCGGCCACGGTCAAGCACCAAATCCGAAACACGAAATCCGAAATGGAGACCGGGTGTTCAAATCCGAAACTTGAAATCCGAAACGTCGGGAACGCAGACTGTCGTGTTAAGAACTGGCGGACCCGACTGGAGGAGCCGAAGCGTGGCCGCCTGCTGCGACGATTCTCGCCGGGCAATTGCAAGCGCGTACTTTCGCGGGAGCGAAAGGCGACGATTGAGTTCGCCGCACGATTGGGGGTGCATGGCCTGGCCAATCTGGGGGGTTGTTCGGCGCGATAGAGCGAATTGATCGAGAATCCCTGGCTCTCGTGGGCTCTACGTCACACCGAAAGGGCGATCGACCCTCCTCGTCGCTCAGCTATTCTCTTCTTCCATAACAGAAGGGACAGGCATCTTCAGAGGGAAGAGACCGAGCTGAGTCGCACTCGGAAATCGGTCATCAATCTCGGTCGGTTGTTCCCGAAGTGGTTCGGCTCAGGGCACGCGGCTCCGCCAGTTCCTTAAGTTGCATTCCGGACGCGAAATCGGCGGGGGTTCCGTCTGCATTCCGCGCCGCCCGGTCAGTATTGCCAGATGGAATGGCGCCACTGGGTCGATTCTCGCGTCACTTGACAACGACCGCAGCGGAGTAATCTCGTGTGGTATCCCCGGAATCCGTCGCGATCCTCGGCGGCGATCGCCTGGAGTTGCGCCAGCCGCGTCGGCCGGCGAATCCCGCGGTTGTCGTCACCCTTCTCGGTGAGGGTCTTGAAGACTTTCTCGCAGGCGGACCGATGGCGGTCGTCGGACAGCGCGTCGTAGATCTCGTCGGCGTATCAGCGAGCAACCGCCCGAGCCGGCTCCTCACGCTCTGATTCCTCACGTTGCTGCCGTCCTCTGGAAAGGAGGACCTCCTTGGAAGACCAGGGCAGAGGCACGGGCTCTGAGTGAAAAGAACCGAGCGGACTTTTGCCATCGCCCAGGACTCTCCGGTGCCAGGCCGTAAGAAGCCAGGACAGATCCCACTGACTGGCTCCCAGTTCCCGCAATGCCCGAAGGCCGCATCGCAATCGCGCAGGTTCTGAATGCGGAATCGCTCTGGGCGATCTCTTTCGGACTGGGCGGGGCCGCCACGGTCGAGTGCGGGGTTCCCGCATGATCGAGGTCGCGCAGCAGGTTCTTGAGGTCCACGAGCAGATCACGGGCCGACTGGTCACGGCGGTCGACCGGTGAGCGAGAGCAACCGGAGTGATACACTCTGTCTGCCGCGTGAGATAGCTCGCAACCGGGAAAGCGTTGAGGTACAACGAGCAGGTGCTCACGTCCGACCGCCCAACCGGGCTGCACCGTGGACGACGGTCTTGCCGTGGGGTAACCTCCCGGCGCGACGCGTACCTTGGGCCGCGTGGTTCGTAAGCAAGCGGGAGCGTCATGAGACCCGGATCACCAGCGCAATCGACCCCGTGGTCACGGTCCACCTCGATCGCGGAGCTGTCCCACTTTCTGGCGGCCCTCCTCGTCCTCGCCTCGTGCTCGGTCACGGCAGCCGGGGAGACCAAGCGGGTACTCGTCGTCTACCCGACGAGCGATGGGCAGCCGGGGGTTCTCCGATTCCAGGACAGCTTGCGACTTGGTCTCATGAGCGGCCTGCCCGCCCGCTTTGAAGTTTTTAACGAGTACCTGGATTCCACGAGATTTTCAGACGAGCGATATCAGAGCCATTTGGCCGATTTCCTTCGGACGAAGTATTTGGGGAGGGAGCCCGATGTGATCATCGCGGCGCTCGCCCCGTCGCTCGACTTCGTACTCAAGTACCGCGACAACCTATTTCCCGGCGTGCCCATCGTCTTTGGCGCGATCGATCAGCATGAAGTGGAAGCCCGGACCTTGGGTGAAGGCGTCCTGGGAATTCCCATGACTGTAGACCTGGAACCAACTCTGGACCTCGCCCTCCGGCTTCACCCGGACACCCGGCACGTGGTGGTCGTCTCGGGCAAATCGCGTACAGACGCTTACTGGACCGAAGAGGCAAGGCGAGCGTTCCGCCGCTACGAAACCAAGTTGGATTTTGTTTATCTGACTGGCTTGCCTCTCAACGATCTCTTGGGCGAGGTCGCCAACTTGCCAGATCGCAGCGTCGTCTACTATCTCCACGTCCTCGAAGACGGTCTCGGGAACGCCTACATTCCGGCGGACGTGGCCCGTCGAATCTCGGCCGCGGCGAACGCACCGGTCTACGGCCATTACAGCACGTACTTCGGAGGCGGGATCGTCGGCGGCTGTATCGCGCTTCGAGACCGAAGGCGCAAATGCGGCGGCCATCGCGCTATGCGTCTTGGCTGGCCAAGACCCCGAAAGCATCAGGCTCTCCAAAACGACCAAGAACCCGGCCGTGGTCGATTGGCCTGAACTGAACCGCTGGGGCGTCCCAGAGGAGAGGCTACCACCCGAGATTATCATCTTGAATAAGCCGCCGAACTTCTGGGATCTCTACAAATGGCAAGTGATCAGTGCGATAGCGGTTTGTGTCGCTGAGGCCCTGCTGATTGCCGGCCTGCTGTTGGAACGTGCGAATCGGAGACGGGCGCAGAAGGGCTTGCGCGAGGGTCAACTCGAGTTGGGGAGGTTGACAGGCCGGCTGCTCTTGGCCCAAGAAACGGAACGCCGACGCATCGCCCTTGAGTTGCACGACGACCTGAACCAGAGCCTGGCACTCCTGGCCGTCGACTTGGACCTGCTGGGCCAGAACCCGCCCGTGTCCAGTGCCTTGCTCGGCAAGCGGATCCACGAGCTGTCAGGTCGAGTCAAGCAACTGTCCGCCGAAGTGCATGAGCTCTCACACCAGTTGCACCCCACCAAAGTCGAGCAACTTGGGCTCGTGGTCGCCGTCCGCGGCCTGTGCAGCGAGTTGAGCCATACCCATGGCGTGGAAATCGATTTTACCGCCCTTCAGGTCGCGTCCACGATATCGGCTGACACGTCCTTGTGTCTCTACCGCATCACCCAGGAAGCCCTGCGGAACGTCATCAAGCACAGCGGAGCCCGGCATGCCCGGGTCGAGCTGCGTGGAATACCAGACGAGATCTCCCTCCGGATCTCCGACGACGGGTGCGGTTTCGACACCGGCTCGGCTGATGGCAAGGGGGGGCTCGGCCTGGTCAGCATGAGGGAGCGGCTGCGCCTGGTCGGCGGTGACATCGCGATCCTCTCGCGGCCTCCTGGCGGTGTACAGATCGACGTCCGCATACCAATGGATTCGTCCTCCACTAACCGGCGGGAAGACGCTTCTCACGGGCCGCCGACACGTGTATCATGCGGCGGGTGATGCTTCGATCCTGGGGAGACGGCCATGCGACGACCGCGTGTCATTCTGGCGGACGACCACCGACTGGTCCGGGAAGCCTTCGCGCGTCTGCTCGAATTGCCCTGTGACGTGGTCGGTGCCGTGGGTGACGGACGCGCTCTGATCGAAGCCGCGTCCGAACTCCGACCGGACATCGTCGTGCTCGACGTCGCAATGCCCCTGTTGAACGGGCTGGACGCCGGCCGACAACTCAAACGCCTCATGCCCGAGGTCAAGCTGATCTTTCTGACGGTCAGCGAGGATCCCGACCTCGCCGCCGAGGCGTTCCGTGCCGGAGCATCCGGATACCTCCTCAAGAACTCGGCCGCCTCGGAGCTGCTCAAGGCGATCCAGGAAGTCTTCGAGGGGCGCTCCTACGTGACGCCTCTGTCCACGCAGGGCCTCGTTGGGTCCTTCCTCCGCGATCCTGGACCGACGAGTCCAACGGGCCAGTTGAGCACCCGTCAGCGCGAAGTGTTGCAACTGCTGGCTGAGGGGCGCACGATGAAGGAAATCGCCCAGATCATGAAAATCACGCCGCGGACCGTCGCGTTCCACAAGTACAGCATGATGCACGAACTCGGGATCACGACGCAGCGCTGGGCTGGTGCAGTACGCCGTCAAGCTCGGCGTGGTCGCCGTCTAGCCAAGCACCTGAGAAGGACGACTCCTGGCGTCTGCGAATGTGCGACCGGAGAATCTCCCGCAGTAAAGGTGAGACACGCGATGGAGCCCAGCGGGGACCAGGGCGGGTGGTTTGCTGATAACCGCTTGGTTCGAATGAAACATGGTTTTGGTCCGCTCTATGCGATGGCCGCGGCCTTGGTGTGCGCCGCAGCGAGTTGGTACCTCCTCAAGGAACTGGCCCCGCTGCTCCGCCCTCTGACCCTCGCGGTGTTCCTGGCTTACACCGTCCTTCCGGTTGAGCGCCGCTTGCGCCGGAGGGTCCCCGCGATCGTCGCCGGACCGCTCCTGGCCCTGCTCGTTGGGGCGGCGATACTCGGGCTGGCCTTCCTCCTCTACGGCAACCTCGTCAACCTCAAGGCCGAGCTGCCTCACCTCATCGAGCGATCCCAGGAACTGCTCACTCAGCTTCGCACCTGGGGCCGAGACCGCCTGCCCTCCTGGGTGCTCACCCCCGCCCGCGACGGGGCCCAGATCGAGGCGGAGAACGCCGCGAGGTTCAAGGCCCTGGCTTCCATTCTGGTGAACACGGCGGCCGGCTTCTTGACCGACGCCCTGCTCGTCGTGTTGTATTTGCTGTTCCTGCTGCCCGTGGCTCGTCGTTTTCCCGACCTGGTCCGGGCGAGCATTCAGCCGGTACAGGCTGACCGCGTTCTCAGAATGTTCGATTCGATCAACCGGGCCATGGACTCATACCTGAGGGCCAAGGTACTCTCCAGCCTGGTGACGGCGCTACCCATCGTGGTCATCTTGTGGGCCTTCGGCGTGTCATTCCCGGGAATGTGGGGTATCCTGGCCTTCGTCGGCAATTTCATCCCTTATGTGGGTAGCCTGGTTGCCTTCGTACTTCCGGTGTTGCTGGCGTTCCTCGAACTGGAGCCGCCCTGGCGGCCGGTTGCGGTACTGGCGCTGCTCATCTTGGCGTACGCCGTGACCAACAACTTCATCGAGCCACGACTGACCGCTCACGCCGTGGGCCTCAATCCACTCATCGTGTTGGTCGCACTCGCGTTCTGGGGCCTGTGCTGGGGCCTTGTCGGGATGGTGCTGGCCGTGCCATTGACGGTGATGCTCAAGATCGTGTTCGAACACGTCGGGCTCACACTCCCCATGGCCCAAACCGTGGTCGAGGAATGATACCCTCTCTCACGGATCGGGATTATCCCGCCGCACACCTATCGTTATTCCCTCGACGAACCTGTCACTTCTGCCAGTAGACCTCGCCCCCCGTGAACTCATATCGTTAAACACGGACCCGCGCCGTGGTCCTTCTCGCTCGGGCCATCCCGGGGGAGTGATCAAGGCCGTTCACGCCCCCAAAGGAAGACGGGAGGGACCTGTGAGCCGGGCCAGTGTCTTGTTGGCCGATGATCACCAGGCGTTCCTCGAGATCGAATCTCGACTCCTCGAGCCGGAGTTCGAAGTGGTCGAGACTGTCCGCGACGGGCGGGCGGCGGTCGAGGCAGCCGCCCGGCTCGCGCCCGACGTCTTGGTGCTCGACATTTCGATGCCTTTCCTGGACGGGATCGAGGCGATGCGGTCGCTGCGGGCGGCCGGATCGCGGTCGAAGTTCGTGTTCCTGACTGTCCACGGCGATGAGGATTATGTTCGCGCAGCGCTCGCGGCCGGTGCCGTGGGATACGTCATCAAGTCCCGGCTCGCTTCGGACCTCCTTCCCGCCTTGAGGGAAGCACTGGCCGGTCGTCGGTTCATATCCGGGTCCCTCAGCCAGGGATGAGCGATTTCGGTGGGCTCGCCTACGGCCCAGATGTACATCCGAGAACATGAGGTGGCGCCGCCCTCGCGATGCTGCGTCCAGGGCGAGTTGGTAGAGGATTGCCGCCAGCCCTGCAACTTTTTCCCCCACCGACTGTCAGTCTTGACAGGTGCGCCCTCGCAGATTCCTGGCTACCGTAAACCGTCTGGATTTCGTATGAGAAGCTGGTTACAGCTTCATCTGCGATGAGGCGCGACGTCAATGATTCAATCACGCCACGAGGCCGCGAAGTCGTCGGGCGATTCTCAAGGCGAGAAGGTACCGCTGTCGACGGACGAGCTCCGCAAGCTCGACGCCTACTGGCGGGCCGCGAATTATCTCGCGGTCGGGCAGATCTACCTGCTTGCCAACCCCCTCCTGCGGGAGCCGCTCAAGCGTGAGCACATCAAGCCGCGCCTGCTCGGGCACTGGGGCACGTCGCCGGGCCTCAACATGCTTTGCACGCACCTCAACCGGGTCATCAAGCGTGATGATCTGGACATGATTTACATCATCGGGCCGGGGCATGGCGGCCCTTCATTGGTCGCTCACGCCTACCTGGAGGGGACTTACAGCGAGGTCTACCCGGAGATCAGCCAGGACGCCGATGGGATGCGGAAGCTGTTCAAGCAGTTCAGCTTCCCGGGAGGCATCCCCAGCCATGTCGCGCCCGAGACGCCCGGCAGCATTCACGAGGGGGGCGAGCTTGGGTACGCCCTGAGCCACGCCTATGGGGCAGCGTTCGACAACCCGGACCTGATCGTCGCCTGTGTCGTCGGCGACGGCGAGGCGGAGACCGGACCCCTCGCAACCGGCTGGCACGGCAACAAGTTCCTCAATCCAGCCCGAGACGGGTGCGTACTCCCGATCCTCCACCTGAACGGCTACAAGATCGCCAACCCCTGCTTCCTCGCCCGCATCCCGAAGCCCGAACTGCAGAAGTTCTTCGAGGGCATGGGCTACAAGCCGTACTTCGTCGAGGGACACGACCCGGCGGCGGTCCAGCAGCAATTGGCTGGAGTGCTCGACACCGTGTTGGCAGAGATCAAGCAGATCTGGGCTGACGCCCGTACCAAGGGCGTCGTGAAGCGGCCGGCCTGGCCGATGATCGTCTTCCGCACGCCCAAGGGCTGGACCTGTCCGCCGGAGATCGACGGCAAGAAGTGCGAGGACTACTGGCGCTCGCATCAGGTACCGATGGGCGACATGGACAAGCCCGAGCACATTCGCATCCTCGAACAGTGGATGAAGAGCTACCGGCCCGAAGAGCTATTCGACGCCCAGGGGCGGCTCAAGCCCGAATTGGCCGAACTGGCGCCGAAGGGCCACCGGCGGATGAGCGACAACCCGCACGCCAACGGCGGCTTGCTGCTCCGAGACCTGAAGATGCCGGATTTCCGCGACTATGCCGTCAACGTGAAGAGCCCTGGGGCAATCGACGCCGAATCGACCCGCGAGATGGGCAAGTTTCTCCGGGACATCATGAAGCAAAACCTGGACAGCAAAAATCTGCGCCTGTTCAGCCCCGACGAAAACAACTCGAACCGTTGGCAAGACGTGCTTGAGGTGACCAATCGCTGCTACATGGCCGAAATCTACCCGGAAGACGACCACCTGTCGCCGGACGGCCGCGTGATGGAGGTCTTGAGCGAACACCAGTGCCAGGGCTGGCTGGAGGGATACCTGCTCACCGGCCGGCATGGGTTCTTCTCGTGCTACGAAGCGTTCATCCACATCATCGACTCGATGTTCAACCAGCACGCCAAGTGGTTGAAGGTGTGCCACGAAATTCCCTGGCGCCGGCCGATCGCGTCGCTCAACTACCTGCTCAGCTCGCACGTGTGGAGGCAGGATCATAACGGCTTGAGCCACCAGGACCCCGGCTTCATCGACCACGTCGTCAACAAAAAAGCCTCGGTCGTCCGGGTCTATCTGCCTCCGGATGCCAACACGCTGCTTTCGGTCACTGATCACTGCATGCGCAGCCGGAACTACGTGAACGTCGTCATCGCCGGGAAGCAACCCGCGCCGCAGTGGTTGACCATGGATCAAGCGATCAAGCATTGCGCCGCCGGGCTCGGCATCTGGGAGTGGGCCAGCAACGACAAAGGCGGCGAGCCGGACGTGGTCATGGCCTGCTGCGGCGACGTGCCGACCCTGGAGACGCTGGCGGCAGTCGAGTTGCTGCGCCGGCACCTGCCCGAACTCAAGGTGCGCGTGGTCAACGTCGTGAACCTGATGAAACTGCAGCCGGCGAGCGAACACCCGCACGGGCTTTCCGACGCGGACTTCGACGCCCTGTTCACAAAGGACAAGCCGATCATCTTCGCCTTCCACGGCTACCCCTGGCTCATCCACCGTTTGACGTACCGGCGGACCAACCACAAGAACCTGCACGTCCGCGGCTACAAGGAGGAGGGTACCACGACAACGCCATTCGACATGGTGGTCAAGAACGATCTCGACCGGTTTCATCTGGTGGAGGACGTGATCGACCGGCTTCCCCAGCTCGGCTCCCGCGCAGCCTACTTCAAACAGGCGATTCACGAGAAGCTGATCGAGCACAAGGAGTACATCGAACGACACGGCGATGACATGCCGGCGATCAGCGGCTGGAGGTGGGGGTTAGCGGGGGCAGCTTCCAAGGGGACCACAACCACCGAAGGCGACAACGTCTAGGTCGAAGAGACCATCGCCACGTCGTCCCGGCACACGGGACCGGCTGCAGAAGGGAGCAGGTCGTGACGGTCGCCCAAGAGAGCAGCGCAGTCCCCTCGCCAGTGCCTCCGCCCTCGGCATTGGCCGAAGCTGTCCCATGGGCGCCACAGTCATCGAGGGGGGCGTCAACTTCAGTCTGTTCTCGCGCACCGCCACGGGAGTTGAACTCCTGCTATTTGACCGGGAGGACGACGCCAGGCCGTCCCGCGTGATCCCGATCGATCGAGTGACGAACCGGTCCTACCACTACTGGCACGTGTTCGTGCCAGGAGTACCGCCGGGACAGATTTATGGCTACCGCGTCGAGGGGCCGTCGGCCCCCGACAGGGGTCTGCGGTTCGATCCCGCCAAGGTCCTGATCGATCCGTACGGGCGAGGGGCTGTCATCCCCAGGAACTTTGACCGCGAGGCCGCGAAACAAGCGGGCGACAACGCGGCGACTGCAATGAAAAGCGTGGTCGTCGATCCCAGCGCGTACGACTGGGAGGGAGACCTCCCGCTCTGCCGGCCCTCTTCACGCACGATCATTTACGAGATGCATGTCCGAGGATTTACGCGCCACCCGAACTCCGGGGTCATCGAGAAGGCCCGCGGCACCTTCATCGGGCTGATCGAGAGGATTCCCTATCTGAAAGGACTCGGGATCACCGCCGTGGAGTTGCTGCCTGTGTTTGCGTTTGACCCACAGGCCTCTCCGCCGGGCGTGGTGAACTACTGGGGTTATCAGCCCGTGTCCTTCTTCGCGCCGCACCCGGCCTATAGCTCGCGTCGCGACTCTCTCGGCCCCGTCAATGAGTTCCGAGACATGGTGAAAGCCCTCCACCGTGCGGGCATCGAAATCATCCTCGACGTGGTGTTCAACCACACCGCCGAGGGCGATCACACGGGGCCGACCTTCAGTCTCCGTGGCATCGACAACCCGACTTACTACATCCTCGAAGACGGCGGCTCGCGATACGCCGACTATACCGGTTGCGGGAATACCCTGAATGGAAACCAGCCGATCGTCCGCCGGATGATCGTGGACAGCCTGCGCTACTGGGTCGAGGAGATGCACGTCGACGGCTTTCGGTTCGACCTGGCGTCGATCCTGGCCCGCGACCACTCCGGGCGCCCGATGGCGAACCCGCCTGTCCTCTGGGATATCGAGTCGGACCCGGCGCTGGCCGGCACGAAGCTCATCGCCGAGGCGTGGGACGCGGCCGGGCTCTACCAGGTCGGAAGCTTCGTCGGCGACTCATGGAAGGAGTGGAACGGGCGCTTCCGCGACGACATTCGCGACTTCCTCCGCGGCGCGCCTGGGACGGTGCGGCGCGTCGCGGACCGGATGGTCGGAAGTCCCGAAGTCTACGGCCACAAAGAGCGCGAGGCCGAACAGAGCGTCAACTTCATAACATGCCACGATGGTTTCACGCTCAACGACCTCGTTTCCTACAACGTCAAGCATAACGAGGCCAACGGCGAGAACAACCGCGATGGCGCCGACGACAACCGGAGCTGGAACTGCGGAATCGAAGGCCCGACCGAGGAGTACGAGATCGAAAGACTGCGGAATCGCCAGGTGAAGAATGGCCTGACTCTCACGCTCTTGTCGCTGGGAGTCCCGATGATCTTGATGGGGGATGAGGTCCGGCGCACCCAGCAGGGCAACAACAACGCCTACTGCCACGACGACCCCTCCACCTGGTTCGACTGGTCGCTCCTGGAGAAGCACGCCGATGTCCATCGTTTCGTGAGCCTTCTGGCCGCGAGGCGATCGCTGCGCGACGTGGAGCACGAGCAAGAGCGCGTGAGCCTTAACACCTTCCTGCGAGAGGCCAACAGGGCGTGGCATGGCGTGAGACTGCATGAGCCGGATTGGGGCGAGAGCTCGCACACGATCGCCCTGGGCGCGGAGCTCCGCAAGGAGCGGATGTTCTTGCATTTCATCCTGAACGCCTACTGGGAGCCGCTCGAGTTCGAGCTGCCGGTCGCCGGCGCCGGGGCTTCATGGCGACGCTGGATCGATACGGCCCTCGATTCGCCGAACGACATCGTGCCCTGGCAGACGGCACCGACGATCCCGGGCCATTCGTATCGAGCCGCGGCCCGCTCCGTCGTGATGCTCTACGCGGTCGCCTCGTCTGCCTCGGCTCGTTGAGGATAAAGTTGATAATCTCTCTCATTGAGCAATTGCCCCCATCATCGTCGCAAATAACACATTTACGTAAAAGTGGAGACTGATTCATGAAAAAGGTGATATGGGCCCTCATTTTGATAGGGCTCGTGGGAGCGGGTTCGGCGGCCGCGTGGCGATCTTGGAAGCTCGCTCAGACGAACGCCTTGCCGGCCGGCATCGTGGCGGGGAATGGCAGGATCGAGTCGATCCAGGTCGACGCGGCCGCCAAATACGGTGGGCGGATCAAGGAGATCCTGCGCGCGAGGGAGATCTGGTCGAAGCGGGGCAGGTCCTCGTCAAGATGGACACAAACGAGCTCGAGGCCGAGCTCGAGAAGGACAAAGCGAAACTCGCCGAAAGCGAACAAGCCGCCGCCGAAGTCAAAACCGAGATCACGAAAGACCAAACCCAACTGAACCTGGCGGATTCGGAATTCACCCGCTCCAAGAACCTGCGTGCCCGACAAGTTGTCTCGCAGGAGGAGTTCGACCGGTACAAGTCCCGCCTGGAGACGGCGAAAGCCTCACTCGAAGGGTCCAAGGCGAAGCTGAAGACGGCTAACCAGTCCACGAGCGCGGCCGCGGCGCAGGTGAAGCGAACCCAGGTGCAGATCGACGACGCGACTCTCAAGTCGCCGGTCAAGGGGCGAGTACTCTACCGGCTCGCCGAGCCGGCCGAGGTCGTTCCGCTCGGAGGCAAGGTCCTGACGCTCGTCAACCTGAGCGACGTGTATATGGAGATTTACCTACCCGCGCAAGAGGCCGCCCGAGTCAAGATCGGGGCCGACGCCCGCATCGTGCTCGACGCCCGGCCCGAATACGCCGCGCACGCGAAAGTCAGCTACGTCTCCCCGGAAGCCCAGTTCACCCCGAAACAGGTCGAAACCCACAGCGAGCGCGACAAGCTCATGTTTCGCATCAAGCTCCAGGTGCCGCCTGAGATCGTGCTCCCCTACATCGAACGGATCAAGACGGGAGTCCGGGGCATGGGCTACGTGCCGCCTGGACGACACGGCCGTCTGGCCTGAATTCCTCGAGCGGCCTCTTCCTCCCAAGCCCTGACCGGGGAATTCCGATGCCAACCCTGACCAAACCCGTCACGAGCATCACCGGCCTCACACACCGCTACGGGAAGACGTGCCGCGCTCGATTCGGTGGCGGCCGAGATTCCGTCAGGTTGTATGGTTGGCCTGATCGGCCCCGACGGTGTCGGTAAGTCGACCCTGATGGGGATCATCGCCGGCGCCAAGAAGATCCAGTCCGGAAAGGTCCTGGTGCTGGGCGGCGACATCGCGGACCGCCGGCACAGGAGCGCCGTCTGCCCGCTGATCGCCTACATGCCGCAAGGGCTCGGCAAGAACCTGTACTTCGAGCTGAGCGTTTTCGAGAACATCGACTTCTTCGCGCAACTGTTCGGCCTCTCTCGCACCGAGCGTCGCACGCGGATCGACGGGCTGCTGAAGGCGACCGGGCTTGACCCGTTCCCGAACCGGCCGGCCGGGAAGCTGTCCGGCGGCATGAAGCAGAAGGTCGGGCTCTGCTCGTCGCTCATTCACGACCCCGACCTGCTCCTTCTCGACGAGCCCACGACAGGCGTCGACCCGCTCTCCCGCCAGCAATTCTGGACGCTCGTCGACAACATCCGCGCCGGCAGGCCGGGGATGAGTGTGCTCGTCTCGACGGCCTATATGGATGAAGCGGATCGCTTCGACTGGCTGATCGCGATGGATGCCGGGCGGATTCTGGCCACGGGCACCCCTCAAGAACTCAAGCAAAAGACGGGAACCGATAACCTGGAAGAGACCTTCGTGGCCCTGTTGCCCGAGGGAAAGCGTGGCTCCGGGCGGCGGTTGACCATCCCTGCTCGCGTCCACACCGACGCCGAGCCGGCCATCGTGGCCAAGAACCTCACTCGCCGCTTCGGATCGTTCACTGCCGTGAACGCGGTCAACTTCACGATCGAGCGCGGCGAGATCTTTGGCTTCCTCGGCTCCAACGGCTGCGGCAAGTCGACGACCATGAAGATGCTGACTGGCCTCCTGCCCGCGACCGAAGGAGAGGCGATACTCTTCGGGAAGCCCGTAGACCCCAACAACAACGACGCCCGCATGCGCGTCGGCTACATGTCGCAGGCGTTCTCCCTCTACGGCGAGCTGACCGTCGCCCAGAACCTCTGGATCCACGCCCGCCTCTATCACCTGCCTCCTGAGTCGAGGCAATCCCGGATCGACGAGCTGGTCGAGCGCTTTGGGCTCGCGCAGTACATCGACGACCTCCCCGATTCGATCCCACTCGGCGTGCGCCAGCGGCTATCGCTCGCGGTGGCGGTCATCCACGACCCGGAGATGCTGATCCTCGACGAGCCGACGTCCGGTGTCGACCCGGTGGCACGCGATGAGTTCTGGGAATTATTGATCGACCTGTCGCGCCAGAAGCAGGTCACGATCTTCATCTCGACCCACTTCATGAACGAGGCGTTGCGCTGCGACCGCATCTCCTTGATGCACGCCGGCGTCGTACTCGCGTGTGACACCCCGAAGGCCCTCATGGCCGCCCGGGGGACCGACGTACTCGAAGAGGCATTCATCGGCTACATCGCCGACGCCTCGGGTGAGGCGAACAAGGGGGACCAGAAGGAGGCCGAGCCCGTCCAGACCGAGACGCTCGCCCCTTCAACCACCCAGGGCAAGCATCCTGGGGCGCAGTCCTCCTTCAAGCTCGGCCGCCTCCTGGCCTACAGCCGGCGCGAGACCCTCGAGATCCTGCGCGACCCGGTGCGGCTCGCGTTCGCGTTCGTCGGGTCCTTGGTCCTGATGCTCGCGTTCGGGTTCGGGATCACGACCGACGTCGAGAACATACGCCTGGCCGCCCTGGATCTGGACCAGACGCCCGAGAGCCGGGCGTACCTCGCCGAGTTCGAGAGTTCGCCGTCGTTCCTCCCCCAGCGCCCGCTCAATAGCCAGCGGGAAGAGCAACAGAGGTTGCGGGCCAACGACATCTCGCTGGCGATCGAAATGCCGACGGAGTTCGGTCGCAACTTGAAACGAGACGCGAGCCCCGAGGTCTCCGCCGTGGTCGACGGGGCCAACCCGTTTCGCGCCGAGACCATCAAGCAATATGTCACCAGCGTGAATCAGCTTTTCGCCACGCGGAACCCCAACGCCTCGCCCGGCGCCAGGTCGCTCAATCGCCACGGCTCGATCCAGTCGCGCTACCTTTACAACCCGAGCTTCGAGAGCGTCTACGCCATCGTGCCGAGTATCCCGCCGATCCTCTTGATCCTGATCCCGGCCATCCTCATGGCGGTGAGCGTCGTGCGAGAGAAGGAGCTCGGCTCCATCATCAACTTCTACGTGACGCCGACCACCCGGCTCGAGTTCCTGCTGGGTAAACAGCTTCCGTACATCGCGATCGGGATGATCAACTACGTGATCTTGATGATCATGGCGATTCTCGTTTTCCAGGTGCCGCTCAAGGGGAGCGGCCTGACCCTGACGCTCTGCGCACTCCTCTATGTGACCGCGACCACCGGGATCGGCCTCCTGGTCTCGACCTTCACGCCCAGCCAGGTCGCCGCGGTGTTCGTCACCGCGATCCTGACGATCCTGCCGACGACCCAGTTCTCGGGAATGTTGCAGCCGGTCTCGACCCTGGAAGGGCGGGCGCGCGTTGTGGGCTCGATCTGGCCGACAACTTACTATATGCACGCGAGCGTCGGGGCCTTCACGAAGGCGCTCGGCCCGCGCCTGCTCGCGGGCGACGTCCTGGCTCTTGCCCTCTTCATCCCGGTGTTGACCGTGCTGACAGCCGCCGCCCTCAAGGGCCAGGAGTCGTGACCATGAAACAGTTGGCCAATATTTTCTGGCTCGGCACCAAGGAGCTGCGGAGCCTCCAGCGCGACACCGTGCTTGTGCTGTTCGTCATCTATGCATTCACGTTCGCCATCTACACCCAGGCGAAAGGAACGTCGTCTGAGGTCCACAATGCGTCGATCGCTTTCGTTGATGAAGACCAGTCCACGCTCTCGAAGCGGCTGTTCGAGTCGTTCTACCCCCCGCGATTCAAGCACCCGCAAGCGATCAAGGCCGACGAGGCTGACCGGTCGATGGATAACGGGAGTTTCATGTTCGTCGTGGTGGTGCCCCCCCACTTCGAAGCCGACGTCCGCGCGGGCCGCGGGCCCGAATTGCAGGTCAACATCGACGCGACCGCCATGCAGCAGGCGAGCATCGGTGCCGGTTACATCCGGAATATCCTCACTGACCAGGTGCTGAGCTACGTGAGGCGGTCGGAGAACAAGCTGGAGGCCCCCGTCTCGGTTGTCGTCCGCAAGGCGTATAACCCCAACGGGGACACGTCGTGGTTCACCAGCATCGTGGCCATCATCAACCAGGTGACCACGCTGACGATGATCTTGACCGGTGCGGCGCTGATCCGCGAACGCGAGCACGGGACGATCGAGCACATGCTCGTCATGCCGCTGTCGTCCTTCGAGATCGCGCTCGCGAAAGTCTGGGCGAACGGCCTCGTGGTCCTCGTTGCCGTGACCGCCTCGCTGTTTCTCGTCGTCAAGACGCTCCTCGCGGTCCCCATCGCCGGGTCGCCGTTGCTCTTCCTGGCGGGCGTGGTCCTCTACCTGTTCTTTGGGACCGCGCTCGGGATTTTCCTGGGGACCATCACGCGGTCCATGGCGCAGTTCGCGCTCTTGATCATTCTCCTGATCATCGTGCTCCAGTTGCTCTCCGGAGGAAACACCCCGATAGAAAGCCAGCCCGCGTGGATGCAGCGACTCACGCTCGTCCTGCCGTCGCGACACTTCGTCGCATTCTCTCAAGCAATTATTTATCGCGGCGCGGGCCTGGAAACCGTGTGGCCTCAGTTTCTGGCTGTCGCCGGTATCGGGCTCTTACTCTTTGTCTACAGTCTGAGGCTGTTCCGGCAATCGATCGCGATGAGCCGCTAGTGCCGGAGAGCGGATCGGCTGCCAAATTCCAGAAAGTCAGCGAATGCAACGCGATGGGTGACGCCGGAAAATCGGTAAGCGCACGAGTGGTCGGGAGCCTGCACGATGGCGCAGACAACGAGGGGTCGGGTGCTGGGCCGATCGGTGATCGGCGCGTTCATCGTCGTAGCGACCGGTCTTGTCTATCGGGCGTTTATCGATCGGTGGGAGGGCGATGTGAGGGCGCCCCTCATCGCCGCGGGGATGGCGGGGATCACCTACTTTGTCTTGACCCTCTTTTCCTTGTCGTGGGTGGAGCGCCGACAAGCCTCAAACAGTCGGGAGCCCCAGGATTGACGGCTGGCCATGATCTGCCACGACGTCGACCAGAGCGATCAGGCGAAGTTTGACGGAGCTAACGGCCGCTATGTGGTAGTATTCGTGTGCATTACAGATTAACATGCTCATGCTCGGCATCCGTTTCGGCGGCGGCAACGCTGGTTCGATGCACGGAAGTTCTCCCGGAACGAGGCGCTAGACGGGCAGCGCCATACGCTTAGGCACGAACTCACCAAGACGCACCGGGAGAATTCTCATGCTTTGGATCGGATGTTGGTTGATTGCGCTTTCAAGCGGCGAGCCGGTGTCGCTGGAAGCGACCGACCAGATGAAACCGGCCAACTGGCCGGGTAATTTTTGGGGCCCGGCCGCGAGCCGTGCCCGGCTCTCGGGAGAACTGCCGCCGTTGCCCATGAATCCGGCGATGGCCCGGTGGCGCTCATGGGGCCGGAAAACCCTCCGCGAGGGAGACATCGTCTTCCGGCTTGGCGATGCGAGGATTCTCCGCGGCAGCTTTCCCCTGAGCTTGTTCATCGCCAGGGCGACAGGAAGCCCGTTCTCGCATACCGGCATCGTCGCCATCGAGGACGGATCACCCGTCGTGTACGACTCCTCCTCCGACGGGATTCAGCGCCAGCCGTTCGAGGTCTGGATGCTCGACTGCGTCGGAGCATTCGGTGTCAAACGACTGAAAGCCGACCAGCACCGCCACATCCCCGGCGTGATCAAATACTGCCGAAAGGTCTTCGAGGAGCAGGTGCCGTTCGACTTCGAGTTTCGCATGGACGATCAGGCGCTGTATTGCCTCGAGCTGACCGAGAAGGCGTTTCGATCCCAGGGGCTGGCACTTTCTCAGCCGGTTAAAATCGGCGACTGGCAGAATCTCACGAACTATCCTTTGACTGCGCTCGCGATCCCGCAATTCTCGGGCTTGGTGGTGGACCGCCCGATCACACTCGAGCAGCCCGTCTATTTGCCCGGGAACGAGCTCCACGGCGTGTGGGCCTCGCCACTACTCGAGACGGTCGTCAAAGCGGAATCGCAGCGCGAGCCGAAGGCTGCTCAGGGAGCGCCGGGAAGGTTGAGTTTGCGCGGGGACGTCGAGATGATTGTCTTCGTCGTGGGCGAGTTGCGCCGCTCTTACCCCGAGCTCTCGGTTCGATGGATCGGCCGTCTCGCTCTGCAACCCAAGGTCCGGGAATTGCTCGCCGCCCGCGGTACCAGCGCAAGCGAAAAACAGCCCGCAGAATTTGTGAGAGCCCCGCTTCATGAGAACTGAGCGGCACCCGAGCCAAAAACAGATGCGCGTCTGGCTATAGAGCGCGTGGAGTCGGGCACCCCGGGTGCGAGGTCGGCTTGGCGATGACGACCGAGGTCATGTCGTGACGAAGGGATGGGCGCGATGAATATCGTCTTTTTCTGCCAGAGCTGCGGCGCGCGGTTCGAGGTCGATCCGCGGATGGCGGGCAAGAAAGGCCACTGCAAGAAATGTGGCCAGTACATGTCGATCCCCCGGGCCCAGGAGATCGCGTCCATGGCCGCGATGCCGGCCTTGGCCATGGCAGAAGCCGGCGCGGTCGCCGGCCGGGCACCCGGAGCTGGCGCGGTTGCCGGCCCTGCGCCCGCGACGAACTGGCTGGCCCGGATGACCAGTCAAGTGGGCCTGGCGCCGATCACGATCGACCGCATGCCGGCCGGCCGCAAGAAACCCGCCATGTTCGCGGAAGACGACCTCGCCGACTCCAAGCCTTACGCCCTGGCCAAGCCCGAGCGGCGCCGGTCCGGCGGGGGAGGGTCCAGGCCGCCCGGCGTCGTCGCGAGAGTCTGGAGGGGGCAGCTCGGCGGGCTCCAGAAGCTGTTCCGCAAGCTCAACCAGGCCGCCTACCTGGTCTCGATTCCGTTCCTCATGATCCTGATATTCGGAACCGTGGTCGGCAACCGGCCGATGGCGCTCTTCGGTGCGACCGTGGTGGTCCTGCTCAACATCGGGCGGTTGGTCGCCGGCACGGCCAACCTGGCCGTCATCCCGCTCCGCGACGGGATCGACTTGACCAAGATGAAGAAGCCGCTCGGCCGCGTGATCGAGCCGGCCGTCACGATCGTCCTCGTATTCCTGGCATTCCTCTTCATCCCGTGGCTCTCCAGCGCTCAGGCCGCCAAAGGGACGATCGCCGACCGCATCCGCTTCGGCGCGAAAGCCCTCAAAGAGGACATGAAGGGCCAGGTCAACCAGGTCGTCGACGTCGACAAGCTCGGCGCGCAGGTGCAGGGACAGCTCAAGGACCTCGGCGACAAGGCCAAGGACCTGGACATCGAGAAGCTCGGCACGCAGGTGCAGGGACAGCTCAAGGACCTCGGCGACAAGGCCAAGGACTTCGACGTCAAGAAGCTCGGTGCGCAGGCGCACGAGAAGCTCAAGGAACTCGGTTCGTCATCAAAGGGCAGTCCGGCCCAGCCCGGCAGCACCGGAGGCAGCCGCGCGACCGCCGACGCCCCCGAGAAGCCCGCCCAGGAGGAGCCGGACAAGGCCAAGTCCCCCAAGTGAGCGCAGGCAAAAGCCCTGAACCCATCAGAGACGAACCCGACCCGATTGATCAGACCAACCTTCGAGACCCCGTCATGTCTACGCCAACGACCGAGGATCTGCCGCACGCCGCCGAAGTCATCGAGCTGGAGCCCACGATGACCATGGAGCTGTTCCAGTCTCGGGCCGGAAGCGCCTCCGGTTCGTACCAGCAAGAGCCCCCCGTGGGAATCGGTGAGGGAAGTCTCGCCAGCCTCGCGGGCGAGACCGAGGCGCTGCGCAGGAGCCGCCTGCTCGCGGCCGCGGTGTCCTTGAGCGCGGTCTTCGGCGTAATCCTCGTCTGGGTCTTCGCCAGCGATAACCCGGGCACGCTCACCGTGGAAGGCAGCCGCTACTCGCTCCGGGTGGGGCTGATCGGCCTGCGCTGCTTGCTCGCGGTATCGGTCGCGGGCCTGCTGGCCAGCGAGGCGCCGCTCTCGCGCAAGCAGCTCCGCACGATCGAGTACGTATTGTTCCTGGGCGTGACGCTGATCTTGATGGTTTCCCAGTACTTCGTCGGCCTCGACCTGGTGCACCGCGGCCCCGAATATCTGCCAATTCTGGTGGCCTTCATGAAGGACGGCGTGATCCAGATGATGGCGCTCTTGATGATCTACGGGACACTCATCCCCAACCCGCCGGCCGTCGCCGCGCGGTTGCTGGTGGCGATGTTCGCCGTCCCGGTCGCCGTGGTGTTCTTACTCCGGCTGAATCCCGAGGCCGCCCCGTTCGTCGCGCAGCTCAGCACGGCCGAGGAGGCCGGCTCGAACTTCCTGTTCCTCGGAATGGGTACCGCGCTGGCGATCTACGGCTCGTTCCTCCTGAACGGCCTGCGCAGCCAGCTCCACGAGGCCCGCAAGTTCGGTCAGTACCAGCTCCTGCAGAAACTCGGTGAAGGAGGAATGGGCGAAGTCTACCTCGCCGAGCACGGGCTCCTCAAGCGGCCGTGTGCACTGAAACTCATCAAGTCGGAGGCGGGGGCTGATCCGATCTCGCTGGCCCGGTTCGAGCGCGAGGTGCAGTCGGCAGCCCGGCTGGCACACCCCAATACGATCGAGATCTACGACTACGGCCGCACCGACGACGGCACGTTCTACTACGTGATGGAGTTCCTCCGCGGGCTGAGTCTCTCCGATCTGGTGCGCCA
The DNA here is from genome assembly GCA_963781785.1 of uncultured Isosphaeraceae bacterium. GTDB lineage: Bacteria > Planctomycetota > Planctomycetia > Isosphaerales > Isosphaeraceae > CAWAHD01. Next base: position 329,351 of record CAWAHD010000002.1, on the reverse strand, counting down.
GTTCGGGCCCCTTCCTCCGGGGCGCGTGATCTACCTGTTCCGCCAGGTCTGCGCCGGGCTGGCCGAGGCGCATGAGCTTGGCTTGGTCCACCGGGACTTGAAGCCCGCCAACCTGTTCGTCGCGGTGCGCGGCGGCGAGTCGGACGTCGCCAAGGTGCTCGATTTCGGGCTGGTGAAGCTGGTGAGTGCGCCCGCTAGCGCGGAGTTGACCGGCGAGATGATGGTCAGCGGCACGCCACTTTATATGGCGCCCGAGCAAGCGATCGGTGACCGCACGCTCGATGCCCGCGCCGACATCTACGCCCTGGGCGCGATGATGTACTTCGCGCTCACCGCTCAGCCGCCGTTCACCGGCGAAACGGCGATGGCCGTCATGATGGCGCACGGCCGCGATCCCGTCGTGCCCCCGTCCCAGGTACGTCCCGACGTGCCGGCCGATCTCGAGCGAGTCGTCATTCGGTGCCTGGCCAAGAAGCCCGCGGATCGTTACCCGAGCGCCAAAGCGCTCGGCGAGGATCTGGCTGCCTGCGCCTCGGCCGCCGACTGGGGCTTTAACCGCGCGGAAGCCTGGTGGAATTCTGTCGGCGTCGCCGACCCGTTTTTCAGCGCACCAGCCCGCGGAAGTCGCGTCGTGATCAGAACCCAGTCCATTAGGGCGGGCACAGCCGCCAGCGCCCAGCACGAGTTCGAATTCCCGATCCAGTTTCACATGATGTCGACCCGGTCCGATTTTCACCATTCAGGAGGTTGCCAATGGTCCGCTCTGTTCGTCTGGGAGTGGGATTGCTTGCTCTATTGTTCATGACAGCTCGCGACGCCCGCGCCCAGTGGGGTTATGGCGGCTGGGGCTGGGGCGGTTGGGGTGCGACGACCCCCCAGGGGTCCGCGCTTGCAGGAGCGGGCCAGTATGCGATGGGTGCTGGTATGTATCATCTTGACACAGCGCAGGCGCGTTCGATCAACGCCGACACAGCAATGCGCTGGAATCAGTACGCCTACCTTTCCAATCTGGAAGCAGCGCAGCGCTACGCCGCCCGAAAGAACGCCGAGATCGCGAAGAACAAGTCGCTCTACAATGAGCATCAACGACGACTGCGGGAGAACCCGGAAAACCGCGAGGTCGAAAACGGCGATGCCTTGAATGCCGCGGTGTCCGATCTCATGAATCCCAATCTGGGCAGTGCGGCCATGCGGGCAGGCACAGCCCCGGTCCCGGCCAGCGTGATCGCCGAGATACCCTTTCTGTATGCCTCCGAGCGGATCACCGTCATGCTCGATGGCATTCGCGAGTCCATCAAATGGCCGTACGTGTTCGAAGGAGAGCGTTACGCCGCGACGCAGAATCAGTTTGACGAGCTGCGCAAACGGCTGCGCGAAGAGTCTGAAGAAGGTGAAGTCTCGGCCAAGGCATTGGGCGATGCCAAACGATTTGTCGATGATCTTCGCGCCAGGATCGAAGCCACGCCACTCCCCACGGCGTACGAGCAGAAGACAGCCACGACTTTCCTCACGTCCTGCGCGTCGTTGCTCAAGCTGCTGGAAAAGCCCGACATCGGCCCCGCCATTCTCGAGCTCCGAAAGGTGACCGACACCACGGTCGGCAACCTGCTCGGATTCATGAGCACCTTCAATCTCAGGTTCGGGCCAGCCAAGACTCCCAAGCAACGACAGGTCTATCGCAACCTCTACCAGATCCTTGATCAGACCCGTCGCACCGTGCTGGCTGAGGCCAAGCTCGCAAGTACACCAAGCGCACCGCCCAATCCCAAGGATGCGACCGACTTCCTCCAGAGCGTGGAGCAGGGTCGTTCCCGGGGTGCGGCAAGTCCACCGAAAACGAACGCGAAGGGTTTACAATGAAACCGTGCGGTTTAGCTCCAACCGTTCCTTCGAGTCTGGCTGGAAACGGCCAGGACGAACCCGGCGATCACGCGTACCGGGTCGATTCACGAGGGATGGGCCAACGGTTACTGGCACGGCTACCACGACAACAATAACTGGGGATGAGGTTCGGTTGGGCTGGGGGCCGCGACCGGGGTACCCCTGGGTGATGAAAACTTGACTTCAATCGTCCCAAAGGGACGGCCGCGAATGAGCAGTTTCTGTTTCGCTAAAATGCACGAAGCGTGGGCCAGCAATCCCTTTCCCTCCCTTGCGAAGGGGGGGTTAGGGGGGGTGAACCCGGCGCTATCAGCGAGCAACGCCGCGTGCAAAGAATCGGCCAGGGATGGGGTTGGTCGGCGCTTTGGAAATTGAAAAGCAAACACAGCGCGACGGCCTCGTGTCTGGCGGTGCCGCGACCACCCCCCCTGACCCCCCCTTCGCAAGGGGGGGAAAAAGACGGCGCAACAAAAGCGGAGGGAACGCGCGCCTCGCGAAAGTCTAGGTTTTCAACACGCCAGGGTATCCCCCCTGGGCCCGCGGCTCATCCGTCCTGTCAGTATTTCCAGAATCCCCTGTCTGTTTTGACAGTGTGATGGTGTATCCAGGATCGGTAAGGTGAGTAGTCAGCCACCAGTTCTTGGTGATCCTCGAGATACGCCACCGATGTGATCGGGCCCATCTTAGACATCCTGCTCCGCTTCGAGAGATCTGGAGGTTAATCATGAGCACCGCGGGCGTCTCCGACAGACCGCTACGCAAAGCCATCCGTCATGAGCTCCAGGCGATCCGAGGCAAATGGATCTGGCTGGTCGCGCTCGGGATCGCCCTGATCGTGCTCGGGACGATCCTCCTCGGGTCACCGGTGATCGCCACCCTCGCGACCGTGACGGTGCTCGGAGCCTTGATTCTCGTCGGAGGCGGAATGGAGGTCGTCGGCGCGTTCTGGTGTCAGGAGTGGAGCGGGTTCTTCCTCGCCCTGCTCTCGGGCATCCTGGGCGTCGTGATCGGACTGATGCTGCTGGGCAACCCGATCCAGGCGGGGATCACACTGACGATCTTGCTGGCAAGCTTCCTCTTCGTGGGCGGCATCTTCAAGGCCGTCGCGGCCATCGCTCACCGGTTCGAGGGCTGGGGCTGGCTCTTGCTCAGCGGCGCGATCGACGTCGTCCTCGGCGTGTTGATCTGGCGTGAGCTGCCGATGTCAGGACTGACGATCATCGGATTGCTCGTGGGCATCAGCATCATCTTTCGAGGGGTGTCGTGGCTCATGGTCGGCTTTGCACTCAAGCGGCTTCCCCAAATGGCTGCTTGACCTTGTGGGCCTGGTACCGTACCAGACTCTGATTCCACCGGAAGCTCGAGAGACAGGAGGAACGACGATGACCAAGCTACACTTTCTGGGAGTGCCCGCTCTCGTCCTCGTGATGCTGGCTCCCGACGCCATGGCTCAACGGCGTGGCGGTGGGGCGGTCAGTGGGGGTGTGCGTGGAGCGATGGTCGGCGGACTCGTGGGGGGGAGCGAAGGAGCGGAGACCGGCGCCAAGGTTCGCGCGGTAACCGGCGCCACGCGAGCCGCCGTGGATAGGGAAGCTCAGAGGCGCACCGAATATCAGACGACCGCTGCATACCAGAATGCTCCTCGCTCGGATTTCAATACAGCACCGCCACAGATGCTGGTCACAACCCCAGCGGCTGCGACGGCGCCGGCGGCTACACCGACAGCGCCCGACGGAGAGGCCGTCATTCGCAAGGATGGTAAGCCCCTGGTTGGGATCACCTATCCCTCGGATTGGAAGCAGACCACCGGAGACCGTTATGTCTCCGCCGTCAGTGCGGATGGACAAGCTTACTCGATGATCGCCACCCTGGAGGGGGCAGCGGACCAGAAAGCAGCAATCGCGAAGGTCAAGCAAGGCCTCGAAAAGTATCTTCAGGACATCAAGTACGACGAGCTGACCAAGACGAAACGCGGTGCACTCGTGCTCACCGGCACGGGAAAGGGCAAGAAGTCCGGTGTCGCCGTGGTGTTCGCGGCTGGGGTCTTGGATGCAGGCGCAGGGCAATTCGCTGGGGCGGCTTTTGTCGTCGATGCCCGCATCGAGGACCACTACAAGGAAACGGTCCGCCAGATCTGCCAGGGGATTCGCGTCGGCGACCAGCTCGCAGAGAAGAAGTAGGATCTGCTCAAGAGGCCACGTGTCAGTCGGGCCGAGGGGCGCCCGGCCCGACTGTTCTTTTCACCTCGGCCCAGAGGTAGTGAAGCGGCAACCAGGCCTGGGGCATTGCGAAGACGAAGGCCAGATCGGATTTTTGTGTCAGCTCAGCTCAGCTCAGTCGCTGGCGTCGCAGTCTTGCACCTCCGGAGTGATCGATCATGAAAGTCCACGCGGCATCCTTGGGATTCCTGCCACTCTGCGCAACCATGGCTTTGGTCGCGGCCCAGAACCCCCCGGCGCGGGAGCCCGACCCGGCAAAGCGCAGCGAACAGGTCGCGGCATCACCGGAGAGGGAGCCTGATGTCCGTGCCATCACCGACCTGCTCGCCTCGTTCGTCAAGGCTTACAACGAAAAGGACGCGAAGACGCTGGGTGCCCTGTTCACCCCGGACGCAGAGATCGAGGACGAGGACGGCGAGGTCACGCGAGGCCGCGACGCCATCGTCAGTCGGTTCTCGGGGATTTTCCAGGAAAGCGGTGGAGACAAGCTCGCCGTGGACACCGACTCCCTGCGGTTCCTCGGGAAAGACATCGCCATCGAGGAGGGAACGGCGACCACCACGACGGGTGCTGGAGAACCTCCCGAGATTAACCGGTACAGCGTGATCTACGCCCGGCAGGACGGCCGCTGGCTGCACGCCAGGATCCGCGACGAACAGGCCGAAGAGGTCTCGTCCCATGAGCAGCTTCTGCAACTGGAATGGATGCTCGGCGAGTGGGTCGACGAGAGCGACGACGGGATCGTCAACACCCACTGCAAGTGGTCGGATGACGGCAACTTCTTGCTCCGTGAATTTGATGTCAAGGTCGAGGGCCGTTTCGCCCTCCGCGGCACCCAGCGGATCGGCTGGGACGCACAGCGGAAGCAGTTCCGGACGTGGGTCTTCGATGACCGGGGCGGCTTCGCCGAGGGCTTACTGTCCCATGACGGCGAACGTTGGATCACCAGGGCGTCGGGAGTCCGCTCGGACGGACAATCGGTCTCAGTCACGAACGCGTTCACGGCGGTCGGTAAGGACCGGATCCTCTGGGAGACGCTGGAGCGAACAGTCGGCGGCGAGGCCGTGCCTGGCACCGATCAGTATTACCTGGTCCGCCCCGCGCCTCAGCCCGGCAAGTGAGAAAGCAAAATCGGCCATCATCCGTTCATCCCAGACATCGGTGCGATACCCCAGGAGTAAAGCGATGGTAGCCCGAATCGTCCGAGGGTTCCTGATCACTGTCATGGCACTCGCCTTGGTCATTCCGCCAGCCATCGCCGCGCGTGGAGGACGCGGTGGCGGAGGAGGACGCGGCGGTGGAGGAGGACGCGGTGGTGGAGGAGGCGCCCGTGGCGGCGGTGGTGGAGGACACGCCCGTGGCGGCGGTGGTGGAGGAGGAGGCGTCCGTGCCGGTGGTGGAGGAGGAGGCGTCCGTGCCGGTGGTGGAGGCGGAGGCGCCCGTGGCGGCGGCGGAGGTGGAGGTTTCACTCGGAGCCCAGCGGTCAGCGGCCCCAGACCGGCTCAGCGGCCCGGCGGTGGAGCGGGTGGGCGCCCTTCGACACTTCCCAACCGGCCTTCGGGTGGTGTCGGTCGACCGGGAGCAGGCGCCGGCGGCAACCGCCCCTCGACACTTCCGTCCCGGCCTGGCCCCGGCAATCGCCCGGGCATCGACAATCGCCCGGGTACTGGCAACCGCCCCGGCATCGACAACCGCCCGGGCGTTGGCAACCGCCCCGGCATCGACAACCGCCCGGGCGTTGGCAACCGCCCCGGCATCGACAACCGCCCGGGCGTTGGCAACCGCCCCGGCATCGATAACCGCCCGGGCGTTGGCAACCGCCCCGGCATCGATAACCGCCCGGGCGTTGGCAACCGCCCCGGCATCGACAACCGCCCGGGCATCGGTAATCGCCCCGGCATCGACAACCGCCCGGGCATCGGTAATCGCCCCGGCATCGACAACCGCCCGGGCATTGGCAATCGCCCCGGCATCGATAACCGCCCTGGCGCCGGTGACTCTGTCAATCGGCCTGTTGACCCCGGTTATGGGGCTCGTCTGCCCGCATATAACAACTGGCACGGTGCATACTCGGGCTACCACCAGGGATGGGCCAACGGTTACTGGCACGGCTACCATAACAACAGCAACTGGGGATGGGGCTCCCTTGCCTGGGGAGCTGCGACCGGGGTGACGGCCTGGGCCCTCGGCTCGTCGTTCTACAACTGGGGCTACGCCAGCTACGCCAACCCCTACTACGCCATGCAGACGGTCGCGCAGCCGATCGTGATCGAGCAGACCGTCGCCGGAGGTGAACCGCAGACGGTGACCGTGCCCGCCTACAATTATGACTACAGTCAACCCATCGATACGCAATCGGCACCGCCCCCTGAGGAGGTCGCCGACCCCGCCGTCGCGAAATTCGACTCGGCGCGTGCGGCCTTTGGCACCGGCGATTACGCCGGGGCACTCCAGCTCACCGATGAGGCGCTCAAGGTCCTCGAGAACGACGCGACGCTTCACGAGTTCCGGGCACTGGTCCTGTTCGCGGTCGGGAAATACGACCTCGCCGCGGGGCCACTCTACGCCGTGCTCTCAGTCGGACCTGGCTGGGACTGGACGACGATGGCCGGTCTCTACCCGAGCATCGACGTCTACACCAGCCAGCTCCGCAAGCTGGAGGCATTCGTTTCCGCCAATCCGAAATCGACGGCCGGCCACTTCGTCCTGGCGTACCACTACCTGACCCAGGGCCACACCGAGGCGGCCGTGCGTCAGCTCAAGGAGGTCGTGGCCCTGGCTCCCCAGGACACACTCTCGGCCCAGCTCGTCACGCAGTTCTCGCCGCCCGCAACGGCGCCGGAGACTACGGCGGCAGCGACCGCTGCGTCACCGGCAGCCGCATCCGCCAAGCCCGGGAATCTGGCCGGGACCTGGACTGCCCACCCGGCCGGCGACATCACGATCGACCTGCGCATCCGAGATGACGAGACGTTCGCCTGGAACGTCACCGCCAAGGGTAAGCCCCGGCAGCTCACCGGCAAATGGTCGCTCACCGACAACCTGCTGACGCTGGCTCAGGAAGGAGACGCCGGTGCGCTGGTCGGCCGTGTCTCCTGGCAGGCCGACGACAAGTGGACCTTTCGCTTGATCGGGACGGGGCCCGAGGACCAGGGGTTACTCTTCACGCACTGAGTCTGGGAAAACGCGAGCGGGCCGGCTCTGGGACTACCTGGGGGATTAAGGAATCACTGGCAGGCACTGGAGCGGTACACAGAGGAGGGTTGGCTGTCGATCGATAATAACGCCAGCGAGCGCGGAATGACGCCGGTGGCCCTCGGTCGCAAGAACTGGTTATTCGCCGGCAGTGATGCAGGAGGCAAGACGGCGGCGACCGTGATGAGGTTGAGGCAGAGTCCCTCAACCAGGGCAACATCTAGGCGACGTTGTGTGTGTTTAACCTCCGCAGCGATGATCACGGTGGGGCCTGCGGTTAAAATCGCCACATCAATAACTCGTTTCGTGCGCGATGCGGCATCCCAGACCTTTTCTCCAAGCGTTATGACCTTCGCCAAGTCACCTGTTGCGGCGTGCAGTAGCCCAACGATGTAATGAATCTCATTTGCGGAGAGCACGAACGATTCCTTGTTATGGCATCGATCAAATGGCTTCAGTTGGAGCGCTCATCCTTACGGCACTATGTTCAGGGCGCGGCCATCAGTAGTGCGATAGACAGAGAAATCGCGGCGGTCGAGCGTGAATACGGTCTCGATGCGTTCGCGCTCGGCGATGTACATTACGGCGGCATCCGCCATCTGTGCACCAAGAGAGGCGTAGCGCTCGAGGAACTCGATCATCCAATGCAGGGCGGATTCATCAAGTTCGACGAGTTTGACCGATTGGCTCTGAACCAGGGCGCCAAGTGCCCTGACGCCTCCCGGTTCGCCGCGTAGCAGCCACTCCGCTTCGGTCAGCACCGGCCAACAGGTCAGTAGCGGCGGACGAAGTGTCTTGAGAGCGTCAACGCACTTCCGATGGGCTTTTTCGCGCTTGCGGATAATCGCAACGAGGGGGCCGGTATCGGCGACCGCCCGTTCAGGCATGCCCGAAACCTTCCATGTGCTTCGGATTCGTGCTCAGATCCGTCGGTGTGCCTGGCGCGCCTTTCAGGCAGCCGATCAGTCCGGCCCGCTCAAGCCGGTCGAATGCGGTTTCTTCGGCGGCAGTGGCTTGGCTCGTGCGGGTGGGCGAAGCCAGTTTGCCGTCGAGTTCGCGGCGTAGGGTGGCCAGTTGCTCCGGCGACAGAGCATTGAGGCTGCTGAGAAGGTGATTGAATTCACGATGCGACATGGCGTTTTCACCACATTAAGGCGTTTCCCATCCGAAGTTTACGGCATTTCTCATAGTTAGTCGAGGGAAAACCGCCCCAAGACTGCTTGGGGTGCGCGAGTCCGACGGAAAAAACATGTGTTTTCCGTGAGCGGTTGACGCGAACAAAAAGCGCCGACGCATTTTCGTTGGTGGTCTAACGGATACGATAACGAGAACCACTGACGGATATCGATGTGTGTGATTTATCACGGAAACAACCTGGTTGGATGGTTTCCGTGAAATGCTCGACGTTCGACCTCAAATGATGATCGGCAAAGCAACGACCGTGTCCGTCCGGTGAACTGCATCGACAATCCGTCGGCGAGGGTCGTCAACATGGGGCGGTGTCCGTAAACCACCGGAGTCCCAACTTGGGTCATCGGCTACGCGAAGTGTCATAGCTTCGTTTAACCACCCGATCCCGTCGTCAACAAGTGAAGATACCCAAGGATTATGCAGAAAACGCTGCGTTCCACCGCGTGGGATCTCGTCATCATCGCGGAGTGTCTTCGGCTCGCCTCTCGCCCAGGTGATCCGCCCGCGGTGCTGCGGCTGACCGTCCGCTCGTTGGCGGAGCCTGCGGACGATCCGGAAGACGTGGAACGGGTGGACGACCTAGACCCCAACCAAGCGTGATTTAAAGTTCGCCTGGAGCGATTTTTGGAAAAAAGCTCGAAAACCTCGCAGGTTTTTGGAATAATGTAGCTGAAATCACATGATCACTATTCCAGAACAAGGAGGCTTTCGAGTGAGTGCTACTGTCCGAAAAAAGCGTGTGGCACGCAAGAAGAGAATCTTCCAAGAGGGTCGACGGCGAATCAAGAAACGGCTGGACAACTCGCCCGGCCCCGAGCGGTCTGTGCCTATGATGACCGCGACGAATATCCAGTACGAGTATGCCGATCGCGTCCGGGGCCTCAGTGCCGGCGGAATTGGAGCCATTCTGCTGCTGGCCCAGAAGATTGGACTGGTCAGGGACATCGACCGCAACCTTCACCTCCTCAAGCAGCATCGGCCGTACCACGAATCCGACCATGTCCTGAACATTGCCTTCAACAGCCTCGCCGGCGGAGAACGGATCGAGCACCTGGAGTTGCGGCGCAATGATGAGGTCTATCTCGACGCACTCGGGGCCACGCGGATTCCCGACCCAACGACGGCCGGGGATTTTTGCCGCCGCTTTTTCGAGACTGATGTCCTGAACCTTATGGACATTTTCAATGAGTCACGACTGCGAGTCTGGTCTTCTCAGCCGCCCGAGTTCTTCGAGGAGGCGGTCATCGAGGCCGATGGCAGCATCGTGCCCAGTGATGCCGAGTGCAAGGAAGGGATGGATTTCACCTACGACGGCCAATATGGCTACCATCCGCTCTTGGTCTCGCTGGCCAACACGGCTGAACCGTTGTTCCTGTTCAACCGGAGCGGCAATCGCCCCTCGCAGGAGCGGGCGGACATCTTCCTGGACAAGGCCGTCGCACTTTGCCGTCGAGCCGGCTTCCGCAAGATTCTGATGCGGGGGGACACCAAATTCGCCCAGACCAGGTATCTCGATCGGTGGGATGATGCGGGCGACATCCGCTTTATTTTCGGATACGCCGCGTCCGATGGCCTCAAGACGGAAGCCGATGGGCTGCCGGCCAATTCGTACCGGCTTCTCAGACGACCGCCACAGTACCGGATCAAGACCACGCCGCGCGAGAAGCCCGAGCGGTTCAAACCCGAGCTTGTCCGCGAGCGAGGGTACGAGAATATCCACCTGCTCGAGGAGATGGTCGCGGAGTTCGAATATCGGCCGACTGCGTGCAGAAAGAATTACCGAATGATCGTTCTTCGCAAGCGGGTGCAGGTCGACAAGGGGCAGATGCGACTGTTCGAAGAATATCGCTACTTCTTTTACATCACCAATGATCGCGAGATGACCGCGGAGGAGATCGTCTTCTCGGCGAACGATCGCTGCGACCAGGAAAACCTGATCGCCCAGCTCAAAAACGGCGTGCGAGCGCTGACGACGCCCGTCGATAACCTGGTCAGTAACTGGGCGTACATGGTGATGGGGTCGTTAGCGTGGAGCCTCAAGGCCTGGAGCGCCCTACTGGTTCCCGTGTCGCCTCGGCATCAGGTCAAGCACGAGGCCGAGAAACGGACGCTGATGAGGATGGAGTTCGCCACATACCGTGCGGCATTTATCCAGATGCCCTGCCAGATCGTGCGGGGCGGACGACGCTTGCTTTACCGACTGCTATCATGGAATCCATGGCAGGGGGTTTTCCTGCGATTGGTCGAGCGGCTGCACGAATGCTGGCTATGCTGAACGGCGAGCGGATGAAGTCGGGGTCCGGATGCCCCGATCCGTGTGGGCCACTAACAGAGAAAGCGGGTGAGGGATGTCGGAGACTCAGTCGGGGCGGTATCAGGGGCAGACGTCCCCTGAGCCATAGAAGGTACGTCCTGGACCAATGAAGTGATCACATAACAGTAAGCTAATTTCGCTTTTTTTTTCTTACGCTTGTTTTGGGCCTAGACGTCCGGAGCAATGAGCCCCATCCGGATCGCGTAGCGCACCAGGCCCGCGACGTCGTGGATATCGAGCGCCGTCATTAACTGAGTGCGATACATCTCCACCGTCTTGACACTCACGCTGAGCTTTCGGGCGATCTCCTTGGACCTGTTCCCCTCCGCGATCAAACGCAAGACCTCACGCTCGCGCGGAGTCAGGCGCTCGAACAGGCTGCTCGACTCGCCGCCGCCGCGCTGCCGGCAGGACGCGATCACATGTTTGGAGAGCGACGGGCTGAGGTACGTTTCACCCCGTGCCACTGCCCGGATGGCTTGCTCGAGCTCCGATGGGCTGATGTTTTTCGGCAGGTAGCCTACCGCGCCGCACTGCAGCGCTTGTCGCACGCATTCCTCGGTGTCACGGGTTGTTAGCATGATGACCCGTGATTCGGGCAGGGTCGCGGCCAGCCGCGCGGTCGCATCCAGACCATTCAGCTCCGGCATCACGATGTCCAGGGGGCTTCGCGGGGTCAGCCTTTGTTTTTTGTTTTCGGTCGTGCAGGGTGTCCGTCCGGTGAACTGCATCGACAATCCGTGGGCGAGGGTTGTCAACATGGGGCGGTGTCCGTTAACCACCGGAGTCCCATCACGGATCGCCCCGCGCAAGCGCCACGGGGCGGCGGTTATCGCCGACTTCCGCCGCTCCGGCCTGACCCAGGCCGAGTTCTGCCGCCAACGCCATGTCTCCATCCACGCGTTCCGTAGCCGTCTTTATAGTCCGCGCCACCGATTCCCCCCTCCCGCCACCCCTGGAACTCCCAATTCTCTTTCCCGCTCGACGACCGCTCAATGCTCCCCCCCGAGCTTTCTCCCGGTCCACATCCGCCCCCACATGTCAGTTCCGATTGCCCACCATGACTTCTCCAAGCGTCCTACCGAGCTCGAAGTCGTCGTTGGCGACGAGCACCTCATTCGGATTCCCACCGGCTTCGATCCGGATCGGCGCAGGGCACCGAGCGGATGAGATCAGGAAGCCCGTCTCGCGATTCCCAGCATCTGAGGTGTTGCACTTGTCGTGGCGACGCCGCTTACCTTCAAGTCATCAGGAGAACAATGAGCAGCACAAGCCTCCCCGAAACTCCGGTACGCAAGGTGATCCGTCATGAGCTCCAAGCGATCCGAGGCAAATTACAGTCTACCTCCGTAACATCTCCGCGGCGTGCGCGCATTTTTTCGGATTTGAGATTTGGGATTTCGTGCTTGGTTGCGGCGCAGCCGCGTTTGGGCTAGGGCATCACAATCGGCGCACGAATTTGCTGAGAGAAATCGGCGGCGTCGCCGGCGGCCAGGGCGCGCTCGCGAATGGCGCAGCGTGCTTGCAATTCTCGGTACGGCAAACTGTTGTCCAGGAAGCCGAGTCGATACATCGCGCGGGCTGACAACCCATTCAAGAAGATGTTGGGCAAGAGCCACCACGGCACGTTCGCGTGGCGGTCGTAAAACAGATTGGTTGTGCAGTTGCTCGTGACGGAGTTGTACCAGGCGGGTTGGGCGGCCAGGATCTCGATCCGCCTCGCGTAGTCGAGAAGCCGTCGTCGCAGATCCTGCGCAGGCAAACGTAGACGGTACATGTACACTTGTTCGCGGCGGACATTCGTCCGCAGTCGCACGATGTCGCGCTCGTCCCCCAGGACAAACATCAACTGATACGAGCGAAACAAACCCCACAGCGGGGAATACGATTGCCAAGGCCGCCGGCGCGCTTCGACCGATACACACAGGAATTGGCCATCGTCGAACCCGAAGCTCGCCAGCGTGTGCGCCATCACCGGTCCCGACCAGTGTGCCAGGAAATAATCGAGTGACGACAGTCGCGCCAGATCGTACGTTCGTTCCTCGTAGCGCGGGATCGGCTCGCCCGACGCCGAGTAGCCAAAGTTGCGAAAGTTCCGCACGTGCAGCATGTCGCCCACGATCTCGACACGAGGCAGCACTTCCATCCCCACGACCCAATCACCGTCCGATCTGGGCGCAGCGAAAACCACCACGTGATCGTGATCACCAGGAGCGCCAGCCAGATGGTGAGCGCCCAGGGCACGAGAGGCAGCACCGCCAGGCTTGCTCCCACAACGGCGATTGGAACGAAAGACACGAACCAGCGCAGCCACGGCCGACGCGCGTGGTAATGAACCGCCAGTGCGATCCAGATCGTGGTCGGGATGACGACGAGCCCGACGAAAAGCGCTGCAAGCAAATTCATAAAACCATACACTTTTCGAGGCGGTGCGATGCAACATCACCTGGGCGAACAGAACGCACTCAAGCGCACGACCGGGGATGTTCGAGCAATCGGCTTTCCAGCTCAACCAGGCGTTGCTTCAGCTCCGCAATGGTGTCGCGCCTGCGGCCTCGCCCACAGCCGCGATCTCGGCTGTGCGGTGAAACTCGGCCAGACCGAAACCCGAAATGTCCGGCTTGATCCAGAAATCGACCGCTCGATTGCGCAGTTTACCAATGTCGTGCGCCTGTGACTCGAAGACGCGAAACAGCGTGTCGAGAGCGCTGGCATCTCTCATTTTTGCCGTGGGCATGTCGGGACGATTGCCGGCAAACTCGGGGCGGACGTGGCTTGACACATCCACTCCCACGACGAAGTCGACGCCGCTTTCGGCAAGCACGTCGGCCGGCAGATTGTTGAGCACGCCACCGTCAACCAGGGCCATGCCGTCGCGCAGAATCGGTTTGGAGACAATCGGAAAGTTAATGCTCTCGAGTATCGCGTGGACCGCGTCTCCTTGCCGCCGCACCACGGTGCGCACTTGCACCAGATCGACCGTAACGGCATTAACCGGAATCGACAGTTGCTCCAGTCGCCAATCGTGCAGATATTTCCGCAGCATGCCATCCCAGGCGCGACGCCGGTACTGCGACACAAGGTACCAGTTGGGCCACTTGGGCAAGGTGCGAAAGAGCCGCGTGGGCGTCAGATCGTGCTGAAAGTGCTTGATCGCTTCTTCTGGAGGCATGCCCGAGGCGTAAAGAATGCCCGCCATTGCACCGGCGCTCGTGCCCGACATGATGTCGAATGACAGTCCTGCCTCTTCGAGCGCATGCAACACGCCGAAGTGGGCCATGCCTTTGGCGCCGCCGCCAGCCAATGCGATGCCCACCGAAATGCCGCGCAACGCTCTGACCAAGCGGTCAAGTCCCTGGCGTTCCTGTCGTGTTAAAGCGCCCCCCGTCGATTCGACCGCAACTTTGATATCGGCCTTTTTGAACTCCCAGTTACTCAAGAGCGGCGCCACCGGCGTGCTGGCATCGAGCAACCAGACAATGCGCACTTTTTGTGCCAGTTCTCCCTGCAAAGACTTGAGCGAATCCACGTCCCGGCTCACATTCGCCGCGTCGCGCGGTTCGAGCAGCCACAGCACCTCGTCGCATCCCAGGAGTTGCTTGAATTCCGGCCGACCGTTAGAGCCGGGCGACCAAACCACGATTTGCCGGTCGACCTCAGGCGCAGGTGGCTGCAAGAGCGGTGTATCGCTCCCCGCGAGTTCCTCAATAGGCAAGGCGTCGGGCCAACACCCCGTCGACGTCAACCGCGACGGCTGGCCGGCCCAAGCTCCCAATCGTTCGCCTGCCGCGAGCAAGCGCGCTGCCAGGCGTCCAGCCAGCACACAGCCACGCGGCGACGTGGCGACGATTCCTAGCCGCGGCGACGGCAAGCTTCGCGCCGCCACACCGGCAACCAGCTTGAAGCGATCGCTCAGCGTGTGAAACAGGTTCTGCATCATCTGCGGATAGGTCTTGACCCACTCGTGCAAGAGCGCTGCGGGCGCAAAGAGCAGCGTGCCATGGGTCCGCGCTGTAAAGCGAATGGGACGAGTCGGCGTTTGCTCCAGGATGGCGATCTCGCCCACCGTTTCGCCTTGTCGTATCGTAGCGAGCCACTTTTCCCGTCCCCGGGGATCGGTCAAAAAGGAGTCGAGCTCGCCTTCGACCACGATCCAAAACTCGGTGACCTCGTCGCCGGCTGACGCCAGCGCCTCACCCGCCACGAACGGTCGTATCCGAATTTCGCTGGCGATGGCTGCGAGTTGTTCGGAATCCAAGCCCTGACAAAATCGAACCGTCCTCAACCAAGCCACAACACGCTCGGCGTCCGCTGTGAGGAGTGGCATCGGGAACCTCAATAAAGTGGTTGGCGCACGAGCGTCAGTGGATCGTTGATAAGATTGAGATCACGTCCGACCGTTAGTGGAAAGTGGCGCTCGCCACTCCGGCTCGATCTCCTTGACATCCTCGGGCGACCCAGAGATGTGGTTCTCGGTCGTGTCCGGATAACACGCCGCGGGCGCCAGGGTGCCCTAGCACCGGGAAAAACGGTCCAACCGCTACGGCGGCGGTCGCTCCCATCTTCAGCATAACACACCGCGGGCGCTAGGGTGCCGGAGCACGCGGAAAAATGTTCCAACCGCAAGAGCGGCGGCTCGCGTCTGCGGACGCGGGAGGTTGCGCCTTCGGCATCGACCCTACGGCCCCGCCGGAACTTCCGATCGCGACGATTACCCCCTGGACAGGGGCAATCAGCCCGAGTTCAATACGAGCTCAGGGGACCCGAGCGAGCTCGGCGACGGCGATGCGAAGACCCGCGACCAGAAAGGCAGGAAGGCTGACATGCGAGACGACTGGACAAAGCCCGCCGCCAAGGCGATCCCGAAGGAGGGATTCTTCGAGGAGGAACAGGGCCGATACGGGCCGATCTTCCCCAGGACTCCCGCGTGCTATGGCTTCACAATCATCGCCAAGATCAAGCCCGGCACGGAACAGACCATCCGCGCGTATGGAAAGAAGATCGAGGAGACCATCGCCGGCCTTCCCGACGCGCTCGAGGTGCTCAAGCTGCACTACCTGCGCTGGGTGCTCTTCAACATCGGTACGGAAACGTACTTCATGTATCAGGGCATCTTCGACACCGACTTCGATAAGTACACCGAGGACGCCGTTGCGCTCTTCACGAAATACGGCATCAATACGATCTTCGAGAACCTCGAAGGGTTCCCCGAGGATTGGAAGTCGAACCCGGCGGCCTTCGTCAAATTCGTCAGGGAGCACCAGTGCCCGAGCTTCCTCGAATACGGAGAGTACCCCTACGTGAGCGCCGACGAGATCAAGAAGGCGCTCAAGCTCAAGGCGGCATTCTCCACCATGCTCGACCAGATGCAGTGATCTTTGGAGCGGCGCGCCACGGACGGTACACCGACGAAGTCGAGCGGAATTCAGCAGCAGCGGGTACCGACGGGAAAGGCGAAAACCGAAATGCCCAGCACGACAGATCCAATAGGGGCCCTGCGTCACTACATCGATTGCTTCAACAAAGGTGACGTGGAGGCAATGGGGGCGGCATGCGATGACCCGATGTCCATTCTCGACGGACTCCCGCCGCACATGTGGCACGGACCGACAGCCAGTGAGGATTGGCACAGAGACGTAACGATCGCCGGGGACCGCGAAGGTGCTACGGGCTATTTCGTCACCCTGGGCGAGCCGCGGCATGTCAACGTCACCGGCGACCGTGCGTATGTGGTTGTTCCCGCGACCATGACGTTCAGAGTGCACGGCGAGCAGGTCACGCAATCCGGCTCGACCATTACGGTGGCGCTACGCCGGCTCGCCGCAGAATGGCGCTTAACGGCCTGGGCCTGGGCGAAAGGCACTCGATAGGGTCGTTCCGAAAGGCGATGCCCCTGTCCCGATGGATGAGGGTAGCATCAGGCTCGAACAAGTGCCAAAATCGGTCACGAGAAAGCGTCATGCTGGAACACGACGACATTCAACACATCTTGCTCACCCGTGCGCCGGCGCTCGCGGCACGCTACGAGTTCCTGTCCTTTCACAACCCCTCTGCTGGGAGGAATTGGCTCGCCGGCATACTGCCGACAGTGCAGTCGGCCGCCCTTGCTCGCGCCCGGGTGGCCGAAGACAGGCGCTGGGTGACCGTGGGCTTCACCTGGAACGGTCTGCGGGCGCTAGGAGTGGACGCGGCGTCTCTGGAGACGTTCCCGGAAGAGTTCAAGCAGGGGATGGTCGCCCGGTCGGAGATCCTCGGCGACACGGGTGCGAATCAGCCCAGCCATTGGGTGGGGGGCCTGGCCAGCCCGGACCTTCACGCCATCGCCATCCTCTTCACCCGCGATCGTGCGGAGCGCGAGCGCTGCCAGTCAGAGCACCAAGCACTCATCGCGCGATGCGACGGAGTGGAAGTGCTCTCGTCGCTCGACCTCGACGCCACCCCGCCGTTCGACTACGCGCACGACCATTTCGGTTACCGTGACCGGCTCTCGCAGCCGATCATCGAGGGCTCGGGCGACGAGCCGACGCCCGGCTCGGGCGGACCGCTCAAGGCGGGCGAATTCATCCTCGGCTACCCCGACGAAGACGGCTTTGTGGCCAGCCAGCCCGAGCCGGAGATCCTCCGCCGCAACGGCAGCTACGCGGCCTACCGCCGCATGGAGGAGCACGTGGGAGCGTTCCGAGACTTCCTGCGCGAGCACGGCCAGACGCCGGAGGAACAGGAACTCATCGCCGCCAAGCTCATGGGCCGCTGGCGCAGCGGAGCCCCGCTCGTACTGGCGCCCGACAAGGACGACCCTGCCCTCGGGGCCGATCCGCAGCGGAACAACGACTTCAATTACAAGGAACAAGACCCTCACGGGTACGCCGTGCCGCTGGGCTCGCACATGCGCCGCATGAACCCGCGGGACACGGCCGCTAACATGAACCGGCGCCGCATGATTCGACGCGGGGCGACCTATGGGCCGCATCTGCCGGAAGACGAGCCGGAGGACGGCCAGGAGCGCGGGATCGCGGCCTTCGTCATCTGCGGAAGCCTGATCCGCCAGTTCGAGTTCGCGCAAAACGTCTGGGCCAATGATAAGAACTTCCACGAACTCGCCAATGAGCGCGATCCGATCATCGGCAACCAGGACGGCACGCTCGAATTCAAGATCCCCAAGCGACCGATCCGCAAGAAAATCACGGGCCTTCCGGCATTCACGACCGTCCGGGGAGGAGCGTACTTCTTCCTGCCCGGCTTGAGCGCGCTAAGGTACCTTGCCACGCTGTCCGATGGCCGCCCGAGTCAGCACTGAATCACGAAACAGGGGAAGGACACAGGTATGGGTGCGACGAACCAGACCGGTCGAACTTACAACCAGAACCACGCATCGCGGCCGTACACGCCGGGAAGACGACGTTTCAGCATCTACTGGACGTGGAGTTATCCCTGGGAAGCGAACCGGGACCCGACCGACCTTGACAATCGTTTCTCGACCATGACCGAGGTCCGCCGGGTCGCCTGGCCGGGCTTCGAAGGATCCGAGTGGGATAAGATGAACTTCCTCCAGGGGATCGCTGGCACCCTGGAGTTATTCCACCGCTCCACCGTTGCTTTTCAGCAGATCGTGGGTGAGACGACGGGTCATCCCGTAGCCGTTTACCAGCGCATCGACCAGGCAGGGTACAAGCTCCCGATCGATGACAGAGTGCTCGCAGACACGGACACGTTGATGGTGTTCGGCCTGGACCACCTCGTCTCCGAGCAGGAAGCCGACCAGGGGGAGATCGACGCCATCCGCGAGTGGCTCGATCGGCAAGGCACATGCCTGATCCTGGCGCCGCATCACGATGTCGGCTTCACCAGCGACATAGAGCAGCGCCAGATGGAGTACAAGCATCATGGCGACGAGCTCGTGCCGCGCCAGCAGCGTTTCGGCCAGTACACGCGCTCGCTGATGAAAGGACTCAAAGTGCCCGTAAACAATCAGTTCGGGCTGCGGCCTGCCGTCGTGCAGGGAACCGATCAGATCGCCCCTCTGTCCATCAACAAGGATCTGGACGAACTCGGTTTGCTGGATGGAGTGACCACATTCAACTTCCATCTGCATCTGCCGCACTATGCGCTGACAACAGAAGATACGAGCTCCATTCATGTTTTGGCGCGACAGCCGATCGACCTGTCCCGGCCGCATCCATTCACCGCTCTAGGGAATCGAGAGTTCAATTCATTCATCTGGATGCCGCCCAAAGGTGCACGCGGCGGCGATATCCTGCTCGCCGACTCGACGATCTTCACCACTTTATTCGGTGGCACCGAAAGCCTGGAGCACTTTTGGCGGAACGTGGCCAAGCTGCGCTGAGGATCCTCGAAATGGCCGGGTCGCCACCAGAGTGACGCCCGGCCGTTTCGATAGCTGTGCGAATCTTCTCACCGGCCGCCGGCAGCGAAATAACCGGCCGCTGCATCCTCATGTGTAAGCCTCTGCCCGAGTCAGCCACCAGGTCTCGGCCGGGCCGCCCCGAAGGGTGATCGCACAACCTGTGGCCCTTCAGCGCCCCGGACCGAAGCCGCCGGCGCCCAAGCCGGGCCGCACCCCCACGCCGGACGCCGGCCCCCCGATGCCGCCCGGGTTGTAGCCGGGCCGGCCAAAGTCGTACCCGGAGCCGGGCTGGGCGTAGCCGGGCTGGCCGTAGCCGTACCCAGCGGGATACCCGCCACCGTAGTAACCGCCGCCAGTGGTGACGTAGCCGCCCTGGCCAGAAGAATAGTAGCCCGTGGGGCTCCCGTAGGTGCACCCCGATTGGTAGTAGCACGCGTTTTGCCTACAAGCCCGACGCCGGTGACACGCCTGCGAGGACGTCGTCCACAGGACGACCAGCATCGAGGCGATCAACAGACTTCCCTTCAAGCTGCGCGTCATGATGGGTTCTCCCGCAGGACCGCCGACGTTCGCGCCAAAACCACACTCTCCCTGTGCGACGCCACGTCGCAAAAGCCCCGCGGCCATCAACCTACTCTGCCCCATCCTCAAAGTCTAGGCAGTCGTTACAATCAGGCGTCCGTGACCGTCGACCTGGGGCGGGGACTCTGCGGGATAAAACAACGTATGGGGATATTACGGCATTGAGGAAACTTCCAGTTAAGCCGGAACTGACCTCAGGTCGAAGAGATGATGTACCCAGAGGGTCACACCGGCCCCGCGGCGATGGATTGCGGACGAGGGCCGACCGACCGGCGTCCCCCCTCAAATCGTTGGGATGCTCGGCATTCATGCATTAAGAGACGACCGATGGCAGGAAGCCAGACTTATCGCCAGCGAGGCGGCCGGTTCGCGGTCGTACTCGCCCTCTGCTTCTTCATGGGCGCGGGCCGCGCTCGGGCGCAAAACCCGACGCCGCCGTTACCGGCGCCGGGAATGCCGGCGCAGGGTCTCGCCGAGGAAATCGATGAAGGATTGCCGCCGGAGATGGCCCCCGGGTCGACTTTGGTCCCGCAACCCACATACACCCTCGGCTCCGGCATGGCACCTGCCTCACCCCGGGTCGAGATGGGGCTCTTGAGCACGATCGCCGAATCCGTCTGCGGCAAGCCCGATCCGGACACCTGGCGGCCGCTCTTGTGCTCGAATCTCTTCAGCGAAGGCTGGAACGAGGCCTGGGTGCCATCGCCCAACGGGTCCGGCGGCGCGCCCCGGCAGGGCTGGATCAATGCCGCGGACGGCAACCTGTACCGGCTCTGGTTCTTCAGTTTCGGCCAGGCGTTCAACCAAGGTCCGAAGGGCAACGCCTACGTCGGCTCCTACACGATCTTCACGCCCTTGAGCCGTCGCCTGGTCCTGATCACGAACATCCCCTTTGTGCTCCGCAACAGCGCTGGCAGCGGGTTACCCACCATTCTCCCTTCCGGGATCACGCTGCCGACGTCGAAGAACCACACGACATTCGGCGATCTTTCGTTCACGCCCCGTGTCTTATTGCACGAGACCCAAGACTTCTCGCTCACGAGCGAAGTCGCCATCCTGACCCCGACCGGCAACCAGCCCCTTGCGGGGAAAACCGCCCTGATCCCGGCCGTCAGCTTCTGGAACAACTTCGCGGGCCGCTGGGTGGTCCGGGGCGGGATCGCTGACTACATCCCGCTCGGCGGCGGTGGAACGGACAATCTGATCAGCCAGCTCGCCATCGGTCAGACCTTGACCGATCATGACGTGCATCTGTTCGGAGACTTCACCTGGTACGTCTCGGCGGTGGTGAACACCCCGCTTTCCTACGGTCAACATACCGGCGTGACGCTGACCCCGGGCATCCGCACCCACCTGGGCCGCGACTGGTATTTCCTGGCTGGTTTACCGACGCCCCTGACCAGTGAGCGAGTCGGCGACATCGGCATGATCTTCTGGTTCATGAAGGCGTGGTGAGCCAGAGGCAGGATTCAGGCGGGCAAACCGAGCACATACTTGTAGTGCCCGGGAATCGGCTCGAGCTCGGTGTCCTCGGTCCGCTCGAACGGCTGACGTCTCTCCCAGGGGTTTTGGCCAGGCGGGACCATCCAGAATCGGCCCTGGTGGTCCAGCACAATCCAGTGCTCCGGGCAAGTCTTGGCGACATACATGCCCACAACCGGGCTCTGTGTCGTGATCATTCGTCTTCTTCCGCTCCTCCGAGGTGAGGATCCGCGAACATGCGCGCGTATTATCTCGCACCAAAGCCGGGCCGTAAAGGCACAACCTTGAGCCGGGACGGACTTCCCAGATCTGTGGGAAATAGCGATTTCTCCGCCTGCAATGACCGTGCCAGGGAAAATCCGGTCCGACTCGAAGAGACGCAATGGCCGCGGCGGGTTATGCTCGATAGTTCGAGATCCACTTCGTCGGCTCACTTCAGAAGCGCCCGGTCAGAACCGCGCAGGCACACATGACGGCGGAACACGATCGATTGGAAGAGGCTCGCGCGCGAGCCGTTCCCTGGAAACAGTGGGGACCGTACTTGAGCGAACGCCAGTGGGGGACGGTGCGCGAAGACTACAGCGAAGGCGGCGACGCCTGGAATTACTTCACCCACGACCAGGCCCGCTCGCGAGCGTATCGATGGGGCGAAGACGGCCTGGCGGGTATTTCCGACGATCACCAGCGGCTCTGCTTCGCGCTGGCGCTCTGGAACGGTAACGACCCGATCTTGAAAGAGCGGCTCTTCGGCCTGACCAACAGCGAGAGCAATCACGGCGAGGACGTCAAGGAATACTACTTCTACCTCGACAGCACGCCGACCCACTCGTACATGAAGTACCTCTACAAGTATCCGCACGCCGCCTACCCGTACGACCAACTGGTCAACACCAGCCGAGGGCGGAACCGCAACGAATTCGAGTACGAATTGCTCGACACCGGTGTGTTCGATCAGGACCGCTATTTCGACGTCTTTGTGGAGTATGCCAAGGCATCCCCCGCGGACCTTCTGATCCAGATCAGCATCCACAACCGCGGTCCGCAAACGGCCGAGCTGCACGTATTGCCGACGCTCTGGTTCCGGAACCTGTGGTCATGGCAGGCGGGGTCCGCCAGGCCGGGTCTCCGTGAGGTTTCGACAGTTCCGTCACACCAAATCGTCGAGGCCGTCGATCCCAAATTGGGAGAGCGCTATCTCGCCTGCGAGGGGGCCGTGCCACTGCTCTTCACCGAAAACGAAACGAACACCCAGCGCATTTTTGGCGTCGCCAATCGCAGCCCATATGTCAAGGATAGCATCAATGACTTTATCATCCACGGTCGCAAGGATGCCGTGAATCCCGAGAAGAAGGGGACGAAGGTTGCCGCTCTTTATCACCTCAGTGTGCCTGCCGGCGGATGCCAGGTGGTTCGGCTTCGGCTCAGCAGCGTGGCGCCGCCGCCAGCCGCCCTGAGCAATGGCGACCCGGCCGGTCCCTTTGGCGGCGGATTTGAAAAGGTATTCGAAGTCCGCAAGAACGAGGCTGACGAGTTCTACAGAGCTTTGATTCCCAAGTCCCTCAACGCAGACGCCGCCAATGTGATGCGTCAGGCCCTCGCGGGAATGTTGTGGAGCAAGCAGTTCTACCATTACGACGTGGACAAGTGGTTGGAAGAGCGCGGATCCGATCCCTTCAAGGCGTCGCGCAAGGCCGCGCCCCGCAACGAACACTGGCACCACATGTACAATGGCGATGTCATTTCGATGCCGGACAAGTGGGAGTATCCCTGGTACGCCGTGTGGGACCTCGCCTTCCACGTGCTGTCTCTCTCCCTCGTCGACGCCGATTTCGGCAAGCAGCAGCTCAAGCTGATGCTGCGCGAACGCTACATCCACCCAAATGGTCAGATCCCCGCTTACGAGTGGAACTTCGGCGACGTCAATCCTCCGGTGCACGCGTGGTCCACGATCTTCACCTATCGCTTGGAAAAAGGCCAGGAAGGGCATGGCGACGAGGAGTGGCTCAAGAGCTGTTTTCAGAAGTTGCTCCTGAACTTCACGTGGTGGGTCAACCGCAAGGATCGATCGGGACGCAACGTGTTCGAGGGTGGATTCCTGGGCCTCGACAACATCGGCGTTTTCGATCGCAGCGCGCCCTTACCGACAGGCGGCTACCTCGAACAGGCCGACGGCACCGCCTGGATGGCGCTCTTCTGTCAGAACATGCTGGAAATCGCGACTGAGCTGGCCAGCACCGACGCCGATTACGCCGACATGGTCCTCAAGTTCACCGAACATTTTCTCTGGATCGCCTCCGCGATGGTGCACCTGGGCGGCGACTCCGGCATGTGGGATGAGGAGGACGGCTTTTTCTACGACGTGCTGCGGTTGCCCGACGGGCAGGCCCAACGGCTGAAGGTTCGGTCCATGGTCGGTCTCCTGCCCCTGTGCGCAGCCACAGTCTTCGAGGGGGAAATGCTCGCGATCCACCCGGAGCTGGAGGAGCGGTTCCAGTGGTTCCTGGTCAGTCGTCCCGAGGTCATCGCTTCGATCCACGACCCGCTCAAGCCCGGCTTTGCCGGCCGTCGCCTCGCTGCGATTCTCGACGAAACCAAGCTTCGTCGCGTGCTGACGAAGATGCTTGATGAAAATGAGTTCTTGAGCCCGTTTGGCCTCCGCTCCCTCTCGCGCTACCACTCCGACCATCCCTATGTCATCTCCGTGGGCGGCCAGGAATACCGCGTGGCGTACCTCCCCGCCGAGTCGGACACGGGAATGTTCGGGGGCAACTCGAACTGGCGCGGCCCCATCTGGATGCCGGTCAACGCCCTGATCATCCGGGCATTGCTCCAGTATTACGCCTACTACGGCAACGACTTCACCGTGGAATGCCCCACCGGCTCCGGTCGGCAGATGAACCTGTACCAGGTCGCCGAGGAGATCGCGCGCCGCCTCGCGAACATCTTTCTCAAAGACAAGGATGGCAAGCGTCCGGTGTTCGGGGGGACGCGGAAGTTCCAGGACGACCCGCACTGGCGCGATTGCCTGCAGTTCTTCGAGTATTTTCACGGAGACAACGGGGCTGGTCTGGGCGCCAACCATCAGACCGGCTGGACAGGCGTGGTTGCCCGCACGATGCATCTGTTCGCGACCATGACGCCGGAGTCGATTCTCAAAGGCGGCAAGAAGGCCTACTTCGTCAAGCATGCTCAGCCGGCGACGACGGCTCCCGCGGAACCTCGCTAACGAAAGCGGCGGCGAATCGCTGACGGGAAGATTGAGAACTCACGAGCGCAACGATTTCCGGGTTCCTCCTCGCCGGCATCAGGGAGACCGTCGTTCCGACCTCGCCACGCCAGATCAGCGTGCATACTTTCGGAGGATCCGTGAATCAAACGCCGGCGCAGATGCAACAGGTCCCGTCGCCACCGCGACTTGTCGCGATCAGCGGCATTGTGTTTTCCGTGCTGTACATGGTGAGCTTGGTGTTCATCCGGCTCGCCGTCCCGGCCGACCCGACGGAACCCGGCTTATGGCTGGCGGACCCATCCTTTCGGAATTGGGTTCGCATCGCGCTGGACCTGGTTCCCTTCACGGGGATCGCGTTCCTCTGGTTCATGGGGGTGCTGCGCAACCGGATCGGCCTCCTCGAGGACCGGTTTTTTGCGACGGTGTTTCTCGGCGGCGGGCTGCTGTTTGTCGCCATGCTTTTCGCCGCCTCCTCCGTTGCGCGGGGCCTCTTGGATACCTTCGCGGCCGGCCTTACCGACCAGAACGAAGCCTATCAACTGGGTCGGGGCATGGCGTACACGCTGATGAACACGTTCGGCACGAAAATGGCCGCGGTGTTCATGTTCTCGACGTCGACGATCGGCCTCCGTACTGCCGTCCTCGCACGCTGGGTCTCGTTCGTCGGCTTCGCGCTGGGAGTGGTGCTGCTGTTGGTCATCACGGAATTTGCCTGGATCGCACTGATCTTCCCGTTGTGGGTTCTAC
Source organism: uncultured Isosphaeraceae bacterium (assembly GCA_963781785.1). Taxonomy (GTDB): domain Bacteria; phylum Planctomycetota; class Planctomycetia; order Isosphaerales; family Isosphaeraceae; genus CAWAHD01. The sequence goes on along the minus strand of CAWAHD010000002.1, from coordinate 304,146 downwards.
TCGTGAGTACGTATATCCTATCGACAGATTTCCAGCAGGGACGCTAAACAGCAGCGAGTGCCGCGAAATTAAACGGACACGCAATGCAAGGCTTGAATGAACCGATCGGTTTTGGCAGCTTGGTCCGCCCTCGGAGGTTACATCACGACTGTCGTTCGCCCGCCACTCAGCGCCAGGTTGCTGGCGACCGTCTTGCCCCCGTGCTGCTCGGCGATTACGTGATCGATCTCAAAGGGGAGTTCGTCGTAGATCTGCGGCATCCGGCAGTACTCACAACACCGGCAAGCGCGCTGCCAGACCAGCTCGGCGAGAGCGACGTCCATGGCAGGTCAAGTGCCGCGGCTGGAGCGTTTGAGCACCTGCCGAGCTTTGGATTTGAGCGTGGAGAGAATCGAGCCGACGCGCTCGAAGTCGTCCATCTCCGCGTCTTCGTCGGGCGTGAGCGTCCCGGCCCGAGCCTTGGCCGACAGCTCGTGCATCCGGGCCACGTCGTTCTTGGGGAAGGAGAGCCCGAGGATCACACGGGCCACGCGCGGCGAGAACGCCTGATCCGGATGAAGGATGCGCAACCAAACTTCCGCTTCAGTGTTCGGTGCGAGCTGTCGAGTCTTCATGTGGTGTATGGTACCGAAGAACGGGGCTCCTCTTCAACAGGATGGCGCGAACGCGCGACCTCATGTGCGGCGCAAACATGGTTCGGCGCTTGCTGCCCATCGAGCCGGAAACAAATCGATCTGTGGCTGCGTGAACGAGCCGCCGGGCAATTGCAAGCACGTACTTTCGCGGGAGCGAAAGGCGACGATTGAAGTCGCCGCACGCCTGGGGGCGCATGGGCTGGCCAATTTGGGGGGTTGTTCGGCGCGACAGAGCGAATTGATCGAGGATCCCAGGCTCTCGTGGGCTGGACTTCGCGTCGAAAAAGCGATCGGTAGTCAAGATCGCGTCACGTCTCCCAACTTTCCGGGCCGTACCGACCCATTTTCGTTCGTCGTGTGCGCCCAATTCACCCGATTGAGTTTCAGGTGGCACATCGCCCTCGCGTTGGGCCAAGCTTGTCGACTCGATCGGTCTTTCCCAGCCCAAGCGCACTGCGTGTCCGTCTTCAACTGCCTGTCCTTCTTCTTCATTTGGTAGAGGGCTGGGGTGAGGGTGGGGATGATCACGAGGAGTTGCGATTCCACGGTGCCACGGCGAGTGGCACTGGTGAGTATTTCTGGGTGCCACTGGTCGTACCCGACCACTGTCTTCATTTCTTAGTCGTTCGTGAGGAGTGGAATCCGTCGACAGCATGAGAAAGTCAACTCGTGGCAATCACCGGGCTCATGAAATCACTTGACGGTCATTCGAATATCACACATGGCCGCTCCGTGTAACCCGGCAATCGCACTCGGCCAAGGACCGGAGGTCGTCCGTTCTCGCGCAAAAGCACTGGTCGGGTACGACCAGTGGCACCCAAGAATGATCACCAGTGTCAAGCAAGCGTTGACGCCGTGGATCAAAGCATGAAGGATGAAAAAAACGGGGCGGCGGCCGTGAACGGCCGCGGCTATGGTGAGTTCGGTGGCGCGGCCAGATACTGGCACCCTCTCCTTTTGGTAGAGGGCTGGGGTGAGGGTCGGGACGATCACGAGAACGACCGCGGCCATGGTCGGAGCGGTAGCGCGGCCACATACTGGCTCCCTCTCCTTTTTGGGAGAGGGCTGGGGTGAGGGTCGGGATCATCACGTTCAGCAAGGGTGCGCATCCAGCGATTCGTCTTCAAAAGGCTCTCGGTAGGTCTCGGCCTTCGCCCCAGACCTCTCCCTCGGGAGAGGGGGCCAGAACAAACCATCCGCCCCCAGTGTCCTGTGGGGCTCGGCCCTCACCCCAGCCCTCTCCCTCGGGAGAGGGAGCCAGTCAAATCCATCCGCCGACCGTGTGCTGTGAGGCTCGGAATCAGCGTCACATTCGGCAAAAATCACAAATTAAGAATGATCACCCTCTCGTTTCGACACAGTTCCGATTATTCAGCCGCCGCGCTCTAACATCATTCGTGATCAATAATTACATCCGAAATTCGGGGTTCCGATTGGGATCGTCCCAAATCGGAAGATTGCAGGTTGACACTTTTTACGTCAAGCCGCGGCGGCGTTTTTGGCCTCTCGCAGAGTTTGCGCACTCTTCTGGCGGGAGTTCTCGCTCGGTTGGGCACCAGCTTGGAAGGCTGCCAAGCCCGACCTACGAATCCGGACCTATTTCGCTCGCGTGTTCACGCGGTCGTTGGGAATACGTTACAAGCTGAGGAGCCGCATCTTCATTGTGGTACACCGCAATCGACCGGCTCGCAAAGAGGCACCATCGCATTCTCTGCCCAACCGAGATCCCGGCGATTCCGGCGAACCAGTGCGTCCTCTTGGTCCTTCGCTCGCCCACGTCCCGGAACAGGTACGCTGCTCGATGATTCCCACTCGCATGCGTGCATGATATCCTGGGATGGTTCGCTTGCCACGGAAGGCCGGTACGGGGTAGGCTTGCGGATGCAGCAGGCACGGCAGGGAGCGCGTGGTCGCGAGTCGCACGGTCGGTGCGGAGGATGGAGGCTGGTCCATGTCACTCGGCGAGCCGTCTCGGAACGGAGAAGACGGTTTAACCGACTTCCTGGAGCGGATCCGGTCCGGGGACGAAGGGGCCGCGCGCGAGCTGTTGCAGCGATTCGAGGGTGAAGTTCGCCTGGTGGTTCGCCGCCAGTTGCCCCGGCTCTTGCGGTCGCGGTTTGATTCGCTGGACTTCTTGCAAAGTGTGTGGGGCAGCTTCTTTCGCCGGATGCGCACCTCGCCGACCGAGTTTGAGGATTCGCGCCATCTTGTCGCCTTTCTGGCCCGGGCTGCGAAGAATAAAGTAATTGATGAATATCGCCGAGCGGCCAGCCGTAAGCACGACATGCACCGCGAGGAGTCACTTTGGGGAGAGGGGCCGCGGGCCAGGGAGCTGCCCGACGGGGCCGATTCGCCCAGCGAGGTTGCCCAGGCGCATGAGGCCCTCGGCCGGATGCGCGACCTCGTTCCCCAGGAGAAGCGGTCGATCCTGGAGCTGAAGGCCGAGGGTCTTTCCAGCAAGGACATCGGCGAACGTCTGGGCATCAGCGAACGGACCGTTCAACGCGTTCTTGAGGATTTGCGGCGTCGCATGGAGACGGAGTGGGGGAGCCGGGAATGAGCCTGTCCGCCTCCCGGCGGACGTGGGAAGAGGCAGCATCGCCTGCCGCGGTCCGCCTGGCCCAAGAATATGAGCAGGCCTGGCGCGATTCGGATGTCGGAGGCCATCGGCCCGACCCGGTTAAATTCCTGGGTCACTCAGCCAGCCCCCGAGCCGAACCCGGCGCACGCTTGGCCATCCTCCGCGCCGACATGGGCCTCAGGTGGGAGAACGGCGAAAAGGTCGGCGCCCAGTGGTACTTCGACCGCTACACCGACCTGGGCGAAGACACGATTGTCGCCCTCGTCTACGAAGAGTTCTGCCTCCAGGAAGAAGACGACCAGCATCCTGATCCGTCGACCTATCTCGCCCGTTTTCCCCAGGTGGCCGCGTCGCTCGGGCGGGTGTTTCAGATTCACGACCTGGTGGGGTCGGGGGCGGCGTCGACGGCATTCCCGCTTTCGACCCTGGACGGCGCGGGAACGGGCGGGGGTGCATTTCCCGAAGCCGGCCAGACCATCGGCGGCTTCTTCCTGGTCGAAGAACTCGGACGGGGCGCGTTCGCCCGAGTTTTCCTGGCCAGGGAGCGACAGCTCGCCGATCGCCCGGTCGCCCTCAAGGTGACGAGGCGTGGCTCGCACGAGCCGCAGACCTTGGCGCGGCTTCAGCACACGCACATCGTGCCCGTGCATTCTCATCGGATTGACGCTGCGACCGGGTTTCACCTTCTGTGCATGCCCTACTTCGGGCGGATCACGCTGGGGCGGTTGCTCGCCGACCCGGAGGTTCAGGCCGCCCAGACCGGGGCGGTCTTGCTGGCGGCGCTCGATCGGCTCGAGCCGGCCGAGGAGCTCCCGGCAGGCTCCCCGGCGGGCCGTGAGGCAATCGCCGGTCGCTCTTACGCCAAGGCCATCGCGTGGTGGGGGGCGCGGCTGGCCGAGGCGCTCGAGCACGCTCACGATCGGGGAGTGCTCCACCGGGACATCAAGCCTTCGAACGTCCTGGTGACGGCCGATGGGATGCCGATGCTTCTCGACTTCAACCTGGCCCGCGAGCCGGTGCTCGAGGACGGCACGCCGGCCGCCGGGGCCACTCTGGGCGGCACGATCGATTACATGCCTCCCGAGCATCTCAAGGCACTTGCCGACGGCTCGACTGACGGCGTGGACGGCCGGGGCGACATCTACGCCCTGGGAGTCGTGCTCTACGAGGCCGTCATCGGCAAGCGGCCGTTTGCGTCCCCGCGCCGCAGCATCTCGGTCATGGAGGCCCTGCTGCGGGCGGCCGCCGATCGGCGGTCGCCGCTGCCGCGACTCCGCCACCGCCACCCCGAGGTTCCTGCCGCGCTCGAGGCGGTCATCCGTCAGTGCCTGGAGCCGGATCCGAGAGAGCGGTACCAGAGAGCCTCGGAGCTGGCCGAAGACCTCGACGCCGTCGCCTCCGACGTCGCACTTCGTCATGCCCGCGAGCCCTGGCCCAGCAGGGCCGCTGGCTGGCTCCGCCGCCGCCGCCGCCGCCTGGCGACCGCTGCCGTGGTCCTCTTGACCGCGTCGGCACTGCTGGTCGCCGGGCTGGCGCTCTTGCTCGAACAATCCAAGCGGGCGTCGATCGTCAACGACCGATACCAGAAAGGCTTGGAGTCACTGGAAAGCGGCGATTATCCCGCCGCGAAACAGCACTTCGACGCCGCCAACGAACTGGCCGGGAGCCTCGCGCTCAGTCCGGGCGGATACCTGGCACGGCTGCGAGACCTCCCCTCGATCGGTGACCAGTTGCGCGAGAAGTGGCAGCAGCTCCAGACCGGCCCCAGTCTCGAGGAGATCAAGGACAACGCTCAGATCAAATCGCAGCTCGCCGAGCGGATCGGCCGCATCCGCAACGACGCCGACACCTTGTTTCAAGCGGCCGACGGGCTGCGGTTCCGGCTGCTTCTGGGCGAGCGCAACGAGCCGATCCGGGGATCAACGGATCTTCAGAAACACCTGGCACCGTTCTTCGTGCTGGCGAATCCTGACTGGACCAAGCTCGACCACACCCTGACACTGCTCGACACCGGCCGTCGCGACCGGCTTCTGATCGAGGTCAACGAGCTCTTGTTTCTCTGGATGGCGGCGATCGACGAGTCGGTGGGATTGGTCGCCGACGGCAATCAAAGGGAGCGGGTGGCCCAGGAGCAGGAAGCCCTGGCCAATGCCGTGTCGATCTGCGATCGCGCGCTCAACTGGGTCGAGCCCAAGGGTCCGTGGCAGGCACTCCGGGCCCGACTCGAGGCCGATCGGGTCAACCGCGCGGCTCCTCAAGAGGCGGCGGGCGAAGAACGGGATGAGTTGATGCCCGGCGAGCCGCGCCGGGTCAGCGACGAAAAGTCGGCCCTCGCCTGTTTCCAGTGGGGGCTGCTCTCGTACCGCCGCGGGCGCCTCGCCGGAGCCATTGACTGGCTGGAGCGAGCCGTCCACTTGAAGGAGAAGAACTACTGGTACCAGTTCCTGCTGGCCTTCCTCAAGGACGAAGCCGGCTACCTGGACGAGGCCTTGAACCACTACAGCATTGCCGCGGCGCTTGAGCCTGACTCGCCGGGCGTCCGCTTCAGTCGAGCGCGGCTGTACCGGGCCAAAGGCCGGTGGGACCAGGCGCTCGACGACATCCGATCCGCCCTCGCGAAACTGGCCGATCAGCCCGAGGCGGCGCGGGTGCGGCTCGAGCTCGGCTATCTGTACCAGGAGCTGGGTTATTTCCACGATGCCGACGCCCAGTATAAAGCGGTCATGGCATCCGACGAATCGGGCGTCTATGCGCGGGCGGCCCGGCTCAACCGGGCCAACATCGCGGCCGAGTCGGGGGACGTCGACCGCGCCCGGCAGGAGTATGATGCGTTGCTGTTATCCGACCTGGACGACACGGCGGCCCGGCACAGCCGCGCGCTCCTGGAGCTCCGGCTGGGCCAGGCCGAGCGGGCTGCGATCGACCTGACGGCACTGCTGGACGGGAAACGGAGGCTCCGGAACCGCGACGAGGTGCTGGCGGCGCGGGCACTCTCCTATCTGATGCTGGGCCGGAGCGACGGAGGCCGTGGCCGACGCGACCGAGGCTCGGCGGCTTGGCCCGTCTCCGGCTCACGAGCGGTTGCGCCAGCGAGCGCTCCTGGCGGCACGCCAGGCCGAGGGCCTTCAGCTCGACCGGCCTGAGGACCTGGCCCTCTTGCCCCTGTCGGGGCAGCGCCTGCGCCTGGACTTGCAGGCCGCGGTCGAGGGCCTCAATCGACTCATCGCCAAGAACCCCGACGCAACCTACCGGGCATCACTCAATCTGGCCGTGGTCCTCGCCGCCCTGGGCCAGCGCGACGCTGCGGTCGCGGCCGCGACCCGGGCACTGAACTCATCACCGTCTTCACCCCGGGCGTACCTCATCCGGGCACGCGTCCGGTCGTTCGGGGGCGACTGGCAGAGTGCCTGGGACGACGTCGCAAGCGGCCTTCGGGTCCAGTCAAGCGAGCCGGGGCTGCTCGAGCTGCGCGGCGTTTTGCGGGAAAAGGCGGGCGACCGTCACCGTGCCCTCGATGACTTCAAGCAGGCCATCGCCGCGGGCGCCTTCGACCGGATCCATCTGCACAAGGCGGTCGCCCTGGCGGCACTCGGCCAGATCGAGGCCGCCATTCAGGAGTGGTCGCTGGCCCTGAGGCGCGATCCCGAGCTTCCCGAGGCCTACCTCGGCCGTGCCCGGATCCAACTGGGTCTGCGCCGCTGGGACCTGGCCCTGGCCGACCTGGAGCAGGCCGCCTCATGGGCGCAGGCCGATCCCTGGCTCGAGCTGCGCATCGTGGCCGCCTATTCGCGATGCCTGGACAGCAAGCCCGACCATCGGTCCCGCTGGCTGGCTCTGGCCCGCCGGGCCGTCATTGACTTGTGGCACTCGATCGGCCAGCCGGCAATCCCGCCGCCGCGAACGAGTTAATCACCCCGGACGCTCACGGTTTTGTCGGGTGACTTTCCACGCGCCGGAAGCCTTTCCAGATGCTGCGGAGCTTTCGCAGCCATTTCGGCACCCGAACCCGGCCCGAAGTCAGGAGATCCGGAAAGAGCGGGCCCGCCGTCAAACCCAGGCTCAGAACCAGCCCGTACGCGATCTTGAGGTAGTCGGCGCGTTGTCTCCGTTCGGGGGGCGAGACGGCATCCACGGCCGCGGCAGGCTGGTCATCGGCTGCGATCTGTGCGGCCGAGGCGTCGCCGTTCGTCGCGCCCTCTGAGCCGCCCTGGGACGGCAGTGCTGCCAACAGACCGCTCAGGCCCGCGCGCGGCCGCTTTGATGGGCAGTGGCCGCCAAGGCGAGCCCTCGCGCGTGCGGCACGCGCACAACGCCGCCATCCTCTGGATCGTCGACCGACGCGAGTGAATCATCCGGGAGAGTGCCGGGAACGGCTGTGCCTGCCAGTTCAGGCCGACCCAAGGTCGAGACCGGGCCGTCGTCCTGTTCGAGACCCTCGATGTCCTGAATCAAAGCCCGCTCGTGGCGGTCAACCGGCGGCGTCGGGTCAACCTCCGCATCGGCCAGGATCGGCCCGAGAGGGCCCGAGCTCCGTGACGCAAGCGGTCCGGTAAGCACCCGTAAGTTGAAGCCGTCCGGCAGTTCCGCCTCGGATGACGCGCCGGTGTCGGTCGACGACGCGATCGCAGCTTCCTGGGCCGCCGGCGCGCCATTGTCCGCGTCACCGGTCGAGACCGTCGTGGCAGACGAGGGATCCGCGGCGAGCGAGGAGGATTGAAACGTGACCGTGCCGAGGGCGGTCTGACCTTGAGCCGGCATCGCGCTCTCCGACGCGAGCTCCGGAGACTGCTGCCTCTGAACATAGAGGGTGAACGAGACGTTCGGCCCTGCCGCTGGGCTGGCGGGCGTCGACGTCCCGGCTGCCGACGTACCGGCCGCCGATTCAGCGACGCTGGCCGTGGTGACTTGAACGACGAGATGACCGTCGACAGGAGCGTCATGCAGCGCCAGGTAGAGGTTCTGAGCGGGAGCCGCCCCGGGGCCTGTGGGCGGACTGAACGCCTGAATGGTTGTGCCGGTTTGGTCGTCCAGCATCAGGTCCTCCATCACCGGCTGTTCGGACGGGGCCGTGTCGCTTTCCGCCCGCATCATCAACTTCATTCCGATGGTACCCAGGCCGAGCGGAATCGTGACGTCGGTCACGGGATCACCCGGGCCAACCGATCCCGAGACCTCGAAATACCGGCCGTCCGCGATCACCGGCCCGCTCTTCGGCGCCCCGAATTCCGGGATGGGCGACGCACCGGTCGTGATCGAAAGCGACGTCGCGCCACCGGCCAGGGTCGCCGTCTCGGACGTGTTGAATGAAACGGTTCCCGGGCCGGTGAATGTCGGCTCGTACACCCCACCGCCCAGGGAGGCCGACTCGCTGCCCATCGTCACGAGCATCGGCCCGTTCACCGGGACGGCGTGCAGCACGAGAGCGCCGCCTTCAATTGCCAGGGCCGGCGATATCGGGGCAGCCAGTATGGGCCGTGCGATGAAAAGTGCGCCAGACTGCTGCTGCCCCCCAGCGGGACTGCCGATCGGGAGCGCTAGCGGAGAACCCCCATCGCCATAATCCGCGAGAGCCACGTTCCCTTCTGCCAGCGGCGACCACGGGAGCATCTGCTGGATGGCAGCCTGCGGCGACTCTGCATTCGATGCGATCAACTGGAGAGCCTGCGGAATCTGGCCGCCGAAGAGCAGGACGCGCGTTTCCAGGACCTCGATTCGGAAGCGAGGAAGGCGCCGGGACGACGACCGCGCGCGCTCCTTGCCCTTGCCCGCGGGCGTGTTACGTCGACGCCGATACCAGCTTTCCCCGATCAACCCCACCTTTTGGACTCCGCTTTACGGCGGATAGGACGCGAATACCGTTATTAATACACAATCCCCCCTGTCCCTTCATCTCGAGAATCGGCGACTCGAGACGACAGGGGCCGTTAATTTTTGTAAATCGCTTCGGTCCAATGGCAAAGAGACTATGGCACTGGATTCTACCCGATGCGTCAAAGAACCGGGGAGGCCAATCTGCGGGATCCATTCATTGCGCGACGTGACGTCGTCCCGGAGCATACTAAGAAGATCGTTGGTCGAGCGTTATGATTTCGGGATAGGTCGGTCGTGCGGCGGAGAACGCGTCATCGATTGTGCCGGCCTGGCATTTCCGGTCCGTCAACCATCTTGATAAGGAGGCTGCGTCGTGATCCCACGAATCGAGGCACGGGTGGCGCGGGCGTCAGCGTGGTTTCCGGTGGTTGCGATGTTGTGGCTGGTGCCGGGGGCTGCGGCGGACGATCCGCCGGATGCCTCCGCCCGCGCCGTCACCCCCAAGGGCGCGATCGAGCCGGCTGCGTCTTTGGTTCCCGCGGAAGTGGTCGCAGCCATGCAGGCGGGCGAGTATGACCTCGCCCGGCGGCACTTAGTCGAGTTGGCGGCCCGAGCCAAGACCGCCGACGATCGGTCGTACTTCGCTTATCTCGAGGCCATCGCCGCGCGGCTCGGGGGCGGTCGAACGGCGGCTCGGGCCGTCTTGATGAAGTCGATGCTCCTTGACCCCGACAGCCGATGGGCCGTCAAGATCCGCTACGAGCTGGCCGGACTCGAGCTGGCCGACGGCAACTGGGCGGCCGCCGAAGAGCTCGCACGCACCGAGGCCGTCAAGCTCCTGGCGGGCGATCGCAAGGATCGACTCGCGGCAATCTACCGCGGTTTCGCCGAGCGCCTGCTGGAACCGGGCGATCCACTCGTTCCGCCCGATCCCAACGCCGCTTACGACATGCTCGCACAGGCTCGCGAGCTGGCCGAAAGCCCGGCCTTGCGCATCGCTCCTCTTTGCCATGGGCCGCGCCAGCAATGCAGCGGGCAACCCGGCCCGCGCGCTGGAAAATTTCCGGCAGTATCTCGCCGAGTTTCCCGGCGGAGCCGACAAGCTGGCCGTCCGGTTTCAGCTCGGCCTGGCCGAGCAAAAGACCAATCAACCACTGCTCTCCCGCCGAACCTGGATGGACCTGGCCCGCGATATCGAGCGCTTGAAGCCCGCCCAAATCACCAATGACATCGCCGGGATCCGCGCGCTGGCGCTGTACGACATTGCTTCGACCTTCGGGATCCCCGCCCCGCCAGACGACTCCAGCTTGAATCAGGGAGTGGCGGCCCTCCGCAGGTTCCTGGCGGCTTTTCCGGCTCACTCCCAGGCCGTTCGCGCCGCCTATCAAATGGGAGAAGCCGCTTTGGCTCGCGGCAAAAGCTCCGACGGCGCTCGATGCGCTCAACCGGTTCGTCAAGCAGGAGGGTTTCCAGGTCGAGACCGAAGAAGCCAAGCGTGATTGGGCCAACCTGGCCATGGACGCTTCCTACAAGATCGGCGCGATCCTTCAAGGCCAGCAAGATTTCGCCGGAGCGATCGCGGCCTGGAAAGGATACCTGAGCAAGTTCCCCAACGGGCCGCAGAGCGCCGACGCCCAGCGTGCCATCCTGGACACGCAGCTCTTGATCGCTGCCAACCATCGCACGCGACTCCGTTATCCCGAAGCCCGCACCGCCTGGCGTGACTTCGTCGCGCAGAACCCGCTCGACGCGCGCGTCCCCGAAGTCCTGTTCCAGATCGGCGACAGCTTCGTGGTCGAACGCAAATTCCCCGCCGCGATTGCCGCCTGGGAAACCTTGATCAGCAAGTTCCCCGCGTCCGAGCCCGCCGCTCATGCCCAGTTTTCCATCGCCGCGCTCGATGAAACCGAGCTTGGCAAACTTGCCGGCGCGATCGAGCTATTCAAGAAGATCACCGTCGACCCGTGGCTCTCCCAGGCTCGCCAGCGCGTCGCCGTGATGGAGTCGAAATCGCTTGTCGTGGTCACCCCGCGCACCTTCCGATCGGGCGAGACGGCATTTCTGAAGATCGCGACCCGCAACATCGCGACTCTTCATTTCACGGCCTACAAGCTGAACGCCGAAGCCTATTTCCGCAAGAAGAATGGGCTCGGCAAGGTCGAATCGCTCGACATCGGCCTGGTGGCGCCGGATGCGTCCTGGCAGAGCACGGTCCCCGACTACGCACGATATAAGCCCACCGATACCGAATATCCGCTCAAGAAGGTCGAGCTTCCCGGCGTCTACGTCGTGAAGGTGAGCGATGAAAAGACCTTCCAGGCGACCACGCTCGTTCTCGGCAGCGATGTCGACGCCATCGTCAAGACCTCGCGCGACCAGCTTCTCATTTTCGCCCAGGACATGAAGACCGGTCAGGGCCGGCCCAATGCGCGCGTGCTGGTCGCCGAGGGGGGCCAGGTCGTGCTCGATGCGAAAACGGGGGAAGACGGTGTGCTCTTGCGCGACTGGAACCCGGCCCGCGCCGGTAACGGCCGCTTGAGCTACCTCGTGTTTGATGGTCCCCACGTCGCGGGCTCGGGCCTGGGAGTACCCGACAAGGTGTCGCAGGGTTTGAGCCCGCGCGCCTTTATCTACACCGACCGCCCTGCCTATCGGCCCGGCCACAAGGTCGCGATCCGCGGCGTGGTCCGCGAGGTCACGGGTGGACAATACTCGTATGTCCCCAATTCGGCCTACCGTTTCGAAGTCATCGACAGCCGGGGACGGTCGATCGCTGCACGAGGCGTCACGCTTTCCGAATTCGGCACGTTTCATGAGACGCTCTCGCTCGATTCATCGGCTCCCGTCGGGTCTTACCGCGTCCGGGTCTTCCAGCCGGGCAGGAGCGACTTCTCCGGCAGCTTCGAGGTGCACTCGTATCAGCTCGAGCCGATCGATCTCTCATTCGACTTGAAGAAGACGGTTTACTATCGGGGCGAAACGGTCGAGGCGAACCTGGTGGCTCGCTACCAGTATGGCGCCCCGGTGGCGAACCGGCCGATCGAGATTGCGCTCCCGGACGGACGCACCCTCCACGGCACGACGGACGCAGCCGGCCAGTACAAGCTGGAGTTCCCCACCGAGGGCTTTGCCGACGAGCAGACTCTGGCCCTGGCCGCCCGGCTTCCCCAGGATAACGTCGCCGCCGCGGCCACCGTCATGCTCGCCATCCAGGGTTTCAAGATCCGTCTCGCCACGACCCGCGACGTCTACCTGGACGGCGAATCGTTCGTGCTGGACGTTCACACCGCCGACGCCCAGGGCAGCCCCACCGGCCAGGAGCTGGCGGCGGCGCTCGTCAAGCAGGTTGCATCACCCGGTGGCGTGACCGAGCGGGAGGTCGAGCGCAAAGGGCTGACCACGGAGGCCAAGACCGGCCAGGGGACTTCGACATTTCGTGTCGATGACCCCGACGGCGGCCGTTTTATCCTCCGCGTGACGGGCACCGACCGGTTCGGCAATGCCATTGTCGCGGATCGGCCCATCACAATCTCGGGAAAGAAAGACGAGACCAGGCTGCGGATCCTGGCTGATCGTCAGCGCTTTAAGGTCGGCGAGGAGGCCACGGTCAACCTCCATAGCCGCGACCGATCCGGCACGGCCTTGTTGACCTGGGAGGGCGACCGGATCCTCACCTACAAGATCGTCCGTCTCCGCGAGGGCAACAACCCGGTGGCCTGGAAGGTCGACGGACTCGAGTTCCCCAACTTCACCCTCACGGCCGCCCGGATGGTGAAGAACGAGTTCGACCAGGCGAAGCTCGACGTCCAGGTCGAGCGCGACCTGCAAGTGACGATCAATGTGGCCAAGCCGACGGTCGGACCCGGCGACCAGGTCGAGCTCGACGTGACGACCCGCGACCAGCTCGGGCGCCCCGTAGCGGCCGAGCTTTCGATCGCCGTCGTGGACCAGTCGTTGTTGCGGTTGTTCAGCGACGCGCTGCCGGCAATCGGGCCGTTCTTCTTCGGCCAGAGCCGCACCGGCGCTTCTCCACCGAGGCGACCAATACGTTCCGATATGCTCCTGCGACAACGGAAGTCGCTTCGGCACTGGTGGAGGAGCGCGAGCGCACGCTCGCCACGCTGGCCGACGAAATGGATCGAAAGGGCGTGATGGATGCCGCCAAGTCCGCGGTGGCCTTCAACCAAGCACCCGCCGCGCAGGCACCGCCAGCTCCGCCGGGTGCCATGGTCGACTCGCTGCCGGTGATCGCAGGCACACAAGGCTCAGGGCTTGAGCGCTTTGCAGGTGCGACCGGGCGCGCCCTTGGGGAGCTCGAAAAGAAGAAGGCAGACAAGCCGGCAGCTCGTCGGTCGGCGAAATGGGGCAAGGAGGTTTACATGGCGCTCGGCACCAGGGGCGAACGTCAAGAGCGTGCGGCTGATTTCGGCGACGAAGGCGAGCCCGCCCAGGCGCGCGAGCGGTTCGTCGAAACGGCTTACTGGAACCCGCTCGTCAAGACCGGCGCGGACGGCAAGACGAAGGTTATTTTCAAGGCGCCGACGGCGCTTTCCGAGTATCGCATCACGGCCCGGGGAGTCACCGGCGCCGACACCCTGGCCGGCCAGACCACGTCGGCCCTGACGGTTCGCAAGTCATTCTCGGTCGACTTGAAGGTCCCGAGCTCCCTGACCCAGGGCGACAAGCCCCGATTCATCGCGCAGGTCCAGCACACCGGGATTGCCGGCAAAATCGAGCTGCGGCTGGCCATTTACGCCGGCGGGCGCGATGAGGTGTACCCCAAAACGCTGGAAGTCACCAAAGACGGCATCGACGAAGTCCTCTTCGACCCGTTTGAAGTTCCGGAGGGCGAGTCCGTGCGATTGACCTTGAAGGGAGCCGCGGGCGCAACGGCGGACGAGCTGACCGTGGAAATCCCGATCCGCCCCTGGGGTGTGCAGGTGACGGCGTCGGAGTCGGGCACGAGCCGCGAGAGCGCGACGGTCTTCGTCGGGCTGCCCGCCGGCCGCAGCTACGACAGCCCGGAAATGCTGATCGTGGTGTCGCCGAGCGTGAAGCGCATGCTGATCGAGCTGGCGCTGGAAGAGGATGCGTTTCCGCTTTTCGTGCGATCGCATTTGAACGCGCGGACTGACGCTGAAGCTCATCTGGCCGCCGCCCTCCACCACCGCCGACCGGGCGGCCGAGCTGCTGGCGGCAACGCAGGCGTTTGAATATCTGAAATCTGTCCGCGCCACGTCCGCGCCGGAGGCCGGGCGTTTGACCCGGCGAATCCAGGGCCTTTGCGCCTCCCTGATCGCCGCTCAGAATCCGGATGGCGGCTGGCCCTGGGTCAGTGGCAACAGCGTGCCGCGACCCGGCCAGCAGGCGCCGGCCGTGCCGCCCAGCGAGCGGCTGACTTCGGCCGCGGTGGTCTGGGCACTCGCGTCGGCCGAGACCCTCACCCTGCTCCCCGACATCAAGGTCCTCGACCAGGCCGTCGCTCACTTGCGGGAGGAATTCTCCAAGCTGAGCGGCAACGATCTCGAGACGCGGGCGGCCCTGCTCCACGCCCTGAGCACCCGCCGCGCTGCCACCTTCGAGGCGGCCAACAGCTTGAACCGCGTCCGCAATGAGCTGTCGGATCCCGCCCTGGCCTACCTGGCTCTCACGTTTGCCAACCTCGATCGAGCCGCGCTGGCCGGCGAGCTGCTGGGGATCCTGGGGCCGCGAGCCAAAACGGAAGCAACCGCCCCGGGCCGGCCCGCGCGCGTCTACTGGAACAACACGCGGCACAGCCAGGTCGTGCGCTCCGCCACCGAGGCCACCGCACTGGTCAGCCTGGCCTATGCCCGCGTTCGGCCGCAGGCGCCCGAGCTCGCGGGGGCCATCGAGTGGCTGCTGGCACACCGGTCGGGTATCGGCTGGCGCCCCCACAAGGCCAAGGGCCCCGCGCTGGCCGCGCTGGCTCAGTATTACGGCCGCGCAGAGGCGCCAACGATCGGTACCGCCTCGTGGTGACGGTCAACGAGACCAAGGTGTCCGAGCTCAACGTCGCCGGCCTGACCGAGGGTCAAGCGATCGCCGTCCCCGCCAAGGCACTCAAGATCGGCGCGCCGAATCGGATCCGCTTTGACATGGAAGGCCGGGGCCGATTCGGCTACGCGGTCTCGCTCGGCGGCTTCACTCGCGATTTCGCGCCCGATCAGAAAACGCAGAATCGCGTCGCCGTCGTCGACAGGCGCACCTATTATCCCGCGCCGCCGGAGCTTGACGGCAAGGTGCTGCCGACCGGGTTTAGCGCGGTCTTGAACCCCACCCCGTTTGAAAACCTCGCCACCCAGGTCGCGCTCGGGGGCAAGGCCAAGGTCGCCATCTCGGCGACTCGATGGATCCCCGGCACCACGCCCGAGTGGGAGCGCGACTTCCTGATCATGGAAGAGCACCTTCCCGCAGGCGCCACCTTGATCGAGGGCTCGGTCAACACCTCGGCCACGTCGTACGAGCTTGCCGACGGAGTGCTCACCTTCTACTTCGCCCCCGATCAGAACCCGATCTGGGCCGCCTACGATGTCTACGGATATCTTCCCGGCCAGTATCGCGCCTTGCCCACGTCGCTGCGCAGTGCTTACGAACCGGGCAAGCTCCACCTCGGTCCGGTCAGCGACCTGAAGGTTCGCACGCCGGACGAGCCGGGTACGGACCCTTACAAACCGACTCCGGATGAGCTCTTTGCCCGGGGCCAGGCGCACTATGGCGCCGGGCGGATAGCCGAGGCCGGCCTGGCGCTCGAGCCGCTGTTCTCCGCGTACACCTTGCGTGACGATGTCGCCAAGGAAGCGGCCCGCATGCTGCTCTTGATCAACATAGAGGAGAACCAGCCGCGCAAGATCGTCACCTATTTTGAAGTCGTCAAGGAAAAGGCGCCCGAGCTGATCCTGACCTTCAGCCATTTGATGGCGATCGGCAGGGCTTATCGCGAAATCAACGAATATGAGCGCGCGATGATCGTATGGCGCGGCCTGATCGAGGCCAGTTACCTCGAAGACGCCCGGGTCGGCGAGCTGCTGCGGCAGCGCGGCAAGACCCTCGAATCGATCGCTTACCTGGTCGACCTCTGGCGGTCGTATCCCAACACGGCATCGATCGAGAGCGACTTCTTCGCGCTCTCTCAGGTGGTGTCGCACATGGCATCGCGCGCCTTCACGGACCCACACCTGCGCCGCGAGCTGGCGGTTGCCGGAGTCTCCCGGTCCGAGCTGATGCTCCAGACAATCCGCATGATCCAGATCTTTCTCGCGCAGTCGCCCCGGAATCCCGTCGCCGACGAGGCCAGCCTGGCGCTCGTCGGGGCCTTTGCCGACCTGGAAGATTTCGCCGCCGTCGACCGATTGGCGGCCCGGTTCGCCAAGGTCTATCCCAGAAGCGCGTATCTCGACAGCTTCCAGTTCAGCGTTGCGCTGGCCAACTTCCACTTGAGCCGCTACGACCGCGCGATCGAGGTCGCCCGGACCATCGCCGCCGCGACTTACAAAGACCCCGCCGGAGTCGACCAGCCCAGCCCGAACAAGTGGCAGGCGCTCTACATCCTGGGGCAGATCCACGACGCGCGCCGCCAGCCCGCCAGAGCGCTCGAGTACTATCGGCAGGTCGCCGATCGATTCAGCGACGCCGCCGGCGCCATCCAGGCTTACACGCGCAAGGACCTGAAGGTGCCCGAGGTGTCGATCGTCCGGCCCGGCTCGGGCCGCGTCCTTGCGGCCGATCCCCAGGGCGCAGGGGCAGAGCGGGGTTTCCGCGTGATCGACGTGGTCGCTCCGGCCGACCCTGCGCCGCCGCCAGCGGCGAATCCGGGGATCCGGCTGGAGTACCGCAACATCGCCCAGGTCGACGTCAAGGTCTATCCCGTCGACTTGATGCAGCTTTATCTCACCCGTCGTAACTTGAACGGGATTGCCGGAATTGACCTGGCCGGGATCACGCCTCTGGTCGAGAAGACCGTCACGCTCGGATCGGGGGCCGATTACGATGACCAGTCCCGGACGATCGAGCTGCCCTTGACGAAGGAAGGCGCGTACCTGGCGATGATTCGCGGCGACAATCTCTATGCCTCGGGAATCGTCCTGGTGTCGCCGTTGGAGCTGGAGGTTTTGGAAGACCCCGTGGGTCGGGTTCGTCTCACGGTCCGCGATGCACAGACCAAGGAGTTCCTCCCCAAGGTCCAGGTGAAGGTGATCGGCAGCAACGATTCGGCGTTCACTTCGAGCGACACGGATCTCCGTGGAGTCTTTGTGGCCGAGGGCGTCCATGGCATGGTCACAGCCGTCGCCAAGAAGGGCGACAACCAGTACGCCTTTTACCGCGGGACGACCGCGATCGGCCCTGCCGTGCCGGTGCCCCCGGGCACCGACGCCGCTGGCGCGGCACCGCAACCCGCAGCCACCAAGGCCGGCATGAGTGAATCGCTCGACGTGAACTTGAAGCAGCAAAACGAGGCGAATTCGGTGCGACAGATTGAGGGCCTTCAGCGCCGGTTTAACCAGCCGCCCGCCAAGGGAGCCGCGGCCGGCGGTTTCCGCTGAGTCGCGCTGTCGTAGGTCAGGCTTTCCAGCCTGACGTTTCTGGATCCCGTCTGAAGCCGTCAGGCCGGAAAGCCTGGCCGACGCGCAGCGTCCCCCGGTTTTCGTTGAATCCTTGAGGCTCCTCGTCCGGCAGGTTATAACGGTTGCTGATCTCTGCAACGACCTTTACCCAAGCCGGATGAGGAGCACCAATCCCATGGCCCGCGCGTTGATGACGAGTCTTCTGGTTCTGGCGTGGAGCGTTCCCATTCATTCCGAGGACAAGTCCAAGGCCGCTGCGATCAAAACCCCCGGCGCCGACAAGTCGGCTCCCCGAGTGGGCGCGCCCCCTCGGGCCGAGCGCCGCGTCTTCGAGCTGCGAACCTACCACGTCAACGAAGGCAAGCTCGACGACTTGCACAAGCGTTTTCGCGACCATACGTGCAGCCTGCTCAAGAAGCACGGCGCCGAGCTGATCGGGTTCTGGACCCCTCTCGATGACAAGGACGGCAAGGGAAAGAAGCTCATCTACCTGGTCGCGTTCCCTAGCCGCGAGGCGGCCAAGAAGACCTGGGAAGAATTCGGCAAAGACCCCGAGTGGCGGAAGGTCTACGAAGAAAGTCACAAAAACGGCAAGCTCGTGGATCGTGTCGAGTCCGTCTTCATGGAGCCGTCCGACTATAGCGAGATGAAGTGAGTTCTTGCTGGAGAGAGGCGACAAGAGAGCATGCGGGGGCGCCGTGGCACGGTCCGATTCGTCGTCCCGTGCCGGCGGCGAACGGCTTCACCTTCTTCGAATCGCGCACACCCTGCCCTCCCGGTACCACTCCTTTGGCCTCATGCATTAGTTGTCGAGTTGCCAGAAGGCGATTCGCATGGTTGACTTCACTCCGACTCAGGGCCGTTATCTGGCGTTCATTCGCGCTTACACCGATTTGCACGGATATCCTCCAGCCGAATCCGAGATCGCTGCGGCCATGTGCGTCTCGCCGCCGTCGGTTAATCAGATGGTCAAGATGCTGGAGAAAAGAGGGCTGATCCTCCGCCAGCCAGGACAGCCGCGTTCAATCCAGGTCTTGATCTCTGAGGACGAGATTCCTGCGTGGAACGCTCGCAAGCGGTCGACGAGTTCGGCGCGTCCAGACAGACCGAGCCGCACTCGAGTGGCCCGGGCAGCGCCTCCAGCGAACTTGTACGTCGTTTCAGTGTTCCTGATGCATGGGCCGATCAGTCAGAAGTTCGCTAACAAGGCCATCAGCCGCGTCATTGAAATCCGCGGCGACCAGACACTCGACCAACTGCACCACGCCATCTTCCAGGCATACGACCGCTGGGAGGAGCATCTTTACGAATTTCAGTTCGGCAAACGCCCGTTCGATCCCGACGGGCCCAACTACGGAATTTCGAGTGCGGATCCAACGAGGAAGGGGGACGGGGACGCACGCACGACAAAGCTGGACGATCTGAACCTGAAACCGGGTCGCGCGTTCGGCTACTGGTTCGACTTCGGCGACGACTGGTTTCATCAGGTCCAGGTGGACAGGATCGAGCAAGCCATCCCGACCGTCACCTACCCGCGCGTCATCAAGCGCGTCGGCAAATCTCCGCCGCAATATTGCGAGGAATAGTGGTTGTCAGGGATCAGCCGTTCCACCTCACCCCGTTCGCTCAAGCGTGGGGTTCACGTCAATCTCGGTGTGGTGACCATGCTCGCCTCGTCATTGGTATCGCCGCTATAGACGATCGTGATCGCCCTCTGGAGCACCTTCCTGGCCACGAGCGTCAACGTCGCCTCGCCGCCAATGACAGCCTCTCTTCCGAGCCTCGTCACCTTCACCTTGCTCTTCGTCTTCGTCGCCAGCTCGAATGTCACCTCGCCGGTCGGCACGCCCGCACCGGGCGCCAAGGGCGTGATCTCCGCCGTCAGGCGGACCGACATCAATTGCTTCTTCCTGAAGATGGAATTCTGGAACACGATCACTTCGGTGGCGGCCTGCACGATTGTCTCGAAATAGGGGGCCGACGGTACGCCCTGGATGTCCGCGTCGCCGTTGTAGGTCGCCGTGATCGAATGCGACCCGGCGGATAGCGCGCTGGTCGCGAACGTTGCCGTGCCGGACCCATCGAGCGGGACCGTGGCCAGCCACGTCGTCAGGTCGGAGAACGTCACCGTGCCGCTCGGCGTGCCGCCGGCTGCGCCCACCGTTGCGCGGAAGCTGACGGGTTGTCCGTACACGGCCGAGCCGCCCGATGCCGCCAAGGCGACCGTCGCAGCCCCCTTCCCGATCGTGAAGATGAGCGGCGTCGACAGGGCGGCCGAGTAATCGGCGTCCCCGGGAAAGGCGGCGACGACAGTGTAAGTCCCTGGCGCACTCGGAGGCGTGGGACCCAGACCCGTACCCGCGGTCGCCGATCCGTCGTAGTAGGTCACAGTCGGCGTGATGTTACCGAGGCTCGGGGCGGGCGTACGATCGACACCCGCGACGGTGCCTGCGATCATGACCGACGCCGGGAACGGGCTGCCGCTAAAGCGGCCGCCGGCGTCGGCGACTTCGAGGATCGGCGTGGCCTTCGTCACGCTGATCGTGGCGGTCGCGACGGCCGTCGTGTAGTCAGTCGTATCCTGGGGTGTGAATGTCACCGAGAGCGTCTGGCCGCTGCCGGCATCAAGGATCGCACCCTCGGCCGGCGTGTAAGTAAACGTGCCCGGCACGCTCGCCACGGCCCCGAGCTGCGCGGTGCCCAGCGGCGTGCCGTAGACGACAGGCGCCGGAGCGCTCCAGGTGATCTGCGGGATGACCCGGACCAAAATGCCCGACTCCGTGCCCGTGATGCTTGATATTGCCGTGTCGGTCGCCGTGATCGACTGAGTCCCCGCCGAGTCGAGCGTCACGGCGAAGGTATAGGTCCCCGTGGTGCCCGGGAAGGTGAAGCTCGCCGGCAGGACGGCTTGTGGGTCGCTGCTGGTCAGGGACACCGTGCCGGTGTATCCGGTCGCCACGTTGCCATACGCATCATACGCCGTCACCACGACATGACCCGCCGTTCCCCCCGTGTCGCTCTTGGGGAACCCGGTGACCTTCAGGGTCGAGGCAGGGGCCGCCGTGACCCCAATGTTCGACTCGGCCGCAGTGAGGCTCGACATCCCGATGTCGGTCGCCGTGATCGACTGGGTCCCGGCCGTGTCGAGTGTCACGTCGAAGGTATAGGTTCCCGTGGTGCCTGGGAAGGTGAAACTCGACGGCAGTACGGCTTGCGGGTCGCTGCTGGTGATGGACACCGTGCCGGTGTATCCGGTCGCCACGTTGCCATACGCATCAAACGCCGTGACGACGACATGACCGGCCGCTCCCGCGGTGTCGCTGGTGGGGAACCCGGTGATCGTGAGCGTCTTCGCCGCGCCGGCCTGCACCGTGGTCCCCGACTCGGTGCCCGTCATGTTCGATGAGCCCGTGTCGGTCGCCGTGATCGACTGAGTCCCCGCCGTGTCGAGCGTGACGGCGAAAGTATGCGTCCCCGTGGTGCCGGTGAAGGTGAAGCCCGACGGCAAGACGGCTTGCGGATCGCTGCTGGTGAGGGCGACCGTGCCGGTGTATCCGGTCGCGACGTTGCCGTATGCATCATAGGCCGTGACGACAACATGACCGGCCGCTCCCGCGGTGTCGCTGGTGGGGAATCCGGCGATCGTGAGCGTCTTCGCCGCGCCAGCCTGCACCATGATCCCCGACTCGGTGCCCGTGATACTTGGCGTCACCGCGTCGGTCGCCGTGATCCACTGAGCTCCGGCCGTGTCGAGCGTGATGGCGAAGGTATGCGTCCCCGTGGTGCCCGGGAAGGTGAAGCTCACCGGCAGGACGGCTTGCGGGTCGCTGCTGGCGAGGGACACCGTGCCGGTGTATCCGGTCGCGACGTTGCCAAACGCGTCGTACGCCGTCACCACGACATGACCCATTGTTCCCGCCGTGTCGTCGGTGGAGAACCCGGTGACCTTCAGGATCGAGGCTGCGGCCGCCGTGACGGCAATGTTCGACTCGGCCGCGTTGAGGCTCGACGTCGCGATGTCGGTCGCCGTGATGGACTGAGTCCCCGCGGTGTCGAGCGTGATGGCGAAGGTATGCGTGCCCGTGGTGCCCGGGAAGGTGAAGCTCACCGGCAGGACGGCTTGCGGGTCGCTGCTGGCGAGGGACACCGTGCCGGTGTATCCGGTCGCGACGTTGCCATACGCATCGTACGCCGTCACCACGACATGACCGGCCGCTCCCGCGGTGTCGCTGGTGGGGAACCCGGCGATCGTGAGCGTCGTCGCCGCGGCGGCCTGCACCGCGATCCCCGACTCGGTGCCCGTGATGCTTGGCGTCACCGCGTCGGTCGCCGTGATCGACTGGCTGCCGGCGGTTCTGAGCGTGACCGGGAACGTGTACGTTCCCTCGTCGGCCGCCGTGAACGTAAAGGTCGCCGGCAGGCCGGCCTGGACGTCGCTGCTGGAAAAGGAGATCGTGCCCAGATAGCCGGTGTCGGTCGCACCGCTTGAGTTCTCGGCGGTCACGGTGAGGCCAAACGACGTTCCCGCCGTCTCGGCCGTCGGCGCGGCCAGGACCAGCTTGTCAGACGAGGCCGTGGACGTGCCAAGAAGTGAGCTGACGACCAGGTTGGCCATGGGAGAGCCCAGGCCGGTCACATAGTCGTAGCCCGGCCCGGCCGAATACTGCGGGCTGCCGGTGCTCGTGCCGCTCGTGATGTCATGGAAGTCGGCCGGGTCTTGATAAAGGATGTTCATTACTTGCTGCGGGCTGGTGCTGTCGAGCGCCGGTTGGCCGTTCAGGGCGCGGCCTTGGTCGGCGATCGCCAGGAGCGCCGACCACTGCGGTGCCCCCGCGCTGGTCCCGCCAACCTTCAACCATCCGTAGCTCGTCCCCTCGTAATTGACCGAGTCATACACGGCGAAGCCCGTTGACGGCGATCCATCATAGGCGACGTCCGGGGTCGCTCGCGCCGTCGACGTCTGCGTGACCATGCCTGTCTGGTACGACGGTTGCGGCTCGTAGGCGCTGGGGCCGCCGCCGCTGCCGCTCCAGCCGGTTTCGCTCAACCAGAGATTGCCGGTGCCGATGGTGAGCGCAGTCCCACCGACGGAGAGAACGTTGGGCGAAGCCGCCGGCCACGAGGCCGGCGCGCCCGAGTCGCCCGCGGACGCCACAAACGCCACCCCGGCGTGGTCAAAATAAGTGCTGTCGTAGAACGTCTCACCCGAGTATTCGCTGCCGCCCCAGCTCATCGACACGACATTCGCATGGGCCGCCGCGTAATTGACGGCGGTCAAGAGGTCGCTGTCATTGGGCGAGCTGGCCTCGACCAGCAGGATGCTCGCCCCGGGCGCCATGGCGTGCGCCCACTCGACGTCGAGCGACTCCTCGAGCTCCCAACCGCCCGTCGAATCCGTGGCCGGATAACTCGTCCCGCCGGTCTCGTCGACCCGCGTGACCGTCGTGGCGGTCAGCCCGTACTGACCGTCGAACGCGTTCAGATCGGTCTGGATGTTCGGGTCGTCGTAGGCATCGACGATGGCAATCGTCTCGCCGATGCCATTGCCCGCGACGCCACCGAAGTTAATATTGGTGAATCCATAGGCTTCCTGGATTTGCACAGGCGCGTAGGCCCCCGAGGGCGGGGTCGTGTTCTCGACCAGAGGCCCCACGTCAAATGTCGGGTGGGCCTGTATCGGCATCATGCTGAGGAGCGCGCGCGATTCGAGAACATCAATCCGGGGCCTCACGGAGCGCTGCGGCGAAAAGCGCGATCGGCGTGACCGAACCTTTGCTCTCGAGCTCATCCCAGATTCCTTCGGGTCGTGCATCGGTCGTGCGGCAAGAAGACAGATGCATTGCCCCGCGGTCCCGCTCGCAATTCTCAGCGCTCATGCCCACGTTGGCGCCGTTTCCGACCTCGGTGATTCCGAGAAGCTTCCACAGTAACCCTAGGTCGGGCCCAAGGAGGACGCAACCAAAGTCGCTTCCGGAGTTCCGCGAAAACGACGTCACGTTGCTCTGTCTTGTCCGGCGCCGGAGAAATCATCACCGTCTTCGGGTACAATGGCGGCCGGAGTAAATGCCATGCCGATTCACGACTGGACTCGCGTCCGCGCGAACCGATTTCACCATTTTCATCAGACGTGGACCGCCAATCTGGCTGCGGCTTTGAACTCTGGGCGGCTGCCTCCGGGATTCTTCGCGCTCGCCGAGCAGATCACAGGGGGACCGGAACCGGACGTCGTTACCCTCGAACTGACTCCACCAGCAGGGGCTTCCCCTGTGTCGGGGATCGCCACTCAAGTTGCTCCACCCAGCGCGCGTTTCGTCATCCGTGCGGAGGCCGCTAGTTACGCCCGGAAGGCCAACCGGATCTCGATTCGTCATCCCGACGGAGGGATGGTCGCTGTGATCGAGATTGTCTCACCAGGCAACAAGGATAGCCGCCACGCCATTCGGGCCTTCGCGCGCAAGGCGGTCGATTTTCTCCAGGCCGGAATTCATCTGCTGATCGTGGACTTGTTCCCGCCCAATCGGCGCAACCCCCAGGGGATCCACAAGGTGATCTGGGACCGCCTCCGCGACGAGCCATTTCAGCTTCCGCCGGACAAGCCGCTGACACTTGCGGCATACGCTTCCGGGTCCGAGATCGTCGCATTTATCGAGCCGGTGGCCGTCGGCGACGTTTTGCCGGACCGACCCGTTTTTCTCACCCCCGAGTATTACGTGAACTGTCCCCTCGAAGCGACGTACCAGGCCGCCTGGAGCGTTTTCCCGGCCGTACTCAAGGCCCCGCTGGAACGACCTGAGGCAGCGCCAGAGACTGCGTAGGCCGGGGAGAGTACCTGCCCCACCGCGAGTGCCTCGCGACCGGCGAGAGAACGAACGCGAGGACTGGCGGACGCTTCAGCCTGCGAAATCGCCAGATCGCGACGCCGTTCGTCCGCGTGAAGTTTTCGGAATTCACGATGGAGTCCCGCGTTGGAGCGGGCTAACTGACCTCTTTCAGAAAGTGTTTGGCGGTGAGAGCCACCTCGGCGTCCGGATCCTTGAACAGCTTGCGAATCTCGGCGGCGTACGGCCGTGCGGTCTTCTTCCAGCGGCTGAGCGAGAGAATCGCGAGCCGGCGAACCGTTGCGCTGCGATCCTTGAGGCGCGGTGCCAAGGCCGGAAGGATGCGAGTCGCGGCCTTGGCTCCGAGCCGCCGGTCTCCGAGCGCGAGAACCGCATGCTCCCGGATCACGGCATGCTTTGATTCGAGACCGCGCAACGCCTCCGGAACGTCGGCTTCCGTGATCGCACACGTTGTTCTGTGCAGCTTTCGGACCTTGCTCTCGCAGTTCGGCTTCACCAGCAATTGCTCGAGCGCCCGGTAATCGAGCATTCGAGGTTGCTGGCACCGGTTGATCCAAGTCGAATACAGACTCCAGATTCCCTGCACGGCAATGTCTCGTGTCTTGGCGGAGTCGGCCAGATCCAGCACGAAGTCGACTTCGCCAAGCAAGGCGAGCGCAATCGTGTCATGGAACGCAAGCGCATGTGCTCGCAAAGCATGTTGCTTCAAGACTCGGATGACATCGCGGTCGGGAATACCGATCCTTGCCAGGAGGTCTGCCGCCGCCCATCTCTGCGTCCGATCCGACAGGGAGTCTCGCAGCACGGGCAGGGCTTGTGCGCCGAGGGTGAGGACCTCCAACTCGTAATGCCGCAGATCCTGACGGTAGATTTCGAGCTTGCGCTCGAGCGGGCTCTTTGCCCGCTGTTTCGCCGCTTCAAGATCATTCTGTAACTGCGGGAACAGCTTCTTGAATTTCGCCGCAGTCATCGAGCGTCGCAAAACTCGGGGTTCGTCCTCCTCGAAGAAGACGAACACGCCAAAGTCCTTTCCGGCTCGGGGATGCTTCCTGAGCAGGGGGGTTAGCTTCTTGGCGACGGTGACGAATGCGCCCACGAACCGTGCATGGGTCTGTTCCCAGAACGAATCATCGCGGCTGATCGCCGCCTTTTCGATGGCGCGATGGAACTTCCTGGTGTCGGCGGTCGCATAAGTGATCTGGGTCCACTTCCAGTCCGCCGAGCTCCAGCGGGAGTCCTCCTTCCCCGCCAGGTGTTCCACGGTGTTGGCCGCCAGGCACGGCATCGCGATGACACTGCCCTTTTCCGCGTAGAACTCGTGAAAGACGACGGCGTAGAACGACGCAGCGTGACGATCCATGAGGTGGTTGATGGCGGCCCGAGCGGCGTCGAACACCGCACATTCCACGTTCTTCCAGTCAATCATTGGCACGGTGCGCTCCAGGAGAATCGAAGACCTTCCCAACGCTCAGCTCCGCGGAGGGATCGAATACGTCAGCGTGGCATGCGCGACGAGATCATCCTCGCCCTCGGATCGAATCGACACCTCGCCGACGGCAAGCCGCTTACCGACCTTGAGGAGCCGGCATTCGGCCAGGAGCGCCGCGGGTGCGGGCTTCTTGAGGAAGTTGATGTTCAGACTGGTCGTCACAGCCAGCGGTGTCCAGCCGACGGATGCCAGGACTGCGATAAACACGCTGACGTCGGCAAGCGCCATCATGGTGGGACCGGAGATCGTACCGCCCGGCCGTAGCGAGTTTTCCAGGAACCCCTGCCGGATCCGGCAGCCGCCATGCCAGATCTCCAGGATCGCCAGGCCGGTGTCCGGGTGAAACGTTCCCGGGAATTCCGCCGTCAGCAGTCGCTCCAGTTCCTCGTGCTCGATTGCTGGTTTGTGCATCTCTTCTACCAAGCCTTCTCCGCTCGTTTCGCGCAGGGATTGCGGACGGGCGCTCAAGGTATGGCATCGTGGACCGGCTCTTCCGACCCGAGAGCGCACCAGATTGCTGCGTGAGTCGCGTCGAGTTTAGGATGTGCGGATGCCCTTGGGAAGCCCTGCGATCGCAACCGCGCGAAACGCCTTCCGCTCGATCGATCACCTCGGCCCGCGCGATCCCCGATGGCGTGTCATCGGGCACGAGGTCTTTCTCGTCGTGCAGAAAGACTCCGCAAGGGGTGTGCCACCATAGTCGCCTTTCGCTCCGCGAAAGTTGTTCTTCACGGGCTCCGATCCGGCTGTCGGATGGATTGATCGATTCAATCGTACGGAACCACTGTCGTTTTGCGTCTGCCAGTCCGATCCAAGAATCCTCCCGATCGGATCGCTTCAAGTTCGCGGGGCACAGGGCTGTTCTGGGAGGAGTACGACCGGCCGGGAGTGAACCCCGTCACGGGCGAGCCCACGATGGCCCGCCGGAGACGCATCCGCCGCGATGCCGAACTGCCCCTGAGGGATGCCTACTCGGCGTTCCTGCGGGGCCTGATGCGGTGATCCGGTGGAGCTCCCACAAGGATCGGATACACTACTCGCACGGATTCACTCAGCGCCCCGAGGAGTCGTTCATGCGGTTGCCTCACTTCGCACCCCCAAGGTCGCCGTCCCTTGACCAGCAGCGAGACGCGTTGCGGAAGGGCCTCGGCCGTGCGATGCAATGGGCAAACACACGACGGCTTGATGACAATCCGCTCCTGGAGGCATGCCTCCAGGACCTGCGATTCGACTTGCAGATCGAAGACACACGAGGGGAGTGGCTCTGGCGAATGATTCGAGCGGTCGGTGCGGTCGGTCGCTTCCGCGTGCCGGTCCTCCATGCATTGTACGAGTTGTCCGACGAGCGGAGCGCCGCCCAGCTTTGCGATCTCGCCGGCTGCTACGCCGAGTCGGGCGACGAGGCATTCCGCAAGCGGCTCTACGAGATTGTCGAGCAAAAGCCCATCGCCGACAGTCGTTGGCTCGGCGAGGAAGAGATTCTCCGAATCGACGGCGAGGAGGCGTTCCTCTTCGCCGCACGAGTCCGAGCAGAGGGGCTGGCCGCCCTGGGATGGGAATCGGACGACGAGTACCTTGTTGACCAAGCCATCAAACGATTCGGTGACGAGCGGGTGAACGGCCTTCTGGATAACACGACCGATGAGGCGATCGCGTGCTTTCGGACGGGTTGGCGACGGCAGAAAGAGGCCGCGGCCGGGCCAAATGAATCCGTGTCGCGCCGGGAGACGGTGGTGGCGATTACCGTCGACGACATCCTCCTCGCCGCCCAATCGGGCAATCAGTGCTTCAGTTTCTTCCGTCGATGGGGGATGCACGCCGACCCAGCCGATCTGGAGCTGATCCTGGGCCATCTCCAAGCCGCGCGGGAACCGACGGTCATTGCCCGTCTGCTCCAGGTGTTCTCGAATCGTGCGGCCCCGCGGTTCGACGAGCGCCTTGTCCAGCTCGGTCGGCACGAGGACGCCGAGGTCCGACGCAGGGCGGTCTCCGCGCTCGAGAAGATCGAACACCCGCTCGTCCGAGAATTCGCCCTCGCCGAGCTGGAGACGGGAGTGCGAGGCACGTCGGTCGTCGGTCTCTTCGTCAGGAATTACCGGGTGGGCGATGAGCGTCGGATTCTGGAGTCCGTCGAGATCCCCGACGGTGACTGCGAGCTTCATTGGTTCCTGATGGACGCCATCAAGGTCCTCGACGCCAACCCGGAGGCCGACTGCTCCCAACTGGGGGTCATCGCCTACGCCTCGACCCTCTGCGAGCTGTGTCGGTTCTCCGCCGCCCGCCTCTTGATCGGCCGCCACGTTGCGCCCGCATGGCTAGCCGAAGAGTGCCGTTTCGATTCGAATGAGCAATGTCGAGAGCTCGTGGCACAGATCACGAGGCCGCCACAAGCCGAGTCCGATTAGCGTTTTGCTCCTGAGGATCCCGATCCCAAGCTGATCCGTCGTCGTCCTGATCGGCCCCTCGCTCGACTCCGCTCAAATGACGGACCCGCCCCCTTCATTGACCGTGACCGCCGGACCGCTGAGCACGATGGTGGCCCCTTGCCCGTTGCTGATCGTGATCCCGGTCTCGTTGATCGCGATCAAAGCGCCCGTAGTCGACTTGAGGAGGATCCCGCCAGCGGGGCCGGGCATGTCGCTGATCAACAGCGTGTTCTGGGCGACGGATTGGATCACGATCTGCTGGACGCCTGGAGGCGCGGCCAGCGCAAGTGCTGGCACTTCCGCAGCCGTCCTCCAGAAGCAACCGGTCCAGATCGGATAATCGGGATCCCCCTGCTCGAACTCGATCCAGACACCTGACCCGATCGCCGGGACGGCGAAGAAGCCCGACTGCATGCCGGCGAACGGCACGCACGGCATCGCCCAGGCCGACGACTGCACATTCGATTGATCGGCGACCTGCACCATCAGCCGGCCGATTCTCGAGCGGATCGATGTTGTCGACCACAGTCCCTCGATACTTCCCGAAGAATTTCGCCGCCATCGGAACCTCCCATCATGGGGCCGGGTCGCCTTGGCGGACCAATCCCCCAGCGCGACCCGGCCCGGAACTCAACGCGCAGAAGTCCTCCAGCGTATGACCAAAGTCGCCTTTCGCTCCGCGAAAGTTGTTCTTCACGGGCTCAGATCCGGCTGTCGGATGGATTGATCGATTCAATCGTACCGAACCACTGTCATTTTGCTTCACCCTTTCCGATCCAACGATCTGTACAACGGTGCCTCACTGGCTGCCAGCCCCCGCTGCTCCTTTCGTGGCGGAGCCTCGGCTGGCGGCACTTGTTGAGACCGCGATACAATCGTCCAAGTGAGAACCGAGCCAGCCGACTTGGTCTGCGAAAAAATGCAGCGGACTGGTGGATGTGCCGGCCGGTTTCTACAGCGCCCCGCTATTCCGCCGCGGCCAAGTCGTGTGGGACGCCGAAGGAACGATGGCGGCGGAATACGGGGCTAACGTCAGGCGGCGGGGGCGAGAGCGAACGGGAACATGACCCGGAGTATCGACATCGACTATTGGGACGAGGCCCGCGACGTAACGACGCCGATCGAGGTGCCGGCGCCGTATTTCCTGCTCGGCACGCACAGTTCGAGCAAACAGTTCTGGAGCATCCCCCGGCTGCGCGAGGTCGGCATCACTCATCTGACCGTCCTGGGCGTGTCGGACCCCGTCTACTTCGTCGGATGGGACATGTTGGCGGTGCTCTGGCGGGAGATCGAATTGCTCCAGCGGCACCTGGGGAGCGTCGACTTCCACCTTTCGCTCAAGGCGGAGTGGGCGGCCCACCTGGCCTACTGCTACTTCCTGCTGGCCGAGACCACGCCCAAGGAGTGCGTCCCGTCGTTCACCATCGGGTAGATTGGCGGGGGACGGAGGGTGCAGTCGCGACACCTGATCAAGCCGTCGACGCCGCCTCACGTGGCGCTGCAAGTGATACGACGCAGGTTCGTTCCGTCGCGGCTCATGGCGCAAACGTCGTACCGATCCCAAGTCCAGCCTCGTCTACGAGAGGGTCGATGCCGTTCGACGTCGACGTGAATCGGGGAAAGACGCATCCGGCGAGCTTCCGCTGGGCAGGCTGGTCCGCTGAAACGTTCCGCGAATTCTTCGTTTGCTTCGTTACCTTCTGTTCCAATCTGGGAATAAGGCCATGCAGGCACTAACAACTTTTGAACAGAAGGACACGAAGGAAACGAAGGACAATGTGGCAGTCTGATGCGGCATCCAGAGAAGGCATGCAAAATCGGCTCTTCTACAAAGCGTGTGGGTAAAAAACCGCGTGTGACGGCCCTCAAACCTCTTCCTTTCAAGGAAGTTTTGGCTTCTCCTCGGCGCGAAGAATCCGGCATGATGACCGGATGCGAAAACAACGTCGGCTGGAAGATGCGTACCGGTTTATCGGTTTCCGTCCGGAGGCCAGGGTCCGTGGCATCTTCGGAGATCCAAAGGCGCGTATCGTGCGGCTCCTGCGACGGGGGAAAAAACGGACTGCGGTGCCTGCGGGCGGAGTCAGCGAACCTTCTATGACCGCAAGACCCGTCGAGTACGCGACCTCTCCTGTGGCGACACCCGGGTATACCTGGAGTTCGAGGTGCGGCGCGTGTCTTGCCGGAGCTGCGGCGCCGTGAAGCGGGAGCATCTGCCGTGGTTGGCCAACAACCCCTTCTACACCAAACGGTTCGCCTTCTATGTGGGGCGGCGCTGTCGCGCCTCGACGATCCGGGATGTGGCGCGCGAACTCCGCCTCGATTGGAGGACGGTCAAGGCGCTGGAGATGGAGTACATGGGCGAGCAACTCCGACGGGCCGGGACGCCCGGTCCGAAGGTGCTCGGCATCGACGAACTCTCCATCGGCAGTGGACACAACGACCGCATCATCGTGAGCGACCTGGTCCGCGGCCGGCCGATCTGGTTCGGAGGTACGGACCGATCCGAGAAGAGCATGGATCTCTTCTTCCAGTGGCTGGGGCCGCGGAAATGCCGGGGAATCCGCCTGGCCGTCATGGACATGTGGAAGCCGTTTCGCAACTCCACGCTCAAGGCGGGAAACGCGCCTCAAACCGAGATCCTGTACGACAAGTTCCACATCCTCAAGCACTTGAACGAGGCCTTGGACAAGGTTCGTAAGAGCGAATACGCCCGGCTCTCGGGGAAAGACCGACGGTTTATCAAGAGCCAGAAGTACACGCTTCTGTCCCGCCGGGCCAACCTCTCGCAGGAGGGGCGTCAGTCGCTGAAGGCGCTGTTCAAGGCGAACCGGACGTTGAACAAGGCCTACCTGCTCAAGGAGATGTTCAGCCAACTGTGGGACTACAAGCGAGAGGTGTGGGCGCGGCGATTCTTCGAGCGTTGGAAGTCGGCCCTGAGGTGGCAGCGACTCAAGCCGTACGAGAAGTTCGCGCGGATGGTCGAGGAGCACTGGGACGGGATCGCGTCGTATTGCCTGGAGGAAAACAAGGTGCCGCTGGGCTTCGTCGAACGGATCAACAACAAGATCCGCGTGATCCAACGACGAGCCTACGGACTTCGAGACGAAGAGTACCTCCGCCTCAAAATCCTCACGTGCATGTTGCCAGAGATCTGAACGGGCTTTTCTCGAAACATCTCCTCGCGAGCGAGTCGGCCGCTGACCTGGTGTCGTTACAAAGCCGTGACCGCGTAAAGGGCCACTCGGGGGTATATTGATCTCCGTCCGACAGACCGCGCAACCTTCGGGCCAAACTCGCTTCACCCTTGATCGGAGGAAAGATGCCACTTCCCCTGCTGTCCAACAGTTACGCCCGCTTGATTGCGGGGTTGCTCGCCATCTCAAGCTCGGTCGGCCAGTCTGAAAATCGCGATCCCCACTTCACGCCGACTGCGGCCAAGTCGACCTCGTACATGCCGCGGGTGATCATTCGCAACATGCGGGAGGATCGTTCTGGGAACATCTGGTTCGCCACGTTTGGCGGCGCGATTCGCTACGACGGCAAGGAGTTTGCAAACTTCTCGGAAGAAGTGGGCCTGGCGAAGACACGAATCTTTTCGCTGCTGGAAGCTCGATCGGGCGCACTGTGGTTCGGCTCCATCACCGGCGGCGCGTCGCGATATGACGGGAAGTCGTTCAAGAAGTTCACGGAAAAAGAGGGCCTGGGCAACAACGACGTGATGTGGATCTTCGAAGATCGCGATGCAAACATCTGGTTCGGCACCGGAAACGGCGTAAGTCGTTACGACGGCAAGTCGATGACCAACTTCACTACGAAGGAAGGGCTCGTCGATAACTCGGTATATACGATCGCCCAAGATGCTTCGGGGCGAATCTGGTTTGGAACCCAGGGAGGCGTTTGCTCCTACGACGGCAAATCGTTTTCCAATCTCGCCGACCAGGTCGGAAAACCGTTCGTGAATGTTCGTTCGATGGTCGTGGACCGATCAGGGAACCTTTGGTTCGGCGGCCAGGAGGGGGCCTTCCGTTACGACGGCAAGACTTTGGCGACATTCACTTCCAAAGAAGGGCTGCTGGATGATTTTGTGGGCTCGATGATCATCGATCGAGCGGGAAACCTCTGGTTCGGGCATCCCGGGAGTTTTCCCGAAGGCAAGGGAGGTGGCGCGAGCCGATACGATGGCAAGTCCCTCAAGCGTTTCACTCAAAAGGAGGGCCTCAGCAGCCTAACTGTCTATTGCATGCTCGAAGACAAGGCCGGAAACATCTGGTTCGGCAGCGCCGACGCGGGCGCATGCCGCTACGACGGCAAGACCTTCACCAATTTTTCTGCAACCAAGCCGCCTCGGTTACCAGCTAGGCCGGCGCACGCTCCCGCAAACGACCAAACTGGGAAATCCGGGCTGAAAAAGGGTCCAAAGTTACCCACACTCTTGGTAGAAGAGCCGCAAAATCAGAATGTCGACGAGAATGGCCTGCGGGGCTCGACAGCCCAGACTGGTCCTGAATCGGGCTCTCGATTCTTGGCGAAGAAGTAGCGCGAGGCCATCCCGCCGAGGAATGCTGTTAAAAGCGCCAGGAGCGAGTGTCCAATCCGAACGAAGTTCTCAATCGAGCCGCTCGATCCTGTCACCAGTGGTGTCACAACGATCTTCCGAGCCGCGCTCGGTGTCGGTTGATCGATGAACATCACCGTCATGTCGGTGCCCGTCGACTTGTTGACTTGGAGAGGTATCGGTAGCGAACTATTGGCGAACGCGATGTCCATCCACCCGTCGATGTCGTTTGGGCCCAATCGGAGCATCTTTGAGGCAAGGTAGGCCAGCACCTTTTTCGTGATCAGCCTGGACTCGACCGGAGGCACGAGGGTCAGTCCCAGATAGGTCGACCCACAAAGAGCGAACCCCAGCCAGAATGCCCGTCTTCTGTCAGTTCGATAGATGGCAAGCAGGATCGAGATCGACAGAGCACCGATCGTCATGCTGAAAATGCTGCTATCCCAGGTCTCATTGGACTCACGCAGGGCAGCAAATGAGACCCCCAGGAGCAGGACGAGGATCACGAGCGTGCCGAGGTGGAAACGAAAGCGTCTCATGGCATGATTCCTGACCTGTTGAAAGATGCTCTGCTAGAGACGATCTTATGCCGAGTTGGAATCCTGGGAAATGCCATACCTGATCTGCTCACCCTTCGGACCCGAACCGCCGAGTTGCTGCATGAGACCGACTCGATCGATTTCCTGCCAGTGGCCGGCGATCTTGTCGCCCTCAAAGTCATAGATCGTGATCCCCGAGACCTCGACCGGTTTTCCCGAAGCGGGCATACCCGGAAGCGGGCCCGCCTGTGTCCCGCGGAATCTCCAGCTCACGGCCACCTTGTCTCCTTCCGCGATCAGTTCCAGGATCTGGAACCGCAGGTCCGGGAAGATGGTCCGCGCATGGACAACCCGCTCCTTGAACGATTCGTGGTTCAAGGTCTTCGACTCCCACGGGTCTCCGGGATCGTGGTGAATCACGTACGCGGGCGCGATCAACTCGTCGGCCACGTCCAGGTTACCCTGGCTCCAGACCTCATCGATCAAGCGCACGACCGCAGCCTTGTTTCGGTCGGGGGTCATCGGGTGTTTCCCTTCGGTTGCGCTTGGGTAGCGTGTTGAAAACCTGGACTTTCGCAAGCCCAGTGTTCCCTCCGGTGTGGTTGCGCCTGTTTTCCCCCCTTGCGAAGGGGGGGAAAGTTGTTCGCGGCATTGTTTGATTGCGCAAGAGAAACACCCGTCTTGAAGCCGTCCCTTCGAGACGGCTTACGCCTGATTGTCATCAGCCCAGCCCTTGGGAGCTCACCTGCTCCAGCATCGATGATGCCCATGCCTCCTCAGCCGAACGGAATACCGCAGTGCGGGCAACAGTGGACATCATCCCTGATTCGTATTCGGCGAGCCTTGAAGTTCCCGGTTCCGCACGACCAAAGACTGTTTCCACATGCGGGGCATTGCACGGAATGGCGACAGACCTTGACCGTCCAGATCCAGCACACGAGTCCGGGCACACCGAAGACACCGACCAACCCCGCGGCCGTCAGGGCGCCTTCTGTCCTGATCTCCATCGCTCCAATGATCATCGAGATCAGCAAGAGCGCCAGGACTTCGGAGCCGAGTGTGATCAGCGCTCGCAGTTGCGCGGCGAGGCTCAATTGCCTGAGCAGTTGCAACCTGCGGATTGTCTTCTGGGATGGCCCGTCGACCGCGTCATCCCACAAAGGCGAAACGGCTGGCACCATGGGTCACTTCGGCGTCACAAGCCGAGTCTGTTCTCTGCAGTTGGTCAATCGAACGATCGTCTACGATTCTACCAAAGATCTCGTGGCGCCTGCCGGCCGGACTGTTCGCATCGAACACGTCTTCAGCCTCCCACGCCGTAATCGTCGCTCGCTGCGATACGACGTCCCTGATCCGGCATGAGCCTTATGCCACAGGCCGGTGGCCTGCTGGCCAAAATCGACCAGGTGATCAGTCCCGATTTTCCATTCGGATTCCGGAGCGGTCCGATTGTAGCGATCCTGGATCAATACCTCGGGGGCGCATCGGGTTGCGACGGGGCGCGTTGCCCCGGAATGATGCGATCTCATGCCGTTTTAGCCTGGCTCCGCGCGGAATTACGCACCGATTCCGGGGAAATTGTAGATCGTATTGGGTGGCGAGCCGGCGAAGTCTGAGGACTGAGCAAAATGTACGGGGTCCCGCCGGCGCTGGCAATCGAGGTCATATCGCACCATGGCACCAACACCAACCGATGACAAATTGAAGAGTCTCGCCCAGGCCGTCGCGTGCGGCCGTACGGCGCAGTCCTGGGCCGTCAAGCACCACACCCCGGTCGAATTGGCCGACGAGTGGTGCATGCTGCCCGAGTTCCGAGGGCTCGTGGACGCCCACCGCAATCGCGTCCACGATCGGCTCTCGGGCAAGCTGATGACCCGCGCCGAAGTGGCCATGGATGAGATCTTCACGGCGCTCCGGTGCGGCACCACCGACCACGTCAAGCTTCGGGCCGGGAGCATCCTCATCGACAAGTGGCTCCAGGTCTCCAGGCGATTCGAGGTTCGGAAACGGCTCGCCGAGCTCACGGAGCTCTTGGCCAGGCTTGAACAGGAGAGTGCTAACATGTACAAGTTCGTTCCGTCCGGTTCCAAACTCAAATGACGGCGGCAGCTTCACAATGTCCGCTGGGCCCGCCGGAGAATCTGCCCGGGCCGGCCGTCGCGACCCATCCGTCCGATCGGTCCGATCCGATAGCGCCTCCGGCGTGGCCCCACAGGCTCGAAACCGTGACCATCGACACCAGCCATTGTGCGGCTCGACTCACCAAGGCGCCGCGCGACAACCAATGTCGCCTTTCGCTCCGCGAAAGTAAGTGTCGCCTTTCGCTCCGCGAAAGTACTCTCTTGCGCCCCACGACACCAAGCGTCACCCTTCGGTACGCGAAAACCAGTGTCGCCTTTCGCTCCGCGAAAGTCCTCTCTTTCACCCCGCGAAATACGACAGTCCCGTGGCTGATTCTCGCGCAGTTCCTGATTCCGATCGATCATCAAGAAAGACATCCATATGACAACATCGCAAAAACGTATCGATTCCAGCCGCTTGAACGGGAGCCGCTCAAAAGGCCCGACGACAGTCGCTGGAAAATTAATTTCTCGGAAAAACGCCGAGACTCATGGGTTTCGCTCTCGCCGCTCTCTGATTCCAGGCGAGCAGGACGCGGAGGTCGAAGATCGCATCGACGAGATGTTCTCCTCGATGGGGCCTAGGACTGAGGGCGAGCGCTCGCTGCTCCTTTCGACCGTTCAAAGTTCCGTCATTTACGAACGCACGCTCGCCGCCCAGGCCGCGCGCATTTCGGCCAACATCGACAACGCGGACCACCGTCTCGAAGTCGAGGCCAAGGGCCTGCTCAAGCGGCTCTTCCACAGTCGTCAAGGTCCGATTGAAACCTACGGAAGTGAGCAATATTTGAATGGAGGAGAGCGCGTATCGTATAGCCCCATCCCGGATGATCCGGAGGACCCCGAGACGCTGGTTGATTCGCTTGTTCGTACGGTGCCTGGGTGCCGGCTTCTGCTTGCAGAGTGGGCCGACCTCAGGGCACTTCTGGAGCCGCCCGGTCGCTGGCAAGCGGTCCACAGGTTCCGGGCCATCCGGTTGCTCGGTAGAAGTCCGCTTGCCGCGATCTGGGACCGTCGGGTACTTGAAATCCACTTCAGGGCCTGGACGACCAACCCGGCGCGCGACGAAGCCTGGCTGGAGCTCCGGGGCGAATTGACGCGGGTCGAGTACCAGCGCTATCGACGAGCCCTCGACCGGCAGTACCCGGATTTGCTCGACTCGGGTGACGATGAGAAAGAGCGTCAGGTGTTGCGATCGATCGTTGATCGAGCGGTCGAGGCGCTTCAGGCAAAGCTCGCTGTGGCCCAGGAGCGCGCCTTAGCGGAGGCAGACCGCAACGTGGCCTGCCTGTCATTCGACGACAGCCATACCGGAGAACTTCTGAGGCGCTATTCGACGAGCAGCCAGCGGGCGATGGTCAAATCCCTGGAGGCGTTCGCGAAGCTTCGTCGCAAGACGAAAGACGACGACCGCGAGCCGCGGCGCGAAGCCCGCGAATTCCGCGATCCGAGCGGCCCGGGACCCTGGGATGAGATTTACGATACGCCCAACGAGGGCTACGTGGCGGAGATGGAGCGCCGGGCCCGAATGGCGGCCCAGGAGGCTTATGGGCGAACCGACGAGTGGGACCCGAAATCCGAATCTCTCCATCCAAAATCCGAAATCGGACAACACACGCGGGAGTACTGTGACAGCTTCACCGATCCGACAACCGACGACCCGTGGGCGAAGTCCGAACTCGGACGACAGGCCACCGAGGGCTGCCTCGATCCGCAAGCTCACGACTCGCAACCAGCAACGGAGAGAGATCCTGGTCTCTTCGATCCGACCAGCACGATCGCCAGGCTGGTCACGATCGATCCCAATCATACGATCGCTCCGGGTCATCCCGAGCCGGTCGATTCGATGGAATCGACAGAAACCGAACTCGAGCCGAGCGGCCGCGAGGTGGCTGGATTTTCCGCGGAGACCAAAAACCACGAGGTGGCTGAATTTCCCAGCGAACCCAACGAGGGTGAGGTGGCTGAATTTCCCAACGAACCCAGCGAGCGTGAGGTGGCTGGAATTCCACCGGAGACCAAGAACGATGAGGTGGCTGAATTTCCCAACGAACCCAGCGAGGGTGAGGTGGCTCCGTCGCAAGGTCAAGCCGGCGATCGGGATGTGATTGTAAAGGAGGCGGATCCGGTACGGCGGGATTCGTTCGTGCGGGAGCTGGTCCTGTCCGCATTGCTGCTGCTGGCAGGGTTCAGCTCAGGCAGTCGCTTTCTCTCGGACCACAAGCCGCTCGACGTGTTCCGCGACTTCGAGAGCGCAACCCCAGGAGAACGTGACACCCGACCCGCCGTGCCCGTAATTGTGCACGATGCGGGTGCCCGCCTCGTGCTCGAGGCGGACGTTCTGGCGGCGCGCCGGCCGCAGGCCGGCACGAACCGGCTCGGCGGCGTCGATCTGGGCGCCCTCGAGGGCCGGCAGGAAATCGACGCAACGGCGATACATCTCGCGGATCGGCTCGTAGTTCGACAACCCGATGTCCAGGTCCCAGAGATCGGGCTCGGCCAGACCACCCAGGACCAGCATGTCCCGCCCGCGCGGCACGATGAACACGAAGCCCCGCTCTCCGCTCTTTCCGTCGTGGGAGATGCAATGGGCCTCGGTGACCCGTGGGATCGTGGTCCCATCGTTCCGGACACGGATCAGCGCACTGCGCAGCGGATACACCGAGTCGTCCGTGAGCTCCCTGGCCCCCAGGCCAGTGCAATTGACGATCGCATCGACTCCAAATTGCCGGGCCAGCTTCTTCTCCTGCCCGGTGAGCGGGCCGGTGATCCGGGCTTCCAGGATGCGGCAGCCCGCACTTCGGGCCTCGCCGAGCAGCCACGGCATGTATTGATCGGTGTCGACCATCGGCGCGAGATGCGTATACGCGTCCTGCAGACCCAGCTCGGGATTGACGCCATTCTCCGCGATCAGCGCGGGGTCATGCCGGAACCGGTGAACCTTGTCGCGAAGCTCGTTCATCTTCTGGCTGTGAAGCTGCGTCTGCCCCGACCGGCCGCTTGAAGTAATAGGTGACCGGCCGGAGAAAAATGCCGGTCTTGGGATCGAGAGCCAGATCCGCGAAGACCTCGTGGGATACTTCGGACCAGCCCTTGGAGCGAGAAAGGGAGACTTGGTCCTGATGGTGCCCGCAGACCGCTGGCGGCCATTCCCACAACGCACCGGCAACGACCGACGTCACCCGCGGAGCAAACCGGTCGGCGACGACCGTAACCTCGAACCCCTTGCGCCGCAGACAGATACGCGCTCGTCAAGCCGCTAACCCCGGCGCCAATAACCAGCACACCTCGTCCCGTACTTCTGACGGGAGAACCTACCGGAGCATGACCAGGCGTTTTCGGTTGAGTCATCATTCAGCCCGGACGACCTTCGCGATGACTCAATGTCGGCGAAGGACCCAACTGGTCCGTGATGTCCTAATAGAGTAGTAGGCGACATTCCGCGCGGGGTTGGCCCCAATTCGTGGCGCATCCGTCGATTTTTTTGATCCGAGGCGGTCAGGGCGGCGATCATTGGGCCCGGGTGATCCGCGGTGACCACTTCGGCGCCGGAATGGACTTCCAGTCGGATCTCCGGTAGTCCGGGGCGAATATTGGCACGGCGGCCAAGGGTTTGGAATCCGATCCGCCGTGTCGTAATCTGGATCGAGTGACTGCCCGGTGGAGGATGCGTCGAACGACCATGAGTGCGACGAGCCTTGCCATGTCTCTGAACCCATCCGCCGCCGGCTTCCCGACGACGCATTGGAGTCGGGTCGCCGCGGCCGGCGACCGCATCACCCCCGAGGATCGCGAGGCACTGGCCGAGCTTTGCCGCGCCTACTGGTATCCGCTCTACGCCTTCATTCGCCGCCAGGGATTTGACCCGGCCGATGCCCAGGACCTGACCCAGTCCTATTTCGCCCGCCTGCTGGAGCGCGGGGTCCTGGCCGCCGCCGATCAGCAAAAGGGCCGCTTCCGGGCGTTCCTCCGCACGGATTGCCGCTTTTTTCTGGGAGATCAGCAGGACCGCGAGCGTGCCCAGAAGCGTGGCGGCGGGATCAGGCCGGTGTCCATCGATGCCGTTTTTGCCGAGGGCCGTTACCGGGTTGAGCCGGCCGATGCGACGACGCCCGAGCAGCTTTTTGACCGCGCGTGGGCCCTGACGCTGCTCGAAAAGGTGCTCGAGCTGCTTAAGCGCGAGCAGGCCGCCAGCGGTTGGCCGCAGCTCTTCGAGCGCCTCAAGGCCGTGCTGGAGGGCGGGCCCGGCGCCGTCGCGTATGCCGCGATCGCACGCGAATTCAACATGACCGAGGCGGCCGTCGAGGGGGCCGTCCGCCGGCTCCGCCATCGCTACGGCAGGCTGCTTCGCGACCAGATCGCGGCCACGCTCGACGACCCGAGCCCCGAAGCGATCGCCGACGAGATCCGGGCCCTGTTCACGGCTCTTGGGCCTTGACCCAAAGAATATTCCGGCAAGCCGCGCCGGCTTTCGCGGCCGAATCCTTATCATCTCGTAGGATCGACACATTCTCCGCATGGGAGATTCCCCCATGGCCGAAGCCAACCGCTGCCCCAACTGCGGATCCGAGCGTCCTGCCAATGCGCCCAAGGGCCTTTGCCCCCGGTGCTTGCTCCAGCAAGGGCTGAACAGCGAGGCGTTCAGCGTGGCCAAGGGCGGCGAACCGGCGGCCACACTGGCGCTCTTGCCCGCGTCGGGCCAAACCAGCGCTCTGGTCCACCTTGCCGAGACCATCGGACCGGTTCCCCGCGTGCTGCTCCGTGATACCGACTCCGACACCGAGCCCGGGCCCGTCGTCAAACCGGGCTCGCCCGAAATGCCCGGCCACACCGACCCCGCCGCGCGGCTCCAGCTCCTGGGCGAGATTGCCCATGGCGGCATGGGCGCCATCCTCAAGGGACGCGACAGCGACATCGGCCGCGACCTGGCCGTCAAGGTCTTGCTCGAGCAGCATCGCGACAATCCCGAGCTGAGCCGCCGGTTCATCGAAGAGGCGCAGATTGCCGGCCAGTTGCAGCATCCGGGCGTCGTGCCGATCTACGAGCTGGGTGCCTTCGTCGACGGTCGCCCTTACTTCACGATGAAGCTGGTCAAGGGTCGCACCCTGGCCGATGTGCTGGCCGCGCGGCCTGATTCGACTGCCGATCAGTCGCGCATCCTGGGCGTTTTCCTTCAGGTCTGCCAGACGGTGGCGTACGCGCACGCCCGCGGCGTGATCCATCGTGACCTCAAGCCGTCGAATGTGATGGTTGGTAGTTTCGGCGAGGTGCAGGTGATGGATTGGGGCCTGGCCAAGGTGTTGCCCAGGGGAGGCGCGATGCCGACGCCACGGCCGGTGTGGTCGATAACGACGGGACAATCATCGCCACGAATCGCAGTGATTCGGATGCCGAGCGGTCGCTTGCCGGCAGCGTGCTGGGCACGCCGGCTTACATGGCGCCGGAGCAAGCCCGCGGGGAGATCGACCGGGTGGACGAGCGGTCCGACGTGTTCGCGCTGGGCTCGATCCTGAGTGAGATCCTCACCGGCCGGCCCGCGTTCACCGGTCGCAATTCGGGAGAGATCCAGCGCAAGGCGGCGCGCGGCGACCTGGCCGAGGCGTTCGCCCGGCTGGAATCCAGTGGCGCCGACGCCGAGCTCCGCGCGCTGGCCCGCCTTTGCCTGGCCGCCGAGCCGGAGGACCGGCCGCGCGATGCCGGCAGCGTGGTGTCGCGACTGTCGGCGTACCTGGCGGGCGTGCAGGAGCGGCTGCACGCCGCCGAACTGGCCCGCGCGGCCGAGTCGGCCAGGGCCGAGGAGGCGCAGGCCCGGGTCGCTCTGGAGCGGTCCCGCCGGCGCCGCACCGTAGCGCTGGCGGCTTCGCTCCTGGCGATGACCACGCTGGGCGGCCTGGCCTTCACGTACATTGCGCACGAACGGCAGACTCGCTCCGCGGCGGTCGACCGGCTCCTGGGCCGGGCCACGACCCTGGTCGATCAGGCACGTGCCCAGCCCGACGACGCGCCGAGGTGGCGCACGGCTTTGGCTGCGGTGCAACAGGTCGAGGACGATCCCGCCGGCATCGCTCCGGTTGCGCTGGCACGGCTTGCCCTGCTCAAAGAGGCCGCGGCGTCCGGCCTGCGCGACGCCGACCGTGATCTGGTGCTACGACAAGCTCTGGTGGAGGCCCGTGCCAACGAGGCGGATGCCGGCGCGGCATCGACCGACGCGGCCTACGCCGAGGCGTTCGGCGCCGCCCAACTGGACGTCGATGC
Organism: uncultured Isosphaeraceae bacterium; assembly: GCA_963781785.1. Classification (GTDB taxonomy): domain Bacteria; phylum Planctomycetota; class Planctomycetia; order Isosphaerales; family Isosphaeraceae; genus CAWAHD01. The sequence continues at coordinate 262,311 of CAWAHD010000002.1, read as the reverse complement.
GCTGAGCGTGAACGAGGGGGCCGATCGGCTCAGGCGCCGGCCCGCCGCGGTGGTGGTGGAGCTGGCGGCGTATCTGGATCATTGGTCGGGGGTGCGCCGCGCCGCCCAGCGGTCGGCCGCATTGTGGCAGAAGCCGCTGGAGCTGGCTCGCCTGGCCGACGCCGACGATTACCGCGATCGGCTCCGTGCCCTGCTGATGGCCGAAGACCGCACGGCGGCCGGGGCGCAGCTCAAGGCCATGGCCAGCGAACCGCAGGCAGCCGAGCTGCCGGCTCCGACCGCCGTGCTCCTGGGCGACGCTCTGGAGAGCGTGGGCGACCGGGAGGCCGCGGTGGATCTGCTCCGCCGGGCCGTGGCGCGGCATCCCGACGACGTCTGGGTGAACTTTCGCCTCGCCGGGGCCCTCTCTCGGCTCAAGCCGATGCCCGTCCAGGAGACGGTGCAGTATTACGCAGCCGGTCGGGCGTTGCGGCCGGAAATGGCGCACGACCTGGCCCACCGGCTCGCCGATCTGGGCCGGGGCGCCGATGCGATTCGAACCTTCCGCGACCTGGTCGATCGGCGGCCCGACAACTTGTGGCACCTGGCCTGCTTCGGCAGCTTGCTCAAGGCCCACGGCCAGACCGACGAGGCGAGCAAGATCCTCGCCCGCGCGGTCGCCGCGGCCCGCGCGGCGCTCGAGCTCCGTCCTGATGATGGTGGCATCCAGATCAACCTCGGCGTCGCCCTGGCTGCCCAGGGCAAGCCGGCCGAGGCCGAGGCGGCCTATCGCGCGGGACTGAAGCGGCAGCCCGGCTTCGCCGAGGCCCACACCAACCTGGGCATCGTCCTTCTGGAACAGGGCAAGCGGGACGACGCTGTGGCCGAATACCGCGCGGCATTGAAGCTCAATCCCGACCTCTTCCAGGCCCACTACAACCTCGCCAACGTCTTGTGGGAAGAGGGCAATTGGGCCGAGGTCGAGGCCGAGTACCGCGCGGTGGTAGAGCTCAAGCCCGATCGGGCCGATGCTCACATGAACCTGGGCCGCGTCCTCACGATGCGGGGCAGGCCTGCACAAGCCGAGGCGGAATTCCGCACGGCCGTGGCGCTCAATCCCAATCACGCCGAATCGCACTACAATCTCGCCGACGCCCTGGTGAAGCAGGGCAAGCCGGGGGAGGCCGAGCCCGAATTTCGCGCGGCACTCAAGCTGAAGCCCGACTCTGCCGACATCCACTACGATTTCGGCAATGCTCTGGGGGTCGAGGGCAAGCCGGCCGAGGCCGAGGCCGAATTCCGCGCGGCGCTCAAGCTCAAGCCCGACTACGCCGAGGCCCACTGCAATCTCGGCCACCTGCTGCGTCGGGGCGGCCGGTACGCCGACGCCGTGGAGGAACTGCGCCGCGGCCATGAGCTTGGTTCGCGGCAGCCCGGCTGGAGTTATCCCTCGGCGCAGTGGCTCCGCGACGTCGAGCGGCTGGTCGCGCTCGACCCCCGACTGCCGGCCGTGCTCAAAGGCGACGATCGCCCCGCTGACCTGATCGAGCGGCTGACTTTCATCCAGCTCTGCTCCGACCGCAAACTCCACGCCGGCGCCGCCCGACTCTTCGCCGACGCGCTGCGGATCGACCCCAAACTGGCCGACGACCGCCGGTTGCAATACGCTTATTACGCCGCGTGCGCCGCCGCGCTGGCCGGCTGCGGTCAGAGCAAAGATGATCCGCCGCCCGATCAAGCTGCGCGGACCAAGCTGCGCGGCCAGGCCCTCGCCTGGCTCAACGGCGAGCTGGCTGCCTGGTCCAGAACGGTCGACGACAGCGACCCCAAGGTTCGCGTCGCGATCTATCACGTGTTAACACGCTGGAAGGCCGATTCCAACCTCGCCGGCGTGCGCAACGAGGCCGAGATCGCGAAACTCCCCGAGGACGAACGCCAGGCCTGGCGTGGCCTGTGGAAGGATGTCGACAACCTTTTGAAGAAGGCCCAGGGGGATCACCGTTGAACCGATCAGTTCCGCCCCAGCGTGACGTCGACGGCACCGATCAAGCTTTCGCCCAGTCCCTTCTGGCGAATGGCTTCCAGGTCGTTGCGGCAGGCGAACAGCGCGTCGATCACGGCGGGGTCCCACTGGACGCTCCGTCCCTGTTGGAGGATCGTGTCGATCTGGGTGAGGCTGAGCCGCTTGCGGTACGGCCGGTTGCTCGACATGGCGTCGAACGAGTCGGCGACCGCCAGGATGCGCGCCTCGAACGGGATATCCTCGCCGGCCAGGTGGTCGGGATAACCGGTCCCATCGAGGCTCTCGTGGTGGTGCCTGACTCCGGGAAGGATGTGGTGCAGCTTCTTGAGGTCCTTGAGGATGGTCACGCCGATCTCGACGTGTGCCTGGATCTTGCGATATTCCTCCGGCGTCAAGGGTCCGGTCTTCTTGAGGACGCCGTCGTCGATGCCGATCTTGCCGACGTCGTGCAGCAGTCCCGCCAGGTAGAGGTCGCTCCGTTTGGGGGACGGCATTCCCAGCTCTTCGGCGAGGCGGACGGCAATTCGCGCGACTCGCTCGGAATGGCCGGATGTGTAGGGATCCTTGGCATCGATGGCCGCAGTCAGCGCGCGAATGATTCCGAAGAGAAGCTCCTTGAGGTCGGCATAGATCCTTGCGTTGGAAAGCTGGGCGACAATCAACGAGCCGACGTACTGGAGCCGTTCGATGTCTGCCGGAGAGATCGCCCGATCGTCGAGCGGGTTCACGGCCAGGAGCCAGCCGACGGAGCCCGCGGCGATCGAGGCATAGCGTTTCACCGACGGCGGCGCGCCGGAGTGATGCCCGTTTTCCCCATCGCGGGCGATCAAGGTCGATTCCCGCCCGCTGGGCGAGGGAATCGTGCGGTAAGCCTGCGCGCTCAGGCCTTCGATCAATCCGCTGACGATCACGGGCTCGTCGGCAGCCTTCGGTACCCAGGCCACCGCTTGCACGTTGAGCGAGGTCCTGAGTACGGTCGTCGCCACGTTCTGGAAATGGTGGGGCGGGTCGGAAATCCGCAGCCGGCGAGTCAAGCGGCTGATCACCACGCCGCTGCTCTCACCGTCGCTCAGCACGGACGGCGACAGGGAGTCCTTTCGATTCGGCTGTTGTTGGCGCAGCCGGTCGGCGGCCTGCTGGCCCCAGGCCCGCAGGGCCGGATCGGGACAAGCCGGCCCCCAGTTGACGCGCTCCATCGCGTAGTCGCGCGTGTCCTCGTCCCACGCGGGCGTGTTCCTCGCGGGGTCGGCCCCGGCTCGAAATCCGACAATCGCCACTTCCGGGATCCCGCTTTGGCCCCGAACCGGTATCAAAAGCCAGACGCGGTCGCCATCGTCGGGGGATCGCCAGAGGGCCACCTGGCCCATACCCAGGTCGCTCGCTTGACTCCTCCGTACGAGCGGGTCCCCGATCAACGGGAATTGGGCTTCGGTCGCCCCCACCATGGCGGTCCACCGTCTGCCCCGTGAATCGAGGATCCCCACCGGTGCAGAGAATTCCCTGGACAAGCTCCTCGCCGTCGTCTCGGGTGAGCTCGCGCCCGGGCTGGTGTCGGCCAACCCCGTGTCGGATTCGTCCAGTCCGTTCGTCTCGCCGATCATCGATACCCTCTCCTCGTATGCCTACGAGAAGGTTAGGTCACGAAATGGACCTGGACCGCCGCAACGTTCGAACTCGCGCGTTTGGCTCCAGATCCGGTGGGCCAGGAGCGGCACAAATTGGACAACCCGCAATCGATGGCATAGAGAGAAAGGCAGAGGGTATCCCTTCATCAGCGTCGATGAGAATGGCCAATCTCCGGTCCCGCGAGGTCGGGCGCCCGGTCGTGCGATCTCATCCAGATCCGGACCTAACGATAGGAAGGCTAACGATTTCCATGGCTGAATCTGTCCGCGACCCGCATTTGAACGTCGATTCAGCCCGCGAAATCCTGGACGAATGGAACCTCGGCCGCGATGAGGCGCTTCCCGTCGATGGGTCGGTGCTGGCGGGTGAGGCACTCACCTCGGGAACAGCACTTGCCGTGGATCGGCCCGGGTCTCCCCATTTCTCGTGGGATTTGCTCAATCGTGCCGATTCCGGCGGTTCTTCCGGCACTTCCTCCGGACCGAAGCTGCCGGGGAACAGCGTCGAGCTGTTTGCCGGGTTCGAGCTCGAGGAATCCCAAGCGATCTGGGGGAGCACGCAAGCTCCGGGACGCGGCACAATCGGGTCGCCCGCGGCGGACGCGGGACGCGACAGCCCAACTGCGGCGCGGGAGCCGGGCGCAGCGCGCCGCGCCGCGACGGCGGGCTTCCCCACCCCGGGGACGAGCTGGCGGGTTTCCGGATCATCCTCGAGCTGGGTCGAGGGGCTTTTGCACGGGTCTATCTTGCCGAGGAAATCAACCTGGGCCGGCGGCTGGTCGCGATCAAGGTCTCGCGTCCGGAGGGAGAGGAGCCGCAGATCCTCGCCCGGCTTCAGCATTCGCACATCGTGCCGGTGCACTCCGTCGCGGACGACCCCAGGAGCGGGCTGCGCATCCTCTGCATGCCGTATTTCGGCGGTGCCAACCTGGCGCAGGTCCTGGAAGCAGCGGGCGGCCTGGTGCCGACCCACCACGACGGGCGAAGTCTCGTCGCAGCGCTCGATCAGGTCAGCCGGAACGTCCCTTCGGTGTCGAGCCGAGCGATGGCTCATGCCTCGTCGCGCCGGATTCGGACGGCGCGCTCCAGCCGGTCGTCGTCGACGGCACCGGTTGCGCTGGGGACCTCCCGCGGCTCGCACGCCGTGGCGGCGTCGCGATTCCGATCATTGCTCTCACGCTGGGTCGGGACCCGCGGACGCGCAGCACTGGACACCGGCGTGTCTGCACCAGACGAGTCTCGAGAACAGGATGTCGACCAGCCGTCGCGTCAGTTTCTTCATGGCGCGACCGCGAACCAGGCGGCAGTCTGGATCGTCGCTCGTCTGGCTGACGGCCTGGAGCATGCCCATTCGCGCGGTCTCTTGCACCGCGACCTGAAGCCGTCCAATATCCTGCTGGCGGCGGATGGAACCCCGATGCTGCTCGATTTCAACCTGTCTGTTGACGTGATACCCTCCTCCGACGACGGCGACATCCACCGGGCTTTGGTCGGCGGTACTTTGCCCTACATGTCGCCCGAGCATCTCGACGCCTTCAACCCGCGGGGGAACACGTCTCCGGAGGCGGTCGATGAACGATCCGACATTTACGCCCTCGGGTTGATCTTGTTCGAGATGCTGGCGGGCGAGCATCCGTTTGTGGAGGTTTCCTCCGGGGGCTCGATGTTCGAGACGATCGAGCTCATGATCGCCGCCCGCCGCCAGGTCCCCTCGCTTCGCGCCCGGTGCCCTCACGTCCCGTGGAGCCTCGACGCTCTGGTCGGCAAATGCCTGAGCTTCGAACCCGCTCACCGCTATGCGCGGGCCCGGGACCTGGCCGAGGACCTGCGCCGATTCCTCGACGATCTCCCCATGAAGTATTGCCCCGAGCCCAGTTTCCGCGAGCGGATGGGCAAGTTCGCCAGGCGCCACCCGGGGCTGTGCGGATCGACTTCGATCGCGCTCTTCTCGCTCGTTCTGATCGGTCTTTTGGCGGGAGCGGTCGTCTTCGCTTACGACAAGCTTCAGGTGCTGGCCGCGCGCATGTCGCTCCAGGTCTTCGATCATGACTTCACGCAGAGCCAGTTCCTGCTCAATACGGCCATGGCCTCGAAGCAGCACCTCTCCGAAGGCCTCGACAAGTCGGGTCAGGCACTCGGTCGACTCGGTGTCGAGTCGGAACGATCGCCGCGATGGCGTGCGTGGCAGCGGTACCTGACGCCGGAGGAGCGGCGCAGGCTCGTCGAGCAGATTGTCGAGCTCGTGATGCTTGACGCCCGGGCTCGCGTTGCACTCGAGACCCAGCACGGCACCGAGCGTGACCGGGCTCGATCCATCGAGCGGGCGATAGCCGCCCTGGACCGTGCCGAACGGCTCGACCCGCAGGCCCCGTCAGCACTGTATGCCGAGCGCGCGAGGTACTATGGAGCGCTCGGGATGGCCGGGCGCGCCGCGGCCGATCGCAGCCGCGCCACCGAGATTATCCCCTCGACGTGCCACGATCTCACGCTCCTGGGTAGCACCCTTCTGGCTGGCGGCGATTCCGCGGGAGCCGAACAGGCTCTGAGGCAGGCCCTCCACCTCGACGTCACCTCGTTCTGGGCTTGGTTTGTGCTGGGGCATTGCCACTACGCGCAGAAGCGATTCCTGGAGGCCGCCGGCGATTTCGCAGCATGTTCGGCCCGCGAGCCGTCGTTCGCCTGGGTGCATTTCAACCGGGCGATCGCCCTGGCCAGGTCGGGGCGCCTGCTCGACGCCAAGCTCGCCTATGACCGCGCAATCGACCTCGAACCTGCATTCGCCGAGGCCGTGGTCGACCGCGCCCTGACCGAGCTCGAGTTGAACCAGTTGAATGCCGCTCGCGCAGACCTGACACGAGCCATCGAGCTGGGCAGGAGTGACCTGGTCGTCTTCGCGGCGCTGGGCGAGACGTGGGCGCGGCTGGGCCGCTCGCGTGAGGCCGAGCGTTATTTCGCACGGTTGCTGGACAGGAATCCCGCCGACCTGGTCGTCCGGGTGGCCCGCGGCATCACGCGCGTCCGTGACAACCCCCAGGGGGCCATCGATGACTTCACTCGGGTGCTCGATCGGGATCCTTACAACGCGCAGGCCCATTACGGCATGGCTCTGGTCGTGCGGCGAGCCGACGCGCGGGCGGCGCTCGAGCATCTCGATCGCGCGCTCTTGACCAACCCCGATCTGATCGATGCCCTTCAGCTTCGCGCTCTGGTTCGCGCTCGGCTCGGCGAGCGAGGCGCTCTGGACGACGTCGACCGCCTGGTCGAGAGTGCGACCCCGCACCGACTCTACAACGCCGCATGCGCCGTCGCGATTCTGTCCGAGAAGTCCGCCGACCCCCGGCTGCGGTCGCACGCGATTGACCTGCTTCTCCGCGCAGTCACGGCCGGCTTTCCCATCAAGGAAGCCGCGTCTGACCCCGACTTGAAGCCGCTCCACGGGTCCCCGCGGTACGAGGAGATCGTGAAGGGGAAACCCGGTGTTTAAAGGGCGATGCACGGTCAGCCCCGCAGGCGGCGAAATCGTCAAGCTCGGGGCGTGAGCTCCGAGGGGTACACGTCACAGCGTGGTCAGCTCCAAACATCGTTAGCCCCGAACGGGGCGAAATCGTAAAGCTCGGGGCGTGAGCCCCGAGGAGTACACGTCACAGCGTGGTCAACTCCAAACATCGTTAGCCCCGAACGGGGCGAAATCGTAACGCTCGAGGCGTACACGACATGATTCGATCAGCGCTCTGCTCGGGAGCCGTACGTGAGGCTGAGAGGTTGTTCGAGCCCGTGCGCTTCCAGGAGTGCCGAGTCTCCCAGGATGTCTCGGCTCGCTCCCAGGGCGACGACCTGGCCCCCATCGAGGAGGACGGTTTGCTGACAGATTTCCAGGACAAGCTCGAGGTCGTGAGTGGCGACCAGCTTGGTGCAGCTCAGGGTTTGGAGGATCTGGATGAACCGCCGCCGGCTGCGCGGGTCGAGGTTCGCGGACGGCTCGTCGAGCACCAGCACCGAGGGTGCGCAGGCCAGCACGCCCGCCAGGCACACGCGTTTTCGCTCGCCGAAGCTGAGGTGATGGGGCGGCCTGTCGGCCGCCCCTTCAAGGTCGACCTGCGTCAGGCATTCCACGGCGATCGCGCGTGCCTCGGCCGGGGTCTTGCCCTGGTTGAGCGGTCCGAAGGCGACGTCGTCGATGACCGTGTTGCAGAAGAGCTGGTCGTCCGGATCCTGGAAAACCAGCCCGACCCGCCGCCGCACTTCCAGGGCATTGCGCTCAACGACTTCGATGCCGTCAATCCAGACGCCGGCGTCGCTCGAGCGATGGCCGCCCTGCGGGTTGCGAGCTGCCGTGTGATTGTGCCGGGCCGTGCCTCGCCCTGTGCCTGGCAAGAGTCCGTTCAGGTGCAGAAGAAGGGTGCTCTTGCCCGCGCCGTTGGGACCGACGACCGCCATCGAGTCACCCGGCGCTGCGACCAGATCCACGCCCCGGAGCGCCACCTTGCCGTCGGGATAGCGATAGATCAGTCCGTGCACTCGGATCGCCGGCGCGGATGGGAGTGGCTCTGGGGTCGTCATGGACAGTCGACTCGGCGGCCGGGAACCTCGAGGAGAATTCAAGCGTTCCGGGCGATTCAGTCATCGAGGCTGCGGACTACCCCTTGCCAGCCCCGGGCCAGCATCGCGCCGTGCACCCGCTCCGCACGCTCGAACGAACGAAGAAAGAGGATTCCGATCAGTCCAGTCAGCAACGTCCACGAGAGCGAACCCCGGCGGCGGAATGTCCTCGCGCGGCGTGCGGTGGCCATGCGGTCAAGCTCGTCCAGGAGGACATGGCGATACCGGTCCATGAACTGGAGCGTGGAGACCAGCACGATCGGAACGCCGAGCTTGCGGAGTGCGGTCAAGAGCTTGGGAAGCGGAGTGACACCGGCCAGTACGAGCACGGTCAAGAGGGCCAGGCCGTTCTTGATCACGATCGAGGCCGCCACGACGGCAAGGCCGTGTTCGGCCCGGGCGGGATGCGCCGGCGCGACCAGGACGGCCAGGAACCCGACGAGCAGGAAGAACGTCAACCACTGGCGCGCCAGCACGCGCAGCGGAATTCTCGACAGCCAGATGACCCACGACAGGACCAGTGCGAGGGCTGCAAACGCCGTCCAGGCGCCGACGGGCGTCAACACCGCGACGACGACGAACAGCAGGGCCGCGATCAGCTTGGCGCGCGCGTCAAGCTGGTGGAGCGGGCTCGACCCCGAGGTGTATTCTTCAAGCCGCATCGGGGTTGGCCTCGATGTTCCGGGACCGCGGCAGGATCCTCGCCATCCCCCATGCGACGCCGAAAACCACCAAGGTGCCCAGCAGTCCGGCGGCCGCGGTTGCCAGCTTGACGTGAGAAAGGCCGGGAAGTTGATAATCCGGAATGGGTGCGGCGATCGGTGGCGGCCCCGGAGATTCGGACAAGAACTTGAGCTTGTCGCCGACAAATTCGAGGCCGTCGGGCTGATCGTAGGCAAAAGGCGCCAGAAACACGGCAACTGCCGCCGCAACCCCCAGGCCGCCGAGGAATGTCTGTCCCCAGCGTCCCGCGGCCGACGCGTTCTGCCCGACCTCATCCGCGACATCGAAGAGATCGGCCCGCCGGTAGAGCAGAAACCGCACGACCAGGCCCGTGATGACCGCCTCGCCGAGCCCGATCGCCGCATGCAACAGCGCCATCCAGGTCAAGATCTGGAAGAAGTTCTGGCGGCCCGTCGCCGCCAGTTCGACTGCAAACGCCCCCGATGCCAGCAGGACCGAAAACCATGCCGCCACCATCGCGCCGATCAAGATTCCCTTCTGCCCGCCGATCCAGCGGGCAAGCGGCGCGTAAATCGCGTAGCCCCCGACTGCCCCGATCAGCCCCATATTGATGAAATTGGCTCCGAGAGCCGTGAGTCCACCGTCGCCAAACAACAAGCACTGAACCAGCAAGACGGCGGCAATCACCAGGGCGCCGGCCCATGGCCCGAGCAAGACGGAAGCGAGCACGCCGCCCAGGAGGTGCCCGGATACTCCGGGCCCCACCGGAAAATTCACCATCTGTGCGGCGAATACGAACGCCGACATCGTGCCCATCAGCACCGTTGTCCGCTCTCCCAGCCGGTCTTCGAGCTTCCGCACCGCGTAGAGCAGCCCGGCCGCGCCGAAAGCGCTGGTCGCCACGACCACCTTGGGATCCAGGACGGCGTCAGGAATGTGCATCGAGGTCGCCTCGCCCAGCTCGCACGCAGAACCGCCCACCTGGGGCGCTTCTGTTCGGCCAGACAACATGGTACCGCCGGTATGTCGCCTCGTCAAAAACTTCATACCGGTTTCTCGATCGTTGCCGGAGTCACCCCGGCTCGCCCGGAACGAGCGTGCTCGCACGGCTTTGCCCGGCAGGTTCCCCTGCCCTCTTCCATCTTGCCGTCAGCCGCCTCACTGTGGGACCCTTCATGGGAGTGACGAACCGTGCAGCTCAGAACTCGATCAAGGAACTTTGCGGTGAACATGCACGATCAGCGTAAGGATCACTCGCGCTCAAGTCTGGCCGAAGAAGACGTGAGTCCCGACCCGATCCGGCAGTTCCTCGTCTGGTTCGAAGACGCCGCCGACGGGGGAGTCGCCGAATCGAACGCGATGGCTCTGGCGACGGCCTCGCCGGATGGACGTCCGTCGGTGCGGATGGTTCTGCTCCGCGGCGTCGACGCGCGCGGCTTTGCTTTTTTCACGAACTACGAAAGCCGCAAGGCACGCGAGCTCGAGGCCAACCCCCAGGCGGCGCTGGTCTTCTTCTGGCATGGGCTCGAGCGCCAGGTCCGTGTCGAGGGCCGGGTCGAGCGCGTTTCCTGCGAAGAGTCCGACCGGTATTTTCAGAGCCGGCCCGCCGGTGCCCGGATCGGAGCTTGGTGCTCGCCCCAGAGTGAAGTCATCGCCAGTCGCGAGGTCCTCGAAAGGGCGTACCGCGAATTCGAGACACTCTACGAAGGCGGCAACGTGCCGCGCCCGGCCAACTGGGGCGGCTACCGGCTTTTGCCCGAGTCGATCGAATTCTGGCAAGGGCGTCCCAACCGCCTGCACGACCGGCTGCGTTATACCAGGCTCCCACTCGGAGACTGGCGCATCGAACGCCTGGCTCCCTAGGTTTCGCCGTGAACCACGATTGATCTGGAGACCGTTGCCATGAGATTCACTCGCCGCTCTTTTTTTGGAGCAACGCTCGGTACGGGAGGCGTCGCGATCGCGGGGCCTCGGGGATCAGCCGCGGACGACGTTCGGGCAACCTACGAGCGGCTCGACGCAGCCGCTCGGGCGCCCGTCCTCGATGTCGCCCTGTGGCCCCGTCCGGTCAAGATCGCCAGGATGGAGCTCTTGCGCAACCGGCACAACTTCCTGGTCCGGGTACGCACTCCAGACGGCGCCGAGGGGATCGGCGTCCCCAACGCGATGCACTTGATTCACACGTACCCGATCTTCCTCAACCGGGTCGCCCCGTTCTTCGCCGGCAAGGATGTCCGCCAGCTCGAAGACCTGCTGTGGGAGCTGTACCGGCACGCTGACAACTACAAATACCAGGGTCTCGCACTCTGGGTGTGTGTGGCTGCGGCCGAATTCGCGGTGCTCGACCTGCTCGGCAAGCTGGCCGGCAAATCAATCGGAGACCTCTTGGGCGGCGTCAAGCGCCGGGAGATCGCGGTTTATCGGGCCAGCGGCACTCGGGGTAACACACCCGAGCAGGAGATCGCCGACCTGAAGAAGCTCGTGGCCGAGTCGGGTGCCAGGGCGCTCAAGTTTCGCCTTGGCGGCCGGATGAAGAACAACGCCGACTCGCTCCCCGGGCGCACCGAAAAGCTCATCCCGCTCGTGCGCGAAACATTCGGCAAGGAGATGACCCTGTATGCCGACTCCAACAGCTCGTACGACGTTCCCAAAGCGATCGAGATCGGGCGGTTGATGGAGGAGTATGACTATGCCTTCTACGAAGAGCCCTGCCGGTTCGACCACCTGGAGGATACCAAAGCGGTCGCCGATGCGCTCTCGATCCCCGTGGCCGGCGGCGAGCAGGAATTCAGCGAGTACCGTTTCCGCTGGACGATCGCCAACCGCGGTCTGGACATCGTCCAGCCCGACCTGCACTACCATGGTGGTTTCATCCGCTCGATGCGGGTCGCACGGATGGCTCATTCCGCCGGGCTCCTGTGCACGCCGCACATGTCTGGCTCAGGGCTGGGCTACCTCGACGCCGCGCATTTCGCGTCGTGCATTCCGAACCCCGTTCCGTTCACCGAATTCAAAGGTGATACCGATATCCCCGTCCGTAGCGAAAGCTCGTCGCTCAAGTGTGAAAACGGGATCGTGAAAGTGCCATCCGGCCCCGGCTTCGGCGTCACGATCGACCCGTCGTTCATCCGCGAGTCGATCGTTGTGACGACGTTCTGACAGGGAAACAGTAAACGAATGCGTGAACATGGGGGTTCTCGAATGGACTTTGGCACCGCGGTCAACGGGCCGCACGACGCGATCATCCGGCACATGAAACAGAAATTCGGAAAAGCGCAGGAGTTCTGCGTGACCGAGATGGTGCCGATCCTTGGGATCACGGTCCGGATCATTCCCCCCGGTCCGGGTCGGAACTTCGTCACGCTGTTCACCACTGGGATGAGCGACCGGCCCATGAATGTCCCGGAAGGTCAAGAGGAATTCCGATTCGCAGAGCTCTTCATGCAGTTGCCGCCAGACTGGCCGACGTCGCCAGAGGCACTGGCTCGGGAGGCCACCGCGTGGCCCTATGACTGGCTGCGTCGAATCGCCGCGTATCCGTTCGAGGAGCACTCGTGGCTGCGGGGCCCTTACGCGATTTTCCCCAACGGTGAGCCTCCCGCGCCGTTGGCCCCGACCACGCTCCTCAGTTGCCTCCTGGCGCTGGAGGACCTGTCGCCTCACGGCCGTTTGCAAGTCGACGATGGGCGGTCAATCATGTTCTACGGAATCCATCCGATTTATACCGAAGAGCGCAACCTGGAGCGGCAGCATGGAGTGATGGAGTTGCTCGGTCGTTTCGCTATCGATCACACGTTGAGGGTCGTCGATCTGGAGCGGACGAACCTCGCCTTGAATCCTTTCGTGTCATCGTGATACCAGGCGCAGACAGAATGGGTCGTTGCCTTGCACTCGGGATCCGAGTCGGTCATAATAAGAGTTGGATGCATAAAGGCTTGCATTCCTGCCACGGGTCACCGCGCGGTGGTTTCTTGGGACATCCGCTGGGCTTCGCGGGAGGCATAGAAATGATTGGTCTGGTACTCGTCGCTTCGACGCTTCTGGCCGGTCAGACGGCTGCTCCGACACATTCTGGAGACAAGCCGAAAGCGGCGCCGAAGCCCGCGGTCAATCCGGAGGCAGCGCTTGCGGAATACAACGCGCTCAAAGAGAAGACGCCGATGACAGCCGCCGCGCAGTGGAAGCTGGGGCTGTGGTGTGACGAGCACGGGCTGAAGGACATTGCTTACGTTCATTTCGGCGAGGTCATCCGCCTCGATCCGAAGCGGGACGCGGCCTGGAAGAGGCTTGGTTTCAAGAAGCACGGCAACCATTGGGCGACCGACGCGCAGATCGCCGATGACCAGGAGCAAAAAAAGGCCGACAAGTTCTGGGCGCCGCATCTGAAGAAGATTCACAAGGACATCCACGGCACCAACGGAGCGAAGAAACGAGAGCTGGCGCAGGCCGAGCTGGACAAGATCTCCGACCCCCGGGCCGTCGCGTCGGTCTATCGCGAGTTTGGCGGGCGCGGTCCTTCCGACCAGTCGCTTCTGGTCGACGTTCTCAGCCGGATTGACAGGCCGATCTCGTCGAAAATACTGGCCCTGGTCGCCGTCTACGGCACGTCGGTGGATGTTCGCCGGCGAGCCAGCCTCATCCTCCGTGGCCGCCCGAGCGAAGATTTCCTCGATGCGCTCGTCGCGCTCATGATCGATCCGTACAAGTACGAGGTGAGACCCGTCGGCGGTCCCGGCTCGCCCGGCGTTTTGTTCGTCGAGGGCGAGAAGTTCAACGTCAACCGCTTCTACGCGCCGCCCCCGCGCCGAACGTCACCCCGCAACCCGGCGACGTCGTCACGTACGATCAATATGGCAATCCCATCATCAATCGCCCCGTAGCGCAAGCAGTCGTCCTGGGCGCCAAAAAAGGAGTTCCCGGTTCAAAGACTCTGGCCGAGCAAAAGGAACAAGACATCGTCTTGTATGTTCAGATCTCCCCGGCTCAGCTCGCGATCGAAGCCCAGAGGGGTGCCATGCTCGCTGAGAAACAACTCGAGGCCGACGTGAATCTGATCAAGTCGATCAATAGCGACCGCAAAAAGTTCAACGAACTGGTCATGAAGGTCGCCAGGGACACGACCGGGAAAGACGGCGGCAGCACTCCCGACGAATGGCGCGAGATCCTGGCCGGCGGCAACGGCGTCAGCAAGCAGCCATCACGCAGCCCGACCAAGCCGACATACGGTGAAATGGTTGCCCTGGCGTACAACCCCGTATTCGCTCCGGTGGGTTTCACCGGCCGATCCGTGGCGAGAATCAACATCTTCGCGGATTCCTGACCGGAGCTTCACCACTAGCTTCCGGTTCGGAAGCTTCGACCCCGAAGAACTGCACGTTCCAAGCAACCACCCTCGTTGCCGTACTCCTCCAGGCGGCGCTGCCCTTCGCAATTCTTCTCGCAGGCTCAGGGCGGAAAGCGTCTCGTCACCCCCTACTTCCGCGTTGCCGAGCTGGCGCTGGAAACAGCCTCCCCCGCCGCCGACAAGACGACCCTGGAGCGAACAGTGACGCTCTTGATCAGTCCGGGACAAGCTGGACGTCGCTGTCACAGATTTGTTAAACTTATTTTTCACACACCGGAAACAGCTTGATGGATGGCTTCGGGCCTGACGCCGGCGACCACGCACTGGGGCGGCGCCGGCAGGCGGCAAAAATCGGCGTCCCCTTCGGTCCAGTCGAGCGCTGTCGTCCTGGAGAAAACGACATGAGCGGCAGCCGTTTGCTCTTGTCACGGCGCGCGGGTCGCGCACCGGCTCTGCTGATGGTCTTGTTCTTGGGCTGCGCGGTCGCTCGGGGCGACGAGTCGTCTGCGCAGGCCGATGAGCCGGATGCCGCCGCGTTCTTCGAGTCGGAAGTCCGTCCGCTTCTGGTCGAGAAATGCCAGCCGTGCCACAACGCCGAGAAATCGAAAAACGGGCTGAATCTAACCGACCGAGAGGCGATGTTGAGAGGAGGGGACGGCGGTCCGGCGGTCGTTCCTGGCACGCCGGAGGAGAGCTTGCTCATCCGTGCCGTGCGATATCTTGATGAACCCAAGATGCCGCCCAAGAAGAGGTTGTCAGATGCGAGCATCGCCAAACTCGTGCGATGGGTGGCTCTCGGCGCCCCTTGGCCTTCCGTCGACAAGAGGCAGACAAGCGGGTCGGCGGGCGACTGGCATGTGACCGATGCTCACAGTCGTTGGTGGGCCTTCCAGCCGGTGCGGGATCCGCATTGCCCGCCCGTTCTAGACAAGTCACATCCACCGACTGAAATCGATCGGTTTCTACTGGTGGAGCTCGAGAGGCATGGCTTGCGGCCTGCGCTTCCCGCCGACCGGCGCACCTGGATCCGTCGGGCCACATTCGACCTGACCGGTTTGCCGCCCAAACCGGAAGAGGTGCAGAACTTCGTCGACGACGATTCCGCTCATGCATTTGCTCACGTGATCGACCGGCTGCTGGCTTCTCCAGCCTATGGCGAGCGTTGGGCCAGGCACTGGCTCGACGTCGTTCGTTACGCCGATTACTACGACTCAAACCCCAAGACGCGCACCGCCAGTTGCGAGCTGACGGAAGCCTGGCGGTATCGCGACTGGGTGGTCGAGTCATTCAATCGGGACTTGCCGTTCGACCAGTTCATCGTGCATCAGATTGCCGGCGACCTGCTGCCCAACCCGGACGGCGGCGCGATCTACCCCGCGGGGTTGGTTGCGACCACGTTCCTTTCTAATGGCGTTTGGGACAGGGGTGATGCCGACAAGGAAAAAATCGTCAGCGACATGGTGGACGACCAGATCGACACGGTCGGCAAAGCGTTCCTGGGGTTGACTCTCGGTTGCGCCCGCTGCCACAACCACAAGTTCGATCCGATCTCGCAGGAAGACTACTACGCGCTTGCCGGGATCTTCTACAGTTCGCACATTCTCAAGGATCTTGGTGCAAAGGGAGGCGAGTACACGATGAATCGTGTACCGCTTGTACCATCGACGATCGTCGCACAGCGGCAAGAGCAGCTTCGGCAGATCGAAATCGTGAACGCGAAATTGACGGGACTGGACAAGAAGTCATCCAAGGCAGCGGACGGGGATCTGGCGCGGCGGAAGCTTGTGTACCAGCGCGACAGACTGCAAGGAGAGTTACTGCCCGAGCCGCCCTTGGCGATGGCGATTCAAGAGGGGGGAACCGCGGGCGGGCTATTCTCGAAGATTCAGGACGTGCCGATCCACATTCGTGGCAGCTGACGCGCGGCTGGGGAAGGTGGTGCCGCGTCGGCTTCCCCGTTTTTTCGCCGGTTCTGTGCAGCGACCGATCACGGCGGGAAGCGGCCGGCGCGAGCTGGCACGCTGGGTGGCGTCCAAGGACAACCCGCTCACCGCTCGAGTGATCGTCAATCGGGTCTGGCGGTGGCATTTCGGCGAAGGGATTGTGCGAACCCCGAGCAACTTCGGCATGCTCTCGGAGCCGCCGACTCATCCCGATCTGCTGGACTGGCTCGCCGCCCGGTTTGTCGCGGACGGTTGGTCGCTCAAGTCCCTGCACCGCCGGATCATGCTCTCGTCGGCCTACCGGGGAACCTGTACGGCTCCAATCGATCAGGTGGCCCGCGACCCGGATAACCGCTGGATCGGCCGGTTCGCCTCCCGCCGGCTGGAAGCCGAGGCGATTCGCGATGCGATGATCTTCGTGACCGGCCAGCTTGATCGGGCGACGGGGGGACCGGCCGCGGACGATCTGCGCGGCTCGCGACGGTCGCTCTACGTTCAGACGGCCCGCTGGGACCGCGGCAGCTTTGCGATGCTTTTCGATGCGGCCAATCCAGACGCGTCCACGGAGAAGCGAACGGTGTCCACCGTGGCACCTCAGGCACTCCTCCTCTTGAACCACGACTTCGTGCTTGCCCAGGCCGAGCATCTGGCCGACCGTCTGGCCCGTGAGGCCTCGGGCGACGACACACGCCGCATCGAGCGGGCCTACTCGTTGCTCTTCTCCAGGCCGGCACGCGCCGCAGAGATCGAGATCTGCCGGCAGCTCCTGGCCCGGGCCGGCCGAAACGGTGCGAGGGCGGCCTGGGCCGACCTGGCCCACGTGCTCCTGTGCAGCAATGAATTTGTGTATCTCGACTGATGCTTCAGAACGAGGAGACATCCATGGAGACTCGCTCGTATCGCTCGCGCCGTGAGTTCTTGTCCCGCGCCGGCTGCGGGTTCGGTCTCCTGGCGCTGGCGGACCTGCTGGTTGAGGTCGGTCGGGCCTCGGCGGCGGACGCACCTGACCGAGCGTCGAATCCGTACGCAATCCGTCCGCCCCATCACACGCCCCGTGCCAAGCGTTGTATTTTCCTGTACATGCCGGGAGGGCCTTCACACATCGACCTGTTCGATCCTAAGCCGCGGGTGGCTCAGAAAAACGGCCAGCCGTTGCCGTTTGCCAAGCCGAAGCTCGAGCGCACCAAGACCGGCAATTTGCTGGGCTCGCCCTGGAAGTTCTCCAGACACGGCGAATCGGGTATCGAGGTGAGCGAGCTGCTGCCGCGGACGGCGGCCTGTATTGACGACCTCTGCGTCATTCGATCGATGGTGGCCGACAACATCAACCACACCGGGGCGGCGCTCCAGATGTGTACTGGCGAGCAAGCCTTTTCCCGGCCGAGTCTCGGCTCATGGCTCGTCTACGGGCTTGGCACCGAGAACCAGAACTTGCCAGCCTTTGTGGTCGTGAGCCCCGCCGCGGTGTTCCAGGGCGCGCAGCTCTGGAGCTCGAGTTTTCTCCCGAGCGCTTACCAGGGCACCTTGGTCCGCGACCTCAAGAATCCGATTGCCAACCTGACGACTCCGTTCGGCGATCTCGGGCGCGCAGCGCCAAGCTCGACGCACTCCACCGGCTCAACGAGATTCACAAGCGCGACCGGGTGATCGAGAGCCAGCTAGACGGCCGGATCGCCTCGTTCGAGCTGGCCTTTCGCATGCAGAGCGAGGCGCCCGAGGCCTTTGACATCTCGCGTGAGACCAACGCGACGCAAGCGCTGTACGGCATCGACGACGCGACCACCGAACAGTTCGGCCGGCAGTGCCTCCTGGCACGGAGGCTGGTCGAACGAGGCGTGCGTTTCGTCCAGCTCTTTGACGCGCCGGCGAACAATGCCTGGGATCACCACAGCGGCCTGCGTGAGAACCTGCCCAAGCGTTGCGCTGCGGTCGACCAGCCGATTGCGGCCCTCGTGAGCGACCTGAAAGCGCGTGGTCTCCTCGACGACACGCTAATCCTCTGGGGCGGCGAGTTCGGGCGCACGCCGACCGCGGAGGGCAATAATGGTCGGGAACATCACCCATTTGGCTTCACAATGTGGTTGGCCGGCGGGGGCGTCCGCGGCGGGCTGGTGTATGGCGCCACTGACGAATTCGGCTGGCACGCCGTACACAACAAGGTTCACGTCCATGACCTGCACGCTACGATCCTGCACCTGATGGGATTCGACCACGAGAAACTGACTTATCGTCACGGGGGCCGAGACTACCGGCTCACCGATGTCCACGGCCATGTCGTCCGGGACATCCTCGCGTGAGAGCAAGCGCCTCGCCGTGTCGTCGGCGACACATGCGAACCGCGTCTTGAACCCGAACCATCGCGCGCTGCTGGACCCGGCCCCTGAATTTGGTGAGGATGAACTGGAACTTGCTCGCCCCGAGTTGGCGTCTCCCATTGCCGAGCTCGAGCAACCTGGGTTAAGGGCTCATGAGTGATCGCCCGGAGGGTTGAATTTGATGGATCCAGCCGTGAGAAGAGGTTTCGCTCCGCCGCGCCGGCTTGCTGCTTTCTGCATCATGGTCGGCATGATCGCGGCAGCATATGCTCGCGCTTCCGATTCCCCCGACGTGGTGATCGCCGACTTTGAAGGCGACGCCTACGGTGGTTGGATCGCCGACGGGGACGCATTCGGGACCGGCCCGGCCCGGGGGACCTTTCCCGGTCAAATGGCCGTGAGCGGCTTTCTGGGACGCGGGCTGGTCAATGTGTTCGTCGACCAGATCGTCCAGAGCGCACGGAGTCGGGGAATCGAGCCGGCCCGACGGGAGCTTGTCGCCGGATCGCGTTACCTTCTGCTTCCAGTCCAGCAAGACGCCCCGCCGCGCCGGATTCGTGTCCGCGCCGGTGAACGGGTCGTCCGCGAGTTCGACATCAAGCTCGCCGAGAGCAAGCCTCAGTTCGAAGTCTTCCTCGACGTGCAGCCGTTTCAGGGGCAGACACTCGCACTCGAGGCGTTGTTGCCGGCGGGGTCGGAGGCACTGAAGCGCGTGTCACTTTCGGCCCAAATCCCGGACGCCCGCCGGCTGTACCACGAGCCTCGGCGTCCTCAATTTCACTTCACATCCCGGCGCGGTTGGCTGAACGACCCGAACGGTTTGCTGTGGCACGATGGTGAGTACCATATGTTTTACCAGCACAATCCTTACGGCTGGGATTGGGGCAATATGCATTGGGGCCACGCTGTGAGCCGGGACCTCGTGCACTGGACAGAGCTGCCGATCGCGCTCTACCCAAAGGAATATGGCGACTGGTGTTTCTCGGGGAGCGGAGTCGTCGACAGCCGCAACGCGTCCGGCTTTGGCTCGAAGGCCTCGCCGGCACTGATCGTGGCGTTTACCAGCACGGGCCGGGGCGAGTGTATCGCCTACAGCAATGATCGGGGACGGACCTGGACCGAGTATGGGGGCAACCCGGTCGTCAAGCATTCCGGGCGAGACCCTCGCCTGCTCTGGCATGAGCCGACAAATCGATGGGTGATGGCTGTGTATGACGAGACCAGCGGCGCTCGGGCGATCGCGCTCCATTCGTCCCAGGACCTCAAGAAGTGGACGTATGAGAGTCGGGTCGATGGGTTCTTTGAATGCCCCGAGCTTTTCGAGCTGCCAGTCGACGGGGAGCCCGGCCGCACACTCTGGGTGTTGCACGGGGCCGACGGCGAGTACCGGCTCGGTCGGTTCGACGGCCACCGATTTGAGCCCGAGACCAGCAAAGATCGCCTCTGGTACGGGAATTTCTACGCCTCGCAGACCATCAGCGACGCACCCGATCACCGCCGGATCCAGATCGGCTGGGCCAACGGCATCACCTTCCCCGGCGAGTCGTTCAACCAGCAAATGACCGTCCCCTGCGACCTGACGCTGCGTCGGACGAAGGATGGTGTGCGGCTGTACGCTCGACCGGTCGAGGAGCTTGGCTCGCTGCGGCGCAGGGAGCGCGTCCTGGAAGGAATGATGCTAGGACCGGGCGAGCACGAACTGGCTGCTCCTGAGGGCGATCTGCTCGAGATCAACGTCGACGCCGAGGTGGATGACGGAGGAATCTTTACCTTGTTCGTTCGGGGGACGCCGATCATGTTTAGCGCGATCAAGAAGACGTTGGTCTGCGGGGACACCTCGGCCCCCCTCGCGGCGGAGGATTCTCTTGTGCGGCTGCGCGTACTGCTCGATCGTGGCTCGATCGAGGTCTTTGGCAACGACGGGCGCGTGGCCATCTCGCGCGCCAGTGCGGCCGACGGCGCCAAGCCCCGACTCTCGCTGACCGTGCCGGCGGAGAGCCCACCGGTCAAGCTGAGGTCGTGTCGGATTTACGAGTTGGCGTCGGCCTGGCAATAACGAAGAGCGTGCCCCGCAGAAATCAGACTCGCCGGGCGTGGCGCACTCGTTTGGGCTCGACAATCTTCGAAGCCAGGCCGAGTTGCTTCAGCAAGAAGATGACACAATAAGTCAGGTCGAATTCCCACCAGCGGTGCCACACGGACGCCGCGGCGGGATCGTGGTGATGATTGTTGTGCCATCCCTCTCCCAGGGCAACCACCCCGACGAACCAGTTGTTCTTGCTGCTCTCACCGGTCTCGTAGTTGCGGTACCCGAAAAGATGGGTAAGCGAGTTGACCGACCAGGTCACATGCCATCCGAGCACAGTGCGGACCAGCCCCCCCCATACGAACAAGCTCAGGCTGAACTGCAGGGCGCCGGTTCGGGTGCCGGTCGTGATCCAGCCGATCACCCCACCAGCGATTGAATACATAAGCAGATGACCTAGGTAAATCGCAGGGCCCAGATACGTCTTTTCGAACCGCATGTAGAACGGGTCCTGGAGAATATCATGCGCGTACTTTTGCAGCCCTCCGATCGTTCGAGTTGCCGTGTTCTGATAGAACAGCCAGTTGAAGTGCGACCAGACGAAATTGACGAGCGGGCTGTGGGGATCGGGCATCTCGTCGGAGAAGACGTGATGCATCCGATGGACTGTTACCCATTTGGCGGGCGTGTCTTGCAACGAGCACTGGGCGAACAGGGCGAAACCGTGCTCGAGCCACTTGGGTACGACGAGGCTGCGGTGAGCCAGAAGTCGGTGATAGCCCAGTGTGATCCCCATGCCGTAGAACGGCACGCCGAGGATCGCCAGCGCCAGTCCGGTCCAGCTAAACAGCCAGGGGATGAGCGCGCTCAGCGCGGCCACGTGGATTGTCACGACCGGAATCAGGTAAATCCAGACCACCCGATCCAGACGAACAGTCGCCGGACGAGGCAGAGGGGACAAACTCGCATGGTCGCAGGGGGGGGCGGTCGAGGAAACGGGTTCCGCAACCTCGTTCGCCGTTGTGCAGAAATGGCTCATGAGGGATCGATTCCATCGATCGTAAGGATTCTTGCGGTTCGCAGTCGCCTGTGCGAGCGCCCGAACACGGGCATCGGTGACGAAAGCGGTGGTGGTTCTCCAGGGAGCGTCCGAAGCATTATCGGTCATTTGTTCCCATCTCGCCACCGATTTGTTTACCGAGCTTCCCACTGCTGGTCGGAAGATGCCAACTTGCTTGCTCAGTTTCCCGATAAAACGTAATTCCGAACCAACCATTTCGATCGGCGGGCGGTCAACCGGCGTAACCGCCACGACTGGACGGTCCCGAGCTCATCGGTTATGCTCCTTTCAAGAAGATTGTTGATAAAAGGTTAAACATTCGGGTCGGGGCAATCTGAAACCGTGGGCGCCGCTGGGGGAGACCGTTGATGCGACTCATGAAGAGCGCACGGGCGACGGCGTGCCGTGACTTCCGCCGGCTTCAGCTCTCTCGGCGTGGGACGTTGCAAGTCGGCGCGCTGGCTCTCGCGGGCCTCGGTTTGCCGCGCCTTCTGCGAGCGACGGAGATTGGGAGGGATTCAGGCACGAACGGGTTCGGCAAGGCGAGGTCCTGCATCCTCATCTTTCTTTGGGGCGGTCCCAGCCATCTCGACACGTGGGACCCCAAGCCTGGCGCTCCGGAGGACATCCGCGGCCCGTTCCGAAGCATCGCGACGGATGTGCCAGGGATCTCGATTAGCGAACATTTTCCGTTGCTTGCCCGGCAGGTACATCGGCTGTCGATCATCCGATCGATGCACCACGACGATGCCGCGCATCTCTCCACGGCACACCGCATCCTGACTGGCCACCTTGCTCCGACGCCCAATTCCGACGCCGCCGGCCCGTCGCCGCGCGACTGGCCGCATCTTGGAGCCGTCGTTTCGAGACTTCGTCCCACAAAGGGGGCGATCCCGAGCGCTGTCAATCTCCCTTGGTCGGTCATGCATCCGGCTGCTCCCGGCGGGAGGGCGCCGGGTCAGGACGCGGGCTGGCTGGGCAAGGCTTACGACCCGTTCCACCTCGACGGCGACCCGAACGCCGCCGGATTCCAGGTCGAGGGCCTTGGTCTTCCTGATGGCATCTCGCCGCAACGGCTTGCCCATCGCCGCGCTCTCTTCGAGCGGCTCGCCAAGGTCGCCCACTTGTCCGGCACGGGAGCGCAGTTCTGGGACAGGCACCAGCAGAACGCGCTCGACTCGCTGGCGTCGTCCGAGGCGCGGGGGGCTTTTCAGATCGATCGGGAAGACCCGAGGCTCCGCGACCGCTATGGCCGGCACATCCACGGTCAGTGCTTGTTGTTGGCGCGCCGTCTGATCGAGGCGGGAGTCGGCTTGGTGACGGTCAACTGGCACAACGACGGGGCATTCTTTTGGGACACCCACGGCAACAATTTCAATCAACTCCGGAATCGGTTGATGCCACCGGCTGACCAAGGGTTTTCGGCCCTGCTCGAGGACCTGGACGGTCGCGGCATCCTCGACGAGACCCTCGTCGTATGGGTGGGCGAGTTCGGCCGTTCCCCCAGGATCAACAAGGCCAATAGCGGCCGCGAACACTGGCCACAGTGTTACTCGGCCGTCCTGGCCGGAGCCGGAGTGCGCGGCGGCTCCATTTACGGGGCATCGGACCGCTGGGCTGCCTATCCCGCCAGCGATCCGGTCAGCCCCGAAGACCTCGGCGCGACGATCCTGCATGCTCTGGGTATTGAGCCGGCCACGATAGTCAGGGACGCACTCGATCGTCCCTTGAGGATCAACGACGGCACGCCGGTGGTGCGGCTGTTCGCGTGACATCTAAGGTGCAGCCAACGGCAGCGCGAAATCGGGACTCTGGACGTGGCGAATGTAGGCTTCCGCATGCCGGTGGCCGCTCTCGATACCCCTCATCGCGGTGACCCGTTCTTGGAGGGCGTAGTAGCGGTCCGGGGTCTGGCTGGCGTGGGCGTAGCAGGCGCGCCGTTTTTGCGGCTCGGTCGCCGTGATGTCGACATAGTGAGTCGGAGAAAACTGAAGCGTATCCTCCCCGTTCGAGACCTCGTAGTAGTAAAGGGCGAATGCCTTCTTCAGCCGCAGCCAGGCATCGTAGACCAGCATGGAGATCGCGCGGTGGTCGGCGTGGTTATCGATCGGCCAGTGAGTAAAGACGACGCCGGGCCGCTCGGCCTCGATGATCTTGCGGAATGCCTCGTAGTGGGCGGAGTCGACGACCGCCTGGCTATTGTACTGGCCCGCGTAGAGCGGTCGCGACTTCAGGATCGCGCAGGCTTGCTTTGCCTCCGCGACGCGTGACAGTCCTTCGTCCCGTGGCGGCCACTCCCCGCGATTCAGGTAGAGGAGGACGACCTCATGCGAAAGCGCAGTGTAACGGGCGATCGTGCCCCCACAGCCATATTCGGGGTCGCCGGGATGCCCGCCGGTGACGATCACCTTGAACGGCGGTTTGGTCCCGGTTGTTCGGTTGGATTGAGCCGAATCCGCGGTTGCGGTCAGCGCCGCACCGGCCGCGAGCGTGCTCAGCCCGCCTGCCTTCCGCAAGACAGTTCGTCGCGAAAATGAAGTCATGGGTTGTCATCAACTCCGTAACTGGTATGAAATTCATCGGGATCGCCCCCAATTCGGATCAAGCCGAATACGGTTCCGAACTCGATCGCCGACAGAGTCTCCGATAATGGTTAGAATGGCGGCTGGCGAGGAGGGACCACCCGAGGACTCCGCAGAGTACGGCAAGATTGCGAAGTCGTCTACCAACTGGCGGTTGAATACAAAGCTGGGTCAGCCGAGCCAGAGCCTCGCGGTGTGCTATCCTGACTCAACCGGCGAAAAGAAGGATTTCATCATGTCGGAAGTCGCTTCAAGCGCCCGGTCACCGGATCCATTGCCGAAAGAGCTCGATGGCCTGCCGTTTCTGGTCGCCGGCGTGGGGGCGTCCGCCGGCGGTCTCGAGGCGTACTCCGAATTACTGGACGGCCTGTCGACAAACCCGGGGTTGGCCTTGCTCCTGGTGAGTCACCTCGACCCGGAGCAGAAGAGCCACCTGGCGCCGATCCTCTCGCGATCGAGCAAGATGCCCGTGGTCGAGGTGACGGAGGGGATGGCTGTCGAGATCGACCGAGTCTACGTGATCCCGCCCGGCACGAACATGGCGATGACCGACGGACATTTGACCCTTTCGACGCGACCACCCCGGCCAGTTCCCCACTTGCCGATCGATCATCTCTTCCGCTCGCTTGCAGCCATTCAGAAGAGCCGGTCCGTTGGAGTCATTCTATCGGGAAACGGAACTGACGGCGTGACTGCGCTCGAGTCGATCAAGGCGGTAGGGGGGGTGACGTTTGCTCAGGACGAGAGCACGGCCCGATATCCAAGCATGCCGCGGGCCGCCGTCCTGGACGGCAACGTCGATCACGTCATGCGGCCGCGCGACATCGCTCAGGAACTGGAGCGAATCGCTTGCCACCCTTACACCCGGCCCCAGGAGCCGTTGGCTCAGTCTCCGCCTTCTGACAGTAACGGTGGCGCCGAGATCATCAACTTGCTGCGGCTGCGGACGGGCGTCGACTTCGCCCACTACAAGCAGACGACGATTCAGCGGCGAATCCTCCGGCGAATGGCGCTATTGAACGTCCAAGATCCGCAGGATTACCTCGCCCTTCTGCGGACCGATGATAGCGAGATCCAAAGCTTGTATCAGGACTTTTTGATTCGAGTGACCCAGTTCTTCCGTGACGCGGACGCGTTCGAGGCGCTGCGAAACAAGGTGTTTCCGTCGATCGTCAATGGGCGGTCCGCGGGGTCGGCCATCCGCTTCTGGGTCGCCGGCTGCTCGACCGGCGAGGAGGCCTACTCGCTCGCCATCATTCTCCTGGAGTATCTGGACGGTCGGGCCGAGAATGTCGCCGTCAAGATCCTCGCCACCGACGTGAACGAGGCGGCGCTTGAGAAGGCGCGGGCCGGCGTTTACCTGGACAATATCGAGGTCGACGTCTCACCGAACCGGCTGAGGAGGTTCTTCATACGGCAGGACGGTCATTTTCGGGTCAGCAAAGCGGTGCGAGAGCTGTGCATCTTTTCGCGGCATAACGTGGTCCACGATCCACCGTTCAGCCGGCTGGACCTGATCAGTTGCCGGAACGTGCTCATCTACATGGAGAGCGTCCTCCAGAGAAGGGTCATTCCACGGCTGCACTACGCACTGAATCCCAACGGTTTTCTGTTCCTCGGTGCGTCCGAAAATGTAGGCCCCTCGGGAGAGTTCTTCGAAGTCGTCGATGGTCACAGCAGGATCTTCCGCCGCTCGCCAACGGCTGTGGGCATGCCGAGCGATTTCGGAACGCCCCCTGGGTGGAGGGACCATGCTCTGTTGGCAGGCAGGGACGATGCCGCCCCGCTCTGGAACGCGCTGGATGTTCAGAAAGAGGCGGATCGGGTGCTCCTGGCGCGGTATGCACCCGTCGGCGTTGTGGTGGACGAGACGATGACGGTGTTCCAGTTTCGCGGCCGGACAGCCGCGTACCTGGAGCCGGCTCCGGGCATGGCCAGCATGGACCTGTTCCGGATGCTTCGCGAAGGGCTGCTGGCCGAGGTCCGGTCCGCGACCGCCCAGGCAAAGGCCGAAAACGCCGCGGCCGTGCGCGACGGGTTGCAGATCGACGACGGCGGCAAGACGCGATTGGTTCGGATTGAAGTCGTTCCGTTCAAAGTTCCCCCGTCCGGCATCCGGTTTTTCCTGGTCCTCTTCAACGAATCTTCGACGGTCGAGCGCTCCGCCCTTCTGGCCGTCGCGGATGCCCATCTGCCCGATGCCGATAAGCGGGTGGCCCAGCTCCAGCAGGAGATCGTGGCGCTGCGCGAATACCTCCAATCGGTCATCGAGGAGCAGGAAAGTACCAACGAAGAACTGAAGTCAGCCAATGAGGAGATTCTGTCCGCCAACGAAGAGCTGCAATCGACCAATGAAGAGCTGCAGACGGCCAAGGAGGAGGCGCAATCGGCCAACGAGGAGCTCGTGACGGTGAACGACGAACTGCGCGATCGAAACGTCGAGCTGGGCCGGGTCAACGACGACCTGATGAACCTGCTGGCCGGGGTGAATATCGCGATCGTGATGGTGAGCCGTGATTTGCGAATCCGCCGGTTCACTCCTCCGGCCGAAAAGGTATTCAATCTGATCCCGTCCGATGGGGGCCGGCCAATCAGTGACATCAAGCCGACACTGGAGGTGGCGGATCTGGCCGGCATGATCACGGCCGTGATCGATTCGCTGACTCCCTACGAAGGTGAGGTCAAGGACGTGGCCGGGCGCTGGTACTCGCTGCGCATCCGACCGTACGTCACACTAGATAACAAGATCGCCGGCGCGTCGATCGTTCTGCTCGATATTGACTCCATCCGCCGGCCACTGCCATCGGAGCCTGGCCCTTCCGAACACGGATCTTGAGCGATGAACACGGATCGGTCGAACCAAGCGGAATCTTGCAGAGCGGTGCCCGGGACGGGTTCCGAACCCGGAGCGTGCATGGCGTGCGGGATCGCAGAAGCGCACCGATTGCGATACCACGAATTATTCGAGTTCGCGCCTTACTGCCAGCTCGTGACCGATTCAGATGGCGTCATCTTGGAGGCGAATCACGCGGCCGCCGCACTCTTCAAATGCCCCAAGGAATTCCTGATCGACAAACCGCTGGGACTACTCGTTCGCCAAGGCGCCCGCTGCCGTCTTTACGATTGTCTAGCGAAGCTAAGACGCGGCGGGAGCCCCGACGAATTCGACATGCAGGTCGGCCGCACTACGGATATCCGCGACGTCGAAGTAAGAGCGACCGCCACCGGCACTCAGGCGGCGGTGTGGCCCGCTTTTCGCTGGCTGATTCGCGACGTCACCGAGCATCGCCGTGCCGAGGCCGCGCGTACCGAGTTACTGCGCCAACTGGTCACCGCCCAGGAGAACGAGCGGCGGCGGATTTCGCGCGAAATCCACGATCGGCTCGGCCAGGAACTAACGGGGTTGACGCTCGCCCTCAAGGTCCTGGAAGCGGACATCCTCGACGGCACCCGGGCGAAAGGGAGGCTCGTCGAGCTTCGTGAGACGGTCGACAGGATCGGCCGGGAAGCCCATGAGCTAGCCCTCGAGCTGCGCCCCGCGGCCTTGGATGACCTCGGCCTGCGTGCGGCCCTGGACACGCTGATCCGGCGCTGGTCTCTTCGGGCAGGCGTCGCGGCCCAGTTCCATTTCGACGCTCCCGGTACCGGGCGGTTCCCGTCCGAAGTCGAGACCGCGGTCTACAGGGTAGTTCAAGAGGCGCTCACGAATGTCGCCAAGCACGCCGACGCTCGCCGCGTCTGCGTCGTGGTGGAGCACCACCACGGCCAGTTGGTCGCCATCGTCGAGGACGACGGCCGCGGCTTTGAGCCGGAGGCAACCAGTCGAATCGGGCGATTGGGTCTGTCGGGGATGAATGAACGCGTCACCTTGGTTGACGGTACATTTCAGGTCGAATCGAGTAACGGGGCGGGGACCACTGTCCGCGCCCGCATCCTTTGCAATGAAGCCGTGGAGTCTTTTCGATCATGACCAAGCTGCGCATCCTGCTGGCCGACGACCATGCGGTTGTTCGAGAAGGGCTCAAGGCGTTGATCGATGCCGAGCCGGATATGGAGGTCGTCGGCGAGACGTCCGATGGGCATTCGGCATGGCTCTTGCGCGCGAATTGTTGCCTGATGTCGTCGTGATGGACGTGTCGATGCCCGTAATGGGAGGCGCGGGGGCCACCGCGCGGATCCGCCGGAGCTGCGCGAGTGTCCGGGTGCTGGCCCTCACGGTCCACGACGACGATGGATACCTGCGCGAGCTCCTCAAGGCCGGTGCGTCTGGCTACGTCTTGAAGCGGGCGGCGGCCGATGAGCTCGTGCGCGCGATCCGTGACGTGGCTTTCGGTGGCGTTTGCATCGACCCGAAACTGGCGGCACAGCTCGTCGCGGGATTCGTCGCCCCGGTCCCTCCGCACGGAGCTCCAGAAGAAGGAAAGCTAACCGAGCGGGAAGAAGCGGTCGTCAAGCTGCTGGCGCGCGGACATATCAACCGCGAGATTGCTGAACAACTGGACCTCAGCGTCAAGACCATCGAGGTACACAAGGCCCACGCGCTCCAGAAGCTCGGCCTGCGCAGCCGGGCTGACCTCGTCCACTATGCCCTTCGTCACGGGTGGCTTCAGATGAATTGATTGCGCCGCCCCAGTCGGCGCGATGCCGGCGGTCAGGGAAAAACCCTAGCTCCTTTTGCGGCTTTTCGCCAATGACATGCGGAAGCCGGTTCTTCTACGATCAGAACCTGCGGCGCATGGTCACGAGACGTGAGGGAGCGCGCGGAATTGTACGGCCGTCTCGGAGCCGGGTGCAGTCACCTCACTGAATTGCAAGCCGCACGACACGCGCAACCCGCGACACCACGGCATGGTCCACCGCCCGACAGTCGTCCGCGCACAACCATCTCCGCAGGGACGCGCGACGGAAATCCGGCCCGGACGCCGCGCTTGAAGCCGCCTCGCTCGGTCAGAATGGCACGTGATTTGGACACGATCGCCGCAACTTCTCAACTTGGCGCCGCCTTGTGATCAATCGGTGAGTCGGCACTCGATCCGGCTGTCACCATCTTATTGCTTGTCTTAACTTGGAATCTCCATCATGGGAACCGCTCCGTTCGCACCGTGGTTCGGAGAGCCAGCGGATCGTCTGGTCACCTCGAATCTGCCAGACGAAAAATGCACGGACGAGCTTCAGAAACGGATGGAGCGTGCGAGCATGGTCTTGGATCATGCGCGGACGCAATTGCGGAGCCTTCGCGGCGGGCGTAATGAGGATAGCCGCCTTGACGCGGCACAGGAAGAAGACCAGCGGTACCGGGAACTGGTCGACGGCATCGACGCCGTTGTCTGGGAAACCAATCGTGACGGACGTGTACTGTTCGTCAACCGACTGCGCTCACGAGCTTTTCGGGTACCCCGCAGAACGATGGCATTCTCTGAAATGTTTCTGGCACGAGATCGCGCATCCCGGCGATCGCGTCTACGCCATGGCCAACTTTTTCGAGTGCTCTCGTCACGGTCAGGACCGAGAACTGGAGTATCGCATCATCGCGGCTGACGGCCGGACCATCTGGGTCCGCGAAGGCCTGCGCCCGGTCCTCGACCGTAATGGCCACGTGGAGGGTGTGCGTGGCGTCATGTGGAACATCGGCCGGCGCAAGAAGATCGAGCGGCAGCTCCAGGTCGCGCGAAGTGAACTGGCCGATCAGCTTGCCGACGTGATGCACCTTCACGATCTGAGCCGCCGTCTCTGGGCGACGCCGGAGCCAGGGCCCCTGCTCGAAGAGATCCTGGTTGCGGTCACAGCGATCCAGGGAGCCGAGATGGGAATGGTGCAGCTTTATCGCCGGCCCGAAGCCGATCTCGAGATCGTGGCTAGCGTAGGCCTGTGCGAGCAATACCTGGCGCGGTACGCTCGCGTGCCCAGGGTCGAATCCGCGGCCGGCCTGGCAATCGACGGTCCGGGCCCGGTGATCATCGAGGATGTCGAGACCGAACCGACTGCCTGTGCCTACCGGGAGGAGTTTCGGACCGGGGGCTATCGCGCCCAGTTCACGACGGTGCTGACCGGCCGCACTGGCGAGATTCTGGCGACGGTCAGTTCGTGCTTCCGCGAGGCACATCGACCTCCCAAGCGGCAGATTCGCCTGATCGAGCTGTTTGTGCGTCAGGCCGGCGAATTCGTCGAGAACGCGCGCCTGAGCGAGGCGCTGCGGGCGGCGGACCGGCGCAAGAACAATGCGCTGGCCGCGCTGGCCCACGAACTGCGCAATCCTCTCTCGGCGATACTGTACGCGGCCCACGCACTGAAATCGAAAGCGGACACCGACTGCACTCCGGCGGAAATCGCCGACCTGATCATGTGCGAGGTGAAGTTGATGACGCGGCTCGCCAACGACCTGGACGATGCGACGCGCGATGGCCCGGGCGAACTCGTGCTGAAGGCCGAGTTGCTGGACATCGAATCCGTCATGGCCCGCGCGGTCGACTCGCTTCGCCCATTGATCGCGGAGCGCCGGCAGAAGCTGAAAATTGCCCCGCCGCAGGAGCGCATCCGGCTGGAAGCCGACCCCGTGCGGTTGGAGCAGGTCCTGGTGAATCTTCTGATCAACGCCTGCCGATACAGCGAGCCGGGAGGGACCATCGTCCTCGAGGCCCACGACGACGCGGATGGCGTCAAGATCCGCGTGAAGGACACGGGCATCGGGATTCGGCGGGATATGCTCGAGCGAATCTTCGATCCGTTCGTACGGGTCGTTCCCGATGGTACTCGCTCTTCGAGCGGAATGGGCCTCGGCCTGGCACTTGTGAGGAGATTCGTGGAGCGACATGGCGGCACCGTGACGGCCTCGAGCGACGGCCCCGGCCGGGGAAGCGAGTTCATCGTCCGATTGCCCAAGCATCTCTCGGCGATCAGACCGATTTCCGTCACGAGAGGAGAGGATCAATCGTGCGCGGCGACCCGATAGCCGTGCTGCTAGAACCCCGAGTCGAAGACGAGAACAGAGAGCCACGCATACAATGGTGTGAGCGGCCCGCGGCCGCATTCTCATTGTGGAACAAAACACGGGCTCCAAGGTGACGGTCGGCCATGAGCTTTCGCTTCGATTGTACGCCGCTGAGTCGATGCGGCTTCGTCGTCTGCTGGCTGATCGCGGCAAATGACGCGGTGTGTAAGGAGCACGAGGTCCCGCGGCCGAAGTATTCGCCGACCGAACGGATGACGCGGGTGCGATTGAAGGCAGCCCATGAGGATGTGCTGCGGATCGAGCGGTCACGTCGGCCGACGCCGACCTTGCGGGGTTTGAACGACTATCGCGCCATCCTCCACGCCCACGCCGAAGATTCAGCGCACACCGGTGGGACGCGCATCGAGATGCTCGGGGATGCGAAGCGCGCCCGTGTCGACGCCATCCTCCTGACCGACCATTACCGCCCGCCCAAGGATTTTGTGACCGACAGTTGGCGCGGGCTCCGGGACGGAGTTCTCTTCTTGCCCGGCTGCGAGGACCGCGGCTTCCTCATCTACCCCACGCGATCGATCATGGAGAGGATGAAAGACGCCACGTCGGCATTCATCGAGACGGTCCGCGCAGGCGGTGGGCTGATCTTTCTGTCGCACATCGAGGAACGCCCCGACCACTCGATGGAGGGTCTCGACGGGATGGAGATCACCAATCGTCACGCGGACGCCAAGGTCGACAGCGCGGGCATCCTCTCATTGATGCTCAAGCTCACCGACCCGGCGTCGCTGAGCGAGCTGGAAGAATCCGTCCGGCTCTACCCCGACGAGTTGTTCGGCTCCCAGGGAAGATATCCGGCTGACTATCTCGCCAAGTGGGACATGGAGACGAAGTCGCGGCGGCTCACCGGTGTGGCCGCCAACGACTGCCATCACAATCAGGTTCTCCTGGTGAAGATGGTCGACCGGGAGACTGTGAGCGTGGGAACCAACGTCGATCGCGGCGACCAGATGCGCCTGATCCCGGCGGCGATCCGCCCGGGCATCCGCGCAATGACCAACGGTCATCGTCCGGGGGACGTGCTGGCACGGCTGGACATCGACCCGTACCATCGTTCATTCCGAAACGTGAGCACGCACATCCTCGCCCCCGAGTTGAGCGAGACGGCAATCCGCGGCGCTCTCCGCGGCGGACATGCCTACGTGAGCCACGATTGGATGTGCGACCCGACCGGATCGATGTTCGAATGGATCTCCGTCGATGGAAGTCGAAGCCTGATGGGTGACGAAGTGAAATTCTCGCCTGGGGCGAGATTGACCGCGCGATTCCCCGTCTCGTGCCATATCCGCCTGTTGAGCGGCGGTCGATTGCTGGCCGAACGATCGGGAGATCGCCTCGATCATCAAATCAACGAGCCCGGGGTCTATCGTATCGAAGGATGGCTTGAGGTCGATGGCGAAGAGCGACCCTGGTTCTACTCGAACCCCATCTACGTGCGTTAACCGGCCAGTCGAGTGGAACCGGAAAATCGACGGACTGGACGTAGCGGCCCTCACGGAAAACAATAGCCTCTTACAGGGCGGCTCGACTCTCCCACACGGGTCGGCCTGGAGGCTTCGATCGAGATCTCGGTGACCCCCCAACGAGAGGTTCAATGATGAGACGGCGATTCTGGGTCGCGTGGGTGGCGGTGATCGGGCTCTCCGGTCCATCGATGGCCGGAGCAAGAGAGAAAGACACGGGAAAGGCCAGAAGCCCGGAAGTCGAGCGGATCGTGTCCACGGCGCACGAAGACTGCCAGGCGATGGACCATCTCGACGTACTGTGTAACCGGATCGGGCCGCGGCTGACAGGGTCAGACAACTTGACCAACGCCTGCGAATGGGTGCGCGATCGATTTGCGTCGTTCGGGATCGAAAACGCCCGGCTCGAGTCGTGGGGCGAGTTCCCGGTCGGTTTCAACCGGGGTCCCTGGTTTGGCCGCGTGATCCAGCCAGAGCCGAGGGTGCTTGAGCTTGTCACGAATGCGTGGTCGGCAGGCACGAAAGGCGCCGTCCGCGGCAAGTCGGTGCTCGTTCCCAACAACAGGAACGAGCTCGACCTGGCGAAGAAGAACGGGACCCTCGCCGGGGCGTGGGTGGTCCTGCCGCGACCGTCGAGCTCAGGCCCGACAGTGGACCCGGACTTCCGCCGTTCCCTCCGCGGAGAGCTGGAAGACGCCAAGGCAGCCGGTATCGTCGCCGCTTCGTCGAGCGCGTTGTTGTTGACCTCGGGCTCCCACCGGATCGCCTGGGACAAGCTCCCGACGATGCCTTCAGTGACGCTGGCGAGCAAGCAATACGACGAAGTAGCGGGCTGGCTCAAGGAAGGCAAGACCGTTACCCTCGAGTTCGATATCCGCAACCATTTCAAGAAGGGACCAATCAAGCTCTACAACGTGATCGCCGACATCCCCGGTTCGGAGCTGCCCGACGAGTATGTGATCGTTGGCGGCCACATCGACTCGTGGGATGGCGCCACCGGTGCCACCGACAACGGAACGGGCGTGGCCTCAACCCTGGAGGCGGCACGGATCCTCATGAAAGCCGGCGTGAGACCCAAGCGGACGATCCGCTTCATGCTCTGGAGCGGCGAGGAGCAAGGCTTGCTCGGCTCGGCCGCCTACGTCAGGGCCCACAAGGACCTCATGCCCAAGATCTCGGCGGTGCTCGTGCACGATATGGGCACCAACTACCTCTCCGGGATCGGAGCGACCGAGGCGATTTACAGCGATTTTGAAAAGGTATTTGCACCGATCAAGGAGCTGGACCCGGACTACCCGTTCACACTTGGGAAAGTCGGGGGCCTGTTCGGCGGCGGCAGCGACCACGCCTCGTTTCTCTCGGCCAATGTGCCGGGCTTCTTCTGGCGGCAGGCGGGAAAGGCGCGTTATCAGCGGACCCACCACACCCAGTACGACAACTTCGACGCAGCCATTCCGGAATACCAGAAGCATTCGTCGCTGGTCGTGGCGCTGGCGGCCTACGGGATCGCCAATCTGGACCACCTGCTTTCGCGCGAGAAGCTGCGCGCCGTTCCGGGCAGAGGGGGTAACCGCCGCTCGCTGGGCGTACAGCTCGATGATTTCACGGTCATCGAAGTGATGGATGACGGCGCAGCCCGGAAGGCAGGCATCAAGGAGGGCGACGTTCTCCTCAAGATCGACGGCACCACGATCGGCGAGTCCACGGAGATCGGCCGGATGCTGCGCGGCGGGGAGCCGAAGAAGGTGGTGACCGTGTCGCGCGATGGCAAGGAGTTCGATGTGAACATCAGTTGGGCGCCGCCGGCGGCCGAGAAGAGCAAGCAATAGTCGTGACCAGTCAGTCGGCCGGGCTTCCGTTGGGTCAGTGAGGCTTCCTGGCCCGTTGATTGCGGAGCAGCCGTTCGCGCTGTTTCGAGAAGATCTCGTAAAGTTCATCACGAGCCCCGCGCACGGTCAGGTCTTGCCCCTTTTTCACCATGGCGATGTAACCCACGCACATCTCGTCGTCGAAGTTGGGCCCGAAAACCACCGCCTTGGGCGGCCGGTTCGGGTTTCGTGAGTGGGCGGAGTTGTCGAAGTGCGCGACGACATTGACGATGGAACCGGCAGGCAACGTGATCGGCTGCTGGAAGTAGTAGGCGCTCTGCCAGGACGGATCCCAGTCGGCGATCTCGATCAGGTTCTGAATTCGGCCGTTGGGCAAGCGGACTGACATATGCATGTCACGGCCGAGCTGGTGCATGTGCGGGGAGACGGCCATCACCTCAACGTCGACCGGGATCATCCAGCTCGCCTTGACCTCGAAATTGTCGTTGCCGGGCGGCAGTCGGAACGTGTAGTTTGACGCGTTATTCCAGTGCAGAGCCTGTTTGATCGGCTTGCGCGTGAGGTACAGGCCGACTCGTATCCGGTCGTTGCCGGGCTTGCCGCTCGGGTGGTAGTGCACCTGGACAACGATGTCGGCCTGCGCCGGAATGCGGATGCCGACCCCATCGGGCAAGCGGTGGGGCTGGCTGCCGGCGGTCCAGAAACTGAGCTCGTCGGCGGGGACCCCGACCCCGGAGGCCGCGAAGTAGCCGGGACCCGCGTCGCCCAGATCGAGCTCGCGGCCGTGGCCGGTCGTGTCGATGTAAGCGATGAGATGGTGCACGGCGCCGCGATTGGTCGGAGCGAAGTCGACCGCTTCCACGTAAGTGTCCCGGGCCAGGTTGGTCGGCAGGACGAAGCAACGGTAGACGTCCGGGCCCGTAGCGGGCACAGGGAAGTCCTCGCCCGCCTCGAGAATCAGGTCGGGCGGCCCGAGCTTCCAACCCTCGGCGAACGTGCGCGGGGGCGGCAGGTCCTTGGGGTCGCCAAGCGGTGCGCCCGACTCGGCCCAGGCCGCGAGAATGTCGATCTCCGCGCGGCTCAATGACTGGTCGTGTTTGAGCTTGGGACCCACTCCCCGGGTCGGCTTCCAGGGGGGCATGGATCTCTCTCCAGTGACCGCAGCAATATCATGCGAACGTCGGCGCGCCTGCTCGTAGGTGTCGAGAGCAAATGGTCCAACTTGGTGCCGGCGATGGCAGCTCTGGCACTTCGACTGCAGGATCGGGGCCACATCCTTGGCGTACGTCGGACTCGCCGTCTTCGCCCGCGCAGGCTGGTCGCCCTTGGCTGTCCTGCTTGCCGCCCCAGGACCCTGCCCAGCAGGCGTCTTCTGCCCCCGTACGGGATCCTGGCCAAGCGCCGTGGCCATCATGCCGAAAACGCAGGCGACAATCCCCGCGCCCATTAGCCTCGCCCGCGCCGCGCCGACCCCCTCGTTCCCATTCGTCATGGTGCGGCTCCTCGCGAGACGCGGCTGGCCCTCCGTCGGGCGAGCATCGCGTGTCGATCGACGTCGTCCGGTGCCAGCCGATCACCGGTAGTCCAGTCGGCCCTGCAATCCTCGCGTCATCTCGTTTCTACAGCTCAGTCCCGACGATCCCGTAAAAAACCCCAGCCGCGGTGTCGCGAATCGCGACAGTCGCGGGTTGGTCGAGTGAGTCTTCTTAAAAAGTTGTTTATGCCCCAATAATATCAATTTGTCACGGCGTTCGCAAGGGGCGAGCGAACGGCGACCGTTGAACGCCGAATCTTGGGATTCAATGACGAGCTGGCCCAGCCGATGACTCGTTCTTCCGATACTCTGAATATCGCGGCGGCCCTGGTCGTCTATCTCCCGGAGAGAAGAACACGGATCGGCTCGACTCTCACCAGCACCGGCCTTACCTTTCCCTGGAGTCCATATCCATGCGCGGCAAGCTTCTCGCGCTGGCCCTGTTGGGGCTGGCGGGATCGACCGTGGTGCGCGCCGACGGGCTGCTCATCCCAAAGGAACGCGGACTGCCGCCCTTGCGCCTGACATACGAGCGCATCGAGGTCACGATCGTGGGACAGGTCGCCACGACCAAAGTTGAACAGTCGTACCACAATAGCACCGACCGTGACCTGGAGGCCGATTATATCTTTCCACTCCCGGCCGGGGCGTCGGTCCGAGACTTCTCGATGTGGGTCGGTGGCAAGCGGTACCGGGGCGAGGTGTTCGACGCTTCGAAAGCCCGCCAGACCTACGAGGACATCGTCCGCCGGCTCCAAGATCCGGGCCTGCTCGAATACTTCGCGCGCGACGTCTGGAAGATGCGGATCTACCCCGTTCGGCGCCGGGGCGATCAGAAGATTGAGATCACGTTCACTTCGGTCTTGCCTTTCGATGGAGGCATGATCTCATACCAATACCTCCTTCGGACCGGCCAGTCCGTGCGCACTACGACCCAGGACTTCACGATGGTTGTCCGGATTCAGAGTCCCGACCCGCTCGGCCCGATCTATAGCCCGAGCCACGATGTGGCGATCGACCGTCGAGGCGATCGACAAGCGGTCGTGAGCTTCGAGCGAAATGCCTGCAAGCTCGACAAGGACTTCCAGCTCTTCTTCGTTCCAAAGGCCGAGAGGATCGGCTTTTCGCTCCTGACCCAGCGCGAATCGCCGGGCGAAAATGGGTTCTTCCTGCTCATGCTCAGCCCGAGCGAAGCGCCCGGTGGCCGGTCCGTCCCGCGCGACCTCGTGCTCGTGGTCGACGTATCGTCGAGCATGGAAGGCGACAAGCTGCGGCAGGCCAAGGCGGCCTTGAGTCACACTCTCCTTTCGCTCGGACCCGACGACCGGTTCGCGCTGGTCGCGTTTGCCACCACGCCGGCATTGTTCCGGCAGGACCTGTCGGCAGCGGACGAAAAGGACCTGAAGGAGGCTCGCGCCTGGGTCGACGATCTCAAAGCGGCCGGGGGCACCGACATCTCCGCCGCGCTCGAGGCTGCGCTCGGTCTCCGCACGGAAAAGCGATCCGGACGGACGTTTCAGGTCGTGCTCTTGACCGACGGCTTGCCGACGGTCGGCCCGACCGAGACATCGAAGATCCTCGAGACCATCGATCGGCGCGACAGCCACGGAATTCGCATCTATCCATTTGGCGTCGGCGACGACGTCGATGCCCACCTGCTCGACCTGCTGGCAGAACGAACGCGCGGGTGCAGCACTTACGTCCGCCCGGCAGAGGACCTGGAAGTGAAGGTGTCTGCATTCTCGGCCAAGATCCAGCGACCGCTGCGGACCGACCTCGAGCTCGAGATCAGCGGCGGTCCGCGTCTCGTGGAGATGTACCCTCCCCGGATTCCCGACCTGTTCCATGGCGAGCAACTCCAAGTGGTCGGCCGGTACCAAGGATACGGACCCGCCACCATCACGCTGAAGGGACGCACCGCAGACCACGGCTTCTCCGAGTCGTTCGACACGAAATTGCCCGAGATCGCGGCCGAGCTCAACTTCATCGCCCCGATCTGGGCGAGGCGCAAGGTCGGCTATCTCCTCGACCAGATGCGGCTGAACGGAGAGTCGGCCGAGGTCAAGACCGAGTTGATCCAACTGGCCCGCGACTATTCGATCGCCACTCCGTTCACCAGTCTCCTTGTCGTTCCGGAGTCATCCTCGACCACGGGCTCCGGCAGTCGTCGACCGAGCACTCGACGACGGCGCACTTACGCGTCGTCGATGCCGCTCTTCGGCGGCGGTATCGGGGGCGGTGGAGGCGGCATGGCCGGAATGGGCGGCATGGGTATAGCCGGTATGGGTATGGGTGGCCGCCGGATGGACTTCGGTGGAATGATGGGCGGCATGGGCGGCGGTCTGGGCGGCATGGGCGGCGGCATGGGCGCCATGGGAATGGGCTCGATGGGCGGTGGCGTTGTCGGCCGGGAGCCAGGGAATCGTCGCGGCGTCGCCTTGACGCCCGGGCGGGCGTCTGCCGGTGCAATCCAATCCAGGAATACGCCGGCAATCTCCGGCGCTTCCAGTACGCCATCGGTGGGTCATGCGTCCAGCGGCAAGGAGGCGATCGACCTGGCTCAGCACCTGGCAGAGCTGAAAACGGGGGTGAGGGCCGAGACCTCATCGCCCCAGCGGACCGTCGCCGGGCGACGATTCCGAAAGGTCCGTGAGGCCTGGGTGGATCAGGCTTTCAAGCCCTCGACCCCTATCTTGCGGGTACGGTTTCTGGGCAAAGCGTACTTCCGGATCCTGGCGCAGCATCCGGAGCTGAGCCCGATCTTCGCGCTCGGCAAGCAAGTCACCTGGGTCAGTCCCAGCGGGACCGCCCTGATCATCGACAATCAGGGAAACGACGATGTGGCCGGCGCGACCCTCGATCGGCTGTTTTCCCGTTCCAAGCGACTCGGTCCGCTCAGTGCCCTTTAGCGAACGTCAGCGACCCTTCTCCCTCCCACGTGTAATAAACGGGATCAGACGAGCCGAGCAGAAACGGTGCGGTCGTTGCGTACATGATCCAGCCGCCCGTGACTCCCTTGAATCTCCCGGTGCATTCCGGATCGTACGGGACAAATTCGGCGATGAAATGCGCAACATACCAGCCGGCACCCAGTTGAGGCACCGGGACCAGTTCGAACGTCCCTGGCTCCGCCGCACCGAACTCCGTCCGGCCGTAATAGCAGGCCAGCGTGTCCCCATGAGCACCGGTAAACACAAAAGGCACCGAACTTCCAAACTCACCGGAGATGGTCCCGTCGGGAGAAGGGATCGCCGTGTCCGTCTCGACCTGCCCCAAGCCGAAGTAAAAACCGAGATCAGAGGCATCGCCAATCGCCCAGTGAGGTCGTCCGGGCTCGCCCGGTAGCGGAAGTCCCATCGGTCCAACTCCCGCGCCGATGATTTTGAAGGGCGTGACCTGCGCTTCTACCGGCGTCGGCGTCAGAATCAGGGTCAGGGCGCAAAAGGTCAGACCGGCTGCTAAAGTCTTGCGGAACATGCGGTTACTCCCAGGGTGTAAATGCTGCTGATGGAAAGCCGCGAATGCCGCGCACGCCACTTGGCGGCGTTTCGAAATTGCCCGGGAACATGGTGGGACCACGTACGCAAAGATCCAGACACTCCCCTGCCCCGCGCAACGTAGCGGCTCGCTCTACCCAGGAAGGAACTCGAACACCCCGAAACCGAACGCCGTTTTTCGGATTTTTTCTGGCGGCGGCACTTCCCGCCCCCGCTGTGCGCCTTCCGCGAACGGCGCCACAGGCGTTACTTGGCTGGTTTCTCGGCCAGCAAGCCGCGGATCAAAGCCGACAGGTCCTCGAAAAGCCGGGGCGAATAGCCGACGTGAATCTCCCGGACCTTGCCGTCTTGATCGATCACGATCAAGGTGGGATAACCGTCGACTCCAAATTTCTCGGGGATTCCGCTGGCTTTGATCGTCGGGTACGTGATCCGCATTGCATCGATCACGACGCGGGCATCCTTGTCGTCTTTGTCGATGCTCATGCCCAGCACTACGACGCCACGGTCGCGGAAGGTCTCCGCGAGCCTGACGACTTGGGGCATCGCGTACATGCACCAGCCGCAGCCTCGGTACCAGAAGTCCATCACGACCACCTTGCCCCGGTAGTCCGCCAATCGATGGGGCTTTCCTTCGATGTCTTTGGCCTCCCACTCCGCGGCGGCCTTCCCCAAGCGGGCGGCGTGATCCCTCGCCTGCTCTGCGAAGTCTTTCGCGAGTCGGTCATGCAGAGCGAGCTTCTGGTCAATCCCGTCTCGAAAGACCGGTGTGCTGAGGCCCGCTCGCGCCGCGTTGAGCTGGGCTTTGGCCTGGTTCAGAATCTCGCTGGAGCGAGGGGCATCTCGGAGCGCCCGATGGGTCGAGGCCTCATAAGCATCGATCGCGTCAAAGTAGCGATCCGCTTCGTTACCGAAAGTCGCGGCCCATGCCTCGCCGCGATTCTCGATGCCCGTCAACTCGATGGTACCCCGGGTCGTCGCCGAACTCGGGTAACCGCTGATGTCCTTGGTTTCAACTCGGGTTACCACCCCACGACGGCCGTCGAACGTCGCGCAGTATTCATGGGTCAGCACGTACACCTTGTCCTGAGGTCCCTCTGCCCGAGTTGTGATCGAGAGGCATTCGCCGTCGGATTTGCTGGCCGGAGTCAGGCTGTGATGGAGCCTGACCCCTGCTTTCTCAGCTCCGATGCTCTCCCATCCGCGATCCCGCTCGCTGGGGTTGGCCGGGAGCCGCGGGAACAAGCGAAACGGATCACGGACGGTACCCATGGTCGTCGCCCCGACCATGCGGCCGTCCTCGAACATGCGGCAACGCCAGACGAGCGTGTCCACCCGGCCTTCGTCAGGCTGATTCGAGGCGGTACTCCGCTTCGTCTTCAGGTCGCAGCGAATCACCAGACGCCAGGCGCCGTCGGCGTCGCGGCCGATCGCCCAGACTTTCCAGTCAACGACGTACACCGACCCGTCTTTCCGGCCCTCGGAACGAGCTTCGTTGTGGAACGCGAATTCGCGCCCCGGCGACAGCCCATAGTGCGGCGCTCGGTTGGCCCCATCATCGGCCGTCGTCGCGGCGACCATCAGGCACGACGCGATCACGAATCCAAGAGCGAAGCGTTTGATGGCCATGCAATCCTCCAGGTTCTCGATCCGATCTATGTGGGCTGGCGCGGCTCCGGTCCCACTTCTGCGACAATTGTCATGGAGAAGAGATCCCTGCGTCAAGCCTCCACCGAGAGGTTTCCCTCAGCGACCGAATGACACGTGTCATAGACAATGCCGCCGTGGTCGCAGATAATTGGCAGAGAATACGCCAACGGCAGCCGGAGGGTGATTTTTGCGATGAGGATGCGCTGGGATCCAGGGCCGGTCTTCGCGTTCGAGAGCCTGGTGGCGGTGCGGCGCTGGCAGATGTATGCGCTGCGCTGCGTCTACGTCGGGTTGTTGCTCCTGGGCCTGACGCTGACCTGGGGCCCATCGGACCGGAAGATTTACAGCCTGGCGGAAGCAGCCATGATCGTGGGGGTGTTCTTCCGAACCCTGATCGCCGTTCAGTTGGCGGTGGTGATCCTGGCCGCCCCCGCGGCGACCGCTGGAGCCGTCTGCGTGGACAAGGCGCGAGGGACCCTGCTCCATGCCTTCGTCACCGACTTGACCGATCGTGAGATCGTCCTGGGCAAGCTGGGGGCGCGGCTGGCTCCGGTCCTGTCGTTGATGGCCTGCGGCCTGCCGGTGCTGGCACTTGTCAGCTTCCTGGGCGGGATCGATCTGGCAGTGGCGCTGGGGGCAGAGCTGGTCACGGCGGGCACGGCGGTCGTCTGTTGCAGCCTCGCATTACTGGCCTCGGTCTGGGCCCGCAAGCCGCACCAGGCACTGCTCTTGGCCTACGCGGTGGTGGGCCTCTGGCTGGCAGCCGTTCCTGTGGTGATCGCCCTGTTCATGCCGGGGCCTCCGGGCACGATCGGCGCCGTGACCTTATGCCTATCCAGCCCGATCCTCGCCGCCTTCGCGCCCGACCTCTACTCACCGACGTGGCCTCTGGGGCTGCGTGAGCAGGTCGTGTTCTTCTGCGCCGCGGTGCTGGTCGCCGCGGGGCTCGCCGCCCTTGCGATCCGTCGGCTGCGGCCATCGGTCCTGGCCCAGGTGAGCCGGCCGGTGAAGCAAAAACGACCCGACGCACCGGCGCGGCTGGTGGACTACCTACCGGGTCCCTCGCTTGACGGCAATGCCATCCTCTGGCGCGAGTGGCATCGCAAGCGGCCTTCACGCTGGACCGGGCGGTTCTGGACGGCGTACGCTGTGGTCTCGACCCTGGCCAGTCTTTACGTCCTCGGCGGATATTATTTGTCGGGGGGCGATTCGGTCTATCGGCGTATGCATGTTGTGGCAGCGCACGTGAACGCCTGGCAGGTCGGAATCGGTCTCTTGCTCCTGAGCGTATCGGCGGCGACTTCGTTGGCCGAAGAGCGGGACCGCGGCAGCCTCGAGGTGATCATGACCACGCCACTCTCGGCGCGGGAGATCGTTTGGGGGAAATGGTGGGGCACCTTTGCGATGGTTCCTCGCCTGGCGATCCTGCCGATCTGGGTCGCCGCCGGTGCGGCCATGGTGAGCGACGGCGGCGTTGGCCTGATCTTGATGATTGGACTGATACTGGCGTACGCAGCGGCCATCACAAGCATTGGACTGGCGCTGGCAACGTGGGTCTCCCGGCTCGGCCGCGTGATCGCCATCAGCGTGATGAGCTACGTCCTGATCGCCGCGGGCTGGCCCCTGGTGTT
This sequence comes from uncultured Isosphaeraceae bacterium, assembly GCA_963781785.1. Lineage (GTDB taxonomy): Bacteria > Planctomycetota > Planctomycetia > Isosphaerales > Isosphaeraceae > CAWAHD01. The sequence continues at coordinate 219,524 of CAWAHD010000002.1, read as the reverse complement.
GCAGGTTCTTCCCTTCCTACCGACATTCCGTATGAACGCTTGGGAATGGCGGGAGGCACTGGACGGGCTCTCCCTGGCCAGCCCATTCGCCGGCATCTACGCGACGACCGAGTGGGCGTCCACGGTGTCGCTCGGCGCGTTCGATCACTCGGCGCGGAGCCCGTTCTGGCCCTTGTTCTGGATCGGCGTCTACTCTGCAATCGCCTATACCCTGGTGTTCGCGACGTTGCGAACATTCGATCGTTGCATGGGGCGAGCCGCCCAGGTTTGATCACCCTCCACGGGAAGCCCGATCGCACCGCATGGTCCGAGTGAGATCGCCGAACACGGATCGTTCAGTTCGCGGCCTCTTCCGACAACTTCCTGCGCAGCAGCCTGGGAAGAAACAGCATATTCAGCGCCACGAGAAACGCCTCGGCCATGAATGGCTTGTGGCCGCCCTTCCACGCTGCGAACGCAATCCCCGCCGCGAAGAGTAATCCGAATACCTGGATGAACCAAACAGGCATCATCGTGATCGTGTTCGATGATTGGCCTTTCCGCAACATCCGCAGGAGCATCCACACCGAGGCCAGCATGAGGCCCCCGAATATGAGACCCGTTCCGATCAATGGGCCGGGAACTTCAGCTCGCGCCCGCGGGTCGATCGACTGGATGACCACGGCGAGGTTCACAGCAGCCGAGGTCGCGGCCGTGAGTCCGAGGCCGCAGATCGCCAATCGGCGACCGGTATTGCCGATCTCGCGCAGGTAATCTGTCACCGTATCGCTTTCTGAGGAGGTACTTGTGTTTGCTTATGTCGCTGCGATCGTCCTGAGATCCAAGAGGATCATTCAGCTTGCCGGCCATTCGACCGAATCAGACCACACTTCGGAATACCTGAAAGATGACTCCCAATCAATCGCTGGGTCTCCCAAACACGTCACCCTCCAGCTACCCCCAATCGAGACCCACTCGGCGAGCCTGAAGGATGGCATATTGCCGGCTCCGATGCGCACTCGCGATTCTGACTCCCTGGCCAGATCATAGCCTCGACCGATCCCAAAGCATTCAATTGACATGCGGCGAGCAACGATCGGCACGCGCGGCGTTCTGGAAGTGGCAGAAAAGTGGCACGGGGTGGCAGGTTTTCGCGAGGTCTTTCTGCCACTGGACTCCAGGTAGGTATGGGCTTTCGTCGCGTGGCGATGAGCTCGGGGTGTGGCACTAAATGGCACTGGATGGCACTTGAACAGAAGATTCCTGGTTGCGATCCGGGAGCGAAAGCCGCGTGAATTCGGGCTGGCCTGCGCGACACCGCGGGGAATTTGCCGGTTGTGCCGGATGAGATGCCGTCAGGGGGTCAGTCTTCCTGTTCCATGACACCGATGCCACGCGCCAGACCAAAAATGTGGTAGAATTGAGAGAGTCCGCGCCTTGGCGACGGCTCTCTGCATCGCGACATATCTCCGACTTCGCACATGAGCTGAGCTGCGATCATGGACTGCGAGAAACTCGCACATTGCCAGGACGATTAACAGCGTACGCGGTCGGAGAGTGCTGAAGTGAACATTGCCCCCCAAACCCTGACACATGCTCAGGGGGGTTGGGGGGCGTATTGATTGCGGGCGGAAGGCTCCGCATCGAAGGATGATTCAGACTTCTTGCACCTGATAATTCGCTTCAGCGCGACAATCCCCCGAGGCCGTGCGAACTGCGTGGTTTGATCCTGGAGCTCCTCCCTCTCGCCGTTCTTGTTGATTCCTCGGCCTTCCGCCCCTGCCCCGAAGCCCGCCGCCCGAACCGCTTCCCCGTATCAGTTCATCTTTCATCCTTTTCCTCCCGCCCCTCTGCCACGGTGTCAGGCGACACTAAAAGGAACCCCCCGGACGACACTAAAAGTACCCCCCTCTCCCTGTACATTTGATTGGAGGGGCTATGGACGAGTTCGGGTCCGATGTGGTCAATCTGCATGACACGCAGGTGGGCCAAATGGATGTAACGAATGTCCGCCTGCGATCTACGCAGGAGGACACCGGGATGCTGAAGCCGGAAGTCGTGGATCGGATCCACGAGCTCTCCGACGAAGGCCTCGGCAGTAAACGGATTGCTCGACAGTTGAAAGTCTCGCGCAAGGCTGTCCGCCGTTATCTCGCTGGAGCCACAGTCGGTTTTCAAGAACGCCCCGCTGCACGTCGCCTCGACGCCAAGACGTTGATTGAAGTCCAACGTCTCTTCGGTACCGTTGCGGAGAGCAACGCCGTCGTTATCCAACAGGAACTCGCCAGTCGAGGAATCCACCTCGAGCTGCGAACCCTGCAACGAGCAGTCGCAACCCTTCGCCAGGAAGAACGAGCCAAGACCTTGGCCACAGTCCGATTCGAGACCTCACCTGGCCAACAGACCCAAATTGACTTCGGCGAGAGGGTCGTGCGAATCGCCGGCGAACCCGTGAAGGTCTATTTGATGACCGTGGTCCTGGGATACTCACGTCGGCTCTATTGCCGAGCCTTCCTCGCGCAACGGCAAGATGATTGGCTCGAAGGCCTCGACGGAGCATTCCGGCATTTCGGTGGCGTTACCGAGCAAGTTCTCTGCGACAACGCTTCGCCCCTTGTCACCTCCCACGACCGCCAGTCCGGCCGGGTAGTGTGGAATCCGGGCTTTGAGATCTTCTGCCGCGACCGGGACTTGACAGCCAGAGCGTGTCGTCCGCGTTGCGCTCGAACCAAAGGGAAGATCGAGCGGGGCGTAGGCTATGTCAAGCACAATGCCCTCGCCGGGCGATCGTTCGCCTCCTTTGAGGAATTGCAGCGCCATCTGTCGCGTTGGATGGTCGAGGTCGCTGATCGCCGGATTCACGGCACGACCAAGGAGCAGCCCGCTGTGCGGTTCGATCGCGATGAGCGAGAGGCTCTGCGATCCCTGCCGCCGCGCTTGCTGGCGGTCCGCACCCGCCGTCTGAAACGCCGGGTCAACGCTGATTGTTTTGTGGATATCGACACCATCCGATATAGCGTGCCGTATCGGCATGTTCGAAAGATCGTCGAAGTTGTGGTCAAGGAGCAGGAGGTCGAAATCTGGCTGCGCGGCACCTGCATTGCGCGGCATCCGCGAGGCCACGAACCCCACGCGCTGATCCGTAACCCGGCCCACTTCGATGGGCTATTCCGGCCCAAGGCCAATGCGTCGACCCCGATTCCATCCAATCCGGCAGTTGATCCGATGTGCCGGCCGCTCTCGGTGTACACCGAGCTGGTGGAAGGGGGCCGACAATGAACATGCTCGTTGATCTCCCTGATCCGTCGGAGGAGCGAGTAGCCGCGGCGCTGAAGCGGCTTCAGTTAACTCACCTACGTGACACACTCGCTGCAGTGTTGTCCGAGGCTGCGAAGGAGAAATGGACCTATCTCGAGTTCCTTGATCGGATCTTGGGGCGTGAAGTGGACTCCAAGCAAGGTAAGCGGATTCAAATGGGAATGCAGATCGCCCACTTCCCTTGCGTTCGGACGATCGAGACTTTTGATTTCTCGTTCCAACCTTCGGTGGACGAGCGATTAATTCGAGAGTTGTCGACAGGAAACTTTATCGCTCATGGTGAAAACGTGTTGATATTCGGACCTCCCGGTGTAGGAAAAACTCATCTTGCAATCGGGCTTGGTCGAAAGATCGTAGAGCAGGGTCACACGGCCCGGTTCACAACGGCCACGGCTCTGTTGGCAGTTCTGGGGAAAGCCGAATCGGAAGGGGTTCTCTCGGACAAGTTGACCGAGTACGCCAAGCCTCGCTTGTTGATCATCGATGAACTGGGATATCTACCCTTCGAGCGACGGGCGGCACACCTGTTCTTCCAGTTGGTGAATCGCCGCTACGAGAAGGGAAGTCTGCTGGTGACGACGAACCAGCGGGTCTCCGAGTGGGGAACGGTCTTCGGGGACGAGGTGTTGGCCACTGCGATCTTGGACCGCTTACTGCATCACAGCCACACCCTCTTGATCACGGGAGAGAGTTTTCGGCTACGCGAGAAACGCAAGAGTGGATTGATTCGCTCGAGGTTGCCGAATACCGACCTGGAGCGACCGGAACGAGAGGCCGGACCCGAGAGTCGACGAAAGACGGAAAGAGGCGGAGAGAACCGATAATACGAAGGCATGCATGGAGTGGGGATCGGTACAGCTCTGAAGGGGGATCCTTTTAGTGTCGCCTGACAGCCCTGCTCTTAGACCCCGGTGAGACCGAATCCGCGGGATCGGACCAATTGTCAACGGATTCGACGCGGCCCCCACTCACGAAGACAAAGGAGGCTCTCCACCAATAGGATTTCGGGGCTCTATCACACAGCATTTGGTCTAGCTGTCTACGCCTCGAAGTGGAAGTTACCCGCCACCGCGCAAGACTCGCTTCCGGCCGCTGGTCCAGGCTCTACCGGACGGGATTCGAACCCGTAGAGTTCCGACGAAAGGTTTCAGAGCATGAGCTTCTTCCTCCTTTCCTGGGTTACGTGGCGCGACTTCGTTTCCTTCGTTTGCTTCTGTTCCAAGATCATTCCTGCGTGCGATGCCTCACGAGCCCGAGGCGGGCGAGTGTGATAAGTGACTCAAGGACACGCTCAGCCACAGATACGACATCGGCCCCATAGATCTCAGATCGGCTCCATAGATCTCAGATCGGCTCCACAGATCTCAGATCGGCCCCATAGATCTCATAGATCTCACGGCTCGGACGAGTGAGATCTATGAGATCTATGGGCGCGACGGCGGACGAGCGCCGGAATAACGTGCGCAGCCCATGGATGCCGTCAAATCGCCAAGACCGGGAAGACGCGCCAACCCAACCCTCTCCCGCTCCACAGCTCAGGGCTCGCAACGCCTGTCGTTGTCGTTGAGGCGAACGTGAAAAATGGCTCAAGGAGACGCTCGGCCATAGATGCCACGTCGGCGCTGTGCTCGCTCATAGATGCCATGCGTGCCATGCGTGCCATGCGTGCCACGGACCAAAAGCGGCGTGAAATCGGGCTGGCCTGCGCGACAGTGTGTGGGGATTGCCGGTTGTGCCGGATGATGGGTTTCTTATCTAACCATTCGGTCGGCCACGCCGCTCTCGTCAGGCTGGAAGTGGGCGATCGGTCAACCGTTAACCGCATCTGGGCCGATGCCCGGTGGCCCCGCTGATGATGGCAAGCACCACCACGAGCCCGCGGATGGTCCCCGCAGCCGACCACCCGACGAGCCGGCCTGGCGCCCGCGCCGGCTCGAGGTGGCCGAGAGTCCTGGTCAACAGACTGCGGCCAGGCCGAGATCATAGATAAGCGACTCAGGATTGCCGGCCTTGGCGTCGGCTCCCATGGCGACGTTCTTGAGCTCGACCTTGGCGAAGTTGAGCGACAGTGATTCGTGAGGCCGGTCGCCCGAGCTACTCAAGCTGTGGCCACTGATCATGCAGTTGGTCAACGTGTAGGTCAGGTAGGTCTCCAACTTGCCGGCATCCGTCTTGCAGAAGTCGATGACGACCTTCTTGCCCTCACCCTGCAGCGCCTCGTTGAGGAGCTGGATCGTGGCTTCGTCGGTCACCTTGGTCACGACGACTTCGCTGACCGAGGGCGCCGTCGATTCGCGGTCGTTCACGCCGCCGACGGGGCTCGCGATGCTGCGGCTGACCCCGAACTGAAGGCTGTTCAGCTCGATCCATTTCGGGTGACCCGCTTCGGTGACATCGCCCGTGATCGCGAGGTCGCCGTAGTTCATGTAAATTGGCATGATTCACTCCTTATTCTGTGGATGGGGAAGGACACGCTCAAGTCTGCCGGTTCTCTGGCGCACGAGGGCCTATCACGCCTCACCATTCCTCCGCCGAGCAACCAGCGGATGTGAAGCGAGTGATGCTCTGTCGAGAAATACGGCGGCCGACTTGAAAATCTCCGACCCCCCTTCTCGCTTTTTGAGAGCGAGCGACATGCCTGCGCGGAGCGAAGGGCACTGGCGTGCACCACCTGACCAATCTGGGCGGATGCCCCGCGCGATCGAGCGAAGTGATCCAGAATCCCTTCCCGTCGTGGACTCGGCGTCGCGTCGCGGGCGCCGATCGTCAGCGGTCGTCGCGCGCCGGGAACCGGTGCATCGACTCCGCTCAAGTGAAATATTCGTGAAGGCGGTGGCAATCGTCGTGTTTCGCGTCAGGTCGGGCGAATAGACTAGCGGAGACGGTCCAAACGGATTCAAAAGACGCCGAGCGACACAATGGGAGGCCGTTCCATGATTGGGCACGCGCGGTTCGGCAAGCGTGTCCGCGATGGGCTGCTCGCCATCCTCGGAGTGGGGGCTCTCAGCCTTGCGGCTTTCTTCGCCCTTCACAAGTCGCCGGAGCGGCCCGTCCCACTGCGAATGACGGCCGGTCAGGAGGCGGGAACACGGCATCGGATCGCCCAGGCGCTTCAGCGGGAGGCGGCACACCGTGCGATCGCGATCGAGTTGCGAGCAACGGCTGGGTCCGGGGAGGCCCTCCAGGCTTTGGAGTCAGGGCAGGTCGGTGCGGCTTTCGTGCAGGGTGGCCTCGACATGATCGACCATCCGGGCCTTTGTCAAGTGGCGGTGCTGCACGTCGAACCGCTTCATCTGCTGGTCAGGCAGGAGATCCATCCAGCGGTCAACGCGAGCCTCGGGGCGCTGCGCGGCAAAGTGGTCGATCTCGGCGACCACGGTAGTGGAACGTACTTGCTGGCCACGGAGGTCATGGCATTCTCTGGTTTACGGGCCGGCATCGACTATACCGAGAGCACCCATACCAATGCCGACCTGGAGCGGGAGCGCGACGCATCCCGGTTGCCCGATGCGGTCTTCACCGTCTCGACGCTCCCCTCGCCAATCGCTCGCCACCTGGTGAGGCTGTACGGTTACCGGCTCGTGTCGCTGCCGTTCTGCGAGGCGTTCGCGCTCGGGGCTCTCGACGAAGACCATACCGCGCACTCGCTCCCAGGTCAGACGACGTCCCGGATCGATCGGCGGCGCGTCTGCGACGCGACGATCCCGGCGTTCGCTTACGAACTCGAGCCCGGCGTCCCGCCAGAGCCGATCCACACGCTCGGCACCCGGATGTTGCTTGTCGCGCGCAACGATATCGAGGCGACCACGATCCGACGCCTTCTTGAAGTGGTCTTCAATTCCCCGTTCTCGCAGGTCCGCCAGCCACCGCTCGATGCGAGGCTATTGGAGTTGCCGCCGGAACTGCCCTGGCACCCTGGCACCATCGAGTACATCCGCCGCAACTCTCCTCTGATCGCCGCCGACGTGATCGACCAGCTCGAGAAAGAGGTGAGCATCCTTGGCGTCGTCCTTGGTGGCATCTTCTGTTTGATCCAGTGGCTGCGCCGGCGATTTCGCCGGCGACGCGAACGAAGCTTCGAGGCGTATATCCTGCAGGTCGCCGGCGTTGAGCGCCGTGGCGCTGGCGCTGGCGCGTGCGCCGACGCTCGACCTCGCTGAGCTGTTGCAACTCCAGGACGACCTCAGCAAAATCAAGGGCGAAGCTCTCGAGCGGTTCGCAGACGGAGAACTCGAGGGCGAGGACATCATGTCAGGGTTCCTGCGCCATGCCAGTGACGCTCGAGACCTGCTGGTCCGACTGATCTTGCACGAGCGCGACAATCTTGAGGACCACGCTCGGACGCAGCGCCGGCCTGCCGAGGCACTCTGGAGGGAGGCGGTGGGCAACCCCGCCCACACGCCCGTCGATACGGGAGTCGCCAACAGCCGAACCGACGTTCCAGCGTCAAACATCGTCCGCGCCTCGGTCGAGGATCCCGGACAGGTGGTCGATGACGGCCCTGGCGTCCCAAGCCCTTAGCTTCGGCATCGAACAGTTCGATGAAGGATGAATCAAATCGCTGGCGCGTCGAGCCTGTATGGAGTCCGCATTCCGCGCTCCGTGTTGCCCCTTCATCCTTCCGCCTTTCGACGAGAATGTCTACCTCCCCTTCGCGTCTCCATTCGTCAGCTTCGTCATTGCCTTGGCGTCGACAGGGGGTACGACCTTCAAATTCTTGAACGCGATCTTGCCGTGCCTGCCGAAGACGAAGGCCCGACGAGGCGCCGTCCCGTTGTGGGTGCTCTACAATGGACGAAACCGGCCCTTCGAAAGTCAACGGTTTTTTACTCGACAATCGCGGAGTCCAGCCATGCATCGGCTTGTGTCGACACACGTTGCATTCCTCTTGTTTCTTTCGGGCTTGGCGACGGCGCGAGAGCAAAACGACGAGCGATCGGCTCCGTTCCAGCGGGCCACGCCCGAAAGCGTGGGATTGTCATCCGACAAGGTTCGAACAGTGCTCGACGGCGTGAACGAGTTGGTCGCAGACCAGGAGACCGTGGGGGCGCAGGTGCTGCTCATCAAGGACGGCAAAATCATCCTTGACGAGGGTGTCGGCTGGAGGGATCGGGAAAGCCGCCTGAAGATGGAACCGAACACCATTTGTTGTGTGCGCTCCATGACCAAGCCGGTCGTCGGCACAGCGGTTCAAATGCTCATCGACGAAGGCAAGCTCGCGCTCACCGACCGGGCCAGCAAGTACCTTTCCTCGTTCGACAACGCGAAGTCGCGCGAAATCACCGTCGAACAATTGCTGACTCACACCGGTGGTTTCCCCCTCACGCTCATCAACAAGGAGTTGAGCGCGTATCGCAGCCAAAGGTCCGTCGCGGATCAGGCGGGCAAGGCGGGTCCCTCGGGGAAAGCCGGCGTGTTTGCCTACAGCGATTGTGACAGCGAAACGCTCGCTGCGATTGTCGCCCAGATCTCCGGACAACCGGCTGAGGAATTCATTCGCAAACGCATCCTGGAACCGCTCGGCATGAAGGACACCTATTGCGTGCTGGGCACGGACGGGCCGCCTCGCTCTCAGGTCAGCTCCAACTACGCCGGTACATCGGCATTCTGGCACAAATACTGGGACCGAAACGATCCGCCGTTCTTTCCCTTTTTTCTCGGTGCGGCCGCCCTCTACTCGACGCCGAGCGACTACGCTCGCTTTCTCGCCTTGTGGATGGACCGGGGTAGGGTTGGGTCGAAACGGTTGCTGTCCGAAGCGGCGGTGACGCGTGCGCTGACGCCGGCCGTTCCTATGCTGGCGCCCGCAAGTTCCAAGCCTTACCCGACCGGTCTTCCTGGTTTCCGTCTTTTTTACGGCCAGCACTGGATGGTTTACCAAGGCGAGAAGGCGGACAGGCCTATTGCGCTGCCGGTCTTCGGACACGGCGGCTCGGACGGCACGCTTGCGCTGGCATTCCCCGAGCAAAAGCTGATGGCCATCTATTTCACCCAGGCCCGCGGCGGCCTCAGCGTGTTTCAGTTCGAGGAGTTGATCGCTCCCCTGGTCGGCCTACCCGCGGCGCCGGCTCCGCAGCGCCTTTCCGCCAAGAAGCTCAAGCCCTACATCGGCCAGTATCGTGACACCGCGTCGAGGGCAATCGGCTATGTGTATGTGCACGGCGGCCGTCTCGCGCTCGAGCTTTCGGGAAGAGCAAGCGTCCTCGTCCCCCGCTGGCCGATCGAGGATGGTCGCTGGGGTTTCGGACCGGCGGCGCCGGAGGTAGCGATCCGATTCGATCGTGGAGCCGGCGGGGTCGTTGTGAAACTCAGGATCCAGGAAGGCAAGGTGGAGTCGGTGCTGGAACGAGTCGGGCCGGCCAAGGACCTGCCGACGGTCGCCCAGCTCATGGCGGACTGCCGGCGGCAACAGGGCGGCGACAGAATCGACGCGCTCCGGGTGGCGCAGCTCTTTGGGACGGTCCGTGTGGGAACGGCAAAACTCGAGTTGACCTTTGTCGCGGACGATCACCAGGTCGTGCAACGCGTGAAGATCGGCACCGGTGAGCAAGTGCTCGTGGTCAAGCGCGACCGAGGCTGGCGGCAATTGCCGGGCAAGGCCGCGGAGAACCTGAACGGGATGTTCCACGAGCAATACGCTCGCGTCAACCCGCTGGTACGACTCGGGGATTGGCGCAAGACCGCGACAGCAGTCGAGGTCGTGCGCAAGGACACTTCGAAGGAAGAGGAAGTCTGGGTCGTGCGGTTCTATGGCGAGTTGCTTCCGCCCCTGACGCGCTATGTCAGTTGCAAGAGCGGGCTTCTAATCAAGGAGGAAGCGTGGGTCGTGGCCAAAGGCGTTGGTATGACGAAGCTCAACGTCCGCTATGAGGACTACCGAGCGGTCGCAGGCGTGCTGCTGCCGTTCCGAATAATAAGCGAAAGCGCGTTTACAGGAAAACAAGTCGTGCAGTACGAGAACGCGAAGGCGAACCCGGATCTGCCGAAAGGGACGTTTGAACTACTTGGAGCTGCGAAGTAGGAGGGCTCGCACAAAGACATGACGCTGCAGGGAAATCCGTGCGTCTTCGTTGAAGGCAGCCGTCGTGAGGGGCTGGGATGTCCTGCCCACCGTTGACGCGACAGTCAACGCCCATACCGCCACTCGTCGAAGCTCCGACCCCAATCGTGGGCGATGCGACGGCGAGGCGGCTCGGCTAGTTCCTCATGGCGGTTTTTGCGATAACTGGTGATCGAGGCGAGGTAGCCCTGGAGCCGGGGTCGGAGTTCCTCAAAGGCCGACAATCCCAGCGACTCGTAAATCGACCCGACCACGCCAACTGTCGAACGACATCGACACGAGGGCCTCGAACTCACGGCCGTGACATCGACGTGCTTTGAAGAATCGAGTGTGAGGAGAATCATGGCGTCAATCGAGAGAGCATTGCAGATCGCCACCGGAGCCCATGAGGGTCAGAAGGATAAGCACGGCCAGCCGTACATCCTCCACCCGCTCCGGGTCATGAGCGCCGTAGAGTGTGAAGCGGAGAAGGTCGTGGCGATCCTCCATGACGTGATCGAGGATACTTCGGTCACGCCCGAGTACCTGCGGCGAGAGGGTTTCGACGAGGCAATTCTCGCAGCCCTGGATTGCGTAACGCAACGCAAGGGCGAGTCCTATGCCGATTACGTCGTTCGGTGCAAGGGCGACCAGATCGGCCGGCGGGTCAAACTGGCCGACCTGGAGGACAACGCCCGGCTCTCTCGGGCGCTCGTGCGTCCCGATCGGATCGAGCCGGACATCGCCCGCCAGCGGAAGTATCTCCTCGCCTACAAGTTCCTGACGGACAAGTTAAGCGAGCAACAATTCCGGGCAGCGATGGTTGGGGAGGGCTGATCTGCGCACTCCGTGAATGTTCATTTTGACCTCGCCTTAGCCGCGCTTAGCCCGACGTCAATCATGACGCCTAACCCCACCCCCAGAGCGTAGCAGGCAAGGTCGCTCCAGAGGAACCCGAAGCCCAGGATCAGCCCACCCAGTGTTGTCTGGCGGATCGAGTCGATCCAGGGGGCGTGATATAACTGGCTGATCTCAACGGCGACCGAGAATGCCAGCGCCAGGCAGGCAATCATCCGTGTCGATGCTCGGGGCAGTACCAGCCCGATTCCGAGAAATGCCGCCAACGCCCAGAGCGTGTCACCTGCGTAAGCGGCGATGAACCCTGGTAACAAGACGGCGTAGCGGCGGGAGCCGAGTCCCAGCAGACAGACCACCCCAATCAGAATCATCTGGACCAAGAGATTACGTCGTCGTAGCTTGACCATGGGCAAAGGCTGAACGCTGCGGAGGCGTACTTGAGGATTCAACTTCCGACAAGAAAGTCGCTGGTTTGTCTCTTGCTCATTGTGATCACTGCCTGGGGAGTCCTCTCGACCACGGCGGTGACCGTCTTCATCTTGTCGAAGGATCCCGACCCTGACCACCGTGCCATCATCAAGATGGGAGTCGGCTTGATCCTCATCTGGTGCGTCCTGGGCGGGCTGGTCATGTGGGTATTGAGGGACCGCTTCGTCCGCTGGGCGACCCGCATCCCCCTGGGCTGGCGAACCCGGTTTGTGCTGCTCTGCGTCGTTTTCGCCATGCTGGAAGAGGCGGTGACGACCGGCTTGACCAACATGGCACCTCTGCTCGGAGGGGTCACGGACGCTGCTCGGATCACCGCCTCCAAGAATTACTTCGTGGTTGTCTTCACGAACAGCGTGATCGTCTTCGTCCCGCTGTTCCTTTGCTGGGGATGGCTGCTGGCCCGCTATGACTACCGACCGATTGAAGTCCTATTTTTATTCGGGCTGAACGGGACGCTCGCCGAGACGATCACCTTCGGTCCCCAGAACTTGATCCAGATCGGGATGTGGGTGTTTGTCTACGGGCTGATGATGTACCTTCCCGCATGCACGGTGCCGGAGGACCGACGGGCAAGACCTGCCCGCTGGTGGACCTGGCTGATGGCGGTTTTCTTGCCCCTCGTCTTTGTCATCCCGCTCGTCTTGTGGCTTGTCTGGAAGGCGGCAGCGACGGCGTGGAGTTTCGTGACGAGGAGGCGACCAAGCGGTCGTGAATGACGCATGCCACGGGCTGATCAGCGGAAAGTCGGGGAATAAAGGTGAGAACGTTGGCCTCGTTGATCCTTGCCTACTAGGGACCGCTGCTAATCGTTGAATTCGTGTCGGATCCGTTCTCGGAGTGGACAGCGGGGTCGTGATCGTCGACGAGGACGCGCTGTCAAGTCAAGACTTCGGGAGTTTGTTTCTGAATAGCACGAAGATCAGGGCCAAGATCGCGACCCCCACCAGGAGGCCGATGAACATCAGCTCAAACGGACCGATATTGAAAGGCATCATTGACTCCCTGAATGCGAGTAGAGCCGCGGCCATGCCCACGCGGGCATTGCGGTCTGAAAAGCGACGGCGGCGATAAGGCAAGCACGGCGAGATCCTTGGCCAGTCATCAAGATTCGGTTCCGATGTCGGTTACCATCTCTGAGTGCGTTCGCGTTGCCTAGCTGATTCTCTTCTGGGTCGCTCGACGACCTGGCTCGGCGACGAGGAATGAATCGGCAAACGGCAAGCCAAGCCGTCGGCCGGCCGCCTGGCTCGTCAGAGTATGCTCGAGGTTATCCGACGCCGGGGGATTAACCGCGGACCGTCCGCCTATCGCGTTTTCCCGTTTCCGATGGAGTGAACCTTCGTGATCGCTCAGACCCGACTGAACCCGTCGAGCCATTCGTCCCACAGACCTGAGCGTGCGCCGGTCCGGCGCTGGGCTCGCAGAACTTGGTCCTGTGTCTTTGCCCAAAGCCACCTGGCGAGTAGGAGCACGGTCCCCAGCACGGCAGCGATTATCCAAGTGGCGAGTATCAGTATGGGAATGAGAACAAAGCCGACCAAGATGGCCGTGTCGGCACTGAAGACGACGGCCATGACGAGGAACTCGATGGTCAATGTGGCAACGAGCAGCAAGGTAACGAAGCGGGCCGCACGCACGAACGTGACTGCACTCATACTGCCGGCCCGACGGTATGAATTTGTAGCAGCTTTGGCGTATTTCATGGCGGAGTTCCGAGTGAGTTGCGGTCTCTCGCATTCGAACTGCATTCTCTCAAGTCCTGAGACTACCTCGCAAGTCGTCGATCCGTCTGGCAATCCTACCCGTGCCCACGGGCATTCTCCACCTCGACTGAACGCCTGACTTTCTGCGCCGGCGCCTACAGCACTGTAGGCATTTTGGTACCGATACTGTAGGAGCCCATGCCTACCATCCCAGAAGCACTCCATAAGGGGGTGCTACCAGAAGAGCACGCACGATCCTCTTGCGGGAATGGTCCAGGTTTGATTTTGGAACAGAAGTCGGCCCCGCGGCGCCTTTGAGCGCACCCGGAAAGAAAGTGCGGCCAAGTCTCAAGACATCGTGAAGGCGAAGCCCGCCGAGCGGATAATGGACAACTGGGCGGTTGGCCGACTGATCGATTGGGCCGCGCGGAAGGACGGAAACGCGAAGACGAAGGTGTCGCTCCGGGAAGAGCTTTGCGTACCTCGCCGCCAAACTGGCCGGCCCGAGCCCGAGCCCGGCCGAGACGATGCTTGCCGAGACGGCCGCAACGTGTTGGTTCGCCGTCCGATTGCATGAAGCTCAGCATACAGGCAGTGTAAAATCGGAACAAGGAATGACGCTCGCCCAATCCGAGCACGCCCAGAGTCGCATGGATCGAGCCCACCGTCGATTACTCAGCACTGTGAAGACTCTCGCCACTGTGGGCCGGCTCAGCATTCCGGCACTTCAAATCAACCTCGCTCTACTTCTTTGCTGGTGGCTTCAGCTTAAGAACCGTCGAATGAATATCTATCCATTCGAGCAGTGCTTCCGCTCTGCCGTAGCCGTTCATAGGGTGGGGTAGGTCGAATCAAGCAACTTTGGATCGCGTCCGGGTGAGTCGCAAAAGAGAGGGAAGGGCGTGGCCACGACGGTCTGCTTCAAAGCACGAAGTCAGGTAATCCAAGACGTTGTGGCCCTGTTGCCTACAGGTCGCCACCACTGTCAGCATTCGCTCGACGAATCGGCTCCCATGCACACTGTCGGTCCCGCCGCTGATCCGCCTCCAGATCACCGCATGCCGCAACGCTCGTTCCACAACGTTGTTCGTCGGTGCGATTCCCTGGACCCGCGCGAAGGTCCACAGACCTTCTTCCACCTTGAGAAGCTCGAAGCACGTGGCCGCCGTTTTCGCGCACGGGCACCTCGACCCTTCCAGAAGGGTTTGCTTGACCTCCCGACGCAAGCGGTGCATCCGCTCTTGAAACGCATTCCAAGGCAAAGTTCCGTCGCGCACTCGGTGCCAGTGGCGGAACAGCCGGTTCGACAACGAAAGCAACCGCTGTCCGATGCTCTCGCCTTCACCACCCCGGTCGATCATCGCTTGGAAGTCTCGGCGCAGATGCGCCAGCAGACTTGACGCCCGAATGCCTTGATCCACTCATACGCGCTGAACCGGTCACTGCCGACGACCTGATCGTCTTTGCTCCCCAAGAGAGCCGCCGCGACTTCGCCACTACGACTTTTGGCGATGGTAAAGACCGTGCAAAAGCTGGTCACCGTGGCCCACAGCCAAGCCTTGTGACGATTCTCACGCCACGACGTCTCGTCGATATTAACCACCGAGGACTTATGGACCGAAGTCGCGAGTTCGTTGTAAGGGGCTTCAAGGGCGATGGCCGACTGCCGTTCCAGCTTGGAGACCATCCCGGTGGAGATCGAAAGAGTAAACAGGTCGCTTACCAACTGCTGGATCTGACGCTTGCTGAGGCGATAGGCCCCCGCGAGCACGGCCAGCACCGCCTGAAGGTACGGGCCGAAGCATCCAGTGGGGACGCCCGGTGGCAAGGCAGCGCAGGTCGTCTCGCCGCAGCCAGGGCAGGTCAGACGATGGAGCCGATACTCATCGACGATCGGCTCGATCTTGGGCAGTTCGGCGACTTGATGGATCAAGGGTTCGGGGTCGTCGCCGCAGAGTTCATGACCGCATCGGCGGCAAGCAGTCGGCTTACAGTGGGTCGTCCCGCGAATCTTTTCGGGTGGGACCAAGGCGCGGTGGGCCTTACGATGTCCGGGCTGCCCGCCGCGTTTCTTTCCGCTGGGAGAAGCCGGGGGCTTGCGCTTCATTCCGATCGGATCAGAGGATGGGGGCTTCGACGAGTTGGTGGAGTTGAGCTTCAGCCGATTCTCGAGATCGTTGACGCGCGCTTCAAGTTTGGCAAGGCGCAGTTCGTAGAACTCGACGAGCGCAAGAATCGCCGCTTGGACCTCGGGCGAAGCCGTCTGCCACAGGGGTTCTGGAATCGGGGGCGTCCATGCCATGCAGGTAGAATAATTGCGTCATTCGCAAACGACAACCCCAGACTGTGAACGCTTACCTCCGTGTCAGAAGACCGTTTCGAACGAATCACATGAAAATCGGAACACGGGCTTGCACCAAGAGCGGTTACCGTGCTGCGCACGCTGGTTTGCGTCGCGTCATTGCGGGGGCTCGACAAACGTGCCGGAGCACAACTCGCCATCCTCGCGCTTGCTCGGATTCAGCCGAACGGAAGGAACCGAGACGGAGCAAGGCGGACAGCTGCGTATCCGCAGACGCAATTTAAAGGCACTGATGTCCAGTAGGCACTGAGGGCATTCTGCGCGAATCGGTGATGTATCCGATTAGAACCGAACTGTGTATAGCGAGAAAGTTCCCCTCACCAGTGATTAACGACAGGAGGTTTTGATACGCCGCGCGAATGCATACCCCTGCCGCGGATTGCCGTAACTAGACGGAGAAGTCAAGCTCGCCGGAGTGAGTCACTACTCCGCGATCTGCCCAACACTGCATCGCCAAGTCTGCCAGTCGTGGGCGAACTTGTCGCAACGGTAAGGGCCTCGTTTCCGTACTGCCCCGAGGTCGAGCGTCAAAGCTTCGAACCTCCCGACAACGTGGAACCGAGTAGCCTGCCGACCAACTTTCGATATGGAAGGAACCCAATCGCAGGTTGTAACAGGTGGGGCGCACGAATTCAACTGTTTAGTAGATTTTTTGACCTGGACGATCCTCACGTCCGCTGGTCCTTGTTCACCGGTCACCGGTAGCCCACCCGCCGAGACAAATCGACAATGGCTTGGACTCCAAAAAAGTGAACCACTCTGGCCACCTGCATCCGCCAAGGCAGCCCGCCGTGCGAAGATCAGCCATCGTGCCGCATCTTGGGCACTTTGCCTTCAAACCTGCATGTTCGTCTTTCGCCTTGAGAACCTTGCCGCATTGGCAAGCGACTTCGATTGACATCGGCTACCGTCCTTCCGAGCAGTGACGAACTTTGCGGCCACAACAGCGATGCCCGCGAAGCCAAGCGATAATTCTCGTTCACGGCGTCGACGAAATCGAGATACCAGCATCGAACTGGCGGCGATAAACTTATGCATCGGGACGGCTCTACGGGTTGCAAACCAGCGAGCCAAGCGGGCCGGGCAAATGGCGCGGATTCCTACCCCCAGCTCGTTTGCCCGGCTCGGCCCGATGCACGGTAGGCAAACACGCCGGACGCCGCCGCGCAATCACGATAGCTCTTGGCGGAATTGCAAGGAATCAAGAGCCAATTCGAGCGATACGTTCCTAGATTTCCAAGCCTTCAGCACGTTTACGTCGAGTATCTGCGGAACTCCGTGCTGCCGTTGTGCCCACCATCAGCGAGCCCTATACCGTGTGATCCATCGATCGAGGAACTGGGAGGGTTCTGGTCTCGTCACGGCGCCTTCGCGAATGGGCAGTCGTACACGCTTCGCTTCAATGAGCCGGAACCGATTCGACGACCGGATGCCGGGACAAAACCGCTGCTCAGAGTGTTCTCGCCGGCCTGGAGCGGCGACCCGAGAAGGTACGATCCAAAATCCTCGCCGTTGCCGAAGGCCAGATCGCCGACCACATAGCGACGCCGATCGGCGACACTTCGACTCGTATCTCAACGCCGTCGCCGCGGCCGGCTCGGTTCCACTCCATCGACACAACGTCCGAGCCTACCTGAACCGACTCGCCGACGAGAAGAACCGGGAAGGAAACGATGTCGTCATTCGGGCCGACCTGGCGAGCGACCTTCGAGCCTGGCTCGGCGACAAGCTCGCCGCCCGCCAGACGGAAGCATTCCGGCGCGGCGAGCCGATTCCGGCGCGGCTTCCGTCGGATACGCTCGTATTCGTCGTGCCGACCGCTCTCGACAAGATCTTCAACGGTGACCTGAAAGTCGCCGACATCCCGAAGCGCAACGTTCGGTGCCGCACGCTCGACATGCATGCACTCGGGACGACCTTCGGCACCCTTCTCGGCAGGGGCGGCGTGCCATCGCGAACGGCTCAAGCCGCGATGCGTCATAGTGACCCGAAGCTCACGGCGAACGTTTACACCGATCCGAAGCTCTTGGACGTTCAAGGGGCACTCGACGCCCTGCCGAGCCTTCCGCTCGACGCCGGGCCGAGCAGCGAGCGAGAACGAGCCCGAGCGACCGGGGCTGACGATTTCGGCCCGTGCGCCGTTGCACTTCCTGTTGCACTGAAGGGCGACAATTGCACGAAAACGGTGGTCAACGGTGACAAAACGAAAGCCGAGCCGCCCATTGCGATCGGGCCGACTCGGCTTGCCGTAAGTCAAGGTTTGTCAGATGATTTCGCTCTGGTGTCAGGAGTTGCAGCGAGCGGTTTGTCAGTATGCCCGGAGGGAATCGAACCCACAACCTTTAGCTCCGGAGGCTAACGCTCTATCCAATTGAGCTACGGGCACGTGCTACCACTGATTGCAACCCTGGCGCCTCGCTTTGTCAAGCACTTCCAACCCCAATGATGGCATGGACCGCCCTACCCTCGTACCTATCATGGAATCTCAAACCCAATTTCGGCCAGGATCGACACCAGTGCCAGGATCGGCAAACCCGTGATCGCCGTGTGGTCGTTGGACTCGATTCGATCGAACAGAACGATTCCACCGGATTCCAGCTTGTAACTCCCGGCGCAGTCCAGCGGCCGTTCAGCCAGGACATAGCGCTCGATCGAGGATCTCGGCAGAGGCCGCATCCATAGCCTTGACACATCCGTGTGCCGGTAAACCCTGGTTTCGTGGATCACCACCATCGCTGTGATCAACTCGTGCGTCTTGCCCGCCAGGGCGAAGAGCTGGTCGATGGCAGGTTCCACATTTCCCGGCTTCCCGAGAACCTTTCCTTCAAAAGAAACCAACTGATCGCAGCCAATGACCACCGCCCCGGGTTCCTCGGAGGACAGACTGGCAGCCTTGGCATACGCCAGCTTCTCGGCGAGCACCCTGTGGGTGCGCTCCACGCCCTTCAACTCCGACTCATCGCAAGCGGGCGCCCGGCAGCGGAATGGGATTCCCAGCCGGTCCAGCAAGGCACGCCGATACACGGACGTGCTCGCCAGGACCAGGTCTGAAAACCGCGCACCAACGCCAACTCCAGCGCCAGCCATGCGAGCGCGGGCCTCACTCATCGCCCGCCGGCGTCCGGCTGCGCGAGTGACCGCTCATAATCGGCAACGGCAAACTTCTGGCCGCGCTGGACCACCACATGACCCTCCGCCTCGAGCTTTGTCTTCTGAGCCGGGATGCCGCCAGGGTACTTCTCGTTCAAGAAGCCGCCGGACTTGAGCGTTCGCCAGTAGGGAGTGACCCCTTTCCGCTTCGCCTTGCGGTCCTCTTCCGCCGCGTGAGCGGCGATCCACGCGAAGATGCCCGTCGTCAGCGGGCAACCGATCGTCGCTTCGTGACGCTCGGCCAGTACCTTGCGGATCTCCTGAATCGTGATCAACTTCCCCTTCGGCACCAGCTTCATGATCGCGTCCACCTCGCGCGGAGCTGGGACCACAACCGTCCCTTTGCCCCATTGCTTGCTCATCGTCGGTCCAATCGGTACCACCTTGGGCAATCCCTTGTCCTGGTCCAGCTTCTCGGTCCAGGTCAGCCGCGCCTTCGACGCCAGTTCATTCATCGTCGTGCTCATGTTAGCCTTTGTAAAAAGAATGTGGATTGCAGTGTCCTGGCCGAAACAATGCGCCCGGCCAGGCACCCTTTCGTCCCATTCACGCCAAGTGCTCCTGCCTCAGAGCCGAATCGTTTCCAGCAAGTCGTCAGGCGGCAGGATGTAGCCGAAATAGAAATCCCCGAAGAGGGCATACTTCGCAGAGCTTTCATCAAAACGCATCGTGTACACGATTTCTTTGATGTATGACGGGTTACGAGCCCAGAGCGTCACGCCCCATTCCCAATCGTCCAGCCCCGTCGACGCGGTGATGAGCTGGCTCACCCGTCCCGCGAACTTCATGCCGCTCTTGCCGTGCTGCGACATCAGCTCGGCCCGCTCAGCAAACGGTAGCAGATACCAGTTCTGGCCCGCTGTGCGCATCTTGCTCATCGGGTAAAAGCAGAGACACGGCCAGTTGGGAAACTCGGGATAAAGCCGCTGCCGGTTCATTGGCCCGAGCCGCTCCGCATACGCGGCGACCTTGGCCTTGTACATGCTGCTGTCGGGATCGACTCCCTCACGCTCGCGGAGGATCCGGGCGTACTCCTCTTCGTCGGGCACGTACTCGGAGACCTCGGTGATCGAGTAGAATGAATAGGCGGGATCGAGCGCGGGCCCGAGGCTCGAGGCTTGAACGGCCATCTGGACGTCGTGAACGGCTCTCAAGTCCGGCCCGGCCATCACGATCCCGAAATCGGCCTTGTGACCCGGAACCGCAAAACACTGGATCTGCTCCGGAGCGCCCGGCGGCTTGGCCTTGAGGACACGACGCAAATCTTCCAGGCCCCGCTGCCGATGCTCGGCCGAAATCAATCCCAGCCGCGCACGATCCACCCGATAAAATAGGTGAAGAAAGTGCCAGCCCGCAACCGGCACCAAAGTGGCAGGAATCTGCTCGCTCGAGGCTGGCCGATGGCCGTGCTGCATCGGGAATGTTTTGGCCTGGGCCGCCGTGCCGCCAGCCATGGGCGCGGTCGCTCTGGCTGGCTCCGGCTCGGAAGAATCAACAGGCATGGCGAGTCAGACTCCTCGGGCGCGATGTCGAGATCGCACGGGCCTCTATTGTACGACTGCGTAGTCTGGAGGGACAGGGGTTAATTGAAGTTGCGATTCACCGGGGTGTCGATTCGGTCTATTGTCGCCTGGTCCTGCTCCAGATGCGATGCTGTAAAGGACTTGCGCGGCGAGTATTTCGCGCTCGCACGCCCGCTCCTGATTTTTCAGTCCCGGTTCCAGGGCGGCGCGCGGATAAAGGTTATGGGGACCGCCATGGATCATAAGAACGGCGACGCGACTGACCAATTCGAGCGGCTCAGGGGCGGCAGGTGGCGGGCGCTGGCCGCGCCGAAACCGCCCAGGTGCTGGCGATCACGCCGGAGACCGGGGCCAAGGGGTACGTTTGTGCTTTGAAGCGACTCAAGGACGTCCTGGCGATAATGCCCGGCGACTGTGAGGGCCTTTGATCATGTCCACTACGTCCGAAACGCGCGACTACGCCCGGTTCGACGAGCTCGCCGAGGAGTTTGCCGAGCGGTACCGCCGCGGCGAACGGCCGAGCCTCGAGGAATACGTCGCCCGTCTGCCGGAGATGGCCAGCGAGATCCAAGAGATGTTCCCTGCGCTCGTGGAAGTCGAGCGTGCCGAGCAGGATGTCCGGCGCCAGGGGGCGGCGTCTTGCCCGGCCGCCGCGCCGAGACTCACGCAGGTGGGCGACTACCGGATCCTGCGTGAAATCGGCCGCGGAGGGATGGGAGTGGTGTACGAGGCCGAGCAAGTCTCCCTGGGCCGGCGCGTCGCGCTCAAGGTTTTGCCGGATCAGGTGGCGGGCGACCGCAAGGCCCTGGAGCGGTTCCGCCGGGAGGCAAAGGCCGCGGCACGGCTGCATCACACCAATATCGTGCCGGTCTTCGAAGTGGGCCGCGACGGCGTTGTCGCGTTCTACGCGATGCAGTTCATCCACGGCGAGGCGCTCGACCAGGTCATCGACGAGCTGGCGCGGTTTCGCGATCCGGATCAGAAGCGCACCCCGACAGGCCCCGACGGGCCCGAGAGCGTCGCCCGCATCGCGGCGGCGACGGCCCCTTATCGCGGCGGCGACCTGGCGGCCGGCGTCCCGGAGCGGCCGATCGGCCTCGTTGCCGAGTCGTTGCTCCTGGGCCGGCTTGCCACCGAAGCATCGGAAAGTCCCCGGCGCGACTCGTCGGCCGCGGTTG
This sequence comes from uncultured Isosphaeraceae bacterium, assembly GCA_963781785.1. GTDB lineage: Bacteria > Planctomycetota > Planctomycetia > Isosphaerales > Isosphaeraceae > CAWAHD01. The sequence goes on along the minus strand of CAWAHD010000002.1, from coordinate 197,925 downwards.
GTCCGGCGGAGACCGAGAGCGTTGACATCGGCGCAGCCGCCAAACTCGCACCGGTAGACGGCGCCCCGGATCAACCTGCGTCGGCGACGGCCCGCGGCGGGTCCGGCTCCGCCGTGCTGCCGGGCGGCACGCCGCTATCGGCGGTCGAAACCACGCGTCGCCGGCTACCGTTTTTCCGCAGCGTGGCGCAGATCGGCCGCCAGGCTGCCCAAGGCCTGGCATACGCCCATGCCCGAGGCATCGTGCACCGCGACATCAAGCCCTCGAACCTGTTGCTCGACATCGCCGGAATCGTCTGGATCACCGACTTTGGTCTGGCGAAGGCCGGCGACGATATGCTCACGGCCACCGGCGACCTCCTCGGCACGCTGCGCTACATGGCGCCGGAACGGTTCCGCGGTCAGGGGGACGCCCGCGCGGACATCTACGCGCTGGGCCTGACGCTCTATGAGCTCGCCACACTTCGGCCGGCGTTCGACTCGTCGGATCGGCTCAAGCTCATCGACCAGATCCAGACCGAGGAGCCGGCGCGGCCTCGGTTGGTCGACAGCCGGATCCCGCGTGATCTCGAGACGATCGTGATGAAGGCGATCGACAAGGAGCCGGGCCACCGCTACGCATCCGCCGAGGCGCTGGCCGAGGACCTGCGCCGGTTCCTCGACGACGAGGCCATCCTGGCACGGCCCACCACCGCGGTCGAGCGCCTCGTGAGACTGGCCCGGCGCCGCCCGGGGGTCGCCGCGCTCAGCGCGGCACTCGTCCTGGCCATCGTCATCGGCATCAGCGGGATCATCTGGAACTGGCGCCAGGCCCTCAAAAACCTCGCGGAGGCGGACACCCTGCGCAGCATCGCCCAGCAGAAGAGCACCGAGGCGTCCGAGAAGGCCAATTCGCTGGAACGGCACCTCTACTTCAATCGAATCCAGTTGGCCCACAATGAGTGGACCACCAACAGCTCGTCGGCCGCACTCGATCATCTGGGTCGTTGCCCGCTCGCGCTCAGGAACTGGGAATGGTCGTACCTTTACCGTCTCTGCCACCTGGAAAGGTCGACGTTTGATGGCGGGAGGATCGGGCTGGCGTTCAGTCCCGATGGAAAACGCGTCGCTGCCGCGGACGCGACGCACCGGGTCATGGTCTGGGACGTCGCGCAGGGCCGCGTGGTCCTGACGAGCAGCGGACACTCCAACACGGTGTACGCGATTGCCTTCAGCCCGGATGGGCGGCTCCTGGCGAGCGGCTCGCAGGACACGACGATCAAGCTCCGGGATGCCGAGACGGGCAGTGTGCTCAGGACGCTCGAGCCGGGCGGATCGTGGATCCGCTCGGTCGCCTTCAGTCCAGACGGCACCCGCCTCCTCTCCGGGTCGGGCGCCGAGCAGTTCACGCCCAACAAGACGGCGGAGCTCATTCTCTGGGACGTCGCCAGCGGGCGTGAGGTCCGCCGTTTTGCTGGTCCGCACGACCGCATCTACGGCGTCGCCTATCGCCCCGACGGCAAACAGATCGCCTCGGTCAACTGCGAGTCCTCGGTCAAGCTCTGGAATCCCGAGACCGGCGCGCTCGAGCACCGCCTTACCGGTCACACCGATTCGATCAATTGCGCGGCGTACAGTCCCGACGGCCGCATCCTCGCGACCGGGGGGCGCGATCACGTCGCGATTCTGTGGGACGTCGCCGAAGCGAAGATTCTGCACACACTGAGGGACCACGACAGCGCCGTCAGTGCCCTGGATTTCAGCCCGGACGGCAAGACGCTGATCACGGCCGACGCGGATTCCGCGATCAAGCTCTGGGACGTTTCACGGGGCGCGGAAACTGCGCACCTGCGCAACTCGAGCGGCGTGGTCGACGTCCGCTACAGCTCCGACGGCCGCAACCTCGCGACAGTCGGTTATGACGGCCAGCTCAAGCTCTGGGATCCGTCTGCCCTCGAAGCGGTCGAGTCCCGCGTCCTGGGCGGGCACCGTGGCTGGTGCTACCGGGTCGCGTATGCGCCCGACGGCCGGATCGTCGCGACCGCGGGATCGGGCGTCGTGCGACTCTGGAACGCATCAAGCGGGGAGCACCTGCGCGACATCGAGATGGGCTATGGGAGCGGCATCGACGCAATGGCCATCCGAGGCGACGGCCGCGTGATGGCCACCGCGCAAGAGCGAGGCCCCAAACACATTGATCTCTGGGACCTGGCAAACGGCCGGCGAATGCAGAGGCTGGAGGGCCATAGCGCCACGGTCAAGTGCGTGGCCTTTGCACCGGACGGCGTCGTGCTTGCCTCGGCGGGCGAAGACTCGGAAATCCGGCTCTGGAACTCCATGGACGGCCACACGTTTGCGAAGCTCAGTGGTCACACGGCCGCGGTGGATGCCCTGGCGTTCAGCCCGGACGGCAAGCTCCTGGCGTCGCAGGGGCTCGACAACAGCGTCCGGATCTGGGAAATGCCGTCAGGGCGGTTGGTCCGGCTCCACGATGACGTGCCGCATCAGCAGTCAGACATGTATGCGACGAGTTTGGCGTTTTCTCCCGACGGCCGGCGCCTGGCGGCGGCGCGGAGCGACGGGCTGGTCAACCTCTGGGACGTGGCCTCCGGCGCCCAGATCTTGAGGCTCTCTGGCCACCGCGGCCCGGTCAATTCCGTAGCGTTTCTTGGACGGGGACGCGTCGTGACCACCAGCGACGACCGCACGGTCAAGCTCTTTGACCTGGCCTCCGGCGAGAGCGTGCTGACGCTCCGGGGCCACTCCGGCGCGGTCATCGGCCTGGCCTGCCATCCGGATGGCAGTCAGCTCGCGACGACCGGCGCGGATGGGGCCCGCATCTGGGACGGTGCCGAGCAAGGGTCAATCGCGCCCGGGACCGAGCCCATCGTCGTGGAAAGCACGGCGCCGCGCGTTGCGCTGGCCCCTGCGCGACTATTGTCCAGGAGCATCCTCTCGGGGCACCTTGGTCAGGTCAACCGGGTTGCTTATGCGCCGGACGGTCAGACGCTCGTCACAATCAGCGACGACAGGACGATCCGGCTCTGGGAGGCGGCGACCGGGCGACCGCGCGCCGTACTGAGCGGGCACCGGGCACCCGTCAGCTCGCTGGCTTTTGCTCCGGACGGCCGCACGTTTGCGACGGGCGAAGGCGACTGGCAGAAGTCTAAAGTGCCGGCTGAGATCAAGCTCTGGGACGTCGCGTCCGGTGCCTGCCTTGCGAGCTGGGTTGCGCACGGCAGGCCGATCTGGTCGCTGGCGTTCTCTCCCGATGGCCGCACGCTCGTGTCGGGGTCTTCGGATGGCCTGGTCAAACTTTGGGACCCGGCCAATCGAGTGGAGCGGGCAACCCTCAACTACGGAACCTGGATGTGGGTGCGCGGCCTGGCGTGCACTCCCGACGGCAAGACGCTGGCCTCCTCACACATGGCCGTCATCCGGCTCTGGGACCTCACCACGCGCGAGCCCATCACGGAACTCAACGGCCATTCCGAAGAGATCAACGCGATGGCGATCAGCCCGGACGGCAAGGTCCTGGCGAGTGCCAGTCGCGACCAGTCGGTGATTCTCTGGGACCTGCGATCGAGGCGACGGCTCGCCACCGTGACGGACAACCAAGGGTGGGTGAACGACGTCGCGTTCTCGCCCGACGGCAAGACGCTGGCATTCGGCGTGATGAACGGCGACGTCAAGCTCTGGGACATCGCAGCCGGCCGGATCAAGGCGGTCGGTCATGTTCCCAAAGGTTGTTCGCTGGGCGTGGCCTTCAGCCCGGACGGAAAGACCGTCGCTTCCAGTCACAACCCGTTCGTCGCGCTCTTGCGCGCTCCTGAGTGAACGACGCTGCGGATCGATGGCCGCGCGCAATGATGGTGAGCGCAGTGTATAGTGTGTGGCGAAACCCGGCACAAGCCGGCGTGTAACAGCCGCTCTTTTTGCAAGGACTGTGCGTCATGAATCTACGGCAAGCGCTGCGTCATCTGATGCTCGTGGGAATCGGGGGTTTGCTCGGAGCGGGCGTCGTGATCGCCTGGGGCGATCGCGGTCAGGCGCGCGGTGCAGCGGGGAGCGAAGGAGGACCAACTGCGGGCGCTCGGGAAGGTGTGCAAGCATCGCAGGCCGGGAAGTGGGAGAAAGGAAAAGGCTGGGGCCCGGTGTGGGGCAAGGACGATGAAGTCGGCTCGCTCAACGCACTGACCAATGAATCGCGGGCTGCGGCGCTGGCGCTTGCGACTCGGGGCGAGGTCTTCGACCTGGGCATGACTTACAGCCGCCGCAGCTTCAAATGGCCCGGGCACAGCCCGGGAGAAATCATCTCGTTCCGCAGTCCGGACGGCGTGCATCGGATGGGCGATCCGGACGCACCGCCGGCGGATCGCAACACCGACCACGTCTACTGGCACTCGGAGGCACTCTTCATCTCGGACAACGTCGCGACGCAGATCGATGGCCTGGCTCATATCACAGCCGGTCTCGACTTCCACTGGTACAACGGTTTCAAAGAGGCAGACTGGGGCAGCGACTGGGGGCCCCGCAAGTGCGACGCGTCGACGATCCCCCCGATCATTGCCCGTGGGGTGCTCGTTGACGTTGCCGCATTCAAGAAAGTGGATGCCCTGCCCTCTCACACGCGGATCACCCGCAAAGACCTGGAAGAGACGCTCGCCTGGGAAGGCGTCACGCTCGCTGTGGGTGACGTGGTTCTGGTTCGCACAGGCACCGGCCGGTTCTGGGGCGAAGACGGCGCTGACCATGCCAAGATTGGCGAGCACGACTCGGCCGGAGTCGACCTGGACGGCACGAAGTGGCTCGTTGAAGATCAAGGCGCGATCATGGTTGGCTCGGACACGAGCGGTTACGAGGCCAACCCTCCCGCCGGGACACCGGGCACCATCATCCCGGTGCATCGGTATCTGCTCGTGGACCAGGGCGTTCACCTCGGCGAGTTGCACTATCTGGAAGCGCTGAGCCGCGCCAAGGCTTATACGTTTTGCTATATCGCCGCGACGAACAAGATCAAAGGGACGGCCGCCGGCTTTGCCCTGCGGCCCCTCGCGCTGAGGTAGGTCAGGCTGTCCAGCCTGACGTTGGCGTAGGTCAGGCTTTCCAGCCTGACGCTATACTCGCCCTGCGCTGCGCGAAGGCACGTGCCTTCGTGTAGCGACAGCCGACGTTGTGTTCTCCCTTCCCAACCATCGTGCCGCCCAACTCTCAAAAGAAACCGGGTTGTCGCTGTGTTTCTTGTCGACTATCATGATCGGGAATGTGCCGGGACGGGCTTTGCACGGACCGGTCGCGTAGCGATTTTCGTGGCCGGCGCGGATTGCCCGTGGCATGGATCAGGTGATTCGGCCGGGAATCGTGGCGACCGAGTCGAGAGGACTGGTTTTGGTAGGTCTTATTGACGAGGGGGCGAGTCGTGGCGACTGCCGAACCGGCGTTCGGGCGGGGGCGGATCTACGATGACATCACGCAGACGATCGGCAACACGCCGCTGGTCCGCTTGCGGCGCGTGATCGACGGCTGCCAGGCGATCGTGGCGGCCAAGCTCGAGAGTTTCAACCCGCTCTGGTCGGTCAAAGATCGAATCGGCGTGGCGATGATCGACGCGGCGGAAAGCCAGGGCCGCATCACCAAGGACACCGTGATCATCGAGCCCACCAGCGGCAATACCGGGATCGCGCTGGCGTTTACCTGTGCGGCGCGGGGCTATCGATTGATCGTGACGATGCCCGAGAGCATGAGCCTCGAGCGGAGGCGGCTCTTAAAGGCGCTCGGAGCCGAGATCGTTCTGACTCCTGCTACGGAAGGGATGCCGGGGGCGGTCCGCAAGGCCGAAGAGCTGGTCAAGAGCACGGCCCATGCGTTCATGCCCCAGCAGTTCAAGAACATGGCCAACCCCGAGATTCACCGTCGGACTACCGCCGAGGAAATCTGGCGCGACACTGACGGGAAGATCGACGTCCTGGTCAGCGGCGTGGGCACCGGCGGCACGATCACGGGCTGCGGCGAGGTCTTGAAGGCCCGGAAGCCCTCGGTCAAGATCGTTGCGGTCGAGCCGGCCAACTCTCCGGTCATCAGCCAGTTGCGGCGCAAGGAATCGCTGCGCCAGGGCCTCACAAGATCCAGGGATTGGGCGCCGGGTTCATCCCAGAGGTGCTCAATACGTCGGTCATCGATGACGTGATCCAAATTCGCGACGACGAGGCGTTCGAAATGGCGCGCCGTCTGGCTCGCGAAGAGGGGATGCTTTGCGGTATCTCCTGCGGGGCCGCGGTCGTCGGGGCGATTCAGGTCGGTTCTCGGCCCGAGAACGCTGGCAAGCTCGTGGTTGTGGTCCTACCGGACCTGGGAGAGCGTTATCTGTCCACGCCGCTGTTCCCCGAGTAAGGAATGAAGAGGACGGGCGTCACTCGCGACGCAATGGCATGACGGCCGAGCTAACCCAGGTGGTGCCCCTCGAAATCCCCCGCGATCTCCTCGACGCGATGGTCGCGCACTGCCAGCGCGAGGCGCCGCTGGAAGGCTGCGGAGTCCTCGGCGGCGTCGCCGCGCGGGTGTCGTCGCTGCACCCATTGCGGAACGTCAAAGCCAGCGAAACGCGGTACCTGGGCGATCCCAAGGAGCTCGTCGCAGCTTACGTTGCATTGCGAGAGCGCGGTGCTGACATCGTGGCGATCTACCACTCGCATCCTTGTGGCGAAGCGGTCCCCAGCCGGATCGACCTCGACGAGAATCACTACGGCGACACGCCTCAGATCATCATTTCCTTGAAGGCGAACACGCCGCAGGTCCGCGTCTGGCGGCTGGACACGGATTCATTCGAAGAGCTGCCGTGGCGGGTAATCGATAGCTCGAGCTGAATATGAAGGATGAAACCGATCGCTCGCGCGTCGGGCTGGTATGGATTCCGCGTTCAGCCTTGCTTCCGTCGTCGGTCGTCGATTGACGGTTGTCCGCGGTTGTGTTCGTGCTTCATCCTTCATCCTTCCGGCAGCGCCGCTGGCGCTGCTGCTGCTGCTGTGCCCTTTCTCTATTTGGCGGATCTATGTGTCACATGTGTCACCGTGTCACCCGCGGTGGCAGAATCGGCAGAATGCTCACGAGCGGCGCTCCAGTGGGCCGCAAAGTCCGCGCGACCGGCACGCGCGACCAGCCGCGGGTGACAGTTCGTGGCGTCACTACCGCAGAGCATGTGTCACCCCGAGCCGGCACACTAAACAGTCGACTGGCCTGGCGCCGCTGCGCAATCCGCTCATCTCGCAGAATCGCGGGAATCCTACTGCGGATCAGCAGCGTGGTGCGGGCCGTGACGTTTCCGCTCGACGGCGACGGATCGACTCAATCTGGAGGACCAGTCGGAGTCTGGTCGCGGTGTTTGTCGCCTGATGTGCACACATTCCTTCGATCGCCGTACCAGGCGCACTCGCCGGGATGGTTGTTTCGAAAGCGCCCCTATCGTCCCCCCTTCGTCACTTCGTCACTTCGTCACCGCGCGATCGCATGACCCGCATAACGACGACAACCGGAGCGCGATACGACGTCGACACCGTTCGGCACAGCATGGGTCGCTCACGGTCGCACGCTACAATCTGCATGGGTGATACAACCCGACCTCAATCGGGGGCTGCGCGGCTCTGTGACTTCGTCACTTCGTCACGTTGCGTCACACACGACTGTCAGGCAAGAAAGCCTGACCTACGGGGGACGTCAGGCTGGAAAGCCCGACCTACGGGGGACGTCAGGCTGGAAAGCCTGACCTACGGGGGACGTCAGGCTGGAAAGCCTGACCTACGGGGGACGTCAGGCTGGAAAGCCTGACCTACGGCGGATGTCAGGCTGGAAAGCCTGACCTACGGGGGACGTCAGGCTGGAAAGCCTGACCTACGGGGGACGTCAGGCTGGAAAGCCTGACCTACGGGAACGTCAGGCTGGAAAGCCTGACCTACGGGGGACGTCAGGCTGGAAAGCCTGACCTACGGGGGACGTCAGGCTGGAAAGCCTGACCTACGGGGGACGTCAGGCAAGAGAGCCTACGAAGCGAGATCGCCGGCGGGAGCCGGCTCCTACGGGCACCCCGAATCGTGGAACGGCCGGTCCGAGCCGGCTCCTCGGCGCGCTCGCATGAGGATGCCTTCTGTAGGAGGGGGCTCTGTCCCGCGATCTTCGTTTCCTGCGGACCAGGCCGGCCGAACCAGTTTTGCTCCCGACGAGTTCCGCGGGTGCGGTCAATCCCGCATCAAGACCTACCGGAAGCCCCTGGGATCCGATCGCTTCCAGCGGTCGTTCCGGCAACCGCCGGACGTCAGCCGGCTCGATCGGTTTTTCCTCGGTGCGGAGGTGGTCTTTGTCGCGGTCTTGGATTTCCGTCCCGCGATGCTCGGCTCCGGAGATTAGGGCACCTGCCGCGGCTTTGCCTCCGGCGGCGACCGGTACCGAGCCGCGTTCCTTCCTGCGAGGCTCGATGAGCTTGTCCAGAGCCGACATGAAGGCATTGAAGTGCTTCTGTTCGAGCCGCTGGAGCCTTTCACCCTCGGGACTGAAGTCAAACGACAGCAGCGCGAGCTTCTGCGGGGCATCCCGCTCCTCCCGAGCCTCGGCCTCGGCCAACTTTGCCTGGAGCCCCGTGACAGCCCGGTCGACGAGCGACAGAAGCACTCGTCGTGCCTCGTCCGGGTTGTACGGCCCCAAACGGTTTCTCCATGACAATCGGATCGTCCTGACCAAGCACTGGTAGGCCTGAGGGCCATGCTCGCTGGCGAATTCAAAGAAGGGATTGTCGCGCTTGGGGTAGAGCGACCAGCTCGCAACGAAGATTTCCAGAACGTCGCCGTTATGCTCAAATTCCCACGGCTGGCGGCCCAGCAGGCGGACGGCCTTGAGCTTGTGGTGCGGCTCCCACGCGCCGCCATCCTCGAGAAAAGCACGCAGCTCTGCCCACCGCTTGATCAGCGCCTTGAGCCCGGCGGAGCTCCGCTCGAGTTGAAAGACCAGCAGGTTGGGATCATCGCGAACGTCGGCGCGTCTCCAATAGGCCCGCCAACGTTTCGGCGAATTCCCGAGGCTTCCAAATTGTTCGATGGGGCCTCCAGGGTAATGGAATAACCGCTCCAGGAGCTGCTCAGCCTCTTCGGCTTCGCGCAGCGGGGCGTTCTCGATATTCGCCGTGATCCGCTGGTTTTGCGTACGGAGCGTTTCGGTCTGCGCGACCAACGATTGCGCCGCCTGCTCGATCAGTGCTCGTTCCACGTCGCTCTGCGGCGGCAAGGTTTTGGTGAAAGCCTGGACATACTCGTCGAACGTCGGCGAGTCGTCGCCGGGCACTGCGGTCGTTTCCCAAAGCGCGGGATGCATCCTGGGTGTTCCTCGGGGAGAGGCAAGAGTGCAGATCATGTGGGCTCCTTACCCAATATGATCCACAAATGACGCAATTCTGTTGCTAAAATCGGCGCCGCCGAGGCAGGTATTTTGCCCCGCTTGTCGGTTTAGCGGGATTATCCACGTTATCCGGGACAGCTTAACTGCGAACAGCAATGTCGGACTGCTCGGTCTCGCTTCCGGAAAACAAGAGCGGCCACGCGCCACGTTGTCTCAGGCGAGACGTCGCCGGGTACGCGAATTGGGGGAACGGCCGAGCTTAACCTCCTGTTTCGGCTCGGGTTAAGCTCATGGCGTGATCAGCCGATCGCGCACCTGCCGATTGGAACCTCCAGGCCGATGTCCAAAGGATTGGCTACGCACCTGGAGGCCGTCGGCGATTGTTCTCGGGACGCGGGTGCAATTCCCGGCGCCTTCACTCTACCGCAAACTGTTAAGCGGTGACTGTTTGTGACACGAGATGACGCAAGCCCCGGCATGACCGGGGCTTGCTCGTTTTTTTGGCTTGCAGCCGTTGCCGGTGTCGGCGACATCCGGTGATAGCTTCTGACTCAGGACGCCGCCCGAATTGCAGACATAGTGCAGACGATCAGCGTCTGCTGATGTGAAAGGGGATGGCAGCCCAGCCAGTGCTTCCGCCCTGTCTTCCATCCCGATGTGGGTGTATTTCACGGTCTGGCGGATGTCGGCGTGACGGGCGAGTTCCTTCGCTTCCATGATCGAGGCACCCGACCACACCAGGCCGGTGATGTGGCTATGGCGACCGGCCGCGTGGAAGTCGGCGATGCCATCCGGCGTCTCGTAGGGGATGCCGATCCGCTCCAGGTCCTTTTTGACCATGAGCCAGGTCTTCTTCCGCTCGATCCTGGGGAAGAGCAATTCGTCCGGCCCAAGATCACGCACCCACTGACGCACCATGCTGACGAGCGCCCGGTGTATCGGCAGCGTGTCCCTGCGGCGGTGCTTCGAGCAGGCCGCTTCCACGACCAGCGTCGGCTGGGCGTCGTCGAGGCGGAAGCTCCGTGGCGTGAGGCTCCCCAACTCCTGCCGGCGGAGCCCGGTAAAGAAACTGACGAGATACGCCCTCGCCCGCAACTCCCCGTCGTATCCCTGAACCACTTCCCCGCTCTGGCGGGCTGAATCAACCAGGCGGGACACTTCGTCTGGCGAGAGCGACCGCCGCTTGTGCCGGACGTCGGTTTCGCTGTTCAGGCGTTCCCTGCCTGCCAACGGATTTGATGGCAGCCGCTTGGTGGCGGCGTGTGAGTAGCAATGGAACAGAACGTTGGTTTAAGGATTAAATTGCTGGTAGGTAAATCTTTGCACCGAGCATCGCATGCTTTAACTTGGATCATAATTCTCAAAAAGTCTTTCGGTGGCGAGAGCAAGTTATCGCTTCTGCTTGCCGATGGCCTTCAGGCGCGGCAGGAGCACCAAGTCGGCCGCTTCCTCGGCATCCCTGAGAAGCGTCTTACGCGGCGTGCCTATCAGCGCACGCATGGTAAGGCTACGAGCAAAATCCGTGACTTGGATCGCGCGGACGGCCACAGGAAAGTCGGACGGGATTTCGCCGGCGGTGATCCCGTCCCGGAAACGACGTTCCACCAGCGCGGCGCCACCGGCGGCCGCTTTTTGCAGGAACTGCCGGACCTCAGCGTCGTCCACAACCGGCGCGACGCACACCATAAGGCAGCCCCGAGCGGAGCCTTTCTCGGTCGCACTTTCGACGGCGTACCTCAGAAAGCCCGCGATCGAGTCACGAAGACCCTGTGGCGACAGCAGCGCCTTCGCGGCTGCTGCGCCCTTCCGTTCTGCATACGCCTTAAGGACGCGCAAGAATATCGTCCGCTTGTCGCCGAAGACGGCATACAGGCTCGGCTTTCCTACACCCATCCCGGCGACGAGATCTTCGATCGTCACGCCGTCGTAGCCTTTCGACCAGAACACCTGGGTCGCCTTTTCCAGCGCCCCCGTCTCGTCGAAGCTGCGCGGCCGGCCACGCGGCCTAGCGGCATTTTGAAACATTTAGTTCAAAACTCCTTGACAATTACCGTCGCACCAATTATATAACCGAATCGTTCGAAATTAGCAAGCTGGCCCTGGCCTCGCGGGGCCTTACGACTCGACCTTCCCCCTTCACCACGGAGACGCCCATGGAACATTCGATCGCACTCGTCACCGGCACCACCTCCGGGCTCGGTTATGCGGCAGCCAGCATACTCGCCGCCCAGGGCTGCCGCCAGGTCATCGTCACCGGCCGCAGCCTGGCCCGGGTTCAAGAAACGGCCGCTCAACTCGCGGCTGAGACCAAGAAACAGGTCTTCACGCCGCTGGAGCTGGATCTGAACACGCCAGCCAGCGTTCAGTCCGCCCTCGCCGCACTCGTCAAGCGAGATCGGCCGATCGATTTCCTCCTGCTCAACGCCGGGATGGTCCCAGGTAAGAAGCGCGTGCTCACTGCGGCGGGCATCGAGGAAGCTCAGGCCCCGCTGATCGGCCATCATCAACTGACTATCGGGTTGCTCGCGCCAACCTGCTGAGCCCCAACGCGCGGATTGTCATCGCCGGCGCGGAACCTGCCCGTGGGGGCGTGCCGATGTTCAGCTACACCGATGTGCCAGCCTTCGCGGCCAAATACCACCGGGGAGACCGGACCGCCGCTATCGAAGCCCTGATTCGCAACGGGCCAAACGTGAAGTACGTGCCCAACAATACGTATGCCGACGCGAAGCTCATTATCGCTTGGTGGGTCGCGGCGCTGGCGCGCCGGCTACCCTCCGGCATGGCCGTGTACGCTGTCTCGCCCGGTGGGGCGACCGCCACCAAGGTGGTGCGAAACGCTGGCCCGGCGTTGAAGTATCTGTTTATCCCAATCGTGAACCTCATTCCCGGCATGAATCAGACGCCGGAGACCGCGGCCCGTCGGTACCTCCAGGCGTCGGAGTTCGGAACCGACGTCTCAGGGCAATTCTTCGCCTCGGCTCAAGGGAAGTTCTCAGGCCCAATTGAGGTGCAGCGCCAGCCACACCTCTACGATCGCGCCAGCCAGGAAGCCGCGTGGCAGGCCGTCGTCAAGGTCTCTGGCGTCGATTTCTCTTCCGCAGCAACTTGAGAGCGGTGTCCTGGAGGAGAGCCCGATCGCGGCTGAACTGATCCCGGTAACCCGAATCAGCAGGCGATTGCGGAGCTACATGATCGTCCACGGGGTCTTACGGTATTTTGAAATAAATAGTTCAAAAATCCCTTGACCGCAGCCTCCGCGCCTGATTATCATACCAAACAGTTTAAAATCAGCAACGCAATCCTAACCTCTTGAGGAGAATACACATGGAACGGTACCAAGGTAAAAAGGTGGTGATCATCGGCGGCACGAGCGGCATGGGGCTCGCGACGGCGAAGATGTTCATGGATGGGGGCGCGCGTCCTAGTGACGGGGCGGTCGCAGGCCGGCCTTGAATCGGCGCAGAAGGAGCTTGGAAAGGACGCCCTCGTGGTTTCGAGCGACGCGCGGTCGTTGACAGAAATCGACGCCCTCGCCTCTCGGGTGAAGGCCGAGTTCGACACCTTAGACTTGCTCTTCGTCAACGCCGGGTTCAGCATCCGAGTGCCTCTCGAGAGCATCACCGAGGCTGATTACGATGAGATGTTCAACCTTAACGCCAAGGGGCCGCTTTTCGCAGTGCAGAAGCTCACGCCGTTAATAAACCGGGGAGGCTCTATCGTCCTCACAACCTCGGTCGCCAACGTCAAGGGAATGCCCGGCAACGCCGCATACGGAGCGGCCAAGGCCGCGCTGCGATCCTTCGCTCGGACGCTCGCCGCCGAGTTGCTTTCTCGCGAAATTCGCGTCAACGCGGTGACGCCCGGTCCCATCGACACGCCGATCATCGGCAAAGTGTTTACCGGTAAAGACGAGGCCGCCCAGATTAGGGAGAAGATGATCGGTATGATCCCGATGAAGCGCTGGGGAACGTCGGACGAGATCGCGAAGGCCGTCCTCTTCCTCGCGTTCGATGCGACCTACACGACCGGCGCCGAACTTCCGGTCGACGGGGGTTGGTCGCAACTCTGAGGGCCGCGCGCCGCCACCACCTAAGTAGACGGGCGTTTCGCATATGAATCGATTGCAAGGTAAGATTGCGGTCATCACGGGCGAGACGAGCGGCATCGGCCTAGCGGCGGCCGAGGCCTTCCTGAGAGAGGGGGCGCGTGCCGCGAAAACGAGAGTAGCCGCAATGAGCGCCTCCTCAGAGGAGAACTCCCGCGGGCGGCCCAGTGGATTTTTCGACATTTTGCACGACGGGTTTAATTTTCTTACCAAACAGTACGATATCCTCTTGACATGCGGATTTCAACCGCGTACTATTCGGACCGTTCGGTTCAAAAAGCCCCATCGCAGGGGCTGGCTTTGCTGAAGTGGCAACGGGTTTTCAGCAGGCAGGCTTGGTTCGCCCATGACTGTTTTTTCATCTCGTTAAGGAGGACCTTTCGATGAACCGTTTCGTCACGTTGGCGTTGGTCAGCACAGTGGCACTGTCCGGGGCCTCACACGCCTTCGGACAAGAGAAAAAGCCCAGTGAAGCCGAGATCACAAAGCTGCTTCCGGGAAAGTGGGCCAGCAAGTTGGACACGCCCAAGGTCTCAGGCAACCTTGAGTCCGAATTCCTAGAGGACGGCACCTACACCCTGAAGGGGAAGCTCAAAAAGGGGGACAAGGAGATCCCGATCGACGAAGATGGTACGTGGAAGGTGACTGAAAACCATCTCGTTCTGACGCCCAAGAACCCGCCTGACGGCAGCCCCAAGACGAAAGAGTTGACCATTGGTGAGATCAGCGACACGACCTTCAAGATGAAGGACCACCGTCAGCAGGTTGAATCGAACTGGACGAGAGTCAAGGAGTGACGTGATCGACCTCGGGCCTCTTTCCCGGCGAATGCGTACGTTCGTGGTCGCGGCGAACGCATTCGCTGGATCAGGCCGGCCGCCAATCTGCCGCATCTATTGAATCATCATCTTCTTGGTATTGGGGCGGCGGGTTAGGACTCGTCCCGCCGGTGCATTTATCGTCGCTTGCGGGATCGCACCGGCCAACTCTCCATCGCCATGTCCACCACGCCGAAAAGTTGCTCCCGCGTCCCCCCGTGCAGGGGGTCAGATCCGAATGGCGCCAGGATAACCGATGCTGTTGGCATCCATGGACTTGCGGCGATTGTTGTCCTGCTATTTCTTTATTCGTTCATATATAATTTCTCCTCGCGCGATCCGCCGCTTGGCTTCCCGACGCGGTATCATGAGAAGCCGGTAGGGCTTCGGCCGGCGCTTGATCGCGCGAGGTTCGTATCGGTCCGGCCGATCGCCGACACGCTTCTGGATGATCAGGTCCAACAGTCGCGGAAAATCCGCGGCGATCTGCCTCGGATCGTACAGATGGGTCTCCTCAAAAGCGCGAATGGTCTGCCGCGCGCCATTGAAGCTCAGGTCGCGCGGCTGCACGTCGCGACCGCGCGCCGCCTCCGCCATAACGCCTCGAATCAGGTTATACGCCAATAAATGCATTCCGACCTCTTTGCGCACCATCTCCGGGCTCTTGGTCCGAAGCATCTCCATGCGCATCGTCGTCTTGAGCGATCGCAGATCCAGCTCCGCGTGCCATCTTTGCCTGAACAAATCTCCCAATGCAGTTGCTGGATATTTCGTCGCATCCAACAGGGTCGTCACGATCACCAGTACACGGGTCCGCTTGGTGCGATCCTTGATCCGGACACGGATCTCGCGAAGAGTCAGTTCCTTGGGCATCGCGGCGTACTCGGCGTGGCTCATCCAGTCGGGACGCTCAGGCTTCGGCCAGGTGACGATATGGTCATCCAGGCCCATCCGACGTCCCCGGCGGAAGTCGGCCTTGCGATTCTGGTGCAGCCGGAAGACAACATCAACGCCTCGGAGTAGTGAGTCCGCGATCACCCAGTAAGAACAGAAAAACCGGTCGCCCAAGGCGATATCGCCGGGTCGGAGCTGGTCCTTGATCTGACGGAGTAGACCCAGTTCGCTGGCCTGTTTGCCCCGGCATGCTCCCATGGCGGCCTCCAGCACCGTACCCACGGCCAAGCTGATCACCACGAGAAGGCGCGCGATCGGCAACCCGAGCCCGGCCTTTTGGCTTCGCGACTGCGGGTACTCGGCTTGGTTGGCTTCGGTGTCCGGCATGACGACTGTTGTGCCGTCGAGGAGTTTGACAGGTCGGCCTCGAAACAGCCACTCAGCGTCGGCCTTCTCATGAATCGATTGGCCGGAACGACGAGCCAAATCCCAGACCACCTCTTCTGGCAGCCGTTGGCGGGCCTCGCAGTAGCTGACCGTGTCGTCAGTCACCAGGGGCAGCCCACGATCGCTGCGGTACTTCTGGAAGCGCTCTAAGGCGTCGCCACAGGACTGGTCGGCGGAGATGATCTGCGACAAGAACATGCCGAGGGTGATCCACGGGGTGTAGATCCGGTTCCTCCAGCGGTGGCCCCAAGAGCGGCAGGTCGCGTCGACCTCGGAAGCGGACAAAACATCAAGGAACGGCAGCCCCGATTGATCGGCAAATTGATTCCGGACCGCGTCGGCTTGGCCTCCGGCCGTATGAGACGTAGACTGAACCACCGTGACCTCCTTGTCGTGGTGAATTGGTGTGGGTTTTGGTTGAACGCCACCAAATTACCACCCAAGGGGGTCATGCATCTATTTCAGAAATCCCGGGTCTCAAGCCAATGTAGAGTCGAGCTTTAGGCATTCTCCTGGCGCCATTCGGGTCAGATCCGAATGGCGCCAGGATAACCGATGCTGTTGGCATCCATGGACTTGCGGCGATTGTTGTCCTGCTATTTCTTTATTCGTTCATATATAATTTCTCCTCGCGCGATCCGCCGCTTGGCTTCCCGACGCGGTATCATGAGAAGCCGGTAGGGCTTCGGCCGGCGCTTGATCGCGCGAGGTTCGTATCGGTCCGGCCGATCGCCGACACGCTTCTGGATGATCAGGTCCAACAGTCGCGGAAAATCCGCGGCGATCTGCCTCGGATCGTACAGATGGGTCTCCTCAAAAGCGCGAATGGTCTGCCGCGCACCATTGAAGCTCAGGTCGCGCGGCTGCACGTCGCGACCGCGCGCCGCCTCCGCCATAACGCCTCGAATCAGGTTATACGCCAATAAATGCATTCCGACCTCTTTGCGCACCATCTCCGGGCTCTTGGTCCGAAGCATCTCCATGCGCATCGTCGTCTTGAGCGATCGCAGATCCAGCTCCGCGTGCCATCTTTGCCTGAACAAATCTCCCAATGCAGTTGCTGGATATTTCGTCGCATCCAACAGGGTCGTCACGATCACCAGTACACGGGTCCGCTTGGTGCGATCCTTGATCCGGACACGGATCTCGCGAAGAGTCAGTTCCTTGGGCATCGCGGCGTACTCGGCGTGGCTCATCCAGTCGGGACGCTCAGGCTTCGGCCAGGTGACGATATGGTCATCCAGGCCCATCCGACGTCCCCGGCGGAAGTCGGCCTTGCGATTCTGGTGCAGCCGGAAGACAACATCAACGCCTCGGAGTAGTGAGTCCGCGATCACCCAGTAAGAACAGAAAAACCGGTCGCCCAAGGCGATATCGCCGGGTCGGAGCTGGTCCTTGATCTGACGGAGTAGACCCAGTTCGCTGGCCTGTTTGCCCCGGCATGCTCCCATGGCGGCCTCCAGCACCGTACCCACGGCCAAGCTGATCACCACGAGAAGGCGCGCGATCGGCAACCCGAGCCCGGCCTTTTGGCTTCGCGACTGCGGGTACTCGGCTTGGTTGGCTTCGGTGTCCGGCATGACGACTGTTGTGCCGTCGAGGAGTTTGACAGGTCGGCCTCGAAACAGCCACTCAGCGTCGGCCTTCTCATGAATCGATTGGCCGGAACGACGAGCCAAATCCCAGACCACCTCTTCTGGCAGCCGTTGGCGGGCCTCGCAGTAGCTGACCGTGTCGTCAGTCACCAGGGGCAGCCCACGATCGCTGCGGTACTTCTGGAAGCGCTCTAAGGCGTCGCCACAGGACTGGTCGGCGGAGATGATCTGCGACAAGAACATGCCGAGGGTGATCCACGGGGTGTAGATCCGGTTCCTCCAGCGGTGGCCCCAAGAGCGGCAGGTCGCGTCGACCTCGGAAGCGGACAAAACATCAAGGAACGGCAGCCCCGATTGATCGGCAAATTGATTCCGGACCGCGTCGGCTTGGCCTCCGGCCGTATGAGACGTAGACTGAACCACCGTGACCTCCTTGTCGTGGTGAATTGGTGTGGGTTTTGGTTGAACGCCACCAAATTACCACCCAAGGGGGTCATGCATCTATTTCAGAAATCCCGGGTCTCAAGCCAATGTAGAGTCGAGCTTTAGGCATTCTCCTGGCGCCATTCGGGTCAGATCCGAATGGCGCCAGGATAACCGATACTGTTGGCATCCATGGACTTGCGGCGATTCTTGTCATGCTATTTCTTTATGCGTTCATATATAATTTCTCCTCGCGCGATCCGCCTCTTGGCTTCCCGACGCGGTATCATGAGAAGCCGGTAGGGCTTCGGCCGGCGCTTGATCGCGCGAGGTTCGTATCGGTCCGGCCGACCGCCGACGCACTTCTGGATGATCAGGTCCAACAGTCGCGGAAAATCCGCGGCGATCTGTCTCGGATCGTACAGATGGGTCTCCTCAAAAGCGCGAATGGTCTGCCGCGCACCATTGAAGCTGAGGTCGCGCGGCTGCACGTCGCGACCGCGTGCCGCCTCTGCCATGACGCCTCGAATCAGGTTATACGCCAATAAATGCATTCCGACCTCTTTGCGCACCATCTCCGGGCTCTTGGTCCGAAGCATCTCCATCCGCATCGTCGTCTTGAGCGATCGCAGATCCAGCTCCGCGTGCCATCTTTGCCTGAACAAATCTCCCAATGCAGTTGCTGGATATTTCGTCGCATCCAACAGGGTCGTCACGATCACCAGTACACGGGTCCGCTTGGTGCGATCCTTGATCCGGACACGGATCTCGCGAAGAGTCAGTTCCTTGGGCATCGCGGCGTACTCGGCGTGGCTCATCCAGTCGGGACGCTCGGGTTTCGGCCAGGTGACGATATGGTCATCCAGGCCTAGCCGACGTCCCCGGCGGAAGTCGGCCTTGCGATTCTGGTGCAGCCGGAAGACAACATCGACGCCTCGGAGTAGTGCGTCCGCGATCACCCAGTAAGAGCAGAAAAACCGGTCGCCCAAGGCGATATCGCCGGGTCGGAGCTGGCCCTTGATCTGACGGAGTAGACCCAGCTCGCTGGCCTGTTTGCCCCGGCACGCTCCCATGACGGCCTCCAGCACCGTACCCACGGCCAAGCTGATCACCACGAGAAGGCGCGCGATCGGCAACCCGAGCCCGGCCTTTTGGCTTCGCGACTGCGGGTACTCGGCCTGGTTGGCTTCGGTGTCCGGCATGACGACTGTTGTGCCGTCGAGGAGTTTGACGGGCCGGCCTTGAAACAGCCACTCAGCGTCGGCCTTCTCATGAATCGATTGGCCGGAACGACGAGCCAGATCCCAGACCACCTCTTCCGGCAGCCGTTGGCGGGCCTCGCAGTAGCTGACCGTGTCGTCAGTCACAGGGGGCAGCCCGCGATCGCTGCGGTACTTCTGGAAGCGCTCTAACGCGTCGCCACAGGACTGGTCGGAGGAGACGATCTGCGACAAGAACATGCCCAGGGTGATCCACGGAGTGTAGATCCGGTTCCTCCAGCGGTGGCCCCAAGAGCAGCAGGTCGCGTCGACCTCGGAAGCGGACAAAACGTCAAGGAACGGCAGCCCCGTTTGATCGGCAAATTGATTCCGAACCGCGTCGGCTTGGCCTCCCGCCGAATGAGACGTAGACTGAACCACCGTGACCTCCTTGTCGTGGTGAATTGGTGGGGATTTGGGTTGAAGACCACCAAATTACCACCCAAGGAGGTCGCGCATCTATTTCAAAAAACTCGCGTCTTAAGCTGATGTACAGTCAAGATTTAGGCCTTATCCTGGCGCCATTCGGGTCAGATCCGGTTTTCGGTTTACGCAACGGTTACCAGGCGTTAATCTCGTCGTATGAGCAGGCCGTTGAGAGTCGAGTACCCTGGCGCCATCTATCATATCATGTGCCGGGGCAATGCGCGTGCAGGGGGTCAGATCCGGTTTTCGGTTTACGCAACGGTTACCAGGCGTTAATCTCGTCGTATGAGCAGGCCGTTGAGAGTCGAGTACCCTGGCGCCATCTATCATATCATGTGCCGGGGCAATGCGCGTCAGCGGATCTTCCACACCGAGGCAGACCACCAGCGCCTTTTGGATGGACTGGCGCTGACGGTGAGTCGGTTCGGCTGGGAGTTGTTTAGCTTCGTTCTGATGCCCAACCACTTCCACCTTTTCCTCCGCACCCCGCAACCTAGCCTCTCAGCCGGGATGCAGTATCTCGCGTCGGGCTACGCCAACTGGTTCGCGAAGCGGCACCGGTGCCCAGGGCACCTCTTGCAGGGTAGGTTCAAGAGCCAGTTGGTCGAGGATGAGACCTACTTCTGGAGCGTGAGCCGCTATATCCACCTGAACCCGGTGCGGGGTAAAACCCAGCTTGTCTCACACCCGCGCGATTGGCGCTGGTCAAGCTACCCGGGTTATGCCTCCAGGCGAGAACGGGTCGATTGGGTGGCCTACGACTTCGTGTACGCCGCCTGGCAGGGGGATATAGGCGGCCGCGATCCTGAGACGGCGTACCGGCGCTACGTCGAGCGAGGGCTGACAGCACCGCCCGAGAATCCCTTTCGGAACGCGATTCAGGGGTGGCTGCTCGGAGGCATGGAATTCGTCGATAAGATCCGGGCCAGGACCGGCCAAGCCCCGAACCACGATCAAGTCCCCGCGGCTCGCCGGCTTTCCGCTCTTGATTTGGTCAGGATTCAGTCAGCCGTGGCCGCGCACTACGGGGTCGATCCGCAGACGTTTCGCAAACGTCGCGTCGGGTCCATCAGCCGGGACGTTGCTGCCTGGCTGTCCCGCCAACTGACGACCTGTTCGTTGCGTGAGCTGGCATCCGTGTTCGGCCTCGGGCACCCGGACAGCGTCCGAAACCTGACGCGCCGCATCGATCGCGCATTATCTGATTCTAGCAAGCTCCGTCGGGACATCGCTGCCATTCGCGAGGAGCTGCTGAAAGTCAAACGAATCTGACGCTCGGATCGTCAGATGGACAGGCCCGCTCAACGGACCTACGCCGGCTCCGCTTCGCTCTTCCTCAGCTCAAAACCGAAAACCGGATCTGACCCCTGGAGCAGGTTCGAACCTGGCGCGGAGTCGACCTTGGCTGTCTCGAGCCCTCCTTACATACTCATACTCCCTGCGCCGCTCCGGCTCACACGGGAATCGCGTTGGTCTCATTCCCGCGCGCGACGGTTCGTTTGCTACAATGTGACTGGTCAGTGGTCTTCACCGCTCGTTGTTTGAAGGACGATCTGGATGCCTTCTCCGTTTCCCGGAATGGACCCGTACCTGGAAACTCAGCCGCGCTGGGAGATCTTCCACGGATGGTTCATTCACAAGCTTGCGGAGCTCGCGCTGCCCAGGGCCGCCAGCATGGGTTGCTGGATCGACGTGGAACGCGGCGTTTACGGGGAAGATCCTTCCGGCGCGACGGTGTTAATCGGCGAGGCCGACGAAGTGCTGACTGTCGCTTCAGCCGAGTCAACTTGGTCGGGAGACATCGGTGGCGTGGCGACGCTTGCCGTGCCTCGTTCGATTCGAGAGGTTGTCGTCGACCCTGAGGAAGCGCACCAGCACCGGCAGCACTTTCTCGTCGTGCGCGAAAACCAGAAATGGCCACGCGCTTTGGCTGTCGTCGAGTTGCTCAGTCCCGCGAACAAGGCAGGCAAATACGCGGGAACCTACAACACCAAGCGGGCCAGGATGCTCGCCTCGCTGACGCATTTCATGGAAATCGACCTGCTTCGGGGCGGCGACAACCCATTGCGGCGTCACTTCTCCGATCTGGCGCCCACGCCGTATTTTGTGTTCGTGGCGCGCAAAACAGTCATCGGGCGCACTGAAGAGGGGTATCCGTTGCGCTTGCAAGACGAGCTGCCGGCCGTGGGGCTGCCGCTCTGGGGCGATCGGCCGGACTTGCCGCTGGACCTTGCTGCGGCCTTTCGCTCCGCCTATGACCTGACTACAGGCGGCAGACCGATCGATTACAAGACCGAGACGGTTCCGGAACCCGCGCTCTTACCTGAGGACACAACGTGCGCTGCGAATCTATTGAAGACAATTCGATAGGTCCGCTGCTTCCTGTCCTTCTCTCCTGGTCAGGCCTGCCGAGCCCTTTCCGAACGCACACCGGTCAACGATGACCGGACTCCCGCGGCCTGACGTTCGGCAGCCCCGCGGGATCCGGCGGAGCTGTCCGGGCGATCAGCTTGGCGATCGATTCGCGGCGTGGGCTGATTACCTCGGCGATCCGCCGTTAGCGACCGCGTTTCTCGATAGACTGGTGGACGGTGCGGTGATTCTGAAACTCACGGCCGTTCTTATCGCGCTCACCGCGCCAACTCTGCGTCCGTGACAGATCGACCAGAAGCTTGATCAGACTGGCACCTTCCTCATCACCTGACACTCCGGCCCATCACTTCCGCTATCTGCATTCCAAACGGTTCGACCAACAACCGCTCAGCCGGTACCAGCATGGCTGAAAAAGTGGTACCGTTTCTGGCTGAAGACGCCATCAATAAGCGCCTCGTTGCGGTCGGCACATGATCGGCCGATAGGGGACATCCCGACTTCTTGGGGTTGCTTGACCGAAAAGGCAGGATGTCCCCTGGCCCGCGATGCTCTCCGCGTCAGCGAGCAAAGGTTTCCATTTCAATTCAATCGCTTCAGACCCATCGATCAGCTTCTCCAGACACGAGCGCGGAAGAGGGTTATTGACCGTGCCGTCGTCGTCAGGCCGGAGCACGAGCTTGCCGCTCCGGTAAGTGGCTACCCGCAGCGAGCGGCCCGACTCCGGGTCTCGGCACATCCTGACCTTTCTCGTCGAGCCATCACGCACGTGCCGCCGCGGCTGCCCCCTTTGCCCGAGTCACCGACGTTTGCAGACCGGCCAGGTCGGACACGAGCGCGTCGGTCACGGTCTCGTCGCCGAGGGCACTCAGGGCCTCGTCAACGAGGCTCGGCGCGATCGTGACTTCCACGACCGCATTACTTGGTGACCTGACCACCTGTTTTAGCACCGCCGAGGTGCTCACCTTGAAGTTCGCGTCGCCCGCGTAGACTGCCTTGATCGAATGCGTACCTCCAGCCAGCGACGATGTGGTGAAGCCGGCGGTCCCATTGGTGAGAGTGACGGTCCCGAGCACCGTCGAACCATCGTCGAAGGTGACGCTGCCCGTCGGCGTGCCAGCGCCGGGCGACAAGGGGGCGATTGTGGCCGTGAAGGTCACGGCCTGGTCAGAGACCGAGGGATTCGCCGAGGAACTCACCGAGCTGGTCGTCGCTGCCTGCTTGACGGTCTGGGCCAGGATGCCCGACGTGCTGGTCGAGAAGTTGGTGTCGCCGCCGTAGACCACGGTGATCGGGTGCGCGAGGGCGGCGAGCGTTGAGATCGACAAAGTGGCCGTGCCGCCACTGAGCGTCTCGGTGCCCAGGGCGGTCGAACCGTCCAGGAAGGCGACACTCCCGGTCGGCGTTCCGCTCCCCGGCGCCACCGCCTTGACGGTGGCCGTGAAGGTCACCGACTCGCCGAAGACCGAGGGGTTTGCCGACGAGGTAACCCTGCTCGTGGTGGCCGCCTGGTTGACGGTCTGTGTCAGGGGCCCGGAGGTGCTGGAAAGGAAGTTGCCGTCGCCGCTGTAGGAGACGGTGATTGTCTGCGGACCGATGGCCAGGGCGGTCGTCTTGAATGTCGCCTTGCGGCCGTTGAGCGTGACCGTGCCCAGAGTCGTCGAGCCATCCAGGAACGTGATCGAACCGGTTGGCGTCCCGCTTCCGGGCGCCACGGCCGTCACTATGGCCGTGAAGGTGACCGACTGGCCGTAGACCGAGGGGTTTATTGACGAGGTGACCGCGCTCGTCGTCGTCGCCTGGTTCACAGTCTGGACGAGGACCGCCGAGGTACTCGGCGTGAAATGGCCGCTCCCGACGTACGACGCCGTGATCGAGTCGGCGCTGGTGGGTAGCGCCTTGGCGGTGAATCTCGCTGACCCGGCGCTGAGCGACGCCGTGCCGAGCGAGGTCGAGCCGTCGTAGAAGGTGACTTTGCCGGCGGGCGTGCCGCTGCCGGGCGCGGCGGCCGAGACGGTCGCCGTCAAGGTCACGGCCTGGCCAAACATCGATGGATCGGTCGCCGACACCAGCGAAGTCGTTGTGCCGCCCTGGTTGACGACCTGGCTCAAGGGCGTCGAGGCGCTGGTGGTGAAGTTGGCGTCGCCGCTGTAGGACATGGCGATCGAATGGATAGCGACCGCAAGGCTCGCGGTGGTGAAGCTGGCGCTGCCGCTCGTGAGCGCAGTATGTCCCAGTATCGTCGAGCCGTCTTTGAAGGTAACGGTCCCCGTCGGCGTCCCACTCCCTGGCGCCGCCGCGGCCACCGTGGCCGTGAAGGTGACCGATTGGCCGAAGGCCGAGGGATTCGCCGACGACGTTACCGAGGTCGTCGTGGTGTCCTTGGTGACGGTCTGCGTGACGATTGACGACACGCTGCCGGTGAAGTTGCTGTCGCCGCCGTAAACGACTTTCACCTTGTCGTTTGAAACTGGCAGGCTCGACGTGGTGTAGGTTGCCACCCCGCCGCTCAGTATTGGCGAGCCCAGCACCGTCGAGCCATCCATGAAAATGACTGTCCCGGTCGGCGTACCACCGCCCGGCGCCGTTGGGCTGACCGTGGCCGTGAAGGTGACCGACTGGCCGAAGACCGAGGGATTCGCCGAACTAACGACCGCGGCGGTCGTACCATCCTGCTCGACGGTCTGGCTGAGCGCCGTCGAGGGGCTCCCGGCGAAGTTGGGATCGCCACTGTAGACCGCAGTGATCGAGTCGGAGCCGACGGTAAGAGTTGTGACCGCAAGGGAAGCGACACCGTCGCTGAGCGGCGCACTGCCGAGCGACGTCGCGCCGGCGAAAAACGTGACCGAGCCTGTGGGCGGCCCGACCGATAGCACAGCGCTGGCGACGGTGGCCGTGAAAGTGACCGCCTGGCCGTACACCGTGGGATTCATCGAGGAAGCCAGCGCGGTGGTCGTGCCAGCCTGGGCGACGTTGACGGTCACCGTCGTCGAGGCCGTGGTGTAGTCGGTGCTATCGCTGGGCGTAAACGTGACCGCTTCGCTCTGGCCGGTGCCGCCGCCCAAGACGGTCCCCACGGCGGTAGTGTAGGCAAAGGTCCCCGCCACGGTGACCGGATTCCCCTCGACGGTCCAAGTGGCGGTGCCGGTGAGCTGGCTGTTGGAAAGCGCGGTGCCGTAGGTGATGTTCACGGGGTTGACGCTGACCGTTGGTGTGGCCTGGGCGACGTTGACGATTACCGTTGTGGACGCCGTGGTGTAGTCAGTGCTGTCGCCGGGCGTGAAGGTGACCGCTTCGGTCTGGCCGGTGCCGACGCCCAAGACGATCCCCGCGGCGGTGGTGTAGGTAAAGGTCCCCGTGACCGTCACCGGGTTCCCACCGACCGTCCAAGAGGCGGTGCCGCTGAGCTGGGTGTTGGAAAGCGCGGTGCCGTAAGTGATGTTCACGGGGTTGACGCTGACCGTCGGCGTGGCTGGGACGACCACGACGAGCGAGCCGAGGTTGGCATCGCTGAACTGATCCGTGGCCGTCACGGTGACGGTGTAGGTGCCGTTCGCGGCGAATGTGTGGGTGACGCTGCCCAGAGAGCCGGGCGCGACGTTCAAGACGGTCATCGTGGGCGAGCCGTCGCCGAAGTCGACGACGACGGTGGAGTTGCCGGGATCGATGGCGGAATCGGCAAACGAGCCGAGGTTGACGGTGGCGACGCTTCCCGCGGTGGCCGCCTGCACGTTGACGGGCGTGGTGACGACGACCTGGTCCTCGAATGCCCCGATGTCGACTGTGCCGTTGACAATGCGAGCGAAGCCGCGCTGGTCAGTGGTCAACGGCAGGCCGGTGGACGGATCGATGGGGATCTGGGTGATATCGCCCGCCTCGATGGCCGGGCTGCCAGGCAGCAGGGCCATGGTCAGGGTGGGTCCGCCGTTGTCGGCCAGGGCTCCGAGGCCGGGGTTGGCCACGCCGACCTGGTTGCCGTTGACGCCGTTGGTCACGCCGCCCGAGCCGCCGGTGCCGATCAGGTTGTATGTGCCGGTAGCGAAGACGATCCCCTGGCCGCCACCGATGTCGTTGGCGTCACCGCTCTGATCGGTGTTGCCGGCGACGATCGTGTTCGCCAGGTAGTCATTGCCAAAGCTATTAATCCAGATGCCGCCGCCGTCATTTTTGGATTTATTGCCCGAGATGGTCGAGTTGGCGACGGTCATTTCGCCCATGATGCCGCCGCCGTAGTTGGCCTGATTGCCCGAGATGGTCGAGTTGGCGACGGTCATTTCGCCCTCGAGGCCGCCGCCGTAGTTGGCCTGATTGCCCGAGATGGTCGAGTTGACGACGGTCAAGAGACTGTTAGCATCCCGTTCCAATGGATTGTCGATGCCTCCGCCCCAATCCTCGGCGGAGTTGCCCGAGACGGTCGTTCCGATGACCGTCAGGTCGCTCAAAAAATTGTAGATGCCGCCGCCATCTAAACCTGCCGTGTTGCCCGATATGGTGGAGTTGGTGACCGTCACTGGGCCGCTGCCGCCGTTGGATTGTAGGCCGCTCTGGATGCCGCCGCCCGATCTATCTGCCGTGTTGCCCGATATGGTGGAGTTGGCGACCGTCACCGTGCCGAGCCTGAGGTTGAAAATGCCGCCGCCAGTGCTGCCTGAGCCGAGTGTCGAGTTGCCCGATATGGTGGAGTTGTCGACCGTCAGCGTGCCGCCGTTCCCAATGCCGCCGCCGGAGCTGAAATTATAGGGTGTCGGGTGTGTCGAGTTGCCCGATATACTGGAGTTGTCGACCGTCAGCGTGCCGTAGTTCTCGATGCCGCCGCCGTGAGCGCTCGAGTTGCCAGAGATGACGCTATTGGTGATTGTCAGCGAACCGAAATCGAACACCCCGCCGCCGTACGGACTGTTGTGCCCGTAGTTGAAGCCAATCCCGTCCCCGCCGGTGATCGTGACGCCCGAGATGGTGGTGTTGCCGTAGACCGAGAAGACACGCGAATACCCTTCCGCGTCGATGGTCAGAAGGTTCGGCCCGGGGCCGTCGATCGTCAAGCCGCCCGGCGTGCCCGCCACTACGAGCTCACCCTGGGTCAAGTCGATCGTTTGCGGCGTGGAGAAGACGGTCGGGTCGAAGGTGACTGTGGGCGCGCCCTCGATCTCGGCCCAGCCGATCGCGTCGCGCAGACTGTTCACGCCGTCGGGCAATCTTCCGGCGTCGGACGCGGTGTTGAAGACCGTGGAGGCAACGGGAGTGCCCTGAAACTCGAACGCACCGATGTCAACCGTGCCGTTGTCGAAGATCCGACTCGCGCCGGTCTGATCGGTCGTGAATGGCAGGCCGGTGGACGGGTCGGTGGGGATCAGGGCGTTGTCGCCCGCATTGATGGCGGGGCTGGAGGGCAGCAGGGCCACGGTCTGGGTGGGGCCGCCGTTATCGGCCACGCCTCCGAGGCCGAGGAGGAGGCTGGGCACGCCGACCAGGTTGCCGTTGACACCGTTTGTCAGTCCGCCGGACCCTCCGGTGCCGATCAGGTTGTGGCTGCTACCTGCATTCACGGTCTCGCCCGCGATGTCGGTGCCGAGGTTGCCGGCGACGATCGTGTTCGCCAGGTAGACGTCGCCATCGCTGTAGATGCCGCCACCGCCGTCGTTGATAGATGCAATGTTGCCCGAGATGGTCGAGTTGGCGATGGTCATATTGCCTTCGAGGCCGCCGCCGGAACCGTAAATGGCCTCATTGCCCGAGATGGTCGAGTTGACGACTGAGCGCACCCGCGACAGATTCGTAAACGCCGCCGCCATTTATCCTGGCGTCATTGCCCGAGATGGTCGAGCTATCGAATATCAAGAGACCCCAATTGTTCTGTATGCCGCCGCCGTCATTTTTGGATTTATTGCCCGAGATCGTGGAGTTGGTGACGGTCATAGCAGCGTAGAAATTGTCGACGCCTCCGCCGCCGTAGTCCCAGAGGACTCCGCCTCTGCGGGTGTACGTGCCGCCACCGGTCGCCGTATTGCCCGAGATGGTCGAGTTGGTAACCGTGAGCAGGTACGGGAAGGAATCGGTGTCTACGGGGCCATAGTTCTCGATGCCGCCGCCGTAAAGGGCCGAATTGCCCGAGATGGTCGTGCCGATCAACGTCAGCTTGCTGCCACCAGCGTAAACGTTATCAATGCCGCCTCCGCCCCGTGAGGCATGGTTTCCCGAGATCACGCTGTCGCTGATGGTCAGAGTGCCGCCGTTGAACACCCCACCGCCAGTTTTGGCGACGCCGCCGGTGATCGTGAGGCCCGAGATGGTCGAGGTCGCGCCTTCACCAATATAAAAGACCCGCGAGTGGCCGCCGGCGTTGACGCTCAGGAGGTTGGCCCCCGGGCCGGTGATCGCGACGCTCGCCGCCAGGGCCGGCAGAGCCGAGGCGAGCTGGATCGTGCCGGTCACGCTGAACCCGATCGTGCTGCCCGGGTTGCGGTTGGCCTGAGTGATCGCGTACCGCAGGGTCACGTCCGACGCAGACCCGGCGGTGTCGTCCACGTCGTTGACCGTGAACGTCGACAGCAGCGTGCGGTCTTCCAGCCCCTCCCAGGCCGCGAGTCGACGGCGGTGGCGATTGTGGCGGTCGAATTTGGGCGTCGCGGCGCTCTTTCCGGTTCGCTTCAGCAAAGTGCGGAACATGGGTGGCTCCTGTGAGGATGAGGATGGATCAATCGATCATGCGACGGGAGCGAGTGCCCCACGGAACGACCCCGGAACGGCTTCGAGGGCCAGGTCGGGCAGCACGAACGAGTTGCTCAGCCGTTCTTTGTCGCAGTTCAAGAGGTCGGGGAACCGGCGCCCCTGGAGGACTTGCACGGCGAAGATTTCTTGGAGCGCGTCTTCGAATTTCAAAAACGCGACGGTCTGGCCGGTGGTCGTGTCGATGACCCAGACGCCGCAGGTCCGCTCGGTCAGCCGCTCGGTGATCGGGATGCCGCTGAAAACGGCCGACTCGCGCACCTGGGAGAGCCCGACGAACGCGAACTTGCCGACAAAATCGAGCCCGCGCGTGAAACCGGGCACCTGGGCGACGGCCTCGTGGCGGCGTCGACGACGCCCAAGGTTCCGGCCCCCGACTCGCAGACCCATAAGCGCCCGTTGTGCCACCGCGGAGAGTGCGGCATCGACAGCCCGGCGACGATCGTTTCTCCGCTGGGCACGTCAATCAAGACGCCGCCGTGCGCTTTATTCGGTGCGCCAGCCGGCCGGAGTGTTGGTCGCGCCCAGGGCCGTGGCGTAGCGGACCGCGCCGTCGCGTGTGCCCATGCCGTTTAAGTGGCAGCGGTCCTCGGGCGCGAGCGCACTCACGAACGGCGGCCGCCAGCGAGGCACGAAGCTGTTTGACTTATCCAGCGTGCAGAGGCAGGAGAACCGCGTGTTGACGAACCAGAGCTCGTCGCCGACCCAGGCCATTTCGTGGCCCTGGACGTTGCCGGTAACGTGGCACGATCTGGGCATGAAGCAGGCGTCGTGTGCGCCGGGCGGTTCGAGCTTGGCCCCGACGGCCGGGACGTCGTGGAACTCCCAGATTTGCCAGGCCGTGCCCAGCGCGAGCCTGCCGGCCTGGACGCGCCAGGCCCATCGGGGCCTCGAAGTTGCGGAAGTGGGTGTTCAGCTTGCCCGCCTCGTTGCGGACAACCACGAGCTTGCCCGCCTGGTAGGTCGTCACCATGAGCGAGGCGCCCATCTGCCGCAAGAGCGCGGGGAAGTTCGTCGTGTGGATCGACCGCAACGGAGGAGGCTGCGCGGAATCGGCCCGCGCGGCGTCGGTGCCGGCCGGGGAGGTGCCCGTTGTCGTGGGGTCGCTCAAGGGGGGCGGGATCTCGGTCGGGCTCTCCCCGGCTAGCCCGGAGAAATCTGTCAAGCCCCGGCTCCGCTCCGTAGCCGGGAAATGGGCCTCAGATTGCGGGTGGATCTGGTGCAGGTGCTCGCACGTCGGCTGCTCGGCGGGCGAGCGGAAGAGTTGCTTGCGGGTCAAGGAACGGGTGGTCATGAATGTGTCCTCTCGCTGAAGGGTGGTCTCCGGTACAATGGCGGAACAATGAGCCGGGTCGGGCGCAGACCGGGCGCCGGGCAGGTGACGGGTTCCCTGGCAGCGCTGCCTCGCCAGCCGCTCTTCTTGTTGTCCGCAGTCGGAAATCGGCGACGAGTACAAGAAACGGTGGGCGGCGGAAAACCTTACACGAGTCGGTCGAAAAAATGTCAGAGAGCCCACCGATCAACCGGTTCGCCGAGGGGAAGATGGTGCCATGAACGAGACTCGGCAAAGTCTGCTCTTTCGCGCCAGAACGGCGAAGAGAATGCCTGGAAGGACCTGACGGACCTCTATCGTCCCCTGATCGTCGGTTGGCTCAATCGTCAGGGCGTGCCGGCAGGCGATCTGGAGGACCTGAGCCAGGACATCCTCTTGAGCGTGGTCAAGCACCTGCCCACTTTTGAGCACTCCGGCCGCCGTGGCGCCTTTCGCTCCTGGTTGCGCACCATCGTGTGCAGCCGGACAACCGATTACTGGCGGGCGATCGACGCGGGCACGCAGGGCAAGGGCGGCAGCGGCGCCACCGCGGCCCTCCAGCAGATCGCCGACCCCGACGGCGAGCTGAATCGGCACTGGGACGAGGAACACGACCGCTACGTCCTCGACTGTCTGCTAGACCTGGTGCAAGAGGAGTTCGAGCCGACCACGCTGCAAGCCTTCAGGCGGCTGGCGCTCGAGGGCGCCATGGGCGCGGACGCGGCGCAGGAGCTGGGGCTGTCGGTGGCGGCCGTCTACGTGGCGAAGTCGCGTGTCTTGCAGCGCATCCGCCAGGAGGCAGAGGGACTCATCGACTGAAGTCTCTCCCTGGGGAACTTGAAGCCGCGATCGAAGAATCGTTTTATGTTCATGTGTAAAGCGATGATGTAGGACGGCTCTCCCGAGCCGTGCGCCGACGATGCTTGAGACGGCTCGGGAGAGCCGTCCTACGAGGTGTCGAGGAGCATTCTCATGTGGAACCTTCCGGCCCCGCCGGGATTTCAAGGACTCCATCCCGACAAGCCGATAACCGTATACCAGCGCCATCTCCCTCACTGGCGGCAGGACGGGGCCACCTACTTCGTCACCTTCCGCTTGGCCGACTCGCTACCTCGCAGCAAGTTGGATGAATTGGCAGCCCTCAAAGAGGCCTGGGAACGACAACACCCTCAACAACACCCTCGTGGGACGGCTCTCCCGAGCCGTCTCGCAGCACAGACGCCTCAGAACAGACATCCCACGGCTCGGGAGAGCCGTGCCACGGAACTGGCTCGCCAACTTCAGGAGCGGATCGAACGCTGGCTCGATCAGGGAATGGGCAATTGTCCGCTCAAGCAAGCCTCTCTGGCCGCCTTCCTGACGTCTGGCATGCACCACTTCGACGACGACCGCTACGAACTTGATTGCTATGTGGTCATGCCCAATCACGCCCACGCGATCGTGCGGCCTCTGATGTCGAAGGCTCACCCCATCGAAACCATTGTGGGCAGTTGGAAGAAGTACAGCTCGCGGCGGATCAATCGCGCGCTGCAAGAAACAGGGGACCTGTGGCAGGACGAAAGCTACGACCGCCTCATTCGAGATGAAGAACATCTGTGGCGGGCGATTCAATACATCGGCGCCAATCCCGACAAAGCGGGGCTCCCTCATGGGAATTGTCCCTTGTGGATCAGACCGCACTGGGTTGAACTCGGATGGAGGTTCGATCGACCAGAGACCGCGCAGACGGCTCGGGAGAGCCGTCCCACATGACCAATTCTGAGATTGCGCAGACGGCTCGGGAGAGCCGTACCACGTGACCAAACCTGAGATTGCGCAGACGGCTCGGGAGAGCCGTACCACGTGACCAAACCTGAGATTGCGCAGACGGCTCGGGAGAGCCGTACCACGTGACCAAACCTGAGATTGCGCAGACGGCTCGGGAGAGCCGTACCACGTGACCAAACCTGAGATTGCGCAGACGGCTCGGGAGAGCCGTACCACGTGACCAAACCTGAGATTGCGCAGACGGCTCGGGAGAGCCGTCCTACGTGACCAACTTTGTGATTCGTGTTAGGTTCTCCGTCTTCTAACGTTTCTCTACTGGTAATCCACGGCGTCGATTCAGCGTCCGACGAACCCTTAGAGCTTTCCATGTCCGAGGCATCGTTGAGTCATCCGACCGCCGAAGAGCTGCTTGCGCTGTCGCTGGGTCAGCTCACAGCGGGAGAGCTGGCCCGCGTCTCTGCCCACCTCGGCGACTGTCCCGCGTGTTGCCGCATGATCGATCAGATCGCTGCCGAAGATCCTTTCCTGGCGCGGCTGCAGCAAAACGCCTCCCGCGGGAGAGAGATACTGGTCAACCCGGCCCAGCGCCGCTCGGCGGTTCGCGCTCTGCGGAAAACGCAAGAAGCCAGGATAGCCGCGCCAACGCAAGGCCCGGAAGCAATGCTGGTGATTCGCCCGACGCCCGCAAAGGTCGGGGACTACGACATCCTGGCGGAAGTCGGACGTGGAGGCATGGGGGTGGTGTACAAGGCGCGGCACCGGGGGCTCCACCGGCTGGTGGCCCTCAAAATGGTGCTGGCGGGCGAGTTCGCGTCGTCCACCCAGGAGCTGCGTTTCCGGCTGGAGGCAGAACTGGCGGCGCGGGTGCAGCATCCCAACATCGTGCAGGTCTACGAGGTCGGCAGCTACGACGGCCGGCCTTTCTTGGCGCTCGAGTGGGTTGAGGGCGGCAGCCTGGCGGACCGGCTGGACGGCAAGCCCTGGCCTGCGGGCGAGGCGGCCCGCTTGATCGAGACGCTGGCCCATGCGACCCAGGCGGCGCACGGCGAGGGGGTCATCCACCGCGACTTGAAACCCGCCAATATCCTTTTGCACGAGCACGAAGTCGGGACGATGACGGCTGAAGGGCAGTCGAGCCGGCCCGAATTCATCCTTCATCGTTCATCGTTCGTCCTTCCCAAGATCACCGACTTCGGACTCGCCCAGCCGACCGAGGGCGCCACGACCTTGACGCGGAGCGGCTTCCTGGTCGGGACGCCGGGGTACATGGCCCCCGAGCAAGCCGCTGGCAAGCGCGCCCACATCGGGCCGGCGACGGACATTTACGCCCTGGGGGTCATGCTCTACGAGCTCATCACGGGGCGAGTGCCGTTCCAGGGCGACAGCACCATGGAGGTGCTGCGCGGTCACGTCCGACGAGCCGGTGCGGCCGCGCCGCCTGCAGCCCCGCTTGCCGCGCGACCTCGAGGCCATCACCCTGCACTGCCTGGAGAAGGAGCCCGGTCGTCGTTACTCGAGCGCCCTGGCGCTGGCCGAAGACCTGCACCGCTTCCAGGAGGGGAAACACGTGGTGGTGCGCCCGGTCGGGGCGGCCGCACGGCTGGCCCGCGCGTGCCGGCGCCGGCCGCTGATAACGCTCTTGGTGACGCTCCTCGCGGCCTCGTTATTGGGAGGCCTGGCTGCCGTGACCTGGAAATGGTTGGAAGCGAACGCCCACGCCCGACACGCGCTCTTCCAGGCTTACCGCGCCCGGATGGCCGCCGCCGCCGCCGCGCTATCGGCGCATGATGTGGCCGACGCCGCGCGCGAGCTCGACGCGGCCCCGGAGTCTCTGCGCGGCTGGGAATGGCGGCACCTGCGCAGTCGCCTCGACGACAGCTCGTCGGTGATCGCATCGCCCGTCAGGGGAGCTCTCTTCCTGCTCGGCGCCTCGGACAGGCTCCGGGCCGGGACCATGACCACCGACGGCCTGCGCCTCACGGACCTGGACGGCGGCGATCCCAGGACCGTGCCCATCGGACAGGAACGAGGGTCTATTGAGGCCGTCGCCCAGACCCTCCACGGGCTTCGAGTCGTGGCGCGGCTCCTCGACTCGACCTTTGAAGTGTTCGACGAGGCTGGTCAGGTCGTTTGTCGCGTGGGAATGCCGAAGTCCAGCGACCGCTTCTCTGCCGTCATTAGCCCGGACGGCAATCGACTGGCGTCTCATGGGTTTGATGGCGAAAAGGACCGGATCGTGATGTTCGACGCGACCTCCGGCAAGCAGACCGCGGTCTGTGAAGGACACGATCGCATCTGGTCAATCGCCTTCAGCCCGGACGGCACCCGACTCGCGTCGGCTGGCGAGGACCAGACGGCGCGGCTGTGGGACCCGGCGACCGGTGCGCTGCTCGCCACTTTTCGGGGGCACACGAGCAAGGTCATCGGCGTTGCGTTCAGCCCGAACGGCACGCGCCTCCTGACGGCCTCGGCGGACGGTACCGTGCGCCAGTGGGACGCCGGCACGAGCCGGGAAGTCGAAGCGCCTTACGACCGCCATGCCGGCGAAGTCTTCGCGGCTGCGTACAGCCCGGACGGACAATGGGTCGCATCGGCGGGCAGCGACCGGACCGTGCGGGTGTGGCGGGCGTCGGGTCGCCAGGACGTGGCGATCCTGCACGGCCACACGGGGGCCGTGCACGGCGTGGAGTTCGCCCCTGATGGCCGCCGACTGGCCTCCTTGAGTCGTGAATCGGAGTTCGTTTGGGCGGGCGACAGCACGGTGCGGGTGTGGGACGTGGATCCCGAGGCGACCCTGCCCGCGCTGCGCGGCCACACGAGCTTTGTCTACCCGGTGGCCTTCAGCCCCGACGGCCGCTGGCTTGCCTCAGGAGGCTGGGACAGCACCGTGCGCCTGTGGGATGCGGCGACCGGCGAGCCGTGTGCGACCTTGCCTCACCCGGGCGTTGTGTCGGCTTTGGCCTACGGCCCCGATGGAACGTGGCTCGTGAGCGCGACCTTCGCGGATGACAGGCTGCGGATCTGGGATGTGGCGACCGCTCGCGTCCGCAAGGAAATCCAGGTTCCCGCCGGGACGCTCACCATGCTGGCCCTCAGCCCGGACGGAAGCAGGGTGGCCGCAACGGCCCCGGACCAGCAGAGCAAGTATTATCAGCTACACGTGTGCGGCATCGCGTCCGGCGAGTGCTTGTTCTCAGCCGAAGGCTTGGCGCTGACTTACAGCCCCGACGGCCGGTGGCTGGCCGTCCGCGCTGCGGATGAGAAGACCGTGCTGCTGCTGGATGCGCGGACGCATCAGACGGCCGCCCGATTCACTGGCCACGAGAAGCTCGTCTGGGCCGCCACTTTCAGTCCCGACAGCCGCCGCCTCGCCTCGTGCAGTGGGGACAGCACCGTTCGCCTGTGGCAGGTCAAGAGTGGTGCGTGCCAGGTGCTGCGCGGGCACACCGACGAGGTTTTCGCGGCGGCCTTCCACCCCGACGGGTCGCGGCTGGCCACGGCCGGCCGCGACAGGGCCGTCTGGCTGTGGGACCTTGCAACCGGCGAGGAGGTGGCCCGGCTCCCCGGCCATACGAGCTACGTCTGGTCGCTGGCCTTCAGCCCCGACGGCAACACGCTGGCGTCCGGCTCGGGCGACTTCACGGTTCGCCTGTGGGACACGGCGCCGCTCAAGATGCGTTACCAGGCGCGCCGCGAGGCCCTGGCGCTACGACCCGAGGCCGCCCGGTTGGTTGCGCAACTCTTCGCTGAGCGACTTGAGCCAGCCGAAGTCGTGGCCCGTCTGCAGGCCGACCAGACCCTGAACGAGCCGCTGCGCCACGCGGCCTTGCGGGTGGTAATGCGCCGAGCGCAGCAATTCGCACCGTAGCTGCAACGCCCCGGAGTCCCGCGTTTTTGTCCGGAACGTCGGCAATATTCACAACGAAGAGCGGCGGGCCGGATTGCGTGCGGGGTGGAGGAAATCGATGGCGTCTACACCAGGCGGCAGCTCGACGAGCCGCTGCCCGGATCCCGCAACAAGCGAGAATTCGCAAGCTTCTTTCCTCATTGAATTTAAGTCATTTCATTCACTCCCAAAGACGCGGGGATGGGACGTTCCAGAGCTAGCAGCCTGACCGGTAGCACGGATTGCTGATCGCGGACATCATACTCGTCGCGATCCTCAAGAGATTTCACAGCACAGCAATGATTTTGCGCCCGCGAGAGGAAAATCCTCTCACCAACCTCGCGAACTCCAACTGGTGGCATCAGTGTCAACGTTTCGGCACCGTGGCGGCCTGAAGTTTCTGGTGGTAGGCGGCTGGCAGCAACGTTTCGTCGGACCAACACGCTTCCCTTTTAAAGGACAAGGCTCTGAAGGAATTCATGAGACTGCCTCTGTCAACTGTCAAGCTTGTGCTGGTGAACGCCGGCCGGCTGCTGGAGGCAACCTGGCGGCAGCAACCGGGCATCGTCATCGCCGAGACTCTCCTGTCTCTGCTGAGCGCCGGCGTTCCGTTCGTGCAGTCGGGCATCATCGCCTTGCTGATCAATGAACTGGTTCGGACCGCGGGCCAGGGGCTGACCGGCAGGGTGTCAGTGCTCGCTACCCTGGCGGTCGGCGCCACCGTCCTTCCCGATGCTCTTTACGCCTGGAAAGGCTTCCTCGATCGCAAAATGCACCTGCTCATGCACGAGCACTTCGAGTTGAAGCTGGTCGAACGAAAGGGCGAAATCGACGTCGCCACCTACGAGAGCCCGAAGTTCCAGGACCTCCTGACCAAGGCGGAGGGTCAAGGGATCTACCCGATGGTATCCCTGCTGGAGCAACAGTTCTACAACCTTCAAAGCCTGCTGGCCGTCAGCGTGGCGGCGACCGTGCTCGCTCTCTATGATTGGCGGATCTTCGGCCTCGTCGTGGTGGCGGCGATTCCCAAGTTCGTTCTGGAAGCGAAATACGGCTATGGCGTCTGGAGCATTCACGATGCCAACGCCGAGAAGAGGCGGCGGTATGCGGACTTTCATCGCCATTTCCACAGTCTCTCCAATCTCATTGAGCTGAAGCTATTCCAGAACGTCCGGTACTTCCTGTCCGCCATGCGCGACCTGCTGCATGCCTTCAACGAGGAACACCGCGCGAACGAGCGGAGGAAACTGATCTACCAAATGGGTGCGCTTTCGGCCGCCGGTATCGCCATCGCGGTGGCCGTCGTGTCGATCATCGATGCCGTTGCGATCGGCGCCTTGGCGGTAGGCACCATGACCTTTGTCATTGGAGCCATCCGTGAGCTGCAAGACGCCCTCTCGGGCTTTTTCCTGAGCCTGGGCCATCAGTACCAGCACAGCCTGTTTGCCACCAACCTGTTTGAGGTCATGGACACTCCTCCTGCCATCCCCCGCGTGCAGAATGCGCGCGTGCTGTCTGCGGACGCAGCTCCAGAGATCGTCCTGGACAATGTGTCGTTTGCTTATCCCGGAACCGACAAGCTGGTCCTGAAGAACCTGTCGCTGGCCATCCCCTCGGGAGCGAAGGTCGCGCTCGTGGGCGTGAACGGCTCCGGCAAGACGACACTCGTAAAACTCATTTGTCGCATTTACGACCCAACCGAGGGCAGAGTCCTGGTCAATGGGCACGACCTCCGCGACCTGAACCTGGATAGCTGGCACCACCAGATGAGTGTGCTGTTTCAGGACTACGCCGACTACCACTTCCTCGTCAAGGATGTGATCGCCATGGGCCGGCGCAACGGCAGTCCGGCGGCGGACATGGACAGAGTTCGTCAGGCCGCCCGGCAGAGCGGCGCGGAGGGATTCATCGCGGAATGGGCCGGGCAGTTCGAGCAGATGGTCGGGCGCGAGTTTCCCGACGGCATCGACCCCTCCAAGGGCCAGCTCCAGAAGCTGGCGCTGGCCCGGTCGTTCTACCGAGATCCCGGGCTGCTGATCCTCGATGAGCCCACGGCGTCCATCGACGCGGAGGCCGAAGCTCGCATCTTCGAGGAGCTGGAAGCGCTGCCCAGGGACAAGACGGTGATCCTGATCTCGCACCGTTTCTCAACGGTCAGGAAGGCGGACCGGATTTGCGTGTTCAAGGATGGGATCGTGGCAGAACAGGGGACGCACGACGACCTGATGCGGCTCGGCAAGATTTACGCGCGACTGTTCAAGATCCAGGCGGCCGGCTACGTGCTCAAGACCGAGGCCTTGTCGCACGCGTTGATTGGGAACGTGTAATTCCCGACACGATTGCAGGCTCTAGCCGCCGGTCGCAAGGAATTGACCCCCGGGCCAGTTTTTTGAGAGAAATGCGTTTCCGGCGTCGATTTCAACGCGTCCCGTTCGACTAACGGAAAAGAGCTCGGCGGAAGTCTAGGACCCCGCTGGTTAAACTACTCGACACGTTGTCTCGCATTTCAAAGGAAGCCTTCCATGCCGACTTTCCGTAAGACACGCTGGCTACTGGTCCTCTGCCTGCCCGCGCTCTTTACCCCCATGACTCACGGCCAGTCCCCGGCGAAAGTAACCCCACAGGAAGCCGGGCTCTCTTCTACGGCGCTAAAGCAGATCGATGTTCTGCTCGAGCAAGCGGTCGGGCGCAAACAAGTCGCTGGAGCGGTGGCCCTGCTGGCTCGCGACGGAAAACTCGCTTACCTCCGGGCAAAGGGCTTTCAGGATGTCGAAGCTGGCAAGGAGATGACTACCGACACACTCTTCCGCATTGCCTCGATGAGCAAGCCGGTGACCAGCGTCGCCGTCATGATCCTGGTTGACGACGGTCGGCTGAGGATTACCGATCCGGTGTCCAAGTATCTTCCCGAGTTCAAGAATCCGAAGGTGTTGACGCCGGGATCCGGAGGCGACTCCAAACTCGTTCCGGCCAGCCGGGAAATTACTATCCACGACCTGCTAACGCACACTTCCGGCCTTACTTATCGTTTCATGGCGGAGAAACCTTTCGCCGAACTCTATCACAAGGCCGACATCTGCGACGGGCTTACTCGGCCCTCCTTCACGTTGGCCGAGAACGTGCGTCACCTGGCCTCATTGCCGCTCCTCCATCAGCCGGGGAGTGCGTTTCAATACAGCCTGTCCACCGACGTGCTGGGCAGGCTGGTCGAGGTGATCTCCGGCCAGGATCTTGAATCTTTCATGCGCAGCCGGATCTTTGAGCCGCTCGGCATGACCGACACTTACTTCGATCTGCCTACCGACAAGACCGGCCGGCTCGCCGTTGTTTACGAACCGGGACCGGACAAACGCATCCGCCGGGTCGGTGACGAACCGGTGCAAAATGGGGAGCTGGTTTACTGCGTTACCTGCCCCTACCGGGGGCAGCGCGGCTACTGTTCCGGCGGAGCGGGCCTAACTTCGAGCGCTGCCGATTACGCTCGCCTTCTCCAGATGCTCTTGAACGGCGGCCAATGGAACGGCACTCGCATTCTGAAGCCGGAAACGGTCCGGGAAATGACTAGCAATCAGATTGGCGATCTCAAGTTTATGTCGCCAACCGACCGCTTCGGTTACGGTTTCGGCATCGTGGCGGGTGGAGGCAAGGATCAGGTGGCTGCGGTTGGGTCTTACTATTGGGGCGGTTTCTACCACACTGGCTTCTGGGTCGATCCGAAGAACAAACTGGTCGGCGTCCTCATGACGCAGCTTTTTCCCTCGGACCAGCCCGGGTTGTTTGGCGATTTCATGAAATTGGCCTGTGCGGCGCTCCAGTCGCCTGAACGAGCTCAGCAGACCAAACGCGACATCCCCTAAGCCGAACCGGCGCACGAATGCCCGGTACTCGATGTTTATTCGCCCCATGATGCCAAGAACCTGCCCAGGCCCGGCTGAAGAAGCTCAGGGGCGGCCGGCTGCTGGGCCGATTCTTGGCGGGCATTTGCAAGCACGTACTTTCGCGGGAGCGAAAGGCGACGATTGGGGTCGCCGCACGTTTGGGCGTGCGTCACGTGGCCAATCTGAGCGGCCTGTAGACCGGTGACCAGGCCGAACTCTTCGACCGTCCATTCCTCGGCGTTGGCCGCCTCTGCTGAGTTGGGCGGGCGTACCGCGGCGGCGC
Organism: uncultured Isosphaeraceae bacterium; assembly: GCA_963781785.1. GTDB lineage: Bacteria > Planctomycetota > Planctomycetia > Isosphaerales > Isosphaeraceae > CAWAHD01. The sequence continues at coordinate 158,377 of CAWAHD010000002.1, read as the reverse complement.
GCTTGCCGATCTCGCCGATGAGCGGCGGTATTCTGACATCGGCTCGCTGTTGCACGTCGTCAAGCCGCTGGAGTAGACTCTATGGGTCGACAATCGCTCATCCCTAATCTGGAAAAGACTTTCAGTCTCATGCACCGAACGCTGGTCATCTTCAAGCCGGATTGCGTGCAGCGCCGGCTGGTCGGCTCGATCCTGGCGCGGTTCGAGGCCAAGGGGCTGCGGGTCGCCGCGCTCAAACTGATTCAGGTCGATCGCAGCCTCGCCGAGCGGCACTATGCCGAGCACAAGGGGAAGCCATTCTTCGAGGGGCTGATCGAGTTCATCACGAGTGCGCCGGTGGTCGTGGGCGTGCTCGAAGGCAACGAAGCGATCGCGGTTGTGCGCGGCATGCTGGGAGCGACCAATGGCACGGCTGCCGCCCCGGGCACGGTGCGCGGCGATTTCTCGATCAGCAAGCAGAACAACCTGGTGCACGGGAGCGACAGCGCCGAATCAGCCCAGCGCGAAATGGCTCTCTGGTTTCAGCCCGGCGAGTTGCTCGATTACAGCCTGGCGGGTAGCGAGTGGATCCTGGGCGGAACGTGAGATGACCGCTCCAAGGCCGAGACGCGAAATCTTCGCGAATCCCTTTTTCGCCGTGTTGCTGGCAACCAGCGTCGTCTTCGTATTGACGGTGCTGGGCTACCTGGCGAGCCCGCGAGTGCTCGTACCGGGGCCGGGCGATCCACCGGTCAGCCCAGCTTCGATTGCGGTGGCACGGTGGCTCGACGAAAGCGCGCCCAAGGCCCTGGCGGTCGAGATTCTGGTCATGCTGGCGACCGGCGTGCTGGCGATGGCGACGGACCGCTGGTTCTCGGGTAAGTCAAAGCCCAAACGATCGGAATGAGGGCGGCCATGGCGAGCAAGCCGATTGAACAGGAGATCGCTTCGCTGCGTGAGGAGCTGAACCGGCACAACTACCTTTATTATGTCGAGGCCGCGCCCGAAATCAGCGATCGTGAATTTGACCGCAAGATGGCTCGCCTGACGGAGCTCGAGAAGGAGCACCCCGAGCTGGCCTCGCCAGACAGCCCGACTCAGCGTGTCGGCGGCGAACCGCTCGGCAGCTTTGCCACCGTCCGGCACACGGTCCCGATGCTTTCGATCGACAATACCTATTCCTACGACGAGCTGCGCGAGTGGGATGTGCGGGTCAAGAAGGGGTTGAACCCTGGCGAGCCAGTGAAGTACGTGGTCGAGCTCAAAGTCGATGGCGTGGCCGTATCGCTACGGTACGAACACGGCAAGCTGGTGCTGGGTTCGACCCGCGGTGACGGCGAGCGGGGAGACGACATCACGGCCAACCTGAAGACGGTGCGGACAATCCCACTGGTTCTCCAGGGCCGTCCGTCGCCGGTGCTCGAGGTTCGCGGCGAAGTCTACATGTCGAATTCCGAGCTCGTCCGCTTGAACGAGGCTCGCCGCCTGGCGGGCGAGCCCCCGTTCGCCAACCCTCGCAATTCCACCGCCGGGTCGCTGAAACTCCTCGATTCCAAGCTTTGCGCCCAGCGCCAGCTTCGTTTCGTCTCGCACGGACTTGGCGAGTCGGAAGGGATTGCCCAGACCTCTTACTTCGCACTCACGCACGTGATGAAGAACTGGGGCATTCCGATCAGCCCGTACACGAAGTGCTACGACTCGATCGACCAGGTGATCGAGCACGCCGAGCGCTGGAGCACCGAGCGGAACACGCTCGATTTCCAGACCGACGGTCTCGTGGTGAAAGTCGATGATCTCAATCAGCGCGAGCGGCTGGGGACGCGGAGCAAGAGCCCGCGATGGACGATCGCGTTCAAGTACGAGGCCGAGCAGGCCGTCACCAGACTGCTGGGAATCCACGTGCAGGTCGGCAAGACGGGCAAGTTGACCCCGGTGGCCGAGCTCGAGCCCGTGCAGCTCGCCGGCACAACGGTCAAGCGCGCCAGCCTGCACAACGCCGATGAGCTTGAGCGCAAAGATATCAGGATCGGCGACACCGTGGTGGTCCAGAAGGCCGGCGAGATCATTCCCCAGGTCGTACGGGTCGAGACCACCGCGCGGAAGGGCAGCGAGCATCGATTCCATTTTCCGAAAACCTGCCCGAGCTGCGGCTCGACGGTCGAGCGAGCTGGTGACGAGGTCGACTTCTACTGCACGAATCCCCCATCTCGGTGTCCCGAGCAGCTCAAGGAATGGCTGCGCTGGTATGCCCACCGCGACGCGATGGATATCGACGGGCTCGGCGAAAAACTGATCGATCAGCTCGTGGAAAAGAAGCTCGTGAGCACTCTCGCCGGCCTCTATCGGCTGGACGCCGGAACGCTGGCGGACCTGGACCGCATGGGCAAGAAGTCGGCCGAGAACCTCGTGCGCGCGATCGATGCCAGCCGGCACAGGACGCTCGACCGGCTGTTGACGGGCCTGACGATCCGCCACGTCGGCACCCGGATGGCCGAGGTGATCGCAGCGCGAGTGAAGACACTAGATCAGCTTCGCAAGATGACACTGTCTGAGCTGGAGTCGATTCCGGAGGTTGGCCCAGTCGTGGCCGCCAGTATCCATTCGTATTTCCAGGACGACGAGAATCAGCGACTGATCGACGAGCTCGAAGCGGCTGGCCTTCATCCCGAGCCGGTCGAGCCGCCGAAGGCACCGGGCGGCAAGCTTGTTTTCGCCGGCAAGACCTTCGTTTTGACCGGATCGCTGCCGAAAAGGTCCCGCGCCGAGGCCGAGGCGTTGATCAAGGAACGAGGGGGCAAGATCAGCGGGTCGGTCTCGAAGGTGACCAGCTACGTTCTGGCCGGCGAAGACCCGGGCAGCAAGCTCGACAAGGCCAAGCAACTGGGGATTCCGGTGATCGATGAGGGCGAGCTCGAACGGTTGGCCGGGCTCGAGGCGTGAGACCAGGGAGTTGAAAAGCCCAGCGCTTCAGCACCGCCGCAGTCGCGTTTCTTGAAGCCTCCCGCAAACAGATCCCCGTGCGAAGGAAGAGGGGGCGTGCGCTGTGTTCCGATCAGAATCTGGACGGCGCCGTGGCACTGTCATCCAGCCCGGATCGTCTCTCGGGCAGTCCCGGCCACGGGCCCGTAGCTGGCCGAAGCGGATTGTTTTCAGCCTGCTCACGCTGATCCTTGCCTGGGGGCTTCTGGAGCTCGGTAGTTTCTGCGTGATCTGGCTGGTTCTTGGCGAGCCGTACTCCTGGAGTGACCTCCAGCTTCGGCGTGATCGTCAGGTGGCCCAAGTCGATATGCGCAATTCGTTCGAGACTGCCCAGATCCACCCTTATGCCGGTTATGTCGAGGATCCTCGTTCGGAGAACTCAGTACGCTCATTGAGCGACGGTCGGCTCATGCCGGTTTCTGAGTACGGTTACATCGACGACAAGCTGCCGTTCCAGAGCCGAAAGCCCGGCCGGGTGATCATCGGGATAGCCGGCGGATCGGTCGGGTGCTTCTTCGCTGTCAATGGGACCAAACGTCTGGAGGCAGAGCTCGTCAAGGACAGCCGGTTTGCAGGCAAACAGTTGGTCTTTGTGAACATGGCTCTGGGGGGCTACAAACAGCCCCAGCAACTCACAACCCTGGCTTACCTGCTGTCGATGGGAGCTGAGTTTGATCTTGTGCTGAACATCGACGGTTTCAACGAGGTCTGCGTCGGCTCGCTCGAGAACGGGTCAAATAGCGTCTTCCCCGCGTTTCCCCTGCACTGGCGCGTCCGCATCGCCGGCAACGACGCGAATCGGGTTCTCGCCCAGAGTGAGCTGCTCCTGCTCAGCGCCGAGCGTGGCCGCCAGGCCAGGCGGTTTTCCCGGAGCCCGTGGCGATATTCGATGATTTCCCACCTGGTCTGGGAGTTCCTGGACCGGCGGATGGCCGTTCGGATCGACCGGGTCATGGACAAGTACCAGCGGCTCGAGCGCGAGCAATCGCCCTACGTCGTGACCGGCCCTCGCCGCGAGTTTGCCACCACTGAGGATCGCTATCAGTTTCTCGTTGAGGTCTGGGCCAACGGCTCGGTCCTGATGAACCGGCTCTGCCGATCCAGCGGCATCCGTTATTACCATTTCCTCCAACCGAATCAGTATGTCGCCGGATCGAAGCCCATGGGCGATGCCGAGAAGCGGATCGCCATCCTGGAGGGGCACCCATACAGGCAAGCCGTCGAGATCGGCTATCCTCTCTTGATCCGCAAGAGTGAGTTCCTGAGGTCTCAAGGTGTTTCGTACCACGACCTCACGAACATCTTCGCCGGGCATCCGGAGACGCTCTACCTGGACAACTGCTGCCACTACAACCAAGCGGGCTATGAGATCATGGCCGAGGCGATCGCCCGCGCGATCCTGAACGACGGCGCGACAAAAACCGATTGAGCGACTTCCCAAAAAGTTGTCCCGATCCGGCGAGCTCGTTCGTCAACAAGACGAAACCAACGCCGCACGGTGCGGCTGGCTTCACGAAACTTTCTGGGAGGCTCATCATGCAAAGGTCGCAAGTCTCGCTCGGATTGGCGGTTTGGATTATGATGTTTGTCTCTGCCGGGGCCGGTTGCCCCTGTGGGGACGAGCCCAAGGCAACGACGGACACGAAGGCGGCACGCGCGGTCTTCGAACGGTTCAAAAAGCTGGTCGGCGAATGGCAGGTCACCGAGTCGACCGAGAAGGCGGCGGCGAAGACGATCGTCCTCAAGTATCGCCTGACGGCCGGCGGGAGCGCCCTGGTAGAAACCGTGTTTCCGGGCACCGAGCACGAGATGGTGACGGTCTACACTCGCGACGGCAACGGCATTGTGCTGACCCACTATTGCCACCTGGGAAACCAACCGCGGATGCGCGCTGCGATCACAGGCGACAAGAACGTGGTGGCGTTCGAGTTTGCCGGTGGGACCAATCTCGACCCCGAGAAAGATCCTCACATGCATCGGGCTGAGTTCCGGTTTCTGGACGACGATCATTTCTCCAGCACGTGGCAGTACTACACGGACGGCAAGGCTGCCGGCGATCACGGTTTCAACCTGGCACGAGTCAAGTAACCCGACCCGAAACCGCGGCGAAGGCCGCACAAGGAGCATTGTCATGGCGAACTTTCTGTTTGTGTATCGCGGCGGCACCGACGTGTTTGCGAAGCTGCCACCGGACGAGATCCAGCAGACCATGCAAAAGTGGAACGACTGGATCGGAGGCGCGCTCAAGAAGGGCTGGATGGTGAACCCCGGCGATGCCCTCGGCGAGGAGGGGCGGGTGGTGAAGTCGCAGAAACTCGTGACGGACGGTCCGTTCGTGGAGGCGAAGGAAGTGGTCGGCGGCTACTCGATCGTGCAGGCCGATACGATCGACGCCGCGGCCGAACTGGCCAAGGGATGCCCGGCACTGATCCACGGCGGCTCGGTCGAAGTCCGGCCGCTCGCAGGGCTCGTCGCGGGCTGAGGTGTCGTGTGGCGATCAATTCCCTGCGGCAGATGACCGATGTCAACGGCACCGAGCGAACCAGTCGCACCCCTTGTGGAGCATTTCTTTCGCCGCGAGGCGGGGCGACTAGTCGTCGTCTTGACCCGGTTCTTCGGCTGGCGAAACTTCGACCTGGTCGAGGAGATGGTGCAGGCCACGCTCCTGGATGCTCTCCAGTCGTGGCGGGTGCGGGGAGTGCCGAGCAACCCGTCCGGCTGGATCCATCGCGTTGCCAAGAACAAGGTTCTCGATGCGATCCGGCATGACCAGGCCGGCCGGCGGATCACGCGCGAATGGGCCGCCGGCCGGCCCGGGAACGCCGAGGATATCGATGACCTGTTTCTGGACACCGAGATTGAAGACAGCCAGCTCCGGATGATGTTCGCCTGCTGCCATCCGCTTCTCGCACGCGAAAACCAGCTTGCTCTGACCCTGAAAACGTTGTGCGGGTTTGGTAACTCGGAGATTGCCCGAGCGCTTCTGGTCAACGACGAGACAGTGAAAAAGCGTCTCCAGCGCGCGACACGCGAGCTGGTAGAACGTAACGTCGCACTTGATCCGCCTGAAAAGGCACGCTTGGTCGAGCGGCTCGACGCGGTGCACCAGGTGCTCTACCTTCTGTTCAACGAGGGATACAGCTCATCGAAGGGCGAAGCCGCCATTCGAGCCGATCTCTGCGAAGAGGCAGCGCGGCTGTGTCATTTGCTGTGTTCACACCGCCATTACAGTTCGCCGCCCGGGCGGGCCCTGATGGCGCTCATGCTGTTTCACGGCGCCCGCTTCGATGCCCGGCACGACGATCGCGGCAGTTTGCTACTGATGCAGGACCAAGACCGGACGAAGTGGGACCGGCGGCTGATCGAGCGGGCCAAGGAATTCCTGGACTCCGCGGCCGAGGGGACCGTCGTCTCGACCTTTCATCTCGAAGCGGGTATCGCGCTTTTGCACTGTTCGGCGCCAAGTTATTCGGAGACCAACTGGCCGGAGATTCTGATCCTCTACGACGCATTGCTGGCGATTCACCGGTCGCCGGTCTACTTGCTCAACCGGGCCATCGTGGTGGCCGAAATCGAAGGTCCGGACGCGGGCATTCGCGCACTCGACGAGGCGAGCGAGGATCCATCCCTGCGCCATTACCACCTGCTGGACGCCACGCTCGGCGAGTTCTACCGGCGGATCGGCGACTTCGACCAGGCCGTCAAGCACCTCAATGCGGCCAGGGAGGCGACCGCCTCGCTTCACGATCGCGCGATCATCGACCGGCGGTTGTCGATGTGTTCCTGATCGCTTTACACGCAAGACCGCACGGGAACACTTCTTTCTCGGCAGTCGTAGGAACTCAAGTCGGATTCCGGTGTTGAATCCTATAGAGGTCCAGGCTCCAGGAGAGGAGAGCGGCGATGCCACCGAACAGACAAGCCATTTTGAAGCGGATCGGCAACAAAGCGTTGATGCTGGCGATCCTGGTACTGCCGGTCGGAGCCTCCCAGGCCTGGGGCCATGGCGGCGGTGGCCACGGCGGTGGTCACGGTGGTGGCGGCGGCCACTTTGGCGGCGGCGGCCACTTTGGTGGTGGCGCCCACTTTGGTGGCGGTGGCATGCATTTCGGTGGTGGCGGAGTGCATTTTGGTGGTAGCGGCATGCATTTCGGTGGGATGCCGTCTGGCATGAGCATGAATCGTGGGGGGTATACGCAGTTTGGACGAGGCATGAATAACTCCGCCATGATTCAGCGCGGTACCGTGGCCAACCATAGCACCGGAGCTCAGTCGGTTGGGGGCCGAAACTTTGCAGCCAACCAAGGTGCTCGGATGGGTCAGAACGGCGTCGGCGGTCGAATGGGTCAGAACGGCGTCGGCGGTCGAATGGGTCAGAACGGCGTCGGCGGTCGAATGGGTCAGAACGGCGTCGGTGGTCGAATGGCACAGAACGGCGTGAGCGCCCGAATGGCTCAGAACGGTGTCAACAATTTCGGGCAGAATCTCAATAACCGCCAGCTCCCGGCTCCGAACAATACCGGCAACAGCCAGTTGAGCGCGAACAACGCTCAGAACGGATCGCTGGGGCTCAGCAGTGCCGCCAATGGAAACCTGGGGTCTCGGGGCTACAACTTCTGGGGCTCAAACTTCCTCGGCTCGGGTTATGGCAACCGGGGAATCGGCAATAACGGCTATGGCTACGGCAATAGCGGCTATGGCTACGGCAATGGAGGCTATGGTTATGGAAACGGTGGGCCGTATGTGATGGTGTACTTGCCCGCTGTCGGCTGGGTTCTCGTCCCGCTTCGAGCGATTCGGGGTATGGGTATGGGCGGCATGGGGATGGGCGGCATGGGGATGGGCGCCGGCATGGGCGCGGGCGCGGGCGGAGGCGTGGGGGTATTTTGAATGCTCCCCAGCGCCTATTGAGCGATCCGGATCTCGTGGTGCGAGAGGGTTTGGCAACCCGTCTTGGTGACGAGGTAATTCCGCTCGAACCGCATGCCTCCCGTTCCTTCGATGTAGAGGCCCGGCTCGAGAGCGACGACATCCCCCTCTTGGAGAACGTCGTCGCTTTCGGGAACAAAATAAGGCGGCTCGGGGTGGCCAAGGCCGAGACCGTGCCCCGAGTGCGATGTAAACGCGTGATCAAGCCCCATCGACTTGAACTCGCCGCGGACGGCCGCGTCGACGAGGCGAGCAGGAGTACCCGGCTTCAGGCTGGCCTCGCCCGCTTGGAGGGCCGCCACGCACGCCTCGAACAGACGCTGCTGCTGGGGTGTCGGGCCTCCCCCGACGGCGAACGTGTTGGTGAAGTCGCCGCGATAGCCCGACACGACCACCGAGAAATCCAACAGGAGCAGGTCGCCCGTTTCGATCCTGCGGGAAGTCGGCGGGCCCCCCTTCTCGATTTCGCACCGTGGTCCCGACGCGAAGTCGCCGTAGACGATCACCGGCTCGCCCAGTTCACACATCGCCGCGTTCTGAACGATCCGATAGGCATCGAGCTCGGTCATGCCCGGCTTGATCCCATCGAGCGCCGCCTCTTGCGCTTTCTCTCCGGCACGCATCGAACGCATCAGCGTCTCGATCTCGTCGGGGTCCTTGGCGCGGCGCAGCGGTCGGATGAGGCCGGTGAGGTCGATGACCTCGAGGTCTGGTCTTTGCCGGCGCAGACCTTCGAGAACGCCTGCGGGCACGCTGGAAAGCTCGACGCCAATGCGTCGACCCGGGATCGTGGTCAGATGCCGCAGGGCTGTTTCGACGAGCTGGCGCCTTCGATTGGGCGCGGAATGGGTCCCGTCGTACCAAACCGGTGCGACCACACGGTCGACAAATGCTCGCTCAAGAAACGGGGTGAGCATGTCGTCGCCAACCAGGGTCGTCCGGTCCCGCTGCAGGAGCAGAATCGCCCCCGATTCGGTCGTGCGGAAAACGAAGGGCGACGGTACGTAGCCGGCGAAATAAATCAGGTGTGAGGGGTCGCCCACGACCAGGAGGTCGCATGCCCCTGGGAGCGCCTTCCAGAGCCGTTCCCGCCGCGCGGCACATCCCTCTTTAGTCAGCATGGTTACCTCACCGTTGCACCCGGGCCGTCCCTCCCTTGGCGAGGGCCTCGACCTCGGGCAGCCTCGCCATGGTGACGTCGCCGGGAAAAGTCGTGAGCAGCGCGCCGTGCGCCCAGCCGAGACGAAGAGAATCCTCCGGGGACCGACCCGAGATCAGCCCAAAGATCAGGCCGGCGCCGAAGCCGTCGCCGCCGCCGATCCGGTCGAGGACGTCGAGCTGGCACATCGGGCTCACGTACCGCTCTCCGTTCAGCCAGAGCACGGCCGCCCAGTCGTGCCGGTTGGTTGAGTGGACCTCGCGCAGCGTGGTCGCGACCAGCTTGATGTTGGGATGCTGCTCGATGACTCGATCGATCAGTGCGAAGAACGTATCGGGATCAAGGCTCGACCTGCCGGCGACGTCGGGCCCGGCGATTCCCAGGCCTTTTTGCAAGTCTTCCTCGTTGCCGATCAACGCGTCAAGGTGGCCCGCGATCTGCTTGATGACCTGCTGGCCGTGCTCGGCGCCGCCGACCGACGCCCAGAGCTTGGCGCGATAGTTCAAGTCAAACGAGGTGATCGCGCCGGCCGCCCTGGCGGCCTGCATGGCTTCAACGATCAAGGGCGCGGTTGTTCTGGAGAGCGATGCGAAGATTCCCCCCGAATGGAACCATCGGACGCCCCGGCCGAAGATCTGGGCCCAGTCGAAATCTCCCGGCTTCAAGAGAGCGCCGGCTTCGTTTGCCCGGTTATAAAAAACCACCGGAGCCCGGACGCCCTGCCCGCGATCGCTGTAGACCGTCGCGATATTCGGCCCGCGAACTCCATCATGCTCGAACCACTTGTAAAACGGGATCACTCCCATCTCGCGAACCCGGCCCTGTACAAGCTCGCCTATGGGATAATTGACCATGGCCGTGGCGATCCCAGCCTTGAGCCCGAAGCAATCCGACAGCCCGGCGGCGACGTTGTATTCGCCGCCCGAGACGTGGATCTCGACCGACCGTGCCTTGCGGAACGGAATCACTCCCGGATCGAGCCGGTGCACGAGCGACCCCACTGCCAGAAAATCGAGGTCGCACGGATCGTGGCGAATTGCGAGACTGCTCATGATTGCTCCTACACGCGTTGCTAACTGGTCGCGCCGGACCCACGCCCCCTGGCCCCCCCTTCGCAAGGGGGGGAAAGGATCCGTCGCTCACTGGGCAACATTGACGAAGACCTTGAGGGCCTCTTTCTCTTCGAGCAGCCGCATCATTTCCCGATAACTTTCGAGGCCAGGCACCGGATGCGTCAGGATCTGCCCTGTAACACCCGGATAGGTCAATTCTCCGTGCGAGAGTGCCTGGAGACCCAGCTCGAAGTGGCGGCGGTTTCCGTTGACGCTCGAGACCAAGAGCTTGTTGCCGAGGACCCATTCCAGGTTGATCTTGGCGGCGTCGATCGTCACGTCATGGCTGCCGCCGGTGATGCTCGTCCAGATCAGAGCGCCGTTAAGAGCCAGGACTTCCATCGCGCGAAAGCAGACCTCGGCGTTGCCGGTCGCCTCGAAGATAAGATCGGGCTTGCCCACCTGGCTGGCCAGGCTCGAGAGCGACGTTTGTCGCGTGCTCTTGTAGGTTGCGCCGTAGGCCTGGGCAATCGCCGACTTGCGATTCGGCGACGCGCGGGTTGCCAGTGTGTAGACCTCGAGTCCACGCAATCTGAGCATCATGGTGGCCAAGAGGCCGATCTGCCCGGCGCCCAGGACGAAGGCCCGCTTGGGATACCAGACCTGAAGCCTCTCCTGGGCGAGAAACGCCTGTTCAATTGCCTTGGCGCAAACACTTGCCGGCTCAGCCAGTACCCCCAGGTGCCGGAGGTTCTGCGGCACCTTCACCACGTATTCGACGTCGTCGACGAAATACTCGGTCAGATAGCCGTGGCAAAGGTTGATGCCTCGCTCGTAGTAAACTTCTTCGCTGGTGATGTCGTTGCGGCCGATCAGGTCGTACAACGACCCGCCCGGCCGCCTGACCGTACACGACACGAAGTCGCCGGGCCTCACCTCGATCACCTTGTCGCCCACCTCGACGACCTGGCCGAAGCTCTCGTGGCCGATGACCAGGTGCTCGCCGCCCGGAGGTGCATTGCCATAAAGCGCCTCGTTGATCTCGCGGTCGGTGGCGTCGACTCCGATCTGCAGCACTTTCACCAGGACAGCGCGTCCCTCGGGAATCCGGCACACGTGCGGATGCGGCTGGTCGGCCAGTGTCGGAACGGCAATCTCCCGCAGATGGACGCTGTTCGGCTTGCCAGGCAATACGGCAACGGCTTTCATCAGTTATTGCCCATTCGAAGAAGTCGAGAATCGGTAGATCGTCGTTTGTGTATAGTTGTCGCCCGGTCTCAGGATGGTCGACGGAAAGTTGGCGTGGTGAACCGAGTCGGGATAATGTTGCGCCTCCAGGCAGAAGGCTTGCCGCTTCTTGTACACAACGCCGTCTTTGCCTGTGAGCGTGCCGTCCAGGAAGTTGGAGGTATAAAGCTGAACGCCGGGTTCGGTGGTGAACATCTCCAGAGCTCGCCCGCTCTTCGGCTCGCGCACCCGCGCCGCTAGCTTGGGCGACTTCCCTCCGCCGCGCAGCACATAGTTGTGGTCGTACCCGCCGGGGTCCCCCTTGATCTCTTCAATGCGTGCGCCCAAAAGTAATGGATTTGTGAAATCAAGCGGTGTCCCCTGGACCGGTTTGATCTCTCCGGTCGGGATTCCGGTCTCGTCGACGGGCGTGTAGTGATCGGCCGCCAGCATCATTTCATGGCCGACGATCGAGCCCGAAGCGGGCCCGGCCAGGTTGAAATAGGTGTGATTGGTGAGGTTGACCGGCGTCGCTTTGTCGGTCGTTGCCAGGTAGTCGATCTTCAGCTCATGCGCCCTAGTGACCGTGTAGGTGACGCTGACCGACAGGTTGCCTGGAAATCCTTCCTCGCCATCCGGGCTCACGTAGGTGAACTTGACTGACGGCCCGTCGGGGCCACTCGTGTCCTCGGCCTTCCACACAACCTTGTCGAAGCCCTTCTTGCCGCCGTGGAGGGTGTTGGGAGGGTTGTTCACGGCCAGCTTGTACGTTTTCCCGTCGAGAGTGAACTCTCCCTTGGCGATCCGATTGGCGACTCGCCCCGTGGCGGCGCCGAAATAGGGATGGCCGCCCAGGTAACCATTGAGCGTGTCGAACCCCAGGACCACGTCCTGCACCTTCCCGTCGCGGTCCGGCACGTCGATTTCCGTGACGATGGCCCCGTAGGTCATGACCTTGACGGTCATCGTGCCGCATTTCAGCACGTAAAGGTCGACCGGAGTTCCGTCCGCCGTTTTGCCGAAGTCCATTTTCGAACGACTCCCCTGGCTCTTGGTGTCCTTCAAACAGACCGCCGCACGTGTGGGAGCACAGTGGACCGCTCCGAACACTGTCGCAGTCGACAGGAATAGCGTGAAAAACCGTCGCATGAATCAGTCCCCCTGGGTCAAAGACCGAAGATACCGCAGTCCGGCGGCGGAGTCAGCATGGTGCTGGAAAAACCGTCGACTCCACGACTCGATCGGCCAGGAACGCCCATGCGCTGACCGCCCCGCGACGCGTAACCTTCGGCATTTGGCACGAATTATGCAAACTTGGAAGCAGGGACGTCACGCCGCACTCCCGGTCTGAACGGGAGCTTCGCCCGTGGCAACCACGCGTTTGACGTTCAACTGGGAGTTCATCCATGAACCGCATCCGTGTCAGACAGCGTCGCTCCATCTTGTGTCAAGTCGAGGTGCTCGACGATCGGACGCTCTTGAGCACTGCTGCCCTGACGCCTCTACCGGCGGCCAGTCCGACCGCTGGGGCGGCGAGCGAGCACGCGGAGAACGCGATCCGAAAGCTTGAGCAGCACTACAACAGGAAGGCCGAGAGAATCAGCGCGGAGTTGGTCGATCGGACAGATCGGCTCGAGGCACTTTATCGAGCGACGGTCAAACGAGATCGAGCCTTGGTCGCCAAGGCTTCAGCCAGCAGTGGCACGGACGCCCGAGTCAAACTCGCCAAGGCCGACACGAAATTCAGTGTCGCCTACAATCAGTTTGCGGATCAGTTCACTTCCCAGGTGGGTGCCTTGAGCACAATGTTCCAGAGTCAAGTAAGCAGCCTGGCGAGCAAGTCTGTGCAGATCGATCCTCAGCTTTCCGTCACCGCGTCGGCGCTCACCAGTGATTCGCATGCCGCCGGTGACCAGTTCGTGAACGACATGAGTGGCGAACTGAGTGCGCTGGCCCAGTCTTTCCAGCTCGGCTTCCGGGCGCTCAACGGCGTTGTCGGCAAGGCCGGGAACGTTCCGACGGTGGGCGGTACCACCTTCACCCTCGCCACACCGACTCGCGCCACGACAACTCGCGCCGCGACGACGAGCGCTGCGACGACCAGCGCTGCAACGACCAGCACAGGGACGACAATCGGAATTGTCAACGCTGATACGCAGGTGTTCAACAACGACTACACTCAAGCATTCAGCGCGTTCAACTCGGCGCTGAGTGGAATCACGTCGGCCCTTCAAACCGCCTACTCATCGTTCGCCAGCCAGCTCACAACGACCGCGACGCCAACGAACGTGGGGATCGTTTCCTCCGAGACACAGGTGTTCAACAATGCCTTCACTCAGGCGATGAGTGCGCTCACCTCGGCGACGAATGGCATCACGACTACGTTGCAGGGTGAATACTCGTCATTTGTGAACGGGCTCACGACGACCACGACGCCGACGACTGTGATCGGCATCACAACCCCGACGACCGTCGGCACCACGACAACAACTCTGCCGATCGGCATCACGACGCCGACCCTGACAGGAGGTTCGTTGACCGGTACACTGACCGGATCGGGGTCTAGCGTGACGGTGAGCGGCGGAAGTGGGGGCTCGCTTATCTGAGCGCGGCGCATCCATCCATGGGGCCGGTCGAGGCTTCCTGCTCGCCGGCCTCAAGGAACGGGGCGGTTGAGCCGCATCAACAGCCGTTCCGCCCGGAAGACGATTTCCACGTCCTTGTTGATCAAGGCATCCTCCAGAGCAGGGACAGCCACGGGCCCCAGCTCCGCTAACTTGGCTTCGGCCGACTCTCGCACCTTGGGAGATTGGTCGCCAAGCTGCACAACCAGAGTTCGTGCTCGGTCTTGAAGCCGCGGATCCACGCCGTGGATCACCAGAAGTGCCGTTCGAACAATCTTCTTGGGCGGTGGGAAGACGTCCAGGAGGACAACTTCGTCGATGGCCGGGCGCGCGAAATGGGCGAGCACGATCAGTTCGCCCGGTTCGAACAGGGTCTGGCCATACTGGTCCAGCATGATATGGATTGTGTCCTCGCGGAGACCCTGCACCATGAGCCTGCGGGCCATGGCATCGCGGGTCACCTCGCGATAGGACGGATTTGTCGGCTTGAGGGGCTGAGGCATGACGAGTTTCACGGGGGGGCCTTCGACGACGGTCCCCTTCTTGTTGGCCTCTTCAGCGAGCCGGGCCGCCGTGGTGATGTAAAGCTTGCCGGCTTCGGTCACGCGATAGCTGAGGCCGGCTGTGCCCAGGACATCGGCCAGCGCGTCGCGAGCCGCCAGCCCGTTCGCCGTCATGTCCATCGTCGCTCCCAGGTTGACCTCGGCCTTGGCGATACTGCGATCGTCGAGCTCGTATTGGAGACGTACCTGACCGGTGATGAGGTCGAGCACATGCCGGCGAGGGGCCTTCTGGACGTTCAAGGAAACGGGCCGATTGAGCTGCTGGTCGACGCGCGCCCGCACGTTCGGGTCGCCTTCCGCCGGTAGCGGCGGCAGCTCTTCTTCCTCCTTGTCTTTTTTCTTTTTCTCGGCTTCGGCGAAGACCGACTCGGCTTTCTGCTGATCGGTTCGCTTGTCGGGCTTTTTGGTCTCTTCCTTCTTCTCAGCCGAGGCGCTGGGCAGTTCATCGAGCCACCCGACGCGGAAGCCAGCATCCGAAGGTGCAATGACCGCGACGTCCAGCAACCGGTGATTGGTCAAGTTTTGCAACGTGTATTCGTCGGGACCACCGCGGATCTTGACGGGGATCGGAATCGGCAGCTCGGTGTCGTAGGCGATGAATCGATCATAATGAGACTCTTGTTTCAGATAGAGGGCCGACGGGTTGTCGCGCAGCTTCTGAAACCAGTGGTTAGGCGGAAGATAGCTCGGCGGAATCTGGGCGGGAGCGTCTTTGGTGAGGTCGGACTTGAACCATTGCAGCCGCCCGCCGCGCTCGGTGCTGGGAGGCCAGTGTGCCAGCAGGGTCCCCTTTTTCGCCCTCAGATCGATGTCCAGGTCGCGGTGGGGCTCGCCGAAAAACTGCACGACCGAGATCGGAGACAACGGAAACTTGATGGCGGGGTCCTTGTCTTCGAGCTTGGGCCGGCTCGTGCCGACCACATTCGGCATGGCATTCTTGTAGGTTCGCGTGCCATTCAACGTCGTCTGGGCAGGATTGCCGACCCAGATCGACCACTCGTGAACTTCGATCGGCGACTGAGGCGGGTCCTCGGCTCTCGAGATGAGGGCGCCGGTAAAGCAGAGGGCGACAAGCGCCGGGCAGGCGACGCGAATGAGAAAAGTCTGCATGGTCTCTGGCCTCGTTCTTCGATCTCGGCTGGCGTTTTTCACCGGCGGCCGGTGGTTCCGGCGGCTCCCGTTGTGAGGGCCGGATTGGCGGTCGGTGCGGGAGCGGAGGCGGTCGAGCCGGTCGTTTGGCGGTAAAGCCGCGCATCGGCCCAGATGACGCGGTCGCCGGTGTCCTGGCCCCGGCCGAAATCAATATGAAGACGCAACTGGTCGGCCCCGGCGACCGGCAGGTTCAACTTGACGGGCGGCCCGTCGGCCCGCAGGTCGGGGTTGGAGTAGATCTCCTTCTTGTCGGCGTAGACCCGGCAATCGACGCGACCCTTGCCGCGGGCCGCTTCATCGAAGCCGACGAGGGTTTCGAATCGCGAATACCGGCCGTTCAGGTCATAAGTAAGGACGCAGCGCGAATGCACGGCCACGCCGCGATCGTAGCTTTGCCCGCTCATCTTGAGCGGCTCGCCCAGGAGGCTCGTGTTGTTGCGAAACGGGAGCCGATGACCGAAATAAGGCGTCTCCTCGACCTTGGTGGGGTTCAGGTCCGACAGGTAGGTCACCTTGCCGCCGCGAAATCGGACGTCGAGGACTTCGGCCGCAGGAAGATTGATTTCCTGCCCCCAGGCCGTCACGATT
This sequence comes from uncultured Isosphaeraceae bacterium, assembly GCA_963781785.1. Taxonomy (GTDB): domain Bacteria; phylum Planctomycetota; class Planctomycetia; order Isosphaerales; family Isosphaeraceae; genus CAWAHD01. Next base: position 142,125 of record CAWAHD010000002.1, on the reverse strand, counting down.
TTCCAATGGCTCGTGTCGAGGTCTTTCCATCGGCCTGAAACCACGACCCCTTCCGGCAGCGTGAATGCCGGCCGAGGTTCATCGGCCGCTTGAGCCTCGGGTCGCGCGGCCATGACCAGGCCCTCGACCTGCTTGAGCGGAATCGTGCGCAGTGCGCCCGTCATAGCGAAACTTCAGCCGGTCGGCCTCGGATCCTTCCACGATGCCGGGTATCGCCAGAACTTCGCCGTCCTTCGTATGCGCCAGGAGCAGATCTTCCGACCCGCGAGTCGTCAGGCGCTTCGCAAACGACTCCCGTGATTCCTTGCGGTCGTGAACGCCGAAGTGGATTCCGGCGATCTTCGCCAGCGGCACGTCGAGATGGTCCTTCCAGGGGAGCGTGAGGCGAATCGTTTCCTGGCTGATCTTGTCGATCGTGCCATAGAGCTTCTCGTCGCCCGTCAAGTGGACCCAGCCATCCAGCCGAGCCGCCGGCGGTGCCTTGGCGTCGAGTGCCAGCTTGGGATCGGTATGAACGTCGGCGGTGGTGTTGGCGTTGCCGTTCTGGTTATCCTCGTACATGATCATGATATTGAACGGTTTCTGGAAGCAGTCTCCTTGCGGCGGCTCCAGGAACAGGTCCGCCGCCGGTTCCACGCCGGTGCGCACGATGACGAGCGGCCAGTTCTCCAAGCCGGTCGTGTCGAGTTGCCACATCGCCGGACCCTTGTCGGTCTGGCAATTGATGGTCACCTGCTTGATCGCCTTGTCGCGAAGCCCGAAAAGCGCGATGTCCAGGTCGCGGATTCCGTTCTTCTTGGGCTCGACCTTGGGGATGTTCACGATTGTTGTGCCCGGCGGGGGCGCCAGGATGTCGTCGGTCTCGGCCGTTTTCTTGGCTGCGTCCTTGGGCGCCGGTTCGTTCTTCTTGGCGCTGAGGCCGGGCATCGTGTAATCGACGTTGGGTTGACCCATGAACCTGGCGGTCATAGCGGGCATCCGTTCGAAGCGGATGCTCTCGATTTCGTCGAGCGGGACTTTCGCCTTCGGCTTGGGCGGCGCCGGTGGCCCGGCAGCCACCTTGGCTGGCAGTCCGCCCGCAAACGGCTGCTGAAATGCCCTTTTGATCGCTTCGGCCTTGGTCAGCATCCTGCCCGCGAATGGCTGCTGAAATGCTTTGGCGATCGCTTGCGCTTGGTCAGCTTCGTCGGCTCGGCCGTCTTGGCGGCGTCCTTCTTCTCGGCTTGTTTTGTGTCATCTTTCTTGGTTTCGTCTTTCTTGGCTTCGTCTTTCTTGGCTTCGTCTTTCTTGGCCTCAGCCGGCTTTGCTTCCGCCTGCTTGACCGCGGCGGGCGGCTGGACCGCGACGGCTGCTTGCATCACGACCACCTGCTGGGGTTGGCCGGGGCCGGCCGGCATAGCGACCGCCGCGATCATCATCTGGCCCCCCGGTGGAACCGGTGCCATGGGGCCTGCCTGTGGCATTCCCGGGGGCATGCCCTGTGGCCCGCCCGGCGGGGCATTGGGGTTAGCCCCCTGCGGGCCCTTGGGCTGGCCTCCCAGGATCAATACGCCGTTCTCGATCCCGGTGGGATCGGCATAGATGACCTGGTTATAGACCGTGCGGACCACGGTTCCCAGCCCGTTGATCCGGTCGGCATGGATCGTGATGTCACGCCACAGAACGTTGATGGCCTCGGCCCCGTTGCGATTGGTGGCGAACAGCTTCACGGCCATGACGTCCATCGGGTTGAGCTGTATTTGCCCCAGGTAGCGCGACCGGCCCGTGGTGGCGTCGGTGACTTCGAACCGCAGGTTGTTGCCCTCCCGCTCGAGCTCCATTCGGACGGTGTTTCCCGACGCCGGGAATGTCGGCCGTGGGAGTTTTGGGGGCTTCGCCGGTGCGGCGCCGCCCATTTGCATCATCTGCATTTGCATCTGCATCTGCATTTGCATCTGCATCTGGGGGTTCCCGGCCACCTTTTCGATCGTGCGATAGATGTCTGCTCCCTTGGGCTCGAGCATACGCAAGAGAGTCGCATCGGGCTGGGTGATATCCTGGAAAGCGATGGCGATGCCGAACGCCGCACCATCCTCCTGCGCGGGCTTGGGAAGCTTTGCAATCACCACATTGGCCGAAATCTTGAAGTTGCCCCCGAATCTCACTTGCTGGGGCGTCTTCCAGCCGGTTTCCTTGAGGCCGGCAGCCAGAACGATACGGAGCCCGTCCGGCTCCCTCTTGAGCGACTTGGTTTCGCCGTAACCCTCAGCGCCCAGCGTAGCCTCATCAAGACGATCGGCCGCGAGCGAGCGCACGTACTCGCCTCCCGCACCAGTCACGGCAAGCATCAACAGGATCGCTGCGCCCATTTTTTATTCCTCGATCGAGGCCCGGGCTGCTCTCGAATGCCGCCGTTCATGGCTTGTCATCGAAAACCTCCCGCGTGCGCGTCTCGCGTGCCTTCTCGGTGGCGTCGAGCACCTTCTGCTCCATCTTGATGACTTCCGCCACCTGGTTCACGACGTCGACGAAGCTTTCCCACTGCGACATTTGATCCAGAATCTTTTTCATCGTTGTAACAACTTCGCTGTGCAGGCGCAGAGCCTCGTCCTCGCTGGCACCGGCTCCGGTCGCTGCCCCGGACAGCGATTGCAGGACCCCGCGCAGTTGATTCATCGGTCCGGCGGCGAGCGCCCGGATCGTATCGATGACTCCCTCCTGAAGCAGGCGATGTGATTTCGGCGACCCCACCTGGTTCAACTTCATCTCTTGAAGCGTATCGGCCACGCGGTTGGCGATCTGTTCGAGCTGTCGGGCTGCGCTGTTCTCGACCCGCATCACCTTCAGGAAATCGCCGGCTTTGGGCTGCCCTGCCAGGATCGGCGTCTGCTTCTCCACGCTTTCGAGGACTGCCAGAAACTTGGACCGCTCTGCCCGCTGACGGATCAAGATCTCGTAAAACATCTCGTCGGCGGAGACGACCTGGACCGCGAGCGCGCTCGATCGCCCGGTCTGTGCTCCCCGGGCGCATCGGTCGTCTGCCTCGGCCACCAGCCGGATCACCGTCCCGATCTTGGGTGGATCAGCCTGCAAGAGCAACTCGTGACGGGCCTGGTGATCCAGGGGCGGGTGGTCCTTCTCCTGCGGTAGCGTTAGCGCAACTGCCTTACGCTGCGACTGGGGCTCGCTCTTGTCGTCGCTGGGAATCGAGCGCTCGACCAGGAGCCGCAGGACTGCGAGCCCGAAATCGTCGGTTGCACCGATCGAGAGGGGGATCGTGGCGATTTGAGTGACGTGGCTGCCGATTCCCACGGCCCGCAAGGTCACACGCGGCGCCCGGTCTTTCAGTAGCCCGATCGACAGAAACTGCGGTTGCGAGGCCAGGCTGGTTTTCGCCGAGGTCATCAGGATCTCGAGAGTCGTCGCCTCGCGCAAAGTCCACGACGAGGTAAATGTCCGCTCGTCGGAACGTTTCAGGCCCAGACTCTTGCCGGCCTGAATCTTCACCTGAGTCTCGGCAAGCGCCTCGTTGCCGACCAATGTCATCTCGACCTCGGTGTCGGGCAGAAACAGCAAGTGCTGGCGAGGATCTTCGACGGTGCGGAACCCGGTGTAGGTCGCGCCGGGCTCCTTGACGCGGAGCTTTGTCTCGGCGAGGAAGGGCCGGTCGACGCGCTCGAGCTTGAGCGGTCCCAGCCAATCGTCGCCACCGGTCAGCTCGAACGTCGAAGTCGCGGGCGCCGCCGGGAATTCGAATCGAAACCGCCCAGTCTCGTTCTCGACCATCACGCCGGGGCGGGTTGCTCCCTCCGCCGTGCGTTCGCGAACGAGCACGGCCTCCGGCCGTCGCGGCGCAAACGGCTTCCACCACAGCGAAGTGGGCTCGCCGCGACCAGGAATCATCCATCGGCCCGCGCGAGGCTCGACCAGTGGCAGGTCACTGCGGACCTCGACCGTGAATCGTTCGTCTCGAGGCGCCACGAGCCGGCCGTGGTCGTCCAGGCCGGTCACGGTCAGATAAGTGCGCTGCGGCCAGCGTTCCCTCGAGCCCCGCAGCCACCTCGCGATGCTGAGCCGAGCGGCATGCGGGGCCACCAGACCAAAGATCGCGGGAACGAGCAAGCCCAGGATCAAGAGACCTGAAAAGAGAGCCGTCCTCTTGCGGTTCCAGAGCGTCCGCCAGTCAGAGCTCGCCAGCGCCTGCGACGCCTGGTGCACGGCCAGTCTCACCATCGCCGGCGACGCCGCTGCCGACCGGTCGGAAAGCAGATCGGGAAGCTGGAGCACATCGGCGATCTGCTGGCCGGTACCCGGCCGGTGCCGGTCGAGCGTCATCGCCAGGGACAGCTCGTCGAGCCGCGATGACCGCCAGCGCTTGAGCGCGCGGATCACGAGAAACGCGGCGATGCCCGCCAAGCTCAGAATCAACAAGACGACCCGAACGGGCACGCCGAATCGAAACCACCAGTCAAATAAGACGAGAATGGCTGCCGCGGCCGCCAGCACCGCTGCCAGGTCGGCCGCGAACTCCAGGACCAACTGAAGCAGCAGCCGGTTGCGCAGCCGCCTGAGCTGCGCTCTCACGGTGCGGCGCTCGTTTTTGAGTGATTCGTCCGTCGGTAACTCGATCGTGGTCGACAACTTGCTGTTTCCTCGCTTAGACCATTCGATACTTCTTCCGGAGCACCCACTCGAGCGTGATACTGAGCACGATCGTCGAGAACAAGAGCGGAGAATCCCATAATTCATCGCGGGTCTCGAGCGTGCGCGTCACCTCTCGCATCGGAATTGCCGCGTCAAGGCTGGCGACGTCCTCGAGCTCGAAGACGCGGCCCTTGGTGAGCCGGGCGATATCGGCAAGCAAGGATCGATTCAGCGACGGTTCGTCGATCTCCCGCCTGGGTGGCTCGACGCGGAAAGTGGTCGTCGACGCGCGGACCCCCGCGCCGGCCTCGGCCGCAGTCGCCGAAACGATCCGCAGCGAGTACGCACCGGCCTGCTGAGCCGGAAACCGGGCAGTGAGCAGACCAGGATCGTCGGGCACACGTTCAAATCGAAGCGGTTCGGGCGGCTGTCCGGCAATCTCGAGCTCCGCCGCCAGTTCGGCGGCTTCGGCCAAGGCCGCGGCGTCGGTATACCGGACGCCGATCGAGACCTGATCTCCAACGCGATAGACGCTCTTACCGAGGTGCACAGAGAATGGGAACCGGCCCCCGAGGGCCTTGTTCCGACCGACCCGGTCGACCAGCCGCGCCCAGAATCCGTCGAAATAATCTTCGGAGAGAAATCTCCAGCGGTAGGTGCTGTCAAAACCGAGAAACACAGTCCGGCCGGGCCCGTAGAGCTGCGAGGCCAGGAGCACCTGCCGCCCGTACTGGTTCTGCATGCGTGGGTCGCCGTGCTTGGCGAGGATCGTGGCGCCGGGGCGGGCACGGGTGACCGGAAAACTCCAGTACATCCCGGGCAGGCTCGTCAAGATCGCCCGGTTCTTGATCGGGTCGGAGTTAAACTCGAAGACCGGGTCTCCCCGCCCTTCCGGAGTCAGCTCCAGGGTATAGGTCGACTGGGTGCTGAGCCGCACCTCGGCCTCGCTGCGATAAAGCCCGGGGTCGCGAACGACCGGCAGGATCCGTGTCCAGTCTCGTTCCCCCTTGGTGTCGGACGTCTCGAACGCTTGCGGCGAATACAGCTCGCCCGCCACATAGATGACGCCGCCGCCGTCCTGGCCGACGAACTGAAGGATCATCTCGGGCCATTGAGTCCCCATCGTCTTCAAGTCTGGGTCTACCAAGACCAGAACGTCAAACCGCCGCAATTCGGTGATGTCGTTGGGCAGGCGCAGGATCGGCCGGTCACCCGGCTGGCGAAACCCCGGGTCGGCGTGCTGGACCCAGGCAGCGAACTCGACGCGCTGGTCGCGCATGAGCGCATTGCGCAGGAACTGCACTTCCGGCGACGCTGCACCGGCGACCAGCAGCACGCGGATCTGCTGGCGAACGACCTTCACCGCCACGGTCGCAACGTTGTCTTCCTGGGTCAGCTCGGGGCCGGCATCCTCGACCCGCGCTCGAAATTCATACTGGCCGATCACCTTGGGAACGACGCGGAACGTTGTCCGCTTGAGAATGCCGTCTTCGCCGAGCACGACCTGCTGAGTCCCTACGGGCTCCCAGTCCCCGTCATTGAGCCTTTGCTCCAGTACGATCGTCGCCTGGGTGTCCTTGAGCCCGCGCGCTTCGACGACGACGGCCAGCATCATCGGATCTCGCACGAAGACGACAGGGCTGGCCTCGACCTCGGCCAATCTCACGTTCCGGGGTCCTTCGTCTCCACCGGCGGCGATCGGATAGATCGGGATGTTCTGCCGGATCGCTGCCTGGACGGCGCAACGGGTCTTCACCGGTGTTGGAGCGTCCATCAGTGGCCAGGATCAGGCCGGCCACCGGCTGGCCCTTGTGGGCCGCGAGCACTCCGTGAATGGCGTCTCCCAGGGGAGAGACGGACCGGTTGGGCTTGATGTCGTCGAGCGCGCGTGATTTCGCCTTGTCGCCCGACCCCGGCTGGGCCGCAGATTCCAGGTTGTAGACGAACATTTCGCGGCCGCGGGCCAGGTCTTTCATGGTAGGCTCTAGCACCGATTTGACGAGCGACAGTCGCGGCGTCTCCCGCAGCCGGTCCGCGGGCGATCGCCCGCCCGCCGTGCCGATCTTCAATTTTGCGGCGATCTCCACCGCCCGGGAATCGTCGGTATACGGATCGGAGAACTTCATGCTCTCCGAATCATCGAGGACGACGGCGAGGTGCGAGCGCACCGTCTCGCGCTCTGTCGAGGTCAAGACCGGCTCGACGAGCATCGCCCCGACCGTCGCCACCGTCAGCACGCGCAGCCCGACCATGAGCGCGCGCTTCACCCAGGAGAGGTCGCTCCGCTCTCGGAGATAGAGCCGCCAGAACAGGAAGACGAGCAGGACCGCCACGACGGCGACCACTGCGGCACTCGTCCCCTGAGGCAACGCCGTCAACTCGAGTCGGTACTGACCGCTGGTCTCGGCGCCGGGAGACCTTTCAATTCCCAGGAAGATTTCTACAAGTCTTTTTATCATTTTAGGATAAGGCCGTCTATCTCGAGCGTCCGACCCAGGTAGCGAAGATGGATTCAACAACCAGGAGCACCAGGAGCCACGCCGCCAGGTCGTGCCAGATTTCCCGGCCGGTTGCCGAGAACAGGCCGTTGTCCTTGCCGCGCGCCGCGCGATCTCGACCGCCAGGGGCTCAAGCATCGCTTTGAGCTCGGTGGCCTCGATTCGCTCGAGTGCGCTTTCCCGCGGGTCGGGATTGGCCGCGTAAATATCCTGCTGCGTGCCCAGCGAGCCCTCATCCCACGCGAGGCGATACAGTCCCGCGCGGCGCGTGTCCGGGATACTGATGACGACAGCCGTGCCGGGATCGCCTTGTGGTAGTGTGAAGGGGGCGGCCGTGAGCGTTTCCGGCTCGCTGCCTCCCGGCGGATTCAAGCGTGCGTTCGTGATCTGCTGGCTCGTGTGCACGATCCGGCGCATCCGCTCGCCGGCGGTGGCGGTGTTGTCGAGTCTGGTCGGTCGAGCGGTTCCCCGGACGGCTTCGCGCACCGCCAGCACGAAGCTGGGTTCGACCGGCCAGTCGTTGCCAGCGCGGTCGGCGGTGGTCGTCCACAAGAGCACCCGCCCTTCCCCCTTGGTCCGCTCGATCACAGCGGGCGACCGCGCGGGGTTGTTCCAGCGGGCCAGGACGCGCACCTGTGCCGGCTCGGCCGGCTCGTCGACGGTCATGATCTGGCGTACCGGCACCCGCTCGAGCGCCGACGGCTTCAGCTCCAGCAGTTTTTCCAGCGGCGAGGGCCGCAGCGGCTCCACGATCAGGCCGTGAATGGTCTCGTCGGTCAACGTCTTGAGCGGGCACGGCAAGAGCCGGTCTTCCCTGCGGAAGAAAAGGTCGTTATAGAGGCCCACGTCGAGCTTGGCCCCGGTGAAGATCAAGAGGCCCATCCCGTCCTTGACGAGCTGACTCAGCTTGTCGGCCTGTTCGACCGTCGGGGCGGCGACATTCGCCAGCACCAGCACGTCGGGTATGTTGCGCTTGGGTGCAAGGAAATCGTTTTCGAGCGCCACCTCGACCCGCCACGCCTCGGCAGCGCCGATGCCGACCGACAGCGGAGCGGCCAGATAGTCGACTTCGGAGCCGAACGGCTCGGCCGACGGCTCGCCGTCGACCAGGCGAATGAGGAGAGAGTCCTTCACCGGAACGGCCGCCCAGAACTGGTTGTCTCCGGGCAACTCGTCGTCGGGAATCTGCACCGACAGGTCATGCGCCCGGCAGCCGGAAATGTCACGGTTACGGGCACTCGGACGGTTTCCTGGGATGCGATCTCCGGCAGAGTCATTTCGGTCGGTTTGTCGTCGACGCGTACAATCGCCTTGGCTCCCGAAAGCACGCGGGTCGAGTCGTTGCGAATCACCGCCTCCCAGCGGCTGGTCGCTCCCGAGAGGACGGTCCGGTCCAGGGGGAGGAGCGCCTGAATCGACACGTTGGCGGGATCGTCCTCGCCCACGTCCACGATGCGCAGCCGGACGCCGGCATCCTTCCAGCGCCTGCTGATCGAGCTGACACCCTTGTCCCAGCCCGACCGCCTCAAGTCGGTGATGATCGTGAGCTGCGGCCTCGGGTAAGTGCACGATTGCAAGACCGCGTCGACTCCCTCCAGGACGGCTGGCCATGCGGCGTGCGTCGCGGACAGAGGCGTACCAAGCACCGTGCCGGTCAAGTCGTCCCGGCGGGACCCCTCGACTTCATGAAGCAGCGGGGCGCGCGGCATGGAGCTCGTGACGACCGTGCAACGGTCCTGGGGGCGAACCGAAGCCAGAAGCGCCGCGGCGGCATCCCTGGCACGGCCGAACGACGAGCCATCGGCCGTGGTGTAGCCCATCGAGAGCGAGTCGTCGAGCAAGACCACCTGGCTGGTGCGGCCGCCCTTGCCCAGCCACTGTTCCAGGCCCGTCGGCGACAGCACCGGCCGCGCCAGGTAGAAAAACAACAGGACTAACAGGGCGATTCGCAAGAGCAAGAGCAACAACTGCTCGATCTGGATCCGCCGCCGATTGCGCTGGATCGTCAGCTTGAGATAGTGCATCGGAGCCCAGTCCACCCTGCGGAACCGGCGGCGGTTCAACAGGTGGATGATGATGGGGATCGCACCCAAGAGCGTTCCCCAGAGCAAGAAAGGACTCAAAAATGCGATCATGATTATTTGGTTCGCGAGCTTTGCTGGGCGGCTCGGCCGCTTTCCTGGCGGGCATGCAGGAAAAGACTCAAGGACGCGCCCAGCGGTTCGTCGGTCAGAAACCGCACATGGTCGTAGCCGCGATTGCCGCACTCGCGCTTGACCCCGGTCAGGAAGTCATTCATGGCCTGCTGGTACGAACGGCGAAACGCCCATGGCTCGGCGAACAGCTCTTCCTCGCCTTCGATGTCGTGGAAGATCGTCGGGCCGTCGAACGGCAGCTCGAGCTCATCGCGATCGAGAACCTGCATGATCATAACTTCATGCCCCAGGAACCGCAGGCGGTTCAGTCCGTCGTAAACGGCCTCGAGATCGGTGAAGAGATCCGAGACGACCACCAGCATGTTGCGGCGCCGAACCTGATCGGACAGCGATGCCAGAAGGCCTCCCAGCTCGGTCTTGCGTGCCGGCACGCATTTCTCGAGCAAGCTCGACAGCACGATGATCTGTGCCTGGGTGGCGGTGGGAGGCAGGGTCGTCGTGGCAGCCTCGTCAAAGAGCACCAGCCCGACGGGGTCTTGCTGGCGCACGAGCAGCATGGCGAGCGCCACCACCATGGTCGACGCGTAGTCAAACTTGCTCAAGGGGGCACTTCCGCGGTAATTCATCGAGGCGCTGGCGTCGACCACGAACGTGACGCGGACGTTGCTCTCTTCTTCGTATTGTTTGATGTAGTGTCGATCCGAGCGTGCGAAGACCCGCCAGTCGAGCCGGCGCAGGTCGTCTCCCGGCGTGTACTCGCGGTATTCGGCGAACTCGATGTTGAAGCCGTGGAACGGGCTGCGATGCTGCCCGCTGATTGCACCCTCGACCAGCCGCCGCGACCGTAAGGTCAGGTCGGCGATCCGGGCGATCACATCAGGGTCGGAATATTTCCGTGACGGCACCATCAGCGGCTCCCTTCCGGATCGGAACGTCGTGCAAGAGCTTGGTGATGATCGAGTCGCTGGTCTCACCAGAGGCCTGGGCATTGTAGTTGATGACGATACGGTGGCGGAGGACCGGCAGCGCCATGGCGCGAATGTCATCAACCGCGGCGCTGGGTCTGCCGGCGAGCGCCGAGCGTGCCTTGGCCGCCAGGATCAGCGACTGGCCGGCGCGGGCCGGCGCCCGATGCGACCCAATCGCCGATATACTTAGGGCCGCCGTGGTCGGGGCCGCGGGTTGCTCGTACCAGGTCCATCGCGTAGTCGATGCAGTGGTCAGATACCGGCACCCGGCGCACCAGCCGCTGCAACGCCGCGATCCGCTCTCCGCTCAGGATTGCGGTGATCTCGGGCATGTCGGCCCCGGTGGTCACCCGATAGATCCGCCGTTCCTCCTCGGGCTTGGGATAGGTGATGAAGATCTTGAACAGGAACCGGTCGAGCTGCGCTTCGGGCAAGGGGTACGTCCCTTCCTGCTCGATCGGGTTCTGGGTGGCCAGGACGAAGAATGGATCGGGGAGAGCGTGCCGATGCCCGCCGGCGGTGACCTGCCGTTCCTGCATGGCCTCCAGGAGAGCCGCCTGGGTCTTGGGCGGCGTGCGGTTGATCTCGTCGGCCAGGATCAGGTTGGCGAAGATCGGCCCGGGGACAAACCGCAGTTCCCGCGCGCCGCTGTTCCGGTCTTCGTAGAGCACCTCGGTGCCGGTGATGTCGCTGGGCATCAGGTCGGGTGTGAACTGGATGCGGCTGAATTCCAGCGACAGCGATTGGGCCAGCGAATGCACCATCAAGGTCTTTGCCAGACCGGGAACACCCTCGAGGATGCAATGCCCGCGGGCGAAAACGGCCATCAAAAGCTGTTCGAGCACCTCGTCTTGCCCGACGATCTGTCTCGCCATCTGTTCGCGGATCTGGGCGTGCGCCGTGCGCAGCTCTTCGAGCTCGGCGAGATCGATGTCATCGGTGGTGGTTTTCAAGATCGCGGCCCTCGTCTTGGTAGGTCAGGCTTTCCAGCCTGACGTCTTTGTTGTAGATCAGGCTTTCCAGCCTGACGTCTTTGTTGTAGGTCAGGCTTTCCAGCCTGACGTCTTTGTTGTAGATCAGGCTTTCCAGCCTGACGTCAGGCTGGAAAGCCTGACCTACGTGGCCCTCGTCTAGCGCTGGAAAATGGGAAGGTACTTGTACGGAAGTTGGAGGATAATGGTGGCGATCGAGGTGCCGTAGACCTGGCCGATGCCGTCGCCGTTCCAGGACCCGTCGGGCTGTTGCATGGAGAGGAGCTGGTCGCGGGTGGCCGGGAAATACGCATCCCAGTATTTGTCGCCCGCCATGTAGAAACCCTGGGCGGCGTAGAGATGAGCGTAGTAGGCGTGTCCCTCGCCCTTGTTCCAGCCCTCGTGCGCCTGGAATCGATCCCATACGAACTTCAAGCAGTCGGTCGCAATCGTACTGTCAAACTGGCCGGCGTTGTAAAGCGTCGCGATGGCTGCGGCGGAGATCGGCAGCCTGGGGCCGCCCCCCGCGCCCAAGGAGTACTGGATTCCCCCTTCGGGCGTGCGGCATTTCTCCAGGTACCGGATCGATTCCTCGATGACGGCCCGCGGCACGAGGAACCCCGCATTATGCGCGGCCCGCAGGGCCTGCACCTGAGTGACGGTGACCGAGCCTTCGTCGCCGGCGCCGGGAATATACGTCCAGCCGCCCTGAATGCTCTGTCCCTGGCTGGTCAAGGTCACGGCCTTGCGAACTGCGGCCTGCACCTGCTTTCGTAGCGATTCCTTGGTGATCATCCCGTAAACCGATGCCAGAAACATGAGGGCAAAGCCATGCCCGTGCATGGGCTGGCCGCCGTCTTGCGAGGTGCCCGTCAAGAGCCCGGTGGGGGTGGCGCACCGCACCAGATATTCGACGGCTCCCTGGACATTCTTGGAATAGCGGCCACGGGTCGGCGAATTGCCGTGGGTCAGGTAGGCGGTCCCGGCGAGTGCTGTCATGGCCACCGGGTAAGCTTCACCGCCTCCGGTGATCCAGCCGCCGTCGGCCCCTTGTGCGCCGGCCAGGTAATCCAGTCCCTTGACCACGGCCTTGAGCGTCTCGGGTGTGATGTGCTTGGGCAAGACTTCCTTGTCGGCAGCCGCTTTTCGGGGACCGGCCAGCCCGCCCAGGCCCGCGATCGCGATCAATCCGCCTCGATTGCATTGTTTGAGGAAGGCGCGGCGGCTCGCTTGTCTTGCAAAAAACGGGATTTCAAGATTCCTGTTGCCTGGCATGGCGTTCCACCTCCTCACCTGGTATCAGACTTCCGGTGGACATCGAATCGCACCATGAGAACCACGTTGACGGCGATCTCCTGGAATTTCGACGTCTCCAGCCGCTTCTGCGGTGTTTCGTCGTCGGGGATTGCCGGCCGTTCGCCGGGAATCATCACCTCTCTGACTGCCACGACCGGACCCAGCTCGACCTTGCTCAGCTTGGCAAGCCGCTGCGCCCGCGTCCGGGCGTCGGCGATCGCCTTTTCGTACGCGTCCTCGAGCGGCTTGTCGAAGTCGTCGAGAACGAATCGAACCAGGCCCGTGTTGAAGTTCTGCCAGGGGTTGTAGTAATAGGGGTTGAAGTTGTTCTGGGGGCCGACTCGTGCGCCGGCGTCCTGGGCGACGTCGAGCAGCTTGGCGATCAGTTGCAAGACGGCGTCTTCGCTCATGTCGCGGATATTGGAAGCCTTGACGACCAGCTTGCGGCTGAGCTGGACTTCGGTCTTGGTGCGCTGATTCATCTGGCCGCCCCAGAAATAGGGGTTTTGCATCATCCCCTTCTGGTCGACCAGCAGTCCTCGTTCTTCCACGGCGACATTCTTGAGCTTGAGGGCCGCGAACGCCTCGTGGATCCGCCGGGCGGCGTCGCGGTATTTGACGATCGCGTCGGCCGTCAGCTCCGACGACGCGGAGACATCGAGATCGATCTCGACCAGGTTGGGCTTGGCGGCCACGCGGGCTTTGCCCGAAACGGTGAATCCCTCGATGTTATCCTGAGTCCTCAGGTCCATCGGCTGGCCGAAGTACTGGGCTTTCGCGCAACGGGCAGTGCAGAAAACGAGGAGCGCGAAAGCGGCCGTGGATGCAGTCTTCTTCATTCGATGCCCTCTTTTTCGCGGGGAACTTTCGACAGTTGCCTGGAAGTGGGGACTTCGCCGCGGGAGGCCTGCGGGCCGAGCGGCCGCCGCGGATACGCCGTGATCGTGCGGTTGGAGACTGCGACCAGGAGCGTGTCGGTCAGGATCAGGTCGCCGCCGACGGTTCCCAGGTCCTTGCCCCGGAAGATCCGCCGCACCGTGCCGTTTCCGGGATCAAGCTCGACGATACCGCGCGAGGTCAATTGCCAGAGTCCATCCGGTCGCAGCAGCACCTGGTTATTGTGACAGCCGTTGGGAACTCGCGTCGCCCACCGAAGCGTCTTCTTGGGCAGATCCAGCCCGCAGATTTCCTCGCCGCCGAGAAAGAGCGTGGAGTCGATCGCACCGAGCAGGCGCGACGATTTCGCAACGGGCCGCTCCCAGGCGACTTTCATCCGGTTGGGGTCAAGGGCGAAGAGCTTGGTCGATTGCACACCCTTGACCAGCAGTGTTTCGCCCAATTCGAGGGGGGCGCTTGCCGTTGACGTCGCTTCCTGCTGCGGCATGTACCCCCAGAACATGAACCGGTTCTGCCCCTGGACGGCGTCGGTCTGATAGGCGTATCCCCAGTCGAGAGCACCGGAGTCGGCGTCCAGCCGCGCCAGCACTCCGGAGTGCGTCTCGATGTAGATCGCTCCAGCACGATAAATCAGCCTGGGCTGGGCATCGGATTGCACGTTCCAGCCCCAGCGGTTGTACATATTGTTCTGGCGGAACGACCCGATCTCGGTCTTCCACAACACCTTGCCGTCGTGCGGCTGGATTGCCACGACGAGCTGCTGCGGCATTCCCTGGTTCTGCTGATTTCCCTGTCCCTTGGCCGGGATGAATAACTTCCCGGCGGCCATGATCGGCGGGCCGCACAGGTCGAGCTGTGCATAGTCAGACAGATCTTTCGACTGCCACACGACTTCTCCACTGTTCGCGTGGCGGCACGCGAGCTGGAATGGAGCGAAGAAATTCTGGTCCTTGAGGTCTCGTCCCAGCGTCCAGATCTGGTCGCCCGCGGCGAGAATCGCGAATCGGCTGGTATCCATCATGGCGAACTGATTCTGGTTGCCCATCGATTCGAGGTGATGGAATGACCCGGACCGCCAGAGCAACTTGCCGCTCTTCATGTCGAGCGCGATGATGTATCCCACGTAGTTGGCAAACAGCGTGGTACCGTCGATTGCAACGACCGGCACCGCGCCGCTGAGCGCGGTCGATTGCCATTGATTGAGCTCGGCCTCGTTCATGCCGGCTTCCACCGACGCGGCGAACCGGAACTGCCACTCGGCATCGATTTCGGTGTCGAGCTTCAAGTTTGCCGGCGTGATGGCCCGTACGAGTCGATCCGGCTCGACCGACGGTTTTTCGGTTTCGATCAATCGGGCCAACAAAGCGGGGGCCAATCCGGTCTGGCCGCCGAGGGTCCCCCGCTCGTCGCTATAGCGATCGGCCAGCTCGGCGCGGATCTGCTCGAGCTCGGCGGTGCGCCCGGCCCGGTAAAGCGCCAGGCCCGCTTTGACGCCCAGCAAGCCGCGCGACAGGTCCGTATCGGGGCGGTCGCGGAGCACGGCCAGCCAGCAGTCGGCCGCGCGATCGAAAAACCCGAGCTCGAAATAAAAGTCGCCCAGCCGGTCAGCGGCATTGTCGCCTACCGACGTGGTGAAATACGCCGAGAAGAGTCGCTCGAGGGTCTTGAGCTCGGTCGGGCCGCCGGCCTCCTTGAACAACCGTTGGGCCTCCGCGTCGTAGAACAAGCGGTAGGCGGTCTGGCCCGCCGGGGAGAGCCCCATGAGAAGCAGCCGCCGCTTCCGTGCCACGGGAATGATGAATCCATTATCGCCATCAATGAAGCGCAGAGCCTGATTGTCGTGGATTGTGTACAGGGCCTTGAGCGCGCGCTCCCACGCGCCGCGGCGCTGGAAGCGGTCGAAATCATCGAGCGCTTCCTTCACCTCGGTTGAAGCCGGCGGCATCTGAAGCGGCCGGTCCGGCTGGTCGTTGGAGACCTTGTCTTTATCCTTGTCGTTGGTCTGGCCCGCCGCCACTGTCGCCAGCAGAAGCCATGCCACGATCCCCCACCGCACCATGGTCGTGTCACCTCAAGCAGAAGACGACTGCCCTGACGTGCGACCGCTCTTGATCGCGATCGAAAGCGTGCCAGGCATCGAGAGAGAAGCTTCGGATCGGCACGCTCTTGATATCGTGGGACTCGGTCGAAAACTCCGGGCCATGAATAAGACATTTGTAGTCGATCGCTTACACGGTGTGCAAGCGAATTTATTAAAACTTTCCGCGCGACACCAAATTCGACGCGACCAGGATGATACAAGTTCCCGTCGCGGTGAGATTCGTGCGGCCCGGCGCGCCCGCAACCTGGGCCGGACTCGGTGATCAGCCGCGCGCCGCGATCGATGGTGATATACGACTGGGCCCGCTGGAACATGACCAGCAGCCGATTGCGAAAGCCGATACAGATTCTCGCCCGTTCCGCGCAGACCTGCTCTTACCGGAGGAATGAATCACAGTCAACAATCCCAACATACGGAAATCCGGAATTGTCGCGGGCGTGACGTTTCGTCAAGGGACGGGCGAGAACCCGTACGGCGGAGTGGGAACCCACGCGCTCCTGGGATCGGTCTTCTCCAATTTATCCATGGTTTGCTTGAGCCCCCTGAGCATCCCTTTCACGTGGATGTGCCGGGATATGGCGACGAAGTAAGAGAGGAGTGCGCGGCCGGCCGAGAGACGTATCGCGTCACTCTTCCCTTTTGTGCAGAGCCTGATGAGCTGGTTGACCGCAACCCGGACGCCGACGGTCATTCTGCCGACGATCCGGTCCGCGATACGAAGGCGCAAGAGGTCGACGACCTCACGGAACCCATTTTCAATGGACCGCGCGTACGCCACATCGAAGTCGACGCAGTTCCGTTTGGCCCATGCACGCACCGAGAGCCCGCAGGCACAGTCGAGGGCGAGGCTGTGTTCCAGGCTGTCATCGAGTGTGGTCATCATGTCAATTCCTCTTTCATTTCTTGATGGACCTTGTCAACAAGGGTGGAGAATTCGTGGGAAGGAAGCGGTGCCAGAAGGGGCGAGCGACCACGCAGCCCGAGCTCCCACGGGGGCGGCTTGCGGGCTGTGTGCTGGTTCCTGGCATCGCGGCGCCGGCGGCGACCGTGGCGGTCGCGCGGGGGAGCGCATCCCGGGCCTTTGCCGCGGCTTCCCGGCGATCGAGCGCCTCGACAATCGCCGCTCTCAAGCTGCTGGCGCGATCGGGTCGAGCTCGATTGCCGGTGGTTCCCAGGCAGATTCCGGCACGGGTTCGGCTGAAAGTGGTCGTGGCGGTTGCACCGCCGCCCTTCCAGGTGACTCGTGTTGCTCGGGGAGAGCCTGCCAATCCGCCGAACGGGGTTCGTCGGGCAGTGGGAGAGGCTCGGCGTCCCCCAAATTGGGTTCGATGTCGAGATTTGGCACTTCATCCCGCTGGTCCTGGGCTGCGGATTCGCCGGCTTCTGCCAGTAAGAAAGGTTGCTGACGGGCAAGATGCCCGTCCCCCAGATTGGGTTCGATGTCGGGATTTTGAGTTTCCACCTCGGCCGCCGGAGGCTCACACCGTGGGTTTCGCTCGGCATCGGCGGGTGCGGTCGTGTCGGTCGTGGCAACCGTACCTTGGAATTCGGTTGCAACGGCGGACCCCACCGGCAGGCCGCCTTGGGCGTGCGGCGTCTCGCCGGTCGAATCCCCGTCGATGGGGGGGACGGGCATGCCGCCCGTCATCAAGCCATCGGGCCCACCGATCCAATCCATGGCATCGGTTGCCGGACCGGGGCCCTGGTCCTGATTTTCCGTGTCCGCCGGGTCGGCCACCTCGGCGGGCGCGACCGGCGGCCTGGCGGCGGCGCGGGCCTGAGCGCGTCGACGCCTCGCCAGCTCGCTCAGAGCCCGAAAAACCGTGCGCGCGCAACTGATTTCGTAGGCCCTGACCCGCGCACCACCGGGCTCTCGTCGAACGACAGCGCGTCAATCCGGCGGCTGGCGTCGCGCTCTTTATTCTGTTCGAACTCCGCGAGCTTACCGTCCAGCTCGCCGATGACTCGATCGATGATGGCTAACAGCTCGCGTCTGGCTCCATCGACATCGCCTGGACGGGGCAGGTCGGCCCAGCGCCCGCGCATGCGCTGGGCAAAGGTCCGGTACTCGTCGTGGTCCAGCTCGCCCTTGAGAGGAGCATACGGATCATGGCGCCCTTCGTCGATCAGCGAGCAGGCAACAAAGACGACCGAGACCTCCCTCACGTCCAGGGCATGAATCGGCTGGCGGCCCAGCATTCGGATACATCTGAACATATCATGAGAATCCCACATCTTACCGGGCTCGAGCTCGAGCGGAGGGCCTGCCACTCGGTCTTGAGCATTGTGCAGCCCGAGGCGGTGGCGCAGATCTCCTCGACGAGATCGGCGGGTTCGCCGCCGGGCTCGGGCTTGGGGGACCAGGAAATGCGTGGTTCCTGCGAGTCATAGGCTGAGGCGCCATAGATCTCGGTCGGCCGCTGGGGGTTATGGAGCAGGCGGTCAAAGAGGCCGCGGATCTTCTTGTGCTCTTCCTGCTGGGCGTTCTCGATCTGTGACGAGAGCCTCGAGTTTTGATAACGCGTGGCCCGTGCCACCTTCCACTGAGCGAGCACGGCATTTCGCACCAAAGCGGTCTCGGCAGGCCCATCGGGCTCGAGATCATCGAACCAGGCGTCGAGCTCTTGCTCGAGCTCGCTGGCATTTTCGCCAACGATTGTGTTCTGGCGAGACGCCATACCATGTTTTAAAGCGTTCAGACATGAACGGGACTTACCAAAAACGGACGTCGGGCCACGGCTGAGTCGACTATTGGCCCGATTGGCATCGATCTGTTTTTGTGAGGCGGGCATCGGGAAATCTCCTCGACGGTGTCGGGTTAGCGGTGAGCGGCAGTGGGCATCGAGCACTTGGCATTGGGCGGTCCGGATCGGGGTACCATGGAATCACCACATAGGAACATTTGATCGAGACCGATCAGACCGGCGGGTCTGCTGGGCCTCCATCCAGCTACGATCTACAAAAAGGGGGAATTTGGTGCGAGAAAATTTGGAAATTGGCCGGAAAGTTTGCGGCGCCGTTCCCGTTTGCCGGATTGTTCAGGTTTTGCGGGCCGGCAATGCCAGCCTAGGCGGGCGCGCCGGGCGGTCAGGGGGCGGACCAATCCGCAGAAGCGGCAAATCATCAGGAAGCCAGGAAAGCAGGAGGGCAGCAAATCCGGAAGTTGGGTAACACTCCGGCCATTTTCCGTGGTCGCCTTTGGGGTCGAGGCCCGCAGGCCGTTCTCGCCGACATTCTGATCTTGCGTGCCGTGTTTCGATCCTGCGTTAGGCTATGACTCCGCAACACCACCGCGTCGTGCGCACATCTTTTCGGATTTGAGATTCAGGAGTTCATGCTTGGTTGCGGCTATGCCGCGTTGGGCTGCCATCTCGCTCTTCGTTGCGTTCGCTTGCTTCTGTTGAAGGCGTATTGGCAGCGGGGCGAAAAGCGGGCATGGTGTCGCGCTGATCCTGGAACAGAAGCAAACGAAGCAAACGAAGAATTCGGTGCGGCTTCCGCTGAGGCATTGCGTTCTGGTCCAATCCGGAAGATCCACCCTGCCAGCTTGAGCCGCCCCACCAAGGGCTTCGCCCTTGCTGATTCACGGATTTGCTTGGGCGTGGCCATCGGTCACGATCGTTTCTTCTTGGGCTTGCGGGCGGGCGGCGGTGGTGCTCCCGGCACGATCACTTCGGTCACGAGGCCAGGAAAACGGCTTGGCGATGCTGAGAGCCACCTGCTAGAATACGCATGAATACTATGGTGCAGAAAGACGCGGGACGCAATCGAGCGAAAGGTGAACCATGAACATGGTCGACGTCGATCGAGCCAAGCAAGTCTTGGTGGAGCTGATTCGAGCAGCCGGAGGCGAATGGACGGGGAAGACGAGGCTCTACAAGGCCTACTACCTGGCGCACCTCTTCTACGCTGAGGCCGAGCCCGGTTACCTGACGAACTGGCCGGTCGTCAAAATGCCGTACGGCCCCGGGATCGAATGCGGCGACGAGCTTTTGAATGAGCTTGTGCTTTCCGGAGTGCTCGGCCGCAATCACACGGCCGTGGGTCCCTACACAGCGACTGCCTACCGCCTGACTGGCAAACCGCTTCCCGGCGACGCACTGTCGCAACCGGCCGTACATGCCGTCGAACAGGCCGTCAGTTTCGTCAGAGAGAAGGGCGCCACCGAACTGAGTGACCTGACACACGAGTTCTCCCGCGCCTGGAACAGCGCTCAGGAGGGGCAGGAGCTCAATATCTACGTCGACCTGATCCCGGACGATGAATTTGCTGCGCGCGAGCAGCATCTGAGCACGCTCAAGACAGAGCTCTTGGCCGCGTGGGTCGCCGCCCAATGACGCCCGCTCTCCGAACGTTCAAGCGCGTGGCGGCTCAGGTCGCGCAACGAATGAACTTCAAGCTGAGCGCGTTCAACCACGAACGTGGCCTCAACGATTTCCTGCTCGACCAAGCGGGGAACGGCGATGCCGTAGACCTTGCAGGGAGGGCGTTTCTCTGCTTTTGCATCGACGAAGCTGGATACAACGGCTTCGAGGTGGGTGTCATGGTGTGTGTGAGCTTCCTGGATGAGGTCATGCCTGGAGCGCCTACGGGTGTAGCCCGCGCCGAGGCGCTCAAGGACCTCTTCGTGTTGATGAAGAGCCCGCCAACGCTCGAGACCATGAAGGTCTGGGTCGAGAGCCACTACGTTTGAGCACGGATTCCGCTATTTTTCGGTGGCAAATCCTGCCGAATCGAGTCTTGCCCAGATCCCGACTGGGTAAGCCGTGCACCTTTGATTGATCAGTTCCAGGTTGCATTGGTAGTCTTCATCACAGTAGCAAGTCCGCTGCCGGCAGCTTCCACCCTGGAGCAGAAAGACGGGCACTGCGACGCCGGCATGCCCGGGTGAGCGGGTCCAGGTCGACCGCCGCGACCTATTCATAGCAAAACGGTTCGGATCGCTGGACGTCAACAGCGTTCGGGCGGTCGCGCCTGATTTCGAGGCGAGGCGGCCATGCTTGAGATTGGCGGTGCGGCGGGCCGTATGCGCTCACGCAGTGCCTGTCCTTTTTCCCTTCCTTTTTCCCCTGGTGGCGTTCGGCGCGTCTGAACGGCGTTCGAGCTACTACCATGACCGGCCAGGTAGACCCGGCGACCAGAAGTTTGGACTCGCCAGATCGATGTGCCTATTAGTATACCGGTTCACGGTGATCCACGAATGATGATAGATAAGGCCAGCCAGGCCACAAATTCGGGCTCATCTCGTTGCGATAAATGCTACGGTGGAGCTCGCGGGAATGGGCAGTCATGGCGAGGGATTGGGAAGCCCGGATGGCGGAGCATGATCGTTACGTTATCTATGTGGAGGATGGGTATTTGGTCCAAGCTTTGGCCGAAACGGCCTCGAAACATGCGTAAGCACGTTGCGCGTCATGAGACCTGCCAATTGACGTTGCGAGTGATGGCCTATTTGACAAGCGGCACCAATCCCAGCGGTAAGTTAGGGCGGTCCATCTGAAAGGCCATAGCTTGTTTAACACCCGCCGCGTCGGTTCCAATCTTCCAGCCATGCATATTGAATCTGGTCATCCTACCGTTTGCGTCAACAGCATAAATGAAGGCAGCGAACCAGATATCCGCGACTTCGTCCGGGGCGGCTTCGCGGTGTCGGCGGCTTCGCGGTGTCAGCCTGGGCGGCTTCGCGGTGTCGGGCGGCTTCGCGGGCGGCTTCGCGGTGTCAGCCTTTGTTTTTGGTTTTCGAGCGTGCCGATTTCCGCGGAGCCGTTGTGCGTTTCGCGTTGTGTGTATGGCCGTCGGCGTCTGGTGAACTCGCCCGTTAGGATGTCAGCGAGATTGTGGGACAGCTCGCGGGATGCTTTCAGCCGCGTCGATCCGACGCGTGAGGCTGGGGACGCTGTCGGGACGAGAAAGTCCGAACCAAACGGCCAGCTCGCGTAGTGACGCCTCGGTGTGCCAGGCAGAAAGGACAAGCGCTGCGACGCCGGCATGCCTGGGTGAACGGGTCCGGGTCGACCGCCGCAACCGATCCATAGCAAAACGGTTCGAATCGCCGGGCGTCAACAGCGTTGGGGCGGTCGCACCGGATTTCGAGGCGGGGCGAGCACGCCTGAGATTGGTTCAAATGCCTCTCTTCACGCCGCGTCGATCGGTAATCGCCGTTTCAAACTGAATCTTTAGCCACGGATGAAACACGGATTGAACACGGATACAGATCGGGACACACCAGTCATCATGCAAGCTGAGGCGTCGAGCGGGATTTGTTCAAAGTCCGCGGGGTCAGGTCCGGTAAACGGTTTTCCGCGGGGTCAGGTCCAGTCCGCGGGGTCAGGTCCAGTAAACGGTTTTTGAGTTGAAGGACGAGAGGACCGGACCCGACGCAAAACGCGCGGCCGACGCGACTCAGAGCAGGTGGCTCAAGCGACACCGCCTTGGTTCGGCGGATTCTTCTCTCATGCTGTACGATCCCATCGAAATGACTGACGAACTAGCTCAGTTTCTTGAGCAGACCGCTGCTGATCCTGACGATGCGTTAATCCGGGATTTGACCGAGGTCGCGCCACCCGATTCGATTCGATCGTGCAGCAGTGGTCGTGGTTTTCGACCGTCGGCGCGGAGTTCGATTTGGGATCCAATCCGGTCGAGCTTTTTACGACCAGG
Organism: uncultured Isosphaeraceae bacterium; assembly: GCA_963781785.1. Lineage (GTDB taxonomy): Bacteria > Planctomycetota > Planctomycetia > Isosphaerales > Isosphaeraceae > CAWAHD01. Next base: position 119,955 of record CAWAHD010000002.1, on the reverse strand, counting down.
CGATCGTCATCGTTTGCTCTTCGGTTTTCCGGTCTCGGGTTTCGGTTGTCGTCCTTTGTGGGCGTTTCGCGGTTGGACTCTTTTAACTTCTCCGTCTTCCCAGATGATCACGGGAGTTCCGGATGCTTCCGCGCGTTTGATGACCTTTTTGGCGGCCTGTCGCAACGCGCCATCCACCATCTTGGCGAGCGGATTCTCAGGCGATTTCTTCATGATCTTCCTCCGTTTGCTGTTCGATCCGTCGATACAACGGCCTGCGTTTGACGACCAACCGGCCGGCTTCCTCGACCGCGATCACGCGCGGCGGAAGTCGCGATCCATCGAGCAACCACCAGCTATCCCGTATCGGACGGTAAAGCCGAAAGATGTTTCTCACGCCTGACTCGTAACGCCGTCGAATGTCGACGGGGGCCACGCTATGCCCTCCCTCTTTGACTCGATTCTCGACACGAGCCACCGCCATGTCCGCATCGGGCAGCCAGAGAAAGAACATCACAACACGATATCCGCTTGCCTTCATGTCTGTCAGGAGCTTGACATACGTCCGGCCCGAAAGTGTCGTTTCCAACCCGAAATCCGCCCGCTGTTCAGCCAGCTCGCGAATTCGTTCCAGCAGCAGCCGTCCAGCCCGCAAGTTTTGTGACTCGGGTGCGAATGGCGACAAGCCGGCGGCGATCAGGTCCGCGTTCAGGAACTGCCGGCACTTGACGAAGTCAGGCAGGAATTGCGAAGCAAACGTCGTCTTACCGGCTCCGTTGGGGCCTGCAATCACGTAGACTGTTGGCGGCTTGGGCCTCCTCTTGGTCAATTCGCTCTGCTTTCTTCTTTCGGGCCGCGGGCATCGTTCCCGGCGAAGTTTGGATGGATGCGGGTTCGATGCAAACGCACCGATCCACGAGCGATGTCCAGAACAGCCATGTTCTTGATCGACGAATCCTGGACGATCTGAACCGGGCATCCCGTCAGGGTTTCCACCTCTTCGATTGTCGGCCTGACGCTGTTTCGTGAATCCATTTCAGCATTATCGTCCGGGCAACGATTAATTCCCAGCCTGGGCTACCGCATGCCTTGGTCTCGGTCGTGATCACACCAAGTCCGTGTTCTTTCAGGGCAGAAAGACGGCGACGCCGGCATGCCCGCGTGAACGGGTCCAGGTCGACCGCCGCAACCTGTTCTTAGCAAAACGGCTCGAATCGCTGGGCGTCAACAGCGTTCGGGCGGTCGCGCCTGATTTCGAGGCGGGGCGGGCATGCTTGAGATTGGTTCAGTGGCCACTATTCACGCCGCCTCGATCCGTAATCGCCGTTTCAAACTGCATTTTTAGCCACGGATGAAACACGGATTGAACACGGATACAGATAGAGAGGGACACAGCACTGATCATGCAACCTGAAGCGTCGATCGGGATTTGTTCAGTGGCCACTGTTCACGCCGCCTCGATCGGTAATCGCCGTTTCAAACTGCATTTTTAGCCACGGATGAAACACGGATTGAACACGGATGCAGATAGAGAGGGACACAGCACTGATCATGCAACCTGAAGCGTCGATCGGGATTTGTTCGGTGATCACTCCATGCTCCAGCGCCATAGCCTCTGTACCCCATCGCCGTAACGCACCGGGACCGACTCCTCGCCACTCTGCATCCTATCCGTGTTTAATCCGTGTTCCATCCGTGGCTGAATTTCCCCTTCTCTGTCGGTCGTCTCACGATCCGAGGCAGAAAGGACAGGCACTGCGACGCCGGCATGCCCGGTTGAACGAGTCGAGGTCGATCGCCGCGACCTATTCATAGCAAAACGGATCGAATCGTTGGGCGCCAGCAGCGTTGGGGCGGTCGCGCCGGATTTCGAGGCGGGGCGGGCATGCTTGAGATTGGTTCAGTGGCCACTGTTCACGCCGCCTTGATCGGTAATCGCCGTTTCAAACTGCATTTTTCGCCACGGATGAAACACGGATTGAACACGGTTGCAGATAGAGAGGGACACAGCACTAATCATGCAACCTGAAGCGTCGATCGGGATTTGTTCAGTGGCCTCTCTTCACGCCGCCTCGATCCGTAATCGCCGTTTCAAACTGGATTTTTAGCCACGGATGAAACACGGATTGAACACGGATACAGATAGAGAGGGACACAGCACTGATCATGCAACCTGAAGCGTCGATCGGGATTTGTTCGGTGATCACTCCATGCTCCAGCGCCATAGCCTCTGTACCCCATCGCCGTAACGCACCGGGACCGACTCCTCGCCACTCTGCATCCTATCCGTGTTTAATCCGTGTTCCATCCGTGGCTGAATTTCCCCTTCTCTGTCGGTCGTCTCACGATCCGAGGCAGAAAGGACAGGCACTGCGACGCCGGCATGCCCGGTTGAACGAGTCGAGGTCGATCGCCGCGACCTATTCATAGCAAAACGGATCGAATCGTTGGGCGCCAGCAGCGTTGGGGCGGTCGCGCCGGATTTCGAGGCGGGGCGGGCATGCTTGAGATTGGTTCAGTGGCCACTGTTCACGCCGCCTTGATCGGTAATCGCCGTTTCAAACTGCATTTTTCGCCACGGATGAAACACGGATTGAACACGGTTGCAGATAGAGAGGGACACAGCACTAATCATGCAACCTGAAGCGTCGATCGGGATTTGTTCAGTGGCCTCTCTTCACGCCGCCTCGATCCGTAATCGCCGTTTCAAACTGGATTTTTAGCCACGGATGAAACACGGATTGAACACGGATACAGATAGAGAGGGACACAGCACTGATCATGCAACCTGAAGCGTCGATCGGGATTTGTTCGGTGATCACTCCATGCTCCAGCGCCATAGCCTCTGTACCCCATCGCCGTAACGCACCGGGACCGACTCCTCGCCACTCTGCATCCTATCCGTGTTTAATCCGTGTTCCATCCGTGGCTGAATTTCCCCTTCTCTGTCGGTCGTCTCACGATCCGAGGCAGAAAGGACAGGCACTGCGACGCCGGCATGCCCGGTTGAACGAGTCGAGGTCGATCGCCGCGACCTATTCATAGCAAAACGGATCGAATCGTTGGGCGCCAGCAGCGTTGGGGCGGTCGCGCCGGATTTCGAGGCGGGGCGGGCATGCTTGAGATTGGTTCAGTGGCCACTGTTCACGCCGCCTTGATCGGTAATCGCCGTTTCAAACTGCATTTTTCGCCACGGATGAAACACGGATTGAACACGGTTGCAGATAGAGAGGGACACAGCACTAATCATGCAACCTGAAGCGTCGATCGGGATTTGTTCAGTGGCCTCTCTTCACGCCGCCTCGATCCGTAATCGCCGTTTCAAACTGGATTTTTAGCCACGGATGAAACACGGATTGAACACGGATACAGATAGAGAGGGACACAGCACTGATCATGCAACCTGAAGCGTCGATCGGGATTTGTTCGGTGATCACTCCATGCTCCAGCGCCATAGCCTCTGTACCCCATCGCCGTAACGCACCGGGACCGACTCCTCGCCACTCTGCATCCTATCCGTGTTTAATCCGTGTTCCATCCGTGGCTGAATTTCCCCTTCTCTGTCGGTCGTCTCACGATCCGAGGCAGAAAGGACAGGCACTGCGACGCCGGCATGCCCGGTTGAACGAGTCGAGGTCGATCGCCGCGACCTATTCATAGCAAAACGGATCGAATCGTTGGGCGCCAGCAGCGTTGGGGCGGTCGCGCCGGATTTCGAGGCGGGGCGGGCATGCTTGAGATTGGTTCAGTGGCCACTGTTCACGCCGCCTTGATCGGTAATCGCCGTTTCAAACTGCATTTTTCGCCACGGATGAAACACGGATTGAACACGGTTGCAGATAGAGAGGGACACAGCACTAATCATGCAACCTGAAGCGTCGATCGGGATTTGTTCAGTGGCCTCTCTTCACGCCGCCTCGATCCGTAATCGCCGTTTCAAACTGGATTTTTAGCCACGGATGAAACACGGATTGAACACGGATACAGATAGAGAGGGACACAGCACTGATCATGCAACCTGAAGCGTCGATCGGGATTTGTTCGGTGATCACTCCATGCTCCAGCGCCATAGCCTCTGTACCCCATCGCCGTAACGCACCGGGACCGACTCCTCGCCACTCTGCATCCTATCCGTGTTTAATCCGTGTTCCATCCGTGGCTGAATTTCCCCTTCTCTGTCGGTCGTCTCACGATCCGAGGCAGAAAGGACAGGCACTGCGACGCCGGCATGCCCGGTTGAACGAGTCGAGGTCGATCGCCGCGACCTATTCATAGCAAAACGGATCGAATCGTTGGGCGCCAGCAGCGTTGGGGCGGTCGCGCCGGATTTCGAGGCGGGGCGGGCATGCTTGAGATTTGTTCAGTGGCCACTGTTCACGCCGCCTCGATCGGTAATCGCCGTTTCAAACTGCATTTTTCGCCACGGATGAAACACGGATTGAACACGGATGCAGATAGAGAGGGACACAGCACTAATCATGCAACCTGAAGCGTCGATCGGGATTTGTTCAGTGGCCTCTCTTCACGCCGCCTCGATCCGTAATCGCCGTTTCAAACTGGATTTTTAGCCACGGATGAAACACGGATTGAACACGGATACAGATAGAGAGGGACACAGCACTGATCATGCAACCTGAAGCGTCGATCGGGATTTGTTCGGTGATCACTCCATGCTCCAGCGCCATAGCCTCTGTACCCCATCGCCGTAACTCACCGGGACCAACTCTTGGCCAGACTGCATCCTATCCGTGTTTCATCCGTGTTTCATCCGTGGCTGAATTTCCGCTTCTCTGTCTGTCGTCTCACGATCCGGGGCAGAAAGCACAGGCACTGCGACGCCGGCACGCCCGGTTGAACGAGTCGAGGTCGATCGCCGCGACCTATTCATAGCCAAACGGATCGAATCGTTGGGCGCCAGCAGCGTTGGGGCGGTCGCACCGGATTTCGAGGCGGGGCGGGCATGCTTGAGATTGGCGGCGCGGCGGGCCGTATGCGCTTACGCAGCGCCTGTCGTTTTTCCCCGCGATTTGGGTGGCGCTCGATTCCGTCTTCATACTTCATCCTTGATCGTTTATCCTTGATCCTTTATCGGTCGACGTGAGAGGAAGGCGGTCATGGCGGACAGCGATATCTTCCGCGACAACCTGTTTGTGGGCAAGGTTGCGCTCGTCACGGGGGGAGCGACCGGGATCGGCCGCGGGATCGCCTCCGCCCTGGCGCGGCATGGCGCCCTTCTGGCCATCGCCAGCCGCAAGGAGGAGAGGCTCTCCTCCGCAGCGGCCGAGATTGCAGCTCTCTCGGGCCGTCAATGTCTGCCTGTGGTCGCCGACGTCCGCGACCCAGGCGCGGTCGAGGCGGCCGTGTCGAAGACCGTCCAAGAGCTCGGGGGGCTCGACATCGTCGTCAACAACGCGGCCGGAAATTTCCTGTGCCCGTCGTCGGAGTTGACGCCCAACGGATTCGGCACGGTCATCGACATCGATGCAAAAGGGACCTGGAATGTTTCCCGCGCGGCATTTCATGCGTGGCTCAAGGATCACGGTGGCCAAGTCCTGAATATCAGCGCAACCTTGCATTATGGAGGTACGCCCGGGCAGCTTCACGTCGCCGCGGCCAAGGCCGCCGTGGACGCGCTCACTCGCACTCTGGCCGTCGAGTGGGGCCCGCTGGGCATCCGCGTCAACGCGATCGCCCCGGGGCCTATCCTTGACACCGAGGGAACCCGCCGGCTCCTGCCGGGCCGTGCCGCCCTTCAGCTCTCCGCCGCCACGCCCATCAGGCGGCTGGGGTCGATCGACGACATCGTCAGCCTCGCCCTCTTTGTGCTGAGCACCGCCGGATCCAATCTCAACGGCGCCATCCTCGTCTCCGACGGCGGGCTCTGCCTCAGCTCCGGCCTTCGGCCCGCGCTCGACCTCACGTCGAAAACATGAATGCACGTTTGATTGAATTGCTCCGATGTGCGGGCTGTCGCGGAGCCGATTTGGAGCTGGTTGGCGGCGAGCCGCCGCGCGAGTTGTCGTGCCGGAGCTGCGGTCGATCGGCTCCGATCGTGGACGGTATTCCCAGGCTGGTGGATCGATCGGGCTCATACGCCGCCAGCTTCGGCCGGCAGTGGAACCGTTACGACGTGGCTCGGCCCGAGGAGGACGAGGCCATTTTTCGCGTGAAGACGGGTGTCGCGCCGTCGGACCTGGCTGGCCGGCTGGTGCTTGACGCGGGCTGCGGCGGCGGCCGCTACGCCCGCCTGGCTGGTGCTTGCGGCGCTCGATTGGTGGGGGTCGATTTGAGTGAGGCCGTCACCAAGGCCGCCGCCCTCTGCGCCCTACTGCCCGAGGTCTTGATCATCCAGGCCGACCTGCTCGACTTGCCTCTGGCCGATCGTGCTTTTGATTTCGTCTACTCGATCGGCGTGCTGCACCACGCCCCCGACCCTCGGCGGGCGTTCGCCGAGATCGCCCGCAAGGTCAAGCCCGGCGGGCGCCTGGCCGTCTGGCTCTATCGCCGTAATACGCTGCCACAAGAATGGCTGAATTCCGCGTTGTGCAATTACGACTCGGATGCCGACACGGGTTCTGGAGCCGCTTTGCGTCGGCCTGGGAGCAATCGGCGCAATCCCGGGCTTGAACCGCACTCTCAACAAGGTTGCCAATTTCTCGAGCCATCCAGACTGGACCTTGCGCGTGTGCGATAACTTCGATTGGTACGCCCCGCGCTACCAGTCGCACCACTCGCTCGATGAGCTGAAGGGCTGGTTCGCCGAGGAAGGCTTCACCGACGTGACCGAGCTTCCACCAGCCCGGCAGGGCAAAGCTTACAATTGGGCTTATGACCACAACCTGATTATCGGCAGCGGAGTCAACGTGGCGGGAGTTAGACAAAGAGAGAGCGGCAATTAGCGTTTGAGATGTTCGTCGAACCACTCGATGGCCAGCTTCTGGGCCTGCGGACGGGCCGCGCCGTAGATTCCGTAATGGGTAATTCCCGGGATCGTGACCAGCTTCTTGGGACCTTTGGCCCGCTCGAAGGCTTTGATTCCGTGGTCCTTGTTGTTGAAGTACTCCTCCTTCTCGGCCAGGATGAAAAGCATCGCGCAATTTGGTGCCTTCTCGACGTCGTCGACGGGCACATAGTTCATCATTCGGTCGCGGATCGGTGCCCCCCGCAGCCCCATGATCACCTGGGCGCCAGGCTTCGGATAACCCGCTTCGCCCCGCGCACGGCGGGTGGCCTCAAGAAAGGTCTGGTCGCGCTCCTTGGGCGTGGCGATCACCCAGCGCGAGTCCAGGGCCGGCACCTGGGACACGGTGGCCTTGACGCGCGGATCGCGGGCCGCCGCATACACCACATGTCCGCCCGAATAACTCGAGCCCCACAGGCCGATCCGCGCGGGATCGCATTGCGGCTCACCCTGCACCCAGTGAATCGCATTGAGCAGATCAGTCGTCTGATCGATCGGGTCGACCACTTCGCGTACCTCCTTGACCTCGGCGGTGAACCGGTGATCCGGTCGCTCGGCCGGGGCCGGCTTGGTCAGGACCAGCCGCGAATCGCTGTCGCCCCAACCGCGATAATCAATGCTCACGACGAAGTAACCAGCCTGGGCAAACGCGATGGCCTGGGGACGGAGCATCCGTGCGGTTCCACCCCAACCGTGGCAGAGAATGATTGTCGGCAGGCGTTTGCCCTCGAGTGACTTGAGCGAGAACAGCTCCGCCGCCATGCGGGTCCCCTCGCTGATGATGGATCCCGTACGAAACTGAATCTCCGTCGGGGCGGAGAATGGGGCGGAATTGGTTTGCGCCATCGCGCAGCTCGGGGCGAGGGCGGCTGCGCACACAATAGAAAATACCGCTCGCAATAGCAGATTCACCACGATCTCGACCCTCCACCAAGCCGGTCCTGATCCACGCTCGATCGATCGATCGTACGATTTGAAAATCAATCGATCAACGACTTGATGCGGACGACTTGCCCCCGATGATCGGTGGCCGGGCCATTGAACACGTCGCACGAACCCACGCGGAATCGCGTACCGACCCAGACGTGATCGATGTCGTAAATCGGCAGCCAGGATGGAAAGGTCCCGCGCCAACCGCCGGAAGAACGGCTCGCCAGTGAGTAACCCTGGGACTCGAGTGCGTCAAAGCCAATGCTCCTGCTGGGTGTGTTGAAGTCGCCCGCCACGACATCGAACGGTCGCCCTTCGGCCGCAGCATCGCGGCAAGCGTCAACAATTGCGTGGAGAAACGGCAACCGCGACTGGAACGGATTGCTCCGGCCATCAACGGCCAGGATCCGGATCAGTCGGCCCCGTACTTCGGCTGTGGCGCTCATGGCAACACCTCCCGGGATCGGCCAGCGATCCTCCAGGCGGGTCGGCCAGCGGGAGCAAACCGCCAGGCGGTACCAGTACCGGCTTCCCGGATCGTGCTGAATACCGGCAATGGACGCTCGCGGACCCAGCGTATCGACGAGTTGTTCAACCCAGTCCGCGGGAGGAAGCTCGCTCAGGATGACGATGTCTGCCTCATGCCTGAGGATCTCGGCGCGCTGCGCGGCCCACGACCGTTGGCTGCGAAAGATCCCGCCTCCCCACTGAACGTTCCAGTGGAGCACGGTCACGCCGTGATCGCTCTTGCCGGCGTCCCCCGCCGCGCCGGCACCGATCATCGTGAGAGTGGCCCAGGCGGTGCCGAGAGCACCCATTAGCGTGAGACCGAACCGCGCCTTGGGCAGCGCCCGGCCGCGTCGGCACAGATCGAGCACAATCGCCGCCACTCCGCCCGGCAATAAAGGAAGATACATCAAGATTGCCGCGAGCACCGTGCGATCGCGGATCAACTGACCGGCCAGCCCGAGGACGATGGTAGTCGCCAACCCGAAGGCGATCACCAGGCCGAGAGTCGCGAGCAGCACGCGGCTCCTCGGTGAAATCGGTGGATTGACGAGACCGGATAGCAAATGGGGCTCTCGATGGATCGTCACGGACGGCACGCCGGTCCAAAATGGACCCACATGCCAGGATACCGTTCACCCGTGCGATTGTTCGAGCCGCGTAGCGCTGGTCGCCTGTAACCGGGTGAGAAGCTCGATCGTATTCGCGTGGTCTGCTGCTTGCATTTCGGTCGAACGGCGCGTGGCTGCGGCGATGGCACTTATTGCTCGATTCGACTGGTGCCAGACCAGCCGCTGAAGCGACAAGATTGCGAGCGTTGCGATCAGACATGCCGCGATCAACACGCGTTGCGTCATGAGTCTCCCTCCTCATTTCATCGGGTCAGAGCTGGCGTCCCTCGGCCGCCAGACTCGGCGTACCAGAGGAACGGATTGCGCAACCGTAGGTCGGGCCTTCCAGTGTGACCTGACTAGCAGACGTCAGGCTGGAAAGCCTGACCTACAACAGAGCCGTCAGGCTGGAAAGCCTGACCTACAACAAAGCCGTCAGGCTGGAAAGCCTGACCTACAACAGAGCCGTCAGGCTGGAAAGCCTGACCTACAACAAAGCCGTCAGGCTGGAAAGCCTGACCTACGGCAAGCCTTCCTCTGCGGTTCTGCTGAGCCCGGAACACTCACCCTGACCGTGGTCCTACTCCGGATCGCGTGTCGGTCGCGATCTTAACCAAAGCTGCGAACACGGACCAGTTGGTACGCCAATCTCCCCAAAAACCACAGATGCTCTTGCAACGACTATCCGACCGTGATATATACGGTGACGGATATACGCAGTCGGAGTCTGATCGATGGGGCGCGACAAACAGACGTCGAATCCGCTGGCGCTTGCAGTACTCGTGCTGCTTTTCGAGCGGCCGATGCATCCGTACGAGATGGCGGCGACGCTTCGGATTCGCAACAAAGGCGGTAGCATCAAGTTGCGCTACGGTTCGCTCTACACGGTCATCGACGCGCTCACGGCGGAAGGGCTGATCGAGGTCAAGGAGACCGTGCGCGAAGGCCGACGGCCGGAACGCACAATCTACGCGATGACGCCCAGCGGACTCGAGCGGATGCGTGTGTGGATGCGCGATCTTATTGGGACGCCCGTGAAGGAGTACCCGCAGTTCGAGGCGGCCTTGTCGCTGTTACCGGCCGTGCCGCCGGACGAGGCGGTCGCTCTCCTGGAGGCGCGGGGCGCAGGCTGGGCCAGATGTGCGAGGAGCTTCGCGCCGCCATTGAGCTGGCACTCCAGCATGTCGAGGCGCTTCACCTGGTTGAGAACGAGTACCGCCTTGAGCTCCTGGAGGCCGAACAGCAGTTCATCGAGCGGCTCGTCGAGCGGATCAGAAACGACCAAGACTACGTGCGGAGCTGGACGGCGTTCCACTCCGATCCCGCGAGGAAGGAAAGCACCTGACCAGAAACCCGAACGGCCGCCGGCGCGGCGGGTGAATTCCGTTCCCGGGGGCCATTAGCTCGAAGCCGGGCCAGTACCGCGGCCGCGCTCGTTCCGCGCGCCGGGTGTTTCCCAACCAAAGTGAGGAGCTCTTTCATGAGTGCCAAATCGTTCGACGTGATCATCGCCGGAGGCGGTCTCGGCGGGCTGTGCCTGGCCCAGGGGCTCAAGAAAGCCGGGGTCAGCGCCGCGGTCTATGAACGCGACCGAACGCGCACCGACCGCCTCCAAGGCTATCGCATCCACATCGACCCCGACGGCAGCCGGGCCCTTTACCAGTGCCTGCCTGCCGATCTCTTTGAGGCTTTCGAGGCTAGCTGCGGCACGGGGACCCGCGGGTTCAATATCCTCAACCACCGCCTCGAGACGTTGCTGCACATCGATCTGGCCGGAGTGATCCAGAGCGACCCGATCGCGCTCCACCGTTCCGTGAGCCGGCTCACGCTTCGGCAGGTCCTGCTCGAGGGGCTCGATGACATGGTCCAGTTCGACAAGAAGTTCGAGCGCTACGAAGAGACTTCCGATGGCCGGGTCGTCGCCCACTTCGACGACGGCAGCTCGGCGGCCGGCGACATCCTGGTCGGAGCGGATGGCGGCAACTCGAAGGTCCGCGCCCAGTTCCTTCCGCATGCCGAACGAGTCGATACGGGAATCGTCGGCATCGGGGGCAAGGTCCCGCTCACCGACGAAAACCGCGCCTGGCTTCCCCAGCCGATCCTGGACGGGATCGCTTCAGTCTCGGCCCCCGAGGGACGCTTCATGTTTTGCGCGTCGATGATTTACGGCAAGAACGGTCCGGCCAACGGCAAGATCGGCGGCCCGGACGCGGCCGAGACCCTCCACCCGGGCTTGCTGTTTGACAACGCAACGGACTACGTCTTCTGGGCCTTCTCGGCGCGCCGCGAGTCCTATCCTCGCGAGGCCGATTTGACCGCCAATGACGGCGAGGCACTTCGGCAGGTGGTTCTGGCGATGATCTCGGAATGGCACCCGCAGTTTCATCGATTGGTGCGGGCAGCGGATTCGTCGACGATTACAGCCATTCGGATCCGGACGTCAGTGCCGGTACCTCCCTGGCCGACCCGCACGATCACGCTGCTTGGGGATGCCATCCACAGCATGACCCCGTACCGGGGCATCGGGGCCAACGTTGCGCTCCGCGACGCCGCCCTGCTCGCCGCCAAGCTGGCCTCGGCCCACCGCGGCGAGACAACCGTCCTGGACGCGATCCACGCCTACGAATCCGAGATGATCGTCTACGGCTTTGATGCGGTCCGTACCTCGCGCAAGGCGATGGAGCAGGCTCACGCGGACAGCAGGATCGGCAGGGCGATTGCCAAGGTCGTTTTCAAGACGCTCGACGCCGTGCCTCGCCTGAAGCGCCGGGTGTTCCTGGGCACGCGGTAGAGAGCCTTCTACTCCGGCGGCCAGACCAGCCGGTCGATCCAATCGGCCGCGTCGAGCGCCAGAGTCGAGACGACGACGATCAGGAACAACAATGTGAGCGCCGAAACCAGCGACCAGCGCGGCGCCGAGCGACCTTTTTGCGGTGTCAGCGAGTCGAGTCCCGCTATCGCTTCTTCTCGTGGGGCGGCCGTGGCGTCTGGCTTGGCTTTCGTGGCAAACGCCCGCCGCGTTCGCGGCAAGAACATCACGACGAGAAGACAAAAGGGCAGCACTCTTCCGGCCGCGTACGACGGCCACCAGATCCGTTCGAACTTCACGTGGTACTCCACCAACCAGCGGATGACGATGACCTGGACCACGGACAAAAAGGCATACCACAGAATCGCAAGCCACCAGGCCGCCGGGCGCCGCCGCCAGAGACCAAGCGCAAGCGGCGGATTCACGAGGACGCCCAGAACGGCCAGGATGAGGTTTGGAAACGACTCGGCGACGCCCATCTCGCGCAAGGTCAAGAGCTCCTGAACAAGCGCGATCGACGCTCGCAAGGCCAGGCCGATGTGGATGAAAGAGACGAGTCGTACAATCCGCATCCCATCAAGCCGCCAGTCCGACTTGGCGCGCCAGCCGCCAGAGAACGGCCCGACGAAGACCAGAGCCGCCGCCCCCACCAGAACCAACGGTAACCCGCAAAGGTTCCACCAGGACACGAGCGTCAGGAAGTCCCAAGCGGTTGCATCGTCATTCACGAGGATTGCACGCCCTGTCGGGCCCTCTCGACGGCGTACTCAAGCATCACTTTCCCGGTTCCGTATACCTTGTGGCCGGTCAGTTTGAGATTCGTTCGCTCTTTGGCGCCGGGTAAGAGTGAGATTCCTTCACCCAGGAGCACCGGGACGACGGCAACCTCCACCGTGTCCACCAGTCCCAATCGCACTCATCATCACGTGAGAACCTCACGGATCACGTGTCCATGAACGTCGGTGAGCCGGCGCGAGGTCCCGTTATGGTTGTAGGTGAGCTTCTGGTGATCGAGGCCCAGGAGGTGCAGGATTGTCGCGTGGAAGTCGTGGACGTCGACCACATTCTCGACGGCCTGATAGCCGAATTCGTCGGTCGAGCCGAAGCTGAATCCGTGTTTGACGCCGGCTCCCGCGAGCCACGCGGTGAATCCCTTGGGATTATGATCGCGGCCCTGAGTTCCTTTTTGAAAGGTGGGCATGCGGCCAAACTCGGTGGTCCAGACGACCAAGGTGTCGTCGAGGAGACCGCGGGCCTTGAGGTCCAAGAGGAGCGCCGCGGCGGGCTGATCGAGGATCGGGCCGTGGCGGGTGTAATCGGACAAGATCCGCCGATGGCCATCCCAGTTGAGCACGCCTTCACCCATAGCGAATGCCCCGTTATACAGCGTCAAGAACCGCACGCCGCGTTCCAAGAGCCGGCGGGCCAGGAGGCAGTTCCGGCCGAACGCGGCGGTGAGCGGGTTCTGGGAGTTGAGCCCATAGAGCGCACGAGTCGCCGGGCTTTCGCGCGACAGGTCGCCGACTTCGGGCGCCGATCGCTGCATTCGCCCGGCCAGCTCGTAGGCGGCAATCCGCGCCGACAAGTCGGCGTCTCCCGGGTTTCTTCTCAGATGTTCATCGTTGAGCAATTTCAGAAAGTCGGTTGCAGCCCGGTCATCGCCTGGAGAGATCTCGGGCGGACGGGCCAGGTTGCTGATTGGCCGGCCATCATTGAACGCGGTTCCTTGAAACACGGCCGGCAGAAAACCGTTACTCCAGTTGGCCGGTCCTTGTTGCGGGTCTCCCCGCGGGTCGGGAATCGCCACGTACGCCGGCAAGTCCTGATTCTCGGTCCCCAGCGCATAGCTGACCCACGCGCCCGCGCTCGGAAACCCTTCGAGTGTGAACCCGGTGCTCATGAACATCTCGCCCGGCCCGTGGGTGTTCGTCTTCGATGTCAGCGAATGGACGAAGCACATCTCATCCGCGCATCGGGCCAGGTGGGGCAGCAGGTCCGAGATCCATTTGCCGGTTTCACCCCTCGGCCGGAACTTCCAGGGGCTCCGGGCCAAGTTGCCGTTTTCACCCTGGAATGTGATCAGTTTCTCGACCCCGGGCATCGGCTGCCCATCCCGCTTTTCGAGGGCTGGCTTGTGGTCCCAGGTGTCGATGTGACTGACCGCACCCGTGCAGAAGATGTGCACGACTCGCCTCGCTTTTGCCGGAAAGTGCGGCGGCCGCGGCAACAGCGGATTCGTGGGCGACGGCGCTCCGGTGCGCCGGGTCAACGTCGCGTCGTCGCCGGCCAGCAGGCCATCCGCAGCCAGTAACGCGCCCAGAGCGATGCCGCCCATCCCGGTCCCGAGACTGGCCAGGAAGTTCCGGCGATCCAGCAGGTGGCGGCCGACGACGCCCGAAAAACGAGGACGCATGAGGGATCTCGCACTCCTCACGGCACGTAGACAAAGTCGTTGGTATTATACAGCGCGCGGCACAGGGCAAGGGCGCCGTGGGACTGGATCAAAGAGACGGCGGCGATCTGCTCCGAGCGGGATGGCAGCCGTCCGAGTGCCAGATTGAAAGCTCGCGCTGCCTGACGTGCGGGGTCGGGGCCGGCTTCGGCTTCGAGCCGCCGGGCGAAGAACGCCGCCTGCCGGATCACGAAGTGGCTGTTCAGGAGGTTGAGGGCCTGGAGCGCCGTCGTCGAGACGTTGCGGCGGGGAGCACCCAGGGCGGCATCGGGGCAGTCGAAGGCCCCAAAGGTCGGGTCGGGCTGGCTGCGCGGCTTGAACTGGTAGACCATCCGGCGAAAGTCGCCGGGGCTCAGCTCGGCTTTCGGCTTGTAGATCGCCACGTAGTTGGTGTTGTTTTCCCAGATGTTGTAGCCCGGGCCTCCCATCCGGTTGTCGAGCTGGCCGCTGGCGGCAAGGATCGCGTCGCGGATCGACTCGGCCTCGAGCCGCCGGGGCGACGTCCGCCAGAGCAGCCGGTTGTCTCGATCGATTGCGCCGTTCGCCGCGTCGAACCGGCTCGATTGCCGGTAGGTTGCCGAGGTGACGATCAACCGGTGAATCGGTTTCAGCCGCCAGCCCGCCGCGATATAGGCATTGGCCAGCCAGTCCAGGAGCTCGGGATGCGACGGAGCGGCGCCATTCAAGCCAAAGTCGCTGGGTGTTGCCACGAGGCCGCGGCCAAAGTGGTAATGCCACAGCCGGTTCACCATCACCCGCGCCGGCAGTGGATTGGCCGGGTCGGCGATCCACCGCGCCAGCGCGACTCGCCGCTGGGTTTCCGGCGTCTTCCGGTCGATTGCGAGTGCGGGCCGGACCCCGGCGACCCCCGATGGCGAAACTTCCGGTCCTTTGCGGGTCGGGTCGCCGCGCACCAGCAGGAACGTCGGTCCCGGCTCGCGGAAGGTGCCAGCATACAGTTTGATTGTCATCCCGAGCTGCGCCAGCCGCTCACGGATCCTGGTCTGGCGCGTGACGAGCTGGCCGCGCTCCACGCTCGCCGCCGAGGTCGGTTCGGGATGAGCGACGGCTGGCGTGGCGCCGCCGGTTGCGGTGAACGGTACCCGGTCCCGCGACGATGCGACGATCTTCCAGTGCCCAGGTTCGATGGCAACTTCGAGGTCGTAATCGGTTGCGAGTCGATCGCGATACACCTCTTCACGGTCGCGCCCCCAGACGACTCGGTCGATCACCGCCGGATGGGACCAAGCGATCGTGATCGATCCCTTCCCCGGCTCGCGAGAAATCCAGCTATGGCTGTTGCCGGTGAGCCCCTCGTTGAGATGAGCAATCTTGTGGATCGCTGCATCGGGAAATTCCGAAGATGCCGAGGCTTTTGCTCCGGCTGATGCCAGCCCCACGTTTCGAGAAGGTGGGCCATACGTACTCTGGGCTGTGTAGACCTCGACTTCGTCCAGGCAGGGCTCGGTGCGGTCGCTGGTCGCGCGGATCGTCAGGCGGACCATGCGGGCAGACACCGGAACGAACCGCTCGACGTTGCGACGCGCGTTCACCATCGCCCGCGCGGGCGAATGCCGGTCCGGGCTGGCCAAGGGCTCTGTTTCATCCAGCCGTCGTTCGATTGTCGCAAGCTCGGCGCGCAGGGCCGTCTCCTCGCGGCGCCGGCTCTCGGCGTCGGGAGCAACGACCGCGCGCTCGGCGTGGTTCACTCCCGCGAAGATGGCCTGGATGCTGTAGTAATCTTTCTGCGTGATCGGATCGAACTTGTGGTCGTGGCATCGCGCGCACTGAATCGTCAGGCCCAGGAAGGTCGTCCCGGTTGTCGTGATCATGTCGTCGAGATCGTCGGCTCGTTGCTGGAGCATCCCCTCGACCGTCTGGTTGCCGACGATATCGTGGGCGCCGCCCACCAGGAAGCCGGTCGCAGCGTTCGTCAGCCAGTCGCTGCCGGTATCGGGTACGCCGTTGCCGCCGCAATCGCTCGAGGAATTCATCGGGCCCGAGATCAGAGTATCTGCGGCAAGCTGCTCGATGACAAACCGAGGAAACGGCGTATCCTGGTTGAAGGCCCGGATCACGTAGTCGCGATAGGGCCAGGCGGAGGGCCGCGGCAGATTGGTCTCGTAGCCCTGGCTTTCGCCAAACCGGACGACGTCGAGCCAGTGGCGCCCCCACCGCTCGCCATATCGCGGCGAGGCCAGGAACCGGTCGACCAGAGCTTCGTAAGCCTGGGGATCGCGATCGGCGACGAAGCCGTCGACTTGGTCGGGATCAGGAGGCAAACCGAGCAGGTCGAAGGACAGGCGGCGGATCAAGGTCCTCCGATCGGCGGGCTGCGCGGGGTTCAGTCCGCTGGCTTCGAGGCTGGCCAGGATGAAGGCATCGACGGGGTTCTGTGCCCATGCCGCTCTCGGGCCGGCGGTTCGGGGAGGGATCGCCGACCGGATCGGCCGCAACGACCACCAATCGGTGCCGGCCCGCTTGGGCGCGAGGGGTTCGCTGGGATAACGGGCGCCGGCCTTGACCCACGCCCGCACGGCCTCGACCTGGTCGCGCGGCAGGCGTCCCTTGGGAGGCATCTCACCTTCGGTGATCTTGTCGACGAGCAGGCTCTCGTCCGGTGCTCCCGGAACGATCACGACGCCGCTCTTGCCCCCCTTGAGCGCACTGGCCCGCCGGGTCAGGTCGAGCCCCCCTTTCTTCTGAACCGGGCCGTGACAGCTCACGCATTGCTCGGCGAGAATGTTGGCGGCTTGATCGGCATTCGCCATTGTGGTGTTCGATCGTGGACGCGACGTCTCCGCCGTCTGCGCGGTGGCACCCCACGGGAAAAGAAAGACGATCAAAATCCCGATGACCGATTTCATTGCAGCAATCGCTTCAGTCCCCTTGCTCGCCTTCAAAGCCCCGGCGTCGCGCCGCCATGGCCGTGTCCCTCGATCCGTGTTAAACGTTTCTTCAAGAAAAAGCAAGCAAACCGCCGCGAGCGTGAGTTCGGATCGGCGCGCCGACTCACGGTTGTAGCCAGCGGCGGTGTCGCAGTGCGTCCAAGGAACGAGTTGGGCGAGGGCAGGTCAGGCCTTCCAGGTGGTACTCATGTTGATCTTTCTCTGATGTGCGTCCGGTCTGGCATTGGCTCGCCAACTCGTGAGGAGAACTCGGAATCATGTCGCTTGTCGATCAAGTCGCGGGACCCGTCACGACGCACTCGGCGGCCGAGGATGCTGTCTCCAGCCAGAGTTGGGGCTCCACGCGCCGCGTCCTCTTCCGATTCGTGTTTGTTTACCTCACTCTTTCACCGGGATGGTCGAGACGGTTGGCGGGCTGCTGTTGACGATGCGCCGCACCGCCTTGCTGGGCGCCCTGGTGGTCGCGGGAGCGTTGACCAACGTACTCATGCTCAACCTGAGTTACGACGTTCCGGTCAAGCTGTATTCGGCCCACTTGCTTGTGATGTGCGCGTTCGTCGCTGCACCCGACTTCAAGCGGATGGCGGACTTCTTCATCCTCAACCGTCCGCCATCCGCGGCCCTGCGTCCGGCCATCTTTCGGAACCGGACCCTCGACCGCATCGGCGTCGCAGTCCGTACGCTCCTTTTTGCCTGGCTCGCCGGCTCGTCGCTCTGGCAATCCTACGAACATCGCAAGTCGTGGGACCTCGCGCCCCGCGGTCCGCTGCACGGAATCTGGGACGTCGAGGAGTTCACACTGGACGGAAAGAGCCTGCCGCCCCTGTTGACGGATGCCAGGCGCTGGCGGCGTGTCATCATCCAGGATCTCGGCAGATTTTCACAAGCGACGATCCAGATCATGACCGGTCCGTACGATCAATTAAAGGCAGAGCTCGACCCGGTGAAACGGGTACTCCGTCTGGTCAAATTCTCGGGCGAGCAAACGGATAGGCTCGAATTCCACTTCACCCTCGCGGAGCCTGGCCGGCTGAGGCTCGACGGGCTGCGGAAGGACCAAGCCGGCAAAGCAACGAAGATCCACGCCGAACTCCGGCGGTTCGACGAGAGCAAGTTTCTGCTCTTGAGCCGGGGGTTCCACTGGATCAATGAAGCGCCGTTTAACCGGTGACGGCGTCAGCCGAGCAGACGGTCGACCTCCGGCAAAAGTGCGGCGAAGTCGAGCGAATTGTGGCAGGCCGCACGGGCGGCCTCGAGATCGGCGCCCTGCCAGTTGCGCTCCTCGGCGGTGAGCTCGGCGTATCCCTGGTGGGCATGGCCGCGCACGCCCATTTCTTCGTAATAGGTGTAGAACCGCGTCAGATCGCCGAGGCGGGCTTTGGTTCCGGCGGCCAGAGAGCAGCTTCCGTCGCAGTTGGGGCAGAGCGTCGGTCCGGCGGCCAGCACGGCTCCGCGCAGCTCCGCGAGCTCTGCCAGATTGAGTGGCACGAACCGCCGGGCGGCATCCGCATTCTGGCTGGTCTGATCGCTGTTCTTCATGGTGACGCAAGAGCTGGTGAACCGCTCGTCGGTCCAGATCGCATGCAACAGCCCCTGGGCGGGCGTCAGATTTTTCTCCTTCAGGGTCGGCACCTTCTCCTGCGTGATCCGCAGGGCCTGGCCGGCGATCTGCTTCATCGACACCAACCCGATATTGGCCTTGTGGCAGGCGTCGAGGGCCTTGTTGAGCGGCGAATCCTTGGTGATCCACGGATTGAACTTGAGCATGATCACGTCGACGAAGCCCCCTTGGGCCGCGTTCTCGAGCTGCTCCACCATGGCGGGGTCGTGGGTCGAGAAGCCGACGAACTTGACCTTGCCCGTCTTCTTGACCGCCTCGATTGCGTCTTTCATTTCCTTGCTCTTGGGCCACTTGGCCTGGCCCGTGCTCAGGCCGTGGAAGAACAGGAGGTCGAGGTAATCGGTCTTGAGCCGGTCCAGGCGCTCGTCGATCTTCTTGAGCATGTCGCCAGGTTCGCGCACACCGCTCTTGGTCGCCAGGAAGATGGTCTTGCGAACCTCCGGCTGGGCTTCGAACCACTTGCCAAAGATGGTCTCGGCAGTGCCATAGCCCGCGGCCGTGTCGAAGTAGCGGACGCCTTCGCGGTAGGCGAGGCGAAGGATTCGATCGAGAGAAGTCTGGCCGACGGTCCCCAGGGTGAGCATCGTGACTGAAGCCCCGGTCTTGCCCAGAACGCGCTGGGAAGCTCGGGCTTGTTCGGATTGGCCTTGTCGTCGGCAGCGTTGGCCGCACCCGGCGCACTCACCACGCCGGCTCCAAGAGCGGATGCGGCCGCACCAGCCTGCAGGAATTCTCGACGATCCATGGTCTTCGTCCCTTTCTCAGACGAACGGCGGCCCTCGACTTCGAGGCGAGGAACCGGCTCGGATGCCCGCGACAAATAGCGACTGGCGTCATCCTAAGCCATGATGACACGCTTGTCGATACCGCATCGCCCTAGCCTCGATCCATCATTCGTCGGGCACCGGGCGGCGGGGCGCAGCGAGGAACGCAGAAAGTGTGACTCCGAGTCCTCGGCGCTCGCCCGTTTCGTGGCGGTGGTAGATCACCTCGGGATCCGGCCGGCGTGGATCGATCAGGAATTGATCGCCGGCCCCATTGCTGGCGATCGGGAACAGGCCCTCGCATCCGGGCCACGCGGCCCCAAGGCTCGCGACATCTCCCGGCTCGAACCACGCGATGTAGCTCTCGTCGCCCTGTTCGAGCGGGTTCGGAACCGCAATCAGAATATCGTAACTCATGATCAGGTCATGATCGCTGTATAAAGTCCGCAGGCTGGCCGGCAGCGGATGGCCAAGATGGCGCTCAAGACCGTCGAGATCGGGGGACGCCAGTCGCTTCTTGAACGCCTCGAGCTCAGCCGCTGCTTTTGCACGGCCGCGCAGCATGACCCAGAATAGCCCCGCGATCCCCAGAAGAGCCGGTCCCGCAATCAGGGCGACCGCTATCGTGTCAGTCATCTCAATAGTGGCGAATGGCCTTGATGAGTTCGTTCCGAGTGATTCCGGATCGTCGTCTTGCCACCTTCCAAATGTGGTTCTAGGTTTCCCAGAAAGAGACCGTCTCGCGTCAGGATGCCTTCGCTAGCCCGAGTGCCTCCCGAGCGGTCCCGCCTCAAGAGATCGATGGAAGTTGTCGCCGCGGGCTGTATCGGGTCCCCCACGCGCTCCCTCCCTTGTCGTCACACGGAGTATACGAACATGTCTTGCCGGTCGCGAACTGTCCCAAGAAAGACAATCGCCACGCGCGAGAAAACAAACCATCGTCGAGCTTCGCGGCACCGAACGAGCCTTCGGCCTCTCGCGGAACCACTCGAGGCCAAGATCGCGCCGGCCGTTTTCACCTGGACCGGCGCCGGGGGATTGCTCGCCGACGGCTGGTCGAACACCGGCAACTGGCAGGTGGGCGGCTCCCAGCCAGCCCTCCCTCCGGGGGCAGGCGACCAACTCGTTTTCCCGACCGGGGTCACCCAGCAGACAGCCGATAACAACCTGGGGACAAACATCTCGTTCCAGTCAATCACGATCGAGGATACCGGTTACGACGTATATGGCGATCGCTTGAATCTGACCGGCATGCTCTCGCTCACGGCGACCTCGGCTTCGTGCACTTATGAGATCGCGACGACCTACCTGGGGTCGTCGGCAATCTCCGTCGCCTCTGGCAGCCAGCTCTCGGTCAGCGGCCACACGACCCTGGCGAGCGATACGACGGTCGAAGCCGATTCAGGGGCGACGGTTATCCTCAATACCGACATCGTCCAGAACGGATCCGAGTACACGCTCACGAAGTCGGGCCCGGGCACGATGATCATTTCCGCGACGTATCTCGGATCATACGGTCCGACCGACGTCACCGGAGGGACCCTCCAGGTCGATGGGGCACTCGACCCCACCCAACCGGTCACGATCGAGAGTGGCGCGACTTTGAGCGGCATCGGCTCGGTCGGCCCCGTGACTTCCGCAGGCGGAATCATCGCTCCCGGCGACGGTGGTCCGGGCATTCTCACGGTCGCCGGTCTCGACCTCACGATGGGGACTCAGTTTCAGGTCGATCTGGACGGCAACACGCCCGGTACCGGATACGACCAGGTCATCTCGAGCGGCCCCGTCGACCTGGCCGGGGTGACGCTGGACCCGACTGTGTTCGGCTACACGGCGATGAGCGGCGACCAGCTCATGCTCATCGAGAATAACTCCGGATCCGGAATCTCCGGGACGTTCGTCAACTACGGCACCGAGATGGGTCTGGTCACGGTCGGCACTCCCCCGAGTGTGGACAGCTTCCTGATCGACTATCAAGGTCTGAATCAGACCGGTGACAACCTCGTGCTCGACGGACTCAATCCGACCACAACCGGTGTGAATGCGTCTGCCGGTCCCTACACCTATGGCAACACGATCACCTTCACGGCGAACGTGTCCGATCCGGGCGTTCCCGTCCCGAGCGGAACCGTGGACCTCTTCGATAATACGACGATGATCGGGTCTCAGAGCCTCTCTGCGGGGACAGCAGCGTTCAACATCTCGACGCTCAATGCAGGCCTGCACAACGATCTCTACGTCGATTACCTGGGCGACAACACTTTCGCACCCAGTCAATCATCGGCTCTGTCCCTGACAATCGCGCCACGGCCGATCACGGTGACGGCGGCCGGCGATACCAAGACGTACGACGGAACCACGATTTCGACGGGCGTGCCCACGATCACCGCAGGGAGTCTGGCCAACAGTGATACCGCGGACTTCACGCAAGCCTTTGACAGCCGTGACGCGGGACCGCGGACGCTCTCCGCCATCGGAATCGCCAACGACGGCAACGACGGGCTCAACTACAGCTACACATTCCTTACGGCCGCGGGGACGATCAACCCGAGTGCCATCACCGTGACCGCGGCGAGCGACACCAAGACCTATGACGGGACGACCAGTTCGACGGCGGTGCCGATCATCGTGGGAGCTCTGGGGGTCGGTGATACTCCGGACTTTTCGCAGGTTTTCGACAGTCGCAACGCGGGCTCACGAAACCTGACGGCCAGCGGGATCGTGAACGACGGCAACGGCGGCAACAACTACACCTACACTTTCGAGACGGCCCCCGGGACAATCAACCCGCTCGCGATCACTGTGACCGCGGCCAGCGACACCAAGACGTATGATGGGACAACTGCCTCCACGGGCGTACCGACGATCACCAGCGGCAGTCTGGCCGCCGGTGACACGACGACAACGTTCACGCAGGCCTTCGTCAGCCGCAATGCCGGCCCGGAGAGTCTGCTTGCCAGCGGCATCGTCAATGACGGCAACGGAGGCAATAACTACAGCTACACGTTCGTGTCGGCCGCGGGGACCATCACACCACTGGCGATCAGCGTGACGGCGGCAAGCGACAGCAAGCCATATGACGGCACCACGACGTCCTCGGGCGTGCCCGCAATCACCTCGGGGAGCCTGGCCACCGGCGACACGACGACGACGTTCACGCAGGTGTTCGCGAGCCGTAACGCAGGATCTGAGGAGCTGATTGCCAGCGGGATCGTCAATGACGGCAATGGCGGGAACAACTACAGCTACACGTTCGTGCCGGCCGCCGGAACGATCACACAACTGGCGATCACCGTGACGGCGGCGAGCGATAGCAAGGCCTATGACGGGACCACAGACTCGGCCGGCGTGCCCACAATCACCTCCGGCAGCCTGGCGGCCGGCGATACGCCCGACTTCACGCAGGTCTTCGCCAGCCGTAACGCGGGACCGGAGTCGGTCAGCGCCGGCGGGATCGTGAGTGACGGCAACGGCGGGAACAACTACAGCTACACGTTCGTGCCGGCCGCGGGGACCATCACACCGCTGGCGATCACCGTGACGGCGGCGAGCGACACCAAGACGTATGACGGAACGGCCACGTCGTTGGCGATGCCGATCGTCACCCCCGGGCTGGGCGCCGGCGACTCTCCGGAGTTCATGCAGACCTTTGACAGCCGCAACGTGGGACCGCGAACCCTGTTGGCCAGCGGCACCGTCAACGATGGCAACGGCGGGAACAACTACACGTATACCTTCGTGACGGCTGCCGGCACGATCGCTCCGCTGGCGATCACCGTGACGGCGGCGAACGACACCAAGACGTATGATGGGACAACTGCCTCCACCGGCATACCGACGATCACCAGCGGCAGTCTGGCATTGGGCGACACCACAACCACATTCACCGAGGTGTTCGACAGTCGCAATGCTGGGTCGCGCACGCTCATCGCCAGCGGCCTGGTGAACGACGGCAACGGAGGCAATAACTACAGCTACACGTTCGTGCCGGCCGCGGGGACCATCACACCACTGGCGATCACGGTGACGGCGGCAAGCGACAGCAAGACATATGATGGCACCACGACGTCCTCTGGCGTGCCCACAATCACCTCGGGGAGCCTGGCCACGGGCGACACGACGACGACGTTCACGCAGGTGTTCGCGAGCCGTAACGCAGGATCTGAGGAGCTGCTTGCCAGCGGGATCGTCAATGACGGCAATGGCGGGAACAACTACGGCTACACGTTCGTGCCGGCCGCCGGCACGATCACACCACTGGCGATCACCGTGACGGCGGCGAGCGATAGCAAGACCTATGACGGGACCACAGACTCGGCCGGCGTGCCCACAATCACCTCCGGCAGCCTGGCGGCCGGCGATACGCCCGACTTCACGCAGGTCTTCGCGAGCCGCAACGCGGGACCGGAGTCGGTCAGCGCCAGCGGGATCGTGAGTGACGGCAACGGCGGGAATAACTATAGCTACACGTTCGTGCCGGCCGCGGGGACCATCACCCCACTGGCCATCACGGTCACGGCTGCGAGCGACACCAAGACGTATGACGGAACGACCACGTCGTCGGCGATGCCGATCGTCACCCCCGGGCTGGGCGCCGGCGACACTCCCGAGTTCACGCAGACCTTTGACAGCCGCAACGTGGGACCGCGAACCCTGTTGGCCAGCGGCACCGTCAACGACGGCAACGGCGGGAACAACTACACCTATAATTTCGTGACGGCTGCCGGCACGATCAGTCCGCTGGCGATTACCGTGACGGCGGCGAGCGACACCAAGACGTATGATGGGACAACCACCTCGACCGGCGTGCCGACAATCACCAGCGGCGGCCTGGCCGCCGGCGATACGACGACAACGTTTACGCAGGCCTTCGCCAGCCGCAATGCCGGGCCGGAGAATCTGACTGCCAGCGGCCTGGTAAACGACGGCAACGGAGGCAATAACTACAGCTACACGTTCGTGCCGGCCGCGGGGACCATCACACCACTGGCGATCACCGTGACCGCGGCAAGCGACAGCAAGGCGTATGACGGGACGACAAACTCTGCCGGCGTGCCCGCAATCACCTCGGGGGGCCTGGCCACCGGCGACACAACGACGACCTTCACGCAGGTCTTCGCGAGCGGAAACGCAGGACCGGAGGAGCTGATTGCCAGCGGGATTGTCAACGACGGCAACGGCGGGAACAACTACAGCTACACGTTCGTGCCGGCCGCCGGTACCATCACACCACTGGCGATCACAGTGACGGCCGCGAGTGATACCAAGACGTATGACGGGACGATAAACTCCGCCGGCGTGCCCACAATCACCTCGGGGAGCCTGGCCACCGGCGACACGACGACGACGTTCACGCAGGTGTTCGCGAGCCGTAACGCAGGACCGGGGATGCTGATTGCCAGCGGCATCGTGAACGACGGCAACGGCGGGAACAACTACACGTATACATTCATCTTGACCGCCGGAACGATCAACCCGCTTCCGATCACGGTGACGGCCGCGAGCGACACGAAGACCTACGACGGGACGACCAATTCGACGGGTGTGCCGCTCGTGACGCCAGGGTTGGGAGCCGGCGACACGCCGGAATTCACGCAGAGCTTCGACAGCCCCGACGTCGGTGCGCGGACCTTGATCGCCACCGGGACGGTGAATGATGGAAACGGCGGGAACAACTACATCTATACGTTCGAGACGGCACCGGGGGCGATCAATTCGGTCTCGCTCTCGGTGACCGTGGACCCCGACCAATCGAAGGTCTACGGCTCGACCGACCCGGCCTTCACGTATCAGCTCACCTCCGGATCGCTGGTTGAGGGCGATAGCTTGAGCGGTAGCCTGACCCGGCAACCGGGCGAGAACGTGGGAGTCTATGCGATCACGCAGGGAACTCTGACCGCGGGCCCCAATTACGCGATCGTTTTCGCGGGAGCAAACTTCACGATCACGCCACGCCTGATCACGGTCACGGCGGCGACCGACACCAAGGTTTACGATGGTACGACAAACTCGTCGGCGGTGCCCACAATCACGGCAGGAACGCTGGCGTTCGAGGACGTCGCCAACTTCTCCGAGAGCTTCGGTACCAGGAACGCCGGCACAGGGCTGACGCTGACTCCCGCGGGCTCGGTCAGTGACGGCAACGGCGGGAACAACTACGCCGTCACGTTTGTCGACGACACCACGGGTGTGATCAATGCCGCAGCGATCACCGTCGCGGCCACCGCCGACAGCAAGACATACGATGGCACCACGACCGCATCGGTAGCTCCGACGATCACGGTGGGAACGATCGAACCCGGCGACGTCGCGGATTTCACGGAGAGCTTCGCCACGCGGAACGTGGGCACTGGCGAGACCCTGGTACCGTCGGGCTCGGTCAATGACGGCAACGGTGGGAACAACTACACGGTGACGTTCGTCGACAACACGACCGGCGTGATCACGCCGCTCGCGCTCTTGGTGACCGCGGCGATGGACAGCAAGCTCTACGACGGGACGACGACTTCGACGGCACTGCCGATCATCACGGGGACGCTCGCGTTCGGCGATGTCGCGAATTTCACGGAGGCCTTTGATAGCCCCAACGTGGGATTCCGCACGCTCACTCCCAGCGGGATCGTGAACGACGGCAATGGCGGTGCGAACTACAGTTATACCTACGTGGCGGCCCCCGGGACGATCAACCAGCGCGGGATCACGGTCACCGCGAATTCTGGTCAGACCAAGGTCTACGGCAATTCCGACCCCACGCTGACTTATCAGTTGACGAGTGGTTCGCTCGTTGCCGGCGATTCACTCACTGGCGGCATGAGCCGGGCCAGCGGTGAAAATGTCGGTGGCTACACGATCCTCCAGGGGACGCTGACGGCAGGACCCAACTACGCGCTCAGCTTCGTGGCGGCCACCTTCACGATCACGCCCCGGGCGATCACCGTCGCGGCGGCCCCGGACACCAAAGTTTACGACGGTACGACCGCGTCATCCGCGAGCCCCTCGATCACGAGCGGGAGCCTGGCGTTCGCGGACGTCGCGAACTTCTCCCAGGTGTACAGCGACAAGAACGCGGGGACGGCCAAGATGCTGGTTCCGTCCGGTTCGGTAAGCGACGGCAACGGCGGGAACAACTACGCGGTCACGTTCCTCGACAACACCACGGGGGTGATCACGGCTCGCCCGCTGACGGTTGCTGCCGGAACCGACAACAGAATCTATGACGGCACGACGAGCTCGTCCGTGATTCCCGCGATCACCTCAGGGAGCCTGGCCGTCGGGGACGTCGCCGAATTCTCGGAATCATTCGACACGCGAGACGTCGGGGTGGGCAAGACGCTGACTCCGTCGGGTTCGGTGAACGATGGCAACGGCGGTAATAATTACGCGGTTACGTTCGTCGCCTCCTCGACCGGCGCGATCACGGCGCGGCCCATCACGGTGACGGCGATCGCCGCCACCAAGCCCTACGACGGCACGACAAGCTCATCCGCCGTTCCGGCAATCACCTCGGGGAGTGTGGCCGCGGGCGACACCGCGGATTTCACGGAAAGCTACGACACCAGCAATGTCGGAACTGGCAAGACGCTGACGCCGGCGGGCTCGGTGAACGACGGCAACGGCGGGAACAACTACTCGGTCACGTTCGTGACGAATTCCACCGGCGTGATCACGCAGCGTGCCGTGACGGTGACGGCCGATCCCAAGACCAAGCTCATCGGACAGCCGGATCCCGCCCTCACCTATCAGGTTACCAGTGGTTCCCTGCTTCCGGGTGACAGTTTCAGCGGCGCTCTCACGCGGGTGCCCGGCGAGACCTCGGGCAGCTACCCCATCCTCCAGGGAACGCTGGCTCTGGACAGCAATTACGCACTCACGTACGTGGGGGCGAACTTGACGGTTCTTCCGCTGGGGGGAACGAAAACGACCATTCTCGGTTCCTCACACTCCGCGTCGAACTTCGGCCAGCTCGTTTCGATCACGGCGGAGGTCGTCCCGACATCGGGCGCGGGAACTCCGACGGGAATCGTCATCTTCATGGACGGATCCACGGTGCTCGGCACGAGCCCGGTGGATGGCTCGCTGGCGGTCTTCGACACGACGGCGCTCGTCGTGGGGTCGCATACGATCGTCGCAATCTACGAAGGTGATGGCTCTGATTCGCTCAGTCAATCGCCAAACTTCAACCAGACTGTCGCGCCGGCGTCGACGGAGACCACGCTGTCCATTGACCCGTCCGCGAATCATCGGGGAGTCACCCTCGAAGCGGAGGTCAGCCCGATCTTTCCCGGCGGCGGTGTGCCGAGCGGTTCGATTGTATTCACGGTCAACGGGCACCGCGGACGCACTGTCCGGCTTGTAAACGGCACGGCCGAGTTGTACACGTCGAGCGCACGGGTCATGCGGAAGTGGCTGGGCGCCAACTTTGTGGGCAACACGAATTCTTACAAGCCCAGCAATTCCAGGCTGGTTTACGCCGCGCCCAGACTCCTGAAGGGACTGCCGGCACTGCGGACCGTCAGGCTGGACAAGGAACGGGCGATCGAGGCGCGCATCCGATCATCGCGCTAGATCGCTGAGTAACGCAACGAGCGCGGGGGCGATGGTCTTGGGCTGGGTCGATGCCTGCTCAAACGGCGTCAAGACGAGCTCACCCTGGATCTCGCCCACCATCTTCTGCGATTGATGCCGTTCCAGAGCGTCAACCGCGTACGCCCCCATCCG
This sequence comes from uncultured Isosphaeraceae bacterium, assembly GCA_963781785.1. GTDB lineage: Bacteria > Planctomycetota > Planctomycetia > Isosphaerales > Isosphaeraceae > CAWAHD01. The sequence goes on along the minus strand of CAWAHD010000002.1, from coordinate 91,694 downwards.
GCTAGCCAGGATCCGATCCCGGACGGCGGGAGCTCCCCCGCGCTGGAGATGACCGAGAACGAGCACTCGCGTATCGAAAGTGACTCCTCGCTCGTTCATTTCCTTGCCGATTCGATGCACTCCGCCTTCGATCGCGCCCTCGGCCACGATGACGATCCACGAGGTTTTGCCGCACCGCTGCTCTTCCTGAAGCCGCTTCACGACGACATCGATCCGGAACGGAACCTCGGGAATCAGCGCGGCGTCTGCTCCGGTCGCCAGTGCGGTGTGCATGGCAATCTGCCCGCTATCGCGGCCCATCACTTCGACGAGGAACAGCCGCTCGGTCGCGTCTGCGGTGTCGCGAAGCTTGTCCACGGCTTCGGCCGCCGTGCTCACGGCACTCGTGAAGCCGATGCTCACGTCGGTGCCGGACAGGTCGTTGTCGATGGTCCCCGGACAGCCGATGACCCGGCCATTCCAGTACCGCGCCAGCTCGATGCATCCCCGGAACGTGCCGTCGCCGCCGATGGCGACCAGGTTGTCGATCCGGTGGCGGTCCAGTACTGCGGCTGCGGCGAGCATACCTTCCTCGGTCATGAATCGCTCGCACCGGCTGGTATGCAGGATTGTGCCCCCGCGATGGATAATATTCGAGACGCTGCGCAGGTGCATCTGATGATCGTTGCGGTGGAACGAATAGTAAAAGTCTTCCTCGAGGAGGCCCTTGTATCCTCGGCGGATGCCGATCACGTCGTGCCCGCGCGGCAATGCCGTACGGACCACCGCGCGGATACAAGCATTCATGCCCGGGGCGTCTCCGCCGCTCGTGAACACGCCGATACGCACGTGTGATGTTCCTGTTCGAGAGTATCCGTGCCTGGAGATGCCCCCTCGAGCTCACGCGCTCGCCGCACTCGCTTCGAGCGCGAGCACGCTGAGCGTCGTTCGGAGGACGGCGTCCGGGTTGAGTGAAATGCTATCGATACCCTGCTCGACCAGGAAGCGGGCGAACTCCGGATAATCGCTGGGCGCCTGACCGCAGATGCCGATCTTCTTGCCCGCGGCCTTCGCGTCTCGGATGACCGCGGCGATCATTTTCTTGACCGCCGGGTTTCGCTCGTCGAAGATGTGGGCGACGATCTCAGAGTCGCGGTCCACTCCCAGGACGAGCTGGGTCAAATCGTTCGACCCGATCGAAAACCCGTCGAAAACCTCGGCGAACGCGTCGGCGAGAATGACGTTCGAGGGGATCTCGCACATGACATAAACCTCGAGGCCGTTCTCCGCGCGCTTGAGCCCGTGCTTTTCCATCTCGGCCATGACGCGCCTGCCCTCATCGACAGTGCGGCAGAACGGGACCATGAGCTTGACGTTCGTGAGCCCCATCTCGTCGCGCACCTTCTTCATGGCGCGGCATTCCAGGGCAAAGCCGTCGCGATACCGCGGGTCGTAGTATCGCGATGCACCACGGAATCCGAGCATCGGGTTTTCCTCGGTCGGCTCGTACCGCGCACCGCCGACCAGGTTGGCGTACTCGTTGGTCTTGAAGTCGCTCAAGCGGACGATGACGTCTTTGGGATAAAACGCGGCGCCGATCATCGCCACGCCCTGCGCCAGCTTGTCGACAAAGAACCCAGGTTTGTCGTCGTGGCCGGCCGTGAGCCGGTCGATCTCCGCCCGCACGGCCTGATCGTCGAGATGGTCATAGCCGAGGAGTGCCATGGGGTGGATCTTGATATACGTCGAGATGATGAATTCTTCACGTGCCAAGCCGACGCCGTCGTTGGGAATGAGCGAGAGGCGGAACGCCTCCTCGGGGTTGCCGACGTTCATCATGATTCGCGTTTTGGGGCGCTCAAATTTGCGCAGGTCCTGGCGGCGAACTTCAAAATCGAGCAGTCCCTCGTACACGAAGCCGGTATCGCCCTCAGCGCAGCAGACCGTCACCGTTTGACCGTCGCGCAACAGCTCGGTCCCGCGTTCCGTGCCGACGACCGCCGGCAGCCCCAGCTCGCGGCTCACGATCGCCGCATGGCAGGTCCGGCCGCCGCGATTGGTCACGATCGCCGCGGCTTTCTTCATCGTGGGCTCCCAGTCCGGATCCGTCTTGTCGGTGACGAGCACGTCGCCGTTCTGGAACTGATGCAGGTCCTGCACGCGCTTGATCACCCGCACCGGCCCGCGTCCAATCTTCTCACCGACGCTTCGGCCCGTCGCCAGCACGGCGCCCTTCGACGACAGAACATACACTTCGATCGAATCCAGGTGCTTCTGGGACTGGACCGTTTCGGGCCTGGCCTGAACGATGAACAGCTCGCCGGTATGCCCGTCCTTGGCCCATTCCATGTCCATCGGCGTGTGGCAGCCTCGCTTGGCGCTATAGTGGTCTTCGATCTGGCAGGCCCATCGCGCCAGCGCGAGGATCTCGTCGTCGCTGATCGCGAACCGGCGGCGGTCCTCCGGCGGCACCGGCATGTTCCGGGTCATCTTGCCCCCGCCCACGTCGTACACCAGCTTGAGCTCCTTGGTTCCCAGCAGCTTCTGCAGGATCGGTCGAAACCCCTGCTGCAAGGTCGGCTTGAAAACGTAATACTCGTCGGGATTGACAGTGCCCTGGACAACGTTTTCACCCAGCCCGTACGAGGCGTTGATCAGCACCGCGTCACGAAAGCCGGTCTCGGTATCGATCGAGAACATCACTCCCGAAGCCGCCAGGTCCGAGCGAACCATCCGCTGCACTCCGATCGACAGGCCGACCTTGAAATGGTCGAATTTCTTGTCCACCCGGTACGAGATCGCCCGATCGGTGTAGAGCGAGGCAAAACATCGTTTGCAGGTCTCCAGGAGCTGCTGACCTCCCTGGACGTTCAGATAGCTTTCCTGCTGACCGGCGAAGCTGGCGTCGGGCAGGTCCTCGGCCGTGGCACTCGATCGGACTGCCACGTCGAGAAGCTGCGGGCTGCCCTGGGACAGTTGCTCGTAGCCCGCCAGGATCGCTTGCTCGAGATCTTCGGGTAGCTTGGCGTCGAGGATCACGCTGCGCGCCTGGCTGCCACGAAGTCGCAGGTTATCGATGTCGCGTGTGTCGAGCCCCTCGAGCACCTCGCGCAGCCGCCGGTCGAGTCCGGACTGGCGCAGAAAGTATCGGTACGCCTCGGCCGTCACCGCGAACCCGTTCGGTACTTTCACGCCCTTGGGGGTCAGCCGCGATACATCTCGCCCAGTGACGCGTTCTTGCCCCCCACAAGCGGGACGTCCTCGATTCCGATCTCATCAAACCACCGGATATGTCCGCTCGATTTTCGCGTGGTCGCCATCGGCAGAGCTCCTTCGCGCTTTCCACTTGAGAACAGACACTCGTCAATTCAACGCGCAACAAAAAACCCCGCCGCCGCGGTCATCCCGCGTCGTGGGGCCTGCTTAGCCGGATGTGCCTCGCCCGCCGTGGGCGTAACACCAAGTGAGGACAAGTCTATCAAAATGCGGTCGACCAACGCAAGATCCTACGGCTTTTCGCCGGTGCTCTGCTCTGGCGTCCTTCTACGGCAGGAAGCTGGTTTGATCGGCGAGCTTTCGTGGCAGATACTCATCGATCACGAAGTTCAGGCCCCACTTGGCCAGCGCCTGCTGCTCGGCGCGCACGCCCATCGCCAGGAGCTGCTCGATGGCGGAGATCCACTCCGGATAGGCGGCAAAGAACGGGTCGTTCTTGATCGCGTCCTCGGCCCGCTTGATATCGGTGTCGTCGAGTGGATGCGTGGCGTCTTCGAGCCCGTAGTCCTTGATATCGCGCGGTGTGACGCCCAGGAACCGCGCTCTCGGCACGCAGAAGAACTGATTGATGTGCGCCGCGTTGCCCGAGCCAGCCTTGAGCGTGCGATAGATATTGGCGAATCCATAAGGGTCGCAATCCACAAAGCAATACACTGGCAAATCGGTCGTGTCCGTGAGTCGGCGCAGGAAGCGGCGGGTGGCGCGGGTCGGAACTCCGGCCATCTCGACCAGGATGCAGTTGGCCTTCTTCCAGAACTGGTGGTTGTTCAGGCGCTGGAACATGCCGCCGGTCTCGATCGCCAGCACAAACTGCGCATTCGTGCGAAAACCAAGGTGTTCCACCGAACGCGGAATGCTGTAAGCGCCCGTACCGAGATGGCGACAGTCAATTTCGATCGCGGCGCCGCTCGTCGAATGAGGATCGATCACGACCAGTTCCCCGGCGACCGAGCCGCCGTGCGAATCGGCATAGAATCGCAACTGCTCGCGCGACAATCCGTGCAGGGATGCCAGAGCTTCGATGTCATCCATGATCGCGTCGGATTCGGACTGTTGATCGAAGCGGCAATCCCCCCAGTTCTTGCTGATGTAATAGGCTTCCCGCTTCGTGGCGAAGTCGTTGGTGCGCACCATTTCGTCTGATGCGGCCATGAGCCGGAGAGTCTGCGCGAACGAGCGGATCGTGTTGACCGAGAGCGTCCGTGATTTGTGGATCTCGCCGAGCTCGAGATACCCCTTGTCCGGGTCGTAGCTCACATTGCTCAAGCCTCGAACGAGAATGTCGAGCTTCGGCAGCTCGCCCCGGGCGATCGTTTCCCGGACGTGGCTCGCAATGCCTTCGATGAATGCAAGCGTTCGGGCATCCAGGTCTTCTAGCGGGGATTCGCCGCCGTTTTGGTTCCGGTTGCTGCTCGCCATCACAAGCTCCGTTTCTCTTCGAGAACGTTGTCCAGCCTGGCGATCATTCTGTCCCGTTCCTCGTCGGAGAGCGCGAGAATCTGCTGGAGCGCCAGGCCGATGTGAGACAGGTATTTCTCGATGTGCGTGCGCTTGTCGAATTCCTCCTTGACGCACGCCTCGTGGTGCAGGTGCGCGGCCAGCCGCCGGCCGCACGTCTGCAGGCCGAGTCGGATTTCCTTGATGATTTCGGGATAGGAGGCGATCGCCTCCTTCGCCTCGGACGTGTACGGAACCCACACCGAGGCCATGTGCACGAGAATGACCAGCGGCGCATGAGGGAGGCCGCCTTTGGCTTGCTCGAGGCCGTAGGCGTGCCAGTTCGTTTGGGTGACGGCTCGGGTGATCGCGCACCCTTCCTGGTCGTAAAGCAGCGGCACTCGATTCGCAAACCGCAGGAGATACGCCGGCTCGTCTGCCCGAAGCTCGAGCTCCGGCGCCGCTCGCTGCGCCTGCCGGGTCGTCTTGTGGATGTGTCCGTGTTCATCCAGCTCCAGAACAGGACCCGCTCTTTGGCCGTAAGCGAGGCCGATCTCGACCTGAAACGGGTTGCCGCGGTAGACAGCAGGAGGCCGCGTCGTCACCGTGTAAAAGCTTGCATCGAGCTCCTTCTGCAACCCTTCCACAAGCTGCTTTTCACCGATGGGCGAAATGCAATCGGCGCGGGGAGCGGCGACCTTCACGGTCTGGATCGCCCGGTAGAGCGCCTGCGACTCTTTATGCGCGATTCGCCTGGGATAGGATCGCTCCGAGAGGCCCTGCCCCGCCTGACGGATGATCGTCCTGGCCGTCTTCGGCCCCACTCGCGAAAGGTCATTCTCAAGGAACTGCAAGAGCGTGCGGCTCTCGGTGTTGCTGAGCATCTGAATGAGCTGGCCCAGCTCAACGCCCCGCGGGTGCGGTTTGATGTTCACCGGCCGGGGAGGAAGGTCGGTGCTGTTGCGGTCGTGGTCCCACTCTTCACCGTGCGGACCTCGAAAGTGGATCGTGACATGGGGATTGGCGATGGCCGTCTGCTTCAAGTACATGGCGATGGAATGGCTGCCCTTGTGATAGTGCCCTTCGATCTGTGCTTCCACGCGCGTGCCGTGCGCACGATCCCAAGGGACTCTCTTCTTCCGGTGGATCTCGGGCCGATTCCTGGCTGTGTTGACGGATACAAAGAGTTCCGTCGCCGTCGGTTCGCCCTCAACCCGGCTGAGAACATGGAGGGGCTTCCCGGTTGTGAGCTGAGCGTACATTCCCGCCGCCGCGATCCCCATGCCCTGCTGGCCGCGCGACTGGCTGAGCTTGTGGAATTTCGAGCCGTACAGAAGCTTTCCGAAGATGCGTCCGAGCTGCTCTTCCACGATTCCAGGTCCGTTGTCTTCCACGGACACGCGCAGCACGTCGTCTCCTTCGCTTTTCACCTCGACCTTGACCTCGGGAAGAATGCCGGCCTCCTCGCAGGCATCGAGCGCGTTATCGACGGCCTCCTTGACGGTGGTCAGAGACGCTTTCGACGGCGAATCAAAACCGAGCAGGTGGCGGTTCTTGAGGAAGAACTCGGATACCGAGATGTCGCGCTCTTCTGCCGCCATCTCGTGGGCGATGTCGGGATGCGAAGGTTCGCGGTTCATGCCTCGATCCCCCGCGGTCACGACGGTTCCGATTGGCTGCGCGATTGATTCTACGCGCATTTCTCGAGAGAAAAGGACCCTCTGTTCAAGCGAGGGTGTGAACGATACGATATAACGGATGTGCGCGCAGTGGACGCCGTTCCAGGCAACGGGTCGATTCAAGGGATTGCCGCGACTGAGAAAGAGGGCCGACATGACCGGAGCAAAAACGCGCAAAGTCGCCGCGGTCGTCGCGATGTCGGGGTTCCTCGTCCTGGCTGCGGGCTCCCACGCACGGGCCCAGGCCGTGGCTTACGTCCCGGGAATCGGCATCATCCCGTCCGGCCAGACCTTGACCGTGACGCCGGTCGTCTCGGCAGACCGGCGATACGTGCGTCTCACGGTGAATCCGTTTTTCAACGCGCTCAATGGCTTCCAGACATTCAACGTATACGGTGCGGTCGGCGGTGGCGGCGGTGCGGTCGTTGGCGGCGGTGGTGGCAACGGCATAGTCGGCGGCGGTGCTGGTGCCCTCGCGGGAATGAATGGCGTGATCGGACCAGGCGGGATGGGCGGCCAAGCCTTGGTGGTCGACGAATACGGCAATCCGATCGGCTCGTTCGGACTGAGGAGTTCGAGCGCGGGGACGAGGGCAAATGCTGCTGCCGATCCCGATGCCGAGCCGCTCGCGGGTGTCTACTTCGCGCCCCCGCAAGGCTTGATCAAGGGCGATCCCTTCTCGCTGGACAGTTTGGACCAGAACAAGAACAACGCCAACCCTGCCTTCCCGCTGGCAGCCGGCGATCAACAGGCCAATCCGGGCTTCCCGATCGTCGAGGATGCGTTCGTCGAGGACGGCGGGGTCCCGATCACCCGCGGCAAGGCCCGAGCGACTCGAAGCAATCGCACAACCAGCTCGAAGGCCCGCTCGACCCCCGCCCGCAGCCGCTCGGCAAGTCGCGTCAAAGCGAAGAAAGCTCCGAAGACCAGGTCTCAGTCGACGGGCGTCGAGAGCAAGTAGACGGCGAACGAGGCCAGCCAGTGCTCGCCCGCATAGTCGCCGCTGGCCACGTGCTCGAGTGCCGCCCTGGCATGGAGGGCCGACGATCGTTCGAGCGCGGCTCTGGCCGGATCTCCAGGAGGAAGGGCGCGGGCGACGCTGCGCATGCACCACGCCCGGCTCAGGTTCAGCCCGTCCAGGTGAACGAGCTGTGGGTCGGTCCGATCGGTCACCACGGCCGGCGCGAACAGTGCCTTCGGCTCGCTCTTGGCGGCTCCCGGCAGGAATCGCGTGAACCATGACCGGAACTCGGCCGCGCTGAGCACGCGTCTCATCAGGTCGGCCTCGACCAGGCTTGGCGAGAAGAAGTCGGCCCCGCCGGGCTCCCACGCGGCCGGCACGAGGGCGTCAGCTCCGAAGTAGGCGTGTGCCCGCTCCTCGACCAGTTGCAAGAGCTTGCTGTCACCCGTTTTTTTCGCATAATCATGTGCGAACGAGAGTCCGAACGCGGTATTCGGGTGGACGCCGGTCCGGATGGGGTAGGTCTGCTTCGGAAAGAATTCCACGTATCGCGCCGCCACCGTGTCGGCGAGCGGATGAACATTCTTGGACCACTCCTGCGCGTCCGGGTTGTCCCAACCGTGCAGCTCCTCGGCCAGCTTGAGCAGCCAGGCCCATCCGTACGGCCGCTCGAACGACTTGCTCTCCTTGCGCGCGAAGTAGTCGGCCTCTGCCTTGACGTTCTCCGCGGTCAGGTGCGCCCCCAGTATGGTCCGGATCTCGCCCGCTTCGGGCAGGTCGGGGAAAAGTCGCAAGAGCCTCACGAGCATCCAGTGGCCGTGAACCGATGAGTGCCAGTCATAGCACCCGTAGAAGGCCGGGTGCAGTGCCTTGGGGCTCTTCACGTCGGCCGGTCCGGCCACGACGTGCTCGGGCTTGTTCGGGTACTCCTTGTTGATCCCCTTCAGGGCGAGCCGGGCAAATGCCGACGCCTGCTCTCTTGTCAGGGACGGCAGGGGCTCGTCCGCCAGCCCTTGATCGGGCATGATGGCAGCCGTCGAGCAGCCAACCCCGACCGCCAGGAAAAGAACCCACGCTCTCGTTTTTCGCCCTGCCATGATCGGCCAGCCCTTTTCTGAAGCGACCAAGGTGAAACAACCCAGCGCGAGATTAACGTCGCCCGTTGCTCCGCGAAAGGGCCTTGAAAAGCTTGACGACCTCGCCCCCGGCAATCACACTCGACGAGCAAGAATCTCGGGATACCCTCTTTTCGGATAAGCCGTGCAATGAGCTCTGATCCCAGGATCGCGATCGTCACCGGTGCAGGCTCGGGAATCGGACGGGCGGCTGCGCTGGCTCTTTTGCAGGAAGGCTACGCGGTCGTGCTCGCCGGGCGCCGGAGCCAGGCCCTCGCCGAAACGATTTCACTGGCCAGGCCAGACGCCCGGCGGACGCTGGCCGTGCCGACCGACGTGGCGGCGCCTGATTCGGTCCGTGGACTCTTCGATACGACGAAGCGACGCTTTCGGCCGCCTGGACCTCCTTTTCAACAACGCCGGCACTGGCGCACCGCCGGTTCCGATCGAAGACCTGACGATCGAACAATGGGGGCGGGTGGTGAATGTCAACTTGACCGGTACGTTCCTCTGCATTCGTGAGGCGTTTCGTCTGATGAAGGATCAAGACCCGCGGGGCGGCCGGATCATCAACAACGGCTCGATCTCGGCGTCGACTCCCAGGCCGCACTCGGCCCCGTACACGGCAACCAAGCACGCGATTACCGGACTCACGAAGTCGGCTGCTCTCGACGGGCGAAGATACGACATCGCCTGCGGCCAGATCGACATCGGCAATGCCGACACCGACATGACGGCCAAGATGAAGGCCGGCGTCCTGCAAGCCAGCGGGTCGCTCGCCGCGGAGCCCACGATGGACGTGAATCATGTGGCCCGGGCGGTTGTGTACATGGCAGGCCTCCCTCTTGACGCGAACGTGTTGTTCATGACGGTGATGGCTACCAAGATGCCATTCGTCGGGCGAGGCTGAACGATTGGGAGTTGACGGGCCTTGTGCATCCGCGCGATCCGCTCATCCGGCAGGATCGTAGGAATCCTCCTGCGGATCAGCAGCGTGGCGCGGGCCGTGACGTTTCCGCTCGACGGCGCGGGATCGGCTCAATCTGCGGGATCGAATGGGCGTGCCGCTCCCGCTGATTTGCGCCGCGAGAGCGGAACGGTGAATCACGCGGGTAGCGCGATTCCGTCCGTGAAATGCGGGCCGACCGAGTGATCAAAGCTCGGGTCGGCATCGATCTTGATCAACCGCGCATGTTTCGTGCGATGGAATGTGACCGAGATGCCGCGGGTTTCGAAGCAGCGGAGCGATGCGCTTGAACTCGTCGGAGAAGATTTGCGGCGAATGAGTCCAGCGCAACGAGGCTCTCGCCTTCGGCGACACCTCGTGGGAAAGCTCCTCGATCATCTCGGTTTGTCGCAAGAGACGGATTGACCCGCTGGCCAGGGGTGTGGGAAGCGGCAGCATCCCATCGAGGCGGCAAAAATGGACGGGCGGGCGGTCGACGATCGACCATCCCTCGGGAGTCATCTTGACGGCCTGTCCGCTGGGATTGCCGAGGTCAAGGTCGTAATCCCAGTCGTCAGCGCCGCCGTCCGCTTTGCGGTCGCGGGCGACGCGCACGAACACCGGCTGGGTCTGTTCATCCGATCGGGCTTGGGCTTCGATCGACCCGGCCACCTGGGCGACGACCGATGCGGCGGGGACCTGGTGATATGCCGCGCGGTGGCAGTCGACCAGCCAGTTTCGAAACGCCCTGGACCGCAGCGGCATGACATCGTGCCGCCGGCGGGCGGGTACCTGGACGTAATACCGCCCCTCCGGCGAACGGAACGCGCGAGCCGCCGCCGCAGCGGCCAGAAGCGCCTCGCCCTAGCGAATGCTATTCTTGGCACGATCCGGGACGGTCAAGTTACTGGGGTCGTCGGTTCGGTCAATCCGGATGGGTCGCGGCCGATTGGGCGGCTGAGGGCGACAAGCAGGACATTCGCTGCGCCCCTGAGAGGCCCTGACCGACGCATTTCGGGACGCGGGTGCAACTCCCGCCGCCTCCACTTTACCACAAACTGTTAACTGGTGACGGTTTGTGACAAGAGACGACGCAAGCCCCGGCAGGACCGGGGCTTGCTCGTTTTTGGGCTTGGGTGCAACACCGCCGTCGCTGACATTTGCTGAGAGCTTCTGACTCACGACGCCGCCTGAATTGCAGACATAGTGCAGACAATCAACGTCTGCTGATGTGAAAGGGGATGGTAGTCCCGCGAGCGCTTCCGCCCTGTCCTCCATCCCGATGTGGGTGTATTTCACGGTCTGGCGGATGTCGGCGTGACGGGCGAGTTCCTTCGCTTCCATGATGGTAGGGGTGTGAGTAGCAATGGAACAGAAAGTTGGTTTAAGGATTAAATTGCTGGTAGGTAAATCTTTGCACCGAGCATCGCATGCTTTAACTTGGATCATAATTCTCAAAAAGTCTTTCGGTGGCGAGAGCAAGTTATCGCTTCTGCTTGCCGATGGCCTTCAGGCGCGGCAGGAGCACCAAGTCGGCCGCTTCCTCGGCATCCCTGAGAAGCGTCTTACGCGGCGTGCCTATCAGCGCACGCATGGTAAGGCCACGAGCAAAATCAATGAGCTGTCTTGCGCGGACGGCCACAGGAAAGTCGGACGGGATTTCTCCAGCGATGATTGCGTCCCGGAAACGACCTTCCACCAGCGCGGCGGCGCCGGCGGCCGCGTTTTGCAGGAACTGCCGGACCTCAGCGTGGTTCACAAGCGGTGCGACGCACACGAGAAGACATCCCCGAGCGGAGCCTTTCTCGGTCGCAGTTTCGACGGCGTGCTTCAGGAAGGCGGCGAGCGAGTCGCGAAGCGTCTGCGGCGACAGCAGCGCCTTCGCGGCGAGAGCGCCTTTCTTCTCCGCATAATCCTTGCTTGAGGACGCGCAAGAATAACGTCCGCTTGTCGCCAAAGACGGAATACAGGCTCGGCCTTCCCACGCCCATCCCGGCGACGAGATCGTCGATCGTCACTCCGTCGTAGCCCTTCGACCAGAATACCTGGGTCGCCTTTTCCAGCGCGTCCCTCTCGTCGAAGCTGCGCGGCCGTCCACGCGGCCTAGCGTCATTTTGAAACATTTAGTTCAAAACTCCTTGACAATTGCCATCGCACCAATATATAACCGAATCGTTCGAAATTAGCAAGCTGGCGCTGGCCTTGCGGGGCCTCACGACTCGACCTTCCCCCTTCACCACGGAGACGCCCATGGAACATTCGATCGCGCTCGTCACCGGCACCACCTCCGGGCTCGGTTATGCGGCAGCCGGCATACTCGCCGCCGAGGGCTGCCGCCAGGTCGTCGTCACCGGCCGCAGCCTGGCCCGGGTCCAGGAAACGGCCGCTCAACTCGCGGCTGAGACCAAGACACAGGTTTCCACGCCGCTGGAGCTGGATCTGAACGCACCGACCAGCGTCCAGTCCGCCCTCGCCGAGCTGGTCAAGCGAGGTCGGCCGATCGATTTCCTACTGCTAAATGCAGGGTTGGTCCCAGGTAAGAAGCGCGTGCTCACTGCGGCGGGCGTCGAGGCTTCTCAGGCCCCGCTAATCGGCCATCATCAACTGACTGTCGGCTTGCTCCGCGCCAACCTGCTGAGCCCTGACGCGCGGATTGTTATCTCCGGCGCGGAACCTGCCCGAGGGGACGTGCCCCTGTTCAGCTTCACCGACGTGGCGGCCTTCGCGGCCACGCATCACCAGGGTGACCGAAGTGCCGCGGTGGAAGCCTTGCTGCGTAACGGGCCGAACGTGAAGTACGTGCCCAACCGGGCGTATGCCGACGCGAAGCTCATCATCGCTTGGTGGGTCGCGGCGCTGGCGCGCCGGCTACCCTCCGGCATGGCCGTATACGCCGTGTCGCCCGGCAGCGCGCCCGACACCAAGGCGGTGCGTAACGCTGGCCCGGCCTTGAAGTGGCTGATGATCCCAATCGTGAAGCTCATTCCCGGCATGTCCCAGACGCCGGAGACCGCGGCTCGCCGGTACCTCCAGGCATCGGAGTTCGGAACCGACGTCTCAGGGCAATTCTTCGCCTCGGCGCCCAAGAAGCTCACAGGCCCAATTGAGGCGATGCGCCACCCACACTTCCACGATCGCGCCAACCAGGAAGCCGCGTGGCAGGCCGTCGTCAAGGTCTCTGGCGTCGATTTCTCTTCCGCAGCAACTTGAGAGCGGTGTCCTGGAGGAGAGCCCGATCGCGGCTGAACTGATCCCGGCAACCCGAATCAGCAGGCGATTGCGGAGCTACATCATCGTCCACGGGGTCTTACGGTATTTTGAAATAAATAGTTCAAAAATCCCTTGACCGCAGCGTCCGCGCCTGATTATCATACCAAACAGTTCGAAATCAGCAAAGCAACCCTAACCTCGCGAGGAGAATACATATGGAACGGTACCAAGGTAAAAAGGTGGTAATTATCGGCGGCACGAGCGGCATGGGGCTCGCGACGGCGAAGATGCTCATGGATGGGGGCGCGCGCGTCCTAGTGACGGGGCGGTCGCAGGCCGGCCTTGAATCGGCGCAGAAAGAGCTTGGAAACGACGCCCTCGTGGTTTCGAGCGACGCGCGGTCGTTGACAGAAATCGACGCCCTCGCCTCTCGGGCGAAGGCCGAGTTCGACACCTTAGACTTGCTCTTCGTCAACGCCGGGTTCAGCATCCGAGCGCCTCTCGAGAGCATCACCGAGGCTGTTTACGATGAGATGTTCAACCTTAACGCCAAGGGGCCGCTTTTCGCGGTGCAGAAGCTCACGCCGTTAATAAACCGGGGAGGCTCTATCGTCCTCACAACCTCGGTCGCCAACGTCAAGGGAATGCCCGGCAACGCCGCATACGGAGCGGCCAAGGCCGCGCTGCGATCCTTCGCTCGGACGCTCGCCGCCGAGTTGCTTTCTCGCGAAATTCGCGTCAACGCGGTGACGCCCGGTCCCATCGACACGCCGATCATCGGCAAAGTGTTTACCGGTAAAGACGAGGCCGCCCAGATTAGGGAGAAGATGATCGGTATGATCCCGATGAAGCGCTGGGGAACGTCGGACGAGATCGCGAAGGCCGTCCTCTTCCTCGCGTTCGACGCGACCTTCACGACCGGCGCCGAGCTTCCGGTCGATGGCGGTTGGTCGCAACTGTGAGGGCCGCGCGCCGCCGCCACCTAAGTAGACGGGCGTTTCGCATATGAATCGATTGCAAGGTAAGATTGCGGTAATCACAGGCGGGACGAGCGGCATCGGCTTGGCGGCGGCCGAGGCCTTCCTGAGAGAGGGGGCGCGGAAGGGAAAGGACACAAAGGGAAAGGACACGCAACGCTGAACTTGCGTCGCGCCGTCCGGTTTAGTAGTTTCGGTAGTCCAGCGAAGACACCATCCGCGGCGGTTGCATCATGACGGTCGCGCGTTCGCAACTGGTCGATCCAGCCGTAACCCGTTGGTATCACTGCATCGCGCGCTGTGTACGACGGGCGTTCTTGCTCGGCGAAGGACCGTTGAACCGCAAGAAATGGATCGAAAATCGTGTGAAGGAACTTGCCGAAATCTTCGCCGTCTCCGTGGGCGGATTCTCGGTCATGGACAATCACTTACTTGCATCTGCTGGTGCGCCTCGACCCGGAAGCCACGAACGGATGGTCGGATGAGGAAGTCGTACGGCGGTGGGGACGGCTTTTTCCGCCGCGCGACAAGTCCCGGCAAACATTGCCGGTATCCAACGACTGGGTTCAGTCGCGACTCAAGGACGCGGAATGGGTGGCGAAGATCCGCGGGCGGTTGCAGAGCCTGAGCTGGTTCATGAAATCCTTGAAGGAGCCGTTGTCGCGACTTGCGAACCGGCAGGACAAAGTCCGGGGAGCGTTTTTCGAACAACGCTACAAGAGCGTTGCGGTCCTCGATGAGGAATCGCTGCTGGCGACCTGTGCGTACATTGATCTGAACCCGGTGGCGGCGGGAATCGTGGAGGTTCCGGAGGAGAGCCCGCATACGTCGGTCACGACGCGAGTTGATCACGTCAAAGCCCAGGGGCGAGTCGACGACCTGAAAGCTGCCGAGCGCGGCAGCGTGGCTGGCTCCGATGCATCGGCCGGGCTGGAGGAAACGATCTGGCTGTGCCCGGTCGAAGATCGGCGCAAGTTGGATTCGTCGCGCGAAGGAATGGTGGAAGGTCTGCCGCTGGGCAGCTATCTACTTCTGGTCGATTACAGCGGGGCTTGTTCCGCGAGGGGAAGAGCGCGATTTCGGCCGAACTGGGGGGAATTCTCGCTCGGTTGGGCACGAGCGCGGAAGGCTGGCAGGCGCGGCTGGAGAAGCTCAGGGGTGGGCGGCTGCTGGGCCGATTCTTCGCAGCCAGTCGAGAGCGGCTACGCGAGGTCGCCACACGCTTGGGTGTGCACCACCTGGCCAACCTGGGTGGGTGCCCGGCGCGATAGCTCCGGCGAATTGATACCGCATCACGGCCCTTGCCCTGAAGAACTCGACGCCGCGTCGCGGTCGGTGATCGACGGCCGACGTCGCGCGCATAACTGGCCGCTCAGGAGCGCCCCGCCACGAAGTGACGGAGTCTGCTCAAGGTGCGGGCCACGCTTGACTGTACCGGCACGATGCGCTCGCCCCAGCCCGGCGTCGCTCACTCGCGGCGCCTCCGCCTAGTACATTGCGTGTTCTTGCCTCTCGCACGCCTTACGCGTTGCGTGTCCTTGTTTTTCTTGCTCCCAAGGAGTTCCCGGTGTACCTCCGCTGAGGTAGGATCATGGATCGGGAGGGACGTGACACATGGGCGAACACGACTTGAGAAGTCTCGCATTCCCCGTGCTCGATTTGGCCCAGATGGCCGCACTGGATCGATGCCCGTTGACGACGCTCAAGCGCTGCACGGATGGGGAAAAGCTCTTCGATGTCGGCGACCGGGACCTCAGTTTCTTCGTCGTCAAGTCGGGCGCGATCGAGATCGTGGACGAATCCGGTGAGACGCCAAGGGCTGTCGTTGTCCTCGGGCCCGGTGAGTTCACAGGCGACGTGACGCAGTTGACCGGCGGCCCAGCGATCGTCAAGGCCATCGCTCGCGGCGATACCGTAGTCTTCGAGGTATCCCCTGACGCTCTGCGACATCTCCTGAATAATCATCCGGGCCTGGGCGACATCATCCTCCAAGCGTTCATCGCCCGGCGGCAGATCCTGCGGGAGTCGGGAGAGTTCGTGGGCCTGCGCGTGATCGGCTCGCGGTATTCGCAAGACACGTTTCGCGTGCGCGACTTTCTGGCCAAGAACCGGATTCCGTTCACCTGGCTGGACACCGAGGCGGAACCTCAGGTGAGACAACTCCTCGAGCGTTTCGGGGTGGGCGAAGCCGACACGCCCGTGGTTGCCTGGGGCCACAAGCTGCTTTTACGTAACCCCTCGAACCGGCAACTCGCGGAGGCGCTGGGACTGCGCCGGCCGCTGAAGCCGGACGTGTACGATCTTGTCGTGGTCGGCGCGGGGCCAGCGGGCCTCGCCGCGGCGGTTTACGGCGCCTCGGAGGGCCTGAACACGGTGGTGCTGGAGCGGTCCGGGCCCGGGGGTCAGGCCGGCCGCAGCATGCGCATCGAGAACTATCTGGGCTTCCCGACCGGCATCACCGGAGCCGAGTTGGCGGAGCGCGCCGTAGTTCAGGCCAACAAGTTCGGGGCATGCCTGACCATC
Organism: uncultured Isosphaeraceae bacterium; assembly: GCA_963781785.1. Taxonomy (GTDB): domain Bacteria; phylum Planctomycetota; class Planctomycetia; order Isosphaerales; family Isosphaeraceae; genus CAWAHD01. The sequence continues at coordinate 75,591 of CAWAHD010000002.1, read as the reverse complement.
GGCACACAAGTCATCAGCCTGACGTTCGAGAGCGGGGGCCCCGTCATTCATCTCGACGGTGACGAGAAGGTTACAGCCAAGTGCCTGCTGATCGCCACCGGCGCCGACTACCGCCTGCTGAACGTCGAAGGATGTGAGCGGTTCGAGGGCTGCGGAGTCTACTACGCCGCGACTCCCAACGAGGTGCTTTTGTGCCGGGGATCGGATGTCGTGGTCGTCGGCGGTGGCAACTCCGCGGGCCAGGCCGCCGTCTTCCTCAGCAGCGAGGTTCTCAAGGTGTACCTGGTGGTCCGAGGCGACAGTCTGTACAAGGACATGTCAAGCTATCTGGCCCGGCGGATCGAGGAGACCCCCAGTATCGAGGTCCTCCTCAACACCGAAGTCCGGCGGATGCACGGCGAAAACTTCCTCAACACCGTCGAGATCGTCAACAAGAAGACCGGGAAAGTTCACGCGATCCCGACCTCGGCGCTGTTCAGTTTCATTGGGGCACTCCCACGGACTGAATGGCTCCCGGCTGAGATCGAGAGGGACCCCAAGGGCTTCATCAAGACAGGGACGGCTCTGACGGGGTTCCCCCACGAGACTGGCCGTCGGCAACCGTTCCTGCTGGAGACCAGCCGGCCCGGTGTCTTCGCGGCCGGAGACGTCCGCTCCGGCTCGATCAAACGCGTTGCCTCGGCGGTCGGCGAGGGTGCCATGGCGGTTCAGTTCGTGCATGAATACTGCAAGGGTCTATGAATCGGAACCTGGTTGCAGCAACAGTGCTCGGGATCCGTGGGTGGTTCCTCGTTGGTTCCTGAGCCGCGGGCGACGGGATGCCAGACACCCAAGAATTCGGCGGGTGGCCTGCGGATTCGCGACAAGCGTATTTCGTTAGCTGGCTGAATGTTGGGTGACTTGGAGTGCACATTTAGCGCGAAACGTTGCATTGGTGGATGGCCCATAGGCGCGATTCTGAGTGCCTGCACGCACACATGTCCGAAATGTGGGTGTCTTAGCGTCAATGCACTGATTTGCGCGACGAGAGCGGAAGGGTAAATCACGCGGGTAGCGCGATTCCGTCCGTGAAAAGCGGGCCGACGGAGCGATCGAAGCTCGGATCGGCATCGATGCTGATCAGCCGAGCGACTCGAGTGCGCTGGAATTTGACCGAGATGCCGTGTGCTCGAAGCAGCGGCGAGATGCGCTTGAGCACGTCGGAAAAGATCCGCGGCGATTGCGTGTACCGTCTCGGGTTGATTGGACACTACATTAAGTGAATTAGCCGGGCTGCCCTTACGCCACACTCCGATGGGGTGACAGTGACCAACACCATCATCCCTGGTGGACCCCGGCGATGCCTCCCTGGTGTGCGGGAAGGGAGCCGCTCCGCTCGCCGTCCCGCGCCGATCGGCAACGCTGGGCGCCCTCGGCTCACCGCGCGAACGGGTCGTCCGGGAACACCGGGTCGTAGAGGATCACGGCGTCGGCCTCGCTCCGGAGCACGCGGATCTCCAGCTCATCCCAGAATTGGACCGGGTCCGTGCTGGGCTGATGCTCCCGCAGCCGGTCGAGCCAGCGGCGGGCCTCGGCGCGATGGCCCAAGCGGTCGTGGGCTAGCGCCAGTAAGGCCCAGTCCCGCGGCGAGCCCGCCCCGCCCCGGGCCCGGATCGCTTCCTCCAGCCGGCCGATCGCCTCGGCGGGCCGGCCGGCGCGGTACAGCGCGGCGCCGAGCGTGGTCACGGTGTCGGCCATCGCGCCCGGGGTCCCGATGAGGCCGGTGCCGACTTCGGCCAGCCGCAGCGCCGCCGCCGGATCGCCGGCCGGGCCGGGCGCCAGCGCCCAGGCCCGGGCGACCTCGCCGGCCGGCCTCGGGTCGATCGTCCCGCCGAAGCGGGCAAGCAGCGCGGCGCAGGCGTACCGCCAGCCGGCCCGATCGCGCGACTCGAGCAGGAGCAGGACCCGCCGCCTTGGCAGGTGCGCGTCGTCGGGGATCCAGCGGGACGCCTCGGCCAGCTCCACCTCCGCGCGGCCGAGGCGGCCGAGGCGGACGTGCAGGCCGGCCAGCGCGTCGCGGACCGAGGGATTCCGCGGGCGGGCGCGGACGGCCTCGGCGTAGGCGGCCTCGGCGCGATCCCACAGGCCCCGCGCTGCCAGGGCGTCGCCCCGGGCCGTCGGGTCGCCGCCATAGAGGATCGGATCCAGCCGCGGCGCCGGGTCGGGCGGCGGCGGGCCGCCGAGGGCCTCCAGCCGCCGGCGGCGCTCGAGCCAGGCGTCGCGGTCGAGCACACGGACGGCGCCCCGCTCGTCCAGCGCCAGCCCGGTGGCCGCTTCGACCCAGGCCGACAGCCGCGGCAGGTCGTCGGGCAGGGGCGGCGGCGCGTCCCAGACCCGCGCCCTGTAGTAATCGCTGGTGAAGAGCGACTGGCCGTCCGCGACGAACCCCAGGGACCTCACGCCGGAGAACCGCTCTTCGGATAGCCCCGGCGAATGGGGCAAGGGCGGGCCGATCGGCTGGCCAGTGGCGGCGTCCCAAAGCCGCGCCCCCTCTCGAAGCCTCCGGCGAGGATAGTTCTCCCGTCGGGACTGAACGCCACGGCGAACACCGAGGCCGGGTGCGACAGGGGCGGCCCGACCGGCCGGCCGGAGGCGGCCTCCCAGAGTCGCAGCGTCTTGTCGACGCACGAAACGAGGATGGTCCTTCCGTCGGGGCTGAACGCTACGGCATCGACCATGTCCGGGTGCGCCAGGAGCGGGCCGAGAGGCTGGCCGGTGGCCGCGTCCCACAGCCGCGCTGTCTTGTCCATGCTCCCGGTGAGGACGGACCGACCATCCGGGCCGAAGGCCACGGCGACCACCGGGCCCTGGTGCGCCAGGGGCGGTCCGAGGGGTCGGCCGGTGCCGGCGTCCCAGAGCCGGGCTTCGCCCGATAGGCCATCGGTCGAGCCGCTCTTGATGAGGAGGGTGCGGCCATACGGCCTGAACACCGTCGAGCCGCTCCCGGTGAGGAGGGTGCGGCCATCCGGGCTGAACGCCACGGTCAACACCCCGTCCCGGTGCACCAGGGGCGGTCCGAGGGGCCGGCCGGTGCGGGCGTCCCACAGCCGCGCCGTGCGATCCATGCCGCCGGTCAGAATGGCCCGGCCGTCGGGGCTGGAGGCCACGGCCTGGACCCAGGACCCGTGCTCCACCGGCTGGCCGAGCAGGCGGCCCGATGCCAGGTCCCAGAGCCGGACCGTGCCGTCGCGGCCCCCGATGAGCAAGCCGCGGCCGTCGGCGGTCGGCGCCGCGCAAGACACCTCAATCCCGTAGTCCAGCGGCCGGCCGACGGCCTGGCCGACCGCGGCGTCCCAGAGCCGGACCGTCCCGTCCTGGCAGCCGGTGATGAGAGTCATCCCATCGGGGCTCAGCGCCAGGGACAAGACGATGCCCTGATGCTCCAGGGGCCGGCCTAGCCGCCGGAGGGTGGCGGCATCCCAGGCCTGGACCCCGTGGTCGCCGCCGGTGAAGAACGTGCGGCCGTCGGGGCTGAAGGCGACGCACCAGACCGGGCCCGCATGTTGCAGGGGATCCCCGAGGGGCCGGCCGGTCTCGGCGTCCCACAGCCGCGCCGACTTGTGCCTCTCGGAGCCCGTGAGGATCATCCGGCCGTCCGGGCTGAACGCCAGACCGGCGACATCGTCCGCCTGCCGGGGCACCCCGATGGGCCAGCGGGTGGCGGCATCCCAGAACCGCATCGTCTCGTCACTGTTCCGGGTGACGATGGTACGCCCGTCGGGGCTGAACGCCGCGAAACCCAGGTAGCTTCCAGGCACCAGCGGTCCCCCGACGCGCCGGCGGGTGGCGGCGTCCCACAACTGCACCTGGCCCATGCTGGAGCCGGTGAGGAAGGTGCGGCCATCCGGACTGAATGCGACGCAAAGGACCGGGTCTTGATGCGCCAGCGGCTCGCCGAGGGGTCGGCCGGTGCGGGCGTCCCACAGCCGCGCTGTCTTGTCGTTGCTGCCGGTGAGGATCGTCTGGCCGTCGGGGCTGAACGCCACGGACATCACCGATCGCGAATGCTCCAGCGGCGGGCCGAGGGGCCGGCCGGTGTGGGCGTCCCAGAGCCGCGCCGTGTTATCCCAGCTCCCGGTGAGGATAGTCTGGCCGTCGGGGCTGAACGCGACCGACAACACCCTGTCGCCATGGGAGAAGAGGGCCTTCGGCTCGACCAGCTCGCGCCGCCAGGCCGCCAGGTTGGCCAGGGCCAGGTGCCGGCCCGGCTCGTCGCCGGCCGTGGTGGCCATCCGCAGCGACTCGATGGTCCAGAGCATGCCCACGCCGATCTGGTCCTTGTCGAAGGCGACGCGGCCGCGCTCGAGGTCGAGCGTGGCCAGCCGGCGGTTTGATTCGGACAGGGCGGCCTTGTAACTCGCCGCCGCCGCCGCTTGATCGTCGGCGCGATGGGCTTGTTCGGCGGCGTAAAGCTTCCGGGCAGCCGCGAGCCCGCGCTGCTCTCTGGCGTAGAGCAGCGACAAGACGACCGCGGCCACCAGCGTCAACACCGCCAGGCCGATCGCACTCGCCAGCCCCTTGTTCCGCCGGCACCACCGCGCCAGACGCTCCGCTGCCGACACCCGCCGCGCCCGGATCGGACGGTCCTCGACGAACCGCCGCAGGTCCTCCGCCAGTGCCGTCGCCGTCGCGTACCGCCCCGCAGGGTCCCGCGCCGTCGCCTTGGCGATGATCGTCTCCAGGTCCCGAGGCACGCCCGGAGCGAGCTTCTTCAACCGCTCCGGCTCCTCGTGCAGCACCCGCTCCATCAGCCGATGACGGTCGGAGGCCTCGTAGGCCGGACGCAACGCCACCAGCTCGTAGAGCGTCAAGCCCAGGCTGTAGACGTCCGACCGCGCGTCGCAATGGCCCGCGAACCGTTCGGGAGCCATGTAGCGGATCGTGCCCAGTATGTCGCCGGTATGCGTCAGGTCGTCGGCTTCAGTGGTCTTGGCCAGGCCGAAGTCGGCGACCCAGATGTTGCCGTGGTTGTCCAGCAGCAGGTTGGACGGCTTGACGTCGCGGTGAAGGATGCCCTGGCGGTTGGCGTACTCGAGTGCCTCGGCGACCTGGACGCCGATGCGGGCGATCGAGCGGTAGAACTGGCGGTCGGGATCCGACGACGCTGAGAGTTCGGAGGAGCCGGGCAGGATCGCCGGGGAGGAGTCGGCTGGGGGGCCGTTGTCGACGGAGGGCGGCGCGGGAGCCGCGTCGTCGAAGGGCTCGGTCATGGACCCATCGACGAGCGGTCCGCCGGCATCGAACCGGCCGGTGAGGAGCGAGCGTGCGACGTCCGCCGCCGACAGGCCGGCGATGCGGCTCGATGCCGCGATGGGCCCTGCGGCAGGTCCCGCTTCCGACTTCGCCTGGCGCAGCCGGCGCAGATCGTCCAGCACGACGTCGAGCCCCACGCCCGCGATGAACTGCATCACGAAATAATGGTGCCCGTCCTGCTGGCCGACGCCGAAGACGGGCACGATGTTGGTATGGTGCAGCCGTGCCGCCGCCTTCGCTTCCCGCTCGAACCGCCGCACCTGCTTGGGGTCCAGCAGTGAGCCGGCCGACAGCACTTTCAGCGCCACACGACGGCCCAGCGACTCCTGCTCGGCCTCGTAAACGACCCCCATGCCGCCGCGGCCGATCTCGCGGAGGATGCGGTAATCGCCCAGCCGCTGCAGCCGGACCCCCGCCGCGACGCCGTCGGCGGCCAGCGAGCCGGTGGTGCCGCCGGAGCTCTCGCCCAGGTCTTCCATCATCAAGAGCGCTGGGAACAGGTCGCGGATCTCCTCGGCCAGCTCGGGGTGGCGCTCGAGGTATTCGCGGAGGGTGGGCCGCTCGCCGCGGCGCTTGCGGTCGAGGAACTCCTCGGCCAGCAGTTCGACGGGGTTGCGCGCGTCGCTGGAAGCGTTCATTTTGCCGCTCCGCATCAGGTGCGTAGGGTGGGTCAAACCCACCGGCACAAGGCTCGGCCGACCAGTGGGTTGCACCCACTCTACAATTGCTCCCTCAGCCCGGGAATCGAGGAGAGGATCTCCTTGAGCCGCTTCAGCGCCCGGATATAGCGGTTGCTCGCCGCCGACTTGCTCAGCCCGAGAACCTGCGCCGTCTCGTCATTGGACAGGTGTTCGAAATGTCGCAGGGCCAGGACCTCGCGGTCGATCGGGTCCATGCCGTTGGGCGCCTCCTGGACGATCAGCTTGTGCTCGGCGCGGATGGCCGCCTTGCTGGCGCTGGTCATCTTGCCCAGGAGCTGGGCGGCCAGAGAGACCGAACTGGCCTGGGGGTACGGGCCGCGATGCAGCGAGACCTCCATGCCGGCGTCGCGCATCTGGGAGCCCAGGTGGTAGCGATGGACGTCGGTCAGCCGCTGGCCGGCGATCAATCGGAGCCAGAGGTGGATCGGCATCGCCGCGGGGTCGCTGGCGTATTCGGCGATCCGCTTGCGGACGTCGAGATACGCTTCCTGGAGCACGTCCGACGAATCGACCCGTCCCGACAGCCGGCGGTCCAGCCGCAGGCGAATCATCCGGCGGAGCCGCTGGCGATGGCCGTCGAAGAGCGCGGCTAGGGCCGACTCATCACCGGCCAAGGCGCGGCGGAGGAGAAGACTCGGGTCGTTGCCCACCGGATCGGCCATCGTTCGGCTCCCTAATCAGATATCCGGGAAGCCCGAACCGCTGTCCACAGGCACGGGGGATTTTTTCTGGAGGCGTGTCGGTTCCTTCCCACGGCCGGGCCACCTCGGTCCCGATATTCAGGCGACGGCCGAGGGGCTTCGCGTAGGGGCTTCGCGGGGTCAGCGTTAGGGGCTTCGCGGGGTCAGCGTTAGGGGCTTCGCGGGGTCAGGGGCTTCGCGGGGTCAGCGTTAGGGGCTTCGCGGGGTCAGGGGCTTCGCGGGGTCAGGGGCTTCGCGGGGTCAGGGGCTTCGCGGGGTCAGCCTTAGGGGCTTCGCGGGGTCAGCCTTTGGGGGCTTCGCGGGGTCAGCCTTTGCTTTTTGTTTTCGGTCGGGGGGCTTTGCGGGGTCAGCCGTCGTTTTTTGTTTTCGGTCGTGCAGGTATCCACCGGACGGAAACAAACGCGCGATCAAAGTCGTGCTCCAGGACCAGCGGGGGACGCACGCACGGTCGTGGTTTTTGGCCGCTGAACGCGGATGACAGTCTGATCGCGCGCTCGCGCCAAGGAGTTGGCGAACGGAGAGTCCCTGGTGCTCCACGGTCAATTACCGAGCCAACTTTCACCCAGACCGCAACAGATCTACGATCTTGGCCCTGACGGAAGATTTCAGGCTGTGCCAGTTTGCGACCAACTCGTGGAGTGCCGCACGCTCCCGGCCCATTTCCGGCCGGGCTTCAGTCACGATGTCGTAACCACATTGAGGGCAGATAATTGCGGAACCAGGGATGCCAGACACCCAAGGGATGCCAGACACCCAAGAATTCCCCGGGTTGGCCTGCGGATTCGCGACCAGCGTATTTCGTTAGCTGGCTGAATGTTGGGTGACTTAGAATGCAAATTTAGCGCGAAACGTTGCATTGGTGAATGGCTCACAGGCGCGATTCTGAATGCCTGCACGCACACATGACCGAACGGTGGGTGTCTGGCTCCCCCCCAAGGGATGCCAGACACCCAAGAATTCCCCGGGTTGGCCTGCGGATTCGCGACCAGCGTATTTCGTTAGCTGGCTGAATGTTGGGTGACTTAGAATGCAAATTTAGCGCGAAACGTTGCATTGGTGAATGGCTCACAGGCGCGATTCTGAATGCCTGCACGCACACATGACCGAACGGTGGGTGTCTGGCTTCCCTGACCGAACGATGGGTGTCTGGCTCCCCTCACGATTTGCCTGACTCCGCCAGCTTCTGGTCGTTCCTGCTGGCAGTCGACGAAGATCTCGCGGAGGAAACCCGCAAGAAAGGCTGTCGGTGCGGTGGCCGCCTGCATTGCGCCAACTATCCCCGGAGCCCCCGAGGCAGTTCCGTCCTATTATCCGAGTGGCAGCGCCTGAGACTGAGCTTCTGCTGTGATCGCGAAGGTTGCAGAAAGAGAGCGACACCGCCCTCGGTGCGCTTCCTGGGCCGAAAGCTTTACCTGGGCGCCATCGTCATTCTGGTCGGCGCGATGCGGCAAGGGCCGAACCGGCGGCGGGTCAGTGAGCTGTCCCAACGCTTCGGTGCCGACGAAAGCACCATCACCCGTTCGTTCGTTAAAACGAAGGACAGGCAACGTGACAGCACATCCATCCCGCCACGTTACCAGACCCGCGCGCACCCGCTTTGCCTCGCCACCAGGGCGCCGTTGGCCGGATGCGGGAGTCGCGCAGCAATCCAAACTATCCTGCCACACAGAGGTTACGGCGGTCGATCTGATCTATTCGCCAGGTGGCGCCGACCCCTGCGATGCCTGTCCTTCCTCTCCCTGATTCGCCGGGTGGCGCCGACCCCTGCGATGCCTGTCCTTCCCCTCCCGCAATCCAAACTATCCTGCCACACAGAGGTTACGGCGGTCGATCTGATCTATTCGCCGGGTGGCGCCGACCCCTGCGATGCCTGTCCTTCCTTCCTTCTCCACAGCCACCGAATTATGTCGGCGAGCCTGGCATCTATCCTGGCCGCTCTGTGGTCGACGGAGACATCCACAAAAGCGAAGGACAGGCAATGCGGCGGCACATCCGTCCCGCCACGTTACCAAACCCGCGCGCAGCCGCTCTGCCTCGCCACCAGGGCGCCACTAGCCGAATGTGGGAGTCACGCAACAAACCAAACCGTCTTGCTACACAAGGTTTACGGCAGTCGATCTGATTCATTCGCCGGGTGGCGCCGAGCCCTGCGATGCCTGTCCTTCCTCTTCATGGCGGAACGGCGCAACGACATGAGGCGTTGGCGGGGCGGTCGATAACTCCGCGAGTCTCATTTGCAGTCTTAACGATGGCGAGGCTGTTCCCGTGCCCGTTTGGCCGCTGTTCTGCACGCAAGTCTGTTCGTACTGTTCATAGGCGGCCGTGGCGGCGGTATCGATCCGTAATCGATTCCCTTCCACGGACCGGCCGACAAACAATCCTCTGCTCGGAGACGCGGGGGAGAAGATGCATGTTTTCAAACCGGCGTCGGCGCTGAGAATGTGCTCGACCCCGATCGAACCGACAGCCAGCATGCTGTCCAAGCCCAGGGTGAGCTTCCCCTTCTTTAGATGCTCTAAATTGCTCCGCGTTCGGAAGGTGAGTACCAGGTCAGTCCTATCGATTCCGAGTTGAATGCCGGCACTTGCGCCCGACAACTTGACGAACATGGGCGGCCCCCAAGCACCATCCGCCTCTCGGATCAGGAGGACGCCGCGGCCATGCCGCCCGCCGACCCCCGCAGCCGCCTTGACCATACCAGGAAAAATCGCTATTCCCTGAGCCTTTCGAAGCTGGGTCATCATGAACCGATGATAGGGCAACGATTTGAAAGGCATCGCCTCAACCTCGTCGAGGGCCGTACGGGCTTTCTCCAGGATCGCGATTTCGCGGTCCTGCGCCCGAAGCGTCGCACCAGAATCAAGCAGCCAGGCAATGCTGACCAAGAGGAGGAGTCTGCACTTCGTCATCACGTCCACTCTCCTTCGCGGAGCGCTCCCGTCCAAACCGACCTCAACCGCACACCACTCGGGACGACAAGACAAGCGCAGAGCCGGGAATGGCAGTTACAGAGTTGGCGGCCGCCGATTCGTCAGGCGAAGCCCAACGGCCCAGATTGAGCGAAACGACCCTGAGGCGCCATCAAGCGGGTAACGGGTGCGTTATCGGCTATTCCTCCGCCCTTCTACGAGGAATACTCTTTGAGAAAACGAAGGACAGGCAATGCGACAGCACATCCATCCCGCCACGTTACCAGACCCGCGCGCACCCGCTTTGGCTCGCCACCAGGGTGCCGTTGGCCGGATGCGGGAGTCGCGCGGCAATCCAAACTATCCTGCTACAAAGGGTTACGGCGGTCGATCTGATCTATTCGCCGGGTGGCGCCGACCCCCGCGATGCCTGTCCTTTCCCTCCGGCCGAGCGCGGGGGGTATGGTTCGGCCGAACGGACACCCCCACTGAAGACCAACACCTGACACGGATCACGGCGCACACAAAGGCTGACACCGCGAAGCCGCCCGGCGAAAAACCAAAAACAAAGGCTGACACCGCGCCGCCGACACCGCGAAGCCGCCACGGCGAAAAACCAAAAACAAAGGCTGACACCGCGAAGCCGCCACACGGCGAAAAACCAAAAACAAAGGCTGACACCGCGAAGCCGCCGGGTGGCGCCGACCCCCGCGATGCCTGTCCTTTCCCTCCGGCCGAGCGCGGGGGGTATGGTTCGGCCGAACGGACACCCCCACTGAAGACCAACACCTGACACGGATCACGGCGCACACAAAGGCTGACACCGCGAAGCCGCCCGGCGAAAAACCAAAAACAAAGGCTGACACCGCGAAGCCGCCAGACACCGCGAAGCCGCCACGGCGAAAAACCAAAAACAAAGGCTGACACCGCGAGCCGCCCAAGGCTGACACCGCGAAGCCGCCCGAAGCCGCCAGACACCGCGAAGCCGCCACGGCGAAAAACCAAAAACAAAGGCTGACACCGCGAAGCCGCCAGACACCGCGAAGCCGCCACGGCGAAAAACCAAAAACAAAGGCTGACACCGCGAAGCCGCCCCGCGAAGCCGCCACGGCGAAAAACCAAAAACAAAGGCTGACACCGCGAGCCGCCCAAGGCTGACACCGCGAAGCCGCCCGAAGCCGCCAGACACCGCGAAGCCGCCACGGCGAAAAACCAAAAACAAAGGCTGACACCGCGAAGCCGCCACGGCGAAAAACCAAAAACAAAGGCTGACACCGCGAAGCCGCCCTGAAGCCGCCACGGCGAAAAACCAAAAACAAAGGCTGACACCGCGAAGCCGCCAAAGTGAAGGTGTGAAGATGCCCGCGACTGCGGATCAACCCCTTCCGGTCGTGCGTGTGGGAGAGATTGAGAGCGGGGAAAGCGGCCATCGCTGGCTTGTCGAGCAGCTCTGGGGAGCAAGCTCGGTTGGCGTGATCGGCGGCGCTCCCAAGTGCGCCAAGACCTGGCTGGGGCTGGACATTGCCTTGAGCGTTGCCACCGGCACGGCATGCCTGGGAAGGTATGCCGCGCCGGACCCGGGGCCGGTCCTGGCTTACCTGGCTGAAGACGCACTGCCGGTCGTGCGCGAGCGCGTCGAGGGGATGGCCCGGCATCGCGGTTTGGAACTGAGCCAGGTGTGCATCCACGTGATCACGGCGCCTCTGCTCCGGCTTGACCGGAGTGCCGACCGCACCAGGCTCAAGGAGACCGCCAGGCGGCTCCGGCCCCGGCTCCTGCTGTTGGATCCCTTGGTGCGGCTGCACGGCATCGATGAGAACAACGCAGGCGAAGTGGCCGAGTTGTTGGCGTACTTCCGGTCGTTGCAAAGGGACCTCGATCTCTCGGTCCTCTTGGTGCATCACACGCGCAAGAATGCCGTCGGAGGAGTGGCCGCCGGCCAGGGGTTGCGCGGCTCCGGCGACATCCATGCCTTCGGCGACTCGAACCTCTACCTCCGGCGAGCCAGGGAACAACTGGTGCTCTCCAGCGAGCACCGCGCCGCGCCAGCGTCAGCGCCGGTCTGTCTGCAACTGGTTACGACTGACGCCGAGACGACCCACCTGGAAGTCATCGGGGAGCTGCGGGATGGTTCGACCAAGGTTGCCACGGACGGCAAGCAGCCCAGCCTCGAGGAGCGCGTGCTGGACCTTCTGGGTCAGGGCGCGACCGCGACGCGAGCCAGGATCCGGGATACCCTCGGGGTCAAGAATGAGCGCCTGGGCGAGGTGCTTGAGTCGCTGGAGCAAGCTGGCCGGCTGTGCCGCACGCCCGCAGGTTGGCAGCGCCGGGATTGATCGATTGGATGGGCCGTTCCCGTTCCCCATAGAGAGTTGAGAGGGAACGGAACGATTCCAATGGAGCGCGTCACTTCCACCGAGACAGGATCACCCGTGCCCGGCGTAGACTTCAACGTGCTGCGCGCCGAAATCACGATGGAGCAGGTCCTGACGCTCCTCGGGTTCCAGCCCTCGGCTCGATGCGGTGCGCAGTGCTACGGCGTCTGCCCGTTGCACGAGTCCGCGTCCCGGCGCAGTCGCTGCTTTTCAGTAAACCTGGCCACCGGTCGTTACTACTGCCATGGCTGCCACAGCCATGGCAACCAGCTCGATCTCTGGGCCGTTGCTACCAAGCTGCCCCTACATCACGCGGCCATCGACCTCTGCCAGAGGCTCGGTCGTGAAGTGCCCTGGATCCGGCGCTGGTGAGAAACCGCTACGCGGCATTGTCTCCGCACCACCCCGTCAAACGACCGATCAGAGAAGAGGCCACCGGTACTCCGGCCGATCATCCGGCGAGCGATGAACCATCGATTATCTTGATCAGAGTGTCCTCGATTATCGTGCTCACTCTCAACACCGCGCCGCCGACACCGCGAAGCCGCCACGGCGAAAAACCAAAAACAAAGGCTGACACCGCGAAGCCGCCACACGGCGAAAAACCAAAAACAAAGGCTGACACCGCGAAGCCGCCGGGTGGCGCCGACCCCCGCGATGCCTGTCCTTTCCCTCCGGCCGAGCGCGGGGGGTATGGTTCGGCCGAACGGACACCCCCACTGAAGACCAACACCTGACACGGATCACGGCGCACACAAAGGCTGACACCGCGAAGCCGCCCGGCGAAAAACCAAAAACAAAGGCTGACACCGCGAAGCCGCCAGACACCGCGAAGCCGCCACGGCGAAAAACCAAAAACAAAGGCTGACACCGCGAGCCGCCCAAGGCTGACACCGCGAAGCCGCCCGAAGCCGCCACGGCGAAAAACCAAAAACAAAGGCTGACACCGCGAACCCGCCAGACACCGCGAAGCCGCCACGGCGAAAAACCAAAAACAAAGGCTGACACCGCGAAGCCGCCCTGAAGCCGCCACGGCGAAAAACCAAAAACAAAGGCTGACACCGCGAAGCCGCCAGACACCGCGAAGCCGCCAAAACAAAGGCTGACACCGCGAAGCCGCCAAAACCAAAAACAAAGGCTGACACCGAGCCGCCGAAGCCGCCAGACACCGCGAAGCCGCCACGGCGAAAAACCAAAAACAAAGGCTGACACCGAGCCGCCGAAGCCGCCAGACACCGCGAAGCCGCCACGGCGAAAAACCAAAAACAAAGGCTGACACCGAAGCCGCCCCGCGAAGCCGCCAAAACCAAAAACAAAGGCTGACACCGAGCCGCCGAAGCCGCCAGACACCGCGAAGCCGCCACGGCGAAAAACCAAAAACAAAGGCTGACACCGAGCCGCCGAAGCCGCCAGACACCGCGAAGCCGCCACGGCGAAAAACCAAAAACAAAGGCTGACACCGAAGCCGCCCCGCGCCGCCGACACCGCGAAGCCGCCGACACCGCGAAGCCACCACGGCGAAAAACCAAAAACAAAGGCTGACACCGCGACGAAGCCGCCAGACACCGCGACGAAGCCGCCAGACACCGCGACGAAGCCGCCAGGCTGAGACCGCGAAGCCGCCTTAGCAGAGGAGGCGACGCCCATGGCCGAGGTCGTTATTTACAACATTGGCGTGACGCAGCCGATCACTCCGAGCGAGCCCCTGCCGCCGCCGCCGCCCGTTCCCGGGGGTGCGCTCGTCGTCGTCGAGGGCCGCGCTCCGATCTGGCGGTACGGGATTGCCTTTCATCGCCTGCACGGTTCACCGGCCGGCGCCGGCGCCGTCTATGACCCGCGCTCGGGCGCGGTCGTCGTCGCTTCGCACAAGCCGGAGTTTCGCGAAGGCCAGGTGATCGACGTCTCGCCGCCGCAAACCTCGCCCTAGAGCAAAACAATCGGTGTTGGGGTTGAGTCTTACGATGTTGGGCAAGGGTCACCCAGCGCCGCCTACCGCGCGACCGGAGGCGCCCGAACCTCCGGCGATTCGACCAGTTCCCACAAGATCCACAACCCGGCCAAACCGATGGTCTCACTCGGCAAACCAATCTCCGCCACTCGGATCCGGGCCCGCCGCGCTCCTCATCCAGGGAGCCCCGCGAACCACGCGCGGCCAACCCTGTGTTTGGTGGGCTCGGAACCTGTACCACCTTGATCAGGAAATGCTCGTGACCGAGGTCCTACGGTTGTCAGCGGCGAGAGCATCAAAAGCGGGGCATTTCGCCGTAAAAGGTGGCGGAGCAATGACTAACGCAAATCCCCTTGGAGGGGTCAAAAACCCGTTTTTCATGTACCCTCTCTGCGTCCGCGATAACAACCTGGTGGCCAATGACTTACGTTCACGCAGCAGCCCGCCGCCCCGGCCGAAAACCCATCAAATGTGCTCCACATCAGACCATCTCTGCATTTGGTGCTTGCAAACCACTGCAAGTCATGGTGTTATGAGATGCACCGGTGCGCGCACCGTCCCCGACTCCGAGGGGTTTGAAACGAACACATCCATCATAGCCGCCGCGATTTTCCGTGGTGCGCGCACCGTCCCCGACTCCGAGGGGTTTGAAACCGGCGCCAAGGTCAATGTCCAACTGACCACTGGCACGGTGCGCGCACCGTCCCCGACTCCGAGGGGTTTGAAACCCGTCGTTCCGTTGGTTAGATATAAGGTGCCACCATGGTGCGCGCACCGTCCCCGACTCCGAGGGGTTTGAAACGCAGTGATGGCCCGGTTGACATCAATGGCGCCCAGCGGTGCGCGCACCGTCCCCGACTCCGAGGGGTTTGAAACGACTATCTGCTCGCCTTTCAGACTCCGCTTCCCTCGGTGCGCGCACCGTCCCCCACTCCGAGGGGTTTGAAACTAATTTGGCAGGGTAGCGCTGACGTTAGATATCAGGGGTGCGCGCACCGTCCCCCACTCCGAGGGGTTTGAAACGTGCCTTTCCTCAGCCAGCCGGACGAAGTACCGACGGTGCGCGCACCGTCCCCCACTCCGAGGGGTTTGAAACAATGATTAGGACTTGCCAATATCTTCGGGCCGCCTCGGTGCGCGCACCGTCCCCCGTGTCAGGCGACACTAAAAGGATCCCCCTTCAGAGCTGTACCGATCCCCACTCCATGCATGCCTTCGTATTATCGGTTCTCTCCGCCTCTTTCCGTCTTTCGTCGACTCTCGGGTCCGGCCTCTCGTTCCGGTCGCTCCAGGTCGGTATTCGGCAACCTCGAGCGAATCAATCCACTCTTGCGTTTCTCGCGTAGCCGAAAACTCTCTCCCGTGATCAAGAGGGTGTGGCTGTGATGCAGTAAGCGGTCCAAGATCGCAGTGGCCAACACCTCGTCCCCGAAGACCGTTCCCCACTCGGAGACCCGCTGGTTCGTCGTCACCAGCAGACTTCCCTTCTCGTAGCGGCGATTCACCAACTGGAAGAACAGGTGTGCCGCCCGTCGCTCGAAGGGTAGATATCCCAGTTCATCGATGATCAACAAGCGAGGCTTGGCGTACTCGGTCAACTTGTCCGAGAGAACCCCTTCCGATTCGGCTTTCCCCAGAACTGCCAACAGAGCCGTGGCCGTTGTGAACCGGGCCGTGTGACCCTGCTCTACGATCTTTCGACCAAGCCCGATTGCAAGATGAGTTTTTCCTACACCGGGAGGTCCGAATATCAACACGTTTTCACCATGAGCGATAAAGTTTCCTGTCGACAACTCTCGAATTAATCGCTCGTCCACCGAAGGTTGGAACGAGAAATCAAAAGTCTCGATCGTCCGAACGCAAGGGAAGTGGGCGATCTGCATTCCCATTTGAATCCGCTTACCTTGCTTGGAGTCCACTTCACGCCCCAAGATCCGATCAAGGAACTCGAGATAGGTCCATTTCTCCTTCGCAGCCTCGGACAACACTGCAGCGAGTGTGTCACGTAGGTGAGTTAACTGAAGCCGCTTCAGCGCCGCGGCTACTCGCTCCTCCGACGGATCAGGGAGATCAACGAGCATGTTCATTGTCGGCCCCCTTCCACCAGCTCGGTGTACACCGAGAGCGGCCGGCACATCGGATCAACTGCCGGATTGGATGGAATCGGGGTCGACGCATTGGCCTTGGGCCGGAATAGCCCATCGAAGTGGGCCGGGTTACGGATCAGCGCGTGGGGTTCGTGGCCTCGCGGATGCCGCGCAATGCAGGTGCCGCGCAGCCAGATTTCGACCTCCTGCTCCTTGACCACAACTTCGACGATCTTTCGAACATGCCGATACGGCACGCTATATCGGATGGTGTCGATATCCACAAAACAATCAGCGTTGACCCGGCGTTTCAGACGGCGGGTGCGGACCGCCAGCAAGCGCGGCGGCAGGGATCGCAGAGCCTCTCGCTCATCGCGATCGAACCGCACAGCGGGCTGCTCCTTGGTCGTGCCGTGAATCCGGCGATCAGCGACCTCGACCATCCAACGCGACAGATGGCGCTGCAATTCCTCAAAGGAGGCGAACGATCGCCCGGCGAGGGCATTGTGCTTGACATAGCCTACGCCCCGCTCGATCTTCCCTTTGGTTCGAGCGCGACGCGGACGACACGCTCTGGCTGTCAAGTCCCGGTCGCGGCAGAAGATCTCAAAGCCCGGATTCCACACTACCCGGCCGGACTGGCGGTCGTGGGAGGTGACAAGGGGCGAAGCGTTGTCGCAGAGAACTTGCTCGGTAACGCCACCGAAATGCCGGAATGCTCCGTCGAGGCCTTCGAGCCAATCATCTTGCCGTTGCGCGAGGAAGGCTCGGCAATAGAGCCGACGTGAGTATCCCAGGACCACGGTCATCAAATAGACCTTCACGGGTTCGCCGGCGATTCGCACGACCCTCTCGCCGAAGTCAATTTGGGTCTGTTGGCCAGGTGAGGTCTCGAATCGGACTGTGGCCAAGGTCTTGGCTCGTTCTTCCTGGCGAAGGGTTGCGACTGCTCGTTGCAGGGTTCGCAGCTCGAGGTGGATTCCTCGACTGGCGAGTTCCTGTTGGATAACGACGGCGTTGCTCTCCGCAACGGTACCGAAGAGACGTTGGACTTCAATCAACGTCTTGGCGTCGAGGCGACGTGCAGCGGGGCGTTCTTGAAAACCGACTGTGGCTCCAGCGAGATAACGGCGGACAGCCTTGCGCGAGACTTTCAACTGTCGAGCAATCCGTTTACTGCCGAGGCCTTCGTCGGAGAGCTCGTGGATCCGATCCACGACTTCCGGCTTCAGCATCCCGGTGTCCTCCTGCGTAGATCGCAGGCGGACATTCGTTACATCCATTTGGCCCACCTGCGTGTCATGCAGATTGACCACATCGGACCCGAACTCGTCCATAGCCCCTCCAATCAAATGTACAGGGAGAGGGGGGTACTTTTAGTGTCGTCCGGGGGGTTCCTTTTAGTGTCGCCTGACACCCCACTCCGAGGGGTTTGAAACGACATCGCGACTTGGGGAAAATGCGTCCTATATCTCGGTGCGCACACCGTCCCCCACTCCGAGGGGTTTGAAACGCAATCAGTACCATACTTAAAGGTCCTCAAACACCGGGGTGCGCGCACCGTCCCCCACTCCGAGGGGTTTGAAACATCTGAGTCCGACACGGCCGGAACTGCTTGCGCCCGGTGCGCGCACCGTCCCCCACTCCGAGGGGTTTGAAACTCGTGGTTGCCTGCACCATTCACGGTGTGCCGGAGCGGTGCGCGCACCGTCCCCCACTCCGAGGGGTTTGAAACAATTTACGACCCCTGCCCCGCTGTACAAAGTACAGTGGTGCGCGCACCGTCCCCCACTCCGAGGGGTTTGAAACGAGTCTGGTCGCATTTTGTGTGCAGGTGTTTGACCGGTGCGCGCACCGTCCCCCACTCCGAGGGGTTTGAAACTATGCACATCAAATAGATTCGCTACCCGTTGAAGGAGGTGTGCGCACCGTCCCCCACTCCGAGGGGTTTGAAACCAGGTATGACTGGTCGCTCTCGCGGCACCTCTGGGTGGTGCGCGCACCGTCCCCCACTCCGAGGGGTTTGAAACAAGGCAGCGGTGGTTAATAATGCCCACGCTAAGCACGGTGCGCGCACCGTCCCCCACTCCGAGGGGTTTGAAACAGGTATGGTTTGCCCGCCTTGTGGAGCTTGAGGAGCGGTGCGCGCACCGTCCCCCACTCCGAGGGGTTTGAAACTGGTGCCGATCGATTTAATCATCTCGCCAGCACGCTGGTGCGCGCACCGTCCCCCACTCCGAGGGGTTTGAAACGTCCGTGCCTCGTCCGCGTCGTCGGGATCCAACCCGGTGCGCACACCGTCCCCCACTCCGAGGGGTTTGAAACCCACCGAGTTCGGCCGTCGGGTGCTTAGACCCGCGCGGGTGCGCGCACCGTCCCCCACTCCGAGGGGTTTGAAACCAGCAACCTCGACTTGATCTGCGTCGATCCTGATGGTGCGCGCACCGTCCCCCACTCCGAGGGGTTTGAAACTAACTGATGGATTGCCTGACCGGCGACTGACACCCGGTGCGCGCACCGTCCCCCACTCCGAGGGGTTTGAAACTCGAGCGACTCTCCATCCTCGGAGCCGTTGCCGGTTGGTGCGCACACCGTCCCCCACTCCGAGGGGTTTGAAACTCGATAGTTGTTGCTTTTGCTTCCGCTTTTCTTTTGGTGCGCGCACCGTCCCCCACTCCGAGGGGTTTGAAACGGGTTAAGGCGGGCACCCGCGAGAGTCTTCTTCCATCGCGGTGCGCGCACCGTCCCCCACTCCGAGGGGTTTGAAACGCTTGACGTTGTCGGGGGTTGCCCAGTCTATTTCGTCGGTGCGCACACCGTCCCCCACTCCGAGGGGTTTGAAACGCCATTGCCGCCGCTTTGCTGACGGCATCGGCCCTTGGTGCGCGCACCGTCCCCCACTCCGAGGGGTTTGAAACATCAGCATCCCTGCGTTCCAATCGTGCTTCAGACGGTGCGCGCACCGTCCCCCACTCCGAGGGGTTTGAAACTCGCTGCTTCTCATCGCGCAGAAATTCGTGTCCCTCGGTGCGCGCACCGTCCCCCACTCCGAGGGGTTTGAAACAACTTGGATGCCGCCCGATGACACGGAGCTGACCGGGGTGTGTCAGGCGACACTAATTGTGACCCCCAGGCGCGTACTGAACCCCACCTGGCGTAAGTTATGAATTTATCGGTTCTTCCCGCTTGTCGCTGACCTTTTTTCGATCTTCACCTCCGTTTCGTCACGGCACCCGTCGGCGTGGGTGTTCGCCAACCTTGATCGAATCAATCCGCTCTTGCGTTTTTCCCGGAGCCGGTAACTCTCGCCGGTGATTATCAGCGTGTGGCTATGATGAAGCAACCGGTCCAGGATTGCCGTTGCCAGCACCTCATCGCCGAAGACGATCCCCCAGTCCGAAACCCGCTGGTTGGTCGTCACCAGTAGACTCCCTTTCTCATAGCGACGATTGACCAACTGGAAAAACAGATGCGCTGCCCGACGCTCAAAGGGCAAGTAGCCCAGCTCGTCGATGATCAGCAGACGCGGCTTTGAGTACTCGGTCAATTTTTCAGCGAGGTTGCCCTCCGATTCGGCCTTTCCCAGCGTCGCCAGCAGGGCCGTGGCGGTCGTGAAGCGGGCCGTGTGGCCTTGCTCCACGACCTTGCGGCCCAGTCCCACGGCGAGGTGGGTCTTGCCAACACCAGGAGGTCCAAATATCAACACGTTCTCTCCGTGCGATAGGAAATGTCCGGTGCTGAGCTCCCGAATCAGCCGCTCATCGACCGAAGGCTGGAACGAGAAGTCGAACTCCTCGATTGTCCGAACGCACGGGAAGTGGGCGATCCTCATTGCCATCTGGACCCGCTTGCTCTCTTTGGCGTCCACCTCCCGACCCAGAATCCGCTCGAGGAACTCCAGGTAGGTCCACTGCTCCTTGGTCGCCTCCGAGAGTACTGCCGGTAGCGTCTCACGCAGGTGGGGCAATTGGAGCCGCTTCAGCGCCGAGAAGATGCGCTCCTCGTGGGGATCGATCACCGTGCTCATGGCTGACCTCCTTCGACGAGCTCGGCGTACACGGAAAGCGGCCGGGCCAGGGGACAAGGGAGCTGCTCCGAAGTCGCCGGAGTCTGCGTGGTCAGCTCGGACCGGAACAAGCCTTCGAAGTGGGCCGGGTTGCGGACCCACGCGAAGGGTTCGTAGCACCGGACATGCTCGGCGATGCAACGGCCGCGGAGCCAGATGTCCACCCGATCTTCCTTGATCAAGACCTCGACGGTTTCGCGGACATGCCAATGCGGAGCACTATATCGCACTGTATCGACATCAACAAAGCAGTCGGCGCTGACGCGACGCTTCAGCCGGCGAGTGCGTACAGCCAGAGGGCGCACCGGCAGGGGTTGAAGGGTCCGACGCTCATCACGCTCGAAGCGGACGTTGGGCTTTTCCCTGGTCGTGCCGTGCACCCGCTCGTCGGCAACCTCGACGATCCACCACGCCAGGTGACGCTGCAGATCCCCGAAGGAGGCAAACGAGCGTCCAGCCAGGGCATTTCGCTTGACGTAGCCGACGCCTCGTTCGATCTTTCCCTTGGTCCGAGCGCGGCGAGGACGACAGGCTTTGGGTGTCAGCCCACGGTCACGGCAAAAAGTCTCAAATCCAGGATTCCAGACCACCTGGCCGGACTGGCGATCGTGGGAGATCACCAGCGGGGAGGCGTTGTCGCAGAGGATTTGCTGGGGCAGTCCCCCGAAATGTCGAAAGGCCCCCTCCAGGCCTTCGAGCCAGTCGTCCTGCCGCTGGGCGAGGAAAGCTCGGCAGTAGAGCCGGCGCGAGTATCCCAGCACGGCGGTCATGAGGAAGACCTTCACCGGTTGTCCGCCGATCCGGACGATCTTTTCACCGAAGTCGATTTGCATCTGCTGGCCCGGCGGGGTCTCGAATCGGACTGTCGCCAGCTTTTGGGCTTTTTCTTCTCGCCGTAGCGGAGCCACTGCCCGCTGCAGGGTCCGCAAATCGACCTCGATGCCATTGCGGGCTAACTCCTGCTGAATGACGACGGTATTTCCCTCGGCGAGGGTACGGTAGAGTCGATGCACTTCACTGAGCGTAGCGGCGTCGAGACGACGGGCTGCGGGCCGCTCCTGAAAGCCGACCGCGGCTCCCGCGAGATAACGGCGCACGGCGTTGCGCGAGATTCCCAACTCACGAGCAATCCGTTTGCGCCCCAGACCTTGGCTGACAAGTTCGTGGATCCGATCCACGATCGCCGGTTTCACCATCCCTGCGTCCTCCTGCGCGTCGCGCAGGTGGACGTGTGTCAGGTCCAACGACTGGTCCGCCTGCGTCTCGTGCAGATTGACCAAATCAGCAGTTTTGTCCATATCCCCTCCTCAAAAGGCGAGCACGGAGGGGTCAGTTTTACTGTCACTAGGGGTGGTCAATTTTGGTGTCGCCTGACAGGGTGCGCGCACCGTCCCCCACTCCGAGGGGTTTGAAACGTCTATTGTTCGGAATGGAGATGCTTCAATGCCCTCGGTGCGCGCACCGTCCCCCACTCCGAGGGGTTTGAAACCGACTTCCGCTGGGATCTGCCTCATACTTCGAGGCAGGTGCGCGCACCGTCCCCCACTCCGAGGGGTTTGAAACCAGTCAGTTAGCAATTGCTCGTCGTTCCGCTCCGCCTGGTGCGCGCACCGTCCCCCACTCCGAGGGGTTTGAAACGCGGTTCGTGATATCGATCCGCCACGAGCCGTCCGGTGCGCGCACCGTCCCCCACTCCGAGGGGTTTGAAACTTACGACTTCTTGCCACCACCTGCCGCTTGCCAGCCCGGTGCGCGCACCGTCCCCCACTCCGAGGGGTTTGAAACGTGCCATCGCATGGAGCAGCCGGCTCAGAACTATCCACGGTGCGCGCACCGTCCCCCACTCCGAGGGGTTTGAAACATTTGCCATTCCGTGCCAATTCGTCCTTCATCCTCGGTGCGCGCACCGTCCCCCACTCCGAGGGGTTTGAAACCCAACAGCGCCTCAGTCAAAACACGGTCTTCTGCCTGGTGCGCGCACCGTCCCCCACTCCGAGGGGTTTGAAACGAGTTTGCATCCATCAACTCGCGGAACTCTTCCAACGGTGCGCGCACCGTCCCCCACTCCGAGGGGTTTGAAACGGTTGACAGGCTTCGGCGAAATGCCGGAATACCGGCGGGTGCGCGCACCGTCCCCCACTCCGAGGGGTTTGAAACTCACTACTATACATCTTCGTATAGCAGATCCGCACGGTGCGCGCACCGTCCCCCACTCCGAGGGGTTTGAAACGACGAATCGCTTGACCCAGGTCAGTACCTGGGCCACGGTGCGCGCACCGTCCCCCACTCCGAGGGGTTTGAAACTCTTCGTCTACGGTGTAGCCGAGTTCGGGCTCGGTGGTGCGCGCACCGTCCCCCACTCCGAGGGGTTTGAAACGTCCGCCCGCACTTTCACCATAAGCGGTTCCTTGTGGTGCGCACACCGTCCCCCACTCCGAGGGGTTTGAAACACACTAACAAGAGCCACTCAAAACCCGATGCATGGCGGTGCGCGCACCGTCCCCCACTCCGAGGGGTTTGAAACATCGTGGTAAGGGTATCGTTCACGTTGGCACCATTAGGGTGCGCGCACCGTCCCCCACTCCGAGGGGTTTGAAACAAGCCAATTCCTAAAGATAAGCTACCTCTGTCCCATGGTGCGCGCACCGTCCCCCACTCCGAGGGGTTTGAAACGGGTCGTCCTACGCCGTCGGCGCGGGCCACGACCCGGTGCGCGCACCGTCCCCCACTCCGAGGGGTTTGAAACGAGACGGACTTGTTGTTTGTTGCTTCCATCACCTGGGTGCGCACACCGTCCCCCACTCCGAGGGGTTTGAAACCCGGTATCAGGCAAGAACACGGAAGCCTCGCTCTGGGTGCGCGCACCGTCCCCCACTCCGAGGAAAAACGAAGGACAGGCAATGCGACAGCACATCCATCCCGCCGCGTTACCAGACCCGCGCGCACCCGCTTTGCCTCGCCACCAGGGCGCCGTTGGCCGGATGCGGGAGTCGCGCGGCAATCCAAACTATCCTGCCGCACAGGGTTACGGCGGTCGATCTGATCTATTCGCCGGGTGGCGCCGAACCACGTGATGCCTGTCCTTTCCCTCGCCACACAGGGTAGGGTTACGGCGGTCGATCTGATCTATTCGCCGGGTGGCGCCGACCCCCGCGATGCCTGTCCTTTCCCTCCGCGATGCCTGTCCTTTCCCTCTCTGGACCGAGAAAGGACATGGCACTGGGCGACAAGCGGCGCAGTCCCGGCTCTACTCGGTCAGCAGTTCGAGTCCGACCACGGGGGAAAACGGACCGGTTGAGGGATTGGTTCCGAACTCGCCTCACATCCCCAGCAGGGCCATAAGCTTGGCGCGCACTTCGTCGAGTACCTCGGCCGGCACCGTTGCGATGTGCTCGCTCCCCCTTTCTTGCCAATCGGCGCTCTTGACGTGATCGGCCAAGACCACGCCGTGCACGGGTAGGCCGCTCGGCAGCGCTACCTCGAAGACGTATCCCTTGGCGTGCTGCGTCACGGGGCATACCAGGCAAAGCCCAACCTTCGCGTTGTAGGAGCGCGGTGACAGCACCAGACCCGGGCGCCGCCCCGCCTGTTCGCGACCGGCCTGAGGCGTGAAGGACAGCCAGATCAACTCGCCCGTATCCGGAATATGCCTGGCGTCACCACGCCTCGCGCCCGACGGCCGAGCCCCAGTCCGTTTCGCCATGGATACTCTCCGGCGTGATCTGCTCGAGCAGCTCCTCGAGTCGGTATTCGCGCTTCCGCGGGCGCAAGAGCAGACCGCCGTCGACGCGCGTCAGCTCCAGTTCGGCACCTTCGGCGAGGCCGAGCTCCCGGGCGTAGGTTCCGGGAATGCGAACTGCGAGACTGTTACCCCATTTACCAACTTGTGCGTTCATGACCACTCCTCGTGTTTCTACTAAGTATATCAAAAAGGCGGGCCCGTGCAATGGCGAATCGTTCACTCCAGGCCAGGCGATGGCCCTGGATCGATCGTTTCGCGAAAGCCAACGCCGCCTTGATCGCCGCGGCGAATCTCGGCGAGGTCAACGCATCAGGCAATCTCGCGAAAGCGAAGGACAGGCAATGCGGCGGCACATCCGTCCCGCCACGTTACGTTACCAAACCCGCGCGCAGCCGCTCTGCCTCGCCACCAGGGCGCCACTAGCCGAATGTGGGAGTCACGCAACAAACCAAACCGTCTTGCTACACAAGGTTTACGGCAGTCGATCTGATTCATTCGCCGGGTGGCGCCGAGCCCTGCGATGCCTGTCCTTCCCCTCTGTCCTTCCCCTCCCTCCGTGCTGCGATGCCTGTCCTTCCCCTCCTGTCCTTCCCCTCCAGTTCGGCCTCGCCTTGTCCGTCGTGAGTCAACCGGGTTAATGAGACGGAGACGCGCGACACACGCCCCGCCCCTCAATTCTCGCAACGCACGGAGCCGTGCCCACCCATTCGTGGTTCGCTCCGCGCGCTCGATTCAACCGATGGAGAGTCTGCCAGCAGCTCGCCCTCGCGTCAGGCCGGGCTCGTTGACTCGGTCGGTCCCAACCAACCCAATCGTCTTCATTGCATGTCGTTCTTTCCCGAAGTCTCCGCGTCCTTTCGCATTTGACCGCGAATCTGGATTAACGGTTCAGATTCTCGTTGAAAGCGCGTACTTCCCGATTTAGCATCCTGCTTCCGGTCTCTGGGCACGGGACGACGGGATTACGCATTTGCAGTCAGGCTTTTGAGCGTGAGCTCCGGTATGCTCCGTTTCGCGGGCCTATTCAGGCGACGCGTTTGGCGGCGAGGTAGCGACCAATATGAATGTGGATCTGCTCGAGCGAAAGGCGACGAAGTTCGTTCTCTGGCGGCCCAACCAGATCAATCTGGGACCGACGCTGGTCATCGGCACGTTCGTGCCCGGCGTACCGCCTACCCTGTCCGGGGTCAAGGAGATCGCGCTCAAAGCCTCGGCGCAATTCCCCGACCTCTACGAGGTCGACGCCGCTTCGTGCGGACTTGGCGACGGGGTGGTGTATCACTACTGGTTCGAAGTGGACGATACAGACCCGACCAAGAGCCCTCCCGCCCGGATTCGCTCTACCGACCCGACGGCGACCACGGTCGATTGGGATTTGCTCGCACCGCGGCTGCCGGCGCCCTATACCGAGGACGACCGGCATGCTGCCTCCGTGATCAAGTTCTCAGGCGGCAAGCTCATCCCGTGTGACAACGGTGGGGAAGTCGGCTTCGTCGGCGACGATCCCAAGCCTGACACTCTGCCGACGAACAACCGCCTGGTCATCTACGAACTGCCGACGGCGTGGTCGCGCCTGCACATTAGCGGCGGAGTGGAAGTCGGAGTCGGCACTTTCCAGGACGTCCTTGCCCTGGTCCTCCACGAGGCGCTCGGCGCCAATTTCGCGGATCTGCCGGTCCTCCAGGTCGGCCGGTCTTATCTGACCGAGCTCGGCGTGAGCGCGCTCGAATTGCTCCCTCCGGCCGACAGCTTCGTCAAGCGCACCTGGGGCTATGACACGGCCAATTTCTTCGCTCCCGACTTTGAGCTTGGCAAGCCCGATGGTCAGTCCTGGTCGACGGCCAACAAGGACCTGGCGGCTCTCGTTCAGGGCTGCCATACGCACAGGATCCGCTTCTTCATCGACGTCGTCATGGCGTTCGCCCGGCATGATTCCTACGAGCCGATCGACTCGCCGGAGTTCTTCATCCTCGACACTACGGCCGATCCCAGCGACCCCGACGACTACACCTCGCGCGGCGACGGCGGGCTCCGCGACGGCTTCGGCAGCACGTTGTTCCGGTACGCTCGCTTCGTGGACAACGCCTACGATCCGATCGCGGGCGCTTCGGGCCGCGTCGTCCCCGCTCGCCAGGTCATGAAGTCGTACATCACGCGCTGGATGCGCGACTTCAAGATCGACGGCATTCGCATGGACTCGATCGAGAATGTCGCCAACTGGGACTTCGTCCAGGAATACAAGGACCAGGCCCGGGCACTGTGGAATGAGCGCTGGAGCTCGCTGGCCCTGGGCGCCGAATCGGACTCGCGGTTTCTGGTCGTGGGCGAGGAGCTCTCGGTACCGCTGGCTCTCTTGACCCAGGGGCGGCTCGACGGGCTCTGGAACGAGAAGTTCAAGCAGTATATCCGCGCCGCGATGCTGGGCCAGAACGCCGGCGACGAGCCCAGCTTTGAATGGACGGTCAGGAAGGCGATCGATTGCCGCAACTTCGGCTTCAGCGATCTGGCGCAGGCCGTGCTTTACCTGACGTCGCACGACGTCGAGGGGTTCCGCAACGAGCGAATCTATAACTTTCTGGTCAACAATGGGATCTGGGACACCGAGAAGCGGATCAAGCTGGCCTTCTGCTGCCTGCTGACGGCGGTGGGCGTGCCTCAGATCCTGGCAGGCGACGAATTCGCCGACCAGCACGATCGGCTCGACGCCAATGGCAACGTCACCGAGAGCGGCGGAAAGGAGGTCGACCCGGTGAACTATTCTCGCCTGGAGGACGACTGGCGGCATCGGATCTTCGAGTACGTCGCGGTGCTGGTCAAGCTGCGCACCTCGAGCGATGCGCTGTCGGTCAATGACACCGACTTCATCCACGTCGACTTCAACGACGGCAAGCGCGTCCTTGTCTGGCGTCGGGGTGGGCCGGGTGTCGACCCGGTTGTGGTTCTGGCGAACTTTTCCGACTTCACCACCGCCAACCCGCAGGACCCGAGCGCCGAGTACGTGGTCCCCAACTGGCCGGCGACGCCGGCCGGCCGGAGCTGGAAGGAAGTCACGCAGAACCGGATCGTCCCGCCCAGCTACGTCGGCCGCGAGCCGATCTTTGCCTGGGAGGCCAAGATCTACACGCTGGCTTAGGTCGCTCAAACCGCCTCCTCGAAGAGGCGGGCGAGGCGGGGGAGCGTCACATCGATTGCGTAGTCTTGGCGGATCTTTGCTGCGGCCGTGCGGCCGAGGTGGGCAAATGACCCGGGGTCGCGCAGCACCTCGACCGCCCGCGCCGCGAGCCCCTCGACGTCAAAGAAGCCGCAAAGCCGCCCGTTCTGCTCGTCATCGATCATCTCGCGCACCGGCAGAGTGTCAGACGCCAGGACCGTGCATCCGCAGGACAGGGCATCCATCAGCGACCAGGAGAGCACGAACGGGACCGTCAAGTAGACGTGCAGGTCAGACAGGCTGAGCACCTCGACGAGCTTCGACACTGGCAAGAGACCCGTGAAGATAAAGCGGCTCAGATCGTACTCAGTCTGCGCCATCACATGCTCAAAAAACGTCTTGTGCTGGATGTGCTTTTCGTCGCCGCCGTAGCAGATGCGGTCGCTGCCCACGACCACGAAGATGACATCGGCAAACTGCTCCAGCACGCGCTTGGCAACCTTCATGAAGATGTCGAACCCGCGCATGGCCTCGAACCCGCGGCTCACGTAGGTGACGATCCGCGTGGACGGCGGGATCGACTTCTCGGCGATCCGGCGCGGTAGACCGCTGGCGCGGCGGAACAGATCGGTCTCGATCCCGTCGAAGATGACGTCGATCTTGCCCCGGTAGGCTTCGGGAAAGAGCTGCTGCTGAAAGCGTGTCGGGCTGTAGCCTCGCCGGCAGTTCTCCAGGTCCAAAAGGAGCATGGCATTGCGCGATCGGGCTCGCAGGTAATCGATCTCGGCGGGAGGGAAATCGGGGCGGAAGTCCATGTCCGACTGGTGCGGATGATAAAAAAACTCGAAATAATTGATGACGGGCACGCCGGGATACAGTTCGGGCAAGAACAGCGTCGACCCGAATCCGCTGTGGCCGACGATCAGGTCGGGCCGCAGGTCGGGCTGGGCCTTGCAGGCCTCATATACCCCGTGGGCATGCCAGGTGGCATTCTCGAAGGTCCGGCTGCAATAGTGGGTCGACTCCCGAGCCCCACCCCTGGTGGTGTACTCGATTTTCCGGATGCCTCCCTGTTCGCCCGGGGGCGTCTTCGAGACGAACGAACAGCGCCAGCCGCGGCCGCGGATCAAGTGCCGGGCGATGTGCCCGAATTGCGCCGGGAAATTCTGGTGCACGAACAAGATGTGCATAAGGGTGCTCAACCTCGCAATCGCCGCGATTCCACCGCGGCAACATTCCAGGTAGAACGGAATAGGTGTCTCTCTCGAGAGTGAACAGGGCTGCTTTCCATGCGAATCGTCGCGGTGATTCCCCATTATTACCGAGCAGCCAGCGCGTCGCCGCCCGAAATCGGCGTGCACGGCTCGGTCCGACCGAACTCGGGCGCGCGGACGACGGCTCTTTCGGCATGCATCGGCTCATTGCACCAGCTTTACGGGCCCGCCCAGTACGTGATTGATCAGGCCACCCGCGTTGCTTTGCGGGCCAACGAGCGGATCGCCTCCCAGGTCGACGTCGTCGTGTGCACCACCGGCAACGACCATGTGCTCGACACGTTGAGCTTACCCGCCGGCTCATTTGAGCACAATCCGACGAGTGCCCGCCCTCCCCTGCTCGGCTTCGAATGCCACGCGGTCCTCCGGGACCGGCTCGGCGACTACGATTACTACGCTTATCTCGAAGACGACCTGATCTCGCGCGACCCCTGGCTGTTCGTCAAGCTCGGCTGGTTCACGGCGCAGCTCGGCGACGGCGTGTTGCTTCAGCCCAACCGGTACGAGGTTGGTCCACTCGGGCTCGTGCACAAAGCCTACATCGACGGCGACCTTCGTGCCGACGTCACGGCTTCGTTTCAGGACGTAGCCGTTGCCCCGGCCGCGACCGGGAGCTTGCTGGGAACGACCGTCAACTTCGAGAGGGCGAAGAACCCGCACGCGGGCTGCTTCTTCCTCAATCGGCGCCAGATGGAGTCATGGGCAAAAGAGCCGCACTTCCTGGACCGCGACACCAGCTTCATCGGTCCGTTGGAGAGCGCCGCGACGCTGGGCGTGATGCGGGCGTTCCGCGTCTACAAGGCGGCCGCACCGAGCGCCAGCTTCCTCGAAATCCAGCATTTCGGAACCAGCTTCCTGGGCGAGCTGCGCCGCCGGCGTGACGTCGCGCCACCGCCGCCTTGAGAGGGGGCCGGGCATCCTGCCCGTCACTGTCGAGCGTGGGACGGGCATCTTGCCCGTCGGGTAGCGGTGCTGGCGAGCGGGGACGCACGCGTGCTCACGCGGCCCTCGTCGCGCGGTTAGGTGAGCTTGCGTGGCAGTAACCAGCCGCCCGGTACGATCCCCACTGGGAAGTGCACAGCGCTCCCAACTAGCGCAAAGCAACGCCAAATGCATTGATGGGATGATGCGCGCATTGATGTTAAGTGCGCTCGTGCATGATGCGGATCGTACCGTGCCGCGATTCGGATCAAGACTCCAGAGGGCAGCGCACCGAAAACTCGGAGGAGATGGATGTTTGAAAGCGGACCGCCTGTTCGGCAGAGGGAGCCAGAAACAATTCATCAAAAGTTTAACAAATGGCGCGGGTGAAAAAAAACCTCATCCGTCGAAAAAAGTTCGGTTTTCTCCGGGGCTGAGTAGTGACACGTGAGGATGGGGATTTATACTAATCCCCCAGGTCGTCTGCCCATGTGACGGACGTTATGACGCTCTGCGCGGAGCGTCGAAAGCCGAGAGCGGCGTCCCGACGAGGGGGATAGGCCGGCACACGATCGGTTGCTCACAAAGAGCCTACGGAGCGAGCAGAACCGCCGAGATCGCAGCAACGGAGCGGCTGATCAAAATGGTGCGTTCGATGAGCGATGAGCGCAGAACGACAAGGCGCAGAGCCGAGCGCGATTTCGTTGAGATGGATCCGTCTTCAAAGAGCGGGGCGAGGTCAGGCCCCAGCAACATCGAGCAGCGAGCGTGAAAAAGGGACGGTCCCCTGAGTGAACCGTCCGCAGCCTTGTTAAGACTTCACCTGATCTGGCCTCTTCGGTTCGCAAAAGAGGGTTGTGCGATGTCGACACCTGATGAGTCGGGCGCCAGCGGCCGCTATCACCAGCATCACGGCCGGAAGATGAGCCGGCGTAAGGCCGCGGCCAAGCGGAAGAAGCCGGCGCAATTCCTGCCGGACTTTCAGGGCCTGGAACGGCGGATGATGCCCACGACGTACACGGTCATGAATGCGAACGACTCGGGCGCGGGCTCGCTGCGGGACGCGATCGACCAGTCCAACGCCGCTGGGGGGTCGAACGTCATCGACTTCGACATCCCCGGCAGCAGCGTCCAGACGATCGGTCTCGCGTCGCCGCTGCCGGCGATCACCGAGCCGGTATTGATTGACGGTACGTCGCAGCACGGTTGGAACGGGACGCCGCTGATCGAGCTCGATGGCACAGGCGCAGGCAGCGGCACGAGCGGCCTGGTACTGGCGGCGGGCTCCAGCTTCAGCCAGGTACGCGGTGTCGTCGTGAGCGGATTCACGAGCGACGGGATTGATATCTCGAGCAACAACAACATCGTCACGTCGTGCTATGTCGGCACCGATGCCACCGGCACGTTCGCGCTGGCCAACGGCAATAGCGGCATTGAAATCCAGCAGGGCGCGTCCAACAACACCATCGGCGGCGCCGCCGCAGGCGCCGGCAACCTGATTTCGGGCAACGCGGCGGACGGCGTTGACATCGGGGGGAGTGGCACGACGGGCAACGTTGTCCAGGGCAACCTGATCGGCACCGACGCGACCGGCACGGCGGCCCTTGCCAACGGCGGTTCCGGCGTGGATCTTTTCACCGCCGCATCGAGCAACACGATCGGCGGCACATCGGCCGCCGCCCGCAACGTGATCTCGGGCAATGCGCTGGATGGCATCGAACTGATTGGCGGTGCCACGACCAAGAACGTGATCGCCGGCAATTTTATCGGTACCGACATCACCGGGACCGTCGCGCTCGGGAATGGCTCCGACGGCATCTTTGCCGAAGGGAGGACATCGCAATCCGGCGGGTCGACCTCGGGTGCGAGCCTGTCGAGCGCGGGAGAGAACGTGATCGGCGGGACGAGTGCCGCCTGGGGCAACGTGATATCAGGCAATGCGGGCGCCGGCATCTACTTGGCCGGCGGGATCGTGGACCTGGTCGCGGCCAACTTGATCGGCACCAACGCCAGCGGCACCCAGGCCGTGCATAACAATGGCGACGGCATCGATGTCGACGCCGGAGCTTCGGGCGTCACGATCGGCGGGACCACCGCCGGGTCCGGCAATGTCATCTCCGGCAACAGCGGCGGAATCAACGAAAACGGGGCCCAGACCGAGAACAACTTGATCGCGGGAAACATGATCGGTACCAACGCGGCAGGGACGGCCGCGATCCCCAATATCGGCTGGGGCGTGTTTCTGGGCGATGCGGGACCAAACATCACGGTCGGCGGCACGACCCCTGGATCGGGCAACGTGATCTCCGGCAACGACCAGGGCGGAGTCGCGATTTACGGTATCAATGCCGTGGGCGATGTGGTCGAAGGGAACAGGATCGGCACCGACATCTCTGGTATGCACGCCCTGGGTAACCCCTACAGCGGGGTCTACGTCGGCGACTGGGGGAACACGGGCGACGGCGCCACCGATGCCACGATCGGCGGCACGGCGGCCGGCGCCGGCAACGTCATCTCGGCCAACGGAAACTTCGGCGTCTGGATCACCGGCCTCGGCGTCAGCGGAAACGTGGTCGAGGGGAACGAGATCGGCACCGATCTCGGTCGCACGGTCGCCCTGGGCAACGCTGAAAATGGCGTCCAGATCGACTCGGGCGCGAGCGACAACACGATCGGCGGAGCCTACCCCGCAGGTAACATCATCTCCGGCAACGATGGTGCCGGGGTCCTTATCACCGGATCGACGACTTCAAACAACGTGGTCGCCGACAACCAGATCGGTACCGATGGCTCAGGCACCGTCGCTCTCCCCAACGGAACCTGGGGCGTGCTTATCGATCAGGCGCCCGACAATCTCGTGGGCGGAACAACCGCCGCTACGCGAAATGTCGTCTCCGGCAACGACCAGGGCGGCATCGCGATCTATGGCGGACTGGCCGTCGGCGACGTGGTCGAGGGGAACTACATCGGTGTCGACGAGACGGGAAGCCAGGCGCTGGGAAACAGCTACAGCGGCGTCTTCGTCGGCAGCGGCGCCGGTTTCTCGGACAGTCCGCCAGGCTCGGCATCTTACGCGACGATCGGCGGCACGGCCTTGGGCGCCGGCAACGTCATCTCCGCCAATGGCAACTGGGGCGTGTGGATTACCGGCGCAGGCGCAACCGGCAACGTCGTCGAGGGGAACAAGATCGGCACGGACGCAAGCGGCACGTCTGCCATCGCAAACGGAGCGGATGGTGTCCGCATTGATTCCGGTGCAGCGAGCAACACGATCGGCGGATCCACCGCGGTCGCGGCCAACGTGATCTCCGGCAATTCGGGCGACGGCGTCTCAATCAAGGGCGACTACACCGAGAGCAACGTTGTCGAAGGGAACACGATCGGCGCCGACGTGACCGGCACCGTTGCCCTGGCCAACGGTGCTGCCGGCGTGTTCATCGGCTACGGAGCCTCTTATAACACGATCGGCGGCACGGCCTCGGGTGCAGGCAACCTGATCTCGGGCAACACGGGCGACGGGGTCCAGCTCCACGGCCCCGGCGAAGAGGGTAACATCGTGGCCGGCAACCTGATCGGCATCGACACGACAGGCGAGCTGGCGCTGGGAAACAATGGCTACGGCGTGGAAATCGATGGCGCAACTTCGGCGACCCTCAACTCCGGTACCGGCTCAGCGTTCAGCTCGGGTCATAACTTGATCGGCCGTACGGGCTCAAGCGCGGCCGGCAGCAATGTCATTTCGGGGAACATTCTGGGGGGCATCTACGTCGCCGGCGGCACCCTCGACATCGTGGCGGGGAACTTCATCGGCACGGATGTCACCGGGACTCAGGCCGTTGCCAACGGCGGAGACGGCGTCAAAATCGGTGCGGCCTCGGGCATCACGATCGGCGGCGTCGCGGCCACTCCCGGCACCGGATTGGGCAACGTGATCTCCGGCAACCAGGGTACTGGCGTCGACATCACGGGCGGCAGCGACGACGTCGTCCTGGGCAACCTGATCGGCACCAACGCAGCCGGAACCAGTGCGATCGCTAACGGAAACGACGGCGTGCTGTTAAGCGACGCCGGCAACATGACTGTCGGTGGGACGGCCTCCGGCAGCGGCAATGTGATCAGCGGCAACGCGAACGTCGGTGTGGAGCTCGCCGGCTTCGGTGCGACCTTTGACTTGATCGCCGGGAATTTGATCGGGACTGACGTGACCGGCACCGTGGCGATCGCCAACGCCGTGGGTGTCGAGCTCGATTCCGGTGCAATCGGCGACCAGATCGGTACCCTCGGAGCCGGCAACGTGATTTCGGGCAACGCCGGCGATGGGATCCTGTTCAGCGACCGCTCCACCAGTGGCAATCGCGTCCAGGCAAATCTGATTGGCACGGAGGACGACGGTGTCAGCCCGCTGGGAAACCAAGGCGACGGCGTATCGATCATGGCCGAGCCTGGCAATGACGCCATCGGCGGCACGGCAGCGGGTGCGGGCAACGTCATCGCCTACAATGCCGGCAACGGCGTTGTGGTCGGGTATGACTCTGTGACCAATCAGCCCAGCACCGGGGACTCGATTCTCGGAAACTCGATCTACGCCAACGCACTTTTGGGAATCGAGCTGGGCACTGGCGGAGTCGTGCTCAACGACTCGAGCGGCCATACTGGCCCGAATCTCTTTCAGGACTTCCCGGTGTTGACGTCGGTGCTGACCTCCGGGGGAACCACGACGATCACCGGAACGCTCTCCGGGGCAGCCGACTCGACCTTCGATGTCGAGTTCTTCAGCAATCCCGCCGCCGATCCCTCCGGTTACGGCCAGGGCCAGACGTTCCTGATGGATGAGTTCGTCACGACCGACGACAACGGAAACGCGTCCTTCTCGTTTCAAACGCCCAGCCCGGTGACCGTCGGCCAGATTGTCAGCGCCACGGCCACCGATTCCAACGGCAATACGTCCGAGTTCTCGGCCGACACGGTTGTGAGCGGTGGCAGCTCGGTCTACTGGGCCAACCCCAATGGTGGTGACTGGGACACGCCCAGCAACTGGTCGACCGACGCCGTGCCGACGGCGAGCGACGACGTCTTCATCACGATCGCCGTGACGAGTCCCATCACGCATAACACGTCGGCGACGGATGCCGTCAACAGCCTGACGAGCTCGGATCCGATCACGTTCTCGGCCGGCAGCCTGGCGATCGGAACGACGGCGATGCTGAGTGCCTCGCTCACTCTCTCCGGCGGCACGATCGACGGGGGCACAATTGATCTGACCGGCGGCGCCACGCTGGTCGGCACCAGCTCCGGCGGGACGCTCTCGGGGGTGACCATCGACGGCGAGTTCGACCTCAACTCGAGGCAGCAGCGTGCCCGTCGCCAACATCTCCGGCGGCTTGACCCTGAACGGCACCATCTACCTCGGAACCAACGTCAACAACGGCTATTACGCCGAGCTCAATTTCCTGGTGCGCAGACCGTGGGCGGCTCGGGCTCCATCGTTTTCGGTTTCAACGGCGGCAACCAGATCAACACCGCCAGTAGTGGCGGCGACTCGGGCACGCTCACGATTGGCTCGGGAATCACGATCCACGGCGAGACCGGCTGGATCGGCTACGACGGGGGCGGCACCGAGACTCCCCTGGTGAACCAGGGGACCATCGCCGCCGATGGCGGCGGAACAATCTCGATCTACGGCGCCGACTGGAGCAACAGCGGCACTCTCGAGGCTGAGAACAGCAGCACGTTGCTGCCGTATGGCTCGTGGACCGACACCGGCTCCCTCGTCGTTAACTCGGGCTCCGTCTTCGAACTGCTAGGGACGATCAGCCTGGGGTCCGGTGCTTCCTTCAGCGGCACGGGCGGGTTCACTCTCGTGGGCGGCACGATCGACGGGGGCACGATCGATCTGACCGGCGGCGCCACGCTGGTCGGCACCAGCTCCGGCGGGACGCTCTCGGGGGTGACCATCGACGGCGAGTTCGACCTCAACTCGAGCAGCAGCGTGCCCGTCGCCAACATCTCCGGCGGCTTGACCTTGAACGGCACCATCTACCTCGGAACGAACATCAACAACGGCGATTACGCCAGCCTCAACTTCGTCGGTGCCCAGACCCTGGGCGGCTCGGGCGCGATCGTCTTCGGTTTCAACGGCGGCAACCAGATCAACACCGCCAGCAGTGGCGGCGACTCGGGCACGCTCACGATCGGCCCGAACATCACGATCGACGGCGAGAGCGGCACGATCGGCTACAACGGGGGAGGCACCGAGAC
Source organism: uncultured Isosphaeraceae bacterium (assembly GCA_963781785.1). Taxonomy (GTDB): domain Bacteria; phylum Planctomycetota; class Planctomycetia; order Isosphaerales; family Isosphaeraceae; genus CAWAHD01. The sequence goes on along the minus strand of CAWAHD010000002.1, from coordinate 40,166 downwards.
TCCCCTGGTGAACCAGGGGACCATCGCCGCCGACGGCGGGCGAACCATTGCGATCTACGGCGTGAACTCAACCGACTCCGGTTCGATCGAGTCGAGCAGCGGTGGGTCCTTGTCGGTCAACGGCACGGGCTGGTTGATTTCCGGCTCGTTCGCCGCGGGGACGGCCTCGTCGATCGCGCTGAATGGCACTTATGTCCTCAACTCCAGCCCATCGTTCAGTGGTGCCGGCAGCTTTGTCCTCACAGGCACGATCAACACCGCCGGCTTGACGTTGAACGTCGCCGGCTCGGGTCTGACGTTCGCTCTCGCTGGCGGCACGATCGACGGGGGCACGATTGATCTGACCGGCGGCGCCACGCTGGTCGGCACCAGCTCCGGCGGGACGCTTTCGGGGGTGACCGTCGACGGCGAGTTCGACCTTAACTCAAGCACCAGCGTGCCCGTCGTCAACATCTCCGGCGGCTTGACCTTGAACGGCACCATCGACCTCGGAACCAACATCAACAACGGCGATTACGCCAGCCTCAATTTCGTCGGTGCCCAGACCCTGGGCGGCTCGGGCTCCATCGTTTTCGGTTTCAACGGCGGCAACCAGATCAACACCGCCAGTAGCGGCGGCGACTCAGGCACGCTCACGATCGGCCCGAACATCACGATCGACGGCGAGAGCGGCACGATCGGCTACAACGGGGGAGGCACCGAGACTCCCCTGGTCAACCAGGGGACCATCGCCGCCGACGGCCGGGGAACAATCTCGATCTACGGCGCCGTCTGGAGCAACAGCGGCACTCTCGAGGCTGAGAACAGCAGCACGTTGTTGCCGTATGGCTCGTGGAACAACACCGGCTCCCTCGTCGTTAACTCGGGCTCCGTCTTCGAACTGCTAGGGACGATCAGCCTGGGGTCCGGTTCTTCCTTCAGCGGCACGGGCGGGTTCACTCTCCTGGGCGGCACGATCGACGGGGGCACGATCGATCTGACGGGCGGCGCCACGCTGGTTGGCACCAGCTCCGGCGGGACGCTCTCGGGCGTGACTCTCGACGGCGAGTTTGACGTCAACTCAAGCAGCAGCGTGCCCGTCGTCAACATCTCCGGCGGCTTGACCTTGAACGGCACCATCTACCTCGGAACGAACATCAACAACGGCTATTACGCCAGCCTCAATTTCGTCGGTGCCCAGACCCTGGGCGGCTCGGGCGCGATCGTCTTCGGTTTCAACGGCGGCAACCAGATCAACACCGCCAGTAGCGGCGGCGACTCAGGCACGCTCACGATCGGCCCGAACATCACGATCGACGGCGAGAGCGGCACGATCGGCTACAACGGGGGAGGCACCGAGACTCCCCTGGTCAACCAGGGGACCATCGCCGCCGACGGCGGGCGAACCATCGCGATCTACGGGGTGAACTCAACCGACTCCGGTTCGATCGAGTCGAGCAGCGGTGGGTCCTTGTCGGTCAACGGCACGGGCTGGTCGATTTCCGGCTCGTTCGCCGCGGGCACGGCCTCGTCGATCGCGCTGAATGGCACTTATGTCCTCAACTCCAGCCCATCGTTCAGTGGTGCCGGCAGCTTTGTCCTCACAGGCACGATCAACACCGCCGGCTTGACGTTGAACGTCGCCGGCTCGGGTCTGACGTTCGCTCTCGCTGGCGGCACGATCGACGGGGGCACGATTGATCTGACCGGCGGCGCCACGCTGGTCGGCACCAGCTCCGGCGGGACGCTTTCGGGGGTGACTCTCGACGGCGAGTTTGACGTCAACTCGAGCAGCAGCGTGCCCGTCGTCAACATCTCTGGCGGCTTGACCTTGAACGGCACCATCGACCTCGGAACCAACATCAACAACGGCTATTACGCCAGCCTCAATTTCGTCGGTGCCCAGACCCTGGGCGGCTCGGGCTCCATCGTTTTCGGTTTCAATGGCGGCAACCAGATCAACACCGCCAGCAGCGGCGGCGACTCGGGCACGCTCACGATTGGCTCGGGAATCACGATCCACGGCGAGAATGGCCGGATCGGCTACGACGGCGGGGGCGCCGGGACGCCCCTGGTGAACCAGGGGACCATCGCCGCCGACAGCGGGGGAACAATCGCGATCTACGGCGCCACCATGACGAGCTCGGGCACGCTCGCAGCAAGCAACAGCGGCACGCTCGACCTTGCCACGTCGCCTACCAATCTTTCTTCGGGTACGCTCACCGGCGGCACCTGGAGCGTGGGGGCAAGCAGCACGCTCGAAATCGCCGGCGGCACCATCACGACCAGCGCCGCCACGATCATTCTGGGCGGCACCGGCGCGAGCTTCTCCGCCCTGTCGGCGCTCGACGTGATTGCATCGACCGGCAGCCTGGAACTCTCCGGTGGTGCCTCGTTCACGACCGTTGGAAACCTCGACAACGCCGGCACGATCGATCTGGCTCCCGGGACGCTTACCGTGACCGGCGCGTATACGCAAGAGTCGTCCGGCGCGTTCCAGGCCGGTATCGGCGGCGCCACGGCCGGCAGCCAGTTCGGCCAGCTCAAGGTCACGGGTTCGGCCAGCCTGGGCGGTGCCCTGATCACCAGCGTGATCAATGGCTATTCCCCCGCCCTTTCGGACAGCTACCAGATCATGACCTTCGGCGCGATCACCGGGACCTTTGCAACCGAATCCGGTCTCAACATCAGCGGCGGCCTCGCCTTTGTTCCGACATTCGGCGCCGGCAGCTTGAGCCTGGTGGTCGGCCAATCGACGTCGGTCTCGTGGATCAACCCGAGCGGCGGCGACTGGGATACGCCGAGTAACTGGTCAAGCGGCACGGTTCCCAACAGCAACGATGACGTCACGATCAGTATCGCCGTCAGCAACCCCATCACTCACAACACTTCCGCCTCGGATGCGGTGCACAGTCTGACGAGCTCCGATCCGATCACACTCGGAGCCGGCAGCCTGGCGATCGGGACGACGGCTGATTTGAGCGCCTCCATCACGCTCTCGGGCGGCACGATCAACGGCGGCACGATCGATCTCACGAGCGGCGCGACGCTCGTGGCCACCGGGTCCGGCGGGACGCTGGACGGTGTGACGGTCGACGGCAACATCGACCTGACGGCCGTGGGCGCCAACTTGACGATCACGGACGGGCTCACGCTCGACGGCACGGCGGCCGTGGGCGCGCCTTCTGGCAACGCATACGGCTACTTGAATTTCGCGGGCACACAGACATTGAGCGGGACCGGCACGGTCGTATTCGGGCAGTCGATCTACAACACGCTGCTTGTGAGTGAAGCGGCCACGACGCTGACCATCGGGCCGGTTATCACGGTGCGTGGCCAGACCGGAACGATCGGCTACAACAGCGGCCTCACGAGCACCCCGACCAACGTATCCGTGGTGAACCAGGGGACGATTCAGGCCGATGTGGCGGCTGGCACGATCACGATCGATGGAACGGGCGACCAGAACGAGGGCGAGCTGAACGCGCTGAACGGTACGACGCTGTCCATCGATGGCACAGTGACGAATACCGGGACCGTGTCGGTGGATTCGACCAGCGTGCTGTCCTTGAGTGGCACGCTGACCGGCGGGACGATCGCGCCGCTGACCGTGCGCAGATTTACGGCAGCACACTGGACGGTGTCACGATCGACGGGAACTTCACCGTATCCGAATACAACAGCCTTACCGTGCAAGATGGTCTGACGCTGAACGGAACGCTGACCTTGGGCGCGCTGTCGGGCAACCTCTATGGCTACCTGAATTTCGTTGGCAGCCAGACTCTGGGAGGAACCGGGACGGTCGTATTCGGGCAGTCGATCTACAACACGTTGCTTGCGAGTGAAGCGGGCACAACGCTCACAATCGGGCCTGAAATCACCGTGCGCGGGCAGAGCGGGTCGGTCGGCTACGACACCAGCCTCACGAGCACGTCGACCGATGTTGCGGTCGTGAACCAGGGGACAATCCAGGCCGACGTCGCGGGGGGGACGATCACGATCGATGGAACGGCCGGCGAGAACGCCGGCACGCTCAATGCGCTCAATGGGGCGACCGTGTCGCTCCAGGCGTCCAACTTTCAGGACATCGGGACGAACTACGCGGACGCGACGAGCGCGTTCTCACTCGGCGGTTCGTTCTCCAGCAGCGGCAACACCCTGGCGCTCTCCGGCCCGGGGACGTTCACATTGAGTGGAACGATCCAAGGGGGCACGGTGAGCGTGGCGGCGGGAACGAATTTCGACGACTCCGGTACGCTCGATGGGGTGACGCTGGACGGCAACGCGGTCGTGAGCGGCAACACGGGGGCGACGGTACTCGACGGCCTGACGTTGAACGGGACGCTCGCCGTGGGCTCGCCCTCGACTAACCTTTTCGGTTACGTCGAATTCTCGGGCACCCAGACGCTTGGCGGAACGGGCGCCGTGGTCTTCGGAGAGTCGATCGACAACGCGCTGATCGTGAGCGAGGCGGCAACCGCGCTGACAATCGGGCCTGGCGTCACGGTGCGTGGCCAGACCGGGACGGTGGGTTACGACGAGAACGTCTCGAGCACCCCGACCAACATAGTAGTGGTGAACCAGGGCACAATCCAGGCAGACGTCGCTGGCGGGACGCTCACGATTGATGGAACGGGCAGCGAGAACGAAGCCGCATTGAATGCGCTCAATGGGGCGACGCTGTACATCGAGGACACGCTGGCCAACACGGGAACTGTGTCCGTGGATTCGACCAGCGTGTTGGAACTCGGGGGCACGGTGGTCGGCGGGACGATCACCGGCCAAGGGAGCGCTCTGCTCTACGGCGGCACGCTGGACGGAGTGACGATCGACGGCATCTTGACGATGTCTAACAACAGCAGCGTGGTGGTCCAGGATGGCCTCACTGTGAACGGGACGCTGGTGCTGGGGTCGGCATCCCTATCCGCCGTCTGGGCCTACCTGGATTTCACGGGCAGCCAGACGCTGGGCGGCACCGGGACCGTCGTGTTCGGGCAGTCGATCTACAACACGCTCTTGGTGAGCGAAGCGGCGACGACCCTCACGATCGGGCCTGGAATCACCGTGCGCGGGCAGAGCGGGTCGGTCGGCTACGACAACAACCTCGTGACGTCACCCACAAACATTTCTGTCATCAACGAGGGGACGATTCAGGCCGACGTGGCCGCTGGCGTGATCACGGTAGACGGCACGGGCAGTGAAAATCAGGGCGAACTCAAAGCGCTCGACGGAGGTACTCTGTTCGTCGGGGACACCTTGACCAACACGGGCACGGTGTCGCTCGATGGGACCAGTACCCTTGAGCTCGGCGGCACGCTCGCCGGCGGCACGATCGACACCCAGACCGGAGCGCAGATTCACGGCGCGACACTGGACGGAGTCACGATTGACGGGAATTTCACGGTCGCCGAGAACAACAGCCTCACGGTAGCCGGCGGCCTGACGCTCAACGGAACAATGAGCGTAGGCGCGCCGTCAAGCAACAACGCATACGGATACGTGAGCTTCGCGGGCACACAGACGCTGGGAGGAGCCGGGGCGGTGGTGTTCGGAGAGGATCAGTACAACACATTGCTCGTCAGCGAGGCGGGCACGACTCTGACAATTGGACCGGAGATCACAGTCGAGGGTCAGAACGGGACGGTCGGCTACAACAGCAACCTCGTGAGCACGCCGACCAACGTTTCGGTGGTGAACCAGGGGACAATCCAGGCCGACTTGGCCGGTACGACAATCACCTTCACCGGGACGGGCAATCAGAACTCCGGCACACTCGAAGCCGCAAGCGGCGGGATCCTCGCGATCGCGGGCACGTGGACAAACAGCGGAACGGTCGAGGCCGGCGCGAGCGGGCTCGTGTCCGCAACCACGCCGACAAACCTCTCAGCGGGCACGTTGAGCGGAGGAACCTGGATCGCTGGGTCAAACGGCTCGCTCTCCCTGGGTGCAAGTATCACGACCGCCGCCGCCACGATCATCTTGAGTGGAACGAGTGCGACATTCAGCGGCTTGTCAGGTCTTTCCGCAATCGCTCCCGGCGGGTCTATCGAGCTTCTCCAGGGAGCGGCATTCACGACCACGGGCGACCTCGACAACGCCGGAACGATCAATCTTGCAGATCCAGGTATTCTCAACGTGTCCGGCGCTTACACCCAGGAATCAACGGGCGTCTTCGATGTTGGTATCGGCGGCACCACGGCCGGCAGCCAGTACGGCCAGCTCAATGTCACCGGCCAGGCCACCTTGAACGGTGCCCTCAATGTGAGCCTCTTGAACGGCTTCACACCGGCGGCCTCCAACAGTTTCGAGATCATGACGTTCGGCTCGTTCGCCGGCAGCTTCACGACCGAGACCGGTCTCAATATCGGCGGCGGTCTAGTCTTCACCCCGACGTTCAGCGCGACTAGCCTCGCTCTGGTTGCAGGTGGCGCGAGCTCCTACACCGTCACCACGACCGCTGACTCCGGACCCGGCTCACTAAGAGCTGCGATCCTGGCGGGCGACGCGTCCTCCGGCGGGTTCACGATCAACTTCGATATTCCGACGAGCGATCCGGGGTACGCCAGCTCCTTCGTGCCAACCTACAATTTCACGATCCAGTACTGGACCATCGCTCCGACTTCACCCCTTCCCGCCATCACCACCTCGACCACGATCAACGGCTACAGCCAGTTGGGGTTCTCCACATATGTGGCGGGGATCGTACTCAGTGGTGCGAACGCGGGGTCAGGCGCCGACGGGCTGGATCTGACCGGTAACGGAGTCAGCGTGCTTGCGCTCACGATCAACGGATTCTCGGGCGCTGGAATCAACATCGAGTCCAGCGGCAACATCATTCAAGACTGTTACGTCGGCACCGATTTCAGCGTACTGAACTCCGTGGGCAACGGCGTCGGTATGCAGATTACCGGTGCATCGAACCTGATCGGGACCGACGGTCAGGGGGGAAGCGCTCAAGACGGTCTCGAGGGCGATGTCGTCTCGGGTAACGTCGGCTCCGGAATCTGGATCGACGGCCCGGGCGCTACCGGCAACGTGGTTGGCGGCGATTGGATCGGAATCAATGGTACTGGCGCGGCCGCGCTGGCCAACGGGCAGGACGGCGTTTTATTGAGCAACGGGGCGAGTCATAACTGGATCGGGGTCAACCCCGTGAACGGTCCCGAAGACTCCGACCAGAAAAACTTCATCTCCGGCAACACCGGCGACGGCGTCGAGCTGAGCGGTGCGGGCACGACGGGCAACGTGATCGCCGGCAACTATATCGGGACGGATTTTACCGGCACACTGGCCGTGCCCAATTACGCCGGCGTCGAGATCGACAGCGGTGCCACCGGAAACCTGATCGGCTCCAACGGCGATGGCGTGAGCGACGCGCTCGAACGAAACGTCCTGAGCGGAAACCTGTTCGCGGGCGTCTGGATGACCGGTACCGGGACGGACGACAATGTCGTCTCCGGCAACTACATTGGCACCACGGTGACCGGCGATACCGCGCTCGGGAATAGTAGCGTTGTGCTGTACGACTCGTTCGGGAACGAGCTCGGCGCCGGCGTGGTTCTCGACAGCGGTGCTTCGGACAACTTGATCGGCACGACAGGCCAGAGCGCCGATGACGCCGGCCAGCGCAACATCATCTCGGGGAATCTCGACGACGGCATCGATATCGAGTACAGCGGGACGGTGGGCAATGTCGTCGCGGGCAATTTCATTGGAACGAATGCCGCCGGGACGGCCGCCGTCGCGAACCAGGGTCAAGCCGTTGAAATCGCGGAATTGACCGGCGTCAACTGGATCGGCGTGAACCCGGTTTACGGCCCCGAGAACGCCGACGACGGCAATCTCATCTCCGGCAACCTCTACGACGCGACTCAGTACTTTTATGCCAACGGCGGTGTCGAAGCCGGAAACTTGATGGGTACCGACGTGACCGGCACCGTCGCGATCCCGAATTATGACGGCGTCGAGCTCTACGATTCCTCGAACATCCTACTGGGATCCTCGGGACAGGACGGATCGACCGACGACGCCCTCGAGCGGAACGTGATCTCGGGGAACAATCGTTGGGGAGTGCGCATCGTCAATATCATCTTTGCGGGGTTGCCGGCCCCTGTCACAACAGGAGACGTGGTTGCCGGGAATTACATCGGCACAAACGCGGCGGGTACCGCCGCACTCGCAAATGGGACTGTGGATGATGGCTACGGCGTGTGGGTGGCGATCGGCGCTCAGGGCAACTGGATCGGCGTCAATCCAGTCTACGGCGCGCCGAGCCCAGACGAAGGTAACGTGATCTCCGGCAACCTTGGCGGCGGCGTCGTGATGACGAACGCCGGCACCTCGGACAACGTGATCGCGGGCAATCTGATCGGCACGAATGCGGCCGGCACCGCCGCGATCGGCAACGGCGGCGCCGACGGAGTCGACATCGAGGGTGGCGCGACCAGCAACTGGGTCGGCGTGAATCCGCTCGGAGGTGCTGAGACATCAATCGAGCGCAACGTCATTTCCGGGAACGCCGACGCCGGCGTCGTGATCACGGGATCCGGGACGACCGGAAACGTGATCGCAGGCAACCTGATCGGCTTGAACGTGAACGGGAGCGGCGGCGTCATCGACGGGCTTGGCGACGGCTTTGCCGGAGTCGAACTGACCTCCGGCGCGGCAGGAAACTGGATCGGTGTCAACGCGATCGATGGATCCGAAAATACACTCGAGCGCAACGTGATCTCCGGTTCCTATATCAGCGTTGCGTTGTACGACACCGGCACGACCGGGAACGTCGTGGCGGGCGACTTGCTGGGCACCGACCCCACCGGCACGGCCGCGGTGCCCAATCAAACCTTCGACGCGCCTCTGAGCTGGGGGGTCGTGATCGCCGTGGGAGCCTCGTCGAACCTGATCGGCACCTCCGGTCAGGACGGCGCAAATGATGCCCTGGAACGCAATGTGATTTCCGGGTTTCACAATGCCGGCGTTTATATCTACGAGTTCCAGGGCAGCCAGGGAGCGCCGACCACGGGAAATGTCGTTGCCGGCAACGACATTGGCACGACCGAAGCCGGCACGGCCGCGCTCGGGAACGACGATGGTGTGGTCATCTCGATCGGTGCCTCGAACAACTGGGTGGGCGTCAACCCGATCTACGGGCCCCAGAACGCCGACCAGAGCAACGTTATCTCGGGCAATTCAAACGCCGGCGTCGAGCTGAACAGCACCGGTACGAGCAACAACACGGTCGCGGGGAATTACATCGGCACCGATTACACAGGCACGCACGCCCTGCCGAATTACGCCGGTGTCGAGATCGACAGCGGGGCCACGAGCAACCTGATCGGCAGCAACGGCGACGGCGTGGACGACGCACTCGAGCGAAACGTGATCAGCGGCAACTCGCTCGTTGGAGTCTGGATCACCGGTGCGGGGACGAATAACAACGTCGTCGCCGGTGACTACATCGGCACCGGCGTGACGGGGATGATCGCGCTGCCCAACGGCACCACTCCCGTCAACACTCCGAAGACCGACCTCACCGGCTGTGGCGTGTCCATCGAGGCGGGCGCCTCGGACAACTTGATCGGCACAAACGGGTCGAGCGTCGATGACGCCGGCGAGCGGAACGTCATTTCTGGTAACGACAGCGACGGCGTTGATATCACCGGCAGCGGAACGAGCGGCAATACCGTCGCGGGCAATTTCATCGGCCTGGCGGCAAACGGAACGTCGGCGGTTGCCAACCACCTGGCGGGAGTTCTTCTGAACAACGGCGCGACCAGCAACACGGTCGGCGGGCTGACCGCGGCCTTGCGGAACAATATCGCCGGCAATCTCAACCGCGGCGTCTATATCTCCACACCCGCGGGCTCATCGGTGCCGACGACCCAAAACGTGGTCGAAGGCAATTACATCGGCACCGATGTCTCCGGGCTGTTGCCGATCACCGGCAACACCAACGATGCCATCTCGATCGACCTCTCGCCGGGCAACATCATCGGCGGGACGGTGGCGGCGCTGGCAATGTGATGGATACCGGCGGCGACACGGGAATCTACATCTATGGTGATTATGCGCGCGGGCCATACGCATCAGCCGCCGGTAATCTCATCGCCGGCAACATCATCGGCCTGGGCGCCGACGGCGTGACAGCGGCGGGATTGGGCAACGCCTATGACGGCATCGTGATCGATTCTGCACCCAACACCACGATCGGCGGATCGGTCGCCGCCGCGCGGAACATCATCTCCAATAACACAACCAATGACGGCGCGGGCATCCTGATCACGAACTACGAGGAGCCGGATGGTTCTTACGGCACGGTAGTGCAGGGCAATTACATCGGCACCGACATCACCGGAACCTTGGCGCGGGGCAATTACATCGGCATCGACGTAGAAGGCGCCTCGTCGGCCTTGATCGGAACCGACGGACAGGACGGGCCCGCGGACGCGCTCGAAGGAAACCTGATCTCGGGCAACCTGACCGAGGGTATCCGGATCAATGCCGCCTCGGCGAATGTCGGTGGAAATACCACGATCGCGGGAGCCTCGAACAACGTCGTTGCGGGCAACCGGATCGGTACGAATGCGGCCGGCACGGCAGCGCTGGGCAACGCTGCCGATGGGGTCCAGCTCGAAGGCGGCGCCACCCATAACTGGATCGGTGTCAACACCGTCTATGCCGCCGAAACCACCGATGAGCGCAACATTATCTCGGGGAATTTAAACGCTGGCGTTGAAATCAGTGGGACGGGCACGTCCAGCAACACCGTGGCCGGCGATTACATCGGCACCGATTACACCGGGACGATCGCGCTGGGCAATGGCAACACGAATGGGCCGGGCGGCGGCGTCCTGATCGACGCTGCCGCTTCCGGCAACCTGGTCGGTACGTCCGGCCAGGATGGCAGCGCTGACGTTTACGAACGGAATGTGATCTCGGGCAACGCTTACACGGCCGTGGTCATCCAGGACGCGGGCACGAGCGGTAATGTCGTCGCCGGCAACTATCTGGGGACGACGGCCTCCGGCGAGTCCGGTCTCGGCAATGGTTACTACGGCGACGGAGTCGACATCATCAACGGAGCCGACGACAACTGGGTCGGAGTCAATGCCGTCTACGGCCCCGAAAACGTCGACCAGCGCAACGTCATCTCGGGAAACAACGGTTACAGTGTCGGTGTTTGGATCGTGGAACCGAGTTCCGGCAACGTCGTCGCCGGCAACTACATCGGCACCGACGCCCGCGGCACCACGGCGATCCCGAACAACTGGGGAATCTTTATCGACGGGGGTTCCTCGAATCTCATCGGCACGACCGGCCAGGATGGAGCCAACGACGCGCTGGAACGCAACATTATTTCAGGCAATGCCTCCGGCGGCATCGAGATCTATGATACCGCGAGCTCACAAAATGTGGTTGCCGGCAACTACATCGGCACCGACGTCACAGGCACGGTGGCGCTGGGCAACAGCGGACCGGGACTCGATCTCAACGGAAACCCCAGCAACTTCGGCGACGACGTCGAGATCGTGGCCGGAGCCACCAGCAACTGGATCGGCGTAAACGCCGTCTACGGTCCCGAAAATGCGGATCAGCGTAACGTCATTTCCGGGGATGCCAATGAAGGCGTCGAGATCACCGGAACGGGCACGACCGGCAACACGGTCGCCGGCAACTTTATCGGCACGGATTACACCGGCACCCATGCCCTGCCGAATTACGCCGGCGTCGAGATCGACAGCGGTTCCACCAACAACCTGATCGGCACCAATGGCGATGGAGTGAGCGACGCTCTCGAGCGAAACGTCATCAGCGGCAACCTGTTTGCCGGCGTGTGGATCACTGGTGCCGGGACGGACACCAACGTCGTCGCAGGAAACTACATCGGCACGGACGTCAGCGGGAATAACGCGGTCGGGAACGGGAGTGTCAAGCAATACTTCGGCGCGTACTATGTCGTCGGTGGCGTCGTGGTCGACCTGGGTGCGTCGAATAACTTGATTGGCACCAGTGGCCGAAGCGTCGACGATGCCGGCCAACGCAACATCATCTCGGGGAACACGAGTGATGGCGTCAACTTCTACGGCAGCGGGACCAGCGGAAACGTACTCGCTGGCAATGACATCGGCACAAACCCGAGTGGCACGTCCGCACTGGCCAACGGAGGTGACGGCGTATGGCTCGGCGTCGGGGTCACCAACAATTACGTCGGTGTCAACCCGATCTACGGGTCCAGGAACGCCGACCAGGCGAATGTGATCTCCGGCAATGCGGATTACGGGATCGAGTTGAGCGCGAGCAGCGGAAACGTTCTGGCCGGCAATCTGATCGGAACGAACGCGTCGGGATCGGCGCCGATCCCCAATTATGAGGGAGTGAACTTCGACACGGCTGCATCGAACAACCTGGTCGGAACCTCGGGCCAGGACGGAGCTGCCGTCGACGCGATCGAACGCAACGTCATCTCGGGCAACGACGTCTATGGGATCTATATTCGCGTTGCCGGGACAACGGGCAACGTGATCGCGGGCAATTACATCGGTACAAACGCAGCCGGCACTGCTGCCTTGGCCAACGGTTCCGATGGAGTGCTGATCTCGCTTTCCGCCAGTGGCAACTGGGTCGGCGTCAACTCCGTGTACGGACCCGAGAACGCCGGCCAGGGAAACGTGATCTCGGGCAATTCGGGCGACGGAGTCGAGTTGAGCGGCACGGGCACGACCGGCAACACGGTGGCGGGCAACTACATCGGCACCGATTACACCGGCACGCATGCCCTGCCGAACTACGCCGGCGTCGAGATCGACTCTGGAGCAACCGGAAACCTGATCGGCACCAACGGCGATGGCGTTTCCGATGCACTCGAACAAAACGTCATCAGCGGCAACCGGTTTGCCGGCGTCTGGATGACCGGCGCCGGGACGGACACCAACGTCGTCGCCGGAAATTACATCGGCACTGACGTGACCGGGACGATCGCAATCGGTAACGGCGGCACGCTCCAGATCGATTCCCTCGATGCCGGCATTGGCGCAGGAGTCGTGATCGAAGACGGCGCATCGAGCAACCTGGTGGGCACGACCGGCCACAGCGCCGACGACGCGGGCCAGCGTAATCTCATCTCGGGCAACCTCGGCGACGGCGTCGACCTGTACGGCAGTGGAACGAGCAATAATGTCGTCGCCGGCAACTATGTGGGTACGAATCCCGCAGGCACTGGCGCGCTGGCCAATCAGGGCGACGGTTTTTATATCGCCGAGGTTCCGTCCAGAAACTGGATCGGCGTAAACAGCGTGTACGGCGCGGAGGACACCGACCAGGCCAACGTGATCGCCGGCAATAACGCGAGCGGATCGGCCGGAATCGAGGTGTACGATTCGAGCGGCACGGTGATGGCCGGCAACTTGATTGGAGTGGGCGTCTCCGGTTCAGCCGTACCGAACTACTACGGCGTGGTGCTCGTCGATGCATCGAATAACCTTCTCGGCACCTCGGGACAGGACGGAGCCAACGATCTACTGGAACGCAACGTCATCTCAGGCAATGCCAATGCAGGGGTTGATATCTTCACTCACGTCTACGGCACGCTGACGAATCCCGTGACCACGGGAAACGTGGTTGCCGGAAACGTGATCGGCACGACGGCGTCCGGCACTGCCGCGCTGGGCAACGGCGCCGACGGCGTGCTGATCGCGAGCGGGGCCTATGGCAACTTTATCGGCTTCAACGGCGTTTATGGACCCGGCAACACCGACCAGCGCAACATCATCTCGGGCAACAGCGGCAGCGGGGTCGACTTGACCGGCGCCGGGACGATCGACAACGTCGTGGCCGGCAATTACCTGGGGCTGGACACGACCGGTACGCAGTCGCTGGGCAACACGCTCTCGGGCATCACGATCCAGGCCGGCGCCAGCAGTAATACGATCGGCGGCACGGTCGCCGCCGCGCACAACGTCTCGTCCGGCAACCACCACAACGGCAATTCCCGCGGGATCTACATCAATGGCTCCGGGACGAACTTCAACGTCGTCGTCGGTAACTATATCGGCACGAATGCCGCGGGCACAGCGGCCGTCGCCAACGATAACAGCGGCATCCTGATCAGTTCGGGTGCGGATGCCAATACGATCGGCGGCACGGCCGCGGTCGATCGCAACATCGTCTCGGGGAACACGCTCGGGGGCATCGTTTTCGACGTCGCTGGCACCACGGCCAACCTGGCCGAGGGCAACTGGACGGGCTTGAATGCGGCCGGAACCGGGACGATCGCCAACCTGGCCGGCATCGCGTTCATCGACGGCTCATCCGGCAACTCGGCAATCGGCAACGTGGTCTCGGGGAACACCGACGACGGATTTGCGATTATCAACTACGACACATCGACCGGGTCCTCGGACAATCTCGTGCAAGGCAACCTGATCGGCACGGATCCGTCTGGCACGCTGGCCCTGGGCAACAGCGGCCCGGGCATCGTGATTAACGCGGCCTCAACCGGCAATACGATCGGCGGCACCACGGCCGCTGCCCGCAACATCATTTCCGGCAACGCGAGTGCCGGCGTCTCGATCACCGGTACGGGCACGAGCGGGAACTTCATCATCGGCAATTACATCGGCACGAATCAGGCCGGCGCCACGGCGCTGGGCAACCGCGGCGACGGCGTGATCTTGAGCGGCGGCACCACAGGTAACTGGATCGGCGTGAATCGCATGACCGGGCCAGAGAGCGCTGCCGAAGGGAACGTCATCTCGGGAAACACGAGTAACGGCGTCGAAATGAGCGGCACGGGCACGACGGGCAATGTCGTGGCCGGCAACGATATCGGCACGAACGCATCGGGGTCGAGTGCCCTCGCCAATGCGTACGGCGTGGTCATCGATTCCGGCGCTTCAGCGAACCTGGTCGGCACGACCGGGCAGAACGGGATGGCTGACGACGTTCTCGAGCGCAACGTCATTTCCGGTAACGCGCACTTCGGCGTTTATATCACAGGCGCGGGCGCAAACAACAACGTGGTGGCCGGCAACTATATCGGCACCGACTCGACTGGCGAGGCTGCACTGGCCAACGCATCGACAGGCGTGGATTTGGATAGCGGGCCGTCGGATAACTGGATCGGCGAGAACTCGGTCTATGGCCCCATGAATGCCAGCCAGGGCAACCTCATTTCCGGCAACGAGAGCAACGGAATCACGCTCTCCAACGGCGCAAACGCAAACGTCGTCGCCGGGAATTTCATCGGGACAGACGCAACAGGGCAGCACGCGCTCGCCAACGCTGCCAATGGCGTCAGCATCTTCAGCACGAGTGGCGCCTATCCCCAGAACAACGTGGTCGGCCTGCCCGGAGCGGGAAACGTCATTTCGGGTGACGGAACGACCAGTGTGCTGGTGCGTGGCGCTTCCGGCACCGTGATCCAGGGAAACAAGCTCGGCACCACGGCCGACGGACTCGGTGTGATTCCCGGCGATATCGACGACGACGTGCAGATCAACGAAGCCCCCGATACCTTGATCGGCGGGACAACTCCGGGCTCAGGCAACCTGATTGCGCTCGGTCCGTTCAACAGCTCCGACCTGCCGCTGCCGCCGAATGTCGGGGACGTGCCGTGGGACTACTACGCGGTCGATGTCTGGGAGGACTCGTCCACGAACCTCGGTTCAGCCGGAACCGTGATCGAGGGCAACCTGATCGGGACCGACATCACCGGCACGCAGGTGCTCGGTAATCCTTTCTTCGGCGTCCTTCTCGTCAACGTTGCGGGGATCACCGTCGGAGGAACGGCTCCCGGCGCAGGCAACGTGATCGCCGGTGGCAGCGAAGGCGGCATCGGGATCATCAGCGGCAGCGGCGACGGGCTTCCGGATCTCGGCGCCTCCGACAACCTCATCGAAGGGAACAAGATCGGCGTCAATTTCGACGGCAGCGGCAACGTGATCGCCGGCCTGGGCAACGGCGGCTCCGCCTTCCCCGACGCCAATCTGGAAGGTGGCATCTACGTCGACGACCCAGCCGACCCGAATCAAACCTCGCACGGCAACACAATCGGCGGCACGGCCACCGGTGCCGCCAACATCATATCGGGTAACTTCACGAATGGAGTTGTGCTGACCGGAGCCGGCGTCACGGGCAATCTGGTCGAGGGAAATCTGATCGGCACCAATCTCACCGGCAGTTCCGCGGTCGCGAACACCGGGGACGGTGTGTATATCGCCGGCGGTGCGTCGAATAACACGATCGGCGGCACTGCTGGCATGCCGGCAACGTCATCTCGGGGAACGCCGGGGACGGCGTGGAGATCTCCGGCGGGGGCACGAGCGGCAACACGGTCGCCGGCAACTTCGTTGGCCTGGATCAAAGCGGCACCAATGCCGTGGCCAACGCCCGAGATGGAATCGGGGTCGATGGCGGGGCCACCAGCAACACGATCGGAGGCACGGTGGCCGGAGCCGGCAACGTCTCGTCAGGCAACGACGAGAGCGGCATCATCATCAACGATACTGGCACCGACTTCAATATCGTCATCGGCAATGACGCCGGCACGAACGCCGCGGGCACCGCCGCCATCGCCAACCAGAGCTCGGGCATCCTGGTTCAGAATGGCGCCCAGAACAACACAATCGGCGGATCAGTGGCAGCCGATAAAAACCTGGCGTCCGGCAATGCGCTGGGCGGCATCGCATTCTATCTGGCTGGCGCCAGCGACAACGTCGCCGAGGGAAACTGGGTTGGGTTGAACGCCGCCGGCACCGGGACCATCGCCAACCTGGCGGGCATCACGTTCACCGACGGTGCCTCGGCAGACTCGGCGATTGACAACGTGATCTCGGGCAACACGCTGTCCGGAATTTCCATGATCAACTACTACACGTCCTCGGGGTCCTCGAACAACCTCGTGCAAGGCAACCTGATCGGCACGGATCCGACCGGGATGATCGCCCTGGGCAACAGCGGTCCGGGCGTCGTGATTTACGCGACCTCATCCGGCAACACCATCGGAGGCACCACGGCCGCCGCCCGCAATATCATTTCGGCCAATGCGAGTGCGGGTGTCTCGATCACCGGCACCGGCGCGAGCGGAAACATCATCATCGGCAACTATATCGGAACGAATTCAGCGGGCACCGCGGCACTGGGCAACAGCGGCGACGGCGTGATTTTGAGCGGCGGCACCACGGGCAACACGGTCGGCGGCGCCGTCGCCGGCTCCGGCAACGTGATCTCCGGCAACAGCGGCGCTGGCGTCGATATCGTGGGATCGAGCTCCAATCTGGTTGCAATGAACTGGATCGGCACGACCGCCGCCGGCACAGCCGAGCTCGGCAACACCGGCGACGGCGTGCTGGTGAGTCAGTCCGCTGCCAACACCATCGGCGGAACGTCCGTGGGAGCCGGCAACCTCACTTCAGCCAATACCAATGGCGTCGAAATCAATGACTCGAGCTCGACGCTAATCGAGGGCAACCTGATCGGCCTTGACCAGACGGGAACGCTGGCGTTCGGCAACACCGGAGCCGGCGTGCTGGTCGACGCAGGCTCATCCGGCACGACGATCGGCGGGGCCGTGGGCGGCCGCAACGAGATCTCCGGCAACGCCGAAGGCGTGATGATCACCGGCGCGGCCACGACGGGGACTCTCATCGCCGGCAACCTGATCGGCACCGACGTCGAGGGAACCGTCGCGGTGGGCAACAAGGGCGCCGGCATCGAGATCGCCGGCGGCACCGGCACCACCATCGGCGGCACGACCTCCGTGGCCCGCAACGTCATCTCGGGGAACAAGGGTGACGGAGTCGACGTGGACAGCGGGGTGACGAGCACGCTCGTTCAGGGTAATTACATCGGTATCGACCAGAGTGCAACGATCGCTCTCGGCAACACTGGTGACGGCGTGTCGATTGCTGTGGCGCCGGGCACCACGATCGGCGGCACCACGCAGGGCTCCGGCAACGTGATCTCGGGTAATCTAGGAGCCGGACTGACGATTGAAGGAGGCGCTAGCCCCGCGGCTCTGGTACTCGGCAACCGCATCGGCACCGATTATAGAGCCACGACCGCGGTGCCCAATGGCACCTTCGGCGTCCTGCTCAACGGTGCATCCGACGTCACGATCGGCGGCACCGCATCCGGCTCCCGAAACATCATCGCCGGAAACTTGGATGCCGGGATCGGACTCTACGGCGGCACGACGGGAACTGTGATCCAGGGCAACTGGATCGGGACCGACGACACCGGCTCCAACCCGCTGGGCAATGCAACCGGCGTTCAGATTGACGGCGGATCGTCCAGTAACACGATCGGCGGCACCGCCGCCGGTGCCGGCAACACCATCGCCTTCTCCACGGGCATCGGCGTGGACGTCGATGCCACGGCCGGCACGGGCAACGCCATCCGGCTGAACTCGATCTTTTCCAGCACGGGCGTCGGAATCAGCCTGGGCGGCGGCGGCGTGATCTTGAACACCCCCGGCGGCCCACACACCGGTCCCAACGACCTGCAGAACTACCCGGTGATCACGCAGGTCACGAGCGCAGGCGGCACCACGACCGTTACCGGCACCTTCAACAGCACGCCGAGCACGACCTTCGCGCTCGATTTCTATACGCTGTCCTCGGTGAACGCGTCCGGGTATGGCGAAGGCCGGTACGTCCTGGGATCGGGCTCGGTCTCGACCGACTCCTCGGGCAACGCGAGCTTTTCGTTCGCGTTCAACACCCCTGCGAGCGGAACCCAGTTCGTCACCGCGACGGCCACCGACCCCGGTGGCAACACGTCAGAGTTCTCGCAGGAGTTCGGTATCGACCATGCCCCGACGGCCAGGATGAGCTTCAGCACGCTGACCGTCAACGAAGGGGTTCCCGTCAGCTTCGACGGCGCGGCGTCGACCAGCCCCGATGGCGATCTGCTGACCTACACCTGGAATTTCGACGACGGAGCAACGGCGACCGGCCCCGCGCCGAGCCACACCTACACATCGGCCGGTACCGACACGGTCACGCTGACGGTCAACGACGGTTTCGGCGGAATCTCGACCGCGCAGGCCACTGTCACGGTGGTCGACGTACCGCCGGCATTCACGCCTGACTCGTACACCGCGCCGCTGACATACACGGCCCCGGTGCCGGGCAGTGGATTCGGTGCATCCGTTGCCTTTGACTATGGCGACGTGGCCATCGGCGCACCGTTTGACAACAGTCCCTCCGTCAAGGACACCGGCCAGGTCTACCTTTACGACGCGACGCCAGAGGTCGACGCCGCCACCACCACCTACGCCTACGGCCAGCTCATCCACGTCTTCGCCGACCCGAACCCCGAGCACGGCGATGAGTTCGGCGCGTCGCTGGCGGTCATCGGCAACGACCTCGTGGTGGGCGCGCCCGGCAGCTCGCTCTCAGGTCCTGGCGACGGTGTCGCCTATGTCTTCGACGCCAATGTCGAGAGCACGACCTTCGGCGACCTCCTGGCAACGCTCACGATCCCGGACGCGGCTAGCCAGTCTCAGGCGCATTTCGGCGCCTCGGTCGGTGCGACCGACAGCAACATCTTGGTCGGCGCCCCCGGTGCCAGTAGCGGAAAGGGCGGGGTCTACGAGTTCGACGGCGACACCACGGATCCCTCGTTCGGCAGCCTGGTGCTCCCAATCTCGAACCCGGACAAGCAGGCCGGTTCTCAATTCGGTGCGGCCGTCGCGGCGCTCGGAGACAACATCATCGTCGGCGCACCTTACGATAGCACGGGCGGAGCCCAGACGGGCACCGTCTACGAGTTTGACGGCACGACCGGCGCAGGCGCTGGCGCTCATCACCAACCCGGACGCTTCCAGCGGCTTCGGCTCGGCCGTCGCGTCTGTCGGATCGAACATCCTGATCGGGTCGCCGTACGATAACACCGAGGGTCCGGACGCAGGCGCGGCGTTTTTGTATCTGACGTCGAGCTCGACGCTCGACAAGTTCACGCAACCCTTCATCCAGCCCGGTGACGGCGGCGGCGCCAACTTCGGCGCTGCGGTGGCCGGCAGCGAGAACACGGCGCTGTCGGCGCACCGGGGGCCACCCTGGGCACCCAGGACGCCGGCGCCGCGTACCTGTTCGACGCCTCCGGCCCCACGAGCCCGACTTTCCTCCAGGCAATCTCCGCGGTACAGGAGCCCACGCCCAGCCCGGGTGACGCGTTCGGTGCCGCCGTCGGTTTTGACTACTGGGGCGTGATCGTAGGGGGGGCAAGCGCAGCAGGCGCGGGGGCCGATGCCGTCGATGTTTACCAGCAGGGCGCCGGGATCAGTACCTCGTCGGTCACGACTTACGCCACGGCCGCGCCGAATAACTCGGTGATCGTGAGCGGCACGTTCACGGATGCCGATCCCATCGCCAACCTGATGGCCACGATCGACTGGGGCGACAACTCCTCGACCACGCTCACCCTGCTGGCCGGGTCGTACGCCTTCTCCGCCGCGCACGACTACACCAGCGACTCGGCCTCATTCTACGACATCACCGTGACCTTGAAGGACTCAAGCGGCGAGAGCACCTCAACTCAGACGACCATCGGCATCAGCGATCCGGCCCCCGAATTCGCTACACCGGGACTCGCGCTCTCGTCATCGAGTATCGATGAGAATGACACGGTCACCGCCAGCGGAACGATCGTCAGCCCGGGCGGCATTCACACCAATACGGTATCGATCGATTGGGGCGACGGATCGACCGATTCCAGCGTCGTTCTCCCTCCGGGCGACTACACGTTCTCCATCCCGCATACCTACCTCAGCACGCCGCCCGGCGAAGCGTCGGGGAGTTACGCGATTCACGCCACAGTGACCGACGAGGAAGGAAAGATCGGCACCGCATCGTCCAGCATCACCGTGACCGATGTGCCCCCGCAGTTCACCTCGAGCGACCTGACACTGTCGGAGCCGATCGCCAACGAGGGCGACACCGTCACCTTGAGCGGCGACTTCATGGATCAAGGCACGGTCAACCCCTACACCGTCACGATCGACTGGGGAGACGGCACGGCGCCGACGGTGCTTTTCAGTCAGCTCGGCCAGGTGGTTGCCTCCGGGGCGCCGGACTACTACACTTACTCGGCCGCGCACACCTACGAGCAGAATCCCCCCGGCATTGTCTCCGGCGGAAACTTACCCGATCAGCGTCTCCGTGACCGACGGCATCGTCACGACGTCGGCCGACACATCGATCGTGGTCAACGAGGTACCGCCGTCGGTCCAGATTCAAAGCAGTGGCGGCACGGGCTCAAGCACGATCACCTTGAGTGCCGTCACGACCAATCCGGGGCTGCCTCAAACCGACACGGTCGATTGGACGTTGTCCGACAATGGGACGGTGATCCTGACGGGTACGGGCCTGACCTTCACGTTCACCCCTCCCCCCCACCGGCGGTGCTGGTGGCGACGGCGACGGCGACCAACACCGACGGGCTCATGGGCACCGCCGACGATCAGTTCACGATCGTCGAAGTTCCGGACGCGGTCGTCCAGGTCAGCCCCGCCGGCATCACCGTCTCGGTAGGCGGTACGGTCGTCGCGACGACCTCTTTGACGGGCTCGGGCGAGGCGATCGTGCAGGTCCAGGCGTCGGATGACCTGGTGGACGCCAGCGCCGATCCCAACCCGATCCAGCTCATCGCCAACGGATCGAGCGCGACGTTGGTCGCCGGCTCGGGGGCCGACCTGCTCGTGGCCGGAGCGGGCCAAAATAGCCTGGTCGGGGGAAGCGGCAACGACACGCTGGTCTCCAACGGCGGCGACGACACGCTCGTCGGCGGCTCCGGTGAGACGGTCTACATGATCAACCCCGGCACCGATCCCGACGTCGTGGCAACGGGTGACGACAACATCCTGGACTTCTCGACCGCGTCGCTGGGCATCACCCTCAACCTCGCCGAGAACATCGGCCAGTTGCAGGTCGTGGATTCCAACGGAGACATTGTCGCCTTGAACGGCCAGTTCAACACATACATCGGCTCTCCCAACGGCGATAACATCACGCTCAACAATAATAGCGACCTCGTCTATGCCGGCGCCGGCACCAACACGATTACAGGCGGCAGCGGCAACGACTCGATCGTCGGCGGCAGCGGCAATGACATCATCTATGGCGGCACTGGCAACTCGACGATCACCGGCGGCACCGGCACGGAGTCGATCGTCGGCGGCACCGGCAATGACATTATCTACGCGGGCTCAGGCACCAGCACGATCACCGGCGGCAGTGGCAACGACTCGGTGGTCGGCGGCACGGGCAACGACATCATCTACGGCGGGTCGGGCACCAGCACGATAACGGGTGGCAGCGGCAACGATTCGGTGGTCGGCGGCACGGGCAACGACATCATCTACGCCGGTACCGGCAGTACCACGATCACCGGCGGCGGGGGGAATGATACGCTGATCGCCGGCACGGGCAACGACATCATTTACGGCGGCGCCAGTTCCACCACACTGACGGGCGGGACCGGGAACGAGTCGATCGTGGGCGGCACGGGCAACGACATCATCTATGCCGGCAACGGCAATTCGACGATCACCGGCGGCAGCGGCAACGAGTCGATCGTCGGCGGTACGGGCAACGACATCATCTATGGTGGCACCGGGAATGCGACGATCACCGGCGGCGGCGGCAATGAGTCGATCGTCGGCGGCACTGGCAACGACATCATCTACGGCGGCGCCCAGTCGAGCACCTTGACCGGCGGCACGGGCAACGAGTCGATCGTGGGCGGCACAGGAAACGACATCATCTACGCCGGCAACGGCAACAGTACGATCACCGGCGGTACGGGCAACGACTCGATCGTCGGCGGCACGGGCAACGATATCATTTACGCCGGCAGCGGCCATTCGACGATCACCGGCGGGGGCGGCAATGATACGTTGATCGGCGGTACCGGCAACGACATCATCTACGGCGGCGCCCAGTCGAGCACTTTGACCGGCGGTACCGGCAACGAGTCGATCGTGGGCGGGACGGGCAATGACATCATCTACGCCGGTAACGGCAACAACACGATCACCGGTGGAAGCGGCAACGACTCGGTGGTGGGCGGCACGGGCAACGATATTATTTACGCGGGCACCGGGAATTCGACGATCACCGGCGGGGGCGGCAACGACACGTTGATCGGTGGTACGGGCAACGACATCATCTACGGCGGCGCCAGTCGAGCACGCTGACTGGTGGCTCCGGCAACGATTCGATCGTCGGCGGCACGGGTAATGACATCATCTACGGCGGCGACGGCAACGACACCATCATTGGCGGCACGGGTGACGATACGATCGTGGGCGGCGCCGGCGACAACATCATCTACGGCGGTGACGGCAATTGCTCGATCACCGGCGGCTCGGGCAGCGACTCGATCCTGGGCGGCGCCGGCAACGACATCATCCAGGGCGGACTCGAGAACGGGTCAATCGTCGGCGGGTCCGGCAACGACACGATCTTCGGCGGCAATGCCAACGATACGATCTACGGCGGCACGGGCGACGACACGATCGTGGGCGGTGCGGGCGAAGACTCGATCCTGGGCGGCTCGGGCGACGACATCATCTATGGCGGCACCCTCACAAGCACCTTGACTGGCGGTAGCGGCAACGACTCGATCTTCGGCTCTACCGGCAACGACATCATCTACGGCGGCACCGGCAACACGACGATCACCGGCGGCACCGGCAACCAGTCGATCGTGGGCGGTACGGGCAATGACATCATCTACGGCGGGCCGGGTGACAACACGATCTCGGGCGGAGGGGGCGACGTCACGGTCGTGGGAGGCGCTGGCTACGACTCGATCTTCGGCACCAACGGCAGCGATGTGATCACCGGCGGCGGCCAGGACTCGTGGCTGATGGAGTACGGCTCGGAGAACATGACACTCACCGATACGACCTTCTCAACTTCGGGCGGAAGCTCGCCGGCGACGAACTCGCAGATCAGCGGCTTCCAGAACGCACTCCTGGCGGCTGGAACGGGCGACTTCACCCTCGACGCCTCGGGCTTCTCGGGCAGCGCCATCCTGCAGGGCGGCATCGGCGACGACACGATGGTCGGCGCGCGCGGCCCCGACACGCTGGTAGGGGGTGCAGGCAATGACTCGCTGGTGGGCGGCGGCTCGAGCGACACCTTCGCCTTCAACAGCAATTCGAGCGGCACTCAGACGATCGTCGAACCCCAGGATGGCGGCGTCGCCGGGCTGGACTTCTCCCAGGCACCCGCCGGCGTGTCGATCAATCTCAGCCAATCCACGACCCAATCCGTGTGGTCCGCCTCGCTCTTTGACGGTGCGCTCAACCTGACCCTGGCCGATCCGCTCGCGATCGAAAACGTGCTCGGCAGCTCGTATGGCGACACGATCATCGGTAATGCCGACGACAACACGCTCATCGGGGGCGGCGGCCAGGATGTGATCGCCGGCCTGGGCGGCAATGACTTGATCGAAGGCTCCGTTGCCCGGACGATCTTCCTCGACTTCAACACCTACGAACTGCCCGGCCAGCACGACTACACGCCGGCCGAGCGCGACGCGATCCAGGTCCAGTTGGAGGCTGACTACGCCGACTTCGCGTACAACTTTACCCAGACGCAGCCGCAGTCGGGGCCGTACACCACGATCACCTTCAACGACCCCGTACTGGTCGGCCTGGAGGGGGGAATCGCGACCGAGATCGATTGGCGCGATCTTGACGTCGCCGGGACGACCATGCTCACGTCCTCGGGCCTGGTGGTTGTCCCTCCGGATGCCGGTGGCGTCAACGTCAACAATTTCCTGGGCGCTCCCGGCGAGCCGGCGGCGACCAGCGCCAACTTCGTCGGTCTCTCGTCCACGATCGCCGCCCACGAGTTGGGCCACCTCTCCGGGCTCGAGCACGGCGACTCGTATGGCCCGATCGGCTCGGGGATCTACTCCGGGGTCAACCCCGAACTCTACAATCCGCCCTATCCGGGACCCACCGATGCTACGGAGACCATCCTGCACATCATGGCCTCCGGCGCCTCAGTCAACTCGACCATCGAAGACGCACTCAACGATCCCTTCTTCGGCGAGCGCGAAGCGATCAAGCTCGCCTTCGGCGAAGGCGGCTCACCCACCAACGAACAGATCGCACCGCATTATTCGATCGCCGACGCCCAGCCGATCGCGCTGGAGCCGCTGGTCGTGCCCGATACCGACCTCGAGGGCGTGAATGCCGACACGATCCTCGACGTTACGGCCGCCGACATAGTCGGCGAGCTCCAGTTAACCGCGAGCGGACAGTCCAACACCGACTTCTATTCGTTCACCGCCCAGGCCGGCACCTTGATGAACTTCCAGGTGATGTCCGCCGTCCTGAATCGGCCGCAGGGGCCGTTCGACACCTACCTGGCCATCTACAACTCGAGCGGCCAGGTGATTGCCTCTAACGATGACTCGTTCCAGGATACCGATTCCACGATCATCGACTTCACCATGCCTTACACGGGCACCTATTATGCGATGGTGACCTCGTCGCCGAAGTCGGCCGCACTGAACGAGCCGCTGACCGGGGCGTACGAGCTGTTCATGTACACCTTCGCGACCGGCGGCGACCCGCCTGCGGGAGACACGCTCTATGCCGGCTCGGGCGATGACACGATCATCGCCGGCACGGCCGACGACACCATCGTGGCCCCGCCCCAGGACACGCTCATCGAGGGCTCGGGCACCATCACGCAACAGGCGAAGGCCTCGTACATCGACGTCACCGCCGGCCCGACCCAGACGGTGAACGAAGGGGATCCGGTCACCCTGACCGGCTATTACGTCGACCCGGACGATGCCGATACGCACACGCTCGAGTGGAGCGTCCTTGGGCCCAACGGCCAGCCAGTCGCGGACGGAACCGGCTACACGTACAGGTTCACGCCGGAAAATGCGGGAACCTATACGGTGACCTTCACGGTTACCGATCAGACCGAGATGTCTTATTCTGCCCAGACGGAAGTCATCGCCAACCCGGTCCCCCTAGAGCTCACAGCCCCGAGTGAGACGCAGAACGAAGTGGCCGGTGAGACCGCGGCGATCGATCTGGGATACCTCCAGGTCGCCGGTGGCGGCCCGTGGACGGTGACCGTCCAGTGGGGCGATGGCAACTCATCGACCTTCCAGCCTTCGGGCTCTGGTCCGCTCTCCTATTCTTACGCCTACGCGACGGGTGGGTCCTACAAGATCACCGAGACGGTCTCGGAGTTCGACGGTGACACAACCTCGATCAAGTTCCCCAATCTCGTGGTTGTTGCCAACCAGCCCGTGGTGGTGACCGGCGTACCTGTCGCGGCCAACCTCGGCTCGCCGACCGGCAGCGTCCTGGTCGCCACGTTCACTGACCCCGCGGGAGCCGAGCCCTCCGCCGACTACTCCGCATCGATCACCTGGGGCGATCCCAGTTCCGAGACCGGCACGATCTCGTATGACGCCGGCACCCAGGTTTTTTCGGTCTACGGCAATTTCTCGTTCGACCAGTTGGGAACCGAACCGATCACGGTGACGGTCAACCGCGGAACCGCGGCGGGTGTATCGGCCACCACTTATGTCACGGTTTCGCCGGCGACCTCCACGACCACACTGGCCACGCCGACGAGCGTTGTGTACGGCCAGACGGCCACGTTCACCGTCACGGTGACGGGCTACGGCGCGCCCGTTGGTGAAGTTACGTTCTACGCCGGTCCGATCAATTCGGCCGATGAGATTGGAGTCGGCACGCTCAGCGGGGTCGCCACCATGGATCAAGCGAGCGTCAGCACATCGAGCCTGTCGGTCGCCGGCGGTCCGTATGCGATCGAGGCTGTCTATGGCGGCGACACCAACAACCAGGGCAGCAACTCCAATCTTGTCACGCAGACGATCACGCCTGCGCCCTTGACAGTCACCGCAAACGACGCGTCCAAGGTCTATGGCGCGGCGCTCCCGACCTTCACAGCCAGCTTCTCGGGATTCGTCAACGGCGATACCTCGGCCAGCCTGACCACACAACCGACGCTCACGACGACAGCTATCGGCAGCAGCCCGGTTTCGGGCAGTCCCTATAGCATCACCGCCAGCGGCGCGGTCGATTCCGATTACTCGATCTCGTATATGGCCGGATCCTTGACCGTTACTCCGGCGGCGCTCGTGATCACGGCCAGCAACCAGTCGAAGGTCTACGGACAGGCCAATCCGGCTCTGACGGTGAGCTATTCGGGATTCGTCAACAACGATACGTCAGCCAGCTTGACCACTCAGCCTGCGGTCACCACGACAGCCGCGACGGGCAGCCCGGTGGGAACGTACACGATCACCGCCAGCGGCGCCGTCGACCCCAATTACACCATCGGCTATGTGGCCGGCACTCTGACGGTTACCAAGGCCGCACTGACGATCACGGCCAGCAACCAGTCGAAGGTCTACGGACAGGCCAATCCGGCTCTGACGGTGAGCTATTCGGGGTTCGTCAACAACGATACATCAGCGAGTTTAACGACCCAGCCTTCGGTCACCACCACAGCAATCACGAGCAGCCCGGTGGGAACGTACACGATCACCGCCAGCGGCGCCGCCGACCCCAATTACACCATCGGCTATGTGGCCGGCACTCTGACGGTTACCAAGGCCGCACTGACGATCACGGCCAATAACCAGTCCAAGGTTTACGGACAGGCCAATCCGGCTCTGACGGTGAGCTATTCGGGGTTCGTCAACAACGACACGTCAGCCAGCTTGACCACTCAGCCTTCGGTCACCACGACAGCCGCGACGGGCAGCCCGGTGGGAACGTACACGATCACCGCCAGCGGCGCCGTCGACCCCAATTACACCATCGGCTATGTGGCCGGCACTCTGACGGTTACCAAGGCCGCACTGACGATCACGGCCAGCAACCAGTCGAAGGTCTACGGACAGGCCAATCCGGCTCTGACGGTGAGCTATTCGGGGTTCGTCAACAACGATACATCAGCGAGCTTAACGACCCAGCCTTCGGTCACCACCACAGCAACCACGAGCAGCGTGGTGGGAACGTACACGATCACCGCCAGCGGCGCCGTCGACCCCAATTACACCATCGGCTATGTGGCCGGAACGCTGACGATCAACCAGGATGCGACCACGATCACCGCCTCGGCGACAGGCGGCGCGTTCGGCCAGATGGTCACGCTCTCGGCGACCGTCGCCGCCAAGTCTCCAGGCTCCGGATCACCCACCGGCACCGTCGATTTCTTCGACTCGACAACGAATGACGACCTCGGCAAGGGCACGCTTTCGGGCGGCGTCGCCGAGCTGTCGATCGCGTCACTTCCGCCGGGCTCGCAATCGATCACGGCGACCTATTCCGGAGACAGCAATTTCCTGTCGAGCAGCACGACCCTGGCGACGATCACGATCGGCCAGTCGGTGATCGTGCTGGATCCGACCGCCGGCGGAGCGCTGAATATCTCGGGCAGCGCGAGCATCAACGTGGCCGGGGGCGTCTATGTCGATTCCAGCAGCGCAAGCGCGCTCGAGGCCAGCGGTGCCGCCAAGATCACGGCCTCGGTGATCGACGTGCACGGAGGTGTCTCGAAGTCCGGCAGCCCGACCTTCAGTCCGGCCCCGGTCACGAAGGCGGCAACGGTCGCCGATCCTCTCGCCGGGCTGCCTGTTCCCGGCACGACCGGGCTGACCAAATACGGTAGCGAGAGCCTAGGCGGCGTTTCCAAGGCGACGATCAAACCGGGCATTTACAGCGAGATTGCTGTCTCGGGAAGTGCCAGCCTGACCATGAATCCTGGCCTCTACATCATCGAGGGCGGCGGATTCCAGGTTTCCGGCGCCGGCGCCGTCACCGGCACGGGAGTCACGATCTACAACACGAACAGCAAGTTCCCCAGTACCGGCGGCACCACCGGCGCGATCAGCTTGAGCGGCAGCGGCACGATCAAGCTGACTCCGGCCACGACCGGGTCCTATGCCGGCGTCCTCTTCATTCAGCCCGCCGCCAACACGCAGGTTTTGTCCTTCAGCGGTGCGTCCATGGCCGGAGTCAGCGGCACGATCTACGCACCCTCGGCCCAGCTCGCCGAGAGTGGAAGCGCCTCGCTCAACATGGCCCTCATCGTCGATACCCTGACCTTGAGCGGCGCCGCAGTGGCCAACGGCCTCACCCTGGCCGCACCGACCGGAACGGTCGCTTACGACCCGGCCCAGATCCGGACCGTCTACGGCATCGATGCCCTGAGTGCGGGAGTGTCCACGCCGCTAGACGGAACGGGCCAGACCATCGCCATCGTCGACGCCTACGACGACCCGAGCATCTTCCCGGCCCTCGATGCATTCGACTCCCAGTTTGGCCTGACCGCGACCGGGCCGTCGCTTTACCAGCAGTACGGGCCGGCGTCGACGTTCTTGACGGTCCTCAATCAGGCGGGGCAAGCGACGTCCCTGCCGGGATCAGACCCGAACGGGCCGGGCACGGATAACTGGGAAGTCGAGGAAGCTCTCGACGTGGAATGGACGCATGCGATCGCCCCCGGGGCGCGGATCATTCTGGTTGAAGCCGACAGCCAATCGCTCTCGGACTTGATGGCCGGCGTTGCGACGGCCGCGACGCAGCCCGGCGTTTCGGTCGTGTCGATGAGCTGGGGGTTCCCCGAAGGACAGGCCGTCTTGCAGAGCGACGAGGCAGCCTACGACAGCGTGCTCACGACCCCGGGCGTGTCCTTCGTCGCCAGCACGGGCGACTTCGGAGCGGCCGATCCCGAGTATCCCGCCTTCTCGCCCAATGTGGTTGCCGTCGGCGGCACGAGCCTGTTTCTGAACGCGAATGGTTCTTACAACAGCGAGACGGGCTGGGGTTATTTCTCGAACTCTCTCGGCACGTCGATCGGCTCGGGCGGCGGGGTCAGCCTCTACGAACCCGAGCCGGCCTATCAAGAGGGCGTCCAGTCCACGGGCATGCGGTCAACTCCTGACGTCTCCCTGGTCGCCGATCCGGCTACCGGCGCGTGGATCGCCGATCCTTACAACCTGTCGGGCAGCGACCCGTTCGAGGTCGTGGGTGGCACCAGCCTCTCTGCTCCGGCCTGGGCCGGCCTGTTGGCACTCGCCAACCAGGGGCGCGCCCTTTCGGGCGAGCCGAGCTTCAACAGCGCCAGCCCGACCGAGACCCAGCAGGCTCTCTACAGTTTGCCGCAAAGCGACTACAACGTGATCGCCAGCGGCAGTAATGGCTACTCCGCGAACCCGGGTTACAACCTGGTGACGGGGCTGGGGACGCCCGCGGCGAGCCTGCTGGTAAGTGACCTGGTGGCCTACCACGGACCGGGCACAACCTACTCGGGATTGCCGGTCGGGCCGTTGCAAAACTCCAACTTGACCGCCGGCGGCTCCGTCGTCGCCGGTCCGATGAATGTGTTCGATTCCTTGACGATCACCAGCATCGGGCCGGGATCTCTCCGTGATCAGATGAGCAGCACCGATCCGAATCCGTCCCCGTTTGAGATGCCGTCGGCCATCGAGAGCAACCGGGCCGCGATCACACTCGTGACGGGCGCCGGTTTCATCTCCGGTTCGTCACACGGCTTGCTCACGGCGGATCCGTCGATCTCCGCGATCGACGTCCCGCCGGGCCGCAGCCCCGTAGGCATGCCGGCTGCGACCTCAGTGCAGACGGTGGTCATCCCCGTCTCGTCCGCCCTGATCAGTCAGGCCGATTCCACTCGGCAGGTTGACTGGTCGGTGGCTCTGACCGACGGCAGATCGCGGACCAGCTCGGAGCACCCTCTGGGACTCCAGAGAACAACATGGGAAGATGAAGGCGGCGTGATCATGGCATCGCACCGCAGCGGCGTGGTGCCCGAGTGGATCCTCGACGATCTGATTTCCGATCTGGTCGGTTCACGAGGGTATGCGCAGTCCCGCGGCATGAGTGTTCCTGATCGGCCACGCTTGGTGGTGACCGGCGCTCTGGCCGGGCAAGTTGCGGCGCGGCCGGGCGGTCCCTTGCTCGCTCCGGTTCCGGCGGGACCGATGTCGAGTCCGGAACGGCCCGGGCGGTCCGAGCAGCGAGCGGCGAGCCTGGCGGGTCTCCTGACGTTCGGCGGTTTCTGCGGACTTCATGCCGGCCTGCGGGTCGCCCGGAATCGGCGGGCTGGGAGCGTTCCATCCAGGAGGCAGTTCCTCAAGTTCAGGACGACGCGGTAATCGTCAGAATGACTCAAGCTCGCGCAACGGAATTTGATTCCTGCTGCAAAGGGTGGTCACGACCGATGGACGTGGGCGAGGCGCCGACCGTCGCGCTGGTCTATGACGACGATGCCTATGTCGAGGCGGGCGGCGGCGCTCCGGGTTTGATGGGTCGCCAGGTAGCGGGCCGATCCTTTCTGGAGGCGTACCTGAGCCACGGCGGCTTCTCTGACCTGGCGGCTTTGGTGCGCCACCGGGCGAGCGCTCAATCGCTGGTGGAGATCTGCGCGGCCATCCCTCGACCCGCAACGAGCCACGCACCCTGCGGGTGATCGAAGCGGCGGAGTTCCACCGCGCGTTCTTTCCCGATCCTCCGGCGACCATCCTGCATGCCCCGCAACCGCCCGACCCGGCGCTGGCCTGGGCCCGGCAACAGGGGGGGCCGCATGCGTTTGCCCTGTCGGGCGTCACGCACTCGCTCTCTTCAGCCGAGGCGGTTGCGCTCTTGAGGTCTCTCGTAACCGCGCCTTTCGAACCGTACGATGCTTTGATTTGCACGTCGTGCGCCGTTGCCGACATGGTCGCCGAGGTGACCGGGGCGTACACCGATCACCTTCGTGCCCGCCTGGGAGTGATGCCGGCACCGCGGGCGAACTCTGGCAACCCGGTGCGCCTGGAGATGATTCCACTGGGCGTGGATATCGATCGGTACTCTCTAGCCAGTGCGGAAGAACGGTCCGCGGCGCGAAGGTCGCTGAGCGTGCTGGACGACGAGGTGGTGATTCTCTACGTCGGCCGGCTGTCGCACCACGCCAAGGCACACCCGTTCCCGATGTTCCGCGGCGCCTCCCTGGCTGCCAGTGCGTCGGGGCGTCCGGTCCATCTGATTCTCGCCGGCTGGACGGCACACCCCGCGGTGCGCGACGCGTTCGTCGACGGTGCTCGCACCTTCGCCGCCAACGTGCGGACCTCGCTCCTTGATGGCCGCGATCAGGAGACACGGCGAATTGTCTGGCACGCCGCCGACCTGTTCGTCTCGCCGTCGGACAATATTCAGGAGACGTTCGGCCTGGCGGTCATCGAGGCGATGGCCAGCGGGCTGGCAGTCGTCGCTTCCGACTGGGACGGTTACCGCGACCTCGTCGTGGATGGCACAACGGGGTTTCTGGTGCCGACCGCGATGATCGACGGTGCCACGGCGGCTGCCACCGCACGGCTCCTGACCGGCGAATTGACCTATGACCATTTCCTCGCCGAGATCAGCCAGGCGACGGCCGTTGACACGCCCGCCATGGCCGTCGCCCTGACCCGCTTGGTCGGCGATCAATCGCTCAGGCGCCGGATGGGCGAAGCCGGCCGCCGCCGGGCGGTGGACCGCTTCGACTGGCGCCACATCATCACTTCGTATGAACAATTGTGGCGCGATCAGGACGCTGAGCGATCGGCGCGAGCTCGTGCGGGCTCAGGGTCATCGCCCTTACGCGGGCCGGCTGCGTACCCGGCCCCCGAGCGGACTTTCGCCGGATATCCGACCCGTCGTCTCGGAGGCGCCGACCTGCTCGCGGCGGTGCCGGTGCTCAAGACACGCTGGACAGTCTGCTCGCGATGCCGCTGACCCATCACGCCCCCGGCCGCCGCGTCGCTGATCCGGGCCTCATCCGCGCCGCCCTTGCGCAGCGCCGGGCTCGGTCGACGATTTTGACCGCTTCTGGACCCGGTCCGGCGTCGAGCCCGGCGTCGGCCGCGCCACGCTCGCCTGGATGCTCAAGTACGACCTGCTCCGTGCCTCCGACGACAACCGCCCTGCGGGAGACCGCCACTCATGAGACGCACCCAGCCTGATCCGGTGCGCCGCGATCGACCGCCCGATCTTGCACCGACGGAACCAGAACCCACCGACGCGGCCGCAACGGCCCATTCCGCAGACGGGGCAGCGGCTGCGAGGACGGACGAGCTGCCGCCGGGCTCACCGACAATGACCTCGCGGCAAGACGGGGACGCGGATCACGCGGCGCCGGCGACCGCTCGCGGCGAGACAACGTCATTCGTTTTGCATTCGCAGGCTGACACCCAGAGGACTACCCCCGGCGGCGCGACGCTCGATGCGGCGTCGAGCGGCGGCCGGGGTGGGACCCTCTCCTTCCTGCTCGACTCGCAAGTCGAAGACTCGGAAAGCACGCTGCCCACGGGGGCGGAGGTACCCGGCTCCAGACAGCCGCGGGTCGCCGGGTTCGAGATTCTCGAGGTCCTGGGCATCGGCGGGATGGGGATTGTCTACAAGGCACGACAGATCAGGCTCGATCGATTCGTTGCGCTCAAGATGATCCGTGCCGGGGCGGGCGCGTCCCCAGGATCTGGCCCGGTTCGAAGCCGAGGCCCAGGCCGTTGCCCATATCGACCACCCGAATATCATCAAGATCTTCGAGATCGGTGAGCACGGCGGCATGCCGTTCTGCTCGCTCGAATTCCTGGCGGGTGGCAGTCTTGCCAAGAAGATCGGCGGCAAGCCCCAGCCCGTCGATGATGCTGCTCGGATCGTCGAGGTCCTGGCCAGCGCGATGGAGGTGGCGCATCAGAACAAGATCATCCACCGCGACCTCAAGCCGGCCAACGTCTTGCTCGCGGCAGATGGCACGCTCAAGATCACCGACTTCGGACTGGTCAAGCGCCTGGAGGGCGACTCGAGCCAGACTCGAAGCGGCACGATCCTGGGCACGCCCAGCTACATGGCTCCCGAGCAGGCCAAGGGCGAGACGCAGGTCGTCGGGCCGGCCGCCGACCAGTATGCCCTGGGTGCAATCCTCTACGAGCTCTTGACCGGCCGCCCGCCGTTTCAGGGGACCTCGGTGCTCGACACCCTGGATCAGGTCAGGAACAAGGAGCCGGTGCCTCCATCGCAGCTTCAGCCCAAGATGCACCGCGACATCGAGACCATCTGCCTGAAGGCCCTGGAGAAGGAACCAGCACGCCGCTATGCCGATGTCTCCGCCCTCGCCGAAGACCTGCGTCGGTACCAGGCCGGCAAGCCGATCGTCGCGCGGCCGGTTTCGGCGGTAGAGCGGCTCGGGCGCTGGTGCCTGCGCAACAAGCTGGTCGCCTCCCTGGCGCAACCGCCGTCGCGGCGATATTGGCCTGTTTTGTGGTCGGCTCCTGGTTCATCATGACCGTGAACCGGAAGAACATGCAGCTTGGTCAGGCCAACGAGAATCTCAAGAACGCCAACTCAGCCGTCGAGCAGAAACGGATGGAAGCCGACCAAAAGCGGCAGATCGCGGAGGACGCCGTCCGGGCCGCCAACGACCAGAACCTGCGTCTCGTGCGTGCCGAGGGCGACATGATGGAGATTCTCGAAGGCAGGCTGCGACACGTGCCAGAGCTCCAGGACGTGCGCGAGCAAATCCTGGGCACGGCCGTGAAGAATCTCAACGAATCGGCCGGGTTGATGGTGCACCTCCAGGAACGCAACGTCATGTGGGAGCCAAAGGATCAGCAAAACAACTTCCGGACGCTGGCCAGGGCCAGCCAGCGCATGGGTGAGCTGTGCCTTTCCGAGAACAGGATCGGCGACGCGATGGAGCAATTTCGACGCATGGACTGCGCTCGTCGAACAGCTCGCATCGGCCAGCCCGGGTGAACTGAGGTCGGAGGTTCAGCGGGCCCGGAGCCGGCGCCAGCTCGGACACGTATCCGTCCACAAACTGGGTGACACCGAAGGTGGGCGGAAGCTCATCCTGCAGGCGATCGAGATCAACCGCGCCGTTCTCCAGAAGTTCCCGGACAACGATACATGCAAAAACGAACTCGCCAGCTCGATCGGTCAGCTCGCATTGGCCGAAATGAAGATGGGCCATCTGGAGCGAGCTCGCGACGCCTACCGGGAGGAGGAGATCGTCCGTGATTCGTTCTCTCCCAAACACACGAATTTCTTCGAGACGCGTCGCGAGTGCGCGGGCATGTATGAGCGGATGGCGGAGCTCCGGCTCAAGATGAACGACCTGAACGAGGGCCGGCGCCTGTACGCGCTGGCTGCCGCGATCCGTGAAGAGGTCCTGGCGGAACGACCTGCCTTCTGGCCCGCCGTCTACGATCTCGCCCGGTCGTACAACAATGCGGCATTTCTGCTTTACCCGCGCGGCACCGATCCGGCTGCCGCGCGCGAGCTCCACAAGAAAGCGCTCGCGATTGTCGAGGATCGGGCCCAAGCCGATCCGGCCAACCTCGAGACCAAGGCCAAGCTCGCGGAGATCCTCTACTATGAAGCCACGTGCGCTCTCCACTCCGGTGACGCGCAGGGAGCGGCCGCAGGCTATCGCCGTTGCCTGGAGATTCGCAAAAAGCTCGCGACCGAGCCGGCGGCCAAGATGCCTCGGGTTGACCTGATGCTCGCCCTGGCGCGGTGCGGTGACCATGCCGAGGCCGCGAAGATTGCCGACGCCCTGATCGCGATCCCGCCCACTGACGAACATATGTATTTTCAGGTCGCGTGCGGCTACGCACTCTGCGCGGCCGCCGCCAGCAACGACGCCACCCTGAAGAGGCGCTACACCGCCAGTGCCCTCGATAGCCTGCGCAAGGACAAGGAAAAAGGCTGGACCGACGTCGTGACCCTCGAAACCGATCCCGATCTCGAACCGATCCGCAGCGACCCGGCATTCCAGGCCTTGCTCCAGGAGTTTCGGCGACCTGCCCAGAAACGACCGTGAACCTGGGGGCGACATCGGTCAAAACCGGACGGTGCCCGTCCGGCGACGCTCCGCTTCCCGTACGACCGGATCCGAGCGGAAGTGGAATCTCGAAAAATACCAGCACCAGTCCCTTGCATCCGATCGCAAACTTTGTTATATACTTGGATTTAACTGATCGCTTTAATGTTTAGCGCCGTGCGACATCACACATCGCGGCGATTGCCAATTCAACTCGTCCTAGGGCGGCGACCAATTCGGCGACGTAGTGCGGCTATCTGATTCGGATCGAATGCGGCGCGGAAGGATCCCGCCAGGGAACGCGTTCAGTCGGCTTATCGAACACCTCAACCTCCGCAACAGTGTTGGGCGCCCAGAAAGGTGCGGCCGCACAAGCATAAGTTGACTCTTTCGGGTGCGCTGTAGGCATCGGGTTGGCCCGAAACCCGAGGCTGATTCAGAACGCGCTCGACGGGTATACCGCCCGCCGGTGACTTCAAGCGGAGGTGCCTGCAGGGAGCCTACCCTAACGCTCCCTTCCTGGCGGTACTGCCAATTCCCTTCCAGGCGTCCGATAGTCAAGTCGCGGCTGGTTTTGCAAATTGCCCATGAGTGGCTGGCGCTCAAGCGCCCGGTTCGACCATGTTCGCAAAAGTTCTCCATAGACCGGGATTGGCGATCGTTATCTCAATCATCCTCTTATTCCTGGGGGTGTTGGGGATCAAGATGCTTCCGATCGCACAGTTCCCTGACATCGCGCCGCCGACCGTTATGGTTTCCATTTCTTATCCCGGCGCCAGCGCCAATGTCCTGGTCGAGTCGGTTCTGATTCCGCTTGAGCAATCCATCAACGGCGTTCAGAACATGCGCTTCATTACCTCCTCCGCCACGAGTGCCGGCGAGGCAGCGATCATCATCTACTTCGAGCCGGGCACGGATCCCAACATCAATGTCGTGAACGTGCAAAACCGGGTCAACATCGTGCTGTTCCAGCTCCCGCCCCTGGTGGTGCGGGAGGGGATCCTCGTGAGCCAGGTCGTGCCGAGCATGCTCATGTACGTGAATATTTTCAGCACGGATAAAAACGCCGACCAGAAATACCTTTTCAACTTTGCCAACGTCTTCGTCATGCCCCGGCTCAAGCGGATCAAAGGCATGGGCATCCCCAGGAATCTCGGCAATCGCATCTTTGCGATGCGGGTTTGGCTGGATCCCGAGCGCATGCGAGCCTACAACGTGTCCACCGAGGATGTCATGAAGGCTCTGCAGGAACAGAGCATGATTGGTTCGCCCGGACGACTCGGCCAGGCCACAGGGAAGACGTCGCAATCAAAAGAGTACGTCTTGACCTATATCGGGCGCTTTAACAAGCCAGAGCAGTATGGAAACATCATTCTGAAAGCAAATCCCCATGGCGAGATCCTGCGGCTCAAGGACGTTGGGGAGGTGGAATTGGGTCCTCAGTTCTTCGATATTTACTCCGACATCAACGGGAATCCCGCGGCGTCCATCGTCCTCAAGCAGGCTCCCGGCTCCAACGCCGCCGAGGTCATCGACTCGATCAAGGAGGAACTCAAGCAGATCAAGAAGGAATCATTCCCTCCCGGAATGAACTACGAATTCGCCTACGACGTCTCCAAGTTTCTGGAAGCCTCGATCGACAAGGTGCTGCACACGCTACTCGAGGCGTTCATTCTGGTGTCTCTCGTGGTCTACATGTTCCTCGGGGACTTACGATCCACGCTGATCCCGACCCTGGCGGTTCCCGTATCGCTGGTCGGTACCTTCTTTTTCCTGCTGTTGCTCGGTATCTCGATCAACCTGATCACGCTCTTCGCGCTGGTGCTGGCGATTGGCATCGTGGTGGACAACGCGATCGTGGTGGTCGAGGCGGTGCATGTCAAGATCGCCCAGAAGCACTTATCGCCCTACCGGGCAACCATGGAGGTCGTGCACGAGATCTCAGGCGCGATCATTGCCATCACCCTCGTGATGACGTCCGTCTTCGTTCCAGTGACGTTCATTCCCGGGGCGGTCGGCACCTTCTACCGCCAGTTCGGGATCACGATGGCCACGTCCATCATTCTGTCCGGTCTGGTGGCCCTGACGCTGACGCCGGTCCTCTGTGCGATGATCTTGAAGCCCCACGACCACACTGACCCTCACACCGACACGAGCCCTGACCCGTATACGAGCAACGTGGATAGGCCGCGCAGACTAGGAGTCAAGCTGCTTTATGCGCTGGGAGGGCTCTTGGTCTTGGGCGGAATAGCGTATCTGGCGTATAAGTTGTGGGGGCCGGTTGGCTTCCTGCTCATTCTTCTGCCGCTGGTGCGGGGGCGTTTTGACCGCGCCGTCGAGAAGGTCACGGGCCATTATACTGCATTTCTGCGCCGGATCGTGACGCGCCGAGCGTTGACCTCGTTCATTGTGGTGGGGTTTGGCTGCGCCATCTACGTTGTGAACACGCAGCTCGCGACGGGTTTTATCCCGGGCGAGGACCAGGGCATCATCTACGCCGTCCTCCAGACGCCTCCAGGGTCCACGCTCGAGTACACCAACGCCAAATCCCTGCAGCTCGAGGAGATCGCAAAGGAGATTCAGGAAGTCACCTCCGTGACCTCGTTGGCCGGTTATGAAGTTCTGACCGAAGGCCGCGGCTCGAACTCGGGAACCTGTATCATCAACCTGAAAACCTGGTCCGACCGCAAGCGAACCGCACGCCAGATCATTGTGGATCTCGAAGAAAAATGCCGCCAGATGAGCAACGTGAACCTCGAGTTCTTTGAACCGCCCGCGGTTCCCGGCTTCGGCACTGCCGGGGGTATCTCGATGCTCGTCCTCGATAAGACTTTCTCCGGTGATTACCAGCACCTCGGAGAAGTGACCGAAAAGTTCATGGCCGCCCTGAAAAAGCATAAGGAGGTGACGAACCTGTTCACCTTCTACGCCGCCAACTACCCGCAGTACGAGCTGATCATCAACAACGACGTGGCTATGCAGAAGGGCGTGTCGATCAAGGCAGCGATGGACAGCCTCAACATTCTCATTGGCAGCACTTGGGAGCAGGGATTCATTCGTTTCAACCAGTTCTACAAGGTCTTCGTCCAGGCCAAGCCGGAGTTCCGGCGCTACCCAGAGGATCTGAGCAACCTATTCGTCAAGAACGACAAAGGGGAAATGGTCCCCTACTCCGCGTTCATCACGCTACAAAACAAGCTGGGTTTGAATGAGATCACCCGGTATAACCTGTACACCTCCGCATCGATTCAGTGCGCGCCGGCTGCTGGCTACAGCACCGGTCAAGCCATCCAAGCGATCAAGGAGGTCGGCGCCGCGACGCTGCCGCCCGGTTTCGACATCGGCTGGTCGGGTCTCGCGTATGACGAGTCAAAAAAGGGGAATGAGGCCGTTATTATCTTCCTCATCGTCGTCGCTTTCGTCTATCTGGTGCTGGTCGCGCAATACGAGAGCTTTATCCTGCCGCTGGCAGTGATCCTGTCCCTGCCGGTCGGGCTTTTCGGTTCTTTCCTATTCCTGCAGGCCATGGGTTTGGCGAACGACGTGTACGCCCAGATTGGACTGGTGATGCTGGTCGGACTGCTCGGCAAGAATGCGATCTTGATCGTGGAATTTGCGGTCCAACGGCGGCGGGAGGGCGTGTCTCTCAAGGACGCGGCCGTCGAAGGCGCAAAACTGCGCTTCCGGCCGATTCAGATGACCTCGTTCGCCTTCATCGCTGGTCTCCTTCCGCTGGTCGTTGCCACTGGCCCCGGGGCGATCGGCAACCGCACCATTGGCACCGCCGCAGCCGGCGGGATGCTCACGGGCACCTTGATTGGGGTTTTAGTCATTCCCGGCCTTTATTACTTGTTCGGTCGGATTGCCGACAAGCGGAGCCTGATCAGCCAAGAGGCGGATGAACCTCTGAGTGAGGTTCTCGAACATCAAGCAAAAGAAGCACACGATGGCCAGAGCACACACGATCGCGTGAGCAAAGGATTGCCGCTTCCCCGCGAAACCGCCGAATCTCTTGCGTCGCTACTTCCCAAGCCCGCACTTCGACGCCCGTTCCCCCTGGAAATCCCTGAGAGTACGGAAGAAAAGTCAACACTGGAAATCCCTGAGGACACCGAAGAAAAGTCAATCATGGGCTCTTAGAGCGTGTCTGTGAACACCTTGAAATTGCCCCGCACGCGGAAAATCGGGGGAACAACCGCCTGGCCAACGAGAAAGGGCTTACGGCGTTATTGGCCGCAAGCCCTTTCAGTTCCAGATGCCGAAGACAGGACTTGAACCTGCACGGGCGTGTTAAGCCCACTAGGACCTGAA